>CAVROB010000001.1:0-9689 GCA_963722725.1 uncultured Acidobacteriota bacterium
CGGACTTTCTACTCCTTGCGGTTTATCCGATTCTCAGGTAACGTCACTTTTTGGATGGGACACTCAGTATGAAACGGATGTTGAACCTGCTGCGACGCTCTCCGATTGCCCAACTCGGGCCGCTCGAGCGGCAGCTACTTGCTGCTCTATGGACGCGAGGAAGCTCAACCGTTCGCGAGATTCTGGACGTGGGCGACATTAAGCTCGCCTACACTACGGTGATGACAACGCTCGACCGGCTTTACAAGAAACAATTACTGAACCGCGTAGCCGAGGGCAGAGCGTTTCGTTATTCTCCACGCTACACGCAGGAAGAACTTGAGAAAGCTGCCGTCGGCGAAACCATCAAGCAACTGCTTGGTTCGGGCGCCGCGCTTCCACTTTCGTATCTCGTGGAAGCAGTCAGCGAACATGATGCCAGCCTGCTCGATGATTTGCAGCGATTGCTGGATGAAAAGCGTCGCGAACTTGGAAACAGGGAGAAGGCTTGATGTTTGCCGCGCGCTGCGTCGGAGTTTCGCTGGCCGTGTTCGTATTGCTGTATGTGTCACTTTCTCTGAGCGTTTCCTGGGGATGGAAACTGATACGACGCGTGTGTCGACCACGCTCAGCCCGCGGCTCCGCTGATTTATTGTTCGTTCTGCGCATGCTCCCGCTCGCGGTGTCCACTCTTATAACGTTTGCGGTTACGCTGCCATCTTTCTTGCTACTGGAGCCGCGCGCGACCAATGAAGCGATCGGCACTGCTCCGCTGGCCCTCGGCCTGTGCTGCCTGATTCTGATTGCGACAGGAATTACTCGTGCGGCGATGACTCAATTGAGGGCGTCCCGCGCACTGATCAAGTGGCTGGACGGCTCCATGTTGATGGAATCCCAAATCCTGAAGTCCGGTGACGCTGTGCCGATTTTTCGCACGGGCAACAACTCTCCGAGTCTGACCGTCGTTGGCGTCTGTGCGCCCAAGGTCTTGGTGTCTGAGGCTGCCTTTGCGACGCTGAATCCGCCGGAGCTTCGAACCTCCCTGCGGCATGAGATGGCACACGCGCTTCGCTACGACAATCTGAAGAAACTGGTCTTCCGGTTTTCGGCGTTTCCCGCGATGGCCGATTTGGAGCGGGCCTGGTCGGAGCAGACCGAGATGGCTGCGGATGACGACGCCGTATCGAGCTTCCAGGATGCACTCGATCTTGCCGCTGCATTGATCAAAGTCTCGAGACTGGGCCCCGCGGAATCTTCCAGTGAACTGACCATGGCCCTGCTGCACAGTTCCACAGCGTTAAGCGCGCGTGTGCAACGGCTGGTCAGGTGGGAAAAGCGGCAGATGCCGCAGACCCGCAGCGCATGGTGGTACGCTCTGCCGGTTATGGCGACGCTCATCGGCGTGGTTATGGCCTACGGCCCGGCGCTCACCCAAATGCACGCCGTGACCGAATGGCTGGTGCGCTGAGTACGCCTTTTTAGCGTCGAGACTCCACTCAAAAACGCGTTGTCATCCCGAGCGAAGCAATGCGTTCTACCGCCGCGCAGCAGGTACCTTTGCTGCTTCCGGAGCCGCGAGGCTGGGCATCGTAGTCCACACGCATGCAGAATCTGCGGCGCGCGCTTTGAAATCCGGTGGCACGCGCAAGTCTGCGGGACGCCGCTGGCGCCGGTACCGCTGTTGGTGCTGCCGGCGCTGTCAATCCCAGTTGCTTGCGAACCTCGGCGTCGAGCTTGATCAGCGTGTCTTTGTTTTCCTTGAGGAATGCGCGCGCATTTTCGCGGCCCTGGCCGATGCGTTCTCCCTTGTAGCTGTACCATGCGCCGGACTTTTCCACGATGTTATGAAGGGCGGCGATGTCGAGCAAGTCGCCTTCTTTCGAAATCCCCTCACCGTACATGATGTCGAACTCGGCTTCGCGGAAGGGGGCGGCTACCTTGTTTTTCACGACTTTGATCTTGGTGCGTGAGCCAGTCACGACGTCGCCATCTTTAATCGCGGCAATGCGGCGAATGTCAATGCGCACCGACGAGTAGAACTTCAAGGCACGGCCACCGGTCGTGGTCTCGGGATTGCCGAACATCACGCCGATCTTTTCGCGGATCTGGTTAATGAAAATCAAACAAGTGCGCGACTTCGAAACCGTTCCCGTCAGCTTTCGCAAAGCCTGAGACATCAGCCTCGCCTGCAAGCCCATATGACTGTCGCCCATCTCGCCATCGAGTTCAGCCTTGGGCACCAGCGCGGCAACGGAGTCAACGACCAGCACGTCGATCGCGCCCGAGCGCACCAGCGCCTCGGTGATTTCCAGCGCCTGCTCGCCGTAGTCCGGCTGCGAGACCAGGAGGTTGTCCACGTCGACACCGAGCTTCTTAGCGTACCCGGGATCGAGTGCGTGTTCGGCGTCGACAAAGGCGGCCATGCCTCCCATCTTTTGCGCTTCTGCGATTACCTGTAATGTGATCGTGGTTTTGCCTGAGGATTCAGGCCCGAAGACTTCGACCACGCGTCCGCGTGGGAATCCGCCGACGCCCAAAGCCGCGTCGAACGAAATCGCGCCGGTGGGGATCACGGCAATGGGTACGATTGCTTCCTTCGATCCCAAACGCATGATCGAACCCTTGCCAAACTGCTTTTCGATTTGGGCAAAGGCCAGATCAAGCGCTTTCATTCGTTCGTCGGCCATGAGGCGGCTCCTTTTGTGATTGCAGGATGATTCAGGCCGAATTATACACGCTGCTCTAAGCGAAGGAAAAGCGAATTCTACAACAATCGGTGGAAAAGTTCCCGAATTGGAGCGCCCAGTCGTCGCGCGTTTCGGTGGATTTTACCTGGATTTGACAAAGACACACCTATTTCCCCACCAGCGAAGCCGATTTTGTAGTAACATTTGCGCCATCAACACCTGCCTAGCGGCAGTGTGGGGTAAAAATGTGACGCCTCCCGCGCCACCACTTTCCGTCCTCGGAGGTTTGCGTGGAAAATCGGGCCCTGGGTGATTCCTCGACAGATGTACGCGGTTCTCAATCTTCTGTAGCCCATCGCGAAGGCCGCGGTGTTTGGGTTCTTACCGCATACGGCATTTCTGGACTGGCGCTGTTTGGAATACTGCTGTATTACTTTTCCAGCTACGTGACTCATTAGCGGTGGAAGACTCTTAAGAGTCTTCTCGACGCCGCTGGTTGTGGAAACTCCGGCAGGTTGATTCGCGCTCGCGCGTGCCTCGTGGGGCATGCAACGGTTAGTGTCTCTCGATAACGGCTCGCGGTTCCGTCTTCACCCAATCGCCTCCGCAACGTCAGTCTCGAACATGCTACAATGAGCCGCACTTAAACGATTCTGTCGAGCACTACGCCCAGCGTTATCCCGCAACCTTTTTAAGAGGCGGAGCCAACACCCGTGGCCCAGGATTCCTTGAACAGTACGCCCATTACATATGCCGACGCCGGTGTCGACATCGACCGCGCCAACCGCACCAAGAAGCGGATCAAGTATCTTGCTCACAAAACCTTCACTCGGGGGGTACTCAGCGAGATCGGCGGCTTCGGCGGCTTGTTCGCGATTGACAAGACCAAGTATGTCGATCCGGTATTGGTCTCGAGTGTGGACGGGGTTGGCACCAAGCTGAAAGTCGCTTTCGAGATGAAGGTGCATCACACGATCGGCGCGGATCTGGTGAACCACTGCGTGAATGACATCGCGGTGCAGGGCGCAACTCCGCTCTTCTTCATGGATTATCTCGCCACCGGCAAACTCGAACCGGAGGTTGCGGAGAAGGTGATTGAAGGTCTGGCGGAGGCTTGCAAGCACAACGGTTGCGCTCTGATCGGCGGCGAAACGGCAGAGATGCCGGGCTTCTATCCCGAAGGCGAATACGATCTCGCTGGATTCATCGTCGGCGTGGTCGAGCGTGAACGCATCGTCACGGGAAAGAAGGTCGAGGTTGGCGACGTGATTCTAGGTTTAGCCTCGAATGGCCTGCACACCAATGGCTACGCGCTCGCCCGCAAGCTGCTGTTTGAAGTTGGCCATTACACGCCTGAGTCTTACGTCAACGAGCTCAAGGGAAAAGTCGGCAACGAACTAATGAAGACACACAAGAGTTACTGGCCGGCAGTGAAGCGTCTGCTGGCGGATGGCGAATCCGTTTCGGCGATGGCTCATATCACCGGCGGCGGCATCACTGAAAATCTTCCTCGTGTGCTTCCCCGAGGCGTGGCGGCCGTGATCGAGATCAATTCCTGGCCGGTGCCGCCGATCTTCGAGCACCTGCAGCAACTCGGCAACGTGCCGCGGGAAGAGATGCTTCGCACCTTCAACATGGGATTAGGCATGCTGCTGGTGGTTCCGTCCAAGAAGTTCAAGAAGGCTCAGACGCTGCTGGAGCGCGCAGGAGAAAAGGCGTTTACCGTGGGCCGGATTGTGAAGGGCGACCGGAAGGTGATGTACACGTAGAGAATCCTTCACCACAGAGTCACAGAGAAAAATCAACGCTAATTCTTTCGGATGACCTTGGTAGCGGCTCGCAGAGCCCGCGTCTTCGGCGGAGAGCGAACCGGCAAGCGACAGCAGATCCTTCCTGCCCAGCGCGCGTGACCGGTTGCAATCGCAGTAAGGCTTTGATTTCCCGGCGACTCGCATATGACAGCTTATCAGATGTGAGACGAAGGGCCGGAGGCGGGAAACTGATTCTAGCAGCGACCCTCTTTCACCTTTATCGCTTCAGCAGATCCACTGGCTCTCTCACATCCGTCACTCTCAAATGCTTCGCCAACGCGGGATATTTCCGCGCGACCGCTTCATACATCGCATATGCCACATTGCGGTAGGAAAAATGTCCTGCTGGTCCGGTTCTCAGCTCTGAGATGTAGACGACTTCGGCGAAATCCATCTTGAACAAAGTTCGCTTGCGGAATGCCAATGGGATCGCGTATTGGGCATTTTCTTTTGCTTCCGCTCCAGGTCGATTGGCTAATTGTTCAACCGCCTCGGCTGTCCGCTGCATGACGGCGTCATAACTTCCTCGCGCTCCAGCCGCATTCACCTCATCCGGGATGTCGTAGCCGTGCCTGGATGGTGAAGTCCTGTCCAATTTGGATGCATCGGCGGTGCCGGTGCATATCGCGGAAGCCGCCGACGTCCATGAGGATGTCAAAGCGAAACTGTTGTCCGGCGCAGAACGCGCGCAGCATTTCGTCATGTTTGCCGCGATGCCGTAATCCCAGGTCAATGATCTCGCGGCGAATGTGTTCTCCCGCGCCCTGGATCGCTTGCCGGATCTGTCGATAGGGATAATGACTGTGTTCGTAGATCAGTGTGGACGCCAGCTCAACTTCGAGCGGTTCTTCGTCGAGCAGATCGACCGTGGGCGCCGATGCGATCTCTAAATTTCCCAGCAATTCCGCTGCGACTTGCCGAAGTTCACGCCGAGTCTCGATCTCGTAAGAACTCGGATCGGCATACTTCACCAGAGTCGGAGCCACGCGCACTTCGCGCAACAACTCTTGCGCAGCTCGCTCGCCGAGTTCCGGAGAAACCGCCCGGATCTGCTCCACCAGTTCGTGCAAGGACGTATAGCTGGCGTTGTACGCTGGAGAAACTGCCGCCCGCTTTAGGAGTTCACCCAGATTTCGGACCTCCTTATGCGTGTGCGAGAGCAGCCGTGAAACCTGAGTTTCAAGGGTGCGGGCATTGACGATTTCTCCGAGCGACGTGTTCGTCGAAAGTGGCAACAGGTAGCGGGAAATATCGAATGCTCGAGCCTTCAAGGTTCGCTCGTATGCCTCCTGCTTCATCTCCGCAGGCTTGGGCGTAATGTCAAGCAGGTAGCGGAAACGTCCGCTCCGAAAGCGATTCGTACTCCGCGAACAGATTGTCCACCGTTCCTCGATAGAGCGAGCGGGCCTGCTGATCGTCGCCGAAGTCGGGGGTAAAGTAGCCGCTCTTTTTGAAATCCTGGTAGCGGGTGGAGCGTTCCTGGCCGTCCCAGCGTTGCTCGTCAGCGACAGCAATCGCCGCCAGAATCGAAAGGCGCTCGATAGCGAGAGCGACGTGCGCTAAATCCGCAATCGACCGATGCCCGTACTGGAAGTAGAAGGTGTTGAGGAACTTTTCGGCCTTTTGCTGGCTGATCTCCTTAAGCGACTCCTTCATGGAAAGAGAAGAACGCGAGTACTTGGCCATGGCATAGGCCTGCACTTCAGGCTCCACGCCGTAGACCGCGTAAACCTCTACGGAGGGGGCATCCGAAGACGCGTGGTTTCCATTGGTCGAGGGCGGATTGTTAACCTCGGGCATGCTGATCGCTTACCTCGTGTGTTGAAGAGAGATAAATCTTAACCGATTTCGGGGTGCGCGATCGCACTTAACGCGGGACAAGATTGAAGTTTGATGAACATGACGAAAGGAAACATCCGATTTATCACACAATCCAGCAAATCCGCGATAGGTACCACTAAGGCCCCAGCGAAAGCGATTGTATCTTTTCTTCCATTCATCGAATCATATATAAAGGAAGTCATCCCGGTTATTCATGCAGCGAACTTTTCTTAAAGTCTTGTGTTTGTGCTTCTTATTGACCGGATTTGTGACGGCTCAAGCTCCGCTGCTTGCCAAACCCGGCGGCGATGCCGACTGGCTGTCAGCTGTCTCGTCGCTTGAGGCACCGTCGTTGGATGACCAGGCTGGGGTTCCTGTCGCCAATCCCGCAGCAAGTCCCAGTGGCCCTGGTTGCGACGGCAGTTCTGCCGCGTATGGCTCCCGAGCTCGCGCTTCAGGTTTGTCGCGGGCGGTCCGTGATACAGGCAGAGCAACTAGCTGCTTACTCAGCCACAACCCTGATCCGGGCTCAGCTTCTCGACACTTCGCAGTACGGCGAATACGAAGTGCAACAGCACTACCTGGCTCCGCGCACGCTCGCGTTCAAGGCGGTGCGATTCACTGGTGATAGCTTCGTAAAGACGAATGTCATCACCCGGCTGCTGCAGTCCGAAGTGGATCATCTGCAAAAGGACGACCCTGCGCTGAACGCGATCAGCCCTGCAAATTACAAATTCTCTTACAAGGGGACGAACGAATTGCAAGGCCGCATGGTGCACGTATACCAAGTAAAGCCACGTGAGAAACGTGTTGGCTTGTTCAAGGGCCGAATCTACGTCGACGTTTACACCGGAAGCCTGGTGCGAGCCGAGGGCAGACCGGTGAAATCGCCTTCGCTCTTCATCAAGAAAGTCGATTTCGTGCAGGATTACGCGGACATCGGTCCGTTCACCTTGCCGGTGCATGTCCACTCGGAAGCCACAGCTCGCATCGTCGGGCGCGCGATCGTGGACGTCTATCAGCGCGACTATCAGCCCGTTGCCAATGCTGCGACTACGACTGCAATAACGGCAGAACGGGTTCCTGCTCTGTAACGCTCCTTTTTTCCCCAGGCAAATATTTTCCTTTGAATACTTTTGCGTCCTTTGTGGTTCTAGTATTTGAACTTCATCGATCATAAAGGACAGAGAGGTATACAAAGGAAGTCGAGGAACTAGTTTCGATCAGTGCCCCACCCCTGCCCATCTGCGGCTATAATTCGGGTTCCATCGATAAGGAGAAATCATGACCCTTTCAGGTCGGGTCGCGCTGGTTACTGGTGCGTCCCAGGGCATTGGTCGGGCCTGCGCTCTCAAGCTGGCGGCATCAGGGGCTACCATGGCAGTGGCAGCTCGCAATCAGGAAAAGCTGATCGAACTGGTGCGAGAGATCGAGGCCGCGGGTGGGAAGGCGTCTGCGTTCCCGCTTGATGTAGCCGACGAAGAGCAAGTTAAAACCGCATTCAAGGCTGCCCTCGGACAGCTCGGCAAAGTCGATATTCTCATCAACAACGCCGGCATCACGCGCGATCAACTGGTTATGCGCATGAAGCGCGCCGATTGGGATTCCGTCCTCAACACCAACCTCACATCCGCCTATCTTTGTATTCAGCAGGTGATCGGTTCCATGCTCAAGCAGCGGTGGGGCCGGATCATCAATATAACGTCGGTCTTTGGTCAAACGGGCCAGGCGGGACAGGCCAATTATGCCGCGTCGAAAGCGGGGCTGATTGGATTGACCATGGCCATCGCCCGCGAGGTCGGGTCGCGCAACATAACTTGCAACGCCATAGCACCAGGCTTCATCGAAACCGCCATGACTTCGGGATTCACCGACGACTTCAAACAGAACGCATTAAAAATGATTCCTCTGGGACGAATCGGGACCCCCGAAGACGTGGCGAACTCCGTTGCATTTCTCGCCTCGGACGAAGCTTCCTACATCACTGGACATGTTCTAAGCGTGAACGGCGGCATGCTCATGGGGTGACGAGTCCAATTTCAGGACTTGTATTCGTGCAGGCGGAATCTCCTGCGCAGATTGCCCAAGTGCGGGAACTTTTCCTGGAGTACGAGCAATCGCTCGGGGTGAAGCTCTGCTTCCAGAATTTTGAGCAAGAGCTTGCCGAACTTCCTGGTCACTACGTGCCGCCCGACGGCCGTTTGTTGCTGGCGGAATATGAAGGACAGTCGGCGGGATGCGTCGCCCTTCACAGATGGGATGCTGGCATCTGCGAGATGAAGCGGCTCTACCTGCGTCCCTCATTTCGCGGAAAAAGGTTGGGCCGTGCGATCGCAGAAAAGATTATTGTGGAAGCCCGTACGATTGGCTATCAGCGGATGCGGCTCGATACAATCGAGCCGATCATGAAAGATGCGGTAGAAATGTACCGAAAACTGGGATTTCGAGAGATCCCGCCGTATCGTCCCAATCCGATTGCCGGGGCGATGTACATGGAATTGCAATTGTAGTTTTCGAAGACTTACCGTTGCGGAGGATTTGCTGTGAAATTCTTCTCTTTGACCATCACTTTGTTTTTTGCCCTCGGCGCTTTTGCCGCTAGCCCCAAGAATGTTTCCTACAAGAGCGGCGACGACACCGTCCAAGCAATAATTTACACGCCCGAAGGGACGGGACCATTTCCGGGCATTCTGGTCATCCACGAATGGTGGGGACTCAATGACTGGGTCAAGGAGCAGGCTTCGAAACTGTCCGATCTGGGTTACGTTGCGCTGGCTATCGATCTCTACCGCGGCAAAGTCGCGACCACGCCCGACGAGGCTCACGAAATCATGCGTGGTGTTCCTGATGACCGGGCGGCGCGCGATTTGCACGCGGCTTTCGAATTCCTGAAATCGCAGCCGAATGTAAAGAAAGATCGAATCGCCTCCATCGGCTGGTGCATGGGTGGCGGCTACTCATTCGATGTAGCGTTGCAGGAGCCAACTCTGGCGGCGGACGTGATTAATTACGGCCATCTGGCAAGCGATCCCGCGTCGCTGAAGAAAATCAATGCCTCGATCCTCGGCATTTTCGGCGGACAGGATCGCGGCATCTCGGTCGACGATGTGAAGAAGTTTGAACAATCGATGAAGCAGTTGGGCAAGAAAGTTGAGATCGTAATCTACCCCAATGCGGGCCACGCCTTCGAAAATCCCAACAACAAGGCTGGCTACCGGGCGGACGACGCTGCGGACGCCTGGAAGCGAACCGTTAACTTCCTGGCTCAAGCGCTCGGGAAATAGAGTCAGCGCTCCGCATGCGGACCTTATTAAAAAGTGCACATTGCTTTGCGATAACGCTTAAGAAGATTGGTCGGGGAGAGAGGATTTGAACCTCCGACCCCCTGGTC
>CAVROB010000002.1:0-35155 GCA_963722725.1 uncultured Acidobacteriota bacterium
CTAAACCGTTATACGGGCTAACACCTGTATCGGGGGTTCGAATCCCCCCCTCTCCGCCATTACTTTTGTTATCTGGCGCTTGCAAGGGCTCCTACCACACACTCATACCGGTGGAGGAAGCCGTTGCGAAAAGTCAAAGTCAATCTCACCAAATACGTGGCCACTGAGGCCGGGTTGCGCTACTGCCCCGCCGTCATCACATCGAAGGCCGCATCAAGCAAGACATTGTCATTGTGAAGGACAAGGAAGAACGCCATCCCGAGGGGGCGTACTATCTCGATTGGCGCAGGAATGGCGTACGGGTTCGGCTGTCAGTCGGCGAGAACGCTCAGGATGCGCTCACCCAGCGCGACCGCAAAACGTTCGAACTGAATGCGGCCAACCATGGCGTGGTCGTGCAAAATGAAGTGCAGAATGGCGACGGTACCAACGGCGACGGTCGCAAGCCGCTGTCCGTTTCTGAGGGAATGAGGGAAGACCCAGGCGGTACGGCGTACGCTCGTTTGCACCCGAGGCTTGTTTTTTTTCTTCGACCACGTCGCCCCCAACCCTGTACCCTGCTCACCCCCCAAAAACCTCGTGGGCTGGCCAGATTTCACCGTGCAGAGTGTCGTCCAAATCGGAGATCGTGGATGCGACCGATGCGCAGGCGAGCCTTTTTCAATTTCGGCCCTGCGGTCAGGGAACGATGGCAGCGAATGGAGTGAAGGGGAACGCACCCCGCAGGTCGGCCCTCACCTCTGCACGTTTCTGAGGGAATGAGGGAAGACCCAGGCGGTACGGCGTACGCTCGTTTGCACCCGAGGCTTGTTTTTTTTCTTCGACCACGTCGCCCCCAACCCCTGTACCCTGCTCACCCCCCTGTACCCTGCTCACCCCCCAAAAACCTCGTGGGCTGGCCAGACGGGCCTCCGGTCGACACGAGCAAAATCGGCAGTTTTCGCACGACAACAACGAGATGAAAAACCATTATACCACTTTCATGATTGTTTTCAATGTGTTGCATAGGTCAATACTAACTTCTTTGATCGACTCGATCAATCACTGTAACCTATTGCAATCAAAGGTCGGTAATGTGTTTTCAATTCTACTTTCTGCTGGCTGTTATCGCACTTCAGCGGATTCGGTCCGGTCAGCCTTTATGCTCATGCACTTAGGCGGACTATCATCGCAGGAGAGAAGGGTCTTTAGAGGGCGCTTTCGAGGCTCTCCAGAGGGTGCTCATGAGGCTCTTCCGAGGGGTATTCTTTCGAGAACCGTTCCGCCCGCAGCCGAGCCCCGGGTTGCGGGGATCTTGGCCAGCCACTCTGCGCGATACCGCGGGGCGTACACGGTCGCGCCGCTACACGGAATGGCCCAGCTTCGATAGACGGCTTTGATCCGCGTCATCACCCGGCTGACATCTTGGGTAAGCGTCAGACAGCTGCGACCTAACTCCTTTAAGGTGCGCAACCCGTGCTCACCGTGGTACACCGCATGGAGCTGGTTGCCGCGTAATAACTCCGCCAGCTTGGGCGCATCGATCCGGTCACTCTTGCTGCCGTCTTTCAGCAGCGCGTTTTTTCGCGGATCGCAGACCACAAGATCGGTGACGTGAGGCTTCAGCAGGTCTTGCAACCAGGCAGGAGAAGTTCCTTCTTCAAAGGTCCACTGATAAACTTCCGCGCAGTCCACGGAAGAACTCCAGAATGGTCGCTGCTTTCGTCTCCAGGATGCATTCCATGATCAGCTTGCCCGAGCTGTCCATGACAGCAACCGAGATCGTTGCTTGGCGAACGTCCATGCCGATATACTTTTCTTGTTTCATGACGGCGCTCCTTTTCGGTAACTGGTGATCCCAACAATCACAACCTACCCAACGTGTTTGCATGTGCGGGTGGGCTGATCGCTACCCGAATCTCTCGCAAATTGCCAAATCACTTCACGTGAGCGACGCCAAGGTATGGGGTCTGGCGATTGTTCCGCTAACCGTGTCTCTGACGTCCATCTGTAACGCCCTGTCCAGAATTCTGTGGGGCTCAGTCTCGGACCGGCTGGGGCGAGAGAATACGATGTTTCTCACGTTCGGCATCGAAGCGATCCTGGTGTTCCTCGTGACCAAAATCGCGGGAAGCCCGATCGCATTTGTGATGCTGTTCTCGTTTGTCTTTCTCTTCTGGGGCGAGATCTATTCTCTGTTCTCAGCAACGACGGGAGATATTTTCGGGCCTAAGAATGCCTCTGCTAACTACGGCATGGTGTACACGAGCAAGGGAGCAGCTTCCGTTTTTGCAGGCTTCGGAGCGGCGGCGCTGGCTGCATACCTGGGCGGCTCGTTTGCGGTCGTATTCTACATTTCGGCCCCACTCTGTGCTATCGCGTCGCTCTTCTCCTTGTTCATTCTGAGGCCATTGATACAGACCAGAATTGCGAAGGAGCTTCCGGTGGCACTGCCAAGAGCGTTAGCGCAGCTTCCCACACATGAAGAAAAAGAGGACGAAAAGCATCTAGTGGGTGTTGCATGACTTCGCGATCCCACTGCTTGCGGCGCTGAATTCATACGCATGTTCGAGATGCTTCCGTCGGGGTTGACGAGCTTCGAGAGTTTCTGCTGGAAAAAGCGGTAGACCTCCGATCTGTGCTCCAAGGTGACCCTCTGGTTCGGCAGGGAAGTTTGGCCCAACACATAAGAGAACTGGTACTCACGCCCAAGCAGAGGGCGGACGGCCCCGAATTCGATGTCACTGGAGACATCGACCTTTTTGGGGCGATTTGCGTGTAGTGCAAATGGTGGCGGCGGTTGGACTCGAACCAACGACCTACGGATTATGAGACCGTCGCTCTAGCCACCTGAGCTACGCCGCCACGGTGTAAGCCAATATGCTTACAGCAACTTACAGCTACCCCACGATTGCATACGGTCGCGCAATCTATCAAGTATCGCACAATTGAGTTGGTACAGGCCAAGTACCAGACTGTCCTGACGGTGCGGGGTTTTGTACATCTTCAAGGATACCAATTTATTACAGATGACGGCGTGCAACTTTGCTGGGTGACTCTTGTGATTAGCTTGCGAGCAGTTACACTGTCCACGTGAAGGTGCGACTACAGCTCTGGTTGGCAGCGGTGCTGTTGAGCGCGATTGCGCTTCACGCGCAGGACGAGAAATGGGAGATTGATGGGTTCACGCGGCCAGCGAGTGGCAATCCGATCATCCTTCCGCGGCCGGAGTCAATTTTCACTGATCCAATTCTGAAGAAACCGGTGCATTGGGAGGTGCTGCACACTTTCAATCCCGCGGCGATGGTGCGGGATGGGAAAGTTTATGTGCTTTATAGGGCTGAGGACGACTCCGGTGCGATGCAGATCGGCGGACATACCTCGCGGCTCGGCCTGGCTGAGAGTCAGGACGGTATTTCCTTTACGCGAAGGCCAGATCCTGTTTTTTATCCGGCGGACGATGCACAACAGTCCCGCGAATGGCCGGGCGGTGTGGAAGATCCGCGAATTGTCGAGACTGAAGATGGCACTTACGTTCTCACCTATACACAGTGGAACCGCAAGATCTACTCGGTTGGCATGGCGACCTCGATCGATCTGATGCATTGGACAAAGCATGGGCCAGCCTTTGGCGAAACCGGCAAATATGCTCAGCTAAAGTATAAGTCGGCGGGAATTGTGACCCGGGTTGACAAAGGGCGTCTTGTCGCAGCGAAAATCAACGGGAAATATTGGATGTATTGGGGTGAAGGCGCCATCCATCTGGCTACTTCGAGCGACCTGGTGAATTGGAGTCCGATCGAAGATGCGAAAGGCGCGCCCATCGAAGTGTTGCGCCCGCGGTCCGGCCACTTCGACAGTACATTTCCCGAAACTGGGCCGCCGCCGGTTCTAACCTCGGCGGGAATTCTCGTGATTTATAACGGCAAGAATGCGGTCAAAGATGGAGATCCAGATCTAGGTCCCAATGCCTACGCGGCGGGCGAGGCGCTGTTCAACAAAAGCGATCCTGCCAACTTGTTAGAGCAGACTCAGCACCCCGTTCTGAAACCTGAACTGCCGTACGAGAAGACTGGCCAGTACGCGGCGGGAACGACATTCGCCGAAGGACTAGTGTACTTTCACGACCGGTGGTTCCTCTACTACGGGTGTGCGGATTCGGTGGTCGCCGTCGCCACAGCTGCATTCAAGTAGCCGATTTTTTGTACATAGCGCTGGTCTGCGATTCCTGTGCGCCCTTTCAAAATTGACTTCACCCGGACGACAAAATGTTGTAGGCTTACGGGGAATTGTTGGCATCTATACCGAAGGATGTTAACCGTCGCTGCTTTGCTGGTTTTGACTTTGAATTCCTATTAGCCGCTTGATCGGAAGAAACCGATAGCTTTCGATGCGAAAGGAAGGTCAGACTCATGCACAATACCCGGAGAGATTTCCTGAAGGTGAGTACGCTGGGAGGCGCAGCGTTAACTTTGTTCGGGTTTGACCTCGCCCCTGCCTATGCGCAACTAGGCGAACTCAAAATAGCGCGAGCCAGCGAAACACGATCCACTTGTCCTTATTGCTCGGTAAGCTGCGGAATCATTATTTACACGATCGGCGACAAGGCTAAGAACGTCACGCCGCAGGTCATTCACGTTGAGGGTGACCCGGACCATCCCATCAATCGCGGCACGCTTTGTCCGAAGGGCGCTTCGCTTGAGCAGGACATCCTCAATGAGCGCCGGCTGCTGAAGCCGCAAGTCCGGCGACCGGGTTCGGATCACTGGGAAGATATCGGCTGGAACCAAGCCATCGACGAGATTGGTCATTGGATAAAGAAGACGCGTGACAACACATTCGTCGAGAAAGATGCGCAAGGTCGCACCGTAAATCATTGCGATAGTCTCGCCTTTATCGGTGGTTGCACCGACACCAACGAATTCAATTACCTGGTCGTCAAGACCATGCGAGCGCTGGGGCTCCTCTATATAGAAAATCAGGCCAGGGTTTGACACGGGCCCACGGTCTCAAGTTTGGGACCAACATTCGGACGCGGGGCCATGACCAATGGCTGGGTCGACATCAAAAACACCGACATGATGTTGATCATGGGTGGGAACCCTGCCGAGAATCATCCGTGCGGTTTTAAGTGGGCGATTGAAGCCAAGCGCAACCGCAACGCGAAGATGATTGTGGTCGATCCACGGTTCACCCGCACCGCGGCGACGTCCGATCTATTCCTCCAGATTCGCGCCGGGTCGGATATTGCGATGCTCGGTGGAATGGTTCGCTACGCAATCGAAAACAACCGGATTGCGAAAGACTACCTTGTCAACTACACGAATGCCGCATTCGTTGTGAAAGAAGGTTTCAAGCTGCCCGAGGATGGTTTGTACTCGGGATTCGATGCGGCGACCAAAACCTACGACAGATCTACCTGGAATTACGAGGACGGTAACGACGCGGGGGGTGTTGCGCCGGCCGCTCATGCTGTGGCTGGTAGCGCGCCAAAATCCGCGGGAATGGCTTTAGGTCAGGCTGCAGCGACGCCAACTCCGTTACCACCTTTGCCTCCGAAGGTAGCTTACGATCTGACTTTGCAGCATCCGCGTTGCGTCTATCAGTTGCTGAAGCAGCAATATTCGCGCTACACGCCGGAAATGGTCGAGCGCATCACCGGCATACCCAAAGATCAATTCCTGAAAGCGGCTGACCTGTTTACTTCCGTCCGCAAAGACGGAGACTTGAAGAAAGTCGCCACGATCATGTACGCGGTAGGCTGGACCCAGCATTCTTTCGGCACGCAAATCATCCGCACGGCTGCAATCTTGCAACTGCTGCTCGGCAACGTGGGGCGTGCCGGCGGTGGCGTAAATGCGTTGCGCGGCCATTCCAACATTCAGGGCGCTACCGACATGGGCGGAGTCTTCGACAGCCTTCCGGGCTACTTGAAAGTGCCGACTCCCGCCGACACCGGCCTCGCTGCCTACCTTAAGAGAACCACTCCGACAAGTTCCAAACCCGCGCCTTGGGATTCGTTCAATTATTGGTCGAACACGCCGAAGTTTGCGGTGTCTTATTTGAAGTCCCAGTTCGGGGACGCGGCTACGAAAGAAAATGATTTTGCGTTCGACTACATGCCCAAAGTTGATCGCAATTATTCCTGGACTCAGATCTGGGACAACATGTATCGCGGCTCAGTCAAGGGAATGCTGGCTTTCGGCATGAACGGCGTGGCCATTGGGCCGGACTCGCAGAAAAATATTGATGCGTTGAAGAAAGCTGATTTCCTCGTGGTCGGCGAGATCTATCCCGACGAGACCAGTGAATTTTGGAAGTCGCCCGGAATTACTCCCGAGGAAATGAAGACCATCAACACGACGGTCTATCGGCTGGCTTGCGCCGGATTTGCCGAGAAAGACGGGTCCATGACCAACTCGGCGCGCTGGCTCCAGTGGAAAAACGTGGCCGTGCCGACCCCGGGCGAATGCCGTCTCGACCAAGACATTGTCTCCGACATTTTTCTCAAGGTACGGGAACTTTATAAAAAAGAAGGCGGCAAGTTCCCTGATCCAATTCTGAATTTAACGTGGCCCTACACGAATCCCCAGCCTTCGCTGTGCCGAATTGGCGAAAGAGATCAACGGCAAGGCGCTCGCTGATTTAACTGATCCGAAGACGCAGCAGGTTATCAAGCGCGGCCAGCAGGTGCCTGGTTTCGCCTGGCTGAAAGACGACGGAACTACGTCCTGCGGGAACTGGATCTACTCCGGATGCTGGACCGAAGCTGGCCCGCAGCTTGCGCGGCGAGGAACAGAAGATCCCTCGGGCCAAGGCATTTACCCCAACTGGGCGTGGTCGTGGCCGGCCAATCGCCGCGTGTTATACAACCGCGCTTCCTGTGATGCTTCCGGAAAACCTTGGGATGCTGAACGCAAACAGGTCTGGTGGAACGAAGCCGCGCAACTCTGGGTCGGCAACGACGTCCCCGACTTCAAAGCCGACTCTCATCCCAAAGAACACATGGGCCCGTTTATCATGACACCGGAAGGCGTTGGCAGAATCTTTGCGCCTTTAGGCGCATTCGCCGATGGGCCTTTACCTGAGCACTACGAGCCAATCGAGAGTCCGGTGCAAAATCTGTTTCATCCCAACCAGTCGAATAACCCGGTGGTGAAGAAACTGAGTACCCCCGCGGACAAGTACGCTACGCCGGGCGACGGATTGAACATTGTGTGCACCACCTACAGACTCACCGAGCATTATCACTACTGGACCAAGAACAATCCCATGAACGTCCAACTTATACCTGAGCCGTTCGTCGAGATTCCGGTCGAACTGGCGCAGGAACTGGGGATCAAGGGCAACGACAAGGTGAAGGTGACGAGCGCGCGCAGCTTCTATGTCGCGAAGGCTTACGTCACTAAACGTATTAAACCGATGATGATTGACGGAAAAAAGGTTTATCAGATCGGTCTTCCCATTCACCAGGGCTATCGCGGAATTCAAGAAGATGCTGGCCGGGACGCGAGGACCCTCGCCAATCGGCTTACTCCTACCGTGATTGATCCCAACGCATATACGCCGGAGTTCAAAGGCTTTCTGGTCAAACTGGAAAAAGCGTAAGACAACGTTATGAGCCAGGCAACTTTGCAAATCGTCAAAATCTCCGGCCACGCGGGACCAGTTCCAGGCGCTGGCGTCGAGCGAGCTGAGCAGGTGTGCAAGTTGGTCGATACCACGACCTGCATCGGCTGCAAGGCCTGCGAAGTCGCCTGTCTGGAGTGGAACGGCTACACCTTTACCGACACCGTCTTCGACAACAGCTATCAGACCATGCCGGAGACCGCGTGGAATTACTGGAACCTGATCAAGTTCAACGAGCACGAACGCGAGGACGGCAGCGTCACGCTGCTGATGCGCAAAGATCAGTGCATGCACTGCGCCGATCCGGGCTGCCTGGCCGCGTGTCCGGCGGACGGCGCCATCGTGCAATATTCGAACGGTATCGTGGATTTTCAACAGGCGAACTGCATTGGTTGCGGCTATTGCGTCAGCGGCTGCCCGTTTAACATTCCGAAATTCAATCCGGCGACCAAGAAGATGTTCAAGTGTACCCTGTGCTCGGACCGGGTGAACGAGGGGCTGGAACCGGCCTGCATCAAGTCCTGCCCCACTGGATGCCTGCATTTTGGCACGAAAGATGACATGAAAGACCTGGCCGAGACGCGAGCCAAACAACTGCGGGAGAACTTCGGTATTGAGAAGGCAGGGGTTTACGATCCGTCCGGTGTAGGCGGAACCGGCGTGATCTATGTGCTCCACGATGTGACCAATCCCGAGGCGTACGGCGGATTGCCGAAAGATCCGCACATCCCGTGGGTCGTCCGATTCTGGAAGGGACCGGCGAAGTGGATTGGGAACCTCGCCATGCTGGGCGGCATTCTGGGCGTGACTCTCCACTACTTCCGGTACGGTCCGAAAGAAGTGCATCCCGACACGCATGAGAACGGAGGACAGCCGTGAGTTCGCACGCCATTTCCCCGCAACGAACTACGGGCGAACCTGGAGAACGCATCCTCCGCTACACGCTGATCGAGCGTGTTCATCACTGGGTGGGCGCCCTGTTCTACGTCTATTGTTTGATCACCGGCTTGGCCTTCTGGTCCCCATACATGTATTGGCTCGCGGCACTGGTGGGCGGCGGAGCGACTGCGCGCTTCTGGCATCCCTGGCTTGGCCTCGCCTTCACGGGGTCTATGTTTTGGATGTACAGGATGTGGCGTGGCGATATGGCCACGACCGCAGCCGACTTGCGCTGGAAGAAGGAGGTTAAGCATTACATCGAGAACGACGACCAGAATCTTCCGCCCGAGGGCCGCTTCAACTACGGCCAGAAAATATTCTTCTGGCTGATGTTTTATGGCGTGATCCTGTTGGTGCTTTCGGGATCCGGGTTGTGGTTCGTGGAATCCATCCCGTGGAGTCTGCGCTGGCTAAGGTATTTGTGCGTCACAGTGCACGTCGTTGCTGCTCTCGCCACCATCGGCGGCTTCATCATTCACGTTTACATGGGAACTGCCATGATCCGCGGCGGATTTACTTCTATCATTCGCGGCGAAGTTTCGGTCGCCTGGGCGAAGACGCATCATCGTCTCTGGTACGAGCAGGTCACTGGCAAGTTGCCACCGCGGAAATGAAGCGATCCAAGTGGGATCAGCGAATTCAACGTGCGGCTGAGTTGATCTCTGCCCATCCGTTTGCCGCCGAAGGCTTACGCTTTTACAAAGGCATCGCCACCTTCCAGCAGGGACTCTACGCCTACGTCGATGCATCCCGCGGGAATGGCTCACGAAAAAGGATTGCGGGATTGTTCGATGAGAGTCTCGACCTTCCGCTTCTGCTGCCGAAGTTTTCAGAGTTCCTCTCTTGTGTCGGCGCTTTCAGTCCTGCTCCAGTCGCCGAGTCTGCCGCTGATTTGAAGGCGCGGCCCAATGCCGAATCCCGAGATTTACTCGCTGCTTATTGGAAGACGAGATCGGATTCCACGCCTACCTTCAGTGCGACCGAAGGTTTGCTCGCGTGGATATTTCTGCAACCGTACGGGGAAATTCTTGCCGATCGTAGCGAACGCAAACCTGGCAGGGATGACCTCGCGCTTTGCCCCTTTTGCGGCGGAAAACCTCTGGTTGGCGTGCTTCGTCCGGAAGGAGACGGCGCAAAGCGATTTCTGATTTGTGCGCTTTGCTCCACCGAGTGGCCGTTCCGCCGGATTCTTTGTGCTTCGTGCGGAGAAGAAGCGGTGGAAAAGCTCGCCGTCTACACCGCAAACGAGTTCAATCACGTGCGGGTCGAAGGCTGCGACACCTGCCAGTACTACATCAAGACGGTGGATCTAACGAAGAGCGGCCACGCCGTGCCGGTCGTCGACGAACTGGCCACGATCCCCCTGAACCTGTGGGCGCAGGAGCATGGATACACAAAGCTGCAGCCGAACTTGCTCGGAATCTAGTACGCACCGAATCCTCTATTGCAACCGATCACCAGAAAATTGAAACTGATTGCATGAAAGCGATTGCGGTCATTCCGGCCCGGCTTGCGTCCACGCGGTTGCCGCGAAAAATGCTGCGCGAGATCGCGGGCCAACTCCTGATTGCTCGCGTCTACGAAGCCGTCCGGTCCTCGCCACTCCTGGTTGACGTCATTGTTGCGACGGACTCGGACGAAATCATGGAGGTCTGCCGTCAGCGCGGATGGAACGCGCGCATGACCTCGCCCGCTCACCGCAGCGGAACGGAGCGGGTCCACGAAATTTCACAATTCGTTGGGGCGGATGTCTATGTAAATGTGCAAGGAGACGAAGCGATGACCCGCGCCGAACACATCGCGACCTTGCTCGACATAATGAAAGATCCGGATGTCCGGGTGGGGACCTTAAAGACCGCGGCGTCTCCGGAAGACATCAACAATCCCAACGCGGTGAAGGTTGTTACCGACGCCGCTCGCAAAGCTCTCTATTTCTCACGCTCCACCATTCCCTTTGACCGTGATGGAACGAGTCCGAATTATTTCAAGCATCTTGGCTTCTACGCCTATCGCAAAGCAGCGCTCGACCGCTTCTGCGGTTTGCCCGAGTCGTCGTTAGAACGCAGCGAACGACTGGAGCAGTTGCGTTTTCTCGAGAATGGGATTTCCATCCATGTGGCGGAAACGCCTTACGATACGATTGGGGTGGACACCGAGGAAGACGTGCACAGAGCGGAAGAGATTCTCGGACATCGAAAGACGTAGCGCGAGACGTAGCGAGCTACGCGCCTACAGCGGCGATCTTCAGCAGGCTCTACTTTGACGTCTGCAGCTTCGCCCACGCCTCTGCAGCTGCTACCCGACGCGAAATCGCAGGATGCGATTGGAAAAACCATTCCACCCATCGGGACGGAGATCGCTCGGCCAGGTTCCGATCAGCCAGTTTATTCATAGATGAGATAAACGGCCCCACATTGGCGATGGACTGAAATGCGTAACGGTCCGCCTGGCGCTCGTTGTAGCGGGAATAGGCATTGAGGGCCGGCAGCAGGAGAAACGAGAGCACGGCGGAAACCAGGACGAGCAACGGCAGATTGGCGAAATCCGATACCGTTACAAACATGTGGGTTCGTTCCACCGCATAATGCAACACCCAGTTTGCCGCCCAGAATCCGAGCAGCGTGATCCCGGCCTGCACAGCGATGCTTTTCAAGATGTGCCGGTGCACGTGATGTCCCAACTCGTGCGCCAGGACCGCCTCGATTTCGTCGGCGGAGTAATTTTCGAGGAGCGTATCTGCCAGAATAATCCGGCGCGTGTTGCCGAGCCCGGTTAGCGCTGCGTTGGCCTTCTTGCTCTTCTCCGAGAGATTCCATTTGTAGACGCCGCGCACGCGAGTTCCGGCGCGCTCACTCAGTCCTACCAGGCGGGATTTTAAATCTGCATTGTCGAGCGGCTCGAATTTATAAAAGATCGGAAACAAGACCACGGGAGCGAGTTGCGCCATCAGCACGAACAAGCCAAGAAATGCAGCCCATGCGATGAGCCACCAATATTGCGGGAACTCGCGAATAATGAAGTAAAGCATTTCGACCACAATCGACGCCATCGCCAAGCCGACCAGAAATCCCTTTGTTTCATCCCAAATCCACGAGCGCAGCTTCTGATTGGAAAGGTTGTAACGATGCTCCACGCGAAACCCGTAGTAGTCGAGGCCGAGTCCGAGCAGTTTGCCGATCAACATGAACATCAGAACGTAAAGAAAAACGGCCAGAGCGTAGGACTCGTAGGCACCGTGCATCGCGAAATCGCGCAGAGTACCGTTCCATCCGGTCGCGAGCAGCGCGACCAGAAAGACCAGGCCGAGGACAAAATCGGCGACGCCGAGCCACCTCCGAATGCGGTTATAGTGCCGCGTTTCGGGCGAGTCGGTCGGGGTCGGAATTGTGGCGACTGCGGTGCTCATTCTTGGCTGACTATCCCTAAGCTGATTATCGTACTCGTGGGCTTCAAATGCGATACCCAAAAGTGCTGTGAACCGTGAGTGGGGCGATTCTGCTCTTTATCCATTCTTCACGAATGTTTCCGCGCTGGCCAAGATTTCGTTCACCAATTCAGGTGATGCAGCCTCAGCATATACGCGCAGCAGCGGCTCTGTGCCCGATGCCCGGAACAAAACCCATGCCTCCGCGCCGTTGCCGCCGGTGGGTGCATCGAGAAAAAACTTTATCCCGTCCATGCCCTCTTTTTTTAAGACGGCATAACTTCCCAGATGGTTGGTTCCGTCGGATCGGGCCCGCGAAATGGCCTGTTGCTTCACATCCTCGGGGATGTGAAGATCGCGCCGGCCGTAGTGATGCTGACCGTACTCGCGCTGTAGATCCGCGACCAGTTGGCCCAGCGGTTTGCGTTCGTCGGCCATGACATTGGCCAGCAGTAGCGAATTCAGCAGACCGTCCCGCTCCGGCAAAAAGCGCGAATAGCCAATCCCTCCGGACTCCTCGCCGCCGATAACAATTTCCCGCTCCATCATCAGGTCAGCGATGTACTTGAATCCGATCGGACACTCGTTCAATTTGCGGCCATGCTTTGCCGCAATGCGATCGACCATACGGGTGGTGTTGAAAGCCCTCACTACTTCTCCCGGCCATTTTTTCGTTTCCAGGAGCCACTGCGTGAGAACGGAAAAGATCTTGTGCGAATCCACAAAGCTGCCGTCCTCGGCCACAGCGCCGATGCGATCGGCATCGCCGTCAGTCGCGAGTCCGGCATCGCAAGCTTCTTTCAACACGGTTTGCTGCAGCATCGCCACATGGGGGATGATCGGTTCGGGATTGATGTCTGGAAACAACGGATTCAATTCCTGGCGGATGGCCACGTGCCGAATCCCTCGATCCTTGAAAATCCCAGTCAGCACACCGCGTCCAGAGCCGTACATGGAATCGATCGCGAACTTGAAATTCGCTTTGGCAATCGCATCGAGATCGGCGAAGCGACAAATGGCTTCGACGTACGCAGGCTTCAAATCCACTTCTTCAATCGCAGCTTTCGAGCCGCTCGGCATCGCGCCTTCGCCCAATTCTTCTTCGATCGCTTTCATGATCGCGGGCGTGCCCGAGCCACCAAACTTACCTTTGAATTTCACTCCGTTCCAGTTAAACGGATTATGGCTTGAAGTCACAACCACACCGCCAGCGGCGCCGAGTTGTTTTACCGCAAAGGAAATCGCGGGCGTCGGCGTGTAATCATTTGCCAGCTTGACTGGAACCCCGGCTTCGGCCAGGACTTCCGCCACGATTCGCGCAGCCTGCGGCGACACAAAACGAGTATCGTAGCCGACGATAATCCCCCGACGCGCGTCTTCGTGCTTCAGAGTATAGGCAGCGATCGCGCCCGCAACCCGGCGCACGTTATCAAAGGTGAAATCGTCGGCGATGATGCCTCGCCAGCCGTCGGTACCGAATTTGATGGAAGTGGTCATGGTGCGTGGTTAGCTCTATACCAGTCTATGCAATCGTTTCTCATCCAGATATTTCACGACTTTTCCTACATCCTGGGCTTGCTCACGCGTGGTGATGAGGAGGGCATCATCCGTCTCCACGACTACCAGATTATTCACTCCGACAGCGGCCACGAATTTGCCCGGTGCGTGAATGTAATTTCCCGCTGCGTTGAGAGTGAAAGTGCCTTCGCCCGAGATCAGATTCCCGTCTGCTGGTTGGCTCTTCGCGATGTGGTGCTCGTGCAACGCGGTCCACGATCCCAGATCATTCCATCCGAAATCTGCCGGCAGGCAGAAGATGTTCGAATTCCGCTCGCCTTTGGACGACCGCGGCTCAAGCACGGCGTAATCAATACTGATGTTTTCGCACATGGGATACAGCCGGCGAAGCGTTCCGGTAAACTTCCCGGTTCCAAAGGTGCTCGCGATCTTTTCGAGGAGCGGCGCGGTTTTCGGCAGATGTTCCCGTAAGGCATTGGCCAGAGTTCGCGCACTCCAGAGAAACATGCCGCTATTCCAGAAATAGTTCCCCGCCGCGACGAACTTGGCCGCATGTTCTGCGTCGGGTTTTTCCGTAAATCGGCGCACCCGGAATGCTTCCTGCTTCTCCGTTACATTGGCTTCAATGTAACCGTATCCCGTCTCGGCGCGTGTCGGCCGAATGCCCAGAACCACAATGTTCTCGCCTGCGGCGGCAATCTCGATCCCCTGCTCTAGAACCTGACGATAGCGGTTCTCGTCTCCAATGACGTGATCCGAAGGGAACAATCCGATCACCGCATCGGGGTCGCTTCGGAGCAGAACGAAAGCCGCCAATCCAATGGCCGGCGCGGTGTTTCGTCCCACCGGTTCAGGGATGATTTGTCGCTTGCCGAGGCGCGGAATCTGGCGCGCGATTTCACGTTTCGAGTCTTCATTGGTAATAATCCAAAAGCGTTTGGCCGGCGCGAGCGGCAACAGACGTGCGACGGTTTGCTGAATCATCGTCCGATTGCCGTCAAGTGCCAGCAACTGCTTCGCTCGGCGTTTTCGGCTCAGGGGCCAGAATCGCGTGCCACGACCGCCGGCGAGAATTACGGGATAGAAGTTCGAATTCGTTTTCACCGCGGATTTCACCTGGCTTTTTCTATTGTCCTTCATATGCGGGTTGCGGGCTCCGGCACTAACCCGCCAGGCAAGGCTGCCTTCAAGAATTCTACTGTCCACTGTGGGCGCACGCGGAAGCCGCTTATCGACGCGGGCACAACCACCGCATCTCCCTTGGCTAGAGTCACGGGTTCAGCGCTTTGCGCTTCGATCACAGCGCAACCCTCAACCGCGATTAGAATTTGGACCGAGCTTTTTTCCGCCCCGTCTGTCGTCGTGAACTCCTGCGGCTCCTTCAACTCGAACATCTCCACCACGAAAAAGGGCGAAGTCACCAGCGGGGAATGGCGGTTCTTTGTGCAATTCATTCTTGCCGGAGCGGGGCGGATCACTTTGCCAGAAGATACAACTTCTTTAACCGCTGCCAGCCCTTCCTTCAGATGCAACTCGCGCGGCCGACCGTAATCATACAGACGGTAGGTCGTGTCCGACTGCTGCTGCGTTTCTACGATGATCGAGCCCGGCCCCAGCGTATGCACAGTTCCGCCAGCAACGTAAATCATTTCACCGGGAAACACGTTGATCCAGTTCAGCAACTCTTCCGCTCGCTGCTGATGAATCGCTTGCTCAAATTGCGCTCGCGAGACGCCCGGCTTTAGGCCAAGGGCGATCTGCGCTCCGGGTTTGGCGTGGGCCACATACCAGCACTCGGTTTTGCCGCAGGGCAGACCGGCGCGGTGCGCAGTTTCGTCATCGGGATGAACTTGCACCGAAAGTTTCTCATGGGGAAAGAGAAACTTGGCGAGCAACGGGAAACGAGTGGAGTCGTTCGCCGCTTCCCCTACCAATTTCCGGCCAAATTGAGCGCTCAACTCAGCCAGCGACTTCCCTCTCAAAGGCCCATTCGCTACCTTGCTGTTGTCTCCGGTCAGCCACGATTCTCCGATCTTTTCTTCGAAACGATGGCCGGGATAGATGGGGGATAAATCCAGCGTACCCCAGGGACGGGGGTCGAAGATCGGCGACATTAAAAGTGGATAGAGATCGGCCATGCGGTGATGTGCGCGATATCGAACGCAAGATTACAAGCTACGTTCTGGAAATCAGCGACCAGGGAAATCAGTTGTCTGTTTTCAGTTCCCGGTTCTCAGAATCGCGGATATTTCTTCATAGCGCTGCGAGAAACTTCCGCATGCGCTCCAGCCCGCGGTCCAGCTCCGCGATTGACGTGGCATAGGAAACGCGAATGTGGTCACTGGTTCCGAAGCCTTCACCGGGAACCGTGGCAACGTGCGCGTCACGCAGTAATTTTCCGGCGAGGTCCGAAGCCGATTTCACCCCGCTGCGTCCTAAGAACGCCGACACGTTGGGATAGACATAGAACGCACCCTCAGGCAATGTGCACTTCAGTCCAGGAATCGCGCGCAGCCCGTTGACCACGTGATCGCGCAGGTTGATGTACTCAGCCCGCATGTCGGTTATGCATTGCTGCGGACCCTTCAAGGCCGCGACAGCGGCCTTTTGCACAATCGAGGTCGGATTCGACGTCGATTGGCTTTGTAGCTTATTCATCGCACTGACAACCGCGCTGGGCGCCAACGCATAACCTAATCGCCAACCCGTCATCGCGTAAGTTTTGGACAGTGATCCGACGATCACCATGTGTTCGCGGAACTCTCGCAGCGACCCCACCGAGAATCGCTTTGCAGTGTAATTCAGGTACACATAACATTCATCCGAGAGCACCCAGATGCCTCGTTCGTGGGCCAGACGAACCACGTGCGACAAGTCTTCCGGCGCCATGACTGCGCCCGAAGGATTCGACGGGGAGTTCAAGATGATGAGCTTGGTCCGCGGAGTGATGAGGCGCTCAATCATTTCCGCCGTGACTCGAAAGCCTTGCGCTTCGTCGGTTTCCAGCAGTACGCAATTCCCTCCGGCGTAGCGGACGATATCTTTGAACGAAACCCAGTAAGGAACTGGAAGAATGACTTCATCGCCATGGTCAACCAAGACTTGCACCGCGTTAAACAAGGCTTGCTTCCCGCCCGTCGAAGCGATCGCTTCTTCCCGCCGGTAATCGGAATCAAAATCCACGGCATGGCGATGGACAATGGCGTCGCGCAATTCAGCCGTACCAGCCACTGCAGTGTATTTAGTGAAGTTGCCCTGAATCGCAGCGATGGCCGCATCCTTGATGTGCTGCGGCGTGGCAAAGTGCGGTTCGCCTGCTCCAAAATCCACCACGTCGATCCCTTGCTGGCGCAGCTTGTCAGCTTCTGCCACAACTGCCATCGTGGCGGAAGGCTGAATGCGGTTGATACGTTCGGTCAGTTTCAACACGAGAGGTGTTTCTGTAACTGGAGTCATCCTCGTTTCCTCGGCTTCAGTTTTCTGGCATTTGCCAGTTTAACGGCTGGATCGAGCTTTTCTTTCAGCCTTTGTTCCACCAATTCGGGGACAAGATCTTTGACCGAGCCACCCAATTGCGCGATCTCCCGCACCAGCCGGGAACTCAGGTAAGAATACTGTTCTGCCGGCATCATGAATACGGTTTCCAGGTCGGGTTGCAATTTACGGTTCATCAAAGCCATCTGCAGTTCGTACTCGTAATCGCTGATTGCGCGAATCCCGCGGAGCACGGCGCTGGCTTTCACCTTGGCCGCGTAATCCACCATCAATCCGTCGAAGGTCTCCACGCGGACATTCCTGAATTCCGCGGTCATTGCTTCCAGCATGAGCAACCTCTCCGCCAAGTTGAACAGCGGAGCCTTTTCGGCGTTGCGCAGTATCGCTACCACCAGCTCGTCAAAGATCTTGCTGCCCCGCGCAATCAAGTCGAGATGCCCGTTGGTTGGCGGATCGAACGAGCCCGGATACATCGCGATGACTTTTTTCAATAGGCCTCTTTCCGCTCCGGTAACACAGGATTCTATGCGCCCGGCGAAGTCAATGGCAATGCCTGTTTGCCGAGATCGCTTCGCTGCACCGAGTGCCGCAATGTCCAATTAACGGCTTGTTCTTCCAATAGTACAGGTAATCGCCTCGGCAGTTACCCGGTCTTCTGATATAGCACAATGGTGGTAGTTCGTAACTTGTCACGAGGCGGCCTGAAAACTAGCCTGATAGCTGATGTCACCACTCTCTTTGTTGTTCTCCTCTGACGAGGAAACGTCGCACCGGATGGTTCAGGCTCTAAGTGGACTTGAGCTTGAAATCGAACGCTGTCCGGACGTCTTTACCGCCATCGAGTGGCTTACCAGCCGAAGTTTCGACGTCATCGTGGCCGATTGGGACAGCGGGCCGGAAGCTGCATTTTTACTTAAAAATGCTCGTGAGCTGAAGTTGAATAAAGCGGCTTTCACGCTTGCTCTTACCAGCGGAACACCCGCGCTTGCCGATAAAGAAGATAGTCCGGATCTGATCCTGACCAAGCCGCTGATTCCCGATCAGGTCAAATATGCCGTCCTGAGCAACGACCGTTTTCTGGGTTGCATGAAGACGTGGATCGCCAGGGGTGATTTTGCTCAAGCCCAGCCAGCGACTCCCGTCGCAGTAAGTGGCGACAGAAATATTGAACCGCGGACATCGCTCGACCAGCCCTCCCCAATATTTCCCGCTACAGCCTCGGTTCAGCCCTCCCCTGCGCGCGGCTACTTCCGCGGCGAAACCAGCGCGCCCCTGCATCTCACATTCGCCACTTTGGATCGGGGGTTATTCCGGTCCATGAACCGGCAGGAGGACGCCGCGCCTGGATCGAGAAGAGTGAAAAGATATAGGCTGAATCGATTCCTCTGGGGATCGGTTTTGACCGTAGCCTTCGTTTCCGTCGGGTATATTTTTGGCCAGCCCTTGAGGATTCAGAGTGTGTACGCCAGCGTGGCCGCCGTTTATAAGCAAGCTTTGGAGATGAGATCGAGCAGACCGCAGGCATCCGAAAGTGATGCCGATGCGGATTCCCTGGCTCTAACTCTGGGAGCGGGTTCGCAGCGCCCACGCTTGGGCAGATCGAGAGGACGTGGGATTTCTACTGAACCTGGATTGCTGCCCGATCAAGTTCCAGATTCTTCAGCCGAAACATTACAGGCTGATCTGGACCAGAATCGTCTGGAGGCAACTGCCTCGCAAATCCAAATTCCAGAAAGCTTGAGGACGCCCCTGCCGGAACCCACGGAATTTCAGCCCGTAAGCCTCCGGCGTTCCCCATCGCTGCTCAGCCAGATGGAACCCGTGAGCCTGCCGGAAGATTTGTCGCAAGCATTACTGTTGCAGAAAGTGACCCCCAGCTATCCGGAACAGGCTTTGAAAGCCGGCCTCCAGGGCGCCGTGGTTTTGCAGGCATGGATTGGCAAAGATGGCAACATCCGAGACTTGAAACTGATGGACGGTTCCCTCCTCCTGGGGCAGGCTGCTGTCAAGGCGGTCAAACAATGGCGGTACAAACCCTATGTGCGGAATGGCGTAGCCGTAGAAGCCCAGACCTACGTGACAGTGAATTTCCGGCTGCCGTAAGATCTTTCCTTCGCTCTCGCCGCTGCCAATCCCAAGCTCCGGCTTCCCGCCCCGACAATCCACGAATTCACAACTTTTTACTTGTTTTTACTGTGGATTGACACATGCCCCTGCCTGTTCAACTATGTTTGTTTCGGAACTGATTCAGGTTTAAGAGATCATGATGAAATCGAAGCGGCGTTGGAGTGAGCGAACCCGGTTGATGCTGACGTTAGAGCTCGCCGTGGTGTTGCCGGCCGCTGCCCTGGTCATCCTGAGCGCGGTTCATTTGACTGAAATTCAGCGAGATCGCGGTGTGGAAGCCGCTTTCCAGCGAGACTTCAACCAGGTGCTGGCGATTTCCGAGAAGCACATTAATCAAAAAGCCTACGACCTGACCGATGACGTCCGAAGCGAATTCCCCAGCGCTGGCGAGGCCTGTATCGAAACCATGGACAGGATTCTAGCCACGCATCCTTACGTTGCTCACGTCTTCGTCTATGAACCGAACGGGAGATTGACGTTCCGCTCGCAGCCCTCCCGCCTCAAAGATGCTTCTTTTCGCGCCGAGGCCGACGCTCTTGCCGGTATGACCACCGGATGGATGCAGGTGGAGTACAAGGATCAAGTAAAAGACCTAGAGGAGATGTCGAAAAAGGGCAAGCCCTACTACTTTTTCGACAACTGGGCCCCGCGAGGCGAAAAGAAACTGTATCAATCGGTCGCGCTTTTTCTTGTGCCCGATGTCACGGGAGAGCGCAAAGCGATCGGTGGAATGGCGTTCGATGCCGAATATCTACGCGATCAGTTCTTCCCGGAAATGCTGGACTCGCTTTTGACCCATCAGGAGGAACGAGGCGACAAGAACCACGTTGTAATGATGGTCCACCCTAAGCACGAAGCCACGCCGATGGCGGCTTCCGCGGGGTGGGATGGTGGCGAACCGGAAGTGGAACGCAATCTGGAAGGCGCCTTCCCCAGACCTGACGCTCGCAATTAAGTTGCCCGGAACCACTCTGGCAGCGTTAGGCCAGCACTTTGTTCACACCAGTTTTCTAATCCTTGGTGCCATCTCATTGCTCCTTACGGGAGGAATCGTGATGACGCATCGCAACATTTCGCGGGAAATGGCGCTGGCGAAGCTGAAGTCTGATTTCGTATCGAACGTCTCCCACGAGCTGCGAACGCCGCTCTCGCTGATCCGGCTTTACGCGGAAACGCTGGAAATGGGCAGGCTGAAATCGCCCGACAAATATCAGGAGTATTACAGCATCATTCGCAAGGAAAGCGAACGGCTCAGCGCGCTGATCAACAACATTCTGGATTTCTCGCGCATCGAAGCCGGCCGCAAGGAATACGACTTCCGCCAGACGGATATGCGCGAACTGGTGCGCAACACCCTCGAATCGTATCGCTACCAGATCGAGCAAAGCGGTTTTGCCTTCGAGGAAAAGATTGCCGACGACATTCCGCCCCTCAGCGTGGATCGCGAGGCCATGGCGCGTTCTCTTTTAAACCTGGTCAACAACGCGCTCAAATATTCGCAGGACCAGAAATATATCGGCGTCAACCTGTTCCGCGACAACGGATCGGTCAAGCTCGAAGTGGTTGACCATGGCATCGGCATTCCTCAAGGCGAGCAACAGAAGATTTTCGACAAGTTTTACCGCGTGGGCGATCCGCTGGTTCACAACACCAAGGGCAGCGGTTTGGGATTGGCATTAGTTCGTCACATCGTGCAGGCCCACGGCGGAGAGGTCTCGGTGGATAGCGTGCCTGGTCGAGGCAGCAAGTTCACCATTAACCTACCCGTGATTGTGCGAGCGAACGCAACAAAGCCAGCATTGGCGTAAGCGCCGGAGAGCAGGAGCATGGCCAAAATTCTGATTGTCGAAGACGAGCCCAACATGGTGGCGGGCTTGCGCGACAACTTCGAATTCGAAGGGCATCAGGTCATCACCGCAGGCGATGGTGTGGCAGGCCTGGAACGCGCCATTGCAGAGTCCCCTGACCTCGTGATCCTCGATGTCATGATGCCGAGGATGAGCGGGCTGGACGTTTGCAAACAACTTAAGGCGAAGCGGCCTTCGATTCCGATCATCATGCTGACTGCCCGCGGACAGGAAGTCGACAAGGTGGTCGGACTTGAGCTAGGCGCGGACGACTACGTCACCAAGCCGTTTTCGATTCGTGAGCTGCTGGCGCGGGTGAAAGCTGTCCTCCGACGTGCCAAAACTGCTCCCAAGACGGAAGAAAAATATTCCTTCGGCGAGGTTGAAGTGAACTTGCGCAGTTGCCAGGTGTCGCGCAAGGGACACGCACTGGATTTTTCGTCGAAAGAGTTCGAGCTCTTGAAGTATTTCCTGATTCATCCGGGCGAAACTCTAAGCCGGGACCGGCTGCTCGAGGACGTCTGGGGATACGATCACTTTCCAACCACGCGCACCGTGGATGCGCACATTGTTCGCCTCCGGCAGAAGGTCGAGCCCAAGCCGGAGGAACCTCGATTCATTTTGACCGTGCACGGCACGGGCTACAAATTCGTTGGCTGAACCGTTTTTTCGGAGAAGAAAACGTGGAAAAAGTCTTACAGCTTCGAGGCCAGCATCGACAAAAGGTCGGCCCTGCCAGCGTTGATGATACGCTGCTTATCCGCGGGGCTCAGTTGGGCGATACCGCTTCTTTCGAAGAGTTGGTTCGCCAGTACGATCGAGCCGTGCTCCGACTGGCGGTTCATCTCACCGGGTCGCAGGAGGACGGCCAGGATATTTACCAGGAGGCCTTCCTGCGCGCCTACATCAACATCGGCAGCTTCCGGTTTGAGTGCTCTTTCTATACTTGGATCTACCGGATTGTGACCAATCTGTGTCTTGATCATTTGCGAAAGCGATCGTCTCGTTATCGGGATCTGACTACCACGATTTCCCCGGACGGTGAGGAAGAGCAGGTGCTTGACCGCGTGCCAGATCAGCGGGCCGGAGCTAGTCCGGAGCGCAATATGGCCAGCCGTGAACTGCGAGGCTACATTGTGCGCGCCATGCAGAGGCTCTCGCCGCGCGAGAGAGTCGTGTTCGAATTGAAGCATTATCACGGCTTGCGATTGCGAACCGTCGCCGGCATCCTGAATACCAGCGAAGGCACCATCAAGAACACCCTGTTCCGCGCCACCCACAAGCTGCGCATCCAACTGGCTGCGGTACGGTAAATTGAGCTATTTGCGGAGTACGGGCAGAAACGCCGACGCTGGCCTTATATGGCTTCTTGACTCAGGCCCAGCCTCAAAAGAATCGGCTCCTTCTGTGACTTCAAGGCTGTTCCGAATATGGTAGATTGAAAACCTGTTGCGGATTTTCTTTCACTCTTCGGAACCACCTCAGTTGCGCCGCATGGAGCAGCGCGGTTGTGGTTTTCCTGCCCAAGCCAGCGTATTGCTGCTTACCGTGTTGGCTACCTTAAGCTTCGCCGACTCCGATTTGCACTCACCTCCTCTTCTGTCGACGGACGTCATCGTACAAAAATTGATGGCGGCAAACGCCCAGCGTTCCCAAGCTCTGCGTGGATACAGCGGCAAGCGCGTTTATCATTTGGACTATCACGGTATCTTTGGTAGCCACGATGCCGGAATGCAAGTGGAAGCTACTTACACCGCGCCTAACCGGAAGGAATTCAAGATCGTCTCCGAAAGTGGCTCGAAGTTGCTGATCAACCATGTGCTGCTGAAGCTGCTCAGCAGCGAGCAGGAAGCACAAGAAGAGCAAAACCGGAAAGAGCTGGAAATCAGCCCGAGAAACTACGACTTCTCCCTGGTCGGAACCGAACACACCCCAGACCGCGACTTCTATGTTCTCGCGGTAAGGCCCAAGGGCTCGAGCAAATATCTTTATCGGGGGAAAATGTGGGTTGACGCCAAGGATTTCGCTGTTGCCCGCATGCAAGGCGAGCCCTCCCGGAATCCATCCCTCTGGGTCAGCCACACGGAAGTCGAATATCGCTGGAACAAGATTGGAGAGTTTTGGCTCCCCGTCTACAACCAGTCTGAAACCCAGGTTCGCATGGGAGGCAAAGCCGTCCTGACCATTGATTACACCGATTATCAAATCACCGGCGTAAATCGAGCTGGACCTCGCAGTCCTGGCGAAACCTCAACCCTGCCAAATCCTGCCGCCGTGTCCGCCGACCCGCACTAACCGTCTATAAATCCCGGTGGCTGCTACAGATGCGACTGAGTATCCCGCCAACTATGTGGAAAAGGTCTAACTTGGCCGCAAGAAGAATTACTCAGAAGTTCATGGCATTCGGCACCCAGCACCTGAATAGGGGTAAAATAGCGCGCCCGCAGCCCGTGTACTACTCGACGCTGGGTTTTGACCCACGGGTCTTGGTTCTGACGGTAGAAGAGTTGCGCGAGGTGTGAAAGTGACCAGGAAGCGGTTGGGGTTAATCCCGGCTCTCACAATTGTGTCTCTTACGCTCGTTCTGGCCCCGTTACTTACTGTTTCGGGTCAGAGTCGCTGGGATGCAAACCGATGGGACGGACCGTCTGCCGCAGGGAGCGCGATCAGTCGTTCGGTTGAACCTTCACGCGCGGTCACAGTTGCTTCCCAGACGCTGATCTTCTCCAACTTCCAGCCCGGAAGACTCCACGCCCGAGGGCCAAAATCGAGAAAGTCAAATGGCAACCAGGTTTTTTTCAATCCTGGATCCTACCTTTCGGGGGGCGCCTACGCCTTTTCTGTAGCAGTTGGAGACTTCAATGGAGATGGGAACCTCGATCTGGCAGTGGCGAATCAGTGTTCGCAAAACAATTGCAATGGCGGCACGGTAAGTGTGCTGCTGGGAAATGGGGATGGAACCTTTCAGACCGCTCAAAGCTATTCCTCCGGGGGATACGATGCCTACTCGGTCGCGGTCGGCGATGTGAACAAAGATGGGAAGGCTGATCTGATCGTGGCCAACGGTTGCCAGAGCGCCAACCAATGCACGAGCGGCGATATCGGAGTTCTCCTGGGCAACGGGGACGGCACGTTTCAATCCGCGCAGACCTACTCTTCCGGCGGAGTCGTGGCCGCCTCGGTCGCGATTGCAGACGTCAATCGAGACGGAAATCCTGACCTCCTGGTGGCCAACCAGTGCCTCAACCGCAGTTGCACCAGCGGCGGAGTCAGTGTGCTGCTGGGCAACGGCAACGGGACATTCCAAACGGCACAAAGTTACGCCACAGGAGGCCTAACCGCCGTCTCGGTGGCAGTCGGTTATTTTAACGGAGGCAAGAAGATTGATTTGGTAGTCGCTAACGAATGCCAGAGTAGCGGAAGCTGCAAGGGTAGCGTGGGGGTATTGCTGGGCAACGGAAATGGGACCTTTCAGCCTGCACAAACCTACGCGTCAGGAGGAGCCACAGCCGTTTCGGTGGTAACCGGAGATTTTAATGGAGATGGGAAGACTGATCTGGCGGTGGCGAACCAGTGCCCGAGTAGTGGAAGCTGCAGCAACGGCAACGTTGGCGTGTTGTTAGGAAATGGCGACGGGACCTTTCACCAAGCGCAGACCTATGCTTCCGGGGGAAATGATACGTCTGCAGTTGCTGTCAGCGACCTCACTGGCAACGGGCAGATGGATTTAGTGTTATCCAATCAGTGTCAGATGAGCGGCAACTGCAACGTGGGCAGTGTGAGCGTGCTTCTGGGAAACGGAGATGGAACGTTTCAATCGGCCCAAAGTTATATTTCCGACGGAGTCTTTGCCGATTTCACGGGCGTGGGTGATTGGAACGGGGATAAAAAACCTGACTTGGCAGTAGTCAACCAATGCCAAACCAGCGTCAATTGCAGCGGGATTGTCACCATATTCCTGGGCAATGGCGACGGAACCTTTCAAGTGCCGCCCAGCTATGCCTCCGGAGGCTACGACGCGGATTCGGTCGCCCTCGGTGATTTGAACGGCGACGGGAATCTGGACCTTGTAGTTGCGAACCTCTGTCAGAGTAACAACTGCAGCCATGGAACCAACGGCATTGTGAGTGTGCTGCTGGGGAACGGCGATGGAACGTTTCAGGCGCCCCAGGAGTACGCCACCGGTGGGTTTGGTTCCTCCTCGGTGGCGATTGGCGACTTCAACGGCGACGGGAACGCCGATGTAGTCGTGGCAAACCAGTGCAGCACCAGTGCCTGCAAGAGCGATGGCAGTGTCAGCATACTGTTGGGAAACGGCAACGGGACGCTGCAGACAGCACAGAATTACTCCACTGGAGGTTACACCGCCCTGTCGGTTGCAATCGCCGACTTGAACAATAACGTAAGCTTGACCTTGCGGTAATTAATCAATACCAGGACAGTAGTTGCCAAAACGGATCGGTTAGCGATCCTAATGGGGAATGGCGATGGAACCTTTCAATCCGCTCAGAGTTTTGCGTCAGGCGGATACGAAACGAATTCGGTAGCGATCGGCGATTTCAACGGCGACGGAAACCCTGACCTCGCCCTCACCAGTCAATGTCTGGACAGCACGTGTCAGAACGGCGGGGTGAGCGTGCTGCTGGGTAACGGCGACGGCACATTTCAGACCGCCCAGGCCTACAGCTCCGCTGGCTTCGAGGCTGACTCGGTCGCGGTGACAGATGTGAATGGAGATGGACGGGCCGATCTGGTTGTGTCCAGCCTCTGCCAGGGCGCGTCCAATTGCGACAACGGCTTCGTACAGACGCTGATTGGCAGGGGGAACGGAACTTTCTATCCGGCTCACGGCTACAGTTCGGGAGAGCAGAACTCTTATTCCCTGGTCACCAGTGATTTCAATGGAGACGGCAACGTGGATATCGTCGTCGCCAACGAAGACAGCGCGTCTCTTCTCTTAGGCAATGGCGATGGGACTTTTCAGACGCCAATACCTTATTTCCCAGGCGGAACATTTATTGCCACCGGGGATTTCAACGGAGACCACAAGCCTGATGTGGTGATTGCAGGTGGCTCTTTTTCCAGCGTGACCGTTCTTTTAAACGTGGCCACGGGATACCGGTTTGCCACCGCCACGGCTCTCAGCTCCTCCCCCAATCCTTCAGCTGTCGATCAACCTGTTCTTTTCACGGCAACTATCACCAATCAAATCGGTGGTTCGCCCACAGGAACGGTCACATTCAAATCGGGCACGACAACTTTGGGCAAAGGGACAGTAAGCAACGGCCAAGCGACGTTGAATTATTCCTTCACTTCGGAAGGCATGACTCCGGTTGTCGCAACCTACTCCGGCGACTCGACTTTCCTGCCTAGCAGTTCAGCACCGCTCAAACAGAAGGTGCAGAAAGCGCCGACGACCACGACTCTCACTTCTTCACCTAATCCATCGCAGACTGGGCAAACTGTGACCTTCACAGCAACCGTCGCCGGCCAATATGGTGGAACTCCGACCGGGACGGTCACATTCGAGGATGGCCACACCGAGTTGGCGCAAGTTCCGCTTAGCGGCGGCGTCGCGAAGTACCAAACTTCCACCCTCACCGAGGGCAACCACCACATCAAAGCCAACTACAGCGGAGACGCGAATTACCGGACCAGCCAAGGGTCCTTGACCCAGGTGGTGCAGTAAGACTCCCGCAAATTGAAGCGGATTCTGCGGATGACTCCGGAACCCTGGTTCTTTCGGAGGGAAATCTCCGGCGTTTTCAGCTCTGGACAACCGCGAGACCAGGTTAAGTCCTGCCCCGTCAATACCTCGGGGGGCTTGTGACGGATTCTTCGCTCACTCGAATGGGGACGAGCCGCTTTCAACCCTTAGTTACCAACGGGCACGATTTTGGCGAAGCAAACTCCGAAAATACAGCATCAAACCAGATATACTGTTAGCACTTCCTTAGGAAGTGACTTCCTTTCTGAGAAAACGAATCCGATGTCGATAAAGACCAAGGCTGTAGTTCTTGCTTCTTCCGCACTCGTTCTGCTTTTTATGGTCGTCGGCGGAATGGACGGCGTTCGCGCTTCCAGCAACGACGGTGCTTACCGCCAACTCCAGGTGTACAGCGAAGTGCTCTCTCGCGTACGCAGCGAGTATGTGGAGGAGCCCAATATTCCGGTTGTGACCAACGGCGCTCTGCATGGATTGCTCGAGTCTCTGGATGCCAATTCCAGTTATCTGAGCGCGGCTGAGTACACCGAATACAAATCTCATCAGACCGAAGGGAAGGCCGACATTGGGGCTGCGGTTTCGAAGCGATTCGGTTATGCCTCAGTGATCTCGGTCATTCCTGGTGGACCTGCGGATAAAGCTGGGCTTCAGGACACGGATATCATCGAGGCCATCGAGGGCAAGAGCACTCGTGAAATGTCGGTTGGCGAAGTTCGCAACCTGCTCTCGGGAGAACCTGGATCGAATGTAACGGTTTCGCTCGTCCGCGCCCGTCGCGCCGAGCCGCAGAAGGTCGTCATTACGCGCGAGGTCGTTAACATTCCGCCTGTAACCGACAAGATGCTGGAAGATGGCATTGCTGTAATCCAGGTAGATGCGTTCAGCAAAGGCAAGTCCCAGGAAATTGCCAACAAGATTAAGGCGGTACAGAAGTCAGGCGCGAAGAAGCTCGTCCTCGACCTGCGCAATTGTGCGGAGGGTGACGAAACCGAAGGCATCGCCACGGCTAATCTCTTTCTGAACCACGGAACCATCACTTACCTTCAGGGTCAGAAGTATCCGCGCGAAGCTTTTAATGCGGATCCTGCCAAAGCGATTACCAACCTTCCCGTGGTTGTGCTGGTGAACAAAGGCACGGCGGGACCGGCAGAGATTGTCGCTGCCGCCATTCTTGAAAACGCTCGCGGCGATGTTGTCGGCGACAAGACCTTTGGAGATGGTTCGATTCAGAAAACGATGGAGCTGCCAGATGGCTCTGCTCTCATTCTGTCCATCGCCAAGTACTACACTCCGACGGGCAAAGCAATTCAGGACACAGCCGTAACGCCGAACGTGATGGTTGCTGACACCGACGAAGATGGGCCGGTGCCGGACGAAGACGAAAACGCCACTCCCGCCGACGACGCCACCAAGAAGGTCCAGGCTCCGCAGCCAGACCAGCAGATGCTGAAGGCTATCGAAGTCCTGAAGAGCAGGACGAGCTAAGGCACACCTCAAACGGGGACAGCCCAAGGGCCGTCCCACAGGATTTTTGTCAAAAGCCGATTTGGACAAAATCTTGTCAAGCCCCCTAAGACGCCCAATTCCTCGTAACTCATTGAATCCATTACGAAAATAAAGTTCGAAACCATGTCATATTTACCCTTCGAGACGTGTCACAATAGAAGTAGAGAGTAAATAGCAGTCCCAAGAACCATTTCTCCTTAATCCCTTAAAATTTGGCGAGCCAGGAGTCTGCCGACTCCAGGGAAAGTCTTCGCTCACGATCCCATACGACTTGCTCGCGCGTCAGTCCGCCCACGAGCGATTCAGTGAAAGGTCCACATGCTAAGAGTGCAGCACCACACGCCCCGTCTGGCGATCGCTTACAAGAATTTCGCCGCCGCTCAAAATGTCAGCCACATCGGCCTGGGAGTCAGCGCCACCCAGAACGCCAAGGCTTTACGCGCGGCCGGATACATCGTCGAAATCTGGCCGATTAATTCCTTTACCGACCTGCAAACGCTGATGAAAGCCGAACTTCAGGCGCGAACCCTGGCGCATCATGTGCCGCTGTCTCATCTGGTGATCAGTGCACCCTGGATTCCGACCGCCAATCTTGCCGGTCTGGCATCGCACAACCCCGACCTGGAAATCGTCGTGGTGAGCCATAGCAACATCGGATTCCTGCAGGCCGATCCTCGCGCTATCGAGTTGCTGCGTCAAGGTGCGGAACTCGCGCAAGGCTGTCCCAACTTCCACATTGGAGGCAACTCGCAACGCTTTCAAACCTGGTGGCAGGCGACCTATAGCACGGCGATGACCTTGCTGCCGAATATGTATCCCATGGGCTTGGCGAGGGCACGGCCAATGTGGCAGCACGGAACGCTGCGCATGGGATGCTTTTGCGCCATTCGCCCCTACAAGAACGTGCTCAACGCCGCGGCCGCCGCACTCGAAGTAGGACAACGGCTGCGCGTGACCGACTTGGAATTCTGGATCTCGGGAGGCCGGCGCGAGGGCGGTGGGCAAACCATTCTTGCCGCCATCCAGCAAATGTATCTGAATATGCCACGCGCCAAGGTAGTCGAGCGCAATTGGCAATCGTGGCCGCAATTCCTGGCCACGGTGGGATCGATGGACCTGCTGCTCCAGCCGTCCTATACCGAAGGTTTCAACATGGTGACGGCAGATGGTATCGCGCAGGGCGTGGCTTCGGTAGTTTCGGATGCGATCGCGTGGGCCCCGCGCAACTGGCAAGCCGCTACTGACGATGCCTGCGACATTGCCAACAAAGCTGTGGGGCTGCTGCATGATCCCACGGCGGTGCAGGAGGGTGTTGCCGCGCTCAATACTCACAATGCGTCGGCATTGATCCTGTGGGAAAAATTCCTGCAGTTGTTTCCGTGAACTTGGCGTTTTAGTCCGCTGAGGTCCGTCACTTGAAGTGCAGTGCCGCTTCGGTTTTCTTGTTGGCGCCGGCCTTCCCTGTTTTAACCTTCGGCATGCCGTACTTTGGCTTGATCTCGTGGCAGCCGGAATCGCAGTAGACACCTCCTGCTGCCGATTCCGGCTCCGGCATGGGTGACGCAACGGCGAAGTCTCGGTCGGCTTCGAGTTCGCGTTCCACGTCGGCGATCAAGATTTCGTTTTCCTGCGAGGTCAGCCACTTCTTGCTCAGCAAATACTTTTCAAAGCGCGCAATGGGATCGCGTTTGCGCCAGTATTCGAACAGCGGCTTGGGAACATACTCCGCCGCGTCGTGGATGGCATGGCCCTTCATGCGCATCATTTTCGCTTCGATGAGCGTGGGGCCTTCGCCACGTCGAGCCCGTTCACAGGCCTCATGGGCCGCGTCATAGATCTGGCAAGCGTCGGTGCCATCAACAATCACTCCTGGGATTCCGTAGGCGATGGCGCGCTCGGCCAAGTCCTTGACGCGGAATTGCATGTCGGCGGGCGTCGAGTATCCCCAAAGATTGTTTTCGACGAAAAGCACCAAGCCGAGATCCTGCACCGCAGCGAAGTTCAAACCTTCGTAAGTGACGCCGGTAGACTGGCCACCATCTCCGATGTAAGTCATGACCGCGATATTGCGCCCCTGCAATCGCGCGCCCAGAGCCACCCCGGCGAGAACAGGAATCAGGTCGCCCAGGGTCGAGATGGGCGCGACGACATTGCGCTTTTCGATATCGCCGAAGTGCGAAGACGCATCGCGTCCCTTGGTCGGTGAACCGGCTTTCGCCATGTACTGCATCATGATGTCGCGGGCGGAGAAGCCGCGGACCAGCAACGATCCCTGATTGCGGATCATGGGACCAAGCCAGTCATCAATATGTAAAGCGTAAGCGGAGGCGCAGGAGCAGGCCTCCTGGCCCAGACCGAAATAAACGCCGCCGACAACTTTGCCTTGCTTGTAAAGATTCTCGAGTGCGGCTTCCATCTTGCGATTCAGAAGCATCCATCGATAAATCTCGAGGCACCTCTTTTTGTCGAGATACTTCGATTCTCGGATGGGAGGAACCGGCGCGTTCAGGTCGCCTGTAACTTCGTAACGGATTTCATCGCCTTTGCGGACTTGATGAATCGTGAAGCTGGGCTTTTCCAGCCGATGGTCGACGATGGTGTAGGTGCGCAGGCAGCTTGGAATAGGAGATTGCGAAGCGCGCTGGCCTCGGCCGTTTGAACTATGTCGGACAGGCGCTTTCTGAACCAATTTTTTCTTCTTGGCCATTCGTTTGATGATTGCCTGCGATTGATCTCAGGAGAATCCTAACCCGGGTCGAGAAAATTGCCTAATCTCGGGCGAGTGGTCGAGGTCAGAAACCCAGTACGTATCTTCTTCGCCGCGCACTTTCCGCAACTCCGACGGAGGCTTCATGGGCACACCGACGGATTGTCCGAGAAGCGAATCCAGACTATCCAGCCAAAGCATCTGGCTTTGAAATACCAATCCGAAATTGCGCGAGATGGAATGGGCGACTTCCTGCGGCAAAAGCTGCCGACCCAATTGCTTCGCCATCGATGTCACGGGCTTCGATGTGATGCCGCAAGGAACAATCAAGTTGAAGTAATCAAGATCGACATTCACATTCAAAGCGAAGCCATGCGAGGTCACGCTACGGGAAATATGAACGCCAATCGCGGCAATCTTGCCGTCTCCGTTGCTTGTCCATGCACCCGTCAATCCCGCGACGCGCTCGGCTGGAATGCGAAAGTCGGCGCAGGTACGAATTAGAACTTCTTCCAACCGCCGCACAAACTCCACCGCCCCCAGAGTCTTTCGTTTGCCATCCGTCGAAGTGAAACCGCGCAAGTCAAAGATGGGATAACCGACGAGTTGCCCCGGACCATGAAATGTGACGTCGCCACCACGATCGCAATCGAAGACCTCCACGCCGCGCTCCGCGAGTTGTTCGCGCGACGCAATCACGTTGGCAGCTTTCGCGTTTCGCCCCAGGGTTATAACGGGAGCGTGTTCAAGCAGCAACAGAACATCGCCAATGAGGCCATCTTTGCGAAGCTGAACTAGCTTCTGCTGCAAGCGTAGGCCGGTCGCGTAGTCAACAGTTCCAAGTGGGAGAATAGAGATCATGAACTTAGGGGATTGCGCGATTTCGCAACTCGCAATCCACCAGATCCAGTGTAAAGGAAGACCGCTACATCCTAAACTCGTGCTTTGGGGTCTCAGGTCAGGCCGAAACTCGACCCGATTACGGCGTCATCTCAACGACGGCGCCGAAATTATAATTGCCGCCATTCTCCGTTGCGCCGTACAAGTTGCCTTTCTTGTCGAAGACGAGGCCAGCCCCAGGGGATGTCCCATCCTTCACCGTGAGGCTCCAGTTAAAATTGTGCACTACCTTCTCCGTCCATTTGCCATTGGCCCCTAATGTCAACTTGAAGATCGTGCCGTCGTTATAAAGGCCGCCGTAAAACGTTGTGCCATACAAGTTCCCAGCCGCGTCGACAGTTAGGCCAGCCACGGATCCGCACCCGTCGTTGGCGTCATTTGCGAAACTGTGCAGCACTTTTTCCGTCCATTTGCCGCTTGCACCGGGCGTCACTTTGAAGACCGCGCCGCAGCCGGAAGCGCCACCCGCGTTCGTGACGCCGTATAAGTTCCCTGCTTTGTCCGAGACCACGCCGCCCCACGGGTCGTACCCATCCTTGCCGTTGTCCTGGAAGCTGTGCAACACCTTCTCTGTCCACTTACCGTTCGTGCCGGGCGTCAACTGGAAAACGGTTCCGCAACCCGAACCACCGCAGCCAGTGCCGGAGGAACCACCCCTTGTCGTCGTGCCATATAAGTTCCCGGCCGCATCGAACATCGGAACACCGAAGGGGGCGTACCCGTCCTTGCCATTATCGTTAAAGCTGTGCAGCTTCTTTTCCGTCCACTTGCCCTTAGCCCCGGCCGTCAGTTTGTAGACGGTGCCACTGTTATAAGCGCCACCCCAGTCAGTTACGCCGTACAAGTTCCCCATCGCATCGACGATCAGGCCAGTGTAGGGATAGTACCCATCCCCGTCACTAAAATCGAAGTTGTGCAGCACCTTGTAACTCCAGGTGCCGCCTTTGCCGGGCGTCAACTGGAAGAGAGCGCCAAAGCCATCACCGCCGCCGGTTTGGGCTATGCCATACAACTTGCCATCCGCACCGAAGACCAAACCTTGAGGGTTGGTTCCGTCGTCGCAATTCATGGTGGCGCAGAAGCTGTACAGCACGTGCTCGGTCCACGTGCCATTTGATCCGCGCGTCAGCTGAAAGACGGAGCCGAGAGCATAAGCGCCGCCGTCGAAAGTCGTGCCATACAGATTGCCAGCCTTATCAAAGATCAGGCTGGATTCGGGGGTCTGTCCGTCCGCACAGTTTGAGCCAACGCTGCAGAAGCTGTAGAGAACCTTCTCCGCGTCAGCTGCAAAGACGGGAGTTGCTACGGTGAGAAATCCGAAAACTACCACGAATGCGGAAATGAGTAGGGTCAGTGTTCTCTTGCTTTGCATGATGGGTCCCTTAGGGATCACGGCGATCCCCAATTCCTGTTCTTGCCTCTAAAGGCAGGTACCAATATATGATCCGCGTGGCCTGCCATCAATGTGAAAGAGTTTTCACCCAGGCCAGTAGGCTTTTGGCCTCACGCGTTGATCGCCATTCCATAGACGCTGTTCGATGCATCCAGCATAGCTTCAGCCAACGTCGGATGGGCATGGATGGTCCACATCAAATCTTCCACGGTGGCTTCAAGTTCTATGGCGACCACGGCTTCGGCGATTAACTCCGTTGCTTGCGGTCCGATGATGTGCACACCCAAAATCTCGCCATAGTCCGCATCGGAGACGATCTTGATGAAACCCTCGTGCTGCCCGACAATCGAGGCCCGCGAGTTCGCCGTGAACGGAAATTTACCGATCTTCAAATTGTAGCCCGCCTCGCGCGCCTTCTCCTCAGTCAGGCCAACGCTGCCGATCTCGGGATGGCAGTAGGTCGCGTTCGGAATGTGCTCCGGGTTGATCGGCTTGCCGGGCTTGCCCGCGATCTTGGTCACAGCGACAATGCCTTCCATCGCGCCAACGTGCGCCAGTTGCGGCGTTCCGAGCACGATGTCCCCGATTGCATAGACGCCGGGTTCGCTGGTCTGCATCCAGCTATCGGTCTTTATGAAGCCTCGGTCGGGCTTGATGCGTGTCTTTTCCAGGCCCACATTCTCCGTGCGTGGCTTTCGGCCAACCGCGATCAGAATCTTCTCGGCTTCAATTTTCTCCTGTTTACCACCCACGGAAAAAGTCACGGCAATGCCAGACTTCGTCTTTTCGACTTTCTCGACTTTGGCCCCAGTGTGAAAGTTGATGGCTCTCTTTCGATAGACACGAGCTAGTTCCTTAGAAACATCCTCATCTTCCACGGGAACCAGACGCGGCAGCATTTCAAGAATCGTGACTTCGGAATCAAACGAGCGAAAAATTGATGCGAACTCCACACCCACTGCACCAGCGCCGACGATCACCAGGGACTTCGGAATCTCCTTCAGACTGAGAATCTCAATGTTGGTGAGCACGCGCGCATCCGGCTCCAGGCCTGGAATCATGCGGGCTTCCGAACCGGTGGACAGAATCACATTCTTCGCCTTGATGGCGTTGCTCTTGCTGCCGTCCGTGACTTCGACCGTTAGCACACCGTTCTGCGCAGGGCCCGTGAGTTTGCCGTAGCCCTTGATCGTCTCCACTTTGTTCTTGCGCATCAGGAATTCAAGACCCTTGGCATGCTTGCTGACGATCTTCGACTTGCGCTCCTGGATGGCGGCCCAATTCAGTTTGCGCGAATCGACGCCTTCGATCCCGAACTCTTTTGCGTCTTTCAAGTGATCCCAGATTTCGGCATTGAACAAGAGCGCCTTGGTTGGAATACAGCCCACATGTAGACAAGTACCGCCGAGGAATCCATCCTTTTCAATCAGCGCCGTCTTCAGACCGTATTGCCCCGCGCGGATGGCAGCAGTGTATCCAGCCGGACCGCTGCCGATAATAGCGATGTCATAAATGGTTTCAGGCAAAGTAATGCTCCTAGAAGAATAATGACGAGTGTCCAAATAGGTGATTCTACGACAGGGTTGTTGGATTCGGGAAACGGAACGGCAACGAACAATTCCTGCGATTGGAAAGGCTAGTCTAAACTCCGCTAGCGTTCAGGCTCGCGTCGTGCCTCAAGCAAAAGAACATTGTGCCCTTCGGTATCGTGCAGAACGGCCCACTGTGAGCGCGTGCCATCAGTACCGCGTTCGACGTGTACAAAGCGTTCTTGCCCGATCGTCTCTACCGCGTCGTGTACGCTTGGTACCTCCAGGAAGATTACGACCTTGTCCCGCGAAGGGTAGCTCTCCGCACCCTTTTTCTCAAGGCAGAGAAAAGCTTGCCCGACGTCAAACTGTGTATGGTGGCCCGGTTGCTCGCTGAAAATGTTCAGACCCAAGGTTCTCTCATAGAAGCTTTTGGC
>CAVROB010000003.1:0-368244 GCA_963722725.1 uncultured Acidobacteriota bacterium
GCAATCGACGGCATGGGGGGAAGTAGAACGGCAACATCTACAACTCAACGGACCAGATTTCAAAGCTCGCCTGACGTTTTCTCACCTCGCCCACCACTTCATGACTCACGAACTGGGCGAGCAGAGCGAAACCGCCGATCCAAAATCGCACACTACGATTGCAGGATATAAGCGGATTCTCAAGAACCGCTGCCTCGACAGGTGGGGCAAACGGGCGGCGCTCAGTCTTGAGCCACTCGAAATCGAGCAATGGCTGAAGGCTCTGAAGCAGCAAGAAAATCTGGCAAATCCCACGCTCGACAAGATACGAAGGGTAATGAGTCTGGTGTTCAAGCACGCACAACGCTACGGGCTGATTCCCGAACCGAGGGAGCAAACCCGATGCGATTTGTTCGGTGCAAGACGACCAGCGGCTACGAGGCGATGATTCTGACTCCCAAGCAGGCGTTTGATGTTCTCATGCACCTGCAAGAGCCGGAACGCACGCTGACCTTACTGGCCGCTGCCACGGGACTTCGTATCTCGGAATGCTTGGGCTTGCAGTGGCAGGACGTGAGTTTCGAGCAATCGCAGATTTACGTTCGCCGCACGTGGACGTGTGGCCAGGTGGGAGTGCCGAAGAGCAAAGCCTCCCACGCTCCCGTGCCGCTGCATCCGTTGCTGGCTAAGGTCATGCAGGCATGGAAGAACGCGACCCCATTCTCCCAACCCGGAGATTGGGTCTTCGCGTCGTTCAAGCGCAAGGGGAAACAACCTCGGGTCGCGAACATGCTGGTGGAGTCTCATCTTCGGCCCGCAGCCGTTAAAGCAGGCGTACTGGGCAAAGAGAGCAAGGTGCGCTTTGGGTTCCATAACCTGAGACACAGCCTTGCCTCTTTCCTGGTCCGTTCAAAGACGGATCCGAAAACCGTACAGGCTCTGCTACGGCATTCGGATGTGAAAACCACTCTTCAACTTTATGCTCACAGCATCAGTGAAGACCGGATGGCAGCTCAAGGACAGATGCTTGAGGCCATCCTGCAACCGAGCAGCGAAGCCGTAAATTGAGCACATCAGCCCGAATCATGGGCTGACCATGGGCTGAGAAATTTCGTGGGTTGCGCTTAAGTGCTTTGAAATGTGGTGGCCAGGGACGGAGTTGAACCGCCGACGCCAGCCTTTTCAGGGCTGCGCTCTACCACCTGAGCTACCTGGCCACGTTCGTGCCGCTCCACTGCCGGACGGTTGCGAGTTGTGGGCTACGCCAACTTTGGCGAACATGCCGGGAATCGCGGGCAGTCGAAACGCAGGGAGCGTGTGGAACAGCCCCGATTATAACAACCAAGTTGGATTCCCTCAATGCGCGCGGTAGTTTCATTCGCAGTGTCATCAAAGACGAACCTGGTGAATCCACTATGGGCAGATCTCGGACACGCCGCCACTTTCTTGCGTCGCAGGACTCACTTATCGATGGAGCGCAGTTGCAGGGGTTACGCTCCTACTCTCCAACCGAATTGCCGTGAGTCTGCAACCAGGAAGCGAGCTGTGTTCCCTGCTGCGCCTTCAGATCGACACAGTAGTTGATGCTCTCCAGCGATTGCTTGAGCGTGCGGTCGGCTGTGGGCGCGTGGTGCGTGGAGAAGAAATCTTTGACTTCGTCCCGCATACCCGCGTCGCAGAAGGACCTGGTATTTTCCACGATCATTCCGCCGCCAAATGCGCCGCCCAGGTTCGCGATCTCGTTCCAATGAGCCCGCACAAAATCCCACGCGAGCTTGGTTCCGGCTGGGTTTCGCAGCACGCCGGAAATCACCATCAGACTGTCTTGCGAGCGCACGTCGGGCGAAATTGCGTATTCCAAGGTTCTCTCCAGCAGTTTGGGATCGCTGAAGAGCGTGAGTATTCGCTGATAGAGATATTCTTCCTCGGGAGTCTTGGCGGATTTCACATGCGCCAGGATTGCGTCGTACAAGGCCGCATCTCCGTTGCGCGCCGCGACCTGCAAAGCCGCGAACAAAAGCTCACGATCCACCGACGACGGATCCTGCATTGCCTGCTGCGTCAGCTCACCGGCTACGGCTTCTACTTCAGGATCACGCGCGGTATAGCCCAGGGCATGCATGAGCCGGGCACGCAGGCTGGTCTGATCAGGGCTCTCGCCCGGCTTCGGTGCCCATCCGGCATCTTCGGCCGCAGGCGTCAGAAGCTGACGAACCCACAGATCATACGACTCGCGATCTGAATCGTTCACCAAGTGTTCTCCGATGTAATCCAACTGGCTGATCATTTCGCTCAAGACCGCGCTGGTGCGGTCCGTCTGCATTCCCTGGGCCACCGCCAAGTAATCACCGATGGGCTCGCGACTCACGCGGACGGAGGCCCAAATGTCGGACAGCAACCTGATCCGCTCGGCGGGGGTCAATGCGGTTTCGACATCCTTTGCCATCGAGCGCACAGCGTCGGACTCATAGCCCGAGCGGTAATAACCTATCGCGCCTGCGTTGGCGAGAACCCAAGGCGAACATCCGGAAAGGTTGAAGGACTGCTCCTTCTTACTCAGCAATTCACATTTCTCCGTGCCCGCATCCTTGCTCGCTTTCAGACACGCCGGAATCAGCCAAACTTCCTTGCTTCCTGCGTTGAACAAAGGGCGGTCATAAAAATACCGCTGTTGGGACAAGCTGACCGTCGTCGAACTTCCCGAGCATTGATTCTTCACGCTCACAAGCGGCGGTCCTGGTTGTTCCACGAAGGTGGGCATGATCTTATCGACCGGCTTCTTGGAAACCTGGGATTGCGCGTTCCAGAAATCAGAAGCGGTGGCATTGGCGTAAGCATGTTGTTTCAGGTACGCGTTGACGCCGGAGCGAAATGTTTCCGGGCCGAGATAAGCTTCCAACATGCGCAGCACGGCCGCTGTTTTTCCATAGGAAATATCGTCCGCCAACTCGAGGATCTGCTGCGGCGTCTCTGCTTGCTGGTGAATGGGATGGGTGTTTATCAGGGAGTCAGCATTCATAGCGTCTCCGGTCTCCCTTACATCATCGAGATCCATGTTCCATTCCGGCTTCCACGCCTCCACCGGCTTGCTCGACATCCAGGTGGCAAAGCCTTCGTTCAGCCAGATGTCGTCCCACCACTGCATCGTGACTAAATCTCCGAACCATTGATGCGCCATTTCGTGAGCGATAACCGAAGCCACTTCCTTCTTGAGACCTAGCGAAACGTGTTTCTCGTCCACCAACAGGAGGATTTCTCGGAAGGTGATGCAGCCGGTATTTTCCATGGCGCCAGCCGAAAAGTCGGCGAGCCCAATCAGGTCGAGCTTCCCGTAGGGGTACTTGATGTCGAAATAGCGGTTGTAATACCGCATGATGTTCTCAGCCGCGTCCAGTGCGAATGTGCCCAATTCTTTTTTCCCTGGGGTGGTGTAAACGCGAATTGGGATACCGTCGGCGGAGCCTTCGATGTATTCGAAATTCCCCACGACCATTGCGACCAGATAACACGACATCTTCGGAGTGGTCGCGAAATGGACCGTGTGTTTGCCATCTCCGGGTCCCGGCGCATCCGAGACTACCTTGGTGTTTGAGATGACGGTCATCCCCTGGTCTGCGGTTACGGTCACGTCAAAGGTGGCTTTGTAAGCGGGTTCGTCGAACGAGGGGAACGCGCGACGCGCGTCGGTGGCTTCGAACTGTGTGGCTGCGTACTTACGGCCATCGGAGTCTTTGCCCAGGTAAAAACCGCGCAGTTGATCATTGAGGATTCCCGTGTAGCGGATCTGGATAGTCGCGGCGCCGGGCTGAAGCGAGTTGCCTACCGTTAGCGTCGCCATTTCTTTTTCTTTGTCGAGCGTAACTTTAGCCTTCTGGCTTGCGCCTCCGCTAGTGATGGTCGCAGCATCGAAATTAATTTCCGCGGCGTTGAGCACGATCTCCGAAGTGGGCTTCAGCACGCGAACCTGGATGGTCTCTTCCCCCGAGAAGTTATTCTTGGTGAAGTCTGGGGCAAAGGCGAGCTTGTAGTTATCGGGAACGGCGAGTTCCGGCAAACGTTGAGCCGCACAAACGGCAACCAGACACACAAAAAAGCCAGCCAGCAAGAAGATTCGTTTCATTTTTCCCTCGGTATTTTAATAGCTTGGTGGAATCGCGCGATTGTTCGACCTATCTCTATACGAAATTCCGGCGCCGAAAGTTTCACCCTAGAACGGCCGATCCCGATGAGGCAATCAGCGTCCCATTCAAAACTGTGAAGGCGCATCGATTGGATGCGACCCAGTACGGAATTTCGCGATAATCGTCGGCTTCGAATACTGCCAGGTCCGCGTCCTTTCCCGGTTCAATCGAGCCTTTCCATTCAGCGAGCCGCAATGCCCAGGCGCCGTTGATCGTGGCAGCGGAAATTGCCTCAGCCGGCGACATCTTCATATGCGTGCAGGCGAGCGATAAAACAAAAGGCATGCTAGGAGTTGGCGACGATCCCGGATTGTAATCAGTGGCCAACGCCACGGCCACGCCCGCATCGATCAATTTTCGCGCTGGAGGAAAGGTTGGCAAGCCGAGAAAGTAATTCGCTCCCGGCACTAGCGTCGCAATCGTGTCGCGTTGTGCCAGTTCTCGAATGTCATCATCGTTCACATGATCCATGTGGTCAAACGACACTGGATTGTAGCGCAAAAGCCGATGCAACGCAGTCTGGCTCAATTGACAGACGTGAGCCCTTACTCCCAAGCCATGCTTTTGCGCAGCGTCAAAAATTCTTGTCGTGTCATCGACGGTGAATGCTCCGCGCTCGGTAAACACATCCACAAACTGGGCAAGCTTTCGCTTGGCCGCCTGCGGGATCATTTGCTCGCAGATCAACTCGACGTACTCGCGAGAGCGGCCACGAAATTCCTGCGGCACGACATGAGCGCCGAGCAAAGTTGGGACCAGCGTTCCGCACCAGCAGTTGGCAGCCGCGCGTATGGCTTGGAGGGACTTCAATTCTGATTCCAAGGTCAGTCCGTAACCCGACTTGGCTTCGACCGTCGTAGTGCCCTGTTCGGCCATTTCGCGCAACGCTTGCAGCACCTGCTCGGCCAGTCGACTCTTTGTTGCTTTGCGCACGCTTTCGACGCTCGACCGGATGCCGCCGCCGGCCTCGGCGATTTCTTCGTAAGTAGCTCCGCAAATACGTCTTTCGAAGTCGATGAGGCGTGGCGCGATGAAAGCGGGATGAGTATGGGAGTCGACGAATCCCGGCAAGACGACTTGGCGCTCGCAATCGATCTCGACGATCGTTTTGCGATTCTTCCCGAGCCAGGAATCGCGCAGCGCATCTTTACTCTTCCCAACAGAGACGATCTTTCCGCCGAGGCAAAGAACCGCGGCGTCTTCGATGATGGCAAGTTCGTTGAGTTGGGTTCCGCGTCGCGGACGCGACTTATCTTGCGACGAGCGTAAGGTTAGAAGCTGACCGATGTTGATCAGCAGCAGAGCAGGCTGTCGCAATTTTGCTTTTCTGGATCGGTCCAAGGCTGGCACTTAGCTTCTCATCGGCACCTTCACGCCGGCTTTTTTCGCGAACTCTTTCGCCTCTTCGTAGCCCGCGTCTACGTGGCGGATCACGCCCATACCTGGATCGGTCGTCAGTACCCGCTCGATTCGCTTCGCCATCATTTCAGTGCCGTCGGCTACCGTTACTTGTCCTGCGTGCAACGAGTAGCCGATGCCCACGCCGCCGCCGTTGTGAATTGAAACCCACGAAGCGCCGGCGGCCGTATTCAGCAGGGCATTGAGCAGCGGCCAATCGGCTACGGCGTCGCTGCCATCCTTCATGCTTTCAGTTTCGCGGAATGGAGAAGCGACGGAGCCGCAATCGAGGTGATCGCGACCAATCACGATTGGGGCTTTAATCTTGCCCTTCTTCACCAGATCATTCATCGCCAACCCGAACTCGGCTCGCTCGCCGTATCCAAGCCAGCAGATTCTCGCGGGTAGTCCTTGAAACTTGATGCGCTTACGGGCCAGATCAATCCAGCGACGCAGAATCCGATTCTCCGGGAACAATTCCAGAACCAAGTCATCGGTGACGTGAATATCCGAAGGCTCGCCCGATAGGGCCACCCAACGAAATGGGCCGCGGCCTTCGCAGAATAGAGGACGGATGTATGCGGGCACGAATCCTGGAAAGTCGTACGCGTTCTTTACTCCGCGCTGGAACGCGAACGTTCGGATATTGTTGCCGTAGTCGAAAGTCACCGCGCCCATCTTCTGGAGGCGCAGCATGCCCTCGACGTGGCTTGCCATCGCATCCAGCGACTTCTCCTGATAGCCGCGGGGATCGCGCTGGCGCAATTCGACCGCCGCTTCGAGCGTCATGCCGTTAGGCACGTAGCCGTTCAATGGATCGTGCGCGGAAGTCTGATCGGTGAGAATGTCTGGCACGACGCCGCGCTCGGCGAGTTCGGGAATCAAGTCGGCGCAGTTCCCCACCAAGCCGACCGAAACATTTTCTTTTTTGCGAATCGCGTTTTTCAGGATGCGCAGGGCTTCATCGAGCGTAGTGACCATAAAGTCACAGTAGCCGGTTTTGAGGCGTTTCTTGATGCGCTCAGGATCGACGTCAATACCCAGGAAAGCTGCGCCCGTCATGGTCGCCGCTAACGGCTGAGCTCCACCCATGCCGCCCATGCCGCCGCTTACGATGAGTTTGCCGGCAAGGTCTCCGCCAAAATGTTTTTCTCCAGCCGCGGAAAATGTCTCGAATGTGCCTTGCACAATTCCTTGCGAGCCGATGTAGATCCATGAGCCGGCAGTCATCTGGCCATACATCATCAATCCTGCGCGCTCGAGTTCGTTGAACTTCTCCCAGTTCGACCAATGCCCGACCAGGTTCGAGTTGGCGATCAACACGCGTGGTGCGTACTCGTGCGTCTTGAACACGCCTACCGGCTTGCCGGATTGCACCAGCAGAGTTTCGTCGTTCTCGAGGCTTTTCAATGATGCGACGATTGCGTGGTAAGCCTCCCAACTGCGCGCCGCACGGCCGGTTCCGCCGTAGACGACCAAGTCGTGCGGTCGCTCGGCGACTTCTTCGTCGAGATTATTCATCAGCATGCGCATGGCGGCTTCCTGCTGCCAGCTTTTGCAGGAAATGCTGTTGCCACGCGAAGCACGAATCGGCGTATAGGTTGAGGAAGTGATTTCTGTTTCAACCGGCATGCTTAGATGTTAGTGCTTTAAAGACAAGTCTTCAAATCCAGGTCTGCCTCATCAGCTGTTACCGTGGGGCTTTACCCCGGGCGGCTTGGTGGCCCACCCTCCGCACAGAACGCGGAAGGGTGGGGCACCGGGCTTTATATGTGCGATTTAGACAACCTGCCAGCTGGGGCCGTTCTATTTGACTCCTTTGTTGATCGCGGTGGCGTACTTTTTGGCCAGGCCATTGCCCACAAAGTCGTCGTAGATCCACATGAACCCGCCGATTATCCCGCACTCATTGTGCCAGCCCCTCATCACCATCTCCACTTGGCTTGGCTTGTAGTTCTTGTCCCAGACGCCGGGGAAAACAGGCACCTTTCCAAAATCCCAGCCCGAGCATGGACTGTTTCCTTGACCGCCAGCATAGGCCTGAAGGTGTACTCCATCCACCGTGCCCGGGCGTTTCTTGTTGATGCCTGAAACCACACTCTGCCAATAGCTGGCGTCGACATAAGGATCCGGCATGACGTGATAGCCGAGTTTGCCGACCATGACCCCAAACTTAACCGTAGTGGGGAGGTTGTAGCTATTTTCGTCGTCAAAATCGAGGGCATCCAAAGCGGGGATGGCTTTTTTCAGGGCTTTAAAATCCTTGTACAGAATGCTCTTCGGGCCGACGCCTTGCGCCTCCACCAAATTAGTAATGTCTTCCCAGTCTCCGTAATTGGAGGAACCGATGCTGAAGGTGACTCTTTTGACAATTCCTGCTTTCTTTAATGTGGCCATATCCGCAGCAAATTTCGGATAGGTCTTGTTGCCCACATAGACGCCGTTCGAAGTCAACGGAAACTCGCCGTTGAAGTTCAAGTCGCCTGTGCTATTGACTTCAACGCTCCAGACGATGGCTTCTGAGTAGCCAGCATGTTCAATTTCAGCGATGTTCTTCGGGATATTGAAATTCGCAGTCTTATAAAACGGGCCTCCGCCAAATATTCCTGTAAACCCTTGCGGAGCGGGCGTGGAGATTTGTTCCAACGAAGTCTGCGCCAAGGCTGAGGAGGCAAGAATCAGGAGGCAGATTACAAGCTGAAACAACGGAAACAGGAGACGGCGGCTTGCTTGGGAAAACCTTGCTTGGGAAAATCTGGGCAACAATCGAGTCATTTGAGATTCCTTTGATGTGAATTGGCCTTTGTTGTCGACAAGCCGTTGATGAAGTGACCTACAGGACTTGGCGGGTTCCCAAGCGTGCGTGGCATGATTCCCCAACTGGCAGCACTCAAGTATCGCCCTGTGATGGGCAGGAGTCAACCGCTGCATTGAGGCCTGTAGATGCTCCAAGATAATGTCACCCCCTAAGTGCAACGAGACTTTGTCACCCTCTGAGGATGGTGACGATGAGTCAGAAAGAGTTCCAACGGGTGAAAGTGATTGAGAATGCAGCAGGCGGGCGGCTGAGCGTACGCGAAGCCGCCGGTCTGCTGCAACTGAGTGAACGCCAGGTGCAGCGGCTCAAGCGCCGCTATCGGCCCGATTCCATCGCCTGGGTGCAGCACGGCAATCGCGGACGTCCCATGCCTTGGGCCTTGCCCTTTGCCCAGAAGCAGTTGATCTTGACCCTGGCCCGCGGCAAGTATCGGGGCTTCAACGATTCCCATCTCTGTCGAAAAACTCAACGCCGACGAGAACCTCGTCCGTCAGCCGCGAAACCGTGCGTCGCATCCTGCGCGCGCGCCAAGCTGGCCTCTCCCCAGAAGCGCCGGCCCCGCCAGTACCGTGCGCGCCGCCTGCCCCGCCCCCGTTTCGGCATGATGGCGCTCACCGATGCCAGCCGTCATGACTGGCTCGAAGGCCGCGGCCCCCAACTCACTCTGATCGGCTTTCAGGACGACGCCACCAGACAAATCCTCGCCGCACACTTCCAACTCGAAGCCGAAAATACCCTCGGCTATCTCCGTGCTCTGCGCTCTATGATTACCACCCACGGCGTGCCCCTCAGCCTCTACCGCGATCGTCACAGCATCTTCCAGCGCAACGATTCCCACTGGACCCTCGCCGAACAACTCGCCGGAGAACAGAACCCCACTCATCTGGGCCGCGCCCTCGAAGAACTCGGCATCCAGCAGATCCCCGCTTACTCTCCCCAAGCCAAGGGCCGCATCGAACGCGCTCTGGCGCACCTGCCAGGACCGTCTGGTCAGCGAACTCCGCCTGGCAGGGGCCGCGACTTTGGAACAAGCCAACGCCGTGCTTGCCCGCTTTTGCGCCGACTACAACCAACGCTTCGCCCGCCCCGCCACCGACTCGGCCCGCGACTTTCGCACTCTGCCCCGGCGCTTCGACCTTGCCCGCTGTCTCAGTTTTCGCTACCAGCGCGCCGTCAGCCCTGATCATGTCGTCACTCTCGGCGCTAACTCCATCGCCCTTCCCCCCTTCCCTGCCAGCGCGGCTATGCCGGAGACACCGTCGAACTCTCCCATCAACTCGATGGCTCGCTGCACGTCTATCGCGGAGACCTACTACTGCTGCCGCAAGCTCTGCCGCTGCAGGAACACGCCGACCGCCGCCCTGCTCCCCGCACCACCGCGCAGAAACGCAAAACCCCGCTGCCCCGCATCTACAACCTCTCCGGCCGCCCCGCTTTCGCGGCCGTTACTTAATCGATAGGGGGTGACACAGTCCCGTTGCAGTTAATACGACATTTTCTCGTTGCAACAACACGCGACAGACTCAGCGTGTCGTCCTATTGATCGCTCCGGTAAAACCTGGGTTCGCATCCCTGATACTGTCCGCCCAGGCTTTCCGCGAGAATGTGTTTCGTCTCATGACGAAACACAAGGGGCGCTTAAAGGGTGGGGCACCCCTCGATTCGATCTTGGCCGCAGGCTCTTTTCCGGTCGCATAGTGCCGGGCGTGTGCCGCGCGTAGAAGTGAGGAGATCCCTCGGCAAGCTCGGGGCAGGTTCTTCGTTGGCATGATGATTGCGGAAGAACGAGACGCTTTAAAGGCCCCGCCCTCTCGCACAGAACGCGAGAAGGACGGGCCACCCGCTTTTTTCTGTTGTGTGACGGAACGGAGGCGGGTTAGATCAGGCGCACTGGTCGCGCCAATCGCCAATTTCCTTGAGGCCCTCGCGACGGCTTTGCTCGAAGAGGCGGACACGATGGCGGATGTGCTCAAATTCATGGATATCGGCCCACACTTCAGCTTGCCAGTGTTCCTCATGAACGGCAGATTCTCCGCAGGTGGCGCAGCGAGTGTGAAGCTTGCGGATTACGGGACCGGTTGGGGCCTGGTGAGCCATGGGCAACTCGATGAAGATGCAGCGCACTTCCTGGATGTTTTCGTTGGCGTCGATGACGTGCTCGTAGCGCAAGAGAAAGCCGAATCCTAGCTTGCGGGCTTCCGCTTCGGCCTCGGCGCGGGTTTGGAAGGGTCCGTATTCGGCTCGCAACTGTTCGATGGAGTCACAGGCCATCCAGAAGCTTTCTTTAGTGGTCATTTGCTACCTCGAACCTCGAATCGCAACGGTTGGCGGGGGACGCACTCAAACCTGGGTACAACCCGGTGGCAGTGCAATTAGAATGCCGCGGGCTTATCGTCAAAGGGCTGTAAAACCGCGGTTTTTGCGGTCAATCCCCAGGAAGCAGAAAGCGTTTATGCAACCTTTTGCAGCGTTTTCCCGCGTGCGGGTTGCAGGGCCGGCTGGTGGGACGGTCCATCCGTTCATTGGGCCGGCGCAGATATCTGAAGTAGAATCACATCACCCTGCGGCCCAAGGTATTAAGGTGTTTTGGAGGATTCTGGTCAGGTCATGGGTAAACGTCGCGAGCCCCGCAAGGAAATCCGAGTCCCCGTCCGAATCTTCGGGACTGACAGGGGAGGGCAGATTTTCTCCGAGAAGGTCTTCACCCTCAACGTCAGCCAAAATGGGTTGGAGTTGGATGGGGTTCAAGCCCAGCCCAAAGTGGATGAGATTGTCGGGGTCACTTATGGGACGACAAAGACTCATTTTCGGGTGAAATGGGTAGGGGAGCGAGGCAGCGCCAGAGCGGGACGGATGGGCTTGCTCAATCTGTCGCCGGAGAAAAGCTTTTGGGATTTCCCTTTGCCGCCGCCCGGTTTCGATGGAGCGGTCCGCGATGCGCGAGATCGCCGGACTCAAGTTCGGGTGAAGTGCACAAACTCGGCGGAAGTTTACCCCGCCGGTGCAACGGCTCCCATGCGGAGCAGAACGGCGGATCTTAGCCTGGGAGGATGTTTCCTGGAGATGCCCAATCCTCTAGCAAAAGGAACGCAAATCAGGATTGCTCTTTGGGTTAAAGATTTCAAGTTGTGGGCGAACGGCGAAGTCGTAACCAGCACGCCGGGTTTTGGGATCGGAGTGAAGTTTATCGAACTGACCGAACAAGACAAGAATCAACTCAAGCAATACATCGAAAGCATGATTCGAGTCAGGCTTTGAATCTTCGAACAGCGGTTGTTGCTCACAGTGGGCTAGGCGATGGCAACACGAACAGTTGGGTGCCCATAAGGTCGCTCGGGCGTTTTGCCATATTTTCCGTGAGGCAACGTTCAACCGCGGCCGAAAGATACAAATGTTGGACGGGCTTCAGGAGATAGCCGTGTGCGCCCAGCGCGGCGGCCTCGCGAATCTTGGCGGGATCGTCAACGCCTGAACACATGATGACTTTTGCATTCGACCGGAACTCTTTCAACCTGCGCAAAGTTTCCAGACCATCCATTCCCGGCATCTGCAGATCGAGCAAGACGACATCGGGACACACATCGCCCAGACTCCGCAGGGCTTCGTAGCCGTTGCTGGCCGTCTCGACCCGGTAGGCGTCAAGCTCCAATAATGCCCGCAGGTAACGTTGGATCTCAGGGGAATCGTCCACAACCAGGATGGTGGCTTTGACCGAGTTGCGTCTGACATTAGCCATAGGGGGAGCGAGACAACTGGCTACTGAATGTTACTAACCGATTTCTGATCTAATTTCCCATCTATTGGTTCGCAATTCTTCGCTGCTCCATTCCGTTAGCACCGCTTCGACGACGCTACTGCTGCCGCTCGCAATGACGAATGGCTACAGCGAGACTGACCGCAGGTTGAGCATGAACAAAAACCTTGCCCCATCTCAAAACAGGACTTACGAAATCGTCTCGACTTCTTCAAGCTCTCGTTCCAATGCTCGGCGTTATGAGGAAACGCTTCTGCAGCTAAAACGATTCACGGTCTCATTACGAGCGTCTCAGCCTTCTTTCTGCGAACGAAAGCCGCGCAAAATCGCTGGAGGTGTGTACTCCGAAGGATGGCCATCGTCAACTAATTTCATCTCATTGCAGGCTATTTGTTTTCAGAGACATGCATTCCCTCCACAGGGTAGTGCACCATTTTTGGTGCAGTGGTCGATGGCCGGTGAGGCAACGCCAGTGCGTAGGCGCGCACTAACAGCAAACCAGACTCAGACTCCCAATCGGAGCGTTCCCCCGGACGGCTAATGTTGACCTGTGAAAAACTAGGCCGAAACCAGTCGTGGCAGTCCTCTTGACTTATTCCGAGACTTGGTTGACCCATAGTCATTTTGTTCGCCAGGCACAGCTGTCTGTGGGGCGGTCTCTCGCGATGGTGTCTCGGAAGGCGCCAGTACAGAAGCCGGTGGCAAGGGTACGGGTTCGCGCCATTGCACGCCGCCGTGAGCGGCGACATAGAGCGCCAATTCGAGACGGCTCCAGACACCGAGTTTATCGAAGGTATTGCGCAAGTAATTCTTTATGACTTGCTCGGTAGTACCGATTACACTCGCGATTTCGCGGTTGGTCTGGCCTTCCCAGACCAGCATCGCGACTTGAATTTCCTTGGCGGTTAGACGATCACATGGTTGCATGAGACTCCCTCTGCTCTCTTTGGAAAACGGCAGTCGCGAGTTTCACGCGCTTGCGGCCATCCTTAATTCCCGCTCGCAGAAACAGTGTACGCAAATGTTGTTTCACGGTCCGGGGGCTGATGCTTAGTTGTGCCGCGATGTCCTTGTTGCTGCATCCTTCGACCAGCAACTTGAGAACCTGTTCATCGCGTTGCGTAATTTTGATATCGCTGAGATCCAACATGAAATTTTCCTTTCGTCGTGCTGGCGATACGTTTCGCTGTTTGCTTCTGATTGACTCCAGCTCAATCACTGATGCGAAAGCAAGTGATTCGCCAAACTTTCGCCTGCGTACACTTCGGGATAAAGACCTTTGCTTGCCGCAATTGCTAAAAGGTGTGAGCGAACTCTAATGATTAGGGAAACCCAATATGGGAGACGCCGCACCGATTCGGGTCCCGGCCGCGCGGCCAACCATAAAAATCAGAAGTACGCAATCAGCGCGAAATGCCAACTTCGAATTCGCGAGTTCGCAACGGCATGACGCAAACCAGCGACGAACTACTGATTCTGGCGTTGAGTTGGACGCTTGGTATGTCCGCCCAGACCGCGTCGGATCATGTGCTGACGGTAAACGGAAACGACCGAACACCAGCAGCGCTCCAGGTAATGCGCCGCTGGACGCTGACCTTGCAGGGTGCGCTGCAGAGGGCGAAGAAGAAGAATTCCGAATATCGCGCGGCGGAAGAAGAGTTGGCGCCAGCGCGAGCCTAGATCCTCCGGAAAACGGAGTGGCCACCTTCGGGGAAACGAATCTTGGAAAGTGCAATATCTTGCACATCCGCCACCGGCTCAGCGGCGCTCAAGAATCGTTGCCCTTCGCCCGACACACACCGTAGATTTCGCATCCAACGGTGTCACCTGCTTCGAGCTCATAATCCCAAGAAGGGCAAGCACTTGAGTGCATCCATAGGGGTCTGGTCGGGGGCAACCACGGCTGCTAGAATCAGGGGGGTTGCGGGATTGAGCTCAGCATTGTGGACGTGGAATTGCATTGGCCATGGCAGAGTCGCACAAGCCCGGAGCACCTCACCACTTGGAGCAAGCGATCATAAGCGAACGGGAAAAGCCGGCGCTGGATGAAAGCACATTCCAGCAACTCCTGGAGGCCGCCCATGTGCTGCAGGAGCAAAAAGCATTTGAGGTCGCGAACCGTCCGCGACCCAATCCCGCGGAGGCGCTGGCTGAGATTGTGGAGACGCAGGAGTTCCTCCGGTCGCAAGCCAGCGATTTGCAAGTTGCCGCGAACGTCATTGTCGAACGGCTGCAGAAAATCACTCACGCCAGCGGAGTAGCAGTCGCGGTGGTGCGGGAGGATCGGCTTGAGTATTGCGCCGCCACGGGAGATGCTGCGAATCTGGCCGGAACCAGCTTGCCCATGGATTCGAGCCTGTCCGCTGACGGCCGGCTCTCCACCGAATTCAGCCGCGAGCACGCGGACAAACAATCAATCGCGCTGCCTCTTTATCACGAAGGCAATTTAGCTGGCCTGCTGGAAATTCGTTTTGCCGATGCCGATTCCATTCAAGAGCCCGAGATGCGGAGTTGCCAACTCATGGCGGGCTTGATGACGGAAGCGATCGCCCGCGCTGTGGACCGCGAGTGGAGACAAACCCTCGCTGCAGAACGCGCCGCGATGCTGGAAGCTCTCGAACGAATCAAACCTCAGCTCGAGCGACTTGCGGTAGAACCAGCAAGGAACGTGAACCATGCACACGAGGTCATCGAACCGGCAGAGAGCGCTTCCAGCCGGGCAGCAGAGACTATAGAACCGCGGATTCAAATTCCAGTCAGCGAGTCCAGTGCGAAATCAGGCCGAGAGACGGTTTGTCCGCAGTGCGGATATCAGTTTGGTGAGCAAGAGCTATTCTGCGGCCGATGCGGGACCGCACGGCCGGCAGCATCTTCGCCCTCGGGCGACTTGCAGAGTAAATGGGCGTCCATGTGGCATCTGCAACAAGCGGCGGAAAATAAGCAGCACGAAGAAGCCGAGGCAGCGAACGACGAAAGCGAAATCGATCGGTCGACGTTCGCTGAAGATCGGCCGTCTCACGAAGCGTCTCCCGAGCTCTCTCTTGAGCTGCGGAAGATGATGGAGGAACTTTCGCATGAACCAAGTGAAACGGAAGTAGAGCCGGTTGGCGATTCCGCGTTAGTGATCAATGGCGAAGTCGCGGAGGATGCCCTTGCCCCGGCCGGTCTTGAGCCAGGAAAAACTCAGTCTCCGTGGGCTTCTGCCACCAAGGCTAACAAGTGGCTGGAATCTCTGAATCCGAAATCGCCGGGTGGGATCTGGCTTGCCAAGCACCGCGCGGACCTTTACGTCGCAGGGGCGGTCGTTCTGCTGCTGATCGTGCTATCCGGAGTGGGTATGCACCCGACCGAGAGCCATGTTCAATCGAAGAATCCTGCTCAGGCGAATCTCACGCTTTTTGAAAAGTTACTGATCAATCTGGGATTGGCGGAACCGCCGCCAGCGCCGGTTTACCTCGGCAATCCCAACGCCTCGGTATGGGTCGACATGAAACACGCCCTTTACTATTGCTCCGACTCCGACCATTATGGAAAAACTCCGGGAGGGAAGTTTACGACGCAGCGGGACGCGCAGCTGGATCAGTTCGAACCTGCGGCTCGCAAGAACTGCGACTGATGTCTCGTCCAACCTTCAATTCAGCGTCCACCAAAAGCAAACAGCTTCCCTCGTCGATGAAGGAGTCAGCGATGTTCCGTTCTAGTCAATCGCGTTTCAGGGTGACGCTCACACAAGGAGTCAAACCTGAACCAGCGACTCGTGCCGACGCGCCTCGTACCAGAGCGCGAGTTCGACGCGATTCCACAGTCCAAGTTTGTCATAGATGACGCGAAGGTAATTTTTTACGACGTGCTCAGTGGTACCGATGGCTTCTGCGACTTCACTGTTTTTGAGCCCTTGGGCGACAAGCTCGATGACTCGCCGCTCCCGTTCGTTCGGAACTCGCTTTCCGTAGCGTTCTCCTCCAAACATAACTGCCTCCGGTATAGGGTTGTCGCGAGTTTAACCCGCTTGATACCGCTGTCAATTCCAAAGCGCAGGAAGAGACGATTGAAGTGCGCCTTGACCGTGCGCCGAGCCATTTTGAGTTGCGCCGCAATTTCGGTGTTGTCACAGCCCTGCAACAGCAGCTCGGCGATTTGCCGCTCGCGTGGGCCTAGACGAACCGACTTTTCCTCCATGTCCTCTCTTCCTCGGGGTGAGATCATAACCGACGCCGCCCAAGGAAGTTTTCCACAGGTCCCTTGCTGCAAGCGCCCTTCGCCGTCCAGCCGATAGGGAAGCACAGAATTTTGGCTGGTCTCCAGTAATTCATAGCATTCACGCTGCCAAGTGGGTCGGATTTCCTCAATGATTTCTAGTATTGATTCTCACAGTCTCTGGTCACGAAGACGATCTGTGGCAGGCCGCACAGGATGCAGTCGGCATCCATGTTTGAGAGGGAGGTGGCGGGTCTGATATTGCGGGGAACCTATATCTAAGTAGCACAAACTAAAGCGCAAGTACGAATTTCGCGAAACGACCAATCCACTAGCTTTTTGCTGTGAATAAAAGAGCTGGTCGAAAACCGCTGCCGATCCATGCCGGGGCGTCGGCAGCATCCTCGATAATTCGCATCCCCACGAGCGCCTCGAATGACTTTTAGGGCGAAGACCTTAGGACAAAATTCCCCGATCATGTAAGCCTCATGGGAACTAATTACACTTCTTGACGATTTCTGTGCGGACTGGGCTAACTCAACTGTCTGATAGAAGTTGAGAGCCAAGACTGCGGAATGTTCTACACTAGGGAAACCTTTGCCGTCGCCATGAAACTATCGGTCGTCATTCCCGTCTACAACGAACGCGCCACGTTGCGGCAGGTGGTGGAACGCGTTTTGGCAGTCCCGCTCGAACTCGAAGTCGTTTGTGTGGACGATGGATCGAGTGACGGATCGCGCGAAATCCTCGCCGAGCTACAGCATCAACATCCGCAAGTCCAGGTCTTTCTTCAACCGCGGAACATGGGCAAGGGAGCGGCGCTACGTCGCGGAATTCAGCAGGCCACGGGAGATTTCGTGGTTATCCAGGATGCCGATTTGGAATACGATCCTGCGGATTATTCACTGCTTCTCGATCCCTTGGTTCAAGGCAAAGCGGATGTGGTATACGGCTCCCGTTTCCTGGGCGCCGCTCCTCACCGCGTTCTGTACTTCTGGCACTCGGTGGGAAACCGGCTGCTGACGCTGCTTTCGAATTGCCTCACGAATATCAACCTGACTGATATGGAAACGTGCTACAAAGTTTTCCGCCGTGAGATCATCCAGTCGATTCCGATCGAGGAGAACCGCTTCGGATTTGAGCCGGAGATCACGGTGAAAGTTGCGAAGCGCCGCTTGCGCATTTACGAGGTTGGCATCAGTTACTGGGGGCGTACCTACGAAGAGGGAAAAAAGATAGGCTGGAAAGACGGGCTGCGCGCCGTGTGGTGTCTGCTGAAGTACTCGATGAAGGAGTCTCCGATCGCCGTCGGCGAAGCGCAGGTGGAGTCGCTGCAGAATTCGTCGGCTGAAAAGCGAGTCTCCGGAAGCAGCAGTTAAAGCTGCTGTGGCGCGCGGGCGAGGAACTGCACCTTGAGTGCAAAGGTTTTCACATTCTTCAACCAGCTTGACGCGGGAAACTGAGTGCCTCGGCTAACCCTTCCATTCATAATCACATAGCGGCCTGAAGACTACGCTGCAAAGGTACGCAAATTGCTCGTACTGATGCTTGACCAGCTTTGATCAATCACAACTTGCTGCCCCGCTTGTATCGCGGTATTCTGTTTGGTCGCTCGTCTCGTTTCCCCCGCGAAGTTTCAGTGGGCCGCAAGCTGCCACCGTCATACTGCCTGCATGGCAAGCAGATACAACTATTGTCCTAACTAACTTGTAATTCAAGGAGCCAGGATTTGATCGCTTCAACAAGCCACATTATTGCGCCGCACGGCGGGGAACTTGCCGACCTGATCGCGACGCCGGAACGCATCGCAGAACTGAAAGCCCATTCGCGAGAATGGCCGTCGTGGGATCTGACACCACGCCAGATCTGCGATCTCGAACTTCTCATCAGCGGAGGGTTCTCGCCTCTGCGAGGATTCATGACACCGGCGGATTACGAGGGTGTCTGCCACAACATGCGTCTCAGCAGCGGAGTTCTTTGGCCGATGCCGATCACGCTCGACGTCAAAGAGGACTTCGCAAAGTCGCTGACGCCGGGCAGCAGCAAAGTCGCATTGCGTGATGCGGAAGGCGTCATGCTCGCGGTTCTGCACGTCGAAGCAGTCTGGCAACCCGACCGCAAAGCGGAAGCGCAGTCAGTTTTTGGAACCACCAGCGCCGTTCATCCGGGCGTCGATTACTTATTGAACAAAGGGAACTCGTGGTACGTAGGCGGCCGGCTGGAAGGCGTGCAAACTCCTTCGCACTACGACTTCCGCACGTTGCGACTTACTCCCGCTGAATTGCGCGCCGAATTTGCCCGTCTGGGTTGGCGACGCGTGGTTGCGTTTCAAACTCGCAACCCTATGCACCGCGCCCACGTGGAACTGACCTTCCGCGCTGCTAAACAGGTCGAGGCCAACCTGCTGATACATCCTTCGGTCGGAATGACCAAACCCGGCGACGTTGATTACTTCACTCGGGTGCGCTGCTATCAATTGCTTCTTTCCAAGTTTCCCGCGGGCAGCGTAAAACTCTCCATGCTGCCACTGGCAATGCGCATGGGTGGACCACGCGAGGCCATCTGGCATGCCTTAATCCGCAAGAATCACGGAGTCACTCATTTCATCGTGGGCCGCGACCATGCTGGTCCGGGAAAAGATTCCGACGGCAAAAACTTCTACGGCCCTTACGATGCCCAGGAACTGTTCAAGAAGCACGAAGCCGATATCGGCGTGACCATGGTTCCGTTCAACATGATGGTGTACCTCGAAGATAAGGATCAGTACGTGCCGGACAACGAAGTGACTAACGGCTCGCGCGTGCTGAACATCTCCGGCACTGAGCTACGGGATCGCCTCAATGAAGGACGCGATATTCCGAGTTGGTTCACCTATCCGGAAGTGGTGCATGAACTACGCCGCAGCTATCCGCCTCGCCACAAGCAGGGCGTAACCATTTTCTTCACCGGACTTTCGGGTTCGGGCAAATCGACCATCGCCAATGTCCTGGTGACCAAATTTCTAGAGGCAGGCGGCCGTCCGGTCACGCTGTTGGATGGAGATCTGGTGCGCAAGCATCTTTCGTCCGAACTCGGCTTCTCCAAAGAACATCGCGACATTAACATCCGGCGTATTGGTTATGTCGCTTCGGAGATTACCAAGAACGGCGGGATCGCAATCTGCGCCCCCATCGCTCCGTATGACGCCACTCGCAAAGCCGTGCGAGGCATGATCGAGCCCGTTGGCGGCTTCATCCTGGTGCACATCGCGACGACAGTGGAGACTTGTGAGCAACGCGACCGTAAAGGTCTCTACGCTAAAGCTCGCGCCGGTATTCTCAAGGAGTTTACTGGTATCTCAGACCCGTACGAAGAGCCAAAGGACGCCGAAGTTGTAATCGACACCGCTGAACTGAGTCCCGAAGAAGCAGCACAAGAGATCATTTTGCATCTGGAGCGCGAAGGCTTCATCGGGGTCAACGGACATCCGGCGTGATCGAAGGACGAAAGGGTCACGAGAGTAGTAAGGGATTTGAATGCTTATCGAAAAGGTACTGATCGGCTTCGTAGTTGGTACCCTGATCGGAATGACTGGGGTGGGGGGTGGTGTGCTCTTGCTCCCCGTCCTGATTTTTGTTCTGAAGGTACCGCCGATTATTGCGGTGGGATCTGATGCCCTGTTCAACTTCGTTACCAAAATTGGTTCGAGCTGGGTTCATATCAATAAGGGAACGGTTCGAAAGAAAGTCGTTCTGGCCCTGGCCTCAGGCAGCGTTCCCGGATCGATTGTTGGGGTAAGTCTGCTGGGCCATCTTCGAACCGTGTACGGCACGGGCGTCAACACCTTCATCACCACGGCGGTTGGGGTGCTTCTGATTTGCATTCCGACCCTTCTGCTGTTCCAGAGCCGCATCGAGGAGCACGTCGCCCAACGTTCTCCTACCCTGCAGTCTTTCGTCGGCATGTCCGCCATCGGGCTATTGGCGGGCTTTCTGGTCGGCATGACGTCGGTGGGCTCAGGCAGCATCATTATGATGCTCCTGCTCTTGTTCTATAGCTTCTCGCCCAAGGTGATGGTCGGCACCGACATTGTGCACGCCGTTATCCTCACCGGCGTGACCAGTCTGCTGCATTTCCGGCTTGGCAACATCGATCCGTACCTGGTGGGTTCTCTGTTGATAGGCTCCATCCCCGGAGGATTGCTTGGTTCGCACTTGAGCACCCGCCTTCCTGTACCCTGGCTAAGACGTCTGCTGTGCGCCGTATTGCTGGCAACTGGCGCGCGCATGCTGTGGGCCTGAGCCAACCTCGAAAATATTAATGAGCGATAACTCCAACGCCGAAACTCTGCAACGCATTCAGGCCGCGATCGAGGCCGCTCGCGTGGTGTTCAGCCGGTTCACCGCAGGCGCGATTGAAACGGAATACAAGATTGGACACGATCCCGTTACCGAAGCTGACCGGGCGCTCGACGCGGTACTTCGCAAGGAATTGCTGCGCGATGGCGAAGGCTGGCTCTCTGAAGAAAGCGTGGACGACTATTCGCGCCTGGACAAGAGCCGGGTTTGGGTAGTCGATCCTCTCGATGGCACTCGCGAGTTCGTTGCCGGTATTCCCGAGTTCTGCGTATCCATCGCCATGGTGGAGAATGGCCGGCCCATCGCTGGAGGAATCTGCAATCCGGCCACCAACGAAGTGTTCCTCGGTTCGCTCGAATCGGGAGTGACGTACAATGGCAAACCCGCGCAGCCCAGCCAACGAACGACTCTCGATGGCGCCACGGTGCTGGCCAGCCGCAGCGAAACCAAGCGCGGAGAGTGGAAGCAGTTTGAAGGCGCAAATTTCAAAGTTCGCCCCATGGGATCGGTCGCTTACAAACTTGCCCTGGTCTCAGCCGGCCTGGTCGACATCACTTTCACGCTGGTTCCGAAAAATGAATGGGACGTAGCTGCGGGAGTCGCGCTGGTGACCAGCGGCGGAGGATTCGTCAGCACGCTCGAAAACGGTCCGCTGCGATGCAATCGCCGTGACCCGCTGATCTCAGGCCTGATCGCCTGCGGACCTAATCTGCGCGAGCCGCTGCTCCAGTTACTTGAAAATCATATGCGGCCCGTGGGCTCTCAGCCGACTCCAACGCAGCGCTGAGCCGTGGTTCAGGCAGTGTCACTAGCAACTGGTTGCTCCATCAGGGCATCCGGTTCGGACGCATGAATCTCTTTCCGTCCCTCGCGAACGAGCATCTCGCAATGGGAGATTGTTCGCTTATAACTGAGAACCCGCCGTCCATCGATTTCCACATAGCTGCCATTACAGAAAATCAACAACTCTTCCTCACCCTCGCACTTCTTTTGCCAGCAAACGAATTCGGCGTCGCTAGCGAATCTGCCGCGATTCCACGGCCGTCCATTCTCGGCAAAGAAGAACGAGTGTTCTTCTATCGGCGTACTGTAGACATACACTTCAACGGGAATAGCCGTGATCTTAGTCGCGACCCGCGTCAGCTTACCGGGAATTTCGCGGATTTCTTTCAACGGAACCAGCAAGGTTACAAACTCCGCGGGCAAAGAAGTGTTGGCACCGAAAGTGAGGACGGTGATCGGCTCTTTTCTGCCATAGACCGGCGACCAGACATCTTTGCGCACCTCTTCAGACCATCCATGTTTCTCTGCGCACAAAATCGCAAATCCGCTGGAAGTCCCTTTCACTCCGAATCGATGTTCAGCGTGCATCCGCATTTCAGGCCCTAGATGCCAGTCAATGTCGAGCCGATGTTTGCCTGAGCCCTGAGCCAGATCACGCACCAGAAAGAAACCAGACTTCAATGAGAAGACCCAGCGCCGGTGCACCACCCGAGACGCGAGGCGGCTATAGCCATCGTGGCTTCCGACGAACAGATCGAAGCTTTCTCCGTTGATCCATTGCTCAGCTTTGGCGCGAGTGAACTGCTTCCACGCAAACGGGCCCGCCAGTTCCGATTGGCTCTCGCCGTCTACTCTTAGTGTGTTGTGCATCGCCGTGCTGCGGAACAAATCGCGCTCCTTGCCGTCGCTAACGTACTCGAACGTGCCCGGATCAATGAGCAGAGCGTGCCCTTGAGAATGCAGGCAAACGCTGAGTGCGTCGGCATGGCCATGACTGCCGCTCTGGGCGCCTTGTGGGCCGCCATCGATCACCAATTGACTTGTGGGATTTGAAGTGACGAGCAAGTGCAGACCTGCGGACTGCAAACTGGCAGAGGCCGTGCTTGGTTGCGCCGTCTCCAGGAGATCCCATTCGGTAACGCCCTGTTCTCCCAGCAACCAGATCGTCTCCTCGCGTAACTCGCCAGCGGCAGCTTTGAAATCTCCACGATGAAAAAGCACAGCTCCGGTGGCAAGCGGATCCAGCAGGTGCTGGCTTCGATTACGTCTGGGATCGAACAATCGTCCTCCATCGTCGTCTCCCAGGAGTGACGGCGTGCCCGCACGCCCCAGCAGCAAGAGCGCATCCATCATCTTCTCGATGGTCTTTTCGAATTCAGCGGGGATGGCAAGTTCATTGAGACTGGCGAGAACGACAGCGTGCAGAAAAAAGTCGATCGCGTAAACATGATAGTAAGTCGATTGCTCGAAATGAAAACCGTCGGCTTGGATCTGATGCTGCGCCTCCCTCAAAATGATTTCCCATCCCAAGGACTTCCAATATTCTGCCCGGGAGATTTCCGGGCACAGTATCCCGAGAAAGAGCAACGCGACTGCTTCTCCCAGCAGATGCGTATTCGGTGAAAAATAGGTCGACAGGTAACGCTCGATATGGCGGCCGTTCAGAGCCAGCGCACGAAGCCATTCTTTTCGGAATTCTCGCGGCATGACTGGCTTGCCTTCCAGCAGCTGATACATCCAAATCCAGGAAAGACTACGAAACGCCACCTCGAGACTGCTGACCCAGTTGATCCCAAACGGGTATGGATTCTTCGCGTGCCAGTGCCGCCATTGCCCGAAAATCTCGTCCGCGTAACGCGGATCTTCGGTAAGACGGTAGGCTTTGGCCAGAGTGGCCAGATGCTGATGACGGTTCAGTTCCCAGGTGACTTTGCAATCCCCAACCTCCTCGAAGTCGAGATAACGGATCTGGTGGAAAGCCTTTATGGGAGCCCGTTTCAAGTGCACCGCGTCAAGATGCCAATCGACGGGATCGCCATATTCCAGATCCTCGTAGCCGAGAAGATCAAACTGGTGGCGGCAGATTTTGTCGGCCTGGCGAACGATGTACTCAGCCTGTTGCGGAAGCCTTTGACGAATTAGTTCCAGCACAGCCGGGACTGACTTGGATGCGAAGAAAAACTGGCATGGCCTGACGTTCGCAGGACCTGACTAAGCCGCGCGCAAAATCGAATCCAACACGAGAGAGAAGGGTGTCGTACCGTTTGGCTAGTTCTTGCCCAGTACGACTCAGGAGTTCGCGTCGATCCATGGCCGCCAGTCGCGACGCGGTATGACGCCAGCTCTTATCCGGCATGACAAAGTCCGAACTCGGCCGCGTGCTGCACAATCATAAGTTCATCATCGCATAAGCGTCCGACCGTGATAGATATTAGCTATGTCGTCAGAGGCAGGGACTACGAAACATTCAGCTGGGCAACAGAATGGCGTCGTGTTCCTGATGTATCACGAACTGGAGATTCCGGGTCGTCCGCTCTGCCGGGCCGAATCAGGTTATTCGCGGTATGCGGTGCAGGAAGCGCAGTTCCGCTCTCAGATTCATTGGCTGCAAGAGGCCGGGTGGCGTGGCCTGAGCGTTGGTGAAGCGCTTGCATTCGCGCTGCGGAATGGCTGCGAACCCAGGAGCGTTGCGGTGACCTTCGACGACGGCTGCGAGTCTGACCTCATCTCTGCTGCTCCGACCTTGAAGGAAGCGGGATGCAGCGCCACTTTTTATATCACCGTAGGGTTTCTCGGGCAGCGCGGGTACATGGAGCAAACCCAACTCCGTGAGCTAAGCGCTTTGGGATTTGAGATTGGCTGTCACTCGATGACGCACACCTATCTGACTGATCTCGACGACCGCGGATTGCAACGAGAAATCGGCGAAGCTAAAGCGGAGCTGGAAGAAATTATCGGCAAGCCGGTCGAACACTTCTCTTGTCCGGGTGGGCGTTGTGACGCGCGTGTGATTCAGGTTGTCCGGCACGCTGGTTACCGCTCTGTAGCCAATAGCCGGGTTCGTCAGAACAGGCCTGCGACGGATAGCTTTGACCTGGGGCGCATCGCGATTTTGCGCGAAACCGAACTGCAGGCTTTTCAGGAAATTTGTCGAGCCGGGAATCTGTGGAAACTTCAGGCGCGCAACTGGCTGCGAGGTGCGGCTAAACAGGTCCTGGGAAACTCTCTGTATGACCGCGGCCGCGCGTTTCTGCTCCGGTGAACGACGTACTTCGAGGGGATGCTAGACTGAAGCCGATGGAGACGTCGAGTCCAGTAACAATCTCATCGCGGCGCACTTCGGCGTCCAATTTGAAGATTTCTCCGGCATGTAGTTCGACTGTCGAACGAAAGTTGCGGCCCGTCTTCGTGATCGGTTGTCATCGCTCAGGCACAAATTTGCTCTACGACACGCTCCTCTCTGCTGGCGGTTTCGCGGTTTATCGCGGATACTTGCCGGTCTACAAAATGCTCGTTCCTCGATTTGGAAGCCTCGCCAAACGAAGCAATCGAAGCAGAATGATGAATGCGTGGGTTCGCAGCAAGGGCTTTTGCCGGTCGGGTCTCGATGCCGAGCAACTGACGGCCAGAGTGCAGGATGAATGCCGCAGCGGAGGAGATTTCATGCGCATCGTGATGAGTGAAATCGCCCGCAGCCAGAATGTCGCTCGCTGGGTACTTTACGATCCCGATAATCTTCTCTACATCCCCAGGATTCGGGCGGATATTCCCGAAGCTCTTTTCGTTCACATCATCAGGGATGGGCGAGACGTCGCGCTGTCTCTCAGTAAGATGGGCGGATTTAAACCACTCCCATGGAATCGGGCAGCAAAGGGTTTGCTCCCTACCGCGCTCTATTGGGAGTGGATGGTTCGCAGAGGACGCCAGCACGGGCTCCGCGTCCCCGGTGATTACATCGAGGTGCGCTATGAAGAACTGGCCTCCGATCCGCGAGCGACAGTACGAAAACTGGGGGAGTTCCTGGATCACGATCTGGACTACGACTGCATCCAGAAGACCAGCCTAGGCAGGCTTCGCGAACCCAACTCTTCTTTCTGGCAGGAAAATGAGCAGCGCAGCCCACTCAACCGTTGGAGCGGAAAACTATCACGCAGCGAAATTATGTCGGTTGAGGCAATGGTCGGCGAGTTTCTCGAGGAGTTGGGTTATCCCTTAAGCTCGCTGGGAGAAGCACCGAAATCGGGCCTCGCCGGAAAAAGCCATGCGAGCTTTTTACTTCAGCCTGCTCAATACGAAATTGTGGCTGAAGACCCAGACTCCGGCGGGGAGGCTGGCTAACCTCGATGCGTTGGAAATCTCCGACCATATAGAATCAACCGAAGCAGAATGATTCGCATCGTGACAGCGGTGATTCTTACGTGCGCTTCATTCGTGGCAATTTCGTCAACCACGGTTGCCGCGCAGCTGGGCAGTTCCCCGGCAAAAACCTGCGGTCCTCCGAACTACTGCGCTCGAACCGATGTGCGGGTTGAGCCCTATCCAAAAGCGACGCCGGCGATAGGACCAGCCGGTTCTATTATCACGGACCCGACTTTTGGTTCGCGCATAGTTCGCGCGACGGATGCGAAGACCGATCCGCAACGGCCTTCTGAGTCTTACGCCACGCCATCATCCGCAGAACAGAATTCTTGGAACACGGATGACACAAAGTTTTATGTCCGCAGCATTGACGGTGGATTGGAATTGTTCGACTTCAATCCGGACGCCCTGGCGGTTCACGCGAGGGGCCCGCTCGATGTCTCTTGGATCGGTGAACCGCAGTTCAGCTACTCGCAGCCAAACGTGCTTTATGGGATCGCGCGCGGCCAGCCCGTATTTCAGCAATACGACATCTCGACAACTCGAACCACGAACCTGCATGATGCGTCGGGGTGCGTGAAGCTGAAGTCATCCGACACCGGTCATGCCATTTCGGTGAGTGCAGACGACCAGCGAATGGCAATGGCTTTGGGTCCGCAACAAGACACCGACTACCTGGTTTACATTTACGACCGCACTACGGGTTGCCGCTGGTACAACACGCAAACCGGCGAAATTGGCGGGGGATGGGGCGCCAAAGGGATCGTTTCAGTCCCTGACCGTTTTCTGATTCACGACGTCCGCATCAACAAATCCGGGCAATTTATCGAAATCATCAGGAGCGGCGCCTCGGTGCGCGGAGTCGCGCCGCCACTAAACCCCGCTCCTACGTTCGTGTGGAATGTAAATACGATGGAAGTTGCGCCTTGTGGCCCGAAGGGATGCAAGGGGCACCACGCGCTAGGCTATTCGCATCTTCTGAACCCTTCGGAGCAGGAACATCCCATGGACTTATGGATTCGTCCCCTAAACCAATTGGACGCGCACTCTGCATTGATCAAGCAGTTGCCGGCAGTTCAAGGATGGTACGACTTACATATTTCCTGGAACAACGTGGACGCGAACGATTCGAACCCCGCGTGCCTCTCCACCTACCGTCGGGATAACCCGAATGCGCCGGGAGCGCCACCGAAAGTCGTCGGGGCTTGGGAAAATGAAATCCTTTGCATCGAGACGGATCGAAAGGATTCCAAAGTCTGGCGGTTTGCTCATACCTACAGCACGGGGCAGAATGGTTTTTGGTCGTCGCCTCGGGGAAACGTTTCGCAGGATGGCCGATTCTACATGTTCACCTCCGACTGGGAAGATGAATTGGGACGGGCTAGCGGAACGCCAGCTTATCGAACTGACGTGTTCATCGTGGAGCTAAAGTAGTCGGATTCGCGGTATTAGAAGTTCAACTCCTTGGAGCGGAAGTACGATGTTAAATGCACGGGACGTCGCAGAGCCTGAGTCTGACCATCCCGCGGCAGAATCTCCAGCGGTCACTGCCGAATCGACACGCAGGATGGATCACTCGCTCGCCCACAGCTTGGCCTGGAGGGCGGGAGCCGACTGGTTCAGCCAAATCCTGAGTTGGAGTTCCTTCCTCATTGTCGTCCGGTTGCTCACACCGGCGGATTTTGGAATTGTGGCGATGGCCATGGTGCTGTGGGCTTACCTGCGTTACCTCGGCGAGTTTGGTATTCCCCAAACGATTGTCACGTTGCGTGACTTGACTGAGGATGAACTCGCACAGTTAAACACGGTCGCTCTTTTGCTTGGTCTGGGCTGCTTCGGACTGGCATCCCTGCTCGCCTACCCACTGGCGGCGTTCTTCAAAACTCCGCAAGTGTTTTGGGTCGTCATAGTCACTTGCAGTGGCCTGGTTCCGCTGGGGCTTCGCGCGGTTTCGGAAGGATTGCTGAATCGAGACATGCGCTTCCGAACTCTCTCCTTGCTGGATGCAACGACTTCGATCATCGCTGCAACGGCAACGTTGGTAATGGTTTTTCTGGGCTTGGGATACTGGTCTCTGGTTCTGGGAAATCTGGCGGGTTACGCAGCGCAGTCGGCGTTGACCGTGGCTGCGCGACCTCACCGCTTCGCTTTTCCAAGATTGCATGCTCTCCGCAGGCCCCTGCTTTTCGGGTGGCACGTTTTGGTCTCGGTGGTTGCTTCTTCGGCTTACGAGAAACTGGATAACGTCACGGCAGGACGAGTGCTGGGTCAAACCGCCCTCGGCGTCTATGGCATGGCTTGGAATCTAGCCAACGTACCCATGGAGAAACTAACCACGCTGGTGACCACTACGATTCCCACTTACTTCGCAGCGGTACAGAACGAGCCTGCTGCTTTGCGGCGGTATCTACGCACTTTGACCGAAACCCTGGCGATGGCTACCTTCCCCGCGACCATTGGGCTGGCATTGGTTGCGCGCGATCTTATTCCTCTTGCACTCGGGCCTAAATGGGATGGCGTGATCGTGCCCCTGGAGATTCTTTCTGTTTATGTAACATTCCGATCTATCGTCGCGCTCCTCGGCAAACTCCTGACCGCGGTGGGCAATCCGCGATTCGTGATGTGGAACGATTTGGCCGCCCTGATCATTCTTCCCACCGGGTTTTATGTAGGCAGTCGTTGGGGAACACAAGGAATCGCCTGGGGCTGGGTGGCGGCCTATCCTCTCGTTGCCCTGCCGCTTTACTGGAAGACTTTCAAGACCATCGAAATGCCGGTTGGAGACTACTTGCGGGCTTTGCGCCCGGCCCTGCACGGAACTGTGGTGATGGTTCTGGCCGTGACTCTGCTTAAGTGGACGCTCGCGGCGCAGCCTTTCCTGTTGCGACTGATTCTCGAAATTGCAACTGGCGCCGCGGCGTATGTTACAACCTTGCTGCTCTTGCACCGCGAACGCATGATGACATTCTTGCGCGCGGCGCGAAACTTTCGCCGAACCCGGGCGCAGGGAGGCTAAGCACGCTTTCGTTCGCCTTGAAGCCAACCCAGGAATCTCTGCTTTCGCTCGAACATCTTCTTGGCCTCGTCGCGCAGTTTTGAAATCAGCTCGAAGCGCGATCTCGTGAACCACGGAACTCTGTGCGGCGTGCATCCATATTTCTCTTTGTATTTTCCTTCGCCGCCCCAATCGTAGATCTCAATTCCACGTCGTTTCCAATAACGCATCGCGTACCACTGCATCAATTCGTTGGGACGCAGGTTCTGGCTGGACCGGAAGCTGGCATTGCCCCAGAACTCGGCGATCTTATTGAAACCGGGGAAAATTCCGCTGGCAATGCAGTTCCCGTCTGAGTCTCTTGCTCGCAGCAGTAAAATTCGGCCGGCAGGCTCGAGGTGTTTGATCAACGTCCGCACACGATCCACGGTGTAGGTCGGAACCAGCCTCTGCTTGGCAAATACATCGATTAGCTGTTGGTAGTATTCGTCAGCGAAGGCGAGATCGTGCGCCTCTTCGATCGTCACGCCGTTCTTCTCTGCTTTTCGAATGCAACGACGGCAGGCACTGTCCATGCCCTCAAACAGCTCCACTTCCGGTTTTGTTAAATCAGTTCGATAGGAAATGTAAAACTCACGAGCAAACCCCGGCGGCCCATCCTCAATCGCGAAATAGGGATCGGACACTTCGATGTGCAGACACTTGAGATTGCTCCAGGCCATTTCTTCCACCGCAGCGAGCGCCGTCGCTCGCGATGCGCCAGGCCGGAGATTAAAGCCTATGTAAGGAGTGGTCCAACCCGGGAAGGAACTTCCCAGTATTTTTATTCCGAGGCGGGTGAAGGTGAGTCCGGTGAAGTAACCGGCGACTTCCCTTCCCTCGCGCAATTCGGCAATCACTGGCGTGGCATTCTGGGACTGACGGATGAATTGAATCCATTCGCGCGTCTGAAAAACGGTTCGGTCCGCGAATCTGTCGAGAACACTCCAGTCAACCGCGTCAAATTCGATGATGTGGCACTTCATCCGTTGTTTGATTCTAGTGTCGTATCGGTCCTACTTATCGATAAGACTGGCCGAGTAGTCAACCATGAGACGAGACAGCGGCGTGTGGATCTTTGCCCACTGCTTGAGATCATAGTAATTGCGATAAACGAACCGCATCCTTCTTACCGCATGCGAATGCTCTGTATGTGGACTGTTATTATCCGAGAGAGCATAGCCTAGCTGCTGCAGATAATCTCCCACCAGGCTCTCGAACAATACCAACTGCTCGCGAGGAAATTTATTCGTATCTTTCCATCGCCCTACCGGCGCGAATTGGCCTCGCTTCAGATCTTCTTTGAATGAGGTCAAGGGAATCTTGACCGAGCCCACAGCGGACTGCTGAATGCGCTCGTAGTTCAAATCGTGCTCAATAAAATCGCCCAATCGATGAAGCGTTTCAGCCGGTTCCCGGACCAGATCCTCATACATTATTTCCAGGTAATCAGATTGCAGCACAGAACCGAACCCTCGGCCTTTGCGGACGATCCATTCCCAGTAGAGCCCTGCGGCCAACAATCCGCTGGCTCGGTCCCAGGGAAGCGGACGACTCCATCCCCGTTTGTGCAAAGACAAAGCAACGTCACGACCGTCTCGAATGATATGAATGATGCGCGCGTGCGGGAAATCCCTCTTGATCCGCAATAGGTGCGGAATGTTGGTTGGGGTCGAATCAATCCAGCGTTCAACTCCTTGCTTGCGCCCAATCTCTTCCATCACGATTCGCAGAAAATCGCTGGCGCTCCGGCATTCCGATAACACCTTGGCTTTAATTTCGTCCGCCTGTAATCCTGAAAGGACGAAGGCTTTGGTCCGCAGCCATTCGTTCATCATTTTAGTTTTGTTCTTGACGACGCCGAGATTCCCATAAATAGGCTCCAGAACGTCGAAGACATTCATTTGAGTGCGGAACTCGGCGAACCCGCCAGCGGAGAGCAGCAAATGATACAAATAGCTCGTGCCCGAGCGCGGACACCCGACGATGAACACTGGCGCCTTCATGGCGATGCGGTCACCAGCAGATACCTTGATAGGAAGCAGGTTTGTCAGAGCGATTGGCGCGATCCAGATTAACCAGATCCAGAACAATCTGCTTTGGCTGCAGGTACTGGGAGAGCAGTTCCTTTTTGATCGACTTGTTGCCGATGATTACTACTTCCGCGCTTCGCACCACTTGCTCAAGGTCGGCCGAAAGCAGCGAGCCGATGTGAGGAATCACCTCCTCGATGTACTGACGGTTGGCGCCTGCGAGACGTCCAACCGAAACATCTTGATCCCAGATTCGCACCTGACATCCCTCTCCGAGAAGCCGCTTGACCAGTTGCACCTGCGGGCTCTCCCTCAAGTCGTCTGTACCGGCTTTGAAGCTTAGGCCTAGCAGCGAGACTTTTTTCTTGCCTGCATGCACCACCGTCTCCACGGCGCGATTGAGATGTTCGGCGTTGCTCGGCATCAGGGCTTCGAGCAACGGCAGGTTCAGGTCGAGTTCTCTGGCTCGATAGGCCAGAGCCCGCAAATCTTTTGGCAGGCAAGAACCGCCGAAGGCAAAGCCGGGGGACAAATAGGCAGATGAGATATTCAACTTTGTGTCCGAGGAAAAAATTCTGCTCACCGTTTCGGTGTCTACTCCCAGCTGTTTGCAGAGGGTTCCCATCTCGTTGGCAAAACTGACCTTCACGGCGTGGAACATATTGGAGGCGTACTTCACCATCTCCGCAACCGGCATAGTTGTTTCGAACCTTGGGCTCCGCGTGCCGTCATATAGTGTGCGAAGCAATGACAGATGCTCCGTCCTTTGCGCGCCCAGAACGATGTACGGCGGGTCAAGAAAATCCTCGACCGCGCTACCCTCGCGCATGAATTCTGGGTTGTAACAGACCGCAAAATCTGTGCCAGATCGGCGCCCACTCGCACTCTCAAGCATGGGAATAACCAGAGATTCGGTAGTACCGGGAAGCAAAGTGCTGCGCACAACAACCGTATGATGAGATTTTTTCTGCTTGAGAGCCGTGCCAATTTCGCGAGCGACGCGCTCAATATGGCCCAAGTCGAGTTTGCCGTTGCGCAAGCTGGGAGTGCCAACGCACACAAACGAGATGTCCGAATTTTGGACTGCGGCAATTCCTTCGGTCGTAGCAGATAAACGGTTCGCTCGATGACCCTCGGCGACCAAATCGCTCATGCTCGGCTCCAGGATCGGACTGCGTCCGGCGGCCAACATCTCAACCTTGACGGAGTTGACGTCGACACCAATGACACGATGGCCTGCACGCGCCCAGCAAGCGGCGCTCACCGAGCCCACATAACCCAACCCGAAGACGCTGATCGACAGGCTCAAATGCCGGTTCTCCCTGTGCCGACAGACTCCATCGCTTCCATAGTACACACAGATAATTCAGAAGCAGGTCCGATAGATCTTCAGCCACTCTCCTCGAACCGTCTCCCAAGAATAACGCCGCAACTCCGCGTGGGCGTTGAACGCCAAACGCGAAGCTAATTCCGGTTCCCTGAACAATCGGACGACGTTATCGGCCAAGGCTCGAGCATCCCCCAGCTGTGAAAGTAGTCCAGTGTGCTCGTTCTGGATCAGATAAGACATGCCTTCCGGAGCGGTTGTGACCACTGGCGTCCCGGAAGCAAAGGCTTCGAGGATTGATACTGGCATATTATCGAGACTCGAAGCGTTGATGAAAATATCGGCGGCATCGTAATAATGAAAGATCTCGTCATGCGGCACGGTGCCGGCGAAATTCACTCCTGATAGCTTCAACTCGTGTACGAGAGTTCGAATCGGCGTTTCCAACGGACCTTTTCCTACCAGGTCGAGCGTCGCCTCGGGAAACACTTGCTGAATCTCCGCGAATGCGCGGACCACCACATCCAGGCAGTAATAAGGATGGAATCCCCGGGTACAAACCAGGCGTGGACGAAGCGGCTTACGCTCTCGAAAGCGAAATCGCGTCAAGTCCACAACGTTCGGAACGACCCGGGCTTGTAGTCCAAACTCGTGAAAAACGCCGGCGAGATATCCCGACGGGACCACCAACTGATCCGCGCCCTCCAGCACCGAGCGAACGCCGCGAAATCGCTGCAGATGATCCCGGGCTTCGCCGCTGTGATAGTGGATGACGGTTTTCGCTCCACGCAGCCGGGCAATAAGCCACGCCGGAAACGGCGCGACCAGAAACGACCAGTAGGAGGCGGAAAAAATGTGCGCAATCTCGACGTTCTTCAAACCACGCCACAGCGAAGCCAGATATATAGGTTCGCGAATCATGGTACGAAGAAACGGAATACGCTCGATCCATGCCAACAGCCGCGGGAGCGGAGGATCAATAGGAATAAATTGAGCTTCAATCGCCGGATCGTTTTGCCAGTTAAGCAATAGCAGCTCTGCTTGTACTGATTGTCCACCGACGTAGCGCTGCGATGCGGCCACCAGCGCGATACGAATGCTGCTTTCGCATCGAATCGATGAGCCGAGTGACCACTCTCGATTCGCGCTCCAGCTTTTCTTTTCGAGCAGCTCGGCGTAGAGCTCTTCATAACGATCACGCATTTGTTCCATGGTAAAGTTGGCTTGCGCGAATCGTTTCGCGTTCCCGCCAAGTGCGAAGCGCATGGCCGGGTCCCGAAGCAGACCCTCGATAGCATCGGCAAGAGCTTTGTCATCGCTGGGCGCAACCAGCATTCCTCGATCCGCACCAACCAGCTCAGGGTTTCCTCCGACCCGGCTGGCAATGACGGGCACTCCCGCCGCCATGGATTCGAGAATCGCATTCGAAAGACTTTCCGAAGATGAGGGCAGCACCGAAACATCCAACGAAGCTAGGACAGCCGCGATGTCCCGCCGATCGCCGAGAAAGACGGCGTGGTCTTTCAATCCCAAGCTCTCGGCCTCGCGTTCGAGTTCCGGGCGCAGCGGTCCGTCTCCGGCCAAGACAAATTCCAAAGATGGAAATCTGCCGCAAAGTCGGGCTGCCGTGCGCAGAAACACTTTGTGATTCTTGGATGGCGTGTTCATTCGCGCAATCATTCCAACCCGGAGGAGTGCTTTTCGGCGCGGTAGGGCGGGGACAGTTTCGCCGAAAGCTGAAGCGGGCAAACCGTTGCCAATTACGACGACGCGAGATTTCCTCAAACCCTGCTCAACCAGCCGGTCCGCGGCCGCGTGCGAGTTGCACACCACCGCATCGCACCAGCGAAAAGCGGCTGCTTGAGCTCGTGATTTTGAGCGGCTTAGGAGATCGCCAAGTTGACGCTGGCTTCCAATGACCACGGGCACACCGGCGAGCCTCGCGGCTGGGATCAGAGTAAGGTTAGTGTAGAAATCGAAAGCATGGGCAACCGCGACCCGATTCCGCCGCAGGTGATGGGCAAGCCGCAGGCGCGTCCAAAGCGAGTTCAAGCCAAACAGGCTGCCGCCAAGCGGAAATTCTGGCACCCGGCCGAAGTCATCGAGAAATGCTCCACGCCGCCGAATGCAACCTGGCTGGACGTGGAACGCCGTTGGATTCAGCGATTGAGCCAACGCTACAAATTGGCGCTCGCTGCCACCAGTTTCGAAACTGTCGGTCATCAAGAACAGTTTCGGAATCGAATCTCTCGGATGAAGATGCTTTGCGCTCCACTCCGCATCCGGGCTACAGTCGCCTTTGTGTTCGTCTCGGTTCATCCACCTTCCCGCAAAGAGGCGGCTTGATTCGCGTACCCAGTCGCATCCGTCATTCCGACGTTAGCGAGAAAGTTGCGATGCCACAATTCGAACATCAGGAACCGCCAAATGCGGGCTGAGTGATCGCGTCGTCCCTCGAAATGCTCATTCAGCATCCGCTGGACGCCTTCTGGATTGAAGTAACCACGCTGTCGAGTGGATGTGTCCAGCAGGATGGACATGATCAGGTCTTTCAATTCGTTCCGCATCCAGTGGCGTAGCGGCAACGCGAATCCTTGTTTCGGTCGATCGAGAACCTCCCTTGGCACACCCAACTTTTCAGCGAGCTTGGCGAAGATGTACTTTTGTTTCTTTCCTCGCATCTTCCATTCCGCTGGCAAGCCCGTGATCCATTCGAGCAAAAGATGGTCGAGAATTGGGACCCGCACTTCCAACGAAGTGAGCATACTCATCCGGTCAACTTTCGTAAGAATGTCCCCGGGAAGGTAAGTCTTCGTATCCAGATACAGCACACGGCTCAACGGATCGTGGGCCGGAGCTTCGTCGAGAAATCTGCGCAGCGTGGTCATTGGATCCACGCCTCCAAAGGCTGCGGCTCGGAAGTCATCCGAAAGAAGAGCCATTTCGCGGTCGAAGGGCTGAAGAGAAACGCCTTCTATATAGCGCTCCGCCCACGGCAATGAAACGCTGTAGGCGAGGTTTCGTCCCAGCAGACCAGGTGGCAAATTCGGGTGGAGGTGTTTGCGATAAGCATGCCCCACCCATTCCGGAATCCAGTTGATGTTTCGACGCTGCAAGAGGATTTGATAGCGTTCATACCCGGCGAATGCCTCGTCGCCGCCATCGCCAGACAGGGCCACTGTAACGTGCTGCCGAGCCAGACGCGAAATGTAGTACGTCGGCAGCATGGAAGAATCTCCGAAAGGTTCTTCCATGGAATGCGTTAGGCTCTCGACGGTTTCCACTATGTTGGGCTCCAAGATCAACTCATGGTGTTCAGTGCCAAACCGCTCAGCGACGAGCCGCGCGTACGGAGCCTCGTTGAAGTCGGCGTGACGGAAACCGATTGAAAATGTCTTGACCGGGCGAGAGCTGACGCGAGCCATCAGTGCAACGATCGTCGATGAGTCCGTACCACCGCTCAGCAATGCCCCAAGAGGGACGTCCGCGATCATGCGGATGCGGACCGCTTCCGTCAGCCGGTGCTCCAGTTCTTCGAGGCATTCTTCTTCGCCGTAGGGCTGGTGCGTGTTGTACTCGGGCAAGTCCCAATACTGGTAGATACTGACCTTGCCTCTTTCAAACTCGAGAACGTGCCCCGGCGGCAGTTTTCGAATTGGAAGGAAGGCAGTGGCGGGGTCGGGAATGTAGCCGAAATACATGTATTGCCACAGGGCACGCTCATCGATGGTCGCGAGCTCGGGCGCCACGGCAAGAATCGATTTGATTTCCGACGCAAACAGCAGACGTCCGTCAGCGAAAGCATAATGCAGAGGTTTGACGCCTAATCGATCGCGCGCAAGCATCAAGCTCTTGTTGCGTGTGTCATAGATCGCAAAGGCGAACATGCCGCGCAACTTCTGAACGCAATCGCGCCCCATCTCTTCGTAGAGATGCACGATCACTTCGGTGTCAGTGCGGGTGTGAAAGCGATGGCCGCGACCTTCGAGTTCCTGGCGAAGCTCCTGGAAGTTGTAAATCTCTCCGTTATAGACAACGCAGGTGCTGTTGTCCTCGTTGAAGACTGGCTGGTGACCGCCGGCAAGGTCGATAACGCTCAGCCGCCGTACTCCTAAGCCTGCCCCATCCTTTACGAAAATGCCTTCGTCGTCAGGTCCACGGTGGACGATACTCTGGCACATTCGGCGAATTGTGGCAGCGTCGACTCCTCGTTTCGAGTTGACGACTCCCGCGATTCCGCACATGGCTATCGCTTCACCACGGCCGAAGCAACGTCAAGAGTTCGCTCAGGAGATGCCGCCCGTAGACGCTTGAAGCGATAGTCTCTGTATTCCCCGGGATTGCCTTCTCGTCCGTCGCAAGCCGCCAGCATGATGTTTACCATCTCGCGCGCCGAAACAAAATGGAGATTCTCATCTCTTTGCGCCGCTCCATCCACCAGTTCGCGTAGAAAGTCACGCATTGGTTTTCCGAGAACTACATCGTACTGCGTCGGATCCATGCCATGGCAATGCAACTTGATGAACAGCCAGTCCGGCTTTCCGCGCACTGAGATTGCCGCCTGCTTCCATAATCGCAATCGAGAAAGGCTCAACGGATTCCGACGGGTTATCGCGCCGTTCTCGATGCTGGCAATCCGCGATCGCGACGGACTGACGCGCAACATGAGTGGCCCCTGGACGATTAACGGAAAAACCTCCGGCGATCGTCCCCGCTCCAAATCCCGACCTCGACGATGCGGGGCTCGCTGGTTTAGTGGCATCGCGCATTCATAAAGTGAATTCGTTCTTGCAATCTGTGCCGGATGAAACGTCGCGGTGGGTAGCGTGAAGTCCGCGTAGCAGCCTGTCTCTGCGAGAATCTGCATTTCCTCGTCAACTCCACAAAAGCATCCATCGGCCGAGTTCGCCAAGGCGAAATTGCCATGAACAAAAGCGTATCGGGGATGCCCCACACCGTCGAAGTAGGACAAACAGCAATGCTCTGATACAAGCGCATCGCGAAACTCTACAAGCTGATTTCGAGTGTTCTGCGCCGTGTCAGGCAAAACCACTCCGTGATGCAGATGAATCTCAATCTCTCCCCAACCGGATCGAGTGTGTTCCGCAAGCTGCTGTATCAGGCGACGGTCATACTGTTCGGCGGGATAGAAATAAGTGTGAACGAATGGATGGCCGTCGCTATCGCGCCACGCGTCTGCCATCCGAGGATACTCATGACACCAGAGGTCGAGGCGGCGTTCCTGCTCGTGACTGGGGGCGCGCAACATTCCATTTTCTGGAATGATCGAGGGCTCGAAGTGATTCGCCATCGCAATCATTAAATGGACTTGGCCGCTAGGCACGCGTCGCGTAAATCGTTGCCAAAAATAGCTGGGGAGAACGCGGAAACCATAAGACACCTTTTGGCGAAGGCCTGGGCGCAGACCTAGGCCCGACATTGGTCGCGTGGCCGCTGGAGTTTTCAAATCACCAGGCATAAGTGAAAGTGGGTCTTCGATCTCGCCCGGCCTCGCCGGCCTGACGCTGTAGTCGATTCGATCCTGGTGACGATTCCGCCTCCCGTTCGATTGCGAGCAGAACCGCTGTGTAGGCGACTGCGAAATACGGGAAATATTGATAGGCCTCCGGGGCGAACAAGGCGCCTACTAAAAAGCCGACTAGTGAACTGTGCAAGGCCCCGGCAAACAATTTCACTTCGGGGTCGCCGTCGGTGACGCGCCTTAGTGCTCTGAGATTGGAAAATCCTCGCGCCGAGAAACAGGAGATAGAGAATCAGACAGAGAATTCCACCTTCCACCGCAATTTGAAGGTAGGTCACGTGCACGTCTCGCCAAACTCCGGAATAAGTGGAGAAGTTGTGCAGCCCAATTCCAAGGACGGGATAATGCTCGATTCCGTCTAAGCTTCGGGAAATGAGAATGCGACGCTGCTCGTACGATCCGTAAGCGCTACTCTGCGAATCGGTGTCCAATCCTTCACCTGACACGGCCAGCAGCCGATCCTTAAGCGGACCGCCCACCGCAATTCCGACGACGATCGCAATCAGAAGAGCCGCTCCAATCAAGTACAGACGTCGACCTTTGATACCGAAATGCCACAGACTGGCAGCTCCCGCTACGAGAAAAGTAATGAAGGCTCCGCGCGATGCCGTCAGAAACAAGGCGCTGATCATGAGCAGCAGCGAAACCGTCCAAGCCGACTTGCGGAGGATGCTGCCAGTTCTCAACAGAAACGCGAGACAAAAAGGAAGCGACAGTACGATGGCGAATCCAAGATCATTGGGATTCGAATAGATTCCGCCCAGAACGCCGTCAAGCCGCGGATGAGAGGCGCCCTTTACCATCGAAACAATCGAGATCACGGCCACGGAAGCAGCCTGGATGAAGAGTACACGACGGAGCCTTGCCAGGCTGGTAACGGCCAGGAAGGTGAGGACCCAGGCGACGAATACTTTGGAGAAGTCCAGAGTGCGAAAGAATGCACCACCCTTCCACACTGGAGAGAACGCTGCTGAAAGGAAGAATATCCCAATCATCAGCAGCAAATACAAAGCTTCCCTCGGAAAGTCTCGAAGGCCGCGTCTCGATCGGCCCACACTCAGCAGCAGCCCGATGATCGCGAACACCCCGGAAATCTTGGCCAGCGGCACCGAATGCAATCCCGGGATCCAGTCTTCCGGGCGCGCACAATACACCACAAAGAAGACTGTCAGCCAGAAATACGCACCTTTCAACGGCTCTGGCTCCTTTACGGAGTCAAGGGGTGGCGCGGAGGTGTCTGCGGCTATCGCGTAACTATCAAGCGAGCCAGACCGCCTCGGCGTAGCAGTTCGAAGTTTGTTGTTCGCAAACACTACTTGCCTCTCGCACTTCACCTGCGAACGTTGCTAACGCAGGCGATCTCGGCATACCGTGAACTGTCTCGCGATGTGGTTCCCGCAACCGTTTCCAGGACCTGAGCAAACTTATCTCCAATCGCCGTCCAGTCATACTCGGCGGCGAGTGCTGCAGCAGCGCGCTCGTAGCGCCGCCGGAGTTCCGCATCTTGAAGCAACACGGTGACGGCTCCAGCGATAGCAACAGGCCCGTCCGCCAGCACAATATCCTGGCCGTGATGCACGTCTAAGCCTTCCGCCCCAACGGATGTAGAAACCACGGCTTTGCCAGCAGCCATAGCCTCGTAAATCTTGAGCCGCGTGCCACCTCCCACACGCAAGGGCACAACTACAACAGCACTCTCCCGCAAGTGGTCGACGATGGAAGGCACCGACCCTGTAACTTCGACCGAACTCGAAGCTAGTCTCTGCACCCGGCGATGCGGGTTGCGGCCCACGATGCGGAATCGCGCTGCGGGAACCTTGGCCTGAATCAAAGGCCAGATTTCGCGGCAGAAATATTCAACTGCATCAACATTCGGCTCCCAATCCATTGCGCCGACAAAAAGCACCAACGGCTTAACCGCTCCGGGAACCGGGACAGGGCGGTATTGCTGCAGGTCAACACCAGTCGGTACAACTGTGATCCGCGCAGAGTCTGTCCATTCACTCATCAGTTGCCGATCATGTTCCGAAACCGCGACGATGTAATGAACCGTCCGTACCACAATTTGTTCGTAGCTCAACATCTTCTTAAATTCCACCTGATACAAAAGCTTCTTGACCGGATTGCGCACAGCCACGGCATGTCGTCGCCAAATCTCGCTCTCTACGTTGTGTTGAAAAAGAATTGTGGGAATGGTGAGGTGACTTGGGAAATTCACCGTCGCATCAAGAAAATCACAGACGGCAACATCGAAGTGCTTTTCCTCGAAGCAAGTGTTCAGCTTTTCCTGAACCCGAACCGACTCAAATCGACTGACCGCATACGGAACCGGCAAGGCTACACGAAGAAGATAGTCCAAGCCACGCCAGACCGGATTAAGTCCGCGTTTTCCCGTACGGAGGCAAACTGCCCCAGGAAACTGGCGCGCGAGTTCTGCCTCGTATTCGGTATCGCGCTCTCCGTCGTAATAGGAGAGAAAGACGAGTTCGTGGATCGAGGCCAATCGTCGAACGATGTGGTAAGAGCGGATATCCCCACCACTGTGCGCCGGCAGAATCTTGTTCGCCTTGACCCAAAGAATTCTCAAGCGGCATTCCTCAAACTTGCACCTCGCAGGATTTCCATCATCCTCTGGGCCTTTAACGAATCCACGCCGCTTTGCGTCCGGAAACAAAGTTGACAAACGCCACAACAGCCGCAGTATTGAGCACAACGAAAGTGAGCACCGCGTCGGCCATGCGGGCCAATGGGCCTTCCTTCACCTGTGCGATCGCCAGTCCGCTCAACCCGTAAAAGGCGGCCTGCAGAGCCAACGCCACGCGGTAGACGGGTGCCCGGAGAGCTATTGACGCCACCAGAGTGCCGGCAAGCGCGAAGGGCACGATTAACCTGAGCAACTTGTGGCTGACGAACTCAAAACGAATCGGATTGGCGCTCGTCAACAGCCATGGAGCAAGTTGCAGCAACTGGTAATTGCCGCTCAGCGTTCTCACCTTTCGCGTGAACTCGCGCGCGGCTCCGAGATCGCTATCCCACGCCCGAGCTCGAGAATCAAACACCACGCGAAATCCCTGCCGGGCCACCCGCATCGGCAAGTAAACATCGTCAAGAATCGTCTCCGGTCGAAGCGCCATAAGTAGGTTCCGACGTATCGCGTAGAACGCACCCGTAGCCCCGACCACTGATCCCGAAGCCGATTCCAGTTCGCGGATACGTTTCTCGACCCTCCAATAGACCCCGAGGCCTTCCCGAGTTTCCCCCTTCTTAGGATCGCCCAGCATGAGCTCCCCGCTCACGCAACCAACCTGCGGATCGGCAAAATTCTCAAGCAATAAACGCAAAGCGCCTGGCTCAATTTCCTGTCGTGCATCAGTGAAAACTACGATATCTCCCTGAGCGAGTTCGAAAGCGTCGTTTAGTCCCGAAGCTTTCCCTCGGGAAAGTTGGTTCAACACGACATTGACGCGGGGATTGCTCGCATAGCTGCGCAGAATGGCCTCAGTGCCATCCGTGGAGCCATCCGAGACCACTACCAGCTGTATGAGTTCTGCTGGATAATCCAACGTAAGCAAATTCTCTAGCTTGCGCTCAAGTACGCACTCCTCATTGCGAACGACCACAACGACCGACACGAACGGCGAGCACGGACCTCGCCTGACGGCTTTGCTTCGCCAGAGTTTTCGCAACCAAAGCCATCCTGGATAGCCGAAGTATGTGTACGCGATTACGGCGGCTGATCCCCAGAATATCGAAATCCAAAACACCGATTTCATTGCGCGCCTCGACCCAGGGTTACGATCTTGATGGTCTCGAACATGATCAGCAGATCGAGCCCCAGAGATCCGTTCTTGATGTAGTAAAGATCGTACTGTAACTTCTCGCGCGCATCCGCCAGAGTGTTGCCGTACTTATAGCGAACCTGAGCCCATCCCGTAATCCCGGGGCGCACCGCGAGCCGAACGGGATAATACGGAATTTCCTGGCTGAGCCACTCGACAAATTCCGGACGCTCCGGACGCGGCCCCACAAAGGCCATATCACCTTTCAGGACGCACCATAGTTGAGGAATTTCGTCCAATCGCGAGATGCGAAGCATTCTTCCAATGTGGGTGATGCGCGGATCATCGTCAGTCGCCCAGGTCGCGCCCGTATCGGCTTCGGCATCGCGGCGCATGGTACGGAACTTATAGCAGTAGAATGTAGCGCCGGCCCGCCCCATGCGCTTCTGCCGGTACAGTACCGGACCGCGCGAGTCCAGTTTGATCAGCAGAATTACGAAGGGGACCAAGGGCAAGGCCAGCAATAAAAGGACCGCCGCTGCCGTCGTCGAAAGGAATCGCTTCATCATGCGTAAGCTGCTGCTAAAGCGGAATCCTTCGGTAAAGATCAGCCAACTCGGATAAAGCTGCTCGACCTCAATTCTTCCAGACATCCGTTCCAGCCACGATGTAGCTTCTTCAATCTTTATGCCGTTCAGCCGCAACTGCAGCAACTCATGCACGGGCAATGTACCCCGGCGGTCGGGCATGGCGACGATCACTCGGTGTACCCGCTGCTGTTTGATCAATTCCAGCAGGTGCGAAGCCACCGAGTCGCGAGTCACCGCGCCCTCGACGTTGCCGCTCCAGCCAACCACTTCGACACCCATTTCCGATCGTGAACGCAGGCCGTTGACCAGGCGCTGAGCGCGCTCGCCCGTGCCCAGCACGTAAACCCGCTCGCGCAAATATGGCCATTGTGCCAGCCATCCGTACGCCGCGCGCCAGCCAAACATCGCGACCGTCAATATCACCAGTCCTGCCAGCGCGGAGTTGTTACCTGGCAGGAAGCGCGGGAAAACATATCCCACCGCTGCCAGCATGAACGCGAGAATACCCGGCACGAGTAGAACCCGGAAGTAGAGTTCGCCCTTTTCGTCGAAGTGGCCGGGATCGTAAAGATCAAACCAGTGAGAGAAAACCAACACCAGCAGCGTCACTGCCAGAATCTTCAGGTATCCGCCTTCGTAGTTCAGCGCGACGTAGAGGTCCTCGCGATGCTGCAGCGCCATGCCCAACAGAAACGAAGTCCATACAATCAGGGCCTCGCCCACCAGCAGAATCAGCGTGCGGATCGGATAATAGACGTTAAAGAGCCGGATCACCTTTACCTCGAACCATCTTTGCCGTATGCGCCGTAATACCGCTTGTATTCCGCGGGGTCGTGCTTCATGCCGTTGAGCACGACACCGAGCAAGAGTTTGTCGTCAAATTCCGCCCGCGCTTTGCGCGCCACATCGGACGGCGTAGCAGTCGAGCGCACAACCATGAGCACGCCATCACAATGGTTGCTCATCAGCCCGGCGTCGGAGACGGGAACCGCCGGCGGTGAATCAATGACAATCCAATCGAACAGAGACTCCACACGGCTCAGCAGAACTTTCAAGCGGCCATTCGCAATCAGTTCCGCGGGATTCGAGGTTGAACGGCCCGCGGGGATGAAGAACAGATTCTCCATCGCGCCGCGCTGCATGATCCCGAACTCGTCCGCTTCGCCCAGCAGATATTCCGCAAGACCCGGCGTTAAGGCGGTTCCCAAGGCAAGGTGCAGGCGCGCAGCGCGCAGGTCCCCATCGATCAACAAAACGCGACGGCCGTGCTGGCGCACCATCGCTTGTGCCAGATTTGCCGCGACAAACGACTTCCCTTCCTTGGGCAGCGAACTCGTAACCAGCACCTTCTTCAGTGGCTGCTTCTCGCGCATCTGGTAAAGCCGCGATCTTAATGTGCGAAATTCCTCCGTGCCGGGTCCCTGCTCCGAGTTGTAGAAGAGCATGGTCTTTGCGTCTGGCGACCAGGTACAGAGAGCGCAACGCGATAACAAAGTTTCGTAGGTGAGCTGATTTGAGAGCGACGGTAACGTTGGGATGATCGAGGGTGCGCCCGCAACCGGAGCCTGGGTCGAGATCTCGGCAATTTGTGCTGACTCGCTGTGACCCGCTTGCGCCGCGGCCCGGTCCTCTTCCGCGCGCTTCAGTGCCTCGTGAATTCGGCTCACAGCTTCCTTTCCTTGGCGGCTTCTTGCTCCGACTCTCGCAACCGGTCCGCCAGGGTCACCAGGGTCTTGAGCGCCGCCACCAGATCGAGCCTTTCTCCCGACGGAGTGGTGAGCACGGTTGGCTGCGCAGCTGCCGCCTTGTTCGATATGCTGGTTTCGCCCAAATCAAAATCTCGGGCTACTGCTTCCACCACGCTGCTCCGGATTACTTTTTCGTGATCCACGAAGGCGCTTACCAGACAATGCTCGCAAATCAGATTCACCACGCGCGGAATCCCCGCCGAGTAGCGATGGATGACGGCCAAAGCTTCAGGATCAAAGATCTGTTGCCCGTTCGATCCCGCAATTCGCAGTCGTTGCGCCACATAGGCTCGGGTCTCTTCCAGAGTTAACGGATGCGTCTTGGCTCGCAGAGTCAACCGCTGCCGCAACTGCCGCAGGTTCGGCTGCTTCAATTTTTGCTCGAGCTCCGGCTGTCCCACGACGACGATCTGCAACAATTTCTCGGTGAAAGTCTCAAGGTTCGTCATCAGGCGAATCTCTTCCAGCACTTCGTCGGAAAGATTCTGCGCCTCGTCCACGATCAGGACCGCGGTTTCGCCCGCGCGATAGCGATCCAGCAGCCAGTTGTACAGCTTCAGCAGGACTTGGCTCTTCGATTTGGAATCGCACGGAATCCCAAAATCCGCCATCATATATTCCAGAAACTGCGGCACGTTCATCTGCGAGTTGAAGATGAAAGCAGTCGCCACCTGCTGCACTCGCAGCCACTCCATTAGCTTATTGAGCAGTGTCGTCTTGCCCGTGCCCACCTCGCCGGTCAGCAACACGAATCCCTTGCGGCTTTGGATGCCGTAGGTCAAACACGCCAGAGCTTCTTCCGTGTGCCGCGTCAGAAACAAGTAACGCGGGTCCGGATTTACGTTGAACGGATTCGCCTTCAGTCCAAAAAAATCCTTGTACATCAGCTCTTAACCTCTACTGCTTCGCGCTTGTCTTCTTCACTCCTGGCCTGCAACGCTCGCTTCGAATCACTTCGTGGCTTCCCATAACCGTTTCGCTTGGCCACTTTCTCATCGATCCACGGCACCGATACCAGCATCGGCATTTCCAGAGCCGCCACCACGTCGCGCTCGTCACGGATCGATTTGTCCCGCACTTCCAGCCAGATTGCCAGGCCGAGTCCAAAGGTCAGCCCGGCAGCCAAGCCTCCCCCAGCAAACAACAATCGATTGGGAAAACTTGGCACGTCGGGAGGATTGGCGGGATTCAGCAAACTCATTTGTTCGCCCTGTTGCCGACGCTCCATGTCAGTTTGCATTTCCGATTCATTCTTCTTGGCGAGCAGATCATTGTAGAACTTCTGTGCGGTTTCATAATCCCGCATCAACGCCTTGTATTGTTCTTCTACGCCGGGACTGAGCGAAAGCCGGCCTTGATAAGTCTTGATCTGATCCTGCAGCAGTTTCTGCTCGCGCGTAGCTTGAGCAATGGATTGATCGTACTGATGTATCTGCAATCGCAATTGCTTGATCTCTGGCGGTTCCGACGCGCTTCCCTTGTCCGTATTTCCTGCTTCCGGCGCAGTCGCCGAGTTCATTTCGTTCAACTTGCGCTTCAGTTCGGCGATGTCGTTCTTGGTCTTTACTACGTCGGGATGATCGTCGGTATATCGCGCCTGCAAACTAATCAGTTGGGTTTGCAGATCGGCCAACTGCTTCTGCAGGTTCTCGGGATTCATCGAGGTCTGCGACGAACTCCACGCCGCCAACTGCTGCGATAGCAAGGATTGCGCATACGCTCGATCCTGCTCGGCGCGATTCAATGCTTGCGTATAAGCATCGAGTTGCGAATTCAATCCTGCCAGCAGCTTCATGGTATTTTCTTCGTCGCCGGGCAACTGGCCCATGTACTGTTTCTTGAAAGCGGCCATTTTGGCGTCCTGGTTGTCCAAATCATGCTTTGCCAAATCGACCTGCCGGGCCAGGAAATCGGTCGTGCTCTGCGCCACCTGCTCGCGGGTCTTCAAGTTCTCCGCCAGCAGCATGGACGTCAGCTCAGTGCAAATCTGTTGCGCTTCCTGAGGGTTGCTGGCCGTGTAGTTGACGTAAAAGCCGGGTATATCGTTTTGTCCGGGCCTGTGTTGCTTGACTGCGGCGGAGTCCGGAGACACCCATTCGATCAAGGGATTCTTCCGAACTTCCTCTCGTATCTCGTCGATGGCTTCTTCGACACTCTTGCCTTTTGCTAAACCCAGCCGTTCGACCATCGCATCTAATTCTTTCTGGCTGAGCACTTGCTGCTCCATGGTCGCGATGCGTTGCACAATATCCTCAGTAACAACCGGCTGCACGTAGCCTTCTGGAACCTTTTGTGTCTCTACCAGGATGAGGGATTGCGAAGTGTACCGGGGCGCAAATGCATACGAGATCAGAAAGCCGGCAAGCGCCGCCAGCAGCGCTGGAATGAGAATAACTTTCAGACGCCGGCGCAGCATCGCCAGATAATCGTCCACGCTCAATTCGCGATTTTCAATCATGCCAATGTCCCATCCCACTGCCTACGACACAAACCAAAATCAATCGAGCCGGATCGGTCGAGGATTCCAATCCAAACCGACGGCGGCTACATTTCGCGGCACTGAGCCGCAGACTCCTCCCGTATTGCAAGAGGAACCATTAAACCAAAGATCGTTGTATTGATAACTGAAAAACAAAGCGAAATGCTTTCCCAGAGGGCGATGCACAGCTGCTCCCGCATACACGTACTGAAACGAAGTAGTGGAAGCCGGAAGAGGCCCGTTTAGATTCGGCTGCAACGCGCTGCTGTAGGCATAGCCGATGTCCGCGGTCGCGCTCCACAGGCGGGTAAGCGGACGTGAGACCGAAAAGCGCGCCACGTTACTGACTGCTCCGGCGAAATAGCCCGATCCACTTGAATCGTAGCGGTCGAAGTAGATTCCAATCGAGGTGCGTGGGAAACGGTACCTCAACATCCCGCGAACGCTCGCCGTAATCCGATCGCTCGAGCCCCCAAATAAAGGAGAGTTATGAATGAACGTAAATTGCGGACCCGCGCCGATCAAAAAGTCCATCCGTCCCGAAATGCGGTAGCCATACATCAAGTTCACCACCTGCGTGTTGAACGAACTTCCCGGAATGTTGGGATATTGAAAATCCTGAAATCCGTAAATCACCGCAACCTGGCTCCGCCGGCTCAGTTGGTAATCGTACCCGACTTGGGCGGTGATCTGGTTGCTGTCGACAAAGTTCGCCGTATTATCCGTGAAGTGTACAATCTCGTATCCGCCCGCCGCTGTGATCGACGAACGCGCCGTCAGGCTCTGGACCACATCCGCAACCGACAGATTATCGATGCGAGGCGCCTGACCCAGACTGCCGAACTCGCCCAATCCAAACAATCCGCCCAGTCCCTGCCCTAGAGTTCCGCCGACGTATCCGATTCCACCCAGGCCGAGGTTGTAAGCTCCCGACTCTCCGTAAGCTCCGAACCCGAATGACCCTTCGGGCAGATAACTGAATCGGTCCCGTAACGTCAGTACGCCACTACGCCATAGAATTTTCTCTTCGGCGTCGAACTGTTGGATCTGGCTGACGCTGGGGCTGATCCCTGTGTAAAACGCAACCCCGCCGACGTAGTCGAGAGCGGTCTCAAAGCGGCCGCCAATCTTCTGCAGCATCAGGCTACCCAGGGCCCGCGTCACTCCAGTAACGGCCGAACTTCCCGAGCTTTCGCCCGCGTTCGTATCCAGCGCTTCGCTCACATGCGCTCCCGGAACCAGGAAACTGCGGGTCGGAAACCGGACTCCCAGGGTCGGTTGATCGAGCCCGGAAATCGGCGGATTGTCAGGAGATTGGGTTGACGGATTGTCCTGGCTTTCTGATGCTGTCCCAGCAGTGCCAGACGTTTGTCCACTCTGGCTGCTGTCATTTTGCGCCCAACCGGTGCGCGCCAAACTAAAACTCATCATCAAGCCAATCCACATCCACCTCAGCGCGTTTCTCTTCATCGCATGTTCCTCACGGGACAACAATCGTGTCTCCTGGCTTGAGGATGATGTTCTGGTCGATGGCCTGGCCCTTGACCAGGCGCTTGTAGTTTACTGGGATCTTCTGCTGCCGCCCGTTTTCTTCGCGCAAAATATAAATACCCTTGGTATTCGCGAACTGCGTGAAACCCGCGTCCGCCAACGCCTGCAGCACTGTCATGTTCGGCAACAGTTGAATCGCTCCCGTATGCAGCACCTCTCCCGTAACATAAATTTTTTGGCTGTTGATCTGGGTGACGATAACGGTTACTCGCGGATCAGCGACATACTTCTTTAGCTTCTCGGTGATCGAAGCCGCCAGTTGCGTCGGCGAAAGTCCCGCCGCAGGAACGTCATTCAACAAAGGCAAAGAAATGTTTCCATCCGGACGAACTGGCAGCGTAATGGTGAGGTCCGGTTCTTTCCACACCGAGACCAGCAGCACATCATCTGCACCGATCACATAGCTCGGCCCCGCCACAGACATGGGTTGACTGGCAGCCTGGCTGGGCGACGGATCGGCCGCAGCCTTTTCTTTCCCCTGGGCAGCGTTTTGGGCTGCGACCGGCGCACTCGCAAATCCAAGCAGCATCGCAATTGCGATCGCGATCATCGCCTTCATCCGTTCTCCTGCTGATATTGCATTCCCAAAGTCAACGGCGTCATCCTGGGCAAAGCGAAGGATCTAATTCCGCCGACCGCACCCAAACTTACGCGTTCGATGGGACGACAGGTGCTCTGTCGAAACCTATTATGGAGCACAGTTCTATCCCTCTCTACGCCTCATACGGCGTCAGAACCCACTAAATACACCAGCCCCTGCTTTCAGCAACTTAGAACTGCCAAAATGGGAATGCCTGATTTTTTGTATTGCCCTACCCTACCGCAAATTGGCTCTCGCGCTGAACCAAAAAGATGGCTTTGCTTCTCAAATCCTGTGCAAATCCCACGCCGCTATTCCCTGGCGATGGAGTTGGGGACGGAAGCGCCAAAACTTTAGAAGCAGGAAAGGTAGCGATTTAGGGTTGGGCGTAGTAGCCGGTGCGCGTTCTGGCCGTAATTCCTGGCTTGTCGATCGTGACCGCAAGGGAGTGGTACTCATTCGCCTGATCCGCACGAGCGGCCTCGAACGAGACGACGTAAAAAGCATCGGCATCTGCGACACAACGTGCGATCTCCGCCGTGAGGTCGTTACTTGAATTGAAAACGCGCCCACCGCTCTGAACCACAAGCACCTGCAATCCCAGATTGCCGGGCAGCGCATGGCTAGGGGAGCCTACGCCTTTCAAGAATTCCTCGTAATACGAAATCCGAATGCTAGCGGCGTCCGACAGACCGAGTGGGTCAACGCTATAGAGAGTGATGCGGGCCTGCCGGAGCCCAGTAGAGGCCGCGACGATGGAGTTGAAAAGCTGCTGCTGGCCTTTGTGGGAAAGCTCAACGTTCGGTCCTGAAAGCAGGGGCCATCCCGGACTGAACCAAATCATGAGCTTTCTACCCGGTCGCGGCTGCTCATAGTCGATAACCGAGGTCAAGGTTTTGATCGAGAGATCGAAACGATCGGCTGCGCCGTAAAATCCCTGAGATCGATTAATGGACCGCAGTCCGGTCTCGTATTGATCGTAGAGCGCCGCCAGAGCATTCCCATCGCGCGAGGAGCCGTCCTGTATCTTCGCTCCAGCATCGGTAAAAACGATCAGCGATACCGGCAGAGCCAGCTTGCCTCCGTTCTGGAGCAGAAACTTCTTAAGTTCATTTCGTTCGTAATTGACCGTCTGGAAGGTAGCATTGACTGCGTCGACAACCAGCACAATTTCCACGGGCGGGTCCGTAGGCGAGCCCGATGTATTGTCCACGGCGTGAAACGAGACAATGTTTTTCGGCTGCTTATCGTCGAGAAGAGTGAAGTCTTGTTTCTTCAGCCCGCGGACAGCTACGCCAGATTTGTCCGTAACCTGCACGTCGAGTGTGATTTGCCGGTCCGGGGTGCTCGGCGATGGAAGCGAGGGCCCGCCAGGGCGGGATTGGAGCTGCGGTGGGGCTGGATTTTGCTGCGGCGGGGTGGTGCTTTGCTGCGTCGAAGGAGCGTTTTGCTGCGCTGCGGCAGCGAGTGGCAAAAGCAGCACCAGAAACCACTGAAAGAACGTCCTCATCCCGACTCACCTCGCCTGCCAGGCTCCGTCCAAAGGCCCGAAGCTGTTTCTCCATCCGTACAAGAAAAGTCTAGGCCCAGGCGTCACAAGAAAGCAACGACGGCGCAGACAAAGCCTGGTTCGCCTACGATTGCGAAAAGAAGGCTCGGGCACGTCCCGATCGCGTTTAGCGATGACGATAGTTCTTGACAAATTCCGGAACGGAATCGGCCACGTGCACTTCTTGTTTTGTAGAATCTGGCAGCGTGACCACAACCCTGTCGGGATAGTATCGATCGGTAGCCCAGTCGTAGACATACTGATAGACGGCTCCATTCGCAAATTCTTGCCGGATCACAACTTCCGACCGATACCAGTTGCGAAGCAAGACCTTCCCGTTTTCGTCCGCAATTCTGGTCATCCGGGCTCCATCGTAGTCGTAATGCCGCTCGCGGCCAGACGAGAAGATAGCAGCTGTTAGCATTCCGTCAGAGTTGTACTCATATCGTGCCCAATGGCCCGCGTCGTCCTGAGCGTGCTTGATGCGCGAAAGCTCGTCGTAGCTGAACGTCATCCCATGCCCGTGCGGCGTCCTGATTTCCAGCAAATTCCGCTGCGGATCACGGTGCAGTTCAAGGCGGTTGCCGCTGGCATCGCGCATCTCCGTGGGTGCGCCTTGCGCCAGATTTCTAGCGTTGTAAGACTCAGGGAAACGAATCTCTGAACCGTCGGCGAGTCTTGTGGTCCACCCGTTGCCATTCCAACTAGTTGTGGCTTTATAAAACCTGGTGGAAGTCTCGGTGTGCTGGAACACAGAATCAGCGTAGCCCGTGCCCTTTGACACACGATCGAAATATAGAAAGTCGCCATCTTCAAGGACGATCATCTGATAGGTGTAGGGATTTCTGGTGCCGATCGGAGCAATGTCGAAAGGATGATTCGCGTTCCGACCAAAAGCATGCACCGGATTGGCGGACACCCAATCGAAGGAGCGGTACGAGCGGGTGAGAGGAACCTCAAACACATCATTGAGGTACAAGTCCGACTGACGCATTACAAAGTTACCGTTACGGAGATCAACCTCGAAGCGATCGATGGCCCCGGCGTGTTCGGTCGGCATGGCACATTTCCCCAACTGCGGTACCACGTTGCTCCCGCTTACTGACGCGAACACACAGGGAAAATCGCCGTCAAAGCGCGGTTCAGCAGCAACCGTGTTGACGTACTCCGGCGCCACTGCCGTTTGCGTGTGGACGTCGACGTAGGCGTTAGGATCGTACTCGACCACACGCCCTGATACGAGGTCCACTTTCTGATGTTGCTTCTCAAAATCGACTTCGAAGGTCGTGAAAACCCACGGACCAGCTCCTCGGCCGCCAATGATATGCGCTGTCGCGTCTCCCAAGGGGCCATGCACGGGAATCGTAAGATGTGCTTCCTTCCATCCGGTCTCGTCCTGCTTGACCTCTCCTTGCAGCCCAGGCGCGACGCTGATAGGCGTTCCCAGAAGCTTGGCTATGTCTGCGTTGGTCGACATCCGCACAACAGCCTCATTGGCCGCCGCGTTTCGTTGTGTCTGTCGCGATCTGTAGACAAAGATGCCGCCAGCGATGCTGACGAGCAGGCACGCCAACAACAATCCGAACAGCACCGTCTTGCGATGCGAGTAAGGTACTTCTTTGGAGTGACCACAGAGCGGGCAAACGCCTGCTTTCTTCTCGGCGTCCTTGAGGGAAGTTTGTAGAATCTGGTCAACCGAAGCGTTGACCTGTTCTTCGGAAGGATCGAGTTCAACGCCACAACCGTTGCAATTCATGAACCCTCCCAGCTAACCAACACCTGTAGCTGATTGGAAGTCCCGGGCAAGCTTATCTTAGGTCAGACTGGAGGCGTGATCCACATATACCTTCGACAAGGAAGCATTGACCGCGTCGACCATTAGAACGGTTTCAACCAGCGGATCCATCGACGAGGCCGCTGTCTTATCCACGGCGTGTCTAGGCCCGGGTCCACCAAGAAAGCAATCAATGCGTCCCACTGGCACGACCGCAAAACTAAAACGCCCCTCGATAAGAGCGAAGGCTCTATCAAGGGGCATCCAAACTGTTTACGGAGCAGACAATTCGAAACTGCTTAGCCCCGTTTTTAGTCGAGAGTTCGTACTGATTTTCTTAACTTCTGTCGAAAATCAACACCATTCTGGGCACATACGCCATTCGCCGGCGTCCCAGTGCTTTCTGTGTAGATTGGAGTGGTCGAGCATGAATAGCCACCAGGGATGAATTTATTACCCCATGCGGTGCAATCACTCAAAGTACACATGGGACCGGTAGAGCCAGTATATCCACCCATTAGGGAGGCACACTGCGAAGAAGATCCACAAGTCCAGTTGTCCCAATAATAGGGTCCACCGGTACCACCGCCCGCCACCGCCGCCTCCACCACCGCTGCCGCCGCTCGTAGGAGTAATGCCGGTCAACGTGAGCGGTGTTTGCGTTGGAGTCTGTGAGAAGTTATCCGCGTTCCCCCAGAAAATGCATCCGACGCAGCCGAAGGTATACGCCTGGCTCATGGTTATTTGTGGCCAGGAAGGTGGCGCCGCGGTTGGGGCCAGGTTCGAGTCGCAAAGAATTGGTGCTCCCGAAGCAATGTCGGACCCACAAATGTTCGGGTCCGTGACTGTCTGCGTACCAGGATCCGAATACGCAACGCAGTTGGTTGTCTCTCCGGTTCCGCAAGGGGTTGCGGTCAGGTCGGCCATAAACACAGCGTTTGTCGCCGTCGTGCCGACGGCGAGATTGGCATAAATCGAGTCGTAGCCCGTGCCGTTGGCCGTAAACGCAGTTTCGATCGGCCCTTGGGTCGCCGTGTATCCGGCTTCTACCAGGGTCGGGGCGAGCAACGTCTTGGTGTAAGCATCGACCTGAGTGAGGTCGGACAGAATCGTTTGTTTGTTCGCCATGGCATTGAGGTCTTGCGCCTTCCCCGTGCTCGATAGCGCCGCCGCAATGGCTGTAGTCCAGGGTGTGATGTTGACCGTATTGGTCGTGGAAGCCGTGACGACATCTTCCACTGACCAGAGAGTAACCGCGGTGCTGCCCACATTGCCGGTCGCAGTCAGGACGAACGGCGCGGTTAAACTCGATACATCGATACTGTAGCTACCGTCTGTAGCGGTGGTTGTGGTTTTCTGTGCTCCTAAAGAGTCGTTTATGACTACGGTAGCGTTCGTGAGCGCGGGGCCATTGTCGACCACGACTCCACTCACAAGAGTCGACCCCGCCGGCGGATTGGATGAACTGCTTCCAGTGCCCACACACGAAGAAAAAAGAACCGCCACCATAATCAAGAAAACTGCCAGCGTTACCTGCCTTCGACAATTGTTCATAGTCACCTGTTTGGGTTTTGGAAAGAATTCCGTACCCTTAATTTGCTTTGCGGCGGTCCGCGAGATCAGGGGACAAGGTACCAGCCCGATATGGACCAAGATAGATTACGGTGGTAACAATTGCGTTATAACCGAAACGTTAGTTTTCGAGACAACGGCCGATTCACACTATCGTTCGTTCGGGGTTTGCTCTGCACAGGAGAGCGGGCTACCACGCTGTTCAACTCGCCGTCATCAGATGGCACGAATGCGTTTTCACGATTAGCCAGACCTCGTGGCCGGGCTGGAGTTGCAGGGAATCGCGCGCGGCCAGGGTGAGATGAACTTCCATCTCCACTCCGCAATTCACTCGCACAACCGCAATCACATCGCGCTGCACAACGGAAAGCACGCGTCCGTAAATTATGTTGCGAGCGCTCAACCCTGCGGGTTGAACTGTAGCCAGCAGGATATCGCCGGCGCGAATCCCAATCAGCAAGGTCGATCCGACCTCCGCTCGCACCAGCGGCGTTTCCAGTTCAACATCGCTTTCGGCGATGCGGCAACGCATGGTGCCACGTTTTTCCTGAATCGCAATCACGACGGCGTGGAAAATGTTCTCAAAGCCGATGAGCTGCGCCAGCGATTCCCGACGGGGCGCGGCCATTACTCCATGCGGCGTTCCGTCGGCAATGATGCGGCCGTTTTCGAGCACAAGCACACGGTCGCCCAGAGCAAAGACCTCTTCGCGATTGTGCGTAACATAAAGGATCGGAATACCGTGGGTCTTGTTCCACGCGCGCAGGTCGTCAATGATCTTCGATTTGGTGGCGGCATCCAGCGCGGCCATCGGTTCGTCGAGCAGCAGAACGCAGGGGTCGGTAACCAGGGCGCGGGCGAGTGCCACCCTTTGGCGTTCACCGCCAGAAATCTCTCCCGGCTTGCGTTCGCGTAGATCCGCAATTCGGAAGGATTCGAGGATCGCGTCACTCTTTTTCCGTCGTTCGCTCTTGCGTACGCCGGCAAGGCCGTATTCGACATTTTTCTGCACAGTGAGATGAGGAAAAAGTGCGAGGTCCTGAAAGACGTATCCGATTCTTCGGGTTTGAACAGCGAGATTCGTCTCGCGGTCGAAGAAAATACAATCGCCGACCGTTATCTTTCCCGAGTCAGGCGTCGTCAGGCCCGCGATGCTGTCGAGCAGCGTCGTCTTACCTGCGCCAGATGGGCCGAAGATGATTGTGATTCCACGGGCGAGGGTAAATCCGACGTCGAGCGTGAAATCGCGCCCGGCGTTGGCAAAGCTTTTATGGATCTGAATTGTCAGAGCATGCCGCAAACTGGGATCAGCGGGAGTGTCAATTCTTGCGGTTTGCGTTGTCATCTGGCTCGGTCGGAAAAGCTTGACCCACTAAGAACAAAAAGGTTCACAAAGGAAAACATCCGACTGCATGTTCGAATTATTTCCATGGCCACGCCACTCCCACTTTTCGATTGACGCCATACACCAAGGAGAGCACTGCAAAAGAAATCACGAGCAGCACCAGTGCTGTCCGATTGGCGCCGGCATAGTCGAGCGCTTGAACCTTATCGTAGATGTCGATGGAAACCGTCTTCGTAACGCCCGGTATGTTTCCTCCAACCATTAACACCACGCCGAACTCGCCCATGGTGTGAGCGAAGCTCAGAGCGACTCCGGTCACCAGTCCAGGAAAAGAAAGCGGCAGAATCACCCGAAAAAATGTTCGCAGCCTGGATGCGCCCAAGGTCGCCGAGGCTGCAATCAGTCTTGGATCGACGAGTATGAATGAGGCAGCAAATGGCTGAACCGCAAAGGGCAGACTGTAAATAATCGAACCAATGACCAGCCCCTCAAAAGTAAATGCAAGCGTGTGCCCCGTCATTGCCTGCCACCAGCGTCCCAGCGGGCTGTGGGACCCGAGCGCAACGAGTACGTAGAACCCCAGCACAGTGGGAGGCAAAACGATGGGCAGAGCGACGACAGCCTCGACAAGAAATCTCCAGCGACGGCGCGAATACGCGATCCAGTAAGCGAGGGGCAGGCCCAACACCACGAGCACTGTCGCTACCAGCACTGCTAAACGGATTGTCAGCCAGAATGCCTGCCAGTCCATATGTCTCCGTAAAACCCGGCAAGAAACAAAGGCCAGTATAGCCAAAGCCGAGGGCGTCCAGTCCCATTGTGGGCTAAGCTCACGCCTAATGTTCATTGATCACAACGGGCCGCCCCCTCTGCCGGCTACCATACGTCCTCGGGAGGTTGTGGAATGGAGATTCAGGAAGCCATCAAAGTGATCCGCGCCCTGGCCGACGGACTGCATCCGGAAACCCGCGAGGTCCTGAAAGAAGACGCGGTTTGCCGGAATCCGCAGGTCGTTATGGCATTGAACAGAGCGCTGGCGGCGCTCGTCACCCAGGAACAGCGCGAACTCAAGAAGCCCGCCAGCGCAGGTCAATACTGGTCACGAGAGGAAGATAAACAGGTCTGCGAGGAACTGCGCAAAGGAATGAGTTTTGATGAGATCGCGGGCACCCACAACCGGAGTGTGCCCTCGATTATCGTGCGCCTGGTCAAATTGGGGAAGATCGCTCCGGACAAATCGGGTTCGCTATTTCCACCGCAGGTGGCATGAGGAAAACGCCCGCAGGTGCGCGGTGCTTTATCTCGTCGTGGGGCATTCCTTACAGCTTGAATCGGGAGCACGGGCGAGGACGCCCGCGCCTACATTGGCTTTTGTTGTTCTTATTGGCATTGTTCCCGGCTGATGTTTCCGCACAAGACTTGAGGCCTCGCTCCGAATCCGAACTCGCCGGTCGCGCACAGCGAGCGTTGCGCGAGCAGTGGTTCCTGCGCGGACGAAGTTCTCCCAGTCAATCAGGCGCAGCTCAGCGATATCAGGCCTATCTGCAGAAGATGCGAATGCGGGCTGCGCGCGGCGCAAGGGCACAGAAGTTAGTGGATGCAGCGCCGACTGCCCTGGTTTGGAGCCCACTCGGACCCGCTCCGTTGGCATCCGATGCGAGCGGCGTCGGCGAGTACAACTACGGCTGGGTATCCGGACGAGCCACTGCGGTGGCAATCGATCCGGCGGATCCAACCGGGAGCACGGTTTACATCGGCGGGGCGTACGGCGGAGTTTGGAAATCCACTAACGCCACGCAGGCCGTAACGCAAAATTCGTCAGGCGTGACTTGGACTGCTCTCACCGACAACCAGGCCACGCTTGCCGTGGGAGCAATCGCCATTCAGCCGGGAAACAACAATCCGAATAACAGCGTGATTCTGGTGGGCACGGGCGAGACCAATAGTTCCGCCGATTCTTACTACGGTTTGGGAATCCTGCGATCACCCGATGCCGGCACAACTTGGACGCTGATCACAGAAGACACCACCCAGACACGGCCCTTCGCAGGCATGGGATTCAGCAGGATTGCCTTCAGCAGCAATGCTCCCAGCATCGCGGTAGCCGCCGCTGCGGGTGCGTCGGAAGGAATCATTGAAGGACTCGCTAATCCCCTGACCGCAAATCTTGGACTGTATTATTCCGTCGACAGCGGAGCTTCCTGGACATTTGCAACCGTGAACGACGGCGGCACGGCCACAGCGCCCGGCTCAGCAACTTCGGTCGTCTATAACGCGGGCGCAGGACTGTTCTTTGCTGCGCTGCGCTATCACGGCTTTTATTCGTCACCCGATAGCATCAATTGGACTCGTCTCGCGAATCAACCCGGTGGCGGGCTGACCACGGCCGCATGTCCGGCAAGTCCAAGTTCGTCGACCTGTCCGATTTACCGCGGCGAGATTGCCGTCGTTCCCGGCCGCAACGAAATGTATGTCTGGTACGTGGACGCAAATGATTTCGATCAGGGCATCTGGGAATCGACCAATGGCGGCAGCTCATGGATGCAGATCAACGACGCGGGCATCATCAATTGCGGCGACCAGCTTGGCTGTGGAACTGAACAAGGCAGCTACAACCTGGAGCTTGCGGCGGTGCCGAACGGCAACAGCGGAGTCACTGATCTCTACGCGGGAACGATCAACCTGTACAAATGCGAAATCATCAGCACGTCCCCGACCTGCAGTGGTACGGGTGCGAATACATTTCTGAACCTCACGCACGCCTACGGATGCAGTTCCATCGCCGAGGTTCATCCGGCGCAACACGCAGTGTCGTTTCTCGTCAACAACAGTACTGAAGACGTGATGTACTTCGCCAACGATGGCGGAATCTACCGCGCGCTGAATGGGTACACGGATCTGACCACCGGAACTTGTGGCAGCACGAATCAATTCGACAGCCTGAACATGACGCTGGGATCGATGACCCAATTTGTTTCTTTTTCGCAATCGCCCAGCGATGCCAGTACGCTTCTAGGAGGAACTCAGGGAAACGGATCGCCGGGCACCCAGTCGACCGGCAGCATTTGGCAAAACGTGAACTTCGGGGATGGTGGCTACACCCAGATCAGTCCGGTCAACGAACTTCTTTGGTTCGTTTCCAATCCTCCCGACGCAATTTCGGGGGTGAACATATTCAGCTGCGCCGCGGGAATCGACTGTCACACCCAGGACTTTCAAAATACGCCGGTAGTCACAAGCGCAACCGTTGGCGGAGATACAGGGCCATATTATCCGCCATACATTCTCGATCCGCTGAACGCTGGTGAAATGATGGTCGGCACTTGCCGGATGTGGCGCGGCTCGAGTTCCGGCGGCGCATTTACTGTTCTCAGCCACAGCTTTGAAACCGACGGAGACGGGATCTGCACCGGGGCCGAGATTAATTTGGTACGTTCGCTGGCCGCGGGAGTTCTCGACACGAACACCGGCTTTTCTAAAGTGATCTATGCCGGAACCGACGGCGATGGGCCGCTCATTCCGACCATTCCGCCCGGCGGACACGTCTGGGTGAGCACGAATGTCGCGGAGGGCCCTTCGACCTGGATTGATCAAACCGGTTCGATCAATCCAAACAGCTTTCCGATTTCTGGGATCGCGATGGACCGTTCTGATCACCAGGGCCTCACGGCGTACGTCAGCATCATGGGCTTCAGCAGCACGAGCTTTCCTACGTCGCACGTGTGGCAGACGACGAACGGCGGGTTCTCCTGGAGCGATTTCACCGCCAACCTGCCCAATGCGCCGGCCAATGCGGTTCTCGTCGACCCCGGCACGGTTCCAACCAATGGAACGATCTACGTCGGCACGGATGTCGGAATCTTCTCGAGCGGGACAGCCGCGCCGAGCTGGACAGAAGTCGGGCCTGCGCCTGGCAGCGGCCAGTCTGGATATCTGCCGAACGTTGCCGTGACCGCGCTAGGTATGTTCATCGACGACGCTGGGAACAAGTGGCTGCGCGCGTCCACCTATGGACGCGGGGTGTGGCAGTTTCTTCTCACTACGATTCCGGATTTTTCCCTGTCCGTCTCAAACACACCCCTGACTGTGTTTGTCAGCCAGCAACCCGCGCAATTCAATGGTTCTGTTTTCGCGCTCGATGGCTATAACTTTTCCGTCACCATGAGCTGCATAGCGGGATCTACTCCGCCTCCTCCTACCTGCTCGGTTGCTCCCGGCAGCATAGTGCCGTCTGAGCTGGGAGCTCCGTTTTCCGTCACCGCGAGCGGAACTCCTCAAAGCTACGCCTTCTTCGTACAGGGAGTCGGGAACGATCCGGACCAGCTTACGCACGATTCTCCCGTGACCCTGAATGTGGTGGATTTCAATTTGACTGCGCCGTCACCTGCGGCCATCACTGTTGCTCCCTCAAATACATCCCCCTCGGTTTCGTTCCAGGTCGTGGGGCAAGGGCCTTTTGATGACACGGTAAATCTGTCCTGCGGAAACTTGCCCTCGGGAGCAACCTGCAACTTCTACGTCAACAATCCACCGGGAGCGACCTGCAACTTCTATGTCAACAATCCACCTGTAAAGTCGGTGAATCCCACAACAAGCAATCCCGTGTGTGTGAAGGTAACGGTGACCGCTGCTCCCAACGCAACCGCCGGGACATTTCCCATCGCGATTACGGGGTCGGTGACAAACGGTTCCACCAAGACGCAGACCTTATCTCTGACGATCACGCTGGACTACACCCTGACGATCAGTAATCCGTCCCTGCAGGCAGTCGTGAACAGTAAGGTAAAGTTTAGCGGCGTGCTGACCTCGCTGAACGGCTACAACAGCCCGGTGAATGTAACCTGCGGTGCGGGCGCGCCTCAGCCGCCGTCGGGCGTTTGCTCGAGCTCGCCAGAAAATCTGACGCCGACGGCGAACGGTGCGCCGTTCATTGTGACCGTGGGCAGCGGCGTCTGCGGGATTTACAACTTCAACATCGTGGCGTCGGGTACGGATGCGCAAAAGACCACACATCTTTTTCCAGTTACATTCACGGCAACTTCGTATACGACGCCAAATTACACTCTCGAAATTATTCCGCAGTCCCAGACGGCTCCGGTAGACACTGCGACCATCTTCAACGGCACTCTGCAAGGCACGGACTGCTACAACAGTGCGGTCAATCTGAGCTGCGGATCGAACCATCCCCCAAGCTGCACGGTTTCTCCTAGTAGCGTGGTGCCCACCGTGAGCCCCGCGCTGGCTGCGCCGTTTACCGTAACCGTGAGCAGCAACGTGGCGCAGACTTACAACTTCAACATTGCAAGCGTGGGCACGGACGCCAACAAAACCACACATTCTTTCCTTCTGGCTTTCACCTCGACCGGCAGCGGTTCGGGTTCCGGTTTCGCTTTCACCATCACATCGAATCCCGATGTTGAGTCCGTACCCGCGGGGCAGCCCGCGATCTACGATCTCGATGTAGCCCCGACGGGAGGCTCGTTTCCCAATAACGTGACGCTCGCCTTCTCCGGAAATTGCCCGCCGCTGAGCACATGCGCACTCAGTTCGACGCAAGTAAGTAAGGGTAGTGGCGATACGCACGTAACTTTCACCATCACAACAACTGGTCCGGTTATTGCAAGGTTGCGTCGAGCCCGCGCCCTGCGACCACTCGTCTATGGGCTGTGGCTTTCCCTACCAGGGTTGGTCGTGGTTTTCGTTGGAGCGGGTCGAAGTCGGCGGCGTCGAAAGCGATTGGTAGCTTTCTTCATGCTTATGGTTCTTGGACTTGGACTGGACATCGCCTGCGGCGGCGGATTGCAAGGCAACGGCAACGGCGGAAATGGGCAGGCGGGCACGCCCTCTGGAAGCTACACGATGACCGTAAGCGGTACGATAAACTCCTTCCCGCAGCAGACTGCGCAGGTGCAACTGACTGTGAACTAGGGACGCAGAGCCCGCGCGGAAAGCAAACCCCACCTATATTTCGATTTGAATCGCCTTTCCATTTATCTTGTTAGCAGCGTTCTCGACGTTCTGATCGAGGGCGCACTTACAATGCCCGATCAAAGCTTTGACATTGTGGTTATCGGCGGCGGAATTGTCGGCCTTTCCACCGCCATGCAACTTTGCCGAACCTTCCCGAGGCTCCGCCTGCTGCTGGTAGAAAAAGAAGACCGCGTGGCGCGTCATCAAAGCGGACACAACAGCGGCGTCATCCACTCCGGAATCTATTACAAGCCGGGTTCGCTGAAAGCGAAGTTGTGCGTGGAGGGCGCGGCCGCGATGGTGGCATTCTGTCGCGAGCACGCAATTCCCTTCGAGATCTGCGGCAAGATCATCGTGGCGACCACGGCGGACGAAATCCCGCGCCTGCAAGGGCTGCTCGAACGAGGGCGGGCCAACGGAATTACGGGCTTAAAATTATTGGATAAGGCCCAAGCGCTCGAGATCGAACCTCACTGCGGTGGCATGGGCTGGCTGCACGTGCCGGGAACCGGAATCACCGATTACGTGGCCGTCTGCCAAAAATATGCCGAGTTGATTGTCGCGCAAGGTGGCACGGTAAGTACGGGAACCGAAGTCACAAGCATAGCCCGAGGCAATGGCGAAACGGTGATCGAAACCAACCGAGGATCTCTGGGCACGAAATATTTGATCAACTGCGCCGGACTGCACAGCGATCGCGTCAGCCGCATGGCGGGAGAAAAAACCGAAGTCACGATCGTTCCATTTCGCGGCGAATATTATGATCTGGTTCCAGACCGAGAGAACCTGGTTCGCGGCTTGCTGTATCCCGTGCCCGATCTCCGTTTCCCATTTCTCGGCGTGCATTTCACGCGCCGCATCAGCGGCGGCGTCGATGCCGGACCGAACGCCGTGCTGGCATTCAAGCGAGAAGGTTACCGGCGATCCGATTTCAGCCTGCAGGACGCAGCCACTACATTCGCATACTCCGGCTTCTGGCATATGGCTGCTAAATACTGGCGCAGCGGCGCGGGAGAATTTTACCGGTCCTTTTACAAACCAGCCTTCGTGCGCGCACTGCAAACTTTGGTTCCCGACGTTCGCAGCGCTGATTTAGTCGCGGACGGCGCAGGCGTGCGCGCGACCGCCGTCAGTCGCGACGGATCTCTGGTCGACGATTTTCAATTTATGTGTTCGCAGAACATGCTGCACGTGTGGAACGTTGTGTCCCCAGCGGCGACCGCCTCGCTCCCCATCGGGCGCGAGATTGTGCGCATGGCGCAGCAAGGATTCGGATTGCAGTCGAAATGAGGTCTGTCAGCGAGTTCGCCCACACTGTGTGGGCCGCGAACTGATTTTGTCCGGCTTTTGGACTCTATCCACCTCGAAAACTCGCCAGTCGTGGCTGCTTACCGCCTTTTATAACTTAAGATTCAACAACTTACATTGAATCTTTAGGGTTACGGTTTGGCTTTTCTTTTGTGGCACTAAAGTGCCATTTACCCTGTATAGTTATGAGAATAAAGTCTCGTTAGACAGTCGCCGGGGTGGCGGCTGATAAGGGTGGGGCATTCTCCTCCGTGCATTTGTGACCCGTCCCGTAGTGATTAAACTTCTCTGGCCCAGTGAAGACCAACATCGCGAGAAAAATCTATCTCGAGGAGTTTGGTCAAACAAAATGGACAGTCTGGAGGAACCCGCTCCAGACACGTGGTCTCTATCCTTATGGCTCACGCTATCGCCTTACCTGACGTTTCTCCAATAATCCGAGTGCTGGCCGCCGACGCTACCAGAATGAACAGCCAACTTCTGGCTGCCGCCCTGGAGCGCGACAAGCGTTTTCAGGTGCTGGAACCGGTGTCCGATGCACGCGGAATCATTGCCGCCGTGGCCAAGGAGAAGCCAGCGGTTGTCGTGATCAGCGCCGAACTCGACGATGACAAACGCAAAGGCTTCGAGGTGGCACGCGAACTTCACGCCTTGCATGGCGAAACTCGCGTCATAATGCTGCTTGACAGTTCGGAACGCAGCCAGGTTGTGGAAGCCTTCCGCACCGGGGCGCGCGGCGTTTTCAGCCGCAGCGAGTCGCTGACGTCGCTGGCAAGATGCATTCAGTGCGTGAGCGAAGGTCAGATCTGGGCGAACAGCAAAGAGCTGCGTTACATTTTGGAGGCACTCGGCGAAGCGCTGCCTCTGCGCGTGGTCGACACTCGGGGTGCTGCATTGCTTTCGCGGCGCGAGGTCGAAGTAGTGCGCTGCGTAGCTGAAGGATTGTCGAACCGCGAGATCGCGCAACGACTCGGCCTTACCGAACACACAGTCAAGAATTATCTGTTTCGCATCTTTGACAAGCTCGGAGTTTCCAAGCGGGTCGAGGTCGTTCTCTACGCCTACAGCTTGGGCAGCGCGGCCGAGGTTGCGGGTCCCAACAACGGCAACGGTAAGAAGTTGACACCGATCATCGCGAACAAGGTGGCTGGGACATCCCAGACCCAAACACTGTCACAGTTCCCCGCGCCTGCCATCTCCAGGCTGGCAAAAGCGTAGTTGAAAAAACCAAACTTAGGGGCGCTTCAGAGCTAATCCCGTAGATTGCGTGTTACACGAACGCGCGACGCCTGTAAAAAACGGACACTTCTCTCCCGGCAATCCTAGTCACTGTTCTCGATCCGTGCGGGCCCGAACCTGGTGTCCTAATCGCGAACTGCTGATGGTTTTATCCAAAGAATCCTGCCAGTTCTTTAGCTTCGCTGCGACCTGCTGCATGTAAGCTGCAGCTTCCGAGGGACTCAAAATCTCATGATTATTTTGCCCGTTGGAAGCCGGCGGCGACATGGGGTTGCGTGGGTAGGCTAAGTCGATCGGGTCGGAGGGAACGTCTGAGGTCAGCTTTGAAATGTCGAGGTCGGCGATCACTTCACTCACGGTTTCAGAGTCGACGATCTTCTTCTGCAATGCGCAGGTAAGCGACAGCGCATTGAAACAGAAATTATTGATGTTCCGCGGAATGCCCTCGGTGAATCTCGCGATCTCCTCGTAGACCCCGGGAGTGAAAAGCGGTTCGCCTTCATAGCCCGCAATGCGCAGGCGATGCTCGATGTAATTCCTGATCTCCGGTGCGTTCAGCGGTTGCAGACCATGAACAATCGAAACCCGCTGGCGCAACTGCGACAAGCCCGGGCTGGCTAGTTTGTCGGCCAATTCCGGTTGTCCCGCCAGGATGATGTGCATCAGCTTGGCGCGCGGAGTTTCGAAGTCGGAAAGCAGTCGCACTGTCTCCAGGACCGAAGGCTCCAGATTCTGCGCCTCGTCGATGACAACGATAAAGCGATTGCCCGCGCGCGCCTCCTGCAAGAGTCGGCGGTTGAATTCTTCGTGCATGCGCACGAAATCATGACCATCGCTTTCGTAGCCCAATTCAGCCAACAGGAAACGCATGAACTCGCGCGAACTGCATTGCGTCTGAAACAGGAATGCGGTGCGCGCAGAATTGCGGAATTTTTCCAGCAGATGAAAGAGGATCGTGGTCTTGCCCATACCGGGCCTGGCGATCAGGCCCAGAAATCCCCGATTCGCTTCAATGCCGTAGTAAAGGGAGGCCAGCGCTTCGCGATGGGCCGCGCTAAGGTACAGGAATCGCGGGTCCGGCGTTACGCCGAACGGCTGTTCCCGCAACCCAAAATACTTCTCGTACATGCCGCTCTCCTACCCTCTCAACTACACCCACCGATGACGGCGTGGCGCCGAAGAATCCGGACGACCATCAAGCTTCTGATAATGAACACAATAGATGATGTCGCAGGCTAAAACCCAAGAAATCCTCGGACGGGGAACATCCGAGCCGACCAGACTGAAATCCGCCTGCTTACACTGTGCCCGAAAGACCGACGAGTCAACAAGAGGATAAAAGTCATGGAGCCAAACGTCTCAGTTTTCGAGTAGCTGTTAAGTTGAGGCTGAACTCGAGTTCTTCGACGAATACTAACTGATTCTACGGCAATTAGACGAATGCGCCAATGTTCTAGTGAAAAATGCAACAATCAGGGTCCGACGACTCCTTGTGACCCGGTGCGATTGCGGGTAGAATTTTTTGGGTTCCTCCCCTATTTGAAGTGCGCATTTAGAAGTGTGTGTCGAGTTTCCGTTGGAATCCGTCTCCAATTCGGGCCTCAGGACTAGAATCCTAGTGGCAGATGCTGTTGCCATGAGCTGCCAGCTCCTCGTGGATGCATTGCTGCGCAGCAAACGCTTCGACGCGGTAGCGGCTACGACCCCGGAAGAGGTTGTACTCGCGCTGGACCGCGATCGATTTGACGTCGTGCTGATCAGCACCAGCTTTTCTCCGGAACCTCTTGACGGATTGCGCTTCGTGAGCGAGATCCGGGACCTTTATCGCGACGTGAGCATCGTCGTGTTGCTGGACACCGTGGAGCGCAACCTGGTAGTGGAGGCCTTCCGCTGCGGCGCGTATGGCGTCTTCTCGCGGTCCGACTCCTTCCAAGCGCTGTGCAAGTGCATCCTTTGCGTACAGGAAGGTCAAGTGTGGGCCAGTTCCGCGGAACTACAATTTGTGCTGGAAGCGCTGGTCAACCCGATCCCGATCGAGACCCGTGCCATGCCCAACTCGAGGCCACTCAGCAAGCGTGAAGATGAAATCGCTCACATGGTCGCTGAGGGATTCAGTAATCGCGAGATTTCCGAGCGGCTGGATTTGAGCGAGCATACCATCAAGAATTACTTGTTCCGGGTTTTCGAGAAACTCGGAGTCTCTACCCGAGTGGAGCTGACGCTCTACGCCCTCAAGCGCGGCAAAGTTCCGCGGACCCGGCCACAAAGCGCCACCAAGCCCGAGCCAAGGCTAGTAGGCAGCGAGAACTAAACAGACTGAGAACCAAGAACAGAAAACTGACAACTGGGTTTTTGTTATCCGGTTCGCCTTAAATATTTCTTCTTTCCTTTCCGTGCTTGACAGCAGCCACACTTGATTGGGCCTACTTCACATCGTAGCTCTGCCCAGGATCTGTATCTCAGTCGCTATTTGCGACGCTCCCAAACCCATGTTAGTTGTCGGACTTTAATCTGAAGTTTGTGGACCGCGATCCCGACTTTCCGTTTCCAGCGTGGTCGACAGAGGCTGCAAAATCATCGGCCACATCGCAGTGGCAAAAATTGTCCGGCATCGGCACTGCTCCGAATTATCTAACCAGTGAAGTCCTCGCCTACGCCGAGCACCACCCGCAGGATCCTCTTGTTCCCCAGGCCCTGCATCTGGCTGTGCGTTCCACCCGTTTCGGTTGCACGAATATCGAAACTACCAAGCTTTCGAAGGCTGCCTTCGATTTCTTGCACGAGCACTATCCGCAGAGTGAGTGGACTGCAATGACGAAGTATTACTATTGACGCGCGACAGACATCTTCAAGGCAGTCTGAAACTCACCGTGATTTGAGTTTGAAATTCTTCGGGGGAGCCGTTGCGGAAAAAAGGTTTGAATCGCCACTGCTTGACTGCATCGGTGGCTGCAGCCGCCAACTGCGGATCGCCACTAACCGTGCTGAGCTTCTCAACCGCACCGTCCTTGTCCACGACAGCATCGAGCACCACGGGCCCTTGAATGTGCTGCTCTCTGGCCGATTCAGGGTAATCGGGTTCGACTCGCAGCATCAGGTATTCGTCGGCAACTTTCGAAGGGACCGTGACTGGTCCGGTGCTGGCCTTCGCGGTGTGACTCGAGCCTTGCGGCGTCGTCCGATAGATGACTTTCCCATTTTCATAAACCACCAGGCCGCCGGGTGGGAGCGTACCAGCCCCGTTCTGTTCGGAAGCGCCTTGCGGAGGGACAGCCGGAGCGGACGCGGGGCTCGTAGATGTCGGCTGATCGGTAACACGAGCCGCCTCGACCGGCTTGGGCTGCGCCGGCTGCGTAGCGATATTCTTCAAGGTCCTAGCTTTAGTTCCAGGGCTACGCACGTATCCCATCATCCAACCCAGAAACAAGGCCAAAGTAATCACAGCAAGAGTCAGAACACCCATCGAATAGTCGCGTGGCTGACGCTGTGATTCTGGCGCTGTTTCCGGCAGAGAGCCGACCACCGGAACAGGAACGTCCTCGTGCACGACGTCGACCGGTTCGGGATTAAGCTGCACTGCATCGAGCTGCAAATGATCGACGCCTTCGACTTCAGCCACTGTAGCTGCGGCCGCTGCCTGCATTGAGGAAGAAGGCAGTACCGGCGCGGGCGGCGCCACCACATCGGCGGCGCGATCCACATTGTTCACAATGCTGCGCGAAAGCGCTTGCAGGGTTTGAATCTCTCGATCGCTGAAAGCGTTGGGCCGGGGCGAGAAAATCTCGAACACGCCCAGCAACTTGTCTTCCCGGACTACGGGGAATACGAGTATGGACCGCACCCCCAGATCACGACATATTTCGGCGTCCACGCGCGAATCAGTTTCCGTGTCGTCGCAGCGCTGCCACTTCTTGCTTTGGACGCACGCGCCCGAAAGGCCCGAGTGCACGTCCAACTTGACTCCGAGATCAGGAGCGTTGGCGCCCGTGGTGGCGCGGCAGACGATCTCATCGCCCCGCACTAAGGCGATTGCGGCAGCGGTCGCGCCCGTCGCCAAGCGGGCGTGCTCAACAATTTCATTCAGCACCAGATCCAGCGCCAAGTCCGCGGACAAGGCTCCGCCGCCGTGGGCGGACAATGCCGTCGCCAACTCTGCCAGGGACAAGCCTTCTTCAAGCTGCCCGTCTTCTTTCTGGACGAGAGGGTTCTGGCCCAGGGAGATTGGCGCAGTGCTCGACCGTAGAGGGTTGAAAGGATCGGGCTGAGATATCGGATGATGAGCCATTGAACCAGCCCCAACGGTACCGCGCGCGGACATGTGGCTTCCGAGCAGGCATTTCCTGCCTCGAGCCACTGCTTAGTTTAAACCTTGAGCGGAGTTTCCCGCGAAAAAACCGCCTTGTCAACCCCAAAAGGGTTCTATTCGCGAGCATTGTCGTCAACGAATACAGGCCTGGAGTGAGCTATGGAGCGGACGGCTCTTCTGCCATTGCACAGATTATGGTGCAGCATACGCTCGAAAAAAAACGCTCGTTTCCACGCAAAATCTAGAAAACAAACGATCGGGAATTTTTCCTCCCGCTAGATCTATGGTTCTAAAGGTAGTTAGAGGCAAAATCTTGGAAACATTGAAGTTAGCGTGTTCGCTAACCGCCTGCGTTCCGTTTTCGCACTTCGGCGACGGGTGCAATGATAGGATTCTCAAAGACCTTGAATATCTTGCAGATAACATAGTTGTTTAAAGGTTATCAGTAATGACGGACGGAATTCAAGAACAAAGTGGGTGGACCGCCGACCCCGGTCCCGAATTGGGAATCTATGCGAGAGTAGACGTGGATGAGCTTCTCCGGCACCTGCCCGAAAGGTTCCCGGTTCTGTCCGCAAAGGACACGCAAAGAGTGTGCACGCCGTATTCTTGATGCTCGGTTCTCTTGGTTCAGGTGGAAGTAACCCCTAGTTTTTGCAGGTCTGCGCGCAACTGTTCCGCGGTCTTCATCTGGATGACTTGCATTCCCAGTCGCGAGGCGCTGTCCAGATTCAGCGGGCGATCGTCGATGAAGCAGCACTCCTCGGGAGGCCGCTGCGTGATCTCCAGGGCGAGACGATAGATTCCTTCCTCGGGCTTGCGCAATCCGACAAAACACGAGCTTACGAAGAGGCTGAAGATTTCGCGCAAGCCGAAAGTCTGGATGCGGTACAAATTCAGCTCCTTCGATTCGTTGTTAATCGTGGACATCTGATACTTGCCCGACCGGCTAAGCTCTTTTCCCAGCTGCAAGGTCTCGGGAATTGGCGTCGACAGGGAGAACATGTGCTGGGTGAAAGCTTCGGTGGTGAAAGACCGCGGACGATAGAAAACGGTGCGCTCCAGATAGCTCTGCAGCGTGATCTTGCCGCGCTCGAAGGAGGAGACCAGCATTTCGTGGCGGCTCTCGAATTCGACTACGTCGAGATTAAATTCTTTCAGAGTGCGCTGGCGCTGCTCGCGGTCCCAGGCGTTGCTGAGCAGGACGCCGCCCACGTCCCAGAAAAGAGCAGTGATCTTGGGCAAGAGGATCCTCCCATTTGTGATTGGAATATCTTACAGGCTGCACGGGCGAGGACGCCCGCGCCTACATTGAAAAGCCCCGATCCTGGGCAGCAGGATCGGGGCGGTTTGGGCTTACGCCTTGGTTTAGTAGCAGCCGGTGTGCGGGGTGAAGCTTTGCCGGTAGCTCAAGTTGTCGATGTCGCGGAACATCGGCGTGCCCGGCGGCAGTTGCGACGGTATGGTGAAGTCCGGATCAAAAATATAGTTTCGAGTCGGCGGCACATACACCGAGTAATTACAACATTTGAATACGCCGGTGCCGTAGGTGGCGTAGTAAAGGCTTACCAGCGAGCCTTCGTAGTTGAGGGTTGAGCCGCTCCAGTCCTCGACGAAGCGAATGAAGTTATGCACGCCGCCGTCGGTGCCAAAGCCGTAGTCGGCATTGGTCTCCCATCCCGGGAAGGGGAAGTTCATGTTCTTGCCGGCGGCGACCGCGACTCGATAGTAACTCGTCGCAGCGGTACGCGCTGGGGCAGGAACGTTGAAGCCGACAGAGTTGTTCCCGGTGTAGGGGTTGGTCGGCCAGACGTTGTAAAAGCTGTTTTGATCGAGCCAGGCATTGGACATCACGGTGACCGCGTCGGCAACGATGCCGGCCGCAGCCATGCCTGCCGCGTCCGCTCCTGCCGGGGTGTTCCAGATAAGGTCGCCGGGGTTGGAGTTGTAGTCTCCGTAAATGTAAACCGGATTTTCCGAGCCCACGGTGAATCCGCCTTTGCTGTTGTCGGCACGGAGGGGCAGATTCCCCAGGGTTCCGTCGACTAATTTCAGCACGTGGCGTGCGCCGCTGACCCAGTTCTTCTGTCCTATGACGCAAACCGGCATGCGATTGCCGGTAAGGTAGGGATCAGGCGCTGGAGCCGCGTTGATGATCTGGCGGTTCACACTCTTGGTCAAGGTGTAGGCGCTGCCGGTTCCATTGTTAACGCCATAGCCAAAACCCAGGCCAATGTTGCCGGCTCCGAAGTTGTCCAGCTTGCCGTTTAAGTTAACGTCCTCGGGGGAATTCGTTTTGCCCGCGGGGATGGGGTCCAGAAGTCCGTCGGGATTCCCGGCGGCGTTGGCGCTGTTAATGTCATCTTCCAGTCCGGAGTCTCCGGTCTTCGTGCCCGCGGCATCTACTTGCGTGCCCCAGGGGTTAGGCAGCATTCCTCTACGGTCAGAGAAATAGAGGATGTAACCGTTCTGCGAAATGTAGTCGACCGATGCGCCGCTGACGCCGGTCGCGCCCGACAGCCAGCGCTTCAAGTTGCCCACGTCGAGTTCGACGGCGTTCATGACGCCGTTGGGCGTGCAGCTGTTGTTGGCTTGCTGGGTATCGCGCGATTCGCCTTCTCGCGGATCGTAGAAGTTGATGGGATACCAGTTGTTCATGCTGACGCTTTGCACCGCGGCTTTGCTGTCGCCATACCAGGGGTAGAGCGTGGTTTGATCGAGTGTAACCTCGGGTGGTTTGGCTTTGATGCATTTCCACCCGCCGGAATTTACGCAGCCAGTGGGGCCAGCGCCCGTCTGGTCAGGCCAGCCGCCGCTTCCGTTGCGATCCGCGGGGTACTGGAAAATCAGAATTGCATTGGGGTTGATGGGGTTGCTGCCAGCGGTCAATGGGGGCGTCGGGCCGCGGGCGAATCCCAACTGCAACCATTCCGCTGTGACCGGGTGATAGTTGCCGTTGACGTCGCGATATTCGACGCGCAGGTAGCCGTCAATCAGATTCCAGGTATTGGTGAGATTGGCGGCCGTCGGCGTGTAATACGGATAGGGTGCCTTGTAGTAAGGGGCTGGGGTTGCCGGGCAAACTGGAGGATTGGTATTGGTGCAAGGCGTAAGCGCAAGCACTGGCGGCGCAGCAGTCAGGCCATTGTTGTTGGCATTCGCGACCAGCGTGGTCAACGGTGCTGCCGGAGGACCTTGATCATTGGTAAAAGTAACGTCGGCCGCGATTGGCTGCACTGGGGCATAGGGCCAATCCGGAGCTAAGGTCGGGCTGACGACCGAGACAAGCGCGTTTGTCCATGTGCTGGTGTCGGGGTATGCAGTGGTTCCAGCCGCAAAGTAGGTGCTATAGCTGCCACCGTCGGCAAGGGCGGGCAACCCTGGGGTCGATGCCGCGATGCCGTACGGATAAGTTCCCCCGATGATGTTGGCCAGACGAATATTGTTGACATCGCCTACGCCGCCGGGAAGATCCGCGGGAGTATCGGAGAGCAGCACGCGAATTTCTGCTTCATTGTAGAGTCGCGACGCACCCAGAGCGCTGGTGGATACTTCTCCAGCCGGAGGGCGGCGGACAATTTCAAAAGGTTGCGGTCCCGCATTGGTTCCGGTGGTGCCGTTGACGAACGGCAGGGTGAGGTCGGTGGCTCCCGTGCCCAGCACGGTGTTGCCGTAGTCGCCATCGACGATGAAACCGTTAAAGTAGGCTGCGCCCAGGGAAATTGTCTGCCAAGATGGCGGACCGACTGTCGGCCCCGAGGCCGGCGGGTCGCCACCGGCTCCAGTCACGCTACCCTCGGTCGCCGTGATGGCTCGACACTTTGACTGCGCAGGAAGATCGCAGCCGCCAGTCGAATAGGGAATCAACACTGTTCCGGAGTCATTGAAGTTAGCGGCGGCCAGTCCATTCGGAAGCACCTGGCGGATGACGTTCCCCCACGCCGAAAGCTGGTCGTGAAAAGTGAGCGTGTTGCCGGTAGCCACGCCCAGATACAAATCCCCGTTGGTATGAACCCGGCCGGCGAAGTTGAGATTGGGGCTGCTGTAGAAGCCCAGATCGCTGTCGGAGAAAACACCAAACTGGAATACAGGGATCAATGCTACTTCGATGGTGCGTGACATGTTAACTTCATCGCCCACCGTCCCTAGTCCGGCGAGCGAGGTGGTTGCCGTTACTTGCAGGCTGACGGGAAGCAACTCTGCGTAGAGGCCCTGGTAGGTGCCGCCGGCGATTTGCCCCCAACTGGTGGCAAGGGTTCCGTTAGCATTCGTGGCCGGAGTCAGCGTGTAGATGGGATAACTCATGAGGCTGTTGCTGACAGGCGCGTCTGTGCTGAGCCCTTCAATTTGCGCCGCGGTGGGCGATTCGATGTTCTGAAACATGTTGGCCAAGTCCGAGGTCATGTGTTCAATACCGCCTTCAGCGGCGTGGAAAGCCAAGTTGTTTTGCACATCCTGGCCACCCACTCTGCCTTCGGTGTTAACCATCATGAGCAGACCAATCGCAATCCCTGACATAATCATCAACAGCATCAGGGTTGCTATCAGAGTGAATCCTCGTGAATCAAGTTTCATGCTACGCATCGTGTCGCTCCTCATTGCCATACAACTTTCTTTGTTTCGGCTCCTGATTTCTCCCCACGCGCCTCACGGAGTGAGGATGTAGCGATTCTGGTAACTCAGATTTCGCGCGCTGATGGAAGTCTGCGTGTCGAAAGTCTGATAGCCTTTTGAAATCATGAGACCGCTCCCGACCCCGGACATCTGGCCGCGGGTAGTCAAATGAATAACGTTGATCTTGCGAATCAGATTGAAGGATGTGCCGGTTGAATATCCTCCGTCGCCCACCGCGTTGAGCAGAGTGCCGTCGGTGTTGTAAGTGTCATAAGTGAACTGCAGATTTACCACGCCCTCCTGCACGGGGACAGGAGTTTGCCCATTCACTTGCCGCATCAGGGTTGGTGTTCCTGCCCCGACGCCTAGTGGATCGGGCATCATCCAGAGGTAGTAGGTGATTACGAAAATACGAGTCGCCGTCGCAGTCGTGGGGCAGTTCGGCGACACGCATGCCAACTGTGCTAAATCGCCCGAGGCCGCAGCGGGCTGGTTGAGGTTCAGCGGGTCCCCGGCAGCGAAGGCGATCGTATAGTTATTGCCTCCGTTGTTGGTGACGTTGGTGACTTCGCCGACTGCAGTGGCAGAGTTTCCTCCCACTGTGCTCTGAACCAGAACGAGATCGCCGGGGACCAGTTCCGGGGCCAGCGGCGGAAGCGTGGTTACTGGCTGAGGCGCCACCAAGGGCGCGGTGAGAACGCAACTGGACGGCAGCACAGCGGGTAGCTGTACCGTTACGGCAACCGTGGTGATGGTCTGGATGGTGTAGCAAGGCAGAGCGAACACCGTGTCGGAGTAAACCACGGTGATCACATCCGTTTTGCTCGGGCTGCCCGCCGGCTTAATACCCATCTGGAAACCGGGAATGAGTCCATACAAAGTTGGATCGCACGGGCTTGCGCCTGCCGAGGTGCATGGGTAGGCAATACCGTTTCCGGGAACGCAGTTGTTGTTAGCCACGCAGCTAGGCGCATAACCGTAAATGGGCTTCGTTCCCGACTGGGGTAAGGCGATGCCTGTCGCCGTCGGTAAGCCAGCGCCCGCCAAGCTTATGTCTTTGATCAGCAAGTCAGAACTGGCGCGCAGGTCTTGCTGCATTTCGGCTCGCTGCGAAACCACAAAAGTCGCGCCCATAGCCTGGCTGAACAACTTCACCGCGGCACCCAGAACCAGAGTGCCAATAGCGAGTGCAACCAGCACCTCGATTAAAGTGAAACCGCGCCTCGAATTTGCAGACGTCCGACTCATAGTTTTCCTCGTTTACCGGTACGGCGAAATGAAGGTGTTGAGGATGTATTGTTTGGGGACCTGAAACCCGGGGAGGGTGTACTGGATGGTGATCGTGACCGAGCGCAGCGTAGTACTCGCGGGGCCACCACCGGCGGGGATAACCGGTGAAATCAGGATCTGGCGTGTAAAGCTGGTCAAAGTGTTGCACACGTCGGGCGGGCAGGTTCCGACGTAAACTCCGGTCGGTCCAGGCTGCTCCAGAATCTGAGGACCACAGGCGGCGTCGTCGGCGGTACCGATAATTCCGTCTGCTCCCGCACAATCGATTGCCAGGAAGCCAGGCAGGAAGATTCCGCCAGATCCGGTGTTGTTAATCTGCGTCCAGCTGATGTTAGCGGTTTCGCGCGCGGTTAAGATGCCTTCCATGGCCTCATCGGCCAACAACTTGGCGGTAGCGTTTTCCTGCGAGCTTTGCGTAGCAGCCATCGCATAGCCGAATACGCCCAGCAGGCTCAGCAAGCCGATGGTGATGAGGGCCATCGAAATCATGACCTCAATCAGACTGAAACCCTGATCGGTTTTTTTGCCGCGTGGCCGGAAAGCGTTGTGGATCTGAGTCTTCACTGTTGCCTCCAGTACCACTGTGCCGCGTTCGAGTAGATATGCCATCCGCGCAGACGCCCCGTAGCACCCCACAAGGTGATGGCTCGCGAAGTATTTATGTATGCAGGGTTCCCGGTCAGCGCGAGGTAGAGCACGCCGTTGTTGACGTTCCCAATTGCGTCCTGGGCTGAGCCATCGGGATAGAAATAGATCACGTTCTTTACCCCGCCGGCCACGCCTTGGTCGAAGTCAATGGCGGTTGTGCCGATGCCGAAACCATCCGGCGTCATGGGATAAGCAACTGGCGATGTCGGAAGGTTCGGCAAAGCAACAAAAGCCACATTGTTGGGTAGGAAGTAGGTGGCCGTCACGGTTCCGGTTGACCCCTGAGTGATGGTGATCGAGTTGGGAACGGCGGCGTTGCTCAGAGTCACGAAATAGATCTGGCGCTGGGCCACCGAAATGTCGCGGGCTTGCCGCAATGCCATCAATGTCTGGTTAAAGCCCTCGGTCACGTTGGCCTGCTTCAGCGAGGGCTGGATCGCCATGATGGAGAAAGCCAGCACGATGACGATCATGGCAATGACGATCATCATCTCGATCAGCGAGAACCCGCGCATTTTGCGTGCAGCCATGAATCCTTTCTTTCTCCGGGGAGTTCGTCCGAGGCCAGCCTTAAGGCAAAAGGCTTTTTCCGGCCCTTTTCGCCCGCCATCTCGGGGGTGAGCACTGGCATCCTTCACCGCGTGTTACGCCGAAGGAGGGGTTTTTCCCCAAGGGGAAAGACCAGTGGCTAACCCGCATGCAAGCTCATCGTAAGGAGGGGCAAGGGAGAGCGTCAAAGTACTAAAGGACGGGTCTCTACTGCTGGACCTACGTAACGTAATTTGACCAGGTAACTCCGGTAACTTTGGCACTGCAGCGTGCTGGAGAAACGTGCGCGAAACGGCGTCAGCGGCTAGGCACCCCGGGCATGCGCAGCCGAGTTCCTGCCGGTCTTGTTGGCGGTGCGGGTAGTGGGCACATAGGCGCAGGAGCGAACATCGTAGTGCTGAGCCAGACAGCTTCCACAGAGATGAAGTTGGTGGACTTTGCATTGCACCGCTGGAGCTTCAGTGCCGCACAAGTCGCAGCCGCCCCGAACCCGCTGATTCGAAGTTGAAGATTCTTTTCGCGGCTCCCCGGCTGCGATCGCGAATTGGATGGTTCGCGCTTTGGCATAAATGCCCGCAGCAATGACGAGAGCGCCCAGCGAGAACTGACACGCTCCGAACTCCAACATGTCCGGTTCAGGATGATCGCTCAGGAGGGCGGAAAAAAAGCAGAGTCCAACAAACATCAAGACTACGCCTGCTCCGATGATCCAGTTGGCTGTCTTCGAAGACATGAATCTCAATCCTTGAGGAAGCGCATCACTTCTTAAGTTGGTACATGCCGAACATAGCCGGTTACCTGCTGAAACTCCAGATGACTAAAGTCATGCCCCGCGCGCTGGCATGACCCTGGTAACTTGTGAGCGCCGCGCAGCGCACCTAACATGGCCGTGAACATGGCTGTGAACATGGCGCTGACGTCGCTACTCGTGTGCTCGGATGCGCAGACTGTGCAGGTGCTCAGCGCTAGTCTGCAGGATATGGGCATCGCAGTGGAATCGTGCGGCGACCTGCGCATGGCCCGAGCCCGGCTTGAAGATAGGCACTTCGACGCCGTGCTGGTTGATTGTCAAGATGAACCCGCCGCAATCGAATGGATTGCGCAAGCCAGAAATACTTCTACCAACAAGACTGCGGCCGTAATTGGCATCGTGAACGGGCAGAACGATGTGCGCGCCATTTTCGCGAAGGGCGCAAACTTCATGCTCTACAAACCGATTTCCCGCGAGCGCGCTGCCCACAGCATGCGCGCGGCACGTGGTTTGATACAGAGCGAGCGGCGAATTCGGCCACGAATCGCGCTGCAGACAAACACTTCAGTCGCTTATGCGGGAGAAGAAAACGTCCCCGCAGCTCTGGTGAACTTGAGTGAAGATGGCATTGCCTTCCGGTCTGACAGCAAATTGCCTCCGTACTGCAAAGTCTATTTCCAGTTTTCACCGCCACAAAGCACTTCGCTGATTCGGTTGTCCGGGGAAGTCATGTGGCAGGACTCGTCAGGTCGGGTTGGAATTCGTTTTTCGCAGGTCCCGCAAACCTCACGCCGCGTGCTGAACGATTGGCTGCAAGCGAATCTGACTGCGGCGTCAGAGCCCGTTCCGGCAGAACCGCAGATTCCAATCGGTGGGGACGACCTGAACTTGAGGCTTTCTGCCGGTCTCGGCTTGCTATCGGTTTCCTCCGGTGATCGCCGCAACCGGTCGCGGCGCACCTGTTGCCTGGGGGCCGAAGTCTTCCGTGCCAACAGCAGCGTTCCCACTCGCTGCACCCTGATCGACATCAGCCCGGGCGGTTGTTACATCGAGACCATCGAGACGTTTCCCACTGGAACGGTTCTGGAAATCGTGGTGCGGACGGCGGACCTAAAATTGCGCGTCCATGGGAAGGTGCTGAGTACGCATCCCGGATTCGGTATGGGTGTCGAGTTCGTTTTAAGAACTGACGACCACCGCAAACAAGTGCAGCAACTGATTTCACATGCTCAATCCGAGCCAAAACTGAGCTAGAGACGGTCTATTCTTAAGAGAATGCCTGTTGCATCCGCGCCGAGAGCTTCAGCCTTGGAGCACTTTTTCTTCGAACACTGCTTTCTTAAAATAATCCAGCGACATCCGCAGTCCGGTCGCGAGATCGATTTTAGGATCCCATCCCAGCAGCGTTCTGGCCTTGGTGATATCGGGCCGCCGTTGCTTGGGATCGTCCTGGGGCAGCGGTTCGTAACGTATTTTACTTTTCGACCCAGTGACCGCAAGCACGCGCTGGGCGCATTCGAGAATGGTGAACTCGGTGGGATTTCCGATGTTGACAGGTAAATGCTCAGAAGATTTGGACAAGCGGATAAACCCATCGACCTCATCGCTCACGTAGCAAAAGCTGCGAGTCTGGCTGCCATCGCCATAGACCGTCAAGTCCTCGCCGCGTAGCGCCTGCTTCATAAAGTTGGGGACGACGCGTCCGTCGTTGAGTTGCATGCGCGGCCCGTAGGTATTGAAGATGCGCACGATGCGCGTGTCCACATTGTAATAACGATGGTAGGCCATGGTGACGGCTTCGCTAAAACGCTTGGCTTCGTCGTAGACCGAACGCGGACCGATGGGATTCACGTTCCCCCAGTACGTTTCTTTTTGCGGATGCTCCAAGGGATCGCCGTAACACTCTGAAGTGGAAGAGGTCAGATATTTCGCGCCGTACTTGCGGGCTACATCGAGCGCATGAAACGTGCCCAGAGATCCGACCTGAAGGGTTTCGATTCCGTGCTTCGTGTAGTCGACCGGACTGGCGGGGCAGGCGAAATGAAATACGTAATCCACCTTGCCGCAGTCGAAGGGCTGGTTGATATCGACCTGTTGGAATTCGAATCGGGGTTCGTTGCGGAGATGATCGAAGTTGGATCGCCGCCCGGTCAGGAGATTATCGGCGACAACGACGGAATAACCTTCCGCCAGCAACGCGTCGCAGAGATGAGATCCCAGGAAGCCGGCTCCGCCGGTCACCAGTGCCCGCTGCTTGCTCATGAATGGCTGGCTTTCCTCGGCGGGACCGCCGCCTCAGCGGGCACAGATTCGGGCGTTGCTGCCGGTCTCCCGACGCTGTAGTAGGTGAATCCGTGCGCTGCCATAGAATCGGGATCATACAGGTTGCGCCCGTCGATGATGATGGGATACTTCAGTTCCCCGTGCAGGCGATCCAAATCCAAGCTGACGAATTCGTCCCATTCGGTGAGAATCAGAAGAGCATCTGCGCCGCGAGCCGCTTCGTAGGCATCACTGGCGTATTCGATGCTCGAATTCAAAACTTCTTTCGCGCGTTCTTGTGCCGCGGGATCGTAAGCTGCGATCTGGCAGCCTTCCTGCAATAAGGTCTGCACCAGTAAGACGGCTGGTGATTCGCGAATGTCATCGGTCCCGCCTTTGAACGCGAGCCCGAGCACACCCAAACGCTTGCCTCGCAGCGTCCAAAGGGCGTTGTGCACTTTGCGCAAAAAGCGATGGCGCTGGTCTTCGTTGATGCGAATCACTTCGTCGAGCAGACGGAACTCGTATCCGCACTCGCGGGCAACCGCACGAAACGCCATCAGATCCTTGGGGAAGCAGGACCCGCCATATCCAATTCCGGGGTTCAGAAACCGCGGCCCAATTCGGCTATCGGTTCCAATGCCCTGGCAAACCTGCTGCACATTCGCTCCCACTGATTCGCAGACCGATGCGACCGCGTTGATGAACGAAATCTTCATCGCAAGAAACGCGTTGCAGGCGTGTTTGATCAGTTCGGCGCTCTTGGTGCTGGTGATGATCAACGGCGGCGGAATTTGCGCTTGATCTGGGCCCGGGATTGCATCCGGACGCTTGTAATAGCTTCCATCGGTCAGCGGCGCATAAATCGTCCGCAGAACTGCAGCGCAGCGTTCGTTGTCAGCGCCAACCACAATGCGATCGGGGTACAGGAAATCGGTGACCGCCGTTCCTTCCCGCAGAAACTCAGGATTGGACGCCACATCGAACGAGTCCGGGGGCGCGGCATTGCGAAGAATGATCTTGCGGATCCATTCGCTGGTATACACCGGAACCGTGCTCTTCTCGACTACGACCTTGTAACCATTGATCGCCGAAGGAATGATTCGGGCTACGGATTCCACATAAGAAAGATCGGCATGGCCCTGCTCGGTGGGCGGTGTTCCCACGGCGATAAAGACTGCCGCACTGGCTTGCACGGCGGTGCGCAGATCGTCGGAAAAAGTTAAGCTGCGGCCGCGATGACGTTCCAGCAGCTCCGGCAGAAATTTCTCGTGAATCGGGACCTGGCCAGCATTGAGCGCCGCCAGCTTCTGCTGATCGTTGTCCACCAGGATGACCTGATGGCCCATGTCGGCAAAGCATGCCCCGGCCACCAGTCCGACATATCCTGATCCGACTATAGCGATGTGCATCTAAAGCTCCTGAAAACCTACGTCCAACGAAGGAATCCGCATAATTTCAACTGTAAAAAACTACTTTATCAGTTTTTCCTGATAGGCAGGGAATTGCCAGATGGGTTCTGCAGAATCCAATGCAGGAATGGGAAATCGACGGGAAACAAAGACCCGCCCGCGGCGCGGGAAGGGTGGGTCGCGCGAAGGTAACCATCGTTTCTCACCCAGACAAACTGAGAACCGAGAACCAGCCAACTGACGACTGGTCTTTCTTCACTCTCTTTTTGTTCGTTCTCCACGGCGCAAGCCGTGGGCAAAAGCGCAACCGGACAAGCCCCAGCAGGGCGAAAGACGCGAGCTTACGGGCCTTTGCGCGGGGGTTTGAAGGCGGGATTGGGCGGGCTCTGCACGTTCGGCTTGGGAGCGGCCGAGTCCATGTTGACTCCCAAACTCAAATCGCTTGACCAGCAGTCGGCGAGGATCTTCCAGTCTCCCGCCTGCCGCGCCAGAGTTAAGAGATATTTGCCGCGTTCTTCGCGGCGTTTGCCCATGGTAAACGGAACCAGCATCTTGCAACGGCCGGCTTCGTAGGCGATGTCTCCGAAGACTTCCACGCGCAGCGGCTCGAGATCCACTTCGCCGAATCCGGCATCGAGCACGCCGAAGAAGAACTCGCGAATCGCAGCCGTGCCGCGAACCGGTGGCACATTCGGACGCAGCACAATGGCGTCGGCTCCATAGAGTTCGACCAGGTCGTCGAGCTGTTTGCTGTTACAGGCCTGCGCCCAATCCTGCGTAAGCTTGCGCACCGCCGCCTCCCCGCGGCTCAACGACAGCCCGCCCGGAGCGCTGCGGGCGCGGGCATCGCGAGCCCCAGGCGTACCACTCGATGCCCGCGGCTCAGAGCCAACCAGCGGCACGCCGCCTTCGGGCGAGGCCAGGTAGTGGTGGTGGTAATGATGATGGTAGTGATGCTGGCCAGCCGCCTGGGCGGCGGGTTTCGCGCTGGATGCGATGGAAGGGTTCAGTTCCTGCGGCGGAGCATCTGCTAAGGGAACGCCGCAGATAGCACAGAAGCGGTTGTCCGCGGGGTTTTGACTGCCGCAGGAAACACAAGTTCGCGACTCTAAGCTCTCGGCAATGGCGCCGGCGGAACCGTCCGCGTCCACCTGCGAAGCCAGCCGTTGCACCGCCTGCAACGCGGCGGCAATGGCTTCCGTGCCGGGTTTGGGATGCAGGTCCTGTTTCAGTCGCCGGAAGAAGTCGTCGACCGCGGGGTTGGGAGCGAGTTCTCCCTCGGACGCAGATGTGGGCAGATTGCGGATCGGCCCAGTTGGTTTTTCATGATCCATAGCGCGGGCTCACCAGCGGCCATTCTAGTCGAAAAGAATGCCTATTGGCTTAGTAGATTGTCATTCCGAACAAGCGTACTTTGCGCCGTGAGGAATCTGGGCGAGCCGCGCGACGGGTCGCGTTCTTTGCGGCCCGATTAATCGCGCGTTCGGATCGCTTCCTTTTCAAAGTACCTATTGGCCGGAGAACTCGATCTTGCCTTCGGTTTCGGTGGCGGCGCCATTGCAAAGAGCTGGACGATAGCGCCAGGAGCGGACCGTATCCAGGATGGTTCGGTCTTCCGCAGGACCTGCGCTCTCGAGGATGAGAGCGGAGTGAACCCGGCCATCAGTGCCGATGATGAAGCTGACGCTGACTTTGGAACTGGGATCAGCAATGTCGAGCAGCGGATTCGGAGTGGCCAATGGCTCAGGAGGTTGTGAAGCCTCGCAATTATTGCCGGCGCTGGCGCGCATCATTGCGGCAAACTTTGAGTCGCGGAGCGGAGCGGCCCATATCTGATTCTCGCGGACCGCTAATGTCGATGATGCTGGCCGCGCCGAACTGAGTCCGAAGGTTGAAGCCACACAGGTGGCGGAAGCGACGGCCACCAGAAGGAACGAGCACGCTCTGCGGACTTGCATTATCCAATTCCTGAGAGCATGGCGGAATTGGAGGAGCCGCCACACTCAGAACTCAAGTCGATAAAGGGCAATCCAGATGCCAGCAGCGATCGATTGTATGTTATTTATTTACAGGCACTTACGCCAAGACTGGGATCTAGACAACAAGGCGAAGGTGAAAACCATTGCAGCTTCGAATCGAAGAGTTGGGCGAAATCCGAGCCGCTCTGTATCGCCCGCATTGAAAGACACGCCTACGAATCCGAGTAGCTGGGAGCGGGGTTGCCCACCTTTAACGGCCACTTATTCCTCTCGAGCGCCGGCGTCCATAGGCGGTCGGGCTGGTCCACGACATGATCATCGCCCGCTTCGGTGCTCCGGTCGGCAAGCAGCGGGACGACGACACGAAGCGCATCAACTTCGGTACGTAAGCGCGCCAGACGCATCTCTTTTTCTCGTAACACTTCGTAGACGTTTTTCATGGGCCGCCAAGCTGGGCCAATCAAGGCCCCAAAATTGTTCTCGCGTAGAAATGTGCTTCTTCCTGCGGCTGGATTGCGGCAATTCTAATACACACCTCTCCAAACCGCTATGTTCAAAACCGTTACTTTGCAGCTTCGCCTTGTCCGTGATATTTAAGCCTGTGGACTCAGAAGCGCTGCTGCGTCTCGATGGCATTTTGCCGGACGAGGAAGTCCACGTCTGGCAGGTTGACCAGCTCGCGTGGGAGAAGGAGACCGGCGCTTTGTTCGAGCTACTCGATTCAGAAGAGCGAGAGCGGGCGGCGCGCTTCAAGTTTCCAGAGCCACGCAATCAATTCGTGATCAGTCGAGCCTTGCTGCGGCAGTGTCTTGGCCGATATCTTCACATCGAGGCGCGTGAGGTTCGTTTCCGAACAACCGTGAATGGGAAACCAGAGCTTGCGGGGAACGATGACCTGCATCTTCAGGATTCTCCCGACAACGACCTTCGCTTCAACATGTCACATACGCATGGAGTGACCGTCTTCGCCGTGACTCGGCATCGGCAAGTGGGAGTTGATGTGGAGAGGATTCGCCAGAACACGAATGCGTTGGAGTTGGCCGAGCGCTTCTTTTCGCGTCCAGAAGTGGAGTGGTTGCGATCGCAACCGGCCTCTGAACATATTCCATCGTTCTTCAGTTGCTGGACCGCGAAAGAGGCTTACATCAAGGCGCACGGGCAGGGGCTGTCCATGTCCTTGAGCAGCTTTGGCGTGCTGCCGATCGTCGGTGCAGCCGACTCCAAATTGCAATTAAGCGTGTATGACGATCCGCAAGAGTCACGACGTTGGTCCATCTGGCAACTGAATCTCGGGCAAACTTTACGGGCCGCGCTCGCGGTCGAAGGCGTGACGTGCAGAGTAGCGACTTGGTCAGTGGCCATCGCCAGACGTGGACGCAAATCAGCAAAGGTAAGCCTCGTTTACGCTTCCTTCGTTGGAGGTGCTGAGGGGCTTCGCGGTAAGATACTTCGTGAGTTTGAGAATATCGGTGGAGCGTTCGCCTTCATTGGTTGACAGATCGCGGAACCCGACCGAACCTGCCCAACAGGAAACAACTTCCGCAAATCGCCGCGGCAACCGAACCTGCTAAGGTTCCAATTTTGGACATGTCCAGCAGACGCCCTTCTCCGAAGGCTAAGATTGCGATGAAGAGCGACATGGTGAATCCGATGCCGCAAAGCCAACTGGCGCCAAAGATCTGTCCCCAGGAGACAGTAGCCGGCCGGGTTGCCAATTTAGCCTTGGTCGCCAGCCAGGCAAAGAGCGAAATTCCTATCGGCTTGCCCAGAAAAAGTCCGAGTGCCACGCCTAGGCTCACTGAATTCATTGACGCTGCCACCACATTTCCGAGAATGTGTACGCCGGCGTTGGAAAAGGCAAATATCGGCATCACAAAAAAAACCACCCATGGCTGAAGACGATGCTCAATACGGTGCAAGGGCGATTCAACCAGTTCGCATTGCTCTTCGAGGGTGTGAATCGCCGCGTGCTCTTCAAAAGAGTCAGGTGGCGCTGCTTCAAACCGGTCAAGCAGGCCGCGACCGCGCTTTAGAAAACGAGCGCGATCGATATAGGTGCGCGCTGGAATGGTGAAGGCAAACGCAACGCCCGCGACAGTAGCGTGTACTCCCGATTGGAGCACTGCGCTCCAGACACAAATCCCGAGAAATGCATAAATGGCGGGTTTGCGAATGCCAAGGAGGTTTGCGCCGAACGATATAGCGATTCCGCCAAGGGCTATCGCCAGACTGGCCATGCGGATTTGCTCGGTATAAAAAAGCGCGATTACCAGAACCGCGATGATGTCGTCCACAATAGCCAGAGCAGTCACAAAAATCTTAAGTGATGTGGGAATGCGGTCCCCGAGCAAGGCGAGCACGCCGAGGGCAAACGCTATATCGGTCGCCATCGGGATGCCCCACCCTTTGTGGGCAATCTCGCCCCGGTTGAGCGCTACATAAATGAGGGCCGGAACGATCGTTCCGCCGACCGCTGCTATCAGCGGGAAAGCCGCTTGCTTTAACGAAGACAGTTCACCAATCAGGACCTCGCGCTTGATCTCGAGTCCCACTAGAAAAAAGAAAGCAGACATCAACCCATCGTTAATCCATTCATGACGCGTTTCCGATAGAACGTAGTGGCCAAAACCGATATCAAACTGGGCCGTCCAAATCCCATGGTACGCATATTCCCAGCGTGAATTGGCCCACACGAGGGCTGCAAAGGTGCTGACCAAAAGAAGAATGCCACCCGCCGCCTCCATGCGCGCGAACCGGACGAAAGGACTGGTAAGGACCTCAATCGGTAGGACGGTCCTCGAAGCTCCGCTATCCGTCGAGCCTTGAGTTCTCATATATCGCCAACCACTTTCACCTGACCTTTTTTCCGTGTGGGGTGCAGGGTTCACGGGACCTCTGCTTCATGCAGACAGAATTTCCACCAATCAAGGAATCCCAGCTTTTGAAACTTATCCAATGCTAACTGAAACCGAGCACAAAGATTTCGCATCACAGACGATAATGCAGGATCAAACTAAGAGCAATTGACGTGTCGGAATTCAGCCGTCCCCAACTCTTGCTAGCGGGGCGTCGGCTTGGCGAGACAATTTACGGCTGAAGGAATGTAATCTCAGACCTAAGGATGTTGCGATGAGCACGAAACCTGTCACCAAAGAGCCTGTGAGCGAAAAAGCGGCGACGGTTGTCCAAATGGCGTCGTCCGAAGATCTTGCCAAACTTCGCCGTGACTATTTCGTTGGTCCGGTTCACTTGACGGGGACGGAGAGCGCACTTTATGAACGGCATCTGCTGTTCGACAACGTTATCGATCTTGCGGATGTCGGAGAGAGAGAGCGTTTTGAGGCTGTGGCTCATTCCGTCCGGGATGTTCTCTCGCAGCGGTGGATTTATACCGACAAAATCTACGAGCGCGCGAATCCGAAGCGCGTCTACTATCTTTCGATGGAGTTTCTCATTGGCCGTTCGCTGGCCAATAATGTGATGAACCTTCGGCTCGATCCCATCATGCAACAAGCCGTCAAGCAGAAGAATCTTGACTGGCCTGACGTGATCGAGCAAGAACCTGATGCGGGTCTGGGAAACGGCGGCCTGGGGCGGTTGGCCGCCTGCTTCCTCGATTCGATGGCGACCATGCAACTGCCCGCAATGGGCTATGGCCTACGCTATGAATACGGCATTTTCAAACAAACCATACAGGATGGCTGGCAGCGCGAGCAGCCGGACAATTGGTTGCACCGGCCGGACCCATGGGAGATCCGGCGCCGGCACGAGCATATCGAACTCAAGCTGAACGTTTCGTTCCGACTGCTTGGGGGCAGCCTGCATGCGATGGAGGGTCGTCCTTCAACCCTGCTCGGTATTCCGTTCGATCGGCCCGTCGTTGGTTACGGCGGCAAGACGATCAATACTTTGCGGCTTTGGAGCGCAGTCGCGTCCGACTACTTCGATTTTCAGGAATTCAGCAGCGGCGATTTTGTCGGAGCGCTAGCCGAGACTCTCAGCGCCGCGTCGCTCACGCGTGTACTCTATCCTGACGACTCGACAGCCCAAGGGAAAGCTCTGCGCTTCGTGCAGGAATATTTTCTGGTTGCCTGCTCGGTGGGCGATCTGCTGCGCCGATTCCGGCGCGACAACTCCGATTGGAATACGCTTCCGGACAAAGTCGCCATCCAGCTTAATGACACGCATCCGACGCTGGCCGTCCCGGAGTTAATGCGGATTTTGATGGATGATGAACGCCTGGGATGGGATCAGGCCTGGAATATTACGAACAAGACGCTGGCGTACACGAACCACACTCTGCTGCCCGAGGCGCTGGAGAAGTGGCCGGTCGCGTGGTTTGAAAAGATACTGCCGCGTCACTTGGAGATCATCTACGAGATCAACCGGCGTCTGCTGGATGCTGTGCGAACACGGTTTCCTGGCGACGAAGGCCGAGTCCAGCGCGTGAGTTTAATCGAGGAAGGCCCGGTCAAGCAGGTTCGCATGGCTAACCTGGCAATCGTTGGTTCGCACAGCACCAACGGAGTGGCCGAGATTCACTCCCGGTTGCTACGCACGATGACGGTCAAAGATCTGGCGGAGGTGTTCCCGGAGCGGTTCAACAACAAGACTAACGGGGTCACGCCGCGGCGGTGGCTGCTGCTGGCGAATCCGCCGCTGGCGCAGACCATCACGGATGCGATTGGCGATCAATGGATCACTGACTTGAGTCAACTCAGCAAGCTCAAGCCGCTTGCCGACGACAAAAACCTTCGTGCCGCCTTTCTCAAGGCTAAGCGCGAGGCCAAGACTGAGTTTGCCGGTTGGCTCAAATCGAAATCCGGTCAAATAGTCGACGTCGACACCATTTTTGATTGCCAAATCAAGCGTATTCACGAATACAAACGGCAACTGCTAAATGCTCTTCGGATCGTAGTGCTGTATAACCGGATCCGCAAAAATCCAGACGTCACGATGCTGCCGCGCACGTTTCTGTTTTCCGGTAAGGCAGCGCCGGCGTATCAATTGGCCAAGCTCATTATAAAATTCATCAATAATTTGGCAGTGACTGTCGACGACGATCCCATCGTGCGCGGACGGCTCAAAGTTCTGTTCCTGCCAGAGTACAACGTGTCCCTGGCGGAAAAGCTCATCCCCGCAAGTGATGTTTCCAACCAGATCTCGACCGCGGGATACGAAGCCAGTGGCACGAGCAACATGAAATTCATGATGAACGGCGCGCTCACGATCGGGACACGCGACGGTGCGACCATAGAGATGGCGCAGCAGGCCGGGGAAGAAAATTTCTTCTTGTTTGGCCTGACTGCGCAACAAGTGGAGGATAGCCAGGGCTGGTACAATCCGCAGTGGCACTATGAACATGAGCCCGAGACCCGCGAGGCTCTGGACTTGATCTTCTCCAATTATTTCAGCCGCAACGAACCGGGCATCTTCGAACCATTGCGCGATACGCTTCTCATTCACGACCACTACATGCATCTGGCGGACCTCAAATCGTATCTCGAGGCGGATGCGCGGCTGCTTGACCTATACGCCGATCCGGACGCGTGGGCCCGCAAGGCCATTCTGAATGTGGCAGGTTCAGGGAAGTTCTCCAGTGACCGCAGCATTCACGAATACGCAACCGAGATCTGGAAGGTGGAACCATGTCCAGTGCCTTAGAAACCCGTCCATCTGGAACTGCCGCGAATAACAATAGAGTTACGATCTCGCCGCTGGCAGGCTTGCCCGCGCCAAAGTCGATGCTGGTGGATGTAGGCCCGGCTGGTGCGTGAGTATTTCGAACGCCGACCGGACCTTGAAGATCCCAATCAAATGGTCATCTTCGGCACCAGCGGACACCGAGGCTCACCGTTTCAAGGCACGTTCACCGAAGCTCATATTCTCGCTATCACGCAAGCGATCTGTGAGTATCGACGCGGCCAAGGCACGGATGGCCCACTCTTTATGGGCAAAGACACGCATGGCGTGTCTGAGCCGGCCCAGCGCACTGCGCTTGAAGTGCTGGCTGCAAACAACGTCGAAACCATAATCCAGCAGAATGACGGAGTAACTCCGACGCCAGTCATCTCTCGTGCCATTCTTGTTTATAACAAGGGGCGCAAAGATCACCTCGCGGATGGCATCGTGATTACGCCATCGCACAATCCGCCCGAGGATGGCGGTTTCAAATACAACCCACCCAGTGGCGGGCCAGCCGATACTCACGTGACGCAGTGGGTTGAGAATCGCGCCAATGAATTGCTGCGCGGCAATAACGTCGGCGTCAAGCGAGTGCCGCTTGCGGCGGCCATGAAGGCCAGCAGCACGCATCAGGAAGATTTCGTTCTGCCTTACGTTCGCGACCTGAAGAATGTGGTCGACATCGATGCTATCCGTAGCGCTGGCCTGAAGCTGGGGGTTGATCCGCTTGGCGGCGCGTCCGAGCCCTACTGGGAGCCGATCAATTCGATCTATGGTCTGAATGTGATTGTCACGAATCCGGTAATCGATCCGACTTTCTCGTTTATGACGGTGGATCATGACGGCAAGATCCGCATGGATTGCTCGAGTCCGTATGCAATGGCCCGGCTGGTCGCTATTAAAGATCAGTATCGCGTAGCTTTCGCCAACGATACCGACGCAGATCGGCACGGCATTGTTACACCGGGCTCTGGATTGATGAACCCGAATCACTATCTGGCAGTGGCCATCGGTTATCTGCTGGAACATCGTCCGCAGTGGGGTGCGCAGGTTGCAGTGGGCAAGACACTGGTCAGCAGCAGCATGATTGACCGAGTTGTGAACAAACTTGGCCATCCACTTTGCGAAGTGCCCGTGGGTTTCAAGTGGTTCGTACCTGGTTTGGTCGACGGCTCGCAATGTTTTGGCGGAGAGGAGAGCGCTGGAGCGAGCTTTCTGCGGTTGGACGGGACGGTGTGGACAACCGATAAAGATGGGCTGATTATGGATTTGCTTGCGGCGGAGATTACAGCCCGCACCGGGAAGGATCCCGGCGAACACTTCCGCGAACTGACCGCGGAATTCGGCACGCCGTATTACACGCGCATCGATGCTCCCGCTACTCCCGAGCAAAAGTCGCGATTGCAGAAGCTGTCGCCTGAGGCCGTGAAAGAGTCGAGCCTGGCTGGCGAACCGATCACTGCGAAGCTGACTCGCGCTCCATGCAACAACGCGGAGATCGGCGGCCTGAAGGTCGTGGCTGGCAGCGGCTGGTTTGCGGCGCGTCCGTCCGGCACGGAAAACATCTATAAGATTTACGCGGAGAGCTTCAAGGATGAGGCCCACTTGAATGCCATCATCAATGAAGCGCAGGCAATTGTGAGCAATGCGTTACGGGGGTGAGAAGGCTTCGCATGAAAGTGCTGGTGCTCGATGTCGGCGGAACGCACGTGAAGATCCTCGCGACTGGGCAGACTACGGCACGGGAGTTCCCGTCGGGTCCCAAGATGACGCCACAACAGATGGTCTCGGGTGTGAAGCGGATTCTCGGTACGTGGGAATATGACGCGGTCTCGATTGGCTATCCTGGGGCTGTCCTTCACAATCGACCGATTGCCGAACCCAGTAATTTAGGAAGAGGTTGGGTCGGTTTTGATTTTCGAGGAGCGTTCAGGCGTCCGGTCAAGATCATCAACGACGCCGCCATGCAGGCTTTGGGAAGTTACAAGGGCGGCAAGATGTTGTTCCTCGGCCTGGGCACGGGGCTCGGTTCGGCCTTCGTTGTAGATGGCATCGTCGAGCCCATGGAACTCGGTCATCTGCCTTACAAAAAGGGAACGTACGAGAGCTACGTCGGACTCGCTGGAATGGAAAAACACGGCAAGAAAAAGTGGCGGCGGTATGTCAAGGACGTGGTGGCTCGCATGATCGCAGCTCTCGAACCGGACGATGTAGTACTGGGCGGAGGCAACGTTAAGAAGTTGAAGGAAATCCCTCCACGTTGCCGAGTAGGAGACAACTCCAATGCGTTTGTAGGAGGATTCAAACTATGGCAGCAAGATGGGACTGAACCGACCCCACTTCGCACAAGCACCGTCTCGGATAAGCACAACGGACGAAAGGAAAATGGACATGGCAGCACGCGTGGAATCAATCACCGGAAACCCGGTCGTCAAACGGCAAGCCTGGAAGGCTCTCGAAGCTCACTCTAAGCAGATTCAAGAGTCGCATCTTCGCAATCTCTTTGCTGACGATCCCAAACGCGGTGAGCGCCTTACGTTAGAGGCAGTAGGAATCTATTTCGATTACTCAAAGAATCTGATCACCGACGAAACCCTCAAGCTTCTGCTTCAACTGGCGGAAGAATCTGGCCTGCGGGCGCGGATCGATGCGATGTTCCGCGGCGAAAAGATCAATGTTACGGAAAAGCGGGCGGTTCTGCATGTGGCTCTGCGCGCGCCACGGGGAACATCTATCGTCGTAGACGGCGTGAACGTAGTGCCCGAGGTTCACGCTGTGCTCGACAAGATGGCCGACTTCAGTAATCGAGTGCGGAGCGGCGCTTGGAAAGGCCATACCGGCAAGCGTATTCGCAATGTGATCAATATTGGGATTGGCGGATCAGATCTTGGACCCGTAATGGCTTATGAAGCGCTGAAACATTACAGCGATCGAAGCATGACGTTCCGCTTCGTTTCCAATGTCGATGGCACGGACTTTGCGGAGGCAGTCCGGGATCTCGACCCATCGGAGACCCTTTTCATCATTTCCTCAAAAACCTTCACGACGCTGGAAACGATGACCAATGCGCACAGCGCTCGCGATTGGTCACTCGCGGGTTTGGGAGGCGACGAAAAATCGGTCGCGAAACATTTTGTCGCGGTCTCGACGAACACTGCAGAAGTAGAAAAGTTCGGCATCGATACTGCCAACATGTTTGGCTTCTGGGACTGGGTGGGCGGACGTTACTCCATGGATTCTGCGATCGGTCTTTCCACGATGATCGCTGTCGGTCCGGATAACTTTCGCGCCATGCTTGACGGCTTTCACCAGGTGGACGAACATTTTCGCAACACTCCGTTCGAACGCAATCTGCCCGTGCTGATGGGACTTCTCGCCGTCTGGTACAACAACTTTTTCGGGGCGCAGACGGTTGCCGTTCTACCGTATGAGCAATATCTGAAACGTTTTCCCGCGTATTTGCAGCAGCTCACCATGGAGAGCAATGGCAAACATGTCACGCTCGACGGGACGCGCGTCAATTACGATACAGGCCCGATCTATTGGGGAGAGCCCGGCACCAACGGCCAACACTCGTTTTATCAATTGATTCATCAGGGCACCAGGCTGATCCCCTGCGACTTCATCGCATTCATGCAACCGCTCAACGCGCTTGGCCAGCATCACGACATGCTTCTCGCGAACGTGTTTGCGCAGACCGAGGCGCTGGCGTTTGGCAAAACACCGGAGCAGGTAAAGGCCGAAGGAACGCCGGATTGGCTGGTGCCGCATCGCGTTTTCGAAGGCAACCGTCCGACGAACACGATCCTAGCGGAGCAACTCACGCCGGAGGCACTGGGCAAGCTCGTGGCTCTGTACGAACACTCAGTCTTCACCCAGGGAACGATCTGGAACATCGACTCGTTCGATCAATGGGGAGTCGAATTGGGCAAGGCTTTGGCGCAGCGCATCATTCCAGAGATCGAAAGCAAGACCGAACCCGCACTCAAGCATGACAGTTCGACGAACGCTTTGATACGTCGTTACCGTAAACTAAAACAGGTCGCTTAACGCGCACTGTTGAGAAGCACGAGCGAGAAGTCGTCGCCGTGTAAGGCTGAGCGGTCTAACAAACTTTCCCTTTCAAAAGGAGTTATACATGCAGCTCGGAATGGTTGGTCTCGGACGCATGGGAGCAAACATGGTACGGCGCCTTCTGAATAATGGCCACAGTTGCGTGGTCTTTGATATGTCACCGAAAGCAGTCGAGGAATTGGTTCAAGAGAAGGCGGTTGGTTCGTCATCGCTGCAGGACTTTGTAAAGAAACTGGCGAAGCCGCGAGCCATTTGGTTGATGGTCCCGGCCGCGGTGGTCGATGACACCATTGCCGGACTTCTGCCGCACCTCGAAGCGGGAGACATCCTGATCGATGGCGGCAATTCGTACTATGTGGACGACATCCGTCGCGCCAAGGAACTCGCGGCAAAGAATATCCATTACGTTGATGTGGGCACGAGCGGCGGCGTGTGGGGTCTGGAGCGAGGCTATTGCATGATGATTGGCGGCGAGAACGAAATCGTGAAGCATCTCGATCCAATTTTCGCGACGCTCGCGCCCGGCATCGGAAACATATCGCGTACTCCTGGCCGCGACAAAGTCGGCGGCACCGCCGAGCAGGGCTATCTGCACTGCGGGCCGAACGGCGCTGGCCACTTCGTGAAAATGGTTCACAACGGAATTGAATACGGAATTATGGCCGCCTACGCCGAAGGGCTGGGAGTTCTGCGCGCCGCGAATGTCGGCAAGCAGGAACATGCAGCCGACGCCGAGACCACGCCATTGCGCGATCCCGAACACTATCAGTATGACCTCAACCTGCCTGACATCACGGAAGTGTGGCGGCGCGGCAGCGTCATCGCGTCGTGGCTGCTTGATCTGACCGCATCCGCCCTGCTTCAGGATCCCGCTTTGTCTCAGTTTGCAGGCCGAGTTTCCGATTCCGGCGAAGGCCGTTGGACGATCAAAGCGGCCATCGATGAGGCCGTGCCAACTCCGGTTCTAACTACGGCGCTCTACGAGCGATTCAGCTCTCGCGGCGAAGCCGATTTTGCCAACAAGCTTCTGTCGGCGATGCGCTTTCAATTTGGCGGACATCATGAGAAACCGGGCGAGAAATCGCAGGCCGCCTAGCGGTGACGGAGAGCGGTTATGAAAGTTGAAGTATTTTCTGATGATGATGCAGTCGCACGGCATGCTGCCACACTGATCGCAACCGAGGCGCGTGCGGCGGTCGCTGCTCGTGGCCGTTTCGTCCTGGCGGTCAGCGGCGGCCACACTCCCTGGGCGATGTTGCGTGCGCTGAGCGGGGAGGACGTTCCCTGGCCAAATGTTTATGTCACGCAGGTCGACGAACGTGTGGCGTCCGCAGGAGACCCGGACCGGAACCTTACTCACATTCGTGAGAGCCTGCGTGCCCCATTGCGTCCTGGGCAAATTCTTGCCATGCCGGTTGAGGCCCCGGATCTGCAAGCTGCAGTTGCACGATACGCCGCATCCCTTCAGGAGATTGCGGGCTCGCCGCCGGTGCTCGATCTGGTTCACCTCGGCCTTGGGCCGGATGGTCATACGGCGTCTCTGGTTCCCGGAGATCGCGTCCTCGAAGTCACCGACGCGGACGTTGCGCTTACTGGCATCTACCAGGGGAGACGTCGAATGACGCTGACCTATCCGATGATCAATCGAGCGCGTCGCATTCTGTGGCTTGTGACCGGAGGTGAAAAGGTCGAAATGCTTGGACGTTTGCGCAAAGGCGATCCGTCGATTCCCGCCGGCAGGATTCGGCAGGATCAAGCGGTGGTGTTTGCCGATCAAGCAGCGGCCCAGCAGGTTGCAGCGTAAGCAGAGCCAACAGTCCGCTCAAACAAAACATCCCTTGGGCAGGAAATGAAATCATGAGCATCGGGCTGGATGATCCCGTCGCAAACCCGGATCAGGACATCTCACCAACAACTCAAAGTAAAAGCCGAAGCTCTCCGCTCGGAAGCACAATTCGCGATGGCGGGGTTAACTTCAGTATTTTCTCTCGTTCCGCAACCGGGATGGAATTGCTTCTCTTCGATCATGAAGATGATGCCCGGCCGGAGCGCATTATTCCGATAGATCCATCGCAGCGAACCTATCACTACTGGCACGCGTTTGTCCCCGGCCTACAGCCGGGCCAGATCTACGGCTATCGGGTGTACGGCCCCTACGATCCCCCAAGCGGGATGCGATTTGATTCGAGTAAAGTCCTTCTCGATCCCTACGGCAGGAGTGTCGTAGTTCCCAAGAACTACAGTCGCGAGGCCGCTAAACACGAGGGTGGCGACGCCGCGAGCGCAATGAAGAGCGTCGTGGTGGATGTGAGCACGTACGATTGGGAAGGAGACGCGCCGCTTCACCAACCGTCCTCGCAAACAATTATTTACGAGATGCACGTGCGAGGCTTCACCCGCGACTCGAGTTCTGGTGTTTCCGAAAATATACGCGGCACTTTTGCCGGATTGATTGAGAAGATTCCATACCTCCAGCAACTTGGCATTACCGCGGTTGAGTTGCTGCCGATCTTTCAGTTCGATGCTCAGGATTCCCCGCCCGGGCTAGTCAACTACTGGGGCTATGCGCCGGTATCTTTTTTTGCCCCGCACCAGGCATACAGTTCGCGTCAGGGCCAACTTGGGCCCATCAATGAGTTTCGCGATATGGTGAAAGCGCTTCATCTGGCGGGCATCGAGGTCATCCTCGACGTTGTCTACAACCATACCGCCGAAGGCGATCATTCCGGCCCAACGCTGAGTTTCCGTGGACTGGACAACAACGTCTATTACATCCTGGAAAAAGATCGCTCCCGCTACGCCAACTACAGCGGCACGGGAAACACACTCAACGCAAACAATGCGATCGTCCGTCGTATGATCCTCGATAGCCTGCGCTACTGGGTCGAGGAGATGCATGTGGACGGATTCCGGTTCGATCTCGCGTCAATCCTCACCCGTGATTCGGACGGCCAGTTGCTGGCAAGTCCGCCTGTGCTTTGGGACATTGAATCCGACCCCGTGCTCGCGGACACCAAGATCATCGCCGAGGCCTGGGACGCAGCCGGTCTGTACCAGGTCGGCAGCTTTATTGGAGATAGTTGGAAGGAGTGGAACAGCCGCTTCCGCGACGATGTTCGCAGTTTCTTCCGTGGCGATCGTGGTTCGGTGGGAAGCGTGGCCGATCGATTTCTCGGCAGCCCCGAGATCTACGGCCACAAGGATCGCGAAGCTGAGCAGAGCGTCAACTTTGTGACTTGTCACGACGGCTTCACGCTGAATGATCTCGTTTCTTACGACCTCAAGCATAACGAGGCGAATCGCGAAAACAACGCCGACGGCATTAACGATAATCGGAGCTGGAATTGCGGGGTCGAGGGGCCTAGCGATGATCCGCTGGTTGAGACATTGCGCAATCGGCAAGCCAAGAACTTCTTGAGCATCACCATGCTCTCCCTCGGTATTCCGATGTTTGCCATGGGCGACGAAGTCCGGCGCAGCCAGTCCGGCAATAACAACGCTTACTGCCAGGACAATCAGATCAGCTGGTTCGATTGGACATTATTGGAGAAGCACGCTGACCTGCATCGCTTCCTCCAGCTTCTGATCAGACGGCGGCTGCTCCGAGATTTGGAGAGCGAACTCCAATCCAAGCCCCTGCACCAACTGCTGCAGGAGGCCACGAAAGCCTGGCATGGGGTAAAGCTGAACCAGCCGGATTGGAGCGACGATTCCCACAGTTTCGCCTTCGGCGCGGAGCTGCCAAAGGAAAACCTGCTCTTTCATCTGATCGCGAACGCTTATTGGGAGCCGCTCGATTTTGAATTGCCACGGGCGAACAGCAGCAATCGAGATCCTTGGCGCCGCTGGATCGATACCTCTCTCGATTCGCCGCACGACATCGTTCCGTGGCACGATGCTGCTTCTGTTTCCGGTTATAGCTATCACGTCGGGCCACGCTCTGTGGTCGTCCTTTACTGTGAGTCCGCGGCAAATCAAGTGGTGTGATTTCTGATCGAGTGAAAGAATCTGGGGTGGGAGACGGGAATCGAACCCCCACGACAACGTAAATTCAACAACATGTAGGGTCACGGATGGCACAAAAATACACGAAAAGCACTGGTAATCCGATAAACGGATTGCAAGCGGATCGCAGGACAGGAGTTGATAAGTTCCAAATGTATGAACGGGCACCCGTTCTCTTGACTGGCAGTAATGAACTGATCGACGGAACCATTTTCCGATTTTCCTGCATCACTGAAGATGAATGGCTCGTAACTTTGATTTAGGACAAAAGATACGCTACATTCGTTACCGCAGAAAATGGTCGCCAGACCTTGCTATTTCAGTTGACTGGCTCAAGCCTTCCGGCCCTCCATTCTTTCGGGTCAGGCTAGCTGTTAGGGGCGTCCCGAATGGAACTCGCTATTTTAGATGTCATCCAATCTGCGCTTCAGTTCTGAAGCTGGCCAGTCTCCCTCCAGGCCCTCCGCGATGAGGTTCAATCGATCCTTCCCTTGTTGCACTTGGTGCCGATCTGGTTTACTTCGCATGAGCAACAGGTTTCTTTCATGGAAGTTCCCCCAAAAGTGAATTGCGGTGTCGTACGCAGTTCTGGAAAAGGGATCGTTAGAAGGCGCTTTCAGCTTGTTGAACTTATCCCAAAAATCCGACTCCAAGATCGTCTGGTCCGCAGCCGCCCGGAGTAATTCAGCAAAGCTTTTCTTGGTCTCAGGTTCCATGTTAATCATCGCCCCCATGGCCAGTGCTGTATTGGCTTGATAAGGTTACTTCCTGGACCGGATGGAACTCCTGGTTTTTTTATTGTGATATCGACGTGAGGCAGGTAAGGACCGCCCTCCTCGATCGGGTGGAAATCAAGACGTATGCTGCTGCCCGTAGTAGGCGTATTCCGAATGTTGAGTCCACCTCCTCCTGCGTTCTCATATGACCGTACTTTTATGTTTTCAGCAGCGTATAAGAACGCTGCAAGCGTCCCTACCACTTGACCGAAGGCCCTTGGGTCTCCGCTCGCTGCTGCCTCAGATGTGCTCACGGCTGCCGTAGCTATATTCCTCGCCGTTGCCACGGGATGAAATGCGCCGTTTCCCAACCCTTGGACGGTGCCGATAGGATGCTCAACCGCATTGACCAAGGGAGCTATCGTTACGTCTGCTACACCTTGCACCTCCGCCACAAAGAAGCTCGTTGAGGCATTGATTTGCCAGGAAATTGACCACGGGGTCTGAATTTGCGCCAATCCGCCCGCGCCAGCCAAAACTGCGCTAGCCTCTGGTGCTTGCTGCGGCCCAACATCCGGAGAGTCACCTACATTTTGCATCGTCGCATCAGCGAAATCATCACTCTCATCCGGGCAGCCAGGGCCGCCACAAATTCCAGTTTGAATCTGAAATTGCCAATAAAGAGAGTCTGCGAAACCCAAGTTTATAACACAGAAAATGCAGGAATCATCGGTTCCGGCATACCCATAGAACGTGGTTGGATTCAGTCGGTACTCCTGTTGGCGTGCAGCAGAAACTTATGCGGCACGCGGACATTAGGACCACGATGAACATCTACGGAGATGCGGCGACAGCGGATATGCGAGAGGCGCACGAAAAGGTGGTTAGGCTTGCACTACCGCAGTAATGGATCGCAGTGTGGATCGCCGTGGGTGCAAGTGCTTTAATTCTGGGGTGGGAGACGGGAATCGAACCCGCAACGTCCGGAGCCACAGTCCGGTGCTCTGCCAGTTGAGCTACTCCCACCGCGTACTTGCGATTATAACAACTCGCGCCGAGTGCCGTGAACGGACTGGCAGGGCCGGCGGCTTTCGTACTGCGCGTTCGATGCTTCGGGACTGGAAGTCTTCAGGATGACGGCGGAGGAAATTGACCTGGGGATTAGAAGCTGAGAGAGCGCGAGATGCAAACGCTGGCTAGCCGCGGCCTACGCCGACGTATTCGAATCCCATGGCGCGGAGGCGGACGGAGTCGAGCAGGTTTTTCGTATCCACGATGAGCGGGCGGCGAAGCATTTGTTTGATGCGGCTGAAGTCGAGGCCGCGGAATTCCGGCCAACCGGTGCCGACGACCAGGGCATCAACCCCTTCGGCTGCGGCATAGGGCGATTCGCAATAAAACACAGAGCCGTTTAATTCCAGGCGCGCCTCGGGGAGCGCGACTGGATCGTAGGCTCGAACCCTTGCACCTTGCGCAATAAGATTCTTGGCCAGCCGCACCGATGACGATCCGGCCACGGAATTGGTGTTGGGCTTGAAGGCCAAGCCGAGAATTCCTACGTCTTTGTTCTGCACCGACTGGACGCACTTCGAGATCTTTTCGATCACCTGGTCGGCCAAGCCGTGATTCACTTCGCGCGCGGCGCTCAGAACTTTGAGCGACACGCCGTTGCGCTGGGCGAGCTCGGCCAGCGAGTCCATGTCAGATTCCGCGAACAAGCCGCCCATGCCGGCTCCGGGCTGCAAGCAACGAGGCGCGATCTTCTTGTCCAGTCCCAAAGCCAGAGCGAGGCTGACCGCGTCCGCGTTCACCCGTTCGCACAAGCTCGCCAATTCGTTGATGAAGGAAATCTTGGTGGCCACAAAAGCGGTCGCGGATTCGCGCACCAGCTCAGCGGTCTCGTGATTGGTCACGATCACCGGAACGCCGCGCATCACCAGGGAATGAAAAATCTGTTTGATGGCCAGCACGGCGTCGTTCGAATCGGTTCCCAGAATGATGCGGTCCGGCCAATTGAAATCCTCAATCGCGCATCCCGGAGTAAAGAACATGGGTTGCGAAACAATCGTGGCCCGCAAACCTGCCTCGGTAATACGTTGAACAATCGTCGATGCAGTTCCCACCGGAACTGGCGTGACCAGCGACAGGATCGGAGGCTTGCTGGCGGCGCGCGCGATGCGGATGGCTAGATCGATCAGATGCTGAGGACTATCCTCGGCGAGAAAAATCACTTGCGCCTTGCGCGCGAATGATTCGATGTCGGTGGAATACGCCAGCCGTCCCGAACGCACATTACGCTTGATGACTTCGGTGAGATTCTTTTCGTGAAATGGGACGCTGCCCTGGGCCATTGCGACCATTTGGGAGCTATCCGGATGGCAACAGCTGACTGGGGTGCCGAAGTCCGCCAGACAAGCGGAGACGACAGTACCTAAGTACCCTGCTCCGTAGACCCCAATCTGCATGAAACCTCCCGAAACCCACTATGAACTCGCTGGGGGAAGGTGCCCGAGGCGGCTCGCGCAGCGACTCCAACCTCTTGTTTACGCTCGCCTTCAGCACTTGGCAACGCACGGGAGGGATTTGTACTTGAGGACATGACCTAGCGGAGAAACGGGAATTTGGACAGCCGGAAGGTCACATCGTGACTGTCTGAGGCGCTTTTGCTCGAGGTTCGAATCGTCTGACATTGGAATCTTCTAAGGTTTGACCAAACTGCGCCCTAACGGTATTCCAGCCAAGTCCACCCAACGGTTCTGCTCCTGTTCGCGAACGAATGTGAGTTCGCTTAATGGGATATGGCGGCTGCCTTCGAACAACGCCCAACGGTCGCGGGCGAAAATGTATGCCTTCTGCGCCAGTTCCTCGGTGCTGACCTTCACAATCGTGAGATGTGGCATGTAAGGCCACTCTTCAGTGGTAGCGAGCGCACGGGTGTTCAATCGATCGTGCAGCTCATGCATGCGGTGGGCACATTGGGCAACCCGGATGAAAACCGTGGGTGTGACGGGGACGAAGGTTTCAACATCCCCGAGGGTGACTTCGAAGGGCTCGGCTTGGCCGCAGATATCTTCGAGAGTCTCCAGCGCTGATAGTTCCCCGCCCTGCAATCGCCGGGGAGGGAGGATGGTCACATGAGCGGGCAGATGGGGCAGATCGGGATGCAGTTCCTGCCGGAGGTTTTCAACTAATTCCCCGACGGCATTCCTCACGTAGGCCACCAGGGCATAACGAGGACTTTGCATGTCAACCAGAAATTATACCTCCGGAAGCAGGCCGCGTGAGTTACTGATCGGAAGTGGTCGGCTATAATCGATACAGTCGGGGCGTAGCGCAGCCTGGTAGCGCACCTGCCTTGGGCGCAGGGGGTCGTAGGTTCAAATCCTATCGCCCCGACCAATGATTCTCTCTTTATTGTTTCGCGGCAAATACCAACGTTTTGTCGCAGGCTTCACTTGCTTGGAAAGCTATCGCTTTTGCCAGTGTCTCGGATTGCGCCTGCCGTGGAAGCAGGCAATTACCACAATCCGATGCTGCTGAATCTCAAAGAATATCCCGTAAGGAAAGCGCCTCACTCCTGCGCGACGACGGTTCCGGTAGACGACAGGAGACTGCAACGGGTGTTCTGCTATCGCATCTACCGTGGCCTCAACCGCGGCTGCAAAACGCTCTCCCAGCGCCGGGCGAATGTTGTCATACCATAACCGGGCTTCCTGCAAGTCCTCATTGGCCTCTGGTATCCAGACGACGGGGAGTGTCACGGCTTCTTAGACAGGGTCGCCCTGACTTGTTCCCAGGGGATGACATCGGAAGGATTTTGCTCATGCCGTGCAATGCGGTGATCAAGTTCCGCCCGCTGCGCGTCCGTCAGCGTTAGTGCGTCCGCTTCCAGGCTCTCCCAAACCGTGTCTAGCAGTTCCGCCTTCTGCTCGGCGGAGAGGCTTCTTATCTGACTCCGCAAATCACCCATATGCCTCCTACCCTAGCGCGGTTTATCGGCTCATGCAAGCCCGGGGCTAAGCTTGAGAGTACAACACGTGTTCTCAACGCGTCTTGCCTATCGCCGAGAAGTAAGTTCTGGTCGCGGGTTATTTTTTCAGCAGGCTGGTGTGGCTGGCGACGCATTCCCACTTGCCATCTTCCAAAATCCAGGTATCGGTGAAGCGGCCGAGATGGTCGTAGGGTTTGCCGTTATACGAACCTTTGGTGTGATAGACGCCGGTCACCACGCCGGTATTGTGATACAGGTTTACTTTCACATCCTGGATGGTGACCAGGTCGGGCTTGAACTTTGGGTCTTTGATGTCGGCGAGGAACTTGCCGCGCTCGCTGACTTCGCCGTCCCACTCCGTGTCCGAGAAAGAATCGGCGATCATGCCTTCCAATGCGCGCTCGTCGCGGTGCACCTGAGCGTCGTTCCAAAGATGCTCGAGTACGACGAGCTTGGTCGATTGCGGATCGTCTCGCTCATGAGCTGTTTGTGGGAAGGCTGCCAGAGTAAGAAGAAGGCAACAAAGAATTGTGTTGAGAGTGTTCATTGACGGTTTTGTGGCGCGGGCACCGGGGTGCGCTTACGCTCGCAAGACCATAACAGGCGGCAAGAACGCTCGCCATCCAAAAAGGCCAAGGCGGATTACTAATGTCACGTGGCCGGAGACAACACCCGTTTCTTTTTGGACCTGCAGGGGCAGAGATCCTTCGATGGCAGGCCTTCGCTTGGCGAAGGCCTGCGCTTCCTCAAAACAGCGAATAGTTCCTGCCTGAGGGTGACAGCGGATGTTACTTGAGGATGATCTCTTGCAGGAGTTCGGAGCTGATCACCTCGCGGATCTCGGCTCGCTTGTCGGCTAGCTGTTGGGCGGGTTGTTTGCCGCCGAGAATCTTATCGCGAAGCATTTCGCCTTTCGCAGCCAGGCCGTCCATGGCAGCGTGGTTCTTATATTCAACCGCCAGACAGATGTCCCAATCTTCGGGATTGTTCTTAGTCTCCTTGAGGAAGAGTTTGTAATCCATGATCGTCCCATCCTGCTTTTCGGCATCGAGGATCGGCTTGGAGGATTTGCGGAGGCTGGTGAGATAGGCATCCATTTGCGTGGGCTTCACCCGGACTAGGGAGACGCGCCAGACTGGGCCTTCCGTGTAGTGTTCTTGTGCGAAGAACAGCAGGGGCGAGCAACAGCAGAAACGCGAGCGAGACGGCAGATCGTTTTCATAGATCTCCTTAAGCTTAGATTTTGGGGGAAACGGCAGGAGCATCATACGCTTCGAGCGATGATTTGTGTGCGATACCGAGGGTGAGGCTGCCGAGCTTTGCCCGGCTGGACAGCCGGGGGCGGCTGTCCCCACGCGAGCTTGTTGAAAGCTGACAGCTATTTTACGGGGCTTCGATCAATTCCATTTTCCCGTCACGGGTGCGGTGCAGCACCATGACTTTGCCTTTAGGATCGCGGAAGACGAAGACGTCGCGATCGCGAAAGTGGGCTTCCTTGATGGCTTCTTCGAGAGTCATGGGACGCATCGCGACGGCTTCTTCGGAGCGCACGAGGTGAACTTCGGTGGTGCGGGCGACGGCGGGAAACTTATGTACGACCACGTCGATAGAGGTTTGTTCGGATAGGCCGACAGCAACTCCTACGGCTTCCTGGGATCCCTCACCGTTCCATTTTCCAGCGGTTGAAGTTCTGGAGGTTTGGTTTTTGGGGTTCGGGCTCTTGTGGTTGTGGCGTTTCTTGGTGCGCCAGCGAGTTTTGTATTTGACGGCCTGCTTTTCGAGATGTTCGAGAGCTTCGCTGACGGCGGACGGCATGTCTCCCGCTTGGGCCAATCCGACGAGCGGACCGTTGCGCGGGCTAATGGTGATCTCGGCCTTGTGGCGGTGCTTCTCAACCGCGAGAACGACCTTGGTCGGAAACTTGTCCCCGAGAATTTTACGGATTTTGACGAGGCCGGATTCGACGTCCTTGCGGATGGCGGGAGTAACTTCGTAATGCCTGCCGGTATATTCCACGTTCATGAGCGCCCCTCCTTGGATTTCGATCTTTGTTGCTGGGCACTACATTTGGAACCATTTACCTCTGGGGCTAAAGCCCGCTGTCTTTGTTAACTCGGAATGGCACGACTGAAGTCGTGCCCTCCCAAAAACATTCACGAGAGAACTTCTACGCCTTACTTCTTTACTCTGCGCTGGTGGGTGCTCGGGATGCGCATATCTTCCCGGTATTTCGCGACCGTGCGGCGAGTGACCTGAATACCCTGCGATTGCAGCAGGCGGGTGATCTGCTCGTCGGTCAGCGGCCTGGCAGGATCTTCGTCCTCGATGAGCTTTTTGACACGGCGTTTGAGGATGAGCAACGAAGTGTTGCCGCCTTGAGGACCGTTCACGCTTTCGCTGAAGAAGTACCGCAACTCAAACACGCCTTGCGGAGTGTGGGCATATTTACTGGATACGGCACGGCTGACGGTGGAAGGATGCACGCCGATTTCTTCGGCCACCTCCTTGATCATCATGGGCTTTAACTCATCGATGCCTTTTTCGAGGAAGTCCTGCTGCCGGGCGAGGATGCTGTAACAAACTTTGACGATGGTCTGCTTGCGCTGCTCGATATTCTTGATGAGCTGAATGGCGCTCTTGTAGCGTTCTTTCACGTAATTGCGCGTGTCTTTGTCGTTCGTCTCTTTGGTGAGCAAACGCTTGTACGCTGGGTTCAGGCGAAGCTGGGGGACGTCTTCGTCGTTCATGACGACCAGCCATTCGTCTCCGTGCTTGACGAAGGCGACGTCGGGTTCGATGAGGCGCGGCTGGGTTTTGTTGTAACGCAGGCCGGGACGCGGGTCGAGAGTGCGGATGTAATCGAGCGCCTGCTGCACGGCTTCTATCGGACGGCCAAGGGCGCGGGCGATTTCCTTATATTGCTTGTTCTGCAGCGCGCGCAGATGCTGGTCGACGACGGCGATGGCGTCCGTAAGCGTCTGGGCGGTGGATTCTCCGTTGCCGTTCTTGTGCAACTCGTGTTGCTGCTGGTGGTAACGCAACTGATAGAGCAAGCACTCGCGAAGATCACGGCAAGCAACTCCGGGAGGGTCGAGCTGCCTTATGACTTCGATGGCTTCGTGGAGATCGGAGAGACTGAAGCTGGTGAGGAACTTGGGATGCGGAGCCGGCGTCGGCTGAACTGCGGCTGGTTCTGGTGCAGTTGCCGGTGCGGCGGCGCTGCCGGCAAGATCAACACCGTGTGAGCCTTCGTTCCAGTTTATTGCCAGGGGAGAATCGTCGATTGGACCGGTCGAAACGGGTCCGCTCGAAACAGGTTCTGGCGAGAAGGGTTCGGAGGAATCCAGTTCGGAAGGAGTCAGCTCGGATAAGTCCGGTTCGGGCAAGCCTCCCTCGGGCAAGTTAGGCTCGGAACTGATACCCAGCGCAGCAGCTTCCTTGAAAACATTCTGGACGACGACGGCGTCTAACTCAGGCGGAGCCGGGGGCGCGACTCCCAGCAACTCTTCATCGCTTGCAATCAGATATCCGTCTTCGTTGAGATTGCCGATGATGAGTTCGACGGCTTCCTGCACTTCGGGGCGCATGGAGATGGAGCCGAGTTGCCAAACCAGGTGGTCGGTCAGACTGCCGGGCTTGGAAAGGAAATTCTCGAACGATGGGCGCTCGATGTCTTCCATTTCACGAGAGCTGCGATAGCCAGGATCGAGGTAGTCCTGAAAGAACGAGCCGAAATCAATCTCTTCGAATGGATCTTTCTTTTCGGCGTCGGCCGCGGCCGTGGGACTTTCTTCGACGGGAGCACGGTCGCGGTCCTCTTCACGGCGATTCACATCGTCGATCAGCGGAACGGACTCTTCCAGTTCTTCGAGGACCGGGTTCTCCACCATTTCAGCCGTGATCATGTCCCGCAGCTCAAGCTTGTTGAGCGCCAGGACGCTGACCATCTGGACGAGGCCCGGAGTTAGGATCTGTCTCTGCGAGACTTTGAGGCTTAGTTTGTGCTGCAGTAAAACCATAAGGTCAGTCGTTCGTCTTTGGTCGTTCGCCTTTGGTCTGCCAACGACCAACGACCAACGACTTTTTCCTACACCAGCGAAAAACTCTGGCCCAGATACACGCGCCTTACTTCGGGATCGCCACCTAACTGCTCGGGCGTACCCTGGCGGAAAATCCGGCCTTCATTAATTATGTATGCGCGGTCGGTGACCGATAGTGTTTCACGCACGTTGTGATCGGTGATCAGGACGCCGATGCCGCTGGCTTTCAGATCACTGATAATCTTTTGCAGGTCGAGCACGGCGATGGGATCAATCCCCGAAAAAGGCTCGTCCAGCAGAATGAACGTCGGGTTGATGCACAAAGCGCGCGCGATCTCGACCCGGCGCCGCTCTCCGCCGGAAAGCGCATATCCCCGATTTTGGCGGATGTGCTCCAGCCCAAGCTGATCGATCAGCTTTTCCATTTTCTCGCGGCGTTCGTGCCAGGAGATGGACTGCGCTTCGAGGACGGCCAGGATGTTTTCCTCCACCGTCAGTTTGCGGAAGACCGAAGCCTCTTGCGGGAGATAGCTGATACCGTACCGGCGAGCCCGCAGATACATGGGCACGTCCGTGATGTCATCGTCGTCGATAAGAACTCGACCGGTGTCAGGTGGAACCAGGCCTACGATGGCGTAGAAGGTTGTGGTCTTGCCGGCGCCGTTAGGTCCAAGTAAACCAACGACTTCGCCCTGTTCGACGCGCAGGCTGACACCGTTTACAACCCGGCGGCTGCGATAGGATTTGCCGATTTCGTCGGTGGCCAGTGTACGCATTTATCGTGCCACTCGCGTTTGGGTGACGGTGGGGGATAAATTGTTGCCTTCAACCAGCACCCTATCATCGTGTCTAAAGAAAGTCAACGAAACCCCGGTAATCTTGCCGCGTTCGGCATCAAAAATGCTAGGCGGTCCGCCGGTCAGGACGAACTTGTCGTCCGAGGCAGTGTAAATAAGGAGATCGCCAGTAGCGCGACGGTCGGGTTGGGTGATCACAACCTGCTCCTGGGCGACGATCTTATCGAGTTTCCCTGCTCCGGAGAGGGCTTCATGGGTGGGGCCGCGCGCCTGGAGAAACGCATCCATCTTCTTGGCGGTAATGGTGACGTCCGTTTCCTTGGCCACGACATCGCCTTCGAAGTGCGCCTTGCGCTCGTTGTCGGCGTAGGTAAGATGCGTAGAGGTGATGGCAATCAGGGTAGGTTTTTGGGCTCTGTCGTCTTGCGTTCCATCGGCGTCGGCCTTGTCCGCTTGAGCGTTCTCTGCCTGGACTAGGACGGTCGAGACGGTTTGGGATGCGGTCGATCCAATCGCCGACGTTCCCCCAGCAACCATGGAGCGCTGGTCGCGATTGAATTCGATCGACTGCGCTTCCACAATATTTGCATCCTGCCAGAGCCGTGCATCTCCGGTGTAGAGGGCGATGGCTGAGGTACCCTGGACGCTCATGGAGCGGGCGGTCACGTGAATAGGACTGGAAGAGGACAGCAACGCACCACCGGGTTGTGGCTTCAGGTCATTGTAGGTAGTTTTGACATTGCCTTCGGCGAAGGCGTATCCAGTGGCGCGATTGAGGCGCATGGAGTTTGCAGTGGTGGTCATGCCACCGTCGCTCACGCGCGGAGAGCCAGTGAGGATCAATATTTGATCAGCTGGAGTGTAGCGGGCATGCGCGCCCCAAGCTTTGCGCTCTCCGTCAACGTAGGCAACATTTCCTTGCTGCACCAGGGATTGGATGCCACCACCGGGTTGAAAGTTCGCGTCGAGGATGCGACTGGTACTGATGCGATCAGGCTGGCCGGGATTCTGACTAACGATGCGCGCATCCGGGGCGCCGTGGACTGCAGTGAGCTGTCCCGAGTTGTCAAAGCGAGCGTCGAACTTCGCCGCCGTAACCAGGGTTTGCTGCCCAGCACCGGTGGTCGGACGAATCGCGATTTGGGCCACGCCAGAAGTTTCAGCGCGGTCGAGGTGGCTTGCCTTGTCGCCTCGCGCGAGGTTGGCGGCAAAAAAGTCTATGGCCTGAGTGGTCAGTTCGAGATCCTGCGCACCGGCTGAGGCGCTCGCTGGCCTCTGATGCTGCAGTAACTTCACGTGGTCTTCAGCATGTACCTTGGTGAGTAGATTTTTTTTCGAGAATTCGAGGACGACCCGGCCAGCTTTGCCTTGCATGGGCCACTCTTGCCGCGCTTGATCCGTGGGAGCGGCCGCATTGGCGGGATTTGAACCCTCGGCTTCGCTCAGGGCAGACCCGCGGGGACGCGCGTCCTCCGCGGGCTGTGCGCCCGCGACTTGAGCCTGAACGTCGCCAGAAAAAACGGCGGTGCGCAGAGTATCACGCTGCTTCGCCATGGTGAGTTCGAGTTGTTCGGATCGAGCTTCCGCTGGCTGCGAACCTTCCGCTTTCACCAGTACGTTGCCGCGGGCTAGAACGCGGTCCAGCGTGTTGTCGGGGCGTAGAAAAAGTGTGGCCTCGTCGGCGTCGCATTGGCGCGCGCCACTGCGCAGGTGGGGATGGTCGAGCAGGACCAGGTGAGGATCCTTGGTGATGGTGGCGCGAAGAGCGATGACAGTTGCGGCGGTGGCGCCCACCGACACGAGATTCACTTGCGATTGCAGGGTGAGGATGTTGGTCTTCGCGGCATAGTCAACCCCCACAGCCGATCCGCTGGCTTGGGCCAGATCAAAATCGACTCTCTCTTTGGTATGCGCGTCTCCGGTGTTCTGGTTGAATACCAAGCCGCTGGTTTTGAGGTGGATGGGATTCTTCAGGTTCGTCGGGGGCGACTGGTCGGGATTCAGGACGCCGCCAGGATTTGACTGCAAATCAATTTGAACTTCTCCCTTCGCGACGACGTTTCCGGATTGCTGATCGTATTCGAAATCGGCCCCACGGATCTGATCGAAGCGGCTGGAATCGCTTCCATATAAAGTGATTTGCACGTCGTGCAACTCGGCGTGTCCGCCCTGCTTGAATTGCACAGCCTTGTTGGCTTGAATGGTGAACAGAGTGCGCCCTTGTTGAGACTTGGAGACGGTGAAACCGGTCGCGGTTTGTTTGATTTCGAGGCCGATCTTCGCCGGAACCTGCTTGAGGGCGTTCTGCATGCGATGACGAGCGTAGAAATAAACTCCTGCCACTGCCAGGACAGCGACGATGATGGCGCCTGCGAACCAGCGGCGCAGGCGGGATAGATAGGCCGGCATCTGAAGTTTAGTTTACTTCAGGCCTCCAGCCTCGGGTTATTCATTGCCTGAAACCTGAAACCAGAAGCCCGAAGCCGGAACGCCTGAAGCCCGAAGCCGAGGCTAGAAATTCTCATCGAGGGTAATCTGCTGCACGATCTGGTCCAGTTGATTCCTGGCCTGAGTTTGTTTCTCCTGCAGGTCTGATATTTCTTTGTTCAACGCATTCAGGCGGTCTTCCTGGGCATCTAGTTGGTGGGCGTAGCGTTGCAGTAGAGCTTTTTCTTCCGCGCTGCCTTTCAATGCTTTCATGTTTTCGCGAACGCGGGCCTGATCTTTGGTGATGGTTTCGATCTCATGCTGGCGGGCCTTGATCTGTGTCCCCAGGCTGTCGACCTTATTTTTCTGTTCAAGGACGCGGCGGAATGCGTCTTGCATGGCGGGCGTGATCTGCCTTTGCTGAGTAATCAATGCGATCTGTTTTTCGTCGAGATTGGTCAAAGCAAATTCGCTGCTCTCGGGATGATATTCCGCGATCTGGAGATTCGCTGTCTGTCCGGCTGGAACGGCCACGCGAAAGCGGAGATACGAAGCAGAGGTTTCCTCGGGCTTCGGGCCTTCGGACAATTTCCAGTTTTCCCGCGCGGGATGCTCGATGACCACTTCGCGAGGGAACGCGTCGGCATTGTGCAAGGTATATTTGCGACTGTCGTTTTGCTCGCGAGTTAGATACATCAGGCCTTTGACAATGTGGATGCGGGTGATGGGTTTTTCGCTCGACTCCTGCTCCATGGTGACTCGCAGAGCCGGGATCGGCGGCATAGGAGATGAGACGGCGCTCGGCAGGATGGACGGTCTCGATCAAGCCTTCTCCGGCAAAGGTATCGCTCTCGAGAATGTTAAAGGTTCCAGAGTCGAGGGTCAGACCGCTGCTGTTGGTGATCCAGAGAGCACGGCGAATCTCGCGAGAGTTCTCGTTCCAGATCGTGACCTTCTCCGCTCCGATCGGAGATTGCAGAATCGGCACCAGCGCCGACTGATTTTTGCCAATCGTGATCTTCTGCTTGAGGTTGTATTCGAAATAATCGCCCAGGTCCTTGGCCTCGGCTTCAGCTTGCTGTTTGGCGACGGCATCGAATGGGGACTGAGCAACCCATTGTTTGAGATTCCCGTTCGATGCTTGAGCGCGGAGCATGCCGCCGCCGACACCTCCGCCATGTATTGCGGTGGCCTGGCCATCCACTGTCAATGAAGTTTCGGCGTTAGCATCGAACGTCTGAGCCACCGCGGGTGCAGGTGCACTCATTGACGCTTCCTGCGTCTGCGGGGTGAGCATTGCTGCCTGCGGCAGTGGAACAACCGGTCGGCGAGTGTACAGCGGGCGAGAAATATCCTGGATAAACGACTGTGGCGCTCCAGCTATCAGCGAGAGCTGAACATCTCTCCAATCCTCGCCTACGGTGTTGTCCACAATGGCCCAGCCTTGCAGCAGTGGCTTATCGTTCGGCTTGTCCGGCAGGATGATGCGATACGTACTCTTCCAGACTGGGACCTCGCTGATGTAGCTCACAAAAATCTCGCGATCGCCGGTGCCGGTGGCGGAGATGGTCATGCGGCGCAGGTCGCGGGCCCGCGAAGAGCCGATCAGGTTCAAGTATTTTCCAACCTCGTCGTTCAGGTCGTGTTCGACCAGACGGACGGAAGTGCTCGAGCCGAGATCAAAACTCCGCAGGTCGCCGGTGTCGGATATGACTGAGAATGCAGTCACCTCGTAGGATTCTCCCTTGTCGGTGAATCTTTTCTCTTTCTCGACACTCAGGAGCCGTCCGGTTGCGGTGTCGGAGCCGTTGCGCACTTCGACGCGGGCGCCGCGCAGAGCAGCAAGGAAATCAACCTGCGTGATCTGCTCACCAAAGGGCAGACGCAGTGCCTTCAGACGTTCGTCAAGGGGCGCGATAGAGTTGTACCGGACGCCCGAGATGTGGCCATCGCCGAGATCCACGGCAGTCAAGGACTTCAGAACATCGTTGAGTTGGCTGGTGGTGAAATCAATAGCAAGATCCTGATTGCCATGGACCCGGGCCGAATGCTCGAAGTACCCGACACCATTCTTGTAGAGCACGACACGCCTAACCGGCAGGCGACTGCTAGAGTCGGCTTCAGTAGCCGACGCGGATGCCTGCGATTCGTCGGGCGTCGGCTGCTCAGGATTATTCGCTGCGAACGCGGCGACGAAGAATACAAAGACTGATAAGCGTGACGAGAATGGATTTGCGCATCGACACCTCCCGCTCTCGCCGGGAGTGTAGCAGCGGATCGGGCAGGGAGGCAGTGACAAGTCAGGGGCAGTTTAGATGTACCGATTCGGCATGGCGTCGTGGATCTGAATTCCTTGAACCGGTTCTCGGTTCTCAATTCTCAGTTGTGCCAAGGACGACGGCTTGGGTTTGATCTCGGTCATTCAGTTTCGGACTTTTGAAATCGCGCAGCGAAAGTTCCAATCCGCCGAACTCGGGGTGGTCATTATGATCGAGCGTGAAGGCGATATCCAGAGCGTCGCCGGGAAGCAACTCCGCTTGTTTGATGCGCTCGGCCATGCGCCAACCCAGGGCATCATAGGTGACCGGCATCCGCGAGCGAGGATTTGAACTCTGGGCGTGCACGCGCGGTAGCACGGATGAATCGGGATGACATCGAGGTGCAGTAAGCACAGCAACTCCGCTAAGTTCTTCGCCAGGTGGCTGCGAAGCTAATTTCAGTTTCGCGTGCTTCTCTTTCATCACGCGAGGCAGCGACATTAAACGCAAATTACGGGCGGCAAAGACTGGTTCTGGGTTGCCCATTCCGAACGGCTCGAGTCTCCGCAAGGCTTGAAACAAGTCAGGCGTGATCTCATCGAATGGGAGTTCGGCATCGAGATCGAGGATGGGCTCGAAATCGGCCAGGGTCAGCCGCGCGCGGGCATACGCATCGAGACGGGTGCAAAGTTCCGGCAGGTTTGCGGCAGGCATGGAAAAGCCGACGGCGTGGGCGTGTCCGCCAAAACGGGTGAACAACGGGGCGCAAGATTCCAGCGCGTTTAGCAGGTGGAAAGCGTGGATGGATCGGCCCGAACCGTGAGCCTCTTCGCCATCGCGGGAAATCACCAGCGTGGGCCGGCAGTAGCGTTCGACCACACGTGTCGCCGTGATGCCGATGACTCCGCGATGCCAGCCGTCGCCATCGATCACCAGGCAGAAGGAATCGAGCAACGCAGGCTGTTCTTCGAGGCGTAAATGGATGGCATCGAGAATTTTGCGTTCTTCGGCTTGACGGTCGGAGTTGAGCTGATCGAGCTTGTTGGCGATCTCGCGGGCGCGCGGGGCGTCCTTCACACTGAAGAGTTCGATCACGTCGCGGGCAACGTCCATGCGGCCGGCGGCGTTAATTCTGGGTGCAATACGGAATCCAACTTCGCCCGAGGTGAGTGGCCTTCCCGCTACCTGCGCGACTTCGAGTAACGCCTTGAGCCCGGGATTTACCGCGGAGCGCAAAGCTTCGAGGCCAAGTTTCGCGAACACGCGGTTCTCTCCGGTTAAGGGCACGGCATCGGCGATGGTGGCGATGGCAACCACTTTCATGAACGACTTCAGCAGCGGCGATTGATCTCGGTGAGAGAGGCGACGCTCCATTAAAGCCTGTGCCAACTTGAAGGCAACGCCAGCGCCACAGAGCGCTTTGCAGGGATATTCACAGCCTGATTGATTCGGATTCAGCACGGCCAGCGCGGTTGGCATACCGTCCTGGCCAGGAAGATGATGGTCCGTGACGATGAGGTCTACGCCGAGGCGGTGCGCGGTCTCCGCAGCCGCGAAGGCGCGGATGCCGGTGTCCACACTGATGATCAGCCGAATGCCGGCGGCGGCGGCGCGCTCGATCACGTCTCCGCGAAGATCGTAGCCTTCTTTGATTCTGTGGGGAACGTGAAAGTCGGCGGAGCCGCCGCATAGTTCAATAGCGGTTTTAAGGATGACGATTGCCGTGGTGCCGTCCACATCGTAATCGCCATAGATCAGGATGCTTTCCTTGCGCTCGATGGCAGCATCCAACCGGTCCACGGCAGCTTTCATGTCCGACATTAAATAAGGCGAATGCAGATGGCTAAGGGACGGAGTGAGAAAACGTTCCGCAGTTTCGGAGTCGTCGATTCCGCGCATGACGAGCAGACGAGCGAGAGTCGAGGCGAGAGTCGGATCTTTGAGACTGAGGCTGGCGTTCGAGAGTAAAGCCGCGGCCAGAGCTTCTGTCTGTCGTGCGTTACCGATCTTGGGAAGCCATCTCATTTGTTGGTTCAGATTCTTCGGGAGGCTAATTCTACTCGCAGGAGGCTGCCGGACTTTGCTCGACCGGCACGGATCGAAGCCATTTTCGCGCCCACCTGACGAGGCCAGATCTAATAGGGTTTATCGTCGTCCTGGTCGGATTCGTCAATGGAGAGCCCGGCGAAATCGTCAGCCATTTCGAGGATATTCTGATAACGCTCGTACCACGGCGTAGAGGCCTCGAAGACCATCATGACACCCTGCTGGGCGAAGCCGAGTTGCACAAAACCTGTTTTGCCGACGTAGGTGCGCAGCCAGCGGGCGTCCTCGATGTCGTCGTCGCTGGTGAACTCCGCCGTGCTCAGGCGCTGGATCATGGCATCGAGTTCCTCGCGCTCCAGGCGCCACGAATCCATGGTGAGGAATGGCGCGGAAGCCGCCTTCGCAAGTTCGACAAAATCTTTCCAACTGTCAGGATTATCTTGCGACTTCCAGGTCACGCTCTGCACTTGTTCGTAGTCGACGAAGCCTGGAAAGCGATGCATACCATGGCCTTCGATGAAGGCGACCATGTCATCTTTGAGGTTACTGAGATCGTCAGATACAGAACGCATATGGGGCTCTGGATACATGCATTGTATGCCTGAATGCGGGCAAATGGGAGCGGGCGTCAGGCTTCAGGCTTCGGGGTGCAGTCGTCAGCATAAATGCAGTCGCAGTCCATCGTCATATCGCCGCAACATGACAGGTAAAGCCCACAGCCTGCAGCCTGACGCCTGCTCCCCTGTGCTACACTATTTGTTTCACGACGAACATCCGATCCGCACCATGCTTCTTTCCAAAGAATATGTGGGCTATTTGGCCCGCGAAGTCACGAAAAAACTGATTGCTGGCAAGCTCATTGAGACCAAAGCTGCGGCTGCGGTCGGAGAGAAAGTGCATGATGCAATCCTGGAAGAATTCTCGCTCGAAGATCGCATCAACGACGAAGTGCGCGTGATCTTAGAGGCCTATTCCGCGGAGATGCAGAAGACCGGGGCCAATTATCAGGAAATGTTTCGCAAAGTGAAGAACGAACTGGTGCGCAAGTACAAGGCGGTGCTGTGAGAGTAAGCCGTGACAAAGTGAATAAGGTGGCGCATGTGGTCACGGACGCGCTGGCCGAGACGGACGATTTGGACTTTATCGAGGATCGAAATACGATCCGCCTGGAAGTGCGCAAGATTCTGGAGGACCTGCTGAACCAGGAAGAGAAAATCGATCAGGCAGCCCGCCACAAAATTGAAAATCAGAAGCGGACCATCCTCGAGGGCAGCCAGGAATGGGACATTCTGTACCGCAAGTATTACAACGAAGAAGTGAAGAAGCTCGGAATGTAAGGATCCGGCCCTTAGCGGGTCGCGAACTTCCACGCTGCGACAGCCACAAAAACAATTATTCCGACCGCATACGCCCAGCCACGTCCTTTTTGGAACCTCTCCTGATCGATCATTGAAGTACCTCGCAAGACTCCCTAACTATGACACGAACCGCGGTACCAAAGCGAGGCTTTTGGTTCCTGCTCGACGGACGTCATTCTGAAGCCCCGCGCTTTCACCAGCGGGGCGAAGAATCTCGCGCGGATCATTTTCTAGCTGATCCGTGATCCCATCTTCCACAAAAAAAGACAGATTTTGACACTTTATAGAGGTAAGATTGTCACGGTTCCTGGTGACGCGGGTCACGGCAGAAGTCGCGGCGCGGGCCTTAAATAGAGCGTTGGCCAAGTTTTATGCGTGTGTCATATTCCAACAAGCAAATCGTAAATCCTAAAAATAGTTTCTACATTGGAGGAAAATCCCATGAGCGTCATGACACCGCCCGGAATCAAAACTCCGGGCAACTACATTGAAGACGTAATGACAACCGTGAAAGCGAAGAACCCGGCGGAACCCGAGTTCCACCAGGCAGTTCAGGAAGTGTTCGATTCTCTAAAGCTGGTGCTGCAGAAGCATCCGGAATATAGATCGTCGAAGATTCTTGAGCGCATCACTGAACCCGAGCGCGTCATCATGTTCCGCGTGCCCTGGTTTGACGATCGGGGCGAAATTCAAGTGAACCGCGGCTTCCGTATCGAGATGAACAGCGCCATCGGCCCTTACAAGGGTGGACTACGCTTTCATCCTTCGGTCAACCTCGGCATTTTGAAGTTCCTCGCTTTTGAGCAGGTGTTCAAGAACTCGCTGACCACGCTGCCCATGGGCGGCGGCAAGGGCGGATCGGATTTCGATCCCAAGGGCAAGAGCGACAACGAAGTCATGCGCTTCTGCCAGAGCTTCATGACCGAACTGCAGCGGCACATCGGCCCGGACACGGATGTTCCCGCAGGCGACATTGGCGTTGGCGGACGCGAGATCGGCTTCCTGTTTGGCCAATACAAGCGTCTGCGTAATGAGTTCACCGGCGTGCTGACCGGCAAGGGCCTGAACTGGGGCGGTTCGCTGATTCGTCCAGAAGCCACCGGCTACGGCTGCGTGTATTTCGCTGCCGAAATGCTGAAGAGCAAGAAAGACTCGCTCGAAGGCAAGCTCTGCCTGGTTTCAGGCAGTGGCAATGTTTCGCAATACACGGTTGAAAAACTGCTTGATCTGGGAGCGAAGCCACTGACGTTCTCTGATTCCGACGGCGTAATTTACGATCCGGATGGAATCGACCGCGAGAAGCTGGCTTGGGTGATGGAGTTGAAGAACGTCCGCCGCGGACGCATCCGCGAATACGGCGAGAAGTTCAAGAAGGCGATCTTCATGCCCACCGACATCAAGCTGGAGCACAATCCGATTTGGAACATCAAGGCGGACTGCGCATTCCCCAGCGCCACGCAGAATGAGATCAAGGCGAAAGACGCCGCGAACCTCATCAAGAATGGCTGCAAGCTCGTGGCCGAGGGCGCGAACATGCCGAGCACTCTGGAAGCAACCAAGATGTTCCTGGATGCCGGGATTCTCTACGGCCCGGCGAAGGCTGCAAATGCCGGCGGCGTAGCGACCTCCGGCCTCGAAATGGCCCAGAACAGCCAAAGGCTGAGCTGGACGCGAGAAGAAGTCGATGACAAGCTGCACAAAATCATGATCGCGATTCACAAGAATTGCTTCGAGACCGCCGAGAAATACGGCACCCCGGGCAATCTGGTGAACGGCGCCAACATCGGCGGTTTCCTGAAGGTAGCCAATGCCATGCTGGATCAGGGCTTGGTGTAGAGCTTGTGTGGCTAGTCCGTGTGGCGCGGACGCACTCGCCCGCGTCTCTATAGAGACGTTGCTCGCAACGTCTCGCGTGGCTACGATGCGGGGTGGGGTGGGTTCCGCCCCGCAAGTTTTTTGCAATTAGCCTTCTGCACAATGCAATGTCGTCCTGAGCGCAGTATCTGCTTCGCAAAGCGAAGCAGATGCGGAGTCGAAGCCGCGGATCAAGATGAATGTGGAAGGCGTTTCCACTGGGCTACTCGATGAAAATTTCTCTGCGACAGCGTTGCCTGGTTTCGGAGCGGTGGGTCCTTCGACAGCGTGGTCGTTCGCTTTGCGAACGACCACTTCGCTCAGGATGACACTTTAAAATAGTTCGGCCGAGTTCTCAGCAGATGTCCATCATCCACAACCCCGACCCCATCGTCGACCCCGAGCGGCTTTTCGAGGGTTTCGAGAACCTGATGCCCTTTCGGGTGCAGGATATTCTGCTGGTCTCCAGCCTGTACGACTCTTTCATTCTGCGCGAAGACGGCCGCCTGAATGAGTTGCTGATCGGGGAATCTCTCGAACTCGAGCAGCAGCAGATACCCGGGATCACTCACGTTTCATCGGGCGCGGAAGCGCTGAAGCTGGCACGATCTCAGCCGCGATTCAATCTGATCGTCACCAACCTCGAAGTCGAGGACATGGACGCCGCGCAGTTGGCGCGCGAAGTCAAGGCGGCAGGCCTCGACGTGCCCGTCGTGGTGCTGGCCTACGATTATCGGGAAATCAAGAATTTCGTAGCCCGCAATCCGGCAACCGACTTGCAGCAGATCTTTCTGTGGCAGGGCAATGTCCGCATTCTGATTTCGATCGTTAAATACATTGAAGACAAGCGCAATGTCGAGCACGACACTCGCGCCATCGGCGTGCCGGTAATTTTAGTCGTTGAAGACAACATTCGCTATTACTCCTCGTTTCTTCCCACGATTTATACCGAGCTGATCACGCAGTCGCGCCGCCTGCTTAGCGAAGGATTAAATGTCGCGCACAAGTTGGTGCGCATGCGGGCCCGTCCCAAGATTCTGCTGGCGTCTAATTACGAGGACGCGGCACGGCAGGTAATGAAGTATCGTGAGTATCTTTTGGGCGTGGTGTCAGATGTTGAATTCCCCCACAATGGCGAACTGAGCCCCGACTCCGGATTCGAATTGGCCCGCATGGTTCGAGAAGAAGTGCCGGATGCTCCGATCGTCCTGCAAACCAGCCGAACCGAATTCAGGGCGCGTGCTCATGCTCAGGGATATTCCTTCCTGCGCAAACGCTCACCCACGTTGTTGCGCGATCTACGACGCTTTCTTACCGAGCAGTTCGGGTTCGGCGACTTTGCGTTCCGTCTGCCCGATGGCAGTGAAGTGGCGCGGGCTCGCGATTTGAACGAACTCGAGGAACGGCTTCACGAAGTTCCGGCGGAGAGCATCGCGTACCACAGCGAGCGGAACCATTTCTCCCGCTGGCTGCGGGCGAGGACCGAGTTCGCGCTGGCGCAGAAACTCAGGCCGCGGAAAGTTTCGGACTTTGACTCGCTGGAACATTTGCGGCGTGACTTGATCGAGTCCATTGCGGAGTATCGCAGTGAGCAGAGCCAGGTCCTGATCGGCGATTTCAACGCCTCGACTTTCAAATCGACTGAGGGCTTCTTTCTGCGGATTGGCGGCGGTTCGCTCGGAGGAAAAGCCCGCGGACTGGCTTTCATCCGGCACCTGCTGCACAAATATCAGACCGCGCGACGCTTCGCCGAAGTGCGCATTGCCGTGCCGCCAAGCGTCGTGTTGGCCACGGATATGTTTGACCGCTTCCTCAGCGAAAACAATCTCCTCGACTTCGCCATCAATAGCACAGACGATGCCGAGATTTTGCAACGGTTCTTGGAAGCTTCTCTGCCGGCCTCGCTGCGCGACGATCTGTTGGCATTTCTCGCCGAGGTCCATTATCCGCTGGCAGTGCGCTCTTCCAGTCTGCTTGAGGATTCGCAATACCAGCCTTTTACCGGCGTCTACGAAACCTTCATGCTGGCCAATCAGCACCCTGATTTATCGGTGCGGCTGGAGCAGCTGATGGAGGCGATCAAGCGGGTTTATGCTTCGACCTTTACTCAGCACGCCAAAGGATATGTGCGGGCCACGCCCTACCGGTTGGAAGAAGAAAAGATGGCGGTCATCGTGCAGCAGGTTGTGGGCACGATTCATTCTTCTCCAAGAAATGGAAAGCGGTTCTATCCCGACTTCTCCGGCGTAGTGCGATCGCACAACTTCTATCCCGCTCCGCCGATGAGCTATGGAGACGGAATCGCCGCAGTCGCATTGGGCTTGGGGAGAGCGGTGGTGGATGGTGGAAAGTGCCTGACGTTCTGTCCGCGTTATCCGCGAAACCTTTTGCAGTTTTCTTCGGTGGAGGATATTCTCGCGAACTCGCAGCGGGAGTTCTGGGCGCTGGAGCTCGATCACACCGAGCGTCGTGATGATTCTGCTTCCGACCCGCTGCTGGAACTGAAAGAAGCCCGCTTCGGTCTGGACGTGGCCGAGGCCGACGGAACCTTGAACAACCTGGGATCGACTTATTCCGTAGACAACAACGTGATTTATGACGGGCTGAGCCGGCCCGGCACGCGCATTGTGAGCTTTGCCCCGATTCTCAAGCACGGAGTGTTTCCGTTGGCCTCGATTCTTGAATTGCTCACGAGAATCGGAGAAGAGGCGTTCGGGCGGCCGGTAGAAGTGGAGTTCGCGGTGCGCCTGCCGCGGTCACCACAGGAAACCGCGGAATTTGGATTCCTCCAGATTCGTCCGCTAGTGCTTTCGCGTGAGGGCGAAGAGCTGCGGATGGAAGACGTGGATCCGGAGCGACTGGTCTGCCACAGCTCCAAAGTGCTAGGAAATGGGCGCATCCCGGATTTGCGCGACGTCGTAGTGGTCGACTTTCACCGCTTCGAGAGGGCTCGGAGCAAAGAAGTTGCCGAAGGGGTGGCCCACCTCAATGCAAAGCTGAATGAAAACGGAACGCCGTATCTCTTGATCGGAGTGGGCCGCTGGGGATCGAATGATCCCTGGCTCGGAATTCCTGTCGAGTGGGACGAAATTTCAGGAGCGCGCGTGATTGTGGAAGCAGGCTTCCGGGACTTTCGAGTAACCCCGTCGCAAGGCAGCCATTTCTTTCAGAATCTCACCGCATTTCAGGTGGGATATTTCACCGTCAATCCAGATGCCGGAGAAGGCTTTGTGGACTGGGGATGGCTGGGGGGACAGGCAGCAGTGGAAGAACAAGGGTGCGTGCGGCATCTGCGATTTGACTCGCCCCTTGTCGTCGTGATGAATGGACGGACCAGCCGCGGAATGATCTTCAAACCCAGTTGACTTTCGCTGTTTGTTCGCCTATTATTCCTCTCCTGTAGGTTACTAACTTCCAATATCCAAGGAGCAATCCCATGTCACTCAGTCAATCTCTTCTACCTGAGTTCGATCAGGAAATGGCGAATACCCGCAAGACTTTAGAACGGGTTCCAGACGAAAAGTTCTCCTGGAAGCCGCACGAGAAATCCGGCGCCATGGGCTGGTTGGCCGGTCATCTGGCCAATATTCCGGAGTGGGCGGTTGAAACCATCACGAAAGATGGCTTCGACATGAACCCTGGGGGCAAAGGATTTCAGCCTCCGCCGGTGCCCAAGACGCGCAGGGACTTGCTTGAGTTGTTCGACAAGAATGTGGCAGCGGCTCGGGCAGCCTTGGCGAAAGCCAGCGATGCTGACCTGGGCAAGAACTGGTCGTTTCTCAACAACGGTGTGACCGTCTTTTCCATGCCTCGAATTGCGTGTCTTCGCACCTGGGTAATGAATCACACCATTCATCATCGGGCGCAACTGGGCGTTTACCTGCGGTTGAACAATATCGCGGTGCCGGCGATTTATGGACCGTCGGCGGACGAGACGGGAATGTAGGAGAATTCCGAAGCAGGACACTGCAACCGAATCACATCCCGGGCGCGGGCTCTTATGAGCGCAAAGATGCGTGGACAAAATCGAAGCCGGCGCCCGAGGGAAACTATTGTACGCGTGGTTCCGGTGAACTCCGGTAAGGTTGCAGGGTTGGATTTGCAGCTATAATTGATCAAACTGATGAAGTCCCGCACCGCCATTCTATTTTTCGGTGTTTTATTTCTAGGCAGCTTTGGTCTGTTTATGCTGGGCGCTCAGGCGCAGGACGCGGGGCAGGCAGAACTACCTTCGGCCCCTTCCGCCTCTCAACAACAGAGCCAATTGCCGGCGCCAGCACCCCCGGCTGCACAACAGCCTGCCGCGTCGAAGCCGTCATCTGAGGAAACTCCGGTTCCATCTGATTCCGCCAAACCGGACGCGGCGACGCCGACCAAGCAACCTGCCGACGACACAGGGAAGAATCAGCCAGCAAAGCCGGGAACCGCTTCGACCCCGACCTCCACTTCACCCGCGGGGACGATCCTGTCAGACGATGAATCGCTCACTACGATTCGCAGCACGGTAAACGAGGTGAATGTAGTCTTCACCGTCACCGACAGACATGGGCGGTACGTGAAGGATTTGAAGAGAGAAAATTTCAAGGTCGTCGACGACAACAAGCCCGCGCTGGATATACGAAGCTTTCATGCGGAAACGAATTTACCTCTGGAGGTCGGACTACTGGTCGACGCCAGCAATTCGGTCCGTGACCGTTTCAAATTTGAGCAGCAGGCAGCTATTGAGTTTCTGAATCAAAGCATCCGTCCCAAGTACGATGAGGCTTTCGTTGTGGGCTTCGATGTGACTCCAGAAGTTACCCAGGACTTTACGGACAACACGGAAATGCTCGCGGTCGGAGTGCGCGACTTACGTCCGGGCGGTGGTACCGCGATGTACGATGCGCTGTACTTTGCATGCCGTGACAAGCTCATGAAGGCGCAGCACAACGGGCCGGTGCGGCGCGCCATCATTCTGCTGAGTGACGGCGATGATAACCAGAGCCACGTGACGCGGGAAGAAGCCATCGATATGGCGCAGCGGGCCGACGTGATCGTCTATACCATCAGCACCAACCTGAGTGGCGCGGGGCACCATGGCGATAAGGTACTGGAGCGCATCGCCGATGCCACGGGTGGCCGCGCGTATGTTCCCTTCCAGATCACCGAAGTGGCCAATGCATTCGCTGCAATTCAGGAAGAGCTGCGCAGCCAATACGCGATTTCCTACAAGCCTGCTAATTTCATCTCCGACGGCCGCTATCGCAGCGTCGAAATTCTCGCCATGGGTCAGAAGGGTCTGCGGGTGCGCAGCCGCCGCGGCTATTATGCTCCTTCGCAATAGGTCCTCATGGCGGGATACTCTGGAACTCCCTTACCCAAGAAGCTTGGCATCAAAGAACAGTTCCGCGTCGCTCTGCTCGATTTGCCGGTGGACGTGAAGGGCAAACTGGAGAGCGCACTGGCAAGTTGTCAAATTGCCGAGGATCAGCCAGTTGACTTCGCGATAATCTTCGTGAAAACCGCAAATGAGCTAAAGAAGCAGTTCCCAAGATTCGCAAAACAACTCGCTCCCGCCGGAATGCTGTGGGTGAGTTGGCCGAAAAAAGCTTCTGAAATGGCCACCGACATCAACGAGAACGAAGTGCGAAGGATCGGGCTGGAAGCGGGCCTGGTCGATGTGAAAGTGTGCGCGGTGAATGAGATCTGGTCGGGGTTGAAGTTCGTGATCAGGTTGAAGGACCGATCTAAAGCTGATTCCGCAGCCCCCGCTCAAGACTTTCGCGCAGGTTAACGCAACATGCGGGGGATAGCGTCGCGTGCGGATAAATGTTATTGCTTCGCCGCGGGTACCCAGACGCTGTCGGCGGATGAGAAGTCGACGCCGGCAACTTCCGTGCTGATTTGTACGCCTTGCAATCCGGCCTTATTTTTCGGCTTGGCGAGAAAGCCCAAAATATACTGGCTGTTGATCGCTTTTTGTACGTCATCCAAGTAGGGTTTAAAACTCACCGGGCTCTGCACTCCAAGATAGTAAGACTCGCCGCCGGTCTCTTCCGACAGTTTTGAAATACCAATCTGTCCGTTATTGGCGCGCCAGAAGTTGCGGTGCCAGTGACCGATTCCGGGAGAGTAGATGGTGTAAATAACGGTACCGGTGCGCTGCGCCACGTCGCTTGCGGTGTCCACGTCTGGATTGATCGTGGGGGTGCGAGTGCCGACATTGCGCCGGGCGCGGTCAATCCCGTCCGTCACCATGACAATCTCGCGGCGGTTGGGATGCGCGGGCCAGCGTTTCATGAGATCGACGACGGAAAGATACGGGCTGCCGAAGGCGCCAGCGTTTTGCAGGGGTAAGCGCAGCGCCTTGGCGGCCTGTTCGTGGTCGGCGGTGAAGTTCTGCACAATTTGCACCGTGGCATTACTCATGTAGCCCACACCCACCGATGTGGTCGACGGTTGAGCGGTGATGAAGGCACGCAGATCACCGAGTTGGGAACCAAGACTGGTGTCGCACGCATCGTCAATGAGGATAAATAGATCTAACCCTGCCTGGTCGCCACGGGCCGGAGTCCAATCCGTCACTTTCAGGCGTTCTTTCCCTTGCTTGACCATAATATCGTCGCGACTCAGTTCGGGCATGGCCTTGTCGTTGAGTGGGGTTGCCGTAACGGTCATGCGAACAGGAACGGTCGTCGCTGCCGGCTTATCTTGCGCCTGCAAGTAAAGCATGCCGGCAAACACAACGGCCACAACTGTGAGCGCTTTGATACGGGAGCTATGTTTTGGCTTTTGCTTTGCCATTTTTGATTCTCCTTCTTTGGTCGTAAGGAACAGACAAGGCCATCCGGTTGCCTGAAATTGCTATCTTGAATCAGAAATGCGCGAGTATTTTATACCGAATCTGGCACAAGTTGGCAGCGTGCGCACAAGATCCAAGACTGAAAATCTTTGGAAGCCAGCCGTCGTCCTGAGCGCACCACAGCGTGCAGGCAGAACAACAAAGCGTGTTAACGATGATTACATCAGCGCCTTAGTCGCGCTTTGGAATGGCGTAGTATCCGGCGCGCGATTGGATCTTGTAATCTTTGTTCGAGGCGTGTATTTCCACCTTGCGGAAAGTACCGTCGAGTGCCGGGTTAGTCGAACTGTAGCCGATGTTGTACTGGCTGCGCAGTTCGTTGGCGATCTGGTCGAAGCCCTCTTTCAGTTTTTCGTATTTGTTTCCGACATCGATAACCCGGCCTCCGGTTTCCTGAGTCATCTTCTTCATTTCACCTTCACCCGAGTAGCCGCCGAATCCGCCATAAAAGCCGCGATCGGCGCACAGCAGTACGTAGACGATGCTGTCGGACTTCTGCGCGGCTTCAATGGCATCCTTGATCTTGAGTTGGCTGCCTTCATCCTGGCCATCAGTCAGCAGGATCATGGCCTTGCGTCCCACTTGCTGAGCCAGTTCGTCGTGTGAGGCTAAATACACGGCGTCATAAAGCAATGTGCCACGCGGCGCCCCCTGGGTGGGAACCGTACCGCCGCCCAGACCTGGAATGCCAGTGCCGCTTCCGCCAGCAGTGTTGATGCGGGCGCTATTGAGAGCGGTCTTCAGCAGGCGCACCGAACTGGTAAAGTCCTGCAGCAGTTCCACGTTGACATCGAAGTCGATGACAAAAGCTAAATCCTTGTCGCGCAGGATTTGACTGAGGAACTCGCCACCGACTTGCTTTTCCATGTCGAGCACGCGGGCCTGGCTGCCGCTGGAGTCGATCAAAATACCCAGCGTGAGCGGAAGGTTGGACTCGGCGGCAAAATACTTAATGGTCTGCGGTTTGCCATCTTCAAGTATCTGAAAATCGGTCTTAGTGAGGTTAGGGATCAGCGCGCCCCGTTTGTCCTTGACATTGAAGAACAGTTGGACCACATTCACGTTAACTTTCAGAGTCGTGGCTGACTGGTCCTGATCTTGATCCTGACGGTTCTGGTCGGGCTTATTGTCAGGTGAAGGGGCCGATTGCTGGGCGTTAGCGGCCGGAAGGCCCCCGAAAAGGAGCACGAGTATCAGGACGCGGAAGAGTCTACAGGCTTTGGGCATGAAAGTATTCTCTCGCAGTTTTTGTTAGTCTAGTCCAATAGCGTTAGATGCACCAGATCGTGCGTCTTAGCATCCCAATAAAAGCATAGTTGCCGTTGAGGCGGAGAGGGTTTCCCCAGTGCTGCGAATAACGAGTAAGCAGTGGACGGCTCCAAGCGTGGCAATCCTATTGTTTTTGCTGACTTCGGTGGCAGCCGCGACTCCACAGCAACAGACCGATCAAAAGCAGGAAATTCCCGACGCGCCGTCAGCCAGCCGGCCTCCGCAACCATTCCCCGCAACTCCACCGGCTGAGCCTCAGGGTCTGCCCCCAAGCGAATCGTCGACGGCCGACCAGGTACCGGGAAACGACGTGCCGCCCTCAACCGCCAATCCGGCTCCGCCTGCCACCGACGGCAACCCGAATCCGCCTCCACATCCGGTTGATGTTAAGACGGTTCCGGAAGGCGGTGCGACGCCCGACAACACGGGAAGCAGTTCGCAGGACGAACTCTTCAAAATTACTCGCAATGTAAACCAGGTGATTGTGCCGGTGCGGGTAACGGACGACTCCGGTCGTTTGGTCAGCGGATTACTGCCCAAGGATTTTTCGGTTTATGAGGATGGCAAGAAGCGAACCATGAACTTCTTTACCAGCGATCCGTTGGCCATCTCGGCGGCGGTGGTTTTCGATCTGGGCATGGCGGATATCAATGTGCAGAGAGTCAATCAGACATTTCCGGCGTTAGAAGGTGCGTTCAGCCAGTTCGACGAGGTCGCGATTTACACATACAGCGGTACGGTTGGGAGAATGGCCGACTTCGGAGCCGTAGGCAAGCGACTGGATGCGGTACTGAACCAACTGAAAACAGACCACGGCGAGAATAATGGAGTGCCGGTGCTCGGTGGTCCTTTGGGCCCGCAGGGTCCGATGATCAATAACATTCCCGAGGATCGCAGCATCCCTTCGCCGATTTCGCCGCCGAAGCAGGCGCGGGTTCTCAACGATGCCATTTTAGCTGCCGCTTTGGATCTGGGCCAACGCGAGAGAAGCCGTCGCAAAATTATATTTGTTATTAGTGACGGCCGCGAATACCGGAGCACGGCCAGTTACGGCGACGTGTTGAAGGTCCTGCTTTCGAATGGGATTCTGGTTTACGGCATTGGCGTTGGAGGCTCGGCAATTCCGGGCTACAAGCAATTGGAAAAGCTACACATCCCCGGGCAAGCAACGGGCAATATTCTGCCTCGGTATGCGAACGCAACGGGAGGCGAGATCCTTAGCGAATATTCGAAAGACGCCATCGAAAACGCTTACCAACGCGCCATTGGCGACGCCCGCAATCAGTACACGTTGGGATATGCTACCGCAGCGACTCCCAGCAGCACGTATCGGGAGATCGAAGTCAGGGTAGGCCGGCCGGGCTGTAAGAGTTCGGATCTGCGTCCGTGTGTGCTGGTATTTGCCAAGGCGGGATATTATCCTTTGCCAGTTAGCCGGTGAGGTCGGAGTGTCTCTCGCGTTTGGGGAATGTGGGGGTCCCGCTAGTAACCAGGGTAACCTGCCGGTAGAGCACGGCGGTGTGGTATAAAACCAGCAGTACCAACCCAAAACTACAAGTGGGGGCCGCTCGGGTTTTTGAGCGTCTGCCGCATGTCTTGAGGAAAGTCTTTGAGTTTCATCAACTTTGCAGCCCGCGAGATTAATTGCAAAATCGTCTACTACGGCGCTGGGCTGGGCGGCAAAACCACGAATCTGCAGTACATCTTCCAGAAAACTGCCGAGCAGCAGAAGGGGAAGATGATCTCGCTGGCAACGGAGACGGATCGAACTTTGTTCTTCGACTTTCTGCCTCTGGATCTGGGCTCGGTGCGCGGTTTCAAAACCCGCATCCACCTCTATACCGTTCCCGGTCAGGTGTTTTACGACGCCAGCCGCAAGTTGATCCTGCGCGGAGTAGATGGGATTGTGTTTGTCGCCGACTCCCAGCAAGAGCGTATGGATGCCAACGTCGAGGCGCTCGACAACTTGATGGACAACCTCAAAGAACATGGCTACGACTTCAAGAAGATTCCCTACGTGCTGCAGTTGAATAAACGCGATCTGCCCAATATCCTGCCAGTCGATGCTTTAGCCAAAGAGTTGCGACGCAAGGACGAACCGGTGATGGAAGCCATCGCCTTCCAAGGCAACGGCGTCTTCGAGACCCTGAAAGAAATCGCCAGACAAGTGCTGCTGGAGTTGAAGCAGGGCGGGTAGGCAGAGTCCGTTTCATGATGTTTGGCGGCGCTCTCCGCTTTCAGTCCTGGTTTCGCCAGCCAAGAACTACCCAATTCGCGCGCGGCTCGTCTAGAATGACAAGCGCGAACATTCGACGCCATCATGACTCCCGGAGAAAAACGCCTTCATGCGCATTCTCAAGACTTTGTTGCCCGTGCTTTTGCTTTCGCAACTTGTTCTTTCGCAGACCGCCGCGCTACATAGCATCGACGTAACCGACCTCGACCGGAAAGTGGATCCCTGTACCGACTTCTACGAATTTGCCAATGGTTCCTGGCGAGCCAACCACGCCATGCCCGCTACCATGGTGCGTTGGAGCAAGCGTTGGGAGTCGGGCGAAACAACCAAAGACAAGCTGAAAGATGTGCTCGAGGTCGCGCAGCAAGATACGACCGCGGCAAAGGGAAGCACCGATCAAATTATCGGCGACTACTACGGCGCATGCATGGACGAGTCACGGGTCAATGCTCGTGGCATCGAACCATTGAACACGTGGTTCACCAAGATCGATGCCGTCAAGGACACAGGCGGCTTGCAGCCGGTCGTCGCCGATATGCAGGATATTAACGTCGCCGTTCCTTTTAATCTCGCCGCTGCAACCGATCCCCACAAGCCCACCTGGGTGCTGGCGGACCTCGGCGCCAGCGGTTATTCGCTGCCTGATCGCGACTACTACTTGAAGCCCGACGCCCGCTTTAAAGAGGCTCGCGAAAAGTACCTGGAACACATTGCCAAGATGTTCGGGCTGGTCGGGTGGGACCAGAAATCAGCAGCCGCGGCCGCGCAAACCGTCATGTCCATGGAGACGAAGTTTGCGGAAGCTTCTTTGGACAACGTCGCTCTTCGCAATCCCAGCGCCACTGACCACAACACGACGTTTGTCCAACTGCAAACCATGGCTCCTCATTTTGACTGGGCAGACTATTTCAAGCATAACCAACTCGCTCAAAATGTTGACTTGAACGTCGACCAGCCCAAATACATGCAGGAATTCGACCGGCAGTTGCAACAGAATTCATTGGCGGACTGGAAGGTTTATCTCAAATGGCAAGTGTTGAACTCGGTTCCTGACGCTCTCTCTGCGCCCATCGAGGAAGAGGACTTTGCTTTTTTCGGGAAGTACTTGAGAGGCCAGAGTGAGATGAAACCCCGCTGGAAGCGCTGCGTGGAATCGACCGACCAATTCCTGGGCGAGGCCTTGGGAAAGAAATACGCCGAAAAATATTTCCCGCCCGAAGCCAAAGCGCGCGCGCAAGAAATGGTGCGGAACATTCTTGCCGCCATGCGGGACGACATTCTTAGCCGGCCCTGGATGAGCGACGAAACCAAAGAGCGGGCGATGGCCAAAATCGCCACCTTCAATCCCAAGATTGGCTATCCCGATAAATGGAAAGACTACAGCAAGGTCGATATTCGCCGGGATGCATTTTTCGAGGACTATCTTGCTGCGCGGAGTTTTGTTGTGGAAGACGACCTTCAAACCATTGGAAAACCGGTCGATCGCACTCGCTGGGGCATGACGCCGCCCACTTCGAATGCCTACTACAACGCCCGCTGGAACGAGATCGTTTTCCCCGCCGGAATTCTGCAGCCTCCGGGATTTGATGTGAATGCTGTCGATGCCGTCAACTACGGATCGATTGGGGTCGTGATCGGCCACGAAATATCTCATGGCTTCGACGACCAGGGCGCGAAGTCTGACTACCTGGGAAGCCTGCGAAACTGGTGGACGCCAAACGATCTGGCCCAATTCCAGCAGCGTGCCGCGTGTGTGGCTGACCAGTTCGATAATTACTTCATAGAACCCGGCGTCCACCACAACGGCAAACTGGTACTCGGCGAGAGCATCGGCGACCTGGGTGGCGCGAAGATTGCATTTCTGGCTTACGAAAAATCGCTCGAGGGCAAACCGCGCCCTCCCGATATCGACGGCTTTAGCCCCGAACAGCAATTCTTCATCGCCTGGGGACAGTGGCGCGGAGACGCCATCCGAATCGAAGAACAAAGAGTCATGATGCAATCGGACCCGCACCCGATAGGGAAATATCGCGTCATTGGGCCGCTGTCGAATCTTCCTGAGTTTCAGGCGGCGTTCAGCTGCAAGGCTGATGCGCCGATGGTACGGCCCGCAGATAAACGCTGTGAAGTGTGGTGATGGGACCGCGGCTCAACTTGCTGGATTGCCGGCAGTACTTTTGTGAGGTTGCATGAAGAAGCGGTTGCCTTGCCTCGGCGTCATGCTGATTTTCCTGGTCGGCGGTTTGTGCGCAGAGGATCATCACCAGGCTGTTCCAAAGCAGAAGCTAGGGACGGTTTCCTTTTCCACTTCGTGCGCCAGTTCGGTGCAGAAGCCTTTTGAACGCGGCGTCGCGTTGCTGCACTCATTCTGGTATGACGAAGCTTATAAGCAGTTTCAGCAGGTCGCCGACCAAGACCCCCAATGCGCGATTGCGTATTGGGGCGAGGCGATGAGTTTGTTTCACCAGTTGTGGTCTCGCCCTGAAGAATCCGCTCTAAAAGAGGGATGGGATCTAATCCGCAAAGGCCAAGCGATTGGTGCGAAGACGCAGCGGGAACGGGATTACATCGATGCGCTGGCTTTCTTCTATCGCGACTACGACAAACTCGATCACGAACAACGCTGCATGGCGTATTCACAAGCGATGGAGAAGGTTTACCACAGCTATCCCAACGACAACGAAGCGGCTGTGTTCTACGCGCTGTCTTTGCTGACCTGGGCGCCTGACGCCAATACAGCGTTGAATAATGCAAAGAATGCAATTGCCATTCTGAACCCGCTGTTTGCATCTGACCCAGACGATCCCGGCGTCGCCCACTACCTCATCCATGCAGCGGACGATCCGCGACTGGCACAACTCGGATTGCCAGCGGCGCGCCGTTACGCGCAAATCGCTCCGGCGTCTCCGCACGCGTTGCATATGCCGTCCCACATTTTTGCCCGGCTTGGGCTCTGGCAGGAAGATATTCAATCGAATCTCGCGACCATCGCAGCCACGCAGCAACCGTCTGCCATTCATTTTGGCGCGGAGCATCAGGTCCATTCGATGGATTTCCTCGAGTACGCCTATTTGCAAATCGGAGAAGACAGCAAAGCTAAAGCCATTGCGAATGGATTGGGAGATGTGCGCGAGCAAGACATGGACAAGGGCCTCGACGGTTATCTCAATCAGCAGCGCGCACATTTCCCCGCGATGTATGCGCTCGAAAGGCATCAGTGGAAGGAGGCTGTCGCGTTGCAGCTGCCTTCGGGAGCCGAACCCGAAAACCAGGCAATCACTTATTGGGCGCGGGCGGTCGGGGCTGGACACTTGCGCGATGCTGCTGCGGCCCAGGACGCGGTGAATCAATTTGACGCGATGCTCGACGCGACACGAAAGGGCAAGCATCCTTATCGCGCCGACCGCATGGTTACGAACCACGACGAAGCCCACGCCTGGCTGGCATTTGCTGAAGGAAAAAACGACGACGCATTGAGGCTGTTGCGCGCGGTCGCGGATAAACAGGATGCCGAAGGCAAAGGCGAAGTCGAATTGCCCGCGCGTGAAATGCTCGCCGACATGCTGCTGGAAATGGGGCGGCCCGAGGAAGCTCTGGCTGAATATGAGCGGTCCATGAAGACCGATCCCAACCGGTTTAATGGCTTGGCCGGAGCGGGGCGTGCAGCAGAGTTAGCCCACCAGCCTGAAAAAGCCCGAACGTATTACGCGCAATTGCTGAAGAATTGTGACAACGGGACACACTCGGATCGCGAGGAACTCGTCCATGCGCGATCGTTCGGTCGATAACAGTGTGCTTCAAGAAAAAAGCGCCGCGGGTTAGCGGCGCCCTTTTCCTGTCCGGACGTTACAAACTCATTTTGTATCTGCGGTTGGGGTTGCTCCGAATTCACGGCGTCCAATGGTACGCGCTGTGCGTGCGGCCATGGGAGGCATTCCGGCGGCTGCGCCATAGCGCTCCATCAGCATGGGCACCATCGCGCCTTCTGCTTCTTTCACGAAGGTCAGCGCGCCCTCGGCAGCCATGTCGATGCGGATGAAATCTCCCAGCCTGACCTGACCGGTAGCGACCAGATTCGCCAAAGGAAATACCAGGTGACGTTCAATCGCCCGCTTCAAGTGACGCGCCCCGTATTTCGGATCCGTGCCCTCGTGCAGTAGGAAGCTCTTCACCTTGTCCGTGCAATTGAACACGAACTGGTTTGCCGCTGACGCCATCAGGATGCGCTGTTGCACCATGCCGAGTTCAATATCGAGAATCTGCTCAAGATGCTCCGGCCGAAGCGTCTTGAAAACCACAACTTTGTCGATGCGGTTCATGAACTCCGGCGTGAACTTGCGCCGCGCGGCGTCAACTGCTGTGCGATCAATCTTGTCGTCGAGGCTTGAATCGACCAGCTTGGGCTTGTGGGTGAAACCCATCCCGCCGTCGACCAGATTGCTCATTTCGCTGGTCCCCAGGTTCGAGGTCAGAATAATGATGCATGACGAAAGATCGACGCGGCGGTTGTCGCCCAGGGTCAAAGTGGCCTTATCCAGGATACCCAACAGCAATTGCCAGAGGGCGTCCGAGGCCTTCTCAATTTCATCGAAGAGCAGGATCGATAACTTAAGCTTTTCGGTATGCCACTGATTCAGCGCTTCCTGTGTGAGCAGCGGATGAGTCTCGCGATGGCCCAGGTATCCCGGAGGCGAACCGATCAGCTTGGCAATTTCGTGGGAGTGCTGGAACTCGGCGCAATCAATCTTGATGCAAGCCCGCGCATCCCCGAACAACGTCTCGGACATAGCCTCGACCACGCGGGTTTTTCCCGACCCCGTGGGTCCCAGAAACAGAAGATTGCCGACCGGACGTCCCGGAGGATTCAGTCCCGCCAGAAACATCTGGTAGATTTCGACCACCTTTTCGAGCGCGGCATCCTGGCCAACGATCTTGCGTCGCAGGGTGTTGTCAAAATCTCGGGCGTCAGTACTGCGGCGGGTGGGATCGAGCACTGTGTTAAGGACGGTTTTCATTCCGGGCGTTTCCCTTTCCTGGCTTTCCGTTGACTGCGCGAGAGTGCTGCACTCTTGGTGATTCGGGAGCGACAAATTCTGTCACTCTCCGGGCTGTTTGTCGATACCCCTCACTTACCGCGCTGTCCCTTAGTGCAAATGACTCGCCATCCCCGGCGAACTCCCAATGGCTTATTCCTTCGCAACTTAGATGCTTAATACGGTCAGAGGGAGACATTTCGATGGCAGGGATAAATCATGGAAAGGGAAATACTTTGCGCACGCAGGAAGTTCTTTGGTAGCCAGTAGCGCCGAGCAGTCTACCTCCACGGCCTTGACCGGACGTAACTAGCACGAGAATTGGGCGCCCGCTAGCATCCGGAGATAGCGCCAAACGCGTTTCCACGGAGAAAAACTTGCGCCGCTCTAGCTCAGTGCTGATCATAGTTTTGTCTTGTCTAGCCCTAGGATTTGTTTCCTGGCGATTGGCGTTTGAAGTCCCGGCTTCGGCCGCCCAGTCCGGGCAGAGCACCGAACTGGTGCGTACTTCGAACCCTGTGCCACCCGTTTCCAAGCCGGGAGAGCCACCGGCTCTGGTCACAAACATTGCCCCACCGGGCAGCGCCATGTATGTCGCCAAGCGCGGAGACACGGTCACTTTGGTTGCCCATCGCTTCTTGTCGCAGACCTCATTCCTGACCTCCAGCGAACTGGCCGATGCGATCCGTCAAGCCAGTGGAAATCCACAGGGCACCTATCTCAAGTCTGGCCAGCAGCTAGTCGTTCCCGGGATTTTGCCGGCACCGATCGTGGAAAAAACTATCCCTGTGCCCCGGGACTTTGAAGTGCGTGCAGTGTATTTGACGGGAGTGATGGCGGCCAGCGATCGCGGTCTGCGCATCATCAAGCGCTGGCGCGAGTTAGGCGGAAACTCCGTAGTTTTCGATGTGAAGGATAGCGACGGAAGCGTCAACATTCCCTTTGACCACCCCCTCGCTGGCGGACATCATATTGCTATTCATGACCTGCCCAAGTTCACCCACTTCCTGCACTCGCAAGGTATGCATGCAATTGCGCGAGTGGCCATTTTTCGCGATGAGCGGCTAGTGGTTGCCCATCCTGAGCTGGCGGTCAAGTCCCATAAGACCGGGCAGCCGTGGCGGGAAAATGGCAAGCTGGTATGGACCGATCCCTCGCAACCCAAAGTACAGGCATACGATATTGCCTTGGCCAAAAAGGCTGCCGAAGCTGGCGTGGACGAAGTTCAATTTGACTACGTGCGTTTTCCGGCTGAGGGAGATCAGAAAGACGCTAGCTTCGTATTCCAGACCGACCATCCGACCTGGCATCGTTCGGACGTGATTGCGGACTTCCTGAAACATGCCTATGCCGAACTGCATCCCACCGGCGTGCTGCTTTCTCTGGACGTGTTCGGGATTATGGCCTGGCAGCGGCCTGTCGACTTGGCGCACACGGGGCAGGACATTGTCCTGATGGCAAAATATTGCGATGTGGTTTCGCCCATGATCTATCCTTCGCATTTCTTCGGTATGGACGGAATCGCGCACCCCGGTGATGCGCCTGAGCATTTCATCGGCGAATCCATGAAGCGCTTCGAGCTGATAACCAAAGGCAGCGACGTGGTGATACGTCCGTGGCTGCAGGCCTTCCGCTGGCGCACCAAGACTTACTCGCCGGAGTACATCGAAGTCCAGGTAAAGACGGCGAAAGACGCGGGCGGGATCGGCTTTCTGTTCTGGAATGCCGCCAACGACTACAGCAAGCCCTACGCCGCCATGCCGGAAATGCGGGCGGCTAAAGGACAGTATTTCCGCGGGGATGAGTTGCCGGCTGTCGCTCAAGCTGAGCTGGCGCCCCCTGCCGATAGGTCCGGGATGAACAAGTAACAAAATTTGTCAAAAAACATACTCTGCCTGTTTCGTTCGGCCTAAGAGCGGCGATTCCCCCGGCTCAGGTTTTTCTCTTTGCTTAGCCGGAAAACGTCCTTCACTCTCTCCTTGCTAGGTTATAATTCCTCGTAGTTTGCTTGGCTCTTGCCTCCCTCGTGTACCGTGCTGCCTGTCATGACTGCCAACAGGCGGGTCCGCCCACGGAAGGAATTTTGGCATCTAACCGACGAAACTCCCTGCGGTACGCGTGAATCAAATCTTTAGGAGTGCTCATGGCGATTCAGAAGACGGAGAAAATCTGGCATAACGGCAAACTCATTCCCTGGGACGATGCGCAAGTTCACGTAATGTCCCACGTTGTGAATTACGGATCGTCGGTATTTGAGGGGATCCGGTGTTACGCCCCGCCCAGCGGGCCTGCGATTTTCCGCGCCCAGGAACATACACAAAGGTTGTTGGATTCGGCCAAGATTTACCGGATCGACGTGGATTTTACCCGTGAAGAACTGATCTCCGGGATGCTCGAACTGGTGAAAAACAATGGCGTGTGGCCGTGCTACATGCGCCCGATCATTCTGCGCGGTTACGGCGAAGCTGGGGTCAATCCCTTTAATTCGCCCACCGAAGTCTTCATCTGTAACTATCCCTGGGGAAAATATTTGGGCAGCGACGCCGAGCAAGGTGTCGACGTCTGCGTCTCCTCGTGGACACGTATTGCGCCCAATACGCTTCCCGCCATGGCCAAGTCTGGTGCGAACTACATGAACTCGCAGCTCATCAAGATGGAAGCCATTATCAACGGCTACGTCGAGGGCATTGCGCTCGATGCCAACGGATACGTCAGCGAAGGCTCCGGCGAGAATGTGTTCGTCGTCCGCAACGGGGTTTTGCAGACTGCGCCTTTGGGCAACTCTGTGTTACCCGGAATTACGCGCGACTCGGTTCTGCAGATCGCTCGAGGTTTGGGAATTCCGGTGGCTGAACAAGGGATTCCGCGAGAACTGCTTTACATCGCCGATGAAGCCTTCTTGACCGGAACGGCGGCTGAGATCACGCCGATTCGCTCCGTCGATAAGATCAGCGTCGGCAAAGGCGTGACCGGGCCTCTGACCAAAGCCATTCAGAAGGAATTTTATGGCATAGTGCACGGTGAAAAGGCTGATCGTTTCGGTTGGTTGACTCCAGTGCCGGTGGGCAACAAGCAGCCGGTCAGTGTTTAGCGGGATTGAAAATCCACAGTCAGGGGCGCTTACCCGAGTGCCCCTTTCAACGTCACACCTACAGCAACTCGCAGCAGAAAGCAAAAGGAGAACATATGGCAACCGCACAGCAAGGTCCCACCCCGGAATTTGCCTTGGCCTACCGCGACATCATGCTCATGGGCCTGACCAACGAACTGCAAGCCACGAAGAAAGTTCTGGCCGCGATCCCCGACGCAAAGCGGGACTACAAGCCCGATCCCAACTCGCGCACTGCCGGCGACCTGGCCTGGCATCTGGCATCTGCGGATGTGCAGATGCTCGATGAGACCGCCGATCGCAAGTTCGCCATGGAGGCCCGCTTCAAAGACGAACCCAAGACCACGGCGGAACTGGTTTCCTGGTATGAGAAAAACTATCTGCGTGCCATCGAACGGGTACGAGCAATGTCGCCGGAAGAGTTGCTTACTCCGGTGGATTTTTACGGCGCGTTCACGCTGCCCGTGGTTTTCTATCTCGGCTTCGTTAACAATCACAGCATCCACCACCGCGGACAGCTTGCCACCTATCTGCGTCCCATGGGATCCAAATGCCCGTCGATTTACGGAGGTAGCTACGATGAACCGTGGCAGGGGTCTCCGGCGGAGAGTAGCGCCGCTTAATTGCTTTTGAAGCAACTTGGAAGCCGCCTTTCGGGGCGGCTTTTTCATCGTCCAGCCCAGAGTAGCTGTACCGGGTATCGGTCAAACATCCGGTCGGCACTAATGAGAGTCATTTCCTCCACTTTGGCTTGCGCGATCAGCAGGCGGTCAAACGGATCACGATGATGGGCAGGCAGCGCGAATGCCGCCAAGGCGTGCTCGTGAGACAGAGCCAGAGGACGCAACCCCTGGGCTGCCATGCGTCGTGGAACGTACAAGTCCGGCGGCTCCGGAAGCTGCAACTTGCCCGACGCCGCCTTGATGGCGACTTCCCAGGAAGTCACTGCGGACAGAAACACCTCGTGACTGATGTCGGCCATAACATCGCGCGCCTTGCGCGAGATTCGCGACGGCTCGCCAACGCTCCACAGCCAGACGCCAGTGTCCAGCAGGTACGTCACCGTTTCTTCTTTCTCTTGCGGGTGGGGGCACTCGTGATCGGCGCGTCATAGAACAGAGCTTCAAGCGCCAGGTCGGGAGCATCAAAATCCTCCGCGATCCAAATCTTTCCTTCATCCATGCCCATGGGACGCGACTTACCTTGTGGGCCTGCCGCGATCAGCTTGGCCACCGGTACTCCGGCCCGCGCGATCGTGACTTCCTCGCCTTCGGCTACGCGTCGCAGAAGCCGCGAGAGATGGGTTTTCGCCTCATGAATGTTCACTTCCATGAGGCTTCAACATAGACTAAGTCTCTAGACTAAGTCAATGTCCTCAGGGGTAGGAACCAACTGAGAACCGGGAACTGGCAACTGACCGCTGGTTTTCCCTGGTCCTGCTTGGGCGGGAAAATTGTCTCCTGTTTTGCCTGCGACCAGGATGTCACGACCGTGTTGCGCGGTTCGCCGTCGCGCCTAGCCACTGCCCAAACGCACATCTCCCCATTACTTAGGTCATCTTGGGTTAGACGGGGTTTCGGTTCATGATAGCAGTTGATCCCTGGGGACTTATCCGAATGAATATTGATGATCTTCTTCGTATCGCTATGGAGCGGCGCGCTTCCGATTTACACCTGAAAGTCGGCAACTATCCTCACCTAAGGATTGATGGCGAACTCACCCCGCTGACCGACCAACCCCGTATCAGCGCGGAAGATATGCTGACCATGGCTTTCAGCATGATGTCGGCGAGGCAAAAGCAGAAATTCAAAGAGAGCACTGAAATCGACATGGCCTACGGCGTGGCTGGACTGGGCCGCTTCCGTGTGAACGTTTTCCAGCAGCGCGGGAACGTCGGACTCGTCCTGCGCGTGATTCCCACCAAGATCCGCGCGCTCGACGAGCTCTACCTGCCGAAGATTGTAGAACAAGTTTGCGACATGCCGCGCGGCCTGATCCTGGTCACCGGGGTCACGGGTTCCGGTAAATCCACGACTCTCGCCGCTATGGTGGACCGCATCAACTCTACCCGCGCCGAACACATCATCACTATTGAAGACCCGATCGAATTTCTGCATCGCGACAAAAAAGGCTACGTGAACCAGCGCGAGATCGAAGTCGATACGCCGACCTTTTCCTCGGCCCTGCGCGCTTCTCTGCGTCAGGATCCCGACGTCATCCTGGTCGGCGAAATGCGCGATATCGAGACCATCGGCACTGCGTTGCACGCCGCTGAAACCGGCCACATGGTTTTCTCGACGCTGCATACCCTGGACGCCGTCGAAACCATCAACCGTATTATCGCGGTGTTCCCGCCGCCGGAACAGAAGCAGATTCGTTTGCAGCTTGCGGCTGTGCTCCGAGCCGTGATCAGCCAACGCCTGGTTCGACGGTGCGACGGCGACGGCCGCGTGCCCGCTGTCGAAGTCATGATCAATACCGCTTACATTCGGGAATGCATTCTGGTGCCGGAAAAAACTCGTGCGGTTCGCGACGCCATCTCCGCCGGAACTTCGCAGTATGGCATGCAGACCTTCGATCAATCTCTCTGGGATTTATTCCAGGCTGGGCTGATCAACTACGAAACCGCACTGGAGAGTGCCTCCAACGCAGACGACTTCAAGCTGCGTATGCAGGGCATCTCTTCTACCAGCGATATTTCCAAAAACGCAATGCAACAGACCGGCTTCGGTGGCCGCTGATCTATCCTCCTGAAACACTTAAGGGCGCGCCGGAGCGCGCCCTTTCTTATTTCGGAGGGGGCCGGAACTTGACTTCGACTGTCAAATCAACAGCCGAACTGACGAAAAATTCCGGCCCAGTGAAGAACAGTTGCAGCTAGCAAGCAGCCGCATATTTCAAGTGATGACAATCCGGCGCGCCGAGTACGAAAAGCGCATGCTCGAACTTTGAAATTTCAAATACACGATTCAACCCGGTGAGGGTCAGCACCTCGCAAACGAAGTGCGACGGATTCACCAGCTTCAGTTGAACGTTCCGGCTCCACGCCCACTCCTGCAAGGACAGCAACCCCGCCAATCCGCCCGCATCCAGCATTTCGACCTCGGATAAATCAATCACCACAATGCGAGTATTTTTCTCCGACAGCACTGCGTTCCGAAGCGTAACCACCTCAGCGCCGCGAACGATCCGCCCAACGCATCTCACAACCGCTACATCGCCCGTTTTTTCCACATCGATGGTAAGCATGACTTTCATCCTCATTCATTAACTATCTACGCAAATAGACGGTAGGAAGTTCCCAATGTCACCACGATCGAGGTAAAAAGTTGTAACGCAAACTTTTCTCTGCAGGAGGAGCCTCGGCGCGGTAACTTGTTACTAGCCATGGCCTTCGCCCGCCCAAGAAAAACGGACTCAGAAAACGAGCTCTACGAGTATGCCGTTGGAGCGCTTGGCCGCCGCATGCGCTCCGTGGCGGAACTGAAGCGTCTGCTGCGACCACGCGTGGAAGCCGATACAGAATACGGACAAACGCTGGTCGAACTCGTAATTCGCCGGCTTAAAGACCGCGGCTATCTGAACGACGCGCAGTACGCGGCTGCGTATTCCTCATTTCGCCGCGACAACGAAAAATTTGGCCGCCGCCGCGTGATCACCGATCTGAAAGCTAAAGGAGTGCACGGCGAAGTCATCGACAAAGCGGTCGAGGCAGTCTACGAAGAAGTGAGTGATGAGAAACAAGCGCGCGAATATTTGAAACGCAAGCGACTGGTGAAACCGAAAGATCAGAAGCACGCGGCACGGATTTTCCGCCAGCTTATGCGCGCCGGATTCTCGTCAAAGACGATCTTCGCCATTCTCAAGAAATGGGACGTGGATGACGAGACGCTCAGCGCATTGGAAGGCGAAGTTGAGTGACTGCGCGATGGCTGGCGTCGCGCTGTTGCCTTTGACCGACGGATGTTATACTTTCCGAACCATTTCCATCAAACTTAGGAGGCCATATGAAATCCAAAGTGGCAGCAATTCTTGCTGCAGGAGTGTTTTGTGCAGCATCGTTCCTGTTCGCGCAGGATGTAGTCCACGATGTGGACAAGGGAGCAAAGGATGTAGGTCACGACACCAAGGTCGCCGCCAAGGATACGGCGAAGGGCACCGAAAAGGCCGCCGACAAAACCGGACACGCCACCAAGGTCGCGGCTAAGGACACGGCCAAAGGCACCGAAAAGGCTGCCGACAAAACCGGGCACGCCACCAAGGTGGCGGCTAAGGACACGGCCAAAGGCACCGAAAAAGCCGCCGACAAAACTGCCGACGCTGTGAAGTAGAGAATTTCTAGCGAAAAACGAACCGCAGAGTACGCCGAGGCCGCAGAGTCTGACTGCGCGACCTCTGTGGCCTCTGCGTTTTTAATTTAGAATTGATTTTCCATGCTCACCGGCTCGCAGATTCGGCGCAAATTCCTGGACTATTTCGTTCAGCACGGGCACAAAGAGGTCCATTCCTCGTCGCTCGTTCCGGCCAACGATCCCACGCTGCTCTTCACCAACGCAGGGATGAACCAGTTCAAGGACGTTTTCCTGGGCCTCGAAACGCGTGACTACAAGCGCGCTACGACCTCGCAAAAATGCGTCCGCGCCGGCGGCAAACACAACGACCTCGAAAATGTCGGCTTCACCAACCGCCATCACACCTTCTTCGAGATGCTGGGCAATTTTTCCTTCGGCGACTACTTCAAGAAAGACGCCGTTGCCTACGCTTGGGAGCTCATCACTTCGAAAGACTGGTTCGGCATAGAAAAAGACAAACTTTACGTCACCGTCTTCAACGGCGAGGGCGGCATGCAGCGTGACGCCGAAGCCTACGATCTCTGGGCCGCCCAAGGTGTTCCCAAAGAACGAATTTTCGAGATGGGCCTGAAGGACAATTTCTGGCAGATGGGCGACACCGGCCCGTGCGGCCCGTGCAGCGAAATCCACTACGACATGGGCCCAGCAGCATCCGAAAAAGGACACGCAGATTGCAGCATTCCCCTGCGACTGCGGCCGCTACGTCGAAATCTGGAATTTGGTCTTCATGCAATTCAACCGCGACGCCAGCGGCAAGCTGAATCCGCTGCCCAAGCCATCGATCGACACGGGCATGGGGCTGGAGCGCGTGACGGCAGTTCTGCAAGGCAAGATTTCGAATTACGACACGGATCTGTTCACGCCGCTAATCAAGAGAGCGGCAAAATTGACGGGATTAAACCGCAAGATCGATGGCAGGCCGGTGCCGCCGAAGACGGTGCCCACAACTTACTGGCTGACCGCAGTCTGCTGCTGGAGGAAACAACCGCGCTGAATGATTTACTGCGGAAGCCTTCCCTTAGAGTAATCGCTGACCATGCTCGTGCCGCGACATTTCTCATCTGCGATGGTGTGCTTCCTTCGAACGAAGGCCGCGGTTACGTACTGCGGAAGATTATCCGCCGTGCGATCACGTCATGGCAGGTTGTTGGGCCAAGACAAAGCCTTTTCTTAATCGAGATGGTCTTTACAGTCCGCGATCTGATGCAGGACGCATATCCTGAGTTGATCGATTCCGCCGATCGTGTGGCGAAGGTGGTATAGACGGAGGAACAACAATGTTGCGCGTGTCCTCGCCGAGGGACTCGCGTAGATTCGACGTGGAAGTCGCGCGACTGATCCGACCACTCGCACACAAATATAGTACGGCGTTTAGGGACGCTGCTTTCGGAGAGGACGAGAATATTGATCGGCTTTTCAGAGAATTGGATTCGAACGATCCGTGGTCGCGCGGTCAGGTTTTTTACTACCCATTGGGCAGTAACCGATTGGGAAAAGCATTTTGGCGGAAACTTGATCGTATTTCCGGGAGAAAGAGCGTTTTACCTCTACGAGACTTTCGGCATGCCCCTGGACTTCATGACTGACGCAGCTCGGGACGCAGGGCTGGTATTCGATGACGCTGGTTTTGAAGCCGCCCGGGCGGAGGAACAGGTCCGCGCTCGCGCATCATGGAAAGGCGCAGCCAAGCAAACCGCCAATCCCGCTTACCAGCAGCTTCCGAAATCTGAGTTTGAAGGCTATCGCCAAACTCGCTCGGACAACTGCGAAGTGCTCGCCATCATCCACAACGGTCAAGGCGCCCAGCAACTCATCCCCGGAGACGAAGGCGAAATCATCCTCGATCACACGCCTTTCTACGCCGAGTCCGGCGGCCAAGTCGGCGATCGAGGTTGGTTCTACTCCGACGATCACAACACGATCGTCACCGAGGTAAAAGGCTGCTACTCCCCGATTCAGGGCGTGCGCGCTCACCAAGTCGTTGCCAAGCAGCCAATCCGCATTGGCGACAAGGTCGATGCCGTAGTCAACGCGGAACTCCGCGAGTCGACCATGCGCAACCACACAGCCACGCATCTGCTCCAAGCTGGACTGCGTGAAGTTCTGGGCAAACACGTGAAGCAAGCAGGATCGCTGGTCGCGCCCGATCATCTGCGTTTTGATTTTTCGCACTTCGCGGGCGTTGCCGATGAAGAACTGCAAGACATCGAAGACCTGATCAACAAAGAAGTCCTGCGCAACCAGAAGATCGAAGTCATCGAGAACGTGCCCATCGATGTCGCCATCAACGAATACAAAGCCATGGCCCTGTTCGGAGAGAAATACGGCGACCGCGTCCGCGTCATCAAAATCGGAGACTTCTCGACCGAACTCTGCGGCGGCACACATACCAACGCCACCGGAGAAATTGGCCTGATCAAAGTTCTAAAAGAAGGCAGCGTGTCGTCCGGCGTGCGCCGCATCGAAGCTGTTACTGGCGAAGGCTCGTTGCACCACTTCCAAAAAGATCACAAACTGGAGAACGTAGTCGCCAGTCTTGCCGGTCATTCGGAAGTGGCTTCTCCCGCCGAAGCGCTGAAACTCGAACTGGACAAAAAAGACTCCGAGATCAAGCGTCTGCAGCGCGAACTGGATCAGGCTCGGATGAAGTCCGCTTCCTCGACGGTTGCGTCCGCCACTGACAAGATTAAAGACATTCACGGCGTCAAAGTGCTTGCCCACCGCGTAGATAATCTCGAACGAGGCCAAATGCGCACGCTGGTCGATCAACTCCGCGACAAACTGGGGTCGGGCGTAGTAGTGTTGGGCTCGGCCACGGACGGCAACGTGTCGCTGATCGTCGGCGTAACCAAAGACCTCACGCAGAAGATCCAAGCCGGCAAAGTCATCGGCCCCGTAGCACAAAGAGTCGGAGGCAAAGGCGGCGGCCGCCCCGATCTAGCCGAGGCTGGCGGCAAAGATCCGGCGGCATTGGACGCGGCGCTGAGCGAGTCGTATAAAGTAGTGGAATCCTTGCTGACTTAGTTTGTGAGGCAGACCTCTCGGAGCCTGCTATGGAAGACCGCATACGGCTGATTACGCATAAGGGCAAGGCGATTCTGCTGGTGGATGTATCTCACTGCTCCCCCGCCGAGTTGCTGAAGATGTCCCGATTGGTTCCACGCTATCTGATGTCCGAGCCACGCGAATCTGTTCTGCTGCTGGCGGATTTCACCGGAGCCGAGTTTGATCGCGAAGCCATCACCGCTCTTAAAGAGACCACGGTTTTCGACCGGCCCCACATTAAGAAATCAGCCTGGGTAGGAATGGAGAATCTGCCCCACGTGTTCTACGAACATATCAAGAATTTTTCCCAGCGGGAATTGCCGACATTCAAGACTCGCGAAGAAGCGATGGACTGGCTGGTAAAAGACGAGTGAATCTCTGAATCCGTGGTGAACAACACAACTAGCTTCTCCACTTCAGCGTAACCGGCCCGTTCATCGGATGACGCATTTCTCCGCCGGTGCGGCGTGATTCCAGATACGCTGCCTTTAACTGGAAGTACCATTTTGCGGGACGATCCGCGTCGTCGATCAGCATCAGGTGCGGATTGTGCTTCAATCCTTCCGATTGATTCTCCATCGTCTGCCGATCTTGTTCGACGAACTTCGCAAACACAAACTTCAGCAACTCCGGTCCAAACGGAACCCAGCGAAAGATGTTCCAGCACGCCACCACGTCGATGCGGCAATGGCTGCGCGTGATCGGCGTAACCGTAGTCAGGCTGGAGAACCAGTACTTCCCCGCCCTTATCGTTTCCAGGCGCAAGTTTGGTAGAACAAAATCAATGGTCGTGGTAATCGAATCCGCGTCCGCGTACAGCCGCAGCAGTTTGTAGGGCGCGCTGTTCGAGCTGGGCGTGTGCGCGCTCATGCGGAAGCCCATGGGGATCGGCTCGAAATTCTTTTGCTTCTCGTGAATACTGTGCCGGCTTCGCCACCACCATGCCTGATGCACAAACGGTCCATGCGCCGGATCCATCAGGCCGATGATGCCGTGGTCCACGCTGCATGGCAGGTCCGCGGTCAAGTACGCGATCTTGTATTTCCCATCGAAGGTCGGGACGCGCGGCGCAGGAAAAGACGGCTCGACCGCTTTCGTAAAACCTGCACTTGGCGGAGGAGGTTCGGGTATGAAAACCCAAACGTAGCCGTCGTTCTCCTGGCAGGGATAACTCCCGGCGTAGATCCGATCCACTTTTAATGGCTTGATCGGAAGTCAGCGACGGAATGAGCTGGCATTGGCCGGAGTGAGCATCGAACTTCCAGCCGTGGTAGCTGCACTCCAAATTCTGTCCGTCAAACCGCCCGCAAGAGAGCGGCATACCGCGGTGCGGACAGGCGTCGCGCAAAGCAAACGGCTTTCCCTGGCGATCACGGCCGATGACCAGAGGCGTTTCCAGCAGCATCGCTTTGTGCAGACGGTTGCGGGTCACTTGTCCGCTGGGCAGGGCGCGATACCAGAAGCCGTAGAGCATCAGCGAGTCCGGCGTTTGACGTTGCGAGGTTTCCAGTTCGCGGGTTTCGAGTTCGTGCGTTTCGAGTCGCTCGCTCATGAGGAATTACAGGCAGCGTACTACAGCCGGGAAGGTTTGTGCAGGACGGGGATCGAGGTCGGTTGCAGCGCGGCTTTCCCGTTTCGGGACAAGTTTACTAGTTAGTATCGACCTCAAAAAAACTCTTCGTTTCCCGCAAAATCTAGAAAACAAAGGACTGTAATTTTTTTGTCCCGCTAGATCTATGGTTCTAAAGGTAGTTAGAGCCAAAATCTTGGAAACATTGGAGTTACATGGTTTATCGACCCCAGGAAACCCCTGGTCTCTGCGCAAACTATAGAAAACAAACGGCAGAGATTTCCGTGCCTCCGGTGACTAACGGCAAAATATTGGAAACATGGTAGTTAGCTGATTTCTCGGCTGCGCGTGGTTCCGTCTCGGCACCGGTCGCGAGAGGTGCATGGGTCGGACTCAGCGGGTAAGCGGTCGAGGAGCCGCGCCCGTTGTCAGGTTGTCAAAGATCTGTGATTATCTTGCAGATAAGCTCTGCGTTCCTATGTTATCCGAGCAATGGGCGGGATTCAAGAAGAAAGTGAACGGGCAGCCGATCCGGTTCCCAATTTGGGAATCTCCGGGAAGCCCGGCTAAGGGCCCAGCCTTCGCAAAGAACGCGATAGGCTGGGCGAGAGGCGCGCTGACCCACTCAAGCCAAAGAATGGCTTGAATGCGCCACCAGCCTCCCGGTCCCCACCTTTACAAGAAACGTGTAAGGTGAGCCAACCGCCTATGGCATTACTTCAAAAACGACGCCTAGCCCGTCGACTCCGCCATAAATCGTGGTGCCGAAGAGGTGACTGTCAGTTGGGTCGAGAATGAGGCCAGCCTGGGGAAGGGCTCCGTCCCTCTTGCCGGTGAAGCTGTGAAGCACGCTAAAGGCCCACTGGCCACCTGATACAGGTGCCAATTTGAAAACTGTGCCATCGCCCCCTGTGCCATTGGCTTGCGTAGTTCCGTAGAGATTGCCCGCGGCGTCGAGAGTCACCCCGGTCTGGGGGCCGCCGCCATCCCTGCCGCATCCGAACCGATGAAGAATGCCCTCGGTCCATTTGCCGCCTGAGCTTGGCGTCAATTCGAACACCGTGCCACAACCGGCCTTGCTGCCACCACGGAAAGTTGTCCCGTACAGGTTGCCGGACTGATCAAAGACCACGCTTCCAGAAGAGAATTGCCCATCCCTGCCACCCTGAAAGCGGTGCAGCACACTCTCGGTCCAGCCGCCGGTTGAGTTGGGGGCCAACTCGAAGACTGTGCCGCATCCGGCGCCATGGCATCCCGTTCCGCCGTTGTTGGTTGTGCCGTAGAGATTGCCAAAAGCATCGATTGTCACACCGCCCTCGGGATTGAACCCGTCAGAATTGCCGTAGCTCGGAAAAACGTAAAGAACCTGCTCTGTCCAGCCACCGCCGGAACTGGGCGACAACTCGAAAACAGTGCCGCAACCCACGCTGCCGCACCCTTCTCCCCCCATTTCGGTAGGCCCGTAGAGGTTACCAGCCTCATCAAGGACCACTCCTCCGATCGGGTTTCGTCCGTCATTTCCGCCCTGAAAGCGGTACAGCACGTTCTCGGTCCAACCCCCGGTTGAGTTGGGCGTTAACTCGAAAACTGTGCCGCAACCGACGGAGCAAATTTGCGAACCGCCGCCGGACAAAGTCGTCCCGTAAATGTTGCCCGCCGCGTCGAGAATCAAACTGTAGGTGGGGTCCGAACCGTCTTGGCCACCCTTAAAGGCGTAAAGCTCGGTATAGCTCCAGCCTGTCGAGGTGGGAGTCAGCTCGAAGACAACCCCGCACCCGCCTTGGCCTCCGGTACAGGTCGTTGAATCGCTTTCGGCCGTCGTGCCGTACAGGTTGCCGGCAGCATCGAGGGCCAAGCTTGAATCCGGATATTTTGCGGGTGTGCCTCGGAATGCATGCAGCACTTTTTCACCGCTTTCGGCCCAGCCAGTAGTCATCAGAGACAGGGTCACCATAGAGACCGCTGCCGCCCAGCTCAGCGACGAGCGGATTTTCCCCAGCGTCATGGGATCCACCTCCCTTGGCGGAGCAAGATTAGCACAGAAATGGCCGAGAGCAGCCGCCTCCAGAGCGAGAGTGACGGTCCTCTCCTAAAAGCTCGTGAAAATTGGTCGGTGGTCCACTCAATCCGTTCTTAGTGTTCAGTCTCTCGTGACATCCTTTACAAAACGTCTCCGGACACGTTCTTAGGGTTGAGTGGGGCCTTGCGGCTGGGTCCAGCCTCCCTGCGGCTCTTTCTCACTTCCGTGCTGCCCATTCGCATTCAATCTCCATGTTCCCTGCGCAGCCCATCGCGTTACTGATGAAAACTGCTCCACTCAAGCCAAAGAGGCCATCCTTGGGATCGGCGAAAGTACAGAGATCCCTCGTTGGGAGCCGCTCGCGAGCGAGCGGCTCCGCTGCCTCAGGATGACAAGCAATGATTTGACGGAATGAAAGGCCCCGCCCTCTCGCGGAGAACGCGAGAAGGGCAGGGCACCCGCCGTTCTGTATGAAATCCCGAAAAAAGCGGGCTGCTGCCTCCTATGCTTCGCAAAAATTGGGAAAAAGCGTCGTCTGGTGAGGGAATTCTTCGCGATCTGTCGCTCTTAGTAGTGAGTGGAACCAGGGGATGCGTCTGAGGAACATGACTCCCGGATTCCTTGAATGGAGACAGATCCAATGAAAGATGCAAAAAGCGCGCTATTTCCAGTTGTGCTGATACTTTCAAGCCTATTGACGATTCAAGCTTACGCTGCCCCGGAGCCAGCGATCATCCGCGCCGTGGCAAATTTTCAGACTAACCAGCTCACGATTACAGGATCGAATTTCGGCTCTGCCATGCCGAAGGTCACGCTTGATGGAAGCCAACTGCAAGTGGTCAGCAATAGCGGAACATCCGTGGTTGCGACCCTGCCCAGTGGCACGAATCCCGGAGGCTACTTGCTGACCCTAACGAACAAAAATAGTGGCCTCAAGGTTGCATTCGATGTGACGTTGGGTGCAGCTGGCCCTCCGGGTCCACAAGGGCCGCAGGGTCCGCAAGGAGTTCAGGGCCCGCAAGGCGCCCAAGGCGTACAAGGCCAGCAGGGACCACAAGGGCCGGCGGGAATCTCTGTTGGTATCTCAGCGGATGCTTTTTCCGTTTATGTGCCAGGATACCCAGGTTATTTGGTTGCGCAGAACACGGTTCAGACCAGCGGGACGTACTTCGTTTCGGCCTCGGCACTGTTGGTGATCGATTCCTACGATGGCGGGGCCTATTGCTATGACAGCCTTGCAAGTACCGGCAGTGCCCGCCAGTATGGAGGGTCTGGACTGGCGGGCTATACACAGCAAGCGAGCATCGCCGATTCGGTCTATGTGAACGCGGGCGACTCCATTCAGCTACGGTGTTACGGCTATAACGGAGATGGCGCAACCTATGTTTACAACGCTGCTTTGACGTCCACTCTGATCAACACAGTGACTACCAGACCTGGTAAGCATAGAGGGCAACCGCTGGCTCCGCCGCTGCTGGTCCTACACGGACGGGCGTAGAGTAGAAGCCGCTAGGGACGCCGATGTAAAGAGCATGGCCGGGTTGGCGAAACCGGCGCAGGCTGCGGATACTATGAGACGGGCGAGGGTGCCCGTGCTCCATCAAACCAGGTTACCTTCTTGCAACATTATTGTTTTCATATGCTTGCATAGATTACCATCGTGGTTCAATACTCCTTTCGTAAGTTGCCCCTCACTCTCCGTCAACCTATAATCGACACACTCTGGTTTTAGGATTCTCCGTCAGGTTCCGGGTAGGTAGGCGCGGAGCTTTCGTCCGCGTCGAGATTCTTCACGCGGATGGTCCCTTGACCGTCTTGCGTGGTGATTTGTACCCGGCTATGCGAAAACGCCTGCAACTCGCCCTGATGGCTAGTCCCGTAATCGCGACCTTCCTTTCGTTCACCATGCCATACGTGCAGGCAGAAACCGGTGCTGCCACTGTCATCACTAGTACCGATGACAACGGCCGCAAAGTCTATGTCAACGAATCGTTTCCGGTGGCCACGAGCAAGCGCTCGGAAGCTCCAGCCCAGCGCAGTTCGCTGGCATTCTGGAGTACCACGGAGCACCGCTGGAAACCGGTTCCTTCCGCCAACATCCGGGCAGCGCGCTCGGCCGCGGCGGAGGTCAACCATTACCTCGGCGAGCATCCCGGAGAAAGCGCGCCTCTCCCGAGCTTTGTTCGCGGAAAGTCGTTCTCTCCGCAGGAGATCGATGCCGCCATCGATCAGGCGGCTTCGCGACATAATGTCGACCCCAACCTGGTGCGTGCTGTGATCAAGGTGGAGTCGAACTTCAATCCCAATGCCGTCTCCCGCAAGGGCGCAATGGGGTTGATGCAACTGATGCCGCAGACCGCACGGCAGTTAAATGTGGCAAATCCCTTTGATCCGCAACAAAACGTGGACGCCGGGGTTCGTCATCTTAAGCAACTGATGGAGAACTATGGAGGCGACGTCAAGCTGACTCTGGCCGCTTACAATGCGGGTCAGGGAGCAGTGGCACGCAGCGCCGGCGTTCCTCATTTTGCCGAGACTCGAAACTACGTGAAGCGGATTACGCAACTGTATTACGGAGGATCGGATCTGGGCTCTCATTTTCTCGAAAGCCCCATGCACGATCCCATTCATGTGGAGCGCGACGCCAGAGGCGTGCTGCACATCAGCAACACCGAGTAAGCGCAAGAGCATTAAAGAGCAAGGCGATTACGGGCAGTTCCATTGAAGACCCTTCGAATTCAACGCGCGCTGCGCTGGAGTGCGGCTGTGTTTGCGCTGCTGCTTCCGGCGATGGCCCATGCCCGCGTGCACAAATCTGCGACTTGGGCTGACTCACAATTTGCCGCTGCCCAGGAAATGCAAAACACGTTGGAGGGTCGCCCGCTTGAGGATCGCACCCGCCATGATTATGAACGCGTGATCAGTGCCTACCGGCGGGTTTACCTCGAAGCGCCGAGTTCGGGCCGGGCCGATCCCAGCGTGGTCGCGGCTGCGCAGATGACCGAGGAAATGGGACGCCGCTTCAGCGATCCCGACATTTTGCGTTCCGCCATTCAGCAATACGAGTTCCTTCGCCGCGAATATCCCGGCAGCAAGTTCCGCTTCGACGCTCTATTTCGGATTGGCGAAATTTATAAAGATGACTTGCACGATAAGACTCGGGCCGACGCTACGTTCGAGGAATTTCTGCATCGCTATCCGCGCAACCAGTTCGCTGAAGCTGCGCGCCTTGCGCTGGCCGAACCGGCGCATCAGCGGGCTAGCGTGAAATCGAAGGCTGCGATAAAAACAGCCAAAGAGTCCCAGCCGAGTTCCCTCTCTGACGACAAAGATGCGGACCACGACTCCAGCCAAGATAATTTCAGCGAGGATAATTCCGTCAAGGAAACCAATCTGCCTGTCGTGGCTGCCGACGGGAAGCCGGCACGCGTGCTTGGAATCCGACACTGGTCCACGCCGGACTATACGCGAGTGGCAATTGATCTCGAACAGGGCGTCAAGTATCAGTCGCAGCGAATCGAGAATCCAGACCGCGTTTTCTTTGATCTGCTGAATACCAAGCTCGATCCCAAACTCGCCAAGACCTTCGATGTGAGCGATGGCCTGCTGAAAGATATCCGCATGGCGCAGTTTGCAGCGGGACGCACGCGCGTCGTGCTTGATCTCGATGAACTTTCGGAATTCCAGGCTTCGCTGCTTTCGAATCCTCCGCGGCTGATTATTGATATTCGGAACCCTAATGCTCGAAAGGTAGCCAGCGCGGACGGCCACGATAACGACATCCACGGCCCGCAGTTGGCTGCGGTGCCGGTCGTCAAGCAGGCAGCCTCTGTTACAGATACATCGGAAGACGATGCAAACGACGTAGCGCCCAATTCGATTAGCCACTCTGAGGAACCTCCAAGCATGGCCACCGCGGCGAAACCTGCGCGACGCAATACAGTCGTGATCAGCAACGGCGTGAGGAAGACCATCGTCGATGCCGACGATGACGAGCCTGCGCCGAAAACCCTTCCGGTTAATGATCTCGCGGCAAAAGATGCCACGGTAAAAGATACGGGCACGGTAACGAATAACAATAAAACAGCCAGCGTCGCCAAGCTCGACCGTCCCGAAGTTGACGCGCGAAAGCTTGACTCCGCCGTTGTCAACGATGAAAGTCCCAAGCCGGCTACAACGCCAAGCGCTGCCGCTGAGGCCAAGACCACGACTTCCAAGAGAAAGCGCAAGACCCAAACGGCCGATCCTGACATTCGCGAAGCTCAGCCAACTGCCAGCGGCGAGCGTTCTCTAACCCGCGTGCTCGGGCTGAAGATCGGCAAAATCGTAATCGATCCCGGCCACGGAGGCCACGACACGGGCACGATCGGCCCCAACGGCCTGGAAGAAAAAGATCTCGTGCTCGATGTAAGCCGCCGCTTGGGCAAGCTGCTGCAAACTCGCCTGGGCGCTGAAGTCATTTACACCCGCAGAGACGATACTTTCATTCCCGCTTGAGACGCGAACCGCGATCGCCAATGAAGAAGGGGCCGATCTTTTTGTTTCCGTCCACGCCAACTCGAGCCACGACCCCGACGCTCGCGGAGTCGAAACTTACTATTTGAATTTCACTTCATCGCCTGACGCGCTCGAAGTCGCGGCTCGCGAAAATGCCGTCTCGGAGAAATCAATTCACGAACTGCAGGACCTGGTAAAAAAGATCGCACTGAAAGAAAAGATCGACGAATCGCAGGAGTTCGCCTCCGACGTGCAGAGCTCTCTTCACAGCGGCCTGGCGGCGAAAAACCCCGGCGAGCGCGACCGCGGAGTGAAAAAAGCTCCATTCATCGTGCTCATCGGCGCGAATATGCCATCGATCCTGGCGGAAATTTCCTTCGTCAGCAATCCCGGCGACGAGCGCCGCCTGGCGACATCCGATTATCGCCAGAAGATTGCCGAATCCCTCTACCGCGGCATCGCCAAATACGTCGGTGGCCTGAGCGGAGTCAAAGTCGCCAGCAAGATCGACAAAGACCCAACCCGCTAATGCAGGCGAGAGCGTCCCGCTCGCTTCTCACACCCAACGCCGTTGTCATCCTGCCAATGAAGGATCTCTGCACGCGGTTCGCGGAAGTGCGCATTCTCCGCGAACCCAATTCAGGGAAACTTATTTTGATTTCACCGCGCCAACGATCAGAAGGCCAGCACCCACAAGTGAAAGGGCAGTGATCACCGAGAACAGAATAGCTAGCTCCAAGAAATTCGGAGGCGTCAGTCGATGATAGCGATGCGCATACGAGAATGCACCGAAGAGCATCACGGCAACGAGAGCTGACGTGACAAAAGAAGCCAATCCGCTCGCTATACGGAGGATTCGCCAAACGCCCCATCGCGTTTCAACCCGTGTAGGACCAGAACGTTCCCCACCCAAGGGGACGGGCCTTTCAAGGTTGCGCCGTCCCAGCTCAGCCTCAAGTATCCGGCGAGCTTCCTCGACAAGGCAGTCGGGATCAGCGGCAAGGGCCAACAGTTCATCGTCCGGTTTAGACGAATAAACTTGGGCAAACGACTCTTGCATAGTTGATAAAGCTAGCCTTCCGCTTTGGGAGTGTCAAGAAGGCCGCACAACTGAGGTATAACAGCGCCGTCCCCCAACGAGCGGACATGAGCGTATTCGCAAGCATTAAAAGCAGGAACGCCGCAGCTAGCTCTTTCTCCTCCCATCCGCTATGATCTCGCTTTGCACACAAAAATAGCCCCGGCGACGCTTGCTTGCTCTTACTCTCCGCCTTCGCTCCGCCGTCGAGCGCAGCGGACGCCAACCATCCCCCCGGTCCCCGCTCCAGCTGCATTCTCCGCCGAAGACTTCGACTGGCGCGACATGGTTCCTTACCTTTTCGACGCGGCTGCTCTGCCCGGAGAGCAAGGCATCCAGGCGGTGCTGGAAAACTCCAAAGTGCTTCGAGTTTATGTCGCGAATGAGGTTCGAACTGAGTGCAGTCCGCACAAAGATCCCTGCGCTGCAACCGTCGACAGCTTTACGTTGGACAAGGAAGTGAGCAAACGGATTGACGAGATCGTTCAGGAAGGGATGGTCCATCGGCACAAGGTGGCATTCGTCGACTACCAACTGACGCGCCAGCCGTTTCCTTTCTCCGAAATTGCGGCGGTCAAGAGCGAGAAGAAACCGGAAACCTACCTCACGCTTTCGTTTGTCGGCCGCAGCTACACTGCTGCGGACGTGCAAGCCAAATACGGCGTCCCGTATGACACCGACGTGGTTCAGTGGTACAGCGTTTTCAAATATCGCCTGGACAGCCCACATTACACCAGCAAGGCAGTGTTCGAGATTGATCCCGTGGACGGCGCAGTAATAAAGGTAGCCGTTAGCGTGAAACTCAAAAAAACCAAGAACCGTTAGCTCTGCGGATAGATGAGGCCTCGCCCTTTTAATCCTCTACGACCCGCGCAGTCATCTCCTCGGGTGGGGCACCCGCGGTCATGCCTTGGGCGATGATTAACTGGCGCGCTTCGACCCGGATTTTGGGCAGCTGCAATCCAAACAATGCGGCGCCTCCCACGCAGGCGACTGCGCCCATGGAAACGGTCAGCGGAGCGCCCAGACGGTCCGCTAATGCTCCGCCCAAGAACGCGCCGAATGGAGCCATGCCCATGAACATCATCGAGTACACCGCCATCACACGCCCGCGCAGATGATCCGGCACCATGGCTTGGATCAACGTGTTCGACGACGACATTTGCAACATCATGCCAAAGCCCACGGGAAGCAACAGCGCCGCCGAGAGCCAGAAATTTCGTGACAGGGAAAACAGAATCAGGCTGACTCCGAAACCTCCGCAGGAGAACGCTACCCACTTGCCTAAGCCCTGCACCCCGCTGCGGGAAGCCAGGGTAAGCGCGCCCAGCAAGGCTCCTACGCCAGTCGCGCCCATCAGAATTCCCAAGCCGCGTACTCCGCCGTGCAGAATCTTGTCGGCGAAGATCGGCATAAGAATCGTGTAGGGCATCGCGACCAGGCTCACCAGTCCGAGCAAAAAGAGGATGGCGCGGATCGGCGCAGTTCCCTGCACAAAACGGAAGCCCTCGATGATATGCGCCCAAGGCGATGCCGCGGGCGCACGGCGAGCCGGACGCTGCACTCGCATCAGCAGCAGTCCGACGATTACCGCGATGTAGCTAATGCCATTGGCGAAAAAACACCAGCCTTCTCCAATCTTCGCCACCAGAATTCCAGCAATCGCCGGCCCAATGATGCGCGCGCCATTAAACATGGATGAGTTCAAGGCGATCGCATTCATAAGATCTTCTTTGCCCACCATGTCCACCAGAAAGGCCTGGCGACCGGGAATGTCAAAGGCGTTGACCACGCCCAGCAGCGCCGCCAGCACGAAGATGTGCCACACCTGCACTCTGCCGGTCAGGGTCAGGAGCGCAAGGATCAGCGCCAGGATCATGGACGCGATCTGGGTTCCGATAACGACTCGCTGGCGGTTGTGACGATCGGCTACGATGCCACCCAGCGGGGCTACCAGGAATACAGGAAACTGGCTGGCGAATCCAACTGAACCGAGCAGCAACGAAGAACCGGTCAGGCGATAGACCAGCCAAGCCTGGGCCATGCTTTGCATCCAGGTGCCGATCAGCGAAATGAGCTGTCCGCTAAAGAAAAGCTGGAAGTTGCGATGACGCAGAGCGCGCAGAGTCGCAGGCAATCCGAATCTCGACGCCGGAGAGCCGTTCAAAGCTTGGTCTTCAGAGTTTGCTGAGGCCGGTGGGTTCTGCAAAAGCAAATCTTCCCTATGCCATCTTAAAGGATTTCGCTAATCCATGTCGCGATTCAACCCGGTTCCCGGTTCGATCGAGGAGGCGTCCGGATCATACGACACACGTTCTGCTATCGGACTTTTTCGGCAGCACCGCTCACAATTTCACGTGCTTCAACACGTCCGAGCCATACACGTGTTTCCATCACTTCGGGACCTGCACGGGCACGACGTATGTGACGGGCGCGAGCCGGACAGTGACGACGGGGACTGAACGGGCATGAGCTTATGCTGCGGCCTGCGCTGGAATTGGTGGCCGACCGCAGCGACGCTTCAAAATGGTGGTACAGTACTGGGCAGCGGGGACGGGTTCCCAGCCGCTGACTCCTCGGTCGGATTCGCGGGGAAAGGCAGTGCCGGCCCGCAGCTTTTGCTTTTGTCCAAGTATGCGGGCGAACCTTGCAGGCCTGCGTCCAGCTTGCTTTGCAATCCACCCGGTTTTGCGTAGAATGCCTTAGGGACACTCCCTCGCTCTGCGGTATTTCCACCGCTGTGTCGTCCTTAAAGCTCTTGGGGAAATTGGCGTGGCATGTTGAAGGGACCTTCTGTGCAAGCTTCCGTTACGATAGTCACTTGGCGGACTTCTGATCTCTTCATAACATGCACCTGCCGGGTACATAATTGAGGTTCCAGCCATGCATGGCATAGCGGTTACCCTCCTTACCGAGGACAAAGAACGGCTCACGGTACTCCAGCAGCGGCTGGAGAGTACCCAGATGGGCCGCAATGTCTTTGGCCACGTTGGGTTTCCCGCCAGCCCGACCGACGCGATTCTGCGCCAGCTTCAGGATGTGAGCTCCGATGTCGTGTTGGTCGATATCGATCCGCAGAACGTCGAACGCGCCATGCACGCGATCGAGTTAATTCACTCCAACACCAGCGAGATTGTGATCTTCGCTGTCGGTCCCATGACCGATCCCGGCACCATCGTTTCTGCCATGCGCGCCGGGGCTCGCGAATATATGGAGCGCAATGCGACTCCCGAGAGCATGATCGACGCCTTCACCCGCTTCGCCACTTCCCGTGGACGTGCCCGCACCTCTTCAGGCCGCGCCCGGGTGTTCGTAGTGGCCAACGCCAAGGGCGGAGCAGGCGCCACTACCGTCGCAGTGAACACTGCGGTAGCGCTTCAGGAATTGCACGGCGGAGTGCTGCTCGTCGACTTTGCCCTGTTAGGGCACGCCGCGCTTCATCTCAACGCCCGCCCGACTTTTGGCCTTACCGACGCGCTGCAGAATCTGCATCGCATGGATACTTCGTTGCTGCAGGGCCTGATGACCACCTGCAAGAACGGCCTGCAACTGCTGGCCGGTCCTCAGGAACCTCAGCATTCGACACCGACCGCAGCCGAACTGGCCCGCCTTTTCGATCTGCTGGTCTCGCAGTTTCGTTACGTGGTGGTCGACTGTTCCAACCGCACGGATCAAACCGCGCGGTTGCTTTGTGATTTGTCCAACGCCGTGCTGTTAGTGGCACAGTCTGATGTGGTTTCTCTCTGGAGCGCGGGTCGGTTGCGATCTTTCCTCGAAGAAGGCGGAGGACGCGACCGGGTCCGCTTGGTCCTGAATCGCTACAAGAAGATTCCTGGCTTCGGGGACGAAGACGTCGAAGCCGCCACTGGATGCAAACTGCTATGGAAGATCCCAAACAACCATCAAGCAATCGCACCCGCCATCGATAAAGGCTCGCCCGTGGCGCTCCATGAATCCGCCGATGTCGGACGCTCTTTCCGCAGTCTGGCAGCTACGCTGGCCGAAGCTTCTCCCACGGCGGAAGGTTCGCTCGACCTGCTCTATCAGCCCGACAAATCCGACACCAAGAAGAAATCGACTGCTCGTTTATTGATCTCACCCCTCCGCGCCGGCCAGTAAGTCGCTTCCCGAAACAGTTCATAATCCAGAAAGAATCGCACTCTATTACCTCGGTTACCTACCGCGGTAACTGTCCACGAACTAGAATCACGCCATTGTGATAAACCGGCGACGAGTCCTCGTGCTGCTGATGTGGGTCGCGATGCTGCCCTGCGCCGTTCAAGCCAAGCAATTCGCGATCGTTGCCGACAAGGCAAACTCCACCTCGAACCTTACCGCTTCCGAGTTGGTGAAAATCTTCACTGCACATAGACCGAGTTGGCCGGACGGAAAAGCCATAACCGTCGTCATGCGCGACCCGTCGTCCGCCGACATGCAACTGGTTCTCCGCAAGCTGCTGAACATGACCGCCGAGCAGGCCCACGCTTTCGTTCAAGCTCATCGCGACGTGATTATGGTCACCGATAGCGATGATGCCGTACTTCGCTTTGTTTCAACTTCGCCCGGAGCCATCGGCGTAGTCGATTTGTATTCGCTCACTCAGGACGTGAACGTGGTCAAGATCGACGGCAAGCTGCCGGTCGAACAGGGCTACTTTTTGAGGGGAAACTAGCCGGGGGAAACCAAATATGATCTGCAAAAAATCAATCTACAGAAAATCGATCTGCAAAATAATGCTCTCGGCCATCTGCGTAAGCCTCTTCTCAGCCGTCGCCATGGCGGAAGAAACCGCGTCCGCGGCCACCAATGCGCCCATCGCCGTGTTCCCCCTCACCACCAGATCTCCCGAGGCGCGCCGTCTGGTCGAAGAAGCCCTGGACCTGTACCTCGACAAAGTCGAACAGGAAGAAGCAAACGACATTCTGCGCAAAGCGGTTCAGGTCGATCCCGACTTCGCCATGGGTCACGAATTTCTGGCGCAGATCAGCCTCGACTCCGCCGAGCAGGTTGTCGAACAACAAAAGGCATTTACCACCAGAAGTCACGCCACCAACTCCGAGCAACTGGTCATCGAGTGGTATCAGGATGCCGCCGACCACAAGCTGATTTCCGCCATCCCGAAAATGAACGACGTGCTCAATCAATATCCGAAAGACAAGTGGGTGGTTTGGATGACCACGTGGTGGCTTTTCCAGCAGGCCCAGTTCGAGCGGGCAAGCGCCATCTACGAGAAATCCGGGATCACAGATTCTCCCGGCCTGATCAACAACATGGGCTACAACTACGCCGCTCTGCGGCAGTTCGACAAGGCGTTCGCGATGATGGACAAATATGTCGCGTTGATGCCCAACGACTCCAATCCGCAGGATTCCTACGCAGAGATTCTGCGCCTGGCGGGGCGCTTCAATCAATCCATCGAACATTACCGGGCGTCGCTCGTAATCAATCCCGAATTCTATTCCTCGCAATTTGGCATTGCCGATACTTACTCGCTCATGGGCGATCAAGTTCAAGCTCGCAAAGAATACGAAATCGGTTTCAAGAAATTTACTTTGCCTGAGCTGCAACAAATTCTCTGGAACACCCGTGAGGCGACCACGTACGTTCGCGAAGGCGATTACGACGGTGCCGAGCACGCCTTCCAGGCGATTGCCGATTATGCGCACACCAGGCACAACAGCCAGGCAGAAGCCGACACTTACCGTCAGATGGCGATGTGCGAGCAGAATCTGAAACAGGCGCTTGTCTATCTAGACAAGGCCGAGGCCGCCGCGCAGCAAGGCCAGAACGCTTTGAAGATCGCGCTTACGCAGGAGATGGCGCAGATCTTGCGCGCACGCGTAGAAGTCGCTGTGAAGATGGGCAACAAGCCAATGGCAAACTCTACTCTTGCGCGGCTGTCCGATATGGCAGAAAGCTCCAACGACAAACTGAGCGAACTGGCCTACCACGGAGCCGCCGGGGAAGTCCTGTTCTCCGAGCGCAAATACGATGAAGCCATTTCGCACTTGGAAGAAGACAACAGCAATCCATTTTCCCTGAAGCTCCTGGCCGCTGCCTATCAGAAAATCGGATACAGCGCCGGAGCCAAGCGCACCAACGACACCCTCACCAACCTGAACGATCCCACGTTAGAACAAGCATTAGTGGTTCCCGCATTCCGCAAGTGCAGCGACACGCCGTCGTCGTGTACCACAAACGCCAAGAGCGCCGCGCTGAAGCGGTAGCGTTAGTGTGGCGCGGGCGTCCCGACGGCAATCACGTGGTCCCGGACGCCCTCGCACCGGCGAAATGGCGGGCAGCCTCCCACGCGGCTATCCAAGCCGTTCGGGTTGAAGTCGCTCAGCATCGGATTTAGCCCGCCAGCAAAGGAAACGGATGGCACTCTTGCGACTGCGAGTATACTAACGACCGCTCAGAGGCGGCAGATTCCGCCCAGCCTTCTCCATCTGGGGTTTTTGGGCCTGCTTTGGAGTTCCGCAGCATTTCTTTGGGAGGCTTTTCATGGCAAGCAACAGCCGCGTTGCTCGCGCGTACAAGGCCTGCGTCGCGTTGCTATTCTTTATAGCAATTGCAGTTTCCTCAGATGCGCAAACCTTTACTAATTTGTTCACCTTTGAGGGGACTAACGGCGAGTATCCTCTTGCCCCTCTTGTTCAAGGCCGAGACGGGAATCTCTACGGCACCAGCGCAGGTGATGGAATAAGCGACGGTGGCACGGTCTTCAAAATCACGACAAAGGGCGCACTCACAACGCTACACAGCTTTGAGGGTACCGATGGGTTTCGGCCCTACGCCGGACTGGTTCAAGCCGCCGACGGCAACCTCTTTGGCACAACTTACAATGGCGGAACCAGCAGCAACGGGACTGCGTTCAAAATCACGCCAACGAACAGGCTGACTGTTCTTCACAGCTTCTGCCAGACTGACTGCACTGACGGAGCTAACCCCGTTCCGGGATTGACCCAGGGCCGTGACGGAGCCTTCTACGGTACAACCATGAATGGAGGCGCTGGCTACGGTACGGTTTTCAAAATGACCCGCAGAGGGAAAGTGACAACGCTTCACATCTTCGATGGTACTGATGGTGCGTACCCAGAGTCAGGCTTAGTGCAGACCCCCGACGGAAATTTTTACGGAACAACGTACGGTGGAGGGGGCGGCCTCAACTGTTTCAAACCTGGGTGCGGCACGGTTTTCAAAGTCACTCCAGTGGGCAAATTCACGACGCTCTACGTGTTCTGCGAACAAAGCTACTGTCCCGACGGTTCGCAGCCGGTCGGAACATTAGTTCAAGGCTCTGACGGGGAATTCTACGGAACAACCAGCACCGGCGGTCTCAGCTACGATACACTCTGCGATGGCGGATGTGGCACTGTTTTCAAGATCACTTCCCTTGGTAAGCTTACAACACTTTATCGGTTCTGCACCCGGAGCGGTTGCACTGATGGCACACTCCCGACCGGGAATTTGGTGCAAGCCACAAATGGTAATTTCTACGGAACCACCCTCGTTGGCGGCGGTAGCTACAATTGTGACTCCTACGGCCCAGGATGCGGGTCGGTCTTTGAAATTACGCCGGCGGGCCAATTGACAACACTACACAGCTTCGGCAACGGCGATGCAGGAAGTCCTTGGGCGGGGCTGGTTCAGGATACTGACGGTAGCTTTTACGGGACGACCACTGGTGGAACCGTGACCCTCGGCACAGTGTTCAGCATCGCCGTTGGTCTCCACCCATTCACTCAAATGCTACCCACCTGGGGAGACGTTGGAACAGCCGTCGAAATCCTGGGGACGAGGCTGAAGGGTGCCACCGGGGTCAGGTTTAACCAAACAGCGGCAGTGTTTACCGTGGTCTCGAATACCGAAATCAAGACTACCGTCCCGACGGGCGCAACCACTGGCTTCGTGACAGTAACCACTCCGGGCGGCACACTGAAGAGCAACAAGAAATTCCGTGTGATCCGGTAGATTGCGGAACTGTACAATCAATGCGGGGATTGCTTGCGCCCAGTACGCCGGCGAAGGCGCCCGCGCCACGCGGTATTGCGATCTTTCTAGGTAAATTTGCGCCGGAATCTGCTCGAACACAATCTACAGGAACTCGCTCATACTCGACTCCGAATAGCCTTCAGAAAGACAATCCCCCATGCGCATACCGATCTTCCAGATTGACGCCTTCACCACTCGCCGCTTCGCGGGAAATCCTGCCGCCGTGATGCCGATGGACACCTTTCCGGCCGACGCCGTGTTGCAGGCCATTGCGGCTGAGAACAATTTGTCGGAGACGGCTTTTCTCGTCCGCGAGCGTGGCGACTATCGCGTGCGCTGGTTTACGCCTAACGTCGAGGTGCCACTTTGCGGACACGCCACGCTGGCCAGCGCAGCCGTGGTCATGGAGCGGTTGGAGCCTGGACGGAACACGGTTGTCTTCCACTCCGCAAGCGGGCCCTTGACGGTGAAGCGTTCGGATGCGGGCTACGTCATGAACTTCCCTGCTCGACCGTCCGAACTGGTTTCGCTTCCGCCAGGGTTGGCAGAAGCATTGGGCATCGTGCCGGTCGAAGTCTTCTCGAACGCATTCAACTACCTGGCTCTGATCGAGAGCGTGCAAATGTTGCGCGAACTCACTCCCGAGATGGCGGCACTCGCCCGCATGGACCGGCCCGGCGTAATCGTGACCGCGCTCGGCGACGGAACTTACGACTTCGTCAGCCGCTACTTCGCTCCAGCCAAGGGGATCGCCGAAGATCCCGTGACCGGCGCTGCTCACTGCATGCTCGCGCCGTATTGGACGAAGCGGCTGGGCAAGAGCGAGTTTCGCGCCTTTCAGGCCTCGCCGCGTGGCGGAGAAATCATCTGTCGGCTGGCGGGCGATCGCGTCGAATTGGAAGGTGTGTGCGTTTTCTACCTCGAAGGTACAGTAGAGATTTAATGAGGAGTTTTGATGGCGCCGAAACGCGCCGGGGGCGCGCGCCCCACACGAGCCTTACTTCCCGGCCGTTGCTTTGCCTTCGAGTTTGGCGTCGATTGCGGAGTTGGAGCAGATTTCGTAGTACCAGCGTTCGGTCCAGAGCTGGACCGAGAAATTGTGCGGATCGATCTGCGGCATGCGGCTTCCGCGGACCACGATTTTGCGGAAGATATCGTTGCCTACCGGCACCAGCCCGCTCCACAAGTGAAACTCTTCACCCTCCCATGCCTTGGGTAAATCGAGTGGAGAAAGTTCGAGCGAAATTTCCTGCTTCAATCTCTGAAACGCGGCCTCGCTGATGCGAATCCCGTTCAGGTTATATTTCAGAATGAAGTCGTCGGGACTGTCTTCGACATCAGCGTCAGGCACAGTCTGAAATGCATAGACGTTGAACGGCGTCTCCATCGCCTTCATGGATTTCCGCACCCGCTTGCTGCACGAGGAAAGCCGGTCGCTCTCGTTGAGCGCGTCCGAAATCATGATGCGTTGCTCGCCATCCATGAGGTACATCGGCGCCGAATCCTGGTAGGAAATGCCGACGCCCAATTCAATCCCGGGAAGTCCAGCCCGTTCGAGCAACTGGTTGTAACCGCGGACGATCTCAATAATCTCGCGCGCCAGAACCGCGGCCCGGCCGACCGCCAGGCCCGGCTCTCCCTCGCGTTCGAGGATAGCCAGAATGATCGCGTCGCCTTCGAGAAAAACTTTGCTGGCTCCGTACTTCGACAACAGCTTGTTGACCGGATCGTAGAAATTCAAACTGAAGTAGGAAGCCGGATTCATGCCGCGTTCCAGCAGCGATCGCGTAAGCCGCGACGAGTCGCGCACATCGGCTTTGATAATCACGTGGCGCAGCACTTTCTCTTCCGACGGCTTTTGTTCCTCGGGCAGCAGAAACTCATACAGCGTGCCATTCATGGAAGAGAGTTGCCGCATTTTGTCGTTGGCGATGAGATTGAGATTGTCCATCGCCGAGCGCAACGTTTCCAGATTCCGCAGGTCGCGGTGGTAGCGCATGAAATCGTGCAGGAACCTGGCCGCAATCTTGCCCCGCTCCGCTCCCTTGCAATTCGCTACTCGCTGCACCGCGGCTTGCAGGCTGTCGCGCGAAACCTTGCCCTGCTCCAGAATCAATTTTTCCACCCGAGTGCGCTCCTCGCGCGAGATCAGCGCATTCTTCAATTGCTGCGCGTTGATGCGAGGCGAATACTCGGCCAGCAGCGGCACCGCTTCATAAGAAGCCACCACATACTCCATGAGCTTCTCGCGATCGAGCAAGCCTAGCCACGCGGCCAAACGTGCCTTTTGGGCTCGCTCTTCTGGAGTGGAGTCCTCCGAAGTTCCGGAGCCAACTAATTCCTGCGCGTTCTCCGGCACATTCAGCCAGGCATTGATGGCGCGCTCGGGATCGGCTTCAAGCCCCAGGTTCAGCGACTGCAGAAATTCGTAAGCAATTCGGCGAACATTGGGGAAGCGATCGGGATCGCGATCGAAATTGCCCAGCATCACATACTGCTCGGCGTTGACATAGGCGTCGCAACCATCGGCGGTGAAGATCAGCGGATTGAGGAACAGTTTGTATTGTTCGTCGTGGCTGCTTCCAAACAGGGACCGGCGCGTGCGCGCCAGAGTTTCCTTTTCGATTTCGCGCAGCGTACGAAATAATTCCTGACCGGTCTTGCGCAGAATGACTTTCTTCGCCACTTGAAAGGCCGCTACGCGCTCCCGATATTCCAGCGCCTTCTGCGCGCGGATACCTTCGTAGCTCTTCAGGGTCATGCGGCAGCGTTCCAGAATCTGGGCAAATTGCAGTCCCAGTTCAATGCGCAGAAATTTGATGATCGCGACCCGAGCCAACACATCCAGCGACGGGCTTCCTTCCGCCTTGGCGCGATTCAGCGCGGCCGAATGCACTTCTGCGAGAAGAGGCTTCAAGTCAGAAGCGTTGGATCGGGCGCTGGAACTGGCATTGCTCTTCGGACCGGCATTCGATCCAATGAAGTGTCCGCCCTGCCGCGGTTGCGGCGCTTCCGCCGCCAGCAATCCTTCGACATCGCCGTGACGCACGATCAGGCGTGAAATTTGTGAACGCGTCTGGGCCACAAACTTGGGGCTGAGATGAACGTCGTGCCGCAGGTTGTCGATGCCGAGTTGCAGGCCTTCGAGCGAGAGCGAAGGAGTGTAGCCGCTCAGGCGAGGCAAGGCCGCTTCCTGCTCTGCGTGTCCGAAGCTGAAGATTGGGATGCGTGGCATGGCGGAGAGTGTTGTCGCCCTAGGGTTGCTCCGCTCGGCTGATCAGGCTCACCCGGAATTGCGGCACCACCAGCGCTTGCTCGACGGTAGGCAGATTCAGCGATGCCAGCTTCGAAGCAATCGCCTGCGCGTCGGAAGTCGCGCCCGTGCTGGTATAGGCCCGCCACAAGAGTCGCATGGATTCCGGATCGCTCGCACCTTCTTCTAAATGAGGAATCGCTTCGGCGAATTTTGCTTGTGCGACCAGAACGGCTCCGGCTGCGCCGTGATAACAAAGCTGGATCACCTGGCTGCGGCTCGTGCCTGCCATGGTTTCGAGTTGATTCACTGCTTTCGAGGCTGAATCCATATCCTGCATTTCCGCCAAACGCGCCGCCCGGACACGTAAAATTCGCGCCAACTCCTCATCGTGGTCGCTGGCGGAAATCTCATGCTGTTCCCCCAGCACATCCTGGGCAGCCTGCAATTGCTTGATTGCCGTTTTTGGATCGGGCTCGTACATGCCGAGAATCCGGTGGGCCTCGGCTTCGAGCCGTGCCAGCCCCGCGGAATGAGCATGCCTGGCTACATCATTCAGTGCCCTCTCGGTTTGCTTGCGGTTGTTCTCGCGAATCCAGGTGACGGCTGATTGCAATTCCCGCTGCACCTTGTCCGCGTTGCTGGGAGCGAAAACGATGGCCCGGTCATACTCCTCGCGAGCCTCCAGTTCCTTGCCCATCAGCGCATAGGTATCGGCAACGCCGACTTCCGAGCCAAAATTCGGATCGATTCGGATGCTCAGGCGGTACTGCTCGAGCGCGGCATCAAGTTTGCCTGCCATGCGCAGAATCTCGCCGTAGGAATCATGCGGGTTGGGCTGGTCGGGTTCGAGGGCGACATAGCGGTCCATCGCTGCGAAAGCTTTTTCGAAATTTCCCGTGTCCGCGTATCCATAGGCCACGTCGTTTAGTGCAGCGGCATAATTCGGGTTCAGCGCCAACGCGCGTTCGAGCACCGTGATCGCCTGTTCGTAGCGTTGCTGTTGCATTAGCCAATCGCCGGCGAGGTAGGCCAGGCGCTGGTCGCGCGGATACTTTGCCAGCAAATCGTTCATGGCTGCAATCGCGGGCAGACAATTGTTCTCCTGCGCGTCCGCGAGCCAGCGGATCAGCAACTGCTCGCTCGGGCTCACCTTCACAGCTAACTCCCGAGCTCGCTTGCGCGCGGCCGCTTGTTCCGCCGGATCCTGGCTCATGCGGGAAATCAGAATGAATGTCTGGGCAAAATTGGGGTCTTCCTTGGCCGCTGCTCGCAAATCCTGCAGCGTCTCCGGAATGCGGTACTCCTCGAATTCCTGCATCGCCTTTTCGTAGCTGTTTCGCGCCTGCGTCGAGGAAGTCGTAACCGGAAGTTTGGCAGACGCATTTTTCTGCCTGGACTGGACCGCATTGGATTCAGCCGACGCAACCCCATTCCAAACCACCAAAGCCGAGAACACCTGCAGGTAGAGACACCAGCGGCGAAGCATTTCCCCCCCGGAAACTGTTGATTTCTTGCTTCTTATCCGACGAGCGTATCACGCGGTTTCTGCCCCAGAAAGTTACCTAGGTTACGCTCCAAACGGTTGATTTTTCGCGCAATTTCGTCTGCATCCGAAGCGCTCGAAGCTGTGATCCCTCGGCACAGCTTGGCTTCCCCTCGACTCACGATTTGCGCGTAGGGCGCAGGCGATGCCAGAATGTAAACCCCTTACTAGCGTGAGGGAATTCAGGCTGAGAGACCATCGGAAGGAATCGGAACGAAATGTCAAAATCTTTCTTCTTATTACTGATACTGAGCGCCTTGACTTTGTGGAACAGCTTGCCTGCCGTATCTCAAGACGCTTCGCAGCAGACACCCCCGACGCCCCCAGCCTATTGCCACCCGTGTCTGTTTTATGGCGGCGACTTCGATCCTCATAACAAGGAAGCAAATGCTTTGGCCAACGAACTCACGACCGCCGTCGTCAGCGGCGCGCGAGTTTTCGTTCCCTTTGTCGTGCCCGCAGGAAAGACATGGACGGTGACCGCCCTGTTTTCCAACAATCTCTCCTACGTAAATGTAATTGATCCTCAAGAAGGACTGTGGTCGATCTCGAAAGGCATGAGTCAGGGCAACGGCGGGACGATCGTTGCGGACGGCGCGGCTCCTGCCACATACATCGCCACCGGCCGGCATGGCTTCGGGGAAACGGAATACACGCTGATGTTAACCATCCATCCGCCCGTGAAGCTGAAGGCTGGTTTGTATTGGATGACCGCAATACCAGAATGCAAGAATCCTGCAGACCGCGCCTGCGCCAGCGCTTCCTATTACCTGTCCGATGTTGAGGACGTTCCGCGCAAACATTTTGTCGGGCGTGAACCCGACGATAGATCTTGGTATTTCTCCGGCGAATTTGGGTATTTTTACTATCCGACGTGGGGCACCAACGGCGCTTGTCAAGGCACCGGATGTGACCGATTTTCAGCCGGGGCCGTCGGGAAAGAATCCCCCGAGTAGAAGCGCAGCCAGCACATCTACGAGCGCCGTTGGCGCCATGGTCGAAGGTCGGCAAGAGCGAGCGGCCTGGGTTATATTGTCTGCCACGGGATTCTAGTTCCTTCCACAGCCCGTGAAGGAAGAGGCCGGAATGAACCGAGTTGCCAAGCTGGCGTCTGTGGCGGTTTTATGTCCCACGATGTTCACGGGCGTCGCCCCCTTCGCATTTGCGCAAGCCCGGCAACCGGACGCCGTCGCGGTCGCGCGGCGCAACGCAACCGAAAGCGAACTCGAGTCCATCGCCATCATTGAACGCAAGGTCATGGTGCCCATGCGTGATGGCAAACGCATGCAGGCCGATATCTACCGGCCTAAGGACGAGTCAAAGAAATATCCCATCATTTTTGTCCGCACTCCATACAACTTCAATTACTGGGACTTGGATTTGGGCGCGCCTCGCGACATGTCCACCCCACTGGAAGCGGTCAAGCACGGCTACGCGTATATCGAGATGAACGAGCGCGGCCGCTACTTCTCCGAAGGTGACTACGACATTCTCGGCGTGCCGCTCACCGATTCCGACGATGCGCTCGATTGGATGGGAGGGCTGCCATGGTCTTCGGACAAGGTTGGCCTGATCGGCTGCTCTTCGACGGCAGAATGGCAGTTAGCCGTGGCCTCGCGCGGCAACAAGGCGCTCACGACGTTCATCCCTGAAAGCTTTGGCGCCGGAGTCGGCCGCGTCGGCCCCTATTATGAACAGGGCAACTGGTTCCGCGGCGGAGCGGTGCAGATGCTTTTCGGGTCGTGGCTTTATGACTACGGGCTCCTCGTCAAAGATGGACGCCCTACGTTTCCGCCGGGCATGACGCAGGAGGAGTTGGCGACTGCCGCCAAGTCCTACGATCTTTCCGCGCACCCACCCACGATGGACTGGTCGAAGGCGCTTCAGCATTTGCCGGAAAAAGACATCTACACCGCGATCGGCGGCCCGCGCGGCATCTTTGCCGACACCACGCCCTCCGGTAAGCCGGGGATGATCACGCGCACGCCCAACGATCCTTCGTGGTACCAGGGCGGGCTTTGGAACGACAGCATGCGCATTGACCTGCCCGGACTTTGGCTCATGACCTGGTATGACGTCAGCATCGGGCCGAACTTGGCTGCATACAATTACGTGCGCAGCACGGCCAGCCCTGCGGTCGCCGCCGAGCAGTACGCGGTCATCGCGCCCGTCAGCCATTGCGGCTACAAACGCGCCGCGGAGCACACCATCGTCGGTGAGCGCGACATGGGCGACGCCCGCCTCGACTATGATGCCCTCACCTACGGATGGTTTGACCACTTCCTCAAAGGCGACGACAACGGGATTCTCGCCAAGACTCCCAAGGTTCGCTACTACACGATGGGCAGCAACAAGTGGCAGTCGTCTGACTCCTGGCCGCCCGAGGGCGCAAAGCCCGTGACGTATTACCTGGCCAGCGGAGGACACGCCAATTCGCTTTACGGAGATGGATCTCTGCTTGCCGCGGCGGAGCCCAAAGATAGTCCCGACAAATTTGTTTACGATCCCATGAACCCCGTTCCCACTCACGGAGGAGGCTTCTGCTGTCTGGGCGCGGAGTACAAGCCCGGCGCGCTCGATCAGCGCAGTCTCGAAGTGCGCGACGATGTCCTGGTTTACAGCACAGGTCCACTCAAGGAGGGCATCGAGGTCAGCGGCCCCATCGACGTTACGCTTTATGTGTCAAGCGACGCCAAGGACACGGACTTTACCGTGAAGCTTATCGAGGTGCTGCCCGACGGCACGGCCTACAACATCGAAGAAAATATTCAGCGTGCCCGCTATCGCGAAGGTTATACCAAGCCGCCCGTGTGGATGGAAAAAGGTAAGGTCTACAAGATCACGTTCCAGCCAATGCAAACCAGCATCTACTTCGCACCGGGACACCAGTTGCGCCTCGAAATCAGCAGCAGCAATTTCCCGCAATTCGACCGCAACCTAAACACTGGCGGCGACAACTTCAATGAATCTCATGGCATCGTGGCCCACAACGAAGTCCATCATTCGACGCAATATCCCTCGAGCATCATGCTAAGCGTCGTGAAAAGGTGAGCGTCGTGGGGAAACAGGTTGGAGCGCGCCGGTAATTTCCGGGCCAAAAAATTCCCGTGAATTGTGCTAAATTCGAGAGGAAGTGAGTTTGTGAAAGGATGCAGCCTTCAATCTACGGGCCGCTGGCTTCGCTCGGCTGGCGCAGTAGTCGCCTTAGGGTTTGCTTGGGCCACGCCAGCCGCAGCCCAATCGCAAGCACAGAGTACGACGCCTCCTTGCTCCGACGTTCCTCCCATTTTGCAACGAGGCACGCAGCCAGCTTTGCCTCCCTGTCCTGACCCGCCGCCGGCCGCGTCGCGCCCTTCAGACTCCGTATCCACGCGTTCGCTGACTCCCTCCGAAGCCTTGATCGAAAGGGCCAGAGAGGCGGCGTTCCAGTTTTCCCAGAAGCTTCCCAACTTTATTTGCCAGGAGTTCATGTCGCGGTTTACCCAGCGAGGCCGCGAGCAGAAAATGCCACTGGACACGGTTTCGGCTGAAATCGTTTTTGAGGACGGGCAGGAAAATTATCGTAACGTGAAGATCAATGACCGCCCCACGGACAAGCCCCTGCAGCAGATCGATGGGTCCTGGTCAACCGGAGAATTTGCGTCCATACTGCTTGATCTTTTTCACCCCGCTACACACGCGCAATTCCGGTCCGGTGGTGCGTCTCCTATTTCGGGTTTCAATGCCCAGGTTTACGACTTTCAGGTGCAGAGCGAAAATTCACACTGGATGTTGCATGCCGGCTCGCAGAATGTGTCTCCGGCTTACGCAGGCTCGGTATGGATAGATCCGAACACCGCGCGCGTCCTGCGAATCGAGATGCAGGCCCGCAACATACCATCAGATTTCCCGATGGATACGGTCGAAACCGCGCTTGATTATGCGAATGTGAGCCTTGGCGAGAGGTCGTTTCTGCTTCCGGTCCATGCCGAGGCCTTGGGTTGTGAACGCGGTACCAGCAACTGCAGCCACAACATCATTGACTTCCGCAACTATCACGAATTCAAATCCGAGATCAAGATTCTTCCCCATTGATTTCGCTCGGACAAGCACGCGTAAATCAATCCTCAATCACCTCCTGCATATGGTGGACGAAAACCGTGCTTATCAGACTCGCGACGTCTCCACCAAGCCCTGCCTTAGTGCTTATGGGAATCGCCAGAGGAGCTATCCTCGGCCGGCTTTTTTGCTGCCACGACCAGCAATGATTCCGGCCCCACCCCGCTCCCCGTGAGATGCGGCACCATTGTAGGCGATATCGATTCATATCCCACGTCTTTCGCGGTCTTATTGGGTGCATAGAACATCAAGTGCGGGGGCACGAAACCGCTTTCCTTGGATTCGGAATCGTAGACGTAGTTTTCGTTCGACATCATGAAAAGGAACCCGGGCCCGGGCACTTTGAAGCGGCCATCGTTATATCCCTTCGCGATGTCGTCCTTGATCTCTGCCTCTGACTTGCCCTCTGCCCGTAGTTCTTCCCTGCGCAGATAAGCAACCATGATCGTTCGGCTGCCCTCGGCGTCGAAGCACGCCGGCGCCGACGAGGTTTGCGTTGTCCCTCTGAATGACCGCTCAATCAAACAACTGAAGCCGTTCGTGCCTTCGCGAACTTTCTCGTAGCCTTTGGGTCCCAAAACGTAAACTGCGGCCTTACTCGATACCTCAGTTGGGGCCGCGCTCAAGGCCAGTTGAATCTGCTGCTCGCGCGGCGTGGAAGCGGTTACCAGGTGCACTTCCCGCGTGGGTTCCTGAGGCTTGTCTTGAGCTGCCGCACTGCTGAATAGGACTCCGATTGACAGGACGCCCGAAAATAGTCGTTTTCATCCATCCCGTAAGCTTCATGTTCGTTCCTTTCTTGTAGTAAAGCGACCAACTGCGTTCGCAAATCCGCCCAACGTCGGAAGATATATTTGATCAGGCCAACCATCTCAATTCACAAGAGCTAGCTTCTGCATCTACAGTTAATATCCGATCAGGAGACACGCAGGGGACATCTGGAGACCGTAATCTCCAGTTGAATTTAACAAACCAATTAGCCTCTCCAGCGTCGATAGGAAAGGCGACCAAAGATGCTAGACTTTCCTACGAACGGGGCGGCCACGGTGAATAACGGGAACCAGACGATACGCTTTGGGGCGTTTGAAGCCGATCTCCCCTCTGGAGAGATCCGCAAGTCCGGAAGCCGCATCAAACTCCAGGATCAACCCTTCAAGGTGCTGCAGATTCTGCTGGAACATCCGGGAGACCTGGTCACTCGCGAGGAACTGCAGTCCCGTATCTGGCCGGAAGACAGTTTTGGAGACTTCGACCACGCAGTGAATGTCGCGGTCGGCAAGCTCCGCGCCGCACTGGGTGATTCAGCCGAAAATCCCTCCTTCATTGAGACGGTGCCACGTCGTGGTTACCGCTTTGTGGCTACGCTGGACGAAAGTCCGGTGGATACGCATCCGCAGCTACCGCCGATCAACGGTGATCGGCCCGGCAGAGTGCTATCGGGATTCAACCGCACGCTCCTGGCACTTCTTGTAGTCGCAATCCTCGTCGGCTCCGGCGTTCTCCTCGGCCACCGAACAGCCAAATGGCAGCAGCCAGATTTTCAACGGCTGACCTCTAGTCGCGGCACGGTGTACTCAGCAAGGTTTGCGCCTGATGGTCACGGCGTGATCTATGCCGCCTCCTGGGACGGCGGACCAACTGAAATATTCTCCACTGACCCAAAAATCCCCGGAGAGCGAAGCCTCGGATTTACCGCAACTCAGTTGCTTGCGGTTTCCCCTTCAGGCGAAATGGCGGTACTGCAGCCGGTCGACAATCGTTTCCTGTTCGCAGGCCGGGGAACGCTTGGCCAAGTCCCACTGACGGGCGGATCTCCTCGTCAGCTCGCTGAAAATATCGGCTGGGCTGATTGGTCTCCAGACGGGGCGACGCTGGCGGCCGTCCGCAACATAAACGGCAAACAGCGCCTTGAATTTCCACTCGGCCATGTTCTATATGAAACTGCTGGCTGGATCGGCCATCCGCGGATCTCGCCCACAGGGGATCAAGTCGCGTTCCTCGATCACCCGCTCTATCCTGACGACAAGGGCGTCGTCGCGATTGTCGATCTTGACGGGACACAAGAGGGTTCTTTCTGCACCTTGGGTAACTGTCGAGGGGTTGGCATGGTCTGCCGATGGAACCGAGATCTGGTTCTCGGCTGCCCAAGCCGGAACCGAACGTCATATTTATGCTGTGGATCTAAAGGGTCACCAACGTCTGATCTTCCGTTCACCCGGAGGAGTTACCCTGCAGGACATCGCCTCCGACGGCAGAGTCCTTTTAACCCGCGATGAACAACGCGTCGGAATGATGGCTCTGGCGCCGGGAGCCACCACGGAGAAAGAGGTCTCATGGCGGGACTGGTCGGTCCCCACTGATATCTCCAGTGACGGCAACACTGTGCTCTTCGACGAAGAAGGAGCTGAGTCTGGACCAACCTATACCGTCGCCGTCCGGGACATGCGCGGATCGCCACCCATTCCACTGGGCCAGGGAATGGCGGGCCATTTATCTCCCGACGGAAAATGGGCGTCCACGATTGTTTCCGATGCCCATCTTCTGCTGTTGCCGACTGGAGCGGGCACGGCCAAGCAAATGGAGCCTAGCGACATTCAGCAGTACTGGCACGGACCTAGCTGGATGCCGGATGGCAAGCAAATCGTTTTTTCCGCAAACCGGCCCGGGCATGCCGTTCAGTGTTTCGCTCAGGATGTAGACGGTGGCAAACCACGTCCTGTGACGCCGGAGGGAGTTACTTTCTGCCTGATTTCACCCGACGGCAAATTGATTGCTGGCAACGGTCTGGCTGGTGGCGGAGGCTGGTTGTATCCCGTAGAAGGTGGACAGCCGCGCCCGATTCCAGGGTTGCAGGCGGGCGAAGGTTTTGCATGGACCTCAGATCCGCGCTGGTTGTACGCGTATCAGTGGAATCAAGCGCCGGCCAAGGTCTATCGCTTGAATGTGCTGACCGGACAGAGGCAGTTTTTCAGAGAGATAGCTCCCCCGGACGTAGCGGGACTTCATGACATCTCTCACATTTATTTCAGCACTGACGGTCGAGCCTACGTTTACAGCTACACTCGCCTGCTTTCCGAGCTCTATTTGGTCCAGGGGCTCAAATAGGATTCCGCTCACGCCGCCAGATCTACGACTGGGGCCTGCCGGCGCCCTGTCTCACCGAATTTCGGAGGTCATCGCCCACCTTTTAGTGCCAGTTCCTCCGCTTCTACCTTCTTGGGTTGTTGGGTAATGTGCCTTTGCGTGGTTTGCAGCAAATGGTGTCAGCGACTCAACGCTGACCGCCTGAATTCCGAAGGAGAGCGGCCATAAGCTTCGCGGAATGCGGCGCTGAAATGGCTGTGACTGGAAAAGCCGAGGTCCTGGCTTATTTCCGTCAGGTCGTCATAGAGGGCGAGAAGGTCCAGCGCCCGGGCAAGCCGCAGGCGCAACTGATAGCGATATAGGGGCAGCCCTTCTACCTGCTGGAAAACTTGTGTGAGATAGACGGGAGAACCGCGCACCTCAGCGGCAATTTCGGCCAACGTCCAACGTCGCGCCACATCGCTCGCCAACACCAGCTTTACTCGATCCACCAACCTCTGCCGTCCGAAAGTAGATCCCGGAGTGTGAGTGGTGCGCGGGCCCAGAGCCCTTCGTACGAGAGTCAAGGACAAGCTCTCTGCCTCCAGGGGTTCCGCGATTTTCTGGCGCAGACTGTGCCGTAACAGTGCCACTAGCGCTTGTGTTCGTGCATCAATCCGCAGGCGGGGCTGCCGAAACCAAAGGTTCGTGCCATCGCGCATCAGGGCAGTCGGCGCTAATTCACTCAGCATCGCCTGGCTGATAACCAATGTCAAGCTGGCGTCACCACACGGAACAGGGTGACTAATGCGGTAGCCTTCAAAAGCATTGAAAAACAGGACCTGGTTTGCTTCGGCTACAGCTTGGTCAAGTCCAACGTGCCGCACGTATACGCCGCGGTACGGAAACACCAATTGCGTAGTAGTCGTGCACTCTTCCGCGCTCTGGTGGCGGCACGTACCCCTGCAGTATGTGTCTCGAATGGTAACCACTGGAGACGTTAGCAATGAGTCAACAACAAACTCGGGGACTGGTTTCGTTTCGTTCCTGAACGCCATACTGTGTACCGAAGCGGATCAGCGGATTTTCCTCGACTGATGAAAGCGAAGAGCCAAGCTCTAAGGTATCACGCCCGTTTGGCACTGGCTTATGTGCTCCGGCGAGCCGCATCACAGGATCCGAGTAGCATCATTGAATCGCAATCGAAAGATGCGAAGGACAAAGCGCTTTTAAAAAATCCCGTGCGTCAAAGATTTCCCCGGCGGCGAATGCGCCTGCCGTCTTGCCCGGCATACTGACGACGCGTTGGGTCGCTTCCACTACGAGAGGCGCAGTAAACGCGTAGATGTCTCGCCCCGTCGCTACTGCGCGGCGTTCCTCGTTTCCCACTCGCGCCACTACCTCAACCAGGAAAGTTTGCGCCGAACGTCCGGTCTCGTCGGTCGCGGGCGGCGGCGATAGGTCAGGATCGTCCAAGTCTTTGAGTGACGCCAGCGTCATGTAGGTGCGAATCTCCGGCGTCCTTAAGTGACGCGGAATCGTAACGCTGTCCGCCGTGGTGAATTCTCCAACGACCAACTGCGTTCCTATGGGAGGTGGGAAAGTCCAATTGACGACCGGCGCGTCGTCGGTACGGAACTGCATTCGATGGTTGGAGAAGACAAGTCGCCGCCCGCTTCTCCGCCGCTTCGAAACTTGGCTCGTAGCTCTCGTTCCAAGAGTGGGCTTCCAGCTACTAAGGGAATAGGCGATGCAAATCTCATCTGCGGCCGTCCAATCTCCCATGGCCGCGGTCGCGAGCAGGTCACCGAGTCCGCCGTAGAAGGCCATCGCGGGCACAATCACAATGCCTGCCTCGCGTGCTCGATCCGCGTAGTGCTCGAATGTATCTGCGTTGGCCTCTATCTCGGCCGCAATATCCAAGTATGGAATCTGCGCGCGCAACGCAGCTTCGATCACGGGCGCGGAGGTTCTGGCGAAAGGTCCGGCGCAATTGATGACAGCCGCAGAGCCAGCCAGCGCGCGATCGAGAGATGATGGGTCCTCGATGCTTGCGGGCCGTAAGTCGAGTCCCGGATGCACATTGCCTAGAGCAGTAAGCTTATCGGGATCTCGCCCCGAGAGCACTGGTGTCCATCCACGTTGTCGTAACTCGGAAATGACAAAGCGTCCTGTATGACCGTACGCGCCAAAAACGGTGACTCTTTGATTCGATGTCATCGGAGAATCCCTTGCGTGGCAAGCGATGGGTCGTTCCACAGCGTAGCCTAAACCACGGGACCGCGGACTCCGTCCGCGGCCCTGTGCAGCAGAGGTGGGGAAAAACTTAAGGCGCGGTTGCCAGTTCTTTCTTCGACATTTGTTCTTCCACCAGCAGCCAGTGTTCGCGCAGTTCCTTGTCGAATTCCCGCCAACGCTCTTCGGGGAAAAAGATTCTGGCATCTTTGAATTCAACGCGGCGTCGAGTACCCGGAATATTTTCGGCGAGCCAGTGCGACCACTTCACCGGGAAATACACGTCGTCCGTGCCCCAGACGATCAAGGTTGGTGCCTTGAAGGTTCTTAGCTGTGGCTCAATGGCAAGGGTGTGCTTGTTGTCGAAGGCGGCGAGGAAGCGTTCGAGGTCATGCGTTCGCTGGGGGTTTTTAACGAACGGACGCAAGTAGGTTTCGATACTGTCGTCGCTCAGTTGGTCCGGATGCTCGTAGGCTGGTCCCAAGGCCTGGGACGATCGATAGACACTCTTGTCCGCCAACATCGCATCGAGGGTTCCGCGCAAGCCGCCACTAGCGGCCATCGCAAGAAATGGCTTGAATGCCTCGGGCGGCCAGTTATTGTGCGTGTCACAGTCGGTAAGTGTGAGGCTCCGCACCCGTTCCGGATACAGCGCTGCGAAAATCTGTGAGATGCCTCCACCGCTGTCATTGCCGACGAGATCCACTTGATCGATGTTCAAAGCATCGAGAAATTCCTTGAGCATCTTGGCATTGGCGGTGACCGACACGTCCTGATTCGGCGCGATTTCGGTGTCGCCGTGCGCCAGCAAGTCCACAGCAATGGAGCGTCTGATATCCGACAAATCCGCTAACTGGTGACGCCACAAATGGCTGTTCAGCAAAACTCCGTGAACGAATAACGCAACCGGTCCAGAGCCTTGCTCGAGATAGCTGATACGGCCTGAGGCGGTCTGCACGCTGCGCCGGACCGGCAACGATTTGTTTTCAGATGCCGCCGGAGCACTCAATCCTTGTTTTGAAGTCATTATGTTTTCCTTTCCGTACGCATGTCCCAACAACGCCACACTCAGGGACAAGCCTGCGATTAGAGCGTTTGTTCTCTGTACCGCGACGGGCTGGGCTAGCCGACGCAGGCGATGAACGCTCGCGAGTGATAGGTGGACGCTCATAGCTAGCCTCTTCTCGAAGAAGAACCGGCTTCCTTCAGCTTCTGGGCGCACTCGTCGCAGCACACTTCGACAGTTTTGCCACCGATTTTGACCTTGATGGCACCCTCATCCAATTTGCAATCGCACGCTGCACAAGTTCTCTCGACCATGATTTTGTCCTCCCACTAGAATTCCCGAAGATCGGGTAAATTCAGTAGGCCACTGAGGACGAGAACGCCGCTATCAGAATCTTTAGCGATTTGTGGAGTTCGGCAAAGTCGTGCGGGGCTGCTGGCCTGAAGTGAGTTCTGACGAGCGCCGTTTCATGCAAACAGATCCTGCGCTTGCCCTTTCGGCATGGTCGCAGACCCCTGAATTGAAGTAAGGATGTTGAGTGATTGTGACGATCCACCCTCAGGCCATAGCACTCGTTTTGCCTCGATCCAGAATTTCAAGCTAAGATTGCCAAAGGATGGACTCTTCACGCGAGGCGATGAATCCGGACGAGCGTGGACTTAGGGATGCACCTGCCAAGTCTCAAGGGAAGTTAGCGCTGGCTCTTGGAGTGATCGCAATCGCGCTCAGCTTGGTTCTTGGGTTTGTTTATCTAATCTCGGTCCGTCGCCTGGAGCGCGAGGTGGCGCGGCTCAGCCAGCAGACGGAAGGTTTAAGCCAGTTGGTGGTGCGCGCACAGGAGCAATCGCAGACGTTGGCTCAGCAGGCTTCGCAAGCGGCTGCGAACGCGCAGGCAGCCGCTCAACAGCGGGACTTGGCGAAGCAGGATCAATCGAACTCGGAGGCGCAGGCGCAACTTGCGCGGCAGCAGGCCGCCGCCGAGCAGCAAAAGGCCGATCAAGCCACACAGCAGGCTGAGCAATATCGGCAAGAGCGAGAGGCGGAACTTACCCAGCTGCAAGAGGCTCTCGGACAAATCGCCGAAACGCGTCGCACCGCCATGGGCTTGGTGATGACGTTGGACAGCAAGTCGATTCGCTTCGACTTCGATAAAGCGAACATTAAACCGGAATATCGCGACATCCTTAATCGCATCGCGGGGATCATGATGACGCTTAAGGGATACACGATTGCTGTCTACGGATATACGGACGACATCGGCACGCAGACGTACAACTTGCAGCTCTCACAGCGTCGCGCCGAAGCTGTCCGTGACTTCCTGGTGCAGACCGGAATTCCCGCGACAATCCTGAGCACCAAGGGTTTTGGCAAGTCCGACCCGCGCGTTCCGGGCGACAGCGAACAGGCGCGTGCTGCCAACCGCCGGGTCGAAATCGGCATAGTGGATTCGAAACTTATCACGAACGGCCCTCTCGTCGCGCCAAAGTGATCAGCCGCCGAAAGTTGTCGAGTGCCTACTAAAGGAAGCCGCGAGCGGTTGTCGAGTTGCGGCACAAGAAAAAGCCGCCTAGACATCGGGCGGCTGTATTCGTTAATTCGGAACGGATCAACCTGTCACTTCGTCACCCGGAAGACCAAGTTGCTCGCAAGTGTCCCTCGGGGCGTTTTTACCTTAACCTTGCCCGTGGTCGCGCCGTTTGGAACCTCAGCCGTGACTTCGGAACTTGATAGGACTTTGAATTTTGCTGCTATGCCGTCAAAGGTGACGCTGGTCGCACCAGTCAGGTTCGTCCCCAAAATAATGACCGTGGTCCCCACCTCGCCGGACGTGGGACGTGTTTCCACGAACGGGCCGAGCCCCACAGAAAAGCTGAAGACCGTGCCGCTCATGTTTGCCCCACCCCCGGACGTCGTCCCGTAGAACTTGCCGTTGGTGGCTTGCACCAGTCCGGCTTGAGGAAAGTCACCGTCAGCGCAGTTTGTCTGGGAGCAAAAGCTGTAAAGCGTCGTCAGCTTACGCTCTGGGTTGATTTTGAAGACCGCGCCACCGTTATTGGCCCCGCCAAACCTGGTTGTCCCATAGAAGTTCCCGTCGGTGGCTTGCATCAATCCAGCATAAGGAGTAGCACCGTCAGTGCAGTTTGTCTGGGAGCAAAAGCTGTAAAGCGTCGCCAGTTTGCCCTTCGGGGTGATTTTGAAGACTGTGCCGCTTGTATTGGCCCCACCCTCGGCCGTTGTCCCATAGAAGTTGCCGTCGGCGGCTTGCACCAACCCAGCCAAGGCATCGGAGCCATCGGTGCAGTTTGTCTGGGAGCAAAAGTTGTAAAGCGTGGTCAGCTTGCCCTTGGCGGTGATTTTGAAGACCGTGCCACAACCGATCTTGTTTCGGCCTTGTGTCCTGCAGATGTAAGCGCCGCCCTCGGCCGTGGTCCCGTAGAAGTTCCCGTCGGCGCCTTGCACCAGCCCTGCCCAAGGGTCGGCGCCGTCAGTGCAGTTCGTCTTAGAGCAAAAGTTGTAAAGTGTGGTCAGCTTGCCTTTGGGAGTAATCTTGAAGACCGTTCCGCTGGTGATGGCCCCGCGTTGGGTCGTTGTCCCGTAGAAGTTCCCGTCGGTGGCTTGCAGCAAGCCAGCGTTGGGGCTGTAGCCGTCCGTGCCATCGAAGCTGTGCAGCGTGGTCAGCTTGCCCCCGCGCGTGACTCTAAAGACCGTGCCACAACCTCCGCTGCAGGCATTGTTGCCGCCTTGTTGTGTTGTTCCGTAGAAATTCCCGTCGGCGGCTTGCACCAGCCCGGCGTAAGGCTGGGAGCCGTCAGTGCAATTCGTCTGGGAACAAAAACTGTAAACCGTGATCAGCTTGCCCTTCGGAGTGATTTTGAAGGCCGTGCCGCAGCCTGAGGCGCAGTCTGTGCTGTTTGCCCCGCCACTATAGGTTGTCCCCCAGAAGTTCCCGTCCGTGGCTTGCACCAGGCCGGCGTAAGGGGTAGCGCCGTTAGCCCCGTCGAAACTTGCCAGGGTCTTAAAGGTCTGAGCAGGCGAAACAATCGCCATCGCAGCACAAAGCGCAGAGACGATGCAGATCGTTTTCGATAAACCAAATTGCCTCATACTCCCACCTCAGGGGTCTCGCGCTGATCAAGATTAAGTTGATCCAGAATTAAATTGGCCATAGGTTCGTACCACCGGCGAAGCACGGATTGTCGCTCTGAGGATGCGACGTGTCAATGCGCAACATTTTGCGGTGTCGCGGCGAAAACGACGGCTTCCGGTGACGGGAAATCCGTGCTGCTGGCGGGGTTTGGCAGCTCGGGCGGCTGGATTCCAAAGCTTCGTCGACCTGATCCCCCTACAATCGCGATGTCGCGCTCACGCTTGCGACGGCTCAGGGCGTAATCTCAAACACGACGCCCTGGTTCTGGCTTCCGCCTGTGTTAGTTGTGCCAAAGACATTTCCATCTTTATCCACGGCTACGCTGCCATAAGGCTGCGCGCCCTCGCTGCCACCGACGAAGTCGTAAAGGTCGGTAAAGGTCCAGCCGCCCTTTCCCGGAACTAGCTTGAATACCTGGCCGAGGCCATTCTTGCCTTCAGCTTCGGTGAAGCCGTAGATGTTTCCATGGGCGAGCGTGAGCTTGTTGTAGGGTCCCCCATAACCGCCGGTCAAGCTGTAGAGCGTGGTAAACCTCCAGCCTTTACTGGAAGGAGACAGTTTGTACACGACGCCGCCGCCGTTGACCCCGCCGTCGAAAGTTCCGCCGTAAAGATTGCCGGCTTTGTCCAGGACCAAACCTCCCACTGGATTTGCGCCATCATTCTTACCATGGAAAGTGTGCAGGACGGTCTGTTTCCAGCCGGAACCGTGGCGAGAAAGTTTGTAGACCACGCCGTCTCCATCGGCACCACCGGTGGAGGTCGTACCGTAAAGGTTGCCGTGAGCATCGAGCGTCACGCCTGCCTCCGGATTGATGCCATCGTTCCCACCGGTGAAGTTGTAAATCGCGCTCTCAATCCACTTGTCCCCGGACTTCTTTTCTTGAAAGACTGTGCCATCCCCAAGGGTGCCTCCCAAACTGGTGGTTCCATAGAAATTGCCTGCCGAATCCAGCACCACCCCGCCAAGAGGCTGAGCCCCGTCCGTTCCGCGGCCAAACTGGTGGATCTGAACTTCCTTCCCCTTGCAGGAGCAGATTTCAAAGTCGGAGCCAAAGTATCCCCCTCCCTCCGTGGTTCCGAAGAGAGCGCCGTCGGCACCGATGGCTAAAGACCCAAAGCCTGGGCCAGCCCCGTCCGGTGGACCGTTGAAGCTGTATAACGAAGTGTGCTTCCAGGAGGAGCCGCTGGGTGAAAGCCGATAGACAGTTCCGTTACCGTCGCTCCCACCGAGATACGTCGTGCCGTAGAGATTTCCTTTTAGCAGGACTGGCCCCGAATATGGATTCGCCCCATCGTTGCCTATGCCCGTGAAGTTGTAGATGACTTTGTAGGTTTGGGACAGTGCCGGCTGAGAAACAGTTGCAAGAAACAAAAATACGGCTGTAAGAGTGAAAGGAACCACGGTAGCGCGACGCGCCAGAGCGCGGCAGTGAGCTTCACGTTGCAGCATTACCCCCCCATTTTTCGTCCGCACAGGCTGGATGTTCCGCCCCAGACAATGGCGTACATTATGCACTAATTGCATTCGCAATGCTTGCGATTGCCTCTCGGGTCCCTGATCGGTTTCTTGGTAAACTCGGCCCCTTCCCGCTCCTCGGTATTCTTGTTTCTTCGTTTGGCTCGAGTCATCCGGCCCAACTCGGTACAGAGTCGCTTGGGGCGGCACGGGAACATGCTTTCTCAACACTCCTTGCGGAACCGTATTCAAATCAGCAAGACCGGCAAGTTGGTCTGGGGTTACAGCTCAAGGGACTTGGCGCTGGCGGTAACGAGCCTAACGCAGTCCTCGTGCGGGATGCGAAGGAGTGAAGGACACTCCCGGCCTTCGTGCATCATGAGGTCAGACTTCGAGGGACCGTCATTCTGTTTTCCAGAGCCACTTCGTGTTGACGAGAATGAAGATCCAACTGGCATTGAAGGCTACATCGCACAGTGACCCCGCAGGATGTGCCCCAAATGGGAGAAACAGTTGGCTTCCGCGCGAGAATTGAGAGAGGCACACAGCCGCAATCGTCGTGACCATCAATCCCACGAGAAAGGACCACACCAGGTTGGGAAAAAACATTCGATGAAACCTGTCGATCGACATACGTACCTTTCGCGGATTTGAAACCAGCATAAACCCTCTGTCAATCGCTTGGGGAGTGACGGGCCTATTTCACCTAATTCATTCTCATCCAGGCCGGCGTTCTCCCAAACCTGAAGACCGAGCGCGAAACCGATAGCCTGACACTAACCGTCGAAGTATCGCGATGGCACTCATTAACGACGGCGGAGCGGTTTTGAGTGCATTCACAGTACGTACATTCGAAGCATCCACCAGACGAGGAAAATCGCGACGATGGCCCCCGCGATGTGAACTATCCAGTCACCAGCTGTTTTGGGTTTCCCAAAATTGAACATGCGGCAATGGTAGCAGGCCCGGCGAACTGTGGCGTAGTATCGCCGTTACGCTCATTGACCCTGTGCTCGGGAGTTTTGAGTGTAACCGCCTGGTTAACAGCAGTTGATTTCCGGTTTGTCCGTCATCCGCCCGTGATTGCGCAATGACGCGTTTTCTCAAAAAGCGAGAATGTGTTTCATGGGGCTAAAGTCAACAAGAGGATGACAACTTTTTTCGTCATCTTTATGGGTCGGTAGAAGAAAGAAAAGTTTGGCACGGCTATCGGACTTTGGCATCGCGCCAGAGAATCGCATTCAGCTTCCTTGCATCTGCTGCATCGGGTCGCGAAAAATCCATCATGGCTGATTCTTTCGCACCCGGATTTTTCTTTTCGTTCATCTGGTAGAGAAGCCCGCTGCGCAAGTTCTTATCGTCGGATTGATAGGGCGGCTGCGTTCCGGGCCCGGCGAATAGCGCGAGCAGAGGTGCGTGAGTGTCGAACAGATTCATCGGAGGAAGCCCAAGGAGATGCTCCATCGTGTGGACCATTCCTGCCGTGGTATAGAAATGATGGTCCACAAACGGCGTCTCCGAACGCGGCGAATACTTGCTGATCACCAATGCGATCGAGCGATGCGCATCGACATGATCGGCTCCGTCCTGTGCATCGTCTTCCACCACAAAGATGGCCGTATCATCCCAGTACGGGCTGTGCGACACAGCTTCCACCACACGCCCTACCGCAAGGTCGTTATCTGCAACCGAGGCCCTCGGGGCCGGCCGGCCCACGCGCGTTCCGCCGGTGTGGTCGTTGGGCAGATAGAGCTGAATGAACTGCGGCAGTTCTTTGCCGGTACCGCGAGCTCTTACAAACTCGTCAAATTCGCGGAGGAATTCGTCGGCACGAAGCTGGTCGGGATAGTCAATCGCGAAATCCGGATACAGCGGATCAATATGATCGCGTTGCGCCTCCTTGGTTGGCCGGGCGCTTTTTAGCCGGGGAACCGCCCACGGCCATGGACTTGGCCCGCCGCGAGGATTCCCGACATTCGCCGGCAACGGCTCTCCTCGCTTAATTTCCGCGGAAGGACACGGGCTGGACGCAGGCGATGGCGTGCCTTCTCTGGGCGAGCTCACTTTTTCGTCTCTGCACCATGTGAGGTCGAGCATCTCTCCGTAGATGCGGTAGGTGAAGTTATGTTTGGCGAGGTTGTCCCAGAGAAAACCAGTTCCCGGGTCGTCCATGAGAGGCAGGCGCTGATCGAGAGCGTTGCCGTAATCCTCCGGACGCTCACTGCGCCGATAAATAATGGGCCAAATCTTCTCTATGTAGTCGGAAGTGGCGGAAGCATCGGACCACAGATGTCCATTGGCAGAGACGTCCCCGCTGTCGTAGAAGTTGTCCAGCACCCCGAACTGCAAGGCCAATTTGTGCTCGTTGGGGGTAACCTCAGCTCCATACATCGTCAGGGAGGGATCGCCATTGCCCGCTCCCAGATCGCCGAAGATCTGGTCGTAGGTGCGATTTTCTTTCAGAATGTAGATTACATGCCGGATAGGATTCTTACCTCCGGCAAACTGAATCTGGGCAGTTTCAGCGTGCAGCAAGTTATTTTCTTCAACCTGGCGTGTATAGAGGGGCAAGTTTCTGTCAATATCTTCCCGCCCAAGCCGCTGAACGGATCCTCCGATCAGCGTCGCAATGTAAGGATGCGGATTGGGATGCAGTCCTGTCTGCACCGCAGCTTGCATATTGTTCGGCCCGCTGCTTTCGCCTTTGGCACTGGCGATGAGCAGATCATTTCCTGCACTTGCAAGCGCACTGGGATACCACTCGGTAGGAATGAAGCCGATGGGCGTCTGCATGCCATTCGATTCTGACGGCTGCGCGTTCGGCTTGGTTTCGAATACCGCAACAGCATTCAGCGACGCAACCGCTGCATAGAGATGGGTTTCATCGGGAGAAAGAGCGATCGCGATCGGAGCGGTACCGGGCGCATTTTCGCTGCTCACGCGGTAGGTGCGTAGCGGGAGACCCTTCTTCTTCAACTCCACGGCGGCGATACCGTCAGTCTCGGTGGTCGATGCATTCGCCATGGCGACGTAGAGTATGTCCTCACTACGATTCAGAAGCATGGCTGTGGGATGAGTACCAGACGCAACCGGATCAGAAGAGCGCCAAAGTTCAATCCGGCGCCTGACTTTATTTCTTGTCAGATCCAATTCGGCTACCGCAGATGCATTCCACAGACTGACCCATGCTTTGGTTCCGGCTTTGTTTGCGATAACGGTGTATGGGTACGCCGCAGGAACATATTTACTGATGCTGACATCGAATGATTGCAGAATCCGGCCGGAGGCGGCATCGAGCAGAACGACGTTGTCAGAAAGATTGTTCGCTACCAGTAGACGGTCGCCTTGGGCTGAAGTCAGGACAGCCAGCCCAGCCGGATAAGGTGGCGCAGTTCCCGCCGGACTCTTGCCCGCGTCGAAAGTCACTTTCTTCCCCTCCGCAAGCCGCTGCGGAGCAATGCCGATGAAACGTTCGGGCGTAACTTGTCCTTCTGCAAAGCCGTAGACTGCGATGCCGTTCTCGGCAATCGATGCCATCGATGCGTAGAGATATTTGCCATCGCTGGAAAATGCGAGCCCAATAAAGTAGCTTTGCAGAGTCGATTTTTCGTCGCCACGCAGGCGGTCGTCGGGGAAGTCGCGCAACTGATTGTTGCTGAGGTCAAGAATCGCGATTGACTGCCGCACCTCGCTTTGCTGAGTGCCGTATCCCTGGTTGAGAATGGCGGCGTACCGGCCGTCGGGACTTAGAGCGATGGTCGCCGGGTAACTGTTAGTACGGCCGATGAAACCGGGAACAGGAACGGTCAGGGTTTTGCTCGTCGGAAGATTGATCTTATGCGAGCCCTGGTTCGCGTCCGCGACCATAAACAACAAACCAGAAAGGGGAAGTGCGGCAGCGATGAGAGCTAATTTTATGGTCATTTTTGCCCTTTACGACCTCCGTGCAACCGAGAACTCAAGAACCCCGTGCGCATCTCTCAATGCCGGATGTGAAAGATGAATCGCTCCAACGCAAAGTGTTCCAATCAGTCGGATACGCCTCAATATTCGTATGTCGCGCAAAGCCGGTCATTCTGCCGCAGTCGCTGATTGCATCCTGATACAAAACAAATAGACTGGAATACCGGTGCCCACCAGCCCAATGCCGATCAATGCACCTATTGGTCGCGCTATCAAGGTGCCAAGAATCACGCCTGCGGCCGCAACGCAGAAGAGCAGCGAAAGCCACGGATATCCGGGAACGGAAAAGGAACGCGTCACTTGCGGTTGAGAACGCCGGAGCACCAGAACGCCCGCAACTGCCAGCCCGTAAAAAATCCACGCAGTAAAGATGACGTCTGTGAAAAGCTGCTGGTAGCTGCCGGAAGCGGCCAGTGTGGCCGCCCAAGCGCCTTGAACCGCCAACGCCGCCATGGGCGTGCGGTAGCGAACGCTCAAGCGCGCGAACACGGCAGGGAATATTCCCTCGCGCGCCATCGCAAACGAGACACGAGGTCCGCTGAGTATCAATCCATTCATGGAGCCAAGAATCGAAACCACGATCAAAATGGAAATGAAATTTGCGCCGATCGGGCCAAGAAGTTTCCCGACTGCCAGAGCGGCCACCGCGTTACTTCCGCGAATCTCCGCCGCGGACAGTGTGTGGTAATAGCCGAGGGTGGCCGCCAGATAGATCAGCATAACGATGGCGCTGCCGTAAAAAAGACTCCGCGGCAAATCCAGCTTTGGCTTTTTCATCTCCCCGGCAATAAACGACAGGACGTGCCAGCCCTCATAGGCCCACAGCACTGCTACCAGAGCAATACCAAATCCCGCAACCGAAAATGCTGGACCCTGGGCGCTCCCTGAACTTTTGAAAAAGTGGATCGGGCGCGAACCCTTGGCGCTAAGTAAAAGGATGATTCCCGCCAGGCCGCTGACTTTGGCAACGGCGATGAGGTTTTGGACCAGCTTTCCGCCGCGAATCCCAAGGCAGCTCACAACAGTAAGCGCCAAAATCAGTCCCGCGCTTAACACTTTCTGCTCAACCATGCTCAGGGGCAGAACTTGACCAACGTAAATGGCGAAAGCGACAGCCAGCGCGGCGATGCTCCCAGTATGAATCATAAGAAGCAGCGCCCAGGCATAGAGGAAGGCAGGCAGTGGGCCGTAAACGTGGCGCAGGTAAGTGCACAGGCCGCCTGTCCCTGGATAAACGGAGCCGAGTTCGGCCAAGGATAAGGCGCCAAACAGGCTTAGGATCCCGCCCACCAGCCATACCAGCAAGACTGCGCCGAGGGAGGGTAATTGAGCGGCAACGAAACTCGGTAAGAGAAAAATCCCCGACCCGATGACGGTGCCAACGACCACCGCGACCGCGTCGAAGACGTTCAACTCCTTGCGCAAGCGCGCAGAGCCCAGATCTCCATCAGTGATGGCCGCTGCGTCTTCCTCAGACTCGTGCCCACGCCCGCTCAAAAGTTGTGCTGAGGAAGGTATGGTCATCATCAATTCTCTGTATCAGAGTTCCTTCCGCAACTGTTTCTGGGTCTTAATGTGCTCGTATCCATTATTTGTGTAGAACTGATGAGCGCGATCCCGCTTGACGTTCGACCGCACGGAGATAACACGACATCCGACTCGCTGTGCCCATTCTTCCGCAGCATCGAGCAACGTCTTTCCGATCCCACAAGAGCGGATATCTTCGTCGACAATCAATCCGCTAATCTCGGCAACAGTTTCCATTTCGACGGCCCGGAAGACGTACAGCCCGATCCAGCCCGCAATTTGGCCGGTGGGAAGCTCCGCCACAAACACGGCGTATTGGTTCGCATCCTGCATTTGGCTGAGCCGCCCGCGAACTTCTTCCGCTGTGCACGGATAGCCAAGTTGTCCCGCCAGCTCCGCGATTCTGTGGGAGTCGCGCGGTTGGGCCATGCGCACGGCGTATGAAGATTGGTTTAAAACGATTTTGATTTCCTGGTGCATAGATAAAACCAATCTCAGACCGTACCCCGCCATTCAGATCGAGAACTTAGGATCGCCCTCAACAATCTGCGTCTCCAACCTGGGCGTTTCTCCTTTGCGCCAAAGATGAGCCCGATGTCTGCTGCGGTAGAGCAGCGGACCACCATCGGCACGGTCACTGCGCTCAATCGGCCTCGGGATACATACAAACTCAGCTTCCAAAGCATTGCTGGTAACGCGAACCACGGCGTAACCGTGGCCGCCCATGTCGACAAAAGAAAGGTGTGGCGACAGATCGGGGTTCGACAAGGCGCGCGCCTTCTGTATGTCTCCACTCTTTACATATTCCAGCGATGACCGGGCACCGTGCCGCAGCAACAGATTCATGGTTGGCTGAGGCCGCGAGTCTCCCGGTCCCTGGCCTACGAACAGAGGTCGCAGCGGATGATCCTTGGGAAAGCCGTGTTCGAATGCTTCTACGATTCCCGGTGCGGAGATCGAACCGGTTACAAAGGCAATTCCAACCGGTTCGAAGGTTTTTGGTGGAAGACCTTTGGCGGCAAGTCCAGCCCAGAAACTATGGCGATCGCCCGCCACGGTCGCAAAACCTGTAATTCCCTGGTCGCGAACGAAGTCGTAGATTTCTCCGCGCTCGACATATGCAGTGCTGTGATCCCCGGCGCCAGTGCTCGCGTCAAACCCCGCGTATCCCGCACCGGGCCATGCAGAGGTTAAACCTGCGGGCAGATTCTGCGGGTCGGCGCGCATGTCGAGCGTGGCCACGGTGTCGCCCCAGATCTTCCAGGTGGCATTTGATTTCTGCAAACGCTCCAGAAACCATGCTTTCTGTTCCGCTCCGAGAATAGTAGTTGGCGGTTGATCTTTGCGAAAATTCGCAATCTCGGTGCTGCCGTATTTGATGGTCGCCGGTGGATGGCCGCCGTTATAAGCGCTCCCGCCATCTAGTATGTCGAGCACTTCCTGCGGCATGAATCCGGGAAAATCGTCGCTCATGAAAGCCTTGGCTTCCGCCCGATAAGTAGGATCCTCGGAACGATAACTGCGCTGATCAGTGATGATCAGTTCCATGTTGCGGCCCCAGCGCAATGCCCGATATCCCCTGAGGCTGTGAATTGCGGTCAGATTGTTGGGTTCCTGACCGAGACCGTGCTCGTCAAAATGAGTAATTGGCGCATCGACGACTCGCGGAGGATCAAACTGATCGAGCGATGGTCCACTCGGTTTGTACAAACGCGCAGGCTGGTATTCAAAGAATGCCTGGTTAGCCGCTACCCTTCGCGTCTGCGCTGGACGATTCACTCCTCCAAATTGCTGCATGCTCTGCCAGCCGATCCAACTGAACTCATGGTTGTCCCACATGCAGACAAATGGCCAACGGGCGCGCGCATCCTGCAAGTCGGGATCGTGAAGGTAACTGCGATAGATAGCACGATAGTCGCCGACGACCGTAGGAATGTGAAAGTCGCCGATCTTTTCGCCATGTTCATAACGAACGATGTCGCGCAGTCGCCGGTCGTACATGCCTTGCGGGCGGTCCTCAGGGTACCAGACGATTTCGTAAATGAAATCGCCTAAGTGGAGCACGAAGCCGAGGCGGTCTTCTTCCGCAGCACGTTCGTCTTCAAAAATCATTCGCCGGTAGGCGTTCTGCGCACCATCGTTTGCGTTCTGGCAAGAGATGAACACAAACCGCACAGTTCTGGTGTCGTCATCCGTCGGTGCGGTAATGGTTCTTCCGACGCGGCTTCCGTTGCCGTGCAAGTCGGTAAACCGATACCAGTACACTTTCGAGGGCTTCAATCCGCCCGCCAGCACGCGACAGGTCCAGTCGGAGGCTTCAGAGATCGGCGCCTCGGCCGTGCCTACGACCTGGCGGAAGGACTCATCCTCGGCGATCTCCACGGTCAACTTACTCACCACGTTCCCGTTGATCGGCGGGCGACGAGTCCACAACAGAACACTGTCGCTTTCGGGATCTCCGGACGCAACACCTTCTGGATAGAAGTCACGGCGCTCGTGCCAATCAACCTTGGACCGCGCCGCAGTGGGCTGTCCCCACGCGGCAGTCGCGCCCAACGCAACCGCCATTTCTATGAACGATCGTCTCGTGATTGTGGCCATTGGCTCGCTCTCCAAACCGTCGTGAATCTCAAATGATCACTATGAGCTGCTGCCTCCGCCGGGCAACCTTAAATGCCTGAACGTGTTCCAACAAGAATGAATCACGAGACCGGCACTGTCTTGAACCCATTTGACTTGGCGGAAACGGTTCGAGGCGGATTGTCCTTGCCGGTCGCGATGTCTTCGCCTTACGATTGAACGTGTCTGCGCCGATCCACAACCCGCACTTTCGCCGCGTCACACCTGGAATCGAAACCTTGCCCTGCAGCTTCAGCTTGCCTCGGCATCGCCACTTGCGCGCGTATGCGACGGTGGTTTTGGCGGGCAGCTTCGAGGAATCGGGTTACAGCGGCCGCATACACGCCACGGCGGGGGATGTACTGATTCATCCTACGATGGATTGTCATGCAAACCGGATGGTATCTGCCGGGGTTAAGCTGATAAGGCTCGACTGGCCGGATACCAGCGGAATTGGCGGGCTCTATCACTTGGACAGTGTCGATGAACTGGCGCGAACTGCCGAAAAGGACGTTGCTGAAGCGACGCTGCTGCTGGAACGCACTCTGCTAAAAAGCAGGTTGCCCTCGCCGGGGCAAAAAAATGATTGGCCGGACCTTCTGCTGTTGGACCTGGCCCGGAATGCATCAACTGAGATCGGTACGTGGGCGGAAGTAAAGGGCCTGGCGCGCGAAACCGTCTCTCGCGGATTCGCCGCAGCCTACGGGATTACGCCATCGGTTTTACGCGCCGAATTGCGAGCCCGTGCGGCGTGGCTGCACATCACGCGAGGCTCTGACTGCTTATGCTCGATCGCGGTCGATACCGGCTTTTCCGATCAGGCCCACATGACCAGATGGATTCACCGCATCAGCGGAGCCCCACCGGCGGCTTGGCGCCGGAATATTGTCGGTCTTGAACATGGAAGATCTGGTAGCGCTACCGGGAATCGAACCCGGGTTTGAAGATTGAGAATCTTCCGTCCTAACCCCTAGACGATAGCGCCATCGAGTAGAGGCTGATTATAACAAAGCCCGCGGGCAGAAGCATCGCGTTAACTCGCATTCGCTTCGTGACCCCAAGCGTGAAGTACCTTCGCTTTCTTGAGGTTGGATTCCTGCCGCGTCTGCTCTGAATTCTATGCGCAAATTAATTTTTAAATGCTTGACAACCCCCGCTCGCAGTATAACAATTGTAGCGAACAAAAGGCGAAAATAAATACCCGCCACAGAGCCGGGTCGCGGCCCTGACGTTCCCTGAAATCCTGAGGTCTCCATGTCGTCTGTACCGCTTGTTTCTACCGCGGCCGTGGGCCGCTTTGATGGCGTTGCTGGCACGCTGGTTTTCGAACGCTTAGCGGCGATGCCCAAGCTTGCTGGAGTGACTCCCGCATCGCGATTGGAAGTGCGGCCCACTCCGCTGATGGTTTCGAGCGGTGTCCGCGAGATTGATGCGCTTACTGGCGGACTTCCGCGCGGATGCTTGACCGAGATTTGCGGACCAGCCTCGTCCGGCCGCACCAGTGTATTGTTGGCAGCCCTGGCGGCAGCGACTCAGCGGCAGGAAGTATGCGCCCTGGTGGACATCAGCGATGCTTTCAATCCCCACTCGGCAGCAGCGGCAGGAGTGAATTTTGAAAGGCTGCTGTGGGTGCGATGCGGCACGCACTTGCAAAAACCAGATTCACCACAGAGACACAGGGTCACAGAGAAGAATAAGAAAATCGAGAAACCGGTCGAACAGGCCTTGCGGGTCACTGATTTGCTTTTGCAAAGCGGCGGCTTTGGGCTGGTGATGATCGATCTTGGCGGTACTCCGTTGAAGATGGCTCGGCGCATTCCGTTGGCCTCCTGGTTTCGTTTTCAACGTGCGGTGGAACACACGGCCACGGTGTTATTCGTCATCAGCCAAGTGCCGTGCGCTCAGACCTGCGCCTCGCTGGTGCTGAAAGTTTCTGGGAAGAGCTTGTCAGCTGTCAGTTCTCAGCTCTCAGCAGAAACTCCTCCGGCTCACGCTCAGCTTCTGCATGGACTTCAAGTGCAAGGAGAACTCTTGCGGTCCCGGCTGGAACGCAAACCGGCGGGATCGGTTACCGCGTCGTTCGCAACCAAAGCGGGATGAAGAATTGAATCAATGAGTCATTGAATCAATGAGTCAATATTTTGCCTGCATCTTCGTTCCTGATTTCCCCGTGGAGGCGCTATTGCGCGCTGAACCGGAGTTGCGCTCGCGGTCTCTGGCTGTGCTCGAAGGTAAAGCTCCGCTACAAAAAGTTTTCGCGGTGAATGAAAACGCGCGCCGCGCCGGGGTGAGCCAGGGAATGACCAAACTGCAAATAGAAGCCTGCTCCGGTTTGGTATTGCGAGCCCGTTCCCTGCCGCAAGAAGCCGCTGCCCATGCCGCATTGTTGGATTGCGCGCAATCTTTTTCGCCACGAGTGGAAGCCGTGGGCTGCGACACAATCGTGTTGGATATTGCCGGACTGCAGCCGCTTTTCGGTCCCCTACCCAAAATTGCACGCGCTTTGGCACGACGCGCTTCTCATCTTGGACTCGAAAGCAGCGTCGCCGTGGCCGGCAATCCGGAGACAGCCACGCTGGCGGCTCGAGGGTTTTCTGGCGTGACCGTGATTCCGGAAGGCAAAGAAGCGGAGCAACTGGGCAGCTTGCCGGTAGAAGTATTGTTTGAAAACTCGACGCAGGAATCCGCGCACCTTTTGGAAACCTTCAGCCGTTGGGGAATTCGCAAGCTACGCGATCTGGCGGCATTGCCCGATGTCGCACTGAGTGAACGATTAGGGCAGGTCGGAGTCCATTTACAAGCGTTGGCACGCGGCGCCACTTCGCGCACATTGGTTCCCGTCGAGCCTCCGTTAATCTTCGAGGAAGTGGTCGAGTTGGAATATCCGCTGGTGCTGCTGGAACCATTGGCATTTCTGCTGGGCCGGTTATTGGAGCAATTGTGTGCTCGTCTGGAAGCGCGCGCGTTAGCAACACAAGAATTACGGCTGCAGTTGGAGTTGGAGAACGGGTGGCAGACAGAAGATATCTCAACAAATAATGGAGAGACGGGCGTCCCGGCCCGTCCAAGCCGAGCACAAGCTCGGCAAAGTTTCCAGCGCACTCTCCGGCTTCCCGTCCCATTGCTTGACCCCAAGACTTTCCTCAAACTACTGCAACTTGATTTGAAGGCGCATCCTCCCGGCGCTCCCATCGTCAAAATTCGTCTGGCGGCAGAACCGGTGCGGCCGCGGGCGGCGCAAAATGGACTTTTTCTTCCACCTGCCCCAGAACCGGAAAAGCTTGAGCTTACGTTGGCCAGGATTGCAAGCATCGTCGGGGAAGACAAAGTGGGATCGTTGGAGCTGCTGGACACGCATCGTCCCCAGGGATTCCGCATGCAGCGCTTCGCTCCCAGCGAACCGTTTTCACCACAGAGACACAGAAACACAGTGAAGAACGCAATTGTCAAAAATCAAATGGGCAATCAACGATCCAAAGCCAAAGATTCCTCTGTGTCTCTGTGTCTCTGTGGTGACGATCTGGTGACTGCGCTGCGCATCTTCCGTCCGCCAGTCGACATTGCAGTGGCCATTCAAGACGGCAAGCTCGCGCACATCACCTGTCCCAGGAACAAAGCCATGCAGGGAGAAATTCTATGGGCCGCTGGACCATGGCGCTCCTCCGGAGACTGGTGGGAAAAAGAAGGCTGGGCGCGCGACGAATGGGATATCGCAGTGCAGGGGGAATCTGACATCGCTTTATATCGCCTGGTCCGCGATCGGCTTGGCGGACGATGGTTTCTGGAAGGAACGTATGACTAAATCAGTAGTCAGTAGTCAGTAGTCAGCACTTAGCACTCAGCATTCAGCCATCGAAGATCCGTGTCTGCTTTTTCCTGAATGCTGAGTGCTGAATGCTGAATGCTTTTTATGTACATCGAGCTCCACTCCCGCTCTGCTTTCAGTTTTCTCGAAGGCGCTTCCCTGCCCGAGAACTTAGTCGAGGCCTGCGCCAATCTGAACATGCCGGCGATGGCGCTGCTCGATCGCGACGGTGTTTATGGCTCTCCGCGTTTCCACATGGCAGCGAAGAAAGCGCGGATCAAAGCGCACATTGGAGCGGAGGTAACATGCGAATACCTATCACCACAGAGACATCCTTCGACTTCGCTCAGGACAGGCTCCGCCACGGAGAAAATCAAGAATCACAAAGCCAAAGATTCCTCTGTGCCTCTGTGTCTCTGTGGTGAATTCCGTCTTCCCCTACTTGTCTCATCCCGTCTCGGATATCAAAACCTCTGTCGCATGATTACGAAGATGAAGCTGCGCTCGGCGAAAGGCGAAGGCGCAGTGTGCGAAGAAGAATTGCGAGAACATGCCACCGGACTCGTTTGCCTTACCGGCGACGACAACGGGCCGCTGGCCTCCGCCCTCGCTCATGGTGGTCTCGAAGAAGCTCGCGGGTACGTCGAACAACTGACAAACATTTTTGGTCGGGGAAACGTCTACGTAGAACTACAGCGTCATTTTCATCGCGAGCAGGAAGCCCGAAATCATGCCGCCATCGAAATTGCCCGCTCGCTCCAGCTTCCTTTACTCGCGACCAATGGCGTTTGTTATGCCACGGCTCGGGAGCGTGAACTCTGTGACGTATTCACCGCCATTCGTCACCATCGCACGCTGGCCACTGCCGGACGCCTGTTGACGCGCAATTCCGAGCGCTATCTGAAATCGCCGCAAGAGATGCAAGCGCTCTTCGCCGATTTGCCTGAGGCGATTGCGAACACGGTAGAACTATCTTCCCGGCTCACGTTCACTTTTAAAGATCTGGGATATGAATTCCCCAAGTACCCTGTGCCTGAAGGCGAAACTATGATGTCGTTCCTGCGAGAGCGCACCCAGGAAGGATTTCAGCAGCGCTATGGCCGAGCTTCATCAGAACTGCAGAGCCGCGCCCGCTGCCAGATTGAACGCGAACTAAAACTTATTGAGAAGCTCGCTCTCCCCGGCTACTTCCTCATCGTCTGGGATCTGGTTCGCTTCTGCCGCCAAGAAAATATTCTGGTGCAGGGACGCGGCTCTGCTGCCAACAGCGCGGTCTGCTATTCGCTTGGCATCACGGCAGTTGATGCGGTCAGCATGGAATTGCTTTTCGAGCGTTTTCTTTCCGAGGAACGTGGCGAGTGGCCCGATATCGACCTCGATCTTCCCAGCGGCGACCAGCGCGAACGCGTGATTCAATATTTATACAAACGCTACGGCGAGCGCGGCGCAGCCATGACCGCCAACGTCATCACCTACCGCAGCCGCATGGCTTCGCGTGAAATGGGCAAAGCTCTGGGTTTCGATCCCGAGACTCTCGACAAAGTATCGGCCGCCGTTTCCACCTGGGAATATCGCGACGCCAGCGACACATTCGATCATCGCTTCCGCGATGCTGGGTTGGATTTGAATCATCCTCGGCTGCGCAAATATTTCGAGCTGTGTGTCGCGGTGCAGGATTTGCCGCGTCACCTCGGCCAGCATTCCGGCGGCATGGTGATTTGTCAGGGGCAACTCGACTCCGTCGTGCCGCTCGAACCCGCATCGATGCCGGGCCGCGTCGTCGTGCAATGGGACAAGGAAGACTGCGCCGACTTCGGCATCATTAAAGTGGATCTGCTCGGTTTAGGCATGATGGCCGTGCTCGAAGATTCGCTAAAACTTATCCACGACCATCACGGCGAAGAAGTAAGCCTTGCCCACCTGCCGTCCGGACGATCCCGCGGTGTATTCCACCCTGCAGAAGGCAGACACGATCGGCATGTTTCAGATCGAGAGCCGGGCGCAGATGTCATGCCTGCCGCGCCTGCAGCCAAAATGTTTTTACGACATCGTGGTGCAAGTCGCCATCATTCGCCCAGGGCCAATCGTGGGGCAGATGGTGAATCCTTATTTGCGCCGCCGCATGGGACGCGAGCCCGTCAACCATTTGCATCCGTCGCTCGAGCCCGTGCTGGCGCGCACTCTGGGCGTGCCTTTATTTCAGGAGCAATTGCTGCGCATTGCAATGGTTGCCGCCAATTTCACCGGAGGCGAAGCCGAAGAACTGCGCCGCGCCATGGGATTCAAGCGTTCGCAAGCCCGCATGAAAGATATCGAGGCCCGGCTTCGCAGCGGCATGGAACGCAACGGCATTGCGCGCGAGGCGCAGGAGCAAATCATTCTTTCCATCACTTCGTTTGCTTTATACGGATTCCCCGAATCTCACGCCGCCAGCTTCGCGCTCATCGCCTACGCCAGCGCCTATTTGAAATGCCATTATCTCGCCGCCTTCACTGCCGCTCTGCTCAACAACCAGCCAATGGGATTTTATCGTCCAGCTACGATTGTGAAAGATGCGCAACGGCACGGCCTGAAAGTGTTGCCGATCGATGTAATGAAGTCAGAATGGCAATGCACGTTGGAGCACTCAGCAGTCAGCACTCAGCAATCAGCCAGTGCGGTCGCCCTACGCCTGGGCCTCCGCTACGCCCGCGGATTACGCGAAGAAGCTGGCCAGGCAATAGTCCTGCAACGCGCTATCGCTCCATTCGTTTCCATTCGCGATCTGGTCCATCGTGTGCCCGAGTTGCGCAAAGATGAATTGAACACGCTGGCAGAAATTGGAGCGATGAATTCAGTCGGGAATTCAAATTCACCACGGAGACACGGAGGCACGGAGAAAACCGATAAACGTAATAAGAAAAATATCTCAATAAGTGCCAAACCTCCAGATACCTCCGTGTCTCCGTGTCTCCGTGGTGAGTCTGCTCTTCATCGCCGCGATGCCCTCTGGCAAGTCGAACGCGCCGTCCGTAATTCCGGCCCGTTGCTCGACGAACTCCCCGAACCCGACGTCAACTCCCCGTTGCGCCCCATGAATCCGGAAGAACGCCTGGTCGCCGACTTCCGCGGTACCGGCATGACTGTCGGCCCGCACCCAATGGCTTACCACCGTGCACGAATGGAAGCGATGGGCATCCACAAAGCCAGCGACCTCAGCCGCATTCCTGACGGACAATATTTACGCATTGGAGGATGCGTCATTTGCCGCCAGCGTCCCGGTACTGCCAAGGGTTTCGTTTTCCTCAGCATTGAAGACGAGACCGGCGTAGCCAATGCCATCGTCATGCCCGATCTGTTTCAGAAAAACCGGCTGTTACTGAGTTCCGCGCAGTTCCTCATGGTGGAAGGAATCCTGCAAAATCAGGACAATGTCATCTCCGTAAAAGCCGAGCGCGTGTCGCCGCTTTCCATCACTCGCGCCGAAACCAGTTCGCACGATTTCTACTGATCGTTATCAACAAAATCAATGTTGCAAAGAGATTAATTCTTTCCAACTTTCTCACAAATCCACAGTCTCTCGGTTTATCATTACTACATACTCACTATCTTGTGGGCCTTACTAGGCGCGCGATAAACGCGCCCAATTATAAGCTTTTCTAATTCATGGACTTAGCAGTCCCAAAGGAGTACCAATCATGGCCAAAGCAAAGACTCCCCGCACCCCGAAGGCAACCAACAATCAAGTCATCACCATGCCCGAAGCCGGCTCTGTCACCCTGGTTCGTAAGACCTCACCGGCGAACAATTCCCCGGCCGATTTGGAAGTAAAAATCCGCGACCGCGCCTACCAACTGTACCTGGAGCGTGGAAGCGCTCCAGGCCACGAGAACGAAGACTGGCTCACAGCCGAGCGCGAAATTCTCGCCACCAAAAGTCATCAACAGTCCGCCTAGGCGTAAAGTTCCGCCGGTCGCGATGCCCTCGTAGGCCCGGACGCCGCCGTCCGGGCAGCGGAGCAAAACTGGGCGCACACATAATCCAGCAAGCACGGACAACTCTGGCGGTCCAGCCTTCGCGGTTGCTTATAGGGATGGTTTCTGAAAAAATACAACCCTAGGTTCCCCCATGTCGCAAATAGGTAGTTTTGCGCTTCTCCTCGGGCTTGCGCTGTGCACCTACTCCTTCCTGGCAGGTCTGCTGGCACTCATCATCAAGGGACCTGGATCTGAGCGGCTGGGTGAAACCGCGCGCCGCGCCGGCATTGCCAGCTTCGCAATCGTCTTTCTTGCGGCTGTGGTGCTGGTGGTCGCAGCCTTTCAGAATGACTTCTCCATCGCCTACATTTTTCATCACAGCAATCGCGATCTGCCCGCACCTTACAAATTCGCCACGCTGTGGTCAGGACAAGAAGGATCGCTGCTGTTCTGGGCGCTGCTGCTCTCGGCTTACGGCCTCGTTCTCAGGCTCCGCTATAAGACTGATGTCCGCTTATTTGCCCACGCCTCCGTCATCATCGCCGCCGTTCAGGTCTTCTTCTTATTGCTGCTGAACTTCGCGGCGAATCCTTTTGGCGTGATGCAAGGCGCATTGCCCGCCGATGGCAATGGACTCAACCCTCTATTGCAATATCCCGAGATGGTGATCCATCCGCCCATGCTGTACCTGGGCTACGTAGGTTTTACGGTTCCGTTTGCTTTCGCGCTGGCCGCATTAATCATGCGCTATCCCGGCGAGAAATGGATCCAGATTACCCGCCGCTGGACCATGGTGACTTGGGGATTTCTAACCTGCGGAGTCTTTCTCGGGGCGCACTGGGCCTACTCAGTACTGGGATGGGGCGGCTATTGGGGATGGGATCCGGTCGAGAACGCCTCACTAATGCCATGGCTCACCGGCACCGCATTTCTGCACTCCGTAATGATGCAGGAAAAACGTGGCATGTTGAAGACCTGGAACATGTGGCTGATTTTTTCCACCTTCATGCTGTCGATCTTCGGCACCTTCCTGACGCGCAGCGGGGTGGTCAGTTCGGTGCATGCCTTCGCGCAGTCCTCGATCGGCGATTGGTTCGTTGCGTTTCTTGCGATCATTTTCTTGACCTGCCTCTTCTTTTATATAAAGAACCGCTCGCACTTACGCACCGAGCACAAACTGGAATCGCTGATCTCGCGCGAATCCAGTTTCCTGTTCAACAATCTTTTGCTGCTGGTGGCCTGTTTCACCGTTCTCTGGGGAACGCTTTTTCCGGTGCTCTCCGAATGGGTTCAGGGAACGAAGGTCACGGTCGGACCGCCATTCTTCAATCGCGTGAACATCCCGGTAGCTTTGCTGCTTCTTCTGCTGACCGCAGTCGGCCCGTTGCTGGCATGGCGTAGAACATCAGTCGAGAGCCTGAAACGCAACTTCATGTGGCCGGCCATCGGCGCACTCCTTACGGGCGTGCTGTTAGTCGCGCTCGGCATGAGGCCATGGAAAGACGCTTCCTACTTCTACGCGCTGATGACGATCATGCTGTCCGTGCTCGTGGCGCTCACAGTGATCTCTGAGTTCGTTCGCGGAGGCCGCGTGATTGGCCGTCATACTGGCCAGAATCTTTTTGCTTCGATGGTGCAGCTTGCGCATCGCAACACGCGCCGCTACGGCGGATACATCGTTCACTTCGGCGTAATCGTGATCATGATCGGCTTCGCCGGCTCCGTGTTCAATCAGGATAAAGAGCAGGAGATGGGCTTCGGCGACAAGATGACCATTGGCTCTTATACGCTGGTCTGCCAATCGTACACGCAGGATGACAATCCGAATTACGGCAGCGAGTGGGCGGTGATGAACGTATTCAAAGGCGGAAAGCAGATTGCCACGCTCAACCCCGAGCGGCGTTTTTACAAGGCGAGTCAGCAGACTTCCACCATGGTCGCCAATCGCTCCACGCCGCAAGAGGATCTGTACGTCGTATACGAAGGCCAGAATCCGGAGACAGGAAAACCGATCATTAAAGTTCATTTGAATCCGCTGGTGATGTGGATCTGGATTGGTGTTTGGATCATTATTGCCGGCACGGTCGTAGCCTTGATCCCCAACTCGGTACCGGTGCGAGTTGCCGCCCCCGCTCGAATGCGGGCCGAACCCGTGGGAGCCGGCGACTGATGGGCATTCAGGTTTCAGCCCCCGAGAGACTTGTCATCCTGAGCGAAGCAGATTCTCCGCGAAGCGGAGAATCTGCGGAGTCGAAGGACCTTGTGGCGGATTGCGCCATGACAAATCGGAATGGCATTTTGGCCAGAACGTCGGCCGAGCCTCGTTGGCAGAATTCCCCGATGCATTCTTGGTTGTACCCACACCGCTGGGGTCCTTCGACTGCGGCGACGTCCGCTTCGCGAACGACGCCTCCGCTCAGGATGACAGCATTTTTCTTGAGACGCAGGTTTACTTAATTTTGCTCACGCTGGCTGTGTTCACCCTGCTCGGCGCCGGCGACGAATCGGCCCGCGTCAACGATCTCGGGCATCGCATGATGTGCGTCTGCGGATGCAACCAGATCCTGCTCGAATGCAATCACGTCGGCTGTGCCTATTCGGAGCGCATGCGCGCTGAACTGGTAGCCGCCGTCGACCGCGGCGACAACGACGATCTGACACTGCAGGGATTCGTCCAGAAATACGGAACAACCGTGATGGCTGCGCCCACCAAAACTGGCTTCAACCGCGTGGCTTGGATCATGCCGTACCTGGTCTTGGTGCTCGGGCTGGTCACGGTTACAGCAATTGTCCGCGTCTGGAAATCGCGTCCTCTAGTGCTGCCCGTTGGCGCGGTTGCCGCCGTCCACGGCGCGGAGCTTGACCATTTCCGCGATCAAGCCCGGAAGGATACCGAACTATGAGCATCGAACTTCTGACCTGCATCCTGATTACGATCGGCGTGTTGGTTTACGTCTTTTATCTTCCCGGCAAGCTCTATATGGGACCGGAAAAAACTCGTGTCATCTACCTGCGCGAGCGCAAAGAAGCTATTTACGAAAACCTTCGCGACCTGAACTTCGAATTCAAAGCCGGCAAGTTCCCGGATTCTGACTACCAGACCATGAAGACCTCTCTCGAAGAAGAAGCAGCCGCGGTTCTGGCCGAGATCGCGCGCCTCGAAGAAGCCGCCGGCAATGCGTCACTCCGCCCCCGAAAAGGAGCCCGAGTTTGAGACTAGGTCAGCCAAAAACCGGGTGCCCCATTTCTCGCGCACGTTGCGAGAAGTGGGGACCTTTTACTGTGCTACTTGTTACGCTCCTTCTAACTTCCGCTTCGGCCCAAACTCTAACCGGCAAAGTAACCAACGGCACTACGAACAAGCCAGATGCTGGCGACGACGTCGTGCTCCTGAGTCTCGGCCAGGGCATGCAAGAGTCTGGTCGCACTCAAACCGACGCCAAGGGCAACTTTAGTGTGAAGCTCGACGATGCTGCCAGTCCCCACCTGGTCCGCGTCATCCATCAGGGCGTGACTTATCACCGCATGGCCCCGCCGGGAACGACCTCGGTTGAGGTGCAAGTCTACGATGTCGCTAAGCAGGTCGACGGAATCAGCGTAACTGCCGACGTGATGCGGTTTCAAGCGCAGGGCAATGAATTACAAGGCATCAGCCTTTTCGCCGTGAATAATACTTCTGATCCGCCGCGCACCCAGATGAGCGATCAGAGCTTCGAGTTTTATCTTCCCGACGGTGCCCAGGTTGACCAGAGCATGGCGATGACCGCCGGTGGCCAACCCATCAACTCGGCTCCAGTACCGCAGAAACAAAAGAACCGCTACGCTTTCGTGTTCCCTCTGCGTCCGGGAGAGACCCAGTTCCAGGTCAGCTATCACATGCCATACAGCGGAGAAGCCACGTTCGATCCCAAGACTCTGTACGGGGCTCAGCACTTTGTCGTAGTGCTGCCCAAGTCTATGGAATTCGCTCCCGCTCCGGGCACAACCTTCCAGTCGATGCAAGACCCGCGGCAGGCGGATGCAGTCGTTCAAGTGGCTTCCAATACGAAGGCCGGCCAGCCTCTTGCCTTCAAAATTTCCGGCACCGGCGTAATGTCGGATGAGCCAGAGGAAACTAAAAGTGCCGGCAACCCTGTGGGTGGAGCTCAGGCGCCAACCAGCGGCGCAGTCGCTGGACGCGACTCCCGACCCGGCGGCGGACTTGGCCCACCCATCGACGCCCCTGATCCGCTGGAAAAATATCGCTGGTACATTCTCGGAGGCTTTGGGATTGTGCTGGCCGCAGGCGCGATTTACATTGCTACCCGCTCGAAATCCGCCGCCATCGCCGATTTCGGCCCAACCGACGCGGAACTAGGCATTCCCCCTGCCCCAAGACCCAAGCCCGCAGATCGTTCCACATTATTGCTCGAAGCTCTGAAGGAAGAGATGTTCCAACTCGAAGTCGAACACAAGCAAGGCCGAATCTCCCAACAGGAATACGAGAAAGCCAAAGCCGCGCTTGACCAGACACTGGAACGCGCCGTAAAGCGAGGCGCAGTGAAAGTCAGCTAACACTATAAGGAGGACAGGCGTCCTCGCCCGTCCGCTTTGCATTTGTATTCCCTCTCCATCCCTGGTCTGAATCCCTCGGTCCGGCGTACCATCTAATGCAGTGAGACTCCTATGGGAAACACATTCAAGACCGCGTTCCTGCTTACGCTGCTTACGCTGCTGCTGATGTTCATCGGCCGGGCTTTTGGCGGACAGAACGGCATGTTGCTGGCGCTGGCCTTCGCCGCGGTCATGAACTTTGTTTCGTATTTCTATTCGGACAAGATCGCGCTGGCGATGTATCGTGCCCAGCCCGTAACCCGCGAGGAATTACCTCGTGCCTACGCTGCCGTCGAACGGCTTACGCAGAAAATCGGCATCCCCATGCCTAAGATTTACGTAATTCCCAACGAATCCCCCAACGCCTTCGCCACCGGACGCAACCCGCAACACGCTTCGGTGGCTGTAACTCAGGGCATTCTCAACCTGCTCAACGATGAAGAACTGGAAGGTGTCCTGGCGCATGAACTGGGTCACGTGAATAACCGTGACATCCTTATTAGCTCAGTCGCCGCGACGGTTGCCGGAGCTATTACAATGCTGGCCAGCATGGGTCGCTTCGCCATGATTTTCGGCGGCATGGGAGGAGATCGTGACGACCGTCGAGGCGGCGGATTCGGCGCGCTGTTGATGCTGATCCTCGCACCTATTGCCGCGTCATTAATTCAACTCGCAGTGTCGCGCTCGCGCGAATATCAGGCGGATGCCACGGGAGCACATTTCACCGGCAATCCGTATGCCCTCGCCAGCGCCCTCGGGAAACTTGACGCCTACTCACGCCAACTGCCATTACAGGCCACACCCTCGACCGCGCACCTATTTATTATTCAGCCCTTCCTCGGGATGAACTTCGGCAGTCTGTTCTCAACCCATCCCCCAATCGCAAAGCGCATCGAGCGCCTGACGGGAAGGCCGGCAGAGTTTATGCAGTAGGTAGCGAGCAGCGGGCAATCAGCCGTCAGCACTCAGCATTCAGCAAGAGCTGCTCGGAGCAACCGAAGAACTGAATGCTGGGGCTGAGTGCTGACTGCTGAGTGCTGATTGCTTCCCGTAACCTCCGTAACTCTTAACCTATCCGCCCGCATAGTAGAATTCCAATAATGTCCCCTGAAACCGCCAGCGCCGTTTCGCATCGTGCGGCGCAACTGGAAAACGCCCTCCGCAAAGTGATTCGAGGCAAGGATGATATTCTCCGCCTGGCCGTCGTCTCGCTGATTGCTCGCGGACACTTGCTCATCGAAGGCGTCCCCGGCGTCGGAAAAACTACTCTGGGACAAGCTCTGGCCCGGGCTCTCGACTGTACCTTCCAGCGGGTGCAGTTCACCAGCGACATGCTCCCGTCGGACGTGCTGGGGATTTCGATCTACTCCGCGGTCGAGCAACAGTTCGAATTCAAGCGTGGCCCAGTCTTTACTAACGTGCTGCTGGCCGACGAAATCAATCGCACCACGCCCAAAACACAATCCGCCCTGCTCGAAGCCATGAACGAGAGTCAGGTCACTGTCGACGCGCACTCCTACCCGCTGCCGCAACCATTCATGGTCATCGCCACGCAAAATCCCGTCGAACACCACGGCACCTATCCTTTGCCCGAATCGCAGCTCGATCGTTTTCTCATGCGCGTAAGGATGGGCTATCCCGACAGCAGCGCCGAGCGCGAGATTCTACGCTCCGAAGCAGGCGTCACGCAGTTGGAGGTAATGAGGCCCGTGCTCACTGGCGCCGACGTGCTCGAAATGCAGCAGGCGGTTACGCAGGTCCGCGTAGATGAGTCGCTGGTCAGCTATGCCCTCAGCATCGTCAAAAAAACGCGGGAGTCCGAGCAGTTCTCGCTCGGAGTCTCGCCCCGCGGCTCGCAAATGCTCTATCGCGCCGCGCAAGCCATGGCATTTCTCGACGGCCGAACTTTCTGCACTCCCGAGGATTTCAAGCCGCTAGTCGTGCCCGTCTTTGCCCATCGGGTCGTGGTGAACGGACTTTATTCTTCAACCCTGAAAAAATCGGAGCAGGCCGAGCAGATCGTTCGCGAGATCGTGGACTCCACGCCCGTGCCCGTATAGCCTGGCGTCAACCTCGTTGCCCACCCCACCGGGAAAACCCTAAGTCTCAAATCAAGACTCGGTTATTGTCTAGCCGCTGGACTCTATCAACGACCTTCAAGTAGAATGTTGGCTCTGAAATTCTTGTTAAGAATATGAAAGCCTGCACTTCTTTGGAATTGTCTACAAGACTTTGAAAAGTGGCGACGGTTCTAATGGTTCCCATGCAGTGGATTCCCAATCTTGTACGTGCATGGATATACAAAGCTGATTAAATAAGTTTCGGAGGACGATATGTCGTTTCATCCCAGGTTAAGCAGTATGCGTGTACTGTGTTGTAGTTTGTTGCTGATGTTAACTGTGTTTCTGCTCTCGGCCGTCACCCTGGCGCAGGACGTGGAAACCCCGAAGGACGAAGTCTTCATCGGCTATCAGTGGTTGCACCCCGGTGGTACAGTTCCTACTCCGTTCGGCAATTTCAACGCTCCAACCGGCATGAAGCTCCCAGATATGGCCGCGGGCTTTGGTGCCGCCTACACTTACAACTTCCAAAAGTATTTCGGACTGGAAGGCGACTTTGGACATAACTGGGACGACTACGAAATGACGATATCGGTCGGTCCCAAGTTAATCGCACGAACCCAGGACGCCAACTACTTTTTGCATACTATGCTGAGCTACAACCGGCTCGGTGTGAACGGCCTGCCCAATGGGAATGGCATTGGAGCCATTCTCGGCGGCGGAATGGATCTGAAAATAACTCATCTGTTCTATCTGCGGCTCTTCGAGGCAGATTACGTGTGGGGACGTCAGAACTATTCATCCGTCGTGTCTTCCGCGTTCCCGGATCTCCGACGCGTCTCGCTCGAGGGAATACGTCTGCGCACCGGCCTCGTATTCAACTTTGGCTATCCTCCCGCAGTGACTCCGAGCGCAACCTGCTCGCTGCAGCCTAGCGAAGTCATGCAGGGCGAGCCCATCACTGCTACCGCCACTACCGCCAACTTCAATCCCAAGCACACCTTGAACTATGCTTGGAGCGGTACTGGTGGAAAGGTTACCGGCAACAACAATACCGCCAGCATCGATACCAACGGAGTTGCCGGCGGCACTTATGCCGTCACCTCGACGGTCACCGATCCCAAGATGAAGAATGGCGGGCAAGCCACCTGCACCGCGAACTACACGGTGAAGGAGCCGCCGAAGAATCCGCCGACCATGTCTTGCTCGGCGAGCCCAAGCTCGTTGCAGGCCGGTGGAAGCTCGACCATCACTTGCACCTGCAGCAGTCCGGACAGCGTTCCGGTTACAGTAGGTAACTGGACCGCCACCAGCGGTACGGTTTCCGGCAGCGGCAGCACCGGAACCCTCAACACCACAGGCGCATCTCCTGGTCCGGTCACTGTGAGCGCGACTTGCACGGATTCGCGTGGGCTGAGTACACCAGCCTCCACGCAGGTGACGGTTGAAAATCCGCCACCGCCGCCGCCGCAAGCCAGCAAGCTTACGGATTGCGACTTCGCGAACATGGCCAAGATCAAGAAGCCGTGGCGCGTGGACAACGAGTGCAAAGGCAAACTGGACGACGTGGCTAAGAACCTGCAGCAGAATGCAGACAACAAACTAGTCATCGTCGGCAACGCCGAACCCACCGAGAAGCGTCCGAATCTGGCGGCGGAACGTGCCGTCAATTCGAAGGCCTATCTCACCGGCGGCGAAGCCAAGCTGGGAATCGATCCCAACCGCATCGAGTGCCGCACCGGCAGTGCCGGCACAATGAGTGCGGAATACTGGATCGTGCCCGCCGGAGCTACGTTCTCCGAAGCTGGCACACAACCCGTGGATGAATCGGTCGTGAAAGCAGTTCCGGATCATCCCCACGCCGCACCCAAAAGGAAGGCAAAGCCCGCGGCTCAGTAGTAGCGGAGGCTAAGCCTTACCGAACCAAGGCCGGTCGAGCATAATGCTCGACCGGCTTTTTTTAGGGAGTGAGTCAGGCGAACATACCAGGGCGTTCCACGGCGAAGTCGTCGTCGAGGCGCCGCCCGCCCCGCGTACACGTGGTTTGGAAATCGCTAGGAGCGTATGATTTGCGTGAATACTCCCGGGGGCAGCCTATGGCGCGGTTCGTTCCTACCCTGCTTATCGTCGCGGCTTTCAGCCTTGTTGGTATCGCCCAAGAGTCCCAAATCGCGACTCAGAACGGAAACACCCTTCCGGACGCGGAATCACTCTTGAAAGAAGTGAGGCAGCGCTACGAACATTGCCAGTCCTATCACATCGAAGCCACGGACACGCGGCAACTGGACGGAGATTTCTCTCACGATTGGAGCAAGTCCGTAACTACTGCGATTGCTGCACTCGGCAATCGCTATCGTTTTGAAACACATGCCCGGGGTGCCTGGTTGATTCAGGTTTCCGATGGCAACACCGAGTGGCTCTATCAACCTGCTTCCCACCAATATACACAACAAGCCGTGTCAGCCAGCGGCCCGAGTCGTTTCAAATCGCAGTGGTCCCATCAATTCTACGAACTGGTTCGCGCACAGGACACTGTCAAAGATCTCTCCAGATTCCCGCCTCCATTGCTTTCCGCTGCATATCTGGCCGACGAAACCTTGACGCTGAACGGCCACAGCATAAACTGCTTCGTCATTCGGGCCGTGCCCAGGCACAGGAAAGGTTGGGCACACGATACAACTTCGCTGCTAACTCTCTGGATCGACAAAGATAAACATGTGATCCGCAAGTCGCGAGAGCATATGGAAGGCGCCATCATATTTGGTGAACCCCATGAACACTATGTGAGCGACGAGGTAACGACGTATGATGTGGCCGATCTCGACCCCATCTCGATTCCACCGAATGCTTTTGTCTTCACTCCGCCTCCGACCGCAACCTTGATCAAGGAATTAGAAGATCCCATGCGCGCATATGCGGCCACCACGGAAGCGGCTGCCGAGATCGTAGGAAAGCCAGCTCCAGCCATTAACCTAAAGTCCGCCGATGGCAAGACGATTTCCCTTAATTCCTTCGCAGGAAAGCCAGTGCTAATCGACTTCTGGGCAACTTGGTGCGGAGCGTGTCTTGACGCAATTCCGTCCCTCGAAAAGCTCTACGCGCAAACCGCTCCCAAAGGGCTGGTCGTGCTCGCCGTCGATCAAGACGAGGAACCCCAGGACGCGGCCGACTACCTGGCGGAACACAAAGAGCCCTGGCCCAATTTTCATGACAGCGGTGAAATCACTAAATCGCTCCCTCACGAAGGAATCCCCTATTTCGTCCTCGTCGATGGAACCGGTAAAGTTGTCTACGTAAGCAGTGGCTTCGACGAATCCAAATTGACTGCCAATCTCGCAAAACTCGGCCCAGCGTTCGCCACCCTCCCCAGCGGCGCTGAGCCGTAGCAGGCACGAGCGGCGCCACTCCTAGGGAGACTGTTTCCCTAGTGGCCTCTGCGGCAGAACGTCGGTCCCTGACTTAAACCCAACTGTACTTCTCCTTCGGTAACTTGCTCGCCTCCGGTTACCCTGTCAATCTTGCCGCGAACGGATTTTCTTCCGTTGGGGGCGAACCGCTATATGATTTCCGCATCAAAGCAGTTTCTGAGCAGCAAAGCGCTGCTATTTGTTCTACTTGCGCTGTGTTGTGCCAGCGCCGCATGGGCCGGACAGTGGACTGCATTGGGACCAGACGGGGGCGACGTTCGCAGCCTGGCCTACGATCCGCAGAATCCGGATCACATTTTCCTGGGCACCAGCACAGGAACTCTTTTCTCTTCGACCGACGGTGGCAAGAACTGGGCTAGATTTGCTCACCTGGGCAGCGGCGATGACTACGTCATCGACCACCTCGCCATCGATCCGCAGAGCCCGAACAAAATGTTTGCCGCCGCCTGGAGCGTCGAAACTCAGCAGGCCGGCGACTTGTTCCGCTCTGAGGATAGTGGAGCCACTTGGCAAACCACTCCAGCCATGCACGGCAAATCGATCCGCGCTCTGGCCATTTCTGCTTCCGACACAAAAACTCTGGTTGCCGGCGCAGTCGATGGCGTCTTCCGCAGCACCGATGGCGGCAAGAACTGGCAGAAGATTTCCGCCAGCAATTCCGACATCCACAGCATTGAATCCATCGCCATCGATCCCAAGGATCCAAATGCGATCTATGCCGGTACCTGGCATCTGGCCTGGAAGACCGACGACGGCGGCGCCAACTGGCACCACATCAGCAAAGGCATGATTGAGGACTCTGACGTTTTCTCGATCATTGTCGATTCCACGAATCCTTCAGTCGTATTTGCTAGCGCCTGCTCCGGCATTTACAAAAGCCAGAGCGCCGGCGAATCCTTCCAGAAGATTCAAGGCATCCCGTTCTCTGCGCGGCGTACCCGCGTGTTGAAACAGGATCCGACCAATGCCGCAATTGTTTACGCCGGAACTACGGAAGGTCTCTGGAAGACAATTGATGCCGGCAAAACCTGGAACCGCGTGACCGATTCAGACGTCGTGGTTAACGATGTGATGGTCGATCCGCGCAACTCGATGCGCGTCATGCTGGCTACCGATCGTGCAGGCGTCTTGGCTAGCACTGACGGTGCCCATTCTTTCCTTACCACGAACCATGGCTACACGCACCGCTACGTAACTTCCATTCTCGCGGACAAGACCGATCCCAATACCATGTTCGTGAGCGTGGTCAACGACCGCGAGTTAGGCGGAGTGTTCGTTTCGCACGATGCCGGGCAGCACTGGATTCAGAACAGCAAAGGCCTCGACGGACGCGATGTGTTCACCCTCAAGCAGACCAGCAATGGCGAGCTGGTGGCGGGCACGAATCGCGGCTTGTTCATGCTGGCTCATCATGCCACCGAGTGGAGTCCGATTAACGACATCGTCAGCCGGGCTTCTTCACGTACTGCGAAAACCACGACTGAAGTTCACTCCGTCTTAACCGCGCGCGTGAACGATGTCGAGATCACGCCCACCATGTGGATGGCCGCAACCTCCGCGGGACTGTTCACCAGTTCCAACCAGGGTAAAAGCTGGAACGGCGGCGCGGTCATGGGCAAACAGGACTTCGTCTCCGTTCGATCCGATGGCAGCCTGATCGCCCTCGCCACTCGTAGCGACGTCCTGGTTTCGAAAGACAACGGTTCGACCTGGCAAGACTCCAGCTTGTCTGCTTCGATCAGCAGCATTCGTGGCGTCACCATTTCGGATGGGCAGATTATGTTCGCTTCGCGTGAAGGCGCGTTCCGCAGCCCGAACGCCGGAGCCGGATGGGAGCACATGCAGAATGGTCTCCCGGACAAGAACATCAGCTCCATCAGCTACGACCAGAACAACAAGCGCCTGCTGGCGACCAGTACGGAAACCGGCGTGGTCTTTGAGAGTCAGGATAACGGCCGTAGCTGGACCCGCGGCCCTGACACTGGCTTCCCGTTGCGCAACATCAGCGTGGTGCAAGGCCGCTTGATGGCCGCCACCCCGTTTGACGGTATCGTGATGCAACCGGAGAACGAAGATCACAGCGCGTCCAACGGCGCTGCAACTCGACGCACCAACTAGTCAACCAACCACCCATCGCACAAACCACCGAGGAGCGGCATCACCCGCTCCTCGGTTTGCTTTTACTGGCAGGTAGAAAATTTGAGTGATGCCACGCGAGTGTGAAATGTAATGGAGTTGTTAGGAGCAGTTTTTGGAATGTATTGATTTATGTACCAGAAGGTGCAGTCGTCCACCGGATCGATCACCATGCTGCTGTAATCTCCCCAGCGATTCTCGTCCGTCGCAGATCCTTTGGCAATGAAGATCGTGGCCGGGCTCTCCATGGTGTTCAAAGGATCAGAGGGAACTCGTCCGGTAAAAGCCAGGGACGGATGCAGATTGCTGGCATTCGATTCGCTGTAGCCGAATGCGATGTCGCCTTCTTTATCCATGTCGAGGCTTCCCATCCAGAGCGAATTACTGCCGTGGGTGAATGTGCCCTGTTGATAGACCTTGGGAGTACCGTTGGGGTCGCGGATTTCGTACCAACGTTCGCCGGATGCCGCCTTGCTGGTCATCACCGAATGGCTCACCAGCAGCGATTCGTGGTCGCCAAAGTTCCGGTACGCCAAGCGGAACATCAGCCGATCGCCGAGGGAATCCAGTTGTTGTTTCGTTTCCGGCTGCGGAATACAAACTCCCCCTCCGCAGGCCATGGTGTAAGCCTTGACTGGAATCGTGATTGGCCCCGTGAACTTCGACTTGGCGGGGTTGGTGAAGTTCACATGAAAGCGGTACAGGTGAAGAGAGGTCGAACTGAAGAGGTCGACAAAAAAGCTGGGCTCGCCGGTTGGAGGAGGCGTGGCGCCATCCGCATTCGAGGACAGAAAAGAAAACTCATTCGGACTCTGGAAACAGACAGCTTTCGCTTTTGCCCCGGTCAGCATGGCGGCGCGATCATAGGCGCAAGCGTCGTCCGCGATGAAATTCTGCGGCCCGAACAGATTGTAGTTGGCGTAGTACGCGTCCGGCCACACGCTCAGCTTGTCATAGTCGTTCAACACGTTATTTCCAAACTTGAAAATGTAGCGATGGTATTTGCCGGCTGCGTCCGAACTTTCGGAGACGGCAATGCATTCGTTCCCCGTCCCGAAGCTGCTGTCGGCCGCGATCTGGCTGATGATCCACCGATTGGCCATCTGGTCGTAGAGAACGACGGGGTCAGTCCAGAAAAAGGTTTGTCCCTGTCCACACAATCCCGGAACGCCGGTGAACAGAGCGCTGATCTGCTGCGGCCCGAACAACGACTTCCCCGTCGCCTTGTCGTAGACCTGCCATGCTGTGTTGATGGTTTCGACCACTTGGGTAGCGCCCACCGCGAGATTGTCGTCAGAAGGAATTCCTTCCAAAGCTTTGCCGTTGGCCGAATTCGGGATGCCTTCGAAGTTGAGCCCGATGGCGGCCGAAACCGGTGGCGCGACATAGCTTTGCTCCGCAAGATCTGCTACCGGGACGGCGGCGCCAGCAAGAATCCGGCGAGGCCGCGGGTGCTCAACTTCGCGTGGAGCGCCCCCCTGCGGAACTTCCATCGAATACTCCCGCGCCGGCAACGAGGTGTCGTGATAGCTGTCGTAAACCACTGCCATGTGGCTCTGCACGGCCTTCTGCGCCGACAGACGACTCGGGACACTCACGCAGAAGAACGCCAACACAATCGCGGCTACGAGCACGTTTTTCGAGTTCATAAGGTTCGGATAAGTTTCACCCGGTTACGACTTCGCGTCAAGCTGAAACAAGTTGCAGCTTAACGGTTGGCGAGAACGGAAACGTCGCGCGCCTTCAGCAGATGTACGTCGGCGGTGACCAGGGTGAGCTCAAATACTTTGGCGGTAGCAAGCAGAAACCGGTCGGCCGGATCGCGATGTGGGAGCCGCAGGCGTCCAGTCTCTTGCGCCACTTCGTAGGTGACGGGCGCTTCTTGTAATGGCAGAGAGCGTAACGCCTCGGGAACCCAGGCCTCAATATCGTCGTCCGGCAGGATACGTCGCTTCTGCCATAGCACGATCAACTCCCAGACGCTGATCGGTGAAAGCCATAGCTCATTGCTCGCGTCCTGAATTTCCTTGCTGACTCGCCGGGAGAGCCGCTCCGGTTCGAGCACGCTCCAAAGCCAGATGTGCGTGTCGAGCAGGAGTCTCATGAACGCAGGACTTCCCAATCGTCTTTGTCCGTGGCGGGGGAGATAATGTCGCCCGTGATGCGAGCGGTGCCGCGTAGCTTGCCGAGTTCTCGCTTCGGCCGTTCCTTGGCGGAGGGAGGAACGAGTTGGGCTACTGGCTCACCGAAGCGGGTGACGAGCACAGGTTTGCCCGTCTTGCGCACTCTTTCGAGGACGGCGAGGCAAGTCGCTTTAAACTTCGAGATGGCAATTTCTTCCATGGGGCCTTACTATTTCAAATCATACCATGGTCAACGACCATGGTCAATCTTGAGCCAGAAGATCGAACCCGGGCCCGTGTCGCTCACTTGACGGATCATGCGGCGGTGTGTCGGTCTTCGTCCTGCGTTGATATTGATCGCGGCGATCTGATGGTGATCCTGAGTCCCTGGATATTGCACAAATTTTGGTGCAGAAAAACCTTCAAAAAAAACTCTCGTTCTCGCGCAAAATCCAGAAAACAAAGGACCGGAAATTTTTCCTCCCGCTAGATCTATGGTTCTAAAGGTAGTTAGAGGCAAAATCTTGGAAACATTGAAGTTAGCGTGCTCGCCAACTGTCCGCGTTCCGCTTCGGCACGGATGCAATGACCGGATTGTCAAAGATCTTGAATATCTTTCGGATAACATGCTTGCTGAAATGTTATCAGTAATGATTGACCGAATTCAAGAAGAAAGTGGGTGGATCACGGACTCGGTTCCGAATTGGGAATGTCGGCGGCCACCCTTCCCGTGAACCGGTTAAAGGGTAGGCCACTGGGCCTCCCCACCCAGAGCTACTGGGGCCAGCCAGAGTGGAATAGAAGCCCTGCAGCCATGGCGTTATCACACAACTGAACAGGCCTGCCTTCGCGCAGGGCCCACCCGCTAAGCAAAATCTACATCGAGACGAGCCGGACGTGGTCTCTAAACCCATGATTCCTAGAGTCCAACAGATGGCATCTGCCGTGCGACTTGCCGCCACTGATAAACCAGAGTCAGGATGCGGTCATGAAGAGATGGCGGCGGGCGAGTCGGTGCACTGTGGCGCTCGGGGTGGCGTGGTCGGTCGTGGCTTGGTTGGCCCTGGCCTGGTTGACCCTGGCCTGCACGACCGGATGCTCCCGGCAGGTTACCGCACCAGGACCAAACGCGAGCGCGAATAGCGGACAACTCCCATTCGAGCGAGTTTCGGATAGCAGTGGATTCTCTCCGACGGCTGGATTCGCTTTCGACGGGATTCCTGCCGGAACTGAGTTTACGGTCCGATTACAGGTGGCGCTGTCGAGCGCAGACGCTCGCGCCGGAGACTCGTTTCAGGCAGTTCTGGATGAGCCTTTAGTCGTTGCCGGCAAGACCCTCGCGGCGCAAGGGACGCCGGTCACTGGGAGCGTGGTGGCGGCAAGGGCTTCCGGAGGTCTGAACGATCCCGGTTACATGCGACTGACGCTGGCGTCGATTGTCATGAACGGAAAATCTGCTGCGCTTCAGACTTCCAGCATTTTCGCAAAAGGCGGGTTCTACGAGCGGCGCAAACCGACGCCCATCAGGAACTCGGAGACGAACGGTAAAGCCTCAGCATCGGAACCGGCCGTGGACGGAGGCAACGAGACCGCAATCAATCCATCCCAAGGCAACGCAAGCCGAGGCAACCTAAACCAAGGAAGCCCAAGCCAAGCCAACGTGAGGTTTTCCACAGGGCGCCGCTTGAAGTTTCGATTGGCTCAGCCGCTGCATCCGTCAGGCTGATGCGGCGGTGAAGTGCGATTGCACGTTGTAGGCCTACGAGTTCGCAGTACATTCATCCTCCCATTTTGAATTTGGTTTCAATCGAAAAATTCCTGTTCAACCATCACAGCACTCCTAGCCCATCCCGCCTAGACTTCCCAAATGCGGAGCACGTCGCGAAGGCGTGACTCTACTGCATTTTGGAATGGGTGAAAGCTACCTATGAGCGCAATCGCACAACTTCATGTAAGAACGGAAGAATTAACCGACCGACCGCAAACCGAACAGCAGTTGCGGGATGCGCACAAGATGGAGGCCATCGGCCGCCTGGTGGGCGGAGTTGCCCACGACTTCAACAATCTGCTGACTGGAATGGTGCTTTGCAGTGAACTGATTCTTGCCGGGCTGGAAGAAGATCACCGGTTGCGGCGTTTCGCCGAGGAGATCCGCAAGGCTGGGGAGCAGGGCGCGGGGCTTATCCAGCAGTTGATGGCGGTGGCGCGGCAGCGGGCGGTCGAACCGTGTCTGCTCAGCGTGAATGACGTCATCTCGGACGTCCGCAATCTGCTCAGCCGCCTGATTGGCGAGAATATCGAACTGGTTGCCGAACTCGCGGATGATCTGGGCCTGGTGAGGATGGATCCTGCGCAGGTTCAGCAGATCATCCTGAACCTGGTGTTGAACGCGCGCGATGCTATGCCTGACGGCGGACGCATCACGCTCAACACCAGAAATTGTGATGGGCCGACGCCTGGACGCGACCCCCATAACCAGTTTTGCGACTCCTGGGTCGCAATCGCGGTCAGCGACATCGGTTGCGGCATGGACGCCGAAACCCGGGCCCGTCTGTTCGAGCCTTTTTTTACCACCAAGAAGCCCGACCAGGGAAATGGCCTGGGCCTGGCCACGGTTTATCGCATCGTGACTCACGAAGGAGGGACGATTGAAGTAGAAAGTGAAACAGGAAAGGGCACACGAGTGGTTGTACATCTCCCGCGAGTGGGAGCGGTACCCAAACCGTTCACCGCTCCCGAAGTTGCGAACAAAACCGGCCCGGCACCGGATCAGAAGATTCGAGCGCCGGGGAAAAGCAGAACAAAAAGAGGAAAATCAGTATGACCAGCGCCACTGCTCATGCGTTTAATCCGCCTCAGCTCGAGGCGGCCAATTTGCTGAACCTGGTGATCGTTGACGACGAGCGTGCCGTTCGTGACGTCTGCCGCGAAGTGGCGCGGTCGCTGGGTTTCAATACCATGGTTGCGGAGTCTGCCGAACATACTTACCGCTTGTTGGATTCGCAGGCGGTCGATGTGGTCCTGCTCGATCTGAAGTTGCCGGGCGTGGGCGGATTAGAGGCCCTGCACAAGATTAAGCAGCGCCGCCCCGATGCCGAGGTCGTCGTGGTCACGGGCTACGCCACGGTGCAATCGGCGGTGCAGGCCATGAAAAACGGCGCCTATGACTACGTCACCAAGCCGTTCACGATCGACGAACTGAAACTTCTCTTGGAGCGGGTTGCCGCGCATTTGAGGTTAAAAACTGAAAACCGCATGTTGCGGGAGAAGATTAAATCAAAACTCGGATTCGGCAGCATTGTCGGCCGCGCCCCGGAGATGGAAAAGCTCTACCGCATGATCGCGAAGGCCGCGCTGAGCAACCACCCGGTATTGATTCTGGGAGAGAGCGGAACAGGGAAGGAAATGGTGGCGCGGTCGATCCACTTCTCGGGTCCTTTTCGCGACAAGCCGTTCATCCCCGTGGACTGCGGCTCGCTGGTTCCCACATTAATCGAAAGCGAACTGTTCGGCTATGTGAAAGGAGCTTTTACCGGCGCGGTGCAGGCCAAGGAAGGATTGCTGGCAATGGCCGAGGGCGGAACCGTGTTCCTCGACGAGATCGGAGAGCTGCCGGTGGATCTGCAGGCCAAGCTGCTGCGCGCCATCCAGGAGAAAGAAATCCGGCAAGTTGGCAGTACTAAACGCACGAACATCAATGTGCGTATCCTCGCGGCGACCAATCGCGACCTCGAAACGGCCGTGGCTCAGGGAACCTTCCGGCGCGATCTGTACTTCCGGCTGAATGTCTTGAACCTGCGGATCCCGGCGTTGCGCGAAAGGCGGCAGGACATCCCGGTGCTGGCGGGCTATTTCCTGGAACGGATGGGGCGAGATTTCGGACAAGAGCGGACCTTGAGCGATGATGCCATGAAAGCTCTGCTCGCCTACGACTGGCCCGGCAATGTGCGGGAGTTGGAGAATTGTCTGCAGCGGGCTTTTGCCATGAACAGCAGCCTGGAAATCCAGGTACTGGACTTGCCGAGCGCGGTTCACGGTGGGAACGGCCATACACCGATCGAGGGAGAGGGTTCCGCGAAGATCGTTCCTATTTCGGAAATGGAGAAGAAGACGATTCTCAACACGATTACGCAGCTCAACGGAGACAAGCTTCTGGCGGCGCGGCTGTTGGGCATCGGCAAAACGACCCTGTATCGCAAACTGAAGGAGTACGGTTCACCGGCATAGTTTCAAACGCGGACGGCATTCCCGCAAACGGAATGGTCGTAAGCGGAATCGCGGCGTAACCCGCTTGTTATCAATCGGAAGGTTCTGGCTGGCGACGTGCATTAGAGCAGAATATGATTCTGCTGATTACGTCTCTGGCAAAAGCCGAAGAGTGCGCGAAGGCGCTAGAGGAAACGTCGGGCGAACCGGTCGAGGTAGCGTCGAACCTGCGCGAAGCAGTGTCGCAACTGCAAGCACACGAATTCTCGGCGGCGGTGATCGATCAGTTGTTGCTGGACGCGGGACCGGACGACATCGAGACGATTTTGAAACACATGGGCACCGCCGTGCCGGTTTATTCAAACTTCGCCATCCATGGAATCGAGCGAGTATCTCGCGAGCTGCGTTCGGCACTGCATCGGCGCAACCGAGAGTTGCAGGCTGCGAGACGTGAGGCGGAACAGACTTTACGAAGCGAGCTAAAGGACACAATCACCGCGCTGCTGCTTTCTTGCGAATTAGCGCTTGATGTGCCCAATCTGCCTCTGTTTGCCGAGACCAAGATGCGAGCCGTAGACGCTCTGGCGAAGGAGATGCGCACCAAGCTGGGAGTGGCGGGTTGAGGGGCTAAGTTGGCAGGAAGCGTAGGGCAGGGGACAAGCCACAAAAAAACGGCGAGCAACTGCCCTTCGGCTCATCTTGTCCAGATCACCCGCGTGGCGCGGGAGCGTCTGCGAGAATCGAAATAAACCTCTTGCACGGTCTTCCATCGAAGCCGTCGAATTTTCCCTGACTGATCGAATGCCTCCTCGCGTCCTGCCGAAAACGATCCGCCTGACTACTTGCTTCTCTGGTAGGTGACTTGCCCGCCAACCAGCACTGCCAGTACATGGCTGGTGTATTCGAAGGGGTCGCCGTCAAAGAGCGCGACGTCGGCGTCTTTACCGGGGGCGAGCGAACCCAGGCGATCGTCGATGGCGAGAATCTTGGCCGCGTCTGCAGTCACTGTACGGAGAGCTTGCTCCATGCCCAGTCCATTTGCGGCAGCAATGCCGGCTTCGAACAGCAGGATGCGATTCTTCGGGACGTAGTCTTCGAGGCCGGTCATCAACGCGATCGGAATCCCTGCTCGCTTGAGAATCGCCGGGTTCTCGAAGGTTGCATTGGCAGTTTCCAGGGATTCGAAACGCTGCATAACGGGACCTAACAAGCATGGAACCCCCGCGCGACGAATCGTATCGCTGATGAGATAGCCTTCAGTCACCGAAGCCAGCATGTAGTGGAGGTGAAATTCATTGCCGATGCGAATGGCCGTATCGATATCGTCCGCACGATAGGCGTTGAAGATCGCCGGCAGTTTTCCGTCCACCACGGGAAGCAGGGCTTCGAGCTTCATATCGCGCGAAGGCTGCTTGGAGATGTCGCCGCCATCTTTCTTCCATTTGTCCCACTTCTCTTCATAAGCCTTCGTGTCCGAGAGCGCATGCCGGATGATCTCCGCCGTCTTCATGCGCGTGACCGGCGCCTTGTCCTTCTTTCCGTACGTGTCTTTGGGATTGTCGCCGAGGTTAAAGACCATGGCCGACTCCTGGCGAAGCGCCAGTTGCTCTACAGTCGCGCTTCCGGAACCGGGCGCGGCCGTCTTGAAAATGCCAGCGCGGCCAGCGATCGGATTGCGCGGCCCCGGCGCGGTTTGCACTGTAGTCACGCCGTACTGATTCAACACCTGCAAGAGCCGTTCGTTGGGATTGAAGCTGTCGAGGCTGCGCACGTCCGCAGTGTTGGGATCGGTCGCCTCGTCCTGATCTTGATCCGCGCGAATGTTGTAAGCGCCGGAGATCCCGGCGGTCGTGTCGGTGTCAATCAATCCGGGGGTGACGAAGGTGGCTTTCAGTACCGTGTATCCGTCAGGCGGTTGCTGATGCGGTCCGGTGCGCACAGCCTCGATCTTTCCGTCGCGAATCAGGACCAGGCCGGGTCCGCCTTGCGCTCCGTCCGCCATGGTGTAGAGGTGGTCTGCAAGCACTGCGAAGTTCTGTGCCAGTAAGGCGGGTGAAGAAGCCACGCAAATGAGCAGAGTGAACCAGCGAAGTGCGCGCATCAGTTTCCCCCTCGGGGCGAGGCCGGAAAGCGATCGCCGACGCCAAACCCGCCAGTCGCATAGCGCAAATCCTGCGGATTGCTGCGGTCGAAAACTTTCTGCCCCTCAATCCAGGTCTCGAGAACATGGGTGTAGACGCTAAAGGGTGGCCCACTCAATACGATGAAATCTGCGTCTTTCCCGGGATCAAGCGTCCCGATTCGATCACCCAGGTCGAGCATTTCGGCGGGATAGATTGTTAATCCTTTCAGCGCCGATTCTTCGCTCATTCCCCCGCGCACGGCCAGCGCCGCTTGGCGAATAATCAGCCGCGAACTCGTGATGGGATCGTCAGTGTTAAATGCCACTTTGACGCCAGCTCTTTCGAGCGCGGCTGGACAGCCGAGGTCGAGATTGATCGTTTCGAATTTTCCTCCCGGAGAATCCACAATCGTAAAGCTCACCGGGATGTGGCGTTTCGCGAGTTCGTTCACCACTTGGCAGGATTCGGTTCCGTGCTGGACTACCAGGCGATAGTGGAATTCATCCGACAAGCGAAGCGCGGTCATGATGTCATCGGCCCGGTGGGTGTGGTTGTGAACCACCCGCTTGCCTTCGAGCACTTCGACGACTGGATCGAGGTCGAGATCGCGGTCTGGTTGTTTCGCGGTTTTGTCGCCGGCAGCGACGGCTTTGTTGTATGCATCCCATTTGGCTTTGTACTGAGTTGCCTTTTCGTAAATCCCGCGGGCCAGGGCAGCCTCTTCCATGCGCGTCATCGGAGCCTTATCTTTCGCGCCGTAGTGCTTGGGATTTTCGCCGTTGGCCATTTTCATTCCGCCAATGGTTCCGGGGATCAGCATCTGCTCAATCGTGTTGCCGCGCAGCTTGACGTAAGCCGTCTGCCCTCCCATCACATTGCCGCTCCCTGGCATGATGTTCGCGGTGGTCACGCCTCCGGCAGTGGCCATGCGGATATTCGGGTCGGCGGGATCAATGGCATCGAGCGCGCGCAGCCCCGGCTGAATTGGGCCCGACGACTCGTTGGCATCGCCTGAATCCTCGGCCATCGGGTTCGCGATGATGCCGATGTGAGAGTGCGAGTCCACGATACCGGGCATCACGACCTTGCCGGCTGCGTCTTCGATTGTGGCGCCACGAGGAATCTTGATCTTGCCCTCTTCGCCCACAGCCACGATTTTGCCGTTGGCGACGAGCAGCACTCCACGCTCGATCGGTGGTCCGCTTATCGGATACACCTTTGCACCCCGAATCGCCAGCGTCGCCTGAGCTGCGGATGTCTGTGCGCAGAACGCAATGCCCGCGCACAGAAGTGCCCACAGGCAGAGGGTTGTTCTGCCACTCCTAACTATTCTGAATCGCATCCAGCCTCCCGGAAAATCGTGAAGCATGAAACTATATCACCGTGTTGGTGCGCAGACTTTCTTTCACTTGACGTCATCCTGAGTGGCTCTGTTGGCCGACGCATCCTCAGTGGCTCCTTTTTCGTCACTGATGCCATTACTGACTGGCTTCTTTTCATCGACTGACGTCATCCTGAGTGGCCGTCAAGGCCGCGAAGGATCTGGCGTGGAGTGGCAAGAATGCGCGTAAGCACCGGCGTGGGTCTCCTTAAAGTTTGCCGCACTCCGCGCGAGATCCTTCACCCGGCTAACGCCGGGTTCAGGATGACGTCGTTCAAAAGTTTAGGTTGCTGACGCCGGGTTCAGCATGACATCATTTTCTTGGGAGCACCGCGCGAGTCTGACGCACTGCGATCATCCTCAGAAATAAAAAGAGGGCAGCGAATGTCGCTGCCCTCTTAGGTTTATACGACGATTAGTTTACGGCTCGGGGACTTGGGCGAAGTCCACGCTCTGTACGGGCACGCCGCTGATCTTGTGGCGGCCGTCGGTCCAGGTCACATAGGCAGTTCCGGTCGTGCCGGTGTCAGCCGCGTTGAGTGCCGAGTTGTAGTCGTAATCTCCCGCATAGCAGGAGACGACGCCGGGGTCGTCCTGCGCTGGCTGGGTGATTACGGCCGTGCTGATGGTAATGTCGGCGCTCCAGGAAGCACCATTGGTGCTCGACTGACGGCCCACGCGCTCGTAGTTGCATCCCGGATCGCCAACGTTGGTGCAGGTGCTGGTGGACTTGCGACGATCATACCAAGAGGCGGTAACATTGCCATCCGAGGTAGCGGACAGCGAAGGCATCCACTGCTCGTGGAATTTATTGTCCTTGTCGGTGTTGAGTTTGATGGGCTTGGACCACGTCTTGCCGTTGTTGGTGGAACGCGTGTAAAAAATGTCGCCGTGGTCGCCGTTTGTCCCCGCAGCGGCGAAGTCGTAGTGGACCACGCCAGCAGGACCAACTGCCGGTTCTCCCCATCCCATATGCCGGATGATCGGATTCACCTGATAGAAATAACTGTTGCTGGCGCATCCCGAATCACCGGGTGGGTTGAATCGTGGACCCATCACGATCGTGGTCCAGCTGGCGCCGCCGTTGGTAGATTTGTACATGATGTTCTGGCGGGTCGCATTTCCGCCGCCGCCTTCGTCCATGCTGGCGAGGAACACGGTGCTGTCCTTGCCCTCAACCAGTGCGGCGCCACGGGGCGATCCCGTGATTTGAACGTCGCGCATGAAAGTCGAGGTGTTGCTGACGATTACGGGGCCTTTCCACGTCGTACCGTTATCGGAATAGACAACGTCCAGAGCGCCGTTGTTCTCGAAATCGTTGAAGGAAATATACATCCGGCCGTAAGTGCCGCTGGTGGGCTCGTTGTCCGCCCACATCGACGGGCGATCATCACTACCGCCGTTATGAGCGCAGGCTCCAGTGGCCCAGGTTTTGCCATTAGTCGAGGTCCACAAACCAATGCCGAAACCACCGCAGCCGGTCGCCAAATCGCCGGCAAAGAACTTGCCCAACTTGGAGTTAAAAACTACCAGCGGATCGCCAATATTTTCGCCATGTCCGTTGGCAAAAGGCGCAGGTTGAATTTCCGTGAAGGTTGCCCCACCATTCACAGAGTACGACGTACCCGAATAGTTCGATGCGGCGTCGTAGTTGGCGTTGTAGTTGACCACAATGGTTTGGCCCTTATTCTTGGTGCTGCCGGCCACCATGCTTTCGCTGCCGCATACGTCGTCGGAGCCGTTGCAGTCTGATCCGTTGCTAACCCGGATGTTCGGTGGAGTCGTGGCCGATTTGGTGGCAACGCTGGCTGACGGCGCTCCGCCTTGCACGATGCCGCATTCAATCAGGATTCGGCCTGCGCCCAGGTTATCCTCTTTGAGCAGTGCCGGAATGTTGATCGACGAGCAGTCAACACCCAGCGTAGTCATTTGAGCGCTCGCTGGCAGCGGTTGAACCACAATCACCGCCAGTAGCAAGGCTGGCAGCGCAAAATAACCGAGCAACTTATTTCGATTGTTCCTCATTGTTTCCTTCCCCCTTTGTCGCTGATTTTTGAAGCTCAGACGGTGGGTTCGAAGCACGCCGCTGCGCGTCCGGGACCGGAGCCACCGCCGTCCCGAAATATTGTTCGTCCATCCAGATACCGGCCTTCTTTTTCAGATCATCCAAAAGCGCTTGCATTTTCTGCGCTTGCAATTCCTTTTCAATGGAGCCCGATACTTCTCGAAGCGGTTGACGGTCAAGCTTGACTAATTGAACGATCAGCAGGCGCGCCGGAGTGTCTTCCACTTCGGCCCACTCGCCCTGCTTAAGCCCGAACGCGATTTTCTCCATGTGCGGCGACAGCTCTCCACGCGGAAAGGTGAGCGGCTGGGGATCGAGCATGCCGTCGCCCGACTTCCTAAGATCCTCCGACAGCTTCCCTACATCGGTTCCCGACGCATAGGCCTGACGAATCCGATCGGCGCGGGCCCGGGCTGCTTGCGTAGTCAAGGCTGACGTGTCTTTGGAGTTGTCTCGCTGTTTCCAAATGAAGAGTCGGCGAATTTGTACTTGGTCATAGTCGGCCAAGTGGGCGGAATAATATTGCTCAACTTCCGCCGAGCTGGGCTCTGCCTGGCGCATGAGGCTGGCGAATTCCGCGTCAGACAATACTTGCATCCGCGCGATGGCTAACTGACGAATAACTTCGGGGGAGGAATCTAGATGGTTCGCAACCGCCTGCTGGGAAAGCATGAGCACCGACGCATAATCATCGCCGAGCTTCCGACGTTCTTTGTCGCCGGGTGCTTTCTTGTCGGGGTCGCCACCCTCAATGTCGTTGATCCTGGACTCGAATTCTCCCTCAGTCACCTGAAGGTCTCCGACTTTGAGTACCACGCGGTCGCTGCCAGAAGAACTTTGCTGCGAGGGAGCGGAAGCTGAGTTCGCGGAGGAAGCGGCAGGAGTTGTTCCGGTAGTTTCCTGGGCGCGGCTGCCTGTCGCCACAAGGGTCAATGCTGCGGTCAATACTATAAGGAAGGAAACTTTTCTCGCTGTCATCGACTCCACACAGGTTCCCAAATGTTGAGTAATTGGCGCTGTTCCTGCCACGGTGGCAGGCTACAAGCCAGAAGGCTCAGCACTAATCGGGACCCGGTTGGAGCAAAACGATGCCCGGTAGTAGAGCGTCCGCAACTTTAGTCCATGATTGCCCGGCTGTCAACGTGAAAACTTTTGCACTGTAAAGTACAAGCACGGGTCGTCTTGCCTCGGGGAGACTATGGGTCCGATTGGGCCCTGCGATTGTCTTTGTGAGACCCTGGGAACATCGCGACGATCAGGGAATCAGGTGAGTAATATCGATGAAGCAGTGGCCAGCGACTAGACTGCGGCTTCGTTCATCTCTTCCAACACCTCTTCCGGCTTTTCCTCAAGCATGAAGGCCAGGACCTCCTGAGCCACGGGATTGTTCCAGACGGGAGCGAACGATTGGCGATGCAGCGGAGACGGCCCGTGCTGCCGCAGCGCAGCGAGGTGATGAGGGGTGCTGTATCCCTTGTTCGAAGCCAGGCCGTAGACGGGGAAAACTGGATCCCATTCGCGTACCATCCGATCGCGTTCGACCTTGGCCAGAATCGACGCAGCGGCAATCGAGGCGGAAAGAGCGTCGCCGTGGATGATGGCTCGTTGCGGCAGCTCGCAATCGAGGCGCATTGCGTCGATCAGCAAATGGTCCGGGCCGGGTTGCAGGCTTATTACTGCTTCCCGCATGGCGACGCGCGAAGCCTGGTAAATATTGATCTGGTCGATGCGGGCAGCATCGACGGCGGCGATAGCCCAGGCGATGGCATGTTCGCGGATGCGTTCGGCGAGAACCTCGCGCCGTTCTGCGAGCAAAAGCTTGGAATCGCGCAGCCCTCGAATTCGGTAGCCGGGATCGAGGATGACCGCAGCCGCCACAACCGGGCCGAATAGAGATCCACGGCCAACTTCATCCACGCCGGCGATCATGCGTGCGCCCAATTGCCGCGCTAGCTTTTCAAATTTCAGCGTGCAGTGTAGACGCTTCAGCAGCCGAAGCTTGGCAGCCGCCGGTGAAAGTGTTTTCTCGCGCGCGAGTTTGAGCTTGGGAGACACTAATTGGCAGATCAAACGGTCAATAAGTGCATCTTCGCCGAGGCGGACCCTGTGGAGCAAGTAGGAAAAGAGCTGGTACTGTTTCGCGTCCGGCCCTTGGAGTGTTCCGGGCCCTGGGATTGGTCTGCTGCACACTACATCTTGAGGACGCATACCGGCTTGCCAGCGTTACCTTGGCGATCGTTATGCTGATTGCGCGCACGAAGCAGGCGTGGATTGTCGCGGCTCACCGCTTCGTCAAAGTCAGCGTGGGAATCGCCGTGGGGTTGGCGCTGACGGCGGTGTGGCCGGGAGACGAGCCGACGGCAAATATCGCGCCGCCGGCTTCGCCTCCTTAAGTAGGTTCCGCCAATTTACTTTGTAGTTGCGGCTGCAGTCGCGTGCTCGCGATCGACGTCTTTGAGGCGGGCGGCTTTGCCACGCAGCGCACGCAGGTAGTAGAGCTTGGCGCGCCGGACCTTGGAGGAACGCAGCAACTCCACTTTATCGATCACGCGGGAGTTCTCCGGAAAGATGCGCTCGACGCCTTGACCGAAGCTGATCTTGCGCACGGTGAAGCTTGCCTGGGGACCTCGAGAACGCGAGATCACGACGCCTTCGAAGGCCTGGGTACGCTCCTTGTCGCCTTCCTTAATCTTGACGTGTACACGGACGGAGTCGCCCGGAACAAATTTGGGAAGGTCAGTGCGCTTGGTCTTGGCTAGCAGCTTTTCGATAATCAGGTTCGACATAATCTTTTCCTCGGTTCTATAGATTTCTGCGTCTTAATATAGGCGCGGGCGTCCTTGCCCGTGCGGCCTCCATTTGACGCTCACACTTAATTAGGACCCGCCCAGTAATTTCTTGTCTTCATCGCTCAGCGCGGCATCAACCAAAAGATCGGGCCGGTTGCGCTGCGTTTTTTCGAGTGCAGTCCGACGGCGCCAGCGTCGTATTTCTTCATGATTACCCGACGCCAGCACTTCCGGAACCGCCATGCCCCGAAAATCCGCAGGTCGCGTGTAGTGCGGATAATCCAGCAATCCCCCGGAAGTGCAGGTCGAATTCGGACCGTTCCCAGTTTTCGCTTGAGAGAAAGTGGTGAACGACTCCTGCTGCGTCGAAGCCTGGTTGCCGACCGCGCCAGGAATCAGCCGGGTCACGCAGTCCACGATCACCGCCGCTCCCAGTTCGCCGCCGCTCAGCACGTAGTCTCCGATGGACAATTCGCGGTCCGCCAGATATTGGCCCACGCGCTCATCCACGCCTTCATAACGGCCGCAGATGAAAACGATTCGTTCCATCGTGGCCAGTTCATTAGCCACGCTCTGATCGAATCGCTTGCCCTGCGCAGAAAGCAGAATCACACTCTCTGCGGCGCCGCGTTTTTCCCGAGACGCGATCTTCAGCGCTTCAATACACTCAAAGATCGGTTCCGGCTTCAGCACCATGCCTTCGCCGCCGCCAAATGGGCGGTCATCCACGGTCTTGTGGCGATCGTGGGCAAACGCCCGCAGATCGTGGACTTCGATTGTCGCCAGCCCGGCTTCCCGAGCCCGGCGGATAATTCCGTGATCCAGCGGTCCGCGAAAGAAGTCGGGAAAGATCGTTACAATGTCGATCTTCATCGCGGTATCCGGTCAAAAACTTTTACCACAGAGTCACAAAGGTCTTTTCTTCCGTTTTTCTCCGAATGCTCCCGCTTGCTGTTGTTTCTCTTCTGCTGTCAGCGGCGCGTTCAGTTCGAGCATTCCTTCGGGCAGTTGCATTCGTATCTGCTTGTGCTCGAGGTCTACGCTTTGCAGATACGCTTCTGCATAAGGAACCTCGTATCGCTTGTTTCCGGCTACGACAATCAGTAACGGCGCTTCGCCCGTGCCGAACTGCACGTCTTCAATCTTGCCAATTTCGCGACCGGTATCGAACACGACGCAACCGATGAGGTCGCTGACGTAATTCCATCCCGATTCAAGCTGCGCTCGCTCGCTGCGTGGAACCTGCAATTCGCAGCCAATCAGAGCTTCTGCATCGGAGATCGAATCGATCCCCACGAACTTCAGAACCAGAAAATCCTTGTGCGGCCAGAGCTCCTCGATCCGCAACTCGCGCCGGCTGTTGTCTTGCGCGAGAGCGAACAGCCTCAGACCCGGTCTGAACCGGTCGGGAACATCGCTGTGCAACTCGACTGCGACTTCGCCGCGGCGTCCCTGCGTCTTTCGCACGCGGGCCAGAGTAACGAACTCGCCGGTTGTTCCCGACACTTCTATTCCTGGGTTTCCTATTCGAGGATCTCCAGCGTGAAACGCTTGTGCAATCGAACTCCTGCTGCGCCAATCAAGGCTCGCAAAGCGCGCGCAACTCGGCCTTTGTTTCCGATCACCTTGCCCACGTCGTTCGGAGCGACGGTGAGTTCAAGCACGTCGCCGTCGAGTTGGCTCACTGAAACCTGATCGGGTTCGTCGACCAGCGCCTTCGCGATCTGCTCGACCAAAGCCCGCACATCCGCGCTTTGCTGGGTCATTTGCGGTTCCTATCGGGTGGGCTGAAAATTCCTACCGGCACAACAATCTCAGGCAGCGGGGACGGCGCTCGGCGCAGCAGGCTTGGCCACAATTTTGCCAACCCGGTCCGACATCTTGGCGCCCTTCGATACCCAGTAATCAATGCGCTCGCGCTTGAGTTCAATGCTGGCAGGATTGGTCCGGGGATTGTACGTTCCCACCACTTCAACCGGCCGGCCATTGCGCGCCCGTTCCTTTTCAATCACCACCACGCGATACTGCGGTTGTTTACGCGCACCCGTGCGCGACAGACGAATCATTAACACAGAGCTTTGGTTCCTTTCCTAGTCCAACTGGCAGGGTTAAGACAAACTCTTATTTTTGCAGAAGTTGGTAGGAATGGCAAGGGGTGCAGCCCGACAGGCACCGTCATAAAGAGCGCTACTTACTCTATTCTGGTACCTCTGAATCCTTCCTGCTCTGGTCGGGCGGCAGCTTTGCAGGCTTTATTTCGCCGTTGGTTTCTTCATAGCTAGCGACAAGTCGAGTCAGCATATCACGGAGGAGTTTAGCGTGGGGCCATGCAAACGTAACAGCCCCCAATTCCTCAGATACAAATTCTCTGGGATTCTCTGGATTGGGGATCAAATGACCGAGAACGATTCTTACGTCGAACAACGTCCAAGTCGGATGCGCGAAGTTGGCGTAAATCTCTGGACCATGTCCCTGTCTGGGTGGAATCCATTTTATGGGTTTTTTATCTGGTGTGTCTTCGGCCATCTCAAATACCTCCACAAGAGGAAACTGCAGATGCTGCTAGATCCGTCTCCCTTTGCGGTGGCCTTTTCGCCATTTCCGCAACAGGGGACTCGGCTTCGATCTGCGAAGCTGCTTCGTTGTGCACGCTCTCGGCGGTACTTTTATTTATTCCCTCGTCATTTCGGAAAGGAGCCACATAGAAAGAATCAGTGGAAAGACCATTTTCTACGTATGGAGTTCCACTCACAAACCTAGCAAGTTTGCTGAATGGAATAAACCTTACCTCTAATCCAACGTCAAAGACTGCCGCGATTTTTTTCAAAGTCGTAATCGTCGGCCTTCCCTTACTGGGTGACTCGAAACGGTGAACTGCTGTCTGCGATGTTCCGAGGGCGTCAGCTAGTTCCGTCTGGCTCATTCCCTCCTGATCCCTGAGTGCCCGAATTTGGAAAGCGATAAATTTGTCCAGTTGTGATTCCACGAACTGCGCTCTGCCTTCCGGCCCCCGACTTAGTCGTCGTATGAGTCCGTTCATAGAATTCAAATTCATGGGCTGTTGCACCCTCCCTTTCGATTTGGTTTCTTCTTCTGGCGGCTAACCCTTGCGCGTCACGATCACGCCGCTTCTTCTTGATCGCACCGTGCAACAGCGTGTAGACCTGACGCTCCCCCGTTGGCCCAAAGTAGCCGTAGAAACGGTATGTACCCGCCTTCCCATCGAACCTCACCTCCGAAATGCCATCCGTTAACTGGTCGAATTCTGGTCGCTCCAAAGGTGATTTGGCAGAACTTGCAGACCGCCGAACGTATCCCGGGCGTCATTCTTGGCATCTTGGTCCGGCAAGGTCGTAAACCAATCCTGTACTGGCTTGCTGCCAGCCAAGTTTTGATACCCTTTGAATTGCCAATTCCATACCGTCATATACTAACACCAAAAAAGATGTATACCAATTAAGATATACTAACAATGATACATCAGTTTTGATTCGGTTGATTCAAGCTTATGAAAAATAAAGGCCAAGAGCCAACGTGCCACGGAGGCCCTACGCGTTCATGTGCGGGATTTCCCAGCCTTTCATTCTGACGCCAAGTTGCGACGGTCCCCGTCGTCGTCCCTCCGCTTCCTCGAAAGACAGGGCGGAGATTCTTCATCCTGAAGAACGAGTGAAGGAGGAACTGACCGAATCGCGCTGGGATCTGAACCCCGCCTTTGTGGCCTGGATCAAAGGGTTGGAGCCGAGAATGATGACGAAGCGCAAGGAACTGATTAAGCAGTTTCGCGACGCCGTTTATGAGCATCAACAGCGCGGTCTACGAGTCATTGATTTCCTTCCGAGTCTTACGCAATTCGTCGGGAGTCATTCTTTGTACGGCAGAGTCGACCAACTCGTCCATGCTCTCTAACAGCGTATCCATGGCGGATTTTTGCTTAGCGGATGACGTGGCCATGCGAGCGCCCTTCTTGGGATTCTTGTTCGCCATTACAGTTTACTCTACCGTGTCAATGTTGGCCGGTGATACGTGACCGACGTGCTACCACTTAAGAGTGGTCACGCTCGACAGAAGTTGCAAGCGTCTCCCAAGCGGTCGATTTGCATTCCTCCGCAGCCTTGCTTTGGCTTAAGGTTTGGTGAAGCAGCATGGCGAAATACTCCGCAGAGGCGCAACCAGGCTCGCTTCGTTTTCGATAATCGACCGTTCGCTGGCCGTCGTCTTGACAGAAAGAGGGCCCTTCGATTCTAATTAGTTTTGTTAGCCCGATTGCGACTCGGTCGCAACTACACCAAACCAAAGCAAAAACTTTAGATCAGGGACAAAGAAAGGTTCAGATGTCCAGGGCACTTGTTGCAACTGAGTCGCAACTGGGAAGATCCAAAATTGGCACCGAAATCACCCGTCCTTCGCTGATGAAGGAGCTGGCTTCGCGCCACGTGCGCATGACTCCTCAGCGACGCCTCCTGGTGAATATTATTCAGGACTCGCCCCGGCACTTGGATGCGGCCACGCTTCTCAAGCTTGCCAGGAAACATGATCCCGAGATTGATCGCGCAACGGTCTATCGAACCCTCGCGTTGCTAAAGAATCGCGGGTTGATCGATGAACTCGATCTGATGCACATCGAGGGCGAAAAGCATTATTACGAGGCCAAAACCAATCGCGATCACTGCCACATGGCTTGCTTTCGCTGCGGCGCGATTATGGAATACGCGAGCTCGTCTTTCGAGAAGCTGAAACAAGAGATGGTCAAGCAAAGTGGTTTTCAGATACGAGTGGTGCGGCTCGAAGTGGGCGGAGTTTGCAAGCAGTGCCAGAAAGCCGCGAGCTAGACTACTTTTGGGGTGACCTAGATGCAACTCAGTCGCACAAAGACCCTCAATTTCTAATTTTTCTCAGGATCTTAAAGGTGCTCATTGCGTAGCGTCATACGTCTTTATTTCACGTTCATCCTCCTCGCCCTCGATTGCTGGGCCGGGACGGGCGGAAGCGTGTCGGGCACGGTTAAAGATGTGAGCAGCGCCGTAATTACGAATGCCACGATAAACGCAACCAATATTGCAACCGGAGTCCAGCATCAGGTCGCGACCAACGGCCAAGGATTCTACTCACTTCCCGATCTTGCCATCGGCCGCTACAACATCACGATCCAGAAAACGGGTTTCAATCCCTATCAGCGAACCGGCATTACCGTCGACGCCAATAGCGCGCTCGTAGTCGACGCCGTATTGGAGGTCGGCGGCCGCGCCCAGGCGGTCACGGTAAACGAGAACGCGGTTCGTGTGGAAACGTCCGACACGCAGATAGGAGAGGTCATCAGCGCCACTAAAATGTCCGCCGTTCCTTTGAATGGCCGCAGCTATACCGATCTGCTTGCTCTTCAACCGGGCGTTGTCCCGGCGACATCGCTCACCTCAAACACACAGCAGGACGTCGGCGTCAGCGCGCTTTCGCCCTCCGGCGGTCTCAATCCGGGAACGATTTCGATCAACGGCCAGCGCGAGTTTTCGAATGCCTTCATCGTGAATGGCAGCGACGCCGAAGAAGACGTGAACTCGGGCGCTGCGATCATTCCGAATCTCGACTCCATTGCCGAGTTCCGCATCCTTACCAGCAACTTCGACGCAGAATACGGAGGCCACAGCGGCGGACAGATCAACGTGGTCACAAAATCGGGCACCAACCAATTTCATGGCGACGCGTTCGAATTTCTGCGTAACACGAACCTCGACGCCCGCAACTATTTCTCCCCGACCCGCGGCACATTTGACCAAAATCAGTTTGGCGGAACCTTCGGCGGCCCGATCCGAAAGAGCGCGATCTTTTTCTTTGCCGATTACCAGGGAACGCGATCGACCCAAGGCGTAGACACCGGCCAAATCCCAGTCCCTTCCCTGCTGGACCGCTCGGGCCAGTTGTCCGATCTGGCTAGCTCCCTGACCGGCACGGTCACCGGCCAAAATTGGGCAAACCTGCTCTCCCAGAAATTGGGTTATCCCGTTTCCCCGGGTGAACCCTATTATGCGGCCGGGTGCGTCAATTCCTCGCAGTGTGTTTTTCCCAACGCCACGATTCCGGCCTCGGTGTGGTCCACGCCAGCGAAGAACCTGCTGCAATACATTCCGCGGCCAAATGTGGGCGCAAACCTCTTCGCCACCTCGGACTCCAACGAGACTTTGCGCGACGACAAAGGCGCCTACCGGCTCGATTACAACAGTCATTGGGGCCTGCTGTCGGCCTATTATTTTCTGGACGATTACACTCTCAACAATCCCTATCCCGTGGCGCAGAGCGGAGCAAGTGTGCCGGGTTTCAGCGCGCTCTATCTGGGACGCGCTCAACTGCTCAGCTTGGGCGACACCAAGACGTTGGGATCGACGGCGGTCAATGAGTTCCACTTCAGCTTCATGCGCGATCACAACGATCTCGGCAAACCCGTCGGCGGACTCGGCGTGAGCCTGGCATCGCAGGGATTTGTGACCGGCGCGGGGACTTCTGGCATTGTGCCTCTCAATCCGCAAGGCGAAGGAGTGGAAAACATCGTCTTCAACGCCTTCTCCATCGGCACCAACGCGAACGAGTTGAAGCAGGTCAACAATACTTTCCAATGGCTCGATAATTTCTCGAAAGTCGCGGGCCGCCACACCGTGAAATTCGGAGCGGAATTTCACTACGACCAGGTCAACACAAATCCGATCGCACAATTCAACGGCAATTTCCTGTTCACCGGAAGCGAGACAGGATCCGACTTTGCCGATTTCTTGCTCGGAATTCCCAGCCAGTACAACCAGAGCCAACTTCAACCGTTCTACGGCCGCAATCGATACTGGGGCCTGTACGGACAAGACAGTTGGCGGATACGTTCGAACCTGACACTGAACTACGGTCTACGCTGGGATCGCATCGAGCCCTGGTATGAGAAAAACAACGGCATCTCTACTTTCGAACCGGGCAAGTCCTCGATTGTTTTTCCCGGCGCGCCCGCCGGAATCCTCTTCCCGACTGATCCCGGTGTGTCCCGAACGCTGGCTCCTCCGGGAAATCTCGACTTCGCCCCGCGCTTCGGATTGGCCTACTCACCCCAAGCCAAGGACGATGGTCTTCTCAGCAAAATTCTAGGAGGGCCCGGCAAAACCAGCATCCGCGCCGGTTTCGGCATGTACTATACAGCGATCGAAGCCCTGACGGTCGGGATTCTCGCCGCCAACCCTCCCTTCGGCAGCACATATTCAAGCCCTTCTCCCCCGCTGTTCGCTACGCCCTTTATCTCCGCGTCGACCGGGCAAGTACAGACGCAGCCGTTTCCTATGGCGCTCGTGACCGGCAAGGCATCGAGCAGTAATCCAGATCCCAATGTCGATTGGTCGCGCTATGAGCCGATCTCCGGCATCCCGGCATATGCCCCGACCAATCGCATTCCCTACGTCGAGCAATACTCGCTGTCGATTCAGCGGCAGCTCCGAGCCAACACTGTATTCACCGCCAGCTACCTGGGCGCGCAGGCGCACCGGCTTCTGGTGATGCTCGAAGCCAATCCCGGCGACCCCGCGCTCTGCCTGAGTCTGAGCCAGCCGAGTGCCGTCGCGCCAGGCTCCGCCACCTGCGGCCCTTTCAGAGAGGGCAATGTATTCACGACCGCGGCGGGCCAGGTGATCAACGGAACCCGCGGCCCTCTCGGTCCGAACTTCGGCAGCGACACCAATCAGTCGACCATCGGCAAATCGAATTACAACGCTCTCGAACTCAGTCTGCGCCATACCAGCGGACGCCTGGAACTGTCTGCCGGATACACCTACAGCAAGTCGATGGACGAATCTTCAAATCTTGGAGAAGAAGTAAATCCGATCAATCCCGCGCTCAGCTATGCACTCTCTTCATTCGATATCACCCATAACTTTGTCGTCAGCTACAACTACAAAATTCCATTCGAAAGACTGTTCCACGCCTCGAACCGTTGGACGGAAGGTTGGGAACTTTCCGGAATCACTCATTTCAGTTCAGGGCTGCCGGTCACTCTCATTAATTACGGGGACAATTCCCTGCTCGGAGCCGAACCGAATGGCATCAACAATTATGGCGTCGATGAGCCCGACTACTCCGGAGGTCCTCTCGATCTGAATCACAATCCCCGCAACAGTCGGCCTTATTTCGATCCCTCCCAGTTCAGCGACAACGCCCTGGGGACGCCAGGCACGGCAAAGCGGCGCTTCTTCTACGGACCGGGGATGAACAACTACGACATGGCGCTTCTCAAGAATGTGCGTCTGACTGAATCCAAGTCGCTCCAGTTTCGGCTCGAAGGTTTCAACATTTTCAATCACGCCCAGTTTTTCGGACCGCAATCCGTCGACGGCAACATCAGCAGTTCCAACTTTGGCCAAGTCGTCAGCGCCAATTCGCCTCGCCTGGTCCAGTTGGGCGCGAAATTTTTGTTCTAGCCCCTCACCCTGATCACCACATAATTTTCAATCTGGGAAAATTCCGTCCAGTTTTTGGAATCGCTTCAACAAATCGCTTGCATTGTTAATGGTGTGTTGCTAACGTCGCAGCCATCTAACGGGCCAGCACTGATTTCGTAGGATTGCCGGGCGCTCGGCTCCTTTCTGGGTGGAGTCTTGCGAAAGCGGACTCGGTTGTAACGCTGCGCTGCTTTTCTTCACAATCAGCTAGGCCCTACAGAAAGGAGACTTATGTCTACTCCGAAAAAACTTGCAATTGCCGGTAGTGAGCGCGCTCCCCTCGCAGGAGCGAAAGAGATTGGCCCAGCCAACCCCAACGAAAAACTTGATGTCACCATCCGTCTGCGCTCTCGCGCGGGGAAAAAGCCGATTGTCAGCGCCGACGCATTCACCAAACCGATCGCAAAACGCACCATTTTGAGCCGTAAACAATTCGAGCAAAGCCACGGTGCTGCTCCCGAAAGCATTGCTCGCGTCGAGGCATTCGCCCGTGAGCACAAACTCACGGTAAAAGAAAAGAGCGCGGCCCGACGCACCGTCATTCTCACCGGAACCGTCGCCGCCATGGATCAGGCATTTGGCGTCCAACTCAAGGAATATCAGCATCCCAGCGGCAACTACCGCGGCCGCACTGGGCCCGTCCATATTCCCTCGGAACTACAGGATGTGATCGAAGGCGTGTTCGGCCTCGACAATCGCCCACAGGCCAAACCGCATTTTCGTAGGCGGCGTGCGCATCCCCAAAGCGTGTCTTACACCCCCACGCAAGTCGCCGAGTTCTACAACTTCCCCACGGGGGTAGATGGATCAGGAGAATGCATCGCGCTAATCGAATTGGGCGGCGGTTACAAACCGGCAGACCTGACCAACTATTGGAAACAGCTCAAGCTGAGCAAGACGCCAACCGTATCGTCGGTGTCAATCGACGACGGAAGCAACAATCCCACCGGGGATCCGAACGGCCCCGACGGCGAAGTCATGCTCGATATAGAAGTCTCCGGATGCGATCGCACCCGGCGCCAAGATCGTCGCCTACTTTGCCGACAACACCGATGCCGGATTTTTGAACGCGATCACAACCGCAGTGCACGACAGCACCAATAACCCGTCGATCGTTTCCATCAGTTGGGGCGGTCCTGAATCCTCCTGGACAGGGCAAGCGATGACCTCGATGGATGAGGCATTCCAGGCTGCCGCTGCCATGGGCGTAACCGTCTGCGTTGCCGCCGGTGACGACGGCTCGACCGACGGCGTCACCGACAACCTCAACCACGTCGACTTCCCTGCCTCGAGTCCCAACGTTCTAGCCTGCGGAGGGACAAAGTTGGTCGCCTCCGGCAACTCCATCAGCGGCGAAACCGTGTGGAACGAACTGGCAAACAATGAAGGCGCAACCGGAGGCGGCATCAGCGACTTTTTCACTCCGGTACCGAGTTGGCAGACCAGCGCGGGCGTACCGCCTTCCGCCAATCCAAACCACAATGTTGGACGCGGCGTTCCCGACGTGACTGGAAACGCCGATCCAACCACCGGCTACGTCACTCTCGTCGATGGCAACCCCGACGTGATCGGCGGCACCAGCGCGGTCGCTCCGCTCTGGGCCGGATTGATCGCGCTCATCAACGAAAGCCTCGGAAAGCCCGCCGGTTTTATCAACCCGTTGCTCTATCAGAACGTGAGTGCCGACGATGATTTCAATGACATCACCACCGGCAACAACGGCGCCTATTCAGCCGGCAAGGGATGGGACGCATGTTCCGGCCTGGGCTCGCCAATCGGGACGCAAGTCGCCGCAGCCCTGGGTGCGCCATCATCAGCGCAAGCCAAGAGAACCGGCACTTAACCAGAAAGAAAAGAAAGAAGAAAAACAAAGTGGCGCGGCCATTCGTGCCGCGCCACTCTCTAACTCCGCAAGAAACAAACTGAGAACCGAGAACCGTCAACTGACAACTGGTTTCTTCTTATCGGAGCGCGCCGCTCCTTGCGTTTTTTGCAAGGGGCGAAGCTCGGCTCAGCCGCTGAACCAGTGCTGGCGGGTGGCCCGGACCATCACAGGGGTGCCCCACTTTTTTCGCGTTGTTGGGAAGCGCCTTACGTATCAAGAACTGATCGGCAAGCTTTGCGAAGAGACCTTATAATCGTTTTCGGGGGATGCGTGAAAGGGGAGACTTAAGAACGCTTTCGCCTTTGTTATCGCCGGTCCGCGATGTATATGATGTCGCCATCCCGCAGCCACGTCACACACATTTCTTCCGTCTTGTCGTCTCGTTCGTCAAATACCCTAACAAGCATCTTGCGCCGTGTCTTACGATTGAAGTATATTTCTGTGCGTCTTCTAATGTTTCGATAAGACTTCGTTACGGGCTGGAATGTCGGTAACAAGGCCTCTATGCCACTTTCGTAATATTTGCGCATGATCTCCTCGCTTGATATGATTTTATAGTCGGAAGTCATTAGTTATGCCTCTACTCGACGAAGTGCGTGACCTTGTTGGCGATTTTTATGACGGTGAAATGACCGCTCACCAGTTCCGGGAGAGATTCGCCTCGATGTATGTCGAGAGCGATTTCCTTGTCCCGGAAATCCAAAATGTATTTATCGACATCGACAGCATCTATGCCGGATACATCACGGGCCGAATCGACGAAAAAGAATTGAAAAAGCAGTTGTTTGATTTTCTGCCTTCAACCCGCGTGCAAGTTCCAGAAATAAGCCAATCGTCAGAATTGTGGCTTTTACCGCTGGCCCCCACACAGAACAACTCGCCTCGGCAACCATCGCGACGATCTACAAGCACAAATCCGCAACCTGAAACCATCATCCACCGCTAATGTCGTAACCCACCCTGCATAGGCATGGGGTTAGGTTGAGCCACGACTAGCTGCACGTTGAACGGGGAAACTATCGGATCGCGCTGATCATTTAACTGGAGACTGAAACTGTAAAGACCTTGCGCGTTGAAGCTCACCCCGCCAAATTTAACGACTGCAATTCCCGGCTGTTGGGGATTCGCAATTGCGAGCATTCCCATTGCTTCCGTTTGCGGCAAAACTGCCCCTGTCTCTTGATGCTCAACCCTAGTACGAAATCCGAAATGTCCGGGTCGATCCGACTCTAGGTTTAAAAAAAAAGTCAGAGTCGGCATTACGAACGGAAGTTGCTGGACAGCTATATCGGGCGTGTATAAACCGATAAGGATGATCTTGCCGTTGTCCTCGCGGCGAACATCGTCGCACATTAAAATGTATCGGGCAGTGATCGCCATAATGCTCCTTCGGTGCTAAATCGGGAATCCCTGTTGAGAGACAGGATTCTCCCGAAGATTTTTCTTGACTGCCTGGGGTGGGAACTCTAAGATGGGTTTGCGAGACACATCTAAAGTCCTCCGACCGAAGCACCAGTCAAGAGGCAAATTTTGTGCCCACTTTTTCGATAAAAGTGGGCATTACTTTTTCTAGCAGGAAAAACTCAACAACACAATACAAAAATACAGCCCACAGGTATGCAAATCGATGCATCCAACAGGTGGCGTTTACCGATGCATTAACCGCAATCTGTTTGATTAAATCGCGCCCACTAAGTGATTGGATGATCTGGGGTGTACCAACGCATCTGCCAAGGGGTCAGGTTTTCCACAAGCGGCCCGTGGCGGACCCCCAAAGAATTATTTTGCCTTACCACGCCCGGTGCCCCAGGTTCGTGTCCACCCTTTGCATGTCCAATCGGACTTACGCGCACGTCGGACGCTAAACCTGGGCATGCCCTACTTGTTAGGAGAGAAAGAGGCGAAATCCGTAGTGCTCACGCTTTTCGGTTCTCGATCCGAGCGCCAACGCCGCAGCTCATCCCTTTTCTTCTTGACCCCGTGTCTTCAACTCGGATAACATATGAAAGCAGAAGTTATCTGCAGGATAATCTCAGATCTTTGACAACTTCACCCTGAACGATGTTTCCGGCGTCCTCTCAGGACCGAAACGGAACCACGCGCCGCCAGGAAGCACGCTAACTCCAATGTTCCCAAGATTTTGCCTCTAACTACCTTTAGAACCATAGATCTAGCGGGACGAAAAAATTACGGTCCTTTGTTTTCTAGATTTTAGGCAAAAATGAGAGTTTTTTTTGAGGGAAATCCTGCACCATAAAATGTGCAACTAAGATCCGCGGGCACGTCCGACCTTACATCCCTGGCAGCTTCATCCCCGCGAGTTTCCGCGCGAAGCTGGCCTTGCCCATCTGCTTAAACATTTTGCGCATCTGGGCATACTGGCGCAGCAGATTGTTGACTTCCTGCACGCTGGTACCGGAGCCGCGTGAGATGCGCTTGCGCCGGCTGCCGTTGATGACCTCATGGTGCATGCGTTCATGGATGGTCATCGAATTAATGATGGCTTCGACGCGATTAATCTGCTTTTCGTCGATTTTATCGGCATGTTTCTGCAATCCGGCGAAGGGACCGATGCTGGGCAGCATGCCCATGATGTTTTGGATCGATCCCATCTTTTTCACCTGGCGCAACTGATCGCGGAAATCCTCGAGCGAGAATCCATCGCCAGAAAGCGCGCGGCTGGCCATCTCCTGCGCCTTCTTCTTATCGACATTCTGCTCGGCCTTTTCGATCAGCGAAAGAATGTCGCCCATGCCAAGAATGCGCGACACGATGCGATCGGGATGGAACGGCTCCAGCGCGTCATACTTTTCGCCCACGCCGATGAACTTGATCGGCTGGCCCGTGACCTGGCGAATCGATAGCGCCGCGCCGCCGCGGGCATCGCCATCCATCTTGGTGAGCACAACGCCTGTCAGCGAAAGCTTCTTGTGGAACTCGTCGGCGGAGTTGACCGCATCCTGTCCAGTCATCGCATCGGCGACGAATAGGATCTCCTGCGGATTGAGCAACCGCTTCAGCGATTGCATCTCTTCCATCAGTTGATCGTCGATGTGAAGGCGGCCTGCGGTATCGACAATGAGCACGTCGGAGCCAGTGTTAATGGCCTCGCGGCGCGCTTCTTTGGCCAGGCGCTCGACCGTCGCCGTATTGGCTTCGACGTTCGCGCCTTCGTAGATGTTGGCCTTGATCGCCTGCGCCACGACTTTAAGCTGTTCGCGCGCAGCGGGACGGTAAACGTCGACCGAAACCAGCAGCGGCCGATGCCCGCCATTCTTGAGCCAGTTTGCCAGTTTGCCGGAAGTTGTGGTTTTGCCGGAGCCCTGCAAACCCGCCATCAGGATGACTGTTGGAGGTTGTGAAGCGAACTTCATGCGCGCAGTGTCGTGGCCGAGAGTTTCGATCAGTTCGTCGCGCAGGATCTTGATGACCTGCTCGCCTGGCGAAAGCGCCGTCGCGACCTGCTGGCCAACAGCCTTCTCCTGAATGTGGTCGATAAGCTGTTTGACGACTTTGAAGTTGACGTCGGCTTCAAGCAAAGCCAGACGGATCTCGCGTAGCGCCTCCTGAATGTTTTCTTCATTGAGGACAGCCTGCCCACGCAGAGTTTTGAACGCACGCTGAAGTTTCTCTGAAAGATTCTCGAACATGATGACTGGACTATTTTAGCAGTCGAACAGGAGAGACACCCGACGCCCGCAATCTGAAGGTGATGTAGAAAGAACGCCGGAACCAGATCCCAAGAACTACAGGGGCCCGGCTCCGGCGGCTAAAGATACACTTCAATTCGCAAATCAATCGGAGATGCGACTAGGGCGTTGTTCCCAGTACGGCGAACGCCTGGGTAGGACCTGAGGTGTAGGATGTCCAAACACCATTGGTCGCGGTACCGATAAATGCAATCGGGCCAACCGCGTCGTTCCAAACAAAATCCCATGCGTCGTAGGCCGTGGTTGAAGCCTTATCGGTCATCCCAACAACCCAGTACTGTTTGCCCTTCTTGACCTTAATGCCTTTCTTGCTTTTCACTGTGACCAATTTGCAGCAAGTGCCGGAGGTGGGCAGATTCTTTACATTCCAGGTCTCGAGCGCCTTGCCGGGTAAGCCCTTGACGTCAGAGTAAAGGGCGACTTCCGCGTTGTTCGTTCCAGACCCCAAGTAAACGAGGGCGATTTCAATTTCCGTTACGGTTGACGCTTTCTTGGGTGTGAACGGATCGGCAATCCACTGGTATTCGCCGGTCGCTGGATTGGTCGGGCCTTCCACGAGGTAGCCATCGGTGTCATCGTACGTGTCAGTTTTTGATCCCAAGTTGCTGAATATTTTCTTCAGTCCTGGAGGGGTTGGATCCGCCTCCCGGACGACCGGGGAGGCCTTTGTTACCGACATCTGCGGAGCGCGTTGGGCGTCTTGAGCCGCAAGCGTGCCGCAGGCAAGGGCCAAAACGCCAATGTAAAGTAGTGTGGGCTTGAGTGTGTTCATTCGTTTTTGTTCTCCGTTTAACCTGAGATTGGACTTGCTTGCACGGGTTGGGACGAAATTCAAGACCGGGGGGACCCTCGCCGTCCTTACCACAGTTGAATCCGCTGGATTGTCACCGCTTGCCGGATGCAATCGAACTGCTCTCTCTTGCACGAGGCCTCAACTAAACCTCTCCCGTTCGAGCCCCGCAGATTGCTGGATGGTTTCATCGCCTTACAGAAGACGGCAACAACCAACAGCCAAAAGAGACTGGATTGTACATCGACCAAGGATCATGTCAAGAACAATCAGCAAAAGCAACGGAACTCTGGAAGACCTTCTGGTGTCGCCATCCTCAAGCTGCAAAACTATGCATTTATCCCGCAATTTTAGATACAGGAGAAAGACTCAATCGCCGCGATCACCGTATTGCAGTGAATCGTCACCGTATCTTCAATTCGTCGCGCGTACCCGCCGGCGAACGTCACCATGACCGGAATATTGCGAGCGCGGGCAACGTGAAAAACCAGTTCGTCGCGACGTTTCAATCCTTCGATGGTCAGCGACAGACCTCCGAGCTGATCTTCGCAGTAGGGATCGGCGCCCGCGATATAGCAAATCAACTCCGGATCGAACTGGCGCAGGCCCGAACTGAGCGCGTTGTCGAGCCATGCCAGATAATCGTCGTCGCCAATCCCGTCGGGCAGATCGACATCGATTGAAGATGGCGGCTTCCACATCGGATAATTGTTTTCCTGGTGGAGCGAGATGGTGAATACGTCGCCCGCGTGAGCGTTGCGTACCTTTACGGGCATCGCAGGGCTCAGAGTCGAAGCAGAAGTCGAAGGCAGCGGTCCCGTTGGAACACGCACGCCGGCAAAAATCGCAGCGGTGCCGTTGCCCTGATGTACGTCGCAATCAACGGTCATGGCGCGAGTGATCCTGTCATCGTGCTGCATGCGCCGGATGGCGACGGCAACGTCGTGAACCATGCAGAAGCCTTCGCCATGGTCGGGAAAGGCGTGATGGAATCCGCCACCGATGTTGAAAGCGATGTGATTCTGCAGAGCATAATCGGCGGCCAGAATTGAGCCACCGGCCGCCAGCCAGAATGCTCGAACCAGTTCCGGCGAGTACGGAACTTCCATCTCCAACTCTTCGCGCGCGGAGAGTGTTCCGGTCTTCAACTTCTGGACGTAAGCAGGCGTGTGGACCAGCAGTACATCCTGATCGGATGCCAGTTGCGGAGTTACGAAGTCTTCAGCCCCGGCGACTCCCATTTCCAGCAGCCGGTCATGAATCCGGCGGTACTTATCGGCCGGAAAGACGTGCGTGCCGATCGGCAGATAGTAATCGTCGCTGTAAACCAGCTTGAACGGGAGCATGGTGGAATATGGCGTTTTTCATCATACGCGCTCGGTTGTCCGACCGGCACACGTTGCGGGCTGTCACTGTGCGCCTCGGCATAATATGCCGATGGCCTGAAATGTCCTGAGTTGACACTTGATGTCCCTTGCCTGGGTGCGCCGAGGCTCGTAGAGTAAGGTGTTCCGGCAACCGTTCGTCCTGGTTCTCACCGAACGCGGCGCAGTTGACAAGTTGCGAGGTGCAAGTCTTTGCAGCAGGCATCGCAGAAGCGAACTCAGGTGTTCGATTAACTTCAGGAGGCTGTGTTGATGTGTTTCAAGTGGTCGAGCGTGGTTCAGTCACTGCTGGCACTTTGGTCCGAAGAAAGGGGCCAGGACATCGCCGAGTACGCAGTCATGCTGGCAGTGATTCTAGTGATTGTGGTGGGCACGCTTCGTCTGATCGGAGGAAACGCGAACAACGTATTTTCCTCGGTGGCCAGCTCAATCGGGCAGTGACGGCAAGGAAGCGATCAGCTCACGGTGCCGGGAGTGCAGTTTTTTTCTGAATGCCTTCGCCTTCCACGATCGTATAAATAAAATCTGCCGGGACATCGCGCAGCACTTCAACTTTGCCGCTCGGCCACTTGATTTCTACTTCGTCCATTTTGGCTTCCGCGCCCAGACCAAAATGTAGTCGCGGATCGTTCGACGAAAGGTAGCTGCCTCCGGCGCGAACCTCGTTGAGTTGCACCAACTTTCCAGCTCTAACTGTGACGCGCGATCCGATTGCCATTTTGTTGCTCTTCGTTCCTGCTAATTTGAATAGCACACGATGATTTTTGTTTCCTCCTCGATTCAGTAGGAGGGTTGGCGGTTCGCCTGTATTCATCACGACGATGTCGATGTTCCCGTCGTTATTCAGATCGCCAAAAGCCGCACCCCGCCGCGAGGCGTCAGGGATTCCGGCAAGCACGCTGGAAACATCTTCGAAGGTGCCGTCGCGGTTGTTGCGGAACAGCAGCATGGGCTCGCGATAGCGGGGAGCGCCCGGGACCTGGTCCATCTGCGGATACACGTGGCCATTGGCGACGAAGAGGTCGGGCCAGCCGTCGTTGTCCATGTCAAAAAATCCCGTGCCCCAACCCACAGGCTCATAGGTTGGTTTCGCGAGCTTGGCGGGGTAACTGACTTCGGAAAATCCCTGCGCTCCAAGATTGCGATACAGACTGTCGGGTTGCTCGGTAAACGTGGTGACGAACATCGAAAGCCGGCCTTCGTGCAGGTAATCGCTCCAGTCCACTCCCATGTTGCCGCGCTCCGAGCCGTCACCGCTGACCGCGGCTCCTGAGAGCATGCCGACTTCTTCAAAAGTCCCGTCGTGCTTGTTGTGGTAGAGGTAATTCGGGCCGGAGTCGTTGGCAACATATAAATCGGGCCAGCCGTCGTTGTCGTAATCACCCCAGATCGCGCCCAGGCCATAGTATTTGTTGGGATCGTCGACGCCGGCTTTTTTGGAAACTTCTTCAAAGGTGCCATCGCCGCGATTGTGAAAGAGCAAGTCAGATTCGCCCAGCATTCCCCACGGACCGCACTGCACCGGGATTCCCTTGAAGCTGCAGTTCTTCTCGTTTTTTCCGAAGTCGGGGAGTTTGTTCACATCGAAGTGCACGTATCGCGAGACGAACAAATCGACGTGGCCGTCTCGATCGTAGTCGGCCCAGGCCGCGCCGGTGCTAAATCCTCCGCTCAGCCACGCCTGCTTTCTCCGTGACATCTTCGAATTTGCAGTTGCCCAGGTTGTGATACAGAGCGTTGCCGCCGAAGCCAGTTACGTAAATGTCGGGGAGACCGTCGTTGTCGTAATCGGCCACCGCGATTCCCATGCCCCACCCTTTTCGAGTGAGTCCGGCGGACTTGGTGATGTCGGTGAATTTGAAGCCGTCGTCCTGGTGATAAAGCGTGATCAAGGGATCGCCGCCCTGTTTGTAGCGATCGACGGTGGATCCGTTCACCGTGATGATGTCGAGTCTGCCGTCATTGTCGCAATCGATCAGGCCCACGCCGCCGCTCATCGATTCCACAATGTAGCGTTTGTCTGGAGATGAAATGTGGGAAATGGTCAAGCCCGCTTGTTTAGCAACGTCTTCGAACCTGGGCAACGGAGTTTTGGCGGGACCGGTTTGCGCTAGGGCAGAAATCGAAACCAACAGCCCCAAGGAGAAGAGATTACGCATGATGGGAGACGCCAAAATTATAGAGCAGAACACGTGTTCTGCGGGAATGAACAGTCCATCCTTCAGAGGCTAAAGCCTGTATCTTCGCTAGCGTGATCGGCACGGCTGAAGCCGTGCCCTCCCGCAACCATCTGAAGAAACCAGCACTAGTCGGCGGGCGCGGGCGCGGGCGCGGGTTGTGGGACGTGGGCTTTACCTCGCTCTCGCCATCCTTCGATGATCAGATAGAGGACGGGAATGAAGAAGAGATTGAGAACGGTTGACATGATCATGCCACCAAACACGGTGGTTCCGACGGAGTGGCGTCCTTCCTGCCCAGCGCCATGGGCCACCATTAACGGAACAACGCCGAGGATAAACGCGAATGAGGTCATGAGGATCGGACGTAGACGAATCCTGGCGGCTTCGACTGTGGCCTCAACCAGCGGAAGTCCACGCTCCCGCAACTGTTCGGCGAATTCGACGATCAGAATCGCGTTCTTGCTGGACAATCCGATCAGCATCACCAGCCCGATCTGGCAGTAGACATCGTTCTGCAAACCACGCAAGGCTTGGGCGCCGAGCGCTCCCAGCAAGGCCATTGGTACCGCGAGCAGCACGATGAAAGGCAGAACGAAGCTTTCATATTGCGCCGACAGCGTCAGATACACGACCAGCACTCCCAGTCCGAACAAAATGATTGTGGTCCTGCCCGAGGCCAATTCTTCGAGTGACAGGCCTGTCCATTCGTAGGTGAAACCCTGAGGCAAAACTTTCTTGCTCAAATCATCCATGGCGGCGATGGCTTGTCCGGAACTGAATCCCGGACCGGGCGAGCCGTCAATCTCTGCTGAGCGAAACAGATTGTAGTGGCTAATAACCTGCGGCGTTGTGGTCTGCGTGACCGCGGCCAGGTTCTCAAGCGGAATCATCGCGCCGGTATCCGAGCGCACGTAGTACTGCTTCAGATCCTTCGCCTGCGAGCGGAATTGCTTATCGGCCTGCACATAAACGCGATAGGAACGATTGTTGAAATCGAAATCGTTAACATACGCCGAGCCCATGTATACGCCTAACGTATCCGTGATCTGTTGCAGCGGGACGTGCAGGCTCTTGGCTTTCTCGCGGTCGATGGTGACCAGGAACTGCGGATCGCTAGCCGTATAACTGCTGAATAACCCAGTCAGATCTTTACGCGAATTGCCCTGGCGAACCATGTCCTGGGTGACATTCGCCAACTCTTCGAGCGAATGCGAACCCTGGTCCTGCACTTCATACTGGAAGCCGCCGAACTGGCCCAAGCCTTGGATTGCGGGAGGCAAGAAGCAAAGCACGAGCGCTCCCGTGATCCCGGAAACGGAGCCTCGCAAACGATCGACCACTGCCTGCGCAGAATGTTCTGGACCTTTGCGCTGCGAGTACCCTGTCAATCCGGCGTAGATGATTCCGCGGTTTGGCGCACCGTTGCCGGTGATGGCAAAAATGTTTTCGACTTCCGGCATCTTGCGCATGATCGCGCTCACCTGGTCCTCAACATTCCTGACGTAATCCCCGGACGCGCCGGGAGGAGCCTGGATGATGACCGGGAAGTAGCCCTGATCCTCGTCCGGGACGAAGCCGGTGGGCACACGCTGGAAAATCAAGAAGGTGAGGCCCAATCCCGCGAGGAACAGGATGACCGCGATCAGGCGGAAGCGAAGAAAAACATACAGTGAACGCCGATAGCCTTCGGTGATGCCGCCAATCACTTTGTCGACCCGGCGGAAGAACCATCCTTTTTCCCCGTGAACGCGGCCCAGCAGGAGTGCGGAGAGCGAAGGGGTCAGGGTCAGAGCGTTGAAGGCGGAAATCGATATCGAGAAAGCGATGGTGAGCGCGAATTGCCGGAACAGAATGCCGGTGGTGCCGGGGAAAAATGCGACCGGCACAAAAACGGCAACCAGAACAAGAGAGGTCGCGATGACGGCGCCGGCGACTTCTCCCATGGCGGCCGACGCGGCTTTGCGCGGATCGTGCTCACCTTCCTGCAGGTGGCGTTCAATGTTTTCGATGACGACAATGGCGTCGTCCACGACCAAGCCAGTCGCCAGGGTGATGCCAAACAAGGTCAGGGTGTTAATCGAAAATCCCAGGATTTTGACGAAGGCGAAAGTCCCGATCAGCGAGACCGGAATGGTGACGGATGGAATGATTGTGCTGCGCCAGTCTTCCAGGAATACGAAGATCACCAGAATGACCAGGACGATGGCTTCGATGAGGGTGACGAGAACGTCGCGGATCGATTCACCCACGGCCTCCGTCGTATCGAAAGCATTTTCGTATTTCATCCCCGGCGGGAAGTGTTTCGAGAGCCGGTCCAACTCGGCCAGAGCACGGCGATCCACGTCAAGGGCATTCGCATTCGAAAGTTGCAGGATGGCAACACCCACCGACGGATGCCCGTTGTAAATCAAGTCAGAGCTGTAGTCCTCCGCTCCCAGTTCGGCGCGGCCGACATCTTTAAGACGCACCAAAGTTCCATCCGCGTTCGCCTTGAGGATGATGTTTTCAAATTGCTCGGGCTCGCTCAGCCTCCCGATCGCCCGCACACTGATTTGAAATTGTTGTCCAGCTTTGATCGGAGGCTGTCCGACTTGGCCGGCAGCCACTTCTACATTTTGTTCTTGCAAGGCATTGACCATGTCGCTGGCAGTAAGGCCGCGACTGGCCATACGCACGGGATCGAGCCACAAACGCATCGAATATTTGCGTTCGCCGAAGATGACGACGTCGGCAACTCCCGGCACGCGCTTTAGCGTGTCCTTCACATAAACGTCGAGGTAGTTGCTCATGAACAGCGGATCGTAGCGGTCGTCGGGCGAATACACGCCCGCACCAAAAACAAAATTGCTCGACGATTTGGTGATTGTTATCCCGGTGGCTTTAACCGCATTCGGAAGACGTCCTTGAGCCGTATTCACCCGGTTCTGAATGTCCACGGCGGCAAGGTCGGGATCGCGGTCCAGTTCGAAGGTTGCGGTAATCGAACTGGAACCGTCGTTGCCGCTGTCGGAGGTCATGTACTTCATCCCCTGGGCGCCGTTGATCTGCTGCTCCAAAGGGATCGTGACTGCCGACTCGACAGTTTGCGCGCTGGCTCCGACGTATCCGCTGCTGACGTTGACTTGCGGCGGCGCGAGGTTGGGGAATTGCGCGATCGGCAAAGTGGGAATTACGACTGCGCCCGCGAGAATGATCAGCAGCGCGCAGACTGTAGCGAAAACCGGCCGTCGTATGAAGAAGTCAACGAACATGGGAAACCACAATACGGCTTCGGGCGCCGGGCTTCAGGCTTCAGGCCTTAGGCCTTCAGCGAAAGCTTCTAGACGCGAAGCCCAATGCCTGAAGCCTGAAGCCCGCGCTTAAAGCCTATCCCTGCGGCGTTACCGCCGCGCCATCCACAAGAAACTGGACGCCCGAGACGATTACTTTGTCTCCGGCTTTGATACCGTCGAGCACTACATAATCATTTCCGGTCATCTCTCCGATGCGCACGGCTTTCTGATGCGCCACCAATTTTCCGTTCTGATCCTCCGCCACGAAGGCGAAATACTGTCCGCCAACACGCGACACCGCTACCACGGGAACGACGGGTCCCTGGTGGGTTCCCCAGATCACGCGGGCGCGGATGAACTGCAAATTCCGAAGCCGGTCCTCATTGTTGGCGATGCGCGACTTGATCAGCACGGTCTGAGTGGTGTTATCCACTTGCGGCGAAATGAAACTGACACGGCTGTCCGCCATGACGTCGCCGCTTCCGTTGACGATTTGTACCGGCATATTCATCTTGAGCTGAGAGGATCGTTCCACCGGGATGTAAACGTAGGCCTCGAGGCTGCCGGGTTTATCGACGCTCGTCAACGTCGTTGTGGTCGTGACCCGGTCGCCCACGTGAACGGGAATATCGCCGACGATCCCGTTTGACGAAGCAGTCACGCGATAATAGTGGAGCTGCACTTGTTGCTCCTGGACTTGCGCGTCCAGCGATTTCAGCTGGGCTTGTGCCGTATCCAGCGCCGATTTTGCCTGGTCGAGGTCCTGCTTCGAGACCACTCCCGCCGCAGCCAAAGCGCTGATCCGGTTGTACTGTTGCTGGGCATAGTCGAGGTTGGCTTCCTGAGCTGCGCGGCTATGTTCCTGGCTGTTCACTGTGGCCTGCTGCTTGGTGGGATCAATCTGCATCAGCACGGTGCCAGGCGAAACGCGATCACCGGAGTGCACATAGATGTCGGTGATCTGCCCTTCGACCTGCGGCATAATGATGGCCGAGTCCCGCGATTTCAGGGTCGCAACGTATTCTGTGGTATCGCTGATAGGCACCGACTGCGCAACCTGGATCTTGACGGGAATGGCTGGGTCCGCTTGGGGAGCCGCGCCCTTCACGGAACTTCCACTGCAAGCCGTGCCGAACGCGGCAAGGACCAGAGCGAAGAGAAGCGCGATCGCAGAGGAAAAATGTGACCGCACGTCAGCGCGACCTTCTGAGCTCAATCCGCCCCTCATGCTAATGCCCCGTTTCACGTACCAGCGTAGCAAGTAAGTCTCTGATCAGCCAAGGCTTAGGTTTCTGACAATCGAGCCAGAAAATTAGACCGTCAGCTTAGACTCGAAAAGGCAAAAAAAGTTATCGCGACGAAGTTTGGCAAACCCTGATTCCACAAGTGCAACTTTTCGATTCCATAACTAAGCCGGCGAACGTGAACCGGCGTTTCTCCTCTGCTACATTGTTGAAGCCATGAAACCTGTCCGCAGTTTCGCCAGCGATAACAATGCCGGGGTTCATCCCAAGGTCTTGCAAGCCATCGCCGCCGCCAACCGGGGGCATGTGGTGGGCTACGGGGACGACGCTTACACTGAGGCTGCAGTCGGCAAGTTCAAACGGCACTTCGGCTCTGATGTCGAGGTTTTCATGGTTTTTAACGGCACCGCGGCAAATTGTTTAAGCCTGAAAGCGCTCACCGAGCCGTATCACGCTGTCATCTGCGGCGAGGCCGCCCATATCTACGCGGACGAATGCGGGGCGCCGGAGAAATTTACCGGCTGCAAACTGATTCCGATTCCTACGCAGGATGGGAAGCTCACGGTTGAGGCTGTCCGCCACGCCTATCACGGAATTGGCGATCAGCATCACGTGCAGCCGCGCGTGATTTCGATCACACAGGTCACAGAAGTAGGCACGATTTACACGCCGCGGGAGATCCGCGATCTTGCGCGATTCGCTCATGAGCGCAAAATGTTTCTGCACATGGACGGCGCGCGAATCGCCAATGCTGCCGTCAGCCTGGGTCTGACTCTGCGCGAAGCTACGCGAGATTTGGGCGTGGATGTTCTTTCCTTTGGTGGAACCAAGAATGGGGCCTTGGGTGCCGAAGCCGTGGTCTTCTTCAACACGAAATTCGGCCGCGATTTCCTCTATCTTCGCAAGCAAGGGATGCAACTGGCGTCGAAGATGCGCTTCATCTCGGCTCAACTCGACGCGTTGCTATCGAATGACTTATGGCGGAAAAACGCCCAGCACGCCAACCGGATGGCCGCGCTTCTGCAAAAAGAGATCAGTAAAATCCCGAAAGTGAAGGTTGTTTATAAGGTGGAGGCTAATGGGGTGTTCGCGCAGATTCCCCGGAAGGCCATCGCCAAAATCCAAAAGCGCTACTTCTTTTATGTATGGGACGAAGAGCAGTCAGTCGTACGCTGGATGTGCTCGTTCGACACCACTGAACAGGATGTGAAGCAATTCGCCAAGTTCGTAAGCGAAATTGTCGGAGGGTGACGTTACAGGCCAATCCAGCTCCACAATCGCTCCTTCAGACGCAAGACCGCATTGGGCCAGCCGCTCTTGTAGCGGAGAAGCACGGTGGCGTGAACTGTCTTAGCGCGCTCCGAAGCCCTGTTACTGAACACTAGATCGTAGACTCCCCCGCCCGGCGGAAGCGGAGCATTGATGACATCCCGGGCTATGGAGCCGCTCTGGTACAGGGTCTCGGTGGAATAACCACCGCTCCACACTACAAAGGCAGAGTTGGTCAGCACATAAGCTTCGATTCCACTGTCATGATCTTTGCCACTCCCGGTGCCTCTGCTGTTGCCCTGGCGCGGGCTGTTAGGTAACGCAGTAAACTCGCCGCTGACGCTGACATCCAGCGCGCCGGGTGGAACGGTGAACTCGTGAGACCAGACGCTGTGCGGGTTCACCGCCGCCTGCGCGTCAACGATGGTTTGCGCCTGGGACCAGTGCACGAACTCCTGTACTTCCTGTGCCGCTGGACTTTGACTGGTTGCGACCCACAGCAGTGCTCCGAGCAACACCGGGACGAATGACCACAGCAGAATTCGCCCTCGGCGTCGAGCCCGCAACAGCGCCATGGCGTCGGCAACCGCGCTGGCCATGGCCGCGCTATTTGCTGCAGCCATAACCGGCTGTCCACATTTCGGGCAGGACGAAATGTCCGAAGGCAATCTCGTACCGCATTTGCTGCATGCGGATCGGGCGGGAATCGTGGCGACCGAAGTGTTGTCTGGCGCCGCACCCGCCTTCTGGCCACACTTCAAGCAGAATTGTGAGCCATCCGGCAGCTTCGTGCCGCACCAACTGCAGAACACTTGGGCCTCGCTTTCCTTGAGATTCTGCGTATGCTCTCCGCTTCAAGATAACTGGACAAATATACTCGTCTTTTTATGAATGGAACGAAGAAGAAATCGGTCTGGATCCAGACCTGCTCATACGACACCATCCGGATAGAGCGTCAAGCAGTTCGCCGAGTTGGCAGCGAAACGATCAAGGGGTTAGCGACGCTTGCAATGCGCCGGCGTCCAGTCCGCTATTGATTTTTGGCTGTTCTTCTACTAAAGTGTCGCTCACTCCCCCAAGATTTGGGAAGCGTCTCTTCCGGAGATTAGATTGCGTCGAAACTGGCTTAATTTACTGCTGATTTGCTTGGCCGCGATCGTTCTTCCCAGTTGCGGAAGCAGTCAGCAACTTATTGGAATCCAGGTGACGCCCAATAATGTTGTCTTTGGCGGACCTGACCCTGCGCTCTTCGTCCAACTAACAGCCACAGGCACCTACACGCATCCCCCGGCAACAAAGGACATTACCAACCAAGTCACTTGGACATCGGACACGGTTCAGGTCTCGCAGGTCACGAGCGCGGGTAAAGTGACCCCGAATACCAACTGCGGAACAGCTGGTATCTCGGCGAGCTTGCTAACCAACAGTCCCAAGGGAAACCTCATCACGGGCACGGCGAATGTGACGGTTGACGGAACTGCTCCGGGCTGTCCGTCCCTAACCCCCTAGGGCGCCGTTTTACTCCGGGTCGGCCAGGAGCTTCTCCAGCGTGGGCTTGTGCTTCTCGGTTTTCTTCTTGCGGTTAGGCACTATCCGTGACGCGGGGGGCGCTCCGATCTGTTCCCGTGCCATGGTCTTTACGGCTTCGACCGCGGTGAATCGCTTCGCTTTCTTTTCTTTCTTTGCCATTGCTCTCATCTTGCCATAGCTGATCGCGCAGTGACGTGCAATAATACAAACGATTGGCAGTCGGCCCGAGCTGCGACCGGCGACCAACGACCCTATGGAAGAGCGCGAATTTTTCGACGAGCGTCCGGAAAAGAAGATGGCGACGCTGAACTGTCCGCATTGCCAGCAGGCCGCCGAATACGAAATTAGCTGGCTGGTGCGCACCAAGAAGAATCAACTTCCCGGCCGCGCCGACGAACGAGACCGCGCTCGCTTCGCCAAGGCGAAATCCTATATGCTGCGCCGCGACGATATGATGGCTTGCAAGAACATGCGTTGCCGCAAGCGCTTTGAAATTTCCGGAGTGCAGTCGGTCGTGTTCACCGAGTAGCACTTTTTTGTTTCCCGTTTCCTCTCTCCTCCAGCGCTGATTTATACTGACTGGTTTCCCTATGGGTGGTTGAAGGTTTCTGTGAAGGCAGCGCTTGCGCACCTCCACCGCGATGCCCGATCGCCCGATAATGAGGAGCTTTCTCTTGAAGATTCTGGTTTGCATGAAACAGGTGCCGCAGAAGGATGCGCCGCTCAAGCTCAATGAGTCGGGCGCATGGATTCGCGAAGACGTTTCTTACGAAGTCAATGAGCCGGATGCTTATGCATTGGAAGAGGCGCTGCGGCAGAAAGAAAAACACGGCGGAGAAGTGGTGGTCATAACCTCCGGGCCGGCCCGCGCCCAGCAGGTGCTTCGGGAAGCTCTGGCCAAAGGGGCGGATCGGGCAATTCATCTCGAAGACAACGGGTTCGTGGGCCTGGACGCATTCAATACTGCGCGAGCCTTCGCTGCCGCGATTAAAGACGAGACCTTCGACCTGATCTTCACCGGCTTGCAGTCCGACGACTACGGGTATGCGCAAACTGGGGTCGTGCTGGCGGAATTGCTCGGCTGGCCGCACGCGACCATCATTATGCAGATCGAGAAAAACGATTCTGGAATTCGGGTGAAGCGAGAACTCGAAGCCGGCTACTTTCAGTTCGTCGACATGCCGCTGCCTGCGATATTAACCATCCAGTCCGGTATCAATAAATTGCGTTACGCCACCCTGATCGGCATCAAGCAGGCCAAGAATAAGCCGCTGCGCAAGGTCGCCATGGCGGAAGTGCAGCACGCGGTGAGCGGAAATCTGCAGAAGATCGAGCGGCTTTATGTGCCACAGAAAACCAAGAACACGGAATTTCTGGAAGGCTCCGCGGGTGAAGTGGCCAAGAAGTTAGTGGATAAGCTGCGCAACGAAGTGCGTGTTCTGTGATTCATCCGTACAAGGCTGTCGCCGCATAATTGCGGCGAAGAGCCAGAAGCCAGGAGCTAGAAGCTGCACTTATGTCTGACACAATTCTAGTGGTCGTCGAACAACGCGAAGGCAAATTGAACCGCGTCTCATGGGAGACGCTAACTGCGGGTCAAGCGCTTGCTGCTGAGACCGGGTGGGCGCTCGAAGCTGCGATTGTTGGCAGCGGCGTAGGGAATTTTGCTAACGAAGTGGCGGCCAAGAAAGTTTCGAAGGTCCATGCGATTGAGTCGCCCAAGCTTGAGCCCTACACTCCGGATGCTTTCTCCGCTGCGCTCAAGCAATTCATCGAAGCGAAGCAGCCCAAGCTGGTGCTGATGCCGCACACGTATCAGGTGCGCGATTTTGTTCCCAAGCTGGCGACAGCCATGGGTCGCACGGCCATCAGCGATTGCATCGGCTACAAAAAAGAAGGAGGCAAGCTTCTGTTTACGCGTCAGATGTTTCAGGGAAAGCTGGCGGCGGATGTGAGTTTTGCCTGCGACGCTCCCTGGTTCGTCACCTTCCAGAACGGAGCGTTCCGCGGAGACAAAGCCGAAGCCGGAGCCAGCGCTGCTCCGGTTGAGACTTTCAATGTTCAGATTGCCGACGGCGTCATTCGCAACAAGCCGCAAGAAGTTTTCAAAGAGGCTAAGCAGGCAGTAGACCTGACGCAGGCTGAGATCATTGTTTCGGTGGGACGCGGAATTAAAGAGCAAAAGAATATCGAACTGGCGAAGCAGCTTGCCGAAGCGCTGGGCGGAGAGCTGGCTGCATCGCGTCCCATTTGCGACTCTGGATGGCTGCCCATGGATCGCCAGATTGGATCCTCCGGGCAGACGGTTGCGCCCAAGCTTTACTTGGCGCTCGGCATCAGCGGCGCAATTCAGCATATTGTCGGGATGAAAGGTTCGCGCACGATCATCGCGATTAATAAAGATTCCGAAGCGCCGATCTTTGAGATCGCGGATTTCGCGGTGGTGGGAAATCTGTTCGACATCGTTCCGCCGCTGATTGAAGAAGTGAAGAAGGCAAAGGCAGGAGGATAGTCGGCTTCATTCCAGCATATTTTGATGGCTTTCGATAGAGCATCTACTAATTGACTAGTTTATTGACTATAGATAAAATAGTGGTCATGGATGATGTTTCCATCTCCGAGTTTAAAGCCAAGTGTCTTGGCCTGATTGAACGAGTGCACAAAACACGTCAGCCTTTGCGGATTACGCGTCATGGCCGTCCGGTCGCGGAAGTCATCCCGGCCGGCCCCAACCGCAAGCGGAAGTTCTTGGGAGACATGGTTGGGACTGCTGAAATCGTCGGCGATATCGTTTCCCCAATCATCGATCTGGAAGACATTGAGGCCTACCGCGATTGAACCTGCTTCTCGACACTCATATCTGGATTTGGAGCAAATTGGATCCGAAGCGGATAGGAAAGGGCGCAGCGCGAGAGTTGTCGAACAATGACAACGATCTCTGGCTCTCTCCGGTCAGTGTTTGGGAAGCTCTGGCGCTGATGCACAAGGGCCGCATTCGCGTGGAGGATCCGCTGGCCTGGGTCGAGCGCGCTGCCGATCAGCTGCGAGAAGCGCCGCTAACTCAGGAAATTGTTCGCACTGGCTTCGCGCTGTCCTTGCCTCATGCCGATCCGGCAGACCGATTCCTGGCGGCTACCGCTAAGGTTCTGAAGTTAACTTTGGTGACCGCAGACCAAAGGCTGCTCGGCTTGGGCGAGATAGCAAGTCTCGCGAATCGTTAAAGCATCCTATGCTGGTTTTCCGTAAACCGATCGAGGGTATCGAACGTCCGCAGATGCCTGCCGATGTTGTCATCGTGGGCGGCGGGCCCGCTGGGATGGCATGCGCTCTGCGCCTCTCACAGCTCATTGACACGCACAATTCTGCGAATCCGAACTCTCAGCTCAGCAAGGAAAACATCTACGTGCTCGAAAAAGCGCGCGAGGTTGGGCAGCATTGTTTGTCGGGCGCGCTGCTCGATCCACGGTCTATGCGCGAACTGCTGCCGGGATTTGAAAAAGAAGCTCCTCTCGATGCTGAAGTCACGAAGGAAGCGGTTTACTTTCTCACGGAGAAAAGCAAGTTCAAGTTTCCCATCACACCGCCGCCCCTCCGGGATCACGGCAATTACGTCATTTCGCTGAATCGATTTGTGAAGTGGCTGGGCGGCAAAGTGGAGGAAACCGGAATTACGATCTTCACCGGCTTCGCGGGATCAGAGTTGCTTTTCGACGGAGCTCGCGTTACCGGCGTTCGCACCGACGACAAGGGCGTGGACAAAGAAGGTCATCCCAAATCGAATTTCGAGCCGGGATACGATCTGCAGGCGAAAGTCGTCATCCTCGCGGAAGGTACGCGCGGGTCACTGACAAAACAACTGATCGCGAAATTCGATCTTGCGAAGAACAGCAACCCGCAGACTTATGGCCAAGGGATAAAAGAGTTGTGGGAAGTCCCTTCGGGCCGCATCGCGCCGGGTGAAGTGATTTATACAATGGGCTGGCCGCTCACGACAAAAGAGTATGGGGGCGCGTGGATCTACGGGGGAAAAGACAACATTGTTTCGCTCGGCTTCGTGACCGGCCTCGATTATTCCGATCCAAGGCTTGATCCGCAGCACGTGTTGCAGGATTTCAAACAACATCCCTTCGTTGCGAAGTTGCTCGAAGGCGGGAAGATGATTCGCTACGGCGCGAAGTCGCTGCCATACGGCGGCTGGTGGGCCATTCCTCCGGTCGCGGGGGATGGTTGGATGATTCTCGGCGACTCCGCCGGGTTCCTCAATTCGCAACGCCTCAAAGGAATTCATCTGGCGATTAAGAGCGGAATGCTCGCGGCTGAAACCGCTTTCGAAGCACTGAGGAAAGATGACTCGTCCGCCGCCGTGCTAGGTGGCTTTCAAAAGAAGGTTGAATCCAGTTGGATCAAAGAAGAGCTTTGGAAAGTTCGCAACTTTCATCAAGGATTCGAACACGGGTTCCTCGCTGGCCTCTTCAATGCGGGAATACAACAATTCACCGGAGGCCGGGGCTTACACGACCGGTATCCGGGGACGGCGGGCTATCAGCATATGAAGAAGCTCGCCGAGTTGCCCGCGGACGGCGGCAATGAAGCTGGTCTGCTCGGTCCAGCGAAAGGCGACGGCAAGCTCACTTTCGACAAGCTTACCGACCTTTATCATTCGGGCACCAAGCATGAAGAGGACCAGCCGTCGCATCTGGTCATCCACGATACCAATATCTGCAACACGCGGTGCGTGAAAGAATTTGGCAGTCCTTGCCAGAATTTTTGTCCGGCCAACGTTTACGAAATGATCGACGACACCGACCAGCCGAACGGCAAGCGCATCAGCTTGAATCCGTCGAACTGCGTACACTGCAAGACTTGCGACATCGCCGATCCGTATCAGATCATTACGTGGGTTCCGCCGGAGGGCGGCGGCGGACCAAACTACGACGGCATGTGACCAGCCCGGGACCTCACTTCGCCACGGATTCGCACGGATGCGACGCCAGACCGTCAGCGCGCGCGAAGCCTATAATTGAAGCTAGGAGCTGGAAGCTGATTCTCTCCGACAAATTCGGCCGGCCTATTACCGATCTGCGGATCTCGATTACGGATCGCTGCAACTACAAGTGTGTTTATTGCCGGACGGGCAACGAAGGCGCGCTGTACGGCGAACTTCCCTTCTCCGACTATCTGCGCATGGCGCGTATATTCGCGGCGCTCGGAATCAAGAAAATTCGTCTTACTGGAGGAGAACCGCTGCTGCGCAATGGAGTCATTGATTTCGTGCGGGAACTGGCGAAGTTGCGCTCCGCCGATGGCGAAGAACTCGATCTCGCCATGACCACCAACGGTCATCTCCTGGCCGAGATGGCGTTACCGCTGAAAGATGCCGGCCTGAATCGCATCACGGTCAGCATGGATGCAGTCGATCCTGATCGCTTCGCTCGCATTACGCGCGTGCCCAACGGATATGACCACGTGCTGGCGGGAATCCGGGCTTCGCGGCGTGCGGGCCTGTGGCCGGTCAAGGTCAACTGTGTGCTGATGCGCGGCTTCAACGAAGATCAAATTATTCCCTTCGGTATGTTTGCGCGCGAAGAAGGGGTCATCGTTCGCTTCATCGAATTCATGCCGCTCGAAGAAGACCGAACCTGGTCGCCCGCCATTGTGGTTACGTTGGATGAAATCGTCCAGCGCATGGCAGAATATCGCCCGCTGGTCGAAATCCCGCACGGGCGGAGCGAAACTGCTCGCCGCTATCACTTCGACGATGGCATTGGCGAGATCGGAATCATTGCTCCCGTTTCGCATCCCTTCTGCGGACACTGCAGCCGCATTCGCCTTACCTCTGACGGCAAGATCCGCACTTGCCTGTTTTCGGTTTGGGATCACGATCTGCACGAACTCATGCGCCGCGGGGCTTCCGACGAAGAGTTGGTTGAGTTCATTCACGGCGTGGTGCAGAGAAAAGAAGAGCGGCACCACATCGGCGAGCCGGATTTTGTGCCTGCGTCGAGGACGATGGTGCATATTGGAGGATAACGCTCTTGCCGCCCCCCAAAGTGATATAAGTTCAAGGTGAAACGAATTGTTTTGCTGTTGATTATCGCTGCGATTGGGACCGCTTCAGCGCAAACTGCTCCCAATTCCCAAGCCAAAGCGACGACCAACTCGCCTTCCTATCTCGGCTTCGATCGCAACAATTATCCCGGCGACCAGAACTGAAGGTTCTTCGTCAGACATTTTCCTATACGGGCTATTGGCTGAACGCGCCGCCCAGCGCGCGTACCGAATACCTGGAGCGGCAAACGGCTCAAACTGCAATCAGCAGGATTCGGATTTCTGGTGCTGTTCAATGGACGCTTGTTCAATGAGCTGAAGTCGGTTTCATATGCGACGAAGTTGGGGAAGTCGGATGCGCATGCCGCGGTTGCCGCGGCACGACGTGAAGGATTTCCCGCGCGAACCATCATTTTCCTTGATCAAGAACAGGGCGGACGGATGCTGCCCGAGCAGAAAGCGTACATTTATGCGTGGGTGGATGGAGTCACCGCTGGCAGCTTCCTTGCCGGGATCTACTGCTCCGGCATTTCCGCGGCAAAAGAGGGCGGCGAAGATATCGTGACCGCGGACGATATCCGCCAGAATGCAGGCGCAAGAAAGATCGTGTTCTGGGTCACGAATGATGCCTGTCCGCCCTCGCCCGGGTGCGCTTTTCCTAATCAAGCGCCGAGCCCCGCTGATGCTGGGATTTCCTTTGCCGAAGTATGGCAGTTTGCCCAGTCGCCAAAGACGACCAGAGGTTGCGGCAAGTTGTCCGGCGAACTACAACCGCGATGGAAACTGCTATCCGCCTGGGATCGACATCGGCGAGCGCTTGCATATCGACGTAAACACGGCAACCAGTGCGGATCCATCCCACGGTCGAAGCCAGTAAACCGAATTGTAGAAGCGTTGCTCGCAACCTCTCGTACCCGCGAAACCGCAGAGGTAGCAAGCTACGTCTCTGCAAGCCGACTAAGACACCAAGTTGCGTTGTGCCCCTCTCACAGTGCACAATACGTGAGGATATTCAGTTACTTGCGATGGTTACTTTCGTCGCCCGAATAAAAGCGACACTTTCGCCGCCGCTGAGCATCTTAACTATTGTGAAGAGTTAGTGGCTTCAACATCCCCGCCGGTTGGGCGCGGCGTAGTTTCAAACGACGCGTAGTGAATCGACTGGAGCCGCTGGAAGCTTTCAACATCCCCGTTCCGGAACAAGCGTTCGCCTATTGCGGAATAGCCGCAAATGCATTCGCGTCCGGAGCTGAAGGCGAGACATGACAATGGCAACCGCAGCAGCAGTTTGCAGTCTGGAAAATTACCTCGTCCTGCCCGACAATACCATGGACGAACGCATCGCAGCCGCCCGCGAGGCTTTGGGTCGCGAGTGCGTGATTCTTGGTCACCACTATCAACGCGACGAAGTGATTCGCTTCGCCGATTTCCGCGGCGATTCCTACAAACTTTCGCAAGAGGCCGCGCGCACGGGAGGCAAATACATCGTCTTCTGCGGCGTGCATTTCATGGCAGAGAGTGCCGATGTCTTAAGCCATCCCGACCAGGTAACGATTCTGCCTGACATGAACGCAGGCTGCTCCATGGCCGACATGGCGGAAATTACCCAGGTGGAAAATTGCTGGGAGCAACTGATTGCCGCCGGATTGACCTCCGACGCCGGCGAGGGCATCACGCCGATTACCTATATGAATTCCACGGCCGCGATCAAAGCCTTTTGCGGAGAGCGTCGCGGGGTGGTTTGCACATCCTCAAACGCGTCAGGCGCATTTCAGTGGGGCTTCGCGAAAACTCCTAAGCTTCTATTCCTTCCCGATCAGCATCTCGGCCGCAATACCGGCTTCAACCTCGGCATTCCTTTAAACGAGATGGCTGTCTGGGATCCTTATCTCATCAACGGTGGTCTGACGCCTGATCGATTGCGGGCGGCGAAAGTCATTTTGTGGAAAGGCCATTGCTCTGTCCACCAGCGCTTCTTGCCTGAGCACGTGGATAACGTTCGCGCTAAGTATCCGGGCATTCACGTGATCGTGCATCCCGAATGCCGTTGGGAAGTTTGCCAGAAAGCCGATGGCATCGGCTCGACCGAAGGCTTGTTGAAGATGATTCGAGACTCAGCGCCCGGAAGCATGTTTGCCGTGGGCACGGAAATCCATTTGGTAAACCGGATGGGCAAAGAATTTGCCGCCGAAGGCAAGAAAGTCATCACCCTCGACGACTCCGGCTGTCTGTGCACGACCATGTTTCGCATCTCGCCGCAACATCTGTGCTGGGTGCTGGAAAACCTCGTCGAAGGCAACATCGTGAACCAGATCAAAGTCAAAGATGACATCAAGTACTGGGCGCGAGTGGCGTTGGACCGGATGCTGGAGATTTCGTAACGGTCGTTGGTCGTTGGTCGTTTGCCGTTAGCAAGAAAACGTGGTCTTTACCAACGTTCAAGGGCCAACGACTAACGGCCAACGCCCCTCCGCGAAATGGATTAAAATGGATCCATCCTCTATGGCCGAACGAACTTTTACCCTCGAAGACGCCCAATCTCTCCTGCCCGTGCTGGAATCGCTGCTGCGCACGGCGATTGACGGCAAGAAACTGATCGAGGCCGTTGACACGGAACTTCAGGAACTCGCGCACCGCGTTTTTCTGCAGGGAGGTCTGTTGGTCAACGTAGTCCACATGGCGCGTCGAAAGGCGGAGCGCGAAAAGGCAATCCCGCGGGTGAAAGACGCATTGGCTGAAATCGATTCTATCGGCGTTCAAGTAAAAGATCTCGATATCGGACTGCTCGATTTTCCCTGCAAAGTTGACGGCCACATTGTATTGCTGTGCTGGAAGCTGGGAGAGTCTGGGATCAATTTCTGGCACGACACCAGCGAAGGGTTCGCCGGTCGAAAGCCGATCGACGAGAAGATCAGCAAGGCGAAGAGAAGTAATTAGCAATTAGCAATTAGCACTTAGCACTTAGCATTTAGCATTCAGCCAACCACGCTTCGCGCTAGAAGCCAGTGCCTCCATCAGCATCAACCTACGGCTGTCCCCCCGTGTTCCACTTTGGTTGGAAGTTCGAATTCGCCAACCACTCGACCGGCGCCAAGAGCGATCCAATCGCCGCATCCATGTGTTTGAAATTCAGATGGGCCAGATCGTCGCTGGGTTGGTGATAATCCTTGTGCAGGCCATAGCTTGATATCGTCTGGGCCACTACGCCGTCTTTAGCCAACACGAAATTATCCGAGCGGGCAAAAAAGTTCTCGGCGGGATGCGGATCGGCCACCAGCTTCGCACCGTGTGCTGCCAGCGCAGGGCCGAGATTGGACCGCTCCCATCCTGTGAGCCAGAGAGTGTCGTCTTTCACCGCGGGATCGGGTCTGCCAATCATTTCGAATTCCAGATTGGCGGAAATATCTTTCAGCGGCAGCGGAGAATGCTCGCGAAAATAGTTTGACCCTAACCCGCCCATCTCTTCGCTGCCAAACAGCGCAAAGATCACAGTCCGCCGCGGGCGCGGTCCCCGGCCCAGCACGCGTGCTATTTCCAATACCGCTGTCGTACCCGAGGCGTCATCATCCGCACCGTTGTAGATATTGTCCCCGTTGACCGGCGTCCCGATTCCCAAGGCGTCCAAGTGAGCCGAGAACAAAATCGCCGCGCGTTGCAGCGATGGATCGCGGCCGCGCAACATGCCGATCACATTCCACGTGGAACTTTCTTCTTCCGGCAACTGTGCTTTGGCGTCTTTCTGCCGAACCCCCAAACGTTGAATGTAGCCGCCATGATCTCCGGCTGGTTCAATTCCGTATTGCCGCAGCTCCGACGCCACATAGGTCGCGGCGATGAGTTCGTCGTGGGTGCCGCTGCCGCGACCCTGCATCGCATCCGATGCCAGGAATTCCTCGTGCGCACGAATGCAGCGCTCACAAACTTTGGGGACAACGCTGGACTGGACCGGAACAGACTTTCCGTTTGGAGACGTAATAGCAGCCTGCGCAGCGGCCATCGGCGACGGCAAAACGAGGAGAACGAACGAGGCGAGCAAACCAAATTGTCTTCTCATGTGACTGGCTCGTCGAGTTTACAAGGTTTTACTTTCCTTTACGTATTCTTTACCTGTGATTGGTCGCCTCGCGATACGATATATTGAGCGAAACTATCTTGAATCGGTTCTCAGTGTTGGTCTGTCAGATTACCCTCTTGGCGTGCCCCTCCATGCTGCTGGCCCAGCGTGGAAGTCACGGTACCGGTGCTGGACCAACCACGCCTGCCGCGCCTAACCCGACGCCCAACAGCGACATCAGCGATTTCAATCGCGCGGTTGCGCTTCAGGCTACTCCAGACCAAATGGCCCAACTCCAGAGCTTGAAGAAAAGCACGCAAGCCGCCAGAAGAGAGGCGCAGAGTCTAATCCAGCTTTCTCAAAATATAAGCAAACTTGACTCATCCCGCTTCGCAGACTTGAACGACGCAATCGACGAGGCACGAAGCAGCAACCTGCAATTCATGAGGAGCCTTTCTACCTCGCAGCAGTCGGGATTAAAGCTTCAGACAAAGAAACTCGCTAAAGCAGACGCGGATCTCTCCAAGCAGAGCAAGGCTCTCGCTCACGAGTCGGAGCAGCGACCGATCGACAACAAGAAAATCGCCGGCGTCGTGGAAAAACTCGACAACGCACTCAGCGCCTTTCAATCCGAGCAAACCGATATCGGAAAAGAAATGGGAATCCAGTCCGAAGAGCATACCCAATGAGCACGATGCTAAGTATGCGACGACAATTCGGCCTGGGCCTCGCGCTCGCCAGCCTCTTAATGAATTCGTCTGTACAAAGTCAGGATGCGCAGGCTCAGCCCGCAAGTGGTCAAGGCGTGGCTACGATGTCGGTTGACGTCAAAGTGGTGACGCTGCCCGTCACCGTTCGTGACAAAAAAGGCCAAATCGTTCGCAATCTGACCAAGGACGATTTCGTCCTCCAGGAAGACGGGCGCCCGCAAGTGATCAAGTATTTCACCCAGGACACAAACCTGCCGCTTACTCTCGGACTGCTCGTCGACACCAGCTTGAGTCAGCGAAATGTTCTGGACCAGGAGCGGAGTGCCAGCAAAGTCTTTCTCGACCAGATGCTCACCGACGCCAAGGACAAAGCATTTCTCATCCATTTCGACCGCGAAGTAGAACTGCTTCAGGACCTGACGCCGTCGCATGAGAAACTGGAAGCCGCACTACAGTTGCTCAATGCGCCGCAACTTGAGCGCGCCAGCGGTGGATCTTCCGACCCTCAATCCTCTGACCCTCAGTCTTCGGGTAATGGCCAGCCCCAGATGCACAGAGGCGCCGGTACTCTGCTTTACGACGCCATCTTTCTGGCCTCTAATGAACTCATGAAAAAGCAGCAAGGCCGCAAGGCGCTCATCGTTCTTTCCGACGGAGATGACCGGGGCAGCAAAGAGTCGCTGCAAAGCGCCATCGAAGCGGCCCAACGCGCTGACACTGTGGTTTACTCCATCCTGTTTGCCGATAAGCATGAAAATAGCAATGGCTTTGGCGGTCCCGGAGGGATGGGACGGCACGGCGGTGGTTGGCCCGGTGGAGGGTTTCCGGGGGGTGGTGGCGGGGGACGAGGCGGCGGGCGATCTCAGCAGGAACCCCGCGTGGATGGCAAGAAAATTCTGGACCAGATTTCAAGGGAAACTGGGGGGCGTCTCTACGAGGTTTCCAAGAAGCAGGCGATTGATCAAATCTACGACAGCATCGCCGAGGAACTGCGGACGCAATACAACCTGGGCTACACGCCGGATAAGAGCAATACTGAGACCGGCTATCACAAGATCAGCCTGACGGCCAAACAGAAGGACTTGGTCGTCCAAACCAGAGATGGATATTATGCGGGGCAGTAAGGCAGCAGTTGGCACTTAGCATTTGGCCAGCGAAGGTTTTTGCCTGTACGTGGCAATTCACTGGCCTGACTAGATGCTAAGTGCCAACTGCTAAGTGCTTAAATTTAGTCCGCAACTCTGGCCAGGCACCTGCGTTCTTTAGATTGGCGCGACGTAACAGGACAGGTACTGTTGTGTATGCAGACATACTCCGCCGGGAATGTTCTCTGTTACAATTTAGCAGCGCCACGGGTGACGCTGCTACGATGCGCGGCTCCCCGGGAGCTTTCCTAACATGCTGAGCAGTAAGAAGAAACTTCAACTCGTAGCTGCATTTGCGACCCTCTTTCTGTTCGCTGTCGTAGTGGGTTGTAATGGATTTTTTGTTGACCCGGTTTTGACTTCGATAGCCGTTGGTCCCACCGCGACCATCAACCAGGGCGCGACCGTGCAGGAGAGCGCCGTCGGCACCTATAATGACGGCTCCACGAAAACTCTCAGTTCGGGCGTGCAATGGAGCAGTAGCGACTCTACTGCCGCCACCGTAACTAATGCAGGACTCGTAACCGGCACCGCCCCCGGTAGCGCAACGATTACTGCGGCCTATCAAACGACAAGCGGCACTTCGAGCATCACGGTCAGCCTGGGCAACGTGACTGCCCTCAAAATCACTCCCCAGAGCGGCACTGTCGCGGTCAATGCGGTTTCACTCCCATTCTTCGCTTACGCGACCGTGGCTGGAGACAGCACCCAGGTTGATGTTTCGCCCACCGCGACCTGGACCGCAAGCTCTCAGACTGTCACGATCAATGTCCCATCGACTACTGGGGTGGGGGTGACGTTCACCGATACGGTGTCCGAGTCAGTCACGATTCAGGCAACCTATACCAGTACAACGACGTTAACTGCGACGGCAACGCTAAATGTGAATTAGTAAACGCGCCACAATGTCTGACATCCGCTGTATCGGCATTTGTACTGGGGCGGGTCAAACACCCAGCAGTTGAGCATCCTCAGCCCTCGCTGCGGTCTGCAAGTCACGATCAAGTGTGGCCAGGGGCAACTCCCGGCGCAGCGCCAGTTCCAGATAAGCCGCATCATAGAGTGTGAGCCGATGGCGTGCAGCCAGGCGCGCGGTCGCGCCCCACGCCTGGCGGTCAGTCTCGGAATCGGTCTGAATTGGCAACAGCGCAAGATCAGCGAGAGTGCTGTCTCGAAAGCCAGTGTCGTGCCGACCGCGCCTCACACCCATTTCCAGAATATTGCCTACCTCCAACCGCCAGAGACCAGGGACCCACGCGCCACTCTCGCTGAGCTGATCGAACACTTGGCGGACTGCTTCGGTGGTTTCATCGCTGTATAACCATGCCAGCGTAACCGAAGTATCGAGGACCAGGCTCACGGACGCCCCTGGTCTCGTAACTCTCTCAATGAGTCCCAATCGAACTTGGCGCATTGCACATCTCGGGCTCGGTCACGAATGCGCTGCAGAACGGCTTGAGTCTGGTTCTGGTCAATCCTGCACGCATGGGGGACCAGACGGGCAATGGGCTGGCCATGCCGAGTGATCACGATCTCCTCGCCTCGCTGCACACGATCAAGCAGGGTGCCGAATGTATTCTTGGCTTCAAAAGCCCCAATCTTCAGCATGGTTTGCGTCCCATCATTTCAGCTAGATTAGTCTAGCTTATTTCAAAACACGTGTAAAGATTACCCAGGGGTCGCCATGATCGCTGGTAACCTCCGGTTTGTGGGCCCGAAGGGGTATTATCGAGCGTTGGCTGAAATAGAATCAGCCAACTCCGCATCAGAATTCCTCATACGGACCGACACTCATCATGTCTGACATCCGCTGTATCGGCATTTGTACCGGAGGCGGAGATGCTCCTGGCCTGAATGCGGTCATCCGCGCGGCTGTCAAGTGTGCAATTCTCAAGTACCACTGGCAGGTCGTCGGCATTCCCGATGGCTTCGATGGCCTGATCTGGCCGGAAAAATCGCGGCCACTGACGCTCCATGACGTCAGCGGAATTCTGCCCCGTGGCGGCACCATCCTCGGAACCACGAATCGCGGCAATCCCTTCCACTACTGCACCATCGAGAATGGCGTCGAAGTCATCCGCGATATTTCCGACCAAGTCATCGCCAACTCGCATCAGTTGGGGATTGACGCAATCATCAGCATTGGTGGCGACGGTTCGCAGAAAATCGCCTTGGACCTTTTCAAGAAGGGCATGAACATCGTAGGCGTGCCCAAAACCATCGACAACGACCTTTCCGCCACTGAGGTCACATTCGGTTTTGATACTGCGCTAGTGACCGCAACCGACGCCGTTGACAAAATTCACACTACGGCCGAGTCGCACCATCGCATCATGGTTGTCGAAGTCATGGGACGGGACGCAGGCTGGATCGCGCTGCAAGCTGGGATCGCAGGGGGCGCCCACGTCATCCTGATTCCTGAGATTCCGTTCAGCATTCACAAAATCTGTGAGCACGTAGCCGTGCGCGAATCCTACGGCAAGCATTTCACGATCATCGTTGTAGCGGAAGGCATCAAGCTCCCTGCGGAATGGCAAGAGCATCGCCGGACCGGCTCAGTCGGCAATCGGATCGGCGATTCGGTTGCCCGCGGGACGAAGAAGGACGTGCGGGTCAGCGTGTTGGGCCACATTCAGCGCGGCGGTTCGCCGACTCCGTTTGATCGCATCCTGGCCACTCGATTCGGCGTGGCCGCAGTCGATCTGATTGCCGAGGGAGCATTCGGCAAGATGGTCTGCTTGCAGAAAACTCAAATTGAAGCCGTGGATATCGCCCACGCCGTTGGCCAATTGAAAACCGTCGACCCTCATGGGCAAATCGTGAACACCGCCCGCTCAATCGGGATTAGCTTCGGCGACTGAGAGAGCCTGCGGAACTTCTCCGCTTCCTCTCCGCTTGCTTTAAGATTTTGCCGCACCCCCTGCGCTATATTGTTTTGTGGTCTTTGTGAAAACTCATTGGCGACCTCTTTGGCTTCTTGGCTTGTTGATGTTGCCATTCCTCGTTGGTTGTCGCGGACGAAGCAAAGTGCAAGAGATCGCTTACGTCTCTGCCCCGCAGGCGATTCTTCGCGACCGCGTGTCCGCGGTTTTCAGCAAGACCGGCACGGTGAAAAATGGAGATCGGGTTCAGATACTCGAACGCGAACACCATTTTGCGAGGGTGCGAACAGCGAGCGGAGTGGAAGGCTGGATCGAGCAGCGTGCGCTGGTGCCACAGCAAGTCTATGACGGTTTTCAGAAGCTGTCCCAACAAGCGCAAAGCGATCCGGTGCAAGCCACTGGCACGACGCGCAACGACACCAACATCCACCTCGACCCCGGCCGCGAAACCGAGCATCTTTATCAACTGAACCAGGGATCCAAAGTATCCATCCTGCAGCGCGCCACTGCCGAAAAAACTGTACCGGGCGGGATGGCTAAGCCGGCGAGTCCAAAGAACGAATCGGCCAAGCCAGTGTCGCCCCCGATGGAAGATTGGTGGCTTATCCGCGACCCCGACGGGCGCGTCGGTTGGGTGCTGGCGCGATTCGTGGACCTCGATGTGCCTCTTGAGATCGCAGAGTATGCAGAAGGTCAGCGCATCGTGGCCTTTTTTGTATTGAATCAAGTCGCCGACGGAGACAAAAAAGTTCCTCAATACCTGGTCGTGCTCACCGAGCCTAAGGATGGCCTACCCTTCGACTACAATCAAATCCGCGTCTTCACCTGGAATGTCAGAAAGCATCGCTATGAAACCGCCTATCGCGAGCACAGCCTGAATGGGTTCTTGCCGGTGACGATTTCGCAGGAAAATTTCGACAAAGAAGGCACTCTGCCCGTATTCGTGTTGCAGGTAAAAGACGACGACGGCAAAATGAGCCAGCGAAAGTACAAAATGAATACGCCCATCGTGCGTCGCGTCCTCGCCCCAGGGGAAGTCAAGGAAGTTTCCAGCGCCAAGGAAAAAAGCGCGGCATCACTAGAATTAGTTCACGGGCTTCGAGAAGCAGCGGAAGTCTACGAGTAAAACTCCGCGATACTCTCCACCACACATTCTTGCTCTGCTTCCGTCAGTTCCGGAAACATGGGGAGAGCCAGCGCTTCGCGCGCGGCGCGTTCTGATTCCGGCAGATCGCCCGCGCTGTAGCCCAAATAAGCAAAACACGGTTGCAGATGCAGCGCGATGGGATAGTAGACCTCGGTGCCGATTTTCCGCTCGCCAAGAAACTTGCGCAGTTCATCGCGGCGAGCGACCCGGATCACGTATTGATGACAGACGTGAAATGCATGTGGGGAAGTCTGCAGCGGCCTTACTCGCGAGTCACTCGTATTCGACGCGAGCCCTGCTTTGATCAGCAAACGATCGTAAGTTGCAGCGCGTCGACGGCGCTGCTGGTTCCAGGCTTCGATGTGCGCCAACTTTACTCGGAGAATGGCTGCCTGGATCGCGTCCAAGCGGCAGTTCCAGCCGATCTCTTCGTGATGGTAGCGTCGCGAACTGCCGTGATTGCGCAGTTTCCGCATGTGCTCAGCCAAATTCAAGTCGCACGTGGTCACCAGTCCCGCGTCTCCGTACGCGCTCAGATTCTTGGTGGGGTAAAAACTGAATGCCGCAGCCGCTCCGAATGATCCAGCTTTACGGCCTCGCCATTTTGCTCCAATGGCCTGCGCCGCATCTTCGATGATAGGCAGATGGAATTCATCGGCGATTTGTTGCAGCGCGTCCATGTCAGCGCACTGCCCGTAAAGATGCACTGGCAACAGCGCCCGGATTTTGTACGAGCCTCCCGCTCGAAGGCGAGCTTTGACCAGTTCCGGATTCAGATTCAGCGTGTCAGGATCTACATCGACGAACACTGGCCTCGCTCCCGCGCGCACGATAGCGCTGGCCGAGGCGAAGAAACTGAAGGCAGTGGTCACAACGGCGTCGCCGGCTTGGACTCCTGCAGCCACCAGCGCGAGCCAAAGTGCGTCAGTACCTGAGGCGCAGCCCACCGCAGCGCTGGCGCCGGTGAAGGCCGTGATCTCGCTTTCCAGAGCTTCAACCTCGGCACCCAAGATGAATTGCTGCGAGGCGCAGACCCGCTCAACAGCGGTCAACACTTCTCCGCGAATCTGCTGATATTGCCGATGCAGATCCAGTAAAGGGATGGGATCAAACTTTCTCGCGGGAGATTGGGTCGCGCGCGGCTTTGCAGTGGAAGACTGAGTCACGGGAAAGAGCGATTCTAACACTTCGCGGAACGCTGTCAGCTATCAGCTGTCAGCCTTCAGTAGATTGAAGACAAATGCGTGGCAGCGCCGGAAGCGGCGTTTTATTATCCAGGGCTTCGCGCCATTGGCCGAGCGATTGCAGCAGAGGCGTTAACTGAATTATCCCAAAGCTTCCCGCAGGCTGGGAGAGATTTCTTATGGCGCGCTCCAGCACCGACCTCATGCCCACCCGGTTTCCGGTCGAGTAGTGATGGAAAGCCACGGCGACCTGGATCAATCCTTGAAGAAACTTTTTGTTCTCGGGAGCGGCGGCGCGCCAGACGTCTTCCAGAGCCTCGTGAGCGTCAAAGAATTCAGCCTCGTTGAAGAGTCTAATTCCCTGCTGATATTTTTCGGAATCCACAGTTCATTCTGGCACAGTGGGCAAGGCGACTTCGGCCTACCGACCGAAAACCCCGTAGTGCGAACTGGTGGCCATGAAGAACAGCAGCGGTACTGATAGAAAGAAATTGGTTCGCGATGCCAGGAACGCCTGTCGGGACAGCACAGCCGCATTGGCCGGCGGCGTTCCCGCCAGAGTCCCGCGAATGATTTTCTTTTGATTGGGCCAGATAATGCCCCAGACATTGAACAACATAATGATGCCGTAGCCGCCGCCAACACCGATTGAGAGCACGTGGTTATCGTCCTGACCCACCGGCGTGTAATTCACAAACAGCCATGCCCCGGCAATGGCAACCACTGCGACGATGGCGCCAAGAACGTATCCCGTGGGCGCGTTCTTGATAACGGCAAAGAGGATCGCCCAACCGACAATCCAGATGAGCAGGAACAGGCCAATGGTGCTCAAGGGACTGACTCCCATAAGCTTTGCGTCTGCTCCAACGTAGATTTCCCCCCAATACCAGAAGCCGACGAAAACCGTGACTAGCGAACTCCAGCGAAACCAATTCAGAGCAGGCAGGGTCATGTACTGAAAGACCTTTGGCTTCATGGCTGCGTCCACCTGCTTCATGAAGGGAACATTCACGAGGTTGAAAAAATAAAGCAATCCGACCCAGGTAATACCGGCGATGAAATGAAACCAGCGCAGAATCAGCGCCAGAGCTTCTTTGCCCGTGTGGGTGGGCGCGACCCATGAGGCCGCCAAAGTAATCATTGATTGCATCTGTACTCCTCTCCTATCCGCGAGGGGCGCCTCACCAGCATGCGAGTTCATGTGGACCGGACCCACAATACTCGCATACGTAAACTCGGGCAGGGGCCGCCTGTCGAGGTTGAGAATCGACTTCTTGTTCCCGCCTTTAGTTTCGGCGCACGAATGCTTTCACTTTGTTGTGTTTATGTCAACCTGCGCGACCGAAGCAGAAATAATGCGCCGGCTTGAAAAGTAGCGGGCGAGGCCGTATTGTACCGAGAGTTGCTTTGGGTGCGCCGGCGGAGCGGATGGGCGCTTACGCATCCCGAGCTTTCCCCCCTGTTCCCCGGGGCCGTCTGTCTACGGCCTGAGGAACTGAACATGTGCAGTGCAGAAAGCTTTCGCAGTTGAGAAAGCTAAGGAGATCGGCATGGAAAACAAGCCGGCGCAGAACATTCAGGACACCTTCCTCAACACCGCCCGCAAAGAAAGATTGAATATCACCATCTACTTGTTGAGCGGAGTCAAGCTCACGGGGCGCATCCGTTCCTTTGACAAGTATTCCGTCGTGCTTGAAACCAACAATCAGGAGCAGTTGATCTTCAAGCATGCCATTTCGACGGTAGCAATGGGAAGGGTGGCCCATGCCCATGGCGATAAACCTGCCATGGTTCCGGCACCGCCAAGTCCAGCTGCCGACCAGGGTCCGGCACCCAGCGCGTCCGGCACGGACGGATAAGGCAGCCAAGCTTTGCGCAGTTCAGAGTCCAGAGTCTCAGGTAAGAAGGAGAGCCCGCGGCGGGTCTCGATTTCGACCGCTTCCGACCGTGGTTCGGCGGAGCGTGCGTTTTTGGTAGGGATCGATTACCGCCTACGCTCGCGCCCGGGGTCGGCCGCCAAGAACGCTAAAGGCTCGCTGACCAGCGGCGCGCAGGCGGCGCGAGACAGCGCCAGTGGTGTGCCCGGAGCATCCAAAGCTCCTCCGGTTCCTGAATTCAGTGCCGAAGAATCGCTAGACGAACTGCGCTCTTTAGCAACCAGCGCCGGCGCCCAAATCGCTGGCGAATTCCTGCAGCATCGCGACAAACCCGATCCGGCCACGCTCATCGGGAAGGGCAAACTGGAAGAGATCGCGGGGGCTGCAGCTTCGGTCTCCGCCGACCTTCTTTTGTTCGATCATGACCTGACTGCATCCCAGCAACGCAACATCGAGAAGGTCGTTAAAATTCGGGTGATTGATCGCACCCAACTCATCCTCGATATTTTCGCCAAACACGCCCGCACCCGTGAAGGCCAGTTGCAGGTGGAACTCGCACAGCTCGAGTACATGCTGCCACGGTTGGGAGGCCGCGGAATCGAGATGTCTCAACTCGGCGGCGGCATTGGCACTCGAGGTCCGGGTGAAACCCAACTCGAAACCGACCGTCGAAAAATCTACCGGCGAATCCGGCACGTTAAGGAGCAAATAGAAAGCGTCCGACGGATTCGCGCGCAACAGCGGCAGCGCCGCGAGTCGGTTCCGGTGGCATTGATCGCGTTGGTCGGCTACACCAACGCGGGAAAGTCGACATTGTTCAACGCGCTGACCCAGGCGGCTGTACTCGAATCGCCCAGAATGTTCGCGACGCTGGATCCGACGATTCGCGGGGTAACGCTGCCATCGCGCCGCCAGGTATTGTTGTCTGACACTGTAGGATTTATTCGCAACTTGCCGCACACGCTGGTCTCCGCCTTTCGAGCGACCCTCGAAGAGGTGCAGCGCGCAGAACTCATTCTGCAAGTTTCCGACGCGAGCAGCCCGCTCTCCGCCGAACAGGACGCGCAGGTGGAGAAGGTGCTGAAGGAATTGGAAGCGGAAAAGAAACCGCGGCTTAGAGTCATGAATAAGATTGACCTCCTGCCTCCTCGACAGCGCGATAGCTTGCGGGACGAAGCCAATACGGTTCACGTGTCGGCCGCGAAAGGGATCGGAATGAGCACGCTGCTCGACCGCATTGACCAGTTGCTGCAAGGAGACGCGTTGAGCCGCATCCATTTGCGCGTGCCGCAAAAAGAAGGAAAGACGCTGGCGATGCTCGAGGCGCGAGCGCGGATCTATTCGCGTAGGTACAAAGACGGATTGGTGGAGTTGGAAGTCGAAGCGCCGGAGTCAGTGGTGCGAAGGGTGCGAGAGTTTGTCGTTGTATGAGGAAAAACCTCATCGCGCACAGAGAACGCGAGGAGCGAGAGAAAAGGGCCTTGGCAGGCCGGAGCATGCACCTGCCGGTGACACCAAGCTCAGCTGCGTTTACGAGCCAGCTTAAGTGGCTGGTCTGGTTGTTGATTCTCTCGCAAGGTACTGCTGCGCAGGTACGGCACACCAGCAAGGGCGAGACGGATCGCTTTCTGCTCTGCTCGCGTTCGCTATTCCAGAAGCCGGTGTATACAACTGTCGTCGGGCCCTGGTTCGACGCCGCGATGAAGTGCTCAGCCGATCGCGCGGAGGTTCTTCACGAACTGGAAGAGCGTAAAATAGCGGTTTTCGAGAACCAATCTGCTATTTTGTTGCTCCCTCCACGCATCAGGCCTGATATCAGATGGCAGAAGTTCGACGTCAAGCTTCACGTCATGAATTTTGATGATCCGGTCCCGCCGGGTTCGCGCGCTCTCAGCAAGGAGGAGCAGGACCAGATCGCCAAAGTCATACTTGAGCAGGCCCTTGTACCTCCGCTCGTGCCTGGTTTCGCACACGTCGCGGGTGACACCGGCGAGATGAATGTGGCTTTGATTCTGGATGCGCACCGTCTTTCGCCCGAGACCGAATCCGTCGTGGCCGTCTTTGGTCCCGCACGAGGAAAGATGCGTCTGGTTTACGGAGAGCTGACACATGGCGTGTATCGAATGCTTTGGGACACTCCGCTTCTTGGAGGACCTGATCTAACTCTTAGTTATAAAGACGTGGACGGCGACGGCATTCCGGAGATCGTGCTTCGATGGACCGAAGCCGGCGGCAACGTCATTTACGATGCACTAGCGGTATTTAACGTCAAAGGCGAAGAGTTGACGCGGCAGCAAGAATGTTTCCTTAGTCCTGTCGCGGAGCCTGCTGAGTTCGCATGCGCCATCTGGGGCGCCTCCGTCCACTTCGAAAAGACGGCCTCGGGCAAGTACGACATATTGGATGTTCCTAACTTTGAAACAAATCCCCAGGATGCTGAACGTTACACCCTTGTAAACGGGCGCTACAGCCTTCCCATCCCCGTCTTAACCTCGGTGGAGCCCACCCGTGTGTCGCTCAAGATAGTCAACCGGGAGATGACCTTGATTGGCCGCAATTTTATTCGTGATTCGCAAGTCAGATTCATCCAGAAAAGTGGAGAGTCAGCCGACAAGGGCTCGCCTCGTGAGGTCCGAGTCAACGGCGAATTTGTGAGCGCCACGGAAATGAGGGCTCGCGTATCGGATGTCCTGCACTGGGCAGATTCGATCGGCGATTGGCAGGTTCGTATCCAAAATGCCAGCGGACATTCCGAGAGCCTCGCCTTCCACGTTGAGCGAGCGCACTAGCATTCTGAGGATGGTCAAGCGCAATTTAAATGGGCCGGCAACCAAGAAGCGGTGACAGTCCTTGGCTATCGGCCCATTCGATCCTGAATTGGATCGGAGGTGATACATCTATGCTAGACCCGCTGCCCCAGAAGTCAAGCATTCTTTGCTGAATTCCACGAAAAGACTTGACAAGTGTCCAAAAGTACGTTCCACAGCGCTGCCTTGTCTCGTTCTGGGACAGTCCCCGCGTTGACACTAAGCCTTGCAGGATGTTAGGTTTGATGGTTTCTTAAGCCCTCTTTCGCTAGAGATTTTTTTCAAGCACAAGGTTTTTATCAAACTCAGAAAATGGACGAGACACTCAAGCAAGTAGGGGAATTACTGCTCGGATCCATACCGACCATTGTCTTCATGGTGCTGCTGTATGCGATCTACACCGTGCTTGTTCACAAGCCGTTGGTGAAGGTGTTGGCCGAGCGGCGCAGCAAAACTGAAGGAGCGGTCGAGAAGGCGCGCGCCGATATTGCTGCCGCCGAAGCGCGAACTGCGGAGTACGAACAGCGCCTGCGCGAAGCTCGGGTGGCGGTTTTCAAGAATCAGGAGGCACTTCGGCAGCAGGCACTGCAGGCGCGCGAGGCAGCCTTGGTTGAGGCGCGGAAGAAAGCGCAGGCCCAGGTTGAAGAGGCGAGAGCGGGCATCGAGAACGATAAAGCTGCAGCGCAAGCTGGTCTCCAGGCGGAAAGCGGAAAGCTGGCCGCTGAAATCATCCGAATCGTTTTGCGGCCAGGGACGGCGCCGGCTTCGGCAGGGGGTGGCCGATGAGACCAGAGCTAGCTCCGAAAAATCTGCACGCCGCCGGCAGAACGCGGAAGTTCCTGCTGCCTTTTGCCATTGCCACATTGTTGCTGTTGAGTTGGTCGGCCTTCGCAGGGCATGCCGTCGGGCAGGAACCATCCTCCGCAGTGAAGCCCGACGAGCAATCGAGCAAGCGCTCTCACGGGCATTCGCTGAGCCAGGAACTGGTGAAAGAAAGTCGTGAGGCCGCTGGAGAGGACGATGCAACACAGTTCAAACACTCTTCCTCGGTTCAGTGGGTGGCCGAGGTTACGGGGTTGGATCTGGAGCACGCCTACCAGCTCTGCGTGCTGTTGAATTTTGCAGTGGTTGCAGCCGCCATCTTCTGGTTCTCAAAGAAATATCTACCGGGGTTGTTCCGTAATCGCACGGCTTCGATCCAAAAGGCAATGGAAGAAGCGCGCAAGGCCAGCGAAGACGCTAATCGGCGCCTGGCGGAAATAGACGCACGGCTTTCCAAGCTCGATGTGGAGATTGGTGGAATGCGCGCCGCGGCGGCGAAAGAAGCTGCTGCCGAGGAACAGAGGATCAAAGCTGCCGCAGCCGAAGACGCACGCAAAATCGTGGAATCGTCAGAACAAGAGATCGCGATGGCAGCCAAGGCGGCGCGCCGCGAACTGAAGGCGTACGCAGCCGATCTCGCCGTCTCGCTGGCGAAAAAGCAGATCAACGTGGATCCCGCTACTGATCAGGCCCTGTTGCGAAACTTTGCCCAACAACTCTCGGCCAACGGCGGCGAGAGACGGAAGGATGCATAACCGATGGCTTCCGTCACCAACACCTATGCACGCGCCTTCGTCGATGCCGTATTTGACGTTCATCTTGATCCTGACAAGACTTTGCGAGAGGCTCAAGCCGTCGCCGAATTGGTGGCTGGAAGCAAGGAACTGCGGGCAGTTTGGGAAGCACCTTCAATCACGGCGGAGCAGAAGCGCGCAGTGCTGGATGCAATTGTTGCCCGCCAGGGAATCTCACAGACCGTGAGGAATTTCATCGCGGTACTGATCGATCATCGACGCATAAGCTTCCTGGAACCAATCGTGAAACAATTTGAACGGGAACTGAACCAGCGCTTGGGATTCACCGAAGCAGAAATTACCAGCGCGCACGACCTCAACCAAACCGACCGGCAAACGCTTGAAGTCCAGATGGGAAAGTTGACGGGGAAAAAGGTTCGGGCACGCTACTCATACGATGAATCCCTCCTCGGCGGCGCCGTGGTAAAGATCGGCAGCACGATCTATGACGGCTCGGTGAAAGGACAGTTGGAAAGGATAAAACAAGCACTCAGCACTTAGCACTCAGCAATTAGCCAAGGCGCTTTGCGGGGGTTTCGCGTGGAACTTAGTGGCCAAGTACTAAATGCTAATTGCTAAATGCTTGTCACGAGCTAGACAATTGAACCTAACTTTATGGCGCAAATCAAAGCAAACGAGATCACACAGCTGATCCGGCAACAAATCGAGAATTACGAATCCAAGATTGCCGTGGACGAAGTTGGAACTATCGTGACTTTGGGCGACGGTATTGCCCGTGTCTACGGGCTCGACAAGGTCATGGCCGGAGAGTTGCTCGCTTTCCCTCACGACATAGCCGGAATAGCCATGAACCTGGAAGAAGATCAGGTCGGCGTCGTGATTCTCGGCGATTACACCGAGATCAAGGAAGGTGACGAGGTCAAGCGTACGGGGCGCATCATGAGCGTGCCCGTCGGCGACGCCCTGATTGGCCGCGTCGTGAATTCGCTGGGGCAACCCATCGACGACAAAGGGCCGATTGCCACCGACAAGTTCATCGCGCTGGAACGGCTGGCGCCTGGCGTCATTGACCGGCAACCGGTGCGCGAGCCCATGGCTACTGGATTGAAAGCCATCGACAGCATGATTCCGATTGGCCGCGGCCAACGCGAGTTGATCATCGGTGACCGGCAAACCGGCAAAACCGCAGTGGCCCTCGATACCATCATTAACAACAAGGGAAACAATCTGATTTGCATTTACAACGCCATCGGACAAAAGCGCTCTTCGATCGCGCAGGTTGTGAAAATCCTGACCGACTACGGCGCCATGGATTACACAATCGTGGTCGCGGCGTCTGCGTCCGAACCGGCGCCCATGCAGTACATTTCACCCTATGCAGCTTGTGCGATGGGCGAGTACTTCCGCGACAACGGGAAACACGCTCTGGTCATTTATGACGACCTCTCGAAGCACGCGGCGTCGTATCGAGAAATCTCGCTGTTGTTGCGACGCCCGCCGGGCCGCGAAGCGTATCCCGGAGATGTCTTTTATCTTCACTCGCGTTTGCTGGAGCGCGCGGCTAAAGTGAGCGATAAGAAAGGCGGAGGCTCACTCACAGCGTTGCCGATTATTGAAACGCAGGCAGGCGACGTTTCGGCATACATTCCGACTAATGTTATTTCGATCACTGATGGCCAGATCTTTCTGGAAACCGATCTGTTCAATAGCGGCGTGCGGCCAGCCGTGAACGTGGGCATTTCCGTAAGCCGCGTGGGTGGTAGCGCCCAGATCAAGGCCATGCGCCAGGTCGCGGGAAGTATGAAGCTCGACCTCGCGCAATATCGCGAACTCGCGGCGTTCGCACAGTTTGGCAGCGATCTGGACAAAGCCACGCAGAACCAACTCAACCGCGGACAGCGTCTGGTAGAGGTTCTCAAACAGAAACAATTCTCGCCGCTGCCGTTCTCCAAGCAAATTCTGATCATCTATGCGGGAACAAACGGGTTTCTCGACGACCTCCCGGTAGATCAGGTCCGCGACTTCGAAGCCGAGCTCTACAAATATGTGGACGCTACAAACCCGGGCGTGCTGCGCACGATTATGGAGAAAAAGGTTCTCGACGACAACCTGAAAGCCGAGATGACTAAGACCATCAAAGAATGCAAAGAAACTTTTGTGACGGAGAGGCAAGCGGTAGCGAAATAACGCTTTAGAGACGTGGCTTGCTACGTCTCTGCAGACAACGATACATGGCCAACATTCTCGACATTCGTCGTCGTATCCGCAGCGTGACCAACACGCGGCAGATCACCAAGGCCATGAAAATGGTTTCGGCGGCCAAGCTCCGTCGTGCTCAGGAACGCGCTCTGGCTGCGCGCCCCTACGCGCAGATGTTGACCAACGTGTTGAAGTCGCTGGTGTCGCGAGCGGAAATTTATGATCCGGATACGGGAGAGCCAAAGCATCCACTATTGGCGCAGCGTCCGGAAAAGAACGTGCTGCTGATTGTAGTGACGGGGGACAAAGGCCTGGCTGGTGCCTTCAACACTAATATTCTGAAAGCGGCGACGCGTTTTCTGGAATCAAAGGCAGGGAAGAACGTCGAAATCGAAGCCATCGGGCGCAAAGGGCGCGATTTCCTGCGACGGCGATATCCAGTGGCGCAGCCCAGAACAACCGAATCTCAGGAACCCTCGCGAATTACACTCGTGGGTGAGCACGTAGGAGTGCTCGGCAAAGTTGAGTATGCCATGGTCTCCGAGATGGCGGGACGCGCCATAGATCGTTATTCCAAGGGCGAAGTTGATTCCGTCTACGTTCTTTTCAATGAATTCAAGTCCGTCATTTCGCAGCGGCTCATTGTCGAGCAGGTGCTGCCGATCGAGCAGGTCGGTCAAGTCAGCGTTGCTCAAGCCGAAGAAATGACCCAGAAAGAAAAAGAGAGCGCTCTGGAAGCGGCCAAGGGCGCGGGCGTTGGCCTTCGTCCTGCAGATACAAGGGAAGCGGATGCGGCTGCCGCAAAGTTCGCTACGGGTTCGGTTGACTATATCTACGAACAGCCTCCCGAAGAATTATTTCAGTCGCTGTTGCCGAAATATGTGGTGATACAAGTATTTCGTGCGCTGCTGGAGTCGGTGGCGGCAGAACACGCGGCGCGTATGACCGCAATGGACGCAGCCACCATCAATGCAACCGACATGATCGATTCCCTGACGCTGGCCATGAACCGCGCCCGTCAGGCGAAGATTACGAAAGAGATTATCGAGATTGTAAGCGGAGCGGCAGCCGCAGGCTAAGCTAACTGTAGAGAGAGAATCAACAACTATGCCAGAAAATGTCGGACACGTAATTCAAGTCGCCGGCCCTGCAGTGGACGTGCAGTTTGCCGAAGCCAACATGCCCCCGATTTATCAGGCGCTCCGCATTGTGAGCGATGGCTTTACCGTTCCCTTCCCGATCAATGTGATCGTCGAGGTGCAGCAGCATCTGGGCGAAGGCCGCGTGCGTTGCGTGGCCATGGAAGCAACCGAGGGCATGGTGCGCGGCATGAAAGCTATCGACCAGGGCGGACCGATCTCGGTGCCCGTGGGCCGCGGCACGCTCGGACGCGTGATGAATGTGATCGGCGAACCCGTCGACCAACTCGGTCCTATCGCACACACGCAGACGATGCCAATCCACCGCCCGGCGCCACTGTTCGACGAACAAGCGACAACCGCCGAGATGTTCGAGACTGGCGTGAAGGTCATCGATCTCATTCAGCCATTTTTGAAAGGCGGCAAGATCGGACTGTTTGGCGGCGCTGGCGTGGGCAAGACCGTTGTCATTATGGAGCTTATCAATAACGTCGCCAAGCAGCACGGCGGATTTTCCGTGTTCGCGGGCGTCGGCGAGCGCACGCGCGAAGGCAACGACCTATGGCTGGAAATGACTGAGTCTGGCGTCATCAAGCCGGGCGATCCCGAGCATTCCAAAGCCGCCCTCATCTATGGCCAGATGACCGAGCCGCCCGGAGCCCGTTTGCGTGTAGCTCTCACCGGACTCACAGTTGCCGAATATTTTCGCGACGTCGAAGGCGCCGACACGCTTCTGTTCATCGACAACATCTTCCGCTTCACTCAGGCCGGCTCCGAAGTGTCGGCTCTTCTAGGCCGCATGCCCAGCGCCGTAGGCTACCAGCCTAATCTTGCGACGGAGATGGGCGAATTGCAGGAGCGAATTACTTCCACGAAGAAGGGATCGGTTACATCAGTGCAGGCGATTTATGTTCCTGCAGACGACTTGACTGATCCGGCGCCGGCAACTACGTTTGCCCACTTGGACGCAACCACGGTGCTTTCGCGTGCGTTGACTGAGATTGGAATTTATCCCGCGGTCGATCCGCTGGCTTCGACTTCCCGCATTCTCGATCCTCGCATCGTGGGCCAGGAACACTACGATGTCGCGCAAGCAGTGAAAAAGACGCTGCAGAGCTACAAAGATCTGCAGGACATCATTGCAATTTTGGGCATCGACGAATTGAGTGAAGATCAAAAAGTCACGGTCGCGCGAGCCCGCAAGATTCAACGATTTCTTTCCCAGCCATTCCACGTGGCCGAACAATTTACCGGCGCGCCCGGCCGTTACGTGAAAGTCGCCGACACGGTGAAAGGTTTCAAGGAAATCAACGAAGGCAAGTACGACGACATTCCCGAACAGGCGTTCTACATGAAGGGCCAGATCGACGAAGTGCTGGAAGCGGCGGAGAAATTGAAGGCGGTAGCTTAAGTACAGGCGTTCGGCTTCAGGCGCCAGGCATATCCTGGAGCCTAGAGCCCGAGGCTTGAAGCCGTATTTTATGGCCGATACTTTCCAACTCGAGATCGTCACACCGGAGAAGATGGTGGTCCGCGACGTGGCGGAAGAAATGCAGATTCCCGGCAAGGACGGGTATCTTGGCATTCTGCCGGGACACGCTCCGCTGATCACCGAACTCGCTGTCGGCGAGATTACTTATCGCAAAGACAATTACACTCACCACTTGTCAGTGGCTTGGGGATTCGCAGAGGTTCTGCCGGATAAGGTGACCATTCTCGCGGAGACTGCGGAACGCGCCGAAGAGATTGACGCCAGACGCGCGCAGGAGGCCAAGAAACGCGCCGAGTCAGGCCTCGCAAAATGCAATACCGAAGAAGATTTCAAGCGAACCTCCGGCGACCTGCAGCGGGCTGACACTCGCCTCGAAGTAGCCGCTAAAAAGAAATAAATCCCTCACTGGCTGCAAGCGCGTATCTCGCTTTACCCTGGTCCTGATCTATCACGACAGTGAGCAGCATTTCGCGGAAATCTGCATAACAGAACAATCGTTATGTGGCACTCCCGTGCCAGAGCGCGGCACAGGTGGGCCATTACGAATGGACCCTTTCAGAGATAACTTCTTTCTTAACGGACGGCGAGAGCAGCGGTGACAAGACGCTTGACTGCATGCTTGTTTTTGCTTTCGCCGTCTGACTCAAGATTGCCATGGCCCAAACAGTAATCCGTTGTCCCTATTGCGTTCTCGGGGTTCAGTTCAGGCCCATGGTGCCGCGTGTGGATGGACGCTTTGTTTGCGATATGTGTGGCCACGCGTCCTTCGTGGCCAGCACCACTTTTAAATGTTCTTGCCATCGATGCATAGAGTTGCAGTCGTCACGAACCCACAGGGATGTGAGTCCGATTCTCAAAATCAAAACCGTCGCGAGTTGACTGCATGGGCAGTGATTTTAGAGTTGTTTGCCGGTTATCCGTTGGCCCTCGCCACCAGTAAAATCGCAATGCAATAGAACACAAACATAAGGCCGAGGTACACCTTGGCGCGACTTCCGGCGCCTGCGAATTCCTTCCATGCCAGCACTCCCCATAACGCCGCCACCATTGGCGCCGACTGGCCTATGGCGTAGGAAATCGCAACTCCCATGAAGTTTGCGGCCACGAGATTGAAGACCATTCCCGTACCCCATATCACGCCGCCAAGCAGCCCAAGAAAGTGGCCGGAAGCGGGGCCGCGAAAGAATCCACTAAAGCTCACGGGTTCTCCGACTAACGGCTTCCTCATGAAATAAACGTTCCAGATGGAGCAGGAGAGCAACGCGCCAAGAGTCAAAAACACGGCAACGCTGTACGGCCCCAGTGTGTTGCCCTGGGTCATGGCATGGGCTACGAATGGCGCCCAGAGTCCCATCAAAACTCCGGAGACGATGCACACAACAATGCTTTTCTTCGACGTAGAGCGGCCTGCGCTGGCCAGACTCCCGTAGGCTTTGCCGTCCATGATTACGGCAATGACCGCGCAAACCACTCCGGCGGCGAGCAACGCGAAGTTGCCTATAGGCTGCAAGATGTAGCTCAAGACCACGCCGACTACGAGAGCAATTCCAATGGCGACCGGAAACGCGATGGCCAGTCCAGCCATATCAATCGCGGCAACGAGCAAGAGATTGGCCAGATTGAAAATCGCTCCTCCGACCATGGTGGAAACAATATTTGAAGCATCTGCAGAACGAACATTGTTGAGGAAACTGTTGGCGTCGTTGCTAGTGCTTCCCATCGTGAAAGCTAAAATCAGGGAGATGAGAAAAATGCCAACGGCGTAGTCCCAATAGAACAGCTCGAACCGGTAATTCTTCACGCCCTTGTAAGTGTTGGCCCACGAACCCCAGCAGATGGCGCTGGTAATCATCATGATGAGCGCAATGCCAAGACTATGTGGTGTGAACATTTGTTTGGAGAAAGATCAGCGAAGCCTAGCCTCGATGATTTGTGGGTGTCAAGGCCAAAGTGGCATCGCGATCGAAGGCGGGAGAAAGCAAATCACCTTCCCTTTTCTGCATTCTGCCGTACAATTGGCTCGCAACATCGGTCGTTGGGCTGGACCTTCGGGCTTCGGCTGATGAAGCGAAGAATCGCGATTTTGGCGGACAACATCTAAATGTCGGTGGAGAACAACAAACCTTCCGGGATCGCCGGCAATGTAACTGGTGAAGCTGCGCTGCAGGATTCCCACGCTCCCTTGGCATCGCTGAACGGGCAGCCGCTTCTCTCCAATCGAGGCATTCCACTCAATTTGGATTGGGTGATGCAGGTCCGAGTCAACACCAGCGCGGTGGAACGCCGGGCGCAAACTCATGTCACGCGTCGCACTGTGAAAAAAGAATGGCAGGCGGCATGGCTGCTGCGCGCAATTACCTGCATGGATCTTACAACTCTTTCGGGCGACGACACCGACGAACGCGTCCGGCGTTTGTGCGCGAAAGGCCGGCAACCGATTCAGCGCGAACTGGTCAAGTGTCTCGGTATCGAAGATCTTGCTATTCAGGTGGCCGCGATTTGCGTGTATCACCGCTTTGTGGAAACCGCACGAAGAGCGCTCGAAGGCAGCCCCGTCCGAGTGGCAGCGGTTGCCACTGGATTTCCTGCAGGGCTTTCGCCATTATCTGAACGGATCGCTGAGATCCACCGCTCCCTTGAGGCTGGGGCGCAAGAGATTGACGTCGTCATCACCCGCGCCCACGTTTTCGGAGGCAGGTGGCAAGAACTTTACGACGAGATCGCCTCCTTCAAGCAGGCGTGTGGTCCCGCGCACATGAAAGTCATCCTCGCAACCGGGGATCTGCTAACTCTTCGCAACGTCGCCCGCGCCAGCTTGGTCGCGATGATGGCAGGGGCGGACTTCATCAAGACTTCGACTGGCAAAGAGCCGACCAATGCCACGCTGCCTGTGGGTTTTGTTATGACCCGCGCCATCCGCGAATACGCCCAGGAAACGGGAATGGCGGTTGGGTTCAAGGCGGCGGGCGGAATTCGCACCGCCAAGCAATCCACGGATTGGCTCGCATTGATGAAAGAGGAACTTGGACTCCCCTGGATGAAGGCGGGCCTTTTTCGCCTTGGCGCCAGCGGGTTATTAAATGATATCGAACGGCAACTGGAGCATCACGTAACTGGGCGCTACTCGGCCGATTATCGCCATCCCATTGCCTAGTTTGCTGTCGGGGATGCGCGAGTGTGGACGCTCGCGCCTACATTTATGAGCATCGCTGAAAAATTCATTGCCATGGAATACGGTCCCGCGCCCGAGGAAGCGAAAGAGGCGCTGACCTGGCTTGACCACCACGGACGCCGCTTTGCTCACTTTATTAATGGAACATGGCTCCCGCCTTCGACGGGAAAATACTTCGACACCGCAGACCCGTCCACTGGAGAAAAGCTGGCCAGTGTTGCAGAAGGATCAGCCGCCGACATAGACGCTGCGGTCAAAACCGCACGCGCAGCGCTTCCCAAGTGGCAGTCTCTAACTCCGCATACTCGGGCCCGCTATTTATATGCCTTGGCGAGACAAGTGCAAAAGCATTCTCGCCGCCTGGCCGTGCTCGAAACGCTGGACAACGGCAAACCAATTCGTGAGAGCCGCGACCTCGATATTCCGCTGGTGGCGCGGCATTTTTATCATCATGCGGGATGGGCACAACTTCTGGAGCAGGAGTTTCCGGGCTACGCGGCTTGCGGAGTCGTAGGGCAAATTATTCCGTGGAATTTCCCACTTCTCATGCTGGCATGGAAAATCGCGCCCGCTTTGGCGGCGGGAAATACGGTCGTGCTAAAGCCCGCCGAGTTCACTCCGCTGACGGCACTTGCATTCGCCGAAATCTGTCAGGAGATCGGACTGCCCGCGGGCGTGGTGAATATTGTGACTGGCGACGGTTCGACCGGCGAGGCCCTGGTCAAACATCTCGATGTGGACAAGATCGCCTTCACCGGATCGACGGAAGTGGGCCGCGCAATTCGCAACGCGACTGCGCAAAGTCACAAACGGCTTTCGCTCGAACTGGGCGGCAAATCTCCATTCGTCGTTTTTGAAGATGCCGATCTCGACAGCGCCGTCGAAGGTTTAGTAGATGGAATCTGGCTTAATCAAGGACAGGTTTGTTGCGCCGGCTCGCGCCTGCTCATGCAGGAAAGCGTGGCGGAGCCGTTGATCGCGAAAATACGCAGCCGCATGAGCACGCTGCGCGTGGGGCCGCCGCTCGACAAGGCTATCGACATTGGCGCGATCGTCGATCGGGTTCAGCTTGATCGAATACAGAGGCTGGTGGATCAAGGCATATCCGACGGTGCAACCTGCTGGCAGCCGCAAATGGAAATGCCATCGCGCGGACTTTACTTTCCGCCGACCTTGCTCAGCAACGTCCATCCCTCATCAATCGTTGCGCAGCAGGAGATTTTCGGTCCCGTGTTGGCGGCGATGACTTTTCGCACCCCGAATGAAGCGGTCGAGCTTGCCAATAACACTGTGTACGGACTTGCGGCCTGCGTGTGGAGCGAGAGCATAAATGTTGCGCTTCATGTTGCGGCGCAGATCAAAGCCGGCGTGGTCTGGGTGAATTGCACCAACTTGTTTGATGCTTCCGTCGGCTTCGGAGGGTACCGCGAAAGCGGATACGGCCGCGAGGGCGGCAAGGAAGGATTGGTGGAGTATCTCGAACCGACGTGGTTCAAGAGTGCGCCTCCACTGCCGGCCTCGAAACCGGGTCCGGCGGAAAGTTTGGATGACGAGCCAGAGCGCGCAACATCCGCCGTTGACATCGATCGGACCGTCAAGCTCTACATCGGAGGCAAACAGGCGAGGCCAGATTCGGGATACAGCATGGAAGTGCGGAACACGAGTGGCCGACTACTCGGCGAAGTGGGCTTGGGCAATCGCAAGGATATTCGCAACGCAGTCGAAGCCGCCCGCAAAGAAGTGGGCTGGGCAAAAACTACTGCACATAATCGTGCACAGGTTCTTTACTACATGGCCGAAAACCTGTCCCAACGTCGCGAGGAGATTGCCCATCGACTCGCGGCGGCTGTGGGAGAATCGCAGGCCGCGGCTGAAGTGAACTTGGGGATTGAGCGCATTTTCTCTTATGCGGGATGGGCGGATAAGTTTGATGGCGCGGTGCACAGTCCGCCCTTCCGCAGTATCGCGCTCGCAATGAACGAGTCGATTGGAACCGTGGGTGTCATCTGTCCGCAGGAAGCGCCGCTGCTGGGATTCCTTTCTGTTGTCATGCCCGTAATCGCGATGGGGAACACGGCAATCGTTGTTCCTTCGGAAACTTATCCGCTTATCACGGGAGACCTATACCAACTCTTCGACACCAGCGATTTGCCTGGCGGTGTCGTGAATGTCGTCACCGGATACTCATCGCAACTGCTCAAGACTCTTGCCGAGCACGACGATGTGGACGCCATCTGGTGCTTCAGCGATGAAGCCAGCGCGGCCGCGGCAAAATCATTTTCGACCGGAAATTTGAAGCAGGTCTTTACCAATGAAGGCCGCGTGATTGACTGGTTCGACGTGAAACAAGGCGAAGGCAGATGGTTTCTGCAGCACGCAACCCAAGTGAAGAACATCTGGGTACCCTACGGAGAATAAAGGATCTTTTTGTTACCACAGAGGCACAGAGACACGTTTCTTTTTCTTCTTCGTCATGTTTCTTCTCTGTGGCTCTGCGGTGATAGGTTCGGGATTTTGAAATTATGGCGAAGCGTCCCCGCATCGCGGTGATTGGAAGCGCGAATATCGATTTGACTACGTTCGCTGATCGCTTCCCTAAAGCTGGGGAAACAATTTTTGGTCAGAAGTTCGATCTCGGTTTTGGAGGCAAGGGAGCGAATCAGGCTGTCGCCGCGAGGCTTTGCGGGGCTGAAGTTTTCATGGTCGCCAGGGTAGGCAGCGATTTGTTTGGTCCGGCGACGATTGAAAACTTCAAGACGCTTGGGATCGACACCACCCATGTGAAGCAGATCGAAGGCGTCTCCAGTGGCGTCGCGCCGATCTTCGTTGAGCCCAACGGGCAGAATCGCATCTTCGTAGTAAAAGGCGCCAACGATCTGCTGAAGCCTGCGGACGTGGACGCCGCATCCGATTTACTCCAGACTGTCGATTGTATGGTCCTCCAGTTTGAAATTCCGCTGGAGACGGTTTATTACAGCGTCGCTTTCGCCAGGAAGAACGGGATTCGCTGCATGGTTAATCCCGCTCCCGCGCAGCCGGTCGATTTGAATGCTCTGGCTGGACTCGATTATTTCGTTCCCAACGAAACTGAAGCCGAGACCATCACCGGAATGCCGGTGCGCAATATTGAGGATGCAAAGAAGTGCGCGGGGAGTTTGCTTTCGAGTGGTGTGCAGCGGGTAATCCTTACGTTGGGAGCGAACGGCTCTCTATTGGCCGGCGGCGAAAGTATGGAGCACGTTGCGGCGTTCAATGTGAAGAGTATCGACAGCACTGGCGCGGGCGACGCATTTATCGGCAGCTTTGCCGTGTTCCTCGGGGAAGGGTTGCCGGAGCGTGAAGCCGTTCGCCGCGCTAATCTTTATGCTGGGCTGTCCACCACTGGCGTAGGTACGCAGAAATCATTCTACGATCGCGCGCGTCACGACGCGGAGTGGAAAGCACGCAACGAAGTCTAGCCCGGCCATTGATTCTCGACTACTTAGACCTCACGAAAAATTCAGAACACCGGACGACAGCGAAGAACTTTTCTCGGGAGTGTTATAGAATCCTTGCCTGCAACGGCTTTTGCTCGTCTACCGCACTCAAGGCACAAGGAGTAATGTTTTGAATCGCAAATCTTTACCGACACTCTGCCTGGTCGCATTTTTCACGACAATATCGTGGGCTCAAACCGAGACCATACTGTGGAATTTCAGTGACAGCAGTGGCGACGGTAAAGCGCCGTGGAGCAATTTCCTGATTTCCGACAGCAAGGGGAATCTTTACGGAGCGACTAACCAGGGAGGGACCAATTCCACGGGCATGGTTTTTAAATTATCTCCCGATTCAAGCGGCGGCTACACCGAGACCATCCTTTACGACTTCAATGTCTACGGCAGCGGTGACGGCTCTGGGCCTTATGGCAGCCTGGCGTTTAATCAGTCCGGAGACCTCATCGGCACGACCAGCGGGGGCGGTGCCAGTGGAGCGGGTACGGTCTACAAGTTAACCCCGAAATCTGGTGGTGGCTGGACCGAAAAAATCATTTACAGCTTCAGCATGAGCGGTGGCGATGGGCAATATCCGGCGGCTGGCGTCGCCATCGGCAAAAACGGAGCACTCTATGGCACCACCGCTTTTGGCGGCACTAATTCCTCTGGAGCGGTATACAAGCTAAGCGAGACAGCCAAGGGATTGACTGAAAAGGTGATCCATAGCTTCGGTGGTTCTGGCGACGGTTCCTATCCTTACGGCGGCCTCACGCTCGACAGTCTGGGAAACTTGTATGGAACAACTTCCATCGGAGGCGCGGTCGGCTACGGCTCCGTTTACCGGCTTAAGCCGACGAAAAGCGGATGGACTGAAACTCTGCTTCATAGCTTCACTGACCACAACGGCGATGGAAGCGGGATGTACTATGTCAATGTCGTCAGCGACGCGGCGGGAAACCTTTACGGCGCGACCGCATTTGGCGGCGCGAATAGCACTGGCACTGTTTGGGAGCTGGTTTATTCGAAGACCACGAACAAATACCCCGAAAAGATACTCTACACCTTCGGCGCGACTGGCAGTGGTGACGGGAACTATCCATACGGCGGCGTGGTGATGGGCAAGCCGGGGACGCTCTTTGGCACGACCGAGGACGGAGGCACCTCCAACGACGGCATCGTCTATCGACTGCAGAAGTCCGGAAGCCAGTGGACGGAAACAATCCTGCACAATTTCAGCGGGGGCAGCGACGGTCAGGATCCATCCGCCAACCTGCTCCGCGACGTTCATGGGAACCTCTTCGGAATGGCGCAATACGGCGGAACCTCGAATGATGGCATCGTGTACAAAGTGAAACCGTAATGACCTTTTGTCGATCCCTGCTGCTCGTTCTCACGCTTCAGTTTCCTGCATTGCTTTGGTCGCAAGCGACACAACGCGTCGATCTCATCGTTACTGGCGGGACCGTTGTCACAATGAATGGAACTCGGGCCGTTTATGAGGATGGTGCGATCGTCGTGAAAGGTGACACGATTATCGCGGTCGGCTCGCGCAGCGAACTTGGAACCAAGTATGTCGCCTCACAAACTGTCGACGCCAGAGGGAAGCTGCTTCTGCCCGGATTCATTAACGGTCACACCCACGTTCCGATGACGCTGTTCCGCGGCCTTCACGACGATGTGACCCTCAACGATTGGCTCTACAAGTACATCTTTCCCGCTGAAGCAAAGAACGTTAACGAGGAATTTGTGCGATGGGGAACCCGGCTGGCAGCAGCGGAACAGATTCGCGGCGGGGTTACGACTTTCGCGGATATGTATTACTTCGAGGATGCAGTCGCCGAAGAAACCAAGTCAGCAGGAATGCGGGGCGTGCTGGGCGAGACGTTTATCGATTTTCCCGCCCCCGACAACAAGAGTGAAGCCGAAATGCTTGGTTACACAGAGAAGTTCCTGAAGAAATGGCAGGGCGATCCACTGATTCACGCGGCGGTCGCGCCGCATTCGATTTATACCTGCTCGCAAAAGACGCTTCAGGACGCCGCGGCGCTGGCCAGAAAATATCACGCACCTATTCTGATTCACACCGCGGAAATGAAGAAAGAGTGGGACGACAGCGAGAAACAAAATGGAATGTCACCGGTGCAATACCTCGACAAGATCGGCGTACTCGGTCCTGATGTGGTGTCGGCGCATTGTATTTATGTGGACGAGGCTGACCAGAAAACTCTGGCCCAGCGGCAAGTGGGGTGCGTACATAATCCGTCGAGTAACATGATGCTGGCCAGCGGCGTTGCGCCCGTGGCTGCGATGAGGACCGCGGGAGTAGCCGTCGGGCTTGGCACCGACGGGCCAGCCGGCAGCAACAATGATTTGGATTTGATGGAAGAGATGGATCTGGCGGCGAAGCTCGCAAAAATTACGCAAATGGATCCTCTCGCGCTGAATGCCAAAGCAGTCGTGGAAATGGCGACGATCGAAGGCGCCAGAGCTCTGCACATGGAAAAAGAGATTGGTTCATTAGAAGCCGGCAAGAAGGCCGACTTCATCATCATCAGCCTGGACGAACCGAACGCTGTCCCGATGTATGACCTCTACGCGCAGCTGGCGTACGCCTTGAAGGGCAGCGATGTGGAAACGGTGGTTATCGGCGGGCGCGTGGTCATGCGCGATCGAAAACTGCTGACCGTGAAGGAAGAAGAAGTTATGGCGAAGGCACGCGAGTACAAAAAAACCATCGCTGCTTCGCTTCTCGGTCTGCAATAAGTAGATTTCATCGGATGCCCTGAGCAACAATCCATTGCCCCAGCTCACGCATGGCATTGAGTCTCCACGAAAAATCTTGACTTTAGTTCGCTCCTACAGTTAGATGGTCGCGTTGTCATCCCGGACATCCAAAATGTTTTAGTAGGAAACGCGCGGTTCCGTTCGCGTCTCGACCGGAACCGCGAGGGAGAGATCAATGCTGACGAAGAAGGCCCTGCTTCTTGCGTTCTGTTCTCTTGTGCTGCCCATCTGCCCACTTCTGTACGGCCAAGCCAATGGCAGTTTCTCGGGCACGGTTACAGATAAGACTGGATCTGTAATCTCGGGGGCAACGGTAAGAGCCACGCTGCAGGCCACAGGCGCAACCCGCGAGTCGAAGACCGATGATTCAGGGCACTTCCTTATGCCCCTGCTGCCCATCGGAGATTATACGATTCGGGCGGAATTCCAGGGATTCCAGGCCGCCGAGCAGAAGGACGTTCGCTTGCAAGTGGATGAGCATCGCGAACTAAACTTCACGCTCGCTCCCGCGTCCGTCACCGAGAAAGTTGAAGTGAGTGCGACGGAAGTCGCAGTAGAAACCGCCAACCCTACCCTGGGACAAGTCATCACCTCCCAGCAAGTCGCCCAGCTTCCCTTGAACGGCCGCAACTTCGTCCAACTGGCGACACTCACCCCGGGTACGACGGCCGAAACCAACCCAAACAGTTTCTTCAATGGCGCCGCCAGCAGCGAAGCCTCGACGCGCGGGTCGTTTTCTCTTTCTGTCGGTGGATCGCGTGCCCAGAGCACCGATTGGATGCTCGACGGCAACGACAATAATCAACTCGACGAAGGCGGCATCGCTATTTTCCCCAATCTTGATGCGGTTCAGGAATTTAAGGTTCTCACCTACAACTACTCTGCGGAATATGGAGAACGCGCCGGCCCAACGGTTCTGGTCACAACAAAATCGGGATCGAACCAATTTCATGGAAGCCTGTTTGAGTATTTCCGGAACACCGACCTTGACGCACGCAACTATTTCGCTCCCACTAAAAACAAGTTTAATCTCAATCAATTTGGCGGATCTTTAGGCGGTCCAATCCAGAAAGACAAAACGTTTTTCTTTATCGATTATCAGGCGAAAATGCAGCGTCTGGGTGTGCCTTTCACCGGTCTGGTTCCGACCACCGCCATGACAACTCCCGACGCCGCCGGGGATTACAACTTTAACCTGGATCCGTTCGGCAACCCGCGGGGATCGAGTGCCTTCCCGAATCTCACCAACCCGTATTCTCAATCGCCCTTCCAATGCGTGCCCGGTACGACGACACCCGAACCCGTTAATGTTAATGGAAGCCAGACTGCGGGTTCCGTCTGCAACACAATTCCGGCAGCCTTGGTCAACCCCGTCGCCGCAAAAGTGATTCAACTTTATCCGACACCCAACGCGGCTAACCTGGCTTCGGGTTACAACTACGTCAATCAGCCGGTCAGGAAACTCAACGAGGGGACTGGCGACATCCGGGTCGATCACAATTTTTCCACCAAGGATTCGATTTTTGGCCGCTTCAGCTACGATCAAGCGACGAACTTTGTACCGGGAGGCTCGCCCAGTTGGGCTGAAGTCAACGCTTTTGGCAGCAACCAGTACATCGACAATCACGGACGCAATGCCGCAGTGTCGGAGACGCACCTTTTCTCTGATCGCACCATCAATCAGGCCAGCTTCGGGTTCAGCCGGATTTTTAACCATATTCTCTCGTTCGGCACCGGCTCGTGCGAAGCCTCAATCATCGGCATTCCCGGTGCGAACTTAGGAAGTCACTGCGATAGCGTTACCGGTTACCCCGCGAGCCTGAACCAGTCAGACAAGGATTGCATCAGTTGCGGTCTTACTTCGTTTCAGATGACCAACTACATGTCACTGGGAGATCGCGGATACGCACCCTACCAGGGTGGAACCAACGTTTACTCGGCTTCCGACACGCTGGACCTGATACGCGGCAAACATAACATCAGGTTCGGAGCAACCTACCGTGCCGAGGAAATGAACATACGGAATAATGCCTTCCAGGACGGTTTCGTTACTGAGGTCGGCGCATTCGAAACCACCGGCGACAATATGAGTGATCTCTTGCTCGGGAGTATGGGGTCGTTTGCGGCTCACGATCAGACATTCCTTGGGGGTACGGTCGGTCGCCGCGAGAAATTGATCCGTCCGTTTGTCCAGGATGATTGGCGCGTGACCCCCAATATGACATTCAACATCGGGCTTGCCTGGGCCCTGGCAACGCCAGAAACCGAAGTCGAAAATCGCCAGGCAAACTTCGACGTGCAAAACCTTAGGTGGTACGTGCCGGCAGGAAGCCCGGGACTGGCTGGCTGCACCACTTGCATCAGTTCCAACAACCGTGCCGGCATTGAGTTTCAGAAAGGCGCCGTGGAACCACGCATCGGGTTTGCCTGGAAGCCGACGAGCAGCGACAAGGTTGCGATTCGCGCGGGTTACGCAATATTCCACGATTCCGCATGGAATCAAGGTGGGCAAGGTTTGTGGCAGAATCCGCCATATTACGCGGAAGTGGACCCGGCCACGGGCTTTTGCGCCGCGCCTGGCGCCGCCGGCTGTGGGCTCTCAAACGGGTTCTTGTTTCCAGCAACCAACCCTCAGCCAGGTTCCACTGTCGCAGTTCCGGGCGGTTACGTTTACAACGCCCCGGTCAATCCCAGCGCTTACACTGGAACCATCCAGTCGATGAATCGTAATTTCGTACAGGGCATGGTTCAGCAATACAACCTCAACGTGGAATATCAGATGCCCGGTGATGTGGTGCTCACCACCGGATACGCCGGCTCGCATAGCACCCGCATCCTTGTAAGCCAAGTGAACGAAAACATAAGCTCTCCCTCCGCCTGCGGTGTGGTTCCCGGTTACACCCTGGGCTGCGGCTTTCCATCGTTCCCTTATGCAGCGCCGTTCCAGGCGGTTGACAGCAACAACAGCGAAGGCTCGGCCCGTTATGATTCTCTCCAGATTAAGGCTGAGACTAAGAACGTACACCACGGGCTCTACGCTTTGCTGGGCTACACGTGGTCCCGCACGTTCGATTCTGGAATGCCCGACGGTCTGGGCAGTAATCCCGGCGCACTATATTGGCCTTTGCCAGGAGCCCAGGGTCTTGATTGGAGTTTGTCTCAACTGAACCTCAATGACGTTTTTACCGCCAGCGTCTTGTACGAACTGCCCTTCGGCAAAGGCAAACAATTTGGCAATAATTGGAACGGAGCGACCAATGCGGTGTTGGGAAATTGGGAAGTCAATGTGATTGAAAGGGCCGAATCTGGCTTCCCACTCTTCGTGGTCGATAGCGCCGATGAGTCTGGCGTCTTTTTCATGTACAACGGACTCGTCGTGCAGCGTCCGAACGAGGTCGGCAATCCCAACCAGGCTGGGCCAGTTGCAGCCAATCCGAGTTGCGTCGCGCCGGCCAAAATTCACACGCATGCCAATTGGTTCAATCCGTGCGCTTTCGAGCAAGCGCCTGCAGGAGAACTGGGTGATGCTGCTCGTGCGCCTGTTTCCGGACCTCGTTATGTGGACACCGATTTTTCCGTGATCAAGCATTTCCCGCTCCCGTGGGAGAACATGGGATTGGATTTCCGCGCGGAGTTCTTCAATCTGTTTAATCACCCTCATTTCTTCCTTCCGGGCCTCGCCGGTACGGGAGAGCAGGACATCAACACGCCCAGCAGTTTCGGGGTAATCAGTCAGACAGTTAATCAGACAACAAACGACGCGCGCTCGATCCAATTTGCACTCAAGTTGAGGTTCTAGAGCGCGCTAAGTTGTCTCGATTTCAATGCGAGGTGGTGTGGCTGCCGCGTGCGGGATACATTTCCCGTTCAAAGCGCAGCCGAGACGCCCCGGGTAGGATATTGTAGACACCCGAGCAATACGACTTGCCGGGTCATCTGTTCGTAGCTCTCCGCGATGCGCACTGGAGAGATGCGCGTGCCGGGGAAAATCATGCCGAGGTAAAGGCGCGGTATCGTGTGCAAAGCGTAAAGCCGCAACCGAAGAGCGTTGTTGACCAGTTTCTCGGCGGCCTCGGCGGTTGCGGGATCGGAACTGCGTCGTCCAGCATCAGCCAGCCGCAGCAGGACCCCTGCATTCTGCGCCGCACAGGAGACATATTCGACGGCCGCGCGCAGGCGTTCCCGTTGAATCTTGCGAAATTCGGCTGGCGCAAGGTTGGTACGCAGAAACTCCTCCTCGCCGGGATCAACCAGGTTCCGAAATGCTTCTACGTCCACTGCGCGGAGGTGCTCAGCGGGATTCTCCAAAACTCTGAGATTGAGCCTGCGGCCTCTTGTCAGTCTGACCAGGAACAGCAGCGTCAGCAGAGCAGTCAATGCGAGGATCAGTGCAATAATCATTGGTGTAAGAGACGTTCCAACTCCTGGTTCCAAATTTCCAAGTCGTACTTAGGCAATTTGGGCGACCTGTTTGCTGGGTACTGCGGCTTCTGATCTTCCGCCGTTAGATAAAAGATCCAGATCAGCACACAGCAATTGTAGGTGGCCATCGTAAAAAGGTTGACAGCTGTATTACCAAAAGCTCCAAGATGAAGCCAGATCGCGGACGTCGCCAGCTCCACGCTGGCAAAGATTCCCAGGCCCAAAGCAATGCCGAAGGCTTGGCCGCGCCAGGATAGTATAAAGTACTTCGAGAATAAGAACAGCGAGATTAGCAATCCGCACTGCAAGACGCTCACGGTGCGATCCAGCACGTACGTAACCTTGACCAGGAAATCAGCGTCATTGCCCGGCGCCGAGACCGCCAACCCAATCGCAACCAGAAGCATTAATAGGATCGTCCCACGAAATAACAATTGCCGAGTTCCTTCCAGCGTGGGATACCAGCGGAAAAAATGTCCGAACAATTCGTAAATGACGCTGAAGCGGACCGCGGTGCTGAGGGCTAACCCAACTGAGTAGACACTTCTATAGCCTGCTCCAAATTGGAAGTGGGACAGCGATATCGTAAAAAGTACAAGAAACTGCAAAACCTCAAACGCCGTGTACAAAAAGAACATGGGAAACTGCCGATGCAAGTTGCGACGCATCATGACCAGCAGAATAATCCCCTGTAGAGCATGGGGAGTGACCCACAGGCAATACCAAAGCAGGCGCAGATGAGTCATGGGCTACCGCGCAAAATGTTACACCTTCTTGCGGCAGCCCACAACAGCACTTTTGGCGAAGTCTTACTGCCCCGTTAAGAGCACAGCAACGCGCGGGGGAGGACCGTTGGGGTTGCCATCTGGGGACTGCGGCACAGGGAACACAATCGGCGGAGGACCATTCGGGTTGCCGTCAGTGCCGCCGCCAGGCGTCGCCATCAGAGTTCCTGGTACGGAAACAGTGCTCAGAAACAGCGCAACAGCCAACCAACGTGGACTCATTTTCACGATGTAAATTCCTTTCAAGTGTGGGATTACCTCGTGATAATGTATTAGCGGAAGCCTTTTGGAACAGATCACCGAAGTAATTCTCTATTTCCAAAAACGTAACAACATAACAATGACGCTGCATTCGGCACTGGAAGACCTGCAAGAAACCACGCTGAGAGCCGTAGCCGGCTGTCTGAACCGACTGGAATATCTCTCGGGCTTGCGGGACAAAGGCGGAAACTACGAGCATTGGGGCTTGGCTCGCGTCTATGGGGATCCGGCGGCCAAGCGTGCCTTGGCGCGAGCCCACCGCTCGCTTCTCTCCAAAGTGCTGGCTATGCCAATCCGGAACTTAGTAGAGGATGCAAAGCAATCCAGCGAGGTTGCTGGAATTCCACCTGAGGCGTACGTGGAACGACTCGCGACCACAACGCCGAATCTGCTGCCCCACGGACCCGGCGCGGGATCGGCGCGCCATCTCAGTTCAGTACTTCACGCGCTTTCGAGCTTGTTGAAGAATCCAAAAGCGGACGCCAATCCCCCAGCCTGATAGCAACTCCGACCACCTGACCAATGATTTCCGCTTCTTGGGGATAGCGTAGCGCGCGCGCGGCGACCGGTGATAGCGGGTGTGGCTGTAGAATAATCTCCTCCCGCGTCATGGTGCACCAGCAGCAGGTGTGGCCGTCTCGGGTTTCCACGAAGTAGATGGGGCGCTCGTATTCCGACCTCCAACCGCCTTCTTCCGCCTTGTTCTTCGATTCATCGATCTGCACAAAACTGCCGGGCGGCAAAATCGGATACATGGTCAAATCATCGCTGCCAATATAGCCGTAGGTGTACTGGCATGTGGCAAACTGCGCCAGATAGGCGAGTGGGACCTGACCCCACTGCTCGACCATTCGTCCAAAGTTCACCGTGCGCCGGGGATCGAAGCTGGGGTCAAGCCGAACCGGCATGTTAATACTGGAAAGATTCGCCAAGGCTTCTGAAACGTGCGACTTCGGGGGAATGACGAAGTCCAGATCCGTCGCCATTCCATTCAAATCGACGCCGTACCAGGACAGCAGTTCGCGGATATCCCTGCGGTAGATCACGGCCAGCGAATACAAACGGTAGATGCTGGGGATCACTCCTTTTGTCTCAACATCCGAAAGTCGACTCGGGGGGATGGCAAATTCGTCATTCGCACGCTTCTGGGCGATTCGTGCGCTGGCGTTTTCGACATCCCGCATTGTCAATCCCAGTTGCTCGCGCAACACGCGCAAGTTCTGTCCGCCTGGAAACATTTGCCCCCCCATCTACTAGCCGCACAAGTAATGTAATAATAGCAACTTAGAGGCATCTCCGGTATCAGGAATTTGCATTTATTATTGGCGCAAGCCCCTGGTACTTGAAGCCTAGGAAGGGGCAGTTCCTGGGCTCACTGTTCTTGTTCCGAATTCGTAAATAATCCCAATCCGCCGTCGCGGCGCTTCGCAACCCCCTGCTTACGTGCCCACCCACTATACTCACTCCGAGTCCCAACGGAGTCAAGCTATGAGCAGCCAACAATAGATAAGGGCTGGCCTGAAAACCAGCCCTACCATCAACTTTCGACAAATCAAATCAATCTGCCGCAGCAGCGCTATCGACGGCTTCCACGAGAGGCATCGACACCAAGTGTTCGCTAATGAACCAGACCTGCAACTCATTGGTCCGCAAAACATCACTGACGACGACATCGTTGGTCCCGTCATCTCCGAGTGTGGAAGCCAGTTTCGCCAGTTCCCGGCAGTCGCGAATGATGATCTGGTGCGCGTCCAGCAAGCGAGAAAGTTGCACCGGGACCTCCTCCCTGCCCTTGGGTGGCCGCTCGATTCGGGTAGTTTCGGCCACATCGTGGGCCATTGCTATGCTGAGGCCGCCGAGTAATTGAATCCGCTCGGCTACGGTGTCGACAAGCTCCGACTGCTCACCGAAATGCTTATCGAAAAGCAGATGAAGTTGATAGAACGTCGGACCGGCGACCTGCCAATGGGATTTCTTGTACAAATCGCGCAGGGTCATGGTGTCGGCGAGCAGTTGATTGAGTCGTTCCGTCATTTCCAGACGTACCGGCTCTTCCAGTTCCAAAGGCAAAGCGTGGCTCACAGTGCCATACTGCTGAATTTCGCCGGCTTTTTGGTGAATGTGCGGCTGGGCATTAAGTTTTGCTGCAGGTCTTTTTGCCATGGGGAGTCTCCTCTTTAAAATTACGAATTCAATGCATTATTTCCTTCTGGCTGACTTGGATGCAATCTGTCGGTGAATCGATACGGCTTGCGATCGGCAATCAGTGAAACTCGGGTTCTCTCACCCGGTAGCATGGATGTTTCCGAAGGACCGAAAGATTCCCGTTTCAGCACAAAATATACTCCGCCATTAGCTTTGCAGGAAGCCCTGCCAGCAAAATTCTCCGCGATTGTCTATCATGGAATATTCCTATTCGAGAGATGGAGAAACCTGACGTGGCTGAGACCCAGACGAATGGATTGGAAGTGCTCGAGACTCGGGAGTGGCTAGATTCCCTCGACTATGTGTTAGCTGAAGGCGGCCCAGAGCGGGCCGGACGCTTACTGCAGCAGTTGTCGTTGCACGCCAAGCGGGCCGCCGGGGTGAACCTCCCCTTCACCGCAACTACGCCCTATCAGAACACCATTCCATCGATTCAGCAGGCGCCATTTCCCGGTAGCCAGGAAATGGAACGCCGCATTAAGAGTTTGGTGCGTTGGAATGCCTTGGCAATGGTAGTACGCGCCAACAAGCTGCAGGAAGGCATCGGCGGACATATTTCGACTTTTGCCTCGGCGGCAACTCTTTATGAGGTCGCCTTTAACCATTTCCTGCGCGCCCAAACCGAAACCGGCGATCGCGATCTCGTCTATTTCCAGGGCCATGCTGCCCCCGGCATCTATGCTCGCGCGTACCTCGAAGGCCGCATCCCTAAACAGAAGCTGGAGAACTTTCGCCGCGAACTGATGGCCGGCGGCGGCTTATCCTCTTATCCACATCCGTGGCTTATGCCTGATTTCTGGGAGTTCCCCACAGTTTCCATGGGATTGGGCCCGATCCAGGCGATTTACCAGGCGCGCTTTCATCCGTTATCTCGAAAATCGCGGGCTGAAGCTGTCGACCGATGGCAAAGTATGGGCCTTCCTGGGCGACGGCGAAATGGATGAACCCGAGTCTCTAGGCTCCATCACACTGGCTTCGCGCGAACGGCTCGACAATCTGATCTTCGTCGTGAACTGCAACCTGCAGCGTTTGGACGGTCCGGTGCGGGGCAACGGCAAGATTATCCAGGAACTGGAAGCCATTTTCCGCGGCGCTGGCTGGAACGTGATCAAAGTCATCTGGGGCGGCGATTGGGATAGCCTCATCCGCAACGATCGCGATGGGCTGCTGGTCAAGCGCATGGGCGAGATCGCCGACGGCCAATATCAGAAATACTTTGTCGAGAGCGGCGCCTACTTCCGGCAGAATTTCTTCGGCACCGATCCGCGGTTGCTCAAGATGGTCGAGCATCTTTCCGATGAACAACTCGCGCGTATGCGGCTCGGTGGCCACGATCCCATTAAGGTCTACGCCGCCTACAAAGCTGCCGTAGAACACCAGGGCTCACCTACCATCATTCTCGCCAAGACCATCAAGGGCTATGGCCTGGGTGAAGCAGGCGAAGGCAAGAACATTACGCATCAGCAGAAAAAGCTCAACGACGATGAGCTGGAAATGTTCCGTTCGCGTTTCGGGATTCCAATTCCAGACGACGAACTGCACAACGCTCCGTTCTATCGCCCCGCGGACGATAGCGCCGAAATCACCTACATGAAAGAACGGCGCAAGCAACTTGGAGGCTATCTCCCGGAACGCAAGGTGCGAGCCAAGCCGATTAGCCCGGTTTCAGAATCTCACTTCGAAGAATTTTACAAAGGCACCGAAGGACGCGACGTTGCCACGACCATGGTCTTCGTCCGGTTGCTGGGAAAGCTGCTGCGCGACCCCGAGATTGGCAAGCTGATCGTGCCCATTATCCCAGACGAAGCTCGAACTTTCGGCATGGAAGCGCTATTTCGTCAAGTCGGTATTTACTCCAGCGTCGGCCAACTTTACGAGCCGGTCGACATGGACACGCTGCTCTACTACAAGGAAGCCAAGAACGGACAAATCCTCGAGGAAGGCATTACCGAAGCCGGCTCGATGTGCTCGTTCATTGCAGCCGGCACCGCCTACGCGAATCACGGAATCAACACGATACCGTTCTTCATTTATTACTCGATGTTCGGCTTCCAACGCATCGGCGACCTGATCTGGGCCGCAGCCGACATGCGTACCCGCGGCTTCCTGATTGGAGGCACCGCCGGCCGCACAACGCTTGCTGGCGAGGGCTTGCAGCACCAGGACGGCCACAGTCACGTGCTGGCACTGTCCGTGCCAAATCTTGCTCGCCTACGATCCTGCATTCGCCTACGAAATCGCCGTCATCATTCAGGACGGCATCAAGCGAATGTATGTGGATCAGGAATCCATCTTCTATTACTTGACCGTCACCAACGAGCCACTGCCCATGCCCGAGATGCCGCATGGCTCAGAAGTCCGGGACGGCATCCTGAAAGGTCTGTACCGTTTCAAAGCTTCGGCGAAAAAAGATGCAAAGCTCCGCGCCCAGCTTTTCGGCAGTGGAACCATCATGTTCGAAGTGCTCAAGGCGCAGGAGATTTTGGAGGAGAAGTACGGAGTCGCCGCGGATGTCTGGAGCGTCACCAGCTACAAACGCCTTTATCGCGACGGCAACGACTGCGAACGCTGGAACATGCTGCATCCCGGCGAGACACCCCGCGTGCCATTTGTTGCGCAGTGCCTTAAAGACGCACCGGGAGTCTTCGTGGCAGCATCGGATTATATGAAGGTGCTTCCGGAATCGATTGCACAGTGGGTGCCGCGGCCGCTAACCGCCTTGGGGACGGACGGCTTCGGTCGCAGCGAGAATCGAGCTTCGCTTCGTGACTTCTTCGAAGTGGACGCGAAACACATTGTACTGGCGACGCTGACTGCTCTTGCCCGTGACAAACAGATCGCTCCGGAGATACTTCAGAAGGCGATCGAAGACCTGGGCATTAACCCGGAGAAGCCGAACCCGGCCATCGCTTAATAGCGCCACCAAAATAACGGAGAACAAGTCAAAGTGACAGAATTCAAGCTACCGGAACTCGGCGAAAACATTGACCAGGGGGACCTCGTCCGCCTGATGATTTCGCCCGGCGCTACGATCACCCAAGGCCAAGCCGTAATGGAATTGGAAACCGACAAGGCAGTCGTCGAAGTACCCTCGACCGTGAGCGGCGTGGTGAAAGAGATTCGCGTCAAAGAGGGCGAGAAGATCAAGGTCGGCCAAGTGATCTTCACCTTCGAAAACGGCGCAGGCGGAACTGTGGCACGAACGCCATCGCCCGCGAAAGAGTCCACGAAAGAACCCAAAGCACAGCAAGCCGCCGCGTCAGCTTCCAGCACAAAAGCAACTCCGGTTGAAGCGGCAGCTCAAACCTCAGCGCCGACCGTGCCCAGAGAGCGGCGCGTTAATAGCTCACCTGCCGCTTCGACCGAATTCAAACTACCCGAACTCGGAGAAAATATTTCCCAGGGCGATCTCGTGCGCCTCATGATTTCTCCCGGCGTCAAAGTCTCCGAAGGCCAGCCCGTGATGGAGCTGGAAACTGACAAAGCGGTGATCGAAGTTCCTTCTTCGATCAGCGGAATCGTCAAAGAGGTTCGCGTAAAACAAGGCGAGAAGATTAAAGTTGGCGATGTCATCTTCACGCTCGAAGGCGCGGCCGCGCCTCCATCGCAGAAACCGAAGCACTCCCCGGTCGAGCACGTCTCCGGACAGCACGGAGCGCGTCTCGCTTTCCAGGCTGCCATTCAGGCCGAGGGGAAAACTGAAGAACAGGCCCTGCCGCCTGATCAACCGCAATCGTTTCTTCCCAGCTTCGCCATGCCGGCACAACTCGAAAAAGTCGCCGGTACCGAGCATGGAGAGCCAGTTCCCGCGGCCCCACACGTCCGCCGCTTGGCGCGCGAATCGGCATCGACATTCACAACGTGAAAGGCAGCGGACCGGGCGGGCGCATCAGCGAGAAGGACGTCAAGGCGTATTCGAAGGAGCTGCTCGCTTCCATGGCGACGGCTGCGCAGTCGCCGCGCGGAGCTCAATTCGCCCAACCCGAATTGCCGGATTTCACCAAGTGGGGCAAGGTCGAGCGGGTTTCGATCCGAGGTGTCCGCCGCAAGACCGCCGAACATTTGTGGCAGGCCTGGACCACCGTTCCTCACGTGACGCAGAACGATAAAGCAGACATCACGGAACTCGAGCACTTGCGCGCGCGTTTCGCGCCTAAAGCGGAAGAAGCCGGCGGTAAGATGACGGTGACCGCAATCGCATTGAAAGTTTGCTCGTCGGCGCTGAAGATCTTTCCCCAGTTTAACGCCAGCATCGATCTCGCCAAAGACGAAATTGTTTATAAGCAATACATCAACATCGGCGTTGCCGTGGATACCGACCGTGGTCTGCTGGTGCCAGTCATTCGCGATGTCGATAAGAAGAATATCGTAGAACTGGCAGCCGAACTCACGCAGCTCTCCAAGAAAGCCCGCGATAAGAAACTCACGCTCGCGGAAATGGAAGGCGGCACCTTCACCATCACCAACCTCGGCGGAATTGGCGGCACTGGATTCTCTCCGATCGTGAATTATCCGGAGGTCGCCATCCTTGGTCTTTCGCGCTCCAGCATGGAGCCGGTGTGGCTGAACGGGAAGTTCGAACCGCGCCTTGTGCTGCCGGTGTCTTTGTCCTACGACCACAGGTTGATCGACGGCGCAGACGCCGCCCGCTTCCTGCGCTGGATCGCGGAAGCCTTCGAGCAACCGTTCTTGTTGTCGGTTCAGGGATGAGATTTTGGCTTTTGAATTCTCGGAAAATATTCCGGATGCGAAACACCCCGCTTCTTCTCGTCTTACTGATAGCACTGCCCGCGCTCGCTTCCAGGAAGCCGGTCGAGATTCCATTGACCATCAGCCCCGAAGGTTTTGTGATTGTCCCCGCCACCTTAGGTGGAACACTTTCTGCGCACGTAATCTTTGATACGGGCGCTGGCATGGACGTCCTCGCGCCCAGCGTAATCGAGAAACTGCATGGCACGCCTGCGGGTAAGTTCACAGCCTTCCGCATGTGGGGTGATCGCCTCGACGTTCCACTGTTCACCGTCTCCGAGATTTCCGTGGGACCAGTGATCAAGACTAACGCCCTCGTCGGCGCATGGGAGATGCTTGACCAATTGCACCTTCAGGGTATTGTTTCAGTCAACGATTTCCGCCAGCAGCCCTTCACTCTCGACTTCGTTAACAAAGTCATGGTGTTCGAAACTGCGAAGTCTCTGACGCAACGGCGAAGGGCGGGAAAGACGTCTCCTCTGAAGTTCGACGAGCAGCGTGGGATTACGCTCGACCTGTTCTCAGACTTTTTGATAGGCGATCAGCCCGGCCAATGCGAAATTGATACAGGCAGCCCGAACGCAACCGTGGCGACGCGGTTCATGGCGCCGCTTGCGGTTGACAAAGACGGAAAGGATGTGAAGAAACGGGAGCAGAAAAACTCCGACGGGGTAACTGCCGTTCGTTACAAGACAACTCTGCCTAAGATCGCGCTCGCCACTGCACCCCAGATCGCGATTGCGGACGCAACCACAACCTTCGCCGACATAATTTACGATTGCGTGGTCGGCCTCGACTTTTGGCTGGGGAAGGTCCTCACGATTGATATCTCCGGCCGGCAGCTGATTGTTTCCGATTCATCTCAGGGGCGGTGAGTGTTTCTAAAATAGTGTTTCCAAAATAAAGTAAAGAGCGAGAACAATGGCGGACAGCACCAGCTTACACATCGCAGTAATCGGCGCAGGCCCCGGTGGCTATGCCGCCGCATTCCTCGCCGCAGACCTCGGAATGACAGTCACGCTGATCGATCCAGAAATAAATCCCGGCGGCGTGTGCCTGTACCGCGGGTGCATCCCGTCCAAATCACTCCTTCATGTTGCCAAGCTGATCGATGAAACCCGGCACGCAAAGAACTGGGGGATCGAATACGCCGACCCTAAGATCGACTTACCGCGCCTGCGTTCCTGGAAAGAAGGAGTCGTCAAGAAACTGACAGGCGGCCTAGGCGTGCTTACGAAACAAAGAAAGGTCGAATACATTCAGGGCAAAGCTGCATTCGAAAATTCGAATACGTTGCGCGTCAGTCGCACCAACGGCAGCGAGGATTCTCTCACTTTCGACCGCATCATTATCGCCAGCGGATCACGGCCCGCGATCATTCCCAGCCTCAAACTCGAAACCCCGCGCATGATGGATTCCACGTCCGCGCTGGATTTGAGTGATGTACCCGGCACTCTACTAGTCGTCGGCGGCGGCTACATCGGCCTCGAACTCGGCACCGTCTACGCTGCGCTCGGCTCCAAAGTCTCGGTCGTCGAGATGCTGCCCGGACTCTTGCCCGGAGCTGACCGCGATCTTGTCCTGCCGCTGCATAAGCGTATGGAAAAGGTTTTCGATGCAATCCTCCTCAACACCACCGTCGCGGCTGTGAAAGAAGAATCCAATGGAATCCGCGTTACATTCGACGGTCCCGAGGTAAACGAGCGCGAGAAACTATTCGACAAGGTCTTAGTGTCTGTCGGACGCAAGCCGAATTCCGAAATCCCCGGCCTGGACAAGAGTCAAGTCAAAGTCGGTCACTCGCGGATTCATCCAAGATAAACAAGCAACTCCAGACAGACGATCCCGCCATCTACGCCATCGGAGACGTAGTCGGAGAACCCATGCTGGCTCACAAAGCCATGCACGAAGGACGCACCGCCGCGGAAGCCATCGCCGGACATAAAGTGGCCTTCGAGCCCAACGCAATTCCAGCCGTCGTTTTTACCGATCCCGAAGTCGCCTGGTGCGGCCTCACCGAAATCCAGGCGCAGAAAGATAATCGCGAAATCAAAGTGGCCCGGTTTCCTTGGGCCGCCTCAGGACGCGCCATGACCATCGACCGAACCGAAGGCATGACCAAGCTCCTCGTCGATCCGCAAACCGAGCGCGTGCTAGGCATGGGAATTGTCGGCGCGGGTGCCGGCGAACTCATCGCCGAAGGAGTGCTCGCCATGGAAATGGGCGCGCTTGCCAAGGACGTTGCGCTCACTATCCATCCTCACCCGACGCTCTCGGAAACGGTAATGAATTCGGCCGAAGTTTTCTTCGGCACTGCCACGGATGTGTATCGACCCAAACGCCCGTAGAACGCGCTCACGATTCCGCGACGTGGGTCTTCCTTCGATACAATGAACTCTCGCTCTGCGCAGGCATTCGCGGGCGCACTTGCGCCCTCCTCTGGAGAAGGAACCATGTCTTCTTTGCTTAAACGAGTTCATTGGCTCCTCTTGTGCGTAACCGTTTCCGTGGCCGCCGCCGGACAGCTACTTCCAGCGCAGCTGGGCAAGTCCCCGACCGAGGCCGCGACCCAGCCCGCAACGGACCCGCTGGGCCGCGATACTCCTAGCGGCACCATCTACGGATTCCTGCAAGCAGCGCAGGCGGGGAATTATTCCATCGCTGCGCAGTATCTGCAGTTCCCCAGCAATGCAAAACGCGCAGAGCAAGGTGAAGAACTCGCGACCAAGCTGAAAGAAGTAATGGATCGAGCCTTTTCCGGCAACCTCAGATTGATCAGCAATCGACCCGAGGGAATTCCGCAAGAAGGAGTTTCTCCCGACCACCAGCGCATCGGAGCCTTGTCCGCCGGTGACGTTGATGCTGACCTGACCCTCGACCACGTTTCCAATTCCGGCGGAGGGCGAATCTGGCTGATCTCCTCCGAAACTCTGGCCAAAGTACCCGACCTCTACGACCGGCTCGAGGTACACCGGGTCGAAGCCCGTCTCCCCAATTTCATGGTGCGTTGGCAGTTCCTGGGATTGCCCGCGTGGCAATGGCTGGCCATCTTGCTAGCCATCCCTATCGCCGCAGGCCTGGGATGGCTGCTGATCTCGATCGTCGGACTCTCCGGCAAATTGCGCCGTGGCCAGGCCCCCAGGGCGACAGTATGGCATTCGGTCTCCCGCCCGGTCTGGCTTTTATTCGGCGCTGTAATTCACGTTCTTTGCGTCCGAAGGCTTGGCCTACCGCTCTTGCAGCGCCACTATTACCAACTGGTAATGGGGGTGGTGTTCATCGTCGGATGGAGTTGGCTGCTCTGGCGAATCCTGCAACAAGTGGCGCACCGACTGCGCGTGCGCGCCATCTACGCGGGACGCAACGGCACCGGATCGCTTTTGCTTCTCGGCGAGCGCGTTCTCAAAGCCGTAATTTTCATCGTTGCAGTCTTTGCCATACTCGGCTCTCTCGGCTTCAACATGACCACTGCCCTCGCCGGACTGGGCATCGGTGGAATCGCCGTCGCCTTCGCCGCGCAGAAGACCCTGGAGAATCTTTTTGGCGGAGTCTCCCTGCTTGGTGATGAAGTCATCCGCGTCGGAGACCTATGCCGTTTCGGCGACAGGACCGGCACAGTCGAAGACATTAGTCTGCGCTCCACTCGCATTCGCACTCCCGAAAGATCCGAGCTTTCCATTCCCAACGGGACGCTGGCTACGATGAACGTCGAGAACTTGAGCCGGCGCGATAAAATCCTTTTCAATACCAAGCTCGGCCTGCGCTACGAAACATCGGCCGACCAACTGCGTTACGTGCTGGCCCAGATTCGCCGCTTACTCTACGAACATCCCAAAGTCGAAACCGCCGGCGCGCGCATTCGCTTCATCGGATACGACAACAGTTCGCTGACCCTCGAAGTTTTTTGCTACGTGCTGACCAGGGACAACAACGAGTTTCTCGCCATTCAGGAAGATCTTCTGCTGAGAATCATGGAAATCGTCGAAGCATCGGGCACTGCTATCGCCTTTCCCTCCCGCACCGTTTATCTGGGCCGCGACCCGGGCGTGGACAAAGAGAAAGCTGCCGCGGTCTCGCACGAAGTGCAACAATGGCGCGAGAATAGCAAGCTTCCCTTTCCCGACTTCGCGTCTTCCGACATTTCCGAGTTCAGCAATTCCCTGCCCTACCCGGAGCCGGACTCGGCACTGAGGAGCAAGAAATAGAAATGAAGAGGAGAAAATGAAACAAAGCCTTCGTTTGACGCTTCTGGCCCTGGCTATCGTGTGCGTCGCGGTTCCACTTTTTTGTTCCGAGGAGATTTCGATGCAGAACGCTTCCACTCCCCCTAAGACATCCGCAGCCCCACCATGGATGAGCGACTCGATCGCCAAACTGCAAAGCGAACTGACCGCCAAGTACGGCGCCCAGCAAAAACTTCGCCTCGAGCGTGGCCTCCATCAGGTAGCCGAGTTCTGGCGCGCAGACGACGGCGATGCGGCCACCTTCGAAGACTTCGTCCGCACCAACTTCGCCGGCGATCAAACCACCCTCGACACCATGTTCAGTCGCTTCCAGAGTCTGCTCGAACAACTCGACGGCCACATGCACGAGATCAATCGCGAGTTCAATCAGCAATCCGATCTCGATCTTGGCCCGATGCTACCCTTCGATGAAGTATTCGCTGGCTACGATCCCTCCGCGCACGTCATCGACGACTTCTTCAACAACAAACTGGCGTTCACGGTCCTGTTGAACTTTCCCCTCACCACGCTCGACGAACGCCTGCAAAACGGTCCCAACTGGACGCGACGTCAGTGGGCCGAAGTCCGCCTCGCGCAACGTTTTGACAAGCGCATCCCGGCCGACGTCAACCTTGCCATCTCTCAAGCTGCAGCACAGGCCGGACAGTACATCGCGCAATACAACATCTGGATGTACCATCTCGTCGATCCTCAGGGCCAGCGCCTTTTCCCGCCCAAAATGCGCTTGTTGAGCCACTGGAATCTGCGCGACGAAATCAAAGCCGACTATTCGGACGCACAGAGCGGTCCCGCTAAGCAACGCATGATCCAGCAGGTAATGGAACGCATCGTCACGCAGACGATTCCACAAGTTGCAATCAACAATCCCACGGTAGACTGGAATCCGTACACCAACGAAGTGAAACCCGCGGCAGCGAAAGACTCAGACGCCAAGACCACCAACAATCTACCAATCACCAATGCCGCTGAACCTGACACCCGCTACGCCACTTTGCTGAGGGATTTCCAAGCTGCACGCAAAGCCGATCCGTACTCTCCAACCGCACCTACGCTGATCGACCGCCGCTTCGACGAAGACCGCGAGATTCCGGAACCGCAGGTAAGAGCCATGTTGGAGCAGGTCCTGAGTTCTTCGTTAGTACCGCAAACCGCGCAGTTGATTCAAGTCCGCCTCGGCCGTCCGCTCGAACCCTTCGACATCTGGTACAACGGTTTTCGTCCCGGCAGCCAATATACCGAAGCGCAGTTGGATGAGATCGTGTCCAAAAAATATCCGAACGCCGAGGCCTACCAGAAGGACATTCCCAACCTGCTCATCAAACTCGGATTCGCCCCCGACCGCGCGCAGCACGTGGCCAACAACATCATCGTCGATCCCGCTCGCGGCTCCGGCCACGCGATGGGATCCTCTATGCGATCCGAAAAAGCTCACCTCCGAACCCGCGTAGAAAAAACCGGCATGAACTACAAGGGCTTCAACATCGCCGTGCATGAAATGGGACACAACGTCGAGCAAACCTTCTCGCTCAACGACAACGACTTCACCCTGCTGCAAGGCGTACCCAACACCGCGTTCACCGAAGCGCTTGCGTTCGTCTTCCAGGGCCACGACCTCGAACTGCTCGGCCTTCCCGCGCCCGATGCCAAAAGCCAGGCCGAAAAGACCTTGAACGATTTCTGGGGAACCTACGAAATCGCCGGAGTCGCGCTCGTCGACATGGCGGTCTGGCATTGGATGTACGACCATCCGCAAGCCACTCCGAAGCAACTCGACGCAGCCACGGTGCAAATCTCCAAAGACATCTGGAATCGTTACTACGCTCCCGTCTTCCACAAAAACGATGTCGTGCTGCTCGGAATCTACTCCCACATGATCGACTCGTTCCTCTATCTCCCCGATTACCCCATCGGCCACATGATCGCGTTCCAGATCGAAGAACAAATGAAGAAAGCCGGAAGCATCGGCCCCGAGTTCGAGCGCATGGCTAAGATGGGCCGCATCACCCCCGACCTCTGGATGGAACGCGCTACCGGAAAACCGGTAGGCCCAGAAGCCCTGCTCGAAGCCACAAAACGAGCCCTGGCCGCGCAACACTAAACCCGCGACTTCATAAGTCGACGCTCTCATCCTGAAGCCCCGCGTTTTCTCCCGCGGGGCGAAGAGCCTGCCCCGAGCCAGCCGAGGGGATCTCGCGCCCACCACCGCAAAGCCAAATGCGTAGGCCAATAAACCACCAATGGGACAACCAACAAATACGTCAACAAATAAACCATCCCCGGCACCAGATGCTGCTCGCGAAAGAATGGCCCACGCGCCCAGTTCACATCGCATTGCGGACGCCAGAAGTAATTGATTGGAACCACAATCCACGCCGTGACCGTCTGATACTTCCAACCCCGCCCGTCGTACCCCAGTCGCCAAATCGCCCACAAAAGCAGCGGCGGCACCACAACATGAAACAAACTGAGCAGCCGCACAAATAACGGCAAATGTGGATCAAACATATATTCGGTGCCGCCAATAACATGCCGGCCACTGCAGTAACGGCTCCGATCAAATCGACGATGTAGAGAGTTTGAAAAAGCAACAACCCACAAGCCTGCCACGAAAACAGCGGCGCACTCTCCAACCACAGAGCGGCGCAAATAAAAAAGTTCCCCAGATCACAGAAGTATAGAAAGTTCTGCACCCCATACTGATGCCAGTAAACCGGTATCCACACCAGCACCCAGAGACTCCAGCCAATCTTCAGCCAAAGTGGGATGCGCATGCCCGCTATTGTACCCGTCCATAATCCAAGGGCGGCCCGCCCACTCTTGACATGATTCTATAATTCTGCAATTATCGAACTATGACCCCGGTCCAATCGAAGCGGCCCGCCGAGCAAGTAGCCAAGTTCGCGGATATGTTTTCCGCTATGGGAACCGAGCCTCGCCTCCAAATCATGCGATTGCTTCTGTCAGCTCATCCCGACGGCCTTGTGGTCGGCGAAATTCAAGAAGAACTCGACATTCCCAGTTCCACACTCTCTCACCACCTCGACAAACTAAAGGCGGAAGACCTGGTAAACGTAAAACGAGAGAGCACTTTCTTGCGTTACACGGCGAACACAAACGCTCTGCAAGACCTGCTTCAGTTCTTGTACGCCGAGTGCTGCACCCGCAACAAAGCGCTCAAGCCGGAATCGATCGTTCAACTTTGCAAGTAAGGAGAAAACATGAGCCACCCCGACATCAAGGAAGTCGTCAAACAAAAATACGGGCAGGCCGCGCTCCGGGTCACCAGCGGCGGCAGTTCCTGCTGCGGGGCGGCCGCCAGCACTGGCTGTTCCGACCCGATTACTTCGAACCTCTATGACGCGCTACAAGCCGGCCAAATCCCCGAAGAGGCTCTGCTGGCTTCGCTCGGCTGCGGCAACCCAACTGCGTTAGCCGAATTGAAACCGGGAGAAGTCGTTCTCGACCTCGGCTCCGGCGGTGGCATCGACGTCTTGCTTTCCGCGAAACGGGTTGCACCGACCGGCAAAGCCTACGGTCTGGACATGACCAACGAAATGCTGGCGCTCGCAAATGAGAACAAGCGCAAAGCCGGAATCGACAACGTCGAATTCTTGAAAGGCGAGATCGAACACATCCCCCTGCCCGATAATTCCGTCGACGTCATCATTTCCAATTGCGTCATCAACCTGTCCGCCGACAAAGACAGCGTCTTGCGCGAAGCCTTCAGAGTTCTCAAGCCCGGAGGCCGATTCGCTGTGTCCGACGTCGTCACTCGCGGCGAAATGCTCCCCGAGATTCGCAAAAGCGTGCTCTTGTGGGTTGGCTGTGTCGCGGGAGCGCTGGAGGAAAACGAATATCGAAGCAAGCTCGCGTCAGCCGGATTCGAACAGATCGACCTCGAACCAACCAGAATTTATCGCCTTGAAGATGCCCGCGAGTTCCTCTGCGGCCAGAACATCGACGTCGACGCAATCGCACCCCAAGTTGACGGCAAATTCATGAGCGCCTTCGTGCGGGCCGTGAAGCCGCAGCAAAAGCAAACTTGCTGCGCTCCCACTTGCTGCAACTGAGAAGCGGGCATGCAACCACACTACAACGTCTTATTCCTGTGCACCGGAAACTCAGCCCGTTCCATTATGGCGGAGGCAATCCTGAACCATAAGGGTGGCCCACGCTTTACCGCCCTCAGCGCCGGCAGCTATGCATCGGGAACGGTTCGTCCCGAAGCCCTGAAACAACTCGAAATCGCCCGAATCCCCACCGAGGGCCTTCGCAGCAAGAGTTGGGACGAGTTTGCCCAGCCCGCCGCGCCTAAGCTCGATTTTGTTTTCACCGTCTGTGACAACGCCGCGAAGGAAGTCTGCCCCATATGGCCGGGCCAGCCCATGACTGCACATTGGGGCGTGCCCGACCCAGCGGCTGTTCAAGGAACAGCACAGGAAATTCAGCGCGCTTATCGTGATGCTTTCTTTATGCTCGACCGCCGTATTAGTTTGTTCCTGAACCTCCCTATCACCGCTCTGGACCGCCTCGCAATCCAGAGAGAAATTAAGAGTATCGGCCAGCAATGAACTTTGATCTGCGGGTGCGCGTCGTAGCGGAATTTGTCGGCACGGCTTTCCTGGTTGCCGCCGTGGTCGGCTCCGGAATTATGGGCGAACGCTTGTGCGGCGGAAACGTCGCCATCGCTTTACTCGCAAACACCATCGCAACCGGAGCCGCTCTGGCCGCACTGATTCTGACCTTCGGGCCGATCTCGGGCGCCCATTTGAATCCGGCAGTCACCCTCGCGGACGCTCTCGAACATGGCATCCCCTGGTCCGAAGCGCCCGCATACATCGCCGCTCAATGTACAGGTGGAATTTTGGGAGCAGTCGTCGCCCACTTGATGTTCGGCCTGCGCTGGTACTCGCTGTCATCCCACAGCCGGCCGGGATGGAATTTAGTCTTCAGCGAGTTCATCGCCACCTTCGGCCTGCTCTCGGTGATCTGGGGATGCTCGCGTTTGCGGTCAGCTGCGGTTCCCTTCGCGGTAGCAAGTTACATCACGGCCGCGTATTGGTTTACCGCATCGACTTCCTTCGCCAATCCCGCCGTCACCATTGCGCGATCGTTGTCAGATACTTTCTCCGGCATCCGACCCGTCGACGTTCCTTTATTCATTGCCGCGCAAATCGCCGGCGCCCTCGGCGCAACTCTACTCTTCCGCTGGCTCATTCCGAATCTGCCAGACTCCGCCGACGAACTGCTCGTCCCGCACTAATCTACGACACATGTGGACGCCCAACGAAGGGACCTGCACTTGGCACTCACAGCATCCGCTATGAAACTTTGTCGGTTCCGGAGTCAAGAACAAGGTCGGCAGAACAGGTGATTCCCTCCGCTAGCGTGGCGTCATCCTGAAGCCCCGCGTTTTCCAGCGGGGCGAAGAATCTCGCGCGGACTATTTCAAACAACCAACCGAACCTGAGAGTCGGGGATGGGGCTTCGCACGCGACCGGGGTCTTTTTCCGGCCCACGTGAACCTCAGCAACGTGCAATGGCCGGGTGGTTTTGAGCGCTATGGCCTGGCTTCGCCAGCTACTCTTGCAACCCCATTTATCTTTACGTTTTGTGTGCTACGCGGTTGTGGGTGTGGCTTTGGTTGCGCACGCCGTTATTTTCCGGGCCGGGATTGTGTACTGAGTCGGCCTCGTTCGGATGCTTTTCGGCTACGTGTCGCCCAAACACTCTTTCGAGTTTAGCCCGGAGGCCCGCAGGGGTGGCCTCGGCATCAGAATCGTTCAGCCAGGCGAGCAGCACTACGCCGCAATTAGAGCAGACCCCGGAAATCTCTCGTTCGCCGTTGGGGCCGATTTGGCGAACGTCGTTTAAAAAGGGCTGCGGCCCATTGCTTTTAACCTGCGGAAGCCACGAAGTCCGGGATGATTCAACGGTCGGTAGCGCAAACGGAGTCGAGAGGGTTCCCATTCGGCTCGCGGCTACACCCAACGCCCACATCCCGCGCAACCCATTCAAACTTATCGCGAGCCCCAATGTCTGTAATCCCGGTCATAACCCGTTGTGATTCTGATCACAACCGCGCAATCCCTACAGGCTCCGGCCCGGAGCTTCGCCAACCTGTAGACCTCTCCTAGGCGCAAGTCGCAACTGGTTGCGTCTCTACGAGCGGGCCGTGTGATCTTTCGTCGCCGTTATGCGGGATCCTGCTTCGCGGTGGCTCGCGCGTAGGAACGAGCCGTGGCTTCGAGAATCCTCCGCTCCGTCTCGTCCGTTGGATAGGCGTCGGGGGGAATCACGATGGAGTGCATGGCGCAGATTTGCAAGTACGCTTCTTCCGTCCCAGGTTCGGCGAATTCCTGCATCGGATACCCGCAGAGCGTCGAAACTCCGAAGCCGAGCTGATCTCCCAACCGCTCAAGTGCGCGCAGATTCTCAAAGTCACGCTTCGCCCAAAGGAGCGCGACGATTTCCCCGAAAACTAAAAGGGGGGCTGTCTTCGAATTTGGCTCCTGTCGGGCAGTGGCAATGGCCCCGCCCAGCATCAAACCCAGCTTGTGCAAGTTTAGTCTGGAGCCCTCCATGCAGCCGGACAGAACTTCGTCCACGTCAATCTCCGCATAGCGGCTTTGAATTCTCAGGGCCGGAAGATCAGCACCGCACCCTGCGAGCTGCAGTGCTAGAGCGCGCCGGTGTGCGTCCGTCGCCATGATTACGGCTGCTCCACCCTTCTGCAGCGAAGTGATGGCCATGTCACATAACGTGCGTACCAGAAACCGTTCGTCCAGATAGAAAAAGGCCGCGTGGTCAAATGGTTGGCAGTCGAAGCCGAACGGCGCGGTAGGAACCGCGGAGCCGCTAGCTGAATGAGAGGATGGCCCGGACGGCGTCATAGGATGCCTCTTCCGGCGGTGCAGCCGTTGCCCACTGAACGTCCCCACCGGAGATCGGAAACAAACGCACCGTGTGTTCTGCGCTGCCCCTTAGCTTGACACTCTACGCTCATTGTGACCGGGTCGTACAGAATTTTCCGGGAACCTCGAAAACTAGCCGCGTGGGGATCGAATCTGCACACTCAAACAAGGGTCAACGTGCCGGGAGAGCCCGACGAACTCCATCTAAGCCGTGTGGCGGGGGTCGCTAATGGCTTGGAGCAAAGAAACTACCATCGAACGCATCTACCGCGAAGTGACCGGCAAAAAAAATGCCCGCCGAAGTGAAACGCCTTCTTCTACGCGAGCGAAAAGTCAAACGGCATTAATGCATTCTCAATTGGCATAACATCGCGGTAGCACTCATTGACCAGTTCGTGAGTAATCGGGCCTCTCGCGCTCTCGCCAGCAATAGCTGGCAGCGTTCCGAAGTCAACCCCTCCGTCAAGACTCCCCGTTTTGATTTCAGACCTTGCAGAGCGCAGGCCAACGCGTCCTCGCGCGGGCGATCACCGCCGGGTTCTGTGGACGTGATTGACGACACCCGCCGGACACCAACTTTCGTAAGTGACGACAGAATCAAGAGCTTTTGGCGCCCTCCAAAGTACCTACGTAACTTGATGCTCCTCACCACAGTACCTACGATTCGAATATGAAGTACAACGCCCTTTTATTCTGCCCTGATGAGAAAACCGCCCGTGTTGTCACCCAGGTCCTGAACGACCTGGAGTTTCGCGTTGAGCCCTGCAACGAGCCTTTCGCGGCGGTCAAAAGGCTGATGGCGGAGCACTTCGATGCCATCGTGGTGGACTGCGACAGTGAGCAGAATGCCGCCCTGCTATTCAAGAGTGCGCACAATTCCGGATCCAATCAGTCGTCTCTTTCCGTTGCCGTGGTCGAGGGTCAAGCCGGCGTTGCCAAAGCATTTCGCATCGGCGCCAATCTGGTTCTGACTAAACCCATTAATGTTGAACAATCCAAAGGCACGTTGCGCGTGGCCCGCGGCCTGCTGCGAAAAACCGATGCAGCCAAACCGACGACTGCGGCACCTGCTCCCCAACCACCCCCGCGGCCCGTTACTACCATCAATGCCAAGCGCCTGTCCCCTCCACAGATTCCCGAGCCAAGACCCGCGTTTACATCTTTGCCGACGCAGCCGCCACCATCTCCGATTCCAGCCGTCAGCGCCGCCATGTTTGAGGTTGAAGCCGACCTCGGTCCAAAACCCGAGCCAACCGAAGCTGCGCTGCTCGAGTCCATGCCAGATCCGCTGACCACCTCTCCAACCGCCCGAGAATACCCGTGGCAGCCGATCAGCAAACCCGCAGCCGAGCCCATGACTAACGCTCTGCGGCATGCCGCCCAGGTCACCGGAAGGTCGGAAGTCGATGCTACCGCGACCAGTAATGCACCGCCTTCGCCGGCAAGTGTTTCCGACGCTCCCACCAGCCGTTCTCATGGCATCGGCATGTCGTCCGGTCAAGCAGCGGCGACCGCTCCCGCGAAAACACCGCCCAAGCCTCACGATGAGCCCGAGCCAGAGATGCCCGAATTAGAGGCGCCCGCGTTTGCCTCCCTGGGTGGCATATCAACCGAGCCTGCATCCGGCGGCAACAAGAAGACCATCCTGATCGCAGCCGCGGTTCTGGTTGCAGTCGCAGCCATCGCCTATGTTGGCTGGACCAAAATGCAATCTGCCGCCGGGCCTTCGGTCGCACCAACGGCTTCTCCGCGGACTGTGCCGGTTCAGCCGCAAGTGACAGCGCTTCCGCCTTCGCAAAGTCCAGCGCAAAATGTGGCTTCTACTACACCGTCAACCCAGCCTGAGTCGGCCCTACCCATCGAGCAAGGCCCTGACATAACTCTTTCGACGACAGAAACGCACCCTCTGGCTGCGAAGAAGCCGACTTCCATCGTGGCGCCGAACACTATCATCAGGGCTCAGCCCGATGCACCTGAGACTGCGCCTCTGGTGGTCAAGAATGAAGCTCCCGCCCCGGCTCCGCCGAGCCTGGCTGAGCAGGAACCCGTGCAACCGCCTGCTCCCGGATCACTGGATACTTCGAACGCCAACAATCAGGCCATCTCCGGAATCATGAGTGCGACCCCCGCGAGTCTTCCTCACCAGGCCGCTCAGCAATTGAAGGTCTCGCAAGGCATATCGCAGGGACTCCTGATCAAGAGCGTTCCCCCTGTGTATCCCGCCCTGGCTAGGCAAATGCGAGTTCAAGGATCGGTCGAGCTACTTGCCAACATTGGCAAAGACGGCAGTATCACCAAGGTGTCGGCGCTCAGTGGCGACTCGGTTCTGGCGCGTGCCGCAATCGACGCGGTCAAACAGTGGAAATACAAGCCGTATTACCTCGACGATCAACCCGTCGAAATTCAAACTCAGATCACAGTAAACTTCAAACTTCCATAAACCCGTACCCAGCTATAATAGAGAGATGCCTACCCGCTGAAATTCCTTTCTGCGGTGCCGCTGAGAACTGAGTACTGAGAACTGAACCCCAGCAGCCAGAAGCATCCTCATGGACTTCAAATTAGTCAGTGATTACAAACCGAAGGGCGACCAGGCCAAAGCCATCGAATCCCTAACCCGAGGTCTATTCGATCGCGAACAGCATCAGGTTCTTCTGGGAGTAACCGGCTCCGGCAAAACCTACACCGCCGCAAAAGTAATCGAGCAACTGAATCGAACCACGCTGGTCATGGCCCACAACAAAACCCTCGCCGCCCAGCTCTACCACGAATTCAAAAACTTCTTCCCCCACAACGCCGTCGAGTACTTCGTCTCATACTATGATTTTTACCAACCGGAAGCTTATGTGCCTGCGGCGGATCTTTACATTGAGAAGGAGGCGACTATTAATGATGAGCTGGATAAATTGCGGCTTTCGGCTACGCGGTCTTTGTTTGAGCGGCGGGATTGTTTGATTGTGGCTTCGGTGTCGTGCATTTATGGTTTGGGATCGCCCGAGGCTTATTACGGGATGATGTTGTTCTTGGAAAAGGGTCAGAAGATCAAGCGTGAGGACATTACCCGCAAGCTGGTCGAAATTCTTTATGAGCGCACGGATGGGGATTTTCGGCGCGGGACTTTTCGGGTGCGCGGGGACGTGATCGAAATCTTTCCTACTTATGACGACATGGCTTATCGCGTCGAGTTGTGGGGAGATGAGGTCGAGGCGCTCTCGCAGATTGATCCGTTGTTCGGGACTGTGAAGCAGAAGTATGTGCGGTTGCCGATTTATCCCAAGACGCATTATGTGATGAAGCCGGAGACTCGCTCTCGAGCTGTCGATTCAATTAAAGAAGAATTGAAGTGGTGGGAAGCGGAACTTGAGAAGCAAGGTCGCGTGGTCGAGGCGCAGCGGGTTCATCAGCGGGTGATGTTTGATCTCGAAATGATCAAGTCCATGGGCTACTGCCATGGAATTGAAAATTATTCGCGGCATTTTACTGGGACGCCTTCCGGGTGAGCCGCCGCCGACTTTGCTGGATTACTTTCCGCGTGATTACCTGATGTTCATCGACGAATCGCATCAGACCGTACCGCAGTTGCACGGCATGTATCACGGCGACCGTTCGCGCAAGGAAACTCTGGTCGAGTACGGTTTCCGTTTGCCATCGGCTTTGGACAATCGTCCGTTGACCTTTGAAGAGTTTGAGCATCGCATGGGGCAAATGATTTATGTTTCGGCCACTCCGGGTCCGTATGAGCTGACCAAGTCGGCGGGAGTGGTCATCGAACAGATTATTCGGCCGACGGGCCTGGTCGATCCTCCGGTCGAAGTGCGTCCGGTCAAAGGACAGATTGATGACCTGCTGCATGAAATCCGCGAGCGAACCAGCCGCGGCGAGCGCGTGCTAGTGACCACGCTGACCAAGCGCATGGCCGAAGACCTGGCCGAGTATTACAGCGAAGTGGGCGTGAAGTGCCGCTACATGCACTCCGAGATCGAGACTCTGGAGCGGGTGAAGATTCTGCGCGACCTGCGCAAGGGCGAGTTCGATGTGCTGATCGGGATCAACCTGCTGCGCGAAGGGCTCGACCTGCCCGAGGTTTCTCTGGTCGCCATTCTCGACGCCGACAAAGAAGGCTTCCTGCGTTCGAGCGGCGCGCTCATCCAAACCATGGGCCGATGCGCGCGCAATCTAAATGGGCGGGCCATCCTTTACGCCGACCGCATGACCGACTCGATGAAGAAGGCCATGGGCGAAACCGACCGCCGGCGCGCCATCCAGGAAGCCTACAACGAAGCCAACGGGATCACGCCCGAATCCATCGTGCGCCCGCTGGAGATGTCGCTGGCCCGCATCATCGAGGCGGATTACGCCGATTTGACCGGCGGCGAGAGCGAAGGCATTCCCGAATTCAAGTCGCAAGAAGAGCTGGATGAGTATGTGCGCAAGCTGGAAAGCGACATGCGCGAAGCCGCCAAGCGATTTGAGTTCGAGAAGGCGGCGAAGTTGAGGGATACGATCAAGGAGTTGCGGACGAAAGAGTTCTTGTTTGCGTAGGATTTCACGGTGGCACGGGCTGAACCCTTCGGAGTAGTATTCGATTCGGAACACGGGTAAGCTATAGGGCAGAGGCAGGTCACGATGACGATCCATGTCGAACTCAACCCGGAAATAGCGGCGCAACTCGCCGCCGAAGCCAGTGCCCAGGGCCTATCTTTGGAGAAGGTGGCGGAGCGCCTTTTGCAGGAAGCTCTGGCTTCGCGCTCTGTGCTCCAAGGGACTTTGTCCGTGGACAAGTTCCATGCCATGCTCAAATCGCTTGCCTCGGGCTCCGAAGCATTGCCGAATTTGCCGACCGAGACCTTCACGCGAGAGGGTTTCTACGAGGACCGCGGCTAGATGGCAGGCACGCCCTACCTGGTTGACAGCAATGTCCTGCTGCGCTGGGTAAAACCGGATGATCACGATTATCCCCTTGTTGTGTCGGCAATCGATGGCATCTTGCAGCGCGGTGCAGTGCTCTGCTACACGTCACAAAACGTTGCGGAATTCTGGAATACTTGCACCCGTCCGCTGGACCGCAATGGATACGGGCTGACTCCCGCGGAAGCCGACCGCCGTGCCAGGTTGTTTGAAGACAATCTGCGATTGCTGCCGGATAGTTTGGCCGTCCATCAGGAATGGCGCAAACTACTCGTGACCTATAACGTCTCTGGCGCTCAGGTTCACGATGCGCGATTGGTAGCCGCAATGCGGGTGCACGGCGTCAAACAGATTCTGACATTCAACGAGAGAGACTTTGCCCGTTATACGGGAATCGAAGCCGTTCACCCTCGGACTGTGTCAAGTGGGCAGCCGTGAGTATTGAGTGAGGCCCGCCGTCCTCGGAGGTAGAATGCAGCTATGAATGAGGAGATTTCCGAGCTCCTGAAAAGGCCCTCGCGCTGCCTCCCGGCCTTGCTCAATGCTGGTGTGTCTCGGCCTGTAGCAGGAAATACACATCGTCAGACTTAAGTTTCACCATGTCGTCGACGTACTTCGAGGCGCCAGGACTCAATGACGCTGCGGAAATCGTCGCTGCCAAGCCGAATGCCGCGGGAGGAGTTATGATCCCCGTCGTGACCCCAATCGTTGCCACGAGGGTCCCCAGGGTCAATGCGTACATGGATTTCCGCTTGAGCGATTTCTCGGCCTGCTCCAAGTTCCATTTAAGTTCTTCAAGTTCCCCATCGATGAGGTCAGCTTTCAACTTCGCTCGAATGTCGGGCGGCCCCGTAACTCCCTGCCGGACACACTCCTCAAGGAAAAGGCCCAGACGTTTCCGGAATCGGTTGAACGAGTCCTCATATCGTAGGCGTACCTCGATCAGCTGGGCGGTTGATAAGCCGTCCAGTGCCGGTAATTCCACTTTGAACGCGACGTTGCTCACTTTTTCGCCTCGGTTGGCAAGGAGCCTCTGAAACATGGGAATTGTTGATCCGAATGTGCCACCGTACTTTCGGGCGGCGTTAAGATCGGCGCTTAGGTGAACAAGAAACATCCGTGCGATCCGTTGAAGAGCCTCGCGCTTGAGGCGTTTTTCGCCCTTGCCTTTCATGTCCTGTCGTGAAAACTCAATCCATTGGGTGTGTGAAAAATCGGGGTTGTTCAGTGTGCATAGAGCGCTATCGGCCTTCCGCCGCAGCTCGATGCTGGTCTCGGAAACCAGTCGATCAATAATTTCTGCCTCTCTGTCTGCGACATCTTCAATGCCTGCTTCCTTCGCATGCTGTTGCCAATGTTTGAAGCAGGCGGGACTCGGGGCAGGAACTCGACCAGTGCCTCAGCGCCGAGCTCCCGAACTATTAGGACAGTCTCGAAATGTGGTGGGAGGAGACTCCTAAGCTCCGCATCGGGGCAGTTCTTGTGAAGTGTGAGGTCCTCGGCGATGGCGTCCCGTGCCACGATGGTTTGGAAGTAATGCCAAGCGCGTCGGAAGACCCGATCGACCTGTGCGCGCCTGCAGCTTGTAGCATTGCAGTCAAGCCTGCCGGAAAGATCGATGCCGGCACCGGCGATCAATGAAAGTGGCCTCGCTTCGACGTGAGAACTCCGCCAACTTTCAACCACAAGTTCGGCAGCCTGCTTTAGCTCGTAAAGAATGTCGCTAGAAGCGAGGCTAGCTTTGAGTTCGTCGATGGTTCGAATCTTGTGGCTGTCTAGCCACGTGTACGCCCAGTACTCGGACATGTAAAAAACTCCGATCCGGGACCATTGGTCCGGCCCCATACAAATCCTTAAAAAGGTGCGCAGACGCAACCTTGCTCCGCCGGGAGGGGCTGACCCAGGCGACTGCGTTCATTTTACTCTCGAGGGTGGTCCGTCCAAGCTCCGCTTGGGCGGGGATTCTCCTTGGCTGAACGCATCCGTACGGTGGGGAAGACGCCAGTCTGCTCGCGGCGACGCGGCGTCCGCTGCGATTCGGTTTCTGGCGCAGTCGTTTTCTCTGTCGCCTAGGCGGGTCCCTCAGGGGCTGAAGCCCGGGGTTCATGGGGATTGTGACGGCCCGGCTGAAGCCGGGCCCTTTCAAAGCCGTAGAGTTGGTATCGCCGCTAGTCTTCAGGTGATCATGCAGAACACAAGGTCCCTCCACTGCGCTTCGCTTCGGTCGGGATGACAGAGTTGTTTCGGTATGTGGGGGTGGCAGAGTTGTTTCGCTATGTGGGGGTGGCAGAGTTTGTTTCGCTATGTGGGGGTGGCAGAGTTGTTTCGCTGTATGCGGATGACAGAGTTGTTTCGGTATGTGAGATGACGAGTTATTTTTCTACCGCCGCAGGTCGCTTTGGCAGCGTCGGCTCCCACCCTAGCGCACAGGACGCGCTAGGATGGGGCACCTCTCGGTTTGGTTGTGGCGAGAGGAAACATATGCCGCAGGATGGGCGGTCGGCAAAAAGCAGATTCCTCGCTTCGCTCGGAATGACAATGTTTTGGTGAACGGGACGATGCAGATCCCTTACTTCCTTCGGGATGACAATGCTTAAGAGGGATAGTTTCGCAGGGAGGGTGCGCTGATTCAGGGGATTGTGGAGAACAGAAGGTTCCTCCACTGCGCTTCGCTTCGGTCGGGATGACAGAGTTGTTTGCTGTGTGAGGATGACATAGCTCTTTCGCTCCGCCGCAAGTTGCTTTGGCAGCGTCGGCTCCCACCCTAGCGCACAGGACGCGCTAGGATGGGGCACCTCTCGGGTTGGTTTGGGTTAGAGGAAGCGTACCCTCGCGGGATGGGTGGTTCGCGGCTAGAAGCAGATTCCTCGCTTCGCTCGGAATGACAATATTTTGGTGAAAGGGACGATGCAGGTTCCTTGCTTCGCTCGGGATGACAATTCTTAACGAGGGACGGCAATTCTTAGCGAGGGCGACGGCGGGGTGGGGCATTCTTTTGTTTCATCTTCTTAGTTTGGGTGGGGGGACGTAGTCTTCGATTATTCCGTAGAGGTCGATCTGGCCCTTCTTTTGGAGCCCGCATGGGGCGCGGTCGTGGAGCAGGTGCCAGGCTTCGCGGTAGGGTTCCCACTGGTTTTGTTTGTCTCCGGGGCAGACGCGGATGGCGTGTTTGCGGGCGGCTTCCGCCGACGGGATGATGTACCAGACGTCTATGGGGATGCAGTAGAGGGCTAAGTAGTCGAAGTCGGAGGGCTCGTAGCGGTGGTTGGGGCCGTTGACGTGGAATAGGCTGGCGACGAAGTTTCCGGGCTTCAGGTTGCTGGCTTGAAAGAAAGTGGATTTGATCTGGACGCTGATGAAGCGTCCGCCGAGGTCGAGGACTACGTCGTATTGGGCGGTGTCGCCGCGAGGCTCGGCTACCTGGAAGCCGAGTTCGGTGGCTTTGGCCATGAAACGAAGCTCGGCCCATTGGCCTCGCTTTTTGTGGTTGCGGATGTTCATACCGGAAGTTTTCACTGGGTATCCTTATGCTCCAAATAGAAAAGGCGCGGCCGGTGGGCCACGCCTTATTTTGTCTCTATATCTAGCCTAGCATTTTCGAGGGGGTAAATAGGCTATGGTTTCGAGATTTATTTTGTGAATGGTTTCATAGGGTTGAAAGGAATTGGGTGGTTTTGGGGTATTGACAAGATTTTGGAGAAAGCTGATCTGGGGACCAATTTGTGCAACTCAAGGGTCTGGAGTTGACAAAGGGATATTCTTGCTTTGGAACACGAATTCCGTGTTACACTGTTTTCGTGTCATCTATTCACCGCTTGAGAAATGTCACCGTGACTCTGGAAGAAGATGTGGCCCAGTGGGCCCGTATCGAGGCAGCGCGACGGGATACCAGCGTTTCGCGGCTGCTGGGAGCGTTGCTGAAGGAGCGCATGTCGTCCCATGACGGTTCTGCAGTCGAGGCAGCGGAGCGACTGGCGAGTTTCGGCGCCCGCCATAAATTATCTTTGCGTGGGCTCAAAGTCAAAGATTTGATCAATGAAGGACGCCGGTGAGCCGGTTTGTCCTGGACGCTTCCGTCGTTTTGACCTGGTGCTTCCCCGATGAAAACGCTCCCATGGCGGAGCATGTGGCCGACATGTTCAAGCACGGAGATACGGCAATTGTGCCTTCGTTCTGGCCGCACGAAGTTCTGAACGCCCTGCTGGTTGGAGAAAAACGCAAGCGAATTTCCCGAGAGTTGGTTCGCATCTTCCTCGATGACTTGGCAAGGCTTCCGATCGTGCTTGAGCAGTTTCCTGCCACAATTGTCTTCGACAGGGTTCAGCATTTCAGCCGACTGCACGGACTGACGGCGTACGATGCCACTTATCTTGATCTGGCCGCCGATAGCGGTTTCCCGCTTGCCACCTTGGACGAGGACTTGATGCGGGCATGCAAGAAGGCACGCATCCGATTGGTGCAGGAGTGACCATCGTCAACTTCCCCACCCCGGGGCGGTGACCTGCGCCAGCTGCGTTATCGCCGGGGGAGCAGGAACGCGAGCGGGTTGGCGAGGACTTCGCGTCCGACTTCGCGCAAGAAGCGGCGCGATTGTTTCTCGCCGATATTGCGGGCGCGCACTGCCAAAAGATAACTCAGGGCAAACGACGTGAAGATATTCAGCAGGCCGACGATTGCGATACCGGAGGAAGCTAAGGTCGCATCTTGCCAATCGAGTTGTCCATACACATGGCTGCCGTCGAGAGCGTAGCCGAGACTGGCGGCTGCGAGGGTGACGTGGCGAACTTCAAGAGGAATCCCGAATAGCTCGAAAATAACCGGCACGCCGCCGAGCAAAAAGCCCAGGACGATGTATCCGACAGATCCGGCCGCGTGGTGGCCCACCCAATTCGCGAGCTTCGCGGCTCCCTTTGGTCCAAGCCGGTCTCGAATGCGAAGACTGTTTGAGATAGCCGTCGCCATGGTGTGCAGGGCGAGATAGTTGGCGGTCCATCCGGTCGCCAGCGAGGAGAGCCAGAGAAAGCCGCCGGTAACGATGGCGAAAACAATCGTCATCGAGGTGTGAGGAAAAAGCATGTGCACGCCGTGTTCCGCCTGCTCCGGGTTGAGGAATGGGTGTCCGGTTGCGGCGATGAAGATGCGATCGATGAGAATCGAGACCGGCACAGCGCCAACCAGGTTGCTGATAGTTACGATGAACTGGGTTTTGGAAATCGCTTTCAGGCTTGCCATGTGATCTTTTGCTGGGTCCTCCATGGCATCGACCAGGGTGGCTGCAGTGGCGGCGGGCATTTTCGAAGCCAGCAAGAATCCGCCAGCCTGCATGAGCAGGAAGCTGACGACATAGTTCATGGAAAGAGCGAAGGCCAAAAGCATGGGAGCGTGAATGGCGGAAGAAAGCGAGTATTTGAATAATGCGGTGAAGGAGGTGATGACGCCGGCAAGAATCGCGCCCTGTCCCATGGCTCTCCATTGCGCCGCATTGCGGGCGATGTAGTGCTTGCCGGTGCGTCCGGTTCGCTCGACAACGCTACGGGCTAGACGGCGAGTGCTGGCAGTCAGCACTGTCCGAATGCGGCGCTGGGAGGCGAAGCCATGTACGATGACGATGGAAAGTTTGCTGGCATCCGAATCCGCCTGTTGGAGGCTGATCACTTGCTGAATTCTTCCCAGGAGCGAACGCAGCAGGCGAACGCGAAAAACTAAATCCGCGGTAGAGCCTTTTTCCTCGATCAGCCGATTCACGGACTGTAACTGCGTGTCGCAGGCAGCACGCTGTTCTTCCCAGCGCCGGAAGTCTTCGGGATGACGAACCACGTGCTCCACGATGGCAGGAAGGTTGAAAAAGCTGGACTTGGTAATGTCCTCGTCATCGGCGAATTCAATCAAGTCGCGGGAGAGCGCGATATTCGCAGCCCGCAGGGCGAGGATTTTGCAGCTGGCAAGAATGGAAGATGGGGAGGGCCGGAAAATATCGGCCCACGAAGTAACCAGCGAATCGGGCAAGGTGCTTAGCCAACGCGCGTCAGATTCTTTCAGGTTTAAGGAATCCATCAATACGTAGAGATCGCCCTCGACTTCATCCACGGGCAATAAGTGCCTCAGAGCTCTCGCCAGCAGTTCGCGCAGCAAGAATGCCTCGTTGGGCAGGCCGGCTTCCGAAATTACCCGGACATAAGAGTGATGAGACCAGAATTCGCGAAGCGCGGAATGAATCGCTTCGCGATCCGGGTGGCCCTCGATGGCCGTCGTGAGGCGTGAAAGCGCTTCGGTTCTCGCTTCGACCGGAATGTCGAGAAACATGCGAAGCAGTTCGTAAACCCGCGTAGCCTGCTCTCGCGAGGATAAACCCTCGAGCGCTACAAGATCCTCGACGGCAAACGAAATGGGAGCACCTCGACCTCGACGGAGTGAAACTAGAATACAAGGTTGCTAGTTTGCCGGCCAAAAATATCTTTCCCGTTGTTTCGCCTTCTCATTCAAGTTTGCCGCGTGCACGGTAGTTTTGGCAGGAATTCACAGGCTCGAACTAACCTTCGGGTTGCAGACAACAACAATCCCGTGGTCGTGTTACCGGTGCTACTCTGATGTAGGAACCGATGAACAACCGCGACACTCAGGCCGCTTGGGAATATCACGATGGCACGAAGCACTCTTACTGGAGTATTCGGAGCAATCCCCACTACCTGGACTGGGCGAATCGTCCGCAGCCTTTTAAAATCTATCCCAAGCTAGAGCCAATTCTTCTGCCGCGGGACGTGCCACAAACCGGGGTGGCCGCGCTTTCGGCGATCTCAGAACCAGGTCGCTCCTCACTGGTTGATTCTGTCCCTAATCTCAAGGATTTGGCGCGAATCCTCTACTTTTCGGCGGGAATCACCAAGCAGCGCACGTCACCAGGCGGAGCAATCTATTTTCGCGCAGCTGCTTGCACCGGCGCCCTCTACGAGATCGAGTTGTACGTTGTGACTGGCGATCTTACCGGGCTGGAGGCCGGTGTTTATCACTTCAATCCAGCAGATGTGTCGCTCCGGCTTCTGCGAAAAGGTGATTTTCGTGGAAACCTGGCCCAGGCAACCGCGATGGAACCCGCCGTGGCTCACGCGCCGGCGACGATCATCTGCACAGGAACGTATTGGCGGAACGCGTGGAAGTATCAAGCCCGCACCTATCGCCATTTTGGCTGGGACAACGGGACCTTGCTGGCGAATCTGCTGGCCATCTCTGTGGCGTCGGGGCTCCCGGCCGAAATCGTGCTCGGGTTTGTGGACGCCGAGGTGAACTCCATTCTCGATCTCGATACGCGGCGCGAAGTCGCTGTGTCCATCGTACCGATCGGTTACAGATCGAAGAACTTGCTGCCAGCTCCAAAACAGGCTCCGGCGCTCGGGCTGGAGACGATCGCGCTTTCGGAACGGGAGGTTGAATATCCCGCCATGTTTAAGATGCACGACGCGTCTTCACTTCAGTCGGAAGAAGAAGTGGCTCGGTGGCGCGAAAAGCATTCGGTGCCTGCATCTGTTCCTGACCTCGGCGAGGAAGTTCGGCTGCATTGTGTGCGCGAGGAGGAACAGTCCCACGAGACGATCGAGCAGGTGATCTTGCGCCGTGGCTCGACGCGAGCATTCGATGAGAGGGCATCCATCACACTGGAACAACTCTCCACGATCCTCGATTGCAGCACGCGAGGTCTTCCAGCCGACTTCCTTGAGTTTCCTGGAGCGCAACTCAACGATGTTTATCTGATCGTGCATTCTGTGCTTGGCTTGAGGCCGGGCGCATATTTCTTTCGACGCGAGCGGAATTCATTGCAGCTACTGAAGGAGGGAACATTCCGCAGAGACGCCCACCACCTTGGACTGGAGCAAGAACTTCCCGCGGACGCTTGCGCCGACATCTTCTTCCTCGCCGATTTAAGGCATACCCTAGAGCGATACGGGAACCGTGGCTACCGGGCCGTCCAACTGGAGGCGGGCGCCATCGGCGGCCGAATGTACTTGGCCGCATATGCGCAGCGACTGGGTGCGACCGGGCTTACTTTCTTCGACGATGACGTAATTGACTTCTTTTCGCCACACGCCAAAGGCAAAAGTGCCATTTTCTTGCTCGCGATTGGCAAATCGCAAAAACGAAAATCAGCGTAAAGACGGAAGGTGGAAATCGCCCGTAGCCGTTAAACGGTCCGCCGCGAGAGGTTGCTCAACGCGAACCACACACCAGTTCGTGGATCATGAATGGATGAAGAATTAGCATGGCACTTTTGGTGCCAAGTCAGAGATGCCGCTCGTCCAAAGGGACGCACGGTTAAGAGTTCGGCGGAAGGTTAGGGTTCGGGAAACGTGCGAGACGGAGTCTTGCCGCCATATTGACCAGATCCGCGAGAGAGTCGGCCTTCATCTTTCTCATCACCTGACCTCGGTGCGCCTTGACCGTGATTTCGCTGATGTCGAGCTCGCCACCCACCTGTTTATTCAACAGGCCCGAGACAACCAATCCCATGACTTGCCGTTCGCGAGGGGTGAGGGACTCGTAACAGTCTCGAAGCACGCGCATCTCCGCGTCCCGAGCAAGTGCAGTGCGGCTGCGCTCGATGGCTTGCCGGATGGAGCTCAACAGTACGTCGTCGCCGAATGGCTTGGTCAAGAATTCGACAGCGCCTGCCTTCATCGCCTGGACCGACATCGGTATATCGCCGTGACCTGTAATAAAGATGATCGGCATGTCAGTCCGTTCCACGGCGACGCGCTTCTGCAGATCGAGACCGTTGAGACCTGGAAGAGAAACGTCAAGAACGAGGCAACTCGGCACAGAAGGTCGAGGACGAGTAAGAAATTCCTGGGCGGACTCGAATGTCTCCGGCTGCCAGCCTTCGAAGCGGATCAGCAATTCCAGTGATTCGCGGACAGAGACATCGTCGTCAACCACGAACACAATTGGTGTGGCGTGCGACATAGGAGATGACCCCAATTCACGACCAAGGGCGCGCGCTGATTTCATTGTATATTCTCCGCGGGCGTTCCGGATAGCTCAGCTTGTCGAAGTGCGGCGTGGAGCGCATCAAGCAGAGCCGTATCGCTGAATGGCTTGAACAGGCACTCCACCGCACCCTGTTCGAGCAGTCGCGCGCGCACAGCCTCATCTCGGCCGGCGGTGATGAAGACGATCGGAATCTCTTGCCGGCGACGCTTCAATTCCTGCTGAAGGCCAGGTCCAGTCATCCCCGGCATCGTAATGTCGAGTATCAGACATCTGCTCTGGCCGATGCAATCAGACGCAAGGAACTCTTCCGCCGAAGAGAACGCACGTACCGCAAAGCGAAACTCCTTCAGCAGGTCGGGTAGCGACTCGCGCACGGACTCATCGTCATCGATTACTGACACTAGTGAACCTGTGACTTTCATAGACTTTTTATAGCTCGCCCACCGCCACAAACTTCGGCAACACTGATACTGCTGTATTTGCAGCGGCGTTGGTCGTGGAAGTCGATGCGCCTGTCAGGAAATGCCGTTCGTTGCAACCCCGGCAGCGCATTCACCACGCGGCTGAACTAGTTCTCCCCAATGTGAGCATGCGCCGCTCCAGGGGAGAGCGCCATTGTGCTTTGGTATTGGTTGGCGGCAATTTTAGCATCAGCGCCACGGATGAAGCTGATTGGAATCTCTTACTGGCGAAGCTTCAGCTCATATTGGAGACCATCGACCGATACCTTCGTCCAATAGATTCGTCTGCGCGCTTCTGGCTTAATTACAGCTGCGCATGAGATCTGAAACCAGTCAGAAACAAAGAATTTGTAAAAAGGAGCACACCGTGACCCCACTCGAAGAACGACATAGCATCACTGCAATCGAAAAAGTTCTGTATACCGCCAAGGCTCACACCACCGGCGGCCGCGACGGCGGGGCATCGCGCACCTCCGATGGACGTCTGGAAGTTAAGCTTTCGGTTCCTGGCACTCCGGGCACCGGCACCAACCCCGAGCAGCTGTTCGCCGTTGGTTGGTCGGCCTGCTTCCTTTCAGCGCTCAAGATTGTGGCTGGCAGAAAGAAAATCAAGCTGCCAGCGGAGGCCGCCGTTGATGCCGAAGTGGACTTAGGCACAACTGCCGGCGGTTACCTCATTCAAGCTCGCCTCAAAGTCAACCTCCCGGGAATTGAACGCGAAGTCGCGCAGGCATTAGTGGAGGCCGCGCACCAGGAGTGTCCGTATTCCAAAGCCACGCACGGCAACATTAACGTTGTGACTAACGTCGAAACCAAATCCGCCACAAATGCAGCGTAATCGTCTTTGGTGGAAAGACTGAGCTTTGTATCGTGAAGCCCAAAATTGGTGGAATTCATAGGAGGCTTTATGGCAACGAGTAAAGTGGTACCGATGAAGATGACGAAAATGAAGGTGGCACAGATTTCCAAACCGGGAGCGGATTTCGAGATCGTCGAGCGCGAAATCCCCACACCGGATGCAGGACACGTGCGGATCAAAGTGCAGGCTTGTGGTGTATGCCACAGTGACGTACTCACGAAAGAAGGTTTGTGGCCCGGCATTCAGTATCCCCGCGTTCCGGGACACGAAGTGGCGGGCATCATTGATGAAGTGGGTGAGGGTGTTTCCGCTTGGAAGAAAGGGCAGCGTGTTGGTGTCGGCTGGCACGGCGGCCAGGACAACACCTGTCGCGAGTGCCGGCGTGGAGATTTTCGCAATTGCCAGAACCTGAAAGTTTGCGGGATCAGCTACGACGGCGGATACCAGCAATACATGGTGGCTCCGGTGGAGGCGCTGGTGGCGATCCCTGAGAATCTAAAGGACGCCGACGCAGCACCGCTGCTCTGCGCTGGAATTACCACTTACAATGCGCTACGCCATAGTGGCGCGTTGCCTGGCGACTTGGTTGCGGTTCAAGGCATCGGTGGTTTGGGTCACCTCGGCATTCAATTCGCGAACAAGTTTGGTTACAAAGTCGCGGCTATCGGCCGTGGCTCCGAAAACGCAGCGCTCGCAAAAAAACTCGGAGCCAGCGTGTACATCGACAGCCAAGCAACGAATGCAGCCGAGGAATTGCAAAAACTGGGTGGGGCGCGGGTAATTCTCGCGACCGCCCCAAACTCGAAAGCCATGTCTGAACTGATCAACGGTCTAGCGCCCAATGGCGAGCTCATGGTGATCGGTGCATCCTTCGATCCAATTGAGGTCACGCCGATACAACTCATTAGTGGAAGTAAAACCATTCAGGGCTGGGCCGCGGGCACGCCAGCCGATTCCGAGGACACCCTGCGCTTCGCCGAACTGTCCGGCGTGCGTCCGATGATCGAAACCTATCCGCTCGAAAAAGCGGCCGAGGCTTACGCACGCATGCTGAGCGGCAAGGCAGAGTTCCGCGTTGTTCTGACAATGTGACATTGACCAAGCTCAAGAAAGGACGAAGACATCCATGTCGCAACCCGTGTTTTATCGCACCATCAAGGTTGACGGACTGACAATTTTTTATCGGGAAGCGGGACCCAAAGAGGCGCCAACGATTCTCTTGCTCCATGGACTGCCGTCCTCGTCGCGGATGTTCGAGCCGCTCTTCGCCCGGCTTTCCGATCGCTATCACCTGGTCGCTCCCGATTATCCAGGCTTCGGACACAGCGACTGGCCGGATCCGAAGAAATTCGCGTACACGTTCGATCACTGCACCGAGATCATGAACCATTTCACCGAGGCCCTCGGGCTCTCGCACTACACGCTTTATATGCAGGATTACGGCGGCCCCGTGGGTTTTCGCATGGCCTTGGTCCATCCGGAGCGCGTGGAAGCTCTCATCGTTCAAGACGCCGTGGCACACAACGAAGGCCTGGGGGCGAATTGGAAGACGCGGCGAGCCTTTTGGGCCGATCGCGCCGCCAATGAAAGTGCGCTTCGAGCCAATCTCCTATCGCTGGCCGCGACGAGGACGCGCCATGTTGGAAGCGACCCCAATGTCGAGCGCTATGATCCCGATCTGTGGACCGATGAATTCTATTTTCTCAACCAACCCGGCCAAGCCGAGATTCAGAGCGACCTGTTTTACGACTATCGAACCAATGTAGACGCCTACCCGAAATGGCAAACATGGATGCGCGAGAAGCAGCCGCGGCTACTCGTGATCTGGGGTAAGTATGAGATGTCGTTCGACCCCTCAGAGCCGGAGGCCTATCGCCGCGACGTGCCGAAAGCCGAAGTGCACATTATGGACGGAGGGCATTTTGCGTTGGACACGGCTGCCGATGAGATCGCCGCATTGGTCCGAGCCTTTGTCACTTCTTTAAGTGCGGATTCGCAGAGTCGGCGCGCCAGCTAAAGTGGCGATTCTTAGTCCCGTGGGGGTCCCGACTCAGGCGGAGGGACTTGCTCGAAGTTCACAAGTGTTTTATTTTGTTGGCGTCCCCGACGGGATTTGAACCCGTGTTACCGCCGTGAAAGGGCCGGGTCCGATGGTAAGTTACTGAAACTACGCGACACGGATGGCTACCTGAAGCGGTTTCAGTAAGGGATAGAAACAGTTCGTGGATCATAAATGGAGCAAGAAATGTCTTGGCCATTGATGGACAAGACGTCTCGTCTCCAATTCAGGAAGCTAACAATTCACTAAGTGTTTTTTCTAGGCTGCCATTCCTTGCTGTTCTTGACGAAACGACGTAGGATCTTTATCGATGAGCCCAACCAGCACCTCGGCCACGATCCGGCCACCGACTGGACCAAGACAATGACCTCCTGTACAGGCGTCGGCTTCGCGGAGAATGTAGTACCACAGCGGAGTCTCACCATGCCAACCTGTGGAAGTAAGGCCGACTTGTTCCTCGGTGAGAGGGACGATTCCGATGTGGCGGGCCACGGCCTCGCCAGATGGCAGGCCCACACCTTGCCCTCGCTGCAGATCACGGACGGCGAGAGAATGATAGTCTTCGATCTCGCACTCACCGGTGACGGCTACCGGCAACTCAATGAGTGCTCGCACAAACTTCCCGTCGATTTTCTTGCACCGCTGTGCCGGTTTCGCGCCGGGTGCGTCAAAAAACAGCGTCCAGTCGATCGTGCGCTCACGTGGTACCGGCGCGGAATCCCAGGAGATCAGGAAAGAGCGGCACGGGATCGGTGTGTTGATTCAATTGGTAGCGGTGACGAATCTGAGCGTGGCCGTACCGATAGGCAGCGTCGGCAAACTCGAGCGGTATAAATCCGGCGTCACCAAGGCGAAACCATTGCGGGCCTTCTCGAAGCACCTGATCTGCAAGCGTCTGCCCAACGAGCGCAGGCAGAAACTCGTTAAGAATGATCCATTGATAGTGCCACCGCAACTGCGTGGTCGCTTCGTCGAACACGTGATCGTTGCCTACTCCGCCGAGCCGCGCTTCATCGACGAACGTGTTATGAGCTTTGAGCATGGCGAGATGAAGTTGTGATATCAGCATGTGCGAGTCGTTGCGCGGGTCGCCGATAACCGCGATGCCCTCTGCGTTTCGTTGGAGGTCTGCTCCGTCCGCACCAAGCAGGAATTTCGCCGGGTCGTCCCGCTGGTAGAGGAACGGATGGCCGGTCGGTCCGTCGCCGTAGAGAGATTCAAGATTGAGCTGCGGGCTTCGAGCATTGCGTAATTCCGCTGTATTCGTATGGGATCGCAAAATGGATCGGTCAGCCGTTATATCGTGAGCCACAAATTGGCCAAAGATCGGCCAACCGGCTGCGGCGTCTCCCAAGGAGTCGGGGGTGTCATCGACGTCTCCGCAATCGCAGAGGCCACCTGCACGGCCGAGCGCGTGCAGGAATTGCTCATCAGCCTCAAATGACGGAAGTTCGGGAAACATCCGGCCATAGGCCGTCGGGGCAAGCGGTGCATCGATTGCCGCTTTAGCGCGGGCTGGAGACAGGCAGTGATTTCGAACCGAAGTGGCAAGTTTATTCATGAGTTCATCCATTCTAACGTCGCCTTGCCGACTCGTCTCCCGAGTTTCTCAACACCAAATCGAAGATCACTTCACTGGGTGAACTGAGAAAAGCACAGATCATCAAGGGTTGTGCCTGCTACTTCATGCTGAGCGTTGCGCGCGCGCAAATCGAGTTTGCGGCACAGAACAGGTGATTGGTCTATTTTGCTCAGTCCGGACCTGCACTGGCGAACATACTACGGGTTCGTGGGATGCGGAGTCCGCAACCAGAAGCCGGCGGAATCTTTCGACTGATTTCCGCCAACAAGCGGAACAGCAATGGCTCGCAAGAAATTTCGTAAGGCGATTGCTAAAGACAAAACACCAGGAGATTACAGGATGAAGATTCTAGTGACAGGTGGGACGGGCAGAGTTGGTGCGGAAGTCGTGAAAGAGTTACAGAAGCGCAAGCGGAGATTCGCCTGCTTGTACGTAAGGAAGGCGACCGGACGCCGAAGGGGATTGAGGTTGTTATCGGCGATTTGCTTGATCCCCTCTCCATGCAGAGGGCATTGCACGGAGTGGATAAGCTCTACCTGCTGAACGCTGTCACTCCGGATGAACTGACGCAGGGCCTCATCGCCTACGATCTGGCCAAGCGGCTGAAACTGAAACATATCGTCTATCACTCGGTTTTCCGCGTGGAGCACTTCAAAGATGTTCCACACTTTGCCTCGAAGCTCGCAATCGAGAGCGCCCTGCGGGAGTTTGATGTTCCGTACACGATTGTCCGGCCAAACTACTTTAGCCAGAACGACGAAACGTTGAAAGACCCACTCACGAAAGCCAGCATCTACCCCATGCCGCTGGGCGACGTAAGCGTCTCGGCAGTGGACATTCGGGATATTGCAGAAGCAACGGCGATCGTTCTGACCTCGGACGAACACTATGGCCAGACTTACAACCTTAACGGGCCAGAGCTCTCAGTGGCCCTAAAGCGGCATCGATCTGGAGCAAATTGCTCGGCAAAGAAATTCGTTACGGCGGTCACGACATGGATGCGTTTGAAGAGCAAATGCGCAAGAGAGCCCCTTCTTGGTCAGCCTTCGATATCCGCATGATGTTTGAAGGATATTTCGAACGTGGGTTCGTCGCTGAAGATGAACTTGGAAACGTTGACGAAGCTTCTTGGTCATGCCCCTCGGCGATATGAAGATTTCGCCAAGGAAACTTTCTTGCAGTGGCAAGAGATGTCAAAGGCGGCGTAGGGACAAACTACCGGGCGCTAGCGGGTGCCTTCATCAGAAGGCAAAAGGGGGGCACGCGTCGCTATCGGAGGGACTGCCGAAGGAAGCCTGATTGACGGTAGCGGTCGGAGGTTAGGACACTGCGGGGATTTGTTACGGGTGCGACTGGCTTTATCGGTTCGCTTCTCGTTCCAGAACTCATCAACGCAGGTCATCACATGGTCGGGTTCAGCCGCTCGGACGCGGGCGCGGGAGGCGGCCGACGGCGTCCACACGGCCTTCGACCATGACTTCTCCAACTTAAAGCAGACCAGCGAGCACGACCGCAAGGCCATCGAGACGCTCGGCGAGGTGCTGCCGGCTCGGATAGGCAGATGAGTCGTCGCCGACGGCCCATCTTCAGCAAGAAGACTTCAGAGTTTCTGAAGATGACAACAACCGCGCTCGACAGGGACGATGCCTCGAACGAGAACTCTTAAGGAATAAAGAGAAGCTATGTCAATGATGAAAGCAGTTCAATTGCATGAATACGGTGGACCGGAGGTTCTTCAGTTCGAGGATGCGCCGCGGCCTGAGTTGAAGGCCGGTGAGGTGCTTGCGCGTGTGCACGCCGCAGGGATCAATCCTCCGGATTGGTATCTGCGCGATGGCTGCAAAATGCTTCCGCCCGAGTGGCGTCCGGCCATATCGTTCCCCATCATCTTGGGCACAGACATCTCCGGCGTCGTTGAAGAGGTGGCTCGCGATGTGGAGGGCTTTTCCGTTGGGGATGAAGTTTTCAGTATGGTCCGCTTTCCAAGCTTCGGCGACAGCAAATGCTATGCGGAGTACGTGACAGTTCCCGCGTCCGAGTGCGCGCTGAAGCCGGCTGGAGTGTCTCACATACATGCCGCAGCTGCACCGATGTCTCTGCTCACGGCATGGCAGTTTCTGATTGAGCTAGGGCACGAGGTGGCCAATCCTCTGCAACCCGAACTTCACCGTCCGGTGCCTTTGAAGGGCAAAAGGATTCTGATCAACGGTGCCGCAGGTGGAGTCGGGCACTTTGCAGTGCAGATCGCGAAGATAGAGGGTGCGTACGTGATCGCCGTCGCATCGACGAAGCACGAAGCATTCTTGCGAGAACTGGGAGCCGATGAGTTCATCGACTACAAGAAGACAGCTCCCGAGGATGTTGTTCGTGACGTTGACGTCGTTCTTGATACCCTGGGCGGTCCCACCACGGGTCGCTTCCTGCAGACACTGAAGCGCGGCGGGCATCTGTTCCCCGTCTTCCTCGGATTCTCCGATGCAGAAGAAGCTGCGAAGCGCGGAATCATTGTCTCCACGACACAGGTTCGCTCGAACGGCCCGCAACTCGCGAAGCTGAGTAACCTCCTTGAGGCTGGCACGCTGCGGGTAGCAATTGACAGCACGTTTCCACTCGCAGAAGCAAAGCAGGCGCATGAGCGGGCTGCTTTAGGGCACATTCAGGGCAAGATTGCGCTTACGGTTCTCTGAAGCATGCTCTGCGATGAAGTGACGGCGCCGAGCCTTGGCGGCTTGCGTTGCGGACAAGCAAATCACGTTTGCACCGATGAGCAGGGGGGTGTTCTGTTTCACTCAGTTCTGCATCCGCTCCGTGGAAGATAATTGTATTCATACATGGTAAGCGCTTGCCAACTCCGAGCAAGGCCTGAGCGGCTTGCCGCACTAAAGAAAAGAGGACAAATCCGATGACCAAAGAGTCAACTGAAGCTGCGTATGTCATGTCTGGCCAATTCACTCCAGACAACTGTGCTCTCGTCCTGATCGATCATCAGGTGGGCACCCTTCAATTTGTTCACACAATGTCTCCTGAAACCTCCCTCCAGAATGCCATCATGCTTGCCAAAGCGGCAAAGGCCTACGGTATGCCCGTCGTTCTCACAACTAGCCAAGAGGATCATCCTCAAGGGCCGACTGCGCCTGCACTCCAGGAGGCGCTGCCAGAGGCCTACAAGAATCGAGTCAAACGCACAGGCATTGTCAATGCCTGGGCCGATCCGAATTTCAGCGCTGCGGTCCGGGCTACCGGGCGTAAGAAGCTCATTATGGCTGCGGTCACGACAGACATTTGCTTGATATTCCCCGCTATCAGCGCCGTACAAGAGGGTTTCGAGGTGTTGGCTGTGCTGGATGCTTCCGGATCCTCTTTTGACGTACAGGAAGAACTAGCCCGTCGCAGGATGGCGACTGCAGGAGTAATGCTGACCACAACCAACACCGCCATCGCAGAACTCGTTCAGGATTGGAGCACTCCTCAGGGCTCCCAGCTCATTCAACTGCTGATGGCGAGCGTACCGAAGACACCCGGCCATGCTGGCTAACCATCGCCCAGGCTAATGACAGGTTCAACCCGGCCCCCAAAACCTCGGCGGATTGAAGGAGTAAGGAAATGCGAGCTTCTGTAAAGGCGATCGAGCACTTTGAAAGCGCAACGGCCCTGGTGGGCGGCGTCACCCTTCATTATTGGTTCGGTGGTGACCCCAACGGGCCTCCAATACTGCTTTGGCATGGCTTTCTCGGAACGAGCTATTCGTGGCACAAGGTAATGCCGCTCCTGGTCGAAGCTGGATACAGGGTGCTCGTGCCTGACATGCGTGGCTATGGCGATTCAGACAAGCCTGCGGGGACCAAAGGCTACGACGGTCGAGCGCTCGCCGAAGAGTTTCGTCTGCTGATTCGCACAATCGGCTTCGGAGCGGGCCGTCCGATTACGATCGCCGCTCACGATATGGGCGCCCCGCCGGCGCTTCTCTGGGCTTCCGAGTATCCCGATGAAGTGGCGGCCTCGTTTACGTGGAGGCTCCTGTCATGCTGCAAAGCCTATTGGAGAAGATCATCGTCTACACGCCGGAAGCGATGGCTCATGGGAGCATGTGGTGGTGGGTACTTCCACTGGCACCCGGCGTGCCTGAAACTCTCATGGTTGGGAAAGAGCGAGAGTTTCTCAACTGGTTCTACAAAGGACCTCACGTCGTGGTCCACGAAGCCATTTCCACGGAGTCCATCGAGGAGTATCTCCGGACCTTCACCGGCGCGGATGGCGTCTTGGGAGCGCTGGGGGTTTACCGAGCCGCATTTGAAACCATTGCACAAACAGCTCCGCTGACCGACAACAAGGTCAAAATCCCAGTCGTGGCGTTGGGCGGCGAAAAAGGCCTTGGCGCGCTGGTCGGAAAGTTTGTCTCAATGGTTGCGAGCAATGTTCAGATCAAAGTGATTCCATCCTGCGGTCACTTCATTCCTGAAGAGCGCCCAGATGTCGTTGTAGAGCAGGTGCGTGTTCTGACCGTCGCAGACCCGGCATTGAAATGACAACAACAGTTAATCGGCGCATTGCCATCAAGGCGGCAATCGCATATTCGGCCGCGGTCGCCGGAGCGAAGGCATTCGCCTTCAACCCGTTCGGCAGAAACGGCGAGAAACAAGACACACCAAGTCAAAGGAGAACCCAAATGGACGAACTGACATCGCAGTATCCCCCCTTCCCGCCGACGACCTAAAGCGAAATCTGACGCTTGCTCAGATCGATGAGGACGAAAACTCTTCCTCACATTGGATTGGTCGGAGACACCTACACCATCACCGTCACCGGAGCGGAAACAGCGGGAAAGTTCTGCGTGATCGACATGCACATTCCACCTGGAGGTGGGCCTCCCCCACATCGCCACGACTTCGAGGAAACTTTCATTATTTTGGAAGGTGAAATGGAAGCGACGTTTCGTGGTAAGAAATCGATCGTAAAAGCAGGAGACACCATCAGCATTCCTGCCAACGCGCCCCATCGTTTTCACAACGCGTCTTCGAACGCTACTCGGCTGCTCTGCATCTGCTCACCTGCCGGTCAAGATGAATTTTTCAAGGAAGTGGGAACGCCTGTTGCGACTCGGACCACGCCTCCTCCGAAGCTCGACGAAAAGGAGCAGGCCGCGTTCATGAAGAAAGTTATGGCGCTGACTCCGAAATATCGGACGGAGTTGCTCAAAGAGGCATAGGTCCATGGCTCCGAAGACCATTCTTGACGAAAGCGAAGCGGAGTGGGCTAAAGACTTCCGCTACGCAACCTTGGCTCGGATGTCGCTTTCCGAACTGATCTACCAGGTGCTCGCCCGCGGCGAATTGCCGTTTCAGCGTGTTGGATGAGAGCGGCATCGATTCACTGGCGCGGCAGCACGGCACCGTCCGATGCAGAAGACGCCGCGCTCGCAACCCGGCTGTGGGCGGAGTCAGAGAAGATCGTTCTGGCGTTCTAAAGACGAAGGCTCTGCGCGGCTAATGACGAATCTCTCCATAATCCGATCAGTAGCGGTTCTACTTGCGATCTTCGTAACCGGTCTGCTAGCAGGTGTGATGTTGGGGGTTGGCATGGCACAACAGACCGCCCAGAAGCTGCCCGAAGCTGCATGGACACTCCGACAGCAGAATGACGATGCTCTGTTTCGGAAGGTGATGCCCTTCACCTTCATCGCGATGATGCTTCTTCTCATCGCATCGATCTTCCTTTTGCATGGTCGTTCGAGGATGGCCATGGTCGCTGCGACAGTTGCCGCGTTAGCGGTGATCATCGTGACCGCCGGGTGGGAAGTGCCCATCAATAATGAAATTGTAAAGTGGATACCAGGACATGCGCCTGCCGACTGGACAAGTACCCGAGACAAGTGGCTTCAGAACCATTGGGTAAGAACCTGGATCGGCGTGCTGGCATTTGGATGCGCGCTTCTCAGCACCGTACTGAGCGGCTAGTGCGGGGCGAAAGCGGCCGTCAAGATTTGTTCTTGCCTGAATCAGCGAAGCTGCAAACTGCTACTGATCGGCGGCATGGAAGATTCAATCTTTCCAATCGAAGACAATTTCATAGTCGCTCGCCGGGGAGTCAACAAAGACCTGCTCGCGAGCGGAAATAGAAGCCACATGGGAAACCCTGGAGGCGAAGACATTCTCTACACCTGGCTCGATGAAGTCCCCGCAGGAATGCCGTGAGTCTGGCATTCAAACGCTTTGCCGATCGAGTCACGCTGCGGTTTGCAATTCTTGACGTTGCAGTAGCGCCTGCTATCCTTCATCGCTGCTGAAACAGCTTCGTTATGCAATGAGTTGATCCGTGATATGGTTTGGGAGTTTAGTGTCCCAGGCGCCCCACCAAACTGGTGGCCAATTCGAGGAAAGGGCTTGCTCTGACTGGTTAAGTACGACGCCAATGACGTTGTAATGTTCGTTGCTGCCGCCGAGGCCGGCACTTTGAGTGCTGCCGCAAAAAGGCTACGCGTTCCCACTTCCACAGTCAGCCGCTCCCTCACACGCCTCGAACGAAATTTAGGAATGCTGCTGATCAATCGGAGTTCCAAAGGCTTCGTCTTGACCGATGCCGGCACTGACTACCTTCAATCTTGTAGACACGCTTTGCGGGCGCTCCGCGACGGCAACGAACGACTAGACAGACATCGCCTTAACCCGGCAGGTGTAATCAGGATCGCGTGCCCCGGAACAATGATTCGGCACCTCTTGACACCGATCATGGGAAAGCTGGTCAACGCGTTTCCCAATCTGAAGATCGATCTTCAGGATTACTCTCCGATGCATGTCCCACCACCGCGCGTGGAAGTGGACATCATCTTTACGGTCTCGCCCCCGAACGACTCGTCCCGAATGATCCGTTCTTTCCCCAGCTCCATCCGAGGGCTGTATGCAAGTGAAGAATATCTGGGTGAATACGGGCTTCCGAAAACTCCGGCTGAGTTATTGAATCATCGCTGTGTAGGCATTTCCCGTTGGGAACTGACAAACAAAAAAACCATGGCCGTTCCTCCTATAGCATTTCACGTCACAACAGGAGATCCGGTTGTCTCTAGACAATTAGCGCTCGATGGTGCGGGGATCGTCGTGCTTCCGCTCTGGATGGCGAAAGCCCCAGCGTTACGCAAAGTTCTGGTCCATGTTTTACCGAGTTGGGCTCCTTCTCCCATACCCCTTTGGGCTTTGTACTGTAGCCCAAATGCTCTGACGCCAAAGGTCAAGAAGGTATTGGATTTCTTGAACGAGTACATCGGAACGGACAAGGATCCAAGGCTCGACCGCACAAAGGCGTCCGAATGTTTTGTCAGTTCAAGATTGCAAGCTCAGCGTTGATATAGATTCCGTTCTGGGAGCAGTTAGAATTTCTGATTTGTAATGCGAGCCCGTATGTCCTTCAGAGGGATATGCTGAGGTTGGTCCCTTGTTTGGTTGCGGCGGGCTGAGGTTTACTCGCCAGGTTGTCTCCGCAGGAAAGCGATAACTTTCCTCGATTTGTTGCAGTTGTTGCGTTTCCTCATCGACAATCTGTGCCTGAATTGTGCCTGCAAGGCCTGAAGGCAATTATCCGCATTTGAGGCAGAAAGGAAAATCCATGCAAAACGGAAGCAGACATCAAGGGAATGCAAGAACTGCTTCGTCATGCTTCCAGCCGAGTCACATTGCATACATACACTCAAGCGGTCACAATTCACAAACGAAGAGCTCAGAGTAGGGTCATTCGCCTCTTTCGCTCACACGCGGTTGCCGCCGCCTGATCTGACTGAATTGCATGTGCCTTTTTGTGCCTACAAGAAAAGCTGCAGATGCCCGAAAACACTGGCGATTAAGCAAACCGGGTCAGGGATGGGCGACGGAGTTGTGCCTTTTTGTGCCTGCGCAAGAAGTGGCCGTTCCCCGTAAGCTCTTGAAAAGGTTTGGCGTCCCCGACGGGATTTGAACCCGTGTTACCGCCGTGAAAGTCGTCCTAGAGTTCGTAACCGATTGAAACTAAACGGTACGGATAGCGCTCTAGGGCACTTATCGGACTGTGGAGACGGGTTATCGGACTGTTAACGGACTGTGATGGCCAGGTGCTAAGGAGCCTGAAAATCATGGACCCAACCCTTCTTTCCCTGCTGGATTCGATCCCGCAGAAACCACCTCGCTCCAAACTCGAAACTCACCGCGAACTGATTCGCCAGTTGCGGCGCAAAGGCTGCACGTATCGCGACATCGTTCGCATTCTTCACGAGCGTGTCGGCCTCGACGTGGCCGTCAGCACGATTCACTCGTTCATCAAGGTTCGCGCAAAACACCGAAAGCAGGTGCAGTACGAACTGCCATCGCTCGAACCGCAATCGCCCGTAATGGCCCGCATGAATCCCGAAGACGTTGCCTCCCGAATTGCAGCGCTCAAGGCAAAGCCAGTCGAGCAGAGGCCAAAACCCAAACACTTTCACTTCGAAGAAAGCGAGCCGCTGAAACTCGTCGGCCAAGGAGGATCGCGATGAACACCCAACCAAGAAACAAACGAGTCGTTTTCACCATGGGTGGCAAAGGTGGAGTTGGCAAAACCGGCCTGATGGTCGCCCTGGCTGAGTGGTTCGAAGCCAATGAGATTCCATTCACGCTTCTCGACCTCGACACGGAAAATAAGGCTCGGGGCTCACTCAAGCACTTCTTCAACGGGTCAGTAGCGAAGGTGAATATTCACACGCCCGCCGGCCTCGACACGTTAGTGGATCATCTCGAATCCGGCGCGGCGATCATCCTCGCCGACATGGGAGCCGGTTCGGGGCAAGTAGCGAGTGACTGGTTCGACGCGATGCACGAGGATGTCGCGGCTACCGGCGCGCGTTTCACCGCTGTGGGTGTTGTCACGTCAGACCCGGCGAGTGTTGAGAGTGTCCTCGCATGGGCGAACCGACTGCAGAGTCGGGCGCAATATCTGATTGTCCAGAATGCGACAAGTCCTCAAGCAGACTTCAGCTATTGGGACTCGGCTGAGCAAGCCATTCGATTCCGCGAAGCGCTATCGCCGACCGTGATTCGCATGGAATTTCGCTTAGCAGAACTTGAGAACCCAGCACGGCAACACGGAGTCCGGCTGGGTCAGGTTGCCACGAGGCAGAATGCCGTCAACGAATTGAAGCGCGCTTCGATCGTTATGCGCGCGGAAAGCTATCGACGGCGACTGTTCTCGGAATTCGACCGGGCGAAGGAGATGTTCCTACCATGAGCCCCAATCAGGAACTCCTCAATTTGGCGGGCGCAGAGTCCGAGAGCAAAACACTGTTCGATGAACTGGCAGGACTGGTGCCCGCTGAACGGCAGGCGGAATACTACAGGGTCATCGCTCACACACGTACACTCAGCCCAAACGACGAAATGCTCAGGGTACTGGAAGCAATGGGGATCCTCGCGTTGCTCACGCGAGAAGCGCCCGCAGAGATCGCTGTAGAACGCAAGTCTTTGCGGAAGATTCTAGAAAGTGTTGTGTCTCAGGCCAATGAAGTCGAGAGGCGAATGGCAAGATACACATCCCACCTTGATTCACGGATTGCGCAGTTACCGAAGGAATTGGAAACAGGTTTGGACCCGCCACGCATAGCGAAGCTTCTGGGCGAGAGCCTGCGACAGTGCTTTCAGCAGTCCGGTCTGCCGGATACGGCCAAAGCGCTTGACCAGTCCTGTTCTGAAATGAACTCCGTTCAAGAGCAACTTGTGAACGTGCTACGAGAAGTAGCTCACCCTGACATCGGAGTGATCGAAAAGGTCAGAAGCGCCAATGACTCGCTCCTGCGGAGCATGACTACTAGGGCGCAGCAGATGGACGATTTCCTTGTTAGGCTGGAAAAACAGATCTGGGCCGTTTGGCTGCCTGTCGTTGCCACTGCTGCTCTAGCACTGGGATTCGCATTGGGTACGTGGTTTGCCAACGTCCGACAAGGAACGCCGGAAGCATCAAGTGCCGTTCAGTCACAACAGATGCCAACGCCGGAAGCGCAGCAAGTCGTTCCGCAGCGGAACGCAAAGCATCATTGAGACGGGGCTAGATCGCCAGGGAGTCACAAGAGACATGCCGAACATATGCTTCACGGCGGATTTTCATTTCGGGCATGACAACATAATCCGCTACTGTAATCGACCGTTTCGAAGCGTCGAGGAAATGGATCAAACGATCCTCGACCGTCTCAACGCCTCCGTTAAGGCCAATGACATCCTCTATTTCCTCGGGGATTTCTGCATCGGGAGCAAGGCGAAGGCTCTGGAGCACCGCAAGCAGATTCGCTGCAAGAAAATCTTTGCGGTGCCGGGTAATCACGACAAACAAGTTCGCAAGCTGACCGACGAGTTCTCTTGGCTCAGCAACCTTGCGGAAATCTCCATACATGGCCAACCCATCGTGATCTGTCACTACGCCATGCGGGTCTGGAATCGCTCCCATCATGGAGCGTGGCACCTGTACGGACATTCTCATGGGAACCTCCCTGACACACCTACTTCCCTTTCCATGGATGTCGGTGTTGACACTCACGATTTCCGTCCGTGGCATTTCGACGAAATCAACTTGCTGATGACTGAGAAGGCAAAGCGGCTGAGCGAGCTACGCCGTACTGATCCATTGAATATCCACTAGTTCAGGGTTCGTTCGAGCTATAGGCACTCTCCAAACTTAGGAACCCACAATTCGCCGCATTGGGTCATTCTGGCTCGCGGTCCTCAGCGAGACGTTCGCAATCGGCAGTAACACTTTTCCCCGAAGAGGAGTTCTAGACAGCGTCAAAGTGCGCGATCAAGTGTCGCACCCGCTCCGCCGTGACTCGGGCAGAAGCAGCAATCGCCACCTCTCTCCATCGGTAAACACTAGCCGACTTGAACTAAGCCGCGTTGCGGCGGACGCTATCGCGTGTTGCTGAGCCGACGGTCGAGGTGATCTGAGCTAGTTTGTTGTCGCAGAGGAGGAACTCTCTGTGACCCATCTACGCCAGATCATGCTTGAAGAACTACGGCGCCGCAACTACGCCGAGTCCACCATCGACGCTTACATTCACACGGTTGAACATTTCAGTCGACACTTCCATCGCTCACCCGATCAGCTTGGCCCCGAGCATATTCGCCAGTATCAGGCCGCGTTGTTCACGCGCTGGAAGCTGGCCCCCAACACCGTAACCCAGCGCTTGGCCGCTTTGCGCTTCTTCTATGTACAGGTGTTGAAGCGTGGCTGGAGCGTTGCCGAGACACCGTATCCGAAGAAGGTTCTGCACTTGCCGCAGGTGCTGAGCCAGGACGAAGTCGCGCGTCTGATCGACGCGGCCGAGTTTCCCTTTCAGCGCATTCTGCTGATGACCCTCTATGCCACGGGCGCACGTCGCGCAGAAGTGGCGCACCTGAAGATCAGCGACATCGACAGCCAACGCATGGTCATTCATATCCGGGGAGGCAAGGGACGCAAGGACCGTGATGTCATGCTCAGTCCCAAGCTGCTCGAGGCATTGCGCGTCTACTGGCGCGGGCTGAAACGCAAGCCCACCGATTGGTTGTTCCCCGGGAACCGATGGCATACGGCGAGTCATCCGGTCTCCACCAAGGTTCTCTGGAACGCCTGTCAGCAGGCCGCCGAACGCGCCGGCCTTGAGCACAGGCGCATCCATCCCCACACTCTGCGCCACTGCTTTGCCACGCATCTGCTCGAAGCCGGTGCCGACCTGCGTACCATCCAGATGCTGCTGGGGCACCGCGACTTGGAGGAAACGACGATCTATCTGCACCTCTCCCGGCGGCATCTCAGCGCTACCGGCAGTCCGCTGGATGCGCTCACGATCCGAGGAGAAGGAGAACCGACGCAGAGCGTATGAACCCGCCTCCTCTGGAGGTGGCCGACATCGTTCGCTGTGCAGGACAGTCCTTCGTTGAGCGCAGCCGCAGGTGGATCAACGGCCAACACGAAAAAGTGTTGCTGGCCATTACACGCTGCCGCACCGCCGCGCTGGGTGGGCATCGCGATCAGTGCTCAGACTGCGGACATACTGCCATCTCCTACAACTCGTGCAGAAACCGGCACTGCCCTAAGTGTCAGGGTAACGCCCGTCTGCGCTGGCTCCAGGCGCGGGAACGGGAGTTGCTGCCCACCAGCTACGTGCACGTCGTCTTCACCCTGCCGCGGGAACTGGCTCCCCTCGCATTGCAGAATAAACGGCTGATCTACAACCTGCTGTTCCACGCCAGTGCTGCAACCCTGCTGGAGATCGCTCGCGATCCCCGGCATCTGGGAGCCGAGATCGGTTTCTTCAGCGTGCTCCATACCTGGGACCAGCGACTACAACATCATCCCCATGTCCACTGCGTGCTGGCCGCGGGCGGTCTCGCTCCGGACCACTCCCGCTGGATCTCCTCACGCTGATCCTTCTTCCTTCCCGTCAAAGTGCTCAGCCGTGTCTTCCGCGGCAAGTTTGTCGCCGGACTCAAGACCGCCTTTCATGCCGGCGCACTCCAGTTCCACGGACATCTCCTGCCGCTTGCGGAACCGCGCGCCTTCGCCGCATGGCTGCGGATACTGTTCCGTCACGACTGGGTCGTCTACTCCAAACGGCCTTTCGGCGGGCCAGAACACGTGCTGCGCTATCTCGGCGCTTACACTCATCGCGTCGCCATTTCCCACAGCCGGTTGGTTGCTCTTGCCAACGGCCACGTCACCTTTCGCTGGCGCGACTCCGCCCACGGCAACAAGAAACGGCTCATGACTCTGCGGGTCGAAGAGTTCCTGCGCCGCTTCCTCCTGCACCTACTGCCGCGCGGTTTTATGCGCATCCGCAACTTCGGCTTTCTTGCGAACCGGCGGCGAGCAGAACTTCTTCCGCTTTGTTTGCGGTTGCTCCAGCCCTCTGGTCAGCCAGCAGCAGACGCCACCTCACCCGCGCTGCCCAATCACTCGCTGTGGCAATGTCCGCTTTGCGGCGGAACCATGCGTGTTGTCGAGCGCCTCTCCGCCGCCCAACTCCTCCTCCGATCTCCGCCTCATCTCATCCGGTGCGCCGCATGAATCCACATCTCCAGCCTCGAATCTCGCTCGTGCTTCGGCGCGCACACTGGTTCTGTGTCTCGCATTTGTCAGAATGCAGTATGGTGGTGCGATTCAGACCCTCCGATGCGCCGCCCCACGTTCATTCTCTCTGCGACCCTCTACTGAAACCCCAGCGCTCTGACCGCAACGGCAAACTCACAAACGATCAAGACCGGCTCATCCAGATACAAATCCCATAGTCCCCCCGGGGCGGCTTCCTTCAAGTCGCTGTATCTGAAGCGCCCTTCATAGCGCATCGGAACGATAGATCTTCACTCGTGGGCGCTTCAGATACAGCACTAAGACTTCTCGTTACTGATCCGCGGGGTGCCATCTGAATCACTTCCGGTCTGCTGACAACTCGACCGGAATCGGTCAGATCCTCCTCTGCCTCCGCGTGATATGCGTTGGCAACTTCCCACAAGGCGTTTGTGAGAGATAGCGGCATTCAATCCGAGATTCCAACTTCTCAGAGTTGCACGAGTGGTAGGATGAATGTGGTACTAGGTTTTGTCTGACCTCACAACAATTGAACCGATCGTCTTTCTGGAAGAACCTCCAAATCCTCCTCTTCGTCTATGGGTTCGATCACTGTGGTACTGCCGGGCGCCCCAGTTTTCCCACGGCCGCGAACGCGTTTTCCCCAATGGCTGCATGCAGATCATCCTCAACTTGTCCCGCAACTATCTGACCGACTGCGGAGAGGATGGAAAGGCAAACAGGCGCCTTCCACGAGCCATCGTCGTAGGTGCGCGAGCACGATATGGGGTAGTAGACACGGCGGACATGGAAGAGCTTGTCGGGATTTTGATCGAGCCTGGGGGTTTTGCTGGGCTGTTCCGCGAGCGTGCTGACCTGTTTTTTGAGCGCTCTATCGGTTTGGACGAGGTTTGGGCTGGCACGTCTCTCATCGACAGGCTGTGCGAGATTCCGACACCCGTCGAGAAGCTGAGGACTCTGGAAGGTCTCCTGAGCGCACGTCTTCATTCAGGCACACGGCGTTCTGAAATGGTCGATCAGGCGATGCATCTCTTCCGGGAAAAAGGTTTCTGCGTTGCCGAGTGCGCCCGATCCATCGGAGTAAGCGAGCGGCGCCTCTCCCAGGTGTTTCGAGAACGGGTCGGTCTGAGCCCCAAAACCTGGTGCCGCATACACCGCTTTCAGACCGCCGTGCGAACTCTGCACAACGGAGTGGACGTGCCTTGGACGGAGTTGGCACTCCGCTGTGGATACTACGACCAATCGCATTTTGCCAATGATTTCCGTGCGTTTTCCGGTATCAACCCCACCACCTATTCCACACACCGTGGCCCCTGGCAAAATCACGTGCCCATCGTTTAGTTCCGAATTTTCCAAGCATAACGGCGCCTTCGGTGACAGAATGACGGACATGACCACCTCTGCGAAGAACTCCAAATCAACCGTAATCCCAGGTCTCCGCTATCGAAATGCGATGGAAATGATCGAATGGCTGTGCCGGGCCTTCGGGTTTGAGAAGCAGGCCGTTTATGCTGGTCCTGACGGTGTGGTGATGCATTCCCAGTTGACTTTCGGCAACGGCATGATCATGGTCGGCTCGGTCATTAGTGGGAACCCGCTGTCGAAGCTGCTGAAGCAACCGGATGAGATCGGTGGAGCAGAGACCCAAACTCCGTATCTTGTCGTGTCGGACATAGATACGATCTACGCCAGCGCCAAGATTGCCTGCGCCACGATGGTGATCGATCTTGCAGAGAAAGAGCATGGCGGTAAGGCATTCACCTGCAGCGACCCCGAGGGACACGTTTGGAGTGTTGGAACCTACGATCCTTGGGAAGCGCAACCGGCGTGAACCACGCAACCGGTTGGAATTCGCTACCCTGCTAACCGTCCAGAGCAATGAAGGCCAAACTGGTAGTGGAGATGGCTCTGGATTGGCATTGCTGGCCCATACTGCCGGCAACAGGTGCCGACAGGTCTGCGACCACCTTGACGCGGACTCAGTAGGCGGGACTTCAATCACTTTGTACGAGTGAGTGTTTGTTCGCAAAAACACAGAGGAGAAATTAATCCATGAAGACGGACTACAGACTAGCGCTGGCAGTGTTCGCCGGCGTCTTGATCGGCATTGCCGGCGCCAAGGCGATGCATGCGGGGCAAGTTACGCCGCCGCCTGCCTACGTCATCTCGGAAGTCGATGCAATGGACCTCGCCGGCTTACAGAAATATGGGGAAAAGGTCGGCGACACGCTAGCGCCTTTCAATGGCCACTATCACTTTCTTGTTGTTGGCGGTGCCAAGATCCAGACTCTCGATGGCGAACCACCAAAGGGGATCGTGGTGCTCGCTTTCGACAGCTCGGAGAAAGCGCGCGAGTGGTACGACTCGCCCGCCTACGAGGTGATCAAGCCGATCCGGCTAAGTGCGACGAAGGGCCGCATGTTCATCGTCGAGGGCCTCGCCCCCCAGTGACGGGACGTGACAAGCGCGGACTACCCAAGTGTTGACAGGTTCGGAAAGAAGCACTATGACGACAGTCGCAGTACAGTTTGAAAGGGACGGTGCGTGGCCATGAATCCGTGGATCGCGAAGGCGCTGGTGCTCACAGGTACAGTGGTGATGGTCGCCATTCGTGCGCCGCACGGGCACCGGAGTCGAATTGTCAAGGTCGCCACGAGCTATAAAACTCCGCTGGAGACCGGCCTCTTGGTTCTCGCCTGGGTCGGATTCTTCGTCCCTCTGATCTGGGTCGCGTCGCCAGCGTTCTCGTTCGCTGAGTACGCGCTGGGCACTGGCCCGCTGGTCGCCGGTGTGCTCTGCTTGGTGATCGGCCTCTGGCTCTTCTACCGGTCGCACGCTGACCTGGGTACAAATTGGTCGATCACCCTGGAGGTACATGAGCAGCATCGACTCATCACGCAGGGCGTTTATCGCCGTATCCGCCATCCGATGTACTTGGCGCTAGCGCTGTATTCCATCGGCCAGGCGCTCGTCATCCCGAATTGGGTGGCAGGTCCGTCGAACTTGATCGCGTTCGCGATCCTCTGCGCGCTTCGCGTCCGCGCGGAGGAGAGGATGATGGTTGAGGAGTTTGGCGACGAATACGCGGCGTACTCGGCACGGACAAAGCGTCTCATTCCTGGCGTCTGGTAGATAATACTTACCGGTTACCAGGCGCAGTGCGCCACTTGGCGAGTTCGTCGGCGTCTTGTAGACGCTCAGTCGGCCTGAAGCTCTCAAGATACGACGTTCTGGGAAGCCAGGTTCGGATTCCGTCTGGATGGTCGGCAACCCGGAAGTTATCCGCAAACGGGCTTGTGGGAGGTGTCGTATGAGCTTGTCCAGCAACTGGCGCATGGCCGCGACGTCGATTAAGGCTGGTCTCGACTCTCACATTTTCAGCGCGGGGTGGTTTTTCGCAATCCAGTCTTCGACTTCAACGTAAAACTGTTTTGCTTGGACGACGATCTCTTTTGCTTCTGTGTCGGTCGCAACATTGGAGAAAGTGTAGTCGATAGTATTTCGCTTCCGTCGACACGTCTCAAAATAGTCGGCGTACTTGTGCGCCGGTTTGCCCAACACAAGTTTCGTACTCTCTAGCGACACCCGGTGATGTCCGACCTTGCTCACGATCCGATACCCCGCACAGGCTATGGCCATATTCGCAGCCTGGAGCGCAGCGTTGTAGGCAGTGGCGAATCTCCGATCTGCTGAAAGGCCAGCGAGACTCGCGTCTGCGAGGTCGCGGGCGATCAGCGCCCGCATATTGTCTAATTCCTTCTTGGACGTTTTGTGTTTCTGGGCTTCCTTATTTGCCAACAAGCTGGTCCAAGTCACTCTGGCCTCCTTTCACAAACTGTTTCCGTCCTCGTAAAACGGCGGCAAGGAAATGGTCGCCCGATTTGATTTTCTCCCGAAACTCCTCTGGGGAATAGGCCGTGACGTTGACCTCTCTTCCCAGCCGCGCCTCCGCCTTGCGGAGCGCTGGAGACAGGTCAGCAAGACCTGCTCTGCCGATGACCATCACATCCACATCACTCATCGCATGTTCTCGGCTTCGTGCCACAGAACCATAGATAAAGGCACTCTGAATATTGTTCCCAAACGGCTTAAATATCTGCTCCAATATCGGAGCGAGCCCTACGGTTTTTTCGAATAACTGCTGCAGGTCTCGGAACACTGGGGACTGGGTCTCCGCCTTGAAATAAGCCCTTGTGCCTTCCCGACGATGCACCAATATTCCGCTTGCCACCAGAGACGATAACTCCCGCTGAAGGCTCGACGGGCTCGTGCCCAAACGGCCGGCGAGTTCCGAAAGATACCACCACTTATCTGGCTGGCCGAGCGTAGCCGCGAGCACGCCCTGCCGTACCTGTGGGAACAATGCAGTCAGCACGGAAGAGTTACGCATAATGCGTATATTATTACGCATATTGCGTAAGCATGTCAACCGGTAAACGAACAGGGTTGTCTGCGGCGAGTCTTAAGTAATCTAAAGTGGCAGTTCAGATTACTCATATCCGTTTCGAATGAGAATCGGACGCAATTCGAATGGACTCGAATGCTGTTCGACTTCGTGCGAGCAGCATTCGCAAGTCCCAAGACGGCCTGCACCGACCTAAGCCGAAGGCTTAGGGATGGTGTCTCTCGCTCTCGCCCCTCCCGTTCGACCAGTGACGACATGACCGATCTCGCAGTGGGCCGATGTCTGACAAATGAGGGGACATTAGGAGGACTGGGAAGACTGACGGCCCATCAGTCGCACAGGGGGGCCTCCCTCAATAGATGCTTATCCTTACTAACATGCTGTGTGCCTGCAGTGTGCTCGATCTCGGGCGCTCGAACGAACCGCGCGAGATTTTCTGAATCGTGAATGATAATGGACGTTATCATTCCCAACGCCTCTGTGTTGCCTCGCTAACGGCTATCGTCTGGCCAACCCTGCCTAATTCAACTACCATCGCAAGTTAAATTGCTCGCTAGAGGTGGCGGTTACTCTCAGAGTCCGTTCTTCAGCTTAGCTAAAAGGCTCCACGACAAACGGACCGTCCGCTGCTGCGGGGAATCCCTGAACTGGGCCTTGATCTGGTACTTGAATAACCCATAATCCTTGGACATCCACTATTTGCACGAAATGCCAGCTCAGCAGCGCCTTGATACGACGGGACCATTCGTCAACTGTGTATTTGACGTTGATAGTCGGATCGCCCGGTGCGTAGGGATTGCGACAATGGAGTACTTCCGCGCTTCCGTCATATAGGGTCGAAAAGTCTTCTTTAGTGAGAAAGCCGTCGGCGATCCTGTCGAAGAACTTATGCCCCGGCGCTATTTGCTGCGGAGGCTTCAGAGGAACCGGGTAGAAATTCGGATTTATTTGTTCAACAAAGCCAAGCATGCGCCGGGCGTTCCATTCGGTAGCGAATCCCGCACGTGCTGCCGAATATTTTTCTCGGTTGGCGGAGAGGGAGGAGAAAGCAATCCCTTCCAACGCCTTGCGAAAATGTAAGAAGATCAGCTCTACATTGAGTTCGCGATGGCCCGTGTCTATCTTTCCGTCGAAAACGGTATCCACGATGCTCAGGTGGTGGCGGACGCGATCTACGCAATTACAATAAACTTCGATATCGTTCGGCATCTATGATCAGCTTTTATCAACGTCGCGGCGCCGCCCGTTTGTTAAACACCGCGATCCAGGCCTCATGTTCGGCCTTCAATGTCTCGACGACTGTGTTCACCAGCGCTTCGTCACTTGCCTGTGGTTGGCCGTGTGCGAAAGAGTTCCGGCGTTCCTGAACGCGAGCCAAATGAGTCCAAACCTCACCGTGGCTGAGCACTTCTAAATCCTTCTTATATGTCGAATCGAACGCGACCCGATAAAAATCGTTCAGGCGGGCCCCAATCGCCGAATACCGCCGCAATGCGTCATCCAACAGTCGTCCCGGCAGTTCCGATAGACCCGCTCGCAGCAACCTCTCGATGCGGGTCTCGAAATAGCTCCAGAACAGCAGCACGATGGAAGCTCGCGGCGAAGGAGCGGACTCCCGGGAGAAACCCGAAAATCGATCATCATCGGCCACTGGTCGTTTCCATTCCCGCTCCATCATGCCTAAGTAGACCCAGTCTTCATACCGTCCTTCGGCGCCCATAAATGCCGGGCGTATCAGGATCTCCCTCAAAGGCAAGGACGCCGAGTCGGAAGAAGCGCAAGAACATGCCAACAGCAGCAGTCTGGCGCTGTACGCATAAGCAGCTGCTCAAATCAAGAAGCCCACAGCGGGAGATCTCTTGCCGGCAATGCCGGGATCTCCCGTTCTCATCTTTAGGCCGGTAGTTGTCGCGGTAGGGACGATCATCACTGATCGCCCCCCGCACAGATCCGTACGAGCGCGTCTACGCATACGGCTCTTACGAAGGATGAGTGGCGTAGAAGCGTGCATCGGGATAGGGGTGCAGAACGCGGGGTGGGGGAATCCACCGGTTCAAGACTGGGGTGAAACGTTCCCACCGCATCTGTGCGCGCTGACTCCGGCGGACCAGAACACTCTGCCATAGCCTGCACACGCGAAGTTTGAAGATGCGCAACTGGGTCGTGTTCCCGGGAACAGCGTGGTATTGGTAATAACCCAGCACGACCTTCCGGAGCCACGCACCGACTTCGGCCATGCGATCATGCATCCGGCGTTGAAGCTCAACCTTGATGGCTTTGAGTTTCGCAACCATTCGCTTCTTCGCAGTGATCCGCCATACGGTGAAGGTTCCGCTCTTGTGGCGTTGCCCACAGTAGTGGGTAAAGCCCAGGAAGGTGAAGGTCTCTGGTTTTCCCTCTCCCCGCTGCTTCCGGTCGCGAGCGGCGAACCGCCCGAACTCGATCAGTCGAGTCTTGGCCGGATTTAATTCCAAGCCGAACTTCGCCAGTCGTTCCCGGAACTCTTTCAGGAAACGCTCAGCTTCCGTTCGGTGCTGAAAGCCCACCACAAGATCGTCAGCATAGCGGACGACAACCACATCGCCCTTTGCGACTTTCTTGCGCCAGACATCAGCCCATAGATCGAAGATGTAGTGCAGGTACACGTTGGCGAGCAGCGGTGAAGCCACTGCTCCCTGCGGTGTACCCAGTTTCGTCTCCGACCATTGGCCGTCTTCCGATACTCCCGCCTTCAGCCATTTCCGGATCAGGCGAAGTATCCGTCGATCGGCCACCCGATGCTCGATGAACTTCATCGTCCATTCGTGGCTCAGGTTATCGAAGAAGCCACGGATGTCGGCATCAAGCACCCAGTTCACCCGCTTCCGTTGGATGCCCACCGTCAGCGCGTCCAGCGCCTGGTGCGGGCTGCGTCCGGGGCGGAACCCATAAGAAAAGCCCTTGAAGTCGACCTCATAAATCTGGTTGAGGATCGTCACCACAGCCTGCTGAACGATTTTGTCTTCCAGCGCCGCGATGCCCAACGGACGTTGCCGCCCATCAGCCTTCGGAATAAAGACTCGTCTCGAAGGTTTTGCCCGATACGCTCCACAGTGCACCCGGCTGCGCAGATCGACGAGTCGATCTTCCAGCCCGGATTCATACTCCTGCCACGTTACGCCGTCCACTCCCGGCGAAGCCTTACGCTGAAGCGCGTAGAAGCTGTCGCGGAGTAGTTCTACGTTGAGATGGTGGAGCAAAGCGGTGAACCGCTCCTGCTTTCTTTCCCTTGCTGCCTTCCGCACACCGTCCAACCCCTGGGACATGCGCTTCCCGCTCTGTGTCGGGTGCATGTGCGATTGAGCGATGTTCTCCCTCGTCTGTGTCCTTCCCTCCTCAGCCTCCGCGGAAAGTTGCCCTCCCTTGTTCGGTTGGTTCACAGGTAGTACGACACAGTCCGACTTCTCCGGCACGTGCATGTCCGCCGTTCGGTTTGTGACCTTCGCGGACCGGCCTTGATCGTCAGACCAAGGCGTGCTGGAGATCTCCCGGTTCTCGTGCATGTTGTTTCTCGGCGTGCGCGGGTTCTCAGACTACGCAGGACCGACAGTCCACTCGCGATTAGCGTGGCTGCCGTGTTGCCTTCCTCCTACTCGGAATGAAGTCGGCATCCTGATCTACGGGCTTTTCGCAGCTCAATAGCCCCGCCCACCGATGCCTCTGGTCTACGCTTCAAGCGTCGCCTCGCGATGACGCCTGCAAGACTCGAGGTCAGGATGGATTCGCTACTTCCTTTCCTGTAGGGCTCTTGCATCCCCTACAACATGCCGGTTTATCCCGGCGCACTCCGGTTTGCCCGTTATCCAGGCAAATCTCTTTCCCGTAGGGCTCGCGAACTTATTGACCTGATAAATCTTTCTGGACGCGTTACATCAATTGTCCGCTCATCGATGAGCGCGCCGTCCCTGCTGCCGGAATAATGTATTGCGGCACCAACTGCAGCCCCCAGCGATACCACTTCGAAAATTCGCCGTAGTTTCCGCCATTGAAGCCTACAACCATATCGAGGTCAGGTATGACTATTACGATCTGGCCGCCGTTGCCGCCTGCACTGTAAGTACGAAAGACACGATCGCCCACGCGCAGGTGGTTAATGTGCCAGCCTAACCCGTATTCATGAGGAGCGTCGTAAGCAGTCTGCGGGTCGAAGGTGGAATACGCCGCGGTGGATTGCTGCACCCAGTTCTTACTTACGATGCGGCGGCCATTCCATAGGCCTCCTGAAAGATAGAGTTGGCCTAGCTTGAGCTCGTCCCGGGGTCGAAGATAAAGGCCACCGCCCATGTATGCCTCACCATTGGGCATCAGGTTCATGTGGTAGGTGTGGAACTGAAGAGGACGGGCCAGATATTGGTCGAAGAATTGCGGCAGCCATAGGTGAGTGGCCTGGCTAACGGCTCCGCCCACAAGATTGAGGTCGGCGGAGCAATAGAGCGCGTGTTTACCGCCCGGTTCGGCAACCATGGGGAGGTCCAACGTGTACTTGTACCAGTTCGGCTGGGCAGTCTGACTCTCCATGTTGTCCTCGTTGCCGGGTGAGGCATCGTCGTTGTCGTCGCAGGCAAATCCTGAGGTCATGGTCATCAGCGCTCTTAACTTCAGCTGACTCTTGCGCGTGTCCCAATGGGTGAAAGGACCGTCCGCGGAGAAAAGAGGATAAACCGGCGTGTCTGGGCCAAGTTTGATTCCGCGACCCCGCGCGATACCGACCAAGACTGGCGCGAAGGTCTTCGATGCAGAGCGCATGTCATGCGGCCGCTCTTGGTCGAAGCCGTGAAAATATTCCTCCAGGACCAACTTTCCATGGCGCGCAATCAGCAGACTGTCAATGCCCACTGCATTGTCCGTGGGATCGGCAGTTAGGATTGTCTTTATTAGTGCGGCCATGGGTTGCTCGTCGAGTCCCACCTCGGCGAGCGATGCAGTTGGCCATCCATCAGTTCCGGGAACCGGTTTCACGTATGAATACTCTGCAGTGGCAGGAGTACGGGCGTAGAAACCCAGGGCGCCGCCGCGGTTGCGGCGCGAAAGCGGAAGCGGTGGATAGGAATCGAGCAGAGGGAGCCACAGCTGATCGGATGCGTTGTCATAAGTACCGATGAAGTGGTCGCCGGTGCGCTTCGGATTCGTGAAGGTAATAGTTGAGCCGTTAATGGCTACGTCATAGAAGCGGCGGGCGAAGAGGTTATATTCGGGATTTACGACAACGGCGGTCAATGAGCCGCCCGGCTGCGGCTGAATCGAGACATAAAACGAAATGCGCTCGCTGAGGGGCACGACCTCTCCTCTCCAGACGGAGGGGCTCACCGCCACGAGTCTGACCGGAGTGGCGTAGCGATTGTTGTTAATGACGCCCGCAGGTTGAATCCAGTCGCCGCTCAGAGTGTGTGACGCGTGATCGAGGCTGCCGCGAAACTCTCCTGCCCTCTCGGGCAATGAGAAGGTAATGCGACCGCCGTTGTGTTCCGCCGACACGTTAAAACCGGCAATTCCGGCGCGCCAGTGGTCCTGGCGACCGTCGATCGTCAGGGTGCCATGCACGAAGGGTCCAAACGATTGCTCAGTGCCCCAGATGCCAATCAAGAACTGGTCCGGTTTGGCAGCAGCTTGGGCAAGAAGCACTCCGGAGGAAGCAAGCAGGGTGAGCAGGGCGGAGAAGACTAGGTTTATTTGGGCGACGGTCAAGACGCACTGTCCAGAAGAGGAATTTGGATCGTTCCTAAGAGTGTCGTGCGCGGCAGTAGTCCACGTCTTGTCAAATTGCAACATGGCGTGAGCGACGAAGATTAAAATGGCGATAGGCACCGGGAGGAATACCGTACGTCCGGCGGAAAGCCTTCGTAAACTGTGCCTGGTCGAAAAAGCCGCTATCGAGGGCGATCTCCACGAGCGATCGATCTGAATTCATCAGCGCCGCCGCCGCAAGCTCCAGGCGCCGCGCGCGAAGGAGGTCGCCGGGAGTACATGCTAGAAAAGTGCGGAAGGCGCGAGCCAGATGCGCGGGATGAACGCCGACCGCTTTGGCCACTTCGCGGATTCGGGGAGTTTCGCCAGGGCAGTCCTGAAGGAGTTCGCAGGCGGTACGCAGCCAGTACGGCGGCTTTCGCAAGACTGATTTTGGGGCATCTGTGGCTTCCGCCAACAGTTCCACACAAATCGATTCTGCCTTTAGTGGCGAACTCGAATTCCAGCGCGCACACTCCATCAGCAACGCCAGGCCTAGTCCACGTGCACGTTCTTGCCTCAAGTACACAGCCACGGGCTGAAGTGCCGTATCGACCGATTGGGCCAGCTGTGCGCCGCGTAAAGTTATGGTGAAAAAGCTTCCCGTTCCTCGCCTGAAATGATCGCGGTGCGTCGTACCCGGAGGATTGTAGATCAGGGTGGTGTGACGATGAGCGTCGCTTCTGGCGGAAGAAACATAGTCGCCGCTCGTGATCAAAACGAAATGTGCGTCACTGTGCGTATGGACTGGGACATCTGCGGACGGGGAATTTGCGATACGATGGGAGAATGTGATGCCATCCAGCATCCGAGTCAACCGGAGATGGCCAAAGAAAACGTCATGGGCAAGCACAAGCATCACTGACCAGCGTAACCCTCAGCTGCCGGACGCAAGCGGGCCCGAATGTGTGCAGCATAGTCGTCACCTACGGGAAGTCGCGCGCAGCTCCGCTGCTGAATTCGGTCCTGCGGCGCCGGTTTGCTGAAAAAAAGGTGGGTTTCAGCCCGGATCGTCGGCCAACCTTCCCTTGAGATAAGCGTAATCACCTACGTATCGCGCGAGCTCGCCGTTCTCACCGCTGAACTGTTTTGGAGGCAATATGGAATACCGCAGCTGGCCGTTGGTTGTCTTGTTCGTTCTACTTATCGCTAACAGTGTCATTGCCGCCGAGTCGAAAGAGGCGAAAATCAAGCGCGCACTTTCCGCCGCTCCTGCAAACGTCGCCAGCGGCGCCAAGGTCGTGGACATGGATGAAAAGGGAAACATGACTGTGCTCCGCGACGGCCATAATGGTTTCACGTGCGTTGCTGGCCACGTCGGAGTTGTCGCCGATGGCCCGGCCTGCATGGACGCCGCCGCCATGCAATGGAATTTCGATTGGATGGCGCACAAGCCCAAGCCCTCGAACACGCAGCCCGGGATTATTTACCAACTGGCCGGCGATAGCGATTGGAGTGCCACTGATCCTTGGGCGACCAGTGGAACTCCTCATAAGTGGGCGCCTGGCTGGCTGCTCGTCTGGCCGTTTGATCCAAAGACCTCCGGCCTTTCCGATCAACCCCAGGACCACGGCACGTGGATTATGTGGGCTGGTACGCCCTATGCACATCTGATGATCATGCAGAAGCCGTGAGCGCAACGTCGGCGAGATTGCGGCGCGCCTGGCGTGGCCGCAGATTCGCCAAGAGAAACCTGGAGGCGGGCCGGTCGCGGATAGGCAAGGCGCAGGGAGGAGAAGAGGAGAAGATGAGGAGCGGCGGGATGTTAGGCGGGTTTCCGCGCTAACGTGTCTCAGGTGCAGGACCACTGACGAGCGAAATTACCGGGAGGAACGATGAGCACACCCGTGATGATGGGACGGATTGCAGAAGTCGCGCCGCGTCCCAGCGCCAGAATTACCGGTATCGTTTATTTCCTCTATTTTCTGACGGCAGTCCTCGGCGAGTTCTTCCTTAAAGGGATGGTTGTAGATGGTGACGCCGCGGCTACTGCGAATAACCTCCTGGCTCACCAGCCTTTATATCGGTTGGGGCTGGCAACCGGCCTCATCGCGACCGCGTGCTATATCGCGGTGACGGCGCTCTTCTATGGCTTGTTCAAGCCCGTGGACAGAAGCCTCTCTTTGCTCGCGGCGTTTTTCGGCCTGGTGGGATGCGCTATTACGGCTCTCGGTAGCCTCTTTCAACTTGCGCCCTTGGTCGTCTTGGGAGGTGCGCCGTACTTGCGCGTATTCAATCTGGAACAATTGCAGGCTCTGGCGTTGATGTTTCTCAAACTCAATACTCAGACCGCCAACATCTGCCTGGTACTTTTCGGATTCTATGACGTTCTGATCGGGTACCTCATCTTCAGGTCGTTCTTCCTGCCTCGGGTTCTGGGTGTGCTGATGGCGCTCGCCGGTTTGGGCTGGCTGACCTTTCTGTACCCGCCGGTGGCAAACTCTCTGTCCCCCTACATTCTGGTGCTCGGCTTCCTGGCCGAACTATTGCTGATGCTGTGGCTCCTCGTGAAGGGCGTGAACGTTCAATGATGGAAGGAGCAAGCCGGCAAAGCATCATAGCCGCGGTCTATCGCCGCTATCGGGAGCCGGTCTAATTTGCCTGCGCTTGATTCAATGACTCGCGTATGAGGAGAGACGAATATGAGCGTAGCAGTAATGATGCAACGGATTGCAGGCGCGTCGCCGCGTTTCAGGGCCCGGATGGCGGGCGTCCTTTATTTGCTGAGCGTAGTGGCGGCAGCATGCACCGAGCTCTTCCTTCGCGGAAGGTTGAATGTCGCAGGGGGCCTCGTTGCGAACGCGGGTATGGCCGCTGTGACGCTGATCCTCTACACCATCTTTAAGCCGGTAAACAAACGTCTCGCTTTGCTCGCGGCGTTCTTCAACTTCGTGGGACTCGCCTTTGAGGCTCTTCGATTGAATCCTCGGGGCGTAGACGTCGCCCTGGTATTTACTGGATTCTATTGCCTCCTGATCGGCTACCTCATGTTCAGGTCGACTTTTGTACCTCGAATTCTGGGCGCGCTGATGGCGTTTGCCGGTTTGGGCTGGCTGACCTATCTGTCAAATCCGCTGGTAAGCTATCTGTCCCCCTACAATCTGGCCTGCGCCCTCCTCGCGGAAGCATCCGTGTTCCTGTGGCTGGTCGTGATGGGTGTGAACGCTCCGAAATGGCAAGAGAAAGCAACTTTGGCGAATTAGCCGAGCCCCGCCGCCTTCATGCCAGCGCTTCAAACGCGGCGACGATAACGTCTTCGGTTATCAGTTCCGGCGTTTGAAAATACGTGAAGAGCAAGCCTGTAGTCATCGCATCCAGTACGCGGACAAACGGTGCGAGGGTGCAGCTTAAGCCAATACCCCAGTGGCCCCCGTGGACATCTTTCGACTGACTGTCGGTCAGCCGAGGGCGCTCGCTTCGAACTCATTTGAAACTCATTGTTGTGCCAGCTGTGTATCCTCCCAGATTGATCTCTGATCTCGAACAGAGCTAGCGTTCGGACGTGCTGACGATTCGTGCCATGACCGGCGGTGAAGGCTACGCACAGCGCCATCTCCAACAGAGCGACTACTACGACCAGAATCGGATGGTCGAAGGCCGGTGGCACGGACGCGGCGCTGAACTGCTGGGTCTGAAAGGAGAGGTTACCTCCGAGGATTTCGAGGCAGTGCGTCAGGGTCTTGACCCACGAGCGGGAGAATTCCTCCGGCAACGTCACGGGGCAGATCGCATTGCCAGCAATGGTGAGGAGCAAAGTAAGGCGCGCTCTCTTTATGACATGACATTTTCGGCACCGAAGTCCGTCTCTGTGATGGCCATTGTTGGCGGTGATGAGAGACTGGTCGCCGCGCACGGAACCGCCGTTCGCGAGGCATTGGAAGAAGCAGAGAAATACTCGGCCACCAGGGTTCGCCTCGCCGGCCAGAACGAAAATCGGGCCACCGGAAACTGGATCGTAGCTTCCTACACTCACGACACGAGTCGTCAGCTAGATCCTCAGCTCCACACTCATGCCGTCGCTGCCAATCTCACCTACGATGGGACTGAAGGACGTTGGAAGGCGCTACAGGCTTCCGGTCTGTACGAGCGTCGCAGCTATCTGACCGAGGTCTATCGCAATGCCCTGGCTCGCGAAGTACGCGCCCTTGGCTACGAGGTTGAAAGCCGTCACGATGTTCGTGGTCGTGACAAGGGATTCGAGATCGCAGGATTCTCCCAAGACCTCCTCGACAAGTACAGCCAACGCAGTGCCCAGCGGGATGCGGCCATTCAGGAGTTCACCAATTCACGTGGTCGTGCGCCAACAGACAACGAGGTTGCGGTACTCGTCCGGGAAACGCGGGCTGACAAGCTTCAGGAAATATCGACCGAGCGAGTCCGTAACCTTCAGCAAGAACGAATGACCCCGGATGAAAGGCAAGCGCTTCGGGATGGCTTGAACGAGGCTCAGACAAAATCCCATTCGCCTCAAATCAATCGCGGTGTGCATGAGGCTTCGCTTGCATACTCTCAGGAGCACATTTTCGAGCGTCTCTCAGTCGCCAGGGAACATGAGGTTCTAACCGAAGCTCTTCGTCACGGGCGCGGCAACGTCGAACTCAGCGACCTTCAGGGCTCTCTCTCCCTTGAACGTGCGAAAGGGACTCTCATCTCTGCCGGGGACGAAATTGCGACACACGCGACCCTCCAGCGCGAGCGCGACATGATCGCGGTAGTTAACCGAGGGACAGACCGCTACGACCGCCTCGGTAAAGGCTGTGGCTTTGAGCCTTTGGACAAGCTGCGCCCCGAACAAAGGCGCGCCGTCGAAGCAGTGCTCGACTCTCGCGATATGGCGATCAATGTTCGAGGTGCCGCCGGTACCGGCAAGACTGCTACGCTGCGTGAAATTGACCGTGGTCTCAGAGAAGCCGGACACGAGCTTCTTGCGGTGGCTCCTACCCGGAGTGCCGTGGACGAACTGGAAAAGGTCGGCTTCCGAGATGCGATGACGGTCTCTCGACTTCTGGAGGACTCAGGAACAACAGGGCGCGCTGCGCGGGAGGGTCTTGATTGTTGACGAAGCAGGCATGGTCTCTGGTCGGCAAATGCAAAGCTTGCTGCACCTCGCCGAAGATCAGGGAGCCAGAATCGTCTTTTCCGGTGATACGCGGCAAATTCCCAGCGTCGAGGCCTCGGATGCGTTGCGTATCTTGGAGCGGGAGTCTCACCTGAAGAGTGTTTCCCTTACTGAAGTACAGCGGCAGACGAACTCCTTGTATCGCGAGGCCGTAAAGACCATGAGGCATTCACCGGAGGAAGGGTTCGCACAACTGGAAAAGCTCGGTGCCATTCGCGAGATATCGATCTTCGACCGAGGCCAGATAGTGGCCGATCTGCATCGCGAGTTCCGAACTGAAGGGCGGGAAACGCTTGTAGTTGCGGGCACTCATGCTGAGATTTCCCAACTAACCGACGCGATTCGCCAGGACCGGAAAGAGCACGATGAACTCGGAGTCGGCCATTCTTTTGATCGGTACGTCTCGCTCCAGTGGACGACAGCGCAGAAACAAGAACTGTCCAACTACCAAGAGGGGCAGGTTCTGCAATTCCACAGAGACACAAAACTAGCAAAACGACATGAGTCGCTGGAAGTCGTGCGCGTTGGGCCGGATTCTCTGGTTGCTCGAAAAGAAACCGGAGAAGAGGTGAACATCTCGCCGAAAGCAAACGCGGGCATTTTCCGTTTATGAGCGTCAGCCCATTGAGGTTGCCCCTGGCGACAGCCTCATGCTCACAGCAAACCGTCCAGGGCCGGAACTCCGGGCGACTAACGGAGAGCTGGTCAAAGTGAGTTCCTTAGACGGCGGTGCCATTCGCCTCGAAGACGGAAGAACGCTTCCTGCGAACTATCACGAATTCACCCACGGATATGCGGTCACCGCCCATCGAAGCCAGGGCAAAACGGTAGATACCGTGATCATCTCGGCAGACGCCATGAAAAAGGAACTGTTCTATGTCGCCGCGAGCCGCGGCCGGAGCGAGATCGCTGTTGTCACCAGCGACCGCGAGCAACTTCGTGAATCCGTCGGCGTATCCACGATGCGGCAGTCTGCGATTGAACTGGCTCGAAAACAGCTATCCGCGTACGATCCGGAAAAGTGCCACGGTGTTGACTTGATGACTGGGGTGAACCGGCAAGCTGGCCAGCAGATCGGAGAGCAGCATTCTTCCGTTCTGACTCACACACCGGAACCTGAAAAGACTCCCCATGTCGGCGTGGAACATGACCTCGGTGGCCCCAGTCTTGGTCTCGGGCTTTGAGCTCTTGCGGAGAGCCACACCTGCACATTCCCCACATGGCGGAGAAATGGGCCGGGGGAAGGCTTGTGTCAAGGCCGCGTGTTTTGCGCCGCGAAGCGGTCGTGAGCCTTGACACAAGCCGCGCCCCGGCCATGCTGCTCCGATGTGGGAGTCTGATCAGATAAACGTGCGTTCAGAACTTGTATAACGAATTGCAGTTGTTCCTTTATCTCCCAGTCCAAGGCAATTGTGCCGCTGCGTTCGGGCCGGTTCGAAATATTTTCGATACCTTTTTCCTTCCGCAGGTTCCTTCTATACATAGAGGGGAAAATCTCGCGACGGATCAATGGAGCCGCATCTCCTAAAGCGGGGGTGGTTGAGTGCGGCCATTGCTCTGTTCCCGTGGATTCCCTAAACGTACCTAAAAGCACTTCTAGGCGCTTTAGGCACTTTAAGCAGTTGTTGAGAAGTTCTTTCGAAGTCAAAAAGAAAAAAGATTCTTTGAAGGGAAGCAACAAATGCGTCTTGTACGGTTTCTATACGAATAATGTTCTCGTCCGCCCATGACGCGAAGACTAACGCCAGCCGAGTAGTGAATGGGCTCGAAATCTGTCGAACGACGTCGGACGCCAAAGCCGACCATCAGACGACGCGGTGATTTCAGCCCGATCTCGACTCTCGCTGCAGGAGACTTTATGAGCGAGATGCACGAAGCAACGCCAGTCAGCCAGCCGTTCCCTCATTTCGAGAGGTTAGTCGATTCGCGCGAGGCGGCAGCCTTGCTGCAGATCCATCCGAAAACACTTCAACGGCTCGCCCGCAAGGGTGAGATCCGCGCCATGCGGATCGGAAAATTGTGGCGCTTTCGTACATCGGATCTCGACGCGTGGGTGCATTTGAGGTTAAAGTTAGCCAGCTATCCGTACCGTCCCTAACCACGGAGGATCGTGATGAGACGGACGAGATTTCAGCAAGGCAGCCTTCAGATCGTGAAGCGTGCCCGCAGCCGGAACGCATGGGAGTATCGGTGGTACGAACTCCAGGCAGACGGCTCTCGCAAGCGACGCTGTCTGATTGTTGGTTCGGTCGAACAATATCCGAACGAGGCGTCGGCTCAGAAGACCGTAGCCGCACTTCGGGCAGACATCAACGCTGAGAGTCCGCGCACTAGCTTGACCCCGATCAGTGTTCAAACGCTTATCGAACACTACCGGGAAAAGGAACTAGGCGCGAATTGCAGCAAAACACGGAAGACGCAGGTCACCTACGAGGGATATTTCAACAAGTGGATTCTGCCTCGTTGGGGAAGCTATCGCGTCACCGAGGTTAAGGCAGTCGCTGTCGAGCAGTGGCTTCGGTCGCTCAAGTATGCGAATGGAAGCAAGGCCAAAGCTCGAAACATCATGAGTGCCGTGTTCAATCACGCTGTCAGGTGGGAATGGCTCGGTGTGAATCCCATACGCATGGTGCGTCAAAGCGCCAAGCGGACCAGGATGCCCATTGTGCTTTCCATCGAGCAGATTGCGGCACTGCTTCGCATCCTGAAGGAGCCTACGCGCACGATGGTATTTCTAGCCGTGTTCACGGGCCTTCGGGTCGGGGAGTTGCTAGGCCTCAAGTGGAAGGACATTGATTTTCAGAAGATGGAGGTCCATGTCATCCGCTCGATCGTCATGCAACACGTCGGCGACTGTAAGACCGAGGCCTCTCGCAAACCGGTTCCGCTCGATTTGCGACTGTCTAAGGTTCTTTGGAACTGGCGGCTACTGAGTCCATATCCAATCGATGAGGACTGGGTATTCGCGAGTCCACACAGCAAAGGGAAATTGCCGTACTGGCCAGGTTCGCTTTACAAGGCGCACTTGGAACCGGCGGCCAAGGAAATAGGAATCGTAGGCCATTTCGGTTGGCATACGTTCCGGCATACGTACGCGACGCTCCTCAAAGGGAACGGCGAAGACGTGAAGGTTGTGCAAGAGCTAATGCGGCACGCAAACATCTCGGTCACTCTGAACATTTACGCGCAAGCGATCACGCAAACCAAGCGAGATGCGCAGAGCCGAGTTGTGAGCTTGTTGCTCGACAAGAACGGAGAAAAACCAAGCACCGAGGCTTATCGGACGTTAACGGACGTACAAAATTCTGGAGGGGATTTGCAAGTGATTGATAAGGTTGGCGTCCCTATTACCGAGGTTTTTGAACACTGGGACGCAACAATAGCGCAAGCAACGCCCCTCTACGAACTGTGTGCGAGCGTACTAAGGTTGTCTCAGTGAACTTCACTACGTTAGCCCTTGCATATCCTAAAGCTGTCGTCTCCGTTACGTCCGCGATCAGCAACTCCTGAAGAAATGGACCACCCAACTTCCTAGTCCTACCGACTGTGCACGGATCACCTGGCGCGTGGGACCCTTCGTCATCAACAGCCAGCCACATTTATGTCACGAACCACATTACAGGACACTAGTTTTCGGCGATCATTGGGTCCGCACCGATTACAGTCGGAACGACTTTATTTGTACCGCCGTAAAAGTCTCGATACTGCGTTACGTAACCGCGCAATCAGAGCACATGACGACCTTAGATTCACGAATCCGAGTCCCCCGGGTGATCAGACTCACCGGGCAGTTGCAGACTCTATACGCGCGTCTTTAGGAGTGCAGTTGCCTCGGGCACCTTAAGTGGCGTAGTTTGTGAACCAGTCCAGGGCCTTTTGAGTATATTGGCCGACCTCGATGAGGTAGCCGTCAGGATCACGCATGTAGCAGCGCCATTCCCAGCCGCGATTGTTTAGCGGCTCGGTAAGAAAGAACGCTCCTTTGTCGCGCCATTGTTTGTAGCAAACTTGGATGTCAGCGACACGCAAGTCGAGAAAGCTATTCACTCTATTGAGATTCGACGGAGTCTCGAGGAGGACTTCTGGCTTGTCGGGAGTCGGGCCACCGCCGGAATTGAGAATGATCCACGTATTAGCCAACTTGATGTAGCAGGGATTTTCCGGCTTGATGACTTTCCCGCCAAGAATTCGGACATAGAAGTCCTTCGATTTTTCCAGGTCCCTCACGGTGAAGAAGTGCGTGGCGAAGAAGCCTTCATGTGCAATCGGCACGTCGGATAGATTCATGCGGTGCCTCCCGTTGTCGATAAAGTAGGATGCGGTCGGAATTGTCCACGGTCTAAGCAACCCATTCGTCTGTCGTCCACGCGGAGGAGAATCAATCCTACGGGACAATAATAAGGACACGCTCGGAACCACCTGCACGGTGCCGGAGTGCGGGAGAAAGTTCTCATATATTCCGAATGTTGGTTTCAATTGTGTCTACAACCTCGTCGATACCACCGGCGAGGACCAGTTTCCCCATGGCGATTGCGAAGCCAACGACTTGGTCCGCCTCGATATGGGACGGCAGAGAAAGCGCATTTGGATCGGTGACCACATCAATCAGCGCCGGACCCGAATGCTGAAGCGCCTGCTTTAGTCCAGAGGACAGATCGGCTGGATTTTCGATTCTTACACCCATCATCCCGATCGCCTCGGCCAGCTTTGCAAAGTTCGGGTTCTTCAAGTCAGTCTGATAGTCGGGTATTCCGTCGACTTCCATCTCCAGTTTCACCATTCCGAGAGCGCTGTTGTTGAAGACTACGATCTTGATCGGGAGGTCGTACTGTGTCACCGTCAACAACTCGCCCATGAGCATGGCGAGGCCGCCATCTCCCGCCATTGCGATTACCTGTCTTCCGGGATAACAAAGTTGGGCACCAATGGCCTGAGGCAGCGCGTTTGCCATGGACCCGTGGGTGAAGGAGCCGATTAAGCGCCGGTCCTTCGTTGCTCGAATGTACCGGGAGGACCAGACGTTACACATGCCGGTATCAGCAGTAAAGATCGCGTCGTCTGCCGCAACGTCACTCAGCGCGGCCGCGACAGGTTCAGGGTGCATGGGCCTCCGTTTCCCAACGTGATCTACGTAGGCATTTAGTCGCCGAAGCGACTTTTTATGGTTTCCGAGCATCGCGTCCAAAAACGAGCGATCCGACTTGGCTTCTATCATCGGGAGTAGCGCGCGGATAGTTTCGGCCATATCGCCCCATAATCCGAGATCCAGTTTGCTTCGTCGGCCCAAGTTCTCAACTCTGATGTCAACTTGGACGATCTTGGGTTTGCTTGGCAAGAATTTGCTATAGGGAAAATCAGTGCCCAAGAGCAGCAGCAAGTCGCATTCGTGCATGGCCTGGTACGCCGCGCCGAATCCAAGCAGTCCACTCATTCCGACATCAAACGGGTTGTCGAACTCGACGAACGGTTTTCCGCGGTACGAATGGCCAACGGGAGACTTCAACTTGTCAGCCAGAGCCATCAGCTCACCGTGAGCACCGGCACACCCAATTCCACAGAAGAGAGCCACTTTCTTTGAAGAATTAATCAACTCCGCCAGTTGCGCCAAGTCCTTTTCACAGGGGCGGATGAAGGGCCTTTGCCGGACCACGGAACGAGGAGAGCCATCCTTCGCAATCTCCATGCCAGACACGTCGCCGGGCAACACCACTACGGCTACTCCGCCTTTTCCGACCGCACTCTGCATGGCGATGTGAAGAACACGCTCAAACTGCTTCGGATTTGAAATCAGCTCACAGTAGTGACTGCATTCTTTGAAAAGAATTTCCGGATGAGTTTCCTGGAGATATCCGGTGCCGATCTCACTGCTTGGAATATGAGATGCGATCGCGAGTACCGGAGCATTGCTGCGATGAGCATCGAAGAGTCCGTTGATCAGGTGAAGGTTACCAGGACCGCAGCTGCCACCGCAGGCCGCCAATTTCCCGTTGAGCTGAGCCTCGGCGCCTGCCGCAAACGCGGCAGTTTCTTCGTGGCGCACGTGAATCCACTTAACTTTGCCGTTTATTCGCAAAGCATCCGTCACCGGATTCAGGCTGTCGCCCACGACGCCGTAAAGTCTTTCGACGCCCGCTTCAACCAGTCTGCTAATTAACTCATCTGCCACTCGGTGTGCCATCGCCTATTACCTCCTTTGAGATGTCGTTCAATTCGCGCCGATCCGCAGCGAAACTGAGAACTTGGCTGCTCATACAGCGCTCGGGTTTACGTACAGTTGCGATACCCTTGGCAAGCGTCGAAGTGACGAGCTCTTCGTACTCCCACCCCGCACTCGACACAGATACGCGAAAACGAGCTTCTGCTTCTCGACACTTAAGTAGTTGGGCTCGGGCTCAATTCCCAGACTGCTGGTTTCGCGGATCGTCTTTCGCGTTTACGTATTCAAGACCAAGCGGCCCAATCGCCGAAACTTGTGTGATGTACTCACTGGATTTCGCCCAATGAAAATGGGATGTATTGCCGGGTAGAACGATGACGCTACCGGCCGGATATGCCTGCAGCTTATCGGCGTCGAACTGATCGCCCAGGCCGATGTAGAAAACGCCTGAAATAACTGTGTAGACTCGATCCTCCGGGTGGCGGTGAGGCATCAGCTTCGCGCCGTGCGGCGCTTTGACCCTGATGGTGTACGGCCCGGCCTCCGAGGGCTGACCGACGACGACTGCCAGACGAACCGAAGGAGGGAACGACGGAAAAGGTTTCCAGTCGATTTCTTCCGGCAGGATCGATCTGAAAACATCCTGGCCCGGCTGGTGAGGTCGAACGATACCTCGTTGTGCTTCCACGGTGCTTGCTTGTTTGTTGTCTGACATACCAAACCTCCTCTTTAGAATTTTGATTCCATACACAATTCTGGTGAAGCCATGAGCTCCGAGACCACTAGACGAAGTTATCGATTGTTGCTTTCGCATCAGCCGTGGAGACGGCGCAAGCGAAGTTAGCTTTCGTCGTCAGAACCGTTCTTGCGGTGTACTCACTCAACGGTATTGCAAGTACTGCCATCACAACCGGAAATGCCAAAGCCCGCAGTCCGAAGTGCACTTCGAGCAACCCGCCCGTCGTGCAACCCGCAATGAAACCCGCGAAGGCCGGCAGAGTCATCCGAATACGGCGCCGAGCTAGGGCCATTTGTTCAGGTAAGGTATTGCCGCGCACTAGACTTGTAAGCTCGATTGTCAACTGGACAGTATTCGCGGTGAGTACCGCCGTCGTAGGGAAACCTGGCAGATCGAGTTTGACAAGCGCATTTTGAGTGGCCATCGCTGCAACTCCGAGCATCCCCACAGACGCTGCCACTGCGCCTCCGGGATTCGCGAAGGGACCAAGCGCGGTGGAAACCGCGAAAAAGCCAGTCAGAAGTGCTGCATGTAGAATCAGCAATGCTCGCAAGGTCTGATGCTTCGGCTTGTCCTCGAACGACCAAACAACCGTCCCTAAGACAGCGATGAAAACTGGAACCGCGATTAGCGGTCCGATCCGGCTAAAGCCACCGGTTATGTAATGGGCGGCAAGGATAACTATGTTTCCCGTAATGTGCGCGGTAAACAACCCTCCGAAAGCGAGGAATCCTATAAGGTCGACCGAACCCGCCGTCAGGGCGCGATGCGCTGTGGCGTGCGGGCGTTTGGTAGGACCAGACGCGAGCGAGGCGGATTCTCCCGATTCGTGGATCCCATGAGCCTGGACTTCAGTGATACTCAACGTGGAAGCCGGTCGGCGACCTTCGCCATCCCAGCCTGGGCGCAGACTTCGTCCTTGTCTCCGCCGGGAGCACCTCCAACGCCCAGAGCGCCTACGATGGCGTTCTTCGACTTGAACGCCACTGCGCCTGGAAGCGCCATGACGTTATGCATGGTTGAAAGCCGCGGCGCGTAGGGACTGGTCTTCGTCAGCTCGAAGAACTTGCTGGACGTATCGAAGTCAAAGATCGGCCCTAGCGTGACCACCGTATACGCCTTGTCATAACTCGATTCCGCTGTATGAATGGTGGCGCCATCACCGCGAAGGTCTACCTGCCGCACCCCATCCATGTCCACGACTGTTGCGCTCACTTGATATCCGTGCTGGGCGCACACACGAACAGCTTCGGTCGCGGCCTCAACTGCGATATTAAGGGGCAGCGCGTAGTGATACTCAGCTTGTGACGTTGTTTGTGACGGTGCAGAGGGCGCGGCCCCAGTCAGTGCGGCGGCGCCACAAATAATCGCGATCGCAATCATTCTTGTCATATCAGCTCTCCCTTTCAATTGATTCGGTTAGTGTGCGATGGCGAGTTCTCGTTCGAACTTGTCTCGCTTCATGATGATTGAACCAGAGGAGGAGAGCCGAATCTATTAGACAAGGGTATGAATTGATACCTTCGCATGACTAATGCGGAGAGCGTCACAACTTCGATTCGCATTAGGTACGAGGGACGTTCGTAGCATCTGGATGGCACATCGCGGTCATGCTCCCGAACGGGCGGCGGAGAATTGAACTAATCCGGAGACGGGAAATCCGTTAGAAGGGTTCCGTGTTAGTTTGCAAATCCTGATCTTCCTGCGTGGTGGGACCCTTTAGAAGACAAAGCGCGAATCTAGTTGAATCTCGCGTGCTGCACCAGTTGTAATGTTTTGAGCCCTTTTAATCCCGGCCAATGCCAATTGACAACTCTGATGCCGGGAAGGCTGATGCTAATATCGGTGCGCACGATACTACAGTAAAGTACGGATTGATATTCCGCGCGGACCGAGTCAAACTTCTATTATTCATCCTCTGAAAGTGTCGCTAGCCATGGGGGCTACCGCACGACGATCAACCGGTTGATTCGCTAAGAGCTCAATCAACGACCTGCGTGCGAGGGCATCCGTACGCGAGTAACAGTTTCTGATGACGAGTACAGCGTGACGCTCCCATTCCTGGAAAGACGGATTCGACAATGCTGGGGCACACAGCTGGTGATATCTACGATGAATCGATACCAAAGTACAATTGACGCCCCTCGCGGTAGACGCTCCCAATAGAGATGGGTTGCCATCGAGAGCAAGCTTAGAGTCAAACCATTGCGCTACCCCGTGTCTGGGAACCTACGGTTAACGCTCAATTCGGCGAAAACGTCCTGCGTGGAGGTGAAAACGTGACCGACTCCGTTAATTTGCGAGATGATTTTCTACTGGAAACTCCAATTCCAGGGGTTCCTTTGGAATCGATTCTCCGCACCCAGGAATTACGCGAGCGCCCCTCGCGTTCGCCCGACTATGAGACGGAGAACCGAGCACTCGTGGCACTGGCCAACGCGCTAGCTGACTCCCCGGGTACCATTCTGCAAACATTGGCTGATAGAGTCCTCGATCTATTGCATGCTGATTCTGCCGGCCTAAGTCTGCTGACGAGAGACGAAAAGAGGTTCTACTGGGCAGCTATTGCCGGCGCGTGGCGACCCCACGCCGGCTCCAATGTCCCGCGCAATTCCTGCCCATGCGGCGAAGTGCTCGACCGCAATGTTCCGATGCTATTCACGCATTGGGAACGGCGTTATCTGAATTTCAGCAGGACGATGCCCGTAACGGAAGAAGGACTCTTTGTTCCGTTTTACGCAAACGGTAAACCGGTCGGTACAATTTGGGCATTCGCACACGATAATCGTCGCAAATTCGACGCCGAGGACCTAAGGCTGCTCGAACGCACGAGCCGTTTCGCGTCAGCGGCATGCCAGGTCCTAGCGTCGATTGAGAACCTCAAATTGGAAAACGCAGCGCGCGAAAAAGCGGAAACAGCAGTGCGCGAACTGGCAAACGGGTTGGAGACACAGGTTCGAGTTCGGACCCAGGAGTTGGAACGCAGCACCCGAGAACTTGCCGAAGCCAACGAAGACCTACAGTTCCAGGTTGGCCTCCTTCAACAAATCCCTGTAGCGGCGTGGACGCTCAGGCCTGATGGGACGCCGGATTTCGTGAACCGAAGCTGGCTGGAATACTCAGGTCAGTCACTCGATTACGTCCAATCAAATTCCGAGGCGTGGATGACTGCGATCCACCCTGAGGATCGAGAAACAGCGTCAAAGAGTATTTGCGACGGGATAAGCTCGGGGCAGGATTTTACAATGGAAGCGAGGTTTCGCCGCGCGCAGGACGGGGCATATCGCTGGCATCTCAATCGAGCCGCGGCGTTACGTGATGCGGAGGGAAATCTCCTTCGGTTTGTGTGTACATCCACCGACATTGAGGATCAGAAACAGTCCCAAGAGAATTTACGGAGGGCTGTGGAAACAAACCGGCTGATCGTCGACACCGCGTTAGATGCGGTTATCACGATGGATGCTGAAGGGGCGATTACCGATTGGAATAAGCAAGCTGAAATGGTGTTCGGATGGAGTAATAAGGAGGCGATCGGCCAGCACATGTCGGATCTGATTATCCCGGAGCGACTACGGATGGCCCACGAGCGCGGATTACGTCACTTCTTGGCTACCGGTAATGGCCCGATCTTGCGACGGCGTATCGAAGTCACGGCCGTCCGGCGCAACGGTGTTGAGTTCCCGGCTGAGTTGGAAGTATCGCCAATGAGACTGGGCCAGAATTGGTTTTTTGGCGCCTTCATTCGGGACATTACCGACTCCAAACTGGCAGAAAAGAGACTAAGGGAGAGTGAACTCAACCTGCGCCAGATGACCGAGACCATACCGGAAATGCTATGGAGCGCGACCGCAGAAGGGACAATCGATTATTGCAATGCTCGCGTGCTCGACTACACCGGCTTCTCTGCCGAAGAAATCATGGGTAGCGGTTGGACAAAACTTCTTCATCCAGATGATGTTGAACGGACAGCTAGAACGTGGAGATCCTGTGTCGCAACCGGAGCCCCGTACCGAGTCGAGATTCGCACCTTCCACGCTGCCGATCGCACCTATCGATGGTGCGTAACGAGCGCGCTTCCGCTGCTCGACCAACAAGGGCGGATTCTAAAGTGGTACGGCACAGTTGTGGATATGCACGATTGGAGGCATGCGCAGGAAGAGCTACGCAACACGCAAGCCGAACTCGCGCGCGTGGCGCGTGTGATGACGATGGGAGAGCTTACCTCATCGATCGCGCACGAAGTCAACCAGCCGCTGTTTGGCATTATGACCAACGCCGACACCTGTTTGTTAATGCTTTCTACCGATCCTCCCGATATCGACGGCGCTCGGGAAACTACACAGCGCACCATGCTAGATGCAAACCGAGCCTCTGACGTGATCAAGCGATTACGCGCGCTTTATAGCAAAAAAGATCCGTCCCCCGAATTGATGGACCTGAATCAGGCCACACGGGAGGTGATTTCCCTGTCGTTGAGCGATTTGCAAAGATGGCGGGTGATCGTTCTGCAGGAACTTGCCGACAATCTCCCACTCCTCATGGCGGACCGTGTCCAAGTTCAGCAGGTCATCATGAATCTGGTACGAAACGCTTCAGACGCGATGAGCGGTGTCGACGATCGTCCGAGAGAATTATTGATCAGAACTAAAAGAGAGGAAGGCGATCGGGTGCAGCTTAGCGTGAAAGATGCAGGGGTCGGTTTCGAGCCCCAGGCTGCGGACAGGCTCTTCGAAGCCTTCTATACGACAAAGAACGAAGGTATGGGAATCGGCCTGTCAATCAGTCGTTCCATCATCGAGGCTCATGAGGGGCGTTTGTGGGCGACAGCGAATGATGGTCCGGGAGCCACGTTTTCATTTTCAATACCCTGCAAAGCGGCTGGTTTAGTGGCAGAGGAAACTCGCTGCAGCCGGCCGGATGGTGCGATGCATGCCGCATAATTTAAGTTCGACGCTGAATACCGATTCCAACGATCATACCTTGGTGCGATTGACTGCCTATCTGCCAGGAGCGCATTCTTCGCTTATGGAGTCCAACCGAGATCGGGAATCCATCGAACGTCCACTTGTGACGGTCATTGATGACGATGTATCAGTCCGCGAATCCCTCCCTAATTTGCTGAGGCAGTTCGGCTTTTCCGCCCGCGCGTTTTCGTCGGCGGAAGAGTTTCTCGGGTCCGATTGCGTGAGCCAGACCCGCTGTCTGATCCTTGACGTCGTCATGCCGGGCGTAACGGGACTCGATCTTCAACGACAATTGAAGCTTCGTGGTCCAGCGCTTCCAATCATCTTTATCACCGGTCAGAAGGACGAGGGAATTCGGAAGCGAGCGCTTGAACAAGGAGCGGTGGGATTCCTGCTCAAGCCAGTCATAAGCACAGTTCTGTTGGAGGCCGTCAATGTTGCACTTCGAGAAAACTGACAGTTCCCACCCTGCAAGCAGGGGGGATAAAACGAGCTTGGCGAGATCACTTGGTCATTCAGTCGAGTCATCGCCAGCGCCGACTGCGGGGCCTATCGTGTTCGTCGTTGACGACGACGTCTCGGTGCGTGAAGCACTGGAGTCATTAATCCGCAAGCTAGGCTGGCAGCCAGAGATTTTCGCATCAGCACAGGAATTCCTCGATCGCCCTCGTTCACTTGTTCCGAGCTGTCTTGTTCTTGACATTTCTCTCCCCGGTCTCAGCGGTCTCGAACTTCAGAAGCGTATTGCTGTTGAGCGGACGGACATGCCGATCATTTTCATCACGGGTTATGGTGACGTACCCAAATCAGTCCAAGCCATGAAAGCGGGCGCGGTCGAATTCTTAACGAAACCAGTCAGTAATGAAGAGCTATTGGCGGCCATCCGGCAGGCCCTTGAACGGAGCAGCGCCGTTCTCGGTCACGTGGCGGAAATTCAGGAACTCCGGGACCGTTACGGGTCTGTTTCGCCTCGCGAACGGCAAGTCATGGCGCTGGTGGTTTCGGGTTTATTGAATAAACAGATCGCTGACGAACTCGGCATCAGCGTGATTACCGTAAAAACGCACCGGGGCAAAGTGATGCAAAAGATGAAGGCTGACTCTCTCGCGGGGTTGGTGAAGATGGACGCTAAGCTCCGTGCGGCATCTGGGCGAAAAGGCTGACCAGCACCACTTCCAGTCCCGCTTTGAGATCTGTGGAAGCATCAGCAAGAGTCGACATCGAAATACTCCTTATCTTCGTAATTGGATTTACAGCAGGTAATGAAGCTGTGGTGCGCCATACGTAGCACATCCGTTTTTCTAGCGGAAACCGGCAGCCTTCGCGATGACGGCATTACTTGCTTCCTCGATTAGTTGCACGATGTCATCGGGGCGAGTTGCAATGGAGGCGTGGCTCGTTGGCAACGTGATCGTCCTTCTTGCGTTGATTCGCTCCGCCATCCACTTTTCGGTCTCGGTAGGAATCAACCGATCTTTGGCCGAGATCTGATACCAACTCGGCTTCACTTTCCACGCCGGTGGTCCCGACTTTTCTTCGAAGCATCGCGATGCTGTGGGCTTCTGCGTAAGCGCCCACACTAGCGATTCTGTTCGGTCTTCGAGATCATGACAAAAAGTCTCGTGAAACTTCCCGACTTCGATCCATAAAAACCCATACTTGTCCTCACGGATATTAGCCGCGCCCTCGGGTGGTGCCCGCCGCGCCCAAAGGCTCTTGAGACTCTCCCCCTCATCAAGAGCAGGTCCTGCCAAATAGACGAGGCCGACGACATTTGGCGTGAGGCCAGCGCTCGTGACGACTGCGCAACCATAAGCATGGCCGACTAATAGCGTGGGAGCATCCTGCGCAGCGGCCATTTTGATGGTTCGGTCGATATCGTCAGACAACGATGTCAGAGGGTTCTGCACCGCGAAGACGCGGTAGCCTTTTTCATGCAGGGGAGGAATGACATGCCGCCAATGTGAAGCGTCGCCCCAGGCGCCGTGCACTAAGAGAATGTTCGGTTTGTCCGTCATCGACATACTCCTTTCATTCGACTTTGCTGTTTTGCCGACTGCGCTGCTAACGGGAACGGCCAGTCCTAGGGCGTGCCCATAATATGGACGTGAGCCCAAGGAGTGCCTGCCCACATAAATGTAAGCGCCTGTTGGCTTGTGAGTCGTAGGCAGGCCCGTAGTCTTCGGATCAAAGGGCCAAAGAATCATCCAATGCGGTCCAATTCTGATAGGTGGGTCAGTTTTGTCGAACGGGTCGGAGTCGCTTCGCTGCGTCGCTCCCGCGAGCATGTATTC
>CAVROB010000004.1:0-43146 GCA_963722725.1 uncultured Acidobacteriota bacterium
GGGGAGAGAGGATTTGAACCTCCGACCCCCTGGTCCCGAACCAGGTGCTCTACCAGGCTGAGCCACTCCCCGACTGAGGTTAGTTCCCTCATTCTACTACAGGTTACATGACGCGTCCTGGGCTCGGAAAATCCGGGAACTTCGTGAGCATTGGGACTATCCTCCCGTGAGAACAATTCCTGGACCCGCGCCATTCGTTGCCGAAATGCACGATCGACGTCCTCCGGAAAAACCAAATTCCAATCACGCCAAACCTTTTTTCCCGAGAATCAGCTTGAGCACTCCAATGACGTTGCGGATGGACTTCGGCCTCAGCTTCTTCACACCATCGGAGTGCGTGTACTTCACCCGCTCCAGTCCCAACGCGTTGGTCACAAGCTCTCGAGCACCAGCTTAAGGTAGTTCCAGAAGCTCTCGACAGACGATATCTGCACCCGCTCGTTCGGGCTGTGAGGATCTACGATCGTCGGGCCGAACGACACCATCTGCATGCCGGGATACTTCTCGCCAATGACGCCGCACTCGAGGCCTGCGTGCATGGCGATCAGTTTTGCGGGCTCGCCGAAGAGTTTCTTGTGCACCTCCTGGAGCTTGCGCACGATGTCGCTATTCGGTTCCGGTTTCCAGCCGGGGTATTTGCCTGCGTGCTCCACTTCGAACCCCGCCAGCCCGCATACCGTCGCAACCATGCGGGCGGCAGACAGCATGCTGCTCTCGATCGCGCTCCGCTGACTGGTGACAATCTCCACCACGTCGCCCTTGGTGCTGACGATCGCCAAGTTCGTGGATGTCTGGACCAAGCCGCCGACATCGGGGCTCATTGCGAGGACACCATGATGCAAGCTCGCAAGCAGGGCGACCGTTTGCTTCGCATCGCTCGCCTCCAGCACTTTGCCCGGGCGTTCGGCTTTCTCGACCGTGATCTGCAATCCGGAATCGAATCCTCCCAAGTCAGCCTTGTATCCTGCTTCGGCGGTGGCGACAGCCGATTTCAATTCGCTCTCGCGAGAAGGATCCGTTAGCACTACTAAGGCCGTGCCTTCGCGCGGAATCGCATTCTGCGCGCTGCCACCGTTGACTTCGGCGATTTCGATCGGAAGCCGATCGAGCAATACCTGAAGAACCCCGCCCATGATCCGCAGGGCATTGCCGCGGCCCTGGTGGATGTCAACACCGGAGTGGCCGCCTTTCAATCCCCATACCTTGATGCGCCAGGCTGATCCTGCGCTCGCGGGACGAAGCCCGACTTTGCGTCGAGCCGTTGTTTTGACTCCGCCTGAACAGCCGATGCAAAGTGTGCCTTTTTCTTCGTTGTCAAGATTGAGAAAATATTTGGACTTCAGCAAACCGCCGGGGAACGCCGCAGCCCCTGTGAGCCCGCTCTCCTCGTCAATGGTAAAAACGAACTCCAGTGGACCATGAGCGATGTCATCGCTCTCCATCACAGCCAGTGCGGCGGCGACGCCCACTCCGTTGTCGGAGCCCAGGGTCGTGCCATCCGCCTTCAGCCAGTCTCCGTCCCTTACCACCTTGATAGGGTCGGTATCGAAGTCATGGACTGTCCCTTCATTTTTCTCGCACACCATGTCGAGGTGGCCCTGTAAGAGCGCCATCGGAGCTCCCTCGCGTCCCGGCCGCGCGGGTTTCCGGATCACGAGATTGCCCGCGTCGTCCTGCACGGATTCCAGGCCCAGCTTTGCGACCAGTGACAGAACGTAATCGCGCGCCGCTGCCTCCTTTGTAGAAGCGCGCGGAATGGCCGCCAATCTGTCAAAGTGCTTCCATATCGCTTCCGGTTGCAGGTTGGCGAGCGCAGGTATCATGACAGCCTCCATAGGACTAAAATGTTCGAGCTATCGTACAGAGAGTTACTCGCGAACGCCAAGCTCCTATGTTCATGCGGATGGTTTCTTTGTTTGTGGCGGTCATCGCTTCATGGGCCGCGGTCCTTCCCGCCCATGCGCAGAACTCTCGGGATATGACCGAGACCTCGGCCTGGCTCGCCACGCAACAGCTTCCTGACGGCGGAATTCTCTACACCTCGACTGAAATCAAGCCCTACTTCGCAAACCTCGCAGCGATCGGCTGGTTGGAGGACAGGACCAAAATCCCTCAGGTTGAAGCCTGGATGAGCTGGTATATCGGCCATTTCAATTGGCCCGACCGGTGGGGCGAGTACGGCACCGTCTATGACTACAGCGTTTCTGGGGCCACGGAGACCTCGCTGGGCACCTTCGATTCTGCCGATTCGTATGCTGCCACGTTTCTGTCTCTCGCAGAAACGCTCTGGAACACAGGCGATCCCGGCGCCCAGTCCTTCATCAAGGACACGGTTGGCGAGTACAAGCTGAACGTCATCGGCAACGTCATCGCGAACCTGCAGCAGAGCAATGGGCTCGTCTATGCCATGCCAACCAACCAGGTCGAGTACTTGATGGACAACTCCGAGGACTATCGCGGCTTGATGGACTTTGCCCATCTTGCGGTCCAAGCCTGGGGTGATGACGATGCTGCGAGTTGGTACAGGGCGCATGCCCGTGGCATCCGGACGGGAATTCAAAGTGTGCTCTACGTTCGGAGCAGCGGGTTGTATCGTCCGTGTGCCGGGTCGGCTGACCCCGACCTCAAAACTTGGTACCCGGATTCCGTGGCGCAACTTTACCCGATGGTTCAAGGCGTCATCGCTCCCAGCAGCTTCCAATCTAAAAGCGTCTATGCAGCTTTCAATAAGGCTTGGCCGGGCTGGACGGATCTGTCCTTCAATTCGCAGGACGAATTTCCCTGGGTGGTTGTTTCCTATGCGGCATTCCTGGCGCAAGACAGAGCGAGACTTGACCGCTACGTCGAAACGATCCGGGACAGGTACCTGATCACGGACCCGGTGTTCGCCTGGCCGTGGTACAGCGCGGAAGCCGGATGGCTCATGCGCGTCGATGCTGAGATCGAGTAGTTGGTCGAATTGCTTTGTGGAAGGCGCGAGGGCGGGCACGCGTGCACCGATGGCAGGCCCCGGACGACACGGTTTTCAAGCCGATCTGATCAATGGAATCCCTCGGCAAGCACAATGTCAGCTGTGCTGTGTCCCATCTGCGTGTAGAGAATATCCTTTTCATCAGGCGAGACCGAAATATTGTGCGAGAAGGGATCCGGACGACCGGGGAGCCGGGCAACGACTCGCGTGCGTTTGGTGGCGAAGTCGAAGAACAGGATTTCGCGGCCGGACGACATTTCGTCGTAATAGTAAAAACCACGATCCGTCACGTCCCATGCAGGCCACATGAGCCGTGGCAGACCTGTAACGGGACTCTCGCCGCTGCCATCGGTTCCGATGAACCACATTACTATTCTTCCGTTATCGATGCGCGAATAGTAAAGGCGGTTCCCGCGCGGGGTTTCCCTCGCCATGAACCCGCCGTGATGCGTGAGTTGCATCGGTGTTCCTCCGTTGGCAGGAATCTTGAAAATTTGCGGAACATTATCGACGTCCGATGAAAAATAGATCCAATTGCCATCGTGGGACCAGAACGGCACCGACCCGCCATCGGGTCCGGTCGCAAGCAGTTGGGGAGTTCCGCCACTTGCACTAACAATATAGAGTTCCGCTTTTCCAGAAGCGCGAGAATCCAGGACGATCCTGGAGCCATCGGGTGACCAACGCGGAGTTCCTGTCAGCGGGCCGCCAAAGTTCGTGAGCCGCAAAAGGTTCGAGCCATCCACATCGCACAGCCACACTTCGGAGGATCCGGATCGATTCGACTCAAAGACCACGCGCTTTCCGTTGGGAGAATACTGAGCGTTCAGCTGTACAAGCTCCGAGGGTGCTACGCGGACGGCTCTTTCGGCGCTACGGCGCGGATCCCCGATCGGGATGCGCCAAATATCATAAAATTCCTGGTTACGCGTAAATGCCAGCCGCGAGCCCGTGCGAGCGATGGTCGGATGCGATGCGTCCTGCCCAAACCACAAACGCTGCGCGGAGCCTCTTCTGCAGGGGATGCGCCAGAGATTGTTGTCGCGGGAGTAGACGAGGCCTTGTCCGTCGGCGGTCCATGCCAGTCCACCAAGATCACCTTTGAGTTCCTGGAGTTCGCGCGCGCTCCCGGTTGGCCAAGGCTGAACGTACAAGGCCGCCAAACCATAATCGAACATGCAGGCGAAGGCGAACCAGCGGCCGTCGGGAGAAAACGCGGGCATCCCGGCGGCGCTGCAATGCGGCGAAGGCTTGGCGATAACCTGCCGCTGAAGAGTGTCGATATTTAGCATGACAAGTTCGGACTGAAGCTCGGTCGTGGGTTCCGGATAGATGAGTGACTCACCGTCCGGAGTCCATGCAATCCCGCCTTTATAGATCGACTTGCCGAAACCCAGCGAAGCGAGTTTGCGCTCGGGTCCGCCCACTGCAGGGATCAGGAAGACCCCGGAGCCAGCATCCGAGCTGAGGTTAACGCGGGTGAAAGCGATGAACCGCCCGTCTGGCGACCATGCGGGAGTGATCGCGTTGGAGGGTTCATGGGTGAGTTGGACAGGTGTATCTGTGCCGACCACCTTCACGTACAGATCGAAAAGGTCGCTGCTCTCGCTGCCATTCCAGGAGAAGGAGATCTGATTGCCATCGGGTGAAAACGCTGGTGCGAACTCGTAGCCGGGGTAAGAAGTAAAGGGAATCAGCTGTAGACCGTCCGCCGATGCACCGCTCCCACCGCTGCGCCGCGCCCGATAGTGCCAGCCTAACAAAGCAGCAATCACGACTAGCGTCAGGGAAGCGATGCTCCATCGCCAGCGAGCCCTGCCTGATTTCCGAGCCGCGGATGGTGTTGGGTGAACTTCGGCAGAGCTCTGAGTCTGGACATCGCCGTGGCCGTTCACAGGCAGTGCGACTGGAGCAACGCCGTTCGCAGGCGCAGGAGCGGACGGATGGCCGTTCCTGGCAACCTCGACTGGACCAATGAAGCGATAGCCCAACCGAGGGAGGGTCTCGATCCAGTGCGGCGTTTCGGCGGAATCGCCGATGGCGGCGCGAATCCGCTTCACTGCATTATTGAGGCCATGGTCGAAGTCGACGAAGGTGTCGGCGGGCCACAGGGCCTTCTGCAATTCCTCGCGGCTCACGAGCGTGCCAGGATGATCCAGCAACATTTGCAGCACCTGAAAGGATTGAGGGGGTAATTTGACTCGAGTGCCGTACTTGCGCAGTTCCTGCGTGCGCAAATCCAGATCGAAGACACCAAAGCGCAGCGCCTGCGTGTTGCCGTTTTGATAATCGCCTTCCATTGCTACCTTATGTTGACGAAGTGTACCCCTTTTTGGTTTGCAGGGATGGATTCAAATTCTTGCTACATGCGAACAAATCTCGCATAGGCTCAGTGACTTGCGCTGCTAGGTAGATTCGATCCACATAGGAGACGCCGTCCCTTGGCAGGCCCGTCTTCTGCTGCGATAACCGACACGTTCGGCGCCGAAAGGCACGGAACGAATCCAGTCGTACAGGAGACAAAACATGCTGAAAAAGTTAATGTTAGTTGTCGGAGTGCTGCTTGCTTGCAGCATTCTCGGGAGCGGCCAGTCGATCTATACCCTAACCAACCGCGAGATTGCGTCGATTCCCTTTCGCTTTTCAGTCGGGAATATGGTTCTTCCCGCAGGAAACTACGCGTTCTTAGTGAATCTGCAAAAGCACATTGTAGTGGTGCAGGATGAAGACCGGAAATCGTGGATGTTTCAGTTCAACGCCGAGGATGCCAGCACGCCGGCTTCCCATGGACAAGTTGTATTTGGGCACTACGACCCCGATTTGTTTGTCTTGCAGCGGCTGCGGCTGAATGGAAGCACAGTTGAGGCAAGACTCGTGCCGGGAAAAATTGAAAAGGAAATCGCTCGAGCCGAGAAAGCCGGACCTGCAGTTGCTCTTCGGACAAGCTTACGATAGTTCTGTTATGGCATACGAACTTGTCACCGGACCGGAGAACTGTCCGCAACGATGGGTCACGCTGCGGCATCTCCGATTCGGATATTTATGCTAAGGCTGCTGCACCAAGGGTGAAGCCCCGGAGTCAGAGGTGAGTTACAGCGGGAATCGGCGAACTGGCGATTACACGTTTTGAGAATTGCGTGGGGTGGTCGATGAGTGTAACAGAGATGTTATGTCAACGCGCCAACCGCGATTGTTATTGTCGGTTTGCCCGTCACTCGCCCATAGCGCGGTTCTGTTAACATGTGCTCGCCTTCGGAACACCGTTGGAGCGGGAGGTTCGCGATGCGTGTGCGTTTAATGGCAGCATGCTCTGTGCTGGGTATATGGTCGCTCGCGGTGATGGCCCAGATGGGAACGAGTAGCATGCCGTCCGGACCTGCCATTCCTGTGCGGAGCAACACAGAGCCTCGCGCCCGTGATCTCGGGGTGCCCTTCGATGGAACGCCCGGACCCTTGAACGCCATCACCGATGTCGCAGGCGTCGAGGTGGGCTACAAAACGCTTATCTCCGGCGAGGGCCGCCTCGTTGTCGGAAAGGGCCCTGTTCGCACGGGTGTCACCGCCGTCCTGCCACGCGGAAAGCAGGGCACGAAAAGCACCTTCGCCGGGTACTTCGCCGGGAACGGAAATGGGGATATGACTGGTACGCACTGGATTGAGGAGAGCGGTCTGCTTGAGACACCGATCCTCATTACCAACACAGGAAGCGTCGGCGTCGTGCGTGATGCCGCGGTCGCTTGGATGGTGCAACAGAAACGATCGGGTGACTTCTGGTACCCCGTGACTGCGGAAACGGCAGACGTTCCGCTCAACGACATCAAAGGCCAGCACGTCACCGCGAAAGATGCCTGGGATGCATTGAACTCCGCCACGGGTGGTCCACTCCAGGAAGGCAACGTCGGCGGTGGAACCGGGATGATCTGCAACGGATTCAAAGGCGGAACCGGAACGTCGTCGCGTCGGCTCAGCGCTGCGGAAGGCGGCTATACGGTCGGAGTGTTAGTCCAATGCAACTATGGCGGGTCGCAGCAATTGAGGGTCGCAGGCATCGCCGTCGCTCGGGAGATGAGACTCCAGCGGCCTTGTGTTGAGAAACTCCTCGATCCGCCGGTTCTCGGGTGGGACGGAAAACCCGCTCCAGTATGCGACCCAAAGATAGCGACTACCGCCGATGGCGTCCGCGCCCCGGAAGAAGGCTCTATCATCGTGATCGTCGCGACCGATGCACCACTGACGCCGGACCAGTTGAAACGCCTTGCCCGCCGCGTCTCCGTCGGCTTGGGACGAGTCGGGGCTATTGAAGGAGACGAGTCCGGCGACATCTTCCTTGCATTTTCGACCGCGAACGCAGGGGCCGACGAGGGCAACAGCGCCCAACCTCCCTTCACCGACCAGAACGCCACGATTCAGCGTATGCAAAGCTGGAAGATGGATGCCGTGTTCACCGCAGTGGTACAGGCAACCGAGGAATCCGTCATCAATACGCTCGTCGCCGCAAGGACTATGGTCGGCGCAGACTATTGGACCATCCCGGCGCTGCCGCACGATCAACTGCAACAAGTCTTACGCAAACATGCGCTGCTGCAACCGTGATCGATCTACATCGCTGCGCTGATTCGACCACTCGGGACGAGTGGCCGGCAAATCGAAAACAACCCTGGCAGCTTGTGGTGTTTCGCCAATGTAAACCGCGTTGTTCCCAATAGGCGGAGAAGCGATTTGCAGTTCTGACAAACCTGCAGGGCCCCAAAACTGGCGGCAATTGTGGACCCCGCCGCGGCGGAGTGTCGAGCCAGTCTGTATAGGTTCCGCATGGGTTCCGCAGGATGTGAAAAAGAAACGCGGCAGCGCGGAAATATCGTGTAACTTGGTATGGTTTACCGGAGCCTCTGCTTTGGAGAGGACTGGGCAACCTGACACATTTCCTTTAGAGTAACGTTTTAATTGATGATTGCCTTCACCGCAAACTGTCTGTATACGCCACTTGAGCGCATCGAACAGCCACTGCTCCTGGTGGAAGACCGCGTGATCGTCGAATGCGGTTCGCGAACCTCTCGTCAGATTCCTCAAAAAGCTCGCGTGGTGGATTTTGGCGACGGCATCCTGGCTCCGGGTTTCGTGGATATTCACATTCACGGAGGCGCGGGTCAGGACGTGATGCAGGCAGATTCATCGGGGCTGGCGCCGGTTGAGCAGTTGCTTTTCAAACACGGCGTCACCAGCTATTTCCCGACGACAGTGACTGCACCTCTCGATCAAACCTGGTCGGCCCTCGACCGGTTGGCCAATGCGATTGAAAGTGCATCGCGAGACGACGATTCTCGCACAGATCGAGCCCAGCCTCTTGGTATCCATTTGGAGGGACCGTTTTTGAGTCACGTTCGCCGGGGCGTGCATCCGCCGGAAGACTTGCTGTTACCCACCCTTCCGGCATTCGACCGGTTCTGGCAGGCAGCGCGCGGCCACATTCGCCTCATGACCATTGCACCTGAACTGGAAGGCGCTCGCGAAGTGATCGCCGAGGCGGCACGGCGTGGCGTCTGCGTCAGCGTCGGACATTCCGACGCCGACCTGAGTTCGACTCGCGCCGCTGTGGCCGCAGGAGCGAGACATGCTACGCACACATTCAACGCGATGCGGCCACTCGATCACCGGGCACCGGGAATTATCGGCGAAGTGCTCACCGACTCGCGGCTTTCGGCCGACATCATCGTCGACGGAATTCATCTCGATCCTGCAATCGTCGAATTGTTTCTGAAAGCCAAGGGGCCCGATGCGGCGGTGCTCATTACCGACGCGATGTCCGCCACCGGTATGCCGGACGGACGCTATCGTCTCGGGACGTTTGAAGTGGAAGTGAAAGATGGCCGCTGCCTGGTAGAGGGGAAATTAGCGGGGAGTGTGCTCACTATGGATCGCGCGGTGCGCAACGTGATGCAGTTCGCTCACTGGGATCTGCAACAGGCAGTCCGTCTGGCCACGCTGAATCCGGCGCGGGTGGCTGGTTTGGCTAATCGAGGCAAGCTCGAGGCCGGGGCCGAAGCCGATTTCGTAGTGTTGAGTCCCAGGGGTGAAGTGAGAAACACAATCATTCGCGGTGAGCTGACTGAAGCGGTGAGCAGGAATCGAGGATGACGATGGCAGATAAGGGCGGATTCCCCCATCACATGCTGAAAGAGATTTTCGAGCAACCGCAAGGCTTGCGCGACACTCTCGCTCCTCGCGTTTCGCTCGAGAAGGGTTTAGTCCAACTGGATGACGTGCGCATTACCGTGGAGGAATTGTGTTCCGTGGAGCGGATCAACATCGTGGCCTCGGGAACCAGCCGCCATGCGGGGATGGCCGGCCAGTTCATGATTCAGGATCTTGCCAACGTGCCCGTGGAGGTGGATTACGCCAGCGAGTTTGAATATCGCAATCCATTGATCTGCCGCAACGAACTCACCATCGTGATTACGCAATCGGGCGAAACCGCCGACACGACCGCGGCCCAGCGTGAAGCCAAGGCCAAGGGTTCACGCACCATTGCGATCTCGAATGTCATGGATTCTACGATCGCTCGCGAAGCGGATGGCGTGCTCTACACCCACGCCGGGCCCGAGATCAGCATCGCTTCCACCAAGGCATTCACGGCGCAGATGGCTGTGCTGTTTCTATTCGCAATCTATCTGGGCCAGGTGCGGGGCAAGCTTGCAAAAGAGCAAGTGCGGCGATATATCCGCGAACTACTCGAGCTTCCGGCTAAAACGGAGACCGTGCTCGAGTGCGCCTCCGACTGCAAAGCGCTCGCCGACCGGTACTACCAAGTGGAAGATTTTCTGTTCCTCGGTCGCGCCATTCATTACCCCGTGGCCATGGACGGCGCGCTTAAATTGAAAGAGGTTTCCTACATTCACGCCGAGGGGTATCCGACGGGAGAAACCAAGCACGGCCCAAACGCGATGATCGACGAGAATCTTCCCGTGGTGATCGTCGCCACCTGCGACCGCAGCGATGCCGGATCAGTGCTGCGTTATGAAAAGAATGTTGCCAACATCAAAGGATTCAAGCGGCAGTCCGCGCGAGTGATTGCGATCGCCTCCGAGGGCGACGAAGACATGCGCAATCTCGCTGATCAGACTATTTTTGTTCCCCAGGCACCAGAATTGCTGTCACCCATTCTCGAAATTGTGCCGCTGCAGTTGTTCGCCTATTACATGGCCGTTAGAAAAGGTCTGGATGTCGACCGGCCGCGCAACCTGGTGAAGTCGGTCACACTGGAATGACGCTGCCCCGTCACGCGGCGAAGGAGTCGTCGTCTGGATCTGGAAGAGACGACGGAGGATCGCTCGCCGGGAAAGTGTCCGCCACAGTCTTATCCATCATTTTGTCCTTTTTCTCGACCAGGCTGCTTTCATCGATTTTGCGATCTTCCGGGTCTCTCGGTTCTTCGGTCGAATGTCCACTCATCAAGCTTGCCTCTCATTTCTAATGATGCTACCCGACCTTCGCCGGAAACAGAATGCTTGGGCGATTCCTCGGTAATCCTTCGACTAAATCAGAATTCGCGCTCGCCAGCACGAGCGAGGACGCCCGCGCCTACGTTTTGTCTAGTGAGTAAACGAGAAATTCAGTCCGGTGGTCAGGATAATGTCATTCGTTTTGAGCGGAAGAGTGCCCGCTGGCTGTGCAGGTGGGTTGGTCACGTAGATATCGCCAAACGCATTCTGCCAGGCCAGCCACTTGCTGATCTTCGTCACGGTCCCCAGATTAAAGGTCGCGCGATATTGGCCGGTTTCGCCGGAACTAAGATCGGGGAAGAAGTACAGCTTTTGAGTCACCACGGTTGATGCTCCCACTTTCCGGGTCAGCTCCTCGCCGATGGTGAGCGCCACAAAGGAATTTGTAACGCTTGTGTAGTCTTCTCGCGTGTAGTTCGGGCCGACCAGGAAGTCCAGAGTAGTTCTGTCGGTCTTGATGGCGTGTAATCCCAAACCGCCTCCGAGGACGGTTCGAAGATTCAGATCCTGCAGAGCATTGCTTTGGAAATCGGCGCCCACGAAGGCAAAGAGACGTGGGTTCAGATTTCGGGAGTACCGAAGGCCGCCCTGATTCGAGTTTGCAGTTGTGCTTGGCGTTGTCCCAGGGGAGTTGTTCGTGGCATAGATCGTGTTTTCGTAGAGGGCGATCTCGTCGTGCAGCGTCGTGCGATCGCCGGTGAAGGCCACGGCCAGACTCTTGGTTTCGCTATTCCCAGCGGTGAGCGCAAATCCAATATTCGCTCCTCCAACCCAACCCTGCGTGAGTCCCGGATGCAGCGACTTCTCATACGCTGCCTGCTCGGTGTCGCTGCGCAACGCGGTTACGTCGGCCTTGGCCACAGTTACAGTTCCGCTCGCCGGGGTGGTCACGGCCAGACTGCCATCTGTTGTAGTCACCGGGCCGCTTACGGTCTTTCCATTTGAAAGCGCCACGTGAAGCGGCTGAGTAGAAGTCACTTCCTGAACCGCCGGCCACTGTACCGTGACGTCGCCTGCAAACTCGGTCTTAATCAGCAGAGTTTTGTCGTCGGATTTTAGGATGGTCCCGGTGAGCCGATCCCCGTTCTTCAGGACTACTTGATCGGCGAAAAGCGCGGAACTGAAAGTGAACACTGACAACAACACCACGCAGAGATGCAACTTACGCATAACATTTCTCCATCATGAATTTGTACTTTCGCGTTCGGGCCCAGTGGAAAAGATAACAACAACGAAGAAATTAACTTATCGCAGATGTCAGAATCCCGCCATAGGGGAACCCCCGCCCAGCCTCGTCACAAGTGCATGAAACGAGCTGCCTGCAATTTTATTTTCAGGAAACAATACGAAGGGCGCTGAGTTAAACAACTTGAATGCTTGGCGAACTTAACTCTTGGTCCGGTTGCTCTGCACTTCCGTTTCCGCGGTCTTTGTAGGTTCGGCAGGCGAGTCCTTCATGCCTTCTTTCAAGGCGCGGATACCCTCGCCAAGACCTTTGCCAAGCTCGGGAAGTTTCTTGGGGCCAAACACCAGCAGTGCAATAAAAAAGATCACCAGAAGGTGCATTGGTTGAAAAAGGCCTTCAAACATAAATACCTCCCCGCAGAAGCAACTACTGCCTTTAACCTTACTGAAGCCAGATTATTCCGTCAACCTCGGCTTTCTCTGGGCGGGGTTCAAAGAACCGCCGCTGAGTGCGCCGAGGAACACAGCACAGATAGAACATTTTCTCCCCGCGCAGCAAGCCGGAGGCAATCCCACTGAGTCTCAATTTGGAGCCGCGATCAGCCACGCGTCGCGAAAAAAGACAGGGATTGCTCTCGTAAGTTGCTCATTTTAAGAACTATTGTTTGGTTGGGGAACTGCAAGGGAATTCAAGCGGCCATTCAGACATGAACTTCCGTGCCGTCGAAAGCCGGCCCCGACGCTCCTAGAATGGCGGAGTCCCAAGTCTAAGACGCGGCGCTTAAGCCGCCTGGAGTTTTATCATGACTTCAACCCCCACGTCCCCGGTCGGAATCAAAAAGCCTGTCTCTCCGGTGGTGCTTCCATCCAACAATGACACCCAAACCGCGGAGCGAGCTGCCAAAGTAAATCTATCCCACGGAGCGCAGATTGGTCCCAAGCAAACCGGCTACGGTATGCCTTGCGCAAATTGCAAGACTTATTACGCGGCCGATCTGAAAGCTTGTCCGGTCTGCAAAACGGGGGAACGCCTCTCGCCCAGCGCAGTCCCCGTGCGTTCAACGGTCGCTGCTGGCGAACTGTGCCCTGATCCGGTTGAGTTGGAAGAAGAACGCGAACGTTTCCTGCGCGACTTCAAGGCGCAAGTTTTCGCTTCTCAGTTGCCCATCAACGTGGGCGGAAGTCTATCCTGCACGCATGACGAGAACCACCCCGGCGGCCCTGAACCCGCGGCCGTCTGCCAAGGCTGTTACGACCACCTGCAGGAACGCGTCGACGTGCTCGAAGCGGCGATGCACATGGACTTGAAGGAAGCGGCACAAATCGTTTACGACGCGGTATGGGCGGATCCGTCCGACGCAACCAAGACTTACGAGAACGCGGCCCACGCCTTGCTGGCTGAGCTGCGAAGGCGCTCGGGCGTCACGCAGGTCTTCGGGCTGTTGCAGCCTTTGTCAGACTGAATTCTCCGAAGGCTGATTCACTTCGCTCCAGCAAATCGCAACGTGCCGAACGCGCTCGGCACGTGGAAATTCGGCTGCGGCGTTTTTGTTGGCTGCCACGCCAGATACGCTCGCGGCTCGCTCTTGCCTTCGACCCGGTAAAAGTTGACCCGCCAGATCGCAGAGGGATCAAAGTTTCCGGTAAGCGACTTCATCGGGATGGCCAACTCCGCGGCCCAAATGCGTGATTTTTCATCGACCATGACCGAGCGCTGCAAACCGCTCTTCAAGTCCGCGCGTCCGCCGGGAAAAATGTCGAGATCGATCCACATCCCATTCGGACTCACTTCAAATTCCCGGTAGAAATTTGCCCGCGAAGGATCGGGCTGCAGAAACGCTTCGGCCACATCACGATCCCACAGATAATCGCGCCGGCCATTGGGATCGGCGTCCTCGAATGTGAAAAGCTCACGATAGTGACACTCGAATCTCAGGTACAAGTATTTTCGCGACCACAAAACGCGCACCGAGGTTTCTCGGCCCGGATCCGCGTTTTGGCCCTGCCAGTCAGAAGAAAAGACAACGGGGGTCGCGCTCTTCCAGATTTCTGCAGGATGCGCCGCATCCAGAGAAGCGTCGTCCACGTATGTCGCGACGATCTCGTCCCGCGAAGCTTCCGATCTCACCTCGAGATTTTTCTGAACCGTCACCTGGGCGATAGAAACAAACGACAGAAGTAATATCGTAACCCACAGCGGAAAAGAAATCGGGCGAGGCTGGCTTTCCCGTCGGGCTCTCGCCCACAACGTGCATCTTCGCACCCGGTTCATATTCCATAGCTTAATTGGAATTCAAGGCCGGTTTCGACGGAAAAGAATTTTTGCTTTGACCGCAAGATTCGGATGGCCCGCCAAAAATCCCTGTTCTAAGCTGTGAGCACTATGACAACCAATGCGATACTCAACCTGACGGAAGCGATGCAAATGGCCCCCAGCAACCAGAGCCGTGGCGAGAGAAATAACGACAAGAATCAGGACCAGCGCTGGCAAGCCGTTCTGGCCCGCGATGCCAGCGAGGACGGGAAGTTTGTTTTTGCCGTGTCGTCGACTGGCGTGTATTGCCGGCCATCCTGCGCAGCGCGGCGTCCGCGACGTGAGCACGTTACATTTTTCGCCAAGCCCGATCAAGCCGAGAAAGCTGGCTATCGTGCTTGCTTGCGTTGCCGTCCCCGAGCGATCGGCGGCCATGGCGCAACTGAAATGGTGAAGGCGATATGCCGCTACATTGAGCAGCATTTGGATGAGCCTCTCACGCTGGCCCGGCTGGGATCAGAGTTTCGTCAGAGCCCATTCCATTTGCAGAGGACATTCAAGAGTGTTCTGGGCATCACGCCGCGAGCCTACGCCGACTCTTGCCGTATGAACCAACTCAAAGGCAATCTTCGTGCCGGACACTCGGTTACCCGATCCATGTACGACGCCGGATACAGCTCCAGCAGCCGTTTGTATGAGCGAACAGCCTCGCAGCTCGGCATGACTCCGGACAAATATCGCCGCGGCGCGATCGCGGCGCCGATCCGCTACACTTTCGCCGACTCGCCCTTGGGACGCATGTTAATCGCGGCTACAGACAAGGGAATTTGCGCCATCCAGTTTGCCGACTCCGACGGCGAACTTGAACAGGGACTGAGACACGAGTTCCCTTTCGCCATCCGCCGCCGCGACGACGAAGCCATGCGCCCTTGGAAAGAAGACTTGCTTCGCCAGATGCGCGGCCAGCGCCTGAATGCCGCTTTGCCATTAGATATTCAGGCAACGGCCTTTCAGCGGCGCGTGTGGTCACATCTGCAAACCATCCCATTCGGGAGAACGCGTTCCTACGCAGCCGTGGCGAAGGCGATTGGTCAGCCCACAGCCACGCGAGCCGTCGCGAGAGCTTGCGCCACCAACCCAGTAGCAGTTGCCATCCCCTGCCATCGCGTGGTGAGCAAGAACGGAGATTCGGGCGGCTATCGCTGGGGCGTGGCGAGGAAGAAATCGCTACTTGAACTGGAGGCGCAACAAGCGTAGAGAGCACTCAAATGGAGGGCGGGCGTCCGCGCGCCCGCCCCCGCGAAGAAGCCATGCCCTCACTTCTCTAAGCCCACATAAACCGTCCGCGCCTGTTCCAATAGTTTCAGCACGGAAGTCTTCTCGGCGTCCGTATTCCAATCCCGGTTCGATTTCGCATCTTCGATCATGCGATCAATCCAGGCAACGAAGTAGGCTGCATCTTCGGCCGGCTTCCCGGCGGACCCATCGACCTTCACGTAGATTGGACTCGTCGTAGCGTAGGGATACAGATCAAGCACCGGATGTTCAGCCTTTTCGCTCCACGCGCGCAGAAGGCACCATCCGCTTTGCGAGAGTGAAATTGTATCTTCGAAGTCAGCGCCTTCGCGATCGCCGCTTAACTTCAGCTCACGCACTACGCGGCCATTGCAAATCACCTCCAGATGATCGACAGGAACAATAGAGCGAAGCCAGGCGGTGAATTTTACTTTGTTGTCGCCCGCTGGGAGACGCAGCTCGTCTCCCAAGGCGCGGCCACCGAGCGTAAAGCCAAGGAGCGGACCGTTGGTAGCAAACGTGTGCCCTTGCTTCAAGGAACTCAGCCATGACTGGATGTCGAGAGGACCTCGCGGAACGTTGGCATACACTCGATTGAGCCCGACCGGCCCGCGCAAAGAAGCGAAGTTCGCCATGGCATCTGTGCCTGCCGCGGCCGGTAAGCGAAAGCCGCAGTTGAGCAACCGATACCAAACTGCCGCCGTCGATTTGTGATCGCTGAAGCCGAGCACCTCGACGTAATCCACTTTGCCGAGCGCAGCATCGACGGGCAACTCGTGCGTGAGCGTAGGATCCTTCGCAGGATCAGGAAAGGTGTCGTAAGGATGAACGTATCCGACAACGGCACGTTGTTGGTGCGCCATATCGGCTACGTCTGCATTGGTGGGATAAAGACTGGCTGCAGCAGTGTTGGGATAAGCCGCGTAACCTGGAATAAGGAAGTGCTGACTCAGGTTGAGCAGCCCAAGATGTCCCCAATAGCTGGTATGAAATTCCTGCGCGTGCAATAAAAGAGTAGCCGCAGTCGATGCTGGATCAGGCTGGGGGCTGAAATAGGCGATATCGGGAACACGTTGCTCCTTGTTTACGATCAAGTCTTCCACGATGGAAAGATTCTCCGCCGCAGCTTGCTCTACAAGATGCTTAGGCGTGTTGCGATAAGCTCCACCATAATTCATGTGCACATGAACGTCGGCGCTGACCCAGTGAGAATACGCCTGCTGGGGCAGGTTCAGCGGTTGAAGCTGAACCTTAATTCCTGCGGTTTCGCCAGCCGCGACTCGGATAGTTTTCCTTTCAACGCGAGATTCGAAGCCCCTCATGACCTCGATGTCGACGCGCCCTGCCGGAACGGTTATCTCGGCATTGCCCGCGGTGTGAAAGTAATGTGCTTCGAAAGGCCGCTCGGACCGAACAAAATTATCATCCGCGTGCATCCACGAGTTATCCGGGGCGTATGCCCGGCCATCTTCGCCGGTGACGAAAAGGCGCGCCGACGTAACCTGTCCCAATGCATCGACCACCTGTATCGTAAGACGCCCCATTGCTTGCAGGTAGCGCCTGTCCCTGCGAATAATCTGGTTCCGACTGCCCCCGGAAATTTCCTGCGTCCAAAGCGAAGTGTTTCCATCACGGTTCGAGATGAAGGCGATTCTCGCCCCATCCGGCGACCAACGCGGATTGATGTTGTCGAAGTCTCCATATGAGAGCGGAAAGGAATCCCCGCCGTTTGATGGCATCGATCCACAACTGGTGCCATTGCTGGCCCAGGTAAGACGCGTACACGATGCGCTTACCGTCGGGCGAAAAGTCCGGGCGTGCCTTCCAGGTAGTTTCTTCGTAGTGAATTTCGTGCGCCTCCGCGCCCGGTTCGGCTTTCATCCGCCAGAAACCGCCGGTGCCATAAATGTGACCGCGATTCGAGACGAAGATTATCTCCGAACCATCCGGCGACCACGCCGGGCTGATCTCGTGATCGAACTCACTGTAGTAATAGCGTGGCAAGTCGCTCCGCGTTTCCCCCGTCAATCGCTTTATGTCGGTCAGGTCACCGTTCGCGAACTGACCAATAAAGATGTGAAAGTGTTTGTGATAAGAAGTGGACACGAATACGATGCGCTTGCCATCAGGCGAGAGCCGCGGCTCAACATTCACCGCGCCACCTGATGTAAGCTGCCGCGACTGCCCGGTCTCCAGATTCAGAGCCCAGAGTTCGATGGCATCCTTCGCATACGACGAATAGACCACCCACCGCCCATCGGACGAGCAATCAGGCTGGTAGTCGTAACCCGGGCCAGCGGTCAGTTGTTCGGCATCGAAGGAATCCAACTTCTGCTTCCACAGTGATCCCGCCATGGAATACACGAGGGTTCGCGAATCGGGCAACCACGCGACCGAGCTTGGCCCGGTGGTGAGTTGAGGCAGATACATCTCGCGGTAGTAATACGGATGCGGGAGATCGATTTGCTTGAGCACAGGCTCGCGCTGCGCAAACAGAGACGCGCACGTCGCGAGCGCAATCAGCAGACTGATCGGATATCGGCTAGACAAGAACCACCCCCGACACTGAAGGGCGGATTATATCGAAAGGCCCCGAACAGAGTGTCCGCGCCGCACAATTTCACGATGGGATTCAGACTAACGCAGTCGAAGCACGACGAGCACGACGGTGAGGACGATAATCAGCACGGTTCCAATCGTGTAGATGTGAGACCCAAGCCAACCTTGTTCCTTCCGATTTTCGAACTTCGCCAGGAAGGCCGGCGGCTGCCCACCAGCTAGTGGCGCAGGATTGTCGCCCGAAAGACGAGCGGCCTCGCAGTCGAGGCAGAGAGTGCGGCCTTCTGAGACCGGGAATCCGCAGGCCTCGCATTTTCGGATCTTATCCAGTTCCGGAGCCCGCACCGGCTCGGGCACAGCGGGCATGAGCGCTGCTGCATCTGGAGCTTTCGCCTCGGGCACGCTCGCAACCGGCGCGACCGTGTTTTTCTCTGGTTCTGCCGATACAGACGGAGGCTGGGATTGCTTCTGCTCGACAGCGGCCTCTTCATTTTTCGCCGCAATCTCCTGCAGCGCCCGCTCGGCAGCCTCGGCATGCTCCACCCCGGTTTGTACCATCTCAGCCAGCCGCTCCAGCGCCGTGACGTCGCGCTCCTCGAAAGCGTTAGCGCGGTCAGCGAACAATTCGAACACCCCGATGACTTCCTGCTCGCGAACCAACGGAACCACCATGACCGACTTGATGCCCAGAGTGCGGCAACTCTCGCGATTGACGCGGGAATCGGTCTCTGCGTCATCGCAGCGCAGGACTTGCCGGGTGCGTACGCTTTCGCCAGTCAGACCCGACTTCACTTGTACTTCCGCCCCCAACGCCGGAGCCGAAGGACCCGCGCTAGCCCGGCAGATCATTTCGCTCTGTTCGAGCAGCGCGATCGCCGCTCCCGACGCTCCGGTAATGTATTGCGCGCGTTCCGCCAACAACTGCAGCGCAGCTTCAAGGTCGCGTTGCGCCATCTCAGTTAGGGATTTGCCACTGTCATCCGGAGACAAGCGCAGAGATTGTATGGGTGAAGCGGGTTCGTGCGTCGTATTTAAAACGGGCGGAGGCACTCCCGGGGTTGCGCCTGACGAACCTGGATCGAGAATGGAATAGCGGTCCACAGCTCTAGGTATTATCGCCGGAGTCTGTCCGGATGCAAACAAAGTTTTGGAAACCGGTATGTCTCAAGATGCGGTCGTCTTTTCGCCTAAACATCAGGTCCCTCAGTGAATCCAAGCCAGCCACGCCCATCCCACAACCAGAGTCGCCAGCGTAATGGGCAAGCCAACCCGGAAATAATCCCAAAAACCAATCTCCATCTCTGGCTTGGCGCTCTCAACCACAATCAGATTGGCCACACTTCCCGTGATCGTCAGATTGCCCGCGAGCGTTGAAGCCATGGCCAGAGCCAACCAGGCAGTGTGCGGATTGCTGAACCCAGGTATCAACGATTTCAGCAGCATTACCGCGGGCATGTTGCTGACGATGTTGCTGAACAGCGCAACCACTATCGTGAACGTTCCGAGCCTCTGCAGGTTCCAATGTTCCGCCAGTCCGAGCAACTGTCGGACAATTCCCGCATTTTCCGCTCCGCCTACGATCAGAAACAATCCGATAAAAAATACCAGCAGTCCCCAATCGACTTCCTGGTAAAGCTTGCGTGGTTCAAGCGTGCGGGTAATCAGCAACGCAGCTGCGCCCAGCGCCGCCATCATCGCAGGAGGCACGCCGAAAAAGAATCCGATGACCACGGCACTCACTACGATGACCGGTTTGGTGAGGTGCGATGGTTCGAGCGTGGGCAGCGGAATTCTTTCGTCCATTTCAGGCGGCAACTCGACTTTCCGCATGTGAATCCAGTGCAAAACGGCCCAATCGAGAAATAGTCCTACAACCGCGACCGGCCCCAGATGAAAAAGAAAATCGTAATAACGAATGCCGGAGAAAGATCCAATCAGCATGTTCTGCGGATTACCCGTAATCGTGGCCACGCTGCCGATGTTCGACGCGGTTGCGACCGCCAGCAGGTATGGCAGAGGCTGCAGTCGCATACGTCGCGTGATGCCGAGCACGAAGGGAACCATCACCAGGCAAACAATATCGTTCACCAGAAATGCAGAAAGAAAACCGCACGTGAAGATCACCGCAGGCAGCAGTTGGCCAGGCTTCAATCGCCGCAGCACAGCTTCCGCATTCCATTCGAAAAAGCCCACCAGGCGCAGATTGCCCACAATCAGCATCATCGAAAACAGAAGCACCAGAGTAGAGAAGTCGATGAAGCGCAGCGCATCTGAAGGCTGTACGACGCGGAATGCGATCATGGCCACAGCCCCAATGATTGCCGCGCCCGGCCGATCAATCTTCAGCCCGGGAAACTTCCCGATGGCAAAGACTAAATAGCTCGCCAGAAAGATGATGTATGCCGCAGCCACTCGGGCATCCGGCACCGCCGTGGAAGGAATGAGAAGCATGTCGTCGGCAGCAGGATAGCAGGGCGCAGGCGCGGGCGGAATTACTGACTTACTTTAGTGAACTCATCCGCTTTTCCATCCGAACGACTGTGAGCGATTCCCCGTTTGCCAGCGGAGCCTCAAGCTTCTCTAGCGCAACATAACCTCTCGCGCGGTAAAGCGGCACACCAGTCAACGTCGCTCCCATTTCGCATCGAGTGAAGCCCGCAGCGCGAGCGGCTTTTTCGCAGGCTTCAAGGATCATGCTGCCAATCCCGCGGCGCACCCATTTGGGATGGACAAAAAACGCACGAATCTTCGCGGCGTCGTGCTCAGGATCCAACAATGCATCCTCTCGGCCAGTCCAGCGGTCACCACCGAACAGCGTTTTGCGCTTGCTCCATCCACCGCAGCCAACGATCGTTGCTTCGGCCTCTACAACGAAATACGTTTCATCCGCGATCAACTGGCTGTCCACGCCGTAGACGCTTTGCAGCGCCCCTTCGATCTGAGCTGGCGTGTAATCTGCCGCCTGTAGTTCGCGGACCGACGCATCAATGAGCGCACGAAGAGTTGGAATGTCCACAGGGACGGCTTGCCGGAGAGTGAGATTCATAGCTTCGCCGGATTTGCGAAAGTGTACCAAGCCCGCGTCTCACCATTCAATTTGAGGTGCGATCCTCAATCCCGGTTCGCAATCCCTGTAAGAGTTGTCATCCCGAGCAACGCGAGGGATCCAGGTTCTTGCCGGCGCTATCAGTGTGGTCGGTACAGGCGAAGAAAGCAGATCCTTCGCTGCGCTCTGGATGACAACCGTTTTTGTGGGTCGGTGATGGCAGCGAGACGTCTATTGCAGATCTTCGCGGTGGCGAAGCCAATCCAGAAACATCTGCTCGATTGGCTTGTCATAGGTCATCATGACGTGGCGGATGGTGTGGCCGCTGACGAAGTGGCAGACTTCCTCAGCCAGGTTTTTGGCGTGATCCCCGGCGCGCTCGAGCGATTGGGTCATAAAGATGACTTGCAAACTCGCCTGGCGCTGCGAGCCTTCAGGGTTTTCGATGTGCCGCAGGAAGATCAGATTGCGCAGCCGGTCCATCTCCGCGTCGGCGCGCAACACGTCGATAGCTTTCTTCACATCCCGAGTAGCAAAAGCCGCACCCACGTCGGACAGCATCTTTTCCAGCACCGTCGCCATGTGCGTAAGGTCATGCGTATCCTGCGGATCGATCCGCGGCCCCGCCGCTTGCGCGCTGCTGGCAAAACTGAGCAGCAGATCTCCGATGCGCTCCAGGCTGATCATGAATTTCATGCAGGCCAGCAATTCACGAGCCTCGGTTTCGGATACCTGCGTGATCGCGAGCGTAACCCCATCGTCGATTTCGCGGTCCAGCAGGTCGAGCTGTTTCTCGCGCTCTCGAATGGTGTTGAGCAGCGGCGAAGATCCAGTCGCGATGCCCTCGGCCGCAGCCGCAGCCGCATCCTTGGCAACTGCGCAGGCTTCAATCGTTCGCTTCACCAGATGCGAATAAGCAGGCTCAGGTACTGGAGTGTTGATGGCGGCAGTACTCATCACAAAATCCCTCGGCTCACGGAATGGCAGCCGCACCGCATTCGGTCGTCTTCGCTGCCGGCCTGTAGTAATGCTCACGCTACAAGCATAGGACCTTTGTTTCAAGGATGTTGTTAAAAGCTTGTAAATTCTCGGGTTCGCGCCACCCGTGTAGGCGCGGGTGTTCGCGCCCGTGCGGCGCCAGCAGAAATCCGGCCTTGGTCAGAATGTGATGGAAAGGAATTTCGCCTCACGCTGACGCAGGCGAAGAATCGGTGGCTAGCGGCAGAGTGAACAAAAACACTGAACCATGGTTGAGTTCGCTCTCGGCACGAATCGTGCCATCGTGCGCCAGCACGATATGCTTCGCGATCGCGAGTCCCAGCCCGGTGCCACCAGATTCGCGGGAGCGGGCTTTGTCCACGCGATAAAATCGCTCGAACAATCGCGGCAAGTGCTCATACGGAATGCCGGGGCCGAAGTCGCGGACATAGAATTCAACGCCACCTTCCGAACGCCTCGCGCCCAGCACCAACCGGCCACCCGATGCAGCGTACTTGAGCGCGTTGTCGATAAGGTTCGAAAAAACCTGGTGGATAGCCTCGCGATCTGCGTCAACCAAATCCGGCGCCGAGTCTTCCACCTGCAAGTCGATGCCATGCGCACGCGCCAGTTCACGGAAATTCTGCACCGCTTCCTGTAAAATCTCCGCCGCCGCAACCGGTTGAATATCAAAACGCTGCTCGCGCGATTCCACTCTCGCCAGGGTAAGCAGATCTTCGGTCAGGCGAGACATGCGATGAGCGTTCTTGCGGATAATTTCGAGAAACTCGCGCGAATGATTATTCTCCGGCGAACTGTCGAGCAGAGTTTCGGCATAGCCCTGAATGGATGTCAACGGCGTTCGCAATTCGTGCGAAACGTTCGCAATGAAATCGCGGCGCGTTTTTTCAATGCGCTCAGTCTCAGTCAAGTCACGCAGAACGGCAACCGCGCCTCCACCCGGCATGGGAGCCGCGGTCACATCGAATGTATGCGCAGGAATGATGGAAGTCGCTCGCGCAGTGATCACTTTGCGAGTCACGCTCGCTCCCAGCACTGCGCGCAGGAAATCAGGATCGCGCACCGTCTCTACAATCGGAACATTCAGGCGCGTGCGCCGCGGAACCAGGCTATCCATCCTCTGATTCGCCCACTGCACGCGCTCGTCGGGGCCAACCGCGATCACCGCGTCCTCCATGCTGTTCAGCAGGGTTTCAAGCTGGCGCTGGCTGGTTCGCAAGGCGGCAAAGTTGTTTTCCACATGCCGCGCCGTCTTATCGAGCGCCGCGGCCAGTTGTCCAATTTCATCGCCCGAAGGCTCAGCGATTCGCGCGGTCAGTTCGCCACTGGCGATCTTGTTGGCAAACTCCACAATCCGTTGCAGCCGCCGCGCCGTGAGTTGGGCCAACACTCCAGCCAACACCAGCGCGACCAGAAATGCGAGCGCCGAACCCATCAGCAATGTCTTGCGAAGCTCCGATGTGGCGGCTCCGAGGTCCGATAGGGAATCGGCCAAACGGGCTGCTCCGCCGGAAATCGGTGCAGCCACATAAAGGAAATCAATTCCCAAGGTCTGGCTGGCGCGCGTATCAGTTCCGACTTCTCCCTTCAAGGCCGCGGCGAACTCGGGCGTCTGCCCAAGATTCTCCATCGCCGATGGGGCTGCTTCAGAGTCCGCCAGGACTTTGCCCGTTACATCGATGACTGTAGCCCGGGCGCCAGCGGCGTGGCTTACTTGCGAGACAAGGTCTTGGAGATTGTGTTCCTGGTCCGTATTCACCCGGTTCGCGAACATCAATGTCTTCTGTCTTAGGCTGCGGTCGATTTCCTGCCGCAGTGAGTTTTCCCAGGCGCGCCGAACGGAGAAATCGAGCGTCGCTGTGGCCGCTGCGATCACCAGGGCAAAGGCGGCCAGCAACCGCAAGAAGAGCCGGCTTCTCACTTAGGGGCCTCGAATCGATAGCCCGCCCCGCGCACCGTCTTCAAGTAACGCGGGCTCTCGGGGTCGGGCTCGATCTTCTCGCGAATGCGTCGCACATAAACATCCACCGAGCGCGGCGTGACATAAGCTGTGTCCCGCCAGACCGAATCAAGAAGCTGATCGCGCGTAAACACACGCCCGATGTGGCGCGCGAAGTAATCCAGCAGGCGGAACTCGGTCGCGGTCGTCCCCACCAGTTGACCGCGCACCGTGAGCGTCATCGCACTCGGATCGATTTCGATCTCTCCCACTTTCAACGGCGACTGCGAGAGCGGGCGTTCGAAACGGCGCAGAACGGCTTTCACTCTCGCCACCAGTTCGCGCGGGCTGAAGGGCTTCGGAATATAATCATCCGCGCCGAGTTCGAGGCCCAGAATGCGATCGGCCTCGCCGCTTTTCGCCGTGAGAAAAATCACTGGAGTCGACGCCAGCAATGGGGTTTGCCGGATCTGACGGCAGAGCTCGAGCCCATCCCTTCCCGGCACCATGATGTCGAGAATGAAAAGAGTGGGCCTCTGCCGTTCCGATTCCATGACGACGGTGTTGCCCGTCGCAAATACTTTAACCACGAATCCCGCGCCCTCCAGGTGGTGGCGCACCAGTCGAGAGATATCAGGATCGTCCTCAACCACAAAGATGCTTGGTTTCACACGGGTATTGTAGCCGGGCTGTCACAATAATGCCCCGATTGTAACCAGATTGAAACATTTGAGTGTAGAGCACACACCCCTGTCCGATGCCGTAAAAAAGACGCGACACTAGCGCCCAACCCGGATAATCACGCTCCCACTTCCGTCCAGCCAAAACTGCGCTCTCGGAGGCACAATCGTCGTCGCGCTGTATTCCGTAACCACGGCCGGACCCGAATACTTCCGGCCGGGCTGCAATGAATCCCGATCATAGGTTGCGGTTCGAATTCTCTTGCCCGCGAAGAAGACCGAACTCCACTCGCGATCTCCACCGCTCTGCACGGACCTCACGCGGAACCTGCTCAAACTCGACTGCGGAGATTTCACAATCGCCCGCAGGCGCAGCGTGACCAACTCAATCTCGCGGGCCGGATAGCTGTAGCCATAATGGCGTTCGTGCTCGCGACGGAAGGCTGCGATCAGCTTGCCAGTAAAGGGAACGTTGAGTTCATACCCTTGGCCCCGGTAACGCACGTCCACGCCAGGCTGAAACCGGATGCCGCCCTTCCAGCCCTCGGTTCGAAAATCTTGCTCTGCCTTGCGGCGCAACTTTCCGAATTCGTCGTTCAGTCGCCTCAACGGAAGTTCATTCAAGGTCCGCAAGAGCACGGTCCGCGAATAGTCCTTCACCACATCGCTGACCAGAATGCCGAAGGCAGAGAGAGCGCCCGGCCGCGCTGGCACGATCACTCGCGGGATATGCAAACTCGCAGCCAACTCGCAGGCGTGCAAGCCACCTGCTCCGCCGAACGCAAGCAGGGCAAACTCCCGAGGATCGTAGCCCCGCTCAATTGAGACCACGCGAATGGCTTTCTCCATGGTTGCGTTCACCACCCGAATGATGCCTGCGGCAAACTGTTCGAGCGAAAGTTTAGAACGCTGCTGTTTCAGCCACACGGATACCACTCGGCGCGTGCGTTCCAGATCGAGCGTGAAATCGCCGCCAAGAAAACGATGCGGCCGCAACCGCCCCAATATCAGATTCGCATCCGTGACGGTTGGCTGAGTTCCACGACCATAGCAAATGGGACCCGGATCAGCTCCAGCCGACTCCGGCCCCACGCGCAGCGCACCCGCCGCATCGAATCGCGCGATGGAACCTCCGCCCGCGCCCACTGTGTGAATATCGAGCATGGGCAGACCAATTGGCAGGCCCGCAATTTCGGCTTGATTGCCACCGCGTACTTCTCGGTCCACCAACGCAACGTCGGTCGAAGTGCCGCCCATGTCGAACGAAATAATTCGCTCGCATCCGCTGCGGCGCGCCATCGCCAAGGCTCCCACGACTCCTCCCGCGGGACCAGAAAGCACAGTTCGGACAGGTTCGCGAACCGCGGAACCCAGCGCCGTAATTCCGCCGCTGGATTGCATCACAAAAATGCGAGCACTCGCATCGCGATTGCCGCGCCCGGTATTTTGGGAGGGCATGGCTTCAGCCATGCCACCAACACGCTTAACAGATGCGGGCTTCAGCCCCTGAGGGAGGCTAATCCACGCGAGCACACGAGCCTCAAGGCTTTCCAGATATCGCTGCATCACCGGCTGCAGATACGCATTCACCACGACCGTACTCGTGCGTTCGTATTCGCGAAATTCAGGCAGAATCTCATGGGAAACCGAAAGCGGCACGCCTAAGTCACGCAACTCAGCCGCGACCGAAGCTTCGTTCTTGGGATTGGCAAACGAAAACAGCAGCGAGATCGCAATCGCCTCCGGCTTTTTCGCGAGCACTTTTTCTTTCAAGTCGCGCAGATGCCGTCGGCGAAGGCGGTCGCAGAACTTCTCCATCACTGCTCACACGTTCATCCACCCCAAACCGCAGGTCAGCCGCCACCAATGGTTCAACCCGGTCAAAGAAAAAATCGTACAGCTTAGGCCGCGCCTGCCGCCCAATCTCGATTACGTCCTCGAAACCAGCCGTCGTCACCAGCGCCACGCGTGCTCCCTTCCGCTGTAATAATGTGTTCGTGCCGACGGTAGTGCCGTGAAGCAGGATCAACGAATCACGGCTGCCGATCTTTTCCAGCGCTTCCGCGATGGCTCGCGAGGGGTCGTCAGGCGTCGAAAAAACCTTCAGCATCTGGATGCGTCCGCGCTCAACCCACACACAGTCGGTAAACGTGCCACCAGTATCGATGGCGATGCGGAGCGGCTGTGTTCGAGAGCGGCGTGCCATGCAATTCAAAACTGGGACGCTAGGTTACCATTTTTGAGATCGGCTTATGCTGGCAGAACACATAATCGCAAGGAGCTTCCCATGAGATACGGCTTTCTAGTCGAGACCTATGCCACCGAACGAATCAAGGTCATCAGCGTCTGGAGCGAGTTCCGCGACGACGACCTTCCGGTCCGTCCCCGCCCCGATGATCCGCGAGGACGCAGTGTTCACGAGCAGATGGTGCATCAGTGCGTAAGCGAGGACTTGTGGTTCCGGACCATGCTTGGTATCGACGTCGACGCGCCGCCATTGCCCAAGCAGGAAACCCGACAGCAGTTCATGAAACAGTACGCCGAGGACAGCGCCAAACGACTAGCGCAACTGGAAGCGAAGGACGAGGCTTGGTGGGAAGACGACACCAACTTTTTCTCGGTGCAGCGTTCTCGCGCCTGGGTCGTGACTCGGCGGATCGCCCACACCTCCCATCATCGCGGACAACTGATGGCCATGCTTCGCATGTTGGGACGCGATTTGCACAGCAATTACGGCCCCACAGCGGATACCGGCGGCCTTATGCAAAATCACGCGCCCACAATTTACGCCTATGCCACTCTCGAAGCGCTGCTCAAAAGCGAGGCTGCGGGAGGCTCGAAAACTCCGTTGCCGGGTTCGGGCGGCAAACCTGTGACCGAGCGTCCTGCGTAGAAACTTGCTAGCCCTTAGTCGAAAACGCCAACGAAAGCAGCGTCTTTTGTTCCATCTCGTGCGCCTTGGCTGATCCCGTCGACGGACTGGCGCTGGCCGAGCGTTTCACCGAGAGCACATGGCGTTCTCCGGCGATGTGGCGCAGGCGTGGCAACACGTAAGGCATCGCACCCATATTCGCAGGTTCTTCCTGTACCCAAACGATGTCGCGCGCGCTCCCATGCCGCTCCAGTTCCGCGCTCAGTTCAGCCTCGGGGAACGGATACATTTGCTCCAGGAAGACAATCGCCGTCGAATCGTCTTTTCTTTTCTTGCGCTCATCGCGTAATTCGTGACCGATCTTTCCCGTGCAAAGCAGCACCCGCGTCGCCTCGCTGACTTCCAAATCGGGCAACACATTAAGAAAATGCGGATGCGCAAAGTCTTCAATCGGCGAAGACGCATCCGGATGCCGCAACATGCTCTTCGGAGTGAAGACGATTAGCGGCTTGCGCCACTTCCGCAATGCCTGTCGCCGCAGCAAGTGAAAATATTGCGCCGCATTCGAAGGCTGGCAGATCTGAAAATTGTCTCGTGCCGCGAGCTGCAAGAAGCGTTCAATACGCGCGCTGGAATGCTCAGGTCCTTGCCCTTCGTAGCCATGCGGCAGCAGCAAAACCACCCCTGACAGCAACTTCCATTTATCCTCCCCCGCGCTGATGAACTGATCAATCACGGCCTGCGCCACATTCGCGAAGTCGCCGAACTGCGCCTCCCACAAAACCAGCGCCTCCGGATAGTCCCGGCTGTAACCGTATTCAAACCCCAGCACCCCAGCCTCAGACAGCGTGGAGTTGTAAATCTCGCAGCGTGCCTGTTCCGCGGAAATATGCTGCAGCGGCATATATTCCTGCTCGTTCTCAATATCCAGCATCACGGAATGCCGCTGATTAAACGTGCCGCGCCGGCTATCCTGTCCGCTCAAACGCACCGGCACGCCAGCCTTCACCAGACTGCCAAAGGCCAGAGCTTCCGCCATGCCGTAATCTACAGGACGCTTCCCCGCCCCCATCTCAGCGCGTTGTTCGAGCAACTTCTTGACTTTGGGATGGATGTGAAAATCCGCCGGGTAAGTCGTTAACGGCTCTGTGATTTCGCGCAGCTCTTCTGCCGAAAGTCCAGTTTCAACTTCATACTCCGGCTTGTATCGTCCACCCGTGTATTGATCCCAATAGCTCGGCAGCTCGCGAAGCGTCGGCTTCTTGGTAAGCGAGCTCGCCTGTTTCTGCGCAGCTTCGAATTCGCCTCGGATGGCTTGCACCCGCGTCTGCGCGTCCTCAACGCCAATGTCTTCGGAATAAATTTCCCACAGCGGCGGATGTTCTTTGATCGCCTTATAAAGTAAAGGCTGGGTGATCGTGGGATCATCCACTTCGCTGTGCCCATGCCGCCGGTAGCCCATCAAATCCACCACCACATCCGTGCCGAAAGCATAGCGATAGTCCAGCGCGATGCGTCCCACGCGGATCACCGCATCCACATCTTCGCCATTCACATGAAAGATGGGGATAGACTGGCGTCGCGCGAGCTGCGCCGAAAATCGCGACGAATGCGATTCCCGGGGCACGGTGGTGAAGCCGATCAGATTGTTGGCGATGATGTGTATCGTTCCGCCCACGGTGTAGCCGGGCAGATCGGCGAAGTTCAAGGTCTCGGCAACAATTCCTTGTCCCGCGAAAGCAGCATCGCCGTGAACCAGCAACGGCAGATATTTCTTTTGCCCCACTTCGCCCACCCGATCATGCTTGGCCCGCGTCCGCCCAATGGTGACAGGATCAACCGCCTCCAGGTGGCTGGGATTCGAAACCAGATGAATGTGAACCTTGGCGCCGCTGCGTGTCAGGTACTCCCCGGTTGCGCCCATGTGATATTTCACGTCTCCGCTGCCCAGCACGCTGCGCGGATCGACATCTTCAAATCCGGCATAAACCTCTTCAGCCGCGCGCTTGGCGAGGTGCACAATTACATTCAGCCGCCCGCGATGGCTCATCCCCATCACCAGTTCGACTGCGCCCTGCTGTGCGGCCGATTCGATAATTTCGTCAACCAGCGGAATCAGCGCAGTGACACCTTCCAGCGAAAAACGCTTGTTGCCCAAGTAGCGCTGCTGCAGCACCTGCTCGAACACCTCTGCCCGGATAAGTAGGTCAAGCGCATTTTGCTGATCCACATTCGGTTGCGGACCTTCCAGCCGCTCCTGAATCCAACGGCGGCGCGCGGGATCGGTAATGTGCATGAACTCTGCCCCGACCGTGCCACAATAAACGCGCCGCGCCTCTTGGGCGTACTCGCTGTCGGTGGGCAGATCAGAGTGAGGCACCGGGCGTATGAAACCAAGCGGATCGAGGTCGGCTTCCAGATATCCCCAACGGCGGTATGCGTCGAACACGCGTTCGCGTTCGCCGTTAGGTGCGTCCAATACTGCGGTAGAGGAAGTTTGCGTGCCAGTCTTCAATCGGGCCATATGGATACTACTAGAATAATGGATGAGAGCCAGATCGCGTCAGATTCGGCAGTGTGCAATTTGATTGTCATTCCGAACCAGCGTTCTTTGCGCGCCACAGCCTCGGAGAATCCTCGATTCGTATCAGGGTATGCCTTCAGGCATACCGCAAGCTTGCGAGAATCCGTCCGGCTTTAGCCGCTGCCGCCGCCTCCCAAAATCCTCGATTCGTATCAGGGTATGCCTTCAGGCATACCGCAGCTTGCGAGAATCCATCCGGCTTTAGCCGCTGCCGCCGCCTCCCAAAATCCTCGATTCGTATCAGGGTATGCCTTCAGGCATACCGCAAGTTGCGAGAATCCGTCCGGCTTTAGCCGCTGCCGCCGCCTCCCAAAATCCTCGATTCGTATCAGGGTATGCCTTCAGGCATACCGCAGCTTGCGAGAATCCGTCCGGCTTTAGCCGCTGCCGCCGCCTCCCAAAATCCTCGATTCGTATCAGGGCATGCCTTCAGGCATACCGCAGGTTGCGAGAATCCATCCGGCTTTAGCCGCTGCCGCCGCCTCAGAAAATCCTCGATTCGTATCAGGGTATGCCTTCAGGCATACCGCAAGTTGCGAGAATCCGTCCGGCTTTAGCCGCTGCCGCCGCGCTCCGAAAATCCTCGATTCGTATCAGGGTATGCCTTCAGGCATACCGCAGCTTGCGAGAATCCATCCGGCTTTAGCCGCTGCGGCGCCTCGGAAAATCCTCGATTCGTATCAGGGTATGCCTTCAGGCATACCGCAGCTTGCGAGAATCCATCCGGCTTTAGCCGCTGCCGCCGCCTCGCGCAAAATCCTCGATTCGTATCAGGGTATGCCTTCAGGCATACCGCAGCTTGCGAGAATCCGTCCGGCTTTAGCCACTGCCGCCGCCTCGGAAAAATCCTCGATTCGTATCAGGGTATGCCTTCAGGCATACCGCAGCTTGCGAGAATCCATCCGGCTTTAGCCGCCGCCGCCGCCCAAAATCCTCGATTCGTATCAGGGTATGCCTTCAGGCATACCGCAAGTTGCGAGAATCCATCCGGCTTTAGCCGCTGCCGCCGCCTCGGAAAATCCTCGATTCGTATCAGGGTATGCCTTCAGGCATACCGCAAGTTGCGAGAATCCATCCGGCTTTAGCCGCTGCCGCCGCCTCCCAAAATCCTCGATTCGTATCAGGGTATGCCTTCAGGCATACCGCAGCTTGCGAGAATCCGTCCGGCTTTAGCCGCTGCCGCGCCTCCCAAAATCCTCGATTCGTATCAGGGTATGCCTTCAGGCATACCGCAGCTTGCGAGAATCCATCCGGCTTTAGCCGCTGCCTCCGCCTCCCAAAATCCTCGATTCGTATCAGGGTATGCCTTCAGGCATACCGCAGCTTGCGAGAATCCGTCCGGCTTTAGCCGCTGCCGCCGCCTCGGAAAAATCCTCGATTCGTATCAGGGTATGCCTTCAGGCATACCGCAGCTTGCGAGAATCCATCCGGCTTTAGCCGCTGCCGCCGCCTCGGAAAAATCCTCGATTCGTATCAGGGTATGCCTTCAGGCATACCGCAGCTTGCGAGAATCCATCCGGCTTTAGCCGCTGCCGCCGCCTCCCAAAATCCTCGATTCGTATCAGGGTATGCCTTCAGGCATACCGCAGCTTGCGAGAATCCATCCGGCTTTAGCCGCTGCCGCCGCCTCGCAAAATCCTCGATTCGTATCAGGGTATGCCTTCAGGCATACCGCAGCTTGCGAGAATCCATCCGGCTTTAGCCGCTGCCGCCCGTCCTCGCTCCCTCACACACTTCCGCCTGCCCCCAAGTGCTATCATGACCGAATCCTCGGCCCTCTGCCGTAAACCGCAGCGGCCGCGCTTACATGCGAATACGACGACGCCTCCCCATTTTTCTCGCCGTTCTGCTGATTGCAGCAGCGGTCGCTCTCGCCGTCGTTCTCCGCAAACATGCCCCACCCGAGCCCGCACGCCTGCTTCCCGGCGCGGATGGCTTCGTCTACGTCAACCTGGGATGGATGCGGCGCGCCAACATCACCGGCGAACTCCCCCCTGTACCTCACGACCCGGATTACGAAAAGTTTATCCAGGCGACCGGGTTTCAGTTCGAGCGCGATCTCGATGAAGTCGCTCTCGCCATTCACTATCCCGCAAGCCTTCCCGGCGCCAAGCCCGACAGCGCCCAGCCCCGTTACTCGGAAGTCTTTGTAGGCAAAATCGATGGCGAACGGCTGCGGGAGTACCTGCGCCAGATCTCAAGTTCGGTCGACAATTACGAAACTCGCGACATCTTCAACATCCCTCTCGAAGGCCGCACCGTGCGAGTCTCTATCCTGGGCGTGGATACGGTCGCGGCATCGAATCTCGACGATCCGCTCGTCATCCGCGGAATCATTGCTCGTTCCCGCAAACTGGCATCCCCCTTCGGCGGACCCGCATTGCTGCGCCAGTATTACAAAGAAGTCCCGTTCGCCAGCCTCAGCTGGGCCGTCTTCAAGATTCAGCCGAGTGGAGACGTCTCCGCCGGCCCCACCGGGCTGTCGTTCCTGTTTCAAAAACCCGCCACAGTCGTGGCCTCGGTGCGCTATCTGGGAGCCGTCCATTTCAAGGCCCAGGCATTTGCCGGCAGTGATGAAGAAGCCAGGCAACTGGCCGGGCGCATCGACGCCTTCCTGAACCTTTTCCGCACCGCCGAAAGCACAGTCTCCACCCCAGGCCCCGATCCCGACATCAAAGCATTTTTCGACAGCCTGAAAATTCAACCAGAAAAGGACCGCGCCGTCCTTACCGCGACCGTGCCCACAGGACTTGATCCGCAAGGCCCTCGCCGAGGCTCCCACATCCGTGAGCCCGGAATCGCAAGCCGTGCCAAGCCCTGCGCCCTCAGAGAGCCAGAGCAAGACCAGGAAAAAGTAAAGGCCGGCGGTCGCGTCGCCACCAACGCGCCGCCGGACTCGACCATGCTAACCGGCGCTGAGCGTCAGCGTCCCGACCGTCACGTGCGGCCAAAGGACGTTGTTGAAAATCAGAATCACAAGCTGCGAGTACTGTAGTTGCAGGTAACTGCCCTCCGGCCAGAATGGCTCAAGCTCCTTCATCGCCGGGCCTGGTTCCGCTTTCAGGTGCGGATAGTCCGGGATGCGCACCCACTCGATCCAGAACGTTGCGCTTGCTGAGTAGACGAAGGCGTTGGGGATCGGCGTCGGTTGCATAGCAGCGGTCGCAGGTTGAGAAGGGAGAGGATTCGGCGGAGTTTGATTCGCGACCCCCAGGAACGGAATGTTGCTGACGGTCTCGTAGAAACTGCCCACGCCGAGAGTAGGTTTGCCATCCGCCGACAGCGTGTCCGTCGTGAGATGGATCGTTATGTGTCCAAGAATATCCTGGTGCTCGATCGCCTCCCGCAAAACGGAGTTGGGATCGTCGATGAACCCTTGAAAATGCTCCGGGAACGGGCCGCTGCTCTGGTAGGACAGCCCTGAATTCGCTATCGGCGGCGCCAGCGGCGGCGGCTGATGCGGCGCAAAAACATCCGCGTTGATGTTGATCTCCGGAGTCGGCGTATGCTGTCCGCCTGCTGGGATGGTGCCGGCGGCGTTGAGTTCTATCGGCTGGATCCCGGCGGCCGGCGGGTTCGGCGTCCCCGGCGGGAGCGGGAGCGGCGGGTTTGCACCTGGGTAAGGCCCGGGGAAGGGGATGGGGCTGAGCCCAGGGTATACGTTGCCCGGAGTATCGAAGGGTCTGAGGTGAGGGATGTGCGGTTTGCCGGCTTTTGGTTTCGTGCCCGGATTGGGCCCTTGCATCAGTACCGTGACCCCGTGCGGAATGCTCGCCATTCGCACGATTGCGTCCTTGTTCACAATCGGTGTGTCCCCGGTTACGGGCTGAGTGCTCGCTGGCACATTCATGAAAAGTCCCGGCTCGATATGCAGCGCCTGTTTCGCAGTTGTCGAGTATCCGGGCGGCTTGACTTTGGGGCCCGGGGACGGGTCGGCGTCGCTGACCCGCTGCAAGTAATGCAGGCCGTATAGGCTGAGATCGGTCTGCGGGTTCAGTCCTCGGTTGGGCACGACTCCCGGAATCACGTGGAAGTCGAAAGAGTCGTGGGTTAGGTTAAGTTCGAGAAAGCGCTTGGTTTGGTCGAGGGGAGTTGTTTGCGGTAACGATTCCGGATTATCGGGCCGCCAGATGGCATTGAAGCCGGGACCTCTCCAGCTACCCGCCAGAAATGCCAGCGGACCAAGATTCAACGCCGTCGTGACCGGCCCCTGCTGGAAGCGCGGCGGTACATACGGGCCCGCGAGTTTAAACGGGCAGGTGGGACGTGAAGTTTCGTCGCTCATTTGGAGTTCTCCTCAATGGAATTCGGACGGATGGCCCGCCAATTGGAGTGGATCTGGAATGCACTGCTCTTAACGGAGCAACTGCCCTTGTGCAGATAGTGTCGTCAAACTCAGAAACGTTTCGTGGGTGCTGATCGGAGTCGGAACGGGATGCGGACGCTGCGTTGAAGAATTCGTAAGAGAACGGCGAAGTGAACCCAGCGAAAGAAATATCTCCAAAAACCAACTGTGAGAACTCGCTCGGTTTACGCTGAATTGCGAATGCACTCGCCGAGGGTCGATCAGTAGCGCTTTCCGCAACCTTTTCGCCCGGCCTGAGTCCAATAAGCACGAGGGAATCAGCATGAAAACAGACTTATTCCAGAGCCGATGCCTTCCGGCGGGTAGAATAGCCCTGGTATGACGAGCCTTCCTCTTCCTATCGCGGCCTTTCTCGCTGGCCTGGTGTCATTCCTCTCGCCCTGCGTATTGCCACTCGTGCCCGGATACGTGTCGCTGATCTCCGGCGTGGGGGTTGAACAACTCAAGACCCAGGAATCCCACCTGCTGCGGAAAGTCATGCTGAATTCCGTCGCCTTCATCCTCGGATTCAGCGTGGTCTTCATCACTCTCGGGGCAGTCGCGACCGAGGTCAGCCAGATGCTATCCCGCTATCGCTCGACCCTGGCCCAGATCGCCGGCGTAGTCATTATTCTGTTCGGCCTGCACCTGACCGGAGTTTTCAAGATCAAGGCTCTCTACACCGATGCTCGTCTGCACAGCGTGAAAGGCAGCAGCACCGCCTGGGGCGCGTTCGTGATTGGTTTCGCTTTCGCCTTCGGCTGGACCCCGTGCGTGGGACCGGTCCTGACCGTCATTCTGACTTTCGCCGCCGCTCAGGATTCGATCACAAAAGGCATCGCCCTGCTCGCGATCTATTCCTTGGGACTGGCCGTGCCATTTCTGCTGACTGCGCTTTTGCTCGAGCGCTTTCTCAAGTTTTACAGCCGCTTCCGCGTCCACATGCATGCCATTGAAGTAGCTAGCGGCACACTGTTGATCGCACTGGGCGTATTGTTAGTATTAGGACGCTTTACCATCATCTCGAATTATTTGTCGTTCCTGAATCGATTTGCGTTGTGACTGGAGTTTTCCGTGAAACGTGATCCGGTTGTCATCATCGTGGTGGCGATGGTGGTCGCTCTCATGCTGGTGTTCGGCTTCAAGCTGGCCCGCCGTTCCTCGCGGAGCACCAGCGCGAGCGATGCTCAAATGAAAAGCGGCATCGCCCCCGACTTTACTTTGCAATCCCTCGAAGGCAAAACCGTCCACCTCTCCGACTTCCGTGGCAAACCCGTCGTCCTCAACTTCTGGGCAACTTGGTGCGGGCCGTGCAAGATTGAGATGCCCTGGTTTGTTGATTTGCAGAAGCAGTACGGGCCGGCGGGGCTGCAGTTTCTGGGGGTGGCGATGGATGACGCGAGTACCAAGGACATTGCGGAATTCGCCGAGAGCATGAAGGTGAATTATCCCATTCTGATCGGCGAAGATACCGTGGGCGACGCTTACGGCGGCGTGCAGTTCCTGCCCGAGACGTTTTTCATCGATCGTGACGGAAAAGTCGTAGACAAGGTGTTCGGACTAAAGGGCCGGGGAGAAATCGAAGACGCCATCAAGAAAATCCTTGGCCCGGGCGCGGTTGCGCAGACGCAGAAATAAACATTGAAGCCCATCGCAAAAATCGCGCTCCTGCTCTTGCTATCCAGCGCCGCACTCACGGCCCAGGACGACTTGGGCCGGAAATCGCCGTCGGTTACGCTGTCCGCCCCGCCGATCACCACGGTGATTCGCGGCAAGGCTACGAGCGTGGGGCTGCGATTCCAGATCGGGTCCGGCTTCCACATCAACTCCAACACGCCGGCGGCCGACTACCTGATTCCCACTACCCTCAAACTCGATGTGCCTACCGACATCGTGGTGGGAAAAATCATCTATCCGGCGGGCGAGCAAATGAGCTTTGCTTTTGCTCCCGAGGAAAAGATCAGCGTTTACAGCGGAGAATTCGACCTGTCAGTGCAGGTGCGGCCACTGTCCAGCATGCTGCCGGGCAAGTACGAGATTCGCGGACGATTGAGATATCAAGCCTGCGACAAGGCTGCCTGCTTCCCTCCGAAACAGTTGCCGGTTGCGTTCGAAGTCAAAGTGATCAAGGCTCCACTCCCGCCCAAGGCGAACCCCGCCCAGAGCCCGCACGCGCATACCTAAGATTCCTCCGAGCCTGGGCCACCCGCCGCCCTGCTAACAACAGTTAATCATTTCCCAATCTTTCGGGGCGCTACTTTCTAACCTTCTGGAGCGCTATAATGGCGAGCGTTCTTTGTCATTCCCCGTGAATGGAGCAAAAGCTATGACAACCCCTGAGCAAAACACCTGTGCCCACCTCCCCTGCACCTGCGTAGTGGAAAGTGGCAAGAAATACTGCAGCGAATCTTGCAGCGATGCCGGATCGGAGGAGGTGGAGATCGCTTGCGAATGCGGTCACGCGACCTGCTCGACAAGCATCGAAGAAGTAGCCTAGAGCACCCCAAAAAAATTCCACATTTGAGCTGCCGGGCGGACTCTTTTAGGACTGCCGGTTTCAGTACCCAAACACATTGGGAGGAACCCTTATGAAGCATTTCACGTTCTTCCTGGTTGCAGTTGCAACGATGGCGAGCCTTGCCGCCCTCATCGCCCCTGCACCAGGACACGCGAATGGGCAATCCGCCTCCGCCTACGTTACCGAAATCCCTCAGGGATACCGCGGTTGGAAGTGGCGGGTGGCCCATTCTAAATTTCGCGTTCTTTGTGAAATTTAGAGTGGGGATGTTGAGGGCTGATCCAAAACCAGTAACCGGCTGTCAGGGACGGTGAAGACGGAGTCGGAATAGACGACACGAAACCACGAAAGAGCGGCAGCAAAACTCTGTCCGGCTCTGAAACTGCCCCACACAAGCCAAAAGACGGCTTGAGTGGGCCACCTGCCAACTTGGCCCAACAATTAGGTCGTTATGAATATGGATATCAAACGAGTCAGCTTTGGATTTGATCTGCGGGTGAATCCCGACTCGCTGAAAGAAAACCCGTCTCAGGTGAACCAGTACTTGGTCTCTGGACTTCGTAGCCCGATCAGCGCAGATGCAAACGTTTGGGTTGCAACAGAAGAAATCGAATCACTTACAAGGCAGATGTTGCCGGATTTCGCCAATCCCCTTCATCTCAAAAAGAGCGTTGATCTGCTTGTTGACGCTTGCCTAAAGCGGGGCATTTCGACTTCTGGCCTGTGGCCAGTCTGCTTCACGGGATTGGAATCAAACCTTATAGCTTTGCGTGAACGATTCGGACCCGAATATTTCGACAAACCGCCAAAAGAGGAGGATCTTTTATCTCGCGGATGGCAGCTTCTCGGATTCGACATCGTGGACTTAGACGGGTTGATCAGTGGATTGAAGGGCTGCGGGTACGTTGAACCGACATGGTCCCAGTTGCGTGACAATTTTGGAAGTGCTTTGAATAAAATTGGCTTGTTCACTGATTGCTCAGTTGCCAACCAGTTTGCGGAAGTCCGTGGGCTTCAGATACGAGCGCACGCTCCATTCGTTGTGGTTGGCGTGCTTGCCCAAGACAGCAGGTAAACGCGATGGTCCCAGGCGGGGCGGTTACCGGGGAGTGGAAAAACCGAGGAATAAGGCCCGGGGGCTGGCCCACCTTTACGTTTTTTGTAAAGGTGGGGACGGCGAGGTCGGCCCTGACAGCTTTTCCTTGAAGAGGGCGCAGCGCGAATCAACAAGCAGCGAGGCTAAAGCTCCCGGCGCCCTGCGACCCAAGGGCACATGTTCACGGTGGCTGGCCCACCTTTACGTTTTTTGTAAAGGTGGGAACGGCAAGGTCGGGCGTCACAACGTTTCTTTGTCGGTACGAGTAAGCTGGCTTGGTGTCCAACCATCCCCAGCGGTACTACGGCAGCAATGACCTGCATTTCATCACCTGCAGTTGTTATCATCGGCAATGTTGGCTGGCGAGCACGCAGCGGCGGGATCTGTTTCTGGCCGTGTTTGAAGAAGTCCGCCAGCGTTATGGTTTCGTGGTTGTAGGCTACGTGGTCATGCCCGAGCACATTCATCTGCTGATCGGTGAGCCGGAGAAAGGCGATCCGTCGCGGGTGATGCAGGCGATTAAGCAAGGCTTTTCGCGGCGAGTGTTGAAGTCGGTGCGCAAGCGCCGAGTGGCCGCCCAGCGGGAGTTATTTGCGCTTGGGGCCGAGCACGTGTGGCAGCGACGCTTCTACGATTTCAACGTGTGGACGGCACGAAAGCGGATCGAGAAGTTGCGCTACATGCACCGGAATCCGGTAGTGCGAGGGTTGGTGCAGGAGCCGGAGCAGTGGCCGTGGAGCAGCTATCGGAGTTATGCTTTCGGGGAAGAGGGCGCGGTGCGAATCAATCAGTGGAGCGAGATCAAGATGAAAACCCCGGCGTCGGCAGCATGAGTCCCCACCTTTACAAAAAACGTAAAGGTGGGCCAGCCCCCATTTTCATGGCAGTTATGAATCCAGAAGATCGACACTTGTCGTCCTCCCTGCATTCTTAGAGACGCTCTTCCGGCTTGATTTGCGTTATGGCGTTACTTCGAACACAACGCCATCCATGTGAGTGCCGCCCTCTGCAGTCGTCCCGTATAGATGCCCGGCCTTGTCCATGACCAGGGTGGCCCAGGAACCGGCCCCATCCTTGCCGTTGAAAGCATGCAACACTTTCTCCGTCCACTTGCCGTTGCCAGGCGTCAACTCATAGACAGTTCCGACACCGTAGGCCCCGCCGGACGCAGTCGTGCCGTACAGGTTCCCATTTTTATCGAAAATCAGCCCACCAATAGGATACTCGCCATCGACGCCGTCCAGGTTGAAGTTGTGCAGGATTTTCCTTGTCCATGCACCGTTCTTACCGGGGATCAACTCAAAGACAGTGCCGCAGCCCCGGTAACAGCCGGTACCCGTGCCCCCCTCCTGTGTAGTCCCGTAAAGGTTTCCAGCCGAGTCCAAAATCAGGCCGGCGTAGGGGCTGGCCCCGTCCTTGCCGTCTAAGTTGAAACTATGCAGCACCTTCTCCGTCCACTTACCGTGGTTGGGTATCAACTCGAAAACGTCACCGTAACCGTAAGCGCCGCCGTAGTAGGCCGTGCCGCACAGGTTTCCCGCTGAGTCGAAAATCATAGGAGCGTAAAGAAAATACCCATCGTGCTTGCCGGTGAAGGAGTACAGCACTTTTTCAGTCCACTTGCCGTGGTAGGGGATCAATTCAAAAGCGGCGGCGTCGAGGACTGTACCATATAGGTTCCCTGATGGGTCGAAAATCAGGGCGGCGGTGGAATCGCCGGGGGTGTCCAACACCTTCTCCGTCCACTTGCCGTTATCGCGTATCAACTCGAAAACGACGCCCGGACCGGAATTGTCACCCAAGAGGGTTGTACCGTAAAGGTTTCCGGCCGAGTCCAAAATCAGGTCGGCGGAGGGCAAGTTCCCGCCACCGTTTGGGTAGAAACTGTGCAACACCTTCTCGGTCCACTTGCCATTGCTCGGGATCAACTCGAAAACAGTGCCACAACCTGCTTCACAGTGCCCGGCACCGCCGTTGTAGGTCGTGCCGTAGAGGTTCCCGTCTTTGTCGAAGGTTAGTCCTGACAGAGGGCCACTGCCGTCGGTACAGTTATTGGCCGAGCAGAAGTTGTATAACACCTTCTCTGAACTGGCCGCGAACAGGGGAGTTGCTATAGCGAGAGATCCTAAAATCAGGCTGAACGCTGCTACGAATACCGCGAGAGGTTTCTTGCTTGGCATGGTTCTACGCTCCTTATGCAGAGGAATCCCATTGGTGCCCCAAGCGACACAATTTTACAACCAATCCCCTTCACAGCGCCTTCCCGGCGAGGACGGGTCAACTTCCGCTAACAGGCGATTTCACTCAAATCCCCTGAGGGAAGGCAGATGAGTGTAATGGGGATTTTTCATCAATTGGCGTCCGCTACTGCGCGATGGATCAGCTTGAGCGACGGATACGAACGCGCAGAACAACAGCCCAGACGGCACTACCAATCCACGCAGAAGCCCAAATCCCTGCGAAAACGAAGCCGGGCACAAATGTTCCGAACAGCTTGAACATGCCGAAGGCCGCCAAGAACACGACAGGTGTGAACAGGAGTAACAGTCCGACGTACAGCTTTAATGCCTTTCGAGAGCTTTCGGTAAGCTCAGCAGATGCTGTCATACGGCCCAATTCTACTGCTTTAGCTCCAATTTTGAGCGTTTGATCTATACAACTGTTGTGAACAGGCGTTTACACAAGTGTGCGCCGTTTGTTCGCCTTCATCTGGCAATTCTTCCCCTCGAATTTTGTCAACCGTTACGGGTGCGAGAGGGGTCAGCACGCTCAGAGCCGCATGAACACTGACGATTTCGCATTTGCGACAAAATCGGAACGGTAGAATTCATCCCCAACCCTTATACCCCCCCCATTGCATTGAGGGGTTAGGAGATAGAGCGATCCAAAGTTGCCCCCCCCACTGGCGGGTGGCCCATTCAAGCCGCACTTTGGCTTGAGTGGGGCACTTCCCCGGCGTAAGCTCAACTCATGCCTTGGGGACTGAAACGATTTCACGCGTCCGGGCAGACTCACTTCGTGACCTTCTGCTGCTATCATCGCCGTCCCTTGTTCACGACACCCATCCCCAGGCAAGTTTTCGAGGCTGGGCTGGAGCGTGTGCGCCTCAGTTTCGAACTTTGCGTTTACGGTTATGTGGTCATGCCCGAACACGTTCATCTGCTGCTGCTGAGCGAACCGCAACAGCACACCCTTGCCGACGCGATCAAGTCATTGAAGCAGGGAGTATCGCGGCGATTGATCGGCGAAGGCGAGCATTTCTGGCAAAAGCGCTATTACGATTTCAATGTTCGCAATGAATCTCAGTTTGTGGAAAAGCTTCGATATATTCATCACAACCCGGTGAAGCGTGGCCTGTGCGCGCGTGAAGAGGACTGGGAGTGGAGCAGTTTTCGCCCGTGCGCGACGGGTTGCGCAGGGACAGTGGAGATTGAATGCGAATGGACAGCGCGGAAGCGAGAACGAGCGGCAGGAAGACTCGCTCCACCCGCAAAGCCCCACTCAAGCCAAAGAACGGCTTGAATGGGCCACCCGACCTCCGGGCCTTTCCTGTCCCCAGGCCTTTCCAGCCGTGTCGCTCGCCTCGTTGGCGTTCGAAGCCGGTGCTGCTTCCGCCTTATGATCTTAAGGGACGGTTACCTTTACCGCTATGGAGGCAGCTCCGGTCAGCGGTTGTGCCGTGCCGACTGCGCACGTCTGAGTGCCGGTTACGGAAGGGCCTTCTATGGGCTCGCTCTTTTTGGGGAATGCACCTATTTTGGAATCCAAGTGAACGGCTCTCTTCCGACCAGCAGGGCAAGCGTGCTGTTCCCCTCAGGAGAAACTTATGGCTGAAGTTCGTAGATTGTTCCAAACTCGCCAGCGTCGTTGAGACCGTCAGTTCCTCCGTACAGGTTGCCGGAGTTGTCCAGCAGCAGATTCCACAGAGGGTAGCCTTCTGTACTGGTGAAATCGTACGGTTCCGAATAGACCCATGTGGAACCAGATCGAGTTAGCTCATAGACCATGCCGAAGTTGTTGGTGCCTCCTCCCTCGCTGGTACCATACAGATTACCGTTGGCATCCATAACAACTCCGTCTGACAGATAGTCTTCGGGGTTCTGGAATGTGTACAACACTGTCATTCTCCAGCCACCTGTGGCGTGACTTAGTTTGTATACGGCGCCGTAGTTACCAGTACTGTATCCATCCCTTGTTGCCCCGTAAAGGTTTCCGCTGCTGTCCAGTATCAGTCCACCAACTGGTTGCCTGTACTTATAGCTGAAGGTATGCAGGATAGTGTGGAACCAATGACCGTTCACGGTGTACAGTTTGAATGCCTCGTCCCCCGCTGTCCCGTAAATGTTGCCAGAAGGATCGATGGTGAGCGGTCCGCTGATGTTTTTAGTGCGCATTGATCCCAAGTCGTATATGACTTGGAATTTCCAAGTATGACCGTTGGGGGACAGTTTAAAGACTGTTCCGCATCGATACGGATCGCAGTAGTCTGACTTTCCCCCGTATGTAGTTACCCCGTAGAAGTTGCCTGCTCCATCTGGGGTGAGTGCGGTGATTGGCATAGACCCGTCGTTCTGGTCGTGGAACTTGTAGAGGATGGTCTCTGTCCAGCCGTTTTGACCGGGTGAAAGTTCAAAGATGGTGCCGCACCCATCCTCGCAGAGGTTCCATCTGCTCTTCGTGAGACCTCCCGCCGTAGTCGTTCCGTATATGTTACCTGCCGTGTCAAACGCGAGTCCACCGAATGGGTAAGCTCCGTCGTTAGTTCCACCGAGGAAGTTGTACAGTATCGTTTTGGTCCATACACCGTTGTTTGGTGTCAGTTCGAAGACAGTTCCACATCGTGGAGTACAATTCGTGCTGCCTCCTCCGGACGATTCCCCGTAGAGATTGCCGTTAGTGTCGAGTATTAGTTTGCCGGATATGGTGTTACCGTCTGTACCATCGTCGAAAGTATACAGAGTGCTGTAGGTTTGGGCGTGCAAGCCAAGTTGTAGGCCAGCTAACATTGCCAGAGTAACGACTAGCTGCTTCATTCGTTTCTCCTGAGTTGTTCTGTGTTCAGTTCTCCAGGCTTGCCGCGTACGGGAATCTTCGCTCCGCAATTACCGCTTCACCGTTAAGTATAAATGGTGAAGGCGTCCCGCAACCGTTCGAGGTTTACTGCCCCAAAACAACGAGAAAGCTCTTGCACTCGCCCTAACTGCGCTCACGACCCACGACCCGGAAAACGTTGTTTTGCCGAAATCTTGTCAAGCCCCCTTGGGGGTCGAATTCCTGCTAAGGCGTTCATTCCAAACAGAAAA
>CAVROB010000005.1:0-278326 GCA_963722725.1 uncultured Acidobacteriota bacterium
GCGGAAGTGGTGGAACTGGCAGACACACCATCTTGAGGGGGTGGCGCCGAAAGGCGTGGGGGTTCAAATCCCCCCTTCCGCACCAGTTTGGACTATTTATATTTCAGCAGTTTGCGAAGCACCGGTGAGTGCCTGCGATAATCGCACAGTAGCCTCCGTAGGAATTACGACTCCCGGAGGCATTTTCTTGCTCACTGTTTACCGATTTCAATGTCATTCGGCGTTTCCTTCAGGTGCCAGACCCTTGCGCACACCGACGAATGTCGCGATCGAAGAGTCGAAGCGCCATCTCGATGGCGATCAAGCCAAATAGCTGTGCAGTTCAGCCTCTGCAACCGTAGGCCTGCGTGGTGACGCCACCTTTCTGTCTTTTGCTCCTAAAAGCACGCCGGCCGCCAAACTATCTGGAAATTACTTGTTGGCAATCACGCGACTTCTAAAACCCAAGCGTTCGATCGCGACGATACTGGCGCGAGAAATCTTTTTTCAATTAAGAGGAACCTGGGATTGCTTTCGATACTCATATAAAACATCAGACGGAGGGTTACTTTGGGGAATCCTGTTTGTCGGCGTCGGTGGATGATCGTTTTAACGAGCCTAGTCGTTGCCGGAATGTCTTTCGCGAGCGGCGAGACCTTCCCGGCCTTCTTCGCGGCGCAGCAACCTGCTCTTGCAGGCCAGACATTGTCTGCCTCGGGTGTTCCCGCCCTCCACGCTATTGTGGATTCGGGTCGTAATGCCGATCTTCGCTGGCCCGACTTCACTCCCTACAAAGCAGAGGTCGCCAAACTTTACGAGGCGAGCGGCTATTCTTTGCTTTGGGTTCAGAACATCCGCGTCCGTCCTCAGGGGCTGGCCGTGATCGCGCTCTTACAAAATGCGGACGCCAAAGGACTCGACGCCGAAGATTATGACGGCTCGCGATGGCAGGGCCGGATTCTCAAGCTGGCACAAAATCCGACGGAACCAGATTTGATCTCGTTCGATACCGCGCTTACGGTCTCGGCCATGCGCTACATCCGCGCTATCCACTGCGGGCGCGCAAATCCCAAGGAATTCAAGTTTGAGCTGGATATGGCAGGGCAACAGCTCCCGTTGGCGGAATTCATTCAGACTCAAGTCCTGAATGCATCCGATCCAGCCGCAGAAATCCAGAAGCTGGAACCGCCATTCTTGGGGTACCGGAAGCTGCTCGCGCTCTTGCCGGTTTATGAAGGATACGCAAATCGAGTTGAAGGAGAGAAGTTTCCAACCGTCACGAAGACTGTGCGGCCCGGCCAACCCTACGCTGGCGTGGTCCACCTGGGCCAGTTTCTTCAAATCATCGGCGACATTCCTGCAGGAGTTCAGCTCGATCCAAATGCGACCGTCTATCAGGGTGCGCTCGTCGACGGCGTGAAGCATTACCAGGATAGACATGGCGAAACTCCCAGCGGCAATCTCGACGCGCGTACGATCAATGAACTCAATACGCCTCCGGCGGTCCGCATTCGCCAGATCAAGTTGACGCTCGAACGGTGGCGCTGGCTTCCGCATTCGTTTCCGCAACCGCCCGTGGTTGTGAATCTTCCTGAGTATCGTGTACGCGCGATGAACCCGGATGGTACCGTCGCCTTTTACAAAAACGTCATCATCGGAAAAGCCTACGGCCACAAATCTCCCGTCTTCGAGAAAGAGATCCAGTACGTGGTCTTCCGGCCCTACTGGGACGTGACTCCCAGCATTCAGCGGAGCGAAATCGTGCCCCACATCCAGAAGGACCCGAACTACATCGCCCAGCATAATTTTGAGGTGGTCACGCCGCAGGGCGAGGTTGTAACCGACAATCAAGTGAGCCCGGAAGTTTTAGAGGGCATACGATCGCTTCACCTGATGGTGCGGCAAAAGCCCGGCGATACGAATTCGCTCGGCCTGGTGAAGATCATTTTCCCCAATCCGGATAACGTGTACCTGCATGGCACGGATGCTCCGGAACTGTTCACGCAGGACGTCCGCGATTTCAGCCATGGATGCATTCGGGTGCAGAAGCCTGAGGATCTGGTTGCCTGGGTGTTGCGAAACAATCCTGGCTGGGATTTGGAGCGGGTGAAAGCCACGATGAACGGCGAGAAAAACAATATTCAGGTGAACCTCGCCACGCGCATTCCGGTTCTAATTGTCTACGGCACGGCTACAGTGAACGAGGAAAATCAGATTCGGTTTTTTGACGACATCTATGGCTATGACGCAGAACTGGATAAAGCGTTGGCTGCCGGCTATCCCTATGCCTGGTAGGTCTTTAGATCGGTGGCTAGCGAACCGCATCTAACCTACAATGGGGTTAATGCGGCAGTGCATTTTGAATGGGAATAAAGCAACATCGGGGTCATCGCCTGGGAAACCGGGCAAATCCGGCCTCCGTTATTTGTCACTGATTCTCTTGTTTCTGCTGACCCCGCTGCTCGGGCACGGCGGCACCGAATCTGCGTCCGTGGCCACTCGCGAGTACCGGCTGCGCTTTTATCACACGCACACGGGAGAGCGGCTGAACGTCGTCTATCGTCGTGGTGATCAATATATCCCCGAAGCGCTAGATGAGCTCGACCATTTTCTGCGCGATCACCGTACCGGAGATGTGCGACATTTCGATCCTCACCTCTTCGACCTTCTCCACGACCTGACCGCGTCGCTCGGCGATTCTGGTGGTGAAATCGATGTGATTTGCGGCTACCGCACGCCCTGGAGCAACGAATTCCTGCGCACGCGCAGTCCGCACACCGGCGTGGCCCAGCACAGCCTGCATATGCAGGCCGAAGCGATCGACATTCGCCTGCCTGGGATTCCGACGTCGGACCTTCGTGACGCAGCCCTGCGCCTGCATCGCGGCGGAGTGGGTTACTATCGCAGCTCGGACTTTGTGCACGTCGACGTTGGGCCTGTCCGCCATTGGTAGAGCTTTTTCGCTACCAAGGACGCGGGTAGCACTCGCAAGAGCGCCCCGAAGGCAATCCGGATTCTTCTCGCAACTTCCGGCACCTTCAAAGGAATTTGGCACAGCGACAGCCAAACACAGTCATTCTGACTTCGGTCCTGCGACCTCTCGGATCGGCCCACACAACCGTTCAATCACATCGTTCATTCGTCGCCGAGCAAGTCGAAGCCTGCGTTTTGCTACAACCTGGCTAATCCCCAGAATCATGGCCGCGTCTGCAAGGCTGTGTCGTTGAATATCGCAGAGCAGAAAAACTTCCCGGCAACTACGCCGGAGCTGCAAGGCGTGCATTAGCACTGCCTGCATAACTCCCACTGGAATATTTCGCTGCTCGCCTGATAGATGCCGGTGAAAGTGCTTTACCTGAAACGGTTCGTTCATAGTTGAGGTCAAAGTTGAGGTCAAGGTTGAGGTCGAGGTTGACTTCGACGTCCGGCTGCTCTCTGCGTGTACTTGTCTGTGAATTGCGAGCACAAGCGCTCCCGTTTGTTTTGTGCGCGAGCGTCCCGAATCGCGCCGAAGCCGTAACGAAACGGCTCCGGCGAAGCTGAGGAACGATGCCATCCCCCCGGCGGCAGCGTCCTCCTTCGGGATGCTGGTACCCAGCGAAGCTGGTTTGCTTCGCGAGTGGACCCGCGAACAAGAACCGGCACGTCTCCCAGTACGCTGTGCCCAGTTCAATGTTCATTGGAATGGTGTATCGGAAGCGAATTTCGTTTCACACTGAGCGTGTCAGAAAGAGTTCATCGGACACCGGCCCGTACAATCGCTCGGTCTGTTCCGTCAGGGGCGGTGTAGAATAGCTGCCACTTACGCGCACCCAGGGGCCAGTGTCTTGCAATTCTACAAGTTCGACGAGGCTTACTTAGAACGGCTATGTTCGGGCGACTTCCGGACAGAAAGCCATTTTGTTGCCTATTTCAGTGAGCTGATCCAATTGAAACTGCGTTCCCGGGTAAATTCTCCCCAGGCCATCGAAGACCTGCGTCAAGAAACTTTTGCCCGGGTCTTTGTCGCTCTGCGCAGCGAGGGGAGATTGAGACAACCGGAACGGTTAGGAGCTTTTGTGAATTCTGTCTGCAATAACGTGTTGCTCGAGTACTATCGGTCCGCTTCCCGGGACAATTCGGTCGAAGAAGAAGACGGCGCGAACATTCCTGATCCATCGCTGGATGTCATAGCGATTTTGTCACACAAAGAAATGCAGCAAAAAGTGCGCCAGGTCCTCGATGAATTATCGGAGCGCGACCGTCGGCTGCTGCGGGAGATCTTTCTGGAGGAGCGCGATAAAGACGGGGTGTGTAAAGACTTTAACGTTGACCGGGACTACCTTAGAGTCCTGCTTCACCGTGCCAAGCAGGCCTTTAAGGCCATCTATTTGAAGAATGCGCCCGCCGAAGAGTTGAGGAGTAAAGGGGCAGACTAACACTATGAAACGATTTGTCCTGTTTTTTCACCATCCATACGAAGGATATTTGCAGACATGGACCACACCGAATCGATCCGCTTAATGGCGGCGGAGAAGTACCTGCTCGGCGAGCTTACGCCCGAGCAGCGGGAACAATTCGAGGAGCACTTTTTCGACTGCCAGGAGTGTGCCCTCGATGTTCGAGCTGGAGCTGCTTTGGTCGAACACAGCAAAGTTGTACTGGCGGAGCCCGTCGCCGTTTCTCCGGCGAGGACGCCAGTTGCCGCGAAAGTGGGCCGATGGGCATGGTTGCGTCCTGCTTTTGTGGTGCCGGTTCTGGCCGTTCTGCTGGTCGTGGTTGGGTATCAAAATCTGGTGACGTATCCGCAATTGAAGCAATTAGCCAGCAGCCCGCAGATTTTGCCCTGGGCCTCAATCAACGTCAGCACCCGCGGGACGAGCACAACCGAGATCTCGACACGCCCCGGAGAAGGCTTCCATTTGCTGGTAAACATTCCCCCAGACAGCCACTTCGCCTCCTACACTTTTGCCTTGTCGAGTCCGTCAGGAAGACTAGAATGGTCGCGCACCACTCCTGCGGCCGCATCCGACGAGGCCCGATCGATTTATGTTCCAGGAGCGAGTCAGGAGCAAGGCATTTACACGCTGGCGGTGCGCGGCAATACGACCGCCAACGGGAATTCAGACCTCGGGCGTTATTCGATTGATGTACAAATTCAGAAGTAGCTCAATCGAGCGGAGGACAATATGGCGACACTACTGAAGTCACTGCTACCGACAAAAGAGCCGTCCCACACATACTACGCCGCAGCCGATGTTCTGAGCGCGGATTTTGAAGAACCCCTGCGTGAGACCATCAAGCCGCGGGCCTACGTAAAGTTGCCGGAGGATGGCCACTACCAATTCAAGCATGCAGACCCGTTTCGTCTGGACGGGCTGATTTCCTATCAGTCGGGTTACACCCAGGTCGCGGGGCACAAGAGTCCGAAACAGGGTCACGGCTTTACCACCCTGGCAACTTCGGTCGTCGAAGATCTGAATGTCCTCGATGTAGTCACGGCCGATCGCGTGGTGGCGCAGATTTCTACGGAACATCCTGTGTACGATCCCGACAATGGACTTACCGATGGAGTGCCATCGGTGACGTTTCTGGGTACGCGCTTCGACAATCTCAGGATTGGTGGACACAAAGTCGAACTGGAGCGACACGTGGATATCCTTGGGGCGAAGCCGGCCAATGCGCTGTCTTACTTTGACGACGCTGGCGTCCTCGGCCGGGTTGCCAAGCAATATACCGACATCACCAGCGCGAAGGATTTCCCCGAGTGGGCGAACGACCGATATCGATGGGACCCCACTGCAGCCCAAAGCCAGAACAAGTTGGATTGCTCGTTGGTCAACCGCGTGACAGGTGCTCCAGGCCTATCGTTCGGCCATGTAATCGATGTACCCCACTTTGGAAAAATATTCCTTGCCGAACTGACCATGAAGCGCGAGAAAAACGGGGCACCGGGTCTTGATAAGTACAGGTTCCACTTGACCATGATCCGGCTGGAGTTGGGATGCCTGGCGCAGGCCAATGCGAACATTGTCACGGCGGATTCAAATGGCACGGGCAGTGGCGGCGGACACTAGCGCTTCGTTGTAGATCCTGTGGTCTCCGCTTGCTAATACATTCCCGTTTATGGCTTTCCGCGCTAAACTCGGGCGACTGCGGAATTCCCCATGGCTCGGGCACGGAAAGCGACGTCGCCACGATCGAAGGAAGAACCTCAAAGGAGCGTGGTCGCTAGGAGCGATCACCCTTATACTCGCCGTGTGCGGCTTGCCGGGCTGCTCTCGCCGAGACCCACAAACTGCTTTCGACCATGCGAGGCGGACTCTTCGCATGGGAGACACGGTGGCCGCGGCCCTGGAAGCGGAGAGAGGCTACAAAGATTTCCGCGCTGCTGGTCCTGACTGGGCATGGAGGTTCACGATTCTCCGGGCGAGGGCGCTGCATATGCGTGGCATGAATGAGGAAGCGCTAAAGCTTCTCACCTCTGAATCCGTTCCGCTCCCCTCGGGGGAGTTGGCTGTCCAAGAACTAATGTGGAAAGGTCTAGCGTATGTTTCCCTACACAGGTTTTCTGAAGCGGAGCAAAATCTAGCAGAGGCGGAACGGATCTGCGCTACCTCCGACAATCCTGATTGCGCGGATGTACTCAATGCGGAGGGTGCGCTGCAAATGGAACGCGGCCACTATGCACAAGCGCAGGGCCTGTTCGAACGTGTTCTTGCTTCGGCCCGCGCCAGCGGTGACCCGCTGTGGGAGGCCAACGCATTGCTGGACTTGAGCTGGTCCGCAGACGAACAGGCGCACTTCGACGAAGCGCTCGACTGGTCCGATGCTGCCCGCCAAATTTCTTTAACTCGGAAGTTCGGTAGCGTCGCACAAAAGGCGCTCGGCAACATGGGATGGGCCTACTACAAGCTCGGAGATTCTGAGAAAGCCCTGAAAATGTTTGTTGATGCTACAAAACAGGCTGAGAAGCTTGGCGACACCTCAGACCAAGTAAAGTGGCTCACGAACGCTGGATACATTGACATGGACGCGACAAATTTCACCACCGCCGAGGAATCGTTCCAACAGTCACTCAGGCTCGCGCGCCAAATCAACAGTCGAGAAGACATCATCAATTCGCTGATCGCGCTGGCGTTCGTTTCTGAGCAAACTGGAAAGCTGGAGGATGCTAAGCGCTACTCAGACGAAGCTCTCTCCATGGCTCGCGCCGATGGCAACAAGCGCGACGAAGTCTATCCCCGGCTTGTTCAAGGGCAAGTCGCCGCGCAAGAGCATGATGTCCCCGCTGCGGAGAACGCGTTCCGCGAAGTCGCACAGGCTGAGGATAGCCCAGTATTTCTGAAGTGGGAGGCGGAGCGGTCGCTCGCACGGCTTTATGAAGACGAAAATCAGCCAGACTCCGCAGACCGGGAATATCGAACCGCCCTCACGACCTTTGAGACTGCTCGCTCCTCACTCCAACACGAAGACTCCCGCCTGCCGTTTCTCACCAATGCCACACGCATTTACGACGACTACATTCATTTTCTGATCTCGCGCGGAAAGACCGACCGGGCTTTGCAGGTTGCCGACTACAGCCGCGCTCGGACTCTCAGCGAAGGACTAGGATATTTGCCCAAAGGAACTGCATTCGCCCCTGATCCGCTAAATACCCAACAAGCGGCGAAACGCGCCGGCGGCGCAATCCTTTTTTATTGGCTGGGAGAGAAGCAATCGTATCTCTGGGCGATCACGCCGCAAAAAACCAGCCTGTTCGTTTTGCCTCCGGCAGCGGAAATCGATGCGGCAGTGCAGCGCTATCGAAAAGCTCTGGTTGGGCCGCAGGATGTCCTCGAAACCGCGAACGCAGATGGCACAGCGCTTTACACAATGCTCATCTCGCCCGCACAATCTCAGCTAGCGAAAGACGCGCAGGTTTTCATCATCCCCGATGGCAGTTTAAACAGTCTGAATTTCGAGACCTTATTAGTGCCCGGCCCGAAGCCGCACTATTGGATTGAAGACGCGACCATCGCCGACGCCAACTCACTGCGATTGCTGGCAGGGTCGCATGGGTCGACCAAGTCCGGCGGCAAACTACTTCTCATCGGCGACGCTGTCTCTCCCAATGCCGATTATGCCGAATTGCCTAAGGCGGGAGTGGAAATCGAAAATATCGAAAAGCATTTCGCTCCGGCTGGACGCGAGGTACTTACGCGTGCTCAAGCCACGGCCCCGGCTTATCTCGAAAGCGACCCCGAGCAATTTGCTTACATCCATTTCGTCGCGCACGGCACAGCCAGCCGATTGAGTCCGTTGGATTCCGCCGTCATACTGTCGAAAGCATCCGCACAAGAAGATTCTTTCAAACTCTACGCACGCGACATCATTCACCACCCCTTGCACGCACAATTGGTGACCATTTCGACCTGCTACGGCGCAGGCGCCCGCGCATATAAAGGTGAGGGATTGGTGGGGCTCTCCTGGGCATTTCTGCACGCTGGCGCGCACAACGTGATCGGTGCGCTTTGGGAAGTCAGCGACGCTTCAACGCCCCGGCTCATGGACCAACTCTATGACGAACTCGAGAAAGGTCGAAGTCCGCGGGCGGCGCTTCGTTCCGCGAAACTCTCCTTACTTCACTCCGACAGCTTCCGCAAGCCATTTTACTGGGCGCCATTTCAGCTTTATACCGGCACATAAGATGGCGTGCCCCGGATCAATCCTGGCACTGTCCCGCGTCCTAGGGCAATACTTCATAGGATGACAAAAGCAAACTTCTTCGAATCGGGCGACCACGAGTTGACGTTGATGGTTCCTTGTCCACCAAAAATCTGCGCCAGACTTTGAATTGATCCAGCCGCGCCATGCCCGGCTGCGGCTAGCGGCATGGGAATCATGCGAAGCTGCACGTTAGTTTTGACGTTGTGCCCGGGAGTGCCCTTTGGAAAAGACAAAAAGACGAGCCACTTCCCGTCGGGCGAAGGATGCGGGAACCAGTCCTCGAGCTCATCGCTGGTGATGCGCTCAGCCTTGCTGTCTCCGGGTCCGGCGCCGTCGGGGGGAAATCGCCAGATATCCCAAGTGCCGGAGCGGTTCGAATTGATATAGATCCATTCGCCATCCGGTGAGTAGTCAGGACCATCGTCGGCAACCGGGCTTGAAGTGAGCCGCTGTTCGCTCCCGCCGCCTACCGGAACACGAAAAATATTGAAGTACTCTCCGCGCTTGCCGACGAAGGCCAACCACTTCCCGTCGGGCGACCAACCGTGGAAATAACTTGGACTATTCGGAGTCAGCAATCGGGGGTTGGTACCGTCGGAGGAAGCGACGAACACTTGCGACTCTGGAGCCGAGCCAAACTTCGCCGAAAAAGCTAGCAGCTTTCCATCGCGCGTAATGCCATGGTCGTTATTGCATTGATACGCAGCGTCGAGAGCCAGTTTCTGTGGCTGCGCTTTTCCGTCCGCGCCAAGCGTGAATCGGTAAAGCGCACCGCCGGAATTCGCCAGCAGATACTTGCCATCAGGAGACCAATTCGGCGCCTCCCAAAGTTTGTCCGCCGTATAAACGACGCGAATGCTCTTGCTTTCCAGATCATAGATCGAGATCTTGCTGCCGACGTTGCTGGGATTCGGGTCTGCAGCCTTCTGCGGCGAGGGAGCTTGCGACAGTGCGTTGGAGTGGAGAATCAAGATCGCCAGCGCAAACGCTAAACTAATAGACGTAGAGGATTTCAATTTCATCTCGAAGCCACCGATACCGCGTAGCATACTCGTAACCAGCAACGGCAGTCCATATCCGTGCCTGTTAGGGAACGAGCGATGCCGGGATAACAACTCGTTATAGAATGCCATCGGCTCGGTAAATGCCAGATGAAATCCTTGTCGCGGAGCACGTTGCTGATCGAATACACTCGCCGTATCGCACGCTACAGTCTGTTCGCAGCGGTTGGCCTGACGGTTGCGTTCTTTTTTTTGGCGGCTGCCGAGAATCCCAGTCAGCATTGGGTGGCAACGTGGAGCACGTCAAACGCAGCGGTCCCAGATCCCGCGACCTTCAAGAATCAGACCCTCCGCGAGATCATCCACACGTCTGTCGGCGGACAGGCTGTGCGAATTCGCCTTGCGAACACTTTCGGCACCCAGGCGGTCACATTCGAAAGCGTCTATGTGGGTTTGCAGAATAGCGGAGCCAGCCTCGTTCCCGGCTCCAACCATGCAGTCACCTTCGGAGGAAGCAAATCGATTACGATCCGCGAAGGCGCCGAAGCTCTCAGTGACACGATTTCTTTGTCTGTCGGCTCCGAACAGAATCTGTCTTTGAGTCTGTTCACTTCCGGCTCAACTGGCCCAGCCACGGTTCATCCTGTGGCTCTTCAAACCAACTACATTTCCGATGCCGGAAACTTTGCCAGCACTGAGGCAGCAAGCCCGTTCGCGAAAACCAGCCAATCGTGGTACTTCCTGCAGTCGCTTGAGGTGCTCGCATCTCCCAACGTGAACGGAGCGATTGTTGCGCTAGGAGACTCCATCACAGATGGTGTCTCTTCCCGCCCTGACAAATACGAGCGCTGGACCGATGTGCTGGCTCGACGTCTGCTCAGCAACAGTTCGCAGTCTGCCATGTCTGTCCTGAATGCCGGGATTAGCGGCAACCGCGTGTTGACCAACTCACCTTGCTGGGGAGTGAATGCGCTCGCTCGATTAGACCGCGACGTCTTTTCGCAAACCGCTTTGCGCGCCGTGATCCTATTTGAGGGCACTAACGATATCGGCCAACCCGATACTCCAACCGCGCCCCTGGCGCCGCAGGTGGTTCCATGCCTGAGCAGGACTCAGATTAGCGCCGACGAACTGATCGCGGGCTTCAAACAGATCATTGCCCAGGCGCACGCGCGTGGGCTCAAGATTTTCGGAGCAACCATTCTCCCATACCAAGGCTTTGGCGGTTGGACGGAACAGGGAGAGGCTAAACGCGTTGCAGTCAACAGCTGGATCAAAACCTCCGGCAGCTTTGATGGAGTCATCGATTTCGCGTCGGCGATAGCGGATCCCGCGAATTCCCGGCGAATGAATCCGAAGTACGACAGCGGAGATCACCTGCATCCCGGGCCCACTGGACATGAGGCGATGGGGAATGCAGTCGACCTGACTCTTTTCCGCTGACACACACACGGCGCAACCTTAGTGGGTGCGATCAAAATCTGCGATGTTCCCGAGAAGGCAACCGATTACTTTCCGAGAAGAAAACTAAGTGCGCCTCCAACACTTAAATGTTATATGCTGAGCGCTGACCAGGCTCGTGAGTGAAGGCGAGCCCTGCAGCGAAACGAGCGACGAAATCCGATGGCACTTGCGAACGTGAACAGCTCTACCTCCGCAGTTGCACCTTCCTCAACCTATAAAGCCGCGCTGGCGGTGATGACCACACTTTTCTTTATGTGGGGTTTCGTCACCGTGCTAAACGACGTGCTGGTCCCTCATCTGAAGTCCATCTTCGACCTGAACTACGCCAGGGTCATGCTGATTCAGTTTTCTTTTTTTTCGGCATATTTCATTTTTTCTATTCCCTCGGCCAAGCTGATCGACTGGATTGGTTACCACAAAACTATGGTGGTGGGACTTTTCACCATGGGTGTCGGTGCCTTTCTTTTCATACCAGCGGCAAGCGTGGCATCGTATCCGCTTTTTCTGACGGCGCTGATGATTTTGGCGGCCGGAATTACCGCGTTGCAGGTAGCGGCCAATCCATATGTTGCGGTACTGGGTCCTGCGGAGACAGCCTCGAGCCGTTTGAATCTGGCACAAGCGTTTAATTCGCTGGGAACGACTATTGGACCTTATCTTGGCGGCGCGCTTATCCTGACCGCCGTTCCTCTCAGCATGGAGAGCGTGCGACTGCTCTCGCCCGAAGCGCTGCAGGCATATCGGATCCACGAGGCTTCCTCAGTCAAGTTGCCTTACGTTGTAATTGGAGTAACGCTCTTTGTGCTCGGAATCGCCATTGCGCTTTTCAGACTGCCGGCGATGCCGCAAGCAGAACGTCACGGGGCCACCGGTCCGCAAGGAAGTATATGGAAGCATCGTAATCTAGTGCTGGGGATGGTTGGCATCTTCGTCTATGTCGGAGGAGAAGTAGCCATCGGTAGTTTCCTGATTAACTATCTCAGCCAGTCGAACATTGGCAATGTATCCGTCCTGGTAGCCGCTCGATACGTTTCCTATTATTGGGGAGGCGCCATGGTTGGCCGGTTCATCGGCTCGGCAATCCTGCAAAAGGTTCGCACTGGCACCGTGTTGGGTATCGCCGCGGCTACGGCCTTTCTGCTGGTTTGTATTTCTATGCTTACCCTCGGCCATGTGGCGATGTGGAGCATTCTGCTTGTGGGTTTCTTTAACTCGATCATGTTTCCCAGCATCTTTACCCTCGGGATCGCTGAACTTGGTCCCCTCACCGGGGACGGTTCTGGCCTGCTGGTCATGGCGATCGTCGGCGGCGCTATCATTCCTGTAATGCAAGGCGCCTTGGCGGATCGAGTGGGAATTCACCATGCTTTCATCCTTCCCGCCTTCTGCTATCTCTATATCGTCTATTACGCATTCAGAGGATCAAAACCTATAGTGACGGCTTGACCTTCGAAGTGCTCGCAGAAAAAATCTGCGCGGTACTAGATGCGTACGGGAAAATCTGTGCAGTGAGAGATAAAAGACGTGAGAACGAGAACATTAACTCTTTTGGCTTTCATTTTCTTGAATGCAGCTCCGGCATTATTTGGGCAGGATGCTGGGTTGGCCCTTACGCCGCCGATGGGATGGAACAGTTGGAACAAGTTTGGCTGCAACGTCAGCGAAGACTTAATCCGCCAAACCGCCGATGCCATGGTGAAATCTGGCATGAAAGACGCGGGCTACCAGTACGTCGTAATCGACGACTGCTGGCAGGTTGCGCGGGATAAAAACGGCAACATCGTTGCCGATCAGCAGCGCTTCCCTTCTGGGATCAAAGCGCTGGCCGATTACGTCCACTCTCTGGGCTTGAAGTTCGGAATCTATTCGGACGTTGGTAGCAAGACGTGTGCTGGCCGGCCGGGTAGCCTCGGACACGAATATCAGGACGCGCGCCAATACGCCGCCTGGACTGTGGACTATTTGAAATACGATTGGTGCAACTCGACCACCCAAGATGCGCCCTCAAGTTATGCCCTGATGCGACAGGCACTCGACGCCTCGGGCCGCCCCATCGTCTTCAGCATCTGCGAGTGGGGTAAACATAAGCCATGGCTGTGGGGAAAAGAAGTTGGCGGCAACTTGTGGCGCACCACTGACGACATCCAGGACCGTTGGCAAGGCCGCGTCAAATGGCCGGCTGGAGATTGTTGTTCGAACGGCGTAGTCGATATCGTCGATCTGCAGGTCGGCCTGGAAAGCTACGCCAGCCCCGGTCACTGGAACGATCCCGACATGCTCGAGGTCGGCAACGGCGGCATGACCGACACCGAATACCGCTCCCACTTCAGCCTGTGGGCCATCCTTGCCGCTCCGCTGATCGCGGGCAATGACTTGCGCGATATGCGCCCGGAGATTCGCGACATTCTTACTAATAAAGAGGTGATCGCGGTTGATCAGGACCCGCTCGGCAGCGAAGGCAAGCGAGTAAAAAAGAATGGCGACCTGGAAGTGTGGTCAAAACAAATGAAAGATGGCAGCCGCGCCGTGATTCTGTTTAATCGTGCGAGCGGGGATCATGAGATCACTGTCAACTGGGAGGATCTGGGATATCCCGATCATTTGGAAGCAGCGGTCCGCGATTTGTGGCAGAAAAAAGATCTGGGCCGATTTACCGGCAAGTTTTCAGCGACGGTCGTATCGCATGGCGTTGTGATGGTTACAGTCAGACCGTAGCGCACACAAACTTCGGTGAAACCAATCGACAGATCGACGAACGAAGCCACTCACAGACTGAACGCTCTTATTCGCCGAACTGTACGGCGGCCATCCCACGATTTACCGAGCGCCCGGGCGAGTGAATCTCATCGGCGAGCACACCGACTATAACGATGGCTTCGTTATGCCGGCTGCTCTCAACTTGTACACATACGTTGCGGTGAGCCCGCGCCCCGACCGCCGACTGCGCGTCTATTCCGAGACCCTGGGCGAAATGCGCGATCTGGACCTCGACTCCATCCGCCCCGGAAAGTCTGGTCACTGGAGCGATTACGTCCGCGGCGTCGCGGGAGTGCTTGAATCCTCCGGATACAAACTGCGTGGTGCAGATCTCGCGATCACTAGCGAAGTGCCCCTCGGATCGGGCCTGAGTTCGTCCGCCGCTCTCGAAGTTTCAATGGCATGGGCACTGCTGAGAAACTCCGAGATCAACGTCGATCGAAATGCAATCCCGCGAATCTGTCAACAGGCCGAGCATCTTTATCCAGAAACAAAATGCGGGATCATGGATCAGTTCATCTCATGCCATGGTCGCGCTGGACATGCCCTGATGTTGGATTGCCGATCGCTTGATTTCCAACTTCTTCCAGTGCCAAGTCAAGTGCGACTTATGGTGTGCAACACTCTGGTCCGCCATGAGCATGCGAGTGGCGGATACAATACGCGGCAGGCGCGAGTGCGAAGAGGGTTTGCGTGCGCTGCAGCAGGCTCTACCAGAGATCCGCGCCCTCCGCGATGTGACTGTCAATGAATTGGAGAAATATCGGGACCGGTTGAGTCCTGTCATCTATAAGCGGGTTCGCCATGTCGTGACCGAAAATGATCGCGTCCAAGAGGCGGCAACTGCATTAACCGCGGGAGATCTGGCACAGTTCGGCGAGCTGATGGCGGACTCTCATCGTAGCCTTCGCGATGATTATGAAGTCAGTACACCAGAACTTGATCTGATGGTCGAGTTGGCAATCGGCCAAAATGGTGTGTACGGCGCGCGCATGACGGGCGGGGGATTTGGAGGATGCACAATCAACTTCGTGGATTCCGCCCATGCGCGAGAGGTCCAGCAAAGACTCGAACAGAATTATGAAGCGAAGACAGGCTTGAAGCCTACCATCTTGATCTGCGAAGCTTCCGACGGCGCCGGAGCCGTTGCAGAAACCTGACGAGCAAACGGCGGAGCGTAACATTGGAAGGTGCGTTTTAAGCGCAGTTGCGAGCAATGCACCCATGAGCAGACCGCTGACCTTTGTCTTTATTGTTGCTGCAATCCTGAATCTGGGCGCATGCACCAAGGCGCGGAAGGAGTCTAGTGTGGAAAACACGCCTGAGCAGGCGCAGGCCATCGTTGCCCTCAGGGGCGCGTATGCGGCGTTCAACCGAGGCGATATCGACGCGGCCGTAAAACCGTTCGATCCGCAGATCGAGTGGTCCGAACCTGTAGAATTTCCCGGCGGCGGCGCCTACCACGGGCGGGATGAAGTGAAACGCTATTTGACGCAATCGCGCGCCCCTTGGGCTGAAGGCAGCAGCGAGCCCGAGCAGCTCATACCATCCGGCAACCGGATCGTAGTATTTGTTCACGCTAGGTTTCGTCCGAAAGGCAGCAACCAATGGACGGACGTGCGCCTTGCCGACGTCTACACCATCCGCGACGGAAAAATTGTCGAGATGCGGGCCTTCTCCAACCGGCAGGAAGCGCTGCGTTGGGCCGGCGTGGACGAACAACAAAGTCGCTGAACAGGTGAATGAAATATCCGCCAACTCCCGACTCGATCGACCAAACGATGCCGAGTTCCCCGCATCGACGATTCAATCCACTCACCCGCGAGTGGGTATTAGTCTCGCCTCATCGGACCGAGCGGCCATGGCAAGGTCAGACCGAGCCAAACGAACAGGAATCCAGCCAGCCCTACGATCCCAATTGCTATCTCTGCCCCGGAAATATCCGAGCCGGCGGCGCACGAAACCCTTCCTATTCCCAAACGTTTGTTTTCGACAACGATTTCGCGGCGCTGCAGCCCGATCCACCTCCGTCGCAACTCGATATCGAAGGGAGGGGCATTCTTGTCGCGCAGACTGAAAGCGGCATCTGCCGCGTTGTCTGCTTCTCTCCGCGCCACGATCTAACCCTTTCGCGAATGTCACCGTCAGAAATCCGCGCATTGGTCGACACTTGGATACAAGAGTTCCAGAGCCTGGCTCGGGATCCCGGCATTAACTATGTACAGATATTCGAGAACCGCGGCCTGATGATGGGCTGCAGCAATCCTCATCCGCATGGCCAAATCTGGGCAACCTCAACCATCCCGAATGAGCCGCGCAAAGAGCAGGAAGCATTTGCCGCTTATCAAAAGCAACACGGGACTTGTCTACTGTGCGACTACATCCGAATCGAAGAAGCTTCTGGAGACCGCTTTGTCTGCGGCAACGAACATTTTCTTGCCGTCGTGCCCTTCTGGGCAGTCTGGCCATATGAGATTTTGGTGCTTTCCAAGCGGCACGTGGCTGACATTGGTGCTCTCGATGAGGAAGGACGATCCGCACTCGCGGATATTCTGAAAGGCATCACCAGCCGATTCGATAGCTTATTCCAAGTGTCGTGCCCCTACTCGATGGGATTCCATCAGCGACCGACCGACGAACTGCAACATGAGGAATGGCACTTCCACGCGCACTTTTTCCCGCCGCTTCTCAGATCTGCCAGTATCCGAAAGTTCATGGTGGGCTTTGAAATGCTGGGGTCGCCGCAACGTGACATCACGCCGGAATATGCGGCCGAAAAACTGCGAGAGGCAAAGCCCAAGCCGTAACCATCCGATTCAGATCGAGCACCGAGGCAACCGCCTATGCTCTATTGACTACTCGGAGCAGCTTCCGAGGCCGACGCCGTCGCTGTTCCCGCGGTGAATCGATTGGGCTGGGGACGATATCCGTTGCGCGTTCGAATGTGGTACTTTTTCGCGCGGTCGCCGACCAATTTCACCGTGATGCCGCGCCAGCCGCGGTTTGGATTTGCCTGAGGATAGTAGCTGAGCGAATAAAGATGTGCCAAGTCATCGCGGATGGAGGCAAAGGCTCGCTGTTCGTCCCTCCACGTCTTGGCAAAGTATGCCTTGCCTCCCGTCGCCGCGGTCATGCGTTCAAAGACTGCCGTGGAGACTGGCTCCAACTTAGCCAACTGCGTACTGATCATGTAAATGGCGATTCCCGTAGATTGCGCCAACTCGGCCACGTCCTCGGGAGGAACCATGCTTGAATTGTCGGGGCCGTTCGAGAAGACCACGACCACTTTTCTTCCGGTGTAGTGCGCCGCATCTTTTATGGTGAGCAACAAACAGTTGTAAAGCGCGGCATCGTCTCCGGCAACAGTCGCCCGAACACCGCGCAAGACCTGGGCGCGGTCGGGGGTAAGCGGGGCGGGTCTGGAGAGGTCGCGGCTGTAAGAATAGAAGGCCACTTTGTCCGCGCTCTCCAGAGAACGCACGAAGTCGGCGATCGCATCTTGCGCGAAGACAAAGCCTCGGTACATATAGTTGCTGGTGTCGAAAAGCAGAAAAACATTCGCCCCCGCCACCATCGAACCGAGACTCTGAAGATCGTCTCCCGCCTTTTGATCCGCTGTGAGCGGTTGTCCGGCGGCCTGGGCCGAAGTCTTGCCGTCTGCCGGAGCAACGTCCACCACTTTGTAGGCGGGTTCGTTGCCTTCTCCAAACGTTGCGAGTTTTTGCGGGATGTTGTCCTCGACGATCGCAAAATCTGAGGGATGAAGCCCCGTAATGTAGTTCCCTTTGGCATCCGTCACCGCGACATTTAACTGCACCATGTCGACAACCACGCGAATGTTCGGTTCGCTTTCCTGAGCGACCATCCGGGTTCCGGGGCCGGAGAAAAGAGTCAGCATTAACACGGGAAGTAGAAAGTAGTTCTTTGTCATATATTCCCTGACCTGTAGACGTAGATAGCTACGTCTCACAACTTGCATCAAAACTGGATCTTGGCGCCGATCGTCGATGACGAAGCGATCTTACCCTGCTTAAATTCTTCGCCTGTCTCTCGCATGGCCCGCAGCATAGCCGGCCAATCTTCGAAGTCGCTGGCAAAAATCTTTTCGACCATGCGATGAGTCAGTTGGGGAACCAGGACGTTTAACGTAACCGGCGAATAGCCCTTCTCATCCGCCAGGCGGGCCCAATACAAGTTGCTGGAATCCCAACTCTCGGCCAGCAAGCGGCTGGAATAGCCCTCGAAAGCAGGAAACGGTTTGAGATTGAGCAATTCGCGAGCGTAACTCTGCGTCAGAATCGGATGAGGCACGCCGAAGTCTTGCGACAACCGCTCCCAACTGACCTCTGCCGGATACCGGCGGCACAGGCCGTCCAATTCCTGACTGGCCGTGCCTAAAGAATTGCTCTCCCCAGAAAATCTTCGGCGAAACTCGGCAGCAAGATAGAACGTGTCCGCCGGCGTGATTTGAGGATTTGCGTCCGCCGGCCGCCCTTCAACCAGTGCCAACTCCACTCGCTCTGAAGTTTCCGGATCCATGCGCTCCGACAGGATCGTCATCACCTTGATCCGCAATTGTGGATCTCGTACGGAAGCGGTCAAAAGCTCCTCGCCCGATCGCTGATAAAGCGTGACGGCATGAAGCTCACTCGGGCTCACGCTCCACCAGCGCGGCAATGTCGCATTGATCAGGAGTCCGGGAACTAATTCCCTCCAGATTAGAGCCTGAACGTTTTCCGGGGCGATGAAGTCCTGCTCCACCTGCGCGAGCACATAGGGCAAGTCGGCGAGCGAGCCAACTAAATGCGCGCCACCGCCCGCCGGCGATCCCTCGCCAAACATCTGCGAAGCTTGCCAGACATGTTCGACGCCCGCGACCGTGTCTCCTGAAAAATCGTGGGAGCGGACGAAAAGCGGATTGTTATGCAGAATCTGCGCTCCCGGCGGTTCGTAATACGCGTAGTTCAAGCCAACCAGCGTATCCCTCAAAAATGGGCACAGTTGGCCCCGCGCCTCCTCCATTTGCTCGCGAGAACCGGACTTTATCACCCGGGTCAGATCCGTGCGCATCTGCAATTCGGTGTGACGATTGTTGTAGACCCCGGTCGCCCATTGCGTTCTCTCACCGCTGCTGAAAATCGGACGTGGCATTTCGAATTCCCGAAGCTCGCCGGCCAACGGGATCAAATCCTCGCCCTTCTCGGTTCCGTGCGCCACCGCATCCAGCCCCGCTCCCAGGTTCAAGATCGTATCCAGAGAAACCAAGCGCTGGCCGTCCAACACCGATCGCATTTCGTTGGCTATTTCCTCGTGCATCCGTTGGCCTTCCGGACTCGTTTGCCGAGGACCTGCCAGCAAATCAATAATTTCATCCTGCGAACCGTTCTTTTTGCCCGTGGCCGCCAGCAGTAGTTCCCCCAGAGAATCACTGCCTGCGTCAAAGAGCTGGGGAGACGAGGCAACCTTGCCAAAGGGCTTAATCACTTTCTGCCAGGAATCGTTCAGCGCAGCGCTCTGGATCTGTCCCTGACGGGCCAGAATCTGCCACATCCCAATGTTCGCCTGGAATATCCCCATGGCGTTGCCACGCAATGTGTGGTTAGGAATCCTGCCCAAACTCTCGGCCACATTCAGAAACTCTGTTATGGATGCGTCAGTCAACTCGGGGAACTCCGAGAACACCAGGTATTGATTGCTGAACTCTGTGAACCTGCTCGCCAATAAGAGGGCGGTTTGCGGACTTAAGCGATTCTCCGGTGAACGCCGTCCGTCCAGTTCGCTTAACATCAGATAGATCTGCAGCGGTCCGGTTTCTGTCTCCACCCGGCAAAGTCCGAACATCGCTTCCGCGAGCTGCTCGGGACTGCTCAAATGGCCGGCGCGTTTCCCCCAATCACGAACAATCTTGGAGTCGCTTTTCTCGCGAAGGATCTCTTTCCATACTGCGAGACTGCCAGGGACTTCGGGTTCGCCATTCGACTGCCATTGGATCCTGGTCACTAGAAGCAAGAGCGCCGGAGCTGGCCGGAACGCCGGCCTCGCGGCGTCGGGAGAGATTGTCTGACCACGAAAAGCTACGTAGAAATGCCGCAGCCGAGTTTCGGTAAAGTGCGCCTGTTGAGTTTGCCCAACCCGCGATAAAGCGTCAAAATATGCGGCCAGCCAGCCGTTATCCTTTTCCAATAACCGGGGTACAAATTCGCCGGGCGTGTTCGGGCTCACCCCAACTAAATCCTTCCAGGCAGATTCCGCACCGGTTCCACCGGGCACAATGACGCGTCCGGAGCGAATGCAGATGTGACTCCCGTAAAAATCAAGTACGGCGGCGAACGGAACCAGTTTTCCCAGCCCCACCGATTGCCGCAGCGCCGCTCTGGTTTCAGCGTCGTTTCGAGCCAGTGCCCAGTAAAGGCGAGCCACCACAGGATCGCGCAAAATCGTTTCGATCAAGTCTCCGGAATTTCTGCTGTCCTTGCTTAATACCGTCCAGTCTCTTTCCGTGAATATCACGGGAACCCGAGAGGCCGGGAATGGGTAAGCGAACGGCTTGCCTCCCTGCAACGTCTCTTCGAGTGCAGGCAGGGGAAAGCCGGAATCAATGGTCAGGAATGCCCTCTCCGGATCGGCGGTCATTAAAGAAGTGTTGCTCTTTCCGCAGTCCTGCCGCACCTTGTAGCCAAGCACGTGCAGCAAAGGTTTCGCATCCTCGCAATTCGAAACGTGAATGCTTCCGTCAGGACCGGCCAGAACTGCCAGTTCCCGTGCCTGATGAACGTATCGGCTGAGCAGGATCAGAAACTCGGTGGGTCGGCCCCCATCTCGAGAACCCTCGTATCCTTGTGCGAATACGTTATGAGCCAGCAGGGGAACGACTTCGTCCGGCGAAATCTTCTGGCTGATGCCGGCCATCCGCAAAAAAGAACGCAGAGGGCCAGGAATGAAGACGCTTGCCGGGGAAACCGGCGCGTTGGCTTCATCTGCGCCGGCAGCGCTCCACGCATTCGCACCCAGGCAACCAGCAAATACACATATCGCTACAAGAGCCACAGAAGAAAAGGCAGGCAGACAACGAGGAGATTTCATGGCTGGACCTCTCCGACCTTGGAGACATCTTTTTACTAAATCTTGACCACGCCCTGCAACGAAACGATCGTTGCCGCCCGGGAGTGGTTCGGCTCACGCATTCCGTTCTTTACTTTCGTGTCGGCCACGATAACCCATCTCTCGCTGTAATCCAAGCTCTTTTCGCACATTCAGCTCTAAGAAAAATATGTACGTCTCATAATTCGGGAATCGGCGGGGCTCATCTTCCGCTCACAAGCGCCCCTAGGCAATCGACTTCCTAAGACACGCCCAACGATAGAACGCAAGTCTAAGCAGGCCAACTCTTTAGTGCCTTCGCATTAAACCAGTTCTCGAGTGCTCTGCAGGGAGGCCAAAGAAACGGGGCGACGCCTTGAAGCAGGCAACAGCTGTGGGTCTATGGAGAAACGGGCGTCTCGCCCGTTAGACGCGCGAATGCACGTCGCCCCGCTGATGTGGAAAGATCATGATCGAAGTGAAAACCAAAACGCAGTTGAGCCGCAGCGCGCTGGAAACGACCGCTCTCAATACAGCCGCGAAAGATTGTTGGCCACAAAGCCGCCCTCGACCGCAAGCATGGTGCGCGTCGCAATCCGTTCGGCCGTGTAGTGATGAGTCCTATGCAGCAAATATGCTGTCCCGACAGCGAATCCAAAACCGAGTCCCGAAGCCGCCGCCTCACCCGCCACGCCACGAGTGACCAGAGGACGAATGATCGGGTTGGTCTCTCGCATCCCTTCACTCAATCCGTGCTGCGTCGTAATCGCATCGACGGTGATCTGTCCCGCCAGAATCGAAAAATCGACCTTATTCTCCGCGCTCCAGAATTTGCGTGGGCTTGGAGCGTTCGGCAAAGGGTTGGCTGCCATAAAACTCTGTTGCGCCTGCGCTGCGCCTACGAGCAATAAGACGGTGAGGAATGCCGACTTCATGATGCCTCCAAGGCGATTCGGAAAACCTGCGCTGAAAACCAACTCGGTCCCGGCAGCGCAGCGTAGAGCAAGACTAGTCTTTGCCGTCCCAGGAGTACATGGCCTAAAAGTACCTTTAAACCGGGCTTTGGTAACCCCGATGGTAACTCGAAAAGTGGTTACCCCACGGCACGGAGGTATGGGATCAGGCTCGATTGTCGGGGCCGTGTTTTCTGCGGCTCGATCCGATTTCTCATGTTCATATATTCTCCTTGAGTGAATATGCTTGCGCGATACTTGTGCGGGGGAGAAACATTACATGCCCAGGACGGGGAGCCGGTCTCACAAACATTTTCAACTGGATCCGATCAAAATCACCCGCGCCCAGAGGGCGTTGCGTGCTGACACGGAAACTGAAGCCATCGAGCGCGCTCTGGATTTAGTCATTGCCGAGCACAAGAGCAATCGATTAGGGACTGAAGCCAATGATCGCTTCGTGAAGAGTGGCATCAAGATCAAAGATGTGTACGGCAAGCAGGGGCAGTAGGCAGTAGATGGAACCGGTTCTGTTCAACTCATCGATCTACATTGCATCGCGGACATTCGTGAAATAAGGAATTGAAGGCTCGAGGATCGATGGCTGGCAAACGCGATCGAATCGCCTCTATGCCCGGGCTGAATTCTTCTTCGCCGAAAGTTGCAGCCAGTTGCGCTGGTAGACAAAGGAAATTGCCAGCAACAGCACGCCCAGCACGATGAAACTCAATATCCGGTAGGCGCGGTCCAATTCGGATACGTCATAAATAAACACTTTGACAATCGTGGCCGCAATCAACACCAGCGCCTGCCAACGCACAAACGCGGATCTTCGCCACAAACCAACGATCATCAACCCGGCGCCATAGCCCATCCCTAAAGCCGAATAAGTGAAGTCTCGCGCAATCTCCACTCGCCGCACTTCTGCCCAACTGGTTGAAGTCCATCGCCCGAGTCTCGGATGAAGCTCGGCCATTTGCCATGCGTAGTAATCCGCGATCTCGTGCCCCAGCGCAATCAAAGCCAGAAGGTTGAGCGCAATTACTGCGCCTGCCGCGACATTCCGTCCCATCTCGTCCGTGCGACCCCGGCCATACCACGCCACAATTCCAAGGACTGCAATCGCTACCGCGTAAGTCGCCATGCGCGCATTGAAGATCAATGTGTTGGAATAGAAGTTATCGATCAGCAGCAGACGACAGACTCCAAGCACCAGAGCCCCAACCGCAAATGCATTCAGGAAATCGGAGTGAATGCGCTCTGCTACCCAGAGAAGGACGCCGGCCTCCACAAACCAGCCAATGGTGATCCAGTGCCCGTCAAGGCTAATGGGGATTGCAATCGTAATGAATCCGATCGCCAAGGCGAGGTGCAGGAAGTGCAAGCTCCGGGCGGTTTCGGAAGCGTTCCGCTTCGATCGACCCTGACGGCTCAGGAGGATATAAATCGCTGCCAGAGCCAACGCGAACCATGCCGTCTCGGTCTTGTTGACGTCCGAGAACATGGCATAAATTTCAAAAAAGTACGCGCCCGCGTTCACAAATGCAACAAACAGGACCGACGACGAAGTTCTCGTGTCCCCACCCGCTTGTGCAACCACCGGAGCGGCCGCGAAGATGGCAAAGAAGAGCGTTGCAAATGCCGTCGTCAAGGAAATCTGGCTGCGACTGTAGAAGGTCGAATACCAGCCGACGTACAGCAGCAAAGTTCCTGCGTAGCTTAGAAGCAGCAGCCGTCGCCAAGGTTTGAGGACCACGAGCGCGAGGACCGCCAGATCAAGAAGAGCTACGTAAGAGAAAAGCGCCAACTCACGATTCTGTCCGGTGGAAAGCAACAAGGGCGTGACAAAACCGCCGGTCAGGGCGAACGCGGCCAGAATCTCGGCGTCCTGCCTGACCGCCATCACGCCGGTGGCCGAGGTCACCGCCACCATGGCGACGAAAGCAACTTCGCTGGGGATCAAACTGTAAACCTGAAAGGCTGCCCACAGCGAAAGATAGAGCGTTCCAATCCCGACCGCCTTCAGCGAGTATGAGAATGTCCGGTATCCGCGGGAGCGGAAGCGCTCGCTCCATACCCCCACGGCTACCCCCGCAAGCAGGCCAATAGTCACCCGCCCCGCGGGCCCGATCCAGTTGTTCTCGAAGGCGTATTTCAGGAAATAGGACACGCCGATCAGCAGAGCGGCAATGCCAATCCGATTGAGCCAGTGCGAGCCGATGCGCGACTCAAGATCAGGCTCAGTATGTGCCACCGCGTCTGGCACAAGCGGGTACGGCGGCCGCGGAGGAGTGGGCGGCTGCCTGGGTTCCAGGATGGCCGGTCGCGAAGCGGTCGGCGCGGCGGGCATACTCGGCGGAGGCGGTGGCACGCTGGCTGCCGGGGCCACAGACTCGCTTGCTTTTACCGGCTCATGCGATGCTGGTCCATCTTCCAGGCCCAGCTTGCGCTCGATGCGATAGACTGACGAGTGAGGTCGGCGAGCAGTTGCCTGATCGCTTCCAAATCACTGTGGGACGTGTCCATCGTTTGCAGGCATTATCCGCGAAACCGATGCGGACTGCACACCATTTTCAAGACATCTAGTTACCAGGGCGTTCGAAATCAAACAGTTCGATGCCGGGCTCGGTGAGGTAAATGCCAGACTAGCCTGCCGCCGTTACCAAAGTGTGGTGTAGAATCCGCCGTAGGTCAGGGCTTAGGGGCCTCTAGACGGACCAGGTGGTCGGTTCGGATAATTGTTACGTGCAGAGTCGATCTGTCGCATTCCGGTTGCGTAGCTTGGGCTGCCTCTTAGTGGCGCCGGCCATCCTCGCGCTGGCTGGCTGTCAAGGCGTTTCTTCTGCCTCAAAACAATCATCGGGCGGCACTCCGAGCGCCGGTCAGCTCGCCGTAGCACCCACGACCATGAGTTTTGGGAATGTGGCCGTCGGCGCCGACTCGGTCAAGCAGGGGACGTTAACCGCAGGCAGTTCCGATATCAAAGTCTCCTCTGCAGCCTGGAACGGTCAGGGATATTCGGTTAGCGGCATCACCTTCCCGGTCACGGTGCCCGCTGGACAGAGCGTTCCCTTCACCGTCACCTTCGCTCCACCGGCAACTGGAAGTACGCCCGGCACTCTCGTGTTCGACAGCGATGCGACCAACTCCCCAAGCACGGAAACTCTCTCCGGGACCGGCACCCAGCAATCTCAGTCCCAGCACAGCGTAGCGCTTTCCTGGGACGCCAGCACTTCGCAGGTGACCGGCTACAACATCTATCGCGGAACTGCCTCGGGCGGGCCCTATACCAAGCTCAACCCCTCGGCCACTACCACGACGGTTTATACCGACAGTTCAGTGCAGAGTGGGCAAACCTATTACTACGTAACCACCGCCGTCGATTCGAGTAACGTGGAGAGCGCATACTCAAACCAGGCGACAGCCGCAGTTCCCTAGCCGTGGTATCGGACCTTCGACAACAGCCGGAACAGCGCGTAAGAACGCAGCCCCCGGCAGCAAGAGCTTGCGGAAAAACTCCGCTTCGTATCGGGGTATGCCTTCAGGCATACCGTAGCTCGATGAAATGTGCCGCTGGGGCGCGATGTTGCAACTGTCGCTGCGAAACTCTTGAGCCGCGAGGTCAAGAGTCACCCCGCGCCCTGTGTTCCTCAGGGGAAACAACGCTGACTCTTCAGAACACCTTTTCCTTCAGCAACTGCAGTAAATACGCGCCATACCGATTCTTCTTCATCGAAGACGCTGTAGCCTCAAGTTGCTCGGCGCCGATGTATCCCAACCGGTAGGCAATTTCCTCCGGACACGCAACCATCAGTCCCTGGCGAGTCTCGATCGTCTGAATAAACAACGATGCCTCCAGCATCGACTCGTGGGTTCCCGTGTCCAGCCAGGCCATGCCTCGGCCCATCACCACCACATCCAATTGCTTCTGTTTCATGTACTGCTTGTTGACATCGGTGATTTCCAACTCGCCCCGAGCGGAAGGCTTGAGCGACTTCGCAATGTCCACCACCTGGCTGTCATAAAAATAAAGACCGGTAACCGCATAGCGTGACTTCGGAACTTTTGGCTTTTCCTCCAGGCTTAGCGCCTTGCCCTCAGAATCAAACTCAACCACGCCATAACGTTCAGGATCCTGCACCGGATACGCAAATACGCGCGCGCCCGTGTTCTTCGCGCTTGCCTCTTGCACGCACTTCACCAGGTCATGCCCGTAAAAAATGTTGTCGCCGAGAACCAGGGCGCAGCACGAAGAACCAATGAACTCCTTACCGACGAGAAACGCCTGTGCGATACCTTCCGGCCGCGGCTGCACCACATACTCAAAATTCAAACCAAACTGCGATCCGTCACCCAGAAACTGCTGGAAGCGCGGCACGTCTTCCGGCGTCGAAATCAGCAAGATGTCCCGTATTCCCGCCAACATCAGCGTGGACAGCGGGTAATAAATCATGGGCTTGTCATAAATCGGCAGCAGGCTCTTGCACACCGCATGGGTCACGGGATAAAGCCGGGTGCCCGATCCGCCCGCCAAAATGATGCCCTTGTAACGAGAACTGCGCGTGGAATCGTGAGTTGGCATTGAAATCAATTTGTCATTTCGAGCGTAACCAGATTGTCCGCTCGCGGACAATCTGGCGGAGTCGAGAAACCTGCTTTTCCGCTTCGCCTCAACCCTGCAGAGAAATCAAACCGAATACTGCGTCGCAATCCACTCGCGATAATGTCCGCTCGTCACTTCTCGAATCCATGCTTCATTGCCCAGATACCACTCCACCGTCTTCCGAATCCCCGATTCAAACGTCTCCCGCGGTTGCCACTTCAACTCCCGCTCGATCTTGCGCGTATCCATAGCATAGCGCCGGTCGTGGCCGGGCCGATCCTGCACATACGTAATCAGCTTGTTGTGCGGAACAACCGGATCGGCAGGCCGCAGTTCATCGAGAATCGAGCAGATCGCATGCACGATCTCAAGATTCGGCTTCTCGTTTCGTCCGCCCACATTGTAAGTCTCGCCGACTTTTCCACGAGCAAGAACCGCGCGGATGGCGTCGCAATGGTCCGCCACATACAACCAGTCGCGAACATTCTGCCCATCGCCATAAACCGGAATCGCTTTGCCATTCATGGCATTCAGAATGGTCAATGGAATCAGCTTTTCAGGAAACTGATAAGGTCCATAATTGTTCGAGCAGTTGGTGGTGAGGACAGGCATGCCGTAAGTGTGATGGTAGGCCCGGACCAGGTGGTCAGAAGCCGCCTTGGTGGCCGAGTACGGACTATTAGGAGAATAAGGAGTCGTCTCCGAAAAGGCCGCGTCCTTCGGCCCCAGCGATCCGTAAACCTCATCGGTCGAAACATGAAGGAAGCGAAACCTTTCCTTTTCTTCCTCCGATAACTCCGTCCAATAAGCTCGCGCTTCCTCCAGCAGACTGAAAGTGCCGTTTACGTTGGTGCGCACGAAATCATCCGGCCCGTGAATCGAACGGTCCACGTGGCTCTCAGCCGCAAAGTGCACAATCGCGCGCGGTAGGCATCGCCCCAGAAGATCGCTGACCAGCTTTCGGTCGCCAATATCTCCGTGCACGAAGCTGTAGCGTGAATCCGCAGAAATCTTCTCCAGATTGCCCAGATTCCCCGCATAGGTAAGCTTATCCAGATTCACGACCGGAGTGCCCTCCGTCGCGAGCCATTGCAAGATGAAATTGGAACCGATGAAACCGGCTCCTCCGGTCACTAAGATAGGTTGGTTTTGTTCCAGGATCGAAGCCTCTAGCCAGCTACCTCTTCCAGCAACTTCTGATCGATATCGAAATTGGAGTGTACGTTCTGCACATCATCGTGCTCTTCAAACGCCTCCATCAACCGGATCATGGTGCTGGCCGCAGGCCCTTCCAGCTTAATGTAGTTCGCCGGGACCAGAGTGACTGAAGAACTTGATGGTTCGATGTTGGCCTTTTTCACTGCTTCCAGAACCGCCTCGTATGCGGAGGGTTCGCACAGCACTTCCCAGTTCTCGCCATCGTCGCGCAAGTCCTCGGCGCCGGCGTCGAGTACCAGGGCCATCAAGTCGTCTTCTTTTACCGCCGACTTGGGAACGATGATTTCGCCCTTCTTATGGAACATATAAGACACTGCTCCCGCGTCCGCCATATTGCCGCCGTTTTTGCCAAATACGTGGCGGATCTCGCTGACCGTGCGATTGCGATTGTCGGTGTTGATGTCGAGCAGAACCGCGACTCCGCCCGGGCCATAGCCTTCGAGCGAGAACTCCTCATAAGTCGCGCCCGGCAACTCGCCCGTGCCGCGCTGGATGGCCCGCTTGATATTATCCTGCGGCATGTTCTCGGCCTTGGCGGCGAGAATCGCGCCGCGCAGGCGCGGGTTGGTGTCAGGATCTCCGCCGCCATTCTTGGCGGCAATCGAAATTTCCTTGATCAGACGGGTGAAGATCTTGCCGCGCTTGGCATCGAGCGCGCCCTTCTTATGCTTGATTGTGGCCCACTTAGAGTGCCCAGACATGGAAATACCTCGCGTTCAATAAACTTGAATTGAGCTGATCTTGATTACGCTGGCTTTAACTTTACTGGTCGTAAGTATAAAAGACGCGCCCGTAGAGGAGATCACAGAATTACCCTCGGGATTGCCTCGAAAACAAACGCAGGCGACTCAAAAGTATACCACGGAGCCCTGCCCGCTGCTGAACGCACCGATTCGAGATGATCGTCTGGTCCTTAAGCCAGATTGGCGTGAATGCCAAGAGCTTCCGCGGCCTTACGGAGCGGCTTGTCTTTCGTCCATAAAAGCGTAGAAGGATTAATAAAAACAGACGCGATCAGATGTGCGTCAGTCAAACCGATACCGAGGCTGTACAAACGGCGAGCCTCAATCATGAGCCGTACTTCGCTCATCTGCGCGACTCGCACCTGTGGCAAGTGATCCAGCAATGAAAGCGTCAGGGCGCGCTCCTGCAACGACCCAAGAGCGAGTTCTGCCACGATGAAGGGATGGATCACGATGTGCCCTTGGTCGAGATACCTGCGCATCTCTTTGTTTCCCGAGCGGAGGTGATCGATCCAAATCGACGTATCTGCGAGAATCAATGCCGCCGCCTGCGGCGCGGAACATTCTTCAATTCTGGCATTGTGCCTCCCAGGGACGCCAATCTGCGGGCGCTTTCCCTCTCGATAAGGGCCTTGAGAGCCTCACGGATCAACGCCGTCTTCTCCGCCACCCCAGTGAATTCCTGGGCGATGCGGACGAGATCGTCATCCAGCGCTACGGTTGTTCTCATGGGGAAATTCCAGGCACCAATTATAGCATCATATGATGTCATAATATGTGCGCTATAAGTGGAGGGACCTGCTAGTAAATCGTTGACGAAATGCCTGAAACCGTCATTTGCCCAAAATCTTGTCAAGCCCCCTGGACCACCCAATTCCCCTCAAGTCACTGATTCCATGGATAAAATAAATACGGAAACCATGGCACTTTTACCCTCCGGACTTGCTATTCTGGAAGTAGAGATAAATTTTGGCGCAAGCTCCCGAGCTTGCGCCTTTTCTTTTTCCGGGAAGCCTCTTTCAAGGACATCTTTCAGCACCCATGCGCAAAGACCGGGGCGTCCGACGCACTCCAGCGTCGGAGGATATCCCTGTTCGGGAAGTGGACCGGCAAAGCGGGCTGGCAGCTCGCCGGCACGGGGATCTTGGGGAGGTGGCCTTTTTGCACAAGGCGACGGAGCTGGGCCTCATGGTGGCCCAGCCGTACGGCACCATGCATGCTTTTGATTTCCTCGTGCAGGGAGGGCAGAACATCTACCGGGTGCAGGTAAAAGCCGCCGCCCATCTGAGAAAGGGCTTGTATGCGGTGAACGTTTGTCGCAACCAAGGCAAGAAGTTGCGGCCGTACACCACGTCCGAGGTTGACTTCGTGGCCGTCTACATTATTCCAGAAAGAACCTGGTACATTGTGCCGGTACGCGAGGTGGTGGACCGCCGGATGCTTATGTTTCGTCCAAAGGGATCCGACCGCCGCGACCTCTACGGCCACTACTGTGAAGCTTGGCATCTGCTGCGCGAGCCCGACGGGCTGGTGTTCGGGTGAGGGACAGGACCGGGTTCGGCGGAGAATTTTGCCGTGGGAGGGAAAACCCGGGGAAAGGACAGACGGTACGTTCCCCGTTTTCGAGTTAGCGAAAATCAGGTAAACGTCCCGTCTGTCCCCATATTTCGTCTGGGCGTTTCCGCCTGGTGTTGGAGACACCGACTGGGCCCTTGGCCGGCAAGGTTACGCTTCGCCGCACGTGTTTTGCGCGGACTGCTTTTGCAGATTGCCGTTTCGCCATTGGCATGATCGCACCGTTATACAGCGTTTTGGTGCACATTTGCTTTTTCGCAAGGTGGTGGTTCCGTCGTGGTGCCACAAGGTCCCTCGACTCCGCATTGCGATTGAAAAAGCCAATCGCAATGCTGCGCTCGGGATGACAGATTTTTGTAAACGCCCCACTCAAGCCAAAGTGCGGCTTGAATGGGCCACCCTAAAGACCCGCAGGCAGCTTCTGCTTCTCGTGCCACGCTTTGTAGGCATAGACCACTGCCAGCAGCGGCGGGGCCAGCAGGACTCCCCAGAATGGAATCAGAATGCCCAGCACGATCGGAGTCAGCAGCGAAGCCCAGATCGGCACCTTGGCTACGCGCTTCATGATGTAAGGCTGCAACAGGAAGCCGTCCACCACGGCGATCCCGGCATAGAGCATCAGAACGTAGAGCGGATGCTCCCAGTCTCCCCAGCGAAAAGTCGCGGCCAGGACAGGGCCAATCACGCCCAGCACCGGCCCCAGATGCGGAACGACCTGCAAAGTGGCTGCCAGCAGCGCCCACAGCGGAGCCCACGGCACCTTGAGCACGTAAAGGCCGATCAGCCACAGCAAGCCGACGGCGATCGAATCCTGGAGTTGCGCGATCAGCCAGTTCTTTAGCGCGCCGCTGGTGATGCGAAAATGTTCACCCAAGTTCATGCTATCTTTCGATGCTCCCTGGGATGATCCCTGGGATGCTTCCTGGTAATTCGACGAGCTGCGAGCCCGTGTTAGACTCGCAATATACCCCTTCGGCGAGGAAACTCGGATGAAATTCGGCGTCATCATTTTCCCCGGATCGAACTGCGATCACGACGCGTACTGGACTATCCAACAGGTTGCGAAGCAGCCGGTCACGTTTCTTTGGCACGAGTCGCATGACCTGCAAAGCTGCGATGCCGTCATCGTTCCCGGCGGCTTTGCCTTCGGCGATTACTTGCGCACCGGCGCCATCGCGAAGTTTTCACCGGTGATGGAATCGGTTAAGAAGTTCGCCGACGGCGGCGGCCTGGTTCTCGGAATCTGTAATGGCTTTCAGATTCTGTGCGAGTCCGGATTGTTGCCCGGCGCCCTGATGCGCAATGTCGGCCTGAAATATGTCTGCAAGCCCGTTCAAGTAAGAGTGGAGAACACCGATACTCCCTTCACTCATGCCTGCCGCGAGGGAGAAGTCCTGACTATCCCCATCGGCCACATGGAGGGCAGCTACTTCTGCGATGAGAGCACTTTGGCGGAATTGGAACGAAATAAGCAGATCGTATTTCGTTATTCGAGCCCAGACGGCGAGATTACCTTGGATGCGAACCCGAACGGTTCGCTAAACAATATCGCCGGCATCTGCAGTCCCGGCCGCAACGTGCTTGGCATGATGCCGCATCCTGAACGCGCCAGCGAACCTGAACTGGGCGGCACTGACGGCTTCAAAATCTTCGAATCGCTGGTCGGCGCCATGGCGGAAAAATAGCCCTGGCATAGATTGGTACGCGTTTTCCTCAACATTCGATCGCCTGTGCTCAATTAGCACTTCCCTTTCACATTCTATTTTGCTAGGTTGAAGTCCCCTCGCTTCCCCGGACTGCCCGGTCTGTGTATCAGTGTCTCTATTCACCGGGAGGGAAGTCCGATGACCGCACGAGAGATGATCGACAGTCTCTCCGGTACCCTGTTGTGCGACGAGCGCATTCTCAGCGTGCCCGAGAGAGAACTGCTTGCCAACTTACTGCAACGCACAAGAACCAACGGAAACACCTCAGAAAATGCCGTAGCTGAGGCGATCACTCGCACCGTGGGAGAAATCGTCGCCGAACGAGCCCTCGGAGTGCTCGGCGAAAGCATTACCAAACAACTGTTCCAGCAGCAGTTGGGGGCGTCGTCGAGTGATGCAAGGCGAAGCTCGGTGATCCACGCTGGATCTCCACCGACTACACCACCGTCCCCATCGCCTTTGCCGCCTCCGCGTCCACCCGGCACCAGTCCGCCGCCCATCAGCGCCGGATCTCCACCGACTACTCCACCGTCCCCGTCACCATTGCCACCTCCGCGTCCGCCGGGCACAAGTCCGCCGCCCATCTCGTTTGCGACCACGTCGCAACCGACGACGCCGCAACCGAAGACTGGGAGCGTCGCCGTTATGGAAGCGGACGACTATGTGCCCGCCCAATGTGTGATTCTCGACGAATTCCTCACTCCCGCCGAGCTGAACGCATTGAGCCAGTACGTTCTCGAACACGAAATGCAGTTTGAGGTCAGCGAGGTGATCGCGCCCGGCGTAACCGGCGGAGCCGTCGACTACGACCATCGCCGGTCGCGTGTCCTGATGAATCTGGACGGGCACGAGAAGATGATCACGGATCGTGTTCTAACTTGCCTGCCGCGGATCCTGAAAAAGTGGGGACGCGATCCGTTCGCCATTTCGCGCCTGGAAACCCAAACCACGGCGAGCAACCACGGCGACTTCTTCCACTGCCACGTCGATAACGGCGCGGAAGCGGTTGCGGCTCGAGAAGTTACCTTCGTCTATTTCTTCCATCGTGAGCCCAAACAGTTCAGCGGCGGCGAATTGCGCATCTACGACTCTCGACGGGAAAACGACAACTACGTCCCGACCGCAAACTACCGCACCATTGTGCCCGAGCAAAACCAACTGGTCTTGTTCGCCAGTGAGCTCTCGCACGAAATTACCCCGGTCGACTGTCCCTCAGGACAGTTCGCCGACAGCCGTTTCACGGTCAATGGATGGGTTCACAAATGAAAGACGCGGTTTGGCTGGCGTGGATTGAGCAGCTCGCAGTCGCACCTGCCTGCAATGATCGGGAAAAAGAACTGCCCCGATCGCTCTTCCACTGCCGCCTGGACGATCAGCCGGACCATCTGGTGCCACAACGTCTCCTCCGACCAGAGGCCTGGGAGGGTCTGTCTGATCGTCCTCTTTTCTTGAATTCTGATTGCTTCTTTGCCCCCAGTGGAGAATTACCTGCCGCCGCTCCCAGCGATGGATTCGCTCAGCAGGGCCCGATGATTTGGATCAGGGAGCCCGGAAGCGATGCTCTGCAACCCTTCTGGCTGGGACCCGAACTCACCGCCGCGCTCTCCCGCATGCAACCTGGCGATCCCGCTCCGGCGCTTTCGCCGCAAGCACGCCGCACTTTAATCGTGGCAAATGTTTTGGTGCCGTATGACTACGCTTTCTGTCGGCGCCAGCGGTGGACAGATATTGTTTCCGTAACCGCCGCAAAGTTCCAGTCGCAGGGCTATGCTCCGGTGGGACAACTGATCCACCCTTTTCATATCGCGGCACTGCGTCGCTACTATCGTCATCAACTCCGCACCGGAAAACTGCATTTCGGCGACAGCCAAAGCCCACTGCGTTACGTCTCTTACAACGATCCCGTGGCGCGCTTCTTTCATCAGCAGTTGACTGCCGCAATGACGGCATTTGCAGGTGAACCGGTGAAGCCTTCCTATGTTTATCTGGCTTCCTATAAAGAAGGGGCCATCCTTGAGGAGCACACCGACCGCGCGCAATGCGACTTCAGTGTGACTCTGTGCCTCGACTACTCACCCGAGCCGCGCGCGGCAACTCCCTGGCCACTTTATCTTCATAAACAATCAGGAAAGGTCACGGTCTTTCAGGCGCTCGGTGATGCCCTGCTCTACCGCGGATGCCAAGTACCTCACTCGCGCGATGCCCTGCCCGAAGGGCATACTTCGACTTCAATCTTCTTTCACTATGTGCGAGAAGACTTCACGGGCAGCCTGGGCTGACTGATTTTTCGATTCAGACCAAAAGAATTGCGCAGTCGGTTTCTTAGGCTATAATTGCGCGCACTGATGGCAATCGCCTCTGGCACGAAACTGGGTCCCTACGAAATTCTTTCCCCGCTGGGCGCGGGCGGCATGGGTGAAGTGTACCGTGCTCGCGATACCCGCCTCGACCGCGACGTAGCCATCAAAGTTCTTTCTGGACATTTCATTTCCACTCCAAGCTTGAAGGAACGCTTCGACCGCGAAGCGCGAACTATTTCGCAGCTCTCGCATCCCAACATCTGCCGTCTGTACGACGTCGGCTCGCAGGATGGCTCCGACTATCTGGTGATGGAATGTCTGGAGGGCGAAACCCTGGCCGATCGCCTGGTGCGGGGACCGCTGCCGATCGAAGAAGTGTTGCGCTACGGCGCCCAGATCGCTGACGCGCTCGATAAAGCTCACCATCAGGGAGTGATTCATCGCGACCTGAAGCCTGGCAACATTATGTTGACCAAGAGCGGGGCGAAGGTGCTGGATTTCGGGCTGGCCAAGCAGGCGCAAGCGAACAACGCCAGCGCCAGCGTCCTCACCGCCATGACCGCGGGGAAGCCGCTCACGGTTGAAGGAACGATCGTCGGCACATATCAGTACATGGCACCGGAACAGATTGAAGGATCCGAGGCCGACGCTCGTTCGGACATCTTCGCGCTGGGCTGCGTGCTCTATGAAATGGCCACGGGCAAGCGGGCGTTTGCAGGCAAGACCCAGGCCAGCGTGATCGCTTCCATTCTGGCGACCGATCCGCCGCTGCTGTCGCGAGTCGCACCCATGACCCCTCCAGCACTGGAGCGACTGGTGCGGTCGTGCATGGCCAAGGAGCGGGAAGAACGTATCCAGAGTGCGCACGACGTGAAGCTGCAACTGGAGTGGATTGCCGAGGCTGGCTCGCAAGCGGGCATTCCCGCACCCGTAGTGGCGAGGCGGCGGATCTCGCAGAAGCTGGCATGGATTGTGGCGGGCGTGGCCGCCGCACTCGCCGTCGCTTTTGCGATTGGATTTGTTTTGCGCGCACCTGTACCTGCCAAGCCACTGCGAGTCAGCATTCTGCCACCGGCGCAACACGATTTCGATCCGCTCAGCGTTGCGATTTCTCCCGATGGCACCAAGCTGGCGTTTGTGGCGAGCGGCATCGGAACCTCGGCCCAACTTTGGGTGCGTCCCCTGGATTCGACTGCGGCCCAGCCGTTGGCCGGGACCGAGGATGCTGTGTTCCCCTTCTGGTCGCCGGACAGCCGCAGCCTGGGATTCTTTGCGCAAGGAAAGCTCCGCGTTATCGACGCCAGCGGCGGCGCCGTCCAAACTTTGGCTGATGCTCCCCAATCGCGCGGCGGTTCATGGGGCGCGGATGGCACAATTTTGTATACTCCTGACGCCACATCCGCGTTGCTTCGCATTCCCGCAGCGGGTGGAAGCCCGACACGAGCGATCGGCCAGGAGAAGGCGGCCGCAGGCGTTGGTTCCCCACGCTGGCCCGCGTTTCTGCCCGACGGAAAGCATTTCATCTTTTTCCAATTCGCACCCGACAATCAGGGAGGGGCGAATATCCATCTGGCGGCGCTCGATTCGCAGCAGGACACAGTTCTGGTGGGATCGGATTACCGCGCGCAATACGCCAGTGGACATTTGGTGTTCGTCCACGGCGGCAACCTGATGAGCCAGGCTTTCGACGAAAAGAAATTGAAGTTGACGGGAAATCCGGTGCCGATTGCCGAGCAGATTCGTGGCGAAACTCGCGGTGCGGCCGCGTTCTCACTCTCGACTGAAGGCAAGTTGATTTTTGCCGGGGGACAGGCGACTGCTCTCGACCTGGCATGGTACGACCGAAGCGGAAAGAAGGGCGACGTCATCGACACCGGAACCTTTCAGGATGCGCACATTTCGCCCGACGGGAAGAAAGTTTCGGCGGCGCGGGCCGACGCTGGTGGACACCTGGAGATTTACATTTACGATCTGGCCCGCGGCACCAAGTCACAATTCAGCTTCTCGCAGTCCAGAGATGACGATCCCGTCTGGTCGCCCGATGGGAACACAATTGTTTTCGACTCCGCACGCAACGGAAAGATCGACCTCTATACCCGGCCAGCCAGTGGTGCTAGCCAGGAGGAGTTGCTGTATCACGACGATTTAGACAAGTACCCTAGCAGCTGGTCCGCAGATGGAAAATACATCGTCTACGAAACCATAGACCGCGCCCACGGCTCGCACTTCGACGCCTGGGTGATGCCGATGTTCGGAGACCGGAAGCCCTTTCCATTTCTTCAGGAAAAATACAACGTCCGATACCCCGCGTTTTCACCAGACACAAAATGGCTTGCCTTCACTTCGTTCGAGGCCGGGCACAGCCAGGTGTACGTCGTGGCTTTCCCCAAACCCGGCGGCAGGTTTCTGGTGGGAGACGGATCGTTCCCGGCATGGAGCAGCAACGGCAACGAGATTCTTTATATGGATGACCACTCGCGCATTGCCTCGGTGTCAGTCACTCCGCACGGCGATAGCGTGGAACTGGGTAAACCCCAATCTCTTTTTCCCGCACAGCCAAGCAACTTCGAGGCCACGGCTGACGGCAAGCGCCTGCTCTTGATGCAAGCGCCGGTGCAGAACTCGGCGAGCCTGACCCTGATCGTGAACTGGCTGCAGGAACTGAAGAAGTAGAAGCTGCGCAATCTGTTCCCAACTTTTGTCATCCTGAGCGTAGCGAAGGACCCCTGCTCCGCCTGGATGACTCGGTTGCGTCAGTATTCTCACCAGTGGCGCCGGGCTCAGCGCGAGAGCCGCTTCCACAGCAAGGCGATTACAAGGACGACGATGCCGATCACCACTCCGATCGCTCGCGTTTTATTAGTCTTTTCCGTCATAGCTTTCGTTATCAGGTGCCCCACCCTTTTTTGCGTCCTTTGCGAAAAGGGGTTTAAGGGCTCGATCGGTGGAATTTCATCTTCGGGTGTGATGGACGGTGATTGAATCCAGGTCGTGGATAATGCGCTCCGGCTCTTCGCGACGCATTCAACGCGTCGGTCCGGCCAGGACTTCGTAGTGGATCACGCGTGGTCCTCTTTCCACTAAGAACTTTTCGTCTTCGGGATAGTAGACCGCATTCTCGTATTCGGGACCGGCGAAGGCTTTGATCGCATCCCATGAATCCCAGAGCGAAATCAGAGTGAATTCGGATTTGCCTTCGTAGACGCGCCGCAGAACCCACACGCCCTGATTGCCGGGGATGGACGCGTATTCTTTCAGGCCGGTTTTCTGGAGGTATTCGAAGTAGGTGTCTTTATCGGCTTCGCGGGTCGCGCCTCGCCAGATGCGTGCAATCATGATTTCTCCTCAGTGATGCGGACTAGCGAATTGGATGATCAGATTCCGGCTTCGATTCGTGAGCGCGGATCGAGGAAGTCGCGCAGAGCGTCTCCGATGAAGTTGAACGACAGCACGGCCAGCATCACCGCTAAAGCTGGGAAAATTACCAAGTGGGGCGCGTCGAAGAGGTGAGCGCGGCCGTCGTTGAGCATGGTGCCCCAGCTTGCGGTGGGCGGAGGGACGCCGAGTCCGAGAAAGCTCATAGTGGCTTCGGCGAGGATCGCACCCGCCATCCCGATGGCAGCTTGCACGATGATGGGCTGAATAATATTGGGTAAGATATGGCGCACGATCACGCGTAGATCGCTGGCTCCGAGGGCGCGCGCGGCTTCGACGAATTCACGCTCGCGAGCGGAGAGAACCTGGGCGCGAACCAGGCGGGCGTAGCCGACCCAGCCCCCGAGCGAAAGCGCCAACACCAGATTGAAAATTCCCGGCCCGCGGAAGGCTACGAAGGCGATGGCGAGAAGGATTCCGGGAAAAGACAGAAACGCGTTCATTACGACGACATTGATAAAGCGATCGATGCGGCCTCCGTAGTAGCCGGCGATTGATCCCACGATGAGACCCATGGCCAGCGAAGCCGCGACTACGCAACTCCCGACCAGCATGGAAATGCGCGATCCGTAGATGAGGCGCGAGAGAATGTCGCGTCCAAGTTCGTCCGTGCCGCACCAGTGGGCTGAGGATGGGCCGGCAAGACGCGTTGGCAAGTCGATGTGAGCGGGGTCTTGCGGCGCGATCCAGGGGGCGAAGATGGCGCAGATTACGAAGGCCGTGACCAACACCACTCCGGTCAATGCCAGAGCATTGTGGCGGGCGGCGCGTTGGAGCGAAATCGCGGCGGTGGACATAATGGAATATTAGATTGCTACCCGGTCTTGTGGCCGTTCGAAAAATATGTTCTGATGATTGAAGACTATCGCTGCGGGCCAGCCCGCATGCGCTCCATAAACCAGCACCTCTAGCTTACATTCTGAGGAGAAAAATCATGAGCAAAGTTTCGTATATTCCCAAAGATTACAACTCGGTTACGCCGTACCTGATCGTCAAGGATGCAGCCAAAGCCATTGAATATTACAAGAAAGTTTTCGGTGCGACGGAAACCGTTCGCATGAATGGCCCGGAAGGCAAGGTCGGTCACGCGGAGTTGAAGATTGGCAACTCCCACATCATGCTAGCCGATGAAAACCCCAGCATGGGACCGGGACACACCAGCGCCGCCACCGTCGGCGGAAGTCCGGTGAGCCTGTATGTCTACCTTCCCGACGTCGATAGCGTGGTTAAGACCGCGGCGGCGGAGGGAGCGAAAATCCTGAAGCCGGTTGAGGACCAGTTCTATGGAGACCGCAATGGCTTCATTCAGGATCCGTTTGGACATCTGTGGGGCATCGCCACGCATGTGGAAGATGTGTCGCCGCAAGAGATGAAAGAACGGATGAAGAAAATGATGCCGGCGGCGTAGCTTGATTCACACGGAGGCGGGGCAGCCGTGTCCCGCCTTGGAATTTGGATTGCTTCCCTGCCTCACCACACTTCCAGCTTAATCTCGCGATAACGATTGATTAGCTCAAAATCTGTCCGATTGGTCGTGATGAGGCGCGCCCCATACGAGCGGGCGGTAAGAGCAATGAGAACGTCGAAATGCAGGTCTCGCAGCTTGTCCGGTGCGAAGCCCTGATCCGCGCGAATGTTGGCCAGTATCTCGCCGGACTCGAGCCAGTTCTTATTCGTTGGAGTTAAGATTGGATGATTTCTCGCCAGAGAGCGAAGGAATCTGCGTTCCGCCGGGCCGATTACGCCGCGCAGCAGTTCCGCGAGGACGACCGATGAAGTGCGGACCAAACCCTCTGCCGATTCAATTCTCTTTCTGTGACGCCCAGTGCGGAGTTCATCGACCAGGACCGATGTATCGAAGATGACGAGGTCACTCATCAAGCCCGGAGAACTTCAGTTTGCCGGAGTTCTTTTTCATCAGGGCTTTGAATCGCTTCAGCCCGACGATTTCGCGCAGGGCGATGTGGACGGCATCGGTGCGGGATTTTGCCTTAAGCACCTTCACGGCCTCGTCGGCGAGGTCGGTATCGAGACGGATTGAAGTCAGGGTTACGGCCATTTGGATCCCCTCCCAATATATACATGATAGCGTATACGTATATACACATCAAGGCCGATCGCAGGTGGATTTCATTCTCGATCCGAAACGCGACATCACGCTGTCGAGCCTGCAGCGGGCGACTCTGGTCGGTCGGCGGGCGAAGCTCGGCTCGGTCACTGCCTGATTCTTGGGTTCGCTACTGAGTACAACAAATCCGTCAGGAAATTTACCGCGATGTAGGTCAGGCCGATCGCCAGAATGCATCCCTGGACGAGATAGTAGTCGCGGTTGCCAATGGCTTGGATGGTCAGGCGGCCGATGCCGGGCCAGGAGAAGATGGTCTCGGTTACGATGGCGCCTGCCAGCAGCGCGCCGAATTGTAATCCCAGAACTGTGATTACCGGGATCATGGCGTTGCGCAGGGCGTGGCGATAGACTACCGTGCGTTCCGGCAGGCCTTTGGCGCGGGCGGTGCGGATGTAATCCTGGCTTAGTTCTTCGAGCATTGAGGTGCGGACCATGCGGGTGAGGATCGCCGCCAGCGCTCCGCCCATGGTGATTGCCGGTAGAACCAGATGGGCGAGCGAGCCCGAGCCGGAGACCGGCAGCAGTCCCAGCTTGATGGCGAAAAACAGGATCAGGATGGGACCAAGGGCGAAGTTTGGGAACGACAATCCGAAGAGGCTGACCACACTGATCAGGCGGTCGTCCCAGCGGTTACGTCTTTGGGCGGAACGCACGCCGGCGGGAATCGAGAGCAGCACGGCTACCAGCAAAGCTGCCAGGGTCAATTGCAGCGTGTACGGATAGCGCTGGGCAATGAGCGTGCCAACGTTTTGGTTGAAGCGCAGCGACGGGCCGAGATCGCCGTGGAGGACGCCTTTCCAGTAGTTGATATATTGCTGGCCCAGCGGGACATCGAGACCGTAGGCGTGCCTTGTGGCTTGGATGTCCGTCGCGGGCGCGCCTTCGCCCAGCATTTGCAGGACGGGATCGCCGGGGACGAGATGGATTAATAAGAAGACGAGCGAAACTACGAGCCAGACGACCGGTAGCGTGTACAGCACGCGGTGGATTAGGTAGCGGAGCATCTGGCTTCAGGGGTCAGGCTTCGGGCTTCCGGTCGTTTACTTGAACACCAATGTGCTTCAGGTGATGAACCATGTGGTCGATGTAATCTTCGAAGACAAACTTCAGCGTTAGCGGCAAGGAGTCGGCGATGGTGCAAGTTCGTGACCAGGCAGACTCGGGCGCGGCTTCGGCGGCTGCCAGCAGTTGCCGATTGAGGTCTCGCCAAAGATCAATCATTTCCTGCCAGTTGCGTTGCTGATATTTATGCAACTCGACCCATGCATCGCCGTCATAGCCGGGCATCTTCGGTTCGTCTTCGAGTTGGGTGCGGACAATCCTTTGGTGGTTGTTCGCGGCGGAGTCCAAGAGATGTCCCAGTTCTTCCTTTGGTGACCACTTGACCGGCGACGGTTTGAGTTCCACCTGGGAAAGTGGAAGTTTGCTTAACTTAGGCGGGACTTCGTTGATCAGAGTACGCAGATGTTTCAGGCTTTGCATTCTGGATTCTCTCTTACAACCGGTTGTCAGTTTTTGGTTCTCAGTCTCCGGCTTTGCCTACTGCTGTAGGTTGCAGTTTTTCGATTTGCACTTTGGCAATGCGATGGCCTTCCATTTCTTCGACGGTGAAGCGGTGTCCTTCGTAATCGAAGGTGTCGCCGACGCGAGGAATCTTCTGCAAACGGGCAAGCACGAATCCGGCCAAGGTTTCGAAACCACCGTCACGCGGCAGCGATAGCTGATACTGGGATTCGAGATCGCGAATTCCGAACGAACCTTCGAGGATGAGCGCAAGCTTCCCTGGAAGTACTGGCTGTTCGGGAGGAGCGATGTCGAATTCGTCTTCAATCTCGCCAACCAGTTGTTCCAGAATATCTTCGACGGTAATCACGCCAGCGGTCGAACCGAACTCATCTACCACGACCGCCAGGTGGCGTTTGCGATCTTTGAATTCCTCCAGCATTTCGGTAAGCACCTTGGTTTCGGGCACCACCAGGACATCGTGCATGATCTGGCTGATTCGCGTGGAGGGTCTGGCCGCCATGGGCTGAGTGAGGCGCAGGCGAGCCCAACGCATCAGGTCCTTGGAGTAGAGGACACCGACAATGTGTTCCGGGCCACGTTGCGGATCGTAGATCGGGATGCGGGAATGCTGCTCTTCGACGACGCGGGCCAGGGCTTCGTCGAGCGAGAGGTCAGCGGGGAGCGAGAAAATGTCGGGCCGCGGCACCATCACCTCGCGCACCGTGATGCTCTCGAGTTCCAGGGCATGGTGGATCATTTCTTCCTGGAACAGAGGAATCTGCCCAAACTGGCGGCTGGCGGTAACGATAAGCTTGAGTTCGTCGGGCGAATGGATGGGTCCCTGTCGCACCTTGCGGGAGCCGAAGATCCGCAGCACGGAACCGGCGGCCGCGCTCATCGAGAAAATGAAAGGCCGGGTTAAAGTAAGCCAGAATTCCATGGGAGCGGCGACCGCCAGCGCTACCTGCTCGCCGCGCTGCAAAGCCAGAGACTTCGGAACCAGTTCGCCAAGAATCACGTGCAGGCAGGTGATGAGGATGAAAGCGACGCCTATGGCGAGGCCGTGCGCATAGACGTTAGCGTGGTGTATCTGGCCGAGAGGCTCCTCGACCATGCGGGCCAGGAGGGGTTCGCCGACCCAGCCGAGGGTCAGGCTTACGACCGTGATGCCCAACTGAACCCCGTTGACCACTTCATCGAGGTTGCGGTGCAGCTTCTGGACAATACGGGCGCCAATGCGGCGGGCTTCAATCAGCTGCTGTATGCGGGTTTCGCGGATGCTGACCAGGGCGAATTCGGCCGCGGCAAAGAACGCGTTGGCTGCGACCAGGAGCAGAATCAAAAACACCCGGATCAGCACAAAGGCGATCATGGATGGGTAATTCTAACATTTCAAAGGCGGTATCGCATTCCCATGCGGGCAAAGGCGTTGTAGAATGGTTGCCAGCCCACGGAAAGCTGCGATTTGTGGTTTGCCTCTGGAACTGCAGGTTCTTGCTTCGCGAAAAGATTCTCTGCTTCCATTTCTGGAGTTGGACGGTCTAACGCAACGGCCAGCCGGTGTTGAACCAGGCCAGGGCAAAAGAGCTGCAAGAGGAACAAAACCCGAACCACCTTCGTAGTAAACAATAGAAAGCCAAAGCAATTAGGTCGAGCGCAGGAGGCGGACGTGAACGGCAACAGCAATGGTAAGAAGAAGCGGCGCAAACGGATCATAATCATCGGCGTCGTGGCAGCGGTTCTATTGATCTTTGCGGGTGCGCTTTTCGCCTTTACCCGCGGCGGCACCAAGATTGATCCCACGAAACTGGCCAAGGTCGAAAAGGGTGATCTGGCCAAGAGCGTAGTCGCGACCGGCAAGGTCACTCCCATCACCAAGGTCGAGGTTAAGTCCAAAGCCAGTGGAATCGTGAAGAAGCTCCTGGTCGAGTACGGTGACACGGTGAAAAAAGGCCAACTACTGGCCCAGTTGGATAAGGTCGAGATTGAAGCGCAGGTGGACCAGTCGCGCGCCGCGTTGCAAGGAGCCGAGGCTAATTTGGCTAGTTCGCAAGCCGATTACGAACGCGCCAAAGTGGATGCCGAAGGTCCCGACGTGCCTTTGTTGAAACGGGCCTACGATCGTGCCATGGAGATGGCTAAGGACGGCGTGGTTTCTGACTCCGCACTTGACGATGCGCAGAAGAACTATCAAATGGCGCTGAACAAACAAAACGTAGCCAAGGCGGAAGTTACAGTATTGAAGGCGAAGATCGCCCAATCCCAGGCGGAGATGGTGCGAGATCAGGCGAATCTGAAGCAACTGGACGAGCAACTCAGCTACACCGATATTATCTCGCCGATCGATGGCATCGTGCTCTCGCGCGACGTCGAAATGGGGGATGCGGTCAGCTCTATCCTGGTACTGGGCTCCTCGGCGACTTTAGTCATGACCCTGGGCGACACCAGCGAAGTTTACGTGAAAGGTAAAGTAGACGAGAGCGACATTGGCAAGGTCTACCTGGGCCAGCCGGCGCGGATCAAAGTGGAATCGTTCAAAGACAAAACCTTCAATGGCAAGGTAACCAAGATCTCGCCGATGGGGGTTGAGAAAGATAACGTGACCACCTTCGAAGTGCGCGTGTCCATCAATAACCCAGGCGGCGAATTGAAGGCGGAGATGACCGCCAACGCGGAAATCATCCTCGAAGAACACAAGAATGTGCTGCAGATTCCGGAAGGCGCGATTATCTACGACAAGGACAAGAAAGCCTCGGTCGAGATCCCTGACCCGAAAGCCAAGGACGGAAAGACGAAAGTCGCCGTCAATATTGGCATTTCAAACGGGGCCAAAACGGAAGTTCTCAGCGGGCTGAAGGAAGGCGAGCAGGTCGTCCTGCAGTAAACCGTTCTTGATTGAGCCTTGAATTCCAGGCACGGATCCAATCAGACGATCCGTGCCTTTTCATTTTTACATACCGAATATCTACCAATCGGAATCCTAAAGTTGTATTCTTCTCTCCAAGCATTCAATGGAGCTCCCCCGATCCATGAATCTTCTGGAAATCACTCGCCAAACCCTGGCCACGTTCAAAGCGCACAAAATGCGGGTTTTCCTCACAATGTTTGGCATTGTGTGGGGAATCGCATCGGTCATACTGCTGGTTGGTTTAGGCCGCGGATTCAGCGTAGACCAGCAGAAACGGATGGAGACGCTGGGCAAGGACCTGGTCATCATCTGGGGCGGGCGCACTAGCTCTCAAGTGGGCGGGTTGGCCGCGGGACGCGAAATTACTCTGACGGTAGATGACGCCGAGATCATCCGCGATGAATGCTATCTGGTAAAGAATGTCAGCCCGGAATTGAGGCGCACGATTCCGGAGGTAAGCCAGTTCAACTCGGCAAACCGCGAAGTTGTCGGCATATGGCCAGCCTTCCAGAGTTTTCGCTCTCTCGGGCTCGGCGACGGCCGGCTGATCACTGAGGAGGACGAGACCGAGGCGCGCCGCGTTGTGATATTGGGCGATGCTGCCCGCAAGCAACTATTCAGTGGCAAACCTGCCATTGGCGCCAACCTCCAGATCAAGGGCGTTCCGTATACAGTGATCGGCGTCCTCAAGAAGAAGACCCAAAACTCCAACTACAGCGGTCCCGATAATGATTTTCTATTTGCGCCGTATTCGGCCGTGGCCCGTGATTTCCCTCGTCCGGAGAAACCGGGGATCGTGCGCGGCTACGTGAACGATATCGTGTTCGAAGTGAGCAGCCCCGACGAACACGAGGAAACGGTGCAGCAGGTGCGCCGTTCGCTGGGTCGAGCCCACCACTTTGATGAGAAAGACAAAGACGCCCTCTTCATTTGGGACACTATGGATGGGGCCAAGCTGGTTGCGAACATTTTCGGCGTGATTACGATCTTCTTCGGCTGCGTGGCAATTATCACTTTGTGCCTGGGCGGAATTGGCGTGATGAACATCATGCTGGTCTCGGTAACGGAACGGACTCGGGAGATTGGCGTTCGCAAAGCGATGGGGGCGACTCGTGGCGACATCCTACGTCAGTTTTTTGCCGAGTCCGCGATTCTGACCGTGGTCAGCGGCGTTCTAGGACTGACCGCCGGCATGGTTCTGTGCGCGGCCATGTCGGCAATCCCTCTGCCTGACTTTGTTCCCCACCCCATCGTTTCTGGCGCCTCGATCGTGGCGTCAGTTCTGACGCTTTCTGTCATCACGCTTACCGCCGGCATGTATCCCGCGCAACGCGCCGCTGAGATGGCGCCTGTAGACTCGTTGCGTTACGAATGAAGATCTTCAGTTTCCAATTGACAATTGGAGTTTCCCGAATTCAACTGGCTGCGTGTTTCTTAAGGAGCTGATCTCGCAAAGCTGGCAGGCGCTGATGCGCAACCGGCTGCGCTCGGTGCTCACCATGCTTGGTATCGTATGGGGATTGGTCTCCGTGGTGATCCTGCTCGCCTATGGGCAGGGGTTGGGCGGAAGTGTTCTGCATGCCTTCATGAACATGGGCGACAACGTGATCGTGATTTTTCCTGGACAGACGAGCATGCAGGCGGGCGGGGAGCGGGCGGGAAAGAAAATCAAGTTCGAATACGAGGACGTTGCGGCCATACGCGAGGAAGTTCCGATCGTGCGCGCGGTTAGCGGCGAAGTGAACCGCAACCTTCCCTTCAAATACGGCACGCGGGTGGTATCACTCAAAGTGCGTGGAGTGGATTTGCCCTACGGCCCGATGCGGAAGCTGGATATTGAAGAAGGCCGTTATTTCAGCGATCTCGATTACGTAAATCACAACCGGGTTGTCATCCTCGGCCCCGACGCGAACCAACGGGTTTTTCAGGGTGCGCCTTCCGTGGGACAGTCGGTGAGCATCAACGGCCTGGACTTTGAAGTGATTGGGGTTTTGAGAAATAAGATCCAGGATTCCTCCTACAATGGCCCCGACAACAAAGACGGATTCGCTCCCTTCGATGTCTACCGCGATTTGAAGAACATCCGCGACCCTGATCTGATCGTCATCCAGCCGACCGCTCCAGAGCTGAACAAGAAGGCGCTGGCCGCAGTTCGCGAAGTGCTGGCGCGACGGCATCACTTCGACCCGAAAGACGAAAAAGCAACGCCCGTGTGGGACACGATCGAAGATCGCGAAATGTTGAACGGCTTCTCCCTCGGGCTGCAAGCGGTGCTCGGACTGATTGGAGCGGTTACCTTGGGAGTTGGCGGCGTGGGCGTGATGAACATCATGCTGGTTTCGGTTACCGAGCGTACGCGGGAGATTGGGCTGCGCAAGGCGCTGGGGGCGCGAAGACGGCAGGTGCTGGCACAGTTTCTGCTTGAAGCCCTGGTGCTGACTTTCTCGGGCGGACTTATTGGCATGGGAGTTGCAGTGCTTCTCACTTGGGTCATTCCACCGATGCCGCTTTACAGCGAACTCTATAAGACCGCAAACCACGAGGGTGACATTTTCCTGCATGCCTCGTTTCTGGTGATTGCGGTTTCCTTTACTATCCTGGCGCTGGTGGGCGTGATTTCGGGATTCTTCCCCGCGCTGAAGGCCGCGCGCCTGGATCCGGTCGAGGCCCTGCGCTACGAGTAGACGCCGAAACTTCGCGGGATGATTTACGCCTGGGAAATGCCCCACTCAAGCCAAAGTGCGGCTTGGGGCCACCCGCCGTTACAAAAACGTAAAGGTGGGCCAGCCCCCAGTCTCTAGTTGCTGCAGGCGTCTTTCTTGCCGAACGTTACTAGACCAATGTCGGTAAGGCCAAGATAATTGAAAACGCCCTTGCCGATCTGGCCCTTGCTGGCGGGAGCGGTGAACACCTCGAAGTCACAACAGTCGCCTTCGCCCGATGGAAAGGTGAAAGTTACAGTCATGAGTCCTTCGACGACCGTGAAATAGCCGGGATACCCGTTGTTCTGGCCGTTCAGCACGGCCTCGCCGCTATGACGGAATCCGTAGCTGCCATCGTCGGTCAGAGATATGCAGCTCTTGCCGTTGTCCCGCTGCGAGTGGGTCACAGTCACCGGCCAATGGCCGGTGTAGCTCTGCGCCAGGGCAGCGCTGGTCGTGAAGGCAAAGGCTGCAATCACAAAGACCGTTGCAATGGACCTGATGTGTCTAGTCATTTTGCTACCTCGGACTGGGAGTCGAAGATTTCTCTTCGCGCCCTGAAACATAAGCGAGGAAGACTAAGCCAGTTGTCATCGGAATGTAAAACTGTTGTAAAGCCCTGAGAGTTGGCGCAAATTTTCGAATACACGATTACGCTCAAAACCCCTCAATGCGTGTAACGGCGGGTGGGAGTGTCGGTGTACGGGTGGGGATCGTTGGTCCCTGCGGGGCCCTGGTCGGTCTTGGGCTTGGCGGCACGGCTGAAGAGGTTGCGGAAAACTCTCGGGCGTTAGAGTTTTGAAGGGGCACGGCTTCCTAGCCGTGCCGTAAGCCTTTGAAAAGCGGTGTAAGGCGCGGCTAAAGCCGCACCCCTTCAAGGCTCCGTCCGCCGATTTTGGAGTTTTTCCGCAGCCTCTGAATCCGTGCCCTTCCCTTTCGGCCCTTGGCGGACGCTTTGGAGGGTGTCGTGGGGGCGGCAGACAGCAGATTCCTCGCTTTGCTCGGAATGACAACGTTTAATTTCGGAATGACAACGTTTAATTAATGACAACGTTTATTTAAATGACAGCGTTTATTTTAGGGCTTGACAAGATTTTGTGCGGGAGCGGTTTTAGGGCGATCCCACAGGCGCGGCCCTCGGTCGGGCGGGCGGATCGCGCAACAAATAAGATGCTGCCGTATCCCTGCGAGCGTGCCAATTACCTCCGTGCCTTGACGCCGCTCTTCGTGGCAGGTTACTTTCGAGTTTTGCAGGGAGAACCCTGTTCCAAGCAAGGAAGAACATTGGCGAACCGTCCTCTTATCACTCTTACCACCGATTTCGGGCTCAACGATCATTTCGTGGGAACGATCAAAGGCGTCATTTTGGATATTGCTCCCGAGGCTGAAATCGTCGACATCTGCCATGCTGTGCAGGCCTTTGACATCCTCGATGGCGCGCTGGCGATTGCCCAGGCGTACTCGTATTTCCCGAATGGAACGATTCACTTAGTGGTCGTCGATCCGGGCGTGGGAACGGCACGACGGCCCATCCTTTTGTCCACGGGACGGCACTACTTTGTTGCGCCCGACAACGGCGTGCTGTCGCTTATTTACAACCATGCGGAACGCATTCAAGTACGCCACATCGTCGCGGAACATTACTACCGGCAGCCGGTGAGCAGCACTTTTCATGCGCGCGACGTGTTCGCGCCTGTGGTTGCGTACCTTGCCAAGGGCGTGGAGCCGATGAAGTTTGGCGAAGAGATCACCGATTTCGTGCGCTTCAACGCACCCAGGCCCAAACCGATCGACGCGCAAACTTTAAGGGGCGTTGTCCTGAGGGTTGACCGTTTCGGAAACATCGTCACGAACTTTGCACCGCAGGACATTCCCGCACTGTTCCAGGCTGACCCGCCGGCGTTCAAGATTCGTGTCGGCAAGCAGGAAATCACCCAGATTCACGGTAACTACGCCGAAGGCTCGCCGAACGAAGTCTTCGGGATCCTCGGTAGCATGGGGTATTTGGAGATATCCGCGAATCGGGCGGCGGCCGCGCAAATCATTGGCGCCGGCAAGGGTAGCGAAGTGGTGATCGTGATGGAAGGGGCCGTCGCCGCAAGTAACGGCCAGTAGCTCACGAACTCTTCGGACCAGGGTGTACGTAGCGGTCCATTTCGGCAGTCCATTTCAGAAAGCGCCACAGATTCTTTCGTTCCCGCCAGGTGAACTCCCAGAATTCAAGGAGGCCGATCTGCTGCATCTTGACTCCACAATAGGTTTCGATTCGCCATAGCAGGTAGGGACTTCGCCACGGCGCGAGGTGGTGGCCGCGAGTCGCGTTCCAAAGGAATCGGATCATGTGGCGCATGTGGCTATCTTAACTGATCGCTCCCGAACCGCTTCCTAAATGAGCCCTGCCACGCCCGATCAGCCACGCGGCGACAATCGTTAACAAGGAAATGACCGTCACCAGAATCACGCCCGTGAGGAACAAGGGAGCCGTGTAGTACTCCGGCCGGCGCATGAAGACTGCTATCGATGCCGGGAGGGTCAGGAGAACGATTCCGTTCACCATCAAGACACGCCTCGCCCACGCAGCATTACGATTCTGGGCGGCGGCGGCGAGCCATGTTGTATAGCCGAGAGGGAGGAGAAGAATGCCCATCAACACATGATTCAGCAAAGTCGGGCCCACCGCGCGCTGGTAAACCTCGGAGGAACTGTCCCCCAACAAATCTCGGATATGCGGTGTCGCAATCGTATGAACTACCCCGAGAACGATTAGCAGAACGCCGACGGCGCGGAGAAATCCGGCAGCAATTTCTTCTGAGCGCATGTTCGCTCTCCTGCAACTTCGACAACTATATCGCTCTCTGAGGTCAAATCGTCCAGTGAAATGCGCTCCTGCCTTATCTGGGCCGGTCAGCGCACGTGCTAGAATCCATTTTCCGTCTGAGGATTTCTGTTTTATGGCCGATCCGGAAGCCCGCCAGCAAGCCGAAGACCATTACTACGCGGCACTGGACTTGGTTTCTGAGGGCGAGCAGGAACGCGCCGTCGAGGAATATCGCAAGTCCCTGGAAGCGGATCCCACCTTCACCGAAGCGATGCATGGCATGGCTCGGGCCTTGCAGGATCTCGGACGGCTCGATGAAGCGATTGTGATCGCCAAGCGCATCGCGGAAATCGATCCTGATGATGTGCTGGCCTACACCAGTCTCTCGGTTCTCTATCAGAAGAAGGGCATGATTTCGGAGGCGGAAGCCGAAGGCGCCAAGGCGAGGGTACTGGGATGGAAGCAGCAGTTGAAGGAAAAGAAGAGCTAGCTGACGACTACAACTCGTACTTCTTCATCAAATGCCGGAACGACCGATACGAAATCTTCAGCAAATCCGCCGCGCGAGTTTGCACGCCGTTTGACTGGGTCAGCGCAGTCAGTAGCAGCGACTTCTCGATGTCCGCGACGTATTTCTCCATATCCATTCCATCGGGTAGCGTGCCAGCACTTATGGCCGCGCCTGGCAAGCCTACCCCGGCCGCCGCGGCTCGGGCCTTGGCTTTTTCCGCAGGGAGATCGACGCGCAGTTCATCCCCGGTTTCCAGTGCCACAGCGCGCTCGATCGTATTTTCCAGTTGGCGCACGTTGCCCGGCCATTCATAGCCTCCCAACGCTTCCAGCGATTGGGAATTCACTCTCTGAATGCTCTTCCCTGCTCCTGGTGCGTACTTCTTGAGGAAGTGGTTGACCAGAAGTGGAATGTCTTCGCGACGCTGGCGCAACGGCGGGACAGAAACCGGGATCACGCTGAGCCGGTAGTAAAGATCCTCGCGAAAAGTATTTTCGGCCACCTGTTTGTCGAGGTCGCGATTGGTCGCGGCGATCACGCGCACGTCAATGGGAATTTCGTTCGTTCCCCCCACTGGACGCACCGAGCGCTCCTGCAAAACTCGCAGCAGTTTGACCTGCATGGTCAGGCTCATCTCGCTGATCTCGTCGAGAAAAATGGTTCCCTTGTCCGCGACTTCAAATAATCCGCGCTTGTTCTGGTTGGCCCCGGTAAATGCGCCTTTGACGTAGCCAAACAATTCACTCTCGAGGAGCGTCTCCGGAAAAGCGCCACAGTTGATGGATACAAATGGCTCAGCCGCGCGAGGAGAACACACATGCAGGGCGCGAGCCACAAGTTCCTTGCCGGTTCCGCTCTCGCCGTAGATCAGAACCGTGCTTTGCGTTGAAGCGACGGTGCGAATCGTCTGCTTCAGTTTCTCCATCGCGGGACTTACACCGACAATGTTGTCCAGCGAGTTGCGTGTGGCGGCATCGCGTTTGAAAGCGAAATTCTGCCGGCTTAGCGATACTTTCTCGAGCGCTCGGTTAATGGCCAGCTTGATTTCATCGACTAAGCCCGGGGACTTGCGGATGTAATCCGTGGCGCCGCCGGCTTTGACGGCTTGCACTGCGGCCTCGTAGTCGTCAACCGCTGTCATCAGAATCACGGCGGAGTCGGGCGAAATCTGGTGGGCGTGACGCAGCACCTCGATGCCGTCAATATTCGGCATCTTTATATCCGTGACGATTACGTCGTACAAGGCGCCGTCGAGTTTTCGTTTCGCGGCCTCGCCCGAATTTGCGGTCTCAACCTTGTGACCTTCGCGGCGCAGGGCGATATCCAACATTTCACAGATGGAGCGCTCATCATCGCAAACCAGAATGTTACCCACGCGCTCCACCTCCCACCGTGACTGCTGCGGCACTGGTGTTGTCGGAGAGAGTCGAGTGCGACCGATGTGTACCACCCGTTTGCGGAGCAGCCAGAACTTCTCCGACCGCGTAACGATGCAAACGCAGCACGAACACGCTGCCCTGTCCCAGGTTGGAGCGGGCCCAAACCTTGCCTTCGTGAGCCTGCACGATCTGGTAGACGATCGCTAAGCCAAGACCGGTGCCACCTTCGAATTGAGACTGAAACGGCTCGAATATCTTCTCGATGACTTGCTGGCTCATTCCCGGCCCGGTGTCGGCGAAGTTGATCTGCCAGTCTTCGCCGCTGGATTCGAGCGATACCGTCAGAGTGCCTCCCGTTTTCATGGCGCGCACGGCGTTCAGGCAGAAATTCCAGAAGACTTGCTTGAGTTTGTCTCCGTCCGCCGAAGTCCAGGCTTCTTTGACTCCGTATTTTCGCTCCACGCGTATGCCAGCACTTTGCGCAGCCAGACGATGTTCGAGCAGGGTCAACGTGTCTTCGAGAAGGGGAAGCAAATTCACCTTGGTGAAGCGGTACTGGCGTCCGCGAGAATAGGCGAGAAAATCGGTAATGATGGTGTTGAGGCGCTCCGACTCCCGGGTCACAATTTGCAGCAGTTGTCGATGCTCGTCCCCCAAATGTGGGATTTCTGAAAGCATGCTGACCGAGCCGGCGATCGAAGTCAGAGGATTGCGGATCTCATGCGCGATCGCCGCCGCCAACCGCCCTACCGCAGCCAAACGGTCCTGCATGCGGACTTCGCGCTCCAGTCGCCGGATTTCCGTCAAATCATCGAACGTGTATACGAAGCCCAGAGTGCCCCGCTCCGGTACGGCCAGAGCGGACACCAGCACACGGAAAGTCTTACGGTAACCATTCGACGCGAGCCATCGGACTTCACCGTGAGCCGGCTCAGAACCAACGTGAGGCAGAGGATCCAAAAAAAGCTGGTTGACTGGCTGGCCGAGAAGACCTTCTTCAGAACGATCTAACAGCTTCTGTGCCGCGGTGTTAACCAGCGTAATGTGTCCATCGAGCCCGGTAGTGATCAATCCCCCGGTAATGGACTGGATAATGTTCTCGTGCAACGCCTGCAGATTCTCCAGCGCTCCGCTAGTGTGCGCTAGTTTTACGTCTACCTGTCGCAACTTGTTTGCCAGCAACCCGGCAAGGTACGAAACCGCAAGGTAGCCGAACAGGTTGACGAAAATGATGGCTTGCAGGGCCTTCATTTCCGGATGCGTGGTCGAGTACGAAGGAATAATTGCGAAGTATGTAAGCTCCAGAACCGTGCCGTACAGGATGAAGGCGAGCGCAGCCGTAAGGTAAGCCCAGACCCGGGGCAGAAGAATGCAAGCTACAATGATGACCAGCGGATAAAGAAAATTGAGTGAGCTGTCGACTCCACCGGTGGCATAGACGATCAGGCTGACAAGCGCCAGGTCAGTAAGCACTTGCAGCACAGCTTGGATATGGTACTCCTGCCAAAAAGAGAGCAGCAACACGTAGAAGATTGAGATCGCATACCACAACAGGATGGCATCGACGAACAACCGGAGTGGTAAAGGATTGGGAGTGAGCCGCGAAATAGCCAGCTCAATTCCCAATAGAAATGTCAGGATAAGAATCCGAACCTTGACCAGCCAGGCCAGCCACAGCCGCTCATCGAACATGGATTGCATGCCTAACCCAATTCCCCTGCCCCTTCCCTCGGGAATGCCGTTGCGGCGTGCCTGCAATCAAGAACCCCTTGGTGGAAGAGCTTCTCCGCCGGGCGGAGTCCGCTGGCTTATCGTTCTCCATCCAGCTACTCCGCCAGGATGTTTCGTGCTTAGCCAGCCATCTTGGCAATCAGCGAGAACAGTGGCATATACAACGAAATAACGATGCCGCCGACTGCCAGGCCCAGGAACGCGATCAAGACTGGTTCCAGCAAAGCCAGCATGTCCTTGGTTGCGGCGTCGACTTCATCTTCGTAGAAATCGGCGACCTTTTGCAGCATGGCATCCATGGCGCCCGTGGCTTCGCCCACGCCGATCATCTGCGTAACCATGTTGGGAAAGACTCCGGATTCGCGCAGTGGATCGACGATGGTGCGGCCCTCTTCGATGGCTTTCCGCACCTTCATCAAGGCCTCTTCCAGCACGGCGTTCCCTGAGGTTCTAGCGGTGATGCTAAGGCCTTCAAGAATAGGCACGCCGGAAGTAATCAGCGTACCCAGAGTTCGAGTAAAGCGAGCGACCGCGATCTTGCGCAGCAGAATGCCGACGATTGGCATCTTCAGCAATCCATAGTCCAGATAGTAGCGGCCCTTGGGATTCTTACGGATCTGCTTGACGCCAAAAACCATCCCGCCAATACCGATGATGAAAAACCACCAAAACTGGCCCACGAATGCGCTCAGCCCCACGGTTACGCGGGTCGGCAACGGCAAAGCTACGCCCAATCCCGCGAAAAGGTTCGCGAAGATGGGGACAACCCACTTAAGCAGCGCGGCTACGATCAGGACTGCCATCCCGATGACCGAGACGGGATAGATCAGAGCCGATTTCACGGCCCCCTTCAGTTTGACCGCCTTTTCGACGTACTGCGCCAGGCGTTGCAGGATGATGTCCAGAATACCGCCAGTCTCTCCGGCTTCGATCATGTTGGTGGACAGATCGTCGAAGATCTTCGGGTATTGCCGCATGGCGTTGGCCAGGGTCGAGCCACCTTCGACGGTGGTTCGCACGCCCGTGAGCGTTTTTTGGAATGCCTGGTTCTCCTGATTTGCGGCCAGGATTTCCAGACACTGCACCAGCGGCAGACCGGCATCGATCATGACCGAGAACTGACGGAAGAAGATTGCAATCTCCTTGGTCTTGACCTTGCCTGAGCCGAAGGTCGGCATGACAAACTCTTTGCCTTTTTCGCGTATTGCGCCCGCGTTGATTCGCTCCTTGCGCAATTGCGCGGCCAGAGCTTGTTTATTGGGCGCAACTCGCTCGCCGCTGATTTTCTCTCCGTTTTCGCTCTTCCCAGAAAATGTGAAAACTGGCATGGTGAACTTCTCCTTGCTTCCCTAGCGTTTGCGGGGTGTGCGAGTTCGTTCGCGCACCGCATTACTGCTCTCATAAACCGACTACTCGTTCCGGACTGCCTACCGCTTGCCGGTCGCTGCACCCTTCACGGCGGTCGCGGACTGGTTGCGATTCATCAATCCCGCGCCGCGGTTGATCATCTCCTGCAACTCATCCACGTTGCTGGAGCGAGCGGTAGCGACCTCCAGAGTGATCTGCTTCTGGAAGTAAAGTGTGGCCAGCGCCTGATTGAATGTCTGCATACCGAACTTGTCCTGACCCGATTGCATGGACGAGTAAATCTGGTGGATCTTGTCTTCGCGAATCAGGTTGCGAACAGCGGCGTTCGGCACGAGGATTTCCATACCCATGGCCCGGCCCTTGCCATCCGCGCTGGGCAGCAAGCTTTGGCACATGATGCCTTCCAGCACCAGCGACAACTGCGCTCGAATCTGCGACTGCTGGTGCGCTGGGAAGACATCGATAATTCTGTTGATGGTGGACGAAGCTGAGTTGGTGTGCAGCGTGCCGAACGTAAGGTGACCGGTTTCGGCGATACGCAGCGCCGATTCGATGGTCTCCAAGTCTCGCATTTCGCCGATCAGCACGACGTCGGGATCTTCACGAAGCGCGGCCCGCAGTGCGTCGGTAAAGCTCTTCGTATCAGCATGCACTTCGCGCTGGTTGACCACGCAATTCTTGTTCATGTGCACGAATTCGATCGGGTCCTCGATGGTCAGGATGTGGTCATGCCGCTCGGTATTGATTTTGTCGATCATGGCGGCGAGCGTGGTGGACTTGCCCGATCCGGTCGGCCCGGTCACCAGTACCAGACCGCGAGGCTTGTCGCACATCTTGCTGACCACAGCGGGAAGGTTCAACTGATTAAAGGACTTGATCTCGAAAGGAATCAGACGGAAGACGGCCGATGTCGCACCCCGCTGGTTGAACACGTTGGCACGGAACCGAGCCAGACCTTTGAGTCCGAAAGAGAAATCCAGTTCCAGATTCTCTTCGAAGCGATGCTTCTGCGAATCAGTCATGACGCTATAGGCCAATTGTTTGGTCTCAGCCGGCGTCATCTGCGGCAGGTCCAGCGGCACCAAGTGCCCGTGTACGCGGATCTGCGGTGGCGAGTTCGTGGTAAGGTGAAGATCGCTTCCCGACATTTCCAACATTCTTTTCAACAGATCACTTAGTGCGAGCGACATCTTTTATTCCCTTTCTTCCTCGTTGCAAACTTTTAGTGAATAGTCTCGCGTGCCACTTCTTCCAGCGTTGTCATCCCCGCAGCAACTTTGATCAGCCCGCTGCGGCGCAGGGTAATCATTCCGCGCTCGATTGCCTTCTTTTTCAGTTCGACCGCCGAAGCGCCCACTAGAACCAGTTCCTTGATTTCGTCATCCACTTCCATGACTTCGTACAAACCACAGCGGCCTTTGTAACCGGTGTTATTACAGACGCCGCAGCCTTTGCCCTTTTGGATCTTGACCGTCTTGGCTTCCTCCGGGCTGTAGCCCTCTTCGATCAGGGTTTGATGGGGAACGTCGACGACCTCCGTGCATTCCTTGCAGATGCGGCGGACCAGTCGCTGAGCACAGATCAGGTGGACCGAGGTCGCGACCAGGAATGGTTCAATGCCCATGTTCATGAGCCGGGTAATGGTTTCCGGGGCGCCGTTAGTGTGGAGCGTGGAGAGCACCAAGTGTCCGGTAAGAGCGGCCTTAATGGCGATTTCAGCAGTTTCAAAGTCTCGGATTTCGCCCACCAGAATGATGTTCGGGTCTTGCCGCAAGAAAGCGCGCAAGGCGGTGGCGAAGTTTAGTCCGATCTGCTCCTTCATCTGCACCTGGTTGACACCTGCTAATTGGAACTCAACCGGGTCTTCGGCGGTCATGATGTTCGTATCCGGTTTGTTCAATTGCGAGATCGAGGAGTAGAGCGTATTGGTCTTGCCTGACCCGGTTGGTCCAGTTACCAGAACCATGCCGTACGGCTTGAGAATGGCTTTCTCGAACTTGACCAGCGATTCCGGCTCGAAACCCAGCTTGGTCATATCCAGGCGGAGGTTTTCTTTGTCGAGCAAGCGGAGCACAATTTTTTCTCCCCACAGTGTGGGCAGTGTGCTGACACGGAAATCGAGTTGCTTTTTGCGCCCGCCGATATTCATCTTTAGCATGATGCGGCCGTCCTGCGGCAGCCGCTTCTCGCTGATGTCGAGTTTCGACATAATCTTCACGCGGGAAATAATGGCATCCTTCAACTTCAGTGGCGGCGTCATGATGCTCTGCAGTACGCCGTCAATACGGAAGCGCACGCGAAACTCTTTTTCGTACGGCTCCATATGGATGTCGCTGGCTCCCCGTTTCACGGCGTCGGTCAACACTAAGTTGACCAACTTGACGATAGGAGCTTCATCGGCAGCCTTCTCCAGGTCCGCCAGTCCAAGCTCCGCCTGATCCGCCTGCAGTTCGACGTCGGATTCATCCATCTCCGACATCGACAGCATCACTTGCTCGAGGTCTTCTTCCTTGGTGGCGCCGTATGCCTTGTCGATACCCTCGAGAATCGAGCTTTCTGATGCAACTACAGGCTCGATATTGAAGCCGGTCATGAACTTGATATCGTCCATGGCGAACACGTTGGTGGGGTCTACCATCGCGATCGTCAAGGAAGCGCCAACCCGGCTTAGGGGAAGGATTTGATAGCGCTTGGCGGTTTCAAACGGAATTAGCTTGACCACCGCAGGGTCAATTTCGAAAAAAGAAAGGTTGATGGCGGGAACGCCGTATTGCCGGGAAAGAAAGTTGGTGACGTCTTCATCAGTCAGAAATCCCAACTTCACCAGGGCCGCGCCCAGGCGAACGTTGGTCTCTTTCTGAGCCTTGGTTGCTTGCTCCAACTGCTCTGGGGTAATGACCTTCTCTTTGACCAGAAGATCACCCAGCCGTTGAGACATACCTCGATCTCCTATCTGAGCGGCAGAGGGATGACGTCGACTTCATTTTGCTCGCGCGATGCTGCTTATTTAAGGGGAGAAAGCACAGCCTATCGCGTTGACACAAATTGTCACAGCAGATGCGTTACTTCACCAGTAACTTAAGTACTTGTACTCCGCGACGACCAATGCACAACGCCTTTTTGGCTCGTCAAGTCCGCGTCAGATGTGTTTTCCATAAGTTAGGGAGTTCCGACGGGCATGAACTTCGGTAAGCCCAAGGTAAATGACTATCGATCCGTTCCGGACCATTAGAGTTCTCTGAACTTGTGTCTTTTGCGCTGGATACCGCGACCGGGTGACCACCCGGCGGAATTGGCCAGTCGGGAACACGCTCTCTAATTTCCGGTCTAGAGTGAAGGTTAAAAGCGGCAATCCCGTTCAAGGGCACGTCCGCTTATAATGGGGCCGAAGAAGCCTGCAAAGCTTCGGATCAGAGTTTGGCTGCCGATGGACATGTCTGCTCCTAATCCAACTCGACCAGATCACAAACCTTCCAGCCGAAAGAAGGTCATAATCCCGTTGGCGGTGGGGCTCGCCCTGCTTTTTTGGGTATTGCTTTCGCTGACCTCTTTCGATCTGCCTCTCAATCCGAACACCAATCAGCAGCTCCTGATTTTTGCGTCCCTTTCCGCATTGATCTTTCTTCTGTTCGTAGCCCTGACGTTCGTCCTCGCCCGGAATCTGTTGAAACTCTTTGCGGAGAGAAGGCTCGGCGTTCTTGGATCGAAATTCCGCACGCGTCTGGTGGTAGGCAGTCTTTTGCTTTCGTTTCTTCCAGTCATTGGCATGTTCTTCTTTGCCTATGTGTTGATGAACCGATCGATTGACAAGTGGTTTTCCACGCCGGTGGAGGAAGTGCGGCGGGATACGGCGACCATGGCATCGCTACTCTCGAACTACGCTGCACAAAACACGCGAGCCGAGGCCGAAACAATAGCGACCTCGCCGGACACGCAATCTGCTTTTGCGAGTCACAGCTTTTCGGCCATAGCGAATGAATTCCAGCGTCACGCGCCCACCCTGCAAGGGGGGTTTGCTTTGGCTTTGGTGGACGGCGAAGCCGAAGCCAGTTTTGGCATGCCTGCCTCGTGGCCGGAAATGAAGATCAAGATTCCACGCTTACGCTCAGACGTTCCAACGTCCTTCACTTGGGGGCAAATCGACTACATTCTGGGCAGTGCTCCCGTGGGCGATCATGGTTTGATCCTCGTGGGCATACCCTTGCCAAAACAATTCTCCGAGACGGTGAAGCAGGTGGAGGCCAGCCAGCAGCGTTATCTCGACTTGGCGCGCGAACGGAGACTGGTTCGCCGGACCTATATGGAAGTGCTTCTTCTGCTCACCGTGATGGTACTTTTCGCTACCACATGGTTTGCTCTATTTCTCTCCAAGCTGGTGACGCGCCCCGTGGTCGCACTTGCCGAAGCGACGCAGGAGATTTCTCGCGGGCGGCTCGACTATCGCGTGGAAGTCCGTGCTGCCGATGAAATCGGCGATCTGGTGCATTCGTTCAACCGGATGGCGGAGGAACTGGAATCCAGCCGCCGGCAGATTGACGCCTCAAGCCGCGACCTTAGCGCAGCCAACGTCGCCTTGGAGCAGCGCCGCCGTCATATTGAAACCATTCTGGAGAGCATCCCCAACGGCGTGCTTTCGTTGAACGCCGAAAGGCGCGTCACCCATGCAAATCACGCACTGCTTCGCTTATTCCATCCGGCTGCTGCGGAATCCGGCACGCCCGGCGTGTTGATCGGCGCGCCCTTGAAAGACGTCTTCGCTCCTGAGGTTCTCGAAGATCTTGAGCCGCTGTTGCGCCGCGCCGACCGGATGGGAACCACGACCACGCAGATGGAAATGGTGGTGCAGCGGGCCACCTTAAGTGTCGCGGCCACCGTGGCCACACTCAAGCACGATGGACAGGGGCTGGGGTACGTCCTCGTGTTCGAAGATCTCTCGGAGTTACTCAAGGCACAGAAGCAAGCGGCATGGCGCGAAGTCGCGCGACGCGTAGCGCACGAAATCAAGAACCCTCTGACTCCGATCGCATTGTCCGCCGAGCGCATCCGCCGGCATTTGCAACGTGGCGCACGTCCTGATGCAGCTTCGGTGGAAGTACTTCACAGCTGTGCTGAGACCATCGCGGCCGCGGTCGAAACCGTCCGCACTCTGGTGGACGAATTCTCTACTTTGGCGCGTTTTCCCACGGCGCGGCCGCAATTGGCCAACATCAATACCATCGTGGAAAGCACGCTGGCCATGTTCAACGGCCGCTTGGATAATATCCGAGTGCGTACGTTTCTGGCCCCCGATCTGCCCAGTGTGATGGCTGATCCGGAATCTATTAAGCGTGCATTGGCCAATCTGGTAGATAACGCCGCCGAAGCGATGCAAGACGCTCTCTTTCGAGAGATTCAGATTTCCACCGTGCTGGTCGCCAGTCGCGACGTGGTGGAGATCACTGTCGCCGATACTGGCCACGGCGTTACCCGGGAATTGAAGGAGCGGTTGTTCCTGCCGTACTTCTCCACCAAAAAGCGCGGCACGGGCCTCGGACTTGCCATCGTGAACCGTATCATCGAAGACCACCACGGCTCCATTCGCGTAGAAGAAAATAAGCCCGTCGGCGCGCGCTTTGTGGTTGAACTGCCGATGGTTGCGGATGCGGTCGCCGCACCCGCCATCAATTAGCATGCATAACATTCTGATCGTTGACGATGAACCCACCATTCGACAGTCGCTGAAGGGCGTGCTGGAAGATGAAGGGTTCAAAACCGCGATGGCCGATAGCGGCGAAGCTGGTCTGGACATCATCAGTAAACACGCGTTCGATGTTGTCCTGCTCGATGTGTGGTTGCCCGGCATCGACGGCCTGGAAACCCTGGAGAGGATCCGCGAGAAAGAAAATGCCCCCGAAGTCATCATGATCTCTGGACACGGCACCATTGAAACTGCGGTTCGCGCCACGAAACTCGGGGCTTACGACTTTCTGGAAAAGCCGCTCTCGATTGACAAAACCCTCATCCTCATCAAGAACGCGATCGACGCCAAACGATTACGCGAGGAGAACCGGGATCTCAAGAAACAACTTGTACCGAAAAGCGTGATCGTGGGCGACAGCATTCCCATGAAGGCGCTACGCCAGCAGATTCAGATCATGGCTCCCACCAACGGACGCGTTCTCATTTATGGAGAATCTGGAACGGGAAAAGAATTGGTGGCCCATGCTATTCACGCGCAGGGTCTGCGCAAAGATGAGATGTTCGTCGAAGTGAATTGCGCCGCGATTCCCGAAGATCTGATCGAGAGCGAACTCTTTGGCCATCGGAAAGGGTCGTTCCCCGGAGCCACTGGAGATAAAGAAGGGACATTCCAAAAAGCTCATGGCGGCACGCTTTTCCTGGATGAGATCGGCGACATGAGCCTGAAAACGCAATCAAAGGTTTTGCGGACGCTCGATGAGCAGCGGTTTGTTCCTGTCGGCGGCGACGAGCCGATCACTGTGGATGCCCGCGTCATTGCCTCCACCAACAAGGATCTGGAAGAAGAAATCTCGCGAGGAAATTTTCGCGAGGATTTGTTTTACCGGCTCAACGTGATCCCCTTTTCTGTGCCTCCGCTGCGCGAGCGCAAAGAGGACGTTCCATTGCTGGGGCGCCACTTTCTAAAGGAGTTTTCTGCTACCTATGGCCGCCGCATGCGCGAGATCACCGACGACGCTATCGACACACTGATGCGCTATTCCTGGCCGGGCAATGTGCGGGAGCTGCGGAATGTGATCGAGCGCATCGTAATCATGAATCCCACGACTATCCGGTTCGAACGCAAACACCTGCCGCCGCTGGTTCATCGCGATGGCACCCGCCGCGCTGCCGGCAATGAGTTCTCCAGCCTGCACCAAGCGCGAGCCGCTTACGAGCGTGACTATATTTTGAAAAAACTGGACGAGAATCATGGCAACGTGACCCGAACGGCGGAAGTGTTGGGCCTCGAACGCAGCCACCTCTACCGCAAAATGAAAACGCTGGGAATTGCCGCTAAGGAATAGGATTCGCTACCGAAGCTTCTACCGCTTGATCATGTGGATCTCGGTCCCGTTCTTCAGGAACTTCACTTCGTCCATGAGCTGAGTAATCAGATAAACGCCACGACCATGGCCCGAAAACAGGTTCTCGCCGACCACCGGGCTGGGGATGGACGCGGGATCGAAACCGTCTCCCGGATCGCGCACCACGATCAGCAGGCTCCGGTTTGCATCACAGGCAATATCACATTCAACGATCTTCGAGGCATCGGATTTGGCTCCATGCACTACCGCGTTGGCCAGGGCCTCTGAGAGCGCCAACTCGATCTCCGCTTCCTTTCCGACGGCGCAGTCCTTCGATCGGACGCACTCCATGATTCGCTGCACCACTGAATCCACCGCCGCTTTATCGGCAGCGAGCGTGACCTGGAGCTTGAAAAGTAATTTGTCGGCTAGGAAATCGAAAGTCGGTTCGGAATTGGTGGACATCGATGAGGATCGTTCCCGATGATTAGTAGCGGCTACTGCTTTGTGATTCTACAGGCGAAATGCACGTCCGGCAACGCGAAACGCAATAGCACGAAACCACAGTAACACTCGCATTCTCAGGTTTTCTCTGTATGCGTTAACAACTCCAATTGCCGGCGCCAGTCTAGCTCCTCGATGAACGCGCGTGAATCGCGCCATTCTGGACTTACTTTCACGAACAACTCGAGAAACACGCGAGTGCCGACCATCTTTTCGATTTGCAGGCGCGCGGCTGTGCCGATTTTTTTCAACATCTGCGCCTGCTTGCCGATCAGAATCCGCTTCTGCCCTTCCCGCTCGCAATATATCGCCGCCGCGATTCGCGTGAGTTTCGGACCTTCCTCGAACTGTTCGACCAACACGGTCGTCGCATATGGAACCTCTTCACTGGTCTCCAGCAGAACCTGTTCCCGGATGACCTCAGCCACCATGAAGCGCATCGGTTGGTCGGTTACTTGATCCTCTGGAAAATAGCGCGGCCCCTCCGGTAAGGCGCCAATTATCTTTTCTATTAACAGCTCTAATCCTTCGGGCTTGCGCGCCGAAATTGGAATAATTTCTTTGAACGAATGAAGCTTGCGATAACCATCGATGATGGGCAGCAGTTTATCTTTCTGGTTCCGAAACAAATCAATTTTGTTAAGTAACAGGAAAACTGGAGTTCCGGATTTCTTGGCCATTTCGAGTACCGACTCATCAGCCTGACCAAATTTCCTGGTTACATCCACAATCAGCAGAAGCAAGTCGCAACCTTCCAACGCCTCGCGCACCTCAGACATCATCTTGCGGCCAAGTGAAGTGTCTGCCTTGTGTACACCCGGCGTATCAATCAGCACAATCTGGCCGGCCGGCGCTTTCTTTCGCTTAGGAATTTGGACAATTCCCAGAATACGGTTGCGCGTAGTCTGGGGCTTGGGGCTGACGATGGCCAGTCTCTCGCCCACCAGGGCATTCAGCAACGTGGACTTGCCGGCGTTGGGACGCCCAAGGATGCAAACGAATCCGGAGTGAAAGGCCATAAGTATTGAGAGATTCAGTAATTGGGCATTTGGTAATTAAGAAATTCGCAATCGGCCGAAATTACTTACTTTCTAGATCAACCGCATCTGTTTCGGCTCGACAGCTGAGATCCGAACTCGCTGCACTCGCCGCTCAGTCGACTCCAGCACTTCAAAGCGCAGGCCGTCATCTTCGATCACGTCACCCTTTTGCGGAATGCGCCCCGCTAACTCACTCACTAAACCCGCCACCGTCGCCGACTCTTTTCCCTCGGGACGCATGCCCAGCAACTGATCCAAGCGATCGACATCCATGTTCCCGGGAACGATGTAGGAGTGATCGTTCTCACGCACCACTTCAGCTTTCTCGTGCTCGTCAGCGATCTCACCCACGATTTCTTCGACCAGATCCTCGATCGTGACCAATCCCGCCACTCCCCCGTACTCGTCAACCACAATCGCCATGCGGATGTTGTTCTTTTGCATCTCGCGCAGAAGCTCGCTTCCCAGCTTACTTTCGGGTACGAAATAGACATCTTTCCGCATGAGCGTATCCAAGGTCCGCGTGTGCGCCTCAGTGTCCGGCACCTGCAGAACATCCTGCGCGTAAACGATTCCCTTAATGTTATGAATCGTCCCTTCGAACACCGGCACCCGAGAAAACGGTTTCATGCGCAGCAACTCGATGAACTGCTCGACCGTGGTGTTGGTGGGGACGGCGACGATTTCCGGCCGCGGCTTCATCGCCTCGCGCACCGTCTTCTCGCCAAATTCGACGACGGACTGAATCATGTCGCGGTTGCTCTCGTCCAGAATTCCTTCCTCCTGACCTGCTTCAATCAGCGCATCCACGGCTTCTGCCTGGGTTTCAGGCTGTTCATCCGAATGCCCTTTGGTCAGAGCGGCTACCGACTGTAAGAAGCCCAACACCAGGGTCACAGGCAAAACCATGTAGATCAGGATGCGCAAGACAGGCGTCCATCGAATGAGCCATCGCCCCTTGGTCCGGGAGAAAAAAACGAATGGTAAAAATCGGTTACAAACCACGACAGTCAAGATCAGAGTCAGCGTAGCCTGCAGAATTTCGTAAATGCTCCAGGCCCGGTCCCGGAACACGGTGAAGCCTACCAACATGGCAATTGCCGCCGTGGTCATTTGCGTAAGCACAGCCATCGACAGCGCAGCGCGGGCGCGACTCACATGCAGCCTGGGCTCGATGTCGTGCTCGAAAGCATCAATATTGTCTTGGAACTCGCGGGAAAGAAATCTGCCAATCTCCGTATAGAGACGCTCCACATAAGAGACCAGGGTCAGCAGCCCAAGCAACATCAGCAACACCATGGCGATGACGAAGTTCATCTCGACACTCGCACGGCGCGAGAACTCTTTTCGCGGCCTTGCTGTACTCTTTCGATTAGTCCCACGGGCAATCCCAGCGACTTCCGCAAGCGTTTTTCCTTGCGTTCCATCTGCCCATTATCTTGCTCGTGATCGTATCCTGAGAGATGGAGTACTGCATGCAAGGTTAGAATTCTGATTTCATCAGCAGCCGTGTGCCCCAAGCGACGTGCATTTCGAGCCGCAATCTCCGCCGAAATAGCTACATCCCCAGCAAATCCCCGCATCAACCCGGGCATCGCGGGGAACGATAGCACGTCCGTTGGCTTATTCTTCCCTCGAAAACGACGGTTCAATCCCTGCAACTCCCGGCTGCTTGTCACCAGCACGCTGACCGAGCCTCGAAGCCCAGCCGCTCGGCGCGCGCGCGCCACAAACTTCGCCAGCGCCGCCTCACTCAGCCCGGCTACTCGTTCTTGAATGATGACCAAACCTTCTCCGCGGAAACTCGCCAAAATAAACAGGAGGGCCGTAAACCACAGCCCTCCCAGCCAATCATGCCCGTTTTATTCTTTCGCGTCTGCTTCCGCTGACTGCGCAATATTATTTCGCAGAGGCGTGCTGTCCGCACCGTTGATCTTGCCGTTTGCATTGCTCTTCGGTTCGAGCAGAGACAATTGCTGTTCCGCCAGTTTGGTCTTGTGCTCATCGTAAGCCCGAATGATGCGCTGCACCAGGTGATGCCGGACAACGTCACCCTCGTCGAAGTAAACGAATGTCAATCCTTCGACGCGCTTCAGAATATCAACCGCTTCCAGCAACCCACTTCGGCGGGCATTGGGCAAGTCGATTTGGGTCACGTCGCCGGTGATCACTGCCTTGGAATTAAACCCGAGGCGTGTCACGAACATCTTCATCTGCTCTGAGGTTGTGTTCTGCGCTTCATCCAGAATCACAAATGAATCGTTCAGTGTTCGTCCGCGCATGAACGCAATCGGCGCAATTTCAATGACATTCTTTTCCAGGTAGCGATCCACTTTTTCGGGGTCCAGCATGTCGTAGAGCGCGTCGTAAAGCGGGCGTAGATACGGATCGATCTTGTCCTGCAACGTCCCGGGAAGGAATCCCAAACGCTCGCCGGCTTCGACCGCTGGACGCGCCAGAATAATCCGGTTCACTCTCTTGGCCAGCAACGCCGATATCGCCATCGCCACCGCCAAGTAGGTTTTTCCTGTACCTGCGGGACCGATGCCGAAAACCATGTCGTGGCCCTCGATGGCTTCGACGTATCGTTTCTGATTCAGGCTCTTGGGTTGTACCGTGCGGCGTCCGAAGGAGCGCTGGCGTCCAGCTTCCGCCAAACCACGGAGTGTAGCTTTTGGGTCCGCCATCAACACGCGCAGCATGCTGTTCAAATCACCGTTATTAAAAGCGTGTCCGGAGCGTTGCAGATGGTTGTAGTCGGCAAAGACTTGCTCGGCCCGGGCAACGTCGCGGGCTGCACCTTCAAGCTCGATGGAGTTGGATCGCAGGTCGATATTGATGTTCAGACCGTCTTCCAACACATGCAGGTTTTCATCCCTGGTACCGAACAGGGTTTCAATGTGAGGAGTAATCTCGATGCTCTTCTTCATTCAGCTTTGGCGTATCCCTCCGTCGACGGCTATGTTTGGTTTGCCGCGATAGCGCTTAGATGGCATTGCTGCCACGCAGGCACACCCGTGCCCGCCTTTGCGACAACAAAATTCTTCTCTCTGCGGGTGGAACCAGCCGGAATGCTCGCTCCCAAGATGCAAGCCACCACCATTGCGTTAAGGGTACGCTGGGGGTCAGATAGGAGTCAATGGCAGGCGAGACAACATCGTTTAGCTCACATCCGTTTGACCCGCAGCCACTTACTCTCGTAGAATAACTCAGTCGCAGCCCACTCGAAATCTCTTGCTGGAATCCAAGCAAGGGAAAACCAGAGACGAAGGTAAACGAATTACATGGCAAATCATTTTTCGGCGCTGAAGCGCGCCCGTCAGACTGAGAAACGCACCGCGCGCAACCGCGCCAACACTTCCCGCCTGCGCAGCACGTTGCGCGACCTGCGCGAGTCGCTCGCCAAAGGTGACCAACCGGCAGCCGATCAGGTTTTTCGGCAGACCGTCTCTGCCCTCGACAAAGCCGTTCAGAAGGGCGTGCTGCACGCGAATACCGCATCGCGCTACAAGTCGCGGTTGAATGTGCGATTGAACGCGGTCGTGAAGAAGTAGCCAAGGTTCGCCGGCAAATCTAGTGATCGCACGGCCAATTGCCGAGCTTCGCTCGGCTAGACGACCAGGGGCGGCTGTCCCCACGTGATCCGCTTCACACCGGCAATTCTTCCTGCATCCAACCGGCTTCGGGCTTCGGCTCTGAGGTCAGGTCCAGCACCAACTTCTCCAGTACCATTCGTTTGCTCGGCGGGTTCGAGCGCAATGCCAGGTCGGTTTTCGCTACCAGCCGGATGGCGCGCGTAAGCTCTCGCTTCGACTTGTAGCGTCGAGCCTGCTTGATGATGTCATCGGCGGCAAACGGAGGCACGCGGAAACCTTGCCACAGCGCAGCCCACAGCATTCGCTGGTCGCGCACATTTCGCTCCAGAATCACCAGCATCTGGCGAAAGGTTTTGGCCAGCATGTAAAGATGTCCAATCGCGGCCTCGTCGCCTTCACCTGTGGTCAAGATCGCGTCCAGCATTTCTAACGCGCGCACCCGGTCCTTCGCGGAGATCGCATCGGTCAGTTCATACAACGATCTTTGCTTTGCCGCCAGTACCATCGTCTCGACGTCGCCCAGCGTGATGCGTTTCTTTTCGCCCACGTAAAGAATCAGTTTTTCGAGTTCGTTCGAAACCATCATCATGTCGCCGCCGAGTGCGTCGACCAGTTCGCGCGCGGCATCGGCATCGATCTTGACGTCTCGCGTGGCGCCGTATTCGCCAATCCAGCGCACCGCTTCGCTTTCCTCTACTCGCGCCAGTTCGACGATGGCGCAGTATTGCCCCAGAGTTTCGCGAATGCGTTCATAACGTTCTTTGTCGGTTAATTCCATCCGCCGCGGATCGGCGGGAATGTTGATGTGATCCGCGACAAAGATCAATACCGCGGCGGGATTCGGATCCTTGCAGTACGCCTCGATCGCCGCCAACTTCTCTTCATTTGACCCGCGTCCGAAAAGGCTCTTGACCCCGCGAACAAAGAAAACTTGGAAGGGCGCCATCAGGGAAGGCGTACGGGCACGATCGAGAACCTCGACCAGATCAGTTTCCGCCAGATCAAACTCAAACAGGCTGAAGTCCCGCAGATCGGGTGTGACCAAGTGTTCGAGAATTGCTTCCCGGCAACGTTTGCGAAAGAAAACCTCGGCCCCCACGAAGACATAAGCCGGACGCAGCTTGTGGGCTTGCACTTCGGACACAAAGCGGTCGGCCTGGGCGAAGGCTCGCATCAGAACCCCTCCAGAATATTCGACACCAGGCTCTGTGCAAAGTCGCGCGACAATCTTTGAAATGCCGGCGTATCTTCCTCAAAAAAGCTGTTTATGTCACGCGGAACTTCGTATTGCTCGCGAAACAGATACGAGGAATTCTGGTACAGCGCCTTGCCCTGCTTATCGACCAATGCCACTTTCATGGAGACGACAACCATCACACTCGCTGCGCGTCCGGTCTGCGAATCATAGGTCAGCGGCGTGGTGTAGGTGGCAAGAACGGTTCCATGCAGCACCGCGTCAGCATCGTCGTTGACCTGGTTGATGACATGGTAGTGCGTGCGCGTGATAAATTCTCTTACCACCGCGGCGGTGAGCATCTGCTCAATCTTGAAAGTCTGAGTCTGATTCACGAATGCCGGGATTGCAACCGTTCGTACGTTGTCAGGAATGGTTACCGCGTGACCAGCGGTGTGGTAGCCGCATCCTGCGCCCAGAAAGCTGAGCAGTACGGCCAAGGCCACTCCACGGCTCATTGGATCTTGCCCCGCGGCCGGGTTGCAGCCATCGTTTCCGCACATTCGACCGCCGTCGTCGCTGCAATGCGAAGATTATCGGACGCGGCCCACAGCCAAACGCTGTTCAGCTGGCTTGCATCCGGCGCGATCGACACCTGAATATCCGCCTGTCCTGCAGCGTTCACGTTCGAGGGAGCGTCCTCGGCTCCGCGCGTCAGTTTGATATGCTCCCCGGCGAGCGCTCGTGAAATGCTTTCGACGTCCGCAGTCTGTTCGAGCTCGACGTGAACCGCGAAGGCGTGCCCGTGAAAGATGGGAGCCTGCACCAACAGCACTGATGGCAACGGAGCATCCTTGCCGGCAATTCGCTGATAATGCTTCAGCACGCGGCTTTCGACTGTCGCCATCGACGGCACCGAATGTTCGCCGTATCGCTCCACCATGTTGAAAGCTACCTGCGTGTCAAAAATGTTCTTCGGCAATTGTTGAAACGAGAGCAGGTTTACAGTCTGCTCATGCAGTTCGTCCATGCCCTTCTGTCCGTGTTCGGACGCAGGCTCGAACACCGTAGCTACTGCCCGCCGGACTGCTCCAGCTTTCTGCACGCGCAACAGAAGCAGGGCGAGCACGACCGCTGCGGGATGCGCCACCACTGCCGGGCCAGGCTGCAACTCAGGTATCAAAGGCTGTCCCAATTGCCGCTCGATCCAAGGCGAGCGCACGACGGCGTCCGGCTCACCTTCCAGAGCAGAAGAAAGGTCGATGATCGCGCTGCCGGCGTTGCGCGCCGTTTTCCAGTTCTTGCGCGTGGATTCCGCGTCCGCAGCAAAGAAAGTAAAATCTATGTTCTGGAACTGCTCGGTGCGAACATTCTGGATGAATGTGACCTCGTCTCCGACCGATTCAAGCTTCCCCAGTGACTCATCGTCGTCTAACAGCTTGACATCAATCGAAGGGAAGTTGCGATCGTTGAGCACGTCCGCCACTTCCTTACCCTTCAGCGAAGCCGCACCGACGATAGCGAGACGGTAAAAATTTCCTCCACGCACAGGTTCCGTGTGCGACCCTGGGGCAACCTTTAGATTCGAGCTCATGAAGTCTGCGAGGCCTCTTTGTATTGGGGAGGAGACGGATTTCGCTTGCGGCGGAAGATCCATTGCAAGCGCCAGAAGACTCCCGAAAACATGTAGCTCAACGCGATTATGAACAGCACCCACTGCGAGAAAACCCAGACCGCCGCGAAGAGTAAGCCCAGCAGAATAACCAACTGAAAGGGCTGCCGCGAGCGGAAATCAATGTCCTTGAAACTGTAAAAGCGCCATGTGCTCACCATGAGATATCCCGCGGCCACGATGATGAGCATCCAGGTGATGCAACTCCACAGCGAAGAAATCGGGTCTCCGCCGGAGAAGTGCACAACCGCAGCGATGACTCCAGCTCCGGCCGGAATGGGCATTCCAACAAAATACTTTTTTCCCGGCCGCCCCGGGTTCGAGGGCTGCGGATTCAACGCGATGTTAAAGCGTGCCAAACGGCTGGCGCCGGCCATCAAGAACAAGAAGCTGGAGATGGAGCCAAACTGAATCATCTTGCCGGTTAATTCGCTCGAACCCAAAAAAACAGGCAACTGGCGGAATCCCCACATCCACGCCAGCAGCGCGGGGGCAACGCCGAAAGTGATGACGTCAGCCAACGAATCCAACTCCCGGCCAAAGTTACTGCTGGTACGAGTCATGCGGGCGATGCGGCCATCCAAACCATCGAACAGAACGGCAAATCCAATCGCCTTGGCCGCGAAATCAAAATGCCAGGGTTCCGCGGCGGTAGCATGCGTAACCTGCAAGATGGCGTAATAGCCCATGGCAATATTGGCCGCCGTGAAGAGCGAGGGCAAAATATACATGCCCTTGCGCAACCGTCCGGAGGGCCGGTCTTCCTTACGTCGCCGCGGAACCACTGGAACTTCAGGCTCCATTACCGTGCTCCTTGCCGAGTTCGTTCTGCACTGCCAGCCACGAGTGTTCGCTCGGCGTTCAGATAGGCCAGCACACTCGATCCGCCTCTTACACGATCCCCGACTTTAACTTCGAGGGTCGCAGAGGCATCCAACAAAACATCCACCCGCGATCCGAATTTGATCAAGCCCACGCGCTCACCGCGTTCTACCCGGTCGCCAACCTTTTTGTCGAAGACGATCCTGCGCGCCAGAAGGCCTGCGATCTGCTTGAAGACGACAACCTGGCCCTCGCCTTCAACCGTCACTACATTCTGCTCGTTCAGTTCGGCCGAGGCCGCATTCATGGCGTTGACAAACTTCCCCTTGTGATACTGGACGCTGCGAATGACGCCGCTGACCGGAGAGCGGTTCACGTGCACATCAAACACATTCAAAAATATGCTGATCCGAAGGCGCTGAGCGCCATTCAAAATCAAGGGAGAGACGTCCGTAATCTTCCCATCTGCCGGTGACACGAGAGCGCCCGCCTCGCCAGGGATAACGCGGTTCGGATCGCGAAAAAACCAGAGAAAAAACACCACCAGCAACAACACCGGCACCGCCCAAAATGGACCGGCGAGCCACGCGATCAGCGCGGCAGCCACCAGCAGCGGGAATGCGTAATAGTAGGCGTCACGAATCATGTTCGGAGATACAAGGAATTATAGTGCAGACGCGGTGCGCGGCTTACTTTTTCATGTTAAGTGCAAATGAAAAAGGCGCTTACCAGCGCCCTGGTTGGAGACAGATCATCCCGTCCGCGGCTAAGCCGCAAAAGATTGGAGCTGGATTAGGCTACCTGATTTTGTGGCTGTTGCCGATACTGCCGTTCAATACTCTCCATCTGGTCCTTCAGACGGAGCTTCAGCTTTTTAAGTCGCACTTCTTCGAGTTTTTCGTCGTCGGTGAGATAGCGTTTTTCGGTGAGTGAATCAAGGCGTTTTTCGTAGAGCGTATGCTCCATCGCCAGTTTTCGAAATTCATCGTGACTGGCAAAGAGCTGGTCCCTAGAAGTTAGCATCCAGCAGACCTCCTAACCGGGTTTTCAGAGTCCAACTTACCACACGATCTAGCCTGCTTCAACGCGAAATCTCGTCGGGCATCCGCTGAGTTCTCAGCGATTTCCCAGTACTGCACCAAGGCTGGTGCAAATCAGGCAAACTCCAGGCGGTAAACGATTGCATCCTCTTCAGGTTGGCGGTAATAACGCTTGCGTCGGCCAGTCTCGACAAAGGCATGCTTCTGATAAAGCTGACGAGCCGCGACGTTGGATTCGCGAACTTCAAGGAAGACGGACTGTGCCCCTCGGCCTCGCGCCAAGCCAATAAATTCTTCGAGTAGACGCGTGCCCAGCCCACGACGGCGCGCGGCCCCTGCGACCGCGATGTTCTCGATTTCCCAGTCTTCACTGACCGCCCTGCCAACGATGAATCCCTGCACGCGGGCGTCTTTCACGCGGGAATCTTCGATGGGGGAATCCTCAATGACGAGCACTACACGCGATGGCCCTTCGCTGGAAAATACCGACTTCATACTGCTCCGGCGACCAATGCGCCGCAGTCGCAGCTTGCTTCTCCAACGCTATCAGGACAGGAATATCCGTGGGGATGGCACGGCGAATTCGCATTCGTAGCGCCGGATTCACTACCATTCGCTTCTAGCTGCCCTTCACGAAGAGATCCGCCTCGGAGCGCCCAATGTAGTTGGCTTCGAGTGCCTCAGGGGAAATGGTTACTCCCGACAAAATCCTTCTCCATCCGAGCTGCGCGATTGCATCGCTCCGCGGCCGCTCCACTTGGATGATGCGCAATCCCCTGGCTCGCGCCGCTTCCGCGAGAGGATTGTCCGCCGTGACGATCAGTGCGCCGCGTGCTGACTCCAGCCATTCGTCTCGCGTCACCAGGCGTTCACGAGTCAGCTGTGTGCCTGCAGCACCAAGTTCATACTCACCCAGAAAAATCTCGTTTCTCCCGGCATCGAGCGCCGCTACAACATCACCGTCAAGGTGCGCTGCACTTGCCAGAGCCTGCAGGAGCGAGACGGCAGCAATCGGCTTTACGAGCACTTCTGCAAGTCCCTTGATGACCGCCAAGCCGATGCGTAACCCGGTAAATGATCCCGGCCCGGAAACCACAGCAAAAGCACCGATGTCCGCTTTGCTGAATTTGTGTTTAGCGAGCAAGGCGGCAATTTGCGGAACCAGCTCCGCCGAGAACGTGCCTCCGGAGAGCTCCGCGACCTCGATGACCTCACAAGCGTCACCCGGGCCGCATTGCGCAATGGCGATGCTGCCGTGCTTGCCGGAAGTGTCAACAGCGAGAAGAAGCATGATGGAGAATTGTGGTTGTACAGATTCGTGTCAGGCCGCGGGCTGCTTTCTATCAGAGACCGGCCTCGACCAACTCCAGCAGCACTCCTCCCGCGCTCGAAGGATGCACGAACACATAGCGATGGCCTCCCGCGCCCGTCTTGATCTCGTTCGAGACCAACCTCACGCCATCTGTCTTCAGACGCTCGACAACCGCAGTCAAATCGGGCACGCGCAAGCAAACGTGATGCAGGCCCTCCCCACGTTTAGCAATGAATTTCGCAACCGTCGAGGTTTCCGATGTAGCCTCCATCAACTCCAGGCGGCTATCTCCGACAGGCAACATTGCAACTCGCACCTGCTCGCCTTCGACCAACTCTTCCGCGGACGCAGTCAGTCCCAGCTTCTCGTAAATATCCTTTGCCACTGCCAGCGACTTCACCGCAATTCCGAGATGGTCAATGGTAAACATTCAATTCCTGTCCCAAAACCTAGATCTTGGCTACCTTGCCCAAAATTTCTTCCACCAGCGTATAGGGATCGCGCTTATGTCCAGCAACTTCGGCGGCGTAAGCCGCGAGTCTACCATCTTGCATTTGATCGCGAGCTCTTTCGAGCAGCGAGTCACGCAGCATCTCGATTAACCGCTCTTGCCAGTTTTCAATGCTGTGTTGCAGGACCAGGTTTTCCTTTTGCAGATACGCTTCGTATTCCGCAATGGCAGCGACCAATTCACCGATTCCAGTTCCGTCGCTGGCTACAGTCTTCACAATCGGCGGCGTCCAATGATCGCTGCGAATCGCCAGCGATTGCAAGGCGCGAATCTCACGCTCCACCCGCTCGGCGCCTTCGCGGTCGCTTTTGTTGATCACAAAAATATCGGCAATCTCCATGATGCCGGCTTTGATGCTCTGGACATCGTCGCCCATCCCCGGCACCAGAATCACAACCGTCACGTCGGCCAGCCGCACGATATCGACTTCGTCCTGCCCGACGCCGACAGTTTCGATCATGATCAAGTCGCGCCCGGATGCATCCATCACCGTGGCCACATCGGCGGTCGTGCGCGCCAACCCGCCCAGCGAGCCCCGCGTAGCCATGCTGCGAATGTAAATGCCCGGATCGGAAAAATGATCCTGCATGCGGATTCGGTCGCCCAGAATCGCCCCACCGGTGTAAGGGCTAGTGGGATCGACCGCGATGATCCCGACCGTACGGTTTTCTTTGCGATAGTGCTTGGCCAGTTGATCAACCAGCGTGCTCTTGCCAGCGCCGGGCGCACCAGTGAGGCCCAGAATCCGCGCATGCCCAGTCTCCGGAAACAAGGTCTTCAGCAGATCAGACCAACCGGGCGACCGGTTTTCGACGATGCTAATCGCCCTCGCCAAACTTCGCGGATCGCCGGAGCGGAGTTGCTGGATCAACGGTTGGAAGTCGAAGCTCAATCTGTCAGTGTAAAGCACATGATGGAAAAGGAAGAAATCGCGGTTCTGCCGTGGACACGGCAGCAATCACCAAAGGCCCCTGGATGCGCTGTGGTCATACCATAGTTCATACTTTGTTCATACTGCGCGAGATGATATAATAAGCAATCGTCACGGAATCCAGATGGCAAGATCGAGCGCAGCGCGCAAAGCAAAGAAGACATTCTCTCTTTCCCGCCAATCTGTGATGTACTTGGAGTCTCTTCGCAAGGAAAAACGAAGCAAGTCCGTTTCCTCGGTGCTGGATGAAATCATCCGCGAGCAGCAGCAAGCAAAAGAGATCGAGCGCATCTCTGCTTCGGTCACCCGCTACTACGATTCTCTCACTCCTGAAGAGATCGCCGAAGATCGCGCCTGGGGCGAGTTTGCCGCAACCCAATTTCCCAGCGAGGACTAGGTATGAAACGCATGCCTTTGCGCGGAGAAATCTGGTATGTCAAGCTTCCCACTGATCCACCGGAAAAAGCCGCCAGACCTGTGATTGTTGTTTCTCTGGATGCCAGAAACCGGCATCCAAGCGCGAGTACGGTACTAGTCGCACCCTTGACCGGTTCTGTCGAAAAGGACTTCGAAACCCACATCCACCTCTCAGCGGGGGAAACCGGCCTTCATGCTTCCAGCATCCGCTGTGAAGATCTGACTGTTGTGAAAAAGGAGTTCCTGATCGAACCGAAGTTCCCGCTCCGCACTTTGAGCAACACAAGGGTATGCCAGATCGCCGACAAAGTGCGCATAGCGATGGGCTGTCCCGCGAAGTGAGACAGTAAATACGAGTGGATCGCACGATCCGCGTTAATCCGTGGCGAATTGTATTTAGTCTTTCAGCAACTGGCGCGCGATCACCAACCGCTGCACTTCGCTCGTTCCCTCGCCGATGGTGCACAGCTTCACATCGCGATAGAACTTCTCCGCGGGATAGTCCTTGATAAACCCGTATCCGCCGTGAATTTGTACGCCCTCGTTGGCGCAACGCACGGCCACTTCGCTGGCGTACAGCTTTGCCATGGACGACTCCAGCGTGCTCTTCGATCCCGCGTCTTTCATCGACGCCGCGCGGAACGTGAGCAGCTTCGCCGCCTCGATCTCCGTTGCCATATCCGCCAGTTTCCATTGGATCGCCTGGAATTCGCTGATCGCTTTGCCAAACTGTTTGCGCTGCTTGGAATACTTCAGCGCCGCTTCATACGCGCCCTCAGCCATGCCCAACGAAAGCGCTGCAATGGAAATGCGTCCACCATCCAGCACCCGCATGGCATCGATGAATCCGTCGCCTTCTTTGCCCAGAAGATTTTCCGCCGGAATAACACAGTCTTCGAAGATCAACTCAGCAGTATCGCTTGCCCGCAACCCCAGCTTGTTTTCTTTCTTCCCCGGACGAAATCCCTTCGCGCCCTTTTCGACAATGAACGCTGACAGCCCGTGCGTGTGTGCCGCGCGATCGGTCACCGCAATCACCACCAAGGCGTCGGCATAGTGCCCATTGGTACAAAATGTCTTCGTGCCGTTCAGCACCCAAGTGTTTCCCTTGCGCACCGCCGTCATGCGCGCGCTGCCTGCATCCGACCCCGACGACGGCTCCGTCAGGCCCCACGCGCCGATGTATTCGCCAGTCGCCAACTTGCTGACGTATTTCTTCTTCTGCTCCTCAGTGCCGGCAAGGAAGATGTGGTTCGAGCAAAGCGAAGTATGCGCGGCCACGATGATGCCTACCGACCCATCCACGCGAGAGAGTTCCTCAATCGCGGTGACGTATTCGATGTAACCCATCCCCGCCCCGCCGTACTCAGTCGGAAAGACTGTGCCGAGCAAGCCCAGCTTGCCGAGTTCCTTGATCGTGGCCAATGGAAACTCGCCGGCTTCATCCCATTTCATGACATTGGGCAGGATCTCGCGCTCGGCAAATTCGCGCACACTCTTCTTCAGATGAAGCTGTTCTTCGTTCAGTAGAAAATCCAAGAGTCCTCCGCTGGGCAAGAACGCCGTGTCGAGGATTTGATCCTCACGCAGCAAGTGCAAAACATTCGATTAGAACATAGCGGCAAGCTAGAGTAAAAGTTACCCTCGGAGCGTGTTCGGTCTCTGCGAGAAGGCCGACGTACAGCCCTCTTTATCGGGCGGGAACTTCATCTGTCGCAAAGAGAAATCGCTCAAACACCTCGTTGGAAAGAAGCCGACCCTTCTGGCTTAGACGGATCACATCTCCTTGACTTTCCATCAAACCAGTCCGCACGAAATCAGCAATGGTCTCGCGAAATTCTGCGATCGCATCCTCGCCAAACTCCGCCGCAACCTTATGCAAGTCAATGCCGCAATTCAGCCGCAGACCTAGAAAGAATGTCTCCTCAAGCGCCGCAGCGGGAGAAACCTCAGTGCGATTCGGCGGGCTTCCAGCGACGAAGGCCTCGAGTGCATCTGGCCTGGAAAACCGTACCGCCTCTGCTTCGCCCCCGAGGGCCGGCAACATCGAATGTGCGTCCACGCCAAATCCCAGATAAGGCTGCCGCGTCCAATACTTCAGATTATGCCGCGACTCATACCCCTGCCGCGCGAAGTTGGATATCTCGTACTGTTGCACACCCGAGGCTTCCAGTCGCTCACAAGCCATGAGGTACAAATCCGCCGTGACATCTTGATCAGGCACGAAGTGAGCATGATATTTTGTACCTCCAGCGATCACTTCCCTGCCGAGACGCGAATCCTCATCTACCTCGAGCATGTACACGCTGGCGTGCGGCACTTTGCTCGCAATCGTCTGCTCTACAGAAAATGTCCAACTCTCGAGGGTCTGATGCGGCAGCCCCGCGATCAGGTCGATGTTGATATTCGTAATGCCGGCGGCGCGCAGGTTTGCGATATCTTCAAGCACCGTCGTCCGATTGTGCAACCGCCCGACCGAGGCCGCCTCTTGATCAACGAACGACTGCACGCCCAGACTTACGCGGTTCACGCCGCAACGCCTCAGAGCTTCGATTACGCCGGCAGTCAGTGTGCCCGGAGCACATTCAACCGTGATCTCGGCGCCTGCCTGGACCTCAAAATTTTCCGAAATAGAGACAAATAACTGCTGCAGTTGCGCTGGATCAAGTACAGTAGGAGTTCCGCCGCCCAGGTAGATGGAGTCGACAATCCGGTCGGTATGCCCGTCGATCTGTGCTAGAGTCGGGTTGTCACGCTTCATGTCAGCGCACACGCGGTCTACATAGCGCTGGAAGACGGAGCGGGAGAAGACGTCCGATGCAAAGTTGCAATAGCTGCACTTGGTGCGACAGAACGGCACGGAGATGTACAGTCCGAGCGGCATCTCAATGATTATCCCACGGGTGGCACCCGACAACCGCAAGTCGAGCATAGAGCTTTCGATCGTGTTATTGAAACTAACCTCCGGCGGTTGGGTTTCTACCCTGTGCGACTCCCGCGTAGGAACTACAAACTGATGACGCTTGCGCGCGTAGTTATCACCGGCATGGGCGTGGTCAGCCCGAATGGCATCGGCAAGGAAGCCTTCTGCCGTGCCATCCTGGCGGGGAAATCAGGCGTGAAGCGCATTTCGCGTTTCGATCCGTCCGAACTTCCGGTACACATTGCTGGCGAGATTCCCGAGTTCGACGAACTCGCATGGGTCGATGCCCGCGAGCGCAAACACGTTTCTCGGGTTGTCCCCTTGGCCGTAGCTGCATCGAGCGAAGCCATTCAGGACGCCGGCCTCGACCCAACGGCAATGTCCATGGAAGAGAAACGCGAAATCGGCGTGATCCTCGGCACCGGTGGTGGCGCACAGGAGTTCTCTGAGGAGCAATACCGGCTCTGGCATTCCGGCCATATCAAGCAGGTCAGCCTATTCTGTATTCCGAGCGGGACCATGGGCACGATCCCCAGCGAGATCAGCATGCGTTTCGGTTTTCGCGGCTACAGCCACGTCGTCACAGCAGGTTGTACTTCATCGACCGACGCTCTCGGCTACGCCTATCAGCATATTCAAGCCGGGGTGCAGCCAATGTTTCTCGTCGGCGGCGTGGACTCGCCAATCACCGCCGGCATCATCAAGGGCTACACTTTGCTGCGAGCGCTCACACAGTCATGGAATAACGCGCCCGACCGCGCCTCGCGCCCGTTTTCCGCCGACCGCGACGGCTTTGTAATCGCCGAAGGCTCGTGGATGTTTATCCTGGAAGATTACGTACACGCCCGTGCGCGCGGCGCTCGCATCTACGCCGAAATTAGTGGATACGCTTCTACTTGCGAGGCCTTCCACCGGGTCCGAATGAGCGATTCGCCCGAAGAGCCCGCTCGCGCCATTACTCTGGCTCTCGAAGAAGCACGTATCGCACCCGCCGACGTTCACTACGTGAATCTGCACGGCACCTCCACCGAAATGAATGACCGCGTAGAAACCCGTGCTTTGAAGCTCGCTCTCGGCAAGCACGCGAGTCGAATTCCGATGTCCGGACTCAAGTCGCAGATCGGACACGCCCAGGGCGCCTGCGGCTCGGCCAGCCTGGCTGCAACCCTCATCGCCATGGACCACGGCAAGATTCCCCCAACCATTAACCTCGACGTCTCCGACCCCGAGTGCGATTTGGATTACGTGCCCGACGTCGATCGCAAAGCTCAAATCGAGCATGCGATCTGCAATTGCGTGGGATTCGGATCGAAAAACTCGGCCCTGGTTCTGCGAAAAGTCGCGTAAAGACGTAGTTGGCTATGTCTCTGCCCTGAAGCGACGCGAAAGTACACGTAACAAGTTACGTTTCTAAAAAAGCATCGAAAAGCTTTTCATCTTCCTTGGCGTCTTTCCCATCTATCTAGGGTATCTTTAAAACAGAAGCGCCAACCTAGCCGCCCATGGCCTCAGAAGAAGAAGTATTAGGCAAAGCGTATGACAGCCGTTTGATGAAACGGCTGCTCACTTACCTGCGTCCCTATAAGTGGCAGGTGGGGATTGCACTGGCCTCCATTTTGCTGAAGGCAGGCGCTGACGTTCTCGGCCCCTATCTCACGAAAGTCGTGGTCGACCGCTATCTGGCCCCCGTTCGCGGACTGAATACGCCGCTGGATCACTTCTTAAGTAATAAGGCGCTGGTTGGAATCGCGCAGATTGCCACCCTCTACGTTGGCCTTTTGCTCTTCAGTTTTCTCCTGGAATATCTTCAGACTTATTACATGCAGTGGGCGGGGCAGAAGACGATGTTCGATATGCGCGCCCAGATATTCCGCCACCTGCAGAGAATGCACATCGGGTTCTACGACAAGAATCCCGTCGGCCGCCTGGTCACTCGGGTGACCACCGACGTGGATGCGGTGAACGAAATGTTTACCTCGGGCGTGGTCTCGATTTTCGAAGACGTCTTCGTGCTGGCCGGCATTATCGCCATCATGCTGCGCATGAACTGGAAGCTGGCCCTTATCACATTCGCTGCGTTGCCGCTAATCGGCATCGCGACCAAGATTTTCCGCGACAAAGTCCGCGATTCCTATCGACGCATTCGCGTGGCCATTGCCCGAATCAATGCGTATCTGCAAGAACACGTGAGCGGTATGGTCGTCTTGCAGCTCTTCAATCGCGAAGAACGCGCCTATGACAAGTTTTCCGAAGTGAACTCCGTCCACATGGACGCGTACAAAGACGCGATCATGGCCCACGCCGTCTACTATCCGGTCGTAGAAGTTCTCTCTGCGATAGCGATTGCCAGCGTGATTTGGTTCGGCGGCAATGACGTGATCCGGAACACTACGACGCTTGGCGTGCTGGTGGCCTTCATTCAGTATGCGCAGCGCTTCTTCCGGCCCATTCAGGATCTCAGCGAGAAATACAACATCCTGCAATCAGCCATGGCTTCGAGCGAACGCATTTTCAAGCTCCTCGACACCCCGACTGAGATCACTTCAGCCGCCGTCACCAAGACACCGAACGGTCCCGGCCGCATCGAATTCGATCACGTGTGGTTCGCGTATCGGAGTGTTCCCAGGGAAAACGATGGAGGCCATGCGTCCCCGGCCAGCGTGCTAAAGACATCTTCGCCGACGGCCACGGGCGCCCGTCCTCCACGGGCCGAAGATCCCGACTGGGTCCTCCGCGATGTCAGCTTCGCGATCGAACCCGGAGAGACCGTTGCCTTTGTCGGCCACACTGGAGCCGGCAAAACCACAATCATCTCGCTTCTCATGCGCTTCTATGACGTGCAGAAGGGCGCGATCAAGATCGACGGAGTCGACGTCAAGGAAATGGATCTCGTCGATCTCCGCCGGCGCTTTGGGGTCGTTCTACAAGACCCATTCCTGTTCAGCGGAACGGTCGCCAGCAACATTCGTTTAGGCACGTCCGACATCAACGATGAGGACGTCGAAAAAGCCGCAGAAGACGTGAATCTTGCCGACTTCATCCGCACGCTCCCGAATGGATTCGACGAAGAAGTACGGGAACGCGGCAGCACGCTTTCGACCGGACAAAAGCAGCTCATCTCGTTTGCTCGCGCCCTAGCTCACGATCCTAAGATTCTGGTGCTCGACGAAGCCACATCCAGCGTAGATACCGAAACAGAATTCCGGGTTCGCGATGCCCTCAGCCGCATGGTTGAAGGCCGCACATCGGTCATCATCGCCCACCGGCTTTCGACCATCCAGCGCGCCGATAAGATTGTCGTGATGCACAAAGGCCAGGTCCGCGAAATGGGATCTCACCAGCAACTGCTCGCGCAACACGGCATTTACTACAAGCTCTATCAATTGCAATACAAAGATCAGGAAGTAACTTCAGGCTCGCAAGTGACCGCCGGCGCAGACGACTAAGACCCAGCCGTTGCAGGTGTGTGTCCGTTGGTTTGCTTTTTCATGTGGCGGCGCAATCCGAGAGCACTGACGGCCCAACTTTCGTAACTCTTCTCCGACTTTCTCCGCAGATTAGAATCCGTGTAGTTCAGCAGCAAGTCAACCGCATGGATCAGCAGGCGTTTCAAGAAGTAAATCAGAATAGCCCCGAGGCAATCCCCACGCAGATGCGCCAGATCGAAGGGCGCGAATGGTGGCTTTGGGGATTCGCCGTAGCGGTGACGCTGGCCCTGACCCTGGGCATTGTCTCCTTTACTTTTCCCTGGTTCCGTTGGGACAGCGACGCATCATATTGGTTCGATCTGAGGGAGTGGGTACGCGGGCTGGCGGCTCTGGTTTTACTCTTTGACTTCTACACCGTCTACCAGCATTTTCAACTGCACCGCATTCGACGCCAATTGGCTGAGCGGGACCAACTGTTTCAGCTCATCAGTGAAAATGCCGCCGACATGATCGCGCTGGTAGGCAGCGATGGTCGCCGGCTATACAACAGTCCGGCTTATCAAAAGGTTCTGGGATATTCTCCGGAGGACTTGAAGGACAGTTCGTCGTTCGACCAAATTCATCCCGACGATCGCCCGCGAGTATTGAAAGCGGCGGAACAAGCCCGGCTCACCGGCCATGGCGAGCCGATGGAGTACCGGATCCGCCATAAAGATGGATCATGGCGCACTCTGGAATCGACCGCCAGCCCGATCCGCAATGCAAAAGGGCAGACCGACAAACTGGTCATCGTGAACCGCGACATCACGGACCGAAAGCGGGCCGAGGAACTGCTTGCGCACAATGCATTTCACGACGGACTCACGAACCTGCCCAACCGCGCTCTCTTCCTGGACCGACTGCAGCACGCCCTGACGCTCTCGAAAAGACATGCGAATTACAAGTTTGCGGTGTTGCTGATTGACATCGACGAATTCAAGATCATCAACGACAGTCTGGGACACACGGCAGGGGATGAACTGCTGATCAAAATCGGGCAGAGATTGAAAGAGGCGGTTCGGCGAGCCGATACCGTCTCGCGTCCGCGTGGTAACGGCCTGGTCGCTAAGCCCGCCAACGACGACACGCTGGCCAGACTTGGAGGCGATGAATTCACCATCCTTCTGGACGACATTCGCGATCCCATTGAGGCGGTTCGCGTGGCGGAACGGATGCAAGCGGAACTGGCGACGCCCTTTGTAGTAAACCAACAGGAAATCGTGATTTCGGCGAGCATCGGAATCGCCGCCAGCACCACACCGCATACTCAGGCAGAGGATCTGCTTCGTGACGCGGATATCGCGATGTACCGAGCCAAGCGAGCAGGAAAAGCTCGTTGCGAAGTGTCGGACACCGCCATGCACGAAGCTGCGGTGAAACGGCTGCGCCTGGAGACGGATCTGCGCAAGGCCTTCGAGCAGGGAGAATTCCGCGTTTTCTATCAGCCTATTGTGTCGTTGCAAACTGGCAAGATCACGGGTTTCGAGGCGCTGACACGTTGGCAACGGCCGGAGGGCATCGTTCCACCGATCGAGTTCATCGCGGTTGCGGAGGAGATTGGGCTCATCATTCCTATGAACCGGCAACTGCGGCGCGAAGCTTGCCAACAGCTCCAATCCTGGCAGTCCGAGTTTCCAGCAACTCCGCCGCTCACCATGAGCGTGAACATCACTCCTAAAGAATTCGCCCAGCCTGACCTGGCCAGCGAGATCGGTAAAACCCTTGCGGAGATCGGCTTTGACCCTGCCTGTTTACAACTCGAGATTATCGAAACCATTGCGATGGGAGATGCGGAAAAATCTGGTCAAGTGCTGGCGCAATTGAAGGCGCTTGGAGTTCGCTTAAGCATCGACGACTTTGGCACGGGCTATTCCTCGCTCAGCCGCTTGCGTCGTATTCCCGTCGACACCTTGAAAATCGACCGAGCCTTCATTATGAACATGGACAGCGACCCGGAAAGCCATGAGATTGTGCGGATCATCATTATGCTCGCTCACAATCTCGGTTTGAAGGTCGTCGCCGAAGGCACAGAAACGGAAAACCACATCACGCTACTCAAGCAACTCAATTGCGAGATGTCGCAAGGATACAATTATTCCCGGCCCGCCGACGCCCAAGCCATGGTGAAACTGCTGGCCAGCAACCTCGCGGCAGTCGCCGCGTCCGCTGGAGCTTAGGGGTTCGTCGGGACCGTTTCTCGTGAGGTATGACAACGAAAAACTGGTTCGCCTTCTCAACTAATGACCACGTGGGGACGGCCGCCGCTCGGATGCTCGCGGCGAGCCTCATCCTGATCGCTGCATTCGGTTCCGTAACTGCGATTGCGCAGACTTGCGGGAACTGGAGTCCGGAGCAGCTAGCAACATCGATCGCCCAGATCCAAACGTCATGCGAACATAATGAGATGCCCTACACCGCCGACGTTCTTGCCCTGGCATCAATCGGCGACGAACAAGCAATACCGGCCCTGCACAAGCTGGCGGACTGGCCGACTGACAAAGACGGAGGAGCGGTTTGCCAGGGCTGGGTGAACGCAGCCCGGCTCGCGTTGGCGAAGCTCGGCGATGATGACTATCGCGCGGGGCGGCAAATGCGGGACGTCGCCTTTATCGGCGACGATCGGGCGCTGACGGAATTGATTGAATTCTTAATTGCACACGCCAAAGACCCGACCATGTATCAAGACTTTGGCGACTACGGTTATGACATCCGCGACGCAATCATCTCTGACATCGACACAATTCGACGGCGGCGGCTGGTTCCAGACTTGCCTGTGGCAGATTATTCAGATTCCGGCGTCGCGCAATGGAAAGCGTATTTGGAGAAACACAAAGGGCAGCAGATGACGTTTCCCGCCTACGCGGAAGCGATCGACCCGTACCTCACATGCCTCGCCCGAAGAGTGGACTGGGGATTCCCTGACGCAATTCTGGCGATCGCGGCCAGGGGAGGCAACTCGGCGCGCCAACTTTTGCAGCTTTTCCCGAACTCAGGAAAGCCCGAGGCGATGGGTTTCGCAGTCAGTTCGCCTTTCGGCGATCGCAGAAAGAGTATTCAGGGAAATTTGCAAGTGGCCTTGGCACAACTCGGCGACGACGAGATGTTCGAGCAAATCGTTGCAGCACTAAACTCCGGGGCCGCCTATGGATCGGTGCGGAAGCTTGAGTTTATCGGGGGGAAGCGCGCCGTGGACGCGTTGGTAAAGGCCTTGGACATTTCCGAAGAAGCGGTGCAGAAGGCGCGGAGAATCGAATGCGGACCGTGGACCTATTGTTACCCGAACGAGCAGGCATACAAACCCATTTGGGGCACAGTCCCGTACAGATCGCAAATCGATTTAGAGACTTGTGAAACGGAGACTTTTCACAAGTGTCTGACTGGAGTATTGAGTTTCATGGTAAAAGATCCGCCGTTGCAGCCTGGGGCGGATGCGACCCCTGAAAATATCCAAAAATGGAAAGATTGGTGGGCGAAAAATAAAGACCACGCGGAGTTCGTCGTACGGCCGGCTCAATCATTTGAGTGATTCTCCCAGCGCCTCCACTACAAGCGCGATATCCCTTTACAATGCTTCGGTGCGGATTCTTATCTCGGCTGGTGAGGCCTCGGGGGAAATGTATGGGGCGCAGCTCATCGAGGCTTTGCGGCGACGCGATCGGTCTTTTGAATTCTTTGGCGCAGGCGGGGAGCGCATGCGCGCGGCTGGCTGTGAGATTGTCGTCGATGCGAAAGACCTCGCTGTAGTCGGCATCTCTGAGATCGTCAGTCGTCTGCCCAAGATCTACGGCTTGTTTCACAAGTTGATCGCAGAGGCGGATAAGCGTCGGCCCGATCTTGCCATCGTCATCGATTCTCCCGCTTTCAATTGGCGGGTTGCACGGCAGATGCACAAGCGCGGGATTCCCGTCGTGTACTACGTTTGTCCGCAGTTCTGGGCGTGGCGGCAAGGCCGTGTCCGCCTGCTTCGCAAGTACGTCGACAAGGCTCTGGTGATTTTTCCTTTCGAAGAGAAGTTTTACCGCGATCGTGGCGTCGATGCGACTTTCGTCGGCCATCCCCTAGCCGATCTTTCTCCGCCTTTAGGCGATCGCGAGAGCTACGCAGCGGCCCACAAGCTCGACGCGGCGAAACCATGGGTCACCCTTATGCCGGGCAGCCGCAGGAAAGAAGTCCGGATGAATCTGCCCACGATTCTGGAATCGGCCTCAAAGCTTGGAGTGGGATACGAATTTCTGCTGCCGATTGCAGCGACATTGGATCGGAGCTTTCTCGAATCGCTGATTGGCCGGCATCCTATTCATTTGGTCACCGATGCGCTGCCTGCTTTGGCGTATTCTCGTGCCGGCATCATTGCCAGCGGCACGGCCACGGTCGAAGCTGCGATGATGGGCACGCCGTTCGTAATGGTTTATCGCGTGTCGCCGTTGACTTATTTGCTCGGACGATCGCGGGTCAAGGTGCCGCACTTTGCCATGGTGAATCTGATTGCCGGAAAAGAGATTGTGCCGGAGTTGGTGCAGCATGACTTCACGGCCGAGAAAGTGGTCGCGCGGGTCAAAGAGATTCTTCAGGACGGTCCAGTGCGTGAGCGGATGATTGAAGGGTTGGCGGAGGTGAGAACTTTGCTGCGAGGCCCGAATTCAGAAGCGCTTCATCCGGCAGAGCGGGCTGCGGGGGAGACTCTGGCTTTGCTACCGAAGCCGTTGGCGCGGACTTGAGCTAAGAGATGCTGCCGAGAGAGGGATACGGGCTTGCCGGGTCGGGAAAAGCAGATTCCTCGTCGCTTCGCTCCTCGGAATGACAATGGGTAGACTAAACTGAGCGCTCCTCGGAATGACAATGGGTAGAATGAACCCGAGTGACAAAATGGGTCAAAAACATCTAACCCTTGTCCTACCAGCATCTTTTGCGTAACAATCTTCATCATAGAGCTTAGAGACCTGCGGGATTGCCCGGGAGACGTTCCTGAATGTTCTTCGAACCTCGACGCCAGCGTCGGGCCTTAACTAACTTTCTCGTCCTATTGCTTTTGTTAGTTTCGCGACCCGTGTGGGCGGCCGAGAAGAGTCGGCTGCGGGTGGACGACTATCAAATCGACGCCGAACTCACGCCGCACATTCATAAAATCTCTGCCCGCGCCAAGGTGAAATTCACCGCCTTGGAGGACGTCAGTGCGGCCACGTTTGAGCTGAATAACGGTTTGCGTGTCACCAAAGTGACCGATGACTCTGGCCAAACGCTATCCCCGGAGCGCATGACTCAGGATTTTACGGTACGAGTGCAGTTGTCGAAGCCGCTCAGCAAGGGCAGTTCAACTACCCTGACATTCGAATACGATGGCACGCTTGACTCCGCTGACGACAGCCCGGTGCAAGGGCTGAAGCTGGCCTCGATCAACGACGACACCAGTTACCTGCTCTATGCCGGGCGGTGGTTTCCGGTGAATGCTTATGGGATCAACCGCTTCACGGCCACGATGAACATCACTGTGCCTGCCCACATGGTGGTGATTGGCAGCGGCAAGGAGACGGCCGGAAGTACTGCCCCATCCAAGAAAGCGGCCACAAGCGCTCTGCCCACTAAGACCTTCACCTTCACCTGGGACAAGCCGAGTTTCCCTGGGACGGTCGTTGCAGGAACTTTTCAGGACTTCAAGAGTGACGAAGCCGGAGTCGACCTGCACGTCTTTTTTAAACCGAACCATCAGAATCTGGGCGCAATGTACGCGGAGACAGCGATCAAGGAATTCACTTACTACGTTACGCTTTATGGAGTGGCACCTTCATCGAGCCTGAAAGTCGTGGAGATTCCCGACGATACCGTGCCTTCGGCGTGGGCGCCGGAAATAGCGGCGATTGCGGGCCGCGCCGTGACCGACAAAGTGAATTATCGATTGCTGGCAAACACCATCGCGCATCAGTGGTGGGGAGTTTCGGTGAGCCCGGCCACCATCGACGACTGGTGGTTGTGCGATGGCTTCGCGCGCTACTCCGAGGCGCGTTATGTGGAAAACGCCGCCGGAAGCAACGGCCTTGAAGAAGTGGTGAAGGATATGTCGGTCGGAGCGCTGGCCTACGACTCGGTGCCACTCGCGACAATCGGCAAGCTGGATATGTTTTCGCCTGAGTTTCAATCGCTAGCAACCGACAAGGGTGCGATGATTTTGCACATGCTGCGGTGGGTAGAAGGAGATCAGAAGTATGACCTGACGATGCGTACTTTTGCCACAAAATACGCCGGCAAGTCGGCTTCGCTGGATGATTTCGAGGCCGTCGCGGAACAGAGCTATGGCGACAAACTCACCTGGTTTTTCACCCAGTGGTTGGATTCTACCGGTGCTCCCGAATTCAAGACCAAGTACACGGTTTACCGGCTGGGTACCAGATGCCCTGCCGGTCAACGCTGCGCGGGCTTCCGCATCGTGGGCCAGATCACGCAAGACCTCGATCTTTTCCGCATGCCGGTTGAGTTGAAGGTTGACACCGACGGAAAAACCGAAGAAAAGCGCATTGACGTCGTGGGAACTGATTCCGCGTTCACGCTGGAAACTTTCGGCAAGCCGCGCCGGATTTCGATCGATCCCGAGAATCGGGTTTTGAGAAACTCACCTGACGTAAAGTTGCGGGCATCCATTCAGCGGGGGCAGGCCTTGGTTCAACAAGGCGATTTCGCCGGAGCGCTCACGGAATACAACAAAGCCCTCGAAGTTAACAAGAACAGCTCGCTGGCGCACTATCGTATTGCCGAGGTCTTCTTTGCGCAAAAGAACTATCAGGCATCCGCCAACGCTTACCGGGACGCGCTCAACGGCGACGGCGATCCGCGCTGGACGGAGGTTTGGAGTCACATCCAGCTAGGCAAGATCTTTGACATTACTGGGCAGCGCGAACGCGCTACCAACGAATATCGCCAGGCCTTGCAAACCAACGACAACACGCAAGGAGCGTTGGAGGAAGCGCGGAAGTATCTGCAAAAACCGTTCGAGCAGCAGAAGAACAGCGGAGGCGCGAACGGCGAGTAGCAAGCGTGTTTAATACGCCCAGCGCAGCAGCGTAGCTCCCACGGTGAATCCAGCGCCTACCGATGCGAGCAGCACCAAATCACCTTTTTTGAGCTTGCCTTCCTGGCGCGCCGTGTCCATCGCAAGCGGAATCGTGCCGGCAGTAGTGTTTCCGTAGCGGTCGATGTTAATGACGATACTCTCGGGTCGCAACCCAAGCCGGTCCGCGGTGGCGTTGATAATTCGCTTATTGGCTTGATGAGCGATGAACACATCGATATCGGAGGCTTTAATCCCGTTGCGTTCCAGAATCTTTTCACAGAGTTCGGTCTGTTTGCGCACCGCGAATTTGAAGACCGCCTGACCGTCCTGGTGGACGTAATGCATCTTCTGATCCACGGTTTCGTGCGTGGAAGGATTGAGGCTGCCGCCACCCGGCATATAGAGTGAGCATCCGCCCGATCCGTCGACTTCGTGGATGAAATCGATCATGCCCAAAGAATCGTTTTCGGCAGGCTCGAGAATGACCGCGCCCGCACCATCGCCGAAGATAATGCAAGTGGCTCGGTCGGTATAGTCGATGATCGACGACATGACGTCGGCCCCGATCACCATTACGCGCTTGTGCGCGCCCGTGGCCACGAATTGAGTTCCGACCTGCAGCGCGTACAAGAAGGCAGAGCAGGCTGCCGACAAATCAAATCCCCAAACCCCTTTTGCTCCCAGTTTGTGCTGGACCAGGCAAGCGGTGGACGGAAAAAACATGTCCGGGGTGACCGTGCCTACGAGGATCGCGTCGAGATCGCTCGCGTCAACGCCGCGCTGGGCCAAAGCTTTCTTGGCAGCTTCCACCGCTAAGTCGCTGGTCGCGACACCTTTGTCAACGATGTGACGTTCACGGATTCCCGTGCGCTCGGTAATCCACTGATCGCTGGTTTCCACCATCTTTTCCAGGTCGGCGTTAGTTAACAGGCGAGGCGGAACGTAGGCTCCAAGAGCGCTGATCTTAACGCGCACAAGTTGGCTCACTCTATGAGTTCTCCAGAGTCAAATTTAAACGTTGAAATGTGAAACGGTTATTGTGACCTACGCAGGCAGCAATGTCCAACTTAATGCGGCTGAAGCAGCGCGCACACGTTCAAACTGCAGCGCTTTCACCGAACGGGTTCAGCGAAACTGAAAAGCCAGACACCGGCGACCCACTGCACACGCAAGAGCCCGTTACCGTTGCTTCCTTCCGGACCTGGCGGGGTTGGCGGGAGTGCGTCGCGCGGGACCGATGCCTGACCTATTTGATTCTAGCATTCCGATCGTACTCTTCCCTTTCGCGACGGAATGGCCAACAATAGACCCAGCCCATACCTGATTCATGACTCTCGCTCGCAGCCTGCAATCCGAGATCGTTCCGCTGCCCGCGGCGGTCCAGCGTTATTTTGAAGTCGCGCTGTACTTGCTGGTACTGTGTGGTTTCGGGACGCTGGTTTCCACCGGGGGCCTGGACTTGCCCACGGTTCTGCTCGTCGGCGCGGCGATTCTGTTTCGCGGATACCTGCTGGCTGCCCGCCGCACACTGCTTATTCCTGAGAACTGGACCACCACCCTGACTCTGGGCTATGTGGCGTTCTATCTCGCAGATTACTTCGTGTTTTCCGGTTTGTTCGTGACCGCCACAGTCCACCTCGTGCTTTTCGTCATGGTGGTGCGGCTGTTCTCAAGCCGCCGTGACCGAGACTACTATTTCCTTGCGGTCATCTCTTTCCTCATGGTGCTGGCGGCTGCGGTGCTCACCGTGGACAGCACTTTTCTCCTCGCCTTCGCCGCATTCATGCTGATGGCCGTCGTGGCCTGCATCCTGATGGAAATGCGCCATGCGTCCGGCCAAGCCACGGTTCGAACGAATTCATCGAGTGATGATTTAGCTAGCCGACAGATGGCATTTTCGCTTGCCGGCGCTTCGCCGTTGCTCGCGATCCTGATCTTGCTGGGCGCGACAGCGATTTTCTTCGTGTTGCCCCGCACATCGACCGGATACCTCAGCGCCTTTGCCCGGAACCACGTGTTCAACACCGGCTTCAGCGACCAAGTGCAACTCGGCCAGATCGGCGAGATACAACAGTCCAGCTCGCTGGTGATGCACATCCAAATCGATGGCGACACGCATGGCGCTTACGACTTGAAATGGCGCGGTGTGACCTTGAATGTTTTCGATGGCAAGACCTGGTTCAATCCGCATGCGCAGCATGTGGTGACGAGCGTAGGCATCGGCCGTTTTCTTTTGTTGCAGGACAGGGCAAACTGGAGAACGCTTCCCGCAGCAGGTCCAGCGCAAACAATTCATTATCGCGTCTTGATGGAGCCCCTGATCAGCAATGTTTTTTTCCTTGCACCAACACCCCGGCTTTTGCAGGGCAACTATCGTTTGCTGTCGATGGACAATGGGGATGCCGTTTTTGATCTCGATCCCGAGCATCCCGTTGGCCGCTACGAGGCGACGTCTGACATTGCTCAACCTAGCCCCAGCCAATTGCGCACGGCCTCCAACGATTATCCGCCCGAGATCCTGTTGAACTATCTGCAACTGCCACGGGTGGATGACCGCGTGCTGCCTCTGGCCAAGCAAATCACGGCTTCCGTAGATAACAATTACGATAAGGCCGCCGCCATGGAGCGGTATCTTCGCACGCATTTTGGATACACGCTGCAACTTCCGCGTAGCGTTCCCCACGATCCCGTGGCTAATTTCCTTTTTGAACGCAAGCAGGGACACTGCGAATACTTCGCCTCGGCGATGGCCATCATGCTACGCACGCTGGGCATTCCCTTCGCGCGTGGTGAATGGATTCCGCACGGGTGAGTTCAATGACCTTACCTCCCAGTATCTGGTTCGGGGCAGCAACGCGCATTCGTGGGTGGAAGCATACTTTCCCGGCTATGGCTGGATCAGTTTTGATCCCACTCCAGCGGCGCCCATGCAAATGCACACTGGCTGGAGCAGAAGCATGTTGTACGTGGATGCCTTGGCATCGTTCTGGCGCGAGTGGGTCATCAACTATGACGTGGGCCATCAGTACAATCTCGGTCAAGCGGCCACCCGCAATAGTCTGGAGTTGCTGCAGCGGGCGCGAGGTTGGGCGCGACGGCATCATGAAGCACTGTTGAATGCGGCTCGTCGAACTTCGCGGACGGTTTCTGATTCACCCGTGAAGTGGAGCCTCGGCGCAGCAGTCATGGCACTTCTGCTTCTCTTAGCAGCTAACGCAGGAAAACTATGGCGAGTGTTTCGCACCCGCCAGCTAGCGGCTCGTCCGGAGAAGTCTCCGAGCCTGGCCGCAACTATTTGGTATGAGCGTATGACGCGAATGCTCGCAAGAAAGGGATGGAATAAGGCTCCAGCTCACACTCCGAAAGAGTTTCTGATCTGTATTCCAGATGAAGCCACGCGAAAGTCGGTGGCGAAGTTTACCCAGCATTACGAATCCGCCCGCTTCGGTGGCTTCGGCGGAAGATGCGCAGCGTCTGCCCGAACTATACGAAGAAATTTCGACTGCAGGACGGCGCTAGACCGGGTCAACGCGAGTTTGTTGCCAGCCACCAGCGGCGTACCGCGACCACCGACCAAATCGCCTCCACAACTCCGAAGGGCCAAGCGCCTTGGAGAAATCCGTAGGCCGAACCCAACAGGCATGCACCGGCAAAGGCCAGGATGAACCACCGGCTTCGGTTCTCAAAGGCGTAACACACCAGCATCGCCGTGACAGCGAACAATCCAAACCAGGTCAGTCGACTCACGCCACGCTCCTGCGGCTTTATTCTCCATTGTTTCAGTGATCCTTCCAAGCGCCAACCACGATTCCATGGAGCACGGCGTCCCGTCTTGCACGGCATTGTGCTTTTTCAGAATGTCGTTCGGGGGAGTGCGCCCAGGGCGGCTGATCGCTCCTGAGTGTTAGAATAGAGACATTCCATGCCACTGCAGAAGCCCACTTTAGCCATCGAGGATGCGCCCGAAGACATTGGATCCTCGCCTCTTTCCCGGCCTAAAGTCGGTTTTGTCAGCCTGGGCTGCCCCAAGAATCTAGTGGATAGCGAAGTCATGATGGGCATGCTGTCCCAGGCGGGAGCCGACCTGATTTCGCGCGCGGAAGATGCCGACGTGATCGTGGTCAACACCTGTTCATTCATCGCCAGCGCCCAGCAGGAATCGGTAAACACCATCCTGGAGATGGCGCGCCACAAAACCGATGGCCGCGCCCGCAAACTGATCGTTGCCGGATGCCTGGTCGAACGCTTTCGCGATGACATTCGCAAGAATATTCCAGAAGTCGATGCGGTGGTGGGTACAGGTGAACTGGAAAAAATTCTCGCAGCAGCGGGAGTCGCGCCGGCATTGGCCAAACCCTCTCCGTTCAACATTTTAACTTCTCGCCCTGAAGGTGATGCACGAGAGGCGCAAGGCAGATTTTCACGCGAGACCTGGGACGGGGCTATCGCCGATCTGCCCAACTATCTTTACGACGAAGCTACGCCACGCGTCCTGGCCACCCCGAAGTACACCGCATACATCAAGATCGCCGAGGGTTGCGATCATCCCTGCAGCTTTTGCATTATTCCGCAGTTGCGCGGCAAATTCCGCTCCCGTCGATTTGAATCTGTCATTGCTGAGGCCGAACGCCTGGCCCGCTCGGGAGTGCGAGAGATCACGCTCATCGGACAAGATACAACCTGCTACGGCGAGGATTTCGGCTTGAAAGATGGGCTTGCGCTTCTGCTGGAAAAACTAGCCGGCATCGAAGACTTGCGCTGGATCCGTTTCCTCTACGCGTATCCCAACAAGATTACTGGCCGCCTGCTCGATACCATTGCCGCTCACGAGAAGATTTGCGCCTACGTCGATGTGCCTCTGCAGCACGCATCTGCTTCTGTTCTGAAGCGCATGAAACGTGGCGGTGGCGCCGACGTATTTTTGCGTTCGATCGAGAAGATGCGGCGTACGATTCCAGACGTCACCTTGAGAACGTCCTTCATCGTCGGGTTTCCCGGCGAAACCGAAAGCGAATTCGAGCAACTCTGCGAATTCGTGCGCGAGGCTGAATTTGATTGGATGGGAACATTCGGCTACTCCGATCAGGAAGGCGCACATGCCTTTTCGCTGGAAGAGAAGCTGCCAACGCGCGAGGTCGAGCGGCGGCGCAAACACCTCATGCAGATTCAGCGCCGCATCAGCAAGAAGAAAAAGAAAGCACTCGTCGGCCGAGAGCTCGATCTGCTGCTCGAGGGAGTCTCGGAAGAGAGTGACCTGCTGCTCGAAGGACGCACGCCGAGACACGCTCCTGAAATCGACGGCAAAGTCTTTGTGAATGACGTTCCTGAAGGACTCCAGCCGTTGCCGGGCGAGTTCTACCGCTGCCAGATAACCGAAGCCCACGACTACGATCTGATTGCGAAAATCATTTAGTGATCTATGGCCAGCAAGCGAACTTTGAAGCTGAAGTGCCCGACCTGCAAGAATCCCGTGAAAAGCAAGGATGCCGAATTTCCCTTCTGCAGCGAGCGCTGCCGCACCATCGATTTGGGCAAATGGGCGAGCGGAGCTTACGTGATTTCATCGCCTGTACAAGACACATCAGACAGCGCCGTGCCGGACAATTCCGATGAAGACTGAGTCGGACACGAAACCCGACTCCAATCTCCCTCCGCCTCAGTCGTGCCGCCGCGCGCCGCTCTGGGCCAAGCTGGTGGCTACTTTCTTTGGCGCGGGTCTCCTCCATCCCGGCCCTGGAAGCTGGGGGTCGGCAGCTACGGTCTTTCTCTGGTGGCTAGCAAGCGGGTGGATCAGTCCGCATTGGCAACCGGCAGCCGCGATTCTGCTGGCGGCCGCGGCCGTACTCATCGGCATTCCTGCGGCTACGCATATGGCTCGCTCCACTGGCCTGAAGGACCCTCAGTTCGTTGTCATCGACGAAGTCGCCGGCCAACTCATCACTCTCATTGCGATACCAGTCTCATGGAAATCTCTGCTGCTGGGCTTTATACTTTTCCGAGGATTCGATATCGTGAAGCCTCCGCCGGTGCGTCAGCTTGAGCACCTTCCGGAGGGATTCGGCATCGTAATAGATGACGTCGCGGCTGGCCTTTACGCCTTGGCGTCAATGCAACTGGCGCTGCATTTCGGACTTTTGCCGCGATAGCTTCTCGGCAGACGCGTAGTACAAGGAAGTTGGCGATGGGAATTTCTGACCGCTTGCTGGGCAAGACAACCGTCAATGGAAAGCCGCACATCGAGGGCGTTCTTCCGGCTGCTGCCCTGCCCGGCGGCGAAGTTCGAATTGTCGGACACGGTTTGCGTCCCCAGGACTTGCGGCGCCCTCGCGTGCGCTTTGGCGAAATCGAGGGCGCGGTGGTCATCAGTTCCGACGAATTCCTGGTGGCTCGGGTACCGCAGGGCGCGTCCTCAGGGCCCATCGTGGTTTCGACCAACGGACATTCCAGCAATCCTCACCAGATCAAAGTTGCCGTGCCCATCGCCGAGAATCTGCACCCCGTCACTAACCCTGCGGTCGACGCGGATGGCAACATCTACGTAAGTTTTTCCGGGAGCCGCGGGCAGAAGGTGCCAGTCGCCATTTACAAGATCGACACCAACTACAACGTCAAGCCCTTCCTCGCAGATTTGATGAACGCAACTTCTATCGCCTTTGACCGGGCTGGGCAGATGTACGTTTCCTCGCGTTACGATGGGACCGTGTACCGCGTCGCCCCGAACGGAACCATGTCGTCCTATGCCGAGGGCATGGGCGTTGCCACGGGTGTAGCCTTCGACCGCGCACAAAATCTTTATGTCGGCGACCGCAGCGGCACCATTTTCAAGATCGGTTCCGACCGTCAAATCTTCGTATTCGCCACTCTCGAGCCCAGCGTTTCCGCTTACCATCTGGCTTTTGGCCCACATGGCGACCTGTTCGTGACCGGGCCCACAACCTCCAGTTTCGATTGCGTCTACAAGATCACATCCCAAGGCAGCGTGTCGACTTTCTTTCGCGGCCTGGGACGTCCCCAAGGCATCGCCTTCGATGCGGAAGGCAATCTTTACGTGGCCGCTTCCCTCTCGGGCAAACGCGGGATCGTAAAGATCACTCCCGCTGGTGAGGCCTCACTGGCGGTCGCGGGCGCGGGACTGGTTGGCCTTGCTTTCGCTCCGGGACGTTCGGTCGTTCTAGCGACCAACAGCGCCGTGCATCATCTGGCCTGGAATATTCAGGGATCGCCGTTAGCCGACTTGCCGGCATGATCAAGCAATCAGCATTCAGCAATCAGTCGAACCATCCGCGCGAATCCGTGAAAATCCGCGGCCGATCTTGCTCGGCCCATAATCATTTACACTTTTACTGGTGAACGCCGAGATCATCGCCATCGGTTCAGAGCTGCTAACCCCTTTTCGTCAGGACACGAACTCGCTTTATCTGACCGAGAAGCTCAACCAGCTTGGCGTTGAGGTTATCTTCAAAACCGTTGTCGGCGACGACCGTAAACGCCTCACGGGAGCAGCCAGTCTTGCTGTATCGCGTGCCGAGATCGTTATCTTCATGGGCGGCCTGGGACCTACCGAAGACGACCTCACGCGGGAAGCGTTAGCCGACGCGCTTGGACTCGAACTTCATCGCGACCCAGCGATTATTACAAGCCTCGAACAACGCTTTGCAGCCCGCGGCTGGAAGATGGCGCCGAACAATCTCAAGCAGGCCGATGTCATCGCCGGCGCGACTGTCCTGCCCAACGCCAACGGCAGCGCCCCCGGACAATGGATGAGCGGCAAGTATGAAGGCCGCGAGAGAATCATTATGCTGCTTCCCGGGCCGCCGCATGAGTTGAAGGCTCTTTTCGAGGAGCAGTGCGTGCCGCGCTTGCGGGCCAAGCTGCCGCCGCAATTTATTGCCACCCGCGAACTGAAGATTACCGGACTGGGCGAATCGCAGTGCGACGCCCGCGTTGCGCCCATTTACCAACTAGCGACGGATGTGCAAACGACAATCCTTGCTGGCGCCGGCGAAATCCAACTGCATATGAAGACTCGCGCTGGCTCGATCGAAGCCGCGCAGGCGCGAGTCGATCAATTGGTTGGCAAGATCGAAGAAGAACTCGGGGATTGTGTCTTCTCCGACAATGGCGATTCCATGGAACAGATCGTCGGCTACTATTTGCAGATGCGCAATGCGACGCTGGCAGTGGCGGAATCCTGCACTGGTGGCCTGTTGGCCGAGCGCATCACTTCGGTCAGCGGAAGCTCGCGCTACTTTGTCGGCGGCGCGGTAGTTTATTCGAATCAGTTGAAGACCGCCTTTGCCGACGTTCCCGCGGACCTGATCGAAAAGCATGGCGCAGTCAGCGGCGAAGTAGCCGCTGCTCTCGCCGATGGCATTCGCCGGCGTACCGGGGCAACCTTAGGTTTGGGCGTCACAGGCGTCGCCGGGCCGACGGGAGGAACCGCGGAGAAACCAGTGGGACTGGTTTTCCATGCGCTCGCCAGCGACGGAGGAACCGAAGTAGCGGAGCGCAGATTTCCAGGAGATCGCAAACGCATTCGCCGGTTCGCCAGTCAACAGGCGTTGGACATGGTGAGAAGAAAGCTGATGTAGACCCGCACCAGCAATTAGCAATTGGCACTTAGCGAAATCGCCGGACGGGAATCAACGTGTTAGCGGAGGGTAGGTGCTAAATGCTAAGTGCTAACTGCTAAATGCTAAGTGCCAAATGCGCATTTTCATCGCCCTCGACATCGACGACGCCATCCGCCAGCGCATTCTGCGCTTCATGGAAGGTGTGAGCGGGTTCGCGCCGGACGCCCGCTGGGTCCGTCCGGAATCGCTGCATGTTACCTTGAAATTCGTTGGTGAGAAGCCAAGTGAGTTTGTGGAAGAGATCAAGCGCGCGCTCTCTGGCATCCGAGCCGAATCTATCGAGATTTCATTTCGCGGCTACGGCTTCTTCCCCACTGCAAAAGCTGCCCGCGTCTTTTGGCTTGGAATTGAATCCGGACCGAAACTTCCATCTCTCGCCAAAGCCGTCGACGACGCCACATTCGCTCTCGGGATTCCCAAGGAAGACCATCCTTTCACTCCGCACCTGACGCTGGCGCGTGGCGGCGGACGCTCGGGCGCCCCCAGCTATCGCAAGGAAGACGCTCCAAACAAAAACTTCCAGCGCTTGCAGGAGAAATTGGCGGCTCTGCCCACTCCTGACTTTGGTACCATGACGGCCCACGAGTTTTTTCTGTACCAAAGCCAGTTGTCGCCAGGAGGTTCGCATTACACCAAGATCGGAAGCTTCGCGCTGGAGTAGCATTCATGTAGCGTCGGCATCCTGCCGGCTATCGCGAGGGCATCTGCGCTCGCAGTCGTCGGCTAAGACATAAACGAATGACTGCCTTTGTTCTCACTGCCGCCTATAGCTACCTCCTAGGTTCAATTCCATTCGGATACATCCTGGTGCGCGCATTTCGCGGACAGGACGTTCGCCAAACCGGCAGCGGCAACATCGGTGCAACCAACGTGTCCCGCACTTCAAAAGGATTGGGCGCACTTACTCTAGTTCTCGATGCACTGAAAGGGCTCGCAGCCGTTCTCATCACGCGCATGATTTTCCCCGCCAACAAAACACTGCTTGGCACAGCGGCACTGTTCGCAATCGTGGGTCATATGTTTCCGGTGTGGCTGCGTTTTCGAGGCGGCAAAGGCGTTGCGACAGGATTGGGTTCCTTTGTTATTCTTACCCCTGAGACGATTCTGGTAATGCTTTTTGTCTTCGTCGTGATCTTCTTGGCGTTCCGTTATGTTTCTCTAGCCTCAATCCTCACCGTGGCGCTGTTCCCGCTTCTGGCGTGGATTCTCGAGCCCGATCACGCTTCCCGCGTACTCCCCTTCATCGCGGCGGCTTGCGTTCTGATCATTGCCAGGCATCACGAAAATATCCGCCGTCTGCTGGCTCACACCGAATCCCGGTTTCAGTGGAGGCGCACATGAGTCAGATTGCCGTCGTTGGCGCCGGCGCCTGGGGCACGGGCCTTTCCATTGTTTTGGGGCGAAAGGGAACACATCGCGTGCGCTTGTGGGCCCACGAAAAAGAAGTACGCGATTCAATTTCCTCGCGCCGGGTCAACCAACTTTTTCTCCCGGAACAAACCATTCCCGACTGCGTTTCAGTCACCGGGAGTTTTGAAGACGCTCTTCAGGACGCCGAAATCATCGTGAGCGTCATGCCCTCGCAACATTGCCGTAGTCTCTTTCAGAAAATGCGCCCATTCCTGAGACCCGGCATGCTATTTGTGAGCGCCACCAAGGGTCTCGAAGAGGGCACGTTGCTGCGCATGACGGAAGTGATCTCGCTCGTAGCCGAAGCTGACCGAGGCTTCCAGCCCCGTATCGGCGCCTTAAGCGGTCCGACCTTCGCGAAAGAAGTAGCCCGCGGCGATCCCACCGCGATCACCATCGCGTCAAGTGACTCTACACTCGCGGAAACCGTTCAGCGGGAGTTCAGTGATCCGCGCTTCCGGGTTTACACCAACACCGACGTGGCTGGAGTGGAGCTCGGTGGTGCGCTCAAGAACGTCATCGCCATCGCCGCTGGAGTTTGCGATGGCCTGGGGCTCGGGCACAACTCGATCGCAGCTCTGATTACCCGCGGCCTTGCCGAAATCACGCGCTTGGTCACCGCGTGCGGCGGCCGCCAGGATACGATGTCTGGACTCGCGGGCCTGGGCGATCTCGTCCTCACCTGCACCGGCGGCCTGTCACGCAATCGCAGTGTGGGAGTCGAACTGGGCCGCGGACGCAAGCTCCCCGAAATCATCGCCGCCATGCATGGCACGGTGGCTGAAGGAGTCTTCACCACTCATGCCGCTGTCGAACTGGCGCGCGCGCGCAGCGTTGAAATGCCCATCACCGCACAGATGGATGCCATCCTCAACCACGGCAAGTCACCGAGCGATGCCATCCACGACCTGATGACCCGCAGCGCCAAGAGCGAAATCGGGACGATGTAAGCGTGGGCGTCCCCGCCCGCGCGGCTCCGCTCGCGCGAGGATTATCAGGACAGTTGAGAAGATCGAAGGTCGACCTAGAAAGCGCATCTATATGTCTGGCTGCGTGCAAAATTGTTGTACCCAATACTTTCGAAAATTCATCTCAACATTCCGGGAGCTTGTATCCGACAGGCAATGAAGAAGAAAATCGGTTTCGGGGTGGTGGCAATCGCGTTATTCGGGTTGGCACTTTTGTCCACACGGCTTTATTGCCGGTGAAGATTGCTAAGGGCGCTCTCGCGACTCGACGACCGTCTGCAAAATCTTCTGCTCGCAATCGCTCGATGATGGGCCAGCCGATAGGGGGAATTGGAGACGTAGGATGAATACGACTCGACGGGATTTTCTCAAAGTCGGCGCGGGTGCCGTGGCCGCGACATCGGGCATCTCGTCAAGCTCGGAGCAGGCCTCATCCTTTTCCGCATCAGAAGAGCGAACGGCAGCGCCGGCAGGGGGAGCGGGCAACATGATTTATCGCAAATTCGGAAGCAAGGATGTTCACATTTCGGCTATCGGAGTGGGTGGTCATCATCTCGGCGATGTGCCGACGTTGGACGAGGCGGTGCAACTTGTCCATGAGGCAGTAGACGCCGGCATTACTTTTTTCGACAACGCTTGGGAGTATTACAACGGCAAGACGGAGACCATCCTGGGCAGAGCGCTCCGGGACGGGCGCCGCGAAAAGGTGTTCTTGATGACAAAGGTCTGCACCCATGGGCGAAGCGGGAAATTAGCCATGCAGATGCTCGAAGACTCGCTGCGGCGGTATCAAACCGATCATCTGGACCTCTGGCAGATCCACGGCATCGTTTACGACAACGACCCGGAGTTGGCCTACGCCAAGGGCGGTGTCCTGGAAGCATTTGATCGAGCCAAGAAAGAAGGGAAGGTCAGATTCGTCGGCTTCACCGGTCACAAGGATCCTACGTTTCACCTAAAGATGCTCGAACTCGGTTATCCATTCGACTCAGTGCAAATGCCGCTGAATCCCTTCGACGCCAGCTTCCACAGCTTTGAGAAGCAGGTCTTACCCGAGGTCAATCGGCGAGGCATGGCGGCGCTGGGCATGAAGAGCATGGGCGGTACCGCGTGGGGGATAAAGGCCGGCGTTGTTCAGGCTGAGGAAATGTTGCGTTACGCGATGAGCCTCCCCGTCACGACCACTATTTGCGGCATGGACTCGCTGGATGTGCTGCACCAGAACTTGCGCGTGGTACGCGACTTTCAGCCGATGACTCAGGGCGAGATGGAGGCCTTGCGCGCTCGTTGCGCTCCGACAGCGGCCGACGGCCGCTTTGAGCCATACAAAGTATCGCTACGGTATGACAACCCGATGACCCGGATGCCTCATGGATTTCCCTTCGATCACACTCAAAGAGAGGTCACAGAGATGTTGGAAAAGGCGGACGGCCCCTGGTTGGTCCCAGAGACAACACCAGAGACGTCGAGGAGATGAGCGATGGTGGATCAACGACAAAATGAGCGATCCCAAGTAACTCCCGAAATCGAGCGCCGGTCCTTCATCCAAGCAGGCCTGGCCTCCGCGGGGACAGTGCTTGCGACTTCGGTTTTGCCCAGCCAAATCGTATCGGCTGCAGTTCCGCCGCAGATGACGAACAGCGGCGCTAACCAGATTCCTCGCAGGCCGCTCGGAAAAACGGGCGAACAAGTCTCGATCATCGGCGTTGGCGGATATCATCTCGGGACGGTGCAATCGAGCGACCTGGCGGTACGCCTGGTTCAGGAGGCAGTAGATGCGGGAATCACTTTTTTCGACAACGCATGGGAGTACAACGACCACCGCAGCGAAGAATGGATGGGGCTTGGACTACAGGGAAGGCGCGACAAAGTTTTCCTGATGAGCAAGGTTTGCACGCATGGCCGAGATAAAAAGGTCGCCATGCAACAATTGGAGGAGTCCCTGAAGCGATTGGGCACCGACCATTTGGACCTATGGCAGATTCACGAGGTCATCTATGAGAACGACCCGGAGCTGCATTTCGCAAAGGGTGGTGTGGTCGAAGCTCTCGACGAAGCGAAAAAACAGGGCAAGGTTCGTTTTGTTGGTTTCACGGGACACAAAAGCCCGGCGATCCATCTCAAAATGCTGGCGCACGATTACCCATTCGACTCCGTCCAAATGCCACTCAACTGTTTTGACGCAACCTATCGTAGCTTCGAACAGCAGGTGCTCCCTGAACTTCATCGGCGGGGGATTGCAGCGCTCGGCATGAAAAGCCTCGGGGGCGACGGCCAGCCGATCCTGTATGGCGTCGTGAGGGCGGAAGAAGCGCTTCATTATGCAATGAGTCTGCCGGTCGCGACCACAATTTGCGGCATCGACTCGCTGGACGTGCTGCACCAGAACGTGGGAATTGCGCGCGGCTTCAAACCGATGTCGCCGCAAGAGATGCAGGCGCTCCGTGAGCGATGCCGACCTTCTTCGGGTGATGGCCATCTCGAGCTGTTCAAAACAACGAAGAGATACGACGGCAAAGTTGGGCGGGAGCAGCACGGTTATCCGCCGCCGGAAGAACTACCGCTCTGAACCAATCGAATTACCCGCTTTTCAGACCTATTCAGAATCCTGCAAAACGCCCGAAGGGCACCGCTTTTCGGGGTACCTTCGTAACAATTCTCGAGTGCAATATGAGGCTACACTTTAACTGTAAGCGTTGAATTGTCGACCACGTAGAAACCGCTCGCAGGGGTCACTTGTCGCTGAATTTACCGACGCCATCTCGCCTGCCTATTCTGTACGTCATTCTAAGTGTGCTCGTACTGATCAGCGTCGTTCCCATGTATTTTTACTCGGCGCGGGTCGAATCCATCAACCGGGACCGCCTGATCACCAACGAAAGACTGCTGCAGAATACGGTCACCCGCTCACTCGCGGATGACATTTCGCAGCACCAGGAATCGCTGCGCATGATGCAGGCGAACCTGGCCTCGGCGCTCCAGGTCGCCAGTGGCGGGGACATCACTTCCGAACACGTCGAAGCGCCGGAGTTGCGCGCCCTGCTGGAGAATTTCGTTTCCTCGTCCGATGACCTGGCGTATGCCACGCTGCTGAATTCCGATGCCAAGGGAATCTCCGCCGGACGTATCGCCCCCGACGCTTTCCTGCAGCGCGAATTGGAGCGAGCCTATGCCGCAGCCCGCGAAGGCCGAATCTACAACGGGGAGGCATTGGTCGTCGGCACCGGAAAATCGGCCCGCACGGTCATGCTGGTCAGCACTCCTGTGACGTACAGTGGCAGTTTTCTGGGCATGATTGGTTCAGTTGTAGATTTGCAGTTTCTGATTCGCCGCTTGCAAGAGGTCAATCGAGGCGGCCTGACCCCGTATGTGGTGGACAGCCAGGGCCGGTTGGTCGCGGGCGCCACTTCGGACTACGCCACTGGACAGGACATGTCCAACCTGGAGATCGTGCGAAACTTTGTCGAGGCAGGCACCAAGGTCCAGTTGGTGGCTGCGACCCGGGAATTCAACCTTCGCAGTGGCAATACCAACATCAGAATGCTCGGCACTTACAGTCCGGTCACGAATCTCGACTGGGCCGTGGTCGTGCAAAAGCCGCGCGCCGAGGCCTACCGCGGAGTATATGAGATGCAGCGCAATGCCCGCACCCTGGCACTGATGGCGATCGCTCTCAGCGTGGCCATCAGCATTTTCGCCGCCCGCCGCATTACGAATCCGCTGCAGGTCCTCACTCATTTCAGCCGGGCCATTGCGGCTGGAGATTTTTCGCAGCGCGTTCACGTGAAGAGCCGCACTGAAATCGGTGAACTAGCCGATACGTTCAACGTCATGTCGGAAGAGCTTGAGCACTTCGTGCTCGACCTCAAACGCGCCGCCACCGAAAACCGCGACTTGTTCATGGGCTCGATTCAGATGCTCGCCGGCGCGGTCGACGAAAAAGATCCTTACACTCGCGGCCACTCCGACCGCGTCACCCGTTATTCCCTGATGATTGCCAAGGAAATGGGGGTATCGGAAGACTTCATTGAAACCGTGCGCATTTCCGCCCAACTGCACGATGTCGGCAAAATCGGAATCGAGGATCGCATCCTGAAGAAGCCGGGCGCACTCACTCCGGAAGAATTCGACATCATGAAAACCCATACCACCAAAGGCGCGAACATCCTGCGACCGGTGGCGCAACTGAAAGAAATGATTCCAGGGATCGAACTGCACCATGAATCGCTCGACGGGCGGGGTTACCCACATGGCTTAAAGGGAGACCAGATCCCTCTTCTGCCGCGCATCATTGCAGTCGCCGACACCTTCGACGCGTTGACCACCAACCGTCCTTATCAACAGGCGCACGACCCCGTAGACGCGTTGAAAATCATTCACAATCTCTCCGGGAAGCGCCTCGATCCCACTGCGGCTTCGGCCATAACCGCGATTTTCTACCGCGGCGATATTCGCATCACGCGCCCGACCGTGCCTGCACCGCCCATCCCAGTCAAATCCACTGTGCCCGCTCCCGCGCAGCCTGCGACTCCAATTCCGGCCGTCTCGGAAGCTCCGGTTTAGTTTCGTCCTTGTTCGCGTTCCGCGACTCCGCTGAGTGTCCCTTTCCGTCAAAATCAGCACCTACCGCTATAATTGATTCTTAGCGCACGACTCAACATTATGATTCAGACTCTTTTTGGCAGCCTGGACGAGAAGCAGAAGCCCGGCCTCTTCGACCGCATGAAAGAGGCGGTCACGCGGACCCGCGAAAATCTCAGCCAGCGCATCGAAGAAGTCGTTTCCTTCGGAAAAGAAATTGATCGTGCGACTCTCGACGATCTCGAGGCCACTCTCATCGGCGCCGACCTCGGCAACACGACTACCCATGAAGTGCTGGACAAGCTCCGTGAAAAGGCCGATCGAAAGCAAATCAGGAATGCTGACGAACTGAAACGCCTGTTGAAAGACGAGTTGCTGGCGATCCTCGATGCCGCCAACACCGGTCCTGTCAAGAAAGTCGACGGCATACCTGAAGTAATTCTTGTGGTCGGCGTCAACGGCACGGGAAAGACAACGACCATTGGCAAGCTGTCGCAGGTTTTTCGTTCGCAAGGCAAAACCGTGCTGCTGTGCGCAGCTGACACTTTCCGTGCCGCCGCCATCGAGCAACTGGAAATCTGGGGCGAGCGCACCGGAACCGAAGTCATCCGGACGAAAGCCGGCGGCGATCCCGCAGCCGTGCTCTTCGACGCTCTGCAAGCCGCATCCGCGCGCCACAGCGATTACGTCATCGTCGATACGGCCGGGCGTCTGCACACCAAGACCAACCTCATGGCGGAACTGGACAAGATGCGGCGCACCGCACAGCGGATCATTCCCGGCGCGCCCCACGAAACCTTGCTGGTGATGGATGCCACGACCGGCCAGAACGGCCTGCAGCAGGCGCGCCAGTTCACAGAAGCCGCCGGCGTAACCGGAATCGTGCTCACCAAGCTCGACGGCACGGCAAAGGGTGGCGTGGTGGTTGCTATTTCGCGTGAGTTGGGTCTGCCGGTGCGCTACGTGGGCGTCGGCGAAAAAGCCGGGGATTTGCTGCCGTTCAACGCGAAGGATTTTGTGGACTCATTGTTTGCCTGAGTTCTCTACCACAGAGACGCAGAGGCGCACAGAAGAACGCATTCGATACTCAACGCGTAATTTCTAGGCCGTCGGAAAATAGCCCTGATATCTGGTCCGTGCCTTCCTCTGTGGCTCTGTGACTCCGTGGAGAAAGAGTAAAATGCCCGATCGCGACACCGACAAACTCTTTCTCGGCCAAGCGCACGACCTGGCGCGGCAAGGCATCGGTCTGGCGTCACCCAATCCATGCGTTGGCGCGGTCATCGTGGACACGAATGGTTCAATCGTCGGGAGCGGTAGCCACACCTACGATGGCCTGAAACATGCCGAAGTTCTTGCCATCGAGCAAGCCGGAGAAAAAGCGCGTGGCGCAACTCTCTATATCAACCTGGAGCCGTGTTCCCATCAAGGACGCACCCCACCTTGCGCCGATGCCGTCATTGCCGCCGGAATCTCCCGCGTGGTTGCTTCCATGCAGGATCCGAACCCGCTGGTCAGCGGTCAGGGATTTGCCAAGCTTCGCGCCGCCGGCATCGACGTCTCTTCCGGCATGCTTGAAGAAGAAGCAAAAACGCTGAACCAGGCTTTTGCCAAATACATTCGGCATCATGTTCCGCTGGTTACGCTGAAGGCCGCGATGACGCTCGATGGAAAAATCGCGCCCCCTCCAAGTCAATCTCATCCCACAGAACACTCAGTTCGGACCAACTGGATTACTGGGGAATTGGCTCGCTCCCATGTGCAGGAGCTTCGTCATCAGCATGACGCGATTCTGGTCGGAGTTGGCACGGTAATTGCCGATGATCCGCTGCTCACCGACCGCAGCGGACGTGCCCGGCGTCGGCCACTCCTGCGCGTAGTCCTCGATTCGCGCCTGCGCCTTCCTCTTGAATCTCGCGTCGTCAAAACCGCCGCGGATGACCTTCTTGTGCTTTGCTCTTTCGCCGAGGAGAAAAAGAAAAGGCAACTGCTGAAGCTCGGGGTTCGCGTGGAGCAATTGCCCAGGGCCAACTCCGAAGGCCATCCCGAGATGGCGGCCGTTCTCCGTTTCCTCGGCCAAACTGAGATTACGAGCCTGATGATTGAAGGCGGATCCATAGTCAACGCGGCTGCGCTTTCAGCGGGTATCGTCGACAAAGTTTTTCTCTATTACGCACCCAGAATTCTCGGAGGCACTACCGCCGTTCCCTTCGCAGGAGGCCCCGGGTTCGCAACCATTAACAACGCTCCCCGCGTAAAATCGATCCGTCTGCACCGCTTTGGCGAAGATTTCGCAGTGGAAGGATACTTGAAAGACCCGTATGCAGATTGAAACCGTTTCACCACAGAGGCACAGAGACACAGAATAGAAAAGCAGAATGTTTCTGAACTAGTTGAACTTCTCTGTGTCTCTGTGGTGAAACGAAGGAGATTCCATGTTCACCGGCATCATTGAAGAAGTCGGACGCGTCACCGGGATCGCTCACGAAAACGAGAACCGCCGTCTTACTGTCGCCGCATCGCATCTCGTGAAGGAACTAAAAAAAGGTGACAGCATCGCGGTTAGTGGTGTTTGCCTGACCGCCGTCGAAATCGCGCCAACCTCGTTCGGTGCCGACTTGGCCGAGGAAACCTGGAATCGCACTTCGTTCTCCCGCATGAAGCCGGGCGCATTGGTGAATCTCGAACTCCCCATGCGCGCTGACGGACGCTTCGGCGGACACATCGTGCAGGGCCATGTCGATGGTACAGGGAAGTTTGTCGCACTCGACGAAATTTCCGGCGCCGACAACTATTGGCTACGCATCGAGATCCCGCCAGAATTGGCCCGCTATGTCATCTTCAAAGGCTCACTCTCGATTGAAGGCATCAGCCTCACGGTCGCGAAAGTCGAAGGAACACAAGTGACGGTCGCCATTATTCCGCACACCACCGAGATGACCAATCTGAAATCGCTTAAGCCCGGCGAACCCGGTGAATCTGGAAGTGGACATAATCGCAAAGTACGTGGAGAAAATGATGCAGGGGGATTCCGCGAGCAGTGCACTGACGATCGAACGTTTAGTACGAGAAGGATTCTAAAACGGAAGCCTGATGCCTGAAGCCTGACGCCTAACTACGCTTTCAGGCTCATCGCATCCAGTTCCAGGAACTCCTTCACGATCGGCTCATCACTTTTCTCCATCTCGGGATAAGTGCCAAAAAAGATCACTTTGGCTTCATACAGAAATACGATCCGGTTCGCCAGCTTCTTAGCCAGCCGCATATCGTGGGTGACGACTACGCTGGTCAGGTGCAACTGAGTCTTCAGGCGCTTGATCAAATCACCCAGTAATTGCGCCATCAGCGGATCGACCATGGTGGTGGGTTCGTCATAAAGAACGCATTCCGGTTGCGCCGCCAAGGCGCGGGCGATGGCTACCGATCGCTTCATCCCCGTGGACAAATCCGAGGGAAGCAGATCGCGCATTTCTTTCACTCCGACCATCTCGAGCAATCCATCGACGATCTGGAATATCTGATCTTCCTTGAGATCGCCACGCTCGCGCAGCGGAAATGCCACATTCTCGCCCACGGTTAGCGAGTCGAACAGCGCGCCGTTCTGGAATACCATGGTCACCTTCTTGCGGATGCGCTGCATCTCCAGCTCGGTGTAGCCGGTAATGTCTTCCCTGGCCACGATCACGCGGCCCGAGTCTGGCTTGATAAAACCCATAATGTTCTCCAGAGTGACCGATTTGCCTACACCGCTGCGTCCCAGTATGCAAACTGTCTCTCCCGCCATAACATCGAAGCTGACGTGGTCGAGCACGCAGTTGTTGCCAAAAGACTTGGACACTTCCTTGAACTCGATGTATGGTGCCAATTGTGCGTCGCTAGCCATATAAAATATTCAGCTCTCCGCGGGGTTCTTTTCGTTGATCGTCCTTCGTAATGTTAAATAAGCCGTAGATTAGGTCATCTCTCCAAAATGCAGACTTCTTGCCGTCTCGAACTCCTCCGGGGTGTTTAAATTCCGGAACATCACGACCGGGAAACCAGCCCGCACTAACTCGCTCTCTTCGATCACGCAAGTTGTAACTTTCGCGAATAGTGAATCAATCTTGTTTTTCCCTTCGCGCAGTGACGATTCCGCAACCTCCGCAAAGCCGCGCCGATAAGCGGCACAGAGCGGCTGCAATCCTGAGCCCGCTCGTGGAACGGTCACCGTTGCCCCGGATTCCCGTGCCCGCACCAGCAGATATTTCAGGAACTTCGGTACGATGAAAGGCAGATCGACCGCCAGAATCAAATTTAGTTCGGTCGTCGTACTCGAAAGCGCCGCATGAATTCCACCAAGTGGCCCCCGATCGCGATACGTGTCCTCCACGACCCGGCCTAATGCCGCGAATTTCTTGCCGTCCCCGACAATCCGCACTTCCTCCGCGACAGACCCTGCGACCTTCAATGCTCGGGCCAGAAGAGTTTCCTCCTGTAATCGGAGGAAGGCCTTGTCGCTTCCCATCCGCGAGCTCTTGCCTCCGGCCAGGACGAAAGCCGTGATCTCGGACTCCACCCCAACCTTCACGTGCAAATCATACACAGCTCTGCGTAATCCGAAAAACCTGCCACCAACGTGATCGAAGAAAACCTCACAGCAGCACGAGCGTGATTCCCTTGTTGCCGCGCCCCACATCGCTGTCGACCACCAACTCCGGCACTCTCGTAAAGAGCAGCTTACTGCGCTCATCGAAACTGGACCAACTCTCCCCATTGACGAATGCCACGATCTCTTTTTTTTCTTTTCGCTGGCGCAAGTAACCGCGAATTGCAAACCGCAACACGCCGCCAGCACCCGTCGAGCCATATCCGTGAATGACTTTCAGTACCGCGATACCGTCCTTGCGTGCGCGTGCGAGCGCCGCCTCAAGCTTTTGGTAAGCTTGATCGCGAGTAGGAAATCCATCTTCGAGATTGACGACTCGTACTCTGCCCGACATAATCCTTGCTTAGGCGAAACGCGCTCTCCACCACTCTACTGCGTTGCGTCTTTAAAAGCGGAGGCAAAAACGGCGCGGCCCGGTGGTTTAAAGCTTATCGAATCAGCAGGACGTGAATGACACGAAAGTAACCTACACAAAATAACGCCGCCGTTAGATGATGTCCTTTCCGGCGAATCCCGTCCCGGAAAGACCAACATGCCCCAGAAGTTATTGGATGTGCTAATGCTAGGCCGTTGCTCCCACGAATTCTCCTGGCCGCGGCGCGGCGCCGATGGTCATTTCTACCAGGTTTGCCTGCTGTGTGCGGTCGAATACAGTTATGACTGGGCGACCATGCGGCGAACCGAGCGCGTCGATCACAGCCAGTCCAGCGACACGGAAGGCACCAGCGCGCGTCGCAGTCGCACTCGCGCTCGTAAACCGACGTGGGTTCCGCGAGCCCGGAGGCTGAAGCTGGACACTCCTGTGCGTTACCGGGTGAAGAACCTCGGAAGCTGGTATGAGGGTACGATTGCCAACCTCAGCCAGTCCGGTGTTCTTTTGCAAGGAGCCCAGCACTTTCCTGATAACACTTTAGTCGAGATGGTTTTCGAAATGCCGGAAGAGATTTCTGGTCAAAAGAACAGTACCGTGCTCTGCCAGGGACGCATTACTCGCACCAAAGATGTGCAAGAGAAAAAAGGTGCGCAAGCGGAAAGCCAGCATACGAAACTTGCGGCCAGCATCCTCGATTACAAATTTCTGCACCAGAGTTAGCCGGTTTTGCGCGAAGATTCGGGCTTACCCAGCCCAGCGATTTCTCGAAGGTACGACAAATTCTTTGCTACATCAAACTTTACAAACCCTAATGATCAAAAGGTTTCCAGCAATATTTTTCAAAAGAACTCAGCCTGTTCATGCATCTAAACTATTTACATTGCACTTACCTCAGCAGGAGTAACGTCATGAAGTCGAGGCTTTCTCTATACCTCGTTGCAGCCGTTTTGCTTAGTGTTTTGCTGGCCTCTGTTGGCTGCGCCAAGGCTCCGACGGACGCCCAGATTGCCACCGATATCCAGAGCAAACTGAGCGCCGATTCCGGACTCCAGGGTAAGCAACTCATCGTGCAGGCGGATAAGGGAAGCGTGACCCTTTCCGGCCAGGTGGACACGGACGCCCAGCGCGACGCGGCCGCTCGCTATGCGTCGAGTGAACCAGGGGTGAAGCAGGTAGTAAACAACTTGCAGGTTGCTCCACCGCCCCCGATCGAAACCCAAGCCCCGCCGCCGCCCGCGCCTGCAGCGGCCGTAAAGCACCGCCGCAAACCCAAAGAAGATAATTCTTCGAAGGCTCCAGCTGAGGTTGCGCAAGTAGCGCCACCGCCTCCACCGGCTCCAGCACCGGCGCCCGTCACTCCACCACCACCGCCTCCGCCACCACCTCCACCGCCGCCGCAGAAGGTGACTATTCCTTCGGGCACGACTTTCGCGGTCAGGCTGGTGGACGCGGTCGATTCAGAAACCGCAACTCAAGGGCAGACTTTCCATGCCACGCTGAATTCACCGCTTGCCGTGGATGGCGCTACCGCCATTCCCGCCGGCTATAGCGTTGAAGGCCACGTCGTGACCGTACAAAGCGCCGGCAAGTTCGCGGGCCAATCTTTGCTCGTACTTCAACTGGATCGCATCGTTTCTGCTGGGAGCACCTACAACCTCCAAACAGATCAGTGGAAAAAGCAAGGCAGCTCGCGAGGCAAGAACACGGCCGAGAAGGTCGGAGGCGGTGCTGGAATCGGCGCGATCATCGGCGCTCTTGCCGGGGGCGGCAAGGGTGCTGCGATTGGAGCTGTCGCCGGCGGCGGATTGGGTGCTGGAGCGCAGGCAGTCACCCACAGTCAGCAAATCAAGTTGGCATCGGAGACCGTGCTGAACTTTACCCTGCAAGCGCCTTTGACCGTGATACCAACCACCGAAGGGCCGAACGCGGGACGTCCGACTCTGAACACGCAACAACAGTAAGTCAAGTCCCCAGGCGGATTAAGAAACGGCGCGGAGAATCTCACTGGAAAAATCTCCGCGCCGATTCTATCTGTTCGGTCTCCGCCTCATTTCTGCAAAATTGCACGACTGCCACTACCCTGCTAGATTGATTCCGTACTGACGCGTTAGTTTTCGGACGGTCGAGGATCGCGCACACCTCCCTGTCGAATTGCTCGTTCGTCTCTCGTTCCCATGACTCCGCCCCTCATTGCGCAATCCGACCCTGGCGGGAAGTGGCGTCAGTGGACGCTACGCTACAGCGTTGCACTGGCCGCGACCGGCGTTGCCCTGGGCATCTGGTTTCTGTGGCCGGTCATGCGGCAGGATCCATTCGCCATCTTCATCACCGCAGTCATTGTGAGTGCCCGGTTTGCGGGCTTCGGCCCGGCGCTGCTATGCACCGCCGCTTCCAGCCTCGCAATCGACTACTTCATCTTCGAACCGCGCTTCAGTTTAGCCCTTTACGCCAATGACTACGGCCGCCTGGGGATATTTATTGCCGTCTCGATTCTTACCGCTAGCCTGGCTCGCCAACGCTCCCGCGCGCAGACGCGCGCCGAACAGACACAGCGCCAGTTGGCGGCCATGGTTGAATCCTCGGACGACGCCATCCTCACCGGCGATGTAAATGGAATCATCACCAGCTGGAATCCCGGCGCCGAGCGGCTCTACGGGTACTCTGCCGCGGAGGCGATCGGGATGTCGGTTGATGTGCTTGGTCCGCCCGAGCGTCCGGAGGAAGTACCCGGCATCACGAAAAAAGTGATGCGGGGCGATCCCATTCAGCACCACGCTTCCGAGCGCATTCGCAAAGACGGCACGCGGATCACCGTAGACATCTCGCTTTCGCCGATCCGCAACGGGCGTGGCGAAGTGATCGGCGCATCCAGCATCGCGCACGATATCAGCGCGCAGCGGCGTTCGGAAGAAGCGTTGCGCCGCAATGAAAAGCTGGCCACCGCGGGACGTCTGGCCGCCGCGGTCGCGCACGAAATCAACAACCCGCTCGAAGCAGTCAACAACCTGATCTACCTCGCGCGCCACCGGCCCGAGAGCCGCGACCAATATCTGGAGATGGCAGAAAAAGAAGTGCTTCGCGTCGGCGCCATCGCTCAACAGATGCTGGGCTTCGTCCGCGAAAGTTCAGCGCCATCGCCGCTGAATGTCGCAGCCACGCTCGACGATGTTTTGCAGCTTTACTTGCGTCAACTGAACGATAAGCACATCCAGGTCGATAAAAGGTTCGACGACAGCTTCGAAATCCGCGGCTTTGCGGGAGAACTCCGACAGCTCTTTTCGAACCTCATTCTCAACGCACTCGATGCCCTCAACGAGCGCGGCCGATTAACTCTCCGCGTGGCTCGCGGCCGCGACTGGTCGAACGGAAATGGCAGCGGGGCCCAGATGACTGGAGCACGCGTCACGGTTGCCGACAACGGCAGCGGCATCCAGCAAAGCGATCTGACTCGCATCTTCGAGCCGTTTTATTCCACCAAGGGTGATTCTGGAACCGGACTCGGTCTCTGGCTCTCGCACGGCATTGTGCAGAAGCATGAAGGAACGATTCACGTCCGGAGCCGCACTACTGCAGGCCTCAGCGGAACCGTCTTTTCCATTTTTCTGCCGGACAGCGTCGGAAGAGTGCAGGACGACTTGAGCGCGAACCCATCGGCGGAATGGATCCGCGGTTAGCGGTTCTCATCGCCGCAAAGCAGTTGCGGATTGCTGCAGCAAAACATTACGACGTTTTGCGCCGAGTGCAACTGGCTGCCCCTTTGTGTCTTTCCCGCGGCCACACTTGTGGTAATTTGCTGGTGTCGCCACCGTCCTCGGAGGCTTGTCATGCGATCCTTCACTTTTTTCGTTCCCCTGTGCGCGATCCTGCTCGCTTCTCCGCTCTATGCCCAAAGCTCCTGCAGCGGCATGAGTCTCGGGCGGGACGCCAGCTTGAACGGTTTCATTCCCTTCCCAGCGGACAACGCGTGGAACCAGAATATTTCCAACGCTTCGGTCGATCCCAACTCGGATGCAATTATCAACTTCATCGGCGCGAGTACTCCGCTGCACCCTGACTTCGGCGCCGGCTTATACGATGGCTCGACCATCGGCATTCCTTACGACATCGTCAGCGGCTCTCCGTTTGTGAACATTCACTTCACCGCTTATGGCAGCGAAAGCGATCCCGGGCCCATGCCGATTCCGCACAATGCGCCGATTGAGGGTATCCGCACCCCGGCAATGGCGACCGCCACGTCCTGGTGCTTGATCGCGACAACTGCTGGCTCTACGAGCTCTACTATTCTTTCCCGCAGAAAAACCGAAGTTGGAACGCGGCTTCTGCTGCAGTGTGGGATCTGCTGAACGACGAGCAGCGTCCTTACACATGGACTTCCGCTGACGCGGCGGGCCTGCCCGTTTTCGCGGGACTCGCTCGCTACGACGAAGTTGCCAGCGGGCAAATCCAGCATGCCTTGCGCTTCACGCTGCAATACAGCCGCGAGGCTTTCACTCCGCCGGCCTCGCATTGGGCGCCGAATTCTACGAATTCATTCGCTGCGCCCATGGGCATGCGGCTACGGCTTAAAGCCAGCTATGACATCTCTTCGTTCCCGCCGCAAGCCAAGGTGATCCTGGCTGGACTTCAACAGTATGGAATGATCATGGCCGACAACGGCAGCTCGATGTTCGTGACCGGCGATCCGGACAATCGCTGGAGCAACGACGATCTCGGAACTTTGAAGCAGGTCCCGGCCTCGGCGTTTGAGGTGCTGCTCATGGATCCGATCTACACGCCGAGTAATGTTCCCCAGGGCCAGGCGCCGACCATCGCGAGCTTCACCGCAAATCCGCCGGTCAGTCCTCCCGGACAACCGGTAGTTTTGAACTGGACCGTGAGCGGGGCCTCGTATTTCATCGTGTCGCCACAAGTGGGCGCAGTTCGGGGCAGTACCGTTACCGTCTATCCCAGCGTGACCACTACCTACACTTTGTACGCGACCAATCAGTACCATCGCTCAAAGAAGACGGTCACGGCTACCATCCAATAATCCGCGAACGTGTCGGCAAGTCCGGAGTTGGTCGATCCTGGAGATTGCTCTGGGATCGTCTCCGGGGTAAACTGCTTTAGACTTCCAGACATGAAGAGTATCGTTCGTTTTGCATTGCTGTTGGCTCTGGGTTTTCTCAACGGCTGCGGCAGCGGCCAAACGCCCCTCCCCTCCTTGACGGGAACATGGGTGTTCACGCTGACGCCAGCAAATTCCCCGTCGGATGTCATTCAAGCAACAGCGGCGCTCACCCAGCTTAACAATAATGTGCTGCTCGGGACAGGTAACTTTGAAAGGAAGCGGAACATCTTGCGGCACCCAGGCGCAGATGACTGGGTCGCTTAGCGGCAATAGTTTGGTCCTGCAGCTCACACAGTCACCGAGCGAGCTGATTTTGAAGGGCACGGCGACCACGGCTTTAACCGTCAATGCGTCGGGAGCATACACGGCGAGCAGCGGACGGTGCCTCCAGGACGGCGGCTCAGGAACGTGGACGGCGTTTCTCTCTTCCGGCAGTGCTCAACTCCCGTAAAGAAGCGGCACTGAGTTGTGGAAGTCTAACCTAAGCGGGATCCGCGGCTTGTCGAGCGCTTTTGGGACCTTCGATGGCATCTTCGCCGCGATGCGCATTCTTCACGTGGGCGTCAAACGCGCTTTGCAGTGACTTCTGGTACTCCTCGCGGTTTGGGCGATGGCTGATGGGACTTACGTTGAACCGGACACCTGCGCAAGCCGTACATTCGGCCTCGACCGGAATATCTCCCATCCATTTGGAAACGCGCAAAGAAGGTTTTTTCATTTCGCAGCTCGCGATAGCAGATAGGCCCCAAGAAGTGCCCTAAGCAATACACCGAATACAGTACACTCCCGCAGTGCCTCCCCGTAGATGCGGTGCGACAGTAGCGTGTGAACCGCGGGTCATGGGTGCCGAAACCGGCTGTGGTTTCGGCAGGAACCGCAAGGGCCGACAGCCAGGCTAACCCAGCGTTTCCTCGACTAAAACTAGAATCCTGTCGTGTACTGAATTTGGAAGGCCAACTTGTAGATCAACTCCATTTACTACGCAATCACGGATTGGTTTGTTGGAATAGAGGAAAATCGGCTGCAGCCTCGTGATGCTCTACGAAAAACCATATCAGGAGGGCATCCTCCTCCAATTACTGGAATCTACAATCCCGTAAATCCATAGTATTCAGCGATTCCGCTTTGGCCAAGTTCTTGCACACCTTTCACTTTCCAGGGAGCCCCCATGGCGCAGGAAATCTCTGTTTCCTACCAGGCAGTCAAGAGTAAGGTGCATAAACTTATCGATGCTGCTGTGGAAGGCGAAAAAACTGAGCTGGAAATTCGCAATTCCATGTATCGATGGTGGACGCTGATTCACCCTGCGGACCGCGCCGTCGCCCAAAAGTACCTCTTGCGAGTCTTGGCAAGGTCTAGCGCCAGCCTGAACGCTATGACACAAGCGTTTCTCGATACCGCCGAATGCGAGCCGGCCAATGGCGCAGCCCACGAAGGTATAGCCGAGCCCCTACCCTTTCCCGAGACCCAAGTCCCTACCGTGTAACTGTCAGAATTTCGCTGAGACAGCTGAACGCGCCAGCGTTCTGAACTGCGAATCGATATGCCACCACTCAGGTTGATTCGCGGATTCGATGAAGGCTTTCCCTCGTCTTCAGCTCATAGACCATGTACAACACGATTGCCACGTTAATGAGCAGGACGGATATATGGAAGAGGTTCTGCCGGTGAATCACTTTATAGATCTCGAACGGAAGGTAAATCGCGCCGGAGATCAGAGCGATCCACTCCGCCCAGGCTCTGGCGTTCCAAAGTCCGTAGGCTTCCACGAATCGCAAAACGGAATATGCCGCTCCGGCCCCGGCTACCGTCCATATCCTCGCGGCGGTTAGCGAATCGGCCCAATCCAGAAAGACTTGCGCAACATGGTGATCCGGACTGATGTGAAGTAGTTTGAGCAGACTGTCGGCAATATCCCAGGGATCTTCCCGGCGTATGAGCAAAAGAACACCGCAGGCAGCCAGTAAAACGATCATTCCTTTGGCCAGTTCGAACGACGCGACCGTGCGTAGGACCGGGAGGCTGCTCCGATGCATTGGTTGCGCTGGCGCGATTTTGCTGTGCACGGTAGAACTCATTACAACATTATCTCCCTGGCTGCAAACTTAATTGTTGCGCCGCGGTAAAAATCCGGTCCCGAATCAGCAGTGTACTAGCCAGAGAAGTCAATCCCGAGGCGGCAAAAATCATGGCCAGCACCACGAACTGATAGATCGCCGCATACACTGGCCGGGCGCCCGAAAGCAGCATACCCGCCATAAGGCCGGGAATCCACACGATTCCGAGTGAACGCAGGGAGTCGATGGCGGGAATCAGACTGGCTTCAAAGGAAGCCTGTACGTAAGGTGAAACACTGTTTCTTGCTTCGGCTCCCAGAGCCAGCGCGGTTTCAATTTCGCCGGTATGGGCGAGAACATCCGAGCGGAAGCGGTTGAGCGCCAGTCCATTCGTGTTCATGGCATTGGCGATCAGCATACTGCCAACCGGGACCAACGAAGTGATGGCGGTATCGATGACGCCGAGCCAGGTCATCAGCGCGATGATCGAACCGGCACCGAGCGCAATCGACCACGCGGAAACGCGAAAGGCTTCGGGCATGCCTTTGGCGCGGCGTGCAGAGGTTGCGCCAGCGGCAACAATCATCCCCGCGAGGAGAAATCCGCCCGTCCAGCGCGGACTGCGCAGCAATAACAAAAGGATGGACCCGACGGCAACAATCTGAACCAGGCCGCGGACCATCGCGATGAGAGTTTCGCTCTCCAGGTGAATCTCGCGTTTGCGGGCCAGCAACACCACCGCCATCGCGGCGAGCGCCGCGACCAAAGCCTGTGCCAATCCAAGATACAGTTGATTGTTAAAGAAAAACCTAAGCATGCAACACCTCGTTGATCGGGCCGATGCGCACAATGCGTCCGGCTTCCAGCAGCATGGCTCTTGTGGCAAGGCGCGCGGCCTGGGCAGTGTCATGACTGACGAGTACGCAGGTAAGCCCCTGATCGTGCACGACGCTCTGAATCGACGATTCAACCTCCAGCTTGGATGTGTCATCGAGCGCGGAGGTAGGCTCGTCGAGCAGAAGAACCAAGGGTGAGTTCGCGAGCGTACGCGCAACCGAGACGCGCTGGGCTTCGCCTCCGGAGAGATTCGCGACGTTGCGCCTGGCATAGCCTTTCAGTCCGACACAGGCCAGAAGCTGTTCGATCGAGTCCTGCGATACCGACTCTCCATGTTGCAAGGGGCCGAATCGCAGGTTCTGCTCCACAGTGCCCGGAAACAGGTAAGGGCGCTGGTTGACCAGGCCGAGCTTTCGGCGCAATGCGCGAGGCGGGATTTGCCGGTAGTCTTTTCCTTCCACATAAACTGTGCCGCTGGTGGGTTCATCGAGCCGGTTCAGCAGTCGGAGCAAGGAACTTTTTCCCGCGCCACTGGGACCAACGATGGCCAGAACTTCCCCGCCATGAACCTCGAAGTTTGCGTCTTGGATCAGGACTTTGTCTTTCACCGTGCGGCCCAAGTGCTCGGTTCGCAGGATGGGATCGGAGGTGGCGCTGGCGATCACGGGAATCGGCTGGCGGTGTCTGGAGTCATTCCCCTTGGGAGCGCACCGCGGCGCGCAGTTCGTCCACAATCTCGTGGGCTGCGATGCGCGCGGCTTCCTGTTTGTTGACGTCGAACGAGATGGCGCCCACCCGAGCGTGCCCACCTCCTCCGTAGCGCTCGCAGATCTTGGCCAGGTTGACCACCGGCTCGGAAGGCGCCCAGGGATTCGATCCCACGGAAACTTTCACCCGAAAACTGCTCTTGCTCAGTCCCACGCTATAAATCGATTCCGGATGCAGATAGTACGGAACGAATTTGTTGTAACCCTCGAGTTCCTGATCGGTGACATCGAAGAACAGGGTGCCGTCTTTCGATTCGATGCGATCGCCAAGAATGGCCATCGACCGCTGATGACGTTCCAGAAGCGGCGGCAGGAGCGATGCGACAAAAGGTTCTTGGATAATCTCAGCCAGTGGCCTGCTGGCGAGCAGCGGAATCAGCCGAGGCACAAAATCGTGCGTCTGATTCGATTCAATCACCATGGTCAGTTTCATGGCTGGGGCTTGCATCTCAACCGCGGTACGAGCATCGGGATACATTGCGCCATCAATGATGTCGGTCCAGTGAACCAGATCGGCGACAGGCGCAGAATCGAAACCGAAGCGCTCCTCGGCGATGGTGGCAATGAAGCTGGTACAGGATTTGAAATCCGGATCGTAGAACTTTTGATTGCTTTGATCCTGCTCGAAATGAGCCGCATCCGCGGACGAAAGAAACGCGCTCTCGTGATGGTCGAACCACCAGGTGATCTTGGGGGAACTGGAATACTTGAAATCGACGATGGCGTTTTCGTCGCCATCAAAGTTTTTCTCGTCAAACAGCGCGCCGGCACGGTGCAGCAAGCCGGAGAAAACGAACTGAACGTCGCTGCGAATCCGTTCGCGATAAAACCGGGAAAAGAGCGCGGCCGATGAGGCCCCGTCAAAACATTTGTCGTGATAAAACACCCGAACTTTCAAACCTGTCTCCCCCCGTGGCCAGATCAGACAGACTACCCGAAACCGGGCCCAAATCAAAAACAAATAGGAGTGGGATACACATCAGTTTGGCGATTGATCCGCTATCAGGAATGCCAATGGTGCAAAGGCGGATGACGCTCGACTACATCAGCCACATCTTCAGGCGAAGTCATCCCGAGTGGCTGTCAGGCCGCGAAGAATCTGGCGGATCGGCTGGAATGCGGTGCGCTGATGATTTGTGGAGAGTTAAGCGCCAGCCTGTTTTTCGGCCATATCCCCGATCACGGGCAGCTTCCACATTTGCCCCTGATTGGCCTTGAGCAGCAGGACCACCCAGATTACGAGGCCCGCGAGTCCGATCAGCGGCCAGATCAGAATCGTCAGCCATCCGAGGAAAGGAATATGAACAATGAAGCTCAGCACAACCCACAGCGCAGTCCAGGCAATGGCGAAAAAGATGGACTGGAACGCGTGAAAACGGATGAACCGGCTCTTGTTATACGGTTCGATCACCAGGAAGATGATCGCTGGAATAATTGTGACGTAAGCCAGCATGCCCGCAACGTTGTCGGTGAGCCCGCCCGCCGCGGCTTGAGCCGGTCGAACTGCCGGAGCTCCGGAGCGGCCGCATGCTGGACAAACGCTCGAACCATCTGGTGTCTGAGCGCCACACACGGTACAAAATGCCATAAACGATCCCCCTTGGCATTCATTTTGGAATGCGACCCGAGAACGGGCGCACGTTAGCAGAAATGAACCGCCAAGGCAAACGAAATCGCAATCGTCGCGGCAGCGCGGACCCCGGTGCTGATTCCCGCTGGATATGGAATTACTGGCTCGGCGGCGGCAGAGTTAACGGCGCGGACATCCGGAAGCTCAACGCCGACTCGGCCGGGATTTCAATTTGCTGGTTTCCGGTCATCGCTCCACCCAACAATCCAGCCCCAGCGCCCACCAAAGCGCCAATGCCTGCTCCTTTGCCTCCACCCGCTATCCCGCCAATTAATGCGCCGCCGGCCGCGCCGCCGCCGGTCGTGACGGCGGTTCGTTTGCCCTTCCCTTTGGTTGTGTTGTCGAGCACAGCGGTCTGGATCGGGTAGGTTTGTCCTTTCACGGTCACGCTCGTAAGCTGGAGGGTGAGTTCGCCTTCACCCTTTATCTTGCCTTTGGCTTTCGCGGTCACCACTGTGCCACTGAGGGTTGCTCCGGAAGGAATCGCTCTCATGCCTCCGACGCTCACTGGCTGCGCCAGCGTAGCAAGAAACGTCTGGCCCGTCTGGCTGGTCTTGGAGCTCAAAGCCTGGCCCACCCTTACGGTCAGCATAGTTCCAGAAGGCACAACAATGGGCTGAGGTGTCGGCGCTGGTGGAGGCGGCGGAGGCGCCATCGCTTGGGCGGGCGCGGCCGCGGCTGTCGCATCGGGCTGAACCGCGGTCTGGTCATCGACGCCAGTCTCTCCCGGCTCATCCTTGGCAATCTGCTCCATCTTCTGCTGCGCTGCCGGCGTCTTCGCTTGGCCGGTCAGCGTGACTTTACCCTGTTGGGCGGTTACGTTGACCTGGGAATCCTTCGTGTCCGGATCAGCGGCGATCTTTGTCTGAATGTCCTTCGCCATCGCATCGTCGCTGGGATGACGCGAACAGGCGATCGATAAACTCAAAGCGATCAAGAGAGCGATTGAAATAGAGATCTTCTGTGTGCGCATGCTGCCTCCTTATTTGAGTTGGTCTACTCTGACACTTATCTCGCGACGGAATTCCGCAGGACCGAAACAACAGCGAATTATACTCGCACTCCCTTGATTCAACTCTGAATGTTTCTTTCTACGCATGGACCTAGCCGAGGCCTTCGCTCACAATCGGTCCAACTCCGTTTTAGATTGATAGCACTTGAGCGTGGACGGAGCGGGGTGTACATTTCGTTCGACTGCTAACGCGGATTCTAAGGAGCGTCGACATGGGATTTATCGCATGGATCGTGGTTGGACTCATCGCAGGTTGGCTTGCTGGCAAGGTGATGAAGGGTGGTGGGTACGGAGTAGTCGTCGACATCATTCTCGGCATCCTTGGCGGTGTCCTGGGCGGCTGGGTTTTCGGGATGTTGGGAATTTGGCCGGGCGGCGGCATGATCGGATCGATTGTTGTGGCGTTTGTTGGCGCCGTGATTTTGGTCTGGCTTACTCGCTTGCTGAAAAAGGCCTGAGGGGAACCGGCCACTCTCGTCGTGCCGAAATCGCCAAGAACTGGGTGCCCGGCCCTTCTCGCGTTCTTTGCGAGAGGGCGGGGCTTTATACCCCGCGCCCCGACCGTCGTCCTGAGGCAGCGCAGGCCGTCGCAAAACAAAGGCCTGCCAACGAAGGGGCCCGGCGCCGCGAGATCTTGACAGATGTGATATTATAGAGATGCAGCGCATAACTGCTTGCTAACAAGACACCAGCGTAGCCTTCGGGCTGCGCTTTTTTGTTGCTGGCAGAAAATGGGACAAAAGGACATTCGGATGACCATGGAAATCGAGCAGGCGTCGGGAATTTCGATATTTGCGGCAGCGGAGTGGCTGAGAGCAGTACACCCCCATGGCACGCAGAAGTGGGCCGGCGAACAAGCCGAAGCGGTATTTCTGAATAAGGCAACCAGCCTCGGATTGAGCGTGTCCAAACCTTGGGGCGACAGCGAGCGTTATGACCTGATCGTCGGATCCGGGTCGCGCTTGTCGCGTGTGCAGGTGAAGTCAACCCAATACGAATACCAGGACAAATCCAGGTACGGGATCTGCAACCACCGCCATGGGACGTTCTACACGGAGGAAGAGATCGATTTTCTGGCGGTCTACATCGTGCCTCTCAATATCTGGTACATAATTCCGGTGAAGGCCTGTCTCAACCACCGTAATCTACGCTTCTATCCCGGTTCCACAAATTCACGCGGCCGCTACGAGAAATATCGCGAAGCCTGGTGGCGCCTGCACTGCAGAAAGTAGGCGGGCTGGCTCAGGCTTTCACCTCACAGAAAAAGCGGGTGCCCCGTCCTTCTCGCGCTCTTTGCGAGAGGGCGGGGCTTTTCGATGCCGCGCCCCCACTGTCATCCCGAGCGCAGCATCAGGTTCGCACAGCGAATCTGATGCGGAGTCGAGGGACCTTGCGGCTATCGTGTCCGTGAATGCGTGCGCTGAACCTCGTCGCGAGCAACTTGGCGTGCATCGGATGGTCCGCCGCCGCGATGTCAGCTAAAAGCCCCGCCCTCTCGCAAAGGACGCGAGAGGGCAGGGCACCCGCTTTTTCTGTGTGGTGAAAGCCCGGGCCAGCCCCTAGCTGGTGTGTGGCCCAAGGAACCTAGCGCCGTTGAAGTGGATTAGGTGGGTGGGCGCCTCAGACACCCAGACTTCCGTCTCCCAAGCTATGTCCCCCAGATAGCGGGTCATCGCCGTCCTGGATGGAAATGCCGTGACATAAACCAAGCCTGCCGAAGAACGCTCAAAGAGCTTGGTCAGCTCTGCGTGACGTTTGCCGTCCACGGGGCCGTGGCTTGTGACGGCCTCAATCAGAATCAGCCAATTCTTTTCCGTGTAGTGTAGAACGACGTCCGGCATCTTACCGTGGCTGTCAACGACAACGCCCAACTTCGACAGCAAGCCTTCGTCAAACCAGCCCCACTTTGTGCCCGTGTCACCCGCGTACACCGGAGCCGCACCGGGAACAAAACGGGACGCAAATTCTTCGATGACGGACTTTATTAGTGAGCTGTGCATGCCTCCACTCAGTAACAACTTCCGACCTTCAGGTGTGCGCACGGGAATGCGCGTCATCGTACGCTCTTTTGCATATTTCTGGGCCAGGGTTTCGCGTGTCGACAGATATGTTTTCAATCTGGCCTCCCAGAGGGACGTCCCGTAAGTTTTTAAGAGTTCCAAAAGCTCGGGCGCGATCTGGTAGACGGCGTTAGGGCTGTTGACTGGGCGTTCAGGCTCATCTGGGTTGTACAGGGCAATACCAGCCGCAACGAATTGATGCACCGTTTGCCTTCTGAACGTTTCTCTCGTGTTAGGTGCGTACTTCTTCTTATAGCGAGCGCGGCTGAAGGTCATCATGGGCGTGATGCCAACAAGAGGCGCTTCAACGCCTTTCCAGGACCCGTTTGGAGTCAGATTGAGTAGTGCAAGGAGACACAGAGCAGAGCGCTCATTTAATTGCTGCCTTGGCATTCCAAGTTGTTTGAGCACGTCCAAAGCCTGGACAATCTCTTTATGTTTACTCATAGCAAGAGGGAAATGTGCTGGTCGACGGCCTCCTGTGAAAGCGATTCCTGCTCTTTTGCCCACTTCCCAAGCGTCATCAGGGCTTCGGCAGCAGGGTATTTCATCGTGCGGAGGTCCGTTGCATTGACCTGAGTGTGCCCGTTGAAGGAACGGAACGCTTCGTCAACAACCGTGGAGTTTAGGAACGCCGCCAAGCCGTAAGCCAAATGTTCACGCAAGCCACGCCTGCCGAGGTGAAACACATTCAGGTGATTCTCAAAACCAAGCAGTTCGCTGCTGAAAATGTCAGGCCGAACCACTGCTGCCACGATTCTGCGTCGTTCTTCCTTTGATGAAAACCTACGCACAACCGTGTAAAAGCCATTGGGGAACAACCACTTTCTAGTTTCCTCGCACAACTTCAGAGCATTGGGCTTCTTGGCTCTCTTGGGCCATTCGATCCCTTGACCGGCAAAGTGCCCAGCATAGAGTAACGGCACGGTACCTTCGCCCGGCTCGGCTCGCAGGTACTCTTTTAGTTAAAATTCACAACCGGCCCAGTCGAAATCTCTACGCCGATTTCCTTCGGCGAATACTTTACCGCCGTGGAGAGGTCCAAGCCGTTCTGTCTTGGGTGGCTGGGAACGTGCAGGAACCGTTGATTGTCACCCGGCTTAACTATCTGCTCGAATTGGTACGTATGACTTTCGTAGTTATGTAGGACGTGGTCTGTGGACGTTGAGATCGAGATCTCGCCTTGCTTCGCAGCGCACACCAGATAAATGATGATATTCTCTTGCAGTACCTCGTCCTCTCCGAACGCGCGGTCTCGCGCTTCAAATAGATGAATGTGCCGGATCGCCGTTTTGCGAAAGAGCCACTCCCGGAATGGCTTGTAGTAAGGGCCATTGCAAAAACTGCGCGGGATGATCGCCACGATCTCCCCGCCGTCCTCCATCATGTCTATGGTGAGCGCGAGAAAAGCGGTGTACAGGTTAACCGTTTCAATCCCAACCTGGCGCAGCAGCACCCGGTGGCCTGAGTCACTGCTAATTTTCTTGTAGGGCGGGTTCAGGATTGCGTGTGTGAACCGGAGCTGCTTGCTTCTAAGCAAAGGCCTGCAAGCCGCGTCAATGAAGTCGTCCGCCATCACAGAGCTCTCCAACTCCACACCGGACATTCGTGCCGCCGCACGGTATTCACTCAACACCCTGCCCAGAAACGGCTGCATCACTTCTTCAATCTCATACGCCGTTGCGTGGATCCTCTTCACGCCATCGAGCGTCATGAACCGCTGCAGGAACGCCGCCGTCAAGGAGCCGACGCCGGCCCCCGGGTCAAGCACACGGATTGTCTCTCTGGGGGAGGCAGCGAAAAGAGATGCCATAAATCTAGCGACAATAGATGGGGTCATGAATTGGCCCAAGGCGGACTTCCGCTTGGGATCAAGCTGATTGTTCGCGTTCTGACGGACTAGATCAACCGTTTGGAGTGCGGACGCCATTGATGTTTGAGATGTCGCCATAGAGAGTATCAGCTTCCTCGGGGACCGCCCTGTGGATATTCATAGCAGATATCAACGGTGAACAAAAGACGAAGCAGCTAGACTTTTGGACGTAGATGAGGAGGGGTTGGACTAGTCTATCGGCGGGGACTGGCCCTTACGTCTTAGACAGTAAACTCGACGATCACAGCTCTTCTTTAGCTCTTGCTTCACACCGCCGCGGGCTGCGTCACTTCTTGTAATGCTGCGGCGAATGCGTCGATGGCTTGGTCGATCTGCTGACGCGTGATGATCAGCGGGGGTTGGAAGCGGATCACGTTGCCGTAGATGCCTCCTACGCCGACCAGGACGCCGGTGCGTAGCAGGGCGTCGCGGATGGCTTCGGCTTCGGGGGTGGCTGGGGTTAGCTTTTCGTCTTTGACCAGTTCTACGCCGATCATCAGGCCGAGGCCGCGGACTTCTCCTATGATTGGGTGCTGCTCTTGCAGGGCGCGGAGTTTGGTCATCGCGTAGTTGCCGGTTTCGGTGGCGCGGGCTGGGAGATTCTCTTTCTCCATGAAATTGATGTTGGCGAGGGCCGCGGCGCAGGAGATGGGATTGGCGGGTGGCCCGGACCTTAGGGAGAAAAGAATGAAATTGGGGTGCCCCGTTCCTTGCGTTTTTTGCAAGGGGCGGGTGCCTGCATCGACTACACCGCCTGGTTTCTTACCCTCATTGGCATGAGGCCGCAATCATTGAGGCGAACCAATCCTGCCTCTCCATACTTGTAGTGACGGAAGCTGCTCCACAGCCACTGCTCCGGCTCCAGCACCAATTCCCGCTTCACTGGATTGCGATGCATATAGCGCAACTTCTCTACTCGTTTACGCTCGGTGTAAACGTTAAAATCGTAGAAGCGTGGCTGCCACACCGGCATGGTTCCGGTCTCCTGAAGCGACCCCTTATCCTTCTTGCGGCGTCGGCGACGTGGCACAACTCTCTGGGCAAAACGCTGTTTCACGCTCTGCATTACGGTGGAAGGATTTCCAACCTGCGGTTCGCTCATCAGCAGGTGAAAATGCTCTGGCATTACCACGTAACCCAGTATCACGAAACGATGTTCCTTACGCACCTCTTCGAGAATCCTCAAGAACAGATCGCGTTGCCGATCTGTGCCGAGCCAGCGCTTTCTCTGGTAACAGCTGCAAGTAATGTAGTGCAGGTCTCCGCTGCCGTAGTATCGCTTCAGACTCATTGGCATCTGGCTATGCTATGAGAAAAGATCAGCGGAGGATGTGACGGTTGAACGCTCCCGCCCCTTGCAAAAAACGCAAGGAGCGGGGCACCCGGCCCTCTCGCACAGAACGCGAGAAGGACGGGGCACCCGAGTTCACACCGCCGCTGGCTGCGCCACTTCCTGTAATGCTGCCGCGAAGACGTCGATGGCTTGATCGATCTGCTTACGCGTGATGATTAGCGGGGGTTGGAAGCGGATCACGTTGCCGTAGATGCCTCCTACGCCGACCAGGACGCCGTTGCGTAGCAGGGCGTCGCGGATGGCTTCGGCTTCGGTGGTGGCTGGGGTTAGCTTTTCGTCTTTCACCAGTTCTACGCCGATCATCAGGCCTAGGCCGCGGACTTCTCCTATGAGTGGGTGCTGCTTTTGCAGGGCGCGGAGTTTGGTCATGGCGTAGTTGCCGGTTTCGGTGGCGCGGGCGGGGAGATTTTCTTTCTCCATGAAATTAATGTTGGCGAGGGCGGCGGCGCAGGAGATGGGATTGCCTCCGAAGGTGGAAAGATGGTCGCCGGGTTTGAAGGCGGCGGCGATTTCGGGGCGCGTGGTGAAGGCGCTCAGGGGGAATCCGTCGGCGATGCCCTTGGCGGTGACCAGGATGTCGGGGACGACTCCGTAGTGCTCGATGGCAAACATTTTGCCGGTGCGGGCGAAGCCGGATTGGACTTCGTCGGCGATGAAGAGGATGTTGTGCTGGTCGAGAACTTTCTTTACCTCTTTGAAATAGTTTGGCGGCGGACAAATGATGCCGCCTTCGCCCATGACCGGCTCGGCGATGAAGGCAGCCACGTCGCCGGAAGTGGCAAAGCGGATTACGTCGTCGATGGCTTTGGCACATTGGCGTCCGCATTCTTCGGGATCGTTCCGCCACTGGGAACGATACGCGTAGGGTGCGGGAGCGAAGGCTACGCCGGGTGCATAGGGGCCTCCACGTTTTTTGCGGCCCTGGTTGCCGGTGATGCTGAGTGTGCCCCAGCTGCGTCCGTGAAAGCTGGCGTGGAGGGAGATGTATTCGTGTTTGCCGGTGTAGAGGCGCGCGAGTTTCATCGCGCCTTCGATCGCTTCAGCGCCGCCGTTGCCGAAGAAGGTCTTGGTCAGGCCTTTGCGGCGCGATTTGCGCGATCTTTTCTGCGAGGTCCGCGACCGGTTTTACGTGATAGATGTAAGAGGAGCAGTGGACCAGCTTGTCCATTTGTGATTTAGCGGCGGCGATTACTTCGGGATTGCAGTGTCCGGCGTTCACCACCGAGATGCCGGCGAAGCAGTCGAGATAGTCGCGGCCGTTTTCGTCGGTGACCGTGGCGCCGCTGGCATGGTCGATGACAATGGGAACGACCTGCTTCATGAAGCCGGTCATTACGTAGTCTTTGTATTTCTGGATGGTGTCGGACATTATTTCCTCAATTTCGGCGGCTGAAGCCGCGTTATTTCTTGAGCTTGCGATATGGCTGAAGCCATATCCTGATACGAATCGTGAGTTGCAAGACTCATGATTCTCCCCCGCGCACAAAACGCGCTGGGGACGGGCGAGAGCGGCCGTCCCTCACACGCGTTTTGTCAGAACTTGCGCGAGTGTTCTTTAGCCCAGCGTTCTACCACTACTTTTTTCTCGGTGTAGAACTCGATGGCGTCGCGGCCTTGTCCGTGGAGGATGCCGAAGAAGCTGTCTTTCCATCCGCTGAACGGGAAATAGGCCATGGGAGCGGCTACGCCGATGTTGATTCCGATATTGCCGGCGGGCGCTTCGTACCGGAAGCGTCGCGCGGCAGCACCGCTGGAAGTAAACAAAGACGCCTGATTGCCGTACTTGCTGCGCTCAAGAAATGCCAAGGCCTCGTCGAGGTCGGCGGCATGAATCAGACTAAGGACCGGGCCGAAGATTTCCGTATCCGCTACGTCGCTGGTCGGCGACACATCGTCGAGAATGGTTGGCTTCACGAAATTCCCTGCTTCGTATTTCTGTATTTTCGGATTCCGCCCATCAATCAGAACCTTCGCGCCTTGCTTTTCTCCGGCCGCGATCAGAGATTCGATTCGCCCTTTGCTCTGCGACGTTATTACCGGGCCCATCTGGGTGCCTTCGTCGAGGCCGTTGCCCACACGTAGGTTGGCGGCGGATTCTGCGATTGCGTCGCGAAAAGTTTTTTGTGCTTCGCCGACGGTTACCGCGACCGACACTGCGAGACAACGCTGGCCGGCGCAGCCGAAGGCGCTGTCACTGATGATCTGGGTAGCCATCTTCATGTCTGCGTCAGGTAGAACGATGACGTGATTCTTCGCGCCCCCCTGACACTGGGCGCGCTTTCCGGTCGCGCCTGAGCGTTCATAAACGTATTTCGCAACCGGCGTCGAGCCAACGAAGCTGATGGCGCGCACTTTGGGATGATCAAGCAATGCGTTGACCACGGCCTTTCCGCCGTTTACGAGATTCACGACGCCCTTGGGCAATCCCGTCTTAGCGAGGAGTTCATAGGTTCGCTGTATGGTGAGCGGGACGCGCTCAGAGGGTTTGAGGATGAAAGTGTTGCCGCAGGCGATAGCGTAGGGCAGAAACCAGAACGGCACCATGCCGGGGAAATTGAAGGGCGTAATCGCCGCGACTATGCCGAGCGGTTGGCGGATCATGATTTCATCGATGCCGCGGGCGACATCTTCGAGGTTGTAGCCTTGCATCATCATGGGAATGCCGCAGGCAACTTCGACGTTTTCGATGGCCCGACGCCACTCAGCTTTGGCCTCAGTGAAAGTCTTGCCATTTTCCTGGGTGATGATGCGGCTGAGTTCGTCGATGTGATCTTCCAGTAACACCTTCAGTTTGAAAAGCGGCTGGATGCGATCCTCCGGAGGCGTGCGGCGCCACTCGGGATAGGCGGCGGCCGCGGCATCCACGGCGGCGGCAACTTCGGCGACGCCGGAGAGCGGAGCTTTCGCGATAGTCTCACCGGTGGCGGGATTGGTGACGTCGAACCATTCCGTGGCAGTAGATTCGACCCACTGACCGTTGACGTAGTTGGGAACTTTGGTGATCGGTGGTGCTGCGATGGTCATTTGCTTAAGGCCTCTGCTCTCGAAAACTGAAGTAAAGATTCTTGTGGCGCGAGACGTTGCAAGCAACGTTTCTACGGTCGGTGTTTTCGCCGTGTAGATTTTAGCTTGCTACTTTTCCGTTGCTCCTGGGCTTTGCTGCCGGACGAGGCGTCCGCCGCTACGTGGTCATTGCACTGACTACGCCCCGTTTCTCGGAAACCGTGTGCAGAGCGGATTCCAGCACGTCGAGACCTTCATGCATCTGTTCGTCCGTCACGACCAGCGGAACCAGAAGGCGGATCACGTTGGAATAGGAGCCCGCTGTGATTGTAATCAAACCGTGCTCATAACAGTACCGCGTCACTTCTTTGGTCTCGTCCGCGGCGGGTTCGCGCTTGTCGGGGGACTTCACGAGTTCGATGGCTTGCATACCACCTAATCCGCGTACATCGCCGACGATCGGCCAACGCTTCCGCCATTCGTTGGCGCGCTTCTGGAATCTGTTTCCAATTTCGTTGGCGCGAGTCAATAGATTTTCCCGCTCGAAAATATCCAACACAGCCAACGCTGCGGCGCAGGAAAGCGGGTTGCCGGCAAAGGTTCCACCAAGACCTCCCGGTCCGGGGGCGTCCATAATTTCGGCGCGGCCGGTGATCGCAGCCAGGGGCAAACCTCCGCCGAGCGATTTCGCTGTAACCAGAATGTCGGGTTCGATCCCGTAGTGCTCGCTGGCAAACAGCTTGCCAGTTCGTCCGAAGCCGCTCTGAACTTCGTCTGCGATAAAGAGAACGCCGTGCTTGCGGCAGATGTCGATCAGCACGCGAAAAAAATCAGGTGGAGGGACAACAAATCCTCCCTCGCCCAACACCGGCTCTGCGATCACGGCAGCAACATCCTCGGATGCGACTACGCGTTTGAAAGTGTCTTCGAGATGGCGGGCGCAAAAAAGATCGCACGATGGATATTTCAATGAGTAGGAGCAGCGATAACAGTATGCGTACGGAATGCGATAGACTTCGCCTGGAAATGGCGCGAATCCGGCTTTGTAGGGATGGGTTTTGCTGGTGAGGGCCAGAGTCATCATGGTTCGACCGTGGAAAGCGTCTTCAAAGGCAATGATGCCTGACCGCCCGGTGTGGGCGCGGGAGATCTTTACTGCATTCTCGACCGCTTCGGCTCCGCTGTTCACGAAAAGCGTTTTCTTCGGAAACTTGCCGGGCGTGATTTGGTTCATCCGCTCGGCCAGGCGGATGTAGGTCTCATAGGGTGTAACTTGCACGCAGGTGTGCAGAAAGTTTTCCAGCTGTTCGCGCACCGCAACTATTACCGGCTCGCGACGGTGTCCGATATTGAGGCAGCCGATGCCGCCGGCGAAATCAATGTAGCGATTTCCATCGACATCTTCGAGCCAGGCGTCTTCTGCTTTTGCGACATACACCGGCGTTCCGTGCGAGAGGCCGCGCGGCACGGCGGTGTTGCGGCGCTCTGCCAGCGCTTTGGACTTTGGTCCCGGGATTGGTGTTTTGAGTTGAATGGTGTTCATGATGCTTCCTGCGTTAGGGTGCGAATTCCGTGAAGCCTTGATCGTCGTATAAGTGACGCAAGGTCCTTCGACTTCGTAACTGATTCGCTCCGCGAATCAGTGACTGCGCTCAGGATGACACTTTCATTTTCAGTACCAGCCAATTGGGCTTTCGTTTAAATTGATGTGCACTTGTTTGGTTTCGAGATACTCTTCAATCCCCCACGGGCCCAACTCGCGGCCGAAGCCGGATTGCTTGTAGCCTCCCCAGGGGGCTTCGACATAAGTCGGTTGCATGTGGTTGACCCAGACAACTCCGGCGCGAAGCGACTTCACCACGCGGAACGCTTTGAAGATGTCGCGAGTCCAAACCGCAGCCGCGAGGCCATACGGTGAATCATTTGCAATCTTGAGTGCGTCTTTCTCGTCTTCGAATGGGATCAACGCGGCGACTGGGCCAAAAATCTCCTCGCGGGCGATGCGGTCGTTGTTGGTCACGTCATAGAAAATGGTGGGTTCGACGTAGTAACCTTTGGCGAATTTTTCGGCGCGTCCACCGCCGGTGGCGAGTTTGGCTTCTTTCTTCCCGAGCTCCTGATACGAGCGAACCCGTTCATATTGGTCTTTGCTGACCACCGGGCCCATCTTGGTGTCGCGATCGAGAGGCGCGCCCAGCTTGATGTTCTTGGCTTTCTCGGTCATCGCGTCCACAAACTTTTTGTAGATAGGCTTCTGGACCAGGATGCGGCTGCCGGCGGAGCAGACCTCGCCTTGATTGATGAACACGCCAAAGAGCGCGCCGTCGATGGCCGCTTCGAAATCGGCGTCAGCGAAAAAAATGTTGGGCGACTTGCCGCCGAGTTCGAGGGTGACTCGCTTCACCGTATCGGCAGCCTGTTTGACAATGATTTTCCCGACGGCCGCGCTGCCGGTGAAGGCGATCTTGTTCACGTCCGGATGCTGCACCAAGGGAGCCCCACAGCTTTCGCCGAAACCCGTGATCACGTTGACAACCCCCGGCGGCAAGCCTACGTCGGCGAACCAATTGGCCATTTCCAGTGCGGTAATTGGTGTTTGCTCGGCGGGCTTCAGCACGCAAGTGCATCCGGCGGCCAGAGCCGGCGCGAGCTTCCACGCTGCCATGAGCAGTGGATAGTTCCAGGGAATAATCTGTCCGGCAACGCCGATAGGTTCTTTTAGGGTCAGGCTCACGGCGTTATCTGGAACCGGGTTTACGTATCCAAGAATTTTCGTGGCCAAGCCACCGTAATATTCGAAGCAGGTCGACACGTCAGCAATATCGAATTCCGCTTCGACGATGGGTTTGCCGGTGTTGCGGGATTCCAACTCTGCCAGCATTGCCGCGTTCTGGCGGATTTTGTCGGCGAGACGGAACAGGATGCGTCCTCGTTCCTGTGCGGTGGTCGAAGCCCACGGACCGTTTTCGAATGCAGCTTTCGCGGCGGCGACGGCGCGATCGACGTCATCGGCATTCGCCTCGGGAACCTGAGCGATCACTTCTTCGGAAGCAGGATCGTAAACCGGAAAAGTCTTGTTGGACTTGCTGTCCACCCATTCGCCGTTGACGTACATCTGATAGGTGCGAACGTCCGCCTTCACTCCGCCTGGCATAGTTTTGATCTCCTTGCCATTCCCTCAGGGCCTAAAGGCCCGACGTTGTTTTGCTTCAGTGGCACGACTGAAGTCGTGCCCTCCGGTTTCAATTTCAGCGGCACAACTAAAGTTGTGCCCTCCCGTTTGCTGCCCTTGCGGGCGAGTCTGTCGCTCCAATCGGAACCGCTTCCGCTGTTTTCAGACGGCTGTACCCAAAGAAGAAAAATACCGCGAGCGCGATAAAGCCAAGCGTGATGCCGAACATACTGACTTCGTATTTCCAAAGTGACGTGATCTGCTTGGCCGGAAAAAAAGCCACGACAATCGCCAGAATCGTCGTAACGAGTCCAGCTAAACCGGCGAACATGAGCGTGCCCTTGCCATAACGTCCGTCATTGAGGGAGCCGCGCAGAGCAAACTTGATTAACGCCGCAAAGACGTAGAGAAACGGAATCAGCTGCAACACAACTGCTGCTGACAGCATTTTCTGAAACGCTTCCTGCACGCCGCCCGAAAGTGTGAAGTCGAGAACGATCAAAACCAGTGACACCAACCCCTGCACAATCAGAGCTACGTAAGGGGTGCCGTATCTGGGATGAACCTTGCCCATCGCTGCAGGCATGTACGAATCGAGCCCGGCCACGAATGGGATGCGGGCTGAGCCACCCATCCATGCAGAACCGATTCCCGCAATCGATAAACTCAGCATGACCGCGAAAGGAGCGATGATCCAGGCCACTCCGACTTTGCCGGCCATCTGGCTGACCGCCTGTACGATTCCTTGCAATACGTTGATGTCGTTTTTTCCGATGGCGACAAGAAGCGTCAAAGTCGCGCCTACGTAGAGAGCGCCAGAGATCACGCCTCCCCAGGCGACCGCGCCGGGCAGGGTCTTCTGGGGATCGCGGATTTCGTCACCCATCACGGAAGCGAGTTCGAGTCCGACCAGGCCAAAGCAAATCACGCCGAACGAGTTCAAAACAAATTTGGGATCTGCGGGGATTTTGAAATCCGCGGCGTGTTACTGGGGTTCCAAAGCGCGACCAGACAGTGATGCCCAACCCGATGAGCACGGCCGCCGCAACGAAGGTGCCGATCCCGCCCAAATTGTTCAGCCACTTTCCTACGCTGAGGCCAACGATATTGAGCACGGTGAGCAACACCAGCAAAGCAACCGACGCGACCATGGCAAAAGTCTTATCGTCAGCAAGCGCCGCGTGGCCCGGGCCCATGGCGAAGACGGAGACGCCGACAAAATACAGCATCACTGTGGGGACGTAGAGCATGTTGTTGGTCCAATAACACCAACCGGAGAGGAATCCGTGGAAGTCTCCGAACACTTCTTTGGCCCACAAGTACACGCCGCCTTCTCCGGGATAGCGATGAGCGAGTTCGATGACGGCGATTCCCTGCGGCCAGAAAAAAAGAAGCAAGGCGATGATCCAGAGCCAGACCGTGACACCGCCATTGGCTGCGATCGACGGGACTACGTTCAGGTTGAAGACGGCGACCACGAAAAGCAGCACCAGATCCGAGCGGCCGAGGACGCGCTTCAGGTGAGGCTGGTTGGCGTCTTGGGTGTCAGCTGACAAAAGCGCAGTCCTTGGTTCGTATCTTTACTCTGGTGTTCCAGCCGGATTGTCATTCCGAGCGAAGGGAGGAGTCTGCATTATCTCGGCGGCAGAAGCAGATTCCTCGCTTCGCTCGGAATGACAAATAGTTACCCCGGCATTGATGCAAACCCCTGCCGAGCTTCGCTCTTCGGTTTTAATGCGCTACGACTTCTGCTGTCCGTTCCTGCTGAGCTTTGGCCAGCGCAGGTGCGACATCTTCGAACGCTGCCAGGTGCTTGTCGATATCGGCGTCGGTATGTTGGACCGAGATCGTCCATTGCTCATCCCACCAGTAAGGTTGCGGCATCACGCCACGATTCACCATGGCAAACCAATAGTGGCGCCAGAGGTCGATGTCGACCGTGGTCCAATCGCGATAGTTTCGGATCTCTTTCGGATAGAGCATGAGAGCTCCGTTGGCGCCTGCGCTGGCGATGTACGCTTGCAAGCCAACTTTCGCAATCGTCTTGCGATAGCCCGCGGTGAGTTTTTGGCTCAGCTTGTCCACGTGAGCGTAGTTCGCACGCGTGAGCACTTCATGAAAGGTGGCGAGACCCGCGGCCATTGAGACCGGATTCGTGTTGTACGTGCCGCCGTGAAAGACCTTGTGCTCGGAGATCAGATTCATGACGGATTTGTGGGCGCCGAATGCGGCAAGCGGAAAACCGCCACCGATTGATTTGGCGAGGCAAATCATGTCGGGCTTCACACCGAAGTACTCTGAGGCGCCGCCCCAGCCGAGTTTCGCGCCGGTCTTTACTTCGTCGAAGATCAGCAAGGCGCCGTTCTTGTTACAGATTTCGCGCAAGCCTTCGAGGAATCCGCGCTGCGGAATGCAGAGGCCGACGTTCATCATGATGGGCTCAAGAATGATGGCGGCGATTTGTCCGGGATTCTCTTTGAAGCGAAGCTCGACGCTGGCGAGATCGTTGAATGTGGCGACGGGGATGTTGGCGATGCTGGCCTTGGGCACGCCGAGACCACCGGGCACCGAGATGGGCGCATTGACATCACCGAACTCTGGGGCATGGGGTTTCACGCTGACCAAGGCGGCGTCGTGCAAGCCGTGGTATCCGCCTTCGAATTTAAGAACCTTGTCGCGGCCGGTCGCGGCGCGCGCCAGGCGTATCGCGTGCATGGTGGCTTCTGTACCGCTGCTGCCGAAGCGGACCATCTCTACCGGAAAGCGATCGCATATTTCTTCGGCCAGTTCCCACTCCATGTCGTGGGGCATGCCAAACATGGTTCCGGTGCTCAGACGTTTTTCGACGGCCTTCATGACCGCGGGATGGCAGTGTCCCGCCATGAGCGCGCCGAAACAAAGGTTGTGATCGAGATAATCGTTGCCATCGAGATCGCGAAAATGCGAGCCGCTGCCTTCTTTCACGAAGATTGGATAAGGATCGTAGGCGCGGTAGTTGCTGGCCACACCGAGTGGAATGCGTTTCAGGTTTTTTTGGTGGGATTGGGCAGACTTGGGCGTGCGACGCTCGAAGGTTTCGAGCTCCTTTTGCAATTCGGGGTACATCCGGGTCTCCAGGAATCTCAAGCCGCCTGTGCGGCCATTAGAGTGTCCGGGCAGCCTTAGCCGCCCGGTTTCAGGCTAGAACATGAACTTTAACGCAAACTGCACCAGGCGCGGATCCTGGGCTTGTGTGATTTTACCAAACAAAGTCGGGCCGTCGGAGAAATGACCGTCCGGGTTGTAAAAATTGGTATGGTTGAAAATGTTGAACATCTCCGCCCGGAATTGGAAATACTTGTCCTCGGTTAGAGCAATTTTCTTGTGGACCGAGAAGTCCCATTGGTCAAGCCCCGGGCCGCAGCAGATGCTGCGCTGCGTGCCGATATTGAAGTGACCGAGTTGGGGATCCTGAAAGTCGTTGGGGTTGAACCAAAAGCTGCCGTTGGTCTTGGGGTTGAGCTTCTGAAACGGTGCTACCTGCTGCGGCGCTTCGGTCCCAAGAAAGAAGATGCTGGCAATCAGCTCGTTGTCGTTTTCGGTGTCCAGACGAATGGGAAAGCCGCTCTGAAATTGGGTGATGCCGGAGACAGCCCAGTCATTCAAAACCTTCCCGGCAAAACCCTTATGCTCCGGTATCGGCAACTCCCAGTCGTAGCTGACCACAAAGCGCTGGTGGGAGTTGAATAGCGACAGCCCTCGGCTGGCAGCGTAATTGAACGGATCGAGAGTCTCCTCAAAAGTTGATCCATCATCCAAAGACTTGCTCAAGGTGTAAGAAGCCTGGAACTGCAAGCCATGCGAAAAACGCTTTTCGAGCATGGCTTCGAAGGCGTTGTAACTGGAATTAGCGATGGTGTCTTCGGCGAAGATATCGCTAAACACCGGAATTCCGTCTGCAGGACAGCCACCTCCGGTGAACGCGTTGCAGCTCGGTGACGAATAAGGGCGGAGTCCCACAAACTGCAAAGTCTGCCCCGTGCCCGTGACCACCTGCCCGCTCGGCATATGGAATTGGAATCCGTTGGGAACGGTCACGCTCCATTGCGTGTCCTCGAGGAACGGGCCACATTGCGTCGGTGTTCCAAATGAAGTCACATTGTTCGGATTCAGGTTGTAGAGGTTATACATGTCCAGACAGGTCTGAGGACTCGACGGGTTTATGTCGTGCGAAGCCAACAACGATGCCCCTCGGACCCAACGTATCCGAGCTGCAACATCATGTCTTTTGTAAGTTGGCGCTGAATGGTGAGGTTGTATTGAGAAGTGTATTGCGTGCGCAAGTGCGGTTCGAACTCACCATAGAGGAGGAGCGGCCGAAAAAGTGAATAGTCCACCGGCTGTCCGGGCGTCGGGGTGAGAATTCCGTTGAAGGGATTTGGTGCGGGCGATCCCCCTGCCTGGTAAACGAAAGGAGTGTTAAAAAAGGTGTTGAACAGCGACGAACTGCCTCCGAAAGGCGGTTCGGCACCAAATTGTGCGAGCACGAGTTCTTCCATGGGATTGTAAAACAGTCCCCAACCGGCCCGAATGCTGGTCGCGCCATTGTTGCCAAAAAGCTTTCCCAGGAATCCACCGCTGGAATTCGGGCTATACGCAATTCCAACCCGCGGCGCGAATGCCTTGTAATAAGTACTCGTCATGGCCGCCGGAACACCCTTGTCGCCCGGCACAACCAGTCCCGTTGGCGTTACGCCTACCGCATTGCAGTTGGAGGTATTGACCCCGAAGTAAGCCTGGCTTAGTGGCGACAATCCGCATGGGTAGACCGTCGAGTTCTGTCCGGGACGGAAGGTCTCGACGGTTCCGGTGATGTCGGTGAGCGGGGTGTTGAGTTCCCAGCGAAGGCCGTAGTTGAGAGTCAGGTTGGGCTTAATCTTCCAGCTGTCTTGCGCAAAGGGATAAACGGCGGTGGCGCGAATGTCCTCGCGCTGTCCCGAGCCTTGCGTGTAGGTATCGGTCAAGCCCAGAAGGAACTCGGCATAGTTATCGCCATCGCCCGGAAGGATCGCATTGGGACCGGAGTTATTAAAAGTATATTCGCCGTTAACATCGAAGTAGTAGTACTGATCAAAGCGGGCGCGGCGGATATCGACACCAAACTTGAAGGTGTGGTTCCCTTTTACCCAAGTCAGGTTATCCGACCACTGAAAGCTGTTGCCAACCTGCGGAAGGAAACCCTCGAAGTTGTTTCCAAACGAAGCTCCTCCACTAATGTTGACGTAGGGAACTCCCGTGAGATCCGCGGGCAGGCCGGGAGTGATTCCGCCTTTCCCAGCGGGAATGCCAGAGCTAGCGAGGAGCGCATTGATTGGGGCAGAATCCGACGTGCCCGTGAAGCAGAAAGCTGCGGCCGCGCCCGTGCAGGAGTCAGTTACCGCGTTCGTCGCTTGCGGCTTGATAAAGCCCAGCTGCCCCTGCCGCATGTAATTAAAACGCGCCTCGTTCACGAGGGCATTGGTGATGGTCCAGGTGTGGCTCAAATTCCATTGCTGGTAACGGTTGTTGTTGAAATTACCGAAGCCGGGAACGGTCGCGCCCGCCGCTTCAAACTCGTTGTACGGCTGCAGTTGCCGGATGTCGTTGAAGTAATAGTAGACACTGAAATTCTGCCGGCTGTTGATCTTCTGATCGAAACGCACAGTGAACTGATCTTCATTATCGGTGCTCACCGGCACGGCTTGATTCAGACCCGTTCCGACGTTCTGCGACGGAACAAACTGCTGCATCAGGTTGACGGCGACGGGATCCTGGCAGGCTGTGGGAATTACTCCGGTCGGAAAGATGGACGACCAAGCCACGCCGGCTGCGGGCGTCGTGCCACCAAGCGCGTTGATCGCATTCGGACAGCTTGTGCCGCCATTGGCTCGACCGTTGAGAGCGGTGGCTACGAACGCGTCTGAGATCGAGCCACCGTTGGCAAAACCGCCAACTCCGGAGAAATCCCCGCCCCGTTGCGCTGGAGTAGGAACGTTCAGGACATCGCCGGGAATTCCCTGCCGGATGCGACGCCCTTCATACGAAACGAAGAAAAAACTACTGTCTTTCTTGACCGGCCCACCGATAGTCCCACCAAACTGGTTCTGATTCCATTGCGGTCGCGTGGAATTGAAGTACCCTTGCGCGTCCAGAATCGTATTGCGAAAGTACTCGAAGAGATCGCCGTGAAACGCATTGGTGCCGGATTTTGTGATTACGTTGACGACCGAACCTGAATTCCGGCCGTATTCCGCGTCGAAGGTATTCGTGATCACGCGGAATTCTTCGACGCTGTCCGGAGACGGCTGAATGGTAGGAAGATTCACGAACTGATCATTGGCGTCGCCGCCGTTCACGCTGAAATTGTTGGCGCGGGTGCGGCCGCCGTTGACCGAGACCGAGCCCGTGTCCTGCGATCCGTAGAACAGGCTGCCATTGCCATTTCCGAGCTGCGCTTGGACGCCGGGCTGCAGTTGCAGGAATTGATAGGTGTCGCGCGTGTTGAGAGGCAACTCATTCACCGAACGATTATTGATGACGGCGCCGAGTTGCGTGCTGGTAGTGTCAACCTGAGGAGCCTCGGACGTGACTTCCACGACTTCTTGTGACGCACCGATTTGCAAAACCGAGTTGAGCGTGACTACCTGATTGACATTCACAAGCACGCTGGTCTGCACATTCTTCTTGAAACCAGTGAGCTCAAATTCGACGCGATAGCTGCCGGGCACGACTTCCACAAAATTGAAGTCGCCGCTTGCATTTGTCTGAGTGTCGCGACTGGCGCCGGTAGCCTCGTTTATCAACGTAATCTTTACGTTCGCGAGAACAGCGCCCGTGGGGTCAGCAACACGCCCGACAATCCGGCCACTGGTGCTCTGTGAGAACGCAGGAAGGGTGAGTAAGCCGAGTGCCAGCAAGAAAGCCAGCACACGATGCGTCAGCGACGAATGCATTGAGCACCTCCCGATTCAGGGTGGAAGATTGCCAACTAACAATGCTTGCGCGAAAATCAAACCTTGCTATAATCGCGCAAGGTTAGAGAACCTTCAGCATAACTGTCAAGCAAAAAATGGCGTTGTGGGCAAGCCTGCGAGAAACATAGGAGCGTAGTCATTAGCAATGAAGGCTGCCGATCCAAAACCTTATTTGAAAATCGGCGATGTGGCCCGCCTGGTGGGCGTTTCTTCGTCGGTGATTCGGTCATGGGAAAGCCTGGGCCTCACCCGGCCTCACCGCAGCATCAGCAAGTATCGCCTTTATACACCCGAGGATGTAAAGCTGCTCAAGCGCGCACGGTTCCTGCGAAAGGTGCGCGGGCTGAACGCGCCCGCGATTGCGCAATTGCTCAAGCGCGAGGGCTTGGTGCGCCCAGCGGCGAATGGCAGCGGCGCTATTGGTGTACACCTGCGCCAAATGCGTTTGCGGCGCGGATTGTCTTTGGCGCAAGTGGCAAAACGGGTTGGCATCTCCGTGGGATTCTTGAGTGCCCTGGAACGTTCGCACATGAGCGCGTCAGTGAGCACTCTACGAAAGCTGGCGCGATTCTACAAGACCAACATCCTTGATTTTTTCGATGCGGCCGAGTCGAATAGCCGATTGGTTCCGTCGCACAAACGCAAAGTTCTCGAGGCTGGACCGGGCGTGCGCATGGAGTTGCTGGCGTGGGGAAACACGGTGATGGAGCCGCACTTATTTCGCATTGCTCCCCGCGCTGGGAGCGGCGAATCTTACACCCATGAAGGCGAAGAGTTTTTGCACGTCCTGCAGGGGCGGTTGCATATTTCAGTAGCGGAAGAGGAGTATCGGCTGAAGCCGGGCGACAGTTTTTATTTTGAGAGTGCCACGCCGCATCGTTGGTTCAACCCGGGCCGCACTGAAACCCGGGTGCTGTGGGTGAACACTCCGCCAACGTTTTAGGCAAAAGACGCGCGAATGGTATTGAAAAGGAGTGTGGGGGCTTACTGATGATCCGACGTTTTCTGATCACGCTGTTGGCGGCGTCCGGTCTCATGGTGGGCGCTTGCGCCAAGAAAACACCTACACTCAACCTGCTGGTCTGGGAAGGCTACGCCGACCCGTCATTCGTGCGCGGCTTTGAGGAGCAGAATCATTGCAAGGTTACGGTTTCGTATATGGGTTCGAGCGACGAACTGGTCGCCAAGCTGCGCGGCGGGAGCGCCGGCAACTACGATGTGATTTCTCCGTCGAGCGACGTTGCCACATCGATCGCTAAAGCTGGATTGGCTGCTCCTCTTGATCTTTCGAAGTTCCCGGCCTACGGCCAGCTTTCGCCCCAGCTCACTTCCCTGCCCCTGGTGCGCGTCAAGGATCAGGTTTACGGTGTGCCCTTTACGTGGGGACCGAACCCGATGCTCTATGACACCACGGCGTTTCCTCAACCGCCGGACAGTTGGAATTTATTTTGGGATCCGAAATACCGCGGCAAGATTTCGGTGTGGGACGAACTGTCCACGATCTACATGGCGGCACAGGTGCTCGGCTTCGACAAACCTGATCCCACTCATCTTTATAACCTCAGCGATGCCGAGCTGGAAGCGGTCAAGAAAAAGCTGCTGGAGTTGAAACCCAATATCCGCAAGATGTGGTCCACCGGCGGCGAGCTCACCAATCTGTTTCAGAGCCACGAGGTTATCCTGGCCATGGGATGGCCGCTGATGACCAACCAGCTTCGCAAACTCAATTTTCCAATCGGCGAGACCATCCCAAAAGAAAACACCACCGGCTGGATCGACCATTTGATGGTTACCGCCGGAAGCGAGAACAAAGAACTGGCTTACAAGTTTCTCGAATACATGATTGAGCCGCAGACCCAAAAGCAAGTCGCCGATGTGACCGGTTACACGCCGGCGAATCCGCAGGCGGCGCAATTCATGACGCCCGAGCAAGTCAAGAGCTTGCATCTTGATGACGTGGACAATTATCAGAGGCACATCTATTTTTGGCAGGACGTTCCGCGGCGCTCGAAATACGTTGAGATCTGGAACGAAGTAAAAGCGACGCAGTAGTTCGAATTTCGTAGCGCTGGCGTCTTTCCTCGGATGCGGCGGCGCTGCTAAAAGAAATGGTAACTACCACCGAACCCGTTACTCGTTCCGTCGGATCTGGCCTGCAACAGCTGCTAACCATCCGCAAGGTTGCCAAGTCTTTCGGAAAGAATCCTGTTCTTCGGGACGTCTCACTGCAAATTGCGGAAGGCGAGTTTCTGACCATTCTCGGAGAAAGCGGTTCGGGTAAGACGACGCTGCTACGCATCATCGCAGGTTTCGAGAGCGCTGATTCAGGGGAGATCCTGATGGAAGGCGAACGGCTGGATCTGTTGCCACCGTACCGGCGCCGAGTCAATACGGTGTTTCAACACTACGCTCTCTTCCCGCACTTGACTGTGGAAGAAAACGTAGGCTATGGGCTGCGCGTAGCCAAGTTGCCGAAAGACGAGATTGCGGCCCGCGTATCAGAGGCGCTAGCCATGGTTAAGATGACGGCTTTCGCCAAATCGAAGCCAGCCAAAATCAGCGGCGGGCAGCAGCAGCGCATTGCGCTGGCTCGCGCTCTGGTAAACCGGCCGCGTCTGTTGCTGCTGGACGAACCGCTCTCCGCGCTGGATGCTAATCTGCGCCGGCAAATGCAGGTCGAGCTGAAATCGCTGCAAAGGGAAGTCGGCATTTCATTCGTCTTTGTGACCCATGACCAGGAAGAAGCCATGGTCATGTCGGACCGCATTGCGCTCTTGCGCATGGGCGAATTGGAACAGGTGGCGTCACCACGCGAAATATACAGCCACCCCGCGACCGCGTATACGGCGCAGTTCATCGGCCACACGAATCTTCTCCGCGGAGAAATAAAGGGTGGAATCGCTCGTTGCAACTCGCTCTCGTGGAGAGTCGGCCTGCCGGAGGGTTCCGCTTTGTTTTCCTTGCGTCCGGAGAATATTCGAATCGTAAATCCGGAAACAGGTTCTGACCTAAACGTGGTCACCTTCCACGGCAAAATTCAGCACCAGGCTTTTCATGGCGCTACGGAGTTACTGCAAGTCGTCTGCGGAGATGGACTCACTCTGTCGGTGAGAACTGCGACTCGCGAGAACCGGATAGGGGATTTGCATTTGGAGTTCTCTCCGGCCGATGCGGTGCCGGTCCGCGAATCCCCGGAGAGAGGTTAAGCGAGAAGATGTTTTCCCGCGCATATCGCGCCGCCGTCACCTTGCCGCCGCTGGTCTGGGTGACCGTGTTTCTGCTCGTCCCCTATGTGCTGCTTTTGTGCTACAGCTTCTGGTCAGTCTCACCGTCACAAACGATCATCCACTCCTGGACGCTGGACAACTACCGCGAACTCTTCCGCGTGAATGTTTACCTGCAAACTCTGTTTCGATCCATGTGGATTGCGGCTCGGGTCATGATCTTTTCCCTGCTGCTGGGTTATCCGTTGGCTTACTATCTGTCGTTCTATGCGGGCGCGAGAAAAGATCTGTTCTATCAGCTGGTAATTATTCCGCTCTGGGTCAGCTATCTGGTTCGCGCGTATGCGTGGAAGACGATTCTGGGCAGCGACGGCGTACTCAACACTCTGTTGCAGTACGTGCACCTGACGAAACATCCGCTTGAATTCCTGCTCTACAGCCCATTCGCAGTGGTGCTCACGCTTACTCACATCTACACGCCGTTTGCGGTTTTGCCGATCTATGCTGCGCTCGAACACATTCCGCGGAATCTGGTTGAAGCATCCCAAGATTTGGGAGCATCTCCCCTGCAGACATTCTGGCGAGTGATTTTTCCGCTGTCGATTCCAGGAGTGCTGGCGGGAGCAACTTTCGCGTTTGTGCTCAGCCTCGGCGATTTTCTCGCGCCGCTGCTGCTCGGCGGCCCGAGCGGCATCATGATCTCGAACATCGTGGTGAGCCTGTTCGGCGCGGCTTACAACTGGCCGTTGGGAGCTGCTATTTCGTTGTGCATGCTCCTGCTCGTCGTCACGCTGCTGTTTCTCTCAGAGAAGCTGGAAAAGAAATGGAGTTTTCGATGAGCGCCGGACGCAGTGCCTCCCGCTGGTTGCCGTGGCATGCCATTGTTGTCTTCGCATTTCTTTATCTCCCGATCGTCACACTTATTGTTTACTCGTTCAATGGATCGGGAGTTGGTGGATTCCCCCCGCGCAACCTGACCCTGGATTGGTATCGCATGCTTTTTGCCGACGATGCCATCTGGGAATCGGTTCTCAACAGCCTGATTGTTGCTTTCGCCGCGATGGCGATTTCGCTGACGTTTGGTATTCCGGCCGCTCTTGCTCTGGATCGGGCAAACTTTCCAGGCAAAGCTCTTTTCCGGCGACTCGTCCTGCTGCCGCTGATTCTTCCGGGAATTATCACGGGTCTTTCACTCCTCATGTTGTTTCGTGAAGCGGACGTGAAGCTAAGCCTGCTGACGATTGTGTTGGGCCACGGCACGGCGTTGATTTCCGTCGCCACGACTGAAGTGTTTGCCGGCTTGCAGAAACTGGATCGCGCGCAAGAGGAAGCCTCGCTCGATCTCGGTGCAAATTACTGGCAAACTTTTTGGCGGGTAACGATTCCCAACCTGCGCCTATCCATTATTGGTGCCGCGCTGTTGATTTTCACGCTGTCCATGGACGAGATCGCGGTCAGCTTCTTTCTGATTGGGCGCGACAACACGTTGCCGCTGGAAATCTGGGGAAGGCTGCGGCGAGGGATTACGCCGGAGATCAACGCTATCTCCACCATCATTTTTGTTTTTTCTCTGATCGCGATCGTGAGCTGGTACCAGCTGAGGATGGGTTCGGAAGGAACACGGGAAGCTGCTGCCGAGTTGATCGAGACGACGTCTTAATTTGGACAGCGCCGACAAGATAGAAAAGGAACTCTCACATGACTCCAAATCGAAGGGACTTCATTAAATTCGTGGTCGCTGGATCGGTTACAGCGGGTTGTCCAATTGATCTTTCTCTGCTGGCAGCCGAGACGCCGCTGGTACCGGCAGTGGATGGTGAAGATAATAGGATCTGCCACCAGGTGCGCGATGGCAAAGTTTTCTCCCGGCCGCCAGTCTCCGCGCGTCACGACGTCGTAATCGTTGGAGGCGGCGTCAGTGGGCTCACGGCAGCATACTTGTTGCGTGGTCGCGATTTCCTTTTGCTGGAAAAGGAACCCCATTGGGGTGGCAACGCCTACTTAATGGAGTATCAGGGAAACGCCTATGCCACCGGGTCCGCATTCCTCGCCAAGAGTGAGTACGCATACGCCTTCGCCAAAGAAATCGGACTCGAGCCTTTGCCCATTAACGATCGAGACAGCACGTTTATCAAAGGTGAATGGATTGCAAACACCTGGGCCGAAGGTCTCGATAAGTTGCCGTATCCCGCGTCTGTCCGTGAAGGCTTCAAGAAATTCAAGAAAGACATGCTGGCGATCGACCTGGAGAAACGCGCCGCCGAGCTCTACAACGTTCCGTTTTCCAATTTCATGAAGGGCTACCCAATCGAAGTAAAGCAGTGGTGGGATAATTACGGCCCTTCCAATTGGGGAGCCGTTACCGAGGACACAGCCGCTGCACTGGGCATCGATGACATGCAAGAGATTGGCGCGGACTCGCCGCCGGACTTCTACACCTGGCCCGGCGGACTGGGCGCGATTACCAAGAAATTGGCCGAAATTCTGCAGGCCAAATTCGCTGACCACATGCAACTGGGCGCGACTACCGTGGCCGTCGTTCCTGACTCCAACGAAGTACAAGTCACTTACATGCGGGGAGCGGAGCTGACGACGGTAGCCGCGAAGACTGTCATCATGGCGAGTCCCAAGTTCATTACCCGCCGCATCGTGCAGGGTCTCTCGGAAAACCAGAGCGATGCCATGCACCAAATTCGCTACATTCCGTACGTCGTGGTGAACCTGATTTTCGACAAGCCCGTATTCAACAAGAGCTACGACACATGGTGTCCGGGAAACACCTTTACCGATTTCATTGTGGCCGATTGGACGATCCGCAATCAACCCGGCTATAAGCAGAAATACAACATCCTTACTTGTTACACACCGATGAGCGAAGACGACCGCGGATACTTGCTTACCGAAGGGGGCGCGCGGAAAAAAGCGGTCAGCGTGCTGGACGATTTTCAGAAGCTTTTTGCCGGCTCCAATGTCGATCCCGTCGAAGTTCATATTTATCGGCGGGGCCATCCTCTTTACATGTCGACGCCGGGGCTTTACACCAAGGTGCAGCCCTTGGCGCGGCAATCGATGGACCGCGTGTTCTTCGCCAACACGGATTCCGAAGGCCCCGAATCCACCACCAATAAAGCAATCGTGTCGGCGCGCCGAGCTGTGAAAGAAGCCGAGAGCCGCTTGGCAGGAAAATGATTCTTACATAATGGAGGACGGGCGTCCCGCCCGTCCCGCCCAACCGTGCGGGGACGCCCGGTCTCCACTGTGCTTTTCATCGCCCTATTGGTGTCGCCGCTTTCTCCCGCGCATAGTAAAGTGGTAGTAGTCCGCTGTTTGTCGGTTTTAGGGAAGGAAGTCTGATTTGAGTTCCAGCATTCGTAATATCGCAATTATTGCCCACGTCGATCATGGCAAGACCACGCTGGTCGACGCCATGCTGCAGCAGAGCGGCACTTTCCGTTCGAACGAACACATCATTGAACGCGTGATGGACTCGAACGATCTGGAGCGCGAGCGCGGCATCACCATTCTGGCCAAGAACACGGCCATTCTCTATCACGATGTGAAGATCAATATTGTCGACACGCCCGGCCACAGCGATTTCGGCGGAGAAGTAGAACGCGCTCTGAAGATGGTCGACGGCGTCATGCTGCTGGTCGATGCCAGCGAAGGCCCGTTGCCGCAGACGCGCTATGTCCTCAGCAAAGCGCTGGAGGCTCATCTTGCGCCGATCCTCGTAATTAATAAGATTGACCGCTCCGATGCCCGCCCTCAGGAAGTGTTGAACGAAGTTTACGATCTCTTTATCGATCTCGACGCCAAAGAAGAGCAACTCGACTTTCCGGTTTTGTACACCAACGCCAAGGCTGGGACCGCGACGCGAGATATAAAAGGAGGCGGCGTAAACCTGCAGCCGTTGTTCGAAACCATCGTCAAAACGATTCCCGAGCCCACAGGCGACGCGGCTGGCCCACTGCAGATCCTCGTGGCAAACCTCGATTACAGCGATTACCTGGGGCGGCTGGCGATTGCGCGTGTGTTCAACGGAACCATGTACACCGGCGAAGACGTGGCGATCGCCAAGCTGGACGGATCTTTCCACAAAACGAAAATCACGAAACTGTTTTCGTTCTCCGGACTGAAGCGAACCGACATCACCGAGACTACTCTGGGCGACATCATCGCGGTGGCCGGAGTCGAAGGGATCACGATTGGGGAGACTATCACCGATGCGGAGAATCCTGCGCCGCTGCCGCACATTGCCATTGACGAGCCTACGATTGCGATGCTGTTCACGGTGAACACGTCGCCGTTTGCCGGGCGCGAAGGCACCTATGTAACCTCTCGCAATCTGCGAGAGCGATTGCAAAAAGAGTTGTTGACCAATGTTTCCTTGCGGCTTGAAGAGACCGACACTACGGATTCTTTTGTGGTCATGGGTCGAGGCGAACTGCAGCTTTCCATTCTCATCGAGATGATGCGCCGTGAAGGCTACGAACTTATGGTTGGAAAACCAGAGATCGTGACCAAGCGCGTAGATGGCAAGCTCATGGAACCCGTCGAGAAGCTGACCGTAGACGTGCCGGAAGGATTTGTGGGAGTGGTCATGGAACAACTTGGCGCGCGTAAAGGCGAAGTGCTGAACATGCACAATCACGGCTATGGACGCGTGCGCATCGAGTTCCGCGTTCCCAGCCGCGGATTAATCGGCCTGCGCAGCCAGTTGCTCACCGACACGCGCGGCACCATCGTAATGAACTCTCTCTTTGACGGCTACATCGAATGGCAGGGTGAGATTCCGCACCGTCTCACCGGCGCGCTGGTGTCTGACCGCGCGGGAGTGACCACGCCGTACTCGCTTTACAGCCTGCAGGAGCGCGGCGAGCTCTTTGTCGGCCCCACGGTCGACGTTTACGAAGGCATGATTGTTGGCGAAAACGCGAAGGACAATGACCTTGATGTCAACGCAGTCCGCGAAAAGAAGCTGACCAACATGCGGTCTTCGACCTCGGACATTGCGGTTCGCCTGGTGCCGTTTCGCAACCTCAATCTCGAGCAAGCGATTGAATTCATCGCCGACGATGAATTTGTCGAGGTCACTCCCAAATCGCTGCGGCTGCGCAAGAAGATTCTGCAAGCCAACAAGCGCAAGAGAAGCTCGATGGCGATGGCGGAAGAAGAGCGCTGATGGCACGCAAACCGACTTCGAAGCTCGAGGCCGATTTGAAGCTGTATCTTGTGCCCTGCAGTTGCGGAACGACCTTCGCGGTTTCTGAAAACTACGATCGGCAGGGTACGGCCTGGGGACGCTATCTAAAGTGTCCCAACTGCGGCAAGCGTCACGATCCCAAGAACCGCCTTCTGCGACTCGGCTTTCAACGCGATGGGTACTGGAAGGTGGATGGGTGCTAAGAGATTTACGAAGCATGTCATCTTGAGCGGAGCAGGTTCGTGCGATGGCACGAAACACGCGGAGTCGAAAGATCCCTACTATCACGTTGTACCTTGCGGGTGGCAAGCGTTCTCTCATCAAGGAGAAGAATTGATTGACGGTTGAATCCCACTCCCACGCTCGGCCCACACGAGTTGCGGTAGTCGGCGTTGGCAACGTGGGTGCAACTTTCGCTTATGCCTTGTTGCTCAGTGGGCTGGCGGCCGAGATCGTGCTGATCGACGCCAACCACGCTAAGGCCGAAGGCGAGGCTATGGACCTCAATCACACCGTGCCCTTTGCTTATCCGACTAGGGTGTGGGCCGGCGACTACTCCGATTGCGCGGGCGCAACGGTCACCGTGCTGGCGGCGGGCAGTAACCAGAAGTCCGGGGAAACTCGTCTCGACTTAATCAAAAGGAATGTTTCGATCTGGCGCAACATCGTTTCGGAAGTGGCCAGGCACAATCCCGAGGGCATCCTGCTGGTCGCGACCAATCCGGTCGACATCCTGACTTACGCCGCATGGAAGCTCTCGGGAATGCCTTCGGAACGGGTGATCGGATCCGGCACGCTTCTTGACACATCGCGTTTCCGCTATCTGCTCAGCCAGTATTTTGGCGTGGATGCGCGTAGCGTCCATGCCTTCATCATTGGAGAGCACGGAGACAGCGAGGTACCCGTTTGGTCGTCAGCCAACATTGCTGGAATGCGTTTGCCCCAGTTCTGCAAAGCTCAGGGCATCAGCTACGACAGCGCGGCGATGGAAGACATCTTCGCGCAGACCCGGGATGCGGCGTACCACATTATCGATCGAAAGGGCGCAACCTACTACGCTGTCGCTGCCGGACTCATGCGCATTACTCAGGCAATCCTTCGCGACCAGAGTACCGTGCTCTCCATTTCAAGTCTGATTCACGATTACCACGGCCTGACCGATGTGTGCTTCAGTTTGCCCACCGTGCTCGATCGCGGCGGGGTTGAGAAGGTGCTTCAGATTGAATTGGACAAAGACGAGTTCGATAAGCTTTGCCGCTCGGCTGCGGTTCTGAAGACGACGATCCAGAGTCTCGGGCTGGATTGAAGCTGCATGGCCTTTCCTCACTAACGCACCATCCGAACTCATACAACCGCCCCGATAACACGTAAAAACGCAGAATGCTGAGAACGGGCGCAAAGCGCGCGGAGAGCGGCAGGAAGCAAACTGAGACATTGGCTTTCAATCGAATAACTTCGCACAAACGGCAGACCTGCTATACTTCCTGCGCATTTGACTGTTCGTCAACTTTGGCTTTCGGCTTGGCCAACCAGCCTCCCAGTTGCGCCGAAGTCGCCCACGCTCAAATAGCTCACTCAGAGGCAATTCGCGTGAAGAACATCTTTGTTGGCAACCTCGACTTCAACACTTCGGAAGATGAACTGCGAAAGCTTTTCGAGGTACACGGACAAGTGGACCGGGTCAGCATTATGACGGACCGGGATACCGGACGCTCTCGCGGATTCGGCTTCGTGGAGATGACGAGTGCCGAAGACGGAGAAAAGGCCATTGCAGCGCTGAACGGCACTCAGATCGGCGGGCGGACTTTAAACGTTAATGAAGCCCGTCCCAAGGTCGAGCGCGGCGGCGGTGGCGGAGGAGGCGGCGGTCGCGATCGTGGTGGCCGCGGCGGCGGGCACGGCGGTGGGGGCGGCGGCAGAAATCGTTATTAGATCTCCCTTGCTGCGCAACAAGGATCAAAATATTCGCTTCGGCGTGATCGCTCGCTGACGCCGACTTTCAATCCAACAATTGATGGGGTAAAGCTCCGCATGTACACTGGAAACACTGGCGTGCGCCCGTAGCTCAGCTGGATAGAGCGGCAGCCTCCGGAGCTGTAGGTCGGGAGTTCGAATCTCTCCGGGCGCACCATTTCACTTCAGATCCTTCGCAGGTCGCAGAACCTGTTTTGCGAGGCCGTCTTATTCCGGTAAAATCCTCCGGTAATGAAGCGTGAGCTTCTAGACGCGATCGCTGGGAAGCGGGAGCCGCTGAAGCCGCATCAGCGAGCCGTGTTGGCATGCTTGGCTTCTTTTCTCGTGCTTCTAGAGTCTGTCATCCTGCACGCTACCTACTCCAATAAGCATTACGTTGTATTCTGGCTGCTCCTAATTCCGTTTCTCATCCTGGGCAAAAAGGGAGTCTTGCTTTTGCGGGTTGCTATTGTTTCGCCCCCGACAAGCCGTAGCTCAGCTTCAATTCGCACTCTTAACTAAGCCCCGCTTCGCTCAGGCCCGCGAAAAACTCGACCACAGGGTGTTCTCACATTTCGATGACTGATCGGCAATTCGCTCTCCTTGACTTGCCAAAGCCCAGTGGTCTTCATTTATCATTGCTGGCAATCCAAGGGGGCATCATGAAAACCTTTGCCGTACTTCTCCTAACCTTCGTCACTCTCTGCGCGGTCGCCGCGGATCAGCCTCAGCCACCCGCCGTGGGCAATCAGGCCCCGGCTTTCAGCCTGCCCAACCAGGAAGGCGCGCCGGTATCGCTGGATCAGTTCAAGGGCAAGTGGGTTGTGCTTTATTTCTATCCCAAGGACTTCACCTCGGGCTGCACCATCGAAGCGCACAATTTCCAACGCGACCTCGATAAATACACGCAGATGAATGCCGCGATCGTAGGAGTGAGCGTGGATAACGTGGATTCTCACAAGAGCTTCTGCACCAAAGAAGGCTTGAACTTCAAGCTGCTCGCGGATTCCAACCACGCAGTCGTCGAAAAATACGGCTCGATCATGGAATACAACGGGATGACTCTGGCCGCGCGCAATACTTTCTTGATTGATCCGACAGGGGTAATCAGAAAGGTCTATCTTAAGGTCAGTCCACAAGGGCACAGCGAGCAAGTGCTAGCCGATCTGCAACAGTTGCAGTCAACAAAGTAACGACATCCCAGAGATCCTTTTGAATTTCGGCTGTGGGGCGCACCGTGCTTTCCGATTAATCCCGCACGGGCAAGTATGCCTGCGCCTACATGCGGCACGGCGCGCCTCGGCTCGATTCAAACCTCAATCAACACTCAATCGTCAGTGATAAAGGTTTAGCTGGTTTTCGTTGTCGTCTACGAAGTAAAGGCCCTGACTCGCAACGTCGACGAGTCCGAACAGAGCTCCCGCGCCGGGCTGGCTCCAGGCTCCGGCATACTTTGCCGGTCGACAACAGGAAAGGAGGCAAACATTGCCCCGAGTGATTTAATCGTCATAAGGCAGATTGCTCCGCGACGAATGGAATCAGCAGCTTCAATTCGGTGGGAACGGAGGACGACTCTGGCAAGTGGCTTGCATTCAAAAGATCGGCTCGAAGCAAGGAGTTGAACCCATGTCAGTATCCGCGATTTCTTCCAGCAACGCACTGAATCAAGCCAACATGCTGCAAAATGCAAGCCAGCAACCGGGAACACAGTTTCAGCAACTCACGCAGGCTCTGCAGACTGGCAATTTGAGCAATGCCCAGCAACTCTTTAGCGCGCTGAACAGCAGCGCCGCGAGTTCGGGTCTCCTGAGCACACAAATGAAGCAGGATCTCAGCAAACTGGGGTCGGCTCTTCAATCCGGCAATCTAACCGGCGCACGGCAGGCATACTCCTCGGTGCAGCAGAATTTAGACAGCTCGAATCACATAGCGGCGCATCATAACCGCCCGGTTCACGGCGGCGGAGGGTTAGGCTCTCTCATCTCCGGTTTTCCCGACGCCATCGGCACACCCGGCGGCGCCGCCAGCGAGGTCTTTCAGGCACTTAGCTTGTTAGCTTGAATCTCCGCCATCGGACAGGGGAACTGCCAAGGCCGCGCGAGCGCCTGTTTCGTCGCTCGCAAAAGAATTTGTTAGCTCAAGCGCAAGTGACGAAACGCCCTGCCGATTGAGTATCTGCAGTACGCTAAAACCGGAGATCGAAGCTCCTCGGAAACCAACCATCGACTTTTACAATCGACTTTTAAAGGAGAAAACAATGTCCGCAATCAGTCTTTCCAGCTTAACTCCTCAACCTTCGCCTGCGGCCCCCCCGACCACGCCGGCCTCAACCTTCTGGCAAAAATATCTCAGCGAGCGGCGTCCGGAAGTTCAGCAATTGAAAGACGCCCTTCAGTCGGGCGACATATCTGCAGCCCAGCAGGACTACAAAAACCTGATCGCCTTAGGTAACGACGTACTCGGCAAAGATAACCCTTTCGTCCGATCGGATCGGGCTTTGGATTTCGATGCCGTCGGAGGGGCGCTGCAAAATGGAGATCTGACCGGTGCGCAGCGGGCTTTTGCCACACTGGAGAACACCTTCCATCAGAAGCTGCCTCCCGAGACGAATCTGGCCCCTTCAACAGTCACTGCGGGTAACGCACCCGATGGCAACTTATCGAGCGGGGTTAACATTACTGCCTGACGGTTTCACTCGAAAAATTACGACTGCGCGCGGTGGCAAATCTAATTCCGCCATCGCGATTCTGGGCTGGGGTCAGTTTAGAATCTCTGCTTATATGGAGAGGCTCCAGCTTTGGGCGCAGCCTTGGTGGGTCAATCTGCTGGTTCTGATTCCGTTCGCCACCTACTTCGCGTACCGCCGCAAAGGACGGCCACTGCGCTGGCGAGAGCTCATTATTCTAACGATCTTTGCTACCGCTTTTGGGTTCGTGGAAGCTGCAGTCGTCGTCTACCTGCGCGCGGCGATTGGTCTGCTACCCGGTTACATGGGGACCTTGGCTGAGCTCCGGCATTCCTCGCTAAGTTACACGCAGGCTTCATCCCTGTCCCAGTTTCCGCAGAGCCTGCTTACTATCGAGGTGTATCGCGAGGCCGCGACCATGGTCATGCTGGTCGGTGTGGCTCTGGTCTCAGCCTCCAGGGCAAGCGCGAGGTGGGCAGCGTTCCTCTGGGTTTTTGCCCTTTGGGATATCGCATACTACGCAGGCCTCTGGCTTACCGTGCGATGGCCGGCTTCGCTCGCCGATCTTGACGTGCTCTTCCTCATCCCTACTCCATGGATCGCACCAGTGTGGTTCCCATTGCTGGTAAGTCTTTTGACTGTCCTTGCTATTGCTCGATCCTGCTCCAGGCCCGCCAGGAATCCTGCCGGCGATAACGAGACCGCCGGTGTTGGTTACTCATAACGCTACACTACGGTCATCTTGCCGGAGCGGCAATCCTGCTTCACTCTAGACTGTGGGGAATCCCGCGAAATCGAGCCAACCGACCGAATGAACGAAACCAAGATCTCCGCGCCCGGAGCGGACTGGACTAAGCTCCTGACCGATCCCGACATCGCCAGCCATCTCGGAGAGTTGCTGCAGGCTTATCGCGACGCCGAACCAGCCAGACGGGATGAGGCGTTACGCGACACCATGCGCAAGATCAAGAACGAAGCAGCGAAGGCGCAGTCGGCAGCATCATCGTCGAAAGTATCAATGGAACCGCCAGTCGTGACCGCTCCCTCCGCGACCCCACCGTTCGAACCGGACATTTTTACTCCCTGCTGGGGACAAGATCGCCGCCGTTATCCGCGCATGAAGTGTTTTGTCGCGGTCGAGTTGCACATTGATGGCTCGCCCGCTCCGGTTTGGGGCAATCTGTCGAATACCAGTCTGGGCGGAGGCTTCGTCGAAACTGTGACTCCGGTGAAGACCGGAGTCAAGCTCGAGATTGGCCTGTGGGTGGCCAATGGAAAAATCTGGGTGAAGGGTTTGATCCTCAATGGAATCGTGACCCGCAGCAATCCCAGCTTTGGAGTTCGCCTCAAGTTTGACAATATGGAACCTGCCGAACGCGAAACCCTGCGCCAATTCCTGAAATTCGTGGAAAGCACGACCAAGACCTACGAAAGCCAGCAAGGCTATTTGGCGCAAATGAAGCGCTAGCAATCCAACCGGAACCGTGTCCATCCTTAAACGTTCTAGCCCAACTCATGGAGCGTGAAGTACTCGCCGCGATGTAGACCTGTCCAAAAGAAATGCACTTCCGCGGCGCAACTTTGTCTCGTCCCCATCATCCTAGAGGATAGTGGTATTTCTCGAGACGAAAAATCCGGATCGAAGAGATTTATGGTTTTCTGCTTTGATCGCTCACACGCCCCACCAAACCTTGATAAACTGCCTGATGTGGGGAAGTTTCTCTGTTCTCGGCTAGCTGAGACAGGGGCAATACGCATATGACCGCAACACTCTGATCACTTCGTCCCGAAAGGAGAAACTTCTATGGTGGCAAGCGAACAAACGTTGCTGACCAGCAAGCAAATCGACACTCTGAGCATCAACACCATCCGCACTTTAGCCATCGATGCGGTGCAAAAGGCAAATTCCGGGCATCCCGGCGCACCGATGGGGCTTGCCCCCGTTTCCTACTGCTTATGGCAGCAATTCTTGCGCTTCGACCCGGCGGACCCCACCTGGCCTAATCGCGACCGCTTCGTGCTCTCGAACGGACACGCTTCAATGTTGCTGTACGCGATGCTGTATTTGTGTGAGGTTCGTGGAGTCAATCCCGAATACGAGACGACCGGTGAATTCGCGGTCACGTTAGACGACATCAAGCAGTTCCGCCAGATTGACAGCAAGACTCCGGGGCATCCCGAATACCGCCACACCGCTGGCGTGGAAACCACGACTGGTCCTTTGGGGCAAGGTATCGGAAATACGGTAGGCATGGCGATCGCGGCAAACTGGCTGGCGGCAAACTTCAACCGGCCGGGTTTCGATATCTTCAACTATAACGTGTACGCTTTCTGCGGCGACGGCGATCTTATGGAAGGCGTGGGATCAGAAGCTGCGTCGCTGGCCGGCCATCTGAAGCTCCCCAACCTTTGCTGGATTTACGACAACAACCACGTCACGCTGGATGGTCCCGCGAACTGGTCATTCAGCGAAGATGTGGGCGAGCGCTTTCGTGGCTACGGCTGGAACGTGGTTCACGTGACCGATGCCAACGATCTCGACGCGCTGGCCAAGGCTTACAGCAACTTTCTCCAGACCAAGGACCGGCCCACGCTCATCGTCGTAAACAGCCACATCGGATACGGATCGCCGCACAAACAGGACACTAACGAAGCCCACGGCGAGCCCTTGGGCGAAGAAGAAGTCCGGCTCACCAAGAAAAATTACGGATGGCCTGAGGATGCGAAGTTTCTCGTCCCGGACGGGGTGCTGGAAAATTTCCGCCAGGGGATCGGTAAGCGCGGACACGATTTGCAACAAAAGTGGCAAGCATCGTTCGCGGAATATAGCAAGAAATTTCCAGAGCTTGCGGACCAGATCAATCGCATGCAGCACCGCGAACTCCCCAACGGATGGGACAAGAATCTTCCAACCTTCCCCGCTGACGCCAAGGGCATGGCTACGCGCGACAGTAGCGGCAAAGTGCTGAACGTGCTCGCGCAAAATATGCCGTGGCTTATGGGAGGTTCGGCGGACCTGGCAACTTCGGACCGCACGCGACTCAAGTTCGAGGGCGCCGGCGACTTTCAACCGGGGAGTTACTCGGGACGCAATCTGCACTTCGGGGTTCGCGAACACACGATGGCCGCGGCTCTGAACGGCTTGGCTGTGTCGAAAATCCGCCCCTATGGCGGCACCTTTTTCAACTTTACCGATTACATGAAACCGGCTGTGCGGCTGGCCGCGCTCATGGAAATTCCCTCGATCTTTATTTATACCCACGACTCCATCGGCTTGGGCGAGGACGGTCCCACTCACCAACCGATCGAGCAATTGGCGATGTTGCGCGCGGTCCCCGGCTTGTTACTGCTAAGACCAGCAGATGCCAATGAAGTCGTGGAAGCCTGGCGAGTGGTCATGCAACTAAAGCATGAACCGGCGGCTTTAGTTCTGAGTCGTCAGCCGTTGCCGACGTTCGACCGGTCCAAGTACGCACCAGCCGCCGGCGTTGCCAAAGGAGCATATGTCTTGGCGGATGCGCCAGACGGCAAGCCGGAAGTTATTCTCATGGCGACTGGAAGCGAAGTTTCCCTTTGCGTGACGGCTTACGAACAACTGAAATCAGAGGGAATCAAAGCGCGCGTAGTCAGCATGCCGTCGTGGGGCATCTTCGAAGCGCAAAGCGATGAGTACAAGAGACAGGTTTTGCCGCCTGCTGTGAAAGCACGAGTATCGGTAGAGGCAGCGGCAACCTTCGGCTGGTCACAATACGTGGGACCGACCGGAAAGATGATCGGAATGCACAGCTTCGGCGCATCTGGACCGATTAAAGACGTGCTGAAGAAATTCGGCTTCACTACGGAAAAAGTTGTTGAAGCAGCGCGGCAGGCGATTGCGTCGTCGAAGTAAGTTTTCGCCTGGAGTAAAGCACTGGCACTGCGCGCGGCGGCACAACAACTGTTAGCTACAGCAAGAGTTTCTAGATACGGGAGGCATTATGGCAACCGGAACCATCGAGACCGCAAAAGCAACCAACCCCTTGAAAGATCTTCTGAAATATGGCCAATCCGTTTGGTTCGATTACATCCGACGTGACTTGCTGACGAGCGGCGAATTGAAACGCCTGATCGAAGAGGATGGTCTTCGCGGCATGACCTCGAATCCCTCCATCTTCGAAAAAGCGATTGCCGACAGCACGTTATATAGCGATATTCTGCAATCGTTGCGACCCAGAACCGATCTCGATGCCAAAGGCCGCTACGAGATTCTTGCTATCCGCGACATCCAGGAGGCCACCGATATCTTTCGCCCGGTGTATCAAGACTCGAAACGTCGCGACGGTTACGTCAGCCTCGAAGTCTCCCCATTTCTTGCTCGCGACACTCAGGGCACTCTGGCTGAGGCGCGCAGATTATGGAAGACGGTCAGCCGCGAGAATCTGATGATCAAGGTTCCCGGCACCGCCGAAGGTATTCCCGCCTTTCAGCAATTGATCAGCGAAGGCATCAACGTTAACGTGACCCTTCTGTTCTCGCAGGAAGTTTATAAGAAAGTAGCGGAAGCTTACATCGCTGGCCTTGAGCAACTGGCAGCGCGCGGAGGAGACGTCAGCAAGATGGCCAGCGTGGCCAGCTTTTTCATCAGCCGCATCGATGTTTCCGTGGATGCGATTGTCGAGGGACGTCTGAAGACCTCCAAAGATCCGCGCGAGCAGGAGCAACTAAAGAGCCTTCTAGGAAAGGTTGCAATCGCAAATGGCAAGGAAACTTACGTCAGCTATCAGAAGATTTTCAGCGGCGATCGCTGGAAAACCTTAGCCGCCAAAGGCGCACAGACGCAGCGAGTGCTCTGGGCCAGCACCAGCACCAAAAATCCAAACTATAGCGACGTCTTGTACGTTGAGGAGCTGATCGGGCCCGACACCGTGAACACGATTCCCCCAGTCACCTTTAATGCTTTCCGCGATCACGGGCATCCTCGCGCCAGCTTGACCGAAAACGTGGAAGCCGCCAATCGAACCATGGAGACCGTGGCCAAGCTCGGGATTTCGATGAAAGAAGTTACCGACAAGCTCACCGACGACGGGGTCCGCCTCTTCGCGGAGGCGTTCGACAAATTGCTGCAAGCCGTCGAGAAAAGCTCCAAGTGATAGCGACCCGGGGGCAGCAATCAATTTTGCGGTTGTAGGACCGATGGGATAACGAGTGTCACCTGTGTCAGCATCTGCGCAGCGGGACGCGGGGGCGGCTTGCCCTCGCTGCGATTTTAAACACTCAACTAAATTCGCCAGAACTATAAAAACGATTTAATATTGGCCAGACGTGCCTGCGAGCTCGAAATGGTCGACTCCAGACACGACTGGTGCTTATGCGAATCTCAGCGCTACGACTTGAATCCCATAGATATCGGCAAGGCGTGGCGCAGAGGGTCGCAACTTCATGGCTGCTCGACCTGAGCGTTCAATCTGAGAGGAAATTATCATGGCCGTGACCGAAGCACCGCTAGACCTGCAGCAACATCGCCCGGGACGGCCCGCCGATCCTTGCGTAATGGTGATTTTCGGAGCGGGCGGCGATTTAACCGGACGCAAGCTCATTCCCGCGCTTTACAACCTCGCCAAGGCCGAACTGCTCTCTCGTGAGTTCGCCATTGTGGGGACGTCGCACAGCAAGATGTCGAACGACGAATTCCGCCAAAAGGTCGCAGAAGATATAAAAAGCTACGCAGGCGGCAATGTCGACCAGGACATCGTGGAATGGTTTGCTAAACGCTTGTACTACGTAAGCGGTGAGTTCGACGACAAGAACGTTTATGCGCAGTTGAAGGACTTTCTAACGAAAGTCGACCAGGATCACACGACGCACGGTAATTTTTTCTTCTACCTGGCGACAGCTCCGAGTTTCTTCGGCCCAATCGTAGAGCAACTGGCAGCAGCAGGACTGATGGAAGAAGACAATCAACACTGGCGCCGGGTCATCATCGAAAAGCCTTTCGGGCACGACCTGGAATCGGCGAAGACGTTAAACGTCCAACTGCTGAAGGTTATCAAAGAAAAACAGATCTACCGCATCGATCATTATCTGGGCAAGGAAACCGTCCAGAACATTTTGGCCTTCCGATTCGCCAATGGAATCTTTGAGCCCATTTGGAATCGCCGTTATATAGACCACATCCAGATTTCAGTGGCGGAAACTGTGGGGGTGGAGCAGCGCGGCAGTTATTACGATCAGGCCGGCGCCTTGCGTGACATGGTGCCCAACCACATCATGCAACTGATCAGCCTGACTTCCATGGAGCCGCCCATTTCCTTTCACGCCGACGCGGTACGCGATGAGCAAGCCAAAATTCTGCACGCCATCCAGCCGCTCTCATCGGAAGAAGTGCTGACTAGAACGGTGCGAGGGCAGTACGGCGCTGGAACTATCAATGGCCAGCGTGTGCCTGGCTATCGCGAAGAAAGCGATGTTCCCCGCGACTCCAGGACTGAGACCTTCGTCGCCATGAAACTGCTGATCGACAACTGGCGCTGGGCCGACGTTCCTTTTTATCTTCGCACCGGAAAGTGCATGGCCGCGCAGAATACTCACATCGTGATTCAGTTCCGGAGGGCACCTTTCGTTTTGTTCCGCGATACTGCGGTCGAGAACCTGATGCCCAATCAGTTGGTGCTGCACATTTCTCCAGAAGAAGGAATCTCATTGCAATTTGCCGCCAAGGTTCCCGGGCCGATTATGCGCCTGGGAGCAGTTGACATGAATTTCGAGTATGCCGATTACTTCGGAACCCAGCCGAGTACAGGCTATGAGCGCCTGCTCCATGATTGCATGATCGGAGACCAGACTCTGTTCCAGCGCGCCGACATGGTCGAAGCCGGCTGGTGTGTCGTGAGTCCTGCTCTCGATGTATGGAAGGCGCTTCCTCCCCGCAATTTCCCCAACTACGCAGCCGGTACGTGGGGGCCAAAAGACGCCGATGAGTTGCTTGAGCGCGACGGCCGCCACTGGAGGAACTTCGACAAATGATCCTGGCAGGCGACATCGGAGGGACCAATGCACGGCTGGCGTTCTTCGATGTGATCGACGGCCACTTCCGCCTGGTTTCCGCATCCGTATTTCCGAGCCGCGAATATGCCGGCCTGGATCAGATCGTCTCTAAGTTCGTCGATGCCGCAAAGGTGCATCCCGATGCCGCTTGCTTCGGCGTGGCTGGCCCGGTTCGCAACGGCCGGGTTGAAGCCTCCAACCTTCCCTGGATCATCGAGTCCCAACGTCTCGCTGACGAACTCAAACTAGAAAAGGCAGTTCTGATTAATGATCTTGAGGCCAACGCCTGGGGAATTGCGGCGCTCGATCCCAAAGACGTAGTTGCGCTGAACCAGGTAAAAGGAAATCCTGTAGGCAACCAAGCTGTAATCTCCGCCGGCACCGGTCTGGGCGAGGCCGGCATGTATTGGGACGGCTCGAAGCACCACATCTTCGCCACCGAAGGTGGCCATGCCGACTTCGCACCCCGCGACGAGTTGGAAATCGATTTGTTTCGCTACCTCTCAGGCCGCTACGGGCACGTGAGTTGCGAGCGCGTGGTCTCGGGGCCTGGCCTGGTGAACGTATTTCACTTTTTGCGCGACACCGGCCGCGGAACCGAACCGCAATGGCTCACTGATGAGATGGCGCATACTGACGCGGCGGCGGCCATCTCCCGTGCCGCTCTCAACGGCAAGTGCGCGTTATGCGAACAGGCGCTCGATCTTTTCGTGTCTGTTTTTGCTGCGGAAGCCGGGAATCTCGCGCTTAAGGTCATGGCCACCGGCGGAGTTTATCTGGGAGGCGGCATTGCTCCCAAGATGCTGGCCAAATTGTCCGGGCCGTTGTTCATGCACGCATTTGCCGGCAAAGGGCGCATGCAACCTCTGCTCGAAGCCATGCCGGTCAAAGTCATCACCAACGATAAAACCGCTTTGATCGGAGCCGCGCGCTGCGCCGCCGTGAACGGATCTGCAAAATAGCTCGCGTATACTGACTGCGCCAGCTCTTCTTGGCGACTCATAGAACAAATCCATGAGCGTCGCAACCGTAAGCCAACCGCCGAAACTCCAGCAACCGCCAGCCATCCGTGCCATCTTGGTTGTCGGAGTGTTGCTATTCGCGGCTGGGGCCGTACTGCCGCTCTTTGCCTTCGCTGACCCCTGGATTGCCGCTCTGCGCTGGACCGGTCTGCTGGCCATTGCCTCAACCGGATTGTGGCGGCAATCGCTTACGCGTTGGATTTTCTTCGCCATGCTCCTGGGCGCAGAGATTGGGTTGGACCGTCCGCAATTCGCCGAGCATTTGCGCGTGTTCAGCGAGATCTTTCTGCGGTTGATCAAAGTAATCGTTGCTCCGCTCATCTTCGGAACCCTTGTCACCGGCATCTCCGGGCATGGCAATCTGCGGAGCGTCGGTCGCATCGGGCTGAAGAGTCTGATTTACTTCGAAGTCGTCACGACCCTGGCATTGTTCCTGGGCGTCGCTGCCATCAACCTCAGTCGGGCAGGGGAAGGTCTCGCGATTCCTCAGACCGTCACTGCGGCCACACCAACAAACACGGCGCCTCTTCGCTGGGATGATTTTCTATTGCACATCTTCCCCGAGAACATTGCAAAGTCTGTTGCCGAGAATCAGATCCTGCAAGTTGCCGTGTTCGCAGTTCTCTTCGGAATCGCCCTGGCGCGAGTCTCCGAGGTCAAGCGTGCTCCCATGTTGAAATTCTGCGAGTCGCTCACCGAGACCATGTTCTCTTTCACTAATCTGGTGATGTACTTCGCGCCCATCGGCGTAGGAGCCGCCATGGCTTACACCGTCGGGCACATGGGGATTGGCGTCTTGCTGCCTTTGGGAAAACTGCTGCTCACCGGATATTGCGCGTTGCTTGCGTTCTTACTCCTTATCCTCTTCCCTATTTCGCGAATTGCGCGGATTCCGTTGGGCCGATTCGTCAAAGCCGTGGCCGAGCCTGCCACTATCGCATTCGCCACCAGCACGTCTGAAGCGGCACTGCCGCGCGCCATGGAGGTGATGGAAGAATTCGGCGTGCCCCGCCGCATCGTCGCGTTTGTCATCCCGGCCGGCTACAGCTTCAATCTCGACGGCTCAACGCTCTACCTGGCGTTAGCTTCAATTTTCGTAGCCCAGGCCGCCGGCATGCACATGGGATGGTCCGAGCAGTTGCTGATGGTTTTCACCTTGATGCTCACCAGCAAGGGCGTAGCTGGCGTGCCTCGCGCGGTGCTCGTGGTATTGCTCGCAACGGCGGCCACTTTTCATCTTCCGACGGAGCCCATCTTCATCATTCTCGGAATCGACGCGCTCATGGACATGGCGCGCACCGCGGTCAACGTAATCGGCAATTGCCTGGCCTGCGCGGTGATTGCCCGCTGGGAAGGCGAGTTGGCCGAGAATTCCACTACGGCATGATGGAGCGACGCGAGTCCTCGCCCGTCCTGCCGCGCGAACGCCCAGCCTCCATAACCTCGTGCTACACTGTCCCGTTTCCGAAGGAGCGAGCTGTGGGTAGATTTTCCAAATTTCTTCATTGCCGAGCGGTTCTGATCGCGATTCTCGTCACTTCTTGCCTGCCAGCGACTGCGCAGCTTCAATCAACTTTATCGTCCGATCTGCGACAAAAGATTGACCAAGCTGTTAACGACGTCTTGACCGATACCGATGTCCCCAGTGCTTCGATCGCGATCGTCGAGGATGGCCGTATCGCTTATCTGCAAGCCTACGGGGATGCGCGCCTGGACCCGCGCAAGGCGGCGCGGCCAGAGATGCGCTACAGCATCGGTTCCATCAGTAAACAATTCACCGCTACCGCGATCCTCCTCCTCCAGGAGCAAGGCAAGCTCTCGCTCGACGATAAAGTGGCGAAATTCATTCCAGGCCTGACTCGCGCCAACGAAGTCACCATCCGCCATCTGCTTTCGCACACTTCGGGCTATCAGGATTATTGGCCTCAGGATTATGTTCCACCTTTCATGCTGCAGCCAATCACTGCCAGCAGAATATTGGACCTGTGGGCGCGCAAGCCGCTGGATTTTGATCCCGGAACCAAATGGCAGTACAGCAACACCAACTATGTAATTGCAGGCGTGATTGTCGAGAAAGCCAGCGGTAAGCGCATGCTGGACTTCCTTCATCAAAACATATTTGATCCGCTGGGCATGAAGAGCGTCACCAACACTGACCAGGAAAAATTAGGCGACTCCGATCCTACCGGCTACATGCGATATGCGTTGGGCCCACTCCGCCCCGCGCCGAAGGAAGGCAAGGGGTGGCTTTTTGCTGCCGGCGAATTGGCCATGACGGCCTCCGATCTGGCGAAGTGGGATATCTCGATAATCAATCAACAGGTGTTGAAACCATCGTCCTACAAAGAATTCGAAACCGACGTGCTGCTCAAGAATGGTGTCGGCACAGAATACGGACTCGGCGTTGACGTCACGCTGCAGTCCGGACGCCGCGTGCTTGAACACGGCGGCGAGGTTTCTGGTTTCACTGCACAGAACACGGTGTTTCCCGACGATCATATCGCCATTGTCGTACTAACAAATCAGGATGCGGTCGGGGCGCCTGCAACAATCGCCCGCAACCTCGCCCCATTGTTATTTGCCGTCGACGATCCCGAAACCACCAAGAAGCTGGAGCAGGCTCGAAAGATTTTTGCTGGCCTGCAGCAAGGCACAATAGATCGGTCGCTCTTCACCGAGAATGCGAACAGCTACTTCAGCGAACAGGCATTGAAAGATTTCGCGATCGGTCTCGCCCCGCTTGGAACCTCGCAGGAGTTCACCCAAACGCAGCAAAGCTCGCGTGGTGGCATGTTACTACGTGTCTATCGAGTGAAGTTTGCGGAGAAGACGCTGCAGGTTTGGACCTACGAGATGCCCGATGGAAAGCTGGAACAATATCAAGTAGCCGTGACTGAATAGGTTAGTTTCTAGACAAACAAGTGAGGCTAGGCTCCCGCTGAAGCGTGATTGCCGGGCGCGACTGCCGAAGTCTGGGGTCGATTCGCTGGGGCACTGTCGAGCCCCCACAGATCTCTTTGTGCGCTAGCTCCGAGCCCCACTTGCTGTTCAGCGCCCGAACCCACTGGCTTTGTCCAAATCACCCGGAACTCTGCTTTGTGCTGCCGATACTGTAGCGTTACCACACTGCCGACTTCGAGTTGTCGCCGAACTGCCCCCAGCCGAACCCCAGTCCGGCTAACGTCGAGTGTGTGAACAAGTTCCGAATAGGCATTGCCCGAAATGTCGTTACCCGAGATCCTTACCGGCAGCACCGCCTTGGATCGGTCCACGCTGCGTTGTTTACCCACTCCCGCCTTCTGTACCAGAGCCGCCAGAGCTTTATTTGGAGAAGTCAATGCCACGTCCTTAATTATGCGAATGGCTCAATATCCAGATGAGCGAATTATTAGGGGAGTGAACTTCTTGCTGGACTACAACCATATTGAGCCATCAAGGGGATTTGCACCATAGCACAAAGGTGGCGGATTCATCCTCATCCGTGCTAAGCCAGGACCAGCAAGGCCGGACGGCCTCTAACCGACAGGTGACTCGAGTAATCAACGTGCCATTACAGCCGTCAACTTAGCCACCTGAACGGGCCATTGCTGAATGGCGGTCCAGGGCGCAATCTGGTGCCAGTAGCAAACAAATCGTGTAGGCGCGAACCTTACCGCTCGCGCCCGGCACAAATGGAGGGTGAGGAAATGGCTAAGTTTCTTAAGAGGTTCTGGTCAGAAGAAGAGGGCCAGGACATTGCCGAGTACGCAGTTATGTTGGCCGTCATTCTGGTGATTGTGGTGGGAACCATTCGCTTGATCGGTGGAAACGCGAATAATGTGTTTTCCAGCGTGTCTAGTTCTATCGGCAGCTAAGACTCTGGAGAAGAGATTAGCTGGAGTGACGGCGTCATGATCTTATTATCGGCGAATCCAGGCAGAGAACCGGGGACTTCACCCGGTTTATGCTTCGGCGGCACCGGTGAGCGCGGTTATGGCGTCTTCCAAAGTCGGGAACATCAAGAAGAGTGGCTCCACTCTGGTGGTCTCGAACAACTTCAGCACGCGATCATTGACCCCACTCAATGCGATGTGTTGCGTGGCCTTGTGGCGTCTGACGTAGGCGCTGACCAGCGATCCGAGCCCCGCGGAATCGATATAAGGAACGTCGCTGAGGTCCAGAATCACCATCGGAACATTTTCTTCCCGCCGGATCGCGTTCTGAAATAAAGACAAGTTCTCGAAGGTAAGCGGCCCACGCAGGCAGAGTACACGCGGCCCTTCCGGGGCGGACAATCGCTCGATCGTCAACGGCTCAGTTGCCATCGGGAGATTGTATGGTGGCTTGAAACGGTAATCAAGCGCGGCCCAGCCTGGATACGAGCGTTCCCCGGAGCACCAGTCCAACGTACATGGTCAGTTGCGCGCCTGGCGACGCCGGTGTCCTATCCAGACACCCGCCGTTCGGGTAACGCCATGAAGGTTTCGGCCTAAAGCTATCGTCGACGACGCCGATTTGCAATGTGTAAGTAATCAAAAGGTCGTACTGCCGTGTTTGCCTTTCTTCCCTCACGGCTCGATCGCTTTCGACTGCTTGAGGCTTGTCAGGCACTCAGGATGGAGGTCTTCACGGCTGAAATATTATCCTCGGTTCGCAGTTCCCTTTCTCCGTCCGCCGACGGCCTCGACGCCTCAACCCGCGAACACGCGGGCAGTATAGCGGGCGATCAGCCGGCGCTTTCTGAGCGTGCATCTTTGAACGCCGATCCGGGCAAGGCCAGCATTCGATTGCGCGTGCTGCTGGTCGAGGACAATCCGGCAGACGTTGAGTTGGAGCTGCTCACACTGCGGAAAGACGGGTTCGACGTCTCCGGCGATGTGGCGCAAACTGCGGAAGAGTTTACCGCGCGAGTCCGGAGCGCTCACTACGATCTCATTCTTGCTGATTACAACCTGCCGCAATGGAGAGGAACCGAGGCGCTAGACATCCTGCGTCGTGAAAAGCTGGATATTCCCTTGATCGTGGCCACAGGTTACCTGGGCGAGGAAAAGGCGGTGGATTATATCAAGCAAGGCGCTGCCGATTGCGTCTTGAAGGACCGCCTGGCTCGGCTGCCCACCGCAGTGCGCAGGGCGCTCGAGGAAAAGCAGCTTCGCGATCAGCGCCGCCAGGCAGAAGAAGAGCTTGCTCAAAAGGTAGCTGAACTAGCGCGATCCAATGCAGAGCTAGAGCAGTTTGCCTATGTGGCCTCCCATGATCTGCAGGAGCCGTTGCGCATGATAGCCAACTACACCCAGCTGCTGGCGGAACGCTATCGCGGCAAGCTCGACGCACAAGCCGACAAATATATCGATTACTCAGTGGGTGGCGCCATGCGCATGCAGGCTCTGATTCAGGACCTGCTGAAGTTCTCCCGCGTGGGCAGGCAGGAAATTGAACGCCGGAGCACCGACTGTCGCCTTGTTGTGGAACAGGCTCTGAAGAATCTGCAAGCCGCCGTCCAGGAGAGCGGCGCAGTGGTGAAATGGAACGGTTTGCCCGTTGTCATGGCCGACCCCTCACAGCTCGCACAGGTATTTCAGAACCTGATTGCGAACGCCATCAAGTTTCATGGACCCGATACTCCCTTGATCCAAATCGACTCCGAAAAGAAAGACGACGAATGGGTACTCACAGTTTCCGACAACGGCATCGGTATTCCAGCCGAGAATTGGCAGGACATCTTTGTCATCTTCCGACGTCTGCATACCCGCACCGAATATTCCGGTAACGGGATCGGGTTGTCGATCTGCAAGAAAATCATCGAACGGCACGGCGGAAAGATCTGGATCGAAGCCCAAGCCAAACCTGGCAGTTGCTTCAAATTTACTCTGCCAACCGATTCCCGCTCCAATACGGCCCGGGGAGCGCAGGCATGAAAACAACCGAAGTTTTGCTGGTGGACGACAATCCCGCGGATACCGATTTGACCAGCGAAATCCTGGCGCGAAACGGCTGTCCAAGCCACATTCAGTCAGTAACCGACGGGGTGGAGGCGATCGCGTTTTTGCGTCGCGAAGGAAAGTACACCAGCGCACGTATGCCCGACTTTGTAATTCTTGACCTGAGTCTTCCGGGAAAGGACGGCCGCACAGTGCTGGCCGAGGTCAAGAGCGATCCGATTCTGCGAAAGATTCCGATTGCCATCTTCAGCACCTCCGATGCGAAGCAAGACATTCTCCGTAGTTACGAGCTGGGAGCGAACTGCTACGTAAGCAAGCCCGGCAACCTGCGGGACTTCATCTCCGCGGTGACATCGATCAGCGAATTCTGGTTTGGTTTGGCGCATCTGCCGCGCGAGGAGGAACAATGAAAAATGGTCATACGGATGTCCTGTTGATCGAAGACAACCCCGGGGATGCCGACCTGGTTCGGCTGCGGCTGGTCGAGAGCGACTCCGGGGTCAACATAAGCTGTGTTGACCGGTTGGCGGACGGCCTTGCCTCCATGGCCAAGCAACCACCTTCGGTCATACTGCTAGACCTGAACCTTCCTGACAGTCACGGGGCGGACACATTCCGCAAAGTGCTGGAGAAAGCTCCCGGCGTGCCCGTGGTAATTCTTTCGGGCCAGGATGATGAGGCCCTGGCCATAAAGGCGTTGCACCAGGGCGTACAGGATTACCTGGTGAAAGGCGATATCACCAGCAGCCACCTGGAGCGCGTCATGCGCTATGCCATCGAACGGCAGGCTTTGCTTCGTTCCCTCGAGATGAGCCGTCACCAGCAACTCGAGTTCAAGAATCAGTTCCTGTCTCACGTTTCGCATGAACTGCGGACACCCCTGACTTGCATTCATCAATTCGTTACCATCCTGCTGGACGGCTTGGCTGGTGAGATCAACGCCGACCAGCGCTACCACCTCGGAACCGTGTTGAACAGCGTGCACCAGTTGAAGGCGATGATTCGGGACCTGCTGGAGGCGACGCGAGCCGAGTCGGGAAAAATTCGCATCGTGCCTCGTTGCATCACCATCAGCGATCTCATCCAGCAAGCGGTTTCGATGATGTCCGCCACCGCCAAGGAAAAGCAGGTGGGTCTGGAAGTCGGACTGGATAGCAGAATCCCGTTTGTGTATGCCGATCCCGACCGCGTTCTGCAGGTGCTGATCAATCTCATCGACAATGGCATCAAGTTCACGCCGCCTGACGGGTCGGTCCTGGTAAGAGCCTGTATTGTGGAGGCGGATCCCAGCATGGTTTACGTTTCCGTGGCCGACACTGGCCAAGGGATCGGCCCCGAAGCCAAAGCTTTGATCTTCGAACGTTTGTACCAGGATCCGAATTCCGTCGACAACAATCGCGCCGGGCTCGGTCTGGGACTGTTCATCGCGAAAGAGCTGGTCGAACTTCACGGCGGACGAATCTGGGTGGCCAGCGAAGTCGGCAACGGCAGTACATTTTCATTCACCTTGCCGCTGTATTCGCTGGCAAAGCTTCTTTTTCCGGTCATTACTTACGAGGGCCGCTTGCGCGAGGCCGTGGTTCTGGTCAAGGTCGAACTGACTCCACTTCCCGGCGTTACTCGATCCAACTGGAAGGAAATCTGCCAGCGGGCTTTGGAGACGCTAGGCCGGTGTGTTTATGTCGATAAGGACCTGGTTCTTCCGGTTACGGGAAATTTGGGCCTCAATGAAATTTTCTTGGTGGCTGCATCGACCGATCTGCAACGAGCCGAGATCATGATGAAACGCATCCGCGAACAACTGGAGGCGGGAGCGGGATTCAAAGCCGCCGGCCTCTTGCAACTGTCGGCGGCCGCGGTGGCGCTGCCTTCGCGCGACGATGGGCCGCTCGAAGCTTTAGTGCAGAAGACGGCGGACCGGATTACGGAAATGGCCATGACGACGCTGGACGAAAAACCGTTTCCACCAAGCGCGAACGGCGATGAAAGTGCACCGACAAATTAGGACAGAATCAAAATTAGAGAGAATTAATGGAGGATTCAAAATGGAAAAGCCGAAAATTCTGATCGTTGACGATGACCCCGACCTGAGACGAGCTTTGAAAATCCGTTTGCGGGCCAACCACTACGAAACCGTGCAAGCCTCGGACGGCTATTCTGCCATTTCGGTGGCGCAGAAGGAAAAACCCAATCTGATCATTCTCGATCTCGGTCTTCCCGCAGGGGATGGCTACGTGGTTCTGGAGCGGTTGCAGGATAGCGATACGCTGTCGAGCATCCCGGTGATTGTTCTGACCGCGCGCGATCCGCAGTCCAACGAGCAAAAGACGCTGCAAGCAGGGGCGGCAGCGTTCTTCCAGAAGCCGGCAGACAACAACGAGTTGCTGGATGTGATTCGCGCCACCCTGCCGAAGGCATGGCCGGGTGTGGCCATGCCCTCGTAGCGGGACGGTTGGGTTGGCTTGGGTCTTGTGGACGGGCGAGGAGGCCCGTCCTTCATCGATTGCCCTGACCATACGTAACTCGTTCTCTCTTGAGATGGTGGACAGCGTGCCGATAGGGATTCAGTGAGGCTACGCTGGGATCGTGGAATTCTTCAGATCATTACTTTCTGATTTCATGCCGCACGGGCGAGAGGATTTCGCCGAATGACCGACTATTCCGACGCTCGCCTGGTGGAATGGTTCAGCCTTTTCGCTTCCGCAGCTGCCATATTTTCAGGGGTGGTCGGGCTTTCGGTCCTGGCTGGATGGACATTTCACGTTCTTGGTCTTCTTACCTGGGGCTGCGCGACGCCCATGGCCCCGAACGCGGCCGGTTGTGTCGTGTTGGCCGGCGCCTCTCTGTGGTTGTTAAGAAAGCAAGACGGCCAGTCGGCGGGGACAGCGAAGAGGCTGGCGGCCAGAGCTGCTGCGGTCATTATCTCCTTGGTAGGCTTGTTCAGTCTGGCGGAGCATCTTTTCGGCTCGAACCTCGGTATTGATCAGTTGCTGCTGGCAAAGTCCCTGGCCCGGCAAACCAGCGGCGCACGCGTCCTCATGTCTCCGGTCGCAGCCGGCGTTTTTCTGCTGCTTGGTCCCGCTCTGCTGGCGATCGATTGGCGGACGCGCCGAGGGGATTGGCCAGCACAGTTTCTGAGTGTTGGAGCAGCCATCGGGGCGGCATTCGGGCTACTCGGGTTAATTCTGGGAGCGGGTATTTCTCCGATCACTCTGGCTCTACCGGCGGTAGTTTGCTACTTCCTGCTCGCCTTCGGGTTGCTGTGTTCTCGCGCAACTTGGGCGCTCGGCGGAATGCTGACTAGTTCAAGCCGCGGAGCCCGCTTATTGCGAAGGGCAGTTCCTGCTGCCCTGCTGGTGTTGGGTCTCATAGGTTTTTCCATATCGAAGCCCCTTCTGACCGATTCTCACTTCACCTGGATTGAAGTGAGCGTGCTGGCCTTGTTTTCCAGCATTCTGCTGGCTGGGTTCGTGGCTTGGGTGGCGTTCATCGTCGAGCGCGGCGATGCCGAACGAAGAAAGCTCGAAGAGGCGTTGGACGTCGGCAAAGAGCAAATGGACCGGCTCCTGGACCGGATCGAGGAACCGGAAGCGGAGGCGCGGCTGCGGCGGAAGGTAAACGCCGGCTTCGCCATGGCGGTGCTCGTGACCGGTCTTCTGGGTTTGCTTTCCTGGCAGATGGCACAACAGGCTGCGGAGGACGCGGATTGGGTCACCCACACCCATGAGGTATCAACCGCTCTCGAAGCCACGCTCCGGCATCTGGTCGACGTGGAAACTGGATGTCGTGGCTTTGCTCTGACAGGGTATGAGTCTTACCTGGAGCCTTATGAGAGTGGCAAATATGCGGTCGGCCAGGATCTGCAGACGCTGCGCCTTTTAATCGCAGATCCGGGTCAGGAACGGTGGTTAGACATACTCGACAAAGAGGTAAATGCGAGGATTGAGGCTGCCAAAGCGCTCATCATTTTACGGCAGAGCACGGGTCGAGTTCCTACAGAGCACCAGCTCGAACCGGGCAAACAGATCATGGATGCAACCCGCGCCACGATCGCGCGAATGGAGGACGGGGAAAAACAACTGCTGGAGCGCCGTACCCGCCACGCCCGCAGCGCTCAGCATTTCACTATCACCGTCATCGGGTTGGGCTCACTTTTGGGCGTGCTCTTCCTGTCCATTGCTGGAATCACAGTCAGCCGCGAGATTGGCATCAGCACAAGGGCTCGAGCCCAGGTTAGCGCTCTGAATGCTGAGTTGGAGCGGCGTGTGGCGCAGCGCACGCGAAGCGTTGGGTGAGAGCGAGGGCCGTCTCGCGGGCGTCATTCAGTCGGCGATGGACTCAATCCTTACTGTGGATGAAGAACAGCGCATTGTATTGTTCAACGCGGCCGCCGAAAGAATGTTCCGTTGTCCGGCAGCGGAAGCTTTGGGACAGCCCGTCACCCGGTTCATTCCACAGCGCTTCCACGGCGCCCACGCCGGACATATCCATAAGTTCTCCGACACCGGGGTCACCAATCGGGCCATGGGGCCGAAAAATGTGCTGTGGGCACTGCGAGCCGACGGCCAGGAATTTCAGATTGAGGCTTCCATCTCTCAAGTCGTCACTGGCGGGAAAAAACTGTTCACCGTGATCCTGCGGGACGTGACCGAGCGACAGCTAGCCGAGAACGCGGTCAAGGAAAGCCTGGCCAGCACCCAGGCCGCGCTCAAAGAGCTGGCGGATCAGAAGTTCGCCCTCGATCAGCACGCCATTGTGGCCGTGACCGACGTCCAGGGAACCATTACTTATGTCAACGAAAAGTTCTGCGCCATCAGCCAATATTCGGAGGCAGAGCTGCTGGGAAAAAATCATCGCATCCTCAATTCCGGCCACCACACGAAGGAGTTTTTTCAGCAGATGTACCGGGCCATCGCCGGCGGCCAGGTATGGCACGGCGAAATCCAGAACCGCGCCAAGGACGGCTCGATCTACTGGGTGGCAACCACTATCGTTCCTACCTTAAACGCCGAGGGCAAGCCGCGGCAGTACGTGGCCATCCGCGCCGACATTACGGAACGTAAGCGGGCGGAGGAGATTCGCGAACGTCTGGCGGCCATCGTCGAATCCTCCGATGACGCCATTATCAGCAAAGATCTGAACGGGGTTATCACGGCGTGGAATCGCGGCGCCAAGAAGATATTCGGCTACGCGGCGTCGGAGGCCATGGGCAAGCCCATGCTGATGCTGTTTCCACCCGACCGCGCGAAAGAGGAATCGGACATTCTGGCGCGCATCCGGCGTGGCGAAAGCGTGGAACATTTTGAAACCGTCCGGCTCCGCAAGGATGGCACGAAGATTGACGTTTCCGTGACCATCTCGCCGATTCGCGACAGCAGCGGGGCGGTTGTTGGCGCTTCAAAAATTGCGCGCGACATTACCGAGCGCATCCGTGCGCAAGAAGCCTTGCGCCAGAGTGACGTGAGAAGAGGCTTTGCGCTGGACACTGCGAAAATCGGGGATTGGGATCTCGACCTAGCTACGTTGCAGGCCACTCGCTCTGTGCTGCACGACCAGATTTTTGGGTATCCCACGCCCCTGCCGGAATGGAACTTTGATATCTTCCTTCGCCACGTCCACCCCGAGGATCGGGAACGCGTCCGGGAGACTTTTTGGAGCAGCGCGAGCCAACGGAAAAAATCGGAATTCGAATGCAGAATCGTCCGTCCCAATGGGGACATTCGTTGGATCTGGGCGTGTGGCGACCAGAACCGGGACCCCTCGGGCAAAGCGACCCGAATGTTTGGCGTGGTGCAGGACATCACGGAGCGCAAGCGGTCCGAGGAGGTGCTGCGCGAGAGCGAAGACCGCTTCCGGCTCTTTGTCGAGCACGCTCCGGCGGCGTTGGCCATGTTCGACCGCGAGATGCGTTACCTCCACATGAGCCGCCGCTGGCGCACGGATTACGGCCTGGGCGACCGCGAACTGCGGGGCGTCTCGCACTACGAACTCTTTCCCGAAATTCCCGAGCGCTGGAAGGAGATTCATCGCCGCGGGCTGGCAGGCGAGGTACTGCGGGGAGAAGATGACCAGTTCAACCGGCCTGACGGCAGCACGCAGTGGATTCGCTGGGAGGTACGGCCTTGGTACGACCGGACGGGTGGAATCGCAGGCATTGTGATCTTCGCGGAAGAGATCACGGCGCGCAAGCAGGCCGAGGCTGTTCTTAGCCGTCAAGCCCAAGAGTTGGCCCGGCAGGCCGAGGAACTGTCCATTTCGCGGCAGGCTCTTGAAACTCAGACGCTTATGCTCCAATCCGTGCTCGACAGTATGTCTGAGGGGCTGGTGGTCGCTGACCAGAATGGAAAGTTCATCATCTGGAACCCGGCGGCGGAAAAAATTGTTGGTTTAGGCGCGGCGGACGTGCCCAGCGGGGAATGGAATCAACATTACGGAGTTTTCTTGCCCGACACGGTGACGCCTTTTCCGCCAGAACAAAATCCGTTGTTACGCGCTCTTCACGGTGAGGTGTGCTCGGCCGAGATGTTTTTGCGCAACGCAGAACTCGCCGAGGGGGTTTGGATCGATTCCAGCGCCAGTCCACTCAAGAACAAAGATAACGTGGCGCGCGGCGCGGTCATCGCGTTCCGCGACATCACCCAGAGAAAAAAGGATGAACAGAAGATCAGGAAGCTCAACGATGAACTCGAACTGAGAGTGGTGGAACGAACGGCCCAGTTGGAAGCAGCCAACAAAGAGCTGGAAGCCTTCAGCTACTCGGTGTCGCATGACTTGCGCGCGCCCTTGCGGCACATTGGCGGCTTTTCCAAGCTGCTCACGGAGGAGTTCGGTTCCACACTCGATCCCGCTGCGCAACATTATCTCGATCGCATCCACTCGGGAACCCAGAAGATGGGGCTGCTGGTGGATGAGTTGTTAAATCTGGCGCGGGTCGGGCGGCATGCACTCAATCGGCAATCGACCCAGTTGAACGAGATTGTGGCGGAGGTGATCGCCATTCTGCAGCCGGAGAACGAAGGGCGGCAGGTGGATTGGGTGATTGCGGATCTGCCTGTCGTAGATTGCGATCCGGTTCTGGTCAAGCAGATCTTTCAGAATTTGCTGGCCAATGCACTGAAGTTCACTCGCACCCGCGCCCAAGCGGTCATCAAAGTCAGCCGACAAGAACCAGAGGAAGGTGGGCAACCAATCTTCGTGGTTCGGGACAACGGCATCGGCTTCAACATGAAATATGTCGACAAGTTGTTTGGAGTTTTTCAGCGCCTGCATCGCGCCGAGGACTTCGAGGGCACCGGAATCGGCTTGGCTACGGTGCAACGCATCGTGCAAAAACACGGAGGTCGAGTGTGGGCGGAGGCGGAAGTGGATAAAGGCGCGGCGTTCTATTTCACGCTCGGCGCGGGGCAAGAAGCGGAATCGAAGAGCTATGGAGCAACGGCTGGAGGCCGACTATGAACGCAGAGGAACTCGACATACTGTTGGTGGAAGACAATCAGGACGACAGGGATCTCGCCCTGCATGCGCTGCGGCGGGAGAAGCTGGCGAACAAGATCGTCGTGGTACGCGACGGCGAGGAAGCTCTGGACTTCCTGTTCTGCCGCGGAGCCTTCGCGCAAAGATCATTCGATCATCCGCCGAAGTTGGTACTGCTCGATCTGAAACTTCCTAAAGTCGATGGGCTGGAAGTGCTGAAACAGGTTAAGAGTGACCTGCGGACAAAGACCATCCCCGTGGTCATTATGACTTCGTCGAAAGAAGAACGCGATCTGGTAGCCAGTTACCACCTGGGAGCGAACAGCTATATCCAGAAGCCAGTCGACTTCGACCAGTTTCGGGAGGTAGTCAAGACCGTCGGGCTGTACTGGCTGGTGATCAATCAACCGGTTCCGACCAATGGCGTGCATAAGACCCTTACGACCCAGTGACTGGTTGTTTTGTTCCGCGAAAGGCGAAGGCCCAGAGCCCTGTAGAGCTTTTCGCGGCCTGCCCGGGCGAGGCGTCCGCGCCCGCGTGGGACAGCTCCTGCCTTCATCCAACCTGATCTCCCGAAACTAATAGAATTTGGTGTATGGTATAGTGGTCAGACCAAGCGGGCCTTTCCCGGCCTGACCTTCGGAGAGCAATGGCGATTGCAAGCATCAACCCTGCAACAGGACAACTGCTTAAGGCGTTTGAACCCTTGTCGGACGCACAAATCGAGGGAAAGCTGAAACGCGCGGCGGAAGCCTTCTCCAAGTATAAGCGAACTCCATTCGCAGAACGGGCGCGAATGATGATCAAGGTCGCGGAGATTCTGGAGAGCGACAAAGAGAAATTCGCGCGGACCATGACGACCGAAATGGGGAAACCGTTCCGGGCTGCGGTCGACGAGGCGGTCAAATGCGTCTCTGCCTGCCGCTATTATGCCGAGAATGCAGAGCGCTTTCTAGCGGACGAAGTCATCGATACGGGGTCGGGACGTAGCTACATCCATTATCAGCCGTTGGGGCCAATCCTGGCGGTAATGCCGTGGAACTTCCCTTTTTGGCAGGTCATGCGCTTTGCCGCGCCCGCTCTGATGGCGGGAAACGTTGGGCTGCTCAAACACGCGTCGAATGTTCCCCAATGTGCGCTTGAGATCGAAGAATTGTTTCACCGGGCTGGCTTTCCCGAAGGAGCATTTCAGACGCTGCTGATTAGCGCGCAGAAGGTGGACGGCATTTTGAATGACCGGCGGGTCGTGGCCGCCACGCTTACGGGAAGCGAAGAAGCCGGAGTACAGGTAGGAACGGCGGCAGCGAAGAGAATCAAGAAAGTGGTGTTGGAGTTGGGCGGGAGCGATCCTTTTATCGTATTGCCGAGCGCCCACATGGACGATGCGGTTGCGACCGCAGTCAAGGCTCGCATCGTGAACAATGGCCAGTCCTGCATTGCAGCCAAACGATTTATTGTTGCCGAATCGGTCGCGGATGAGTTTGAACGGAAGTTCGTAAGCAAGATGGAAGCGCTGAAGGTGGGCGATCCATTTGACGAGACCACGGAATTGGGACCGCTGGCGACGGCGGACGGCGTGGCCAGCCTGGATGCGGATGTGCAAAAAACGATTGCGGCCGGAGCGCGGGTTCTGACTGGAGGAAAACCGGTGAATGGTCCCGGCAACTTCTATGCTCCCACAGTTTTGACCAACATTCCCAAGGAGTCGCCGGCGTATCGCGATGAATTGTTTGGCCCAGTGGCCTCGATTTTCCGGGTGAAAAATCTGGACGAAGCCATTGGCGTCGCAAATGACAGCCGGTTTGGGTTGGGTGCGAGCGCGTGGACCAACGACAAGCACGAGCGGGAACGCTTGATCAACGAAATCGAAGCTGGGATGGTATTCATCAACCGCATGGTCGCATCCGATACTCGGCTGCCATTTGGCGGCGTGAAGTATTCGGGCCATGGACGCGAACTTGGGCCATATGGAATTCGCGAGTTCGCGAATATTAAGACTGTCTGGATTCAGGAATCTGGTAGCTGAAACCGCAGGCCGCATCATCGTGACCCGAGGTTTAGGGGGCAGTCCGGAGACTTAGTGTACAAGACAGTTCGCACATCACGACTGTACGAGCAAATCGTTCAACAGATCGAGGAATCGATCTTGAAGGGTGCGCTCAAGGCCGGGGACCAGTTGCCTGCGGAACGCGAACTCGCGCAACGATTCGGCGTGAGCCGCACGGCAGTGCGCGAGGCGGTAAAAGCTCTGCGCGAGAAAGGACTCGTGGAAGCGTATTCCGGGCGAGGCACTTTCATCACCGACGGGACTTCGCAAGCTATTCGGCAATCGCTTGGGCTGATGGTCAAGATCGGTCAGCCGACCGGGTCGGTTCATCTGGCGGAGGTGCGCTCGATTCTCGAACCCGAGATTGCTGCCCTCGCGGCCACGCGGATTCAGGAGCAGCATCTGGCCTTGATGCGGGAGGCAGTCGTGCTTATGGATCGTGCGCAGGACGATCCTGACGCTTTTATTGAGGCCGATCTCGACTTCCACTTGGCTTTGGCGGAAGCGGCGGACAATCCTCTGATCCTGTCACTGCTCGATTCAATTGTTGGATTGCTGCGCGAACAACGTATGCGGATTTTTCAGGTGGAAGGCGGGCCGAACCGGGGACAGTACCACCACAAGCGCATTCTCGATGCGGTAGAACGACGCAATCCCGAGAAGGCGCGCGAAGCGATGCGGGCGCACTTGCTGCAGGTTCGTGAGGATTCCAAGGCCAGCGAGGCGCATCCCGCGCTCTCGAAACCCATCTCGTAGTCGGGAGCTTGAAGCGAATGGCGAATTTAGGTTTTGTCGGTCTCGGCGTGATGGGCAGTCAGATGGTGAGCCGTCTGCTCAGCAAAGGCCACACCGTCACCGGATACAACCGGACGCGAGCGAAGGCGCAATGGCTGATCGATAAAGGCATGAAGTGGGCCGACTCGCCACGCGCAGTCGCTACCGCTGCGGACGTCACCTTCGCGATGGTTACGAACTCGGCCGCGATCACATCGATTACCGAAGGGCCCGACGGCATATTGGCGGGGTTAAGCGCGGGCAAGATCTTTGTCGATATCAGCACCGTCAGTCCCAGCGTCAGCCGGGCGCTGGCGGCGAAGGTGCGAGAAAAAGGCGCGGACATGGTCGACTCTCCGGTGTCCGGTAGCGTGATCACCCTGCAGGAAGGAAAGTTATCGGTCATGGTGGGCGGGCGTCGCGAAACTTTTGAGCGCGTCAAGCCGCTGCTTCTGGATATTGGACCCAAGGTGACTCACGTCGGCGATAACGGGCTGGCCTTGGCCATGAAGATCGCGGTGAATCTAAGTCTCGCGGTCCAGATGATGGCTTTCTCCGAAGGGGTTTTGCTGGCAGAGAAAAGTGGCATCGCGCGGGAGACGGCGGTGGACGTTCTCACCCACAGCGCCGTCGCTTCGCCCATGATTCAATACCGCGGACCGTTCGTTCTGCAGCAGCCGGAAGAAGCATGGTTTGATGTGAACATGATGCAGAAAGACATGCTGCTGGCGCTCGAGTTGGGCCGGCAACTCGATGTGCCTTTGCCCACCACGGCGGTGAGCAACGAATTTCTGACGGCCGCGCGCGGCATGGGGATGGCAAAGCTGGATTTCGCGGTAGTGTTCGATGTGTTGGCGCGAATGTCGGGCATTTCAAAATGACGACTGCAACGGACAATTCCGCAGCGAATTCCGAAACTACAGCCGGGCAATGGATGCGGATGTACCGGCAGATGGTCTCGATCCGCTTGTTCGAAGAGCAGGTCAACGAACTCTACACGCGCGCACTGATGCCCGGGCTGGCTCACCTTTACATCGGCGAAGAAGCTGTCGCGGTCGGAGTCTGCGAAACCCTGCGGGCCGACGATTACATTACCAGCACGCATCGCGGCCACGGACATTGTCTTGCCAAAGGAGCTTTACCGGACCGTATGTTCGCCGAGTTGCTGGGTAAAGAAGCTGGGTATTGCAAGGGCAAGGGCGGCTCCATGCACATTGCCGATCCTGCGACCGGAAATCTGGGAGCAAATGCAATCGTTGCGGGGAGCGTGGGAATCGCAACCGGTGCGGCCTTGTCTGCCAAGCGTCTGGGTACGGATCGCGTCGCCGTCTGCTTCTTCGGCGAAGGAGCGCTCGGCCAGGGCGTTCTCTATGAAGTAATGAACGTGGCGTCACTGTGGAAGCTGCCAGTGATTTATGTCTGCGAAAACAATCTCTATACCGAGTACACGCACTTTACCGAAACGACAGCGGGCGATATTCCGGCGCGGGCGGCTGCCTTCGGATTGCAAGCGGAAAGCGTCGATGGGCAGGATGTGCGTGCGGTGTATGAAATCGCGGGGCGACTGGTTGATCGCGCGCGTCGCGGGGATGGCCCATCATTTCTGGTTTGCAACACGTATCGCTACACCGGTCACCACGTCGGCGATATCAATCGTGAGTACTACCGATCGAAGGAAGAAGAAAAACAGTGGAAGACGGAGCGCGATCCTCTGAAACTGCTGGCCGATTGGCTGGTTGCGCAGGGACTTGCCGATTCTGGTCAGTTTAGCGGGATTCGCTCAGAGGTTGAAGCGGAGATGAAAAAGGCGGTCGAGTTTGCCGTGGCCGCTCCCTATCCCGCCGTGGCGGAAGTGGAGCAAGACGTTTATGCCTGAAACTCTTACTCGGGAGCTGACGTTCGGGCAGGCTGTCCGCGAGGCACTGGCCGAGGAGATGCGGCGCGATCCGCGAGTCTGCATCTTCGGCGAAGATGTGGCTGAAGCGGGCACACCATTCAAAGTCCTTTCGGGATTGGTCGAAGAATTCGGAACCGAGCGAGTGCTGGACACGCCAATTTCCGAAGCTGGTTTCACCGGGATCGCGGTTGGCGCGGCTATGACGGGCCTGCGGCCCATCGTCGACATCATGTTTGGAGACTTCATCACGCTCACCATGGACCAGATGGTGAACCAGGCGGCGAAGGTCCATTACATGTCCGGGCGGAGCGTGGAAGGTTCCAATGGTCATGCGAACGACGCTGGGCGCGACTCGCAGATCGGGTGCGCAGCATTCGCAATCGCTGCACGCCTGGTTTAGTCATGTCCCGGGCTTGAAAGTGGTGATGCCGTCGACGCCCTACGACGCCAAGGGATTGTTGAAGACTGCGATCCGCGATGAGAATCCCGTGGTCTTCTTCGAAGACAAAATGATGTACACGAAGTTGAAAGGTCCGGTTCCGGCGGAGGAATATACGATTCCATTCGGCGTGGCGGATGTGAAGCGCGTAGGCCGCGACATCACGCTGGTCGCGACCAGCAGCATGGTGCAAGTCGCGCTGGGAGCGGCGGACTTACTGGAAGAGACAGGCGTGAGCGCCGAAGTGGTCGATCCGCGAACTATGTGGCCGCTCGACGAGAAAACGCTGATCGAGTCAGCAAAAAAAACATCGCGCGTAATTGTGATCGACGAAGGCTATCAACGGTACGGCGTGACGGCGGAAATCGCAGCGGTGATTGCCGAAGGTGCGTTCTATAACCTCGACGCGCCGGTCAAACGGATGGGGGCGATGCATATTCCGATTCCATTTTCACCCCCGCTGGAAGACGCAACCGTGCCCACGGAGAAATCCGTGTTCGAAGTTGCGCGCGAGCTTTGCGGACAAGCGTAAGAAAATAGCGCCGAGAATTACGAGTCGAGACAGGAGGTGCATCGTGGCACTACCGACGCATGGAACGATGGCGGTGGATTGGGAACAGCGAGTGGATTTTGATCGCCTGCGCAAAGAGCGTCTGGCGCGGGCGAAGGATTTGCTCGCCAAGTCGGAGATGGGCGCGCTCCTGTGCTTTGACATGAATAATGTGCGCTATCTGACCTCGACACACATCGGCAGTTGGGCACAGGACAAATGCAATCGCTTCACCCTCCTGCCGCAAAATGACGAGCCCATTTTGTGGGACTTCGGATCGGCGGCCAAGCACCATCAACTGCACTGTCCGTGGTTGGGCGAGCGCTCGCGGCCAGGAATCTCGATGCTGCGCGGCGCGATGTCGCCGGAGATGGGGCGGGCGGAAGATGTAGCAAAGAAGATTCGCATCGAATTAGAGATGCGTGGCCTGCACAAAGAGCCTGTCGGAATTGACATTATCGAGTTACCCGTTCTTTTCGCTTTGCAGCGCGAAGGAATTACGGTTGTGGACGGTCAGCAATTGATGTCGGACGCACGCGTGATCAAGACGCAGGACGAGATCGCGCTGCTGAACACTTCGGCCATGATGGTCGATGCGGCCTACGACGAACTGTATCGCGCGATGAAGCCCGGGATGCGCGAAAACGAAGCGGTTGGCCTCGTCAGCAAAGTTCTCTACGATCTAGGCTCGGAGTATGTCGAGGCAGTCAATGCAATTTCCGGCGAGCGTTGCAACCCGCATCCGCATGTGTTTTCCGATCGCGTGCTTCGTCCCGGCGATCCGGTTTACTACGACATTCTGCATTCCTACATGGGATATCGCACCTGCTATTACCGCTGCTTCACCATTGGCTACGGATCGCACGCGATGGTAGACGCGTACAAGCGTTGCCGCGAGTATCTGGATGCAGCGATCGAGTTGGTTCGTCCCGGACGCACAACTGCTGAGATTGCTGCCGTCTGGCCGAAAGCCAAAGAGTTCGGCTTTCCCAACGAAGAAGCCTGCTTTGCCCTGCAATACGGACACGGAATTGGCCTTGCCATCTGGGAAAAACCAGTGATCAGCCGCCTTGTGTCATTCGATCATCCCCACGAAATCAAGCCGGGGATGGTTTTTGCGCTCGAAACATTCTGGCCATCGACTGACGGATGGAGCGCCGCACGCATCGAAGAGGAAATCGTGGTCACGCCGACTGGACACGAAGTCATCACGCGTTTCCCGGCCGAGGAATTGCTGGTGGCCGGGGCACATTACTTCACCGTCAATGGGCCGCTGCCGACCACTCGTGAGAATGAGTCTGCTCCAAGCCGGCGCGTGGTCGAAATGATCGAAGAGAGTTCCAGAACCGAGCGAGTCGGAGTGTCGGATTAATTATGGCGTTTAGCGTGGTCATGCCCGCCCTCGAGATGGCGCAGGAGACCGGCAAGCTCGTGGCTTGGCGGAAGGCCGAAGGCGAGAGTGTGACTAAGGGTGAGCCACTCTTGGAGATAGAAACCGACAAAGCCGTGCTTGAGGTCGAGTCTCCAGCAGACGGCGTTCTCGCGGGTGTGAAGGCGCAGGCTGGCGATGTTGTGCCAGTAGGAAATATCATCGCGTGGATTGTCCGCCCAGGTGAAGCTCCTCCGTCGGAAGTTGTTCTCTCCAGCGCTCCCCTCGTTGATGAGGCTGAACGTACCCGCGCAGCCGCGCCGGTAATCGCCAGACCGACGCCAGGAGCGAGCCCGCAAATTTCTCCCAAAGCTCGTCGCCTCGCCAAGGAGCACGGAGTCGACATCGCCAGCTTGCGAGGATCAGGAGCGGGTGGCGAGATTCTTGCCACCGATGTTTTGGCCGCAGCAGAATCGAAAAACTTTTCCTCCTCTTCAGCCCCGGTACCTCCATCCAAGGATGTCGAAACACCGAGTTCGATCGGACGGCTGATGGCGGAGCGCACCACGCAGAGTTGGACCACGGTCCCTCATTTCTTCGTAGTGCGCGAGGTCGATGCAGGCACACTCGTTGAAACCCGCCAGCGGCTAGGGTTGGCGATCCAACAGACACGAGACACAAAACTTTCACACACCGACCTCCTGGTTGCGCTGGTCGCCGGAGTTTTGCTGAAGCACCCTCGCATAAATGCGAGTTGGCAGGATGGCGTCATTCATCTAAATCGGGACATCAATATCGGAATAGCTATGGCGGTGGACGATGGAGTCGTCGCCACGGTGATCCACAACGCCGACCATACCGACCTCGGCGAAATTGCGGTTCAACGCCGTGACCTGACGGAGCGGGCTCGCGCCAGCCGCCTACGTCCGTCCGATATTGCAGGCGCAACTTTCACTATCAGCAACCTCGGCATGTACCAGGTCGATGCTTTCAGTGCGATTATCAGTCCGCCGCAGGCGGCGATTCTCGCCGTGGGAAGCATTACCGACCGGGTCGTGCCCATCGGTGGGCGAGCAGCGATCCGCCCGATGATGACGTTAACCCTCTCGTGCGACCACCGTGTAGTAGATGGTGCGCGGGCTGCGGTTTTCCTGAATGAGGTTGCTGAATCAGTTCGCGAGCCGGAAAAGTGGCTGCGATGACGATGCCGGTGCGTTCGGTGCGCGTACGCGCCGGCATCGTAGAATTAGACCGTATTGTAGCGAAAACTCCACGGGCACGGACGCCTGCCCTCGGGTTGGTAACCATTTGCAGAGAACCAAAGTAACCTCGGCTTTGCATTCTCCACCCAAACCGTCCCGGGGGAGACGTGATATACTGGCGTTACGCTTAATACTTCGGTTGTATGGTGCGATTACTCTGGTGCAGCGTTTGATCTGAGAATTCCCGCCTTCAGTTTCCCCTCCGTACGTCTTCAGCGTAATCAAAACCTAAGACTGGCAATACCGGTTGCCGCACGCGCTCGAAATTAGTGTGCGCGCCGCGATTCGCTGATGCCAGAGAAAGCAAAATGCAGAATTTTTCAGAACTCCCGATTTCCCCTTACGTCAAAGATCGTTTGTCGTTCGCTGGTTTTTCCGTACCCACGCCGGTTCAAGCCGCCGCCATCCCGCAGGCTCTTGCGGGCAAGGATGTGCTCGCAACCGCACAGACGGGCACAGGTAAAACGCTCGCTTTCCTGATTCCAATCATGGAGCACCTGCTCAAGCAAAATACGCCAGGAATCGCAGCGTTGGTGTTGGTTCCGACGCGTGAACTGGCGATGCAGGTTGCAGAGCAATATGACGCGCTGCGTGGCAAGCAACTCAAGCCTGCCGCTCTAGTAGTCGGAGGCTTGTCCGAAGGACAACAGCTTCGCGCAATTCGCAACGGAGCTCGCTTAGTCGTGGCTACTCCAGGCCGATTAGAAGATTTCCTCGATCGCAGACTGGTGAATTTCCGCGATCTCCGCGTGCTGGTGCTCGACGAAGCAGATCGAATGCTCGATATGGGATTCCTTCCCGCAATTCGACGGATAGCCGCCGTCCTACCCAAAGATCGTCAGACGATGTGTTTTTCAGCGACGCTTGAAGCTTCTGTCGTCCATCTGGTGAACGACTACATGCGAAATCCGGTGCGGGTCGCCTTCGGGTCAACGCTAAAACCATCTGAGAATGTGCGGGTGCAAGCCTTCGAGGTCGATGCTGATCGCAAACAGGAAGTGCTGCATCGATTGTTGGCAAATGAAACAGGCCGATGTCTGGTCTTCGCGCGCACCAAGCGAGGAACGGAACGGCTGGCCAAGAATCTGAATCGCGAAGGATTCGCGGCGGCCATGATTCACGGCGACCGCTCTCAATCTCAGCGCACAGCCGCGCTCACCGGCTTTCAACAGGGACGCTATCGCATCCTGGTCGCAACTGATCTGGCCTCGCGTGGCATTCACGTGCAGGACATCGCCCACGTCATCAACTACGACTTGCCGGAAGTGGCGGAAAACTTTATCCATCGCGTTGGTCGCACCGGCCGGGCCGGCGAACGTGGGGTGGCCTCTACTCTCTTTGGCAGAGATCAGCGGTCCGATCTATACCAACTGGAGCGTACGCTCGGAATTCGGATGGAGAGAATGAGTTCCACTGTCGACGGGCAAAAGCATCTAGCTCACAAACAGGATACGATGCCTGCCGCTCGCGTTGAATCCAGTTCCCGGTCAAGAATGGTCCGGCTGCCGGGCGAAGTTCTACAAGTTCAAATGCAGAATTGATCCGAAGCGAAACCTACGCAATCGCCCCGCAGCGTACTCGCTTCAACTCCTGGCTGAGCTGCGCGACGGTCACGATCCGAGCGAATCGACGCCGCAGGGTATACTCGGTTCGCTCGCATATGGCGTCGACGCCCAGTTCCTCACCCGGTTTATCCCAGTTCGGAATTGGAAAAGTCATGGTTGCTTCGGTGACGAAGTCCACTGCGTATCCGAGATCCGCCGCAACCCGGGCGGTGGTTTCACAGCACTGCTCCATCTGGATGCCCGTGATCGTAACTCGCCGCACGCCTTTTTCGAGCAGGTAAGGTTGCAGCGCGGTGCTAGTGAAACAATTGCGAGTGTTCTTGGTGAAGACGGGTTCGCCGCTGCGTGGCTCGATGAAGTCCATCAGCTTAAGAAAAGGGCTGTCCGTGGCGAAACCTTCGTCGCTGTCGGTATGAAGAAAAAAAATAACTGGCAACTCTGCCACACGGTAAGCCGCGATCAACGCGCCAACATTGTTTTCGAAAGCAAGATTGTTGCGGCGCTCCCAGCTCGCGCCGACTTTGAAAGAATCCTGTGCGTCAATGACCAGCAGCGCGGATTGTTCGATGGGCACTTGATTGGAATCGAGCATGAAGCCTCCCTGCTGAATTTGATGCTAAACAATCCGCCGGCGACTGACGAGCAGAAGAGTTAACGCGAGGCGAGCAGTTGCAGAGCGATTTTAGCATTGCGATTTCTATGGGCGGCCGCCCTGCGCAGCCACTTCTCGGATTCATGCAGATCGGCGGAAACCCCGTCGCCATCGCGGTAGCGGAGCCCGAGATTGTACTCGGCAGCGGGGTTGCCTGCCTCGGCGGCCATTGTCACCCAGCGCGCGGCTTCGGCGCAGTTCTGATGCACGTAGTGTCCCACCTCATGAGCCATGCCTAAAGTGAATGCAGCGGAGTCGTCTCCGTATCTGGCCTGACGCCGCAGTCCGCTAATTTCAAAACGGCTTAATTGCGCCACGACAGAGAAAGTCGCGGGGTCCGTGATCTGATCATGACTGGCCGCGAAGGGAGGAATTGATGTGGGCTGCCGGGGTCCAGTGCTCTCGATCCTTTTGGCTGGCTGAGATAAGGGCCGAGTCGAATGGGCCGGGGCCGATACGTTCGCGGTCACCGCTGCCTCGGCAATTGAAGAACTCGGCGCTGACATCGCCCGCGCTCCTTGGAAAGGCTGATGAAGCCAGGTTTCGAGAAGCAGCAAGTTGGCGATCATTAGCAGCAGCCAAACGGGAGTTGCAATGGCCACGGCGCGGAGCGACCGCAGGGTGAAATTGATTCGGAAAGTCGACGTACGCGGCGCACAAGCCTCTCGCAGACGTTTGCGAGCAGCTTCCAGATTGAACGACGATCCACGCGAGGCTAGCTCTTTTTCGACTCGAAGGCGGAAAGCAGCCTGATAGCGGGCGTACGTATTCCGGAGGCGCGCGACGGTATTTCGAAGATTGACGTGGGTTGCAATGGTTATTGTGCGAAGCGTTGGCAACGCGGCTTTGGCACGGTCCGTCGACACGTGCTGTGTGAGAATGCCACAGAGGCGGTTGAGGCTGGTTCCCAGATCAAACGCCGACGCGCGCGGTGCTGGCTTGTGTTGATCTGGTAATTTCTGCTGAACGGGGATCGGTTTGATGAGTTCGGGCGCGGCGGCAGGTTGCGCCGGGGGGGTCGGTTTGGGCGCAAATGGCGCCAACCTGAGCGGTGTGCGAACGACCGGGGTTAGGTTGGCTGGCGTGGGTTCGTGCGTCGCGGTTTTCTGGGTGAGCTTGGGTGACAGCGACACCAAACGCTTCACGGTGGCGTCCAAGTTCAAAATGCCAGTTTCGATTGCCTCTTGCGTCTTGAGCAGTTCGGTCAGAGTTTGGTCGTTGGAAGAGCGAGAATTGAGCGCGGCGGGTTTGCGAGGCGTTTCGATCGCTCTAGGTGAGAGTTGAATCGTTGGCTTGATGATCTCGCGCCTGGTGATTTCCAGCGATACGGAAACTCCCCTGTCTATTTTTTCCCGGGACGTGACTGGTTGAGCGGCGACTTGGCCACTGTCCGCCCGAGGATGTAATTGATCGTGCAGACACTGCAGAACCCATGCCGCTGCCAACAACTTCTCAAACGAGGAGTGATCGAGGGTGAGTTGCTGGTTTGTACCAGAGCTCGATGCCGCAGCCATTGGCGGACGGACCTCGCAAAAGGGGATAATAGCCGGGCGCGGAATCCCGAACCCGCGACCCATCGAGAAATCATACACCCGTTTGTTCCTCTCCGAACCCCGGAATGTAGGGTTGGGACGGACTTTTCGGGGTCGAAAGCTCGTACCCAGAGGGCCCCTTGGATTGTTGGCTAAGCAGGTCGTCCACAGCAAAATCCCTACCGTTCGATAAGAAAGGTTCTTTGTCTGGGGTATTCTTTCAGGATGCGGTGTTTTTTACCCTCCCGGGATCACTCGTTGGTTCAGATCGTGGACTCTGCTCTGGCCGATGCCACTCACAGAAGCGGAAAGTGGCTCGTCTGCCGGCCCGGTTGCACGCAATGTTGTGTGGGAGTGTTCCCCATAAACCAGCTCGATGCTGCCCGGCTCCGTGAAGGACTTGCGCGGTTGGAAGAGTCCGCACCGGGCCGTGCAGCCAATGTCCGCCAACGCGCTCGGGAGGCGGTTTCCCGGCTTTCGAAAGACTTTCCTGGCGATCCAAATAGCGGATTGCTGGAGGAAGGCGAGGAGGCGGAACAACGCTTCGCTGAGTTCGCTAACGAGGAGGCTTGCCCCGCGCTCGATCCACTGACCGGACTGTGCGAGCTTTACGAGGCGCGGCCCATGACTTGCCGCGTCTTTGGACCGCCAGTGCGCTCGGAAGATGGGCTGGGCGTTTGCGAACTTTGTTTTCAAGGCGCCACTGACGCGGAAATTGCAGCGTGCGAAATGAATCCGGACCCGGATGATCTGGAATCAAACCTGGTTGAGGATGTAGAAAAGGCGACCGGTGTTCACGGCCAGACGATCGTGGCATTTTGTTTAGCATCTTGATCCTCTTCAGCTGATGTTCAGGAGTCAGTCCATTCGGGACTTCAGCGCAATCGAATGCGTCAGTTCAATGATCCATCACCTCGATGACCCAGCAATTTGACGCGTTGGTCCTCGGCGCCGGCGCTGCCGGGTTAATGTGTGCGCTGGAGGCTAGTAAGCGGGGACGCCGAGTTGCCGTACTCGAGCGGGCAGAACGCGCAGGCAAGAAAATCCTCATCTCCGGCGGAGGACGATGCAATTTCACCAACCTTCATTGCCGTCCGGAAAACTTCATCTCGGGCAATTCCCACTTCGCGAAATCAGCCCTGGCTCGCTACACGCCCTCGGATTTCATCGCTCTTGTCGAGAAGCATCGCATCCCTTATCACGAGAAAACGCTTGGTCAACTTTTCTGTGATCGCTCCGCTCGCGACATTACGAATATGCTCGAAGCCGAATGCAGCGATGCCGGAGTTCATGTTTTCGTGAAGACTTCAATCACGGAGGTTTTGAGAACAACGGAATTTATTGTGCGTACTGGAGAAACGGAATTTCGTGCCCCGGTACTGGTTGTCGCAACCGGAGGTCTGTCGATTTCGAAAATGGGTGCGACCGGATTTGGCTACGATCTCGCGCGCCAATTTGGACTGGCGGTTCGCGAACCTCGGCCTGCCCTGGTGCCGTTTGTGTTCGATGAGGAAAACCGCCGCCAGTACTGCGATCTGGCCGGAGTCTCCGCCGAGGTAAGCGTCTCCTGTGGCAAACTGCGATTCCGGGAAAAGATGCTGATCACGCATCGAGGGCTGAGCGGGCCGGCAATTCTACAGATTCCGTCCTACTGGAAATCGGGAGAGGCAATTGCGATCGACTTGGCGCCTGGCAGCGATGTGACGGCCGCGCTTCGCGAGCCCAAGGCTGTAAGAAATATCACGACCATGAAGTCAGCGTTGCACAAGTTCCTGCCGAGTCGTTTTGCAAACCGTTGGTTGGATCTGCATGCACCGGCCAAGTGGACAAACTCTGGACTCGCGCACCTGGAGCGATTAGCACACGACTGGGCTGTGATTCCTTCTGGCACCGAAGGCTTCGACAAGGCAGAAGTCACCGCGGGCGGAGTCGACACCAATGAACTATCGGCGAAAACGATGGAGAGCCGTAAAGTGCCTGGCCTGTTTTTCATCGGCGAGGTAGTCGACGTTACCGGACACCTCGGAGGGTTCAATTTTCAATGGGCGTGGGCATCCGGCGCCTGCGCCGGACGTGCTCTGTAGGCGCGACGCATCCGCGCCGTTATGTCGTGAATAAAAATCCTTAGACCAAAACCGCCTGGTACTCCTGATATGCACCCTTGAAGTCGGTGATCTTGTGGTCGGCCTCGAAGTGCCAGATTCTGGTGGCCACTTCATCGATCAAATCGTGGTCGTGCGTTACCAGCAGCACGGTTCCGTGATAACGCTGGAGAGCAATGTTGAGCGCGTTGATCGACTCCAGATCCAAGTGATTGGTCGGTTCGTCAAACACAAGAACGTTCGGCTTTTGCAGCATGAGCTTGCAAAACAGAAGCCGGGCCGCTTCGCCTCCGGAGAGAACGTCGGTGCGCTTCAAAGCATCCTCACGCGGGAATAGCATTTGACCCAGCAGACCGCGAATCTCTTCGTGCGCCGCCCCCGGATCCCATTGATGGAGCCATTCGAATGCCGTCATGTCTCCCTGAATCAAGGCTCGGTGGTCCTGGGCGAAGTATCCGACCGCAGCCTCGTGTCCCCAAATCACTTTTCCGCCCGTCAGGAACGGGCCGTCGTAGCCGCTGGTTTTGCGTAACTCGGCGTCGGGCACCGTGGGTGAGCTTGCCAGCAGCGCATTGAGCAGAGTTGTTTTACCCGCGCCGTTCCGGCCCATCAACGCGATTTTTTCTCCTCGGGTTATACTCGCGGTGAAACTTCGGATGACTTCGGCGTCGCCGTACGATTTCGCAATGCCTTCAAGCTCGAGAATATGTTTTCCCGAAGGTCGCTTCTGCTCGAATTTCAAGAACGGACGCTGGATGTTCGATTTGGCTAGCTCCGTGACCTGCAGGCGCTCGACTTCCTTACGCCGCGACTGCACCTGGCTGGAACGGGTACCAGCGGAAAAACGGGCGATAAATTCGTTGAGCTGCGCAATTTTCTTTTCCCGCTGCGCATTCTGCCCCTCGATCTGCGAACGGATCTGCGTCTTTGCTACTACCATGTCGTCGTAGGTGCCGGTATAAGTGATGATCGTCTGGTAATCGATGTCGGCGATGTGAGTACAAATGCTGTTGAGAAAATGGCGATCGTGGGAGATCACGATCAGCACGCCGTCATAGTTATTCAGGAATCCTTGCAGCCAGTGGATCGAATCGAGATCCAGGTGGTTTGTAGGTTCGTCGAGCAACAATGCGAGTGGATGCCCGAACAACGCCTGCGCCAGCAGCACCCGAACTTTTTGTCCACCTTGCAGTTCCCCCATTTTTCGTTCGTGCAGTTCGTCAGGAATGTCCAACCCTTGCAGCAGAATCGCGGCGTCAGTTTCGGCAGTGTAGCCGTCTTCTTCGCCGACGATGCCTTCCAGTTCGCCGAGCTTCATCCCGTCTTCATCCGTCAACTCCGGCTTGGAATGGATACGGTCGCGCTCTTCCATCGCGGCCCACAGGTGCTTATTGCCCATCATCACCGTGTCGATCACGCGATACGCGTCAAACGCAAACTGGTCCTGGCTCAGCACGCCGAACTTCTTCGGACGCACGACAGTTCCCTTCTGGGGATCCAGGTCGCCGGTCATGAGCCTCATGAACGTGGTTTTCCCCGCGCCGTTCGGTCCGGTCAGACCATAGCGCTTGCCCGGCGTGAAGGCCGTCGAGACTTCTTCAAACAGAACTTTGGCGCCGTAGCGCATGGAGACGTTGCTAACTGAAATCATGATTTCTCAAGGGAACTGCGGAAAATTTGCCCAAGGGCGGGACGCAGCTACTGTCATTAGAGTATCACGGCGACAGCTTGGTTCGCCGATCACCTCATCCCATACGCGCAATCGAAGGTCACATGTTAGCCTTTCCGTGCGTGCTACCGATTCAACGAGGAATTCATGAACGACCTTCACTCTTCTCATCTCGATCTTCAGGCAACCGCCAAACAAGTCATGCTGGCACACGGCTTCGAGCCGGATTTCCCTTCGCAGGTCGCGCAACAGCTTGCGGAACTGAAAACGCACCCGCCGCAAGTGACCCCGAGCCGCGATGTTCGTGATCTCCGGAACCTGCTCTGGTCCTCGATCGATAACGACACATCAAAAGATCTCGATCAGATTGAAGTGGCCGAGCGCTTGCCCAATGGAAACATCAAAGTGCTGATCGGAATCGCCGATGTCGATGCCTTCGTGCCGAAAAATTCTCCTATCGATCAGCATGCGGCGAAAGAAACAACATCCGTCTACACGGGCGTGCGAATTTTTCCCATGTTGCCGGAAGAGCTTTCTACAGGCGCAACGTCGCTTCTCGAAAACGCGGACAAGTTGAGCGTCGTAATCGAGTTCTCAGTAGATGCTGCGGGCTCGGTGAGTTCGAGCAATGTTTATCGGGCGATCGTTCGCAATAAGGCGCAGCTTGCTTACAACGGAGTGGGCGGATGGCTTGAAGGTGCAGGCCCCGCACCAGCAAAAGTTGCTGCGTCGACGGAATTGCAAGCGCAGCTCAAACTGCAAAACGAAGCCGCGCAGGCGCTGAAGAAGCAGCGCTACCAGAATGGCGCTCTCAACCTCGAGACCACTGAAGAAACCCCGATAATACTCAATCAACAAATCGTGGACATCACCAAGCAGGAAAAGAACCCCGCCACGGACCTGATCGAAGACTTCATGATCGCGGCCAACGGAGTCGTCGCCCGCATGTTGGAGAAAGTGTCGTCTCTGCGCCGCATCGTGAAGACTCCCGAACGTTGGGATCGGATCGTCCAACTCGCTGCCGAACACGGCGGGAAGCTGCCTCCGAATCCGGATTCCAAGGCTCTCAACGACTTTCTGCTCAAGCGCAAAGCGGCCGACCCGGATCATTTTGCGGACGTGTCGCTCGCGGTAATCAAACTGATTGGGCCGGGAGAATATGTTCTCGAACGGCCAGGAGACCCCGAGCAAGGCCACTTCGGTCTCGCGGTTCAGGATTACACCCACTCCACCGCTCCCAACCGGCGGTTTCCGGACGTCGTCACACAGAGGCTGATCAAGGCCGTGCTTGCCAGCCAGCCTGCTCCGTACTCTGATGATGAACTGTCGGCCATTGCCTCAAACTGCACAGAAAAAGAAGATGCTGCGCGGAAAGTTGAGCGAGAAATGACAAAGCGCCTCGCGGCCGTTGCAATGAGCAACCGGATCGGCCAGGTGTTCGACGCGCTCGTCACCGGCGTAACCCCGAAGGGCACCTTTGTTCGCGTGCTGCAGCCGCATGTCGAGGGATTGCTCGCGCAGGGACAGCAGGGACATTGACGTAGGAGACAGGTTGCGAGTGAAGCTTATCCGAACCGATGTTCAGCGTGGATACATCGATTTCGCTCGCGCTTAGCGGTGGCTCAGCTTTTTTTCTGTTCGAGCTCGGCCCAGCGCGAGTAGAGCTCGTCCGCCACTTTCTGGGCGTCGTCCATCTCAGCATGCGCACGCACAAGCCGAGGACCATCGCTTGCGATCGCAGGGTCCTCCAACTGAGCACGCTTCTCCTGCAGAGCTTGCTCGGCCTCACCGACGCGCTGCTCGATGGTTGCATACTCGCGTGCTTCCAGGTATGAGAGCTTCTTTTTCGATGCCGCCGGTCCAGCGGCAAGCGTCGCACGTCCAGGCTGGTTGCCGCTTGACCGAGCCGCCTTTACCGGCTGTTTCCGTTCCGCCTGCCAGGATTCCCATTGCGAGTAATCGGCAAAACTGTCGGCGCTGCCCTGCCCGTCGAGTCCCAGCACGATGGTCGAAACGCGATCGAGCATGTACCGGTCATGTGTGACCAGCACCAGCGCGCCGCGATATTCGAGCAGGCTTTCTTCGAGTATGTCGAGGGTTGGAATGTCGAGATCGTTGGTGGGCTCATCGAGGAGAAGCACATCCGCGGGCTGAAGCATTAGCTGTGCGATCAATACGCGCGCCCGTTCGCCTCCGGAAAGCCGGCCAATGGGTTGATTGAGCTGTTCGCCAGTAAACAGGAATCTCGCCGCCCACGATGCCACATGAACCACGCGGTCCTGATAAATCACTGAATCGCTGTCCGGTGCCAGAGCACGGCGTAGAGTTACATCCGGATCAAGTTGACGAGTCTGATCGAAGTACACGATCCGCAACCAGTCGGCTCGACGAATTTCTCCCTCAGACGGTGCCAGTTCCCCGCGAACCAACCGTAAGAGAGTAGTCTTGCCGCTCCCATTCGGCCCGACCAACCCCACTCGCATCCCAGCCGTTATCACGAAGTTAAGCCTATCGAAAAGTGTGCGACCGCCGATCTCGTAGGAGACGTCTTCCAACTCAATCAGCCGTTTGGTTTTTCGGTCAGTCGCGGAAAAATCAATGTCCGCAGTGGCGGTGCGCGTTCTGATGTTCAGATCTGCGAGTTCACTCATCAAGTCGCCGGCCTTATCGATTCTCGCTTTCGATTTGCGCGTCCGAGCTTTCGCTCCACGACGCAGCCATGTGATTTCATTGAGAACAAGGTTTTCCAGTGCTTCCTGCCGCTTCGACTGGGAATGCAGAAACTCTTCCTTCTTCTCCAGGAACGTGCTGTAGTTCCCCCGAACGCGCAACAGCCCATCCGGGTAAGTACGATTAAGTTCCGCCATCTCGGTGGCAACATTCTCGAGGAAATAACGGTCGTGGCTTACAACGACGCAGGCGAAGGCCGCGTCTTGAAGAACTGTTTCCAGCCATTCAATTCCTGCGAGGTCGAGATGATTTGTAGGCTCATCCAGCAGCAAAATGTCCGGCCCCTGAACCAACGCCTCGACGATCGCGAGCCGCTTTTGCCACCCGCCTGACAAAGCGCTGGCCAGTGTTTCGAGTTCGTCGAAGCCTGCGCGGCCAAGGGTTTCGGCGAAACGGGTGCCGCGCTCGGTCGCCGTGACTGCGGCGCGGTCGAGTGCTTTCTCGACTACTGAACGAACCGTTTCTCCAGACGCAAACTTCGAGTCCTGCAGAACGCAAGTAAGCCGGACACGTTTGCGAACCGCGATTTCACCTGCGTCCACATCTTCATCGCCGGCCAGAATTCGGAGCAGCGTGGATTTCCCCGATCCGTTTGGACCAATCAGCCCAATCCGGTCGCCCTCAGACACGGTGAAGGAAACATCTTGAAAAAGGACTGTCGATCCGAACGACTTCGAGATTCCCTGTGCATTGATAATCGGCGCCAACGACTTTTGCCCTGCTTCCGTTTGAGTTGCGGGAAGGCTTGCTTGACCCAATCGGGTTCGAACCGACGGCCTCTTCCCTCATTTCTCTATGCGAAGTATATCGTGTGCAACGACGAACTGAAGTCCACGACCGAAACTGCCGATGAAGCCTGAGAGAAACCTATGAGTACGCAAGGTCAAGCAGCGTCAGTTGAAACCCACAGCCCCTGCATTGCCAGGCAGCCAATTCTCACGGCAGACGAGAACGTAATCGGCTACGAGCTATTCTTTCGCGAAAGTCCAGACCAACAGCGCTTCACTTCTGATAGTGAGAGCGCAACTTCCGCGACCATTCACATGTTGAATTTTGTGGGGCTGGGCGTCTTGTGCGATGGGCGTCTCGCATTCATCAACTGTACGCACCAGATGTTGCTGTCGGATTATTTCGCTCTGCTGTCTCCACGCGATGTCGTGATCGAGATAGAGGAAGATGTTCCCGCGGACGAAAACGTTATACAGGCGTGTCAGCGGCTGAAACAGGCAGGATACTCAATCGCTCTAGACAATTTCGTCACGGGCGACAAGCGCACAGCCCTTATTCCCTACGCCCGCTTCATCAAAATCGATAGTGCCAGGGTTCCATTGCAGGAGAGTTTGATGCTGGCACGGCTTTATGCCACCGAGCAGTGCCGCTTGATAGCAAAAAAGGTGGAAACTCGGGAACAGTTTGCGAAGGCGGTGAACAACGGCTTTACGCGGTTTCAGGGGTATTTTTTTCGCCGTCCCGAAAATCTTCGGATCAGACAGATCCCTGCAAGCCAGGCTACCAATGTTCAACTGCTCGCCGCAGCCTCAAAACCCGAAGTCGATTTTGTGGAACTTGAAACTCTCATCAAACGCGAGCCCTCACTCTGCTACCGGTTGCTGCGGCACTTGAACTCTCCGCTGCTGGCGCTGTCATCGCCGGTTCTATCGATTCGCAATGCATTGACCATGCTGGGAGAATACGAATCCGTGAGGTGGATACGAATGGCGACGACCCTCGTTATGGGACAGGACAAGTCGTCCGACTTGGTTTTGTCATCGCTGGTTCGTGCTCGCTTCTGTGAATGTATCTCTCTGAAGGTAGAACATGGCAATTCGGATCTCTTCTTGATGGGAATGCTCTCGCTGATCGATGCTATTTTGGCCATCCCGATCGGAGTAGTGATCGAGGAATTGTGTCTGGATCCCAACATCAAGGCACAGCTACTTTGCGCCAAGACGGGCAAGAAAACGCCCCTTTCGCCGGTCTACGATCTCATGGTGGCGGTGGAAGCGGGCAACTGGGAACTGGTTGCGCACATCGGCAAACAACTCAATCTGTCCTTGTCTTTCGTCGCCAGGACATCCAACGAAGCCATGCGCTGGGCGCACGAAATCACTGCCGCTGCGCGTCACTGAGCGGGCACTCTTGCAGGTGATTTCGAACAAAGAGCTTTTCTCTCCGACTGTGCTTCGTCGAATTTCCATTGAGGAATGCACTATAGCGATAATTCGAATCTATAGCTTCCCTGAGACAAAAATCTTGACCCTGACGAAACTTTCCAACCTGGTATAGCATCCACTGGATGAGGCTTAACCATGCCAACGAATGCAACCTCACCGCGAACTGACGCGACCACAGTGGCCCACCAACCGCAAGCCGCAAACGGTCTGGCAATCGTGCGCGTGACGATTGGCGCGATGCTCGTGTGGGTCTTTTTCGAGAATCTAGGGAAAGGCCTCTACAGGCCGGCGGGTTACGCAGGACTGATCGACTACTACATCAAGAACAGTCATTCGCCGGCCATCTGGAAGTCGGTCATGGCACTGGCGGCAAGCCACGCCGCGATGGCCGCCCCTATGCAGGCCGTGACCGAGATCTCTCTCGGCATCCTGCTCGTAATCGGTCTGCTTACCCGGCCGGCCGCATTTGTTTCTTTTCTGTATCTCGGCAGCCTTTGGATTTCGGAGTGGGGCACCTCGTGGATCTGGGAACTTCTGGTTCCGGTGATGGCATCGCTCGGGCTCGCTGTCGGACGCGCCGGACGGAGATGGGGCGTTGACGCGTGGCTCGCGCAACGCTGGCCATCTTCGCCGTGGTGGTGATTGGGCCAAGTTAACGTGCGCGTGTCCGTTATAATCCCTACCCACAATGAAGCGCAGGCGATTGAGCGCGTTCTGGCGGATCTCCCATCCGAACTTACGACAGAAGTCATCGTGGTCGACAGCAACTCGAACGACGGGACACCCCAGATCGCTGCAAGAATGGGAGCCCACGTGGTTCAGGAACCGCGCCGCGGCTATGGGCAAGCGTGCCTCACGGGTCTGGCTGCGGCAAATTCCCCTGATGTGGTTGTGTTCCTCGATGGCGACTACAGCGATCGGCCCTCCGAACTGCCAATTCTCTTAGCGCCAATCATTGAGGGGCGTGCCGACATCACGCTCGGTTCCCGCCTGCAGGGGCCGCGTTCTGCTGGGGCGTTGCCTTGGCATCAGGTGTTCGGTAATCGGCTCGCCGCGAGCTTGATCAGGTTTCTGTATGGTGTGGACATCAGCGATCTCGGTCCGTTTCGCGCTGCCCGCGCCGATGTACTTCGCACGCTTGCGCTCGAAGAGACCACCTATGGCTGGGCGGTTGAGATGATCCTCAAAGGCGCGCTGGCTGGATTCCGCGTAGTTGAAGTCCCGGTCAGCTACCACCCGCGTATCGGAAAATCGAAGATCAGCGGTACGCTGAAGGGCACGGTCGGCGCCGCCTGGTTCATTCTCAGCTTGATCGTGCGCTATTATTTCCGCCACCGAAGAGCCGGGACACCACGGCCAGCGTGAGTCTTGGGGCTGGCCCAACCGTATCACTGGCGTCTGTGTTCCCATTCGAAACTCGAACTTGAGCGGACTCGCTCTGAGTGTGCTGTTGGGCACGTTTTTGTTTGCGCTGGTATTTGTCCTTGCTCATGCGTCAAAATTGTTTAGGACACCAGCGCGCGTTGCCCTTGATGGTTGACAGAGGATGCCGTGAATAAGGTCGTCGATAAATCTCCGTCCATCCCATACGCCATGAGCGCGCCGGATTCCACAATTTCGCTCGGGCTCGGCCTGACCAATGAGTGTAATCTCGCCTGCGCCTTCTGCTACCGCGATCCAACTCGCGCCGATCGTCTCTCCCTGGATCAAGTGAAGGCAGTGATGGAACGCTTGCCCGTGCGGTCGGTGAATTTGGGCACTGGCGAGAACGGCATGCACCCCGACTTCAAGGCAATACTGGCCTACCTGCGAACGAAACCGGTCAAGCTCACCATCACTTCCAATGGTCATAGTGTTGCTGTTCTCGAAGACGATGAGCTCTCTGCCTTTCATGACATCGAGTTCTCTCTCGATTACGCCACGCAAGCCGAACAGGATGCACAGCGCGGAAACGGCAATTGGGCGCTCATCCATGAGCAGGCAGAACGGTGTCGCAGGCTGCATATTCCTGTAACCATTGTCGCCGTCATGATGAAGTCGAACTACTTGCGCTTGGCGGATGTGGCGCGAGTCGCCAAACAGTTTGACGCCCCTTTGCGAGTGAATGTCTACCAAGCCGTGCGATCGGATGTTTATGCCCTGAGCTACGAAGAATACTGGGAAGGCTTCCGGCGCCTCTTTGAGGAAACCGATGTAATCGCGATTGGCGAGCCGCTGGTTCGCGCGATGGCTGGACTTCCAGCACTCCGAGGCGGATGCGGCGTTAGCACTGTTCGAGTGACACCAAGAGGCACGACGCAACCCTGCGTCTATTGGCCTGGATCAGGGGAGCCGCTTTCAGACTTGATCTCGAAGGGGCTCGACATTCTAAACTCCGCGCCATTCAGCCAAGCCCGCGCCCTTCCCGACGCGTGCCTGCCTTGCGAGTTCCGCGATTCGTGCCACGGCGGATGCGCCGGAAGACGACGCTTGCAAGGCGCGCTGTTGCAGCCTGACTCTTATTGCCCGATCATTCGCGGCGAACGCCCGACGCTGCAGATCCGCATGGCCGCAAATCGCGATCTGCCAAAACTGAGCAGTTCCTGCACCACCGTCGTCATCGCCAGGTAGTCTGATTCGTGAAGTAATCTGAATCAGCCTGCCTGTTGTTTATTGCGCCTCCATCCACTTGTCCGATCCGGTCACCTTGACCGCCACATCCGAAAGCCAGATGTGCAGGGGCTTGCCATCGGCGAATCCGCGATGCTCGGTTGAGAACAGTATTGGACCGGCCTGTTTGTAGCCTGCCCAGGTTGCTAAGACGCGGCTCGGCGGCTTGGCCCCGCCGCGGTGGTAGTCAAAGTACACGACGCGGTTGTCTTTCCCCACGTAGAGATCCCAGGTATCGCCGGGCGTGTAACCGGAATCCGCGGGATACTTCACTGGAATCAGCTCGGCCATGCCGGGGCCCACAGGCAGGTTAAACTTGCCCTGATCGATCGCGCTGGCGCTCTTATCCCAATAAGCATGGAACGGGAACAGAGTCCAATAATTGTCGTTGACGAAAGACGGTTCGACTTCATTCTTCACCTGGTCGGATTGACTGCCGAGTTGCGAGCTGTCGTACGAAATCTTGACCGGCTTGCCGTCTTTATCCGGCCCTTCGTAGCTGACTTTGCCGGTCTTGGGCTCCCACTCCCACTTGTGAGCAGTCTTGAAGAGTCCGGTAATCTCACCGTTCCAGGTGTAGCGTATGGCCTCAACCTTATCCCACGAATCGACACCGAAAGTCTTGGCTACTTGATCGAGAATCGGCGCGCGCGTTGGCGCCGGCGGGTTTTGAGCAAGCGCCAGCGCTCCGCAAAGAATAAAACCCATCATGGTTAAACGGCAGGCATTTCTCATAGAGTTCGCTCCTCGGTGATTTGAACGGATGAAGCCTTGGATGATGGGCAAAAGCTCTGGGATACAAGAATCGCACGTCGGCACAGTCCCCACGACGGCGATTAACAGCGCTTCCTCGGCCAGCCGCGAGACTTACAGCAAAGCTCGGGTGATTGTATTCCGCATGCTCAGGCGGCAGGTTTGATGAGATAGGCGAAAAAGGAACAGACTCACAATCATTTATACATGAGTTTGTTCAGAATTAAGCTCTTGCTCCCTTGGCCCTCTTTGGGATGAAAAAATCAGCGGGAAGTTTGAACCGAGCACTTAATTTCCGCACCTGTTCAATGGTGAGATTCCGATGTCCCGAAAGAAACATCGAAACCGCACTCTCCGAACCAAATTGAGGAATCAGGTCGCGTTGCGTGAGATTCTGCTGTTCAATAAGAAACCGCACGACCGATGCCGGGTCAGCCGCAGGAATAGGATAATGCTCCTTCTCGTAATGCTCCACAAGCAAGGTTAGAAGTTCGATTGCTTCCACTTCAGAGCGAGAGGGGTTTGCTAGCGCCGTTAGTCGGAAGAGAGCGTCGGTGTACACCTCAAGTTCCGCGTCATTGCGTATGATGCGCGGGGCACCGTGCGCAATCATTTCCGCCGGGTTTGCCAGGACTCTGCTCATTTTCTCCCAAACTTCCTATCCCAGTTACTACGGTTGTTGTATTCCTTATGCGTCAAGAAAGATCGTACGTAAACATGTCCTTTGGTCTGCATTTCTTTCGTCGTCTTCGCATAGTGGATAACGGTGACAAGCCTATAGCGGTTCCGTCTGATGTCAAAAACTACGTAGCCATCCACATTATCGGCATCCTTAAACATGCCGCGCACTTCGTCAAAATTGTGCCAGCGGACCCGCTCGACGATACCCACCCACGCTTCGATTTCGTTCCCCGCATCCGGATAGCGTTCCATCGCCTCGCTCAGATGCTTTCGCGTAACGATAACCACTTGCCGAGAATACTTCACAATATGTGAAGTTGTCAAGATCGCAAGAGACTTGCCATCTAAATGGCTCTATTTTGATCGTTTACGGGCATGATCGCAGGTCGTGTAAAGCGGCGAAACGCAATAATTGCACCAGCGACTGCCACGCATCCGTATTCCAGCAGCATGACCCAACCGGGAAGCGCTCCCCAAGGACGCCCAAGTGCGCGCAAGTGCCATTGGACGTATATCGGGATAATGCTCACAGTCCAGATGATAATCAGCAGCGTCGAGGCCGACGTCAGAAATGGCAGCAGCCAGAGAAGATACCACGGGAATACAGCAGGTGCACACAAGAGAGTTGCTGCCATGGGCCAGGCAAATTGTTCGAGAGACAACTTGCGCTTTGCCCGTCTCAGCCAAGTTGCTGTCGCTAATCCGACGAGCACTGCCAGCCCAACCAGCAACTGCGGAGGCGCCACTCGAGCGAGCATCGCAAACACCGGACCATTAAAGCGGAAACTCTGCACATACGTTCCCAGCGAGCCGATCGGAATGTGGCCATGGTTGAGAAATGGCAGGTACAGCAGTCCGACCACGACTGCCGCCAGCGCCGCGTCGCGAATGCGAACCCGCTTCCAATAGAAAGGCAAGAGTACGACCGGCAGGAATTTCACTGCGATAGCTAGCCCAAGTGCGACCGCCGCAGTCGCTCGCCATCGGCGCACCAGCGCAGCGGCGGACACCACCAATAATAGTGCGCCAACAATGTCGATGTGACCGCTTCCCGCCACCTCAATCGCCAACAATGGGTTCCAGGCGAACGCCAGAACCAGGTGCGCGCGTTGTCCCTGCCCGGTAAAACGCAACACATCGAGCAACACGAAAACAATCGCGAACTCACAAACTACAAATGCTACTTTCATTGCAAATGTAGATTCGTGAATCGCGGTTACCGCGCGGAAAAAAAGCTGCGCTCCTGCTGGATATGGGCTCGGCAGATCCGGGTTATTCAAGGTACGCGTTTCCGCAGTATGCAGCCCCTTCACCGCGGGATCGCTGGGAATGACAAGATAGGGATTGTAGCCGAGCCTCTGCAGGCGGCCATCCCAAACATATCGATGAATATCATCATCGGCCCCCGAGGGCAGCCGAAGAAATGCAATGTTCCACGCAGCAGCCAGGACAAGCCCAATGATGACAACGTGCCGCGGAAATCTTGGCGTAGCGAAAAACTCACGGATCGCCAAGAGGTACACGATGCCCGCAAGCGTCAAAAAGGCCATGAAGGATGGCCCACCCCGATCGCCGAAGTTGCGTGAGCAGATGGTTAGCGCCACGCACAAAGTAGCGCCGAGGATGTACACTCTCCACGCTGGGGTGATCTTCATTATTACTATTCTCCCGTGCCAGTCCGGAACTGTGCCGTAACAAGCTCCCACTCCCGGCGACGGCCCCTGCAAAGCTTTGGTATTCACCGCACGCGGGGTGCGATAACAACGAAGAAACCAATTCCAAGCAGCGTAAAGACGGCGAGAAACGTTCCCGTCATTGTGAGTAGGTCCACCACTACTGTTACGATTGCTTCGCCATTGATTCTCTTTCGTGCTCTGTCATCCGCAATGAAGAACACAATCCACAAAAGGACAGTAACGATCATGAGGGTGACTGAGAAATGAGACGCAGCAGTGGACTCGTGCCCATACTCGCCAATGCTGACCATTAGGAAGCCACCAATGATTCCAAACCAACTAATCCACCACAATCCCAACCAACTCCGTAGTGATTTCATTTTTCCCTCGGGCAGCAGCCCTCCTGAAGGGTATTTTAGGGCATACCTGTCGAAATCAGGGCGCAGCGCTCATCGAGAATTGGCCGACCGACCGACCGGGTCAATGAGCGGTTGAATCCCACTCTTTCAGCCACGCCGCCGTGCGCGGCGCCCTTGCCGGAGCCAGCCGCAACTCCTCTGCGAGTCGGCTCAAATCGTCTGCGGTGTCGATGTCATAAAAACGATCTGCGAAACCTACGGATAGCTCAAGCGCTCGTGCGCGCGCCAGGAGTCTCTCCAGCGCGCTGCTGGTGCCCATTCCGTCGCCTGCGAAAAGCGTAGGATGAGCAGCCTTTGCCCCGACGAGATAGTAGCCTCCGTCGTGCGTTGGTCCAACGACTACGTCATGCGCGGCCAGCCTTTCGAACGCGTCTTCGAGAACAGAACGCGGCAGATGTGGGCTGTCGCTGTTAAATGCAATGATGCGTCGTCGATGATGGTCCGCGAAGTGCGCAAACACCGAAGTGAGGCCTGCAGCAAGACCCTCACCATTCTGCGCAACTACGTTCGCTGGTTTGCCTGGTGACTGCGTGCCTGCCAACCGCGCCAGTTCGTCGACGTCCGACTCCGGGCACATGACGGCAACTTCCACACCGGTCACTTCTAAGGACCGCGCCAGCGCCAGCGTGTCGTCCAGAAGACAGCAATAGAAAGCAGTGACAGCCTCAGGAGAAAGGCTGGGAGCCAGACGGGTTTTGACCGCGCCCGGCCTCGGTGCTTTCGCCATGATTACCAGAACGCGGTCACTATCTGACAAACGCATCACGATCTCACTCTGAATATTGCTTGTTCTTGCAGTCGAAGGTGTCCGGGATCACATCGTGCACCAGGAAAAAATATACACACGCAACAAACTAGGCAAACTAGGATGCCGCCAAACGCGCGAAGCAATGCGTGTAGCGGGCGACTGCCGCAAACTCCGGCCGCCTGCCCAGCTTACGCTCCAGCTCAAGAATCCGCTCGTACTCATCACTTCGGGAGACACTCGGCGGCAAGTAATCTGACAGAACCCGTACGCCACGCATGGCAGTGACCGCGAGTGACGATTCGAGCAGCATGGCCCGCAGGCCCTCCGCCGTAAATAGCCGCACTTTTCCTCCGTACAGGGACTCATTTCCCCACTCAGCGGTGAGATTACGCTCGGCCGCAGTCAAGTCGCCATCTTGGATTGCGGCCTTCAAGACCTCACCGGTTTGGTTACGCACCAATACCGAAATTATGCTGGACGGATCTCGCAAGGCGCCGGCCGCACTGCGCAACACCGCACACGGGTCGTCAACATATTCCAGGACATTGTGGCAAAGAATTACATCAAACGCCTCGGCGTGGAACAAGTTTGCCAATTGAGAGGCGTCACCGTGTATCAGCGCGATCCTCTCCGTAACTCCTGCTTCCTGCGCTACACGCTTCGCGAGATCCAGCATTGGTAGAGACGCATCGAGTAACGTGACGTGAAGACCGAGTCGTGCAAGGCGTACCGCGATGGCGCCAGTACCGCCCCCAAGATCCAGAGCGTGCAAAGACCGGGTAGCGTGCGGAAGAAAGTTCTGCAAGTTGGCAAAGGCTAGATCGAGGCGCAGTCGGCCGTCGGGCGTATCGAGGTAGGCGGCGTACTTGGCTGCGCCGGTTTGAAACCGTTCGAAGTCGTCATTATTATTGGCGGTCATTTCCTTCACGCGCCACTCAGGCGAGGTCGCCCGGTTCGAGTCGCAGGTGAGTACCAGAGCGATACCGAGAAATTTGGTGGACCTGGTCGGGTTCGAACCGACGACCTCTTCCATGCCATGGAAGCGCGCTCCCAACTGCGCCACAGGCCCACTGAGGAAGAATCATGATCCGGCGCAGACATCCGGATCGGGTGAGTCAATTCTCGCTTACCGAGTAAGGTTAGTCAAACGCCGCGCGGCGACGACTCGACTTGCCAGTTTTACGAAAACTACGAAAATGGGTATGCTGAGGTCGAGTAACTTCATGAAACTTTGCTCTAATTGCAGTTGGCATTGGGTATTGCCGCTTCTCATCGCTACTGCGACGGCCCAAGTTGCGCCGGCTCCGGCACCCGCGGCCGCGACGACGCCAGTTCCCTACGCATCGGTCAGTGAACTGAATCTGATGCTCTCGCAGTTGGAGCAGGTCGCACAACAGACACAAATCGATCTGGCCAAGCTGCGAATCGACAAATGGAAAACCGATTCGAACACCAAACGAGGCACGCAGTCGGATGTCGACTCCATCCAGCGCAACCTGCAAATGGCGCTACCGGAAATCATTGGTCAGGTGCGCGCTTCGCCCGAAAACGCGGCCGCGACCTTCAAGCTGTATCGCAATCTCGACGCGCTCTACGACGTGATCGGACCGGTGGTCGAGTCGGCCGGAGCGTTCGGTTCGAAGGACGAATTCCAATCGGTGCAGAACGATTTCAACGATCTCGAGCGATCGCGCCGTGTCCTGGCGGAACGAATGGAAACTCTGGCCACCGCGAAAGAAGGCGAACTGACGCGTCTGCGCGCGCAAGTTCACGATCTGCAGGCAGCAGCGCCACCGCCGGCGCCGGTGAAGAAAGTTGTCGTCGATGACACGGAGCCTCCGAAGAAGCCTCCGGTGAAGAAGAAGCCAGTGCCGAAACCTCCGAAGCCGACTCCGCCAGCGACACAGCCAAGCACGACCGGCACCCAGGCTCCGGCTCAGCAAACGCAACCGCAGCAGTGATGCAGATTGAACCATGGCCCACGGCTTGTGCCGTGGGCTGCATTCTTTTGCCGCTACGCGGCTGGCAGACTCGGGCTTTGTCCACCGGAGCGCGGTTCGGATGCACACATTCTGGTGCAACATTTCCCTCAAAAAAAACTCTCGTTTTTGCCTAAAATATAGAAAACAAAGGACTGGAATTTTTCTTGCCTTCCAGATCTATGGTTCTAAAGGTAGTTAGAGGCAAAATCTTGGAAACATTGGAGTTATCGTTGCGTCCGACTGCTCGCAATTCCGTTTTGGAACCGCGGGTAGGATCGAAGCTGGGCCGTCGTCAGGTTGTCAAAGAACTTAAATTATCTTACAGATAACTTGTACAGGTTGATGTTATCAGCATTGCAAGGGAGTGTGGTCAAGAAGAAAGCAGTCGGTCGGAGGCTCCGCTTCCAAATTCGGGAATGGACAGGGAAACTTGGGACAAGAGCGTGAGCCTAGATTGGCCAGTTGAGGGAGTTGGTCCCTGCGGGGCCCGAGTCGAATTTGTAGCTTGGTGGCACGGCTGAAGCCATGCCCTTTCAAAACATGGCCTCCCAACACATGCCCTCCAAAGACTTAGTCGGCGGGCCAGCACGCGGGCAGGAGTGTCAGCGCTACACGTCCTCGAGCTTCGCTTGATTGGACAGCCGGATCCGGCTGCCGCCCCTGGCGAATCTCTGGGTAACAGTGACAAAGGTAACTCCGGGTTGGAACTTCGCAGGGGTCTTTGGAGTCTATAGGTATCAGGCGAATCGAGGGTTGCGGTCGGGCTGGGTTGGCGGACAGTGCCCAAATTTTGGCGAAGGCTCTCGGTCGAAAGCACCTATAATGGAGGTTACGCCATGAGTGCCATGGCAGGAGCAACCACGGTGGGTGATTTAGCGGGAGCAATCGGCATCCGGACGCAGGAAGCGGCGATCGTCGCTGAACTGAAGGCCGGATCGGAGGAAGCGTACGCCTGGCTTATCGGAGAGTTCCACCAGCCGATTTACAGTCTGGTTTACCGCGTGGTGAGTGATCCGGCGGACGCCGCTGACACGACCCAGGAAGTGTTTCTGAAAGTTTTCCGCGGGATTAAGCATTTCCACGGCGAGTCCAGTTTGAAGACGTGGATTTATCGCATCGCGGTGCACGAGGCATCGAACCGGCGCCGTTGGTGGTTCCGGCATAAATCGAAAGAAACCTCGATTGAGCCGATGGGAGGATGCACAGAATCCGGCGTTGCCTTGGCCATAAAAGACTCGTTGGTCGACGGAGCCGATTCGCCTTTCGATCTGGTTGCGCACGAAGAGGTTCGGGCGCGAGTTGAAGAAGAGTTGAGGAAGGTTTCTGAGCCTTACCGCACCACGCTCATTCTTCGCGATCTCGAGGAAATGTCCTACGAAGAGATTGCGGAAGTCACACAAGTTTCGCTGGGAACCGTGAAATCGCGATTGACCCGGGGTCGCGAAGCGCTTCGGCAACGGCTGACCGCGTATGTGCAAGAGGTTGGAACGGAACTGGGACTGAAGAAGCGGGAACCGAAAGCTGCGTCCCGAGTCTCTAACGGACGGGAATTCGAGGTGGCGTCATGAAGTGCGTCGAAGCGAAATCGATGTTCTCGCCTTATCTTGATGGCGCGGTGACCGGTACCGAAATGCTGGCGCTCTCGCGGCATCTCGATAGCTGCGCCGATTGCCAGCGGGAATATGTTTCGCTCCGTCAAACCCAGCAATTGCTGACCAAGGTAGGTCGCAGAAAAGCGCCTGATGATCTGTCGCTGAGGTTGCGTCTGGCGATTTCACGCGAGGTGGCACAAGCGCGGCGTCCGTACTTCCACGATCTGTGGATTCGGGTAGAGAACGCGATTCAGGGATTCATGGTTCCAGCAACCGCAGGCTTGTTAACGGCCGTGGTGATCTTCGGATTTCTCATGGGCTTTCTCGCGTTGCCATTGCAGGCCGACAATTCTGACGTTCCCACGATGTTGACTACCGCGCCGGTGTTGCAGCAATCGGCTTTTGGAACGGCTCTCGACTCCATTGCGGATGACTCTCTCGTGATTGAAGCGTATGTCGATTCTAATGGGCGAGTGCAGGATTACCGGATTTTGTCGAGTCCGCACGATGCCAAGGATCTTTCGCCGCAAGTCAAGATTATGCTGACCGAGTTCACGACCTTCCGTCCCGCAACCTCGATGGGCCGGCCCACGGTCGGGCGAGCGGTGCTGTCGTTCTCCATGGTCAGGGTCAAGGGTTAATAGCCGTCAGCCGTCAGCTTTCAGTTTGAAACTTTCCCAGCCAGGCTTCGCTGATCGGCGAGCAGTAGCCGACAGCCGAATGCCGAGAGCTTCGAGCTTCCTCCGTTGACCCTCTGCCCGGAACCTCTTAAACTGACAAGGTAACCCGCACATCTCACCGCGCTGCAGGAGGGTTCCTGAGTAATCGGTTTCGGAGTTCGCTGCTTGTAGCTTTGCTTGCGCTGGTGGCGCAGGTGTGGGCGGATGACGCTACTCATCAGGTGGCGTTAGACAACAACGAGGCGTTGTTTACGGTTCTGACGGCCATTAACTATTGTGGTTACGATTCGGAGCTGAGCGCTTCCGATCCGCTGCGAGCGCAGATTCGCGCCGAAGTTGCGAAAACCATCGATGCTTCCGCCGAGGCGAAAGAGTCCAGCCAGGTAATGTGCCAGTTTTATACCGAGCATCTGCAGCCGGATCCGGCTCATACGTTGGCACAGTACGTGTCTTTAGCGCTCAATCTCAGTGCTCCCCCGGAGCTCGCACTCAAGGGCAAAGAGGCCGACCTTCCGCCGGATGCCGGCAATGTGTCGGGGATGGTGCCGCTGGTGCAGAAGTTTTATGAGGAAGCTGGACTGCGAACGATCTGGACGCGCCATCAGGCGGCTTACGCTCGCCTTACCGCGACTTATCATGAGCCGCTTGCCAAAGAGCTATTCGATACCGAGGTTTATTTGAAGCTGCCGTCGGCGGGATATCTGGGACGATCGTTTACGGTTTACCTGGAGCCGATGGGAGCGCCTGGGCAAGCCAATGCGCGCAATTACGGAAGCGACTATTACGTCGTGCTTTCTCCTGGCGTTGGGGCTGAGGCGGGGCTCAAGATGGAGCAGATCCGGCACACGTATCTGCACTACCTTCTGGATCCCATGGCGCTAAAATATCCCGCTGCCATGGATCGGTTGAAACCGCTCCTGGCCAGTGTCAAGGGCGCTCCCATGGATCAAAGTTTCAGGAATGATGTTTCGCTTCTGACCACGGAGTGTCTGATACGGGCCATTGAGGCACGAACCACAGGGACCAGCAAGACGCCGGAAGTGCAGAAGCAGCAACTGGTGGAGCGATCGGTGGAGCAAGGCTTCATTCTGACGCCTTATTTTTATGATGCGCTGGAGCAATTCGAGAAGAGTCCGGTGGGGCTGCGGACGGCCTATGGAGATTTGATCAGCGGCATCAATGTAGGCAAGGAGCAAAAGAACGCTGCGCAAGTGAAGTTTGCCAGCACCGCGGATCAGGAACTGTTGCACCTGTCGCGACATCCGCCGGCAGTGCTGCTGCTCGCTGCCCAGCAACGATTGGCAAGCGGAGATGTCGAAGGCGCGAAGAAGATTGCGCAGCAAGCACTGGATGAGAAGCAAGAGGATCCGGGCCGGGCTCTGTTCATCCTGGCGCAGGTGGCCATTTTGAATCGTGATATGCAAGGGGCGCGAGGCTACTTCCAGCAGGCATTGGGTGTGGCACATGAACCGACAGTGGTGGCGTGGTCCCATATTTACCTGGGAAGAATCTTTGATCTACAGGAAGACCGCGCGGCCGCCGTCGACCAGTACCGGGCAGCGCTGACTGCCGGGGGTTCGTTACCAGAGGCCAAGGCGGCTGCGGAGCGTGGAATTCAACAGCCTTATGAGCCGCCAAGCCATCCGCAGCAACAAGATTGATGTGATAGTAAACTGCGACCACGAAGCCAGGGTCTCAAACTTTAAGGAGAGAGCATGAAGCGAGCAGCCATGATGTGGGGGGTTCTAGCGATAGCCGCATTCGCAGTTGCGCAGCAGCAGCAAACTCCCGCCCAACAGAAGCAACCTGCAGGCGCGGCGCAGCAAGGCGCGCCCGCGACGCCTCCCGGCAAACGGCCACCACAAGCGAAGACGCAGCCGGAGTTCGATGCTTATAACGCGGCGATCGCAAACCAGAAGGACGCGGCCGCCATGGAAAAGTCGGCAGACGACTTTGCGACTAAGTTCCCCGACAGCGAACTGCGCGTGCTGCTGTTCAAAGCGGCCATGCGCGCGTATCAGAATGCCAACAACGGCGACAAAATGCTGGAGGAGGCGCAGAAATTATTGAAAGTGGATCCCGACGATCCCGAGGCGCTGATTGCCTCCGCCGAAGTGACTACCGAACACACGCGTGACACCGATCTGGATAAGGATCAGCGCTTTGCCAAAGCCACAAAGGATGCGCAACACGCTCTGGAAACGATCGACACCGATGTTCCAATGCCGGCCAACATACCCCAAGCCCAAATCGATGCGTACAAGGGTTTGTTGCGATCCAGCGCCTATTCGATCCTGGGCACGATTCAGTACGATCAGGAAAAATACGTTGACGCCGAGGGCTATTTTCGCAAGTCGATCGACGCTTACCCGGCCCAGCCAGATCCCGTAGTCGTGCTGCGCCTGGCTCTGGCTCTGGACAAGCAGGGGAAATATCAGGATGCGCTAACACAGGCCAACAAGGCTGTCGATTTAACCCAGGAGGGAACGAACGCAGGAACCACGGCGCGTCATGAACGCGATCGGTTGATGCAGTTGACAGGTGCCACCATTCCGGCCGTCAGCACTCCGGCTCCAGCGGCCAAACCGCCGGCTGGCGCAGCGCCAAACACAGTTCCGCCAGCCCATTAGGTGAATTCACCAGCGGAGGCGCCTAAATTAGTCGCTGGACGTGTGGTTGCGCGTCGCGCCGTGGGCGCCGGGACCGATCAGATTTGTTCAACCGGACGATGAAGCCTCGCGACATTTCGGAGTTGGAGCGAGCTCTGGGGTATCAATTCTCCAAGCCGGAATTGTTGGAGCAGGCTTTGACCCACAGCTCGCAGGCTCGTGAATTGGAATCGCTGCAGCCGCAGATGCGAGTCGGAGACAACGAGCAACTGGAGTTCCTGGGAGACGCCGTCCTGGGGCTGGTTACGACCGAAGAATTATTTCATCGCTTTCCCAATTTTCGTGAGGGCGAGCTGTCAAAATTGCGCGCGCATCTGGTCAGTGAAAAACATTTGATCCTCGTGGCGCGGCAGTTGGAACTTGGACACTACCTGCGGCTCGGCCGAGGCGAAGAAAAAAGCGGTGGGCGCAACAAGACTGCCTTGCTCGTAGACGGCCTGGAGGCTGTGCTGGGAGCGATGTACGTGGACAGTGGTTTGGAAACCGTTCGGCGGGTGGTGTTGCAGCATATCGTCACTCCGGAAGTGGAAAACCTGGCGCGGAACGGAAACAGCTTGCCGCTTTCCGACTATAAGTCGGCTTTACAGGAAAAGCTCCAGGCCACCGGCCGTTCGCAGGCATCTTATGTATTAGTGAAAGAGCTGGGACCGGAGCACAGCAAGACTTTTACGGTTGAAGTTCGATTGCATGCGATGGGCAATCACGGTGAGACTGAGTTCATAGGCCGCGCCGAGGGGTCCACGAAGAAGAATGCCGAACAGGCTGCGGCGCACCAAGTTCTAGAACATTTGGCTTCGCTATCCGTGGATTCGGGCAGCAAGGTACCCGGCAAAGGACACCCCTAGCCGGAATTGCGATGGGGAAAACGCCACAGCCGGACTGGTTGATTTCGCTGCAATCGCTGCTGACCACGGTGGTAATTGCAGTCTTTGTAATCACATTTATTATTCAGGCTTTCCAGATTCCTTCCGAGTCCATGGAAAACACGCTGCTGATCGGGGATTACCTCTTGGTGGACAAGTTCTGTTACGGTGGCAGCGGCGGCTTTTTGGACCATATCCTGCCGTACCGGACTGTGCATCGCGGCGACATTGTCGTTTTCCACTACCCGGTTCACCCCAGCGAACATTTCGTGAAGCGCGTGGTGGGAGTTCCTGGAGATCGAGTACGTTTAATCAATCGAAGAGTGTATGTGAACGGCACTCCGCTGACAGAACCGTACGTGCGTTACAGCTCCCAGGTGCATGATGTTTTTCGAGACGAGTTCCCCCGTGTGGACATCCCAGTTCCGGGTCTAGAGGGGGGATGGTGGTTGCAAATGAAGAAACTGGTCGAGGAAGGCGAACTGATTATTCCTGAGAAGCACTATTTCGTGCTCGGAGATAATCGGGACGAGAGCCTGGACAGCCGCTATTGGGGCTTCGTTCCGAGGGAAAATATTATCGGGCGGCCCCTGCTGATTTATTGGTCGGTACGGAGTGCAGAGGATGACATGCCAGTTTCGGCCTCGCCGGGTGATAAACTTTATCACTTCGCCTACGCGGTCAGCCATTTGTTTCAGCTCACTCGCTGGGATCGGACATTTCGAGTAGTGAACTAAGGGCGGACATCGCTTAACTAACGGGAAAAATTCTAGTGGCTAAAAAAGAAGACATGCAGGCGGAAAAACCGCGCGAAACTACAGTTGAGTTTCTCGCGTCTCTGGCGGCGGTGCTGGTAACCGGTCTGTTCATTATTACTTTCATCGTGCAGGCCTTTGAGATTCCTTCCAGTTCGATGGAAAACACGCTGCTGATCGGCGATCATGTGTTTGTGAACCGTGAGCAGTTCGCGCCGCGAACCCGGTGGCTTGGCCCTATTCTGCCCTATCGGGAGATACACCACGGCGACATCGTCGTGTTTCTCTCGCCGGCCGAGCCTGGGCTTTACGTTGTGAAAAGAATCATCGGCATTCCCGGAGACCGGATCCACTTGCGCGACGCGGTGGTGTACCGCAACGGGGAGAAACTGGATGAACCCTACGTGATCCATCAAGGCGGTGAGGCCGGTTACAATCCCTACCGCGATAACTTCCCCGCGGTAGCGCCCTCCGAAATGAACAATGTGACTCCGGATTGGGAGCTGGCTTTGCCACAGCATATCCAGGGTGAAGATATTGTGGTTCCTCCAAACAGCTACTTCGGCATGGGGGATAACCGCGACGTCAGTCTCGACAGTCGTTATTGGGGATTTATTCCACAGGAAAATGTGATTGGGCGGCCTATGTTTATTTATTGGTCGTTTGAGACCCCAGCGGGACAATATTTGGAGAGAGAATTCAGCCAACGAGTCGGGTTCCTGGTGCATGTGGTTGTCCACTTTTTCGATGAAACTCGCTGGCGGCGGACCTTCAAGGCAGTGCAGTGAGGTTGGGCGATTGAAATTCTGGCGATCGAGATTCTGGCGATCTAAGCGCGGGATTCTTACGCTAAGCGTTGTTGTGCTTCTGGCGTTGTTTCTGGTACGGCCTGGAGCGAATCGACTGCGCGCCCGGATTGTCAATTCCATTAGCCTTGCCTTAGGACGCCAGGTGGATGTGGCGGCGGTGAACCTGCGACTTCTTCCCCGGCCCGGATTCGAACTTGAGAACTTCGTAATTCACGACGATCCGGCCTTCAGCGCCGAACCCATGCTGCGCGCCCAGGAAGTGACCGCTTCGCTGCGTATAATTTCGCTACTGCGTGGACGCCTGGAGATCTCGCGTCTGAACCTAACGGAACCAAGCCTCAACCTCGTCCGGAATAAAGAAGGACATTGGAATCTTGAAAATCTTATCGAGCGAACTGCCAAAATCGCGGTCGCACCCACGAGCAAGGCGAAGACTGAAAGGCGCCCCGGTTTTCCCTACATTGAGGCCGATCGCGGCCGTATTAATTTCAAGTTCGGAGCGGAAAAAAAACCTTACGCCTTGACTGAAGCAGATTTCGCTTTGTGGCAAGACTCGGAAAATGCGTGGGGCATGCGTCTGAAGGCGCAGCCGGTGCGGACTGATTTCAATCTCAGCGACACTGGCATGGTTAGCGTGAGCGGATCGTGGCAGAGAGCAGCGAGCTTGCGCGACACGCCATTGCAGTTCAGTCGTCCAGTGGGATCGGGCACAACTCGGTCAAGTCACGAAGCTCACCTATGGCAACGATAAGGGCTGGCGCGGCGGCCTGGAGGTTTCTGCAACGCTGGCTCGGCACGCCTGCGAATCTTGCGATCGTAACCGCTGCGTCGGTGGAAGATTTCCGCAGATACGACATTTTCGGCGGTGGAGATTTACGGCTAGCGATCGAGTGCAATGGCCACTACAGCACGGTAGATCGGGCGCTCTCTGAGGTTGGCTGCAACGCCCCGGTTGGGGATGGCGCCGTTACGCTCACTGGCAGGGTGGACCATCCTTTCTCATCCCGAACTTATGATCTCGCATGGACCGCTCAGGATCTGCCAATTCAGTCGCTGATCTCGTTCGCGCGCCATGCCAAACAAGGGGTGCCGGATGATCTGATCGCAGCCGGCCGTTTGAATGGCAATGTGAAACTTCGACGCGGCGCGGATTCGCAAGTGAGCGAAGTGGCGTGGGAGGGAAGGGGAGAAACGGCTGGCTTCGAGCTTGAATCGAAAGTCACAAAGACGAAACTCGTGCTGGGAAAAGTTCCCTTCTCGGTATCTCCGGCTGCCGATTCGAAATCAGCCGCCACGCGACAAATTGTTGCCTCTCCGCTGGAGACTTGCCTGGTTGTCGGTCCTTTTAATCTGGCGCTGGGCAGGCCCGCGCCTACAGTGGTGCGCGGATGGGCTTCGCGTTCGGGATACAGCTTCGCAGTCCGAGGGGATGCGCAGTTACAACGACTGTTGCAAGTCGCGAGGACGGTCGGAATTCCGGCTCCCCAAACCGCCGCCGAAGGCCTGGCTAAGATTGATCTGCAAATCGCCGGTGGTTGGTCGGGATTCGCGGCGCCGCGAGCTGTGGGGAAGGCCCAACTACGTTCGATTCGCGCTGAAGTGCGCGGGTTGAATACGCCGGTGGAGATTGCTGCCGCGAACCTTACGCTTGCCCCAGACCTAATTAGTGTCCAGAACCTAACCGCGACAATCGCCGATACATTGTGGCAAGGATCGCTAACGCTTCCGCGACCGTGTGCCGCACCAGAATCCTGCTCTGTGCACTTCGATTTGCATGCCGACGAAATTGCAACGGATCGACTGAACCAGCTGATTAATCCGCATGTTCGCAAGCAGCCGTGGTATGGATTTCTGTCTTCGTCAGCCCCCGGTGTTCCTTATTTGCTTACAGTTCACGCTGTGGGCAAGCTCACGGCCGATCACGTGGTGGTCCGAAAGCTTGTCGGCAACCGAGTTTCGGCCAATGTCGAACTGAACAAGGGGAAACTGCGAGTGTCCGATCTTCGTGGTGATGTCCTTGGTGGCAAACACGTCGGCGAATGGGAAGCTGACTTTACGATGAAGCCTCCGGAGTACACCGGGATCGGCACGCTGGAGCGGGTTTCGCTGGATCAGCTTTCCGCGAGCATGAATGACGACTGGATCACAGGGTTGGCCACTGCAACCTATCGGGTAAAAGCATCGGGCCTGGATGCGACAGAATTATTCGCGTCGGCCGTCAGCACACTGAAGTTGGAGGCGCGGGACGGCTTGCTCAGCCACATTGCGCTGGCCGATGGAACCGGACCGCTGCAGATGCGTCATTTGGCAACTCAGTTGTCCCTTCATGATGGCAAGTTTGAAATTCAGGAAGGCAAGCTGGAAACGTCAGCGGGTATTTTTCAAGTAAGCGGCACGGCATCTCTGACTCGTGTTCTAAATTTGAAGCTGACGCGCGAAGGAGCCCCGGGATTCAACGTCACGGGCACGCTGATGGAGCCGCACGTGTCGCCCATCGTGTCGCCGGAGACGCAAGCGGAGCTCAAACCGTGAGGAAGTTTACAGAGAATTTGTGCTGGGACCTCGTCGCCAACCCAAGCCTACTCCCAGCAGAATCCAGATTCCCAACGCCAGCCATTCATATGCGGTGAAATGGCCAGGAATGCCGGGCACAATCTTCATCAAGATCATAAGCATCCCGACGGTCGACCCTACCAAAGCGACAAACTGTTCGCGCGGCGCCGGACGCATTCGATAATAGGCTGCGCAAGCTGCCAGCCATCCAATCGCAGAGGCCACGGAGCCAACTTCGGAAATGGGCACGAGAATTGCATCGCCCAGAAACATGCACGCGCCTGTCGCCAGTCCGATGCAGATCACGGCGATTGAGGGCGTCTGGTTGCGGGGATGCACGTGGCCAAGACGCCGATCGACCAGGCCGCGGCGACCGATGGCGAACAACAACCGGCTGGCGGCCACAAAGTTTCCGTTGAATACTTTGAAGAGCGAAAGCAACGCCGCGGCGAGAATCACGCTGACAATCCAACGCGAACCCACGGCATGCTCGAAGGCAACCGCGGTCATGAATTTCTCTCCGGTGAGTTGTTTCCAGGGGGCGACATAGCCAACCGAAGCGATCACGATGGTGTAAAAGAGAATGCCAACCACAATCGCCATCCAAATAGCCTTGAAAAATCCTCGTGATCGGAATTCGGGGCTGGCTTCTTCCGCGCCTTTCACAACCGACTCGAACCCTGTCATGAAATACGGAACGATCTGCATCACCAGCAAAACGGATACGAACGGGCTATGCGTGAAGAGAGGCGGAAAATTTCGTGGCGAACCTTTGCTCACTCCGAAGCCTACGAACAGCACGAACAACGCCAGCGTTCCGAAGGCGGTCCAGTTTTGGAACGTGGCGCTCAAGCGGATTCCGCGATAGTTCAGCAGGGTGAGCAATCCGGTCAGGCTCAACCCGATGAGCAAGTGCGGCAGGTAAACTGGCTGGCCTGCGATGCGGTAGAGTTCCATCGAATCCAGCGCCGGAAAGATGTAGCCTGCAATCCTGCCGACTGCGACGGCTTCCCACGGGCACACGATGAAGTAGGCCAGGATCATGATCCAGCCGGTGGCAAAGCTGATGGATTGCGGGAAGACTCTGGCGGTGTATGCGACTTCACCGGCCGCATCTGGGATCGCCGTGACCAGTCGACCGTACACATAGCCGATTGGCAACAACAGCGCCCCACCAATTGCGAATCCGAGGATCGCGCCCAGAACTCCGCCACGCAGCAGCCAGTCGTCCATCACGACCAGCCATCCCACGCCAACCATCGTGCCCCAACCCAAGGCAAAGTAATCCACCACGCGGAGTTTGCGGGCTAGAGTGATCACGCGACGCGAATTATAAAGCATGGCGGGCGAAGACGCGGCAATAGTGGGCGTCCAGACGCCGTAATCTGGGCGCATTTCGAATCTTGCATGTTAGTATCAAATGCAACGTCTGATGACCCTGCAACATGTTGACATCCTGTTTCAGCTGATCGTTTTCCTGTTCGCGATCAGCGTCCACGAATCGGCGCACGCCTGGATGGCGAACCGTCGTGGCGATCCGACCGCGCGAATGCTGGGCCGAGTGACGCTGAATCCCATCAAGCATATTGACCCGATTGGAACTGTTTTATTGCCCCTGATTGCGATGATCAGTCATCTTCCGGTGATCGGATGGGCCAAGCCTACGCCCGTGGATCCAAGAAATTTTAAAGACCCAGTGCTCGATGATATTTTGACTTCGGTGGTTGGACCGATCAGCAACTTCGTCGTGGCAACCGGCGCGGTGCTGGTTTTGATTCTTATTTCGTTGAGCTCGCGGCTGGGGGCAGCCATTGTTCACACAATTCCTCTCGTATATCCGAATCACTTCGATATCCTGGCAAGTCAAACCGACTCGTTTCTGATGCCGGCTAGTTTGTTTTTCTACGAGTTGATGGTGATCAACATCATTCTCGGAGTTTTCAATCTGATTCCCGTTCCACCGCTCGATGGCAGCCATGTTTTACGCCACTTTCTGCCTCCAAATGCGCTGCGGATTTACGACACGCTGGGCATGTTTGCTTTGATGGCACTCGTGTTTTTGGGCGGAGGACTTTTAGGCAGGCTCATCTTTCCCGTCATTGGAATTTTTAACGACATTCTCTTGAGAATCTGATGCCTTCTGAATCCAATCAACGTAAGCGCGTGCTCAGCGGGATGCGGCCAACCGGCAAACTGCATTTAGGCAATTATGTCGGCGCGCTGCAGAACTGGGTGGGCATGCAGGATCAATATGAATGTTTTTTCTGCGTGGTCGACTGGCATGCCCTCACAACGGATTACGCGGATACATCGCAAGTGAAACCGAACTCAATCGAAGTCCTGCTTGACTGGCTGGCTGCGGGGCTCGATCCGGAGCGCTGCACAATGTTCTTGCAGTCGCACGTGCCGCTGCATGCCGAATTGCATCTGCTGTTCTCGATGATTACGCCGCTGGGCTGGCTGGAGCGGGTGCCAACTTACAAGGAGCAGCGGGAAAACATTACGGATAAGGATCTAAGCACGTACGGATTTCTCGGGTATCCGGTGTTGCAGGCGGCGGATATTCTCATCTACAAAGGCGACTTCGTGCCGGTGGGTGAGGATCAGGTGCCACACGTTGAATTGACTCGCGAGATCGCGCGAAGGTTTAACAATTTTTATAGCTTCAACGGAAGGTCCGTGTTCCCTGAGCCGCAGCCTTTGCTGACGCCCACGCCCAAGTTGCCCGGAACCGACGGCCGCAAGATGTCGAAGTCGTACGGCAACACGATCATGCTTACCGATCCTGAACCGGTCGTGCGGCAGAAGCTGAAGACCATGGTGACGGATCCGGCACGCGTTCGGCGCAGCGATCCCGGCAATCCTGATCTTTGCCCGGTCGGGGATCTGCACAAGATTTTCAGCGATCGCACCACGTTAGCTAAGGTGAATGAAGGCTGCCGGTCGGCTGGAATCGGCTGTATTGAATGCAAAGGCTGGGCGGCCGATGCCCTGGTTAACATCTTGAATCCCATGCAGGAGCGCCGCAAGAAATATGAAGACAATCCCCGGCTGGCTTGGGATATCCTTGAGGCTGGCTCGGCGCGGGCAAGCAAAGTTGCCGGGGCGACGATGAACGAGGTGCGTGACGCGATGGGGATGTCGCTCGAATACGAAGCACCACGCGCTCCGCAAGCTACGAAGTAGTCACAATGAGTGAAGAAGCAAAAATCGCGTTCGATGGGACGGCGGCATTGGATCTTGGTCCAGCGCTCGTGGTGGATTCTGCTCCCCGCGGTCAAGGACAATCCAGAAACCAGGAAAGCGACTTCCCTTTTTCCGTGACCGTGGGCGACGTCTACGAAGGGCCGCTGGACCTGCTGCTCCATTTGATTCGCAAGCAGGACATCGACATCTACGATATTCCGATCGGAAGAATCACCGCGCAGTATCTGGCTTATGTAGAAAAACTGCGTGAACTGGATGTGAACGTGGCGGCTGAGTTCATCTACATGGCCGCGGTTCTGATTCACATCAAGTCGAAAATGTTGTTGCCGCGCGATCCCGCCGCGGCGTCCGACGCCCAAGACGATCCGCGTGCAGAGCTGGTCAATCGCCTGATCGAGCACGAGAAATTCAAGGCGGCGGCGCAGATGCTGATGCAGAAACAGCAAATCGAAGACGCAATATTGTCGAACCCTGCGCTCAAAGAATTTCGCGATGCCGAAGGAACGGAACCAGAACTGGCTGCCGACGTCATTGACTTGGTCAAGACATTTCAGCAAATTCTCGATCGTGCGCGCAACCGGCCGATGATTCAGGTGGACGAAGAAACGGTCACGGTCGGCCAGATGATCGAATACCTGCGGCGGCGACTGTCGCTGGAAGACCGGCCGATCCGGTTGAAACAGATGTTGCGCAACGTCGAGTCGCGGCAGGCGCTGGTTTGCATGTTTCTGGCGCTGCTCGAAATGGTGCGTCTGCAGGCGATCCAGCTGCGGCAAGACCGCTTGTTCGGGGAAATCCTGCTGCGCAAACATGTAGGATTCGAAGCGGTCATGGCGGAGCAGGCCGCCGTGCGCGATGATTGGAGATAAGAGCGGTAGCTAGCATCAGGAGCCCATGAGCCTTAAAGCCAAACTCGAAGCCATTATCTACGCGGCGGAAACGCCGGTGACGCTCGATCAACTGATCGAATTGGTTAAGGAGTCGGTTCTTAGTGAAGGTGCTGCCGACGGCACCGAAGTTAAGTCGCGCGTTCGTCTCGCGCTGGAGGAATTGGTTGTCGATTACTATGCTCCGGATCATGGCATCGAGATTCGCCAAGTCGCCGGCGGATACCGGATGTCGACAAAGCCGGAGCATCACGACATCGTGCGCGCCTTTGCCAAAAGCCTGAAACCGCCGATTCGCTTATCGCTACCAGCGCTCGAGACTCTGGCGGTGATCGCGTACAAGCAACCGATCACGGTGCCGGAGATCAGCGAAATTCGCGGCGTCGATTCGAATGGAGTAATCGCGACTTTGCTGGATCGTAAACTGATCACGACTGCCGGCCGCAAGGCCGTGATCGGGCGCCCCATTCTTTATAAGACTGCGAAGGAATTCCTGATGCGGTTTGGCTTGAAGGATGTCGGCGAACTTCCCAGTATGGAGGAGTTCGAAAAGTTGGTTGCGGAATCGTTCCAAAGCGATTTGTTGCCGGCGGGAAACGAAGAGGCTACGACGAACGGCGACCTTGACTTGCCTGCGACCGAAACTCACGATTCTGAACCGGCTGATACAGCCGATGTATCCGAGTTGGCCACCGCAAAGCACCAAGAGAGCGATCCGGCCGCTTGATCGGCAGCTTAGTTAACCATCCCGCCGATTTCATAAACCTAGAATCTTATGCCCGCTGAACGTCTACAGAAGATCATCGCCGCCGCCGGAATCGCGTCCCGCCGCAAAGCCGAAGAACTAATCACCGGCGGACTGGTGTCAGTGAACGGGCAGACGATCACGGAACTCGGCAGCAAAGCCGATCCCGAGAGTGATCACATCCGCGTGAACGGAAAGCTGCTGCACGGTCCCGAGCGGCATGTTTACTTGCTCATGAACAAGCCCAAGGGATACGTGACGACGCTGCGCGATCCCGAACGCCGGCCGACCGTGATGGATCTGCTGCACGGCGTGAAAGCGCGAGTGTACCCAGTGGGACGCCTCGATTATGCCAGCGAGGGCCTCCTGCTACTGACGAACGACGGAGAGTTCGCCAACCGCCTGATGAAAGCCGCGTCCCACGTGCCCAAAACATACATGGTAAAACTGGCCGGCAATCCGCCGGGCGAGGGATTGGCGCGGTTACGCGAAGGTATTTTTATTCCGTCGGATCGCGGAAAAAGAGTGAAAACGGCTCCAGCTAAGATTCGGGTGATTCGTGAATCTGCCAATCCATGGTATGAAGTCACATTGATCGAAGGCAAAAATCGCCAGATCCGGCGCATGTTCGAAGAGATCGGGCACCACGTAGAGAAGATCAAGCGGGTACGCTACGGTCCTCTCGAATTGGATGTGCATCCCGGAAAGTTTCGCAAGCTTACGACCGAAGAAGTTTCTAAACTGAAGTCCCTTGCGAGATAGCCAAATTCCGTGAGCAGGAGCGTCCGCGCCGCACGAGACACTGCTGCGGGTGACACGGATCGAGCTACATGTAAAGATTAGAAATCGAACAAATGAGTGACTTCAGCCAGTTTGTGCCCGAACACGTACGGAACCTGAGCGGGTACACGCCGGGCAAGTCGCTGCGCCAGGCGCAACAGGAGAGCCATGTGAACTGCATTAAGATGGCCTCGAACGAGAACCCGTTTGGGCCTTCGCCGAAAGCGGTGCAGGCGATGCAGGCCGTACTCACCGAGAGCAATTTTTATCCCGACAACGATGCCATCGAACTCCGGCAAAAGTTGGCCGAACGCCATAATGTTCTACCGGAGCAAATCGTTCCGACGGCTGGCTCTACCGCCCTTCTCGGCATTATTGCGCGCACTTTGCTATCGCCGGGGCTCAATGCGATCACCAGCGAGCGCTCGTTTATCGTGTATCCGATTGCCACGCAAGCAGCGGGAGGCCAACTGATCCAGGTTCCGATGCGGAATAATGGATTCGATCTGAATGCCATCGCGGCAGCGGTCGATCAACACACCCGCATCATCTACATCTCCAATCCAAACAATCCGACGGGCACGCTCATTATGGCAAAGGAACTCGATCGCTTCTTGGATGAGGTCCCCGAGCATGTGATGGTTATCCTCGACGAGGCGTATTACGACTTCGCCGAATACTTTGCCGCGAGCCGTAAGGTTGATTGCTCGAATGCTCTCGACCATGTGAACCGAAGCCATAGAGTGGTTGTACTTCGAACATTTTCGAAAGCGCACGGCTTGGCAGGAGTTCGAGTTGGTTATGGAATTGGTCCCGCCGAATTGATGGGCTACTTTGCCCGCATGCGCACAACATTTTCGATTTCGACCGTAGCTCAGGCGGCCGCCTTGGCGGCGCTTGACGACGAAGCTCACGTCAAGAAAACGCTTAAGAACAACGCTGAGCAGGCCGAACGGCTAACCGCAGGACTCGTCGAACTGGGATACGCGCCGATTCCAACCTGGGCTAACTTTGTTTATTGCGAATTGGGTGATGATGCGGCGGCCGTCGCTAAGCGATTCCAAACCGAAGGCGTGATCGTGCGACCGTTGGGTCCGTGGGGTGCGCCAACCGCGATCCGAATCACGATTGGAACACCTGAGCAGAATGGAATTTTTCTGAGGGCGTTCAAGAGGGTAATGGAGCCGACGACGGCACGGTAGGCGAGATTTATTTCTGACACTTGGGACAATAGTGGCTGCTGCGCCCAGCAATCACTACGCGCTTAATCGGAGTCTTGCAAACCAGGCACGGCTCGCCTTCCCGTCCGTAGACCCGGTGTTGCAGTTGAAAGAATCCTTCCTCGCCGTCGGCATCGACATAATCAGAAACGGAAGAGCCGCCCAGCTCGATGGCCTCTTTAAGCACTTCCTGGATGGCGGAGTAGAGGCGTGACAACTCGTTGCGAGTAAGGGACGCAGCCCGGCGACGGGGCCGGATGCCGGCGCGGAACAGCGATTCATCCGCGTAAATGTTGCCTACACCGCGCAGCAGTTTTTGGTTTAGCAAGGCACTCTTGATGGGCGTTTTGCGCCCGTGAAACAGTTCGACGAAGCGATCCAGTTCGACTTCAAGCGGTTCGGCGCCAGCGGCTTCAAATCCATGGGCCACGCTTAGACGTCCAAAGCGGCGTGGATCCACGAATCTCAGTTCCCTGCCTGAAACCAGCTTCGCAACTGCATGCGTGTGTTTCTCGATGGCTTGGTCGGGGTTGCAAACAAGGATCCGCCCGGTCATGCCAAGATGCACGATCCACTGGGCTGTGTCTGGTGAAGACACCGATGCGGTCGAAGATCTTCGGCTTGATTTTCGTTTGACGGGCGAGGACGCCCGTCCTCCATTTTCCAGATCGAAGACGATGTGTTTGCCGATTCTGCGCACGCCAGCGATGCGCTGCGATTCGAGAGTGTTCGCAATTTCGGACGCGGGGGATTTGAGCAGTTCTGGTTTGGACCCAAGCCAGATCGACTCGATCACGTCGCCCGTGACGCGGCTAGCCAAGCCACGAGCGATAGTTTCAACTTCGGGCAGTTCGGGCATGAAGCTAGTTTACAAGGCTTCGGGCTACAGGCATCAGGCTTCAGGAAAACCTGGTGGCCGACGACCCCGAAGCCTGAAGCGTGCCCCGCGAATTGCCATCTTTCGCCCGCCGGGGTTATCATTACAGGTACACCTCTGCTCCGTTTATATCCTTTTGTAATTCAGCGACTCGTTGGTTCACTGGGGCAACGAGTGTGTGCGACCCTGCATTGCGGCTAGGGCTAGCCGCGCCATTCATGTTCCGAGGAGTTTGCATTTGAAGAAGGGCAAAGCTGCGGTCATTGTGGGCGCCCAATGGGGCGACGAAGGTAAGGGCAAGATTGTCGACGTGCTCTCGGAGAACTTTTCCATCGTGGCGCGTTATGCGGGCGGGCACAACGCCGGCCACACGGTCATCATCAATGGCAAAAAGTTCATTCTGCAGTTGGTGCCGTGCGGAGTGCTGCGCGAAGGCTGCCGTAGTGTAATCGGCAATGGGGTTGTATTCGATCCTATAGCTTTTCTGAAAGAGGTTGCGGCTTTACGCGAAGCCGGCGTCAAGGTCGATGGCAGCCTGTTCGTCAGCAACCGGGCTCACGTGATTTTGCCTTACCACCGCATGATCGAGTTAGCGTCGGAAAACGCGCCGGGACGCGTGAAGATCGGAACCACCTCGCGCGGCATTGGCCCCACATACGAGGACAAAATGGGCCGCCGCGGTCTGCGTGTGGCTGATCTGCTGGACCTGAAACTGTTAAAGACCCACATCCAGAATGCCTGCCACGAGAAGAACATGATCGCCCATGCGCTGTTCAACTCGGAGCCGCTCGATGCGGACAAAATGTACGAAGAATATGCTGCCGCGTCTGAGAAAGTTGCGCCGTTCGTGTGCGACACGGCTGCTTTGTTGGGCAAGGCCCTGGCTCACGGAGAGTCGGTCGTGTTTGAGGGCGCCCAGGGAACGATGTTGGACATCGACCACGGCACGTATCCGTTTGTGACTTCTTCGAGCGCAACTTCAGGAGGGGCTGTTACCGGAACTGGCGTCGCGCCTACGGCAATCGATACGGTCATCGGCGTCACCAAAGCATATTGCACGCGAGTTGGCGGTGGGCCGTTCCCCACCGAGGCAACGGACGCCAATGGCGACATGCTGCGCAAACGCGGCAACGAATTCGGCGCGGTGACCGGACGGCCACGGCGTTGCGGCTGGCTCGATTTGCCACTTCTGCGATACGCTGGCATGATTAACGGAATCTCCTGGCTGGTTGTGACCAAGCTGGATGTGCTGGATGAACTGGCGGAAATTCCGGTATGCGTTGGTTATAAAATCAACGGCAGGGAAACCTCTGAGGCGCCGGCGCAGGACAGCGGCTATGGCCAGATCGAATGCGTCTATCGGAAAATGCCCGGATGGCTCACCTCAACGCAGGGGATTACGAAACTGGAGAAACTGCCTAAGGCAGCACGCGAGTATTTAGATTTCGTCGAAAAGGAAAGTGGGGCACAAGTCGGGATGGTCTCGACGGGACCGGGGCGCGAGGAAACTATTTTTCTCGATGAGTTTGCGGGGAAACTTCGAGACTTGACGGAATCGAAAACAAAAGCTCAGGCAAAAAATTAAGAACGGAGCAAGCGATGGTCGTTCTGGTTGTGACGTGGATGGCGAAGGTCGGTCGTGAAGCGGATGTTATCGGCGTATTTTCCAAGCTAACTGAAGAGTCTCGCAAGGAACCTGGATGTCTGGTGTATCAGGTTCATCGGCACAAGACAGAGCCGCGCCGATTCTTCATCTATGAACAATATAAGGATGACGCCGCTCTGGAGGCCCATCGCGCCGCGCCCCACTTCTTGCAATACGCGAAAAAAGAACTGCCCAAGCTGGGAGAGCGAATTGAGGGGCAACTGTACGAACCGCTAGGATAGCGTGTGTGGCGCGGGCACCCTCGCCCGCGGTCTTCGCTCTAAGAGGTTACTTCTCTTTGTCCGCCATCAACACCCCACCTGAAGAGTAGCTTTCCTTTGAGACTTCGTGAAATGCCACCACGACGGCTTCGCGACGCGCTCCCGCCTCTTCCACCATAGCATCGGTGATGCGTTGCGCCAGTTTGCGTTTCTGGTCGGCGGTCCGGCCAGTCAACATTGTGATTTGAACTAGAGGCATAGCAAGTATCCTAAGCTCCGAACTAGCGAGATCCCTCACTACATTCGGATGACGGCGCCACGGCTTGGCGCAGTCACTTCGCTAATTCATACCCGGCAAAGAAGTAGCTAAGCTCGAAGCGGGCAGTGTCGTCCGCATCAGAGCCATGGATGGCGTTGTGTTCGATATCACTCGCCCACTTTTTGCGGATTGTGCCTTCCTCAGCATTGGCCGGATTGGTTGCGCCCATGAGCTTGCGCAAGTCGGCGATGGCATTTTCTTTTTCCAGCGCCAACACAACGATGGGTCCGCTCGACATGAAATCGGTCAGCGACCGGAAAAATGGTCGGCTTGCATGAACCGCATAGAATTGCTCAGCCTGATGCTTCGAGATCTCGAGCATCTTCATGGCCAGGATGCGAAAACCATTTTTCTCAAACTGCTCAATGATATCGCCAACTGCATTCTTGGCTACCGCGTCTGGTTTGATAATAGTAAAAGTGCGTTGCAGAGTCTTCATAGTTCGGTCGTTTGTCCTTGGTGTTAGGTAGTCTGGTCGTCTAAGCCTTCGCCGCAATACCCATAGCCGCTACGACGGTTTCGCCAATTTCAGCGGGCGATTTGGCGACGCGAATGCCCGCCGCTTCCATTGCTTTGATCTTTTCAGCCGCAGTTCCCTTCCCACCGGAAATGATTGCGCCAGCATGGCCCATGCGGCGTCCCGGAGGCGCGGTCTGGCCCGCGATGAATCCCACTACCGGCTTCTTCATGCGCGACCTCACATAATCGGCAGCCGTTTCCTCAGCGTTGCCGCCGATTTCTCCAATCATCACGACGACTTCGGTTTGAGGATCTTTGTTGAATAGTTCGAGCGCATCGAGGAAGTTTGTGCCGATGATTGGATCGCCGCCGATGCCAATGGCGGTGGATTGCCCGATCCCCCGAGTGGTCAGTTGATAAACCGCCTCGTAAGTCAACGTGCCGGAGCGCGAAACGATTCCAACCGACCCTTCGAGATGAATTCGCGCTGGCATAATGCCGATCTTGCACTTGCCCGGCGAAATGATGCCGGGACAGTTGGGCCCAATCAACCGCGACCGTCGATTTTGCAAATACTCCCACGCGCGTCACCATATCCAGCGTCGGAATGCCCTCGGTGATGCAGACGATCAACTCCACCTCCGCATCGGCAGCTTCCATAATTGCATCAGCGGCAAATGGTGGCGGAACAAAAATCACCGACGCATCTGCTCCAGTTTTATCGACCGCTTCCTGCACGGTGTTAAAGATGGGCCATCCCTCGTGAGTGGTGCCACCCTTGCCGGGAGTCACTCCCCCAACGATCTTGGTTCCGTACTCCGCGCAGGCTTTGGCATGGAAAGTGCCTTCCCGCCCGGTCAGTCCCTGCACGATAACTCGCGTCGATTTATCTACAAGAATGCTCATAAGATTGTTCTCTTCGTAGAGAGGTAGCTGGCTACGCCGCAGCCGCCGCTACGACTTTTTCGGCTGCGTCCTTCATGGTTTCTGCGACAATGAAGTTCAATCCTGACTGCTTCAAAATCTCTCGTCCGGCCTCAACGTTGGTGCCTTCAAGACGCAGCACGATAGGTAATTGAATATGAGTCTTCTGGGCAGCCTCGACAACCCCCGTAGCCAGCGTGTCCACGCGAAGGATTCCGCCAAAGATATTGATCAGCACCGCCTTCACGTTCTTATCGCTGAGCAGAATCTCGAAGGCATGAGTAACCTGCTCGGAATTAGCTCCGCCACCCACATCAAGGAAATTCGCCGGCATCCCACCGGCGTACTTGATGATATCCATGGTCGCCATCGCGAGCCCGGCGCCGTTCACCATGCAACCCACGTTTCCGTCGAGCTTGATGTAATTCAAACTGTACTTTGAAGCCTCGACTTCGAGCGGATCTTCCTCTGTGGTGTCGCGCAATTCGCGAAGGTCAGGATGGCGGAAGAGAGCATTGTCATCAAAATTGATTTTGGCATCGAGGGCAAAGAGACGGCCATCGGTGCAACTGACGAATGGATTGATCTCAAGCAACGACGAGTCCGTTTCCTGGAACGCGCGAAATAGTCCAGTCATGAAACGCACGGCCTCGTTAATCTGCGGTGGCTTCAGACCCAGTTTGAAGGCCAGTTTACGCGCCTGAAACCCTTCCAAACCCATCCCCGGCTCGATGTACTCTTTGAGGATGGCATCGGGATTCTCGGCTGCGACCTGCTCGATTTCCATGCCACCCGCAACGGATGCCATGAAGACGGGCTTGGCTTCGACGCGGTCGATCACGATTCCCAGGTAGAGTTCCTTCTCGATGGGCAGAGTCTCTTCAATGAGCAGGCGCCGCACTTCTCGACCCTCGGGACCCGTCTGATGCGTCACCAGCGTCATGCCCAATATCTTCGAGGCGAGTTCCGCGGCTTCCGCCACCGACTTCGCGATCTTCACTCCGCCGCCTTTGCCGCGGCCTCCCGCATGGATCTGGGCTTTGACCACGACCCCGCTCGCGCCTGCATCAAATAGTTTTTTCGCGCCGGCCTCTGCTTGCTCGAGGCTTTCGGCCATTTCGCCGCGTGGCACCGCGACGCCATATTTTTTCAGGATCGCCTTGGCCTGATACTCATGAATTTTCATAACAGTTCCAGATTCACTATGATTTTGGGCAGGCTCGCTTGCAGCTTTAGAACCGCGGGCAGCAAACACTTGATTCTATAGAACGGTTGCCCGTTGGGCAAACGCCATTGGTCACGCGGCCTGGCATTCCGTCTTCGCAGTTTCATTTCGGAGCGCAAGTCTTTCGTCTGAAATCAAGTCTCGACGATGCTACTCTATTGTTCCAGCGATGGTGACTGACCAGATGATCACGGACGCACTCCATCGCATTGCCAACCATCGCCAATCGCTTTCCCGCGAAGAGGCCCGTGTCGTCATGGCCGAGGTACTGGCCGGCAAATGCACCGACGCGCAGATTGCGGCCCTGCTGGTCGCGCTGCACATGAAAGGTGAAACGGTCGAGGAGATTGTAGGTTTCGCGGAAGCTATCCGCGCCGCCGCGCTCCGCTTGGGCTGCGCCCGAACCATGCGGTGGACGTCAGCGGCACCGGGCGCGACGCCTTGGTAGATACCTGCGGAACTGGCGGGGACGCCAGCGGTACCTTCAACATTTCAACAGCTACTGCTCTGGTAGTCGCGGGCGCGGGGGTGCGTGTAGCCAAACATGGAAACCGTAGCGTGACTTCCAAGTGCGGTTCGGCCGACGTCATGGAAGCACTGGGCGTCAACATTAATCTGCCTCCCGCCCGACTTGCTGCCTGTCTGGAAGAAGTTGGCATCGCGTTTCTTTTTGCTCCGGCTATGCACTCAGCGATGAAGTATGTTCAATCTGCCCGCCGCGAACTGCGCTTGCGCACGGTTTTCAATCTGCTTGGGCCGCTTACCAATCCCGCGCACGCATCGGCCCAGGTGGTCGGCGTATATTCTGCCGCCCTCGTGGAAAAGCTCGCAGAAGCGCTGAGCATGTTGGGATTGCACCGGGCCTTGGTGGTACATGGATTGGACGGCTTGGACGAAATCACGATCACCGGCCCAACCCGAATCGCTGAAGTGCGCGAGGGGACAATCCGCACTTATGAAGTCACGCCGGAAGAGTTTGGCATGAGTCCGAGGCACGATTGATGACATCTCCGGGGGCGATGCTGCGGCCAATGCCACGATTATTCGCGACATTCTCGCCGGGAAGAGATCAGCCAGACGGGATGTTGTCTTGTTGAACGCGGCCGCAGCCCTGGTAGCCGCAGGCAAAGCGGACCACCTGACGGATGCTCTCCCGCTCGCATCAAAATCGATCGACTCCGGCGCGGCCGCCGAAAAACTGGAGGCTTGGTAGCAGTTCACCAATGCTCGGCAGTGAGCTACGCCTCTGCTGCCTGCTTTTTCAGCCGTTCAATTTGCGCTAGATGGCCCGCGCCGTGCGTTCCCATCTTCTCTACGTAATCCGCGACTGTGACATCCTGTTTGAGTTCGGGGTGGTAGGCAGATTTCTCCAGGTCGCTCGGTTTCAAGCGCCGCAATAATTGCAGAGTGTGATGCCGGTTCAATCCGTAGAGCGCGATCAACTCGGGCGCGGGTGTCTCCATGTATCCGAGACTCTGCGCCCAGGCATCTTGATCCATGGGCGCAATCACCGGTTTTGTGTCGGCAAGCATCTGCCGGAAGCGGTGCGCATACACAATTTCAATGTCCGCGAGATGACCCAGAACCTCGAGGATGCACCACTTGTCCACCGATGGTTTGTAGCGTAATATTTTGTCGGGCAGGCCTGAAACCGCGGCCGCTATTTCTTTAGGGCTCTTCTCCGCGGCGTCGAGATGTTTCTTCAGTTCAGCTTCTTTCATGGGAACCTCCGATCTGTAATTGGCGAATTGAGAAATTGAAATACTCCGCCTCACCTTCGCAAACTACCCAATTCCTCAATCACTAAATGATCTTCACTTTCTGCATCCACTGCGCCATCTGAACATTCCATCCCAGCTCTTTGATCATCGTATCGCGTAACTGCGAGGATGCGGCGGGCTCGCCGTGAACTAAGTAAGTCGCAGGCGGTTTCCTGGGAAAAGTACGCAGCCACTGCAGTAACTCCGGCGTGTCCGCATGATCGCTGAACTGCTCGAGCGCTGCGACCTGCGCTCGGATCGGCACGACATCGCCAAAGATCTTCACTTCGCGAGCGCCACTCTTGATGGTGAATCCCCGAGTTCCCGGCGCCTGGAAGCCGATAAAGACCACAGTGTTTTTCGGATCAGGCAGCCTCTGCGCGAGGTGATGCAGAATGCGTCCGCCAGTGACCATGCCGCTTGAAGAAACGATAATCGATGGGGTTTTAACGGCGTTAATCCTTTTCGATTGTTCCGCCGTCGAGGCAAATGTGAAGCCCGGCCACGTCAGCGGCGACCCGTGCTGGCCAACAAGCCGGCGCGTGTCTTCGCTGTATTCTTCGGTGTGCTTCATAAAGATCTCGACCGCTTTGATTGCCATCGGGCTGTCGCAAAAGACCGGAATGGCGGGAAGTTGTCCAGCTTGCATCAACTCTTTCAGCATGAAGAGAAATTTCTGCGTGCGTTCGACAGCAAACGCTGGCACGACGATGCTTCCGCCCCGTTCAGCTGTGGCGCGAATCAGCGACGTTAACTCGGGGCGCGGATCGGCGGTTGGGTGCTGACGGTTTCCGTACGTGGACTCCATCACCAGGATGTCCGCGGTCTCACCTTCCGTCGGTCCGGAACGCACGACCTCGCCCGGCGTGGCATTGCGCTCTCTCACCCGGCCGATGTCCCCGGTGAACAACAGACGGCGAGTTTTGCCATTTGTCTGCAGCGTGACCTCCGCCATCGACGATCCTAGAATGTGTCCCGCCCGCACAAAGCGGAACGAAATCTCGGGGCACAGCTGTTGCGCCTCTCCGTACTGCACAGGGCGAAAATACTGGAGCGATTCTTGCGCTTCCTCCAGCGTGTACAACGGCAGTGCCGGATTGTGTTTCGATTTCTTGTGTTTGTTATAGAACGCAGCGTCTTCTTCCTGCAGGTGACCTGAGTCGGGCAGCAGAATGCCGCACAAGTCGATTGTCGGCGGAGTCGCATAAATCGGTCCGCGGAAACCTGCTTTCACCAGACGCGGAATCCATCCGCAATGATCGATGTGCGCATGGGTCAGCACCACGGCATTAATCTGGCGCGCGGGAATCGGCGTGTCTTGCCAGTTACGCTCGCGCCATTCCTTCGGACCCTGGAACATGCCGCAATCGATAAGAACCTGAAATCCGCCGCTGGAATCCGCATTGGTGCTGATCAGATGCTTAGAACCAGTGACCGTTCCTGCAGCGCCGAGAAATTGAATGTAGGCCAAGAAAGTCTTCCCCACGATTACATTTTGACAGCCGACAACTGGAAATCACTTCGCCGCTTCAGGTGCCGGAACCTTGAAGACATTATTGCTCATGTCACTTTCCGGGACACTACCATCATTGACGACGACTCCCAGCGGTACGGAAGCAGTCTGGATGCGAACTGCAGCTTTCGACTTCGCGCGCACTTCCAGCCGCTTTATGATTTCTCCGGTTTCCATTCGCAGAATTACCGGCACCTCCGCTCCGGCATCTCCCAGATTCTCAATCGTTACTGTTACCATGTAGCCGCCATCGACGATGGGGCGAGGGTAGACAGAATCCACGCGGAAATCGGGCAGTCCGCGGTCACGATAAACCCAATCGTCGAAAAACCACTGCAAGTCGCGCTGGCTTTCTTTTTCAATCACGCGCTGCACATAGTTTCCGTCCTTGTCTTCAGACGAGTGATAATCGAGCAGGGCTCCCGACAGAGTATTTCCCAACATGTCTTTCAACATCCACCAAACGTACATAGCTTTGGTCTGCAGGTACAAATCATCCGGCGCATTAATTAGCGAGTGCGCTGCTTCTTCGCCGGCGGTGTGCGGTTTCGCTTTCTCAGCTTCAACCAGCGGCGTTCTGTGGGCATTCAGATAATCGAGAGCAGCCTGCCGGCCATCGTCGTCTGCAATGAACGCGGCTTGCGCGTAATGCGCAAGACCTTCCTGGATCCAGGCTCTCGGGGATAACACCGCATGGCGGGCCTTGGCGTAAACGACGTCCAGCACGCCATCGTTGGCTATCGGCGATTTAAGTGGGCAGAGCAACATTCCTTCGGTGACGAATGGTGCTGCGTCGGGGTCGGGCAGACCTAAAATCTGCAAGCTGGCGGAACCGCGTCCAATCGGCGGCAAGGTATCGACGTTTGCCGCGACTTCGGCATATTCTTTCGCTCCAATTTCCTGGCCCGGCAAATACTGTATGGTGACCAGATCGTTCGCGGCGAGCTTCTGGTAATTGGCAATCACAAAAGTGGGCACGCTTACTCCCAAATTGGCTGCGCTAAAAACGCCGACTTTGACGATGCCGGGTTCCTTGCTCACCGAGCCCATGTCAGGCGTGCCCGTGAAGATTATTGGCTCGTCGATGGTTGATTCAAAGATCAGTGACATCGTGGCTGAAGCAAATCGGGCCTTCCATCGGCCGATTGTCTCCGCCACGCTGTTCCCTTCCGACAAGTTCGCTGCCTCCGTAGACACTGGATACCAGACAACGTATCCAATTCCGCGCACGGCAGTGAATGACTTGCTGATCTGGTCCCACTCCGTGTGCTTGGCCTTGTCTTCCGGCATACCAATTCGCGTGAGCCGCGTGACATCGAGCGGGATCACGCCTTCATATCCGATATCGAGTTCGATTGTGCCCTTGGGTGGAATTTCGTGCGGCAAAGTCACGATTGCTTCCGACAGTGCGCCAGTGTGATCGATATCGGAGGTGTATTCGTGCGAGACGAACTCTACTGCCTTCCCTCCGATCTGAATCGAACTCCAATCCAGCGTAGAGGAAATTTGCAGCGTGATGTTTTTCTGAGAAGCGGTTGAGTCGTTGCGCAGCGTAATCTTGCCACGCACGCCCAAACGCTGCTGTTCCGGCTCAACCCGGACATGCAAGTTGTAACTAGTGAAAGTGAAAGCCTCGCGATCGAGAGCGACGCTTGGAACCACCAAGACACAAAACACGCACACGACGCGGAGCAGCTTCATGCAGACTTCTTTCTCCGCTGGCGCACGATCTCATACAGCATCACTCCGGCCGCAACCGAAACATTCAGCGATGGCACTTTCCCCAGCATGGGAATCGAGACCAGAAAATCGCATTTCCTGCGCGACCAGGTCGTGCAGTCCTTTGCCTTCTGCTCCCAGAACGATAGCGCAGTCCATTTGATAATCAAGCGAGTCGTAAGATTGCGTGCCGCGTTCGTCGAGGCCAACCATCCACAGATTCTGTGCCTTCAAATCCTCCAGCGTGCGAGCAATGTTGGTCACCTTTGCGATGGGTAAATGTTCGCTGGCACCCGCTGAAGTCTTGGCCACGATCGCCGTCACTCCTGCAGCTCGGCGCTCGGGAATCACTACTCCGTCCGCACCCGCCGCGTCGGCAGTGCGCAAAATCGCGCCAAGGTTGTGCGGGTCTTCAACTCCGTCGAGCACGACAATGAGCGAATGCTGCCCGCGCTTGGCGGCGACTATATCTTCCAGATCGTTGTATTGCTTGGCCGAGGTGACGGCGACCACGCCCTGGTGCGCATTGTTGCCCGCCAACTCGTCGAGTTCCGCTCGCGGCAGGACGCGCACGGCAACTCCCTGCCGCCGGCATTCATCGACCACGTGCTTCAGGCGGAGGTCGTGACGCTCCTTGGCGACCCCTACCCAGGCGAAAGTGCGTCCGCGCGCTTTCAGTGCCTCCGCCACCGCGTTGATCCCATAGATATAATTCATGCTCTCGTAGTTTAATTCAGTAAGCCAACGAGCGTCTTAAAGCGGAGCGTGAGCGCACCGGGCAGAGTTCGAGAATCGGCTAGACTGAACCCATGTTCAGAACCAGATTTAAGAAGGAAATCGTGGCCGAGTTCTCGCCTCCGGCTCGCCCGAGCAAACAACAACGAGTGATCATTCTCTGCGACGGCATGCCTTCGATCCCCAGGAAACAGGCATTGGTCGAGTATCTTTCCACCAGAGGGTATTGGGTTTTCTATCCCCGATGGCGGGGAGCATGGGAGAGTGGCGGGCAATTTCTCGAACGCTCTCCTCACGAGGACATTCTCGACGTTGTCAGCGAGCTACCTAACGGATTCGAGGAATTGGCATTCGGACGAAAATTCCGTTGTTCGCCCCATAAAGTCTTCGTCATCGGTGGAAGTTTCGGTGGCGCGGCTGCCATTCTTTCCTCGCTGGACCCGCGGATCACCAAAGTGATCGCCAACTGCCCGGTCGTAGATTGGGCGATCTTGCCGAAGGAACAAAAGAAGGAGACGTCGAACCCTAGCTATCCCGCCTACATCCGAGCCGCGTTCGGCAACGGATACCGGCTCTCCGCGAAGAATTGGAACAAACTGCATGGCGGCGTATTTTACAATCCCGCGCATCATGTGAAGGACCTCACTGCTTCCAAGATATTAATGTTTCACGCCAAGGACGATCCCTATATTCCCTGGAAAATTGTCGACGCGTTTGCCAGGCGCGTTGGCATACGGCTCAAACTTCTATCGCGAGGCGGACATCTCAGGACGGAATATGTCGTTCAAAAATATTGGCCCCAGATTGAAAGGTTTTTCAATTCGTAACCTTCTACGCTGGTGCGCGCCACGAAGCGTTGCCCTGCATCGTCGCATCTAAACCGGTGTTCATCGAATGCTAGACTGAAAGTGGAGGCTGCGTTGCACGACGTTTACATTCTTTCTGCGGTACGTACACCCATCGGCAAGTTCGGAGGCTCATTAGCCTCGATGACGGCCGCTGACATGGGAGTCGTGGCAGCCAAAGCCGCGATGGAACGCGCCGCGGTTCGTCCGGATCAGATCGAAGAAACCATTTTCGGCAATGCGCGCCAAGCTGGCGGAGGCCCGAATGTCGCTCGCCAAATTTCCGTCCGCAGCGGCGTTCCGCAGGAAGTTCCCGCTTACACGGTAAACAAGGCATGCGCATCCGGACTCAAGTCGATCGCGCTGGGATTTCAAGAGATCGCGACTGGTAACTTCGATTGCGTTCTAGCCGGCGGAACTGAGTCGATGTCTCGGCTGCCCTATTATCTTGACGGCGCGCGCTGGGGCTATCGCTTGGGCAATCAGGAACTTGTCGATGGCATGTATCGTGACGGCTTCTTCTGTCCGTTGGCGAAGATGTTGATGGGGGAAACTGCGGAAGTGATGGCCGAGCAATACAAGATCACGCGCGAAGAGCAGGACGAATATGCTCTGTGCTCGCAAACCCGGGCCGTGGCTGCCATCGAGGGCAACCGATTTGACACTGAATTAGCGCCGGTCACGCTTGAAACCAGAAAAGGCCCTCAGACTTTCAGTCGTGACGAACATGTTTTCGTCGGAGCCACGATGGAGAAGTTGGCCAAGCTCTCTCCTGTGTTCTCGAAAACCGGAACCATCACGGCAGGCAATTCTTCCGGCATCACCGATGGCGCCGCCGCAGTGGTGCTCGCGAGCGAAGACTTTGTGAAGAAAAACAATCTCAGACCACTGGCTCGCGTTCTCGCTGTAACTTCCGTGGGCGTTGATCCGCGCATCATGGGCATCGGCCCAGTTCCGGCATTGCGCAAGATGGAGCAGAAGCATCAACTGCGCTTGGCTGATTTCGACTTAATCGAACTGAACGAAGCCTTCGCCGCCCAAGTCCTGGCTTGCGACCGGGAGTTGCATTTCGATCACTCAAAACTCAACGTCAACGGTGGCGCGATCGCACTCGGCCATCCCATCGGCTGCACCGGAACGCGGATCACGGTCACGCTGTTGCATGAAATGCTCAGGCGAAAAGCTAAGCGGGGTGTCGCAACTCTGTGCGTGAGCGGCGGCATGGGTATGGCTCTGGCGATTGAAAACGTGGCATGAAGCATCAAGCGCTGGTTTATACATCTAAAGCAAACTATTGCAAATAAGCAACTTACTTTGCTTTAATGAATCTCCGTGCCAAGCCTGCATCTTTTTCCTCCCCTCGACCGTATATCCGTTAGCATGAACGCCGCGGCCTGTTATTTCGTGAATGGCATGGAGTCCGAGACGAGCGCGATCGCCCGTGGTCTTCGCCGCCGCGATCCCGACCTGCTCGATCGTTTAATCGAGCAGTATCAGCACCGTCTGCTGCGTTACTTGATTTATCTCACTAGCAATCGCGAACTCGCCGAAGACATGTTCCAGGAGACCTGGATTCGCGTGCTGGAACGCGGTCACCAATACGACCCCAAGTACGAATTCAGTACCTGGCTGCTTTCGATCGCACGTCATCTCACAGTGGATTATCTGCGGAAGAAGAAACCAGCGAGCCTGGATGGATTGCTGGATGAGGAAGAAGGAGTTTCGTTGGATCCGCCCGACCTTCGGCCTTCGGCTTTGGAGTTGATCGCTCAACAGGAGCAGGCCGAGCAGATCAGCGCCGCGTTGGTCGGCATCGCAGCCGAATACCGCGAAGCCATTGTGTTGCGTTTTCAGGAAGGACTGGCGCTAGACGAGATTGCAGCCATCACGGGCGCGCCGCTGGGCACGGTCAAATCACGGCTCTATCGTGGCTTAAACGCTCTCTTGCCACGGCTGAAAGGAGCGCAAGCGTGAACCGCGACCCACATCAGCAAGCGCGCGAGTTGATTGCCTGTGGCTCACAAGGCCTCTCGGACTCTCAACAAACCTGGTTGCATACGCACCTCGACCAATGCGCATCCTGCCGCGACTACGCCCAAGCCGCGGAGCAGTTCGTCCGCTCGTTGCGGTCTGTACCGGTCGCCGCCGATCTGTCTCTGGTGCGCTCAACTCAAATGCGAGTCCGTGCACACGCTCAGCAACTGCAGCAAAAGCAAGAACGTCTGTGGCTGGTGTGGATGTCCTGCATTGTGGTTGGCCTTTCGGCGGCCATCACCACGCCACTCTTGTGGCGAGGTTTTGAGTGGGTGGGAGAATGGGCACACGTGTCTAGCCCGGTTTGGCAAGTGGGCTTCATGGTTTTTTGGATTTCGCCTGCACTCGCCGCCAGCCTGATTTTTCTGGCTCGCGGCGTCCACCTGACTGACACGAATGGAACGTCGCGCGGTTGAGGCTGGGAAACGGAGAACTTATATGCAGTTAAGAAGCGACATACGAACCCAGTTTACCGAGGAAATTCGTCTCATCCCCAAATGGGCGTACGGAGTGGCTGTTCTTCTCTTTGTAGGCGTCCAAATCCTCTTCGCCACTTTAATGGCGATCCAGAAAGATACCCCATCGCCCCAGGTCCGGAGTCTTCTCGGCTTTTTCGCCGGAACCATACTCGGCTGCTATTTCTTGCTGATCGTCTACGTCAACCGAGACTCTGCGCGACGCGAGGTATGAATCGGGTCCTGTGGACGATCGTTGCGGTTGTGATTACTCACGGTCTCGGCATCATCCTGTATCTGGTTTTGCGACAACCGCTGCTCAGCCGATGCCCGCAATGTGACACGGCGGTGCAAGGCGGATTCAACTACTGCCCTAAGTGCAATCATCAATTGCATCCAACTTGCCCCCATTGCCAGCATGCAATTCAGGGGAATGACGTCTATTGCCCTTATTGTGGAGGAGCCGTCGCCGCCCCGGCCGGCCAACTCTCACCCTCGCAAACCGTGGCGCGAAGCTAAGAGACATAGCGAGCCTCTTTTTGCCACGGGTTGCGTTCAGACTGCCAGCCCTCCTATACTTCTAAGTAACGTAACGGAGCCTTAATGTCGCTTTCCGCTGTAATCGTGGACGACGAGCAACTTGCCCGCGACGAACTCGCCTTTCTCTTGAAGAGTATTGGCGAGGTTGACGTCGTAGCCCAGGGTAAAAACGGCGTCGAAGCCGTCAGTCTCATTCGCGAACACAATCCCGACCTGCTTTTCCTCGATGTGCAAATGCCCGGCCTCGACGGCTTTGGCGTAATCAAAAAGCTTCTGGATCGAAAAGTCCTCTTACCGAAGATCGTGTTTTCGACCGCCTTCGATCAGTATGCTGTGAAGGCGTTTGAAGTGAATGCGGTCGACTACTTGCTCAAACCTTTTGACAAGAAGCGAGTGGCTCAGTCGGTAGAGCGAGCGCGAGCCAAAATGGAGAACAACGGGCCGTCGTCAGAAAAACTAGACACCCTGATGCGGATGCTGGAATCCCAGAAGCCGCAGACGTCCAAAATCCTGCTGAAGGCTGCCGGACGCTTGTTCCTGGTGAATCAGAAGGACATTTGTTTTGCTTCCATCGAAGACGGCGTTATTACCGTCGTGACGAGCGGGGCCAGCGGCATGGAAGGACAATCCAACTGCCGTACGCTCGAAGAACTGCTGGATAGCCTCGACCCTAATCTGTTCTGGCGGGCCCACCGTTCGTACCTGGTAAACATTAACCGGATCAAAGAGGTCGTTCCCTGGTTTAAGAGCTCTTATCAGTTGCGGCTGGACGACAAGAAGCAAACCGAAATCCCAGTCAGCCGCGCCCAGACCAAGCGCCTGCGGGAATTGTTCCGTCTATGACTTTCGTACCTGGCAACTTGTCCGCAAAGTAGAGCATCGTACGGCTAACCCGTGGTATATCTAGAATTGCGTTCGCAGATGGGGCGTTCCGTTTGATTGCATTTGGATACAAGTCGCGCAAAGACAGGTCGATCCTAGCCCTGTCTTTGCTATGTATCCTGCTGGTCGCTTTCACCGGCATCGTCCAAGCGGTCCACGTACACACTGACAACTCCAAGCTGCCAAGCCACGAATGTTCGATCTGCTCCGTGGCCCATGCGGGAGTTCTCATCAGCACGGTATACCGCCCGGTTCCGCTCTTTGTCCGCCGGGTTCTGGTGGCATCGCCGCAAGTCGAACACAGCTCGTTTGGTTTTGTTTCCTCTCTTCGCATCCGTCCTCCTCCTGCAGTCTAGGGAATTCGCTCGCGAGAATTGATTCGGGCTTTCGCCCCATTCCTAACCCTAGCTCTCGTTCCTATGGAGGAATTCATGCTGGCTTCTTACAAGAAGTCGCTTTCTGCGGCTTTTGTGGTGGTTTTCTATTTGGCGTCAGGTCTTCACGCCAACGCGCAGTCCAACTCTGCATCCCTTAGCGGTTCTGTCCTGGATTCTTCCGGCGCGGTCATTCCCAATGCAACGGTTGAAATTCATAACCCGGTCAGCCATTTTGACCGATCAACCATTACTGATGGTTCCGGACGCTTCAGCTTCGGAAACGTTCCGTTCAATCCCTACCATTTGAGCGTCGCAGCCGCGGGGTTTTCCGCCTACGCGCAAGATGTTGACATTCGCTCCTCTGTGCCTTTAGAAATCAAGATCAACCTGCAGGTAGCGGCATCTTCGGAAACCGTTACGGTGCAGAGCGAAGCTGGAGAAGACTTGCTGGAGAACGATCCGACCTTCCACTCCGATATCGACCGGAACCTGTTCGACAAACTTCCCCTGGAAAGCTCTTCGTCATCCCTGAGTTCGCTGGTTACTCTTTCGACGCCGGGAATTGCGGCCGATTCCAATGGCCTCTTTCACGGCCTCGGTGACCACGCCGAGAATTCGTTCTCGGTCGACGGCCAGCCGATTACCGATCAGCAGAGCAAAGTCTTCTCCAACCAGATCCCTCTCGATTCGGTGCAATCCATGGAAGTCATCTCTGGCGCGCCACCCGCGGAATTCGGAGGCAAGACCAGCGTGGTCATTGTAGCGACCACGCGCTCGGGCCAGGGCGTTACTACACCCCATGGCAGCGTGAGCGCTTCGTACGGATCATTTGGGTCATCCAACCTGGCAGCCGATCTTGCCTATGGGGGGAAGAACTGGGGCAACTTTATCTCTGTGAACGGTTTGAATAGCGGTCGATTCCTCGATCCGCCGGAATTCGCCGTGCTACACGACAAGGGAAACGAACAAAACGCGTTCGACCGGGTGGACTATCAATTCTCAGCCAACGACTCGATTCATCTCAACTTCGGCTACAGCCGCAGCTGGTTTCAAACTCCGAACTCATTCGACGCCGAAAACGCCACGCCCTGGAGCGGACTGAACGGCGTCCTTCCATCGGTAGAAAACTACGGGGGAATCGCTCCCAACGGCGAAGTCGTCGGTCCCGCGGACCAACGCTCTAAGATTGGAACCTTCAACATCGCCCCCTCCTGGACGCATGTTCTGAATCCGAGTTCCGTGCTTACCTTGGGCCTATTCGTGCGCCGCGACGATTACAACTACTATCCGAGCAGCGACCCTTTCGCTGACCTTGGGCCACCGAGTCTTCAGAGACAGTCCGTCGGTCAGAACCGAACCCTCACCAACGCCGGAATTCGATCCGACATCTCCTACGCCAAGGGCATAAACAACGTCAAGGCGGGAGTCACCTACGAGCAAACATTCCTCAACGAAAATGACAAGCTCGGCATCGTCGATCCGGCTTTCAACGCGCCCTGCATCACCGCGTCGCCAGTCACGGTCCTGAACCCTTTCCCGTTCGTTGCCGTGGCGGGTTTCACCGATCCCTCGCAGTGCATCGGCGCCAACCAGCCGAACACAGCCGCGAACCCGAACGCTCCCAACAGTGCTTTGTACCCTAATTTCAATCCCACACTTCTTCCGTACGACCTGACCCGTGGCGGAGGCCTATTCACATTCAACGGTCACACCGACGTGAAGGAACTTGCCCTGTATCTGGAAGACAGTATCAGCAAAGGAAACTGGTCTTTGAACCTCGGGATACGGGGCGATCTCTACAACGGTCTCACGATTGCGCGCCAGGCTGAGCCTCGTGTTGGAATCGCGTACAACGTGAAAAAGACCAACACGATTCTGCGGGTTTCCTATGCGCGCACTCTGGAATCTCCCTTCAACGAAAATCTGATCCTTTCCAGCTTGGGATGCGCCAATCCTGTCTTAGATCCGCTGCTTCTCTGCACTTCACCGGTGGCCGATCGCCTGAGTCCCGGCTTCCGCAATGAATTCCACGCCGGAATCGAGCAGGCGTTCGGCAAGTACGTGGTCTTCTCTGGCGAGTGGATTTCCAAGTACACGCACAACGGCTACGATTTCAGCGTGCTGGGCAACACTCCCATCACCTTCCCCATCGAGTGGCACAACTCCAAGATTCCGGGATACGCAGGACGCGTCAGCGTGCCGAATATCCACGGCTTCTCCGCGCTCATGGTCTTCTCCAGCGTGGCGGCGCGATTCTTCCAGCCGCAAATCGGCGGCGCCGGCGCAACCGTGGCGACCGCTGCCGGCCTGCCGTTCCGCATCGACCACGATGAGCATTTCAATCAGACCACCCACCTGCAATACCAGCCCTGGAAGCGCGGCCCGTGGATGGGCTTTAACTGGCGCTACGACAGCGGACTCGTCGCCGGCGCTACTCCATGCTTCGGGAGCCCGGCGAACTTCAACGATTGCCCTGGATCGCTCCTCATCGGCGGGGTGCCGAACGTGAGCATGATCGCTTCCAACGTGGGCGGCGTCCCGCTTTCTGCCGATCAGGAGTCCGCAGCCGGGTTCACCTGCAACGGCATCCGCGCGACTCCCACTTCGCCGCTGCCGTACAATTGCGCCGCCTCGCAGTTCGGATCCTCTCTTATCAAGGTGCCGGCGCCAGGAACCGAGAACGATGACAAGAATCCGCCGCGCATCGCATCGCGGAATCTCTTCGACGTTTCCGTCGGCCACGACAATCTTTTCCACGGCGACAGATACAAGTGGAGTCTCCAACTAACCGCCATCAACATAGCCAACAACTATGTGCTGTATAACTTCCTGTCCACCTTCAGCGGCACGCATTACGTCACACCGCGTACGCTGACCGCGCAGCTCGGGTTTCATTTTTAGGAAAACATCGGTGGGAGATAGACGGCCGGGGAGGAGATCCGGCCGTCTATTCAGGCTGCATCCGTCACTATGCAGCCAGCGCTTCCAGCGCCGTTCGATTGCGGATCACCAGAGTCGAGCCATCGAGGCGAATGAATTCCTTCTTCTTGAGATCGCTCAGTAACCGGGTGACGGTCTCCCGCGAGGAACCAATCATTTGCGCCATCTCTTCATGGGTCAGGCTCGCCCGCACGCGGATCTCAGGAGGCTCGAACTGTTCCCGGATCGGCGTCCACGAAAGCAGCAATCTCGCCAGCTTGCCCGCGGATGAACGCGCCAACACCAGATCATGGATGTCCCGGTATGCCGACTGGAACTCCCGGCTCAGCGCCTGCGACGCATGTAGACCGAATTCCCCATTCTTTTCGATCAGCCGCACCAGTGCCTCCCGCTCGATGAAATTAATCTGGCATGGTCCGGCAGTCTCGGCGGTTAATTCAAAGGGCTCACCTGCAATCACAGCGCTCAGCCCCAGCACTTCCCCGGCTTCGGCGATTTTCAGAATCAGCACCTTGCCGTCACGCGAGGTAGTCGATAGCTTCGCTTTGCCCGAGCACAGCACAAAGGCGCCGCGCGGCGTCTGCCCTTCGACGAACAGGATAGCGCCGCCGGGATACGTGCTCAGATGGCTTGCCGAGCTCAACAACTTCAATACCTCGGTCGAGAGCCCGCAGAACCAGTGATCCTTCCGCAACTTGCAGGTCAGACAGCTCTCCACGATTTCCAGCCCATACGGTGTATTCATTCCATCCACCTTGCTCGGCGTCTGCCCCACGGGATTCTCGACGCTGAGTACAGCCGGCTTAGTGACACGAACCCGGGCCCGACGTAAATCCCGAATCAAAAGGCGCGCATGTTCCGTCCTCGCCAGCAACGCGGCTGCGATCGCCCGTGAGCCTTTGTCTTGCGATCGCAGGAATTGAATCAATTCCCAACCTGCGCTGGCATCCCGGTCCCGGTGCCACAACACGCCGCAGGAAAACAAATACAAGGGATCGGCCGATGCGCAGAACGCTTGCGCACGGTTGCCCTTCGGCGCCAGTCCTGCCAAGCCCTCCAGTTTTGCTGAATCGGTTTGAACCAGTATCGGAAACGATGCCCTCACTCCGGCTGCGTCGTACCGTCCCTGAGAATTTCTGCCGGATAGAACTGGCTCGACACTTCCCCGACCTCTCGCAGCGCCCAATTGGATGAGCACACAATTCTCCTCTTGTCTCCTCGAATCCTGCGCAAGCTTCCTTGGGGATAGGCCCTGCGCAGCCGTGCCACTCGAATTCTCTCGATCGCATTAGCCCTCGATGTGAATTGAGCAACCCTGTATTCTCGGACCGATGAGAATGCTCGATGTCCCCCTCGCAGCTCACATGCCAAACTCGAATAGGGCCGTAACTGTCAGCAAAGACTTGGGAAACAAAGACGAACTCGAACTTAGAATGCACCATTCCGAGGTGATTCTGCCGGGGCTGCGGCAGAATGCCGACATTTCGTCATGACAGCACGGCGTAGCCTTACCGGTGGTATTGGAGACTTAGTTTTCGTAGTCTCCGCGGGAGATCCCCATCTTCTGCATTCTTGACTGCAGGGTGGTCCGCTTCATTCCCAACCGCGCTGCAGCCCCATGCAAACCTGAGATCACTCCACCAGTCTCGCGAAGTACGCGAAGGATGTGCTCCCGTTCCAGGCTCTCCAGGCTGGTATCGTGGTGAGCGCCGACATAGGAGGGCCTCAACTCCGATAGAGGAACGTTGAGAACCGTCCCTGCGGAGAGAATCACTGATCTTTCGATAAAGTTTTCCAGCTCTCTCACGTTCCCCGGCCACTCCCAGCGTGCTAAGGCATTCATGGTCTCGGTGGGAATCGTTTCGATCTGTTTGTTCATGCGCCGGGAAAACCGTTGCACAAAATAACGTACGAGCAACTCAATATCCCTCCCCCGCTCACGCAAGGGCGGCATGTGTACGGGAAAGACATGCAAGCGATAATAGAGATCGCTACGGAACTCTCGCGCGGCAACGCTTTTCGCCAGGTCGCGATTGGTAGCCGCGATCAGGCGTATGTTTACCCGGATCGTCCGAACCCCGCCCAGCCTTTCAAACTCCTGATCCTGCAGCACCCGCAACAGCTTGGGCTGCAGTTCCAGTGGGATGTCTCCCACTTCATCCAGAAACAGAGTCCCTTTGTCAGCCAGTTCCAGACGCCCAATCTTGGCGCTCACAGCACCAGTAAATGCCCCCTTCTCGTGTCCGAACAGTTCGCTCTCCAACAGTCCGGTGGGAATCGCGGCACAGTTTAACTTGATGAAACTCCCATCTTTCCGCGAGCTCATGCGGTGAATCGCACGAGCTATCAATTCCTTGCCAGTTCCCGTTTCGCCCAGGATGAGCACCGTGGCATCGAGTGGCGCCACCGTGTTGACCTGCGCTAGCACATGCTTCAGAGCCGGGCTTTCGCCTACGATTTCTTCGAAGTTCAGCACCGAGCGGATTTCATCTTGAAGATAGAGCTTTTCCTTTTTCAGTTTGTCCGTCAGTTCCGCGATTTCTCGGTACGCCCGGGCATTATCCAGAGCGATGGCGACCTGAGCAGCCACTTGTTTCAAAAAGCTGATGTCCGGCGCAGCAAACGCACCGTCCTTTGCGCTGCCCAGGTTCAGGGTCCCCAGCTTGCCCTTCCGAGTGATCAGGGGAATAGAGCAGAACGATTGAATTCCAAGCTCCAGCATCCGAGTCACTATCGGAGAGTCGATCGCGACCAGATCCTCGCGATTGCAGACCGTGGTCTCGCCTTTTTGGAATAGCGACCCGGGAGCAAACTCCGCGATCGGCATCACCGTCTCTGGGCTGAGGAGTTCTTCTCCTAGCGGAGAATCCAGCGCATACACTCGCAGGGAGCGGTTGCCCTCCTCATACAACGCGACGCTCGCATAGTCCTGATGGCTTACTTTTCGAATGAGATCTGAAATCGAGGGGAACAGTTGCCTCACGTCCAGGTTCGACATCAACGCCGTGCTCACTTCCAGCAACACCTGCAGCCGTTGCTTCTCCTCCAGGAAGGCAGCCTGGGTCATCGCGTTTTCCAACGCCAACGCCACTAGTTCTGCCACTCGCCGCAGAAGCTCTACGTCATCTTCGCTGTAGGCGTTTGGACGGAAACTTCCCAAACCCAGCGCTCCGAATCGTTTTTGCGCGGTGGTTAGCGGTAACTCGCAGTAAGAACGAACACCTTTTCCTTTGAGAAGATTCACCGCACTCTGAAACCGGGTCTCCTGATGCAGGTCGGGCAACACCATCGGCCGTTGCTTTTCCCACACGAATCCGCAGGCCGATTCTTCCACCGGCAATTCAGCAAGGTCCGAAAGGCGCTCATTGCCTTCCCAGAAATGCACCCGCATCACATTTTTTTGGGGATCGTGCAGACAAAGACTGGCAATTTCAAAAGAGGCTACATTACGCAACCGCTGCGCTAATTCCGGCAACAGTTCAGGTACGCTGCGAAGATGAACCACGAGGTCCGCCATCTGCAGCAAAGCTTCGTAACGCCCGACATCTCCATCTACTTCGAAGCGGCGACTAGGGTCCATTTGCGCGAGTCCACTAAGGAAGCCCCCTCGAGCAAACCTTCCCAGCAAAAACCCAAATACAACTGTGGGAAAATCATAACCCCAAAACCCCGCTACGCAAGCACTTTATTTCTGAGGATGGCACGGTTGGTGCCAGGTTGGCACTTTTCGTGCCATTAGTGCCCGATTTCTTGGCAACGGCATCCCCGCGTCTGACTGCAATCCTCTACGAGCCGCGCAGGAATTGGACAAAACCCGCCCTCTTCACCGCTCCGGAGCAGTTATAATTTCTGGGTGGCCCGAGGATGGGAGAGCAAATCGGTTGAGGACCAGCAAGCTCAGGCACTTTCCACTCCCGGCCCAGCCCGGCCCCCGCTGACGCCCGCGCAAATCGCCATCCAACGTCAACGCCAAAACCTGCCTTCTGTCTCGCCGCCACGTGCTGCAACAACTCGAAGCTGCCCAGAACCCGCGCCACCGCGAAATCCTGCAAAACGCGCTGGCGGACTTGGACTCGCAAATCGCACGACTGGTCTAAGCCGCTCGTGCGCCACGTTTCGTGTCTTGCCTAACGTATAATGAGGAATCCCCCATGAAAGCCTATGTCTATGTTTCGCTGAAGAAGAGCGTTCTGGATCCTCAAGGAAAAACCATCCAGGGCGCGCTCAAGAAGATGGGATACAAGGGCCTGGAGGAAGTGCGCCAGGGCAAGTATTTCGAACTCACGCTCGACGGCGGACTCACCCGTCCCGAAGCGGAAGCGGAAGTTGCGCGCATGGCTCGAGAAGTGCTGACCAATCCGGTCATCGAAGAATTCCGCTTCTCTCTTGAGGAGTGAAAAAAAGTCGTCGGAAGCGTGAAAGAAAAACAGACTAAAAGAAAATGTCATTCTGAGCGCAGCCGATTCTTTGCCTGGCAGAGAATCGGCGGAGTCGGAGGACCCCAGCGCTGCGGCTTTCGCTCACACAGTACCAGGGAGCTCGCACCCAACAGTGCGGTGCGAAGAGTTCATTGGAGCAGTCCATGTGCGGCATTGTTGGATATGTAGGCAAGAAGAGCGTGGTGCCAGTCATCATCGAGGGGTTGCGCCGCTTGGAATATCGCGGCTACGACTCCGCTGGAATCGCAGTGAGTGGCAACGGCGATGGTCTGCAGATCCGTCGCGCCGAAGGCAAACTGCGTAATCTCGAAGAAGTCATCCGCCTCAACCCCCTGGATGGAACTTACGGCATCGGCCACACCCGTTGGGCTACCCACGGCCGTCCCACCGAAGAAAATGCTCATCCCCATCGCGACTGCACCGGGCGGATCGTCGTCGTGCACAACGGCATCATTGAGAACTACGTCACGCTGAAGAAACAGCTCATCGAAGAAGGCCACAAATTCACCACTGAAACCGATACCGAAGTTATCGCCCACCTGGTGGAAAAATATTTTGCCAAAAGCAATGGTACCCGGCCCTCGCTCGAAGAAGCCGTGCGCAAGACGATCGGCCAACTAACCGGCGTCTTCGCTCTGGGAGTGATCTCAGCCGACGCCCTTGACACCATCATCGCCGCCCGCAACGGACCGCCAGCGGTCATCGGCTTGGGCAAGGACGAATACTTCGTCGCCTCCGACGTGCCCGCAATTCTGTTTCACACCCGCGATCTTTTTTTCCTCGGCGATGGCGATCTAGCAGTCGTCACGCCCGAAGGCGTAAAAGTCACCGATTTCAACGGAAAACCGGTGACCCGCCAAGTCCAGCACGTCACCTGGGATCCAATTCAGGCCGAAAAAGGCGGGTTCAAGCATTTCATGCTCAAGGAGATCTACGAGCAGCCGCGGGCGGTGCGGGACACAACGCTGGGACGAATTTCGCAGGAAACTGGGCACATCTTCCTCGACGAAATGGAAATCAGCGAAGCGGAATTTAGAGCCGCGAAGAAGATCAACATCGAGGCTTGCGGCACCAGTTGGCATGCTGGACAGGCGGGCAAGTTCATGATCGAAAGCCTGGCGCGCGTTCCGGTTGAGGTGGATTACGCCAGCGAGTGGCGTTACCGCGATCCCATCGTCGCCCCCGACACCATCACGGTGGTGATTTCACAATCCGGAGAAACCGCAGACACCATCGCGGCCCAGCGCGAAGCCAAGGCCAGAGGATCAAAGACGCTGGCCATCTGCAACGTCGTTGGGTCGATGATCACGCGCGAAGCTGCGGGAACGATCTATACTCACGCTGGTCCGGAAATTGGAGTGGCATCTACCAAGGCGTTTACCGCTCAACTCACCGCTCTTTATTTGTTCGCGCTTTATCTGGCACAAGTGCGCGGCACCATGAATCAAGAGCAGGCCGCGGAAGCAGTTCGTGAACTCACATTGATTCCCGGCAAGCTCGAGCACTTGCTCACGCACGACCGAGCTTGCGAAGATCTGGCAAAACAGTATGTCCGGGCGCAGGATTTCCTGTTTCTAGGCCGCGGCATTCATTATCCGATTGCCCTCGAAGGCGCGCTGAAGCTGAAGGAAGTTTCCTACATCCACGCCGAAGGTTATCCCGCGGGCGAGATGAAACACGGTCCCAACGCACTGATCGACGAGAACCTTCCCGTCGTGATTATTGCAACGCGTGATCCAAAGAATGAGCTGTCTATGGTGCGCTACGAGAAAACATCGTCGAACTTGAAGGAAGTGAAGGCTCGCTCGGGCATCGTGATCGCACTGGCCACCGAAGGCGATGAAGAAATAAAGGAAGCCGCCGATCACGTGCTTTACATCCCGCCCGCGCCGGAAGCGCTGTCGCCGATTCTTGAAATCGTTCCGCTGCAACTGCTGGCTTACCACATCGCAGTGCGTCGCGGGTGTGACGTGGATCAGCCGAGAAACCTGGCGAAGTCGGTGACGGTCGAGTAAGAAGGCTTCTGGCTTCCGGCTTCTCTTGATTGAGCAGGATAAAATTCCCTGAAATAGCGCTGGTACTGCGATCGGTCGCAGGGTCCTTCGACTTCGTTGCCGTCCGCATTCGCGAACGCCCACTCCGCACAGGATGACTGGGTGTTCGCTGATACGATGACAGAGCGTCTGCTGATACAGGGTGGTCGCGTCGTCGGCATACTTTCCGTCATCTACATTAGCGATGCCATTTCAAACTTTCACGGCGCGTCTTGTGCACAGCGTCGCGCTCTCTGAACTCACCAAGCATCTTGAATTCGAAATGAACGGCATCCCTCGCTTTGGCTTTGTCGCCGGGCAATGGTTGTCTTTCAAAACCAGCAAGGCCGATGGCGAAGAGATCGTCCGCGCTTATTCCATTGCTTCTCCGCCGGAGGACAACAACAAATTTGCACTATGCCTGAACCGGGTGCAGGACGGTTTCATGTCCAACTTTCTTTGCGATATGAAGGAGGGGGATGAAATCGGCTGCCAGGGACCGTTCGGCGATTTCATTTTGCGTCCGCCGCTGCGCGATACCGTTTTCATCGCTACTGGGACCGGGATCGCTCCCTTTCGTTCAATGTTGCGCTGGCTTTTGAGTTCCACTTCAGGTTCGGCGCCGGACGGGCGAGCCAGACATCAGGGCAAGCAGCTTTACCTGATTTTTGGCAATCGGACGGAGAAAGATATTTATTATCACGACGAATTTCTGCGCCTGGCCGGGGAGCACGCAAACTTTCATTACCTGCCTACTTTGAGCCGCGGCGGCCCCGATTGGCAGGGCCTTCGCGGCTACGTGCAGGAACATGTGCCCGCCATCGCTCGGGGCCGGGCAGACATGCACGCCTACATCTGCGGTCTGGACAAGATGGTCAAAGCCAACCGCGAACTCCTGAAGTCGTTGGGCTGGGACCGGAAGTCGATCCTTTACGAGAAATACGACTGAAGAACTGGTAATGCCTCAGTGGGCCGACGAGAACTTAACCGTGTTGCTCAGAACATTTCTCGCCTCTTTCGATTGTCCCCCCACACACACTTGAGCTGACGTGGAGCAACACGTAAGTATTGGCGATACCAAGGTCCTATTGTCCGGCTCCAACTCTTCTGGTCTGATGCGTTCACACCGAATCAATCGGAAATCTGCACAGCGAAGGATAAAGGAGCTGAAAAATGAAAATCCGGGTTATTAAAGCATCAGCCATGAAGCGCACCAGCAAGCACACGATTGCGATTACGGCAGCATTCGCCGTCCTCGCCGCCACAGCCGTTTACGCGCTAGGCCAAGCCAATGACAAGTACTCGCTGAAATCGCCGAGCGGAATCGCCTTCTCCGACTTCCGCGGATACGAGGACTGGGCTGACGTCTCTTCCGCCCACACCGACGATGTACTCAAGGTGATCGTCGCCAACCCGGAGATGATCAAGGCGTTCAAGTCCGGCATTCCCGGCAACGGCCAGCCTTTCCCGGATGGCTCCATGATCGTGAAGCTGCAGTGGAAGCCGAAGAAAAGCACCGAGGCCCCCTTCGTCGTGGATGTGCCAGACGTCTTTAAGCAGGCTTTCGTTATGGAAAAGGACAGCAAGCGATTTTCTAAAAGCGGCGGGTGGGGATACGCTGTGTTTAACTACGATGCTGCCTCGGACACGTTCTCGGCCGATGCCAAGAGCTTCTCAGACTGCGGATACGCGTGCCATACGCCAGTGAAGGCGAAGGACTACATCTTCCACCCGTATCAGAAGCGTTGAAGCGCGGCCGCCCCATTCACAGGAACCGTGGATTAAGGTATCCCGGCCGAACGCGTCCATTTTGCGGATCATCGGAGAGGCCAGCCGAGAGACCAGTAAACAGAAATGACGCGTCCGAAGTTCGCGGCGCCAGCAAGCCCCAGGCTTCGCGATACTCTTCGTAGTGCCCGCAGCGCGCTCCGCCGTAGGGAAAAAAGAGCAACCATCGGTTCTGGATCTTCTCGACCGGAATGATGTACCAGATGTCGAGCGGGATGAGGTAGGCGGCCAGGATGTCGATCTCCCCGGACGTGTACTGCGTCTGCTGGCGATTGCCACACATTCCATGCAGGCCATAGCGGCGATTCTGGTGATAGGCTCCCGACTTGACCTGCACCCTCCAAAGCCGCTGTCCCGAATCCAGGATAAAGTCGTAGCGCTCGCTGTCGCCCCAAGGCTTGGCCACGCCAAACCCGAGGCCGGCGGCCTTATAAAAGAACGCGAGTTCCGACAGTTCGCCGCGACGCTTCGCCGCCAGGGGCCCGCGCACCATGGTCTCTTTCATGCCGAGCAACGCCTCCCGGTTGGCTTGGCGGTCGCGCTCCAGGTTGGCCATGATCCAGGGCGTCGAAGGCGGATTTCGCCGCCCTCCAAATAGATTTTGAGGCGTCGGGGCTTGGGGCAATTGCTTTTGCGGCATTTTTTCCTTTCCATCCCAATAAAAAAAGCGCGAGCCGGATTTCCGGTCGCGCCGTCTGTTTTTGTCTTCTATATCCAGACTACCAAATCCGAGGGGGGAACTATGACATGATTTCAAACTTTATTTTCGTAACCGAATCAGTGAGATAAGAGGAATTGAAGGCTCCAGGGGGCTTGACAACCTTTTTCCCAAATCGGGAAAACCCTGGGGTCCGGTGGCCCATTCAAGCCGCACTTTGGCTTGAGTGGGGCACTTCTCAAGCATAAGCTCGCCCTATGCCTTGGGGACTGAATCGATTTCATGCATCCGGGCAGACTCACTTCGTCACCTTCTGCTGTTATCATCGTCGACCCTCGCTCACGACGCCCATCCCCAGGCAAGTTTCCGTGGCCGCGCTCGAGCGTGTGCGCCTCAGTTTCGAACGTCGGACGGGCCTTTAGACGCGACGGCCTTGAAAGGGCACGGCTTCAGCCGCGCCGCCAAACCCGCTGATTCGATTCCGGCCCCGCAGGGAACCAATGCTCCACCCCTCCGATGCCTCCCCGAAAGCCGCGCGGCAATGCACTCAGATCAGGGAGCATCGCGGAGATTGATCGGCGAGGCTGAACATTTCTGGAAAAGGCGCTACTACGATTTCAATGTTCGCAACGAACCTCAGTTCGTGGAAAAACTCCCCAACTCTGTCATCCCGACCGGAACAGGTCATCGCAAAGCGATGATCTGTGGAGTGGAGGGACCCTGCGTTTAATGTTCCATCGAACAGTGGAGATTGAATGCGAATGCACAGCGCGGAAGCGAGAAAGAGCGGCAGGAAGACTCACCCCATCCGCAAAGCCCCACTCAAGCCAAAAAACGGCTTGAATGGGCCACCCGCAGACAGATGTGGTATTCTTGTGTGGAATCAATTAATTAGTTCAACGACACATGGGAACAGCACCCGATTCCGTTCCGAAGATTATTTCCGCGCTGGCGGCGCGAACCCAGCTTGGACAAATCATGCGGAGAGCTCGCGTCGACCAGGCCCGGTTCGTCGTGGATCGGCGAGGGGAGCCGCAGATCGTAATTATGGGCATTAAGGATTTCCTCAAGACCATCGCGCCGGAGAAGCATGTCGTTGCCGCTATCCGGGCCGCTGCGCGGAAGCAGGGCAAGAATAAACTCTCCATGCGCGAGATCGACCGCGAAATTCGCGCTTACCGTCGCGAACGCTCCCTCTAACACCAATGAGAAAACTCCGGGTGGTGCTGGATACGAACGTGGTCGTGTCGGCACACCTGAATGCCGAAGGCTACGAGCGGCACGTGCTGGATCTGGTCCTCGCGGGTAAACTGCAGATCGCAGTCTCCGCTGCGATTCTTGAGGAATATGAGGGCGTGCTACGGCGGCCTAAATTTGGAATCGCTCCGAGACAGGTTGGCCGATCCTTGCGCCTGCTCCGGAAGGCGGCGCGTATTGTCCGTCCTCGTCATCGGCTGAACGTCACCCGCGATCCCGACGACAACCGTTTTCTGGAGTGCGCCGAAGCGTCCAAGGCAGACTACATAGTGACGGGAAACAAGCGCCATTTTCCCAAGAAGTGGCGGCAGACCCAAGTCGTGAATGCCCGCGAGTTGCTGGAGTGGGTGATTCCGGAACTGAGGCGGTAGCAACTGAAGGCTGGGTGGCGTATCCGCGGCAAGAGCTAGGTGAACGTCCCGCCTGCCCCCATATTTGTCATCCCGACCGTCACGAAGCGAAGTGGAGGGACCTTGCGTCTTTCGTCGGGTGCCTGGGTTCAAGCACACTCATCCACGTCCCATTGTCATTTCGAGCGCAGCGGGATCGTCCGCGAATGCGGATGATCCTGCGGAGTCGAGAAACCTGCTTTTCCGCCGGGTGCCCCATTCTAAATTTCGCGTCCTTTGCGAAATTTAGGGTGGGGATTTGAAGCGTGGCCCACTTAAACCCTTCCTTGGAAGCAGGGAGTATCGCGGCGATTGATCGGTGAGGCCGAGCATTTCTGGCAAAAGCGCGACTACGATTTCAATGTCCAGAACGAACCTCAGCTCGGAGAAAAACTCCCCAACTCTGTCATCCCGACCGGAACAGGTCATCGCGAAGCGATGATCTGTGGAGTGGAGGGACCCTGCGTTTAATGTTCCATCGAACGCTAGGGATTGAGTGCGAATGGACAGCGCGGAAGCGAGAAAGAGCGGCAGGAAGACTCGGCCCATCCGCAAAGCACTCTCAAGCCAAAGAACAGGTTGGGTAAGCCACTAGCCATTTTTGAATCCCCCGGGTGGCCCATTCAAGCCGTCCTTTGGCTTGAGTGGGGCAGTGGCTGCGGTCAAGGGCCCCACTCTAGTCGCAAAGAACGCGACTAGAATGGGCCACCCTCGGGTGGGGCATCCCGTGCTGTGTTGGGGACGGCTGGGCCAGCCCCCCGTCACCCGCTCCTTGCCAAAACCGCAAGGAGCGGGGCACCCGACGTCGTGAGAGAGTCGCAGCGAACCGGAGCGCATACGGACGGATCATAGCGCGACTTGGTCGAAGGTCAACCGAGTTTTGCGCCAAAATGTCGGTTTTTCGTTTACGCTGTACGCATGTCGTGGCTCGATTGGATATCACAAAACAAGCAATGGGTGTTTTCGGGAGTCGGCGTCACTGCCATCCTAGTGATCGGCGGGTTCCTCTGGCGCGCGTTCCGCCGTCCTGCTCTAACGCCACCGGCCCCCACGCCACCCGCGACCGTTACGAACACAGCGGACGCCACGGTGAGGGACAGCGGGAACGCATCCGTAACTCAACATTTCAATTTTCCACCTGGATATCCCGCAACTCCCCCACCAGTTAGAGCTCAGCCCCAACGCCTCAGGCCAAACATTGTGTTCTTGGTAGCGACGACATTCGGCTTAGACTTCGAAAACGGTTACTACGAAACAAGGGCGACTCACACTATCGGACTCAAAGCCTGTTTCCGCAATGAAGTAACGACGGAAAGAACAAGAACAGCTTATAGAATGAGAGCCCATTTCGTATTTTGGAATGCGGAAGGAACAGAAATTGGAACAGGTATTTCGGGTGCCGTATGGCTGAACCCGGACGGTTATGCGCGCAACTTAGAGGTCAGTGAAAGCGGGTGCGTACTCGTCTTAGTTCAAAGGACTGAGACTCTAGAGCTCGGCAGCCCCTATAAACTGCCAAGAGCGACAGAGTATGGCGAGGTGTTCGAAGACGAGGTTTTTGAGTTCCAAGAACTGCCTACTGTGGTCGAAGTCCGCCTTATCGATGGTCAGGATGACGTGCTTTCGCGGGTCTCGTTGGATATTGCCTATGTAGACGGCAGGTTAGATAGAGCGACTCTCAAGCGACCGTCGTGAGTTACCTCGGTGCCTTGTTCTCGGCTCTCAGCTCCGAAGCACCATCAAGTTCCGCGGATTTGACAGGTGTCTCCGAGATGCTCATCGCTTTGCGTATCTCAAAATGCTTTTCGATCTTTTCCTGGGCGTTCGTGAACAACTCCTCATCCGCATCGGCGGAGTGTAGCGCAGCACTCAACTTTCCATACCACTCGGCCAGTGACGGCATGGAGTCTCTGACGTTCGCGGGAAGCGTCTTGGCGTATTCGGACAGGATTTCGTCGCCGGTGTTCTTGCCCGAGATTCCGGTGATTCGTCTCCCGAACTGCTCGATGAACGTACGCAAATAAAACAGGCCAGCCAGCGTCTTGCCGGAACCGTGCGCCACGATCGCGTCCCGAAAAAAATTACCTTCCTTTTTCGGAATGTAGGAAGGAGCCTCCACCGAAGCCATCGGAGATCGCCCATCTAGGCTAAGCGTCCAATCCTTGCGTCTGACAATAAAAGTTTCCGGAACACCTTCACAATGCTGGCACTGGTAGACGAGGACAAAGTCTTGAAAGGTGTCCGTCACAGGCAAATGCCGGACTAGCTTTGCTGCCGGTAACTGCCTTAGCTCAACGGCCAAGTCCTTGTACAAGATGGGGCGAAATGCTTCCCTCCTATCACACACCCGACAAAACATGGTTGCGTTTTTTAAAAGAAGGACAAGCGGGATAGCTCCCAACACTCCTTGCCGTGCGACAGAAAGAACTTGAGTCACTAAAGTAAACTGCATGCCAGGGACGCCTCGAATGTTGGCGAAAAACTCTGGATGCGCCCAGGACATCACTCTCCCTTTCACCGCATCGACTATCTTCTGCCAATCAATCACCACCTTCTGGTATAGGTGTTTCGTCTCCAGCAGAGACTGGAACTTAGCCTCGATTTCTTTATTGAGACACGGTATCACCCATCCCGCGCCTTCTTCTGCGTTCCAATTTGCTTCGGCCATGATTCAGTGTCACCGCCCACCCAAGGCATTGTCAATCTCTTGACTACAACCGGCCTGAGGGCGCTCGCGGCCCGCCTTCTCTGTCCGTGGCTGGCCCACCTTTGCGGTTTTTGCAAAGGTGGGAACTCATCGTCATCGTCCCCACCTTTACACAGAACGTAAAGGTGGGCCAGCCTCCCATCATAGTGTTTTCAGCATTTGTCGGAGTGGCGAGTATGCTCGCGATGACAGCAAGAACTGGCTTTAGATTGCTTGGCGAAGTGGTTGAGGCCTTCTATGATTTCAAGGCGCAATGCGCTTCGAGTAGACATCGATACAAGCAGTCCTTAGGAAAGAAAGAGTGAACGGCCCTTGAGGTCGGCCGGCTTTCGACCCCAAGTCGCGTACACTACGCACCAGCGGGTTTCCTTTTGAACAAGAAGAGGTGGAGCATGGGCGACTCAGGAAACACGTCGCTGATCAATCTTGGCGACCTGTCGAAACCAGCAAATACTCTCATTGAGAAAATCTCCGATGCCATCGGCGGACTATACAAGCCTTTTCAGATAAGACGAGTTGCACAGGCCGAAGCCGATGCGGACAAAATTCGCACTGTGACGAACATTGAGATTACTGAACTTCAACACCGTGCGATGTCCCGGCTCTTTGCCGAAGAGGCGAAGAAGCAGAACAACATCGAGGCAATCACGGTCAAGGCGCTTCCAGACATTAACCCAGAGGCACGACCTGAAGACGTGGAAAACGATTGGATCGCGAATTTCTTCGACAAGTGCCGTCTGATCTCGGATGAGGAGATGCAAAGTCTGTGGGCAAGAATCCTCGCGGGGGAAGCAAGCTCTCCTGGTAAGTTCTCGAAACGAACTGTGAATCTCGTCGGAAGCCTTGACAAATCGGATGCCACGCTTTTTTCCAAGCTCTGTGGCTTCGTCTTCATGGTCGCAGGGCCCACCGCTGTCGTTTTCGATTTCAACCACAAAATCTACAACGACGTCGGGGTGAACTTCGGTAGCCTTAGCCATTTAGAAAGCGCTGGCCTAATTCATCTGGACCCTCTCAGTTCCTACCTGAGAGGAGGCCTCGGCCACAAAGGCTTTATCCAGTACTTCGATTCCCGAGTTTGGATTGAATTTCCACAAGAAAGGACAGAAGGCAATCAATTAAACGTTGGACACGTCCTCTTGACCAAAGCCGGTACCGAACTGGCAACGCTCTCCGGAGCACAGCCACGGGAGGGTTTTGTGGAGTTTGCAAAAGAGCACTGGAAGAGCTTTGGCATTAAGACCGAGCGGCAAACGTTACAGGGCGTGGCTGATAAAAAGACTCCCTGAAAAATCTTGTTCGTTCGACGCTCACGGGCTCGTGCCCGCGCTTTGGACGCCCGACCTGGGCTGGGTAGAACTCGCGCGAACCTGCCCTATGTCCTTGTTTCGCGCTCCGCTCGTTCTGGCACACAACGTTCGCGGTTTGTTGGCAGACAAGCGCGCATCCTCCCTACCCCCTCCCGCATCTAAACCTTGACAACGATTCACTCAGGTCTTAGGATGGGGTCGTTCGTAATCATAAATCAACTGATTACACAGGACTTATCAAGCTTAGGAGGAGCCAGTTATGGCCAAAATTATTGGAATTGACTTGGGAACTACCAACTCTTGCGTTGCCGTCATGGAAGGCGGCGAGCCGAAGGTGATCCCCAATGAAGAAGGTGGACGGACTACCCCGTCGGTCGTTGGATTCACCAAGACCGGCGAGCGGCTGGTTGGGCAGGTGGCGAAGCGCCAGGCTATCACCAATCCGGAGAACACGGTTTACTCGATCAAGCGGTTTATGGGGCGCCGCTATGACGAAGTTGGCGAAGAAATAAAGATGGTCCCCTACAAGGTCGTGAAGCAGGGCGACGGCGTCGCGGTGCTGGCGCAGGGCAAGGAATATACGCCTCCGCAGGTTTCCGCCATGATTCTGCAGAAGCTGAAGAAGGCGGCGGAAGACTACCTCGGCGAGAAGGTGACCGACGCGGTCATTACCGTCCCGGCGTACTTCAACGATGCCCAGCGGCAGGCCACGAAAGATGCGGGCAAGATTGCCGGGTTGGACGTAAAGCGCATTATCAATGAGCCTACGGCGGCGGCGCTGGCCTACGGTCTCGACAAAAAGAAGGATGAGACCATTGCGGTTTACGACTTCGGCGGCGGAACGTTCGATATTTCGATCCTCGAAGTCGGCGAAGGCGTGATTGAAGTGAAGGCCACCAACGGTGACACTCACCTCGGCGGCGACAACCTTGATCAGCGCATTGTCGATTGGTTGATCGACGAATTCAAGAAGGATGAAGGCCTCGACCTGCGCGGCAAGGGCAACGAGATGGCGTTGCAGCGTCTGCGCGACGCAGCCGAGCGGGCGAAGATCGAACTCTCTACGACCATGGAGACGGAGATCAATCTGCCATTCATCACCGCGGATGCCGGCGGTCCAAAGCATCTGGTCAAGAAGCTGACCCGAGCCAAGCTGGAATCGATGGTGGAAGACATCATCCAGCGTTCGGTTGGACCGTGCAAACAGTGCATGAAAGATGCGGGCGTCGACGCCAGCAAGATCAATGAAGTCGTGCTGGTCGGCGGACAGACTCGTATGCCACGCATTCAGGCGCTGGTAAAAGAGCTGTTCGGCAGAGAACCGCACAAGGGCGTGAACCCGGACGAAGTTGTCGCGATCGGCGCGGCCATTCAGGGCGGCGTGCTCGGCGGCGAAGTCAAGGATCTGCTCTTGCTGGACGTGACTCCGCTGACCCTGGCGATTGAAACGCTGGGTGGAGTAGCCACGCCGATGATTCCACGCAACACGACGATTCCGACCCGCAAGACGGAAACGTTCTCGACTGCAGCCGATAGTCAGACTTCGGTCGAAGTTCATGTGCTGCAAGGCGAGCGTCCGATGGCGGCGCAGAATCGCACTCTGGGCAAGTTCCACCTGACCGGTTTGCCACCGGCTCCGCGTGGCGTGCCCCAGATTGAGGTGACGTTCGACATCGACGCGAACGGCATCCTGAACGTGACCGCTAAAGATATGGCCACGGGCAAGGATCAGAAGATCACGATTACGTCGTCTTCCGGTCTAAGCAAAGAGGAAGTCGAGCGCATGGCGAAAGAAGCGGACGCGCACTCGGCCGAAGACAAAGCTCAGCGTGAAGCGATCGACGCCAAGAACCAACTCGATTCCATGGTCTACGGCGTGGAGAAAATGCTGCGCGAGCAGGGCGATAAGATCTCCGGCTCGGAACGAGGCGACGTAGAGAACGCAATCGCCGACGCCAAGAAAGCACTGGAGAGCAACGATAAAGCCACGATGGAAAAGGCTCGCGAAACGCTAACGCAAGCCTCGCACAAACTGGCCGAGCAGATGTACAAAGCCGCCCAGCCCCCGCAAGGCGGAGCAGGCCCAAGCGCCGGAGCAGACGCATCGTCCAATAATGGCAACACAAAAAAGGACGAAGGCGTCATAGACGCGGAATATGTAGATGTAGAGGACAAGAAATAAGGACAGCGAGGAGCTTGGCCACGGATTTACGCGGATCGTCACGGATCTAGAGACGAAGGGCAGCATCTGTGAGAATTCGTGAAATCCGTGGCTTGTTTTTTCGAGGCTTTTTTTCGAACCAAGGGGAGATTGAAATTGCAATTTGAAGCGAACGGGCAAACATATTTTCTTAATTTCGCGGAAGACGAAGGGCGCTGGTACGTCTTCGCGCAAACTCTAACCGGAGTGAACCGCATTCCGGTCTACGTGGATGCGCCGAAGTACGAGCGCATCGGCGTGCTGGAAGCGGGAAGACACAAGATCCAGAACTGATGTTTGGTTAGGATGCACGAATAGCAATGGCGACCACTGCCAAGAAAGATTATTACGACATCCTCGGGGTGAAGAAATCCGCCTCGGCCGAGGACATTCGCAAGGCGTTTCGCAAACTTGCGCGCAAGTATCATCCGGACGTCAACCCGGGCGACAAGGGAGCTGAAGAGAAGTTCAAGGTGCTGTCTGAGGCCAATGATGTTCTGAGCGATCCCAAGAAGCGCAAGATTTACGACCAGCTCGGCTTTTATTCGGACAACATTGATCCTGCGACGGCTGATGCGTATGCACGCGCGGGCGGTGGGACGGGAGGCGGCGCCACTGATTTTCAGGGGGGCTTCCCGGGCGGACAACCCGCTGGCGCGGGAGGTCAGGGCGCGAATTATGACTTCAGTGGGTTTGATTTCTCCGATCTTTTCGAAGGAGGAGCCAGCGGCGGCCGGGGCCGGAAAAGTGGCAGCGGCGGGGGTTTCAAAGACATCTTTTCCGGGATGTTCAGCGGCCGGAGCGGCGCGGCCGCGCAGGAAGTGCCCGAACCAGGTTCCGACCTGGAGTACCAGGTTAACGTGCCGTTCTGGACCGCGATCCGCGGCGGCGTCATGCGGTTGAACATTACCCGGCAGGAGGTTTGCGGGACTTGTCACGGCAATGGCTACACCGAGTCCCCGGGCAAGTGCCCGGAATGTGGCGGCACCGGCCAAATCACCCAAACCGGCGGACGGATGAAGTTCAATACGACTTGTCCGCGCTGCCACGGCACGGGTAAGAACATTTCGACCTGCCCGACCTGCCACGGAGTGGGCACGGTTGAGAAAACCGAACCGCTCGAGGTCCGTATCAAGGCTGGCACGCGCGATGGCCAGCGCATTCGAATTCCTGGCAAAGGCAACGCTGGTTCTCACGGGCAACCCCCCGGCGACCTGTACGCCATTATCCGCGCGGGAGACCATCCTATTTTCCATCGGGAAGGCGACGATATTCACCTCACCGTTCCGGTGAGCGTCACCGAAGCGGCGCTCGGCGCTAAGGTTGAGGTTCCGACTATCGATGGCCGCGCCATGCTCAAGATTCCGCCGGGAACGCAGTCGGGCCAGAAGCTGCGACTGCGCGAAAAGGGCGTGCCGTCGGCGACCAAAGAGGGAGCACGCGGAGATGAGATCGTTGAGATCAAGACCGCAGTCCCCATGCCCCACGACGAGCGCTCGAAGGAAATCCTGCGCGAACTGGCAAAGTTGAACCCCGAGGATCCACGCGCCGAACTCTGGAAGAGCGTCTAAGGTGCAATTGCTGCCTTTTTGGCATCAAAAAGAAGATGAAGAAAGTGACGGCACCAGCGCCAGCCATTCTTGTCTCGAAGACTGCGATCTTGACTGTACTGCTGTTTGCTTGTCTCTGCCATGGGCAGAGCGCCGGAGTCCAGCAGAGCACAAATAGCAACCCCTCTCAGCCGCAGATGATGTCGCGGGCAGAGGTGAGCGGCATCATCGCAGCCTCTCGAAAAATCGTCTCTCCGAACGGTGTCGATGAGCTTCTTCCGTTGCAGATCAATGGGTCCACGCAGTGGGTATCCATCCGCGGGAAAGATCGTCGCAACCCAATTATTCTTTTTCTACATGGCGGTCCTGGATCGCCGACGATGCCCGCAGACTATACCTTCCAGACGCCGTGGGAAGATTACTTCACCGTGGTGCAGTGGGACCAGCGTGGCACGGGGAAGACGTATGCCGCCAATGACCCGAACGCGCTGGCTTCAACGATGACGATCGCGCAGATGACCAGCGATACGGAAGAAGTGGTGCAATACCTGCTAAAGACATTCAGCAAGCGGAAGATTTTTCTGCTCGGACACTCATGGGGAAGCGTACTCGGTCTGGCGGTTGCACAACGCCATCCCGAATGGCTCCATGCATATTTAGGCGTGGGACAGATGATCAATATAAGACGTAGCGAAGAGGAGGGCTATCGCTTCGCGCTGGACGAGGCGCGCTCCCATCATAACTCCGAAGCCGAAAAAGAACTCCTGTCCATCGCTCCTTATCCCGGCACAGCTGAGCTGACTTTTGCCAGAATCGGGATGCAGCGTAAGTGGATCATGTTCTACGGTGGTCTCACTTACGGGCGCACCGATTTCTCCTATGATGGAAATGCGTGGAATCTTTCGCCGGATTACACGGACAAAGATCTAGACCTGGTTGATGAAGGTAGTTTGTACTCCCTGACTCATCTTTTGAGCGCCGCGGAAGAACTGAACTATGAGAATCTGGTTACGTTCAAGTGCCCAATCCTCCTTTTTGAGGGTCGTCACGATTACGCAACCTCTCATACGGTTGCTGATGAGTGGTTCAAGCGCATTCATGCGCCGGCAAAGAAACTCGTGTGGTTCGACAATTCTGCCCACATGGTAATGCAGGAAGAACCAGGCCGTTTTCTTTATCACCTGATTACCGATCTGCGACCGATCGCTGTGAAAGCGGGCGACGGCCCCCCGATCGAGTAAGGTTGCAAACAATTAGCCCTCGCGGGTTTGGACTCGGAACAAACTTCCCGATTAAGTGTCCGATAGCCCAAGCACCCGCCCCTTGCGACAAGGCCGCAAGGAGCGGGGCACCCCGCGCCCGTGCTGTCTTGCGGTCACTTCTTACTGGGATCATCCGCAGGGTTCACATAGTTGAACTGCAGCGGCGACATGCCATGCACCTGAACCACCGTTGGCCCCGAAGCCATCGCGTAGTGGTGCATTTCGGGATCCAGATAAGCGAAGCTGCCAGCGGGGAAGGTCCCCATTTTAGCCGCCTCGAATTTGTCCCCCATACCTACCTTAAAACTCCCGGAGATAACGGTGACGTTCTCCCTCTTGGGGTGCCAGTGAGGAGCGATCTTGTATCCGCCAGGCATCTTCAGCCGGATGGTGTAATCCCCAGTGCTGGCGGTGGGATCGCCTTCGAGCACTGCGAGCTGTGCGCCAGCGGCGACGAACGGCGGAGGCGGTCCCCACTTGATTTGATTTGGCGTAAAGGTATTCTGCGGTTTTCCTGATTGGGCGAGCAGGATGACGGCGCTCATCAAGAAAGCAGCAAGCAGCATTTTCTTCATGGAATTTTCTCCTGAGAGAAACGGTTTTTGAAATCGCATTATTTATACCAGATCGTTCGAGCTGGTTTTCTGCCTGCTTCGCTGGCGGGAGGCTGACAGCCGTTACCTCCGTCGCAGCCCCTCCGAGAAAAAAATAACTCGAATTCTGATCACTTTTTTTCCACAACGCATCTAAATTGCCGTATTCTCACGAATGCGAACTAACTTCAGCGCAGCTTCCGGAATCTTAGTGCACCGGGAGGCCCAGAGCGAATGTAGGCGCGACGGGGTGGCTGAGAGTGATTCGTCCCAAGGGAGGAACACATAGAAATTGGCAACAGCTAGCGCGCCACGTCAACAATTCCAGCCACCCGCAATTGTCCCCCGCCGGAAGAAATCCGTTCGCCTCACCTTGTGGCCACTCGTCGCAGCCACCTTTTTCATGGTGTCGGGCGGCACCTATGGTACAGAGGACATCGTGCGCGGAGCCGGGTATGGCAAAGCTATCCTTATTCTTCTGCTGACTCCGATTCTGTGGAGTCTGCCTACTGCTTTCATGATCGGCGAACTTTCAAGCGCTCTGCCTTACGAAGGCGGCTACTACGCCTGGGTGCGCCGCGCCATGGGCAACTTTTGGGGATTTCAGGAAGCGTGGCTCTCGCTGGTGGCGTCGATCTTCGACATGGCGATCTATCCGACTTTGTTTGTCCTTTATCTCACGCGCCTGTTTCCATGGTTCGCGGAGGGGTATCGCGGATGGATGGTCGGACTGGCGGTAGTCATCGTCTGCGCGCTGCTGAATGTCGCTGGCGTTCGCGTGGTTTCGACGACTTCCCTTTGGCTTCTGATTGTTCTGTCGGCGCCTTTCATTCTGATTGTAGCGATCGCGCCCTTCAAGATCGGAGCGCTGGCTCACGCTGTCACCAAACCAACTACGTCCTCGGTCGACATCCTCACTGGCCTGCTGATTTGCATGTGGAATTACATGGGCTGGGACAACGCCTCTACCATTGCCACTGAAGTGGAGCGACCGCAGCGGACGTATCCTCGCGCCATGCTGGCGGCGGTCGTGATCGTGGCCCTGAGCTACATCGTCCCCGTGGCGGCGATGTGGATGACCGGGCTTTCCTCGAGCGCATGGGAGACCGGATTCTGGGCGGACATCGCCGGATTGCTGGGTGGCCCACTGTTACGCGTCGGCCTCGCCCTCGGCGGAATGATCAGCGGCTTCGGCATGTTCAATGCTCTGGTCATGAGTTATTCGCGTCTGCCGCTGGCCATGGCGCAGGACGGAATGTTGCCTCGCGTCTTTGGCAAGCTGCATCCTCGATCACGCGCGCCGTGGGTCGCGATTGTGGTTTGCGCAATCGGATGGGCATTGTGCCTTGGCCTAGGTTTCGAGCGCCTCGTGACCATCGACATTCTTCTCTACGGGGCCAGCCTTTCGCTGGAGTTCATCGCGCTCATCGTTCTGCGCGTACGAGAACCTGAATTGCATCGGCCGTTCCGGGTTCCTGGTGGAATGTTTGGAGCCGTTGCCGTCGGGATTGCTCCCATGCTGCTTCTTGGATTCTCAGTGGTTCGCAGCGAGACCGAGCAAGTGCTGGGGATGAGTTCGTTCGCCTTCGGAATGCTTCTCATCGCGGCGGGGGTATTTGCGTATTTTCTGAATCACGCGCTTAAACCGCAGGGATGGACTCCGGCTGCCGTAGAGAAGCCGGAAGCGGTCGCCTAATAAAAGCGGCCACGGATTACGCGGAATGACACGGATCACGAAAAATCCGTGAGCATCCGCAAAATCCGTGGCTTCTTTCTTTTTGTTGTAGACTTTGAGGCGATGACCAAGCGCAAATCCAAGGGCGCGTACATGATTTCGGCGGTGGCTGAAATGTATGGCATCCATCCCCAGACCTTGCGTCTGTACGAACGCGAGGGCTTGCTGAAACCGTCGCGAACCGAGGGCAATACCCGGCTCTACACCGACGAGGATTTGCAGCGGCTGGATTTCATCCTGACGCTGGCTCGGGACCTGGCGGTGAACATCAGCGGTATCGCCATCATTCTGCAGATGCGCGAGCGCATGGAAGAAATGCAGCTTCAGATTCAGGACTTCGTGAAATACATCCAGGAAGAAGTGCTGGCGCGGGCCAGCGCAGCTGCCGACCCTGCGCGCGGCGCGATCGTTCCTGTCCGGCGGGCCATGGTTGCGGCGCAGCCGTCTAACCGCAAGAAGTAAGTCCGCTTAGCGAAACTCTAATCAAGTGCGAGTTTCATGCGAACGCCGCACCGGCGAGGACGCCCGCTCCTACATGGAAAATCCGGTTGAAGAGTACGCTTTCGTCCGGATGGTTGCCAATGCGTGTTAAGGTCGAGCTCGGAACTTCTTCGTGAAGACTGCAACTCAGACATCGACCGCCTTGGCAATCCTTCGCCAGTTGTGTCCGCGATGTCGTGCCGCCAGAATCTTCCGCAAGTCGATCTTCACCGGATTTCCCCGCATGCAGGAACGCTGCCCGAATTGTGGACTGAAGTTTGAACGCGAACCGGGCTACTTTCTGGGCGCCATGTACATCAGCTACGGTCTGGCTTTGATTACGATCGTGGCGCTCGCCCTTCTGCTGTGGGCAGTCACTCCGTGGTCGTTGCAGAGGGTGACCGTGTGGGCGATTCTGCTGTTCTTACCGCTTGCGCCGACGCTGACGCTCTTCTCGCGCGTGCTTTGGATTTATTTGGATTGGGTGATCGACCCGCACTGGGAATCGTTTCCCCACTAGGCGTCGCGCAAAAAGCGGCAAGCTACGGCTCGTAGACCGCGTTCCCCAGTCCCGCCTTGCGGGCGGATTCTTGCATGTCTTCGAGCTTTTGTTTTTGCTGGTCGAGTTGCTGCTCCATGCGTTGCACAGTTGCCAGCTTTTCAATTTGCGCTTCATTGTGCTGCGCACAGTTGTAACAACTCACCCCGGTAAAGCGGATCGAGGCATTTACTCTGTCGATTTGGTTTTGCAGAGACGCGATCGTGCGTTCTTGTGCGACGATCTTCGCCTTCCACTGTGCGGCGGCGCGAGTATCGTTGGACGCTCGCGTTACGGGCTCGACAGGGTGCGGAACTTTATGACGCCGAACCCGGACCGAAGGGGTTGATTCGGGTCCGTCAGTTTCCGAAATGTCCTCATTCGTGACTACTTTTGCTGGAGCGGACCCATCTGTTGCCAGCTTCTCCCGTTGCTCGCGGGCTACGTCTCCCAGCGATTGAGCGTGGCCGCTGGCCATCATTAAGAGCAACGCTCCCGCAAGGGTGGCGATTTTGGGGGCAGAACGCACGAAGAACTCTCCATTTACAAATGCAGACTCGTCTCCCATGCTATCGCCCTCGGCTTGAGTTGGCGACGTTACCGTCGTCTAGGCACCAGCGGTCTTTCGGATTCGGCGAATTCCAAAGTTCGTGCGAAATCCGCCGCCGTTTCGACGTTCCGAGTGGTACCATTTTTCCGACACCCATGAAAAGATCACAGCTTGTCCCTGCCTTGGCCGCGTTTCTACTGGCCTGCACCCTCTTCTCTGCCGCCCAGTCTCAGACCGGAGCAGCCCATCCCATCGTGCTGCACGCGGCTCGACTGCTCGAGATTGAAAGCGGACGCATCGTGAAACCCGGTGAAGTGCTGGTGCAGGGTGAACGTATCGTCGAAGTGGGGTCGAGGGTGGCCCACCCGGCGGGCGCGGAAGTCATCGATCTCGGCGATACCACATTGCTGCCCGGGTTAATTGATGCCCACGTGCATCTGTTTCTGCATCCCGGCGCCGAGGATTTGCAGACGGTGGAAGAATCGGTACCGCAACGGACCATCCTTGCCACGCTTGCAGCACGAGCCGATCTCATGGCTGGCTTTACTGCTGAGCGCGACATGGGCACCGAAGGGGCGGGTTCGGCCGACACCGCGGTGCGCAACGCCATCGATCAGGGTCTGGTTCCTGGACCTCGCTTGCGCATCAGCGGCAACGCCATCGACATTCTTGGCGGACACGAGGACGCCAATCACTTCAACCCCGCGCAGCATGTGCTATCGAACGCCACTTATGCGAACAACCGTGCCGAACTTGTGAGCGCGATCCGCGAGCAGCTCAAAGAAGGCGCCGATTTCATCAAGATTTATGAGACCGGGCCTGATACGATTCGCGACGGCCACTTTTCCACGATTTATCAGTACACGGAAGCCGAACTCACCACCGCTGTGCTGGAAGCCGATCGCGCCGGCAAGCGGGTGGCCGTTCACGCCACAGGCGAACCTGGCACGCTCTATGCTGCGCGGGCCGGCGTGGCGTCCATCGATCATGCCAATCAACTCAGTGACGAGACCATGCGGATCATGCGGGAAAAGCAAATCTTCGCCGTGCCGACCTTTACTATCTTTGAATATTTCTCGGAGCACGCTGACTCGCCTGAGCAGCGAGCCCACGATCGCCAGATGCTCGACTTGCATGCAATCGAATTTCGCAAGCAGCTTGCGGCGGGCGTGCCTATGGCAGTTGGATCGGACGTAGGGCCTTTTCCCCATGGCACCCAAGCCCGTGAACTAGAGCTGATGGTCAAGTACGGCATGACTCCAATCGCCGCACTGCAAGCCGACCTGCTGAACGGAGCAAAGCTGCTCGGCTGGCAAGGGCAGATTGGCGAACTGAAACCGGGCTATCTGGCAGACGTAATCGCCGTCCCCGGAGACCCGTCGCAGGACATCAGCGTGCTCGAAAAAGTAAGCTTCATAATGAAGGGTGGAGTAGTGTACCGGAAATAATCAAGGAGAGGCCACGCTGTCGACTGCGGCCTGCCCGACGGATAATATATCGAGATGCGAGTCTCGATGACTGAAGTGATCGCCACCAGGCTGTTTTGGTGGGCAGACGAGCCGGAGCGTCGACTGCTGGTGAGTATAGGGAAGCCGCAAGAGGCCCTCGGAGGCAAAGGGGAGTTCTATTGCCCCATCCAGATGACTGGCTTTGGCGATGATCAGTTCGTCCAGGCAATATTCGGAGTTGACGCTTTTCAGGCTATTGAGCTTGCCCTGCGATTCGTCGGCCACCGATTGACAGACATCAACGCGAAAAACGGCGGACGGCTGAGGTGGCAGTTCGGAGATAACGGGCAATTGCCCAATGAGTGGGCTCAGGAAACCAGTAGTTAAATCAGGATTTCACGAATGATCGCTGAACAGCCCGTTCGTTGCGACGCGTCGATGAGCCCTAACCCGACCGCCCCAGCACTTGCCTCAGGATCAGATCAATCTCTCTGCGCGATTGCCGGATCTCCTGGATCTCGTAACGCCAGCGTTTGATCTCCATCTCTTTTTGCTGGAGGTAGGCCTCGTGCCTCTTAAGAAACAACGCCATGGCTTCATCCTCGCCGAGAACCGCGGGTGCGGCCAGGGGACTGAAGTTGGCCTCGACTTCCACTGGCTCCACTAATCCGCCGGCTTCGCCAGCCATCGCGGCAAAATCTGGCTCGGCATTCTCTCCATCCTCGTTTGGCAGCAGACCCAGAAATTCCAGTCCAAAGCAATATCCATTCCGATCGCGAACCGACGCGGCCACACGCAGACGATTGAAAGTCTGGAACTCGACCTCCATCAGATCGCCCGGCTGCAGCGGCACTCCGCCGTACAGCGCCATGCCTCCGCGGCTGATCTCGGTGGTTAGGCCGGGTACAACAATTTCTGAAACGTCGTTAGGGGTAATAATGCGGACAGGCAGCTTCACCTGATGTCGTGGCCAACGGCGAGTGTTGGGGGAAACCATCGCTGTTTTAGTGCATGTATCGAATGAAATAAAACGCGCAGCCTACACCAAGTATTCCCAGGGCAAGCGCACCGCTCGCGAACTTGAGCATCCGTCGGCGCGGCCGATTCTCGCCGCTCGATGCTGCCCTCAGCTTCTCCATCCACTTTTGTTCGGCAGCGTCTTTGTTTAGGAGGTGTTGGTTCAAAGTTGACTGAATCGCCGCTCCCAATCTCCGGCGATCGTCGACGGGGAGCGAAACAAAGCGAAATGGTTGTTGCGTGCTGGTCATCGGGCTGAGCATTTCCGCCGCGCCCAGCACGGGCCCCGTGTGAGTCAGGAACATCACCTTCACCTGCGAGCCCTGATGAATCGGCCTCGGCAGGGAAAGCAATCCACCGTTCACGGAGAGGACCTGAAGTTTGCCGGAAGCGCGTTGACCATCCTGAAATCGAAGCACCGCGGGAGTGAAGTCTGCGAGGTTGATTCGCGGTGCGCGCAATTGAGCGTGCAGTTGGGAGAGGCCGTCCATATTCCCTGCCAGTATGGTACGCACTTGAGGGGAACGGGAGATTACGAAAGGTGTTGTACGGATTCCGTCTTCCGAATTCGGACTTGCGGACTGCTTTCGTAATCTGCCCAGGACTCGTGTCGGGTGAGATAGTGGAAGTGTAATGGCAGACTTCCCCCACCCCGGAAGAAAAATCCGCGCCCCTCGCGTCAACCTGTGGGGAACTGTCTCCGCAAGCATTCAGCTCGAAAATGGACGCCAATGCTGGGCCAAGACGCTTCGGCTTTCCACCACCGGCGGCTTGCTCGAGCTGCCGAACTGCCTGGACGAGGGCGTCTCCGTTAGCCTGACACTGCACCTGGAGACCCGGCCGGTGCGCGGTAAAGCAGCGATGTTATTCCCGATGAGGGCTACACAGGGATATTTGCAGCCTTTTCGCTTCACCGAAATGCGTGATGAAGAATGTAGCGCGCTCGACGTGGAGATCCGCGAACTACTCAGGCAGGCCCGACCCTTTGCACGCGGACGCCGCGGTTTCGGTTTCCGCCCAGCCAGATTTCTCGAATCATCCTAGGCCATCAAGAAGCGTCCAGCGCCCAGGCGTGACCCGCGAAAACTGGCGGAAGCGAGTGGGAGTCGAACCCACCGGCGACATCAGAGATGCCGCCCAACGGTTTTGAAGACCGTGGCAATCACCGGACCACATGCGCTTCCGTGCCGCAGAGCAACGCGCTCCCATGTTAGCTGCGCGACGCGTTGGCTGCAAAAGGTTGAGGGAAATTCCTTCCACAATACGGTTTGGGAAGGCGGCAAGGCGGCCACGGATCGGCACGGATTCTTACAGATCAGAACTGAACCTCCAACTGATCCGTACGCATCCGGCTAATCCACGGTCCCGGGCTTCGCGAGAGGAGTGTCCGCGCTAAACCATCTCCGATTACTTCGGCTGGGGGACGATTCGGAGATAGGGCTTGGGCGACTTCCAGCCTCCGGGATATTTCTGCTGCGCTTCATCATTCGAGACTGATGGCAGAATAATGACATCGCCGCCTGGCTTCCAGTTCACCGGTGTAGCGACCTTGTGTTTGGCGGTAAGTTGCATCGAATCGAGCACGCGCAGGACTTCGTCGAAGTTGCGGCCGGTGCTCATGGGATAAATGAGCATCAACTTGATCTTCTTGTCGGGGCCGATGACGAAGACCGTGCGCACGGTGGCGTTGTCGGCAGCGGTGCGTCCTTCGGAGGTATGTCCGCTCTCGGCGGGCAACATGTTGTAGAGTTTGGCGATCTTGAGTTCAGTGTCGCCGATCATCGGGTAGTTCACCTTGTGTCCCTGGGTCTCCTCGATATCGGCGGCCCACTTGCCGTGGTTGGTCACGGGGTCGACACTCAGTCCGATGATTTTCGTGTTTCGTTTGGCGAATTCCGGCTGAAGTCCGGCCATGTAGCCGAGTTCGGTGGTGCAGACGGGAGTGAAATCCTTGGGATGCGAAAACAGGACGGCCCATCCGTCCCCGATCCATTGATGAAAGTGAATGGTGCCCTGGGTGGTTTCGGCGGTGAAATCGGGGGCGGTGTCATTGATGCGAAGAACCTTGGTTCCAGTTTCGGTCAAAGTATCCGTGCTCATAATTTAATCTCTCCTTAGTGAATAGGGTTAGTCGGGACCCGCCGCGGCTTTTAAAGGTAGTGTCTCAGTCATAAAAAGGAAACCCACCTTCAGTTCGCCAGGCGGGTGCGAGAGAACCAGTCCGCACTACCCACACGCAAAGGCCGACACACAACAACGAAGAGGCCGAGGCGTGGAGCGGAAGCTCATACATTAGTCAGGATACGCGGCGGCTCGAATCCAGTCAAACAAGCGCGGGAAATCGACAACCATAACGGTACTCAAGGGAAAATCAGTTGCTCCCAAGCCCCTGCCTCGACCGCTGGCGATACAATAGCCAAGCCATGGCAGAAATACGGCGACTTCAGTTCGTGCAGTTGGATGCCTTCACATCGCGCGCTTTTGAGGGAAATTCTGTGGCTGTCTTTCTCGACGGTCGCGGCCTCAGCGACCAGGAAATGCAGGCGTTGGCGCGGGAGATGAATCTATCCGAAACCACATTTATTCTGCCGCGGGAAGCATCGATCGAGCGGGAGCACGGCGTGCGGGTGCGAATTTTCACGGTGCAGGAGGAGTTGCCGTTCGCAGGTCACCCGACCCTTGGAACCGCATTTCAGTTACGCGGGTCGTCGGGAGCGCGGGAAGTCGTGCTCGACCTCAATGTGGGCAAGGTTCCGGTACAGTTTGAGGAAAAGCCGGGGCAGCCGGTTTTCGGCGAGATGACTCAGGTCAATCCCGAGTTCGGTCCGCGGCATGATCGCGAATCCGTGGTGCGCGCCATTGGTCTGCGGGACGGCGATATTGATCCTTCCCTGCCCATTGAGACAATTTCCACCGGCCTGCCCTTCACCGTCGTTCCGCTGCGAGGGCTGGAAATTATCCGGAATTTGCGGGTGGACATAAAAGGCGCAGACGAATATCTGGAGCGTTCGGGAGGAAAGTTTTTCTACTTTGTCAGTCGCGAGACGGTGGATCCCGCAGCCCGATTGCACGCGCGAATGATATTTTACAACGGCGAGGATCCGGCGACGGGATCAGCGGCGGGATGCGCGGCGGCATGGATGGTTGCTAATGGCGTGGCTGAACAGGAAGAGCACGTATTGATCGAACAGGGAGTGGAGATGCAACGTCCCAGCCGGATTTTTGTGCGAGCGTCACGACGGGATGACAGAGTGGTTAATGTGCGTGTCGGTGGAAATGTTGTCGAAGTGATCCGCGGAGAAGTTAGTTTTTAAGAGCGTGGTGCTCGAATGTGCAGGAAAAATGACGCCATGCACAACTGCAGAAATTTTTCAATGGTGCAAATCTCCCATTAGCATCGGCGGCACTTTACATCTGCTGAGTTCGCCTTTACGATTCTTCTCGCTCTGAATTCTCTATCAGGAAAGTTTTTGGATTTCCCCGGGCTCACGGGCTGGACTGGCATGTCGTTTCGGAAACAAGAATGAAACCAAAAAGAACCATCCTCTGCGTTGACGATAACGAACAGTCGCTCTCCATTCGCAAAGTCATGCTGGAAACGCGGGGCTATCGCGTGGTCTCCTGCACCGGCGGCGAGGAAGCCCTGGAGCGATTCAAGAAGGGTGGTGTCGACCTCGTCCTGACCGATCTGATCATGCCGGGGCTGGATGGAAACAAGCTCATCGAGGAGATCAAGGGCCTTTCACCACAGACTCCAGTAATTCTTTTGTCCGGCAAGGTCAAAATCTACGACCGTGACAGCAAGGCCGATGTTTTTCTGCCGAAAGGAATGTACGCGCCAGCTGAGTTGCTGGAGCGCATCCGCTTATTGCTGGTTCGGAAGCGCGGTCCGAAGCGTGCGCCTGCACAAATAACGCAATCTCCTTCCCGCACCAGCGCGGCCTGATCTCATTGAACAATGAATGGGAGCTTCGTGCGTAGAGCGATTCTTTCGATCACGATGCTTTTGGCCTCCAGCCTGGCCAGCGCACAGAAATACGCCGGACCGAGATGCCTTGGGCCCTATTGCCTCAACCGAGACGCAGTGATCAGCCAGTTGTTCAAGCAACTGGGACCGGCGCCCAGGAACTCGGAATTCGCGCCCTATTGTTACGAATCTAAGGATCATGGAGTGTTTCTTTACTTACGGTCCGCTGAGGGAGTCCCTCCGACGGTCGACGCCGCATTGCTCTCCGATTTCCCAAACTGCATGCACATGGCGACAGCATCGACGGCGGACAATCTGAACCGATGGAAAACTCCCGAAGGAATCGGGCTTGGAAGCGGGGAGCAAGATGTCTTGCACGCCTACGGAAAACCTTTGCGGGAAGGAAAACCGGATTCCAAGACGTACCGAGAGCTTGTCAAAGGCTACGAAAAGGGCGACACGTTGCCAGACCTGGGCGACAAAGAGTTGCAGTACGGCGCGGGCCCGGCGATGGGGGATCTCAGCTTAGCCAAGTTCGGGATACGCAACGGGAAGGTATCTTACATCTGGCTGTCCTACAGCGACTGAACGCGGGGTCAGGCCCGGACCCAGCGGTGCAGTCGAACCTTCTTCCACGCTGTGTGTGTCTGATTCCCCGACGAGAATAGGCGGACGAATATCCACGCGGCCTTCAGCAAGGCTCTCGTTCAGCGGACGCGACGGCTGCTGCCTCCAGTCGAGGCTTCGTGTAATATCGATTGTTTGGATGGCAGTTCTTATCGAAGCCGTGGATGTGCACAAGACGTACCGCGTGGGCAAGGTGGAAGTGCCCGCGTTGCGCGGGATTTCCTTCAGCGTGCAGAAGGGTGAGTTCGTCAGCGTGGTCGGCCCTTCGGGCAGCGGCAAGTCTACGCTTTTTTATCTTCTGGGCGGACTGGCTCGCGCCGACTCGGGCCACGTGATCATCGATGGAGATGACTTCGCGCAACTCTCTGATGCGGAACGCACCCGCCTGCGTAAACGTAAAATCGGATTCGTATTCCAGAAATTCAATCTGCTGCCCACACTCGATGCGCGTTCGAACATCAATATCGCGGTGGACATTGCCGGGGCTAATGGAAATCGCGATGCGGCGTATTTCGACAAGATCGTGGGCTTGCTGGGTTTGGAGAAACGCCTGCAGCATCGGCCATCAGAGCTGTCTGGAGGCGAGCAGCAACGCGTCGCGCTGGCACGGGCGCTAATCAACAAGCCGGCGATCGTGCTGGCAGACGAACCGACGGGCAATCTGGATTCGAAGAACTCGGTGATTGTCCTCGATATGCTGCGGCACTCGAACCGGGAACTCGGCCAGACCGTGCTCATGATCACGCATAACCCGGAAGCCGCCAGCTATGGGGACCGTATTATTCACATGCGCGACGGCGAGATCGTGGCACCGGAAAAAGATCCGCAGTGGACCGGAGCAAAGAACTAGTTAGTCACGCGAGTTGATTCGCCGCTATCTGGAGACGAGTAGCATGGATGATTTGAAAAAACCGATATTGCCGGGCAAGGGAGCTTCGGACTACGAACGTTACCTGCACACGGATGAATTGCTGTCGCTGCAAAAGCTTCCCGAAGAATTTCTGCATAAAGATGAGATGACGTTTCAGGTCGTGCATCAAGCCTCTGAGCTGCTGCTGAAAGGGGTTGCCTGGGATCTGGACCGGGCGCGCCTGCACATCGACGAAGGCGAGTTCTCGAATGCCGCGCGCTTGATTCGCCGCGCCAACCAGATGCTGGAGTATCCGATTTCCATGCTCCATGTGCTGGAAACCATCACGCCTTATGACTACCACATTATCCGCGCCGGCTTGGGACACGGGAGTGGGTTGGATTCGCCGGGATTTCTCTCCATGCTGCACGTGGGACCGCGGCTTGGCGAGGTGTTCCATGCTCAGTTGCGCAAGGCAAACCTCAGCGTGGATGACATTTACCGCCGGCATGACGAGTTCTTCGGCCTGCACGACGTGGCGGAATGTCTTCTGGATTTTGATGAACGCATACACCTTTTTCGCTTTCATCATCTCAAACTGGCGCAGAGAATCATTGGCGGCGGCGTGATCGGTACGATGGGTACGCCGGTCGAGGTTCTTCATCAACGGATGGAGCACCTTTTCTACAAGGAACTTTGGGATGTGCGAAATCAGATCACGGCCAAGGCGAACGAAGCTATGCTGAAGCCCAAGGCGGGTTGCGCGTACTGAGGTTCGGGACGCGGACAGTGGTTCATGTTGCGCGTAATGTCAGCTAAATCCTGCAGTAGATCGTCATGTCACGAGTCGTCATCTTGGGTTGCGGGGGCAGCGGCAAGACCACGTTGGCGCGACAACTTAGCGAACGAACCGGCGCTCCTGTTATCTGCCTGGATGCCATCTGGCAACCTCATTGGAACGAGAAGATGTTCGCAGGCTTGATGTCCCGATGGACGATTCCTTTCCCGTGCGCGGCGTCGAGCGCGTCGGCGATCTGGATGCCCAGATCGAACACAGCCTCGATCTCCATAGGCTTGCCCCCGATCCGGTGCCGGAGCGTCTGGCCCTCCAGCAGTTCCATGGCAATGAAGCTGCGCCCATCGGCCTCGTCGATTTCGTAGATCGTGCAGATGTTCGGGTGATTTAGAGAGGACGCAGCCTTAGCCTCCCGCTGGAAACGGCTGAGAGCTTGTGTGTCGTGGGCGAGTTCGTCGGGAAGGAACTTCAGGGCGACGTGGCGACCGAGCTTCAGGTCTTCCGCCTTGTACACAATACCCATCCCGCCCCCACCCAACTTCTCGACAATGCGGTAGTGCGAGATGGTCTGGCCGATCACAGGCCCGAATCTTACGTGGATGAAACGCTAGAGGTCAATCAAGGCCAACAAGTCTGTCGTTGCTCCTTCCCAGTAGCAATCCTGAGTAGAGCAGCCACTGCTCTGCATTCAAGCCTTTACTTCGCGGTTGGTCGGCATAACCTTGCCTTACCGGATTACGGAAGGGTTGCCCGTCAATCGGGAAATGGCAGCCTCTTTTAGAGAGCACCCGATTCTGGATCAAATGATATTCAATTCTATTTGTTCAACGCCGCCGTCCAGTTCGTAAGCAGGGTGATTGACGAAGTCTTCGCGCGATCTGCGGTGAGCACGACGAATCGCTGGCCATCACGTGTCACATCGAAGATCGGGTCGGTGAAATTGGGCAAGTCTAACTGAAACAGCGGGTGTAAGTCCTCCAAATGAAAATTCGGCTGCGTCACAACTCGTGCCGCCATCAATCTGTTTCCCATCGTCACGAAGAAGAATTCGTTGCCGGCGAAGCGTGAAACCCAGCCTCCAGTCGTGGATGCCTGATACTTCACGCCATTCGACTGGAATGGCACCACGTAGACTTCCGGACGGCCGGACTCGTAGGAGAAATATGACAGCCAGCGACTGTCGGGAGAAAAATGTCCGTCGTATTGGCTGGCGTCTGTCGCGATTGTGGTAGCGGAGAGGAACGGCTCGCGCTTTCCAGCCAGCGGGAGGATCCAGTCTCTATAGATCAAGTCTTTGTTTAGCAGATCCAGCGAAAGATACTTTCCGTCTGGCGACCAGTCTTGCACAGTTGCACCGACAAAATCAGCCGTTTCGTACAGCGTTTCATCGGGCCTGCTTCCATCCAGCGGCCGCTTGTGAATCGAGAGCTTGTTGCCATCGTGAACGGCATAAGCGATTTCCCGGCCGTCAGGAGACCATGTCGCCCGATAGTCATCCGGCCCGAAGGTGATTCGCGTCGGCTGTCCGCCCGCAACCGGATAGATCCAGACATCGTCTTTTCCCGTCTTCGGATCGCGCACGTCCGCAGAGATCGATTTGCCATCGGGAGAGAACCGCGGCGAGTGGTAAGCGGCAAGTGGACCTGGAGTGGCGACGACGTTTCCGCTGCGATCGAATATCTTCAGCTCTGAATTTGCCGAACTCTCGTGATAGGCGAGCACCCCGCTGGGAGAGACGGAAAACAAATTGGCTTCGCCCAGCACTTCCGGATCGCCGGAAAGTTTGAATGTATCCGGATCGAACGGTTGCGCCAGAATCTTCCCACTGCGGACGAACAACAGATGACCCGAAGAAAATTTCGGCGCAGCACCCTCCGTGACCACCACGCTGCTGTCGGGCTTGCCTAATGTGCCAACCTTGATCCGGCTGGGGGCATTCGCGCGGTACCCGGTGTAGAGAAAATGTTTTCCGTCAGGCAGGAACCATGCCGAGTTCACCCCATACTCATCGCTGCCGTGGGTCATCGCGGTCGAGCTGTTTCCTCCCGCGGCACTGACCTGTTTAATCGCAATTCTGTGGTCATCGACAAACAGAATCGTGCCGTCGGCGCCCCACTCGCCGCGGCCCTCAGCGTGGTCCGCCAGGGTTTGCGCCTCGCCTCCCGTGACGGCGATCTTTTTTAACTTGCGGTCGGCAACGAACCCCAGATACTTGTTGTCGGGCGACCAGAACGGGTACGTAGCGTCCTCGGTGCCTTGCAACATAGTCGCTTGCGCCGCATCCAGCGAGCGGACCCAGAGATTCGTGATTCCTTTTTCGTCGACAGCCGAGAAGGCCAGCGTCTTGCCGTCGGGAGAAACTGCTACCGGCCCGGCGTCAAATCCGGTCGGACGAAATGCCGTGCCCGCGGGCGGAGGAATGTAAGCGCGCACCGAAAGCATGGGAGTGCTGCCACGCTGCGAGAAGTAAAAGAAAAGCGCCGCGGCGATGAGCAGAGCAGCCGCAACTGCCAGCATCAGCCAGGAGCGCTTCGTATGCGCTTCCTGTGTTGCGGAGGTTGGAGCTTGAGGAGCGTGGGTGATTCCCTTCAACTGCAGCGCGAGATCGTGCGCGGACTGAAATCTTTCGTCGCGCCCTTTTGCCAGACAAGTTGCTACCAGTTGATCCAGAGCGACCGGCGCCAACGGCTTGACCGTGCTGATCGGCTCCGGATTTTTCTCCAGAATCGCGGACGCCACCGTGATCTGGCTCTTTCCCTCAAACGCGCGGCGCCCCGTTGTCATCTCGTATAGCACAGCGCCGAAAGCAAAAATGTCCGATGCCGCGTCGGCTTCGCCCCCTTCAATCTGCTCCGGAGACATGTACTGAATCGTGCCGACAATGCTTCCAGCCGTAGTCAGCGGACTCGCCGGACTCGGCCCGCTCATCGTTCGTGCCGCCGAAAGCAGCGGCGCGGATGCCGACCCCGGCGCACCGGCCAGCGCCGGTTTTGCCAGACCAAAATCCATTAGCTTCGCACCGGATTTCGTCAGCATGATATTGCCGGGCTTCAGATCGCGGTGCACAATTCCGGCCCTATGCGCCACCGCCAAGGCGTCGGCCACATCGATCCCGATCTTCAACAATTCGCTCAATGCCAATGCGCCGCGCCGCACACGTTCAGCCAGGGTTTCGCCGTCGAGGAACTCCATCACCAGGTAGTCGGTGCTGCCGTCCCGTCCCACGTCAAAAAGCTGGCAGATATGTGGATGATTCAGCGAAGAAACGGTGCGCGCCTCACGCTCGAATCGTTGCTTGAATTCGTTATCCGAGGAAAGATGCGCGGGCAAGATCTTCACGGCCACGATCCGGTCCAAGCGCGTGTCACGAGCGCGATAAACTTCGCCCATGCCGCCCGCGCCCAGCAGTGAGAGAATTTCGTAAGGACCGAGTTTGGCACCAGAGGTCAGCGTCATAAATGTGTGCGCGTCATTATAGTGCAGGGGAGGGCAGGCGTTTCGCTCCACTCTGAGGGCCGTTGGTGGATAGTTGGCAACTCTTACCTTAACGGTATTACGGAAGGTTTGCCCGTCATCCGCCAGGAAAAGTATTCCATCGGACATAAGCTCTGGCTAGATTAGTTTTGCGAATTCGGTTTTTGCCGCCTTGAAGATGGAAACGCCGGGGTCAGCATCTTTCCAGAGATCGAGGAACTGTTTGTATTGACTTAGAGCGCGTACACGGGCGGCGTCCCCGACTGCGCCCTTCGCCTTCTTTGATTCCAGCGTATTTGCGCGAGCCAGACCAAGATGAGCTAACGCTCCCGTTGAACAATTCCAAACCATGCCGGCGTGATCAATAATCTTCTGAAATTCGGTGGCGGCGTCAGTGGCTTGTCCTGAAGCCAGATAAGCCTGAGCCTTAATGTAGGTCGGATATAGACACGAAGGGTTATTCGTGAACGAGATCATCCCGTACTCGATAGGTGACTCAACCGTCTGCAGAACGCGAAGGGCCTCCGCTGGATTCTTTCCATTCAGCGCCAGTTGTGCACGAATAGCAGGCAGCCAAAGTGACTGCATCTGGGTATCGAGCGGATACCGCTTGTCCAAGTCTTCGGCCAAAGATTGGGCTCGGCCATTCTCCGAAGCCATCGCGAACGCGAGCGCAGCTTCAACACCCACTCCCTGACTCTCGGGAGCCAGTTTGAGTCCATCGGCGGCATCTTGCACGCCTTGCGATGTATCCCCAGAAGCGGCTTCGCGTAAGGCGGCATTCTCCCACCAGATCGCCGCATTTTCCTTGCTGTCGGCAGTGATGGCGGCTTCTGCCGAACGCTTCGTCAGCTCTCGTGCTGCCGTCAACTTCCCTCCATAAGCCTCAGTGTCGGACGCGAGCGAAAAAGCATAGTGCTTCGAATCAGGGTGAGAGGTGAGCCATTGCTGCTGTTCCGCCATACCTGAGGAATCGCCGCCAAGAAATGCCATCGCATAAAGCGGAAGGCGAAACATGTAGCCATCCATGTCGTGCGCCTTGGCGCGGTCAATCGTTGCGCGGGCCTGGCCGAAGCGCTGGAGCGCCAATTGATAACCAGTCAGATTGGAGTAAGCCGGGACTTCGCCGGGGCCAAACTCCTGCGCCTTGGCAGTCATTTCAGCAGCGGTTTCATATTGTCCCAAGGCGGCATACTCTTCTCCAAGACTGAAGTACGCTGTCGCGCTTCGCGGGTACGTCTCAATCATCTCGTGGAAAGTTCGCGCCGCCTTGTCATGCTCGCCCGTCACGGTGGAATAGTAGTTCCCGGTAATCATGAGCTTCGAACGATCGTTGGCGTGTTGCCTCAGTTCGAACGCCTTGGTGTAGTACTGGCTGGCGCGCTCTAGTTGGTTGAGGCTGAAGTAGTCGTCGCCCACGTCGTAATACGCCATTGCAAAACTGGGGTCAAGTTCTATGGCGTGTTGATCAAGCGCGAGAGCTGCCTGGACTCCTTGTTCGTTGTATGCCTTCAGGGCGCTCGCATATGTGCTCAGTGCCTCGAGAGAGGGAGTCGTTGCCTCAGACAAGGGCACGTCGAACTTCTGGACCGTTGACGGCGGCTCTCCGAGTTCAGCGCGCAATTTCTTGGAAGCTCGCCCGATCGTGTCGAGGACGTCTGTCATGCCGGACGCAGTCATTTCCTCACGGGCTACAGTCTTGCCACTTTGGCAGTTGACGGCATTCAGGGCTACGACGTACTTGCTGTCCGCGCTGCCAATCGAACCTGCGACGTACATTTTGCTTCCCGCTCGTTGGCAAAGCTCGCGCGCTTGACCGGCGGTGAGGTTCGCATTGGCCGGCAGACCCATCTGCTTCGATATGGCACTCACCCGGTCACTCGAAAGCACGTTTACGAAGGGTGATTCGGTGAGAGCCACATTCAGCGCAATCTTCAGCGTACTGTCGAACAGCGGGTCGCCCGTGTTGTTCATGAAGTCCGCCAGGAGTACAGTGTCTGCGTCGGTGAGAGTCTGTTTTCCGCCCATCCGAGAGTAAACCCCTCGAGCTATCAGGGCAGCCACTAACAGCGCTGCCAACCCGCCGATGGATAGCCACAACTTCGTGGCGGGCATCCGCATGGTTAACTCTCGCGGTTTCGCAACTGCCACTTTCGTGGCGGATGGTGTCGTTGCCGGCGTAGACGCAGCAGGCTTTTGATAACCGCCGCTGTCGGTATCGCGCTTCAGCCTCTGCAGGTCGGCCCGCACCTCCGAGGCGTGTTGATAGCGAAGGTTGCGGTCCTTCTCCAGCGCCTTTCGGATGACTGCTTCCAGCCCCGGAACGATTTGCGGATTTACCTGAGCCGGTGGTGGAGGTTCATCGCGCAGAATCGCACTGCAAATCTCTCCCGGACTCGATCCCTCGAACGGCAGCTTGCCAGTTGCCATCTCGTAGAGCACGGCACCGAAGGAGAACAGGTCGGTGCGGGCATCCAGGTCTTTGGCCTTCACCTGTTCCGGCGACATGTAACTGACCGTTCCCAACATCGCTCCAGGACTGGTCAGGTGCAGGGCATCCGAATCTGCGATGGTTTCAGCATCGCTACTGGACGCGGCGGTCTTGCCGGTCACTTTCGCCAGACCGAAGTCGAGTATCTTGGCGTGGCCGCGCCGGGTTACGAAAACATTTCCAGGCTTGATGTCGCGATGCACGATGCCTTCGCTGTGAGCCGCGTCGAGAGCGTCCGCGATGTCAATCGCGATGGGGAGAAGCCTGTCCGTTTCGACTGGACGACCCGCGATGAAGTGGCTCAGCGTCAGACCATCGAGGAACTCCATGACCATAAAAGCGCGGCCATCGTGTTCGCCGACGTCGTGAATGGTGCAAATATTGGGATGGTTCAGGGCGGACGCGGCCCGAGCTTCGCGGCGAAAGCGCTCCAGCGCCGCGGAATCGTGAGCCACGCTATCGGGCAGAAACTTGAGGGCAACAAACCGGCCGAGGCGAGTGTCCTCTGCCTTATAGACCACGCCCATGCCACCCGCACCCAGCGGGGACTGGATTTCGTAGGGACCAAGTTTCGCGCCAGGGGTGAGGTCCATCCGTGGGCGTAATTATAGCCCGTGCAGTCACGTTGCACGCCGGAGGCGAGGATGCCGGGTGTGTTGTCGGCAACCCTTACCTAATCGGTAAGCTAAGGTTTGCTCGTGATCAGTGTGCTCGCCAAGAAAATTTGAGGAGGTCGGTCGGACTCTATGTGGGGCGGACTCGCACGACACCGTTACACTTCGCTGCTCCCGCTCCACCTGAGGATGCGACGCTTTTCACGCGCCGAGTTTGGTCCCCGCAGGGAGGCTCATTGTTTCAGGTCCGCGGGCCAGTTGGTGATCAGGGTGAGCGGTTCGGTAATGGATTGCGGCAGAACGGTGTTCATCACGAATTTCTTACCGTCGGCAGAAACGGTATAGGGTCCGTTGGAAGTGGTCACGGTGGTGGCCTTGAACAGGGCGTGGGGCGCGCCCAGTTGCAGGCTGGCGCCCTTCTGGCTAACGTCCACGGCCATCACTTGCTGGTCAATCGAAAAAAAGAAAAGTTCCTTGCCGTCCTTCCGCCAATTTGGTCTTGATCCCCCCGCGGTTGATACCTGCCAGCGGCCAGCGCCGCTGGGAAATGGCTGGATATAAACCTCAAAGCGACCGGTCTCATTGTTGGCATAGGCCAGCCATTTGCCGTCGGGCGAGAAAGAGGGCCCGACATCCTGGAAGTTC
>CAVROB010000006.1:0-824259 GCA_963722725.1 uncultured Acidobacteriota bacterium
GCGGGGTGACCGTTGAAACTCACGAACCGAACCACACTGGGCACCTGCAACACCCGCAAGCGATCCTTCAAATCGAGATGGACGAAGACATAACCTGGAAACAGTACCAAGATCTAATTCCTTGCGCCGGTCCTTCCATCGACGAACGCTTCGATACACAGGCAAGAAGCAACTTACTCGTCGCTCTTCCAATTGTCGGGCGACTTGCTTCTCGTGGCGCGAACAAACGTGAGCCGCGTACCAACGAGATTGAAGCGCCGCTGCAGAGTGAGAGTCTGGCTGCAAAGATGCGGCAGCGACGATGAGATCAGAGCTCTCTGTCAAACTCGACATCCCTTTGAATCGTAGTCACCAGCTGCAGCTTCGCCCCCTCACTTACAGGGCATCTGTGAGCTAACCCGTATTGATTCCGTTGGTTTACTGCTCCTGCGAACTGTCAGCGACCCCGTTACAACAACCAACGTCGTATCCAAACCCCTCTCAGCGCACGAAGTCGCGGAGAGATGAACGCAAGCGGCTAACTACTCCGGACGCGCAGCCATACGTTTTCTGACTGCCTCTAATTTTGATTTCGTCTTATTCGTAATCCGCATCCGCGCGTCTAAATTCCGACCAATTCTGGCTTGCTTCGCAAAACACCTAAGATACCCTGCTCGGATGATTCGACAGGCATGGAACGGATATCCACAAAAGCCCAATAAAAGATGCCGCTGTTCCGTTCTGCGGCCAGCGCAAGAATCTTCATTTCCGGATAACGGCCCAGCAGAAAGCCGCTCAAACCCGGCCGGACTTCAGGGTTCTCCAACGCGATGATCAAATAGTCAGGACGCGTGCGTTCAACCAGTTCCGTGATTTCCGCTTCGTCCTGGGTTTCGCCGACCACTTCGATATCGGGTTGATCCCCAATCGTCGCAAGGACCAAATCCTTCATCAAGCGCGGCCGATTTGCGACCAACACTCTGATTTTTTGCACGATCCTCTCCGTGCCGGGCAGTATCTCCTGTTCTCCGCAAAAAAGTAAGGCTCAAATCAGGCCCAGAGATTCAAGATAGGCAGTACCAAGAAGGTCCTACGAAACACCGCAAGCGTGTCAACTTCTGTAACAAATAAGTACCGCAAAAGTACCAATGCCGAGATGCGCCATTGATCAAGCGACAGCTCCCGGCATGCGGCAGAGCTCTACCGCTCCCAACCGGTCAGCTGCCCCAAGCTTGCGCAACATCCGATGAATGTGGTTCTTTACTGTCTGTTCCGAGAGGTTCAACTGCGAGGCTATTTCCTTGTTAGTGAGTCCGTTGCTAATCATTTGAACAAGTTGCTGTTCTCGGCGCGTGAGGCCGAGATTATGTCTGATCACAAAGCTGGCAGAATGCGCGTTCTGATTCTGACTCGCCACGCGCTCGAACAATGCCATGCAGAGACTGGGAGGACAAACGGCTTCATGATTCGCCACAGAACGCACCGCCGCAGCCACCTCCATGGCGGAAGCGTCCTTTAGCACGAAACCCACAATTCCGTCCCGTACGGCGCGCAGAAAAGTTTCTGGGTCTGCCTCCATGCCGATCATGACCACCTTGAGGCCAGGGATCGCGGCGCGTACTTCTGAAATCAGGCGTAAGTCCGAGAGGGCCACCGCGGCCGAATCGGATAGCAGAACATCCGGACCGGCACTGCTGATTTGCGCGACCACATCAGGCGAGAAAGCGGACGCTCCGACTACCCGGATGTCGCTCTTCTTGCTCAAAATGCGTGCAAGGGCTTCACGCAAAAGCCGGTTCTCAGCCAATATGAAAACTTGTACGTTCTCTGAATCAGACATAACGACCTCTGCCCCCCTCGCATGCGCCCCTCACGCGATGGTTGTGGTGCTCTGTGTTAGAACAACTGTTTAATTTCACTCAAGGATATATGGTTTCCGCGTAAAACGCGAGAAGGATAGCAGTTAATGTTTGCATCCCTCTATTTCGTAAATGCGTGAGCCCCTGATTCCGGACCCGAAATGCGGACCGCTTGCTTAAGAGCATTAAAGCATCTTACCAAAACTCCAAGGGTCCCTTCGAGAACGCCGAGCCTGATCGATCCGAAGCAGCCGGACGATAGATCGTTTCTGAGCAGGCGGGTTAGCGGACAGCTAAAACCGAACAGCAAGTCCGGAAGACAGGCGAAGATTACGCCGTTCAAAGTCGGGCGAGCCTGTCTTGAGTTCGTCGGCCTGAAACCGCCACCCGAGCAGCCGCATCAGTCGGAAATCGATTCCCACCCCGAGATCTTCAGCAAAGGAGGTATCCGACATGGGTGCTGCAGAGCCGTTTTCGCTCGCGTGTACGGCGCCGATCAGGGCCTGTGCAAACGGTCGCAACCTTCCAATCGGTGCTCCGCCTCGCAGACCGAACAGGAAATTAGTCTGGTTCACTCCGCCGTACAGTCCGCTGAAATCAGCAATCACCCCAAAATAGCGGAGGTACTTTTTCTCTACAGCTGCATTCCAGCCATTCAGGTTAGAACTCCTAGCTGAAAGTGGATCGCAGACAACTGCCGTGCTAGAAAAAGATCGCCTGGCAACGCGACGCCCCCGTGTGCGTGTAACCAAAAAACACATCTCCGTGGTCGGGAATCTGTGCTTTTGGAGCTCTCGTTTGCGGAGACGGCCGCTTTCTGGCCACTAACCAGGCTCATCCCTTGCGCGTCGCGGGAAGCACGATACCAAAGGGGCTTTCCATGAAGGACATTGGCCCCTCCGCGAATCGGATTGAGAGCAACACGGACGGTGTCAATCAGTAAACGGTTCTGCGTGTCATCCTCGACGCGTCGCACAACCTTCCTGTCCAGAAAGTCTTCCCCGATCAGCCACCCCGTGCCGCCGAGCGGCGTCATCACGACATCAATTTGGCCCACGCCAGTCAAGCAATGATGCGAACAAGGGAAGGAGCCGTTGTAATTCCACGGCGGCCTGTCTTTCGTGCCATACTTTTCAACCGTGACCTCACTCACTGGTCCCAGATTCCACTGCGTACTGTAGGCCGCATTCCACAATCCAGCCTTAAGCCGACTCCACCAGTAAGCCTTGGTCTTGGAAAACTCCAGTTTCTCCCCCTGGGGATCATTTTGAATTTGAATGAAGCCGGTCAATGCGCCCTGGATCGGGTGCCCGACGTAGCCGAACCAATTGGGATCGCCGTCATTCCAGCCCGAATGTGTCCACTCGGAGAGGGACTGCATGTAGTCGCGCCAATAGTGATTAAACGGAATTCCGTTTTCAGACACCACCCAATTGAAATCGGTGTGCACAACATAGGCCTGCTCGATCACAAGGAAGGTAGCTGATTCCGTTAGAGCTCTGCCCCAATGAAAGTGTTCCTGCCTGGTTGGCTCTGGAGCGATCGTGGTCCCGCCAGAATCTGACTCACTGTCTGTCGTGGTCTGGGAAATCGCTGCCAGCGGCACACGACGATCCGCAAGATTTTCTTCAGATCGTAAAGATTTGATCGGGCGTAATCTCGATCTTTGTTAAGTAAATGCAATCCTTAAGTGCGCTACCGGTTGAATCACAGCGAGACGAAGGCAACTGGCTAAAGCAGACAGGACATAACAACAATACGAGGAAAACGGAACTGCCCAGGCTGACTCTCATCGTTCGAGAACCGGTCATGATATCAGAAGCATTGCCTTTTCCGCGTAGGAGCCACCATACAGTGAAACACAATCTGCAACGAAAATTTCTAAACGTTCAGGTAGGAAATTCACTGGCCCCCGGCAAAGGGTCGGATGGTTTTCTTTTTGACCGCGCCTTGGGGGAGTTTACAATCGTTTGGCACCTGATATGGCGTTGCTGACATTGGCCGTCGTGGCTCTACTCGTTCTGTTGCTGGTTGGCTCGTGGATTTACTGCGTACTCACCAGTGTCGCCGCGCGCCGTTACCTGGCCATTTCTCCGCCGCCACTCACGGACCCGCCACCCATCAGCGTCTTGAAACCTCTTTGCGGACAAGACGATCATCTGGAAGAAAATCTCCGCAGCTTCTTTACCCAGGATTATCCCAACTACGAAATCCTGTTTGCCGTCGACCGAATGGACGACCCGGCTGTGGCCATCGTGGACAAAGTACGCGGGGAGTTTCCGCACGGCCCAAAAGTTCATCTGATCGAAACTGGAGATCCAACCGTCCCCAACCGGAAGGCGCATAGTCTGGGGCGTCTAGTGCCGCGCGCTCAGCACAGCATCCTCGTCATGAGCGATAGCGACGTCCACGTCCCGCCTGACCTGTTGCGGCGTGTCGCGGCTGAGTTCCAGGACCAGGCCGTCGGCGTCGTGACCTGTCCTTACCGCGCTGTACCCGGGCGTGGGTTTTGGTCACGGCTTGAGGCCATCGGCATGAACACAGAGTTTCTGGCGGGAGTGCTGGTGGCGTGGTTGGTTGGCGAGATGAACTTTGCACTCGGCCCCACCCTTGCCGCGCGCCGTGAAGTGATCGAAGCCATGGGCGGTTTCGCCGATCTTGGCCATTATCTTGCCGAAGATTTCGAAATCGGCAACCGCGCACCTCGGCTCGGATACCGCGTAGTCCTTTCTTCCTGCGTGATCGAGCACCGCATCGGCAGCCAAACCCTCAGCGAAAATCTGCAGCATCGCCTGCGCTGGGCGCGAAGCACGCGACGCTCCCGTCCCATCGGCTACTGGGGACAGATCTTCACCAATCCTCTGCCGCTCGCGTTGCTGCTTTGCCTGACTGTCCCGAAGCTGTGGATTTTGGTAGCAGTGACCGTCTCTCTTTCGCGCGCTGGCTGCATGGAGTACGGCGGGCTGGGTACTGCACGACCCGCTCACCCGCCGGAGATGGTGGCTCGTTCCCTTTCAAGACCTGATCAGCGTTTTCGTTTGGGTCGCGGGATTGTTCGGCAACACCATCGATTGGCGGGGACGCCGATACATACTTTTGCGCGATGGCCGCTTTCAATTCGCCGGAAACGAACCAGGAAAAACAGAAGCGATTCACGGGGTGCGAGCGTCCACAGAGTCATTTCGCCAGCCTGATATCAGGGCTCACGAGACGGATGCGAAATTCCTTTGACGGTAGATGTTCATGAGTTACTCGTCATGAGATTTCCCTCGCACGGCTGGCAGAGGAAGCGGATTCTAACTATCGATGAGGAGGTTTGATACCCTTGTTGCTTTGGACCAATCGATGGAACGTGACGCCGCCGCGAGAACAGATCAGAAAAGCCAGCCCGTTTTTCGAATCTTTCGTCCCGATTGGATCGTTTTAGCCGCAGCTAGCCTCGTTTTTCTCGTAAGCATCGGCAGCCCTCCGCATCTCATGGACGACGTCGATGCGGTTCAGGCGCAAGCTGCCCGCAACATGCTGGCCTCCGGAGACTGGGTCACTGCGCGGCTCGACGGCGTCGCCTATCTTGAAAAGTCGCCGCTCAATTATTGGATGATCGCGGTTGCGTACCGCATCTTCGGCGTTCACGACTGGGCCGCGCGATTTCCGCACGCTCTGGCGGTAGTGCTCTTGTGCTGGATCACTTACCGCTTCGGGCGCTGGGCCTTCGGCGAGACCGCCGGACTCTACGCGGGCATCGCTCTCAGCACATCTGTCGGCCTCTTCCTGTTCACGCGTATTCTGATACCCGACGCCACTCTGACCTTGACGATCACTGGCGCGATCTGGGCGTGCCTGCGTCTGCTTGAGCCTGACACGGAATCTTGGCTGCCTTGGTCCATCCTGCTGGGGATTTGCCTGGGGGCTGGTCTGCTGCTGAAAGGTCTGATCGCAGCCGTCTTCCCTGTGACGGCGGCTCTCGTTTACATGGCTGTTACACGCAGCCTGTTCTCTTGGACGGCGTGGCGTCGTCTCCATCTCGGACTCGCGATTGCGGTCGCCTTGGCCATTGCGTTTCCCTGGTATGCGATGGCAACTCTGCGCAATCCACCTTATTTTGTGTTCACGCTGCACAGCGGGCCGGGTGAATATCACGGATTCTTTTGGTTTTACTTTTTCAACGAACATCTGCTGCGTTTTCTAGGCTTGCGATATCCGCGCGACTACGACACCGTCCCCAGGTTCTGGTTCTGGATTCTGAATCTAGTTTGGATCTTCCCGTGGTCTTTCTATTTACTCTCTGCGCCGACCCTCGACTACAAGCCGACTTCTCGCGCAGGCAGAACAAGGTTGATGGCACTTTGCTGGATCGGCGTCGTAATGTTGTTCTTCACATTCTCGACGACACAGGAATATTATTCGATGCCGATCTATCCCGCGCTGGCATTGCTGGCAGGGTCGGTTCTCAGCGCCGGCGGTCGCTGGGTGCGGGCGGGAACGTATGCCCTTCTCGCCGTATCGGCGATCTTGTTTACCGTGCTTTCATTCTTACTCGCTTCAGTGTGGCGCGTTGCCGCGCGCGGCGATATCTCACAGGCGCTGACGCAACATCCTGAACTCTATACGCATGCTCTCGGCCACATCTGGGACCTGACGCTTAATGCTTTCGCCTACCTGAAGTTGCCCCTGGCCCTTGCGGCCTTAGCCTTCGGAGGTTGCGCAGTGGCGCTGGCGATTGGGCGAAACAATATCCGGAGAACAGTTCTCGCAATCGCCATCAGCATGATCATCTTTTTTCAGGCTGCCCGGATTGCCCTGATCCGTTTCGACAATTATCTCGGATCGTACCCGCTAGCAGAGCGACTGCAGCAGAGCCCGCCGGGTCAGTTGATCGAAGCCGACGCTTACTATGCCTTCTCTTCCGTGTTCTTTTACACCGATAGGACTGCGCTGCTTCTGAACGGCCGCATGAATAACCTGGAATATGGATCGTATGCGCCCGACGCTCCGCAAGTATTCATCGATGACAATAAATTCGCATCGCTCTGGAAGCAAGAATCACGCTGGTATCTTCTAACCTACGGCACCGATGTGCTGCATCTGGAGCAAGTCGTCGGCCGGAACAACTTGCATGTTGTAGCCGAGAACGGCGGAAATTACTTGCTCACAAACCACGCATTGCCCTGAGGACTCCCGGGATTGAGTTGCGAATGCGGCCGTTGCAGTTCCACGAAATCCTCTGTGCACATTCGTGTCCTTCGTAGCTCTCGCAATCGCACTTCAACAACCGCAAACGACACAAAGCTACATAGAGGAAAAACAAACAGCGAGCGTGACCGGTCGCGTGAGCTTCGAGTGAAGCGCCAGGAGTCCACATGCGGCGAACTGATATATTGGCTTCAACGACTTCCCTGCCCGCCCGGGTGGCGAAACTGGCAGACGCACGGGACTTAAAATCCCGGGTCTCGAAAGAGACGTACCGGTTCAATTCCGGTCCCGGGCACCATATTTACTGGGGTTTAGCGTTGGTGGGTCCGTGCGTCCTCACGGGCGATCTCGGGCTTACTCTTCACCGATGATTCGACGCTGCCAATACAGCGGGGAGCTTCGTCCCTCCCCGCTTAGATTTCGAGTGCGGGAGGGGGCTGTTCCTTTCCAGCCTTCGGAGATGGAGCGGCGGTCCTTCCAGCCGTCCGCACCGTCGAACCCCGCGCAGCGGGAGCGGGAATCTCCTTCCCGGTCGGAATCGCCGCCTTTGGGGGCCTCATACACTCCCGAGGGCGGTTTCTCCCGCTCTCACAACTGGGTCAATGAGCGTAATCGCCTGATTTCGTCACTTGAGAAATCGCGGCGTTGACTTTCGATCCTTGGGGACGGGATAATAACCACCCTCAGAGGAGGCCTCAATGAAACGTTCCTCCGGGTCCCGTAAGACAGCCGAACTTTCGAAATCAATCCTTCAGCAGCTCAACATGTACACAAGAGCGGCAGGCGCAGCGGGAGTGGGCGTGCTCGCATTGAGTCAGTCCGCTGCGGCAAAAATTGTTTATACGCCTGCAAATGTCACATTTGGCCTTAATCAGTATGGTAAATACCCGATCGACTTCAACCACGACGGGATTACGGATTTGACGCTTTCATTTTTCCACACTGTTCGGAGTGTCGGCTTCACCAGCTCGTTCCGCGAGTATGCCGACCGCCCTAATTCAGTGTGGCGAGCCCCCGTCGGCAGCCGTCTGGCCAATTGCACTAAAGCCGGAGGTATTATCGGGCGCGATCGCAATTTCGCCTATGGAAGCCTCTACGTGGGATACGTCAAGGGAAGCGATGGCAAATTCCTCTATGGTGGTCTGTGCGAGAAGCATGGAAAAGGCGTTAATGACGGCTATCTGGGCGTAAGATTCATGATCAATGGCGAGCCGCACTTTGGATGGGTGCGACTTACAGTGATGGGAGGTCACCCATTTAAGGCGGAACTGACGGGCTACGCCTACGAGACAATTCCCAATAAAGCCATCATCGCGGGTAAGACGAATGGACCGGACGACATCAGCATCGAAGAACCGGGTGCAGCTCTTACCACGCCGACTCCGGACCCGCCACGCTCGGCGCACTGGCATTGGGAGCGCGTGGACTCTCTCTCTGGCGGCGCGAGGAGCCTGTAGCGGCTACGTGACAGGAATTGATCTCACGCAACCTGCGACTTGACGATAAATCCCGATTACACTCATAATGCCCCCACTTGCTTCTCGGTCAGGGCCTGTAGCTAGGACTTTCTCGTTTGCTTCGGAAGCTTGTAAGGAACAGCCATACTGGACCGCTCCGGGATGCCGAAGTACTCTCGCAGGGCGCGGATTATCGCCCCTTCTGGCTTTACGCCTTCGTCAATCGCTTTGCGGTTGACCTTGTCCCACAGGTCGCGTGGGAGGGATAGTGTAATCGGCTCCGGTTCAGGCAGCGACATTTTTTTCTCTCTCCCTTGGTGAACATTTCTCCCCTTTCATTTTCACTCGGGACGAGGCGCATATGGAAAAGAGCGTTTGGCGGGATATCCCTGGGTATATTTGACCCTGAAAAAAGTCAGTTGGAAAATCCTGCACCGCGCGGGGCCGTCGCGGGGCTAACGGGGTATATCGGGGTAGGTTTCGGTATCCTTCGGCCCCGCACCCGAAGTGGGTTAAACACTTATAAATAGTAGGAAATACAGGGGTAAGAAAAACGCCCCTCAAGGCTTAAAATCCCGGGTCTCGAAAGAGACGTACCGGTTCAATTCCGGTCCCGGGCACCATTTAGATCTTGCCCAATCAATCACTTTAGTTTGGCTTCGCAGCGTACGTCAGATGTTCTGCGGAATCGTTTGTAACAATCGTAGTCGCCGTAATGGATTCGACGGGCAAGTTGGTCATGGAATCCATCCTGGAGACGAAAGCTCTGCGCATCGTCGGGCTAATGGCCATGGCGTACAGCAGAACATCGAGTAATTGATTGGGCGTCCCGCTCCTCATGTACCGAGGAGTTCGAACTGGTAATCATGATCCTCGCGCAGTTCCCAGAAGCTCGTTTGTGGGCCGCGAGATGAAGACTGAAGCAACGGGGGGCAGGTAGGTGATTCGTCTTCCTGCAAGGCGGTTCAACGATTACTTCCCCGATTGCCGACCGACAACCCGAATCGCCGCTGCGCGGCGATGGCCTCCCCACGTTATAATTGCGCGCGAGTATGCCCCTCGCCTCTGGCACGAAACTCGGTCCCTACGAAATTCAATCACCGCTCGGTGAAGGGGGCATGGGAGAGGTATACCGCGCCCGGGACACCCGTCTCGACCGCTCCGTCGCCATCAAAGTTCTGGCTTCTCATCTTTCCTCTTCCCCGAACTGAAGCAGCGTATGGAGCGCGAGGCCAAGGCGATTTCCGCGCTTAACCATCCCCATATTTGCCAGCTTTACGATGTCGGCTCGCAGGATGGCAGCGAATACCTCGTGATGGAGTTGCTGGAAGGAGAGACTCTCTCGCAGAGACTGACGCGAGGACCGATGCCGATCAGCGAAGTCCTCCGCATCGGAATTGCCGTGGCCGAAGCGCTGGAGGCAGCACACCGGCAGGGGATCGTGCATCGCGATTTGAAACCCGGAAACGTCATGCTCACAAAAAGCGGCGCGAAGCTGATGGACTTCGGTCTAGCGAAGTCGACGGCTGCCAGCTTGGGTGGAGCAGTCACGAGTGCGCCTTTGTTGTCGGCCGCGAAGACGATGAGCGGAGCAAGTCCGATGTCTCCGCTCACAACCGCCGGCGCCATTGTCGGCACGATCCAATATATGTCGCCGGAACAGATCGAAGGCAAAGACGCGGATGGGCGATCGGACCTGTTTGCGCTGGGCGCTGTTCTTTACGAAATGGTGACTGGTGGAAGACCGTTTGCCGGCAAAAGCCAAATCAGCGTGGCCAGCGCGATTCTCGAGAAAGATCCGGAACCAATTTCCGCGTTACAGCCACTGACGCCGGCGGCGTTGGAGTACATCATCCATTCCTGCCTGGCGAAGAATCCTGAAGATCGTTTCCAGACAGCACATGATGTCAAGCTGCAACTAAAGTGGATTGCGCAAGACGCGACCCAGGATCGCAGGCCGAACGGAAGCGAAGAAACAAAACGTGGGAATCTTGGCTGGTTTACTGCAGGCGCACTCGCGGTCGTATTGATTGCATCCCTGGTTTGGTGGCGAAGCTCGATACCTGCCGAGCAGATCACGTATTTTTCCGCGCCGCTCCCGTTCTCCTCTCGCGATGTGGCGGTTGCGCCCAACGGCCGCACGGTTGCGGTGGTTGGCTATCGTGAATCGGAGCGAAAAAGCGTTCTTTGGATTTATGAAGTGGGCTCGCAGGCGGGCACCAGCCTGCCCAACACCGAGGGCGCCAACTTTCCATTCTGGTCGCCGGACGGCCGTTCGCTGGGATTCTTTGCCGATGGAAAGATGAAGAAGCTGGAACTGGCGGGCGGACCTGTCCAGACGTTATGCGATGCGCCCACCGGACGCGGCGGCGCATGGAATAAAGAAGGCGTGATCCTGTTTACTCCGAGCGGACTGTTGGGAACCGGCCTTTTTCGAATTCCGGCTTCGGGTGGCACGCCAGTACAGGTCAGCTTTCCAGATCGAACTCAGGGAGAAGACAGCCATCGCTGGCCTGTATTTTTGCCAGACCAAATCCACTATCTCTATTTGGCGATGAATCTTACTGGCCGAAGAGAGCTTTACTCGGTCTACGTGGGCTCATTGAATTCGAAGGAGAAGCGACTGATCGTCCGAACCAGAGCCAACGCTGCCTATGCCTCGCCTGGATATCTGATCTTCGAACGCGATCAGACTCTTTTTGCGCAACGCTTTGACCCCAAGAAATTAGAGCTGAGTGGAGAGCCGACTCCTATTCTCAATGACGTTCAGTATTGGCCGCGCATCGCGAGAGCGGTCTTTGCCACTTCGAATACTGGGCTTCTCGTCGCGCAAAAAACAGGAGATAACGGCATCTCCCAGCCACTCTGGTTCGATCGCAAGGGTCAGCCGGTCGGAGTAGCGCTGAAACCCGGCATTTACGGCAACATATCCTTGTCGCCGAACGGAAAACTGTTGGCCTCGGATACGACGGATCCAGCCAGCCAGAACACGGACGTATGGACTTACGATCTCGAGACCGAGAGCGCCAAGCGGCTGACATTCGATCCCTCCATCGACTCGATGCCGGTCTGGAGTCCGGACAGCAGCCGGATGGTATTTGCCTCCAATCGCGAAGCTAAGTTTGATTTGTATCTGAAGGACGCCAATGGGGCGCACGAAGAAAAGATAATCGCGCAAGACGGCCCCGACCGGTTCCCCACTGATTGGTCTCCCGACGGCAAATCTGTGATCTATGAGCGAGGGTCGGATCTGTGGATTTTGAATTTACCGGATCTTAAGATGACTCTGTTCTTAAAAGCATCGTCGACGCTGAAGAATGCACGGTTTTCGCCGGATGGGCGTTGGGTGGCATATGGGTCGAATGAAAGCGGCCGATGGGAAATTTATGTGACTTCTTTTCCCGATGCGCATGGTAAGTGGCAGATCTCGAATGGAGGTGGAGATCAACCCAAGTGGCGAAGCGATGGCAAGGAACTCTTCTACATAACTCCAGATGGAAAGATCATGGCCGCGCCGGTCACCGTGGGCGCCAATTTCGATGCCGGAACCCCCGCCGTGCTGTTTCAGGCCAACCCACGGGAGATGGTTGCAACCTCCGAGCAGGTTACTTATGACGTCAGCAAAGACGGGCAAAGATTTGTGATCAACACACAGCTCAAGACGGGAACAAGCCCAATGTCAGTCGTACTGAATTGGACGCCGAAGTCGATCCGATGATGCTACGGCTGACGGCTGTATTTGTCAGCGGCTGATGTCAGGAACCGGAAGTTACGCCCCTGGTACAAATTCTCAACGACCCAGGCCAGAAGTCGGCTTCGACACATCATCGATTGATTGATTTCCGCGAAGCCCGTTTCTGGAGAACTTCCGATTCGCCGGCAAACTGTCAGAATAAGCTTCGGTCTTCGAGATGCAGTATACAAACGATAAGCGCGCCCTGTGGACCGTGAGCCGCTGGCGTTTCATTTTGCACAGTAAGCAATCTGCTGAATTCATTTCTGTGTCCAAACTTTGTTTCTGGCATCGAATTAGTTGCAGCGCAACATCGTCACAACAGGCAAGGAGTGATAAGCATGAATTCCAGCCAAGTGGTTCTCATCACCGGCTCCAGCACTGGCTTCGGCAGACTGTTCACGGAAACCCTGGCGCGTAAAGGGCATACTGTTTTCGCCACGATGCGTGATCCCGACGGGCGGAATGTCAAAAATGCCGCCGAAATACGTACGCTTGCACAAAAGGAGTCACTGCCAATCCACGTCCTTGAATTAGACGTGAGCGATGATGCTTCGGTAGGGCGGGCCGTGAATGCCGCCGTCGCCAAAGCAGGACGCATCGATGTGGCTATCAACAACGCAGGCTATTATTTGGGGGGACTGGCCGAAGCGGTCACCCCCGAACAAGCACAGCGCCAGATGGACACGAATTTTCTTGGCCCGGTGCGCGTAAATCGCGCGGTGCTTCCGCACATGCGGCGCCAACGCAGCGGCTTGCTCATGCACATCAGCAGCGGAGCCGGTCGCGTGGTTCTGCCTTCCGCGGGTTTCTATTGCGCCAGTAAATTTGCACTCGAGGCGCTGGCCGAAGCGTACAGCTACGAACTTGCCGCGCAGGGAATTGAATCCGTGATTGTCGAACCCGGGGCTTATGAGACTGCTGTCTTCGGCAACAGCGTAACGGCTGCCGATGTGGCTCGCACCGATACCTATGGCGCTGCCAAGGAGTTTCCGGCGAAGTTAAGCGGGACACTTTTATCCACGGCCGGCAATGCTCAAGAAGTCGCGGACGCCGTTCTGCGAATTCTTGAAACTCCCGCGGGAGAGAAGCAGCTCAGATATCGGATTGGCGGCGCAAGCTTCGGCGTTGACGAGATCAACGCCCTCTCGAGGAAAGTGCAAGCCAGCTTGCTGGAAGCCTTCGGTATCGCTGCCGACACCAAATTCCTAAGAGGTGAAGCCGTCGCCTCCGTCTAGCTCTTGCACGAACAGCCTTCTGGAGGGAAAAGCATTCCAGGCCAGAAGCCGGCTTGGGGGAGCGTGGAGTCGGCGAATGCCGGGGCCTGGATTTCCGCGAAGCCCGTTTCTGGACCGCATCACGCTTGTTTCCGGTTTGGCGAGCATTCAAAAGAGTTGTTCCACAACATGTCTGCAGCTATTGAAGCCTTTGATATTCCGTCCGAGCTTGTGCAAGCAGAGGGATATCAGTGTCTGCGTCCTTCCAAAGGGCAAAGAAGTCTTGGTAAGCAGCACGGCTCTTCGCAAGTGCATCGGGTCGTTCGAGTGCTTGAGGACGGTTGCCTGCGGCCCTCCGCGTTAGAACTACAGGCACAACTGGGATTCCGGCTTCCATCGCATAGGCGCGGCCTAAACCCAGATGAGCCGCCGCGCCCAGAAGGTAGTTACCAGTCAGCCCGGGGTGATCAAGAATCTTCTGAAACTCCGCTTTTGCCTGGTCGGCCAACCCCGCTGCCAGGTATGCCAACCCGCGTAAATAGATGGGGTAGAGCAGCACGTAGGTAGGAAGTCGCGGCGCCGCCAATTCGTAGGGTATTGACGGTTCCAAACTCTCGATCGCCTGAGAAGGATTGTTTCCATGAAGTTCAACGGCGGCTCGAATTGTGGGCAACCAGTATTCGTTTAACAACGTATCCCTGGGGAACTGCTGGTTCAGGCTTTGCGCTAGTACAAGTGCTTTCTCGGCGGTTCCCGCCCTCGCCAACGCAAGAGTTCCCAGGGTCAACACTTGTTGTCCGCGCTCACGCTTTAGCGCGGCGGCGACCTGCCTTGTCGCCAATTCCCGGTTGCCGAATTCTGCCTCCCGCAGCGCCCCAATCACAGCGTACGAAAGCGCAGTTTCTTCATCGCCGTCATGCCGGGCTGAGTCGATCGCCCTTTGCGTAAATGCCCGAGCCCGAGACAGGCGGCCATGATACGCTTCGGTGTCGGCTTGGAGAGCAAGTAACCAGCCTTCCATCCCGGATTTTCCTGCCGCTAAGGCAACTTGCCTCTCCATCTCTTCCTGATTGTTTTGCACGAATGCCAATTGATAGCGAGGGAGGAGAAAGAGAACATCGTTCACGTTGCGCGCGCTGGCTTGGTTTAGAACTGCGGCCGCCTGGTCGAACTGATTCAGATTCATCCAGGCAATGCTGAGATTAAAGTAGACCATCGCGACGTTGGCGTTAAGCCGCAAGGCCTGCTGTCCTTCAAGAACAGACTTATCGTATTGTCCCAGGTTATTGTAGGTGTCGATCAGGTTGATGTGAGGAATAAGGTCGCGGGGATAGATCCTTTGCCACGATTGGTATAGTTCGACGGCTTTCTCGGCTTGACCGGTGACCATTCCGTAATAGTGGGACGAAATATAGAACTTCTCCCGTTCGCTGACTCGTTCCCGCAATTCGTATGCCCTCGTTATGGCGGCGCTCCCCAGGGCAGGTTGATTCAAGTTGAAATACTCATTCCCGAGCCGCGCATATGCCATTGCGAAGTTGGGATCGAGCTCCGTCGCACGCTTCAACAAAGGAACGGGGCTGCCGCCTTGCACCTCCATAATTTCCATAGCTAAGCTATAAGCTTGAAGAGCATCCAGTGACGCGGTTGTAGCTGCTTCAACCGGGGTATCGTATTTCTGAATACTTGCTACCGATTCCCCTAGATGCCCACGCAGCTTGGTTGTGGCGTCACCCAGGGCGCGCAAGATTTTCTCACGGCCGTCGGCTTCTGCTTGTTCATTGCCCACCATATGGCCGGTCTGACAATTGACTGCCTGCAGCCCAACCACGTAGTGACTGGCGAGAGTTGAAATCGAGCCCTGGATGACTGCGTCGCTTCCGGTTCGCAGGCACACTTCTGTTGCCACCGTGCCCATAAGCTTTGTGTCTCGCCACAGACTCATATCGCTCAACGCTCGTCTCGTCTTCTCCTCCGAAAGCACGTTTAGGAATGGCGATTGCTCAAGTTGCACCCGCAGAGCCTGCTTCAGAGTTTGATCGAGGACGGTTTCGCCAGTTGCATTGTTAAAGTCGCCGAGAACAATAGTGTTTTGCTTCGTGAGGTTGGATGTTGTTCGTCCTCGAGAATAGAAGTAACCGACAACCACGGCAATGACTAGAAGGGCCGCGACTGCCGCAACACTCGGGCTAAGAACTCGCGCAGCGGATCGTGTTTCTGTTCTTACGCGTTTCAAGTCATCCCGCAGCTCGGCGGCCGTCTGATAGCGCAGTTCAGGCGACTTCTCCAGTGCCTTGCCGATGACCCGTTCAAGCTCTTTAGGTATGCCGGGGTTCAAATCTGATATTCGGACCGGCCTCTGGTGGTGAATATTCTCGAAGACTGCCGTCACCGTTTCGCCCTGAAACGGTACTGTCCCCGTTGCCATCTCGTAAAGCACAACTCCCAGGGAAAACAGGTCGGAGCGAGCATCGACTTCTTTGCCCAGAATCTGCTCCGGCGACATGTAGGAAGCTGTGCCCAAAGCTATGCCCGGTCGAAAGAGCGTGTCATTGCACGCTCTTGCCATCGGGTCGTTCCACGGGACGGGTTCTGCTGCCCGCGACGCAGGCGGCTGAGACGCAATGAATTTTGCAATACCGAAATCCAGGATCTTTACCTCACCCCGGCGGGTCACGAAAACGTTTGCCGATTTGATGTCGCGATGGACAATCCCAGCTGAATGCGCGGCGTCGAGCGCATCGGAAATCTGAATGCCCAAGTCCAGGATTCGGTCGGTTGCAAGCCCCTCACCGCTAATCGACTGCTTCAGGGTTTCGCCGGACAAGAACTGCATCACGATGTAGGGAGATCCTTCCTGCTCCCCAACTTCGTGCACCATGCAGATGTTCGGGTGATCCAAAGCAGATGAGGCACGAGCTTCACGTTCGAAACGCTCAAGAGCTCTCGAATCGCAGGGAGTGCTCGACAGGAGTGCGCTTTCAGGGTCCAGGATCGCGTTGGGAAGGAATTTTAACGCCACAAAGCGACCCAACTTCATATCCTCCGCCTTGTAGACAACTCCCATTCCGCCAGCGCCCAACTTTTCCAGGATGCGGTAGTGAGCCACCGTCTTCCCCACCAGCGCCGTGTGATACAACCCGCTCGCTTGGCTCAACTCAGTTCTACACTCTGCTAAAAACTCGGTGGCAACCGCCAGCGCCGAGGACTCGATGATATTTTCCGTGTCTTTTTCATAGCGCAGCAGGGATTCGATTTCATGGCGCAGTTCATCATCCTGGCCACAAGACTTGCCCAGAAACAACGGCCGCTCGTCCTCCTTGATATTCAGGGCAGCAAGATATAATTCTTCGATTTGCAGCCAGCGCTCAGTTTCCATTGCGTTTCCCTCGGTCCAGTTCACGCAACAGCCATGACCTGGCCAGATTCCAGTCGCGTTTAACGGTACCGGTTGAAATGCTTAGCGCGTCTGCAGTCTCTTCAATGCTCATTCCACCGAACACTCGAAGCTCCACGACTTGGCTCTTTCTATTGTCAAGTTGAGCCAGACTATGCAACGCGTCGTCAAGCGCGATCAGGTCGCGGCGCGGACTGCGAGTTGCCATACTGCACTCATCAAACGGCACATGGTGAACTTCCCCTCCGCGTTTCTGGTACAGACGTGAGCGAGCATAGTCGGTAAGAATGCGGCGCATGACCTGGGCGCAAACAGCGAAAAAGTGGCCGCGATCCTGCCAGTCGATTTCTCCAAGTTTTGCCAAATGCAAATAGGTTTCATTCACCAAAGCGGTGCTTTGCAGGATGTGATCCGGCTTTTGCCGGGCCATGTAGCGCTTGGCGGTGAGATAAAGCTCTTGGTAGACAAGAGGAATCAGATCTTCCAGGGCTTGGCGGTCACCTTCCCTCCAAGCCCGCAACAGAACTGTGATGTCGCCGATGGAGCAGCTACCCATGGATGGAGGGCGTGGCTAACGGACAGGTGGGGATTCGTGACAATCAACGCCTCACGGGGACCCCGGCTGAAAACTTTACCACATTCGACTTTGTGCTGAACTCATCTTTATCAGAGTTCATGAGTGCAATAACTTGCACACAATATTCAATCAGGGTGCACCCTCCAGGAATTTCTCCGGGCCGAGTTGTCCAATTTAGATGCCTTTTCCCGTTATACATAGTCAGGAGAAGAAGTAAATGAGACTGGTGGGTATCGCCTTCTTGAAGCCCAGATTGCCGGCCTCCAAGTCAATGAAAATTGCTTGCCGGTTCATGATACTTTCCGTTCGCGCACTGAATTTTGGTTCCAGCCAAACAGGAGAAAGCTATGAAGAGACCCCTGAAGTTGCTTTCCACACTCGCCGCTCTTGTAACGTTGTTCGCGGCGATGACTTTTGCTCAAACAAAATATGTGATTACCAACGACAACAATTTCGACTCCCCCGGCAACTCTGCGAGCATCTTCGCGGTCGGCAGTGGTGGCGCGCTGAGCCAGGTAACAACGATTCCCACAGGAGGGTACGGCTCTGGCAGCGGCTCCTTTGGTACCGCCATGGTCAGCGTTCTGCGGAGCAAGGCGCATGATTGTGCTTATATCGGCGATATCTATGGGAAGTACGGTGTACCCCCTGGTGACGTCGCGGCCATCGACATTTCAAACCTAACCCTGGCGGGGTCATTCCCGGGATTCCCTCTTGACAACGGCGAACTTGATGGCGTCGGTCTTGCGGAAAACCCCAGCGGCACTTTTCTATTTGCCTCCTACAGTTCATCGGGCACGATCACGACCTACAAGCAATTGGCAGGCTGCAAGCTCAAAAGAGTCGGCGAAGTCATCACGGTCGGCGCCGGGTACGGTTCGGTTGACGGCATGAAGGTAACGCCCAACGGTAACTTCCTGATCCTTGCCTACAGCGATGGCAGCCTCGGCTCTTACAAAATCGATGCCACCACGGGCGCCCTGACTCTGATCAACAGGTATCTCGTCGCCGACGGCGGACTGGCGAGTGGCGTCGACATCACCTCGGACTCAAAGTGGGCGCTGTTCGGCGATGCTTCCACGATCCCCACGGTCGAGGTTGCTCCCATCGGCAGCGACGGTTCCTTGGGGCAGACCATCGGCTATGCCGGCATTGGCACGGGAGTGAATAGCAACAACGTTTGGCTCAGCCCGGATGAGACTCTCCTTTACATCAGCAACAATAAGTCCGGGCAGATTACTGCCGCGCCATTCGACCGGGCCACAGGTGTAATCAACATAGCCAAATCCTGCACCTCTGCCGTGCTCAAGGGCTATGGATCTACCTGGCTGTCGTTGGGAGGCGTTGTCAGCAGTGGCGCGGTGGGAACGGGCTCTCCGCTGTATGCCTCTGAGCCCAGTGGTACGCCAACGGCCGGCGGCATAGCTATCGTGGACGTAAAGAAGCCTTGCAAGCTGACTGAAAGCTCCGCTTCGCCCGCGCAGGACTCGGCAAGCGGTTGGCTATTGAGTATCGGGGTAGACCCGCCCCGTAGTTTCTAATCCGTGGTTATTTCAACGCCGCAATAATTCCAGGTTTGGCTGAGAGGAAAAAATAATGAAAAGATCTTTGAAGTTGCTTTTCAGCGTTGTGCCCCTAGTGACATTGTTCACAGCGACATTGTTTGCTCAAACCAAGTATGTCATCACGAATAACGACAACCCCAGTGCGAATTCCGCGAGCATCTACTCCGTGGGCAGCGCTGGCGCGCTGACCCTGGTAACAACGATCGCCACAGGAGGCTACGGCTTGGGCGGCGGCTACCTTGGTACCGTTCGCGTAAACGTTCTGCGGAGCAAGGCGAACAATTGTGCATATGTCGGCGATGCCTTGGGAAAACACAATAGCCGCCCCGGCGACGTCGCGGCAATCGACATGTCAACCCTGACCCTGGCGGGGACGTTTCCCGGATTCCCTCTTGATAGCGGCAACCTTTTGGGCGTCGGTCTGGCGGAAAACCCCAGCGGCACTTTTCTATTTGCGGCATACACCGGATCGTCTACGATCACGACCTATAAGCAATTGGCGGGCTGCAAACTCAAAAGGCTCAGCGAAATCATCACGGTGGGCGGGTGGAAGGGGCCGGTTGACGGCATGAAGGTAACGCCCAACGGTGACTTCCTGATCCTTTCCTACGGCGATAGCACCATCGGCTCTTACAAAATCGACGCCACCACCGGCGCTCTGACTCTGATCAACAGGTATTTCGTTGCCGATGGCCAAGCTGCGGGTGGCCTGGACATTACCTCGGACTCAAAGTGGGCGCTGTTCGGTGATGCTGATGCTAACAACATTCCCGTAGTCGAGGTTGCTCCCATCCACAGCGACGGTTCGCTGGGGCAAACTAAAGACTATGCAGGCCTTGGCACTGGAATGAATAGCAGCAATGTTTGGCTCAGCCCGGATGAGTCTCTTGTCTACATCAGCAACAATTCCTCCGGGCAGATTACTGCCGCGCCATTCGACAAGGCCACGGGTGCAATCAACATAGCCAAGTCCTGCACCTCTGCCGTGCTCAAAAACTTTAACTCCACTTGGGTCTATTTGGGAGGTGTCGTCAGTAGTGGCACGGCGGGAACGGGCTCTCCGCTGTACGCCGGCGAGTATGGCGGTAAGCAAGCCTCCGGCATAGCTATCGTGGACGTAAAGACGCCTTGCACGCTGACTGAAACCTCCGCTTCACCCGCGCTGGACTCGGCAAGCGATTACCTGTTGAGTGTCGGGGTAGACCCGCCACGTAGTTTCTAGTTCAAAGCACGAGATTTGCTCGGCAGACCGCATTACCGAACTCTGTGGAAAAGGGAAACCAAATGAAAAACTCGAAATGGACGCTTTGCCTACTGGGCTTCGTGCTGACGTTCGCAATCACAGCAAGCGCGGCGGATACCCCGGCCCTGAAGTTTACGTTTACCCAAGCAAACGTGCATGGGGCGCTATATACCCAACCTGCAGGCATCAACAACGCTGGTGTCATCGTCGGAAACTACGCAGACATCGGCGGCGAGTATGGGTATGGATATATTCTCGACGGCAAGAAGCTCACCAGGATCGTCGACCCGAAAGGCTGGGCGGGAGGCACCACTGTCCAGGGCATCAATCCAGATGGAACAGTTTCCGTTGTGGGCGAGTACCAGACCAGCAATAAGGTCGGCGAGGGTAAGATAGTAGGATTCCTGTACAAAGACGGGAAATATACGGACATCCCTGGTCCGAGCGGAACGGAGCTTGTTGGTGCTCTTGGGATCAACGATAGCGGAGCGATCGTCGGATACTACGAGGACACGGCAGGTGTGCATGGATATCTCCTGCAAGGCAACAAGTACACCACTCTCGACGTGCCGGGCGCCGTTGCAACCTTTGCAACTGGCATCAACAAGAGCGGCAAAATCGTACTGTTTTGGATCGATTCTAGTGGTAATGCCGAGTCATCTCTTTACGACGGCAAAACCTACAAGACGATCAACGTTCCCGGCGTGCCGAACTCGCTTGCATGGGGCATTAATGCCGCTGGCGATGTCATCTATGAATGGGAAGATGCCATTTTCGTGACTCATGGTGCGTTGCTCCACAGCGGCAAGTATTACAAGTTTGACTACCCGAACAGCACAAATACGAACCGCGGGAACGCCGGGATCAATGATGAGGGCGGTATCGTAGGAACGTACGACATACTCAGCCACGGCTCTGACCCGCTCGGTTACAAGGCGACCTACAAGTAACGCTTCGCGGTGCGCCTTTGTCTAAAAGGGTGGGGCTTCGTGGCGGTGACACCGCGAAGCCCTGTGCGTTTCGTCTCTTTTTCGTCAGGTGGATTTAGCGTCGGCGAGTGAGTCCCTTTGCCGAGGCCTCGGATCCAGGTGGTTCACGGAACGGTTCCACAGAAATGCGCTCGTAACGCACTTCCAGCACGGTCAGGTATTCCGTGCCGCCCGGCAATTGAAGGACTACGCTGTCACCCGCTGCCGACTTCATCAACGCGCGCCCCAGTGGTGACACCCAACTGATGTGGTTGCGGTCGAGATCGATTTCGTCTGTGCCCACGATGCTCACCACTCGCGATACTCCCGCGGCATTGGCATAGCGCACGGTCGCTCCGAAGAATGCCCTCGTTGCCGCTTGCCCCGCCCGCGGAGCTTCCGGGTCCACCACTTCCGCGGCTTCGATTCGCTTGGTGAGAAAGCGAATCCGCCCATCGATCTGCCGCAGCCGCCGCTTGCCGTACTGATAGTCGGCGTTTTCACTGCGATCGCCGTTGCCGGCAGCCCACGCCACCACCTCCGTCACCGCCGGGCGTTCCCTGGTGAGCAGAAACCGGTGCTCATCTTTGAGGCGCTCCAGTCCGCTCGGCGTGATGTAGTTCTTGACCGGCGTCGCGGGCTCGTCCGCTTGTGGTTTTCTCGTAAACCCTTTTCGCATCTCGTAGTCTTTCCAGGGCGAATCCACAGGCTACACCGGAGGAGGCAGAACCTGTCAGGCATGATCGGAAACCGATTGCGAAGCAAGCACCTCAAACCCCCATACGTTCAACTGGTCAGCAATAAAGTTCTCTGAGTGTTCAGTGATCTTCTGTACGAGATCGAGCATCTTCACGAACATCTCGTGCACCAATGCCTCTTGATCGATCCGCTTGCCCACCATCATGTCCGCCGTGATGAGATCGGCAAACTCGTAGTGAACGTTCCCCCGTTTCTCTCCGCGTCCTGAAGGCGTAAATACGCATTCCATCATCGTCGTCTTCGCGATCGCCTCGGCAAATCTGTCAGGCGCAAAATGAAATACGCCACCGTGTCTCGCGGATTTTAGATGCACCTTTTCCAGCGCCAGCGCCGAGGTATCCTTGAGTACAAGTCGAAAGCTCGTCGCAAAGCTGATGTCATCCCTGAAAACGCCACGCATCGCGCGTATCAGTCTCAGCGTCTCATAGAGGATTCCAGAACGAAGAAGTTGCCATTCATCCGGTCGCGCATGGCCTCAGGAGGTATTCGGCTTGGCGGTAGCTCATCATGAAGCGCAATTGAAACGGAGTTGAGCGCATTTATCGCCCTCGCCAAGGCCACAAGGTATGCGAATTTCTTTCTGCTTATCGGCCTTTTTGAGTCGCTGAACGGCGCTCCGCATAGATGCATGCCGTCCTCTCCTCTTGCATCGTTCAGAGGGCGCCTCCATTGACGTTCCAGCCGGGCATTGTACGATGGGTTCAATCCCAACGGTCGGCGGCGATAATGCCGGCGACAGACGGAAGTGTCCCCATCATTGTGTGTCCAACAGCCTTGCGAAAACCGGGGCCAGTTCCGTCTTGTCCCTGCATTGCTTTACTTCTTGGGCCGCGACTCCGGCGGCACAAGGCCTGCGAGGCGGTAGTACACAACGAGTTGGCCGTAATGTTCACCACTATGTTCGATGATGCCGTATGCGATGTCGAGAACGCGCGCTTTCTGATCACCGTATACTACAGTCTGCATCAGGCCTTTTTCGCCTTTCGACTGGATGGCGGCTGCGCCATCGGCGAAGGATTTCTTGACGAACGCAACGATGTCGGCCTTGGTCTTGTATTGGTCGCGCTTGGGATCTTCTGCTGCCTGAGGCTTCTTCCCCATGACAGGATTGGTGAAGAAGTAGTTCGATCCTGCCGCGTGCAGCAACTGCTCTGCGAAGCTGCGTTGCGCCGGCGTGGGCTTGAAGTCGTATTTGTCCTCAGGAAAATCCTCGGCCATCGGCGATCAGTTTGCGGCCAATCTCATTCCAGGAATCGAGCACGACCTTCAATTCGGGGTCGGCAGGTTTGACGGCCGCATCTTTCTTCATCGCGTCCTGAGCATGGGCGGGAAATGCGAATGCCAGCAGGACGATAGCGAGAAACGGTATTTTTTTCATTTCTTTCTCCACGATTGAGTTTCGCCAATCAAAGCTTCAGTCCCTTATTTCGCCTGCGCTAGCTTCGTAACAACTGCTGCAAGTTTATCGAGTATCTCGATCCAGCCCTCCATTTGACCGCTATTTTTAGCGCTCTCCATGGGATCATTGCCAATGAAGGTGAGTTTCGTCTGGCCGTTTCCGAGATCCTCAAAGATGGTCACGTCGTATGCGCCGTCTATAGCCTCATGTTCTATTCCTAATTGCGCAGGCTCGATCTTGTTTCCCTTCGAGTCGGAAAAGTACATGGAGGAAACGATCTTTTCGTACGGAACAATCTCGTGATATTCAACCGCATTCCAGCCGCAGAGCTGCCCATCCGGCGCATTCATGCAGCAGAGAAGTTTTCCTCCAACGCGAAAATCCATCTGGCAAACGGGCGCAGTAAAGCCCTTCGGCCCCCACCACTGCATGATGTACTTCGGGTCTGTCCACGCCTTCCAAACCAACTCGCGTGGGGCATCAAAAACTCTTGTAACGACCATCCGCTCGATTTCGCTAACCGTGTTTTCTGTCACCTCTGAGCTCCTCTTTCTTCATTCGATTTACAACTGCATCCAGTTTGTCGAAACTCTCTTCCCAGAATCGGCGATAGCTAATCGCCCAGTCGCGGACTGTCTTGATCGCCTCTGGCCTAAGCGTGCACACACTCTCTCGTCCACGCTTCGTCTTGATCACAATCCGTGCCCGCACCAGGTAGGCAATATGTTTTGAAATCATCTGCTGCGAGAGTGCAAACGGTTCCGTCAATCCATGCACAGAGGCAGGCCCATGGGAGAGTCGTTCGATCATTGCCCGCCGGGTTGGATCAGACAAAGCCGCAAACGTTGTACCCTAACTTATCCACAACCATATGGTAGTGGATTATCTGGGAATGTCAAGTGTGGATTTTGCGATTCTTGATTTCTGTTCAGTGATTACTTTCGCATTGGCGACGATCCTCGCGGAGACCTTGAGGCCTGGAGCGGCCCGAGGTGGCGGTCGCCTCTACCGAACCAATTGAACCTGTGCTTGCTGAGCGGGCCTTGACTCCAGAGTCACATTTTTCACGTTGTCGTCGGGAATTCGGTCGATCAGCAGCGCGAACGGATCGATGCCCGCCTTCTCCGGCAACTGGGCGGTTGTGAACGTGAAGGTAGAATTGCGCTGCGTGATGTGCATACGTTGGCGGTAGAGAGTATCACCGTATTTCTTACCGCTTGCAGGTTTGGCGAATGCCCCGATGTCGATCCAGTCATCGACCGGCACCTCGGTTTCTTTTCCCGTGGCATCAGCCTTGAATTTGCGGGCTTCTACATTAATGGTGACGTCATACCTCCCATCGGCGCGCTTCGCCGCGGTAGCTTCCAGAGTGCGATTCGAGAACAGCGTGATGTCTTCGAACAAGTCTTTGATCAGGTATTGCAGGTTGGGTGGAGTCTCGTCCCGCAAAGCATCCACCAGAGCATAGGACGTGGGATAAGGTGGAGGCGCATAAGCGTACTGGTAAATTACCTTGCGCAAGGCTCGATTGACGGCATCCTCGCCGATCATCTCCTTCATGTAATAGAGCACCACGCCTCCCTTCGCGTAGTGAATGTAGCCCTGCCCGGACTCGACGGTCAGCAGTGGGCGTTCCTTGAGCCGCTCCTGGCCGCGGGAGCGCAGGTAGTTATCCATCTCAAGCATGAGGAATTTCCTCATCAGATCCCGGCCATACTCTTTCTCCATGACCATGAAAGAAGAGTATTGCGCCAGGGTCTCAGAAAGCACGGTTGCTCCCTCCATGTTGGCGCCGATCACTTGATGCGCCCACCACTGGTGCGCCATTTCGTGGGCCACAACGTAGAAAACAGAATCGATGTCATCGGGATGATTCAAATTGGCAATGAAGCCGACGGACTCGGAATAAGGCATGGTCCCGGGGAATGCCTGGGCAAAGCTGGCCACCCGCGGAAACTCAATGATGCGCGCTTCCTTGTGCTCGTACGGCCCAAAGTTCTTGATGTAGTAGTCCAGGGACTTCTTCATGGAGTTCATCATCCGGGAAACGTTCCAGGGTTGTTGCTTGAGGTAATAGACTTCCAGCTTGATTCCGTTCCACTCCTCGCGCTCCACGTCATAGCGGGCGGACATGAAGGTATAAAAATTCAGCGAGGGATGATCGAGTTTGTATTCGAAATAGCGGCGGCCATCCTGCTGCCATTCGCGCACCAGCGATCCCGGGGCGATGGCGATCTGATCGGGCGTCGTGCTGATAACGGCGCCAATGTCGACCCAATCCGAGTGTCCCGGGATGTAGGTGTCACTGCAGTCGGCAGTGCAGTTGCGTTCCAGGGCGGGCATGAGGTCGAATTCTGGTAGGCCAAATTTCTTGCGCTCCACCGCATCGCTTAGCTGGCGAAGGTAGTTGTAGCCAATGATGGGGCTGCTGTTGAAAAACGTACCGTTCTGGACGATATCTGTACTGCTCACATTATTCTCAAACCCGCGGTTCTTGCTCTTCACAGTGAAGCGCAGGGTGCGCTCTTCGCCGGGCTGCAAGGGCGAGGTAAAACGATAAATGCGATAGGACAGGCGCGTGTCATCTTTGGTGAGCACGGCTCCGGGAATTTCGATGGAGGTGTCATAGAGTGGTTCGAGTGAGAAATGAATCTCGTCCAGGGGATGAGAGTAGGGATTGTAGATAACTTCATCGCCACGCATGGTCGCGTTGCGGGTCAAGGGGAAAATGTCGATCGCGTACTTCACGCTGCGCACGCGCGGCTGGGGCAGCTTGTCTAATGGCTTATAAGTCTTCTCGTAATCAGCCTGGACGCGCTTCACGTCTTTGGGGCCGAGGAGGCGATTCAAGATTTCGGTGTTGTACCAGATCCAGCCTCCGCAAGCGACAAAGGCGAGCAGAGAAACCGCCGTGGCGGCTTTCCACCCGGACCCAAACCGCAAGGCTGCGTTGCGGCTGCGGGTCTGCCAGCGGTCTTGCTTCCCACGCGGCCAGAACATTACGGTGGCGACGGCCAGCAGCGCGGAGAAAAGAAGCCAATAGAGAGTGAACCAGTCCCACGCCGAACGGTAAGGCGCATCGCCAAAGAAATCTGAATAAATGACGTTGGGCCTTCCCGCAAATTGAACCAGGTAGGTCGCCACGTTCAACGGCTTCCACAGAAAACTGTTTACGCAATAGAAGGCTATGAAAACGAAATATCCCACGTACTTGTTGGGCGCCAGAGCCTGGATAAAGAATGCCAGAATCGCTATTAGGACAAACCACGAGAGGTCTCGCACCAGCAATTCGTGAATATAAAGACCGAACTGGAAACGATAGTAGCCATGGACCGCCTGCACGACGATGCCGGCCAAGAGGGCCACGGCCTGAATCACCATGAGCATCGCGACGAGCGTAACCAGGCGAGCCGCATAGGACACCCACTCCGGGGTGGGCGTGGCGTCGGCAATTTCATCCACGCGATCGTCGCGGTCTTTCCAAACCAACGCGCCGGAGAAATAAGTGATGATGACGATCAGAAAGAAATCAAGAGTTCCCCGAATCAGCTCGATCACCCAGTAGGTAACGGGAAATGTATGCACCGTCTGATTGCCCTGGAACTGGGTTGCTTGCAAGGCCAGAGCCAGAGTGCAAATCATAGCGGCGATCATGACCACCACGACAAAGGCGGTGTTCTTGGCCATCCCGCGGAAATGAATTCTGAACGAACCGATGAACTTTGCCCATGGCGAATCCGCGAGTTGCAGATAGGGTGCGGGTGTTACGGTCGGAGCTATGGCTGGTTGCACACCAGGTTCGAGCACTTTGGTTTTCGTCCGCCTCTCGGCAAAGCTGAAGCGGGAGTAGGCGAGAGCAAAAGCCACGCACCCAGCTCCGAGCCAAATCAGACGGTTCCAGAGCAGTAGGCCACTGAAGCTGAGAGGAAGAATGTTCTTGTCGGCCACCGTCCAGTATTTGGTGACCACGAGAAATGCGTTGACGGCAAAAGGGTCGAGCAGAGATCGAAGGCGATCCCACTGCGGGCCCTGCAACAACGATAGGCCCACAGCGCGGCCTGCCATCAGAAGAATCGCGGCAACAAAGGGCGCGATGTCCCTGCGCCACACCACCGCGGCTGCAAACAGAATGGCGGCGGTGAAAAACGTGTCGGGCAAGGCGAAAAGCAGAATGCCTTTCAAATGCGCGGTCCACATCACCGCCTCCCAGCGTTCGCGATCCGCCCAGGGCATGTGCTTGGCCAGCAGAATGCCAAGAGAGACTCCCAGCAAGGGTATCGCCGAGACCAGGGTGGCCCCAAGAAAGCGTCCCAACAGGAAGTCGCGGCGCCGCACGGGCGTCGAGAACATCATCTGGTGGGTGTTGTAACTAAAGTCGCGGAGAGCCGCAAAATTGACAAATACTGCCGTCATCAGCAGAGCGAACACGCCCATGGCCGCGTAAAAGGATGCAATCGTGAATGGCGCATTCCGGTAAATATTGGAGAGATTCAGTTCTGCCATGACCTCATCGGATCCGATCGCAGCAAAAATCAGCAGACCAACGACGAACAGGAATATCCACAGCATCCAGGAGCGGAGCCAGAAACGAATTTCGAACCACGCGATATGCCAGAGCATAATGGTCTTCTAATTCCACGAATGGATTTTGCTGAAGAAAACGTCTTCCAGGTCGGGTGCGCTGGGAGCAAATCCACCGGGGAGCGGCGCCGGGCTGTAGACATGAAGAAAAGGACGACCGCCGACCAGTTTGCTGGAGACCACCTGGTAACGCTGCTCGTAACTGGCCAACTCGGTTTTGGCGATGGAGATTTGCCAGATCCGCCCGTTCAATTGAGCGATGGCATCCTGCGGACGCCCCTGATATAGCACCTGGCCCTTATTAATAATCGCCGTGTTGGTGCACAGGTCGGTCACGTCTTGCACGATGTGCGTGGAAAGAATCACGATTACCTGCTCGCCAATCTCAGCCAACAGGTTGTAGAAACGGTTTCGTTCCCCGGGATCCAGGCCGGCCGTCGGCTCATCCACAATCAGCAGTTGCGGATTGCCAATCAGCGCCTGGGCAATGCCGAAGCGCTGGCGCATGCCTCCAGAGAAACCGGTGAGAGCCTTCTTGCGTTCGTCGTAAAGATTGACGCGCTTGAGCATCCACCCGACTGCGTCTTTTCGATCTTTTGCATTGGTGATGCCCTTTAGTAGGGCGATGTAGCTGAGCATGTCCTGCGCGGAAGTGCGAGGATAAACCCCGAACTCCTGAGGCAGGTACCCGAGCCGGTGCCGGAGTTCGTCCTTTTGCCTCAGCACATCGATGTTGCCCAGCATGGCGCTGCCGCTGTCCGGTTCCTGCAAAGTTGCCAGCGTGCGCATCAGCGTGGATTTACCGGCGCCATTCGGGCCGAGTAGTCCATACATGCCCGCGGGAATGGTTAGGGAGACGTTATCCAGCGCCTTGACGCCGTTTTGGTAGGTTTTTGAGAGGTTCTCAATTCGAAGTTCTATGCTCATATCCTCAATCCTGCGACCCCGGAGGTAAACGCATTACTGTTTGCGTACTGCGTTCAGCCGATCGATACCTCGATGTCCCCCATCGTGCGCTTGACGCCGCCATTGCGTCAAGTTCACAATACTCAACAAAAACTTGCACACGATGCAATATTGAGCTAGCCTTGGTTCGAGTGAGGCCTGATCATGTTTGCGGAACTCAAAGCTCTGGTTGCCTTGGCTGAGACCGGCTCGATGGAAAGAGCCGCGAGTGATTTGTACCTTACGCCCTCAGCATTCACTCGAAGGATTCAGCGATTGGAGGACGAACTGGGTGTAGTGCTTCTTGACCGGCATTTCAAACCGCCAAAGCTGACGCAAGCGGGATTCGAGGTTCTAGAGAAGAGTCGCTCCATCCTTTCCTCTCTGAGCGAATTGAAGGCATCCACGTCTGGAAACACGGCGCCAGTAGGTCCTTTTCGTTTGGGTATCTCGCATGCGGTGGCTCAGCCCGACATATCTGAAGTCATTATCGGGCTGGGCAGGCAATTTCCACTTCTCCAACCCAGTATCTGCAACGACATCAGTTGCCAGTTGTTGGCACGCCTTCACCGGGGCGAGTTGGACGGGGCAATTGTGGTTCTGCCGGTCGACACGGTGCTGCCACAGGACCTGGAGGGAGTAACGCTCTCGCTTGAACCAATGCGACTGGTGCAGGCCCGAACCGCGGCCCACCGAAAGTCGAGATGTGCAGAATTCTACCGGCGAAATTGGGTTCTTAACCCGGCCGGATGCCTGGTTCGAGAGGAGTTGAAGACTCGAATTGAACGGCTGGGTGCTGCACTCATGGTGGCCGCCGAGCTGCACAATCCGGACTTGCAACTCTCGCTCATTGCTGGAAATGTGGGTGTGGGAATGTTACGAGCGAGTATCTTACGCACACACTCGCTGCGCACCCGGCTGAGCATTATTGAGCATCCGAATTTCAATATTTCAATCAGGATCGCTTTCTTTCGCGCCAGGCATCTTGGCATGCGGGAACTGGTAGCCGTCGAACTTCAGCAGAGGCTCGTGAAACACTTCGGAGGTGCCAGCTAGGCCCTTCCGAGTCATTCGTAAGGATCTGATCCGTAGAGCAGCCAAGCACCATGGGCAGAAAGCAGAAAGATTGCTGGCAATCTCATAGACCTCAACCCAATTCTCGGACACGGAAATCTTCCTTGGATGGAACACTCCGACTCACATCGAATTCCATTCCCAATCTTTGTCATGCAATTGTCCATTGCAATAGTGGCTCTTTACAGACCCCGTGTTGACGCAGGCGCCTTTGCGAGATTCGTAAACTCGCGGCAAAGCTACTGAACTGCACGAACGTCATAATGATTCGCAATGGGCTCTATCCGGCATAAAAGCTTCTTGGCTTCAGGCTCGAAAACCGGAATCTTGTAATTCGGTCCCGCGAACCGCTTCACGGCTTCCAACGACTCGAACAAATTGACTACGACGAACTCGACCTCCTCCGATCCATCCAGCCGAAGTACATACCCACCTCTGTAACCCTCGATTTTCCTGAGTTCCGGAAGCACCTTATCTCTTAAGAGATTTTCGTAGGCGATTGCGTCTTGAACCAACGTCCAACCTCGCCAGTGCCGTGCAATCATGAGTCGACCCTCCATACCCTATTTTAGAGTGACGGGCTATCCGGGATCCATTCTGCCAGTTGAGCGCGCTCGACATTTGGCGCCGATAGTCCGCGATTTTTTCAACTCATGATGAAATCGAGTTGTTCGGAAATCGCCGGAAAATGTAAACAAACCGCTTGTACCTTTAAACCGGTTATCTCACAAAGCGAGTGGAGTTCCCCATCGGTGTCAAGGTTCCAAGGCATCCTCGCTGGCGCACCCGAAGTCAATGTGATAATTTGCCCTACACCGGGTGGGAGCGGCAACTATGCGGGTTACTTTTGGAGTTTCCGCAACGTCGAAGTCACGCAACCGGAGCAGCAGAGACGACAAGTCTCTTGACACGATTGACCCCATCGAAAATGAACTGCGCCGCATGGCCGGAAACAGTCAAGCGCAGACTGGAGATTCGCCGAGACTTGGCTGCTGCGCGCGATGAGCGGAGAAAAGGATGATGGATGCTGAGCGAGCGCGGCGTCTGGAGCAGTTGTACCACTCTGCGCTAGAGCATGACGCAGCCGAGCGCGCCGCATATTTGGAAGGTGCATGTGGGGTCGATTCGAGCCTCCGCCAAGAAGTAGAATCGCTGCTCGCCCACGATCAAGAGGCAGAAAACTTTATCGAGGCGCCTGCGCTCGAAGTCGCCGCCCGGCTGGTGGCTCAGCAGAATGAGTCGAACGACAGCAGTGGCGCTTCCATCATAGGCCAGACCGTTTCCCACTACCGCATCCTCGAAAAACTAGGCGGAGGCGGGATGGGCGTCGTCTATAAAGCGCGCGATACCAGGCTTGGACGCCTGCTGGCGTTGAAGTTTCTGCCCGAAGATTTCGAGGCATCGCCGGCTGCGATCACGAGATTCCAGCGCGAAGCCCGTGCCGCCAGCTCTCTCAACCATCCCAACATTTGCACGATTTACGACATCGGCAAGGACGCCGGGCGAGCCTTTATCGCCATGGAGTACCTGGACGGGCAGACCCTGAAACACGCCATCGAATCTCGGCCATTTGAAAGGGACCGGCTGCTGCAATTGGCAAGGCAAATTGCCGAGGCCTTGGACGCCGCTCACACCCAAGGCATCATTCATCGCGACATAAAGCCGGCCAACATTTTCGTGACCGAGCGCGGTCAGGCTAAGGTCCTGGACTTCGGGCTGGCGAAACTGGCCCCCACCCTCCATAGGATCGCGACTGAGCCCGCAGGCCATGGCTTGATGGGCGCAGACGTAGAGGAGCAACTGACCAACCCGGGCATGGCGATCGGGACGGTTGCGTATATGTCGCCGGAGCAGGCACGCGGCGAAGAACTTGATGTCCGCACTGACCTGTTCAGCTTCGGCGCCGTGTGCTACGAGATGGCCACGGGGCAGCGTGCCTTCGGTGGGACCACGGCTGCGGTGGTTTTTGACGCCATATTGAATCGCGATCCAGTTTCGCTGACGCGTTTGAATCCGCAACTGCCTGCGGAGTTGCAACAGATCATTGCGAAGGCTCTACGGAAGAACCGCGAGGAGCGTTACCAATCGGCGGCGGAGATCCTGGCGGATTTGAAGGCCATCGAAGCGGGAGAGCCGGTTCAAGTGCACGGCGGTGGCGGAGCGTCAAAGAGAAGATTGTGGGCCCCGGCGTTGGCGCTGCTCGCGATCGCTGCGGTAATCGCGATGGTTTTCAGTTTGCGCCACCGGACGTCCCACAAGCTGACTGAGAAAGACACCATCGTTCTCGCCGATTTTGCCAACAGCACGGGCGACCCGATTTTTGATGACACGCTGAAGACGGCGCTGAACGTCTCCCTGCGGCAGTCCCCCTTTCTGAACGTGCTCTCTGACAGCAAAGTCGCGAAGACCTTGCACCTGATGACCCGTCCGGCCGACGCGAAACTCACGCCCGAGGTAACGCGCGAGCTTTGTCAACGAGCGGCCAGTAAGGCATATCTTGCGGGGTCAATTGCCAGTCTGGGCAGCGAGTACGTGTTGGGATTGAAGGCTGTGAATTGCCAGAACGGCGATGCGCTGGCGGAGGAACAAGCCACGGCCGCGACCAAGGAGAAAGTGCTGGACGCGCTGGGCGCTGCGGCCGCCAAGCTGCGCGGCGAACTGGGCGAATCGCTGGCCACGGTGCAGAAGTTTGATGTTCCGCTCGAACAGGCCACAACACCTTCGCTCGAAGCGCTGAAGGCATATAGCCTGGGCAGAAAAGCCGTTCGCGAGAAAGGCGCGGGCGCAGACCTGCCTTACGATCAACGTGCCATCGAACTTGATCCAAATTTTGCCATGGGCTACATGGCTATCGGGGGCGATTACTTCACTCTCGGCGAGGTAGGGCGGGCGGGCGAGTACCTCACCAAGGCATTCCAGTTGCGGGAGCATGCTAGCGAACGCGAAGAGATGGAGATCACAGGGGAATACTATTCGAATGGAACTGGGGAGCTGGATAAAGCGGCCCAGAACTTTCAGGTGGAGATCGAGAGCTACCCGCGGGATGCGGCGGCGCATAGCAATTTGGGCGCAGTGTTCGCCGAACAAGGGCAGTACGAGAAAGCCGTGGAGATCACGAGGCAGGCCGCTCCAGACGGAATACTTTTTCCCTCCGACAATGTCGCCACCTATAGCCTTGCCTTGGAGCGCTTCGACGAGACACGACACATCATTCGCGACGCGCAGGCGCGAAAAGTGGATGATGTGATACTCCGCAATTTGCTCTACGCTCTTGCCTTCCTGGGCTCGGACTCCGCCGCCATGGCGGAACAGCAGCAATGGTTTGCGGGCAAGCCCGGATATGAAAACTATGGGCTTGCGCTGGCATCCGACACCGAGTCATATTTTGGTCATGTCTCCAAGTCGCGGGAACTGACCAAGCGGGCCGTGGACTCGGCTATAAAGGCTGACAGCAAAGAAAGTGGGGCTATATGGCAGGCAATTGCTGCCCAGCGGGAAGCTGCTTTTGGCTTTCCTGCGCAAGCCCGCCAGTCCGCGACAGGCGCTTTGAAGCTTGCCCCGGCGAGTCAGGGGGCGACTGCTGAAGCGGCGCTGGCGTTTGCCATTGTAGGCGATACCACTCAGGCCGAGTCTTTAGCCCAGGACTTAGGAAAACGCTTTCCGCTGGACACACAGATGCAGTCGCTTTGGCTGTCAGCGATTCGGGCGCAATTGGCGCTGGAGAAGAAGAACCCGGCTACTGCACTGACTGCTCTGCAAGCTGCTTCACCCATCGAGTTGGGGCAAATCTCGTTCGTCAACAATATTTCCTGCCTCTATCCGGTTTACGTACGCGGAGAAGCATACCTCGCAGCCGGACAAGGCAGCGCTGCTGCCGCCGAGTTTCAGAAGATCATCGACCACAACGGGATCGTCTGGAACTGCTGGACGGCAGCCTTAGCTCATCTGGGAGTGGCTCGCGCTAACGCCTTGCAGTCGAGAACGTCGCAGGGAGCGGATGCCGATGCCGCCCGCACCCGTGCACTCACCGCCTACAAGGATTTCCTCACGCTCTGGAAAGACGCCGACCCCGACATCCCCATCCTGAAGGAAGCCAAGACTGAGTACGTGAAGCTGCAATAGCGGCGCGGGCAATCCCTGCGATCATCGTCCGGTTCGCTCGCACAGCAGAAATTCTCAACTATCGAGAACAGAAAAAAACAAAAAGGGAACGTTTGCCGTTCCCTTTTTGTCTTTTGCGCTGCACCAGACTGTGCCAGGTTCGCCTGCTGGAGCAAACGCAGCTCAGAAGTACAGGGTTGACGAACCTCCGGAAACATCAACCTTGAAGTGGCAGGACGGACCACCTTTGCCGAAGTAATCATCCTGGACCCCCACGAATTTCGCTGGGGTGAGCCATTCCAACTTGGGGTAGCCATGTGCGACAGTGGTCTTATAGAAGTCATCGACGCCCTGGCTGCCCGACGGATACTCGGAGCACGAAGTCACGTTGTATGCCTCGAGGACACCAGCGAATGCCTGACTCCAGTGAAGCCCCCAAGTCTTGACCGAGAGCGTGGAATCTTGCCCATTACTTACATCGTTTGCATAGATAAAATAGTACAGATCGTTGCCAGAGACGCCGGTTTGATAGGTTTGGCCGATAATTACGTCGCCGGGGTTTACACCCACTGGCGAGCTGACGTAATAATCAGTGTTGCTGTGGACGAGCCAACTGGCCAGCACCCAGTAATCACCACCGAAATTGCCGTTGTCGCCAAACTGGAGCACTGGTTGCATTATCCAACTCCCGTTCGAGGGTTGAATGCCATTGAAGAGATAAATCAAAGCGCCGTACGTCTCGGGAATCGACGGCACAGTCCAAGAACCGCCCAGGAAATCGATGTTATCTCCCGACTTCAGCGATAAGAGCCATTGGGAATCTTCGACCCAGCCATTGCCAGTCGGGCCGGGATCCGCGATATGACGAGTGGGGATGGAGGCCTCGGCGCAGGTATCGTAGTGAGCAATGAGCTTTCCGTTTAAGGTTACGTCGCCGGCCGTTGGGCCGTCCGACTCGTCGACGGTTGCGCCGCTGGGGATCTGGTGCACGCAGTCGGGGCTGGTCAGCGCGCCCGGAACCTGCACCCAGCCAGGGTGCTCTGCTTTAAGTTGATTGTAGGTCTTCCCTGCCTGTGCGCTTGCGACTCCGCTAGCGACGAAAAGGAAAGCCGCCATGGCGGCGAAGACGCGGTTGTGAATGGTTGAGCTAGTGATAAGGTTTTTCATAATAATTCTCCTTTTAAGTGCTCCGTTCCGGAGCTCGATTTGATTTCCAAGATTTTTTATCGACTGGCCCCATGTGGTTCATGTGAAAGCCCGTCACTTGATGTAGCGGGAATTCCGGGAAAGAGGGGTCATGGACGCGGTGAGAAACACGATCCTGCGACCGCTGGCGCGTCTGGGGTCAATGTGATACTTTTCCCACTAGGCAAGCGCGGCAGCCATGCACGGTTCTGAGAGTCTCCCGAAAGTCGAAGTCACACAACTTCTCAAGGCGTGGGGCGGCGGAGACGACAAGGCACTCGAACAGCTGACTCCGGTAGTCGAACAGGAACTTCACCGCCTGGCCCACCGCTGCATGGCCAGGGAAAATCCTGGCCACACTCTGCAAACCACCGCCCTGGTGAATGAGGTTTACCTTCGCCTGGTGGACGTCCAGGCCGTGAATTGGCAGGACCGCGCCCATTTTTTTGCCATCTCCGCCCGCATGATGCGGCGCATCCTGACGGATTTTGCCCGCTCCCGGCATTATCAAAAGCGAGGGGGCGGCGCCGTGCAGGTTTCTTTCGACGAAGCTCTCGTGGTGACGCCGGAGAAGAATGCGGATATTCTGGCGCTCGACGAAGCCTTGACGCGGTTCGCCGCACTGTATCCCCGGCAGGCTCAAGTCGTGGAACTACGTTTCTTTGGCGGGCTTGAAGTTGAAGAAGCCGCTGAGGCTCTGAAGGTTTCCCCCGAAACAATCAAACGCGACTGGAGATTCGCCAAGACTTGGCTGCTGCGCGCCCTTCGCGAAGAAAAGACCAAAGAAACAAGCGGAGAGAAGGGCGATGGATGCTGAGCGAGCGCAGCGGCTCGACGGAACTCTACCACTCGGCTTTGGAGCGTGCCGCGGACGAGAGGGCCGTATTTCTGCTGAGCTAGTGTGGAGCAGATTCTGCCCTTCAGGGAAGTCGAATCGCTGCTGCCGCAAAAGATGTCGGCCACCCGTCGGGGATGCGACGCGGAATGTTCCCGCAACCACCGGAGGTAATCCAACTTCTTCGATATAGCGACCTGCGTGTCTTCGCGCAGACTGAGTGAATGGTCAAATCGGGTAGTAACGTTGGTTGCGATTGAGACTTCTATTTATTCTTTGATCTTCCGGTTTGTTGTAAATCGCTTGCGGCGGCGACGGATAGAAGTGGCGAATCATTGCATAGACCAAACCACTCGCGATCGCGACCAGAAATAGAACGAAACCAAGCGCGATGCCGCCAAGTGCAGGAATTTCCCCATGGCTTCTCCGGTTCGCCTTTCGAGACAGAGTTCCCGGCGTCCCTCATGGTTTATCAGAATGTTCGGGCAAAACCCGAGACTGAATCCTTTCCGGCCGCTGCATTCAGGTCAGAGCCTCATCGGCTCTGAACCGGTGGCTCCTGTTCGGAAGGCGGGATGGGCCGCTGGTGATCATCATCGTAGAACTTGCGTACCCACGTGCGTGAAGCAACTCGCCTCTCGCCTTTGGAACTGAATCGCGGCTCGCCGGGCGATACCACGAGAGGAGCGTTGGTCGTGTACATGGCTTCGTTCAGCTTTGCGCCGGGAGCCTGGGCCACGGCGAAAACGCCAAATGGCTGACCGTTCGAAAAGTCCACTCCCAGGTAATCTCCGACCATCTGTCCGTTGTCCGAGGGGGCAATCCAACTCAAGTCCATCGGTCCGGCCAGATGTTTCCCCGCGGTCCAGGTTTTCCCGCCATCCTGCGAAACCGTAAAGCCCACTTCAAGTTTGCAGGAGTTGTCGCACTGCGAAACCGGATAATAGTAATAGGTCATCGCGAGGTGCGCCGTCTTGCCGGAAGTTGCGCGATCCACGCCCAGGCCGGGAAGAAAGTGATCGACCGTGCTCTTTGTCGGATCAATGGGAATCCGAGTCACCGCGCTCCATTTCGTTCCGTTGGTGGAAGTGCTCATGACGATGTCGTTCGCGGTGCATCCACTCCGAAATCTGCAGTCGCCCCAGACCACATAGACCTTTCCCGCGCCATCCACTCTGGCCGAGGGTAGCGGGCCACTGCGCAAGCCGCCTTGCTCGCCCCAATAGTCAATACTGGAAACCGACCTGAGGCTGCTCCAGCTCTTGCCGCCGTTGGTTGAAGTGAAAGCACTGATGCCGATCCCTGCTTCGATTGGCACGACGACGGTCCCGCTGGGTTGCACCACCGGCTGGCCGCCGATCCCGCTTGCCTGGTCAGCGGTTCCCTTGGCGGCTCCCCAAGTCTTTCCACCGTCGCTGGACGTGCTCATCTGAATCTGCCCGGTGCTGAAGCCCAGATCCCACTCCACGTAGCAGTTGCCGTAATAAGGACTGCTGGAGCTGTTGTCGCAGGTAATCCAGTTCTTGTCGTCGACACCCGACTTGTCCACAAGCACAGGGTTGCCCCAGTGAATGCCATCTGTGGAACTACTTACACCCACGTCCACAGCGTCCTCGTCGGTGGTGATCGGGACATAGTTGATCAGCCATACGCCGTGCTTGGCGTCGTAAGCCACGACGGGATCGCTTGCCGTGTAATAGCTGCCGCCTTTGTAGTTCTGGGTCAACCCTGGGAGATAGCCGTGCACCCAGGTTTTACCGGCGTCCGTGGAGGTCGCAAATCCGATGTCGGCGCCACCGCCGCTAAACCAGCGGGCCACCTGAAAGGCGCTCACGATCGTGGATCCGTGAGCGTAGGTATGCGGTTCAACTTCAGTTCTGTGCTCGCTGTAGCTGTTGGTGAAGGTGTCAGTACTTAATTTCTGCAGCTTCGTCTCCGCATGCGCGCTGCTCAAACCCACGGAAACCGCCAGCAACAGGGTGATTACTAAAATTGCCGCACAATCGCCGAAAGCCAACCTGCCACCTCTTGGACTCATCGAGATCTCCCTTAGCCGTCAAAAACCAGCAGCCATTATATGCCGTTCTCGCCGGCCCGCATTCGGAAAGACTTGGTGCTGCAGTTGACGTTCAGATCGCTCGCGACTGCAATGCAGCATAGATATCGTCGAGTACGGTAAAAGGGATTGGTGGGTGCATGTCAAAGGCAGCAGTGGACTGACAGGTTGGGTTCTCGCCGCAAGGCTGGATGGCGACAAGCGTTTGCGAACTTCTATCCTCTATGCCATTACGAAAGGATTAAGAGCTTCGTTGCGGAGCCTCCGGGCTGCTCTTGCGAACTGTTTTAAACGACGGTTACACTCATTGGCTCGTATAGGGTTTCGCCTTATTGTGCGCCCACGGATAGTGTTCTAGAATCGTTGTATGAAGTCTAAGAACGAGCGCAATCAAATCATTTTCGGGCAAACAATCCGGAAGCGCCGCCATAAGCGCGGACTGACACTAGCGAAACTGGCCAAACTGGCGCACATCCATCCAAGTTATCTAGCCGATGTCGAACGCGGTGAACGTAATCCTTCGCTACTCAACATCCTCAAGTTGGCGGCCGGGCTGGACGTGCATCCGAGCAAACTGCTGGTGAAATTCTAACTAGGGAAGCTTTCTCCCGGTCGTGACCTGTCCGCTTTAATGTAACGCCTCGTTGAACATAGTGTCTCAGCCCGTGCCAGGCTGGATGTGCGACCGAAAATTCCAAAGGAAGCAATTACCAGGCGAAGAAACAGTCTTCTTCGCCAACATTTCTCTCGTGAATCTGTGTAAGCTGTCGACATGAAGGCGCACAATTCACTCCTTATTCTTCTGCTTTTATTCGCCGCTGTGCCGTCGCATGCACAACATCCAGATGTAAACGCCTCTCAGGTGGTGGACCGATGGCGGGCTGCGGTGCATTCCGACAAGGCTTCGCACTCGGCCGTGATCACGACAGTCTCGACTGAGGACGGAATTCCGGGAACGGTGCAGGATTGGCTCTCGAATACAGATTTCCGTCGCGAAGTTCAGCGCAACGTCGACGAGTCGCAACTGCTGCTGACGAAGCAGCGAAACGAGCGTCGCGACTGGAATGGCTGGGTGCGAAAAGTCGAAGGGCAGGAACTCGAGCGATTTACCACAGGAGTTGATGAAGAGAAGATCATCGCTTTCGGCCCGCCACAGGGGATGGGATCGGCAGAAATGTCAGAGAGCAGCGATCATTCGGCCTATCTTCTGCGGTACAAACCCGAGGGGGGCTGGACGACGACGTGGTGCATCGACGCGAAGACCTTTCTGCCGCTCAAGTCCGTGCGCCCCGGGGATGATAGCGAGATCACAACCACATATTCCGATTGGCGCAATGCCAATGGATTGATGACACCATACCATGCGATTGTGACCGAGACGGAAATACCCGACTACCAGTGGGACCGCAAAACCATTCAGTACAAGAACACGCTGTCGAAAGACACTTTCGCGCCGCTCGTTCCGGGGCCATCGGACGCGACGTTGGCTCCCAATGCGCCGCCCATTCCGTTCACCATGGAAGCGAACCATATTGTATTCAACGTGTCTGTGAATGGACGGCCTCCAATCGGATTCATCCTCGATACGGGAGCGGACCAGAACGTTATCAACTCGACTCGCCTCGAACAGTTTGGTCTGAAGACCTACGCCAAGACGATGACGAGCGGCGGCGGAAACTCGGCGGAATACACCTATGCAGCCGGAGCGACATTCACGCTTCCAGGAGTTGAACTTCGCAACCAACATGTATCGGCAATCGACCAGACGGGCCTGGAGCGCGCCTTGGGGGTGAAGTTCGGGGGACTTCTTGGGTACGACTTCATCAGCCGCTTCGTAATAGAGATTGACTACGAGAATCAGCGAATCACGCTTCACGATCCCAAGACGTGGAAGTACTCAGGAACTGGAATGATGGTGCCGGTGATCTTCGACAACGGAATTCCACACGCGTATGGCTCGATTGGAGTTCCGACTAAGCCGGACATTCCCGCGTATTTCGTCGTGGACTTCGGAGCGTCCGAGACCGCGACCCTGACCTCGGCATTCGTCAAGTCGAACGATCTAACGCGGCTCGCACAGACGAATGCAACGGTGAACCGGCCAGCGGGGCTCGAGAGCCAGTTCTTCGCACAGAATAACGTACGCGGCAATCTGCAGCGACTTACGATCGGACACCTGACCGTAAACGATGTTCCGGTGAACCTGTCGGTGAACACGAAGGGAGCATACGCGAGCACGAATTTCTCAGGAACCGTGGGTGAGACCATGTACTCGCGATATCACTGTTATCTCGATTATTCAAACTACCGCATCATCCTCGAACCAACACCCGAAGCGAACAAGCCATTTCCCGAGCGCGAGACCTATGGGCTGACGTTGCTTGCATCCGGTGCGGACTTGCACACGTACACGGTCGCGGCGGTGCGTCCGGGATCGCCGGCGGAGGCCGACGGCTTCCAGAAAGGCGACGTGATCTTAAGCGAGGACGGCAAGAATGCCAGTGACTTTACGCTTCGCGAATTGCGCGACAGCCTGAGCCATGCGGGACAGCATCACGCGTTTGAGGTGCAACGCAGCGGAGAGCGACGGACGACAAATGTAGAAGTGCGGCTGGTTTCAATCGAACGTTGAGTTTGTGCCATCTTCATGGCCATGCGTTCTTTCTTTAGAAAGTTGCCACACAGACTCTTAAAATGCGCACTAACGACGAGTGCAGACAGCCCACTCGACTAACCGATCATTTTGCGTTGATCGCCGATGCGGCGCTCGCGTTCGTTTGCGAATCGCTCCACGCCGGCGAAAATCGAATCGGGGTCGAGATGCGCTTCCGCGATTACTTCCGCTTCGAGGCCGCCGCTTCTCCAGGAATTGTCGAAGTCGGACGTGAGTGAATACTCATCCGTCAACGGACCGAGGTTGCGCAGTGGCCACATGCGTCGCGTGCCCGTTGATACCACCATCAAATCGTAGCGAGCCTCGGCCGGCAGCACAGAATCGCGATACGCTTTCGCTTGGCGATCGAACAAATCCTCGCTGATCGCCGCGATCACCTTCACGTTCACACCCGCCGCTTCGAGTTTCGGCAGCACTTTCACGAGATTCACAGTGGAACTCGATCCTTGCGCGATCACGTAACCGTGGCGCGGCTTGCCCGGCGCGAAATCGCGGATCACGTACAGGCCTTTTGCCGCGGCGCGCAGATCGGAGTCGGCGAAATGGTTGCGGTCCGCGACCGCGAAGTCGGGACGCGCCACTTCCAGCGTAATGATGCCCACGTGCGGATCGCGCGCTGCGATTTCCGCAGCCGCGAAATAGCCGGGCGCGACATCGTTGTAATCCCAAAAGCTCAAATTGATCGCCTGACCGCGCGGGAACAGCTTCCACACTTGCGGCGCGAAGATGCCGAAGTGTGTACGCGCGTCAGCCGCGGTTTCAGGACCGGAGTGCGCGGCGAGAATATGCAGCACGCCGACGCGGAATTTGCTGTCCTGTTTTTGTTGACTCCAGACGCGCGCTGGAGTGTACATTAGCGGAGTGAACGCTCCGTAGGTGCCGCTCAAAGCCCAAACGCCGGCGAATTTTTCGGGATCGACCGAAGCGCTTTGACTCACCAGCCCGATGGCGGTGGAAACATTGCCCGCCTCCTGTATGGGTGCTTTCAAACGCGTGCCCAGCGGATTGTCCGTGGGACTGTAGTGTCCCCACAAACTGCCGTGCTCCACGTTGATCGACTCCGAAAGGTCGGCGGCCACGGTGAAGAATCGTCCGTCAGTGACGTAATTCATCCACTTGATGATTTCGGAAATTGCGCGCCGCGCTCCGGCCACCTCGCCCGGTTTCTTGAACAGCGCAATGCTAACTTGCTTCTCCGCACCGGAAATCGCATTGCGAATCGAGACCTTTTGCGGGTCTTCAGGTAGCGCCGCGACGCGCAGGCGATCGTCGAGGAACGGATCGCTCGAGACTGAGATGCGTAACTTCACGTCGTCGCGCACAGTATCGCCGATTTCCACGAGGCGATCGGCGAGGCGATCGCCCAATCCGTTGCGGTCGAGCAGCGACATCACCACGTCGATGTTCGTCTTAAACTGGATCAATCTCTCGCGATTGTTGCTGACCGCGCCCTTGCGAATTCCTTCGAACTCCACGCCGTAATGCTTCTCGAACGTCTGCGCCAGCGCGACAAAATACTCCGAGTTCATCTTCAGCGCGTAGGGATGGCTTGGGTAACTCACCAATTGATCGCCGAAGCCGGGGATTTTTCCGTCGACGGCCGTGGGCCAGTAGCCCTTGATGGTTTTGCCGATCGCGGCGATTGGACGGCGGTCGTGCGGGTCCACTGCGTCCATTGCTTTCAGCACCGCGGCCACTTCGCCGTAATCGTTCCCATTCGATAGCGTGAAGACGTTCCATCCATACGACGTCCATTGATTCACCAGATCGTAGCCGTCGAACTGCGCGGCGATCACGCCGCCAATCAGGCGATCGTCGATGCCCGCGTTGTTGTCGGAAATCATCACGCGCAAACGCTTTCCCACTTGCAGCGCGAGCGCCTGCGTCTTCAACTCCTGCGCGTGGCCTTCCGTGAGCGCGAATTCTCCTTCCAGCGCGATCACTTTCGGCGACTCTGGCGCGCCCGCCACATCCCAGAACGCAGCTTTGCCCGCGGCCGTCGCGATTCCGATGCCCGAAGGTCCGCCGTTCACGTCGTTGGTGACGTCGGTGCTTTCGGCATGTCCCGAGAGCGCGCGAATGCCCCGGCCTTTCGCTTGCGCGAACAGCGGATGGTCTTCCAAATCCGTTTCGTGCAGCAGCGTCTTCAGCGCGCCCGCGCCGCGTCGGAATCCCAACGCGTCGATGGGCAGCATGGCGACCTGCGGGTCGACGCGATAACGCGGATCGCCGGTCTGCTGATACTTGCGATACAGCGCTTGGCCCATGATCATCCACAGCGCGTAGCACGTGGGGATCGAGTGGCCAGCCGCGAGCATGAACTTGTCGGAGTAAGGATGCTTCGGCCGGCGGTAATCGAAACGGAGTCCGCCGTTTTCAGGGCCGATCAAATGCACCGCAACGTTGTACGGAGTGTATGCGAGCGGTCCGCCGAGATGCCCGGTCTGCGCGTAATTTCCCAGCAGCACCAGGGTCATGCAGGTCATGTATCCAACGTCGTCGAGCAGCGGATCGTACGCCAAAGTCTGCTGCTGGTAGGGAGAAGGAACTGCGTGAGTGAGCGATGTCATAGACGGTCTCAAAAATCATACCATCCGTGAAGCAAAGGATTGCCCCGACCGGTCCGTCGAGAAAACCGGGGCGGTCCAGAGCAAACACAATGACCCACGCGGAGTCATTTCTTCAGCTGTGCGAGCCAGTTCGTGACCAACTGGAGCGGAGCCGGAGCTTCATCCTGAGAATGGTTTACCAGCACGCGCTTGCCATCAGAGGACACATCGAAGGCTACGCCGATCCCGGGGGAAGCGGCGTGGAACAGACGCTGGGGCGTGCCGGCTTCGACCTCCTGTCCCTTCGGGATCACGGTGCAGACGAGGATATTGTCAGTAAGGTCCTTGAAGAACAGTTCCCTGCCACTTCCACTCCATGCGGGATAGGCCCCGGTATTCACCGATACTCTCCATTTCCCTTTTCCCTCCGGAAAACTGGTTACATAAATTTCCTGCTGCCCGGATTCGTCGGAAGCGTAGGCGACCCAGCGGCTGTCGGGAGAAATTCGATACGAGGAGAGATTGGACTGCGGCGAAGGCGGCTGCACCGCTGCTACCGGCTTGGTGTCCCCATTCACCGGTCTTATCCAAAGCGAGACCATCTTCTCGCCCTCGCCCCAAAGGTAGGTTATATACTTTCCATCGGGCGACCAGCCCGGACTGTGGTAGTTGTTCTGGTCAGCAACCAATGTTTTCTCGGCGCCGCTGCCGTCTGCAGCTTTGGATCGAATTTCGACGTTGCCGCCGCCTGAGGTCACCAGCGCGGAGAAGATCAGCGATTTCCCGTCTGGCGACCAGGCAGGTTCTTGAACTACTTGCTGATCGAAAGTAATCCGAGTCTTGGTCTTTCGCTCGAGGTCGAGCGTCCAAATGCCAGTCCCGCTTGCAAATGCGACCCGCTTGTTATCCGGCGAGAGCCGCACATCCCGCACCCCCAACAGCGCGCGGGCATTCGTGTTCGTAGCCTCTTGAGGGTCGTAGTCGGCGAGGGTCTTGCCGGAGAGGTCGAACAACACCAGATGGCTTTTTGCCGAGTCAATACTTCCTCGCTGGTAAATCAAGAGTCCATTCTGCGAGACGGCAAAAATGCTGCGCCAAACGCCCACGTCGTCGCGGAGGTTACTCAGCACGGGAATTGGCGATCCTGACAGAGTGCCTTTTTGTGGATCGAAGGGCTGGGCCACTAATGCCGTGTTGGCACGGTAGAGGAGATAGCCGGATGCATACTGCGCCGCAGAATCGGTCGTCAGAACCAGGCGAGTTTCCGTGCTGTCGATGGACCCGAAGTAGATTCCGCTTTCTTTGGGATCGCCTCCGGTATGGCTGGTGGCGAGAAAAATGAAATGCTTGCCATCGGGCAGGCACCACGGCCAGCGATGGGTGGTGTGCATGGCCCTATTGATTACAGTGGCGGGTTCCACAGCTCCGCCTTGTGCGCTCACCTTCGCCAGCGAGCTCGTAAAATCGGGGGCGAACACGATCACATCGCTGGCGCTCCAGCTTCCGCCGCGGGAATTTGGCGCGTCGGCTACGGTAGCGACAGGGCCGCCGGCGGCGGCAATCCTCATAAGTTTGCCGCCAGCAAAGAAACCGATACTGTGGCCGTCGGGCGACCAGAAAGGATGCGAAGCACCCGAGGTTCCTTCAAGGGCTTGCGCCGAGTCACTGTTCAGCGAGCGGACCCACAGCAGCTTGGTGTCACCGGAATGAGCCACGAAGGCGATCTTGTCGCCTTGTGGGGACAGAACGGGCATGCCACCGACGTCGCCGGTGCTGTCGAGCGAGAATTTATCTGGCGGAGGGATTTCGGCGTGCAGCGAGAGCTGCGCTTCGGAGGATTTCGCCCAGCGGTATCCGGCGAATCCAGCCAATGCGATGAATGCGAGCAGCAGCGCAGCCGCCCAAGCTGCCCAACTTTTCTTGAACCGGGAAAGCGACTTTGCAGATTTGTCCGGCGCTGATTCGGCCACCCAGCGCAGGTCCATCGCGACGTCGTGCGCCGATTGGATGCGGTCGGCGGGATCTTTGGCAAGGCAGGCACGAATTACGCGATCGAGCATCGGCGGCGTGAGCGGCTGGCTGGCGATGATGGGATCTGGATCTTTTTCCAGAATCGCGCTGAATACGCTGAGTTGCGATTTACCTTCGAACGCGCGATGGCCCGTGACCATTTCGTAGAGCACGCATCCGAGGCTGAACAGATCACTGCGAGCGTCGGCTTCCGCTCCTTGCAAAACTTCGGGAGCCATGTACTGGAAAGTTCCGACGATCGAGCCTTTCTGCGTCAGCGGCGATACAGCCGCGGTGAACGATGCGAGGTTCATCGTCGGTGTGGAAGGAGTAAGTGGGCCGATGGCGCGCGAGGCAACCGACATTTCTGGTTTTGCCAGGCCGAAATCCATTAGCTTTGCGCCGGCCTTGGTCAGCATGATGTTGGCGGGCTTCAGATCGCGATGGATGATGCCTTGCTGATGCGCCTTCTCCAGGGCTTGCGCGATTTCTATTCCAATCTTCAGAACCTGATCCAGCGGAAGAGCGCCCTTCTCCAGGCGCTCGGCGACAGTTTGGCCTTCGAGATACTCCATGACCAGGAAGTCGGTGCCGTCCTGAGTGCCGATGTCGTGGAGCGTGCAGATATTGGCATGCTGAAGCGCGGAAATGGCTTTGGCTTCGCGCTCCATGCGTTGTTTCAATTCCGGGCTCGAGGACAGGTGGGACGGCAGAACCTTGATGGCGACGGTGCGGTCAAGGCGGGTGTCCTTGGCGCGATAGACTTCGCCCATACCGCCCACGCCGAGCGGGGAGAGGATTTCGTACGGACCGAGTTTGGTGCCGGAGGCGAGGGCCATGCTTGGGCTGCAATTATAGCCTGCGCGCACGTTGCAGCGGATGAACAACGGTTCCGTACGACTCGGGGACGCGCACTCAGACGACAAAAACAAGCAATCCGTTTTACAATTTCGCAAGCCTGAATTGCACTAGAGCTTCGCGTCGGACATGCAGAACGATCGTAGAGGGTTTCCGATCTATGAGTTTTCAGCCTATCGAGAATTACGGCGTTATCGGTAACATGCGGTCGATTGCGCTGGCAGGCATGAACGGCTCGATCGATTTTCTCTGCTACCCAGATTTCGATTCCCCCACCGTCTTTGCGGCGCTGCTCGATGACAGCAAGGGTGGCCGCTTTCAGATTGAGCCCCAGCTCACGAACATGCGCACACGCCAGCTTTACTTGCCGGATACAAATATTTTGGTGACGCGGTTCCTTGCCGAGGAAGGTGTAGCCGAGCTGACGGATTACATGCCTATTCAGCAAAACGGAGAACATGCGAACGAGATCGTTCGAATGGTTTCCGTAATCAGGGGCAACGTAAGTTTCAAAATGCGTTGCCAGCCGCGATTTAACTATGCAAGATCAGCGCACCGGACGGAAGTCTCGGATGGCTGCGCGATGTTCATCCCTGATGACAACGCTTTCTCGCCGATGGCTTTGTATTCCACTGTCGCTCTTAGACAACAGGCTCAAGATGTAGCGTCAGAGTTCAGTCTGCCAGCCGGCGCGACCGCGACTTTCGTACTGGGTGGCCCGCGGTCTGGAGGTCGGCTGCATGAGATGGAAGGCGTCGGAAAACACTTTCTGCAAACATCCCGATATTGGAAGAAGTGGATTGCAAAATCGAAATATAAGGGTCGGTGGCGAGAAATGGTCAACCGCTCGGCCTTGATGCTGAAGTTGCTCATCAGCCGGGAGCACGGGTCATTAATTGCGGCGCCGACATTTTCTCTGCCCGAACATATTGGGGGAGTGCGTAACTGGGACTATCGTTTCACGTGGTTGCGCGATGCAACATTCACACTTTATGCACTGATTCGCCTGGGTTTTGTCGAAGAAGTAGAGGCATTCATTGGCTGGCTGAAAGGGCGGGCGAGTGATGACGCGGAGCGCGGCCCCTTGCAAGTAATGTATGGAATCGATGGCAGGCGAAAGCTCGACGAGTTCGCTTTGGATCATTTGTGCGGGTACGAAAATTCCCGGCCGGTACGCATCGGTAACGCCGCGTATCAGCAGCTTCAGCTGGATATTTACGGCGAGATGATGGACGCTATTTACCTGGCAAACAAATACGGCAACCCTATTTCGTATGCCGGATGGCAGGGTGTTCAGCGTATGTTGGACTGGCTGGGAAAGAATTGGCAGCGGCCTGATGAGGGAATATGGGAGGTCCGCGGCGGCGCGAGAGAATTCCTTCACTCTCGCGTAATGTGCTGGGTCGCGTTCGACCGCGCTTTACGCCTTGCCCAGAAGCGCTCGCTTTCAGGCCCTCTCGATGTGTGGCAACGCACGCGCGACGAGATTCGGAATGACATCTTTACGAACTTCTGGAACGAAGAGCTTCAGTCCTTTGTGCAATCGAAAGGAACAAAAGATTTGGACGCTTCGGCGCTGCTGATGCCCATGGTGCGCTTCATCAGTCCCGTGGACCCGATGTGGCTCTCGACGATGAGAGCGATCGAAAGCAGACTGATCGAGGATACGCTCGTCCGTCGTTACGAGGTAGAACGCACCCACGTCGATGGCCTTCCAGGCGAAGAGGGGAGCTTCACCGCATGCTCATTCTGGTATGTCGAATGCCTGGCCCGTGCTGGTGAATTGGAACGAGCGCAGTTATTGTTTGAAAAGCTTTTGGGATATGCCAATCATCTAGGCCTGTATTCCGAAGAGCTTGGTTCGAACGGGCAACACCTCGGAAATTTTCCGCAAGCGTTCACGCATCTTGCATTAATCAGCGCGGCAACCTATCTGGACAGGGCGCTATCAGGGGCGGGAGAGGCAGTGTGGCGCTAGATTCCCGGTCTCAGTCTTAAACAAATAGGTCGCCGCCCGGGATTCTGTTAGTGCGTCGGACGCGAGATCCCAAACTTCTTCATCTTATATGCGAGGCCCGTCCTATTCAGACGAAGCCGCGCGGCTGCTCCGCGAGTTCCTCCAACAACCCAGTTGCTCTCGCGCAGCGCGCTGAGAATCAACTCTCGCTCCACTTGCTCCAGCGCACTGCCGTCACTGGTGGTACCGAGATCGAAAACAGTGCGAATGTCCGTCAGCGGCACTCTTAGCGAAGGACCGGAAGACAGCAGCACGGCTCGTTCCATAAGGTTCTGCAACTCCCGGATGTTGCCTGGCCAAGCGTGCCGGCAAAGGGCCTCCATCGTTTTCCTGGAGACCGTTTCAATATGCTTTTCCATGCGTCGAGCGTATTTGTTGGCGAAGTGGCGGACCAGGCGTGGAATATCATCGCGGCGGTCTCGCAGCGGTGGGACGCCGATTGGAAAAACGTTCAAGCGATAATAGAGATCACTGCGAAATTTCTTTTCCGCGACCATGGGAGCGAGGTCGGCATTCGTAGCTGCCAATACCCGAACATCGACTTTTTGGGTGCGAGTGCTGCCCAACCGCTCGAACTCCTGCTCCTGCAAGACTCGGAGAAGCTTCGGTTGCAACTCGAGCGGTATGTCTCCAATTTCGTCAAGAAACAGAGTTCCTTTGTTCGCCAGTTCGAATCTTCCGATTTTTTGAGCTATCGCTCCTGTGAAAGCGCCTCTTTCGTGGCCGAACAACTCACTTTCAAGGAGTCCCAAGGGAATCGCAGCACAGTTCACCTTCACGAATGCATGGTTTTTGCGAGGACTAAGGTCGTGAATTGCACGGGCGATCAGTTCTTTGCCGGTGCCCGTCTCACCGAGGATCAGCACGGTTGAGTCCACGGGCGCCACAATTTGAACATCTTCGAGCACGGCTCTCAGTCGCGCGTTGCTCCCGACGATGCCTTCGAAGCAGTCTTCGACCATCGACTCTTCTTCCAGAGAGATGTACTGTTCGGGCAAGTCGTCCGTTAACATGCCCCATTCCGGGTATTCCGAGCGTTTTCTGAATGGGAAAACAAGCGGATTGGCTTTCTCCTCATGCAGATTGTTCTGGTTCGGATTAGGCCAAGTCGGGTCTGAGGTTACGCCTCGGAACGTTGCATTTTCCATGACTCACTCCTGTTCGCCCAAATTCAGAGCTATTTCAACCCCGCGCTGGGCTCCGGTTACGATTGCTGTTTTCCCGTCTGTCATAGAAGACCTTCTGTTGGGAGCCCAAATCTACTGCACAGTAGTGATTAAGCCAGAAGCGTTTCGCATAGTCCATTGGACGATGGTATCGACCCATACCATCGCATCAGTTGAGCAATATCAAGCAACATCGGGTTTTTGCAGCACGGCGCTCTTTCTGGAATCCTCGCTTGCGAGCCCACCTTCACCTCAGGATCATTTGTCCGCGCCAGTTGGTGATCAGAACCCAACAAGAGGAAGGTAGTCGTGTGCGACTGACTCTGCGAGATGTGGGCCTCGGGCTCGAACCTCAAGGCGCAGACAAGCTTTTCGAACTGTTCTACACAAATAAAAGCGGCGGCTTTTCGTTCTCGATGCCTCTGGCAGCGTGGGGGTGAATGGCGCAGACGGAGTCGAATCATCCAGACGAATGGCGTGGCCAGTACAGCTTGAGTAATGACTCGTAGTCACAACGTTGCAAAGGCCTGTGCTGATGACCTCAGACCGATACCAAAGTCTAATAGACTCGCTCCATCAAGGGGCGCATCCTCGGGTTATGGGGCGTGAACAGCCTGTGATGATCAGTCGGCCGCTCGTATCGGTGGTCGATGACGATGAGTCCGTGCGCGAATCGCTGCCCGACCTGGTCAGGGAGTTCGGGTATGCGGCGCAGGCGTTCTCCTCTGCGGAGGCGTTCCTCGCATCCAATTACATCGACCAGACCAGTTGTCTTATCCTCGATGTCTCCATGCCTCCAGGTATGTCCGGACCGGATCTTCAAGGGGAATTGGCTCGTCGCGGGAAAGAGATTCCAATCGTCTTCATCACCGCTCACCGAGATGAGGACCTCCGTCGACGCCTACTCGAACAGGGTGCCGTGCAGTGCCTGTTCAAGCCAATCACTGAAACCGCTCTGCTTGAGGCGCTCCGTGCCGCACGTCCGCTGAACTGAGCGAAGTGTCTAGCTCGTTTTGAGAGTGGACCCGTGTAAAGTGGGCACGTTTTGTGGCGAAAGTGTCGATTTACTGTCAACGGTTACAGTCTGGTTCTAAGTAACCGCTAGCCAAAACCAACACTGTCGAAGTCCGAGAAACAAGACCTTCGGTCTGTTGCACTGCCGCTATTTGATCCTGGCGGCATGCCACGTCAGTGTTTGGGTAGATTAGTTCCATTCAATTTCAAGTTGGACCATCGCGTGCATGACGACCGCTATGGAGCGTCGCGAAAGCGCGGCTCCAGGACCGAGGTGATGTCATGAGCAAGTTGGTCGATTCCTCAACTTGGCAATATGAACGGTTCGTGATCGCCTATCCCGACGAGAAAACCTTGTGGACCGGCCATTGCATACCAATGAACGTCGCTTTGCCACAAAGATCTGAAGTGGCATCAGTCGACACGAATCGAAGATCTCTTGAAAGAATCTCGTGCACCAAAGCAGCAATCCGCAGGCCGCTGTGGTCTTGCGTGGACCCCGAACTCCATTCGTAATGTCCTGCAATACAGTGTCGCCTCGGCGATTATTTTCTTCTACTCGAGAAACATTCTGTCTGCGATATTTCGGGCCTTTGTCTCGTTTTAGTGCGGGCAGAGAGCGAACTTGGCCGAACTCCTCGCACGCGAAGTAAGGTGTTCCACCTTCAAGCAGCGCGATCGGGAACTGCTGACAGTTCGTGTCCCACGATCGGGTTCTGCCAGCCTCCCGGCGGCGTAACTCGCTCAACCTCATTCGGCCCCCAGGTCTTTGGGTCGTAAGGATAGACGGGTGTCACTTTCTTCAGCACCGGATCGACGATGCGCCAAGCCTCTTCGACATAATCTTCGCGCGCAAACAGGGTAGCGTCTCCGACCATCGCATCGCCAAGTAATAGTTCGTAGGCGTCCATTTCCTCGGCGTCGAGTGGATTGCTCGCAATCATCTCCGCCGGCTGTCCGACCAATTTCTCTCCCGGCCCCATCACCGTCATGCCCATAGCAATTAACACATCGGGGCTGATCCGGAACCGCAAGTAATTCGAGTGCAGAACATCCGCCGGAATCTCCGTGGGCGGCTTCCGCAACCTGCAGACGATTTCCGTACAGGTGACGGGCAAAGATTTCCCCGCGCGGATGTAAAAGGGAACGCCTTGCCAGCGCCACGAATTGACTTGGAGTCGAAGCGCAGCGAAGGTCTCCACTTTCGAATTGGGAGCCACTCCTTTTTCGTCAAGGTACCCGCGAAACTGACCGCGTACGACGCTGCTCTCGTCCAGCGCCGGAATTGCTTTCAGCACCTTAACCTTCTCGTCACGAATGGATTCGCTGTCCAGTCTTACCGAAGGTTCCATCGCCAGATTGCAGAGCACCTGAAACAAGTGATTCTCGATGACGTCGCGGATCGTGCCAGTCTGATCGTAGAAACCGCCGCGGCCCTGGACGCCAAAATCTTCGGCCATGGTGATTTGCACGCTCTCGACATAGTTCCGGTTCCAGAACGCTTCCATGAACGTGTTGGCGAAACGGAATACGACCATATTCTGCACCGGCCGCTTCCCCAGGTAATGGTCGATCCGGAAAATCGCAGTTTCATCGAAATGCCGCAGAAGAACCCGATTGAGATGTCGCGCCGATTCCAGGTCATGACCGAATGGCTTCTCCACGATGATCCGAGCCTCCGTGGTGCAGCCGCAGTGCGTCAGGTTTTCCACGACAGTTTCGAACATCTCGGGAGGGACCGCCAGATAGTGCGCTGGCCGCTGCGCAGCTTTCAGTTCCTTGCCAAGAGCTTCAAAAGTGGCAGGATCCTTGTAGTCTCCGTCAACATAGCGGAGCAAGCTGGACAGCTTCTCAAAGGCCGCGGCATCGACTCCCCCATGTTTCTCGAGGCTGTCTAGAGCGCGCGCCTTGAACTGTTCGAGCGTCCAACCGGCCTTGGCAACACCTATCACCGGCACGTCGAGGTGGCCCCGCTTCACCATCGCCTGCAGCGTAGGAAAAATCTTCTTGTACGCGAGGTCGCCGGTTGCCCCAAAGAAAACCAACGCATCAGAATTCGTCACGATCATCTCCTTTTCTTTGGCGGCCCTGGTTGTGCCGTCTGATTTTTCCAGATGTCCGCCAAATGTATCCCTTTCATCCTCTTACCTCGTGAGCGGTGACGTCGTGCTCGCGAGCCGCCGGGTGTGCTTGACCATTTGACGCGAGCACATGATGAGTGTCATTCCAGAACCGGATGGCCGGCTGCGAGAGGCTGTTTTCGTAACTCAGCGCGCTCAAGCTCGCTGTGCTTAGCATTAGAGATTGTCCGTTGACCGTTTCGATTTTGATCCAGCGTGTAGCGAGGACTCGCAGAAAATGCCCGCTGGAAAAGAGCAGAACATTGCCCGCCACGGCCTGCACACGGCTTACTACGCGATCGGCCCGCGCCGCCACCTGCTGCGCCGATTCGCCGCCCGGGCAGCCGTCGCGGAACAACTGCCAGCCCGGACGTTTTCGAAGAATGTCTGCCGTGAGAAGTCCTTCGTATTCACCGTAGTCCCATTCGACGAGGTCACGGTCCGTCTCGGCTACGGATTTGAATCCGGCCAGTTCGCAGGTCCGCATGGCTCGCCGCAACGGACTGGTGAATACTTTTGCGAAGGTCAGCCGCCTCAACACCTCACCCAGTCGTCGCGCATTATCCTCGCCGCGCTCGGTAAGGGGCAGATCAGTCAGGCCCGTGTGCTGACCGGTGACTGTCCAGGCTGTTTCACCGTGCCTTGCTAGGTAGACGACAGGAAAGGTTTCACTCATGCATTAACCGTCATGTTTTGTCAGACTCTTAACCTTATAGCTCGCGGCTCCGACCAACGCCGCGCGCGCCGCGATCAGATGAAGAGGGATGCGCTCCATAATCTTTGAAGCGATCCTTTTCGTAAAAGTTCGTAAACACATGCATTAATTTCGGATCTTGCATCACGCTTAATAGATGCGTCACCACCGGCCGACGAAACCAAAATTCGCATCAAGGATGAAAAAAAAATAAAACCCCCATTCGGTTTATGGACCTCATTTCCTCAATGCTCCAGGTGCAGCCGCGGAGCTCCCTCGCGATCTGCAAGAACCTTGCATACCAAGTGCCAAACCGAATGTTCGGTTAGGGTCTAAACGTTAGACCGACCCGCTGTGAATGGAGTGGAAGCGATTTAATCCGTCGAACAACACGTAACGTTTTCACTCACGATTTCAATTCCCCCAGAGTGGGGCTGCGCTCGCAGGTGCTTCGATACTGCGGTGACAGATTTCTGGCCGGGTGACAGTTTCCTGCCTGAATGTCCCCAGTTCACACAGCTTATAGTTTCCGAAAATGCGTATTGCTTCAAAAAAAGCCTCCGCGCTCTTTTTTTAAGTCACCTTTTGGTGCTCACGTTGCTCTTAGCATAGAGACGACCGTAGAGATCTGAATTCCTTGGGGTCAAAGCCTCTCTGAATACGCGGGACGAAGATTTGGTCGGTGAGAGAGCATTTCTTTATGTGGCCACTGGTTGCATATTTCGCGTTCGTGCTTGTGCTGGTCACTGCGACCCTTGTCGTTTCTTACCTGCTGGGGCCCAGGCACTCTGAACCCGCTACCGGTGAACCGTACGAGGGCGGCATCATTTCAGAAGGCTCGGCGCGGGTGCGTTTCTCGGTGCGCTACTACCTGGTTGCCATGTTCTTCGTAGTCTTTGACTTGGAAGCGGTCTTCCTGTTCGCCTGGGCCGGCGCTGTTCGCGAGCTAGGGTGGGCAGGTTATTGCGAGGTTCTGTTGTTCGTCGGAGTGCTTCTCGCGGCCCTCGTTTATCTCTGCAGGGTCGGTGCTCTGGATTGGACACGAAAACCCCATCGCTCGAGGTGAGCAGCTGATGCAGTGGTCACTAACCAAACCCGATGTTACAGGCCTGGTAGCAACCCCCGAACCGCTCGAACAAACGGTTCGGCGGAGCATCGTCCTCTCGCGGCTCGAGGATTTAGTCAATTGGGGCCGCAAGAATTCCGTGTGGCCATTCAACTTCGGACTCTCCTGCTGTTACGTCGAAATGGCCACCAGCATCACCAGTAAGTTTGATGTCTCGCGTTTCGGCGCCGAAGTGATTCGAGGCACGCCTCGCGAAGCGGATTTGATGGTTGTCGCCGGGACGGTTTTCATCAAGATGGCACCTATAGTTCAACGACTATATGAACAGATGATGGAGCCACGCTGGGTAATTTCGATGGGCTCCTGCGCGAACTCCGGAGGCATGTATGACATTTATAGCGTCGTGCAAGGTGTCGACAAATTTCTTCCCGTGGATGTGTATGTGCCCGGCTGCCCGCCCCGTCCCGAAGCTTTCCTGGAAGGACTGCTGTTGCTGCAGAAAGCTGTGGGAACTGAGCAGCGTCCACTGAGCTGGGTAGTGGGCTCTCAAGAGACAGTTCGAGCTCCGCTTCCATCCATGCGCGACTTGATGCAGCCGACCCGGCAGAAAACCACCGTGCTCAGGGAGCCTGACGACGTATGATCGCGACCACCCCGACCATTGCGCAAGAGGTCGGCGACCGGTTTGGTGCGGCGGTTGTCGCTCAGGACACGCATGACCGCATACCCACTTTCTGGGTGGCAAAAGATCGCGTGTCGCCGATGCTTCGCTTTCTCAAAGAAGAGATCGATCAGCCCTACAAAATGCTGTACGACCTCTCCGCCATCGATGAGCGCATGAGGGTGCACAGGGATGGGCAGCCGGCAAGTGATTTACGGTTGTTTATCATCTGCTTTCTTTTGACCGGAACGAGTACGTGCGCGTGAAGGCAGCGCTCGCTGAGGATCGTCTTTCGCTGCCGAGTATCACGGACATCTGGCCCGCCGCCAATTGGTACGAGTGCGAAGTGTGGGACATGTTCGGGATCCGCTTCGATGGTCATCCGCATCTCCGACGCCTTCTGATGCCGAACAGCTGGGTGGGCCATCCGCTGCGCAAAGAGCATCCAGCCCGCGCCACTGAGATGGGTCCGTATCAGTTGCCGCCGGATAAGGAACTGGCCGAGCAGGAGTCGCTCCGCTTCCGTCCCGAGGAATGGGGAATGAGTCGTGAACGCGACGGATCAGATTTCATGTTCCTCAACGTGGGCCCGCAGCACCCGGGCACGCACGGAGTTTTACGCATCGCTCTGCAACTCGACGGCGAAGAGATTGTCGACGCCATTCCGCAAATCGGCTTCCACCATCGTGGAGCCGAAAAGATGGGCGAACGCCAGTCCTGGCACGCATACATTCCTTATACCGATCGTGTGGACTACCTGGGTGGCGTGATGAACAACCTCGCCTATCTCACGGCAGTAGAGAAGCTGGCTGGCATCACAGTACCGGCGCGTGCCCAGGTCATTCGCGTGATGCTGGCGGAACTATTCCGGATTATCAGCCACCTGGTCTGGTACGGCACGTTTGCCCAGGACCTCGGTCAGATGTCGCCGGTCTTTTTCACCTTTAACGACCGTGAGCGTGCCTTCAACATCGTCGACGCGATCACGGGCGCGCGCATGCATCCGTCATGGTTTCGCATTGGAGGAGTTGCCGCCGACTTGCCTAGAGGCTGGGACAAAATGATCCTTGATTTCGTCAAGTATCTGCCGCCTCGACTGGTCGAGTACGACCGCACCGTGATGCGGAATTTCATTTTCAAAGGGCGCACCAAGGGGATTGGCAGCTTCACTGTCGACGAGGCTATCGAATGGGGTGTTACCGGTCCGAATCTTCGGGCCTGTGGTTTGGAATGGGATTTTCGCAAACGGCAACCCTACTCCGGATACGAACAATTTCAGTTCGACATTCCAACGGCGCAAAATGGCGACTGCTACGACCGTGCCGCAGTTCGTATCGAAGAGATGAGGCAGAGCCTGCGCATCATTGAGCAATGCGTGAGGAACATGCCAGAGGGTCCGTATAAATCCGATCATCCGCTCGCCACTCCTCCGGCGAAAGACCGCACCATGCACGAAATCGAAACCTTGATCACGCACTTCTTGAGCGTGAGCCGGGGACCGGTGTTGCCTGCGGGTGAAGCGCTCGGCGCCATTGAAGCCACCAAGGGCAACAACGGTTACTACCTGGTGAGCGATGGCAGTACGGTTTCGTACCGCACGCGCATACGGACGCCTTCCTTCGCTCATATACAAACGTTGCCGAGGCTGTGCCAAGGCCTGATGATCCCCGATTTGATTGTCATTCTGGGCAGCTTGGATTTTGTCCTGGCGGATATCGACCGGTGAGGAATTGAGTGATGCTTACGGCGGAAGAGATTGGCGAGGTCGAAGCGGAGGCGTCGCACTATCCCAAGCGCGACGCGCTTTGCATTGACGCGCTCATCTCGGAATGTCTGCTACGGACGTAGATAGCGTCGCCACGTTTTACAACCTCATTTTTCGCAAGCCCGTTGGTCGCCACGTGATTATTCGAAGGCGCGATCGTTGCCGGGTTTGCCATCGAGGCGGATATTGCCTACATTTTTCTGCGCGGAGAATACACGCTGGCAGCGGAGCGGATGGACACGCCGACACAGTCATCATCCTGGAAAACGATCTTTACCGCCGCGCACCCGCCGCTGAAGTTGACTCGTTTCTCAAGGCTGCAACGCACTTGATCGTCCTCGATCACCTTGCGAATTCGACGACCGAGAAAGCTGAACTGGTTCTCCCGGCCGGAACGTTTGCTGAATCTGACGGCACTTTTGTCAGCAGCGAAGGACGTGCCCAGAGATTCTTCCAGGTATTTGATCCGCAGAATGATGTGCCGGCAAGCTGGCGGTGGTTGAAGCCCGATCATTGGCACGCCTTGGATGATGTGCTCGCGGCAATGTCCGCTGCGCTGCCGGAATTTGCGGCCGCGCGTGACGCCGCGCCGTCGGCCGCATTTCGCATTACCGGGGCGAAGATCCCACGCTCGCCACACCGCGAAAGTGGCCGCACGTCCGCACTCGTCAACATCAATATTTCCGAGCCCAAGCCACCGGATGATCCCGATTCCCCGCTTTCGTTTTCCATGGAGGGCACGCCAGACCAGCCGCCTGCGGCCCTGATTCCTTTTTTCTGGTCGCCAGGTTGGAACTCGATTCAGGCGGTCAACACCTATCAGAAAGAGATCGGCGGACCGTTGCGTGGTGGCGATGCAGGCGTGCGCATCCTCGAGCCCGCCGCAGCCAACGGCCAGCCCTATTTCAGTGCCATTCCCTCCGCCTTTCAGCCGCGTGAGGACGAGTGGCTGTTGCTGCCCATCTACCACATTTTTGGCTCTGATGAACTGAGTCTCTCTGCTCCAGGAATTGCGGAGCTCGTGGCCAGGCCGCAGGTCGCCCTGAATTCGACCGATTTTACCGAGGGTGCGGACGTCGAAGTAAGCTGCGCTGGCGGCACATTCCGGTTGCCCGTTCGCATCCGTCCTGATCTCCCTCGCGGGGTTGCCACGTTATCGGTTGGAGCGCCTCCGCTCGTCGGAATCGCCCTGCCTGCTTGGGGAAAGATTTCGAGGCCGAAATGACAACTCCACACCCGATTCTTTCGATCCTCGGAATTGTGATCGTGGCGATGACGATTGCGGCCTTCCTGATCTGGGTTGAGCGAAGGTTGCTTGCCCTATGGCAAGACCGTTACGGGCCGAACCGCGTCGGGCCATTCGGCTTGCTTCAGGTGGCGGCTGATTCGATCAAGATATTCATGAAGGAGGATTGGATTCCTCCTTTCGCGGATAAACCTGTTTTCGTCGTGGCTCCGGCCATCGTCTTCGTCACGGTCTTGATGTCTTTCGCCGTGCTCCCGGTGGCGCCGGGGATTATCGTGACCGATCTGAATGTCGGTCTACTGTTCTTTCTTGCCATGTCGTCCCTCGGGGTTTACAGCGTTGTGCTTGCCGGATGGTCTTCCAACAACAAGTACGCGCTCATGGGCGGTTTGAGGGCGGCAGCGCAAATGTTGAGCTACGAAGTCTTCCTGGGCCTATCACTCATGGGCGTCGTGTTGCTGTCCGGATCGTTTAGCCTCCCCGCCATCGTCGAAGCACAAAAGAAAATCTGGTTCGTGATACCGCAATTCTTTGGTTTTGTTTTATTTCTGATCGCCGGCTTGGCTGAAACGCGCCGCATCCCGTTCGATCTGTCCGAAGCCGAGAGCGAACTGGTCGCCGGTTATCACTCCGAATATTCGGGGATGAAGTTCGGCATGTTTTTCGTCGGAGAGTACATGGGAGTTACTTTGATCTCAAGCATGATTGCAGTTCTTTTCTTTGGCGGATGGTTGGGTCCCGTACTTCCCGGTGTGATCTGGTTCTTGATTAAGACATTTTTCTTCATTTCGTTCTTTATTCTCGTGCGGGCAGCGCTTCCGCGCCCGCGATTTGATCAGCTCATGTCATGGGGCTGGAAGGTGATGTTGCCTCTGGCATTGGCTAACCTGCTCGTGACCGGCGCGGCAGTACTTATCTGGAGATAAAAAATGCTCAGCATACTTAGGACAATCTGGTACGTGTTTCTCCACGCCTTCCAGAAGAGGATTACGGTTCAATATCCCGAGGAGAAGCCGTATCTCCCGCCACGGAACCGAGGCAGGATCATTTTGTCGCGCGATCCCGATGGAGGCGAGCGCTGCGTGGCCTGCAACCTTTGTGCGGTCGCATGCCCGGTCAGTTGCATCGCGCTCCAGGCAACGGAGGACCCCGCTGGGCGCCGTTATCCGGAGTTCTTCCGGATCAATTTCTCGCGTTGTATTTTCTGCGGGTACTGCGAAGAGGCCTGCCCGACGTACGCTATCCAACTTACGCCGGATTTCGAGATGGGAGAGTTTCACCGGAAGAATCTGGTGTATGAGAAACAAGACTTGCTGATCGACGGTCCGGGCAAGTATCCAGGTTACAACTTCTGGCGCGTGGCGGGAGTCAAGATCGGCGGCAAAGATAAGGGCGAGGCAGCACATGAAGCGCGGCCGGTTGACGTTCGTTCACTTTTACCGTGAGACGTTTATGGAACTCGCTTTTTATATCGCAGGGGCAGTAGCCGTTATCTCGACCGGCTTGATGCTGACTCGTCTGAACGTCGTGCATGCGCTGCTCTACCTGATCGTGTCGCTGCTTGGCGTAGCAGTAGTTTTCTATGTGCTCGGCGCGCCATTTGTGGCAGCTCTCGAAGTAATCATTTACGCGGGCGCAATCATGGTGCTTTTCGTGTTCGTAGTCATGATGCTTAACATTGGAGCGCACGAGGTAGAAATCGAAGAACAGTGGTTAACACCTGGGATTTGGGCCGGCCCGGTTCTTCTGGCCACCATCCTTATTATTGAAGTCGTTTACTTGGTGCGAAGCGGAACTGCAGACCTGGCCACGAGCGCTGTCGGGCCGAAGCAAGTCGGGATTGCTCTGTTTGGTCCTTACCTGATTGGCGTGGAACTGGCCTATGCTCGTACTGTCGATCACAATTATAGCGATTGGCTCAACTTTGGCGAAGACGCTGTATCTCTGGATTGGCTGAGCCTAGCGCGAACCGAGCTCTCGGCTGCGACGGCTGGACTGGAGTTGGATCTCGAGCTTTAGCATCCATTTCCGTCTCGTATTGGATGGCCTCGGCCTGCTGATGCTGATGCTTGAGCGTCTCTTTGTACGGCCATGGTTGCCGTACTTGAAAAGACGATCACACTTGCATGTCGGCGTCTGGCAATTCAAGCTTATCTGAGTTCTGGCGGGGATGGCCGGCGGTGTTCGCTGAACATTCGATCATGTTTCGTGTTCTATTGTCGCGTTGGGGAGCTGATGCTGGTTGCGATGTATTTTCTGATCGTCATGTGGGGTCACGAGCGACCGCGTTTGCGCGGCTGATGAACTTTACTATGTGTTTTTCCTTGCTCGCGGCAGTGGAGCGAGCCGCTTTCGGATGGATCTGATTTCGCGATTGGCACTCGTACTTTGTCCTCCATCAGGCGAACCTGGATGTTGGCACGTTCGAACCTGCCGAACAGCTGTGGCTCACACTGGACTGGAGTCGCGACACCGAGCTTTGGATCATGCTCGGTTTCTTTGTCGCCTTCGCGGTAAAGTTGCCGGTCGTGCCCCTGCATACGTGGCTGCCGGATGCTCACACCGAGGCTCCGACCGCGGGAAGTGTGATCCTGGCTGGTTTGCTGCTAAAGACCGGCGCGTATGGACTGTTGCGTTTCGTCGTCCCGCTGTTTCCGCGCGCAGCTCACGAGTTCACTCCGATAGCTCAGGTGCTCGCCGTGATCGGTATCGTTTACGGCTCGGTGATGGCTTTCTCGCAGACTGACCTCAAACGTCTCGTCGCGTATACCAGCGTGAGTCATCTGGGGTTTGTGCTGCTGGGAATTTTCTCGTGGAACCCGCTTGCCCTTCAGGGCGCGATTATGACGATGATCTGCCACGGGCTTAGCACGGGTGGGCTGTTCGTTCTGGTTGGAGGGTTGCAGGAACGCATTCATACTCGTGATCTGGAGAGCATGGGTGGTCTCTGGGACGTGGTGCCGCGGCTGAGCGGAGCGGCGCTGTTTTTCAGCCTGGCCTCGCTCGGCCTGCCGGGGTTGGGTGATTTCGTCGGAGAGTTCCTCGTGTTGCTTGGGTCTTACAAGGTCAGCGTCACCATCACGGTGGTCGCGAGTCTGGGCGTTCTTGCCTCGACTTTCTATGCCTTGCGAATGGTTCAGCGGGCCTTTCTCGGCGCAAATACCCATGCATGGAAGCTCCCTGACTTGACACCGCGGGAAGGAGTGATGATGACGTTGATGATCGTGGGCCTGCTGTGGCTCGGATTTTATCCGCAACCAGTGCTCGACACTTTCAGACCGGCTTCGGACAACCTACAGCGCGACGCTCAGATGTCGGTTGCGCTCCTACGGAGATAAGTGGGACTGAGTGAAAGCGATTCAGTTGCGAGCGAGCTTTGATAGAAAAGTCTGCGGACTGGAAGGCCGGGGCACATCGAGGACATAAAGTTGCCGCCAACCGGATAGGTACGACAGGGCTGAAACGTCCGCTCGAGATTTTTGCTACCATTCCTACGTGCAAACTAGGAAATCGATTGCTGTGCGAGGGGTGCACGCTATCGCTTATTCCTAACGTTGCAAAGGCGGTGAAAACTGCTTCCGTTATCCATCCGAATCAAGACGACGTGTCGTGCGATGCGTTGCGTCGATCGGCATTGGTGTGCATCTCATCGCTTTCGGTATGTAGTCATCGCAGGAATCCTGCTGTCGGCGTCTCTTTTTTTCGGTTGCAGTAAGCCCGCACAGCCTGTGACCATCACATTTTTCGATTCTGACGCCCGAGGAGTTCCTGGCGACCATCGGATGATTCCGGACGCCTATTTGCAGGAATTCACGCGGGAAACAGGCATTCGCGTCAACGACCTTCCGACACCAGAGGACACCGCCTCAAAACTCAATCTTGCCATGGATTTGCTCCGCAGCGGTGCCCCGTCCCCTGACGTTTATGGCGTTGACACAATCTGGACCGGAATCATGGGCGACTACCTCATCGATCTGCAACCTTACTTTGCCTCAGAGATTTCCTCGGAGGATCCCGACCTCATCCAAATCTACAGGTTTCACGGGAAGGTTGTGGCAATGCCCAATCAGCCGCTGGGTGTGCAGGTTTTGGTTTATCGGACGGACCTTCTCGCCAGGTACGGCTACAAAACGCCCCCCAGAACCTGGGATGAGCTGGAGAAAATGGCGGTCCGGATTCAGGCTGGAGAGCGCGCAAAAGGAAAGAAAGATTTTTGGGGGTTCGTCTTTGCTGGAGCGATCGCGACCGACAGCGAACAACTTATGATGGAAGGACTGGAATGGCAAGCAGCAGAAGGGGGCGGCCACATCATCGAGTCCGACGGAAAGATCAGCGTAAACAACGAAAACGTTATCCGGGCTTGGGAACGCGCGGCGCATTGGGTCGGTTGGATCTCTCCTCCGAGCGTGGTTTCTTACACTGCTACGGACGCAGAAAATAAATTTTGGGTTTCCGGCGAGGCTGCGTTTCTGCTTAGCCACGCCATCGTGTATGAGATTTTTGCGCAAGATAAGCCGTTCCGCGACCAAGCGGGAGTGACCAGCGTCCCGGCTGGAAGGAGCGCGCGAGTCGGTACCATAGGAGGCTACGCTCTGGGGATATCCCGCTTTTCTGCTCACCGAGCCGAAGCCGTTAAGTTCATCCAGTTCCTGCTTCGCAAGCACGCAGAATTCGTGGCGACTCATTCTGAAAAGCCGGGCCGAAAGGTGGAATACTTTGAAGTTCCACTTGTGATAAAGGAAATCTATCCCTGGTGGTACAAACCAGGGGAATCGGGGGGGAGCGAAATAGTTTCACGTCCGTCGGCGGTTGCGGGGGCGAACTATGAAGCGGTCTCCAAAGCCTATACCGACGCACTGCATTCTGTGCTGACCCGAGAGTCCACAGCTCCAGCAGCGGCCGCGGCGCTCGAGAATAATCTCGTTCGGATCATGGGGAACGGGGCTCCACCGGGAACAGGTTCGCACTGACATGAATCGACTGCGACTCAACATTGGCCCACGCCTGGTTCTATGCTTCGCGCTCATCATCGTTTTGATGTTGGCCGGTGACGCAATCGTTCTATGGCAATTCCACATTGTCCAGGCGCAAGCAGAGCGACTCAATGAATATGACGAGGAGTTGGTAACTGTCTTACGGGTTCACTCAGATATGTTGAAGTTTCGTGACACCCTTGAGTCGCTTACGAATGCAAGAAACTCCGAACGTCTGAAGGCAGAGGCTCAATCGATGAATGGGGTCTTTGCGGAGGACGTGCGACGTGCCAAAAGCGCCCTGTTGGCCGTACATTCCGACAACGCCTCTGACCCGACGATTCTCCCCACCCTCGCGGTCGTCCAGTCGAACCTCCAATCGGAGACCGCCTCGGTGATCGAGTTAGCTGAAGCGAATGATTGGAACGCCGTGCAAGTACGGCTTGCTAATCAGCTACGCCCGCTCCAGTTTTCTATCTCCGCCTTGGTGGAAAGAGTCGACCGCGAGGTAAGGACGGAACATGCCCAAGCCGCGGCCAATATTCGCCAGGTGCAGCACTGGATTTTTATTGTTGTGCCGGCCACGGTCGTTCTCACGCTGCTGATTGCCGGAACGTTGGGACTCGTCATTACGCGCAGCATCACGCGGCCACTTGAACAACTCGTCGAAGGTTCCAAGATGTTGGCGCGAGGAGACTTCAAACATCGGGTCCTCCTCCAGGGAGACGATGAGCTTGCCCAACTGGGACGCGTATTTAATGATACTGCGCGGCAATTGCAGGATCTCTATGAGAGCTTGCAAAGCAGTGAGGACCGTCTCCGCCGGGTCATCAACACGATTCCCGCTCATGTGTGGAGCACTCTGCCGGACGGTTCGGTGGACTTCATCAACCAGCGTTTGCTCGAATCTACCGGGCTATCGATGGACGCATTGCTGGGATCCGGTTGGCAATCGATCATTCATCCGGATGATCGCACTCGATACATCGCGAAGTGGGCATCGGCATTGGCCGCAGGAGAGCCCGTCGAGATTGAAGCGCGCATCTGGACTGCACAGCGCGACTATCGGTGGTTGCTGGTGCGCAACGTACCTTTGCGTGATCCCCTTGGAGGGATAGTCAAGTGGTACGGCACCGGCATCGATATAGAGGACCGGAAACGCGCCGAAGAGTCATTGCGTAAAGCGCAAGCAGATCTCGCACACGCGAATCGCGTAACTACAATGGGCGAACTCAGCGCTTCCCTGGCGCACGAGATTAATCAACCCATCAGTGGCGCCATCACAAACGCATCCACCTGCCTGCGCCGGCTCGACCGCGAGCAGCCTGATCTCGAAGGCGCTCGGGCTGCGGCTTCGTTGATAATCCGTGATGCAAACCGAGCAGCGGAAATCATCAACCGAATCAGGCTGTTTTTCAGAAAGGGCGTGGCGACGAAGGAGCGCCTCGATGTCAACGAAGTGATTCGAGAGATGGAGATTCTTCTGCACAACGAGGCGACCCAGCACTCGGTTTCTGTACAGACAAAGCTCGCAGCCGATCTACCTCTCATTGCGGCGGACCGCATCCAGTTGCAGCAGGTATTAATGAACTTGATGATCAACAGCATCGACGCAATGAAGGCCGTCGATGGCCCGCGTCAACTCACGCTCGGCACGCAGAACGATAGCGACGAACGGCTTCTGGTATCGGTCGAAGACACTGGAATCGGACTTCCCCCTAACCAAGCTGGCCAGATATTCAACGCTTTCTTTACGACCAAGGAATACGGCACCGGTATGGGGCTTCGTATCAGCCGAACAATCATTGAGGCCCACGGTGGCCGGCTCTGGGCTACGGACAACTATCCTCGCGGAGCAAGTTTTCATTTCACGCTGGCTGTCTCCTCGGACGCCGGGAGCTTGGACGCCAGGAGCAACTGACCCGCTCAGGAAATTTGGCTTTGCGGATCGGGCTTTTTCGTCGGTCTCATTCAACACGATCTGAACGAGAGAAACTCTTCCACTGACCAAGAGACTTTCAAAGCTTTACAAGCGATCGAATTTGTGGGACATATACTTCGTTAGTTAGCTAATTGTCAATTTACTTGGCCACAATGAATGTCTACGAAAAGCTCGATGCTCTACACATCGTTCTTCCACAAGTGACACCCCCGGTGGCGGCTTTTGTGCCCTTCCTTCGTACCGGCAATTTGCTTTTCTTGTCTGGTCATATCGCCAAGAATGACGGCCAGCCATGGGTTGGCCAGCTCGGTGCGAATCTCACGACGGCACAGGGAAAAGAGGCTGCTCGTGCTGTGGCCATCGATCTTCTTGGAACGCTCCACGCCGCAGCGGGCGACCTGAACAAGATCAAGCGCATGGTGAAGCTGATGGTGCTGGTGAACAGCACTTCCACGTTCACGGAACAGCACCTCGTGGCCAACGGCGCTTCGGAACTCTTCGAACAGGTATTTGGAGATATGGGAATGCACGTTCGCAGCGCCTTCGGGGTCGCTCAAGTCCCGTTTGGATCCTGCGTAGAAATCGACTTGATCGCTGAGGTTGGTGACTAATGGCCCAAACAAATTCTCACCGGTATGTAGTCGTCGACGTCTTCACTACGGATCCCTTGGCGGGAAATCCGCTCGCGGTATTCCCGGACGCGTCTGAAATCGACGAAACCACCATGCAGAAGATCGCCAGAGAACTCAATTTGGCGGAAACCGTATTCGTGCTTCCGGCAACGCGCAAGGATTGCGCGGCACGCGTGCGCATATTCACGCCTACAAAAGAGATGGCATTTGCCGGCCATCCCACCGTTGGCAGTGGGTTTGTGCTTTTGCAAGAAAATATCGTCCCGCGAGACAGCAGCAATTTCATTCTGGAAGAACAGGTCGGCCCGGTCCCGTTGCGTGTTGAAGCAGGCCGACGGCCGCTTATCTGGTTACAGATGCCTCCGGTTCGCGAAGAAAAGTTCTATGACGCCTCTCTTTGTGCCAGGGTGCTGGGGCTCGAACCGCAGGACCTCCTTCCCGTAAGCCCACAACGACTCAGCGCAGGCAATCCCACAGTAGTGGTTGCCGCGAAAGATAAAGCCGCGGTCGATCGAGCATGGCTTGATTCGGCAGGCCTGAAAACTCTCAAGGGCGCCGAGAACGAACCCTTCTGCGTTTTTCTGTTTGCGTTAATCCCTGGTGGCACTTATTCCCGCATGTTTGCCGCGGAATATGGAATTCCAGAAGACCCGGCTTCGGGAAGTTGCATGGGGCCCTTGGCGGTTTACATGATGCGTCACGATCTTATCCCGAACGCTGGGGATACGCGCTTTGTAAATGAACAAGGGACAAAGATGGGCCGCCGCAGTCTGCTCCATGTAGAGGTTCGCGGAAAGAGCGCTACCGACGGAATCTACGTCGGCGGTTACGTCACGCCGATTGTTGAGGCTGTCATGAGGTTAGGTTCCCGTTAGGATTCAAGCCGGAATCGAATTCAAGTCGTCTAAGTGGACTATGGCAACCGGAGCAGACCGCAAGACGAGCTTCATAGAGACCCAGAAGCCGCAGCCTGGGCTTCGAGGGGAGGAGAATTTCTCTGTTTGCGAAGCTCGCTCAGAAAGCTTTCTGCAGTGAAGTCAGTGTTGCGCTGAAAGAGTTCCAGCAAGGGATCATCGATGTCATCGAGCGCCGAGGCCGGAGGGCTCACTGGTTCAACATCATTCATGCCTTCGGGTTCGACCACCAGTTCGGGTTGCGCCCCTTTGTGATTCTTGAGCGCGTGAATAAATTCTTCCAGGTGTTTGCGCTGCTGGTTAGTGGTCCGGGTAAATTCCACGCCCATGCCGACTTCAGGATGCATCACCCGCACCACCCCTTCGACGCGACTCTCCAGCTTTTTCAGGCGCATGATCAGGATCACCCTCGTGTTCATGGGAAACGGCGCCGCGATCTCCAGGTAACAGCCACCCGAACTGAGATCGGTGAGCTTGCAAGGAGCCGGTGGATCATCGATCTCCATCTCTGGAGCATGCTGGGCCAACCACACCTTGAGATGGTCACGTTGGTCCGACGACAGATTCGCAAACCGAATGCCCGCCTGCGAGCCATCACCCTCCCACGCCACTTCCGCCGCACATTCGATGCCGTGGTCGGTTCCGGGCAGAGTAAATTTGATGCGCATGGGACCGGAGTCCTGCGCCCGACGCGAAACTTTGAGCGACATACCACCTTGACTGATGTCGGAGGTGAGCGCCTTTCTCTGTCGCGCCCCATTGTCGGTCACCAGAGCCACGGGAATCTGCATGGGCACGCGGGTATTGCGCCGGCGTTCGCACTTCATCAGAGCCCGGGCCGCACGAAAACTGGTTCGGGCACGTTCTGCCGAAATGGGTTTATACAGAACAAAATGCGCGCCCAGGGCGAAGGCGCTGCGTACCGCCGTTTGACCGTCGATCAGGGCGACGGCGATGGAGCGCTTGTTACAAGGAGCGGAGCGGACACTCTTGAGGGCTTGGGCAGCCATGTCCTCGTCGTTGCAATCGACGACCACTGCCTCGAATCTCCGACGAGTCAGTTTGCGGACGGCCGAGTCGGCGTCGCCGCAAAATTCAACGGCAATTTCCAGATCGCTGAGGATCCGTCGCAGGACCTTTGTGGTCTTTTCGTCAGAACACAGAACCAGAGCTTGCAAATTCATCGCGGACGAACTCCCTTTAACTCAATCAGCCGCCGATCGCGGCTCCTTCTCCGTGGGCTTCTTCCTCGTTAAGTAAATGGGCTACGCTGCGAAGCTGCTCAGCGGCGGTCTGCAGGGCTTCGATTTGTTTGCCCAGCTGAGCCTGCTCGGCTTGCTTCTTTCGGAGTACTTCATAAATATCCTTCACGATACTGCCTCCTTAATGAAATGTAGGTTGGTGCCCTGTCGGGGTCAATGATGCGGGCCCATCGCCGGGTTACGGCGGTAATCTTGGCGGGGATTGCGGACATGGGAACTGAACAGCCGATACTACCGTTTTACATAGATCGCAACTTTACCTGGGCCCCAAGATCCAAGATCAAGATAAGGATCTCGAGATGCGGCGCCGCACACAGGCTTTGTCCTCTGAATATCCTTAGCTATCATCGATTTACATGAATATGCTTCAACCCATGCCTACGATTTCTCTTGACTTTTGGCAAAAACACCTATAGAATCAGCGTCTTCCGGTTAGTCGAACGGGGCTGCTTGTCTGGGGCTTGATACGGTCTGTTAGCCGTCGGCGGAGGTATGAATCCCTCCAGGCAACGAACGAATCTAACTTTCTACCGGTGTAAGTTTATCTCACACACGAGGCATCATATCTATGGCAAAGCGACGCGGAAATCCTAACTGGGGTAAGCCGGAGCCTATCGGGCCTATTACTCCTACGATCACAGAATTCGAACAAGTGGTCCGCGAGTACAAGCTTTCTCCTGACCAATACCTGCGCTCCACCCGGTTGCGGGAGTGGGCTCGGCGCAACAAGAATTCCAAGTACATTCCTGAACCTTTACTTGAAGCTTGGGGATTCGAGATCGAATCCACACTGTAACCAGACAGGAACAACAATCTTAAGGGTCGCCCACGCGGCGACCCTTTGTTTTTGTCCGTAGAACCCGGAGTAAGAGGTATATAGAGGTACAGTGCCGTCCGCCCTCACAGTTACGAGTATCCCGGCGAGTGAACTGGTGGCTTTACTTGTAGCCACGAGCTTCGCGGCCGGACTCAACGTCTACGCCACTGTCGCTACCCTCGGATTACTGGCTCATGCCGGAGTTTTGCCACTGCCTCCAGCCCTGCAATTGCTTTCGAACTGGTGGGTGATAGCGGCCAGTGGCGTGCTGTTCGCGATCGAGTTCTTTGCCGACAAGATTCCGGCCTTCGATCTGATCTGGAACGCGCTGCATACCTTCATTCGCGTCCCCGTCGCGGCTTTGCTGGCCTACCGCGCCACTGCAACGCTTTCCCCTTGGGAGCAACTGGCAGCCACGGTCGCCGGCGGCGCTATTGCGCTTGCCGCCCATGGAGGCAAGACCGCCGTCCGCGCGGCGGTTACGCCCTCGCCGGAACCGATTTCCAATTGGACTTTGAGCCTGGGAGAAGACGGGCTTGCCATCTTCCTCACCTGGTTCGCCACCCAGCATCCGTATGCGGCGATCGCGATTGTCGGGCTGTTGCTGATCGTCATCATCGTGTTGACCCGCTGGATCGTGCGCTCGCTGCGGGCGCTCTTCCGGGGAGCCGAGCACGAACTGGCGAAGTAAGAAGTAATACGGATGACAGTTCTCTTACAGTTTCCCGCCACCGCTTTTGCTACAATTATCTCCGAATGACGCCCCAATCGGCATTCACGGATGTCCCTACCGCCATCGAGGAAATTCGCTCCGGCCGCATGGTCGTGGTGGTCGACGACGAGGATCGCGAGAACGAAGGCGACCTGACCCTCGCCGCCGAGAAGGTCACGCCGGAGTCGATCAATTTCATGGCGAAATACGGCCGTGGCTTGGTGTGCCTGGCCATGACCGAAGAGCGCTTGGACCATTTGCGCATCGGTCCCATGAGCGCCGAGAACACTTCGAACTACGGCACCGCATTCTGCGAAGCCATTGATGCCCGCGACGGCGTCACCACCGGAATTTCAGCCTACGATCGTGCTCGCACGATCAAGGTCGCAATCGATCCCGCGACGCGTCCCGCCGATCTGGCGCGTCCCGGACACATCTTCCCACTGGAGGCTCGCAAAGGAGGCGTGCTGGTGCGCGCTGGCCAAACCGAGGCCTCGGTCGATCTCGCCCGTATGGCAGGAATGGTTCCCGCGGGCGTGATCTGCGAGATCATGCGCGACGACGGAACCATGGCGCGCGTTCCCGACCTCATCGAGTTCTGCAAGACGCACGACATGAAGATGCTGACCGTGGCCGAACTCATTCGCTACCGAATGCAGCACGAGCGCTACGTGCATCGGGTTGGCGAAGCGCTGATTGGTACGCGTTACGGCGAGTTCCGCCTGATCGCTTATGAAAGCGAAGTGGACGGCGGCGAATCGCATGTGGCTTTGGTGCGCGGCGAGATTGAAAACAACAGCGAGCCGGTGCTGGTCCGCATGCACTCCCATTGCGTGATGGGCGACGTATTCGGATCGACCGCCTGCGATTGTCACGAAACCATTGAAGGCTCGATGCAGGCCATTGCGCGCGAAGGCCGGGGCGCGTTGATCTATTTGCATCAAACTTCAAAAGGCTTTTCGGTCGAGAGCATCGGAGAACGAAAGATGCTTACGTTCCATCGCGACAAGCGGCTCCCGTCACTACCGGAAAGCGAACGCAAAACCCAGCGCGAGATCGGTATCGGAGCACAGATCCTGTCGGATTTGAATCTGCGGCGGATTCGTCTGCTAACCAACCATCCCCGAAAAGTGCCAGCCCTCGAAGGATTCGACATCGAGATCGTCGAACAAGTGCCAGTGCTGCTGGACCGGGTAAAAACTCAGCGTTGAAGCCGTTCGCACCGGATGCCCCATCCTAACGTCGCAGAAATAGTCCCATCCCAACCTAACTCTGATTTTGCGAGGTTAGGGTGGGGATTTTGACCTTCGACCGCCGTGTGGCCACTCAAGTCGGGTCTTGGCTTGATCGGAAACGTTCAGCCCTCCCCAACTCTGTCCGACCGGAACAGATCATCGCAAACGAGCCGGCAGCCATCCTCATGTTGGCGGCGTCAGAACGGTTTTCGGCTTACTACTTGGCTGTCGTTAATGAAGAATTGCGCGGGACACTGGCTGGAGCCGCAGATTACCGGCAACAGTCCGGCGAGTTGCTTGCGCGTGATCAGGCCCAGGGTGCCGCATTCGGGGCAAGAGAGCACGGCCCAGTAAGGGTCATCTTTTTCTCCGACGCGGCCGGCGTTCTCCAGCACAAAGATGGTGCCGGGGATCATTTGTTCCGGAATCCATTGGCTTAGGACGTCCAGTTCTCCAACCATTTTGCCTCCTTATGGGGCCACTATGTGGAACCAAACTTCCCTGCTTATGAAGCCTGTCTTAGCTTGCGCAATGAGCTCGATCGACTCGTGCCACTATTTTTTTTAGCGCGGATTTCCGCGCGCACCTGCCGAACCGTGTCGCTGAGACAAATCGTGAGCATGGGCTGGCGAGCGTTTTTCAAGATGTCCACAATCTGCCGCGGCGAAGTTTCCAGATACAAAGTTTTGCCGTCGGTGAGCAAGTGGTATTCGGACGTGCCGCTGACGGTTTCGGCCAGGCGCTTGCCAAACTCCCGTTGCAGGAAGCGCATGACTTTGCGGACGCGCTGCAGAGAGAATCCGCGATGGCGCAACTCGCAGATCACGGCAACTTCGGCGAGGTCTTCCATCGAATACAACCGGCGGCGGCCTTCCCGCGCTGGAACGACAATGTGGCGCTCATCCCACCACTGCAGTTGCCGGGGCGTAATGCCGGTCAATGAAACCACATCGCGAGATGTGAACGGTTGCTGCATGCAGAGACCGATAATGTTTCAAACAATCCAAGAGCTAAATGTTTGAAACATTCTAGGCACGGATTGGCACATGTCAACTGTGGATTTCTGCAGCAAGGGGGTAACTAGACAAGTTCCCTTTGTGAGATTTACAGATGTGATTCTGAAGCGGGGGGTTTTTCAGTTATCGGTTGCCGGCTCTCAGTTCTCAGATCCCCCGCCGACGAAATGAACGATTTCCAGGGAATCGCCCTCGGCCAGGCTGGTTTTTGCCCAAAGATCGCGAGCAACGATGCTTCGGTTCAGCTCGATGGCTACGCGGTCTGTCTTCATTCCCAGTTGATCGACAAGTCCCGCGAGCGTGAGCGGAGGATTGAAATCCTTAGGTTCGCCGTTGATTTGCAATTTCATGTCTTCTGGATTTTCGCAGTAACCGTAGGCCGGCAGCAAGCGAAACCGGGGGCTACGCCTCGACTTTGCGCAGGTGGAATTTGCGGGTTGCGGTTCTTCCGGAGTAGTTGGCTTGCACCAGCACGGCAGAATCCGGGAGCGAGGATTCGTCGACATCGATCTTCATTTCGGCGTCGCCGTCGCTGCCAGTCACCACCTGGGTGTAGAACGGAGCGGCATTGGGACGGGCAAAGCGAACCGTCAGCCGCGCGCCCTCAACGGCCGAACCGCCTTCGGTCACGCGCAGGCGCAGGGTCAGGTTACGATCGGAATGCACCGAGCCAGCGTTGAGCCACAATACATCGAGTTCTTTGATCGCGGCCAGAACTTCGGGCGCGACGCTTTTGTCGAGAACGCCCTCCACCCGGCCGTCGCGGATGGAGTCGAGCACGAGGCGGTGCTGCTCGCGCAGAATCTGCTCTTTTTGCTGGTCGGTGAAACCGGACTCGGCGGCCTGGTCCGAATAAGAAGTGGCGCGCTTGCCGATGCAGCGTCCGCGAACGAATACCTGCGTCTGCAGGAGCAGTTCGCTCTCGCGCGCTTCACTTTGCACGTGGTAAACCGTGTCCTCGTGCTTCACGTCGGTGTTGAAGCCAAAAATCATGTTTAGCCAATCCTACTCAAGCATCGGCAAATGTTCGTAAGAACGTTAAAAAATCATCACAAAATCGCGCTGTGGCTTGACACTCCCAGCCGCGAAATCTAGTCTAGAATGTTTAGTTAATACTTGGCTGCGAATTATATATAGCTCCTCTATGCCCGACAATTACTTCGCGCGCTACCTGCCATTATTGATTCACCTCATCGTAGCAGGTGCTTTGGCTTCGGCCATCGTCCTGTTGTCGTGGTTCATTGGTTACCGGCGGCCTACGCGGGCCAAAATGTCCCCTTATGAATGCGGCATGACCCCGGTCGGGGATGCGCGCGAGCGCTTCTCCGTGAAGTTTTACCTGGTGGCCATGCTCTTTATTCTGTTCGACGTGGAAGCAGTTTTCCTGTATCCCTGGGCGGTCATCCTGCGAGAGCTTAAGATGTTTGGTTTCTGGGAGATGCTGGTTTATATCGGCATCGTTCTGGTGGGCTTCGTTTACATCTGGAAAAAGGGTGTGCTGGACTGGGGAACTCCGTCGGTGAGAAGAGGCGAAGTTTAATGCCTCTGACTCCCGCCATCACCGACCTGGCCGCGCTGAAAGACCATCCTGCAGTGGCAAGGCTGCGCTCCTGGAATGCGGCCGCGGTCGAAGCAGCTAAGTTTGATCGCGATGAGATGACCATCTACATCGAACGTTCGTGTATTCGCGAAGCTTGTGTAATTTTGCGCGACGACCCGGGCTGCCCGTTTAATTTTCTTTCGGACGTGACTTGCGTGGATTGGTATCCTTCGCAGCCGCGCTTTGAAGTTGTGTATTCGCTACTGTCGATTCCCAACAAAGAGCGGGTACGGCTGAAGGTGCGGCTGGACAACGACAGTCCGACGGTTGAATCGGTGACTTCGGTTTGGCCATCGGCGAATTACTTCGAGCGAGAGGTTTTCGACCTATTCGGGATCAGGTTTACGGGACATCCTTATCTACGGCGCATTCAGATGCCGGAAGATTGGGAAGGACATCCGTTGCGCAAAGACTATCCAGTGGAGGGCTATCGCTAGACGCACTATGGCCCACATGACCTCCACTCCCGTGCTCGAACCCGGTCAGGATCGGACCATGATCCTGAATATGGGCCCGCAGCATCCGTCCACACACGGCGTCTTGCGGCTGATTCTCGAGATTGATGGCGAGACCGTCGTGCGGCTCATGCCCGATATCGGGTATCTGCACACTGGGATTGAGAAGACTTGCGAGGCCAAGTTCTACCAGCAGGTGGTTCCGCTTACCGACCGCATCGACTACCTCTGCCCGATGACCAACAACCTTTGCTACGCGTTGGCGGTCGAAAAACTGCTCGGGCTGGAGATCCCTCCGAAGGCGCAATGGTTGCGGGTGATGATGAATGAGCTGACCCGCATCAATTCGCATCTGGTTTGGCTGGGAACGCACGCCATGGACATTGGCGCGCTGACCGTTTTTCTTTATTGCTTCCGTGAGCGCGAAGATGTTCTGCGATTGTTTGAAGCAATCAGCGGCCAGCGCATGATGACTTCGTATTTCCGCATCGGCGGCGTGGCGCTGGAACCGCCGCTAGGGTTCTTCGACCGGGTGCGAGACTTCGCCAATCGCTTCCCTTCCAAGGTGGATGAGTACGAAAATCTGCTGACCGGAAATCCTATCTGGACGATGCGTACCAAAGGCGTGGCACGGATTACGGCGGAAGATGCCATCGCATTAGGCGCGAGCGGACCGACGCTGCGAGGTAGTGGCGTCGACTTCGATTTGCGTCGGGATATGCCTTACTCTGGCTACGAAAATTTCAAGTTCAAAGTACCGGTATCGCAAGACGGCGACGTCTTTGCCCGATACATTTGCCGAGTGCAGGAGCTGCGTGAATCGATAGGGATGGTGCAGCAGGCGCTCGACGGGATGCCGGAAGGTCCGATCAAAGCGGATGCACCGAAGGTTGTATTGCCCGACCGGGAGAAGATGAAGACGCAGATGGAGGCGCTCATCTATCACTTCAAAATCATTACCGAGGGTTTTGCGGTTCCGGCCGGCGAGGTTTATCAGGCGGTCGAATCGCCACGCGGCGAAATGGGGTATTACGTGGTGAGCGATGGCACGGCCAAGCCGTATCGCGTGCACATGCGGGCAGCCTGCTTGGCGAATCTGCAATTGCTGCCAAAGATGTGCGAGGGAAATTTACTGGCGGATGTCGTGGCTGCGATTGGATCCATCGATATTGTGCTGGGAGAAATTGATCGGTAGACGATGAAGTTCTCGGATCAATTCGAGGCGCGCTTCGCTGATATGCTCACTCACTATCCGACCAGGCGATCGGTGCTGGTGCCGACACTGCTTTATGCGCAAGATGAGGTCGGCTATTTGAGCCCTGATGTCATTCGCGAGCTTGCCCAACGGCTGGAATTGACCGAACTTGAAGTGCATAACGTGATCAGCTATTACTCCATGCTCACGACCAAGCCTCGCGGCAAATTCAATGTACAGGTTTGCACGAACATTGCGTGCATGCTGCGTGGGGGCGAGGAGCTTCTCGATCACTGTAAAGCGAAGCTGGGCATCGGACACAAAGGTACGACGCCGGACGGAAAGTTCTCGCTGGAAGAAGTCGAGTGCATCGGGGCATGCAGTTGGGCTCCGGCAGTGCAAGTGAATTATGACTTCCACGAGAACCTGACGGTGGAAAAGATGGACAAGGTCCTGGACGAATATAGAAAGAATTGAGTCAATGACTCACTAAAATGGCTGACTTGGTTTCCCATCCCGACGAAGTGAAAGTCGTCTCCAAGCGATTTGGCAAAGGCGCGACCAATATCGATCGCTATCTGGAGCTCGACGGTTACAAAGCCGTTCAGAAAGCGCTGGCGATGCAGCCGGATGCCATCGTTAATCTAGTCAAGGATTCTGGCCTGCGCGGGCGCGGTGGAGCTGGATTCAACACGGGCATGAAGTGGTCGTTTGTTCCCAAGCAGTCGCCTAAACCGAAATACATTTTGTGTAACGGTGATGAGAGCGAGCCGGGGACTTGCAAAGATCGCCTGATTTTCGAGCACGATCCGCACTCGGTGATCGAAGGTGTAGTCATCGCCGGGATTGCGACGGGTTCACATGCCGGATATATCTACATTCGTGGCGAGTATCGATATTTGCTGGAGATCATGCAGAAGGCGATCAAAGACGCTTATGCGCGCGGATTTCTCGGCAAGAACATTTTCGGCAGCGGCTACGATTTCGAGGTCTACTGGCATGGCGGCGCGGGCGCCTATGAAGTAGGCGAAGAGTCAGCTCTGATGGAATCGCTCGAGGGCAAGCGCGGCATTCCGCGAATCCGGCCTCCGTTTCCCGCGGTAGTCGGGCTGTGGGGTGGACCGACGGTCATTAACAACGCAGAGACGCTGGCCAGCGTGCCACATATCCTGCTTGGCGGCGCAGAATGGTTTGCTAAGTTAGGACCTCCCAAGAATGGGGGGACCCGGCTGTTCTGTTTGAGTGGTCACTTGAATCGGCCCGGAGTGTATGAACTGCCCATGGGCTACAACCTGAAGAAAATGATTTACGAGGTGGGCGGCGGCATTCCGAACGGCCGCAAGTTGAAAGCCGTGGTTCCGGGAGGATCGAGTTGTCCGCTCTTGACTGCGGACGAGATCGACGTCTCCATGGATTTTGATTCGATGATGAAAGCGGGCACGATGCTCGGCTCCGGAGGCGTCGTGGTCGTGGATGAGACCACCTGCATGGTGAAATTTGCTTTGCGGATCATGAAGTTTTATCAGCACGAGAGTTGCGGCTGGTGCATCCCTTGCCGCGAAGGTACGGACTGGTTGAAGAAAACCCTGACTCGATTTCACCACGGCGGCGGGGTTAAGAAAGATATCGATAATATCCAATACCTTTCGGAAAACATGCTGGGACGCACCTTCTGTCCACTGGGCGATGCGGCGGCTATGCCCACGATTTCCATCGTGAAGAAATTCAGAAAAGAATTTGAAGATCACTTGGAAGGCCGGCCGTGTCCGTTTGAAAAGGCCGGCGCGGCGGAGCCAGCAGAAGTAATGGCGTAGAGTCGCCAGTTGCTGGCTGACTCAGCCAGTGGTTTTGCGATCGACCAACGACGATTTATTTATGGCTGACGTAAACATTACAGTTGACGGTAAGAAAGTCACGGCTCCGGCTGGGACGCTGCTGATCGAGGCCTGCAAGGGCGCAGGCATCGAAGTACCCTCATTTTGCTACTACCCAAATCTGTCGTTGCAAGGTGCCTGCCGGATGTGCCTTGTCAAAGTCGAGAAAATGCCCAAGCTGCAGACTGCGTGCACGACCGTGATCGGCGAGGGCATGATCGTCTCGACCGACACGCCGGAAATTCATCAGGCGCGCAAGAGCATGGTGGAGATGCTGCTGGGCAATCATCCACTCGATTGCCCGGTGTGCGATGCGGGTGGCGAATGCGAATTGCAGGACATGACTTTCTCTTACGGCGCCGCCGAATCGAAATACATCGACGCTAAAAATCATAAGGAAGAACAGCAGTGGTCGCCGGTAGTCTTCTTCGATCGCCCACGTTGCATTCTTTGCTATCGCTGTGTCCGAGTGTGCGGCGAGGGCATGGATGTTTGGGCTCTCGGAGTACAGAACCGCGGCGTGAGTTCTATCATTGCGCCCAATCAGAGACGATCATCTCGAGTGCGAAGAATGCGGCATGTGCATCGACATATGCCCTGTGGGTGCGTTGACTTCGGGCGCGTATCGCTACAAGACGCGGCCCTGGGAGATGAAACACGTGGGCACGACTTGCACCCACTGCGCCGATGGTTGCAAGACGACGCTGGGTGTGCGCCGATCTGATACTGGCATGGAAATTGTGCGCGGGGACAATCGCGACAAGAGCGGAATCAATGGCGACTTTCCTTTGTATCAAGGGGCGTTACGCTTTCGATTTCGCACATCACGAAGACCGGCTGACAGAACCGTTGATCCGCAAGAACGGCCGCTTGACCCCATCAACCTGGGAAGAGGCGTTTGAACTGATCGGAAAACGGTTCAAGGAGATTTGCGACCAAGTGGGGGGGCAAGCGATTGGAGTTTTCGGCTCTAATCGAACCACCAACGAAGAAAACTACCTGCTACAAAAGTTCGCCCGCGTAGTGCTCGAAACCAATAACATCGACCACCATCGCACCGCGGACTTCCCTGCCCTGGCGGCAGCGCTCACGGGAAAACCGGAAATGACGGCGAGCATGCGGGATGTTTTCAATGCGCCCGCGATTCTGCTGATCGGGAGCGATCCCACGGAGCAACATCCACTGCTGGCGTGGCAGATTCGGAATAATGTCCGGCTGCATAGGGCCCGCTTGTACGTGATCAATTCGCAACCCATCAAACTGCGTCGGCAGGCGACAAGCTTCATGCAGATTCCAGCGGGGTCGGAAGGAAAACTGTCTGGGTTTCTTGCTGGCGATGACGCCGCCGTAGACGCGATCACGAGCGACATTACCAGCCGCGATGCGTGTCTCGCTTTGCGAGACAAACTACGCGGCGAACCGAATCTCGTGATTATTTTTGGTTCAGAGATCCGGGGCGCGGACATCGCTTCGGTCTCGAAATTCGCTGCGAGCATTCAGGGCGCGAAAATTGTCTGCCTGAGCGACTACGCCAACTCGCGAGGCGCCGCCGACATGGGACTCTACCCTGACCTGCTTCCCGGCTACCAGCGGGTCTCGGTAGCGGGCAAGTTTCACGAAGAGTGGGCCACTGTTCCGCGAACGCTCGGCCTCACTCTGCCTGAGATGGTGGAAAGCGCGAAAGCCGGCAATCTGAAAGCACTTTACGTTGTGGGCGCGAACCCCGTCGAGCAATTCGCTATCGATCCTTTCGCCTTTTCGAATAGTTTTGTCGTAGTGCAGGACATGTTCCTGACTGAAACGGCTGTGATTGCGGATGTGGTCTTGCCCGCCGCGAACGCGTATGAGAAATCCGGAACCTTCACCAACACCTGCGGTGACCTGCAGTTAGTAAAGAAGGCGGGTGAAGTGACAGGCACGAAGTCAGATTTTGAAATGATCGTCCGCATTGCGGGGGCGATGGGTTTCGACGTTCGACGGTTGGTGCCGTTTGGACGAGGAGTTGGCACGGACATGGGGCAATCGCGAGGAGCGCAATCCGGCGAGGCCGACCGCCACGCCGTTTGGCTTGAAGCCAATGGGCTCGAACCGAAAATGAGCCCATTCGATCCCATGGCAATTCTGGATGAAATCCAGCGCTTGGTACCCGGCTATGATGTTTCCCGGATGAATATCTTGGCCGGCAACGATCAGCATACGACTTTGTCTTCGAGCGGGCCTGGAGCCTTGCAGGATCCCAAATTGATTGTGCCCGCCCAAGACAATCTTTTCAGTTCGGGCACACTGGGCCGTTATTCCCGCACTCTGAATTCGGTAATTGAGAATCGCCATAAGCAACCAGCGGAAACAGAAGTTGCAGCCGACTGAATTCTCCTCGTCCTGTCATCCGAGTGGCATTCGCCGCAAAGGATTTGGCGGGGAGTATCAAATAACACGCGGTATCACGAGCGCGAATCCTTCGTAGCTGGAGCCGATGAGGATTGCGCAAGTTGAGCTTCTCAAAGAAAGACATCGTTGAGCCTAAGCGTATTCATTCTCGTTTCCGTCATTAAGATCGTAATCGCGCTCGGCATATTGCTCACGGCCGTCGCGTATACGGTGTGGCTGGAGCGCAAGGTCGTGGGCCACATTCAAAATCGCTGGGGCCCTACGCGGGTCGGCCCCTTCGGCCTGCTGCAGCCATTAGCGGACGGAGTGAAGTTTATCTTCAAAGAAGATCTGCTACCGCCGCACGTATACAAGCCGCTGTACATCGCGGCGCCGATGATTGCGCTGATTTTCGCGCTGACCTCGATCTCAGTTATTCCCATCGGTAACTGGGTCACGGTGCTCGGGATCCACACACCGCTCGAAATCACCGACGTCAACATTGGCTTGCTCATCGTGCTGGGAATCACCTCGCTGGGCGTGTACGGCGTTGCTCTGGCGGGGTGGTCCTCGAATAGCAAGTACTCTCTGCTCGGTGGATTGCGCGCCAGCGCGCAGATGGTAAGTTATGAAATCTCGTTAGGGCTATCGCTTGTGGGCGTGCTGATTATGGCGGGGAGTTTCAATCTGCGGGAAATCGTAGATGCGCAGAGCGGCATATTTTGGGGATTCATTCCACGCTGGAATATTTTCCAGGGACAGATCGTTGCCTTTTTCATTTATCTCATGGCAGCCTACGCAGAAACGAATCGTATTCCGTTCGATTTACCCGAGGCCGAAACTGAACTGGTAGCCGGATACCACACCGAATACAGCGCCATGAAGTTCGCCATGTTCTTCATGGCGGAATACGCCAATATGATCACGGTGGCGTGCTTGGCGACCTTGCTGTTTCTCGGCGGCTGGCATGGGCCACATCGCTTTGGTCCGCCTCTTCTGCAGGCGATCCTGCCCGTATTCTGGTTTGCAGTTAAGATATTCGCGTTTTTGTTCCTCTATATATGGGTTCGCGGTACGTTGCCGCGGTTTCGCTATGATCAGTTAATGGCGTTCGGATGGAAATTTCTGCTGCCGCTGGCCATCGCGAATCTGGTCATTACGGCTTTGATTGTGGCATTGAGAGCGTAACGCAAAAACAAAATGCTTCATCTGCTCGTATTTTCGGTGTTTGGGCTAGTCTGCGTGGCCGGCGCGGTGAATCTGCTGGTGCAGCGGCACCCGATCAACAGCGCGTTGTCGCTGGTCGTGGTGATGGGTTCGCTCGCCGTCGAATATTTGCTATTGGGCGCAGAGTTTGTGGCAGCGGTGCAAGTGATTGTCTACGCCGGAGCGATTATGGTTCTGTTCGTCTTCGTCATCATGCTTTTGAATGCTGGCGAAGAAGAGCGCAGCAAAGGCAGTCGCGTGGCAATGCTCTTTGGAGTCCCTGGCGTGCTTATCGGCAGCGTGCTTGTGGGCTGGGTTCTGGTGGCGCGATCTGGCACCGGAAACGTCGCGGTTGGTGCGCTTCCAGGTCCTCCCAAAGTAATCGGATGGTTGCTCTTCCATGATTTCTTGCTGCCGTTTGAAGTAACGTCCGTGCTGGTGTTGATCGCGATCATGGGCGCCGTAGTTTTGGCCAGCCATCCCGGGTCGAAACAACCCGACAAGAGGGAGGGCTGATGGTACCGCTTTCGTATTACCTGGTCCTGAGCGGGATTCTGTTCGCCTGCGGCGTCACCGGCTTTCTCATCAAGCGCAATATCATCACGGTCTTTATGTCAATTGAGCTGATGCTGAACGGAGTGAATTTGTCGTTCGTCGCATTCGCGGCGCAGTGGCACGCGCTCAGCGGACAAGTGTTTGTGTTCTTTGTGATGGTGGTAGCGGCAGCCGAAGCCACCGTCGGACTGGCCATCATCATCGCGGTTTACCGCACGCGAGAGACGCTCAATGTGGATCGGATCAATCTGCTCAAACTATGACGCCGAACCTTTATCTCTGGCTGATTCCGGTGCTGCCGCTGGTGGGAGCTGCCATCAATGGTCTCTTCGGCAAGCGTTTTTCCCGGCAGACCGTATTGGCGATCGCGCTTGGATTTTCCGGTGCGGCGTTTGTCATGGCGCTTTGGATTGCCGCTCAGTTTTCTTCTTTAGCTCTACCTCATGTGGAGTTCCTCGCATCCTGGATACGCGCTGGCGATTTTCAGGTGGACTTCGCGTTTTACCTCGATCAACTTTCATTGGTGATGTTACTCGTGGTCACGGGCGTCGGCTTCCTGATTCACATCTATTCGGTTGGCTACATGTGGGAAGAGGGCGGATTCTACCGCTTCTTCTGCTACCTCAACCTGTTCATGTTCTTCATGTTGACCCTGGTGCTCGCCAGCAATTACCTGCTGATGTTCGTCGGTTGGGAAGGAGTGGGGCTCGCATCTTATCTGTTGGTCGGATTCTGGTTCACGAAAGATTCAGCCGCTTCGGCCGGCAAGAAAGCATTCATCGTAAACCGTATCGGCGACTTCGGATTCTTGATCGCGCTGTTCCTGATGATCAAGCATTTCGGCTCGCTGAACTTTGCGCAGGTGTTTCGGATCGTGGGCGAGATGCCCGCTGAAACCGCTGGCGCCGGCTTGCTGACTGCAATCGGTCTGTTGCTGATGGTGGGAGCAGCAGGAAAGTCCGCCCAGATTCCGCTCTACGTTTGGCTCCCGGACGCGATGGAAGGCCCGACACCCGTTTCCGCGCTGATCCATGCGGCGACCATGGTGACCGCCGGGGTGTACATGGTCGCGCGGTCGCACATCGTTTTCGATCACGCGCCGCAGGCTCTGATGGTGGTTGCAATTATCGGAACGTTGACGGCTTTGTTCGCCGCTACGATCGGCGTTTGCCAGACTGATATCAAGAAAGTTCTTGCCTACTCCACCATTTCGCAACTCGGCTACATGTTCATGGCTTGTGGCGTGGCCGCGTATTCTGCGGGGATCTTTCACCTGATGACGCATGCGTTTTTCAAAGGATTGCTGTTTCTCGCGGCAGGCTCGGTCATCCATGCTGTCGGCGGCGAGCAGGACATGCGCAAGATGGGCGGTCTCCGGCACTATATCCCGTGGACTTTTTGGACGATGACAGCGGCGACTTTCGCGATCTCGGGATTTCCTCCGTTCGCGGGCTTCTTCAGCAAGGATGCGATTTTGTGGAAGGCATTCTCGAGCCCCTATGGAAGCTGGGTTTACTGGGCAATCGGCGTCTTCACCGCTTTCTTGACGTCCTTTTATATGTTCCGGCTCTGGTTCCTGACCTTTTTTGGAGAGTACCGCGGTGAAGCGGAGGCAGGCCACGGCAACGATCATTTGCAGGTGGTCGGCGGCTCGCGGGCAGGGGCGCCCGCGCCGCATGAGCATGGCCACGGCGGTATTCATGAGAGCCCGAAGATCATGCTCATACCGCTGGTGATTTTGGCGGTGCTTTCGGTTTGCGGTGGTTGGATCGGAGCTGAGCGCTTCGACAAATTTCTTTCGCCGGCGCTTCATGCTGGAGTGAGTGCGTATTCACCGGAAGAGGTCGCCGCGGCAACTCCGGCACCGGAACCAAAAGGGCAGGGTGGCTCTGAAAGTCTTCTTACGGCTATTTCAGTTCTTGCTGCCGCCTCCGGATTATTTCTGGCGTGGGTCTTGTACCAGAAGCGCCCGCAATTGCCGCAGGAGATCGCGCACGCATTGGGCGCCTTTTACGAAGCCGTCGTCCACAAATACTACGTGGATGAGATATACGCGGCTGTCTTCGTGAAGCCTCTGATCGATGGTTCGACGCGGATTCTGTGGCAGGGTATCGATCGGGACGTAATCGATGCGACCCTGGATAACAGCGCCGAGGGCGCACGCGATGTTTCCGATGCTATGCGCCACATGCAGTCGGGGAATCTGCGCTCCTATGCCGGCTGGATCGCCGCGGGAGCAGCCGTGGTGATCGCTTACATGGTTTGGACGGGAACAAGATGAGCACTGCTTTGGATAACTCGATGCTCACGCTGGTGACGTTTATTCCCTTGGCGGGTGCGCTCTTGCTACTGTTTTTTCCAAGGCGCGATCGGGATATTCGTCTGTTTGCTCTCGTAGTTTCCTTGCTCGATTTTGTTCTTTCCTTGCATTTGCCGGTGCATTTTCAGCGGGGGCAAACCGCGTTTCAGTACGAAGTGAACAATCTGTGGATCTCGAATCCCAATATCCATTACCACATGGGGGTGGACGGCGTTTCCATGTGGCTGGTGGTGTTGACTACGTTTCTGACTCCGCTATGCGTGCTGATCTCGTGGAAGTCGATTAACGAACGCGTAAAAGAATTTTTCATCCTGCTGCTAGTTCTGCAGACGGCGCTGATCGGCGTTTTCGTCGCGCTCGATTTGTTCCTCTTTTACTTCTTCTGGGAAGCCACTTTGATCCCGATGGCTTTGCTGATCGGCGTTTTCGGGCACGGACGCCGCGTCTATGCGGCGGTCAAATTCTTCTTGTATACCATGGTCGCGTCGATGTTCATGCTGGCGGCGATCCTGTGGCTTTACGCGAAGACGGGCACATTTGATTTCGTCAGCATCCAGACTGCAATTCATAACGGTCAGGTCGACAACTTTGGCGGCGCGGCGACCTGGCTTTTTCTTGGGTTCTTCATCGCGTTTGCGGTGAAAGTTCCGGTCTTCCCATTTCATACGTGGCTGCCAGATGCGCACGTGGAAGCGCCCACAGCAGGTTCGGTTCTGCTGGCGGGCGTGCTGCTCAAGATGGGCACGTACGGCATGTTTCGATTTAATCTCGGCCTGTTCCCTGAGCAGTCGCGCAGCAACGCGTCGTGGATCATGGTTCTGGCGCTGATCGGGATCGTTTACGGAGCGCTGGTCGCGATGGTCCAGCCGAACATGAAAAAGCTGATCGCGTACTCTTCGATCAGCCACCTCGGCTTCGTTGTATTGGGGATTTTCAGTTTTACCCAGGCAGGATTGGATGGCGCAACTTTCGTCATGCTGGCGCACGGAGTTTCTACGGGCGCTCTATTCATGCTGGCGGGAATTCTTTACGAACGGCGCCATACTTACGAGATCTCGGAATTCGGCGGCCTCGCCACTCCGATGCCCGTATACGCGACGTTTTTTCTATTCATCGTGCTCGCGTCCGTGGGATTGCCCTTGCTCAATGGTTTCATCGGCGAGTTCCTCGTGCTGAGTGGCGCGTTCCGCGACCGCGCGGTCTATGGAGTTTTAGGCGCGACCGGCGTTATCTGGAGCGCTTGTTATCTGCTCTGGATGTATCAGCGGGTCTTTTACGGCAAAGTTACGCACCCGGTCAATCTCTCATTGCCTGATCTTAGTGGACGAGAGCGTGCGGCGCTCTGGCCGGCAGCAGCCGTCGCTCTAGTGATGGGCGTGGCACCGTTGCTCTGGCTGAACGCGATTGATCCCGCCGTACAAACTGCATTGGCGCCGTTCGCTCAACTTGCCAGCAAGATGGTGGGCCGGTGACCAGCACCAACGACATGACGCAAGTGATTCCACAGGCGGCCGATTACGTTCGCATTCTGCCGGAAATCGTGCTGGCGATTTTTGGCATGATCGTCATGGTGCTCGATCCCTTCATCGACGAGCGCCACAATCAAAAGACCCTCGGAATCGTTGCGCTGGTTGGCTCTCTGGCTGCGCTGGTAGCAACGTTGTTCCAGTCGCAATATCCCGGCTTGGGCTTCTGGAACATGGTGCAGGTGGACAGCTTCAGTGTGTTCTTCCATTTTCTGGTCGCGGCAATTACCGTGGTCGTAATTCTGACTTCCTTTGAGTACATGCAGGTGCAGGGGATTCGCGCTGGCGAATACTACGCGTTGGTGTTGTTTAGCGCAGTGGGCATGAGCTTAATGTCCTCGGCAGTAGAACTGGTTCTGATCTTTATTGCGCTGGAAATCTCGTCGATCGCCACTTACATTTTGGCCGGATTTCGTCGGCGTGCCGCTATCAGCAGCGAGTCTTCGCTCAAGTACTTCCTGCTCGGTTCGTTTGCCACTGCATTTTTTCTATATGGAGTCGCGCTGATGTTTGGGGCGACAGGTTCGACAAGCATCCCGACTATCGCTGATGCTCTGCACGCGCGGGATATTCCTCTTCTGGCCTACCTTGGAGTCGCGTTCATGTTCGTGGGCCTGGGATTTAAAGTAGCGGCGGCTCCTTTTCACGTGTGGACTCCGGACGTTTATGAAGGCGCACCCGCGCCCGTCGTTGGATTCATGTCGACCGCGCCCAAAGCCGCTGCATTTGCTGTGCTGCTGCGTGTCATGTTTCAGGCCGACGCTCCAGGTCGCCTCTGGTTGATTTGGGTCGTGGCCGCGCTTTCGATGACTCTGGGCAATATTGGCGCTCTTGTACAGGACAACGTAAAGCGGTTGCTGGCGTACTCTTCGATTGCTCAAGCTGGATATATGCTGATCGCCTTTGGCGCGCTGCCGAACAATGGCATTGCTGCGGTGATGTTCTACACGGCCAGCTATGCAGCCATGAACGTCGGGGCTTTCGCCGTGATCAGCCATATCAGCGGCGAGGGTGAGCGTTATGTCACGCTGGAAGATTACGCGGGACTGGGACGGCGCAGTCCGCTGTTGGCGGGGATCCTCACGATTTTTCTTTTGTCCTTGATCGGCATTCCGATTACCGGTGGTTTTTTCGCCAAGTTCTATGTGTTTAGCGCCGCGCTACAGGCCAATCTGGTCGGGCTGGTGATTATTGGCGTGCTCAACAGCGCCGTGGCTTCTTATTACTACCTGCGGCTCATCGTCGTGATGTATATGCGCGAAGCGCGAGAGGACGTGCCAGTATCGCCGATTCCGGTCGGACTTGGAGCGGCCTTGGCGATCAGTTTGGCAGCAACCATCTATCTTGGCGTCCTTCCTGGACGACTGCTCGACTATGCCGCGCGCACCGCGACTGAGTGGGCACGTTAAATCACTCTACCGCGACGGCGATATCTACATAGGCGAAAATCCGCGCGGACAGCAGCCAGAATGCTACCGTCTCCGCTCCGGCTAAGGCGACGACCAACCAGGAGGCTGTTCCCGGAGAGTCGAAAGAAGAATTGATCACCGTGGCTCCGAGTTCCCACACCGGTATTACGTAACTCCATCGCGGACCCAGAAGATGACCGGCTAGCGCCGGAAAGCCCAGGACGATTGCGGTGGCGCCGGCGGCGAAGAAGGGATTCAGGAAAGTGGAAAACATCAGCGCCACAGTCCCAGCCAGCGCACAGGCGGCGAGCAGGCAAACCATAAGAAACCACACGTGCGAGATAGGAAAGCTCGCGCTGCCGAGTGTCCAGCTTCCGGTCATGCCGAGAGCGAAGCAATAAACCGCGCACGCAATGGTTACGCCGAGCACGAGCCCCGAAAGATACTGTTGGCGTCCTACTGCCTTAGAAAGCACGCCGAGAATCCGGCGCGACCGGCGCTCGTTATAGATGGCTGAGCCGCCGAAAAAGACACTGAATGCCAGTACATAGACAGCGTCCTGTTTGAAGACGAAGAGCAAGTCTTCGCGTTCGCGATGAATGTCCGTAACCAGCCCGAGAAATGCGAGCAGTAGAACCCACAGCAACAAAGTTAGAATAGGCCAGCGCTGCTCGCGCGCGAAATTGATTGCGATCAGTAGAACCGGTTTCACTGAACGCCTTTCGACAAAGGAGATAGTGGCTCGGCGGTGACTTCCAGGAAAATCTCTTCCAGGGACCGACGCACTGGATTGACGCTGACCACTTCGCCTCCCAGGTTCCAGACTTTTTCCAGAGCCGCCCGCTGGCCGTGAGTAGGTACGGAGAAGCTGACTACGCCGTCCCGGGCTGCAGCGCCTTCGAAATGTGACGGGGCGAGCGCCCGGACTATAATTTCAGTTCGCTCACCGGCTTGAAGCAGATCTGTAGTCCTCCCCAGACGAGCCAGTTTGCCACGATGCAACATGGCAAGGCGATCACAGATCAACTCTACTTCAGAAAGCAAATGCGAACTCAGGAAGATGGTCTTGCCGGCGTTGCGCGCCCCGATCAGCAACTCGCGAACCATGACGCGCGCTAATGGATCCAGGGCTGACGTGGGTTCATCGAGAATCAGCAGTTCGGGATCGTTGACCATGGCCTGGGCCAATCCTACGCGCTGCAACATGCCACGGGAGAACTTTCCTGCGTTACGGTTTGCGTGATCCTGCAGCCCCACAATCTCCAGGACTTCTCGTGCGCGTTTGTCAAGTTGAGTTCCCCGCATGCCGTTGAGCGCGCCGTAAAAGCGAACCAGCCGTTCCGCACGGCGATGGTAGAGGGCCACGCTTTCGGCGAGAAAGCCCACGCGACGGCGGGCGCCCGGATTACCAAAAGGTTCTCCGAGCAGACGACCGCTGCCACTCGTGGGCTGCATAAAACCCATGGCGAGGTGAATAGCGGTACTCTTGCCGGCTCCGTTGGGTCCGAGGAAACCGAAGATTTCTCCAGCCTCCACCGTGAGGCTGAAACTGTCGAGAGCGCGAAGGCGTCGTTTGCTGCCGAAGCTACGATACTCTTTCGTGACATTATCGAACTCGAGCACGAAACCCATCGTGGTTTATTCTAAATGGCTTGCACCACGACCGCCGGCTGGGCGGCAACCTTAGCCACGGCGAATGCAACTTTGAATTGACAACGGCGTGCGGTCCGGGCATTATTATCGCGCGCGCCACACACAATGGAGGAAATTAATGGAGAAGTTGATGAAACGACTATGGTCTGAGGAACAGGGCCAGGACATTGCAGAGTATGCCGTGATGCTTGCTGTGATTCTCGTTCTGGTGGTCGGGACGATACGGCTGATCGGCGGCAGCTCAAACAATGTTTTCTCTTCGGTCGCGAGCTCGATCGGGCAATGACCGCGTGAGCCGGGTCGCTGGCTGATTGCTTCGGCGCGTGCGGCTGAATCTACCACGACCCCGCTCTTTGAGTTTGAAGCGAGCGCTCAGTTGGGGCAGCGCATGGCTCTACGTCAGGAAGCCGACCGCAGCCCGGACTCCATCTTGTACTGTTTCAGTTTGTGGTAGAGGGAGCTCCGGGGAATGCCAAGCTTTCTGGCCGCTGATTGGACGCGGCCGTGCTCGTCGCGAAGCACCTGCTGAATGTAACTGCGCTCTATCTCCTCTAGAGTTCCAGAGCGGCCAAGGCTCGATAAATACTGCTCGACCCGCGCGTCAAAACGAGAATCCTGGCCCGGCGAGAGATCTTTTCCGGCGACGAGCACGACGCGCTCCAGAACATTTCTAAGTTCCCGAATATTTCCCGGCCAGGAATAACCCTGTAGCGCTCGCAGTGCAACCCCGCCAAGTTCCAAGCTGCCGATCCCCAGGTCGGCGGCCAAGTCGCCGAGGATGTGGGCGCTCAGCACAGGCAGATCTTCGATTCGCTCGCGCAGAGGAGGGAGCGAAAGAGAAGTCCAGCTGACGCGATATTGCAGTTCGTCCCGAAAATGTTTGCGCAGCACGAGCGGCAGCGTGACCTGCTGAGTAGCTGCGATGAAACGAACGTCCACTCTTCGATCACACACTTCGCCGAGCTTGCGAACTTGTTTCTCATCCATGATCTTCAGCAGTTTTGGCTGGATCTGGAAATCCACATTTTCAATCTCATCGAGGAAGATTGTCCCCTTCTGGGCGATCTCGAGCAGCCCGGCGTGGTTCTGTGAAGCGACAGGTTCCAGGATGTCTCCGCATAGTTCCGCGTCCAGCAGGCCACCCGGAAATCGGGCACAATTCAGATCAACGAAAATCTCGCCAGCTCGGGAACCGTTGTGATGCAGCCACCTCGCCATGGTCCCCTTGCCTGTGCCGGCTTCGCCCCGGATTAGAACGGGAGCATCGCCCAACGCAAGCTTATGAGCCAGATCAGCGAGTCTTCGCACGCTGTCGCTTTTGCCCAGGAAAGGATCCATGACTCCGCGACTGCTCCGAAGCCGTTCCGCCAACTGCTGACGATGGTTCCGCCGATTGTCGAGGCTGCGTTGGATCAGAAGGTGGAGGGCGGACAATTCCGCAGGCTTCGGCAAGAAAAGATCTGCTCCCAGTTTGAGAGCTTCAACGGCTAAGTCAATCGAACCATACCCGGTCAGGATGATGATGGGAATAGAGGGATCAATCGCCTTCAGACGAGGTATAAGGCCGAGGGCATTTCCGTCGGACAGACTGTAATCGAGGAGTGCGATATCTGGTCGACTTGTATGCCACACTTGTTCTGCAAGTGCGCAGGTATCTGCAGTCGCGATTTCGTACCCTTTGTCCTCGAGATAGTCCCGCAATACTCCGCGCGTTTCTTTCTCGTCTTCAACAATCAATATTCTTTCTCCGAGCACCCTGGCTCCTCGAGCAAAAGCGGATATTGCTCTGGAAGCGGAACTGGCTGCGAGCATGCCCACGTCGTGCCTCCTTTCGCGTATCATTCCGGCACATTTCTGCAATGTAGGCGGATGGCCTTGAGCCGAGGTGCGCTGCGGCGGCCTGTCTCCGCAGTCTTTTGTTAACACAAGGAGAGTTGCTTGGATGCTCGGGTGGGCGACTGTTACGAAAACGGAACAAGCTGGCGTTTCAGGAACTTGGCACATTCTGCGGGCTTGCCATCTGGAAATTGACTGAGCGGAGCGCGGGCCAATCGGAACCGGCGAAGTGCAGCCAGCGGGCAGAAACGCCCGCCCCTGCTAAGATTCGGGACTTTGGTCAAAGCTGTCGATCTCAAATTCATATATCTTTAACACTCGTGTCACCGGCGAGAAATACGGACCGTCTAGGCTTCCTATTCCTCGGCAACGATCCGTTCAACGCAAGCGCCGACAGTTGGCCGAGGGAACGAGGAGGAATATGTTCAATCGAATCAGAGCATCAGCCACCCCCAGGAAAATGCTGGCCTTACTCACAGCATTGACCACAGCCCTGGGACCGAGTGTTTTGCCCGCATTTGCCGCTTCTCAACCGACTTCGAAAAACATCCCCATTCAGCACATCGTGGTGATTTTCGGCGAGAACATTTCCTTTGACCACTATTTCGGGACGTACCCGACTGCGCTCAACCCCAAAGGAGAACCGCAGTTCCACGCCCTGCCTGGAACGCCCACGGTGAACGGATTTACCAACGCGCTCTTAAACAACAACCCCAACTTGAATACGGCCAATGGTGCGGGCGCGACGAATCCTTTCCGTCTGGACCGTTCCCAAGCGTTCACCAACGACCAGGACCATGACTACACGCCAGAGCAAATGTCCTTCGACATGGGCGCAATGGATTTGTTCCCGTATTCCGTGGGAACAGCCGGGCCGCCACCCTCTGGGGGAGGCATCGTCGACACGACGGGCTTGACGATGGGCTACTTCGACGGTAATACCGTCACCGCATTGTGGAATTACGCTCAGTATTTCGCGATGAATGACAACTCGTTCAGCAGTACGTTCGGGCCGTCCACGCCTGGCGTAATCAACTTGGTGTCCGGCCAGACCAATGGCGCGGTCAAGACGCTGAACGGAACGGGCGATGAAGTTGACGGTGGGGACGGTTCGCTGACGGTGATCGGTGATCCGGATCCGCTCAATGATGTCTGCTCCAGTTCGACAAATAACCAAGTACAGCTGGGTTCAAAGAACATTGGCGACCTACTGACCGCAGCTGGCGTTACTTGGGGCGGATTCATGGGGGGATTCGATTTGAACATTAAGAATCCCAATGGCACTACCGGTTGCAATCGCAGCACAACCTCAAAGATCACGGGGGTCGAGGAGAGTGACTACATCCCGCACCATGCGTTCTTTCAGTATTGGGCATCGACGGGAAACCCGAAACACACGCGCCCGAAATCAATCGCTGAGATCGGAAATGCGGGGCCGGCCAACCACCAATACGATATCAATGACTTTTTCGACGCAGTGAAGCACGGAAACTTCCCGGCCGTCAGTTTTCTGAAGGCGCAGGGCTATCAAGATGCGCACGCTGGTTACTCTGACCCGCTCGATGAACAGAACTTCGTGGTGAAAGTCCTCAACTTCCTGCAAGGGCAAGACGCCTGGGACAGCACGGCGGTGGTCGTCCTGTACGATGATTCCGACGGCTGGTACGACCATCAGATGAGCCCGATTGTGAATCAATCGACTGGCCCGGCGGACGCTCTCACTGGTCCGGACGCTTGCGGCACCGCCACTAACTCGTTACCCGGCATTAACACGAAAAATGCACACGCACTTGGCCGCTGCGGTTATGGACCGCGTCAGCCCTTCTTGGTCATCTCCCCGTGGGCGAGACAGAACTATGTCGATCACACCGTGACCGATCAGACTTCGGTGATTCGGTTCATCGAGGACAACTGGCTCGGCGGGACGCGGCTTCCTGCGGGTTCTTTTGATGGAATTGCCAGTTCCATCAGCCAAATGTTCGACTTCTCCCGGGAGAGAGCGGATCATGGTCGCCTGCTCCTGGACCCGAACAGTGGTCAACCAGTTCGATAAATCGGTAATGGCATCGCCCAGTCTGGTGGGTGCGGCCATTCCGAATTAGCTAAACAGAAACGGGCATGCGAAACTTGTTCTTCGCATGCCTGTTCTTATTTTGCCGAGCCGCCTCGGCAGATCAGATACTTGCCAGGGAGAAGCTTAGAGTGTCAATCACACGAAGAAAGTTTGTGTGGCAGAGCGGGATGATCGGTGCAGGTCTGATCTTTCCGCAAGCCATGCGGAACCGGCAGATGCCGCCGGTGCGGCCACTACTTGATCCCAACTCGCTGACTCAGTTTGTTGATCCACTTCCAATTCCTGAAGTCGCACGCGTCAGCGGCTATCGCCCAAGCCCGACGGAGCCGACTGCCAAGCTCCCCTATTATCGGTTCGCCATGCGGCAGATCGAAAGTAAAGTTCATCGCGATGTGAAACCCACGCGACTCTGGGGATTTGGTTCGAGTTCCCCTGGACCGACCATCGAAACGCGAAGCGGTCAAGGGCTTTTGGTGGAATGGGCCAATGAGCTCCCGACAACGCACTTTCTGCCGGTTGACCACAACATCCACGGAGCCGAGGCTGACAAACCTGATGTGCGCGCGGTGGTTCATCTGCACGGGGCAAAAGCTCCTCCCCAGAGCGATGGCTATCCGGAGAACTGGTATGTGCCGGGGAAATCAGCGCTTTATCACTATCCGAATAACCAGGACGCGGCCATGCTCTGGTATCACGACCACGCTCTTGGGATTAACCGCCTCAATGTAGTAGCTGGCTTGCTGGGCATCTTTGTTATTCGTGACTCGGTCGAGGATTCTTTGAATCTCCCTAGTGGTAAATATGAGATTCCGCTTGTGATCTACGATCGCATGTTCGACGCGCAGGGGCAGCTCTACTACCCGGTTTCACCCGACCCAAAGGCTCCATGGATCCCCGAATACTTTGGTGATGCGATTTTAGTGAACGGGAAGTTGTTTCCGTATCTGGAAGTGGAGCCGCGCAAATATCGGTTTCGCGTTCTCAATGGCGCTAACGGCAGGTTTTTTCACCTGTCGCTTTCCAACGGACAAAGTTTTCACCAGATCGGCACCGATCAAGGCTTGCTGCCTGCTCCGGTTTCACTCGATCAATTGCTGGTCGCGCCCAGTGAGCGTGCGGATTTGATCGTGGATTTCGCCGATCACGCGGGCGAACAGATTATCCTCAAGAACGATGCCTTCACCGTCATGCAATTTCGCGTTTCGCGGAATAAAATCAAGGATGCAAGTTCACTGCCCTCGACGCTGCGCCCCGTACCCAGGATCTTAGAATCTGAAGCCACAAAAACGCGCATGCTGCCGCTCGTCGAAATAGACGACCGGGTCATGAAGCCAATCACCATGTTGCTCAACAATGCTCACTGGAATATGCCAGTGACGGAAGATCCAGTCTTGAACTCGGTGGAAATTTGGAACCTGGTCAACCTGACGGACGACTCACACCCCATCCACCTTCATCTGGTTCGATTCCAGATCCTCGACCGGCGCCGCTTCGAACCCTTCACGTTCAAAGTCCGAGGCGTACTGAAGTACACAGGGAATCCGGTGCCTCCCGACCCGAACGAAGCTGGATGGAAGGACACGGTGCGAGCGGATCCAGGAATGGTCACGCGAATCATTGTTCGCTTCGAAGGTTTTGTTGGGCGTTACGTCTGGCATTGCCACATCCTCGAGCACGAGGACAATGAAATGATGCGCCCCTACGACGTCATCGCCGCCCGCTAAGCGCCTCAGCGTGATATCGCACCTACCCTGGATTACGAGAGTAAGTCTGATCTTCGTTTAAGAGAGAATTTATCCGATGCCCGGCGCCGGTAGCTTCGATCGAGACGCAGGTGGTCCGAGGCATGCAGAGCAATGCCACCGCTGAAGACCTAGGGGGTTATGCCAACGGTTTTTGGCGGATCCTGCGACCAGCGATAAGCACGCACTCCAAAAAATAGGTTGGCGCCTGTTACAACCGCAGCCGGGACATACCACATGCTGCTATGCCTCTTTTTCATATAGTAGGTCAGATACGCGATGCCGAGATCTGCGGGAATTCCGATTCCATACAGGGCAGCCCGGCTGTGTAAAGAGGATGGAACATCGTTGCAATCCGTGTGTTCCTTCAGACAGTGGAGGGTGACTTCTGCGTTAAAGATACTTGCGCCGAACATTCCGCCGGTAACGAGAAGGTAGTTCCGGTCCGCGACACTACGATCCGGCGCGAGTGGGCCACCCATTGCGGCGGGCATGCCCCGTGCTCTCTTTTAACCGCCGGAGGCGGCGCTGGATCTGCGGTTGATGAGTCAGCCTTGGTAGTGCTTGGAGCGTCGGGCAGATCGGAATCGCTGCCCACGGCCAGCGCCGGAGCTTCAACCAGGGCGGCAAGCAAAGGCTCGCCGGGATCATTTGCCTTCGGTTGAAGGCCGTCCCACCGCTGGACGTCCGTGCGACCGGACTGCGCCAGCGCCGAAAGCGCTGACACCAACGCGAAAGCGATACAGATATAAGACCTTCTTATAACGGTTACGCACCCTTATCCTCCCGGTGCTCAAGCTTCAGTCTCTCGAACGGCCGTTTTTTACAGTTACGAAAATGCTGGGCAGGCCGAATCACACGCGGAGCCCCGCTGCATTAGAGCACTTTAATCGCCGAGACTAACTTGAAGACGGCACTCGACACCAGTAGCTGAGGAACAAGCACTTTGGATTGCATTCGTGCGGAGGATGATGAGAGATAAAACGTGCAGCATCGTGCGTTTACACAGCGAAGTTGCCTTTTACGCGTTCTTCCAGAAAAAATCATCGCATCCCCTCAAGTCGATTGTGAAAATCAAGGTCCGTTGTCATTTCTCGTTTCGCGAATGAGACAGGTGGGATACGATCGCCAAGTTTTGCTCTCGCTTTGAGACGCTCGCGTCGCAGGGTTCCCATCATTTGAACCAATCGCACGCTAGAAGCTTGGATTGTTGACGCGCCGCGTGTTCCGCCTTCGATGCTATGCGCTCGCCTCTGGTCCCGAAGCGCGCTGGAAGAATACAGCCCAAGGCCCTGATTTCGGGCGTGAATTGATTCCAGAAGCTGGAGCGGAAAATGGTCTCGAATAAAGAGGATTCAGACGCGAATTGCGCAGGATCGAACTCAGCGGCCGACAGAAGGTGAACAGCATCGGGCATATACGACTCTGAAAACTTCAATTCAGCTCTGAATCCCGGACAGTATGAGACTGGCGAGACTTTATCGTTGATTCTTGCTTTCTCTCCTTTTGAGACGCCAGGTCCCATCGGTTCCCATATCGGAACCGCTAAGCCGAATCAAACAAGCAAGTTAGCGAATAGACCGAATTGGCACCCGCCATGCATTGGAAATCGCGGCGAAGAGTGTAGTCGCCTACTTACACCGCAGCCTACGAACTCGCGGTTAAGGTAAGCGGTCTTCAACATCAGCCGCGAGTACCAACAAAACTTTCAAAGCAAACAAACGCTATCTAAGCGACGGGGGCGAAGCCTTGTCTGAAGCGATCAACGCCAGCACTTCTGCAAATGCGAACTTGGTGCCGCCTCCGCCATTTCCGACCGCCGAGCGCCCTCCCCATTGGTATGCCGTCTATACGAGTCCGCGACATGAGAAGCGGGTTCGCGAGCATCTGGAACACCGCCGTGTCGAAAGTTTTCTTCCACTGTTCCGGAGCCTTCGCCGCTGGAAAAATGGCTGCAAGGCGCAAGTTGAGCTTCCACTGTTTCCCGGTTACCTGTTTGTGAACATCCCGCGAAGTGAACGCGTGCGGGTCCTGGACGTGCCCGGAGTCTTATCATTTGTCTGGCCCAGAGAGCGAACCTGCTCAGCTTTCGCAGGTTGAGATCGAGACTTTGCGTTCAGGTCTGCACCTGCAGAAATTTGAGCCATACCGCCATCTCGCACCGGTCAAAGGGTACGAATCAAGGGCGGCTCGCTGATGGGTTTGGCTGGCGTACTGGTTCGAAGCGCAAAAGGCTTTCGTGTAGTGATCACGGTGGAACTCATCCAACAAAGCGTAGCGGTGGAATTGGACGCTGGCTGACGTTGAACCGCTCTATCGCGCCGGATTATTCTCATTCCGCCCGTCCCAAAGCTCTTCTGCTGAACCACAACTAAACCAATGCCCGTATCTAAGGTTCGCAACCAAACGGCACCGCGAACCGCATCGTGGAAGCCGCCGTGCAGCTGTTCTCGCGACAAGGTTTCGCCGCCAGTAGCACTCATGAGATCGCCCGGCTGGCAGGGGTTAGCGAAGTCACTGTTTTCCGGCATTTTCCGCGAAAAAAGGATCTCTTCTGGGCCGCAACCGAATCTCGTCTGCGGCGCCTGCGAATCAGCAAGGAACTGCGAGGACGGTTCGAAGTCGATGAGAATCCTCGAACCGCCATTCCGGTATCGTCGCCTTGCTGGTCGAGACCTTGCAGCAATCAACCTGAGATGGTCCGCCTGCTGTACCTCAGCCTCTTTGAATTGGAGCATGGTGCAGAACGGATATTGCGCAAGCATCTCGTGCCCTCTTCGAGCCGGTTCGCGAATATCTTGTCCAGATGCGCGTCCAAAGGACTGATCCGTGACTCGAACCCGGATCGCGGCCCTGGGCTCTAGCTGCTTCAGTAGCTCGCGCATCAGGGCCTCATCGGGTGGTCACCGATGAAGGAACATGCCTTACGCCAGCACCGAAGACGCGACTGCAGCTTACGGAATTCTGGATGAAAGCACTGGTACCTGAATTCCGACGCCCATGACCAAGGTGAACGAAGTATAAAACTGCGCAAGATTATCGCCGGGAAAACTGGACGCACCCACTCCATGAAACGAGCATCACGGACTCGCGGCTCCGATACAGCTAAAGGAACCTATGACCGACAACGACTTGATAACAACAAGCAAGAATCTGGAAATTGGAGATTCAGCTTCTCTGATACCCAGTCATCGACGATCGACGCTCACGACGATCAGATCTCGATCGTGCAGTTCTGGCGCGTGCTCCAAAAGCGGCGTTGGCTGGTTCCTGGTCAGCCTGGGCGTAGTTCTAGTGCTGGTCACAGTGGTCTCTTTGTTGCTCCCAAAGCGATATGACGCCTCCGCCCGAATCCTGCTGGATCTCGAAGGCACAGATGATCTCGGCCTGGAACAGGTGGTGATGCCGATTGGCCTCGATCTGAATACCAAACTGGAAACACAAATCACGGATCGTGCAGAGCGACACCATCGCAAACAGCGTGATCAAGCAAGTCGGACTGCACCATAACAACGCGATTTCGCGGGCAAGTATGTCGTGCCCGCCGGTCAGGACTTTGACAGTCTGGATCTCGAAACACAGGCCAAGTTGAGTCAAGAGTTTCACAAAGCTCTGAACGTCCAACTCATTCCCAAAACACAAATCGTCGAGATCCATTTCCGCAGCAAGGATCCGCGGCTTGCGGCGGATGTCACCAACGCGATGGCCAACACTTACATCGAGCACAATTTCCAGACAAAATACAGGGCCACCTTACAGACCTCTGACTGGCTGACCAAACAATTGGATGACCTGAAGAAGCACGCGGAATCCTCCCAGGAATCCCTGATCGCGTACCAGAAGAAGACAGGAATTTTGGGAACCGACGAAACCCACAACATCAGTCATCGACAAATTGGAAGAGTTGAACAAGGAACTCTCTGCCGCGCAAGGCGATCGCATCGTGAAAGAAGCCGAAATATCGCATCGCGATGACGGAGAACCCAGAACTCATCGCAAACATCGCTCCCGAGAGCGTCCTCGGAGCACTGTACAAACAACGCGCGGAGATCAGATCCGAGTATGCGCAACTGGCCGCTAAATATGGGAGTTCTTATCCCGCGCTTGATGCAACTCCAGTCAGAACTGAACGAGTTGGATTCCGGCATCGCCGAGGAAATAAAGAAGGTCGGCGAAACCGTGCACGCCGAATACCAGGCAGCTTTGAAGGCGGAGCGCATGTTGCAGGACACATTCGACAAGCAAAAAGGCGAAGCTTACAAACTGAACGAGGACGCGATTCAATACGCGATCCTGCGCCGGGACGTCGAGTCCAGCCGCGACCTCTATGAAGGGTTGCTGAAAAAACTAAAAGAGGCCGGGATTCTCGCCGGTTTGAAGTCGAGCAACATCAATATTGTGGATCAAGCCAGCGTCCCTATTGAACCTGTCGAACCAAAGATACCGCTAAACATGGCTTTGGGTTGAATGGGCGGCCTGCTGATTGGAGTAGCTTTAGCGTTCATCGTCGAAAATGTGGACAACTCCATTCGCACGCCAGAGGACATTGAAACGTACTGTTCCTTGCCTTCGCTGGGAGTCATTCCGAGCGTACCCTCAACGGCAAGAACGGGCACAAACTCATTGCGCCCACACGGCAGACAGCTAATTCTTCCCGTCACCATGGAGCAACGCAATTCGGGAAGCGCCGAAGCTTTCCGGGCTTTGAGAACTTCCCTGTTGCTTTCTTCGCCGGCGCGCCGCCACAAGTGATCCTGGTAACCAGCGCCATGATGCAGGAAGGCAAGAGCTTCACGGCACTCAATCTTGCGGTGGTTCTGGCTCAGACCGGACAAAAAGTTCTGCTGGTTGATTCGGACATGCGCCGGCCCGCAATTCACAAATACCTGGGCATTCCCATGAATCAAGGTTTGAGCGCATGCCTGGCTGGCACGGAAACGCCAGATCGGTAACCATCGCGGTGGACGAGATACCCGGCCTGCATGTGATCCCAGCTGGCCACATGCCGCCTTATCCTTCGGAGATGCTGGCATCTGACGCGATGCCGCAACTGGTGCACGGCTGGCGCGAAGAATACCGCTACATCGTGATTGACACTCCACCCGTATTGGCGGTGACCGATGCCGTGGTCTGTGCTCGGGCAGCCGATGTGGTGGTTTTCATTGCCCGCTCCGAAAAAACCGGCCGCCAATCGCTGATTCGCACCCGCGACATCCTCAGAAAAGTCAGAGCCAACATCGCCGGCGTAGTGGTCAATGACCTCTCATTCAACTCCGTCGAGTATCGCCAATATTACGGACACTACGGCTCCGAATACTCTTCCTACTATCACAATAATAATGGCCACGGCGACGGGAGCGGCAATGGGAATGGAACGGTAACGGCAACGGACATCACGAAGTTTCCAAAGGATCGGCATAACATATGAAAGCAAATTCCGGATTTTACGGGCTTGTGTTCTCCCTAATGATCTTTGCTGGCGCAGCAGTCTGCGCGCAGGATAAAACCAGTCCCGGCATACCTCCGGTCGTCTTCGGGAGCAGCAGCTTTGGAAGTGGCGCCGCTGGTCCGATTGGCGCTGGAGACCTCGTGGAAATGAGCGTCTTTGACACTCCAGAATTAAGTGGCAAACTTCGAGTCAGCAACACCGGTGACATCATATTGCCACTGGTGGGCTCACTGCATGTGGCAGGTTTAAAGGCGGAGGAGGCGCAGAATTCGATTCGCCAGAAGTTCATTGACGGAGGCTTTCTCAAGGATCCCCAAGTCACGGTCTTTGTAGCCGAGTACGCCACGCAAAATGTTTCAGTTCTCGGAGAAGTCAAGAACCCAGGCATCTATCCTGCTTTCGGTTCGCACCATCTGTTGGATTACATTTCTCTGGCGCAAGGGCTCACCCCGTTGGCGAGTACGCGGGTGACGATTACGCGTGCGGGTCATCCTGATCAGCCACACCTTGTGAAGATGACCACGGGAAGACTCCCAAGCCGGAAAACAATCCGGAGGTCCTACCCGGTGACACCATCTATGTCGAGCGTACTGGGGTCGTTTATGTGATTGGCGATGTCGCCCACCCGGGCGGATTCCCCATGGACCATGATGAGCAGCTCACGATTCTGCAGGCGGTCGCGCTGGCTCAGGGGACCAATCCGACGGCAGCCAAAGGCTCAGCCAAACTTATCCGGACTACATCTGCGGGACGCCAGGAGCTTCCCATCAATCTGAAAAAGATCCTCACTGCGAAGGCGACCGACCTTGCGATGCAGGATAACGACATTCTGTTTGTCCCCAGCAGCGCTGCCAAGAACGCTATGAAAGACATCGAAACCGCCTTGCCGACGGCGGCCGCGGCAAGCATTTACCGCGTGCCATAAACATTCGTCACCTCAATCACAGCCACCCGAAACAAAAGAGCGCCACGAAAGACTGATGTCCGTTACCAGCGTTGCGGTCCCCCCTGACAATACTCCGGTCGCAGCAGTTGCCGCACCGCCGCTGCGCGTCTCCTTCAGTTGGACTCTGGGGGGAACGTGGTCTACGCAGCATGCCAGTTCGGAATGCTTTCCGTACTGGCCAAGTTGGGAGTCCGTCGATTGTGGGCCAGTACGCGCTGGGCCTCGCCATCACAGCTCCGGTCTTCATGCTGACCAATCTTCAGCTTCGGGGAGTGCAGGCCACTGATGCGCGTGATGAGTACGGCTTCGCAGATTATTTTACGCTGCGAATCTTCCACGCTGCTGGGAACCCTGGTCATTGTTCTCATTACGATGGTGGCGGGCTTTGATGCAGCGACGAAAATGGTGATTTTGCTGGTTGCCACAGCGAAAGGAATCGAGACCATCGCCGATGTGATCGCCGGACATTTGCAGAAGTTCGAGCGACTGGATCAGGTGGCACGGGCTCTCATGATTCGTGGCGCAGCGTCTGTGGCCACGTTCGCTGCGGTTTTCTGGCGTACGCGCAACTTGATTGCCGCAGTCACCGCTCTCGCCCTGACATGGGTGGCAGTCATCGCTTTCTATGATCTCCGCGTCATTTCGCGGCTGCTTGGCGAGCACCCACAGTTCCTTCGTTTTTCCTTAGAACACAGAAGGCGCTGCTTTCGGTTAGTTGGCCGCTCGGTATCGTGATGACGCTGGCTTCTTTGAACATCAACATTCCCCGTTACATTCTGGAGCAAAAGCTCGGAACCGCCGAGCTGGGTATTTTCGCTTCGCTTGCCTACCTGCTGACAGCCATCAATCTGATTGTGATTGCTTTGGGGCAATCGGTCTGCACGCGCATGGCACGGCTTTTTGCGGACGGCGACATCCGGCCGTTCAAAGCGTTGTTGGGGAAATTGATTCTCCTTGCGGGCGCTCTCGGCATGGTGGCTCTGGGCCTGGCCTCGGTCATCGGGCGGCCGGTCCTGGCGCTTGTTTACCGGCCGGAATATGCCGAGCACGTTGATCTGTTGTTATTCATGGTCGTCGACGCGACCTTGGTGGCGATTGCGACATTTGTGGGCTTCGGAATGACCGCCGCCCGCTGTTTTCGTCCCCAAATGTCGATCATGGCAGTAACCGCGGTCACGACAGTCGTGTTCACACTGGCGCTGACCCGCGCTTTGGTCTTATGGGCGCTGGCTACGGATTGCTGATCGCATCATTCCTTCGAGCAACTGCAGGGTATGTGGTTTTAGAGTCTGCGATAAAGGGCAATCAGCCTGATGCGTATTCTGCACGTGCTCGGAAAACTGGATCGCGGCGGAGTCGAGACCTGGCTGGTCCAGGTATTGCGCCATATCGACCGGCAGAAATACCAGATGGACTTTCTCGTCCACACCGCGGAGTCCGGTGCGTACGATGAAGAGGTACGCTCGCTCGGGGCTCGTATTATCCTTTGTCTCGATTACAAAAATCCCGTGCGATACGCACAAAACTTTGCGGGTTCTTCGCGAATATGGCCCCTACGACATCGTCCATAGCCATGTACACCATTTCAGTGGATACGTACTGATGCTGGCCAAAATGGGCGCAGTCCCAGTGCGAATTGCACACAGCCATAGCGACACACGGCTGGCAGAATCATCTGCCAGCACGCTGCGCAAGGCCTATCGGTTTGCGATGCGCTCGATGATCGGCGCATGCGCGAGCAGCGCTTTGGCGGTCAGTACCGAAGCCGGCAATGACCTGTTCGGCGGACCCTGGCGCATGTCGTCCGAATGGAAACTCCAACATTTGGGCATCGACCTGTCGAGATTCGATGGGCCAGTGGATAAAAGCGCCGTGCGGCGTGAGCTGGGCATCGCGCAAGAAGCGCTGGTCGTGGGTCATGTTGGAAGGTTCTCGGCGGAAAAGAACCACGCATTCATTGTCGAAATCGCGCGCGAACTGATCCAGCGCGAACCTTGAACGATGTTCTTAATGGTCGGCGACGGCTCCCTACGCCCATTGATCGAGGCAATGGTCGCGGGCTATTCGCTGCAAGATCGATTTGTATTTACAGGCGTACGGTCCGATGTGCCGATTCTGATGAAGGGTGCCATGGACGCTTTCTTGTTCCCCTCTTTACGCGAGGGACTACCCATCACGTTATTGGAAGCGCAAGCCGCAGGATTGAAATGCGTCATCTCGGACCGGATCTCGGCTGAATCAGACTTGGTCCGCAGGCTAATCCACCGCGAGTCAGTACAAAACTCGGCTGCTACGTGGGCAGGGCAAGTAGAGCGCCAACTAACCGAATCTGGTCACGAGGCATTCGAGGCATTTCATTCTGAAATGGCCGCTAGATCAATCGGGGTATCCAGCGAAAGGCTAATTTCGTCATATGCAAGCTTCTCTCGCCCCTAGTCTATATGCAGAAACTGCGCGTGCCCGCAATACCATACTCGGTGCCTCGTTCTGCGTCGCGTGTGTCCTGGTTGTGCTGGCTCTGCAGACCGTCGACAACTCCCACTCTGCCGTATCGCTGAGCATATTTACGATCTTGATGTCGGGGTTCACTGCATGGCGACGATTTCGCTACCACGGCGTTGAACCACTCGCTCTTTTCTGCCTTGCTTTCGCGCTCTACGATGGATTACTGCTGTTCCGGTGTGGCCACTCTTGGCGATGATTCAGTACTGCTTTATCCCGCGACTTTTAGCGATGAAACCTATGCTGCGGCTGGCGTGTTATGTGCGATTGCCGCCGGGGCAATCTTGTTTACAGCGATTTTGTGGGAAAACATAAGTGTGCGCCGCGGGCACCGCCGACAGTCTCCAGGCCCATGCTCAGGTACTGCCAGCAGTTGGTTCTGGTCGGGAATCCTTATGTACGCCACGGGCGTGTTTCTTTACTACCTGCAATTCCAGCAGATCGGAGGCTACAGCGTCGCTCTTGCCACCCAGCGGGGTGAGCGCTTCGAATTGGCGGGCGATCCCAGCGCGCTGAGCTATCCATACCTGGCTTTTGTGATTCCTGGCATCGCTTGCATGTGCTACGGCTCGGTTTCCAACCGGAAACTCGGGCAGCGAATTATTTGCTATGGACTGATCGCTTTTTGGTGCCTCCTGGTGCTTCTACAAGGCGATCGCCGTTTGCTTCTCCAGGCAGTGCTTGCCACAGTAGGTGTGCTCACTGTGCTTCGGCGGAACTTTTTACGCCTGAGAGTGCGCACCTGGGTGCTGATCGCGCTCGCTTACCTGGCGTTTTCCGTCTACGGATATGCTCGGACTCTCGTCACGAACGTGGCTGGAGGCCTTCAGACTCCGGACGAGGCTTTCCAGGAACTGACGAACACCTGGACCTCGGATTGGATCATGCCCGAGCACACCGAATTCGCGGGTCCATACCTATCGCTGCTTTCGGCAGTCTCGGTTCACACTGAACATATCTACGGGTCTTCGTACTACGACTCTTTTCTTACCGTGCTTCCGAGGTTTCTGTATCCGGGTGTCAAACCCCAAGTGCTCTCCGAGGGATTCGCCGAGCAGGTGCATCGTGGAAATGGGTCGGTGACAGGCTGGGGTTACAATCCGGTTGCGGAAGCGTACGTCAACTTTGGCGCAATTGGAGTTGTGCTCATTTTTGTGCTGTGGTCTCTATTCTTCCTTGCGGTGGGAGCGTGCGTTCCTGCGGTAGGTGGGGAGTTCTGACTTCGGCCGCCCTCCTTTCCGAAGCCATAACGGCAAACCGCATCGACTTCCGAAACGTATATGGGAAACCACTTATTTCGTCGCGGGTGTGATGCTCGCCACGTGCATTGCCGCAACCATCAACAAAATCTGGAGCAAGCCTCGACGCCACATCGACAATTGGATTCGATGAACACAAAACTTCTGATCGCACCAGCGTTACATCTTGCACTCCTGGCCGCAGCATTCGCCCTCCCCTCTGGCGCGTTCGCCGCTACGTCGTCGGCGAAGCCGAACCTGTCGGCTCCAACGTGAGGGACAACGGGTTGAAGTGCGACGGCGCTACCGATGACACCGCGGCATTCAATTCCCTGATCGCCAAAGTGAGTTCTGTAGGCGGAGGGAGCGTTGTCTTTCCGAGCGCGATTTGTCTCGTGACAAGCCTCAATCTGGCGGACAACTTATCCATTAGGGGGCAAGGAGCGGGGGTCACGACGATTAGGGTCAAAAGCAACACGGGTGATTACGAAGCAATTTTTGGGACCAACAAAAGCACGTTCGTCAACGTAAGCTTTGCCAACCTGACAATCGATCAGAACACCACCGGAAATCCGGTCACGCCTAGGGTCCTCCAGGGCAAACCGCGCTTCGCAATCGCAACTGGAGTCGGAAGCCGCAGGCTCAACATCGAACGCGTGGAATTCAAGGACCTTGGCGACATCAACACCCTTTACTCGGGGAGCCAGTTCACCAGCGTTAAGGACAGCACGTTCACCCTCAACTGCGCGGGCTCGGTGTATCACGACCACTCGACGGTATACGTGGCCGGCGAACACTCGGAGACGCGACACAACATTTTCACCGGCTGCGTTAACGCCGCCGGTTCCGTCACAGCGATCGAGACGCACGGCGGTAGCCAGACCGTTGTTGGAAACCAGATTGACGGCTTCTGGATTGGGATGAACATAACCGGAGTGGCTTCGATCGACACAACTGATGTTTCGGTTTCGGACAACACAATCAAAAGCGCCTACTACGGCATCCAGCTTTGGTCGAACCGTTATCGCTCGCACACGACTGGATATGGTCTGCACGGCGTCACGATCAAATCCAATGCTATTCGCCTCACCCAGACCGCGTGGACCAGGAATCCGGTCACGGGTGGAGAGAATGTCGGTAATCCCAGCGGCGTTTGGGTGAACGCTGCCGCGAACCTGCCGCTAGCGGCCATCGCCATCCAGAACAACAGCATTGAATACGACTTAGAGACGGCGAACTCAGCCCCTTGGAATTCGAGCGGAATGGGCGTCGGCTATTGGGACTCGACGAACTCAAACTCGATTACATCGCTTAAAGTTCTCGGCAATACTATAAAAAACGCTACCGTCAATGCTGTCCGCGTATCCGCCAACGGAAACGATCTCGACATTTCTGGCAACACGATCATCAATCCCGGTTCATCCGCCAACAAGAGCCTCAGTGCGGGCTACCGCAACGGTATTTTCATCGCCAGCACCAGCGCTATCGCAGGGGTTCACATAAACAATAACGTCATCACGGACAATCAGCCGACGAGTCGAATCACCCGAGGCATCTACTTTGCTCTCGCGACGGGCAGCCAGGTTTCTGCTGTTGGGAATCACTTCGCCGTCTCTGGATCAAATATCAATTCCTTGCTGGGATTCGTCGATTCCAATGTTGACCTGCAATCGGCGCTTGTGCAAAGCCTTGTCGACTCACCTCAGATAACACCCGCACTTCTGCCCACTCACAAGGTAAGCGCAGGATCGACATTCACGGACATGACCATTGGCCACGTGTATCAGGTGGGCCAGGACAATCGGACGTGGGCGACAGTAGCAAACAATCGCTAATTCTTCTCAACCCAATCGACAAGAAAGCTCAGCCCACGATGCGCCTGGTCGTTACTTGCGAGTATCGTTTCAGTCTGGCGACTGACGGCTCGGTCTGGACGAAGACAACTTACGGTTATCCCTTCTGGGAGAGATACCTGAGTGCATTCGAATCTGTTCGGGTTGTCGCCCGCGCAAAATACGATCCCCACATCGACAGCGCGTATAGAGCGGTGAACGGTCCGAGCGTTGATTTCTGGGAACTCCCCTATTACCTTGGCCCGGAACAGTTTCTGCTTCAGCGCGCAGGCATCCGCCGGTCTCTATTGTCGGCCTTGGGTGAACGTGACGCATTGCTCTGCCGGGTTGGTTCAGCATTGGCGGATGAACTGCTTCCGACTTGTTGGCAGACAAACCGGCCCTATGGCCTGGAGGTTGTTGGGGATCCGCACGAAGCGATGGGGCCGGGAACAATCCGGCATCCACTCCGGCCTTTATTTAGAGCCCGCGCCGCACGGTCGCTGCGCAAGCAGTGTTCGCGCGCCGTAGCTGTTGCCTACGTAACCCGTGAAAGCTTGCAACGCAGATATCCTTGCCCTGCTCATTCGGTCGGCATTTCCGACGTTGGGCATCTCGACTTTACACATACTTCCAAAGTGTTTACCACCAATTACTCCAGTGTGTATTGTGACGACACCGACTTCGTTGGCCAGGCACGCGAATTCCAGAGTCCCGAACAACCCAGAATCCTCTTTGTGGGTTCGCTTGCGCAGAGGTACAAGGGCCTTGACGTGCTGTTGAAGGCGATGAAACTTCTGCTGTCAGAGATAGCTTCCGAGGTAGTGGTGATCGGCGACGGGAAGCATCGCGGTGAGTTGGAAAAACTGGCAGACAATCTTGGGATTTCGGACCACGTGCAGTTTCTGGGAGAGTTGCCGGCGGGACGGCCCATCCGCGATCAACTTGATCGAGCCACTCTATTCGTGATGCCGTCCCGAGCCGAGGGTCTGCCGCGAGCGATGATTGAGGCTATGACCCGAGCGCTTCCCTGCATTGGAAGCAGGGTCGGGGGCATTCCCGAATTACTCGACGATCAGGATTTGGTAGACCCGGCGGACATTGTCGGCTTGGCAACCAAGATCAAGCAAGTCGTCACTGATTCGCAACGGCTCTCTGAAATGTCACGACGCAACCTCGAACGGGCCCAGGAGTATCGCCCCGAAGTGCTGGACAATCGTCGCGCGGAATTCTACCGCTTCTTGCGTCAGGCCAATGAGCTTTGGCAGGCAGCCGAGACTGCTGAGAAAACCAAGAGTGCCATCGCATGAGAGTTTTGCAAGTCATTAAGACCTCGGAATGCGCATTTTGGGCGGTCCGGCAAGTCACGGAACTGATTCGGCACGGCCTCGAAGTCCACGTAGTGTTGCCGAGCCAGTCAGGACCGGCTGTTCCAGCCTGGCAAGAAACTGGCGCGGTCTTGCATTATGTGGACTGCCGTTTGCCGATCCGGAATCCCGGAAGAATATTTCGAGCAATTTCGGATGTGCGGAAACTCGTCAATCAGGTCAAACCTGATCTCATTCACAGCCACTTTGTAAGCACGACGGTGATGCTCCGACTAGCTTTGGGGCGACATCATCCCGTTCCCCGCGTATTCCAGGTTCCCGGGCCTTTACATCTGGAACAATGGGCCACCCGAACGCTCGAGATATCGAGCGCTGGAGGATCTGACTATTGGATCGCCAGCAGTCAATTCACCAAACGGCAGTACGAGGCGGTTCTCATCCCGGCCGAACGGCTGTTCCTAAGCTACTACAGCTCGGAGATCGGTCTCTTTTCACCCCGGCGTACAGGGTATCTCCGCAAAAAGTTGCGGATCCCCGATGACGCTTTCGTCGTTGGAAATATCAACCTAATTTATCCGCCCAAGAAATACCTAGGGCACGAGGTGGGTTTGAAGTGTCACGAAGATGTCATCGAAGCAATCAGCATCGCACAGGGTAAGAGCGACAAAATTTGGGGCGTGCTTTTGGGAGGAACGTTTGGTGGCGGATCTGCAAGGTATGAGCAAAACTTGCGCAAGCTAGCGGAACGCAAGGGCCGTGGGAAAATTCTCATGCCTGGGAAGTTCAGCGCGACCGAAGTGGGAGTGAGTTGGCCGGACTTCGATTGCGCGGTGCATGTGCCGCTGTCAGAGAACTGTGGGGGAGTTGTCGAGCCGTTGCTTTCCGCAGTGCCAACCATCGCGGGAGAAGTTGGAGGCTTGCCGGAAGTGGTGCAGCACGGGCGCACGGGAGAGACCGTACCGGTCCGGCGTCCTGACCTGTTGGCAAAATCTATTTTGCGCGTTCTCGACCAATGCGAGGAACACCAATGCATGGCCGATCGAGGGCGACGGCTTTGCGCTCAGATGTTTGATGCCGAACGATGCGGGCGCGAGGTCGTTTCCGTCTATCGCCACATACTCGACGGTGAACCGCGGCCCGAGGAATTCGATTCAGTAAGCTTCGTGGACCGGTTGGCTTTCTCCGGTTGCTCTAACGCCAGCGCGCCTCAAGCGTTGGCGGTTTCGGGGTAGCCGTCGATGCCCACAAACAAGCGAATATTGGATATAGTGGTGAGCAGTTTGGCAGTAGCTGCGCTCTCGCCGATTCTCGGCGTTTTGTCGATCCTTGTTCGATGGAGGCTCGGCTCCCCGATCCTGTTTCGGCAGCGACGAACGGGCCTCCATGGTCAGCTTTTTACCTGTCTGAAATTTCGGACCATGACCAATGCCTGCGACCCCAATCATCGATTGCTTCCAGATGTACGGCGTCTGACATCACTTGGACGATTCTTGCGCAACACCAGCCTCGACGAACTACCGGAACTGCTAAACGTGATCCGCGGCGAGATGAGCCTGGTCGGTCCGCGTCCTTTGTTACCCGAATATCTCGACCGCTACTCCTCGGAACAAATGCGCCGTCACGACGTGAAGCCAGGAATCACCGGATGGGCGCAGATCAATGGCAGGAACGCCCTCGATTGGAATCGCAAGTTTGAGCTTGACCTGTGGTACGTGGACCACTGGAGCCTGTGGCTCGACCTCAAGATTCTAGTAAGGACCTCTCTGCAGGTGTTGAGGTGTGACGGCATTTCAAGACCAGGCCACGCAACCATGCCAGAATTCATGGGCACAAGTACAGAGCGTGAACAGGGAAACGTTTGATGAAGCGGAAGCGAATTGTCATCGTCGGCGCGGGCGGAATGGCTCGGGAGATCGAGTCTGCCATACGATGGATCAACCGATCAGAGCCACGGTTCGATTTCCTGGGTTACGTCGTCAGCGACCTCTCTCGGTTGGGGGAGCGTGATAGTCGGGATCAGGTACTCGGGGATTTTAATTGGTTCAAGCGAAACCGTTCGTCCGTCGATGCACTCGCGCTGGGAGTAGGCAGCCCGGGCGCCCGTTTGAACCTCGCTGTCGAGCTTGCCGCCTTGCTGAACGATGTTGAATGGCCGACGCTGATCCACCCTACAGCGGTAATCGATCTTGACTCGGCGGAGTTGGGAGAAGGTTGCTTCGTTGGGGCTGCGGCTGTGGCAACCGTTAACATTCGCCTCGAACCATTTGCACTTGTAAATTTCGGAGTCACGCTCGGGCACGAATCGCATATCGGCCGGGGTTCCGTCGTCAACCCTGGTGCAAACATTTCTGGCGGTGTAGTAATCGGCGAGGGCGTGTTAGTCGGCACCGGGGCTCAAGTTCTGCAATACGTTCAGATCGGCTCCCGCGCCATTGTGGGCGCTGGTGCAGTGGTCACAAAGAATGTCGTCTGCGACACGACTGTGGTCGGTGTGCCTGCTCATGCTCGCAGGACCACGAAAACCGCGGCCTCCGGCATATAGAAACACCACGAACTCAACTCCTTACACACTTCTATGAATACAGCAACGGCTCAGCGAAAATCTGTGTCTCCGGCGGCGCAAACCGTTTTGCCGTTTGCTCCCTGGCCTTATTTCGAAGCCGACGAAATCGAAGCAGCCGCTGCCGTCCTGCGGTCTGGAAAAGTTAACTATTGGACCGGGCAGGAAGGCCGCTTGTTTGAAACAGAGTTTGCCCACTCTGTTGGCGCGAAATATGCCATCTGCGTCGCCAATGGGACAGTCGCACTGGAGTTGGCACTCCAAGCTCTCGGCATCGGCCGCGGCGACGAGGTGATTACAACATCCCGCACCTTCATCGCATCCGCCAGTTGCATTGTGATGCGGGGTGCTCGTCCCGTCTGCGCCGACGTCGACCCCGACAGCCAGAACATCTCTGCGGCAAACATACGGCGGGCGATTACTCCAAGAACAAAAGCGATCATCGCGGTGCACTTGGCAGGATGGCCCTGCGATATGGACGAGATCATGCAGTTAGCCGCAGAGCACGACCTGCGGGTAATTGAAGACTGTGCACAGGCTCAGGGAGCGTTGTACAAAGGCCGCCCGGTGGGATCGATCGGAGACGTCGCAGCCTTTTCGTTCTGCCAAGACAAAATTATGACGACCGGCGGCGAAGGAGGAATGCTCACGACGAACGACCCCGAGGTTTGGGAGCGCGCGTGGAGTTTCAAGGACCATGGTAAGAACTATGCTGCCGTTCACAGCCTCCAGCACGGAGAAGGTTTTCGTTGGCTCCATGAGTCGTTCGGCACCAACTGGCGAATGACGGAGATGCAGTCGGCGCTCGGGCGCGTAGCCCTCACAAAAGTGCCAAGGTGGGTCGAAACCAGACGCCGTCACGCGAATACGCTTACTAAGACTCTTTCCCGCTTGCCCGGCCTGCGAATTCCGACAGTCCCAGACAGTGTTCATCATTCATATTACAAATATTATGCATTTCTCCGTCCCGAAATGCTGGAGGATGGATGGAGCCGCAATGCCATCGTGCAAGCGATCAAAGCGGAGGGAGTGCCATGTTTCGTCGGCAGTTGCAGCGAGATTTATCTTGAGAAAGCGTTCGTCGCGCGCCGCAGGCATCCGATTCTTCCCGTGGCCAGGATGCTCGGCGAGACCAGCCTAATGTTTCTGGTTCATCCGACACTGTCTGACGAACACATCGCAGTCACGTGTCGCACTATAGAGAGAGTAATCGCAAAAGCAGTTAAACAAAGTAATGCCTCTACCGACGGCCGGCCGTCAGCGCCGGAAAGTAATGGTAAATAGATCCTTTTTCGAGCTTACCTAGCCATGTCAAACAAATCCGTCAATCGCTTTTCCATACTGATCGGACAGCGATTTTGGGCTGTCACGCTGTTCCATTTTCTGCTGATTGCGACCTCGATCGTGATCGCGTGGTTGCTCCGATTCGACTTTCGAATTCCCTTCCCGGCTTTGCTGTTCGGCTGTATGCCGGTATTGATTTTGTCCCGAGTCGTCGCATTGGCACGCTTCAATCTCTTGCACGGGTACTGGCGCCACAGTGGCGTGACCGATGTAGTCGACATTGGGAAAGCGGTCGCTCTCGGCAGCCTGGTATTCTTCGTGACAACCCGCTATGTTTTTCGCAGGTATGAGTTCCCGCTGTCGATCTACATAATTGAAGCAATCATCACGGCGGCTGGGTTGGCAGGGGCGCGCTTGTGCGCGATGGCTCTCAAGAGCAGGACGCTGGTTGGTTCAGTCATGCGCCAGAAGCGTCGAGTGATCATCGCAGGCGCCGGAGAGGCCGCAAGTCTGCTGATACGTGAAATGTTGCGGACCGAATTCGTCCCGGTCGCGTGTCTGGATGACGATGTTTTTAAACATGGAGCAAGAATCCATGGCGTGCCGGTCGTCGGCACGATCGACGCTATTGAGACGGTCGTCAAAGCTTGCAATGCAGAAGAGCTCTTTATTGCTATTCCTTCAGCCAATGGCGCGCAAATGCAGCGTATCAGCAGAATATGCGAGCGGGCCAGTGTGCGTTATCGAACCGTGCCGAACCTTCACGATCTTTTGATGGGCCGCGGTTCAATCTCGCAATTGCGAGAGGTCAGCGTTGAGGATCTCCTGGGCCGTGACCCTGTTCAACTGGACCTCAGCACCGTTCGAAGGCAGATCATTGGCAAGGTGGTACTGGTGACGGGGGCTGCTGGCTCAATCGGTTCGGAGCTTTGCCGTCAGATTCTGGCGTACTCTCCCGCCAAGTTGATCGTAGTGGATCAGGCAGAAACGCCGATGTTCTATTTGCAATTGCAACTCACGAAACAGCCGGCCGGTGATCGGGTGGTATATGCGGTCGCAGACGTCGCCAATACCATGCGCATGCGCCGGATACTCTCTGACGGAGGCGTTGAGATTATTTTCCACGCCGCGGCTTATAAGCATGTTCCACTGGTTGAACTCAACATTCGCGGTGCGCTGAACAACAATGTGGTCGCATTGGCTCCCTTGCTTGACGTCGCCGAGGAATGCGGTTGCGAGGCGTTCGTCCTGATTTCATCTGACAAAGCGGTGCAACCGACGAGTTTCATGGGTGCCACAAAAAGGCTGGGAGAACTCATCCTTGCAGCCAGACCCAAAAAGAACATGCGCTGCGTCTCGGTGCGGTTTGGCAATGTGCTGGGTTCTCAGGGCAGCGTGATTCCGGTATTCAAAGAGCAGATCGAAAAGGAAGGCCGCATCACGATCACACATCCGGAAATCACAAGATTCTTCATGACGATTCCTGAAGCTGTATCCCTGGTTTTGCAAGCGTTCACTCTCGGCGACCATGGCGACATTCTAGTCCTGGACATGGGCAATCCTGTTCGCATACTCGATCTGGCCCATTCCTTGATTCGCCAGTGCGGAAAATCTCCAAGCGAGGTAAAAATCGAATTCATCGGCCTGCGTCCCGGAGAAAAGATGTACGAGGATCTCTTCTACCCGACGGAGAGGAGATTCGGGACCACGAACCGCAAAGTTAAGCGAACCAAGTCTGAGATTATTGCGTGGCCGGCATTGTGTTCTCATTTGGAAGACCTGATCACATTAGCAAACTCTGGAACAGAGATGTCGATTCGCGCGAAGGTGAAAGAAATCATCCCCGAGTATTCCTACCACACTGTACCTGCAAGCGTGCAGAACGTACACGTCGAGAATCCTTTCGCTCCAGTGATAAATATCGAGAGAGCATTTGCCGCTGGCGCGGGACAGGACTAAGCTCGGCCGCGCCGCATCATTCCCTCCTTCTAAGGTCACCCTCCTTTTTTCGTAAACCGCCCACGACGCCTGCCCCAAGCCATTTGCTCAAGGTGTGGTTCTGCGCCTGCCAAATGCGGGTCTGGGCGACTTCCCCACGGTTGACTATTCTGCTGCTTTTCGTGGCCGTTCGATTCGTTTTGCTCAAGGCTTGACGAAGATTCATTCCGGTCCGCGGAAAAAAGTGGGACGGGTTTCGGCTGGGACTGACCGGCGGGAAAACCAGCAATGTTGGACGAATTCCGTGCAGAGTCCCGGAGACTGTTGAAGAGACTTTGCGCCTAGATTGACACAAACCAAAACCGAAGCGAGGCCTTCTTGGTTAACCCATTTCTGCGGCTTTGGCGGCATGGCTCACAGCTTTTGATACGCCCAGTGGCAACTCCACCGTCACCAGCGAGCCGTGAGGCTGCAGATTCGCGAGCCTGATTTCGCCGTCGTGCTCTTTGACGATCCCATAGCAAATGCTCAATCCAAGCCCAGTGCCCTTGCCCACGGGTTTGGTTGTGTAGAACGGATCGAGCGCACGGTTCAAATCCTTGAACCCGGGACCGGTATCTTCCACCTCGATGATCGCCCGGTTCCCGCGAGCAAAGGCGCGCACGATGATGCGTTTCGGCCCTTCCATATTTTCGACGGCGTCGATCGAGTTGTTCAGCAGGTTGAGCAAAATCTGTTTGAACTGGTCTTCATCCACTGCCACTCGCGGAAGATTGGATCGAACGTCGGAGAGAATCTCCAATCCTCGCGTATGCGCGTAATAATCTCGCAAGGCAAGGACGTCTTTGACGACCGGGGCTAAATCCACTGTCTGACGATCCATGGTGCTTTGCCGGGAGAACCGCAGGAGGTTTTCTACGATCTTCTTCATCCGCCGGCTCTCGTTGACCAGTTTATCCAGCTTGTCACGCGCGGGCCCGGTTGGAACATCGTCCCCCAGCAGATCCCCGTAGCCCATCACCGCGGTAAGAGGGTTATTGAGCTCGTGAGCAACACCAGCCACCAATTGCCCCAACGCTGCGAGTTTTTCCGAGCGGATCAACTGGTTCTGCAGGGACTTCAGCTCAAGAGCGACCGCAAGATCAGCTGCCAGTAGCTCAATTCGCGCCAACTCTGGAGCATTGACCGCTTCCACATTTCGCGGATCGTCCAGGGCGATACACCCCAAGTACCCGCCGCGCGCGGAGCATAAAGGAATCAGAAGTTCATCTCCGGTATTCCAGTAAGGGTTGGGATCGTAGCGAAGGGAACTTTTTAGGGGATCGTATTTCGCCGCCTCTGCTTCGGAGAGTAGAAACGAATTTTGACCGATCGGACGACCGCGACTGCAGAAATCTTTAATGTCATCGGCCGTCCAACGGCGCGCTTTCTGCTCCAGTTGGGCCAATGCAGCCGGAGAAAATCCGCTGGCACCAGCCACCCGCAAACCGTGCCCTCCGCTATCGAGCTGGATCACGGCGAGACCGAAATTGCTCACGTCGGTAATGGCAGAAGCGATTTCATTGCACAACAAATCCACGGTTGCGCCGCTTAGCAGCTGCGAGGTGATCGTCGAGAAGCGTTCCAGTTGATGATTGAGCGTGCGCTGCTTACGCTGCATGGTTTCGATCGATTCAGATTTATCCTCAACGATTGCCAGAATCATGCCGAACGCCACAAACAGCTTGGGAGTATTCCAAAGCTCTGCCGGTACATTTGCGTGGGGGGCGATGTGATCCAGCAGCATGCCTACCGGAAATACCGCGCCCCAACAGAAAAATCCTCCGGCCGCGGTGAGAATCCCAGGCGAGGCGCGCCAGTAATTCCGGCAGAGGAAAACTCCTGGCAGGGCGAAGCCCAACCCCAGTAGGGCGGTCAGGCCCTCATCGAAGGAACCGTGCATTGCCGCACGGATCGCCCAAAGAGCCGTTGCCGACCCCACCAGCGCAAGCGTAACGGCATATACAGAGAATTTCCGTAGCCAGAAGAGAAGGAGAATCCCACCCACAAAACAGGTTAACAGACACAGGACGTAAGGCCATCGCGGATGCACATCGTAGCTGGCTAGAATCGCATAGGCTACCGAAGGAATACCGGTCACCAGAAGCATCAGCGTGCGCTTGCGCTTATCCTCCGCAACCGCTGAGACCGAGACGACAAAAGCAACCGCGGCGGCTTGCAGGGAGCCTAGATCAATCGCCAGAAGATATGGGCTAACGTCTCCCGTCGCGGGCTCCAACAACTGCGCCACGAAATGCGTAAAGATCAGGAACCAGGCCACCATCCATAGTTGCAAACGCGCAGAGTGGCTATGCCGCTTCAATGCCAGGAAAATGCCAACCAGCACGGCCACGGTCACAACGGTAGGAATTTTCTCGAGAAGCGTCATAATATGGATATTGAGGAAAGCTTGATCCACAGTATGTCAATTTGGCGATGCAGCCAAGCGGTTTCGGGTTACCAAAGTAACCAGGTCACAAGGGCTTGCACTGGCAACATTCTGCGCAACTTTGGTGGTGGTTTTCGGGTTATTAACAAGGGTTACGATTTTTGTTCGTTACAATTCTTGACCCTTCTTTACGTGGGGCCATGCCAACCGATGATTGAATATACTGGACTTGGGGAGTCGTTGTGACCCACAGCGAGAGAACGATTTGGAATCTGAGGGTATTTCTCAAAATCCAACTCTGTTGGTCAAGGCTACATCCAAGTTTCTAGCAATTCTTTGGAGAAAAACTTGAAAAAGCTAAGTTTGATTGCCCTGCTCTTTGTATTTGCTGTATTTGCTCTTTTGGAAAGTACCGCGCACGCACAAGAGATCGACGCGGCTTTTGGGGTCAGCACGCTTACCTCCGGTTCAGGTAAGACAACGAACGGGGTGTTCTTTCCGTCCGTGGGAGGCGGCGCGTACCCCATGTTCAGTGCGGATGTTTTGCTAACCCATCATTTAGGAATTGAAGGGGACGTGGCTTGGAGGGCGAGTCAGAATTTGTATGGTGGCTACCAGCCCTACCGTCCAATTTTTTATTCGTTCAACGCGATCTGGGCTCCAAAGATTGCCACGCACATTACGGCCGAGTTGCTGGCCGGCATCGGCGGTGAGAATCTTCGGTTCTACACTCCGTATACGAGTTGCAGCTATATAACCGGATGTACGGACTACGTTACCAGCAATCACTTCATGGGAGACTTCGGAGGAGGCATTCGCGCCTACGTCTGGCGCAGCGCGTTCATTCGTCCGGAAGTGCGCCTCTACCTGATTAATAACAACGTCGAATTCAGCTCGTCGTATGCAGTTCGGTATGGCGTTTCGCTGGGTTATAGCTTCGGTGGACGGTAGTTGGCCTACGTCCGTTTAAGAAAATCGACGGGTGAGGAAGAGCGTGGCCAGCATCTGGGTCGCGGATCGGTCACGCTCGGGCATTCTTATCCGATCGGGGTGACTGCGGAGGGAATTGGTTCTCTCGTCATTTCTCCGTCGATCATTCGCCAGATATGGAGAGGATTGGCGTCTTTTAACGCGTCGGGGAGAGCCGCCTGCGGAAATGCCTGGTAGCAGACAGGGCGGCAAAATCGAAAGATTGCTTGACTGCCCACGGACGTCGAGCGCCCGTCGGAGGTTGCGGGATAGGGTCCGCCGTGCACCATAGCGTGGGAAACTTCAACCCCAGTCGGGAAGCCATTGAAGACCAACCGCCCGACTTTTCGCTCCAGAATTGCAATCAAGTCGCTGAACTCTTGTAAGTCTTGCTCTGTGCCGTGGATGGTCGCAGTCAGATGGCCATCGAGATTGCTTGCAGCCTCCAGCACTTCCTCCCGATTCGAATGATGAACTAACAAGGTCGCGGGGCCGAAAATCTCCGCAGCCAGGTTTTCGTCCGTCAGGAAAGAGCGAGAATTGGTTTCGAAAATCGCGCCGCCTACGCTGAATCCTTCGCCTGTGCTTGCGGCCAGCGTTTCAGCAACAAGTCCCACATTCGCTTTCGTCTTGCGGGTGCCGATCGCGGCGCCGTAGGCAGATCGTATCCCAGGAGTAAGCAAATGGAATGGCGCGGATTCATCGATACACAGCTGCAGCCGCTTGATGAAGTCGGAAGCCTCCGCAAGCGCGGGCAAGAAAACCAGCCCCGGCTTGGTACAAAACTGGCCCGCTCCCAGAGTGAACGAAGCGTATAGTCCTGCAGCGATGCTGTCCGCTTGCTCCCGCAGCGCACCGGGCAAAATGAATACGGGATTCGTACTGCTCATCTCGGCAAAAAATGGAATCGGCTCGGGACGAGCGGCTGCCAGATCCATCAATATTCTTCCCGCTATCCGCGATCCGGTAAAACCCGCAGCCTTCACCAGGGGATGCTTGATCAAAGCAGTGCCAACCCGATTTCCGCTGTCGAACAAAAGGGAAAAAACTCCCTCTGGTAAGTTGCATTGGCGGACAGCTTGCTGAACAGCATGGCCCACCAATTCGCTGGTGCCTGGATGCGCCGGATGGCCTTTGAAGATTACCGGATTCCCTGCCGCGAGCGCGGAAGCTGTGTCCCCGCCCGCGACCGAAAATGCCAAGGGAAAGTTACTGGCACCGAAGACGACGACCGGTCCCAGGGGACGCAGCATGGAGCGAATGTCCGGTTTCGGAGCAGGCTTGCGGTTCGGATCCGCGCGATCGATACGTGCTTGTACCCATGAGCCCTCCTCCAAAACTTGCGCGAACATACGTAGCTGTCCACAAGTTCGCACCGTCTCACCCTGCAGACGCAGCTTCGGTAGTGCAGTTTCCTGTTCGGCGCGTTCAACCAATTCTTCGGCAATGGATTCGATATTGGCCGCAATCGCGCGTAGAAAAGCACCTCGGTCCCGTGCCGAGACTCTGTCGTAAGTCTCAAAGGCCTGATGCGCCAGTTTCACAGCGCGATCAATTTCATCGGGCGAAGCCGTAAAAAAGCCTGGTTCGAGGCGTTCGTCGCTCTTGGGATTCATGGCATAGAAGACTTCGTGCGTAGCCGTGCCTGATTCGAACCCGATAATCGATCTACCAGACAATTTCATCTTTCAATGCTCCAGAATTAGTTTGCTTGCCGACTCTGCCTCTTGATAAGAGTGGATGACAGTAGGGTAAACCAGCGGGCATTGAATTTCGCGCTTCGTGTTCCTCCCAATTTGCGGCGAGTCCGAGGTTACAGATATCATCCCTCCACATGACTTGGGCCAAAATTCTGCTTTTAACGGCAGCCAGTGCCACGTGCTTCGCGCAAACCGCTCCGACATCGAAGGAAGTCGATGCCGTCTATCCTGAGGCGTACGCACTATATCTGGATCTGCACCAGCATCCGGAACTTTCTTCCCATGAGACTCAGACGGCTGCCAAACTGGCAAGCCGGCTTCGCAGTCTCGGGTACGAAGTCACCGAACACGTAGGGGGGACGGGGATTGTCGCCATCCTCAAGAACGGCCCCGGCCCAACCGTTATGCTGCGGACCGAACTTGACGCGCTTCCCGTCGAAGAAAAAACCGGCCTCCCTTACGCCAGCAAAGTTCACGCCATAGACGACTCGGGACGGGACGTTCCCGTCATGCACGCCTGCGGACATGACTTGCACATGGCGGCACTCGTTGGAACCGCGGCGGTGATGGCACACAGCAAGAACACCTGGCACGGGACCCTGATGCTCATTGGCCAGCCTGCGGAGGAAACCATCTCGGGCGCAAAGAAGATGATCGACGACGGAATGCTGCAGCGATTCCCCAAGCCAGATGTAGGTGTCGTGTTGCACGTCGGCAATCAACTTCCGGCCGGAACAGTTGGCATCACCTCCGGATATTCGTATGCCAGCGCCGACTCCGTACGCATCATCATCTACGGAAAAGGTGGACACGGCGCTACCCCGCAAAACACTATCGACCCAATCGTGATTGCCGCTCGAACCATTCTCTCTTTGCAGACCATCGTTTCCCGTGAGGTCAAGCCGGGAGAAGCGGCCGTGGTCACTGTGGGATACATTCAGGCCGGCACGAAGAACAACATCATCCCCGACCAAGTCGAACTTGGACTGACGATTCGCACTTACAAGCCGGAGGTTCGCAAACAGATTCTCGCCGCCATTACGCGCATCGCCAAGGCGGAAGCCGAGGCTGGAGGCGCGCCGCGCGAACCATCAATCGATCTTTACGAGTCCACCGACGCGGTGTACAACGATCCTGTGCTTGCTGAGAGGCTCCGGAGAACATTGGAACAATCTCTCGGCAAAGACGAGGTTGTAACCGCTGAGCCGCTGATGGTCTCCGAGGACTATGCCTTCTTTATCGAACAGGGCATCCCATCGTTTTATTTTGCGCTCGGCGGAGCAGACCCGCAAAAATATGCCGAAGCCAAAATCAGCGACACGAAACTTCCTTCCAATCACTCTCCTCTGTTCGCTCCCGACGTGGATCCGGCGCTCCGTACTGGCATTACGGCGGAAGTGGCAGTGCTCCGTGATCTCCTAAACGCTTCACCAAAGTAGCCGCGTGCCTCGCGAAACTCATTTTCCATTCAGTGATACGTAGCTGATCGCATTTTGCGGCCGGGAACGCAGAGCATCGTGGATAATTGTTCTCGTCTGCTCGAGTTCATCGCCCACGAGTTCCAGACGCGGCGGACGAACGCGCGCATTCCCAATCTCTACTTCTGCCTGCACCAGCTTGATAAGTTGGACGAAGTTCGGCGTGGTGTCCATGCGGAGCAAGGGCAGGAACCAGCGATACAGTTCAAATGCTTTGTCACTTTGTCCGCTCATGCCAAAGTTGAAAAGATCGACGGATTCGCGTGGCAATGCATTGGCCAGGCCCGCAATCCAACCGGTCGCGCCCACGCCGATCGCTTCGAGCACCGCATCATCCACGCCGACAAATATTTCCAACCGGCGGTTCAGCAACGCACGAATCGCGGAAACTCGTCTGACGTCCGTGCTCGATTCCTTCACCGCTTCGAAGTTTTCGTGCTCGGCCGCGAGCTCCTGAATCTGCACCGGAAGAAAGTCCGTGCCGTACGCAACCGGGTTGTTGTAAAGCATGCAGGAGAGTGGCGTGGCGTTAAAAACGGCTGCGATGTGGGTTTTCATTTCGCGCCAGTTGCCCTGATAAACATATGGCGGCAGGACCATAAGAGCATCGCAGCCCAAATCTGCGGCAGTTTTCGCGACAGCCACAGCTTCCGAAGTCGTCAGCGCAGAGACCGACGCCACCACAGGGCTCCGACCGTTCACAGCGCCGACAATGGTGCGCAGCACTTGCAACTTTTCATCGAGAGACAAAGTTGCGCCTTCGCCGAGTGAGCCCAGCGCGACAACGCCTGCGCAGCCATTCTCCAACAGCCACCGGCAGTGCTCTGCCATGAAGCCATGGTCGATTCGGAGATCCTTAGTAAAACTGGTTGTGATGGCGGGCATCACGCCCTTCCAATTCATCGGCGTCCTCCTGTGGTTTCGCAGAGTTCCTGCTTTGAGTCACCTGCCCCAGCCAAACTTTCGACGCGAGCGGGAAAGATGGGCGGCCGCACCGAATCCGGATTCCACTTAAAGAGAAATTGCGTTACCGGTCCGCAAACCCGCCCCTGACAAGCTCCCATGCCGCAGCGGGTTTGAAGTTTGGCAGCGCGCCAACTCATGTGATCGCGAAGATGGGAGTAGCGAACGTCCTCGCAGCGGCAAACGATGGTTTCAAGCTGGGGAAGGTTCCTGAGTTCCGAGCGCAGCCGGAAAGTTCGGTCGAGCCTTTTGGCGAAGAATCGCAGCTTTTTTCGTTTGTCGAACAAGATGCTCGCTTCCGCTATGCGCCCCGCGGCAGCAAGCCCTGCGATCTCGCCCTCGACAAGGGATAACTCAACGCCTCCGATACCCGTCGGCTCGCCTGCACAGAAAACTTCTGCAACGGATGTTCTTTGAAGGTCGTCGACGCGCACGCACCCATCTTGAATCTCACAACCGAGCATTAACGGCACTTCGATATTAGGAACGAGATGAAAACCACAAGCCAGGTAATCGCAGGGGATGGTTTGCAACTTTCCGCTACGCGAAATCGTTACGGACTCAATTGTAGCCGTGCCACTTGCAGCGACCGGCCAACTGTTTGGGCTGAACCTGGTCCCTGCAAGCTCTCTCTTAAGTTGGAATCCCTGAAAAATCTTGCTCGGCTGTGCAAGCAGCGCCATACCGAACCGCGCCAAACTTGCCCACGATGCCTGCTCGCAAATCATCGCAATCTCAGCCCCGTGTCGGCGTAAATATGCGGCAACAGCGAGCAACAGCGGGCCTGTGCCGGCAACAACGACGCGCTTGCCCTGGATTGGGAGGCCGCACTTTACCATTGCCTGCAAGCCACCTGCGCCCATGACATTGGGCAAAGTCCATCCAGGAAAAGGCAGAAATCTTTCGCGTGCTCCGGTCGCCAGAATCAGCTTCCGGTAACTCAATTCCTGAACAAGGTCGTCAGCCTCAGCCAGCAAGACGTAAGGCTCGGGTTGGTAAAAAATCCTTCCGCGAAGCACACTGGCGCCAGAGGATCGCAACCGCTCAGTCCATCTTGAAGCCTCGGATCCCGCTTCCGACTCTCCCCGCCAGATTTGCCCACCAAGCGCGGCGTTGTCATCGACGATGCCAACGCGCTGACCAGACTCTGCGGCACCAACGGCTGCGGCCATGCCTGCAGGTCCGCCGCCGACCACAAGAACTTCGAAGCGCTGTCGCATCACTCTACTCATCGGTTCTCACATCCATGCCCTGTTCGCATAGGATTTGGCAGCCCAGACGATGCGGTTTCCCGTTGATGGCCACGCGACACTCAAAACAAATACCCATCCCACACAGAGGGCCGCGCGATTCCCCGCTTACGGAAGTCCGGCAAGCATGTCCGGCCATCGCCATCGCAACCGCTACGGTCGCACCCGAAGGCACGACAATCGGCGCTCCATTTACCGTTACGGTGAGCGGACTAGACATGCGCGTGCTCCTTAGCAACTCGCGATGGCAAGTACGGCTCGATGGGAATCTCCGGTTTCGTCCCGGTAATCTGATCGACCAAAATTCGAGCGGTTGCAAGCGACGTCGTAATGCCCAGTCCCTCGTGCCCCGTCGCCAGGAACAATGACTTATCCCCGGGCCACGGACCAATGAAGGGAAGCTTGTCAGGCGTCGCAGCGCGGAATCCAGTCCAGGTACGGATCGCTGACATTTGCGCCAGGCCCGGCATGTATTCACAGGCACGTTGCAACATCCGCGCCAGTATCCCGCTATCCACTTCGTGATGGTCCGCCCCATATTGCCGCGAAGATCCAATCAAAATCTGGCCGGTCCGGCGCGGTTGGACGTTGAAGGCAACGGAATCGCTGCTGATCGAGTGCGCACTCTTCAAGTATCCGAGTTCTACCAGCTGATGCCGCAGGAATCCGGCATAGCGATCGGTGATGACCAAGTGTCCTTTCCTTTTTTTGATTTCAACGCCCGGTGTGAGATGGGTGGCGCCAGCTCCCGCAGCATTCACCAGGATTCTTGCGGAAATCTCCGAACCATCCGTCCTCCGCACTCGCCCTTGTCCCGCCTCCACAACCGGGTGACCAAGATGAAGCGTGGCTCCCCGTTTCTGCGCGCGTTCCATCAGGAAGCGCGCGGCGCAGGGCGGATACAGCACAGCGTCTTCCATCACGAGTAATCCTCCGGCCAGCCCTGGCCGCAGGTTTGGCTCAAAACGCAACAGAGTTCGCGAATCCAACACTTCGGTTGGAACTTCCCGCCGGCCGTAGTAATCCCGCTTGCGTCGAACTTCGATCATTTCTTCTTCATCAGCCGCAACCCAGATCGTGCCGCACTGATCGTACTCGACATCCGTCGGTAACTCGGGACGCAGTGTCTGCCAGAGTTGCTGCGAGTAGCGCGTCAGCGCAAACTGGGCATCGGAGTCATCCATGGCGACGATGTGGCCCATGCCGGCCGCCGTCGCACTACCTCCGACCATCTCGCAATCGACGACGGCAACTCGCATACCTCGTCGTGAAAATTCGTCCGCGCAAGCCGCGCCGACAATGCCAGCACCCACCACGACCACGTCATAAGAAGCGTGGCTCATGCCCGAATGCCCATGCATAATGGATCGTGCGGATCGAGCACCAGTTCGGCTTCGGCGTTCACGAATGCGGATCCCGTGATGCTCGGATACACTTTGCCATCCAGCACTTTGACCGTGCCTTCGAACACGCTTCCGGTAATGCTTTCCTGTCTCCAGGTTTGACCTTCGCGAATTTTTCCGTCCGCATACAGACAAGCCAATTTGGCGCTGGTCCCAGTGCCGCAAGGAGAACGATCATAGGCTTTGCCGGGACAAAGCACGAAATTCCTGCTGTCAGCCTCCGCAGTTTGGGGCGGGCCGAACAACTCAATGTGATCGATCTCCTGACCCCCGTCACCGGTAACGCCATTCGCGCGGAGAGCCTGCCGAATCGCCCAAGTAATACTGGTCAGCGCGTCAATGTTGTTGAGCGTTAATTCGAAATCGCGATTGCGAACGTCGTGATCTCGCACCAGGTAAAACCAGTTTCCGCCCCACGCAACATCACCTTTCACCTTGCCATAACCCGGCACTTCAACCTCGACGTTTGCTGCCATGCGATAACTTGCGACATTATTTACTGTAACCTTGCCGTTTTCGTGCAGAATCGTGCCCACAGTTCCTACGACAGTCTCGATCCGGTGCTCCGCAGGTTCGATGCGCCCCAGATATGCCAACGTCGCAACGAGGCCGATAGTGCCATGGCCGCACATGCCCAAGTAACCGACATTATTAAAAAAGATCACTCCCGCCGCGCATGCAGGATCCACTGGTTCGCACAACAGTGCACCCACCATCACGTCCGAGCCCCTCGGCTCATTAACGACAGCAGACCGAAAGCGATCATGCTGGCTGCGAAAGCGTTCCAGCCTCTCTGACAAAGGACCGTCCCCCAGGTCAGGACCGCCGCTCACGACTACGCGCGTCGGCTCGCCACCCGTGTGGGAATCAATCACTCGGACTCTTTGGCATTCTTTTCGAATCATCTGCGGCTCGGACGAGAGACGTCCGTGAAATCTATTCTAGGCGATACGAGGCCGTGTCTTGAAGTAAGCAATCGCAAACAGAACGCCAAGCAGTGAGTCGCTGCCCACGAAAACGAGATCCGACGGGTGCATGCGCCCCTGTAAGACCAGAATGGCCACAGGCACGACGTAACTCAATTTTTCAAGCACTGAAGGAATCATTAGCGGTCGATAGCGCGCGGGATCCGTCGCGATCACGAAAAACACGATCTGCCATACCAAGCCCGCTCCCACAAATCCGTAGAAGAATCCTGGATGCGTAATCGGTGGAGGATCTTGTCGTCCGATCAGATCAAACATGAAATAGAGCGGGGTGAGAACCAGCACGCCCCAAATGCCGGCAATCCAGAACAGAATCTTCGCAAATTTCATGGCTACGCCTCGTACGTATGTGTCAGAAATTCTATAGGAGGGCTGTCATGAAGCCTATCCTCGTTGCTCGATTTGGTTACAATAGAATGCATGACAGACACTTTGATTATCGCTGGCCGCGAGTTCCGTTCACGGCTGATTGTGGGTACTGGAAAATATAAGTCCTTTCAGGAAACCGCACGCGCCCTCGAAGCCAGTGGAGCGGAGATGGTGACTGTCGCCGTGCGCCGTGTGAATCTCGATCGCAGCAAAGAATCTCTGCTCGACTACATCGATGCCAAAAAATACTTTCTGCTGCCCAACACGGCTGGTTGCTACACCGCCGACGAGGCCATTCGAGCAGCGCGTCTGGGACGTGAAGTCGGCTTGTCCGACTGGGTCAAGCTCGAAGTCATCGGCGATCAGGCCACGCTTTATCCGGATGTGCAAGCGACGCTCGAAGCAACCCGCGTTTTGGCGAAGGAAGGCTTCACAGTTCTGCCCTACACCTCGGACGACATCGTATTCGCCAAGCGTCTGCTGGATGCCGGCGCCAGTGCAATTATGCCGTTGGGAGCGCCCATTGGCAGCGGCCTGGGGATACAGAATGCCGCTCACATTCGTATCCTGCGAGAAATGATTACAGGCGTGCCATTGATACTCGATGCCGGAGTCGGAACAGCGTCGGATGCGGTGATTGCGATGGAACTGGGAGCCGACGCAGTCTTAATGAATACTGGAATCGCCGGGGCGCAGGACGCAGTCCTGATGGCGGAGGCTATGAAGCACGCCGTTCTTGCGGGACGCGAAGCGTACCTCGCCGGACGTATGCCCAAGAAATTGTATGCTACCGCCAGTTCGCCGTTGGAAGGCGTTGTGCGTTAGCTCGGACTCCGGGGCGTCAGATGATTCTCAGACTATAGACATGGAGCACAGCTCCGCGAAGGTCCCCGGTCAGCAAAACACGATGGCCTTCGTGCCCCCTCACCATATCAGGATTATCAATGGTCAGGAGTCGCTGGGTGTTGTCAACAACAATCACGGTATCCGCTCCCTTGTCGATGCACTTCTTCATGCAGTCCGCGTGGCTTTGAGTCGCACCTTTGACTCCGCATATCGAGTCGCTAATGTATCCGGATACGGTCGTAGCGCCGTCCGCGCCAGCAGGAACCAAGCCAACCAGGAACAGCAACAACGACAGGACTACCAGAGGAAATAGTACCTTTCTCATAGGAAACCTCGCATCCGAAACGCGAAACGGTGCCAAAACAAAAAGGGCGGCCTGGAGCCGCCCGTTCAATCCCATTCTTACAAATCAGAGCATTTTCACGCTGGATATGTGAATCGTGTCTCCGGTCATTGCCCCCGTGACCGCCACGTGATGTCCTTCATGTCCCTTCAATACATCCGGGTTGTCGACGTTCACGATCTTCTGATCACCATCGGTAACAATTACCGCGTTCGCGCCCTTTCCCAGGCACTTGGTCATGCAGGCTGCATGGCTCGCGTTGGCGCCTTTGGCACCGCACATGGAGTCACTCACATACCCATTCACGGTCGTGGACTTGTCCGCCGCCGAGGCCATCGCCACCATGAAGAACAAAATCGAGACGGCAGCACAACTCATCAATACTTTTTTCATAGCACACCTCTTCTTGCGGTAAGACCGCAGATTTTTGCAACCAAGTCGCCATTCCGCTGCGTACGCACAACTCACAAGGGAGGAACCTGCTCTCTGCCTTGCTGTTGTCAAAGGAATTAACCAGAACTATATCACAAACTTATCGCGCCAAAACTCTCAAAGAGGCAGGCTATTTCCGAGCTGCGTTGGTTTCCGGCTTTGGCGGATGTGCCGGTGGGGGAGCTACGTATACCACTTCGCCCGGACGCGCATAGTGCAACTGCTCCCGAGCCTCTTTCTCAATCATGTTGGGATCGGGCGTCTGCAGGGACTTCACTTGTTGCGTATAGCGCTCGTTCTCCTTTTGCAAACCGTCAATTTCTTTTTGCAAGCTTTGGTATTCCGCCTTCTTCTGCCGATAAACCACCATGCCGTTCGCGCCAAACATTACATGCGCGAATAACCATATCGTCAGCACGGCCACCGCCCCCGTAGCCAGACGTCGACGCAAGCGGTAGAGCAAGGTCAGCGTCGGTCGCAGTCTCTCCATGCTCCGATCTGCCCAGGCCTCGGCTTGCGGGGCTCGCTCCACCAAAGTCCGCAGGCGGTCTTCGGGGCGCGGCAATACTCGGATTTTCGGGAGATGCCCGATTCGAAGATTCATTGTTTGGCCGCTGCGCGACCTCATCCATCTTGCGGACGAGGAAGTCCCGAGGATTCCATCCCAGTTTCTCAGTGGACTTCTCTTCAGTCCCGCAGTCAAGCAGAAGTTATCGCGCTGGCACAAAAGGAATCAACTTTGACAAATTGCTCGAGCCGTCGTCGCCCGTCCCCGGCGAAGGGTTTGAAAATGGTAGTCTTTTGATGCCGTAAACTGAAAGCTGAAGGCTGATTTCATATGACCGACAAAAGAATCGTCATGACTACCGCTGGCTCCGTCGACGAGGCACGCCGGATTGCGGAAACATTGGTCGACCACAAGCTTGCAGCCTGCGTCAATATTGTCCCTAAGATCGTTTCGATTTACCGCTGGAAGGGAAAAGTCGAAGAGGCGGAAGAATGGCTTCTCTGGATCAAGACTGCCGCTCCCTTTGACCGGGTACGCGATGCCATCCTCGAAATGCACTCCTACGAACTGCCCGAATGCCTATCGATCTCAATCGAAGAGGGCAGCCCGGCCTATCTCAAGTGGCTTGAAGATTCGTCGAAGTGAGATGCGTCTCTCTGCCTCTAACTTCCTGGCGTCATCCTGAAGCCCCGCGCTTTCTCCAGCGGGGCGAAGGATCTCGCGGATAGCGGAAGGATGCTGTGCTGGCGATCCGCGCAAGATCCCTCGCCTAGCTGAATACTCCGCGCTTCAGATGACGTCAATCCAAATATTGGGCGACGAGGAGGCACCAGGGCAGCAATACGAACGGGCCTCACCTCGGAATCTTCGCGCTCAGGTTCAAACGCCAGTAATCCAGCGAGAACGGGGGATCATCGGTTGCCGCCTTGCCGGCGAGTGCGGCAACGAATGCTGTGCGTGATTCGTCATCTGGAATCCGCCGCAGATGCTGACGCAAAATGATGCTGCCCAAAAACTCTGAATATTGCAATGAGCCTTCCAAAATGGTCAGCGCAGATTCCAGGCTGGTATCGATTTCTATAAATCCCGCGCGTCGCATTATGGCCGCAGCAGCTTCCGCATCATTGAAAGTCCATGGTTCGAGAAAACCGCCAAAGTACCGCTCGTACTTCGCCGTCGCCGCAAGTTCGCCGATTCGCTGCCGCAACCGTGCCAGATTCGGACCGCCGCCGCACTGTGCCTGTAACCATCCTCCGGGCCGGAGCGCGCGGAACAGCCCACGAAAGAGACGGTCGTGGTCCAAAACCCAGTGAAACGCAGCCGTACTGAAAATGCCGTCAAATACTCGATCGAATGGAAGATCTTGCAGATCGGCAGCCACCAGCAAGAACTTGCCTCCGAAGTCGGGCGAGAGGAAGTCCTGTGCGGCGGCCAGCATATTTTGCGACAGGTCTACCCCGACCACCCGGCCTCGCGGCAGGCTCTGCAACAACTGGGCTGTCAGCCGCCCGGTTCCGCAACCGGCGTCCATAAGCCACTCGTCACCGCGCAGGTTCACTCTAGCCAGGACTCTCGCGCCCCAACTGACTTGTGGGCCCGAGATACGATGGTATTCAGTGGCATTCCACTCGCGGGTTTGGGAGGGATTCGACATGCAGTCGGTACCGCACGGCGAGGACGCCCGCGCCTACATTGCGGCGAGCGCCTGATCAAGATCGGCGACAATGTCTTCCACGTTCTCGATACCCACGGAAATCCTGACCATGCCATCGGTGATGCCAATCTCTTTTCTTACCTTCGCTCCAACTGCGCCGTGGGTCATGGTTGCGGGATGCGAGATCAGAGTTTCCACACCGCCCAGCGATTCCGCCAGCGAGCAGACCCGAACCTTTCGTAGCATCTTGTTGGCATTGGACAGTGATCCGGTTTCAAAGCTGATCATCGATCCGAAGCCTGTCATCTGGCGGCAGGCGAGCGCGTACTGCGGATGATCGGGCAAGCCGGGATAGAAAACTTTCCTAACCTTTTTGTTTCGCGCGAGGAATTCAGCGACTATGCGGCCGCTGCGATCGTGCTGTTCCATGCGCACGGCTAACGTCTTAACTCCGCGCAGCACCAGCCAGCACTCGAACGGCGAAAGAATCGCTCCCGTGACTTTCTGTATGAATCCCAGTTGCTCAACCTGTTCTGGGCGGGTACAGACCACGACGCCCCCGAGGCCGTCGCTGTGGCCGTTAAGGAACTTGGTTGTCGAATGCACAACCATATCCGCTCCCAGAGCAATGGGTTGCTGGAAATATGGCGACATGAAAGTGTTGTCTACAACCAGTTCGACTTTCTTGCGCCGGCAAACTGTGCTGATGGCCTCAAGATCGGCGAGAGCCATGAGCGGGTTGGTTGGCGTCTCTACATAAACCATCCGCGTCTTCTTGCGAATGGCGCGCTCGACATTTCTGACATCGGAAGTGTCCACGTAAGTGAACTCGATGCCGTAGCCGGTGAGAACCTGGTTGAAGAGACGCGGCGTTCCTCCGTAAAGATTATTGCCGCAGACGACGTGGTCGCCCGATTTGTACATGGTGCAGAGAGCTGTGATGGCGGCCATGCCGCTAGCGAAGACGCGCGAAGAGATTCCACCTTCGAGGGCAGCGAGATTCTTTTCCAGACGCGTGCGCGTCGGATTCGAAACTCGAGCATATTCGTAACCCTTATTTTTTCCAATCTCCTGCTGAACATAAGTGGACGTTGGATAAATGGGCGCAGAAACCGCGCCGCTTTCAAGGTCAGGCTCTTGCCCAACGTGAATGGCGCGAGTTGCAAAACCGGGAAGCTTATTTTTATTCATGGTTGAAGGAGCACTTAGCATTTAGCATTCAGCTCCTCAACATTTTGCCGGGGCTCGCGACCACAGCCTTTGCCACGGCCCAATGGAATTCGCTGTTGATCAGATTCTCAGGTGCTGAGTGCTAATTGCTAAGTGCTAATTGCGAATCGCTGATGGCCGTCAAATCCCACCCTCAAAAATCTTCTTCGACAGATAGCGCTCAGCCGAATCCGGAATCATGGTGATCACGCGTTTGCCCGACCCCAACCGTCGAGCCACTTTCAAAGATGCGAATACATTGGCTCCGCCACTCGAACCTGCCAGCACGCCCTCGCGCGCCGCCAACTGTTTTACCATGTCGAACGCTTCAACGTCGTTCGCGACTATGACTTCGTCGCACACCGACGCGTCAAACGTCTTGGGAATAAAACTTGATCCGATGCCCTCGACTTTGTGAGGGCCGGCTTGACCGCCTCCCAGCACCGACCCTTGCGTCGTCACCGCGATCGCCAACGCCTTCGGCAGTCGCTCTTTCAAGTAACGCGCGACTCCGGTAAACGTTCCGGCGGTTCCGGCGCCGATCACGACTGCGTCAATCCTTCCTTCCATTTGCTCGAAAATTTCGCGGGCGGTGGTTTCGTAGTGATAATCAGGATTGGCGGGATTCTCGAACTGGGATGCCATGAAGGCTTTGGAGTCGTGAGAGGCTAATTCCTTGGCTCGGTCAATCGCTCCTTGCATGCCCTCGGAGTCCGGAGTGCGAGTGACCTCGGCGCCGAGGGCCCGCATGATCATGACTTTTTCCTCCGAAAACGTTTCCGGCACAAAGAGCGCGACCTTATAACCGCGATTCACTCCAATCAGCGCCAGCCCGATCCCCGTATTCCCCGCCGTGGCTTCGACGATCGTCCCTCCGGGCCTGAGCTGACCTTGCTCTTCCGCCCGGCGAATCATCCCAATCGCGGCGCGATCTTTCACGCTTCCGCCGGGATTTAAATACTCCAGCTTGGCGAAAACGTCCGCCGAGCCCGCAGGAACAATTCGTTTCAGCTTGAGGATCGGAGTTTCGCCGACCAGTTGCGTAATGTCGTCAGCGACCTGAGCGTGGGGACGTTCAATGGTTGTCTTCTGCACTCTACAGGGTACGGAAGCGGAGCGAGGGCGTCAATCGCACTAAAGGGCCTAACCTTGCGTTGCGGCGGTAATCGGAGACGGAGCACGCTCCGTCTCTACAGAAACGCGTCGACATTGCTGGCGACGTCGAGCCTTTAATAGACGGAACAACCTCTATTGCGGAGCGTGCTCCTGCCCAGGATAATACCCACTGCGAGTGCGGACCACGAGCTTACCAAATCCCTTGGCCTTGGCTTCGACGCGGATGGCGCGATAGCCGCCTGCGGTTTTCGGGGTCGTCGGCTTGTACCCGATGGTGTACTGATTTCGGATATCGTGAGCCACACTGCTGCTGATCGCGTCCACTTCGTCCAGGGTGCGTGGGAAAAAACTAATTCCTCCGGTTCGCTGGGCAATGGTTTCCAGCGCCCGCCGGGCACGACGCGCTTTCTCCTCGCCCAACAAGCCGATGGCATAGACCGTCGGGCCGTTTTCTTCTTGCAGACGACGAACCGCTTCCTCTAAAGATTCGCGGCTGGCATTGTCTTCCCCATCCGTCACTACAAATAAGACTTTCTTTTGTAGCTTGGCGCGGTCCTTCATGTAGACGGCAGAGGCCACGATGGCATCGTAAAGCGCGGTCCCACCCCTGGCTTCGACCTTCTCCAGAGCCTGACGCAACTTATTGAGGTCGCTGGTGAACTCTTGATCGAGATAGTATTCGTCATTAAAGTTGACGACAAAAACCTGATCTTGCGGATTGCTCGAACGCACCAGATTCAGAGCCGCCCGGTTCACCTTGTCACGCTTTTCCCGCATCGAGCCGGAGTTGTCAATGACGATGCCCATGGCTACCGGAACATCCTCGTGGCGGAAGGAAGCGATGGTCTGCGGTTGATTGTTCTCAAAAACGCTGAACGCGCCCCTGTCGAGAGTCGTGACCAAATGGTTCTTGTCGTCGATCACCGTTGCGTGCACCACAACCTCTTCGACTTCCTTCTTGAAGACGAAGACGCCGCTATCACTCGACGCCTGCCCCTGATCCTGAACTGGTTGAGCCTGAGTTGTCTTAGTCTGGTTTGTCTGAGATGGAGTGGTCTGAGACTGCGCCGGCTGGGCCTGATCTTTCTGGCTCTGTTGTTGCGGATCTTGCGTTTGCGGGCTCGGAGTGGAAGCCTGCGGCCCCTGTTGCTCTGCCGTCCTTGATGCTGCCGATACGACAGCTTGATGCCTGCAGGCGATGGCAGCGAAAAGAAGAATTAAAAGTAGAACCGGGAAAAGCCTATTCCGAAGGAGCATAGTACCCCGTCTTGGCGTACACCTTTAGCGGCGGCAGTCCTTTGGGTGGAATCAATTTCACTTTTATCTTACGCCATTTGCCGTCGTGCCCGGGGTTTTTTGGTCGATATCCAAGTACATATTGATTGCGTAGTTCAATCCCAATCTTTGTTGCCACATCTGCCAGGTCGTTGGGGTTATCGATGGTGAACGAACGCCCTCCAGTGATCTCTGCAACTTCACCCAGCAGAGCCGGCCCTAATGCCTCTTCGGGAGTTGCCATGTAGTGGTCATAAATCCCGATGGCATAAATCAGTACATCCGCCTCTTTGACCATGGACTTGATTTCGCCTTCGGTGTAGCGGCTATGGTTGTCGCCTCCGTCGGAAATGATGAGCAGGGCCTTCTTCTGATACTTCGCCTGCCGCATTTTGCTGACGCCGAGATAAATCGCGTCCAGCAGCGCCGTTCTGCCCTTGGGAACGGTATAAACCAGCTTGCCCTGTATGTCCTCTACAGAAGAGGTAAAGTCTGAAACTTCCTGCGGTTTATCCGCGAACGCGATCATGAAGAACTCGTCCTGCGGGTTGGCAGTCTTAAAGAACTCGACCACCGCCTCGCGGGCGCGCTCGATTTTGCTCACCATGCTTCCGCTCATGTCAAAGATCACTCCGATCGATACCGGAGCGTCTTCGCTCGAGAAATGCCGAATCTCCTGTACGTCCTTGCCTTCAAAAAGCTGGAAATTCTCTTTGTCAAGGCCCGTGACCAGACGATTCATGGGATCTGTAATCGTGACCGGCACCAAAACCAGGCTGACGTCTACCTTGAGCGGCTTGGTGTGAGTCTTAAGCGACGGATCGATGTTGTCGATGGGATTGGACTTGGGCGGCTCTATCCGAGGCGTGACGTGAACATCATCGATTGGACTCTGCGCCAGAGCAGCGGGCGCCAAACAGCAAAGGGAAGCAGTCAAAATAACCAGACAGAAAACGAGAACGCGCCTTCGCTTGCACAACTCGTTTTCTCTAGGGATTCCATCAGAACCCCTGCCGAGATCACGGTGTGTAGTTAGGCTGCACGACGACCCGCGCCTGTCATAGCGGCCCACAAATACCTCATTGAGGCTGATCCTATCACAGCTCAAACCCCGTGGCGTCAGCCTTTTTTGCCACGCAAGAAGGATGTTGTACTTTTTACAGCCGTTGCCCTGCTTCGATTCGCGGACGCGTTGCTAGTCCGATTTAATCATCCGCGTTAGGACCCAGTTGTCAAATATTGGTCAAATTCAGCCGGCCGTCCTTTTCCCTGAGGGCGCTCGATTCTCGGCCACCCCGCAAATCAACCCCTGGGTCTTGTACAATTCACCTTTCCAGTCGCCCATGGCTTACGTCGAACCGTTCCGCGCCTTGCGTTATGACCCAGCTCGGGTCGATCTGAGTCAGGTTGTGACCCAGCCTTACGACAAAATCACTCCGGCCATGCAAAGTCGCTACTACGATGCTGATCCCCACAATCTGGTTCGCATCATTCTTGGGAAGCCGCAACCCTCTGACCATTTAGAGGAAAATGTTTACACTCGTGCCGCCGCGTCCTTCAGAGATTGGCGCCGGCAAGGCATCTTCCTGCAGGACCCCGAGCAATCCCTATACCAATACATACAACGCTTCCAACCCCCGGGCGGCGGAGCCGAACTGGAGCGCCGCGGCTTCATCGGCCTGGGCAGAATTGAGGACTACTCGGCCGGTATCGTCCATCGACACGAGCAAACCCTTGCCAAGCCTAAAGCCGACCGTCTGGAGCTTTTGCGAGCCACGCGGGCCCACTTCGGCCAACTGTTCATGCTCTACAGCGATCCGGCTGCCGAAATCGACGAAGCACTGTCGGGCAGTTCCATAACAAATACAGAAAACAATATAGAAATCCGCGATGAATATGGAGTTTTGCATCATTTGCGTCGGGTCACGGATCCCGCCCTCATCGAACTTGTCCGCGGCAAGATGCGCGACAAGAAGCTGATCATCGCCGACGGCCATCACCGCTATGAGACCGCCCTGAACTATCGCAATGAGTGCCGGGCCCGCCAAGGAACGGTTTCTTCGTCCGAACTCGCCCCTTATGAACTCGTAATGATGACCTTCATTAATATGGAGAGCCCCGGCTTGGTCATCTTGCCCACTCATCGCGTAGTACATGGGCTGGAATCGTTCTCGCCCGATGCTCTCCGCGATCGCGCCCGATCATATTTCAGCGTGGAAGAAGTCGATCCATCGATCACTGCCACCCGTGCCCTGGGAATCTTGCGTGCCGCAGGAAAGGCTGGCACTGCTGTGCTTGGAATCACGGCCAATCGCGCATTCCTGTTCGATACGCCCAGACCTGCCGCTTTCAGCTTGCTTCAAAGCCTGCCGCTCCTGCAGCAGTCCCTCGATGTGGTTCAACTCCACAAGTGCCTGCTCGAAAGTGTACTCGGAATCTCGGAAGAAGCCATCCGCGATCAGACCAACGTCAGTTACGTTCGCGATACAGAGGAGGCTTTAACTCGCGTACGCGAGGGATCTGCCAACATCGCTTTTCTGATTAACCCAGTCCGCATGAGGCAGGTTCGCGATATCGCCTTCGCCGGCGAAGTCCTGCCGCAGAAATCGACCGACTTCTATCCTAAGTTATTAAGTGGCCTTACAATTTATGCGCTGGAGTAACGAGCGCCGCGAGCTAACACCGCGGTCCCGTCGGCCGTCGCGGGGACGTCTGGTCCCCGCAGTCGGAGCGTTCACAACCGCAATCTTCCTGGCCTCTGCGCTTCTCGTTTATAGTGCTCCTGAAGAAAAACGCATCACCATCTACTCCAACGCTGCCAACTATTCCCTTCCCGTTCTCGAGCGCAACGGCGACGAGTACGTTGGACTGCTCGAAGTCTTCGAACCCCTCGGCCCCGTCAGCGCCAGAGCCAACGGAGCTCACTGGAAATTCCGCTACTACGAGGTCGAAAGCGAGTTCACGGCGGGTAAAACCCGCGCCCGCGTTCACGGCGCCGACTACGATCTTCCCTCGAACTTCCTGCTGGAGAACGGCCGTGGCCTGGTTCCGCTCTCCTGCCTGGGAACTCTCATGCCTCGCATTCTCGGCGGCCCGGTTACCTTTAACCAGAATTCGCGACGCCTGTTCGTTGGCAATGTGGCGGTTCATTTCACCGCGCAGGTAAACAAAACCACTCCGCCGAAATTGGTGATGAACTTTACCGCTCCGGTAAACCCGACCATCGCCACTTCACCCGGAGAGTTGCGCATGGCCTTCAACCATGAAGCCGTCGTAGCGCCCGGCTCTCAGGCGCTCACCTTCGACAGCAAAATCATTCCTTCCGCCAGCTTCCAGGAAAGCAACGGGGCGGCCGATGTGGTGATCGCGGCGACGGTCCCGCTCATGGCGAGCTTCGCCAACAACGGACGCACCATTATCATCGAGCCCGTTCCGCAACCTGCCGCGCCCACTCAAGCCGCGACCCCCGTTCCGCGCCCGCCAACCAGCGTGGGCACAGCTCCTGCAACTTCGAGCGTAGCGCCGACCGGCATCCGGCATTATTTTGCCGTGGTAGACCCCAGCCACGGAGGCGACGAACGCGGCGCTTCCCTCACAGATCAAATCGCAGAAAAAGATGTCACCCTCGCCTTCGCTCGCCGCCTGCGCCAGGAGCTCGAGACTCGCGGCCTCGCCACTTTGCTTCTGCGCGACAGCGACGCCACTCTAAGTCTCGATCAGCGTGCCAGCCTGACCAACTCCGCCCATCCGGCGATCTACATCTGTATCCATGCCGCATCGCAGGGCAAAGGCGTTCGCGTGTATTCTGCCCTCGTTCCCGGCGAAGCAGAAAACCATGGCCCATTCTTAAGCTGGGACGCGGCTCAATCTGCTTTCCAGCTCACCAGCCGGTCGGCGGGAGCGAATTTAGTGAAGGACCTGCAAAACAAGCAGATCCCCGCCCGCTCTCTGATCGCCGCGCTGCGCCCGCTGAATAACATCACCACAACCGCTCTCGCGGTCGAAGTCGCGCCTCCATCCGACGACGTTTCTCAGTTGAACTCTCCCGCCTATCAACAGCTGATCGCGAGCGCAGTAGCCGCCGGAGTCGCAGCCTTTCGCGACAAGCTGGAGGCCGGCCGATGATCCCTCGCCATCTCCTCATTGGCGTCGCCATCCTGCTAGCCGCAACTCTGGGCATGAGTGTCTACGTCTGGCAGATGCGCAGTCGGGTACATCGCACTGAAGTCTCAGCCTTGAATACCCAACCTGTAGCGCCGCCGGTTTCCGGCGCAACCGAGCGAGTTACTCTTTATGTCGCCTATGACGACGCCGGAGTATTGCGTCCCCAGCCGGTTCACATCCAACTTCCTGCCGGACGCCAGGAGCGCGCCGCCGAACTACTCCGCGCCTTGATCACCCTGTACCTCGACAAGTCTTCGCCGCATCCGTTGGGTGCGGGCTCGGAAATTCGCGACGTCTATCTCGTCGATCCCGGCCTCGCCGTCATCGACCTCAACGCCGCCTTCTCCGACAACCACCGTTCCGGCGTCCTGGTCGAAGAGCTGACGGTAGTTTCGTTAATCCAGACTCTCACCGCGAACATCTCCGGCATCACGCGAGTAAAGATTCTGGTAGATGGCAACGAGCGCGACACCCTAGCCGGCCACGCCGACCTCTCAAATTTCTACGACATCCCCGCCCTAACCCAAGCAGTCGCCCAACTGCAAACCGCCCAATAGACTCATGATGGAGGACGGGCGTCCTCGCCCATCCAGACGCAAGTCTCCGCGATCTCTGCGGCAGTTCTCCGCGACCTCCGCGATTTAAGATTTTGTTCTTGCAAAAGCCTCGAAACGCAAACCACTGACAATACCCCCCTGCTACAATCCCCGTATGTTTTATCGCTCCGACAACCGCACCCCCGACCAGATGCGCCCCGTCAACATCGTCCCCGGCTTCATCAACACTGCCGAAGGTTCTGTCCTCATCGAAGTCGGCAACACCCGCGTAATCTGCACCGCGTCCATCGAAGAAACCGTCCCTCCATTTATGCGCAACACCGGCAAAGGCTGGATCACCGCCGAGTACAGCATGCTCCCTCGCGCCACCCTAACCCGCACTCCGCGCGAAGTGACCAAGGGACGCTCCAGCGGCCGCACCCACGAAATCCAGCGCCTCATCGGACGCTCCCTGCGCGCCGTCACCGACCTCGTCCGCCTCGGCGAGCGCACGATTTGGATCGACTGCGACGTAATCCAGGCCGACGGAGGCACCCGCACTGCCTCGATCACCGGAGCCTTCATCGCCCTCGGCCTCGCGCTAGAAAAGCTAGTCGAAGCCGGAACCCTGACCTCCGCCCCGCTGCGTGATTTTGTCGCCGCCGTTAGCGTTGGAATCGTCGATGGCGAAATCCTCCTCGACCTCTGCTACGAAGAAGACTCCCGCGCCGACGTAGACATGAATTTCGTCATGACCGCCGGCCGCAAGCTAGTCGAAGTCCAGGCGACCGCCGAGCACCAGGTCTTCGACGAATCCCAACTCGCCAAGATGATCACCCTCGCCAGCCAAGGCGTCCAATCCCTGATCGCCAAACAACAAGCCATGCTAGGCACCTTGACCCTGCGCCAGTAAAAGTGGGAGGCGACACCGCCTTTTGGGGCGGCAGGCCTGCTTGTCCCGGCGGAGTTGTTACTGAGATGGCCCCTCACCCATCCGTCCCTAACGACGTTTGAGTGGTGTCTGTGGCCAAGCGCAATTTTTACGATGGCACTGGAAGTTCCAAATCCCCCAGCTGTTTATACCCTGAAAGTATTGGCTCTAGCTGTGGGCGCTAACGTACTGTTGTATGCAATTGTCGGTTTGCTGACATGGCCTTTGAGGTACCTTGCCGTTCGCAGGAACCGTCCCCTCGCGCCGCGAACCAACTGTTAACAGAAGTTGACCCGTCCTCACCGCAAAGGCAGCCAGCGGAGGAGATTGGGTGTATAGTGGTTGGCGCTCGGGGTGACGATGAAATTCCTGGCTCAGGAGGGTACATCAATGCCAGGCAAGAAACATCTCGCGGTCTTCGTAGCAGCGTTCAGCGTAATTCTGGGACCTCTCTTCACGACGACTCTATTGTTTGCTGCCAGCAAGGAAAAGGTGCTGTATAGCTTCGGGCCCAGCGGAGTGCTCGGGCCCACCGCGGGCTTGAGCTTCGATACCTCCGGCAATCTCTACAGCACGACCTACATGGGGGGCGATCTCAACGAGGGTACAGTGTGGGAGTTGATGCACAAAACCGGTGGAGGCTGGACCGAGAAGATTCTGTATGACTTCGGCAGCGACGGGGGGGGCCCGGCCGCAGGTGTAATCGTCGATGCCGCCGGCAATCTCTACGGCACGACCTCCCGAGGTGGTATTCATGCCGCCGGTACGGTGTTCGAGTTGACGCACAAACGGGACGAAAAGGTGCTATACAGCTTCTGCTCGCTCAGTAGTTGCCCTGACGGGTGTTCTCCCTTAGGAGGTTTGCTCCGGGATAAAGCCGGCAATCTCAACGGCACCACCGCGAGCTGCGGTACTTCCAACCAGGGAACGGTGTTCCAGCTGAGTAAGAGCGGCACCGAAACTGTGCTGCACAGCTTCGCCGGAGGATCGTCGGACGGGGCTTTTCCCGCCTACACAAGTTTGCTCATGGACGCGAAGGGCAATCTTTACGGCGTCACCACGCAGGGCGGCGCTTCTAACGAAGGAGTGGTGTACAAGCTCAGCAAGAGCGGGAAATTAACCGTGCTGCACAGCTTCGCCGGGGGATCGACGGACGGCTGTAATCCCGACGGGACTTTGGCTATGGACAAGCATGGCAATCTGTATGGCACCACCACTGGCTGCGGTTCCTCCGACGACGGAATCGTGTGGAAGGTAAGCCAGAAGGGCAGCGAGACCGTACTGCACAACTTTACTGGCGGGTCGGACGGAGCAGATCCCAACGGGGGCGTGGTTATCGACATGAAGGGCAATCTCTACGGCACGACAGTCAATGGCGGCGCTTATTCCGCCGGCACCGTCTTCGAGGTCACGCCCAAAGCGGGCGGCGGCGCGACGGAGAAGTTGCTGCACAGCTTCGGCAAAGGCAGTGACGGGACATTTCCCTACGCCGGCCTGATCTTCGATGCCTCCGGCAATCTCTACGGCACGACCTACGAGGGCGGTGCTTATGATGGCGGCACGGTCTTCGAGATCACGCCCTAGCCGAAGGGCCATTGGTCTAGAAGCTTGGAGATAGGCTGACAGTGCATTCGGAACATGGTTGGCGAACAATCTCCGATAGCGCGCATTGACCTTTGCAGGGGGGCGAGGTGAAGCATCAAGAATATGATCTTCGGCGGCGACGGAATCTTTCTTGCCGCCCTCAGCGGCCCGGGAAGAATCTGGCTGCAGACGCTGCCAATCGCAAAACTGGCTCACGCCATCGACAAATATTTGCCGCATGAATCTTCAAAACAGACCGTGGAGGGCGGCGTCGTGGGCGGGATCGTGGGCTCTATCCTGGAGGGCATGAAATGATCCCAACTGGGCTAATCAGGCATCCGCCACCTCGGCCAGCGAGCTTCCGAACCGGCGAATCTCTTCCACCGTGTTGTAGTGCACCAGCGATGCTCGGACTGCGCCACTCGCTCTGCTAAGCCCCAATCGTTCCATCAGTCGCGGTGAATACATGTGGCCATCGCGCACAGCGATACTTCTTTTCGCCAGCTCTTCGGCGACTTTAGCCGGCGAAATACCAGGCAGATTGAAACACAATGTAGGCGTCCGCTGCGAAACTTCATCCTTCGCGGTTATGCCATACACGGATGCGTTCGCATTTGCCAGCGCATCCAGCATCGCGCAGGAGAGTTGCACCTCATAGCTTCGGACGGCTTCGGTAGCCGCGACCAGCGCCGCACGTCGGGAGATTGCGGCGGGGTTGGTTCGCCGTCCAAGATCTTCCAGGTAGCGCACAGCGGCATCCATGCCAGCCACGTTCTCATAGATATAGGTGCCAACCTCCAGTTTGTCGGGTGTGGTGTCGGGCACAAAATCTTCACGGAACGTTGGCAGAGCGTTGAGTGTTTCAAGACGTCCCCAAAGAAATCCCATGTGGGGAGAAAAGATTTTATAACCTGAGCAAACCAGATAATCGCAGTCAAACCCCTGAACATCGATTGTCCCGTGCGGGCCATAGTGTACGGCATCTACGAACACTTCGGCTCCGGCAGCATGAGCTCTCTTTGAGACCTCTGCAATATTCAGAATGGATCCGATTGCGTTTGAGGCCAACGTGCAGGCCACAATGCGGCTTCGCGGTGACAGCAACTTCTCCAGATCTTCTGGGTGCAGCCGGCCGTCGTCTCTGAAATGCCACCATACAATCTTGGCACCTTCACGTTCGAGAGCCAGCCACACCGCAATGTTAGCTTCGTGGTCAAGGTCGGTCACGATGATTTCATGACGATCGTTCAAGGTTTGACCAATGGCAATGCTGATGAGCCGCATGAATGAAGTAGCATTCATGCCGAAGGAAATTTCGTCGGGATGCCGGGCATTAACGAGCAGAGCGACGCTTGCACGAGCTTGCGCGATGGCTTCATCCACCTCCCGCGACTGCTTGTATCGACCGCCTCTTTGAACATTTCGATGAAGCAGATGGTTGGCTACCGCGTTCAGGACGGCCTGGGGGGATTGCGCGCCCGCTGCATTGTCAAAGAAAATGGACCCTTCTTGCAAAGCGGGAAACGCGGCGCGAACCTCGCTCACCGGGAACTCTGCCATGGCCTGAATGATATACCTGTCACTGTTCGCAATTGGCAGAAACAGGATCGCCAAGAACCCACCGAGAAGGGCAGCCAACAGCACTATCCGCAACCGGATGGGCATGTTTGCTAACCGCAGTCCTCGCACGATGGATGTGTCGGAACGCCCTCCACCTGATTCTTAATTCGATGTTTGCTCACCATAGAATTATCCACGAACGGCACCCCTTGTGGCGGATGATTGTTGCAAAATCGATAGCACTCATTGAGCTGCCGCGGACGGGTGGTAGTGGACCAGATCCAAACTGGTCCACTACCGGACGGGTCGATTGATTGCGTCGAGTGCGGGGTAAGACTAAGATTGTGTGCGGTTCCGGCTGCACATGTCTCATAGACTAGGCGATGCGCTGACTGAAGCCCGCTGGGCGTCGGACGCTCTGGCTGGGCGGAAGTTTTTCCTGCTATTCCTCTTTCTTCTGGCTTCCCTGATTCTCTATCCCTATGCCGAAAATACCGTGTTTGGTTACTACGTATTCCGGGTGCTCGGAAGCACCGCGATTGTCCTTTGCGTGTACGTGGTCAGTTTCCGGCGCAGTCTCGTGGTTGCTGCGCTGGTGCTGGCGATTCCGACGTTCCTGCATCGGGTGCTCAATGTGGGCGCGCATTTGAGCTGGTTTTCTATTCTTAACGTTGTGGTCAGCTTTGCCTTTGATGTCTTTATGGTTGTGGTCATCTTCCGCAGGGTTTTTGGCCCCAAGCAGCCGAACTCGGAGACCATCTTTGGAGCGCTTTGTATTTATCTGCTGGTAGGGTTCGCCTTTGCCAGCATTTATGGGATGGTGGCCTTGGTGCAGCCGCGCGCCTTCTATCTCGACCCACTGGCAAATATTCATACGGTTCCCGACCGGCTCGACTTCGTCTATTACAGCTTCGGCACGATGACATCGCTGGGAGCGTCCGGTATTACGCCGGTCTCGGCGGAGGCGCGTTCGATCTCGGTGATTGAAGCTATTGTGGGCGTGCTCTACCTCGCAGTTCTGATTTCGAGATTGGTCGGGGCCTACCGGCATCCGACGGGGTAGAATCCCCAGCCCGAGCTTGATGATTGTTGACGGTAAATCCCCATTACACTCAAAACCCCCTCGCCGCAGCACACCACTTCGCTTTGGGGGCGAACAGACGGCGCAAACTTGCGCTATCGCCCGGTTACGTAAACGATGTTTGCTTAGGCGTTGACGCGCTACGACAAAAAACCTAACATTCTCGCCGACAGGTCTTTTGCCCAGATGATCGGCTGCACCGTTGGCCACTACCGCGTTCGGGAGAAACTTGGCGGCGGCGGCATGGGTGTTGTTTACAAGGCCGAGGACACAACCCTCGGTCGTTTCGTCGCCTTGAAGTTTCTCCCTCCAGATTCGTTGGAAGATCAGCAGGCGCTCGATCGCTTTCAACGGGAAGCCCGCGCCGCGGCGGCGCTGAATCACCCGAATATCTGCACTATCTACCAGATTGGCGAGCATGAAGGCCAGCCCTTCATTGCCATGGAACTGCTCGAGGGGGAAACTCTCAGGCATGTTCTCCAAGCCAACCCGCCCTCCGTCGAGCAAGTCCTTGAGTGGTCGATCCAGATTGCCGATGCCCTCGACGAAGCCCATGCGGCAGGCATTGTGCATCGCGACATTAAGCCGGCGAATCTCTTCGTAACCCGCCGGGGAGCGATAAAAATACTTGATTTCGGCTTGGCCAGAAAGACGCATACGCGGAAATTGGCTGCCGGTTCCCCCCTCTCAGCTCAGGCCACCACTAGCCTTAGTGAAGAGCATCTGACGAGCCCCGGGCAAGCGCTGGGTACGGTCGCCTACATGTCTCCCGAACAGGCCCGAGGAGAGGAACTGGACACCCGCACCGATATCTTCTCTTTCGGAGCTGTACTCTACGAAATGGCCACTGGCAGGCCCCCGTTCACAGGCGCGACCACTGCGGTCATCTTTGACGCCATTCTTCATCGAGTTCCTGTATCGCTACTACGTCTGAATCCTGAAGCGCCCGTCGAACTGGAGCGCATAGTCAACAAGGCCCTGGAGAAAGACCGGCGATTGCGCTACCAGACTGTTTCGGACATGGCCGTGGATTTGAAACGCCTGAAGCGTGAGATCGATTCTTCCGGATACCAGCAGCTCGCTGCGCTGTCAGTGTCGCAGCCCGATAACGTAGGTCGAGGCGGAATTCCGTCGAGTGGACGCATCCTCATCGCACACGCTAAACGTCACAAGTATGCCGTTGTTGCAGGCTTCGCCTTTCTGCTGCTGGCAACATTGGCGGTCGCGTTCGCCGTGTACAGATGGACCAGTGGCCATGCCTCGCCACTGAACCTGGGGAATATGCGGATCAGCAGGCTCACGGAGAATGGCAAGGCCACCATGGCTACTATTTCACCCGATGGCCGCTATGTGGTTTATGTGCTGGCGGAAGGGGAGAAACAAAGCTTGTGGATACGCCAGGTAGCAGCTGAGAGCGGTGTTCAAATCGTGGCGGGCGGCCTCATGCAGTTTTTCGGATTGACTTTCTCGCACGATGGCAATTTCATCTACTTTACGGCTACAGCAGTGGATCGCCCGGAGACGGGCTATCTGTACCAAATCCCCGTCCTTGGCGGAACCCCGCGCCAGTTGATATACAACATTGATACGGCGATCAGCATTGCCCCCGACGGCAAACGGATCGCCTTCGTTCGCGGAAATCCTCTCAAAGGCGAGTCCTACCTTGTCGCCGCCAACATCGACGGCTCAGGTGAAAAGGTTCTCGTCACCCGAAAAAACCCGCAGACTTTCACATGGGCCCAACCCGGCGAATTAGTCGCCCCCGCCTGGTCGCCCGATGGGCAAACCATCATCGCGTCAGTTAGCGACCGAACCCTGGGGGGTAATTTTTCTGTATTGGCCGTATCCGTCTCCGATGGCGCAGAAAAGGAGATTTACACCACGACCAGCCTTATTGGACGCCTGCAATGGATGCCCGATGGAAGCGGTCTGGTGATGGTGCTGGCGGATCCGCTAACGGGACTCCAGGGCCAACTCTGGTTTGTCTCCTATCCCGGTGGGAAGCTGAGTCGGATCACCAACGACCTGACCAACTACGATCCCTGTTGTATCTCCCTTACCAGCGATGCCAACGTGATCGCCATCATCGAGAGCAACTATGCAGCTGATGTCTGGATCGCTCCTGGGGGGATAGCCGACAAGGCACGGCAGATCACATCCGCTGAGTCGGTGGTCAGCCTCACTTGGCTGTCCAACGACCAGATTGTCATACAGAACACCAGAGGCGAACTCCTGCGCTTGAACCGCAACGGGCGCGACCGCGTTCTGTTGACCGGGGACGAACACAACAACAGCAGTCCCTCAAGTTGCGGAAGCGACCGCCTCATCGTCTTTGAATCCCTGCGGTCGGGAGACAATGTCTGGAAGATGGAAGCCGATGGCTCCCATCCTACCCGCGTAACCAGTGGGAAGGGAGAATCCTACCCCGAGTGCTCACCCGATGGGAAATGGATCGCCTACTTGGATACATCGAAAGATCAGGAGATTTGGCGGGTATCGCTTGAAGACGGCCAGTTCGTCCAGTTGAGCCAGGCGTTGTTGAGCCCTCAATTCCGGATCTCGCCCGACGGAAAGCTCATCGCTTACCTGAGCGCTGAGTTACAGACTCACTGGATGGCTATTGTAATAAATGCAGATTCCGGGCAGCGGGTGGGATCAACGGATGCGCCCTCTGATATCGGTGATGTTGGTGATTTTTCATGGGCCCCCGGCGGGCACGCCATCGATTTCGTCATCACTCGTGATGCGGTATCCAATCTTCTTAGACAACCTCTGAATGGTGGACCCGCAAAACAAATCACAAACTTCAAGTCCGGACGCATATTCAGTGTCGCCTGGTCTCCGGACGGTGACCAACTCGCCTTGGCACGTGGGGAAAGCGGGGCCGATGTAGTGCTGATAACCAGCTCGAAATAGGTGTCCATTCGTTTTCGAGACTTGTCTTTGGGGGCGGAAACCGTAAAATCGAATTGGCGATAAATCCCCATTACACTTATTGACCAACCCAACGCAGGCTTCCTTCTGTTGGCGAAGGCCCGCATCTAGACTATCTTTGTCCGGCACGCACCCCGTGTTCTTCCATCGCCGTCACGAACTTCGGAGTGTGGTTCTTCAACAGTTTCTCGATACCGGGCTCAAACTCATGCAAGACGTTCATCCCGACGTCGTTGCCAATCGTCGAACCAAAATCGCTGAACGGCTCTCCAAAACGCCGTCTCCAATACGGAGTCGAGGCCGTGTCCTTGGCCACCCAAGTCAACATTCGCAGCAGATATGAAGTATTCAGCTTGGCTTTTCCGGAGTCATCCCGTGTGACCAGAGTGCGCGAAGCCGCATCAGTCGCCCGGCGCACCAAGCCCTCGTTCGCAGGATGATAATTCAAATTCCGTTTCGGCAACGTGGGATAAAAGTGCCTGCTAAGAAAATCGCGGGAGCTATTCTGATCGGGCTTTTCCTGATAGAAAACAAGATTGCCGAATTGCGCACTGCCATGAATGTTCGCTTGCGCTGAAACCTGTACCACTGGTGCGTCCGGCAGCGAACTCAGACGCTGCTGGCACAGCGCCCCACAAGCCGCCAACATCACAAAACAAGCGGCTCGGATTGGGACAGAGCCAGCCATACTCTAATTCCCCGACTGGCAACCGCGCTAAGGTCCTGCGCATGAGCACGTTGCCTCCGTCAATGTCAGCATTCCACCTGCCGTTCTTTTGCGGCCTGCAATTAGTTGAAACAAAGGAACCTTCAGGTTGCCCCGACGCGATAACGAAAATCTTCGGCAGCAAAGATGTAAAGTCTTTCATTCAAATGGCATTCTGTTCCTACAGAACACGCCGTAGGTGGTGAGCGGGGACTTGGTGAGCCCCGCTGGGCGAAAGACCGGTTGCGGCAGAGACCCTGAAGCCGTGCCGCCAGGACTGCAACGACTCTGCGACAACCGCTGAGGGTGCTACCGGCCATGGAAAGCCAGGCCTCGTCATCCTCATTCTCATTGCTCGACTAACAACCCATAGTTGGCATAAATGCCATCTCCGGCAATATCGTCGAACACCTGAATCGAATTAGCCGTCCCGTTGTACGCCCCGCTACTGTCAAAATACCCGAACAAAGAAAACTGATTCCCATTCACCATCCCCGAAACAAACATTACGTTGCCGACCGCGGAACCCGAGAAGGTGAAGGCTCCATTGTCTGTCCCCGTCAAGGTCGTTTGCACCGTAAGCAAATTACCGCTGCTTTCGGTCAGTGTAGCCGTCACCAAATCCGCACCTGAAGGAAAGTTCAACGTCCCCGAGAACGTTCCGGCGAGATTCGGCACTTTTGTGCCGGTAAACGTCCCAGAATCGGAGCAATCAGAATTCCCCCCGGAATAAGTTCCCGAGATCGAGCTTCCGCTTACAATCCCCGCACCCGTAAAAACGTTTCCACCTTCGTTGAAGGTGAGAGTGATGTTATTGCCGCTGGTCGTCCCGCCAATGCTATTCTGCCCCGGCAAAGAATAAGGACACTGGCCATCCCCGTTGACATACCAAACCCCGTTCAGGCGAGTCGCAGTTTGTACCTGATTAGGGCCGGTAGCGCTGGTTTGAGCCCCGTTTGCGGAAAGATTGGCTTCGATAAGAGTCGTCCATCCGCTGGTCGTATTCGACGTCGCCACAAACTCATAAGGACCTGAAATCGATCCCGAGCCGCTACTCCCACCCCCGCATCCAACCGCGACCAACAAGGCAAGCGCAACCACAACGAAATTCGCTGTCCTCATTCGGCACTGCCCGGAAGCACTCAGGTCTCCCATCCCGATCACGCAAAACTCCCAGTGAGATCGTCATCCTAGAGCAAGCGCCGGCCGATTGTCTGTGACGTTCAGGCCTCTCAAAACCCGCCGCGCTGTGCAAATTATCGCTTCGCCGCCTTTGATCTCGGTGTGGGCAGTAATCGCTCGCGAAGGATTTTGGGTTTACAATAAGCTTTCATATAAATTGATTCAATCGAATCACCACGGAGGAATCCCATGAAACTCACTCCCGGAAAGCTAGCTGGCCTAAAAAGAGTCTCCACCCCCCAAGGCGTGATCCAAGCTGCTGCGATGGATCAGAGGGGGTCTTTGCAGAAGTCTTTGGCCAAGGAAAAAGGCGGCGACATCAGCGATGCTCTGATGGAAGAATTCAAGTCGCTGGTGGCGGAAGTTCTCACGCCCCATGCCAGCGCGATCCTGCTTGATCCTGAATGGGGATTGCCCGCGGCCAAGCGGCGTGCCAAGAACGCCGGCTTGCTCCTGGCCTATGAGAAGACCGGATACGATAAGACCGGTCCCGGCCGTCTCGGGGACTTGCTTGATCATTGGTCGGCGCGCCGCCTGAAAGAAGTGGGCGCGGACTGCGTCAAAATTTTGCTTTACTACACGCCTTTCGATCCCAAGGATGTCAACGACAAAAAACATGCATGGGTGGAGCGCATCGGCGATGAATGCCGGTCAAACGACATCCCATTTTTTCTGGAGTTTGTCGGCTACGAAGAAGGCGCGGACGAAAAGGGTTTCGACTACGCCAAGAAAAAACCGCAGATCGTCACTGAGAGCATGCGCGAGTTCACCAAACCTCGTTACAACGTCGATGTGTTGAAGGTTGAAGTGCCGGTGAACATGAAGTATGTCGAAGGCGCGAAAGCTTACGCGGGGCAAAAAGCCTACAGCAAAAAAGAAGCCGCAGACTTGTTCTTGAAAGCCGCGTCGGTCGTCAACAAGCCGTTTATTTATTTGTCAGCAGGCGTAAGCAATGCAGAGTTCACAGAAGCGCTCGAACTCGCCGGAGAATCGGGCGTGAAGTTCAATGGAGTGCTGTGCGGCCGTGCGACGTGGAAGGACGGCATCCCGATCTACGCCAAGCAAGGCGCGGACGCCTTCCGCAAATGGCTGCAGACCGAAGGCGTGAAAAACATCAACAATGTGAACGACCGCCTGAAGGCCGCAACGTCGTGGCATTCGATCTACGAGGTCGAACCAGCGATGGCAAGCGTGTAGTCTGTATCCGGTCGTCCGCCGCTAGCAAGTCACCCAAGAGCGCCCCCGCACAGAACGCGAGAAGGACGGGGCACCCGATTCTTGTATGGGGTGAAAGCATGAGCCAGCCCCCAACCGCTACGAATCAAACCGCTCTCATCACCGGCGCCTCCGGCGGCATCGGATACGAAGTGGCCAAGCTCTTTGCCAAAGATCATCACAACGTCGTTCTCGTAGCCCGCGGTGCGGACAAGCTCACGCAATTTGCCGGGGAACTTCAGCGCCAGTTTGGCGTTTCTACCAAAGCTGTCCCGCTCGACCTCACGGCTGCGCCGGCGCCGCAGTTTCTGTTCGACCAACTGCAACGCGAGGGCGTTGCCGTGGACATTCTGGTGAACAACGCCGGCTACGGCGTGCTTGGTGAATTTGCAAAGGTGTCGCCGGAAGAAAATCTCGGCCAGATTCAACTCAACGTCATCGCGCTCACGCATCTCACCAAGCTTTTTCTCGGGCCCATGATCGAGCGTCATTCCGGCAAGATCCTGAACGTGGCTTCGACCGCAGGATTCCAGCCCGGCCCGCTGATGGCGGTTTACTACGCCACGAAGGCGTATGTCATCTCATTCTCCGAGGCGCTGGCCAACGAATTGAAAGGCTCCGGCGTGACCGTGACTTGCCTTTGTCCTGGACCCACTGCCACTAATCTCCAGGAACGCGCAGGCATGGAAAACACGAGGCTGGTCAAGACCCTGCGTCCCATGGATGCGAAAACCGTCGCCCGAGACGGCTATCGCGGATTGATGGCAGGCAAAACGCTGGTGATCTCCGGATTTCGAAATTGGTTGGTGGCGGAGTCGGTGCGCTTCAGCCCGCGAAAGATGGCAACGGCGGTTTCGCGCAAGCTGCTGGATAAAGCCTAATGTATTTGCGAATTCGGACGATGCTGGAATTATGCGGACCAGTATCGAAATCGACGACCGGTTGATGCGTGAGGCGATGCGATGCAGCGTAGTTCGGACTAAGAAGGCTGCCGTGGATGCCGCTTTGCGGCTATTAGTGAAGACGTATGCGCAAGGTTCCATCAGCAAGGTCCGGGGCAAAGTGATTTTCGAGGGCAAGACTGACTTCAAACGTTTGCGTCAGATGCGGGATGCGGACATCGACGACTCCGATATTCCCAAGCTGGATAAATCATTCTGGAAAAACGCCAAGCTCACCATGCCGGAACCCAAAGACCGTCTGACCATCCGGGTTGACCATGATGTCGTGGAATGGCTCAAGCGGGCCGGAAGCGGCTACCAGACCCGCATCAACGCGATTCTGCGGTCGTACATGAAGGCTCGGTCGGAGTAGGGAACTGGCCGAAAACCCCGCCCAAGCGGAGCTTGAACGGGGCACCCTGAAGAGTAGTTTAGAGGTTTAGGGCGGGCCAGCCCCCTGCTGGAAAAAGCGGAATAGAGTGTTGAAGTCGACGAGGGGGCCGCGGGCTATTGTTGAAGGCGCAAACGCATGGCTCCATCCACGAAGTGCCCCACTCAAGCCAAAGGACGGCTTGAATGGGCCACCCGCCTCAGGATGACGACGTTTTAGAAAACTAAGGGTGGGCCACCTGACTGCTTTCTGACGTCAGGCAGCGCGTTTCTTCGCCCATTCATAATCCTGTTTTGATTGGGAAAGAAGCGTCTTGAGGCAATGGTTAATCTTGGTCAGTTCCCAGAAAATCGAAATCAGCAGAACCGCGACTACGAACAGAAAGAATTGGGCAATCATCTTTTGGCCCTCAGGGCGAGAAATTGGAAACGCTCAGGCATTCTACTACTTGTGCTGGAGTGATTCGGACAAATGTTTCCGACCCATGGGTAGTCAGATAGGCGCGAGGCTAAGAGTACGACGCCGGCTGGATTTGGGCGGTCGGTGCAGCCCTGGCTCCCAGTTCAATCATAACCTTCGCGGGATTCGGGCAAGGATTTCCTGTGTCCGCATCGTAGCACTTGTCAATGTCATAGCCGGACAGGCCAATGCCGAGAGCCACGCCGATACAGTTACCTGATCGGTGGACGTACGTCACTGGTTTTCGGGCGGGTTTGGTGGTGTAATAAGAAATGTAGGTCGCATTTTTCTCCCCCGCGGCCGGAATCTCCGCCAAGCCCAGTGACGAGTTGAACATTGAGTAGGTCCATCCCCATGGTTCGAGCTTTACCAGACGAGGCAATCCTGTGACTCGTCTGAGCCTTGTCCAAATTGCCAGGGAGTCAACCGTGAAGGTTTATGTCAAACTCGCTTGCGTCCTGTGCATAGGGGCGCTCTGGCGAATAACCGCGAACATGGCTTTCTGCTATTTATTCTGGATCACAACGCTGGCGTGGGTGGTTCGCTACATCGTGCGTGCCAGGGTGAAAGGCGGACTCCTTGTTTTGCTGGGGATCACTTGCAACGCGTTGGTTACATCCTTGAATAAAGGCGTCATGCCATCGGTTGGAATTCCGGCTACGTTCCAGCCAGCGGCTCCCATTTGGAATGTTTCCGGCAAAGGACAATGGCTGACACTTGCCGACCAAGCCGCGTTGTATCGTTTCAGCATTGGGGACATGTTCCTGATCGCCGGCGTCCTGATGTTTCTGATGGACGGCGTGTACCGTTTCTACACAATAAATCCCCTCAAAGAAGCAGCGGACTTCCCGGTTAACGCGAAGGATGAGCCGAGAGTGTGCCCCGGCCAGTCGGGGTAGGGAGCTCGCCGAAAACCCCGTCCAAGCGGAGTTTGAACGGGGCACCCTGAAGAGCAGGTTAGATGGTTAGGGTGGGCCACCCCCGGTTCAATCTCATCCGAAGACTAGGCCGTCCGGCTAGCGCAGCAGGTGCCAGGCTTCGCGGTAGTGGGCGTAGGGGTCGCGGCGGGCGTAGCCTTTGGGACGAAAGAGCAACGAGCGGTGCTCCGTTACTTCGCGGACGGGGAGGATGTACCAGGTTTTCTCGAGCAGAATGTAGACGGCAACGAAATCGATCTCGGAGGCGGTGTAGGCGTGGGCTTTTTTATTGGCGCGATGATGCATGCCGACCAGATAGAGGCCGATTCAGCATGTGTTTTGTGGTTTTGACCTGGACGCGCCAGATGTTTTTGCCGCTGTCGACCAAGAAGTCGTAGCGCTGCATGTGGCCGTAGGGCAGGGATAGCGCGAAGCCCATGCTTGAGGCTTTGGATAAAAAAGCTAGTTCGCCTTGTTCTCCTTCTTTTGGTTTTGCGCTCCCTTTTTTGGACGCTTGCCGGGCGCAGCTCTCCTCGGACGCTCGGGTGCGTCCGCGGGTGGCGCGTTTGGCTTTGCCCATTTGTCGTGGGAGATGTCCGGTCGATGTTGCGGCAAGAGAAAAGGCGCAAGCTGGGGAGCTTTGCGCCTCTTTTTTATCTCTACTTCTAGAATAGCAAATCCGGGGAGTAACTATGCCATGGTTTTCAGATTTATTTTGTGTGTTGAATCAGCGTCTTGGCGGGAATTGGGTGCCTTGGGGGGCTTGACAACTTTTCGGCACTACCGGTCTGTGGATAACTTTTGCGGGCGGGCCGGAACCCTGGGGCGGCTGTGTCTGTACGATTTTGCTAAATGCTAACTGCTAATTGCTGATTCACTCCCACTCGATGGTGCCTGGGGGCTTCGAAGTGATGTCGTAGACTACGCGGTTCACGCCTTTCACTTCGTTCACGATGCGGCTGGAAATTGTTTTCAGGACTTCGTGCGGGAGCGGGACCCAGTCGGCAGTCATGCCGTCTTCGGAGTGGACGGCGCGGATGGCGCAGGTGTTGGCGTAGGTGCGCTGGTCGCCCATGACTCCGACAGACATGACCGGGAGCAGGACGGCGAACGACTGCCAGATTTTCTGGTAGAGGCCGGCTTGCTTGATTTCGCTGACCACAATGTCATCGCACTCGCGAAGGATGGATAGCCGCTGGGGCGTGACCTCGCCGACGATGCGGACTGCGAGGCCCGGTCCGGGGAACGGTTGGCGTTGCAGGATTTCTTCGGGCATGCCGAGGTCGCGTCCGATTTTGCGGACTTCATCTTTGAATAATTCTTTTAGCGGCTCGATTAATTTGAGCTTCATTTTTTCGGGCAGTCCGCCGACGTTGTGGTGCGACTTGATGATTTGGGAGAACCCGCGAACTGAGCGGGATTCGATCACGTCGGGATAAAGTGTGCCCTGGACCAGCCATTCGACTTTGCCTTCGTCTTTTTCGATGCGATGGGCTTGCTCGTCGAAGACGGCGATGAATTCGTTGCCGATGATTTTGCGTTTTTTCTCGGGATCGGTGACGCCGGCGAGTTTACTGAGGAAGCGGTCAGTGGCGTCGACTGCGACCACGTGCAGGCCGAGTTTGTCGCGCAGGTTCTGCTGGACCTTTTCAAATTCATTCTTGCGCAGCACGCCGTTGTTGACGAAGACCGAAGTCAGGCGTGACGGATTGTCGCCGTCACGCAGAGCGCGATCGACGAGTGTGGCGGCCACGGCGGAATCTACGCCTCCGGAGAGTGCACAAATCGCGCGGCCATGGCCCACTGTTTTCCGCACGTCGGCGATGGTCGCATCGATGAAGTGCTGCGGAGTCCAGGTGGGCTTGGCGCCGCAGATGATGAGAGCGAAATTGCGCAGGATGTCGGTGCCGGATTGAGTGTGGCGCACTTCGGGATGGAACTGCACCGAGTACATTTTCTTCTCGGGATTCTCGATGGCGGCTGCGGCGTTGGGGGAGCTGGCGGTGAGATGGAATCCAGCGGGCAGATCGACTGCTTCGTCGCCATGCGACATCCAGACGGAGAGCTTTTTGGGCACGCCGTGAAACAGGCGCGAGTCATCTTTGATCTCAACGTTCGCATGACCATATTCGCGTTTGTCGGCGGCTTTAACTTTTCCGCCTAGCACGTGGACCATCAACTGTAAGCCGTAGCAGATGCCGAGCACGGGCAGGCCTAGATCGAAGACGCGGCGGTCGGTGTTGGGAGCGTCCTGATCGTAGACCGAGCTCGGCCCGCCAGAGAGGATGATGCCTAGCGGTGAGTAAGAGCGGATCTCATCGAGGCTCGCTGTGCAAGGAAGGACGACTGAGAAAACATTTTGTTCGCGTATGCGGCGCGCAATGAGTTGGGAATATTGCGCTCCGAAGTCGAGGACGACGATAGATTGGGTTTCCACGGACGAGTGTCTCAAATCGGAGAGTAAGTGTAAAGAGAGAAGGGCGGTTCTGGCTGTTGAATTCTAGCTCGGAGCGGGAACGTCGCTGAGAATGAGTTCGGTGGCGTCGACGGCGGGACTGGACTGAAGGTTCGGGTCGAGATGGGTTCCGGCGAGAGGCAACGCGGGCGGCGCAGTCTCAGCGGTCACCTGCGATTCCGGCATTTCCACCATGGCCGCGTAGGCCGCGAGACGTCCCACATACAAGAAATCTGCGACGGCAAAATAAAGGACGGTCACTGACAGCACGCCGCCCAGCACGGCAGCCGCGGGAAGGTACGGGGCGAAGGCTAAGGGGAAGCCGACAATCGAACTGGCGAGAGCAAACGCCGTGAGATGCGCCAGGCCGAACCAAGTGCCCGCTGCGAAGATTGATCCGGAGCGGGCGCGACAGAGATCGATTGCGGCTGTGATTGCGCCGAATGTATCCTCGCCGTCCGCGACCACAAATATCGATGCTAATGAAAGAAACCAGTTCAGTGTGGACCATGCGAGCCAAACCAGCATGGTGACGGTCAGAAAGATCAGCGCGGCAATGCCCGGGGAAGGATGGGTCGGCGGGGACGCGGCTGCGCCCAAGAGAATGGCAGCGAGGCAGCCTACTGCGGCTGCGAGAGTTGCGGCCAGCCGGAAAAAGTTGAGAGCGAAAAGAGAGCGCAATCTCCAGCTGCTTTTCTCTTGGCGTTCGGGCGCGCAGACTCCGCTCTCGCGAAAATAGGCAATCAGTGCGTTCACCGTGGCTGCCCGGCCGAACGAGGCGAGGACGATCCAGGCTGCTCCCAAAGTCAACGCCAACACAATGCCCGCCCCGACTGCACGAAATGCGCTGCCTCTAACAATGTGCGCCATCGCGCGAAAGATCAGGAACGGCTGTCTGCTTCGCAACAAAAGCAGATCGGACTTGCCGACGGGCAACGTGTCCAGAAATGTGAAGAAGGAAAATGCGAGCAGGAGCGCGGCTGCAACGCCGAAGCTCCAGCGCCAGGCAATCTCGGCCAGTCCGAAGGATGGGCGGCGGAAGATGGCGCGGAAGCCTTCGAGCGTGGGCGAGCGTGGTTTCATGCTGGGGCTAGGATAACGCAACTCGAATGAGCTTGTCGGTGCGCCGCGTTGGTGGAGTTCCCTGAGGCTGCCTTGATAGCAATTGCGGTCGCGGGGTCCTTCGACTGCGGATCTGCTTCGCGTAGCGAAGCAGATACTGCGCTCAGGATGACAGGGTGTGGCGAGGTTCAGGGATTCGAAGCAGCGACGACGATGTTTGCCAGTTTGCCGGGCACTACGATCACTTTCACAATTTGCTTGCCGGCGATTGTGGCTTTGATCTTTTCTTCCGACAAGGCGCGCTGCTCGATTATTTCTCTCGATGAGTCCACGGGGACGACGATTAGGCCGCGCAATTTGCCATTGATTTGCACGGGTATTTCAATTTCGTCTTCTTTCGCCAAGGCGGGATCGTACTTCGGCCACGGCGCGCGAAGGAGATTTCCCTTCTCGCCTAACATTTCCCAGAGTTCGTGGGCGAGGTGCGGGGCAAACGGCGCCAGGAGGAGCGCGAGATCGCGTTGCACACTCGACCAAAGAGAGATTGGAACAACGTCCGCGGGCGAGGGTGCCCGCGCCGCACGTTCTTCTACGGCGTAGAGGTCGTTCACCAACTCCATAATTGCGGCGATGGACGTGTTGAAATGCCAGCGCCCCTGGAAGTCATCGCTTACACGCTTGATGGTCTGGTGAAGCTTGCGTTGAATTTTGCGTGCCTCGCGTGGCAATTCGGCGGGAACGGGCTTGCGCCAATCCGGATGGTTCGGCTGAGCGTTTCTCGCAACGAAACGGTACACGCGCGACAAAGTACGCCGAATGCCCTCGACTCCCTCATCTTGCCAATCGAGTTCGCGATCCGGCGAGGTCGCGAATAATGTATACATTCTGGTGCTGTCAGCGCCGAAGCGGGCGATCATCTCATCCGGCGAAACGATGTTGCCCAGACTCTTGGACATTTTCGCTCCGCCTTTAATGATCATGCCCTGAGTAAACAATCGGTCGACGGGTTCGTCGTTCTTTACCAGGCCCATGTCGCGCATGAACTTGGTCCAGAAGCGTGAGTAGATGAGATGAAGAATCGCATGCTCGACGCCGCCGATGTACTGGTCGATCGGAAACCAATAGGCGACTGTCTTGGAATCGAAAGGCGCAAGGTTGTTGTGCGCGCCGGTGTAGCGATAGAAGTACCAGGACGAATCCACGAAGGTGTCCATGGTGTCGGTCTCACGGCGGGCGGGACCGCCACATTTCGGACAGATCGCATTCACGAATTCCGGTACCTGGCCCAGGGGTGAGCCACCCGTCAAGGTGATATCAACGTTCTCTGGCAAGATGACCGGCAAATCTTTTTCAGGCACCGGGACGATTCCGTCTTTTTCGCAGTAAAGCATAGGGATGGGCGTGCCCCAGTAACGCTGGCGCGAGATGCCCCAGTCTTTCAGGCGATAGGTGACCGTAGCTTTGCCGAAACCGTTCTTGTGGGCATACGCGGACATCTTCGGAATCGCTTCTTTGGATTCGAGGCCGCTGAATGGACCAGAATTGACCAGCATGGCGTCGAAGGTGGTAAACGGAAGCACGGGTTCGACGCTGGTTTCTTCCGGATCAAGGGCAGCGGGGACGATGACGACGCGAACTTTGAGATGGTATTTCGTGGCGAATTCGTAGTCTCGCTCATCGTGCGCGGGCACACTCATGATCGCGCCGGTGCCGTAATCCATGAGGATGTAATTTGCTATCCAGATGGGGACGCGTTCGCCGTTGAAGGGATTGACGGCGAAATGGTGAGTATTGACTCCATGCTTTTCGATGGAACCGATGTCGCCGACTTCTTTCGCTTTGCGCTGCTCGGCAATTAACTGTTCGACCTGGGTGCGCAATGGGTCGTTATTCCTGGTGAGACGAGCGACCAGAGGATGCTCGGGCGCAAGTTGGACGGAGGTTGCCCCGTAGATGGTGTCGACGCGGGTGGTGAAGACCGTGATGGTCGAGTCCGTCGCGCCCTCGAGTTTGAAATCGACCAGCGTGCCTTCGCTGCGGCCGATCCAGTTGCGTTGCATAGTACGGACTTTCTCGGGCCAGTCGCCGAGTTTGTCGAGGTCGCGGAGCAATTCATCGGCATATTGCGTGATGCGCAAGAACCATTGTTCGAGTTCGCGCTGTTCGACTAACGTGTCTTCGTGCCGCCAGCAGCGGCCGTTCACGACCTGTTCGTTGGCGAGCACGGTGCAGCACTTTGGACACCAGTTGACCTTGCTCTTCTTGCGGTAGGCCAAGCCTTTTTCGAAAAGCTTCACGAAGAACCACTGATTCCATCGGTAATATTCGGGCAGGCAGGTCGTGACTTCGCGCGACCAGTCGTAACCGAAGCCGAGCCGATTCATCTGCGTCTTCATGTTCGCGATGTTGCGAAGCGTCCACTCGCGGGGCGGCGTGTTGTTAGCGATGGCGGCGTTTTCCGCGGGAAGTCCGAACGAATCCCAGCCCATGGGATGAAGCACGTTGTAACCGTTCATCCACATGTAGCGGGCGAGGGCATCGCCGATGGCGTAGTTGCGCACATGTCCCATATGCAAAACGCCGGAGGGATACGGCAACATTTCAAGCACGTAATATTTCGGTTTGGTCGAGTTGGGCTCGGCAGCGTAGAGAGACGGGTCCTGCTGCCAGCGCTCGAACCATTTGGCCTCGATGCGCTGGGCGTCGTAGCGGTCCTCGTGGACCGGGATGGTTTTTTCTTCCTGCGGCATAGAAGGAAAGTTTGGGTCCGGATAAACGTATATTTTACAATAGCGGCGCGGGAGGCAGCGATTTCCGGGCAATCGCGGCTGCGCCAAGCCTGCGCTCCAGCTCTTCGAGCGCGATGGTCGGTTCGTGACGCTCCAGAGCGGCGATGCCCTTCAGGTAGTCCTCGTGGTCTTCCAAGTATTGTCGAATGGACTCGCGAGCGTGGTGGCTCTTGCTGCGACCGGTCTCTTTGGAAATAGAGTCGAGCTTTTCTTCCAGTTCGGGTTCGAGGCGAATGAACATGGGCGTTTGACATGCTTAGAATGACACATTCGGCATCGATCGGCAAAGATGTGGAGCTTCGCTCGGATGGACAGCCGGGGCGGCTGTCCGTACGTGATTCATGTTGCAACTAACTTTTTCAATGCTGCTATGTTCCTTCTGTCGTCTCCTGGTTTGTCGATGGGGGTTTCGGCGATGAAGGCGGCGTGGGCCAGGCGGGGGTCGTTCAGTAGTCGGCGAAACGGTTCGTGGCCGATGGTTCCCTTCCCGATATGTTGGTGGCGATCCAGCTTTGATCCGCGAGCGGCTTTGGCGTCGTTGCAATGCCAGACACGGACGTTCTTCAGACCGACGGTCTCCTCGAGATGTCCTAGCGTCTGCTTCAGTCCCTCTTGGTTGACGATGTCGTATCCGGCAACGTGGGTGTGACAGGTATCGATGCAGGCGGCGATGGGAACTATGTCGCGAAGGCGATCTAACACTTCCGCCACTTGCTCGAAGCTTCCGCCCAGGGAATATTCTGATCCGGCGGTGTTCTCGATGAGGATCGTAAGATTGCCTTTGGCAAGGTCGAGTCCCTGTGTGGCAGCTGCGATTGCTGTCGAGGTCTGAATCAGGCCGGCTTCGCGATCAGTACCACGGAACGAGCCTGGATGCAGGACTAGAAAATCAGCGCATAACGCCAGGGCGCGTTCTACTTCGCCACGAAACGCTTCGATCGACTTCTTAAGGAACAGCGGAGTTGTGCTGGCAAGATTCACCAGATAGTTCACATGGATCGCGATGGGCTTCAGGTCATATTTCTGACGCAGGAGCATCATCTCATCGCATTGCGGACGGCTCAGCTCATACGGCGCCCACTGGCGCGGGCTGGAGGAGAAAATCTGGAAAGTGTTGCAACCCAGCCGATAGGCGCGCTCGGCAGCATTCTGGACGCCTCCGGCGGTCGAAGTATGAATGCCGATGCGGCGCGAGGTAAGACGTGGCGGGAGCTTTGGAGCGGGGAGCTTGAGGATGTCCTGCTCGCGCGCGATGGAACTGGGCATGACAGAAGTATAGCGAGCGAGTTCGGGCGTCGTCGGGCACCCAGTGGGTCAGCTTGGGCAACACGTCCCCTCAGCGGCTAAAGCCGCGATGATCTTAGGGAACTTGCGGCGCGACTGAAGCCGCGCCCCTTCAAGACAAATTCAAACTGAGCAATCCCGTGCGGTTTGCGGTGCCAGCGCCTTCGAAGATAGACTTGAATGGTTTCGAGGTGGGTTCATGTTAGTCGTAATGCAGGCGCACGCGAGCGAAGAACAGGTACGCGCCGTCTGCCAGAAAATCGAGGCGCTCGGCTACCGCGCTCACTCCATCCCCGGCGCTGAGCGAACGGCGATCGGCATCACAGGAAATAAGGGCGAAGTCGAGGCTGGCACGCTGGAAGAAATGTCGGGCGTGCAGGAAGTGATCCGCGTCACCAAGCCTTATAAGCTGGTGAGCCGCGACCTTAAGTCAGAGAACACTGTCGTTCGTTTTGCTGGGAGCGATGCCACGATTGGCGGGCCTGGGCTGGCGATTATCGCGGGGCCTTGCGCGATTGAGACCCGGGAGCAGGCGTTTGCAATAGCTGAGCGCGTTTCTCGCGCGGGGGCGCAGTTTTTTCGGGGCGGAGCTTACAAGCCGAGGACTTCTCCGTATTCGTTCCAGGGTTTAGGCGAAGAAGGTTTGCAGATCATGGCTGAGGTCCGCGAGAATTTTGGCCTGCGGACCATTACCGAAGCCATTGATCATGAATCGCTCGAACTGGTTGAGCAGTATGCCGACATCATTCAGATTGGCGCGCGCAATATGCAGAACTATTCTCTGCTGCGGCGGGCGGGACGCTCGAAGCGTCCGGTGATGGTGAAGCGCGGCATGTCGGCCACGCTCGAAGAATTTCTGATGGCGGCCGAGTATGTGATGAGCGAAGGCAATTACAACGTGATTCTGTGCGAGCGCGGCATCCGCACTTTCGCCGACCACACGCGCAACACGCTTGATCTGAGTGTGGTTCCGGCGGTGCAACGGCTCAGCCATTTGCCCATTATTGTTGATCCGAGCCAGGGCACGGGTAAGCGTAACAAAGTCACTCCGCTTTCGCGGGCCGCAATTGCCGTGGGTGCGGATGGGCTGATTATCGAGGTTCATCATCAGCCGGACCTGGCGCTGTCCGATGGGATGCAGTCGCTATATCCGGATCAGTTCGATGAGTTGATGGTGCAGATACGGCAGATCGCGCCGGTGGTGGGGAGGGTTGTGCCGGGGGTTCTAGCTCGTCCGAACGCGCTTACATCAGTATCCTCCGAGACCGCACGCGGACCTTCGATCGCGCCACTAACTTGAGAAAAGTTCTTTTCATCGTTGTGCTCTCGCCCATTGTTGCGGCCATGGGCTGGTTCTATTTCCACGAGCAGCAGCTTACTGATTACGGTCCGGCTTATCACGAGTTTGCTTACGTCACCAATGGCAAGAGCAATACGGTCAGCGTCATCGATCTGCGCACTTTTCAGTACGCGAAAACGATTAAAGTTGGCAGCGAGCCCACCGGCGTCGCTGCCAATACTAAGAAGAATGAAATCTACGTCGTCAACGCGGGATCGAACAATGTCAGCGTGATTGACGCTGAACGCAATGCAGTGGTCGCAACCATCGGCGTTCATGGGAAACCTTACTTCATTGATGTTTCTGCGGATGGGAAGCGGGGATACGTTGCCAACTCGGGATCGGCGAATGTTTCGGTGATTGATCTCGAGAAGCGGGTTGTGATCGCGAACGTTCGCGTGGGAGCATCGCCGGGGTTGGCCAGGGTTTCTCCGGATGGCGAAACTGTAGTGGTCAGCAATCGCGGCGACAATACTGTTTCGCTGATCGATGCTGGGCATCTCGCGGTTCGCAGCGCCATACCGGTGTGCCAGCAACCGGAAGACATTGCCATCCTGCCGGACAGCGGTAAAGCGTTTGTCGCATGCGCCGCGTCGGGTCAGGTTGCGTCGATTGATATAAAAAATGACAAACTGCTGGCCCTGCTTGACGTAGGCAAAACTCCGGTTCATTTGGCGCTTAAGCCCGACGGCGGTGAACTCATGGTTAGCAACTTCGATTCCGACGATATTTCAATTATCGAGACAACGACAAACGAAGTGGGCGGTAGCTATCTGATCGGGACTCATCCGGCGCGGGGGATCGTCACTGCGGATAATTCGCGTCTCTACGTGAGTAATTTCGGATCGAACACGGTCGCGGTCTACGACATTGATATCGGAAAAATGATCGCGACCTTGCCAGTCGGCAGCCATCCAGATGGACTGGCGCTCTCGCAAAGCCAGAATTACTTGCTGGTTCTGAATTCTGGATCAGGAGATGTGACGGTCATCCAGAAGCGCACGCCCAAGAAAAAATTCGAGCCCGGCGAATATTCTCTGTTGACGATGATTCCCGTCGGAGTTCAGCCGAACAACATCGTGGTGAAATCGTTTGTGCTAGCTAAACCGACGCAATAAGAAACAAAACCATTAACCACAGAGGACACGAAGGTACACAAAGGAAGGATCGCGCACAGGAACTTCCTTCGTGTAACTCTGTGCCCTTTGTGGTTTAAAGGTTTGCTGTTACGCTTTCGCGCCGCAGCACTTCTTGTATTTGTTCCCGGAACCGCATGGGCAGGGGTCGTTGCGTCCAATCTTGGCCGCGCCGCGCACCACTTGCTGCACTTTCTGCAGATCGCCAGACCCGGCCATGCGTGCCTGTTCGAGTTCGCGGCGTTTCCTGCGCTGGAAAGCTTCTTCGATTTCGTCGACGGAGGTGGCTACTTGCCGAGGCTTGCGCCCATTGCCATCGCTACCCATTTGCGCCGCCGGTGTGGCCGCTTCTGGACCCGCGCTGCCCACGGGTCGCGGCGGAGCGCCCTCGCTCGGCCGCTCCAGAATCTGCATGAGGTAGAGATAGCGAACGGTCTCCTCTTGCGAGCGGTGCATCATGGCTTCGAACATGTCAAAGGACTCGCGCTTGTACTCGACCAGCGGGTCGTGCTGCCCGTAGCCGCGCAGACCAATACCTTCTTTCAGGTGGTCCATGTCACGGAGGTGGTCTTTCCACTGCGCATCGAGCACGCTTAACATGATCATGCGCTCGTGATAGCGCATGGCATCGGGGCCGATTAATGTTTCCTTGGCGTCGTAGCGGCCTTTCAGCTTGTCGAAAATTGCGTCGCCCAGTTCCGCGCGATTCAGAGTCTCGGGCTGGATGCCTTCGGCGAGAATATCCACTCCGAAGCGGGTGAAAATCGCGTCTTTCAGCCCCTTGAGGTCCCAATCCGCGGCGTGAACCTTTACTGCGCAGAACTGATCCATCAAATCGCTGAGAATAGCGGAAACGTAATCCTCGAGGATCAATTCTTTCTGATCCATGCCTTCCAGCAATTGATGGCGCAGGCCATAGACAGCCACGCGCTGCTTATTCATGACGTCGTCGTATTCGAGCAAATGCTTGCGGGCTTCGAAGTTTTGCGCTTCGACGGCCTTCTGCGAGCCTTCGATGCGACGGGAGATCATTTTCGATTCGATCGGAACGCCCTCTTCCATGCCGAGTCTCTGAAGCAGATTCGAGACCCACTCCTTGGCAAAAATGCGCATCAAATCGTCTTCAAGCGAAAGGTAGAAACGAGAAGAACCGGGGTCGCCCTGGCGTCCGGCACGTCCGCGAAGCTGATTGTCGATGCGGCGAGCTTCGTGCCGCTCGGTACCGAAGATATGCAAGCCTCCAGCGGCGATCACTTCGTCGTGTTCCTTGTCAGTCTCCGATTTGTGGCGATTGAGAATCTCCGTCCACTGCTCGGTGGGAACCACGTACTCGTTGCCCGCGTAGTACCAGACGGTGCTCTTGGTGTCGTCGACTACGGCTTGAACTTTACCTTGTGCGGCTCGCATAGGCTGCGCAATTCCCTTCTTCACGCATTCTTGCTTGGCGACGAACTCAGGGTTGCCGCCGAGAAGAATGTCGGTACCTCGACCTGCCATATTCGTGGCGATCGTGACCATGCCTTTGCTGCCGGCCTGAGCGACGATTTCAGCTTCCTTCTCGTGCTGCTTCGCGTTCAAGACCCAGTGTTTGACGCCTTTTTTCTTCAGCAGATCGGAAAGCCGCTCCGACTTTTCAATGGATGTAGTTCCGACCAGCACTGGCTGGCCGGTGGCGTGCAATCTTTGGATTTCATCGGCTGCGGCGAAGTACTTCTCTTTTTCAGTGCGGTAAACGACGTCAGGATTCTCCAGCCGCCGCATCGGCTTGTTGGTGGGAATCACCATCACTTCCAACTTGTAAATATTGTCGAATTCAGACGCCTCGGTTTCCGCTGTGCCGGTCATGCCGGCTAACTTCTTGTACATACGGAAATAATTCTGGAAGGTGATAGTGGCGAGGGTCTGATTCTCCCGTTCAATCTTGACGTTTTCCTTGGCCTCAACTGACTGATGCAGGCCATCAGACCAGCGGCGCCCGGGCATCAAGCGGCCGGTGAACTCATCGACGATGATGACTTCACCGTCTTTCACGACGTACTCAACGTCACGGTGATAGAGGGCGTGGGCCTTAACGGCGGTCTCGACGTGATGCTTGAGGTCCCAGTTTTCGGGGTCGGCAATATTGCCGATGCCAAGCAACCCCTCGACTTTTTCCCAGCCAACATCGGTGACTGTGATATTCCTGTGCTTCTCGTCCACCACGAAATCACCGGTGTATTGCTTGGGCTCACCGGGAGCGACATCAATCTCTTCGCCCTTTTCGAGCTTGGGAATGATGCGATTGACCCTCGCGTACTTATCAGTAGATTCCTCGCTGGCGCCCGAAATAATAAGCGGGGTGCGAGCTTCGTCGATCAGGATGGAATCGACTTCGTCGACGATGGAGAAATTGTGTCCGCGCTGCACGCAGTCGAGCAGATCAAACTTCATGTTGTCGCGTAGATAGTCGAAGCCGAATTCGTTGTTGGTGCCGTAGGTAACATCGGCGGCGTAGGCTTCACGGCGCTGCTGATCGTCGAGGTCGTGAACAATGACGCCCACGCTGAGGCCGAGGAAACTATACAGTTTGCCCATCCACTCGGAGTCGCGCTTGGCCAGATAGTCATTCACCGTGACCACATGCACGCCGCGTCCGCTCAGGGCGTTCAGATAAACGGGCAAAGTGGCGACCAGGGTTTTTCCTTCTCCGGTCTTCATTTCAGCGATCTTGCCCTGGTGCAAAACCATGCCACCGATCAGCTGCACATCGAAGTGGCGCATGTTCAGGACGCGACGGCCGCCTTCGCGAACCACGGCGAAGGCCTCCTCCAGAAGCTCATCGAGAACTTCGTTGACCAGCTTGGTGCGCTCGGTGTCGAGTTCTTTGCGGCGATCTTGATCCGCACCCGGCTCGTCAGGAATGCTGGTTAGGCGTTCCTTTATCCGCTGGCGGAACTCGTCCGTCTTGGCGCGTAGTTGCTCATCAGTGAGCTTGCTCATTTCGGGTTCAAGCGCGTTGATGGCCTCGACCCGAGGCATCAGGCGCTTTACGTCGCGCTCGTTCTTGGTCCCGAAGACCTTGGCTACTAAAGCATTAATCAAATGAGGATCCTTGGAGGGGCACTACACCCACTATCCCAGAAGGTTAGTATATTAGATGCGTGCGTAGAGCGTAAGTCGCGGCGAAAGCCTTCTCACGACCAGCTCACCAATCACGGCGCTGAACCGCCTTTTCAGGTATATTCCCACTTCGTCCCATGCCGACCTTTTACGAACTCTTTCGCGAGTGCGCTCAGCGCTGGCCCGAAAATGTCGCGTTGGAAATTCAGCTGCGAGATCGGGTTGAGAGCTTCACCTATGCCGAAGCACGGCGCATGGCAGAAAGCATTGGCCGCTGGCTTACCGAGAATGGATTTCAGCCGGGCTCTCGAATCGCGATCCTGGCCGATAATCATCCGCGTTGGATCACTACCTACCTTGGCATTATCGCGGCGGGATGTGCGGCGGTTCCGCTGGACACGGCGTTTCATGCGGATCAGGTCGCGAAACTTCTCAAAGACAGTGGCGCTTCCCTGGTGTTCTGTGATGCGCGGCACCTGGCGCTCGGCCAGAAAGCTGTAGAGGAGGTATCGGTACAGATCTTGTTAATGGATTCTGCCGAGCTTCGCTCGGCTGGACAGCCGGGGGCGGCTGTCCTCAGGCAGGCCGACCTCGACCGCATGTTTGCGGCGGGGCCGGGAAAATTTGTCCCTGTGTCTTCCAAGGATGACGACCTCGCTTCCCTGCTCTACACCTCTGGCACGACCGCTGATCCTAAAGGAGTGATGCTGACTCACGCGAACCTGATGGGCGAAGTCCGTGCCGTATTCGGCTGGGCGCAACTTGGTCCTGAGGACGCTTTGCTCGGTGTGCTTCCGCTTTTTCATGTGCTATCGCAGATGGCGAACTTGCTGCTGCCGCTGGTGAAGGGCTCGCGTGTCGTTTATCTCGAGACTGTGAATACGACGGAGCTGCTTCGTGCCTTGGCAGAGCGGGAAATTACAGCGTTCGCGGTCGTGCCGCAGTTTTTTTATTTGATTCACGAGCGCATTTTCAAAGAGGTGGCAAAAGGGGGGCGACTGGCAAATTGGGCAGTGCGAAGGATGATGGCATTCACACGCATCAGCCGAAGACTCGGATGGAATCCTGGTCCGCTTCTCTTTCCTAAAATTCACAATACCTTTGGCCGCAAGATGCGCTATCTGGTGACGGGTGGGTCACGCTTTGATCCGAAAATTGGACGCGATTTCCACGCCCTGGGAATTGACATCCTGCAGGCGTACGGCCTTACCGAAACCAGCGCCGCCGCTTTTGCTACTTCACCGAATGACAATGTGATTGGATCGGTCGGTAAGGCGCTTACAGGCGTGGAAGGAAAGATTGTCGAGCCTCAGACTCAGGAGGACGGCGGCCCGGCTACAGGAGAAATCGCGATTCGCGGAGCCATCGTTATGAAAGGCTACTGGAATCGGCCCGACGCCACGGCCGCGGCCATTCGGGATGGCTGGCTCTATACCGGGGATCTGGGCTATTTCGATGGCGCTGGAAATCTCTTTATCACTGGCCGAAAAAAGGAAGTCATCATCCTCAGCAACGGAAAGAATATCTATCCGGAGGAGGTCGAGGCGCACTATCTCAAGTCGCCTTACGTTGGGGAAATTGCTGTCATGGGACTCGAAGGCCTTCCCGGCGAGGACAGGCTGCATGCCGTGGTCGTACCCAACTTTGATGTGCTCAGACAACGCAAGATCGTCAACGCGAAAGAGGTCATCCGCTACGACATTGAAAACCTTTCCGCACAACTGCCTTCGACCAAGCGAATTGGAAGTTATGAAATCTGGCAGGAAGTGTTGCCACGGACGACCACTCGGAAGTTGAAGCGATTTGAGATCGAGAAGCGGGTGCAAGCAAATCAGGCGGAAAGCCGGACCGGGGACGCGGAGGTTAGCTCAGAAAAACCGTTAAGCGAGGAAGACGCCGCGTGGGTGGAGCAGCCGGAGGTGCAGCGCGCGCTCGAGATCATCCGAGAGGCGGCAAGAAACAGGCCACAATCGATTCGTCCCGGCGACAATCTGGAACTCGATCTTGGGTTGGATTCGATGCAACGAGTGGAGCTTCTCGTCGCGCTTGAACAAGAGCTTGGCGGGGCGATGGAGGAATCGCGTCTGTCGGAAATTTACTCAGTGCGCGAACTGGTAGACGCGGTGCGTCAGAGCCGGGCCAGCGGCGCGGTTGGTACGCCACGCGCGCAGTTTGCCGGATGGAATGTGGTATTGGAAGAAGAGCCTGAGGATCCCGAGCTCCGACTTCTGCTCGAGCGACAGCCATTCAAGGAAAAGCTCTGGTATGTCGTGAGCCGATTGATTCAGATCATCGCTTTCGACCGTTTTCATTTACGCGTCGACGGACTGGAAAAGCTTCCTGCGCATGGACCATTCATTATTTGTTCGAATCACCAGAGCTTCATCGATCCAATCATTTTTGCAGGCGTCCTGCCTTGGCGAGTGTTCCGCAACACCTTCGCGGTGGGGACCAGCGAAATTTTTGGTCAGGGCTTTATGCGGACGCTGGCGCGATGGCTGCGCGTCGTCGTGGTGGATCCCGACGCGAACCTGATTCCTGCGATGCGCGCGGGGGCCTTCGGACTCCGGAAGGGCGACGTGCTCTTGCTTTACCCCGAAGGTGAGCGGTCGATTGATGGCACGCCGAAGACATTCAAGAAAGGTGCGGCAATCCTCTCCATTCATATTCAGGCGCCAATTGTTCCTGTGGCAATTGAAGGTTTTTATGAAGCTTGGCCGCGCGGCAAGAAATTTCAGAAATTTACTCGACTGCGAATCAGAATCGGCAATCCGATTTGCCCACCTCCCGAAGCCGAGGCCTCGGAAGAAGCGTACGAAAAACTCACCGCGGAGTTGAAAGACCACGTGGTGGAAATGTGGGAACAACTGCGAAAGCGCTCACTGTAGAGACCTAGCTTTGCTGCGTCTCTGGGTTACAGCTATGCCGGGAGACATTGCAAGCAATGTCTCTACAGGTAGTCACTTTGCGCGGGGATGAGTCTGATCATAGACTTCGAGCACGTGCTTCATGGAGAGTTGCGTGTAGCGCTGTGTCGTTGAAAGACGCTCGTGGCCGAGCATCTCTTGAATAGAGCGCAGGTCAGCACCTTCCTCGAGCATGTGTGTGCCAAACGCGTGACGCAGCGTGTGCGGATGCACGTCTGGCGACAACCCCTTAGCGATGGCGACCTTCTTGATGATGCGGCCGACGCTGCGTGTAGTAAGCCGGCCGCCGCGCTGATTAATCAGCAACGCTGGGGTATTCTTTTTGCGTTCTGCCAACATCTGCAGGCGCACTGGCAAATAGCTTGCCAGCGCGGCTTTCACGGAATCCCCAAAGGGCACGTAGCGTTCCTTCTTGCCTTTGCCGCGGATGAGAATGGCTTCGGAGCTCAAGCGGATGTCATCGAGATTGATGCCTATCAACTCGGAGTTGCGGATGCCACATCCGTACAGCAATTCGAACATCATGCGGTCGCGTTCGGGAAATGATGCGATCTCGGGCATTTGTCCGTCGAGCACGGTGTTCATTTCTTCGATCGTGGGCACACGCGGCAGCTTCTTTGGCAGCTTCGGCGTCGAGACCAGCGCCGCCGGATTCTGCTCTACCACGCCTTCCTGGGCCAGCCACTTATAGAAAGAACGAACCGCAGCCAGGGCGCGGGCAACTGAAGTTTTGCTGAGTCCCTTTTCATAAAGATGCGACAGGAATCCGCGGATCGTCAGGTGATCGATGCTTCGCCAATCTCGTGAGCCGAGGTAAGCAGAAAAACTGCCCAGATCGCCAGTGTAGGCCTTGATGGTATGAACGGACGCGTTGCGCTGGCGCAGCGAATGTAGAAACTTGTCGATCGGCTTTTCAACCTGGGTGTGGCTCGTTTTCGTAGGCATAAATTCTTGAACCTATTCCGCCGCAGGGTCACCGGAGTCACAGAGAAAGCAATCCTTATCTGTGTCTCTGTGATAAAGAAAAAGTCATCTATCTATCTCGCCTTCGCTCTCGGATGATGTTTTTGATACACACTCTTCAGTCGATCAAGCGCGAGGTGCGTGTAGACCTGCGTGGTCGAAATATCGGCGTGGCCCAGGATAGTTTGGACTGTGCGCAGGTCTGCGCCGTTCTCGACCATGTGTGTGGCGCAACTGTGGCGCAACATGTGCGGACTCGCATTGCGCCCCATAGTCGAGGATGCAGCTCGAACCATCTGCCAGACGCGCTGACGAGTCAGTTTGCGCGCACCACGTCCGAGAAATAAAAGAGGTGAAGTGCGTTCTCCCATCAGCACCGCTCGGGAATGCTTCATGTACTGTGCCAGCATTTCTTGCGCTGATTTTCCCAACGGCACAATTCGTTCTTTGTCGCCTTTGCCTCGCACCAGCAAATATCCGAGATCGAGTTTCAGGTCTTCAAGCTTCACTGCAACCATCTCCGAGACGCGCAGAGCGCCGGCGTAAAAGACCTCCAGCATGGCGCGATCGCGCATGATAATTGCTTCACCCAGCTTTCCCTTCGAAGCCGATCGCGGCGCACGCAGCATGATTTCCATTTCGTCGCGAGCCAGCGATTTGGGCAACACCTTCCATTGTTTCGGCGAGTCGATATTCAGCGTCGGATCGTGCTCGATGAGCTTGTCGAGCAACAGGTAACGGTACAAATGGCGCAACGCGGAAAGCTTTCTTCCCACGGATCGTCCATCGACCGAATTGGCGAATAGTTCCTGAATGAAATCGCGCACTTCATTGCGGCGTGCGTTCAGAAGCGTGCGCTTACGTTTCTCCAGGAATCCTGTGAACTGACCAACGTCAGTGGTATAGGCAGCGACGGTGAGTGCTGCCAATCCCTTCTCAACTTTGAGGTAGTCGAGAAATCCCGAGACCACGCGCGAATTTGCTTCGGAAGGCACAAACAGAAGTATGCGTATTATCGGACGCTGCCGGAAGTGACAAAAAGGGTGCTGTAGACATGCCACGTCTCTGTTCACGAAAAAATTCACATTTGTAATCAGGAATTAAATCGTGAGCACGCCCGATTCGCCGGCGTTAGCAAAAAGCCGGGACGTTGCGAGCAACGTCTTTACAGATTGACTTCTTTCAGCACTTCGCCTGCATAAATCGCGCCTTCGGGCGTTTCTTCATGCTTGAAATATGCAAACACGTTTCGGCCTTGTGCCAGGTGCTCTCGAATTCGATCTATCATTGCGCGCCGCTCATCAGGCGTGTAGCTCGGCTTGCGAAAGCGGTAGTAAGAAAAGTCGGCCGTGACTAGGTCAGGTGTCGTGCGTTCTTCGGTTTCCGCTACGCAGAGCGCACGGTTACCGCTCTTGAGAATGGCGAAAATCTCATCAGTGAACCATGAGGCATGCCGGAACTCAAACGCCGAACGAACCGCGCGCGGGAGAACGGTCAGAAATTCTTGCAAAAGCGTAGCGTCTACCTTCATATTCGGAGGCAATTGAAACAATAGCGGACCGAGCTTTTCCGCACGCGCGATGGGCTCAATCGTACTCAAGAAGCGCGGGATGAAATCCTCTGTCGCCTTCAGGCGCTTGATATGCGTGATGACCTGGTGCGCTTTGATACTGAGGCGAAATCCGGCGGGAGTAGCTTCGATCCATTTCTGTGCAGTCGTCTCTTTCAGCAGTTGGCGGAAAGTAAAGTTGACCTCAACGGCGTTCAGTTGCGTCGCATAGTATTGCAGAAATTTGGCCTGGGCCAACTTGGCGGGATAAAAATCGGGTTTCCAGCTGGGATAAGCCCATCCCGATGTGCCGACGTAAAGTTGCGCCACAAATTGCTCCTGAAGTTCTAAAGACTTGAAGTTTCTAGAGACTTAGAAACCAGCCGGATTATACCTTTCGACTCTTCTTCTTTGCTGCGGAACGGCGTGCAGGTTTCGTGCTCTTCTTTGATATCTTAGGGACCGCTGTCCTCCGCCTGCGCCGCCAGTTCCAACCCCTCCTCTGGCGCAGCACCTTTCGCAATCCCGTCGAGTTTTGGCAGCTTTTGTTTTAGCGTGCGGACGGGTTCGAACAAGTCTCCCATCTTTTGGACACGATCAAGCACCTGACCCGCATCGAACACCAACAGGTCCGCATCTTTCTTCTTGAACGCCTGATCCACTTCTTCCCATTTCACCGGTGTCGAGACTGTAGGGTGCTCGCGCGCCCGTAGCGAATACACGCTTACGGTGGTTTTATGCTCGTCGTTTTGACTCCAGTCGACGAACACTTTGCCGACACGTAAATCCTTCTTCATGTCAGAAACCACCAGGTCCCGGTGTTCATTCTCCAACAAGCGGGCGAGCGCGTGAGCGAAGGGCTTGGTGATGTCGTAACTGGTGGGCGAATTCAGAGGAACATAGACCTGCAGACCTTTGGAGCCGGAAGTCTTGGGAAAACTCTGCAAGCCGAAGTGCGCGAAAATATCCCGCAACCAGATCCCCACCTGGCAACATTGCACGATATTCGCCGGCGCTCCGGGATCCAGATCGAAGACCATGCTGCGCGGACAAAGGATGTCCTTGGCCAACGAGAGCGATGGATGAAGTTCGATGGATGCGAGATTCGCGATCCAAACGAGGGTCGGCAAATCGTTGGCCAGAATGTAATTGACATTGCGTTGGTTGCCTTCGCTCCAGATGGGCACGGTCTTCACCCAATCCGGTCGATGCTTGGTTGCGTTCTTTTCAAAGAAATATTCTTTGTCGACGCCCTCGGGATAGCGCTTCAGAGTCAGAGGGTGCCCCAGAAGATGCGGCAATAGAACAGGCGCGATGCGCGCATAATAGTCGATGACTTGCCCTTTCGTGAACCCGGTCGCGGGATACAGGACTTTATTCAGGTTGGTCAAACTCAAGTGTTTGCCTTCGATCTCAACTACTTCCGGTTTGCTCATGCCGATTCTTTCCGTTCCGGGCGCATCGCCCGTTCTTGGATGCAGAATTGTAATCGTTGGAGCGGTTTGGCGTTTGACAACTTCCCCTTCCGCCACGTAATTTCAAACTTCTGCCCTTCATACACGTCCAACCTCGTGGAGGTCCAATGAGCTACAAACGCTTCCTAAAGTCGTTCGCCATCGTGCTAGTCCTCGCAGGGGTCGCCGCTGCGCAAGATCTGGCTTCGTTCGAAAAGCGCACGACGGTCAAGACGCTGGACAACGGGCTGACCGTCGTGATCTGCGAGCGGCCGGAAGCTCCCGTATTTTCCTTCTTCACGCACGTGGATGCCGGTTCGGTGCAGGATCCCCTCGGCCAGACCGGGCTGGCTCACATGTTCGAGCACATGGCTTTCAAGGGTACCGACAAGATCGGCACCACGGATTACGCCGCCGAAAAAGTTGCTCTGGAAAAGGTCGAGCAAGTTTATGCAGCATACATCACAGAGCGCGACAAGCCCGTGGGTCGCGACGAGCAAAAGCTGAAGGAGTTGCAAAAGGCCTGGATGGACGCCGTCGCCGAAGCCAACAAATATGTGAAGCCCAACGAATTTCCGCAGATCGTTGAGAATAATGGCGGCGAGGACCTGAACGCGAATACTGCCGACGACGAGACCAATTACTTTTATTCATTCCCCGAGAATCGGCTGGAGTTGTGGGCGTATCTGGAGTCGGAACGCTTCCTGCACCCGGTCATGCGCGAGTTTTACAAGGAACGGAATGTCGTGATCGAGGAGCGACGCATGCGCGTCGACAGTAACCCCATCGGTCGCTTGCTGGAGCAATTCACCACGGCGGCTTTTCAGGCACATGAGTACCATCGCCCGACGATTGGCTGGATGTCTGACTTGAATACGTTCTCCGCAACCGATGCCAAGAAGTTTTTCGACAAGTATTACATTCCGTCGAACATGGTCGTTGCCGTAGTCGGCGACGTAAAGGCATCCGAGACGATGCCGGTCATCGAAAAATATTTTGGCCGCATCCCTTCGCGCCCGAAGCCGGACGAGCGCACAACCACCGAGCCGCCGCAGAATGCTGAGCGTCGGGTCATCCTGCAAGATATGTCACAACCGCTCTATCTTGAGGGCTATCACCGGCCCGACTACCGCAGCCCGGACGACGCCGTCTACGACGCGATTGCCGACCTGATGTCGAACGGACGCACCTCGCGTCTGTACAGAGCGTTAGTACGCGACAAGAAAATCGCTGCCGATTCGGCGGGTTTTACTGGACTGCCCGGCAACAAGTATCCCCATCTTTTTGCCTTTTATGCATTTCCGCTCCCCGGCCACAAGCCAGACGAAATGGCGGACGCCATTCACGTCGAGATTGAGAAGCTGAAGAACGAAGACATCAGCGACGAGGAATTGAAAATGATTAAGACGCGGGCCAAGGCGAACCTGATCCGGGGCCTGGGCAGCAACGAGGGTCTGGCCAATGATCTGGCTATTTATCAGGCTCGATACGACGACTGGCGCGAACTGTTTCGCTCGGTCGACCGCATCGACAAGGTCAGCAAAGCCGACATTCGCCGTGTGGCCAAACAAACTTTTGTTCCGACCAACCGTACCGTGGGAATTATCGAAACCAAGGTCGCTGCTCCGGCGGCCGATCAACAAGGAGGTGCGCAATGAAAACTCAACTTACGCGTATTCTCTTTTCGATCTCGATTCTCGTCAGTGCGGTAGTTCCGCGATCCGCGGCGCAAGCCAGCGATTGGCAACAGATCACCATTCCTCCTTTGCCCGCGTTTCATCCGCAAGAACCCAAACGCATTGAGCTGCCGAATGGCATGGTGATCTTCCTGCAGGAAGACCACGAACTTCCTATCATTGATGGCGTCGCGCGCATTCGCGGCGGCTCGCGTTCCGAACCGGCGAATAAGATCGGACTGCTCGATATTTACGGTGAAGTCTGGCGTACCGGTGGGACTAAAACTCAAACCGGCGATCAACTCGACGATTACCTCGAAATTCGCGCTGCCAAGGTGGAAACCGGTGACACCGTGGATTCGACCACAATCTCGTGGTCTTGCCTGAAGGGCGATTTCGACGACGTGTTCAAGGCTTTCAACGATCTGCTTCGCGAGCCCGAATTCCGCGCTGACAAAATCGACTTGGCGCAGCACGAAATGGACGATTCCATCTCGCGCCGCAATGACGATGTAGGCGCGATCGCAAGCCGCGAGTCGAAGAAGCTGGCCTACGGCGCGAACAATCCCTATGCCCGCGAACCCGAATACGCTACGGTTGCCGCGGTGACACGGCAAGATCTGCTCGACTGGCACCATAGCTACGTACATCCCAACAACATTATTTTGGGGGTCGTCGGTGACTTCGACTCCGCCGCTATGGAAGCCAAACTCCGCAAAATCTTCGGCGATTGGCCGAAGGGACCCGCTCCGAAGAAGGAGGATATCAGTTTCGATTCCGCTAAACCGGGTTATTACCTGATTCCAAAAGAAGATGTGAATCAGAGTTCCATCAACATGACCGAACTTGGCATCCGGCGCGACAATCCGGATTACTATGCCACTCAAGTTTTCAATGAGGCGTTCGGCGGCGGGTTTTCTTCACGATTGTTCAAGAGCATCCGGACGGCGCAAGGGTTGGCATACGGCGTCGGCGGAGGCATCGGCTCGGCCTTTGATCATCTTGGGATCGTGCGCATTTCCATGGGTACGAAGAGCTCGACTACCGTGGAATCCATTCAGGCGCTTTACAAAGAGATCGACAACCTGAAACAGAATCCGATTTCGGACGACGAAATCAAGCGGGCGAAAGATTCCATCCTGAATTCGTTCGTTTTCAATTTCGATTCTCCGGAGAAGGTTCTCCGCGAACGTATGGCGTATGAATTTTACGGATACCCCGCGGACTACCTGGAACGCTATCGCGCGGGGATCGAGAAGGTCGGGAAAGACGACGTGGCCCGCGCCGCAACTAAATACTTGCACAAAGATAAACTTGCAGTGTTAGTCGTAGGCAACACGGCGGACTTCGACAAGCCCCTGTCTTCGCTCGGCCCGGTAACCAACGTCGATATCACGATTCCGCCACCACCGGGTGAGAAACCAAACCGGTAGAGTAGGAGTGGAGGACGGGCATTCTCGCCCGTCCCGTTGCGCCCAAGAATCCGTCAACGCAAATACTTAAGATGGTGAGGACGGTAGACTTCGGTCTTCGCCATCCGCCTCCTGAATCCCCCCACTTGCCGAAAACAGCCTTGACTGCGCCATGCTTAGCGTTATACAGTATGGCGAATAAAAGGCGAATACATCCATGGCTTCCCTGCCCATTTTCCCCGACTCCAAGCCCAAACTCATCGGCATTGCCCGCTTGGCTTCAGAGGGGGAATCCCTGCGTCAAGGGCACGAGGTCGAATACTTCACGCTGCCCGTCCGGTCGCTGCTCAATCGTTGTACTGGGGTTCGGATGCCCTTCACCTGGACGATCAATCCGTATCGCGGATGCGAGTTTGCCTGCAAATACTGCTATGCCCGCTACACCCACGAATTCATGGAAATGCGCGATGGCGTCGACTTTGAGCAGAAGATTTTCGTGAAGCAACATGCTGCGGACTTGCTGCGTCAAGAACTTCGCCACGTCAAGCCCGGAGAAGAAATCGCTATCGGCACAGCCACGGATCCCTATCAACCCGCCGAGCGCCGCTTCGAAGTGACGCGTGCGATCCTCGAGGAACTGGCACGCCACCACGGACTCGAGATCGGAATCGTCACCAAATCCAATCTCGTGCTGCGGGACATCGACGTGCTCCAGCAGATTGCAGCAAACAATCGTCTCTTCGTCAACATCACGATCACGACTCTGAAGGTTGAACTGGCGCGCATTCTGGAGCCGCGCGCCCCGCGGCCTGACTTGCGACTGGAGGCCATGCAAAAACTAAATCAGGCGGGGATCGCGGCCGGCGTGATCTGCGCGCCCGTGCTCCCAGGCATTACCGATTCTCCACGCGACCTCGAGGCGCTAGTCCGAGCTACAGCCAAAGCGGGCGGAAAATATATTTTCGCCAATTCCCTGTTCCTGAAGCCGTGCTCGGCGGCTGTCTTCCTGCCGTTCTTGGAAAAAGAGTTCCCCCAACTCGTCGAAACTTACCGGAAGCGGTACAAAGACCGTGCATTCCTGCCGGAGTCGTATCGCAAGCCGCTTTCGCAGCTCATGAAACGGCTACGAGAGAAGTACGGCATTCCTGGCGACTACGACCGTTACAGCCAAAGGACCCACCCTGCACTTGAGCCTGAACCCGACGCGCAAATGAAGTTATTCTGATACGCGGCGTTTCAGCTCACGAACCTTTCTAAAGATTTCTGATTTCTTGCGCAAAAGGTAGAATCATTCGGTCCTCGCACCCTCATGCAAACGCCGCCCTCCACTCTAAAAGCAAAACCGCCAATCCTCCGTTACATCTGTCTAGCAACGCTGTTGCTAGCCGTCCTGCTCTACCAGGTGCGGGCAGCGGTCGACATTTTGCCGGGCGAAAAGGTAAGTGTCCCTTCCATTGAGCCAGCCACGGCCAGCGCATCTTTGGAAACTGTCTCCCCAGAAGCCGAGAAAGCAGGACTGCATCGCGGCGACATGCTGCTGGCAATCAATGGAAAACCCTACACAGGATCCCTGGTACTCGCGATGGCGATGGCGCAGGCCAGACCGGGACAGAACGTTTTCTTCACCGTTCGTTCCGCAACGGGCATGCATACTGTCGCTCTGCCGGCGACCCGAGCTCAAAGCCGAATCTCGGACATGGTCCTGAATATTCTTGTGGGAATCGTCATGCCGACGGTCTGTCTCCTGCTGGGTTGCTGGGTCGTTCTCGCGAGACCGAGGGACATGTTGGCGTGGTTATTGCTCGCCGTGCTGCTCGGCTTCTCGGAACTCTTGGGGGCGCACAACGTTGAAAGCTGGGGCCCCGGATGGCGGGAGTTGGGAAAGTTTCAGACTTTAGGAGTCGCGCCTTTATTGGCGATCCTCTGGCCGGTTTCAATGTTCTTCCTGGGCATGTTTTTCCCCGAGCAATTTCCATCCGGGAGCAGGATGCAGCGCATATGGAAATGGACAGCCTGGATTTTAGCCCTTCCATTCACTGTATTCAGCATCGCCCTCTGCGCGGTAACCCTTATATCAGCGACCAACTACGTGGCGGCGGCGCGACTTTACCGGATTCTGCATCCATTCTTGATCCCGTTTCAGGCTCTGACCTACGTGTTTGTCAGCTCGTTCTTCACTGCGATCTTCACCAAATCAGCGATGGCGATCTCAGAAGATGCCCGCCGCCGGTTGCGCTTGCTGTACTGGGGCACAACCTTCGCCATGACACCAGGATTGATCGTCACTATCGCTGACAAAGCTCTGGGATCGTCGGCTTCGGCGACAATCCCCAGTTGGCTGAATTCGTTCGCCCTCCTCATGCTGCTCGTGTTCCCCCTCACTCTGGCTTATGTGATTGTGGTGCAGCGTGCAATGGATGTGCGGGTGGTGATCCGGCAGAGCCTGCAGTACGGCCTGGCCAGAAGCGGGATACGCGTCTTTCAGTTCGTAGCTATTGCGGTTGTGATTGGGACAGCTTTCGCGTTAGCGAGCAACTCCAATCGTCTCGGAAAAATGGTTGTGATTGCAGTCGCGATCACTGTGGGACTCGGCATCCCTCGTCTGGGCGAACGGTTGCGCACCTGGACCGATCGCCGCTTCTTCCGCGAAGCCTATAACGCCGAGCAAGTGCTGAGCGAACTTAGCGACCAGGTGCGCAGCATGGTCGAAACGCGTCCGCTCATCGAAACCGTCGCAACGCGGATTGCCGATACTTTGCACATTCCGCACGTGGCGGTGCTTTTGAGCAACGGCGGTCCTTATCGGTCGGCCTACGCGCTTGGCTACGACACTCCTCTAGACGTTGCATTCCCGGCGGGTGCAGGTGCGGTGAAGGTGCTGGAGAAACAGAAGGAACCGGCTCGGGTTTATTTCGACGACCCCAACTCCTGGCTTTATCGCGAACCTGAAGTGAGTGAAGACGATCGCGTCAAACTGGCCCAACTGCAGGCTGAACTGCTGCTCCCGTTAGGCGCGCACGAGAAACTGCTCGGCTTCATCAGCCTGGGACCAAAGCGCTCTGACGAACCTTATTCTGGCGCGGATGTGCGCCTCCTGAAATCTGTGGCCGCGCAAACTGGACTGGCGCTGGAGAATGCGCGATTGATGTCGGCTATCGCCGACGAGGTCGCCCAGCGCGAACGCCTGAACCGGGAAGTGGAAATCGCTCGCGAGGTACAAGAGCGCCTTTTTCCTCAGAAGTTACCTGCGATCGATGGCATTGACTATTCTGGAGCCTGCCGTCCCGCCCTGGGCGTAGGTGGCGATTATTATGATTTTCTGGCGTTGCCCGGCGGGCAGTTGGGGATTGCGATTGGCGATGTCTCCGGGAAAGGCATTGCCGCGGCCCTGACCATGGCGAGTTTGCAGGCCTCGTTGCGCGGCGAAGCCACCCGTATGACCGATGACCTCGCGGCGCTCGTGAGTAACGTGAATCATTTGGTGTACGAAGCCTCATCGGCAAACCGCTACGCAACTTTTTTCTACGCACAATACAATCCCACTTCGCGGCAGCTTTCTTATGTGAACGCCGGCCACAATCCGCCGATGCTTTTCCATCGCTCGAACGCCAAATGGCAAGTCTCCCGGCTGGAGACGGGCGGCACCGTGGTTGGTTTGCTCGAAAGCTTCCCCTATGACCAGGGAGTGGTAACGATCGCGCCAGACGATATCTTCATCGCGTTCACCGATGGCATTAGCGAAGCCATGAACAATGCCGACGAGGAATGGGGCGAGGAAAGGATGACGGAAGCCATCTACAACTGTGCGAGCTTAAAACCATCCGAAATGATTGCCCGCATTATGCAAGCCGCCGATGCTTTCGTCGCCGGCGCGAAACAGCATGACGACATGACGCTAGTCGTGATCCATGCGCGGTCGGAGGCTGGCCAGTAATTAAGCTGCGGGCGGCTTCCACCGCAGAGTCACAGAGACGCAGAGAACAGTTCTGCCTTCTCCGTGTCTCTTTGCCTCTGTGACTCTGTGGTGAAGTTCTCTTCAAGCGGTTTCTGTCGCGAACTTCTATAATGTTTGTTCGCTGAGAGCGTAATGAATCCCCCGACCTCCCAAGCCGCGCCGAGTCCGCCTCCGCCCACAGCCGCCCGACGCCCCGAATTCCTCGTGCAGCTCGATCGATTCTGGCATCGGGTCACGGAGGGACTTGAACTCAGCCAACTGTGGAGGCAGTTCAGCGCCGATGCCCGTGCCAGCTACCGACTCTATCACCGAGATTTCCAGGCGCGGGCTCCGGAAGTCCGCAAACGTGGCTTCTGGCATACGGCCCAGGAGTATGTCTGGGCGATCCTGGAAAAGCTTACGCCCGCGCGGCGGGTGTTGTTGCTACTGGGCGTGGTGCTCCTGATTTTTCCCGCCGGAGGCTACAGCTATACGGGGAAATCGGGAGAACTCGTTGTTCTCGAACTCGATCCTCATTTCTGGGGCGGGCTCGTGCTCTTCGTTCTGCTCATGCTCGAGGTCGCGGATCGTGTTGTGATGAAGCGCGACCTCGAGATCGCGCGCGATATTCAGAAATGGCTGCTGCCCGCTGCGCCGCCGCAAGTGCGCGGTTTGGACATCGCATTCGCCGCGCGTCCTGCAAATACGGTCGCGGGCGATTTCTATGACGTCTTCGCCCGGCCGGCGATGGACTCCGCCGAACCTCATTTTCTCCTGGCCGTAGCCGATGTCGCAGGCAAGAGCATTCCGGCGGCGCTGCTGATGGCCACATTTCAGGCCAGCCTGAAAACTCTTTCCGATACGCGCTGTTCTCTCGCCGACCTGGTCACGGGTATGAATCACTACGCCTGTACCAATAGCCAGAATGGCCTCCGCTTCACCACGGCGTTTCTGGCAGAGTTCGATCCAGGCACCCGCACTTTGACCTACACCAATGCCGGACACAATGCGCCCATCCTGCGCCGCAGCTCCGGCGCAATTGAACGTCTGTCGAATGGCGGGCTGCCATTAGGAATGTGGGCAGACAAAACCTACGAAGCTGGAGAGGTAATTCTGCAACCGGGCGATTGGCTCGTCATCTTCACCGACGGCGTAGTCGAAGCCGAGAATGCAAACAAAGACGAGTACGGCGAGCAGCGGCTGCTGAATATTCTGCAAAGCGGCGCAACGGCTACTCCTCCGGAACTTCTTCGCCGCGTGATGAGCGATCTGGATGCCTTCGTAGGCCCCACCCCTCAGCACGATGACGTCACCTGCATGCTGGTGAAGGCAACCTAGATCGTGCGGGGAGAGCGGCCCCGCTCCAGCGGAGCGTGGCTCCGCGGTCGTTCGTCCTCGCAGCCAAGAGTTTAGAGATTCGCGGGCAAGGGCGCCCGCGCCACACTATTAAGCTTTCATCACTTCCGCGTACATGCGGTGAAACGCATGAACTCCCTTTTCCTGTTTCGCGCTGTAACGTCCGCGCTCGTAGCTGCGTGAATGCAGATTCTTCTGCACGGTCTCGCAAATCGCGACATCTTCAATCTGAATCTGATCGCTGAATTCCACCGAGTCACGTGCGGCTTTACTATCGAGGTCTTCCTCGCGCACGTACCATTCGAAAATTGCCAGCGAACGCTCCGCCTCCAGCGGCAAAACGATGTTCAACGAAACATTATCGGGATAGCAGTTCAGCATCCAGTTGGGAAAGATCCAGAAATAATCCGTGGTCAGATCTTCACGGGCTTCGCGGTAGCGGCGCGGAGCGGCATCCCCAACTTGCCCGCCTCTAATTGGACTGAACTGCCGCACATGCCGCGCATAGGGTTCAACCGTGTAAGCGCCGTAGTCCAACTCACGGTTCAATCCCGGATGCACGCTGGGCAAGTGATAGCCCTCAAGATAATTGTCAACGTAGGTCTTCCAATTGCATTTCATGTCGTACGTCCGACGCTGAAAGAGCTTCATCCTGGCGAAATCGAAACGCTCCACTTGTTCGGGAAGCTTCCCCAAGCACTGCGACAACGGCTCGGCATCAGGGTCGAGGTTGACGAAAATGAGGTTAAACCACTGCGCCGTACGTACAGGTGTGAGTGCGAAATCGCTGGGTGAGAAGCCTGACTGCCCTTCGAACTCCGGAGCGCTGATCAGAGATCCATCCAGCCCGTAGGTCCACCCATGGTAGCCACAGCGAAAGAGTTTGCGTGAGCCGCATCCCTCAGCCGGTGGTCCGGCGCGATGTCGGCAAACGTTGTAAAACCCACGCAACTCGCCTCCACTTCCACGCACCAACAACAATGGCTCGCCTTGGAGTTCTGTCGTAAAGAAATCCCCCGGATTGGCCACTTGGTGAATATGACCAACGAGCTGCCAGGTCTTTCCGAATATCCTTTCGCGCTCCAATCCAAGAATAGAAGGATCCGTATAAAACGGGGCCGGAAGCGACCAGGCCCGCTCGATATCGGACTCGATGTGGAGGGAATCGACGGAGGATGTCATGGAACGAACCCTTATCGGCAAGCGGCATTTTAACGGTAGTCATCCAGAAAAGGGAATGTGGTTGACAAAATTTGTCAGGCTTTCTCTTCTTCGCCGCTTTTCCTGAAGCGGAGACAGGCCCTTGAGTTACTCTCGTTCTCTCCCGGGTGTGGCAAGCGTGAGACTTACGAGCAGTGGCTTGGAAATCTGTCGGCAATCGGCGATGGCAAGTGAATTGCCGATAAGTCTTCAGTCGGGTTTAAGAAAACTCACCCTGCTTATGGAGACACCGTGAAGAACACGTGGAAACAAAAAGGCTTTTCATTGATTGAGTTGCTGATCGTAGTCGCGATCATTCTTATCATCGCGGCTATCGCAATTCCGAACTTGCTGCGGGCGAGGATCTCGGCAAACGAATCGTCTGCGGCCAGCGCGATTCGCACCATCAGCACGGCTGAAGTCAGCTACACTTCCACTTACCCGACGCAAGGCTATTCGGGTCCTAACGCGGCTGGCTTGAGCGCACTTGGGCCGGGCGCTGTGACCGGCTGCCCCGCGGGAGGACCGCTGGTGACCGCGGCTTGCCTGATTGACTGGAACCTTTCGCAAGCCGCCACAGTCGCACTTCAAAAGAGCGGCTATTACTACAATCTCGGCAACGTCAGCGGCGGGCCCCCGTACTTGGATTACACCGCCGGCGCCGCGCCTGCTCTTTTCAATACGACTGGCGTGAACTCTTTCTGCTCGAACGAAGACGGTGCAATCCACAAGAACGACCAAGCCGCACAGGCGGCCCCGATGGTAGCGTTTGCGACCTGCGCCAGTGCGGCATGGGTACAGCTGCAGTAGTCTGAATTTGGCGAAGTACCTGGGGGAGGGTACAAGCCGGGGAGCAACGGAGAAATCCGTTGCTCCTTTTGCTTTTGGAGGCGAGAATCCCCTGACCAACAACGACTTGGCCCGAAAACCTGGCGAAGGTCGAATCTCAATCCGCAGAAATCAGAATGACACAACTTGTCATGTTGCCGACAAAATCTGCCAGAAACTCCCCTCTGCAGTCCAACTGTCGTCGAAGGCTCGGGTTACGGAAGATTGCTGAGTCCTTGAAAACAATACACACCCCAGAAACCGGCCCCACCCTATAGTAACTTCCGGGTCTGGCCGCTAAAATGCGAACATAATCGGCAATTGGGTCTACTGAGACCACATCTGATAACGGAGAAGAAGGGAACACACATGCGGAAACAGAAGGGTTTTTCACTGATTGAGTTGCTTATCGTGGTGGCGATTATTCTTATCATCGCTGCTATCGCCATTCCGAACTTGCTGCGCGCGCGTATTTCGGCTAACGAATCGTCCGCCGCCAGCTCGATTCGTACCATCAACACGGCTGAGGTGAGCTTTTATTCCACTTACCCGGCGAACGGCTATTCTGGACCGAACGCAGCCGGCTTGGGCGCACTTGGGCCGGGCGCGATCACTGGCTGTCCCGCTGGTGGACCGCTGGTCACTGCGGCTTGCTTGATTGACTGGAATCTTTCGCAAGCTGCCACAGTCGCTCTTCAGAAGAGCGGTTACTACTTCAATCTCGGCAACGTTAGCGGTGGTCCGCCGTACCTGGACTACACTGCCGGTGGCGCGCCTGCTTCTTTCAACACGACTGGCGTGAACTCCTTCTGCGCGAACGAAGATGGCGTCATCCACAAAAACGACCAGGCTGCACAGGCTGCCCCGATGGTAGCCCATGCGACCTGCGTCAGCGCTGCATGGCCACAATTGCAGTAGTCTGATTTGGCGAAGTACCTGGGGAGGGTACAAGCCGGGGAGCAACGGAGAAATCCGTTGCTCCTTTGTTTTTTTGTGGGCGCTTTGTCTCGCGCCTTACGACTACGCCGCACCATCGCGACGACCACAAAACTCACCGAGCATCCGCGAGCACGCCCGAAAGTCAATGGCGGCTTTTTTACTTTCGTAATGTAGTAACCTGGCGCAGGCTCTGACCTCCGCGCGTATTTTGCATATAATTTTCTTACCACCTATGAAAGGAGGACAGTTCAGTCTCGCAGCCATGACCGCAATCGATATTCTCGGCCTCGAAAAAACCTACAGCGTTGGTTTCTGGCGTAAGAAGCCGAAGTGCGCATTAAAACCCCTGCATTTGAGAGTGGAAGAGGGAGAGATTTTCGGCTTCCTCGGCCCCAACGGAGCAGGCAAAACGACCACACTCAAAATGCTGATGGGCCTGGTCTACCCAACTGCCGGATCGGCCAAAATTCTGGGAATGGACATTAATGATCCGCGCATGAAGGCGCAGATCGGCTTTCTCCCCGAGCAACCGTATTTCTATGATTATCTGACTGCCGGCGAACTACTGAATTACTACGGACAGCTCTCCGGGGTTGCGCCGAAAGATCGCGAGCGCAAAGTCCGCGAGGTTCTCGACCGGGTCGGGCTGCCGGATGTCATGCGAGTTCAGTTGCGGAAGTTTTCCAAAGGCATGCTGCAGCGAGTGGGCATCGCGCAAGCCATCCTGCATGATCCCAGAATCGTCTTCTTCGACGAACCGATGTCCGGGCTCGATCCCATGGGCCGCCGCGAAGTGCGGGACCTGATGGAAGAGTTGAAGCATGAAGGCAAGACCGTGTTCTTCTCCACGCACATCCTTTCCGATGCCGAGGCACTCTGCGATCGAGTAGCCATCATTCATTTAGGAGAACTGAGGAGCGTCGGCGCAGTCGCCGACCTCACTTCGAGCGTGGAAGGGAAAATCGAACTGATCTGGCATGGAAACAAAGTCCCCGCCGCCATGAAGGCATTAGGCGCGGATTGCCACATCACCGGCGACACCATCCGTGCCGTGCTTCTCGAGGGCAATCAGGACGCAGCCTTAGAGGCTCTGCGGCGCGAACAACTGCGCGTCATATCGTTAATTCCCGTCCGCACTTCGCTGGAAGAATACTTTGTGCGTAAGCTGCAACCATCCAAAGCGGTTGCGGGGGTGACGCAATGAGGGTGACGCAATGAGCGGACGAATCGTATACATCGCATCCAATACTTTCCGTGAAGCGGTCCGGGATCGCGTGCTTTACAACTTGATCGCGTTCGCGCTGCTGATGTCGGGCGCGGCCATTCTAGTCGGCCAGATTTCCATCGGCATCGAGCGTCTCGTGGTGATCAATCTTGGCCTCACGGCGGTCTCGTTGTTTGGCATCGTGATCGCCATTTTTATCGGCATCGGGTTGGTCTCAAAAGAGATTGACAAGAGAACTCTCTACACGGTCCTCTCCCGCCCGGTTCAGCGTTGGGAATTTATCGTCGGCAAGTTCTTCGGTCTGGCAGGAACGCTGGTGGTAAACGCTCTCTTCATGGCGCTGGGAGTATTCGCTGCCTTGTTCTACGTTTCGCGCCACTTCCAGGCGACCGATGGCTGGGTGCTGGTGGCGTTGTATTTCATCATTCTCCAGTTTCTGATCATCACCTCTCTGGCGCTTCTGTTCTCGTCTTTCTCTTCTCCGTTGTTGTCGGCGGTGTTTGCTTTTGCCTTGTTTGTAATCGGCACTTTTGCAGAGGATTTGCGGGGGTTCGCCGGCTTGACCAAAGGCATCGTGCGCTGGCTGGCGACAGGCGCGGCGTACATAGTCCCAAATTTCTCGGCTTTGAATGTGATCAGTTCTGTAGCCCACGAGCAACCGGTTGCCGGGCAACTCATCCTCTCGAATACGGTTTACGCGCTAGTCTATGCCAGTATGGCGCTCTGCGGAGCGGTGCTCATTTTCGAGCGCCGGAATTTGAAATGAAGCCGTCCCGTCGGATCACAATTGTAGCCACTTCCCTGCTCGTGATTTGCCTCGCAGCCTCCGTGCTGTTGCTGCGAACTATCGACCGCGAGCGCACCGGAGCAACGCTCCAGGAAGTGCTTTATATCTCCTCGCCCACGCTCCTCAAGCGCATGAGCCTGGGATACGACGGCTTGCTCGCCGATGTGTACTGGACCCGCGCCGTTCAGTATTTCGGAGACAAATTGGACCGAGGCTCTGAGCATTTTGATTTGCTGGCTCCGCTGCTCGAGATCACGACCACGCTCGATCCGCATCTCATGGTGGCCTACGAGTACGGCGCCAACTTCCTGGCTCCCAAGATTCCGGGCGGGGCCGGCCAACCGGAACGCGCCGTCAAACTGGTGGAGTTCGGGATTCGCAATAATCCTGACCAGTGGCGCCTCTACTACGAGTTGGGTTTCATTTACTACATGGAGCTTCAGGACTACGACAAAGCCGCGAAGGCGTTCGCCGATGGCGCCAAACTGCCGAATACGCATCAGGTCATGCCAATCATGGCTGCCAAGATGGCAGAGCACGCGGGCAACATCGAAACCGCTCGCCTGATGTGGGTTACGACTTATCAGACCACACGCGATCCCAATGTCAAATCCAACGCGGTAGCCCATTTGAATGCTCTGCAGGTGGATGAAGACGTAACCACCCTCGAAAGGCTGGTAGCCCGATATCAGGAGAAGACGGGGCATTTGCCGCAGACATTTTCCGACCTCGTAGCAGCCAACCTCATGCGAGGCAATCCGACTGATCCGCTAGGGCACACCTATAAGCTCATGCCAGACGGTAGGGTCGAAGTGCGAGTTCCCGATGATCTGCCCTTCCTCGAAAAAGGAACTCCGATCGGCTACATTCCGCCCCGAGTTCCGAAGCTCCCACCCGTGAATTAAAATCGAAAGATTGTAGGCGCGAGCCTTCTCGCTCGTGCAAACCATCCCATGAAAACGCGTACGGCACAAGTCGAGGATGCCGAGAACATTGCACGCCTGGTGAATATCGCCTTTCGGCCAGAACGTTTCTTCATCGATGGCGACCGTACGAACCCGGAAAAAGTCCGCGCCCTCATGCAGAAAGGCAAGTTTTTGCTCGCCGAGGAAGCGGGTGCGCTGACCGGCTGTGTCTATGTAGAACTGCGCGAAGATCGGGGATATTTCGGTCTGCTTGCGGTCCAGCCCAAGCGGCAGCGTGCTGGCCTCGGATCAGCCCTGATTGCCGCTGCCGAGGATTACTGCCGCGCCGCCGGTTGCCGCTTTATGGACCTGACCATCGTGAACCTGCGTATCGAACTGCCCGCGTTTTATCACCGCCACGGCTATTTTGAAAGCGGCACTTTGCCATTTCCCTCAGACCAGGCGCCAAACCAACCGTGCCATCTGGTGAAAATGTCGAAACCCCTCGCCTGACTCACACGGGGGCAGTCGCCTTCCCTTTCCAGTTGGACAAAGCCTGATTCATGGCACCATGATGTTCGATGGCTGACGAATCTGCTTCAGGGCCGGGCGTCGTTTCGACCGTTAGCGAATGGTGGACGGAAAACTCCGCGCGTGACGGATTCCTTCCCACCCTCAAGCGTTTCATCTCCACGCTGTGGGAGTTCGCTCGCGATTCAACTCCTTCACGCCGGCGGCAGCGCTACGGAGACGTCGAATATGACTGGGACTTCCGTGTGGATACGACCAGCGCGACGGTTGGCTGGCGCGATCGGCTGCTGGGAATGTTTTATTCGCCGTATCAGCCAACCGAGCCCGCGCTGTTTCGCGATATGCTCGCCAGTCTGATGCAGGCTAGCCCGAAAATCAACATCCGCGAATTTACTTTCATCGACATCGGCTCGGGCAAGGGACGCGTCTTGTTAATGGCTGCCGATTATCCCTTTCAGCGCATCCTGGGCATCGAACTGCTGCCCGAACTGCACCGCGTCGCGAAAGAGAATCTTGCCAAGTACAAAAGCGATTCGCAACAGTGCTTCACCATCGACTGCATTCAGGGCGATGCGAGCGAACTCATTTTTCCTGCGGAACCGACCGTGCTTTATCTGTTCAATCCTTTGCCCGAGTGCGCGCTCGCCAAGATGATCACGAATCTGGAGCAGTCGTTGCGGCGACACCCCAGGCCGGTTTTCTTGCTTTATCACAATCCTCTGCTGGAGTCGGTGCTGACGCAGATGCGTGGTGCTTGAGAAGATCGGCGGCACGCATCAGTATTCAATCTATGCCTTAAGATAGCGCCGCGTGTTGTTACTGCTTAAGCGGTTGACGCCGGCCGTGGCGGATATGCAGGACGTACACGGTGTTGTCCTCAATCGTGAACAGAATCCGATACACGTGGGGCGGGCGGCCGTAGAGCAGATGGCGGACTTCAAATAGGAAAGCTGTGCTCTCTGGCGCCAGCGGACACCTCCGCTGAGTAATTCAGCAAGTGATGGGACAGCATCCTGCAGTGCGAGAAACCAACGGATGCCAGTGTCCACCGGCATGTTGCGATACCAGCCAGTCAAGAATCGAGTCCGCGTCCTGCTCGGCTGCCGCCGTCGTTTCAACGCGGCAGGTCATGCTTGCGGCGAAGATCCGCGAGAAATTCGGTGGCGGGCCTGGTGCGCCCGGCTCTTAGCGATCTTCATAGCCTTGGCGGACTCCCTCGACCGCTTCCGCAAAGCCTGCCGCACCCATTCGAGAAAGGCCGCATGGGCATCATCGAGAGCGGTAGCTGGGTCTTGCCCACGCCGTAGTTGGAAGTACTGCCTCTAGATTGCGAGCTGAGTCCGAGCGTAAGGGGAGATCAGTCTCATAGCTGGCCCAAATTCTTCAGGCCATCAAGGCCGTCCCGCGCGCAGGTCAAAAACAAGCTGCCTGCCTGATCGCGCTCGGCTTGTCATCGCCAACGTAGGGAACATCCTGCTAATGGACTTCGTCTGAAACCGTAGTGGCATTCAGCGCACTGACTTGTTCTTGCGATGGCCAGACCGGCACGGCTGTATATTTGCCAATGCGATTCTGGGGAGTACCGGGAAGTTCAGCACGCCGGGAATTCAAGATTACATGAGGCCTTCTCCAGCAACTTCTCCTGCTTGAAGATCGGCGCGATTTGGATCCAGTACGAAGGCTACAGCTCACGAAGGACCCCACGACAACAAGTTCATGGAATGCGCCGATGCCGCCCGTGCCGACTACCTGATAACGGGTAGCCGCGGCAATTTCCCAGGTTCTGGAAGAAGACTAAGATGTCACTTCCCGCGAATTCATCAGCATCGTCGCTCCACATTTCATCCCATGAGCGGAGTCGACGACGTTCGGCAGCCGTCAAATATAGATCGCCGGACGCTAGCCCTTCGCCTCGCCGGGCGCCCTCTGGAGCAGAATCCCGTAAACTACTCCTGTGGACCTAACTTCCATCCTGCGCAACTTTGTTGTCATCGGATTGACTACCGCCATCGCAGCCGCCGTCCCCGCCCCCGACGTCCATGCCATCGCCCAAGCCGTCGACGAGCGGTACAACCATTTGCACTCCTTGCAGTCCGATTTCACGGAGATCTACCGGGGAGCCGGAATGGAACGCACTGAATCGGGAACACTTTGGTTAAAAAAACCTGGCAAGATGCGCTGGCAGTACCGTTCTCCGAGGGAGAAGCTGTTTCTGAGCGATGGCAAGGACGCGTGGTTTTACGTCCCGGGCGAGCGCCAGGTGCGGCAGGACGGCGGTTAAGAAGCTGGACGATTTGCGCTCTCCGCTGGCCTTTCTTCTGGGTAAGACCAAGTTGGAGAAGGAATTGCAGGCTTTGAGCCTGGCCTCGGATGTGGCTCCGTTGGCGCCGGAGGACGTGGTTCTGAGGGGCGTACCGAAGAGTTTGGCGGATCGGGTTAGCCAGGTTTTGCTTGAGATCACGCCCGAGCACTGGATTAGCAGAATAATTATCGAAGAGGTGGATGGTTCGGTCACCGAATATCGCTTTACTAATCAGAGGGAGAATGTCGCCGTAACCGATCAGCAGTTTCAGTTCGCGGTGCCGGATGGGGTGGAGGTGATCGACGGGGAGCTGGGGCAATAGAGCTTCAGCCCCAGCGGCTAAAGCCGCACTGATTTTCCGGTTTGATGGTATGCCTGAAGGCATACCCTGATACGAATCTCGCGATTGCGACACTATTGCGTATGGATATATGTGATTTTAATTCAGTTGTTTACGACGCATCCTGGCGAGCCCGGCTCAGGCAGAAAAGTCTCATTACTCCCGATATCGCTTAACCGGCAATTAACAAATAGCTGGGCGACGAGAATGCTAGACTGGAGTGGGCAACGGTAAACGGACAGCGGCATGGCCGAATTCGTAGTCAAAATCGCGGACGAACGCGGGCACCTGTTGGAGCAGATCGAAAACGGGTACTCCGAGGCCGAGGTTCGCGACCGCTTCGTGCAACAGGGTTTCCTGGTCTACTGGGTCAAGCCTCGGGGTGTGCTCTCCGGCGGATTGAGCCGGCGGGGCAAGGTCAAGCAAGGGCAATTTCTTATCTTCAATTCGCAATTCCTTACCTTGATCAAGGCCGGGCTGCCGATTTTGAATTCTCTGGATTTGCTGATCAAGCGGCAGCGGAATCCGTATCTGCAAAGCCTGTTGCAGAATGTTCGCGACCGGGTCAAGGCCGGGGAGTTGCTGTCCGACGCTTTTTCCGGCCAGGGTGCGTTTCCCAAGATCTATACCAGCACCCTGATGGCGGGCGAAAAGAGCGGCAACATGGAAGAAGTGCTCACCCGCTACATCGCCTTCCAGCGCATGGCGCTGACCTTCAAGAAGAAACTCGCGGTCTCGCTGGTTTATCCGACGCTGCTGGTCACGGTGGTCACGATCATGCTGGTGTTCCTGGTGACCTACGTGGTGCCGCAATTCGCCAGACTTTACGAGGATATGGGTGCGCAGCTGCCAGTGATCACGCTGATCATGCTGAATATCGGAAACCATGCGCAAAGATATTTTCCGCTGTTTGGGATTGCGGTCGTCATCTCGGTGCTGGCCTTCTGGCAGTGGAAGAAAACCGATCGCGGGGCGGAACGCATCGACCGCGCCATTCTGGCGCTGCCCTTGCTCGGCGAGATATGGCTGAAGTACCAGGTGTCGAACTTTTCGCGCATGCTTTCAACCCTCCTGGCAGGAGGCATGCCGCTGGTGCCGTCGTTGCAGACCGCGGGAGCTTCGATGAGCAGCCGGCGCATCTTAAATGGTATATCGGATGCCGCCATACGCGTGCGCGAAGGACAACCGCTGGCCAAAAGCCTCGAAGAGCAAAAGATGTTTCCCGAGTTGTCGGTGGAAATGATCGAGGTGGGAGAATCCACTGGAGCCTTGCCGGCAATGCTTAACTCGGTGGCGGAGTTTTATGAGGAGGACGTACAGAACGCGCTGGGAGCTGCCATGGCTCTCATCGAACCGGTCATCCTCATTTTCATGGCAGTGATTGTGGGCGGAATACTGATCTCGCTGTATCTGCCGATCTTCACTTTAGGATCTACGATTCACTAGGTTCACTAAACGAGAAATAGGCTCTGGCCTGGGTAGGTAGGTTGAGAAATGGCAACGACGACCGAAAACAAAGCAGTATTCGTGGGCGGAAACGGAACCGCAGCGCCCGGCACCCACGCCGAGGAACTGGACCGAGCACAGGATATCGCGCGGCGCTATCGCTGCCAGTTCGTCGACCTGCATAACTTCCAACTGCACCACGATCTGTTCAAAACCATTCCCGTTCACCTGATGTTCCGCTACAACTTCGTGCCGCTCGAAGAGACTGAAGACGGCCGGTTGGCGATCGCGATCGCCGATCCCAGCCAGTTGATGATGATCGACGAAATCAGCTTGCTCTTGGGTAAGCGCATCGTCACCAAAGTTTCCACCCTGGCGCAAATCACCGAAATCCTCAAAAAGACGGAACAGTCCAAGCGCGTTCTCGAAGACGCCAGCGAAGGCTTTGCTTTAGACGTCATCCGCGAAGATGAGAGCGGCGGCGAAGAGAGCATTTCCATCGATCGCCTGGCCACGCAGCAGGGCGACATCAGCCCGATTATTCGTTTGGTCGATACCACGATCTTCACTGCGCTGCAGCGGCGAGCCAGTGATATTCACATTGAAACTCGCGACGATTCTGTATGCATCAAGTTCCGCATCGATGGCGTGCTCACGCAAGCCATGCCGCCGATCGCCAAGGAGCATCACTCGACCATCATTTCGCGTATCAAAGTGATGAGCGAGTTCGACATCTCCGAACGCCGCGTTCCTCAAGACGGCCGTTTCCGCGTTCGCTACGGTAGCCCCGAGCGGCCCATCGATTTCCGTGTTTCGATAATGCCCTCGATTCACGGCGAAGACGCCGTGCTCCGCGTACTCGACAAAGAATCGATGAGCGAGAAGTTTCACAAACTCACTCTTGATGTGGTGGGCTTCGACGAAGACGATCTGCGGAAATTCCGCCGCTACATCAAGGAACCGTATGGCATGGTGCTGGTCACGGGACCAACCGGCAGCGGCAAAACCACGACCCTGTATGCGGCCGTCAGCGAAATCAAGACCGACGAAGACAAAATCATTACCATTGAAGACCCGGTCGAATACCAGATTCGCGGCATCACCCAGATTCCGGTCAATGAGAAAAAAGGTCTGACCTTCGCTCGCGGACTGCGCTCCATTCTGCGTCACGATCCTGACAAGATCATGGTCGGCGAAATTCGCGACACCGAAACGGCGCAAATCGCCATTCAATCCGCGCTCACCGGCCACCTGGTTTTCACTACTGTCCACGCCAACAACGTGGTCGATGTCATCGGACGCTTCCTCAACATGGGCGTCGAGCCTTACAACTTTGTTTCCGCCTTGAACTGCATTCTGGCGCAACGGTTGGTGCGACTGATTTGCGAATCCTGCCGCACGGCAACGCACTATACCCCGGAAGTCATGGAAGCCAGCGGTCTCGATCCCAAGACCTGGTCCGAAGTCAACTTCTACGAAGGACAAGGCTGCATCGAATGCGCCGGGACGGGATTCCGCGGACGAACCGCCATCCACGAACTGCTGGATTTGAGCGACCGCATCCGCGAGATGATTCTGCTGAAGAAGCCGACCTCCGAGATCCGGCGAGCCGCACGCGATGAGGGCATGCGCTTCCTGCGTGAATCCGCCCTGGATAAAGTAAGAATCGGGCTGACCACGTTGAAAGAAATTAACAAAGTCACCTTCATCGAAAGCATGCGCTGAGTCGATCGAGCACTCTTTTGTCATTCCGAGGAGCGAAGGCGACGAGGAATCTGATTTCCTTCGGCGACGCGAAGAACCCAGATCTCTCGCTTCGCTTGGGATGACAATGGGGGTGTCGCGCGGGCGTGCAGCTGACCTTCGGTCGCTGATCTTTCGGTCAATGACTCTGGTGCTCTTCCAGCTATTGCATTTATGAGCGGGTCAGCGGTCTACTTGTATAAGCGGCCTCGTAAATTATTGTGCGAGGGCACGGCTTCAGCCGTGCCGATCACGGCCAACAAGAATGCGGGCTTTAGCCCCTGAGGGATCCCGTAGTTGTTTTGTGAAATGGCTTGTAGTTGCTGTAGAGATTACTTTCGGTAATGCTTCCTAACTTCAATTCGAGTTCGAAACCGAAGCTGGCCTGCGAGATTGCCGCCGACCGCGTGATCGCTGGACGGGTTTCGGAACGAGGCCACATGGTCGAGACCTGCGCCACTGCGGAAGTACCCAAGGGCAGCGTGGTTCCCGACTTGCTCGAAACCAATGTGCGCGAGCGCAAAGGAGTTTTCGACGCCGTCCAGCAGACTCTGGGCAGCGTAAGCAGCCGCTCGCGGGATGTCATTGCCGTTCTCCCCGACGCCGCGGTCCGGGTCGTGCTGCTCGATTTCGAGACTCTCCCGGCCAACCACGCCGAAGCCGAGAGCGTGGTCCGTTTCCGGCTGAAGAAATCGCTTCCTTTCGATCTCGACAAAGCCAAGATTTCCTATCACGCGCAGCCGGCTACAACCGGCCTGCGAGTGGTGGCGGCGGTTGCTCTCACCAGCGTCATCGAAGACTATGAATCGGTATTCCGCGAAGCCGGGTACAGTCCGGGAATCGTGTTGCCTTCCATGCTCGCGGCGCTGGGTGCGGCCGACGCCGACCGCCCTACGCTGGTCGTGAAAGTGGACGCGCGTACTACCAGCATCGCCATTCTGGACAAGAATCAACTACTGCTCTTCCGAACTTTGGAAAACCCTCGGGGGGCAACCATCAGCGGAGAGCAGTTGGCGGAAGAAGTTTATCCCTCGGTAGTGTTTTTCCAGGACACTTATAAACTGAATATCGAGCACATCTTCGTAGCTGGTCTCTCGGACGCAGGCGGAGCCGTCCCTGCGCTGCGGGCGCAGACGGGCGCTGAGGTGACGGAATTGGTCGCAAATTCGCAACTGGGTGCAGGTGCAGGTTCGATTCCTAAATGGAGAATGGCCGGGGTGGTTGGAGCCCTGCTCTCATAAATGCGAGTCGATATCAATCTCGCGAGTCAGCCCTACGAGGATGCGCGGCTCTTCTGGCTGCGCTGGGGTGGAGCGCTGGTGGCGCTCGGCGTTCTGACTCTGCTGCTGCTCCTTATTACGGTCAATGGTTGGATCGGCGCTCGCAAGGACCGGCAACTGATCCGGCAATACGAAGCCCAGAGCGCGGCTCGGGACAAGGAGCAGGCCGACGCGGTCGCGCTATTGAACCTGCCCCAGAACGCGACCACGCGGGATCGATCCCAGTTTCTCAACGACCTCTTCCAGCGAAAATCCTTTTCCTGGACCAAGGCCTTTGAAAACTTGGAACAGGTGATGCCGCCGCGGCTGCATGTGGTTTCGATTCATCCCGAACTAGGGCCGGATAATGAACTGGAGATCAAACTGATCGTTGCCGGGGATTCCCGTGAGCACGCGTTGGATCTGGTGAGCAAAATGGAGGCTTCGCAACACTTCCACGACACCTACATCGAGGAGGAAAGCACCAGTCAGGGCGGTTCGGCAGGGGACACAGTTCAGTTCCACATTACCGCGCTCTACCTGCCTGAGATTGGAAGCGCCACTCCGGGAGGCGCGCAGTAATGCCCGACCTTAAAGACACCCGGCGGAAAGTGAAGATCGCGCTCGGCGCGCTGGCGGTCGTGGATGTGCTCGCCATCGCAGTGTTTTTTTCTCCCTTGGTGGGTTCGGAAGCGTCGCGGCGCGACCAACTCAATCAGGCCTGGAAGCAACTGCAGCAGAAAACGCGGGAGGTCGAACCGCTGCGCGGTCTGGACAAGAAGATTCCAGTCGCCCGCAAAGAAATCGCTGACTTCTATGCCCAGCGGCTGCCCTCGCAGGACTCTGGCATTTCCGCCGATCTCGGCAAGGTTGCGGCCGAGACCGGGGTCAGAATCGAGAGTGTCAAATACGGCATGAAAGATCCCGACACCCTGGGAGTGCGGCGGGTGGAGATCGATGCTGACCTTGCCGGCGATTATCTGCAACTGGTGCGTTTCATCAATGCCCTGGAGCGCGACCAAGTGTTCTTCCTGGTGGATAGCGTAGTGCTTGGCGGAGAGCAAAACGGCGTGGTCAAACTGCAACTGAAACTGGAAACTTATCTGAAGACGGGTATCGCCTAAGTGAAAACAGGTGTGAAGTGAAAGTCGGAGCTGAAAATCGGACCAAGCTGATTGCGGCCGTCGCGCTGATGACGATTGCCGTGCTCGTGCTGCTGTTGAATTCCGGAGGTTCGGCTCCGAAAGCAGCAGCGCCCACACCTCCGATCCCGACGCTTTCGCCGACCGCGACTTCTCGACCGTCTGGCGCAGGCCGGACGGGCAAGACTCACGGCAAAAAGGCCAGCACGGCGCCCCGCTCGCTCGATCCCTCCCTGCGCTATGACTGGCTGAAAGCCAGCGAAGACACCAAGTACGAAGGCAATGGACGAAACATCTTCCTGGCCCAAGCCGAGATTCCGCAACCAGTCGCATCGGTAAAGACGGACGCGGAAAAAGCCGCGGAAAGCGGCCCTCCACCTCCACCGCCGCCACCGCCCATCAACCTGAAGTTCTTCGGATTCGCCAGCAAGCCGGGCGAAGCCAAGAAGATTTTCCTGTCGGAGGGCGAAGACGTCTTCATCGCTTCTGAAGGCGACGTCGTCAATCGCCACTACAAAGTGTTGCGCATCTCGCCCACATCTGTCGAAATCGAAGATGTGCTCAACAACAACCGCCAGAGTATTCCGCTGACTCTGGGGTAAGAAGAATTGAGTCATTGAGTCATTTTGAAATTGAGTCATTTCAAAGCGCTTCGGAATTACAAAATTACTCAATTACCAATCGCTCTTCAAATCTTAATGATTTCTGGCACTCGTCAATCCGCCGCCCGCCGCCGCTCCGAGAGCGGATACATTCTGATTACCCTCATACTGTTTGTGGCACTCGTTGCCATCGCCGCAGTCGTCATGGCTCCGGAATTCGTCCACCAGATGAAGCGCGATCGGGAAGAAGAGTTGATTCATCGCGGAGTGCAGTACTCGCGGGCGATGAAACATTTCGTCAAGAAATTCGGCCGTTATCCCACTCGCATCGAGGAACTGGAGAACACCAACCAGGTCCGCTTTCTGCGCCGACGCTACAAAGATCCCATCACTGGAAAAGACTTCAGAATCCTTCACATGGGCGATGTGCAGTTGTCGTTCGGAGCGGGAATCGCGGGCGCGACGCCGGCAGGGGGCCTGCCTCCTGGCGCGCCGGGCGCTCCGGGAATCGGCGGTCCCGGCGGCCTCGGCGGTCCAGGACTTCAGAACGGCGCCTTGAACACTGCGGCGATAGCGGGCGGTCTTGCGGCCGCCGGCATCAATGGAGGCGCGGGCGTTGGGGGGCCGGGCGCAGCCACATCCCCGGGAGCAACCTTCTCTACTGGGTCGAATTCCGACGAAAACAGCGGCGAAGCGGCCGGAACGCCTAACCAGGGCCCCAGTCTGGCTGCGGCGGGTCCGGGCGCTCCCGGTGCTTTCGGCGTGCCTGGCCAGGGAACGAATGGTCCGAACGGTCAGACTTTCGGCGGAGGTCCGATCGTCGGAGTCGCCAGCACCAGCAAAGACAAAACCATTCGGGTGTTCAACAAAAAAGAGCACTACAACGAGTGGCAATTCATTTACGATCCGACCACGGATACGGGCGGCATTCTCAGCACTCCGAACCAGCCATCATTGCAAGGAGCCGCAGGCCAGACGGGCATTCCCGGTGCAACCCCCGCAGCCGGCGGAGTCGGCGGACCGGGCACACCAGGCGGCTTCCCCGGACAACCTGGCACAGGCCTGCAGCCCGGACAACCGCCACAACCCGGCCCGCAAACTCCGCAAATGCCACCAGACCAATAAACGGCGTCAACCTAAATCTGGTTCTAAAGTGCTTCGTCGGCTGGGCTGGCCCGGTGTATTGCACAAATTCTGGTGCAGAATTTTAGCTCGAAAAACCCTCTCATTTTCGCTTTCCACTCTTTCCGCACAAGACGCGAAAAGGATGGGGCACCCGGCGCTTTAACCACCCTATTTTAGTAGATACTCTTTCATGAAGAGAACGGTCGCATAGAACTGAAAGTCGATGTCGTTTACCTTGGTAAACCGATGGCCCTCGTCCTTCGCCAGCAAGTACCAGACGGGTGTTCCGTTCTTCTTGAGAGCGGCAACCATCGCCTCCGATTCGCTCAACGGAACAATTGGATCGTTTTTGCCCTGAACTACAAATAATGGCTTTCGGATTTTCGCGACGTTGTTGAGGGGAGCGATCTTTTCGAGGAAAGCACGCATCTTTGGGTCGCGTTCGTCGCCATACTCCACCCGCCGGAGGTCTTGACGATACGCCGCCGTGTTCTCCAGAAATGTCACAAGGTTTGCCGGTCCATAAATATCGATTGCGGCCCGAATTCTGTCGCTGTAATTTGCGGCAACAGCAAGGGCCATATGACCGCCATAGCTTGCGCCGGTTACCAACACGCGGTCCGCATCCAAGTTGGGCTGGGTCTTGATCCAATCTAGAAGTGCACCGATATCTTTATAAGAATTCTCACGAAGATAACCGTTGTCGAGCTTGAGATATTCCTTGCCGTAGCCTGAAGAGCCTCGAATATTTGGACAGATCAGGGCGATTCCAAGTTCGTTCATGTAGTAGTTTGTCTGGCCCTGGAAGTAAGGCTGAAACTGGGCTTCAGGGCCGCCATGAATGTCGATGACCACTGGACGCTTTCCGGTAAATTTTGCGGGAGGAGGATAAAGAAAGCCGGAGATGGATAGTCCATCGAAACTCTTCCATCGAATTAGCTTCGGCTCGACAAAGGCATCCGTATTGATCCCGATTTCACTGTACGTCCAGCGTTCCACGGTTAAGGCCTTGGTGTCGAGAGAGTAAGCGTCGGTTGGGAAGCGGACTGAATCGAGAGTGAACCCAAGATATCTCCCGTTCTTCTGCCAACGAATGCCACTGACGTAGCCGGGGGGCACATTGGCTAGAGGAATGTCCTTGCCGGTGCGCGCATCGATCAAGTGAAGCAGTTCGAGGCCGTCTTCGTTGGACAGAAGCGCGATCATTTTTCCGTCGGGAGAAAGCTTGAAATCCTGAATGTCCCATTTGATGAAGTCAGTCAAGAATGTGTATTCGCGGGTTTTCAGATCCAGATACGCCAGTCTCTGAAAGTCGGAGTCTCGGTCGGTGGTGACGTAGATCCCTTTTCCGTCCTTGCTGAATTGTGCGTCTCCGTAGGCAACCAGTTGATCAGCGACTTTAGGAGTTAAGAGCTGCTTGGTGCCGGTGGCAACGTCAAAAGTCCACACATAACTTTCATTCGCCGAGACCTGCTGGATCGCGACGATTTGCCGGTCATCTGGCGACCAACCAGTGGGCTGCCATGCTTCGCCCTCTTCTAATTGCGCCAGCACTCGGTCGCTGGCTGGATCTGAGGGATTCATAGTGTAGAAGTCGACGTCTTTGCCGTTTCTTCTTGTCGATCCATAAACGATGCGGTCGCCAGCATTGGACCAAACGCCTGGAGTGTTCTTCGATTTGCCATCCGTCAACAGCGTGACGTTAGCGGTGGAGAAATCGTAACGGTAATTCTGATAGTTCTGGTCGCCACCCACGTCTTTGGAAAAAATGAAATAGTCCCCCGTCGTCGGATGATACGAAACACCTTTTGATGGATTGTCGTCGAAAAAAGTAAGCTGCGTGCGAGCGCCACCGGGAAACTTTACCTGATGGACCTGCGGGACGTTTCCAAAGAAGGTAACGATCAGCATCTCTTGCTTTGTGGGATGCCAGTCCAGGATCTCGGCGGCGCGGCCTTTGGTGTATTGCGCCGCGCGTTGCACCAAGTCAGAAGGAATGGGGGGAATTCCCTCGACGACTAGATTGTCGCCCGGAGTCACTTGGCCAGACTGAGCTAAAAGGGTCGTGGCACAAAATAAACAGGCCAGCACTGGCAGCCTCATGTTTGTCCTCGGAGCGAAGAGTAGGATTCTTTCCCAGGGACCATATGCCACTGCTTAACAAACTACGTTTCGTTGGACGTGGGAGGCAACAGATCGTTATCCGTGTGCATTTCGTTGGATAGCGCTTGTCGCAGCCATGAAAACGCTGGACGGCTCAGGAGAGGTGCAAATCTTTTCACCGTGTTGCGAGCGGGTAGAGTCGGTGTACAATCACTGCCGCCGCTACGTCTAGAAAGCAGCCTTTGGCTGTTCCATGCAGCCTTTTACGGGGGAAAACAATGAAAGCTTGCAAATCGTTATTGCTATTTCTGGGATTCGTGTCGGCGTTCCTGATGGCGGCGACTGCGGCCGGTGCGCCAACTTTGACTTTCACATTTACCAAGGTCACCGTGCCGGGCTCGCTCACTACCGCTCCCGGAGGAATTAACAACTCGGGCGTGATCGTGGGGCAATATCAGGACAAGAAAGGTGTCGAGCACTGCTTCATGCTGAAGGGCAGCAAAGTGACCACGATCAATTATCCGAAAGCGGCTTCGGATAGTTGTATCCATATCAATTCCGCGGGCGCGATTGTTGGCGCTTCGAAGAATGCAGCCGGGGTTACGAAGGGGTTCGTGTATCAGAATGGCAAGTTCACAGACGTTCCCGGCCCCAGCGGCGCAAAGTCGTCGGTCGCGTACGGCATCAACGACAGCGGCGTGATTGTCGGCACCTACGCCACTTCCAGCGACGCAATTGTAGGGTTCATCTTAAAGGGCAAAACCTACTCGACTCTGAACCCGCCCGGCGCCGAGCTGGCCATCGCGACCGCCATCAACAACGCGGGCAATGTCGTCTTATTTTACGGAACATCGAAGGGCATCGAATCTGCTCTGTATAACGGCAAGACTTACAAGACGATTAATGTTCCGGGCGCAGCCAACTCTTTTGCCTTCGACATCAACACTGCAGGCGACATCGTGTATGAAACATTGAATTCTGCGGGCAACGACGCCAAGGGCGTTCTATTCCAGGCTGGCAAGTTCTACACGTTTGTCTATCCCAAGAGTGCGGATAGCAGTGCCACCGGCCTCAACGACAAGAGCCAACTGGTTGGGTACTATCAGACCACGTCGATTAGCGGTCCGGAGCAGGGCTACAAGGCGACCTACTGATTACAAAATCATTTCCCGGGGTTGCGGCAGCGGTGTACAATCGCTGCCGCTTTTCATGTCCGAGAAAGAATTGGCGGAAGTGTGCCAATACAATCCGATCCCAGGGAGAGAATAATGAAAATCTGCAAATCGGTACTGCCAGCGGTATTCGTGCTGGTGTTCATGATTGCGGCGACTGCAGCCGCAGCGCCTACTTTGACTTTCAAGTTCAAGACCATCCGGGTGCCGGGAGCGCTGACCACAACTGTCGGAGGCATTAACAATGCGGGCGCAAGGGTCGGATATTATCTGCTCAAGGGCGGCGGAAACCCACACGGCTTTCTGGTGGTGGATGGCAAGTGGACCCACATTGATCACCCCAAGAGCTCGTCGACGATTTGCAAGAACATCAATTCCAGCGGTGTAATTGTAGGAAATTATCAGATCAAGACCACGACCATGGGGTTCTCCTATCAGAACGGCAAGTTTACAGATATCCCAGGTCCTGCCGGAGCCACGAGCTCACAGGCCATGGGGATCAATGACAAGGGAGTGATCGTCGGCTCTTATCGGGACTCCAAGGGAATTCACGGATTCCGCCTGACGGGAAGCACGTACAGAACATTCAATGTGCCCGGCGCTAATGCGACCTTCGCGACCGGCATTAATAACAAGGGATATATCGTGTTTTATTGGCAGGACGCACAGCAAAATAGCGAGTCTTCTATTTGGAATGGCAAGACCTACAAAACGATTGACGTTCCCAATGCAACCGAAACGTTTGCCATGGACCTCAATAATGCGAACGACGTTGTCTTTCAATGGTTCGATTCGCTGTCCCACCCGCATGGCGCGCTGTTACAAAGCGGCAAGTACTACACGACGGATTATCCCAACAGCGGGGGAACCTATGACATGGGAATCAATGATAAGAACACGCTGGTCGGATTTTATGTGCCCGACAACGACTACCAGGGAGGTTTCATCGCGACCTACTGATGTACCGCCAACCAGCTAAAACACAAAAGCCTCATCGCTCGTGGCGATGAGGCTTTTCAACTTTGAAGTCTTCCCGATTACACGCTGAAGGAAGATCCGCAGCCGCAGGTGCTCTTCACGTTGGGATTCTCAAACTTGAAGCCGGCGCCTTCGAGGGTTTCGACGTAATCGACGATGCAGTGATTCAGGTACATGAGCGAAGTAGCGTCGACGTAGACTTTGAGGCCGTCCATGTCGAACACTTTGTCCATCATACCCGCGCCGTTTTCAAACGACATCGAGTAGGAGAAACCAGAGCAGCCGCCGCCCACAACTCCGACACGCAGGCCGGTTGGGACGGGAGTCTGTTGCGCCATAATTTCCTTCACTTTGGCAATCGCGCTGGTGGTCAAGCTGACCGGCGGCGTTTTGGGCGTAACTTCGGGAACGGTTGTCGGGACAGTGGTTGTGGCCATTGGTATCTCCTTGAAATTGCTACCTTGGCTATTATAACAAAGCTGGGCTTAGGGTCGAAGCAAAAATCTCCGCTCCAATGTCATGATTGTACAGCGCTTAGATGACCAAAAGCGGAACGGGTGTCGCATCCCCAAAAACAAAATCTGCCAGGGTCTGCGTTATGGGGATATAATTCGCGGTTAAGGGGCCCCGTCGCCCACCCGCATTGGCAAGGCTTCGGGGTTTTCAGAAGATCGGACCGAGGTGGCTTATGATGTCAATACTTATGTGGCCGCTAGCTGTGTGGGGAGTTGTGACGGCTGTCCTGGTCATCCTCCTGATCTACCGCAGTACACTCACCATGCAAGAGGACGATCAACTTTTCCTGGGCGAATCTGAGTCGCACATGGAAAAGGAACAGATCGAGATCATGGCCAAGGTGAACAAAATCACTCCCCTGGTGAAATGGGTGGGTGCTGCCTCGGGTCTGCTGCTCCTGGTGATCGCTGGGCTGGCTGTGTATCAGGGATTGCAGAACGCAGCGCAGTAGTTCGGGGAAACCGTTTAGCACCGGCCGGCGGATTCGCGGCTAGAACCGCGTGTCATCGGCGTTTGGCTGGAAGGTTGTCGAAGGGTGAGGCGCGGATGCGTCTCACCCTTTACTTTTTGAATAGTTGCGGTTGCGAACCACTCGGTTAGGCTGCGATCATGTGGCGCTTGGCTAGAGCCTCAATTTCAGGCTCAGTCACCGCCGAGAGGTCTGCGTTTTCGGTAGCGATGACCCGCCGAGAAATGTCGGGATGATGGGTCTTCAAGTATTCTTTCAGGAAGTCGGCAGCATTGCTTTTTCCGGTGGCGTGACCGATGAGGACGATCTCACTCGCCGGAGTGATATCTTTCGCCACCTCCTCATAAAACGAATCCTCTTCGGGCACGCGCTCGCCACGGTAGTGCGCTTCCTTTCGGTGAATCAGATGATGATGGAAATTGAAAGGATCGTAAGGCCGCACGTTGTGTTCGTCTGCCGGACGACTTCCACCGAGGTCTTGGTAAACGTGGGCGGCGTGGTGGTCGATGACGACAATCATACGGCCGGGTTGGGCCGGTGCTTCTGTGGGCACACTCCGTCCGGCGTCTTTTAGGAACTTGCGCAGCCGAGAAACTTCGTCCACTCCAAGATCATGGGTGTGCGGCTTCTTGAAAAAGACCCGTTGGCCGCCGACGCGGAACACAAATTCGTCTTCTCCATGCGGTTGGACCTCACCCAAATGCTCGACCAGTTCGACGGCCTCGCTCCAACTTAGGTTATGGGGTAGCTTGCCACTGAGAAGATTCTGGTACAGCGCCTCGAGATGTTTGCTCATTGCACCAGTATAGTATTGCGCCGCTATAAAGCGGAATACTGCTCAAGTTTGCGGTGGGTGTCGTAAGCAGCTCCGCGTTCCAAAACCGCTGAGTTATGATGTTTCGGGGGCTTCTTGATTCTCTAATGACCACAAAGAAGAAAGCGAAAACCGTCAAAAACAATCGCTCTCGCAAAGAACGCCTATGTGTGATCCACGGCAGGCCAATTCGACCGAGTCGGTGGCGCTCAGGCCACCGCACTACAGGGTGCGCCGATTGTTACAGGACTCGGGGGAAAATGCCGCCGCCAAAGAAGAGGTTGTGCAAGGAACACAGGCGTCCCATATTGCGGCAGCGATGGTGGTCTGGTTACCGAACGAAGGGATGCGCTTTTTGCTTTGAAGTTCCAGACCCCGATGATCGGCTGTGTCGCAAACATGACCAACCCATTTTGCCCAGTGCGTGGATCAGAGGCCGTCACTCGACGGGATGCAGTCGGTGTTTCAACGGTCGCCCTGGCTATGCCGCTGCCCAAGCGCGATGTCGGGCGCGGGCAAAATTGCGGCTTCACAGAGCCAAGCGCAAAAAGCAACTAAGGAAGCGGAGCCGACACGCAAAGTAAGTCGCTGTCGTGTTAACTTCCGGCGCGGATTGAACCGAGTCAGAAAGTGGCGTGCGCCGTCACTGTTCTGAGCGCTATGCGCCGATTGAGTTAGGAGGTAGACGAATCGTGAAGACCGGGGTGTTACCCAATATCAGAACCGCCAGGACTTTCATCGTTCTGCTGTTCTTGTTTTCTGTGAAGGTTTTGCTTGTCAGCCCGCTGGTTGCGAGTGCGCAGAAGCAGGAGACCGTCTGGAGCGACCAGGAGAAACCGATCGTCGACCAGTTGCACGGACTGCGCAAATTGCCGGACGACGTTCGCGGCCGGACGACCAAACAGCTTGCACTTCAGATTCGCCAGTTGCCCGCGACCAAGAACAAGCTGGATCTCGCAAACGGCCTGGCTGATCTTTCGACTGAAGGCGACTTCGGTCGCGATGCTTTGCAGGAGGTCACTACCACGTTGAGCGATGCGCTTCGCGAGCAGCCCCAGCCCGATGAGAAGGGTGAGCCAGCAGATCCCTACATGGAACTGGCACAGCTTGCAAGATATGAGCAGATGCAAGTTTCGCTAGACGCCCCGGCTTACAAGGCGGCAATGGCGAAACTTGTGGACAACGACGAGCGCCGTCAGCATGCAGATTTCATGCTGACGGATCTGCAGGGCAAGACGTGGGAGCTCAAGAATCTTCGCGGCAAAGTGGTGCTGGTGAATTTTTGGGCGACTTGGTGTCCGCCGTGTCGCAAGGAAATGCCGGACCTGGAATTGTTGCAGCAGCGTTTCAGGGACCAAGGGTTCGTCGTGCTGGCGATCTCGGACGAAGAGCAGAACAAGGTCAAGCCGTTCATCACTGAGCGCAAAATCACCTATCCCGTGCTGCTCGATCCGGGGAGAAAGGTCAATGACCTCTTTCAGGTTGAGGGCATTCCGAAAAGCTTCGTCTTTGACCGCGACGGGAAACTTGTGGCACAGTCGATCGACATGCGTACGCAAAAACAGTTCTTGCAAATGTTAGGACAGGCAGGGTTAGAGTGAGTTTTGAAAGAAGCCACCGCTCGCGTCAACGCCGAACGCATTAAGTAACTAGAAACCAGCGGGTTGATGCTGGTGCCGGGAACAGGACTCGAACCTGCACGCCTTGCGGCACTGGATCCTAAGTCCAGCGCGTCTGCCAATTCCGCCATCCCGGCGTTTGCTACAAGCAACTAATAATAAATAACTTATCCTGCTGTTGTCACAACAGCGCGAAAACCTCTGTTTGAACCGGTGGCACTTGCAGTCGCACTTGGTTTTGCAAGTTTAGCCGCACCGCTTCTCCGTCCTTCCTCGATCTTACGGGAAGTCTCTGTGACGTCCGCTTGACTCACGACATTGTATCTCTCGAACATCGCTGCGGGTCATCCCGCCGCCAACCGACGGCCATAGCGCGGCATGTCGCGGGCATTTAACCTCTCCCCCAGATACAGCTCGGCGGCTGAAGCGGAATTGCTGTTCGGAAATCGTAACACCATGACAGGAGTTGAAAAAGAACTGACCCCGTGGTGGTAATGTACCGACGTGACCTAACTCATTTCTTGCCCCTAAAGGCTAAAAAATGATTGCCCAATTTTTGCTGTTCGTAATCGCAGTTCTGCTGGTTTCGGTTTTCTGGGAACTGACTAAGATTAACAACCGCCTCAAGGCCCTTCTAACCCCCCAAAAACAGGATCATGACTGGGCAAAGCGAGACGCCGCATGACATCCGGAAGCAGCCAAACCCAAGAACTGTAGATCATCCCATAAGGCTGCTAAGCCGCGCTCGCAAGACTTATCAAGACGCCGTAGCGTGACTGCGCTTGCACTCATGGCGGTCGAACTGATATTGGAGATTCGCCTGAGCCATCGCCCGGCTTAGAGCCGCCACCGGAACCGTGAATCGCTCGGCGCAGGCTGTGCAGATTGCTATCGCAGGCACCATTGAAATCCACTCAACAACGCGAAGTCGCCGGGGCAAACCTCCATCGTGCTCGATGTTTCCCCCGACACTCACCGTGGATTTCCAGGTTAGACGCTACATCAGCAGAGTTATAGCGCGGATGATATAGCCGGAGTTGCACGGTGTCAAATCAGAATCAAAGCCCTATTTGCTCGCCGAAATAAATCCAGCTGACCTCGCGGTGCACAATCGTCGCGAAGGTTTCAATTCATCGTTTCCTCGCGGTGCCTGAAAAAGAAAAAGGAAGAGCGCCCTTGATCTCGGTCATCGAGGACGCTCTGCCAAGCAGCTCTCCCCAAGAACTGCTCGCCGACAAAATAGATCCTGCACTGAAAGCCTGTAAATAGCACCGGCGAGGTAAAGTCCTTAGCACGGGCGGGGGTAAGGCCAAAGAAATGGCCGGACGCTGGGGGCGGTCCGGCCTGAAACGTGAGTTCTGGTAGGAAGGCGATCGTGAGGGTCCGAAGGTCGCGGCGAAATTAAGAATGACGTGCCGCTACGCTAACCCATGACCGCCTGCGAACCATGCGTTCTCAAAAGTAGCGCGCACATCGGGCGATGGCAATACAGCAAACACCGTAGTCATGTTTCGTGACATGCCACGCCGCATCGGCTTACAGCTCGCAAGGGTACGATTGTGGTCCGGCCTGAATGGGGAAGTGATGGAAAGATGAGCGGTCGTGAGGATCCGAATGTCGCCTGCCCCGCGACGCTAATCCATGACCGCTTAACCGTGCACCCAAAAACTAGCGCAACCGCTCGTCGAGCGCAATACAGTGGATACTGTAGGCATCTTTCGTGACAAGGCAGCAGCCCTGCGCACGATTTCTACGTTTGATTTATGTGGGGGAAGACTGAAATCTCCGAGTGACCGCATCGGGAAGTTGTTCTTCGAGTTTCCGCGCCAGCCAGGCTTGCAGTTCCGAGGCGAGATTGGAAGCCATGAAGACGAACAGCAATCCAACCTGACCCTTATCGTCGTGCCAGCAAACCTTGCAGTCCGCCGTGAGGTCGAGGCGGGGGTCGGGCAGGGAAAATTGGACCTTGAGTTCGGCGCCAGGCGTGAGCGGGGTCGAAGTGCTCAAAGCCATTCCCTTTTCGCTGATGTTGATTGTCTTACCAAAAATCTCCGATTGTCCCTTTCTGGCGGCGGCTGCCGGCACTGAGATGGGGTAGCGAAAATAACGGCGGCGCTCTCGCACAATCAATCCGTACGCGGCCTTGAAAGTGTGCCGGATCGACTCGATAGTCAGAGGTTTTTGGAGTGTGAAGCCTGAACCACCCTTTAGCGCGGCCGCAGTCTGGGCGCTATTGTTGGTGATGGCGAATGTGATCGCGGTCCGGTTCGAGGCTGAGGCGCGCACACGCTCCAGAAACAGGATGGCTTGATTGCCCAGCGAAAGGTCAATAACGGCGGCCTCAAGTTTGCTGTGATTGACGCGATCGAGTGCGTCCGCGATTTTGCCGCAGACCTCAACCGACAAGGCAAGTTCTTTCATGGCCCCGGCAAGCAGCTGCGTAGTCACGGCATCTTCGGACACAATCAGGGCTTTGCCCATGAGTTTCGAGGCAGAGGTGTCGGTCATTAAGGGGCTCCTTCACTAGGCGGACTTCCGCCTGTCCGATTTGTCGCCTTGTTTTTCTATCGGGGAATTGTCGCAAGAGACGGTCAGGGCACCGTCGTGGGCCGCTTCTCGGAGGTTTCTGAGGCGGCGAATTTGTTCGGCGTACAGCGCGACAGTAGTTACGGCTCCAACGCCAGTACCCAGTAGGAAAATTCCCAACGCGATCCAACGGTCCATGGCATGCGTCTCCGGCACTTGTTTTCGTCGGCAGAAGTCTGCCTGCCCTGAAAACACCACGACGCGCATGAAACCCCTATGAGAAACATTCAACTCTCCATCTATATCTGTGGCGCGCCAGGGTACTTGTGGCAAACAGCTATGGCGGATGCTACGCGTTATCGGTAATCGCGCATGCGACTTCCCGTTCTTTTACAGAAAGCGAACAGCATTCGCCCGACAATTAACGTCGGTCTTCAGAGGGATTTCCCTGCAGGTCTGGACTATAGAGCGGTCGTGAGGGTCCGAACGCCAGCCCCGCTGGCACTTGCCCATGACCGCCGAGGTTCAACGCGAACCGTGATCGACAATAGCTCACAGGTCGAGCCATGGCAATACAGTGTGTACTGTATCGAACCATCGTTCGTTCTTGCTCGCGGATCCGTTGGGACGTTGTTCTGGCCCATAGCCAAGTTTCAGAAGGTAAATTGGTTACGCGAATCGTAACTATCTGCCTTTGAACCTTACTTCTTCGGATCCCCTTTTCTGTTTCCGCCGCTGCCGCTACACTGAATGAGCCATGAATAATCCATCGCAACCCAATATCAAGCTGGTGAACGCTCCTGACTATCGCGAGGCATATGCCAATAGCGTGCAGGTGCGAGTGAACGTCTGGGATTTCTTTCTGGTTTTCGGAACCTTGCAACAACAAACCGAGAGTCAAGTGGAAGTCAAAAACTTCCAGGGCATCTATTTGAGCCCGCAGCAGGCCAAGGCGCTGATGTCGATTCTGCAGCAGAACGTCTCTGGCTACGAGAGCACATTTGGCGAGATCAAACTGGATCCCCGAATGGCGTCGGCGGGGCCGGTACACTAGACTGCTCCGGTGACCGGAGACATCGAACGGCGACGCGGGTATCCGACAGTGCTGCTCTTTGCGTTGTTCTTTGCCGTTTTATTGGCGCTGCACGCTCCCCTACTTCGCCTGCCGTATTTCTGGGATGAAGCTGGATATTACGTGCCCGCAGCTCGCGATCTGCTGCTGCATGGGACGTTGATTCCGTATTCGACTCCTTCAAACGCGCACCCGCCCCTGGTCATGGCGTATCTCGCGCTTGCGTGGAAGATTCTGGGTTACGCGCCCATGATCACGCGCACAGCGATGGTTGCGGTCGCGGCATTTTCCCTGCTGGGCGTGTTTCGCCTGGCGCAACGAGTTGCTAACGCGGAAGTCGCGGTCGCCTCGACGGTCTGCACTGCTCTTTATCCTGTTTTCTTTGCCCAAAGCTCGTTGGCCCACCTGGACTTGGCAGCAGCCGGATTTACATTCTGGGCCTTGCTCGCGTATGTCGAGAACCGGCGATGGCGAGCGGCCGTGTGGTTCTCACTGGCAGTACTCGTCAAAGAAACCGCGGTTTTGGCGCCGCTGGCTCTGATCGCGTGGGAATTTGCCGCGCAGTTTGTCATCCCAAGCAAAGCCAGGGATCTGGGTTCTTCCTCGGTCGGGCAAGAACCCGGATTTCTCGTCGCCTTCGCTCCTCGGAATGACAAGTCCGTAAGTTGGCTAGCCAAGTGTGGCCCACTCTTTTTTCCTCTCATCCCGCTCGCGCTCTGGTATGCCTTTCACTACGCGCGCACTGGATTCGTTTTCGGCAACCCGGAGTTCTTCCGCTACAACGTACAAGCCACGATGCAGCCACTCCGCGTACTGCTCGCGCTCGGATTGCGCCTCTGGCAGGTTGTCGGATATCTCAACCTGTCCTTCCTCACTTTGGCGGGGTTGTTTGCCATGTGGCTGCCGCCACTGCGTGACAACGGCGAAGAACGCAAAAGGATCTCGCTCGAAGTGCAGTTCGCCTTCCTCGCGGTAATCGCAGCCTACGTGGTTGCCATGGCCGTAGTGGGCGGGGCCGTGCTTGCCCGTTATATGCTTCCAGTGGTTCCGCTCGTGATTATCCTGTGGGTTTCCACGCTGCGCCGAAGGGTGCGGCTATGGCGCGGCGTGGTCGCCATCGTGGCGCTGGCATTCGTAGCCGGACTGTTCATCAACCCTCCTCATGGATTTTCCATCGAAGACAATCTTGCGTACCGGGATTACATTCTGCTGCACCAGCAGGCCGAGGATTTCGTGGAAGCGCGCTATCCCATGGCCCGTGTGCTTACAGCATGGCCAGCCAGTGATGAACTCACACGCCCGTATCTCGGCTACATCACCCGCCCGATGCGTGTTTTCCGCATCGAAGACTTTACCGTCGAGCAACTGATGTCCGCATCCGACATGCGCTCGAAATTCGATGTCGCGCTGGTTTTCTCGACTAAGTACGAGCCGCCGCATCCCTGGTTCGAGCGCTGGCGCCGATGGCAACAGTGGAAAACCGAATTCTTCGGCTACCACCGCGACGTCCCACCAGCCGCGGCCGCACAGTTGTTGGGAGGCCGCCTCGTCTACATCGACGCTCGCCATAACCAATGGATCGGCGTGATTGAGATGGAACCGGTGGAAGAAGCTCAGGCCCAGCCGAAAACCGGTTTGTGCCGAAACCTGTTAATTCGCTGAGCCAGCTCCAAACCAGTTTTTTTTACTTCGGCCATATCGGCGATCATGCCACCAAAATGGTGGGCTGGAACCGGAAAATCGCACGCCGGCTCTTTTTTCTCCCATCTTGGCACGAATCGTGACAAAAGCGTAATATGTCGCCATGAATGACGCTCTCCGCCAAGCCAGACTCGCGGCCTTGCGAGACGAGATGGAAGCAATCCATCTTGCGAATAAGCTGTACTGGAGCAGCACGGGGCGCAGCCATGAAGCCGATATGGAGCATCAGTTGAGGCAAGAACGGCTGGACCAACTCCGCAAGGAAATGGACGAACTGGAACAATTAAGAGCGGAGTCGGCTTAGGTCTCACCTGCCATACGATTCTTCTTTTCCCTCCGTAATCCGGACCATATATTTCCGATGTGATTGCGCTGGGAGTGGCGTTCGCATATGCTAGGCGCATCCTCCACAATTTCACGCAGTGAGTTATTTTGCACAAACCGCATCACTTCCGGAGCAGCCTCCGCAGGCCACTCTGAAGCGTGAGTCGTGGTGGCAAGCAGCGACCGTGTTTTTGTTGGTTGGTTGGCTTTACGGGGCCATCCTTTTTCATCTCGCAAAACAGTGGTCGAACGACGCGAACTTTTCCCACGGATTTTTCGTCCCCGCCTTTTCACTGTTTGTGCTGTGGCAGGATCGCGCTCAGCTTGCCCGGGAACCTCGCATTCCCGCGTCTTGGGGACTGATTATCGTAGTCTTTGCACTCGGCGTGCTCGTCGCAGGAGTGCTCGGAGCGGAGCTGTTTCTATCGCGCGTTTCTTTGCTCCTGCTGATTGCAGGACTGGTGATTTTCTTTCGCGGATGGCATTGGTTTCTCGCTGTTCTTTTTCCGTGGGCATTTCTATTCCTGATGATTCCCATCCCCGAAATTGTTTTCAGCCAGATTACTTTTCCGCTTCAAATTCTGGCCTCGAAAGTGGCGGCGCTACTGCTGCCGCTTCTGGGCGTTCCCGTATTGCGCGAAGGCAACGTCATTAATCTGCCTGCGATGCCCCTCGAAGTTGTAGAAGCGTGCAGCGGCATTCGCTCCCTGCTTTCGCTCGTGACTCTGGCCATCATTTACGGATACCTGGTCGAAACTCGCACCTGGGCGCGAGTTACATTGGCGCTGGCTTCGATTCCCATCGCCGTGGCTGCCAACAGTCTGCGCATCGTGGGCACCGGCCTGCTGGTGCAATACTGGGATCCAGATAAAGCTGAAGGTTTCTTTCACACATTTTCCGGCTGGCTGGTCTTTGTGGTGGCGCTGGCTATGCTTTTTCTCTTTCACCGGCTCTTCATGATTGGCCGCACACGAAACGATCCCAAAAACGAGGCCCGGCCGTGAAATCGCAATGGAGATTTGCGGTCACAGTTGCTCTGCTTGCGGCGACGGCAATTTTTCTTCAGGCCCGCGGCCGCACCGAGACCTTGCCCAATCGCGAACCCCTTGCTTCCCTGCCATACCAATTAGGACCATGGGCAGGAACCGACGTCCCCATGCAGCAGGATGTTCTCGAGATTCTCGGGCCGGGAGATTTTCTTCAGCGCTTCTACGAGAACACTTCCTTCAGCCAGCCCTATGTCGATTTCTTCCTCGCCTACTTCCCCACCCAGCGTGCCGGCGACAGCATTCACTCGCCGAAACACTGCCTGCCGGGCGCAGGTTGGTTGCCCACGGAGTCCAGCCGAATCTCCATTTCGTTTCCTGGGCGTGCGCCATTTGAGGTAAATCGCTACGTCATTGCCAAGGGCGACGAACGTCAACTCGTTCTGTACTGGTATTGGGCCCACGATCGCGCCCTGGCCAGTGAATACTGGGCAAAGTTCTATCTGGTCGCGGACTCCATCCGGCTCAACCGCAGCGATGGTTCCCTGGTACGAGTGATTACGCCGCTGCCTCAGGGTGAAACCGTCGAGGCCGCCCAACAACGTTTGCTGTCCTTCGCCGGAAATGTCGTCCCCCAACTCGACCGGTATATTCCGCGATGACAGGGTTGTGCCATGAGTAACTTTCTGCCGCGCGTTATTTGCAGTAACTTGAAGCTATCTCATAAATTGCTTCGGGAGGGCACGACTTCAGTCGTGCCGCCCGGAATCAATGAATCCGGGGGCTTTAGCACCTGAGGGCGCGGAGGTTCACCTTCCAGTTCATTTATGAGACGGCTTCTTGACGTAGCCGAGTAAATAAAGATGAGAACAAGAACACAACCGTCTGGCGCCGACTGCGCCCGTTCCTGGAGATTTGTAATGAGGCATTCTTCCACTTTTCGTCTACTTCTGGCTCTTGCACTAATCGCGACTATCTTCGTGGGATGCTCGCGCGATCCCAATGTGCGCAAGCAGAAATACTTTGAGAGCGGGCAGCGCTACTACGACAAAGGCCAGTATCGCGAAGCTGCCATTCAGTACAAGAACGCCATCCAGATTGATTCCACATACGGCAACGCGCACTACGGGCTGGCGCAAGCTCTGCTCAAGCTGCAACAGTGGAATCCCGCGTATCAGGAACTTGCCCGCACCCTCGAGCTTCAGCCCGATAATTATCCTGCCCGCATTGACCTGGCGAATCTCCTGATTGCGGGACGCGATTTCAAGCAGGCCCAGGAGCAGGTCGACCAACTTCTGCGAAAACAGCCCAACAATCAGCAAGTCCACATGGCCCTCGCGAACCTTCAGATTGGCCAGGGGAATTATCCTGGAGCCATTCAGGAAATGCAGAAAGCCATCGCTCTCGCTCCCAACAACTGGGAACCGTATCTCAATCTCGCCCTCGTACAGGTACGAGCCAATCAGCTCGACGCCGCCGAAGTGAATTTCAAGAAGGCCGTCGAGGTGAATCCTAAAGCCCTGCAGGCGCAATTGGCGTTGGGCGGATACTATCAGTCACGCAGCCGCTTCCCCGAGGCTGAGCAGCAGTTCCGTCACGCCATGGATCTCGATCCCAAAGATCCCGACCCGCCCGCCGCGCTCGCGCGCCTCTACATCGCGCAGGGAAAGAAGCCTGAGGCCGAGGCATTCCTCAAGCAAGTCAAGACCAACTTTCCCGACAACTCGACCGGCTACCGCATGCTGGGCGACTTCTATTTCGCCACCGGCGACCTCGACAAAGCCACCGCCGAATACGGCTCCGTTTATCATGATCATCCGAAAGACCTGCAAGTCCAGAAGAATTACATTCAGTTGCTAATACTGAAAAACCGCCTGGACGAAGCGACCAAAATCAACGACGCCATTCTCGCCAGCAATGCCAATGAAACCGATGCCCTCATCTATCGCGGACAGATTCAGCTCCGCGGCGGCCATCCCAGTGACGCCGCGCAAACCCTGCAAACCGCCCTAAAGAACGATCCCGACAACGCCGTAGCTCGCTACCATTTGGGGCTCGCGCTCGATCAGATGGGCAATCCCGAACGCGCGGTTGAGGAATGGCGCAGTGCTGTGCGCTTGCGTCCTGATCTCATCGAAGCTCAGCGCGCCCTCGCCACTGCTGCCATGCGCAAAGGCGATATGGAGACTCTCGAGCAGACAGCAACCCAGATCATCAGTCTGCAGCCGGCCTCGCCCGACGGTTACGCCATGCGTGCGCTCTCGAAAATCAATCGCAAGCAGTTCGCCGCCGCTGAACAAGACATACAAAAAGCCATCGACGTTGCCCCCAAAAGCGCCACTGGTTTCATCCAGATGGGAAATCTGAAGCTGGTCGAAAAGCAATACAGCGAAGCCGGCAAAGCTTATCAGGAGGCGCTTGACCGCGATCCCAATTCCAACGACGCCCTCAACGGCGTGATGAACACCTATCTCGCCCAGAACCAAATCGACAAAGCGATTGCCGCCGCCAATGGGCAAATCGCCAAATCGCCCAACAGCAGCGCCTTCTACGATCTGCTGGGCACAGTCCTCTTCAACAGCAAAAAAGATTTTGACGGCGCCGAAGCCGCATTCAAGAAATCTGCCGAACTCGACAAAAACAATTCCGACGCCTTGCTCAAGCTGGGCCAGGTGCAGGTAGCCAAAGGTTCTGCCGACCAAGCCATCGCGACATATCAGCAAAGTCTTCAGGACAATCCGCGCGAGGCCATGTTTTACATTTTGATGGGCGAGCTTTACGAATCCAAACAGGATTGGGGCAAAGCCAAAGACGCGTATCAGAAGGCGCTTGAAATCAAGCCCGAGAATCCGCTGGCCTCGAACAATCTCGCGTACGTCATGTTGCAATCTGGCGGCAACGTCGACATGGCTCTCTCGCTGGCGCAAACTGCGCGCCGCGGCATGCCTGATTCGCCTAACGCCGCCGACACTCTGGGTTGGGTCTTTTATCAGAAAGGCGCGTATCAATCGGCTGTCGATCTTTTTCAGGAGGCGCTCAAGCTGGGCGAGAAAAACAAATCGCCCGACGACGCCACCGTCCACTATCACCTTGGACTCGCATACGAAAAGACGGGCCAGAATGATCTCGCCCGGCAACATCTGGAACGCGTGCTCAAGATCAATCCCAACTACAGCCAAGCCGCGGATGTAAAAAAGCAACTCGCCCAACTGAAATCGTAGCCCGCCAAAATTCGCCTGTTTCCCAATTCGGGAGAAATCTTGTCAAGCCCCCTTTTGCCCTCAATTCCCCTCAACTCCCTGATTGCAAACAGAAAATAAAGTTGGAAACCATGGCACTTTTTCCTGCTGACTTTGATAGCCTGAATATATAGACAAGAAAGAGGCGCAGGCATCCAGCCCGCGCCTTTTCTTTTTGTAGCACTCGTGTGCGGCGCGGACGCCCTCGTCCGCGAATTATCGAACTCAAATCCAAATAAAAAGGGAGAAGTCTGCGCCCGGCAAACGCCTGCGCATGCAACGCTTATGACAGAGAATTCTGCCGCTTCGACAAAACCCCGCCGCAAGCTTCGATCAATCGGACGCTCGGCACGGTACACCAAACGCAAAGGCATAATGGCGGAGTTGATCTTCGTGGTGAAGGCCGTCAGCATGGGGTTCGCGGTGAGCAAGCCCTACGGCGACTGCGAGCCCTACGACGCGATCATTGAGGAAAACGGTCGCGTGTTTCGCATTCAGGTGAAATCGGTTTTCACTACCCAGCGCTGGGGATACAGCATCGCCGTGGCTCGCATGCGCCAGCACAAACCCACTCTTCGATACTCGGCGAATGAGATCGACTTCATCGCCGCCTACGTCGTGGCTCACGACGTCTGGTACATCATCCCGATCGCCGAGATTGGAAGTCTCGCGCACATCCGCCTCTATCCCGAGGGCACAAAAAGATACGATGGCGGGCGCTTCGAGAAATACCGCGAAGCCTGGGACCTGCTCCGCCGGGGAGCGCCACGTCCGACCGAGGTGTAGGGACGTAGTGAATTACCTCTCCACACCAATCTGGATAAACAAGGGTGCCCCACGCCTAACGCTTTTCGAGACGCGGGCCAGCGCGAAGGTACCCAGATCGGCAAAAGCGTTTTGCCGATCAGACCCCCTAATCGGCAAAGGCCTTTTGCCCATCTCCGAACCACCCCACTCGAGCCAGAAGACGGAATGAGTGGCCCACTGCCGATGTCCGCCCTCCGATCGAAACGCGGACCAATCGGCGCCACCCTCCACCCGCAATTAACCGACAACGAGGACTAAAACTATGACGATACCAATCGACTCAACCAAGAATCCACCCTGCCGACGAACCCCACTAGCCGAACTCCACTGCTGCGCCTGCCGGGGATGCGGCGAACCCATGCTGCTGGCCTGGGACGGCCAAACCCAGAACTACGGCGGAATGTGCCCGTTCTGCGGCGTCTTCTCCCCCCTGAGATCAGCCGTAGACGCCAACCCGCCGCGGCCCGATTGATGATGACCACCGCGGAATGTCATCCTGAGGAAGTGCAGGCCTTCGCAACGCGAAGGCCTGCCGTGGGTTTTGTTTTTGGAGTCCGAAAAATGTCCGACGCACCAGAATTTTTTCGGATGGCGGCAAAACGGCCATTTGGTGTTTGCTTCCTCGCCTCCCACGCTTCCGCAAAGAACGCGGAAAGGATGGGGCCCCCTTTGCTATTTGTGATTTAGATTTGCAGTCCGAATGGCTGGGCCACCCGCCCACCCGCCTAGAATATCACCCGTTAATTCCGTTGCTGTTTCTCTGGCTCCGGTTAGATACCCGCTACGTGCTTTATGAGTTCAGTTACCGCGTTGAGCAGATCATCGTACGTGAATAGTTCGGTATCTCCATTTGACAGTGAGCGCAACATTCTCAGATTCTTTTCAGACGAAGGTGTCCTTCCGGCGACGACCACGCCTTTTACTTTAGCGACCTCATCAACTTTTAGTCCCATGGCGTCGAGTGCTGCAACCCTGTGATCGTCTAAAACTTGTTTCCAGGTTCGCACCTGATGAAATGCGTGCTCAAGATCGGCAGTACTTCCACTGTCCTTCTTCAGCATCTTCAATTGAGGTTTTTCGATCTCGATAAGCAACAGTTCATCTCTCGTGTTTAGCACAGCGAAATCAGCAAAGTATTTCGTAAGGATCGGTGGCTTGAAGATGATCTTCTTGGGCAAGAATATGTGGAAAAAGATCAGGTGTGACTCAAGGAACTTCTGCACAATTTCTTCGCCCGTGTTCTTGTTGATTAGCGTGAGTAGGTCTCTGCAGTACTGTTCCAGGGCTGTTTTTTCATAAAGTCGTACCGCGGAGACGTTTGTCTGCGTTTGCGGGTTTAAGTTTCGTTGGAGAAGTCTAGCAAATGCTTGCTCACTTCTGGCGCGCCTGCTGCACCATCTCGATCAGGGTGTTTCTGGCTTCTTTCGGATTGCGCGCTTCGCGCAAGAATGCGATGCGTGTGCCGCGCATGCCGTCTTGCGTTTTGAGACGCACGTGAAAACCGAGGCGATCGACGGAGGTCATCGCGGCTTCCTCCGAGTCTATGCCAGCAAATGCTCGCGCAATGAGGATCAGCGCATCTTTATGATCAGCGTTCATGTGCTGGATGATTTCGCCGGACGAGTCCGCGAGCGGATCGGGCTGCGCTCCGTCATATTCCGAGGCGGAAACCCAGCCCATCACGCCGAAGCCTCCCACGTAATAAATATCGACCACATCCATGCGATAGAAAGAAAAATCTTCGAAATCGACCCAATACTTGCTGTTCTCGTAACGTTGCAGGTAGAGTTCCCTCGCCGCTGGCGCCTCTGATTTTGGTATAGGCAGCACACTCCCTACTAATGTGACCCTGGAGGCCCCGAGCGGATCGCCGCTGGCATCAGCTTGGGTCACGAGCAGGCTGGCGCGTGGGTCGGCCTGCAAGTTTTGCGTGTGCATGGCCATGGTGCTGATGAGAAAGATGGGGCGCCCGCGATCGTCCAAGCCATAGGGCATCACCGATCCGAATGGGAACCCCGGCTGTTTTCGCGACAAGGTTGAGAGGCTGCCGATGCGGCCTAAGTGCATCAGGGTGCGTGCACGCTCGGCGAACGCAGGCTCGGGGACCGGAGGCTGGTCGGTGGCTGCGCCACCGCTCGCATGTTTTCCGGGGGATGAAGAAGTCATTATGAATCTCCTGGCTGCTTACATAATCGCATGAGGGCTGGCGTCCTGCGTCGGAAGTTCGCGGCATATTGGTGAGGGCGCCTGGCGGCAGAGGCGGCAAGAAGCAGGTCCCTCCACTGCGCTCGCATGGCTTCGCTTCGGTCGGGATGACAATATTTTATTCAATTTCGCATGGCTTCGCTCCGGTGGGAATGACAGAATTTATTCAACGAAGTTCGGGTTTCACTACGCTAGAGGTGGAATTCTCGAAATCTGCTACCATTTTCGCCACGACTCACTCGCTATGCTTATTTTCGCTACCATCTCCGGCATTGTGGTAATTCTCGCGGTCCTGTTGGACGCGTTTGAAACGGTTGTCCTGCCCCGCCGTGTGCGGCGGAAATTTCGTATTAGCGTCTGGTTCTACCGTAATACCTGGAAGCCGTGGCGCAAGATCACAGGTCTGATCAAGTCGCCGGGGCGGCGCGAAAATTTTCTGGGCTACTTCGGGCCGCTATCGTTGCTTTTCCTGCTGGCGCTGTGGGCCTGCGGTTTGATCTTTGGATTTGCATTGCTGCAGTATGGCGCGGGCGAACACGTCATGATCGGCAACGAACCGGTCACCTTCGGACGGGTAATTTATCTGAGTGGCTCGACTTTTTTTACCCTGGGCTACGGGGACATTATTCCGACTTCGGAGCTTGCCCGCACTCTGGCGGTGCTCGAATCCGGCATGGGATTTGGCTTTCTGGGGGTTGTCATTGGATATTTACCGACGATCTATTCGTCGTTTTCCAGACGCGAAATTCAGATCTCCTTGCTGGATGCGCGAGCCGGTTCACCGCCCACGGCAGCGGAGATGCTGATAAGGCTCGGAAATTGCGCTCATCTGGATGATATCTTTCGCGAGTGGGAACATTGGGCGGCTGAACTGTTGGAAAGTCATATTTCCTACGCAGCGCTCGGCTTTTTTCGTTCTCAGCATATTAATCAGTCCTGGCTGGGCGCGCTTACCATGATGCTCGATACCACAGCGCTGGTCTCTGCTGGCGTCGATGGCGTAGCAAACGCGCAGGCCAAGCTCACATTTGCAATTGCGCGCCACGCGATGGTGGACCTGGCCCAGCTTGTCAATGCGCAGTACGATCCACTCGCTCCCGACCGGCTTGATGACGCGGAACTGGCAAGACTTCGGCAAGCGCTCCTGGACCACGGCTTGCATTCCGCGGATGTGGCGAAGTCTAACGATAAGTTGACATATTTACGTTCGCTCTACGAGCCGTACGCCATTGCCATGGCGCGCAATCTGTTGATCACGCTGCCTCCTTGGATTCATCCGGAGAAGACGAAAGATAATTGGGAAGCGGGACCGTGGGACCGCGCGATTCAAGCCAGAAGTCTGGCGGGGTTAGGGCATCACGCAGAGCGTGTACGGAAGATGGACGATCACTTCTGATCGTGAGGGCGGTGAAGGCGTTGATTTACGGTTGAGGGGCGGGGACGGCCGTCGCTTTATCGAAGCTTCGCTGTACCTGCTAACATTCTTTACTCCATGAAACATGTTGGCGAAAACGTGGTACGCATCGAGGCGGAGGCGTTGCGCGTCCTGGCTGACCGTATTGCAGGGCCTATGGCCGACGCGTTCAATCGCGCAGTGGAATTGATTTACGGTTGCAGGGGCCGAGTCGTCGTGACGGGCATGGGAAAGAGTGGGATCATCGCGCGCAAGATTGCGGCTACTCTGAATTCGACTGGGACGCCGGCGCTGTTTATGCATCCGGTCGAAGCGGTGCACGGCGATCTGGGGATGGTGATGAGGGGCGATGCGGTTTTGGCGCTCTCGGCTAGCGGCGAGACCGAAGAAATTCTGCGCTTGTTGGCTACGTTGAAGCGATTGCAGGTGCCGTTGGTGGCGCTGACTTGTGACGAGATTTATTGGGGAGACGCGAGCGGGCACGGCACGTCGCCGAAGCTTTCAACCTTGGCGGCAGCGGCGGAAGTTGCTCTGGATTGCTCGGTCGCGGAGGAGGCATGTTCCCTCGGACTTGCGCCGACGGCTTCTACAACCTGCATGCTCGCACTGGGCGATGCGCTGGCGATGACGCTGGCTGAGAAGCGCGGTTTTAAGGAGGAAGATTTTGCCAACCTGCATCCTGGAGGCAAACTCGGAAAGCGTCTGGCACGAGTGGAATCGCTCATGCACACTGGGGATGCGGTGCCTCGCGTTACGCCTCGCACTGCCATGCCGGATGTGATTTATGAAATGTCTCGCAAGAAGCTGGGCGTGACTGCTGTTGTGGAGGGCGAAAAGTTGGTGGGAGTGATCAGCGACGGCGATCTGCGACGTTTGCTTGAACAGCGGGGCAAAGATGTGCTCGATTTTGCGGCAGGCGAGTGCATGACGAAGAACCCGAAAACTGTTTCAGGGCGGGAGTTCGCCGCGACAGCGCTCGCTTTGATGGAAGAAAAGAAAATCACGTCGCTAGCGGTGATTGACGGAGATGGCAAGCTGGAAGGGATTGTTCATCTGCATGATCTATGGGGAACTGAGATGATGTAGGAATTGAATCAGTGAGAGATTGAGTCATTTAGAGGCGTACGATTGAATGATTGGGTTGTGCTCGGATGAATAAGTTGGATCAGGCCGAGGCTTTGAAGTTGCGGACTAAGCAATTTGCGATTTGATTTTCAATGAGCCAATGATTCAATCTATCAATGAGTCAATCCTATGTATCACTACGATCCCAATACGGCGCTGGAAGAACTGACGGAAGATGCGACTCTCCCCAACCCGGTCCACGTGCGCGACATGATTTTGCGTAAGCATCCTGGGCCGGACAAGTCGCTCGAACTCAATCGGATGTTCGTCGAATATCAGAAGTTTTTCGGCGAGACGCAGAAGCTGGGGAAAGAGATTCTGAAGCAGTTGGCGGGTTAGGCCGGCACAGGCTCTTGATGCTTCCTCAGGCTTTTCATGTAGCCGGATATTGCGTCTTTGGCCATCTTCCGAGCTTCGGTTAAGGTGCGACCGTAGGTGACGCAGCCTGGCAAAGCTGGCACGATTGCGGTAAATCCGCCTTGGGGTTCGGGCCGGAGCATGATGTTGTAGTGGTAGCGCGCCTTTGGCATTGGAGTAAGGCTGATTCTATCTTCGCGGCAGGGGCGGGTCAAAGGCGGCTTGAAGTGAACCCGGTGACATAATTGCCGATGTAATTCCAGAGGAACCCATGAGCACCCGAACATCGATTTGGCTAGGCGAGAATAGAAGCAGGTGTGTTCCCATTTACTGGGAGCTCGCCGATCGAGAAATAGAAAACGACAGAATGACCCGAGCACCGATTTACATCGCGGTAGACGCCGGGAACGTTGACGAGGAAGTTGCGGTCCGATTGCCGAAAGAAATCGCCATACGGCTCCTGATGATGCTCAGTCCCAATTGGGCCAACGAGGTTGGGCTGGTCCTCTAGGAGGTTGCGGAAAAACTGTCGGGCGTTAAATTTTGAAGGGGGCACGTGCTTCCCAGCCGTGCCGTAAATCTTTGAAAAGCGGCGTAAGGCGCAGCTGAAGCCGCGCCCCTTCAAGGCTCCAGCCGCCGATTTTGGAGTTTTTCCGCAGCCTCCTAGGGAACCCCTGATTAAGTACCGCGAATTTTTGGTCGTGTATAGCGAGCGAGGACGCTTGTCTAACGGCCTCTAGCCCAGCGAGCCTACGCAGCTTTCTGGGCAATGGGCGTTCAATCAATCATTTACAATCAAAGATTCTTCTTTAATTGGAAGACATCTACTATGCATCGCTGGTCTGAACTGTTTATTCCTACTTTGCGCGAGGCGCCTGCGGACGCTGAAGTCGCGAGTCACAAATTTCTGGTGCGGGCGGGTTACATTCGCCAGCTTGCTGCCGGGATTTACTCCTATCTTTTTCTGGGAAACCGGTCGTTCAACAAGATCATGGGCATCGTCCGCGAAGAGATGGACAGGATCGGGCAGGAATTTTATTTGCCGGCGCTTGCATCCGCGCGAGCTTTGGGAGGCTAGCGGTCGTTGGGCGCTAATGGGCGAGAATTTGTTTCGCCTGAAAGACCGCAAGGGGGCGGATCTTTGCCTGGGCATGACCCACGAAGAGGTCATGACCGACATTGCGCGCAAGGAACTGCGAAGCTACAAACAACTGCCGCAAGTCTGGTATCAGATTCAGTCGAAGTTTCGCGATGAGCCGCGGCCGAGGTCCGGGCTTTTGCGGGTGCGGCAGTTCATCATGAAGGATTCTTACTCGTTCGACATCGATGCTGCCGGGCTCGACGTTTCCTACAAGAAGCATTACGAAACTTACCGCCGAATCTTTGACCGGTGCGGGCTGAAGTACATGGTGGTTGAGGCGGATTCGGGGGCGATGGGCGGCAAGGAGTCGCATGAGTTTATGGTGCGGACGCCGGCGGGCGAAGACCTGATCGTGAGCTGCGAGCAATGTAATTACGCGGCGAACATGGAGAAAGCGGTTTCGAAGCTCGCGGGCGTGGAGGATTTGACGCTCGAAGGGGGCGGCGAGCCGCTTGAAGTTCATACGCCGGGCATGAAGACGATTGAGGATGTGGCCCGATTTCTTGGCGTTTCTCCGAAGAACAAGATCAAAACGCTGGCATACATGGCGGAAGAAAAAGAGGCGAAGACGGGCAAGCTCAAGCTGCATGCCGTCGTCGTCTTGATGCGCGGCGATCACCAGCTCAATGAGGCGAAGTTTGCTGCGGCCGTAGGGGGAAAACAGACTCGCCCCATGCAGGAGGACGAAATCAAGCAGCTCTTCCATTCGCCGGCGGGATTTCTGGGACCGATCGGCGTCGAGTGGGCGAAGGACTTGAAGGATGTCGATCGTCCCCTATTGTTCGTCGATACAGCTTTGGAGGGCCGCAAGAACCTGATCTCCGGGGCGAACAAAGAAGACTATCACCTGAAAAACGTGACTCCAGGGCACAACTTCCAGCCCACGGCCTATGCCGATCTGCGCGCGGTCACTGCCGGGGAAGCCTGTCCCAACTGCGGGGCGGCGCTCCGCATCGACACGGCGGTCGAAATCGGCCACATCTTCAAGCTAGGCTATAGATACTCGGAGTCGATGGGCGCGCGGGTGCTCGACCGCAATGGCAAGGAAGTGACTTTAATCATGGGGTGTTATGGGATTGGGATCGAGCGCATTTTGACTGCGGCGGTCGAGCAAAGCAATGACGAAAATGGCTTCTGGCTGCCGCCTTCGATTGCGCCTTTCGAGATCGTCGTTTGCCCTGTGAACGTGAAAGACGAGACCCTATTGAAAGCGGCAACGGACATCGCGGCCCGCCTGGAGGCTGACGGATTCGACGTGTTACTGGATGACAGGGACGAACGGCCAGGGGTCAAGTTCAAGGATGCTGACCTGGTGGGCATACCCTTTCGTGTTACCGTCGGCAAGAAAGTTACCGAAGGTACTGTGGAAGTCGTTCAACGCTCGACACGCCAAATTCAGGATGCTAGCATCGCGGGAATAACGGATTATTTCAAAGTCTTACGGCCTGCCCGCTGATCGGATCTCTGCGTGCGGCCGGAACCGGGAGCACGCAAATGGGTACGATCAAACTCGCTATTGGCATCTTCGTGATTGTGGCGGGAGTATATCTCGGCGCGATATTGGTTCCTGTCTATTATTCCAATTACCAGTTTTCGGATGACGTCAAAACCGAGGCCACGCTCGAGACTTATACCGCCAAACCTGAGGACGCGATTCGCGACGCCATCTACAAGAAAGCAGTGGGTCTCGACATCCCGCTAAGCAAAGATCAGATCAAGGTCCAGCGTCATGGCACGCAGGGCACGGGATCACTTACCATCAGCGCGCCCTATACTGTGCATCTGGACCTGCCCGGATATCCGGTGGACCTGCACTTCGACGCTTCCACCGAAAACAAGAGCCCCTTCTGATAACGGTTATGGATTCGGTGTGATTTAGAATGGAGACTGGAGCCACCCTCTGGGAGCTCTGGCTCGTTTTCAATTGGCCGAAGATTCGTGGATGCGAGAGCCGGCAAATCCGGTTCGGGGATAACGCATTCGCGAGCGCCGTCATCTGATTGAACGGGGCGTGCCTATCGTCGACGAGATTCAGGTGACTCCGTTAAATTCACCGTGACCATTAAGCTAAAGATCCCGAAAAGGAAAAACGGCGCGAAAGCCGGCAAGGGAGTTCTCTCGCGTGATCCGGTGATCCGAGTCGCACTCTCGGTTTTCATCGTTCTTTCGGTGTGCCTCTGCGGATTCTTCTCCTACTTCTACATCAAATACGGACGCATCATCGATCAGCGGTTTAAAGGGCCGGTTTTCAGCAGTTCGGCCAGTATTTACGCGATACCGCGTGCCGTCCGAGTGGGTGAGAAGGTCGATCTGCACGAGATCGAAGCCCAGCTCCGTCGAGCGGGTTATGCGGAAAACGGTGGCCCATCCCCGATGGGGAATTATCGTGCGCTGAATAATGGGGTTGAAATCAGCCCCGGCCCTCAGTCCTACCATAGCCCGGAGCCAGCGACGATCCGGGTGCAGGATGGGCATGTCTCAAGCATAACCGGGAAATCTGGCGAGTTGGAAGCCTACGAACTCGAACCCCGCATGATTACCGCGCTGTTCGATGCCGAACAGCGTTCCAAACGGCAATTGGTAAAGTACGACGACATTCCTAAAGTACTGGTCGATGCCGTGCTTGCCATTGAGGACCGGCGCTTTTTCCAGCACGGAGGAGTGAATTTCATTCGCCTGGGCGAAGCGGCTTGGGTCGATTTTACTCATCAGAAACATGAACAGGGCGGTTCCACGCTAACCATGCAGTTGTCGCGGGCGTTTTTCCTGAGTCCGCAAAAAACGGTCAAACGCAAGATCATCGAAATGTTGATCGCGATGGAACTGGAACAGAAATTCAGCAAGCAGCAGATTTTTGAGTTCTACGCCAATCGCGTAGATCTGGGGCAGCGCGGCTCGTTTACCATCAGCGGGTTTGCCGAAGCTTCGCAGGCATACTTCAATAAGGATTTGAAAGACATCTCGCTCCCTGAGGCCGCGCTGATCGCAGGGCTGATCCAGGCCCCCAGCGCTTTGTCTCCCTATCGCCATCCGGAACGCGCGACGGAACGCCGCAACCTGGTTCTGGACAGCATGGTCGAGACTCATGCCATCACACGAGAGCAGGCCGACAAGGCAAAAGCCACGCCGCTGAAGCTCGCGCCTCCGAATGTGGAAGCTAGCGATGCGCCCTATTTTGTCGACCTGGTTCGCGACGCGGTCATCAGTCGTTTGAATGAACGCGAACTGAACGAGCAGTCCTACCGGATCTATACGACCCTTGACCCTGACCTGCAACGCGCTGCGGCGCAAGCCGTAGATCTGGGCATGAAGCTGGTCGATGATCAGGTCACCAAGCGGCGCACGAAGAAAACAAAGGTTGGAAAGAACAAGTTCGAAACCACAGTTGAGCCGGGGCCACAGGCGCAGGTCGCTCTAGTTGTTCTTAATCCTCACACCGGAGAGGTACTTGCCCTGGTCGGCGGGCGTAACTACGGATTCAGCCAGTTGGATCACGCGGTGGCGCGGCGTCCCACGGGATCCATTTTCAAGCCGTTCGTTTATGCGGCGGCCATGAATACCGCCGTGGACGGAGCCAACCCGGTTTTTACTCCGGCCTCGATGGTGAAGGATGAACCGGGCAGCTTCGCCTATGGAGATCAAATCTACGAGCCGCGAAATTACAAGGAGGAATATCACGGCGACGTGACTGCGCGTTACGCCCTGGCCATGTCGCTGAATAATGCGACCGTACAGTTGGCCGAAGAAGTGGGCTACGACAAAGTGTCGGATTTAGCCAAGGCCGCGGGAATTGTTTCGGTGAAACCCACCCCAGCAATGGCTCTCGGTTCCTACGACGCCACTCCTCTGGACATGGCCGCAGCTTATACCGTTTTTGCGAACGCAGGCGTGCGCATCTCACCAGTGATGGTCAATTCGGTGCGTAATGCCGCTGGGGACGTGGTCATGGACTTCAAGCCGGACAAACGTCAGGTGCTGGACCCGCGCGTTGCCGCCGTGATGACAAATATGATGGAAGGGGTGCTCAACTTCGGAACGGCCTACGAGGTTCGCACCCGCGGTTTTGATGCTCCGGCAGCGGGCAAAACGGGAACTTCTCACGATGGCTGGTTCGCCGGCTACACCAGCAATCTTCTCTGCATCGTCTGGGTCGGATTTGACGATTACAGCGACATTCGCTTGAGCGGAGCCCAGACAGCCGCGCCGATCTGGGCCGAGTTCATGAAGAAAGCAGTTGCGCTTCCCCAGTATGCGGACGTGAAGTCATTCGCTCAGCCGGCGGGAGTCGTCGACGTCCAATTGGACAAGACGACCAACCTGCTGGCAACCCCAGCTTGTCCCGAAACCTATACGGCTGCTTTCATTGCCGGAACGGAGCCGAATCAGACCTGCGACCAGTCTACTGGGGTGAAGGGATTCTTCTCTCGCATGCTCGGTATGGGAGGCGAGAAAGCGCTTCCGCCGCCGGGATCAACCGGCCCAAATGGGGCCCAGGCTGGCGGCGCTACGCAGGACGCCAACGCTACGGACCAGGATGGGAAGAAAAAAAAGGGGTTTTTTGGCAAGATTGCGGGTATCTTTAAAGACGACAAACCGTCTAACCCACCGGCCAACACTCCGGCGCAAACCGGAACCGCGCCCCAGTGAAGGAACATTATTGGGTTTGAAGGTGTCAAAGGAAGTGTAGAGAGTTCGCCCGGATTCATGGAGGTGAGCTATGCGACGTCTGTCTCTGTTCTGCCTGCTGGCCTTGATCGTCTTTGCTGTATCCACCCTACAAGCTCAGAGTTCGAACCCTGAACTGGTACAGATCAGCCCGCCGACCATCCGGCGTGCCCCGCCCCCTTCTACGACCGCCACGCTCGAGGAACTGGAAAAACGAGGCGATGAGCTGCGCGTCGAAAAGGACTATCTGGATTCGCTGGATTACTATCGGGCCGTTCTAGCCAAGAATCCGAATAATGCGGAGGTCCACAACAAGGCTGGCATCGCCGAACTCCTGATGCAGCGCTACAAAGAAGCTGGGAAGGAGTTCGAACATGCAGTTCATCTCGACCACACCTATGCCGATGCCGTGAACAACCTGGGGGTGATCGATTATGAGTCGAAGAAATTTGGGAAGGCTATAAAGCAATACGAGAAGGCGCTCAAATTGCGCGCCGATTCTGCCTCGTTCTATAGCAATATGGGCGCTGCATATTTCGGTAAAAAGGAGTTTGAAAAAGCCACGGAATCCTATGCCACGGCCATTGAGCTCGATCCCTACATCCTGGACCGCACTTCGCACAATGGCATCTCCGCCCAGCTACCATCCCCTGAAGACCGGGCACGATTTGACTACATCATTGCGAAGCTCTGCGCCAAGCGTGGTGACTCCGACCGTTCACTGCAGTACCTTCGGAGGGCTCTCGAGGAGGGGTACAAGGGGATTGAAAATGTATACAAGGATCCGGAGTTTGCGGGTCTTCGCAATGACGCCCGGTTCACCGAGTTGATGGCGGCTCGTCCTCCAGCGATACCAGAGTAAGTTACGCTGTTCCATGAGCTTAACCTTTTACATAATTTTACGAATGGATGCGAAACTTTTTCCCGGAAATGGGTTTTTACGAGTAATGACTCCTGAAAACAACAGGGTGAGTAAGGAGAAACGGTAGCCCATCGGTTGTCGACCCGAGCACGCCCCAAGCAGACAACCGGTGGGTTTTTTGTTGGCCGTTAGCTCTTAGCCTTTGGCTTTCTGGCCAAACCAGCCCAAGTGGATTCATCCACGATCAGGGAATTTAGAATTAGGATTGCGCTCGTGGGGATTGCCTCGCCCCTCGGCATGTCCGGCGGTGTGAAGCTCCGCTTTTTTCAGGTACGCGTAAGCCACAGAATCGGAATGCGTCGACCAAGTTTCTCGAAGTCTCGGTCGGATGTCACGAGGATAGCTTGACGGGTCTCGGCCAAGGCCGCCGCAAGGCAGTCCACGTACGGTATTTTGTGGCGCGTCTTGATTTCCCCCGCCTTGAGCGATTGCTCGAAATCCACCGAGACCGGCTGTATCGATAGGCGGGAAAGATTCTCAATCGCCCTCCTAGCCACTTCCTCGCCACGCCTCTGCCACAGGACGTAAAATACCTCGCCCCAGTTCACGACCGACATCAGTAGCGGAATATCCTGCTGTACGCTTTCTCGCAGGAGTTCCCGGAGACGATGCGCTCCGGTTCCGGCGTTCACGAAGTCGAGGATGGCGCTTGCATCCAGGACATAACTTCTGTCATTTCTCGATCCGGCGTTCACGCTGAAGTACCTCTACCAGAGAGTCTTCGCCCTTGCAGCTACCCATAACACTATCAATAAAATCTTCGGTGACCGGCTGCAAAATCAGACGACCTTCTTCACGAGTAACCGCCAGACGAGTCCCTGCCTTGATGCCGAGTTTCTGTCGAAGCGCGGCAGGTATCACGATCTGGCCCTTGGAGCTTGCCATGGTAAAGAGAGTTTCCATATGTCTTACATTATAGCATATGGTTTTCGTATTAGTTTTTGCCTTACATAATGAATGATGCCCTACTTTCAGAGTTAAAGACTTACCTGGACCTTGACTTTCTAATAGGCGAACATTTTACGAATCTTGGTTCTCCGGCTACAATATTCCCAATGCCTTCCCTTCCTTCCTCTCTCGACTGGGCTCACCCTCTCGTCAGGGATTGGTTTGTCCAGCGCTTCGGTACGCCGACTGAGCCACAGGAGCAGGGATGGCCGCATATTCTGGCCGGTCACACGACGCTAATTTCGGCGCCCACGGGTTCCGGCAAGACCCTCGCCGCGTTTCTCGCCTGCATTGATCGGCTGGTACGAAAAGCTCTGGCGGGTGACCTTCAAGATCGCACCGAAGTTCTCTATGTTTCGCCGCTGAAGGCGTTGGGTAACGACATCCAGAAGAACCTCGAAGTGCCGCTGGGCGACATTCTGCAGATGGCCGGAGAGCGCGGTTTGTTGATGCCGCAAATTCGCACCGCGGTTCGCACCGGCGACACGCTCATGCACGAACGTCGGGCGATGCTGAAGCGTCCTCCACACATTCTGGTGACTACGCCGGAATCGCTGTACATCCTGCTGACTGCGGAAAAGAGCCGGGCGATCCTGCGCGATGTTGAGACCGTGATTGTCGACGAGATTCATGCCGTCGCCGATGACAAACGCGGCGCGCACCTGACTCTCTCGCTAGAGCGGCTGGAAGCGTTGACGTATCGTCCGCCGGTCCGTATTGGGCTTTCTGCCACACAAAAGCCGATTGAAGAGGTCGCGCGTTTCCTTACTGGCACTGCTTTTCCAGGCGACGACCGGCCCGACCCTGTGATCGTCAACGTCGGCCACAAGCGCAAGCTCGATCTCGCCGTCGAAGTTCCGGCCAGCCAACTCGGGCCCATCGCCACCAACGAAATGTGGGATGAGATCTACGACCGACTGGTAGAACTTATCGAGAAGCACCGCTCCACATTGGTCTTCGTCAACACCCGGCGATTATCGGAGCGAATCTCGCACCATCTGGCGGAAAAACTCGGACCTGACAACGTCGCCGCCCATCACGGCAGCCTCTCGCGCAAATTACGTCTGGCCGCGGAGAAGAAGCTCAAAGATGGCGAAGTAAAAGTGCTGGTTGCAACCGCCTCGCTGGAGTTGGGAATCGACATCGGCACAGTGGATTTGGTGGTGCAGATCAGCTCTCCGCGAGCCATTGCCGTGGCTCTGCAACGTGTGGGACGTTCAGGCCACTGGCGCGGCGCGGTTCCCAAGGGACGCTTTTTCGTAACCACTCGCGACGAACTGCAGGAGTGCGCAGCTTTGGTGCGGGCTATCCGCCAAGGCGATCTTGATCGCATCATGATCCCCGACTCTCCGCTGGATATTCTAGCCCAGCAGATCGTCGCTATCTGCGCTGCGGGCGGCGGTCGTGTGGCGCGGGCGCCCTTGTCCGCGCCTAACGCTGACGAAAATCCCCCTACCAAAATTGAAGAAGAATTACTGCCACCTTCCGACACGCGGGCGGGAGACGCCGGCTCCACACGACGATAGCTGGGACGAAGACGAACTCTTCGCTCTGGTGCGCCGGGCATATCCCTATCGCAATCTTTCGCGCGAGACCTACGAAGCCGTGCTCGAAATGCTCTCCGAGGGCATCGCCTCGCGCCGAGGACGTTATGGCGCGTACATCCATCGCGACCGCATCAATCGCAAGCTGCGGGCGCGGCGCGGAGCGCGGCTGGCGGCAATCACCAGCGGAGGCGCCATCCCCGAAACCGCGCTGTTCACGGTCGTTGCCGAGCCCGAAGGAATTGTCGTGGGCACGCTCGACGAAGATTTTGCCGTCGAGAGCAATGCCGGCGACATCATGCTGCTCGGCAACACTTCGTGGCGAATTCGGCGGGTCGAAGGCAAGTCCGGTCGCGTGCTCGTCGAAGATGCCCACGGCGCGCCGCCGAGCGTTCCTTTCTGGCGTGGCGAAGCTCCGGCGCGAACCGAGGAACTGTCTTTGCAAGTGGCCGACCTGCGGCAACAGATCAGCGACCGGCTGCCGAACACCTCGCCGATCGGTGTTTCCTTCAGTCAGCCTGAGGTTGCGGAAACCGTCACTTGGTTAAAAGAAGAGTGTGGCTTGGACGACTCTGGCGCCGAGCAGATGATCGAATACATTCTGCAGGGACGCGCCGTCCTCGGAGCCGTTCCCACGCAGCAAACAATCATCGCGGAACGTTTCTTCGATGAAGGCGGCGGAATGCAACTCGTGATCCACGCGCCGTTCGGTGGACGGATCAACAAGGCCTGGGGCTTGTCCTTGCGTAAGCGGTTTTGCCGCAGCTTCAACTTCGAGTTGCAAGCCGCGGCTACGGATAATGGTCTGAACATCGCGCTGGCCGAGCAGCACAGCTTTCCTTTAGCCGATGTTTTTCACTTCCTGAACGCGGAAACAGTACAGCCCATCCTCGAACAAGCCGCGCTGGCTTCGCCCATTTTCGGCACACGCTGGCGCTGGGATGCCAATCGGGCTCTTGCTTTGCTGCGTTTTCAGTCGGGCAAGAAAGTTCCGCCCCAGATCCAGCGTATGCGCTCGGACGATCTGCTGGCCTCAGTGTTCCCCGACGTTGCCGCGTGCCAGGAAAATATCGCCGGGGATATTCAGATCCCCGACCATCCTCTGGTGAACGAAGTCATGAAAGATGTGCTCACTGAGGCGATGGACCTGGAAGGCCTCAAAAGCCTGCTGCGCGGAATGGCGGACGGCCGCATCCGCTGCGTCGCGGTGGATACGCCTGTGCCCTCGCAGTTCTCGCATGAAATCCTCAATGCGAATCCGTATGCCTATCTCGACGACGCGCCGCTCGAAGAGCGCCGCGCACGAGCAGTCGAAATGCGGCGGATTCTGCCGGAATCGGTGTTAGAAGAAGTCGGTAAGCTTGATCCCGCGGCGATTGCGCAAGTCCGCGAAGAGGCGTGGCCGGATGTCCGCGACCCCGACGAACTCCACGATGTACTGCACACGCTGATCGCGTTTCCCGCAGATCGTGTAGCGACAGCCTACGTGGATGATCGCGGGAATGCGCGATGGAAAGAACATTTCCAGCAGTTGATTGAACATGGCCGGGCGGCCAACGCCGTCAACGGCGACCGGCACTACTGGGTCGCGGCCGAGCGTGCCCAGCTATTTTCCTTACTCTTCCCCGATGCCGAGTTTCGATCGGCCGATTGTCGACATCGAGAGCACAATCCCCTCTCGAGATGATGCCGTGCTGGCAACGGTCACCGGTTGGATGACGCATTTGGGTCCGATCGCGGCCGAGCAGCTTGCTTCGTTGCTCGGACTGCCCGTCGCTGAAATCGACAAGGCCTTGCTCCGCATGGAAGCCAGCGGATCCATCCTGCGCGGGAAGTTTACCGATGAAGCCACGCGAGCGGGCGCGCCCGCGCCACGCGAGACCGAATGGTGCGAACGCCGTTTGCTGGCGCGAATCCATCGCCTCACGGTCGCGACGCTGCGCAAACAAATCGAGCCTATAACTCCCGCGCAATTCATGCGCTGGCTGCTGCGCTGGCAGCATGTCGCGCCAGGAACGCAAGTTCAGGGGGAGCGCTCCACGCTGGAAATACTGCGGCAGCTTCAGGGATTTGAAATACCGGCTAACGCGTGGGAGCGGCAAATCCTGGGCAGGCGCATTGCCAACTACGATCCGCAATGGCTGGATCAACTCTGTTTGACCGGCGCAGTCGGCTGGGGACGCTTGTCTCCGCATCCCGCGACACTCGAGGATTCGGCTGCCGGCAAGCGGCGGGTGATTCCGACCAGCGTCGCTCCGATTACTTTCTTCGTTCGCGAAGAAGCCGATTGGATGACTCCGCACAATCCTGCCGCTAATCAACCTGAAGCCCGCGGCCTCAGTGAAGGCGCGCGGCAGGTGCTGGATTTCCTGCGCCAGCGCGGGGCTTCATTCTTCGCCGACATCGTCCGCGGCACCGACAAACTGAAGGCCGAAGTCGAAACGGCTTTGTGGGAACTGGTGGCTGCGGGAGTGGTCACTGCGGATGGTTTCGACAACCTGCGTTCTCTCATCGATCCCAAACGACGTGCGGGACAAGGCAGCGGGCGCACGGCGCGTCCGCGACACAGTTCCGGAAGATGGGCGCTGCTCTACACCGATCAAACCGTAGAACGTAACCGGACCGTCGAGGCTACCTGCTGGATGTTGCTCAAGCGTTACGGGATCGTCTTTCGCGACGTGCTGGCGCGAGAAACCAACCTGCCCAAGTGGCGGGAACTGCAAATGGCGTTTCGCCGGCTGGAAGATCGCGGCGAAATTCGCGGTGGCCGTTTCGTCGATGGATTCCTCGGCGAGCAATTCGCGCTGCCGGTTGCGGTGGAGTCGTTGCGGGCCACGCGAAAAATGCCGCCGTCCGGGGAAACGATCACGCTGTCAGCGGCTGATCCGTTGAACCTGGTCGGCATCCTGGTTCCCGGCGAACGCATTCCCGCCATTTCAGGAAGAAGTGTGAGTTTTCGCGATGGAATTCCGGTAGAAAACCTGGACACTCAACCGTCAACGCAACCATCCGCGGCTGCGGGCTGAGTGCGCTGCAGTTCTTACTTCTCCGCCGGAACCCCCGAATGGACTAGGAAGATGTCGTACGTCTGAACATCCAACTCGTGCGGACTGTTACCACGAATGCGTTCGTCGTTCTTCAGAGACCAGTTGCGGACACTTTTAACGTCAATGTTCAGCGGAGCCGCGTAACGGAACCAGTTACCCCACTGATCATACTTGCCGGTCATCGCCGGAATGAGCGAGATAGTCTTGATCCCGAACTCACTTAGTTTGTGCAGCTCATTTGGTTGTGAAATGCCATCACGGTTCTCATCAATCCAGATTCGGAGATCCTTCCAGAGTTTATCCTTCTCGCTTAGGACGAAAGCGGTATCCGGATTACCGTAATCTTCAAAGCCCCCGAGATCAGGCTGTTTTAGTTCGAGCAACGCATAGTAGCCGTTCTCATCACGACACCCAGGATTACCCTTGCATGGGACATTCACGTAATCGGGATGCATCTGATACGTAGAACTGCCAAACAGGTCTTTGCCGCTGTCCACCATGCCGTCGTGGTTGGTGCGACCGGGCAACGCCAGCCATCCATTGCCGCTGCCCGCTTCGGGCCAGCTCCAGCATTGCTTCTGGCCATCGCCACGCAAGTCAAACCTGACACAGCTACCTTCCTTCGACGAGCTGAGTTTGAACCCCGCGTGGCGCGTGTCGATCAGGATAGAAGAGCCATCGACGAACTTGCAGCCACAGTTTATGAAGTCCCAAACGTGGTTAGGTGCACATTGGCGGATCGGTCGATGGCATTGGGCAGCGGCTGGCACGGAGGTTAGTACGACAACCAACGCGATAAGACACTGCAATGCAATCCGGAGCCCCAACGTATTCCCTCCCCAGAACCGGTCACACGATTTCGAGGTAATAGCAAAGCTACCGTATCACTCCCCATCCGGACACTCAACTGTCCACGCAACCATCTGCGGCTGCGGGCTGAGGAAAGCTCCCATTTCCAAAGCCCTTGAGCCGTTGAGCCTCCCGAAGAATCCTGCTTGTAACCTCGACCGGGAGCGCCTCAAAGGGACGCATGTCCCCCGTCGTCTCGCGATATGCCTCGAGCGCCTGATTCACAAAGATCGTGTCCATATTCAAGCCAAGCTAGAAAAAATCGGGAGCCTGATGAGGGGGTCGCCAGGCTCCCGATTCCAGCCTTTACCCGGCAAGACTGCCAAAAGCGCTTCCCCCATCGCTTCGCCAGGTCTGGGCTTGCGGGTGTGTATGCACGTGTCGAACCACTGCGGCGCCGCGGTCGGATGCCAGATCGTCGTCCCAAGTGACTGATTTAACTGGCCGGAGGATTCACAAAGCAGCTTTTCCCAGCTTTTTGTACTCCTCTGCCCTATCCAAACGGATAGCCCGGCTATCTGTTCGGATAGTGGAACGATCGCAGATAGTTTTGCGATTCCAGCAATAAACGTGTTAGAGAGGATGGCAAGTAGTAGCGAGGTACTCAGGTGAACCCAAGGCTTCTGGCGATTGCAGGGCCGCTAAAGGATTCGACGTTTGCCCTGCCAAACGGCGAAATCCACATCGGCCGCGACCCATCCAATTTACTTTCCATCAGCGATCCTTCTTTGTCGCGTCGCCATTGCGCGCTCAGCCGGGAAAGCGATGGCTATAAGATACGAGACCTCGATAGCCGTAATGGCACATCGGTAAACGGAGTGGCAGTAAAGGAGGCGCGATTGTGCCACGGAGACCAAATCTCGGTGGGCGATTCGATCTTCCTTTTGCTGCTCCATGAAGAAGCAGAAGAACCAACCGCTGGCCGGGTTGAATACGAAGACAGCTTGACGCAAGCCACAGCTCAGGTTAGCCCGCAAGACGTGCTTTACCTGCAACCGGAGCGAATTCTCAATGAGATCCCGGCTGGTTCCCGTGTTGCTCGTAATCTGAATGCACTGCTGAAGATTAGCCGGGTGGTGCATTCCATCCGTGATCTGGATGAACTGCAGGAGCAAATCCTCAACCTGATTTTTGAGGTAGTCCCGGCCGAACGCGGCGCCATCTTGCTCGATGGCAAAGGGGATCCGAACTTTGCCTCGGCCTTTGCCCGCCACCGTGTCGCAAAGTCCGTGTTGCCGGTACCCATCAGCCGCACGATTGCCCGTCAAGTCATGCAAGAAGGACTGGCAATTCTGGGAGCTGACGTCCCCGGTTCAAATGGTCTGGCCGACGTAGAGAGCCTGGTGAGTTGCCAGGTCCGCTCCTTGCTGTGCGTGCCCCTGACCGTGTTCCAGAAAGTGACCGGCTGCATTTATCTGGACACATGTAACCCGGCTAGCCGCTTCGACGAAGATCACCTCCAATTGGTGGCTGCCATTGCGGGAACGTCCGCAGTCGCCTTGGAAAACGCTAGTCGAATGCAATGGCTGGAACAGGAGAACCTGAGGCTTTCAGCGGAAATCAATCTCGACCACAACCTGATTGGCGATAGCCCTCGGATGAAGGAAGTTTACCAATTCCTGGTACGAGTGGCGCCGACAGACGCAAACGTTCTGTTGCAAGGAGAGAGCGGAACCGGAAAGGAATTGGCGGCACGGGCTGTCCATCGCAACAGTCCACGGTCCGGCAAACCGTTCGTCGCGATCAACTGCGCTGCTATTCCCGAGGGCCTGCTGGAGAGCGAGCTGTTCGGCCACGAAAGAGGCGCATTCACCGGCGCCGTGGCGCAAAAGAAGGGCCGGTTTGAAATAGCGAACGGCGGAGTTGTTTTTCTGGACGAAATCGGCGAACTCGCACCGGCTCTGCAAGTGAAGCTTCTCCGCGTGCTGCAGGAACGTGAGTTCGAGCGGGTGGGTGGTGTGCGGCCGATTTCCGTGGACATCCGTCTGATCGCAGCCACGAACCAGGACCTGGCCCAATCGGTGAAGGCTGGAACCTTCCGCAAGGATCTGTTTTATCGCCTGAATGTCCTCTCGCTGGTTATGCCGGCGCTCCGCGAACGCCGCGAAGACATACCCATGTTGGCGGCTTATTTTGTCACCAGGTACGTCAAGAAACTTAATACCAAAGCCAAGAAACTTTCTCCCGAAGCCATGCAGCGCCTGGTGAACTATGACTGGCCCGGCAATGTGCGCGAACTGGAGAACGCCATCGAAAGCACGCTGGTGTTGAGTCTGTCGGATGTCATTCAACCGGAGGATTTGCCGGAGTGCATCCTGGAGAAAGCAGTTACCTCGCCTTCTGACGGGGCAAAGTATCACAATCAAATAAGAGAGGCGAAAAAACAGCTCATCCTCGATGCGTTAGAAAAGACCAAGCTGAATTACACCGAGGCGGCGCAACTTCTGGGCGTGCACGTAAATTATCTTCACCGCTTGATTCGTAATCTCGATCTCAAAGACACACTTCGCTCATCGCCCAGCTCGCACCCTGCGGCAGAACAGCCCCATCGCAGAGGTTCACGGCAGTTGGAGACTTAGCAAAATCGCAGGGTTCAAGTAAACCCCCTCCCAGCGAACGGCCACATGCAGATGAGGTCCAGTGGCGCGGCCGGTTCCACCACTCACACCGATCTTCTGGCCGCCAGTAACCTGTTCGCCTTCCTTGACCTCGATTTTCGAGAGATGCATATAAAGCGTAAGCAATCCCTGACCGTGGTCGAGCACCACGCAATTACCCTCGAAGAACAACGGTTGCGCCAGTAGAACCGTTCCACTATTCAGCGCTGCAACCGGCGTGCCTTCCGGAACCGCATAGTCCAGGCCTTGATGGACGCTTTGGGTTTTGCCATTGAAGGTGCGCGAGGTTCCAAACACATCGGAGATTGCCGCTTTCACGGGAGGCTGAAAACTACCCGCCCACTCGCGCTCGGGAGTTAGGTGTGCAAACGCCTGTTCCTTGATCGCCTTATCCTGACTTATTTTCTGAAGTTGTTCAGGATTGGGTTCCGTATATTGCTTGGGCACGCTGGCTGCGATGCTGTGATATTTTCCTTTTCCGACCGCAAACTGCTTTTGAAACGAGAGATCTTTCCCGCTGGTACTGACTCCCTTCAACTCCAGCGCATAATTTCCGGGCCGGGTTTCCAGACTGACGCCTGCGATTCCGTACCAGACTTTGCCTTGTGGATCGGCAGAGAAGAATACGTCATGCTCCAGCCATTTACCGGAAAGAGACTTCAATCGTTCCGGCGGAGTCACTCGAAACACTACCGGCGATCCGTTGACCAGGCGTGTCGGCTGCCACGCAACCGACCAGGAATCTGCAGCCTTGTTCTTCGCAGCGGTAGCGGGAACCTGTAGCGAGTAGAGAGGCAGAACAGTCAGGACCGCCAAGAGGACCTTACAGCTGTTGTCCCGAGTCGTCGCGAATATCGAGGACGTATGCACTCCAAAGTGAGCCTAGCACTGATCGCTGCGTCAAGCGGGATCAAATCCTTCCGACAGAACCCGGTTTCGCACTCCTTAGATCGACCATCGGCAGGACCGTAAGTTATTGGCTGACAAGCAGAACACGATGGTAATCACCCGGAATCGTTTTGGCCAGACATTTAGGGTCACCCTGAGCCAGAATCTTCTAATGTCGCAGAGCTCGCCCCGTCAGGTTGGCGCACAAGTGTTTATCGCAGCCATGGCGCTTGCGGCGCTGGGGTGTTTCTGTGTCGCGTTGACCCACTGGCAGTCGACCGACCCGCTCAAGTTCCTGTGCTATCTGGCAGTCGCGCTTCTCGCTTCCTCTCTCAAGATTAAACTGCCCGGCATCAACGGGACTATGTCGGTGAACTTCCTGTTCATTCTCCTCGGAGTTTTGGAGATGAGCTTCGCCGAGACACTGGTGATGGGTTTCGGAGCAGTTCTGGTCCAGTCTTATTGGAAGTCGTCCAACCTGAAGCCGATCCACGTCATTTTCAATTTTTCGCAGTTGCCGGTCGGAACCGCAGCATCGTACGTCGCATACCAATTCGTCACCACCCACGGACTACACCGAAACGATCCGCTCGCGCTGGTCCTGGTTGCGATCACCTACTTCGCCTTTAACACGTTTGCGATGGCAACCATCATCCGGTTGACTGAAGGCAAGCCAGTTTTGAAAGTGTGGTCGGAGTGCTATTTCTGGTCGTTCCCTTACTACCTCGTGGGCGCGGCCATCGCCGGCCTGGTGAGCTTCTTGAACCGGCACATCGGATGGCAGTCTTCGCTTCTGGTCCTGCCTCCCGTCTATCTCATGTACCGGTCGTATCGGCTGTACCTGAGCAAGCTTGAAGACGAAACCCGTCACGCCGAGCAGGTGTCCAATCTTCACCTGCGAACCATTGAAGCTCTTGCACTCGCGATCGAGGCCAAGGATCACACCACGCACGATCACTTGCAGCGGGTACGCATTTACGCGATGGAGCTAGCCAAAGATCTCGGCTTGAGCGCAGACGAAACCGAGGCTTTGCAGGCTGCGTCGGTGCTGCATGACATCGGCAAGCTGGCAGTTCCGGAACACATCATTTCGAAACCAGGGAAACTGACACCAGAAGAATTCGAGAAGATGAAGATCCATCCGATTATCGGGGCGGAGATTCTGGAACAGGTGGAGTTCCCTTATCCGGTCGTGCCGATCGTCAGCGCCCATCACGAGAAGTGGGATGGCAGCGGCTATCCTAACGGACTGAAAGGGCGAGGACATACCGATCGGAGCGCGAATCCTCGCGGCCGTTGATTGCCTCGACGCCCTGGCTTCGGATCGCCAGTACCGGCGAGCTCTACCCTTGGACGAAGCCATGGCACGCGTGGTCGACGAAGCCGGCAAAAGCTTTGATCCGCGCGTGGTTGAAGTTTTGCAGCGGCGCTATGTAGAACTAGAGAAACTCGCCCGCTCGCAGCCCGTGAAAGCTCCCACCAAGCTGTCGACCGACGTGAAGGTCGAACGCGGACTAGCCCCGGCTGCAGGTTTCGCGGAAGCTGAAACTCCTGCTTCGCAGCTACCGGAGCAACGCCGCGACTACCTTGCGTCCATCGCTGCTGCGCGCCAAGAGGCGCAGATGCTTTTCGAGTTGAGTCACGATCTTGGTAAGTCGCTCAGCGTGGACGACACGCTGTCCATGCTCTCGGTGCGTTTGAAGCGGCTGGTCCCGTACGACTCGATGGCGGTCTATCTCAAGCAGGACAATCTGCTGACTCCCGAGTACGTAAGTGGCGATAACTTTCGCTTGTTCTCGTCGCTAAGAATTCCGCTGGGTGAAGGCTTATCGGGATGGGTTGCGCAGAACAGCAAGCCGATTCTCAATGGCAATCCATCGGTTGAGCCGGGGTATCTCAATGACCCCACCAAGTACAGCACGCTGCGATCGGCGCTGGCGGTGCCGCTCGAAGGAGTCTCAGGCGTGGTCGCGGTGTTGGCCCTTTATCGCACGCACCAGGACGCATTCACTAAAGATCACTTGCGAATTCTGCTGGCAATCAGCTCTAAACTCGGATTTACCATCGAAAATGCGCTCAAATATCGCTTAGCCGAGGATTCCGCCACTACCGACTATCTGACGGGACTGCCCAATGCGCGGTCGCTTTTCCTGCACCTCGATCGCGAGATTGCGCGATGCAAGCGCTCCAAGCTGCCGCTGGCCGTGTTCGTCTCCGACCTCGACGGATTCAAACAAGTGAACGACCGCTTCGGCCACTTTCAAGGCAACAAACTTTTGGAGATGTTTGCCAAAGGTTTGAAAGACTCCTGCCGAGAATATGATTATGCGGCGCGCATGGGCGGCGACGAATTCGTTGTGATCGCGCCCGGCCTCACGCAGGATGCAGCTGCGGAAATGGCGCAACGGCTCGAAGCCATCATTGCGGAAGCCGGCAAAACCGTTTGCGGCGAGGGCCTGGTTTCCGTGAGCATCGGCCAGGCTTTCTATCCCGCGGATGGCACGAACGCCGAACACCTGCTTGCTGAAGCCGATCGCCGCATGTACGCGGTGAAGCATTCCCACCACACAAGTACGGGCGGCCGGGATCTCGGTGCGCGGTCGGCGAGTACAACCAGTTTTTGATTCTTGCACACATTCTGGTGCAGGATTTACCTCAAAAAAAGCTCTCGTTTTCGCCCAAAATATAGAAAACAAAGAACCGGAAATTTTTCCTCCTCCTAGATCTATGGTTCTAAAGGTAGTTAGAGGCAAAATCTTGAAAACATTGTAGTTAGGCGGTATGTCGAGCCGAGAAAATCCCTCGTTTCCGCGCAAGATATTGAAACCAAACGACCGAAATTTTAATGCCTCCGGTGTTTCGCGGCAAAATCTTGGAAACGTTGGAGTTACGGCGCTTGTCGGCGATCTGCGATTCGGTTTCAAAACGGTGCGGGGCAGCACACAAGTCTCGCCGTGCGAAACCCGCAGCCCAGGGTTCGCAGTGGCCTGCACTCTTGATCAAGTTGTCAAAGATCCTTGCGATTATCTCTGGGATAACCTATACGTCTACATGTTAGCGTAACTGATTGTTGCGAATCAAGGAGAAAAAATGTCGGTGCCGCGCGGGCTCAGTTCCGAATTGGGAATCCCACGCCCGCAGCTTCCGCAAAGTACGGTGAAGCAGCCGAAGTCAGGCCATTTGCGGGTTGAGAATCGATCCGGGTCAATGCGTGGAATCGGGGATTTATCGACAGTTGACGACTGTGGACCCCGTGTCCGTTCGGATGTAACATCGCGAAAAGTCCACGCTGCTCCTGGCTTCCTGCTAAGGAATCCAGGCTAGGATACGCGTCGCGCCATGATCCACAGAACGTGTTCTCCGCGGCCGAATTCGCATTTATTTACTGTTTGCCGTTGACCCTACGCGTTGTCTATCCCCGCCTCGGCGGCATGGAAAGAGAAAGTGCTATACAGCTTTCAGGGCGGAACGAACGACGGTTCTGTTCCAATCGGCAGCGTGGTTTTCGATAAGCAAGGCAACATCTACGGTGCGCTTGAGTTCTATGGCCCAGGATCGTGCGCCCCGCAGGGAAATGCATGCGGTGCGGTCTATCAACTGACCCCACCGGCGCAGAAGGGGGGTGCTTGGAAGGAGACGCTGATTTACGAATTTCAAGGCAAGGGAGCGAACGACGGAGAACTCCCCGCTGGCGGGCTGCTGATCGACGCTCAAGGCAATCTCTACGGAGTGACCGCCTATGGCGGCACGGGGAACTGCACGCTATTGGGAGTGGCTGCGGGTTGTGGAACGGTGTTTGAGCTGTCTCCGCCGCTGCAACAGGGCGGTGCATGGACGGAGACCATCCTGTACAGTTTCCCGACGATGAAGCAAGGCTACTTTCCCTGGGGCAGCGTGGTATTCGACAAAGCTGGCAACCTCTACGGTGCAACTTCGTTCGGCGGGACGAAAGGCACGACCTGCGACGGATTCTACGGCGGGCAATGCGGAGTGGTGTTTGAGATAAGTCCGCCGAAGCAGAAGGGCGGCGCGTGGACCCAGAAGGTGCTGCACAACTTCCCGGGAACCGCAAGCGGAAAGCAGGACGGTGACGGAGCAGAGCCCAACGGCGGTCTTGTCTTGGACTCCAAGGGTACGATTTACGGAACAAGTTACTTCGGCGGTAATGGCGCTGCAGTGTGTGGGAGTATCGGCTGTGGCACAGTCTTCAGCCTCAGCCCCCCAGCCAAGCAGGGCGAGGCATGGACTGAGAAGATCATCCATCGCTTCTCTGGGCAGGACGGTGCTGAACCAACCTCTGGGATCATGTTGGGTACTTCCGGTACTCTATACGGCACGACCCGCGGAGGAATTCACGGATATGGATGCGCTTACGAACTTGCGCCTTCAGCGAACGACAAGTGGAAGGAGACAGTGCTCTACGCCTTCACCGAGGAGGACAAGAATGGGGGGGATCCCGAAGCCGCTTTCGTACGAAACTCGACCGGTAATCTTTACGGAACATCCAATGTAGGAGGCGGCGAGTCGAGGTGGGGCAACGTTTTTCGACTCAGCCACCAGAGGAAGGGGAAGTGGTCTTTCTCCGTGCTCTTCGGATAATCGCAAATGGGATCCCAGATGGAGAGGCCCCCGCAGCACCCTTGGTTTTCGACAAAGCTGGCAACCTTTACAGCACAACTCAGGATGGGGGCACCGGTACGAACTGCAGTTTCTATGGCTGCGGGACCGTGTTTGAGGTCTCGCCATAGGAGCGAGTTAGCATCTACAATCGTCGCCCCTGCTGCTCCTGACCTGCTATCGTCCCAGTTTATGTAACCGAGGCGATTACACTCAAACCCCTGGGGCGCAGGGATCAATGAGTGGAATCGGATATAACGACAGTTGACGGGTCGGCGTGGCTCCCCGCTGCAAATGCTGTATTCAAAAGGATGCCCGGCAGACCATGGTCTGGCTTCGGATTTCCTGCGCAGTATTTTGAAGGTACTGAACGCGGCGTTGCGTTCTCTGCATTCCAGCGTAGAATGTCCGCAACCGCCCTGACCGGATTGTCGCAACCTCAACGGGGCGAACCCATAAAGACGAGGCAGAGACGACCATGACCCCGAAAACCAAACTGATTCTCGGAATACTCACTGCTGCGGCAATGTTTGTCCTCTCTTTTGCCATCCCGCGAGGAGGCACACTACAGGAGGCACAAGCCGCCCAGTTTCCCGTCACTGTTGGAGTGTGGGCCATCTTCGTTTTGCTGTTTGTGAAACTGAAATAAAAAGAAAGTTCCTGCGCCATGCGCCTGGCAAAGGGTGGTCCACCCAACAACAACAATCACTTCGTCGAAAATTTGTAGACCGTGGTTGATTCGAAGTGCTGTCCGGGCTTGAGCTCAGTCGTGGGAAAACTAGGGTGATTTGGCGAATCCGGGAAATGCTGGGTTTCGAGGCAGAATGCGTTGCGCCGGTCGTAGACCTTGCCATCCTTGCCGTGAATTCCGTCTAGAAAGTTCCCGGTATAGAGCTGGATGCCCGGTTCGGTCGTCAAGACTTCGAGCACGCGGCCGGAATGGGGATCGTAGGCTTGGGCTGCGAGAAATAACGATCCTGCCGCCGGGTTGTTCAGAACCCAATTGTGATCGTAGCCTTTTCCCATTTTTAGTTGCTGGTCATCCTGATCGATGCGGGCGCCGATCGCGGTCGCAGTTGTAAAGTCGAACGGCGTTCCTTTGACGCTACGCAGTTCGCCAGTTGGAATAGAGAACTGATCGATCGGAGTGAATCGATCTGCCTGGATCATGATGTGCTGTTGCAGGATGTCTCCGTTGCCCTGACCGGCGAGGTTGAAGTAAGCGTGATTGGTCAGGTTGAGGACGGTGTCTTTGTCGGTGGTCGCGCTGTAATCGATCTTGAGTTCATTCTTGTCAGTCAGCGTGTACATGACTTTGACCGGCAGGTTTCCGGGGAAGCCTTCTTCTCCATCTTTGCTCAGGTAGGTGAGTTCGAGCGCCTGACCTGCGCTGCTGGAAACATCTTTCGCGGTCCACACCCGCTTGTTGAAACCGCCATGCAGATGATTGTCACCGTCATTCTTGGCCAACGTGAAAGTGATGCCGTCAAGAGAAAACGTGGCGTGCGCGATCCGGTTCGCATAACGTCCGACGGTCGCGCCGATGTAGGCTTTGCCGGTCGCGTATCCGTCGAGCGTGTCGTAGCCGAGTACGACGTCATCGCGTTTGCCGTTTCGGTCGGGTACCATCAGTGAGATAACGGTTCCTCCGTAGTTCGTGATCGCGGCTTCCATGCCGTTCTTGTTGGTGAGGATGTAGAGATCGACTTGCTGTCCGTCTTCGGTTTTGCCAAATGATTGCTTTTGCATTTTCGATTTCGCCTCGGCCTGCAGTCCAAATACAAAGATCGTTGCGATGGAAGAAATCAGCATACCTATAATTTTTTCGCGGCGTCTCAGCATTCATTGTCTCCGTAGAAGAAACTTGCAGCGGACCGTGTCGGGCCGACTTACTTTGAGCTGGGCAGAGGTTCAATGTTGTCGATGACCAAGGCATGCGAACCGCCTCGCTCGAAAATTTTTCCCGTCGCCGTGACCTTCTGGCCGGCGAATGGCAGAAGTTTCGAGTTCTGACTGGACGAGGGAACAGCATCGTCAATCGGCCAATAAATCGTTCCGTCGTCGGACAGAATTACGAGCGGCGAACCCGCTTTCGCGCACGCCACTGCACATTGTGGGCTCACAGGCCTCTTGAGGTTCTTGGTGAACGTGCAGGCGGAGTCGATCACATAGCCTTTGATTGTGCCTGACTGTCCATTGCCAGTAGCCGCGAGAGCAACAGCGAGGAGCCCAAGTAAGGCCACCAAGCGTATGACAGCTTTTCGAAGATGCAAAGCGATTCTCCTTTTCGAGATTCTCTTAGTTTCGGCCCAAGAAAGAACCAACCAGTAGACCACCGATTGCGTCGTCGGCCAAGTCACATCCACGCATCCGGATAATTCTGCGGACATCCGTGCCTCAGAAGCCGGTACCCGGCATGATTCCCTCGCTCTCTACGCATTCATAGGCCTTGCCTGCCGTCAGCTTTTTGTATTCTTCGGTTCTGCCGTTGGGCCACTGAATGACCATGCGTTCGATCCCATCGCGCTTTCCCAGACCGAACGTGACGGAAAGTTCAGATTGTGACAGGTAGCTTGATCCGCTCTTCACCAAACGCGATTGCGTTATCCCATCATAGTAGATGCGAACCGTCGCGCCGATTGCATCGCGGTTTGATTGTTTTCCCACGAGGTGAAAGCGGATGCTGCGGTTCCCCGCGAGTTGATCGTTGCGATAGAGATAGGCCGGGCCGTTGTTGGTGGTCATGAGAATGTCGAGATCGCCATCACGATCAAAATCACCGTAGGCGAGACCGCGTCCGACCTTGGGCTGACCAAAAGCGTCACCCACGTCCGAAGTTACGTCGCGGAAAGTTCGCTTCCCCGCATTCAAAAAAAGCTGTGGCGGTTGCGCGTACCCGACGTTGCCGCGGATGTTGCGCACGGTGTCGTCGATGTGTCCGTTGGCCGCGAGTAGATCCAACATGCCGTCGAGGTTGGCATCGAGGAACATGCAACCGAAGCCCAAGGTGGTTTTCGAAGGAAGTCCGACGCCAGCCTGGGTTGCAATATCTTCGTACGTGCCGTTGCCGAGGGCCCGATACAGCCCGATCATTTCGTTGTCGAAATTCGTAATGGCCACGCCGGCGACGCCGGAGTTATCGAAATCGGCGGCGTCGACGCCCATTCCAGCGCGGGCCTTGCCGTCGGCACTGAAAGCGATTCCCGCTTCAACGGCCACATCTTTGAATTTGCCATTGTGTGCGTTGCGGTAAAGCTTGTTCGGCTGCGTGTCATTGGCTACCAGCAAGTCGGGCCAGCCGTCCTGGTCGTAGTCGAGCATGGCGACGCCGAGCGATTTCGAGCTACTGTCGAAAATACCGCTGGTCGCGGTGACATCCTCGAAAGTTCCATCGCCGCGATTGTGAAAGAGCCAGCAGGTTTCTCCGCGGTAGGCTTCGGGCGTGCAGTAGGACTTATGTTTTCCATCCAGGCTGCAGAACACATCGTGCTCCGGCGACCACTTCACGTAATTGCAGACAAAAAGATCAAGCCGGCCGTCACGATCGAAATCAAACCACAGCGCGGATGTACTCATGGCTTGCCGCTTGCCGAGGCCGCTGGAGTTGGTCACGTCCGTGAATGTGCCCTTGCCGGTATTTTTGAAAAGCCGATTCTGACCAACGCAGGTGATCAAGATGTCGGGAAAACCGTCGTTGTTGTAATCGCCCACAGCGACACCCATTCCGTACATCTCCACATCGAGGCCGGCTTTGCGGGTTACGTCGGTAAACGTGCCGTCACGGTTATTGCGGTAGAGCCGCAGCGTGGACGTTTGCCGTTTGTGGCCTGGCCAGTCCATGCCATTAATAAGGAGAATGTCCTGCCAACCGTCGCGGTCATAGTCTAGGAAGGCACAGCCGGAGCCGAGCGTCTCGGGAAGAAGCTTGCCTCCGTAGGCGCCGCTGTTGTGCTGAAATTGGACGCCGGCTGAGCGGGTGACGTCGACGAGCTTGAAACCTGGGCTGGATATTTCTGGCGCGGCCCCAGCGAATAATTTCAGCGGCAGCACTGAAGCTGAAGCAGCACCTGCGAGCCCGCGCAAGAAAGATCGGCGGTTCACCGAATGTTCACCAGGCCGCTGCGAATGGCGTAGACCACGAGCTCGGCAGTTTTGTGGATTCCGAGGGCATCCATGATATTGGCGCGATGAACCGCGACTGTATTGGCGCTCAGGTCGAGATCGATCGCAATTTCTTTGTTCGACTTGCCTGCGACAATCAGTTTTAGGACTTCGAGTTCGCGCACAGTGAGTCCGGATTTTCCTTCGCCCTTCAAATTGGTCGTGCGGCTCACTTGCGGGTCGAGCACAATGTCTCCGGCAACGACTCGGCGGATGGCCGTCACCAACTCCATATCCACCGCGCTTTTCAGAATGTACCCGTGAGCGCCGGCGTCGAGCGCCTGATGAACCCAGGTATCCTCGGAATGCATGCTCAACATCAAGATGTGTGTCTCAGGGAACTTCTCGAGAATGCGGCGGGTGGCGTCTAATCCGCTCATGTTTGGAAGAGCGCAGTCCATCACGATCAGTTGCGGGCGCAGTTGCTCTGCGAGTTGGACCGCCTCAGCTCCGTCGCTGGCTTCTCCCACAACTGTGATATCGCGAGCATCCTCGAGGATGCGCCGGAAGCCGCGGCGCACCAGGCTGTGATCATCGACTAGCAAGACGGAAATCTTATTGGACATGCGGCTCCGTTTTTTCGATTGGCACTTTCAGACGAACCAACGTTCCTCCTTCCGCCGGCTTGAGGAATTCGATGCTCCCACTCAACAATTCCGCACGCTCGCGCATGGCTACAAGTCCAATGCCTGATCTTGCAGTGCCTCCGACAAATCCAGTGCCGTGATCTTCAACCTCAAGCTCCAAACTCTCCGGCGTGAAACGAAGCCGAACCCACGCCTGGCGGCTTGCGGAATGGCGTGCGAGGTTATTCAAAGCCTCTTGCAAGATGCGATAAATATGGACGCCTACGCTTCCGTTCACAGGAAACGGAGTTCCGGATTTCTTGTAGGATATTTCAATTCCAGTTTGTCTTTCCACTGTCGGGATGTACCAGTCAATCGTACTCTCAAGTCCTGCTTCATCGAGCATAACGGGGTGAAGCGCCTGCGAAAGACTGCGGACTTTGTCGAGCGTGGATTGGGCGATCTCCGAGACTTCTCGCAGCTCGGCGCGCAGCAGCGAATCTTCTGGCACGTGATTTCGGGCGCGGCTCAGCATGGATCCAATCGCGGTCAGGATCTGTCCGAACTCATCGTGAAGCTCGCGCGAAATATGCAGCAGCGTGGACTCTTGCGTTGAAATCAGCTTCTGAGCCAGTTCGCTGCGTTGCTCGGAGAGCGCGGCAAGCTGCGCGAAAAGGCGGCGGTTGGATTGGATAAGGTACAAGCTGGTAAGCAGAATTGCGGTCAGGATCGCCGCAAAAAATATGTAGACCTGTCTCTGCACTCGATCGTAGATCCGCCCGATACGCAGCGCGACCTGCTCTTCGCTTTCGTTGTTCTGCACCAGCAGCCGCGCGACCGCCGTGCTCAGGGCTGCCTGACGCGCTTGTAACGATACTTGGATCTGCGTGCGCGCGTCGTTCTGCTTGCCGTCGCGAGCGAGAGCAAACGTACGGTCAACGGCGTCCCAGAATTGCGCTATCGAATTGCTCAAGAATTCTCTTTGCTCAGGGGTGCGCTCGACCACCGCGACTTGCTCTTCGAGCTTGAGGGCGTCGTCCAAGTCCGCCCGGATGCGCTCAAATTGTGCGGACCACGCGGTGAGCGGATACGGTTCGTTATTGTCGAGCATGTCGCGCATGGCCAGGGCGAGGGAATTCAAATCATTCTGAATGCGCAGGAGTTGAAGCGAGTCTTTGCGATTGCGCCCGGCAAGGCCGTTTTGCAGTTCACGAAGCCCCGAAATCTGCACCGTGATGTACCACGAGTACGCCACTACCGCAGCGAGAGTAATGACGAGCCCCAGGAACAAACCCGGGGTTGGGGACCGGCCAGACGCAAGCGGGCGAAGCACGCTCCGAGGATATAACGCGGGCGGGCCAAGTTCCAACGATGTGGCCTTAGAAGCACCAGTGACCATGGCACTACTACTACTTTCACATTATTGACCAGCACTTTGCTTTCTCTATAATCGCGTAACTCTTGTGGGCTCAGATCAACTTCAGATGAGCGAGCAACGCTTGACCGCAAAGCGCGGATCCGTGCGCAGAAAATTGCTCGCAACATTGGGCGTGATCGCGCTCTTGTGGGTGTTCGCCTGCGGCGCGCTGTTTGCGGTCATGCGGCAGTCGCCGGAGACCTTTGCGCGGGTCATGGCTAAAGTGCCGGGCCCAGTTGCATTCCTCGTGCTTCCATTTGAGACCTTGTGGATGCGCGCTCGTGCCGGCAAACTGCAAGTGGGAGATCCCGCGCCTGACTTTTCGTTGATGAAGCTGGACAAAAGCGCACAAGTGCAGTTGTCAGCGTTTACCGCTCAGCGACAACCGGTGGTGCTCATATTTGGAAGCTACACTTGACCTCCGTTTCGGCGGGAGGTTCCTGCCCTCAACAAGCTCTATCAGCAGTACGGAAAGCAAGTCGCGTTCCTGGTGGTTTACATTACCGAGGCGCACCCCAGCGACGTCTGGCAAATGCAGAGCAATATTAAGGACAATGTTGTCTTCGCGAGTCCGAGGAGCGAAGAAGAGCGCAGTTTCGTCGCGGGCGCTTGCGTCCGCAAGCTCGGAATCGATATTCCTGCCGTGCTCGATGAATTCGGTAACTCCACGGAGCAGGCGTACACGGCATGGCCGGACCGACTTTACTTGATCGACGCCAGCGGCCACGTGGCGTACAAGAGCAAACCTGGGCCCTTCGGGTTCGACGCCGAACAGTTGAAAAATGCCGTGACTCGTGTCGCGCACGTCCACTGAAGCCTACAGTTTTCTTTCTGCGAATAGCCTTCATCGTCTAGCCAGGTTTAAGTTCTGCATAGCTTTATCGCATAACCGATTCCAGCAGGGGCTATCCGAGCACGGCTTAGCAAACTGCGATAAACTTCTTGCCGCAGACATTTAGCTCCTTGTCCAACGTGTTAAGCCAAGTCGATTCGCCATTGGTCCGCGAGACCACCCATTCCTTTCAGAGCCAGGAGATTTACCCATGCATATTATGAGATCCGTCATCACAGTCGTTCTCTGTTCCGTGGTCTCGGTTGCCGGTGCGAACGCCCAAAGCACGCCTGCCGCAGAGAGCGCGCCCAAACTAGCGCATTTCGACATCAACCTGGTCGATAAGTCGCTCGATCCCTGCCAGGACTTCTACGAATATGCATGCAGGAAGTGGAATGCCGCCAACCCCATTCCCGCTGACCAAGTAGCGTGGAGCACGGACAGCGGGCTGCAGTATTGGAATGAGAATATTTTGCGTGATGCTCTGCAGAAAGCAGCGGCGCAAACCAGTGATCGCACGGACTACGAACAGAAGATCGGCGATTATTGGGCTGCCTGCACGGACGAATCGGGAATCGAGGCAGCCGGAACACGTGATTTGAAAGTGGGATTGGAACGCATCGATCAGATGAAAAACAAGTCGCAGCTTGCCGACCAGGTGGCGCATGTTCACATGGCTGTTCCGGGGGCATGGGACGGCGACGATAATCAGACGCGGGCTGCGCTCCTCGGTTTCGGCCAGCAACAGGATTTCGACGACGCAGCCAAGGTGGTTGCCTCTATCGATCAAGGCGGACTGGGACTGCCGAACCGCGATTTCTATATAAAGGACGACGCTAAATCCAAGGAAATCCGTAGCCAGTACGAAACTCACATTGGCAAGATGCTTGTGCTTGCAGGAGAAAGCGCGCAGCAAGCCGCAACCGATGCCAAGACGATTATCGGCATAGAAACTGCCATGGCGCAGGCCCAGATGGACAACGTGGCGCGACGCGACCCGAAGAACCTGAATAACAAAATGAGTTTGGATCAAGTCCAGGCGTTGACGCCTTCGTTCGATTGGAAGGTCTATCTCAAGGTGGTCAATGCCCCGCCGTCTTCGCCGCATTACATCGTAACTTCTCCCGAATTCTTTCGCGCCCTTGAACCCCTGATTCAACAGCATTCGGTGAATGATTGGAAGGTGTATTTGCGCTGGCACCTGGTCCACGGTTCGGCGCCTTACCTGGGTAAAGCTTTTGTCGACGAGAACTGGACTTTCTATTCCCACACCTTGCTGGGAGCAAAGCAACAACTGCCTCGGTGGCGCCGGTGTGTGCGGGCTGCCGACCGCGATCTTGGAATGGCTCTCGGGCAAGCCTACGTGGCCGCGGCTTTTCCGCCGGAGAGCAAACAGCGCACGGTTGCCATGGTGCACGACATTGAACACGCTCTCGACCAGGACATCACCAACATTGACTGGATGCAGCCGGCAACCAAGGAACAAGCGAAAATCAAGCTGCGCGCTATCGAAGACAAGATTGGCTATCCGGATCACTGGCGCGACTATTCGTCCGTGCAAATCACGCGCTCCAGCTATCTCAACAACGTTCACGAAGCGACCACCTTCGAGTTTCGGCGCCAGCTGGACAAAATCAGCAAACCTGTCGACCGCGAGGAGTGGGGCATGACACCTCCTACGATTAATGCGTACTACAGTTCGCAACTGAATACGATCAACTTCCCTGCTGGCATTCTGCAGCCGCCGTATTTCGACAGCACTATGGAGGATGAGGTGAATTATGGCGCCATCGGCATGGTGATTGGACACGAGCTGACCCACGGCTTCGACGATGAAGGCCGCAAGTTCGACGCCCAGGGAAACCTGCGAGACTGGTGGACTGCGGCCGACGCGAAAGCCTATGACGAGCGTGGCGAGTGCATTGCCAACGAATACACGGAGGAAATCCCCGAGGCTGGCGTCAAGCAGAACGGACACTTAACCCAGGGCGAGGACACAGCCGACAACGGCGGCCTGCGACTGGCCTTTATGGCGGTGACTAACAAACTCCAGTCACAAGGAAAATCGGTGGATGCCAAGGACGCCGATGGCTGGACCCTGCGGCAGAAATTCTTCATTTCCTACGCCAACTCGTGGTGCGGGCAGTATCGTCCTGAACTGATGCGGACCATTGTCCTAACCAACCCGCACACCATTCCCAAATACCGGGTGAACAATGTCGTCTCGAATATGCCCGAATTTCAGGAGGCGTTTTCCTGCAAGAAAGGCTCGCCCATGGTGCACGCGAATCAATGCAGAGTGTGGTGAGGATTTCTTGTGTACGAGAAGCGAAAATGAACGGAGGGATTTCTTCCATGTTGAAAAGATTTTTGACTTTATCATGTCTCTTAGTTGCAATCTTCGCGTTTCCACAGCAGACCGCGCCTACTCACTTCGACGGAAAAACCTGGTGGGATCACGTCAAGGTTCTTGCCGACGACAATATGGAAGGCCGCGAGACCGGCAGCGCCGGCCTGCGCAGAGCGGAGGCTTACATTGTCGATCAGCTAAAGCAGTCAGGGCTTCAACCTGCGGGGACCGACGGCTTCTACCAAACGGCGAAATTCGAATCGCGGCAGATCGTCGAAAAGGATTCCAGCCTCGCCCTCGTCCGCGACGGTAAAGCTGAGCCCCTCACTCTCGGTGAAGATGCTTACTTCAGCACGCGAGTCGATCTTGCACCCGAGCTACAGGCGCCGCTCGTCTTCGTGGGATACGGATTGAGCGTTCCCGAGAACAACTACGACGACCTCGCAGGCCTCGATCTGAATGGCAAAGTGGCGGTGATTTTGAACGGTTCACCCGCCGACATTCCGGGACCTCTTGCGTCTCATTATCAATCCGCCGCGGAACGCTGGAAGACTCTCCGTAAAGCTGGAGCCGTCGGGATTATCACCATTGCCAATCCTGCCAGCATGGATATTCCATGGTCGCGTATGTCGCTGAGCCGCACCCATCCCAGCATGGCGTTAGCTGATCCGGAATTCAACGAGACCGAAGGCGAGAAGCTGGTTGTGGTCTTCAATCCGGCGAGCGCAGCAAAGCTTTTCGAGGGGTCGGGCCACAGTTTTGAGGAAATCCTAAGCGCAGCGAAGGAGCGCAAGCAGCTTCCGCGCTTCCCGCTGACAGCCTCGATCGAGGCGAAAGCTAAGGTTGAAAAGAAGAGCCTCGAATCGGCCAATGTTATTGCAAAGCTGCCGGGAAATGATCCCCAGCTCAAAAATGAATACGTCGTTCTGTCCGCGCACATCGACCACCTGGGCATCGGCGAACCGATCAACGGCGATCGCATTTACAACGGCGCAATGGACAACGCCTCGGGGAGCGCTTTACTGCTCGACGTGGCGTCTTCGTTGAAGAAATCGCCGGAAAAGCTCAAGCGCTCGATTTTGTTTCTATTCGTGACCGGAGAAGAAAAAGGATTGCTCGGCTCAAAATATTTCACCGCGCATCCCACGGTCGATCCAAAGTCGATGGTGGCGGACATTAATGTGGATATGTTCCTGCCCATTGTTCCGCTCAAAGTTCTCACTGTGTTCGGGTTGGCGGAGTCCGATCTTGGCGACATGGCGCGGGAAGCGGCGCAGGCTTATGGGATCAGCGTACAACCCGACCCGGAACCGCAGCGCAACCTCTTTATCCGCAGCGATCAATACAATTTTATCCGACACGGAATTCCCGCCTTGGCGATGGGAGTTGGAGTTGCGCCCGGTTCTCCCGAACAGAAGATCTTCAAAGAATGGCTCACCCAGCGCTATCACGCACCGTCCGACGATTTGAATCAGCCTGTAGATCTGTCGGCAGCGGCGCTCTATGAAGAAGTAATTCGCGGCCTGATGATCTCGGTCGCGCAAAGCCCCCAGCGGCCGCAGTGGAAGCAAGACAGCTTCTTCCGCAGATATTCCGCGACCGCAGGCAAATAAGTCGGCGGAGAAAACTACTGTGGCGTAGCTGGAACGTAGACTTTATCCGCGCTCACCAGCTCCGCATTTGGTATCTCGGTCTGAAGCTTGATTCGCTCCATCCCTGCCTTTTTTTGTGGCTTGGCGATGAACGTCAGCAGGTATTGATTACCCAGCTTGCGGGTCACGTCCGAAAGATAAGGCGTGAACGAAACCGGCGGAGCGGAGCCGATGAGGTAATAACCCTCGCCGCCAGTCTCGTCGGCCAACTGCGAAAGATAATTCTGTCCCCAGTAAGTGCGCCAATAGCTGTGGCCGTAGTGTCCTTCGCCGGGCGTGTAGATGGTATAAACGATGACCCCAGCGCGCTGGGCTTGTTCGATCACGGTATCGACGTAGCCGTTGTCCGGGCCGCTGCCCCAGTATCGGTCGATGCCGTCGGTAATCATGATGACCTCGCGACGCTCTGGATTTTCGGGCCAGCGTTTGATCAAGTCGCCAAGAGAAAAGTATGGACTCGCGTTAGCGCCAGGACTTCCGAGCGGAAGGCGCAACGCTTTCGCGGCCAATGTGTGGTCGCTGTTCAGATTCTGCATGACCTGAGCAATTCCGTTCTGCATGTACGCAATCCCGATCTTCGTGCTCGCAGGCTGCGCAAGGATGAACTGACGGATATCTTCCAGCTGTGAACCCAGGCTCACGTTCGATGAATCGTCAAGCAGAATGAATAACTCGAGCCCCGCGTGGTCGCCCTGCAGCGGCAGCCAGTCGGTCACCTTGTCCCGGTCGCGGCCTTGATACACCATCACATCGTCGCGGGTGATGACAGGAATGTTGGAGCCGTGGCGCGCTTCAACTGTCGCCACAAGGTTCACGGACGGCCCTGCGGGCGCGCTTTCCTGGCCGACGACTGGTTGCAAGCTAGTCAACAGAGTGGCAATTGCGAACAGCATCGCAAGTAGCGGGTAATGTTTTTTCATAAACTTCTCCTTCGAACAGAAGTTCACTTTGGATGAACTATTAAGACCAACTACTTTATAGGATGCGTACACGGGCAAACGAGTACCTAAATTCTTAGCTCGTTGGAATCATGGACGCTTGCACTTTTACCCTGCGGACGACGATACTGGAATTACACAAACTATGAAGACGAACCTTTCTTTTGCCAATCCAGCAGAAGTCGAAACCGAATGCCTGGCCATGGTGGTCCTCGATCACGGCTCAAAAGATAAGTCCGAAGTCAGGGTCGAGGTCAGCGATGGCGCCGACAAAGACGCCACAGCCGAGGTGATTGCCACCGGCGAAGTTACCGGCAAGATATTTGAAACGACGTTGCTGCATCGCCCAGCAAAGCTGAAGGCAAAACGCCTGCTGTTGCTGGGTGGCGGCAAGGCCAAGAATTTTACCGCTTCCGAGTTGCGCAAACTGGCTGGCGTTGCAGTCCGATACCTAAAACCGAAGGGGATTCGCAGCCTGGCGTTTCTGGCTCCTGCAAACATCGAAGGCAGCGAGTCGGTGAAGGCCATCGTAGAAGGCGCGTTCGTCGGCGACTTCGATCCCGATACCTATAAGAGCGACCGCAAAGATCAGAAGATCGACTCGGTGACCGTGGTTACGCGAGGAGATCAGGCCAAACTACAAAAAGCGATGGATGAAGGTCGCGTTGTTGGCGAGTCGCAGAATTTCACTCGCGACCTGGTGAATGAACCCAGCAACCGCATGACGCCAACTATTCTGGCCGAGCGCGCCCGCAAAATGGCGCAAGAAGTCGGATTGAAAGTCGAAGTCTACGGCGCCGACAAACTTAAAGAATTGAAGATGGGCGCTTTCTGGGGCGTCGCGCAAGGTTCGGACGAACCTCCCGCGCTGATCGTTTTGCATTACGAGCCAACGGATGCGCCTGCAACTCCGGTGCTCGGCCTGGTTGGAAAAGGCGTGACGTTTGACACCGGTGGTATCTCGATCAAACCCGCGGACGGCATGGAAAAGATGAAGTATGACATGGCCGGCGCGGCCGCAATGATCGGTGCCATGCGGGCAATTGCGCTGCTCAAGCCGAAGGTCCGAGTCACCGCGATTATTTGCGCTACCGAGAACATGCCGTCAGGCAAGGCGCAGAAGCCGGGCGATATACAGATTGCCATGTCCGGCAAGTCGATCGAGATTATCAATACTGACGCCGAGGGTCGGCTGGTGCTCGCTGACGGGCTGTGCTATGCGCGTCAACTGGGCTGCACTCATCTGATCGATGCCGCCACTCTCACCGGGGCGGTTGTGGTCGCACTTGGCTATGTAAACGCGGGGGTCTTCGCGAACGACGAAAAGATGTACGAGCGCTTCAATCGCGCCACCGACGAAGCGGGCGAGAAATTCTGGCGGCTGCCGCTCGACGACGAGTACAAAGACAATATCCGGTCCAACATCGCGGACATTGTCAATTCTGGTGGCCGCTGGGGTGGCGCAGTGAACGCGGCGATGTTCTTGAAGGAATTTGCCGAAGATACTCCGTGGCTACACCTCGACATCGCAGGCACTGCATGGATGGAAGAAAATAAACCGTGGATCGCCAAGGGCCCGTCCGGGATTGCAGTGCGTAGCCTGGTGGAGTTTGCCAGGGAGTTCAATAATTAGATCTGCCGGGGACGTGTGGTTCCGGGGCGACTCGCCCGCCGGATTCCGGGCGAGATCCCTCTCACATAGCCGCCGGGACGGCGATTCCCATCACCGCCAAGGCGCGAGTCAGTTCGCGGCGAACTACCGCGACCGTGGCCAACAGAAATCTTTTTCGGCTCTCGTCCGGCTCAGCAAGAATGGGGTGCCGGTGATAAAAGGCATTGAAAAGCTGGGCTAACTGAAATACATGCTTGGCTAAATAAGCCGGCTCGGTAGTTGCTAAGCATTGATCAATCACGTAAGACGTCTTCGAGGACGCCAGCCAGAGCTCCCATATTTCATTCCCATCAGTGCTGTTCAGGTACTTTGCGAATTCGTGTGTAGAACGTAGCTGGCTGCGTCTCTACAGAAAATATCGGGGTCGAGGCCGCCCTTGCGGAAGATATTGCTGGCGCGCACAACTGCATACTGCGCGTACGGCCCAGTCTCGCCTTCAAAACTCAACGCCTCCTTGAAATCGAAAGCAATCACGGACTGCTTCGTGAACTTCAGCATGAAATAGCGCAGCGCGCCCACTGCAATCTGGGTAGCGATAGTCATGCGCTCATCGTCGCTTAATTGCGGGTGGCGGGGATCGACTTCCCTTTTCGCCGAAGCGATCAGCGTGTCGATCAAATCGTCGGCCTTTACTCCGAAACCTTTGCGCCCGGAAACTTCAATATAGGAACGGGCCTTGTCTTCCTCCGACAACTCGTAGCCCAAGTTCGGCCGCGCAACGCGGCGTGAGCGCGACCATCTCATAGGAAAAGTGCGTATAGTGATCAGCCTGCCGGTTGTAACCGAGTCCGCGCAGCGCTTCGACGACGGTGTTCTGCGCCTCAGCCTGCCGCGCATCAATCACGTTGTAGATTTCCGCCACATCACCGAAGTGCGGATGGTCCGGCTCGCCGTTTGTCGTCGAAATCCAGCAGTCATGCCCATTCGGATAGCGATAAAACTTGCGATATCCGAAATCGCGGCCCAGCAATCCAAACTTCCATAAGTGGTAAGCGATGTCTTTACCGACATAGCCCACGGTGCCATTCGATCGCACGATGACTTTCTGGTCTTCTTCTGCTACCTCTGTGTTCTCGGCTTCTTTTGGGATCGTTTTTCCTCGACGCATCACCCAGCAGCCCTTATTCTTGCCCTCGGTCTCGAAGGAAAGTACGCCCGCATCCTTGAGTTTGGCGAAAGCTGCATCCCAGAAATGCAAGTGAAGGATTTCGCTTTCGCGAGGAAGAAAATCGTATTCGATGTCCAGCCGGTCCATTGTTTCAAGATGGCGGCGGAGCACTGCGATTGAGATCAAGTCAGCGATGGCAGCTGTCTCGTTTCCACCTTCCTCAAGCGCGTGTAACACCTGCGCGCGGACGTCGCGATTCTGCTTGTCCTGCTTGTCCTGCTCGTACCAGCGGGAAACCTGCGCGTACAAATCCCAGCAATAGTAATCGAAACGGGGCTGCCTGGTGAGTGCCTCGATTTCGGCACGCGACTTTTTTTCTAGATATAGAAACCCCACGATCACGTCCGCGACTTGCACCCCGGTATTGTCGATGTAATTCTGAATATCGACTTCCCTGCCCGCAAAACGCAGTAGACGAACAAACGTGTCGCCGAGAATGGCGTTGCGCAGGTGTCCGATGTGCGCGGCCTTGTTCGGATTGATGCTGGAGTGCTCGACCAAAACCTTGCCGGACGGAACATCGGCCTTCGGTCTTTCATCGGCGGCTAGGGCGGACGCCAATTTAGCGCGGTTCGCGTGGGCGTTGATGTAGCCGGCGCCTGCAAGCTCCAGCTTCTCGAAGCCATCGAGCGGTCCAATTCCGGCAACAATCTCTTCGGCAATCTTTCGCGGGGGCTTGCGCAGCTTCTTGGCTAACTCGAAGGCGAGCGGCAACGCGTATTCGCCAAGCTCGATGCGGGGCGGCTGCTCGATGACGATCTTCGGCAAATCGAGATCGTAACTGCGACGCAAGAACTCACGAATTTGCTGAGCTAGCCGGCGTTCCAGATGACGATACAAGAATCCCTCGAGGCGGTTGACGAAAATAGTGATTGTAGCAGAGGGCATGCGCAACAGCGGTTTGACGCCATGTGCATGCTTCCCTATGATGAAAATCAACCTCTATGCGTATAGCCTACCTTGATTGTTTTTCCGGCGTCAGCGGCGACATGTTCCTGGGCGCGCTGGTCGATGCCGGTGTGTCGAAGCAACTCTTCGAACAAACAGTCGCAGCGCTGAATATCGATGCCCGCCTGGAGATTACTCGTGTTACGCGCAACGGCATCAGCGCGATCAAAGCGGATGTTTATTCGCATGGTGAGAAGGATCAGCCGCGCGAGGCTTATCTGGAGCGAACTGCCGAGCATTCGGGTTTATCCCATCGCCACGAAGACGAAGACCTTGCTCATCCACATATTCACGAGCTCGAACACGCTCACGAATCTGAGCCGATTGCTTTGTTGGAACACAATTATGCATTGCAGGGACAAAGACCTTCGCGGACCAGAGGCGCGTCGGCGCCGGTTGAGGCGCGCCGGGAAGCGAAGTCGTCGCACCAACACGAGCATAGCCACAGCCATTCCCATGAACATGGGCGCGGGCTGAATGAAATCCGCGGCATTATCCGCAACGCGGCAATTAGCGACGGGGCGAAAACTTTGGCTCTCGCTATCTTCGAAGCGCTGGGCCGGGCAGAGGCCAAAATTCACGACACCACCATCGAGAAGGTCCATTTTCACGAAGTAGGAGCGGTGGATGCGATGGTGGATATTGTCTGCGCTGCAGTTGGCATTGACTCACTGGGACTTGACGAAATTGTCTGTTCGCCGCTCAATGTTGGCGGAGGCACCGTGAAGTGCGCCCACGGAACTTTACCCGTGCCCGCGCCGGCGACGCTCGAGTTATTGAAAGATGCGCCCTTGTATTCGTCTGGAATCCAATTCGAACTAGTCACGCCGACGGGGGCAGCCATCGTCAAAACGCTGGCGAAACGATTCGCGCCCTTTCCGGCAATGAAAATGGAAAAGACCGGCTACGGGGCAGGCACTCGTGACTTTGTCGGATGCGCGAATGTTATGCGGCTCACCATCGGCGAAAGCCAGCCGGAATTTACGACCGAGATCCCCGGCGATACGATCACTGTGCTCGAAGCCAATATCGACGACCTGAATCCGCAAGTCTTCGGCTACGTGATGGATCGTTTGCTCGAGGAGGGCGCGCTGGATGCCTTTGGCATGCCCGTGCAGATGAAGAAGAATCGCCCGGGCATGCTGCTTACGGTTCTTTGCCGCAACCAGGATGCACCGAAAATGATGGATCTGATTTTCACGGAAACGTCGACGCTAGGAGTGCGGCAGCGCGAGGAAAAGCGTCAGACACTCGCGCGAGAATGGGTGACGATAGCGACCCGATGGGGCGATATACGGATGAAGGTTGCCAGCATGAATGGCACAGTCACGAATTATGCTCCTGAATATGAGGATTGCCGCCGCATCGCGACCGAATGCCATGTGCCTTTGAAAAGCGTCATGCAGGAAGTTCTGCAGCTTTATATGAACCGCCAACGCTGAAAAAATCATCAACAAAAGCACACGAATCTTCGCAAAGGAAAGCATCAGAATTCCTTACCGTTGCTGAAATGAGCAAATGAATAAAAAGTTCTACATTACGACTCCGATTTACTACGTCAACGCGCGGCCGCACATCGGTCATGCTTACACCACGATTGCCTGCGACACGATTGCGCGGCGGCAGCGCATGCTGGGCGCAGACACCTACTTCCTCACCGGCACCGACGAGCATGGGCAGAAGATTGAACGCGCTGCGGAAGCCGCGGGCAAAACGCCGCAAGAATATACCGATGAAGTTTCGGCGCAGTTCCGCGCATTGTGGAAGCGCATGGGCATCACCAACGACGATTTTATCCGTACAACCGAAGAACGCCACACTAAGCGAGTGCAGGAACTCTTCCGGCGCATTCGTGACAACGGCTATATCTACAAAGGTACATACAGCGGCCAGTATTGTGTCTTCGACGAACTTTACGTGGATGCGGTTGGGCCTGGCGCGCCTTGTCCCGAGTGCGGACGTCCGACAGAAACTGTGAAGGAAGAGAATTATTTTTTCAAACTTTCCGCGTTTCAGGACAAACTGCTGCAACTCTACACCGAGCAACCGGATTTCATCCGGCCCGAGACCAGGCGCAACGAAGTGATGTCATTCGTGCGCAGCGGACTGCGCGATCAGTCGATCAGCCGTTCGACATTCTCCTGGGGCATTCCCGTGCCCGACGATCCTAAGCATGTGATTTACGTCTGGTTCGACGCGCTGGCGAACTACATTACGGCCATCGGCTACGGATCGTCGCATAAAGGCGCACAGGAAGCATTTCAGAAATACTGGCCAGCCGATCTACAGATGATCGGCAAGGAAATCGTTCGCTTCCACTGCGTGTATTGGCCCGCGTTTCTGATGGCAGCAGGACTTCCGCTGCCCAAAGCCATTATGGCGCACGGTTGGCTGCTGTTCGAGGAAAGCAAAATGTCGAAGTCGCGCGGGAACATCGTGCGCACGGAGACAATTCTCGACGTGCTGGGAGCCGATGCGCTGCGCTATTTCCTGCTGCGCGAGGTTGTGTTCGGCCAGGATGGATCTTTTTCTTTTGATGCGCTGGTCCAGCGCTACAACGCCGACCTGGCCAACGGACTCGGCAACCTCGCCAGCCGCACCCTGACCATGATCACGCGATATTTTCGCGGCGAGGTGCCGTATCCGTCGGCTGCTGTTTCGCAAAGAGCGGGAGATAATGCCATAGCCGAAAGCGCGCGTAGAGTGATCGCCGAGTACAGCACATTGGTGGATCAATATCAGTTCTCTCGCGCTCTGGAAGTTGCATGGAGTCTGGTTGCCGCGGTAGACAAATATATTGTCGAGAATGAGCCTTGGGCGTTGGGCGAGAAGCAGGATGAAGAAAGCCGATCGCGCCTGGCGACGATTTTATATACCAGCGCCGAGGCCTTGCGCATCGTGACCGCGCTGGCTCATCCGGTAATTCCCGATGCGACCTCGAGAATCTGGGCGCAGTTGGGGCTGGGTGATATTCGCCAGTTCCCTCTTTCAGATTTAAAGTGGGGACAACTCCAACTGGGCGCGAAGTTAGGCAATGTCGAACCCGTATTTCCGCGCGCCGACAAGAGCACGATCGAAAGGATGCAGAAAATGGAAGAGCTGCAACGAAGTGGATCAACTGTAACCGAAGCGCATCCCGAGGCATCAGCACCCGGGGCTGCGATTTCCGCTGTCGCTGCGCCAGCCGCGCCTCCCGTAAGAGCCGCGACTCTTGCGGACGGCAAGATCAGCATCGACGATTTCGCGAAGGTCGAACTGCGAGTGGGCCAAGTCAAAGTCGCCGAAAAGGTAAAGGGCGCGGATAAGTTACTAAGGTTGGAAGTTGATTTGGGAACAGAGGTTCGACAAGTGGTGGCCGGAATCGCCGAGTCATACGCACCGGAGCTATTGGTGGGGAGAAAAGTTGTTATCGTCGCTAACCTCGCACCCAGAAAACTCCGGGGACTGGAATCGAACGGAATGATTGTGGCGGCGTCGCCGGAGGGCGGTAAGGCGGTGCTGGCAAGTTTCCTCGAAGATGTGCCGGTCGGGACGAGATTGAAATAAGGCGAGCGTTCTCCCGCATATCCGCAAGTCGCCCGTCACGACGCGACCAATGGCCAACGACCAACAACCCATCTTCGTCGATTCCCACGCGCATCTTGAGACGCAGCAGTTCGAGGCTGACCGTGAACTAGTGATCGCGCGCGCCCGTGAAGCTGGGATCGAGACGATTCTCGCTATCGGCAGCGGAACCGGCCCAGGTTCTCTCGACTGTGCCATTCGACTCGCCGAACAGCACGATTTTATTTATGCGACGATCGGTATTCATCCTCACGAAGCCAAGTTGGCTCGGGATGCCGATTTCGAAGAAATGGCGCAACTGGCAACGCGACCCAAGGTCATCGCCTGGGGAGAGATCGGTCTGGATTATTTCTACGACCATTCACCACGCGACATTCAACAAGACGCATTCCTAAAGCAATTGGAGATGGCGCAGGCGGCCAAGCTTCCCATCGTGATCCACTGCCGACCGTCTGACCAGAGCGAAGACGCGTGGGAGGATTGCCTCAAATTGCTGCATGAACATTGGGCGCCGAGTGGGATAGGCGGGATTTTGCATTGCTTTACGGGCCGTGGGATCATGCAACACGAGCGCTCGACATGGGATTCATGATCTCTTTCGCTGGTAATGTCACCTTTCCGAAAGCGCAGCAGATTCGCGAAGCAGCGAAACAAGTGCCGCTGGAGCGCATGTTGATTGAGACGGATTCGCCATTTCTCGCGCCCGTACCCTATCGGGGCAAGCGCAACGAGCCGTCGTTCGTAAAAGAGGTGGCGCGGCAAGATCGGCCGAAATGCGCGGCCTTTCGACCGAAGATGTCGGCCTTCAAACGGGGAAAAACTTTTACCGTTTCTTTTCACTTCACGAAAAGCTCAACTCCATTTAGCTTGTTAAGAGCATCTTTTGCTGGGGCTGCGTAATCTGTTAAGTAGAAGCGAAATATCATGCCAGAGAACACTTTTGACATTGTGAGCAAGCTCGACCTGCAGGAAGTATCGAATGCCATGCAGCAGGCGCTGAAGGAGATTCACACTCGTTTCGATCTGAAAGACTCGAAGTCGAACATCGAACTCGAAGGCAAGGACGCCATCAATTTGCACTCTGCCGACGAATATAAATTGAAAGCGGTCACCGAGATCTTTCAGCAGAAACTGGTGAAGCGCGGCGTGTCTCTCAAGGGCCTGACTTACGGACCGGTCGAGCCGGCGGCTGGGGGCATGGTGAAACAGAAGATCACGATGCAGCAAGGCATCCCCATCGAGAAGGCGCGCCAGATCGTGAAGGTCATTAAGGATTCCAAGAAAAAAGTAAACGCCTCGATTCAGGGAGACCTGGTGCGAGTGAGCGGCAAAGATCGCGACGCGTTACAGGAAATCATCGCGCTGCTGCGCGGCCAGGACTTTGGCATTGATACCCAGTTTACGAATTACCGGACCAACTGACTTTTCGCGCTTCTACGCTTGAGGCTTTTAAATTGAGCACCAACCGATTGACTACGCCGGCCACCATCAACGGAAAAGAAATCTTTGAGTTATTGCGCGGTGACCTCTCTGCGATTGAGCGCGAGTTCGGGCGGGATACGGTTTCCGGCGTGGAGGCGATTACCGAGATCGGTGAATACTTGCGCAGCGGCGGAGGCAAACGCATTCGTCCGATGCTCTTGTTGCTATCCGCCAAACTCTTCAATTACCCGGGACGCGGCGCCATCAAACTGGGCGCGGTCGTCGAAATCATTCACACCGCCACGCTCGTCCATGACGACATCATCGATGAGGCTCAGACCCGGCGCGGCCGTCCTGCCGCCAATACGCAATGGGGAAACTCCAAGTGCGTGCTGGCAGGCGATTGGCTCTATATGCAGGCGTTCAAGATCGCGGTACAGGAGCGAAATTTCCGCATCCTCGACACCCTGATCGACCTGACCCAGCAGATGGTCGAAGGCGAATTGCTGCAGATGGAGAAACTGGGCAAGCTGATTTCTTCGGACGAACACTTCGATCTGATTTTCCGTAAAACCGCTTGCCTCTTCTCCGTGTGCATGCGCATGGGAGCGATTCTCGGCGGAGCAACTCCAGAACAGGAAGAGAACCTGGCGCAGTACGGTCGCGATCTTGGTATGGCCTTTCAGATTGTGGATGACGTCCTTGACCTGACCGCTTCCGAGGACGTGCTGGGCAAGCCCGTGGCCAGCGATCTGCGTGAGGGCAAAGTCACCATGGCCGTGATTCATGCGCTCGAACGTTGCACGTCCCACGAGCGCGAGCGCATCCGCAAGGTCGTGCGGGAGCGAGCATTCGATGGCGTGACCCACGGAGAAATCCTGGCCATTCTGAACCGTTATGGCTCGGTCGAAGCGGCCAATGCTCGCGCCATGCAGTATGCGGGGATGGCACGAAATGCGATCTGCGGCTTCCCCGACAGCGAGATCAAACGCGCCTTGTTGTGGGCCCCGGAATTCGTTGTCGCAAGAGAAAAATAAGAATATAAAGATCTCTCACGCGCTACTCCCAGCGTCCGGAAAACTCTCGCCTTTCAACAGCTGCCCCGAACCGATGCGTGCTGGCTCTGGCGATGCCCCAGTTTTGGCTTTTGCCGCCATATGGATTATTGTTCCTTCTAGGGCATTGAATCTTCTTGATGAGGCTGTCGATCTAATAGCTTCAGTCTAACGCGCAGCAAATGAACCACCTTTTTTCATTAATCGCGCACCACGGCTACCTTCTACTCTTCCTGGTGGTGCTGGGCGAGGCCATCGGATTGCCCGTTCCAGCAGCCGTGGCGTTGGTGGCTGCAGGTGCGGCCGCGGCCGCCGGCACTCTAAACATATACAGAGCGCTGTTTCTCGCCCTGAGCGCGGCGCTCATTGGGGACACGCTGCTCTTTATCCTCGGCCGATACATGGGCTGGGGCCTGCTGGGTCTTCTCTGTCGTTTGTCAGTTAATCCTGAATCGTGCATCCTGCGTTCCGCTGAGTCTTTCTACAAACGCGGGAAGACTACGCTTCTGGTCGCCAAGTTTATTCCCGGCGTCAACACCATGGCTCCTCCGCTGGCCGGAAGCATGAGAATGCGTCCGCTGCAATTCCTCCGCTTCGACTCTGCCGGCGCCACACTGTACATCCTGGCTTATACCGGGATGGGGTTTTTGTTCCGCGACTTCGTAGCGGCGATCACTCGAGGATTCCAAGCGGCCAGCCGCGCGTTTGGAGAAGTATTTTTGTTTGCCGCTATTGCCTATATCGCTTATCGCGTCTGGCTCTACCACAAAAACAAGGTGTACCGCGTGGTGCCGCGCGTGCAAGTCGAAGAACTGGCAAGCAAGCTGGCCTCCGAAGAAAAGGACAAAGTTCTGATACTCGACGTCCGCAGCCACGGCTACTACGACGCGAACGCAGAGCGCATCAAAGGATCCATCCGGCTTGAACCCAACAATCTTTCCGAGGAACTCAAAACTATCCCCAAGGACAAGGACATTTACGTCTACTGTACTTGAGCACGCGAAGCTACCAGCGCCCGGGTGGCGCTGCAACTGCGGGAACAAGGATTCAACGCGTTCGTCCTCGTGGGCGGCGTAGCGGCATGGAAGAAGGCAGGCGAGCCACTGGAGCCCGTGCCCAAGAGCGACCTGATCAAGCTGCCCACGTTCGCGTAGTGACGAACCACCGGGACCCGAAGCCTCCTATACTGTTTGTAATGGCCTCGCATAACGAAATCGAAATCAAGTTTCGTGCCGCCGATGTGCGGACACTCAATCGGCGGCTGCGAAAAGCTGGCTTTCGTTTGGTCACGCGTCGCACCCACGAAATGAACACGCTCTACGATTTGCCCGGTCGACGGTTACGCAAGCGCGGCGAATTGCTCCGGTTGCGCAAGTACGGACCCGAGTGGCTGCTGACCCACAAAGCGAAAGGCAAAGCCGGACGGCACAAGACGCGCGTAGAGACTGAAACCAAAGTCGCCGATGGCGCCAAGATGGAAGCGATCCTGCGCGCTCTCGGATTCGCCCCAACCTTTCGCTACGAGAAGTTCCGCGCAGAGTGGAGCGACGGCAAGGGGCATGTGGTCGTGGATGAAACTCCAATAGGGAACTTTGGCGAAATCGAGGGCCCTTCGCGTTGGATTGATCGAACTGCACAGGCGCTGCAAGTCGCGCGAAGCGATTACATCACCACAACTTATTCAGAGCTGTTCTTCGAATGGAAAAAGCAGACTGGAAGTCCCGCGAATGAGATGACATTCAGCACCGTCCCAAGCAAACCACGTCGCTAAGCTCACGGCGATGTGACCGGAAGTTCTGTTGCCGCCCGCTTCGCCTACTGTTTATGCACCAAACTAACTAACAAGATCGTTAACCGGGTGCGTGTTACTCTTTTTCTGCTCTGGTTTTGCTCCCAGCAGCGTGCCATTGCAAAAAGACAATTTCCGGCGCCTCCTTCGAACCGTCGAAGCTCTCTCCGATCTCGGTCCTGAAATGACCGCTGAGCGCGAGTTTCCGCAGACTGCGTCCGCCATGTTGTCGGCGGCCGTCGAGGCCAGCGGCGCTCGCGAAGGCGCACTTTTCACCTACAGCGACCGGCCATCCCTGCTTACCTCCATTGCAGCCGAAGGGTTCGCCCTGATGCCGGAACCCGCCGTGATCCCCTTGCTGCCCAGGCACGTTCATGCCCTCATTTCGTCGCACGAACCAGTGATTCTGGACCCGGGCTCCTACGATCTTTATCTAAGCGCCAACGGAAATGTTGCTCCAGAACTTTTCAAGTGCATCGTTCCCCTGAAGGTGGGCAGCAAGCTCGTCGGCCTGATTGCTTTGGGCCGGCGTGAGGCCGATAGCCTCTACGATGCCAGCGAACTCGAAGCGCTCGACTTGCTCTGCCACTACGTGGCTCTGGCCGTGCACAACCATTCATTGACCCAGACCCTCGCCCAGCGCGTCTCGGAAAATCTGCGTCTCATGGCGTCCCTGCATGGCTTTTATGACAACGCCCTCGAGGCCTTTGCCACCGCCATTGACGTCAAACACATCAATATTCACGGGCATTCCCTGCGCGTCGGGCGCTACGCTTCCGCCATCGGCGAAGCCATGGGCATGGATCCGACCGAGGTTGCGGCGCTTCGTTCAGCTGGCTATTTGCACGATATCGGAAAGGTCGCAGTCGATAAGCGTCTCTTCGGCAAACCAACTTCTCTGGATGCTGAAGAGTTCCGCGAAATGGCGGACCACACAATTGTGGGACATCAAATCGTGAGTGGTGTCCAGTTTCCCTGGCCGCGTATCCCCGAGATCGTGCGCTGGCATCACGAACGCAGCGACGGTTCCGGCTATCCCGACGGGTTGCTCCTGGAAGATGTGGTTATGCCGGTACGCATCGTCGGCCTGGCCGACACCTTCGACGCCATGACTAGCGAGCGTCCTTACCGTGAACGTCTTTCGCTCGGCAGCACGCTGAATGAAATCGTGCGCTTGACCCCGCAAAAATTTGACCCCAATGCGGTGCACGCTTTGCTTCTGCAAGTCCGCCGCGATACCGTCGGCAGTAACCGCACGCCATTCCTGCAAGACCGCATGGGCGGCGACATTGCGGCGGCCGACATCGACCAACTCGCCGCCAGCCTGCAACACAAAATGAATCACGGCCGGCTGTACCTGACTTAGCAAGAATAACTTTAAGATCTATCGGTTTCATTTTTACCGTCCTTCTTGCGGTTACATCAGTTTCCGTTGTCGTGGACAAAGCAAACGGCTTCGGAAGGGCGCGGCTTTGGCCGCGCCAGGGTGCGTTTTGAAGATCCGGACTTTCGGCCCTTAGCCACGGATTATCATTCGATTCGGTCCGAGCCTCCAAGAGTTCACCAACCGATTTCTGACGCAGGACACTGCACAAACGTAACCCGTTTGGCAGCAACTTTTTCCCCACTTCGGGTTCATAATTCTAACGACCTTCCCCTTGCCCGTATGAACCTGGGACGCCTCAAAATCGGCCTGATCCTTCTGCTCACGTTGTTGGGATTCACCATCTCCGTTCAACTGGCGCTGGGTAAGAAAAAAGACAAACACCCCACAGCCACTCCCCAGATGGACGAGCAGAAACAAGCAGTGCACGCGCTCAACCGGCTAACCTTCGGCCCGCGTCCCGGCGACGTCGATCACGTGCTGGCAATCGGCGTGGACAAGTGGATCGATCAGCAACTTCATCCCGAAAAAATTGATGACAGCGCGCTCGATGCCCGTCTTTCTCCATTTCGCACGCTGCACATGGACACGCGCGAGATTGTAGAGAATTTTCCCTCGGAGCAGATGATCAAAGCCGTTGCCGACGGAAAACAATCGCTTCCATCCGATCCACTGAAGCGCGCTGTCTATCAGGCGCAGTTGGATCGCTATCAGGACAAAGAAGACCGCAAACAGCAGACCGCCGGCGCCGGCGCCGACAAGGTCGCGGAGGACGAACGCACCCGCCACCAGCAGGAGCGCGAAGAAGCCAATCAGAAGGTGGAGGAACTCCTCGACCTTCCGCCGGATCAGCGCATGAAAGCTGTGCTCAAAATGTCGCCCGAAGAGCAGCGCGTCATGACCAACTCGCTGCAAGGCGAGAAACGCGACGAGTTTCTAGACGGAATGAATCCACGGCAACGCGAAACCATCGAAGCGCTCAATTCTCCGCAACAGGTCGTCGCCAACGAACTCGTCGAAGGCAAATTGCTGCGCGCTATTTACAGCGATCGCCAGTTGCAGGAAGTGATGACCGACTTCTGGTTCAATCACTTCAACGTGTTCATCGGCAAAGGCGCCGATCGCTACCTGCTCACCAGCTACGAGCGCGACGTCATTCGTCCCCGTGCCCTGGGCAAATTCGAAGACTTGCTGGTCGCGACCGCGCAGAGCCCCGCGATGCTCTTCTATCTCGACAACTGGCTCAGCGTCGGACCAAACTCCGATGTCGCCAATGGCATTCCCAAGCAGGCAAACAATCAATCGAGGCAACGGGTCAGGAACAAGGCTCAGACCAATCAATCCAAGGGCAAGCGTAACGGCCTCAACGAAAACTACGGCCGCGAGCTGATGGAACTGCACACCCTCGGCGTGAACGGCGGGTATACGCAACAAGACGTCACCGAAGTGGCCCGCGTCTTCACCGGATGGACTCTGAAGCAGCCCAAGCAGGGTGGAGGCTTCACTTTCGAAGAGCGCACTCACGAACCCGGAGACAAGATGGTCCTCGGGCACCGCATCAAGCCGAAAGGTGAGAAGGAAGGCGTAGAAGTTTTGCACCTCCTGGCGCATAATCCTGCGACCGCAAGATTCATTTGCACCAAGCTCGCCGTACGCTTCGTCTCTGACGAACCGCCCCAGGCCTTGGTCGATCGCATGACCCAAACATTCTTGAAGAAAGACGGCAATATCCGCGAAGTGCTAAAAGCCATGCTGGACTCGCCGGAGTTCTGGGCGCCCGCGGCCTATCGCGCCAAAGTTAAAACTCCGCTGGAGTTCGTAGTCTCAGCGGTTCGCGCCAGCGGAGCCGAAGTCACCGACGCCATGCCGATTGCGCGCCAGCTTCAGAACATGGGCATGCAGCTCTACGGCGCGCAGCCCCCCACCGGCTATTCCATGAAGGCGGATGCCTGGGTCAACTCCTCCGCGCTTTTGGGACGCATGAATTTTGCCCTCGCGCTGACCTCAGGAAAAGCAAAAGGAGTGAAAGTGGATTCTGCACCCATACCAAGCGACGATCCGCAACAGGCCTTAGCCGTGTTGGAGAATAGCCTGCTTGCAGGAGATGTTTCTAAGCAGACGCACGACGTCATTAGCGCGCGTCTGCAGGATTCCAACATCAGCCACCGCAAGCTGGACGATCCAGCCCGGCCGCCAAACACCAGCCTGATCGCAGGCTTATTGTTAGGATCACCCGAGTTTCAAAGAAGATAACTGAGAACCGAGAACTAAGAACGGAGAACCGGGTTTCATCTAAACGAATGTGGGCACGGGGAGTATCCTCAGAAGCCTGAAGCCAAGAGCCTAGGAGTTTATATGTCAATCACAAGGCGCGTATTCATGAGAAACGGCGGATTAGCCGTAATCGGTACGGCCGCTATTCCCGCATTTCTAGCTCGCGCCGCGTACGCTGCTGAGTCAGTCGGCGCGAAGAACAAGCGCCTGGTCGTCATCTTTCAACGCGGCGCAGCCGATGGCCTCAACATCGTCGTGCCCCACCACGAGCGCGCCTACTACGCCATGCGGCCGTCGATCAACATTCCGCGCAACGCCGTGCTTGATCTCGATGGATTCTTCGGCCTGCATCCTTCGCTCTCGCCCTTTCAGCCGTTGTGGAAGCAGCGTCACTTGGCAATTGTGCATGCTGCGGGATCGCCCGACCCAACTCGCTCTCACTTCGACGCGCAGGACTTTATGGAATCGGGAACACCCGGAATAAAAGCAACCGAAGACGGCTGGCTGAACCGGTCATTACATTCATTACCTCAACCCGCATCGGCTGACGCATTTCGCGCTATCGCCATGGGACCATCCCTGCCGCGAATTCTTTCCGGCAGCGAGCCCGCCGTCGCGATAAATAACATTAACGACTTCAGCGTGGGCGGAAACAATCCCAAGGCCTCGCCCAACGCCAACACATTCGAAGCCATGTACGAGCACTCCGTCGATTCCGTGCTGCATGGCACCGGGCAGGAAACTTTCGACGCAGTAAAGATGCTGCGATCCGCCGATCCTTCGAAATACAAGCCCGCCGCGGGCGCCGACTATCCCAACGGACGCTTCGGCGATAGCCTCAAACAACTCGCCCAACTGATTAAGGCGAATCTTGGAGTTCAAGTCGCGTTCGCCGACATCGGCGGCTGGGATCATCACGTCAACGAAGGTAGCACCCAAGGCCAGATTGCCAACGTCCTACATGAGTTCTCGCAATCGATAGCGGCCTTCTGGACCGATCTCAGTGACCTCGCCGAAGACACCGTGGTCGTGACCATGTCTGAGTTCGGCCGCACCGCCCGCGAAAACGGAAACCGCGGCACCGACCACGGCCATGCCAACGTAATGTTCGTGATGGGAGGCCCAGTCAAAGGCGGCAAAGTCTACGGACGATGGCCGGGTCTCGATCAATCGCAACTCTACGAAGGCCGCGATTTGGCCGTCACCACGGACTTCCGTCAAGTCTTAGGGGAAGCGGTGTACAAGCATCTGGGGAATAAAGATCTCAATCAGGTTTTCCCCGGCTTCGACAATCAACCAGGAAAGTTCTTGAAGTATTTGGGATAAAGTTACAACTCGATCATCACGTCGTCGCCTTCGACGTTGATCGGATACACAGCGACCTTCGCGCCAGGATTGTGCGCGGCCTCGCCCGTCTTCGGGTCCCACTGCCAACCGTGCCACGGGCAGACCACCTTGTCACCTTCGATGACGCCCTGCCCCAGCGGCCCGCCGCGGTGCAGGCAGACGTTATCCATGCCAGAGATCGTCCCGTTCACATTGGCAACGCAGATGACTTTATCGCCACAAGGAAATTCCCTGGCTTCGCCTTCAGGAGGAAGTTCAGATTGGGTAGTGAGTTTGGTAAGCATTCAGCACTTAGCATTTAGCACTTAGCGAGGGCCTCGGTACACAACAATTCGGAATTGCGTTAGGGTTAGCTAAGTGCCAAATGCTAACTGCTGATTTCTACTTCGGCTGCAACGTCTGCGCGATCATGACCTGCCGCTTGAAGTTCTCCACCATGTTTTCCGCCAACCGCACTTCAGTGGGTTTCTTCGCCAGAGTCATCTGATCGATCTTGTCTTGCAGCTTGAGCAGCGCGTAGAACAGATTTTCAGGGCGCGGCGGACATCCTATTACATACACATCCGTGGGCACGATTTTGTCGACGCCCTGCAACACGGCATAGGTATTAAACGGGCCGCCGACCGATGAGCAAGCACCCATTGAGATCACCCATTTGGGATCGGGCATCTGGTCATAAATGCGTTTCACCACCGGCGCCATCTTCAAGGTCACGGTGCCGGCAACGATCATCAAATCGCTCTGCCGCGGGCTGGGGCGAAATACCTCCGACCCAAATCGCGCAATATCAAACCGGGCCGTCGAGGACGCGATCATTTCGATCGCGCAGCAGGCCAGGCCAAACGTCATGGGCCACACCGCCGACTTCCGCGCCCAGTTGAAGACGTAGTCGACGGTCGTGATCAGAAAATTCTTTTCGAACTTGTTTTGCAGCCAGGCCATGAGGCTCCTCGGGCTCCGCACGGTTCGCTTTGAGCCCGTAACAGTTGGGCTGCAAGCATTTCCAGTCTAGGTGTGCGTCAGAGGAGTGTCAATCTGGATCGAGATCCATCGCCTGGTCTACGCGAGGACGTTCAGGCCGCTCCCGCTTCCATAAACGCTATCTAACAGGGCGCTGGTGGAGTTCGTGCTGCTGGAATCAGTACTCGAATTCAGGGTGCTGAGTATTCCTTGAACCAACTGCAGGGATTGGGATGCGGCAGTCGTCTCGTTTGTCTGCGATGGCGAAGGAGAAGTTTTTAAGTCGTTTTGAAGCGTGGCAAAAGCGGATTGGGCAGTGGACAAATCGCCCGACGTTAGTGCTGTGCCGAGCGCTGTCAGATCGGTAGAGAGTTGTGAACTGCTGGACAGATTGGCTCCCCCGGCCGTCGCCGAGTTTTGATAAAGCGTCTGCAGCGTCTGGAATGCCGACTGGGAGCCACTCAAGTCTCCGGACGCAAGACTGGTTTGCAAGCTCTGCAATGCCTGCTTCAATGGAGCGGAGTTGCTTGCCTGGAGAACGTACTGCCCGAGGCCTGCCGCCGAAATCGGAGTGATTGACATCGTTCCACCTCCCGCGGGCCCATGAGCCGACTCCCGCTTGTCTATACATCGACACTTCTCGTGCGAACCTTTAGGACGCACTCACCCAGCCCCGGCTTTGCTGCCCCCCACTTAGGTCACAGCCATTGTCCTTCCGTACAGTACCTTTGGTACCTGGGTCCTACCCTCCACAGAGCCGTATAATCGAGGCGAAACCAGCATAAATCTGGTACAGGCTGGGCAACGCACACGGTGGATACTTCATTCGCATTGGCGATTTTCGCGCTGGGGCTGGCCTTTGGCAGCTTCTTGAATGTGTGTATCTATCGGCTGCCACGGGATTTGTCCGTCATTCATCCCGGCTCGGCGTGCCCCAAGTGCGCGCAGCCAATCCGCTTCTATGACAACGTTCCGATCTTGAGTTGGCTGATTTTGCGGGGGCACTGCCGCCACTGCAAGGCTCCAATCTCGCCGCGTTATCTTGTGGTTGAGCTCATCACGGGCGCGTTGTTTCTTGCTTGCTACGCCTATTTCGGATTCACCCTGGCCACGCTGAAATACTGCACATTCGGATTCTTGCTGGTGGGCCTGATCTTTACCGACGCCGAAACCCAACTCCTGCCCGACAAATTGACCCTGCCCGGCCTGGTCGCCGGATTGCTATTCAGCCTCGTGGTCCCGGTCAACGATCTGCTGTCGAAGATGTTGTTTGGCGTGATCTATCAACCCGCATCCGGCGCTTCGAATCCGTGGCTTTCGTTGCTGCAGGCGCTGATGGGTGCCGCGGTGGGAGCGTCGTTTCTATACGGTGCGGGAGCGATTTATCTGCGGGCGCGCGGCGTCGAGGGCATGGGCTTCGGCGATGTCAAGCTGATGGCGATGGTGGGTGCGTTCCTCGGAATCCAGCTGACCATCTTCACCCTTTTCAGCGCATCGATCGTAGGCTCGCTTGCGGGAATATGGACGGTGCTGGTGGTCTGGATCAAGCGCACCCGCCGGCGCATGGTCCGGCATCACGAGACGCCAAGCTTAGCCCGGCGTCACGGATGGGAATCAGCCAGCATCGCTCTGCGGCGCTTTCCCATGCCATTTGGCGTGTTTCTAGGCAGCATGGCCATGGTTGCTTCGTTCTTCGGCAACCAGTTTTTTCGCTGGTACTGGAGGTTGCTGTGAAGATGCTCAGCAACCCCATCGTGGTTCGCATGGCGGTCGTGCTGTTCGTCACCGGCTTCGCCTTTTGGGTGGCAACCCTGTTGCTCCGGCGGATGCGGCGTCTGCTCACCGAAGAATCTTTTTCGATTGATGCGGCTCCCGAGCCTGAGCAGTTCCCCATGCGCACTTACAACGCAGTGATCCAGCAACTGAAGCAGCAGAAACACGAATTGCTGAGCCTGCAGCAGGTGGAGCGCCGCAGAGCAAAGACTTCGGAAAACATCAGCGCGGCGGTGCTCTCGAACCTGTCGAGCGGAGTGCTGTTCCTGACCACAAACGGACTGGTCCGTAATGCCAACACGGCCGCCAAAACCATTCTTGGATTTGCCTCGCCGATAGGCATGAGCGTCGGAGAAGTTTTTCGAGGAGCGAAAGTGAGTTCGTCTTCCTCTCGCGGATCGCTGGAAACGCTGGCTAGCGTTGTGCAGGCCAGTTTGCGGACGCAAGCCGCTTCGCGAAGCGTGGAAGCGGACTACGTCACCCCTACGGGGGAACAGCGCATTTTCGAAATCACCATCTCTCCGGTGTACACGCCTTCGGGAGACACCTTGGGTGCGGCCTGCCTGATCGCGGATAAGACCGAATTTGCATTGATTCAGAGGCTTCACGAACTGCGCGGAGAAATGTCCGCCGAGATGGCTCTGGCCTTGCGGAATTCGGTGGCCACGATTTCGAGTTACGCGCAACAACTGGCCGTCAGCCGTGACCCCACCGTGGTCCGGCAGTTGGCCGTCGACATCGTTTCCGAAGCAGCTGATCTCGATCACAACATTGGCGGTTTTCTCGCGGGCGGAAAAGCCGCGAAGGCTGCCGGAGCTTGAGTTCAATCAACGCCAAGTGCCCGTGACGATCAACGGGCCGCGGCACGGAGGATGAAACAACTATGAAACGCGTCACATACATTTGGATTGCAGGAGTAATTCTAGCGGGAATGATGGCTTCGTATGCCAGCGCCCAGGACTCGGCCGCGCCCACCCAATCGTTGGGAGACTATGCCCGCGCCCAACGTAAAGACAAGAAAACGGCGCCCACAAAGCAGTTCGATAACGACAACTTGCCCATGGACGATAAGCTGAGCGTGGTGGGCGGCTCAGCCTCGACGGGCAGCGATACCTCGCAAACCGCAGCCAATGGTGGAGCGGACGCCGACAAGAAGGCCGATCCCAATCCGCCTTCGACCCAGCCCGGCGAATCGGCGGAAGACCGGCAAAAGGCTTTCGACGCGTGGAAGGACAAACTGGCCGCACAGAAAGACAAAACCGACTTACTCACCCGCGAATTAGATGTCGAACAACGCGAATATCAACTGCGCGCCGCGGCCATGTATGCCGACGCCGGCAACCGCCTGCGGAATTCTGGTGAATGGGACAAGGAAGACGCAGACTACAAGAAGAAGATCGCGGACAAGAAAAAAGCTGTCGATGAAGCCAAACAGCAAATGGATGACATGCAGGAAGAAGCTCGCAAGGCGGGGGTTCCCTCTTCAGTTCGGGAGACTACTGCGGATCAACAGTAGCGCGATTCGTCTATTCGTAGTTCTAAGCGCCCTCGACTCGTTCGAGGGCTTTTTTCTTTCACTCCCGCACTATCATTGCAGCTTCCCGTACTCGGCCTTGGCTTGCTTCAGGATGGGGATATCAGGGTCGGCGTCTTTCCACAGAGTAAGGAAATCCTTGTAGGCGGCCAGCGCCCGGACGCGGGCAGCATCGGCATCCGCGCCCTGTGAGGTTTTCGCTTCCAGGGCATTGGCACGAGCCACGCCCAAATGCGCCAACGTTCCCGTCCAGCAATTCCAGACGATGCCGCCGTGATCGAGAATCTTATGAAACTCCCCGGCAGCAGCATTGCCCTGTCCGGCCGCCAGGTATGCCTCTCCACGCACATAGGTCGGATAGAGGCAGGAAATATTAGCGACGAACCCGATCTGCCCAAGCTCGATGGCGGAGGCAGCCTGCAGAGTGCTCAGTGCTTTCGAGGGATTCTTGCTATCCAGCGCCAATTGCGCCTGAATTGGTGGCAGCCAAAGTAATTGCACCTGAGTGTCCAGCGGAAAGCGCTTCCCCAGGTCTTGTGCGAGAGACTCGGCCCGCGCAGTATCGCCCGCCATGGCCAACGCCAGCGCCGCTTCACTCTCAACACCCTGACTCGCGGGCGCCAGCTTCAGAGCCTCTGCTGCTGCCTGCCGCGCTTCCGCGGGATTGCCATAGACAGCCTCCCGCTGAGCAGCAATCGCCTGCCATATTCCCGCATTCTCCCGGCTGTCCGCCCGGATAGCGGAGCCCACCGACCGCTTGGTCAGTTCCCGCGCCTTGCTGAGATGACCGACATACGCCTCGGTGTCGGATGCGAGCGCCAGTCCCCAGTTCTCAAAATCGAGTTTAGCCGCAAACCACTGCAACTGTTCCGCCATCGCCGCCGAATCTGCGCCGAGAAAGGCAAGTGCGTAAAGACTGGTGTGCATCACGCTATCGTTCAGTTTTCGCACCTGGGCCTCGCGGATCATTTGTCGGGCTTCGTCGAATCGCTGCAGGGCTAGAGCACAGTTAGCGAGATTCTCGTACGAGGCTACATGATCCGGCGCAAGCTGCACGGCTTGCTTCGTGATCTCCGCAGCTTTCTCGTACTGTCCCAGAAGGACCAGCACACTTCCCAACTCGGTGTAGGCTCCGACCGTTCGCGGGTAGCTGGCAATCTCCTCCTGGTAAGTCTGGATCGCTTTATCCAGCTCTCCCGTGACATTCGAGTAATAGTCGGCCGTGATGTCGAGCTTTTCCCGATCGCTGGCATGTTCCCGCAACTGAAATGCTTTGGTGAAATACTCGCTGGCCCGCCCTGCCTGTCCATTACTGTTGTAGTCGCCGCCCAATGCCCTGTAGGCGATGGCAAAGTTGGGATCGATCTCGATGGCGTGTTGATGGTACGGCAGGGCCGCGCCGGGACCTTTTTCACGGAGGGCATTCTTGCCCAGGCTGTACGCTTTTAAAGCTTCGAGCGAAGAGGTTGTGGCCTCCGCCAGAGGAACATCAAACTTCTGCACCGAAGCCAGCGACTCGCCCAGTTCGCCGCGCAGCTTGGATGCCGTTTTGCCCAGCGCATCCAGCACTTTCTCCTTGGACGCCACCGTGGCCTGCTCCTCGGCAAGCGTGTCTCCGCTCTGGCAGTTCATCGCCTTTAACGCCAGCACATACTCGCTGCCCAGACTGCCGATTGCCCCGCCAATGTAAGCCTTGCTCTGCGCCCGCAGGCACAGGTCGCGGGCTATTTCGGGGGTGAGTTTCGTGCTGCCCGGAAGCGTCATCAATTTCAAAGTCTTCGCCACTTGGCTATCGGAAAGCACATTCAGGAAAGGCGATTGCCGCAGAGAAACGGTGAGCGCCGTTTTCAAAGTATCGTCGAATATTGGATCGCCTGTGCTGTTGGCAAAATCGGCGAGAACGATGGTGTCCTTCTCGGTCAGGCGCCGGTTCTGCCGGGACCGATAATAAAGGCCGGAGGCAACTAGCGCTGCTGCCAGGAGAATGGCCGCGATATAGCTGCCGAGCTTCGCTAGGCCGGAGAACCGGGGGTGCCCGTCCCCGCGCGAACTCGACGCGGCGATTTTACCGCTCTCCGTGTCGCGCTTCAGTCGTTCCAGATCGGACCGCATATCGGCAGCGTTCTGATAGCGCAGCTCTCGATTTTTCTCTAATGCCTTCCTGATGATCTCCTCGACCTGAGGTGGCAAATCACGATTCCATTGCCTCGGAGGAAGCGCATCCTCATGCATGATGGCGCCAAAAGTTGCCCCGATCGTCAGTCTTTCAAAGGCCACCTTGCCCGTTGCCATCTCGTAGAGCACAGCTCCGAAGGAAAACAGATCGGTGCGCGCATCCAAAGGCTTGCCCGCCACCTGCTCCGGAGACATATATGTGACCGTGCCCATGGTGCTGCCGCCGGTTGTCAGCTCTTTATCTTCGAGCGTGGGATCATCCGGGCCGGATCCGCTCTCGATACGCCGGTGGGTGAGATCGATTTTCGCCAGGCCAAAATCGAGAATCTTGCCGTGACCGCGTTCAGTTACAAAAATATTGGCCGGCTTAATGTCGCGATGCACGATCCCCTTGGCATGAGCGGCGTCCAGGGCATCAGCGATCTCAATCGCCAACCCCAGCAGCACTTCGGCTTCTAGGGGCTTTCCCGCGATGCGGCGTTTCAAGGTCACGCCGTCGAGGAACTCCATTGCGATAAATGCCTGCCCGTCCTGTTCGCCAATGTCATGAATGGTGCAGATATTGGGATGGTTCAGCGCAGACGCCGCCTGGGCTTCACGCTGAAAACGAGCCAGAGTCTGCGGGTCACGGGCAACATTTTGGGGCAGAAATTTCAGGGCAACAAAACGATGTAGCCGCGTGTCTTCGGCCTTGTAAACCACACCCATCCCGCCTCCGCCCAGTTTTTCGATAATGCGGTAGTGCGAGATAGTTTGACCGAGCAGATGCGCCCTCCACCCTCGGGGGCGATGTTAGGAGTTAGCGAGACGTTAGTCAATCGCCGGATTGGGTAGTGTACAGCGACGGCAAAAGTGCTACACCCTTACCTTTGGAGGTATCCCGCCGGCGATCCACAATGAAAACGACCCCGGTCAATGAGCCTTATGGCCGTTCTCAACACTTGACCGACCTTGGCTAGGCTAATGACTTTGACCAGCGCGGTCTGACGCTCGTCATAAGAAGACTCGTGGGGGTTACAATAGTGGTGTTCGGCGCGAGGAGGATTATGAAGCCGCAATCGCCTGGGACACCTTCGGAGCTTTCCGGTTCAGGTCATCACATCTCAACCTGTACGCATTAGCTGCCAGCGCGGCCCGAGTCGGGATGCTGGCCTTGGCGCAGCCGGCTGAGGCAACGATCATCTACACGACTCGCCACGAGAGGTCCGGTCACCGATTGCACCCCCGCGGTTGGGACGCAGTAAATTTGATCCCACATTTTGGGAGGTTCGCATGAACACTCGTGGCGCCAGGCAAATCGCGATTGTCGGTCTCTTGATCTCCGTGATCCTCGTTGCCGCACAAGCTCCGGCAGAGGATTGGCCCAAATTTCTTCACGATTTGAATAACAGCGCACACAGCGGAGAGACTGGAATCAGTTCCTCCAATGTGCAGACGTTGAAGACTAAATGGACGTTCTCGAGCGGTTACGAGTTTTCTGCTTCTCCCGCCATCGCCACCGTCAACGGTAGGTCGATGGTCTTCCTGGGCGCGTGGAATGGCAATTTCTATGCTCTCAACGCGGTGACGGGAAAGAAAATATGGTCCTTCACCGTGGACCTGGTGCCGCCTTGCAAAACGAACTCTTGCCGTATTGCGTCTTCTGCAGCCGTTGATACCGCGAACAATCTGGTGTTTTTCGGGGCGGAGAATGCATACCTCTACGCACTGAACGCTACTACTGGAGCCTTGGTGTGGAAACAACAACTCGGTGACCCCCACAAGGGCGCGGAGGTCTCGTCATCTCCCACCTTTTTTAACGGCATGGTTTTTGTCGGGCTGGCTTCCCACAACGATGCGCCCTGCGTGATCGGTCTGGTCAATGCATATAACGAGCTCAACGGTAATCCCGTTTGGAGTTTGCCCACGATCGATCAGAGTACCTGCCCGAGCGGAACTTGTCTCGGTGGCGCGGTGTCTTCCTCCTTGGCCATTGACAGCACCAATGGCGTTGTCTATGCGGGGACAGGCGGCCCGGGCGCCAACTGTACTCCGCCCACGCAGAACGCTACCCTTTACCCCGACGCTGTGCTGGCGTTGAATGCCAGCACCGGTACCCTGCTCAACTACTACCTCGCGGCTAAAAACGACCAGGAGGATGATGACTTCGGCTCGTCGCCCATTCTTCAGAGCACGGGCAGAGTCAATCAATGCACTGGGCAGAATACCTTTGAGTATTGGGTGACAGACATGAACAAGGTCGGCGACATCTTCGTGCTGGGACGCGAGGCCAGTGGTCTAACCGGGACGGTGCAAAGCATTCAGAGGTCGGTTGGATTTAATGCCAGCCCAGGCTTTCTCGCGGAGACCAACATCACCCAATGTGGTGCAGGAAAGCAGCAAACGGACTACATGACCAACATTTTTGCGCCTAACCACAGTGGGGTCTTGCTGACTTTATTTCAGAACCATGCCGGCAAGACTATGGTCAGGGACGATGCCAAGGCCAGCCTGAAGCCTTTGTTTGGCGCACCCGCCATTATCAAAGACATCGTTCTGTTCGGTGGGCAGGACAAGCATCTCTATGTGAGCAAAACGAACGGTTCAAACCTGCTCAGTTTCAAGGTCAAAGGACCGGTATACGGCGGAGTCGCGATTTCCAACAGTCGGGTTTACTTTGGCACTTCCCTGGGCTATCTCTACTGCATGTCGCCTAATGGGAAATGACGGCTGCAGTGCCCTTGGTTCCTCCGCTGCCGTTGCCATCAGGGTGGGTATACGTTGACTCAAAAGACGGCAATCTCTACGACACAGGACATGGGATACGGCCGGGCAGTGTTCCGGCGTCCCAGCTAACTGTTGTAACATCACGGTTACCCTCATTGGTCAGGCTGCTCGCCGGGCTAAGCAGGCGGGAATCCAAAATGTCGGTCGCGATACTTTCGGTAGACCTTGAATTCTTTCGCTCCCGAATGCGAATTGTGGCAATATTGTTCATCGAAAGGTGATCCTCCATGTACGCTGTTCGCCTGATTCTTTGGACGGGAACGATGGCGTATACCGGATTTCTTCTGACCGGCCAGGGGCTGCGATCTTTCAACAGCCTATCCATTACGGAAGGATTGCTCGGAGCTTTAACCGGATGTTTACTTGCGATAATGTTCACTCTCCGAGAGAGGCGGCGACAAAGACCTGCCTTCGTTGCATATTCCATTGAACAAGTCTTCCCTGACTGGGGCATGTCCGGTGAAAACCGCGACTCACATCCGAAGCCAAAGCATTGATCCGGGCTCAACAAGAGGCTTACGGACGTAGAGAGTGCATCGGGAAAATGCCCGTAACAGGTCGGGCTGTTCTCAATGAGCGAAATCGTGTAGGTCAGGTCCGCAAGAAGGTCGCAGGGGTGAAAAATTAGCGACAGCCAGATCAGTTACTGCCGAGGCAGTAGCTTTCGACTTAGCGTTCCCGTCATTCTGCTCCCCTTGTCATTCCAGCTTCGCGTACTCGGCTTCGGCCTCTTACAGCACGGATGTCGGGGCGCTCACTGCGGCAAGCCCATCCGACGCAGCAGATCGGCGTAGCGTGGGTCGGAGCGAATGTTGTCGAAAGATGGATCAATCAGGATCCAAATAAGTTCATCGTCTCGCACTTGATAAGCCTTCTCCAGCCCTTCAAACGCCTGGTCTCGTTCTCCCAGCGTGCTGTAAACTTCCGCGATGTAAAAGGGTGAAACGTGGCCGCTCTTTGACGATCGAACCAGCTCATCAATGATGCTGTGGGCTTCCGCTCTTTTGCCTGCCGCCGCCAGAGCATCTCCTACTCCGGCAACGTATCTCGGTGCGCCGCCAGAATAGGACGCTGCTTGCTGTGCTTCACTCAGCGCTTCTGGGTAAAGCCCTCGGCTCCCATATGCTTTCGACACCCAGAGATGCGGTTCCGGGAAAGTCGGCGCCAATTCAAAGGTTCGCTTCAACAGCTCGAAGCCACTTCCATATTCGCCCGCACTCATTAACGTCACGCCCAGCGAGGTGTTAATAATTGGAGACAGGGGATCAAGCGTTTGTGCCAATCTACCTTCTCTTATACCTTCGTCGTTCCGTTTCATCTGGCACAAGAAAAGTCCGTACCAGTGGTGAGCGGTTGGATAGTTGGAATTCAGTTCAGTGGCCCGTCGAAACTCTCTTTCTGCCCCAACCCAGTCCCACTCGAAATTTTGCTTCATTAGCCCCAGAGATGCATGGGCCTCCGCAAGGTCGGGGTCAATTTCTAAAGCCTTCGACAGTGCCTCTTTGGTTCGTGGTGCTGCCACTGATGGCGCCATGCTCCCATACTCAGGCAGTACGAGATAAGCATCTGCCAATCCAACATAGGCCAGTGCGTAATTCGGATCTTTTTCGATGGACTGGTTGAAATACCCGATAGCCTTGTTCAGTTCTTCTTCAGTCCTCTTGTTCCAGTGGAACCTGCCATTGAGATACAGCTGGTATGCTTCCGCATTCCGCGTCGAGCCTCTGGTGAGTCGTCTTTTTTCCTCTCCGGTCAAACGCAACCGAAGCCCGTCCGAAATGTCGTTCGCGATTTGCTCCTGAATCGTGCTTACGTCGGAGACTTGCCTGTCGAATTTTTCACCCCAAAGTTCTGCGCCATTCGTCGCGTCCACCAATTCTGCTTCAATGCTTAGAACATCACCGTGTTTCGCCAGTGTCCCGGTCAGGACTGCACGCACCTTCAAGTCATGCCCGACCTTCTGTGGATCAATATCCGCGCCCCTGTAGTGAAAACTTGAGGTTCGAGCCATCACGCGAAGCTGAGGCAATTGGGACAGGCTGTGCATGACTCCTTCCGAGATGCCGTCACTGAGATAGTCGTTATTCGGATCGCCGCTCGTATTGACCAATGGCAACACAGCAACAGAGTCGATCTGCGCAGTGCTTGTCTTCGAGCGCCAATACCAGATTCCAGCCGCGAGGGCGATGAACAAGCCGACCAGCAGGACGGGAGCTACAATCTTCCAGAGTCTCCCCGGCCGAACCACAGAAGCTTCGGCAACCTTTACGGCACCCGATGACGGAGATTGAGCAAGTGCCGGGGAATAGACGGATGCTGGCGACGGCGGTTGGACGACAGGAGAATTGCCTTCCGGCGCGACAGCGACCGCACCAGAACTCGCAGCTGCAAATCGTCCTGTCTCTGTGTCCCGCTTCAGCCGTTGCAGGTCGGCTCGCATCTCCGAAGCGTGCTGATAGCGCAAGTTGCGATCTTTCTCCAGTGCCTTGTTGATGATGTCTTCCAGCTTCGGCGGCACGTCGTGATTCAACCGCACCGCGGCCACTGGAGTGCGGTTCACGATGGCTTCACAGATCATCGCCGAGCTTTCTCCGTGAAACGGCAAATCACCAGTGGCCATCTCGTAGAGAACTGCCCCAAACGAGAACAGATCACTCCGCCCGTCCAACTCTTTCGCCCGCACCTGCTCCGGCGACATATACGCCACCGTCCCCACCATCGTGCCCGGACTGGTCAGATGCTCCGCATCCACCGTCTGCGTATTCAGAGACGCTATCTTGCTGGAGGAACTGCCTTCCAGACTGACCTTCGCCAATCCGAAATCCAGAATCTTGGCATGTCCGCGCTTGGTGATAAAGATGTTGGCAGGTTTGATGTCGCGGTGGATTATGCCTTCGGCGTGGGCGGCGTCGAGCGCGTCGGCAATCTCGATCGCCAGAGACAGAATCATCTCAGTTTCCACGGGGCGCCCGCCGATGCGGTGCTTCAGCGTCAGGCCATCCAAAAACTCCATGGCGATGAAGGTTTGTCCGTGCTGATCGTCAATTTCGTGGATGGTGCAAATGTTCGGATGGTTCAGTGCAGAGGCAGCCTTGGCTTCGTGCTCAAAGCGGCTGAGTGCCTGCACGTCTTTGGCTAACTTGTCGGGCAGGAACTTGAGAGCGACAAAGCGGCCGAGCTTCACGTCCTCGGCTTTATAGACCACACCCATTCCGCCCCCGCCAAGTTTCTCGAGGATACGATAGTGCGAGATGGTCTGGCCGATCATTGGGCTGAAATCTTAGGACTGCAGCGAGGGCAAGTCAATGAAGGCGGACGGGTTTTCGGTGTCTCGAACCGTGGTTGGTGCGAAATCCCGTGGCTGTCGAAAAACTCGAGTTTTCCCAACAATCGACTCAAGATTAGTGACCAGGGCTGCCCTTTCTAATTATGAAATCGTAAATGGATGGCAAAAGACGACAGCATGCCGAAAATATTTATCGGGCAGGAGCCCAAAAACGCCGAGGTGGCCCTTCCCTGTACGTCCCCTGTAAATAGTGACAGTTCTCAAGCGGCTATCGAAATTGATAATGAAGTCATCTTTGTCCGCGCAACGGGCTACAAGATGATGACGACATCCCTGAATCCGAACTATGTTGGCGTTCGGAGAATACGTCCAAGGTGACGCTTCGCTTCCTTGCTGGAACGAAGGACCAACGAAGCCGATGAGCATTTAAGAAGCAAGGAGATCACGAAATGAGCCAGAACCACTTTACTCTTAGTTTTCCCTTGAAGACTCCGGCAGATGCAAAGGCGCTCGCAGAGCAACTTCCACCACTGATGCCGGGGATCTTTCAAGCGCAGGATGCCATCGGCACGGTCCACTACTCGCGCTTCACCGTTCTAAGCGACAAGACTCTTCTGTTTCTTGGTGACTTCGACGGAGAGTTCAGTCAGCTTATGGGTGGCATCGCCAAGCAGGCAGGAACGGTATTCGATGCGATCTTCCAGCACGTGGTCGATCCACCACCGACTCCGGTCGCCCAGAACGCAGACGCATTCGTCGAATGGGCCGCGGATCATCTCCTCACTGCGGTGAATCTCTACACTGCCTATCCGGATGTGACCGCCAAGGAGATTAAGGCCCTGGCAGCCGCGGCTGGCGTGGTTGGCGCCGGTGACCTAAATCTCTTCCTGGTGATCCTGCCCATGAAATCAAGACTCGCCGACATCGAAACACAACTGATTTTGCGCGCGCGGGGACACGGGACAACGACAGATCTGGACAAGGTTGGCACGCCGCATTTCGCACAGTTCGTGCCGCTTGAAGACAACCAGATTGGTTTCTTCACGGTGTATGACGGGTCATTCGATAAATACATTTCTGACTTCACCAAAAACATCGGGCCTGTCTTCGATCTTTTATTCAAGTTCACTAAGGGCGCACCGCCCTCGCCTTGCAGAAAGTATCTCCAGGAGTTCATCGACTTTGCAGCGGGGGCGAACCGCCCTCCGATCGGCTTCTATCAGGCATACCCTGGTCTCAGTGTGCAGGACATTCATGCGCTGATTGCCGATAACAAGGCACAATCAGGGGCAGCCGCGTAGTCACGAGGCCAGATCAAGGAGGCACCATTGAGCCTGGATACGAAGATAGCCTCATCACCGGCAAAAGAAAGCGGAGGATTCCTCCGCCGTCTGTTCGGCAGAATCGAGGTTGAAGCCTCGACGCCTGATGCCCCATCGAAACCACGATCAACCGATACCCTCGATCTGGCCGATATTCAGGGGTTCATCCTCCGTGGCTATAGGATGCCGATGGTGCGGCATTTCCTACTCACGGTGCGTGTTCCCGCAGAGGCGCGCAAGTTGCTGGGGCGGCTCGTCAGCGGAGACGAATCTGACGCGCCGCAGATCACTACCGCCGAAGACTGGCATGTCGGCTTCGCTCCGGGACCCAGAGACCGTCTGGACGATATCCCGCGCAACAAACCCGACTACTGCCTTAACTTGGGCATCACATGGCCCGGCCTGATTGCGCTGGAAGTCAAAGATCGCGTACCGACGGTTTCATTCAAGTCGTTTGGCGCTTTCATTGCGGGAGCCGCCGAACGTGCGGGATTGGTGGGCGATACCGGAGCCAGTGGCCCGCAGAACTGGATCGACGGGTTTGGCAAAGGGAACGACCACGTAATGGTGACGCTGCACACCATCAGCCCGGAGGCGATGGCGGCCTACACCGACCGCCTATCGGCGCTGTTCGCCGAAGGAAATGCCTTTCAAGAAATCTGGCGGACCGACGGGATGGCGCTGATGGAGATGGTCGATGGCAAGCCCACCCCCACTTTCCGCGTTCATTTCGGGTATATAGACGGCATCAGCATGACGACCATTCGTGGTGGTCCAGAACGATATACGCCGGATCACCAGCAGCCCTGCGAGCCCTGGCTGTTCGTTTTGCGGGACGAGGCTGAAAACTATTTCGTGCCCGAGCCTAGGGAACTCGGGCTGAACGGCAGCTTTGCCGTTTTTAAGATGATCAAAACGGATGTTGTTGGATTCGAGAATTACCTGCAGGCAAACAAGGACAAAATAGATCCAGAACTGCACGCGGCAAAGATTTGTGGACGCTGGCGGAATGGCGTGCCGCTCGCATTATCGCCAGAAACGGATAGCCCTCCGGGTGGCATTCCCCTTGAGCAGCTGAACAATTTCGAATACGTAAACGCGGATGGCTCAGGAGATCCTCGGGGGCTGCACTGTCCCGTCGGCGCGCACATGCGCCGCATCAATCCCCGAGGCCAGCCCGTCACCGGCCAGGGGGAACCCGGCGGCAGCAATAATACTCACCGGTTAATCCGTCGTGGTATGCCATACGGACCAACCTATGATCCGACGAAGCCCTACGACGGCATCGAGCGCGGACTCCTTGGCTACTTCATCAACTCCAGCATCGAGAACCAATATGAGTTTGTGCTGGGACACTGGGTCAATGACAGCGAATTCGCCGGAGCCGTCAGGCTGAACCCTAAATCGAAGGATCCTATGGTTGGCGCGCAGGATCCAGCGGAAAGCATTTTCGTGATCCCGCAGGCGAATGGCGCGCCCCCGATCAAAATCACAGGGTTCTCGAGTTTCGTGACCACGAAAGCGGCTGCCTATTGTTTCTTGCCAAGCATCACCGCAATCCAATTTATCTCGAAACTGTGATGAGGTCCTTATGCTATTTCTGACCAGACATTTCGGCGTGACTGGTAGCGACGCCGACCGGGATCCCGTGCGGGAAAAGGCTGAGATCGAGGAAATCGTTGGCAATAGTCTGCTGCTACAGGAGAAATCCGCCGCTCAACAACACCGCCCGATCGGTCGTGGAACCCATGTGAAGGGAGTTTGTGCCCGAGCCCAATTTGAGGTACTTGATGTTACCGCTGGACGCGACGAGGGGCTGGCAATGCGGCTTGCGAAAGGGATATTCGCCAAACCTGGCATTTTTCCTGCGACCGTGCGGTTTGGAAATTCAGATCCGAGAGAGAATTCTGATTTCAAGGCTGACGTTCGATCTTTGTCCTTCTCGGTGGACCTTGCTCAGGGCACAGCGGCTTCCGAAGCACACTCTGGCCGGCAGGATTTTTCACTCCAGAACACGAAGACTCTGCCCATCAATGACGCCAGTGCATTCCTGGCGCTTTCCAAGATACTGACGGCAACAAATCCGGCCGCCGCTATATGGTCTCTGCCGTTCAAAGACAAATTGAGAGTGTTGAGGACCCTCACCCTGGTGCAACCTCAGTTGCATCAGACGATCAAGCCCTATCAACAACTGCGTTACGAGAGCAACGTACCGTTTCGTCACGGACCGATCGACGTTGTGAAGTATTCGGCCACACCGTCGCCGAACAATCACGCGAATCCTCTGGACAAGAAAAACCCAAACGGCTTGCAGGACGAATTGATCCGGCACGTCCAGGAAGACAGCAAGATGAGCAGCTTCGACTTTGGCGTCCAATTCCTCGACCGCGACAGGATGACTTATTGGGGCAAGCGTCGGGATACCAACTTCTGGATCGAAAACGCGAGTATCAAATGGAACGAAGCGGAAGTACCTTTTCACACGATCGCACGGCTTACCCTGCTGTCGAAATCGCACCTTCAGCCTAATGCCGCCGATGCAGTGTACTTCGATGTCACGGGGAACTCGACAGCGGACAGCACGCCCGTTGGGAGCATTAATCGCGCCCGCTGGTCTTCGGAGGTTGCCAGCAGAAAGGCACGCATGCACGGCAACGACCAGGTCGCAACCGGAACAAACACGGCGGCTTCCGCCGCGCGGGGGAGATTCTGAGCGGCAAATGGAACTCTCCTGACGCCCAGCCTGTACCGTAACTGCATTTCGCTGCGAAACGTAACCCTTACAGCAGTCGTTGGCGCAAAATCGCGATAGCACTCGTTGACCTTTGGCAGCATTTTCTCAAGCGATTGGGATCAGAATTCTCGGCTTGGGGCGGGGGCCAAAGCGGCTGTTTCCAGATTATTCCCAGGGGTGGCCCGTCCAAGCCACTTGGGCGGCGGTTTCTTCCCGAGACTCCCAAATTGGGAGCCAATTCGTAATCCCTCTACTTTGTCCTTGAACTCAGCCTACTACTTACGCTAATATTTAACCGCAGAACTTATCTGCAAGATAATAATAGATCCTTGACAACCTGACAACCGGGAGCGCTTCTTGCGGCCACTGCCACTGCATGCAACGCACAGTCTGCCGCGTGCCAAAACGGGCTCATGTGCAGCGGGGAACAACGCTAACTCCAATGTTTTCAAGATTTTGCCTCTAACTACCTTTAGAACCATAGATCTAGGAGGAGGAAAAATTTTCGATCCCTTGTTTTCTATATTTTGCGCGGAAGCGAGAGTTTTTTTTGATGTGTTTTCTGCACCAAAATATGTGCAAGTGACCAGCTCCAGCGTCATGATCGAACGGCTGGCACGGGCACAGCTACCCGTCTTCCGTGATTCCTTCGCTAGCTTAGTTGCCGGAGGCTGTGAATCTGTTTGAGGTGGTGGCGCCCGTGCACCCAATGGAATTTTCGCCACTGGCGTCCGGTCAAGGGTCCGAGAATAGGATGATCGAGCAATCGGTTTTGCTTGCCAAAGCGGGATTCGCATTGCGCAATCGCGGCGTCCATGGCGGAGATGCGCAGCCCGATTTCGCGAGTGACTTGCTCCGGCGTCATCCCGCGGGGCAGAGCGTGTTTCGGAGATTGTCGGCCCTGGGGCATGTGTCCCAATCCAACGACCACAATGGTCCTCATACGATCCCTCAGCACCCGCGCGCGCACCTGCGGTTGACTTGCCTGCAGGCAACGCTCGAAGGCTTTCGTAGTCCCCGTGTAAGTGAGATAGAGGTGCTCGAGAATTTCAGCAGCGCACCATTTCCCTTCCGGATGACGCAGGAGGTCTTCGCCACTCATGCCCTGCGTCGCAGACTGGATACCTTCCTGTAACCTTTGTAGGTACGCATCCATCCCTAAACCTCGTTATACCTTCTAGTAGAATCAATGGCGGCATTGACGGTTGCAAAATTTCACGTCCCTACGGATGGTGCTATGAACAAGTTGCTGATGGCGATGCTGGCGCTGGCGTTATTGACCGTGGGCGGATGTTCGTCGCAGCCCGCAACGCCCGCCCAGACCGAGAAACCGCAACCCAAAGCTGCGGACCTCGAGACCGGCCGTTATGCCTTTCAAAAACTCTACATCGCGGCTCGCGGCTGGGCGCGAGATGCTCAGCCCTTCCGGCTGGAATCGCAACCCACGGCGGACTCAAAAGGCAAAGACGGCAAGTCAGCGGTATGGCGCGCCTCGTTCGCGTCGCCAGCGGGACGCGGCGTGAAACCCTATGTGTGGTCGGGCACGGACGCGCAGGATGCGCCCTCGCGCGGAATCTCTCCCGGCAACGAGGACAACTACAGTCCCACGAACGCGTCGACGCAGGTTTTCGACATCGGCTTTCTAAAAATAGATTCGGACAAAGCTTTTGAAATGGCGCAGCAAAACGGCGGCGATAAGTTGCTGGAGAAGGCTCCGGACACTCCGATTCTCTACGTGCTCGACTGGAGCCGCGCCACCAACATGCTGATCTGGCATGTGATTTATGGAAACAGCCGCGACGACGCCAAACTCGTCGTGGACGTGAACGGCACTACAGGAGAGTTCATAAGAACCGAGAAGTAGTGAGCCGGATTAATTGTTGCCGCATGTGTTGCTCGGAATTCTCTAAAGGAGCGGTTTGGCTATCTTGCCCGGGGCTTCGGCGTGAACCTTGCAGAGCAGCCGCCCCGTTTCTTGTCCCGCGCCAAGCCGGAATCTGCACCGCACCCGCTGCAAGATGTCACCCATCCAAAAACATCGGCACCTCCAGTTCCACGTAGAGGCCTACTCGCATGAGACTTATTTGCTAGAGCAGCGGCTCCTCAAGTTTCTGAAGGTCCTAGAGCGGGAGCACCGGAGAGACCCGGAGATAAAAGCGATCAAGGAACTGTGCGCTGCATTGGGAGAATTCGTGCGTGGGGCCTTCAAAAAGGTGGCGAAGCTCCGCAGTAGCCATGTCCATGAGGCTAGGCTGACCGACAAGAGCATCGACCGCTTGGGTAGCATCGACCTTTATGCCCGCGCCTTGGGCGATCTTGGCGCTAGACGTCACAGGATCACCCGACTGTTCCGTCAGTTCTACCAGGCGGAGTATCTCAAAAGTCGTAGGTCCTGGAAGAAGTGGATTGCGAGTGGCAACGTCGCGACCCGCGAGCTTTTGGATAAGTACTTCGAGGGGCTGAGCCCTGTTATCCTTGACGAAGGCAGGAATACTATCCGATATCCGATCAAGCTCAACACGTGAAGACCAGTGCCGAGCAAGACCGGCCTAGCGACGCGGCTCCCCAGGTTCCTGCCCAAGAAACCGGGCCGAAACCCTTCGGCTTCGCTCAGGGCAGGCTCTGGGCCACCGGACCGTTGACAGCATAGGCTCACCCTCCTGCGCTGACAGGCGTGGAAGTCCATTTCATCCCCGAGCAGGAAGTGCAGTTATCCCAAATCGACAGTCATGCCGGTACGGATACCGAGCGGCTGGTGAAGGATGCCGCCTTGCGCTGCTTGAACGGGATGCTTAACTCCCCACTTCTCGCGCATCTGGAGAGCCGAGAGCGGGTTGGCGATGGTAACAGCAACAGGTAATGAAGTAAAGATCGCCGGCACCGTAATAGCGTTTCAGGTGAGAGGGCAAGAGTAACAGTAGAACACTGCCCCTGTGTCCGGATGTGACGGATGAACAGGAACTGGTCTCCGCCGACCTCCCCGGACCCCACTTCTCGCGCACAGAACGCGCGAGAAATGGGGCACCCGCGCTAACCTGATGAAATGATTCCAGATATAAATCTCCAAAAGCTGGGAGAATATCCGATTAAAGATGCTATACTTAAAGTGAAGGAAGGCGTGGCCTTGCGGCTGCGCCTTTTTTATTGCGCGAGAGATATTGCGCGAGGCGTATTTGGCGGCACATTCTTAGCATCACAGGGGACAACGTGAAAACTTCCGGCATGGATATTCGCAACCACAAAAAGCGGGGCCACTGGGCTGAGCTTCGTTTCATGGCCAAAGCCGCCGAACTGGGCTTCCAACTGAACACGCCATTAGGCGACACTGCCCAATACGACGTGGTGATCGATCTGGGCGGGCGCTTCATTAGCGTGCAGGTCAAATCCACCATGTTCGAGGCCAGCAACTTGAAGGCGGGTAACTTCGTCGCCAGCCTTGTCCACGCCTGCGGCCTCAATCACCGCTACCAGCAAACCGACTTCGATTACCTCGCGGTTTACTGCATTACAAGAGATATCTGGTACATCATCCCGTGGGCAGTCGCCTGCTGCAAACAGTCCATCTGCGTCTGCCCGGGCGACAAACAAAACCAGTGGGAGCACTACCGAGAAGCCTGGCATCTGCTCCGCGACCGCGCCCCGGCGCCGCTGCTGAAGCGCGGCGGCTGCGTCGACCTCTACGGGATCATCGAAGACTACGTTCCCGCACCGAGAATACGAAAGCAAAAGACAAGAATGGCTCGCCGTGATCGCACTTTGCTGGCCAGCCATAGCGGCAAACGATTGTCATCCCGAAGGAAGTGAGGGTGTTGGGGGGTGGCCCGGCCTAAGCCTCGGGTCCAACGCTAAAACTGTCATATCCGGAATCCATGTCATTCGTGTATCATAATGTCACGGAGCTAAACGAATGACATCAAGTCAAGAGACCCGAACTCGCGTGAATGAAAATGGGCGAGTCGTCATTCCTGCCGCCTTTCGTAAAGCCATGGGAATCAATGTCGGAGATGAAGTCGTCTTGCGGATCGAAGACAACGAACTGCGCATCTTGACCCTGAAACAGCGCATCGAGCGCGCTCAGCGCCTGGTCCGGCGGCATGTAAAGCCGGGCACCTCGCTGGTTGACGAGTTGATTGCGGAACGCCGTGAGGCGGCGAAACGTGAGTAGGATCGTGTTGGATTCCTCTGCCGTGCTGGCAATTCTAAACAGGGAAGCCGGAGCGGAAAAGCTGACGCCCAAACTCTTAGGCGCCGCGACCATCAGCACGGTGAATCTTGCCGAAGTGCAGAGCAAACTGGTCAGTCGCGGACTTGCTCCCAAAGACGCGTGGGACGCGGCCACCGGACCGGTTCGCGAATCCGAACCCTTCACCGTCGAGCAGGCCAGAATCACCGGCGATCTCGTAGCGCAGACTCGCCCGCTGGGACTGTCCCTCGGGGACCGAGCTTGCCTGGCTCTTGGAATTGCGCTTGGGGCACCGGTTTATACCGCCGATCAATCGTGGAAGGGTCTGCGTCTCGGCATTCGCATACACCACATTCGATAGCGTCTTCACTACGCACAAGCCGGCATCATAATATTGAAGAGTGTGACCGCAAACCTTAGAACTCGCGTTGGCCTGGCGTTGGCCGCACTATTCGTCCTGGCTATTCCTGTTCTTGCCCAGCAACTGGCCAAGCGCCTGATCCTGAAAGACGGTTCCTATCAGCTCGCTACCAAGTGGGAAGTCAAAGGCGACCGCGTCCGCTACCTGAGCGCGGAGCGCGACGAATGGGAAGAGCTGCCAAATTCGCTGGTGGATTGGGCCGCCACAGACAAATTCGAAAAAGATCGCGCCGCCGGCGTTCCTACTCCGGAAGCGGTTGAACTGGACAAGGAAGTCGAAGCCGAACGCCGCGCCGAAGAGGCCAAGACTCCGCAGGTCGCTCCCGGGCTGCATTTGCCCGAAGACGGCGGAATGTTCCTGCTCGATAGTTTTCAGTCCCAGCCGCAACTCGTTCTACTGCAGCAGAACACGGGTGAAGTCAACCGCAACACGAAAACAAATATTCTGCGTTCTGCGATTAATCCCATCGCTAGTGGTAAGCAGACCATTGAGCTCGATGGCCTTCACGCCAGCGTACAGGCGCACGCGACGCTGCCCGCAATCTACGTTAACTTCGATCAGGATCAGAGTGCGAATGCTAGCTCGCAGCATGGACCACAACAGCCGCAACAGCCAGAACAGCCATGGGACCGTTACCACATTGTTCGCATCCAGGTTAAGAAGGGCAAACGGATCATTGGAGATATAAAAATCAGCCCGTTGGGAAAGGCCACGCAGGAGCAGAACCTGGTTCAAACCACGTCGCTAAAGCTGAGCGGAGGCTGGATCAAGATCACGCCGGTGAATGCGCTTGAACCGGGCGAGTACGCGGTCGTCGAGATGCTGGGCAAGGAAGGAATGAATACGTACGTCTGGGATTTTGGATTGAACCCTGCGGCTCCAGCAAATGCGGGAGCTCTGATACCAGAAGAGCCGGTGGCGCAACCGGACAAGCCGAAGTGATCCTACATTGCTTCTTGCTGGATCCTGCTCCACGCGCGCTCAACATGGCGTTCCATCGTGTTGGTTTGTCCAATGCAAAACCGCAGCGTGAACCGATCGTTGAGGCGCGTGTGCGTCAGGTAGAGATCCCCGCTTCGATTCAGCCGATCCATCAGCTTTTGATTTACTTCGTCCCCACCCTTGTGACGGAAGCAGACCAGGTTGAGCGGTGCAGGCGCGGCTATTTCGAAACGAGAATCGTTCCTCACCCAGCCTGCGAACTTCTGGGCGAGTTCAACGTGACGCCGAACGTGATATTGCAGGCCTTCGATGCCATAGTGGCGAATCACGAACCAGAGTTTCAGAGCGCGAAAGCGGCGGCCTAGCGGAATCTGCCAGTCGCGATAGTCAAACACCGCGCCCGATTCCGTGGCCTGGTTGCGCAAGTATTCGGGCAGAATACTCAGCGTTTGAATCAGCGCTTTGCGATCGGCGACGTAAAAACAGTTGCAATCGAAGTTGGTGAACATCCACTTGTGCGGATTGAAAGTGTAACTGTCGGCAAGTTCGACCCCACGATGAGTATGGCGGAATTCGGGGCATAGCGCGACGGTTCCGGACATGGCAGCATCGACGTGAAACCACAGATTGTTTTCCCGGCAGATGCGGCCAATTTCGGGCAGCGGATCAATTGCATTCGAGGAAGTCGTGCCAATCGTCGCGCAAACGAAGCAGGGAAGAAGACCCGCGACTGCGATCGCTTCTGATTTGCCGCGCCAGCGCATCCGGACGCATGGCGAAGTTCTCATCGACTTCGATGAGTCGCAAATTGTTCAGACCAAGCCCGGCGATCTGAACATCCTTTTCGATGGAAGAGTGCGCCTGCGAGGACGTATACGCGACCAGCTTTCCGTCACAGCCTCGCTTGTTGCTGGCGAAATTGGTGGCGCGTTCCCGCGCAGCCAGCAACGCACAAAGCGAAGCGCTCGAGGCCGTGTCCTGGATCACGCCGCCTCCGCTGCCGCTGGAGAGAAATTTCCGCGGCAGGTCGAGCATTTCAACCAGCCAATCGAGAACATGCGTTTCCAATTCCGTGCAGGCGGGACTGGTCGCCCAAAGCATTCCCTGCACGCCCAGACCGGATGAAAGCAAATCACCAAGAATCGCAGGCCCCGATGCGTTGGCGGGAAAGAAGGCGAAAAAATTCGGTGACTGCCAGTGCGTTATGCCTGGAAGAATTAGTTTTTCGACGTCTCCCAGGATCGCTTCGAAAGACTCGCCTTTCGATGGAGGATTGGATGGCAGATGAAGCCCGAACCTGACCCGGCTCTGCCCGCGACAGCACAGGATACGATTCAATCCGCGCAGTGTAGTCCGCAATCCAGTCCACGACCGCATGGCCGTGCTTGCGGAATTCATCGGGAGTCATGTGGAATGTTTTCTCGTCAGCCATTCGCTCTCCGAATTCTCAAGCTACTCGCGATTTTTTCGCGAAGCTTCGTGTCCTTTGTATTTAAGCTTTTTGTTTACGAAAGCTGCCCGTGATAGACGAGCGTGTTGTAGTCAAGCGATACGCGTCCGTTGACTTGATGCGCCTCAAAGATCCGCCGTAGTTCTCGCAACATGGGTTCATAGTTTTCGTCTTCGGGTGTTGGCGTGTACGAGGAAGACAGAAGTCGGCCTTCAAGGCCGGCGTAGTCAACGTCCTGACGCATTTCCAGTGCGCTCGATCGAAACGGGGATGGCGAGAAAAAGCCGGCGATCTCAGCCGTGGTGCGCTCGTGTCGGACTTCCTGATAGTCCGTACCATAGGTCAGCAGCAATTGCTCGTATTCGCGAAGAAAAGGCGTCGAGTCGGTGCGGCGCTCGTTCCACAGAAGCACGCACCAGCCACCAGGTTTGAGGATGCGGATAAATTCTCGCCGAGCTTTTTCGCGATCGAACCAGTGTGCCGCCTGAGCGGCCGCGACTATTTCTAGGCTGTGGTCTGGCAGCGTCGTCGCTTCGGCCGTTCCGGCAACGCTGGTGAATCGCGGATAACTCCGCAGGAACGCCTCGCCGGCTCGCCGCATTTCAGCATTGGGTTCCACGCCGAACACGCGATTGCCATTTTCGAGCAGCACTTGCGTGAAGATGCCTGTGCCGGAGGCGATGTCCGCAATCACGGATTCGGTCGCGAGATCGCAGTCCTTCTTCAGGAGGTTAAGAACTTCACGTGGATACCCCGGACGGTAGCGCACATAATTGTCAACTCGGGAAGAGAAGCGTTGCGTAGCATTCTGGACGGACATACTTGCAGTTTATCGCTTTTGTGGCTGCTGATTGCGGGGGAACATCAGCGCCACACGCCAACGCGCATCACATCGAAGTGATGGTCGTAAGTCCACACTTCCAGCCCCAACCTTCCCGACATAGCGGCTACGAGTGCATCGAAAAGAGTGATGGATTGATCCTTCAGTGATCGCAGTCTGAGAATCGCGTGCCGATAATCCTCCACGCTGGGATTGACCAGTGCGGCGCCGGCCATGTCTTCCAGCCAGTGCAAGGCCGCGTTTTCGCCCAAGCGAAACAATACCAGCGTGTAGGCCTCGAGCAAGGTTGGATAGGCGACTACAACCTCATGGTTCTCATCGGCGAGCCTCCGCAGTTCTCGGCGGGCCCGCCTGTGGTGGGCGTCGTCCGGATCGGCGGCCGCATACAGCGGCCCAGTGTCAGCCAGCACTGCCGGTCTCACTTGTGGGTCTCGGCCAGATGACGGTCGTGGTGTTGACTGACGTCAGAACGTCCGCTTCCGCGGCCTGCTGGCGTGATCGCGAGCGTTCGCCGCGTTCGTAAGAATCCTCGCTCGCCCAGGTACTGCCGCAAGGCCGCTTGCACCACGGTGGTCAGCGACGGAGGAGCTTCCTGGGACGCGAGATACTTCTCCATCGCCTTGGCCAAATCGTCAGGGAAAGTCATGGTTGCTCGCTTCATGAACTCCATTGTATCACCAACTGGTGAAGTTGGTGATACCCGGTGCTTGGACTCGTCACGCGGGTAGTTTGTAATTATGGATCGTCAGGACTCCCTGAATCGGTGTTGTGGGAACGTATTTTCGCGGTCCTTCGACTGCGTTGCCGGCGCTGCGCGTCGGCAACTTCGCTCAGGATGACTCATGTCAGGGGGTGAGATTCTTGACGCCATCGACCCACGTTGATGTCCAGCCAGCCCGAGCGAATCATGTACACTGACGTTTCTTGCAATGAATTCCATGACTCTTCGATTCGGCTCCAGTTTGTTTTGCAGCCTGCTAATGTTGGGCGTTCCCCAAACTCAATTGGCCCAGGGATCCCCGAAGTCCGCTCCGGAAATATTCGGGTTTCGGAATGCCGCGGTCGAAACCGAACAGGAGAGGCGCTTTCTCGCCGTGCCTGACCCGAAACTTGCCGAACAACATCTGCGCGTCCTGACTCAGGCCCCGCATGTTGCCGGGTCGCCCGAGGACAAAGCAACCGCGGATTACGTTGCGCAAAAATTTCGCGAGGCTGGGCTGGATACTGAGACGGTTGAATACCGCGTCTGGATGAACTATCCGACGGAGATCAGTGTGGACGTGACCGCGCCCGCCGACGTTCACATGCACGGACCGACGCGCGAACACGTTGAAGGAGACTCCCTCGCTGACGACCCGCGAGTCATCATGCCCTTCAATGCGATGTCGCCATCGGGAGACGCCGAAGCGGAAGTGGTCTACGCCAACTACGGTACGCCTGAGGATTTCAAAAAGCTCGAACAGTTGAAAGTGGATGTGCGCCACAAGATCGTGCTGGTCCGCTACGGGCAAAACTTTCGCGGAGTAAAAGCCTTTCTCGCTCAGGAGCGCGGCGCCGCGGGCCTGATCATCTATTCCGATCCCGCCGACGACGGCTGGCGGCGCGGCGACAAATATCCCAAAGGGCCGTGGCGTCCGGATACCGGCGTGCAGCGCGGATCCATTGGTTATATGTTCGAGTTTCCCGGCGATCCCACCACACCAGGAATCGCCTCCGTCCCCGCGCTGCCGGACGCCCAGCGCACAGCGCCTGAGCAATCGGCGCAGCTACCGAAAATTCCCGACAACTCCTTTGTCGTATGGCGATGCATGGCCCATCCTTGAGCATCTCGCAGGCCCGGACTCACCGCGCGAATGGCAGGGAGCGCTGCCATTCACGTATCACCTGGGTCCCGGTCCGGTAAAAGTGAAGATGCATCTCAAACAGGATTATCAGTTCCGCACGATTTGGGATGTGATTGGGCGAGTGCGAGGAAGTGAAAATCCCGACGAATGGGTAGTCGCGGGAAACCACCGCGATGCCTGGGTGTACGGAGCGGTGGATCCGAACAGCGGCACGGCGGCCATGCTGGAGTCCGTGCACGGGCTCGGCGAGCTGCTGAAATCAGGCTGGAGGCCAAAGCGCACGATAATTCTCGGAAGCTGGGACGGCGAAGAAGAGGGATTGATCGGTTCCACCGAATGGGGCGAGCAGCACGAGAGTGATTTGGCCGGCGCCGTGGCGTATTTCAATATGGACGTCGCGGTCTCGGGAGCAAAATTCGGCGCCGCTTCCGTGCCCAGCCTGAAACAATTTCTGCGTGACGTGGCCAAAGCGGTTCCGTCCCCCAGCGGTGGAACTGTCTACGACAGCTGGCAAAAGCAAAACCAACCCGGGAGCCGAGTCTGCCCAGTCGCCCACCGAAGCTATCGGCGACAGCAGGCGCATCCCTGCCGCGCAATCGAAAGGCGACGTGCCCGTGGGTGACTTGGGTAGCGGGTCGGATTACACAGTCTTCTTGCAGCACCTCGGCGTACCCTCCGCCGATGTAAGTTCGACCGGTTCCTATGGCGTCTATCACTCGGCATTCGACAATTTCAACTGGTTCAAGAAATTCGGCGATCCTGATTTCGTCTACGAGCAGGAGATGGCGCGCATTTTCGGCGTCTCGATCCTCCGCATGGCCGATGCCGATGTGCTGCCCTACGACTACGAAGAGTATGCCAAGGAAATCGCTTCTTACATCGATTCTGCCAGGAGAAAAGCGCAGCCTGAGTTCGCAGGTCAAACACTAAACTTTAGCGAGCTTGCGCGGTCAGCCCATCATTTCGAGCAAGCCGCCGCGAAGATGCTTGTCCGGCAGCAAAACTCTCCGCGCGATGCAGACAAGCTGAATCAAGCCTTGCGCGGTGCTGAGCGTGCTCTCTTGATGCCTGAAGGACTTCCGAACCGTCCGTGGTTCCGGCACGCCATTTACGCTCCCGGCCAGTACACCGGATACGCAGCTGTGGTCATCCCGGGGATTAACGAGGCCATCGATAAGCACGACTTCCCTCGCGCCCAGGAGCAAATCGCGTCCCTCGCGGCTGCATTGAATCGCGCCGCGAAGGTTCTGGAGAGCGATCACTAGAATTGCTCAGATTGGTCGGCAGCTCGAGCAGAGCAATGATGTGCGGGCTTCACGAAATAGCATTGCACTGCTAAGCTTTCTTTCCATGAACCCGGCCCACGCCGTGCAACAACTTCTGAGAGCTTTGCCGTCGGCGGCGGTGGCTACGTTTCTGGCGCTGTTCCCTATCGTGAACCCGTTTGGTGCGATTCCCATATTTTTTACTCTGACGGGAGATTTCCCGCCCGCCGAGCGCAATAGCACCGCTCTCAAAACCGCGATCTACGTGATCATAATTCTGGTGGTCTTTCTGTTCTTTGGACGGTTCGTGCTGATCCTCTTCGGTATTTCATTGCCGGTGCTGAGGATTGCCGGGGGACTGATCGTCGCCAATACTGCCTGGAGCATGGTCACAGGAAACAGTCGCATGACCGCAGCAGAGAGCAATGAAGCCAGCACCAAAGAAGATATTTCGCTGACCCCGATGGCTATGCCGATGTTGTCCGGCCCTGGATCGATCGGCGTGGTCATGGGCTTGGCCGCAGATGCTGGCGGGACGGTTTCCTACCTGGGCATAGTCATCGGCATCGTCGCGCTGGGCCTTGTGGTTTACTTGTTTCTCCGGCTGGGAGGCCCGCTGGTGAAACGTCTGGGGCCAGGTGCAGCCGGCGCGATTAATCGCATCTTCGGCTTTCTGCTTTTGGCGATTGCGGTCCAGTTAGTCTGCGACGGTATAGTCGACTTGAAGTAAGACTGTGGCCCAAAATGGACCGCACATTGCCCGACTACGACAAAACTTCTTGACTTCGCTGGAGTTTCCGGCAAAGATCGTCGCCACAACCAAATTGAGGGGGAAGCGAGGCAAGTTATGCCCGAACGCGCACCTCTGACGATGGCGAGTCCACCGACTCGGCCGCTACCTCCACAGGATCCCCTTCCAGTCACATTCAAAGAAGTCCTTCAGGATGAATTGACGCAGGTCGCGGAGTCCCGCCGGGCCCGCGGAGTCATCACTTCAAAACCAACCGCTGATAACCTGATTGGCTTGGCGTTTTCCGGTGGAGGCATCCGCAGCGCTACGTTGAACCTTGGAGTTCTCCAGGCACTGGCTGAAAGCCAACTGCTGCACAAGTTCGACTATCTCTCCACCGTTTCTGGCGGCGGATACATTGGGTCCTGGTTGACCGCGCTCACCCGCAGATTCCTCGATGCTCTGCCAAACTCCTCATTTCGAGATGTCGAAAAGGCTCTCGTCCCGGGAAAACGCGAGCCCGGTGGCCGCGAGGAACGAACCTTTCTGCGTTGGCTGCGCTTGTATAGCAATTACTTGACTCCGCACACCGGGGCGCTTTCGGGCGACACCTGGGCGATGATCGGTACGTGGCTGCGCAATGTCTTTCTGAACCAGACGGTTCTCGGGTTGCTTTTTCTGAGCGTTTTTGTCTCTTGTGATGGCGTGCTGCTGGGGCTGATGAGATCTTTCCGGCTGCAAGCTCTTGAGTTGCTGATCTGCGGTGTCGTCGTGTGGTTCATCGCCTGTGTCGCAATGGCTTGGAACACAGCCGAAAAAATTCCCTCCAAGGAAATGCTGTTGACGCCATTTCAACGGGCCAAGGTGACCGTCACCGTTATCGTGCCTTTCTTTGTGGCGTGCCTGCTGTTTAATTCCGCCTTATGGCGGTGGAGGGATCAAGCAGGAGATTTTCACCTGAGGACGTGGCTCGCGGTGTGGGGCGGCATCTATTTTCTTGCCTGGACCGTAGCCGCTGTGTCGTTGCGGCTATGGAAGGAGGAATGGCAGAAGAAAGATCCGCAGAACCGGACGCTTTCTCTCACCGCCTTTTTGTTTTCCTCATTGGTCGCCGGAGCGGTCGGTGGCGCCTTGGGCTGGGGATACACGTGGTTTCTGACAAAAATGTTGCCGCAGTCCGGGTTGGCTTCTTACAGAGCGCATTGGATTGTAGGGGTTTTCGGAACCGCCATTGTGATGCTGATCATGTTGCTCGCGGGCGCGGTGCACATGGGACTGGCGGGCCGCGGGTGCAGAGACTTGGTGCGCGAATGGTGGGCCCGCCTCGGCGGATATTTAATGCTCCTGACTCTGGCTTGGACACTACTGGCGGGATGCTGTGCTTTCGGGCCGCTGCTGGTGCGGTGGGTTTTGTTCAAGCTGAAGTGGGCAAGCCTCATTCCCGCGATTTTATGGGTTGCCCACAATTATCTGGGCGTGAAGGCTGCCAAAAGCGCTGCGACCAGTGGCAAGGCCGAGAAAGTCAAATCGCCAAACGGAATCGATGGATCCTGGATTGTGCAGTTGTTCAAAGCGCCGAGGGCGCTGGATATCATTGCCAGGTTAGCTCCTTACGTCTTCGGGCTGGGATTGGCGTTGCTCCTGGCCACCGCGGTTCACCTCGGCTCAGGGATGTTTTTCCGCCCCGCTGAGACGACTGAACTATGGCGTTTGTCGCACGCGGCCGCGCCCGGAAACGACTGGCCGGCATTGTCGCAACTGTACTGGAAGGTTGAGTATTTCAGGACGTCCTGGCAATTGCTGGGCGTCGGGGTGATTCTCGCGATCGCTTCGCTCTTGTTGTCGCGTCGTGTAGATGTAAACGACTTCTCGTTACACCACTTCTATCGCAACCGCTTGGTCCGCTGCTATCTCGGCGCATCCAATCCGCGGCGGACGCCGCAGCCATTTACCGGCTTTGATCCTCACGACGACGTCCCACTGAAAGATTTCGCCGGAAATTACCCTGGACCGTACCCCATCCTGAATGCGGCAATCAACATAACCAGCGGCGCTGAACTTGGTTATGCCACGCGGCGGGCGAAGTCGTTCGTGTTTACTCCTCTATATTGCGGCTACGACGTGATCTTCCCAGGGCAGGGCCAGAACCGCTTCCAGTTAGACCATGCCTATGAACTCAGCTACTCGAGAACGGAACTGGGTCGCACCGCAGGATCGCTCACCCGGATGACTGCGGAGGAAGGCATCGCGCTGGGTACGGCGATGGCGATTTCAGGCGCGGCCGCGAGTCCCAACATGGGCTACTTCACCTCCCCGGCGACGGGCCTGTTCATGACACTGTTCGATGTGCGCCTGGGTTGGTGGATGGGCAACTCGCGCTTTACGCCGAGGTGGGAAAGCGCCGGGCCGGCGTGGGGACTCAGCTACCTGTTTTCCGAATTGGTGGCCCAAAGCGACCAGAACAAGAGCTACGTTTATTTGTCCGATGGGGGACACTTCGAGAACCTGGCGGTCTACGAATTAATCAAGCGCCATTGCCAGGTGATTGTGGCCTGCGATGCCGACAGCGACGGCCAATACGCTTGCGAGAATCTCCTGTCGCTGATTGAAAAAGCCCGGACAGACTTTGGTGCGCGCATTGAGGTTGATTTTTCCAAAATCCAGCCCAAGGACGGGCGTGAAAGTGAATGCAACTTTGTGGCCGGAGATATTTTCTACGATCCCCAGAATCCGAACGACCGCGGCAAACTGTTTTACCTCAAGGCCAGCATGCCTTTGAAATCGAGGCCGGAAGCAAGCGGCGTGGTCAAGAACCCACCGCCGGATACCGAAAAAAGAAACCGGCTTCCGGACGACGTCTGGGAATATTTCGACAAACACAAAACCTTCCCTCATCAAAGCACCGCCGACCAATGGTTCGATGAGCTGCAATTTGAGAGTTACCGCGCGCTGGGAGAATACATCGGAAATGCCGCAGCAACCGAGATTAGGAAAGAAATATCCGAGGTCCTCGAAATTGAGGACTCCATAGCTTCTTGAAATCCGGCACGGCTATTTGAGCGAGACCAGTTTCAGGGACCGAAGTGAAGCGAATCGTTTGGACGGTCGTCGCTTGACTTACCCAGCCAGGGCCGATGTCTGCGGTCGCATGAAATAATCGTAGTAAATGTCCGACTTTTCCAAGCCAATCGTGTTTTCCGGGCATGCAGCGCAGCAGTTACCATTCCGGGGGACCAGTGAAGCGGAGGTGGCTGACGCGATCCGAACTGCGCCTCGGCATCCCGCGGAGAATGGCCGAATAGAGTGCCGCAAAGACTTCCTCTTCGACGCCGTCTGGAACGGCAGGCATTACGCGACTAAGCAGGTTCGGCCGATCTTCGTTGAGGAGCCGAATAAGATCGTAGTTGTGACCGTTTACGTATACTATTTCTAGGGGTACACGGGCATGAGGATTACGTACGACCAGAATGTGGATGCGCTTTACATCCGCTTCAAAGAGACTACGGTTACGACCAAGCATCTAGGCGAGGGCATTGCTGCCGATTACGACGCCGAGGGGCGTCTGGCCGGCATTGAGGTTCTAGACGCCGCGAAACGCCTGGGCGATCCTAGCGTGTTCAAGCGGGTCACGCTCGAAGATGTTGCGATTGCGCATTAGGGCGCAAGGGACTGGCGATCTATTCGACATCGCGCCTATGGGCCCTAACCTCGTGCTCGAAACGAGCCTGACCCACAAGAAGCGGCGAAAATGAAATCGGACGCCCTCCGTTCCGGCTTTTGACGTAGACAGCTCCCGTATTCCGCCCACGCCTCATCCAAGCGATTTCGTCCCACGCGATGACTCGATCTCCGAAGAGCAAACGTCGTTGACGAATACCGTTGTGGTCAGTCATTACGGAGTGAGGCGTCGCCAAAATGATCGCGGCAAGGACGCACAGTGGAATGAGCGACGCATATAAGGTTCCACCTTTACGGGCTATCTCGACCAGGATCAAGGTGGTGAATGCTACAAGAAGACCGACGACAATTCCGATTAGAATGCGCATTCGAGGTGCGAGAAAGAATTCAACCGCGGAAGCTTGTTCCCTCGGCGGGAGCGTTTTCGTTGATCGCCGAAGCCACCAGAACAGTAGCGCGAACGGGGCCACGAACAAGGCCCTCAAGAGAACGGCCCCCACTATCTCAGCGATAACCTTCATCGTCGTCCTGGCAGGCGTGCCGAGGTCGCTCGGTCGGGGCGGACAAGGCGTCCGCAGCTACATCTGCATTACTTGAGCGAGACCAGTTTCTCCACCAGTCCCGAGTAATCTTTCTTTTCGAGGCCGTGGACTTCTTTGTTGTACTCGTCCACTTTGCTGGAATAATTCATCGAGCAGAATTTCGGACCGCACATCGAACAGAAGGCGGCTTCCTTGTAATAGTCATCGGGCAGAGTTTCGTCGTGCATGGAGCGCGCTGTCTCCGGATCGAGCGACAACGCGAATTGTTTCTCCCAATCGAATTTGTAGCGGGCGTAGCTGAGTGCATCGTCGCGATCTTGAACGCCGGGGCGATGGCGCGCTAAATCCGCAGCGTGCGCTGCGATCTTATAGGCGATGATCCCGTCTTTCACGTCCTTTTCATTCGGCAACCCGAGATGTTCTTTGGGAGTGACGTAGCAAAGCATCGCCGCTCCATGCCATCCAATCATAGCCGCGCCAATGGCTGAGGTGATGTGGTCGTATCCCGGCGCGATATCGGTCACTAACGGCCCGAGCGTGTAGAAGGGCGCCTCGTAACAAAGTTCTTTTTCTTTGTCGACCTGCTCTTTGATTTTGTCGAGCGGGACATGACCCGGCCCTTCGATCATCACCTGCACATCGTATTGCCAGGCTTTTTTGGTCAGTTCGCCCAACGTCTTCAACTCGGCGAATTGCGCTTCATCGCTGGCGTCGGCAATGCAGCCGGGACGCAGGCCATCGCCCAGCGAAAACGAAACATCGTGCTTGGCGAAAATCTTGCAGATGTCGTCGAAGCGCTCGTAGAGAAAATTCTGCTTGTGATGGTGGGCCATCCACTGCGCCAGAATCGCGCCGCCGCGGCTTACGATTCCCGTGATGCGTTTCGAAACCATCGGCAAATATTGGATCAGCACGCCCGCGTGAATCGTCATATAATCCACGCCCTGCTCGGCTTGCTCTTCGATCACTTCGAGCATTACTTCCGCATTCAAGTCTTCGATGCGCTTTACCCGCGAGATCGCTTCATAGATCGGCACGGTGCCAATCGGTACGGGCGAATGGCGCAGGATGGCTTCGCGAATCTCGTGAATGTTGCCGCCAGTCGAAAGATCCATGACCGTGTCGGCGCCGTAGTGAACCGACGTGTGCAGCTTGTTGAGTTCCTCGTCGATGTTCGAAGTAACCGCGGAATTGCCGATGTTCGAATTGATTTTGCACAATGACGCTACGCCGATGCACATCGGCTCCAGTTCCGGATGATTGATGTTGGCGGGAACAATCATGCGGCCAAGCGCGATTTCATCGCGAACCAGTTCGGGAGAAATCTTTTCACGATCAGCCACGTAGACCATTTCTTCCGTGATCAGGCCCTTGCGCGCGTAGTGCATCTGGGAAAAATTGCCGTCGTTCTCAGCCTTGCGGCGGGCAATCCACTCGGCTCGCGGCCGTGGAACGCTATGTTGGTTGTCATTCTGCGCGTGATTGCCATTAGTGGGATTACCGTTCGTAGAAGCCATTCCTCGCCACCTTTGCTGGATTCTTGAAAAGCCGATTATACGCCACGAAATAAGGCCGAACCGCGTTTGGCAGACTCTTCTTTTTCCCCAGAGCCCTGGGATAATTGGCTTCCGACGAGATAGCGTTCGCTTTCGCGAAGTGCAGCAGCATATCCTTTTCTTGACTTGTTCGTCCAAAGCGGAGAGCTTACAATCTCCGCTCTACATCGAAACGAGGTTCTATGCGCGCGCACGTTCTTTTGCCGGCCTTTCTGCTGCTGGGGAGCGTTGTCGCTTCCCCCCAGAGCGATTCAACCGCAAAATCTGGGCCCGGGTTCAGCATCGACAACATCGACAAGACGCTCGATCCTTGCGTTGACTTCTATCAATACGCCTGCGGCAACTGGCTGAAGACTGCGGAAATTCCGGCGGATCAAAGTTCATGGGTTAGCTTTGTCGAGCTGGACGAGCGGAATTTGCTGACTCTGCGCGGCATTCTAGAAAAAGCCTCGATCAATGACCCGAGCCGAACCGCGATCGAGCAGAAGATCGGCGATTTCTACGGCTCCTGCATGGACGAAAAGACAGTAAACGCTAAAGGTCTTGATCCGCTGAGGCCCGAGTTGGACCGGATCGCCGCGGTGCGTGACAAGCCGGCGCTGATGGATGCCATTGCGCGAGTGCATCTCATGGGTGACTATGCACTGTTTAACTTTTATTCCAATTCCGATTTTCACAATGCTGACGCAGTGATTGCGTATCTCGACCAGGGTGGATTGTCGCTGCCCGACCGCGACTATTACATCAAAGACGACGCGCGGAAGTTGGAAGTTCGCAAACAACTGGTCGAATTTGCGACCCAGGTGTTCATCCTTGCGGGGCAATCGTCCACGCAAGCGGCTGACTCGGCACAAACGGTGTTGCGGATTGAGACGGCCCTAGCCAAGGCCTCGGTGGATCGCACCGTCCGTCGCGATCCAAAGACGCGAGACCACAAGATGACGCGTGACGCAGCCAGTGCCATGGCGCCGAATTTTTATCTTGATCGCTATTTTGCGACGTCAGGCACGCCGAGTTTCTCGGAACTGAATGTCAGCGATCCGGATTTCTTCAAACAGGTGAATGGTTTGCTGCAGTCGGAGTCGCTGGACAGCCTGAAGACTTATGTCACCTGGCATCTGCTGCGCGGTGCTGCTCCGTGGCTCTCTCAGCCGTTCGTGGATGCGAACTTCAAAATGCGGCAAGCGTTAACTGGGCAAGCGGAAATCCAGCCACGATGGAAGCGCTGCGTTGAACTAACCGACGATTCTCTGGGCGAAGCGTTGGGACAGAAATACGTGGAGCTGACCTTCGGAGCCGACGGCAAACAACGCATGCTGAAAATGGTGGACGTGCTGGAGAAGTCGCTGGACGAGGATATCCAGAGCCTGAGTTGGATGACGGATGAAACCAAGAAACAGGCCAAGATCAAGCTGGAAGCCATTCGCAACAAGATTGGCTATCCCGATGCGTGGCGCGATTACAGTTCGCTGACCGTCGTTCGGGGCGATCTGTTAGGAAATTATCTGCGGGCGAACGAATTCGAATCCAAGCGCCAGATCGCCAAGATTGGCAAGCCGCTGGATCGCAAGGAATGGGGCATGACGCCGCCCACGGTCAACGCCTACTACAGCGGCAACTACAACGAAATCGTATTTCCCGCAGGCATTCTGCAGCCGCCGTTCTTCGACAAGAACATGGACGATGCGGTGAACTTCGGCGGAATCGGACTTGTGATCGGGCATGAGTTGACTCACGGCTTCGACGATCGAGGCCGCAAGTATGATCCCCAGGGCAATCTGCGAGACTGGTGGACGGCCGAGGACGCCAAGGAATTTGAAAAGCGAGTCAGCTGCATCGCCGATGAGTACAGCAACTTCGTTGCGGTGGATGATCTCAAGCTCAATGGCCGGCTTACGCTCGGCGAAAACACCGCCGATAACGGTGGGGCACGCGTCTCTTTAATGGCTCTTGAGCACATGATCGCAGAAGATAAAACTGGAAAAGAGAGTCAGAAGATTGATGGTTATACGCCCCAGCAGCGTTTTTTCCTGGGGTTCGCGCGCGTATGGTGCGAGAAACGTCGTCCGGAATACGAGCGCAACCAGGTCCTCACCAATCCGCACTCTCCCGGAAAATGGCGCGTCAACGGCGTTGTGCAAAACATGCCTGAGTTCCAGCAGGCCTGGGGCTGCAAGGCGGGACAACCCATGGTGAGCGCCAATGCCTGCCGCGTCTGGTGATGTTGGGTTGAGTTGACGCCTACTTGATAAATCCTTTACGCCGCTGCTCGCTGTAACGGCGCAAGGCATCGTTGATGATCGGGTACGCTTCGCCGGCGGGGCGGATCTCGTCTACCTCGACCTCTTTTCCTTCGAGCTGTTTGTAATCCTGAAAGAACCTTCGCAGCATCATCAGGCGATGCCGAGGCATCTCCGAGGCCTCGCGGTAGCTGTTGAATTCAGGATCCTCGGTAGCGACGCAATGACTTTGTGATCTTTTTTCCCCGAGTCAATCATGGTCATCAGGCCGATGGCTCGCGCATGAATAATCGTCAACGGAACTACGCTCTCCTGGCACAGCACTAGAACGTCGAGCGGATCGTCATCCTCGGCCAAAGTCTGGGGAATGAAACCGTAGTTGGCCGGGTAATAAACTGCGGAGTAGAGCACGCGATCAAGTTTGATGAGCCCGCTGGCTTTGTCCAATTCATACTTGACGCTCGAGCCAAAGGGAATCTCAATCACTGTGTTGAACTCGTCCGGCAAGTGCTCTCCGGGCGTCACGTCATGCCAAGCGTGGATCATAGGGAGTTGTTTCGAACGAACTTTAATTGTACTGCCTTGAGATGTCTTTTCGGTTCTTGACCCATACGGGAGGCGAGGAATAGAGTTCGTATAGACGCGGGGTCCGCCTATGTCCAGCCAAACCAGGAGATACCTTAAATTCGGTGGCGCGACGGTAATCATCCTGTTGGCGCTTGGATACCTGGCTTACACCGGCGTCCAGGAGAGCAAGAGTTACTACGTCACCATCAAGGAATTGCGCGGCATGGGCGACTCAGCCCACACCAAGCGCCTGCGTGTTGCGGGAAATGTTCAGCCCGGTTCGATCAAGCGCAACGGGACCAAAGTCGAGTTCGTCTTGATCGAGAACGATCAAACTCTTCAGGTCTCGTATAGCGGCACCGAACCACCGCCCGATACTTTCAAGGACAATTCGCAGGCATTGGCCGACGGCAGTTTCGGACGCGACGGCGTCTTTCACGCCAAGCAACTGCAAGCTAAGTGCGCGTCGAAATACGCGCCGCAACAGCCAGGAGCGCCCGCCAGCGGCGGATCTACCAATGCTCCTGCGAAGAGCATGACCCAGGTCGAGACCGGGGGCTCGGGCGCGATGTCGAACTGATCTTCCAATCGCGGATTTCCATTCCAGCAGGACGGGCAAGATGCCGGTCCTCCATCGTGAGCCGCGCTCGACTTCGCGGGGCGCTTCAGCTATCTTCGGTTCCGATGCATCCTGCGGTTGTGGTTGCCGGCCTCGTCAAACAATTCGGACGCTTCGCCGCATTGCGTGGCGTGAACGCGGAGTTTGCGCCCAGTCGTCTCTACGCCATTCTCGGCGACAACGGGGCAGGGAAGACTACTCTTCTGCGCGCCCTTGCAGGATTGGCGCCGCCCACGCGCGGAAGCATTTCGATGCTGGGAACAACCGATCTTCGCTCGGTTTGCGGTCAACTTGGATACATGGCCCATCCTTCTTTGCTTTACGACGAAATGAGTGGAATGGAGAACCTGCGCTACTTCGCGCGTCTGTACGAAATGAGCGATAGGGGGCAGAACATTGCAGACCGCTGTGCCGATGTGATCCGGGCAGTGAAACTCGATCCATCCCTCACCCGGCCCGTAGGACAATATTCGCAAGGGATGCGGCAACGGATGTCGCTGGCTCGCGCGCTGCTGAACGATCCTAAAATCTTGCTTCTCGACGAGCCTTTTTCCAATGTCGATCTGCGTTCGGCGCGGGAGATGGTCAGCTTGCTGACGGGCCTTCGCGATGCTGGCAAGACCATCTTTGTGGTCACGCACCAAGCCTCTCTGCTCGAAGGCGCCGCCGATGAGTTCATCTGGATGGAAGCCGGACAAATCGTCAGTCGCACTCCCGACCTGCAGACTCAGGAGAGCAGATGAGTACGGTCGCCGGTCTCACGCGCGCCACATTGGCCAAAGACCTTCGCTTGGAGTGGCGGTCAAAAGACGCCATCAACTCCATGCTGTTTTTCTCTTTGCTGGTAGTGGTCATCTTCAGTTTTTCTTTCGATCCAACTGCGGAAGAATCGCGGCGAATTGCGGGCGGACTCGTGTGGGTCGCTTTCTTGTTTGCCGCCGTCGTGGCCTTGAACCAAACCTGGGCACGCGAGATGCGCAATCAGGTGCTGGATGCATATCGAGTTTCTCCCGCACCTCCGAACGCGCTGTTTCTGGCAAAGGTCATCGGAAATTTCATCTTCGTCACCGTGCTGCAGGCGCTGATGACGCCGCTCTTCATCGTGTTTTACAACCTGCGCGCGCTTGGGCCCGCGTACCAATTGCCCATCGTCGCGGCGCTGGGAACGTGGGCGCTGGTGGTGAACGGAACGTTTTTCGCGGCCATGTCTTTGCGCACCCGCAGCCGCGAGATCATGCTTCCTTTGTTGTTGTTTCCGATTTCCATCCCCGCGCTGCTCGCCATGGTTGAGGCCACCGGTGCAATCCTGACCGGAGAATATTCTGCCAGGTTCTGGATCGTGTTGCTTGCCGCCTACGATGTGGTGTTTACTATCGCTAGCCTCTTTTTGTTCGGATTAGTGCTGCAGGCGGAATGAAGCGCGCTTTCCCCATTCTCGCGGTCCTGACGGGCATTCTACTCAGCTACGCCCTGTATCAAGCGCTGGTCGTCGCTCCGACGGAGCAGACCATGGGCGATGTACAGCGCATCTTCTATTACCACGTGCCCTCGGCGTGGACTGCTTTCATTCTGTTCTTCATTAATTTCGTGGCATCCATCGTGTATCTCATCCGGCGCAACGCTAAGGCGGATATGCTCGCTCTGGTGACGGCCGAAGTCGGCGTCGTATTCTGCACGGTGAACCTTGTCACCGGGCCTATCTGGGCGCGTCCGGTGTGGGGAATATGGTGGACTTGGGATTTGCGCCTTACCCTCACCCTGGTGCTGTGGCTGATTTACGTCAGCTATATCGTCCTACGCAGATTTTCCAGCAGCGGGCAGACGCCATTGCTGGCCGCGGTGCTAGCTGTTTTCGGGGCGCTCGATGTTCCCCTGGTCTATTTTTCAATCTGGTTTTTCCGCACCCAGCATCCGCAGCCCGTGATCGGTGGAGGCGGTTCTCTCGATCCCCGCATGTGGCATGCGTTGTGGATCAACTGGCTGGCCTTCTCGTGCTTCGCAGCGTTGGTGTGCTGGTCTCGCTACCGGCTCGAAGTGCTGCGCCGCGACTTTGATGAAACGCTGGCTCTCGAGGCATTGCTCGAACCCCGAAGTTCGAAAGCCCGAAGTTCATAAATGGAAACTAACCGACCGGAGCGCCGATGAGTTACCTTTACGCAGCCTATATCGCTACCTGGACCATCCACATCGCCTATCTGGCCACGCTGCTGCGCCGCTATACACGGCTGAGGAATGAGATCGCAGAATTCAAGGGCCGCATTGACGATAAGTAGTGCGAGAATTTGATATTGCCCGCCCACGCTTCTCCATCTGTCTATATCGAAATTGTCAGCTGCCCGTACTGGCAGAGCGGAGGAATTCGTATTCCTCAATGACGGCTGCGATGCCAATGCGGGATGCTGGCAAGGGCGCCTCACTTCGCACTACGCGGGCGGTGAACCGGACGCGCACTGGGTCGGTCAGGGTGATGTGCGGCGGAAGAGTTAAAGTCACGTGCATGCGCGAACCTTCAGCAAGCGGCCGATCGAGGTAAAGAAAAACTCCGCGAGCGCTTACATTCTGTGTCTCGGTCAACAGCTCGTCCACTGCAGGGTCTTCCACTTTGACGATTGCCGGCAGCCGCATATCGAATCGTCGCATGGCCCGCCGGTCCGGCGATGATTCAGCAGTCCCGATTTCTTGTCGTTCGAGCATCCTTGAGTACGCACAGCGTAGACCTAACCACGGAAGAGTGAGCCCAAACCACGCTCTAAGGCCAAAGATACTTACTTGTCACCAGTTTGCAAGACCAAAGAGGGTGAAGGAACTGATTCCGTTACTGCGCGTTCGGTGGTGGGGAATGGCAATGCGGGGAGGGCGGGGAGGGTTGTTCCCGGTCGGAAGAGCAATTGTACTGCCACAGAAATGGTGCAATCCGAAGAATGCACCGGCAAGAGAATGAACGATTTCAGGCCAGGGACGCGGTTGCGATCGAATTCCCGCGTGAAACAATTTGCAGAATATCTGCGCCTTTGCGTCCGCACAGGCACTTCCCCAATTTTCCGGGCTGCGTACTTTTTCTACCTGAGGACGGCATCTCCGGTCCGGCCGCCCCGCATCTGACGAGTCTTAAGGCGAAGAATGGGGTCGCGCATCTTGACAGTCTATCCGTCAGATGTTTAAGTAGTTACTTATCTTTTGCTCTTAATTTTTTGGGGACAAGTACGCAAGCCGCTTCGCTGTTGCGACTCGGGGTGCTGTTGGTGCGCCGTTTCTTCTTCCTCTCCCTGAAATCGGGAAAAGACATCGGAGGAGTGCAGTGAGATTGAATCGCCGTCGGTCGGGAAAGACTTGTTCGCGAAGTCGCATCCTCGTAGCCATCACGCTGTTGATGCTGCTCGCAGCCGTCGTTCTGACCATCGGTTCGCGAGCAGTGAAGCTCCGGGCTGACAACGCTGCCAATCCTCAAGCATTTTCCCTCGCCCATGCGACTCTTTCTTCACGTGTCCTGTCCGCAAAAGGTGGGCCGCAAGTTCTGGCCAACTACGGCCGGCTTCCGTTGATGTTTGAACCTAACCAGGGACAGACTGATGCTCGCGTGAAATTTCAGGCGCGAGGCAGCGGTTACGGCCTCTACCTGACCGCCCAGGAAGCAGTTCTCGCTCTGCAGCGTTCAGCAGCCGACCGTCGACATTCGACAGCGAGCACTTCTGCGATCAGTATGAAGTTGGTTGGCGCAAATTCGCACGCCGAGCCCGCTGGCGAAATCCAACTGCCCGGGAAAAGCAATTACCTCATTGGCAACGATCCTGCCCAATGGCATCGCGATATTCCTCAGTTTGCGCGGGTGCGCTACCACAACGTTTACCCCGGCATTGACTTGGTTTATTACGGCAATCAGGGGCGATTGGAATATGACTTCGAAGCGTCACCTGGCAGCGACCCGACGCAAGTGGCCCTCAGATTTCAGGGGATTGCGACTCCGACAATCGACCCGCACGGCGACCTCGTTTTAGCCGCGGGTGCAAGTGAGTTGCGCTTGCAAGCTCCTCGCGTCTATCAGAAGGTCGGAACCGAGCGGCGCCCGATAGCGGGTCGCTTTGAACTGCGTGGTCCCGGAAACGACGAAGTCGGCTTCGAAATAGGCGCGTACGATCGCAGCCAGACCTTGATCATCGATCCCGTGCTGGTTTACTCGACGTATCTGGGCGGAAGCGGCAATGAAGCCTGTTCCATCATCGCCCCGATCACGGTCGAAGGCATGTCTGTGCCGGTACCGCCGCCCGGCTGTCCTGCGATTACTGTGGACCCTGCCTCCAACGCCTACGTAGCCGGATCCACCACGTCAACGAATTTTCCGGCAACCACTGGCGAATACCAGCCCGATCTGGCGCCGGGGGCGACTGCCAACGTTTTCATCGCCAAATTTAGTCCCACCGGCTCGCTGCTGTTTTCCACATATCTCGGCGGAAACGGAACCGACTACACCGGTGGGGTCGCGGTCGACTCCGGGTTTGACATCCTGGTGGCGGGAACAACAAGCTCCAGCAACTTTCCCACCACGAACGGAGCCACCAATGCCGCATTTCAAACCACACCGATCACCAGCGGCAAGCATGTTTTTGTGAGTAAGCTCGATCCCACGGGAAAAATCCTGTTGTACTCCACGTATCTTTCTGGAAGCGGCACGGACATCGCGACTGGCCTGGCGGTCGATCAAAGTGGCAGCAATGCCTACGTAACCGGAACGACCACTTCCACCGAGGTGGGGACAGGATTTCCGTCCACTCTCGGAGCCTATCAAACCATCCCCCGCGCTTTGAATCAATTCTTCTTCACCAAGGTTGATCCGAATACCAGCGGATCCGGCAGCGTCCTGTATTCGACTTACTTCGGCGGAAGCAGTCCCAGCAATGGTTCAGTCCTGGGAGGCGGTATCGCCGTGGACAGTAACTCGAACGCCTACATTACGGGAGGCACGAATTTCACCGACATGCCCTTGCTCAACGCTTATCAAGGGCTGAACGAAGGCGGGTTTGACGCCTTCGTGGCCAAGATCAATCCGTCGGGCGTGACTGGCGAACAACTTTTGTATTCGACCTATCTCGGCGGCTCCGGTGACGACGTGGGCTTTGGTGTCGCGGTGGATTCGAGCCCTGACTCTTATGTCACCGGCTGGACCACTTCTACGGATTTCAACGCAGGCACTACTGGAACCACAGCATTGCAGCCCTCGAACGGTGGCGGGACAGATGCGTTCCTGGCTAAAATCGGAATACCATGCACCGGCACGGGCTGTGTCACATTCGACGTTCCGCTGACTTACTTCAGCTATCTTGGCGGCGCGGGAGCGGACGCCGCCACGTCGGTTACGGTCGACAATAGCGGAGGAGCCCGCCTTATCGGCTGGACAAATTCCCCGAATTTCCCTATCGTCGGGAGTCCCGTGCAATCGACCTTCGGCGGGGGTGCGAGCGATGCATTCTTTGCCACCATTGACACCGACGCGACCTGCAGTCCAATCGTAACTCCCACCTGTGCCGCGACCAGTTCCACCAGCTATTTCGGAGGCACAGGCGCCGATTTCGGTACCGGCGTTGCCCTGGATCTCCAAGGTTCTAGCTATCTAGCTGGAGAAACAGCTTCAGCCAGCGGCTTCCCGCTGAAGAATCCTGTCGAGGGCGCGCTAAGCGGGCCGAGCGACGCTTTTGTGAGCAAGTTTGCGCCTGTCCTGAACCTGACCATGCTGCCGCCTACGGCGACTCCATTGGTAGTTGGAATGGGCAGCCAGGTCAGCTTCGCCTACACCATTACCAATAATGGCGAGTTTACGAATAACGTGATTTTCGTCGACTACCTGCCCGCAGCCGGCGCCAGTTTTGTCTCGGCGACCGCGAGCCCGGGCACTTGCGGTACCCCTACGAACCAAACCGTGTTGTGCAATATCGGTACGTTGAATGCTGCTGCCACCGCGACCGTCACCGTGATTTTGACCCCGGTTGCCCCGACTTTGGCAGGTGGCACTGTGAGCTTGGGCAACAGCGGTTCCGCATTCGTCGGACAGTCGCTATTGGCTTCAGCCAGCGCGAGCGTTACGGTAAACGATTTCAGCCTCAAAGTGGGACCGGCAACAGCTACGGTCGTGGCTGGCGTGCCTGCCATCTTCACCGCCACCATTACCCCAAGCTCGAACAGCGGATTCCCCGACAGCGTGTCGATTTCCTGCGGGAGCGGCTTGCCCACGGCCACAACTTGCGTGCCCGGCAACAACAACCCCATCCCCAACCTCAACACCGGTGCCCAGAGTTCGCAGTTGGTCATCAACACTACAACCCGCGTAAGCACTACGACCGACTTGCGTCGTGAAGGCGGCCCAGGAATTCCGTTTTATGCTACCTGGCTGCCGGTTTCAGGTCTGTCCTTGCTTGGCGTAGGACTGGGTGGAAAAACCTCTCGCCGCCGGCGCGTCCTGATGGGTCTGCTTCTCGCAGGCCTCTTCGCGCTGCTTTTGTTCTTGCCAGGATGCCATTCGGCTGCGCCGGTGACGACTACGACCGGTACTCCGGCGGGAACGTATCCAGTGACCATCAATGCAGTCTCAGGCAGCGCTACGCGGACTACGGTGGTCACCCTGGTTGTTCAATAACCGGCTCCCACGTCTCGTCGGCTAACCTACTTCTAAGGTGTGCGTCTATACTTCGTCTTTCACTCCTGTCTCCGTGTCTCCGAGTGAGTTCTTATGCAGCCACATTCCAGAATTCTGCGCGCTTTGCTCCTGACCGCCGCGTCTCGTTGGATAATCATTAGCGCTCTCGTGGCAGCGAGTTCTGCAGCTTCCGCGCCACAATCGAATTCCGAGGACACCCAAGTCCAACGCGTGGAGAACGGAATCCCTCCCATTCCACTCGGCGCAAACGAGCCGCCACTGCAGCTCAATCTGCAAGAACTGATGGAGTTCTACAAAGTGCCGGCAGTCAGCATCGCGGTAATCGACAATTTCAAAATCGCCTGGGCCAAGGCTTACGGAGTCACCGAAGCAGGTGGCGCGACGCCCGCCACCACGCACACTTTGTTTCAAGCGGGATCCATCAGCAAGCCCGTCGCCGCGGCCGGCGCACTTTGGCTGGTGGAGCATGGCAAGCTCTCGCTCGATGAAGACGTCAACCAGAAACTCGTCACCTGGAAAGTGCCAGAGAACGAATTTACTAAAAATCAGAAGGTCACTCTGCGCCGCCTCCAGAGTCACAGCGCGGGACTCACCGTGCATGGCTTCCCCGGCTACGCGGTGGGCGAACCCATCCCCACGCTGGTGCAGATCTTCAACGGCGAAAAGCCCGCCAATACTGCGCCCATCCGCGTCGATGTCGTCCCCGGTACCATGTTCCGTTATTCCGGTGGCGGCGTCACCATCGAGCAGCAACTCATGATGGACGTAACTGGCAAACAGTTTCCGCAGTTCATGCGCGAGACTGTGCTGGACAAGATCGGCATGACCGACAGCAGTTTTGATCAACCGCTTCCGGCCGAACGAGCGAAGTTCGCAGCCTCCGGAACCCTCGGGGATGGAAAAGTAGTCCCTGGCAAGTGGCACATCTACCCCGAAATGGCTGCAGCCGGCCTTTGGACGACGCCCACCGATCTGGCAAAGTTTGGTATTGAAATCGCCCTATCGAAGCAGGGCAAAGCGAACCACGTTCTGTCTCAAGCAATGACGCGCCAAATGCTCACGCCGCAGATCGACCATGTCGGCCTGTCATTTTTCCTGGGCGAAGGCAATAATCCCGAAGAGTTCGGTCACGACGGCGATGACGACGGCTTTCAGGCCGACCTGATCATGTTTGCCGATTCTGGCAAAGGTGTCGCGGTGATGGCAAACTCCGACAATGGACACGCCCTGGCTCAGTTCCTGGTGCAAAGCGTCGCCAAAGAATATGGCTGGAATTACACCAGCCAGTTGAACCCAGCTGATCTTCTAGGGCTGATCGCGAGTGCTCGAGGTGCGCAAACCGCCATGCAGAAATATGCGGAGATGAAACGCTCTTCTCCAAAGGATCTGGATGAAAATACCCTGCTCCAGTTGGCCTATGGGATCCTATCTGCGGGCAAGGTGGTGGACGCGATCCAGGTCTTCAAACTTGAAGTTCAGGAATATCCGAAGTACTGGAACGCCTACGACAGCCTGGGCGAAGCCTACATGGATGCAAAACAAAACGATCTCGCTATCCAGAATTACGAGATGTCGATTACTCTGAAACCCGATAACCAAAACGGCATCGACAAGCTGAAGAAACTGAAACAGCAGAAGCAACCTTGACTGTGAGGCTCTATCAAGTACGACTCCGCCAGAATGCTTCTTGTTGTCGATTTGCTGGGCACCTTTATCTTCGCGGTCGAGGGCGCGACCGCGGGCATTGAAGCCAATCTGGATTTGCTTGGCCTGATGGTGGTGGCATTTGCCACGGCGCTCGGCGGCGGCATGATTCGCGATCTGCTGATCGGAGCAGTCCCTCCGAATTGCATTCGCGACTGGCGATATCCCACCGCAGCATTTCTTGGTGGTGCGGTTGTATTCTGCTTCTACCAGTTTGTCAGCCAGGTTTCTCCCTGGGTAATAATCATTTTCGATGCAGCCGGATTGGCATTATTCGCCGTCGCAGGCGCAGCCAAGGCACTCGACTTCGGCATTCATCCATTCATCGCGGTTTTAATGGGAGGAGTGACCGGGGTTGGCGGCGGCACGATTCGTGACATTCTACTCGCCCGCATTCCAACCGTTCTTCGCGCCGATGTCTACGCAACCGCCGCGCTAGCGGGGGCAGCCGTGTTGGTCATTGGCATCCGCCTCAAGGCGAATCCCCGGCTCATGACGGTACTTGGCGCGGTGGTTTGTTTTGCATTGCGAGTAGTCAGCGTCTGGCGCCATTGGAATCTGCCCAGGCTGCTCGTGCATTGATAATGCGATCTGCTCTCATTCCGACAACCGCACCTTAGTTTCATTCCAACGACCCGATCGTAATTGTCATTCCGAGAAGCGCAAGCGACGAGGAATCTGCTTTCGCCGATCACGCCAAGAATCAAGATTGTTCGCTTGATCGGTGTTGAACAACAACTGGATTGGATGGCCGTAAGCGCCAGACTCTAAGCCCCGGCGGAAAGCTTGTGGCTCTTGGATTGTGCAATCCCGTACTGCCGGATCTTATACAACAGCGCCTTGTAGCTGATCTTCAGCAACGCAGCTGCCTGCTTGCGGTTCCAGTTGGTTTCGTCGAGAGCCTTGCTGATGGCTTCAGCCTCAGCTCCGTCCTTGGCGGTGCGAGCCAGAGACTTCAAACCGCCGGCCGAATCTCCCGAGCCCTGCGCTGCTGCGTCGAATTGCGCTCCACTCGTATCGCTCTTCGGACTCAGTTCCTGGATCGCCAGCTTCTCATCTCCAAGAACCAGATAGCGCTTCACGAAATTATTAAGCTCGCGCAGATTGCCGGGCCAGGAATAATCCTGACATGCCTGCAGCAATTCGGTCGAAAGCGGCAACGGTGGCCGCGCATAGCGTTCTGACATGTTGGACATGAAATGCTTCAGCAGGATCGGAATTTCTTCTTTGCGCTCGCGCAGCGGAGGAACCGACAAGGTGAAAGCATTGAGCCGGTAGTAGAGATCCTCGCGCAGGCGCTTGTTAGCCAGCGCTTCGGGAATGTTGATATTGGTGGCAGCCAGAATTCGCACATCCACCTTAATCATGGAGCGGCTGCCCAAACGGGAAAATTGCTGGTCTTGCAGCACGTGCAGCAGCTTCGCTTGCAAGCTGGGCGGCATCTCTCCAATTTCATCGAGCAGAATCGTACCCTTGTTGCACAGTTCGAACTTCCCCGGCTTGGCGTGATTGGCTCCAGTGAACGCTCCCGCTTCGTAGCCAAACAGTTCGCTCTCCAGTAAATCCGCGGGAACGGCGGCGCAATTCACCTTAAGGAAAGTTCGATGCGCGCGTGGCGAGAGCTTGTGAATAAGCCGCGCCATCACTTCTTTGCCCGTGCCGCTTTCGCCCAACATCAGCACCGGGATATCGACGTTCGCAACCAGCGCAGCCTGCGAACGAAGCTTGCGCATCACCGGACTCGCGGCCACAAAAAATACTTCGTCGCCAACTTCTTCCACTTCGCCCGGATAATTTTGCTGATTCGTGCCCAGACACTGGTCAATGACAGTGTCCAGTTCGCTCTTCTGAAACGGCTTGGTCAGGTAATCGTGCGCGCCCAGGCGGATGGCCTGCACAACTTTGCGGGTATCGCTGACGCAGGACAGCATCACAACCTTGACGCCGGGCTGAAGCTTACGCAGTTGCTCCAGAGTCTCGAGCCCGTCGATCCCGGGCATCAGCAGGTCCAGCAGCACCAGGTCGGGACGCAAACCTTTCTGCACGCGCTCGACAGCTTCTTCGCCGGTGCTGGCGGTCTCGACTTTATAGTCATCCACTTCGAGCAGAGTTTTGATATAGCGCAGCATTCCGGGTTCGTCGTCGACCAGCAGAATGTTGTTTGCCGCAGCTTTCATTTAGTTTTCCCAGAGGTCACTACTTGGTTGTTTGCAGTCGCGGGAGGCAGAAGCGGAAGAATGAAAGAGAACTTGCATCCCGCTCCGGGATCGCTCTCCACCCAGATCTTGCCGCCCATGCCGCCGACCAGGCGTCGCGCGATCGCCAGGCCCAAGCCCATGCCGGCCTGACTTTCACTTTGTGGCAGTCGAAAGAAATCGTCGAACACTTCGATATGGTATTCCGCGGGAATGCCCGGGCCGGTATCAGAAACGCTTACCTTCACGGAATTCGGTTGCGTGATGGCCCGTTGTCGGCGCTCCATGGGATTGTCAGGATTGCTGACGCTTCGCCGTTCCCACATATACGGCTCCGCATGAAGCCAGACCGTCCCGCCAGCGGGCGTGAACTTCGACGCATTCTCGAGCAGGTTCGAAACCACGCGCTGCATCTTGGGTACATCCAAAGCAAACTCGGTCAACTTCTCGTTAGCCAGGAAGTAAAGCGCCAGTCCCTTTTCCTGAAAGGAATGCGACCACAGGCGGCAGACCTCGGAAAGACATGCGTTCAGGTCGGCGGGCTCGAAGTGCATCTTCAGTTCGCCGATTTCGAGCACGCTGAAGCTGAGGAAATCCTGGATGAACTGCTGCAGGCGCTGGCCGCTGGTGCGCATGTCGCCCAGAATCTCGCGCTGGCGTTCGTTCAATACCCCCAGTTTTTCGCTCTGCAGGAGTTCGACGTAACCATTCAAAATAGCCAGTGGAGTCTTCAGGTCATGCGCTGCCGAAGCGAGCGCATTTGTGGTGCGCTGAAAGCGTTCCTGTAACTGGTTGAATTGCTGGAGCAAGTCCTGGCTACAGTCGGGGTTGGGGCAAGCGACCTCGCCCTCGGACTTTACCGGGCACAGCTCGGAGTAGTCTGCTTTAGACTCTTTCGCTTGGGGCAGACACGTCTTTTCAGGCGTCGCAGCCATTATTTGAAGCTCAGTTGGTTTATACGGCGAGGGAGGATGGCACTCAACTCGCTGAGGTGAATGCTAACTTCCGCGATGCTAAGACATGGCCTTCGCCCTGTCAACGGCAAAACGCAAGGAAGTAGTCACCGAAGGGAAAAAGCTTGCAGTCTGAAGTGCTCCGAGACTTCGGACAAGGTCCCCAAAACAGCGAATATAGGGCAAAAGCCACCACAGCTAACTCCAGCTTTTATAGGCCCGTTTTCAAAAGAAGCTCTGCTTCTGGGCGATCCTGCCCACTGCGATGTCCGGATTCGAGAATCGGTTTGGCCCCCAAGGTGCGGTAACGAATGGGTTAAGTCCACGTTTGAGGGATACGGTTGAAGCGACGAAGCCCCGAAATCCAAGACCGTAAGTGGCCCCGCCTGCCCTTGGCGATTCCTATCTTTGTCCGCAGCCGCGATGAGGATGGCAAGGAGTCGTTGGAATTCGCAACAGCCTTGAACATTTCTGCAGGCGGAGCGTTGGTTGCCGTGCGCCGCTCTTTGCCGCTCTCGGCGCAGGTTTTGCTCGAGATTCCCAGTGCGCCCTTGGTTTCCGGAAATTCCTTTCCTAAAGCTTCACGTATCTTGCGCGCCCGCACCGTCCGCGTGACCCACGTGGATGGTTACCATTTGCTCGGCCTCAAGTTTTCCCATCCACTGGTCGGGGCCAGGTCTGACAAGCAAGTCACCAGAAGGAAAGTTACTTCCCCCGTGTGAAAAGTTTTTCCCACCCAAAAATACTCCTATGAGCCCTACTTCCACGGTCTTTTGCGCTCCACGCCAGCCCTCACGATATCATGTAAGTTATTGAAAAATAGCGTACAAAGTAACTATAAGACCGGTTACCGGAAGGTTCCCAGAATTGGCTGTCAGGGTGCATACTAGAGGGTGGGTAGAGGAGCTCCACGCAAAAAGATGCCTATTCCAACGACCAATTCTGTCAGTTCTCTAGTCCATCCCTTAGGCGAGTTCCCCCCAGATTCCATCGTATTCGGCAAGTCCGAAGCCATGCAGTCCCTGCGTTCCCGCATGGACAAAGTTGCCTCCGCCAACGTTCCGGTTTTGATTAACGGCGAGAGCGGCACCGGCAAGGACATCGTTGCCCGCATGATCCATGGTCTTTCGCCTTGGAAGAGCGGACCCTTCGTGAAGGTCAACTGTCCCGCGATTCCCGGGACCCTGCTCGAAAGCGAGCTCTTCGGCTACGAAAAAGGGGCGTTTACAGGGGCATATGGAATGAAGCCGGGGCGCGTCGAAATGGCTCACCGGGGCACGTTGTTTCTGGACGAGATTTCGGAACTCGATCTGGCCCTGCAGTCGAAACTTCTGCAGCTCTTGCAGGACGGACAATTCTGCCGCATCGGCGCGCAGGAAGACAAGAAGGTCGAAGTCCGCATCGTCTGCGCCACCAATCGTCAGCTCGATGTCGAAATCGAGAACGGCACCTTCCGTCAGGATCTGTACTACCGCATCAACGTGGTAAATTTGCGGATGCCCCCGCTACGCGAGCGCCGCGGCGATATCGACGCTCTGGTCCAGTATTTCCTCGAATACTACAATCGCAAATACAATTGCCGCGCACGGATGCTCTCGTCCGAACTAATGGGCACGCTGCAGAAATATCATTGGCCGGGAAACATCCGCGAGCTGGAGAATCTGATCAAGCGCTACGTGATCCTCGGCAGCGAAGACGTAATCAGCAGCGACCTGGTCGCGCGCGACCAGCAGGAATTCTTCAATCCCGACATCAATCTCGACGGTCCCATCTCGCTAAAAGCCCTGACCCGCAAGGCCACTCGCGAACTGGAACGCAAGATAATCCTGAAAGTTCTGCAGGCCCATCACTGGAACCGCAAACAGGCGGCACGAACCCTGTCCATCAGCTATCGTGCGCTGTTATACAAGATTCGCGACGCCGGCCTGCCCCCCAACCGCTCCACCCGCCGGAGAGAAGCCCCAGTAGGCGCAGGCGTAGCCGCCGACTAAAGCGGAGATCGCGCGCGGACGAGCGCCCTCGCCCGTCCAAATTGTTTGATCTCGCATGGCTCCGTGGAAGGGCACGGCTTCAGCCCTGCCACCAGCCACAAATTCGACTCACGCCCCGCAGAGCACCAACGCCCTCACCACGGCCATCCCAAGCCTTTCACAGCGATGGCTCCCTACGTCCCGTCGTCGAGTGCGTGTCGTTCGGGCAACATGCGCTCATGCAGGATACGAGAAACGAGAATGCCGCCGTGCTCCTGACGATAGAAAATGACGTGTTTGCCATGCTCGTGCCGACGCAAGCCAGGGGATATCTTGTCGCAACGCCGGCCCAACCCCGGATTGTCAGCCAGGGTCTGACAGCAAGCCTCAAGCTCGCCGAGGTACCGGGCAGCCTGGGTTCTCCCCCACTCGCGAAGCGTGTATTCGCCGATGCTTAGCAAGTCCGCCTCCGCTTGGCGCGAGAATCGAAACTTCGCCAAAGTTAGCGCGACCCGGGAAGCTTGAGGGCCTTGCGGACTCGGCCAAAGACGTTGCCCTCGGCGACGCCGCTTCGGTCGCCTTCGTCAACCGCCGCTCGCAACGCCGCAAGCTTGGCTTCGTATTCCTGCTCGTCGCGCTCCAGAGTCCGCAACCCGGCTCGCACCACCTCGCTGGCGTTTTCGTAACGCCCGCTTCTGACTTTCTTGGCTACGAAGCGGTCCAGCTCGTCAGTCAAATTAACGTTGCGGGTGGGCATAGCGGCGATCCTTTCGATGAGTAGGATTTCGACCCATCATAACAAGACTGGCAAACATTGCCAATCGCTGATTTATGCCGGACAGATGGGCGCAGTCTCCTTGGATATCACCTGCCGACCGCGATCGAAGAGAAGGGCATGGCTTCAGCCATGCCACCAAGCCGCAAATTCGATGCAGGCCCCGCTGGGAGCCAACGCTCCCCACTAGTCGCAGAAACTAGGGAACGTCCGGTCTGGAACATGTGAAAAATTGATTCTGCCGATTTCTTAGACTTGTTTGGCTGATCGAAAATGTATACGCGGATGCCAAAGATCGCTTGTAGAGCGTTTAATCGCAAAGTTTTTCCGTCCACGAATTCGTCTCTTCCCGAAAATCAATTTTTTCACATGTTCCTGTCCCTGAATCCCCCGGCCCTCTCATTTCAACCGTTAACTGCCAAAATCCACAGGTTATGCACCACTTCAGGTGCGGTTACCATTGCTTCCAGGAATGAGTCTAGGTTGGAATGTACTCTTGGGCATGAGACTTAGCTGCTCCTGACCAAGTCTCGACGCTGTTAAATGGAACTGAGAAGTATTTCAGTATGATTCGCACAAATTTGGTAGCGAGGGGATCACTCTTCAGTGCCGTTATTTCTTCCGGCGAGTAAGGTCTGGTGTCCAAATGCGCCAGCGTCACCAGTCCTAAATACCACTCTCTGTCCTGACCGGCCAGAAACACCTCATATGTACCCGGTGAGTTGACAATTATGTCGGCGTCGATCTCATTAGGCACGAATGCCCAACCAGGTTCAATCAAACCATTCGTTAAGGTTGTCTCGGCGATCGTCGAATCAGGGTGAGCATCTGAACGGATGGCACTGCCAATCTGGAACATTATGTCGAATGGCGTTTGTCCTTGCGTGCCACGAAATGCTAATTTGAAGCTGTCCCCTGCTTTCAGTTGGAAGAAACCCAGAGCGAGTGTTAAACCGCGCAAACTAGAGCGGGCTATCGGCTTATTTGCTTTGGGCAAGGGCACGGCTTCAGCCGTGCCGTCCGAGCCAATAATGACGCGGGCTTTTGCCCCCGAGGGAGCCCGCGTACCGGTAACGAACTGACCGCGACAGGCCACTCGTGTAGTGCGTCAAACAGATTGACCTGTATTCGTTTTGAAGGGGATGGGCTTCAGCCCATCCGTAAGTGGAAGTAAATCATCGCGGCTTCAGCCGCCGAGGGAATGCCTGTCGAACGGTTCCTGACTTCCGCAGTCCCTCAAACATCCCCTTATTTGCGACGCAGTACACTAGCTGCGTGATCGATCAGGGTTTAACACAGAAAATCTTTCATTCTTCCCCGGAGGCTTCTTTGGCACCTGTTCTCAAAATATCTCCCGCTCTCAAGAAACGCGCTGCGCAAATCAGCCTCATCCTCATGGACGTCGACGGTACCATGACCGATGGCAGCGTGACCTTGCTCTCACAAAACGACGGCTCCGCCCTCGAAATCAAAACCTTTGACGCGCACGACGGACAGGGCCTCACCCTCGCGCAAACCGCCGGCCTGCGTACCGGCTGCATAACCGGTCGCGAAAGTGCCGCGCTCCTGCGCCGTGCCCGTGAAATGAAAATGGAATTTATTTATATGAAACAGCCGGTGAAAATGCCGGCCTACGAAGAAATCATTCAAAAAGCCGGCGTATCCGATTCTGCAGTCGCATTCATCGGCGACGATCTGCCGGATATCCCCTTGCTGCGTCGTGTCGGCCTCGCCGTTGCCGTAGGCGATGCCGTCCCCGAAGTAAAAAACGTCGCACACTACACAACCAAAGCCCTCGCCGGCCACGGCGCAGTCCGCGAAGCCATTGAACTCATTCTAAAATCCAAAGGCATCTGGGAAGCGATGATTGATAAAGCCCGCGCGTAAGCCATACTTCGAGCTGTCCTCCTGAGCCGGGCTGTCATCCTGAGCGGAGCGAAGGATCTATGCAAATGTCTCTGCCTGCGCCAACTCTACGCGCACGTACGCCTTAAATTCTTACCTAACCAATACAAAGGGTGCCCCACTCTTGCCGCGCACTTTGCGGCAAGGGTGGGAGCCGAAAACCTATTTCGGAAATGCCCCGCCCTGACGGCTGGCCCGAAGAGCCTGTGCTTGCGGAAAAACTTCACAAACCGGCGATTGGAGCTTTGAAAGGGCGCGGCTTCAGCCGCGTCGTAACGTAGTTTTTGAAAGATTTACGGCATCGCTGGGAATCTGTGCCCTTCAAAACTCCAACGCGCGCCAGTTTGTTCCACAACTGCCCTGATAAACCGTACTTTCACCACAGGCTGCTAAGGAGCTTCACAGGCTGGGAAAACTCTCGGCGATTGGAGCGTTGAAGGGGCGCGGCTTCAGCCGCGCCGTAACGTAGTTTTTGAAAGATTTACGGCAGCGCTGGGAATCTGTGCCCTTCAAAACTCCAACGCGCGCCAGTTTGTTCCACAACTGCCCTGATAAACCGTACTTTCACCACAGCCTGCTAAGGACTGGAGCGGGCAACCTGCAGTGCCCCATGCACAGCCAGCAATTCTTTGAGCACGCCACGTAGTTGCGTTGACGCCAGCGCGTTGGCTCCGTCCGACTTGGCTTCTTTGGGATTGTCGTGGACTTCCAGGAAAACACCATCCACGCCCGCCCCAACGGCAGCCCGCGCCAGCACCGGGATAAACTCCGGTTGCCCACCGCTAGTCGTCGCGCCATCTTCGTCTCCGTGGGTGGCCGACGGCAACTGCACCGAATGCGTCGCGTCAAAAACCACGGGCGCGAATTTCCGCATGATGGCGAGCGATCGCATGTCGACAACCAGATTGTTGTAGCCGAAACTGGATCCGCGTTCGGTTAGAAATATCCGGTCATTCCCCGCAGTGCGGCATTTTTCTACCGCATGTTTCATGTCCCACGGCGAGACGAATTGCCCTTTCTTGATATTCACCGCCCGCTCGGTCATGGCGGCGGCAATGACCAAGTCAGTCTGGCGGCAGAGGAATGCTGGAATCTGCAGCACGTCGGCAACTTCCGCAACCTTAGCGACGTCCGCAGTTTCATGCACGTCAGTCAGCACCGGCACGTGGACTTCATCTTTAACTTTCTTCAGAATTCGCAAACCCTCGACCAGCCCCGGCCCGCGAAAGCTGCGCATGGAAGTGCGATTAGCCTTGTCGTAGGAAGCCTTAAAGATGAACGGAATATTCAGCGCTCGCGTGACACCCTTGATGACCTCTGCCATGAAAAGCGCGTGCTTCTCGCTCTCAATGACGCACGGCCCGGCAATCAGAAACAAATTGCCCGAGCCAATGCGAACCCCCTCGACTTGGAAAGAAATACTCATGCGCTCGGGAGTCTTAGATCAGAAAGGTTTTCCTTTGTGAACCTTCGTGTCCTCAGTGGTTAACGCCTTTTCTCACCGTCGCCCGACTTTTTCCGGCCGATGAAACATCTCGACCTCAGCCGCCGTTTTATCAGCCCGTCGCTTCAATCCAATGCGAACCCCCTCGACTTGGAAAGAAATACTCATGCGCTCGGGAGTCTTGGATCAGAAAGGTTTTCCTTTGTGAACCTTCGTGTCCTCAGTGGTTAACGCCTTTTCTCACCGTCGCCCGACTTTCTCGGGTCGATGGAACATCTCGATCTCAGCCGCCGTTTTATCAGCCCGTCGCTTCAATCCATGCTCGTAAGCCGCCCCCACGAAAGTCTTGAACAAAGGATGCGGCTCCAAAGGCTTCGACTTGAACTCCGGATGAAACTGGCACCCAATAAAATGCGGATGGTCGGGAAGCTCTACCATCTCCACATAAGTCCCATCCGGCGTAGACCCCGAAATCCGCAGTCCGCCCGCCGTTAACGTCTCCTCATACTCCCGATTGAATTCATAGCGATGCCGGTGCCGCTCACTGATCTCAAGCTGTCCGTAAATCCTATGCGCCAAAGTTCCAGGCTCAATCTTGCAGGTCCAAGCCCCCAGCCGCATGGTGCCGCCAAGTTCCTCCACGCCCCGCAATTCGCGCAACTTGTAAATCACCCGATGCGGAGTCGCCGGATCGAACTCGCTCGAATTAGCATCCGCCAGCCCGCAAACATTGCGCGCGAACTCGATGCAAGCCGTCTGCATCCCCAAACAAATCCCAAAATAAGGAACCTTATTCTCCCGCGCATAGCGAATCGCAACCAGCATCCCTTCGATGCCGCGTTTGCCAAATCCCCCAGGCACCAAAATCCCGTCATAATCCGCAAGCTGCTCTTGGCTGGCCTGATCTCCAGCTTCGAGCCCCTCCGCCTCAATCCAATTCAGATTCAGCTTCAGATTGTGAGCCAAAGCCCCGTGCACCAAAGCCTCCTTCAGCGACTTATAACTGTCCTCGTATTCGACGTACTTGCCTACTATGCCGATTGTGACTTCGGCTTTCGGGTTGTACACGCGATGAACCAGCTCTTCCCAACTCTTCAGATCGCGATCTTTGGCTTCGATGTGCAGATAGCGCAGGACTAGCGTGTCCACGCCTTCGTGCGAAAAGACCACTGGCACTTCGTAGATGGAGGCAACATCTTTGGCGGTGATGACCGCCTCTTCTTCCACGTTGCAGAAGAGGGCAATCTTCGATTTGATTTCTTTGGAGAGAAAGCGGTCGGTGCGGCATAGCAGGATGTCGGGCTGAATTCCAATGCTTAACAGTTCTTTTACCGAGTGTTGCGTGGGTTTGGTTTTTAGTTCTTGGGCTGCTGCGATGAAGGGCACCAGGGTGACGTGCATAAACAACGTTCGCTCGCGGCCCAGTTCCTGACGCATCTGGCGGATCGCTTCCATGAACGGCAGCGACTCGATGTCGCCTACCGTGCCGCCAATTTCGACGATCGCGACGTCCACATCCTGCGCGACCTTCTTCATCGCAGCTTTGATTTCATTGGTCACGTGCGGAATGACCTGCACGGTTTTGCCGAGATAATCGCCGCGCCGTTCTTTGGCAATGATCTGCTCGTAAATGCGGCCGGTAGTCCAATTGTTATCGCGAGAAAGTTTGGCGTGGGTAAAGCGTTCGTAGTGGCCGAGGTCGAGATCGGTCTCGGCGCCGTCGTCGGTAACGAAAACCTCGCCGTGCTGGAAGGGCGACATCGTGCCCGGATCCACGTTGAGGTAAGGATCGAACTTCATCAGGTTGACTTTCAGCCCACGGCTCTCCAGCAGGCAGCCAATCGAAGCCGCCGCCAGCCCTTTCCCGAGCGAAGACACCACTCCCCCGGTCACAAAGATGTACTTTGCCGACATCGCTTCCTCACCTTAAATTGTCTTTGAAATTTTGTGCAGGATGGGTGCACGAGTAATTATGCCAGAAATGACTCGCGTGGCTAGCTGGTTTTCTTGATTTCTCTTGAAGGCGGGAGGGCTTCGACACGAAGAATGCTCTCTGTGCCGGGCGGCCCGTATAATATGTAGCCATGCTCACTCGGATCTACATCGACAACTTCCGGAGCTTCGTAAACTTTGAGTACAGACCGGAACGAAAGCAGTTGCTGCTTGGTCCAAATGGTAGTGGCAAGTCGTCGCTGCTTGACGCGATTCGCTACGTCAAACGGTTTATACAGGGCGATGAGAATCCCTTCACGCAGTCCACGCGGACCCGTTGGCAGGATAAACCCCTCCAGGTCGTCGAAATTGAAGCTCTCTTAGATCGCCAGAAATACGAATACAGGATGGAGATCGGGTTTAAGCCTGAAACCAGACAACCGTCAGTGAAACTGGAAAGATTAAAGGTCTCTGGCGCATCTGTATTTGAGTTGGCCGACGGACAGATCAATTTTTTCCCAAATGTCAGTGGCGCCGCGAAGTCTATTCCGCTAGAAACCACCAAGTCTGCATTGCACCTGTCGCAGCTGAGCAACTTGCACGTCCATCGTTTCGTGGAGTGGATGGACACTGTCCATTGCATCCGGATCGACGAGTATTCAACAGCAATGGATGAGAGTGCCGATCGCGAGGAACGCCAGCCCGACTACGAACTCGAAAATATTGCCGGTTGGTATCGCTATTCGGTGGGGGCTAGTCCGATTCAAAACGTGAAATTCCTAGAGTCCATGAAGTCCGCACTCGATGGATTTCAGACCCTCAGGTTTGCTTCCGAAGAAGATGGCGTGAGAAAACTTCGTGCGGATTTTACGATCGCGGAGGAAGGAATGGGTTATGGGGTTGCGACTGGGCAGTTCGCCCCCGGCGTAAGGCAGCTGACCCCTAGCGTGATGAGTTACGCGCTGTCCGAGCTTTCTGATGGCCAGCGGTGCTTAATCGCCTTGTACATGATCCTTCACTTTTTAATAGCTAAGGGAGATACAGTATTTATCGATGAGCCGGACAACTTTATTTCCTTGCGTGAGATTCAGCCATGGCTCCTGGCGGCGGAGGGAGCGGTCGAAGACCATCATGGGCAACTTATCCTCATCTCCCACCATCCGGAGATCCTGAATCAATGGGCACAGGAGTATGGACTGCGTTTCTTTCGCGAGGGCAACGGCCACGTTCGTACGGAGAAATTCAAAACCGACCCGGATGGGAATTTGCAGCCCTCGGAGCTAATCGCGCGAGGACAGGAGGATGACTAAATCATCGCGGGTTTATGTCATCGTGGTTCTGGAAGACGCCCGTCACGAAATGCTTACCCGCAGATACCTCAAGAAGCGCGGGGTGGGAGAACGTGAGATGAGAATTGAGCGTTCTCCCTCGGGCGAGGGGAACGCCGAAGGTTGGGTGCGGAAAACGTTTGTTAAGGAAGCAAACGTATACCGTAGCCGTCACGCCAAAACTGCGCTGATCGTAGTAATCGATGCAGACAGCCATACGGTTCAAGATAGATGGAATCAGCTCGATCAGGTATTGAAGGATGCGAAGAAGCAGACGGTTGACGCCGAGCGCGAGCAAATTGCCCGACTAACTCCAAAGTGCAATATCGAGACATGGATTCTTTGTCTGAATGGGCAGGCGGCCGACGAAGACACCGATTACAAGAGGACGAGGCACGACTGGAACGAATTGATTCCCCCGGCGGCAGAAGCGCTATTCCGGTGGACTCGGTCAGAAGCCCGACTTCCGAACGACTGCATTGATTCTTTGCAGAGCGGGGTCAGAGAGCTGAATCGTCTCACGTTCTAATTCTACGATTATCCGTCTGGGAGGGCTGGCCGCGTGCCACAGTTTCTCGTCGGTTTTTGAACCTGACCGGGGCTAACGCATACTGTCGCGACTCCCAGGTTACCGCCCAAGAACCGGGCCGAAACCCTTCGGCTTCGCTCAGGGCAGGCTCTGGGCCACACCGGACCGCTGACAGCATAGACTCGCCCTCCTGCACTGACAGGTATGGAAGTCCATTTCGCTCCCGAGCAGGAAGCGTGGTTATCCCAAATCGCCAGTCATGCCTGTGCGGATACCGAGCGGTTGGTGAAGGATGTTGCCTTGCGCCAGCTTGATCAGGACGCTCGTTTTCGCGCCGCTACGAAAACGCAAGGTCCCTCCACTTCGCTTCGCTTCGGTCGGGATGACAGAGTTATTGCGGGAAGGCATCGCGCGGGCCGACAGGGAGGAATTCATCGAAGAGGAAGAGATGGATTCGCGCATCGAGCGGATGCTTAGCTCCCCACTTCTCGCGCATAGGACGCGCGAGAAATGGGGCACCCGGCGGCCTTTGCGTCTGCTTGAGCGGGACGTTTCGCTCCTCACTTCTCGCGCACGGGACGCGCGAGAAATGGGGCACCCGTCGTCTCACAAGTGCTCTCCATTCAAAAGCTCTTAGATGCAATAAAGGGCGTGATTTCAGTAAGGCGGCTTCTGAATGACGTTAAGAAGGAGCGCGGGTTAATAACGCGGGAGGTGTATGTCTCCGGAACCGGTATGCCCTATGATTATGCCGCTTGGCCAGCGGCTATACGCGAGACGGACCTCTTGGTTCAGATTTACGGTCTTGGAGCGCCGGCGCTCGTCAATTACGCCATCTCGAAGGATTTACACGAATCGTTCGATCTCCTCTCAGGCAAGCAGCCACACGAGCGGACCCGGGATGACGTGATTCCACAATCAATCTTCACAACCCTGGACAATTGGATCAGCGGCTCAAGTGCGAAAGAGATCAAAGGACATTCGTGATAAGTTTATCGCCCATTCGCCAGCTGCTGCCCGGCTGAACGCAAACTTCACAGGTGTCAAGTTCTCCCAAATCGACGAACTTCAACGTGCGATTGTGCGGGTCGAGCGTGCGCTGACCGATCACATTCTTTCAATACGGATATCAAGGGACGTAGTTCCTATGCTGCCTCTGGGAATTTTCCGGGGGCTTGATTTGCCTTACTGCCCGCCAGAGGCCGAGGCGTCGATGCATCGCGTTTGGGACGACCTGAAAGCAGACCGAGATAGTTGGAGGTGGGGAGTTATCCAGGATCTTGTTTCGAACCCTCCCCAACCGCGTCGCGAGAGGAAGGGCTAGATTGCGCCAGCTCAGAGCACCAAGTCCCGCGCTCCTCAAAATCGGGTTTCTGCAACCAGACGGACTCGGTGGTGCAGGCAGGGGTGGGCACGGGGTGGGCACGTGAAAGGTTTTGAGAGGTTTCAAGAAGCGATGAGCAAGGCCATGGCGGACGATCTCAAGGCCTTCAAGACCAAGAAGAACCTGAAGCGCCTGTCCGAGGAAACGCAAAAGTATATCTTTGAGACGGGGGAGCCCGCTCCAATACGAACAAGAACGAGGCGTCAGGTATACTTGCACAAAATATTTGACGGTTACCACGAAATCGTAAAGTCCCTGGACACGCTAGCGGATATGGAGTTCTATATCTCTCGCTTTCCCTATCGTAGTTCCCAACGTAGCAGGGTCGAGCGTGATGACATCCGGCCCTTTGGTTTTGCCGGTAATGATGGGTTTGTTGGGGATGGTTTCGTAGGCATAGCCAGTGAGGGTGGCCAATATCCCACGCGAAGGTTGTGGCGGGAAGATCACAGTAAGCCGAGCCCAGCCATAATGCACCTGTCCTTTAATGACGAATTGCAGGCCAAGATAGCGATTCCTGGTGTCGAGCCATTGACCTGCGGTCTCACTGCAGGGATAGGTACTGCAGCCCTCCTTGAACTCCATCCCACCCATCACTGCCTGGAAGTCATCTTTTCCTGGCACGTGCATAACCGTGGCGAGTAAGTACCCAGATCCCTCGCTTTGCTCGGGACGACAGATCTTAATCAGTCCGCTCTTAATTAGTCCGCCGATTTGATGAGAGGATCTTGTTAGTCGCACTAGCAGATGTCAGATCTCGTTTTGTCAGCGTCAGTTCTTGACAACAGGCAAGACTTACGGTTTGGTCTGGCTATTGGCTGAGGTTTCATTCTTCGCGTCGGACCGCTTTAGTTTCTGCAGCGCCTTGCGCGCTTCCTTGGCATACGGGCCCCCGGGCAGGATCTTCAGATACTCCTCGTAATGCGGGATAGCCTGGTCCGGCTGATCCAGCTTCTCGTAGCATTGCGCCATGCGGAAATTGGCGACTGCATCTTTTTCTTTCCAGATCAGCGCATCCTGATAGCGGGCCAGCGCGGCCTTGTAGTTTTTGAGTTTGAAGTAATAGTCACCGACCTCATCGTCCTTCATGGCGCGGTAGGGATTCCAGGGATGCATCTCCTGCACGTCGCCAGCAGGCTCGTCTTCGGGATTGGTTTCGACCACTCCGCTGTCGGGGTGATTCTTGGCGTCGTCTTTCGGCGGGCTTATGTCGACGCGAGTATCGCGGCTGGAACTCTCGCCGGCTTCCGTTGGCGCCGGTGAACGTGGAGGAGCCTGATTCTGGCCGGGCTGATCTTGCTGTTGATCAGACTGCTGTTGGGCAACGAGCCAGCCTCCCAGGAAAAGTGAGACCAGGGTAATAAAAACAAACCTACGCATACGTAGATTTTAACGCTTTGCAATGGGAAAAAGCTTGGGGCAAACCCATTAACCACAGGGGACACTGAGGTGCACAAAGGAAGACCTGAAGTTTCCGAAGTTGTTGTACGGGCCAATGGTTCCGCGCGTGGTTGGTTTTCCTCTGTGGACCTTCGTGTCCTCAGTGGTTAATGATCTTACCTCGCAAAAAAAGCAGGCCGTTCCGGGGGATGGAACGGCCTGGGTTGGCGAAGTCCTCCGGGGAGGAGGGTGAAACTTGTTTAGAGCGACGGCCCGGACGGCTGGTTCGTCGCCGACGTTGGGCTTGTGCCTGCGCCCGTGTTCGTCATCAAGCGCACATCCACACGGCGGTTCTTGGCACGTCCGGCTGCGGTCTTGTTGGAATCCACGGGCTTGTCCTTACCCAAGCCGATCACATAAATCTTGTACGCGGGGATATTGCGCTCCGAAGCCAGATACTGAATCACAGCATCAGCTCGGCGCTGGCTGAGCCCGTAGTTGTATTCGGAGTCGCCCACGGAATCGGTCGCGCCTTCCACGGTCAGGATGTAACCCTTGGTGTTAGAGACATCGTTGGCGAGCTGATCCAGCGAGGCCTTAGCATCCTTGGTCAAGTTGTCTTTATTGAAACCAAAGTGCACCGCAGTCTCGGTCACGACCTTGTAATTGTCGAGGTTGGCGACTGCGTTCTGCAGGGAATCCACGCGGTGGACGGCATTGTTGGCAGAGGTTTGCGCCTGGTCGGCCTGCTGACCCGCTGCCTGAGCCTTCTGGTCGGCTGCGGCGGCGCTGGTTTGCACCTGCTGGATTCCGGCCTGGGCGCGGGTGTCCACGTCTTTGATGTCCTTCGAATTCTTGGCGGTCAGGTCGTCCAGTTCGTTGGTCTTGTTGATCAGCGGCGTGGTCTCTTGACGGACATAATTCTTGCTGGCGCATCCAACCGAGGCCGCCATGCTCACTGCCAGTAGAACGGTTAACGAAGTGCGATTCATATTGGGAGACGCTCCTTTTTCTCTCTTACGACCGGGACTCCAAATCTGACTCGAGCTTTCTTTGATGCTGTCTTGTTGATCCCGGGGTTCGAATCTGATGTTCATCCGGACGCAACCGGCGTCAGATTCCTGAGATAATCTGCCGTGCATCCGCATTCTACTTGAGCACGAGCGGTGCCAACCTGGGACGGGGAGGAGCGGCACTCTAAGTCATTGATGTGGCTGGCGTTACACGTCTCGCATCACTGCTCCATACGAGAAATGAGGAAACAAGGCGTCGGAACTAAGGAAATTTTATACGGTAACGATCTCCGGGGATCGCGGTGAATCAGTTCTTAGGCGGACAAAGTATTGCAATAGTCTCTCGCTTATTCCGCCGGAACACCCGGAAATCAGTTTCGTCTACAGTGATTACTGTATGTCGCGGATAGAGCTCGCTCATGCGGATGATGCATAGATCGGCTAGATCGGGCCTCCGATCGTCATAGCGCTTTGCCAATTCGGCCAGCTGTTCCAAATTGCGAGTAAGGTCGAAACCTAAGCGGAACATATCATTTTGCAGCAAGGACAATACGTAGGAACTCGAACCCAAATGAAAGGCGGCCTCTGCCAGGACCGCCTCGCAGGTGAGGAGAGGCTCGGTGATGTTCCTTGCAATGTCCACAGCCCAGGCATGGTGACTGTCTCCGCGGCTTCCGAACGCCACAATGAAGCCAGTATCGGCGATAGCCTTCATTTGCGGGAGAAGCCTTTCCGCGAGGACAAATCTGGTGGGCCATTGATCTTCCCTGCCAGGCGAAGGAATCGCTGATTTCCCCTCTCGCCTCGCGCACTTTCGAGTTGCTGGCGAATAATGCGTCCCACCGGAAGGCCTGTCCGCCGAGACATTTCCTTAAGCCAGGCCAGCAGCTCGTCTGTAAGACGAATTGTTAGTGTGTGACTCATCTGCCGTAATTGTAACACACTGCTGCCAGCCGGAACCGGACCGCGACCGCAAACTCTAATAAAATAGAAATACATAACAAGCCATGGACCTCGCTGCAAAAATCCGCACTTTGCCTGCCTCGGCCGGCGTGTATCTGTACAAGAATGCCGAGGGCGAGGTCATTTATGTGGGTAAGGCAAATAACCTGCGCAGCCGGGTCAGCTCTTATTTTCGAGAGGGCCGTCTGGAGGATGCGAAAACCGACACGCTGGTACGCGAGGCAGTCGACGTTGACTACATCGTCGTCGCCAACAACAAGGAGGCCTTGGCGCTTGAGAACCACCTCATCAAGCAGAAGCAGCCGCGCTTTAACATTCTGCTGCGCGATGACAAGACTTATCCTTACGTGAAGCTCACGCTGGGCGAGCGTTTCCCGCGGGTTTATGTTACGCGCCGTCTGCGAAAAGACGGCAGTTCGTACTACGGCCCATATTTTCCGACGAGCCTCGCCTATCGCATCGTAGATCTGATTCACCGCCATTTTCTGATCCCGTCGTGCAAAGTCGATCTCGGACATTTTCATCCGCGGCCATGTCTGCAGTACTACATCGGACGCTGCCTGGGACCTTGCGTGCAAGGGCTGACGACGCCCGAGGCTTATCAGGAAGCGGTGCGTGACGTGAAGTTGTTTCTGGAAGGCCGTCCGACGGATCTTTCGCATTCTTTGCGCGAGCGCATGGCAAAGGCGGCCGAGGCTGAAGAGTACGAACGGGCCGCGAAGTATCGTGATTTGATTTCGACGGTCGAGCAGTTGCAGGAGAAGCAGCGGATTGCCGCGGTCGAAGGCGACGACGCCGACGTCTTTGGCTATCACTACGAAAACGACATGCTGGCCGTGAACTTGTTTCACATGCGCGGCGGGCGTGTTCTGGACCGTCGTGAATTCTTCTGGGAAGAACTGCCGGAGTTTGAGACCGCCGGTGGAGAAAACATTGCGAATGTTTCTGCGGACGCATTTCATCCCGGCGAATTCTTCTCGGCCCTGCTCAAGCAGCTTTACATCGGACAGCCTTATGTGCCGCGGAACATCTACGTCCCGGTGGAGTTCGAGGATCGTGAAACGCTGGAGGAAGTGTTGTCAGAGCAAATTGCGGCCGAGGGCGGCCGCGCCACACGGGTTCACATTGTCGTCCCTCTGCGCGGTGAGAAGCGTTCGCTTCTTGATCTGGCCGGCAACAATGCGAAACAGTCATACGATCAGCGGTTCCGGGTCATGAAGCCGAACACGAAGGCGATTCAAGAGGCGTTGCAGGACGCGCTCGGTGTGCCCGAGTTGCCGCGCCGCATCGAGTGCTTCGACATCTCGCATATTCAAGGCGCGGAGACGGTCGCTTCGATGGTGGTGTGGGAAGACGGCCACATGAAGAAATCCGACTACCGCAAATTCATTATTCGCAGCGTCGATGGCGTGGACGACTTTGCCTCCATGCGCGAGGTAGTGACGCGCCGTTACAAACGTCTGCAGGAAGAAAAAAAGCCAATGCCGAGCCTGGTGCTGATCGACGGCGGACTCGGCCAACTGCACGCTGCGGCTGAGGCGCTGGCATCGCTCGAAATCATTAATCAGCCGCTGGCTGCGATTGCCAAGCGCGAAGAAATCATCTACGTCTTCGGGCAGGAGAATGAACCGGTCGTCCTCGATCACCATTCTCCAGTGCTGCACCTGATTCAACTCATTCGTGACGAAGCTCACCGCTTTGCCGTGACTTTCCATCGCAAACGCCGGCAGATGAGAGACCGGTCCACCGAGTTGCTGGAAATCCCGGGGGTGGGTGCACGGACAACGCGGCGATTGCTGGAGCATTTCGGAAGCGTGCAGGCGGTGAAGCAGGCCGAAGCCGCCGCTCTGTCGTCGGTCGTCACCCGCGCGCAGGCAGAAGCAATCCTGGAACACTTTCGGAAATGAAGAATCTTATAACGCAGAAAGCGCAGAAAAAGGCCGCTGAGTGCGATGATGCGAGCTTTTCTCTGCGACACGCCCATCCTGCTAAACTAGCGGTTCGACCCATGAAAACGATCCTTCTCGCTTTGACTCTCAGCGCACTCCTGCCGTGTGCATCCGCTCAAACCCCGGACGCAGCATCGACACCTGCTGTGCAACCGAACCTCGCTACTCCGCAGGAGAAGCATCTGCGCAACGTGCGTCAGCTCACTTTCGGAGGACAGAATGCCGAAGCCTACTTCTCGGCCGGCGGCAAAAAGCTCATCTTCCAATCCACGCGCGACAACCTGCAATGCGATCAGATGTTCACCATGAACATCGACGGCTCCGACGTACGCATGGTATCGAATGGCAAGGGAAAAACCACTTGCGGATATTTTTATCCCGACGGCAAGACTATTCTGTATTCGTCCACCTACCTGACCGACGCGCAATGCCCGCCCCGGCCCGATTATTCCAAGGGATACGTGTGGCCCGTGTATGCAGGGTTTGATATCTTCGCCGCCAATCCGGATGGCTCCGGCCTCATGCAACTTACCGACGCGCCGGGATACGACGCCGAGGCCACGATCTCGAGGAATGGCAAGCGCATCGTCTTCACTTCCATGCGCCACGGCGACCTCGACATTTACGTCATGGACGCCGACGGCAGGCACGTAAAGCAACTCACTCACGAACTGGGATACGACGGTGGCCCATTCTTTTCGCCTGACGCAAAGCATATCGTCTATCGTGCGTACCACCCGGTGGGCGCAAAGGAAATTGCTGTATACAAGGACTTGTTAGCGCAGAATTTGGTTCGTCCAACTTCGCTTGAGATTTGGGTTATGACGGCCAGCGGACGCCACAAACGCCAAGTCACGAAGTTAGGCGCGGCAAGCTTTGCTCCGTCGTACTTCCCCAACGGCAAGCGGATTATTTTCTCGTCGAACCTAGGTTCGACCGGCGGGATGGGCAACTTCGAGCTTTACGCCATCAACGTGAATGGCACGAACCTGGAGCAAATCACTTACAGCCCGGGCTTCGACGGCTTTCCCATGTTCAGCCGCGACGGCAAAAAGCTGGTGTGGGCTTCCAATCGCAATGCCAAAGCGCCGCACGAAACCAACATCTTCATCGCCGACTGGGTACCGTAAGCCCGTTCTTTTGTCATTCCGAGAAGTGAAGTGACGAGGAATGCCAAAGACTGAGAGAGCAAAGGTTCTCGGCCTTCCGATTGCCCTTCCGGACACTGGCACTCGCATCGCGCGCCGTATAATACGTTCTCGCGCAGATGCAACCTTGGATGAAATCCCGCCACGGGCTGATCACGCTGGCTCTGCTGGTTCTGGTGCTGGCTGCCGTGATCGGGTTCGTACTAACCGGAGATCTGGGTGCGCCTGAGGCGCAGAATCCGCATCCGCGAAAGACTCCGCTGGTGGACGAACGACCGCTGCAAACCGCCCGTAACGTGTCCAAGCTGGCTGCTGATTGGGACGAAAAGCGGTTCGCGGATCAAGCCCTGCGCCTGTCCGACAACGAAGTTGACCTTGCTTTCGAAGACGCGCTCCGCGACGCCGCGGACCATCCCGCGCAGCCTACGCCCGAGACTCGCGAGCTCTATGCCCACGTAACTCAGGCGGAAATAAACGTGAAGACTGATCAGGATCGGCTCAATCAGCTGAAGAAGCAGCTTGCCGCCGCCAGCAGCACGCATCAGGACGCTGTGCAGGAGCAAGTTGATTTGGCCCAGGCCCAACTGGATCTCGATCAGGACGAACTGGACGATGCCAAAGAAGATTTGTCCCGGTCGGGCGCGGATCCGCTGAGCCGCATTCAGCGGCAGCTGAAGAGGCACAAGGAAACCGAGCACGGTACTACGTCTACGCCCACTGTCACTCCCGAAACTGCTTCTGCGGCGTCGAGCCTATTTGCCCATTTCAACCGATGGCATGCGCTACGCGGAATCTCGATGCCGTTGCAGCAGGCCGACGACGAAACGGTCCAAGCCGAGGCGGCACTCAGCCGCGCTCATGATTCCCTGGAAAAGCAAGTCAACGCGGAGAAGGCGAGCAAGCGCGCGAATGCCACGCACGCCGGTACGTCGAATCCGACCTCGCCCGCGGCGAATCCGGCTCCCAGTGCGCCCGCTGACGTCGCGTTGTTGCGCCGCTTTTCCGACGACCAGAAAAATCTTTCCGACTTCGACAAGCGCATTCAGGACGAGCAGGAGTTAGGAACGAACTACGGCAGCTGGATCGCGCTGGTCAAGTCGCAACAGCGCGCAGCTTTGCATAGCATGATCCAGTCGGCGCTGTGGATTCTCCTCATCATTCTGCTTGGATATCTCGCCGATCGCTGGATCGAGCACACGCTGACCGAGAAAGTCGCGGAGGGTACGCGCCTGCACACTCTGCGCGTGGTCATTCGCTCGTCGGTGCAGGCTGTCGGCCTGCTGCTGGTGCTTCTCGTTGTATTTGGTGCTCCCAGCCAAACGCCGACCATCCTTGGCCTGGCCGGCGCTGGAATCACTGTGGCCATGAAGGATTTTATCGTCGCATTCTTTGGCTGGTTCGTGCTGATGGGAAAGAACGGACTGCGCGTCGGCGACTGGGTAGAAATCAACGGCGTAGCCGGCGAGGTGGTCGAGATCAATCTGCTGCGCACCGTGCTGCTCGAAACCGGCAACTGGACAGAGACCGGCCATCCCACCGGCCGCAAAGTTGCCTTCGTAAACAATTACGCAATCGAAGGCCACTTCTTCAACTTCACCACCACCGGCCAATGGCTCTGGGACGAACTGAAACTTTCCGTGCCTGCGGACCAGGATCCGTACCCGCTGCTCGATGCCATTCAGAAGGCCGTCGTGAAAGAGACAGAAGCCAACGCCGCCGCCGCTGAAAAAGAGTGGAAGAACAGCGCCAGCCAATACAAAGTGAGCTCGGTCTCAGCCGCGCCCACCGTCAACTTGCGCCCAACCCCTGCGGGCGTGGAGATTCACGTTCGCTACATCGCGCGCGCGCAGGAGCGCTCCGAGATCCGCGCCCGTCTGAATCAGGCTCTTGTGGAGCTGCTGCATCACCGCGACGGTGATAAGAAAGAAAGCATGACAGCAGCGAAATGACGGCGTCGCGCGGATAGTACGAGATTGATCGTTCCTTTGGACATTTGAACATTCCCCCCAAGAAAGCCACGCCCATGAGAGTGCATAAAGTTCTCCAGATCGCGCTTCTACTCTTGCCTTCCGGTGGAATGGCGCAGATCAATACTGCCGGCCAAATCGACTGCCGGCAGGAACAACGAGCAAGCGTTGATCGTCCGGATTTGCAGTTCGTTGTGGTCGCCGCGCCGGATGCCATCAAACAATGGAAAACTTCGACCGGTTGTTGCTTTTGCCGGTTTCGGCGCGATGAAATACGGTTTCACTCGGGCAGAATTCTATCGTTGGCACTTGCCGGTCCCTGGACGCGAGGATTTTGACGGCACAACCAGCTCAAAAGACCGGTTGGCGCTGGCGATTCGAGTGGTGAATTCTGGTGGTGAACGCTGGTTTGAACTTAGCGCGCGCCAAAAAGAATCTGAAGATCAACTCTACATTCAGCCGCTCGACGTGTATGACCCGAGCGAAAATCCAGAAGATACGGGTGAACAACTCGGCTCAGGCTCCAAGCCTGATGAAATGGCCGAGTGGATTACCATCCAACTCGCCACACCTGACGCAGGATTGCCATTGTTCATTCTCAAGTATCATCACAGCGATCTGGAGGTCTACTCGGCTAGTTCGATGGAGAACAAGTTGCTTGTTGACTTACGCACAAGCACGCCGCAGATCGTCAACTCGGTGAGTTGCAGGTCTTTTGAGTCGATTGGAGGTGCGTGTTCCGGCCGAGACGAGGGCTACGAGGGCAGTGACACATTGCAATGCAAATGGGACGCCAAAGCCAGCGATTTTCGCTGCACTATGACCACTCCTTACGGCAGCCCTTATGCGGAGCGGAGAGCACAAGGAGAGTTTTACTTGCTATCGGACAAGCCGACCTCCGCGTCTGGTGAACCGGTCCAAAGCCTGCGCGATCTTGCGTTCCTTATCCGCAACAACAATACGAACCAGACCGAAGGAGTGCTCGTCTCCGGACTGGGGCCTATAACTATGCTCGGGCACTTCAAAGACCTGCTGCCTGGATCCGACGTGTTTGCCTTTGCCAGCCCAGGCGCGGGGGAGATGTGGAATGCACACCTGTCATTGGTCACTATCGATGACAAAGGCAAGTTCGATATGCAGGCAATCCCGAAGTGGGGCATTACCGGTAAAGAAACTGACGAGTACAAGACCAACGAGCATAAAGATATTGTTCCCATCAAAGCTGGCGATTTGTGTTGTAACGATAAATTTGTTCCCATCGGTGCCGATGACGCGTATCGCACCCACGTCCTGGAGCAACGGCCGGGCTTTCGCGCGTTCGAGGCGATCTTGACAGTCGGGTCAGAGAAGCAGAATCCTGTGCATGTTGTCTACTGGATCGGGCTAGAAGTCGTCGATGGAAAAATTGTGGCCAACGCTGTGCGCGTCGCAGGGGAGAGTTGGATGTATGCAGGATGCGGCCAGCAGTATAGGGAAGGTACTGCCAGGTTTATTCGAAGAAAAGCCGGAGTGGCTGAGGCTAGCGTCAGCGTGCAAGGCCCTTACAATCCTGACAGCTCAACCGCTTTTCCCCCCGATTATCCCACCGAAGGACAAAACTGCGTGTGGACCGATTTCTTACATTGGAAAGCAGGCGCGGGCTTTCGCGTGCGCAAGGTGGGCGAGGATTGCAAGGCGCCGCATGAGGATATTAAGATCAGCGAGGACGGAACCTTAGCCGTGCCGACAAAGTAATTGCTCAACTTGGAGTCTAGTTTTCTTCGTCAAACACTTCTGTCGCGCAGACTCCGGCGGCAGTTTTCAGCAACAAGCGGTAACTCAGCCGATGTATACGCCAAAATTCTCGTGGCAGCCACGCGCGCAGCTTGGTTTCTGAAATGAATTCGGTCTTGAGCGGGCTGTAGCCGCCCGGGTAATCGGGATCACGCACTGCCTCTACGCGATCGTCGGGTCTGAAGTTTTCGCCTTCAATCTCCACGATCTCGTACTGTGGACTGTGGGCATCCATAAGCGGAATTGGGAACGGCGCGACGGAATTGATGGCTGCCGGTTTGGGTGCTACTTTTTGCGACGGAGCAGGCAAAACCTGAATTTCTACGGGCTCAGAAACTTCCAGAGTGTTGTCATCCGTCACCCACACGCGGATGGGCTCATTGCCCGCGTAGGGGCCAACAGTCAGCAAATAAGACGGAATTTTCGCCTGTAATTCCTGCGGAGAAATGAAATCGGCATCGCCCCCGCCGAGTCCCATTTCAACTGTGGACGCAGTGCCAAACACCGCGCGGGATTCCTTGGTGAATCCAGTCCCTCTCAAGGTAACCGGTATGTCATCCTTTTCCCCGGCGTCTGCGCGAACCGAGGATGGCTCAATCGAACTAATAACCGGACTGTCTTTGCTCGCAACATAGAGTTCCTGCTCAGGCGTTAGCTTGGACAAGGCGATAGCGTCCATCTCGAAGGACGCGTCTTGACCCACGAGACCGTAGACGCCAGGCTTCAGCAAATATGCGGATGGAACCGTGACTTTAATGTGCCGCAGGTCAATAGCCTCGGTGTTCAGATAATCGCGGAAAATCCAGCGGTAGTCTTCGGTGGTGTCGTCCTTTTCGACCAATATCACCTTCATGTCAGGCGGCAGATCGCGACCGGTCGCGATCACATCGGTCACATCACTGCCTTCTACCAATCGGATCGGCGGCCCTTCCAGTTTGGCATTGCCTGTCGATTCGCTGGTAGTGTTGCCCACCACAACTGGAGAAACATGGCTTCCAAAAGAGGGTCCAGAACAAGGGTTGTCGATACAGAACTCAGGTAGTTCGGCGTCATAGATTGCGAGGCTGAGCATCTCTGGTGTAGTCGGATAAGGGTCGTCAGGGTTCCAGATGATCTGCCCGTCAGTCTTGACGGGAACCGCGATCCGGAAAAGTCGCTTGGGCCGGTCCCAAACTTCCAGCCACGCCGCACTAATGCCGTCAACCTTAGGAACGTGGTAGATCAGCCTCATGCCATTCGTTGTGTCCTCAAAGACGAGTTTAGGATTAAGCTTGGCGCAATTGTTTACCGCAGACTGCCCCAGCAACGGGCAAGCGGTTGCGAGAATCAAGATGAACCGGGCCGAGCAACGGAACATACCAAATTGTAGGAGCGCTAGAATCGCGCAGTCGAGGACGGTCGCTTAATACTGCGCACCGAAGTAATATGCTCGAGCCAGTGTTGCTGATCTTCCCTGCCCACTTACGCATTCTTGCGCGCTAGCGCCAATGCGCCCCTGACTGGGTCAATCACTGCCGTATTCAGCGAAGCCTGTGGGTAAGCGGAGCGAATCTTCTCGTCGACAATTCGCCGCACCAGGGCAGAGTTGCAAAAGACCCCGCCCGAAACGGCTACAGGAACAGCGACGGCATTGCCAAACAGTCGACCAATCACGATTCCGGCCAACGTCGCCAGCTCTGTTCCAGCCTGGGTCAAAACATCGCGAGCCGTTGTATTGCCTGCGTCTGCTGCAAACACTACTGCCGGGACCAGGGCTGCGAAGTCCGCAGACTTGTTGGCAGTCAGGACCAACTGCTCACGCGAGTCCACACTCCATGCCTTCATAATGTTTTCGAGCAACGCGCCAGTGTCTTCAATTCCGTCTTCGTCATAAGCACGCATAGCCGCCGCGATTGCGGACCGTCCGATCCAGTGCCCGGAGCCTTCGTCCGAGATGGCGAAGCCCCAGCCACCCGCCCGTGCCGCCTCGCCGTTGGAATTTCGCCCATACGCGATCGACCCAGTGCCTGCAATGACGATCACGCCCGGCCCGCTGCCGAATGCCGCTTCCATCGCGATCACCATATCGCCGACAACTTCAATTTGGCCCGAGACAAACTCGGAGAGCAAACGCCGCACCACTCCGTCGATTTCAGGACGCGCCCCGCCCGCAATTCCCGCACAGGTTCTTTGAATCTGCGTCGGATTAACCTTGGCCGCGGCACAGGCTTGTCGTATGGCAGCGCCCAAAGACTCGCGTGCCTGACGCTCTCCCACGCGCACCACGTTGCTGCCGCCAGAAGTCCCGGCACCCAGCAGCGAATTCTCATCGCCAATCACACACGAAGTCTTCGTGCCGCCGCCATCAATGCCAAGAAAGATACTCACGAGCGCAGTTCTATCACAGGTAGATTTACTTGGGTAGAGCGGACAGTCCTGTCCGCTGATGTTGGGCTTGCCTTTCCTCGGTCGGGTCGTCGAATGTTGGCGGACAAGCGTGTTCCGCTCTACACGTTCGTTGGGTTATGAGGTAGGTACCTTGGCCTTCGGATAGGCTAACAAAGCTGGATACTGTGGAGGATCAGCATCTGCGCATATGGGGTTAGACCGGCTCGATCTTGCGATTATTGCGCTCTACCTCGTGGGGATCACTCTCTTCGGGCTGCGCTTTCGCAAGCGTCAGCGCACACTGCGCGATTACTTCCTGGCCGACCGCAACATTCCGTGGTGGGCGATCGCTCTTTCGATTGTCGCCGCCGAAACCAGCACACTCACCATCATCAGTATTCCCGGCCTCGCCTACGATACGAATCTGACATTTCTGCAGGTTGTCCTCGGATATCTCGTCGGGCGGGTCATCATCAGTTTCGTTCTGCTGCCGCATTACTTTCGCGGCGATCTCTACACTGCCTATGCACTGATCGAGCGCCGGTTTGGCCGCGGCTTGCGCTCCCTGACTGCAGGCCTGTTTCTCGTGACCCGAGCAGCCGCCGAAGGCGTCCGCGTCTATGCGGTTTCGATCGTCGTGGCCATCGCGTTGGGCACCGGCGAGATTGCCTCGATCGCCATTATCACCGTGTTGACTCTGATTTATACCTTCGAAGGCGGCCTGGCGGCAGTGATCTGGACCGATGTCGTGCAGACCTTCATTTATGTGGGTGGAACGCTGGTGGGGCTGTTTACCATCCTTCACCTGGTTCCCGGAGGGTGGGCCACCATTCACAGCGTCGCCGAGAGTGCGGGCAAGCTGCAGATCTTCGACTTCACCCCAAACTTCTGGAAGCCGTACACATTCTGGGCCGGCCTCATCGGCGGAACGTTCCTCACCACGGCCAGCCACGGCACCGATCAACTCATCGTGCAACGACTCTTGGCGGCGCGCAGCCAGCGCCAGTCCGTGACTGCCCTGCTCTCGAGCGGAGTCGCTATTCTTTTTCAGTTCGCTCTGTTCCTGATGGTCGGCGTGATGCTGTTTGCATATTACCGCGTGCCTTCCGCGAGCTTCGGTACGGCGGACCGGATCTATCCCAGGTTTATTGTCAGCCAGATGCCACACGGAATTTCCGGCCTTCTGATTGCCGCGATTCTGGCTGCCGCGATGTCGAATTTAAGCGCCGCACTCAACTCATTGTCGTCAACTTCGATCATCGACTTTTATCTTCAGCGCAAGCCGCAGACCGACGAACGCCGACGGGTGCAGCTCTCGCGAATGGCAACTTTCGTTTGGGCGCTGGTACTCTTCTCGTTGGCTGTGCTCTCGCTCCACAAGGTTGGACGCGTCATTGAAGTCGGATTGCAGATCGCGTCCGTCGCCTACGGAGCATTGCTGGGCGTATTCCTGCTCGGGGTGCTGACCCGGCGCGCCAATCAGCGCGGGGCGATGATTGGTATGTTGTGCGGCTTCGCTTCCGAACTCTACGTCTGGCTGGGAACTCGCGTGCCTTGGACCTGGTACGTGGCCATCGGAACCGTCGTGACCTTTGTTATCGGATACGCGGCCAGCGTCGTGCTCTCGCCCGAACAAGCAAAACCTTAAAACGCAGAGAACCGCCGCCGAAATGCCGAGGTTGTCTCTGCGGTTTCTGCGAGGCCGCGCATCCTCTACGTTTTAAGGTTTTCGCTTATACTTCCACTCGATGCCGACCCAAATCCAAGCTGCGACGTCCCGCCCCGAACTGGCGCGCGATCTCGGAGTGAGTCATGCGGGAGCAATTGTCGTCGGCACCATCATTGGCAGCGGCATCTTCCTGGTTCCGGCCGAGATGATGCAGGCAGTCGGCTCGGCCAAGCTGGTTTATCTGGCTTGGCTGGTCGGCGGACTGCTCTCGTTCTTCGGCGCGCTCACCTACGCGGAACTCGGTTCGATGAAGCCGCAGGCCGGCGGTGAGTATGTATATGTCCGCGATGGCTATGGACCGTTGGCTGGATTTCTCTACGCATGGACCTGGTTCGTCATCGCCAAGCCGGCGTCGATCGCGACCGTTACCATCGGATTGGTTCGCATCCTTGGAACCTTTTCGGTGTTCGCGTTCTTCTCCAATCATGTCATCAATTGGCCGTTCGCCGTTTCCTACGGACAACTGGTTGCCATCGCCGCTACCCTGCTGATCTCTTTACTCAATTACCTCGGAGTCAAGAAAGCGGGCGAGTTTCAACTGGTGTTCACGCTGTTGAAAGTCGCGATCATTCTGGGCATCGTCGTTATCGGCTTCAGCTATCGCGGTGGAAGCTGGAGCCACTTTGCGGGTAATTATGCCGCTGCCAAGGGCGGACTTGCCGGATTCATGGCCGCGCTGGTCGCCGCCTTATGGGCTTATGACGGATGGAACGACCTCAACATGGTCGCGGGAGAAATCCGCCAACCCGAGCGAAACATTCCCATCGCTCTGATCGCCGGCGTAGCCACGGTCGGCCGCGCTCTACATGCTGGTCAATGCAGCCGTGCAATTCGTTTTGCCCGCCAGCGCAATTGCGGCTTCGCCTCGGCCCGCATCTGACGCCATCGGCTTGGTGTGGGGCACCCTTGGCGCCAGCGCGGTTTCGGCCGCGATGGCGATTTCGATGCTGGTCACATTGAATGGCACTGTCATGAGCGGGGCGCGCGTTCCCTTCGCCGTGGCGCGCGACCGGTATTTCTTCTCGGCACTGGCCGAAGTTCATCCTCGCTTTCATACGCCTTCGGTCGCGCTCGCGGTGCAGGCGGCGCTCGCCATTCTCTTGTTGCTGCTCGGAGGAAACTTCCGTCAATTGTTTTCGCTGGCGATTTTTGCGGAATGGCTGTTTTACATGATTGCGGGAAGTACGGTCTTCATCTTTCGGAGACGTGATCCGCAGGCCGCGCGGCCTTACCGGGTGTGGGGATACCCCGTGGTCCCCGCTCTGTTTGTGTTGTCTTCCGCCTTGCTTCTCTACTACACCTTTACCGATAACTTGCGGAATTCGGGGCTGGGCTGCCTCGTGATTCTGGCTGGCATACCAGTTTTCTATCTCTTTGCGCGGCGACGCTCGCGCGAGAATCGGTAGTGGCATTGTTGCCGCCCCGCTGGGACTTGTCCGGTGATACGATCGTGATTCCGAAGATTCCGCGGGGACGGGATACCAAGAAGGTACCTGCCGCTGCCCTTGTAGTTTTGCCGCGAACTTCAAGAATGTCGTAGAATATCGCGGCACCACAACTTTATGTTTTTTCTTGGGTTCAACTACCGAGAAATCAATCCCTGAGGAGGGTAGAAATGCCGAAGAACGCGGTTTTAGGAAGTATTCTGAGCCTTGGTCTCCTGTTTGGAAGCCTGGTCTATGGGCAAATGGGAATGCCGCAGCAAAATGTCAGCGGGAAAAGACACCCCAACCTGGCTGCGGCGCAGCGGCTTTGCGAACAGGCCTTCGAAAAAATCCAAGCTGCCCAACAGGCCAATGAGTTTGACATGTCAGGGCATGCCTCAAAAGCCAAGGAGTTGCTCGATCAGGCCAATCATGAGCTGAAGCAGGCTGCCGAATCCGCCAACAAACACTAGTCGGGTACCCTCTGTGAAGACAGGAGGCTCAGCTGCCTGGGGTCCCACGGGCTGAGTCTTCCTGGCTTATTTCGGTTAACAATTTTTGCGCGTCTGCTGCTCGGCCACGCCAAATTCGCAGCGAGGGCCGCGAATCTACTCCTCTCAGGATGAGTTGGTGTTTGGGCAGGTCACTGCTTGTCCTGCAGGCGGAGTCTTGCTTTCTGCATGAATCTGGCTTTACCAGAGCCCAGTCGATCACATTCTCTTGCGGTAGCTCAGCCTAAAATCGTGACGCGCCGAAGCGGCGTTAAGGGGCATATTGCGCTCCGCGGGTTCAGCCTTTTTGGGGCTGGTTCCGCTTCGGGCCTCCGCTCATTACCTAAGTACACGTGCCGGAGGCACGTTTACCCCTCGCCCAGTCTCCCGTAAGTTAGAAGCTCTACCCGCGCACTCTCCCCATGGCTCGGGTTCCCTTAACTGGAGTGTGTGGATGGCTACGCCTGACAAGCTTAATTTCGGTCTTCTGCCGGAGCGGCATATCGAGTGGCGCACCCTGGCCACAAGCTACGGCATTGAAGTCTTTTTTATCTTGTTGCTGCTGGGAGCTGGGTTTTTTTTCCCAGACACGTTGCGGCTGAGGCAGAAATTCACGGTTACGGAACTGGTTCCGAGGCCAGATTTGAGGCCAGAGCCGGTCAAGCCTAAGGTGAAAGCGCGGCGTCCGGTGGAGCTCCCGAAGGTAGCGCCTCCGGTGTCGTTCCCGACGGCGAAATTATTTGTGCCCAGAGACATCCGCGTAAAGAAGAAGAAAGAGGAGGAAGAAAAAGCTCCTCAACTGGAAGCAAAGTTCAAGGCGCCGGAATTAGCGCCACCGCCGAGCGCGATGCCGGCGAGAATCGTGTATACGGGCGCGTTCGGCAGCTCAGCCACACCCACGGTTAGCGCTCCAATACAGAAAGTGCAGACGGGAGGATTCGGAGATCCTGATGGCCTGAAAGGACAGGGCAAGGACAACGCCCATCTTGCCGCCGCGAAGCTGGGTTCGTTTGATTTGCCCGAGGGCCAAGGTCAAGGGAACGGAGCAGGTGGCGCAAACGGCATCAAGGGCACGGTGGCCAGCGCGGGCTTCGGAAACGGGATTGCGCAGGGCGACAACCGGAACCGAGGGGGAGCGGTGCAGACTGCTGGATTCGGCGCGCAACAGGTTTCTCACAACGGACCGAAGATCGCCCAAGCGGATAGCGGCCCGGCGACGACGCAAGTAGAGATTATTTCCAAACCCAGTCCGATTTATACGCAGGAAGCCCGCCAGCTGAAGCTGGAGGGAGAAGTTTTGCTCGAGGTGCTGTTTGGCGCCAATGGGCAACTGCATGTGAATCGCGTGGTACGGGGATTGGGTCATGGGTTGGACGAAGCGGCGGTGACTGCTGCCAGCCAGATGCGGTTCAAGCCGGCGCAGCGTATGGGTACACCTGTAGATTCGACGGCAATCGTACATGTGGTTTTCCAGTTGGCGTACTGAGTTTAGAGACTAGAGAGGAAACAGAGTCATGCGTACTTGCAAATGGATGCTCACCGCTTTCCTGCTGATCACGCTGAGTGCAGTGGCACAGCAGAGCGCGAATCAATCGTCGTCGAACGCTGCCCCAGCGAATGCTGCTGCGTCGCAGCCCGCGACGGCAGCTCAACCGGCTGCATCGCAGCCCGCCAACCCGGCTTCGGGACAATCAGCAGCCGCGGCATCGGCTGCCATGGCTCCGCCGACGACCATGGATCAAGTGGTGGATCGAACCATCCTGCGCGAACACGGGTTGATGGAATTGCTGAAGACGCGGACGCCGCTGGTCGAAACCTATCTTCAGAACCTGAAGGCTGATCCGAAACTCGGCGCGGTCCCCAGTGAGGACCACTATTTTCTCGGCCGGCTGGACCTCGGAGAAAGCATTGACCGCCGCGACTACCTTTCGCGGGACGAGAGCTTCGAGAAAAATCTGCTGGGCGGCGTCAGCAAGCTGTTCAAGTTTGAATACAAGCCCATGGGCTTCTCGTGGATGATTTTTGCCGATCGCGATGACTTCGATCGCGGTCACTACACCTTCAAGTACGTGCGCCGCGAATTTCTTGGCGACGTTCGTTGCCTCGTCTTCGACGTTACGCCGAAGAAAGATGCGGGCAAAGGCCGATTCCTGGGCCGCATCTGGGTGGAAGATCAGGATTACAACATTGTCCGGCTAAACGGTACGTACGCGCCGCGGCCGAGAAACGCTTTCTATTTCCACATGGACAGCTGGCGGTTGAACCTGATCCCGGGCTACTGGGTTCCGGCCTACATCTATAGCGAAGAAGGCGACTTCAGCTACGGAGCCAAAGACAAAATGGCTTTCAAGGCGCAGAGCCGCATCTGGGGCTACGATCTGAAGAAAGGCACGAAAGAAGACGAACTCACTTCGCTGCGAGTTGACTCGGTAAAAGACGAAACTCCTTCGACTACGGATGCTTCTCCGCTCGAGGCTCAGCGCGAATGGCAGCAACAGGCTGAGGACAACGTCATCGAGCGCCTGCAAGAGTCTGGCTTGGTGGCTCCCGAGGGAGAAGTCGACAAGGTTCTGCTGACCGTGGTCAACAACCTGATCGTCACGAATAACATTGATTTGCCGCGTCCGGTGCGGACCCGGGTCATGATTACTTCGCCGCTGGAAACCTTCAGCGTGGGCAACACGATTGTGGTCAGCCGCGGTTTGATCGACGTGCTTCCTGACGAGGCTAGCCTGGCGATGGTGCTTTCGCACGAGCTGGCGCACATTGTTCTCGGACACAATCTGGGCAGCAAGTTTGCCTTCAACGACCGCATGCTGTTCTCCGATGAATCGACGTACAGCAACTTCGGCTTCCGACACAATCCCGAGGAAGAAACCGCCGCGGACGCCAAAGCGATGGAACTGCTGAAGAACTCACCCTATGCGCAGAAGTTGGACGTGCCTTCGTTGTTCCTCAAGGAGCTCACCGAACGTGCTCCGACACTCTCGGCTTTGTTGACGGCTCACCTGGGGAATAGCTTCACCAACGACAAGGGCCAACTGATCAGGCTTTCGGCGCTGGCCACGACGGGGCCGGCTCTCGATGCAAGCAAGCTGGATCAGATCGCGGCGCTTCCCATGGGCGGACGTGTGAAGCTGAACGCCTGGACGGACCGCGTGGAACTCACCAAGTCTGCGCCGGTGGCGATCACCTCGGCGCGCGACAAAATGCCGTTTGAAGTTACGCCGTTCTTCCCACGATTGAGCCGCCTGAACAGCGACGCCAATGTGGGCAACACGACGGCGGCTTCGAACACAACGCCAAGCAACTAAAACAATGGAGCGACGGGCGTCCCCGTCCGTCCCAACAAGTTGATGGAAGCGAGGCCGGGACCGGAAGCAATTCCGGAGTTCCGGCCTTCGTCTTTTGCAACTCGGGACTCATTCTCATCCTCCAACAACAAGTAAGCTATCGGAGTGAACATGAGAGTTGAACGGCGCACCGTGGACCTGACGGCCTACCCAGACCTTGTCGTGATTTATCTGGGGATGAAAGTGAATACCATTACTGGAATCAAGACCTTGCTCGGCTTCGGGCCGAAGATTGACAACTCCGTTGCAGCCAAGCCGGATGGCTTGCTGCGTCACGAATCGTTCGTCTTCTCGCTGCTGCCTCCGCATGTGGGGATGCGCCAGTATTGGCGAGACTTTCCGTCGTTGGAACGTTGGTCGCGATCGGAGCCGCACATGCAGTGGTGGAAGAATTTCCTGCGCAACTCCGGCGGCACGGGGTTTTGGCATGAGACTTATTTCAGGCGAGGCGAGATCGAAGCCATCTATGACGATATTGGGATTCCGTTGGGTCTGTCGGCGTTTGCCCCTACAGCGATTGCGCGAGGACCAATGTTTTCGGCCCGCACCCGCTTGGGGGTTCAGGGAAGCGAAACCGTAAGCGCACCCCTGAGCGAGGCCGAGCTCTACGGCGAGTCGAAATAATGATTCGAAATGCTATGGAATTTTGACGAAAGTTACTCGTCAGAATCTGTGCAGAAATCGGGCGCGAGGCCATGCGTCAGGAACATCGGCGAACCATCGTCTTCGAAACGGCCAAGCAGTTCATCAAGCAATTGTTGCGTGGACGAGGCTCCGTCTACCGCTGGGCTCGAATCGAAATCGGCGAACTGTTCTGCCTGATCGAGGGTCAGGACTTGTTCGAAATCTTCTACGGCGTTCATTACTGACTCCACTTCGTTCCAACCTCATCTGTGACTCCTCAAGTATGTGGGAATGTGCTTACTTTCGATAGATTACCAACGGTCGTGATCTTCTTCTCGTTTCGGTCAGGGCAGGCTCTGGTACACAAAGGAAGTCTTCTATTCGGCAACCCTGCTAACGTTGCCCTTTGCTCTTGCCTGGTAAGCCTGCTGGGTTTTCGTGAGTGCGTTCGCGGAAGCCGCCTTTCAATCCGGTTGCCAGGGATACGCTTGACTCGCCGAATTTGTCGCGCAGGCGGTCTGCGGCTGAGAAAACTTGCTGCCAGCGTCGCCGGCGAGCGCCTTCGATCAAGTCTTCCTGTTTAGATTCGCCCAGAAACGACGACGCATGGACTCCGAGCAAACGTACTTGCGATCCCTTGCGCCAGTTCTTGCGAAATAGAGCGCGCGCCTGCTCAAAGATTTCGGTGTCGAGTTGTGTGGGAGCGGGCAAGCTATGAGCGCGCGTGATGGTGGTGAAATCTTTGTAGCGGAGTTTGAGTTGAATGGTACGCGCGTGCAATCCATGCTCGCGCAGGCGGCGTCCTACCATCTCGGAGAGGCGCATTAACGTGGATTCGATTTGCTCGGGGTTGGCGGTGTCTTCGTCGTAAGTGTGTTCGTGGCTGATGGATTTGGGATCGTTGTCGGCGCCGACCTCGGTGTCGAACCAGCCTCCGGCGTCTTCTCCGCGTGCCTTGCCGGCCAGCGCCAGACCCCACTTGCCAAAGTGTTCTTGGAGAAATGCATCGTCGAAGCGAGTGAGGTCTCCGACCTGCCGAATGCCAAGAGCTTGCAGGTTCTGTTCGGTAACCTTTCCCACGCCGGGGATATCGCGCACGTCGAGCGGCGCGAGAAACTTCGCCTCCTGGCCCGGAATGACCCAGAGAATTCCATGCGGCTTGGCTTTGGCAGAGGAAACTTTGGCAATCAGGCGCGAGACGCCGATTCCAATCGAACAATTCAACTGCGTCTCAGATTTTATCTTCTGGTGAAGAATATGAGCGGCGCATAAGGGTGGGCCATGCAGGCGTGCGGTTCCGGTCATGTCGAGATAGGCTTCGTCAATCGACGCCATCTCGACCAGGGGCGAGAACGAAGTAAGTACGCGATAGACTTTCTCGGAGCACTCGCGATACCGCTCTGGATGGCCGTTTACGAAGATGGCATGCGGACAAAGCTTGGCCGCCGTGCGCAGCGGCATGGCCGAATGAACTCCAAACTTACGTGCTTCGTAGGATGCAGCCGAGACCACACCGCGCTCGTCGCGCTGGCCTCCCACGACCACTGCTTTGCCTTTGAGTGAAGGCTCGAACAGCTCTTCCACCGAGACAAAGAACGCGTCCATGTCTACGTGGAAGATGGTTTTGCCGGGCGCTGGCATAGGAGCACGGGAAGAATCGCTTCAGGAATTGTATCAGTGGGACAGATCCCGACGCCCCACTGCGTGTGAGAGCACTTTCCACATTTTCCGTCTGCCTTGCAGCGCGCGTGGATGACCACATTTCCGATCAGGACGACAAGGAAACCAACGATGGCGAGTCGAACTCCGGTTGCCGGGCCTTTGGCACTTCGAGATCTGGCATCGGACGGCCCGCAAAGTGACGCCTGCAAGGCTTGGCCATCCACCGGGCCCAGCGCCCGGACCAGGTGAGGCGCGCGCTATCCGTGGCAAGGCCGGTGTCGGCATACATCATGCGATAGATTCTGGAGATGAGCACAAAAGCGACTCGTCCCCGGCGAGATTTAATGAAACGCGAACGCTTCCAAATTTGCCCCCAACCGTAGAAGCTGTCCCATACGGCCTGAGTACGGGAACGGATTTCTTCGCCTGACATCAGGGGATGGTCCCAGTACAGCTTGGGACGGAGCGGCTCGGGAATGAGCCAGCGCCGGGTAAGCGGAATTCCGTCGATGGTTGGCGGGTTATCGCCTAGCGTCTTTTCCCAACGATTAAAATCTACAGTCCCGGGATAGGGGCTCAAAATTACGAACTGGGCAAAGGTGCATTCCGCGCTGATAGCTGCCGCGGCTGTCGCCGCGAAGGTTTCAGGACGGTCGCTGGGCAGCCCAAAAATGAAAGAACCAAGCACATGCACCCCGTGACGCCGGAACGTGCGAAGCTGCTCCGTGAGTTTCTCGCCGGCGAGGTTGAAATCCTTGTAGACATCTTTCAATCCTTCTGGGGTGACCGATTCGACTCCCACCAGCGCGCCCTTGATGCGCGCGGCTTTCATGGCATCGAGAAATTCCAGGTCTTCCGCCGCTTCCATGGTGATCTGGGTAAAGAAAACCATGTCATCGGGAAGCCGGGATAGACGCGACATGAGTTCGAATCGTTCTGCCCGGATGGATTTCAGTTCGTTCAGCCGGGCAGTATTGTTTTGCTGAGTCGCGAGGCTGAGATCGGTCAAGGTGACGGGATAAAAGTTGTCATCCGCCAATGCGATAAAACGAAAGCCCAGCCGGCGCAGTTGCACAATTTCCTCGACCACAACGTCGGACGCTCGCTGGCGAGGCCGCTGGCCGTCGGTGCGCCAGACTGAGCAAAACGAACAATGCTTGGGGCAGCCGCGCACGGTCTGCACCGACGCCCACATATAGCGGTTGCGCGGGACAAGATCCCAGCGCGCGGCCACAAAGTCACTGGCCTCGATCTGGCCTCCGACGTAAAGAGGCTTGGGCGGTCCCTCGCGGCAATCCGCGAGAACTCTCGCCCACGCCACATCGCCGTCACCCTTTACCACCGAGTGCGCTCCTCCCAGTTCAAGCGGCTCTTCGGGATACAGTGTGGCGTGAATACCACCAAAGATTACATACGCTCCCCGGCCGCGTGCCGTCTTGCCGATCTCGTAACCGCGCAGCGCGTTCGCGGTATGAATACCGATGCCTACTACATCGCCGGCCCGAATCGACTCGGGGCGCAACTGGATTAGCGTTTCATCGACCAGAACAGGATCGCCGAAGCTTTTCGGAGTCGCCGCTGCCAGCACATATTGCCAGCGCGGAGTAATGACCGCCGTTCCAAAAGACACACTGCTTGGATTGATCAGGTGAACGTTCACGCCGGGAGCCTCCTTGGCACCGATTGCCCTCGAGCAGTCGCGATGTGCTGTGGTATTGCTGCTCGAATTGACAGGCTCCGCGTCGTTTCATCGACTCTGAAAGGCGCGGGATTTTAGATGTGGCAGGGAGTGAAAGTGGACGGCCTGTCTACTCTCTCGGCCTGAAAGGAACCCACAAGATTAGAAAGCACCGCAGGATAGGTTCAAAATAGCGGCAACTTGTACGTTAGAGCACCGCTATGGGGTTGTCAAGATTCATGACAAAACTGTCATCTTTGATGGTTCCGTTTTTGAACTGGCAGCATCGTGTCGCAACCGAGTGTGATTCGGACGCGGTCTATACTGCCGTCAGTTCCGGGCTGTGCGTGGATCGCGCCTGCCGGACTCGTTCGTAGACGCGGGCATATTCCTTGGCCGAAGCGTTCCACGAAAAGTCCTTATTCATGCCATTGCGCATGAGCGTCTGCCAGGAAGACTGGTCGCGAAAAGCTTTGAGCGCATCCTTGATGGTCAGCAACAGAGCTTCGCCGCTGTAGTCGGTAAACTTGAACCCCGTTCCTTTGCCGGTGCGCGCATCCCATGGATCGATGGTGTCGTCGAGCCCGCCTGTGGCTCGAACGATCGGAACAGTGCCGTACTTCAAGCTGTAAATCTGGTTCAAGCCGCAGGGCTCGTATTTCGATGGCATGAGGAACATGTCGCTGCCGGCTTCGATTTTGTGCGCCACCGTGTTGTCGTAAGCGATCTTGACTGCGATCTTTTGTGGAAACTGTTTCTGCATGCGCGCGAACATTTCTTCGTATTGCTTGTCGCCATTACCCAGGGCGACGATGATCATCTCCTCACGCGCGAGACGATCCATGATTTGCGCAATCAGATCGAAGCCTTTCTGAGCCGCGAAGCGCGAGACAATCCCAATTACGGGCAGGCGCAGATCCGCGTTGGCCACCCCAAACGACGCCAGCAGATCCTGTTTGCACTTGGCTTTGCCCGACAAATCCTGCGGCGAGTATTTGGCGACAATGAACTTGTCGGCCTGCGGGCTCCACTCGTCGTAGTCGACGCCGTTGAGAATTCCAGTCACGGTCGCGGCGCGGTCGCGGAGCACGCCTTCCAGTCCAAAGCCGAATTCCGCAGTCTGAATCTCGTGGCTGTACTTACGGCTCACCGTGGTAACGAAATCGGAGTACACCAGCGCTCCTTTGAGAAAGTTCACTTGCCCAAAGAATTCCATTTTGTCGATAGCCAACAGGTCCCAGGGCAGAGTGAGAAGCGGTAAAGTGTCCGGCGGAAACAGCCCCTGGTATCCCATATTGTGAATGGTGAAGACTGTCCCCACGTCGCGGAAAGCCGGATCTTCCGCATACTGCGTTCGCAGGAGCACCGGAATCAGCGCCGACTGCCAGTCATGACAATGAAAAACGTTAGGAACGCCCAAGATCTTGGAGGCTTCAAGCACGGCGCGCGAGAACAAGGCAAAACGCTCGGCGTTGTCGGGATAGTCTCCCGCAGACGTGCCGTACAACGCTTCGCGGTCGAAATACGGAGGGTAGTCCACGAAATAAAAGCGCACGCCCGAGTGACTGCCACCGGTGAGTACGGAGCAGAATCGATAGTGGTCATCAAAGGGCACGGTGATGCTGCGGACAACGGTTTGCGCGTCGGAGAGCTTGGTTTGACGATAGCGAGGAACGTATACGCTGACCTGGTGCCCGGCGGCAACCAGGGCTCGCGGCAAGGCGCCGACCACGTCGGCCAATCCGCCAGTCTTGGAAAAAGGCACGCATTCCGAGGCAGCAAAAGCAATATGCATAAAGACAGCCCTCCAAAATATGCGCCCCGGCTTCGGCGCAAGTTATGATAGAAGGCGGCTCGCTGCACGCCATCCGGCGCACGAAGATTCGCGGGGATGAGAGTCCAGTGTAGTCGCCCGAAAGAAAGAGGGTCAATGTGCCGAAAGTATCTGCTGCGCGTCCTGCTCCGAGAACGCCCAAATTGGGCCAGCATTTTCTCGCCGACCCCTCGGCCGCATTGCGCATTGCCGAAGCCTTCGGAGACCTCTCCCAGAGCACGGTGCTCGAAATCGGGGCCGGACGCGGCGCCCTGACTTCCCTGCTCGCTCGACGAGCGCGCCGCTTAATCGCGATCGAACTCGATCGCGTCCTGGCCGCGCAGCTGCGCATGAAATTTTCTTTGACCCCGAATGTCGAGATCATCGAAGGCGACATTCTCGCCATTGATTTCGACACGCTCTTCGGACCCAAGCCCGGCAGCACGCGCCCGGGGATGAACCATCAACCGGAAAAGGTGCAGGTGGTGGGCAATCTTCCCTACTTCATTACTTCTGACATTCTGCTGCGCCTGTTCGCGTACCGGAGATATTTCGAGACTATCGTGCTCATGGTGCAGAAAGAAGTCGCGGACCGACTGGCGGCACGTCCCGGAAGCAGCGAGTATGGCCTGCTATCGGCTACCGCCCAGCTCTACGCCCGCGTCGAGAAACTGTTCACTCTGCCGCCGAGCGCGTTTTCTCCGCCGCCTAAAGTGCACTCGACGGTAGTCCGGCTTGCAATTGCGTCTCGCATCGAGGGCTTGAATGTGCCGGAGGCTGGCTTCATTGATTTTCTCAGAAAGTCCTTCGGCCAGAAACGCAAGACGCTCTGGAACAATTTGAAATCCGAGTACCCCGCGGCGGCTTTGCGCGCAGCCCTGGAAAAATCCGGAGTCAAGCCGACGGTGCGCGCCGAAGCGTTGTCGTTAGAAAAGAACGCCGCGTTATTTCGAGCCTTGCTGGAAACCACAGGTCCGTGATTTCCTTTGTGAACCTCAGTGTCCTTTGTGGTTAAGGCTTTTTCCAACCACAAGGAGATGCAAAATGGATTCAACAGTTCGCCATCCGGCCGTAGCTGGCAGGTTCTATCCCAAAGACCGCGAAACCCTGCATAGAGATCTCCTATCCTACTTTCCAACCCGAGCGACGCGGACCACGGCTTTGGGATGCGTCGCCCCGCACGCTGGCTACGTCTACTCAGGCGCGGTAGCTGGAGCCGTCTTCGGCACGCTGGACTTGCCGCAGCGCATCATCGTGCTCTGCCCCAACCATACCGGCAAAGGACGCCCGCTCGCGATCATGAGCAGCGGCGCCTGGGAGACTCCGCTGGGCCACGCTCCAATCGATTCGGGGCTGGCTGAAGCCCTGAAGAAACGATTCCCCCTGCTGACCGAGGACGCCGATGCCCATCGCAGCGAGCACGCCATCGAAGTGGAACTGCCGTTCATCCAATCCCGTCGTCCCGATTTCAGGTTCGTCCCAATCGCGTTGGGCACAGGGCAGTTCGAAACTCTGGAAAAGCTGGGCGAAGCGGTAGCCGACACCGTGCAGGCGGAAGACGACAAAATTCTGATTGTTGCCTCGAGCGACATGAATCATTACGAGAACGATGCCGTGACTCGGATCAAAGACCACAAAGCGATCGAACGGATGCTGGCGCTTGATGCGCGTGGGCTATTCGACGTAGTAATGAAGGAAGAAATCAGCATGTGCGGCTTCGGCCCCGCCATCGTCATGCTAACCGCCACCAAACGCCTGGGCGCAACCAAGGCCGAACTGATCAAGTACGCGACCTCGGGAGACGTCTCTGGCGACCGCGAAATGGTGGTTGGCTACGCCGCCGTGGTTGTGCGCTGAAGCTGTTGCCCACTCGGCTATTTAGTTACAAAACTCGGCGGGACGATACCGGCAACCAAGCGTAGAATGCTCCGATCACTCCAACTTCAGGAGGGATCGCTTGATGTGCCCGCGCGTGTCCAGTGGAGATCCCAGCCCGCGACTGAGCGCATGGCTTGTCGCTGCGATGCTGGCAATGGTCGCCCTGCCGGCTGCGATCACCCTGTTCGCGGTGCGTTCTCCGGGGACGCTGCAAGTTTCGTGCTCGAACCCGACGCCGTACGGCTATACCTGGAGTCTTCTGCTGTTCACCGTTCCGATCGTAGTGATCGGCTTCTGGTTCGTGCCCGCTGAAGGCGTGGAAATTCCGCGCCGGGCTTTTTGGCGAACGATCGGCCTTCTCGTTCCCCTGGGTTGTGGTCTGGATTTCTTTTTCGCCCACAGCTTCTTTGTCTTCTGCAATTCCGGGGCGACCTTAGGGATCAAAGCGCCGGCGCTTGGCACACAGGTTCCGGTTGAGGAGTACATCTTTTACTTCAGCGGCTTTCTCTGCGTGTTACTGATTTACGTGTGGCTGAGCGAATTCTGGCTGGCGGCCTATAACGTTGTCGATTATGCGGGTGAGTCTAAGAAGATCTTTCGTCTGCTCCAGTTTCATCCAACCTCGGCGGTCGTTGGCGCGCTCCTGATCGTGATGGCCGTGGTCTACAAGAAAATGTTTTCGCCGGTTCCAGCCGGGTTCCCCGGTTATTTTACTTTCCTCGTGCTTGGCGCCTTCATTCCGGCCGCGAGCTTCTTTCCAACCGCCAGGCCGTTCATCAACTGGCGGGCCTTCAGCCTGACTCTCTTCATTCTCGTGCTGGTGAGCTTGCTTTGGGAGGCCACTCTGGCCATGCCCTATCAGTGGTGGGGCTTCCGGCCAGCACAGATGATCGGCTTATTTATCGGCACCTGGGCCGGGCTTCCGATCGAGGAGGTGGGCGTATGGATCGCGGTGACGTATGCCACGGTGATCCTGTTTGAGATTTTCAAGCTGTGGCAGGCCTCAGGCAAGAAGGCAAAACACGCGTTTCTGGGCCGCGAGTGAGAGTCGTTCCTGACGAGATTCGTGTCGAGCTTCGCTCGTCAGCCCGGACGAGGGCGTCCGGGTCCACGCGAGCATTGCAAAGAAGTATTAGTTCTGCAGTCGTCTAATCTTCGGAGGTCGAGGTGGAGGCGGTCACTTCTTCGGGATCTTCATACTCGCCAGCCAGGCTGAAGTCGTTCTGTCCGAAATCGTCGTTCTCTCCGGGGACACCCGATTGTTTCTCCAACTTTCGTTGCTGTCTTTTCTCTAATTTTTCGCGCTGCTTGTCCTGCCGCGAGCGCTCCTTCTGGCGTTTGTTAAAGCTTGAACGACTTCGACCAGCCATACCCACCTCCAGGGATGATTTTGCGGGTTGCGATCCATCCGAAGCATCGTCAGTTCGACGTCGTGAACTACGACGCGACCGGTTCGGGATGGACGGCGGATTTTGCCTGCTTGCGCACGCCCGCTGGTTTCGTTTTGGCAGCCTGGGCCTGGAGTAGTGCTTGAGTTCGTAACCGGCGCTGAATGTTCTGTTTCCGCGTCCGGTTGGCTCGGGACTTGTCTCCGTTAATTAACGACATAGATATCTCCTCCCACACCTGGCTTTTGAGTCTTCTCAATCGCGAAGGCGCAGGGCTGGTTGCGATGATCTTCGTGGTTAAGGGCTGACTCCAGTATACGCGATTACTCCCGGCGGGAAAACATTACATAAGGGCACGAAGACGACGGCACCGGATCGACAATGGGCGCGTCTCCTTCGGGAATATGACAGGTTAAGGTTCACACCTGTAACAAATAATGAACTAAAAATGTGGTTCCAACGTCTACCCATATCAGGAGGACGTAAGCATGCGCATTTGTGTTCTTCTTTGGTTGGCTTTCCTGGCTCCGGCGCAGTATGACTCAAAGACGGCAGCGGCGCCGTCGACGGAAAACACTTCGCCCACGCAAATGCCAACATACACGGCGGAGGGTCGCCTCTTGTTTCCGGCAAACTATCGCGAGTGGATCTATCTGACTTCCGGCATTGACATGAGCTACAGCCCAAACGCGGGGATGGACCACTCGATGTTTGACAATGTTTTTGTGAACCCGGATGCGTACAAGTCGTTCCTGCAGACCGGAACCTGGCCGGATAAGACCATGCTGGTACTCGAGGTTCGAACGGCGGGGACCAAAGCCTCGATCAATAAGAGCGGTCACTATCAGACATCGGAGTTAATGGGCCGTGAGGTTCATGTTAAAGACGAAGCGCGATTTCCTGGCAAGTGGGCTTTCTTTGGCTTTGACACCGACGTCCCGGCGAAGCAGGTGCCCAAGGAAGCTTCGTGCTACTCCTGCCACGAACAGCACGCGGCGGTGGATACGACATTTGTGCAGTTCTATCCGACGCTGATTGATCTAGCCAAAAAGAAAGGCACGCTCAGCGCGAACTACCTGAAAGACGAAGCCGCAACCGCAAACAAATAATGGAGAACGGGCGGGGGATGCCCGGTCTCCATCGTTTCTTCTCACCATACCCGGCAAGCGTTCTCCCGCACCATGGGTTGCCCTTTGTGGCATCCGAAGGCCTTGGCGAACTCCGACATATTGGACACCACATTGTTGACCCTGTATTTGTCCAGCGGATGCGGGTTCGTGAGCAGGATTGTGCGCATCATTTCCGGACGCAAGTTGCCGCACCAGATGTTGGCGTAGGACAGGAAGAAGCGTTGCAATGCGGTCAGGCCGTCATCCCCTTTGGTATCGAGGCTCTGGCCCTTCGCTTTCAGATCCGCATCGAACGCGGATAAGCGCCAGATGGATTCCGCCATTGTCAGCCGTGTTCTCGCCCTGAGTCAGACGGCCGTTTTGTTGCACCCCGGCTTCGGGAACAAACTCCGTGTACTCGTCAGCGATGCAGTCGCCTCGTTTGTCATAGGCTTTGGCGTCGTCCGCAGTCCACCAGTCGCTCAGATTTCCATTCGCGTCGAACTTACGCCCCTGATCGTCATATCCATGGATCGTCTCGTGCCCAATCACCGCGCCGGCGGCAGCGTAGTTTACCGAATCGTCTTTGGCGGGGTCGAAGAACGGCGGTTGCAGAATTCCTGCCGGGAAGTTGATGGTGTTGGTCTGGGCGTCCTCGTAAGCATTGACCGTGGGCGGCGTCATGCCCCACTCGGTTCGATCCAGCGGCTTGCCAATCTTTTTAAGCTGGCGATACATTTCGAATGCCGCAGAACGCTCCACGTTGCCCAGATGATTATCCGCCTCAATTTCCAAAGCCGAATAGTCGCGCCAGTGGTCGGGATATCCAATCTTATCGATCTGGGCGGCGAGCTTAATTCGCGCCTGCTTCTTGGTTTGCGGGCTCATCCAATCCATGGAATCGATTTCCTGGCCGAGCGCGACTTTGAGCGCGTTCACCATTTGCTGAACGCGTTCTTTGCTCTCAGGCGGGAAGGCCCGCGCTACGTATGCTTGCCCCAACAATTGCCCGATGTCGCGATCTTCCGATTGAATGCATCTGCGCCAAAGAGGCTGAAGCTCTTTCGCGCCGAACAGGGTTTGAGGAACAAAGGTAAAATCCTCGTTCACGAAATCGTCGCTCATCTCTCCGGCCAGACCATTCAGCAACTGCCATCGGAAATATGCTTTCCAGTGATCGAGAGACTCACTTTGGATGAGCTGCTCTATGCCGGTAAAGAAATCGGGCGAGGTCACGATGAAGGTTCCCGCAGTCGAAGCATGCATCAATTGCAGATAGCGGCTGAAGTTGAACGATGGAGTCAGTTTCTGCACCGCGTCCAGACTCATTTCGTGGTCGAGGTTTTTCGGATCGCGTCGTTTCACGATATCCATCGCGGCCTTCGCCATGGACGTTTCCATTTGCAGAATGACGTCTGCGTCAGCCTTCGCCTGAGCCGAAGATACTCCAGAGAGTTCCAACATACGGGCAATGTGGACGACGTACTTGGTTCGAATCTCAACCGACTTCGCATCATCGTTCAGATAGAAATCGCGGCCCGGCATCGCCATTCCGCCTTGATCAAACTGCCCGATCACGTGGGTCGTGTCGTGAAAATCGGGCTGCGCGCCAAAGCCAAACAACGCCGCATAAGTCTCGGGATCGGCGGGATTCCAGGCGCCGTGAATCGACCGATGCAGATCGGCCACGACCTCGACGATCTCAGCCTTGCTGCGCATTGCCTCGATCCGCTCCAACTGGGGCCGCAAGCTAGAGAGGGAGTTCGTGTCTCTCTGTTTCTGATCGGTGCAAGCCGACCAGTAATTGCCGACCTTCTGCTCGACTGGGGTGCGCTCGGCCGCCGGCTTGGCTGCGACTTCGAGCACGGTTTGATGGAGAAAGGTCTCGTTCCACAATTGAAGCTTCCCGAAGGAATCCCAGAAGACTTCGTCGGGAGGCACGGGATTGTCAGCGATCCAGCGATTGCACGAGTACGAATAAAAATCGACGCAAGGATCGACCGACTTATCAACATTCTTTGCATCGAAGTGATCAAGCTGAGGAGCTGGTTTGCCGGAATCTGTCGCAGGCGTGGTTTGCGCGAATGCGTTGAATGACAAACAGCTCAACAGAAAAATTGGAACTAGAACCGGTCGCATCTTGGAAGCCTCTGAGTTTTCAATTAGTGGGGCGGACAGAAAGCTTACCACGCAAGGTCCATCGCAGCATCGGAGAAACAAACCAAGAATGCGCTCCCAACAAAACACTACCAGACAGTTTTGCATTGGAGCCTGTTGGCCTCATCTCATGACGTTGTGCGCCAATTATGAGCGAAATGGCGATATTTCCCCAGCCCCACCAGATGCTCATCGCCGAAGGCCGCATACCCATCGGTATATCAGAAACGCAACAACACCATAGGAGACCGTGCCGCTGAGCAGGAAAAGACGCCAATCCACGTCATGAGCGCCGAGGTTCGCAATTGCCGACAATACCCAGAAGGGTACAGTGAGCCAGCCGAATACGCTAGGGGCGACACTGGCAAGACCGAAAATAACTAGCGACAGCCCAAGGCCGACAGAGCCGAAGAGGGCAACGTTCTTGGCCACCCGCATGGCGTCAACTCCACGGCGTATTATGCCTCAGCGAACACGAGGTGGAGTTAGCTGTTGTAACCAGCGGTTACACTCGTTATGCTGCTCTCCTCGATCGACAAATGGGCGCCCACGCAAAGAAAAAGGGCGACCCAAGGCCGCCCTTTCGATGCACAATTGTTTCCTGCTCTAATGACGACCGCCGGAATGGCCAGCGCTGGAATGTCCGGCGGATGAAGCGCTCGCGGCGCTCCCGTTTTGCCACGGGACCATCTGCCCCGGCCCATAATAGCCGCCGTGCCACCAACCGATCCCGACCGGTGCGGTGTGGACTTTTGCGGTGGCAAATCCCTGTTGCTGCACCGTGCCCGACAGTTGGCTCAGGTTCTTGATGCCGCCGCGCGGGATTCCGAGTCCCGCCGAATTCTTCGTAATTTGCAGCTTGTCAAACGATCTTCCTAACTGGATCGGCAACGGGCCACGGTTCACCAGAACTGTCCCCTGGCCTGAAGTCGGAGGCTGCGGCAGAGTGTAGTGCGTGGGCGAATTAATAATCCGCGGAGTGTTCCATCCTAAGTAAGGGCCGCCGGGCTGCCAGCCCCATGCGCCCGTAGGCAGATAAACCCAGTTGCCGGAGTGGTACGGCGTCCATCCCCACGGGTACGCGGAGACCCAGCCATAACCGAACCCGGGCGCGAATGCCCAGGCGCCGTTCATGAACGGATCCCAGCCTGCTCCGGCAAAGTAAGGCTGCCACACGTTGCCGTAGCCGGGGTAGTTAGAAAAGCTTCCGTAGTAATTCAGATCGCTGGTGCCGTAGGCATACGGTGAATAGCTGCTGGAAGAGTTGCTGGCGTAGACCTCGTGGTATTGATTCTGCTCTTTATCCCATGCGTCGAAGGGATCCGGTTCTAGATCCTTGGCCAACGTATGCCGATCGTCATCCGTCAAGTCGAAGGTCGCAGTATGGTTCTTTGCGACGGCTATCGTTCCCGAATCGCCAGCGATCTGCGCGTCACCGCTGAAGACGGCCAAAGTCGCGGTGACGTCAGCCATCTCAATCCGCAGATGGGCCGAATGCGCCAGCGTCAGTTTTTCATGAGCAAAAGTCAGAGCAAACTCATCGTCCTTCGCGCCCGCGAAGTTGAGGTACGCAGTGCCTTCCTGCAGATGGACCGTGGAAACCTTGGCCCCGGAGTCGCGCAGGGAAAGCTGCGGAAACTCGATCAGCGTGTCCGGAGTGACTCGCAGCGTGCTGCCGTCTTCGAATTCCACTTCGGCGCGACCGTCATTCCGGGTACGCAACTTCACACCCTGGGTGATGGGTAAATTCAGGAATGCCTTCTCATAGCCCTGTCCGGTATTGCGGTCGACCTGGACGTCGCCCTGAACTTCGCTCAATCGCACCATGCGCACTTGCGAATCGGCAACGGCGGGAACGGTGAACGAAAGAATCGTGAGAATCAGAGAAGAAGCTGCCGCCGCTTGCATCAGCAGCTTGATGTTTATCCTGGACATAGAACACCCCCGGAAAGGCCCCTCTTGCGCTATTAGAACATGGTTTGGGCTGTTTTGTTGCCCGCACATCAGATATATTCGGCTGCTTTCGACCGGTCACTTGCCGCTGGCATCCGCGAGCTGCAGCATACGCTGAGCTCGGGCACGTACTACCTTGATCACAGCCGGATCGTCCAGAATCTTTTGTAAGACCGGAGCCACCGCTGAAATCTCCGCAAGCCCGCCGCTGTTCAAGGCTTCTTCCATGTTCTTCAATTCCTCATCCAAAGCAAGCTTCTGATAGCGAAGGTGATAATCCAGCCGATGGCCGAACTCCAGGGTTGTCGATAGTGACTGGAAGAAATTAGTCAGGTCCTGAACCGGGGGCACCGGCGAATAGTTATAAGTGGCGCTCGTGTTTTTTTGTGCGTCCTTGTAGGTCAGCGTTTTGGATCCGGTGGAAGCCAATTTCTTATTCTTGGAGTCAATCTGCCCTTCGAAATAATGCGCGCGCTTGGCAAGGTCGAAAACACGAGTGCGCCCGGCCTGGGACATGGTGAAATCTGCGTGAAAAGAATCCCCTCCCTCGGAGTCCGGACTGAGCTTGCCGTCAGAGTCGTAGGATGAGCGGCCATCTTCGGATACAGAGACAACGTAGTGATCCGGTTCGGAGCCGGGAAAGTCCAACGTGAAAGTCACCGTAGGGACGGCTGTCTGCTGCGCCTGCGCGGAAGACATGAAGCACGCGATCAGGTATACAAGCGCAACCATGCGGAACCGAGCGAAGAACATGCAGAAGGAATTATGCCAAAATGTGCTGGTCGTACGAAACCTTCTCATGCCCGCTGGCGTTCCAGCGTGGCTGACGTGTGCAGATGGCAGATTGCAATGGCAAGGGCGTCGGCTGCGTCCGGCGGCTCCGGAATTTCTGCCAAGTTCAGCAGCCGCGTGACCATATGTTGCACCTGCTGCTTCTCTGCCCTGCCGTAGCCGACCACCGCGGACTTAATGGAAAGCGGCGAATACTCAGCGACCTCCAGCCCTGCCGACGATGCAGCCAGCATCGCAACCCCACGCACTTGTCCCAGCTTGAGCGCCGACTTCACATTCAACGCATAAAAAACATCTTCGATGGCCACCCGGTCCGGCCGATGCTCGACGATGACCTCACCCAGCCGGTTGAAAATGGTTGACAGGCGCGCCGGCATAGAGTCACGAGGAGAGAGTTTGACAGCGCCGCAGGTCAGGCAAATCAGCGTGCCGTCGTGGCCTAGCTCGACAACGCCGAAGCCGGTGTACTCCGTACCGCAATCGATTCCTAAAACACGCATCGACCAGAGTCTAGCATCCAGCGCACAAGATTTTGTTTACTCCTGACGCTTGCCCTGCTTACTCCTGATTGAACAGATCCGACCGGTCGAGTTGCTCGCCCTTGAAAAAGACAATTGAAATGCGCTCGACCGCGCCGATGTCATCGAGTGGATTCCCATCGACCACCAACAGATCGGCGTCATTGCCAACGCGAATCAATCCAATGTGATTATCCGCGCCGCAACAAACGGGCAGCATTGTAAGTCGCGGCTTGAAGCGCAATCGCGGGAGGAATTCCCGCTCTCACCCATAGTGCAAGTTCGTGTTGCACGGTCGGACCATGAAGTATCAGAAAATTGCCCGCGTCACTGCCGGTCACGAGCATGACACCATTCTTATATGCCCGCAGTAGGTTCTGCGTCCCCATTTCCAGGTTGAAGGGGAACTGCGCGATGCCCTCGCGGATCGGTTCGACGTCCTTCGACGCCATTTCCTTCTCGGTATTCTCGATCAGGTCCGTAGGTCCTACTTGCTGCACCAGCGAGCGCTTTAGCAGATCGGTACTGCCAGCCGCAAAGTCTCGAAACGCCTCGCCCACGCTCAGCGTCGGATCATAAGAGATTTTCTTCCTGGCCATTTCCTGAAACAAGGCATCCGGTATGGCCTCGCGAAACGAACCGTGCTCGATGGAGTTTGCGCCAGCTTGCACCGCATCCGTCACATCGCGCAAATCCCCGGTATGCACAGCCAGAGGCAATTGCTGAGCATGAGCCTCCTGGACGATGGCCTGGAAAATCGTGCTGTCCAGACGATTGAAGACCCGGGAGCCTCCGCCCGCTTCGAGTATGGCCTTAATGCAGTCAACGTCCGAGCGCTTGAGTTCGTCAACCTGGCGGCGCGCTTCATCGGCGGAAGTGGGAAGGCGCGTGAACTGCGCTTCCGCCTGATCGCGAATATTTGCCGGCATGCCCTTGAAATATTCGGTGCCGTGCCCGCCCTGCGCAGTAAAGAGTGGCCCACACGTAAAGAGTTCGGCTCCCAGCCTCTCGCCGCTATTCACGCTTGAGCGAACCTTGAGCACCATGTCCAAAGGGTCGCCCACGCTTCTAACCGCAGTCACACCACTGTAGAGGTAAGCCGCCAGATTGCGGAGCATGTGGGGTTCCGGGCTGTAATGGCTCATGTCCGAATAGAAACCACCGGGGGCTACAAGGTGCACGTGGACATCAATTAGCCCGGGCAGAACCGTTTTGCCGGCGGCCTCAATGGGCGTGGCTTTCACTGTTCTCGGGTCCGGTCCTTCCCCTTCATAGACCTCAGAAATCTTGCCGCCACGAATTAAAATCGCGCCCGATTCAATCACCTTTCCATCACCAACAAAAATGCGCGCCCCGCGAATCAGGTAAGTTTCGCCCCGCGCCAGTTCCCGGTTCAGCATCTTGGTTTTCGCCACATTCTGCTTGGTGTGCGCCTGCCATAGACCCAACACAATGAACGGCAACATTACCGCACCCACCCAAAGCTTGGCCGACCCGCGAATCTTTTCTTCTTTTTCCCAGCGGAAAAGTTTGTACGAAATGAAAAGTCCCACAAACACGGTGATCAGCAGAGCAAATGCCGGAAAACCATTCGCCAACAGGCTTTCTTGTCGCAGCATCATTCCTTCGAGTCCCGAAACTAAATACGTGGCGGGCAGGAATTGCGTCACGATGAGCAACCATGAGGGAAACATCGAAGTCGGAAATGTAGCGCCGCTCAGAAACAGCATCGGGAGGTAAACCAACTGAACCAGGATCTGGCTTTCCTGCATGGAATTCGCTACCGCCGCGAGAATCATTCCGATGGCGCGAAAGGCCAGAATGCCCAGCGTCGCGAACAAAAGAATCGACCCCATCCTCTCGGGCCATGGCATGCCGTATCCGAAATGCGCCACGCAAAACATAAACAGCACCAGGGGCATGAAAAGAATCCACCCCACAACGGTCGCGGCAATCAGAATTGGAGCTGGAGTAATCGGAGTGACTTTATAACGTCGAAGCACGTTGGACTCGCGCTCCTGCACCGCGCGCATCCCCGCTCCGAACAGCCCGTTGCCCAGCACGCCGATGATGATCACCATGGTGACGATCTGAGTCATGGCGTTGCCGCGATCCCCATGCATCGCCTGAGCGAAAACCACAAAGAAAATCAGCGGAAACATGTAATTGAAAAACAAGACGGACTTCTGCCGCAGCGCGAGCTTGAGATCGAGTTGGATGAGCGCGATGTAACTTTTCATGTCTTCCGTGTCACTCGCGAAGCCGCTTACCTGTTAATTCGATGAACACATCTTCCAGCGTAGGCTTCTTGAGATGAACATCCACCAGCTCAAGGCCGCTCTGGTCGATCCATTTGATCAAGTCCACCAGCGTGGCCGCGGGACGCCGCGAAATCACGGTCAGCGTATGTCCGGTCGAATCCACAATGCTCTCGATCGACTCGACCCACACTGGATGCTGGGCCGGAATGGGCTTGTCGCACGTCACCACGATGGTCGAAGCCGCGCGGCTCTGCTGCTGCAGCTTGCGCGGAGTGTCCATCGCGATGATGCGCCCTTGATCGATAATCGCGACCCGATCACAAAGACGCTCCGCCTCCTCGATGTAATGCGTAGTCAACAGAATGGTGCGTTTCTCATCACGAAGTTGCTCGAGCAACCCGTGAATCTCCGCCCGAACCTGTGGATCGAGGCCGGTCGTGGGTTCGTCGAGAAACAACAGCGCAGGATCGTTGACCAATGCGAGCGCCAAAGCCAGGCGCTGTTTCTGCCCGCCCGAGAGCGTGCTATAGAACGCATCGCGCTTGTCTTCGAGCTGAAGCCGCTTCAGGATTTGATTCGCGTCAACATTGCGGCTGTAAAACGACGAGAAAACGTGAAGGGCTTCACGAACGCGAATCTTATCCGGCAAATTCGTGGCTTGCAGGCAAACGCCGATGCGATCCTTGAGTTGCTGTTTCTGTTTCTCCGGGTCGAAACCCAACACCGAAACCTGCCCTCCACTACGCGGTCGCAAGCCTTCCAGGATCTCCACCGTGGTAGTTTTTCCTGCGCCATTCGGTCCGAGCAGGCCAAAGACTTCCCCAGTCTGGATTTCGAAATCGAGGCCACGCACAGCCTCGACGGGACCGTAGGCTTTGCGCAACTCCCGCACCGAAATGGCTGGCTCGCTGCTCATCGAGGAATGTACAGGCTATTCGAGGAAGTGCCGTAACGTCAAAGTCAGCAGCATTTCGGGCGACGAGCTTTCGCATTCTCTTGCTCGCGCAGGAACGCCGCATACGCTCTTGAGGAAGAACTTATTTGATTCCGCGAAAGAAATCGCACGTAAGCAGACTCGTCGAAAATCTCGCGAAGAGTCGCCATTAGAGTGGTGGTGATTTTCCGTAGTTGCATCATCCCTGCTCCTCCGTGGCAAACCGCGTCGCCACAAACGGCGCTTCCCTGACTCTCACCTGCATCCGGCCCGAGATCACGCTCACCCACAAGGAAATCGATTCCAGCAAAATGAGCGCAACCATACAAACCAAGACTCCCGCGACCGCAGCGTCCAGCCGGTCATTGAAGATCAGTCGCGAAATTTCATGACTGGGCGCGGCTGAAGCAGCGAGTTGCCGCGCATGCGCCAGAAAACCGATGCGCGGATTGGGATCGAAAACCTTGTGCCACGATGCCGTAAACGTCACCGCAACCAACCAGACGAGCGGCGCAAGAGTCACTGGCGAATACTTTGCTTTGCCCATCTTGACGATGATGGTCGTGGCCACGCAAAGCGCCACAGTCGCCAACAGTTGATTGCATATCCCAAACAGCGGCCACAGCGAATTGATTCCGCCCAGAGGGTCTTTTACCCCTTGCCACAAGAACGATCCCCACGCCGCCACGATTAACGCGCTGGTAGCCAGAATCGACGGATACCAACCCGTACGGCCGAGCGGCTTCCAAACATGGCTGAGGGCATCCTGCACCATGAAGCGGCCGACACGTGTGCCGGCATCGAGAACGGTAAGAATAAACAAAGCCTCAAACATAATCGCGAAGTGATACCAGATAGCCATCACAGCTTGTCCGCCCAAGCTGCTGGAAAAAATGTGGGCCATCCCTACCGCAAAAGCTGGAGCGCCCCCAGTGCGATTGAACAAAGTCTGCTCACCCACGGCCTGCGCCAGCGCATGCATCCCGCCGGCCGTAACCGGGAATCCCCATCCGCTGATGGTTGCAGTCGCCGCTTCGGGCGACTGGCCCACGATTCCAGCCGGACTATTGATCGCGAAATAAGTTCCCGGCGAAAGTACGCATGCGGCAATCGTTGCCAGAATTGCCACCATGGATTCGCACATCATCGCCCCATAACCCACCATGCGAGTTTCCAGTTCGCGCCGAATCAACTTCGGGGTCGTACCGCTCGAGATCAAAGAATGGAATCCGCTGATGGCGCCGCAAGCGATGGTGATGAACGCGAAAGGAAAGATCTTGCCTGCGAAGATTGGTCCGGATCCGTCGACAAACCTTGTCAGGGGCGGCATCTGCAGCGTGGGACGCAGCGCGACGATTCCCAACGCCAACAATCCAATCGTTCCCAGCTTGACGAATGTGCTCAAGTAGTCTCGCGGCGCAAGCAGCAACCAAACCGGCAATGCCGAAGCGGCAAATCCATAAATGATAATGATCACAGCAAGCGTTGGCGCGGTCAGGGTAAACCACGGAGCGACCGCCGGAGTCTGCGAGACCCACTGTCCGCCCCAGATCGCAAGCATGACGAAAACGAATCCCAGAAACGAAACTTCCAGCACTTTGCCGGGACGCAAGTGGCGCAGATAAAAACCCATGAACACCGCGATAGGAATGGTCATGGCAATCGTGAACACGCCCCAGGGACTCGCCTTCAAAGCGTTCACCACGATCAACGCACCAGCACCGAGCAGAATCACGATGATGCTGATAACCGCTGCGTAGGCCACAAACCCGCCTACGATGCCGATTTCCTCACGGGCCATTTCGGTCAGCGACTTTCCATCTCGCCGCACCGAGAAAAGCAGAATGACAAAATCCTGCACGCACCCGCCAAACACAGCGCCGATCAATATCCAGAGCGTCCCCGGAAGGTAGCCAAACTGCGCCGCGAGTACTGGCCCCACCAGCGGCCCCGGTCCAGCGATAGCGGCAAAATGATGCCCAAAGAGCACCCACTTATTGGTAGGAACGAAATCGCGGCCATCCTCCAGTCGCTCGGCGGGAGTGGCTCGCCGCGCATCGAGCGCGAGCACTTTCGCGGAAATAAATCTGCTGTAAAAGCGGTAGCCTAACGCGTATGCACAAAAAGCCGCGACGACAAGCCACATGGCATTGATCTGCTCGCCGCGGTGCAACGCAATCGTGCCCAGCGCCAGCGCGCCAAGAACAGCAACGCCAAACCAAGTCAAAGTTTGGATGAATTTCTTCATTGCGGTCTTTTTCGTCGCATCAAAAACAAATTTACGAGCCAATGAAGTATATCCAATGCGGCTTTTTGAGTTTGCTGCGACTTTATCTTTAGCATCGCGCCATTGACAATCGCCTGTCGCCAATTGAAAATCCGCTGACCATGTCTGAGGTGTCCAAAGAGCTGGCGCTGTGGGCTCTCGATATTATCGAGATGATTCTGGTTCTGGCGCTCGCCGCCATGATTTTCAGGCAACGCCCCGCGAGACCATCATCCTTTCGCCACGTCGAGCAGTGGTTCGGCAGGCTAGCGCGCAGAAAAACTTTATCGATTGTGGTCGTGGGAGTCCTGGTTCTCGCGATTCGCGGGGCGCTGATCCCGGTGCTCGGCATTCCTGCGCCTCGCGCGCATGACGAGTTCAGTTACTTGTTGGCCGCCGACACCTTCTCCCACGGACGCCTGACCAATCCCACTCATCCCATGTGGGTCCATTTCGAAACCTTCCACGTCATCCAACGCCCGACCTACATGTCAATGTACCCGCCGGCGCAAGGTCTGGTGCTGGCTGCGGGTCAACTGCTGGGACATCCCTGGATCGGTCAATGGCTTATCACCGCAGCTATGTGCAGCGCGCTGTGCTGGATGCTGCAGGGCTGGCTGCCTCCGTCGTGGGCTCTGTTCGGCGGCGTGTTGGCAGTGTTGCGGCTGGGCATCTTCGGCTACTGGATGAACGGTTACTGGTGCGCATCGGTCGTAGCGTTGGGAGGAGCGCTTGTGCTCGGAGCACTCCCACGATTACAACGGCACCCGCGGGTGCGAGACGCGCTTTGGATGGGGCTGGGCTTGGCTATCCTTGCGAACAGCCGCCCCTACGAGGGATTCGTACTCAGTCTGACGGTCGCTGTGGCTATGCTGGTCTGGCTCGTTGGGCCGGGACGCCCTCCGCTTTCCATCACACTAACCCGCCTGGTCGCACCGATTACTGTGGTTCTCGTCATGGCGGCACTGGCATCCTGCTACTACAACTACCGCGTAACCGGCAGTCCCTTTCGGTTGGCCTACCAGGTAAATCGCAAAACATATTCCGCAGCGTCATACTTCATCTGGCAGAAGCCTCGAACCGAGCCTGAGTATCACCATGCGATTATGCGTAACTTCTACGAGAAGGAATTCCAGTACTACACCGAGAATCGTACCTTGACCGGTTTCATCGACCACGCAGCAGTCAAGCTTTCGTGGTCATGGCGTTCTTTTCTAGGGCCCGTCTTGACCATTCCGCTGGTTGCCTTTCCCTGGATCGTACGCGATCGCAGGATGCGTTTCCCCCTGTTTGCTAGCACAGTGTTTCTTTTGGGGCTGGCGATTGAGATCTGGTATCGGCCGCACTATTTCGCGCCCGCCGTTGGCCTGTTGTATCTGATCCTGCTGCAGTGCATGCGTCATCTGCGATTCTGGACATGGAAAGGAAAGCCCGTTGGCATCTCATTGCTTCGAGCTATTCCTTTGATTGCGTGCGCCATGGTGATCTTGCGCGTAACCGCTGTCATAGCCCACGCACAAATTGAACCTGCCTATCCGCGAGGTAACCAGACCCGCGCAGCCCTGCTTCGTTCCCTTGAGCACCTGCCGGAGAACCAACTGGTGCTTGTGCGCTATGGAAAGGACCACCTCCCCGACGACGAAGACGTCTACAACGCGGCCGACATCGACGCGGCGAAGGTTGTCTGGGCACGCGACATGGGCGAATCCGATAACCGCGAGCTTCTGCTGTATTACAAGGGTCGCCATGTGTGGCTCTTCGAGCCTGACGAGTCCCCGCCTAAGCTGTCTCTCTATCCGTGACCATGACGCGTTGATCGCGGAACTCCAGTTACGCTCCGGCGTTGGCGCCCTGTCGCTTATGAAGTAACTGTGCGTTCAGTTTTTCCAGCGCGGTCACCAGCGCGTACGCCGCCAGCAAGAACATTGCGGGCTCAATGGGATGCCGATAACTGCTGAATGTGTGAGTGATGTAATAGACCGTGGGAAAAACCAACAGAACCAGTGCATAAGGTAACGCATCCAACCCTTTGCGCGACAATGCTGCCGCCGCTCCGAGCCAAGCCATCAAGCTTAACGGCAGCCAAACGAATTCGTCAGGATCTGTCCAGTACTTTAAGCAGCGCCGGGCGGATAACAACAAGAACTCTTCCGGATGCTTCCCGATAAAGTGCAGCCCGGCCTGCCCCTTGGCCTCCATAAAGGGGAGTTCACCCAAACGGGTGTATTCCGTCGGATCGATCAGGGGAAAGTCAGGCGGGAATTGGTGCGCCTGCATCGCTCCTTCATGGTTACCAATCCACAACTCGAGGCCAAAATTGTCGCGCATCGGGATCAGGCGGTGGAAGGTTTCGTAATTGCGGATCGTCCAAGGTAACAACGTCAGTATACAAACCGCGATAGAAGCCAGCAGCTGCTTACCCGGCGAGCGGCCGCGACGACGGCAGGCGAGCCAGAGCCACAGCCAGAAGAACGGAAAGAGAGACAACAGAGTCGTATTGGTAAGACCGGCCACACCGCCAAGGCCTCCAAATATTACCCAGCGTGGCCAACGGAGCGACTCTGCCACCTGAGGAAGCAAGAACAGTGCAGTCGCCAGGAACAGTGCCGAAAGACTGCTCTCCCAGAGGCGTACCGAGACAGCAGCTTCATACAACCAGCACGACCAGACCCACGCCGCCAGAATTCCGGTGAGGGCGCCGAAATCCCGCTTACCGATATGGAGAATAATCACTGCGGTGACCGCAGACAACACTGCGTTCAATCCAACTGCGATCCAAAGAGAGGCATAGCTATAAGCTCCGGTCAGCTTGAAAATCCCGGCAAGCAGATAGGAGTACACGGGAGGCTCCACAGCCGTTGGCGCCAGCGGAGTATTGGCCCACGGGGAGCTGTAGCCAAATCCTGAAACGATAGCCCAAGCAATTCGGGCAAATTCGTTGTGTTCGTAAAAGTCAGGCCACGTTTTTGCGGGCAAGAGTTGCCGCAAAACCCATACCCGCGCAATCAGCGCCACCAAAAACACCACGAGTGGCGATTTCACCGCCGCGGTAAGGACCCGGAGAAGGCGCGTGCTCCGCATATCATCTCGCCTGTTTCTATTTCGCGTACAAAAAACTCACGGCGTCGGGAAAGCGCTTCGCCCATTCTGCTTCGTTGTGAGATGCGCCCTCGGCGATTTTCACCAGCAAGCGGCTGTCGTCCAGACCCGCACGGCGTAGACTTTTTTCGAGTTCGCGGACATCTTCGACCACCTGCTTATCTTTATCGTCGCGGCCTGCTTCCCGCGTTCCTATCGCCAGAAACACTTTCTCCGGCCATTGTCGAAAAGAACGGCTGTATTTCAGAATCCTTCGATTGGAAATAAACAGCGATGGACTTTCGAGCAGTAAGCGGCCAAACACTCCCGGCCGTTCCACCACCGTGTAGAGCGAAATCATGGCGCCCAAGGATGACCCACCCAAACCCGTATTTTCAGGACCTCGGGCGATGCGATATCGCTCGTACACAAAAGGCATGACTTCATTCATCAAGAAGTCGGGATAGCGCTTCCCTTGCGGACGCAACACTGGGGGATGAAACGAGCGGTACGGCAGGAACTCTTTGATCCGGTCATTCTGGGCATTGTCGATTCCAACGATTATCAGCGGCGGAATGACCTCCTGCCGGATCAGTCGGTCGGCGGTTTCGTCCACTTGCCATTCCACACCTGCAAAAGCCGTAGCCCGGTCAAAGAGGTTTTGACCATCGTTCAGATAAAGCACGGGGTAGTGTCGAGCACTATTCTCGATCTCATCATATCGCGGCGGCACCCAGACCCGCAGCATCCGCGTGTTGCGAAATATGCGGCTGTGAAATTCGTGCACCCGAAGATCGCCAGTAACGGATGGGTTCGGCACCGTTTGCGCTTGAGTAACTTCTTCCATCGTGAACTGTGGGCGCGGGCGTCATCACCCGTGCTAGCGTAGCAAGAAAGCCCGGTCAGCTTGGGCGCATAGCAGCCGCCACCAAAAATGACGAGAGTGCAGTAATCAGAACGATCAGCGCCAGCGACGAGAGGCACAAAACACACCAAGTAGCCAGCACGAACTTCTCGATATAAGTCAGATAGAGAGCGAAACCCATGCCCGCCGTGGAAGCCACCAACAGCATCAAAGGAGCTTCCGCTTTCGTGCGATAAAACGTCGACAGGGTGAGCAGTAAGCCATAACCGAGGATGCCAATCAGCGCGTCCGGAATTCCAAGCACGGTGGAGTAAATGCTGCGATTGACGATGTCGCAATTGAAGCTCGCACCGAAATCACAATAGTTCGTTTGCGAAGTGCCATAGTGGTGATGCAGCGAAATGGAAGAGACGACTATCCCAGCCAGGGCCAGAATAGCGATCAACGGAAACACCCGTCGCGCGGCTGTGCTCATGGCAGGCTGCATCCAGTTTCCTGACCCAGGAAATCCAACTCGTGCTCGCCCTCGACTCGCGTGCCATCGGCAAAGATCCAAGTCGGAAAGCGTTTGATGCCGGCTTGGGTGCAAACCGGCTCGATTCCCTTCGAGCCCTTGATTCCACACTCAATATATGGAGCATACTGAAACGACGAGCCGAACTTTTCTTTCTGCTCTTCGCAATGCGGACACCAAAAGGCGCCGTACATTTTGGCCTGCTTTGCCGTCAGGCATTTCGCAAAAGCGTCCAGACGGCTGGTGTGCTTGTACCAAAGGAAATAATATGCGGCCGCGAATGCAATGATGATCACGATGGCAATCATTATGTAACGCGTACGGTTTGGATTCGGCCGCTCTCGGCCTTCCCGCTTCTGTTGCCGTTTTCTGCGCTCTTGTGACATAGAGATAAATTCTTATACCACGACCCGTAGAGCCGATGGCAGCACATCCAGCGTCTCGCATTGTAATGTCAGTACCTCGCCATCGACCATGACATCCACGGGAGCATCCAAATGAAAATCAATTCGCTTCGCCTCCCGCCTTTCGGCGAGCGGATGATGGATGTGCGTTCCATCATAGAGCGTAGGTAGATTGCGAATCAGTCCCAAGCGGCCAATGGGGCCCCAGCGCACAAATTCGATGAGGCCATCGTTCACTTCAGCCTTGGGCGCGATCATCATAGTTCCTCCGGTAAACTTGCTGTTGTTGAAGGTCAGAAACAGGCAGGGACGGCGATCGATCTCTTCTTCACCATCGACTCGCAAAGGAAAAGGACGCCGGCGGAACCGAGCCAGGGTAACGAAAATGGACGATTGATAACCAAGTTCTCCCCACCCGCTGAACCGGCGAGCCCGGAGAGTCGCAACATCCGCGGCAAACCCCATCGATAGTAAATTGATGTAATGCAGAATTCCTTGCGTGTGGCGCAATCGCAAAACGTCGCATGGCTGCGACCGTCCGGCGAGTATTGCCTCGATCGCGTATTCCACTCCGCGGTCGGTAAATTCGCGTAGAAAGGAATTGCCCGTTCCGAGAGGAAGAAATGCCAGCGTGACAGGTTCGTCAAAATCCCGGCGCGGAAAAAGTCCGTTGACGATCTCATACGACGTTCCATCGCCGCCCACCGCGATAAACCTGCGATACCCGCGGCCGTAGGCCTCGCGTGCCAGCTGCGTTCCCTGCTCAGGACCCGTCGTTTCGACCACCTCCAGCTTGATTCCGCCGGCTCGCAACCGGTCGAGTGCGTTTGGAACGAGTTTGCGACAACGCCCTCCACCCGCAGCCGGATTCACCACGGCAAGGAAAGTGTCCGCGTTGCTCACAATTCGACCACAGCCGCACGGCCGAGCACTTTGCGGACATCCTCAGCCAGTTCGGTGCGCTTGATTTTCATGGACGCGGTGCGAGGGAAATCCTTGCCGCACAGCAAGTATCCGCCAATGCGTTTAAAGTCCGGCAGTCGCCGGTTACGCGCAATGATCTCCTGTTTCAGGGCCTCAGTGAATTCCTGATTCTGCTCCAGGCGCAGCAGAAGAATCAGCATTTCGCGACCGAGACTTTTTGCTGGCCACAAATAATTCGCAGCGAAAATGCAATACTCTTTCACCTGCAACCCGTCGAAGGCGTTTTCAATATCCTCGGGATAAATATTCTTGCCGCCTTCGGTCACGATCATGTTCTTCTTGCGCCCGAAAAGCTGCAGGTGCCCATTGCCGTCAAAGCGGCCGAGATCGCCTGTGACCAGCCACCCGTCCACAATCGTCTGAGCCGTCAACTCGGGATCGTCCAGGTAGTGCGACATCACAGTCTTGCCGTGAACCGCAACTTCGCCGATGCCATCGGAATCGGGATTCAGAATACGCAGTTCGACTCCTGGCAACGGCTTGCCCACAGTGTCAGCGCGAAAAGGCTTCAGGTCGTTCAGCGTCAGGGAAGTGCCGGCCTCGGTAAGTCCGTATCCGTTGGCGACTGGAATGCCGAGATCGTAGAAAAATTGCAACGTCGAAGGCTCAATGAAGGCGCCGCCGGTAAACATCGCCCGTAATTCCCCGCCAAATCCCTGATGAATCCCTGACAGAAGTTTACGGCTCAAGCCAACCTTGGGATGCGCGCGAGTAAGAGACTTATTGAGCGCGATCATTCGATAGAGCAAGAATCGTTTGCCCGCGGATAGTTCGTCGAACTTGGCTCGCAGGCCTCGCTCCAGATTCTTCAGAATCATGGGAACCAGCGCGACGTAGGTAATTTTATAGCGAACGAAAGCATCGCGCACGAACTCTGGCCGCAGCGTGCGCAGATGCACCACGCAAGCGCCGCAGACGAACGGGCCGATGAAGCCAACCATGAAATCAATCGCGTGGTTGGTCGGCAGAATGCTAAGGTAGCGAACTCCTGGCCAGAATGGGTACCATGCCGTCAGCGACTTGCACTGCTCCAGATAATTATCATGCGTGAGCACGCATCCTTTGGGCCGCCCGCCGGTGCCGGACGAATAGACGATGCAGGCGACATCCGCCCGCCCTCGCGAAACAAATTCAGGATCGCCCTTACGGCGGAAATCTTCCCAGCGATAGGCCCCCGCAAGATCGGCTCCCAGAGGCGCTTCCGTGACTAGCGCCTTCGTCAGCTTGTGATCTTTGAACTCCGGCGACTGCGTGATAGCGCGCCAAAGATAATATTCAACGATTAGGAATTTCGCCTTAGAGTGCGCCAGTAGCTGCAAATGCTCGGCCGCCGTCAGCTTGTAATCGAGCGGCACCAGCACGCCCCCGCGATAGAAAACGGCGTACGCAGAAATCAGCCACTTCGACTGGTTCGTCATGATAATCGCGGCACGATCGCCGGAAATAAATCCAGCATCCTCGAGCGCGCGTGCTAGCGGCAGCGCCACCTCTTTGAAGTCAGAATAGGTGAGCCGTGTCTTCTCGCGGTCACGGTCCGCCTCGATCAGGCAAGTTTCGTTTGGCCAGCGATCCAGCGCATCCCGCAGAGCTTCGCCCAGACAAGTGTATTGGTCGAGATTGAGCATTAAGAATAGAAAAGCATGTTTGCATTCAGCCGCCAGACTGGGAACTGGGAACCAGTGAACTGGAAACTGAATTCTCCATTGCACGTCGCCGAATCACAACCGAACCTGGATGCGCTCGGCCAACGTTCTGAAATCCGAGACTCCCTGCAATTCGTAGTCGGGCAACTCAATATGAAAATGATGCTCCAGCCGAGTTAACAGATCGAGGGCCTGCAAGCTGTCGATGCCGAGCGTCTTGAAGAAGTCGTCGTCCGGGGTAAGCTTCTCCCGCGGTACTTTGAAATGCGCGGCTGCGAGATTCAGGATTTGTTCCAGCGTTTGATTGGATGCGGTCATAATCTAATCACTTCGATTGTCATCCTGAGCGACGCGAAAGACCTATGCATTTAGCGAAATACTAAGGTAAATACGGCTGCGCCTCTTCGCTCTCCACAAACTTTCTCAAACCCGCCTCCACTGCCGGCTCAGCAAAGAGCTCGCAGAAAATATCGATTTCCTTCCGCAACTCTTCATACGGGATAGGCTTGATAAACTTCTTGGCTGCAACCGCAGTGCGCCGATCAAACTTCCCGAGCTGAGCTGCAGTCGCCCGCGCCACTCTCAGCGACTCACCTTCCCCCACCATCTGGCTCACCAATCCAACTTGCTGCATCTTGGTGGCATTAAAACTACGTCCGGTCAGCAGCAGATCGCGAACCACAGCATTTCCCAGATCGCGCTTCAGACGCGGAATCCCACCGAAGCCCGGGATCAATCCCAACCGCAGCTCCGGGAAACAAAATCGTGCCATCTTGTCGGCGATAATCAAGTCGCATGCCAGCGCCAGCTCAAACCCACCGCCAAAAGTCACTCCGTGTACCGCCGCGATGGTAGTCAATGGCGAAGCGTCGATCAAGTTCAGCACGCGGTGAATGCGCTCAAGAAAATCGCGCACACCCCGGGCTGCATCCTTCCGCTCCATTTGCTGCGAGCGCCAATGCAATTCCCGCAGGTCCGCCCCGGCGCAAAAACCAGCATCGAGCTCGCTATGAACAATAAGCGCGTGAGCCTCGTCGTTCACAGATTCGAGGACCGTAACAAATTTTTCAAGCTCTTCCAGTGTGAGCGAGCCGATCTCGTTGCACGGCGTACGATGCAGCGCCAGCTCGACCACGCCGTCCTTCAGTTCCCACGAGAGTGCCTGCCCGCGAAATGATTCCATACCCCGCCCGGTTTCCTTTGTGAACCTTCTTAGTGTTGAACGCCTTTAACCGGACTCATGAAGCCTGCTTCACCCCATACATCTCTTCGATCTCGTCCTTCAATCGAGCCGCAATCAAATCCCGCTTCAACTTCCCATTCGCCGTGAGTAATCCATTCTCAATCGAGAACGGCTGAGTATAAATATAGAAAGCCCGCACTTGCTTGTAATGCGGCAAGCCTGAATTCACTGCATCGAGCGCAGCCTGCACCCGCTCTCGTGTCACGTCGCCAGTCACAACCGCCGAAAGATATCCGCGCCCGTTGCCAACCAGCACAACCTGCTGCGCTCCGGGCAAATTTCGCAGAACTTCTTCTTCGATCGGTTCCGGAGCAATGTTGTGGCCCGAACCCAGAATAATCAGATTCTTGATGCGCCCGACGATTCGCCAGTTCCCTCCAGCGTCCACCTCGCCCTGATCGCCGCTATGAAACCATCCGTCGCGCAACGCTCTTGCAGTCTCTTGCGGACGATTCCAATAACCCGGAAAAACATTCGGCCCACGCACCACAATCTCGTCGTTCTCCCCCAACTTCATCTTTACGCCGTCGATCGCGGGGCCCACGCGCCCCGGTTCCACATGGCCGGGATCATCCATGGTGCAGATCGCGGTCGTCTCGGTCAATCCATAAACCTGCAGCACCGGAATCCCCAGCATCATGAAATAAAGTTGCGTCTCCACGCTAAGCGGCGCCGAACCGCAGATCAGAGCCTTCAGATGCGAACCAATCATTTTCTTCCGAATAGTCGGGAACACCACGGCCTTGGCCACCGCCAGCCGTATGGAATCCGCAAAGCTTGCTCGTGCTTCCTTCTTGCGCACCCACGCGCCTTTAGCTTGACTGTAAATGGTGAGGACCACGCCACCAGTTTTCCAAAGCTGTTCGTCGACAGCCTTGCGCATGCGTTCGAGAAGCGCTGGAACGTTGAGAAAATAGTCGGGCGCGACGGTCCTCATATCGCTCGCAATCTTGCTCAGGTCCGTGTTAAGGGCAAGCACGCTACCCCGCAAAAGACAAGTCAGCAGCATGATCCACGAGCCCGCAAAACAAAACGGAAGATAATGGAACACGCGATCCTGGCCCGCCTTGTTCTGCATCAACGCATCCAGCCGACCGGAAGTACAACCCAGCATGTGGCCGACGTTGCCCGCCGTCAGGACAACCCCTTTCGCCTCGCCAGAAGTGCCGGAAGTGTAAATAATCGTGACCGGATCAGAGTCGGCGAGCACCGCTTCGCCATCCGGGTGCCCCAGGCTTTGCAAAAGGTCGGAGTCCCCACAGAATATCATCTTCGAACAAACACAGTGGCGGCGCTCTCCGGCCAGATCTCCATGATGCGCGTCGCGGAGCATTCGCATCTCCGCAGCAGATCAACGCCGGAGAGCAATCCTTCATCATGGCCGCGCAGTTCCGCCGGAGCCTGCCGCGCATAAAGCGGCACCACGATCAGCCCTTCCGCCATGATCGCCAGGTCCATCGCAACCCAGCGAATGCTGTTGTGGGCAAGCAGCGCGCACCGGTCGCCCTTCTTCAGGCCTCTGGAGCCAAGAAATCCCGCGCCTGTGCGATCATCCTGAGCAGATCGCGCCCGCTTGCCACGGAGACCCTTGCTGGTTTTCCTCGCCGAGCTCCCGTAAGACAACAGTCTCTCCCGCCAATTCGAGCCGCGCAAAAATGTCATCGAGAAAACTCAATTGCAAGCTTCCCTCTGGGTCTCTGTGTCTCTGTGCAAAGCGCTTCAGGTATAGGCTTCAGCCAAACTGTGCAGCCTACTACTCATGGGCGGCAAATAATCTTCCCAGCCCCACTCTCCCTTGCGCGTCGGAAACTCGGGATACCGCTTCTGCACTTCTTCTTCGAAATACACACCCATGCGCGCCATCACTTTCAAATTTCGCACCACCGTCCGCCCGATTCCGTCAGCAATTCGCTCACCTTCCTGACTCAACTTGATCAGCGCTGCCAACAGCTTCGGCTCCAGATCAGCGTCATCCACATTCATCAACAGATCCTGATGGCCGCGCTCGCGCATCAGATTGCGAATGCGTTCATCCATCGTGATTCCCGCCGACGGCACCAGCGCCGGCATCGACGTCACAATCCCGTGATAGCGCGACGATGCCATCATGTGGCAGGCCCGCAGCACGCTAACCAGTTCGTACATGTTGTAGTCTTCAGAACTGAGTACCGGCACGCCACCAAGCTTTTCTGAAATTCGTCCCGCCGGACGCGCATCCAGCCGCTCGGTTGCAGCCAGAATCACAAACACTTTGCGCTGTTTACGAAACGCATCCACCGCATTCGCGATCGCCGTCAAATAGTGCTCGTAAGCGCGATCAGCCTCCGGCCCCGAATTGTGGAAATAAACCGAGCGGTAATGGCTATCCTTATATGCTCCCACCAACCCGTGTAGCGCGAACTTGGCCACCGAAGCCTTCACCGGCCACTCAAAAGGATTGATCGGACACACCACCAGTACCGGCGTGGTTCCATCCCATCCCACTTCGCGCAGCACCTTCCTGCCAAATTCCGCGGGATGCGGCTCAAAAGTCCAAGCCGTATCTGTGCCCAACTCATTGGGCACGCCCAACTCGCGCAGAATGGTTCGCGATTCTTCGTTCCGCGTGATGACCAGCGAGTTCTGGCAGTAACGCGCACACATCTTTGCGACCACCGGATCCATGTGCCCAGCCTCAGCCCCGTAGCCCACCGAGAGTTTATTCTGTGCCGCCGCAATGCCCAACGATCCAATCATCATCGTGGTCAGAGCGTTCGCGAACTTGCTCTTGAACATCGAACCTTCACAAGCCACCACTCCGTGATGTTTCGGTACTTCGTCGGACAAGAAAGGCGGAAAAATATCCGGCAGATGCACCTGCGCTGTACTCTCGAAATATCCTTGGGAAAACTTGGGGACTTGCGTCATCACGCTGAACGCGACCCGATCCGCGCCCAGAATGTAACGCAACTGCCGCAGCATCTCCTCCACGCGCACGTCCGATCCCATATTGCGCGTCCCGTTGTACCCTGCGAACAACAGCTTCAGCTTTTCTCCCGGCCGCCACGGCTTCCCTTGGCCCACCATCCACCCAGCTTTTGACTTCTCAATCAGGGCGCTGACCCAGGCTTCGAGCACCAAGTCCATCATGCCGCGGACCCTCCGATCTTGGCCGGCCAATCCTGATACGGGTACGAAAAGTTAGTCTCCCTGCTGAACTTCAACAAAGGATAGCTATATTGCGAGAACGGCACCGGCCTGCGGCCCAACTCAGAAGTCACGCGCGTGTTGTCGAACACCGTATTCCAGACCAGGTATGGCATGAACACTTTCATCAGCGACGCCCCATGAGCGATCGCGCCTGAACGATTCGCCAAGGTATTTACGGTTCCGGAGAAAGGCCGCTCCAGCACTGGCACAAACACGGGTGCACGTTTCTGTTGCGAAGCTGCCAGCGCGGTGGTCAATTCACGAAACGTCTGCGACTCCCGTCCTGACGAAAGATGATAAGTGTCGTACTGCGGATTGTCTTTCTGATGCAGCCTCGCGATCGCGTCCGCCACAAAATCCACATTCACGATGTCGATCTTGTCATTGGGCCGAAACGGAAGCACCGGCAAACCCGCCAGGAAAACGAATGCCCTTACCATATCGAACTGCGTAGTCTCCGCCCGCCGGCTGTCGCCCAGCACGATGCTCGGCCGGAAAATCGTAATCGGCACTTCGGGCAGCAATTGCCGGATCATGTGTTCGCAGAACTTCTTGGTCCGCGCATACGGATCATAATCCGACCGCTCCCAATCGATCGACTTGTCCTCCGTGACCACTTCGTTCTTGCGCTTTCCCGCCACGGCCACGGTGCTCACGTGGCTGAACCGGCGAAGCCCGTGATAGTGATGCACCTGCATGGCAAGCTGCAGCACTTCGAGCGTCCCCCGCAGGTTCACATTCAGACAGCTTTTCTCGGATTTCCGATTCAACGACGCCGCACAATGAATGACCGAATCAGTCGTGTGAATCAAGCGATCGTAATCGTCGCGCGCCAATCCAAATTGCGGCGCAGTCAAATCCCCGCGAAAGATCCGTATGCGCGTCTGCAGATATTCGTAAAAGCGCGGGAAGTCCAGATGCAGTTGCAGAGCATGCCACAAACGCAGCTCCGCTTCATGCGGATCACGCGCTCGCACCAGCACGTTCAGCGAAGCCCCGTGCTCTTCCAGCAGATTGGCGGCGACGTGCCCGCCGATGTATCCGGTGGACCCGGTCAGGAATATCGCCACGTTGCCCCGTTTGTGCCCGTCTTAATGGCTTCTCCGTTGCTCTCGGACTCCGCCAGTTGGAAACTCCGCGACGGACGCGCCTCCAGTGGACGCCCCTCAATCAACGGATAAGTCCATCGCCGCAGCGCCGGAATATGAATGTTGATCCAGTACTCCCACCAGTCGATGCTCCGCGTATCGTAGCCAAAGTTCGCCCGCTCTTCCGGCACCAGCGCATGAGCCAGCTTTTCCACATTCTCCGCCACGAAATCATGCTCGTTCAGAAGAATAAAGGGCTCGAACAGTTCAATCAGCTTTTCAACTTTCTCCAGATTGCGTTCCGCCCGCGCCAGTGGCGCCTTGCGTAAAGGCAGCGGCGAAACAATGCGCTGAATGGACTTAATGATCGCCTTCTGCGCCGGCGCCGACATGCGCTCGTAGCGCTGCTTCGAAACTGGGATCGCATCGAAGCGCAATCGCAACCAACTCTCCATACCTTCCAGCGCGCGATAATGTTTGCGGTGCGCCAAAGAAGTCAGCTCAATCGACCGCCGCATATCGCACGGATTTGTCACCGAAGTTGCCAATTGATAAATCTGCGCGTTTCGCCGTTCCACGATCGCAGCCGCAATCAACGTCATCCCGCGACACACCGAGTCCACCGGAATCACGTCCAGACGCTTGCGTTCGTTCGATGGCAACTGCCGGAAATAAGTCCCCAGCAAATACGAGAGAGCCGCAGAAGTATTGATGCCTTCATTCCAGCCGAGAAATGGCTTCTCCACCGAAGTTTCCACAATCGCCGGACGAACCATCGCAATCGGTAGACCCGCGCCATACTTGTGGATCAACGACTCCGCCAGGCTTTTGGTCAGCGTGTACGTGTTCGGCCAGCCCAACTCGTTGGCGCGCTTCTTCCCTGCCTCAGTCAAATAGTTTCGCAGCCAGCGCACCCGGTTCTTGCGAATCTGATTTTCCAGCGCTGCACCCTTCAAATCTTTGGACGCGTGCTCTCTCTGCAACGCCTGCCGCCGCAATTCCTCCGTAACCTCGGCACTCTCTGCCTTCACCGCTGCCTGCTTCACCAATTCGTGCAGCGAGCGCCACTCCGCATCAGCATCGAAATTCGCCACTCCCGCCGGCGTGTAATTCGGCCGCAGGGTTTCTCCGACTCGACCATCCCGCGTTCCCGCCACGTAGCACGTCGAAAGGTGCAACAACCCGGCATGATCGGACTTGCGAACAAACTCGACCACGCTCACCGCCGCATCCACGTTGGTCAGCAAAGCATCCCGCAGATCAGGATTGAAATCCGTCAAACCCGAACTGTTGACGACGAGGTCCAGATTCCTGCGTAAAGCTTGAGACACATCCGGCGCTAAACCAAGACCCGGCGCCGACACATCGCCTTCGACAATTTCCACCCGCTCGCGCAGGAATCGCGCCAACCCCGCGCCATAGCGCTTGTACAAGGGATCGAACACCGGCGACTCTTCCACCAATTTTTCAAACCGCCCTTGCGCCGGATTCGACTTCTGCCGCCGGATCAGCAAATAAATGCGCCCGATTTCCGGCAGATCCATCAGCAGGTTGACCAGCCAAACCTTCCCGATGAAGCCAGTCACTCCAATCAGCATCACCTGTTTCCCAGCCAGCGCCAATCGAACCGAAAGCGGCCCCGTCTGGCGCTCGCTATCGAAATGAACAATGGGACGCTCCAAAACCGGCAGATGCCGCTCCGCAGAAATTACCGCCGCCTGCAACGCCTCGGCCGCAGGCATATCCGAACCACCCAAGTTCAGATCTCGAGCCAATTGATCAGGAGCCCGCGTTCCATCCGGCCCCGCCCCGGTGATCCGCGCAAAAACTCCCCGCGGACGAAGCACTGGATCAACCAATCTGCCAGTGGCCATGCCGTCGCGAAACTCAAGCCGATTCGCAATCACCCACTTCACTCCCAGATGTCGCGCCAGCGGCCCCATCACATGATCCAGTCCCTGGCTGACCAGCACCACATCAGCGCCCGAATCGATCAACCCCTTGAGCTCCCGCACTCCTTCAAGTTTCAACTGCGGCTTCAACTTGTACTGGAAATATTCCTCGCCCAGCAGATCTAATCGGTCGCGGCTGACTCCGCGCAGCACCGTGTGAACCACCCGCGTGGCAAACACCCGGTTCGCCGCATATAAGAAAGGACGCAGCACCGCCATCACCAAAACCAACCCCCGCCGCATCCAGCGTTCAATAAAGGTCTGCCCGTTCCAGGTAAAGAATGCAATCGGACGCACGGTAGTCAGCTCGAGCAGGCTACCCTCCACCCGCCAGTACACCCGGCCCCCGTCGCCCGAATTGTGATTCGAAGGATTCAAAACCGCGATTCGCCCTCAACACCCATGGGTGTCAGTCTATTCCCTAAATTGTGGACAAACACCCTATTGTAAACAATAGCGCCCAAAGGACGAAGCTTAAGAAGTATCGCAGAAGGATTACATATTTCTCCTCGGCGCCCAATCGGCAATCTCGCTTCAGGGGCCTGCCTCACTCCGAAAACAAAAGGCCGCCAACTTTGGCGGCCTTCGATATTTCAAGCAGTAAGAGACTTACCGAACTTAATCTCCCAAAACCGGCTCACCCACTTCCACCTTCGGCTTGGACGCCGTCAAAGCCCCCAGCGGAATAAACCCACTCTCCGAGACCACCGGTTTCTCCTGCAACACGACTTCGCGATAGAGAGCAGCCATACGCGCGTTGTAAGCCGCATCGTCTTTCTGCGGTCCCCGCCCGTCTTTCTTTTCTGAAGCCTGAAGCCCAACGCCTGCAGCTGCCTGCTTCGCATCCCGCGCCCGCTTCTTTTCTTCGCCGGAGTTCTTGGCAATGCCCAGCTTATCCAGATCATGCTGCTCTTCGTTGGTCACCAACTCGTCTTTAAGCAGCAGAGAGTGCGCCGACGATTCCATCTTCACATTCTTGCCGCCCGCAAAGATCTCATGCCGTCCATGCTCCTCATACCACTTGGTAAGCGTAGCCGTCATGTGCATCTTCTCGATAATGTTTCGCCATCCCACGCCGGTGTTGTAAGCGCAGAATGAAATCTCGCCTTCCTGCGTGGCATACGGAATAATGCACTGCTCGGTCCGCCGGAAATCGTAGTTGAACAGATCCTGAAACCACATCCCCGCGATGAACAGGAAATTCCACCGGTCCTGCCGCCGCTTCATCACATCGTCAATCGTCCGGTCCGGACCAACCTTGCCGTAATTCTTCCCGGTAGCGTTGAAGTTTTTATCGAACTTCTTCAACAAATCCATCAACTTGAAATGCGTCGGCGACTGGAACGGATCGTAGTTCTTCATCAAACACAAAGCCATCCCCACGATCGTAAGAAACTTCCCGCGTGCCGCATCATTGACCTTCTGAATATCCTTAGCCAGCTGATCGCCCTTCAAGAAGGCCGTAACCGGAACCGCCTCCTTAGTCTCCTTGTCAATCATCACAGCCATCCCCGTCCCGCAATTCGGATGGCATCCACAAGAGAGCTGGCCCCAGTCGTTCTTGAGGTCGTCAACGTGCATCAGGTCGGCCCAATCGCTGAAGGTTCCCATGAAGGAAATGGGGAACCAATCTCGCGAAGGCTCTCCCAGCCCGGTTTGATTCTTTACGTCGTGAGCCAGGTGAGACAGCGTATAACGCTGGGCTTCGCGACGGTCGTCGGTGACAGCTTCGTCGCGGCCGGTGAAACTAACCGGCTGGAAGGACAAGAATCCGATTCGCTTCGGATTGTCCAGCGCAAACTTGATGATTCTTCCGACCTGCTCGTTATTGATTCCATTCACGATGGTCACGACCGGAACGATTTCCACTCCCGCGGTGTGCAGGTTCTCGATAGCCTTCAACTTCACATCGAAGAGGTTGCCGACTTTCCTGTGTGCATTCGCCGCGTTTCCGATTCCGTCAAATTGCAGATACGCATAACGCATGCCGGCTTCAGCGGCCTGCTGCGCGAATTCCAAACTCTTAGCGAACTCAATTCCGTTAGTCGCAGCTTGCACGCTGTTATATCCAACTTTGCGGGCGTAGCGCACGGCATCCAAGAAGTATGGCGACAAAGTCGGTTCGCCGCCGGAGAATTGCACCGACATCTGCCGTCGCGGCTTAATCGTGATCGCGTTGTCGAGCATGGTCTTGATATCTTCCCAGCTCAACTCGTGGACAAATCCAACCTGGTTGGCGTCCATGAAGCACGGATCGCACATCATGTTGCAACGGTTGGTCAGGTCGATGGTGAGCACCGAGCCGCGTCCGTACTTCACCGTGCTCGACCCGTGGTGATGCAGCTTCTCGTCGTTGTGCGCAACAATGTCGCGCCCAGGGAACACTTCTTCCAGATGCCGCGAGAAGTCCGTATCAATCGACATCACATCTTCAAAGTGACCATGCTTCTCGCAATCCTTCACCATCAAAATCTTGCCGTCACGCTCGATGATCTGCGCTTTGATTTCGCCAACCTTTTCATTGCTGAGCACTTCGACAGGCAATTTGCCATCGAGAATCTGCTGCCGAATCTCCGGCACACACTTCGGGCACAGCGAGTCGGTCGTTCGCGGCCAGCCTAGCGGAGGCTTGGTCTTTTCATACGACTTGAGCAGAGGCTTGTCAGACCACTTGGGCTTAGGAGAAGGATTCTGTTTAATCCGATTCAGGCGCTCGAATACCGCCCATGCGCCCGTAGCGGCGACTGTAACGGCTTTCTCCACATACTTCACTGGCTTGTGCATGTCCTCTCGCTTTCCACTGCTTGGGATTATGGCAAGTCAGGCATCTGCCACTTTTCCCTCGGTGAAGCTTCAAATCCAATTCTGCAAACGGTTGAACCTGTAGAGCCTACCCGTACTGACCTTCACTCCCGAACCTTCACTGCTGAAATCCACCGGAAAAGGCCGTCTCGATAGACCCCTCCCTGAGTTTGCTGGTATGACTATCCTATTGAATCCAATGCCGCCTGACACGCATAACCCAACGAAAGGCGCAAAATTGAGGTTTAGCGGTGGAATGGCGCATTGGACGGACGTAAGTAATTGAAAAGGAAAGACAAGTCTGGCATTCTCCAGCCGCGTGAGGCATTAATCTCGATACTACAAGTAATGTCCCAAAAGAACCGGCGATTGGGCCGATCGTCCAAAGACCTAGGGATTCGCAAGCGCATCCCCTATCCTTAAAGGGTGAGCAATCTTAGCAATTGGATGGTGCTGAAAGTCAGGCTCAACCGGCGCCAATTCAGAGGAGTGCAATCATGAGCGTGACCGCAATCAGTCCGGTTTCTTTCCTGACCGCAGCCTCTTTACTCAATTTAGGACAACCTCAGGCGCCCAGTCCCTCGCAAGACGACGCCCAGCAAACAAATGCCCTTGAGCTGTCATCTTCGAGCCCGTCACCTTCGGGTAGCTCGGTCGCGGTGCAAGCCTTTACAGCCTTTCCGCCCGCCGTCCAGCCGATCGCCAGCCTCAGTCCCACCAACGACGTGCCCCAGGCCTTACCCGTCGACCCGGCAGCAGATCTCACCGGCTTCATACCGCAATGGTCCGGCCTCACGGTGGATGTCTACGCCTAGCATCGGATAGGGCCTGAAGACACGAAGTCTCTCCGGCCAACGCCGCTAACGAACCGACTCAGCCAGCCCGCTCAGAACCGCGTTACCTCATCCGCCGGCACTTTTTCACGCCATCTTCCTCTTTGGTTGCCTCGACAACCTGCGGCTGTAGCGACTCGTCTCCGGCGAGATAGACATGCGTCTCGCCCGCCAGGACGTGGATCCGTACGATATTCGCGCCGCCGCGGCCAACCGCTTCATTGATTTCGCGCACCGACTTGGCCCCCTTCAGTTTCAGCTGCCAATATTTGACCGACATATTTCACCTCGCAACGGTTAGTTCGGGCAGCTTCGGCTGCACCCTTCAATTTCGGCGTACTGGGGAATCGGCCGCAGGCGGCCAAACGTCGCGCATCTGGGGTCCATGCGTCTTGAGGATAGTGCGGCCCCCGAGCGGATCGTTTCAGCCTTTCCGCTGGCCCAGGAGTCTGCGGACAAACTCCGATTTTGGATAGCGCGCACACTTCAGCGCTGCGATCACTACCGTCGAATGAGTAAGAGTTTTAGCCGCGAGTCGGTAGCTGGACAGGGGAACGCCGAAGAATGGAACACCGATTTAGATTTGCACTCAGAATGAATGGGTCAACCGACTTCTAAATGCTTAGCGGCAGCAAACCCCGTACTGCTGCCAAAGCCGAAACCACGGACTATGCGCGAGCAGGTCGTCGTGCTTTCGATTCGCCGCCGAGATGTCGCTCGCGCTCAGCGGCCGGGTATCCGGCGCCGCGTAGACGCGCTCCAGCCACTCGATGTCGGAAATGGTCCGTTCAGCGTCCATCCCTCCACAATATCTACCAGAAAGACGAGAAGGTCAATCAGCGGCGCCATCTCCAAAGACCCTGACTGACGGATTGTCAGCCGCCAGTCGATCCGCTGGCTTACTGCCTAGCTGAGGTCCAAAGCCATTTTCAGCGCGTGGTCCAGTTCGGCGAGCTTGGGTCTGGATAACGAGCCGAGGAACTGGGTCAAGTCGGTCTTGCGCAGGCTCACCAGGTTGTCGCACATGATCCAACTGGAGTGTTTCAGGCCCTCGTCCGGCCCGACCGCCACCTGAGTTGACAGGCCGTCCCCGCGCGTGAACACGGGCGCGCAAACCACGGTCGAGAACTGGGAATCGATCAGAATCTGTCGGCTGACAATCACGAAGGCGCGGTACTGCTTGGGATCGCCGCCCGGCTTGTGTACGCGATAAAGTTCCCCGCGCTTCACTCAGCCTTCGCCCGACGCATGATTTTCCAGGGCCTGATATTCCAGTACATCGGACGCCTCGGCATTGAGCCGCTGCGCAGCGGCGTTGATCCGCTCCAGGTCGCGAGCCTGGATCGCGGCCCGCGCACGTTGCCGCAAGAACTCCCGCAGCACCCCTTCGATGAACGCAGATCGCGACTGCTTCGACCCCGCAATCCGGTCAATAGCAGCCAACACGTCCCCGGAAAGTGTGATAGATGTCTTCTCTTTCATACTACCATTATACTACCAAGAGGGAAGAATCTATGCACTCCGCCCGCAGCGCCGGCCACGTCGTCGCTCCGCCTTGTAGTCATACTTCGGATCGAAGTCGACAGTGCCGAAGGCCTTGAGAACGCTAAGCCGCTTGCGCCGCCGGACATACTCGACAAGGGCCGCAGTGACCGCGTCTTTCTTAGTCTTGTGACGGCCCACGCGGCGTGCTTCCTCAATCAGGTCGTCGTCGAGGGTGAGATTGGTTGCCATGTTTGGATTCTTACACATTATCGTGTGTTCCTCTTCATTAGCCGACGAACCTTCGAAGTCGAAAGAGCCGGAGGCCCAAAACCACTGATCGCTTCCCGACTTGGGAACAGCGTGCGGCGAGTGTGACGGACAAACTTGTTGGGTTGGGCCAGGTCCCATAGGCTACGCTAGGGCCCGTGGTGTAATGGGCGCACGTTAGCCTGTCCAGCTACAAGGTGCGGGTTCGAGTCCCGCCGGGTCCACAGCGTTCCCTGGCTTTGGTAGGGGAGCTGACGGGGAGTCTGAGGACAGGCAGACTCCTCAGGTAACCTTGACTTCCAATTTGCGTTTCCCGATAATCAACTTGTAGCTGGACAGGTTACACCCCGGGCTGAAACGGCCCGGGGTTTTGTTTTTGGAGTACGAAAAAATGAGCCAGCGCCTTGCGATTCTTCCTTTGAATGACGGCAAGCCGGTCATCTGGCGTTTGCTTTCCCGCCTCCCCGGAAAGAACGCGGAAAAGGATGGGGCACCGTAGTTATGTGTGATTTAGATTTGCGGTCGGAATGGGTGGGCCACCTGCCGGGCTGTGCCTGCCCCTACTGGACCCTTTCAAGTCTCTGCCACCACGCTTTGACTGCGTCCCCAGCCTCCTTCGACGTCGCGTAGGGCTCGTATAGCTTGTGCAGGAAGTCGGAAGGCATGGTCTTAACGTCGCGATGCTTAAGAATCACGCAGGGTCTCTTGAGCGTTTGCATCATGGCCAGCTCATACACAATGTTTGCGTTATGCAGCTGCCGGGACTCTCCCTTATCGAAAATTGCTACCCCGTAGCGGCAGCATAGCAGGCAGGCCAGTGGATTGTAGAGGTCGTCAGTCAGGTTGTGGTCGCGGGCTACCACCGGATTAAGCCCAAGGTCGGTGACTGCCTGCCTCACGTCCGAGATGAGCTTCTTCAAGGATGCCCTATACGCAACCATAATAAAAACATTGTGGTCGTAGTTATTTTGCCGAAGAAATGTCCGGATCGGGTTGGCCCAACCGTACAGCGCATTTGGGATGAGGTCATTTGTTAGACCTGGAATTTCAGGTAGCACACTTCTCTCAATGAAATGTGCGCCACCCACCGCCTGTGCCTGAACAGAGCCTTGCGCTCGCGCGATTTCTAATAGCAACTCTTTGCCGAGTACCCCGCGAAGGTCCCGCATCCTCCGGAGATACGCCTCTTTGCGGCTACGGCCGCTGCTCAGACGAACGAGACGCTCTATCAAGTCTTCGGCCCGGTAAATTACTGCTCGCGGTATCTGTGCCGATTCAAGCTGGGGCCGTAGATTCGACCACGAAAGGTAGAACTGTTGAATTCTGTCGCGAACAGGGCCGGGGATTACGAACACTCCTGCCGTCCCCTTCAGCGATTCTAATAGGGAGTCAAGTTCGCGACGGAGAGTGCGCAGGGCTTCTAACACGCTATGGGTTGGAGATCAATGATTCGGCGTATTCCTCGCCGGTAGCCGTGAGAGTGTACGCCCTATGGCCGTCTTTTTCGCCAGCACTCATCATGAGTCCCCTTCCTACGAGACCGGCAACGCTATCGCTTATATTCGTAAAGGAATATTTTGCCTGCTTGCCCAGATCCCTGAGTTCGCTGGTCGTAAAGCTCGGCTCGGAGTCAACTTTTTCCATGTAGTACCCAAGCAAGAGGGCGCGGTCAGTTTGATTGCCAGCTCGCTTCAGGATTTCAGAGGGTGCGGGCTTTTTCTTCCCAGAGGACGGTTTGAGTGCAGAAACGTTAGACGAGCTAGAATCGGATGTTCCTGACTTAATGGAACTGCTCAAATACTTGGCTATCAGTTCCTCAAGCTTCTTTTCCGCGTATTTAGTCGGGCCGGAAACCTCAACAGAAAAATTTCCAATGGATAACCTTAACGTAACATTCGCCATAGTGCTCCTTCGAGTCCAACTCGATTCAAAATCATGGCCGGTGATGGGCTGCGCGTTCAAAGCCACTGCAGAAGCCAATCCGGACAATGTGTAACCAGCCCGGTATTTTAATTCTTAACTGTCATGGTTTCGGAGTCGACGGCTTTCTTGCCGGATACGCCTTCTAGTCCGGCGAGGATGCCGCGGTAGTCGTTCTTATCGCATTGCATCCCACTTCTCGCAAAGAACGCGAGAAATGGGGCACCCGGCGGAATCGGGGGCTATTTTCGTCGCTTTCTGTGCCCGTGTTCGAGCGCCAGCTCCGCGAAGTTTTCCCAGTACAGGACGTGCGAGAACTGGTCGGATGCGTCCCTCCAGTCCAGCGACCCCCTGCTAATCTTCAGGGTTCCGAGGCGGCGACCGTTTCTTATCACCTGAACCTCCAGGTCCTTGCTTAGAACCTCGACCCGTTGCGGTATTTTCACCTTTACTACGTGTTCGGCCATAATCTTTCCTTTCCTAAGACTTTCGATTGCCAGCGCGCTCAGTTCTTGACCGTCATGGTTTCGGAGTCGACGGCCTTCTTGCCGGATACGCCTTCCAGTCCGGCGAGGATACCGCGGTAGTCGTTCTTATCGCATTGCATGGCGAGGCCGCCTTTTTTGTCTCCGTCGGCCCAGATCAATCCGATGTAGTGCTTCTTAGATTTACTGAGGGCGATCAATGCGCCTACGCCCAGGGTGAAGACGCCAACGGCAACCGCCGTTCCGATCCGGCGATGAACATCTTGGCCGTAACTGATCTCGGTGATGGCCGACGCCGGTATCTTCACCAGGTCTGCGTTGTCCCTCGCCAATCGCACCTGGCTGGCCTCAATGTAGATCTTCATGCCGACGCCGGTATCTTCACCAGGTCTGCGTTGTCCCTCGCCAATCGCACCTGGCTGGCCTCAATGTAGATCTTCATGCCGACTCCGGCCTTGGTATCGGGGATCGAGCCTCCGTCGTACGTGACTTTGTAGCCGTTATCTTTTTCTGAGGCGAACATTTCTGAGGCGAGCATCGCGATGGGAAGTGCGATGCAAAGGACAGCAGCGAGCACATGTCGCATGTGGTCTCCTTGGCTCTGAGTCGGGGAACGATTTACTTGGGGGAACTGCGGGGCCCTACATCTGGGGGAAGACGAAACATACTCTGGGGACTGGTCGGAGTCAAGGGAATTGGGAATCCAGACGACATTCCCAAATTGGAACCGGCTCAACTGCCCGCGCGTTTTTTCCTTGCTCTCCGCTTCCACTTCCGATAACATACAGAGGCAGCGATTATCTACAAGATAATCCATGATCTGAGAACTAACGATCTTTGACAACTGACAATCTTTCGGAAGCCCGCCGATCCTCGTGAAGACGAAGGCAGTCGAACCCGAGATAACTCCAATGTTTCCAAGATTTTGCCTCTAACTACCTTTAGAACCATAGATCTAGGAGGCAGAAAAATTTCAGGTCCTTTGTTTTCTAGATTTTGCGAGGTATCGAGTGTTTTTTTATTTGGCTGGCCGCGGGCGGCTTGGGGAGCACTAACCGGGCAACACGCTGAAAGGAAATGGACTTAGGGTGGTTTGCCAGTTTCGAAGCCCAGCACCGGAACGGATCGCGGATGCTCAGAAACCGCCATAACTCCAATGTTTCCAAGATTTTGCCTCTAACTACCTTTAGAACCATAGATCTAGGAGGAGGAAAAATTTCCGGTCCTTTGTTTTCTAGATTTTGGGCGGAAACGAGAGTTTTTTTTGAGGTATTTGTTGCACCATAATATGTGCAACTCTCGCCTTCAATAAATCGCGTGCCCGGGAGCGGAACTACGCAGGTCGGGCTTCGACGCCATCAGCAGCAACCCGCCGATGCGCTTGAATGCCCGCAAATCCTCCAGGCTGTGAAACGACTTCGTCTGGTAGTCATCCGGCGTAGGCGTGTCGTCGGGAATGCGGCGGGCTTCGACCTTCTCGAATCCATGTTTCGTGAGCAGATCGATGTATTCCGCTTCCGACCGCACATGGACCGGCACCTTGAGCTTGTCGACCCATTGCAGCGAATAAGGATTGTCTTTATAGAGATTAATGAGAATGAACATGCGCCCGCGCGGCGCCATGACCCGAAACAACTCGGCCAGCGCACGATCCTGGTCGGGATAATAGTAGAACGATTCGACGGAGAGCATCTTGTCGAAAAAGTTCTCTTCCCACGGGATTTGCTGCGCCGATCCCCACGCGTAGAGAATGTTTTCGAAGTCTTTCGATGCGGCGCGGGCCTGGCGAATCATCTCGTCGGAAACGTCGACTCCGACCACTTGCCCAAAGCCTTCCGGCCCGTCGGTGACAAGCCGCGCCAGCAACCGGGTGGCCCACCCCGAGCCGCAGCCCAGGTCCAGCACGCGATCGCCGGGACGAAGATCCATCAGACGGATGGTCTTGCCCGTAATGTCGAAGTGATGGCGCTCCATCTTTTCGCCTTCACCGGCCTCGGCCCAGCGATTGAATTCCTGCTGCAGTATCTCGTCGGATGTTGGCTTGGTCTCGGACATTGGCTCCTCTGTAGCACTACCGCGACGGCAGCGCTACCTCTATGCTACATTTGGCTTCCCCATGGCTTCAAATCCGCCGCCCGCCGAGCCCGAACTTCTGTATTGCCCGAAATGCGCGGTTGAAGTTTCCGATCCGCTGACCTGCGGCGATTGCTCCGCCGTCATCTGCCGCCGCTGTGGCACGCCGCTTGAGTCGGCCGACGAATTGGGAATGGGTGATTGATGGACATCCCAGTCGCGACGCCGACGTTGCCTGCGAAATCCGAAGCCGCACCGACCCTGGTTCGCGGCCTGTCGCTGCTGGATTCCGTTTTGTTGCTGGTGGGCGGGGTGATTGGCTCGTCCATTTTTCTTACCGCAAAAGATATTGCCGGGCCGCTGCCGCATCCGGCGCTCTTTCTGTTGGTGTGGGTGCTGGGCGGATTAATTTCCATGTGCGCCTGTTTCGCCTTCGCGGAACTGGGCACCATGTTCCCCGACTCCGGCGGCCAATATGTGTATATGCGCGAAGCTTACGGCGATCTGCCCGCGTTTCTCTATGGCTGGACAATGTTCAGCGTGGGCAATGGGGGCTCGATCGCCGCGTTGGCGGTGGGATCGGCTGCATACCTTGGCGGAATCGTTCCAGCAATTTCGCAGTCGCACGTGGTTCTGTCGGTCGCCGGGCTCGCGGTGACGCGAGCACAGGTCGCGGCCTTGCTCATGATTGTCGTGGTCACCTGGATCAACGTCGTCGGATTGCGCTGGGGCGCGATGCTGCAGAACTGGGCCACGTGGGCGAAGTTTGCAGCCATGGGGGCGTTCGTGCTTCTAGGCTTCGCCGTCGGCAAGGGCGACTGGCATCACTTCACGGCACAAGGGTGGGGCACGGTTACCGGTTTGACCACGGGCATGGGTGCGGGTCAACTTCTCTCCGCGTTCGGAGTAGCTCTGATCGCTGTGTTCTGGGCGTATGACGGATGGGTCTATATCGGATGGGTCGCGGGTGAAATAAAAAACCCGCGCCGCAATGTTCCTCTGGCGTTGGTGCTTGGGGTGACGATCGTCGGAGTGATTTACATGTCTATGAACGTGGCTTACCTCTACGCCCTGCCCATCACGGAAATCGCCAAGCATGAGACCATTGCGCACGCGGCGGCCACCACGCTGTTCTCGCCGACGGCGGCAGTGTGGCTTTCGGCGCTGATCGCGATCTCTTGCTTTGGAGCGCTGGCCTGCGCCATTCTGAGCGCCGCTCGCGTTTATTACGCCATGGCTTTGGACGGACTTTTCTTCCGGCGCATGGCCGAAGTTCATCCCAAGTGGCGTACCCCCGCGTTTGCCTTGATGGGACAGGCGGTTTGGGCCGGAATTCTGACGCTCAGCGGACGCTACGATCAACTCTACACCTACGTCATGTTTGGCATGGTGCTCTCCTACACGCTCACCGTGATTGGATTGTTCATCCTGCGCTGGAAGCGTCCGGAGATTCCGCGCCCGTATCGTTGCGCAGGATATCCGTGGATCCCGGGGATTTACGTGCTGATCGGTTCAGCCTGGACTTTGAACACGATTATCACTCGGCCCAAAGAAGCGCTGGCTGGGACGTTGATTGTGCTGATCGGCGTGCCGGGATATCTCTATTGGAAGTGGAGCGGAAAAGCAGCAGCAGTGGAGTAGGCAATGTTCGAACGTTACACAGAGAAAGCGCGCCGAGTCATCTTCTTTGCCAGATACGAGGCCAGCCGATATGGTTCGCCTTATATCGAGACCGAACATCTTCTGCTGGGCCTAATACGTGAATTAAAGTGGCTGACGACTCGCCTCCTGCCCGAGGGAAGCGAAGAATCGATACGCGCTCAAATCGCGGCCGGTACGCCACATCGTGAAAGCACATCTACGGCTATCGATCTACCGCTTACTGGGGAGAGCAAGCGAGTTCTCGCGTACGGAGCAGCAGAGGCGGAACGCCTCGCTCATAAACATATCGGAAGCGAGCATTTGCTTCTTGGACTGCTTCGCGACGAGAAATGCTTCGCCGCGCGGATGTTACGCGAGCGGGGCGTGGAGATATCGAAACTGCGGCTGGAATTTGCAAAGACAGTCCAAAGCTCCGGGCCGCAAAAGGACTACAGCATTTCGGCCAGAGGTTCGCTGGCCGCTATTCACGATACGGTCGAAATCCACGGTTCTGCATGGCATGCCAGCTATGTCCGCAAAGCCGTCGAGCGATGCCGCGAATATTCGTGGCACTGGCACAAATGCACATGGCGTCCGCGAGATATCGTGATCGATCTTAAGAATGGGACTTTCTCTTTTGTGCTTGAGTTGGCTGAGGATTCTGCGAACTTCCGATTGGTTAAAGGAGGGTGGACGAAAGATCATTGCGCCGTCTGCCGGTGGGAATTGTCCGAGTCAAAAGACGACGCCGAGCACGGCATCGGCTACACCAACGGTCGCGATTGGTTGTGCGCAGAGTGCTATGAGAAATTCTGGGAAGGCCCAGATTTCTTTTCTTCGACTTACTCCGAGATCACTTAGCGGCGAATGGGACAGCCGCGCTTCGCTCGTCGCTCGACGATCAACTTATATCGGAACCGCGGTTTTTCTTGCGGGATTGAAGAACGGCATCTTTACTATCTTCGCGATTACTTTTTGACGGATGGCTTCGATAGTGATTTCCATTTGCAGCCTGCTGCCCAGCTTGGAGTGTGAAGTTTCGATGCTGGCTAGCGCGACCATCTTCTTCAGCACCGGGGACCATGTGGTCGAAGTGGCTTTGCCGACTTGTTTCTCGCCGCAGTAAACAGGGACTGCAACGCGCGAGGCTTGACTGGGAGCGGCAGGCGTCAGACCGAATTTTTCGTAACGTTCTTCGACTTCCGTCCAATCGATTTCGAGTCCGACGAATTGGCGCGCGACTCCTTGTTTCTGATCTTTTTCTAAAGCAGCTTTGCCAATGAAGTTTTCTTTGTTGAGGTGCACCATCTTGCCAAAACCCAGTTCGTAAGGAGAATACTTCTGCGACGCGATCAGAGCTTTCTTGCTGCTGGTGTAATCGACTTCGATCAGCAACAGTCCTGCTTCGACGCGAGCCACGTCGAGCGCCAACATTCCGGCTGCGTGGATGTCGAAACGCTTGCCGGTTTCCATTACCGCGTCCCAGACTTTTACCGCGTCGTTCCAGGGCACCCAGATTTCATAGCCTAAGTCGCCGGTGTATCCGGTGCGAGAAATGTCCACGGGGACGCCTGCAATTTTGCCATGAGTCACGCGGAAGTATTTCAGATTGGCGATGTCGGCTTCGGCTGCGGCCTTGAGCAGCTTGCCCGATGTCGGTCCCTGCAAAGCGAGAGCTGCGACTTCTTCTGAGATGTCTTCGACCTGGACATCCATGTTGGTCCCGTTCTGGCGAAACCAGCGCAGGCTGGGATCGGCAGCGGTCCAGCGATACTTGTTTTCTTCGAGGCGCGTGACGGTGCCATCGTCGATGACCTTGCCCTGCTCGTCGCACCAGCAGCAGTAAATCACCTGACCCACGGAGACCTTGCGGATGTCACGGGTGATCACGCGGTTCACCAGCTTGGTCGCGTCTTTGCCAGTGATCAGATATTTGTACAGTGGCGAAATGTCAATCAGCGCGGCGGCATTGCGGATAGCGTTGTACTCGTGCTCGTGATGCACTTCGTAAACGCTGACCGTGTAGTATCCCGACCACTCGCGGTAGTTGAGGCTGTGGCAGAGCGGAAAAGTTCGTTCGTGAAACGCGGTTCCGATGGGCAAGAGGTGGCCTCGAGGAAAAATCGCTCGAACCGGATTATATTTGGCTATTTCTCATGCGGCAAATCGTCGGTCCGCCGACCTTCAATCTAAAGATGTAGCCGGAAGCTGGGGCCGATGTAAAGTAGGGCATGGCAAAAGTGGTTCTACTCACAGGCTGTTCCGCTGGCATCGGGCGATTGACGGCAGCACTGTTCGCGGCGCGCGGTTGGAGCGTTGCGGCCACAGCACGCCGCCCCGAGGAAATCTCTCTCGATAACGTAACGCCACTGAGACTGGATGTAACTGATGAAGCCAGTATTGCATCCGCGGTTGCGTCCACCGTTGATCGCTTCGGCACGATCGATGTCCTGGTCAACAATGCAGGATACGGGCTGTTTGGCCCGCTCGAAGGCGCGGGTGCTGGCGAATTCGAAGCACAAATGAGGACCAACCTGTTGGGAACCGTCTCCGTCATTTGTCACGTTTTGCCGGTGATGCGCGCGCGTCGTAGCGGGGTAATCGTGAATGTCTCGTCGGTCGCGGGACGGGTCTCGACGCCATTCATGTCCGGCTACAATGCGTCGAAGTTTGCGCTCGAAGGGCTTTCCGAATCACTTCGCTTCGAGTTGTCGCTTCATGGCATCCGCGTGAAATTGGTCGAGCCAGCTCACTTCAAAACCGGGTTCATAGAGCGCTCGCTTAAGCGGACGTCGCACCCAGCCTATGATGCACCGTTCGAAAACTTCATGGGATGGGTGCGGAAAGAAGATGCGAAGGCTCCGGAACCCGCTCCGGTGGCGGAAGCCATTTACCGCGCGGCGAACGATACATCGCACCGTTTGCGCTATCCGGTAAACGGAAAGCTGATGCTGGCTTGCATTGCCCTGTTTCCCGACTCCGTGTGGCGGTTGTTAAACGAGCAAGGAATGAAACGGCCGGCAAATTGACATGGTCAGACCTTGACTTCAGGGATTTGTCAAAAGCATAAAGACAAAATTCCACGTTCCCGATAGAATGACGCTGCACATCATATGCACCCCAATATGCGACCTATCATGCCATCGTTGTGGAGTGTGCTTCGCAGCTGGTCGGTCCTTCCTAGCGGCCTCTGATCCCGGCTGTCTATAGCCCTGCTCGCGCGTGTGATTGCGTTTCTGATCGCGCTTTCCTTAATCTGTACGCTGGCATTCGAAGCTAAAAACTTATGTCCAACTCATACGACGTGATTGTGATTGGCGGTGGCCACAACGGGCTGGTGAATGCCGCCTATCTGGCGCGGGCGGGGAAAAAAGTCCTCGTGCTTGAGCGCCGGTATGTGCTCGGCGGGGCGGCCTGCACTGAAGAGGTTTTTCCCGGCTTCAAGTTTTCGGTTTGCTCATATGTGGTCTCGCTGCTGCGTCCGGAAATCATTCGCGATCTTGATCTTCCGCGCCACGGACTCGAAATTCTGCCGCTTGACGGTACGTTCACGCCCATGCCGAATGGCGACCACTTGTGGCGCGTGAACGATCACGGAAAAACGCATCGTGAGATCGCGCGCCACTCCAAGCTGGACGCGGAAGCCTACGACGAGTTCGGCAAGGCGATGCAGGCGATGTGCCGGTTCGTGAAGCCGATTCTCAGCATGGTGCCGCCTGATCCGGCCACGCTGAATCCGAAGGAATTGATGAAGTTGCTTTTCCTTGGCCGGCGCTTTCAGGGGCTGACCAGCGAAGATAAATACAACCAGGTGCAGTTGATGACGATGAGCGCCATCGACTTTCTGGATCAGTGGTTCGAGACCGATGTGCTGAAGGCGACGATGTCGGCTTCCGGAATCATCGGCACATTTCTCGGTGTGCGCTCGCCGGGAACTGCTTACGTTCTGCTGCATCACTACATGGGGGAGATCGACGGTGCATTTCGCTCCTGGGGATTTGCCCGCGGCGGCACGGGAGCCATTTCGAATGCCATTGCGGATGCGGCCCGCGAAGCAGGAGTTGAAATCCGCACGCAGGCGGCTATTGCGCAGATCATCGTGAAAAATGGCAAAGCGAAAGGCGTGGTGCTGGCCAGTGGAGACGAGATCTACGCAGACATTATTTCTTCGAGTGTCGATCCGCGGCTTACGTTTGTGAAGATGATTGAAAAGGGAAATCTGCCAGACGATTTTCTCGAGGAGATCAATCGTTACAAATTCCGTGGATCTTCCGGCAAGGTGAATCTCGCGCTCGATGCGCTGCCGAATTTCAAAGCGATTCCGGGTCCGGGCGCGCATTTGCGCGGAGCGATTTCGATTTCGCCCAGCGTCGAATACATGGAGCGGGCGTATGACGATGCAAAGTACGGCAATTTTTCGCGGCGTCCGTACATCGACATGGTCATTCCCACGCTGACTGATCCATCGGTTGCGCCACCGGGAAAACATATTCTTTCCTGCTTCGTGCAGTACGCGCCCTACAAGCTGCGCCCGGGGCTTAACTGGGACGATCAGAAAGAAGCTTTCGGAGACAACGTCATTAACACCATTGCCGAATATGCGCCCAACATTCGGGACATCATTTTGCACAAGCAGGTAATCACGCCGCTCGATCTCGAGCGCGAGTGGGGGTTGAGCGAGGGCAACATCTTTCAGGGTGAGCTTTCGCTCGAACAACTTTTCTTCCTGCGGCCGGTGCCGGGGTATGCGCAGTTTCGCACGCCGATCAAGAATCTCTATATGTGTGGATCGGCTACGCATCCCGGCGGCGGAATTATGGGTGGGCCAGGGCGGCTGGCGGCGCTCGAAATCCTCAAAGACTTCAAGGGAGCGGCCTGATGCTTCTCAAGGAAGACCATGCCTGACGCGCGTGATGTCGTAATCATTGGCGGAGGCCACAACGGGCTGGTCACTGCTTTTTACCTGGCGAAGGCGGGCTACAAACCGCTGGTGCTGGAGCGCCGGGCGCAACCTGGCGGAGCCGCAATCACGGAGGAATTCCATCCGGGATTTCGTTGTTCCACTCTCGCGCACGCGGCGGGGCCGCTGCGGCCAGACATCGTCCGTGACATGCAACTGGAAAAGCACGGCCTCAGGCTGGTCACGCCGGAGGTTGGCGTGGTTTCGCTGTCGCCGGACGGGCGCGCTCTGATTCTCTACAACGACGCGAAAAGATCGGCGCAAGAGATTGCAAAGTTTTCGCAGAAAGACGCGGCGAAATATCCGGAATTTCAGGTATCGCTGGCGAAGGTGGGCAAGGTGATTGGGGATGCGCTCGCGCTGCCGCCGCCGAATATCGACCACCCGAACCGGGGCGATTTGTGGGGCATCCTGCAGACCGGCCGATCGATCCGCAACCTGGGCAAGAAGGATATGTACCGGCTGCTGCGCTGGGGGCCGATGGCGGTCGCGGATTTGGTCGCTGAATATTTCGACACGGAACTGCTTCGCGCTACCATCGCGGCTCGCGGCATCTTTGGAACTTTCCTCGGCCCGTGGTCGGCGGGCACCAGCCTGGTACTTCTGATTCGAGGCGCGGGAGATGCGCATCCCGCGGGCTCGGCGTATTTCGCGCAAGGTGGGATGGGATCGATCGCCGAGGCAATGGCTTCGGCGGCCACGCATGCCGGCGCCGAAATTCGCAGCAATGCTGAAGTCATCGAAGTTCGCGTGAAGGATGGCACAGCGATCAGCGTGGTGCTTTCGACTGGCGAGGAGATTCGTGCGAAAGCCATCATCTCGAATGCTGATCCCAAACGAACTTTGCTGAAGCTGGTCGATCCCATTCATCTTGCGCCGGATTTCGTGATGAAGCTGCAGCACTATCGCATGCCGGGGACGGTGGCGAAGGTTAACCTCGCGCTTTCAGGGCTGCCTGAGTTCACGGCGCTGAAGGGAGAGAGCGATACCAGCGCTTTGAGTGGACGCATCCACATTGGGCCGGAGATCGACTATCTGGAGCGCGCTTTTGACGAGTCGAAGTATGGGAATTTTTCCAAGCAGCCGTATTTGGAAATTGCGATTCCGTCGGTCACCGATCCTTCGCTTGCGCCGGCAGGCAAGCATGTGATGTCGATTTACATGCAATATGCTCCGTACAAGCTGAAGGGCAGCGATTGGGACAGCCAGCGGGTCGCGCTTGGCGATACTGTGGTTAAAACGCTGGCGCAATATGCGCCGAAGCTTCCGGAGTTGATACTGACGCACCAGATCATCACGCCGCAGGACCTGGAAGATACTTACGGGCTCACTGGGGGACATATCTTCCACGGGGAGTTGGCGCTTGATCAGTTTTTTACGATGCGTCCGCTGTTGGATTGGGCACGATATCGCACGCCGATTCAGAATCTGTATTTATGCGGCTCGGGGACGCATCCGGGGGCGGGGTTGACGGGAGGGTCGGGTGCGAACGCGGCGCGGGAGATTTTGAAGGATCTGAAGAAGTAAACAGAAGAGCTGCGTCTCTAGAGAATGAAAAACTCTGCTGTTCTTTTGATCTCGTGTCCCGACCGCAAGGGCATTGTCGCGACGATTTCCGATTTCGTTTTCCGTCACAACGGCAACATTCTCCATGCTGACGAGCACGCGGACGAAGGCTCCAACCTGTTTCTGATGCGGGTGGAATTTGATCCGGCCGGTTTTGATATTAGTCTGGCTGACTTCTCCCAGCACTTCACGCCTATCGCTGATAAATTTGGAATGCGATGGCGCCTCGCTCGGTCGAATTATCGACCCAAGATGATTATTCTGGTTTCGAAGTACGACCACTGCCTGGTCGATTTGCTTTATCGTCACAAGAGCGGCGAGTTAAGCTGTGACATTCCGCTGATTATTTCGAATCATCCGGACAATCAGCCCATCGCGGATTTCTATGGGATTCCCTACCTTACGATTCCGGTTCCCAAAGACAGCAAGCGCCAGGCAGAAGAGAAAATCCTGAATCTGATCGAGCAGCACAAACCTGATTTCATGGTGCTGGCGCGTTACATGCAGATTCTCTCCAATGAATTCGTGAACCGCTATCCGCAGCGCATCATCAACATTCATCACTCTTTTCTGCCGGCTTTCGTCGGGGCCAAGCCGTATCATCAAGCGTTCACGCGGGGAGTGAAGCTGATTGGCGCCACCAGCCATTACGTCACGGAAGTGCTCGACGACGGTCCCATCATTGAGCAAGACGTGGTCCGCATCTCCCACCGTGATTCTCTCGACGATCTGCTGCAGAAAGGCCGCGACCTGGAAAAAGTCGTGCTCTCGCGGGCGGTACGCTGGCACATCGACAACCGAGTTCTGCTCTACGGGAACAAGACGGTGGTTTTCGACTGAGTTGAACAATTTTAAGGTCTGCTGAACTTCTCAACAGTTTTCACACTCCCGTAACAATCCTTGCGTATAGTTGCGAACTTCGGGCGGTTCGTGTCCGGCCGAGTTCATCCCTTATTGCATGAGGAGCCCTATGTCCACTGCAGCAACGTCGGTGCTGGATTCAAAACTGCAAAAGTCCCCGGGAAAACTGGGGATGGCTATCTTCGGAGGAGTGCTGCTGGTCGGCGTCGCCTACAGCGCCATTAGCTTAGTCTCCGATCTATCGGGCTACCACAGCACCTCGATCCTGCCCTATCTTCTCCTGGCTTTGGCCTTGTTAGTTGCGCTCGGCTTTGAGTTTGTCAACGGATTTCATGACACCGCCAATGCCGTAGCTACCGTGATCTACACCCATTCATTGGAGCCCCACATCGCGGTGGTCTGGTCGGGATTCTGGAACTTCCTGGGTGTGCTCACCTCCAGCGGCGCGGTCGCGTTTGCCATCGTCTCGCTCTTGCCGGTGGAACTGATTCTGCAAGTGGGCAGTAAAGGCGGCTTTGCCATGGTGTTTGCGCTGCTGGTGGCCGCAATCATCTGGAACCTCGGAACCTGGTATTTCGGTTTGCCCGCGTCCAGCTCTCACACCATGATCGGCTCGATCATCGGCGTGGGCATCGCGAACCAGTTGCTCTCGCCAAAGACTGGGACCAGCGGCGTGGACTGGAGTCAGGCCAGCAATATTGGCAAGTCGCTGCTGCTTTCACCGCTGGTTGGTTTCGTCATGGCTGCGCTGCTTCTGCTGCTGTCCAAGGTTTTCCTCAAGAACAAGAAATTGTACGAAGCTCCGGAAGGTACCGAGCCGCCCCCATTCTGGATTCGCGCTTTGCTGGTTCTCACCTGCACAGGCGTCAGCTTTGCCCACGGATCGAATGACGGACAGAAGGGCATGGGCCTGATCATGCTGATTTTGGTGGGCACGGTTCCTACAGCGTACGCGTTGAACCATGCGGTGACTGCAAAGCAATCGGAGGACTTTATTGCTGTATCCCAGCAAACGGCGGCGACGCTCAATCATTATGTGTCATCGGACGCAGTGATTGGTGATCCTCGCGACGAAGTCACAGACTACATTCGCACCAAAACCTTCACTCCCAATACCATGCTGGCATTGCAGCAGTTGGTCACCGGCATCGGCAATGAAATGGCGCTGTTCAAAGATCTTCGCAGCGTACCCCCAGACCGGGTTCGCAACTTCCGAAATGATATGTACGTGGTCAGCGAGGCTCTTCGACTAATGAAAAAGTCCGGGCAACCGCAGATCTCCGCCACGGACGAAGCTGTCCTCGGAAACTACAAGAAGCATTTGGATATGGCCACCCGATTCATTCCGGGATGGGTCAAGGTCGCGGTCGCATTGGCATTAGGTTTAGGCACGATGGTTGGCTGGAAGAGAATCGTGGTCACGGTGGGAGAGAAGATTGGCAAAGACCATTTGACTTATGCTCAAGGCGCCGCCGCAGAAATTACGGCGATGTTCACCATCGGAGCGGCCGACTGGTTCGGCTTGCCGGTGAGCACTACCCACGTGCTTTCTTCCGGCGTCGCCGGTACCATGTATGCGAACCACTCCGGCCTGCAGTGGGGGACGGTGCGTAATCTCGCACTGGCGTGGGTTCTGACTCTGCCGGTTGCGATGATGCTTTCCGGCTTCCTCTTTTGGGGATTCCGCCATATTTTCTGAAATGGGGAGTCGTCTTAGTCGGGTTTCAGCCCTGGTCTACGAAGGTCGCTCTCTGGCCACGGCTCCCGTCGGTTGCGGCCTTCCGAGGCTAATATCGAAGCGCGCATCTCGGCGACTACGCCGTCAGAAAATTGGTACTTGCGTTCCGACCTATCATTTGTGTTATACATGTGTCCGCATTCATTACAGCCTTATGCCCTTAGTCGAGGAGAAGAAAGTCGAATGGACCTCTTCCATCGCGAAACACTGGGTAAGGACACACCTACCGGCCGCGACTGTGAGTTCTGTTATCGAACCGATCCTGATTTTGCCAGGCGCGAGCCCATGGATCGGTTAGTTCTGTCGAAGTTGGACGACACAGCGGCCGCCCATATCACCGAAGACGGGTACGTCAAGCATCGCATTGCCGAGCTGATGAAAAAGCGCGCCTTCGGCACTATCGAAGGCAGTCTGCCGAAATCGGCATGACGCCGATATTTCGTCAAGAGCTAAGAGATTGACAACAAGTCACTTAGGTGATCACACAGAACTGTGACGCCTGTGGAAGACGGCAGACCGGCTGATCCGATAGAATCTTAACATTGTGAATATCAATATCTCATCCCCCAGCCAGCAATCGATCGAACTAAATGAAGTTTGCGTGCAGCTCCAGAAAATGGGCTACGCCGAATCCAAGCGCATACGCATTTATGGTCAGGACTTTGAGGCCGTTTCCAACCCCTTCCCAAATGGGGACGGAATTGCCATCCGGGCGTTTTCCAAACGGGAAACGCAGGAACGGACGCTGCAGCTTCCCCTGCCCGTCGTGCAGATGGTAACCAGGCAAAAACGGAAGAAAGTAGCCTAGCAGTTTCTCAGGCAATGGTTTCAGACCCACTGCGGGGCGCGTATCTTTGCATTGCCATATCCACGATCTCGCCGATCAGTTGTGTGTAGGATCGGCCTGACGCTTTCGCGGCCATGGCAAATTCCTGCTTGCTCGAAAGCCAGGGATTCGGATTGGCCTCGATGACATACACTTCGCCCTTCGGCGTAAGGCGCATGTCAATGCGGCCGTAGTCGCGCAGCTTCACGGCGTGATAGGCTGCCAGGCCGGTCTCCTGCAACCGCTTAATCGTCTCTTCGTCGAGATCGGTGGCCAAGTGCGATTTGGTCAATTTGTGGGCTTGCGTATCTTTTTCGAACTTCACGTCGTAGCTGGCAATTTTCGGAGTGCCCTTCGGGAGACGTGAAAGGTCGAGTTCGACGAGCGGCAGGGTTTGAGCATGTTCGTAGCTGCCCAGGATGGCAGCGTAAATCTCGCGCCCCTCGATGTACTCCTCGATTAATGCCGGTGAATCGAACTCGTTTTGAATGTATTCCACGCGTTCCATGAGTTCTTTTACGCTGTCGACTACGGCGTCGGCGCTGATGCCAATCGAACCGTCTTCCGAGACTGGTTTTACAATCAGCGGAAATGCGATGTCGTGCGCATGCTCGATCCGGCCGCGATACGAAGTTGCAAAAAACGGCGTCTTGATGCCGTGAAACTCAAACATTTTCTTTGCGGTGCCTTTATCTTGCGCCAGGAAATGCGCATGTGGGCCGCCACCGGTGTAGGGCATATCCAGAAGGTCCATATAGGCCGCGACGTTCATCTCCTTGGTGTCGTCGCCGGCGAAAGACTCGGTCAGGTTGAAAACCAGATCAGCGTCACACTTCGCAAGCGCAGTCAGACACTGCGGGCGACCGTCGAGCACTTGATAGAACGGCTCATGCCCAAGCTTCTCGAGAGCTTCGAAGATCTCTTCGCGATCTTCTTTCTCGGTTCGCGGCTTGCGTTTCGGTTTCGGTTTAGGCTTGCGTGCCGAAGTCTTTTCTTCTGCGACGACCTCGGCTGCCGCCGTCTCGTCTTCCCAGACGTCATAAAGCACGGCGACCTTCAGCTTCGCGCTGGTCATTGCGGCCTCCAGCTTCTACCAGAATAAATCTTCATGCTCATATCAGAGTTCTGATTTACAAAAATCATGGATGCACAAACTTTCCTCGCGCCATGTAATTCATGGCCAGAGCCGTCACATAGACCGTGATCTGAATCAAGTGTTCGGGTTCGCGTGCGCTGTCGGCAAACAGACCGAGTTCGTCGATTCTTTTCTCGATCACCTCGATCAGTTTCTTGATCAGCGGACGCTGCGCTCCGGTCCAGTACGCAACTTTATCGACTACGGCTTTTCGTTGCGCGTGCAGGAATTCGTGCGCGGACTTGGCTGTCTTACGACGCTTGGACGCGTCAAAGATGTCGCGCAAGTCGGTATCCAGCGCCAAGTCGGTGAGCGGAACGTCATCGTTAGTCCGCTGGTAGAACTCAGCCACCGTGGCGTCCATTTCGTCGACCGTAATATCGGTTCGTCCTCGGCGGCGAACCGGATCTGCGTTGCCCAGCTTTCTGGCAATCCGATTCATATACTGCAGCTTCGCCATTGCGCCCCAACCCCGATAGCGCTTGCGCCAGGCTGAACGGGGAGTCAGCCATACCGCGAAGGTCTCAGCGAAATCTTCATCGGGATGCTTCTGTGCGTACCAACCCGCCAAGTGACGCACAAAGTTTCGCGAGAACGGAATGGGACGATAGTTGTCGTGATAGGGGCGGCGAAAAGGACCAAAAAGCTGCTTCCATTCCGGCGTCCGGTGAAGTTTGTAGGCGTAGTTGAAGGCGTGCCCGGCTTCATGGCGAAGATACATCATGACCTCTCGAGTATCCTCGAGGTCATTCATTTCTTTTTCGAGATGAGCCAGGTCCGCGTTCGCGAGATAAAAAGGAATACCGATCACCGGCTCTCCCGACGGACAACCCCATTCATCGGTGAGATAACAGAGCGGGCGGAATTTCATCAACCCTTTTTGTTCGAGCTCACGATACAACTGCTGCACCAAACGCTGCAGCGGCGACCCTTCGATGGTCAAACCGAGGTCGCGAATAGGTCTGTTCAGGAGGTCCTGCAAACCGGGCCGGGATTTTTCGAGTTCCTGCACGCAATCCTAAGATGTCAATTTAGAGTGAAGTCGCGAAACAAAAGGGGAGAGAAAAGGACACTCTGCGCTAATTGTAAACATTATCAAATTGCACGACGTAGTTTGTAGGTCACGACAGATCACGGACTAAAGATTCGTTTGCGCCAGCGACTGCCTCCGTAGCAAGAGACATTGTATCAATCAATGGATTAGTGAAGTTTCCGCAAACATAAACAACGAGCCTGGCTCTATGCGACTGACATTCAAATGCGCTTCGCTACGGCAGTCTTAAGAAGCAGGTTGAGATTGTCGCGGTAAGTTTCGTACCGCATACACTACGATCAAGAACTGGGCACGTCGACAAGCTCGCATCGTGGCTCGAGCAACAAGCCAGTCGAGACAAATCGTGTCTGACGATGTGTTGTCAGAAAGCAGATTCAAAGCTGCTCACTGATTTGTAACTTTTATCGCGACACGATATATCGAGCTAACGATTCTTCTCACGGCTCGTCTTATGGCGCAAGCATCGAACGCACTCCCGGTTCTACGCGAGCTAGTTCCGATGCCACCCCTCCGCGGAGGCAGCCACCATGCGCCGTGTGCTCGTTCTCTTGACCTTGTTTGTTGTGCCCTGCATCCACGCTCAATCCCACCTCGACTCGCTTGACCGGGCCGGCATAAGAGTTCGTGTGATCTCTAGCGACGGTCACAGTTGCGATTTTCAAGCAAATGTTTCGCTGATGAGTATCTCCGGCGCCCACGTCGCCCAGGACATGACCAACGCAGAGTGTGAAGTGTATTTTGGGAATGTGGCGGCAGGAAGTTACCACGTAGCCGTTTCCGGTGCGGGAATTGAACAATCGGACAGCGGGAGATTCGACTTTGATTCTACGGGCCACCAGGAGGTTGATGTAAACATCAAACATGCCGGGCTTGTGAATCAGGGCGGTCCGACTGGGCCGGCCAGTCCGCTGGTCGCGGCCGTGGATCTGAAGATTCCGGAAAGCGCCCGGAAGGAGTTCGACAAAGCTAACCAGTTCGTGACCAAAGGAAACTGGCAGAGAGCAATCGAACGGCTGAATAAGGCGATCGCGATCTATCCGCAATACGCCCAGGCTTACAACAACCTGGGAGTGGCCTACGGTCACCTTGGCTATCGGGTTCGGAACATCGAGGCCTTGCAGAGAGCGATTAGCTTAAACGATCATTTCGCCGCGGCCTACCTCAATTTGGCCCGCATAGCGATTGTGGATCGAGACTTTCCTCAGGCTGAAGTTCTGCTGAATAAGGCCGCTGCCATTGACCCAACCGATCCCCAAATACTCGGCGCACTGGCCAACATGGAACTGCTGAACCACCACTACGAGCAGGCTCTTGCGACCTGCCACAGAGCTCATTCCACGGCACGCGGCGTGCATGCCGTTGTTCATTACGTTGCAGCGCGCATCTTCGAGCAAGAAAACCGTTCCCTGGATGCTTTGGCTGAATTGCGAGTCTTCCTCTCGGAAGAGCAATCGGGTCCGCGCGCAGATGCGGCGCGGAAGGAAATGATCGCCCTGCAAGAAGGGTCCGGCGCAATCGAAGTATCGCGATAAATTTATTTGCACCGCTTCTCCGGATAGTTGCATCTCTTGAACAGAAGTAATCTTTGACAGTTGCTCAAGCGGCCTCTAGAATGGCAAGCATAATGTCAGACCAGTACCAGAAGAGTTTCGACTGCATGTGCTGTTGTACTTGTTGTTGTGCAGTCGTGTCTTCTGGCGCCGGGAGGTTGCTGACCTAAAAAGTTTTTAGTTCCAGCAATAATCGAACCCACCGCCAGTAGGAAGCTGGCGGTGGGTTTTTCTTTTTATGGCACAAACTGAAGCTACAAAAGAAACGAAGGCACAGCGAGTCGAGCGATTGAAACGGGAGAAGAACCCGTGGGATGCGATCGACGAGATCCGAGGCTTCGCGCGAACTGGTTTTGATTCTATTCCGCCCGAATGGCTGGGCACCTACTTCCGCTGGTGGGGGGTTTACACCCAGGGAGACGGCGCAGGGGTGGTCGGCGGAAAAGGCGGCGAAGGCAAGGCGTTGCCGTGCTTCATGCTTCGCATCCGCATCCCCAACGGCATTCTGAATTCGTCTCAGCTGCGAACCATTGCTGGGCTGACCGAGCGTCATGCTCGCGGCATTGCTGACTTGACCGTGCGCCAGAATATCCAGCTTCACTGGGTGACCATTGAAGCGCTTCCCGAGATTCTTGAGGCGTTGTGGCAGTGCGGCCTGAACAGCATGGGAGCTTGCGGCGATGTCACGCGGAACGTCACCGGCTGCCCGGTGGCGGGCGTGGATGCCGATGAAATCTGTGATGCGTCGCCGCTCGCCCTTGCTGCGACCCGAATGCTTGCGGGCAATCCCGACTTTTACAACCTGCCTCGAAAGTTCAAGATTTCGATCACCGGCTGCCGCGTTTGGTGCGCCTATCCGGAGATCAATGATGTTGGACTGACTGCGATCACGCGAACTGTCGATGGAAAGCCTGAAACTGGTTTCTCGTTGCGCGTGGCTGGCGGACTCTCGGCCGAACCTCATCTCGCAGCCCGTCTGAACGCGTTCGTTCGCTGGAACCAGGTCGAGCCGGTCATCAAAGGCATCGCTGAGCTTTTTCGCGAGTCGAGCGAGTTGCGCGAGCATCGCGAGCGGGCGCGGCTCAAGTTTTTATTTCTGCGGCACGGCTGGACCGCTGATGACTTCCAGAAAGAACTCGAGCAACGAATCGGATTTCGTTTGGATCCCGCAGTCGATGAAGCTGCGCCTGCTGACGTGTACCGCGATCATATCGGGATCCACGCACAAAAACAGCCGGGCTATTGCTACGTGGGAGCGTCAGTTCTGCGCGGGCGAATCACGGCGGAACAAATGCGCAACGCGGCCGATCTCGCCGATCGATTCGCCAGCGGCGAGTTGCGAACCACGAACATGCAAAACCTGCTGGTCGTGAATGTACCGCAGTCGCAGGCAGAATCGTTGGCGAAAGAACTGGATGCGATCGGATTGCGAGTGGGCGGTTCTCCGTTCTGGCGTGGTGCCGTCGCCTGCAGCGGCACCGAGTTTTGCAAACTCGCGATCACCGAGACCAAGAGTTTTTCGCGATGGCTGGTCGAGGAACTGGAAGAGAGGCTTCCCGGTTTCGAGCAACACCTGAAGCTGCACGTGACGGGATGCCCCAACAGTTGCGGCCAGCATTGGATCGCTGACATTGGGATCGAAGGCAAAAAGTTGAAAGTCGGCGACGGCATGCTGGACGCCTACTACTTCTGCCTGGGTGGCGCTGTTGGCCTGCATCAGTCGATCGCACGGCCGGTCGGCTATCGCTGCCTGGCCAGCGAAGTGCCGGACGCGATTGAGCGTCTGCTGCGCCGCTATTCGATCGATCGTTTCAGCGGTGAGAACTTGCGGCAGTTTTTCGCGCGCCATGGCGATAGCGAATTGCGGGCGTTCCTGGCTGGTGAAATCATGGACGCGGTTCCTCGGGATCTGTCGCCGGGGCGCGTGCCGCACGGAATCGAAGGCTAGTCATAGGTTAGAGGTGAGATGCGATGAAGAGTCTATTTCCCATGTTCGTGAAGTTGGATGGCCGCCAAGTACTCGTCGTCGGCGCGGGACAAATTGGCGAGCCCAAAATTCGTGGGCTTTTGTCGACCGGAGCCAAGATTCGCGTGGTTGCGCACAAAGCGAGCGAAGCCGTGCGCGAGTGGGCCCGAGTTGGTCAAATCGTTCTCGAGGAGCGCAATTTCGTTTTGTCGGATCTGGACAATGCCTTTTTGGTTGTTGTGGCCACATCTTCCCGCGATCTGAATGAGTTCGTATTTGGCGAGGCACAATCCCGTCGCATCCTGTGCAACGTGGTCGATGTTCCCGAGCAGTGCGATTTTTATTATCCGGCAGTAGTGCAGCGAGGCGACCTGCAGATTGCAATTTCGACTTCGGGCCAGAGTCCGTCGCTGGCCCAGAAAATCCGTCAACAACTGGAACGTCAGTTCGGCCCGGGCTATGCCCAGTGGGTCGCGGAACTCGGGGAAACTCGGCGAAAAGTTCTGGCCAGCAGTCTTGATGCAGAACGCAAGCGCGATCTGCTGCAATCGCTGGCGAGCGTCGAGGCATTTGAGGCCGCGCTCGCAACCGAATCGAGCACCAATAAAAGAGGCGCTGCGGTATGACAGGCAAGGTCTATCTCGTGGGCGCTGGACCCGGCGATCCGGAATTGCTCACGCTCAAAGCCTCTCGCGTGCTGAAACAGGCGGATGTTGTACTCCACGACGACTTGGTCAGCGAGCAGATACTCCAGCTTGCTCCGGCCCACGCGCAGGTGCGCAACGTTGGCAAGCGCTGCGGGAAAAAGAGCGTCAGCCAAGAAGAGATCAACTTTCTCATGGTCACTCTAGCTGCGTCGGGATTGCAGGTGGTGCGGCTCAAAGGTGGCGATCCGTTGATCTTTGGGCGTGTTGGCGAAGAGATTGCGGCGCTGCGTCAAGCGAACATCGATTTCGAAATTGTTCCCGGCATAACCGCCGCGCTCGGGGCTGCGTCGACGGCGCAAATTCCCCTAACCCATCGCCAATCTTCCCACGCGCTGGTCTTTCTGACAGGACATTCGGCCAGTGGAGCCGATCCGACCAATTGGCGCGCCCTGGTTTCGTTGGGTGCGACCGTCGCGATCTACATGCCCGGACACCAGTATTCAGATATTGCTCGCGAGCTCCGTGCCGCTGGCCTGCCGGCTGAAACGCCCTGCGCGATTGTTTCGCGCGCTACGACGTCGGAAGAACAAATCTTTTCAACCAACTTAGAAGATCTGAACGATGCTCCACGACTGCCCGCACCGACTCTGCTGGTAATCGGAGAAGTTTTGCGTCATGCGGGTCATCGTTTCTTACCAGAGGAACCGGGGGTCGGGACCTATTGGCCTCCGAGCGAACCTTCTCTAGCGATGGATACAGGTCCAGAACTTTCACGCAGTTCGCGTGCCAGACTCAGCGATGAGGAGCGGGGAGCATGAAAGAGGGAGTGGAAAGAATTCATCAGTTAGTTGAGCAATGGGATCCGGAAGACTTGTTGCGGTGGGGGTTCGTAACTTTTGGTGGCTACGTTGAAATTGCATCGGGTTTTGGTCCCGAGGGCATGGTGCTCATCGACATCGCCGCGAGAGTGCAACCGGCTTTCCGCATCTTCACGCTCGACACTGATTTTTTGTTCCCCGAGACCTATCGCCTGATGGAGCAAATTGAAAAGCGCTACGGGATCAGAGTGGAGAGACTCAAGTCAGCGCTCACTCCCGAGGACCAGGAGCGTGCATACGGTCCCGCGCTCTGGGGCCGCGATCCGGATGCCTGCTGCAAGCTCAGAAAGGTCGAACCGCTTCGCAAGAAACTGTCGGAGTTGCGAGCATGGGTTACCAGCATCCGTCGCGAGCAGACCCCAGCCCGAGCAGGCGCGCTCAAGGTCGAGTGGGACGCGAAATTTCATCTAGTAAAGATCAACCCGCTTGCCGATTGGACCACCGGAAAAGTGTGGCGCTACATCCATGACCACGACCTTCCCTACAACGCTCTGCACGATCGAGGCTATCCCAGTATTGGCTGCACGCATTGTACGAGAAGCGTACAACCCGGAGAGGACGCGCGCGCAGGGCGTTGGTCCGGCTTCAACAAGACGGAGTGCGGGTTGCATACTCCAGCACCGAGTAGCAGCTTGGTCTCGATTATCGACCCTTCGCCTGCTCACGGCGCCCCCGAGGCTTGATCAGCTCTCGATCATATTCTGTGGCAGAACGATCTGAGTCAAGCAGAACCCCGTGATCGACGATCCAGCGCAGGGCGCCTGGGCGTCTCCGTGGCTTTAAGGTGTGTCAAGTCCTACCATTTCCATGCCGATAGATTCGAGAGCGGGCATATGAACACGAAGCATTCTGCCGGAGCAACCATGAAGCCGTTAAGTGAGTCGGCTACTGCGAACAGCGACCACGCAGAGTGGCTCCCGATAATGGAATTGGCAACGCGCGAAGTTTTCGAGATGATGCTGGGTTGCCAATTGGCAGCGCCTGAGGTTGGGTTAGACGGCCTCTACAATACAACTTCCATTGTAGGGCTGGCCGGAAAACTGTGTGGCACACTGACGGTCTCTTGTGAGGCCAAGTCGGCTACTCTCATGGCCTCCAAGATGCTTGCCGTGGAGGCCGTTGACGGCAGCCGCGAGGTGTCCGACGCCCTCGGTGAAGTCTGCAACATGGTGGCTGGCAACTTTAAGAACAAGATTCCAGGACTGGGCGATGGCTGCATGCTGTCTGTGCCCATCGTAATTACGGGGAAAAACTATAGTACGCATTCCCTGGGCAATTCTGCTGTTTTCGACCTCAAACTGTTGTTTGAAGGCGCACCCTTTTTCATTCGGCTCCAGATCCGGGGCTAAGCAAACTTCAATAGAAATCAGCGCGACACGAGAGTCAGCTCCGCAGTGATGCTGAACCGAACACCGTGGAGACCAGCGCTTGAATTTCTTCGACTGCTTCATCCAGTTCGAAGGTAAATCGTGCCAGGTCCACTCCCTCCAGATCGCGGTGTTGTTGCAGAAGGATGGCCCACGCCGGATCGGATACCAGGTCTACCTTGTGGCGCTCGTAGTATCCGTAACCCAGGCCGCGCATGCGGCAGAGAAGGTCGCTCAGGTGGACCAACGCCGCCAGCGGCTGTGCCTTTTGGCTTTGCTCGACGACATGATGGTGCGCGATCACATCGATTACGTCGTCCGCCAGCTTCCATTTTTCCGCCAGCGCCCGCCCGGTCTCGCAATGGGTAAATCCCATGGTCGCAAGTTCCGCGTCGCCCAGCGGAATCTCCTCGCGGCAGGCGCACTCCATCGCCGTGGCGAATTCCTTAGGAAAAACCAGGCAGTTCACCATGAATCCGATGTCGTGCAGCAGCCCCGCCATGTACGCCTTCTCATGGTCGGCAGTCGCCAATTTTTCGCTGAATTTGCGGCATACCAGGGCACAACCCAGGGAGTGTCTCCAGAAAACAGCTGGATCCAGCACCCACTTAATGGCCGGGAAAGCCTGCCCCATGCAGCAGGTTAGAAGAATGGTTTCGACCCGCCGCAGACCCAGGCTGATGACTGCAGCTTTGATGGACTTCGGCGGCTGCGCCATGCCGAACAAGGGTGAGGCCGCCACTCGCAGGCATTGCGCAGCCACGGTGTTGTCATAAGACACCAGACGGACTACTTCGTCCACGTTCGCGTCCTCCGCCGAACCACTGAGCAACTTCAGCAAGGGCACGAACACCGCCGGAATGGCGGGCATGGTTTCGATCTGCTGCACGCGCTCACGAATGTTTGCGGTAAGGGATGCGGTCATAGCTTGCCACTTTTCAGGGATGGCTTCCAATACGCGATGGTCCCAGGAAAATGGACCAAGTGAAACTGCTCATTCAATTTCATCAGTGATTCCGAGGTTCCAAGAAAAAAGTAACCGCCAAAATTAAGGTTGCTGAAAAAATGATTGATCACTTTCGACTTCGAGACGCCGTCAAAATAAATCAGCACGTTGCAACAGAAAATCAGGTCCATGCCCTTCATGAAAAGCATCTTGGAATCATCCTGCAGGTTCAGCCGGCTGAAAGTGATCAGCTTTTTTACTTCCGGGCGGACCTGTAGTTTCTTATCATCGATGGCCACAAAGTATTTCCGCTTGTAATACTCCGTGGTGTTGCGCACGGCGTAGTCGCCGTAGATTCCGGCTTTCGCGGTTTCGACGGAACGGTCGTTGAGATCGGTGGCGAGAATCTCCACGGTCCAGCCTTGGAGTAGGCGATCTTTTTCCTCCAGCAGGTTCATGGCGAGGGTGTAGGATTCCTCGCCGGTAGAGCAGCCCGCGCTCCAGATGCGCAATCTTTTTGTGGTCTGCTTGACCTTCTCTCCGACGATCTCCGGCAGGATGACTTTCCGCAATGCGTCAAGCTGGGGCTGGCTGCGGAACAGGCACGTTTCCCCGATCGTGATTTCGTTCAGCAGTTGCCGCAATTCTCCATCGCGGCTGGGCTGCGCCGTCAGCTGGTCCCAATAGTCGCGCGGGGTCCGAGACCCCAATTGTTTCATCCGCCGGCCGCAGCCGTCGGCCAAAAGATAGAGTTTGTCTTCCGCTTTGTAGATCCCCGAAACCTTGTACACCAAGTCGCGGATTTGCCGGTACACGGGGTCCACGACCTCGACTTTGTTCGCCACCGGAGGTATAACCACGGGTTGAGTCACGATCGTCATTTCGCGGTCCGCTCCAGCGGCGTTGAGCTTTTCACACCACCGATGTATTGAGAAGCGCGGCTTTGCAGTACACGGCGCGTGATCTCCAGCGCCAACTGGTCGAGTGGATATTCAGCATCCGCTAACCCCGAGGCATGCACCAAGCCGGGCATGCCCCATACCACGGAAGAATTTTCGTCCTGGATAATGATCTCTCCGCCGGCGTCACGAATGTCTTGCGCTCCGAGCACGCCATCCGCACCCATGCCGGTCATTACGACTCCCAGCACATTTGCACCGTAGGCCGCGGCCACGGAGCGAAACAGCACATCGACCGCGGGGCGGCAGGAATTTTCAGCTGGCCCCTGATTCAAATTCAGGCGCGAATGTAAACCTGCACGTATGACCTTCATATGGAAATTTCCCGGCGCAATCCAGGCATGTCCGGGTTCGAGAATCGCCCCGGCACTGCCCTCTTCCACGGGAATAGCGGATTTGTTGGCCAGGCGTTCCGCCAGCAAGCGGGTGAAAATAGGCGGCATGTGCTGCACCACAACGATGGGAACGGGAAAGTCGCTGGGAATCCGCGGCAACACTTCCGCCAATGCATTCGGACCACCCGTCGACGTTCCGATGGCCACAATTTCGATCCGCGGGTTGGACTTTATCCGAACCTTCAGCGCCGGACGAGATCCGGGCAGCGGCATGAGTTTCAGTGCCGCCGTGCCACACAGGGCTTTGATCTTGGGGATAAGTTCGGCGCGAATGCGTTCGATTGCGACAGCCGGACTGCCGGTGTTGCTGGGTTTCGTAGCGTAATCCGATGCTCCCAAGGCGAGCGCATCGAGGGTTGCCGCGGCACCATGTTCGGTGAGCGTGCTGAACATGATGACGGGCAGCTTGGGATAAAGTTTGCGCACCGCCGCAAGGGTTTCCAAACCATCCATCACCGGCATTTCGATGTCGAGCGTAATCAGGTCGGGCTTGAACTGCGGAATCTTGGCTAGAGCAATGTGCCCGTCGCTGGCCGTTGCAACTACCTCCAGCGCTCGGTCTCCGGACAAAGTGTCGGAGAGCAGTTTGCGGATCACGACCGAATCGTCGACGACGAGGATGCGAATGGGAGCCATATCAATTCGTGTATATCTATTTCACAAGCGGTGCTGCCGGCGAGCGGACCGCAATCGTAGACACCCGATTAAACCGCATAACCAGCCAGACCAGACCATCTCCGCGCGGAGCTTACGCACCCGCATGGGCCACCCTGCTGAACGCTGGTTCGTCAGGCGTTGCACCGGTTTCATGGTCAGTGGTGCCGAGATTGAATTGTGCAACTAGGCCGCGCAGTTGCGCCGACATCTGCACCAGTTCCTGCGCTGCCTTCTGGGTATCGGCAGATCCTCGCGAGGTGCTCTGCGCCGCTTCGGCAACGCCCGCGATGTTGCTGGTGATCTCGCCGCTGCCCTGCGCCGCTTCCGCCACGTTGCGTGACATCTCATTCGTGGTCGCGTTCTGCTCCTCCACTGCCGTGGCAATCGTGCTCGAAATATCGTTGATCTGATTGATGACTCCACTGATCGATGCGATCGCATCCACCGCCGCTTTGGTGTCGCTCTGGATGGCTTCAATTTTGTTGCTGATATCTTCCGTGGCTTTCGCGGTTTCCTTGGCCAGTTCCTTCACTTCATTGGCCACCACGGCAAACCCTTTGCCCGCCTCTCCTGCACGCGCCGCTTCAATAGTCGCGTTCAGGGCCAAGAGGTTGGTCTGTTGCGCGATCGAGGTGATGACTTTGATCACCTGGCCAATCTCGGTCGAGGAATCTCCCAGTTTGGACACGGTTGCGGTGGCAGTTTCGGCGACTTTGACCGCCGAGGTCGCGACCTTGGCGGCCTCGGTGGCGTTCTTGGCGATATCCTTGATACTGGCTCCCATCTCTTCCGCACCCGTCGCGACTGTCTGCAGGTTCTGGCTGACCTTCTGCGTAGCGTTGGAAACCACGTCGGCCTGCGCGGAGGTTTCCTCGGAGTTGGCGGTGATTTGCTGGCTCGTGGCGCTGAGCTCCTCGCTGGCGCCAGACACGTGCTGCGCGCTGGAGGCAATCTGGGTCAAGAGGTCGTGGACTTTTTCGACAAACAGATTCAAACATTTGCCCAGTTGTCCAATCTCATCCTGACGTTCCTCGTCCACTCGAGCGGTCAGGTCGTTGGCTTCCGCCATCGCCTTGAATTTGCTGGAAAATACGTCTAGTGGGCGGGTGATACTGAACGCGACCCACGTGCCAACCACCAATAAGAGCAACAGCGAAAACCCGCACATCGCAAACATGGCACGTGTAGCCCGCTTGGCTTTGCTGGTGGCATTAATGACGGCCTGCTTTCCGCTTTGCGCCAATTGATCACTGCTGTCTTCGATTTTCTGCTGAACGCCTTGGTAGAGCTGGTAGCACGCACCGGAATCAACTTTGGATGGATCACGCACCATGTCTTTGGAGAGCGCGCTAGCAGCGCTCAGATACTGTTGAACCAGGCGGCCCTCGTCATCCAACGCCGATTGAATGGCGGGGTCGGTGGCTGACTCTCGTGCCGTAGCGATGCCTTGAGCCAACATTTTGGAGTGAACGGCCAGATTGTCTACGTTATCTTGCTGCTCTTGCCCCTTCTTCGCAAAGATCGCCGAAATATCTGCCCAAGTCATATCGTTGAAAATGCCGGCTTCGATGTGACTGCGAATCGCCATGCTGGTGGCCGACACCTGGGTCGTAGCATGCTCGACCGACGTGATGCCCCAATATCCGGTCGCACTCACGGCCGCAACAAATATCAACCCGCTGATAGTGAGGCTTGCTAACCGCTTCTTGATTGTCCATTGCATTGCCCGTCTCCCTAGACCTCAGCGTCCACCCTTGGGTCTGGTCGTTCAATCGGCGTCACCCGGCGCTGGCTGCGATTCTTACGCACCCGCATGGGCCGTCTTGCTCTGCGTCTGAATCCTCGCGGCGTCTCCTTCGTGGCCGCTGCCGGCGTTGATCTTGAACTGCTCGACCAGGCGACGGAGTTGAGCAGAAGTCTCCACCAGTTGCTGCGACGCCTTCTGTGTATCCGTCGCTCCACGTGTCGTGCTTTGCGCCGCGTCTGCCACGCCTCCAATGTTGCTCGTGATCTCGCCGCTACCGTGTGCCGCTTCCGTCACGTTGCGTGACATCTCATTCGTGGTCGCGTTCTGTTCCTCCACCGCCGTGGCAATGGTGCCCGAGATTTCGTTGATCTGGTTGATTACGCCGCTAATCGACGCAATGGCATCCACCGCCGCTTTGGTATCGCTCTGAATGGCTTCGATCTTGCGGCTGATGTCTTCCGTCGCCCGGGCCGTTTCCTTGGCTAGTTCTTTCACCTCATTGGCAACGACAGCAAAGCCCTTGCCCGCTTCGCCCGCTCGTGCCGCTTCAATCGTGGCATTAAGAGCCAGCAAGTTGGTCTGTTGCGCGATCGAAGTGATGACTTTGATGACCTGCCCAATCTCGTTGGAGGATTCGCCCAGCTTGGACACGGTGACGGTAGTCGCCTCCGCGACCTTGACGGCGGAGGTCGCGACTTTGGCGGCTTCGGTGGCGTTTTTCGCGATCTCTTTGATGCTCGCGCCCATTTCTTCGGCGCCAGTTGCGACCGTCTGCAGGTTCTGGCTAACCGCCTGGGCGGCTTTCGAAACTACATCGGCCTGGGCCGAGGTTTCTTCGGAGTTGGCCGTGATCTGCTGGCTAGTGGTATTCAGCTCTTCGCTCGCGCCGGCTACCTGCAGGGCCGAACCGGCGATGGACTGAATCACCTCATGCAGATTGTTTTTCATCTTGTTGAGTGCTGCCCCGGCGTCGCCGATCTCGTCGTGAGCACGAACCTCGATGTCAGCCACGGCAAGGTTGTTGTTGGCAATTTGATTTGCCAGGGCCGCAGCTTCCGTGACGGGTCGAACGATGACGCGCCGAACTAAGAAAAAGACAACACCCACCGCCAGGAACATCGTCACCGCACTCAACAGCAAAAGTGCCAGGCTGTTCCCCATAGCAGCTTCTCGTACGGCCGCGAGCGGCGCAGTCACTACAAACGCTCCCCTTAAATCGCCTGCCTTCATGCCCTCCTTGGCGAAACCGAACGGATCCTTCGCTCCCGCCGGATCGCCATGGCAAAACAAACAGTCCTCGGTCAGACGCACCGGCTGGGCATAGCGCATCACTTCCTGACCGTCGACCAGGCTGCGCTTGAAGAACTCTTTGAGGTCGCTGTTGCTCTCGAAGCTGGTGAGAGCCTCGCGTTCAAACTCGTCTGGAGCATGCTGCGGGTTGCGCGGATGCAGCGAGGGAGTCGAGAATTTCATGCCCTGAGATTCGGCATACTCACGAGCAACGTTCCAGGCGACCACTACCGGAACCTGCTTGACCTGCTTGAATTCGTGATTGGGAACATAGACGTCCACGTTCGCGGAGAAATACGTGCGCACCGCGCCCGCCATGCCGTCGGTTTTCCGCAGCTTGTCTACGAAGGCGTCCTCGGCCTGCTGGTTGATGCGGTTTCGCGTGATGAAAAAGCCCACGCTTGAAGTAATCAGCAGAGTGATCGCAATCGAGCCAGCGATTTTCGGCGTAAGTTTCATGTTGCTGAACATTTGTCCCTCGCTCTTTTCAACCGCGAATCACAATCCGTTTTCGTCTGGCTATGCCCCAGCGAACGCTGCCATGCTTCTAGTTGACTCGACGTGTCCGCTGCCGGCGTTGATCTTGAACTGCTCGACCAGGCGACGGAGTTGAGCAGAAGTCTCCACCAGTTGCTGCGACGCCTTCTGTGTGTCCGTCGCTCCACGTGTCGTGCTTTGCGCCGCCTCTGCCACGCCTCCAATGTTGCTCGTGATCTCCCCGCTGCCCTGCGCCGCTTCCGTCACGTTGCGTGACATCTCATTCGTGGTCGCGTTCTGTTCCTCCACCGCCGTGGCAATGGTGCCCGAGATTTCGTTGATCTGGTTGATTACGCCGCTAATTGACGCGATGGCGTCCACCGCCGCTTTGGTATCGCTCTGAATGGCTTCGATCTTGCGGCTGATGTCTTCCGTCGCCCGGGCCGTTTCCTTGGCTAGTTCTTTCACCTCATTGGCAACGACAGCAAAGCCCTTGCCCGCTTCGCCCGCTCGTGCCGCTTCAATCGTGGCATTAAGAGCCAGCAAGTTGGTCTGTTGCGCGATCGAAGTGATGACTTTGATGACCTGCCCAATCTCGTTGGAGGATTCGCCCAGCTTGGACACGGTGACGGTAGTCGCCTCCGCGACCTTGACGGCGGAGGTCGCGACTTTGGCAGCTTCGGTGGCGTTTTTCGCGATCTCTTTGATGCTCGCGCCCATTTCTTCGGCGCCAGTTGCGACCGTCTGCAGGTTCTGGCTAACCGCCTGGGCGGCTTTCGAAACTACATCGGCTTGGGCCGAGGTTTCTTCGGAGTTGGCCGTGATCTGCTGGCTAGTGGTATTCAGTTCCTCGCTGGCGCTGGCTACCTGAACCGCATTTTCCCCAATGGCTAGTATCATGCGTTTCAGACTGCCACTCATCTTGTTCACTGCCATGGTCAGGTCGCCCAGTTCGTCCTGGCTCCGCACCGTCAGGTCGTCACGGGTCAGGTCGCCAGAAGCGATGGCCTCAGTTTGGACGAGCACAGACCGGGTTGCGCCCGCAATGCCGCGGCTCAGCAGAACTGCTACCAAAGTTCCAATGCCCAGCGCCGTGAAGGTGGTCACTGTCATGGTCAGGTTCAGTGAGCGGTTCGCGCCGTACATATCTTGCTTGTTCTTATCGAGCAGCATGGCAAACGAATCCGTCATAAGCGTCAGGATTTTCTTGAGGGCATCGAAGGATGAGGTGGCGTGGTCAGTAAATTCGTCAGCCGCGATGGGTACGGCGTCGCGCGCGCGGCCGGTCGCATGATTGATCGCACTCTCTTGGGCGGCGCGTAGCAAGACAAGTTGCTTCTTAAGGTCGCCCAGCCTGTCCCGATTCGCCTGAAGGTTCCATTTGGGAGCCAATTCGTCCATCTCTGCTACGTCTTTCTCGACTTCGCCCCAAGCTCCCTCGAACAAGTTCACGGCTTCCTGTCTCCTGGCAGGTTCTGCTCCCGCGAAGGTAGTCTGACGGCCTTTGTTCTGCGTCTGATTCAGATCCCGCTCTAACTTGAGTGCAGCTTCAAAAGAAGGAAAACGCAACTCAAACGTGGCGTCCTGACTTTGCCTGATGCTCGCGGACTTCAAGTAACTAATCGTGGACGCAAAGACCATCAAGGCGAGAGTCACGCCGAAGCCCAACCCTAGTTTCGTTCCCAGTGTGACTCTCATCGTTCCTCGTCCTCAGATTTCCAAATTCAAAATCGCAGCGCTAGCGTGCGCCGCTATCGGCTCACTGCCGCGGCCTCTGCCGCTTCGCTCATCTGGCAGGCTTTTTCGACGTCCAGCACATGCATGAGGCGGTCGTTTAGTTTGTGGACTCCGACGATCATGGTCCGAACCGAGCCCCGCAAGGTTTCCGGGGGCGGCTCGAAGCTGGTTTCGTCGACCTCAACCACATCGCCAATTTCGTCCACCAACAAGCTGACTGCGCCGTCCTCCGATCGCACCACGACATTCATGGGCTGCATGTCCGGCGGTGCAGGCTCCAGTTCCAGCCGCCGCCGCAGATCGACCGCGGTCACAATCTGGCCGCGCAGGTTGATCAGTCCGCTGACCACCTCCGGCGCCAGTGGTACCTTGGTCATTTCCAGCGTGCGGATGACCTCCTGCACGCCTTTCAACTCCACTCCGAAGAGCAGCTTGTCCAGATAGAAAGTGCAGAACTGTGAAGTGTGGGCCATGGTTTAGTTCGCAACCTCCGTCGCTCTCGGCACCGGGCCGGGCCGCACCGCACTCACATCCACACTGCGCAGAATTGCTGGAATATTCAGCAGTTCCGTGACTCGGTCCCCGATCACGACCGAATAGAGAACCGCTGCCCGGGTCGCCGGCGACCTCACGTCCGCCTGGTCTTCGACGATATCCAGAATCCTTTCCACCACCAGCCCGAAGGATCGGCCCTCGTGCTGCAGCACCAAGACCTGAATTGGTGCGGAATCCAGCGCGGGCGGAGCTTGCAGGGCGCGCAGTTTATTGCGCCGCTCTTCCAGCACTGCGCTCAGGCGAATCAAAGGCAGGATCTGCCCGCGATACTGCGTCACCCACTGGCTGCCTGACATTTCGACTTGCGCCACCGGAAACTCCTCCAGCCGCGCCAGCGTGCTCAGGGGGATGGCCATGCGGGAATCACCCGGCCCCGCGAACAGCAGGAAGGTTTGCTTTTCGGCTTCAGTCGTTTCCGCTTCCGTGGCCTTTTCCGTCAGGGCGCGGTCGCGAGTTTCGGTAACCACGCTGGCGCGCTGCGCCAGACCGAGCACGTCCAGGATGAGAGCTACTTTGCCGTCTCCCATGATGCTCGAGCCGGCAAAGGTCTTCACCGTCTTGAGTTGTTTGCGCAGAGGCTTGACCACGATTTCTTCGGTATCATTGATCTGGTCCACTACCAGCCCGAATCGTCGCTCATCAGCTTGTACCACCACGATGTTGATGGCGCCGTCGCTTTTCGCAGCGGAACGCGGCGCGGCCAGCTTCAGTTCACGGCTGAGATACAACAGGGGCAGCAGACGTCCGCGCAACCGATAAACGGGCGCACCATGAACCAATTCGATGCCCTTGCTGACATGGTCGGCCTTGAGCCGCACCAGTTCGAGCAGACTCACTTGAGGGATCGCGTAGCGGTCGCCGCCACAGGTTACGACCAGTGCCGGGATGATGGCCAAGGTCAACGGAATCTTTACCCGCACGGTCGTGCCTCGCCCCAGGGACGACTGAACATCCACCGTACCGCCGATCTTCTCGACGTTGGTCTTGACCACATCCATGCCCACGCCCCGGCCCGAGACGTTGGTCACCTTTTCTGCCGTGGAAAATCCGGGCAGGAAGATCAGATTGAAGATCTCCCGCTCCGGCATACGCGCCGACTGCTCGGCGGTGATCAACCCGCGTTCGACCGCCTTCTTGCGAATGCGCTCCACATTCAGGCCCGCGCCATCGTCGCTGATTTCGATATTGACCTGTCCGCCTTCATGAAAGGCGCGCAGAATCAAACGGCCACTTCGACTCTTGCCGACCCTGACGCGATCTTCGGGAAGTTCGATGCCATGGTCGACAGAATTGCGAACCAAGTGCGTGAGTGGATCCTTGATCGCCTCGATAATGGTTTTGTCCAGTTCGGTCTCCTGGCCCTCCATCTCGATGCCCACTTCCTTGCCGCAACCGAGTGCTACGTCGCGCACGGTGCGCGGGAACTGGCCCCAGATGTTCCCGATGGGCTGCATCCTTGTCTTCATCACCCCCGCCTGCAATTCAGTGGTGATCAGGTTCAGGCGTTGGGAGGCGGCCAGAAAGCTTGTGTCCTTCATGCGGTTGGCGAACTGTAGTATCTGGTTCCGCGCCAGCACCAGTTCCCCCACCAGATTCATGACTTTGTCCAGTAATCCAACATCCACCCGGACCGTGCTATCCGAGGCCGCCGCGTGGGCTCGCGAAGACTGGACGCGTAGCGCATCGACGATGTCGGCTGGCCTTACCGCGCCCTGCTCTACCAGAATCTCGCCCAAGCGGCGGGGATCACCTTCGTGTTGCTTTTTGGCGGCGCGCTGGATCTCGTCCTGCGTAACTCCGGCCTGTTGCATCAGGATGTCGCCGATCGAGGACGGTGGTGCAGCGACTTCGATCGCGGCGTCTGGCACAGGCGTGCTTCGGCTTTTGGCTGGCGCTTCAGGCAACTGCTGCAGGCGGGTGAGAGTGGCGATCAGCTTAGTATCGTCGCGCTCTCCTTCTGCCCCGCTTGCCTCGATACTGCCCAACATCTGCCGGACCGCGTCCACCATGCTCAACAATGCGGTCGTCAGTTCCTGGTTGAGCGTAAGCTGGCCGTCCCGCAGGCGAGTCAGCAGGTTCTCTCCGACATGGGCCACCTTTTCCAATTTATTGAAACCCAGGAAGCCGCAGGTACCTTTGATGGTGTGAATGGTGCGAAACACGCTGCCCAGCGCGTCGCGATCCTGAGGGTTCTTCTCTAACCCGACCAATTCCCTATCCAGCCGGTCCAGATTCTCGTAACTCTCTACCAGAAAATCCTGGACGATGTCACTGTCACTCATCGCTGCCTATCCTTTCCAGTTCCGAAATTCCTGTTAGCGAGCAGGCTGCCTGTCGCCGCCTTGCATGTTCCGGAGTGGGCCTCGTGGCGAGCGAGCGTCCAGATCGCCAAGGATAATGTCCCTCTAGTGACTTATCGTCTGTTCAGCGATTTCCATTAGGGCCCCTTCGACGCGAAAAAATCGAAGGCCTGACAGCGAAGGTGGCGGGCAGAATCGAAGTGGTGACGGGAAGGATGGCGTGACGCGTTAAAGCTCAAGAGCATGAACCCGGAGAAAAGCATGCAAGGCTCTTACCGGCCAGCAGGAACGAAGTCGTGCGCGAGACGAGAACGGGCCTAGTCGCAAATATTCAAGCGATGCGGGCAAAAAAGCACCGATGTCAGGACCCTTTAGAGGCCTGGCATCGGCGGTTACGGTTCGCGGTGCGCGACTCTAATTCCACACCGAAGCAGTTTTGATACTGTCTCAGTTTCCTAAAATGGCGTAAGCGGGCAGCGGATCGCCGCTCAGGCCAGCCACCCACTTCCCGTTGTCCGTGGTGCCGCAATAAGTAGACGGCCCTTTGCAGTAGGAAGCAATGGGGTACCCGCCTCGCATATCGGTGCTGTTGAAGGCCCAGCCACCTGCGAACGTGGTCTTGCTACTGGTGGTCACGGCGATCCAATATTGTGTTCCTCCCGTAAGGGATATCCCGGCCTTGTCGTTGCCGACGTCAAGAGTGCAGCAGCTCCCGTAGATAGGTGGAGTCTTGATCGAGAAGCTCTTGATGACCTTCCCGGGCACGCCGTTGCTGTCCTCGCGCAGGCTCAACTCGATGCCAGTACCTTCGTCCGAAGTGCCGAACGCACCCACCGACGCTTCAATTCGGTTTACAGTGACGCTAGTGGCTGGCGTAAATGCGATAGCCACCCACGATGTGAACGGAAAGTTTGAACTCTCTTGGGCAATGGTATTCCCGAAGCAGCAGAAGTACGTACCGTACTTATATGTGCTCAGGTTGCCGGCGATTGTTTTAAGACCCGCGTCCGATTCGGGGCTCCTCGGGGTGACGACGGACGGGCCCTTGGCGGCGACTGCGTTTCTTCCGTTGTTGGTCAGGATGTAGTTTGGCTTGGTTCCCAGTGCCAGCGCGGTGACGCCGATGAGCGCCAATACGGCCAGGCAGAGTAATACGCGTACGAGTGGTGACTTAACCATTTATCTCCTCCAGTTTTTTTGTTGGTTCAGATCAGGCTTACTTGAAACCCTGGTTCGAATCCGTGGCGTTCTGCACTGCCTCCTGCCGCAGTAATTCCACTGGAATCCTTCCCGGTATCGATGGTCGGCAAAAGACCGGGTCCTACCCCGTGGCTGGAATCAGCTCCCAACTTGCAGAAGTCGGTGGAAAGTTGAGAACCGAAAGCGGGAGAAATCTTACATACCCCAAGGACCATGTCAAGGAGAATCCACGTCTCGCGCGGATTTCGGGTGATGAGTTGCAACTTTCTGCGCACGGTGTGCAACACTTTTGTGCATTGCTGAATGGCTGACAAGACAGATTATTCGGTCAGAAAAAAACCGGCGTCCTGAATCACGCGGACGCCGGCAGTGTCTTAAATCACAACGCGCAGTCGACACTAGGCTTATAAACGAGCGATTAGTTGCTGCCTAGCACGGCAAACGCGTGCCCCGGTATGGCTTGGCTGGCTATCCATACGTCATTGTCACTTCCGCACGAACCGCCCTTGTCATCTGAGCACCAGAAGGCAGTGAGTTCAGAATCCACCTGGTCGACGTCTTCGACGTTCCAAGCGGCGAAGGTATTGGACGATTTTTTGTTTGTCTTCACAACGATCCAGTATTGCGTCTTGGCGGTGATTGGAACGCCCGCCGCGTCATGCGCCGCCACGGTAGCGCAGCAGCTTCCGAAGTTAGGCAGGTTGGTCACGGACCAAGCCTTAATTACTTTGCCCGGTACGCCGCTGGCGTCGGAATAGAGAGCGACGACCAATCCATTGAACCCTTCAACCCAACCAACGGCAACCTCGACCTTGGTGACAGTGTGATCGGCGGTGGGAGTGAAAGCGCCTGCCTCCCAATACTCAGGTTCCTTTGATATGGCGGTCGGCCCAAAGATTGTGGCACCCTCACAACACCAATACGTGCCCTTCGGGTATGCGGTGCCGATACTGTCATAGATCTTCACCAAGCCCGCATCAGAGGACGGAGCCTGTACGGCCGACTTGGTCGCCTTCGTCACAGTCACCGTTCTTCCGTCTTTGCTTAGTACAATTCCGTCTTTGCTGGCGGCAAAAGCGGTCAGGCTGGCGAGAGCCAGCACGGTCAACGTCAGTAACGTCTTCTTACACATTGTGTTTATCTCCTCCGTTTTGTTTAGTGGTTTCGGTTGGCTGAGGTAAACCGGAAGTCGGAACCCTGGTTTCTACTGTGTTTCCTGCAACCGCAGGTCGGGTCCACTGATTCTCTCCGGCGCTGAACTTCAACGAACAGCTTGGCTGTGATAACGGGGGAATCGAATTTGCAAAAAACGCCATCTCCTCCCCGCAACAAAACCATCTCCGCAATCACGAGAGATGCAAGAAAAAACAACAGTGAAGAGTGGACGGATTTTTGCACTCGCCAATATCAGTGTCAAGCAGAATCCTTCTCCAGCGCGGGATTTCATTCGGCACACTGCAAAACTCTGCGTACGACTCGCAAAAATTTGCGACGCGGTCATCCACTTTCCTCGACACAGCGATTTCAAAAGGTGAATGAGTCAATGAAGTCAGAACTTTTCTGGCGCGATGCCTCAATCCTCCAACTATTGACCGGTCTGAGAAGTAAACGTCTCGGGTGGATCGAAGAAGCAGCGCCGCCAGAAGGCTTGATCCGAAAGCGTTCCGGCTTTCCATTCCCTGAGCGCAAGCAGCGTCGCTGCTGCCATTCCTCCATCTTCGGAATCGAAAATCACAACCACTCCCGCCGTGCTGGTTGATGTTTGCGAAAGCTCGGCGTACTCCTTCAGGAACATGGATTTTGTGAAATCCAACTTTACTTGCGAACTGGTGCTGGTTGCGCTTCCGTTTGCGCGTTGCACCGTTACAATCTTCACGGTTTGTCCTCGAAGCGGATCCCAAGTCCCAGGGAAGGACGCGATTTCTTCATTCTTGACCTGAAATTGTTCAACGCTGGCGGCTGCTGGGGAACTTTCATCCTTGGCGTCCGATGCGAAGGTTTCCGGCACCTCGACCCCGGAACGCCGAATCCATCCGCGGGAAAGCCCCGAGATTCGGATGTGAACCCAGTTTGCGTTCAGGTCGAGAATCTCAAATTCATCTTCGGCGGTGGCGAGAAACAAAACTTTGGCTCCTTCGACTGGACTCACCAGAACCGGAGTGTTCGACTTTTTCACCGCAACCAGATTCTTCGGGTGGGCCTGGTTGCGGAGAATTTCATCGAGTCCCTTCGCCTCTTTCGTCAGCTCTTCCATGTGTTTGTCCGCGACCGCCTTCTGCGTAGCCAAGTCCGGGTTGACACCACTCCCCGGTTTGAAGGGTGAACCCGCGGCGGTTGCGGTAAGCTTCGAGCTCGCCATGGGGCCTGCTGGCGCAGCGCTGGTGGGCATCGGCGCTGAGATCGCAGGCATTGGTGCATCCGGAGCGTCCTTAGTTTGCAAAGGCGCGACCTTAGTCCGCGAAGGGGCCGAGACCGCGGGACCAGCGGCAGCCGAGGCTAACGGTTGGCCGTGGAGCGCGTCCGAAAGGCGATCCAGAAAGTCGTTTTCCAATCGACCGTTGGAAGGCAGCACCTGGTATCCGGAATTTGACGAAGCAGGATCGGCATACCAAGCGGTAATTTTGGCGCTGACCTGCACCAGCGCTCCTCCGGTGGAGGTGGAACTGACTTGGATCTCGCACTGGTAATAGCCACGCTGGAAGCGATCTAAGGGAAGGTCACCAGGACGCGTGAAGCCGTCCAATACTGGCAGACGACCCGAGGCCGAAGCTTGCAACTGCTTGATGACTTTCTCCACCACTGCCTTCGATTGGGAAAACTTGCGCTCGTATGGGGCGCTTGGGGCGTCATCGGGATTGGCCGATGCGATCGGAATCGCAGCGCAGAAGATGAGAAGGCTCCACGCTACCCTCAGATGGAGTGGCCTCACGGCAGCGGCTCCAGTTGGTCGCGGTGAATCCAACCGTGCTGCCCATCTTCGGTTTCCACGCCATACCAGTACGGAGTAGCAACAACGATCACAACTTCAGTACCCGCATCGAGAGACTTCAAATTCGAAGCCGTATGAAAGGGAGCGGACTTAAGTTGGGCGCCGGGGGCCTTAATGACCCGTTCCGCCTGACGACGGAGATCCTCCACGTGCTTCTCCAACGCTTGGACAGAGCTTTGGGCAGAAGCGAGGGCCACAGTTTCATCCTCTTCACTCTTGCGTTCGAGCGCCTGCCGAGCCAGTTCTTCCTGCCGGTGTTTTTCGCTCTGCTGGGCCTCCGACTTCTGTAATTCGAGTGTGTCGACGTGATCCTGAATATCTTTGAACTCGGCACTTTCAACGCTGCCATCCGAAGCGTGCGCGGTACGACGGAAGTCTTCGACAAAGACTGCGTCGATGCGCAATATCGTTCGGTGCGGATCCCGGCTCTGCACCACGTAGCGCACCGCCAGCGTCCCTTCATCCCTGGTCTCCTCAAAATTCGCTGGCGCCAAAACCTGGGTGCGAACCTTGTAGAAGACGGTGCCTGGATCTTTCCACTCGGGGAACAACGACGAGGACCCGACGGCGTTGGCTTTCTCGATGTACTTGTCTTTGTTGTATTCGAAGCTACCCTGGATGATTCCGTCGTCGACCACGGTCTCGACCGCTTGCAGGACTTCACTCTCCGGAGCCGAGATTTCCGTGGAGAAACCCAGACCAAAATCTTCGTGCTTTTTACGTCCGCGAGCAGAGAGCGGAGCTAAGGCCGAGGCCAGCCCGACAACCAGGAGCAGAGCGCGCGCGACCCTGCAACTATGGGCGATAGAGCAGATTTCAACGAGTACGTATCCCTTGGCGCGAATGGAATTGAGAGTTTCCGCCCCTTTATCGATATTCCGCATGCATTCCAACTGCTGGCCCGGGTCTTGGATCTCTTGAAAATCGACGGACGCTGCCGCGATTCCAGTTTCTAGCTCTTACTCTTGACCGAGGTCGGCTGTCAACTTTTGGAATTTCATTCTCCACGCCTAACGCGGTCTCGTGACAAATTGCTGACAATCTTTTTACAAAATATAGACGAAGTTATCACACTCGACTGAGACAGCAATGGTACTGTCGGTTGCGACGATTGGCTTGAAGCTCACGGGTATGCACAGAATAACCACGCGCAAGGGGCAGGCCGCGGGTCGAGCTAAGCTCGGTTTATCTGAGAGCCAGAACGGGAACGGAACGAACCCGAGGCGAGCGCGCGACCGGACCGCTAAGAAGCAAGCGCTCATACAGGCCGCTCTGGGATTGTTTGCGTCCAAGGGCTACGAGGTTACGACCACTCGCGAAATCGCCGCTGCGGCCGGCTGCGCGGAAGGCCTCATCCACCGCTATTTCAAGGGCAAAGCTGGCCTGCTCACGGCCATGATCGAAAATCGCATCTCCAAAGAGACGCAGGATTTTGGCCATCAACTGCGGCCCGCCTCGAACTTCGCGGATGAATTTCTGCGCTTAGTCGAACGCGAAGTCGAGCGCGCGTGGGAAAGCCGTGATTTTCTTCGGGTTTTCATCCCTCGCGCTATCGTCGATCCCGCGGTGGGCACCGTGATGAACAAGGCGCTCATCTCGGTGCGTGCCAAAGCGATCATGGAACGTCTGAAATATTACCAGTCTTGCGTTGAATCGTCCCAAGACGCGATTGAGGCATTTACCCAGGCGGTGGGAATGCTCGGATTCGTGTTCGGGTTTGTGCGGCCGGTACTGCTCGGGCATGACCGCATTGGGGCAAAGAAAATGGCAGTCTCTGTCGCAAGAATTCTTGTAGGCAACCACCCAGTTTTCTCAGCCATCTGATCGGTTTTTCCGATTATGGCAATCGGGTTTTCTTATTTTTTCTTGACACTGATCTAACGAACGTGATAATTAGTGCGTCCACGCGCACTTAACAGGTAGTTGTCGCAGTTTGAATTAGACTTCGTGACAGAGGACCAGATGACCGCTCCTGCTGTACGTGTCTTTCTTGAGGTGCCGCGGAGTCTGTGCGCTTCCTGTCGTGAGGCTTGCTCCAAAACCAACGCTTTCAGCGAAACTTTAAAAGATTACGTCTCGTCAATTGCGAGGGCATGCTCAATCTGGTGAGAGTGTGCCGTAAATGAATGCGCCAATAGTTTTGCCTTTGTGAATTCGCGTTTAGGAGGGCTGGATGATCTCGTCCCGGAGAAGCCTTGCGGGTTGCCTGCTGTCGTTGTTTCTTGTCTTCGGCTGCTTGCCCGATGCTCATGCGTTACCTGCCTTCGCTCGAAAATATGGCCTTCGCTGTTCGGCATGCCATGAATCCTGGCCGATGCTGAATTACTTCGGGCAGAAGTTTAAAGACAACGGCTATCAGTTGATGAATGATCGGGATGCTCCGATTTGGCAAAACCCATCCTACTGGCCGGTTACTTTCCGCATCACGCCGATATGGCACCGTGTCAGCACTGGTAAGGTTGCCGTGGACGACTACGCGGGCGGAGCAGCTACGGGTGGTACGTCCGTGCAGCGCATCGAGAGCTCGGGCTTCGACCTCAGCGGCCTTGACTTCCATACCGGCGGCACGCTGGAAAAGAACATCTCTTTCTACGTGCTCCCGTCGTCGGACGGCACGGGTGCGTTTCACTTTGAAACAGTCATGGGCCGGTTTGACAATGTGTTCGGAAGCTCCTGGCTCAACGTGAAGTTGGGCAAGTTTGAGCTCGACAACCTTCTCTCCGAGAAGCGTATTCTCACCCTAACCGGGAATGGCGGAATTTATCAGACCTATCACTTTATTCCGCAGGGCGACGGGAATATGTTTGGGCAGATAGGGGACAACCAGCTCGGCCTCGAATACCTGGGACACTCGGCGGACGATCGAACACGCATTTCCGCTTCCCTTCTCAGCTCGAATGATGGAAACGTGAACCTGACTTTGGGATCCAATTCCTATACCGGGTTCTTTACCGGCAGTCAGGCTTTTGATGCGGGCAAGATGGGAGTCGAACGCGTCGGCTTCTACGCCATGGTAGGACAAGCAGCCACATACTATCGGACTTCTGCCGGGGTGCCTATCCCTGGTTCGGGAGTTGGCAACAAGGGATTCGAGCGTGTGGGCTTCGTCGGACAATTCTACTTCGGTCCTCACTTTGACATTCAAGTCGTGACTCAACACGGCTCGGATAATGCATGGTTTGGCCAGGGCTATGGCAATGCAGTGGCCACTGATGGCGACGGAGGAACAACCGCAACTTGCTCGAGTCCGACTCCGGGTTGCCCTTTGAACAATGTTCCAGGAACTGTTCTTCCGGCGACAGCGCGAGCGCCCAGTTGGAACGGCGCGACTTTCGAAGCTCACTACGTGTACAGTCCGCAGCTGATCTTTATCGGCCGGTTTGAGTTAGAGCGAATGTCGCAACAGGCCACCGCGGGGACTCCATCAAGTCTCGGGAACATCACCACCTACACCATCGGTTATCGCTACAACCCGTTTATGACAAGCCGGGCTGGTTTCGCCTGGCACAACGAATACAACTGGCTGCATCAGGACGGGACGGGCCCCGTACCCGGACAAAATTTGAACGTGAGCGAATTGTTGATCGGGTTTGACTTCGACTTCTAGGAGAGGACCAGCAATGCGTACGAAATCGTTCTTAAAGGGTTCGTTGTTGCTGAGCGCGGTTACTGTTTTGGCGTTTTCGCTGCCCGCCAAGGCTCAACTCTCGACCGTTCAGTTGCAAGAGTGGCTGAATTTGCCGACATCGACCAGCCACATCGGCAATATCACCGGGAATGCCAAGGCTGCGGCCGCAACTTATCGCAGATACTGTGTTGGCTGCCACGGAGACCTCGGGGACGGCAACGGCGAAGTCGCGCAGTGGCTTCAACCTCCAATGTGGCCCAAACCGCGCGATTTTCAGTTGGGAATATTCAAGTGCCGTTCCACGCCAACTGGTACTTTGCCCACCGATGAAGATCTCTATGACACGATTGCCCGCGGGCTAGACCGGTCGAGCATGCCTATTTGGAACACGTTAACCAAAGACGAACGCGCGGATCTCGTGGCATGGATCAAGCACTTCTCTCCCCGCTGGCAGAAAGAGAAACCGGGAACGCCCATCCAGATTCCTGCCGAGCCCGAAGTCACACCCGAGAGGGTTAAAGCGGGGCAGGAAGTCTTCGGAAGAGTGCAGTGCTGGAAGTGCCACGGTGTGCAAGGCATGGCAAACGGTCCTTCCGCCTCGACCCTTACCGACGATCTTGGGGCGCCGATTTGGCCCTACAACTTCACCGACGGATCTCGACCCAAGTGCGGCAACACCGATCGCGACATCTACAAAATCTTCATGACCGGGTTGGATGGCACGCCAATGCCGTCGTTTGTTGACAACATCAAGCCCGACGAGGCTTGGGACTTGGTGTTTTATCTGCGGACGCTACAACCCCACAACGCCTTTAACGCGAAGGAAAAACAAATCGCGAAGCAACTCGGATTGAAGCCGGTGGCTGCTCAGTAGCATCTCAGACCCGAGCGAAGCAATCCGTTCTCAGGAGAAAGTCGATGAAAAAACAATACGTCTCGAAGTTTGCAGCAATACTATCGATGCTAGTACTCGTAGGCCTTGGAGTGTTGAGCCTGAACAAAGGGGTCAGCGCTGCCGCGGAAGGTTCAATTACCGGAACCGTGAAGCTCAGCGGTACAGCTCCCCACATGAGGGGCATTGATATGTCGAAAGACCCCTATTGCGTGAAGCAGCACGACACGCCGGTTTTACTCGAGAACGTCGTGGTTGGGTCGGGCAATGGTCTGCAAAACGTCGTTCTCTATATCTCCGAAGGCCTGACCGGCAATGAGGCTACTGCGGTGCCTTCCGACCAGCCGATTTTTGATCAAAAAGGCTGCCAGTATATCCCGCACGTCCTGGCCATGGACGTTGACCAGAAGTTCCAAGTCATCACCAGCGATCAAACCACCCACAACATCCACCCGTTGCCCAACCCGATGACGGGCAATATCCCGTGGAACAACTCACAACCGCCAGGAGCGCCGCCTATCATAAGGAGTTGGAAAGCAACGGAAATGATTTCGGTGAAATGCAACATTCACCCCTGGATGCACGGCTATTTCGCGGTAGTGAAGGGGCCCTTTGCGACCTCCGACAAAAATGGCTCTTACACCATTCATGGCGTCCCTGCAGGCAGTTATACGGTAACCGCTTGGCAAGAAGACTTGGGAACTCAGACTTCGAAAGTTACCGTGGCCGGCGGCAAACCCGCGACTGCGGATTTCACTTTCGCGGCCAAATGATTCCGGCCATGTCCGGCTGGCGAGGAACTAAGCTTCAGTCGTGAAATAAATGAACAATTGTTCATGAACAGTTCACGTCAGGTTCAGGTCGCTCAGTTAGGATGACGCGGGCCGTACCCACTAAGAACAGCCACCGAATGCGGTGGCTGCTTTTCAACAAGCCGTAGCGGCCGGCTGAACAGCCGGCAGAGGCGAGGCGATATGGCAAAATTTTTTGCAGTGACGATTATTGTTATCGCAATTGTCTCCGCGATTCCCATCATCCGTCACACTTGGGACCCACCCGCCGACATCTCGACGCACGGCGGAATGATTGACGAGCAGATGTCGGAGACGATGGCCGAGGCAGGAATCTCGTTCCTGGCTTCACAGATTCTCTTGGCTCTGTTCATTTGGAAGTTTTCCAGTTGGCGTCCCGGCGACAAGATCAAGACTTTCCCCGGCGGCGCCAAGGCTTTGGTTTGGGCGGCGTTTCTCCTGGTGGGAACCGAAGTTTTGGCCCTGGGTGTTTTCGGAGTCAAAGCATGGGCTACCGTTTATCTCACGCCTCCGTCGGCAAACGCGATCCCGGTTCAAGTGCAAGCCGGGCAGTTCGCGTTTTATTTTCGCTATCCCGGTCCAGATGGAACCTTCGGCCCGCTGCATCCCGACCTCATCAGCGAGGCCAACGAAAATTTCTTTGGCTTGGACACGACTCACGATGCAGATTCCAAAGATGACATTGTGACCGCGGAAATGGCGATTCCCGTAAACAAAGAGATTCATCTGCTTATGCATGCGAAGGATGTCGGGCACTCGTTCTACGTTCCCGCATTGCGCGTGCAGCAAGACTTCGTCCCCGGGTTGGATCTTTCGCTTCATTTCACCGCGACCCAGATCGGGAAGTACGAGATTGTCTGCACCCAGCTGTGCGGCTTGGGGCACTACAACATGAAGGCATATCTCGAAGTGATGTCCCAGGATGACTTCGACAATTGGCTGAAGAAAGAAGCGGCATTGCAGTGATTCCGTCTACGAGTATTCGAGTGGACGAAACATCTCGTTCGAGGTGAGCACATGCACGATATGTCTGCACACGCGGCAGAGCACCACGCGCCGACCAGTTTCATCAGTAAGCACGTCTTCAGTCTCGACCACAAAGTGATCGGAAAGCAGTATTACGGCATGGCTCTTGCGGCCGTGCTGATCGGAATGGTCCTCTCCTGGCTGATGCGCATCCACTTAGCTTGGACGAATTATCCGATACCCGGCTTGCATCTGCTCTCCGCCAACGGCGCGCCCGGCAACGTAATGACGCCGGAATATTACCTCCAGCTCATGACCATGCACGCAACCATCATGGTCTTCTTTGTGTTGACTACGGCGCCTTTCGCAGCCTTCGGCAATTATTTTCTTCCCATCCAGGTAGGCGCGGAGGACATGCCGTTTCCGCACTTCAACATGATGTCGTTCTGGGTTACGTTTTCGGGTTTCCTGGTTCTGGTGTCATCGTTCTTTGTGAGCGACGGACCAACCCTAGGCGGCTGGACGCAGTACGCTCCGCTCAGCGCTATCGGACCGGCCTCCGGCCCCGGTCAAGGTACAGGTGTGGTTCTTTGGGCGATATCCATCGCACTCTTCTGCGTCGGCCAGTTGCTGGGTTCGCTGAACTTCATTACGACCACCCTCGATATGCGGACAAAGGGCATGAGCATGTGGCGCTTGCCACTTAGCGCCTGGGCCTGGTTCATCACCTCGGTGATGGGCCTGACTGCCTTCGCGGTGCTAATGCCCGCGTGCATCCTGCTGATATTGGACCACGTCGCCGGGACCAGCTTTTTCGTCCCCTCGGGCCTCGTGCTCAACGATCAGTTGCAGCCGCACTCCGGCGGGTCGACGCTACTCTGGCAGCATCTTTTCTGGTTCTTCGGGCATCCTGAGGTCTATATTGCGATTGTCCCTGGCCTGGGCATCGTCTCTCATGTTCTCATAACGAACATGCGGCGACCCATGCTCAGCCATCGGGTTCTTGTCTATGCCATGGGATCTCTGGCCGTCCTCAGCTATATGGTCTATGGACACCATATGTTTGTCAGCGGCATGAACCCGGTCTCGTCGCTGGCATTCTCTTTTCCGACCTTGATCATCACGATCCCGTCCACGATTGTCGTTTTGATCTGGATGGGTAGTATTTACGGATCGAAATTGCGCATTAACACAGCCTCGCTGTTTGCTTTAGGCTTCGTTTCGATGTTTATCAGCGGCGGGGTCAGCGGCTTCTTCCTCGCGCAACCCTCGATTGATATCATGCTCCACGCCACCTATTTCGTCGTCGGACACTTTCACCTGGTAATGGCCGTTGCCGCCATCTTCGGAATCTTCGCCGGAACCTATTTTTGGTTCCCGAAGATGTTCGGCCGCATGATGGATGAAACTCTGGGGAAGGTTCACTTCTGGCTTACCTTTGTTGGCGCCTACTGCATCTTCATGCCATTCCATTACCTGGGAATTGCGGGCAACGTCCGCCGCTACCAGGCTTTTGTGGACGACTACTTGCAACCGCTCATCCCGTTACATCGCTTCATCACCATTGCTGCTCTGCTGACGGGATTGGCTCAGTTGATCTTCCTCTACAACCTGTTTCATAGCCGGTTCTGGGGAAAGCCTGCAACCGACAACCCATGGGAAGCAACGTCGCTGGAATGGAGCACACCCACGACACCGCCGCCGCACAATAACTTTGGCGACAAGCTGCCGGAGGTTTTCCACGATCCTTACCAGTACGGTGTGCAGGGTTCGACTGGCGATTACGTGATGCAGACTTCTCCCGAAAAGGTGAACTCGGCCAACGACGAAGCGTAGCCGGACAAAGCTGCGAGACAAGAAGGAGTTTTGTAGTTTATGGCGACCACGGTCCCTGAACCGCCAAAAATCGAGGAACGTCGCGATCCGCCTCGGGTGATCAGCGATTCCGGCAACGGCGGCCGGGGAACTCTGGCCCCGGCCGGGGGTGATTTCCGTGCAGTGAAAGACTACGCTCCGCCGCCGTCTTCGACCGGAATCTGGGTGGTGTTGGCATCGATCACGATGAGCTTCGCGGCTTTCACCAGCGCCCTGATCGTTCGTCAAGGATCGTCGCTCGATTGGCGCCATCTCAGCCTCCCCCGGATTCTTTACTTCAACACTTTGCTACTCCTGGCCAGCAGTTTCACGCTGGAAGTGGGTCGCCGCCAAGTTGGCAGCTACATGAGTGGGCGAAAGGCCGGGATCGCGCACCCGGCGCGCTGGTTGTATATCACTTTGTTTTTGGGTCTGTTGTTTGTCGCAGGCCAATACGCGGCCTGGCTGCAACTAAGAGCGGAAGGCCTGTTTTTGGCGACCAACCCCAGCAGTTCATTCTTCTACGTGCTGACCGCAGCACATGCGCTGCACCTGCTTGGCGGGTTAGGTGGACTGACGCGCGTTATCCGCAGATTCAATCGATCGATCCTGCGGAAGAGTACGCTAGACGCCACTTCGCACTACTGGCATTTCATGGATGCATTGTGGGTCTATCTGTTGGTGTTGCTGTGGATCAAGCTTTAGCAAACTTGACAACAACAAGAGGAGGCACCGTGAGCCACGCCGATACGATGGGAGGACACGCAGGACTAATGGAGAAGCCTGCGTTTTCGGTTCCCGCGAAAAAGATGGCGATGTGGCTGTTCATTATCGCTGACACCGCAACCTTTGCCGGTTGTCTGGTCGCCTATGGATTCCTCCGCAACGCCACTCCTGATTGGCCGAGACCGTTCCACAGCATCACCAACGTAGCCATTATGACTTTCATTCTCGTGACCAGCAGTCTCACCATGCTGTTTGCGATGGACGCGGGTAAAGCAGGCGATAAAGCCAAAGCGTTCCGCTGGATGCTGATCACAGCCGCCCTCGGCGCTGTTTTCGCGTTATTGCACATTCGCGAGTGGCTGGCACTGATTGATGAAGGCATGACGTTGCTGAAGAATCCGTGGGGTACTGGCTTGTTTGGCGCCGCGTTTTTCAGCATTACCGGCTTGCACCTTTTGCACGTGACCTGCGGAGTGATTGCGCTCGTAGTAGTTGCCATCCGCTACCAGGGCGGCCGCTACAACGCTGACGATCTGGAAGTCACCGGTCTTTACTGGCACTTCGTCGACTTGGTTTGGATGTTCGTCGTGCCGCTGGTCTATCTGTTGAATCTTTCGCACTAACCCGGAACAGGAGCAAAACCATGGCTATGGCCGAAACACACAAGAGTGGCACCGGCAGGTATGTGGTGGTGTATATTTTCATTCTTGTCATCGCGGCTCTGCAGTTCGTGATCGCATATTCCAATATCACGGCTCCGCAGATGTTCGCACGAATGTTGTTTCTGGCGGTGGTCGAAGCCGCGCTGGCGCTTTTGTTTTTCATGCACCTGTCTGAAAATCACGGGCTGCTGTGGTTTGTCTTGATCTTCACCGGTTTCGTACTGCTGGCGATGCAATATAGTTGGACAGACAGCTTCCGCGAGTTGCTGGGTGCGCCTTGGTCCAACTATACAAAGTATTGACGAACGCACGCGCTGTCTTCGCGCGAAGGATCATGAAGTTTCAAAGTTCAATCCGACTCATGGGCATTGCGCTCGCGGCACTCATCGTGTTGCTGGTACCTTTGCCCGCCTTTTCCCAAAACTGTGCGCTTTGCTATACTCAGGCGTCTTCCGCCGGGGCAAGGATGATCGAGGCTTTGCGCAGTGGTATTTTAGTTATGGTTATTCCTCCCACGTTGGGATCGATTGGTATGATTTTCATTGTGCGTAAGAGGAACAATCGGTTTAAGCGCGACGAGTCTGCGGTAGAAGACTGGTAAAATGGCGACCACAAATCTAATGGCAAATTCCATCTCTCCGCAGGCGCTAACTTCCAAGCTTCGGGATTACTACACGCTGACCAAGCCCGAGGTAAACCTGCTTATTCTGATGACCACCTCGGCAGGATATTACCTTGCTTCCCGTGGGCCATTCAGGATTGCAGGTTTGGTGAACACGTTGATCGGTACGCTCCTCGTCGCCAGCGGAACCGCAACTATCAATCAGTGGATGGAACGGGTGTGGGATGGTCAAATGCGCCGCACCGCAACCCGACCTCTGCCTTCAGGTCGGCTTAGCGCCCGCGAGGCCTTTCTGTTTGGCATTTTGTTGAGCGTTGCTGGAGGCCTGTACCTTGCGATTACAGTGAACCTGTTATCGGCGTTTCTCGCAGTCTCAACGCTGCTGTCCTACCTCCTCATCTATACGCCGCTGAAGAGAAAGACTCCTCTGTGCACGCTACTGGGAGCGTTCCCAGGGGCTATGCCGACTCTGATCGGATGGGCTGGGGCGTCCGCCAGCATCGACCGGCAGGCCTGGTACCTTTTTTCGATTCTCTTCCTGTGGCAGTTCCCGCATTTTCTGGCGATTGCGTTGATGTACCGTGACGATTACGCACGCGCCGGCTATAAGATGCTGCCCGACTTTGATCTCGACTCTCGTTTCACTCGCGCTGAGATTGCGGGGTTCACCGTGATCCTGGTGCTCGCAACCATGCTGCCCTTAGTGGATCGCGCCGGCGTGTGGTATTGGGTCGGCATGTCCCTGGCCGGAGCGTTCCTGTTTTATCATGTGGGCAAACTGACGGCATCAGGCTCAAAAGTGCTGGCCAGTCGCGTCCTTCATGCGTCGGTCCTGTATCTTCCGGTGGTACTCGGGATCATGGTGTTCTGGAAGCCGTAAAGTCTCGGGCAGCGCTGTGGTTTTTCACTTGTGTCTTGTTGGAAATCATCTCTCGCGACTTTTCTGTCTCCCGGTCACTGGTCTCTCGGAATAGCTTTAGCCATAACGGCCGCGATCCTGTTCGCGGCTACTCCCATTAGCGCGCAAGCTCCAGCTAAGCGATCGGAAATCCTTCGCACACTGCGCCTGACGAGCTTCTACGACACTCCCCATCCATTGCCTGTTGGTAAACCTGGGGAACTGATCCACTCGGAACTATTCGAGGAATACGAACTGCCCGCTGAAGTGTCTGCGGTTCGGATTCTCTATCACTCGCGTTCGGCCGCCGGGGGGGAGGTGGCGACATCGGGAGTGGTTCTTACTCCCAGCGAGCGAAAACCTCCTGCGGGCGGTTGGCCGGTCATTGCGTGGGCACACGGCGCCGACGGCGTGGGTCGAGCGTGCGCCCCCTCGCTGATGAGAAATTTAGGTCATGGACCGTTCCTCTCCATGTATGTAAGTCTCGGTTACGCTGTCGTCGCAACGGATTACACCGGGCTGGGAACCAATTTCCGAAACGCATTTCTGGACGCTCAATCCAATGCGACGGACGTGATCGCCTCAATCGCTGCTGCCCACGCCGCCGTGCCACAGCTGGGGACAAAGTGGATTGTCATGGGCGAGGACGACGGAAGTTTAGCGGCCGTCGCCGTGGCCGAGAAACAGAGCGAGATTCGTGATGCAGGATACCTTGGCAGTATCGCAATTTCTGGCCTGGCAGACGCAAAGGATCTATACGTGAAGTCCTCGCAGGAGCCTTCCAGCAGCATGTTCGCGTTGCTGGCTTATGGCGTTAAGACGGTGTATCCGAAGTTTCAAGTGACCGACATGTTGACCGAAAAAGGGCACGCACTTTATCAGCAGATTAACCAGAACTGCGGAGAGACAGCAACGATAGGGCAGCTTCCACCGGCTGAAATGTTAAGACCCGGGTGGGAAAACAATGAATTCGTTAAACAATATTTCGCGAGAAACAGCCTGGGCCAGACTCGCGCAGGTGGCGCGATCCTGGTAATCAATGCCAACGCCGATCGAGCTGTTCCCGTAACCGTGACTGCACCAGTGATTGCCCGTATGTGCAAACAAGGTGACCGGGTTCAGTGGGAAAGATATTCCAATCTTGACCCGGGCAGCGTGATAAGCGACTCGGCGAGGGACCAGATTACGTGGATTGAAGCGCGCTTCGCCGGCCGACCGGCCCCGGCGAACTGCCCTTGAGCAGTTCAGTAGTCGTCCTTGAGAAAAGGTACTTGGCAGAGCACGCTTATAGGTTCCAAGACGCAATGGTAAGGGCTGGTCCTTCTGTCATGGCTGCGCCGCGGAGTTCGGCTGCCTGAGCGTGTACACAAATTGCTGAATCTCCTTCCGCTCGCGCTCGCTTTCCTCGGCCGTTTTCTTTGACTGCTGCTCGTAGATTTGCAGCTCGGCTTGCGCTTTCAACTTTTCTCCAGCGCGGCTGTAGATCTGCCCAAGACGATAATGCGCCTCTGCCAACTGGGCATCGGCTTGGATCGCCTTTGTATAAGCAGAGATCGCTTCGGAAGTCCCGCCCTGCTGGGAATAGAGAACACCGAGTTGCAGGTAGGCGGCCGCCAGATTGGGATCGAGGCGCACGGCTTTCTCTAGCAGAGACTCCGCTTGCGCCAATTTGTCGACATCCGCCTCCTGCCTCGAAAGACTAAGCCCATAATAATAGTTGGCCATCGCATTTTCAGGTTGGAGCCTTAGAAATCGTCCCAGCCTCTCTACGACGCAGTCTGACTGCATGGAGTCGACAGTCTGCATTTTGCCAAGAAAGAGGTAGGGGTTCGGGTCGTCGGGATTTAAGTCGGACGCTTCGCAGAGACTCCGGGCGGCCTGGTCGTAAACACCGCGAGCGTACCAGGCAACCCCGAGCCCGGCAAGCATCCGAGAGGAACGCGGAAACAAACGATTCCCCTGTTCAAAAACTTCGATGGCCGGCTCGAACGCGCGATGGATCAGCAGATCGCTTCCCCAGTCGAAGAGGTTGGGTTCGCTCGGATCCAGTTCGGTGGCTCGCTGGTATTCGCGAACCGCTTCGAGAGGATTGCCCAATCTCTCTTCGATATTGCCCAGCAAGTGATGAAGTTCAGCTTGCTGCCGCACGTCTTCGTTTGGCCTGGCCAGCAACGTTCGAGCCTCCGCGTGAGCTCGTTCGTATTGACCTGCATAAGCATGAGCCAGCGCGAGTTCGTAAGCGTTTTTGTAGTCGACGGGATTGAGTTGCGAAGCTCGTTCGAGATACTGAAGCGCTTCGCGAGCTTTTCCCTCGTCGACCAGCATTTTTCCGAGCCGGTAATTCAGATCAAAGTTTTCAGGTTCGTGTTCAGCCTGCAAACGCAGAGACTCTTCATCTGGGGTGCTTAACGAAGAGGCGGACATTCGGGAGCTGCCGGATTCTGCGTGCGCCACGGGGATGCCCAGCGAAGCAGTTTCCTTGGTCAGCGCTTCCGTGGTCCGCAGAATGGTATTGGAACCGTGCCCGCCGGGATTCATGGCTTCGGTAACACCCGCCACGGTAAATTTGGGCTCATCGAAATACTGAGGCTTTTCCGCTTCAGAGGTTCCTGAGGATGTGCCTGGCGAACTATTCTGCGGCGTGGAAGCTTTCGATGGCTGAAGGGTCAGATCAACCTTCTTCATCTCTATCGGCCCAAGTGCGCAGGGGCCGAAGTTCGCGACAATATACCCCGCCATCTCTGCACGTAGCTCATAAACGCCGTCGCCAAGCGCGGAAAATCTGTAGCTACCCTCTGAATCCGTGCGGGCAGTCAGGGTTTGCGCCCCGTCCTTCTGCAGGTAAACGGTAGCAGCCGCGATCGGGTGGCCGCTCGAATCCAGCACAGAACCCTGCAAGATAGCGGAGCCCGCTTGATCCTGCGACTGCGCCTGAACTGGTTGTTCCTGAATCAGAAATACAGCAAGACACGCAATCAACGCCAGCGCGCAACTTGCATGACGAGTTCCAGCGCGTTCGGGTTGGCGCACTCTTATGCGAAATCGGCCCATGGAATAATCACGCATCGGGAGGGCAAAATAGCATCGAACTTTGCGTTCGCCATTCTAGATGCCGGAAGCACTATCCGCAATCGACTTATAATATCCATCGGCTTTGCCTGAGGTGAAGATGACATTCCGTCAACGCTACTTACTAACGACTGCGGTTCTGCTGACATGCGCCATCTCGTGGGGACAAAAGCGAAAGATCATTATCGACCAGGATGGGGCCGGCCCCGCCGGAACCGACCAGCAATCGATATTGTTGCTGATCCAGTCTCCGCAGACCGAAGTGTTAGGCATCACGGTTGTGACTGGCGATCAGTGGCTCAAGGCCGAAATCGCGCACACCTTGCGCATGCTCGAAATCATCGGACGAACCGATATCCCAGTCGTGCCGGGAGCAGAGTACCCGCTGGTGCGGCGAAAAGAGGAGACGGAACTTTGGGAGCAACGCTACGGATCGGTAGCGTGGCTGGGAGCATGGACGCCGCGGTTCTATCATCCACCAGACGAGCTGGGAGATATGCCGGAAGGCAAGCCGAGCACCAAACCCGCCGACGAAGATGCAGCCCACTTTTTGATTCGCATGGTCCACAGGTTCCCCAATGAAATAACGATCTATGAAGGCGGCCCAATGACGAATCTCGCATTGGCCATGTCAATCGATCCTGAATTTGCGGGGATGGCCAAAGAGTTGGTGTTCATGGGCGCCAGCATGAATCCGCAAACCACTGATCCTGAGTTTGTCGACACTCCGCGGCGCGAATTCAATCTCTGGTTTGATCCAGAAGCGGCTCACGTTGTGTTGCATGCCCCGTGGAAGAAGATCGTCTGCACGCCGGTCGATATTTCTGTAAAGACCAGACTGAGTTCCGAACTGATCGACCGGGTGAAGGCCGGCAACTCTCCGGCTGCGCGTTATATCGGCCACTATACACACCTGCACGGCGAATACAACTTTCTATGGGACGAGCTGGCCGCTGCTGCCTGGCTGGACCCAAGCCTGATCACAAAAAAAGAAGGGCGCTTCATCGATGTCAATCTCGACAAAGGCTACAGCTACGGCGATACGGTGTCTTGGAGCGATTGGAATAAACCCAAGATCGAACTCCAGCCCGTCGAAGTACAGGATGATTTGGACACCGAGAGGTTCTACAAGATGTTCGTGGACCTGCTAACTGCTCCGACGCCACCGAAGTAGTAGATGACGAGACAGTCGGTCGACGCTACATCGCCAGCTCAGAATCCTGGCGGACGTTCGCCCGCCACACCAAAGCTGCGCTCCAGCGCCAGCCCGGCGCTTGCCAGGGTGCCCTCGTCAAAGAGCCGCCCAATCAGCGTGACGCCATGGGGCACTCGGCGCGGCGGAGAAAATGATGGGAGCGGCATGCTTGGGTCCGGCGCCCAATCGCTGCGCGCTCGCGACACCTCAACAAAACCCGCACGAAGTGTTAGTGACGGATGCCCCGTGAAGTTTGTGATGGTGAGCATCTCGTCGCGCAGCGATGGCACCAGAAGCAGATCGACTTGCGAAAAGACACGCGCCATCTCCTCCGCCACTTTGCGGCGAAGCCGGTCGGCCTGCACAAAGTCAACGGCGGAGAGAAACCTGGCCTCGCGAAAAATGTTAGGCCATGCGTCCGGCGTCTGCATTCGAAGTTGATTCATCCCGCCGTTGAGTCCAAGTTCCTCAAAGGCCGCTGCCCCTTCGGCAAAGAGGATCAGATTGAGCGAGCCATACGGCCAATCCGGAATGGCGACCTCAACTGGCAGCATGCCAACTTTCCTAACAGTATCCAAAGCAGCTCGGTCCACGCTGGTTGCCGGCCGCTCGTTCATCCACGCTGGGAAATATCCCACGCGCAATCCTTTAACACTGGCGTCTGCGTCGAAATCCAGCTTGCTGGGCACGCTGTCCACATCACCAGCGTCCGGACCGGTGATGGCCTGCAAAACCAGCATTGCGTCCTCAACACTGCGGGTCATGGGGCCGAGCTTGTCGAGCGACCAGCACAATGTCATCGCGCCGGTACGCGGCACTCGCCCGTAGGTTGGCCGCAGCCCCGTAATCCCGCAGCGCATGGACGGGCTCACGATGCTGCCGCCGGTTTCACTCCCGATGGCAAAGCCGACCAATGCGGCAGCCGTGGCCGCGCCCGGCCCAGCACTCGAGCCCGATGCTCCTTCCTCCGGCAACCACGGATTCATGGTTTGCCCGCCGAACCAGATGTCGTTGAGTGCCAGTGCACCCAGGCTTAGCTTCGCGACCAGCACGGCGCCGGCATTGTGCAAACGCTTTACTACTGCTGCATCCTCCGTGGGCACGCGGTTTCGGAAAGGTTCGGCGCCGTATGTAGTGGGAATGCCCGCGGTGTCGAGGAGATCCTTAGTTCCCCACGGAATGCCGTGCAGAGGGCCCCGATACTTGCCCGCAGCAATTTCTTCATCCGCTTGCTTGGATTGGGCAAGCGCGAGTTCAGGCGTGAGTGTAATCACACATCGCAGCCGCGGATTGAAACGCTGTAGTCGTTCGAGATAAAGATTCGTCAGCCGCTGTGAGCTCAGTTTCCGACTTTCAATCCAGCGCGAAAGGTGAGTGACAGGGGCAAAAGCAATGTCTTCGTCGTTCGTGGGCAAAAGACCGGGATCGGCTTTGCTGCGGACAAAGCGGTTGTACTCAGGAAGTGTTTTCTGGCCGGGCAGCACTGGTTCCCATCGCGAAGCCGGAGCGAGTGTGGCCTCGAGCGCAAGCTTGCGAGGACCTGTCCGGCGCTCATACAGCCCTGCCATTGTCTTCCGCCAGCTAGCCGCAGCCATTACTCGCTCGGCATCGCTCAGCGAGACTTGCACGAGCTTCTCGGCTTCGGAAAAGGTGGAGACGGTGACCTCGGGTCCAACTCCGGGCCCAGTACCGAACGCGGACGGTGAACCCGGCGGCAGATCTGGGGACACTTGAGCCTTGCTCAGAGACGCGGCGGCCGCGCCCAATAAAGTCAGAGAAGTAGCCGCCAAGAATTGCCTGCGCGATTTCGACATGTGTCCTCCGCATCGCATTGTAACTCGTGCGCAGCGAGGGCCCCTCGTGAGCGAATCCGCTCGGCCGCTCACGAACTATTGGGGCAGTTGCTCCAGCATCTTCTGCGCCAAGTCGTGATCAGGATGCTGCTTGAGAAGCGCAAGGAGAACGGCACGGGCCTTGTCGGGCGTGCCCTCGACGGTATAGACCCTCGCGAGATTCAGATACGACTGATCGAATGCAGGCGCGACCCGGATGCATTCTTCGAAACTGGCGACCGCTTCGTCACGCCGACGGGTGCGCAAATAAAGTACGCCAAGATTGTTCAGCGCCTCGGGATATGCGGAGCGAAGCTTCAACGCCTTCTGCAGATACTCGTAAGCACGATCGCTATCGTCCAATTGCGCAAAGACCATCCCCAGACTGTAGTTCGCCTCCGGGTCCTGAGGTCCAACTGCAACCGCGCGCTCTAGCACTTTACGAGCTTCATCCCACCGCTTCTGCTGGCGATAAGCATTGCCTAGATTTTCGAGGGCGACTAAATGATCAGGACTCAGCCGCAGAGCCTCCTCAAAATACGGGATCGCGTCCGCAGTGCGCCCTTCCCGCGTGGCTAGCAGGCCAAGATTGTTCCAGGCATTCGGCAAGGTGTCGGGATAGCTGACACGAAGCTTGATCGCTCGCTCAAAGCTCTCCCGCGCTTCTCTGATCTTCTCTAGTTTCAGGTAGACGCTCCCCAAGCCATAAAGCGCTTCGGCACTCGAAGGATTGTCGTTCAGCGCCAATTTGAATGACGCTTCTGCCTGATCTAAATAGCCTCGTTGGAAGTACACCGAGCCATACGAAAGATAGTTGCGCCGAAACTCGGGTGTGTCGGTAAGGCCGGGAAACGGCAGCGCTCTCGCTAATCGTTCCGCCGCAGTCTGTGGAATCTGTTGGAAGTCTTGTTCAATGCGCTCGGCGTTTATCGGCCCCTGATAGATTTTGACGATATCCCCCTTTTCATCAAGTAAGAAGGAGGTCGGAAGACTGAGATCGCGGTGCCGGTCAAACAAGTAACGATAGAGAATGTTATAAATGCCGGCCACGTCATCCGATCCATGAAGGATGGGAAATGAAAGATGAAGTTCATGCGCCAGCGCCTTGATCTTGTCGGCTTCGGTAGAACCGTCGACGTTCACCGCGAGTACGTAAAGTCTCGAGTTTCCCGAAGGCGCGGCCGAGCCCTGGTGTAGCTCGTTGATGCTTCTCAAATCTTCCCTGCAGCTAGCCGATCCCGTGGCCCATAAATTAAGCAGCACCACTTTGCCGCGAAGCGCGCCAAGTGTCCGAACTTCTCCAGTCAAATCAAAGAGCGACAATTCCGGTGCAGATACCGGTGCGAGCAACCACGTTTCAACTGTCGTGGGAAGTGATTCGATGTCTTTCTGGGCATTGTTCGCTTCGCCTACTTTTGAGGAGGGCACGGCTTCAGTCCCGCCGACCGCGCTGACAAACGCCTCGACCTTGTATGATTCATTCCCCTCCTCAACCCAAACCCTGTGGTTGAGGGGCAGATCGTGCAGTTCCTGCACCAGTCCGCTGGGCCAGCAAATCGATGCTCGCACCGGGCCCTTCGCCTCGCCCAAACCGAAAAACACCTCCTTACTATGCTGAGAGAGAAATCCCGATCCCGCTTGCAGCATTCGCGTCTGACGACCCGCTTCCGACTCTACCGTAACCGCCGCACCGATCGCGTCAGGATTACTCTTTACTCCACGAAGTCGGAAAGCGATCGACGGCGCGAGCCCTTTCATGACGTTCTTCAGAACTCGCAACTGCGGACCGTTGCGGTTTTTCAAGAAGACTTCCAGCCGACCGTCGTGATCGAAATCGGCGAGCGCAAACGCTCTGCCATCTTCGGTAAAATCCATGCCCACGACCGCGGACACATCGGAAAACGTTCCGTCGCGATTGTTCGCGTAAAAGACATTGCGCTCGAACCCGCTCCAGGTGCCGTCAGCGCGGATCAGTTCATTCAACGCGTTCCATCCCTCCTCATAATCGTGTGCGGGCTTCGCTTCGCTGGGCGAATTCGCAACCACCTGACGCCAGAAAAAGCTGTTCAGGTCCTGCCCTTGGGGCCCGCGCGATACACCAGAAATCATACCGTTGGCGATGTAAAGATCAGGAAACCCGTCGTGATCGAAATCCCACGCGTCGCTCGACCACGACCAGCGCCCCATTTCAACCCCGGCGGAGGCGCTCATATCCTCGAAAACCGCGCTCTTGCTGCCAAGCAACCCGGCATTGCGAAACAAAGAGTTGCCTCTGGCGTGCTTGCGACACAGGGCGCGCACTTCTTCCGGCGCATCCTTCTGGAACTTGTCCTGCGTCGAGACGCGCAATCCCGCAGCAGACCACATGTCAGCGACGTAAAGATCGTCCGCTCCATCATTGTTGTAATCGAACCAGCAAACGCTCATGCCTGCGCCGATATCTTCAACTCCCGTCTGCGGCGCGACATCCGTGAACGTTCCGTCTCCATTGTTGCGGTAAAGATTCTTTCGACCGAAGTCGTTCACCACGTAGAGATCAGGCCAGCCATCGCGGTTGTAATCGCTCCACCCGCAGCAAAAGCTGTAGCGAGTGTTGTTCCGATCAAGGCCACACTCCGCCGTAACATCCCGGAAGGTTCCATCCCGATTGTTGCGCATCATGAAATTGGGAGGCCCGTTTTCCGCGTCATAATAAGGAAGGGGATACTTGTACTGATCGGTGCCTTGATAATAGATATAGAGGCAGAAATAGATGTCCAGCCAGCCGTCGCGGTCATAGTCGGCAACGGCCGCGCCCGTGAAAGTGCCTTGTGGAGAGTTGGCAAACTTAAATGCGTCGGGCTTCCGGAGAAACTTACCCCCTCCCTGATTTAGAAACAACAGTGGGCCACTCGTGCACACCACGATCAAGTCCTGACGGCCGTCATTGTCAACATCGGCCAACAACGCACATGCTGTATTGTCGAGGATTCCGACTCCCGAAGCTTCCGTAACGTCTTCGAAGGTTCCGTCACCGCGATTTCGATAGAGCCGGTTGGGCAGGCCGGCGGGTTGGCACACGTATAGGTCGTCGAACCCGTCACCGTCGATGTCCCCGACTGAGACACCGTTGTGCCCGTAGATGTCGATGCCGCAGGCCCCATCGAGAACTGTCCGCCAGTAATCGGCTCCGTGAAGCAACTGCGCAGAGTAAGACGGATTGTTGCCCAATGCCTGCACGGCAATGTCCACATAGACTGGATCGGATGCTCGGCTCCATGTCTCGCCAAGCCCCTGCCAACCCTTCAAGTGGAAGTCACCCGATTTTGCTTGCCACTCGAGTTCCCAGTGCCCCACCCTTTGTTCCCGATAGAAATCATGCCCAGAGCCCACTAACTCGTAGCGCACCCGCGTTTTCAATCGACCGGTAAATTCTCGGATTCCAGCAGGGTCGGCATCGCCGCTCTTGACGTCGGCAGCAGCAGGCGAAGTTGCAGGGACCGCATCGATACTCACCACTTGGAACTCAGCGGTGACGATTTTCGAAAAGGAACTCATCGCGGAACGCAATTCCTCGAGAAAGGCTTCCCTTCCCAGCGCCAGCAAGGGCGGGAATATGTTCTGACGAATCTCAATCGTTGGCCCGGAACGCACAGACCTCGATTCGAGAGGCCGCAGAGATGTCGCAGAGAAGTCAGGAATAAGAACCTTTTCGAGTGCTCGCATGTCCTTTGGAGATTGCAGCAGGCTCGAACTCCATTCCGAGAGAATTTCCGCGATCTGATCCTGGTATTTCTCCGTAACGAAATTGTCCAGACCCGCCTTTGTCTTCAGAAGTGTGGCATCGAGCGGCATCTGAGCGCGATAGTGGGGATGCAAATGGAAATCTACATCGCCCTTCAGCGTGGGTTTAGTTGGGGCATCGAAGATCGACGGAAAGGCAAGGCCACGCAGCCTCGCGGGAATCAGCACCGCAGAAGCTCCCTGGCAGCATCGGATCAAGAAGTTGCGCCGGCGAAAGTCAATCGAATCCTTCGTTTTCGCTGGCTCAGTCAGACTCATGATCTTCGGATATGCAGGTGGAACCGAAATCTAACAGTCGCACCACAACCCGTCAAGCTCAGCTGGAGAGCTCGTCCACAGGCGAACTTGGCCAAAAGCAGTTCGAGTCTCGCGCCATCGCCCATGCAAGCCCATCTACAAATCGTTCTCCTTCGAAAGCTGTCAGAATATATTGTGGCACTCGATGCATCCTAAGTTTAGGATTGCTAGCGCGAGAGGCGAACCCTTCGATGAATTTTAAAGACTCGTTGCGAACTTTGCCCAAGGTACTTCTCCATGAACATTTGGACGGTGTACTGCGACCGCAGACTGTCATCGAACTGGCCAAGACCGCGAAATATCAAAAGCTTCCTACCAACGATCCCCAGGCGTTGGGTACATGGTTCCATCAAGGCGCCAACAAGGGGAGTCTCGCGAAATATCTCGAAGGTTTCGCTCATACTATTGCGGTGATGCAGACGGATGAGGCGCTCGAACGCGTGGCCTATGAGCAGGTCGAAGACCTGAGCAACGACGGCGTGGTCTACTTTGAAACTCGTTTTGCGCCAGTCTTTCACACCAAAAAGGGATTGACTCATCAACAGGTTGTCTCTGCCGTTTTGAAGGGATTAGAGCGCGGTCGCAAGGCCTTCGGGGTTTCCTCAGGATTGATTATCTGTGCCATGCGCAACATGAATGTCTCTCTTGAAATGGCGGAACTTGCTGTCGATTTTCGCGACCGTGGTGTTGTCGGCTTCGATCTGGCAGGTGAAGAGGGAGGCTACCCGCCGAAGAAGCATGTCGACGCTTTTCACTATATCCAACGAATGAATTTCAATATCACTGTTCACGCCGGTGAAGGCTATGGCAAGGAATCCATTTGGCAGGCCATTCAATATTGCGGAGCACATCGCATCGGGCATGGGACGCGTCTGATTGAAGACATCGCGATCGCGGACGGGAAAGTGGTGAAATTGGGCAATCTCGCTCAATACGTTCTCGACAAACGAATTCCGCTGGAGATTTGCCTGATCAGCAACGTTCACACCGGAGCCGCTCCCAGCTTGGCCGAACATCCTTTCAAGATTTTCTATCAGGAGAAATTTCGCGTTACTCTCAACACCGATAATCGCTTGATGAGCGACACCTCCATGACCAAGGAATTCGAAGCTGCCGCCGATACCTTTGGATTGACGCTCGATGATTTTGAAAAAATTACGATCAACGCGATGAAGAGCGCCTTCTTGCCGTACAAGCAACGCTGCGAAATCATCTATTCGCTGATCAAACCTGGCTACGCCGGAGCCCGCAATTCTGTCTCGTCCAAGGCGACAGCCACAAAAGGATAAACCGTCCCCGTAACCTCTGCTATATTTACCCTCTCGTGGAGGTGCATCCATGTCCCGAATCGTGCGCTGTGGCCTGATCCAGGCAGGTAACGTGCTGACGAGCGACCGCTCACTGCCGCAAATCAAGAAAGCCATGATCGACAAGCATCTCAAGCTTATCGAACGTGCGGCCAAGCAAAAAGTAAAGATACTTTGCTTGCAGGAGCTGTTCTACGGGCCGTATTTCTGCGCCGAACAGAGCATCCGCTGGTACGAACTTACGGAACGGGTTCCGGATGGGCCCACAACCAGGCTGATGCAGAAGCTCGCGGCGAAACATCGCATGGCGATCGTGGTTCCCGTCTACGAGGAGCAAATGCCGGGAATGTATTTCAATACTGCCGCCGTCATCGATGCCGACGGCAGTTACCTCGGCAAATACCGCAAGCACCACATCCCTCACGTGCATCCCGGATTTTGGGAAAAGTTCTATTTCACCCCTGGCGATCTGGGCTATCCCGTTTTCAAAACTAAGTATGCTGCCGTCGGAGTTTATATCTGCTACGACCGCCATTTCCCTGAAGGTGCCCGAATTCTAGGCCTCAACGGCGCGGAGATCGTCTTCAATCCCTCGGCGACGGTCGCTGGACTTTCAGAGTACCTGTGGGAACTCGAGCAACCTGCGCACGCGGTAGCCAACGGCTATTTCGTTGGCGCCATCAACCGGGTTGGCACGGAGAAGCCGTGGAACATCGGAGAGTTTTACGGCAAGAGCTACTTCTGCAATCCCCGCGGCAAGATCGTCGCTCAAGCCAGCCGTGACAAAGATGAAGTCCTGGTCGCTGATCTCGACTTGGACATGATCGCGGAAGTAAGAAAGGTCTGGCAGTTTTTCCGCGACCGTCGTCCAGAAACGTATGCTCCGCTCACTGCGCGGACCGGGCAGACCCTGGCAGCCGACTGACTCTCATGACACCAAGCCGAATCGAAACCAGCCCGCTCTACAATTCCGATCTGGCGCCGGCGACCGACGAGCGTCGCCACTGGGGAACGTACAACTACGCTGCGCTCTGGGTATCGATGTCGGTCAATATCCTCACCTACATGCTGGCCGCCAGCCTAATTCAGGGAGGAATGAACTGGAAGCAGGCCGTGGCCACGGTATTTCTGGGCAACACAATCGTCCTCATCCCCATGCTGTTGAACTCGCATCCCGGCGCACGTTATGGAATCCCTTTTCCTGTGCTGGCCCGCGCTTCGTTTGGAGTTCTGGGGGCAAATGTAGCTGCTGTCCTGCGTGCTTTGGTCGCGTGCGGTTGGTTCGGTATTCAAACCTGGATCGGCGGAGAAGCCGTAAGCACGTTGCTCGCAACTTTGTTTCCTGGCTGGAGAACCTATCCCTACAGCACGGTGGTTTGCTTTCTGGCGTTCTGGCTCATCAATCTCGCCGTGATTCTCAAAGGGGTTGAATACATTCGCGTCCTGCAAGGCATCAGCGCGCCAGTCTTATTGGCAGTGGGACTTCTTCTCCTGGCATGGGCATACCGCAGCGCAGGCGGGTTCGGCCCCATGCTCGCGGCTCCTTCGCGGTTTACGACCTTCCCGGATTTCCTCAAGTTCCTGGTTCCCGCATTGAATGCCACTGTGGGATTCTGGGCAACCGTCTCGCTCAACATTCCAGACTTCACGCGCTTCGCCCGCAGCCAGCGTCAACAAATGATCGGACAGGCGCTCGCCCTACCGACCACGATGACGCTCTATTCGTTGATTGGCATCCTGGTAACCTCAGCAACCGTAGTCATCTATGGAACTGCGATCTGGGATCCCGTACAACTGCTGAGCAAGTTTCATTCGCCGGTCGCAGTTGTTATCTCGTTGCTGGCGATCCTTCTGGCGACCCTCAACGTGAATATCGGTGCCAACGTGGTCTCTCCAGCCAATGACTTTTCCAACTTGTGGCCGCGCAAGATCAGCTTCCGCACTGGAGGAGTAATCACGTGCTTCATGGGTATCGCGATGATGCCGTGGAAACTACTGGGCAACTATAAGACCATGATCTTTGGATGGCTGGGCGGTTACGCCGCATTCCTCGGGCCGGTCGCAGGCATCATGATCTGTGATTATTTCGTGGTGCGACGGCGAGTCCTCTTGCTCGACGATCTCTATCTTCGTCGGCGGCGCCTACGAATATTCGCGCGGCTTCAACTGGCTCGCCATAGCCGCGCTGGCAGCAGGCGCGGGGACTGCCCTGGTGGGATTAGTTGTTCCGACATTGCGCACGCTTTACGATTATTCCTGGTTTGTGGGCTTCGCGATTTCGTTCGTGGTCTATTACGCACTGATGACGGCCTACCAGAGAGAACCGCAGATGCCCGGGGCAGAACCGGCATCGTAAGTTTGCGCGTGGGCCACCCTTATTCCTGGAATGTCACGCACACCCCGTTGGGATCGATCGCACCGAACTCTTTCGTGCCCCAGGGCTTGGTTTGCAACGGGCCGTTGGGATGCACCTTGCCTCCGCGTCGCTGGTATTCGGCATACATCGCTTCAATACCCTTGACGGCGAGGCGCACCATGGTCTGGTCGCCGACTTTCCGCGCCAGTGCTTTGTCGTCCATCCCGGCGATGTGCAGGAACGCGTCGCCCCGGTTGATCCCTGCATAGGTTGGCGGAGTGCTGTCGCGAAATGTCTCTTCGAAACCGCAAACTTCCGTCCACCAATTCAGAGACTCCGCAGTGTCAGCCGCAGGCAAAACGGGTATAGCGCCTTTGATGATCGGTTCCATGCACCGAAGTATAAAACGAATTTCTCGGGATTACCCAGTTAGACTGATTGCGGCCTATCGAAAAGCAGGCAATATTTCTTTTTTGTACTGTTCGAGAGTCTCTTCTTCCTCGCCGCACATCAGATACACATTAAACTGCGTCACTCCCACGCTGGCCAACTTGCGCAGTTTTTCCCGATGCGCCTCAGCCGGTCCAACCAAACAAAATCTATCCACAACCTCATCCGAAACAAAGTTTGCGTTGCTGCTCTCCACTTCACAATGATGCTGATAATCGTACCCACCTCGATCGCGCACAAACGACGTTAGTGCCGGCGGCAATTCCTCCGGCTTGTAACGCGAAATCAAATCCACCACATGATTGGAAACCAATGCCGGAAACCAGCGTACCCGCTCCCGCGCGAGCTTCAGGTCATCCGACATCCACACCGGCGCAGCCGCCATGACTTCAATTTTGCGCCAGTCTCGTCCCGCCTGCCCGGCGCCTTTTTTCACAAAACCAAGACACCACGCGATCAAATCAGGATCGGCGAATTGCAATATGACGCCGTCCGCAACTCTTCCAGCCAGGTCGAGCACCTTGGGCCCGTACCCCGCAATCCAAACCGGCGGAGATCCCTTCGCCCAGGAGAGCCGCGTAGGCTGACCTTCGTAATCGATCTCATGCCCAGCAGTGAGTTCGCGAAAAGCTTTCACTGCCCGTTCCAGATCGCCCGCGCCAACCGGCTTCTTGCCCAGCACTCGGCGCGAACTGTCCCCGCGCCCGATGCCGAGCTGCATCCGATCTCCCGAAATCAGATTCAGCGTGGCGAACAGACTGGCTGTCACGGTGATGTCACGTGTCGCGGGATTGGTAACGCACGGGCCAAGCCGCATGTTCTTCGTGTTGCTCGCCATCAGCGTGAGCAGCGGGTACGGATCCAGCCACAGGACGTGAGAATCGAAGATCCACCCATACTGAAAACCCGAGGCTTCTGCCTGGCGCGTGAGGGCAACGATGCGCTCCACGGGCATGTCAGGTTTGATTGTGATGCCAAAGCGCATGTGATCTCCTTTGTGACTTCGTATCCTTATGTGGTTGTCGATTTTGGCCTTCCGAAATCGCTGTCACTAGCACAATCGCTGCCCCAAGGTGTCGCAGTTTAGCATAAAATGCGTTCTCTGCTCCGAGGGAGGAACCGATGGGCTTTGACACCATCATCACGAACGGACGCGTAGTCACGGCCGCCGACACTTACGCGAGCGACCTCGCCATTAGCGACGGCAAGATCACGGCTATCGGGCAAAGCCTTCCTCGCGACAATGCCACGAAAATTATCGACGCCGCCGGAAAGTATGTTTTGCCCGGAGGAATCGATGTTCACACCCATCTCGACATGCCCTTTGGAGGCACTAACAGCGCCGATGATTTCGAAACCGGCACCAGAGCCGCAGCCTTTGGAGGAACGACGACTCTGATCGACTTCGCAATCCAGTACAAAGGCCAGACGCTCCGAACCGCTTTCGACACTTGGATGAAAAAAGCCTCGGGCAGAGCCGTTGCCGATTATTCGTTTCACTGCATCATCACGGACCTTGCGGACGCACAACTGGAAGAAATGAATGCGCTGGTGCGCGAAGGCGTCACCAGCTTCAAGCTGTTCATGGCATATCCCGGCGTATTCATGCTCGACGATGGCAGCATCTTCAAAGCACTCCGGGCGACGGCAAAGAATGGAGGCCTGGTCTGCATGCACGCTGAAAACGGCAGCGCCATTGACGTGATCGTGCAGCAAGCTCTGGCCGAAGGGAAAAAAGCCCCGAAGTATCACGCGCTGACGCGGCCGACCACAGCCGAAGCTGAGGCAACGTCGCGCGCGATTGCCCTTGCGGAGATGGCGGGAGCGCCGGTTTACATTGTGCATCTGAGCTGTAATGATGCCCTGGAAAAAGTTCGCGAGGCACGCGATCGCGGCCTACCCGTTTATGCCGAGACCTGTCCGCAGTACCTTTATCTTTCGATTGAAAATTTCGACGTCCCCGGATTTGAAGGCGCAAAATACGTGTTCACGCCGCCATTGCGCGAGAAGTGGCATCAGGAAAAACTTTGGAACGGCCTGAAGCGGGATCACTTACAAGTGGTTTCAACCGACCACTGCCCATTCTGTTTCAAGGAACAAAAAGAGCTGGGGCGCGATGACTTCACCAAAATCCCCAACGGAGGCCCCGGCATCGAGCACCGCATGAGTCTAATTTATTCGGGCGGCGTCGCTCAAGGCCGCTTCAGCGTGAACCGTTTTGTGGAACTGGTCTCGACAACGCCCGCGAGACTCTTCGGCCTCTATCCCCGAAAAGGCACGATCGCAGTGGGCAGCGATGCCGACCTGGTAATTTTCGATCCCCATCGCAAGCACACCATCAGCGCAAGAACCCATCACATGCGCGTCGACTATTCGATGTTCGAAGGCATCGAGGTAACTGGCATGCCCGACGCTGTGCTTTCCCACGGCCGCGTGATCGTAGAAGGAGACAAGTTTCTGGGGCGTCCCGGTGCCGGAGAGTTTCTCAAGCGATCCCTCTACTCCCAACAATAAGAGCGAATGTAGGCGCGCGCGTCCGCGCTCGTGCTTCTTGCTTAAAGCTCCGAGAGACGTGCGCGCAGGGTATTTGAAGTGAATAAGCGGAATCGCTAGACGCTGACCGGCGCGCGCTCCAGAGAGCGCATGGTGTTCAAGATTGTGGAGATGACATTCTCATTTCCGACAGCTGTATTGATCATCAAATGATAAAGGCAACGCGTGGGCCAGTCGGCATTGAAATAGCGCTTTACAAATGTGATTCGATCGCGATCAATCGTGTCCAGTAACTCTTCCGCTTCTTTAAGGCTCTTGCCGACTTTGAGCAATCGATTGAGCTTCTCCGCGCGGGGTGCATAAAGAAAAACATGGAATGCGTCTCCCCGCAGACGCAGAAAATATGGCGCGCCTCGGCCCACAATCACACAATTGCCCGCCTGGGCGACTTTTTCCATGACCTGCTGGCCTACGGCCACAAAGCGGTCGGTGTCAAATGGCTCTGCTCCAGGCAATGGTATGCTGCGCTCATAGCTCCCACGCAAAAACACTTTGACCAGCCGCTGAAACGTGCTGTCGACGCGCTCCTCGCAGCGTTCGACGGTCGAACACTCCACGTTCGCAACCTTGGCAATCTCCTCCGTCAAAGCGTGATCCCAGACCTTCCAGCCGAGCCGCTTGGCAAGTTCGCAGGCAATCTCGCCGCCTCCGCTTCCGTATTCGCGTTCGACCGTAATGATGCGGTACATCAATTTTCCTGATTCCTATTTTACCCAGACCTTGGGCTCGACCGACATCCCGGGACGGAGAACATGCTCTTTGGTCTCACCGGGGTCGAATGTAATCTTCACTGGAATGCGTTGCACCACTTTGACGTAATTCCCCGTTGCATTCTCCGGAGGCAACAAACTCGTGATCGCGCCGCTCGCTCCGGCGATGCTCTGCACGTGAGCGTTGTAGTCTTTGCCATTGGTGTCGACGTGAATTGTAACCCTCTGGCCGACCTGCATGTGTTTGAGTTGAGTCTCTTTGAAATTCGCGGTCACCCAGATATCGTCGAGATTGATCACCTTCATTAATTCCTGGCCGATCGAAACATTTTGCCCGACTTCCACCGTGCGGTTGGTGACGACTCCGTTCACCGGCGCGACAATAACCGTGTATCCCAGATTCAATTCGGCCTGATCCAATGCAGCTTTCTTGGTTTCGGCCTGGGCTTCAGCGGATTGTGCATGCGCTCGGATCGTGGCAACTTGCTGCGGTCCGGTACCCGCTGCACGAAGATTCGCCTGAGCCTGTGCCAGCCTACTTTGCGCTTGCCGGACTTGGTGGTCGGCGGCCGATGCCGAGGCCCGAGCTGCATCCACCGCCGCAGTGCCTGCGTGGGCTGCGGCCACGGCTTGATCATATTGTTGTTGCGAAATTTCTTCTTTGTCGACCAGTTGTTTGTAGCGCACCAGGTCGTTCTGCGCCTTCACATTGTTGGCTTCCGCCTCCGCCAGCTGCGCTTGCGCTGCTGAATATTGCTGCCGTGCAGTAGCGATTCCTGCGGTCGCATTCTCCACATCGGCTTGCGCGCTGGACGTTTGGCTGGTGGTGTTGACGGAAGTAATGGGCACATTGACCCGCGCAGCGTCGGCCGTGGCCATCGCGTCCGCATAATCTGCCTTGGCCTTATCCAGCGCCACTTCATAGTCCTTGGGATCAATTTCAATCAGAGGTGTTCCCATTGGCACGTACTGATTGTCTTCAACCAAGAGCTTCAAAACATGCCCCGAGACGCGGGCGCTGATCGAGTTCAAGTGACCATCGATCTGCGCGTCGTCTGTGTCCTCGTAGCTGGCAAAGTAGCGCCACAGAAAGAATCCGGCCACCAGCAGCACCACGATTCCGACAATGAGAAACACGCGAAATCGGGGATTGCCGGCCCGGAAGCTCTTCCAGCGGAGATCTCTGTCCGACGCGGGTAACGGAGCCGGCTGACTTGCAGGCCGCTGGGTTTGAGGCTGATCGTCCTTCACCACTGTTTCTGTATTTTCTGCCATGATTTGCGTACCTGATTTTACTTTTGATTCTGAAGGTATTGCCTGACCCCCTCTTCGGCGAAGCCCACAGCCTTCGCGAGCTCTATCTTGGCCAGGTTGTGGGAGTACAGGGCCGAGATATATGTCTGGTTGGCTGAAGTCAGAGCGTCCTGCGCCTGTACTACCTCCAGGTTGTCGGTCACGCCTGCCGTAAACCGGTCCTGCGCCTGCGCGAGTGTCTGGGTCGCGAGATCAACCGAGCTGCGTGCTACCTCGACCTGATCCGCTGCGGCATTAAGGTCGAGACGGGCGCTGCGGACTTCGTAGTCGATCTGGCCGCGCAGGTTCTCCAATTGCTGGCGGCTTTGGCGCAGCGTGGCTTCCGCCTCTGTAACGTCGGCATGGGTTCTTCCACCGGCAAAGATCGGGATGTTCAACGTCGCTCCCACCTCGAACACGCCATGCGAGCTGCCCGGACGGATGCCCGCCGCTCCATAATCTCCCGCGATATCAAGCGAGGGATAATGTTCCGCAGTCGCGGCCCGGCGAAATTCCTCCGCCGACCGCATCTGCTGCGCCGCCGCCAGATAGTCCGGCCGCGATGCGTATGCACGCTGCAAATCCTGTTCCAGCGGCAGGGTGGCCAGCGGTTCGTACGGAGCCGCAGTGGTCAGACTAAACTCCTGCCCCGGTGGCAGCCCGATTACACGCCCGAGCGTCAGCTTCTGTTTCGCATAGTCATTGCGCGCGACGATCAACTCCTGTTGCCGGCTCTGGAGTTCCACATGGGCCCTCAGGGCATCGATAGCCGGGATCACTCCGGCTTTCTGCTGGTCGGCAGCCTTGTCGTATAGGGCTTGCGCAGTGGTTACATCCGCTTGTGCCGTGTCCACCCGGGCTGCCCCGGAGAGCGTCACAAGATAGGAATTCCCGACTGCAAGCACGACCAACTCGCGAGCATTTTTCAAAGAATATTGCGCGGCTTTCTCATTGTAGGAAGCGCCCCGTTTACGCTGGATGGCATGATAATCGAACACTGACTGCGTCAGATAGGCGCCGGTTTGGAAGACTCCGATTGGGCCAACTACGTTGGGTACTCCGGGAATGTTGAAGCGAAATCCCAAAGCCGCAAAGTCGATCTGTTCGACAGACTCGTTAACCGTGGCGTTCAGGTGGGGAAGCAACTCGCTAAGCTCTTTCCACTTCTCCCCGCGGGCCGTCAAACTGGTGTCACTCTGCAGCAGAAGGCCGAGGTTGTTTCTTAATCCGCGATCGATTGCGTCCTTGAAAGAAAGTGGCAATACGTCGCCAGTCGCCTTGCCTTCGGGAACGCTGCCTGAGAACGGGCTCTGGCTTAGGCCTGCGCCCGGGTTACTGGACTGGCTGTTGCTCGATTGGCTGCCGCTATAGGAAGACGAACCGGATTGTGGAGCCGGCGCCGGTGCCAGCGATTGGCCCGACGCAGACTGGCACATCGAAAGAAAGCTAGCCAGAACATACGACAGCGCCATACGAGCAAAAGATATCCTCTTGTGCCGCAACGGGTTCCTCGGGCTGAGGTCGCTCATAGATAATAGTCAGGGGCATAAGCAGCCCAGTATTTTAATGTCATGTTGACTCAGACTGCTGCCTTTGGATGCAGACCATTGTAGATGGGTAGAAGACAAGATGGGAGTGCTTACCCACCAGCGCCCCATTCAAGTTCCGGTTCGGTACCCACCACACCTTGCTTATTTTAGCCAAAGAGTGAGTAGAATAGAGGGAACCAGCCCGTAGTGGCCCATGTTCACGCAACTATATCCCGGCATTCCGAAACGGCAGGCTACCTCTCTGAGCGTTTCCTTGGTGCTGCACTTTCTGTTTCTGGGATGGCTTCTGCACAGCCCTGCCCCAATCTTCGTGGCTCCATCTTCGGTCGTAAGAGGCCAATCCGGCAGCTCTCTGACTCGCATTTATTTCGGCGGTGACTCCGGAGTTGCGCAGGACCAACCGAAGCCACGCGTCACATGGCAGCGCCCCGCAAAAAAAGAAAGCCCACATCGGATGGATCCGCCGCCTGCAAAGCTGGAAGTCGGAAATGAGACCGCGTCTGCTCGCCCCGGCGGGCCCGCAGCCGGATCTTTGTATGGATCGCTCTCGTACGGAAGCTTTGCTGGCCCAGAAATTCGGCCTGCCCTGCCGGTGGTGTCTCCCGACCCTGTGTTCGGATCCGACGCCGCGGGTATTGAAGGCGACGTCATCGTCGAGATCACCATCGACGAGACCGGAAGCATTGTCCAAAAGATAGTGGTTCAAAGCCTCGGCCCGTCCATCGATCAAAGGGTGCTCGCCGCGCTGGAAAAATGGCACTTCACTCCCGCATCCAAGAACGGTGTGCCGATTCCCTCCAAACAGGATGTCTACTATCATTTCCCGCGCTGAAGAGCCTCTCCACACTTGATTCGGCAGCGATTGGATGCGGGACGGGATGTAAACTACGAATCTAAATGTCTCGCTGGTTGTTGCTGATCTCCGTTTTTGCCCTGGGCGCGGAAACGCTGCTGGCTCAGGAGATGACAGTCGAACTCGATCCCGCGAACACTCGGATCGAATTCACAGTAGCAGCCACCCTCCACAGTGTGCACGGAACCTTCGCGCTCAAGAGCGGGACGGTTCACTTCAACTCGTCAACCGGCTCGGCCAGCGGCCTTGTTATCGTTGACGCGACTAGCGGTGACAGCGGAAATAAAGGTCGCGACCACAAAATGCATCAGGAAGTCCTGGAAAGCCAGCGCTACCCCGAGATCACGTTCACGCCTACGCGGATGTCAGGTCGACTCGACCCTCAGGGCGCTTCCAGCGTGCAGATCGATGGCATTTTCAAACTGCATGGCGCTGATCATCCCATAACCCTGACCTTGCCGGTACAGGCACAAGGGCAAAATCTCAGTGTCCGGACCCACATTGTCGTGCCATACGTGGCTTGGGGCCTGAAGAACCCAAGCACGTTCATTCTTCATGTAGGCGAAAAGGTAGACATTGACATCAACACGGCAGGCCGGGTGCTATCGCAGGCGGCACAACCGGCCGCAGATCACTGACAAGGCATTCATGACTGGGCGATATAAGATGCGATTCTGGCGGCAATCTTACAGACTGATATTTAGTACTGTTCTCGTCGCGGGCCTGTGTGCCGCGGGAAACGCGCTCCAAACCGGAGATTCGCCGAGCAAAAACCATTCTTTCGGGCAGTCGCTGAAAATCGCAGGCGTGCCAAATGCCGGCGAGGTGACTCCGACCCTATATCGCGGCGGGCAGCCCAGCATAGCCGGATTCAAAGCTCTGGCAAATATGGGTATCAACATCGTGGTAGACCTGCGCGGGTCAAGAAAAGACGAGAGTGAACTGAGTCACCAGGCTCGGGATGCTATACGTCTCGATTCCATGGCACTGTCCTTTCCCGAAAGACGACACGTTCGCACGTTTTCTCACCCTGCTGCGGCAAAACCCAGGCAAGAAGGTTTTTGTCCACTGTCGACTGGGCGACGATCGAACCGGAATGAACATCGCCGCATATCGCATGGCCGAACAGGGCTGGACTGCAATGCAGGCCAAACAGGAAATGGAAGCGTTCGGCTTTACTTCAGCTCACCATTTCATTTGCCCCAGCCTTTCGTCGTACGAGGAAACCTTCCCCCAGCGGTTCAGTACCAGCCCCGCATTCGAAAGCCTCCGTGTTCCTGCATCATCCCCCGCACAATAGCCACAGTTCGTTTCCTGTTCGTGCTTTTCTTGTGCGATCAACATTCTGTCAGCCGTGGACAAATCAGCGATGAGATATGTTTCCTCGTACGACCATTGTGGGAATTGTTTAAAACTCTTTGAATCCTAGACTTTGCTGTTTTATTTTTCGTGGTGTGATTGCTGTCACACCCGTTTGTGACAACCTACGCTGCGCCCGCATCCGTTCCTGCTCAAGAATCTGCCCATGAGCCTGGTTCTTACGCTCCACACGTTCCGAAGTCGGAGTAGTGAAGAACTTTCATTAGGAGTAGATCGATTCATCGTTTCATTGATACCAAAGCCGCGTGCGACCAGCGTGGCTAAATTAGGAGTTCATTTATGCAGCCCTCACAATCGAGCGCACCCATACCTACCCGCGATCTATACGGAACCCGGGTTCCCAGCCCACGCCAGCAGCAGGTTATAGAACTCGTCGCTCGGGGATTGAAAAACAGCGAGGTAGCCGAAATCATCGGTACCACGGAGTATGTCGTGAAAAATCACCTTCGCATTATCTTCGACAAACTTGGATTCTGGAATCGGGTCGAACTCGCGCTTTGGTACGAAGCTCGCAGGCATGAACGCCTCGCCTACGACCGTCGTAATCAGGCCCTGGCCTGACGCGGCGATGACAGAGGTTGCCGGCTTAGGCAAATCTTGTGGCCGGTCACTGCGATGCGCTGACTTGCACCGTCAGTCTGTCTTACTGGTCGCGGTGAACCGTCTCCATGGAGAAAGCCGGAAGGCAAACGGCGATGTATTCCGCACCTCCCTCGGCCGGTGTGGAGTATTGAATCCATTCGCCCCTATGCGTGATGACTGCCTGCCCGGGGCCTACGTCGATCTGCCCATCCTTGTGACGCACTCGCACCATGCCCTTGAGAACCAGAGTGAATTCGTCGAATTCCGGAGTCTGTCCGGGTTCTTCCCATCCCTGCGGGCTGCGCATATGGGCCACGCTAGCCCCATCGGTCTTGGTGTTGACTCGTCCGATGTATTCATCGATCAGCTTGGGTTTGGTTCCCGCGGCAGAAATGCGAGTTGGCTGCGCTATCAAAATCGGCACGGGGGCTCCTTCGAGAACGACTACTGTAACAAAAGGAGGCGCAAATTCGGAAGGTCGATCTGACTAATCGCAAAGGCAGCGCACGCGGCGGAAGAACTTGCACCCTGCGATCGGCGTTTTCAGGGTCAACTCCGGCCTGCCGAGTTCGCACGGGTCTTTTTGGTTTGGGAGGCCAAGGCATCGAGTGCCGGAATCGAGACTGGCGCAATCAAGGAACGCTCTTCCGGCATCGTGCCCTTTTGGATGGCTTGCACCAGCGTCTCCAGAGCGGCGCCGGCGTTCGGCGGCACAAAGATCGTGGCCGCAAGCAAGCCCTGGCGCACCCAGGTCTGCCCGCTGTTCGGAAGACCGTCACAGCCAATGTAAGGCAACTTCAACCAGCGCTCGCGTGCCTCCAGGTTCAGTTCTTCCTGGAATGCTTTCCTCGCACCCAGGGCCATGGAATCGTCCTGCGCCGCAATGAGATCAATATGAGTCTGCTGAGAAGTGGACAACCGCAACCACGAACTTACGGTGCGATACGCACTGGCTTCGGTCCATTGGGCCTTCATGAGCTTGACCTGCACCTCGGCTGGTTTGGTCTCGTACATGCCGAATGTCCGCTGCTTGGCCGCGAGGCTTTCCGAGGGGCCCTGAATGTATAAGGCAGCTCCGCCATTGGGCAGGATGGCGGCTAACTGCCGGCCCTGAATACGTCCGATCTCTTCGTGGTCCGAGGTGATGCAAAAAGCCGGAATGCGATAAGCCTTGCGCAGTTCGGCGATATATTCCACATCGCGATTCAGCACGACCCATGTGATTCCGGCCATGGCCGCGGCGCGCGCCACTTGCGGCAGAGCGGTCCCACCCACAGGTTCAAAAATGATTCCATCTGGAAGCGCGTCGGTGCGAGACTGGATGACCTTCAAAAGTTGCTGACTCTGGGTCACCGAGTCATTTTCGGCATAGATGATCTGCAACTCCACTCCCAGGCGTTTCGCGGCAGCCTCAGCCGAGGCCGCCTGCTCTATCTGGTAATCGTTATCGTTATTTGTAAGGCCGAGAGTGAACTTCAATTTCTTCATGGAAAACGCCCGAAAATCGATCATATCCTGCCTATGAGAGCAGGTCATGGTGACCAGAGTAACCACCCGTGCGAGGGCTGGAATGCGCCATATGCGGAGACAAGATTGAAGCGCAAAGCTTTGATCGCATTCGCGATTCTGTACGGCTGCTGAGACTTTTTTGATATAGTGCCGAGCATTCATGCTGCGGGTCAGGAGTCCGTAGCAGCATGGCCAGGCTGAGAACTGAGCGGCACTCTACGCTTCCTTAGTCGAGGCAGTTTTGCACTGGGAGTCCGATGGGTCGCGTCTTCGTCGTCTTTATTCGCCGGCTGCGGCTACCCTTCCTGCTCTTCGCGGGCTTCGGCTTGTTGTGCGTGCGGGTTTACATGAAACTGGAGGGTTTGCGCTGGCAGGATGCATTGTTCTGGATCCTCAATCCGCACGCGATCGATTACCACACCGTTCACAACAGCACTAAATTCTTTGCCCTGTTCGTCTTCATGGGAGTTTTTGCCTTTCAGATCTGGATTGCAGAGCGGGTTGCGGTCACGATCTTCAGCCGGCACGGGACGGAGGTTTGGAAATCCATGGTCAACGAAGTCAGCATCGAAAAGGTAAAAGGGCATTTCATTATTTGCGGATACGGCCAGGTCGGACGCACGGTAGTGGATCAGTTGAGCCGCCTCGAGATTCCGTTTGTCCTGATTGAAACCAACGAAGGACTTTACCGTGAACTCCTGAAAGACGGCCTCATGGTCATCCAGGGAGACGCCAAGCGTCACGACGTTCTGCAATCCGCTGGAATTGATCGCGCGCAAGGAATCTGCATTGTGATCGACAACGACGCCGATAATTTGTACATCACCGTGACTGCGAGAGCGCTGAATCCAAACTTGAAAATCATTACGCGAGCCGGGCAGCAACGGTACGCCAACGCCATTCGCACTTCTGGAGCCGATGAGGTAATTATTCCCGAGTACGAGGGTGGATTGATGACGGGTAGAATGATCCAGAAATATTATCCCCTGAAGACCAAGCTGCAATGAACTTGCAGTCAAGCGCAGCGAAGCCTCGTTCCGCCATATCGGATGCCTCCGCAACGCAGAGCCGAACAGCGACCTGTTAACATACGCTGGTTCACATGGTTTCCCCCTTACCAGGCGCCGCTGTTCAACAAGACGCAACAACGCGAACACATACCTCGCCGCCATCGCGGTTGATGTCGCTTGACTTATTTCGCGGAGCGACGATCGCCGGAATGATTCTGGTTAACAGCGCGGGCGATGAGGCCAGTTCCTTTTGGCCGCTCAAGCATGCGCAGTGGAACGGGTGGACGCCAACCGATTTGGTATTCCCATTCTTTCTGTTTATCGTCGGCGTGGCGATGCCGTTTTCCTTCAGCGCGAGGCTGAAGCGCGGCGAGTCAAAGCGAGAACTTCTCAGGCACGTGCTTTGGCGCGGCATCGTGCTCTTTGCTCTGGGAATGTTTCTGAACGGATTTCCCGATCGATATCATCTGGCGTCGTGGCGCGTCTATGGCGTGTTGCAGCGCATCGCGGTTTGCTATGTGATTTCCGCGATTCTCGCTTTGTGGACGGATTGGCGGGGATGGATTCTCACCATTGCAGGTTGTCTCGTCGGCTATTGGCTCTTGATGCGTTTCGTGCCGGTGCCTGGATTCGGCGTGCCCACTCACAATATTCCATTGCTTGATCCCGATCGCAACCTCGCGGCCTGGCTCGACCGTCGACTGCTCGCGGGACACTTGTACGAGGGGACGCGCGATCCCGAGGGAGTGTTGAGCACCATCCCCGCGATCGCCACCAGCCTGCTTGGGATGCTCACGGCGCAGTGGCTTCGCTCCCCTGGCCGCGCGCAGATCAAGGCACTGGGCATGGCGTTGTTTGGAGTCGTTGGTGTAGTGGCCGGGCAAATTCTGGACCTCGGGTTCCCCATCAACAAGAAACTTTGGACGAGTTCCTATGTGATCTTCACCGCCGGTATGGCTCTGCTCTGTCTGGCGCTGTGTTATTGGATGGTGGACGTCAAGAAATGGCGTAGCCTCTGGACGAAGCCGCTGCTGGTATTTGGAATGAATGCGATTGCCGCTTACGTGTTTGCCGAAGTGATATCCGGCTTGCTCGATCGCCTGCACACGGGCGAAGGTATGAGTTGGCAGGAATCTATTTACGAAAGTATATTCGTGCCACTAGCCAGCCCAGCGCAGGCATCCTTGTTATATGCATTGACCTGCGTGCTGGTTTGCTGGGTGGCAATGTGGGTGCTTTACCGCAAAGGCATTTTTGTGAAGATCTGATTGTAGTGTTCAGTATTCAGCACTCAGCACTTAGCACTTAGCACTTAGCACTCAGCGTTCGGGCTTCTTCGTTCGGGCGTAGTATTTCTTTGAACACTCTACGATGAATGTTTCTGCACAGAGCAGTTGTTCTGATATCCGAATGCGTGCGCTCCTGATTTTCGCCGTGACTTTTTTCTCATACGCATACTTTTATGAAGGAGCCGGATGGAATCAGAACTCCCGCTTCGATCTGGTGCGCGCCATCATCGAGCAGAGAACATTGCGCATCGATGATTTTCAGCAGAACACCGGCGACAAAGCCTTCGCGAACGGTCATTACTATTCTGACAAGGCTCCCGGACTAGCGCTGATGGCGGTTCCGGCCGCATGGGCGGGGCGGGGTCTGCTGCGAGCTTCGGGAGTGGATCCGGCATCGCCTCGTGGCTTGTTGGACCTTGCCTACTGGATCACGGTGTGGGCCGTTGCTCTGCCAATGGCGGCAGCATGTGCGTGTCTGTTCTGGATTTCTCTGCAGCTGGGAAGTAGTGTGACAGCCTCGGCGTTCGCCGCCCTCGCGCTGGGACTGGCAACTCCCATGTGGGCTTACGCGGCGTTGTTCTGGGGGCACGCGCTAGCGGGGGCATGTTTAGTTTTCGCCTTCGCTTGTGCGATGCGTTTGCGCGAGGATATGCGCTGCACGTCGGATGTGTTATGGGGATTGGCCCTCGGTCTGACGGCGGGGTGGGCCACGGTTACTGAATACCCTTCTGCGCCAGCTTCTACGATGGTTGCTGGTCTGGCGCTGGCCTTGGTTTGGAAAGACGGATGGCGCCGACGCTGGCGCATCTTTCTCGGAATTGCCGGCGGCGCGTTACCTTGCGTCATCGCATTGATGGCTTATCAGGAGGCTGCGTTCGGTTCCGTGTTTCATCCCAGCTACGCCTATTATCCGCCGGGCGCTTTTTCGTGGATGACCCATGGCTATATGGGTTTGACCTATCCCAGAATCGATGTCGCATTGAAGCTTTTGTTCAGTTGCCGCCGGGGATTGCTGTTTTCAGGGCCAGTCGCGCTGGCAGCGCCCTTCGGCTTGCGATTACTTTGGAAGCAGCCTGCGACTCACGCCGCAGCCGTGACTGCGGCTGCGATCGCTGCTTACTATTTCCTTTTTCACGCCTCCTTTTCCTCGTGGCCGGCCGGTTGGTCGTACGGCCCGCGATACATGTCTCCTGGGTTGCCGCTGCTGTGCCTGGGGTTGGCGCCGTTGTGGGATCGCGCGCGGCCAGCTTGGAGAATTGTCGTCGCGGCGGGGGCTGCGGCTGGGGCCGCGCTTACGCTCATGGCGGTTGCGGTCTCGGCGCAGGCTCCGGACGAGTTTCACTGCCCGTTGCGTCAGTTCTATTGGCCATCGTTTTGGGCAGGCAGATTTTCCGTGAATCTTGGGACCGTGCTTATCCCTGCCGAGCAAGGCACGAACCAGGTGCATGGAGCGTTCAACCTGGGAGAGTTGGCCGGCCTGCATGGCTTGGCGAGCCTGATTCCGCTATTGGCGGTGTGGGCTCTCGCGGCGGTTCTTTGGGTTGGGATCAACCGAGTAGAGCGCTTAGCGCGGCTCTGAAAACCCGGCTCCATCCAACCCGTTCACCTGCCCGGCTGGTAGTAGAGCGCGAGTATGAATATCGTTCCGACCAGCGTGGCGATGCCAAAGCTGAGCATCAGCCATTGGCGGGTGCTCAGCGGGAGCTTCCTGCTGCGCCGCTTTCGAGTGAATGATGGGTTGTGCTTCCTTCGGTACCCGGCTAATGCCTGACGAATGAACGAATAAATCACTGTTAGATTCCCGTGGTCTCATAGGTCAGCACGGCCAGGCTCAGGCGGTAGTCATAACCGGCCTGCGCATAAGTGATTTCGGCCTGCGTCTGTTGAAGCTGTGCCTGGCTTAATTCAACAATGGAACCGAGCCCCAGGTTGTAGCGGGATTGCGCGAGACTCAGAGCCAGGTTGGCCTGCTGCAACAATTGCTGGGTAACCGACAATCGCTGATAAGCAGTGTTCGCATTCAGCCAACTGGTGCGCACGTCGCGCGAGATCAAATTGCGCATGTCTCGAAGCCGCTCTTGAGTTGCTTGCGCTCTCAGGGTTGCCTCGCGGGCCCTCGCGGTATATAGGAAGCCGTTGAAGAGAGGAATCTCGATGTCTCCGCCGACAGCCCCATACGTGTTGTTCAAAGCGCTGGGACTGGGAGCCACCGCGGCATTTCCCACGGGCGTGTCCCCCACAGCTCCCATGGCGCGAATGCTGGGAAAGAGCAAATCGCGTTCCGCTGTTTGGAATTTTCTGGCCGACTGGTACTGAAATTGTAGCGAGAGGATTTCCGGCCGATCTGAAAAAGCCTGAGAAATCAAATCATCCACATTTCCCGGCGGCGGCGTCAGCGGCCCGGGTTCCTCAAGTAGTTGGAAATCCTGCAGGCTCGGGAAACCCAGCACCATAGAGAGCGTGGCAAAAGCGGCGTTCTCGCTATTTTGAGCGTCGAGCAGAAGAAGCTTGGCTTGAGCCAGGTTCACACTCGCAAAACTGAAATCCAATTCGGACTTCAGCTTGCTTTTGAAAAGCGCTTCTACCTGATTGGCGACTGTCTGCCGTTCGCTCACGGTTTGTTGCGCAACGGTGACCACAGCGTGGGCTTGCAGCGCATTGTAGAAAGCGCGGTTCACGGCCAGAAGAATCTGCTCCTTTGTGGCCATGGCATTCTGGTTTTCGGCCTTGGCCGCATAGTTCGCGCTGGAGATCAGATTGGTGGTGCGCCCAAAATCAGTAATCAGTTGCGTGACCATGAGCCCGGCAGCAGCGCGCTCATAGATGATCGGATTGTTCAGGGCGCCCGCAGTAATGCGACTGCCGGATTGTGCATCGACACCGGTCAAGTCGCCCGTCGCCGTTGGCCACAAGTTCGACTTCACCTCCCGCGTAACTTGCACGGAGGCCAGAGCGAGCAGACGACCGACCGAGATTTGTGGATTGTTTTTCATGGCAAGCGCTTCTGCCTCTTTCAAGGTCAGGGACATTGGAGTGCCCGGCGCCTGCGGAGCAGGCGGCTGCTGCGCGTTCGCCGTCGGCCCAGAACTGGTTTGCGTCGGACTCGATTGCGGCATCGGAGCCGGCGGCAGGCTCGCGGCGGTTTGCACATTGATGGACATCTGGGCAAAGCTAAACAGAGGCATTGCCAGGAACAACAGGAACGACCCGATGTGCTTGTATGTTCGCTTCATGGATAAACCTTCTTAAGCATTCATCGAAATCCCCTCGCCTTGGTTACGCGCGCCCAAGCGAAGGCGAGGGGTTCGTACGCCGCAACACCGCAGCCGGACGAAATCGTCGTTCTTCCCGCCCTAAGAGCCTCCAAGTCCGACCGTTGTGACTAGCGATTCTGCGCGCAGTCTGATCTACGGCGGACAATACCCATCCTCATATCCGGGTCGTTCGGCAGATCAAAATACATGACGTGTTTCGTCAAGCGCACCTGGATCGATCTGATTGGAAGTAAACTCTGACGGTAAATAGTTGAACGGCGTCTCGTACCGCCCAACATAGGTTTTGCAATCGACGCGCACAGAAACCTCGTAAGCGTAGTAGCGCGAAGTTAGAGGCGCGTCGGACGGGTTGCTGCCTCCGATCATGGAATCGGGCGAATAGACTTTACGCTGCTGCACGTGTACCACAGTTCCTTGCACGTAGGGATTGGAATGGCCCGGCTCCGCGGCATAGAGCGCCGGGACGACTACCACGAATACGACGATATAAATACAAAGATTCCTTTTCATGATCTCCTCCATGAGATCGCCTGCCGAAGTCGCAGGGCAAGACACGAACTCGAACGAATGTTCAAGAACGAGCCTCAGCAATCAGGAGGAGGCCTGTCGTACAGGCATTCTTCCGAATAGACTCCAGTAACGGGAGCAATGGAAGGCAATACCGCAAAGGAAAGCCGTGCAGGTTCGAACAAAACAAACTTCGCGGCGGGCGCAGACCAGTGCAGACCGTCATTCAAGAGATGCTGCCGCTGCACGTCGAGAGACTGCGACGTTATGCTCTTTGTCCTGCTTGCTCCCTGTGGCGTGATCGTTGTGTATCGGGTGGCGACGTTTAAGGCCAGAGAGAGAACGGCGCCAAGTATTAGGGCTTCAAGCCATCTGAAATTCCCTGGAGCGAACGCGGCGAGGAATCTAGGTCTTTGCCGACCATGAGAGGAGCCTAGATCCCTCGCTTCGCTCGGGATGACAAATGGAGCTTTGTCAGCAATCTGAGAACGTTCCTCTTTCATTCTGCAGACTCCCCGGGCATAGCTTCTGCCGTCTGTTGTTTGCGTTTGCCATACACCAGCAAGTACGCCGCCGGCACGATAAAGATGGTCAAGAGAACTGACGAAGTAAGTCCTCCTATGATGGCGCGTGCCATGGGCGTGTACTGTTCCGCACCCGTGCCCAGTTTCAAGGCCAACGGAATCATGCCGATAATGGTTGCGAGCGATGTCATCAAAATTGGTCGCAGGCGCACGCGGCACGCGGTAATTACCGCATTCTCTGGAGATAAGCCTTGCCGCTCCAGATTGTGAGCGAAGTCAACAATCAGAATACTGTTCGAATCGGCGATGCCCACCAGCATCAGCACGCCCATCAGCGACATGACATTCAGCGTGCTATGGGTGAGCGGGAGAATTATGAGCACGCCGACAAATCCCATCGGGATTGCCAGCATAATGAGGAACGGATCAACAAACGATTTGAATTGCGCGGTCAGAATCAGAAATAGCAGCAAGAAAGAAATCAGGAAGCCAAGCGCAAAGCTCTTGAACGATGCCTCCATACCCTGCACCATCCCCCGCAGGTTCACGCGTACGTTGCCGGGGATTTTGGTTTTGGCCAGAATGTCACGTATCGAACTGGTGACCCGGCCCAGGTCCTCTCCGGTTGGAGTCACGTAAACGTCCATGGCTCGCTGAATCTGATAATGGTCGACTTCGGTCGGGGTCTGAACCTGCCTCACGTTCACAACATTGTTTAGCACCGTAATCGGACGGCCCTGCCCACCGCAGTCCCAAGCTGACTGGATGCCACCAGAACTGGTCGGGCCGCAGCCCACCCCTGATGTATTGTTCGGATCTCGCAAGGGAATCTGTCCGAAGTCCGCCATGTCATGAATGGCGGGTTGACCCTTTTCGAAGAACTGCACCGTGAGGTAATAATCATTGCCACTCTTGCGATCGACCCAATAGTTGGGAGCGATCATGTAGTTGGAATTCAGCGCGGTGATGACATTGTCCACCACGTCCTTCTGGGTAAGCCCCAACTCTCCCGCATGGACCCGGTCCACATCAAGGCGCAGTGTGGGGTAGTTCATGTCCTGGGGTATGTAAACCTGGCCTACCCCTGGCAGGTTCCGGATTTCCGTGGCCAGGTTTTGGGCAATGCCGTAAATCTGGGTCAAGTCTGGGCTGCTCACTTGCACGTCAATCGGCGCGGGCATGCCCGCATTTAAAATCGCATCTACCATCGAACCGCTGGAGAAGAACGTCCGAATGTCCGGGAACTGTTTTGCCATCCGGCTCTGAACCCGGTCCATGTACTCAAAACTACTGAGCTGATGAGGCTCGTTTAACTGCACTTGGACCGTTGCTGTATAGGGACCCGCATTCGTGGTGTACAGCGCGGAGAAATCCGGAACGATACCGATGTTCGACACAATCAGCTTCAGATCTTTCGGTTCAACGGCATGGCGAATCAAATCTTCCACCTGGGCCACGTATTGATCCGTCATCTCGATTCGGGTTCCAGTCGGGACTTTCAGATTGATCGTGAACTGGCCGGCATCCGTCTTTGGGAACAATGCCAAACCCAGCAGTGGATAAATCGCCAGGCTGACCAGAAACACACCACTCAGCGCCAACACGGTTATGCCTGGTCGTCGCAGCGCCCGCCTCACCCAATGCTCGTAATAGTCCAGGATCTTGTTGAACATCCGGTTGAAGCCGGCATTGAACCTGTCCATCCAAGATTGGCTCACTGCCTTTTCTGGTTCGAGCTCGTATCCTTCGTGCTTATGCTCGGCAGCGTGCGGCATAGCTTTCAGGAACCGAGAGCAAAATAACGGGATCACGGTCATTGCCACAACAAATGAGGCGAGCAGCGAGAGGCAGAACGCCAACGCTAATGCGGAAAAAAGAAACTTGGACACCCCATAGAGAAAAACTACAGGGAAAAAATCGACGACATCCACCAGTGTCGCCGCAAGAACGGCGAGGTTCACTTCCGTGCCGCCAACCTCGGCTGCGACCATCGGAACCGCACCCATCTCCAGGTGTCGGTAAATATTCTCCAGCGAGATAACCGAGTTATCGATCACGCGGGAAAACGCCAGCGCCATTCCCCCGAGAATCATCGTGTTCACCGTGCCGCCCATCAAAGCCAGCACCACAAATGCGGCCAGTGCCGACAAAGGAATCGAAAGCAGCACAGCCGACGTGGCCCGAAAGCTTCCTAGAAAGATGAGGATCATCAGACTGGTAAGAATCAATCCCAGAAATCCCTCGTGCAACACCGTGGCGATGGCTTCCTTCACATACACAGACTGGTCGAACACGATGCTGGTGACCATCTGCTTAGGAATGTCGTACAGATGCTTGGTCAGTTCGCGGAGACCATCGACGACGGCGATAGTGTTGGTGTCGCCACCCTGTTTCATCACGGGAATGTAAACGGATTTTTGCCCGTCAATGCGGACTATGTTGGTTTGAATCTGGTGAGCGTCTTCCGCTTTCCCAACGTCGTTGACTGTCACCCAGGAGTGCCCCTTGACCTTCAGCGGAACCTTGCCCAATTGGTCCATGTCGTCGACCAGGCTGTTGGAATAAACGAAGTAGTCGAAGGGGCCTATCTTTACGTCCCCGGCCGGTAGGATGAGGTTAGCGTCGTTGACTGCACCCACCACATCCATCGGGCTCAATTGACGGGACAGCAACTTGTAGGGATCGACGTAGACCATGATCTGACGGTAGGTTCCGCCGAACACGCCAGGGATCTCGGCACCCGGCACTACCGCAATCTGATTGCGGATCTGAAACTGTCCATAGTCGTGAAGCTGAGTTTCGTTGAGGCCCTCCCCTTTGACCGTGACCAGCGCCACCGGCAAGCTCGATGCGTCGAACTTCAGAACTACCGGAGGCAGCGTTCCCGGCGGAAGACGCTTCAAGTCTGCGAGCGCCAAGTTGGAAAGTTCAGTTACATCGGCATCAGCGCTCGTCCCCGGCTGGAAGTACACCCGAATGATGCTTACCCCCAGCAGCGATCGGGACTCCATGTGATCGACGCCTGCAGCCAGGGTAAAGAAGCGCTCGAGGGGATCCGTGATGTCGGTTTCAATGTCCTCCGGCGGCATACCTGAATAGAAAGTAGCCACAACCACTTCCGGCAGGTTGATGGGGGGAAATAAATCCACTGGCATGCGCGCGATGCTGGTCACGCCAATCACCAGGAGCACCAGGCAGATCACGATAATGAAGTACGGATTGCGAATTGAAAATCCTGGCATAAGCGTTACCCGATCATGATTGCAACTTCGTCACTGCGCATTCTGTTCCTGGTACTGCATTACGGACACGCTCTGCGGATTAACCTTTTGACCAGGTTTTAAGCCGCTGCGGTCGCTGACCACGACCTGTTCTCCCTCGTTTAATCCGGAAAGGATTTCTGCATCACTTGTGGTCTGTAATCCGACTTGCACGGTGCGGGGCTCCACCTCTCCGTTGCGATCTACTACCAAGACAGTTGCTTGATTGCCTTCATGGGTCAAAGCCTGGAGGGGCACGGTGGGAACGTTGTCTTTTTGGTCGAGCCCCACCTCAGCTTCCGCATAGAGCCCTGGCATCAGCAAGCGCTCGGGATTCGGAACATCGACTTCGGTGTGCATGGTTCGAGTGTCGGCTCTCACATCCACGGAGAAGCGCGCAACTTTGCCAGGAAAGGTCCGATTTAGGGAAGGCACGTGAACATTCACCGGATCCCCGATGCGAATGTAGCGAACGTACGACTCGGGAATCGGGATGACCAACCGAAACAGATCATCCTGAGACAAGCGGACGATGGGCATTGCCTGCGTGCTCGAATTGGTTCCGGCCTGAACCAGAGTTCCCAGGTTCGCGTAGCGTTCGGTGACAACTCCGGAGAATGGCGCCGTGATTCTGGAATAGTCGAATAGGGTCTGGTCGTGAACGAGCTTCGCTTTGGTCGCGGCCAACTGGCTCTGGGACGCTTCGAGCGCGGCTTTCCCGGCATCGACTTGTGAAGACGCGGCAAGATCCTTGCCTTGCGCATCGTCGACTTCCTGTTGCGCCACAATCCCAGGCTGAGTCTCGAACACCTGGTTCAATCGCGTGTATTCGAGATGAAGAGCGTTGTACTGCGCGTTGTAGCGTTGCAGTTCGTGATCTGCGCGGCTCACCTGGTTCATCGCGTTCTTGATCTCGGCTTCATCCTGCTCCAACTGCGCCTGCAACTCCGGGATCTCCAACGTAGCCATGGTCTGGCCTGTCTTCACGTGGGTTCCATAGTCAACGTTCAACTTCTGCACATAGCCCGATTCCTTTGCGTAAACATCGATCTCCTGAAAGGGCACCAGCTCAGAAGACAAAGTAATTTGCCGGCTCAGCGTTTTCTTGACGACCTTGGTGACTCCTACCGTAACTGCCTCGTCGGCACTTGCTTTCCCATTGCTACCGCCACTGCACGATGACAACCCGACGGCCAGCAGAGCGGCAATTCCGACGATTGCGGAACGGATAAAGTTGGATGTCCTTGCGCGAGGGCAATTTCTTCTGCCAATGTGGCCACGTTGATTCATTTTTCTAAACACCAGCCTTCTCTGGCATCCGGGCCAGCAATGTGCCACTAACTCGATCCCTTGACCACCTGCCGTAACTTGTCCACGGAAAATTCTGGCGAGCGGCAGAAGTCGATGACTTCTTTGTCTGCTTGCCGCAATCTCGCCGCAACCGCAGGAATTTCTGATGCAATCTGTTTGGGAACGGTCAAAATTCCGTGGCGATCCCCGTGCATCAGGTCGCCCGGTTGCACTTCCAGGCCGCCCACATTGACCATCGATCCAAAATCGAAGATATGAGCGTAGGCATGGGACACGGCCACACTTCCTGCAAATAGATGCAATCCCGAATCTTTTACCCGCGGCAGTTCCCTGACCGCCCCATTGGTCACATACCCGACGCAGCCGAGCGCTCTCAGGATCGCGGCCTGCACGTCGCCGAGGAATGCTCCGACACCCGGTGGCTCATCCAGGTCCTGCAAGACTACAATTCGTGGCGCAGGCACCTGAAGGATGCTGTTCCACCACTCGTGTCGATCGTGGTAGAAACCCGTGATTGGAGGTTCGCCGGTGCGAAGACGGGCAGTGGCTGCGTATCCCACCAGAGGAGGGAAATCTTCAAAAATGCAGGAGACGCGAGCGTCAGCGAAACCGGCATTCCGCAGTCTGAGTTGAAAAGTCTCGATCGCGTTCGAGACCAAGCACGTGTCTAAGCGCCGCAGAGCATCAAGCTCTTCGACGGGTATAGCAGGCTCAAGAGCCATGCGAATCCCCTCCACGAACTCTCAATTGATCCATCTGGCAGCGGTCAATCGCGCCGTCAAAATGCAGTTCGAGCAGCCAAGACCCCGCCCGTCACGACACCCATTAGAACCGAAACAAACACGGAACTACGTGGCGCGATAAAACCAAGACACTAAAGATGGAATAAAGACGAAGGAGGGGGCCTGTTGTAGAGGCTGTCACTGAAAACGTGCTTTGGAAGCAAAGGTCCCGCAGGAACCAGACGGGTTTCGACGGCGGGAAGCTCGACGCTGCTGAAATCGGTGCTCGGCGCCACCCATCGCGCAGCATCTCTATCGAGGTGTTGCCGCTTGGGTTCGGCAGTTCGGCGCTCAATGGATTTTACGACGATAGACTGAGAACTGCCGGTCACCCAAAAACGAGTGGCGACACTAAGTGTCAACGCGCAAATGGCAACGACAACCAACGCACCACGCCAGCTGCGCTCCCCAACCCTTTGATGTCTCTGCAATTCCATCCACCGTTACCAACAACTGCCGCTTGCCCGGATTATACAACATCGGACCCAGTCAGATAGACATTACCTTCGTAAACACTCGTTTCAAGTTGGATACCGAACCCAAGGGGTTGGTTGCACCTTTTCCATCCCGGACCGATCAATGTGCGGGCATTCCGCATTTTGCCGCGTTCAGGACAGGTACCCTGATAACTCGCGTCAAAAACTCTTGCTTTTCCCACAGGTCGAAGCGCGGCGTTATAATTCGAGCTGAAAATTGCTTTCTCATTCTGCGAGAGGAGAAACTTCCATGAGAAAGTTTCTGTTCGTTCTGCTGCTTTCCGGCATCTTTCTGCTGGCGCAAGACAACAGTTCCAGCCCCAGCCAGCAAAAATCAAAAAATGCGAAAGGAGAAGTTACGGTGCAGGGCTGTGTCGGCCGGTTCGGCGGCGACTACATCCTGAGCAAGCAAGACCCAGGCGTCACTTACCAACTTCAGGCTACCGGCAAAATAAAACTGCGCAAGTATCTGGGGCAACGAGTGGAAGTAACGGGAAGCGAGGCGCCAACGATGAGCACGAGTTCTGACGCATTAAACAGAAGCGGCTCTGCTTCCCCGGTTACGATATTGATCGACTCGATCAAGACTATCTCGAAGGAATGCACTGTGCGTCCAGTCTCCGATCAGTAAGGTATGTAGAGTTGTTCGGACGCGTTATTTCTGCAAAGAGAAGTTGCCAAATTCGTAGCGGTGATTTGCATGAAACACATACTGTCGATCAGTCTAATCATGTTTGCGGCGGAGTTATTTGCTCAGAGTGCAATTCCGCCCGGCACCATCCTTCCCGTTGCTCTGAACTCTTCGTTGAACTCGCGGAAGGTTAAATCTGGGCAAGTGATTACGGCAAGAGTTGTGCAGGATGTTCCGTTGTCGCAAGGATCAAAGATTCATGCTGGCGCTAAGGTCGTCGGCCACGTGATCGACGTCAAACCAGCGAATGGCACAAACGGCGCACAAGTATCCATTCGATTCGACACGTTGATAGTCTCGAAGCAGCGCGTCGCGATCACCACCAATTTAAGGGCGTTGGCATCGATGATGGCGGTCGAAGCAGCGCAGGTTCCCGACACTGGCCCCGATCGCGGAACTTCTCAGAATGCGTGGAACACGGATCAGATCGGAGGCGAAGTCGTCTACCGCGGCGGCGGATCTGTTGCTGATGGACTTCGCTCTGTCGGAGAGCCAACCTATGGCGGTGTGCTGGTTCACGTGTCCGCTAAGCCCGGTACTCCCTGCCGGGGCGAGATCGAAGGTAACGATCGGCTACAAGCGCTGTGGGTATTTTCGTCCGACGCCTGCGGGGTTTACGATTTTCCGGACCTGACGATCATCCATGCGGGACGAACCACTCCAATAGGCCAGTTCACGCTCGCGTCAGACCACGGCAACGTGAACGTGAGGGCCGGCAGCGGAATGTTATTGCGAGTGAACAAGATGCCAATGCCCTAACCGATCGAGAGCGAGGCACAAAGATGATCTACACGTATGGAGCTGTAACATCTTCAAGGCGGAGGGTCGCAGCCATGTTTACCAAGTCGGCAAGAGATCCCGCTTTCATCTTTTGCATCACTTGTCCTCGATGTACCTTCACCGTCTTCTCACTGATGCCGAGTTCCCCACCGGCTTGTTTATTCAGCAGCCCGGACACCACCAATGCCATTACCTGCCGTTCTCGACGGGTAAGCGATGCGTAACGGTCCCACATCGGCTTCATCTGCTGCTGCCGATCAAGAGCTGCGCGACTGCGTTCGAGGGCTTGCCGGATGGCGCTGAGCAGCGCTTCATTATTGAGTGGTTTTGTCAGGAATTCGGCAGCCCCGGCCTTCATGGCCTGGACGGCCATATGCACATCACGAAGGCCAGTGATAAAGATGATCGGCATGTCGGTGCGTTCATCGGCGATACGCATCTGCAGGTCCAGACCATTGAGGCCTGGAAGAGAAACATCAAGTACGAGGCAGCTGGGAACAAGAGCTCGCGGGCAGTCGAGAAATTCCTGTGCGGACGCCAACGTCACCGGCTGCCATCCTTCGCCGCCGATCAGCAGCTCCAGCGATTCTCGAATCGAGATGTCGTCGTCGACAATGAACACAACCGGCGTTGCGGGCGAGTTCGATCGCGATTCCAATTTCTGGTTAAGTACGTGCGCGAAGCTGTCGGCGTTCACCCTAGGAATTTCCATGATTGCTGCTGATCTCATATCTCCCTCATTAATTTGTGCTCGTTGATCTTCTGACAAAGAACTGTGCCAAGCCAATAACGGTGTGCTGTGCGGCTTCTTCAGCGGAAATACATGCAGCGAAGACTCCCTTATCACCCTCGGCAGCCTCATTCAGCAGCAGTTCAATGAAAGTTTGGACGCACGGGCTAAGAACAACACCTGGCAATTGATAATTTTGCATGATGACTCCTGTCCATCTGACTGTCCCCAACTGTCCTCGGCCTGTGTCACCACTCTCGGGCATTACGAAATTGTCTGCATCACGAGATGCAGTGTTTTTTTGCTACCACGGAAGGCGGGTAGAGGGATTCCCCGTTCGTGGTATAGAACGATCGGAATTCAAAGCGAACGGCGCCCGCGATACCAAACATTGCCGACCGAGAGTAAAATCGCACCGGTCTCAGAATTTCGAGGGAGACGCGCTATCCGGAATGATGATCTCGCGGCGGCCGAACAAGCGAGCATCGAGTGAAAAGGCTCCGGGACCAAGACAAACGAGAGCAATCGAAATCACAGTCACGAAAGCGGCTGTTGTCCTGGCCCCAAACAAGTCCGGGTTGGGACTCGGGAACCACGAAAATGACCCAGCCACGATCAACAAAGCGCCCGCGATCCCGACCAATGGAGTCAGGTAGCCAGCCAGGAGGAAGGCTCCAATCGCGATGCAGAGAGAGGCTACGGCCAGGGACAGGGATCTTAACTCGTGCCAACCCACAAAGTAGACCAAACCTTGGGCGACGAGCGCAGACCCAGTTGCCGCCCGCAATAGTAGTAGCCCCGCGCCAGGCCACCCATCAGGAAATGTAGAGAATATTCTGAGCAGCTGCGACTCCTTAACAACAGGCTCAGAATAGAATCATCGCCCGCAGAATGAATCCCTAATGCTCGGAATCTTTCCGTACCACTTTCGAGGTACCGCATTGGATCCGGGGAGTGTGCTCTAGAGCTCGATAATTCCTCTTCGCACTCCGATGGCGACCGCCTGGGTGCGATCGCTAGCGCCAAGCTTCTCCATGATGTGCTTGATGTGCACCTTCACAGTCTCTTCCGTGATAAAGAGTTTTTCAGCAATATCCCGGTTACGATTTCCGCCAGCGATCTGACGAAGGACCTCGACTTCGCGACCGGTAAGAGATTCGTCGCTATAGTGCTCTGCCAGATGATGCGCAATCTCTGGCGGAATACGTTTCTTGCCTCCATGGACCTGGCGGATGGTGTCGACCATGTCTTTGGGGGGCATGCTCTTGAGCATGTAGGCGCGAGCCCCGGCTTCGAGAGCATGCTGAATTTCTACGTCGCCTTCAAACGTTGTGAGAATGATGATGCGAGCTTCAGGAAACTCCGTCCGGATGGCGATCATCGTACCGATCCCACTCATGTCGGGGAGTCGGAGATCCATAAGGGTCACGTCTGGTTTATGCTTGCGAAACTGTTCGATGGCTTCGTGAGCGTTCGACGCCTCGGCCACCAGCAGCATATCCGGCTGGTTGTTGATCACGGTGCCGATCCCCTCGCGCAGAAGAGGATGATCATCGACGCAAAGGACCCGAATACGAGGATGTTCGTTCATTTGTCTCGTTGTTCTCCCTGCTTGCGGAGGTGCTGAGCCCATTTCCGCAATCGTGCGAGCCACCCCACTAGCCCACCGCCCGATGGCGAATGTTGAAAAGCAACACGGCTGGGGACAGATAGGTCGACTTCTGTTCCGCCTTCGGTGCGACTCCAAACTTTGAGGGTCGCTCCAATTCTTGCGGCCCGCTCTCGCATACCCGATAAGCCCCAATGGCCGTCGCGCCCGGCGCGCAACACTTGCGGATCAATCCCACAGCCATTGTCTCGGACAAGAACCCGCAATTGATTGTCCGCATATTCTAGCTCGACTTCGATCCCGCTCGCCCGCGAGTGATGGAATGCATTGACCAGCGCTTCGTGGCCGATACGATAGATCTCATCGCGAACGGCTGGATGTACGGGCCGCGCCCGGCCTTCGACAATCACGCGAAAATCGATTGGCTGGGGGGCGCCGAGTTCTCGCGGAATCCGGGAGAATGCCTGTTCAAGATTATCCGAGTCCCTGGTGGACGATCGCAGGCCGCGAAGCGTATTCCTGCCATCATCAATCACTTGTCCCATGACTTCGAGAACGCGAGTTACCGTGGGTTTCGCGGGCGAATCCGAGGACAACTGATCATCCGCGACGTGAAGCTGCATCGATGCGCTGAGTACACCTTGCAAGAGCGTATCGTGCAAATCCTGAGCGATGCGTGTCCGTTCACCAATCCGCTCTTCCAGGCGGATATTGTATTGCCGAGCCAGCCGGTTCAACCTCGAACGATAGAAAGCCAGAATCACGATCCCGCCCAGGAGTAGAACCGAGATACGAAACCACCACGTTTGCCACCACAGAGGGAAGACTACGATCGGCAACGTCGCTTCGGCACCATTCCAGACGCCGTCGCTGTTGCAGGCCACCACCCGGAAATGGTATGAGCCCGGGCTGAGATTGGTGTAGATGGCGGTTCGAGTTGTAACTGGATCGCTCCAGTCGCGGTCGAACCCATCCAGCCGATACCGGTATCGGACCCGCTCGGAATTGGAGAGACTCAACCCTGTGTAACTGAATGTGATTCTCTGCCGAGCCGACGAAATGCGTATTGGGCCGCGTGCGCCGATTAGATTACCGTCCGCGGAAACGGCCTCAAGGTGAACCAGCGCTGGCGCGGAGTTGTTGGTGGTGCGACTTGGGTCCACGACGGAAAGGCCACGATTCATTGAAAACCAAATCTTGCCCCCGAGGTCGGCAAAAACGGACGGATCTCGCTTTACGCCTTCGATCCCTTTCAGTCCGTCGGCGAGCCCGTATTCACGTACATCGGTATCGCTCGTTCCCATACCGAGCAATTTGTCCCGGTTCACGCGAAGCACGTGATTGGAGGTCGCGATCCAGATGCCGCCACTTCTGTCTTCTGCAATTCCGAATACCTGCTCCCGCAGGGCATCGGGCGCGTCGCGTGGGACGTGAACACGATCAGAAACCACGTAGGCGAGACCGGCGGCGCTGCCGATCCAGACTACTCCTTCCGAATCGGCCAGTAAGCAGTTCAAATTCGCGGACGGTAGGCCGTCACTGACCGTGAGAATGCGCCAGTCGCCCTTCGACAGCCGGTTCAGGCCGTTTGGCGTGGCAAACCACATCGTCTCGTCAGCACCTTCCGCAATAGAAGTCACCGCGTCGGATGAGATGCCATTGGCAGTGGTGTAATTCGTGAAGTGACCACCTTTGAATTCACTCACTCCCCCACTAAGGGTCCCCGCCCAGACCGTTCCGTCACGACTCTGATGAACGGCATACACGCTGTTCTGAGCAAGTCCTTCTGCTTGCGTATAAGTCTTGGACGTGAAGGAGCGACCTTTGTCGCTCAGCACCGTCAGCCCACCTCGTTGTCTGCCGATCCACAGTTCGTGTTCGCGGCCCGAGATCGAATAGACCACGTCCCGGGCGAACCCGGCATCGGTCACGCTTCTGCTTTTCCCATCTTTCAGCCAGTACAGTCCTCCGTCCAAGGGAGCGAACCACGTGCGCCCTTCTGAGTCGACGTACACCGGGCCATTTCTGTCAGAAGGAAGGCCGTCGACCGTCGTAAACGTAACGAAGGCACTATCACGCAGACGCTCAACGCCGGCGGCACCGCCCGTCCACAGGTTTCCCTCCCGATCTTCAAGAAGTGCTGCCACGCCCGCGTGGGACTGGAGCGGGCGCTCTTCAGTTGAAACTCCGTTGGTGTTGTAGCGAAAGAGCCCTACATCTGTGCCCAGCCAGATGTTCGAGTCCCGATCTCGTATCATCGCAAGGACCTGGACATGTTTGAGCGACGAGGGTACACCCGTCTGGGTCACCTCCTTTCCATTCCAGCGCGCAACTCCTCTGTCGGTCCCTATCCACAGCTCCTGATTTTCCAGGGCCAGCAGACAGTTAATCTTCTTGGCGGGTAGTCCGTTCGCCGCTGCCGAAATCCGACCTTTATCGAGATAGAAGAGGCCTCGATCCTGCGTACCCAGCCACACTTTGCCGTCGGCTGTTTCTGCCATCGAAATCACTGCAGAGTCAGGTTCGGCAAAGCGGTGGGGTGTAACGCCCGTTGCCCAACTGAGACGGCTGGAAAGCTCGTCGACGGTCATAGTCTGGGCAGAATTTGAGCGTTCGGTTTGAGAATCCAGGGTCTCAAACTTGCCGGCACGATATGTGAGCGTGCCTAAAGCAAGCGACGACAAAAGAACCGAGCCGTCCCTTCGCCTGAGAACAGAAGTGATGCCAACCTCGGCTTCGTCCCGACCGAGTTCAAATTCTCCGTCGTGGTAACGCAAGATCTTCGTACTCTGCAGGAGTATCCACAGATTTCCTTGAGCGTCCGTTAGGAGTCCACGGACCGGGCCGATCTGAAACGACGTGGGGCTTGCTTGCTGGAAGGTGCGAAAGCTGAGTCCATCGAAACGAATCAGACCTTTCTCTGTCCCGATCCACAGATAGCCGTCTGCGGTCTGTGCAATCGCGCTGACTGATCCGCCTGTAAATCCTTTCTCGCTTCCCCAGCGGTCCTGCATATACTGCGAAATCGCTCTATTCGGGTCAATCGCGCGGGCCGAATACGCGGAGCACACCAACGCGAGCCCAACCAAAACGCTCTTAAGACGCGAATGCCGTTTAAGGTCCATCACGGAAGATATTCGAACTTCTCGATAACAACTTCATTCTCCTTTTGCATTGGGCTCTTGTCGCTGGCTACAACGTAGAACAAGAATTGGAAGGTCTCCTTGCCGGGTGTAGGAACGCCGGAGGTGAAGACGTGTTCGGCAACAACCGGTCCATTACCATCGGCAGAGGCTCCACGAACGGTTTTAAAACTAGCGCGCCCAGATTCCCAATGCAGCGACTCAGTCAGCGTTCCCGAAGGCGGAGTGAAGGGCGATGTATTGCCGGGAACGTAGAAAGGCTGAATCCCATATTGCGAATTGTTCTTACTCGCGGCATCGCCCCATTTGCTGTGTTCAATGTCCATTTCGCGGTAATGCTGGTCACCCCCCCAATCGTCGAAGGTTGTCATACTTAGAACCGCAGCCGGCTCCAAATGAGAGGTGTCATGTACTACGGTGATGTAAGTACCGTACCCGAGACTGCGGGTGAGGACCACTTCGGCACAGGACCACCTGCCTTCCGGCGTTTTCTTAATGCGAAGATGTAAGGCTCCCTTCTCGTCCGTCCACGCACTGTCGCCCCCGTACGGATTGTTCAGCCCCCCGCGATCGCTCGCAATTGTGCGGACTTTCCAATCGTACCCGCTGAACTGAAGCGGCTTCGTCGGCGCAAGTTCCGTTGTTCCGGTGCCCTTAACGATCAGGACGGAGACCACAGAACCGCCAGGCGTTGGAGCAACATCCATCGTAGGTGGCGGATGATAGCCAGGGTCGACTAATAGCGCGGCGTACTCAAACCCCAAGTGAGTTGGAGTGGTCCACGTAGAGTCCGATTGAATCGGAATGAGCGCGTTGTCAGGCCACGGCTGTACCCACCATGGTCCACTCCTCGCATAGACAACCATCTGTTGCCCAGCGCGAGCCCCAACCACGCGCCCCGCGACGGTATCAACTCTCTCGCGGCCACCTTGCGCCGCAGGCGGGATCTTCGTGAACTCGATAGCGACGGTCGCCCTGTCTCGCCGCGCTTGGCAACCACCTATCACGGCACATAGGATCAGGAGAAGAACCTGGTCCCAGTTCGGAGTGATACGCTTCCTTAAACTCATCGAGAGTATCCTGCGGATCGGCGCGTATGCCTGAAACACTGCCACACTTAGCCCAGTCAGCGCCAACCGGGAGCGAGAATCGTCAACACGCCGACTGTGGGCATTAGTGTCGAAGGTGACTACCGGAATTTCGCCAATCATACGTCGTCTATCTTGCACCTAAACTCAGATCCGTCGCAAATTCTGGAAACTGCGCTTTGACATTGCAAAGGACGCATCGATGCCGAGGTCCGCGATATGAAAGTGGCCTGGCAGCAAGGTCGCTATCGGCTGTTTGCGAAATAACAAAGTGCACTATCCACACTGATGCGGACTGCGCATGAGAAGGCGCGCTCTGGCGCCAACTAATCCGAAGGTATCGACCGATACCATGGTCCAATAGATTCGTTCCCCCACTTCTGGCTTAATCACAATCGTGGAGTTCGATCCGAATGAATCGCCTCCGCAATGCTCAAGGTAATCAGGACCTTGAGACACAAACCAAATGAGGTGCAACATGACGTCAGTCGAGCCAGTTCAGCAAAAGCTTCGATGTGAACGCCTGTCAATCCGCACTCGTCGAACTCGCAGAACAAAGACTTCTGGCTTGCGCACGGAGTGGCGATGCGGCAGCCTTCGAGAGTCTTGTAATGCCACACAGGGACACAATCCTCCGTCTTGCCCGACGGATCCTTCGCAATCAGGAAGACGCGGAAGACGTAGTCCAGATCGCATTGCTGGAGGCTTTCCGTCACCTGAATGCTTTCCAGGGGCGCTCAAGATTCTCCTCTTGGTTGCATCGCATCGCTACCAACGCCGCGTTGATGCGTTTGCGCGCCAGTCGGCATAAATGCGAAATGTCGCTCGATCAAATCATCGAAGGCGACGACCGGCCAGCGCAGTTTCACGTAGTCGAATCACGACCGAACCCGGAGCAGGAGTGCTCAGCAAAGGAAGTTCGAGCCGTACTTGGCGAGGCCATCGATCGATTGAGACCGCTCTACAAAGAAGTCGTTCATCTGTGTGATGTACAGGAACTGTCGGCAAAAGAAGCCGCACGGATCCTGGAAGTTCCTGTCGGAACTGTAAAAGCCAGGTCGCATCGAGCGCGCCTCAAGCTAACGCAAGCTGTGCAATTGATGCTTGAACCCAAGCGAAGGCGAGCAGTTATCAGAAATCAAAGCAGGGCAGCGCTGCTCATTCGACAACCAAGAACGGCGTAGAGATCGGGGAAGCCAATGCGAAAGAAGTCGATCGATGCTTCGTCCAATAGATTCATCCGCCCTTCTGGCTTAATGAAAGATACGTCACAGTGAGTGGCAAAAATATGGAGTCGTGATTGCACCAAGGGCACCCGTGGTCGTCGTCAACCAAAGCTGGGAGATTTTATGCTGTCTAAGTGCGCGAGTCCGGCTTGCTCGAATCCGTTTCGCTATCTCCACGAAGGGAAACTGTACCTCATCGAATCCAAAGCGTCAGGGCGCAAACCTCCGGCTGACGCGAAACTTGCAAGCACGTCCCGTGCGCTTGAATTTGCCTGGTTGTGCTCATCGTGCTGTCGCTACATGACGATTCAGAACGACGATTATGGAATCAGAGTGGTCCACAAACACGAAATCCGAAATAGCTCCGAACATTTGTTTCTGCGGTAACCGCAAGCGGTAAACGAGCAATATTACCGCGTCATATCTCGCCGGGCCCGCGGACCCAACAGTTCAGATCCGAGGACTTCGATGCCTTGTTCTTAACCAAGGACGGCTCCGTTACTGTGAACGCCGCCCCGATTTTCTTTCTGAAGTCGCTGCAAAATCAGGGGCGCTCTGCGGGGCAATTTCCGGCCCACAGAATCAGGCCTGGCAAAAACGAGCTTAGCGCGGAGGGATGCCTGGGCAAGACTCGTATGGCATAGCCATATAGTCCGCTTCGAGCCTTGGGCTGAATTGAACATTGGAAGGGGTAGCTCCCGGGGGAGATTTGCTCGCAAGCTCGCATCGGAGTCGCGGCCAGATCGGTCAATTCACCATCCGCATTTACTCGCCCCATCATGCTCTCGACCGCAACGTCTTCGGGCGTAAGCGAATCCAGAAACACGCGGGCCGACAGTTTGACTTGCCCCCCTAAGTCGACTTCGGGAACACTGTCCTCCACCGACTCAACGCGCAGATGGGGCCACGCAGCCTCGACCCTATAAAGCCATTCCGTAAAGGCTTTGGCCTTGGACCCATCTTCCGCGCTCAGCTCGCAATAGCGGTTGTGAGCCACCAAGTAGTACTCGTTGGTGTATTGCTTGATCATGCGATGCATATTGAACTCGGGACAGAGTACAGCGATCGACGCCTTCATCCGGGAAATCCAATTCCGGGGCAAACCATCGGCGCGGCGTTCATAAAAGGCGGGCACAATTTCGCCCTCGAGAAGGCCATACAACGCTTCGGATTCCACGTCGTCCTGACGTGACGAGTCACTGTAGGTTTCACCCCTGCCGATGGCCCAACCAATTTCGGCGTTGTGCCGGATGCCGAGTTCCCATGCCTCGTCCCACCATCCGTCGAGCGTGCTGAGATTGAGGACGCCGTTGGCCTGGGCTTTCATCCCGCTGGTTCCGCTAGCCTCAAACGGGCGAACCGGGGTATTCAACCAAACGTCGCAGCCCTGCACCATGTATCGCGCGGTGGCGACGTCGTAGTTCTCCAGGAAAACGACCTTTCTGCGGAATTCCGGGCGCCTGGCCAGTTCAATGATTGCCTGGATCAGCTGCTTGCCGGTGTCGTCCTGGGGATGAGCTTTGCCGGCATAGATAATCTGGACCGGACGCTCCGAGTTATTCAAAATGCGGGCCAGGCGCTCGGGATTACGAATCAGGAGATTGGCGCGCTTATACGATGCAAAGCGGCGCGCAAAACCAATCGTCAGAGCATCTGGGCTGAGCACTTCGTCGGCTTCATCGATGGCGGCCTTGGAAGCACCTCGACTCAAAAGCTGTGCCCGCAGTCGTTGACGCGTGTGAGCGACCAGCCGTTCTCTGCGACGTTCGTGCGTTCTCCACAACTCTCCCGCCGGAATGGATTGGGCGCGTCCCCATAGCGCCGTGTCCGCAGGTTCTTCTCGCCACTTCGGTCCCAGATAACGGTCATAGAGCTGGTTCATTTCGAATGAGACCCAGCTCCGAAAGTGAACCCCATTGGTCACATGCCGGATGGGCACCTCCGCCTCGGGAACGCCTTGCCAAAGATTGTTCCACATGCGCCTCGAGACTTCCCCGTGCAGCTTACTTACGCCGTTGCTGAAGCAAGCCAGACGCAGGGCTAGCACCGTCATGCAAAAATCCTCTTTATCGTTTGCCTGATTTTGGCGCCCCAGGCTCAGAAACTCCGAAGAAGTGATTCCAAGGCGCTGAATGTATGTTTTGAAATAACGTTCAATCAGTTCAGCGGAAAAATAATCATGGCCCGCGGCGACCGGAGTGTGAGTCGTGAACATCAGACTCGCCGAGGCAAGGACCTTTGCTTCCCGGAAAGAGAGTTTTCGGGTCTCCATGAGGCGAACTACGCGTTCCAGGCCGAGGAAAGCGGAGTGCCCTTCATTCATGTGATAAACCGTGGGAGTCAGCCCGATCGCCTCGAGCGTTCGATAGCCTCCAATGCCCAGAAGAATCTCCTGTTTGAGCCGCATTTCCAGATCCCCGCCGTATAGTTGGTAGGTGATCTTCCGATCTTCGTCGTTGTTCTGCGCAATATTGGTATCCAGCAGAAAGAGCTTCAGCCGTCCGACATTTACCGACCAGACTTGCGCGGCCACGGGTCCATGGGGAAAGTCGACTTGAACTCTCACATCCGGCAACAGCCGAATCGGCAAGGTGTGGAAGTCATTGTCTTCGTAGGCCTCCTGCTGCCAGCCGACGGCGTTGAGGAATTGCCGGAAGTATCCTTGCTGGTACAGCAATCCCACCCCCACCAACGGCAATCCCAAATCGCTGGCCGCTTTAAGGTGATCCCCCGCTAGGATTCCCAGTCCTCCGGCGAAGATCGACAAACACTCCGTAATGCCAAACTCGGCGGAAAAATACGCAGCCAGGAGTCCGTCTTTGCCGTGCTCTCGCTTGTACCAGCTGCCCTCACCGGAAACATAAAGGCCGAGCGATTCTGCAACTCCTTTCATGTGTGCCAGGAAAGAATCATCGGATGCAGCCGCCTCCAGCGCAGCTTGATCCACGCTCCCCAAGAGACGAACGGGGTTGCGCCCAGACGTTTCCCAAAGTTCGTGGTCTAGCCTTCGAAACACCTCGACCGCGCCATGGTCCCAACTCCAGCGCAGGTTGTATGCAATTTCTAACAGGGGCAACAAGGATGGCGGCAACGCGGGGCGAACCTTAAACGTACGGATGGGCTTCATCAGGAATCTTTCGGTGGGCTGGCTTCGGTTCGAGTCAAGCGGGTGTAACCAGCCCACATACAACATTATTAGCAGGCGCTGACCCGCGCTTGTAGCTTGCGTCGCAGCCCGTTAGTTCAAAGGGACATGCCTGTCCCGAATCGGGTCTTGTTTCCGAGGGGTCGGTCACGCTCTAGGGCTCAGACCGATGGCAATCCGCTCGTTTCTCACGACCATAAGGGCGCCGGGTCGGTGGTGAGCGGGTTGTGGCCCTCTGAACCAACGGCCGGTTCGACTTCCGTCGTTTTCCCGCGCTAGCTGGTTGGATTGCGAACCCAAAGGTCCTTGTGTTTCGCCACCACAATCGCGTAAGACCGTGGCTGAGGCACAGCACTAAGGCTAAGCGAATCAACAACGTAGGCCTTCGGTTGTGGCTTCGGGACCCGCCAGCACCAATCTGTTTCCCCTGTTCGTTTCTGCTGTTCAAGTTGCCCGGTCAGGTCCACTTGGCTCCAATCACCAGAGGCCTTCGTCAGGCGATGGAAAAGTCGGTGTCTCTTATGATTGTTGTTGAGCCTGATTCGGCAGAAACTCCAACCCCTTGCACGATTGACAAACCAGCGGGAAGCGAACAAGATAAGTGTCGCCTTGCAGGCGCGCCACCGGAATCACTGCCGCCGACTCCCTCCCCGGCTACGATTGCGACGCTTGTCACAACGGCAAAATGACACGGGGAAACCTCTTCGGGGCCTGCTCGAAAACTGTTTTTCAGGTCAAGAAGGAGATTGCGGATGGATTGTCTGTTTTGTTCCATACCAGAGATGTCTAACCCTCCTAATCCAGAGGACGAAGTCATCGATGAATCCGAGAATTTCTACGCCAAGGCGGCTTTGGGCCATTTTGTCTTTGGGTACACGCTCATTATCCCTAAAGAACACTTTCTCAGCTACGCGTATGTGCCCGAGCACCTATTCCCCGAACTTGAAGCCTTCAGAGACAATGTCCTCGACAAGCTGCACAACATTTGCCAGCACCCGATCACCACACTTGAACACGGTGCCATCAATCGTTGCCAGCGAGGCGGCTCATGCATCGATCATGCTCACCTCCACCTGATACCTCTTGCGCCAGACTTGTACCCTCTCTTAAGCGAGAGATTCTCGTTCGGCGAATTGGGGTCCATGAGCGAGTTGCGACGCTTCAACGATGCACAGATCTCCTATCTGTACTGCCAAAGAGAAGGACTCCGAAGTCACGCCGTCCAATTGTCGCAGGATGTGCCCAGCCAGCTTCTGAGACAACTTGCCTGTCAAGCGTTGGGTGAGCCTGAATTGTGGGATTGGCGCGCCAGGCCACTGCGGGACGTTCTTCAACGGTTCAAGAGTGAATATAAGAGTCTCGCATTCGCTGCACCGAGAGCTAGTCGGAACGGCACAAATGGATGAGGACAGTGCTGCTGATTCGTAATGCAATCTAGAACTGGATGCCGTGGACCGATCGGTAGGAGTCGGTGAAGATTTCAATGGTACATTGCCCATTTTGTCGAGAACTCCAGAGTGGCAGGCTGCCCGACTTCGTTGATGCGGATATCGAGTCACGCATTTTGCATGAGACCGACCGATTTGTGGTCATACCGGATATCAGCCCGCTTGTGCCTGGCCATGTGATGATTGTGCCTAAAGCCCACATTCTCTGCTATGGCGCTATTGGAGCTGACGCATGGGACGAGTTTGCAGGCTTGGTGAATGCCGCGCGCGCAGTCATAAGAGAACACTATGGCCCATCCGTGATTCTTGAGCATGGCACAAGGTCGGTCGACGATGTGGCTGATCATGTTTCACACGCGCACTTGCACATCGTTCCCGCCGCAGTCGACATTCGTGACTCCCTCGTGAACTTCAACACCACCTCGATTGCGAGTCTCTCTGATCTATCGCGCTGGGCCGCTCGTGATGAAGCCTATATCTACTTCGAGAGTTGCGCCGGCGAACGCGTGGTTGCCGATCGAATTGTCGATCTTAAAAGGCTATTCTTCAGGTCTGAAATAGCCAGGCGGATCGGAATTCCCGATCCGCTTTGGGATTGGCGCCGTCACATACTGAGCGACAATCTTCGCTCAACAGTAGCGACTCTGCGAGCTGCGAATTGGAAGAGCCATGCTAGCGCCTGAAGTTGACGCCGGTCATCAACGTGTCTGGGAGGCAGTCCGCCACTATTGGGAGCCGAATAAAATTCATGGCCACGGTCCCGATCACGCCTTGCGCGTGTATTCGATGGGGCTCCAGTTGGCTGCGGCACTAGGGGCTGACCCTCTCGTTGTTGGCGCCGGCTGTTACATCCATGACGCAGGAATGCGCCCCGACGTCGGCAGGGAAGGACACATCGAGCGATCTCTACAGATCGCCTCGGCATTATGCGAGGAGATGCCCGAACTGGCGAATGTCCGAGATCTTCTGTTGACCACGATTCGCTATCACGAAGCAGAGCTCGCGTACCCGGCTCCGCTGCCGATGGAGGCAGTCTGTGTCCGTGATAGTGATACTCTCGACCGGCTCGGTTTCACCGGAATACGAATGACACTCCAGTATGGTGTTTGGATCAAAAGAGCACTTTGTCATCCCGTCGACCCTCTATGCCGCGAACGCACCCCCGACCTTAACGCCTTCACTATGGATTATGTGCGCTATTTAGAATCGCTTCCTCAACGTCTGATGACTCCTCTTGCCCGCGGTTACTCCGAGGAGAAACAAAAGCAGCGTGAGTTCTACTGCAGCGAATTCGTATCATCTTTTCGACAGGGGCGCATGCGCAATCACGAGGACGCGTTGCAGTTGGCGATCGCCCACATGCAGGCGGCATCTCGCGTCGCATGAACGTCGGCGTGCCTGTGGTGCCACTGAAATGGCGGAAGTATCTGGCGCTGGTAGATTTTGGTTTCCAGTCCGCAGACGAACTGGCGGCGGAGATTCGGCGTTACCCCAGAAGCAAAGTTCAGCGTTTGATCAGCGATATCGGGTCCGAGATTCGGCACGATACCCGGCGAGCTCGCCGTAGCCTGTATGTGGTGAAGTTAGTGCCCGCTGATCTTCAAGGTCAGCTTCCTAACTTCAGGTTAGAACGGAGTTCTCAGTTGAAACAGCTGGTTGCGTTTCTAGCCGCGCACAGCGGAGTCAATTACGTCGAAGCGTGGTATTGCCGCACTCGTATTGATTCGGAAGTCTTCAGTGTGGCTGGCCGCATCGTCTTCACCACGCCCGACGCTGGGAGGACCCAACTAGTTGAACAACTGTGGCGAGGCAGTCCGCGACTGTTGGAGACCTATTCGAATGATTTTGAGTTTCCTTATGTGAGGGCATCCCGATATTCCTGGGGCTGGCCATACTCCATTGAGCATGTTCATCTTCCTGGGAGATCGGCCCAGAAATCGGCACTCAGCAATTTGCAGCTGCAATCTGAATTTGGCTATTCCATGCGCTGCATCGAGCAAGAGAGGGAAAAGATCGCGGCGTTTTGCGCATTTCTTGATTCCTTTTCTTTCAAGGCCTATAGCCTCGAATACAAGATCGTTGCATCTCAACTCAAAATCATCGACTGGGATACGCCAAACGACAGGCGAGTCCTAGGATCAGAGCATCGGCATCTTTTGGATGGACTGCATTGAGCCGAATCGGCGGTTACAACCTTTCTCAACGGAAACGGATTCCTACACTGTCCTGATTGGACCCGCGTACTGCGATACCTGGGAATCGATGGTCAACAGCGTTACACCCTCGACCGTCGCCTGCGCCACTAAGATTCTGTCAAAAGGATCCCTATGAAGCAGGGGCAAGCTCTCGGTGGCAACGACGTGATCACTGATGATGGGCAGCTCGCTGTACCCGTTGTCCAATAGGCCGCGGCGCAGCAGCCTCGCATCCACCTTGAAATCTTCCCGGCCCAGGCGGCGCTTAATCGCAACTTCCCACAAACTAGCCGCGCTGAAGAGAAGTTCGTTGTCCGGATTGCCGATCAAAGTTCGAGCTGATTTTGAAAGCCGCCGGGGTTCACCCGCCGCCCACAAGAGAAGATGTGTATCCAGCAGCAGTTTCATGCCCCACCGCCGAGCGTTTCCTCGCCGAAGATTCGCTCGATCTCCTCCTGGCCCATTCGGTCAAAATCGTCGGGCACAGAGATCTGCCCCGCCATGAAACCCATCCGGCGCACTTGCGCACCGGTGGGAGCGCTGAGGGCAGTGACCCTTACGACCGGTTTGCCGGCCTTGGCAATAATGAACGACTCACCCTTAGAAGCCTTCTCGATCAGTTTCGAGAGCTGAGTCTTTGCTTGGTGAATATTCACTGTTTTCATAACAGTTGGATAAACCTAGTTTAATAGACTTAGTCTATCATAAACTTCACAGAATTGCAGCGCTTGTCGCGTTTATTGCCACAGGAACCCGGTGCAACCCGTCCGCCCCACCTTTTCTGATCGTTCGCGCATTCGCCCATCTCGCCATTGCCCATCGCGAGAGCGCTTAATAGGCGCTTAGACGAGTTCCAGCCGAACTTGACGACCGACAACTGCCGCGGCTTTTTGAAGAGTGCCCAAGGTCACGGCATCGTTCTCGGGATCAAGGAGCCGGTCCAGCGCGGCTCGGCTCGTATGCATCCGGCGCGCCATCTCGACTTTGGTCAGGCCTTTTTGCTGCATGGCAGCCGCAACCTGGCGGGCAACTACGCGTTTGATCGCGAGTGGCGCTAACTTTCTCGTAGAGGCCTTCCTCGCGAAGCCAACTATCGAAGCTCGATCCGATATTCTTCTTTTTCATGATTCCGTCCCCATTTTCCGTTTCAGCGCCAGACCGATTTCCTGTTCAGGTGTTTTCTGCGTTTTCTTCATGAAGCCATGCAGCAGCACCATACAATCTTTCTCAACGCAGAAAATCACGCGGGCGATACGACCGTGCGGCAGCCTGCTTCGGACTTCCCACAGTTTGCGCCCGAGCGAGCGTACCAGCGGCATACCAATCGGCCACGAAAACTCGACATCCTTGATGTCTTCGCCGATGATCCTTCGATCCTCTGCATCCAGGCTTTTAAGCCATTCCCGCACAGGCTCCCGTCCGCTTTCGGAGCGATAAAAACGTGCAGGGAATCGCTTTAGAGTGCGTCCATTCACTGGATACTGTACCATTTTTGATACATTGAGTCAAGGAAGAATGAGGCCGGTTTTGGCTTGAGCCGGGTTCGGAGCCGGACAGAGTCTTGCTGCCGCTCTTTTGTGGTTTCGCGTCCTCCATTCCGCTCGATCCGCACCGTTCCTCACGGACGGGTGACGTCACAACGCAAGGTCACTCCACTCCACAGATTATCGCTTCGCGATGATCTGTTCCGGTCGCGATGACAGAGTTGAGACGGGATGACAGAGTTGGGGAGATCGGAACATCCCACATGAACAAAATCCGGGCTTGAGCGGGTCGCCCGCAGGCACTAGGATCACAGGATGTGTATTTTTTGCGCTTTGAGCTGATATGAGCAAACTGCTTCCACCGCACGGCAGTTCTGAACTGAAACCGCTCTTGCTGGAAGGCCAAGCCAACCGCGAAGAGACCAGGAAAGCCCAGGGGTTGAAGAAAATTCCCCTGAGCAGCCGCGAAACCAGCGATCTGATCATGATGGGCATCGGCGCTTTCACTCCGCTCGATGGCTTCATGGGCAAGGACGACTGGAAAAGCTGCTGCGACGACTATAAGCTGCCCAGCAAGAACGGTCTATTCTGGCCCATCCCGATCACGCTCTCGGCGGACGAGTCGCTGGCGAAATCCATCCGCCAAGGCGAAGAAGTGGCCCTATGGGACGCAGCAACCGACGCGCTTGTGGGCACCATGAAAGTGAACGAGAAGTACACGATCGATAAGGAGCATGAGTGCAAGCAGGTGTTTCGCACCAATGACACGAAGCATCCAGGCGTGCAGAAGGTCATGCAGCAAGGGCCGGTAAATCTGGCCGGGCCGGTGAAGGCGCTGTCCGAGTCAGTCTTTCCTGAGGAGTTCAAAGGGATTTATCAGCGTCCTGCGGAAGCTCGCAAGCTTTTTGACGAACGCGGTTGGAGCACGGTGGCGGTTCTGCAGCTCCGTAACCCGATGCACAACTCGCACGCTTATTTGGCGTGGGTTGCGATCGAAGTCTGCGACGGAGTTTACGTGCATCAGTCGCTGGGCAAACTCAAGCCCGGCGACATTCCGGCCGACGTCCGCGTGAAAGCAATTGACGCGCTGGTGAATAAGTACTTCCGCAAGGAGCGCGTAATCCAAGGTGGCCACCCCATGGAGATGCGCTACGCGGGCCCGCGCGAAGCCTTGCTGCACGCCACTTTCCGCGAGAATTACGGTTGTTCGCACCTGATCGTAGGACGCGACCATGCTGGCGTGGGCGATTATTACGGACCGTTTGACTCACAGAAAATCTTCAAGGAAATCCCGCCGGGCGCGCTGGCTATCCAACCGCTTTGCATGGACTGGACCTTCTACTGCTATGAGTGCGGGCGCATGGCTTCGATGAAAACCTGTCCTCACGAGAGCAACGCGGTGATTGACGACAATGGCAACTACAAAGGCGGCGCCAGACTCCTGCTGTCCGGTTCACTGCTTCGCAAGCTGATGAGCGAAGGCAAACCCGTTCCCGCCGAGTTCTCCAAACCCGAGGTAATCTCGGTTCTGAAGCAGTACTACGACACGCTGCAAGAGGAAGAGAAGGTAGAAGTGAAGTTGCACGGCGCAGCCACGGGCGAGGCGCTGAAAAGACTAGGGCCGCAATAGGTCATGACTTGGGTGGACTCTGGCGGAACTACCGGATCGAGGAAGAAGTCGTCGTCGCTCAGGACTTCGCGCTTTTGACAGCACGCCAGCGGTCAACCAGATTTTGTGCGGCGGCGGACCATTGGGGAAATTGAAATTGGAAACCAGCATCCTCGAGACGACCGGGGATGACGCGGCGGCTCTTGAGCACCAGTTCGGTTTCGGTGCGCAGGAAGACCGTGCCTATTTCCAGCATCCAGCTTGCGGCAGGCAGACCGATGCGTGTGCCCCACGCTTGTCGTAGTGCCTTCATGAATTCCCGGTTCGGTAGCGGATTGGGCGATGCGATGTTGACTACGCCATCGATCCCCTCCCGGGCAATCAGGTACTCGATGCTACGCAGGAAATCCGCATCGTGAATCCAAGAAACAAATTGTTGGCCGCTCCCCGTGGTGCCCCCGAGCCCGAACCGAACAAGACGAAGCAGAGTATCGAATACGCCCCCACGGTCCGGGCTCATGACCATGGCGCTGCGAAGGGCGATTTTGCGCGTGTTAGGGGTCACGGCGGCGAAGAAAGCACTCTCCCAGCTGGTGGCAACGTCAATGCTGAAACGCCATTTGGCCGGTGCATTCGGCTCGTTGCCACCGATCTCCCCCGTCTGCTCATCCATCGGGCGGTCAAGGGAATGACGATAGATCGTCGCGGTGCTTGCGTTCATCCACAGTCGGGGCGGGCGGTCGGACTGACCAATCGTTTGAGCTAGCAGGTGCGTCGTCTGGATCCGGGATTCTTTGATTGCCCTCTGATTCGCCGGAGTGTATCGGCAATCCACGCTTTTGCCCGCGAGATTGATGAGCACATCCGCATTTTCCAGTTCGGATGCCCAGCCGCCCGGATTTGCTCCATCCCAATGGACAACGCGCCACGGGGCTGGTGTGAGCCCACGAGCGAGGACTACGACATCGTGTCCCTGAGCGTGGAAATGTCGGGCGAGGATGTTGCCAACCTGTCCGCTGCCACCGGGAATCACGATGCGGAGACGTGTTGTCATGGGCGGCGACTCTACGAAAGGATGATAGCGCACACCTTATTTTGCGAACCTGCTAGATACGGCGCACGGCTTCAAGCATCGCCGCCTTTGAATCCTCGGCAAACCGTTTTTGAAGCAGCCGCGACAGCGGATACCCCAGCCTAGCCAACAAGTTTCGGGGACGGGAGAAAGCAAGAATGTCGTACCAGACTGTATCTTCGTCTCGATCCCATTCCACCGTGAATCGCTCTTCTCCACTCTCTGCATGTTCTGCCATAGTGCCGTAGGCAAAGCCAAAGCGCTTCACAGGGTCTTCCTCATCGACAACATAGACGATGCGACAGGCATTGAGCGAGTAGAACCCGAAGTGATGTATCGAAACCGCAACATCGGTTCCGACCTGTATCGGGACACTCGGCCAACACAGACTTACCCACGGCATGTTGAACATTTGCCATGCCCGAATCGCGCCCACCGCCCGCTGCCATGTGCCTTCCCCTTTTCCAAGCGGGACACGACAGTGGTCTACGTTGTATCCATGTGGAGCGGTGGTAGCTGATGCCCCGACCTCCGGGTATGAGAAGCGTGAGTTCTTCTGCCTCGAAATAAAACGGCGAACCTCATCGTCCGATGGTGCCGTTAGGCTGAACAAGCGATCGTCACTCTCCAGACATGCGCACTTCGTAGACGGTTGGAAGTTGGTCGCCATCCATTCGGACGAAGCTGCGAACCAGTTCAGTGCGGGAAAAGTGGCCGAGGCTCAGGAGCCGGATGCATTCGTCAGTAGCGCAACTTTCCCATGAAGTTCGGTTCCCCCATGGAAAACAGCTTGCTTCGATGACACGCACAGGAAGCCCTTCCTGAAACCCAGCCTCAATCTGTTGTCGCAGCCAGCGCAAATAATCCAACTTCTCCGATATGGCGACTTTCGGGTCTTCGCGGATCACCACGCCGGGGAAATCGGGGATGTCCGCCCGCAAGGTGTGAATGTGCCCGTGTCCTTCGACCAGAATCTCGATGTCGAGTTCCATCAGCCGTTCCAGACTGGTCAGCCACTTTCGGCTGTCCACATCGGGATTGGGAGTCGCAAAATAACTTCCCATGAAGGCATCGCCCGCCAAAAGCACTTTCTCCTTCGGGTCGTAGAGAACGATGTGGTCGTCACAGTGGCCGGGTGTAGGGATCACCTGCAAATAGCCGGATTCGGTGTCCACGGTCTCGCCTAAAAGATGGTAGGGCTGCTTCAAGTTTGGAGGTTGTCCGATTATCGTGGCGCGTACCCATGGAAGCTTCTTGAATGGCATCAGAAATTGGGCGGTCATCTCCGAAACGTAGAGGGGAGCACCGGTAGCCTCGGACAACCAGGTGAGGTTGCCGACGTGCTCTTCGTGAGCATGGGTCGCGACCATTTTTGTGATTTTCGGCTTTGCTTGCCGCAGATGCCGGGCAAGAGACCGTCGCATCTTGGGCGAGCCGGGGTCGATTGCGATTCCGTCATAAATGATCGCTGTGAACAGTTCCCCGAACAACAGGGGGACGGTATTGGGCAACATCCCGCTCAGAAACAGAACGGTCAGCTTGCCATCCAGCAACTCAAGCCGCTTGTGGTAAGTCCGGGCGAAAACACTCGTCCTTTGCGCCGCGGCCTTCATCGCCGCCCACACAACAAGCGGCAACCGGATAAAGAATCCCAGCGTGTAGCAGGACCAGAACGCACCTAATTTTGCTTGCCGCCGTACCGTCTCTGGCTTTGCTACCCTGCAAGCGCCCCCTCGACATTTGCTGAGGGAATATCTGTTCGTGGCAACGAACCCATAAACCAGCCGTCCTGCACCGCGAAAGGGGAACCGCTGTCCCACAGCACCAATGAGCCAAGTAGACGGGAACAAACGCGCCAAGCAAGTGACAGCATCCCAGCCGACATGGATTTCGCCTTCAGGAGTGACCACATGCAACTGCCGCAGGCATTCATCCATCCGGAGCCGGGAGTCCACCGTAGGCAAGGCGTCTGCGCTGATGGGCAGGCAGACGGTCATGTTCTTGCGGTCGAGAGCACGCAGCCACGACACGCAAGCCTGACAAATCTCGCACTGACCGTCGTAGAGCACCCGGTACGCCGCTTTTGCCGCGTGCTTCTCATCAGGCTTTTCGGCAATCACCTCGACCGGATATCCACGCATGGCAGGAATGTTAGGTCTGCAGGCAGGAAAGGTCAATCAAAACGCTGAATCAGGAGCATTGCAGCTTCGAACTACTCCGCTTGGGCTTGCTTCAGGATGGGGAAAGACGCCCTTGAGTGAGAAAAAGGCCGAGGGAAAACGGGCAGAGTCCCCTCTCTAGCTGCACATGATCCAGAAATTCGACGCTGAACCTCGGGTGTTAGGTGCACTGACAATCCGCGAGTATCGTCTTCGGCGATTTTGAACCTTCACTTAGACCAATATCAACCACACGCTCACTCCGAATAGCCGTCGTCGTTTGCGTCGTCATCATCCTCATCATCTTTATTTTTGCTATTGCCGTCGTCCTCCTCTTCATCTTCTTCCTCGTCTGGCTCTTGTCGCATGAGGACATCGGCAGCTACCAAAAGATCAGAAGCGGCTGAGTCGGTGTGTTCTGTATGTGTTCTGCTCATATCTGATGGTACGCCGTGCTGTGGGATGCCAGAATTCTTTGATCGCAGCCTTCAAGACTCGCGCCTCGCTCAAACGTCTGCGCCTGTCTTGACCCACACAGCCTTTTCGATGCGCAGTCTGGATTTCAGGGCTACAAGCGATCACGATTTACAATATCGGTCATGGAGAATCGTCTGTCCGAATCTCGCACAGCTTTGCTGATCGTTGACGTGCAGATCGGCCTGGTGGCGCTCATGCCCGCTGCGGTTCGGGACAGCGTTCTGCCCAAAATCAAAACCCTGCTCACGAAAGCACGCGCCTCGGGAATTCCAGTGATCTACATTCAGCATGACGGCGCACCAGGGCATCCGCTGGAGACCCATACAGAGGGCTGGAAAATTTACCCCGCGCTCCAGCCAGCCGAAGGCGAGTGCGTCATCAGGAAACGGGAATCGGACTCGTTCTTCGAAACCACGCTCCAGCCGGAACTTGAAACAAAGGGGATTGCCCATCTCATCGTCGTGGGAGCGATGACGGAGTACTGCGTGGACACGACTTGCCGACGCGCGACCAGCCTCGGCTACGACGTTACGCTGGCAAGCGATGCCCACCTGACGAGGGACAACGGAGTCCTGACGGCCGCGAATATCATTGCCCACCATAACTTCGTGCTTCATGATTTTGGTGCCGGGAATCATTTGATCAGGGTCAAGCCTACCAACGAGATTGTTTTCTGAAACGATGCGCCAGATCGCTGTTGCCAGGCACTGTGATAAACCAACTTGATGACTTATTTTTCAGGGTTGTTGATCGCCTTGTGTTTTGGGGTCTTTATTTTGTACACGGCTATAAAAGCCATTCGCTTAAGCCATGGTGAAAAGCGGCGATTCCAAGTCCGATTCTGGTTGTTCGTCGTCTTGGTCGTTCTTGTTCTCGTCTTCCGGCGCTGGTTTGCTGCACGCTGCGGCAGCGTCGTCTGGCCGCAAACGATGACGACCAACATTCTTGCCGACCTAGCGACGATAGGCGGCTTGACCTTAGTCATTCAGTCTCATCGTGTGCTCGGACGGAATTGGAGTTCTGAGGTTGTCATTCAGGAAAACCACGAACTCATCGAAAAAGGGCCCTATGCTTACATTCGCCACCCGTTATACAGCGGCCTTCTCCTGATGTTCATGGGTATGACTTTGTACTGTGGTCGGAAGGCTTGCATTATCTTCTTCGTCTATTGTTTCTTCGGCTTTTATCTCAAGTCGCAAATGGAAGAACGTCTTCTGGCGAAAACTTTCCCTGCATATTCCGAATACAAGCGGCGCACCAAAGCACTAATTCCTTTTATCTGGTAGTAGGCCGAAGTGGTACCGTATGTAGCGTGCGGGACCTAAAGAACCGGATCGCTCTTGTCACTGGAGGGAGTCGCGGCATCGGGGCCGGGATCGCGCTCGCCCTGGCTCGGGCTGGTGCCGATGTCGCTGTGAACTACCGCCAGAACGCTAATGCGGCTGCCGCTGTGTGTAACGAAATCACACGGACCGGGAGGAAGGCACTCGCGATTCAGGCGGACGTGTCAGTCTCAGCCGACGTAAAACGCATGGTCTCGGAGGTTGAGGCACACCTCGGTGCCATCGACATCCTCGTCAACAACGCGGCTATCGCTCATCCGCGCAAGTTGGAAGAGATTACAGAAGCGGAGTGGGACGAAGTGCTCAGCGTCAATCTAAAGTCGGTCTTCCTGGTAACGCAGGCGGTGGTGGGCGCTATGCGACAAAGAAAGTGGGGACGCATCCTCAATTTGTCTTCAGTCGCTGCGCAGACAGGCGGGGCAGTGGGGGCGCACTACGCCGCGTCGAAGGCGGGGATCATAGGCCTTACTCACTCCTGCGCTGCGTCGTTCGTTCGAGACGGAATCACCGTGAACGCCATTGCTCCCGCGCTGATTGAGACCGATATGGTGAGCAGCAACCCCAACGCGAGGCCCGATCTTATTCCGATGGGGCATTTTGGCTCAGTCGAGGATGTTGCCGCTGTTGCCGTGATGCTTGCCCTGAACGACTACATGACGGGCCAGACCGTTTCCGTGAATGGCGGGTGGTATATGAGCTAGGTTCGCGAGTATGCACGGCGCGGCTGAGCCGCCTCCGGCTGGTCAACGTTGCCGAACAGAATAATCCACAGACCCGCGTAGCTTGGGAGAACGGCAAGGCGCGAACTGCCGATCTAGGCGTCGCGCAATCCCCCTGTATCCGACTCTGGCGGTCGCGGCTCTGGCCGGAAGTACCCGTCTAGACATTTTCTTTGGCCCAAGCTTTCAGGGCAAACCGAGCTTTGATCCCCTGTCGTCGGGGAGTCGGGTTGAAAAAAATTTGCATCGTCGATAGGAGAGTGGCTTTTCTTTGTCCTGTTGCTATACCTTATGGATCGAGGAATTCCGAAGCTCAGGAGCAACTCCCCATGCCTGCGAGTTTCCTGCGAACCTGCATTTTGCTCTTGGCATTTCTGTATACGCCGTTTCCGCTCGCCTCGTTCGGACAGCAGACTGCGGCAAGTTCGTCCGGAACAGTTCAACTCACTCTGAAGCAAGCCGTGCAGTTGGCCTTGCATCAGAATCCGCAGCGTCTCATCGCCCGGCTGCTGATCTTCGAAAGCGATCGTAATAGTCAGATCGCGCGCTCCCCGCTGCTGCCTCAGGCGGAAATTGAAGCCAATGCATCACTCAATCAGTACAATTTTCAGAGTATCGAGCGCTTGCAGCACCACCAGGACGCCGGTCCCTTTCAGGTCATCCAAGCCGGGCCTACCTTCTCGCAAACCATCTTCAATCTCCCTCTGATCCGCAGTTACCAGATCGGCCGGGAAGGAACCCGTCAGTCGCGTTCGGACGAACTGACCACTCGCGAAACTGTAGTCAACGCCGTGGTTGACCAGTACCTGCTCATTCTTCGCGCCTTGGCCACGCGTGACGCCGCCAACGCCCGCGTCGCGCTGGCGCAGCGCCTCTACGAGCAGGCCACGTCACTTCAAGAAACAGGCGTCGGTTTGAATATTGACACGGTGCGGGCCAACGTCGAATTGCAGAACGAGCGCCAGACTCTGATTGATGCCGAGACGCTGACCCACACCACCGGATACGGCTTGGCGGAACTCCTCGATCTTCCTCGCGGCCAGGACGTCGAGGTCACGGACCACCTCGATTTCTACGATCTCCCCAAACTTGAAAAAGAGACCCTGCTCAACCAGGCATTAGCCACCCGCCCGGAGATTCGTTCTCTCAATTCGCAGCAACGGATAGCCCATCTGTCGGCGGATTCGGCTGACGAGCAGCGCCTTCCTCAACTGGATTTTTCAGGGTTCTGGCTGTACCAAGGCTCGCACTTCAACAATGGCGTTCCGGCCTACACCTACGAAGCGTCTCTGCAGTTTCCAATTTTCACCGGTGGACGCATCCGCGCCGAAGAAGCTCGCGCCAGACTGGAAGAGCAGCACGTGGCGGAAGTTCGCCGCCAGGTGGAAGCGCAAATCGTGGATGAAGTAAAGTCCGCTCTCGACCAACTCACTGCCGCGCGAAATTCTGTGGAGGTTGCCAATCTAGGCCTGCAATTAGCCCAGCAAGAAGTAGCTCAAGCCGAACGACGGTTTCAAGCTGGAGTCACGACCAACATCGAAGTGATCACGGCACAAGACGAACTGGCGCGCGCCAGCGATAACCAAATCGGCGCATTGTATCAATTCAACCTGTCTCGGGCGGCTCTCGCCCGTGCCACAGGTACCATCGAAACCATGTATACGAAGTGAGAGGCAGACCGGATCATGAGCTCATCTTCCGTACCGGCACCGCTGCAAACCGATAGCACTCCGGTTACCCCGGCGCCGGCTACTCCGCCGCCAAGTTCCTCATGGCGCGAACGGATTCGAAATCTGAGTCCGCTCGCCAAGGGCGTTATCGTCGCGGTCCTGGTCTTAATCGCAGTGGCCTGGTACGTGCTCTCGGGACGTGTTACCACCGACGACGCGCAAGTGGATTGTCACATCACGGCCGTCGCTCCGCAGGTTCCCGGCTATGTTGTCCAACTTCTCATCAATGACAATACGCCGGTCAAAGAAGGCGATCTCCTGGTGCAAATTGATCCCCGTGAGTATCAGGCGGAAGTCGAACAGGCCAAAGCCAACCTCGATTTCGCGGAGGCGCAAGCAAATTCCGCAAAACTGCAAATCGGCTTGACGCGTGAAACCACTACCAACGGCACGAACGGCGCCTCAGCGCAGAAACAATCAGACGCCGCCGATTACGCCATGTCGCAGGCCCAACTCGAGCAGTCCGCCACCGCGAACCTGCAAGTCGCCGAAGCCAACGTAGCCGCCAGGCGCGCCACGAACGAAAAAGCTCAAAGCGATCTCAAGCGTTACACGCCTTTGCTCGCGACCGACGACGTTTCGAAATATCAATTTGATGCTGTTGATGCGTCTGCGCTCGTGGCCAAAAGTGAGCTGGTGGCCGCCGAACAGCAGCGGACCGCGGCACAACAAGCCGTCGAAATTGCGCGCGCCAACTCGCACTCCGCCGAGGCGCGCTTCCTGCGCTCTCAGTCTCAATTGCTCCAAACTAAAGCCCAAGAGCAGCAGGTTCCCATCGCCGAAGCGACCTACAAATCGGCGCTTGCCGCTGTCGAACGCGCCAAGGCAGCTCTGCAACAAGCCGAATTGAACCTCGCTTACACCCACATCACCGCCCCCATCACTGGACAAGTCACCCAGAAGTCCGTGGATCTCGGCCAGTACGTTTCACCGGGGCAGTTGCTATTCACGATCGTCCCCCTCGATCAGGTGTACGTCACGGCGAATTTCAAGGAAACCCAATTAGCCCATGTCAGGCCAGGTCAGAAAGTGCGCATCCACGTCGACACATATCGCCGGGAGTTCGAGGGTGTTGTTGATTCCCTGGCCGGAGCAGCGGGTTCGCGCCAAGCCTTGCTGCCCCCGCAAAATGCCACGGGAAATTTCATCAAGGTCGTTCAACGCATTCCGGTAAAAATCCTGGTCAGTCCCAACAAGAATCCGAATCTCGTCCTGCGGCCCGGTATGAACGTTGAAGCAACCATTTACACTCGCTGACTGGTTGGAGGCGCAATGAGCTATCTTGGTGCAAGTCCCCCGGAATCCTGGGAACTGGAAGAGGAAAAATTCCTCAGGAGTAGTCTGTCGCTGCTCTCCGAGCGGCACCGCCTAGCCATTCTCCTCACGGTCGGCATGGTTACCGCCATCGAAATCTCCAACCGTCTCTCCATTAACGTGTTCCTTCCAGACATGCAGGGCAACGTAGGAGCAAGTTCCGACGAAATCAGCTGGGTCATAATTCTTTATAACGTCGGCTACCTAAGTTCCATGGCAATGGCGGCCTGGATGACGCGCGAGATCGGCACCAGGCGACATTTACTGTTAAGCATTGGGATCTATTCGGTGGGAGCGATGGGCTGCGTGCTCAGCACGGGCGATCTGACACAGTTGCTGGTTTCACGCTTGATTATGGGATTCGGCGGCGGCGCGTTTCTGGTGCGGGTCGTCATTCTCTCCGGGCTGCTGTTTCCTGGGAAAGCCAGGATGGCGGCGGCAACTAAGCTCTACCTCGTTCTTTCCGCTTTTGAAGTCCCGTATCCCTGCGCGATGGGATGGATCACCGATACGTTTCACTGGAATTATGCTTTCCTGGTTGATTTCCCTTTTCTGGCCATCGGCGCCTTTCTCATCTGGAAACTTATCCCGCCAGGCTTCTTGCGCCCACGCGAGAAAGACAGCCAGGTTGATGTCTGGGGCGCCCTCCTGCTGATTGCCTCGCTGGCCTGCCTGGAAACTGCCACCAGCCGCGGCGAGCAAGATCTGTGGTTCCAGTCGAACTGGATTGCCCTCGCTCTGCTGGCAGCCGCAATCTTCTTTATCTCGTATCTCTGGTGGGACTATCGCCCTGAGAACGCATCGCCGATATTGCATTTGCGCATGATCGTTCGCCAAACTTCCCTGCGCTCCTTTTTTCTCGTGATTCTGATTGTCGGAGCGTTCTTCGGTGCCGGGCTTTATGTCGTCCCGCAATATCTCCGCTTCGTCCAGGATTACAGCGCCTTGCAGGCGGGTGGATTTATTTCGATGTACACGATCGGCCTTGGATTGGGGCTCCAGCTCACTTTGCACCTGCTTATTCCCCGCTTGGGGCCCCTTCGCACGCTCGTCTTCGGAATGCTGCTCTTGATCGCCACCTATGTCACGATTTTCTACATCTGGACGCCGACCACCCCCACTGTGGTGTTGGCTCCCGTAATTTTCCTGCAAGGCTTTTGCGTCGCGCACGTTCTCATCTCGGCCGGCAATATTGTCACCAGCAATGCGCCCGTCGCCGACGTCAACGATATTTCCACCACTTACTTCTTTGTCCGCCAGCTCGGAAACACTTTTGGTGTCACCGCAGCGACGGTAATGTTCGATCGCCGCATGACGCTGCATTCCTCGCGGCTCCTGGATGTCTCCAATCGTCTGGACGCCACCACTCGCTCTACCCTCGCGCAATATGCCGATCTGATTCACCGCAATGGCGGCGCCACGAGCGTTCCCGCGCTGGGCGCACTGCAACTCTTCCAAAGCAATGTAATCACGCAGAGCCGCCTGCTCTCCTACATAGACATCTCCTTCGGCTTGGCTACGCTAGGCGTCGTCGCCCTGATCTCAGTAGCCGTCACAAGAACAAGGCTGAAACTCGGCCAACACCATTTTCACCCGTGGTAAATAGCGAATGACGCTAATTCCTGGTCACGGGTGCGCCCACCATTGCGTATCGCTGGACACTTTAAACAAGTCGCGATCGCTCATCTCACTTTCAGCGCCGCTTGAAGCGCCTCAAACATAGCAATATCGCCGAATGGCTTAAACAGGCACTCCACCGCACCCTGATCGAGCAGTTCGGCGCGCACAGTCTCATCTCTGCTGGCGGTAATGAAGACAATCGGAATCTCTTTCCCGCGAAGCTTCAATTCCTGCTGAAGCTCGGGCCCGGTCATGTCCGGCATGGCGATATCAAGGATCAAGCATTTGGTCTGGTCGACGCAATCGGAGGCGAGGAACTCTTCCGCCGACGAGAACACCCGGGATTGATAGCCGAACTCCTTTAGCAGGTCGGGTAAGGACTCGCGCACAGACTCGTCGTCATCGACCACGGACACAAGTGGAACCTCGATGGCGCTCTTTTCTTGGCAGGACCCCACGGCTTTAGAATCCGCCACTTCTGGGGAGAACGTCCATTGTCCTTTGGTATTGGTTTTGCCACCGATATCAGCGGCATGGAGTCCGGCGCCGGCGCGCTATCCTCTCCAGGCGGATTTCAGGATCGATTCGCTCAACGGATTCAAGCCGCGTCCGTCAGATCAGACGAGCGAATCTCACGATTGCCGTCACTAGCCGTTGCACTCTGGGGTTCGCGAGGAATGGAGAATGAAAACGCTGCTCCCGGGCCGTCGTTCAATGTTGCCCAAAGACGGCCATGATGGCTCTCGATAATGGAGCGACTGATGGATAGCCCGATTCCCATACCGTCGCCTTTGGTTGTATAGAAAGCGTCGAAAAGCCGGTCAGCAGCCTGCGGGTCAAACCCGACTCCCGCGTCTTGCACGGTCAGGCGAACCCGATCACCCTCGTCTTGCTCGGTTCTGATCACCAACTGACGCGGACGATCCTCGACTGCGCTCATTGCGTCGGAGCCGTTCCGGAGTAAGTTGAATATGACCTGCTGAAGCTGCACCCGATCGCCTGCGACCAGCGGAAGGCCGGCGGCAAATTCGTGATGCAGGATAACACGGTTCTTCTGAAGTTCCGCTAACGACAGCGCAATCACCTCTCGGGCCGCCTCATTCAAGTTCACAGATTCGGTCGCGGCATCCTTCTTACCAAAGAGCGCGCGCAACCGTGTGATCACGTCCGACATACGGTTGCCGTCGCGAATCGTGCGCCGGGCGGTTTCGCGCGCGCCGTCGACATTTGGAGGCTCGGCGGCCAGCATCCGCAGGCAGGTGCTGGCATTGGTAACGATACCGGACAGCGGCTGGTTGACTTCGTGCGCGATGGACGCGGTTAACACTCCCAAGGTCGTGATCCGGGCAACATTAGCGAGTTCCGATCTGGCCTTGCTAAGGGCATCATCGGAAAGCCGGCGTTGTGTGACGTCCTGGATCGCCCCAATGTATTCCGGCCGGCCCTCGAGGTCCCGAGTTGCGTGAGCCGTCACATGTAAGAATTTAATGCGGCCGTCGGGCATGAGGAGTCTGTGTGAGTGCTCATAGTCGCCGCCGGTCTCCAGTCCACGTGCCGCTGCCTCCCAGACTGACGGGATGTCGTCAGGATGCACCCCGATCCGAGCCAAATCGGATGATACTGGCGTGCCCGGGTCAATTTCGTGGATATGATAGGTTTCCTCCGACCAGGTAATGTCGTTTGTGTCCGGCCGCCAGGAAAAAGTGCCGGTCCGGCTAACACGCTGACCTTGAATGAGGAAAGCCTCACTGCGGCGCAACCTCTCCTCAGCTCGTTTCCGGTCCTCGGTGTCAGTCATGAGGGCATACCATCTCGTGATTCTCGCTTCTGTGTCTCGCACAGGAAGGATGCGAACCTGGAACCATCGATAGACGCCATCGACCCGCCGCAATCGCAGTTCAAATTCGCAGGGAGTTCCGGATTTGATAGCGTTCCTGAAGATTGCGACTGAGTGAGAGCGGTCATCTGGGTGAACATTATCGTTGTTTGCCCAATCCTTGTTTGCCCAATCCTTCATTTCCTCCATCGTCTTGCCGTAGTATTCCAGGAGTTGCCGATTGAGGAGTTCAATCTCACCTTCCGGACTCAGGGCGCACACGAATCCGGGAATGCTGTCCACAATCGTGCGGAAATTGAGTTCGCTCTCGCGCAGTTTTTCTGCCGCCAGTTTGGAGTCGGTAATATCCCGAATGAAGGCACTAAAAAACCAATCCTGGCCCAGTTTCATAGGCGATACTTCCAACTCAACCGGGAACTCAACCCCGTTGCGCCGGACGGCCGTGACTTCGATACGTCGTCGCAGTATGGGTCCATCGCCGGTAGCCAGGAAGTGACTTAAACCGCTCTGGTGAGCCCTCCGTTGCTGCTCGGGGATAATCATGTCCGCCATGTGTTGGCCGATCGCTTCCCTATCACTCCACCCGAAGACGATTTCAGCTTGCTTGTTCCAACCAGTGATCGTTCCCTGGGCATTTATCGTGATGACCGCGTCTAATGCGGTATCGATGATCAATCGGGTTTTTTCCTCGGCGCGCCGTGAGTGTTCTTGAGACTGTTTGAGATCCTCAATATCGGTGCTCGTGCCGTACCATCTGACAACCTTGCCCTCCTCGTCGCGGAGTGGCTCAACTCGTATGAGGAACCACCGATAGACTCCGTCATGGCGTCGAAGACGAGCCTCGATCTCGCCCGACTGTCCTGACATCAACAACTCCTGCCAGGTTTTCATTAATAGCGGAAGGTCCTCTGGGTGGAACGCAACCTGCCAGCCCCAGCCATGCGACTCTTCGGGCGAGAGACCTGTATATGCATGCCAACGCTTGTTAAGGAATTCGTTGGGACCATCCGGCAGATTGCACCAAGCCAAGGTTGGGATCGCATCGATGACCCGACGCAGATTAACTTCGCTTGCGAGGAGCGCATCCTTCGCCCGTTTGCGTTCTGTAATGTCCTCGGAGAGAGCCATGAGGAATCGGGGCACCCGCTCCGTACCGGGCACCATCGAAACGTTATTGCGCACCCACATCAGACTGCCGTTCTTCCGCCGATATTGCTTCTCGATCTGAAACTGCTGGCGCTTGCCCGCCAGCAGTTCCTCGATGAGCGTCTGGTTCGGTTCGAGATCCTCATCCTGGGTGAGGTCGAGAAAAGAGAGTTTTTGCAACTCCTCCTCGGTGTAACCCAGCATCTCCTGGTACACAGGATTCGCGGCAAGAAATCGACCGTTCAGGTCAGTGAGCGCAACGCCGATAGCTGAATTTTCGAAGACAGAGCGCCAACGCTCCTCGGCTGCAGCAAGTTCCGCCGTTCGCTTCGCGACCTGCCGATCGAGTTCGTTGGCGATCCGCTTTTGTTCACTGAGAAGTCGTGCCTCTTGAAGCCCGATGGATGCCTGATTCGCCGCGACGTTCAGAAGAAGTCTCTCGGTCTCTCGCGGGAACTCCGCTCGCCGAGCCCCGGCTACGATTACGCCGATGTCGCCCTGCAATCCCAGTCGCAAGGGCACGATCGAAATGTCTTCGCCTCCAATGGAATTCCTTGCCAGCGGTGGCCATTTTTGCGGTTCCTCCCCCAGCCATCGGTTGATTATGTCGCCGATTTCTTGTGGTCGGGCGAACAGTTTTCGCGATGGAGCGACCCGCACCATCTCCAGAGGCGTGTCGCCGACTGGGCCTTTCAACCGTACGTATACGAGATCGAGATCGAGCATGCCCAGGAGCGCGTCGAGCAAGGTATGCACAATCTGGGATGCCTCGGCACCCGTCCACATGGCAGGAAGAGCGAGAACGCTGACCAGATCGCTATTACAGCGCTGAAGGCGCTTGATCTCGTCGGCAGAATGTTCGAATGGCCCGTCCATCTTAAGCTGCCGCCGCAGGCGAGACGGTCCGCCGGGCGCGTCGCTCGCGAAGCTCACTCAGAAACACCTCTGGCGGTACAAAGAACGGGTTGTTATAGAGAATGCCGCCGATGATGATCATGGGGTGCGTTCGCATAATGTCCACTACCGTGTCTCCGCCAAATTGGCCAAGATGGTAGGTGCAGATGACGGCGTCGTCGTGGTGACGCCATACGTCATTCACACGCGATTCGAACTCAACAACCTCGTCAACGTATGATCGCTCTCCAACCACCCAGTCCATGCGGCAGCAAATGCGACTGAGCGGAAACCCACCTTTGGCATTGCCGCTGGCCATCTGCTCGAACGCCGCCAGCATCCGATCCTGATCGAAACGGCCGTCCCGAAGATACGCTTCGGTGTTGATCTTGAGTTCGAACTGTCCGCTCTGCTCGGCAGCCGCATGGTCGATCCCTGCTGCAGCCAGTCGTTGCACATGGTCATCGCGTTGATCGGGATTAACGACGTGAACCGCCTTGTCGCCACACTCGAAACCGTTCTTAATGAAGGGTAGCAACACGCGATACTCTTCTTCGTCGTTATTAAAAAACGCGCAGACATGACGCACTTCACCGAGCTGGGAGCCGGCGAGGGAAATCGGTTCCGTGACCTTCTTCATGACGTATCCCCCATAGTGCGAGACAGAGAAACGGTGGGTAAGCCTATCCGAGTAGAATGCCAAATTTTGCCCGCGATGTCCATCATAAATTAGCGCTGAAGGCTCGAGGTGTCGTTGGCAGCATTTTGCTGTCGGACTAGCGCTTCACGATGCGATCCGGGCCCAACCACGCGGTCTGAAGCGAGTCCATTCAGAGTCAGATTCCATGCGAAAGCAAGGAGGCAGGTCCATCGGACGATGACGTCGATCGATACGTTTGTATCAATCGGACCGACCAGCGCTTCTTCGCTCGAAGATTTGCCGCCACGTGAGGCCCGTGGTCTTCTTGGCGAACCGATACCAATGTCCAATTGCGCTCTCGCGTTGAGCGGCGCATCTTGGGATTGTGAGTGAAGCTGATCAAAGGCGCGCGACTGCTGGTCGTAAAGGATGGGCCACACTGCATCACGTGGACGCACGCAGAAGAAGTGAATGCCGAACTGCTCAGCTTCCTGGGCGACAGGGCCGACAGGTCAGAGAATAAAGTTGCTTAAGCAACCACTTTGTAAAGGAGCAGCAGTCTCCGTCTGAGCGAATGCACGACATGACGGGTGGACAAATTGCTGATACACAATTATGACGAACATACTGTTACAAGCTCTGGAGTTTCTTTTTGGTTGCTGGCACCGCAATGTCAGCCGGCCATTCACGCTGTCGGGTTGGACATATGAGGTCTGCCTCAACTGCGGTCGGAAGTTTGCGTACGATCGCGTTGAGATTGGCTGCATCGTCGCAGCAAAACAGAATCTTGCTCATCGCAGAGAGTCCATGCATGAAGTACGCAACTATTTCGCCGGTTCGACAATGAGCGTGAGATGAGCGAAGCTTCCCGCTGCCACAGCGGTGCGATTTTGGCTTTGGCGGAGGATCACAAAGGCAATCGCTCTACTCCAACAGCCCTGGCCGCGAGAACTAACAACACTTTCGCAAATTTGTTTTGACAATGTTTGCTGTCTTCGTTATCTTAACTTCGTGAACAGTCTGGCTCATCATCACCACCACCATCATCACGCGCATGGCGCGTCGGCGGGGGTGTTTAGCTGAGCTAGCGTAACACCTGAGAAATTAAAGCCCGCTGATGCGATTCACGCACAGCGGGCTTTTTGTTTTTACACAAGGCACAATTTATGAACCAGGAAATTGATTTTGACAAGATGCTTGGATTGGCGCCGGCCATCGTGCAGGATGCGGCGTCCGGCGAAGTTCTAATGCTGGGCTTTATGAATCGCGAGGCCTGCGAGCGTACGCTCAGCACCGGCTATGTGACGTTCTTCAGCCGCACTCGCAAGCAGCTTTGGACTAAGGGCGAGACTTCGGGCAACCGGCTCAAGTTAGTTTCCGCATCTATCGACTGCGATTGCGACACGCTTCTGTTGCAAGTCGAGGTCGAAGGAGCAGGTTTGGTTTGTCATGAGGGCACGCGCTCCTGCTTCACGCGGTCGCTTTGGCAGAACGACTCCAGGAAAGAAAGTACTAGCTCGCAGGCGGTGCGATCATGAAAATCCGTCTGGGCATCCCGAAGGGCAGTTTGCAGGAAGCTACACTGCAACTGTTCGCCCGCGCGGGTTTGCCGATCTTCACCAACGGCCGCTCTTATTTCGCAACCACGGGCGACCCGGAAGTCGAGTGCATGCTCATACGCGCCCAGGAGATGGCCCGCTACGTCGAGCACGGCGTTCTCGATGCCGGACTGACCGGTCTTGACTGGGTGGTCGAGAGTGGGCTCGAAGTGGTCACCGTCTCTGACCTTATTTACGCCAAGCAGAGCCGGGGCAAGGTGCGATGGGTGCTGGCGGTTCCCGAGGGTTCTCCGCACCAGCGCGCCGAAGATTTGAGCGACCGCATCATCGCAACCGAACTTGTCAGTGTTACGCGGAAGTATTTCGAGAACAAAGGCGTTGGCGTCGAAGTTGAGTTCTCCTGGGGCGCTACTGAAGTGAAACCTCCGATGCTGGCTGACGCCATCGTAGAAGTCACGGAGACCGGTAGTTCTCTAAGAGCCAATCATCTGCGCATCATTGACACAGTCCTCGAATCCAATACGCAAATTATCGCTAACAAGAAAGCTTGGTGTGATTCGCAGAAGCGACGCAAGATTGAAAACCTGGCGCTCATGTTGCGGGGAGCAATGGATGCCCAGAATCGTGTTGGGCTGATGCTGAACGTTCGCAAGCAGGATCTGGCGGCCGTCCTCGCGGTTCTGCCGGCACTCAAGAATCCGACCATCTCCACTCTCAGTGATGGAGACTGGGTAGCCGTGAACACGGTGATCGAAGAATCCACGGCCTGGCAAGTTATCCCTCGGTTGAAAGAGGCTAATGGACAAGGGATCGTTGAGTATCCGCTGAACAAGGTGGTTCTGTGATGCGCATTCTCTCGGGATCCGCAGCTGCGACGAGGGTGCGAAAGATCGCAGGCCGTGGCTCGCGATATGCTGAGGTCGAGCCGACGGTCCGGCGGATTATTGCTGATGTCCGGCGCCAGGGTGATCGCGCTTTGCGCAAGTATGCCGAACAATGGGATCGTCTTTCTCCGCGGGAGTCTTTTCGAGTGTCTGAGGAAGAGATCCAATCGGAATGGAAAGCTGCGGCTCCGGAATTGAAAGCTTCTTTGCGCGCAGCGGCGGGAAATATTCGCCGCTTCTGCGAATGGCAGACGCCTGGGGAATGGACACGGACTCGCAAAGGGATCACCGTCGGACAAATCGCACGGCCCTTGGATTCGGTGGGCTGCTACGTTCCCGGCGGGCGCTATCCACTCGTCTCCACATTGCTGATGACCGTGATCCCCGCTCAGGTGGCGGGGGTGCAGAATATCCGCGTGGTCTCTCCCAAGCCACGGGTGGAGATGCTTGCTGCTGCCGGAATGCTCGGAGTGCGTGAATTCTATTGCATCGGTGGAGCGCAGGCGATCGCCGCACTCGCATACGGAACGCAAAGCGTTCCGCGCGTGGACAAGATTGTCGGCCCGGGAAATGTTTACGTCACGGCTGCCAAGAAACTGGTTTCCTTTGACTGTGCGATCGATTTCCTGGCCGGCCCAACCGAAATTGTCATCGTGAGTGATACCGGGACACCAGAGTTTATAGCTGCTGACTTGGTGGCGCAGGCGGAGCACGATCCGGAAGCGCTCGCAGCTTTTATCACAACTCGTGATGATCTGGCTCGCGGGGTTGCGCGTGCCGCAGAAAAGATAAGCCGGGGCAACCCAGTAGCGCGACTATCGTTGCGCCGGAACGGCATCGTTCTCGTCTCTGCCTCGCGCCCGCAGAGCCTTGCTTGGGCAAACGAAATCGCGGCGGAACATCTTACCGTCGACCCGACGGATGTTGCGCTTGTCCATAACGCGGGATCGGTTTTCATCGGCGACTATTCCCCACAAGCAGGTGGAGACTATGCGTCGGGTCCGAATCATGTGCTGCCGACGGGTGGCGCTGCGCGCTTTCGGGGTGGGCTGAGCGTTCTGGATTTTGTGAAGCTCATCAGTGTCCAGCGGCTATCGAGGGCGGGTCTGAGAGGGATTGCGCCAGTTGTCGAGTCTCTGGCGAATGCAGAAGGGCTGCGCGCACATGCGGAGTCGATCCGTTTGAGGGTGGGCCATGCTTGAAGCGCGCGACGCAGTTCGCAATCTGCCGACTTATCATCCCCCGCTCGGTGGACGCGACGGGCTACGCCTGGACTTCAACGAAAACACAGTCGGCTGCTCGCCGCGGGTTCTAGCGCGACTGCGCGGAATCACGGCGGAAGAAATTGCGTGCTATCCGGAGCGCAAACGGGCCGAAGCTGTTGTGGCCGACTTTCTTGGCGTCAACCCTGACGAGTTATTACTCACCAATGGCGTGGATGAAGCCATCCACCTGCTTTGCGAGACTTTCCTGCGAGCAGGCGATGAAGCCCTCATCGTGGTACCAACCTTTGCCATGTACGAAATTTCAGCGGCTGCCACCGGAGCGCGAGTGATCAGGGTGCCGGCGGACACAGACTTTAAGTTCCCAACTGCTGATTTGCTTTCTCACGTCACGCCGCGCACTCGCCTGATCGCGGTTGCCAATCCCAATAATCCGACGGGCAGTGTTGCCGAACCGGCAAGTTTGCTCGAACTTGCAAGGCAGGTTCCTCAAGCGGCAATTCTGGTCGATGAAGCCTACTTCGAGTTTTACGGACAAACGTTGCTGGCACAACAGCGCGGCATTCCGAACTTGTTTGTGGCCAGAACGTTTTCCAAAGCATACGGACTGGCCGGACTGCGTGTTGGTGTGCTTACCGGAAACGCGGAGCACATCTCGATGGTGAGCAAAGTCAGTTCCCCGTACAACGTGAATGGAGTGGCTCTCGCTTGCTTGCCGACAGCACTGGAAGACCAAGACTACGTCTACCAATACGTCAGCCAAATTCGTCAGGGACGGGAAGAACTTCAACGCGAGTTTGCCCGGTGGGGAGTCTGCTACTGGCCGAGTCAGGGCAATTTCGTACTGGCGAGCTTCGGTCCATTGAAGACTGCACTGATTCAGTCGATGCGATCGCGCGGCATCTTAATACGCGACCGTTCCCGTGACTACGGCTGCGAGGGCTGCGTGCGCATCACTCTCGGAACCACCGAGCAGACTGCACGATTGCTGCAAGCACTGCGAGAAACGCTGGCAGAGCTCGGAGTAAAAGAGGTAATCGCGAAATGAGGCGAGCGTCGATTCAGCGCGTCACCAAAGAGACCGACATTCGTGCCACGCTCGTCATTGAGGGCCGTGGCCGCTATAAAGTTTCTACCGGGATTCGTTTCTTCGACCACATGCTGGAACTATTCGCGCATCATGGCGGCTTCGATCTACAGTTGAAAGCCAAGGGCGACCTCGATGTCGATCAACATCACACCGTGGAAGACGTCGGCATTGTACTCGGCCAGTTGTTCGACAAAGCTCTCGGCGCTAAGCGCGGCATTCTGCGCGCAGGCTATTTCGTAATGCCGATGGACGAAACCTTAGGTCTCGCGGCCGTCGATTTTTGCGGGCGGACGTCCACTACGGTCGAGACCAAGGTTCGCGCCCGCATCGTCGGTGATCTGCAAGCCGAGTTGGTCCACGATTTCTTCGACGGCTTTGCGCGGGGCGCACGGGCGAGCGTGCATGCTCGCGTGCTTTATGGCCGTTCCAGCCATCACAAGATTGAATCATTGTTCAAGGCATTTGCGCGTGCATTGCGCGCCGCATGTTGGCGCGACCGGCGCATGGCGAGATTGCTTCCCAGCACGAAAGGATTGCTCTGATGATCGCCGTCGTTGACTATCGCGCCGGGAATCTTACCTCCGTAAAAAAGGCGCTCGATCATCTGCACGCGGATGCAATCGTTACTAACGATCCCGCAGAGGTTGCGCGGGCGGACAAAATCATTCTTCCAGGGGTGGGCCACTTTTCGGCCACATCCATCCTGGACGAAACTGGACTCCGGACCGCCATTCTTCGCAGAATTCAACAAGGCGTACCGTTTCTCGGCATCTGCGTCGGAATGCAGTGGATGTTCGAATCGAGTACGGAAGCCCCTGGAATCCGGGGCTTGGGATTGTTCTCGGGAGCTTGCGGACGCTTTGCACCAAGTGTCAAGTCGCCGCATGTAGGCTGGAATTCTCTGACCTGTCAGGATGGCTCGCGGCTGCTTCGCGGAATCCCTTCGGACTCATTCGTGTACTTCACACACTCGTACTCGGCCCCGGTGGTGAAAGCGACCGTGGCACGATGCGAGTACGGCGGAGAGTTCTCCGCTGCCGTCGAACAAGACAATTTGTTCGGAGTGCAATTTCACCCGGAAAAATCCGGAGCGATTGGCCTTAAGCTTCTAGAGAATTTTTGCGGCCTGTGATGCTGACAAAAAGAATCATCGCGTGCCTGGATGTCAACGCTGGACGCGTCGTGAAGGGCGTGCAGTTCCAGCAATTGCGCGACGCCGGCGATCCAGCCGAACTGGCCGCAGCCCACAGTCAGGCAGGGGCAGACGAAGTAGTGCTGCTCGACATTTCTGCCACGCATGAAAAGCGGGCAACTCTGGCGGACACCGTTTGCCGAACCGCACGACAGTTGTTTATACCTTTCACGGTGGGCGGAGGCATCGGCTCGCTCGACGACGCGATCGCTGTCTTCGAAGCCGGAGCCGACAAGATAAGCATCAATTCCGCAGCGCTCACAGATCCGTCTTTAGTCACGCGCATTGCCGAACGCTATGGTTCGCAGGCGGTCATCGTAGCCATTGACGCCAAGCGCATGAACGGTGAAGCGCGATTCGAGGCTTACGTCAGGGGAGGAAGAACTCCCACGGGCCGTGACGTTGTGGCCTGGGCAAGGGAAGCGGAAGAGCGCGGCGCTGGCGAAATTCTTCTTACTTCCATGGATCGCGATGGCACCGGCGCGGGTTTCGATTGCGAATTGACACGTGCGTGTTCTGAGGCATTGCGCATCCCGGTGATTGCCTCAGGAGGTGGGGGAGATACGCAGAGCTTCGTTGAAGTCTTTCAGCGAGGCAAAGCTGATGCTGCGCTTGCTGCTTCCATCTTTCACTTTGGCTTGCATCGTCTTGCCGATCTCAAGCAAGAATTGCAGAGTGCGGGCATCCCGGTACGATGGCCATGTTGATACCTTCGATCGACCTCATGGGCGGAAAGATCGTTCAGCTTGTGCAGGGAGAACGCAAAGCCCTCGAATTCGACGATTTCGAAGAGTGGATCGCGCGCTTCTCTTCGTTCCCTTTGATTCAACTGATCGATTTAGACGCCGCTCTCGGCAATGGCAACAATCTAGATCTGGTGCGGACGTTTTCTCGGCGTCTTCCTTGTCAGGTCGGTGGAGGAATCCGTTCCGTTCGAATTGCAGAGCAAATGCTGTCGCTCGGGGCAAAGCGTGTGATTTTCGGGTCCTCGCTCATCCGAGATGGCAAGCCAGACACCACGTTTGCAGAAGAAGCCGCACGCGCAGTGGGACCGGATAAGTCGGTCTTCGCCATCGATTCTAAGCAGGGACGGGTTGCCATCTGCGGTTGGCGACAACTCACAGCCATCACGCCTCTTGAAATGATTGCTGCTCTGGAACGCTGGTGCAGCGCATTCCTGTACACGAATATCGATACCGAAGGCCTGATGCAAGGCATTCCACTCGACACGGTAAAGCAATTGCGAGCTTCAACGATGAAGCAACTGATCGTGGCCGGTGGCATTGCGAGTTCCGAACAAATCGATCAGCTCGACGCACTGCGAGTCGATGCGGTCGTTGGTATGGCAATCTACACGGGACAGTTGGAACTACACGGTTCTACTTCCTGGCCTGGTCCAGACCACATGTAGAAGTGATCGAATAACCATGGGCTGAGTCTGCGGAACTTACAGTGGCGAAAGTTCGTCCTGCTTCTGCTCTTGCTTTTCCTCCAAGAATCTTCTCTCGAGAAATTGCTTTGCCAAATCCCGGCCTCCGATGCCAAACGCGATGGCTAGCCCGAGCATCAGCGCGCCGAAGGCGATGGCGAAAGCGACCAGAATCGTTCTCTCCGCGAGGCCCAGTTGTTCGAATGCCATGGTCACTGCAAAAATAACAATGATCGTCCGGATCAAGGTTGCCAGCAGTCCGGCCGAAGGAGAACCGGCATTCACGGCTGCAAGTAACGCAGCCCGCGAAAAGAAACTTGCCGCCACCAATCCGAAGAAGAAAATGAGCAGGGCCACGAATAATCTGGGCAGGTAGAGGAAGATTCTCGCAATGTGCTCCTGTAGACCAACGATGCCGAGCACCTGCACTCCAAGCAAAATAAAACCCAGCCATACCACCCAAAACAAAACCCTGCTCAACAGTTCGCTGGATGAAGGCAGGGCCAATTTATTCAGCAGTTGAGTCGCGCCGGCATTGTCAGAAAGCTTGTCGAATTTCGCGATCCGTAGAATGCCCCGCAGGCTCACTTTCAGCACGTAGGCCACCAGCCATCCCAGCAGCGCAATGATCAGCATCGCCAGCAGACGGGGCAGGAGGTGCGCAAAATTCCTGGCCAGCTCCTGCATCGCATGGTCCAGTTCTCCCATCATCATTTCCCACATGTTTGCCTCACTCTCTTGCGTTCCATAGATCCAACAAGTACGGTTTCATGCGCTCAAATGTCAGGCAGAGCGCTTCGACATGCGCTTCGATTTCGTCTCCTGAAGCATCTCGGTTTTCCAGGAGAAACGTGTATACCTTGCCGCGATAGAGGGGAGCCAGAGCCTGAATAATGTGGTCGCGATTAATCACCGATTTGTGATACGAAGCGGCGAACTCGTAAGCGGTTCTCACCCAGAGCTCGTGCGAATATTGAAAGTCATCTTCCCCAAGCTTGGCTATGCCTTGAATCTCAGCCAGCGTCTGAGAGGACAGGATTGATTGAAGAACCGGCTCAAGCTCACTTACGCCGGAAGTGAAGAGTTGATAGAGGCGTTTGCGGTTCACTCGAATCGGTTCCGCAGTTAAGTCGTGCTCGGCTCCAAACGTGGGGATATTTTCAGTCGTATGGCTTGCGCTCCAAAGTTGAAAGTTTGGATCCAAGGACCAGAAAAGCGTACCGACGGTCTGGCGCATCGCAGGCACGAGGTCGGCTGAACTGCGGTCGAGATGCTGCTTTGTCCCCAGGAAAGTCTGGCCGAGGCGGAAGTCTCCGGCCATTGCGGCCAGGGTCACTCGCATCTCTGTACCAACGCCCCCTGCTCCATGGTCCCAGACTTGCTGTTCCGAAAGATGACTGCCCAAGCGTCCGGAGAATGCGAATTCAACCGCGAAAGGCTCGCGCAGTCGTTTCGCATACAGCGCTCGAGTCATCGGGTAAATGAGATTGCGTAGAAGCAATCCATCGAACCTATGCCTTCGATAGAGCGGAGTCACAAGATCGAATGCATCCCGGTAGACCGGCTGAAGAAGGCGCTCCATCCAGTCGGGCGTAATGTTGGTTGATTCGGGCGATACGATCGCACACGCTTTGGCGCGCAATAATTCGGCAGCCGCCAGGATCGTGCGCAAGGCAACTTCGGTCGCCGGGCCGCCGTCGTAAACCGTGCTAATGCAGTGCAGGGTACGCAGCGCATACAAATCCGAGGAATGCTGCACATCGTTAATCGAAGCTGCGGCGATTACATCACGCGTGCTGTCCTTCGATCCTCCGTCCGCGTTTACGATGACTACGCGCTCCCTGGGAAAATACTTCAGGAGTCCAACTCGAACGGCCTGCACAACTTCTCCGACAGTCGCGGCATTGTTATGGGTTGGTACGCCGACAAGCAGGTCCACTTCGCCAACGCTGATCAGTTCGCGAATAAAATCATCGGTAAGAACGCTTGTCTCTTCCAGACGAAACCCCTGTCGCACTGGTTAAGAAGTATCACCAGCGCTTCATGTCTTCATATCCGTCGCAAACGAAACCAGAAGAACTGGTAAGGCCCCATGGTTAACAGATACGGCAAATCGCCGATGCGTGGAAAGATATTTCTGCCAGACATTTCTACCAGAATGTTGCCTTTGTAGCGTCGCAGGTCGAGTTCTACTGCCTGTGCGGAACTGGAAAGGTTATTCACCACCAGCACCGTTTCATTCTTGAGTTGCCTCACATAGGCGAGCACGCGATGGTTCGCGGGATGCAGGAACTCGATGGAACCCCGGCCAAAAACCTGGGTAGACTTCCGCGTTTCCAGGATGCGCTTCATCCAGGCGAGGAGTGAATGCCCAGATCGCTTCTGTGCATAAACGTTGACTGCCGGATACCCATAAACAGGATCGAGAATCAGTGGTGAGTAAAGGCTCTCGGGATCGGCCGATGAAAAGCCCGCATTCCACCCGCCATCCCATTGCATCGGCGTACGCACTCCATTCCGATCGCCGAGGTGAACGTTATCGCCCATTCCGATCTCGTCGCCGTAGTAGATAATCGGAGTCCCCGGTAGCGACATCAACATGCCCGTCATCAGTTCGACCCGACGCCGGTCGTTATCGAGAAGGGGCGCAAGGCGCCGACGAATGCCGAGGTTCAGCCGCATCGCCTTGTCCCCGGCGTAAGTATCGTACATGTAATCGCGTTCGATGTCGGTCACCATCTCCAGCGTAAGTTCGTCGTGGTTGCGCAAGAACAGACACCATTGGCAGGCATCAGGGATCGCAGGAGTCTGCTGAAGGATATCCATGATCGGCTTGCGATCTTCGAGTTTCACCCCCATGAACATTCGGGGCATCAGAGGAAAATGAAAGGCCATGTGGAACTCATCGCCATCCGCGAAGTATTGCCGAAGATCCGCCGGCCATTGGTTGGCTTCGGCAAGCAGCATCTTTCCAGGGAAATGTTGATCGACCTTGCTGCGCAATTCTTTGAGCACCGCGTGAGTTTCAGGCAAGTTCTCGCAAGAAGTTCCTTCCCGTTCGACAAGGTAGGGAACCGCGTCGAGCCGAAAGCCGTCCACGCCCATCTCCAACCAGAACTGCATGATCGACCACATCTCTTCGCGAACCGCTGGATTGTCGTAATTCAAGTCCGGCTGGTGACTGAAAAAACGATGCCAATAATATGTCTTCGAAACCGGATCGCGAGCCCAGTTCGATGTTTCCGTATCCAGGAAAATAATTCGCACTCCGCGATAGCGGGTATCCGTATCGCTCCAGACATACCAGTCTCGGCGCGGATTGTTCGTAGAGCTCCGCGATTCCTGAAACCAGGGGTGTTGATCTGAGGTGTGGTTCAACACCATCTCAACGATCACTCGTATCCCTCGCTCATGAGCCGCCCCGAGAAAGTTCTTGAAGTCGTCGAGAGTGCCGTAGCTGGGATGCACCGATCGGTAATCGGCGATGTCGTATCCATCATCCCGAAGCGGTGAGGGAAAAAACGGCATCAGCCACAGCGCGTTGATCCCCAACTCTTGAAGGTAATCGAGTTTCTCCGCGAGGCCGCGGAAGTCCCCGATCCCGTCTGCGTTGCTGTCCCGAAACGTTCGGACGTGGACCTGGTAAATGATCGCGTCTTTGTACCAAAGCGCGTCCTGCGTCAATATCACGGCCGTGCTCCTCGTCACCCTAATTATGCACTGTCGGCCAGAAATGGTTCGGGCCTGGCTTTGTTGGCGCTGGAATACTCGTCTCGGCTACAATTAGCCGACTCTGAGGATACCGAATGCGCGTCAACCGCTTGCTGATCTTGCCAGTGTTCTTGCTTCTGTCCTTTCACATCAGTGCTCAACAGCCCGCCGCCTTGTCCGCAACGGTGCAAAAATACGTGCGAGTGAACGCGCCGAGAGTGGTTCTCGAGCACGTGCGCGTAATTGACGGCTCTGGTCAACCGCCAATTGACGACCAGAACGTGGTCATCGAACGGGGCAAAATCACAGTGGTGCAACCTGGTGCAGACGCTCCCGCGGCGGAAGGAACAACGATTCTCAGCCTTCGCGGGTATACGGTAATGCCCGGAATCGTCGGCATGCACAACCATCTTTTCTACGTCGCGCGGCCAAATGAAAACAGCCAGTGGAATTCCGAACCGCCGGTACTGGTTCCGCAAATGACATTCTCCGCGCCACGCCTCTATCTGGCCGGTGGCGTGACCACCATGCGCACCACGGGAAGCGTCGAGACCTACGCTGATCTCAACCTGAAGCACGACATCGATGAAGGCAAGCTCCCCGGTCCGCATATCGACGTGACCGGGCCATATCTCGAAGGCCCCGACAGCTATTTCATCCAAATGCATCAACTGACCGGTCCTGACGAGGCGCGCCAAATGGTCGACTATTGGGCCGACCGCGGCGTGACCTCGTTCAAAGCGTACATGAACATTACCCGCGCCGAATTGAAGGCCGCGATTGAAGCGGCACACAAACGTGGAATTAAGGTCACCGGACATTTATGCTCGGTGACTTACAAAGAGGCCGCGGAACTGGGCATTGATGATCTCGAACATGGCTTCTTCGTGAACACACAGTTTGATCCAGACAAGAAACCTGATCTCTGCAGCGAAAGCATGGGAAGTTACACGCTGGAGCACATGCCCGCAAATGGTCCGGAGGCGAAGGATTTGATCGAAACGCTGGTGAAACATCACGTGGCGGTCACTTCGACCCTGCCAGTGTTTGAGAGTGGCAGCATTCCGGGACGCCCTCCGCTGCGGCAGCAAGCCCTCGACGTCATGACTCCAGAAGCACGCGAAGCTTATCTTTATAATCGCGAGCGTCCCGCAACCATGAAGCCGCCAAAAGATGACTGGGCCATGCTTTTCAAACGCGACATGGAGTTGGAGCATGCGTTTGCTCAGGCTGGAGGGTTGCTGCTTGCCGGTCCGGATCCAACCGGCAACGGTGGCGTCGTCCCGGGATTCGGCGACCAGCGCGAAATCGAACTGCTGGTTGAGGCTGGATTCTCGCCCGTCGAAGCCATCAAGATTGCGACTTTAAACGGGGCGACGTACTTGGGCAGGCAAGGTCAAATCGGCACCATTGCCCCGGGGAAAAACGCGGATCTCGTGGTGATCAAAGGAGACCCGTCAAGCCATATCTCAGATATCGAGAATGTCGAGATCGTCTTCAAAGACGGCGTCGGCTTCGACTCGCAGAAGCTCATCGATTCCGTGAAGGGGCGCTATGGGCAATATTAGTTTTTGTTTTTCAACTCTTCGATCCAGTTTGTGACCACCGAGAGCCAGTGGCGAGGGCCATGCGATGGCAAATCATATTCCCATCGCAATAATGACGGGGCCGGACTTAATTATCCGACCCCGCAGTCTACCCGCTGAGTTTGCGGCCTACAGTTTAATGCTGCGGAGCCACCGTGACATTACCAGCGGGCGGCGGTGGAGGCGTCGCCTCACCTGTCTCCGTGGTGACCAGCGGCCCTGCCGGAGGCTCGTCGCTCTTGGCCAATTCGGTCTTGATTTCAACCTTCTGATTGGCAGTAGGGTTGATGTCCGTCTCAAACGTTTGATAGCCAGGCAGCGCAATTCTTATCCGGTGCGGTCCCGGCCCCACGAGCATGCCTCGACCTGCGCCTTCAAACTCACCGACGTGTCCAACGAAAAGGCCATCCAAAAATACGGCGGCTCTCGAGGGATTCACCGCTATTTTGACTTCGGCCGTCACCTGAGGAAGCGGTCCCGTAGGCGCTTTCTGCATTGCCACGCTCACGATCTGTTTCTGTCCCGGCTCCACCATTACTCGTTGAGTGAATTCCTGGTAACCATCCTGCCGCACAGTAATTGTGTGCTCACCCGGTAGAAGCAAAACCTTCTTCGATCCCTTGAGTTCTTTCAGATAGCCGACGTACTGCCCGTCCACCCAGACTCCCGAAGTCTTATCCACGTGGGATTTGCCTTCGAATTGAATCTCTCCCATGACGGTGTTTTCGGCGTACGTCCAGGGGCACAGAGCTGAAGCTAGAAGTAACCCCAACAGGAATCGATATATTCCTCGGCGCGCATTGTTCATTATTGCCTCCTTATCTCAATCTCTTCGATGCAGGTAGAGCAGTACGCGTGCCAAACTTCGTAAATCATTGAATATAGGAGGTCGGCAGCGAGACGACGCATACGAAAGCAAGCAGAATGGGAAAAATATTCAAGGTGGTGAACCAAATTACCTGTATCGGTAGCTCGCTGCTCCGCCAAAGTTGGAGCGATGTGAAGTGTTATTCAGGAGCTAACGTATGCAGTTTCTTTCCACAGCCGATTTCAGCTAGGTGGCGCTCGAATAATTTGTCCAGCTTTTTTCGTAAGAGGTCCGAGGCGGCATTCTCCCAGTGCTCCAGGCGGGCAATCACAATCACACCGCAGGCAGAGCAACGACCGGAAATATCTCGTTCGCTATTCGGCCCAATTTGGCGAACGTCGATCAATCGAGGGGAACGATCCACAGTCATTCTCCAGGCGACCGTGGCGCTGCACAAATTATGAGACTGATACGAGAACAAAGCAATACAGGTTTTCACGTACGACACCGTCTTGCCGTCAGAATGCTATCCTGATGAGCCTGGCTCGAACCGCCTAAAAAATTGGAGGCAACGATTGTGCAAGTGGCACAATTTTTCAACATCGCCGATACAGAAAAACTCCGCGAGCAATCGGGAAAGCGTTACCTCGAGTTCCTGCGCGTCCCAGCCCTGAGTGCTGGGGTTTACGTCTTACCCGCTGGTTGCACTGATCCGCAATCCCCGCATAAAGAAGACGAACTGTACTACGTGGTTCGCGGACGCGCGCGCATGCGAGCCGGTTCCGAAGATCATGCGGTAAGCCAGGGCAGCGTCATCTTTGTGGCGGCAGAAACGGAGCATCGCTTTTACGAGATCACCGAAGAGTTGATGGTGCTGGTGTTTTTTGCGCCTGCGGAAAGCGAATAGCGTAAACGTTTTATCAGTGCTGCCGTGATGTTTACCGGCACCGAGAAATACGATGATCGTGTTGGGCTTCGAAATCAAGGCCATGCGAAGTGAAGACTGGCCGGCCGTTCAAAACATTTATTCCGAAGGCATCGCGACCGGGAACGCCACGTTCGAAACCGAAACTCCACCGTGGGAGAAGTGGGATCAGGGGCACTTGCAGGACTGCCGCTTGGTTGCGGTGAACAGCGAAGGGATTCTCGGTTGGGCGGCGCTCAGTCCAGTCTCCACGCGGCGCGTTTATTCTGGCGTGGCGGAAGTCTCCGTTTATGTGGCCGCGACGGCACGAGGTCAAGGGGTTGGCACGCTGCTGCTTCAATCGCTGGTCGAGCAGTCGGAGGCCTGCGGAGTATGGACACTGCAGGCCGGAATCTTTCCGGAGAATGTTCCGAGTGTTGCGTTGCATAAATCCTGCGGATTCCGCGAAGTCGGACTGCGGCAAAAACTTGGCCAACGGAGCGGTGTTTGGAGGGACGTTCTTCTACTCGAACGCCGAAGCTCGCGGGTCGGCGTTTGAGACTCGTCCACGGTTCTCAGGATGCAGATTTCGCTTTTGAAGGCACCCAATAAATTTCTTCTTTCAATTCTTCTTTGGCGAAGCCGATCCGTTTTAGAATTCCTTTGCTGCCTTCGACCATCCCCGGATGGCCGCACAGGTAGGCGATCGCGTTCGCATCAAAACCCCACATATCAGTATATTTGCGCAAAATATCTTCCACGCGTCCGGTCTCGCCCTTCCATTTTTCGTCTTCCCAGGGACGGCTGACGGTGGGTACATACTTAAACCACGGCAATTCCTTCGCGAATTTCTGCAACTCTTCCAGATAACCGAACTCCCACGAGCGGCTCGCCCCATTCAGCAGAAACAGCTTGTGTTCCCCGCCAAACCTGCCTTCTTTCCAATCTTTATAAAGAGTGCGGAGATAACTCACGAAGGGAGCGACGCCGGTCACGGTGCACACCAAGAGGTGATTGGTGCGGCCGCTTTTGGTATCCAGCATGAACCTTCCCTTGGGAACCTTGCGCATCAGCACTTCATCGCCTGGCTGGAGTCTGTAGAGTAGCGGCGTAAGATCGCCGGGAGGCACGAGTTCGAAAAAGAATTCCAGCTCGCTCTCGTGAGGCGCGGACACGATGGAATATGGGCGCTCCCGGTGCTTGTCCGGACCTTCCAGCCCCAGAGTTGCATACTGGCCGGGAGCGAACTTGAAGTCGCCGTGGGGCTCGACGCGGATCATCCACAGCTCAGGGGCAATATCCACCCGCTTCGTAATCCTAGCGCGATGAAATTTTTCTGTATCGTGGCCGCTCATGGAAGGGTTACCCGGAGGAAATGCCCACCGGAGTTGGCATAGTTTACAGTAAGTGCGTAGCTGCTCAACTTCTGTTTGATCTCATCACGAGCTAATTAATCGATTCCAGTCATCGGTTTTATCGATCAGGTTTCTTCCTCCGCCCCGCTTCGCACAAGCGACCATTATTTCCCCAGGACCAATACGACGAACGTGTCCGGCAGAATCGAATTCCGGGGATGCGGCTGGTCCGCGGTCGGCGCGGGGGGTGGGCCGAATTTCGCCGTCACCACGAAAACCTGGTGGGTCTTATCGTCGAGGGCAAGAGTGCGGGCGCCTTCCTGAGTTTTAACAGTTTCCGCCACGCTGAATTTGTTGGGCGACTCTTCGCGCACGACTGTCAGCACGCCTTCGCCGCAAGAGGCGAACGCGAGGCCGGTGCCGGGATCAAACGCGGTTGCGTCCACGCCATCGCCGATGGCCGGGGTGGCAAGGACTTTCCCGCTGTCAGCGTCAACCACGGCCATCATCTTGTTGTCGCAACCAGCGAACAAGCGTCGGTGTTCGCGGTCGATGGAAAGGCCACTTGGCTCTTCGCACGGCGCTAGCGGCCATCGTGATTTTACTTCCAGCTTTGCGGGGTCGATCGCGTCCAGTTGGCTCTTGTCTTCGATGTTGACGAAAATCTCTCCCTTGCCGTCGCTTGCGGCAAATTCCGGTTTGCCCTCCAGCTTGATCGTACCGAGCACGGTGCCCTTGGCGGCGTCGAGAGCCGTCGAGTCGTGACTTTTTCCGTTGAAGGTGAAGACACGTTTTGTGGCGGGATCATAGAGGATCGCGTCGGGATTGTCACCGACTTTGACTTTAGTGATGAGCTTCAGAGTCTGGATGTCAAAAATCGTGACCGTCCCTTCCCGTCCGTTGCTGACAAAGCCGCGGCCGAGTTCCGGAGCCAGCGCGATGCCGTGCACGCCGGGAGTATCCGGGATATCGCCGACGGGCTTGCCTGAATCGGCGTCGATCACGATGACGTGCGTGGCGCGCGAGATGTAGAGACGCCGCGAGGAGCTGTCGAGGTTCAGATAATCCCAGCCGCCTTCACCGCCCAACTTGTAAGTCTTAATGACGTGATAGCCGGGATCGGCGGCGCTTGAGAGTATTGCGAACAGAGAAACGAACAACGCGGCGAGCGGCCACATCGAGCATGATTGCCTCATATCAGATTCCTCTCTGGATTTCTGTTTTTGAAGATCGATTTCTACGGGACCGGCGATGCTAGCGTCCTTCAGCTGAAGGCAAGCTTAACGAGACGGAGCTGCCGGAGCTTTCCCATTCTGGGACGGGTTAACTGTTGAGTACTGGTACCCCCCTCCCCCTTTTGTCTGCAAAATCCAGAAAACAAACGATCAGTTCTACGACTATGTGCTAGATCTTTGAGTTTACAGGAGTTACGCGCAAAATCTAGAGAACATGAAGGTTATGGTTGCGGTCGCCTTATCCTCCTCCCATTTCGGAACGAAACGGTCCCGATTCGGAACGAGATCTAAGCTACGCGGAAGTCCGATTGTCAAAGATCGATGGTTATCTCGCAGATAACATCTACGTTTATATCTTAACATTGTTAATCATATCATTGTTAATCAACCGAGGTCACGAACAAAGAGGAAGGGCTGCGGAGCGGATTCGAAATTGGACGAGGCGGGGATGAAGAAACGCCTCGCCCATGTGGCTCTTTTCGAGGGAGGCCATATCACAAGCTTACGCCGTCTGTTCTCCCGTGAGCGGGGTTTTGAGCGTAATGGGGATATTACGACAGTTGACGAGCACCTTTAATAATTCCGACTTATCAAGCAGGTGGTTAGGCGGCGCCAGAAGCGCCGCCTAGCCGGGCAGTTAGCGAGCCTTGAAGACAACCACTTGGAAATCTGCCTTCTGCAGATTGCCATTGACGTCCCTCAGGCCGACGATGAGCTTGCCGGTCGAATGGCAAAAGTCTCCGTCGTCGTCGGTGTTCACGAACAGAGCACCGTCGGGAAATCCGTTGTAGCCGGATACGGTTGCAACCGTCGTGTAGCTAGTCCGAAGGAAACACACGCCGGTGATCTTCAGTTCGTAAAGACCGGTCGTGCTGTTGTAATCCGTTGTAACGTTAGCGGTGCCCGACTGCTTCGCTCCGGTGCTGGCAACGCTGGCAAACGCCATCGGAGGCGGAGGCGATGGCCGGTGCACGGAAGCGGACTGGCCGACGGCGTAAGGACTTCCTGCCACCACCGAGAGCACGGCCAGGAGCGCGGTTGAGAACAGCAAAGAAACTGGTTTACGGTTTGTGAGGATGCTGAGCGTCATGGTTTTTTCTCCTTCGATCTGAATTTTTGTCTCCGCATATTGCGGCTTTCTGCTTGTCATGAGCTAAAGCGAAATTTCACGGAGAAGTGGACCAAGAAAAAGAGGAATTTTCTTGACCGTCTCACCTCTGTTCGCCCGAGGCGGGCGTTGCGTGTCTCAAATGCCCGCCTTTTCAATCGGTTGACATTGGTACCGGGTGCGACTACCTTGTTGCCCAAGCTTCTACGGATCTGCGTTGGAGGCTGGTTGGCGCAACTTCCGTCTAAAACCGTGAGCGAGTTACTGGCGAACTGGAACGCCGGTGACGATGAAGGGCTGCGCGCGGCAGTACCTCTGGTTTATGACGAGCTCCGGCGGGTCGCGCATCATTACCTACAGAAGGAACGCCCCGGCCACACCCTGCAAAGCACTGCCTTGGTGCACGAGGCTTATCTGCGCCTGGAGAAGCAAGGTGCAGCTCACTTTCAGAACCGTGAACATTTCCTAGCTATCTGCGCCCAGTTGATGCGGCAGATTCTGGTCGAGTACGCACGCGGCCGCAATGCCGCCAAGCGGGATGGAGGCTACAGATTGATCTTGGACGACAATTTGGTGTTCAAGACGCGGAGCGTAGACATGGTCGCTCTCGACGACGCGCTGAACGAACTGGCGAAGCTTGACCAGCAACAGTGTCGCATTGTGGAGCTGAGATTTTTTGGCGGCCTTTCCATTGAAGAAACTGCGCATGCATTGAATCTCTCGCCGATGACGGTGAAGAGACATTGGGCCACGGCCAGACTTTGGCTGCATCACCAGATGGCCAAGGCATCAGACGCATGACGCCGGAACGCTGGCAAGAGATTCGGGATGTGCTGGAGAAAGCGCTGGAGCTGGCGCCAGATGAGCGCTCCGCCTTCCTGGACCGGGCCTGTTCGTCCGATCCATCCTTGCGGCACGAAGTCGATACCCTGATCGCCTCCAGCGACGATGTGCGCTCCAGCTTTCTGCAATCCTCCACGCTGCGAGTGACGCTCACGTCAGGAACAAAGCTAGGCGACTATGAGGTCAAGTCGATGCTGGGTTCGGGAGGGATGGGCGAGGTGTATCGCGCCCGCGATTCGCGGCTGGGGCGGGATGTGGCGATCAAGGTCCTGCCGTCTTTTCTCTCCTCCGATTCCGACCGACTGCGGCGCTTCGAACAGGAGGCGCGAGCGGCAGCGGCGCTGAACCATCCCAACATTCTTGCGGTGTTTCAGATGGGAAAGTATGAGGGTACGCCATATTTGGTGTCGGAGCTGCTGGAGGGAGAAACGCTGCGGGAGCAGATTAAGCGAGGCCGTCTGTCAGTTCGTAAGACGATTGAATACGGAGTGCAGATTGCGCGCGGGCTCGCTGCAGCCCATGCGAAAGGCATCGTCCATCGTGATCTGAAGCCGGAGAATTTGTTCGTCACCGAGGATGGACGGGTGAAGATTCTGGACTTCGGGCTGGCCAAGCTGACGCAACCTCAGCCCAGTTCACTGATGCAAACCGAGGGCACCGAACCGGGCGTGGTGATGGGCACAGTGGGCTACATGTCACCCGAGCAGGTGCGGGGACAAGCCGTCGATCATCGCGCAGACATCTTTGCCTTCGGCGCGATTCTGTATGAAATGTTGGCGGGGAAACGGGCGTTTCAGAAGCCAACTTCGCCGGAGACGATGACTGCGATCCTGAATGAAGACCCGCAGGGAATTTCGCAGGTTGCGGCAAACATTCCGCCAGCACTGCAGCGGGTGGTTCATCGTTGTCTGGAGAAGAACGCGGAGCAGCGGTTCCAGTCGGCCTCAGACCTGGCGTTTGCCTTAGACGCGCTCTCAGAAAGTTCGGTCGACATCAGCGCTTCAAGCCCTTCCGGCGGTTCGTTTCCCCATAGAGCAGGCACCGCGTGGACCCGGCCATTCCATTCCCGGCAAGCCTGGATCATCGGAATTGCAGCGATCGTCGTTGCCGCCCTCATCGCGGGCATAATTTACCATGGGTCGCTTCAAACCAGGACTCTGACCGACAAAGACACCATCGTTCTCGCTGACTTCACCAACACGACCGGGGACTCGGCATTTGACGGCACCATGAAGGAGGCGCTCAGCCTGCAACTGGAAAAGTCCCCCTTCCTTAACATCCTGTCGGATCAAGGAGCGAGAGAAGTGCTCCAACTCATGGGTCGCCAGCCAACCGACACTATCACTCGCGAACTCGCCAGAGAGATCTGTGTACGGAGCAGGAGCAAAGCTTTTTTGTCGGGTTCCATCTCCAAGTTGGGCAGCGAATATGTAGTCAATCTCGACATGACCGCTTGCGCTACCGGTGAGAGCTTGGCCAAAGAGCAGGTCGTGGCCGCCAACAAAGAAGAGGTGCTGAAGGTTCTTGATCGCGCAGCATCCAGCTTGCGTGCCAAGGTGGGAGAAAATCTGGTGACAGTGCCGAAATTTGATGTTCCCGCTGACGTGACTACTTCTTCGCTCGAGGCCTTCAAGGCGGACAGCGCCGGGAAAAGGGCCGCGCTGACAGGAAGCGATGCGGCAGGGCTTCCTTTCTATCAGCGGGCTGTCGAACTCGATCCGAATTTCGCGATCGCCTATAAAGAACTGGGAAGAACTTACATCAATATGGGTAAGGACGCGCTAGGGAAAGAAAACGCGATGAAGGCTTACGCCCTGAGAGATCGGGCCAGTGAGCGGGAAAGGTACGACATCTCAGTCAGTTATTTTCTGGACGTCAAACAGGACTTGGAAAAGTCTATCCCCCTCCTTGAAGCATGGATTCAAGCGTACCCACACGATCGCCAGCCACGAACCTATCTGGGATGGGTCTATTCCCAGTTTGGGCAGTATGAGAAATCGGTGCCGCTTATGCAATCAGGCTTGGCCTTGGAACCGAACTCTGGCCTTGATCAAGCCATCCTCGCCCAGGATTACACAGCGTTAAACCGATTCGACGCCGCAAAAACGGTTCTTGTAGAGGCACGAAATCGTAAGCTTGATCATGATACGAGCCTTAGGTATGGAGCCTACCAGCTTGCGTTTGTGACGGATGATGCAAGGGAAATGGAACGGCTGGGTAAAGATACTGGACCTGATCTCCAGGGTGAAACCGAAGCGTACTATGGGCGCCTGAATCGCACACGTGACATTGAACGGAAAGCACACGAGTCAGCGGTGCAGGGCGACGACCAGGAGGAGGCTGCGTCGATTCAAGTAAGGTCTGCTCTAAGAGAAGCCAAGGCGGGGAATCTCGGAATCGCAAGACAGCAACTAGCCACCGTCGCCCCGTTGCGAAGCAGGGACACCCGACTAGAGGGAGCCTGTGCCTTTGCCGTCATCGGAGATGGAGGGAGCGCGAGGAAACTGCTGATCGGGCTGGAGCGCGATTATCCCGATGACACGATGTTAAGAATGTATTTCGCTCCAACTACTAATGCACTCATCGAACTGAGCAAAGGGAATCCCTCGCAGGCTATCCTTGACCTGGAACCAGTCGCGTCTTGGGAACGAAGCCCGAACGCGAGACTGTTCCCGGCATACGTCCGAGGCCAGGCTTACTTGCAGGCCCACAACGGCACCGCCGCAGCCGCTGAGTTCCAGAAATTGCTGGATCATCGCGGCATTGTGGTGAATGACGTGACGGGAGCGCTGGCGCATCTTCAAATCGGGAGGGCGCATGCCATGATGGGCGACACCGCCAAGGCGAAAGCAGCCTACCAGGACTTCCTCACCCTCTGGAAAGACGCCGACCCCGACATCCCCATCCTGAAGCAAGCCAAAGCCGAGTACGCGAAGTTGCAATAGCCCTCGAAAGTCCTGCTTCGTCGCGAGCGGTTTGCCAATAGTTTACGAAAATAGGCCATTACACTCAAAACCCCCGCAAGTGTAATTGCGTGTAATCGAGATGCTACAACAGTTATCAATTCTGTTTCCAACGGCCCAATCTGGCGGCTGCGACATTGTCGCGATCGCTTTGTTGAGCATGCGCTTATCCTATGAGGACAATTGGGCAAACGTCCCCGAAAAAAGAGGGTGCGGCGTGAGCCGCACCCCGATTGGAACCTACGATGCCGACAGCTTATTGTTTGGGCTGCCGTCTACTTCTTATTCATTTCTTTTTCGGCGCAGTCTTCATTTCTGAAGTCCGACCACCAATAATGGTAAGAGCATCCTCGGCGTGGAAGGGCAAGTGCCGTGCCGACTGCTGCCCGCTACCGTTTAGAGAAATATCCACGCGGCGGTTGCTGGCCCAGATGATGGTCTGCATCCGCTTCGAGATTCTGTCTTTCTCTTCCTGAGTGAGGTCGGGACTGGTATCGACCTGTTCTTTCACCTCAGCCGGTGTCAGATTGTGCTGATCGCCCAGCGCCTGGGTCTGGATGTTGGCCGCGGGAACGCCCTGTTCAACCAGGAAGTTCTTTGCGCGGGCAACACGCCGTTCGGAGAGTGCCTGGTTATACGCCGCGCTCCCACGCTGGTCGGCATGGCCTTCCAGAGTAATCTGTGCATCCGGCTTGTACTGCAGATAGGTCTTGAAGTCCGAAGCGAACTCCGCAAGCGTCTTCTGCTGGCTAGGTTCCAGACCGCCATTGGGATCCTGCGGGCTGGGCTTGGCTGTCGGGAAGTAAACGCTGCGACCAATCGTCAACTTCGCCTCCAGCTTGGTCGGCGGCGCAACCATTGATACCTGCGCGCTCGATTGAGCCGTCAACCCACGGGAATCGGTACAGGTCGCCGTGATAGTGGATGTTCCAGCTTCTGCCCCAGCGGTGCTAAGCGTTGCGGTTGAACCGCTGCCGGAAACCGTGCCAGACGTTGCGCTCCAGTTGCTGATACTGACGGGTACGTTATCGGGGCTGGTGCAGGTGCAAGTTACGCTCGCATTTTCACCAACCGTCAGACTGGCAGGACTAGCCGAACAGGAGATGGCCGGCGGGTTCCTGGGTGGTTCCTTTGCCGTGAAACTGGCGGTGCAACTGGTTTCGCCACCCTTCTTCATCTTGGCGTCAGTGATGTTTGCCGTTACCTGGTAAGTGCCACCCGCAAGACCATTGGTGTCAATGGTTGCGGTATTGTCCTGGCCGGAGACCTTCCCGCCAGTGCTGCTCCAGGCGTAGCTCAGCGTGTGCTTGGGATTGAAGTTGCTAGCGGTAGCAGTCGCGGTAATAGGCTCGCCCACCATCACTGCGCTGGGCTGCAACGAACAACTCGCGGCCGGCGGCACCGGCGGCTTGCCACCCAAATTGAAGTAAATGCCAGCCAATGCGCCACTCGTGATTGAGTCGTACACAAACTGATGGTTGGTTGGACGATAGTTCACATCCAAATAGCGCCAGCCGAGTCCGAGGCCAATCCTGCGGGTGAGATCGAATGTGAGCAGGCCGAGCAGTTGGTAGTCGAGGTTGGCCCCACCAGCGCCCGCATCACCGGACACGGTAACCGCCGCCTTCTCACTGAGGGGCAGAATAAATCTCGCGCCGCCGATACCGTCGACCCAGTTCGCCGACTTCCCAAAGCTGGGGCCCAAGGGCTCGAGTGTGAGGTTGTCGCTAAGGTACCAGTAGCGGATTCCGGCCAAGGCGTCAACCTTGAAGTGCTCGCCATCGTACAGCCGGTAGCCGATCTTCGGGGTAAAAATCGATTCTGTCAGATGGATATTGACCGAGCTGTAGAGTGGATTGGCAAAGGGAATCCCCCTATCGTCACCGAGTTTCATCCAGAGATAATCAATCGGCATTACGAAGTGGCCTTTTTGGACATCCACTGCGACGGGGATCACTCCCTTGAGGTAGTGAAAGAGATCGCTGAACGGGGTGCTGAAACCAGCGTCATGGCCGAGCACACCAACGGTTCCGTGGACGCCGGGGAACCAGCCGTAAATTGCGATTTTTGCGCGCCAGGCGTCGTCAGAAGAAGAGGAAGAGGAAGAAGAAGAAGAAGAGGCTGAGGCTTGAGGGTCCAGGTTCGGCGGTAAAGGATCAGTGGCTGCGGCTGGAGCAGCAGTTGGCAAATCGGCTGATCCTTTCGCGCTGGTGACCAAGCCCGCGTCGGTCGTCGTGGCTGCCGTCGCGTCATCCACCTCGAGCAGATGCGTGTTGGAGGAAGGTGGATTGGCTTGAGCGCGGCATGGTACAGCAGCGCCCAACAAACTGAGGCCCAACGCGAAGAGCACTGCCGAAGTTACCTGCTTATTAGGTGACGCCATAAAACGTTCCTCCCCTGAATTTGTGACGCGACTGTCGCCCGCGAGCTGTTAGAGCATTCACTTACCTGCGGTGGTTTCCGATTCGAATAAGTTCGGACTTGGATCGCGATCCACCATCCCGATGCCGCGTCCCGAAATGCTACAAGCCCCGTCTCGCTCACCGAAACTGTTAGAACTACCAGTCCAGCTTGATCGTGTGAGACCCTCCCCGGCGTTGACGAGATAGCTGTCGCTATCACGAGGACGACGTGTCCGCGCGGTGTTTCCTGGTACCGAACTGTTCGCGCTTGGCGCATGGCTGGTTAGCGTTACACTTGAAGGCGGCATAAGGAAACGCGGTTGTCAGTTGCTTGTTCCCGGTTCTCAGTTTGTTCCTTCAAAGGAGAATCAAGCGTGCGCTTGCAAAGTGTTTTGAGGAATGTTTTTGCGGTGGCGGCTTTCGCTTTGGTCGCGACTGCCTCGGGGATGGCGCAGCAATACCAGATTCTTCGCGCCGACTATGGCTACGGAAATCAACGGGTGGACGTCACCCAACGGCTGCGCGATCTGGCTCGCACAAACCGCACTTTTAAAATGGGCAACAGCACATTCGGGATCGATCCTTCGCCGGGCAAGGTGAAGTCGCTGCGCATTATTGCGCGCGGGTCCAACGGACGGGACCGGACGTTCGAATATCCTGAAGGCAGCCTGGTCGATGGCTCGATGTTTTCCGGTTGGAGCGGCGGGAACTGGGGCAGCAAGGGGGGCGAATATGCGATCCTGGGCGCCCAGTACGGGGTTGCTTCAAGACACGTGGACGTCACCTCGCGGCTTCGGCAATTGGCCGGACAGAACGGCTTTTTTCGCCTCGCGAACAGTACTTTCGGAGTAGATCCGGCTCCGGGGCAAAAGAAGGTTCTGCGCATTTACGCGCGCGGGCCTGACGGACGCAATCACATGTTCGAGTACGCCGAAGGCAGCATCGTCGATGGCTCGAAGTTCTCTGGTTGGGGCGGCGGCAACTGGGGGAATGGCAATTGGAATGGCGGATGGAACCCATCGCCCGTGACGCCTCCGGCCGCAGTGCGTCCTCGGCCTCCGATGGGCGGAAATCCGGGCCAGTTGAACATCCTCTCGGCCAACTATGGCTCTGGGAATCGCACTCGGGATGTCGCTGGTCGTCTGCAGTCGATGATCCGGAATGGGCGTCTGAGCACGATAGTTAACAACACGACGATGGGGACTGATCCGGCCCCGGGCGCGCCCAAGAGTTTGCGGGTTAGCTACTCCGTAGGACGGGCGGCCACGCAGCAGGTTGTTGTGCAGGAGGGACGTCAGCTTAGTATTCCGTAGTTATCCTATTTCCTTCGGTAAGCCTCGAGGCCGCGTCCAAGCGGAGGGTGCAGGGGCCACCCTTTAAGCAGATGTGGCTGGACGGCAAGCGACGAGACAAGGGTGGGCCCTTTTAAATCCCTGCAAAACATCAATTGTAAAAAGTTGTGCTCCAGAGGGCCGTTTTTCCCCGCGCCCGTCTAATCGGACCAGCGACTTTTACTGGAGGATCGATGATGAACAAAATGTTTCTGGCAGTCTTGTTGCTTTTTGTAGCTGTGAGCTCTGGGGCAAAGGGCGCATCGGCGCAGAGTTCGGATGGCTCGGCCAGCGCCGACCACACTGCTCCGAGTTACGACATGAAAGCCCAGTCTTTGGCTGACCTGCAAGCCGTGCAGAAGAAGTTTGTGGACCTTGCGAACGTCATTCCTGCGGACAAATTCACATGGCGTCCGTCGGCAGACTCGCGTTCTTTTGCGGAAGTCTTTCTCCACGTGGCCGGCGAGCGCTACGGGATTTTAGGGCTTATGGGAGCAACCGCTCCGGCCGGATTCGACCGGAAGACTTTTGAAAAATCTACGACCGATCGGGCGAAGATCGTCGACGAGCTGAACAAGTCGTGGGAGTTCACGCAGAAGACGATTAACGACATGACCAACGCGGATTTCGCGAAGCTGCTGCCCAAGCTCGGCCCTCAAGCGAATGCCGGCGACGTCATCTACATCCTTGTTGCGGATGTGCATGAGCACCTCGGGCAAGTTGTGGCGTATGCGAGAGTGAATGGCATCGTCCCACCATGGACGGTAGAGGCGCAGAAGAAGGCTGCCGAAAAGGCGGCGGAACAGAAATAGGGAAGGAACGTCCTGTTCGGTACGCCAATTGCTGCATGGATTCGGAAGTTAAGAGTGGATTCGCCCGAGTTGCGAGTCTCGCATACCGCTGGCCATTCCGCTGATCTCTGCCTGCGAACGAGGAAAACCATGCACGTACACGCCAGCCAACCTAACCCCAACATCCAGTTGAATACTCTTTATGCTGCGGAAAAGGCCGAGGCCAAACGGGAGACGGAACGTACCCGAAAGAAGCTGATGGAGTTCGCCTCAGTGCTTTCGGGTGAGGCTGGGGAAGCCTGCGTGGTGAAACTGGGAGCTCACGATGGCTCGGAGGAACAGGCGAAGCAAGATCAGCGGAACGAAAATCGGAGCCCTAGGAAACAAAATGGGGATGGTCGGGATTCTTTCATTTCTGACTGGGCGTAAACATTACCCGCTTCACGGCACGGATTCACCTGTGCCAATGGGCAAGATTAGTCTCAAGCGGGCAAATCTTGCACTATCTCATGCTCAATCGTTTTCCAGATGGCGGATAAGGCGGTCTGCACTTTCTGTATGGCGGAGTGCCAGTCGCCGCGCCGGGGCTGTCGAAAGAGGCGCATGGTGGGATACCAGGGACTGTCCTCGCGAATCTGGAGCCAACGCCAGTCGCGCGCGAACGGCAGCAAAACCCAGACCGGAACTCCAAGCGCGCCTGCAAGATGCGCCGTGGAATTATCGATCGTGATGACCAGGTCGAGCGCCGCGATCTGCGCTGCGAAAGTATCGATGTCTGCGAGTTGATCGACAGCGCGATCGATGAGGATTGGCGCGTTGGCCGCTCTCGCTTGATTTTCCAGCGCGTCGTGATCCCCATATTGCAGGCTTATCCATTGGATATCTGTTCGTTCGAACAGCGGGGCCAGGAGCGACAGGTCGATAGAGCGGTCACGGCCCGTCTTCTGGTTCCTGCTGTACCAAGCCAACCCAACCAGTCGCCGGCCGTCGGCGTAGCGCGCGCGAAACTGGTCGCGAGCAGTCGGATCGCCACGCAAGTAGGGCGAGGTGGTTGCAGCAAAAGCGTGGCCGGTTGCGCGGAATAGACCTGGCAGACCGCCGCTCGGCAACTGGGCGGCGATGTCCAATTCCGGATCGGGCTCTGAATCATTTCCGAAATGATGACGACAGACCACTTCAACGGCGGGAAATGATCGGGCAAAAAGAGGTTGAAGCCGTGGGTCGCAATCCAGCATGCAGCGAGTGCCGGTGCGGATCGCGTCGGGAATAAGTCCCGCGAACATGATCTCGTCGCCGACTCCCTGTTCGCGCCAGATCAGCACGCGCCCGCTTGCCAGCTTTTCGCCCGTCCACCGCGGTTGCGGATAGGCTCGCATCGGGGTCTCGTGATCTTTGGTTCGCCAGCGCCATTCCAGATTGGGCCAGCCCGATGCGAAGTCCCCTTTGAGCAGTCGGGCCAGACCCAGGTTGTAGTGCGCTTCGGCCACGTCTGGCTTGAGCGCCAACGCCCGCTGGTGGGAAGCTATAGCGTCGTCCAGCCTGTCTTGAGCGTGGAAGATGTTGCCGAGATTGGTATGGATTTCTGGTGATTCCGGTTGCAGAGCCAGAGCACGCTGATAACATGCGGCAGCTTCGTCCAGCCAGCCTCCGGATTGGAGCACGGTACCCAGGTTGGAGTGATATGCAGCTTGCGTTTTGTTGATCGCAATTGCACGGCGAATCGTCTCAACCGCAACCGCATGATTTCCAGCTTGGTATTCGATCATCCCGAGCAAGTGCAGGCTGTCTGCATGATTGCGATCGAAGGCCAGAATCTGCCGATAGATCCGCTCGGCTTGGCTGAATAGTCCGGCTCGGTGTTGCTGAAGAGCACTCTCGATCATGCGCGCAATGACTGCAGACGAGACCGGATGACGGTGGTCTGTCGTGATGCACGCATCGTCGAGTTGTGGCGCAGCCGGGATGTCAACTGGTAGCACGGTGGGTGATAGGTTCTCCGGATTTGGATGACTTCCCATTCTGATAGCAGCGGATGTGGCCGCAGGCGTCAGGTCCCGGTTTGATTAGACCGGTTTAAGAAACGAGAAGCCCTGCATGTTTCCAAGGCAATCTGGGGTCCACCGTAGTCGCACGAAGGTTAAAAACTGCTCGCGATCAAGTAGAGAATTATCCAGGCTGGGGTCACTCCGGCGTTCGACTGTGGACGATGCTAGTGGCTAAACTGGCTGTCTTCCGAGAGTCCCGAGCGGCTCACCGTTGGTCGAGCGCCCGACAACTCCGAATCAATCAGGGATGCGAGCTGATCCCATACCCGGGGATCGTTCTCGATTTCGTGGTGAGGCTTGTTGAAGGTCCGGGCGATCCACGGATAGTTGTCGCAATTGATGGGATGGTTCCGGTACTTCATCTCAAAGTTTCCAATTATCTCTGTGCGTGTGGGATCAGCCGCGAGGATTTGCGAGCGTCCGTGAAGGATTCCGCCTGACTGATAAAAATTGACCGCACTGGCGACGTTCGGAGGAATGGTGGAATCTCTCTGACCCGGTTTAGCGATGCTATCGAGCTGAATCGTGAGCAGCACCGGAATCCCCTGCCGCCCTAACTCCCCGGCAAATGAGACCGTCTCCGAAGCGCCCCAGCTGTGTCCATAGATGATAATTCTGGCTTGCTGTTTCTCGGCAGCTGAGAGGCCGCCGTCATGATCAGTGTCAAGCAGCTGTTCGACTTGACGAAGTGCCTCTCGCCCAGCGTGATTCGAGAACACTTCGACATGGATTCCCGAGGCGTAACGATCACGAAGGTAAGCGGCAAACTGCACTTCAGGATGCTTTGGGTCATCGCGCTTAACAAAGCCTCCAACAAAACCAATAATGATCGTCTGTGGGATCGAAGAGCCGATTCTTACCGCGGGCTTTCGTAGACAGACCTGCCGCAACGCGTCTTTCAGCGATGGAGGAGCAGAGGCTTCTTCGCAAATGGTCGCGGCTCGGGCACTCAGGGGTTGGATGTTATCAGTGAGCGACATCGCCTGGCCATGGGCGGTGCCCAGGGACATAAGCCAGGTTGCAGCGAAGACAAACAGCGGCGCAACGAACTTCCAATAGTGACGGTCTCTCATACGACTTCGCAAGCCAGCCGTTCCTCTACTATTCTAGTTCCGCTCCCGTTGCGCCGAAAACACCCGTCCTGCTGCAAGATGTTTGCCACGTCTACTGGGCGATTCCTTGCGGATTCCCAGCTCCACCGCAAGCCCCAGAGTCTACCACTGCGAGCTCATCGAATGCTGTCAAATAGCGGCATTAAAGGCTTTCTCAGGCTGGCTGCGGCGCCAAGAGATCGTTAGACGGACAGCCGCCGCGGGGAAGCACCTCTCGTCGTTGAGTTGTATAAGAGACTGTGTTGGGCGCGCAGGCTGCAAGGTTTTGCACACACGCCGAGACGTCTTCATGCACCGCGCACATCACCTGAAAGACTCCAGCATCGAGGCAGAAACTTGGGTCATCAGACAGCGTATTTCATGGACGATCACCAACCATTAGCGCTACCATCGCCGAAGTCGCCGCGCTTGCTGCCTTCCCCCGGCAACGCTGCAAATTCCGTTCGGAGATGGTTTCCAGCTATGAACCCCATACAAGTACGAACTATTGGTCGGCCGATTTTGTTGCTTGTGTTCGCCTGCTCTTTGGCCTCGGTTGCTTCGGCTGAGTGGAAAGAAAAAGTGCTTTACAGCTTCCAGGGCGTTCCCGATGGATCTGTGCCCTCTGGGGGCGTGGTGTTCGACAAGGCAGGCAATCTGTACGGCGCAACCCAGGACGGCGGTTCGTCCTCCTGCGACGGGCCGGGGCAGTGCGGCACGGTGTACCAGCTTACGCCGCCCACGAAGAAGGGCGGTGCGTGGACGGAGACGGTGCTGTACGTATTCAAAGGCCACGCATACGACGACGGCGCTACCCCGGAGGGTGGCGTCGTCATCGACGAGGGCGGCAACCTGTATGGCACGACGGGCTATGGCGGCAGCGGGACGTGCACGCTACTTGGCGGTGCGGTGGGCTGTGGCACGGTGTATGAGCTTTCTCCGCCAGCCAAGCAGGGCGATCCCTGGACGGAGACGGTGCTCTACAGTTTCCAGGGCGGCAAAGACGGCTATGTGGCGTCCGGCGATCTGGTCTTCGATAAGGCGGGCAACCTGTACGGTGCGACGCTCTTTGGCGGTGGCAAAGGAACGACTTGTGACTCTGCCTACGGCGGCCAGTGCGGAACGGTTTTCGAGTTGAGCCCTCCGAAGACCAAGGGGGGCGCGTGGACAGAGAAGGTGCTACACAGCTTCGCTGGCGGCACCGACGGTGCCAATCCGAATGGTGGGTTGGTGCTGGACAGGAAGGGAGCGGTATACGGTACGGCTCCAATCGGCGGCAACCAGCTATGCAACTTTGGAAATGGCAACGTCGGCTGCGGTATCGTGTTTAGGCTGTTGGCGCCAGCCACCAATGGCACTCGGTGGACCGAACAAATGGTTCACCGATTCGCCGACAAGGACGGTGCTGGCCCCAACGGTGGGCTGATCTTCGACGCAAAGGGTCGGTTGTATGGCACGACCGGGGGAGGTGGCGGAGGTACGAACCAAGGCGTAGTGTTCCGGTTTGTCCCGGCGAGAACGGGCCGTTCGTGGGTTGAGGACCTGCTACACGTTTTCAGCGGGGAAGGCAATGCGCCATGCTGTCCCTCTGCAGGGTTGGCTCTTGACCCTAGCGGTGGATTCTACGGCGTCTCGCTAGGTGGTCAGTATTTTCGGGGCACGACGTTTCTGATGAAGCAGCCTACGACGCCAAGTGGAGCCTGGAGGTTTGCTCTGGTCGATACCTTTAGAGGAGCCCCAGATGCAGCGTACCCTGAGGCCCGCGTCATCTTTAGCAGCGCGGGGAACCTTTACGGCACGACACAAGGGGGCGGCAGCGGGGAAGCCTGTGACGGAGGTTGCGGTACCGTGTTCGAGCTCAAGCCGTAGAGAGCCGACGTTCGCATCCGACCTTACAAGTGGATTCGAGGAGGCTAATCATGAAGAGTGCGAGGATACAAGCGACGGGCTGGGTGTTCGCCGGAATAATAGCCTTATTATATTCGGCAACAGCCAGCAGTCAGAATACAGAGGGCAACAACGCCGTCTGCACATCGCAAACAGGATGCTCCACCACTTTGGGCACCACGGCTTTTATCGACGCCAGTCAGTTTGTCAATGCGAATCAGGGCAGCGACATCTGCGATGCGATATTTGGCATTTTCGTTAATAAGTGGAATGTCGCCACGTATCCCTCTTCAGGTGCCGTCGTCGACGCTCGCGGTATTGGCGGTTCGGCGCTGAAGTGCACGAAGGGCAGCCCCTGGACCGAGGGCAGCACCACCGTTGCCGCGCCCGCGAACATCCTGCTGCCTGCGGGCACGATTTTAATTCCCACTCCGTGGGTCTTGCCAGCTTCCACTCATCTATTCGGCCAGGGTGACAATCCCTCGTCCGGCACCGTGATCCAGGCTTGTACATCCAAGACATGTGCAACCAGCTTCTCGGGAACGACCATGATTCAGTTCGGCGCTTCCTCATGTGCGGCCACGGGTTGCGCAGCAGAATCTGTAGAAAAACTGATTCTCGACGGGAAAGGACTGACGATCAGCGGTAGCCGGATTAGCGGTCTCGTCAACCAATATTCGTCAACCAGCTATATCGATCACGTCAGCTTGTATCAGATTCTGGGGACGGGGCTTTCGGTTTCAGGCAGCGCCAGCGGTTCCGGGCCGTACAGGTTCAGTCTCGCTGAGCATGACATCTGGGGTCCCGGCTTGTAAGGAGGCCCCACCCTTTTCGTGCCCTGCCCACGTTTGTACTGGCACGGTCCCTGCGCCTTTTTCCGGCCTCCGATCAAAGCCACTTCTTGATTTTTAGCACGGCGGGCCACGCCACCACTGCATCAAAGATATTGGGGGAATGAGCGCTAGACCCGTGATTGATGCGGGCACTAAAATTGAAAGTAATAATTGGGAGCGCATTTGGCATCTCCCAGATTTGCAGGGGCTTGAAAACTGAGGGTTTCTAGGCCGCCGTCGATTTCCCACCGTGACGAGTTGGTGAACGGCAAATCTCCAGTCACTTGCGTCCAATAGTTGATAGCATCAGGTTGTGTCCGTTATGCGCAAAGATGGTGTCCAATCTGGGGTGGATCTTTCCGCGGGGTTGGATTCCGTCGTGACCGAGCTCTACCAAAAGAGCAAAGGCGCGGAGTTTGGCGTAACGCGGGAACAGTTTGACAGTGTTCTTGGGGAGATCGCGCGGAAGTATCTGCCTGCAGAAGCTGCCCACCATGACCTGCGCGAGCTGTATGCCAGCTTGCGGGCGGAAGAACTGGCTCTAGCCCGCGCTTGTGCTGCCGGACACGAACGCGCCTGGGAAGTTTTCCTGACGCGCTACCGCGAGAAACTTTACGACATCGCCGGTTACATCACCAAAGAAAGCTCGACCGCGCGGGAATTGGCGGATTCGATTTACGCCGAGCTCTACGGCACGGCCACGCGCGATGGGCAGCGTACTTCAAAGCTCGCATCGTATACCGGGCGTGGCTCCTTGGAAGGTTGGCTGCGCACGGTGATGATGCAAGAGCACGTTAACCGGTATCGCCGACAGCGCCGGCTGATCAGCCTGGATGAGGAGACCGAAGAAGGCACGCAATTCGCCACGCCTGAATCTGAACCGGCGATTGCGATCGATCCCAGAGTTGAGGCGGCCATTGACGAGGTTCTGGCTGCGCTCCCGGCGGAAGACCGCTTTGTTCTGGCCTCCTATTTTCTGGATGAGCGGACTTTGGCTGAGATTGCCCGCACTCTAGGGGTACACGAATCCACCATCAGCCGCAAAGTCGACAAACTGGCTAAGTCATTGCGCAAACAGATCTTGGCAGCGTTAGGCCGGCGTGGCATGAGCCGGCGGCAGGCGCTCGAAGCAATTGAGGTCGATGTCCGTGACCTCAGGGTCAATATTCGTAGCCGGTTGGCGCAAGAAACCGGGGGCGCAGCGTTCTCCAAGAAGAAGGTCGAAGCGCCCGCAGGTGAAGGATCGTAAATACGCAGCGGTAACATGGCAGAAATACCCAAAATCGTAAGTCAGCGACTGCAAGCGATGGCTGAGCTCAGGGACCATCCTGATCCGAACTTGCTGACCGCGTTTGTCGAGAGATCGCTCAAGAGCGCCGACAGGCTGAGTGTTCTCGAGCATTTGTCGGCCTGCTCGAGTTGCCGGGAGGTTGTGTCCTTCTCGGCGATGCCTGAGATTTCGACGGTTTCGCTCGCTCCCTCGGCTTCGGGTTGGCTCTCCTGGCCCGCTTTGCGCTGGGGCGCAGCGGTGGCTTGTGTCGTCGTTGTGGGCGCGGCTGTTACGCTTCATCAGAAACGGGAACCGCAACAGATGGCGGCCGCGGTCGCTGAAGGACGGTCCGCAGCGGCACGGATTTCCGAACCAAACACCGCTGACCAGATCGCGAGCCCGGATAAGGCAGCGGCCGCGGGCCCCGAAAACGCGAATCGTCCAGTTGCGTCTGCAAGTCCGGTTGAAATGGCCGATGCCAGAGCCGGATCCCCATTGGCCGCTGTAGTGCCAGGAAGAGCCAAGGATGCTCTTGCGGAACCGCAGAGCGATCAATCGGAGAAGTTGGGAACTACGAACAATGCAGCCACGGCGAGCCTCGCGCCCCGTTGGACGTTAAGCGCGGATGGCACGCTGCAGCGCTCCCTGGATACCGGTGCAACCTGGCAGACGATTGTGGTCTCGAGCAAGACCGTCTTTCGAGCGCTGGCAGCGAATGATTTGGACATCTGGGTGGGCGGCTCGGCCGGGGCACTGTTCCACTCATCCGACGCCGGGGAGCATTGGACACAAGTCCGACCCGTGGCGAGCGGCGCAGTTCTCGAAGATGACATTGTTGGAGTCGAATTCACCGACACTCTGCACGGGACGCTCACCAGCTCCACCGAAGAAACCTGGATCACCGCCGACGCCGGCCAGACCTGGCACAAACAGTAGATTCGGAGTAAGAATTCAGCAGGGGACCTGTGCAAACATCCGGTCTATCTTGAAGTAACCCGGACATAAGATTTTTCTCTTCCGCTTTCGTCTTTGCTTCCAACCAATTACGCAGATGTCGCTTGGGTCACTCTGATTACCGCCAAGCCGCAAGCGCGTTACTCCGAATTGAATGTGTATTACCGAAGTGACGTTTACAGCACCAGGGGGGCAGGCTACGATGCAAGCGTAGTTTGGCAGTTCTGGGGGAGGGCTGCCGAGGCGTCCTAAACTGAAAAGTTTAGGACGTTTTTATTTGCCTGGCGGTGGTCGAGAACCGCCTTTTGCGACTAAAGTCACTGCCGTGCATCCAATGAAGTGTTAAGATTTATTGGGCCCATCGACATGGATGGGCTTTTATACTGCTTCGTTGAGCGCGCCCAAACTAGACGCGCAGGGGGAAGGATTTATGGCTGGTAATGGAATACTTGAGGTAACCGATTCGAATTTCGACCAGGATGTTCTCAAATCAGAAACTCCGGTCCTCGTGGACTTCTGGGCCGTCTGGTGCGGGCCGTGCCGTGCGATCGCTCCTATTGTAGAGGAACTGGCGAAGGACTATCAGGGGCGAGTGAAGGTTGGCAAAATGGACGTCGACAACAATAGCGCTACGCCCATGCGCTACGGCGTGCGCGGCATTCCAACCTTGCTCGTGTTCAAGGGTGGGCAAGTGAAGGAACAAATTGTTGGCTACGTCCCGAAAGAGACGATTCAGAAGGCGCTGGACAAGCACATCGGCTGAGTGATTCGATCATCGTTTCGACCTAGGATTCAAGCGCCCGGTCCCAGCCGGGCGTTTAGTTTTGTGGGAAGCAAGGAGTTGGAATCCGCACTCCTTCGCGAGTTTCTCCCAGACCCATAGTCTGTAACCGGCTTTCAAGGGGAACCCGAGTTGATGGGCGAGCATGCACGCTTGTCCGCGGTGATGTGCGTCATGCGTGATCATGTAGGCAAACATGGCGACGCCCGGAGGCCATGGCCTGGCCCAGCCGTCGCGCACAAAACTCGGGACGCGGCTTTTAGGCGCGCACAGAGCCTCTGCGAGCATCTCGGAACAGCGCCCGGCACTTTCGGCGAGCGCTGCTTGCGTCTGCTTCTGCGTGCACTGGTTGCGGTCAAGCCGCGCAGGCAGCTTGAGGTGCGGAGCGGAAAGCCTTAGCCACTTGCAGCGAACGTTGTGGACGTGAGCGAAGATGTCAGCGATGGTGCGGCCTTTGTGGCTAGGGCTTTTTGCTCGCCAGGCGCGAGAGTCGAGGTGCTCCAGCAAGAGCTGGTTCATGCGATCGTTCAACGCATAAGCCTGCAATATCTCTTGAGGAAAGTCCAAAGCTGGCACACCAGAAGGACGTGGCATGAGACGCTCCTTGCAAGGCGTGGAAGGCTGGGTCAATACTTCCGCAACACACCAATCACTCTTCCTTGAACTTCGACAGAGGCGGCCGGCACGATGATAGGCTGCATGTTTACATTCGAGGGCTGTAGCCGGATGTTGTCGCCTTCGCGATGGAAGCGCTTGAGCGTGGCATCGGATCCGCCAACGAGGGCGACGACGATATCTCCGTTGTGCGCGGTCTTTGCTTTTTCGACCAGCACGTAGTCCCCGCTCATGATGTGTTCGTCCTGCATGGAGTCGCCGCGAACCTCGAGCACGAATACCTCTTTGGAGCGGACGAAATCGGCCAGAGAAATCGTCTCAGGATTCTCTACAGCTTCGATTGGCTGACCCGCTGCGATCCGCCCCAGAAGCGGCAGCACCATGGTGGTATTCACTGACATGGCCTGCTTCAACCGGCCTTTGGGAGGGAGCAGGTCAATGGATCGGCTGCGGTTGTAATCGCGCGTGAGCAGCGCTTTTTTCTCGAGATTGGAGATGTGTTTGTGCACCGTTGCCAGCGAACTTAGTCCGAGGCCCTCTCCAATTTCCTCGAACGATGGAGAATAGCCGTTCTTCTGCACGAAGTCGGAAATGAAGTCGTAGACTTGCCGTTGTCTGCGTGTGATCGCCATGGCACCCATTGTAAGCGAACGAAAGGCGAAGTCAAGAACTTTACACGTAACTTTTGAGTGCCTTCGGCAATCCAATACTAGAATTCATAAAGGAGAATTTCATGGCTGAAAAAATCGCGAAATCTGAGGAAGACTGGAAAAAGCAGCTATCGCCCGAGCAATACGTCGTGACCCGCAAGGCGGGAACGGAGCCGGCATTTACCGGCAAATACTGGAAGACGAAGGAGCCGGGCACTTACGCCTGCGTGTGCTGCGGGCAGCCGTTGTTCAGTTCGGAAACCAAGTTTGAATCGGGGACGGGTTGGCCAAGCTTCTTTAAGCCAATCGACCAGACCGCTATCGCGGAAGAGACCGACAACGCTTATGGCATGGTTCGAACCGAAGCGCGCTGCGCCCGCTGCAACGCCCATCTGGGACATGTATTTCCCGACGGGCCGGGACCAACCGGCCTGCGCTACTGCATGAATTCGGCTGCGCTTGATTTGAAAAAAGACGACACAACCAAGAAATAGTGGGAGTGTTCAACAAGAGTGAAACGGGCACTGAGGAGTGATTCCCAGTGCCCTTGGTTTTTTTGGCGCTTAGTTCGACTCGTTATACATGACTTTGCTGCCGTGGGACAGAGTCGCTGAAGTTCCCGCTCCGGCTGCGGCCGCGACTGACTTCGGCGGTTCCGCCGGCTTAGCGGTCTCTTGCTTCGCGTGCGACTTTTCGTTTTGCTGTTGGTCGGCGCGAACTTCAATGGCGCCCTTCAGCACCGCTCCGTCTTCGACGCAGATGCGCGGCGTGACGACGTCTCCCGTGAGCGAGCCCTCGCTGCGGATGTCCAACCGGTCGCTGCAGTGGATATTGCCGGTCACGGTGCCCATAACGACCACTTCCCTGGCATTGATATCGGCGACGACGACGCCGTTGCGTCCAACCGTGACGCGGCTGTCGCCGAAATTGACGGTGCCCTCGATGCGGCCATCGACATAGAGCGATTCCGCGCCGCTAACCTCGCCCTTGATAACGACTGAGCGTCCGATGGTGGCCTGCTCCATGGTTGAAGTTACGTTTTTTGGTGGTGTAAACGAGTTCGGATTTGGAGAATATTTCGGTGCGTTGGCTGGGTTCTGTGTGGACTGCAGCATCGAGTTCGGCCTTCCTTGTTCCGTGCGGCTTATTCGAGCGCAGCCGCATGCGGCGCGTGTGAGATGGTGGCCATGGGCCAAATTCACTATCGCACGGGCTTTCGTAATAGAGGAGGTTACGGAAGAACAGGGCCGCGTGGCTTAAGCATGCATTTTGCCGATATCTAGTTTCCCCAGCACTATCACGTGGGCCGAGTCTAGTGCGCGGCGTTCAAGTAATCGTTGTAAGAATGTCGGGCCCATCCCATGTAATGCGGATTCGTCCGGTTTGCTTCGTCGAGCTTTTTCAACATCTGGGGTAATAGCTCGCCATAATCCGGCGTCCGCAGCGCGATCACCATCTTCGCCAGATTTCCCTCGCCTAATCCCTTGTAGGCCATGTCAAGAAATTTCTGACTGGACTTTTCCACTTTTTCGGTCTTTTGTTCGACGCTCTCTCCGTCGCCGGGACTGCTCAACTCATACATCATGAGCGTGAGGCGCGGCACTGCGGAAAGAAGCATCTTTCGTTGACTCAGATCGCCTTTGAGAAGTTTGTTCTGGATATCTGCGTTTACGCCTCAGCCCGGCCGGCTCCGCAACTGCCCGCACAGCCTGAAAAGCGTCTGCGAGGCCTGGCAGAAATCCCAGGTTGCCCGTGCCTTTATTTTCCGGCCGCTGTTGCGGCTCCACATCGAGGTGAATCCCGTCGAATCGATCCGTTGGATGCTCCTGATTGAATCTTACGATTTCGCGAACGTGATCCAGTAGAGTTTCTCTATGTTTGCCCGGCTCGTCGGCATCTGTACTCGATAACAAGGCCTCGACTCGAATGTCTGAGCGATGAAGCAGAGAGATAAGATGAGCAAGCTGTTTCTCCTCAGACGCGGCACTGCGCGAGGAGACGGACACATAGACTTCGTTGATACCCTGGGATTTGCAAAAATCCTCCAACGCCTCCGCTGCGCGAGGCGCCGCGAGAACAGTCGGGCTCTTCCAGACCCAGAGGCCGTGAACCGGAGCGGACGCCGCGGCCGCGAACGCGGAGATCGGGAACGCGCCGAGCAGAACTGAACAGCATATTGACACGCAGGTGCCGCGACTTCGCATCTTTATGGTTCGGAGCACGCTCGCTGAATCACCGAATAGTTTCACGGTCAGCCTCCTTGCCGGCAAATCTGAAATGCGCGCTCGGGATATCCGCTGAGCGCCCCCACATATGGTCATCGCAATTATGAAGATATCTGCTCTTCTAGCGCGTGGGCCAACTCTTCCCACTCGGCCATGTGGCTTTGCAGTTCGGCGCGATGACTGGCCAGTTGTTGCGTCAGTCGGGTCGTTTCCTCGGCGCTGACGAAGGTTTGCAGCCCGGCTTCGCACTCGGCGATGGCGGTCTCTGCGCGAGAGATCTCGGCTTCGAGTTCTTTGACTCGTCCTTCCATTTGCTTGCGCTTGATCGGATTCAGGCGCTTGGACTTGGAATCATCAGAAGTGGCGCCCTCACTCTTGTTCCCGTTTATCGGCTGCGCGATAATCGCGGAGCGGCTCACGGTTTCCTGCAGCTTTTCTGCGCCGCCTTCTTTCCGCCAACGATAGTCCTCATAGTTGCCCGGATAGACTTCCACTTTCCCATCTCCGACTTCGAATACCCGCGTCGCCAGTTTGTCGATGAAATAGCGGTCGTGTGAAACGAAGACCACCGTGCCGGTGTAATCCATCAGCGCCTTCAGCAGGACATCCTTGGCGCGCATATCGAGGTGGTTGGTGGGTTCATCGAGCAACAGGAAATTTGCGGGATGCAGAAGCATTCGCAACAAGGCATAACGATTGCGCTCGCCGCCGGACAGCACGCCGATGCGTTTGAAAACGTCGTCCGCCGAGAAGAGAAAACAGCCGAGCAGGCTGCGCAGTTCCGTCTGGGTGGAACGCGGTGAGAGTTCGCCGATGTCATCTAGAATGCGCGCGTCGGGGTTGAGTTCTTTGTACTGATCTTGCGCAAAATAATCTGGCAGCACGTTGTGGCCGAGGCGAAATTGGCCGCCGGTTAGATGTTCGGTTTCTGCCAACAGTTTAATCAGCGTTGATTTGCCTGCGCCGTTCACGCCCACCAGGGCAATGCGGTCCCCGCGTTCGATCATGAAACTGACATCGCGAAATACTTCCTTCTCGCCATACGATTTGGCCACGTCAATAAACTCAGCCACAATCCGGCCGCTGGGTTTCGGTTGCTGAAAGGAAAAGTGGATTATCTTTTCTTCTTCCGGCAGTTCGATGCGGTCGATCTTTTCCAGCTCCTTGATGCGGCTCTGCACCTGCTTGGCCTTGGTAGCCTGATAGCGGAAGCGATTGATGAAAACCTCTAACTGCTCGATGCGCTCGCGCTGATTGCGATACGCCGCATCGAGTTGCTCCATGCGCTGCGTCTTCGAGGCCAGATACTTTTCATAGTTGCCGGGATAAAGATGGATGCGCTTGTTCCAGATTTCGGCAATCTTGTTGACGGTGACGTCGAGAAAATAGCGGTCGTGGGAGATCAGCACAAACGCGTTGGGATAATGCGTCAAGTACTCTTCCAGCCAGTTGCGGGCTTCGAGATCCAGGTGATTCGTGGGCTCGTCCAGCAGCAACAGATTTGGTTCCTGCAGTAACAGCTTGGCCAATGCGATGCGCATCTGCCATCCGCCAGAAAATTCCTCGGTGTGGCGATGCCAATCTTCTTTGCCGAAGCCGAGGCCCATGAGCACGCTTCCTACTTGGGCTTCGATGGCGTATCCGTCGCGAGTGCGAAATTCGTGTTCCAGGCGCTGATAGCGTTGCGCGACCTGCGCGTATTCAGGAGAAGACTGATCGAGCTCCGGCATGCGCGCGGTCAGGTCTTCCATCTCCTGTTCCATTTCGCGCAGCTCGGAAAAAACCGCCATGCACTCGGCAAACACGGTACGTCCGGAAAGTGCGAGTCCGTCTTGCGGCAAGTAGCCTGCGCTGATGCCCTTGGCCGTGCTGAAGAAACCGTAATCGAGGGTTTCGATCCCGGCGAAGATCTTCATCAGCGTGGATTTTCCGGTGCCGTTCGCGCCCACCAGGCCGATGCGGTCGTGGGACGTGATCATCCAGTCAGCGCCCTCGAAGAGAAGCTTGTGGCCGTATCGTTTTCCGGCGGAGGATAGTTGAATCATGCGTCAATTCAATCGTCTCATGAGCGGGCCGGTTTGATGAAGCCGGACCTTCTGTGAAATATGGAGGAAATTTCGATTGAAGTCGCGTCACAAAGGAAGGAAGGGCCAGCGAGTATCGGCGAGATCGTTGAAATTTGGATCTCTACTGCGTAGTCATTGCTTTCGCCGTGCCCAGGTGCTCCAGCGCCCGATCAACCACAGCCTGCATCTCCTTGGCGTACTTCACTTCGCGGCCTTTGGCCAGGATTTTTTTGGCGTCGTCCGGACTGAACCAGGTTGGATTGCGTTCGGGCTCATGAGATTCGTTCATCATGTCCACTTCCATCAGGAAAGCCTTGATCACGAATTCCCGCACTCCTGGCGGTTTCCAGAAGACGCCTTTGGAATGTAAATACAAATGAAAGTGCCGGGGCTCGATGTGACCGCGAACTCCTGCCTCTTCCCACGCTTCGCGCTCCGCGGCCTGGCTGTGCGACATCGATGACTCAGGGGCGCCTTTCGGAAAAGTCCATTTGCCGCCACCGTTCGTATTGACCAGCAGGAACTCGATCGACTCCCCTTGCCGCCGGTAACAGACAGCGGCGACCTGCAGCGGAAGAGCGAATCGCGAAACTCGGGGCGAGGCCACTTGCCACTCCTGTATTGAAACTCCTGACCTTTTCATGATAGTTGGAGAATATTGCAGGAATGTTAAATTGCAGCAGAAAAGGTGCAATAGCGGGGGTTACCAAAGTGCCAATAAGGGAAGGCAATTCGGGTCCGCAGTCCGCTCGCAGCTCTTTCTTAGCTTATAAGCATGCCAGCGATCGACGCCGACATCAGATTCGCCATGGTGCCGGCGAACATGGCGCGCAGGCCAAGACGGGCCAACTCTCCCTTTTTATTTGGAGCCAATGCGCCGATTCCACCGATTTGAATGCCGATACAACTCAGATTCGCGAAGCCGCAAAGAGCAAAAGTGGCAATCGTGAACGACCGCGGATCGAGGACGGCTTTCTGCGGACCCAGCATAGAAAATGCCACTAATTCGTTCAACACCATTCGCGTGCCCAGCAGGTTACCGACAAAAGTGCAGTCCTTCCAGGGGATTCCGATTACCCAGGCGACGGGAGCGAAAAGCTTGCCGGATATGATTTCGAGGCTCGCGGGAAACCAGGGTATACCGATGTGCGCCAGCCCGCTGTGAATTCCGTAAAGGATTCCGTCCATCAGCGCGATCAGCGCGAGGAACGAAATCAGCATGGCAGCGATGTTCAACGCCAGGTTGAGGCCATCGGTTGTGCCACGAGCGACGGCGCCCAGCACGTTCTCGTGTTTCTCAGCTTGTACTTCCTCTTCGCTCATCACCACGCGGCCGGCAGTTTTCGGATGCTCAGTCTCTGGTACCAGCATCTTCGAAATTAAAATCGTGCCCGGCGCGGTCATAATTACGGCGCTCAAAAGATGTTTGGGCTCGATTCCAAAGGCGATATAGGCAGCCATGATTCCACCCGAAACATGGGCCATCCCGCTGGTCATGACGGTCATCAGTTCGGAGCGAGTGAGATCGGGCAAAAAAGGACGTATGGTCAAGGGCGCTTCGGTCTGTCCCATAAAAATGCTGGCGGCCACGTTCAGCGACTCCGCGCCGCTCGCACCCATGACGCGGGTCATCACCCGTGCAGCCTGCTTAATGATGAATTGCATGACGCCGTAGTGATAAAGGATGGCGAAAAACGCCGCTATGAAGATGACCGTCGGTAACACTTGAAAGGCGAAATAGAAACCAAGACGGGAACCCTGTTTGCCCAGGTCTCCGAAAACAAACTGGGAGCCAACGAAGGCGTAGCTGAGCAGCTTATTCACGGCATCGCCGGCGTACTGAAAGATTCGGCGGCCGAGATCAATTCGCAGGACGAACACGGCGAAAGCAAATTGCAGCCCCAAGCCCCAGGCAACTGTTTTGCCACGGATGGCGCGCCGGTTGGTAGAGAAAATGTAGGCCAGGCTCAGCATCGTCAGCAGGCCTAGAATTCCGGTAAATCGCCCCATGTTTATATCCCCGATCCTCGAATCACGCGATGAACCAGCTTTTTTTTATGCTCAAGAGGAGCGTCTGTGATCCCATAACTTCGCAGCAGCAATTCGATGGCACGAGCAGCGCGAGTTTCCGAATTGGAATGCACGGTGCAAAGCGGCTCCCCGGCTACCACTGAATCACCCAGCTTGCGATGTAGAACAATTCCTACCGCCGGATCGACCGCATCTTCCTTCTTCTCGCGCCCGCCGCCTAGAACGACGCAAGCGATGCCAACGGCTTCACAGTCCATCGACGTAACGCAACCACTCTTCGGACTGCTCACGTCTTGTATATATTTCGCGTGCGGAAGAAGAGTGGCGTCGTCGACCACGCGCGCATCGCCACCTTGCAGGGTCACCATCTTGCGGAAAGTCTCCAAGGCTCTTCCTGACGCGATCAATTGCTCAGCTTGCGCCTTTCCTTTTACTACTGTGTCCGCGGTTCCGCCTAGCTGAAACATCCGCGAGGCGAGTTCAAGGCACAATTCTCTGAGGTCTTCGGGTCCTTTCCCACGTAACACTTCGATGACCTCGGCTACTTCCAGCGAATTTCCTACGCACAATCCCAGGGGCTGATCCATGTTCGTGATCAACGCGATCACCGACTTCCCCATGCGCTCGCCGGTTTCCACCATTAACGAGGCCAAAAATTCGGCGTCTTCATCTTTCTTCATGAACGCTCCGCAGCCGGTCTTGACGTCGAGAACCAGAGCATCGATTCCTTCCGCCAACTTCTTGCTCATGATGGATGCGCAAATCAGATAGGGGCTCTCGACCGTTCCGGTGACGTCGCGCAGCGCGTAGAGCTTTCGGTCGGCAGGAGCGATCTCGGAAGTCTGGCCGATCATGGCGCAGCCGCAGGCTCGGAGGACGCGGCGGAACTCGGGGATTGACAGGTTTACATTGAAGCCAGGAATGGACTCCAACTTGTCGAGCGTGCCGCCGGTATGCCCAAGCCCTCGACCACTGATCATGGGAACGATCAAACCGCCCGCTGCTACGAGCGGCGCTAATACCAGGGACGTCTTGTCGCCTACTCCGCCGGTGGAATGCTTGTCTACTTTTTTCGCGGGGAACTCGGAGAGATCCAGGACCTCGCCCGAGTGCAGCATGGCGTCGGTCAGCACGGAAGTCTCTGCGCGCGTGAGTCCGCGGAGGATCACGGCCATCAGCCAGGCGGAAACTTGATAGTCGGGAATGTCACCGTCGGTGTAAGCACGAACCAGATATTCGATCTCGGCTGGCGACAGCTCTCGCCCGTCGCGCTTCTTACGGATGACATCAATGGCACGAACCGTTTGACTTTCCGGCGGTTGGGTCACTTGAGGCGGAATCCTTCCGGCAACAGTTGCGTGATGTGACTTTCCTTCCAACCGTTCGAGCTTTGGAAATAGACGGTCGCGTCGGGTCCGAATTCGTAAATCACCTGGCGGCAGGCTCCGCACGGCGAGCACGGCACTCCTTGATCATTCACGACCGCGATGGCGCGAATGTCGAGTCCAGGGCCCGATTGAGCTATCGCCGCAAAGATCGCAGTACGTTCGGCGCAGTTCGACAATCCGTAGGATGCGTTCTCAACATTGCAGCCCGTGAACATTTTCCCCTTCGAGGTCAGCATGGCGGCGCCAACTTTGAATTGAGAGTAGGGAGCGTAGGCCTGCTTCATGGCTTTCCGCGCTGCTTGAAGAAGGCGCTGGTTCCGTTTGTTGGAAACATTTTTCTTCGCTGAGTTCATCGAAAGTACGCGCCGAGGAAATCGCGGTTGATTCTAAACCTCCACGTAGCTTTGCGCTATGGGTTTCGTCGCCAAGCTTTGTTCGGCGGGACAACCAGGGCGGCTGTCCCCACGTGTGTTTGTGCCTACTTCTCCATGAGAAGAACTTTTTCTGTGCCGTCGATCTCTTTCAGTTTGACCTCGATCACTTCGTTCATCGTGGTTTGAACGGTGCGACCAACGAAGGCGGCTTCGATCGGTAACTCACGATGGCCACGGTCAATCAGCACGCAGAGTTGCACCCGGCGGGGACGGCCTTGCGAAAACAGAGCGTCCAATGCAGCCCGGATAGTGCGGCCGGTGAAGAGCACGTCGTCCACCAGAACGATATTCTTGTCTTGAATCGCGAAACCAATTTCCGATTCGTGCACTACCGGTTTGGGCCCGACGGTAGAAAGATCGTCGCGATAAAAAGTAATGTCCAATGTGCCCACGGGAACACGGACATCTTCGATATGCCCGATCGACTTACTCAGCCGCTCTGCCAGCGGAACACCGCGACGGCGGACGCCGATCAGTCCTAAATCATTCGTGCCGTTCTCTTCCACGATCTGGTAAGCAAGGCGAACCAGAATGCGGTCCATCTCAGCGGCGGACATCAGTTGCGCCTTCTGACGAAGGCTACTTTGTAGAGCAACATTTTCAGTTGTCATAACGGTTGGATGATACGCAGGCGCCAGGCCGCTGGCAAGCGGGTCAACGTCATTACCGAAGCTTTCTCTTGTGCCATGTGATCAGGAGCGCAGATCCGATAATCATCAGGCCGCCACAGAGGCCAATCCAGATTCCCAGCGCGCCCCAGCCTAAGCGGAAGCACAAGACGTAACCCAAGGGAAGCCCGACCAGCCAGTACGCGAAGAAGTTTGCAAGCATGGGCGTTCGTGTGTCGCCTGCGCCGCGCAATGCGCCGGTGGCAACGGTCTGCAGGCCATCGAATAGTTGAAACGCAGCAGCGACCAACAGTAGCTGTGCACCCACCTGAATCACGGCGGGATTCGAGGTGAACAGACGCGCGATCAGTCTTGGCAGCGAGACGAAGACCGACCCGGAACACGCCATGAAGCCAACGCCGATGAGGATCGCGGACCATCCTGCGCGCCGGGCTCCATCGGGATCACGTCTTCCTAATTGTTGACCGACGCGCACCGCGGCGGCGGAACTGATTCCCAACGGCACCATGAAGGTGAGCGCGGCGCAGTTCAAGGCAATCTCGTGACCAGCCAACGGAACGGGTCCGAGTCTGGCACACAACGCGGTTGCGGCGGAGAAGGCTCCGATTTCGCAAAGGATTTGAGTTGCTGCCGGCGCTCCGAGTTTCAGCAACGCTGACATTCTTCGGACATCAATTCTGAGCGTACCCACCCAGCGGGGTTGCAAGCGCTTCGATTCGACCCACAGAAGCGTGATTGCGAGGCAGAACGCCATGTAAGCACGGGCCATGCAAGTTGACCAACCCGAGCCCGTAATGCCCATGGCACGGAACCCAAGGTGCCCATAAATCAGAATCCAATTTCCGATCACATTGACGATGTTTGCTGAGATCAAGGCAAACATAATAGGGTGGGCCACATTTACCGCTTGAAGGTACCTTCGCAGCGCGAAGTAGGCGAGCAGCGGCAACGTTCCCCAGTTGAGCGCCAGCAGATATGGGCGCATCGGTTCCACCAGTTCTGGGCTGACTCCGAAACGGCGCATTAGCGGCGGCCAAAATGAAATCGCCAGCATCAGGACCGGCGTTAGCGCGAGGGCCAGCACTAATCCGTTGAACAGAGAGTGTCTCGCGTCGTCTAAATCCTCGCGTCCGAACGCTTGGGCGACGAAAGTGTCCATCCCGAGCAGCAGGCCTCCACCGAAAATGGCGATACTGTTGTAAAGGCTTTGGCCAAGGCCTGTGGCGCCAATGGCAACGGCACTGTTAGGCAACCGTCCGACCATCACGGTGTCCACGATGCCCATGCTCATCCAGCCAACCTCGGCAAAGATGAGTGGCAGCGCAAGACGGAGCGTCAGGCGAAAATCCTGGCGCCATAACGGTAGAGAAGATCGATTGAGTCTTACTGACATTGCCCTTGGTCGTGACTATACCAATTCGCAGGTCACGAGAGCGACAGCCAATGCGGTTGCGGAACCGCAATAATTTAGACGTGACGACTTGCTGATCTATCAAAGAAAGTGCGCAGCTGTGTCGGCCAATGAATTAGTGTTCGGCGGGGGGATTAGATCCCTTCCGAGAACGGCGCACCTCGAATGAATCAGGCTCCGCATGGTGTCGAGAAGTTCGTCCAAAGTTGCTCCGCGACCTACGTGGGCATCTACGAAGATCAGTTCAAAGGGCGGCAGCGCCGAAAAACCGGAGATCACTACCACGGGAACGTCAGGCCTGGAACACTTAATTTTTTGCGCCAACTGCGCGCCGGTCAAATGTGGCATCTGATAATCGAGCAATGCCAGATCGAAAGAGCATTTCCTGATTCGCGACAGCGCCTCGATCGGATCTCCTGCGCTTGTCACTTCGAAGCCGCAACTCTTCATCACGCTGGTCAAAAGCCGCCGCGACTTGGGGTTGTCGTCAACATAAAATATTCTTCCGAGATTCATCATGACCGTAAGACTCCCATTCCGATTCGCAAGCTTGATCGCTGCTCACAGAGGAAGAACGAATAACTTCAGCTGCGCTTGCGGTGAGTCTTGTAAAGAGTCTGTCAATCTGGGTAAAGCTTCGTCAGGGTCGATTCACGGGCATCCAACGCAGTTACAGGCAGGCACTTGGCGGTAACCTGGTATGCGGAAGGAGCCTTCGGTGACAAACGTCTCCTGCTGAGATAACATGCGCGTGTCGGTGATGGAATATCTACCATTGAGTGCGCGGGAGCGGGTTTCATGGCCAAGTTGACTGACCAGCGTTCGCTGATTACGCCTTATCTGCGACACGAACCGGGCAGCCAGCCGCCTTCGTTGTATGAACCCTACCGCTCGACCGTGCGGCGCGCACCAGCCAAGCCGCTGATCTTTCTCCCGCATACTTTGTCGGAGGTCACGGGCCCCGTCTATGGACATGGGGAAATCGCCGAAACCGATAACGACCTTACGCGCCAGCATATTAATGAGCCGAGGGGCGAGCGAATCGTTGTGACCGGACGTGTGCTGGACAGCAATGGACGTCCTATACCCCGTACCTTGATTGAGATATGGCAGGCGAACTCGGCGGGGCGTTATGTTCATGTGAAAGACCAGCACCCCGCGCCACTCGATCCGAACTTTACCGGCACCGGTCGCACTCTTACCGACGAGAACGGCGCATATCGTTTTGTCACCATCAAGCCGGGAGCTTATCCCTGGTTCAATCACTACAACGCGTGGCGTCCAGCCCACATTCACTTCTCGATTTTTGGGCGGGCATTTATTACGCGTTTAGTCACGCAGATGTATTTTCCCGGCGATCCGTTGTTTGCGTTTGATCCGATCTATCAGTCCATTCCGGATGAAAAGGCGAGACAGCGCATGGTCAGCAAGTTCGATTTGGAAACCACGCAGCCGCAATGGGCGCTGGGCTACAGGTTCGACATTATTCTGCGCGGCCCTGAGGCGACTCCGTTCGAGGCTTGAGATGAGCTTGGGTCCGACTCCTTCACAAACCGTTGGCCCTTTTTTTTCTTTCGGTCTGACGACTGAAAACTCTTCAGTCCGCTGCATTGCAGGTCCACAGGCCAAGGGCGAGCGAGTTGTGCTAGCCTGTCGCGTGCTCGATGGCGATGGAGCGCCGGTTCCTGATGCCATGATTGAGATATGGCAAGCCGACGCAAACGGCAAATACAATCATCCCGACGACCGACAAGATAAAATTGTGGATCCCGCGTTCCTGGGTTTCGGACGCATGGGCACGGCGGACGACGGGAACTGCTCGTTTGAGACGATCAAGCCGGGACGCGTGCCCGGACCCGGAAATGTTCTTCAGGCTCCCCACTTGAATGTCGCGGTGTTCGCGCGCGGCATGCTCAAGCAGCTTTACACGCGCATGTATTTTGACGGCGATCCAGCCAACCAGGAAGACCCGGTTCTGGCGCTTGTTCCCGAGGATCGCCGTCGAGACACTCATCGCCCGTCCGGATTCTGGTCGTCCCGGCGTTTGGCGCTTCGATCTGCATCTTCAAGGGGAGCAGCGAGACCGTGTTCTTCGACGTTTAATGCGACGTGAAACCGCGCTACGACGCCTTCGGAACCTGAATCTCAAACGGATAGTGCCGGGCTTTGTGTTGCACGGAGACCCACTTCAACGTGGTGAATTCTTCCAGAGCCCATTTTCCATTGAGACGACCGACGCCGGACGCTTTCTCTCCGCCAAACGCAATCAGCGGATCGTCATTGATCGTGCCATCGTTAACGTGGACCATGCCCGACTCGATCTGCTTGGCCAGTTCGGCTCCGTATTCTACGTCTTGCGTGTGAATCGCGCCGCTTAATCCATACGGGCTATCGTTAGCGATTCGGATCGCATCTTCCGGCGTCTCGAAGGGCATGACGCAAACCGCAGGACCAAACATTTCGTTTTGCGCGATCCACATGTCAGGCTTCACATCGGCAAAGATGGTTGGCGTAGCGACATTGCCCTCGACCTTCCCGCGCAGAACGGTTTGCGCGCCTTCGTCGATTCCCTTTTGCACTTGCTTGGAAAACGTCTCCGCCTGTCGCTGATTGATGAGCGGACCAAGATCGGTCTGCGGATCCCGCGGATCACCCGCCTTCAGCCTGGAAACCTGGTCGACGAATTTATCCAGGAATTTGCTATAGACGCTCCGCTGCACCAGGACGCGGTTGGCGCACATGCAAACCTGCCCCTGATGGGCAAACCGGCTGAACACGGCGGCGTTGATCGCGGTCTGGAGATCAGCATCCTCCAGCACGATGAGTGCGCTGTTCCCACCTAGTTCTAGAATCGCTTTCTTCAATGCTCCGCCCGCAACTCTGCCAATATGCCGACCCACGGCCTCCGAACCCGTAAAAGAAATAATGCGAGGGATCGGGTGTTCCACGAACGCGTCGCCGATTTCGGCGATGTCAGCCACGATCACGTTCAACAACCCCTTGGGAATTCCCGCTTCTTCAAAGATTTTCGCAATCAGCGTTCCACCCATAATCGGAGTGTCGTCATGCGGCTTCAGCACCACACCGTTGCCGCAGGCCAGAGCTGGAGCGACCGACCGCATGCTTAGATTGAATGGGAAATTAAAGGGGCTGATCACTCCGACCACGCCAGCCGGAATCCGGTAGAGTCTGTTTTCTTTGCCATCTATTGTCGAGGGCAGGATTTCGCCCGTCATTCGCAGCGGGTAAGTGGACGCTTCCTTGATGAAGCTTTTCACCAGCATGATTTCGATGAAAGCTTTGAGATGCGTTCCGCCTAACTCCTCGATGATGATGTCGGTGATGTCGGCTTCGTTCTGTTCGATCCAGGCGATCGCTTTTTCCAGAATTGCCCGCTTCTCGAACGGATTCACCTCGGCCCAGACCTTCTGTGCGGCGGCCGCGGAGCGGTAAGCTTCATCCAAATCCGAAAGGCTTGCCAGTTTGAACTCGGCAATCGGCTTTCCGTTGTAAGGGTTGTTGTCCGTGAGCGTTTTCTTGCTCGACCCGTCACGCCATACTCCACCGATATACTGCTGGTTCAGCTTTGCGAATTGGTTCATGTGAGAAGCTCCCCAGACGTTCAGTTTCGGCTGAAAACCATAACAGCCTACCACCGAAACAGGAGATGGGATGGGTGAGTATTTTAATTTTCTAACTGCTCGCCTTGACGAGTTGCGCGCAGCGGCTGCAATCTGAGTAGGGAGCGCTCTCAGTGATCAGCTTTTTCTCGATTATCGCGGTGGGATTTTTTCTCGGGATGCGCCACGCTACCGATCCCGACCACGTCATTGCGGTGACCACGATCGTCAGCCACCAGCGCAATCTTTTGAAAGCGGCGATGACCGGCATCTTCTGGGGAATTGGTCACACTCTTACCATCTTCGCCGTCGGCACTGTCATCATTCTCTTTGATGTTGTGATTCCCGCAAGGATTGGGCTCTCCATGGAACTGTCCGTGGGATTGATGCTGATTGTCCTTGGCGTGATGAATATTGCTAGCTTCCTGCGCTCGGCGCGTTCGATCTCTCAGCCTTTTCAGGAGGGAGGAGTCGTTCATCAGCATCCCCACAGCCACGGGGACTACGTACACAGCCACGCCCATGGCCACTCTCGGGAAACGCATGCTCACAACCATCAAACTCCGTTGACCTGGCTCGATCGATTATTCGGCAGGATCGGTCTCTATCAACAGCTTCGTCCTTTGCTAGTGGGAATTGTTCATGGGCTTGCCGGTTCGGCGGCCGTGGCCCTTCTGATTCTCACAACCATTCGGAATCCGCACTGGGCCATTGCTTATCTTCTGGTCTTCGGAGCCGGCACGGTGGGCGGAATGATGCTGATTACCATGAGCATCGCTTCCGCCTTCAACTTTTTCGGAAAAAGGCACGAAAAGTTTTCGCAGGCGACTGGGGCTGGCTTCAGGCGTAGTGAGTTTGGCCTTCGGAGTGGTGCTCGCATATCAGATTGGTGTAGCAAATGGGCTGTTCACTGGGCATCCGCAATGGACGCCTCGATAATAGTCGTCCAGTGGATCAGCGCCGCTGGAATAGCCCCCGCTCAGCGGTAACTCAGACTTGGATACCAGTCTGAGCCCCGACCTTCAGGCGTGAAATCCAGCAGGTTCCACAGCGGCCAAATCATGTCGACGTGGCGCTGATTCTGTCCCGGCTCAGACGGGACGAGGAGAAGCTCGGAATGGAAAAAGTGGTGAATCTTTCCACTGCGGCGAACAAAGACATTCAGCGATGGCTGCTGGCCTCCATCAGAATTTTCACCGTAGTAGTCGCGGTTGTAATTGTTGCCGGCGGAAGATAGAAGACGCAGGCGGTTCCATCCCCGCTCGCGCGCGAAAGTGCGAAGTCTCTCCAACGGGGACTTTGCCACGACCGCTAGATTCATGCGTTGAGTGGCGTGCAGTGCCGTGGCGTTAAGAGCGTCGATGATCGAACTGCACATCGGACATGCCGCTTTCATCTCCGGCCCAAACATGAAACTGTAAATCGCAAGCGTATCTTTGCCGGGCTGAAACAGTTCGGAGAGCGGCACCCGCCGGGCAGTATGCGCGTCGTTGAGATCGGCTGAGCCTTCTTCAAAGACATAGTCTTCCGGTATCTGGCCACCCAGCGGAAGCTGGCGTCGTAGAGCCGCAACTTCTTCAACCCGCCGTCTCAGGTCGACTTCCGCCTGCAGCAACTGGTTGCGAGCGCTGCGGTAGGAATCAGTTTCACCAAGGAATCGAAAAGAGTGAGAGGCCATGTACTCCTCCAAGTCGCACGCGTGGCGCCGGATATCGCGAACGGAATCGATCTCGAAGATTGTGCCAGCTTTCGTGGGAGATTGGAAATGGGAGTGTTACATATTGATCGAGTCGTGAGCGTAATCGCTGTTATCGTCACTTGACATTAAGTTCCAGTTGCCCGTTAGCTTGGAACTAATGACTGAACGCCCGTCATTGCGTCGATTGCGATTTCGCGGGCTTGGCGGCCGTGACGCGAGTCTCTTTTCCGCTCACGAACACCTTCATAGAGCTCTCGCTTTCGCCCGACTCATCGGTGTATTCGTAGGAGTCGGGTGAAACAAACTTCATGATGTACCGCGTGTGATATGGCTTCCCGGCAAAAATGCTCTCCCCAAGCCAGGTCCATACGTCGCCGCTCACCGTACCAGTCTTGTTCTCGGTTCCTCCCGAACTGTCCACTGCGTGATATTGGTATGTCTTGGAAGTCGGATCATAGTAGGCGAAGGAAGTGTCCGAGTATTCCTTTCCGGGTCGATAGAGTGTCGCCTCGCAGATCACGCCAAAACCGCCTGCCGTCCACCTGCAATCCTCAGTGCCACTGAATTTCATGGCTGGCGAGTTCGGCCCCATTGCCCCGGCTTTCACTTCGTCTTCGACTGTGAACTTGCCGACCATTACGGCTAGTTTCTTCACTTCCGGGCCTGGCGTTGTTTGGGACTGAGCGCCAGCCACGATTACGCTCGAAGCACACGCCAACACAAATGAGACCAACCTTTGGGTGCCCCTCATTTGGATTCTCCTTTCAGAGGTGTCACGGATGCTAGCACAAAACGAACGGGAACCAGGAAATGCGAATAGTTGAGGTTAAATCCGATAGCGCTTATTGAGGGGCTGGCTGGCGCACACATCTCCGCCCTCGCCAAGCGCGGAGCTGCTGCCTAATCCAACGCCATTCCTTTGAGCCGGCGCTGAAGCGACGTAGGATGAATCCCGAGGATCCGGGGGGCCTGTGTTTTGTTGCTGCCGGTCGCGGCCAGAACCTGTTCGATGTAGTTGTCTTCCAGTTCACGCAGACTGAGGAATTGGTCTCCCGTGGGAGAAATGTCAGACGCCGAGAACGCCTCACCGGCCTTCCTCTCAGAATGTTGATCGCGAACGTCCTCTTTGCACTCGCGCAGTGAGGATGTCAGCTGTGCTACATTCAGGCGGTAGAAAAGGTCCTCGCGAAATCCCCCATGGCTGACGGCATTTCTCAGCTGTTCATTCGTAGCCGCAATTAACCGGATATTCACTTTGATTGTGCTTGTCCCCCAGACGCTGGCAATTTCATCCACAAAAACCGTGCCGCCGCTAGCGATGCGGATGCATCCTCATACAACATGGAACGGATCAGGCCAAGCGGTAGTGACGCGGGTCGCTCCGGTAGACGCGAAGAGGACAGCGCAACCGGTTCGCGCCGCCAGTAGTGGTGCGACAGTTAGGAGAAAAGATGGTGAGCGCGGTAGGAATCGAACCTACAACCTACTGATTCTCAATCAATGGCCGATTATCAATGATTTCAACAGGTTTCCCGCAGTTCCAGTAGGCGAGAATGAGCAGTTTTAGGCATGGTTGCTACCTAGTTTGCTACCTCGTTTTTACCTCGAAAAATCTTCAGATCGCAGTAGCAGGTGAACGGCAGGTGCGCCCGTGACATACATCGCAAACCGCAGTACCATCGTTGCGGTTGGTCTTCGATTGCAGGGACATCGCATCCGAAGGAAGGTGGGCGGAATGCAGGAGTGTCGGATATTGCAGGAAAAGTAACTTGTTACGTCTTGGCGGCAGTTGCATGTGTTTCTTTTGCGGAGTTCCTGCTGCTAATCGGTTCTCCGGCACAGCGGTCACAAAGTCTCGCGGGGGAAATGCTCGGCAGAGCGGTTCTGTGTGGCGCAGTTGCCGCTTGGTGGTTCAACAGGGACAGGCGAATGAACCGACTAAAGCTGGCCGCAGCACAGAAGCAGGCTGCACAGCAATCTGACTCCTCAGAACGAATACAATCAAGCGCTCTGCCCAATTCGGCGAAAGGTTCTTCTTCGTCTACCGCCGAGCCACCGCAGAGCCGACCAAATCTGCCCACCGCTGATGCACCGTGGAACGTCGTCGTTGTCTCGGGTGTCGCGCTTCTTGCATTCGGCCTTTACGTATCCACTGGCTCCAGTAGCACACCCGTGTCGCCGTTCAACGAAGACGCTCACAGCACTTCCTCCGCTGACCAATGCGGGCATGGTATGCCTGGGGGCGTCAAGACTGCTGAGATACCCCAGGAAAGCGCCGAAGGGTCTAATGGAAAACTCTGGTACGATGACCCAAGAGAAACCGGCTATGAAGCCGGTTGGTACATTCATTTCGACGCAGTGAACAGAGCAAGTGGGTATTGTATAACTGCCATCGAATACGAGGTCGAGCTAGAATCCGAGAGTGGTTCCATCCTGAAAGGACATGGCAAAGAGCGTCTCCCACCCCTATCCCCTAATTATTCATACAGACCATCCTCGATGATGCCGGACGATGAAGTACACTTCTCCACAAAAACAAAACACGGGGAATTGAAATCCTGGGCGATAACGAAGGTTTACGGGTTTCCTGTTTCAGGCAGCTAGTCGAGGTTGCCTAGAACCAAATTCTACGATGACCGGCTGTATACTTGGAGCCCGCTTGACAAAGCAGGCTGCATCCTAGCTAGGACAGCGGCGAGTGTTGGTAGGCTGCGACAAACTTCAACACCAATCGGTCTCGGGACGAATGTACCGAGCAATCCGTTTACTTCACAAGGGCTTCGAAAAGAACTTCCCTAATCTGAGGAAGTTGAATGTTGGCTGGCACGTTTTTCAACTGATGCACTTCTTCCAGTCCCTGCAGCGTCTGAGGACCAAGAATGCCGTCGATAACGATTTGCGACCCCAGAATCATTCTCAATGCCAGTTGAACCATTGTTATTCGATTTCGACGTTCGTCGGCAGAAATCCCACGCTCTTCATAATTAAGTGAGTGCTGCCCTTTCTCAAGCATCTCCGATCTCGAATATCGGAAGGAATGATATTTCACTGCGGGAGCAGACTTCAGCGAATCCTGTACCTGATATTGATAAGCAACATGGGAAAGACCGGCTTCTACCTTCGGTATGACCGTTGGCGTACTCACGAGCGCCACCCCAAAAGCTAGTACGGCGACATTCCCTTTAATCCATCCCCAAACACTTCCTTCTTCAAAGTTTATGGACGTCATCGTTATAGTCGCACCGGGGGAAACCTGAATATCTACCCAGGTTGCTTTAAAACTGGACAGCCTCCGGTACGGTGCTCTGAGAGGAATAGCCATTGGATGGACCGATCCGACAAGTAAATCCAAGTCTTTCGCAGATTGCCCCGGCAGAGGTTTTTCAATATTGAAGTACCTCACCAACGATTCCTTTTTCAGCGACTCATGAGCGACAAAACGACGAGCAGGCCACGAAATCCATGGCAGCAATTCGCCATCGTTTTTATAGCGCAGCTCGGCCTTCTGTATGATCCTCTTTGAATTTTCATTGATAGTCAGCGCTACCGAGTCAACGATCTCACGAACCGCTAATTCAACATCGTCCAGGATCTCCCGGTTGCCGTAGTTCTTCGAGACGCCCCTTGCCTTGGGATCGATCTCGACAAACATCTCCCATTCGAGATTTACCCATTTTGAATTCTTTGGGCTCAATATCGCTCGTCTACGCTGGATAAGTTCCGCAGCGACAACTTGGGTAATCGGTTCTTTTCGTCTGGCCACTCAATGCCTCCTTACAATGCCACGCCCGATATGTTAATCCAGACCGCCAATTCCAAAAAGCAACAATCTTGCGCGGATTCCACTTGCCGTCTTGGAACTGCGGATGGTCATCTGTACGTGCGGAATCTTATCGACAAATTCCTTAAGCACGTCCCATTCTTTGCGCGTGCAATGGCCTCTGAGCTTTGCCCGCTGGGTTGGAAGGTTGTAAACCTGCTTGGCCTGCCTATCGGTTGAAAATCTGATGTATAAGATTGCTGCTACGGCTGGGCATTTTAGCACGGCTTTCGCTGATGTCAGTCTTGTTCTGATCTGTCAAACCTTAGTGTTTTGCTCCGGCGGGGGGGGTTGACACAACAGGACACCCTGGCGCAGAATTCTAGGGTTGAATGAATTATCAACCCTATGAAGCGAAAAGGCTTTGGTGGAATGTTCAAGCGTTTGCGAAAAAAAACAGGCTTGGGTATCAAGCGACTGGCTCCGCATCTCGGGGTAACCTACAGCTATTTGAGCAAGCTTGAGAATGGGGCCACTCTTCCGTCAGAAGAGTTGATTTACAGGACGGCGCGGTACTTCTCCTGTGATCCGAATCCTTTGCTGCTCGCTGCCGGAAAAATCCCGCGAGATGTTTTGCGAATTTTGCAGGAACATCCCGAAGACGCATTTGTGTTTTTGAAGGATAGGTTCGGGGGCGGTGTCAATGCCAGCAAGCAAAGATCGTGAGGCAATCCTAAAGATCGTTGAGCGTCGCACCGAACTTGATAAGCGCTTCAGCAATATTCAGCGACTGGGGCCATCAGGCGGGCATGGTCACTTCTCTATTTTATTCCGAGCCTTCGACAAAATCACTGGCAAGGACTTGGCGCTGAAGTTTTATGATCCTCTTCGGACTTTCGCTCCAGATGCTCCGTACCGAATCGGGAGTTTTCAAAGGGAAGCGAAGATTCTGGAGGAATTGTCCGGCGAACCAAATATCATAGGCTGGATTTCGCCAATCAATCAGTTCACAGAGAGGCTTGATGCGGGCGGCATAAGTCTCGACCTGCCTTTTACATATTTTGCACTTGAGCTGGCGGAGACTGATTTAGACTCTGTACTCAACTCGCAAGCCCTGACGGCAGAAAACATTTTGCAGTGGTTTCATCCAATGTGTACATCAGTAAGGCGTCTTCATCAACGTGGATACGCGCATCGCGATCTGACGCCGAGAAATTTCCTTATTATGCGGGACGGTTCCGTACGCTTGTCAGATTTTGGAACCGCGAAGAAGCTCACCGACTCCAGCATGGCGCTATCGGCCAGCTATATCTATCCTCCTGGTGACCTCACCTACGCAGCTCCCGAAATCCTGGCAGCTTTGCTGGATGACGACCCAAAACTGGCGTTCAAAGCGGATAAGTTTTCTCTTGGGTCTGTTTTGTTTGAGATGGTGACCGGAACCGTTCTGGGTCTACAACTATTCGATGCTCGCTATCGGGATGACCTCACGCAGATGATGGCGGCAATTAAAAAGGGCAAAAGGAAAGAGATGTTTGATCGGCTTATTCCGTCAATTGCCGACGGCCATCCATTGCCGAACCTGTTCACATTTGCTCCTGCGGTTCCACTATCGATCCTTCCGTTGCTCGACGCTCTTTACAAAGAAATGGCACATCTTGATTATCGAAAGCGGCTCGACGATTTTGATAGGGTTTGGCTCAGAATTGAAAGCTGTCTCAAGGTATTGAAAAACGAGCAAGCATACAAGAAGCTGCGCGAGCGAAGGCAGCAAGCCAAGGCGGCGCGGAAAGCAAGAGTTGAGAGATGCAGCTCGCGAGCTGAAGCGGAAAATAAGGAAAAATCATGATTGCCACCACCCAAGAAACAGAAATGAAGCAGAGCACTCCACCGAGCTCTTACAAGGTAGCCGTACCCGCGACTAATCCCTTGATGCCGAGCGCAGCGGTATCTCTGGTGAAGGAAGGAAAGGGTATTTCCCTCTCTTGGGAAATGACAGCTACGAGCGAGACTGAAGGGGTAATAGAAAAGCTTGCCGAGGAGACTTTAAGCAGAACGCTTGAAACAGTGGAGCGATTTCCGCTAAGCAGCCGAGCTTACACAAATCTTGGTGTTGCGCATTTGAATGCAGGTGCAATGTCGGAAGCCTCCTCTGCGTTGGAAAAGGCCTTAGAACTCGACCCTAGCAACTACATCGCTGGAATCAATCTCGCGAAAGTATTCGTTGAGGTGGGCAAGTACGAAGAAGCTGAGAAGATTTACAGACACCTTAACCAGTCTTTTGCGAAGAATATCACTCCTCTAATGTCTTTAGCGTACTTGGCCATGCGGCGGGATCAATTTGAGGAAGCAGAAAAGTTGTTCCGTGAGATCGTTAGCAGGAGGCCTGCCACACCTATTCCGTTCTATCATTTGGCCGTTCTTCTCCTAAGAAAGGGTGAAGCAAAAGAAGCGATCAGACACTTGAGAACGGCTCTTCGACACAATGTCAGATCAGCCGATCTGTATCAGGTCCTCGGAGTCGCATTTAGTCTTGCAGGACAGAATGAGCGCTCGCTCAGATCATTTAGGACCGCGCTGACCTTATCTCCGAATCTCAGTTCAGCCGTGAAGGGCTTGGCTAACACACTCCTAAAAGCAGGCCAGGTTGACACCGTTATCGAATTATTGACTTCCCATCTGGATCGGGAGCCTGGAGATTGGGAGGCTCGCCGCATTTTGGCTGGTGCTTATCTTAGCAAGCAGCGTTTCTCGGGAGCGAGAGCTCAATTTATACAGGTTCTCGAATCGCTACCTTCTGATGAGAAAAAAGCTGAGCGAAGCTCAGAATTGTCCAACGACATCGGCTTCACCTATTTTCGCGACCAAAAAATGAAGGAAGCCGAAGATTGGTTCAAGAGGTCCATCAGAGACTCCAGCAATCATGGCACGCTTCCGTATCGGAACCTTACCCATCTTTACAGCGTTCAGGAGAAGTACCGGGAAGCCTTGGACATCCTCCAAAAGTGCACCGATACCTTTGGTGATGATGAGTACGTGATTGTTGCTCGTAGTTATGTGCTCGCGCACATGGGTGACTACGACCGTGCTATCTCCGATTTGGAACGACTGATCTCTAAGGGCACGAACAATAGACAAGCTTATGGCTTGCTGTCTGGATACCTCGCGGACGTAAAACATGATTACGACAAAGGGCTGACTATCCTAGAAGAGGCATATCCGAAGTTTTCAAACGATGAGTGGTTAATTAACAACCTAGCCTACGTTCATTTGATGCTTGGCCATCCGCAAGCCGCTAGGGTATTACTTGAAAGCGATGCCATGCTTTCCAAAACTGAAGGTCATGTTCCGCTGATGGCGACACGGGGCCTTCTTTATCTCCGAGAAGGCGATTTAGTAAAGGCGCGTGAGTTGTACAAAGCGGCGGCTAATCTCGCATCACAACTCGGCAACAAAAAACTTGCTCTTCTTGTCAGACAGAAAATGCATCTTGAATTTGCCGGCGACGCACTCAGAAAAGGTGACACAACCACAGCCCTTCGCGAGGTTGATCTAGGCTTGGGTGCAGGTGAAGGCAACTCGTACTATCGCAACGATTTGGTCTTGCTGAAAGCGGAGCTTGCTAGGGCTAGTCAGCGGTAGGTATAACGCGAGGCAAATCACGGCATACCGCGCTGGGGCATGCCGTTACTAGAGATGCGGACTCCCTTCGGCTCATCGCGGATACTCAAGGATGCTTTGCAAAGACGCAGGCACAACTGAAGGTAACAAAACAAACAAACGGCTCCCGTTACAAGAATCCCGGAGTCAGGTCGGGTTGTGCGGCGATTGTTTACGGCTTGACAAGGGACAACTGAATCGTCTTGTCGCCCGCACGCAGGTTTAGATGATCTTGGTCTTGGCGGGTCACTTCGTAGATTGTGGCCCCAAAATACCAGCTTGGTTGCAAGTCAACTTTAATGCGTGTCGGAGAGATGAACTTGAAACTACCAGTGCCGACCTGCTGCCACTTTCCGAGGACCTTCTCATTCTCGATGACACTCCCGTCAGCGAGGAATTCAATCTGCACAGGACGGACTTTGCTTGTATCTGCTTCCCATTTGCCGACGAGACTTGCTGACGGTTGATCGCAGGACACGCATATGGTCAGCGCAAGCAGAAGGACTAGCCAGAACTTCATGGTGCGTCTGAGTTTAGCAGACGTGGACGACGGGTCGGTGTCGCTCAAGTCCATGATCCATGTCGTCATTTTACCGGCCAAAGCTTATCAATCTCCTTCAGAATCTCCTCAGCCCACCTCAGTCCATCCGCAATCGCACTGACGATGGCCGGTACTCTGGCCCCGCCATCGTACTGGGCCAGCTTCCTGGCTGCAAGAATCGACGCAGCAATAAGGAGCACTCGTTTGCGGCCTTCGTCCACTCGAGGAGTCTATCATGCTTCGCTTATTGTTCGCCCACACCCTCTAGCCATTGCACGGAGCAAGTGCGCAATTTATGATCCTCGCCGAAAAAGCCATCGACGAGATGGTATGGCTTGCTTCGAGGGGGAGCGAGTCACTCCAGCCCAGGGAGAGGACTATTGCGACCCGTGCGCCCTTCGCACCACTTTGTCTACGCTCTCGTTCTATCCGTAATCCTGTTTTCTCAACAGATCGTTTCTCAGACTCAGCCGAGCACGAATTCAACCGCCACAGGAAACACCGGACCGAATACAGGTAAGGTAAATTGCACTAACAACGGCACCTACGTAAACAGCAAAGGGCAGACTGTTCAAAGACCGGAGAACTGTTCCGGGCCGCCACGAGGAGCCACCGCACAGTGTCGAGATGGAAGCTACAGTTTCAGCCAAAGCCGGCGAGGCACTTGTTCGCATCACGGTGGGGTCTCCAAATGGCTCTAGACATCCCTAACCGTTCGACTGGTAGGCTCGTGCGGGCCTTTTCTCAAAAATGAACGCCTCCCAACCAAAGATCGTCACGACGATTGTGATTGTTTTGGTTTCTACGCTGAGCCTTTGCCAGGAGGCCACAGAGTCATCGAAGCGCTACGTTCCTCCCGAATTTCAACCTTCTGACGCCGAAGTTAAAGCCCTAATCGATTCCGCGACAGAATCAGCTGCAAATGGTAAGTATTCAGAACGCACGCAGAGTCTCCAGAAGGCGCTAGCACGTTGTGAAGAAAAAGGATTTGTCGCCGACAAAGGAATTGTCGAAGACCATCTAGGAGTCGCGTACGCCTCGGAAGGAAAAGTTGAGGAGGCGACAAAACAATGGGCAAATGCATTGTCCGATGGAATCAATTCACAGAACCTAGTTTTGCAGGCGGACGTGCTTGTGGGTTTGTCGGTATTTTCCCAACAAGCTGGAAATGTGGCAGAAGCGCTCGATCTCGCGAATCGCGCTTTAGAGCTGGCTCGTAAGAGCAAGAACTTATATCTGGAGTCTCGTGCCTTGGGGGAATTAGGGCGACTGCAGCTTGCACTGGGAAAAAAGGCAGACGCGACTGCATCTGTTGAGGAGGCTCTTCGAATAGATCGGTTGAACAAGTACGAGTGGGAAACGGGTCATCTGCTTTATTTGGCTTGGATAACGGCCGCCGAGCCTGACTCGAATCTTGATAAGGCCCTAGAAATAGCAACGTCAGCGCGGAATCTTGCGATTCAAAAAGAGAACTACCTTGTTTTCGTCCAAGCCTCGACTTCTCTAGGGCAAATGTATGTTCGCAAAGGCCAAGTAACAAAAGGAATAGATATATTGGAACGGACACAAAACGGTGCGTCAGATAATGGGGAGCCATTGTTCAAACGCCCTGCTAGCTACCGAGCCGCAGTGGCATTACCTTTTTTGAGAGTTGTATTGTTAGAAGCCGTCGCGACTGCATACCAAACAGGCCAACGCTCGGATGAAGCACTCCAAACTTGGCAGCAACTCTATGACGCGGCGAGGACATCTGGCTTCACTCTGGCTACCGCCGAAGCAGTCCATGCCATGGCTGATCTTTACAACGCTAAGAAGGACTACGATAACGCTATCTCCTACTACTCGCTTGCTGCTCAAGCATGGGCTATTGGTGGCAACCAACAACGCAGGATTGCTGCACTTAGCATGGAGGCATCCCTGCTATTTCAGCAAGGTCAGAAAGGTAGGGCGTCGCAGGTTGATGAGGAACTGCTACCTTTGACAAAAGCCGCCAAGAATGTTTCGGCGCAATTCATTACGGACGTAGCTCTGGCGGAAACACTCGACGGCACAGACCAACTGGATCGTGCCGAGAGCGCACTGAAAGATGCGGAGTCCCTTGTTAGCCCCGATGTGAAAGTTCCTGGGGTGCAACCAAATATCATCTTGGAAGTTTACATTCGACTAGCTGACTTATACGAAAAGCGGAGAGATGTGCAGCAGGTATTGATTGCGCTCGAAAAAAGCCTGACTCCGGCAGTGGCTTTGGAAAACGCCCCAAAGGAATCAAAGAATGACAAACCGGTCGCGTTAGTTGTCCAGCGTTTGGAATCAGAAATTACCGCGAACCACATTCGAGAAGCCGCAGAGACAGCTTACTCAAATGGACGCTTTGGCGATGCGCTTGTGTTCTATGAACTTCTTCAATACTTCGACGAATTTGATGCAGCCTGGAAGGGACGATACGAAGAGTACAAAAAGGATTTGAACAGTGACCCCACTCTTGCTCGCCTGCTTCAAATTCCTCCAAAGGTTATTTCGCAAGATGATGGTACCGCAGTCCTCACGAAAAACATCGAGAACATGGGGCTCGTGGCGGGCAGAGTCAGGCCGGTAGCTCTTGGACTTCTCGCGCAATACTACATGTCTCATCAGCGTCCCGACATGCTGGTGAAGTTTGCGAGACAGGCGCTCTCTCTCGAAGTTGACGAGAATGATCAGTGGAGCGTTGCAATGTCGTGCGAACTGGCGTACGGGCTAATGATGGAAAAAGACCTTAAATCTGCGGTTGAGGTTGCGACTCACTGCATGACCAGTGCAAAGAAACTCGGCATTCCACAACTGTTGCAGATAGCACATCAGACGAATGTTTGGGTACTGGAGGCTGCAGGAAAGCGTGAAGAGGCGCAGGAGTCGATCCAGTTTCTGCTCAAACAGAAGCCCGATGATCCGCTGCAATATGCTCAGATTGCCCAGCTAAGAGCAGAGCAAGGAGACAGGCTCGCAGCCATTGACGCGTGGAAGAAGGCGATTCAGCTGTTCGAGGCTGTGAACAACCTGGGTGGTGCCGCTGATGCCCATCTCGCGATTGCCAATTTGCTGATTGTCGGGGGGAGCGCGGGCTCCGACGAAAAACGTGAGCACCTTGAGGCTGCAGATTCGCTCTATCGCCGACTCGGCTCTACCCAGGGTCGGGTTACGGCGGAAACATCTTTGGGAGCTTACTACGCAACCCAAAAGAACAATTCAAAGGCTCAGCAGTATTTCGAGGGCGCACTCAAGATTGCACGCGACGGTAAGAGGAGGGACCTCGAAGCAGGCGTTTTATCACAAATCGGGGAGTCGTACGAATCATCCGGTGATTCGACGCAGGCGACTGAATATTACGAAAAGTCAGCCGATATTTATCGGCAATTGAACGATTCTGTGAACGAAGCATTTCAGTTGAGGAATCAGGCACGAATTTTGGACAACTCGCACAAACCCGAAGAGGCTCTACAGACGATTTTGAGAGCGAAAAGCGTTGCAGACACAAGCGGCTCATGGATCGCCCAATACTGGGTTCGCAGGTTCCTCGCGGTGGTCTATGCACACGAGGGGGAATACCAGAATGGTCTCTCTGCGGCACAAGAGGCTAAGCAGATCAGCGACGCTGCTAACCAACCCTTGGCCTCTGCTTGGGCGGGTTTAGATCTCGCCGATGGTTTTCAAATAATTGGTAGCTGGCAGGAAGCCCTGGAGCAGCTCAATTTAGCTATTCCAGTGTTTCAACAGTTCAAAGATACCGATAACGAGTACATTGCCGATTTGAATTTGATGTCGATATATGGCAGCAGAGAGTCAGAGCTGAAGGACTTGCCGAAGGCGCTTGAGTTTTACCAAACGGCATACCGGCTTATAACTAAGACTCATCCAGAGCGAATCGCCGCGCTCGATCTTGAGACTGTCGAGATTTACTGGTCAATGCACCGATACAAAGACGGGATCATTAAGGCAAATGAGGCATTGGATTACTACAAGAAACTCAAAGACGAACTTGGTGAAGCTAGCGCACTGTTAGGTCTTGCCGAGCTGCAGTGTTTCGATGGTGATTTGCAAGCCGCTGCGTTGAACTTAAGACTCGCAGAACCGCTGGTAAAGCGAACGAAGAATTTTTATACAACTGGACGACTTTACTACGGTAAAGCCCGTCTTTATCGAGCGCAAGGAAAACCGCAGGATGCGATTGAGCAATATGAACAGGTCATCAGACTGGTTGAACAGTTCAAGTCCAGCAGCACCGTGGAGACTCAACTCAAGGCTTCTGAAAAGTATGATTTCATTTACGACGAATTGATCGACACGTATTATTCGCTTGGAGCTGCCAACAAGAGGTATGCGCAGTTATCGGCTGAGAAGGCGCTCGAATATGCCGAGTTGAACAAGTCCCGAGTCTTTGCGAGGTCGTGGGGACAAGCATTTATCGAGGGCCTGAAGCGACAGGTCCCAGCTCAGCTACGGGAACGTGAGAGGGTGTTGTTGGCGGAACAGGCCACGGTTCAGTCGGAACTCGAAGAGTCGATGGCGGGGGCGGCACACAAGCCTAAAGATCAAATCGAGAAGGCGCTAGGTTCAATTCAGAAAGAACAGTCTGAACTTATACATCAGCTCCGAGAGGCTAGCCCTGCATATGCAGAGGCTCGTTACCCTCAACCGGTGGGATTGGCACAGATACCTGTTAATTCTGGCGAACTGCTAATCGAGTTCAAGATGCTGCAAGACTCAGTTTTGGTTTGGATGGTGGGAACCAGAGATGGACGTGGACACGTGGTCGCGTTTTACAAGGTGAATCGCCCTAGACAGTGGTTTGAGGACCGCGTTGTTACTTTTAGGGATGCGTTCAACAGTGGCCATCCCGAGCGATTTGATCCGAAGATGTCTGAGGAGGTTTATAACAGTTTGTTTCCTGAACCGTTCGCTCAGCATTTAACCACTGCTCAATCCGTCGTATTCGTTCCTGACGATATTCTTTTTCTTCTGCCCTTTGAAATGCTGTCCCCTCGCGCTTCACAGGGCCAATTCGTCCTGCTGAAAACAGCGACGGAATACTTTCCGTCTGCTGCCGTGTTCAAACTATCGAGAACCGCAATTCGCGAACGTCAGCCAGCCTGGCAGGAACAATTCATTGGGATCGCTGACCCGGTCACTTCCCCGGATGACGCCAGATATGTCGCCGCAACAATCCTTTCAGAATCGAAATCGACCGGGCCAGAACCAATACAAAGCCAGATGCCTGCATTTCGAGGAATCTCAGTTGACAGAATTAGATCAGGAGGCTTCGCGCTTGAACGCCTGCCTGACAGCTCTACCGAGGTGAACAGCATTGCGAGCCTTTTTCCTGGAGGAGCTTCGACCACGGAAATTCGCACAGGCGTTAATGCGACAAAGCAGGAGTTAATGCAAACCGACCTGGGTCGATTTCGGTTCGTGCATTTTGCGACCCACGGTATACTCCCGGTGGAAGCTGGAATTAAGGAACCTGCACTTGTCCTCTCCTATGAGGGCACGAACAAGGACGATATGTTGCTCACGCTGTCTGAAGTGTTTCAGTTGAAGTTACGGGCCGACATGGTTGTCCTCTCAGCTTGTAATACCGGATCGGGCAAGGTGACCAGAGCTGAGGGAGTCGCCAGTCTAGGGACTGCCTTCCTAGCCGCAGGTGCGTCAAGCGTTACCATGAGTTTGTGGCATGTCGCGGACAATTCCACGGCGATATTGATGCAGGAGTTTTATCGAAACCTTTTGAAGGGATTGCCCAAAGCTGCTTCCTTGGCAGCAGCAAGATCAGAGCTCGTTTCTCGCGGCTACGATAATCCCTTCTTTTGGGCGCCATTTGTGCTCACGGGAGAGTGACGATGCTGTTACTGTCCTACTGAAATGCGAATCAATGTCCCGTTTGACGCGACCGCATTAAGCACCTTGCCGTTCTGCAGATTTCCAGACCAAGTTCTGAATTCGCCGCTTGCATCAGGATTCCATGCTCGCACAACGGTGCCATCGTTGAACTTCGCGACAAGACCGGAATCCTTACCGCCGATGGTGTACAGAACCATGTCCGAGAAAACGGCTTTTGACACCGGTACTGAGTCTCCGAGCTTGGCCGAAAATACCTGCTGAGGCGGTTTTGAAGGAGACACGGATTTGTCTATGCCCCTGGTAGTCATCTGCATCCCTGTAAACAAGAAACGCTTGATGACATCGGCGGCAATAGCATAATCCAGATTTTGACCTTCTTCGCTCATGGCCACGAGCCCGAGAATCTCTCCGGCGTCATCGACAACTGGCCCGCCGGAATTGCCAGGGTTTATTGCCGTCTGAAGTTGGAGAACCTTCGCCAGATGCTTCGAACCATCTTCATAAGTCCAACTATAGCCGTCTCGTATCTGGCTAACTACACCGGTACTATATGACCACAGGTTGCCATGGGGGTGACCAATGATGTGGATGTCCTCCGCTACCTGTATCTGACCGATGTCGCCAACTGAAATCGAGCGCAGAGTCGAAGGTGGATCAATAATTTTTAGTAACGCTAGATCGGTCCCTGAGTCTTGATAAACGACCCGTGCAACGCGGCATTCCGCATTGGCCAAATCAGCACCGGTGTTCGGCTTCAGGAAAATCCCCGCTGTAGAGTAGCCTTGAATGACATGCCAGTTTGTGAGCACATAGCCGCGTGGATCGATAATTGCGCCGGTGCCCATGCCTTCAGCATTGAACTTATCGTCCTTAATGCTACCCACGACGACGACAACAACAGAGGGAGAAACGGACTTAAAAACGGTTATGCCTGACGTTCCTCTTGTCAGGACAGGATCGCGATATTTTGAAACGGCCTCTGCCCCGGCTTTGTAGGCAAGAAAAAGTCCCCGTACTGCTGAGACCTCTGTGTAGGGTGGGTTTGGTACGTTCGCGGCCTCTGCTGCTGTGAAACTCAGCGTTTCGAGTTCAGACATGGACGGCAAATGATCTGCCGCATCCGCACTAGGTATTCCTGACGCAAGGATTGAACAGATCGAAAGAAGCGCAATGGCCAAGAATGTCACAAGTCCCACATGCCGCATCGAGCACCTCCGGCAAACACTCGTTGCCTCAACAATTCGGACAACCATGGTATTAGAACGGGACTGTGCTGTCTTTTGCAATCTTTATCCTTATTCAGTTCCGTCCTGACTTACACCTCTTTGCGTCGCTGTTGCATCCAGGAGGCATGCAAATGTTTGCCATGCACTGATGTGGGCGGCGCCGCCATGATGCTGCCTTCAGCTTGGGGTCGATCAGTCGCTTGCGCGTCAGCCACTCGGAATTGTTTTCGGAAGCTTTCACGGGCACGAACAGCGAGCAAAGAATTATACCCGCTGCCCGGTCTGTTCTTCCGTGTATGTGAGTCGCGGGTAGTGGGCCCGTTTGAAATCCACAAGGCGCGACAGGGGAGTCAAAGCCGGGGGAAATTCAGGCGGCGACAGCTTTCCATTCATTGTCTTTGACTGTAGCGACAATGTGAACAGAGTTCTTGGTGTATTCCCACGCGGCCATAATGTCCTGAATCGTTGGTCCCAGTTGCTCAATCAGGATGGGGTCCCGCGATGCTACCACATAATAGAGGCGGATGAGCTTGTCGGTCCTCTCGTTCGTCCTGGTATCTCCTGTTTCAAATCGGCAGAGAGTTTCGGGTCGCACACCAATTTCCTTAGCGAAATCTACTTGCTTCGTGCCCAGTCGCTTGCGCAAGAAGCGAATCTCTTCCGGCGACAAGGCTTTCGGTTTTTCGACTAGATCTCGCGCAATCAGAGATAGCAATTGACGAACAGCAGGAATTTCGGCTACCACCTTGCCGCATTCGCACTCGAAATAGCGGATTCCAACGAGATAGACATCGCTTAGTCCAGAATCAACAAACCGAAATGGATTGTCAGGCGTGGCCCAAATCTCCTTCCGCGTCTTTCGGCTGCACTGATGATCTATTGTCGTCGCCATCTCGTTATAACCTCGAATGATCTATCGACCGTATCCACGGCAATGATTATGAGAATCCGACCACCATCAATGTTTTCGGTGTCGATGTAGTATTTCCACTGCCAATGGAATTTGTTGAAACAGGGAGGGCGGTCAAATTGCCATTCTTGCTCAAGCCCGTGCAAAACGTCATCGGTCTCAAGGCCGCGATCCAGATGCCCGAAGAGAGCATGGAACGTCTCTGGATTATCCCCGTCTGCGGCATCATCAATCGCCCCCAAAACCAGCTTCTTGAGCTGCTCCTCGCTCAGGTGAGGCGGTATTCGACCTTCGGTAGCATCCATATAGTAATTACTCACTTGATTTTTTGTCAAGCACCTGACATGTAACCATAGTGCAACGTACCTCGTCGCCCCATGACTCTCGCAAACTGTAATGCAAATGTTATTACAAGTCAAGTCTAGTTATTGACATGTAATGCATAATATATTACACTTTGGTCGTGAATGGGCTTTCCACTGAGGACAATAGACATGAAGCCTAAGACTGAACTCCTCCAACTCCGTGTCACAGATGCCGAAAAAGAAGGCTTTGAACTAGCGGCAGCACTCGCGGGTATTTCTCTGTCGTCATGGGTTCGGGAACGGCTGAGACTAACTGCAATCAGAGAACTTGAAGGGGCTGGGCGACGAGTTCCATTTGTGCCCGAGATTCCAACGGGAGGAACAAATGCCCGAAGTTAAAACGATCCGCGCTAAAATCGGATTCCACGAACTTGGAATTGCGGGCGTACTCAAAGCTTATCGTCTCCAGGTCCCACTCAATCAGCGTGAATACCGATGGGAAAAGAAGCAGATAACGAGACTGTTTCAGGATTTGAGCAGAGCCATCGACAACGAAGAACCAGAATATTTTCTAGGAACGATCGTGACGATTCCGATGGAGCTAGATTCTTTGGAAGTCGTAGACGGCCAGCAGCGACTTGCGACCGTGGCTATATTGTTGGCGGAAATACGGAACTACATGCGCATCATCGGAGAAGAGATGATTGCGCGACGCATCGAGAATGTATTTCTCACGGAGATCGACCCGGAAAAGCGAGAGGAAACAACCAAGCTATCGCTGAATATCGACGATAACGAATTTTTCCGCAGTATGCTAACCGCAAAGCATGCCAAGGAGCGCCCGGAACCTAGCGTGTCGTCGCATTACTTGATTGAGGCGGCATTCACGGAAGCTAGAACACACATCACAAACATCCTAGCCGGATTCGACAAGAAGCATCATGGCGACTCGCTTAGCAAATGGGTGCGTTACTTAGAGCACGGAGCAAGAATCATCTTGCTAGAGGTGCCAACGGGCGCAAACGCATACAAGATGTTCGAGACGCTGAATGACAGGGGACTAAAAACATCCCAAGCCGATCTAGTGAAGAACTATCTTCTGGAACAAGCCGGGGAAAAACGTGTCATTGAGGCCCAGCAGAAATGGGCGCGGATGCGAAATACGCTAGAAACCTTGGAAGAAGACGACATTACAGTTACATTCCTGCGTCAAGCAATGATTGTAATTGGAGGTCATCTTCGAGAGAGCCAAGTCTACGAGGCTGTGCAGGACAAAGCGAAAGGCCCAACCACGGCGGTACAGTTTCTGGCATCACTCGAAGACCTTTCCGGCATCTATGTGTCCATTTTTAACCCTGAGCATGAGAATTGGAACGCCTATCCAGACACAATCCGACGCGCAATTGAGACGCTAAACCGTTTGAATATTCGCGGACTGCGGCCATTGATGCTAGCTGTCGCTGCCCGCTTTGCCCCGAAAGAAGCTAGCGAAGCCTTTCGGATGTTCATAACGTGGGGTGTTCGCTTCGTAATCACCTCGAATACCAGCAGGGGTTCCATTGACGAACTACTGGCCGAAGCTGCCAATCTTGTGTTCACTAAGAAAATCACCACAGCGACCGGGCTGTTCAAGCAGGTAATCGAAACCATACCTCCCGACGAAGAATTCCGTCGGGCCTTTGAGATCGCTACTGTTTCCAAGGGCTGGTTTGCACGCTACTACCTGCGCTCGCTAGAAATGACCGCTAAGGGCGAGGCGACGCCGTGGTTCGTTCCGAACGACGATAAACAGGCAATCAATTTGGAGCATATTTTGCCCGAGCAGCCGGGAAACAACTGGCCAGAGTTTGACGAAGACGCCGCGAGAAGTTACGTGAGGAGAATTGGGAACTTGGCCCTCTTGCTTGCCAAGAGTAATTCGGACCTGCGGAGCAGCGATTTCAAAACTAAGAAATCTGTCTACAAGAATAGTCCCTATGAACTCACACGGATGATTTCAAAGGCTTCCGTTTGGACGAAGAACGAGATCGCTGCCCGGCAGAAGACTTTGGCCGATTTAGCCCTGAAGACTTGGCCACTCTGAGGCCTTCGTCGTCCCTTTTGGTTGCCTGTAGCCATATCCCCAATGAGCTTCGCCAGTGCCAGGCAAGAAGCGGAGCGTTAGCTCAGGGGAAAGATTCCGGGCAAGCAGTTCAGCGAGTATTCGCATTCCATTCGTCCTTTGAGTACAGCATCGATTGCCGCTGCACGGACGGTCCAGGACGCACGATCTACCCTCTATGCTCCTGATTCCCGGTACCAAGGCCGAATCGCCTGTCCTACAGCCTATACGCGTTTTCTTCGCCTATACGACCGCGATTCGGACTGCGATTTCGCTCGAGACGCCCCTTAAAACCTCCCATTCTGGCCCTTTTCAGCCCATGCACGAAGAATACGGTCCTTTGTTTTCATGCGTTTAGAGGTTGGATAAAAGTGGAAGTGTACTGCTCTGGGCTATAGATGGACGTATGGAAGGTAGTTGTTTATTTTCATGCGCTTGACGTATAGGGGAGGTGGGACTCCTAAGACGTTCCTCACGTGAGCACGCGAGGACGGCGAGGGCGAGGCCGTGCCGCCGTGCGGAACCAGTAGTCCGGCGGACCCTGTGGCGACGGGGCAAGCATGCTTAGGGTTGGTTAGGGATGTTATTGATAATAAATAACTTGCTGCCGTGCAGCCTTGCAGGACGGGGTGTATTTCGAATCCGGCCAGAGGGATGTGAGGTTTACCAGGAGATAAACAAAGGGCTAAAAAGTAAGGGACCCTCCGTCCTGTACGGCGTAACGCATTGATTCCATTGCCATTTCTCTAATGACTGCTCATTTCGTCATTTTGAGCATTTTAAACTAATTAATTAGTTGACAAGAAACGCAAGCACGCAGGAGGTCACCTGGCGTGGCCACCAACGTTTTGGAAACGTGCTGAGCGTGCTCATGTGCAGGACGCCGGGGCGGAGTGGGGGTTTTCATCTCCTCTCGTTCTCGCCAGTCCGTCATGGCCGACTTTTGGGTTTGGCCGCATTTAGTACGGGCTCTGGCGCACAACGTACGCCGTCACGTCGTCGCACAGATTAGTTCTTCTTTCCCTTCCTTGCTTCCAGCGCTGTCTTGATAGCTCGGCGAATTATCTCCGAGACGGGCGCACCTGTCTCCTCGGACCATTCCCTCAACTGCTTCAACTGTTCAGGGTCCACGTAAAGGCTAATCGTTGTCTTCTTCATTATCTGCAGGATGCCATGCACCCGTGTTTGTGTCAATGCATTACCATTGATGACTATTGTGCTATTTACATATATATATGTGCATGGCACTCTCTATGCATGTCGAGCGATTCGGCAGTGGGGTCACCACTCTGAACGTGGAGAAATTAATGAAAACAAAGATAGCAAAAACTCAGATCAACACACTCTGGCATCAGTTTCGAGTGGCCGTCAACGCGGCGTACGACGAAGCGAATAAGAGTCACGATCAGGACGGCATCTGCCTTCGCGACTACGCAGAAAATATCCCATGGTCTGACAGTCTGGCGTCACTCCTTGGACGTGAGGCCGCGAACGAGAGGCAGCATCGTCGCAATCGTCCAAGTCCGTCAGGTTTTTCTGTAGACATGGCGGCCAAGCTGATTCTTCTGGACAACGCTGCAAAGGGTGCGGCTATGTCCGATATGCCTAGAGCGACATCATTTCTTGTCCTGCGTCGTACCGCGGTCGAGGCCGAAATAATTGGTTTTTTAGCCCGCAAGTATCTGTCCGCGGAATGGCGTGCAGCAGTCTCTTTCCTTGATTACGTGCAACTCATGAAAGGCGGGCAACAATGACACAGCTACTTGCGCTCCTCAAAATCATTCTGCTCTTGCGCAAGGCGTTCAAGCGGTAGGTTGAAGTATTGAGGAGAATCGAAAATCTTGCGGCACAGGAGGAACGTCATGTCGATCGCGTCTCTATCTCGTGAGCAATTCGCTGCACTTCTCAAAGTCGCACAGGCGGACAGCCACAGAAATTGGCTCATTCTTCACACGGGCTGGCGCCACGGTCTTCGCGCATCAGAAGCTGTCAGCATCACAGCAAAACAGGTATGCGATGGCTATTTGACGGTCCAGAGGCTGAAAGGTTCATTGCGGACATGTCAGCCGTGCAGCAGAGAGTTGAGTGAATTCGCTCGTGGCAAGACTGGGCGACTTTTCAACATTCAGCGGCGGCAACTCGACAACATCGTGAAACATTACGGGAAACTTGCTGGCATTCCGCGCCATCTTTGTCACAGCCATGCGTGCTTCAAGCACACTGCGGCTGTTTTGGGATTGGAAGGCGGGATGAAGATTCCTGAGCTTCAAGCGTATCTTGGGCACGTCTCGGGATCATCAACTTTACAATACCTAAAAGTCAGCGAAGATGCGGCGAGTAAAGCGTTCGAACAAGCAGTACTTAGTTGTCTTGGATGATGTGGCATGCCGAGCATTTCAGGCAGCAGTCGGGAGCTTCTAATGCGTGAGAGTCAGTGTGTCGCACGCCTACCGACGCCCGTCCGCGCGCGCCCTACCGGACGCACGACCCTGTCAATGAGTCTAATCGAGATGTTTCACCATTTGAGCCGAATCGCCTATCCGGTTCGACGGCTCCGACAACTTCCGATTTGCCGACCATACACGAAGGAATCGTTCGATACATCATGTCCGATGGCGACCGAACCGGGGCTCCGCATTTCGAATCTGGGCCCGTTCATCTCACCGGGGCTTATTCGCAGAATACAGATACCTCAGTAAACGCCTTTCAGTCGTCAAGGTGTGCACGCACGACAGAAACCGTTGCAGCCCTTCGAAGTTGCCGTTGCCTTCCGCTGCGATCAGTTCCTTTTTCCTTTTCTCCCGCGCATCGTACCACTGTTTCGCGATTTGGGCCGTGCTGTCGGTCGTATCCGTTACGCTGATCCGGCGAAACCCTGCTCTCGCAATCAGTCGTTCATTTTCTCCCGGCGGACTGTACACGTAGAACCCGATTGAGCTACGCGTGGCAATTTCTTCGTGGGAAAGCATACCGCCTACTACCAGCGCGTCACTAAACAGCATTCGTCCACCGGCCTTCAGAATGCGAAATATCTCGCTGAGCACTCTGTGTCGTCCTGCAAGATGGCACAAGACATCATTCGAGAACACCGCATCAAAAGTCTGGTCCTCAAAGGGGAGACCCTTAGAAGCGTCGCACCGTTCGAAATGAACCCTTTCACCGAGACCTCTCGCGGCAGCAAGTTGGTCTGCGTTCTGAACTCCCGGTTCATTAATGTCCAGGCCCACAACCCGGCAACCCACCGTCTCCGCTACGTATAAGGCATACCCACCAGAACCGCATCCCAATTCGAGCACTGATGAATCAGGTTTCAAGACTAGCCGATGGGGGATTTCCCTTGACTCTTCCGTTGTTGCCCAGCTTGTTTGTCCAAAATCCTCTCCATATGTTTGCATTCGTACTTCTCTGTACACCTCAGACGCGTAGTTTGCGTATGCGCTGTCGTAGAGATCCACTCTCGCGGACATGGGGTCACCTCCTGCGAAGTCCTGGCGGATCGGTTAGTTTAACCCACACTGAATCCGGTCACAACGAAGCATGACAAGAGGTCCTATGTCAACCGTCGGTTTTGCAGTCGGTTACGCCTCTTCTCAAGGGAGGCCATTACAACGTTTTGAGAATTGGCTGGGTAGGTCAATGAGTTCTATAAAAAGGAATGTCAAGAAAAAAGTTCTCTCTCGACCGGAGGCGAGATCTCTTTCTCGACATCCAGCCCACTGACTGTGAGTGCCCCCCGATTTCGCGGCGGGGTTTTGCTCTGGCTTTTTTGCCCTTCCCGTGGGTTTCATCTTCCGGGGTGACGACGCCCATCGAGTCTTGAAACTGGGCAAGCGGACCTTGGTCTTGGAGTGTCAACCATGGTTCTATCGGAGGCTCGTGGCCTATCGCTATTTCTGGTTATCCGAGGCGGCATAACGTGAAATGGGTGACTCGGTGCCGAAGCACACAGGGCCGATCTCATTGACTGATACTCACCTCGAACCGAGCGTCTCGAGAACCCGACCGACCACCACCAGAGAGAATCACCGGAGAGGGGAAGGTCTCTTACCAGAGACGCTCAAGCGGCTTGCCGATGCAATTGTTGGGCGTCGAAACTTACTCCTTTCTTCCAAATGGTTAACGTGATCGCGGCCATCTTTCGTGCCAGAGTGAGACGGGCCATCGTCGGCCGCATTCCTTTTTCAACCAGAGCCGTATAGAAATCGCGCAGCGGTCCGGGCTGAGTGCTGGCCGAGAGAGCCGCACCCTTGAACAGATTCTTCAGATCGTGATTATGGTTATCGTTCAGACCGCGCACCGTGATGCGCTCCCGGTTGCGTTGTATCTTTCCTCGGACATAGCGATACTCGCCGCTGTCGTGCGTCTCGATCGCAAGACCGCTGTAAGCCCACAGTTGGCGCTTGGTACGAAAACGGTGCGGGGTTTGCAGCAGGGCTACCAGCAAGGCGGCTCGAATCGGACCGATCGCAGGAATCTGCTGCAGCCTTTTCACGGCATCATGTTTGCGACTCTCGCGCAGCAGGTCGCGTCGCGCCTCCTGCCGCACCGGTTGCAGTCGATCCAGTTGCTGATACAACCGTTCCGCTCGCCGACGAACTCCAGGTTGCGGAATCTTCGCCAACCACTCCGCGCGATGCCGCGGGGCATAGACCGTGGTTCCGCTGCAGGGAATGGCCCAGCTGCGGTACAGCGCCTTGATCCGACTCATCACCCGCGTGACATCTTTCGTCAGCGTCTGATAGCTGCGCCCCAACTCCTTCAAAGTGCGCACCCCGTGCTCTCCGTGGTACACCGAATGGAGCTGGTTGCCGCGTAACAACTCGGCCAGCTTACGGGCATCGATCCGGTCACTCTTGCTGCCATCTTTCAGCAGCGCGTTCTTTCGCGGATCGCACACCACGAGCTGGGCGACGTGCGGTTTCAGCAGATCATGTAACCAGGCGGCAGCAGTTCCTTCTTCAAAGGTCACCGACACCGTTCCGCGTAGCCCGTGGACGAACTCCAGAATCGTGTCCGCCTTCGTCTCCAGAATGCATTCCATGATCAGCTTGCCCTTGCCATCCATGACCGCAACCGAGATCGTTGCCTGGTGAACGTCCATGCCCATATACTTTTCTTGGTTCATAACGGCGCTCCTTTTGGTAAGTGGTGATCCGAATAATCACAACCTACCGCAAAGTGGGCGCCTTTTTATATTGCGTGAAATCGCGATTTTTCAACAGTTAACTTTGTTGGTCAGGTCTGTTCATCCGTTTTGCGGAACAGCGATTCGTCCTCAAACAGAGCGTGCATGTACCTGTCGGGGTCAGCGAGAAACCTGCTGCACAGCTGATACGGTGCCGATTCTCGGTAACTGATTTCGTGAATAGCGCCATGGTCAAACGATATAATCTGCGCGTCAGGGTACGCCAGCAATATGGGCGAGTGAGTCGCAATCAGCACTTGCACGTCGTGCCTATTCCGTAACAGGTCATGGAGTATCACCAGAAGGCTTAATTGTCGCTGCGGAGACAGGGCTGCTTCTGGTTCGTCCATGACGTAAAAACCATCGCGGTTGAATTTATTGGCTGCGAGAGAGATGAACGATTCTCCGTGCGACTGTTCGTGCAAACTGCGTCCGCCGTAGGCATCTATTACGCCAAGTGCGTCTATCGTAGTTGCTGTATTAAAAAAGCTTTCGGCGCGAAGGTAGAATCCTGCTCCGGTGCGTTTCGTGAATGCTACGCGGAGAGCCTTGGCGAGCGGTTCCACTGCGCGAACGCTATCAGTCGTTTCGGCACGCAGGTTGCGGTTCCCGCCTTCTCTGCCAAAGCCGTAGTGTATGGCGATGGCCTCTAGCAGAGTAGACTTGCCAGAGCCGTTCTCGCCAACGAAAAACAATATCGGCTTGCGAACATTGATTTCTCTAAGGGCCGCAATTGCCGGGACAATAAACGGGTACTCACCCCAGTTGCTCACCCGTTCCGGCATGAGCGTTATCGTCTTCAGTGCCATGACAGGGAATGATACCTGTTGCAAACAGGCCATTTCACTCAAATCCCCTTCTGGGAAGACAGATCAGTGTAACCGCGATTTTTCAACAGTTAGGTCGTGGGACGCCGAAAGAAGGACCATACCCCGAAAAGTACAAGTCCCAAAAGACCATACAAGACGAAGTTCGTGGCAAGCACAATCCCGAGAAGAAATGCGGTGTCCCCGAATGTAGTAGGCTCCGCTAACCCGAGGATCGACGCCGGAGCTAGAGTCATTATGACGTAGGGGTTGAAGATGGCGTTTGTACGCAGCGACGGCACGCTACCCAGAACGTAAACGGCCACCGCTGCGAATGCGCCAACGCAGCCGCAGAGCAGGAACCACCTGAGAAGACGATTCATGAATCTACTAAAATGCCCTGTCAATAAGTGCGATGGCGATGTTACGACAGGGATGAAGACCTCCCTAGCCCACTAGTGGGTGAACTCGCCTGAGAGGCCACACTACGGCGTAATCTCAAACACGGAACCGAAAGTGGCAGTGCCGTCGCCAACAGTCGTCCCATACAGATTCCCTGCGGCGTCGAGGATCACCCCAGCAACGGGATCCGCCCCTGGATGATCGAAGAAGAGTTGCAGCACTGTCTCACTCCATCCGCCCTTTGGGTTCTGCACCAACTTGAAGACTACTCCACATCCGCTGCCGTAGGCGCAACCGTTAGAGCCGCCGAATCTAACCGTGCCGTAGAGATCCCCCGCTTGGTCGAAGATCACGCCTGCATTGGGCTCAACTCCCTGCTGGAAACGGTTGAAATTGTGGAGAACCTTCTGTTTCCAGCTTCCGTCGCTGTTCGGGGTTAGCTCAAAGACCGCACCCCCATCGAGAGGGCCGCCGTAAAACGTTGTGCCGTAAAGGTTGCCAACTTGGTCGAAGATCAGTCCGGCCTCAGAGTAGCCTCCGCGTTCGAAGATAAAGCTGTAAAGGACGCTCTCGGTCCAGCCTCCGTCTGTGTTCGGCTTCAGCTTGAAGACCACGCCGCAGCCGCCCGAAAAACCGCACCCACCTCGTGTCTTGCCGCCCCCGAACGTTGTACCGTACAGGTTTCCTGCCGAGTCAAAGATCAGGTGGGATTCAGGGTAGCCTCCGTCCTGGTGGCCGGTGAGTGCGCTCAAAAATGCTTGACACGGGCCGACATTGTCAGAGACGCGATTTAGCGCCAACCATCAAGCAGAACTTCCCACACAGCATCGGGGTCCCATTTTCAGCGGACGTGGGATACTGCAGTGAGCTTGAATACGACACCGGCATTGTGGTCGCCGCCGTAAAAGGTCATACCATACAGGTTTTCCTTCTGGTCGAAGACCAGCGCTGAAGAGGGAAAGTCTCCATTAGTACAGTAGTTCCCGCCCTCGACACAGAAGCTGTAGAGGACTGTTTCCCTGCCTTTGGGGGTGAGCTTGAATACGACGCCGCATCCCAGGCTGCCACAATCGTTTAGGTTGCCGCCCCCTCCGTAGGTGGTTGTCCCATACAGGTTTCCCTTCTGATCGAAGACTAGCTCTGCTGAAGGCTCTTCTCCATCAGGGCAGTAGCTCGCCACACAAAAGCTGTAGAGGACTGTCTCCTTTCCTTTTGGGGTGAGCTTGAATACGGTGCCATAGCTATGGGCCCCGCCAGCCTCCGTTGTCCCATACAGACTCCCCTTTTGGTCGAAGATAAGCCCTGCCAAGGGGCCCCAGCCATCGGCGCAGTTGGTCAGCGCACAGAAACTGTGGAGGACTGTCTCCTTGCCATTTGGGGTGAGCTTGAACACGACGCCGCCGTACGAGTCGTAAGCTCCGCCCTCCGCGGCTGTCCCATAAAGGTTTCCCTTCTGGTCGAAGACCAGCCCCGCGTCGGGGAACGCGCCATCGGCGCAGTTGCTCTGCGCACAGAAGCTGTGGAGGACTATATACTTGCCCTCTGGCGTGACCTTGAACGCCGCGCCACACCCGTCGCCGCCGCAGAGGTTGTTGTTGTAGGCTCCGCCCCGCGTGGTTGTCCCATATAGGTTGCCCTTCTGGTCTAGGATCAACCCCGCATGTGGAACTCCCCCGTCGGTACACCCGTTACGCGCACAGAAACTGTGGAGGACAGTCTCCTCGCCTTCTGGGCTAAGCTTGAATACGACGCCGTTTCCATGCGCTCCGCCGTAGGCGGTCGTACCATACAGATTCCCTTCCGCGTCGAAGACTAACCCTGCTTCTGGTTGTGACCCATCAATGCAATTGGTTTGCGCGCAGAAACTGTAGAGGATGGTCTCCTCGCCTTTTGGAGTCAGTTTGAATACGACGCCGCAGCCAACGGCGTAGTCGAGGCCGCAGGGTTCATTGGCCCCGCCCAGCGTGGTCGTGCCATACAGGTTTCCGTCCTGGTCAAATACCAGATTTGCATTGGGCTCTATCCCATCAGTGCAGCCTTTCTGCGTACAGAAGCTGTAAAGCACCTTTTCAGTCTGGGTCCGCGCCACACCCAGCAGTACGCCAAAAACCAGAAGCACCAGAATGGCGGTTCGCTTCATGAGAGATGTATTGCGCAGCATAATCTTCCTCCAGCGGAGATTCCTCAAAACGGTCTCCGCCCTTCGCTCTTCATCGGAGTTCAAAACTGCACCTGCGTGCCCGCCCCGAGTTCAGCAAACGTGGGGTCATGGAGTGAGCTTAAATACGGCACCGCATCCGTAGTATCCGTACATGTCTGAGCAGACGTTGGGGTTGTAGGCGCCGCCGTACTGGGTTGTGCCATACAGGTTGCCCTTCTGGTCTAAGGTCAGCCCAGCGTCGGGAGTTGCTCCATCGGTGCAGTTGGTCTGCGCACAGAAGCTGTAGAGAACTGTCTCCTTGCCTTTGCGATTGAGTTTGAACACGACGCCACAGCCGTAGTAGCACCAGTTAGAGGTATAGGCGCCGCCGATAGCAGTTGTCCCATACAGGGATCCCCTCCCGTCGAAAACTAGCGCTGCCGAGGGATTCGCGCCGTCGACGCAGTTGGTCTTCGCACAGAAGGTGTGGAGGACCGTCTCCTTGCCCTTTGGAGTGATTTTGAATGCGACACCGCATCCCGAAGGGCAGACGTCGTAGCCGTAATCCCCTCCGTGGACGGTTGTCCCGTATACGTTACCCTCCTGATCGAGGACCACCCCTGCGACGGGCCCGTTCCCGTCTGTGCAGTCGCCCTGTTCACAGAAGCTATGGAGGACCGTCTCCTTACCTTCTGGAGTGAGCTTGAATACAACGCCGCACCCATAACTTTCGCAGCCTACGCCGTCCCCGCCCAGGTAGGTCGTGCCATAGAGGTTTCCCCTCTGGTCGAAAACCAGCCCGGCATTAGGGTTTGTCCCATCGGTGCAGTGGTACCCGCCCTGAGCACAAAAGCTGTAGAGGACTATCTCCTTGCCTTTTGGAGTGAGCTTGAATACCACGCCGCCTCCGTAGTCCCCGCCGGAGTGGGTCGTCCCATACAGGTTCCCTTTCTGGTCGAATACTACTCCTGCCACAGGATCGTATCCATAGTAGCCGGCAAAGCTGTCGAGGACTGTCTCTTGGCCAGCCGGGGTAAGCTTGAAGACGGCGCCGCATCCGTATCCATCGCAGGCGTCGTAGTAAAGCCCGCCATCCGAAGTCGTCCCATACAGGTTTCCCTTTGGGTCGAAGATAACCCCGGCTACAGGACCCCACCCGTCGGTGCAGTTGGACTGCGCGCAGAAGCTGTAGAGCACTGTCTCCTGGCCTCCTGGCGTGAGACTGAATACGACGCCGCCTCTGTAGGCCCCGCCTGACGGGGTCGTCCCATAGAGGTTTCCCTCATGGTCGAGGACCACGCTCGCGACTGGTGCGTTCCCGTCGGTGCAGCTGCTCCCGCCCTGTGTGCAGAAGCTGTAGAGCACGGTTTCGGTTTGGGCACGTGCTGCGCCGAGAAGTAGGCCGAACACCAGAAGCGCCAGCAAGGTGCATCGCTTCCCAGGAGAGGTTTTCCCTAGCATAATTTCCATCCAGTGGCGATTCTTTGAGACAGACTCTTGTTTCTTCTATCGGGGGACGAGGATCGCAGGACGCCTTTTGCCTGCTACCCTCGGGGGGCAGCGGAAGTATACGCCTGCCTGGCAATGTCTAAAAGCGAAGATTTCTTCGCAGTGTGCAAGGCCTTGCGGCCGAGGGTTTCGGTCAATTTGACGCTATCAGGAGTGGGTGTTGAAAAAGTCACTGTGATTAGCGATCGGAATGGCGGCAGAAGCATGGTAATAAGAAGGAGGAATGCTTGCCATGCAGTGGATCGCCATTCTCGGAGGCTTGCTAGTCATGATGGGGCAACACGACCGCTCCGAAGCGTTGTTCTACTATTTTCGCCTGGAAGATCAGGTTCCTGAGACCCACCTGCTGCGGCTCATCGAGAAGCACGTCAGCTTTGCTTTCGTACGCGAACAACTGAAAGGCAGCTACAGCGAGACCGGACGACCGTCGATTGATCCCGAGCTACTGCTACGCATTCTCTTGATCGGCTATCTGTACGGCATCAGCAGCGAGCGCAAGCTGGTGGAAGAACTGCGCATGCACTTGGCGTGGCGCTGGTTCACCGGTCTGGGCTTCGATCAGGAGATCCCGCATCACTCTACATTTTCCAAGAACCGTCATGGGCGGTTTCAGGAATCGAAGCTGTTCGAGGAGCGGTTTGAACAGATCGTGCGGCAGGGTGTGGAAGTAGGGCTGGTGCAGGGCCGGCACCTGTCGGTGGATGGCAGCTTCGTGGAAGCCAATGCAGCCAAGGAGAGTCGCATTCCACGGGAGCAGTTGGGAGAAGCAGCCCAGGTCCATCACACCGTGCGACAGTATCTGAAGGAACTGGAACAGCAGAACCCGGTGGAAGAACCGGTGCATGAGCAAGACCAGGTATCGACCACCGACCCCGATTCTACCTATGCCACGAAGGGCAACACGCCGGCTCGCCTCGGTTACTACGACAACTATCTGGTGGACAATGCAAGCTGCGTGATTGTGGGAGTGCAGGGCACAGCGGCGCGCATGAGCCAGGAGACGGTGGCCGCACAAGATATGCTGACCCGTTTCGCCGAGTGGCAAGGACGAGCGCCCGAATCGGTGGCGGCTGACACGACGTATGGGAACGGGGAGTTCTTGCAGTGGTTGGTCGATCGTAACATCACTCCCTATATGCGAACCCGCGACAGTATTCACAGAAAGAGGAGTCCCTACTTCGGTCCCGAGCGTTTCATGTACGAAGCGGAACAAGATCGCTATATCTGCCCTGCCGGTCAGCCCCTGAACTACGGCGGTCGAAGTCATCGCAATCACGCCTGGACCTACATCGGGACCCGCAAACGGTGTGGCCCGTGCCCGCTCCGGCCGCAGTGCACCAGTGCGGCTTTCCGTTGCTTGGTCATCCATCAGCACGAACCGGCACGGCAACACGCCCGGGAGTTGGCGAACACACCTGAGTTTGCCCAGGCACAACGGCAGAGAAAGAAAGTGGAGGCGTTGTTTGCAGAACTGAAGAATCAGATGGGAGTACGCCGCTTGCGTCTGCGTCGATTGAAGTTCGTACGCGAACAGTTCTTCCTGGCAGCGGCAGCCCAAGACATCAAGCGACTAGTGCGGTTCCTCAGCCAACCGACAAGACCGGTTCTGCCCGCCACCACTTAGCCGAACAGAGAAAAGAAAAACTCAGCAGGGCATACTCGCAGCCGAAAAGGCGTTGCGCTGATCGTAGTTTTTCAACACCCACAGGATTTTACGTCAACTATCACGAGAAACCGCCTAACTCCGCAGAACTGCAACCCTTTGCACCATTGACAAACCGGCGGAAGGCGAACAAGATTGTGTGCCCTCATTCGCGGGTTCCCAGTATACAAGTTTATCTTCTGGAGGTTTAGTTATGAAACGAATCAGCATCGTGGTTTTGATTTTGTGTGCGGGTTCGGTCTCTGTGGCGTGGGGTCAGAAGCCCACGTGCGGGACCTACACTCCGTGGGCCGAGTTCCACAGGCACAACATGCAGCGCTGGAATCCCTGCGAAAAGGTGCTTAACGTCCGCAATGTCGGGAAGCTCGGCCTGAAGTGGAGGTACACCACAGGCCTTAATGTCTTTTCCTCACCTGCCGTGGCGAACGAGGTGGTTTATGTCGGCTCGGAGGACGGCCACCTGTACGCGCTAAACGCCAAGACCGGTGCCAAGCTGTGGAGCTACGCCACGAACTTTGTGGATTCCTCGCCCGCCGTGGCGAATGGGGTGGTTTATTTCGGCTCGACCGACGACAACGTGTACGCGCTGAACGCCAGCACCGGCGCCAAGCTCTGGAGCTTCGCTACCAGCGACATTGTGACCTCGTCGCCCGCCGTGGCGAACGGGGTGGTTTATATCGGCTCCTATGACCACAACGTGTACGCGCTAAACGCCAGCACCGGCGCCAAGCTCTGGAGTTACCCCACCGGCGATGCTGTGGTTTCCTCACCCGCCGTGGCGAACGGGGTGGTTTATGTCGGTTCGAACGACAACAACGTGTACGCCCTGAATGCCAGCACCGGCGCCGAGCAGTGGACCTACGCCACAGGAGGTTACCTTGCTGTAGTTTCCTCACCTGCCGTCGCGAACGGGGTGGTTTATATCGGCGACGGCGATGGCTACGTGTTCGCGCTGAACGCCAGCACCGGCGCCATGTTGTGGAGTTACCCCATAGGCACCGTGTTTGGCTCGCCCGCCGTGGCCAATGGGGTGGTGTACGTGGGCGAGGATGGCGGCGACGTCTACGCGCTGAACGCCCGCACCGGAGCCAAGCTGTGGAGCTACTTGGGGAGCGCGGCTTCCTCGCCCGCCGTGGCGAATGGGGTGGTTTATATCGGCTCGTATGACGACAATGTGTACGCGCTGAACGCCCGCACCGGAGCCAAGCTGTGGAGCTACGCAACAGGTTACCTTGTGTATTCTTCGCCCGCCGTGGCGAACGGGGTTGTTTATGTCGGTTCGCACGACGAAAAAGTGTACGCCTTCGGTCTGAAGTGAAGGCGGGTCGGGGGCAGGCGAGGGGAAGTTCCTAAAGCCCGCGTGAAGATGTCTCACCGACTTCAGCTTGCAGGGATAACTGTCGCCAACAGGCCATAGCACTCAAACCCCCTGCGGCGGTAATCGACGCTGGGTTCCGGAAGAGTCCCCGCCCAGGAGACACAATGTGGCAGTTCGGTCGGTCAAACTTGTGAACTCTAACCACTCGCAGCACGACGAGAATTTAGCCTGATCACAAATACGCAGAAACATCGCCACCCCGGTCCAAATATTCTCTCCCTCCCTAAGTGCTGATGCCCTCGGAATCAATAGTTTAGGAGTCTCGCCTCCGCCTCGTCTCGGACCTGCTCATTCGACCAGCGCCGGCGGAAGGATAAGGACGTTCGTAATTTTCTGATCGTTCCGATTGGGAACGACAATCGAGATCGGGCTGGCACAGAAATCCAGGCCATCGCAGGTAATCAAAGGGGAGAAGTTATGACCGAAAAGCAGCCCCGAAAACTTAGTTGGCAGTACCACGATCTATCGTGGATGATTCAAACCGCACCACGGGAAATCTCGGCCAAGTTAATTCTGCTGTTCCTCAGCGCCAAGGCCGATGACGCCGGGAGATCGTGGCATGGATACAGCTCCATCAAACGGTACACCGGCATTCGCAAGGACGAGTCCGTGTCTGTCGCGCTGAAATACTGGAAGGCCGCTGGCATTCTGAAATGGGTCGAAGGCAAGGGCGGTGACAGAGACGGAACCAACCGTTATTCACTAAATCTGGAAGCAATGAGGGTTCTGGTCACCAAGCAGGGCCTTTTCGATGTCGAAACTGGAAAACCACTATCTCGTAAAATCGACAGGATAGACCAAAAGCTGTCCCCTCTCAGTGGAGTATCGCCAGTCATAAAGATTGGCAGGTCTTCCCCAAAGCTATCCCCTCTCAACGGAGTAGCTTCCGCAAAAGCTACCCCCTCTCAGAGGAGTGTAACCCCCAATACGTCAAAACATAAACCCTCATCATCTGTTCTTTCTACCAAACGTAATGACGTGCAGCACGTTAACGTTCTAAAAACTTCCGCACAAAATACGCAGAGTGAGCTGGACAAAAGCTTAGCCGACCTGAAGTTTGCGAAGAGTCGAGTCCTGTCTCTCTTCAGCCGCGAAGTTCGGGCAGAGTACGAAGCGGAGATTAAACAACTCACGGCCCGTGTTGGAGCGCTGAGGTTGAAGCTTGCATGGGAGGCGAAGCAATGATCATCCTCCAGCGTGCTGACGACTTCAAGCGTCTTGGCAACTCATGCTGCCATCTGTCGAGATGCCGGACGATCAGAACATCGTGCGATAGCTCGACACATTCCCCGATCCTGAGATCGAGTATGCATTCACCCGGACGCGCTGGAAGTTTCAGTTCCTGCCGCCCCAGGCTCCTGTCGTGATCGATCGCCACGTCACCGGTGTTCTGGTCAACGAATGCACTAGGCATGTAGCAGGCGGTGTGCAATGAGCACGGCCACTGCAACTGCGTCTCGTTACGTAACAATCGAGGAAGCAAAGAAGCTGTCCGACGAAGGAGCCATGATTCGATGGCGGCCTGACGGGAAAGAACACGCACTCGTAGTCGATCCTGTCTCTCCAGGAATACACAAGCCAAAGCAGAAGCACCGCAAGCGCAATGACCACACGATTTTGTTTTATCCCGGCATGGAATCGTTCGAGGGCAAGTGGGTGATTATTGTTGATGACCCATTCCGCCCGAAGGTCGCTCCGCAGATCAAGTACAAGAGTGATCTGATGTTCAATCGTGACAAGATTGCGAGCGAAATCTGCATGGCGATCCCGTACTACAATGCGACCGCATGCAACTCTTGCATGGAGAGATTCGGCAGGAAGCAGAATCCACAGAAGGGAGAGTATCTGCCAGTCGGCGTTCCGTATCCTTGCCCAGATTGCGGGATCAACGAAGACTTCAACGATCCAGGAATGACCTATAACGATACCCAGGCCAGTTACGCCTGTGTGAGACGACGCTTTGAGGAGATCGTCCAACACTTGGGACTGACTACATTCGGACGCAAACATCTGTGGCTGGTACAAGACAAGATGGGAACTATTCTTAAACGGTGGAGGAGCGAAGTTCGTGAACGCATCCTGACGTTCCCGAAACCAAAGCGGGATTGGGGAGCATGGCGGTATCAGATGAAGCAGCATAAGCTGGACGATATTTTTAGTCTCGGTCTCGGAACGATGAAGGGTGGGCAATCCTCGGCCTTCATGGTGTACGTGGCTGAGGCATGGCATCTCGACGTACCACAGAAGATCAAAGCCAAAGATCATTGGGGATCAGTACCACGAAGTGAAGACGCTGATGTCATGTTCCCGGCGAAGGAAAGAGTGGACAAGTTGTTGTTTGAGCCTAAACGAGAACTGCCAACCTGGGATGATCCCGACGCCACCACCGTCAAAGTCACTTAGGCCCCCCTCGCGGAAATCCGGTTCCCATATGACAGCTAGATTTCCAGTGTAATCAGCAGTTTGGACGGAATACACAAAGGCACCCCCCACGCCAATTCCGTCCAAATCCCTTCTAATGAAGCGAGGGACAAGTGTTCCCATCTCAATCGCCCTTCGTTCGAAGGTTCGAGCACGGAATGACAGGGCCACGAAGCTGGCCCTTTCGTTTTGGGACCCGCCCCATCGGGGCAACGCACCGGGCGCACCCGGCAGCGCGGTGAAGTTCGAGGCCGCACATAGTGACCTGCTCCACCTGAGCGCAGGAGAAAAGAGAAATTCACATGGCAGCAACCAAATCAACCAAAACTGTAGTCGCAGTTCCATTACCCGCATGGGTACTTGAATGTGTGGATAAACTTGCGGTGGTGGAACATACCACGCGCAACGAGATGATCGAAACCCTTTTGGTACTCACAGTAGGCAATGGTACGAGCACGGATGAACTTCAACGGTTCGACGAGGAAGGCATGAGTCTGGCTGACCTGAAACCAGAGCCAGTCGAATACGAAGTCATCAACAAGACGAAGGCAGGGGGCGCATAGATCGAGCACGAGCACAAGGAGTACAACGAGGCCACGCATCCAGAGGAAGCATGGGTACATACGACGACTATCGTGCTCGGTACGAAACAGATTACGTACCGACACCGAAAGATCGGAAGCAATCGAGCGAGCAAGAAGAGCGCGAGAACAAGTTCAAAGCAGCCGTGGAGAAATTATTCCAGAAGCTGCGATTGAGGTAGAACCCGTGGGCACAGCCACGGCCAGAGAACACCGCAGTTGAAAAGCAAAGAGGGAAAATGATGCAACCAGCAATATCAAATGTCTGGCACACCTTAGAAGGAAGAAACTTCGACAAGTTTGTCGAGAAACTTTCCGGTGACCAGTACAAAGAATTAATTCAGACCGAACCTGAATTTGAAGCGAAGGTCAACGGTCATCCGTTCACACCGCAACGTTCCATCCATGACGTTCGCCCAAAGAAGATTGGTGGCGAACTTGGCGCAATGATTGAAGCCGACGAGCTTGAGTGCACCCGGCCAGAACGCGAAGCACAAGAATACGCAGAGCGAGTCGCGAACGCAGCTGCTACCAATACGGTGCGAATGTACAACAAGCTTCGCAAGCATTTAGACATGGCCATCGGCCTTGACAAAGAGCTTTGCGAGTTTGTCGATCTGCCGAAGAACATCCCAATCATGCCGATACCGCCAGCAGGCTTTGCAGGCGCAGCAGCTCAGGCAATGGACATTGCCGCACGCGCATTCGGGGCGAAGCATCACCGGGAAGGAAGATTCTCTGATAACGAAATAAATGCGATGTACAGCGTCTTAAAGAGCGGCTGTGGTCTACCCGGCAAGATGTTTGATCCAAGAACCGAGTTGGCTTGGGAGGCGGTTTACCGAATCTGCGTTGCAGCAAATCTTGTGCGAGCTGATCGTACCAAGCAGGAAGTAGAACCAGAACCAGCCGCAAAGCCGAAGCCGAAAGTCAATCTGGAACCGGCCCCGCTTACGCCTGCAGAGCAGAAACGACATTATTACAACAAGGGCGTCGTGGCATGGAAAGGCAAATGGTATACGCAAAGTGACGTGGACGCCATGGGCAGTGAGGAGTACAAGCATCTCGTCGTCGAAACAGGATATGACGGTGGAGTAGTCGCCAAGAACATGAGTCAAGTCCTGACGAACGTTCTGATGGGAGGAGAATAACATGTCGTCATCGATAACAATGAGCGTGCTTCGCGGAGAAGCTGGCAAGCAATACGGTACGTGGATCGCCAGAGAAGTAACGGGTACCACGGCAGCACCGCGATTAACTATTGAGTGTTCTCTTTGCGGCCATCGTCAAATCGTAGATGTACACCAGTGGCATTCGATCACGACCGGCCGGTCAATCCAATGCGCTAACTTCGGTAATCACAAGCAAGCTCCAAAGGCCGCGGCACCGCAACCTCTGACGCTCGAAGTTCTGCAACGGATGCCAGCAGACGAATACAGACGTCGCATCCTTCATGAAGTAGGCTTTCGAGAGCGAGCAGAGAACATCTGGGCAACTGCACCGAAGACGTTAGATCGCAGACAAGCGATGCTTGCGAAAGAAGAAGCAGATAGAACAAAAACAATCGCCCCGCATCTTGAGATGTGGAAGCGTCTTTTCCGTATTTGCGATACGAAGTGTCCGATGCCGATCAAAACTTTCGAGCAATTCTGCGCACTGAGTAATCACGAACGGGAAGCGATCATCAAGGCCTACAAACTGCGTGAGACCGATGGATACACGTGGAGGCTTGAATGAGTTCGGTTCAAGATTTGTATTTAGAAAATCTTCGCAAAAGTTTCGGTGGGGAGCTTTCAACAGAGGCTCCCATCGAAGTACCAGCACGCCGCATCGCAGAGCAATCCGCGGTGCCGGTCGTGCCGGTGCCTGGTTCAGTAGAAGACATACATGGCCCACGTACAGGGGAACCCGTGCCGGTCAACACGCCCGTGCAGGCCAACAAGCTCGGCACGTCCAGCACGCCGGTATCACAGACGCGCATCGATGAGTTAGAGCGTAGGGTTCAAGTGCTGGAGAACGCACTGCGTCCTGCTTTGGGGAAGAAAACAGTCAGCGAAATGGAACAGATCGAGCTGGACTACATCGTCCTCGGCCAGACTGACATTAGCTTCCATGTCTTTCGCTGCTTGCCACGCTTGAAGCGTAAGGCGATGCTGGCAGGTGTCGCATGAAGTTTATGTGTGCCTTTGAAATCGACGCGGCCTTGTTCGCCTACCTCGGATTTGAATTGCTGTCGGTGAGCTACGACGTTTGGGATGGTCGTAAGCAGTTCTTCTTCGACATTCCTGAGACGGCTGAGACTTGTGCGGGCACAGTGACGAATGACCCAACGAAAATGCTCAACGATTGGCAAGCTGGTGAGTTCACGATCAGTGATGAACGAGAATTGTGTATCAAGTACCAAGCGATGGTAAATCGCATCGTCGCGGCCAGACAAAAAGCAATCGACGCAAGGAAAGCGCAGAACCAGCAGAATTCCGAGGAACGCAAAGAGCGTCTGGCGAAGAAGGTGCAGTCGTGAAGCGCCAGCGGATCGATCAGAAGTTCCAGAAGTTTGGAAAGTTATTCGTGCTCAGCACGTTCGGGAAGGACAAGCAGGGCAGACGCTTGATGATGTGTTGGTGCGAGTGTGGCCAACTCTGTGTCGTACGCGCTGACAATCTGAGGCAAACGGCCACGACCGGAAATAAGAATAGCGTCAGTTGTGGCTGCGTTAGAGTTGCACGTGGCAAGGTACTCGGCAATGCCGTTCGTTCCGATGAGACAAAGCAGAAGATGAAGGTATCGGCCATGAAGAGATGGGCGACAGCAGGAGTCAGAACTTAAAAGCAAGATCGGCTCACCGAAGCGGGATGGTTTATAGGCACCAGACATGCCGTCCTTCCATTCCACTTCGGTTAGAGCTGTAGGAGAAATGTCTGATGACCGAGAGTAACGAGATTAAAAGACAACGTAAACGCGAAAAGAGGGCCGATGCTCTCCGGGATGCCTTTGAGAAGGCCATCCTGAAGGACATGACCAAGGGAGACGAAGCGGCGAGACGCGCTGCCTGCAAGCTGTTCGCGGATAAGCTCGCGGAGAAGTGCGATACGCTGCAAGCGGAGATAGATGAACTGAAGAAAACCGCAGCGCTCGCAGCAGAAGTCAGCGTGCCGCGGACAGAATACGACATAGCAGTCGCAGCCAAAACTGTCGCGGAGCAAGAATTGCAAAAGTTGAAAGACACCATGGACGCGTCCTTGGCAGACGAGCGCAATACACTCCACAGCAAGCTCATCGACATGGAGCAGCGCGAGCATAAGGTTCAATCGGCCATCGCGGAGGCCAAACAAAAGTTCGACAGTAGCGGAGTCGCAGCCGTGATCACAAAGCTACAACAAATGGTACGTCTCGGTATACGCACCGCACCCGACTTCTTCAAGACATCAATCTACAACCCAATCTTCTGGACGACGTGGAGTGAAGAATGGCCTGAAGAGCGTGCAGCTCTTTGGTGCAGACTAGCGAAGGACCCGAACTTCAAAGAAGAGGCAGCGGTCGATATGCTGCACCGTGGTTCGTTCTGTTCGTATTGTGGCTGGAGCACGAAGCGGCCACGAACTGAGTACAGTGATGAGGGCGCAGCGTATGCTCGCGCTTATCTAGCGTTCAGGGAATGGTCGGCCACAGAAATTGGTGATGCAGTCCGAAAGCTTAGAACAGACCATGACGCACTTGACGTAAGCAGGCATCGGGTCAACGTGTACGACTCGCCTGCGTATCGCCCAGAGCATCAAGAAAAGTTCCGAAACGTAAGAGAGCGAAGCCCAAGTCTGGAGGGCATCCAACGCCCACCAAAGTTTGATCCGGGTCCATATCCATACTGCCCCGGTGGAGCGGCAGACACGAACGGCCTGTAGGGGAAATGATGAGCGAACAGATACACACAACGCCGGGAACAGCGAACAATGAGATTTTGTGTAGGCATTTGACCGTTGCAAGAAATTCAGAGAACGAAGCAAGTATGCGGGAATATAGCCTGCGGCAGCTCGAAGCAAACATGTACCGAATGGACGCTCAGGAAGTAGTGGGAGTAAAGCGACTCCGCGCCAGGCTGACCGCACGGATCAATACGCAGGCCAAGACCGGAACCGGCCTCGCAATGAAGAAAGCATAAAAGAAAACATGGACAATCTAATCACAGCATTTCCCGCTCCGAACACCGGAGCGGCGCAAGTCGCCGTCGGAATAGTTCTGACGGGAGCAGGTATCACAGCAGGCGTTGGCGTGGGGGAATATGAACTGACGATGGTAAACGGAGTCAATGATTCCGTAGTCGTAACCGCTCAGGCAATCGACATAGGCGGCAACGTACTGAGTGCGCAACCCGTCATCACGGCAACGAGTACGAACGGAGCGGCCCCAGCGGGTGAAGGTAGCGTCCAGACAGGTTGGCCACCTGCGAATTGCATCGGACAGCAAATAGGTCCCGGCTACGTCCAACCGGGTTTCCAGACTGATCCGGGAACTCCCATGGAGAATAGTGCAGTCGCAAGTGTCAGCGCCGTAGTCGCAGCCTTAGCAACTGTGACGTTGCAGAACGTCGGACAGTGCATCGTGGAGTTCAGAACACCACAAGGATTCTCTGCACGGCTGAACGTCTTCGGAACGAATTAAACAATTACCAAACGCAAAGAGTCCACCAAATCAGTCCTCTCGCCAAGGAATGGCCTGGTGGGCTTTTAAATAGTTTATGCCCGTAGTTGCACGTGATGTCGGCCAAACTCGTATGAGGGCGAAAGCCTGAAGCCACGAGGTACGTGAAAGATGTAGTTGAACCAAGAGAATTCGCCCTCTGCCGAGGGCACTACGATCACCGGCAATAAATGCGGCAACGTCGCGAAGGATCTGACAGGGACTTTGCTCACTGTCGGAGAGGCCGCAGACTACCTGAAAGTGTCCGAATCTTGGGTACGTAGGCATCTCGCAGAACTCCCGGTAGTTCGATTAGGCCGCGCTATTCGTTTCGATTCTTTATTGCTTCAGAAACAACTTCAAGATAAACTCCTGCGCGGGAAACCGTTGGAATCGGAAAGGGCATGTATGCCTTACAGGTTTCAGCGTGGATGGGTAAAGTTGTTTCGAAGAAAGGAAGCAGTGTGGTACGGCGGTTATCGAGAAGACAAGTCGATCGAGGGCAAGATGGAAAGAGTGCGCAGGAAAGTTAGATTGGGCACTTTGACCGAACTGCCGACGAAAGCTGCCGCATTCAACAAAATGACGGAGATTATGAAGACTCCGTCCTTGACTGCAATGACGTTTCAAGAACTCACCGAGCGATGGGAGAAGGCGGAAGGTCCTACCCTGAAGCCCGCCACACTCGGTCACTACAAGAATGCTCTGAGAGCGTACGTCTTGGGTACGTTTGCCAAGCGTCGAATTTCAGACATAACCCGCGAAGACATTCAGATGTTTCTTGCGTCCAAAGCGAAAACTTATAGCAAGAGCGTGCTCAGGAGCATTCGAGTAACAATGAGCATGAACTTGGGATGGGCCGTGAGCTGCGGATGGCTGGAAAGAAATCCATGTGAGGGTGTGCGGTTACCGTTCGAATCAGGCGGGCGAAAGGTTCGAAGGTCAGTGCTCACCGCGCAGCAAATCCATCAGATTGCGGATGGTTTAAAAGAGCCGTATGCAACGCTCGTACATTTTTTAGCTTCAACGGGTTTGCGTATCGGTGAAGCCATAGCAATCAAGTGGACGGATTTCGACGGAGATGTTTTGCGCGTTCAGAGACAAGTGTACGAGGGTAAGGAAGGTAGTGTGAAGACCGAGAGTTCTGAGCGCGGTCTGCCATTGCCTGAAAACTTGCTGTCTCGTCTGCACGCACTTCCGAAGCACGCCGAGTGGGTGTTTGCTTCCAAGCGCGGAACGCCTCTGAATCAAGGCAACGTCCTGAAGCGTCATATCAAAGGCGCAAACGGCATTGCTACAAAACTGAATATCCATGTCGGCGGATGGCACGACTTCCGCCACACGTTGACGACGACGCTTCGCCGTGACGGAGTTCATCCGAAAGTCATTTCGGGAATCCTCGGCCACAGCAAAGTGAACATCGCCATGGATGTTTACGACCACGCAACCGTTCAGGACTTCCGGCAGCCGCTGGAGAATGTCAACACTTTGCTACCTAGTGGCCTGTCGCAGTGAGTTCGTTACCGCGGACGCGGCGGGTGGGGTCGGAGTATTTCCACTGGATAGGCCGAGCATGGGCAGAGTAGGCATTGATGTAGCGGCGGAGTTTGCGAGCCAAGTCGGGAACTGAGGTGAAGATGCCCCGTGCAATGACTTCGCGTTCGATCTTGGCGAACCAGATCTCGACCTGATTGAGCCAGGACGAGTAAGTGGGCGTGAAGTGAAACCGGACTCGCGGATGTTGTTGGAGGAACTCGCGGACCGCTTGAGTTTTGTGCGCAGAGAGATTGTCGAGGATGATGTGAATCTGTTGCCGAGGCGGGCACAAGGATACGACCTCTTGCAAAAAGGCGACGAACTCGCGGCTGGTATGGCGGGCAGCGGTTTTGCCGTGGACGCGACCGGTGGCGGTATTAAGCGCTGCATATAAGGAGAGCGTGCCGTGGCGGTAGTACTCGAAGCCGTGCCGTTCGGCGCGTCCCGGCGAGAGCGGCAGGACGGGATCGAGACGGTCCAAGGCCTGAATGGCGGTCTTCTCATCGACGCAGAACACGGCCGCATGCTGCGGCGGGCGCAGATAGAGGCCGAGGATGTCAGCGGCTTTGCTTTCGAATTCAGGATCGTCGCTGGCCATGTAGCGTTCGAGGCGGTGTGGTTTCAGGCCCGCTTCTTGCCAAACCCGATGCACAGCGTCTTTGCTGACGCCGAGCGCAGAGGCCAGCTTGCGGCAACTCCAGTGCGTAGACCCGTCGCTAGGTTTTCTCCGCGTGGCCGACAGGATGCGGGCGCGCAGAGCTGGAGTCAGCACACTGGGCTTCTGGCCGGGATGATAGGTGTCCAGTCCCTCCATTCCGTATTGCCGGAAGCGTTGCTTCCAGCGAACGATGGTGGGCGCCGTGGTCTGGAGCTGTTGCTTAATCGCGTTGAAGGACGAGCCTTCTACCAGCATGAGGATCAACTTGGCGCGAAACACGTATCCGGCCGGCAGAGCACGGGACTGGGCGATGCTACTTAGATCGGACTGCTGTTGCTTGGAGAGCAAGATTTCGCTGCCAGTAGCCATGACAGCTTTGATGCTAACAGTCTAGTAATGGTTACTCTGCGACAGGCCACTAGTTGCTACCCAGCAGGGTAGTCGCGAGAATGACGGGTGTGTAACTAATTGAATCTAGTGGGTGTGGTGAGCGCGGAAGGAATCGAACCTTCAACCTACTGATTAAGAGTCAGTTGCTCTGCCAATTGAGCTACGCGCCCGTTCGTGGGTTCAGCTTCGCTCCTGGGAATTCCGCATCACTGTTGCGGTTATGGGCGATTGCTCCTATTGCAGCCGGGAAGCTGCTGTCCGGAATCACCGTATCGGGCGAATGCGACTGCCGATGAAGAATATAACACAGCCGCTTGTCATCGCACCAACCCTGGCCAACTTGCAGATGCTGGCATCTCTTGACCGGATCGGCAGTTCTTCTTCAGCAAATTTCTTGTCGGATTGGGTTCGACCGGGGACTTCTCACGACGATCATGATGCATCGCGTTGCTTTTGCATCGCCGCTGCTGATTCTGCTTTCGATGTAGACGCTCGCGCCGGTTTTGCCAAGCTGAGCACTTGCGCCTCAAGTGGTTCAAGAACGCTGCTGAAGGTCCGCAGCGAATGGAGCCACAGCATCGGACACGCTTCGATTGGGACGGCGCGGCGGCGCAACCGGCGGACGCTGTTCTAGTGTGCCGAGCAGCGGAGTATCCATTAGTCCGTTCGGTTCCAGCACGGAGAGAAAGCCGTGGCGGGCGCACATGGCGTCGATGCGTCTTTGTTGCCCTGGGCTGAGTACCTTCAGGGGCAAAGTGTCGAAGTTGCGAAAAATCCACAGCAAATAAAGCCGCTGCGCGAATGAAGGGTTCAGATACCGTGGTCCCAGAGGCGTGAGCACACGAAGCACGCCTTGGGACAGCTTTTCCATCCACATGACCGAATCACCTGACATTTGCAATCTTTAATGTCGCTGTCTTGGACCAGAGCAATCCAAGGGCCAGCATTATTGCACCGAATATCATGCAAATGGAAGTAGAATCCTAAGTTTTTAACAAATTTTCACAGAGCCCCAGCAGCAAACGACGACCACCGTTCCCCAACTTACATGGTAAGAGCGCCTACCTCACCCAGAAAAAGCTGGAGTTCAGCCCGGAATCTCCGGCAAGGTCGCCATACTGCGGATCTTGGCGGCGACGCCAAAGTGGCCATCTGCTCCGCCCGGTTCGACGCGAACTACCGAGGCTTGGCACAACACCCAGCGCTTTTCGCCGTCGGTGAGTTGGGCCGGCAGCATGAGCACCATCTCCAGTTCGCTGCCGACGAGAATTTCGGAATCCGCGTACAGGAAGATCCCGCTCGCGCTTAAGTCTCGGGTGATTCCGGTGGTCGGTTGGCCTTGCGAGGATCGGACGGAGACTCCGGTGCGCGCGGGTATGCGCTGGCGCGAGCGGCGGTCAGGCTTGAGATCGGACATGAAAGTCGAAGGGTATCACACCGGGGCTACCCTACCTCGAGTCGGACACCGCGACGAATGCACCCAGGCCGATCAGAGTTAGTCCCGTGGCGGTGCGCTGCCTCCGGCGCAGAACGGCCGAAGACCGCAAACGCGCACCGATCGGAGCCGCCAGGAAGGTCACGATAAGGTCGCAGGAGGTATTCAACGTCACGCTGATCGTACCCAACAGAAGAAACTGCCAGAACACTCCGCCACTCCCCCGATTCACAAATTGTGGAATGAAAGCGAGAAAGAAAATTGCTGTCTTGGGGTTCAGAACTTCAGTCGCAATGCCCTGCCAAAAGGGATTTCTTGGAACCTGTGGGATTTCGATTTCCGCCTCTTGATTTTCGCGGGCGCTCAGGATCATGCGAACGCCGAGGTAGATCAGATATCCTGCACCCGCATACTTAACTACCGCAAAAGCTGTTGCCGACGTGGCCAGCACAATCGACAAACCCGTCGCCGCAGCCATAACGTGCGTGAGCCCGCCCAGGAATGTTCCCAGACAGGACAGCACTCCCTCACGGCGGCCACCGGCAAGTGTGCGAGCAAGGACATACAACATTCCGGGGCCAGGCGCCACCGCCAGCAGCGTGGCCGCGCCGAGGAACAGCGAGAACCGGTGAGCATCGATCATGCAAATTATTCTAAATCGAGAATCCAGCCGGTTGCGAGGAATCAGCGACCATCGCTTCGCAGCAATCGTGGTTTAGCATGAGAGCGTGCCTGCAAAAGATCTCTCCCGGCGGATTGGTCTGGCCCGCGCCCTTTCCAAACAGGGCTATTGTTCGCGCTCGAATGCGGTGGATCTCATCCGCGCCGGGCGCGTGAGCCTGAACGGTGGAATCTGTCGGAATCCCGAGGCGCCGGTTCGTGCGGAACGCGATCGTATCCAAGTCGATCGCCAAGAACTGCCCACTCCAGTGAAGGTCTACGTCATGCTCAATAAACCTCGTGGGGTGGTAACGACAGCTTCTGACGAGAAAAGTCGCGAGACGGTCTACGCCTATCTGGACGAAGGCTTGCCTTGGGTTGCTCCGGTCGGCCGATTGGATAAGGCGAGCGAAGGGCTGCTGCTACTAACTAACGATTCCGAATGGGCAGCCCGCGTGCTCGCGCCCGATATGCACCTCGACAAAACTTACCACGTGCAGATTGGCGTGGTCGCAGACACGGCACTGATCGAATCCATCATTAAAGGGGTCGGAGCTGATGATGGCAGTTTCCTCCGGGCAAAAAGTGCGCAAATTCTGCGCGGAGGTGAAAAAAATACCTGGCTCGAAATTATCCTCGACGAAGGCAGGAATCGCCATATCCGGCGCATGTTTGCAGGGCTTGGAGTTGAGGTGCTGAGATTGCTTCGCGTCGCAATTGGACCCTTGGTGCTGGGCAACCTGCCGAAAGGCGCTTCGCGACCGCTCACAGATGAGGAGAAACTGGCTCTGGACCTGGCTTTGCGACAGTCGCCTGCTGCCGCAGCCATTCGACGTCGGCAAGGCGGCAAAACCAACTTAGGTACGACTGGAAGAAGAAGACGACCAGAAGCGTAGTCAACGATTGCTGCCAGGAGGGGAACGCTCGAAGAATTGTGAGGAAGGCTCTACTTTATGAAAGGCAGGGTGGATAGGACCTTTGCGGCGAGTTCCAGTTGCTGCAGGTCGTCCTGAGAGAAGTCCGGGCCTGCAGTGGCCGGATCAAATCCTTTGCGACAAACCTGCACTACGCCCAGAACCTTCCGCTGTCCGTCTAGAATTGGCGCGGACATCAGTTTTTGAATTGCGTTCTGGCCTGACCTGTCGTCATCGTCAGCGGGATTGTTGAGCTTCACGCTCTCGAAAATGCTCGCGTGTTTCACTTTCACGAAGGCATTGAAGAGTTCTGTCTTTTTGGCAGACGCGGTATGGGCGGCGACCGCGGAAGAACTGGAGACTGGGATCGATCCGGCGGTTTTTAATTGTTCGGGATGGACGAAATTCAGCAGACCTTTCTCCAGCCGCATCAGAGCAACTTCGGTCGGCCGCACTCCAAACAGCTTGGCCAGCGCAGTACAAAACTGTTGTGGTGTCGTTGCCTGACTCAGCACGTGTTCAACTGACGCGTTCGAAGCGCGTGCCGGAGCTGCTGCGGTACCACCCTGCTCGGAGTTCGGTTTGCCAGGCATATTTCTTTGGACTAACGCCGGTGCTGCCGCTGCGTCAGAAGAACTATGGTGACGTATTGCAGCGGCAGCATCAAGTTACGGAAGTACTTTCGAACGTGGGGTTTCTAAAAAACAAAACGGCTGACAGCATTTGGCCGCCAGCCGCTTTCAGCTAATTCATTTAAGTCGCTTTAACGGCGTCCGCCACCACCATGGAAACCGCCGCCTACCGATGCGCGTGAATAGCCTCCGCCACCGACTCCGCCGCCGTGATAGTATCCGTAGGCACCGGGCCTGTAGTAGCCGCGACCGTAGTAGCCGTTCCATCCCCGTCCGTAGTAGCCATAGCCAGCCCTATAACCCCACCCCGGCCCGTAGTAGCCGTGATACCACGGCCCTGCGCCAATGAAAACCCCGCCCGCGAACCATCCCGGCCCGTAGTAGCCATAGGGCGCGCACGCGTACGGATAATAGGAGTAATAGCCATAGGCGCATGCGGGCGCGGGACCCACGTAGCCCGGGCCCACCCGAACGCCCACTGCAACCTGGGCTTGCGAATATGCGATTGGAAGCGTCAGAATCCCCAGCAAAGCTAAATAGCGTAAGTAGCGCATTTTGAACCCCCTTCTTCGATCTGTGATCCGCGAAGATCGAACCAGATCTTGAGGCCTCCAGGCCTTTTCAGTTTCGTCTGGAAGCGTCCATCCGATCTATATAAACCCGCAGCGGCGGAAAAAGTTCCAGGGCATTGTGCCTCTACGAGTTGCGCGGCAAATCATGGACTTAAGGCCTCAACAAAAGATGCCATCCTGAGCCTGGGGTCAGCTGGGCGAGGGAATCTCCCGCGTAGTGATTCGCCCTGTTTTGTATACTGCCCGTGGCTCCGTAACTATTTTGACTGCTTCAACTCCATCCCGGCTTGCGTACATCGACTGGATGCGCGGGCTCGCCTGCGTGCTCATGTTCCAGACGCATTGCTACGACTCGTGGCTGGGCGGCAATGCGCGCAAAAGCACGTTTTTCATGTGGTCCCAATTGGGTGGAACTCTGCCTGCCCCACTCTTTCTTTTTCTGGCAGGAATTTCCTTTGCACTGGTTACTGACAAACTGCGGCAGAAGGGCGTGCCCGCTAATCAGATTGCGCGGACTACGATTCGCCGCGGTGCGGAGATTTTCGGACTCGGTCTGCTGTTTCGGTTGCAGGAGTATGTGATCGCCTGGGGCTGGGCGCCGTGGAGTGATTTGTTGCGCGTGGACATCCTCAACACAATCGGCCTTTCCATGATGTTAATGGGAGTGGTCTGCTGGATGGTCTTACGGCTCAACTCGGGAGCGCAGGCGCGGTTCGCGCTGGGCATGACGGCGGCTGCTTTCGGGATGAGCATTTCCCTTTTGTCGCCGTTGATGTGGACAAGTTGGAGACCGCGCTGGCTGCCCTGGCCGCTTGAGTCGTACATTGACGGCGTCCACAACCTTGGAGAGCCACAGTCTTGGTTGTTTCCGATTTTTCCGTGGACGGCGTTTGCGTTCATTGGCCTCGCGGCAGGATTTCTCTTGTTAAGCGATCGCGCGCGGAAACTTGGAGCTGCAACTTTTATGCTGGCGGGCGTCGGCGGAATCGGGCTGATTTACCTGGCACGCTGGCTGGATGCTCGTCCCGAGCGGCTCTATGCGACTGACGATTTCTGGCACACCAGTCCGAATTTTTTTCTGATTCGCGTAGGCTTGCTGCTGATGATTATGACGGCGACTTATCTATGGTGCAGATGGGGAGCGGGGCAGTGGGGTTTCAGCCCTTTAATACAACTTGGGCAGACGTCCCTGCTTGTTTATTGGGTGCACATTGAGTTCGTTTACGGCCGCCTTTCCATTCTGCCGAAGCGGGCGGTCGACATTCGTACTGCTTCTTTTGGATTGCTGGCAATTTTTCTTTCGATGGTGCTGTTGTCGGTATGGCGTACTCGGTTGAAAGGGCGTGGCGCTGAAGCGCTGGCTTGGTTCTACCGGCCAGTCAGGGCCAGCTGAATCATTTCGCCGACAACTGGCGGATAGCACTTCGTACCAATTTCAATCCAATGACCCAGTTCTGGCGCGATTTCGCCTCGTCGTCACCATATCCGAACAGATAAAACGTGATGTAAAAGCCGTCCCGAATTTCTTCCTCTCCGGGCGCTTCTTCTTTCTCATGGTAGTAACAGCGACGGATGAGAAACTCGACCGCAACCGGCATGTCAGGAGCACGCTGCAAAAGTTTGGTCAGTTGCTTCGCCAGTTGCTCATGCTGGGGGAACGAAAAACGTTTTGCTTCATCAGAAAAGAAGAGATCGACGTAGGAGCCAAACTTGTGGGTCGCTTCGAATATCTCCTCTTCTGGATTGATTTCTGTAGTCGACCAGAAGTCACACTTGGCGCTCTCAAGTGGACTCTGGGGCGAGTTAACTTTGGAGAGAAACTCGCCCAATTCCGGCGCCTGCGCGACTTCTTCAAGCTTGGACAGAAGCTCGGGATTCCGCTTCAAATCGTAGTACTGTAGGCCGCCGTCTTCGGCAGCCCACGGCATCTCGAGCGTTTCGTCATCCGCGCCGAGTTCGACGGCGAAGTCGGCTTGCACGCTACTGCGCGGGAGCAGGCGCGGGGGTTGCCTGAGGGGCCGTGTTCGGCGTGGAAAAATTCACCTTCGGAACCTGGCGCGATTCCTCGGAAGCGGCGAAATACGCTTCATTGGGTTTGAACCCGGCCCAGCCCGCGTAAATGTTGTTGGGAAAGTGCTGCACATAGGTGTTGTAATCCTGCAGCGCGTCGTTGTAACGCTTGCGCTCGACCGCGATGCGATTTTCGGTTCCGGCCAATTCATCCTGCAACCGCAGGAAGTTCTCATTCGATTTCAATTGCGGATAATTCTCGACGACCGCGAGCAAGCGGCCGATGGCACCGTCCAGTTGTTGATTGGCGGCGATTTTGTCTGCGGGAGCATTGGCCGAAAGTAGCCGGGAACGGGCCGCCGCGATATCGCCAAACACTTTTTGCTCTTGCCCCGCGATTCCCTTCACGGTTTCGACGAGGTTAGGAATCAGATCGGCGCGGCGTTGCAGAACGATATCCACCTGCGACCAGGCGGCCTTGACCGCTTCATTCTTGGTCACCAGCGTATTGCGAACGCCCACGTACTGCCCGAACGCGATCAGGGCGATCAGCACCAGAACAACAACCACGATCAAACCAGTTTTCATCATTCTTCTCCTGTAGAAGAGCTCTCAAACTTACGTGCCACGCGGTTCCGGGGACTCTAGCATTTTATCCACTGCGGCGGTAACCTGCTGCACCCCGGCCAGGTAGCGGGCAAAAACATCGGCTACATCAAATTGTTTAGTCTCTGCTTTGTGCTCGCGAATGTCGAGCAATTGCAGGAAGGCTGAAGCATCGAACGAAATACGCGAGGCCAGTTCTTGTATCGTTTGCCGTTTTGCTTTGGGAGGCGTGGCCCCGAGCGCAATCAGCCCATGGCGAAACAGAGTCGTAAAGGTTGACAACGAATGCAGCATCAAATCCCATAATTGCTTTTTGTCATTGGCGGCGAGCAGCAGACGCTCGCGCAAGAGAATCAGCTTCTCCCGTAGTTCGTACTCCAGTTGAGCGCGATGCAAATGCATCGGGATCTTGAGCCCGCTGAGGACATCCGCACCGAAGAGGATGCGATGGCGGTGCTGCATGTCGAGGAGTTCGATGGAGAAAACATCGGTGGAACGCTCCAGCTCTTCGCGAGTCAGCACCAGCGGCTCGTGATGCTTCTGTTTCGCCCACCACTCGACGGCGGGCGCAATTGCGACGAGTGCGGCGAAAGATGTCTCACGTAATACACAAAGCAGGTTGACATTGGAGAAGTCAGGATGAAATTCTCCGTCGGCGGCGGAACCATAAAGGATCACGCTCTCGAGATTTTCGCCTGAAGCCGCACGCAACCGGCTGATGAATTCGTTAATCTGTTTTTCCGCAACCATAGTGCCTCTTTTGTTTTCTAGCCACAGGTTTCGCGCTACCAGCTTCCACTGGCACCGCCACCACCCGAACTGCCGCCGCCAAAGCCTCCGAACCCTCCACCGCCGCCACCGAAGCCTCCACCACCATATCCGCCCCCACCGCCACGGCCGCCTAATAACATGCTGAACAGGAGCAACCGCCCAAATGGTGTGGAGACCAGAATCAGAAAAATAATCAGGAGAACAACGACTCCGCCAACGGATAATCCCTTGTCTGGTTCCGGTCTCGCTGTGGGAATGCTCGGGCGGGCACCGGTCAACTGAACGCCGGCGTCTTGTGCAATCACATCCGCAACCCGCATGGTCAGAAGTGACACAGCACCGTTGTAGTCATTCTGCTTGAGCAGCGGAACAGCTTCGCGTCCAAATCCGCCGACTTTGCCATCCGGCAGAATCGGTTCAAGTCCGTAGCCGACTTCGACTCGGTAACGGCGATCCTGCGTAGCTAAAAGGATGAGCACACCGTGGTTGGTTGCTTTGCTGCCGATGCCCCATTGCTTAAACAGGGCGACCGCATAACTCTCAATATCGGAGTCATCGAGTGACTTAATCGTGACGACGGCAATCTGCGCATGAGCCTTCTCGTCGATTTGCTGACAGATGCTATTGAGTTGCGCGACGGTGTTCGGGTCGAGAACGCCGGCGAAGTCGTTGACGTAATTCGTCGGCTTGAGTTGCGATACCGGTTCGGCGCAGAGAATGAGCGACAGCGAAATAACTAGAACTGCCGCCAATCCGATTTTCGCGCCCAGTCTCATGCGTGAGTGATTATAGGAGAGAAGTCGAGCTTGCGCTTGACCGGACAGTCGTGGGTGGCTGTCTCCACAAGATCAAAACACACGCAAGAATTCTACAACCTGCCGCTCGGCCCAGCGGCCATCGTCGCCATCAGGCTCGGCGAGAAATGAGCAGTGGCCACCGTCCTCAGTTTCGACGAAAGTAATGTTGGGGTTGGAAAGTATCTTCTGCCGCGTCTCCGGAAGAATGCGGATAAAGGGATCGTTGGCGGCGTGCAGAATCAAGCTAGGCACGGCAATGCGGTCGACCACGTTAGCGGCGGCGGAGCGTTCGTAATAATCGGACGCGCCCTCAAAACCGCAGTAATGAGCGGTGACTTTGTCGTCGAAATCACGCAGGCTGGTCACACCGCGCATGCGTGAGGTCTCGAATACTTGAGGAAATAAACGCGCCTTCACTCTTAGACGGCGGCGAAGCTGCCACATGAAGTAGTACTCGTAGAGGCGGTTGGCAGCGAGATGCAGAGCGTCGGCCGAGGCCGCGAGGTTCATGGATGGACAGACAGCGGCAACCGCTCGCAACTGCGGCGGGGCTTCCCTTCCCCATTCTCCCGCGAGTTTGAGTACGAGATTACCGCCCATGGAGAATCCTACGAGGGCGAAGCGAGAGATCCCGTCTTCATGGATCAAGTGTCGAGCCACGGCGGCGATATCCTGCGACCGCCCCGAATGATAGAGCGTAGGGGATAACGCATCTGTGCCGCCGCAATTGCGCTGGTTCATGCGAACCACGTTCATGCCCACAGCCGTGCCCTTCGCAGCGATGCCCAACATGTATTGAGATTCACTTGAGCCCTCGAGGCCATGCACAATAATTACCGTGAGCGCACTCTTCCGGTCTGGCTGCCAGTGGCAGTGGCAGAGCACCTGCACGCCGGGTTCGACCTCGATCAAACGCTTTTCGGCCTGGGGAAGCGAAATTCGCCGGAGGAGAAAAAAACTGGCCAGGGTTTGAACATGTCCCCCACGCAATCCGCGTCGGGGCACAAATTTCCGTGCTACAGTTTGCGTAGCTCCCACACTCTGATTTTAAATGGATATGGGTCTTCCAAACGTCAGGAGTTGTTTATGCCGATCTTCGAATATGTCTGCAAGGAATGCGATCATCAATTTGAAGCGTTAGTGTATGGCAGCGGCAAAGCCGAATGCCCAAAATGCAAGAGCAAGAAACTGACGCAACAATTGTCAGTTTTCGCCATGTCCGCCAAGAGTTCTTCGAGTGCGTCTCCGTCGGTCGGGGCCTGCGGAAGTTGCGGCGACCCGCGCGGCCCCGGCGCCTGCTCGATGCCTGACATGGATTGATTTCTCTGAAAACCCAAGCGTTACCGATCCCCTGAACCAGACGCCGAAGATGACTTTCGGTACCCGTTTCGGTGTGACTCCTGTAAGTTTCGCGAACCACGGATATGCCGTACCTTCTCAGCAGTCGGATTCAAACGAGGCTTATGGATCGTCGTCGCAGTCGACGTGTCGACGCATTGTTGACGGTGCGCATCTGGGGTGTCGATGCCAAGTCCATGCCCTTTACGCAGCATGCCCAGGTCCGAAACATCAGTGATCGCGGTGCGGTGTTGCACGGATTGATCCGCCCGGTCAGGGCAGGCGAGATACTCCATGTCCAGCATGATGAGGATCAGGCCGAGTTTCGTGTTGTGTGGGTGGGCAAGCAGGGCACGCGAAGACAAGGGGAAATCGGCGTCGAAAGCCTGTCTGAAGAGCCTTTCATCTGGGACGTAAATCTGCTCCAGTGCGCTCAAGTGGCGGGAAAAGGGTAGTTCCGCAATTCTCAGTTTTGCTTCTCAATCAGTCAAGAATCTCTGCTTAAACTCTACTTTGATTTGCGGACTGCTCGCGATTTCCACTATGCTGCCCCTTCCACATGGAGACCCGGGGAGAATACTTCGTGCATGCGATTCTTGTGATTCTGATGTTGGGCTCTGTACTTATGTCTTCCTCTTCCGCCGAACCGCAGCAATTGAATCTCATGCCGATGCCAGCTAGCGTGCAAATGCAAACTGGCCAGCTTGTAATTGATCCTTCGTTCTCGGTGGGAATCACTGGTCACTCGGATGCGCAGCTGCAGCGAGCGGTTGAACGCTTTCTGGATGACCTTCGGCGCCAGACTGGCATGCCTCCGTTGGACATGGAGGTGACGAACGCAGCGCAAGCCAAGCTTTTGGTTCGCCGCGAACATGAAAATAAAGCGGTGCAGGAACTCGGCGAAGACGAATCGTACTCACTCGAGATCAGCCCCGGGGGCGCAAAGCTCGATGCCGTAACGACACTTGGAATCATGCGTGGGCTTCAGACGTTTCTGCAGCTGGTCCAAACTACCTCCGACGGGTTCGCCGCGCCCGCAATCACGATTCACGACGAACCTCGTTTTCCCTGGCGTGGATTGATGATCGACGTGAGCCGCCACTTCATTCCGCTCGATATCTTGAAGCGCAATCTGGACGGCATGGCTGCAGTCAAGCTGAATGTATTTCACTGGCATCTCTCAGACAATCAGGGTTTTCGAGTTGAAAGTAAGAAGTTTCCCAAGCTGACGGAAATGGGCTCTGACGGCCTTTTCTACACGCAAGACGAGGTGCGCGACCTGATCGCTTATGCGCAAGACCGTGGAATTCGTGTGGTCCCCGAGTTCGACATGCCCGGGCATAGCACGGCGTGGTTTGTTGGCTATCCGGAACTGGCCAGCGGTCCAGGGCCATATCAGATCGAACGCAAGTGGGGTGTCTTCGACCCGGCCATGAACCCGGCCGAGGACCGGACTTACAAGTTTCTCGACAGCTTCATCGGAGAAATGGCAAATCTTTTTCCCGACCAGTACTTCCACATTGGCGGGGACGAGGTTAACGGAAAAGAGTGGGACGCCAATCCGAACATTCAAACGTTCATGCATGCTCATGGACTTAAGACGAACCAGGATCTTCAGGCCTACTTCAACACTCGCGTGCAGAAGATTGTGAGCAAGCATGGAAAGATCATGGTGGGATGGGATGAGATCCTGCGGCCGGACCTGCCCAAAGACATCGTAGTGCAGTCGTGGCGCGGACAGGATTCGCTGGCGGCCGCAACCAGGCAAGGGTATCGCGGCATTCTCTCGTATGGCTATTATCTCGATCTGATGTGGCCGGCTTCTCGGCACTACGCGGTTGATCCCATAGGTGACGGGGCGGCAAACCTGACTCCGGAAGAGAAGCAACGTATTCTGGGCGGGGAAGCTTGTATGTGGTCCGAGTATGTTTCGCCCGAGAATATCGATTCGCGCATCTGGCCTCGAGCCGCAGCCATCGCTGAGAGGCTTTGGTCGCAACAAGATGTCACCGACGTCAGTTCCATGTATCAACGTTTGGAGCGGACCAGCCGATGGCTGGATTGGCTTGGCCTCACGCACAACTCCAGCTACGAGCCGATGCTGCGCCGCATCGCAGACTCAAACGATATTTCTGCGCTTCAGACATTTACCGATGTTGTAGAGCCGGTGAAGGATTACACTCGCGAAGAGATCGCCACCGTCGAGGCTACAAGCCTTTCGCCGCTGAATCGCGTCATCGACGCGGTGCGTCCGGAGAGTGATACCGCAAGGCATTTCGCGGATCTTGTGGACGCGTTGATGGGGGGCCATGCAGATTCCAAGGCCAAGCAAGAAGTCAGGACATTGCTGATCCTGTGGCGCGACAATCAGGCAAATCTGCAAGCGCTGGAAACACAATCGTTTCTGTTGCGGGAGATCGTTCCACTATCGCAGGATCTTTCGGCTGTAGCTGCAACCGGTCTGCAGGCGCTGGACTATCTCGACCGCGGAGAGCGTGCCCCCGATGCATGGGCAACCCAACAGTTCGCGCTATTAGCGGAAGCGCAGAAACCTAAAGCACAGCTGTTACTCATGATTGTGCCATCAGTACAGAAACTGGTTGAGGCCAGCAGCGGCCAGAAACCATCGCCGCCGCAAAAGTAATCGACGCCTTCAACTGAGATTCGCGAACTCTCCGACCGCGCGATGTGCCTGGTCAATCGCCACATCCGTATAAGCACTCGCTCCTGCATCGGAGTTCGCGATGGCAATCCGGCCAAATCGTTTTCGGCCAATCACCCATGGTTTCTCATCCTCCGGCCAATCCGGGTCGAACAGGGAGTTAGGGCTGAAAGCGTATCCGTGAGCCCACCGGTTTACGGTGATGCCCTCGACATCGTGCGCTGGATCGAAGCCTGCGGAACCCAGCATCCGGGCCAATTGATCACGAATGTTTCGTTCGAAAGTCGAAAACGGAGTACGCATTAATTCTGCCCGGCCCGCGCGAAATTGATCCCGCTGCGGCAGCCCCGGTTTGCACGGGGTGCGCAGCATGAACAGAACGATCGGCTCATCCGGCTTGTCGGGAAATTCATATTGCCCAAGGCTCACGGGAAAATCGAGAGCCGTATAAGTGTGGTAGCCGCCGGGCGCGACAACCTGATGTATGCCCAAACTTTTGAACGCGCTCCAATTGCGGATGGCCACGTGCGTATAAACCAAAGGAGTTTTCACCAGGGAGTGAAGGGCATCCTGCTGCTTCTGGGGAAGCTCGGGGCACAGATACGGAATCATCATGTTGTAGCAGGCCAAGACACAGGCGCTGGCCTGCACACTCTGCAGCTTTCCGCCGCGCATGTAAGCGACTGCGACTTCTTTCGCGGAATCCGGAGGTCCATTGTGGCGGACTTGCACGACTGTAGAGTTCAAGCGAATTCGCACCGGAGACTTGGCGTCATCCAACCGGCTGTAGTCGGCGCGAGCTAGCACCACATCTTCCATGTTCTGGCCGGGAATCGCTCCCGGCACCAAAGAACGCACCAGCAGGCGCGCGATCGATGCGTTGCCGTCGGGGAAATGGAAAATATACGGCTCTTCTTTTTCCACTTCGCCCAGATTCAAGCCGTCGAATCCGGGATAGGTGAACGATTTGTAATCGTCGCCATTTTCAAAACAGGCGAGAGCGGAAACCGCATCAATGCCCACGCCAAACAAATCATGCGGATAAGTCTGGAAAAATGGCAGCGCCTCCGGATTAAGCTTGCAAACTTTGGTCAGATAGTCGGCATAACTGATCTTCGCCAGTCGAGCGTATTTCTCCGGTTTCGACAAGCCGGGGAAATAATCGACCTTCTCTGAATAAATGCGGGCAATGTCGCGGCGGACCGGGTCTGAGAGCGGCGCTTTGCTGAGGAATTCTGGCCATGGCGCCAATCCCATCCCTAACACCAGCCGATCCTCACCAAAAGTTTCGCGATCAAAGAAGCACGCGGTATTCAACTTCGAATAAAGCTTTTGATCGTAAGCCTTGTAAAAGCGCTGGGTGTCGATACCCAGTTCAGCGATCAAACTCTTCGCCACTTTGCTATATCGCCCCGGGCTCTCGATCGATTGGGTTCCACCATAGCTGAGCAACAGCCGGTTCCCGGCGCGAAACTCGTTACGCTTGGCGTGTCCGCCGAAATCGTCGTGGTTGTCGAGGATAAGAATCCTCGCATTCGCCCCCGCCCACTGGCGATAGAAATAAGCGGCCGCCAGCCCGCTGATCCCACCTCCCACAACCACCAGATCGTATTTCTCGCCCGTACTTTCGGGTTTGCCGGCCGAGTCCCAGAACTCTCCGTCACGCAAGCTGTGAGCAGCGGTATATGTGCCTTCGTGATTCCCGCGCATCCCCATCAGGGCTGGCGGATAATAATTCGGATCTTTCTCGGGAGCAAAAGCCGAGTCCGCGGAGCCAAGAGAGTGAAGCCACGGAGTACTCGCGGCCAGAACTGATCCGCCGACCGTTAGCGCAACGCCATCCAGGAAATCACGCCGCGTGATTTTTCGATTCATCCCCAGTTCGCGATCACGCGAATCATCACTCATGGACTCTCCGGTTCAGATATGAAATAGGCGTGGCAAGAACAGAAGCTTACTATAATCGCGCAATGTTACCGAAGTGAAGAGGTGAGAGCTTGGATTTGACCAGAAGGCAGCGGAAGTCTCACTTCCACCAAATAGAAGTACCGATCAAAGCCAACACTTCCAGAACCGCAAGCGAAACCCACAAACGCTGCCGGAAAATAGAACGCCGCAAATCTCTTTTTAAATCGGCCTCAAGGACATGCACGAATTCAACTTCAGCCGGATCCGGCTTGGGTGGCGGCGCAGCGACTCGGGGAGCCGCGACGAAGGCGGCCTTCGGCTTGTCGGGATAAAACACCTTGGGCGTGCTAATCACGGAAGACCAACGCGGCAACTGCATCGCGCCCTGAGTCAGGCTGGGGTCCTCCATCGGGGCCGAAGTGAGTTGTAAAGCAGGCAGTCTCTCCGGAGCAGCCGCGTCGGCGAGGCTTCGCAGCAGTGAAGTCCACCACATATGACTCATCTGATCGCCGATCAACTCGCCCACATCGACTGGCCGTGATTCCAACTGCAAAGGCGGCAGCGTCTCCGGCGAAATCACGTCGCCAATGTTCGTGAACACAGTGCGATACCAGGGCAAACTCAAGATGTCGCCCGCCAGCATGCCCACATCCACCGGCCGCGAAGTGAGGTGCAGCGGCGGCAACTTCTCCGGTGAAACAATGTCCCGCAGGTCATCCAGCAGGCGCTTCCGCAAAGGACGGTTCCAGCCTTCGGGCAGCAGAAGATCTAGTTCGGGACCCTCCGACGTGCTGGCCGATTCGGGTTTCTTCTCTTCAGAAGATCCCGAACTGGTAGGTTGAGAAAACATTTTCGATCGCGATCCTTCGCCTGTCTCAGAGCCTCATCCGAGGCCTCTGGGCAAGTTACAGTTTAAACCGGTTTTCAGTTGGCGGGAAGTGTGGAGGTAAGAACTTTCGGGAGAATATCACGGCTTGCTGATCAATACGCCAGTCACCCTGTCATTCATGGACTCAGCGAGTTTTCTGGCCTGATCCGCCGTCGTTCCATTGAGTAACTCGAAATCGACCGTTGCGTCTGCTAACAGAGACACTGTCTTGTGAAACATTTCCATCCGGACGACGAACTTGCCATCCGCTCCCTGAATTGCCTTGAAACGGCAGCTGTCACGTTCTGTGTTTGCCATAAGATTTGCGGATTACCGCGATGTTATCACACATCTGTTTTGCACTGACTGGTCACCCACCGTGCCCCACAACAGAAACCAAACTTGACAGGGCAGATATTGCTCAGTTTTGGTGCAACGGCGAGTTCTGCGGCAGCGCGTCCCCTCCGTGATGCACGCAAAAATAGACCAACGACAGTGCTACAACAACCAGTATCACGTACAACAAAGTAGGTTTGCAGCGTTTGCCAGCAACGAACGTCATCGGGTCTACCCTGGAATATATTCCAACCCCTGGGCTGTGTTAAGGCAATACAGAAGTCCAAGTAGCGCGATAAGAAGATCCCCGTAGAATGTAAAAGCATTTCCACAACTGGCACGAACGGCCCACAAAATGAACCGCATGCAGGCCAAATAGTGTCTAATGCATACAGTGGATTCCGATCGCAAACCACCCCGCCCCAAGCGTCCCGCGCGAGAAAGGTTGCTCGCGGTTCTTCCCCAAGTTTGGGAACTCATTCGCCCGCGGCGTACAGTGTTGGCCTTCGGTTTCGTCCTGATGGTGATCAACCGGGTTTCGGGTCTCGTACTTCCCTACTCCACCAAGTACCTGATTGATAGCGTCATCATCAAGCACAATGCTCAACTGCTTAAGCCACTGGTCCTGGGCGTGCTGGCGGCGACGGTGGTCCAGGGAATCACGTCGTTCTCGTTGACGCAACTGCTTTCAAAAGCTGCGCAGCGTTTGATTACCGACCTCCGCCAAAAAGTGCAGGCGCATATTGGCTGGCTGCCAGTTTCTTTTCACGATTCGACCAAGAGCGGCGTGCTGGTCTCGCGCATCATGACGGATGTCGAAGGGGTTCGCAACTTGATCGGCACGGGATTGGTCGATCTCGTGGGCGGCTTGCTGACCGCGGGAATCGCCCTGATTGTGCTGTTTCGCATCAGTGCTCTAATGACCGCCGTCGCCTTCGCATTCCTCCTGCTATTTGCTGTCGCGCTTTATAAAGCGTTTGGCACGATTCGTCCCATCTTTCGCGAGCGCAGCAAGATCAATGCTGAGGTCACGGGCCGGCTCGCGGAGTCTCTCGGGGGCGTTCGCGTGGTCAAGGGCTATCACGCCGAAGATCGCGAAGAGAAAGTTTTCGCACACGGAGTGCATCGCCTGCTCGAGAATGTGCTGCGAACGCTGACTGCCACTTCAGTGATGAGCCTTTCGGCCAGTTTGTTGCTAGGCGTGGTCGGAGCCGTAATCATGTATGTCGGCGCTCGGCAAATCGCGGCCGGGATGTTGACCATCGGCGGATTCTTTACGTACACGCTCTTCCTCGGCTTTCTCGTTGCCCCGATTATGCAGATCGTTCAGATCGGCACCCAGCTCACCGAAGCGCTGGCCGGCTTGGAACGCACACGCGAAATCATGAGCGAGAGCCGGGAAGACCACGATCCCAACAGGACAGTGGTCCTGAATGAAATTCGCGGCAACATCGATTTCGACCACGTCAGCTTCAGCTATGACGGCAATCGGATTGTTCTCAACGATGTCTCGTTCCACGCGGCGCCCGGCACAGTCACCGCGCTGGTCGGGCCGTCCGGTTCCGGCAAGTCAACTATGATCGGACTGATCACTGCTTTTCACGTACCAACCCTGGGCAAGGTTTTGGTCGATGGCGTTGATCTGAGCACGGTCCGTCTGGACTCTTATCGCACTCGCCTTGGGTGTGGTTTTACAGGAATCGTTTCTGTTTGACGGCACCATCCGGGAGAATGTTGCGTTCTCGCGTCCGGATGCCAGCGAAGAAGATATTCTGCGCGCCTGCCGCATCGCGCGCGTGGATGAATTTGCCGAGAGCTTCGCCGACAAGTACGACACCGTAGTCGGCGAACGTGGCGTAAAACTCTCAGGCGGACAGCGTCAGCGGATTTCGATTGCCCGTGCCATCTTAGCCGAGCCACGCATCCTGATTCTTGACGAAGCCACTTCCAGTCTCGACTCCGAATCGGAGCAGCTAATCCAGGAAGGTCTTTCTTACCTGATGCAGGGAAGAACGACCTTTGTGATCGCGCACCGGCTTTCTACCATTCGCCGAGCCGATCAAATCCTGGTGGTCGAGCAAGGACGGATTGTCGAACACGGCACTCACGATGAACTTTATGCCACGCGTGGCCGCTATTACGATCTCTACACCCGGCAGCATGGCGTTGAGACCAACTTATTCCTTGCTCCGGGCGAAGGTGATGCCGTACCCGTTTCCGCGGGCGATGGACCGTCTAAACCGGGCGACCCCGGCCTCGCCGACACTTTGCGCCTGGTTCGGGGAGATACTCGCTGACTATGCCTACTGGCCAAGGCAAATCCAGTCTGAACGGATCCATCGCAATCCGCACGGAGAATTTGTGCCGTCACTACTCCATGGGTGAGTCGTTAATCCGCGCCGTCGATGGAATCTCCCTTCAGATCGCTTCCGGAGAGTTCGTCGCGCTGCTCGGTACTTCCGGTTCCGGCAAATCGTCGCTGCTGAATCTTATCGCCGGCCTCGATCGCCCAACCTCTGGGACGGTAGTCGTTGAGAAGCACGATCTGGCAAAGCTTTCGCGCGAGGAGCTAGCCAAGTATCGCCTGCACACGGTAGGAATGGTATTTCAATCCTTCAACCTGATTCCCAGCATGACCCTGCTCGAAAACGTGGAGCTACCTCTACGCTTCGCGGAGGTCGATCGCGACCAGCGTGAAGCATTAGCCAAGCAAGCCTTGGATCGGGTCGGCCTCAGCGCTCGATTGCGACATCGCCCCACGGAACTTTCTGGCGGCGAGCAGCAGCGCGCTTCGCTCGCTCGAGCGCTGATTAATCAACCGCACTTCTTGCTGGCGGACGAGCCCACCGGCAACCTCGACAGCCAAACCGGCACCGAAATCATGAACTTCATTCGAGAATTCAATGAGACGCTAGGCATGACGATCATTATGGTCACGCACGAACGCACGCTCGCTGAACGCTATGCCAGCCGCATGATCTTCCTCGCCGACGGCAAATTGGTTGGCGATCAATCCAACGTTGTCTCGGCCACTATGCGCCAACCGAGCGGAGGCGGCCTGTGAAGACTTACGACATGGCCGAACTGGCGGTGCGCAATCTGCGCGAATCCATTCTGCGCAATTCGCTCACCACCGTTGGCATCTCCGTCGGCGTGGCTTCGCTGGTCGCGATGCTCTCGTTGGGCATTGGCTTGCAGCAGTTGGCTGGCCGGCGTCTGCAGAAATCCGGATTGTTTGACACAGTGGTTGTGACCTCGCGCCGCGACTTGCGCGGCTTCAACCGCGACCAGGAAGAAAACGGCCCAGCTCCCGCCGAGAGTCCCGCACTCACCGAAGATGCGCGCCAGAAAATTGCTCAACTCCCTAATGTCCTTGAGGCGTACCCCGACATCCGCTTCATCACTGAGCTTCGCTATGAAGACAAACCCTACTTGACCATGATGGCGGGACTGCCGTTTTCAGCCAAGAACAACGACGCCTTCGACGGCATGCAAGGAGGTTTTTTCTCGTCTGATACCGCACTCGAAGTTATCCTGCAAAAATCGTTCGCCGCACAGTTGTTGGGGAAAACGCCAAAGGCAGGCGGTGACGAGCCAAGTGTCACCGAACTGGCCAAGCCCCTGCTCGGCAAGCAACTGACTATGCGCTACGCCGAGCGAACTACGACCCCAACAGACGCGGCCGACACAAAAGACGCTGCCAATTCACCTGGCCCCAACAATTCCGCCGCTACGGCCTATTCCGTAGTCTCGCGCGAAGTCACGCTGAAGATCGTAGCCGTGTGCGACCTCGATCCTGACAGCATGCGCGGCCAGGCCAGAGCGCGCATCTTTATGCCGCTGAAGCTCGCGCAAGACTTGCACGTCATGCAGCCTTCCGACCTGCGCGACACGACGAACATGGCGAGCGGCACCCCGGCTTACATGACGGTCGAAGTGCACGTAAAAAGTCCAACCCAGGTTCAGGCGGTCGAAGACGCAATCAAGAAGATGGGCTTCAATACATTTTCGATCGTCGACGCGACCCGCAGCCTGCGTCAGTTTTTTGCGGTGCTCGATCTGTTTCTCGGAATCTTCGGCAGCCTTGCGTTAGCCGTTGCTTCGATTGGAATCATCAATACTCTGGTGATGGCAATTCTCGAGCGTCGCCGTGAAATTGGAATCATGAAAGCCATCGGCGCCAGTGACGGCGATGTAAAGGGATTGTTTTTCGCTGAGGCCGGCGTGATGGGCGTGTTTGGAGGATTTGTAGGCGTCGCGCTGGGCTGGACCATCGGACGCGTCATTAATGTGGGCACAAACGTTTATCTAAAGCGCCAGCACTTTCCGCCAGAGCAAATTTGGTTTGTGCCGTGGTGGCTGGTAATCGGCGCCATCGGCTTTGCGATTGTGGTCAGCCTGCTGTCCGGCTTGTATCCCGCAAGCCGCGCGGCGCGCCTCGATCCAGTGCAAGCTCTGCGCTACGAGTGAGACATTGCAAGCACGTTCTGTTGAGACGTAGCTCGCTACATCTCAGCGGCGGGCAAATGCCGAACCTGTAAACTGTACTCATGCTCCGACTGCATCGGCTTGTTCCGGTCCTACTGTTGCTCGCTGTCTACGCGTCGGCGCAAAGTCGCATCGACTGCAGCGCTCTTAAAAGCCGCATCCTCGAAGACACAGTTCGTTACTGCGTCTTGCTTCCTCCCAGCTACGATTCTGCACCTCCAAAGCATTATCCAGTTCTCTATTTCCTGCACGGCCTCGGCGAAGACGAGCAGACACTTTTCAAAACCGGCGGATGGAATCTGATCGAAGATCTGCGTCAGCAACACAAGATTGGTGATTTCCTGATCGTCACTCCCGAAGCCAGGACCAGCTTCTACGTGAATTCCGCCGACGGCAAAGTCCGCTACAGCGATTTCTTCCTGCAGGAATTCATACCCTACATCGAAGGCAAATATCGGATTCGCCGTGAGCGCCAGTCGAGAGCGATCACCGGAATTTCCATGGGTGGCTACGGAGCGCTTCGCTTCGCGTTCGCTAATCCCAAAATGTTTTCAGCCGTCAGCGCGCAAAGCGCGGCGCTCATGACCCAGTCGCCGCAAGAACTCAACGCCGCGATGCGATCTGGCAGCAGCTTTGGCAAATTGATGGGTCCCGTCTTCGGCAATCCCATCGACGCCCGACATTGGAATGAGAACGATCCCTTTTCTCTTGCTAAGAAAAACAAGACTGCGATCGGCGCGCTAGCCATTTATTTCAATTGCGGACGCGACGACGAATATGACTTCGAGGTAGGCGCGACAGCGCTCGATAAGCAACTTCAGGAAGAGCACATCAAACACGAATTCCACCTCTACCCTGGCAACCACAGCGCATCATATTTCGGCGCGCACATCGGCGAGGTAATGGAATTCCATTCCAAAATGTTTGGGACAGAGAAGTAGCATCTCGGCTTCCGGTCGCTGGTCCAGCTTCCTGACAAGGTACAGACTAGTTGTCATCCCGAGCGAAACGAGGGATCTAGGTGTTTGCCGGCGATGACATGACTGGTCAGGCAGGCAAGAACCCAGATCCCTCGCTACGCTCGGGACGACAGTTTGTCGCGAGACACAACCATCCTGAACTACATCACTTGTTTTCTGTCGCGTCTTTCTGTTCGACCTCGACCGCCCCCGGCATCACGTTCTTGAGCGGAGCCTTGCGCTGCTCCTCGAGTTCAGGTTGCGGCAGCGGCTTACGCGGCAACATCTGGTCGCGCATGGCAGTGTTGTAGACGAAGATCGCCTCAACCGTGGCCGCCTGCGCCAGGTCTCCCGGCTGCAGCCGTTCATAGGTATCCATGTTCGAATGGTGCGTTCGGGAACTGTAGTCGAGCTTATCCTGAATGAACTGGAAGCCCGGGATGCCGACGGCGTCGAATGACTCATGATCTGTGCCACTGGTATCGCGCACACTGATCGCACTCACTCCCAGATCCTTTAGGGGTTCGATCCATTGCGAAAAAATCGGCTCTTCCGCAAGATTCTCCTGCAAATAAACTCCCAGGATTTTGCCGCTGCCGTTGTCCACATTGAAGTACGCAGAGATTTTTTGTTGTTCTGGTTTGACCACCAGCGGTCCGGCGGGTTTACGCAGCCACTCCGGCAACTTCATTTGATCGGGCGCAGTCGAGAGCGGCGCAAACCCAAAATGCAGCTTCACATAGCCGATCGAACCAAACAAGCCCTGCTCCTCGCCAGTCCATAATCCAATGCGAATGGTGCGCCGCGGCTTTACCTGCAGGGTGTTGAGGATGCGCATCACTTCCAGCGCAACCACTGTGCCGGCTCCATTGTCGGTCGCGCCGGTTGCCGAGGCCCACGAATCCAGATGCCCTCCAACCATGACAACTTCGTCTTTCAACTTCGGATCGGTTCCCGGAATCTCAGCGATCGTGTCGAAACCGTGCTCGTGATCACCAAAGAATTTTGTGTCGACGTTCAGTTCAATGGTGACGGGAACGTTGGCTTTGAGCAGGCGGTACACGCGTCCATAGTTTTCAATCGCCATAATTACAACAGGAAGCGGTTGAATGTGTTCGCGCTGATAGCTGTACCATCCCAGACTGCCGCCACTGTCAACAAAGATTGTCCCGCCGGAACCGCCGTTATTCCTCCCATCGCGGCTGGGAAGGATCACTGCCAGCGCGTGTTCCGAGGCGAGTAGCTGTGCGACTTTTCCGCGCAGTTCAAGCCGCTTCATATACTCCATGATGTAGTCACGGCTCTCGGGCGTTAGTGGATGTTCAACTTCTTTGGCCAGTTCCTTGTCATCCAGGCGCTCAAACAGCGGCTTGTCCACCGGCTTGACGTCACGCATATCGCCGAGCAGAACTATTTTGCCGCCAAGCTTTCCTTTGTATTTGTCAATATCCTCATCCTTCTTGACGTCCACCCAGATGGCTTGCCCGCTGACCGCGCCGTTGCTCGAAGGCGACCAGGGCGCGGCTTGCGTGATGAACACCGCTGTATCCGGCGATGCCATTCGCGTCCAGGTATTCAGCTGCTGCCAGCCCATGCCGAATTCGCCCCAGTCCTCGAGATGCGCATTGCTGCAACCCATGGCGGCGAGTTGATCGCGCGTCCATTCATTGGCGCGCTTCAAGTTGGGCGAACCCGTCAGCCGCGGCCCAATTCCATCCATTAGCCCGGAGGCGTAGTCCATCACATGCGAGTGAGTCAAACCTTCGATCCGGATCTGCTGATACATGTTCAGATCAAGGTTTTCTTTTGCCGGCTGGGGCAATTCGTAAGATGGCTTGTTGCTGTCAGCAGAGTTTGTGTTGGTCTTGCTTTTGTCGGCTGCCGAGAGTGGTAGCGCGAAATAGATTAACAATGTGGTCGTGACACTAAGCAGCTTGGCGTTTCTCATCTTTGATGATTTCCTCTTTCAGAAGCCATAGCAGATTAGCAGAAGTCTATTCGTCCCACCAAGCGGTTCGGAAACCGTGACCTTGCAAACCAAATCCAAGCTTTCTGAGTCTATCTTTCTGACGCTATTCTTAAAGAAGAAATGTCTGGAGTTAACCCCATGTTTAAGCATCACGTTCTGCTGTTTGCGCTGCTTCTCTTCGTTAGTACGGTTTTCGCTCCCGCTCAGAGCGCGCCCTCCGCTGCTGCCCAGCAAACCGCGCCTCGAAAAACCAGCACGCCTTATACCGGCGACCTATCCATCTTTGATTCGCCGGGACGAGATGACAGGCTTCAGATCAATCGCGTCATGGACATCCTCGACATTACCCCCGGCAAGAGTGTTGCTGACATTGGCGCTGGTTCGGGTTGGTTCACAGTGCGGGCAGCCCGGCGCGTTACTGTTACCGGCGCGGTTTATGCCGTCGACATCAATCCTGAGGCTATCCATTACATCGACCAAAGAGTGCAGAAAGAAGGACTGCGCAATGTGAAAACGATTCTGAGCAAGAGCGACGACCCGCAGCTTCCAGCGAACCAGATCGACTCCGTCCTGCTACTGAAGACCTACCACGAGATCGATAAACCCGTCGCTCTGCTGCGAAACTTGCGCGCTTCTCTTCGGCCTGGAGCCAAGATTGGCATCATCGACCGCAACGGGAATGGAGAGAATCACGGCCTGGCTTCGAATATCGTGATTAAAGAGGCCTCCGAAGCAGGTTACGCTTTGCAGTCAAAATATGACTTTGTGAAGGGCGATGGCATGGACTATTTTCTGGTCTTTGTCGTCAGACCGTGACTTCTGCCGCGGGCTGAGTTAATCCTGCCCTCATCTTTGTATCTGCATCACCGCATAGTCGAGTTATTCTGGACGTGCGTCACTTTTCGTCACACGTGGACACATTCCCCAAAACTCTTTTGGCGAAGGCAGAAGATGCCGGCAAGCGGCTTGACCAATTCCTAGTCAGCCAGATTGCCGGCACCAGCCGCGCTCGGGTTCAGCAATTGATCAACCAGGACAAAGTCCTGGTTAATGATGATGCGGCCAAAGCGTCGTTGCGCTTGCGCGGAGGCGAACGAATTGCCATTCTCGGTGATGTGAAGGTCCCGCCGCTGCGGGCGATCGCCGAGGAAATTCCGCTGGACATCGTCTACGAGGACGATGATCTGGCAGTGGTGAACAAGGCTGCAGGCATGATGGTGCATGCCGGCGCAGGTGCAACCGAGGACGAACGCAATCGCGGAACCCTGGTGAATGCGCTGCTGCACCGCTTCGGCCAGCTCTCTGGTGTGGGTGGAGATTTGCGGCCAGGAATCGTCCACCGTCTCGACAAGGCTACGAGCGGGCTGATCGTCGTGGCCAAGAACGATGAGGCCCATCGAAAGCTGGCGGCTCAGTTCGCCCGGCGTGTGGTCAAGAAAACCTATATCGCGCTGGTGCACGGCTGGCTGAAGCAGGATCATGGGACAATCCGCAGCAGCATCAGCCGTGACCAGGCGCGGCGCACTCGTATGACCACCAACCGTTCAGGTGGTCGGGAAGCGATCACGCACTACACCGTGCAACAACGGATTGATTCGAAGTATGGAAAGTTCACGCTGCTGGAAGTGCGCATCGATACTGGGCGCACGCACCAGATTCGCGTGCATCTGGCTTCGCTTCGGCATCCCGTCGTCGGTGATACGTTGTATGGAGCGCCCCGCGAAATGAGCGCGAAGGATGACGTTCCTGTTTCTCTGCCGAGAAACTTTCTGCACGCCGCCGCTCTACAGTTGCAGCATCCTCGCAGTGGCGAGGTATTGTCTCTTGCAAGGCCACTGCCCGTAGAGTTACGGAGATTCCTGGAGAAGATTGCCGCAGGATAACTCTATTTTCGTCGCCTGAGCCGAACTAGTATCGGCCTTCTTTCATCCAGAGACGAACTTGCTCTTCGACGGAGAAACCAGCCGCAGAGTCGCGATCGAACTTGGATGTCAGTGCGAAGGCATGGGCTTCAAGCGGCACCGCAAAGTGGGCATGAGTTCGAAGGAAGCCACGGACCAAAAGGCTCACGTATCGCTGCAATCCCAAGATTTGAAACTGGACGGCATGCACCAATGCGCGAAAGAGGGCGCTGTCGGTGATTCTCTCGTTCGACACTACGACATCCAGGAAGGTCACCGAAGTCATCTCGTCGAAGCTGGGCAGATTCGAAAAGCCAAGCTCCTGAGCCTTGGAATAGAACGGCGGGTCGGCAATGCCTTCGCCCCTGAGCTCCACGATCCTCACGTGGCCGAGCAGACTTGGGGAAAAGAAGGGCCGCATGATGGCTTTTGATTGCGCACTCAGCGTGGTACCCGAAGGAAAATAGCGGTTGCGTTGCTCGTGGATGTAAGCAGCGACGGATGCGCTTATCTCATGCGCCTGCTCTTCGTTCAGCTTCGCGGGGCTGGCGGGGGAGGGCTGGCCGGCCGTGGGAAGTTGTCTTTCGATTGAAGCGTAAAAGTCGTTTAGCGCGGCGGCTGAATCGATGGCCTTGCGCAAGAGGTCCTGCTCGCCGTAGCGGGCAAGGTCCTCGATGGAGAAGCGGAGACGAAGCTGATGAGTGGCGCATTCCGCACTCAGCAGCTCGAGCCGCGCATGACGCAGTTCGGCGTTCATTTGCACGACCGCGACCCGGTCTTCCGGATTATCCCAGGAAAACATCTGATGGACTCCTGAATTCGGCTATACAAAGACGGGAAAGTGTCCTATATTGATTATGTATACAGCGTTACGTTTACGCTGTCAACATAAATTATTAAATCGTTTTATGTAGGTATAAAGGACAGAAATGCCCCGGCAACCTGATCCTCATCTGCAGGAACGTATTTTGAACGCCGCCCAGAAACTGTGGAAAAAGGGGGCGGATGAAACTCTCACCATGCGGGCCGTCGCGCAGGCCGCAGGTACGAACACGCCGGCGGTTTATCGACGCTTCCGAAACCGCGAGGACATCCTGCGCGCGCTGCTGCGGCGAATTCAGCAGGATGTCGTCGCAGCCCTTCAACCATGCTCATGCGCCGAAGATGCCTGCCAGCGCTATCTTGAGTTCGCGGTGAGCCATCCTTACGAGTACGAACTCTTCTACACCCACGCCTACGAACTATCGTCAGCGGCCCGCTCGGACCATGCTTCTCCGCTTCGGGAGCATCGGCCCACCATGCAATTCATGGAGAGCAAACTGGCCGAGCGGCTGGGCGGAACGGCTGCGGACCACACCCGCCTGTCGCTGGCTCTGTGGACCATGGCGCACGGAACGGCCATGCTGCTGATTTCGAAAGCCATCCCGGCGGGGCATGTAGCGGAACTGCGTTCCGTGTTCGCGGCTGCGGTCGAGACTCTGATCAACAACTCGTCGAGCTTGTCGGCTCAGAATTGATCGACCTCGCGCGATGTGCACAATTCTCGGTGCAAGATTTTGTTGAAAAAAAATCTCTGTTTTTGTGCAAAATATAGAAAACAAACGACCGGAATTTTTCGTGCCTCCTAGATCTATGGTTCTTAAGGTAGTTAGAGGCAAAATCTTGGAAACATTGGAGTTACGCCGATTCTGCTCGAGTCGATAAAGACCCTCGTTTCCCCGCAAGATATTGAAAACAAATGACTGGGAATTCTATTGCCTCCGGTCGTTGGAGGCAAAATATTGGAAACATTGGAGTTACGGGTTTCGTCGGCAGCCGCCGCGGTTCGGTTTTGGAGCCGCGCGGACTGATTCGGCACACAGCCGAGTTCGCAGCCTCCGCGGGCTGGGCCCATCGATTCAGTTGTCAAAGATCCAAGATTATCTTTGAGATAACCAATGCATCTATATGTTATCGGAAGAGTCGCGACAGATCAAGACGGGATTATGTACTTCACTCAAAAGTGGAGTACAATCCTCCCGCAGTCAAGGAGGTCATCTTGACTGCGTGGAGGTATATTCGGTGGACAAAAACGATTGGTATTTTGCAATATCGTCCGTACTGGCTATTCTTGCCCTTTTGGGGCTCGACTGGAAGCTTGTTAAGGGGAGGCTCCCAATGCCTCAGTTAGGATGGCATAACTCCCTGTTCGTGTTTCTAATCGTCGCCAGCCTCGCTGTATCGGCCATTGGGTGGTACAAATCCTCCCAGCACGAAGATTACAAATTCCGTTTTTCCGATGCGCCCCTAGTGGAGGTAAGAGGCAAAAGGTTTCTGAATGAGCGGGTGGTTATAGATGGATACCGCTATACCTTTTGCAACTTTGAGAATGTCACGCTTGTGTATAACGGGACCGCCCCGTTTGGGCTGGACAATAACCAATTCTATGGTTCACGGAATATCTTTACCGACAACCCATCCATAGCAGCCAGTGCAATGCTAATGAAAGCTTTGGGAATGGTAAAGCCCGACACTCCATTAGTGGGCGGTCCAGATTTTACGCCGATGCACATAGAGCCGCCACGTGAGGGTAAGTAAAGATGTGTCCTAATAGTGCCTTGAGGCCAATTCAGACTAGTGGGACTATAATTCCACTCGTCTTATGCTGTCCTCCCTCAAGCACACCTGGAACTGGCTTCGAGATTGGTTTCCATACGTTCTGCCTGCTATTTCTAATCTCATCTTGGTTTTGTTGGGAGTGATTATGTCGCTTCCAAAGCTGGCAGAGGCAATCGAAGATACTCCAAGTCATAAGAAATGGCTCGCCATCATTTGCTTAACGTTTGGATTTGTCGGATTTGTTTTTGATGTTGGTCAGAGGCATAGCACTGACGAAACAAATCATCAACTCCTCGGTAACGTAAACCTAGCGGTGAACAACACAAATGAATTGGTACAAAAAACGACTAACCTGGCCACAAGCACGAGCCAAATGGCAACCATTGTCTCAACAGCATTGCCGCAAATTGCGGAATTGAATACTCATATGGTCGCTATTGATAAACAGCTTAAAACAACACGCGATCCTCGCTTAATCGCCGATCTTCAGGTGCAAAAAGCACAATTACAGAAGCAGGCTGATGCCGCTAACCAGCAACTCCTACTTGCGACTGTGACAGGAATCGCCCATTCGTTAACGAATGTGGGGCAAAGTTGGTACAACGAGGAAGACAAGGCTATTACTGAATTCACGATGATTTTTCCACGTCCAACTTCTGATGAAAGGCAAGAGCGAATGTTTCGCATTACAGATAAATACTTAGGGCAGGTTAGACCATTAATGGTGGCTGCTGATTTCCTGCGACAGCAATTGCTCCAAAAACTCTCTTCGGGGCAGACCCCACAAGACAAAGCAGAAGCCGTAATATTTGCAAAGGGAGTAGCGGGCCAGCCCCTCCAATCCTTGGAAGTGAGACAGGCCGGAAATTATCTCCTCAATGATCTTGCCAAGAGAGTGGGACTAACGCCTTAGTTAAGCGGCGTTTGTCAGTTGTTTATATTCGAGATTGCTGGAGCCGATGAGTTTGAGCATAGTATCGCGGAATAGATACGGGTTCTTGCGATTGTTAAACCTCCATGTCATCTCTTGCAGGTAGGCCGGAAGGTGTTTGACTGAGACTTTATGCCACGATCCCACGATACCGCGCTTGAACAGACTGAAGGCAGACTCTACCGTGTTGGTCGTTACGCACATTCCCTTTTCATATCGCACGTACTCCTCGGCCTTGTGGTTTACGGTCTTGTGCTTGCCGCGATACTGCGTAGTGTCGAAGTTGTAGATGGCCGATTCGTCCGTCATGATAACGTCAACAGTTTTATCAACATTGCGGTCGATGATGTCATAAACCGTCTTGTGGTTGACTTGGTTCGCATGGATGAAGTGCAGGTGACCGCCGCGCTCTCGAATGCCAATTACTGGAGCCTTATTGCGCCAGCGCTCGGGACTCTTCGTCTTTCCGCCGATGTACATCTCGTCAATTTCGACCGTCCCTGTGAGTTTGTGGTCAGCCTCAGTCATTGCGGCCCGGATACGATGACAGAGATACCATGCGGTCTTATAGCTGACTCCCAGCGTGCGCTTGATTTGGTTAGCAGACATTCCCTTGCGGCTCTCGCAGAGCAGGTAGGTGCAGAGAAACCACTTCCAGAGGTCCAGATGGGTATCGTGGAAGATCGTTGCGGTAGTGACCGTGAATTGGTAATGGCATGAATTGCAGTCAAACGTATCCCGATTCGCTACAGCCGTCGCTGGCTGGTTGCATCGTAGGCATTTGGGGCCATCGGGCCAGCGCAAAGTCTCGAGAGCCTTGCGGCATTTTTCTTCATTGCCGAAGCGCTCAATCAGGTCGCAAAGGTTTACATTAGGAGTCATATGGTCACCCCAAAAAAAGCTAAAAAGCACCCATCGAAGATGACTAGCGATGAGTTAGTGAGGCACATTTTCCATCCCGGAATCGTGAAGCACGTCCATGCAATACTTGAAGAGCACAACAGTAAGCCGAAAGCTAAGAAAGGAAGGGCCACAACCAAACCTTAGCATGGGTTTGGTTTTGAGTCAAGTATATAATCTTGGATCAAGAAGAAAGCGGCCGGAGTGCGGGGTCAGTTCCAAATTGGGAATCACGGTCGCCCGGCCTTTCCGCAGAAGTAGGCGGAGAAGGATGACCGCCTGCCGCCAGCGCCTGCGAGGGTCAATCTTTCTTGGCAAAAATGGTCCGGCCCAGGAGTTTTGAGTTTCCATGGGCCTGAGGCCCACCCATAGAGATGAAAGTCCATTTCTAAGGTTCAGCGATTCCAAACAGGTTACCCGCGACTTTCGAGGGAGTGCAAACTGGTTACATCAACTGGGGGACGATAGCAGGTCAGGGGCAGTCACGGGGCGACGATTGTAGATGCTAACCCGCTCCTATGGCGAGACCTCAAACACCGTCCCGCACCCATAGAAACTGCAATTTCCAGTGCCGCCCTTGGTCGTCGTGCTATAGAGATTGCCGGCCTTATCGAAAACAAGGCCAGCAGTCGGTTGCCCGCCGTCCGGTGCTCCTTTGAATCCATATAAAAGGGCGTGAGTCCAGGGTTTACCGTTATGCCCGGGGGCCGCCAAACGGAACACCGTACCAGACACCGATTGGGCGGAGTACGTTGTACCGTACAAGCTCCCTGAACTGTCAAAAATGAGCGTTCCTTCAGGATCACATCCATCGTCGCAACCACTAAATGTGTATAAAACCGATTCCTTCCATTTTGCCGAATTCCCGGATGGAGGGGTCAGGCGAAATATGGTGCCGCCCGAAAAGGTCGTGCCGTATAGATGTCCTTTCAAATCGAAGGTTAACCCGGCTGCTGGATGCCTGCCGTCGTTGTCATCCTTAAACACGTAGGCCTGTCTTTCAGTCCACCTACCACCCTGCTGTGTCGGTGGCGACAGCGCGAACGCGGTGCCACAACCCAGGTTTGAATTGTGTGGGCAGTTGTAGCCGCCATAATAAGTCGTTCCGTAAATCGTTCCTTTGCTATCCAGGATCAAGCCGCCGTTAGGTTCTGCTCCGTCAGGGATGTTTGCGAAGCTATGCAGCGTCTTCTCTGTCCACGCGCCGTCCTTCTTCTTTGGCGGACTCAGTTCGAACACCACTCCGCATTGCCCGCCATAGAATCCGTTGCAGCCTCCATCTTTCGTCCCGCCAAACGTGGTCGCTCCATACAGGTTCCCCGCTTTGTCGAACACCAAGTTCCCATTTGGCAGATAGCCTTGCTTCGTCGTAGGGAAGCTGTACAGAATCGTCTCCGTCCATGCACCGCCTTGTTGCTGCGGCGGAGAAAGCTCATAAACTGCGCCGCAGCCCGCAGCCACTCCCAACAGCGTGCAGTTTCCCGTGCCGCCGTAGGCGGTTACGCCGTATAGGTTCCCGGCCTTGTCCATGATCAAGCCGCTGTTGGGTAGTTCGCCGTCGTTCGCTCCCTTGCCTCCGAACTCATAAATCAGCGTTTCGGCCCATGCACCGCCTTTTTGCGCGGGCGGGCTGAGCTGATAAACCGCCCCGCAATCGTTCCCTATGGGGGTGCAAGACCCTGAACCGTAGCCCTGGAGCGCACCGTAGATGTTGCCTTGCTTGTCGAACACCACGCCACCGACCGGCAGAGAGCCGTCGTTCGTCCCGCCTTGAAAGCTGTACAGCACTTGCTCCTTCCATGCCGCTGAAGCGGGGATAGACAACGCGAGGGCAACGGCAAACGGCAAATAAATGCGAATCCGGCCCGGAGAACACTTTTTGTGGATCATGGCGCGACGGTATCCTAGCCTGGATTCCCAGCTGGAAGCCAGAAACAGCGTGGCTTTTCGCGATGTTACACCCGAACGGACACGGGGTCCACAGTCGGTTGCGGTCATGGATGGCAAGGGCAAGCTGATCATGGAATGCATTCCGGAGACGAAGGCGGACACGATTCTCGAGTTCCTGGGTGGGCTGATTGGCGTCGTCACCCCCGAAAGATGAACCCCAGAGAAGGACAGACAAGCCAGAGCAAAACTTCGCAGCCGAAATCGGGGGCGCTTACAGTCCGTGGGCTGGATCTAGAGAAAAAATCTCGCCCTCCGGTCGAGGGAGAACTTTTTTCTTGACATCCCTTCTTATAGAACTCATTGAGACTCAGTCAGGCATTTTGAGTGTGAATCGGGATTTTGACTTCTGCGTCAACCTGAGGAAGCGGCGTGGTTTTAAGCCCATCAGGCCGACGCAGACGAAACCTCAACGTCCAGCAAGAGGTAAGCTGTAGGAGTGCTGAGACGTAGGAAGCTACGTCTCATAAGCGCAGGTGGCTGCATCTGCGCGCTGGCGCTGCCAGAACGGGTGCGCATCCGATGAAGCACGCAAACCAAATCGCGGCGCGAGTAAAGCAGGCAGCCCACGAGGCCGGCTTTGAACTGGCCGGGATCGCCCCGGTCCGCGACTTCGCCGAACTCAATCACTTTCCGCAGTGGATCGAAGCCGGACACGCCGGAGAAATGAGATACCTGGAGGCGCGCGACGACGCGGGTCAGCTCAAACGCTCTTCGCTTCGATCGACAGCACCGTGGGCACGGAGCGTCATCGTGTGCGCGATCAACTACAACACGGCGCATCCTTACTCCTCGCAGGTCGCGGATTCGGAGCGAGGATGGATTTCGCGATACGCCTGGAGCCGTGAGGACTATCACGAAGCGGTGATGCGCCGTCTGCGCGGCGTAGAAAGCTGGCTGCGAAATCAGGTCGGCGTCGAAAGCGCCGCGCTACAAACTCGCTGCTACGTCGACACTGGCCCGCTGGTCGAGCGCGTCTACGCCAAATACGCGGGCGTGGGATGGATTGGAAAGAATACCTGCATCCTGAATCAGAAGCTGGGCTCTTGGTTGTTTCTCGGCGTGATTCTGACTTCGCTTGAACTTGAGCCTGATCTGCCCGCGCCCGATCGCTGCGGTACCTGCACTCGTTGTATCGATGCTTGTCCGACAGCCGCCTTCATCGCGCCTTACCAGCTCGATTCCAACAAGTGCATTGCTTACCTGACCATCGAAAAACGCGGAGCGATTCCGGAAGACATGCGCGAAGGCATGGGCCGGCAGGTTTTCGGATGCGACATTTGCCAGGATGTCTGCCCCTGGAACCGCAAATCGCCGGCCACGAACGCGGAGGAGTTTCAGGCGCGAGAAGGCCTGGTCAATCCGGCGCTGGAGTGGCTCGCGGAGATGAGCGCGGAAGAGTTCCGCGAGAAGCTTCGTGGCTCGCCGATTCGGCGAACCAAACGCACCGGCCTTCGGCGAAATGCCGCCATCGCCATGGGCAACAGCGGGAATCGGAAGTTTCTACCGCTGCTCAGTAAGTTAGCCACGGACGACGATGCAGTTGTCGCGGAGAGCGCAACCTGGGCGGTGAAGAACCTTGCCTGAACTGGGTTCAGCCCAAGACAAGCTATAATTTTCCGGCAGGAAAGAGGCTGCATGAAGCCCATTTGCTTATTTGTTTTTGTTTTGCTGATCGGCATTGCTCTAGCCGTCCCCGACGACAAGCCAACCAGCCTTTCCGACGCCCAGGCCGCGATTGACGCCAACCTGCGCACCACAGAAGGCAAAGCTTACGACGAGCAAATGGGCAACGACCTGATGCAGAAATACCTGGACAACTTGCGCCAGTGCAAGCGCACTGCTGGTGGCAGCCAGGAGAGTTTCTGGATTCTCATCAAGCTCGACAAAGACGGCTCGGCAAAGGAGGTGTTGCTGCATCCGGTCACCAAGGTGGGCAACTGTGATCGCGAAGCTCTTTCCAAGGCCAAACTCGGCCGCCGCCGCGCGGCGATTACTGGGTCGGCATTACCTAAACACGGGCGATTCAAGAAGAGCGCGATTCTAACCCATTTCAGCCTGCGGAGACACAGTGAAAGGGCTTTCATCTGAAGTGCACAGAATCGGTATCCCTCGGCCGATTCGCCGGACGATGGCGTCAACCCTTACAGTGCGGGACTACCTAAAGACTTGACCAATTTGCCTCAACTGCTCGCCGTCTCTAGAATAGAAGTTACCCGTTTCCCTGAGACACCATATGATTCATTTTCCGGTTCCTGAGGCGCTTACTTTCGATGACGTGTTGCTGCTGCCCGCCCGCTCTGATGTGATTCCGACGCAGACGAATACGCAGACACAGCTCACCCGCAATATCCGTCTGAATATTCCGATCATCAGCGCGGCCATGGACACGGTCACCGAATCGCACATGGCCATTGCCGTGGCCCAGCAGGGCGGGATCGGGATCATTCATCGCAACCTCACCATCGAACAGCAAGGCAACGAAGTGGACAAGGTGAAGCGCTCGGAGAGTGGCATGATCGTGGATCCGGTCACAATGTCGCCGGATGCGAAAGTCTCCGAGGCGCTCGACGTCATGCGCCAGTACAAGATTTCCGGCGTGCCCATTACCAAGAACGGAAAGCTGGTCGGCATTCTTACCAACCGCGACCTGCGCTTCGAAACCCGCTTCGACATTCCCATTAGCAAGGTGATGACCAAGGAAAACCTGATCACGGTCGCGGTGGGCACGACGCTCGAAGATGCAGAAAAGATTCTTCACGAACACCGGGTGGAAAAACTTCTGGTGGTCGACGACAAATACAACCTGAAGGGCCTGATCACGGTAAAAGACATTCAGAAGAAACTGAAATATCCCCACGCCGCGAAAGACTCGCACGGCCGGCTGCGCGCGGCCGCAGCCATCGGCGCCACTGGCGACTTTCTGGAACGCGCCCAGGAACTGGCAAAGTACAAAGTGGATCTGCTGGCCATCGACAGCGCACACGGACATTCCACGCGTGTGCTGGATGCGATCAAAGCGGTCAAATCGAAGCTGCCGGAAGTTGACTTGATCGTGGGAAATGTCGCAACTTTCGATGGTGCCTGCGAACTGGCCCGAGCCGGCGCGGACGCAATCAAAGTTGGCATCGGTCCCGGGTCCATCTGCACCACGCGCATCGTGACTGGCGCCGGTGTCCCGCAAATCACCGCCATCGCTGAAGCCTATCGCGCCACGAAAGACTCCGGTATCCCGGTCATCGCCGACGGCGGAATCAAATATTCGGGCGACATCACGAAAGCGTTGGCCGCAGGCGCGGCCGCCGTCATGATCGGGTCTTTATTCGCAGGTACGGATGAAAGTCCTGGCGAGCTGATTCTCTATCAAGGACGAACTTTCAAATCCTATCGCGGCATGGGCTCGCTGGGCGCGATGGCTCAAGGCTCAAGCGAACGCTATTTCCAAAACACCGACGGCGATTCCTCGACAGCAATAGGCGAGGAATCCAACCGCCTCGGAAAACTGGTTCCCGAAGGCATTGAAGGCCGCGTCCCTTACCGCGGCTCCGTTTCGAGTAGCATCCACCAGATGGTGGGCGGGTTGCGGTCGGGGATGGGCTATTGCGGATGTGGAAGCATTCCGGAGCTGTTGCAGAAAACGCGCTTCGTGCGAATTAGCGGCGCGGGCCTGCGCGAGAGCCACGTCCACGACGTGCTGATTACAAGAGAAGCTCCGAACTATGCAGTCGAGTAGGCCTGCGTTGAATCAAATTATGTTTTTCCAACCGTCGGGGGAGGTTCGCTTTTGACCTCCGATCGAAAACAATTAGTCAAGACGTGGGTCGCCGCGCTTTTGTGGATAGGACTGATTGCGATCGAATCCACCGACTGGCTTTCTGCCGAGCATACGAGCCGTATTCTTTATCCGCTGCTTCACTTTCTCATCGGCATGGATCCGGCCACGTTTGCCGTGGTGCATCACTACATCCGAAAATGCGGGCATTTTGTCGGCTACTTTACTTTGAGCTTCTTCCTGTTTCGCGCCTGGCGCGCTACGCTGCGTTTGCCGTGGGCCCCGCGCTGGGCACTGCGTTGGGCCGCGATTGCGTTTTTTATGTCTGCCCTGGTGGCGAGTCTGGATGAGTGGCACCAAACTTTTATCCCTTCGCGGACGGGCAGGATCAGCGATGTGATGTTGGACAGCATCGCGGCGTTGACGGCGCAAGTTCTGATATTTGTTTACCTGAGTTGGAAGCCGCGGCGGGTGACGGTTGCCGGGGATTGAGGGGATTGGATGTCAAACCCTAAGTTGTTTTTGGACTTTTACGGCACGAGTGAACTCGTGCCCTTCCCCGTTCGATGCGCCTTACAGAACTTGGTCTGTTCGAGAGTGCTTTAAGCGGTCAGTGAAAGCGTGGCCCACCCGAATGATTCTGCGAGATCGCCATCAGTACATGGCGTCGTATTTGGTGACGACCCAGTCGCCGTCTTTGTTCTCGAGGGTGACGGAGAACAGTTCTTTGTAGGTTCCCGATTGGCCGGGAGCGTTCATGCGCTTGCCACGGTAGTGCAGGATGCGGAGCGGCGGGGCATCTTCCCAGTCCACTACTTTCCAGGAAACCAGCGGGTGTTGGGCCTCAGAGGTACAGATGAACGCGGCGTACTTCTTGCGATAATCTTTTTCCCACGCAGCCAGTTGTTCCTGACAGTGCCCGTCGCGCATGGCGTCGAGATACTTCGTGGCCACGCGCTCGGTGGTGCGGTCGCGCAAGGGATTGAGGTCGATAGAATTCGGAGTTCCCGAAAGGGGATCGCGGTCCTCGGAGCGGGAGAGCACGGGACCCTGTCCATTCAGCCACATCAGGTAGCCAAAAAAGATCATGAGAACGAGCACGCCGGCGCCCACGGCGATCGCGATTTGTACGCGGGAAAAGCCCATATCGTAATGTAAGTTTACCGGGCTGAGGAATTGGGGCTAGATTACCGCAGTGACCCGCACAAGGACATGTACGAATGGAGCCAGTTAGGCAACACCTGGTATCGATTGCCAAAGCGATGAAGTGACCACGGTTGGGTCTGGGTCTCGGGTCTGGGTCTCAGGTCTTAGGATCGTCACGCTACGGCGCGGAGTTTAACCGCGCAGACCGCGTGACCGCGTCGCTCTATTTCGCGCCGGTCGGCGTTCCACGGACTGTCTCGATCATTTTCAGGATCGAATTCACAACCAGGTCCGGCTGATCGACCATCACTTTGTGCGAACTGCCCATCGCCATGACGAATTCACGGTGCGGATTTCCTGATGTGAACTGTTTGTGCGCCTCGCGCCAGGTTTGAGTGCTTTCAGGAGTGTTCTGTCCTTTTTCGGCCTCGATGTCGATAATCGGCAGCACATCGGAAACGCGCAGGGCGTTCACTTTTTTCGCGGTGTCGGGCATGGCTTCAGCGAAGGGAATGGCCACCTTGGCCAGTTCAGGCGCCTTTTCACGGATCTCGTCGTACTGCGGCCGCATCATCTTCAAATTGTTTTCGACTTCCGTCGGGGTCCAGACGTTCGGAACGACCGCTTCGATCAGGACGAGTCCTGCGATCTCCGGGTCTTCGGATGCAGCGAGCAAACTGATCGCACCGCCGTAGGAATGCCCGACCATCACAATCGGTCCTTTGATATGGCAGTTTGCGAGCGCCGACCTTAGGATATGCACGTCATTGTCGATGCTGTACGGCGTTGACGTATTGATAGTGCTCTTGCCCATCCCTGCACGATCGTAGACGAAGGTCTGCGCGCCGGCTGCCTGAATTTTCGGCGTGATCTGCGACCATACGCTCGAATCGTTGCCAAATCCGGATTCGAAGACGACGGTGATGTTTCCTTTGCCCTCCTCGTTCACCCATATCTTGTTGCCATCGATGTCGAGTAGCGCCGGTGAGCAGTTCGCCGCGTGAGCGGATGCTTGCGTCGCCTGCGCCAGAGAATGGCCGCACAAAACAAGGGTAACCAAGCAAATCAGAACGGTGGGTTTCATTAGGTAGTGGGATTCTTCGATGTTCATCGCGACCGACGTGCCGTAGATTTTTTCACTTGCAGGAGTAGAAGGCCTGTCATCAGTATAGACCGCGCGGGGCGCCGTTGGTGAGCAGATAACGACGGGAGAAGACGCCCATCGCTCCATCGATTCTTCGTTAAAAAGCGCACTTCGAACAACCGAAGTGCGCTTCTTGACGAGCATGGGTCAAATGCCGAGCAGTGCGAACAATACGCTAATACTGGCCGTAAATCAGCACATCCAGGGAGGCTGCGGTGCCGGCGGCGCCGACACTATCGGCGTAAACGCTGAGCTGGGTGCCGGGAACATCGTAGACGCGAGTCAATTGCGAGTGCGGCGTCAGCATGATGGTGTCGAGTTGCGCTACCAATTCTTCGCCCTCGGTGAAAGTCAGGCGCAAAACAATATTTGCCGTCGAATCGATACGCTCATCGGTGACCAATCGGATTTTGTCGTACATGCTGACATCGACTACACCCAGCAACTTCGTCTGCCCGCCCGGAATAGTGACGGAACCGACGGTGGTGCGGAATGCCAGCACGTTTTCGACGTTAGGAGTTTGATGAGGTTGAATAGGAGTAGGAGAGGTTCTTGGTGCTGTTGCCATATGTGCCTCCATATTTGGCGCGCCTGAAGGGCGCGTTCGATTTGTGTTCTACGCGATGGGGGAGAGTATTTCGCGAACCAGTAACAAGCGGATCATAGGTCTGGGTTGGGGGAAAAACAATGCTTGCGGAAGAAAATACTTGGAGTTACGGACCGAAACGGGAATGCGGATCGTGCGGCTTTCAGATGCTCTGAATGGCTTTTAGCGGGCCACAAGGTGGCCAGGCGTCCATGTTAGAGATTCCCTGTTAGAGATTCCCTGAGATGGCACGGGCACGCAGAGATCCCTCGCTTCGTTCCAGATGACAGAATTAAGAATTATCGAGCGTTGCACATTAATGTGACGCATTCAGCAGACATTGTGATTCGGGGCAGTCCTTCGGCGCGAGGATTCTGCATTTTTTGTGGCTCCAGGCAACAGCAGATTCCTCGCTTCGCTCGGAATGACAATTTGGCTTTGAATGGAGTCGTCTGCGGTTGTCACATAATCTTCATGAATACATTTCTCGATCAGCGGTTATGATATCCGGACACTAAAAGGAGATCGTCGAGCGCTGCCGCACTGCCTCGACAGCGATAAAACGTGAACATCGCGGATGCGCTATTTGGCCGTCCTTTGGCCACGGAAGAGGAAAAAGCAGAACGAATCGGGCCGTTAAAGGGCATTCCGATATTTGGCCTGGACGCACTGAGTTCCGCTGCCTATGGTCCGGAGGCCGCGCTGACGCTATTGATCCCGCTGGGCATGGCGGGCGCTATCTATGTATGGCCGATTACGATCGGCATCGTGGTCCTGCTCGGCATCGTGTACTTCTCCTACCGGCAGACGATTTCGGCCTATCCACACGGCGGCGGCTCTTACACGGTCGCGACGGAAAATCTGGGTGAGAGAGCCGGCCTGCTGGCTGCGGCGGCGCTCATGATCGATTACGTGCTCACCGCGGCAGTCGGCATCTCGGCTGGAGTGGGCGCGCTGGTTTCGGCGGTGCCGTCGCTGCAGAGCCAGACGCTGCGCCTGTGTTTGGGGATTCTCATTCTCATCACCATTATCAATTTGCGCGGAATGCAGGAGACAGGCGGAGTATTTCTGCTGCCCACGTATGTTTTTATCGCCTGCCTTTTGGGTCTCATTGCAGTTGGCGTATTCAAGGCGCTCATGGCGGGAGGTCACCCGGTCCCGGTAATTGTCCCTCCGAAGCTGACGGGAATCACCGGATCGGTTAGCGCGTGGCTCTTGTTGCGCACTTTCTCCAGCGGCTGCACGGCGATGACCGGAGTCGAAGCGGTGAGCAACGGCGTCATGGCCTTTCGCGAGCCATCGGACAAATGCGCCAAGCTTACGTTGACGATCATCATCGCGATCCTGATGGTGATGTTGCTGGGAATCGCGTATCTCGTCCCGGCGTATGGAATCGCGGCGACGGATCCGGGAATGCCGGGATACGACAGCGTGCTATCGCAGTTGCTGGCTGCGGTCATGGGGCGCGGCGCTTTCTACTGGCTCAGCATTGGCTCGATCCTCGTGGTGCTCTCGCTTTCGGCAAACACTGCATTTGCGGATTTTCCCCGCCTGGCCCGCGCGATTGCAGAGAACGGATACTTGCCGCATGCTTTCGTCATCCGCGGACGGCGACTGGTTTTTGCCCAGGGTGTCTATGCTCTGGCCCTGCTTACTGGCTTGCTGCTGACTATCTTCGGTGGCGTTACCGACCGCTTGATTCCACTGTATGCGGTGGGCGCGTTTCTGGCATTTACGCTTTCGCAAGCCGGCATGGTGATGCACTGGAGGCGAACTGGCGGGCCCGGAGCGGGACGCAGCATGTTCCTGAACGGACTGGGAGCCGTGGCTACCGGAGTGACGACCGCTGTGGTATTGGTCGCGAAGTTCATGGATGGCGCCTGGATTACGGTTCTATTGATTCCGGCCCTGATTTTGATGATGCGCTCGGTAAGACATCACTACGCTCAGGTAGCGCAGGAAATCAGAACGACCGCCCCGGTGCAAACGGATGGTCTCGCTGAGCCGGTTGTGCTGTTGCCGATTGATCGTTGGAGCCTGGTTTCGCAAAAAGCTTTACGCTACGCCTGGACTCTATCGCGGGAGATCCATGTGTTGCACGTTGGATGCGGAGAAGATACGGATCAGCTGTGCAGGCAATGGAGCGAAGTTGTGGAGAAACCGGCGAAGATGGCGGGACTGCCTCTGCCGCAATTGGTGGTGCTCGATTCGCCTTATCGTTTTATTGTGAAGCCTATCGTGAACTACGCGATTCAGCAACAGATCGCTCAGCCGGATCGAAATATCACAGTGCTCATCCCGGAACTGGTGGAAAGCCACTGGTATCACTATTTGCTGCACAACAACCGGCCGGAGGCGATACGAGCACTACTGTTGTTCAACGGCAATCAGCGAATTACAGTCGTCTCTGTGCCGTATCACCTGGTGAGCTGAGTCTTTACTTGATTTTGTCTTCGCCTTCGGCGCCTGCGACAGGGTGTTCCACTCCCTGCTGCTTTTCGGCCTCTTCCATGGCTCGCTTCGTTTCTTCGGCACGTTTGGAGCGGGCTTCGCTGCGCTTCTGGCGCTTTTCGTCGAGCAGTTTTTCGCTGCCCAGCAGTTCGACGAAGGCGTTATCGGCGCCGTCGCCTTTGCGCCATCCAGTGCGGACAATGCGCAGGTAGCCGCCATTGCGGTCGCCGAAGCGCGGACCGATGGTGTCGAAAAGTTTGTCGACTGCGGCGCTGGTCATCAGATACGCGAGAGCCTGACGGCGGGCGGAGAGGTCTCCGCGCTTGCCGAGCGTGATCATTTTCTCGACTTGCGGGCGCATGGCTTTGGCTTTGGGGACTGTGGTCTCGATTCGTTCTTCGAGGATGAGCGAAGTGACCAGATTGCGCAGCAAGGAGCGGCGGTGCGCGGTGTTACGTCCCAGTTTCCATCCTGCTACTTTGTGACGCATGGCTGAATCCTTTGTTCCGGCGCGGGGAAAGCAGATTCCTCGCTTCGCTCGGAATGACAAAATTTATAGTGACAAAATTCTGGAGGGACGGGTCAGAGACCCGTCCCCACACAAGCTTTCTACAGATCGTTGTCGTTGCCGTAGGCTGACGCGGGTAGAATCTGGTTCGACGTCGGGCCGGGTACGGCGTTGCCTTGCTCGTCGATCTTCATTCCCAGACTCAATCCCATGGTGCCCAGAATTTCCTTAATCTCGTTCAGCGATTTGCGGCCGAAGTTTTTGGTCTTGAGCATTTCGGCTTCGGTCTTCTGTACCAGTTCGCCAATCGACTGGATGTTCGCGTTCTTGAGGCAGTTGTAGCTGCGAACCGAAAGCTCAAGCTCTTCAACGGAACGATTGAGGTTCTCGTTCTTGATTTCGGGCTTGCGTTCTTCGGACGATGTCGACGTCTCGATGTCCTCCTCGAAGTTGATGAAGATATTCATGTGGTCCTTCAGCAGCTTCGCCGCCAGGCCGATAGAATCGGCCGGGGTGATGGAGCCGTTGGTCCAGACTTCGAGGGTGAGCTTGTCGTAGTCGGTGATCTGCCCGAGACGCGCGGCTTCCACGGTGTAATTGCACTTGCGCACCGGGGAGTGGACGGAGTCGATCGGAATGAAACCGATACCGAGGTCTTCGTCGAAATTCTTGTCGGCGGAAGTGTATCCGCGGCCGCGCTTGAGGCGCATTTCCATGTCGAGCTTGCCGCCTTCGCTGACCGTCGCGACGTAGACGTCTTTATCTAACACTTCGACATCAGCGTCGGCTTCAATCATGCCGGATGTGACGACACCCGGCTGATCGGCGCGCAGATAGATGGCCTTGGGCGCATCGCCGCTGAGCTTGAAGGGAATTTGCTTCAGGTTCAGGATGATGTCGGTCGCGTCTTCGACTACGCCGGGAATCGACTGGAATTCGTGCAGCACGCCTTCGATCTTCACCGCGGTGACTGCAGCTCCTTCGATCGAAGACAGCAGAACGCGCCGGAGGGCGTTGCCGATGGTGGTGCCGAAGCCGCGTTCAAAAGGCTGGGCCCAGAAGATGCCGTATTTATCGGTGAGGGTCGAAGTATCGACCGCTAGACGTTTCGGTTTTTGAAAACCTTTCCAAAGCATTTGTTATTCTCCTTCGGCCGTTTGGCTCAGTCCTGACTTCCTGAACTGGTCCGTGCTAGGTTCAGGTCGATCGTCGGGACAGGCTGATCTGGCTCGAAATGTGGACCAGAAAAACCGTCGTTGGGCGTTCGTCGTCGGTCGTGGTCTTTGGCTTTGGCCAACGACCAAGGACGAACGACCCACGACTATTTACTATAAAGTTCGACAATCAACTGCTCATTCACCGGCAGGTGGATGTCTTCGCGTTTGGGCAACGATAAAACCTTGCCCTTGTAGTGGTCGCGATCGATCTCCAGCCACGTGGGTGCGTTTTGATGACTGGCGAATTCTTTCGCCGGTTCGAGAATCGCCAACTTCAGGCTGCCCTCGCGGATTGCGATCTCTTCGCCGACACTCACCTGGTAGGAGGGAATGTTCACCTTGCGGCCATCCACTTGAACGTGGCCATGACGCACAAGTTGGCGCGCTTGACGGCGGGATACGCCAAAGCCAAGACGGTAGACGACGTTGTCGAGGCGGCGCTCGAGCTGTTGCAGAAGCAGTTCGCCGGTGACGCCCTTGGTGCGGGCGGCCTTCTCGAAATAGTTTCGGAACTGGCCTTCCTGGGCGAAGTAAATACGCTTGGTCTTTTGTTTCTCGCGCAGTTGCAGGCCGTAGCCTACAATCTTCGACTTACGGTCCTTGCCGTGCTGGCCGGGAGCAAAGTTGCGCTTCTCGATGGGACACTTATCGCTGAAGCATTTCGTGCCTTTGAGGAACAGCTTCATGCCCTCGCGGCGGCAGAGACGACAGACGGGATCAGTGTAACGTGCCAAGTTGCTTCTCCTTTAGATGACCGGTTTACAGGTTTGGCTTCACCCTTCATCCCGGACGGTAATGACAGTCGTTCGTCGTTGGTCTTGCGCGGCGCCGGTCATTGCGAACGACCGACGACCAAGGGCCAACGACGTCTTTCTAAACTCTTCGGCGCTTTGGCGGACGGCATCCATTGTGCGGGATCGGCGTAGCGTCTTTAATGTTGCGCACTTCGATTCCAGATGCAGCGAGCGCACGAATTGCGGACTCGCGCCCCGAACCAGGACCGCTGACTCGCACTTCCACGCTGCGCACGCCGTGATCGCGCGCCATTACAGCGGCGTTCGACGCGGCTTGCTGGGCGGCAAATGGCGTGCCTTTGCGCGATCCGCGAAATCCGAGCGAGCCGGAACTTTTCCACGAGAGCACATTTCCGGCCTGATCGGCGATGGTCACGATCGTGTTGTTGAACGAAGCCTGGATGTGCGCAATGCCATGCGAGACGTGCTTGCGCTCCTTCTTCTTAAACGTCTTCTTTTTGCCTTTTTTCTCTGGCGCCGCGGGGCCGCCGGCTGCTGCTGGTTTTGCCATAGGGTTTCAGTCCTTGGTCGTTCGCCGTTCGTCGCTGGTCACTTCCCGCCAACCAAGGACTAACGACCAACGACGGTTTTATGTCTTCGTCGCTGTCTTCTTCTTCGCCGCTACTGTGCCTTTGCGCGGACCTTTACGGGTGCGGGCATTCGTGTGGGTACGCTGCCCACGAACCGGAAGATTCCGGCGATGGCGATAGCCGCGATAGGAACCAATTTCGATGAGCCGCTTGATGTTCATCGAAACTTCCTTGCGCAGATCGCCTTCCACCAACCCTTCAGCTTCGATGACTTGGCGGATGCGGTTGACCTCGTCCTCGCCCAGGTCTTGAACCTTCTTCATGGGTTCGACCTTAGCCTGATCGAGAATGCGGGCGGCGCGCGGGTTGCCGATTCCGTAGATATAGGTCAGCGCAATATTAATGTGCTTGGTGCGGGGAAGGTCGATGCCTGCAATACGTGCCATGTTTGTCCTTTATCCGTTTGATCCGTTATCCCTGGCGTTGCTTGTGTTTGGCGGTTTCGCAGATCACTCGCACCACACCCTTGCGGTGAATGACCTTGCACTTGTCGCAAATTTTCTTAACTGATGCTCGTACTTTCATAATCTCCCTCTTCCTCTGCCATTCCGAGGAGCAAAGCGACAAGGAAATCCCGGGTCTTCTCCGGGCCGCGAGGAACCTGGATCCCTCGCTTCGCTCGGGATGACAACTTTCACTTATAGCGGTACACAATGCGTCCGCGATTCAGGTCGTAGGGCGAAAGCTCGACGGCGACTTTGTCACCTGGCAGGATGCGAATGAAATTTTTGCGCATTTTGCCTGAAACGTGCGCCAGCACCTGGTGCTTGTTTTCAAGTTCGACTTTGAACATGGCATTGGGCAGCGGCTCAAGAACCGTTGCCATCACCTCAATCGCGTCTTCTTTGCTCATCGACTCCTTAAGATCTGCTACCTAGCTTCTAGCTCCTAGCTACGCGCTCTCAGCCAGGAGCTAGTAGCTAGAAGCCTTTTACTGCGTCAAAATCACCGGACCTTCTTTTGTCACCGCCACGCAATGTTCAAAATGTGCGCTGCAGCTACCGTCCGCCGTGACTGCCGTCCATTTGTCGTCCAACACGCGAGTTCCAGGCTTGCCAAAATTTACCATCGGTTCAATTGCCAGAACCATGCCTTCCCGCAACCGCGCGCCCTGCCCGCGGGCGCCGAAGTTCGGGACTTGCGGTTCTTCGTGAAGCTTGGTCCCGATGCCGTGTCCCACAAACTCGCGCACCACGCTGAAGCCATTGGCTTCGACAAATTCCTGCACGGCTGCGCCTACATCGCCAATCGCATTGCCCACCCGCGCCTGCTCGATGCCCTTATACAACGAGGCTTCGGTCACTTCGAGCAGCTTACGAACTTCCGGCTTGACCGACTCGTCTACCGGCACGGTAATGGCAGCGTCGCCGTAATATCCATCGAGGACCACGCCGCAATCGATGGAAACGATATCGCCCGCTTTCAGCACCCGTTTTTCTGACGGAATGCCGTGCACGATCTCTTCGTTCACCGAGGTGCAAAGCACACAAGGATAATCGTAATAACCCTTGAATGCAGGCTTGGCGCCCAACTCCCGAATCTTCTTCTCGGCGGCGCGCTCCAGATCCATGGTCGTGGCTCCCGGAGCTACCAGCGCACGAACGTGATCGAGCACTTCCCGCACGATGCGGCCGCTCGTCCGCATCCGCTCAATTTCTGCCGTCGATTTACAGACAATTGCCATCCCGATGCTCAATCACCCAGAACATCTGCCCGGTAACTTCGCCCACTTCCAAGTCGCCATTTACCGGAACCAGGCGACCCTTCTGCTCATAGTATTCCGCCACCGGCCGAGTCTGCACATCATACGTTTGCAGACGTTCCCGGATCACTTCCTCGCGATCGTCGCTGCGGATGATCAGCGGGGAACCATCAACATCGCAAATATCCGGGATGCGAGGTGGCTGGAAATAGACGTTATAGATGTGTCCGTTGGCGAGACAAGTCCTGCGTCCAGTGAGCCGCTTAACCAGTTGATTATAGTCCACATCGATGCGGATCACAATTGGCAGGCACCACTTGCCGCCACCTGAGTTTTCAAAGAGCTCGCTCTCAAAAAAAGCATCCAGCCAGCCCGCTTGTCTGGCCGTACGCGGGAATCCGTCTAGGATGAAACCGCGCTCGCAATCCACGTCCCGAACCCGCCAAGCGACCATGTCGCAAACCAGGTCGTCGGGAACCAGTTCGCCACGGGCCATCAGAGCCTGGGCTTGCAAGCCCAACTCGGTGCCGCGCTGCACGTTTCCCCGCAGAATATCTCCGGTGGAGATCTGCGGGATACCGTAATGTTCGGCGATCCGCTTGGCTTGTGTACCTTTGCCCGCGCCCGGTGGACCGAGCAGCACCACCGGCCCGATGTTTTGCGAGGTTTCCATCGAACTGACCTTAGTACGTTCGCTGCTTCCAGACGCACACGGCCAGCACAATCCCCACCCGCCGACCGGGCGGTACGGCAACCTCAAACCTTCGTTACGTCCAACTGCGGCGGCCGCGGATGCGCCCGCTGCGTGGAGTAAATCCATCGTAGTGACGCATGATGAGCTGCGCTTCAATCTGCGTCACCGTATCCATGGCTACACCGACCACGATCAACAGCGATGTGCCACCAAAATAAAACGTCACGCCCAAGCCGTTCGTCACCCACGCAGGCAGCCGCTCGAAAAACGCTCCGATCGGTCCGTAAAGGTGGTTGAGATGGATTCCCGTGATCATCCACTCCGGAATGAAAGAAATAATGATCAGGTAAAGAGCGCCCACTAAGGTGATTCGGGTCAGAATCTCATTGATATGATCGGCGGTGCGCTTACCTGGGCGAATGCCAGGGATGAATCCGCCATACTTCCGCATATTGTCGGCAACCTCATTGGGGTTGAAGACGATCGAGACATAGAAGTAGGCGAAGAAAATAATGCCGACGGCATACAAAAACGTGTAGAGCGGTTCACCCCAGCCCAGCCAGTGGATGAGATCGCCAAAATAGCGGTTGTTGCGCAAGCCATATCCCATGGTCTGAGGCATTGTGAGGATGGAAGAGGCAAAGATCACTGGCATCACACCGCCGGCATTGACGCGCAACGGCAGGTGGGTGGATTGGCCGCCCATGACTTTGCGTCCCACGACGCGCTTGGCGTACTGCACCGGGATCCGCCGTTCGCTGCGCTCCACATAGACGATGAACGCTACGATCAGAATCATGATGCCCACAAGCAAAATCATGGCGGGCGCGGTAAAGGCTCCCCAAGCGTCGGTGCGGACTTTGTCAATCAGGTCAGCGACGCCGCGGGGGAGGCCGACCACGATGCCGGCGAAGATCAGCAGGGACATGCCGTTGCCGACGCCGCGTTCCGTAATCTGCTCGCCCAGCCACATGATGAACGCACTGCCCGTGGTCAGAGTCAGCATGGTCATCAGGATGAAAGGAACCCCGGGGTTGACCACGAAGTCGCCTGATTTTTCCAGACTGATGGCAATGCCGAGCGATTGCACCGCACTCAAAATGACGGTGAGATAGCGCGTCCACTGGGTGATTTTCTTGCGTCCCAGTTCACCTTCCTTCTGCAACTTCGCCAGCGGCTCATAAACCACGGTCAAGAGCTGCAGAATGATCGACGCCGTAATATACGGCATGATGCCGAGGGCGAAAATCGTGAGGCGACGCAGTTGGCCGCCGGAAAACAGGTCGACAAAACCTAAGAATGTGCCTTTGTTCTGCTCGAAGAATTGCTGCAGCTTGTCCGCATTTACGCCGGGCGTCGGAATATGACCACCCAGCCGGTAAACCGCCAACAGTCCCAGCGTAAAGAGAATTCGCCGGCGCAGGTCGGGGATGCGAAATACGTTGGCAAATTTCTCAAGCATTACTGCAAGACCTCGAACTTGCCGCCCGCTTTGGTGATTTTTTCCTGGGCCGACTTGGAGAATTTGTGCGCGTGAACGATGAGCGCAATCGAGAGCTCTCCGTCGCCTAGGATCTTCACTGGATGTTTGGTGCTGATGACACCAGCCTTCCGAAGCACCTCGGGAGTGATCGTGGTTTCACCGAGCCCGGCCAGCTTTTCCAGATTCACGATGTTGAATTCTTTGCGGAAGATGTTGGTGAAACCGCGCTTGGGCATGCGGCGATGGAGCGGCATCTGGCCGCCTTCAAAGCCACGCATCATGCGCGAACCGCTGCGCGAACGCTGGCCTTTGTGTCCGCGGGTCGAAGTTTTGCCCATGCCGGAACCCATACCGCGGCCGACACGCTTCTTGCCGGAGTTCGCCTTCTTGGGTGCTCGAATATTCGACAGATTCATAATTGCTCGCTGTAGAGACGTAGCTAGCCAGGTCTCTAACGGAAATTACAGATGCACGATCTCCACCAGATGCGGAATCTTGGCCACCATTCCTCGAATGGCCGCGTTGTCCGGGCGCTCAATTACCTGGTTCAAGCGCGTGAAACCCAGACCTTTGACTACCAGCTTCTGTTTGGTTGGGGCGCAAATAGCGGAACGCACCCACTTCAAATGGATTTTTCCGCCGCCCGCATTCGATTTCTTTGCCGTCATTCCATCCGTCCTTACTACAACTCTTCTGCGGTCTTGCCGCGCATGGCGGCCACATCGGCCCGGTTCTTCAGCTTCTTGAGTGCATCAAACGTTGCCTTGATGACGTTATGCGGGTTCGTTGTCCCGATCGACTTGGTCAGCACGTTCTGAATCCCCGCCGAAGTCATGACCGCACGCACGGCGCCGCCGGCAATCACCCCAGTGCCTTCGGGCGCTGGCTTCAGAAGTACCATCCCGGATCCAAAACGCCCCAGCACAATGTGCGGGATGCTGGTTTGGGTGAGGTTGATCCGCATGAGATTCTTTTTCGCCGACTCAATTCCTTTACGGATGGCTTGGGGAACTTCCTTCGCTTTTCCTGAGCCGTATCCGACGACAGCAGAACTGGGATCTCCCACCACGACCAGAGCGGCAAAGGAAAGATTCTTGCCTCCTTTGACGACCTTGGTGACGCGGTTAATTGCCACTACCTGGTCTTTCAGTTGGTAGGACGCCGCATCGAGCTTTTTAATAATAGTTGGCATTCTTTGATTTCTTCTCTCCGCCGAGCTTCGCCCGGCTCAACCGGGTCGATACCCGGTTCCACACAAATCTTAGAACTGCAGGCCCGCTTCGCGCGCGGCGTCTGCCAGGGCCTTCACTCGCCCGTGATAGATGTAGCCGCCACGGTCAAACACGACCTTGTTGATTCCCTTGGCCTTCGCGCGCTCGGCAATCAGTTTGCCGACTTCTTTGGCTGAGGCCACGTTCCCGCCAGTGCGCCGCTCGCCCTTTTTGCCCTCTGCGGAATGCGCGAAGACTACAGTGTTGCCCTGCAGATCGTCGATCAACTGTACGTAGATGTGATTCAGCGAGCGGTAGACGTTCAGCCGCGGGCGCTCCGAAGTTCCGAGAATCTTCTTTCGGATGCGCTCGTGCACGTGCCGCCGGTTTGTGTTTTTCGATGTTCGCGTAAGCATTGTCTTGGTCCTTACTAACTATTTCGCTCCGGTCTTGCCCACCTTCTTCTTCAAACGCTCGCCCGCATAACGCACACCTTTGTTCTTGTAAGGATCGGGCGGGCGCAGGCTGCGCATTTCAGCGGCGACCTGTCCGACTTTCTGGCGATCGATTCCGGTGACGCTCAGCTTGGTCTGCTTCGGATCGACGGTCGCTTCAATGCCAACCGGCAGAGGGTACTCGATCAGATGAGAGTAACCCAGGCTGAACACAACCGTGTTCTTGCCCTTCATTTCGGCGCGATAGCCGATGCCGACGATTTCGAGGTCGCGGGTCCATCCCTTGGTGACGCCTTCGACGGCGTTGTTGACCAAGGCGCGTGCCAGACCATGGACAGCCGCCTGCGAATCGTTTTCACGGATCGCAACCAGATTTCCGTCTTGCTGCTGGACTTTAATGCCAGCAGGCAGATGGGTGTCCAATTTGCCCTTCGGCCCCTGGACGGCGACGGTGTCGCCTTCAATCTTGACCGTAACTCCCTTGGGGAGCGGGATCGGTTTTTTTCCAATTCGTGACATAAGTTCAGCTCTCAACCTTTGCTGTAGAAACGTTGCCTGCAACGTTTCGAGACGCAGCCTGCCGCGTCTCTACCAAACTTCGCAGAGCAACTCGCCACCGAGGCCCTGCTTGCGCGCCTGGCGTCCGGTCATCACGCCGCGAGGCGTGGTGAGAATATTGATGCCCATCCCGCCCAGTACGCGTGGGATCTCGGTACGCCGCACGTACACACGGCAGCCTGGCCGGGATACGCGGTTTACATTCGAGATCACGGCCTCGTTGTTGTTGGCATACTTCAGGTAGACGCGCAGGATCTTGTGCCCTTCCTCTTCTGTTGCCTTGAAGTTTAAGATATAACCCTCTTCCTTCAGGATTCGGGCAATCTCCAGCTTCAGCTTGGAGGCAGGAATATCCACCTTCTGGTGCCGGGCGCTAATCGCATTGCGAATTCGCGTCAGCATATCTGCGACCGGATCGGTCAACCTCATGCGTTCCTTCTCCTCAATCGCCCGTTTGCTTCGGCCATTCTTGCTTTGCGCCGAAGAACCTGCGACGACGTATTCCGCCTAACCTCGGGGGCCGAAGCCCTCATCGCCAGGCACTCTTTACGGCACGGCTGAAGCCGCGCCCTCACAGCACTACTACCAAGACGACTTTGAAACTCCGGGAATCTCGCCACGCAACGCCAAGCCCCGGAAACACAAGCGGCAAATCCCGAACTTGCGCAGAAACGCGCGCGGGCGTCCGCAGATCTGACAGCGGTTGTGCCGGCGCGTAGAGAACTTGGGCCGCTTTTCTTTGTTGTCGCGCGCCGTCTGAAACGTCTGTTGGATTTTCTTGTCCTTAACTCTCTTCGCTGTAGTCATGAAACCTTTCTTCTCTTTTTATGCGCAAATCAAGGTGATACTCAATGATTCAGTCTCTCAATTCCTACTTTCCTACGCTCGGAACGGCATACCGAGATGACGCAGCAGGGCGCGCGATTGGTCGTCGCTGCCGGCGGTGGTCACAATCGTGACGTTCATGCCCTTCTGCTTGTCCACCTTGGCGTAATCGATCTCGGGGAAAATCAACTGGTCGTGCAAACCCAGCGTGTAATTCCCGCGGCCATCGAACGACTTCGTCGAAACTCCCTTGAAGTCGCGCACGCGAGGCAGAACCACATTCACCAACCGGTCGAAGAATTCATACATACGGTCGCCGCGCAAAGTAACCATCGCACCGATCGCCTGACCCTCGCGAACCTTGAAGGCGGCGATGGATTTCTTGGCCCGCGTCACCACCGGCTTCTGACCGGTAATCTGGCCGAGTTCGTTCACCGCGGGATCGAGAATCTTTGCGTTTTGCGTGGCTTCGCCTACGCCCATGTTGACCACGATCTTGTGCAGATGCGGCACGGCCATGGGATTTTTCAGATCGAATTCCTTCATCAGCGTGGGGGCAACTTCCTTCTGAAAGCGCGCTTTCAGCCGCGGCGTCTCTTTGGCGCTGTGACGCGCGACTGCGGGAGCTTTCTGCTCTTCCTGCTGTCCGCCCTTTTTTTCTTTTTTATCTTTTGCCATTGCTGCTTTACCTTCTCTCACGGTTTCGGAGGAGCTGTCAGCTCTCAGCCAAACATTTCCGGTTCGTGAGCCTCTTCGAACTTTGGTCTTCTTGCTGACAGCTGAAAGCTGACAGCTACTTGTCCAGCGTCGTTCCGCACTTCTTGCAGACGCGCACTTTCCGATCGCCGCGGACTTCATGACCGATGCGCACCGGTCCGCAAGTCCCGCAGACCAGCTGCACGTTCGACAGGGCGATACGGCTTTCCTGCTCGGCGATTCCGCCCTTCACGTTACGCTGCGGGTTCGGGCGCACGTGCTTTTTCACAATCATGACGTGCTCAACCAGAATCTTGTTGTCGTTCGGAAACACGCGCAGGACGCGGCCTTCCTTGCCTTTGTCACGGCCGGTGATAACCTTTACGGTGTCGTTCCGCCGGATGTCGACTCGTTTATGTTCCGTACTCACTATTCTCATTTCAAACCCTTCCAGTCACTCGCTGCAGAGGCGCAGCAATCTACAGCTCTACAGAACTTCTGGAGCCAGAGACACAATCTTTAGAAACTTTTTCTCGCGCAGTTCGCGCGCAACCGGCCCGAAAACGCGGGTTCCGACCGGCTCGCCAGCTTCGTTGATCAGCACCGCCGCATTCTCATCGAAGCGGATATAGGTGCCGTCGCGGCGGCCGTACTCTTTGTGCGTTCGCACGATCACCGCTTTGACGACCGTTCCCTTTTTTACCTGCCCGTCCGGAGAAGCTTCTTTTACACTGGCAGTGACCACATCTCCGAGGCCGGCTCGCAGTCCAGTCGACCCGCCCAGAGGCAGAATGACCTGTAGTTTGCGGGCGCCGGAGTTATCGGCGACCTCGAGCCAAGTTCTCATCATCACGGCCATATTTAAGTCTCCCTCAAAACTCTGCGCTTACTTAACGGCGCTTACGTTAACTTCGGCCGGGATTTCCGGCACCAGCGCGGTCTTACGAACAATCTGTTTGAGACGCCAGCGTTTCAGCTTGGACAGCGGACGAGTTTCTTCGAGACGTACCACATCGCCGATGCGCGCCTCGTTCTTTTCATCGTGGGCGTAAAACTTTTTCGCCTTCGAAACGACGCGGCCATAAAACGCATGCGACTTCTTGCGCACCACCGAAACCACGATGGTCTTCTTCATGCGGTTGGATACCACTTCGCCGACCACTTCCTTGCGACGGCCCGCATCCGCTGGCTGACTCTGCTGTGTGCTCGTTTCTGGCATCACTTAGTCTCCGTTTTGCCGGCGGCAAGTTCACGCTCACGGCCGATGGTCTTCACCCGCGCGATGTCACGGCGCATGCCGCGAAGCTTTTTCAGGCTCTCCGTTTGTCCCATGTTGAGCTGGAACTTCAGCTTGAAGAGCTGATCATTGAGATCGCGCTCCTGGTGGCGAAGTTCATCGTCGGTCAAGTTACGAATTTTTTCCGATTTCATAAGTCAGTTCCTGTTGCTCACGCTAGTGCGCCGCTGATTCGCGCTTCACAAACCTTGTCCGTAAAGGCAGCTTGTGCGAAGCCAAACGCATCGCTTCCGAAGCATCCTGCGGCGTGACCCCTTCCATCTCGAACAGGATTTTACCCGGACGAACCACCGCGACCCAGTGATCCGGCGCACCCTTACCTTTTCCCATACGAGTTTCGGCAGGCTTCTTGGTTACCGGCTTGTCCGGAAAGAGGCGGATCCAGATTTTGCCGCCACGCTTGACGAAACGCGTCATGGCGACCCGGCTGGCTTCGATTTGCCGGTCGGTAATCCAACCTGGCTCAAGCACCTTCAATCCGTAGTCTCCGAAAGCCAGCTCACTGCCGCGCCAGGCTTTGCCGGTCATGCGTCCGCGCTGCTGCTTGCGGTACTTTACTTTCTTTGGCATTAACATAAATTTGCTCTTAGCTTCTGGCTCTTAGCTCAAAACGTAGCGAGCCATTTCTCTACAGTTTAGAATGCGCCTCCAACTTGCTGGGGTTCGCGCTTCTTTGCCGCCGGCAAAATCTCGCCTTTGTATACCCACACCTTCACGCCGATCACGCCGTAAGTAGTGCGTGCCTCAGTGAAACCATAATCGATATCGGCACGCAGCGTGTGCAGCGGCAAACGGCCCTGCAGATACCATTCAGAACGGGCGATTTCATTTCCGTTCAAGCGTCCGCTCACCCGAACTTTGATTCCCTTGCATCCAAAGCGCAGCGCTGAATCTACCGCTTTGCGCATAGCACGCCGGAAGCCCACGCGCTTTTCGAGTTGCAACGCGATCGATTCCGATACCAGTTGCGCATCGAGCTCAGGCTTGTGAACTTCCTGGATGTCGATATAAATTTCCCGGCCATTCATACGCTTCTGCACGTCCGCCTTGAGCTTATCGATCTCAGCGCCTTTGCGTCCGATGATGATCCCCGGGCGTGCAGTCTTGATGATGACGCGGAGCTTGTTGCCCGGACGCTCGATCTCAATCGAGCTGACGCCCGCCGACTTAAGCTTGTCCTTCAGTTCGTTCTTCAGCTTGACGTCTTCGAGCAACTGCTTGTCATAATCACGCTCGGCAAACCAGCGCGACTTCCACGGCTTGGTGTAGCCGAGGCGAAAACCATACGGATGAACTTTTTGTCCCATCGTCTCTCCTAGATCAAACTAGCAACGACGAATTCTATCGTGCTCCCGAAAATTTCTTGGCAGGCTTGGTCTTGCTCTTCCCCGCCAACGCTTTCGCTTTGCCTTTGGCTCTGGGCTTCGACGCTCCCGAAGACGTGCCGCTTACTCGCTCCGCACCGACAACATTCGCCAGCGCCTCACCATTCTTGCCGCGTTCCGCCAATTCGATCTCGATATGCGAGATGCGCCGCACGTAGTGATAAGCCCGGCCCATCGGCGCCGGACGTATGCGCTTCATCCGCGGCCCGTCGTTGGCGACCGCGCGCTTCACGTATAACTTGTCGACGTCAACGTCGATGCCTTTTTCCGAACTCAGATAGTTGGCATTTTCCAGCGCCGACCGCAGCAACTTCTCAACCGTTGCCGCGACCCGTTTCTTGGTGAAGATCAGCGTGTTAAGCGCGTCCTCCACCCGGCGGCCCTTGATCAGATCCAGCACCAGGCGAGCCTTTTGCGGCGAGACGCGCATGAACCGTGCTTGAGCTCGAAATTCCATCTTGCGTCTCCTTTACGCCTTCGGCGCCGGGGCTGCCGGAGCCGCTCCCGCCGCTGGACTCGAAGCGCCCGGTCCACCGGGGATGCCGGCCGGCTTGGCTGCTGTTTCGGTCGCCGCCCGCATTGAGTGTCCCTTGAACTGGCGGGTGAAACTGAACTCGCCCAGCTTGTGGCCCACCAAATTCTCGGTGATGTAAACCGGAATAAACTTCTTGCCGTTGTGTACGGCGATAGTGTGGCCCACCATTTCCGGGATGATGGTTGAGCGACGCGACCAGGTGCGCAGCACCTTCTTTTCGTTGCGCGAATTCATGCCTTCCACCCGGGTTTGCAGGAAGCCATCGACGAACGGTCCTTTTTTCGTTGAACGTGCCATAAAGTTTAGCTCTCAGTTTCGGAGATCTCTCGCTCCGCTCGGGATGACGCCGCCGGGCTCAGACGCCCAGCAAACGGCGTCATTTCTTGCCGCGCCGGTTAACGATAAATGCATCCGTACGCTTGTTGTTTCTCGTCTTGTATCCGCGAGTCGGCTGGCCCCAAGGGGTCACCGGATGCCTACCGCCGGAAGTCTTACCTTCACCGCCGCCGTGCGGGTGATCCACTGGATTCATCGAAACGCCGCGATTGTGCGGCCGCTTCCCCAGCCATCGTGAACGTCCAGCTTTTCCGATCGTTACGTTTTCATGATCAAGATTGCCGACCTGGCCAATCGTCGCCATGCAGCCCTGCGCAACTTTGCGAATCTCGCCGGAAGGCAGTTTGACCAACGCGTACTCGCCTTCCTTGGCCACTAACTGAGCCGCGCCGCCCGCCGAACGCACCATCTGCGCGCCTTTGCCCGGCTTCAACTCCACATTGTGGATCGTCGTGCCTGGAGGAATGTTGTGCAACGGCAGCGCGTTGCCCACGAGAATATCAGCGTCCGGACCGCTCAGCACTTTTTGCCCAACCTTTAATCCGTCGGGCTGCAGGATGTAACGCTTCTCGCCATCGGCATAGCTCAGCAGAGCAATTCGCGCCGAGCGATTGGGATCGTATTCGATCGTAGCCACAGTCGCGGGAATGCCGATTTTGTCGCGCTTGAAATCAATAATGCGCAGCTTACGCTTGTGGCCGCCACCGATAAACCGCATGGTCGTCTGACCCGAATTACGCCGTCCGCCAGTCCGCGGCTTCGGTTCGAGCAGCGGCTTATGTGGCTGCGTGCTCGTAATGTCGTCGTTAACCAGCGTGGTGCGATAACGCAACGTCTGGGTTGTCGGTCTGTAAGTCTTGATTGGCATAAATCAGCTCTTCGCTTCCCGCATTTAACTAGAGGTTCTGTGCGTACTCCGGCATTTTTTCGCCCGCCTTCAACCGAACATACGCCTTCTTCCAATCCGGACGGTAGCCGGCAAACTTTCCCCGCCGACGTTCTTTACCCGGATAAAGCGCGGTGCGAACCGAATGCACTTTCACCTTGAAAATCCCCTGCACGGCTTCCTTAATTTCCGTTTTGGTCGCCGCCGTCGCCACCTGAAAAACCAGAGTGTTCTGGTTTTCTTTGATGGCGAGACCTTTTTCCGTGATCACCGGACGCCGAAGAATCTGGTATGCGGATTTCATCAGGCCACCTCCGCCGCTTTTTCATGTCGTGTCCGGCGCCGTGGAGACCGCGAAGCTTTTTTCGGCGCCGCCCCCTCGCCTTCCGCCGGCTTGTGCTGCCGCTTCGAAATCGAACTCTTCAGCGAAATCTGCAGCTTCTCGATCGCGGGCTGCGAAAAGATCGCCCGGTCGTAACGCAGCAGATGATAAGGATGAACCTCGTTGCCGTTCACCAGTTCAACGCCATGAAGATTTCGCGAGCTCAACGCCAGATTGCGATTCTCATGCTTGGGAACCTCAACCAGCAACGCCGTGCCATCGACTTTGAGCGCGTCGAGCGCTTCGCGGAACTGCTTCGACTTTGGTTCTTTCACATCGAATGCGTTCACGATGATCAACTTGCCGTCCGCGAATTTCGAAGCCAACGCCGAACGCAACGCTCCCAATAACTTCTTGCGCGGAAACGCGTAATCGTGAGAGTGAGGCTGCGGACCGTGCACCGTGCCGCCGTGCCGCCACAGAGGCGAACGGATCGAACCCACCCGAGCCCGCCCAGTGCCCTTTTGCTTCCAAAGTTTCTTGCCGGCTCCGGAGACCAGTTTCTTGTTCTTGGTCGCGTGAGTTCCGGCCCGCTGAGCGGCGCGATAATGTTTTACCGCCTCCCACAGCAGGTCCTCGTTCACCGCGCCAAAAACCTCGTCAGCCAACTCCAAGCTGCCGACTTTGGCTCCACTCAGATTGTGAATGTCAATGCTTGCCATGATCTATCCTAATAACGATCTGATCCTGTTTACGCTTTCTTGGCCGCGCGCTTGGCTGCCTTCAACGGATCAACCGTGGCCGATCCGGCAAATCCGCGCCGCTCTCTGGGCGGTTTCTTCGCCTTCGTAATCACCAGGTATCCGCCCTTGGGCCCGGGCACGCTGCCTTCGACTACCAGCAGATTGTCTTCTTTATCCAAGCCCAGGACGCGCAAGTTGCGGACGGTCACGCGATCGACGCCCATATGCCCCGACATACGCATACCTTTAAATACACGCGACGGAAACGCGGACGAGCCGATCGATCCCGTAATCTGAAACATCGAACCATGCGACTTCGGACCACCAGCAAAATGATGCCGCCGGACTACGCCGGAGAAACCACGCCCTTTGCTGATGCCGACGACGTCCACAAATTTTTCACCGTCGAAAATGTCGACCAGCACGCGATCTCCAGCTTTCACCAGTCCGTCGCCGTTGGCTTCTGCTTTCTCTTCAACTTCGATTGGAACCTCGCGCATGAACTTGACCGGCGGCAGATTGTTCTTGCCCAAGTGTCCGCGAGCCGGCTTGGTCAGCCGCGACTCTTTCACGAACTCAACCAGGCCGATCTGCGCGGCAACGTATCCATCTTTGGTCTGCGTTTTGTGCTGCGTGATCACGCAGGGACCAGCTTGCAGCACGGTCGCGGGATGAACGTCGCCCTTGTCGTCGAAGAGCTGCGTCATGCCGACCTTCTTGCCTAAGATTCCAGTGACCTTTGCCATTTCTTTTGTTCTCCGCCCAGCTTGGCGCAGTGGCTATTGGCTGGGGACTGTCGCTCAAAGCGAAAGCCGAGAGCTATTTATGTTCCTTACCAAACGCCTTGATCTCGACGTCGACGCCTGCGGGCAAATCGAGCTTCATCAATGCGTCCACGGTTTGCGGCGTCGGATCCAGAATATCCAGCAGCCGCTTGTGGGTGCGGATTTCAAACTGCTCGCGCGACTTCTTGTCCACGTGCGGGGAACGCAACACGCAGTACTTGTTCTTGATCGTGGGCAATGGAATCGGGCCCGCGATTTGCGCCCCGGTGCGCTTGGCAGTCTCGACAATCTCACCCGTGGACTGATCCAGGATGCGATAGTCGTAAGCCTTCAGCCGAATGCGAATTTTTTCGTTTCCAATCACTATTGACTCTCACTAACCCCTCCCGGCTGGCCGGGAAGAAAGAACTGGCGGCAAGTTGAGGCGTTTACGCGGCGTCTGAGCCGCGTGCCGAAATCCCGAGCAAAGCGAGGGATCTCAACTACCGCATTTCCTCTGCTCAACGCTACTGCACAATCTCGCTGATCGTGCCTGCGCCTACCGTGTGGCCGCCTTCGCGGATCGCGAAGCGCAAGCCCTTTTCCATCGCCACCGGCGTGATCAACTCGATTACCAGACTGACGTTATCTCCCGGCATCACCATCTCGGTCGCTGCCGGCAACTCCGCTACGCCCGTCACGTCCGTGGTTCTGAGATAAAATTGCGGACGATATCCTTTGAAGAATGGCGTGTGCCGTCCGCCTTCTTCTTTGGTCAGAATGTAAACTTCCGCCTTGAACTTGGTGTGCGGAGTGATCGATCCACCCTTCGCCAGCACCATGCCGCGCTCGACATCGTCTTTGCCAATGCCGCGCAGCAGCAGGCCCGCATTATCTCCCGCCAAGCCTTCGTCCAACTGCTTCTTGAACATTTCGACGCCGGTCACTACCGTCTTGCGGGTGTCGCGGAAGCCCACAATTTCCACTTCCTCGCCGACTTTCACCTTGCCGCGCTCGATTCTTCCCGTCACCACCGTGCCCCGGCCCGAGATCGAAAAGATATCCTCAATCGGCATCAGGAACGGCTTGTCCAGCTCGCGCGCCGGCTGCGGAATGCTCTTGTCCACCGCCTCCATCAACGCGTCCACTTGCGCTTCCCACTTCGCTTCCCCGTTCAGCGCGCCCAACGCCGACAGCCGGATCACCGGCACATCGTCGCCCGGAAACTTGTAGCTCTTCAGCAACTCGCGCACTTCGAGCTCAACCAGATCCAGCAACTCCGGATCATCCACCGCGTCGCACTTATTCAACGCGACCACAATGTAAGGCACGCCTACCTGACGAGCCAAGAGCACGTGCTCGCGCGTCTGCGGCATCGGACCATCGGTCGCGGCGACGACTAAAATCGCGCCATCCATCTGCGCCGCGCCCGTGATCATGTTCTTGATGTAGTCGGCGTGGCCCGGACAATCCACGTGCGCGTAGTGCCGGTTCGCCGTCTCGTACTCGACGTGCGCGGTCGCAATCGTAATGCCCCGCGCTTTTTCTTCCGGCGCGTTATCGATCGAGTCAAACGACCGGAACACGATCTTCGGGTTGTGCTTCTGCAATACCTTGGTGATGGCCGCCGTCAACGTGGTCTTGCCATGGTCAATGTGACCAATCGTCCCCACATTGCAGTGCGGCTTATTCCGATCAAATTTCTCTTTCGCCATTGCCTTCTAGCTCCGTAAACTTTCCTCGTACAACGCGGCAACCTTGCCCGCATCTATTACCTCTTGGGCCCCTGTGAGCGCCCAATGATCTCTTCCGACACCGAGCGCGGCACCTCTTCGTAGCGCGCAAAATGCATCGAGTACTCAGCGCGGCCCTGCGTGCTCGATCGCATATGGGTCGCGTAACCGAACATCTCCGCCAGCGGCACGATAGCCTTGATCACCTGCGAGCCGGCGCGATGCTCCATGCCCTCGATGCGTCCGCGACGCGAACTCAGGTCGCCCATAATCACGCCCGCATAATCCTCCGGCGTCACTACCTCGACCGCCATCACCGGTTCAAGCAACACCGGCGAGGCTTTGCGAGCAGCTTCCTTGAAAGCCATCGAACCAGCAATCTTGAACGCCATTTCGTTGGAATCGACGTCGTGATAGCTGCCGTCGTAAAGGATGGCCTTCACATCGACCATCTCATAACCTGCCAGAATGCCGCCTTCCATGGCCTCCCGAATTCCCTGATCAACCGGCTTAATGAATTCCTTGGGTACGGAACCGCCCGTGGTGTCATTAACAAATTCGTAGCCAGTACCCGGCACCTGGGGCTCGAGACGGATCTTGGCATGGCCATACTGACCCTTGCCGCCGGTTTGACGAATGTACTTACCTTCAGCTTCAGATTTCTTGCGGATGGTTTCGCGGTAAGCCACCTGCGGCTTGCCGACGTTGGCTTCGACCTTATACTCGCGCATCATGCGATCGACGATGATCTCAAGATGCAGTTCACCCATGCCGCTGATGATGGTCTGACCGCTGTCAGGGTCGGTGTGAACTTTGAAGGTTGGATCCTCCTGGGCAAGTCGTCCCAGCGCCATTCCCATTTTTTCCTGGTCGGCCTTGGTCTTTGGCTCGACCGCAACGGAAATCACCGGAACCGCGAAGGTGATGTTTTCCAAAGCGATGGGATGCTTCTCTTCGCAGATCGTGTCGCCCGTGCTGACATTCTTCAAACCAACCGCCGCGCAAATATCGCCGGCCAGAATCTCGCTGATGTCTTCGCGCTTGTTGGCATGCATCTTTAAAAGCCGGCCAATGCGCTCGGTACGTCCGCGACCAGCGTTGAGCACACCTTCGCCCGACTTCAGTTGACCGGAATAAACCCGAATAAAAGTCAGCTGGCCGACAAAAGGATCGGCCATGATCTTGAAAGCCAGCGCGGAAAAAGGCTCACTATCCGCGGGCTGACGCGTGATCGCTTCGCCGTTATCGGGGTTTGTTCCATGAACCTCCCCCGCATCCAGCGGCGAAGGCAGGTAGTCTACGACCGCATCCAGCAAGGGTTGCACCCCCTTGTTCTTGAAAGCGGTGCCGACCACAACTGGAAACAATTTCAGCCCGATGGTGGACTTGCGCAGAGAAGCGCGAAGTTCCGCGGGGGAAATAGCCTCACCTTCGAGGAACTTATGCAGGATTGCATCGTCGTTTTCGGCGACGGTTTCGACCAGAAGCGCATGAGCGGCTTCAGCTTTTTTCTGCAATTCGGCAGGGATTTCGCCAGTTATGTACTCGGCCCCTATGGTGTCATCCTGCCAGATGATCGATTTCATTTCGATGAGATCGACTACGCCTCTGAACTTGTCTTCCTGTCCGATGGGGATCTGTACCGCGACGGGCTTGGCATTGAGCCGTTTGCGGAGAGTATCGACGGCGTGCTCGAAATCGGCACCCATCTTGTCGATCTTATTAATGAAGCAAATGCGGGGTACGCCGTATTTATCGGCCTGGCGCCAGACTTTCTCCGATTGCGGCTGCACTCCATGCACTGCGTCAAACACAGCCACCGCGCCGTCCAGAACGCGCAGCGAACGTTCCACTTCAGCCGTGAAATCCACGTGACCGGGGGTGTCGATAATGTTGATACGAATGTCGCGCCAGGTGCAGGTGGTGGCAGCGGACGTAATCGTGATACCGCGCTCCTGCTCCTGCTCCATCCAGTCCATTGTGGCTGTGCCTTCGTGGACCTCTCCGATACGGTGCGTCTTTCCCGTATAGAACAGGATGCGCTCGGTCGTAGTGGTCTTACCGGCATCAATGTGGGCCATAATGCCGATGTTCCTGCACCGTTCTAATGGAACCGTTCTGGACACAGCTTTCTTTCTCTCTTCTTTTCTTTCTTGCTCGTTGGCAACTGAACCTGTCAAATCCGTATCCCTTGTCCTTTTCGTCCTACCACCGGTAGTGCGCGAAGGCCTTATTGGCTTCGGCCATACGGTGAACATCTTCTTTCTTCTTTATGGCTGCGCCTTTGCCATTGGCGGCATCCAGCAATTCATTACTCAACTTGTCGATCATGCCTTTCTCACCGCGTCCGCGGGAGTAGGCAATCAGCCAGCGAATCGCCAGCGACGTGCGGCGGTCGGCATTGACCTCGACCGGCACCTGATAGTTCGCGCCGCCTACGCGGCGAGTCTTGACTTCGAGCAGCGGCTTGGCATTTTCGACGGCTTTCGTGAATAGCTTCAGAGCTTCGTCACCGCCGCCTTTCGCCTGCAAGCGCGTCAAAGCCTCATAGAAGATGCCTTCCGCTGTGCTCTTCTTGCCTTGCCACATCATCGAGTTGACGAACTTTGTCACCAGATCCGAACCGTAGACTGGATCGGCTTCCACGGTCCGCTTGGGCGTATGTCCTTTTCTTGGCATTCAGTTCCCACTCCTAAACTCTGCTTGTCGTTTTGCCAACGACCGACGACGAACGACTTACTTACGCTTTCGGGCGCTTGGCGCCATACTTCGACCGGCTTTGCTTGCGTCCCGCGACCCCCACCGCGTCCAACGTCCCGCGAACTACGTGGTAGCGCACGCCTGGCAGATCTTTCACGCGGCCGCCGCGAATCAGCACAATCGAGTGCTCTTGCAGATTGTGACCGACGCCGGGGATGTAAGTTGTGACTTCGATCCCATTGGTCAAACGCACGCGAGCAACCTTGCGCAGCGCCGAGTTCGGCTTCTTCGGCGTCTGCGTGTACACGCGTGTGCAGACACCGCGCTTCTGCGGACATCCCTGCAATGCCGGGCTCGCCGTCTTGTATCGCGGCCGCTTACGGCCGTCGCGGACTAATTGATTAAAGGTAGGCACTCTTTGCTGCTCCCTCGGCAACGTCGGCTCGCACGCCAATAGGGCGCGTCGACACACAGACGCCGCTTTGATTCTGCCCTGCTCAGGGTCTGGATGGCGATCGGCCAACCATGCTTCTCACCGCGCACCAATGCGACGAGAGATTTTCGGTTTCCCGTTCAGACTGATCAGCGACGACGGTGGCGCCAGGCCCGATGTTCAAAAACCCGGGAGGTGCTCCGTTTCGTCCGCTTTGCCCCGCATAGCCTTCCAAACGGGCGGAAGGTGCGCGCAGGGCATTTCAGCGAGGGCGTCTCCAGAACTGCTTCGGAAGACGTACATCTTTAGAGCTTAGCCGCTTTCTTTGGGTCCTTCGCTGCACCGAAAACGCGCAGAGAATGATTCCACTGTCTACAGGCAAGCCAGATTGAACTCGCGGAACCTTTCAAATATAGCAACACTCTTCACACATCGTCAACCATCGTTTGCTGCATCCCATGGATGATGCTAAATACGATAGCAAGCGTGGTTGTGAATTGCGCGCGCTGAGGCTGTTCGGGATTTCGCCTGCGGGCTCGGACGCCCGCAAAGCGGCTTCCGGAGATCCCTCGCTTTGTTTCGGGATTTCGCCTGCGGGCTCGGACGCCCGCAAAACGGCTTCCGGAGATCCCTCACTTTGTTTCGGGATTTCGCCTGCGGGCTCGGACGCCCGCAAAACGGCTTCCGGAGATCCCTCACTTTGTTTCGGGATTTCGCCTGCGGGCTCGGACGCCCGCAAAACGGCTTCCGGAGATCCCTCACTTTGTTTCGGGATTTCGCCTGCGGGCTCGGACGCCCGCAAAACGGCTCAACTTGCTCAAAAGATTCGCAGCCTCTACACTGGAAATCTTTCACAGCGAACACATTCCTAGAGGCTTTGCTCGCCTCGTGGGCGACCGCGAGGGCGGGGAGGATGAATGCGTAGGTCCGGTATTGCGTTTGCGGTCTTTGGTATTTTTCTGATTTTCCTGGTAGGCATTCTCCCTGGATGCAGCAGCGGTAGTGCTGTCCACACGGCAAGCTATGCGGTTCCTGCAAGTGTCACGCTGTCTCCCAGCCCGTACTTATCCTTGGAGATCGGTACTTACCAGGTGTTAAGTGCGACCGCTTTGAGTGCCACCAAGACGACAATCACCCAGCCAATTTCCTACCAATCGAGTAACACTGCGGTGCTCACCGTAGCCAACAACGGACTCGCATGCGCCGGCAGTTGGGATTCGCTGAGCAGTCCACAGATATGCACGCCCGGCGGAGTGGGAGTGGCCCAAGTAACCGCGTCCGCGCAAGGCGTAAGCAGCCCGACGACGACAGTTTTCGTTCACCAGCACGTGGACAAGGTCGCGGTAAGCTTGCTGGTGCTCCCGAACCAACCGCCGCCCACGAATCCTTGTTTTTCAGTTGGTCAAACCTCTAACTATCAGGCGACTGCGTACAGCAACGGTGTCGATATTACTTCTACGGTCGGAGTCTTTACCTGGCAAACTCTGGTTGCCAACGTTGCGACCCTGACTACTGCCGATAGCCTTTTGCTTCCGGGACAAGTTGAGGTGACCGCTAAAACCCCCGGCCTGACTCCGCTTTTCGCCACCATCGGCAACATTAATAGCGTGCCAATATATTTCACCACCTGCCCGGTACAGTCGATCACGCTCGCCGTTACGACCGCGTCAAGCACTTCGAGAACGATCACGCCGACCATCTTCGATACGCTGGGGTTGCAGATCACCGGAATTCCGCTGACGTGGAGTTCGTCCGACTCGGGCTCAGTAAGCGTGAGCGGCGGCGTGGCGACTGGATCTTCGACTGGGGGCGGCGCCACCATTATCGGCTCTTGCACTCCGCCCACCTGCAATATAGGCTTCGCCCCGTCGTTGCCGATCTACCCGGAGAATGTCGTGAATGTTGTCGTACCTGTGTCCGGAACGACAACTCCGACTTCCACCGTGTATGTGAGCAGCGACAGCTGTGGTACGACCGACGGGTGCATCAACATGATCGTGCCCGTTACTTCCCCCGCGAATACTGTGGGCAACTTCATCCCTTTGTCGGCAACCCCCAATTCACTGGTTTTCAATGGCCTTGGGAGTACCGCTTATCTGGGAACTAATTCTTCGTTGCTGGGCAGCGTGGGCCTCTCGGTGCTCGATGCGTCCTCGAATACAGCAGAACAGTTCGCAGGACTGGCAGGCAAAGTATTGGCAGTTGCTCCTGACGGAAGCAAAGTCATCATTTCCGATACGTCGCCCGCCGATGGGCCCAACCACGTGTTCGTGTTTGACACGGCCAGCAATACCTCTCCGACATTTCAAATCACAGGAGCAACCGCGGCCGCATTCTCTCCGGATAGTCTAAAGGCGTACATCGTGGCGGGCAGCTCCATGTACGTGTACTCGAAGCTCGATGGGCTGCAGACCATTGCGCTTGCCGCTCCGGCCGAGGACGTGTCCTTTCTTTCGGAGGGTGCTTTTGCCTATGTAGCTGGAGGCGCTTCTTCGTCGCTAAGCGTTTGGAGAACTTGCGACAATGGCCGGGCCGACACTGTAGCTGTGCCCGCTGTCCCGCCCTTCATAAGGACTCTGCCGGGCACCGCTAAATTATTGCCATCAGACACCTCGGCCACATTTCATATGTTGGCGGTGGACCCTCCCGGAATCGACATCCTCAGCGTAAATACCGCACCCACCGGTTGTACGCCGCCAGTCGCAGATGGACCGGTTGCATCCTTCAGCCTCGGTCACGGTAATTTTGTGCCTACGCAGCTCATCATCTCGCAGGATGGAACAACCGCTTACATAATCGCTTCCAATCTGAACAGCATTCTCGTGTTCAATATTCCCGGCCAGGCAGCCTCAGCCATTGCCTTGTCAGGAAATCCGATACCACTCAACGCCGCACTCACAGCCGATGGCATACTGCTCTACGTCGGCGCCAGCGACGGGACCGTGCATGTTGTGAATACGGCAGCCGGCGGTGATATCCAGCAGATCCCGTTCCCGGAGGGCCTGTGTGAAGATTCTTCAGGGCGGCCGTTCCCAATCACTTGTAATCCGGACCTGCTTGCGTTAAGGCCGTAGAAGGAGTCGTTGGCCGCGAGCGAATCCGGTTCTCGTCAAAGAGGCGAGTCAACTTGGGATGGAGCGGTTTTGGCCAACGACTAATGGCCAACCACCTCTCATGCCTTTTCCAGTTCCCGGCCTACGCTGTCCAGCACTCCATTGATGAAGTTCACTGACTCAGGGCTGGAAAACTTGCGCGCTATCTCGAGCGCTTCGTTGATGACCACGGCGCGAGGCGTGGTGGGAAAGCTCATCAATTCTGCCACTGCAGAGCGCAGCACGTTGCGATCGACCGTAGCCATCCGGTCCATGCGCCAGTGTTCGGCGTGACGCTCGATCAATCCGTCGATCTCCGCAGTACGGTCGGTCGCCGTGCGGAAAAGATCTTCGGCGAAGCCGCGCACATCTTTTTCGATGGAGTGATGTTCGCGCCAGAATGTTCGCCTAACTTCCTCGGGAGTTTGCCGGCCCATGTCCGCCTGAAACAACATTTGCAACACAAGTTCGCGGGATTTTCGGCGTGTGCCCATGGGAATGTCAGCGATCAGTCTTCAGTTTACAGGAGATAAGAAGCGACATCAGCGAGTGCGTTTTTTCGGGCGAGGGGGTGGCGTTGATTTTCGGCTCTTGTTGGCAGCCGATAGGTGAGAGACGGCAGCTTTTGTTGTTTTGGCAACCGACGACGAACGACCAACCACTACTTGCCTAAGATTCGCCATCTCTACCGCTGCCAGCGCGGCTTCGAAACCCTTGTTTCCCATCTTCAGGCCGGCGCGGTCGATCGCCTGCTCGAGCGTTTCGCAAGTAAGCACTCCGAAAGCGTGGGGCACCCCAGTCTCCTGCGCAGACTGGCCGATGCCGCGTGCGACCTCGTTGACGATGACATCGTAGTGTGCCGTGTCGCCGCGCAAAAGGCATCCCAGGCAGATAATGGCATCGTATTTCTTAGTTTCAGCCAGCGTGCGAGCTGCAGATGGAATTTCGAACGCGCCCGGCACGCGAACTACCTGAATGTCTTTGCGTTTTGCGCCACAGCGTAACAATCCATCGAACGCGCTCCGAAACAGTCGCTCCGTGATGAACTCATTAAACCGCGAGACGACGATGCCGAAACGTTTGCCAGCGGCGCTGAGATTGCCTTCCAGCGCCTTGACATGGACTGAGATGGAGGGTGAATCCACTTTATCTTTTTTCTCCGTGACTCCGTGACCTCCGTAGTGAAATCGTTCTTGATCCGCGGAAATTCGCGCAAATCCATGGCCGATTTACTTGCCTTTGAACTGCGGAGGACGCTTCTCCAGAAACGCCGTAGTTCCTTCTTTCTTATCTTCCGAAGAGCAAGCAACGGCGAATAACACGGCTTCGAGATACAACCCCTCCGCTAACGTCATCTCCATGCCTTTGTTCACCGCTTCCATCGCGTACTGAACCGCGAGCGGAGCGTTGGCGATGATTTTTTGCGCAATGGCCTCGGCGCGGGGAATGAGATCGGCGGTGGGCACGACTTCATTCACCAGTCCGATGCGATGAGCCTCCTGCGCGCTGATCATTTCACCGGCGAGGACAAGTTGCATGGCAATCCCTTTGCCGACCAGCCGTGGCAAACGCTGCGTGCCGCCGTACCCCGGAATAATTCCCAGCTTCACCTCGGGCTGTCCGAGCTTCGCGTTTTCGCTGGCCAGGCGCATGGTGCAGGCCATCGCGATTTCGCATCCGCCGCCGAGCGCGAAGCCATTGATGCACGCGATCACTGGCTTGCCGAGGTTTTCGATTAGATTTAGTACGCTCTGGCCGCGGTGCGTGTACTCTTTGCCGGAAACCGCGTCATGCTTGGCCAGTTCAGAAATATCAGCGCCCGCAATGAAAGCCTTCTCGCCCGCGCCCGTCATGATGACCACGCGGATGCTGGAATCATTCTTGACGTCATGAAACGCCGCGCGCAGCTCTTCCATGGTGGCCATGTTGAGCGCGTTCAGCACCTTGGGCCGGTTGATGGTGACGTAGGCAATCGCGCCTTTTTTTTCGAAGAGAATGTTTTCAAAGTTCATAATGTTATCTTTCGATGACCGCCAAAAGCAGGCCAATTGACGTGCCCCTTTGCGCGAAAACCGAATGCCCGAGTCTGCTATAATTGTATAGCACGAGGTAAACCATGCTCGCTATACGCCTTCCCGAAAAAATCGAAAAACGGCTCGGGCGTCTAGCCAAACGCACAGGCCGTACCAAGACATATTACGCCCGCGAAGCCATCCTTCAATATCTGGATGATCTGGAGGACATCTACTTGGCGGAGAAGGAATTGGCAGCTATACGCTCGGGACGCAGACGGCCCATTCCAATCGAGAAAATAATGCGGCGCTATGGCCTGGAAGGTTGAGATTTCACCGACAGCATTAAAACAACTGAGCAAGCTCGACAAGCCTGTCTCACGCAGAATCCTGAACTTCCTCCACGAACGTATCGAAAAACTGGATGATCCGCGGACAATCGGAGGAAGACTCCAGGGGACCCTCAGCGAGTTCTGGAAATACCGCGTCGGAGATTACCGGCTCATCTGCTCCCTGGAAAACGATCGACTCGTGGTGCTGGTGCTTCGCATCGGCCACCGCGGGGAAATTTACAAGCGTTAGCCACGATAAGTATCTGCGCCGGCTTCATTCGGACCAATGGTTTTCTCTCCATAGCTCCACTACGCTGTTTTACAGCTTGTTCGGCTTCGGATTGTTCGGATCGGAATAATCGTAAAATCCCTTGCCGGTTTTCCGCCCGTACCAGCCAGCCATGACCAGCCGCTTTAACAGCGGAGGCGATGCGAAGCGCCGCTCTTTGAATTCGTCGTACATCACGTGCGTGATGTAATAAGTCGTATCGAGCCCGACGAAATCGAGCAGCGTAAACGGCCCCATGGGATAACCGCAACCCAGCTTCATCGCGTTATCGATGTCGTCGATCGAGCCTACACCTTCTTCGTAAGCGCGGATAGCGTCGAGCAGATAGGGCACCAGCAGCCGGTTCACGATGAATCCGGTTTTGTCGCTGGTGCGCACCGGCACTTTGCCCAATTTTTTTCCAAACTCGTAGGCAGTTTCGTAAACATCGTCAGCAGTCGCAATCGTTCGCACAACCTCGACCAATTTCATCAGCGGCACCGGATTGAAGAAATGCAATCCGATAAACCGCTCCGGGCGTTTGGTCGAAGTCAGAAGTTCAGTGATGGAAATAGACGAAGTGTTCGAAGCGAAGATGGCATCTTTCTTTACGATGCCATCAAGGGACGAGTACATCTTTTTCTTGTCCTCGACATTCTCGATGATGGCTTCGATCACGATGTCGCAGTCGGCCAGGTCTTGCCTATTCGTCGTGCCTTTGAGGCGCGCGCGAATCGCGTCTTTCTGTTGTGCCGTAATGCCGCCTTTTTCCGGAGGCCGCTCGGCAAACTTGGCCAGCGATTTCTCAATCCCAGCAAAGCCCTTGTCGAGAAACTTCTGCTCAACTTCGAGGACAGTCACATCGAATCCTGCCATCGCGCTTACTTGCGCAATGCCGGAACCCATCAAGCCACAACCGAGAACCCCAACTTTTCTTATTTCCATGCTTGCTCCTAGAAAAGGCGGCCACGGATTCACACGGATTTCGGCCGATAAATCTCTGATTCTGTCTTGATCTGTGAAGATCCGTGCAAATCCGTGGCTAGTGCTTAATTCAGACTCTCCACCACCATCGCAATCCCTTGGCCTCCGCCGATGCAGGCTGTCGCCAGCCCGTATTTCTTTTTCCGACGGCGCAATTCGTACAGCAACGTGATCACCAGCCGCGTTCCCGTCGCACCCAGCGGATGTCCCAATGCAACCGCTCCACCGTTGACGTTTACTTTGTTGCGGTCCAGGCCAAGCTCTTTCTCAACCGCCAAGTATTGCGCCGCGAAGGCTTCGTTCACTTCGATCAAATCGATGTAATCCAACGTCAGTCCGGCTTTCTGCAAAGCCAGCTTGGTCGCCGGTACTGGACCGCGGCCCATCAGCTTGGGCTCAACTCCAGCAATGCCCCAGCCCACGATTCGCCCCAACGGTTTCAATCCCCGTTTGCCCGCCTCTTCGAGCGACATCACTACCACCGCTGCACCGCCATCCACGATACCGCTGGCGTTGCCCGCTGTGACCGTGCCGCTCTTCCCGAATGCCGGTTTCAGCTTGGCCAGACCTTCCATAGTGGTCTGTGGACGCCGATGATCGTCTTCACTGAACATCTCGCCGGATGGCTCACCCTTGCGATCCTTGAGCGGCACGGGAATCAACTCTTCCTGCAGCCGGCCGTCTTTGTATGCGGCGTCGGCCAATTGTTGCGATCGCAAGGCGAACTCATCCTGCGCCTGCCGCGTGACGCCCTGCTGTTCCCCATAAAGCTCCGCAGTGTTGGCCATGTAGAGGCCACAATAGGTGTCGAGCAACGCGACCATAAGCGAGTCTTCCAGCTTTCCGCCAGGAGCCAGTGTAAAACCGTCGCGCCCTCGAATCACGAAGGGCGCTTGCGACATCGCTTCCATACCTCCCGCGAGCACCACATTAGCTTCGCCAAGCTGAACCATCTGGGCCGCATTCACGATGGATTGCATTCCCGACCCGCACAGACGATTCACGGTCAAAGCTGGCGTTTCTATGGGAAGTCCAGCTCGCAGCCCGACATGGCGGGCACCGTAGAGGGCATCACCGGAGGTTTGTTGCGCGTTGCCAAATACGACGTGATCAAATTCTTTCGGGTCCAGGCCGGCGCGCTCGATGGCGCCCTTACCTGCAATCGCGCCGAGTTCCTGAGCAGTGAAATCTTTCAGCTTGCCGCAATAGCGTCCAAAGGGCGTGCGCGCCCCGCTGACGATTGCGATATCCCCTGGTTTCAACATTGGCTTCCTAGTTTTAGTTTCGAGTATGAATGCATGCGATCAGAAGACTTCCGAGTGGACTAACCAAACTTGTTAGTTTAACAGCGAAGAAAGGAAGCAGTAAACCGGGGCGGTGAAGTTACAGAGCACCGAGCGGTAAGGAAGACCAAGCAGAAGGTGGAAAACAGCTCTAACGTTTTTCGACGACTCGACTTACCAGTGCACTTCTCACGCGACAGCCGCCGCTGCGTAAGACGCAGCCAGCGATACAATCTTGCCCGCACCCTGCCCAATCGCGGTTTGCAACGATTGCTCGGCGCGATTGATCACTTCGGTGACGATGTCTACGGGGTCGAACTCGCCGCGCACCACGGCTTCCGCAAGTCCCGCGTTGAACTGGACCGATTCCTGTTTCTCCGGCATTCGGATTTGAGCCAGGAGTCTTTGCAGCTTCTCCGCCGCCATGACGCCTTCTTTTTCGGGCGTTTCCCCAAGAACGATGGCGATGGTTGTAGTCTCGTAGCGGAAGGCAAGATCGTTCTGCCGGATATTGGCGGCAAAGAGTTGACCAATTTGCTGCATCACGGCTTCGACCGCCGATTCGCCGAATTCCTTTACCATTGCAGCTTTTTCGCCGAACTGCATGAGCAAAACCGTGAGCGGGGTGCTCTGCTGAGCGTTGCGCCGGGTTTCCGCCATGAGGAGATCGATGTAGGAAGCACGTTTCAACAAACCAGAGCGCTCATCTGTCACAGAAAGGTTCTTTACCAGACGGCGAAGCCCAGCGTTATTCAGCGCGATCACAATCTGGTCGCTGATGGTCTTGAGGACCATGACGTCATTTGAGCCCCAGGCGTGCGGCTTGCTGTCCATCAGAAGAAGTACGCCAACATGTTCTGCTCCGTCGCTAAGAGGCAAGGCCAGCAGCGAAGTGACCGCCAATTGCGACAGAGCCTCACGGACATTTTGCAGGTCAGGGCCAGTCTGAGTGTCAGCGATGGTGAGGGTACCGCCGCGGTTGATTGCCAGATCGTGCACCGTGGTTGCGATTTTCTCGAGCGACCGCGCTTCCCCGGGCTTGCTGGTTTCGCTGCAATACTCCTTTACACTGGTCGTGTGCAACCCGGGCTTCCGCATGGCGACCAAACACCGACTCACCTTCCATTGAGCGCCAATTTCTTTGGCTGCGGTCAGCATCACCGCGTCGGCGTTGCTTTGGCGATAAAGCTTGCGGGTAATTTCCGCCACTCGCGCAAAGCTGCTCACGTCCGCCGCTTCACTGGATTGCGCCGACGCAGTTTGTGGCGGCCGCGATTCAGGAGGTGCGGAGGCTACGACCGCCGGCGCCGGCCCTGACCCGGCATAATGCGGAATCAGTCCCGCCGTCATGTACAACTGTCGGAGGTCCTGGTTGCGCTCTTCCTCGCGCGGAAACAGTTCTTGAATGCGTTGCAAGCGCTCCACCGCTTTAGAGCGCATGCCGTATTGCACCAGAATTTCAGCCTGCAACATCAGATCTTGGAGGGCGGCCGCACCCAGCATTTTGTCCTGATCGGGAAGAGGGGCCGCACTTGCATCGGCCATGCTGGAAAAACGCGAAGCGATCACCTTAAAGCGGTTGTCGTCAATCTTTCCCCGCAGCATTTCCAAACGCTTCTGATGTCCGGGTTCGTACGCATCCACTTCGGCGGCACGGTCCAGCGAATCAGCCGCCTTTGCGTAGTTGCCGACGCTGCAATAGAGGTCAAAGAGCTTGAGCAGAGTCTGGCAATAGTCGCTCTCTCGATTGGAGGCATTGAACTGCTCGCCCATGAACTCGAGCATTTCAGGGGACGCCCGGTGGCGCGCCGCGATGTCCTGAATCATCCCGAGGAAAGCCCGGCGATCACCTTTGCGGCGATGATATTGCTCCAGCTTCCGTCCCAGGGCGACGGCTTCTGCGTCCTGCTGGGCATCGATGAAGAGCCCAATCAGGTTCGAAATCTCCTGCACACGCGAGGAATTTTCCTCGAACAATTGCCACTGGATTGGCTCAGCATCGCTCAAACGATTGGCGGCCTGCAGCGCCTTTGCGTAGGTTTCGCGCAACTCCTCCGAAGCCGAGCCGGCGTTGACTTGAGACTCGAGTACGAAAATGGCCGCGCCCGACTGCCCTTGCTCGAGCAGGTTCTTGCTGTATCCCAAGGCGATCTGGGGATCGGCGGGGTCCTCCGCGTACGCGCGTTCCACCCATTGCGCCGCGTTTCCGCCAGCAGCCTGGGTCAGCTGTGCCACTTTCAGAAATGCCGCAGCCGCAGCTTTGCTCTCGCCCAGTTCGGACGAGAGCTCGCCCAGTTGTTGCAAATTCTTTTCGCTGGAATCCAGCGCCAGGACTCGCTTCAAGGCCACCAGTGAATCTTGTTTGCGCCCCTGTTTTGCCAGCTCTTGAAAGACGCCTTCGTACGTCTCTAGAGCCTGTTTGGGATGGGACTTTTCCAGCAACTCGCCGAAGCGCAATTTTTGTTCCCAGGTCGGGGTGACGAAGCGAGCCAGTTTCTTATAAGTTAGACTTGCCCGCGTGGCATCGCCGGCTTCGATCTGGCGCTCGTACAGGTCGCCCAACAGCTTTACGGCTTGAGGAATGCGTTGCAGAGAAAGACACAGATCGGCGGCCATTTGGCATACCGTGTCATTGCCCGGTTCGGCGGCCAGAACCTGTAAATAGTCTTCCAGCGCCTCGGCGGTCTTACCTTTTTGGAGAAGCTTCTCGGCCCGCTCCACGCGTTTTGTAATTTCAGCCCGGTCCATTCGCTTAACAGTGTCTGCCATGAGAGCTAACGTCGCGCGGAGTAACCCATACAGAGTCTAGGAGGAGGTTACTAGGACGGGCAACGACGTAACGCCCGAACGCGATTACGAAGGTCATAGGCGGAATAAGTCTTTGGGAAATAAGACCTTTCTGATATACGTCCCGGATGCTCCAGGAAGATGGGACTAACCGGGAGGGCGGTCTCCGCCACCAACTCAGCGCCGGCCAAATGGCCATGGTCGCCGTGGGGGGATCGATCGGGGTTGGCTTATTGCTGGGTTCAGCCGCTGCGATGGAGATCGCCGGTCCAGCCGTCATCCTCAGCTTCGTTTTGGCGGGTTTTATCAGCTGGACTGTCACCATGGCTCTCGGCGAGTTATCCAGCTCGCATCCTGGCGCCGGATCTTTTGGCCTATACGCCGATCTCTATCTGAACCCGTGGGCTGGATTTATCTCACGCGCCGGATATTGGGTCGCTATTTCCGTTTCGGTAGGCGCTAACCTGGTCGCGTCCGCAACCTACATGCGCTACTGGTTTCCCACCATTCCAGCCTTGGTGTGGGTGGCATTGTTCTCGCTGGTGTTGATCGTGATCAATCTTCGCAGTGTCGGGGACTATGGCCGCTTTGAATTCTGGTTCGCAATGGTGAAGCTGGCAACCATGGCCCTGTTCATCGTGATCGGCGGGGCGCTGTTGACCGATGGACGCGTTGCTGCGCAATACACCGCGCAGGGAGGCTTCTTCCCCAAAGGCACGTTAGCGCCTCTGCTTGCGATGACCTTTGCGCTCTACACCTTCGGCGGAATAGAAATGGTGGCCATCACTACGGGTGAATCCCGCTCTGCGGCTGAAATCCCCCGTGCCGTGAAGTTGACCTTCATCACCCTCGCAGTTGTTTATCTGGGAGCTATCGTGGTGCTCGTAGGAGTCATGCCGTGGAATCGCGTAGGGGTGACGGAGAGCCCGTTTGTCACCGTGTTTCGCACCGTCGGAATTCCAGCAGCCAGCAGTCTGATGAGCTTTGTAATCCTGACAGCGGCTCTCTCGGGCGCGAACGCAAATCTGTATTCCGCATCCCGCATGTTGTTCTCGCTGGCACGCGGTGGATGGGCGCCCGCCGCGACTGGGACGGTTGAATACAGCCGGATCGCCACAGTTCGCTCTGGTGGCGTCTTCTTACGGGATCATCGTGGCAGTCGTTCTGGAAATGTGGGTTCCAGGAAACGCCTTCGTGTACATTCTCAGCGGCGCATTGTTTGGCCTGATGCTCTCCTGGCTGGTATCACTCGCCGCACATGTTGCCTGTCGGCGGCAGATGAGTTCGGACCAGGTGAAGGCACTTGCCATGCGCTCGCCGGTCGGCGCATGGGGATCGATTCTAGGACTTGCGCTCGTTACTGCTGCCATTCTGAAAACCTGGTGGGACTCGCGCGTCAGCCTGATCAGCGGCGTTTCCGCGTTGTTGATCCTCACCGTTGTGTATGTGTTTCTAAAACCAAGCGGCGTGGCGATGCGAAGAACCTAGTGGCATTCTTTGGCGACACATGTGCATGCCCGAACGCTCTCCGGACGCCTCGACCAAGATCGGCAGGATTCGGCAGTACAATATTCCCATGACTGACGAACTGCTTCGCTACAGGTCTGAGTTTCCTATCCTCGAGCGCACCACCTATCTGATCAGCAACTCCCTGGGAGCCATGCCCCGCGGCGTTTACGACGCCATGAAAGGTTACGCTGACACCTGGGCCACCCGCGGCGTTCGCGCCTGGGAAGAACGATGGTGGATGCTAGCCGCCGAAGTCGGCGACGAGATTGGCGCTCTTATGAATGCGTCCAAAGGATCGGTCTCAACCCATCAGAATGTCACCACCTGCCAGGCTGTCGTCGCCTCCTGTTTCGATTTCTCCGGCAAGCGCAACAAAGTCGTTTACACCGACATGAACTTCCCTTCGGTCATGTATTTCTGGGAGGCTCAACAAGCCAACGGCGCGCGAGTCCACATGGTGAAGACGGACGACGGAATTACCGTCCCGACCCAGCGCCTGCTCGATGCCATAGACGAACAGACTTTGCTGGTTCCGATCTCACACGTAATTTTCCGCAGCGCCTTCATCAATGACGCCAAGGCCATCATCGAGAAAGCCCACAAAGTCGGAGCCTACGTTGTGCTCGACACTTTCCAATCACTCGGCACCGTCCCAGTGGACGTGCAGGCTCTCAATACCGATTTTGCCTGTGGCGGAGTTTTGAAATGGCTCTGCGGCGGTCCCGGTGTGGCCTACTTGTACGTTCGTCCGGACTTGGGCAAGAAGCTCGAGCCGAAATTTACTGGCTGGTTTGCGCATCAGGACTCGATGGCTTTCGAAACCGGACCGATCCGCTACACCGATCCTCCCTTTCGCTTCATGAACGGCACCTCCCACGTGCCGTCGCTCGAAGCTTGCCGGCCCGGGCTGAAAATCATCACCGAAGTAGGAGTTCAACGCATCCGCGAAAAATCAAAACGGCAGACGGCGCGCCTGATCGAATTAGTGGAAAAACAAGGCTGGAGGGTGAACAGCCCACGCGATCCAGAAAAACGCGGTGGAACCGTCTCCATCGACATGCCAGATTCACGTGAAGTGTGCCGTGAATTGCTGAAGCGCGAAATCATGGTCGACTGGCGGCCGAGAGCCGGAGTGCGCATGTCCCCGCACTTCTACAACACCGATCAGGAACTGGAAACCGCGATCACCGCAGCAGAAGAAATCCTGAAAGAACGCGCCGTAGCCGCGCGCTAAGCAAGACTCATGTGCGGACGGGCGCCTCGCCCGTCCCGGCGGAGTAAGGCTCCGCAGGCTTTTGGCGGAAAAGCAGCTTCGAAGTTCTTATGCTCACAACTTCAGATCCCAGGTCTCTGCCACCTGATCCTGCCCCCAACTATGATGCCTCTTCTTCGCAACCAAACGGAATCCGGCCCTCTCATAGATACCCCGCGCAGCATGCAGCGAACTCTGCGTCCACAAAGTGATTTTTCTGTAGCCAACCTGCCGCGAGAATCGCACGCATTCTTCCACCAATCGCTTTCCGATTCCAAATCCACGAGCGCTGGGTTCAACCAGAAGCAGGCGCAATTTGGCGATGGTCTTCGAGTGTTTCACTAGAAATACAGAGCCGACGATCTCTCCATCCTTCTCGGCGATCCAACAACGCTCCTGTTTGGGATCAAAATTCTGAATGAACTTCGCGACAATCTCCGCCACCAAAGCCTCGAAATGCTCGTCATAGCGATATTCCTGAGCATAGAGCGCTCCGTGCCGATGAACCACCCAACCCATGTCTCCCGGTTGGTGGGGGCGAAGAATGTAGGCGGGCGTTTGTTTGGACTGCGTGCCGAGCAGGTTCTCAATAGTACCCATGGCATCGATCAGGCGGTCTTGCTCCGCACCGGACAGGCTGCTTAGAATCTTGCCGACTTCTTCCCGAGAGCGGGCATCGAGCGGGGCCAAACCCTTCTGCCCATCCGCGGTTAGCGACAATAAGCTTTGGCGGGCATCCTTGTCGCAAGGCTTCTTGTTGAGCCAGCCGCATTTTTCAAAACCAGTAAGGATTCGGCTCACGTAGCCCGTGTCCAAACCTAAAGCACTGCTGAGTTCGGTCGCAGTCGGCTTCTCGCCATGGGCAATCTCATACAGAACTCGTACTTCTGTCAAGGAAAGCGGGCTCTTATACGGCCTTTCCCGCAAGACCCCGATCTGCCGAGTATAAAAGCGGTTGAAGCGCCGGACGGCCGCAACGCGTCGATCGAGATGACTCATAAAAACCATATAGTTGCTTAAGTCAACTATATTAATTGCTTATGTCATTAAAGACAAGATAAAAAAACGCACTCCACTCGAATACACAGTTCGGGATGCCCTATATCAAACGCCAGCGACGCACCCAAACTGTCGCGGAATCGCATTACCAACGTAAGCCGTCCCCGTGGCTTTTTGCTGCGACCTGATTTTCCCGTCGGATATGCTCGAAACGACACACCTCCATTTGCATAGGTGTCGAGACAATCCCGTGATTTCGCTGCTGGCATTTTTTCGCTCCTCAGGAAACAATGGCGTCGCGCTCGCCGTCATCGGCGCCTTTGCCGGCGTGTATGTGTTCTATCGCGGCTTCCGTCTATTGCAACGCAAGCGTCTGATTCTGAACACGCCCGCTTCAAAGGTCCGCAGCGCCGCGATGGGCCTGGTAGAAATCAACGGCCTGGCCGTCGGTCCCTTTACCATGACGGCCCCTATTACCGGCGTCCCTTGCTACTACTTCCACAGCACTGCGTGGCAATGGCAGCAACGGGGCAAGAACAGTCAATGGGTCAAAGTCGCCGAGGAGCGCCTGCACGTACCTTTTTTTCTCGACGATAATACTGGACGCGTGCTGGTCGACCCCCAGGGCGCTGAGATGGACATTCATCGCGACTTCCACGATGAATTCAGTACGTCGCTCTTTTCCAGCACGATGGAGATTCCTTTCAACATTTCCAGCTTTCTCGGACGCCATGGGGTTTCCGCCGACAAGAAAATCAAGGTCGATGAATATTGCATCAAGCCGAAAAACTCGCTCTTCATCCTGGGAACGTTGGCACACAATCCTGGCCTGAGTGTCAGCGCAACGCCGGTTCTCAGCCTGACTGCCGAGCAGAGCGCGCTGTCGTTTCACATACCGGATGTCTCAAACCTGTCCGCTCAAACTGACGTAAGCACTGCCGGAAAAGTGTTGTTTTCCGCGTTCAGGGGTCCCTCTGATACCCATTTAGTGGGCGCCAAACCTTCCGCCCAAGTTTCTGACCCGGCAGGGCAGCAAAAAATCACCGCAGCCCTGATGAAAGCAGGCATCACGAATCCAGCCGCTTGGGCTGCCGCGGGTCTGAATACCGCTGTCGTTGCGACTCCAGTTTCCGCCTCGGCGGGCGTAGGAGCTGCGGCGGCTCCGGCGCTCGATCAATTCGACTTGCATCCCCCGGTCGTACTGATGAAGGGGACGCACAATAAGGCATTTTTCATTTCGTGGCACAGCCAACGCGATGTAGTGAACTCGCTAAGCTGGAAATCCACACTGATGATCTGGGGAGGGCCCGCGCTCACACTGTTGTGCGTCTACCTTGTGGCCGCGCAACTCGACTGGCTGTAGAGAAATCGGAGAAAGAAAACAATATGGACACTATCGTCACACTCGGATTCCTGTTTGCGATTTTCGGTCTTATTGCTTATGCGGTCATGATCTTCAACGGCCTGATCGCGTTGAAAAACGACATCGCCAAAGCCTGGGCCAACATTGACATTCTGCTCAAACAGCGGCACGACGAACTCTCCAAGCTGCTTGATGTTTGCAAGGGTTACATGGACTACGAGCGCGACACCCTGCAGAAGATCACGCAGGCCCGGAGCCTGTATCAACAAGCCGTGAGTGTCGATCAGAAGGCGCAAGCCGATCAGAGCATGACGTCGGCGCTGCGCGGCTTCTTTGCCGTTGCCGAGAACTATCCTCAACTGAAGGCCAACGACAACTTCATGCGACTGCAAACTCGAATCATAGAATTGGAAAGCGAAATCGCCGACCGTCGCGAGTTCTACAACGACTCGGTGAATACATTCAACATCCGCATCCAGCAGATGCCCGACACTTTCGTGGCCAGCTTTATGACCCTGACTCCGCAACCAATGTTCAAAGTAGAAGAAGCGGACAAGGCCGATGTCCCCATGACCTTCAGCGCCGCAAAATAGAAACCTAAGGCCTGCAGCCTGAAGCCAGATTGCAGGTCACCAGCCTTCACACCTGCGTAACCTCCACAACCGAACCATCTCAATTTAGAATTACTCCGTGAGCAACGCTGTTCGCATCGGCATTCTTGGCGACTTCGATCCCGGATCTCGCGGCTACAAGGCGATCAACGATTCGCTGCAGCACTGCGCCACCAAGCTACAAATCAAGCTTGATTCGCAATGGATCGCAACTCCCTCCGTTCTAGCGCCTGACGCCAAGAAAATGCTCGAAAGCCTGGATGGAATCTGGGCCGCGCCCGGCAGTCCATTCAAGAGCTTCGACGGGATGCTGAAAGGAATCGAGTTCGCGCGCCGCCGCGACTGGCCTTTTCTCGGAACCTGCGCGGGCTTTCAGTACGCGCTCATCGAATGCGCCCGCAATGTTTTGGGCATCAAGGATGCGGACACAGCCGAGAACAATTCCGGATCCAAAAACATCATTATTTACCCGGTGGCCTGCGCCGTTCCCGGCCGTAAGAAAGACGCGCCCAAACTGTCCGGCGCGATTCCCGAAATCCGCTTGCGGCCAGGATCGTACCTTCAATCTTTCTATACGCAAGACACCGCCACGGAGGAGTTCTTCTGCAATTTCGAAGTCAATCCCGACTACGAATGGGCTGCCATGGAAGCCGGATTTCCCGTCGTGGCCCGTGGAACTAAAGGTGAAATTCGCGCCATAGAATCGCCCACTCACCGCTTTTATATCGCTACCTTGTTTCAACCACAGCTTTCTTCCAAGACTGGGAAACCGCATCCTCTGGTGCTGGCATTTGTGCAAGCCGCCGCCGACTGGGGACGAAAAAAGCTGGACGACAGCGTACTGGAGTAAGTTCGAGGGAAGAACGCGCGGGAACAGCCGCTGTCGGCTGCCCATAGCAAGCGGAATTCCAATTCATGGACGACGAAACAACACGCTCCATCCGCGAAAGCTACGATCGCCTCGCCGAGGAGTACACGCGACGAATTGCCGATGAACTCCAGCACAAGCCACTCGATCGCGAACTGCTCGACCGCTTTGCCAAACAGACCAAAGGACGAGGCAATGTATGCGACATGGGATGCGGTCCCGGCCATGTCGCGCGCCACCTGCGAGATGCCGGGGCATCCGTCTTTGGCCTCGATCTTTCGCCCGGCATGTTGGAGGAGGCTCGAAAGCTGAATCCCGACATTCCCTTTCGTGAAGGAAACATGTTGTCACTCGACATTCCCGATGGAACCCTGGCCGGCGTTGCCGCCTTTTATGCCATCGTGAATATTCCCAGGCAGTCTTTGCCGCTGGTCTTTCGTGAAATTTGGCGCGTGCTGCAATCTTGCGGACTTCTGCTGCTTGCCTTTCACATTGGCAACGAGGCACTTCACGAGGATGAGCTGTGGGGGCAGATGATCTCGATGGATTTCCTGCTTTTTCAGCCTTCAGAAATCAGGCTCGAACTCGAAAAAGTTGGGTTCAACATCGAGGAAGTCGTCGAACGCGAACCTTATCCAGACGTTGAATACCCGAGTCGAAGGGCGTATATCTTTGCCCGAAAAGCCTGATTCTAATCCGTTAGACCGCAATCAACTCAAACACCGGATAGCTTTGTACCAGCGGCCCGAAAGCTTCGGGCGGAGATCCCGCTGCGACCGGAAAATATGTCTGTACCTCACGTTTGAAACTGTCGAGGTAAGCCTTCAATATTTCCGGCTTGTCCGCATCAGAAATTGTCCGCAGGCCAAACTTCAGCCTCGTCTTTCCCTTCTTCAGGGTCACCTCTCCCGCTACTTCCGCATTTCGAACCCATTGCGTCCGTCCTCGGGGCGCGACCAGGAACCGCTTGCCGTCGAATTCCAACAGATCGATTGGCGTGGAGTAAGTCTTCCCGCTTTTGCGGCCACGCACTTGCAGCAGGTAGCTGTGGGAAAAACCCAGGCCAAGGCCGACCAGGAATCCGAAGGCCCGGTTGAATGCGCGTTCGACAGCTGTAGGTACTCGGAATTCGGGCAAAGTCGAGTTCATAGAAAACGACAGGCCTGATTGTCATCAGACCCGTCCGAACAACGATTCAATACCCTAACTTACTATTCCCAACTCTCGTCGGGAAGGACTGGATCCGCAGTAGCGCTATTGGAAGCGGTTCCGCTGAAGCCGAGAACCGATGTGTTTCCAAAAACTGTGTATTTTATCTTGCATCCCGGCCCCGTTGCCGTCTTAGCCGCCGTCAATGTCTGGGGTGAAGGCTTGAACACACCGGGATGCTTCAGCACCGCAGTCGTCCAACTGCCTGCCTTCAGATAGGTAGTATCCGTGACCATTACACTGGCCCCCTCCACTTTACCCGCGATGATCAGGGTAAAGGTGTCGGCGGTACCCGTCAGATTGATGACCATCTTGGATGGTGACTTGGTCGAGAACTTCGTGGTTCCAGCGGTAACTGTGATCGCGCCTGCGGGAAGCGTGTAGGTCGCGGAGGTAGCGGTGTGTTTCGTGGGCTTCAGAGACTCGCTTGCCAGTATCTTTACCGTGCCGGTTTTTCCATCGAGACCCAACGGGTCTGAGCCTGACAGAACCGGACCAATCGTGCCTTTAATGGTAATGGTAAGCGTATGGGTTGCAGGGGCTACCGCTGTATCGATTTCAGCCGTTTGCGCCCAGACTGTGCAACCAAACACAATCATTGCGGCAAACACCCAGGCGAACTTATGCCCTGACTTGGATAACATTGGAATTCTCCTTCTTCGATGAATGCACGGAACGGGGGGCTTCCGTGGAGCCTACGAAAGCTACCACGGTATTATCGCGGACTCAACCGAAAAATGGAGGAAGGCTCGATCGTCACTGAGAACCGAGAACTGGCAACTTTGAACTGGGATCCTAAATCCAAGTACCTTAGTATTTTCACCAAGATGCCGAGCCGCGAAAGCAGCCCTTTGGAAGGGGCATTTTCGTCCTCTGCATCGCGTGATTAACGACGGCTTGGTAAAATCTGTAGACACTTCTAGGATTCAACGCCAATGCGACTTGTTACTTTTGAAGACGGCGCACAGCGGAACCGCACCGGCGCCGTGACGGACGGCGGCCGCTTTGTCGACCTGCATTCCGCTTGCGCGCTCTACTTGCGAGACGTCGAAAACGAAAGCGCTTTCGAGCGTCTTGCCGACGCACTGGTGCCCCCGAACATGCTCGCCCTGTTCGAAGGTGGAGATACCAGCCTCGAAGCGGCGCACAAAGCGTTTGACCACGCGCTGCGCAATGACGGCGCGACCGGTCCGCGAGGCGAGACCATCTTTTACTCCGCTGCCGACGTCAAACTCAAGGCGCCAATCATTCCCCGCAAGTTTTTTCACACGGCTGGCAACTTCCGGGAGCACCACGAAGAAGCCACCAAGGCGGGATTTTCCCATCCCGTGATGCCTTGGATCGTCTTCTTTCAAAACGTCGACGCCATTATCGGACATGAGGAGCCAGTTATTTATCCGGAGCATCTCACGCAGGAACTGGATTACGAACTCGAACTTGCCGTCGTTCTGAAAAAAGGCGGTAAACATTTTTCTCCGGAAGAAGCAGCCGCACACATTGGAGGCTATGTCATTTTTAACGACATCACCGCGCGCGATATTCAGCGGCGCGAGATGAAATCCGGCGTATTCAGCTTCTGCAAGGGAATCGATACTTTCTGCCCGCTGGGTCCCTGGATCGTGACTGCCGACGAGATTCCCAACGCGCACAATCTGGCGATGGAGCTGCGGGTTAACGGCGAATCGCGGCAGCGTTCGCATTCCAGCAAAATGTCAGTCAAGATTCCCGAGATTCTCTCGCACTATTCACCGATGGGGTACAGCGCGGGCGACGTAGTTTCGACCGGCACGGTTTCCGGAGTGGCCGCTTTCAGTGGAGATCCAAAGGCCTGGTACCTGAAGGCGGGAGACGTTATGGAATGCGAAATCGAAAACATCGGCGTCCTGCGAAACCGTGTGATCTCGTGGGAAGAAGCCTACGGCCAAAAACCTGCAGCCTTATCTACGCAGGAAAGCTTGCGCTAGGCCAGAGACGTGCAAGCAAAGTCTGTACAGATGAACCAAAACTGTAGAAACGTAGCTTGCTACGTTTAGTTCGAGCCTCAATCTGGATTCGAGCCGAATGAGCGATAATTCCGACAAAATCTGGGTCAGCAAACTGAATGCCCGCCCGGAAATCCGCGCCGCGTTCCCACGCACCACAATTCGCTTCTACGACACCACTCTGCGCGACGGCGAACAGACCGTCGGCGTCGTCCTGTCCCCTGAACAGAAACTGAAGATCGCCCGCAAACTCGACGAACTGGGCGTGAGTCGCATCGAAGCCGGTTTCCCGCGCGTTTCCCCTGAAGACGCGGAAGCGATTCAGTTGATGCAGAAGGCGAGCTTGAAAGCCGAGCTATGGGGTTTCTCCCGTGCGGTGAAAGGTGACATTGACGAACTCGTGCGCCTCGGCGTGCGCGCCTCGGTCATCGAAGCCCCGACCAGCGACATCAAACTCAAAGCCTACGGCATGACTCGCGAAGACGTGTTGCGCCGCGTGGCAGACGCGATTTCCATTGCAAGGCAAAACGGAATCAGGACGGCGTTCTTCGCAGTCGACGGCACCCGCACTGACCTGGGGTTCCTGAAGAGAATTTATCTAGCCGCTCTTGAGGCAGGCGCTGCTGAAGTCGTCGTCGTTGACACCATCGGCGCTTGCGGCCCCGAAGCCGTCGAGTTTCTAATTCGTGAAGTGTGCGGGTGGGTCGGACCGAACGTGCCCGTCCATTTTCACGGACACAATGACTTTGGTATGGCCACCGCTTGCGCTGTCGCCGCCGTCCGTGCCGGAGCCACGTGGATCCAGGGCACGATCAACGGCATGGGCGAACGCGCAGGCAACGCCGACATCTGCGAAATCGCGTTAGCGCTGCGCTGTTTGTACGACCTGCCCGTCGGCTTGGACTTAACGAAAGTCCGCGACGTTTCAGATGCAGTTTCCAGAGCCTCTGGCTATACGCTGGATGCTTGGAAGCCTCTGGTCGGAGAGAATCTGTTCATGCGCGAGAGCGGTGCGGTCGCGACCCAGTTCCACATCCCCGAAGCCATCGAGCCGTATTCTGCAGAGTTGGTGGGTGCTCATCGCGGCATCGTGCTGGGGAAAAAGAGTGGGCCAGACAGCATCGATCTGAAATGCAAGGAGCTAGGACTGACGATAACGTCAGAACAACGTGCGCCCATTCTGGCCGAAGTCAAGAAGCGCTCTACAGCAAAGCGCGGCCTGCTGACGGATGAAGAGTTCAAAGAAATAGCAAGAACGATCCGCGTGAATCCGTGAAAATCCGTGGCTAGCTCTTGAAGTGCGGCAGCACTGCCTCGCCAAATAACTTCGCTTGCCCAACCCGGTCGTCGCCCCAGATTTCCAGCATAATGTGCGTGCATCCTGCGTCGCGATATTCTTCGATGCGGGCGATGCACTCTTCCGGTGTTCCGGCAATCGGACAAACCTTACGCAGAATGTCGTCGGTAACAGCTTTAGCCGCAGCTTTCCGTCCCCCCGTTTCCATAGCGTCGGCCACTGGCTGCAACTCGTCGAAGGTCAGGCCGGCACATTCGAGCAGCACATCGGCGGAGCCTTTGATATTCTGCACTTTGTTGGCAAGATACATCGCCGCCTGCTCGCGCGCGCCTTCTTTGCCCTTCGCAGAATCTCGGCTGATACTTCCGACGATCACCGAGCCAAGCACCAGCTTCGACGAATCTTTGCCGGCTTTGCGCGCGCCGTCCTCCATATTCTTTCGTGAGTAGCGCACAAACGCAGGTGTCGTGATGCTGGCGGTGAGCAATCCATGACCCGCCACGCCAGAGATTCTCTGCAGCACTGGCCCAGTTCCGGCAATGTAGATCGGCGGAATCCCGCGCGGCGTATGTGCGTCCGGCTTGAGCGCCGGCACGCTCGCTTGAAAAACTTTCCCCTGATACTCGAAAGCATTGCCTCCAAGCACGCCCTTAATGATTTCGATACTCTCGCGCATCACAGTTGCTGGTCCGACCTTCTCGCCTTCGCCCTCGCCAATCTCTTTCATGAAAATCTTGGAAGCTCCGAGGCCAAGAAGAAATCGATCCCCCGCCAGATCTTGCATGACCCGTGCTTCCATCGCGATCTGAACCGGATGACGCGTGTAGGGAGAAATGATGCCCCACCCCAACTGCACGCGGCGGGTCTCAGCCGCGATGACTGCCAGGACGGCAGTTGACGACCGCGCCTCGAACGAATGCTTTCTCCACCAGGGATAAGCCTCGGCGATCCAGAAGGCATCGAACCCGGCGTCTTCGCTGGCCTTTGCCATGGCAACGGTTTCGCGCACCGGCTCCATACTGAGTTGCAAGACGCCAATGTTGAACGGGATTGACATAGCTTTCAGTCCGGATCTTTCCACGAATGTTCCAAGCCTTTGATCAGCTCCCACAGCGCCTTGTTCAGCGGAGTCGGCACGCCTGCTTCTTTACCCCAATGCACAATCGCTCCGTTCATGAAATCGACTTCGGTCTGCCGCTTGGCAAGCACATCCTGCAACATGCTAGCGCGATGTTTGCCGGGAGCGTTGGCGCCTTTTTGCACGAGTTCCCGAGGGTCGCCATGCAATTCAATTCCCATCTTCTTCGCGACCGCCTCGCCTTCCGCGATGAGGTCGTTGAAAAGTTGCCCAGTTGGGTCAAATCGTGTGGCAGCGCCGTGATGCAACAGCGTGAGCGCGCCCACGGGATTAGTCGCCGCGTTGAAGATCAGCTTGGTCCATTGCGCGCCACGAGCGTCTTTCAACGCGATGGTATTCATCCCGGAACGGGTGAGCAGTCCCGCCAGTTCTTCTACTTTTTCCATTGACGTGTTGGTCTCTTCGAAAGGGCCGATCCAGGTGTCACCTTTGATGTCGTAGCCGATATGTCCCGCGGCAATGGGATGACCTGCGGGAAACGTCGTGCCCCGAATCACGAATTGCACGCGCTCGGCAATGATCTCTTCATTGCCAACTCCGTTCTGAACCGAGCAAACCGCGCTCTTGTGATCAAAGATGTGTTCGACCTCGGAAATGGCCATCCGGGTATGAATCGCTTTGGTCGCGACGATGCCGTAATCGCAGCGCGGCAACTCTTTGGCGTTGCTGGTCGCGTTGAGGCGGGCGGTAAAATCTTCGGCCCCGGAAAGTCGCAGGCCATTCTGCTGAATCGCGGAAGTGTGCTCCCTCCACACGTCGTAGGCCCATACCTCGGCCTCGCCAGCCTTTGCGAGATGAGCAGCAAACAAGCTTCCAACGGCTCCACAACCGATGATGCAGATTTTTATCAAGACCTTTTCAGACTAACCGCGGTTTTCAGTTCATGGCTCTCAGCTCTCGGCGGTTTCTCGGCGCCGGTGTAAAACTTCCAGGGCACATCCGCCAGACACTCGCCTTCCGTCTCGCCGATGCGATAGGTGTCCTGCGTATACAAACAGACCTTACCGTCTTTGTCGACGACCTGCGGATGCAATGAAAAGATCATGTTCTCCTGGAGCCGCACATCGCTGTTCGCCCCGATCGCAGGATACTCGAGCATGGTGGCGCCAATGCTGTGGCCGGACAAATGACCGAGGGCAAATCCATATTTCGCAAAAGTTTCAGCGACAACACGATGAACGCTGCTCGCCAGTTCGCCCACACGCATGAGCTTGCGCGCGGCTTCGAGAGCCCGCGGATATGCATCGGCCATAGCTTTAGTTCGCGAACTCAGCTTGCCCCGAATCAGCGGACGCGAAAATTCCACCCAGTATCCTCCCGCGCCTGTGACCTCGAGAGAATAGAGCAGCAAGTCGTCAACGGCGGTTACGCGGTGTCCCGGAACTTTGAAAGACGCTTCCGCTTCACCGTGGGTGCCTGAAAGCAGAATGTTCATCATGCGCGGACCCGCGCCGCGAGCAAAGAATCGTTCCACCGCCGGCGCCATAATTTCCGCTTCGGTCTTGCCCGGCTCGTAGGCCGCGACCAGAGCCCAGAATCCGTCGACAATAATGTCCATCGCATCGCGGACTTCGGCGAGTTCCTCTTCGCTCTTGACTGCGCGCGCCATGTCGAACTCGAAATCGAATGGCACCATTTCAAATGGACCGTTAGCAAATTCGCGGTAGTCGCGCACAGCCATGATGAAATTCATTCCGTAAACACCGACTCGCTTCCATCCACGCTCGCGGGCGTGGTCAGAGATCCAGCGTCCCGGAACATCAGGCCAGACATGGTCCTTCACCCAAGGCTTGATCTTGTCACCAATCCAGCGGGCCTCGCGGGGAAACACTAAAGTTGGTTCGCCCTCGAGCGGCAACACTACGTAAACGTAGCGATGCACTATTTCGAAACCCGAAACGTACAAGACGGCGCCTTCAAAACCCGCGTACTGATTTCCGCAGATGAGAAGCGCATCCAGTCCGGCACTCTCCATGGCGGCGCGGATGTTTTTGTAGCGGCGATCGATTTCGAGTTGGCTTGGCAAACTCTCCTCGGGCTTGAAGTTTCCTTATTGCACACCGCAGAGTTCGGCGGCGGTTAAAGCGTAGATCTTCGTGATCTCCACCAGCGTCTTGATTTTGACCTTCTCGCCATCGGCATCTCGTGGTCCGCTCGATGGACCATAGTTCACCGTATCGATCCCGTAACGCGTCATTACCGAAGCATCCGAGCACCACAGCACTACATCGCGCTTGGGCGGTTCGCCCATTATTCTCTGATGGTTCATGTCGATTGCTCTCACCATCACATGGTCGGGCGCGATCGTGGCGCCGGGTACTGAAACGTAGGTCTCAAACTCTAACCCATAATCTGGGTAACGTTTTTTCAAGTCCAGGAAGAGCGACTTCGCGGCGCGACGCGCCCCTTGCATCGACATAAGCGGGGGAACACGCAGATCGAGAAACAACTCCGCGCGCTCCGGAGTACGGCTGACACGCCAAGGTTGTCCGCCACGGATGCAGCCGAGATTGGCGATGCCTCTGTGCCCGCGATATGTGGTTTTCTGTTCCCAACCTTTGATCCATTTCAAGACCACGCCCAGCACGTCGTAGAGACGGCGGATGGAGTTACGCTCAGCGCGTCCGGTCGCGAAGGCGGTGTGGACATACATTCCTGTGACCGAAATACGCACCCAAAGCGAGCCGTAATGTTCAAGAATAATTTGCATGTCGGTGGGCTCGCCCAGAATGCAAACGTCTGGCAGCACTCCGTGATTCACCAGATAATGAGTGCCCACGCCGTAGCCTCGGTACTCGCGGCCGCGGAATTCTTTCCACTGCGTCTTTTCAATTTCCCCAGCAACCGCGGCAAGAATGACATCGCCTTGCAGTCTCACTCCTGCCCGTTGCAGGGCCTTGAGCGCGTGCGTGTAGCAGACCAACGCGCCCTTCATGTTATAGATGCCGAGACCGTAGATCATTCCGTCTTTAATCACGGCGTTCGGCTTGTATCCAATTCCGGTGAGGAACTCTTCGTGGCCAGTATTGGAGGTGTCCATGTGGCCGTTGAACATCAGGCAGCGGCCAGTGCCAGTGCCCTCCCAGCGCGCGATTACGTTGGCGCGCCCTTCTTCAACCTCTTGCCAAGTGACATCGAGCCCGATGGCTTCCCATGCGGCGCGCATGTGCTCCGCCATTTTGGCTTCGTCGCCTGTAGGGCTGGGAATATTGATCACATCGCAGCACATGGCTACGATTTCTTCTTCCTTGACCTCGGCGAGGATTCTCTCCACCAATTTCGGGTTGAGCCTCGATGTCGGACCTCGGTTTGATTTGGCCACAATCTCCGCTTCTTAGTGATGTCCAGCCAGCCGAAAGTCATCCGGATAGCTGCATAGTTTTTCGTTGCCTTCATCCGTTATCAGAAAATTGTCTTCGAGGCGCAGGCCTCCGCCTCCAGGCCAATAAATTCCAGGTTCGATGGCCAGGACCATCCCTTTCTTGATGGTGCCAGTTCCGGCCTGATGCGCATAGGGAAACTCATGGGCACGCGCTCCGACCCCGTGACAAATGGGATGCGAAGGCTGACCTGAATATCCACCGTCCGCAATACGAGCACGAATTAGTCGATCAAGCTCTGGAAAGCTCGCGCCATCCCGCGCATAAACGATCGCTTCGTTGAAAACATCCAGCAGCAGATCGAGCAGCTTGTGATATTCCGGCGTAAGTTCGCCAGGACACGCATTCTTGGTGAGGTCGGTCCAATAACCATCCAGGCACACCCATATCTCGAGCAGAGTCGGCTCGTTCTTTTGGATCGGGCGGTCGCCGGTTGCGGTGAACGTCGCAATCCCTTTCCCTGACCAGACCAGGGTAAAAGCTCGCGCCATTTCCACTTTTCCTTTGTATCCCACGCCGACGCCGTGCACGAAACTCTCATACATCCCGCCGACTTCGCTTTCCTTCATACCGGGACGCATGTGCTCGCGGGTATAGTCCATCGCCAGAGCAGCCAATTCATTGGCTAATCGCATGCGCTCGACTTCCTGCGGCGTTTTGATAGCGCGCGCCTCGTTGAGCAGCGGAGTCGCGTCAACCACACGACCCGAGACCTCGCCGAACGCGTCGAAATACATTTGCGTAGGAGTCGTAGGCTCGCCCACCATGCGGTCGGCAGACTGGGTGCCCATGTTGAGTTCAATGGCAACCTTGTCGCCAAGGCCACGCTCCTTCAAGACCTGTAATGCAAGATCAAGAGCACGGTATTGCGGCGGGCGGGGATCGCTTTCGTGATAGCCCTTGAACAGACGAATGTCTTTGGTCCACGAATTCCGCTCAGCATCCGCCAACTGCGGCTCCAACGCAATGAGCGTGGGCTCGCCTTCACGCGGAAAGACCGCCGCGTCGTATCCCTTCATGCACCAGTAATTCGTGAGGTAGACGAGATTATCCGGGGCGCGCACGACTAGCGCGCTGACGTCCTGATCTTTCATTAATGCGCGGACACGATTTAGTTTCGCTTCGTCAACTGGCCAAGACATGTTCTACCCCGAGAGCCATTCTAGAGTCTCACCGCACGATTCTCGTCCTTGAACGTCCACGACGCTTCCTTACCCTTGATCAGCCGGTAAACTGCAGCGTGGAGCGGCGCCGACGCTCCGACTCGCTCCGCTTCGCGAGCGATCGCGCCGCTCAGAAAATCAACCTCGGTTGCTAGCTGACGACGAATGTCATACAACATCGATGGCGGATGGTTGGTCATGGCACCGATCTTGTTCATCTCCCACGGATCGTCGTGGAGTTTTATCCCCGCTGCTTGCGCCACCTGTTTTCCTTCTGCAATCAACTCGTGCAAAAGATGCCCGAGATCAGAAAACTGCGATTCATCCGCGAAGTGCGGCGAATGCGGCAATCCGGTCAGGGCGGACACTCCGTTGACCGACGCATTGAAGATCAGCTTCGACCACTGCGCCGGACGCGCGTCCGGTAACGCCTCGGCCTTCAGGCCGGCAGTGTTAATCAGGTCGGCGGCTTCTTTTACGAGCGCATAGGGAGTGTGGCTCGGTTCAAACGGGCCGATCCAGGTTGCGGTATCGAGTTCGAACTGCACATGCGTATCGCTATGCTTGGTGCCGCTCATGAAAGTCGTGCCCCGAATGACTTGACCGCGAGTATGTTCGGCGATAATCTCTTCGCTGCCCAATCCGTTCTGTGCGGAGATGACCGCCCCCTGATTAAATCGGCTGCCAATGGCGGAAATGGATTCCACTACCTGCGTCGCCTTGGTTGCCACGATCGTAAGTTCGCAATCGGGGAGTTCGTTCCGCGCAGGCTGTCGCTTTGAGCGGTACCTGAAACTCATGCTTTCCCGAAACGCGCAGACCATCGCGATTTAAGACTCTTGCGTGATCTTCGCGACGAACAAAGGCCCACACCTCCGCAACCCGCGCCAGGTGCGCCGCATACAGACTGCCGATGGCCCCGCAACCGACGATGCAAACACGTTTCATGCAATGGTCGTCATCCCTCCAAGAACATGCGGGCGAGGGCGCCCGCACCACACGTTCTTACCGCCTTTCCACTTTCACCAGGTTCTTGGCTTGGCTGATTTCTTTCGCTACCATCGCTCGGAACAAACTGTCCGCATTGTTGAACGAGTCGTCGATCATAATCCCACTCGCAAAAAGTGCATCCTGCAGAGCCGCCGAAATTGTGTGGATGGGGGCTGCGCCACCCTCGCCCATCCCCTTGGCGCCGCTATAGCTGTGCGGCGACGGCGTTTCGATGTGATCGTATTTCACCCTCGGCATATTCATCGCGGTGATGGGTGTGTAGTCGCTGAAGGTGCTGGTCAACATGTTGCCAACCGCATCGTACACGCAATTTTCCATCAGAGCTGCGCCGATGCCGTGGGCTGTCGCGCCATACACCTGGCCTTCGACGATGGGCGGATTAATCACGGTGCCGCAATCATCGACGGCTACGTAGTCGAGAATGCGCGGGATGAATGTATCACGCTCGATTTCGATGACCGCGATGTGAAGCTGAGAGGCGTAGGTCAAGGTCAGGCTGCCGTATTTTTTCTGTTTGTCCGGAACTTTGAACGGCGCGCGCCAGATGTATCGACAATTTAACGTGAGTTCATATAATTCGGGCGGCAACACCGCGCTGTTTACATTGACGATGTTGGCAAGCCCCCAATAGTTGACCGATTTCCCCGTGCTTGCAGCGCGAATCTCGGGGCCCTGCTCGCCGGTTCCGAATTCGAGATCGTCTTCTTTGGTTTCGAGCAGGAAAGCGCCCAGGCGCTTCATTTCTGTTTTCAGTTTCTGCGCAGCCCCGTGAACAGCGGAGAGCCCTGACACGGCAAACTGACTGGCGTAGGTTCCAGAAAAACCAGTGTGCACGTTGCGTTCGGTGTCGAAACCGGTTCGAACCGTGATTCGATCGGGATGAATATTTAACACATCGGCAACAACCTGCGCAGCCGTGGTTTCGTGCCCCTGCCCTTGAGGGCAAGAACCGACTGAGACCACGACCTCACCATAAATATCCAGCTTGCAGTTTGCCCCTTGCGAGTTGCCGGAAAATGGGGCGCCCGGATTCACAATCTGCGACTGGCCAAAATTGTTGGTGCCCGAGTCAAGCGTGGTGCCAATGCCGATGCCGATCAGCCGGCCTTCTTTACGGGCCGCGAGCTGCTTGCTTTTCCATTCGTCCCAGCCGATGCGCTCTTTCGCCAGTTGTAGCATTCTCGGATAGTTGCCCGAATCGTAGACGCAACCATTCGGAGTCGTATAGGGAAATTCTTCCGGACGAATGTAGTTGCGCAAACGGATCTCGTCAGTCGGAATGCCCAATTCATGCCCGCAGATATCGATCACCCGCTCGAGGAACCACAAATGCTGCATGCGGGAGTATCCGCGATTGGGGCCGACTGGACATTTGTTGGTGACCGCTTGCGTGAAGTCAATTCGCGCATTCTTGAAGCGATAAACTCCGGGAAACACCTGCGACCAGATGACGCAGCCCAGCGGCTCGTAGCGTGGATATGCCCCGCAATCGTCGATATGTCGCGACACGAGTGCAGTGATGACACCGTTCTTATCGAGGGCAACTCGCGTGTCACGAAAGGTGCGCTCGTTGCCGTGAGCGCTCGATGTAATGTGTTCGGTGCGGGTCTCAACCCACTTGACTGGACGTCCCCCAGCTTTCTTCGAAGCCAGCGCGCACATGGCCATCTGCGGGTAGCTCGTGATCTTGATGCCGAAGCTGCCGCCGATATCGGATGTCTCGACGCGGATGCGGTCGATGTGTACGCCGAGGTGCGCCGAAAGAAACTGAATGGCGAACGAGGGAAACGAATTATTACACTCATAGTAGATGCGATCGTCTTTCGGGTTCCATTGTGCGATGACCACGTTATTTTCCAGCGGCGTGCTGGAGAAGCGATGGAAATGCATCCGGTCGATGGTGACGACGTAGGCCGCCTCACGGAAGGCGTGCTCGACGTCGCCATACTCGAAGACTCCATTCCAGACACGGTTAGTGCCAGCCTCGTCGTGCAGAATGCTTTTGTCGGTCAAGGCTTCTTCCGCGTCCACCACAGGATCCAGTGCCTCGTACTCGATCTGTACCAATTCCGCTGCGTCATCGGCAAGGCTGGGCGATTCGGCCACGATTGCAACGACCGGCTCCCCCTGGTAGCGTACTTTGGAAACGGCTAAGGGATAATCTTTGATTCGGGCAAAGGGATCCGGTCCGATCTCGATGAATGGCTGCGTCTGTGCCGCGATCTCGGCTCCCGTTAGAGCGCAGATCACTCCTGCGAGGGACTCGGCGGAGGAAGCGTCGACGCTCACAATCTTCGCGTGCGCATACGGCGAGCGCACGAATTTCAGATACAGCATTTCGCGCAGCTTGATGTCATCGGCGAACTTTCCTCGCCCGCGCAGCAACCGGTTTTCTTCCTTGCGGGGAAGCGCTTGTCCTACCCAGGTCTTCGCGCCGTTCTTATTGGTCGAGCTCACGCCGATCTCCTCATCGCAGCGCCGCCTGTAATCCATCAATCAACTTCTGAACTTGTTTTTTCCCCAACGGCTCCAACAAGCCGCCAGCCATGGACGTGAGGCGGCCGAAGATCTGCGCCTCCCCATGCCACGCCACTTTTGTGCCGGCGTCATCGAGCGGCGACAAATCAAAACCTGCCGTCAGCGCAACATTTCCTCCAGCCACGCTCCCTTGTCCCTTATATTGCGCGCCTTTCGGACGCTCGGCCTGGGCCAATTCCATCTTCACTTCCGCAACCCCTTTGATGTAAGAAATTCCGACATTCACTTTCACCGTGAAATGCGTGGCGTCCTGCACCGAGAGACCCTGAAAGTCAGGCAACAGCGCCGCAAACTTATTCGGATCGATGAGAAAGTCGTGAACTTCTTCCGGCGTGCGCTTGACTTCAAAGTCGCCGGCAAATTTGATCGCCATGCTTCAAGCACCTTTCATGTTCTGCGCGGCCGTATGAATTGCCTTCAGAATATTCTGATATCCGGTACAGCGGCAGGTGTTTCCCGCAATCGCCCTGCGCATTTCTTTTTCACTCGGTTCTTGGTTCTGGGACAATAACTGTAAAGCAGAGAGCATGAGCCCCGGCGTACAGTACCCGCATTGCAATCCGTAGCAATCGCCAAAGGCTTTTTGGATGGGATGAAGCTCGCCGTCTTTCTCCAGACCTTCGACCGTGAGGATTTCCCCGCCGTCCGCCTGAACCGCAAACATGGTGCACGACTTCACTGCCGCGCCGTTCATCAGCACGGTGCATGCGCCGCAGTAAGTAGTATCGCAGCCCACGTGCGTTCCAGTTAGATCGAGATCCTCCCGCAGCAGTTCGACCAGGAGCTTACGCGGCTCCACGGTTCGTGAATACGACTTCCCGTTGACCTTGAGCTGAATCGGAACGCTTTCGATGCGGTCAGGCATCGCATTGTCAGGCATAGATGTGACTCACCTCAACCTGCTCGCCGCGCGCGCGGCGGAGTGCAATCTCAATCGCTCGCTTCACCAGGGCGCCGACCAGAGCGCGTTTGTAATCGGCTGAGCCACGCATATCGGATTGCGGATCAGCAGCGGCCCTTGCTGCGTCCGCCGCGCCTGCGATTGTCTGCTCAGTGAGCCGCCGCCCACGCAAGGCAAGTTCAGCTTCCTCTGCTCTTATCGGAATCAGGCCAACACAGCCCAAGGCGATTGCCACATCCTTGCAAACATCATCATCCATCGTAAGTTGCACCGCGGCACTGGCGGTCGGATAAACCGGGGCAGAGCGTTTGAAGGCCAGGTAAGCTCCTCCGCTTCCTCCAGCCGGCATCTTCACCGCAACTTCGCTGACTAATTCGTCATGGGCCAGAGCCGTAGTGTATGCATCCTTGATAAAGTCCGTGAGAGAAAGCGTGCGCTCGCCGTTGGTGCCAAGACAACGGACTTCAGTCGAAAGGGTGAAGAGCACCGTTGCCCAGTCGCCGCTGGGATCGGCTTCGGCTAGCGAACCGCCAATCGTACCGCGATTGCGCACTTGAACGTCCGCAATGCCTGCGGCACAGTCATGCAGGATGGGAATCTTTCCAGCCGCCGCTGACGCCTCGATTTCCGCGTGTCGCGTAAGCGCACCGAAACGGAGCGTGCCATTGTCCCGCTTAATGTAGGACGTGCCAGACATAAAATTCAGATCCACCAGATGGCCCGGATTCGCAAAACGCAGCTTCATCAGCGGAATCAGGCTCTGGCCGCCTGCGAGCAGCTTGGCATCGTCTCCAAGCTGGGCAAGCATAGTTGCCGCCTCCTTTAGCGAACCAGCGCGGTGATAATGAAACGCACGCGGATACATCGTTTCTCGTCCCTCAGTCTCTATGGGCGAATAAGCTTAACAAACGTTGTCATCGCGAGACTACCGGATGAAAGGAACCACATCACGCGCCGATCCCTGCAAGTCCAAAATCCTGTGCTAATCTGCAGCTCCGACCTTCCGATACTCGCCTCGAAAATACAGCAGCGGATCGCCCGCCCTCACCACGACATCCTCGACTTCTGCAATGAAAATCGTATGGTCTCCCGCATCTTGCGCAGTGTGCAAGCGGCATTCCAGATAAGCCAGAGCGCCGTGCAAAACCGGCGTACCGTGCTGCGTCCGGTCGAAGCGTGCTCTTGCCTCGCGCTCGGCGTAGCGGTGGTCAGGATTCGGATCGGCATAGTATTCCGAAACGGCCCGTTGATTCTCCGCCAAAACATTCACTCCGAAACGCTTCCTGGCATGCAGGTGAGTGTGGGTACGCGCTTTGTGATCGACGCAGACAAGCACTAACGTGGGATCGAGGGACACTGACGCAAAGGCGTTGGCGGTCATTCCGTGAACTTCGCCCTCGTAGTCGACCGTGATAACGGTTACTCCGGTGGCAAAGCTGCCCATCGCCTTGCGGAATTCTGCCTGACTTACTCCCATAGAACGCTGAAGCTCCGGTTGTGACGGAATTCTACGCGTCCTCGCCCGGGGCAGTTTTCTGACCTTCAAGTTTTATCACGTCTCGCAGGGTCACGATGCTTTCTCGTTGAGCAGCGTCTCGTTCGAAGCGAACCTAATGTATGATTTCCGAAGCGTGAGCGTAGGCCAAACCATGTGGACGCGGCAGCACCCGCCAAGTTCGTATGCGGACGAACTGCGGGCAGGAATGCCGCTTTCGCGGGATGGGGCTTGCCAACTGACCCGCTGCGATGAACAGGACCTTCCCGCGTTGCTGTCGGCTGCGATGCAAGCCAGGCAGCGCTTCAAGCCGGGCGTGATTACTTACTCCCGCAAAGTTTTTATTCCGCTCACCAATCTTTGTCGCGACTACTGCGGCTATTGCACCTTCCGCCGCGATCCGGGCCAGCCGGGCGCACACACCATGACCCCGGACCAGGTTCTCGAGGTGGCGCGGGCGGGCGAGAAGATGGGATGCACCGAGGCTCTCTTCAGCCTTGGCGATAAACCCGAACTCGCATTTCCCGAGATGCGCGAAAGCCTGCGCCGGCTGGGATACAAATCCACTCTTCATTATCTTGAGGCCATGTGCGAACTGGTGCTCCGCGAGACCACATTACTGCCTCATCCCAATCCCGGTCTGCTGAGCGCGGAATGGATTGCGCGTCTGGCCAGAGTTTCTCCGAGCATGGGCCTGATGCTCGAAACGATGAACGACTCTCTTCTGGCAGCTGGGGCAGCTCATGACAATGCTCCGGATAAAGTTCCGGCAAAACGCCTGCGCACCATTGAGGAGGCGGGTAAACAAAATGTTCCCTTTACGACTGGCTTGCTGATCGGCATCGGCGAAACTTTGGAAGACCGGGTGGACACGTTGCTCGCCATCCGCGAACTGCATCGCCGCTACGGACACATTCAGGAAGTCATCATTCAGAACTTCCGCGCCAAGCCTGAGATCCCGATGCGCGATTGGCCCGAACCTACCCAGGGCGAAATGCTGCGCACCGTCGCGGTGGCGCGCCTGCTGATGCCAGAGGTCAACATCCAAGCCCCGCCCAATCTTTCGGCGCCGTTCTACGAGCACTTGCTCGACGCCGGCATTAACGATTGGGGGGGAATTTCGCCTCTGACGCCAGACTTCATCAATCCGGAAAAACCGTGGCCGCACCTGGAACAACTGAAGTTACGAACCGAAGCGAAAGGATATGCTCTGCGTCAGCGGTTGCCGGTTTATCCTGAGTTCGTGCCAGCTTTAATGACGACATCGGGTGTCCTATCGGAGAGAATCAAAGCTGCGATCGATAGCGACGGTTATGCACGGAGGACCGCATGATCGTCGTGCTGACGGGCGGAACGGGCGGCGCGAAGTTTGTGGAGGGCCTGCGGCAGGTTGCCTCTGCCCAGCAACTCACCTTCATCGTGAACACCGGCGACGACCTGGAATGGTGGGGATTGTACGTCTCCCCCGACCTGGATTCCATCACCTACGCAATGGCCGGCCTGCTTAGTAAGGAACGCGGTTGGGGCGTAAAGGGCGACACATTCTTTTGCCTGCAGGCTATGGGAGAACTGGTCGAGCCCATCTGGTTCCACGTCGGCGACCGCGATCTCGCTGTTCACCTGCTGCGTTCGAAATATCTGGCGCAGGGAAAGACACTGACCGAAGCCACGACCGCAATCTGTAACAAGCTGGCCGTTCAGGCGCAGATTTTGCCGATGAGCAACTCACGAGTCGAAACCAGAATCGACACGCCTGTCGGTGATCTCAGCTTTCAGGAATATTTTGTGCAGCGCTGGTATCAGGACCCGGTTAGGTCGGTTCGCTTCGCAGGAGCGACCGACGCCGAGCCTGCGCCGGGGGTAGTCGATTCCATTATGTCCGCCAGTGCCGTGATTCTGGCGCCGAGCAATCCCGCCACCAGTATCGGCCCCATCCTTGCCGTCGCCGATATTCGTGAGGCCTTGCGGCAGACTCCGGCCACCGTGGCCGCAATCAGTCCAATCGTTAACGACGCGGCCGTGTCCGGCCCGGCCGGCGCTTTAATGGCTGCGCAGGGACTGCCCGTCTCCATTGCCGGAGTCGCCAAGGCTTACGAGGATTTTCTGGATCTTCTGATTGCGGATGTGCGTGATCTGGAAGCAGCCAAAAAGCTGGATCGTCCCGGACTGCGTGTACACTGCACAAACACCATCATGCGCACCGCGGACGACAAAGCGAAACTGGCGCGGACCGTTCTTGCCCTGCTGAGCGCAGAAAATGCCCGCGCTGCGGACCCGTCATGATTCTTGTCCCGGTTAAGAGTCTAGCCAACGCCAAGCAGCGCCTGGCATCCATACTGGATCAACCGACGCGTACCGAGCTGGCTCAAGCTATGCTTTTCGACGTGCTCCAAACGCTGGCCACATGGACAAACCGGCCCGAGGTCGGCATCGTCACCAGCGACGCGTTCGCGATCGAGTTGGCTCGGCAGTTTGAATTCGAAGTTATTCCCGACAATGCAAATCGCAGCGAGACCGATGCGATCGAAATGGCAACCGAGGTCTGCGAGTCTCGCCATGTAGACAGCACACTGGTCATTCCGGGCGATATTCCGCTGATTAATGCTTCTGAGCTGGAGCAAATTCTGGAAGCTGCGCCAGTCGAGGGCTCCGTACTCGTCCCCGCCGCTGACGGACGAGGCACGAACGCAGCCTGGCGACGTCCTGCAGGTTTGTTTCCACTACGTTTTGGAAACGATAGCTTCAAGCCACATTTAGCGGCCGCGCGTGCCACCCAGAAGCAATGCGTAGTTCTTTCGCTCCCCGGCATCGCTCTAGACATCGATAATCCTTCCGACTTGCGCCAACTCGCAGAGGCGCCCGGCGAAACCCACGCCCAGCGCCTGGCACGACAGTGGGACCTGACCGACTTGTCTTTGGCGGCAAATGAGTGATGGTGTCGATGGAGCGACGGGCGCCCTCGCCCGTCCACGAAAATGACTGCCCTTTTAGAGCTCCGCGTTCTTCCAATCCCTCTTGCTGATAATGTCCGTCCCGGCGATTCGCTGGCGGACAAACTTCTCCATGCTCTCAGGCATCTCAAGCTCTCGCCAAGAAAAGGCGACATCCTGATCGTAAAACACAAAATCGTCTCCAAAGCGGAGGGTCAACTTGTTCCCCTGGAGAAGATCAAACCCTCCCGCGCTTCCCGCGCGTGGGCGCGCCGTTACAAGCTCGACGCCCGCGTAACCGAGGTGGCCTTGGCAGAGAGCAAGCGAATCGTGCGGCGCAAGCGCGGAGTTCTGATCACCGAAACGCGTCACGGCCTGATCTGCGCCAACAGCGGAGTCGACGCTTCTAATGTCGATGGTGGCCGCCACGCTCTTCTCCTGCCAAAAGATCCGGACCGTTCCGCAGCTCAACTCCATCACGAACTGAAAAAACGGCTGCGCCTTTCGATCCCGGTCATCATCACTGATAGTTTTGGGCGGCCATGGCGCGAAGGCCTCACCGAAGTTGCGATCGGCGTCGCCGGTATGCAAGCCTTGCATGATTATCGTGGAGATTGCGATCCCCATGGTTATCCGCTGCGGGTGACGATAGAGGCTGTCGCCGATGAACTCGCTTGCGCCGCGGGCCTGGTCTGCGGCAAGCTAGCTCGCACGCCCGCGTGTATCATTCGAGGATTCCATTATCGGCCCGCGCGGGGACGAGCTCGGGACCTGATTCGCCCGGCGGCGACCGACTTGTTTCGTTGATGCAGTTTTGTTCGAGGAGGATTTATGGCTCGCGTTCTTACCCAGCCCGAATTGCAGAACTTTCCCGCCCTCGAGTGGCCGGATATCGCTCCTCGTATCAGCCACCCCGCACGCGTGGCGCTCGAGCAAGTGATGGAGACGCTAGACGGCGGCGCGCTTACGCGCGAACAATGTTCGCTGCTCGCAAACGCCGATGGCGACGATCTCCTCGGCCTGCTGGTTGCGGCCGATGCTTTGCGCCGAGAGTTAGTCGGGAATATCGTGACCTACGTCGTAAACCGAAATATTAATTTCACCAACATCTGCTTCGTCGGCTGCAAATTCTGCGCCTTCAGCCGCGGCCCGCGCGAATCCGACACTTACTTTCTCAGCCTCGAGCAAATGGCGCAGAAGGCGCGTGAAGCCGCGCAAATCGGCGCCACCGAGGTTTGCATTCAAGGCGGACTGCCGCACGGCCTGCCTCCGTTTCACTATCGCGACATTCTGCGCGCCGTGAAGCAAGCGGTTCCCGGCATGCACATTCACGCTTTTTCCCCCATGGAGATCGTCTACGGCGTCGAACTGACCGGCATGTCCCTCGAAGATTACTTGCATATGTTGCGGGACAACGGCCTCGACACTCTGCCGGGAACGGCCGCCGAAATCCTCGACGACGAAGTCCGCTTCGTGCTTTCCCGCAACAAACTTTCCACCGAGCAATGGAAGCAAGTCATTCGCACCGCGCACAGCTGCGGAATTCGCAGTACCTCCACGCTGATGTACGGACACGTCGAGTCGCCCGAACACTGGGTCAATCAACTCCTGCTCTTTCGCGAAATTCAGCAGCACACCGGGGGCTTCACAGAGTTCGTTCCGCTTGGCTTCGTGCATCAAAATACTTTGCTCTTCCAGCAGGGAATTGCGCGATCGGGCCCCAGTCTTGCCGAACATCTGAAAATCCATGCGCTGGCGCGAGTTCTCCTGGCCGGCTCCATCAACAACATTCAAGTCTCCTGGGTGAAACTGAACCGCGGCTTGTCCCAGCTGTGCTTGCATGCTGGCGCCAACGATTACGGCGGAACGTTGATGGAAGAAAATATCTCTCGCGAAGCCGGAGCCACCGCCGGCCAGTACACCAGTCCTGAAGATTTTCAGTCGCTCATTCTGGAGGCCGGCCGCATTCCTGCTGAACGCAATACGGTCTACACACGAATCAACCTCAAGCTGCAGACCGAAACACCGACTGCGGAACAGTTGCTGGAACCTGAGTTCGCCTAGAAGAATCGCATGACGGCAATCTCATGAGCGCGTCCCGGCCCATCGCGGTTCTCGGAGGCACTGGCCCTGAAGGGTTCGGCCTGGCACTGCGCTGGGCACAAGCCGGTGAAACCGTCATCATCGGATCGCGAGACGCCGCACGCGCCCAGGATGCCGCAAACAAAATCAAACAAAGAGTCCCTGGCGCGAAAATTTCCGGCAGTGAAAACATCGCCGCCTGTGCCGCTGCGGATTTACTCGTGCTTACAATTCCTTTCGAAGGTCACGCCGCGCTGCTGAAGCAACTCAAGCCCGCGATTCGGCCCGGCAGCATCGTAATTGATACGACCGTGCCTTTAGCCGCAAGCGTTGGCGGTCGCGCCAGCCGCACATTGGGCGTCTGGCAAGGCTCCGCAGCACAAGAGACGGCAGAGCTTCTACCCAAGGGCATTTCCGTCGTAGCCGCTTTTCACAATGCAGGAGCCGAATTGCTGAATGCCGAGGGCCCGGTTGATTGCGATGTGATTGTTTGCAGCGATGATCCGACGGCGATCCAGATCGTGCGTAATCTTGCAATAAAGATTCCCGGCGTTCGCGCCATCGACGGCGGCAAACTGGAAAACGCGCGCATCGTGGAGCAGATTACAGCCTTGCTGATCGGCCTTAACATCCGGCACAAAGGCCACTCCGGAATTCGCATCACCGGTTTGCCTCCGGCAGCCTACGAAGTCTAGTGCGCGGCTGTTCCGACACATGAGCGATCCTCACGACACTCGCCCCGCCATCGAATTCCGCAACGTCTCCTATCGCTTGCACGGCAACGGCAACGACGCTCGCGTACTGCTTCACGACCTGAACCTCGAAGTGCAACGCGGTGAAACTCTAGTCCTCTTAGGCCGCAGCGGCTCCGGCAAAACCACGACCCTCAAACTCATCAATCGTCTGCTGACTCCCAGCAATGGCGAACTTCGCGTCGATTCGCGCCCGATTCTCGAATGGGATGTCACCCGCCTTCGCCGCATGATCGGCTACGTCATTCAGGACGTCGGCCTCTTTCCCCACTTCACCGTCGCGCGTAATATCGGTTTGGTTCCGACGATTGAGAAGTGGGACACCAATCGAATCTCTAAGCGGGTCGACGAATTGCTGCAACTTGTCGGACTCGATCCTGAGATCGCCTCGCGTTATCCTCGCGAACTTTCCGGAGGCCAACGGCAGAGAGTGGGCGTGGCACGCGCTCTGGCCGCGGATCCGCCCATCCTCTTGATGGACGAACCCTTCGGCGCCCTCGATCCCATCACCCGCGCCGAACTGCAGCGCGAGTTCCTCGACCTGCAGAAACGCCTCCGCAAAACGGTCGTCTTCGTCACCCACGATCTGCGCGAGGCCCTGTTACTCGGCACGCGCATCGCGCTAATGGAAGCTGGCCGCGTGGTCGCGATGCAAACGCCCGAACAGTTTCTCGCGTCCACCGAGCCGCTGCCCTGCGCGTACAAAAACGCCTTCGGCACCGTCTTGTGAACGCAATAGAGGAATGGGCGTCCCCGCCCGCATCGATCTAAGGTCGCCAGCGCTTTAGGATTAATAAAAGTGAGGCCGCAATGAACCTCTACCAATTCATGCTACAGAATCACACTGAAGTCCTCGAACTCACGTTGGAACATCTGTGGCTGGTCGGAATCTCGACTATCCTCGCCGTGCTCATCGGAATCCCGCTGGGCATTCTGATCACTCGTTATCCCGCGTTCAACAAACCGGTACTCGGGGGCGCCAACATTATTCAAACCATCCCCAGCCTCGCACTCTTCGGATTCCTCCTGCCCGCTCCCTGGATCGGCGAGCGAGCCGACCGTATCGCTATCCTCGCGCTCGCGCTCTACGCTCTGCTGCCCATGATCCGCAATACCTACGTCGGCATCAAAGGCGTGGATCCCGCCGTAATCGAGGCCGGACGCGGCATGGGCCTGACCGATCGCCAACTTCTTTTTCAAGTTGAACTCCCGCTCGCTCTGGGAGTCATCATCGCGGGCGTTCGCGTCGCCACCGTGATCTCGGTCGGATTGGCTACAATCGCCGCCGCGATCGGAGCCGGCGGCTTGGGAGAATATATTTTTCGCGGCCTCGCCATGGTGAACAACCAGGTCATTCTCGCCGGCGCAATCCCCGCCGCCGTCATGGCCTTACTGGCCGACCTAAGCCTGGGATGGCTGGAGAAACGCCTAAGCCCAAACTGAGAACCAAGAACCAAGAACTGAGAACTGGTTTCCTAAAGCATGCCCCACCCAAGCGACAATCCGTCAGCCTCCAGGAAAATAATTTCCTGGCTTTCGTTCTTTCTAATCGCGACCCTGACCGCCTGCGGCCCAACCCGCCAGAATCTGATCGTTATCGGCTCCAAGAATTTCACCGAACAGCTCATCCTCGGAGAAATCATCGCCCAGCAAATCGAAACCAAGGCCCACCTTCCGGTCGAGCGTCGCTTCTATCTTGCCGGCACTTTCATCTGCCAGCAGGCCATTCTCGCCGGCCGCATCGATATTTATCCCGAATACACCGGCACCGCACTGACCGCGGTCCTCAAAGAAAAGCCCAACGGCGATCGGGAAAAAGTCTATAGCGAGGTTAAAGTAGAATATGCGAAGCGCTTCAACCTGGCCGTGGGCGCGCCCTTCGGCTTCAACGACACTTTCGCGATTGAAATCCGCGGCGACGACGCTCGCCGCCTCGGCCTGAAAACCATCTCGCAAGCCGCCGCCTACACTCCCCAGTGGCGCGCCGGATTCGGCTACGAATTCATGGAGCGTCCCGACGGCTACAAGGGACTCATTGCCACCTACGGCCTGCGCTTCGCCGAGGCCCCGCAAATCATGGATCTCGGCCTCCTCACTCGCGCCTTAAAAAGCAAGCAGGTCGATCTGATCGCAGGAAACACCACCGATGGCCTCATTCCAGCCCTCGACCTCTCCATCCTCGACGACGACAAACATTATTTCCCGCCCTACGAAGCTGTGCCCATCATTCGCCAGGAAACGCTAGCCGCACATCCAGAAATAAAACAATCCCTCGATGAACTCACCGGAAAAATATCCGACGATGATATGCGTCAACTGAACTACGCCGTAGACGGCCAGCATCGCGACGTAAAACAAGTCGTCCACGAATTCCTGCAGAAAAAACAACCATAGCGCAACGCCAGCATCTCCCTGGGTATGGGCATGGCTCATCCATACGAGCCGCGACAAAACGCATCCACTTGCGCTTTGTGCGCAAGACTCTTCACCAATAAAATACCGCCGTCGAAGATAACCTCGTCCCGTGCTACGATGGCCGCGAAATCACTCGCGATCAAAATGGAGAACGACCTTGACCAAAAGACTGCAGCAGCGGATTTCTAGATTTACAGCGTCCACCGCCATTCTGGCCGTCGCAGGCTTGCTTACTCTATTCGCAACTCAACCAGCACCAGCACAAACGCTGAAGGCACTCTACAGCTTCACCGGCGCGGCAGATGGCGGAGACCCATTCCCCGCTGTAATCCAGGATGCAGCCGGCAATCTTTATGGCACCACCGACTACGCCGGCAAATACTACGCCGGAGTGGTGTTCAAGGTCAGTAAAACCGGACACGAGACAGTTCTGTACACCTTCACCGGCGGCGCCGACGGACAATATCCCTACGCGCCTTTGGTCCGGGACGCAGCCGGCAATCTTTATGGCACCACCCAATACGGCGGCACTTCCAATATCGGAGTGGTCTTCAAGCTCAGTCCCGCCGGCAAGGAAACCGTGCTGCACAGCTTCACCGGGGGCGCCGACGGAGTTTATCCCTACGCTGGTTTGTTCCGCGACGCAGCCGGCAATCTTTATGGCACCACGGAAAACGGCGGCACTGCCAACCTCGGAGTGGTTTTCAAAATCAGCAAGACCGGCAAGGAAACCGTGCTGCACAGTTTCACCGGTGGGGCTAAAGACGGCGCCTATCCCCTCTCCGCAGGTTTTTACATGGACGCGAAGGGCAACCTCTACAGCGTCGCCTCGCAAGGAGGGACTTCTGGCGAAGGAGTTCTCTACAAGCTGAGTCCAAAAGGTAAGTTGACGGTATTGCACAGCTTCACTGCTGGAACCACCGATGGCTGCTATCCCTACGGAACCCCGGCCGTGGATGCGCAGGGCAATATGTACGGCGGCACCGGAGGATGCGGGACCTCGAACTTCGGGGTCGTATGGAAGGTGAGCAAGAACGGCACCGAAACCATTTTGCACAACTTCTCCGGCACGTCGGACGGGCAATCGCCTCTCGCCGGTGTGATTTTAGACGCGGACGGAAACATCTACGGCAGTACCAACACCGGCGGCGCCTCCGGCTTCGGAACTGCTTTCGAAATTCATAAGAACGGCAAGTTCACTCTGCTGCACGACTTCACCGGAGGGACAGACGGCAAATATCTCTACGGTGGCCTGATCCTCGATCCCAAGGGCCGTATCTACGGCACAACCATAAACGGCGGCACCGGCGGCTACGGAACCGTGTGGCGCATCACCAAGTAATTGGAATGCAGGATGGGAGGCTGTTCCAGTCATTTGTCATCCCGACCGGAGCGAAGCGAAGCCAGCGCAGTGGAGGGACCTGCTGTTCCAACAATGTCAACTTGCGCATGTGGGTGCCCCACCCTTTTCGCGTTCTGTGTGTCTGTGCGAAAGGGTGGTGGGCGCTTCTTCGCGGAGGCCATAACAAAGACATCGTAATAAGCAAGCCCTGGCAGGGGCGGCGGACAATAGCCCAGGACGTAAGTCCTGGGTAGGGCAAAAAAGGATTCAGCCCCGCATGGGCGCAACAGTCTTGACTCATCATGATGAGTCAATTAGGCTCATACTATGCCTAAGCGACTCCAGGTAATCCTGCAAGATCCCGAATATCGCGAAATCCAGAAAATGGCCCGCTCCCGCCGAATGTCTCTAGCGGAATGGGTCCGCCAAGCCCTCGACCTCGCCCGTCGTCGCGAACCCCTCGGAAGCGCCGGCAAGAAACTCGAAGTAATCCGCGCCGCCGCACAACACGACTATCCCACAGCAGACATCGACACGATGCTGGCCGAGATCGAGATGGGCTACGGAACGGGCCCGCGCCCGTGATTCTGATCGACTCGAATATTCCGATGTACCTGGTCGGAGCGCCCCATCCCCACAAGAGCGACGCCCAGCGACTGCTGGAAAAGTTGGTCAGCGAGCGCCAACGCCTGGTAACCGATGCCGAAGTTTTGCAAGAAATCCTGCACCGTTACACCGCCATCAACCGCCGCGACGCCATACAACCGGCCTTCGACGCGCTGCTCGGCATCGTCGACCAAGTCCTGCTCATCGATCGTCCCACGGTTGAGCGCGCCAAAGAGATTGTCCTGGGACGTAAGAAGATGTCCGCACGCGACGCCATCCACCTAGCCGTAATGGAACAACACGGAATCGAGCAAATTCTAACCTTCGACTCCGGCTTCGACGGCTTCCCCGGAATCAAGCGCCTGTCGTGACGCGCCTGTGTCGTTAACCATAGTTAAGTAAAGCGACAGGTGCCCCATTCTTGTCGCGCCCTTTGCGACAAGAGTGGGAAGGGAAAATCCCAACCCGCAAATGCGTTGGTGTAGATGCCCACCTGGACGCAAGGGAAAATAGGCAGACTTGACAATATAGCAAATTTACTATATGCTGATCTGGCGTGGAAAAGGCTAACCGCCATACGACGCATCCAAGGTGGATTTCGAACCTCGAGTATCGACTTACGTTTTTGTTTCTCTCTCAATACCGCATCCCGCATCGCGGGCTGTGAAACCGCAAGCCACGGCCCAAAAGCTTCGGAGGACAATGCGGACCCCTCCTATGAGGAGAAACATACATGAAATCCCCGACTTTTATAGTGCAGTCTTTCCGGCCCGTTGTCTGGCTTGGTGACTCGAAAAAGAACCTTCGGGGTTTCCCCGATGGCGCACAAAAACTGCTGGGGGACGAGCTTCAGCTCATTCAGTTTGGCCGTATGCCTAAGGACGCTAAACCCTTCAAGGGTGTCGGCAGCGGCGTTCTTGAAATTGCATTGCGTTACGCGTCGGAAGCCTACCGCGTCGTGGTGGCGGTGCAGATCGGTAGACGGATTTATGTTTTACACGCCTTTCAGAAGAAGTCGAAGAAAGGCATTGAGACCCCGAAGCGGGACGTTGACTTGATCAAAAAGCGATACAGCGAAGCGCAGGAGTTGGCACATGAGTTCGAAAAGGCGAAAACCAATTGAGTTCGAGGAAAGTTCCGGGAACGTCTTCGCGGATCTGGGCCTCAAAGATGCCGACCAGCTTCTGGCGCGCGCACAGATCGGATTCCATGTCTTCAAAATCCTCGAAGACAAGAAACTGAAGCAGCGGGAGATCGCTGAGGTCTTGGGCATTGCACAGCCTGACGTGTCGCACCTGATGAACGGACACTTCAGCCGTTTCACAACGGACAAGCTTCTCGACTTCCTGAAAAGGCTTAACCGAAAAGTCACTATCAAGGTCAGCCGTCACCACAAAGGGGAACCCTACCAGCAGGTGACTTTTGCACCGTAAGGATATTCGTTCATCCCTCGTTGGCCAAAAGCTAGCAGCCAGAAGCTAGAAGCTCCTTTCTCACATCAACCAAACCGCATCCACATCCACAATCACCTGCGTCCGCGGAATCTTTTCTTGCGCTGCATAGACGAGCATCGATCTTAGCGTCGCGTTGAGCTTCTCCCGGCTGGCTGACTTCAAAACAAAATGATAGCGATAGTCGCGCTTCAAACGCACAATCGGCGCTGCCGCCGGGCCCAGCACGCGAATGCCTTCATGCCGCGTCTTCTCGAACCACTTACCTAAGATGCCCGACCAGCGCAAGGCCTCATCGAGTTTGTCGCTGCGCACCAGAACATTCGCCAGCGCATTGTACGGCGGATAGTGCATCCAACTGCGAAAACGCAATTCCTTCTCATAAAACCCGACAAAATCGTGCTGCGCCGCATACTGCACCGCATAGTGATCCGGGAAATAAGTCTGCAAAATAACTTTGCCCGGAGTCTGCCCGCGTCCCGCGCGTCCCGCCACCTGAGTCAACAATTGAAACGTGCGCTCCGCCGCGCGAAAATCAGGAAAGCCCAAAGCCGCATCCGCCCCAACCACACCCACAAGCGTGACCCCGTGGATGTCGTGACCCTTCGCGATCATCTGCGTGCCCACCAGCAAATCCAGTTCGCCTTCATTGAGCGCATTCAGCGCCCGCTCAAAGTCTTCGTTGCCACGAACCGTATCCCGATCCAGCCGCCCGATGCGGGCCTGCGGGAACAAACCATGCAACAACTCTTCCAGCTTCTCCGATCCCGTCCCGAGAAAATAAACATACTCGCTGCCACACTCGCCGCAGACTTTCGGCACCGGCGCGATAAAACCACAGTAGTGGCACACCATCCGGTTCGAGCGCTTGTGATGTGTCATCGCAATGGCACAGTTCCTGCACTCCATCCGGTTTCCACAAGAACGGCACAGCGCCACCGGAGAATATCCCCGACGGTTGAGCAGGACCATCACCTGCTCCTTACGCTCCAACCGCTGCTTGATTTCTTCTGTCAGCTTCCGCGAGATCACCTGCTCTTTGCCCGTCTCCTGAAACTCCAGCCGCATGTCGACGACCTCGACCTCAGGCAGCGGCCGCTGTTCCACGCGATCCGGCAACTCGAGCAACGCATATTTGTTCTTCTTCGCGTTGAAATAAGATTCCAGTGAAGGCGTAGCCGAACCCAGCACCACGACTGCCCCAGCCATCTTCGCTCGCATCACTGCGACGTCGCGTGCGTGATATCGCGGCGTCTCCTCCTGCTTGTAGGACGAATCCTGCTCTTCGTCGACGATCATCAACGCCAGATTGGAAACGGGAGCGAACACCGCCGAGCGCGTGCCTACGACCATGCGCGCCTCTCCGCGCTTGATGCGATGCCACTGCTCGGCCCGTTCCTGATCCGAAAGCGCCGAATGCAGGATGGCAACCTCATCTCCGAACACATGATGCAGATCAGCCGCGACCGCGGGCGTAAGTCCAATCTCAGGAACCAACAGGATCGCCGATCGTCCCGACTCGAGCACAGAGCGCATCGCCGCAAGATAAACCGCAGTCTTGCCCGACCCGGTCACGCCATGCAGCAACATGCCCGAGAATTTCCCGGCGCGAACACTTTCTTCAATCTTTTCCAGTGCATTTTGCTGCGCGGAATTAAACTGAAAGGCGAGTGGCGAAGGCCGAATCGTTTTGCTCGCGACCGTAAACTCAACCCGCTCTTCAACGATCTCAACCAGCCCCCGCTTCACCAGGGTTGCGAGCGTAGTCCTCGGAACCTCGAGCGCTTGCAGATTCTCAACGGCGATCCTCCCGCCAGCCGCGGCCAGAGATTTCGATCAGCACTTGCTGATTGGAGTTCAGTTTGCCTTCCGCGCTCTTCAGCAGTGCAATTTTCAAGGTGCGAGTGGCGTCGCGTACATCGGATAGATCTTCGCGCGCGATCCATTTCTTGCGCACCATTCCGCTCAATAGGGATTTCGACACGCGGGTCGCGGCGCGCAGGCTCTCTTCCCGCACGGTCTCGCGTTCAGTGAGGTAGTCCAGGACGCGAAACTCCGCGAGCTGTTCCTCGGGCGTCTTGCGCGAGCGAGCTGATGAGCCTGCCATTCCTGCAAGGTGCAGCGCCATCCGCCCCTCGTTGGTGATGCGGTAACCAATCGTCCGTTTGAATTCCGCGGCCAGCGGCAGCATGGTGCGAAAGACTTCGCCCAGAGGAGCCAGATAGTAGTCCGCAATCCACTTGCCCAGCCGCAGAAGCTGCTCATCGAGCACGGGTGAGGCGTCGAGCACGCTGAGCACGTTCTTGGTTTGAACTTTGGGCGCGCGATCATGCAGCGCGGTGACCACGCCCGACATGCGCTGCTGGCGAAACGGAACCAGCACGCGGCCGCCGACCACCGGCTGCATCTCGTCCGGGATGCGGTAGGTGAATGCAATGTCCAGTGGAACGGGCAGGGCGACGTCACAAAATTCGGGCATGCTGATTGGCATCGTAACATCGCATCAAGGGGCGAGGAATCGACGTAGTGTTCCACGTGGAACACTTTTGTTAATAGCTTATAGTTATAGGCAAAGAGCTACACGATGAGGACACAGGACTTATCGTCTCGGGTCAAGAACCCTGGGGCACGATCGGGGTCGCTCACCTTAGCAGAAGGGGCACGCTCATAACCCGAGGATAAGAACCAGTGGCGAGTTGTCAGTTCCCGGTTCTCGGTTTGCGGCGAAAGAATTTTACAAAACCGTGACAATCTATTGACAACACCCGCCTGAATGAGCCCTAATATCTGGCCCTTGCAGGTTATACACATTAGCGATCGCACCTGCGCGGGATATTGGGTCCTCCCCCCGCCCTCTAACCATTTTTTACTCTAAAGGAGAAATCAGCATGCAACGTCAATGGGCTCGTACAACTGCTCTCACTTTGTGGCTCGCACTGGCGGTAGGCTTCGTTTCCAGTCCGGCCGTAGCACAATACACAAAAACCGCTCTCACTTCGAATCAGACGGGCAAAGCCAAGAACGTGGACCCACTACTCCAGAATGCGTGGGGACTGGTGTACGCTCCCGGCGGTCCGTTCTGGGTCAGTGATGAATGGGATGGCTGGTCCACACTCTACAACGGCGCCGGAGTTCCGCAGAGCTTGCAGGTGGTTGTGCCTTCGGCCACTGGAAGCGGCCCGGGTTCGCCCACGGGCATCGTTTACAACGGCTCGACCGAATTCCAGATTGACTCTTGGCCATCCGCATTCATGTTCGGAACCCTGGACGGGACTATCCAAGGATGGTCGCATTTCGATCCTTCAACGACTCTCATCGGGGTGAACAACTCAGCCAAAAAGGCCAGCTATACCGGCCTCGCCGTCACCAGCCATAGCTCGGGGAATTTCGTTTACGCTGCCGATTTTAACAACAACAAAATTGATGTGTATGACGGCACCTTCACGTTCGTGAAATCGTTTACGGATTCGAAGATACCGAAGGGCTTCGTAGTGTTTAACGTGCAGGATATCGGTGGCAAGCTTTACGTTGCCTACGTCAACGCCAAGGGCGCGGGCGGGGGATACATTGACATCTTCACGGAAGCTGGCGCGTTGGTGAAGCGGTTTACTTCGGGAAAACCGCTGAATCAGCCCTGGGGATTTGCCATCGCTCCGAAGAATTTCGGTCCGCTGAGCAATACCCTGCTGATCTCGAATAACACCAATACCGGAACCATCAACGGCTTCAATCTTAAGACCGGCAAGTTTGTGGGCACCATCGAGACCGCATCCAAAAAGCCGATTCAAATCAATCAGCTTTGGGGCATCGAGTTTGGCGGTGGGTCAACGAACAACGGGAAGACGAATCAGCTCTTCTTTACCGCTGGGCCGGGCAACAACGCGGATGGGCTGTTCGGAGTGATCGCGTTCAAGTAGTTCAGTGGTGATAGTCAGCGATAGTGCAGAGGGTGCTGGGGTTGAATCCAGCACCCTTTGCAGCTTCTGAAGAGTCGCCTCGACTTCGGCCGGACGCTGCGCCTACATGGGTAACTGGCGGCTGGCGGGTCTGCCTGCTACCATTTCAGCAAATGCCACTTCGCAGGCCGACAGGAACAACTAAAAAGGGAGTGCGCCAAACTGGTTCGCCAGTTGTCCGCGACCGCGGCCGGCGCGCCGAACTGGTCATAATCACGGGGATGAGCGGCTCGGGGAAAGCCTCGGTGCTCAAGGCGTTCGAGGATCTGGGCTACTACTGCGTGGACAATTTGCCGGTGGCGCTGATTCCACAGTTTGCCGAGTTGGCCGGCCAGTCTTCCGAAATCGAGCGCACCGCGCTGGTGGTCGATGTTCGCGAGGGCACGCAGCTGGAAGCTCTGCCCGAGATTGTGAAATCGGTGCGGCGGGTATTGCCTACCAAAATGCTTTTTCTGGAAGCGGCAGATTCAGTTCTGTTGCGCCGCTTCAGCGAGACCCGGCGTCCGCATCCATTAGGCACCAAAACGACGGTAAAGGCATCGCTGGCCGCCGAGCGTCGGCATCTGCAACGCATTCGGGCGATTGCCGATCTGGTGATCGACACTTCCAAGTTCAACGTCCACGAGCTGCGGGCACACATCACGGAGCGTTTTCAGAAGCAGGAGTCGGGGAATAACATTCTGGTTTCGTGCGTGAGTTTCGGCTTCCGGCACGGGGTTCCGGAGGATGCGGATCTGGTGTTTGACGTTCGCTTTCTGCCGAATCCTCATTTTGTTCCGGAGTTTCGTCCGCTGACGGGGCGCGATCCGAAGGTGGCGAAATACATCCGGTCGTTTCCGCAGACTAAGGAATTCATCAGCCGGATTTCGAAGCTGCTCGTGTATCTGTTGCCGCACTACATTCGGGAAGGCAAGAGCTACTTGACGATTTCTTTTGGTTGCACTGGCGGGCAGCATCGCTCGGTGATGATTGCGGAAGACGTCGGCAAACACTTGCGCAAGGCGGGGTATCGGGTGAAGGTAGTGCATCGGGATAGTCCTGGGTAGCGGGCTTCAGGCTTCAGGCTTCAGGCTTCGGGCAGTCCGGGGTCGTTGGTTGGAACACAGGGTCCCTCGACTTCGCTCGGGATGACAAGGTATAGCATTGCCGACGACCAAAGACTGACGACTGAAGTAGAATGAAGTCTTGCGACACATGCTGATTTCATCCGTAGCAGGCCGGGTCGGGCCGCGCACTGGGAGCCTCCAATGCGGCAACTGACACGCCTCATACGATACGCGGCGCCTTACTGGTGGCCAGTGGGGGCATCCGTACTGCTGATGGCAGCGGTGGGATTGCTGGATGCTTTTCGGTTGCTGCTCATCGGACCGATTTTTGATCGCGTGCTGAACCCGGGTTCGCAGTCTCGGGAAATGCAACTGTTTACGATTCCGGGCAGTGGGCGTGCCATCTACCTGCAGCAGTTCGTTCCTTCGCACTTTCAGAATCCGTGGACGGTCGTGGCGTTTGCCCTGGTTGCGGCTACCGTATTGAAGGGGATCTGCGATTATGCGGGCACGTACCTGGTGAATTACGCGGGCTTTGGCATGATCACGGATCTGCGCAATGACCTCTACAATTCCATTCTGCAACGCTCGGCGGCATTCTTTCAGAAGCACACCACAGGCACTCTGGTTTCGACGATCGTCAATGACGTTGAGCGGGTGCAGTATGCGATGTCGAGCGTTCTGGCGGAGTTTCTGCAGCAGTTTTTTACCTTCATTTTTACCGCGCTGGTGGTGGTGGCGCTGGGCAGGCAGTTTGCCTGGGTGCTGGTTTTATTCGTACCGGTGATTATCTTCTCGGCGGGGAGAATCGGGCGGCGGGTGCGGCATACGACCCGTCGCGGCCAGGACAAGCTGGCGGACATTCAGAATATCCTGCACGAGACCATTACCGGCAACCGCATCGTGAAGGCATTCAGCATGGAGCGCTGGGAGATTGCGCGATTCAAGGAAGCAGCGCAGCGGCTGTTTCGCGCGAACTTGCGCTCGGTGGCTGCGGTCGCCATCAGTTCGCCTTTGATGGATATCTTTGGCGCGATCGCAATTGCGTTGCTTCTGCTGTTGGGACGCGAACAAATCAATCATCACGTGTTTTCGTCGGGCACGTTTCTGGCGTTTATCGTCGCTGTTTTCAAACTCTACGATCCGGTGCGAAAGTTCGCTTTGTTCAACAATAATTTCCAGCAGGCCCTGGGCGCATCTTCCGAGATCTTCAAGTTTATGGATACGGATGACGATGTAAAAGAGAAGCCCGGAGTTCAGCCGCTGCCGCCGTTTTCGCGCAGCATCCGGTTTGAAAAGGTCTGCTTTTCGTATGAGTCCGAAGGCGAAGGGCGCGAGATTTTGCGCGACATCAATCTCGAAGTTCACGCCGGTGAGGTGCTCGCGGTGGTGGGATCGAGCGGCGCAGGCAAGAGCACGCTGGTGCATTTGATTCCGCGCTTCTTTGATGTGACATCCGGGAGATTGACCATTGACGGTCGCGACGTGCGCGATACGACTTTGGCTTCGCTGCGTTCGCAAGTTGGAGTGGTGGCGCAGGACACAGTATTGTTTAACGATACGGTACGGAACAACATCGCTTACGGGCAGCCGGGCGTCCCGCTGAAAGCGGTGGAGACGGCGGCGCACGCGGCCTTGGCACACGACTTTATCATGGACCTGCCGAGCGGTTACGACACCGTAATTGGCGAGCGCGGCGTAAGGCTTTCCGGTGGGGAGCGGCAACGTATTGCGATTGCGCGGGCGCTGCTCAAGAACGCTCCGATTTTAATTCTCGACGAAGCCACGTCGGCGTTGGATAGCGAATCGGAGGCGCTGGTTCAGTCGGCGCTGCAGAACCTGATGATTGGACGCACGGTGGTGGTGATTGCGCATCGGCTTTCCACGGTGAGGCGCGCGGATCGAATCGTAGTGCTGGAGAATGGCACGGCTGCAGATATTGGGCCGCATGAAGAGTTGATGAAGAAATTAGGGACGTATCGGCGCTTATACGAATTGCAATTTGCGGAAGTGGAATCGCCGAGGCCGGCAGTGCATGCGGAGTGAACAATGGTGGGACGAAAATGCCTTGCGCCGTGTTAGCAGAAGGACGCGACAAGGACGGGGCACCCGTTTACTGAATCGGGATGCTGTCGGCTGGCAACCGGTTTCGCTCAGGATGACAAGTTAGAAGATAGAGTTGAGAAATATGTCGATCCGCTCCATGACCGGGTTCGCGCAGGTGAAAGGGCAGGTCAACGGCCAGTTCGGTTTCACACTATCGCTGAAGTCGGTGAATCATCGCTTTCTGGATATTCATTTTCGTCTGCCGTCCGATAGTGACGATCTGGAGATGAAGCTGCGGCGACGATTGAAAGAGAAAATGGCTCGCGGTCATGTGGAGCTGACTCTGAATATCGAACGGAGCGTGAGCGAGGGCTTTTCGCTGAACCGCAACCTGGTGGGCGCCTACATTCAGGCGTTTCGCGCCGCGGCTGCGGAGTTCGGGTTAGCAGCGGAGCCGGACCTCAACGCAATTCTTCGCATACCGGGTGCACTCGAGTCGGAAGCGTTACCGGCGGACGATGGATTGGAGGCGGCGGTTCTTTCCAAGATGGAAGAGGCCTTGTCCCACTTGAATCAAATGCGCGAGGAAGAAGGACGCGGCACCGAGCGCGAGTTGCGGGAGCGCATGCGGCATGTGCAGCAGGCACGGGAGGGCGTAGAGAAACACCGCCACGCCGTTCTGCAAACTTATGCGGAGCGACTGAAGACGCGCCTGCAGGAGTTGATCGGGTCACAGATTGAACCGGAACGCATCCTGCAGGAAGCGGCGCTGCTGGTGGATCGCAGTGACATTCAGGAGGAGTTGGTGCGATTGGATCAGCATGTGCAGCATCTTCTGGGCTTGCTGGATCAGGGTGGAGAGATCGGAAAGAAGCTGGATTTTCTGCTGCAAGAGATGAACCGGGAAGCGAACACGTTGCTTTCCAAGACTTCGGGCTTGGCCGGCGAAGCCATGAAGATCACGGAGCTTGGTTTATCGATGAAAGCCGATATCGAAAAGGCCCGCGAGCAGGTACAAAACCTCGAATGACCACGGTCTACATTATTTCGGCGCCTTCGGGTTCGGGCAAGTCGACGCTCGTGGACAAGGCTCGGGAGATTGTTTCCGGGCTGGACTTCTCCGTCTCCTACACGACTCGTCCTCCACGAGGAAATGAACAGAATGGGCGGGAATACTACTTCGTGCCACGTGCCGAATTCGAAGAAATGGTGCGGAAGGACGAATTTCTGGAGTATGCGGACGTATTTGGGTATTGCTACGGTACAGCGAAACGCTTTCTGCGCGAGGCTGAACGGAGCGGGCGTGACTTGCTGCTCGACATCGATGTGCAGGGCGCGGAGCAGATCAAGCGCAAGCTTCCTGAAGCGGTAAGTATTTTCATTATGCCGCCGGATCGCAAGATTTTGGAGTCGCGTTTGCGAAAGCGTAGTCTGGATGCGGAAGAAGTCATCCAGCGCCGGTTGGTCACGGCCAGTCGTGAGATTGAGAATTACGAGAAATACGACTATATTCTGGTTAACGACCGTCTGGATGAATCCATCGAAGCGCTGACGGCGATCCTACTTGCGGAACGGCTGAAGCGCTCGGGAATTCGCGGATCCGCTGACGATGCAGAAACGCTGGCCAAGGCCGAAGGTTGCCGTTTGAGCAACATCCGGGAACGCCTGCAGCCGATCATAGCTTCGTTTGCGACCGCAGCGACTTCGGGCGGACGCTAGCACAGGGGAGAACACAATGAAGTTGATTGAAGGGTTCGACAGCAACTATCGATACATTCTGGTAGCCGCTCGCCGCGCACGACAACTACAAGGCGGTGCGCCCCCGGTCATCGAAACTCACTCCCGCAAACCCTGCCGAATTGCGCAGGATGAAATCAAAGCCGGCAAGGTGAAATGGGTGATTCCGGAAACGCCCAAGTCGCCAGTCGAAGTCGTCAGCGAAATGCTCGACAAGGCGCTGGGACAAGAGTAGGGCCTGCAATTGCCGGCTGCCGATTGGGCTTCGGATGAGCCGTCGGCAATTGGGAATTGACCATCGGCAATCATGAAAATCGCTCTTGGCGTCAGCGGCGGAATTGCGGCCTATAAGGCGGCGGAGATTGTCCGCCTGCTGCAAGATCGGGGCGTCCGCGTGCAGGTCATCATGACCGGCGCCGCCCAGGAATTCATTCGGCCTCTCACCTTTGCGGCGCTCTCGGGCGAAAAAGTCATTACTGACATGTTTGGCGCGGGTGCGGGCGAGCATCCGAATATTGATTCCGCGGTCGAGCACATTGCGGTAGCGCAGTCCATTGATGCACTGCTGGTGGCTCCGGCCACTGCAGACGTTTTGGCTAAATTCGCTCAGGGCATCGCCAGCGATTTTCTCAGCACACTTTATTTGGCGACCACGGCGCCGGTTGTCGTCGCGCCGGCCATGAACGTCAACATGTGGGATCACCCGGCTACGCATGCGAATCTTGAGATTTTGAAAAAGCGCGGCGTGCGGATCGTGGAACCGGGTACCGGATATCTGGCGTGTGGCATGACGGGTCCGGGACGCTTGGCGGAGAACGAGGCGATTGTGGCTGCAACGCTCGAAGTGCTGGGGGCTTCACAGGAATTGGCGGGCGAAACCGTGTTGATCACGGCTGGCCCTACTCGGGAGAAGATTGATCCGGTTCGATATCTTACAAATCGCTCCAGTGGTCGGATGGGATACGCATTGGCGGAAGCCGCATTACGGCGTGGAGCACGAGTGTTGCTGGTGAGCGGACCGACGGCATTGAATCCGCCGGGCGCGGCTGAAGTTACACGCGTGGAATCTGCCGAAGAGATGCATCAGGCGGTTTTGAAGTTGTTGCCCGAGGCGACCATCGTTATCAAAACGGCGGCTGTCTCTGACTATCGACCGAAGTCTTCGGCCTCGCAAAAGATCAAGCGCGGCGGACCCATGACGCTTGAGCTTGAGCCTACGACGGATATTTTGGCCGAAATCGTTCGGCACAAACAGTCGCAATTGATCATTGGCTTTGCCGCTGAGACTCAGAACGCGCTGGAGAACGCACGCAAGAAACTAGCCTCGAAGTCGCTCGATGCTATCGTCGTGAATGACGTTTCGCGCGAGGGCGTAGGCTTCGACTCTGACCGCAATGCAGTCACCATAATCACCCAGCACGAAGTCGTAGAAGTTCCCGAGACCACCAAGTGGGAAGTCGCACAGCGCGTCCTCGACCAGGTGGTACGACTGCGGAATCCACAAGACACTCCTTTGAAGATCGGCAAATAGCGAATGGCTAGCGTGCTCGATCCGGAGATCAGGCGCGCCTTGGCCGAACGTGTCCGCTACTACAACGAGTTGGGCATTTACGATTTTTACCGCCGCGAGCCCGCCCAAGCCAACCTCGACACGTTCCAAGACGCGGGAACTCTTGAGAATCCAGCAATCCAGCCAGAACAGCGAGACTTGATGACGCCAAGATCCAAGGCCGCGATCGCGGAACCGGTAGAAGAAAACACCTTCGAAGTGGCGAACCTGAAATCGGAATCAGGCGTGACTGATCCGGTTCAGGCGCTGCGTCTGATTCGCGAAGATCTTGGCGACTGCACACGCTGCCGCCTGAGCAAACAAGGACGCAAGCAGATCGTCTTCGGAGTGGGCAATCCGAAAGCTGATTTGATGTTCATCGGCGAGGCTCCGGGCGCCGACGAAGACCAGCAGGGCGAACCCTTTGTCGGCCGCGCTGGACAGTTGCTCACCAACATGATTAAGGCCATGGGCTTGCGGCGGGAAGATGTTTACATTGCGAACATCATCAAGTGCCGCCCTCCGGGAAACCGCACGCCGGAGCGCGATGAGTGCGAAACCTGTTCTCCATTTCTGATGCGACAGATCGCGGCTATCAGGCCGAAAGCGATCGTTGCGCTGGGAGCTGTAGCTGCAAAGACGCTTTTGGCCATCAATGCACCCATGTCCGAGTTTCGGGGACGCTGGTTTGATTTTCGCGGCACCAAGCTTGCCGTCACTTATCATCCTGCGTTTTTGTTGCGCGATCCGCGCCAGAAGAAAGAGACCTGGAAAGACTTGCAGATGGTGATGAAGGAACTGGGAATGGCGATACCGGCGAAGGGCGCAGAGTAGACTCGGCATTTCCGTCGGCGAGCACGAGCGAGACGCTCGCGCCTCATTCACAAGCGGAATGGCGCAGTCAAAAGTCTTGCCGGCAACATCACCGCCGCCCACACCAGTTCAAGCGCTCCCTGCGACTGCAATTCCGACGATGCGAAACGGCAACAGGAACAGCCACACGAGCGGATAGAGCACCAGCGCGAGCAGAGCCAGCGGCCAGCACAATACGAACAACAGACACCAGAGGAGAAAAGTGAACATGACAGACTCTCCTTATCGTCTAAAGTTAATTTACGAAGATTCACGCGGAAAAGTTCGAAGAAACTCAGGCTTCAGTTTTGACCCGATTGCCACTAGCTAAATGCTTCTCCAGGAAGGCCAGAGTCCTTAAGCCGGCGTCGCGCCAGGTTTCACCGCTGAAGCCGTGACCCGCTCCCGGATAAATCTGCATCTCATAGGCGATCTGTTTCTTCTCGAGCATTTGCTGCAAGTGGTACGCTTCTTCGACCGGGACGGTTTTGTCTTGCTCACCGTGCAGAATCAGTACCGGGCAAAGTCGGCGCGTAAAGAATTTCATCTCTTTGGGCATTCCGCCGAAGAACTCGACGACCGCCTTGATGCGCGAGTCGATAGCAGAGGCCGATAACGCGAGGTACGCGCCCAAAGAAAATCCCAGCAATCCGATGCGTTCGGGATCGACTTGCGGCTGACGGGCGACAAAGCTGACCGCGTCCCACAAAGTTTTCATCCACACGGGGAAGTGGCGAAAGATAGTTTGCAGGCCATCGATCTCGGTGGTTCCGGTGCGGTCGAAATAATGCAGCACGTACACCGCGAAGCCTTGCTCGGCCAGAAGGCTCGCAGGGTCGGCCATTGAGGCGTGTCCGCCTCCGGACCCATGCAATCCGATCACTGCGGGAAAGCGCTGTCCGACTGCATCAGGCAGAAAACAATCCAGACGGATGGCTTTGCCGCCGCTCTCGAACGAAACTTGGGATTGAATGAAAGGCGGCACTTGGCACTTAGCAGTTAGCATTTAGTTCCCGCGAGATTCTCGCAACCTTAACAGGACCAAGTGCTAAGTGCCAAATGCTAGCTGCGCGTGGCCGAACTCTCAACGCCCGCTAACTTCGCCAACGACTCGCCATACGGCGCCCGCGCAATACCACGCTCGGTCACAATCGCGGTCACATACTTCGCGGGGGTCACATCGAACGCGGGATTTTCAATCCCCACTCCGTCGGGAGTCATCTGTTTGCCGGCGATGTGCGTGACCTCTTTTTCGTTACGCTGCTCGATGGGAATCTTGCTGCCGTCGGTCGCTTCGAAATCGATGGTCGACAGAGGTGCGGCCACATAAAAAGGAATGTCATGCTCTTTCGCGAGTACGGCAACGGAATATGTACCGATTTTATTCGCGACATCGCCATTGGCCGCGATGCGATCCGCCCCCACGACAATTGCTCCGATCTTTCCCTGCTTCATGATCGAGCCCGCCATGTTGTCGGAGATCACGGTCGTCGGAATGCCGTCTTTCATCAGTTCCCATGCGGTCAGCCGCGACCCTTGCAGAAACGGACGAGTTTCGTCGGCGTAGACGTGGATTTTCTTTCCCTGCTCGATTGCGGCGCGGAACACTCCGAGCGCAGTGCCGTAGCCGCAAGTCGCAAGAGCACCAGCATTGCAGTGCGTGAGCACGCCTCCGCTCGCGGGCATAAGGGTCGCGCCGAAGCGGCCCATGGCCTGGTTTGCGGCAATGTCTTCGGCGTGCATGCGCTGCGCTTCTTCGACCAGAGCCTGTTTGATCTGCGGGAGCGGCCGCACTCGCAGCGTTTCAAATTTGTCTTTCATGCGCCGGATGGCCCAGAAAAGGTTCACCGCGGTGGGACGCGTTTTGCCGATTACTTCGCAAATCTTGTCAAAATCGCTCTTGAGTTCTCCTCCGGTCTCGGCTTTCGAGTTTTTCATGCCCAGGGCGATGCCCATTGCGGCAGCCACGCCAATGGCTGGTGCACCGCGTACGACCATGTTGCGGATGGCGTCGGCAACCTGCTCGTAATTCTTGCAGGTCACGTAGGTTTCTTCGGTGGGCAGCTTCGTCTGATCGATGAAGCGTACGCCCTTGTCAGTCCATTCCAGAGTTTGAATCATAGAATTGAGTGATTGAGTCATTGGTCATTGAGCCATTGAAAGCCAATGACTCAATGAATCAATCACTCAATGTCTCAATTCTTAGGTTCTATGTACTTCGCAGCGGTTCCGCGGCAGGTTCGTCACCGCAGGCCTTCCGCATAACTCGCAAGTGGCAGCGACGGCGAATATGGGCGGAGGTGTGTCGTCCTTCCGCTGCAAGTGTTCCCCGCGCACGTCTGCTGCAGTGAATATCGAAACAAAAGGCGCGGGCGCGGCGGCTTTCTCTACATTCGGACGGCCTTTAGCCTCCTCACGCTCGACCAGGCACATCACGCCGACGATTTCAAATCCAAATTCACGCGCTACCTCGATCGCTTGAACGGTGGAAGAGCCCGTCGTGCAGACATCGTCCACGATCACGACGCGCGCACCCTTTTCTCGAAAGCCTTCGATCCGCTGCCCCGTTCCGTGCTGCTTCTCGGCTTTGCGGACGAGGAAGCCGTGAATTTCGCCGCTGGTCACGGCCACGGCCACCACAAGCGGATCGGCGCCCATGGTCAAGCCGCCAATGGCCTGTGGCCGCCATCCGCGCTGCCGAATTTCCTCGAGAAACACCTGGCCGGTCAGCTGCGAACCACGCGCGTCCAATGTTGTCGTGCGGCAATCTATGTAGTAGTCGCTGGTGCCGCCCGACGAGAGTTTGAACTCCCCCAGACGAAAAGACTTGGTTGCCAGCAGACGCAACAGTTCCTGACGGGCGGAAGACATGGAAAATCTAAGATACCATGAAGCGGGCGTCAGGCTGCGGGCTTCGGGCTTTAGGCGTCAGGCTTTAGGAAATCAATTGGCTATTTGCAGCACTTCCCGAAGCCTGACGCCTGAAGCCTTAATCCCGGGTCACTGATTGAGCCTCTCCAGATGACGAAATCCGTCGGTTCCTATGAAGAGCAAAGCCGAAAGTGTTGCGTTGTATGCGACGTGCATGATCAAGCTGGCCGCAACCGACTTGGTCAACGCGCGTGCGATAGTCAAGGCCAGACCGACGATGAATATCACCAGCACCGGCCCCCACGCGCGTCCGAGTTGCGGAGCGTGAATCAGGCCAAAACTTGCTGCCGTCACGACCACGGCGATTCCGATACCGAACCGGCGAGCCAGCACGGGATAAAAGAAACCGCGAAAGAACAGCTCTTCGAGCAGCGGCGCAAAAGTTACGCCAAACAGTGACAAGGCCCAGGCTTCGCCGGGCGTCCGGAAAAAGCGATCCATGGGGAGTTCTTTCGGCATGGGAAGGACGTGTGCGACGCCTTGCAACGCAAACGACAGCACCATACCGGCTAGTAAAAAGTTTGACCAGTGTTTTGGCCAGTTCCATCGAATGGCCTGCCAGAAATCTCGGCCGGGCTCGCGTTTCACAATGGAGAACATGAAGGCCAAGATGACAAGATAGGCAAATCCCTGCCCCGCCACAGTCACCAGCGGGTAGGTCACAACCTCGAAGAATGCCACCTTGGGATAGAGAAATCGCTGCGCAACGAAAGCAACCAGCGGGAGAAAAACGAAAACCGAGGCAAAGGTGAGCAACACAATCTGCAGCACATCCCATCCGCCCCAAGCCGGGTTCTCGGATGGGATCTCGACTACGGGTGCCGGCTGTTCCGGCAACGGCAGCAAAGCAGGATCAGACAACGGATTTGGGGGTGAGGACACGCGATTCAGGCTTGCCGATGAGACATTTTGAATTTACACGAAAAAGAGAAGCTATGCCGATCGCCCATTGTTCGTCGCTTGCGAGCCCTCTTTGGCGATCTCAGCGATGGAGATTGTAATCTCGGAGGGTGAAGAGAAAACCTCGTAGAGTACTCAGAGCACATCACCGCGACACCCTCAAGCCAGCAATTCCGCCATCGAAGCCTTCTTTGATTTGCCATTAAAGTATTCCGCCAGCGCCTGCCCAGTGTAGGATTTCTTGTTCCGCGCGACCTGCTCGGGCGTGCCCTGCGCGACGATGCGTCCGCCATCTTCCCCACCCTCAGGACCGAGGTCGATGATCCAGTCGGCGTTGCGGATTACATCCAGGTTGTGCTCGATAATCACGACCATGTTTCCCAGGTCGGTGAGGCGATGGAGCACGTGCAGCAATTTCTTAACGTCATCAAAGTGCAGGCCGGTTGTCGGTTCGTCCAGCAGATATAAAGTCTTCCCAGTTTGCCGTTTGCTCAACTCGCGCGCCAACTTGATGCGTTGAGCCTCGCCACCAGAAAGTGTTACCGCCGATTGGCCCAGGTGAATATATCCCAGGCCCACGTCAACCAGCGTCTGTAGTTTCTGTCTCACCTGCGGAATATTTTCGAGAATGGGCAAAGCGTCTGACGCCGGCATTTCGAGCAAATCCGCGATGGAACATCCCTTGTACTTCACGGCCAGCGTTTCCTGGTTGTAACGGCGACCACTGCAAACTTCGCAGAGCACATACACATCGGGAAGGAAACTCATTTCAATGCGCCGCTGACCCTCGCCCTGGCAAGCTTCGCAACGTCCACCGGTCACGTTGAATGAAAACCGGCCTGGCTTATATCCTCGTTCCCGCGACTCTGGCAACATGGCATAAAGGTCGCGAATCTGCGCAAAGACTCCAGTGTAGGTCGCGGGATTTGAGCGCGGCGTCCGCCCGATCGGCGATTGATCAATGCGAATAACTTTGTCGATGTTTTCCGCGCCTGAAATCGCTTTGTGTGCCCCAGCTTCTTCGCGCGAGCGATACAGAGTCTTCGCCAAAGCGCGATAAAGAATGTCGTTGACCAAGGTCGATTTGCCGGAGCCGGAAACTCCCGTCACTACAGTCATCACGCCCAGCGGAAAAGTAACGTCAATGTTCTTCAAGTTGTTTTCGCGCGCGCCCAGAATCGCAATACCCGCGCCATTTGTCGGCCGTCGCTCAGACCGCATTTCGATCTGGACTCTGCCCGAGATATATGCTCCAGTCAGCGACCCTGGTATTTCCATAATTTCTTCCGGCGTACCGTGCGCGACGAGCTCGCCTCCGTGCCGCCCCGCTCCGGGCCCAAGGTCGATCACATAATCAGCGCGACGGATGGTCTCTTCGTCATGCTCGACCACCAGCACGGTATTGCCCAGATCTCGCAATTCTTCGAGTGCTTTCAACAGTCGGGCATTGTCCCGGTGATGCAGGCCGATAGAGGGTTCGTCGAGCACATACAGCACGCCTCTTAGCTTCGATCCGATCTGCGTCGCTAGCCGGATGCGCTGCCCCTCGCCACCAGAGAGCGTGGCCGCCGACCGGTCCAGTGAGATGTAGCCCAAACCAACCGCGTTCAGAAACTGCAGCCGTTCGACAATTTCGTGCACCACCCGCCCTGCGATCGCGGCTTCTCTTCCGGTCAGTTGAATCTTCTTGGCCAGCTCCAGCGAACGCGAAACCGGCAGCCCGGTAAAGTCCGCGATCGACAGACCGTTGACTTTTACTGCCAGACTCTCCGGACGCAGCCGCTGCCCGTGACAGGCAGGGCATTCTGTCGCCGACATATAATCAAGCAAGAAATCGCGATAGCCCTCGGATGTAGATTCCTCGAGCACTCGCTTGAGGTAGGCGAGAATCCCGCTGAAACCGGTCTTGCCTCCTTTACCGGCTTCGCCGAACAACAACAGGTTTTGCACTTTCTCGGGAAACTTCTCAAAGGGCGTGCTGAGGTCCAAACCATGGGCAGTGGCTGCGATTTGCAGCATGTGGACGAGATTTTGCGAGGCCGAGCCCGGGCCGAGTCCGCCATCGAGCAACGGCTTCGACCAATCGACAATTACTTTCGCGGGATCAAAATCGTAGCGGCTTCCGAGTCCATGACATTCGGGGCAAGCTCCGTACGAGCTGTTAAACGAGAACGACCGGGGCTCCAGTTGCGGCACGCTGATGCCGCAATCCGGGCACGCTAGTTTCTCGGAGTAGAGCTGTTCCTCGCCGCCCACTACGGCAACTTGCACCAGGCCCCCAGCTAGCTTCATCGCCAGTCCAACTGAAAGCTCAAGCCGATGCTCGATCCCTGGTTTCACCAGCAGACGATCAATGACCACCTCGATGGTGTGATTTTTCCGCTTATCGAGGGCGAGGTCATCGTCGAGGTTGACCAGTTCGCCGTCGACCCTGGCACGAGTGAAGCCGTGCTGCACCAACTTCTCCATCTCTTTCTTGAACTCGCCTTTGCGCCCGCGCACAATAGGCGCCAACACCATCACTCGGTCTTCCGGAGTAAGGGCCATCACCCGTTGCACGATCTGGTCAGCCGTCTGGCGGCTTATGGCTCGCCCGCACCTGGGACAATGAGGCACTCCAATGGAAGAGAATAAAAGACGAAGATAATCGTAAATCTCGGTGATTGTGCCCACCGTCGACCGGGGGCTCCGGCTGGTAGTCTTTTGCTCGATGGAAATGGCTGGACTGAGCCCGTCAATGGCATCCACATCCGGTCGTTCCATCTGGTCCAGAAACTGGCGGGCGTATGCCGAGAGCGTCTCCACATAACGCCTCTGGCCCTCGGCGTAGATGGTGTCAAAGGCTAAGGAAGACTTGCCCGACCCGCTCAATCCGGTAATGACCGTCAAACTATTGCGGGGGATCTCGACGTCGATGTTCTTAAGATTATGCTGGCGCGCCCCGCGCACCGAAATCTTCGTAATGGCCATAAACCGCGAAAGTAATACCCTTCAGTGACCTTCCGTAATGTGGACGGGTGCACAGAGATGTTGGAAAGTGGAGGTGCGCAGCTCTACTCACGTATCTTATTTGCAAACAGTGGCAAGCGTCAACGCAGGTAGATTCAGGCAGGTAGATTCAGGGAGCGCGGCGACATCAATTGAAAGTGGCATTTCGTAAGAGGGCAAGGAACTTTGGGAAGTCTATTGAGTGTTGGCATCCTCTGTTTCACTGTGGTTAGTGTGCTGGCGATTGGAATTTTATCCGCCTACGGCTCAGTCATCGGAATTCTTCACACCTTTGCAAACCAGTCGCGACAGCGCCCTGCTGAAAAGCCGGCGCTTGCCCCACAAGCTCGAGCCGCCCATGCTGGCGGAAGTTAGGCCGCTCGCACCACGTAATACATCTTTCTAAGCGCTACGGCGTAGTCCCGCCGAGTAGAAAACGGGCCTTGGCGCAAACCATGTAAGGTTCTTGATTTTGCTAATTATGTGGCTGGACGGGATCGCCTGAGCCGGGCTGGACCGGCGTCGCACCGCCTGGATTCGGGAACGGTCGCATACCCGGCGGTACTCCAGGCTGAATTCCCTGCTGCTGAAGCTGCTGCTGCCGCTGTTGCAATTCCTGTAGGAGCTGCTCAGGCGTTTTGACGTTTTGCTGTCCATCCTGTTGCTGCGTTTGATCGTCGGTTGCAGCCTGATCGTCTGTTTGGTCGGTCTGATCGGTCTGATCGTCGGCCTGCGCGTCATCGGTAGTATCGGTGGAATCATCCGTTGTGTCGTCCTGGGCATCTTCGCCTTCGACAACGACGGTATTGCCGTTTGGCGGGGCAGCCATGGGCGTCATGGGGCGGGCAAACACGGTCTGGTTGCTGGCTGCAGCCTGCTCCACAGGCGCAGCTGGAGCGCTATCGGCTGAGCTGCCCGACTTGGCCATCAGAATCACTCGATCGAGTGCGGCAGGATCGGTCGGAGACCCCAAAAGAAGATAATTGAAGTGCGAACCGTTGAGCAGCGATGCCAGGACATCCCTAGGCGGAGCCGGGCCAAAATGTCCAACCACGCGCTCAGACGCGGTGCCGGGGAGCTCTATCGTTGCACCCGTCTGCGCCCGAACCGCCTTTAAAATGTCGCCTAATGTGGAATTCTGGGCCGAAATCGTTAATTGGCCGCCCTGAAATGAAACCTGAGGAGGAGTCGCTGGCAACTGGGCTAGAGTCGGTGGCGGAGCCGCGGGTTGAGCCGCAGCCTGCTCTTCCGTTGTCGCTGGGGCAGGCGTGGTTCGCCTTCGCTTGGCATATCCAGGGGTTACCAGCAGACAACAGGCAAGGCCCGCGACAAATAAAGACTTCGGCTTCAATGCTCCACCCGTCATAAGAACGCGTACAGCGTTCGGTCTTGCGGAAATTCCTACGAATTCCCCATAAATTGTAGCACTGTCCGCCAGTATGGGCCTAAATTGTAGAGCCAGCTATGTCCCCACCGGGGTGATTTATTGCCGTGGCGCGTAATAGCCTCTGCGCGAGCGCACCTGAAGATCTTTCTTGAGGGCGGTGATTTCAATCGGGCGGTAGCGGCCGTCAGCTTCGAAATCGGCCGGATGGTACGAAATTATGTATTGGCTTCGCAGCTCGTCTTCTATGGCCGAAAATGAATTCTTGATGTCTTTCATTTTGAAGGGAAAGAATGCCCGGCCCCCGGTTGCGTCCGCGATGCGCTGCAGAACTTTGTCGCCGCGCAGGACCAAACCGCTGTCGTCGGTCGAAATGGCGTAAATAATGACCTCCGCCCGTTGCGCCATTTCAATCGCCTGCGCCTCGCTGAATTCGCTCTGATTGTCCTCACCATCGCTCACCACGACGATCGCTCGTCGCGATGGGTGGTCCTCGTGATCCTTGATCAAGTTGTCGTGACAAGCCCGGTAAATAGCGTCGTAGAGAGCCGTTCCCCCACCGTCTTGTAAACGGTGGACAGCCGCGGAGAGCAATGCGGCACTATCGGTGAAGTTCTGCATCATCTGACTATGCCCGTTGAAACCTACGACGAAGGCCTTGTCAAAATTGGGGCGAACGGTGTTTTGCAGGAAACTGACGGCCGCATCCTGTTCGAAGTCGAAGCGCCCGCGCACCGATCCGCTGGTATCGATTAAGAGTCCCAGCTCGATCGGCAGGTCGGTCTCGCGGCGGAAATTCACAATCGATTGCGGCGGCTTGTGATCGTCGAGAATCGCGAAGTCTTTCTCATCCAGGTTGCGCACGAACTTGCCGTGTTTGTCGGTCGCAATGAACAGTACGTTGACTTCGTCGACTCGCTTTTTGATGGTGAGAACGGAATCATCGGGCTGGCCTGAGTCCAAAGTCGAAGCGGGAGCTGAGACCAACGCATTGCTCGGCGCGAGATAATTGACCTGCGCCCGCAGCGACAATCCAGCCACGGCGACGAACATCCCCGCGAGCAAAAAATACTTCCCTATGTACTTCATTCCACATCCAGTCCCGATTAGGACATTAGCCTCTATGCAGCCCGTTCTACCCAGCTCATTAGATGCACGCCATGGGCCGAAGTACCGCCAGAGGCCGCTTTTACTCAATAGAACTCTAGGAGACACTTTAGCAAATGCCAAGTTACAAAAGGAGCACTCAATAGGTCATAGGCCGCTCCAACTTCGGTGACAAAGACTTGCTGCCTGGAAGCTCCTTCCACGTCTCGGGCAATCACAGGGTAAAATGGCTGCGCTACCCAAAAGGAGATTTCATGAAACGTTTGCTGACCACGTTCCTCGTGTGCGCCCTCATGCTGCCCGCTTTCGCCGCCGACGATAGCACGGAAGTCGACCGATGTGAAAACGCTGGCCATGTTCTTAAGGAAATTCTCAACGTCCCAGAGGACATCCCTCAAGACCTGCTCGACAAAGCCGAATGCGTCGTCATTTTACCCTCCGTCAAAAAAGCTGCCTTTGTCGTCGGTGCCAGCTATGGCCGCGGAGTCATGATTTGCCGCAGTGGAATCTCCTACACCGGACCTTGGGGACCACCCGCCATGTATGCGTTGGAAGGCGGCAGCTTTGGCCTCCAGATTGGAGGCCAAGCTACGGACTTCGTTCTGCTGGTTATGAACCCAGCGGGAGCGCGATCGTTGCTGAAGAGTAAGGTGAAGCTCGGAGCTGACGCTTCTGCCGCCGCGGGCCCTAAAGGACGCACCGCCGAGGGAGCAACCGATATCGTGATGACCGCCGAGATTCTCTCCTATTCGCGCAATAAGGGATTGTTTGCCGGAATCTCGCTCGAAGGTTCTACGCTGCGCTCGGATGGCAGCGCCAACGAAAAGCTCTACGGGAAGCAGGTCAGCGCGAGAGACATCATCCGCGATGGAAAGGTGAAAGCTCCCGCCTGTGCTTCTGAATTGATTGCCCTGTTAAACGAGAAGTCGCCCAAGAACAAGTCCGACCCAAAATCGCTGAAGTAGCCAGTGTGGGTCATCTGCGTAGGGACGGGTCTTTGACCCGTCCCAGTCGAGCACAGCTCGACGAATGGCCATGAATTCAATTTCCCCAACTCTGACCCGCTGCTCTTGGCCGCACGACGACCTCTCCATCCGCTACCACGATGAAGAGTGGGGAACGCCAGCCCACGACGACGCCGTTCTTTTCGAGTTCCTGATCCTCGAGGGCGCCCAGGCTGGCCTGAGCTGGGACACCATTCTCAAGAAGCGCGAGAACTATCGCGCCGCGTTTAACAACTTCGATCCTCAAAAAATAGCTGGCTACGACCGGCGCAAGATCCAAACGCTGATGAACAACGCCGGAATCATCCGCAACCGCCTGAAGATCGCCTCCACGGTCCAAAACGCAAAAGCGTTTCTAAAAGTACAAAAAGATTTCGGATCATTCGACGCCTACATCTGGCAGTTCGTCGGCGGATCACCGAGAGTGAACGCCTGGCGCTCGTCAAAACAGGTGCCAGCCAGTACCGCAGAGTCAGATGCCATGAGCAAGGATTTGAAGAAACGCGGATTCTCGTTCGTCGGCAGCACAATCTGCTATGCCTTCATGCAGGCGACAGGCATGGTGAACGACCATCTGACCAGCTGTTTCCGTTACTCACAATTACATCCACGAAAAACCAAACAAGCGTGAATGATAGTGCTGTTTCGCCGAGCCGCAAGTGTTTGGAATGTCCGCGCTCGCCAAAGACGACCGCCTCACGCTGATTGCCATCTGCGGCCGTCGCCAGCCTGCTCTTCATCTTCGTGCTATCTTCGTGCTCGGCCGCGGGCTCACCTGGTCATCGTGAACTGAATCACACCGGTAAAACTTCGAGCGATGTTCGACTGCCCTAGTGAGTTGGGGGAACCGCACCGCTTTCCTCGTCGCTCAATGCCTCTCCACATGACGAGTCCGTCCCGTGGCTCTTGATGCATGGGCCATGCGGTATGAGCGCGATGTCGTCCAGACCGGGTACTGTGTTCAAAGTTGTTTGTGTCGCCGTGAGGATTGCGTACTTGAAAATCGTACTCGTCGTCCCATTCACTCCCACTACATAGAGATTACCCGCGCCGTCGCTCACAATTCCAGCCAGCACCGGGGCGACTGGAAAACTGATAGTGCTCACAGTGGTCAAGTCAAGGGATACTTTGTAGATTATCTGCCCGGTGTTGGAGCTCGCGTACAACGCGCCGGTATGAGCATCGTAGGTAAGCCCATCCGGTGTGGTCAGAGGGGAGTTGCTTGAGGTTTGATCGATGATCGCGCCGGCGGAATTGAACTCAACGATAGCATTCAACTGGTCGTCGCTGGCAAAAAGGTTGCCATTCGTGTCATAGACCAGACCTTCGATCTTATCTCCGCTATAAAACGTCGTCAGCGCGCCGTTTGAAAGCATAATTCTGAAGATTTTGTTGACTCCCGTATCGCTCACAAGAATGGACTTGCAGCCCGGCTCTAACACAATATTGAAGGGAGAACTCAACCCCGTGGCCAAAGTCGCGTCAGTGTGAGTATAGGGATTGAAACTGTGAACCTCGCCCGCGCCGGCCAGCGCGTAGATAATCTGCTGGTAAGGCCCGAGAATCACTGCATCGGGATTCGTTCCGGTGTTTGCGATCGTGACTACCGTCTTGGGCGTTTGGATGTAAAGCAATCTTCCGCTGTTAACATCCACACCCACAATTTCGGTGGCGGAAACTTGCCCAAACAGGACCGCAACCAGAGCCAGCATCCATGCGCCACTTGTGAGAAATCGATTGACCAGATGGCGAACTTGCATCAGTTATCTCCTTTTTGCTTTTTTAGCTAACTTGGAATTTCCCAGGGAGGACCAAGGGCTGCAGTTCCCCTGTTGCTGCGTTGAAGTGTGTGGGTAGATGCGAAGGGCAGCAGCGCGGTCGAGCGCCCGATGAATCTGCGACTGGGGGAGGAAATCATTTGCGGACGCGAGTATGCGCCGCGAACAACGGGAATTGCAGATTACGGAAGTGCTTGTCCGGTTTTCAACTCCAGCTCGTGCAGTCGCGAACGTCCACCCCTTCGCGGTCCCAGCGACGATCCAGGCCCAAGAAGCGATCCCTTGGCCGGGCTATTTTGCTACGTCGAAGCCGTAGCTCCTCAACACGTCGCCGATGGCAGCCGTCTTGACGAAGGACAAGAACTGTCTCGCAGTCTCCTTGTTCTTTGACGAGAGGAGAATGACGCATGCCTGTTCGATTGGCGGATATTCGACCGCTGGAATCTCGACGTATCGCCCCTTGTCTTTCATGTTCGGAGACAGAGCCAGCGACAGCGCGACAATGCCCACGTCCGCCGCGCCTGCGACCACAAACGATGCCGTCTGTGAAATGTTTTCGCCCAGTACAAACTTATCTTTCAATCTTTCGTAGATCTTGTCGTTTTGCATCGCCGCCACAGCCGCCTGTCCGTAGGGGGCATGTTCGGGGTTGGCGACGGCAATTTTCTTAACCGACGGATCGAGCAGCACCTGCATGCCGGAACTCAGGCCGAGTTTCGAATCGTTTCTAACCCAGATCACAATCTTGCCCTTCGCATATTCATAGTAGCTCCCAGGGACGGTCAGTCCAGCAGATTCCAGTTTCTTGGCGTAGTCGAGATTTGCAGAAAAGAACATGTCAAAGGGAGCGCCGTTCTGAATCTGCTGAAAAAAGTTTCCCGATGAACCGTAAGTGAGCTTCACGGTCTTTCCCGTTTCCTTCTGGAATCGGGCCGCCACATCTTGCATGGCGAACTGAAGGTCCGCAGCCGCTGCCACAGTGATTTCCTGCGCCACGCACACTTGCGAAATAATGCTAACCAGTAGAACTGCGGTCAGCCTCAGCCTTCGGACCTTCATGCGCTCCCTCCCAGCGTCTATAATGACTGCATGCCAATCTCAGCCAGAAACAAATTACGTGGAAAAATCGAAGAAATTCAACTCGGCGATATCATGGCCCATGTGGTCGTTCGGGTCGGGGACAATCTCATCGAGAGCGCTATCACCCGACGGAGCGCCGACGAACTCAAACTCAAGAAGGGTGACACCGTCAGCGCCGTGGTCAAAGCTACCGAGGTCATGATTCAGAAAGATTAGCCCGGCTCATTCCAAGTCCACGATCTTTAGCGTTGTCACCTGCCGCACCCATCGCGCCATCCTTTTTTCATCGGGTATCACGATCCGGTACGGTCCTTCTTTTTCATCCAGCGGCTTTCCATCTTTCAGGAAGGCCAGCACAACCTGCTTATCTGTGAAAGCCGGGTCCAGTTCAGGCAGGGCGATCACGACGCGATAGCCGTCTGCCGCTTCGACCAATAGATAGGAAGCGAGTCGCTTTCCCTTTACACTCGTACCAAACTCTACTCCGGCTTTTTCCAGCACGGCCTCAAGCGCGACCCCCTCAAATGTTGCAGCCGCGCCTGAGGCGCTGATCGAGACCTTGACGTGCGGCAAGGCCTCGATGTCGGCACGTGTCAAGACAGTCGGTTTTCCATCCCCAATTTGTACGTTTAGCTGCTGACAAAGCGCTGACCCCGCCGGCAACAGCAGAGCGAACAGCACGGCGAGAAAAGACAGGCGTTGTTTCATATCAGACACGGAGGATCATCACCTCGGTGGCCTTGATCAAAGCGGCTGCAGTCTGTCCCGGCTTTAGCTGCATCTCACGCGCGGAGCGGGAAGTAATAATCGATGTGATTTGCTGGCCGCCAATCGAAATGGCAATTTCCGCCATCAGGCCGCTGATGCGGACCGCATCGATTCTCCCAACCAACTGATTGCGTCCACTTACGCGGCGAATCACCAGATTGCGTTCCTTCTCCGTTTTTCCGCGCGTCCGGAAAAGCAGCCGGTCCACCTCACTCTCGGGAATGCGATGATGTCCTCCAGCCGTCCGGATACTCCGAATCTTCTTCTTGTAAATCCACTGCTTAATGGTGGGAAAGCTGATCCCCAGTTGCAAAGCCGCGTCGCGCAGCTTGAGCATCTCTTCCGTCTTTCGCCGGGATTTTCCGTTCCTCTGCATGGGAACGAATCGTATCGTCAACGCCCGCTACGGTCAACTCGCCCAACCCACCGTATATTCCCTTCGCCAGTATAGCGCTGATGCCAGCCTATAGCGCATATAACTGCGTACTATTAGACAGCGCAAACATATTTGATATACACTTCTGCTTCTTTAACACAATGGATAAATGAGGAGGCGGAATGCGTCGCACTAATTTGTTCTTACTTTTGTGGCTTGCGATGGGGACGTTCCCGGCGTGGGCCCAAACCGGAGCGAGCCTTTCCGGCATGGTAACGGACCAAAACGGCGCAGCCCTTCGCGATGTCGAGGTGATCGTGAAGAACGTCGATACAGGCGCAACGCACACGATCACAACCGACGGCGGGGGGCACTATCAGGCGCTCAACCTGCCTCTGGGGCGCCTCGAAATTCGTGCGGCGAAACAAGGGTTCGCCGATGAAATTCGCACCGGTATCAGCCTGGCGGCTGGCGAGAATGCCATGGTCGACATCAAGATGCGGCGCATCACCCCCGACGTCTGCGCAAGCGGCCGCGAGTTTGCCACAACCGATTGCACGCTGACCTGGCACGGCATCACGCTGTACGGTGCGTATGACGTCGGCGTCGGCTGGGTCAGCCACGGCTTACCGGAAAACGGCTATAACTACGAAGGCGAATCTCTGGTGAACCGAAACGGCTATCAACATCGCTTCCTCATTGCGCCGAACAACCTGCAGCAGACGGGTCTGGGTATCAGGGGCAAGGAAGAGTTTGCGCATGGCTGGTCGGTTGTGTTCAACGCTTCCACTGGCATCAATCCGCAGTCCGGCCTGCTTGCCAACGCGCCGGCCACCGACACCGTCAACAACGGCCTTCCCAGGAAAAGCTATTCGATAGCCATTGACGGCGCGCGCGCGGGCCAACCCTTCAATGACGAATTCTATGGCGGTATATCGTCCGTGCATTTCGGCACGCTGACCTTCGGCCGTCAGCGCTCTCTCGGCACCGATGCAATGCTCCTTTACGATCCGGCTGGCGGTAGCTATGCCTTTTCCTACATCGGGTACAACGGCACGATGGCCGGCGGCGGCGACACCGATGACAGCCGTTGGGACGACGCCTTAAAGTATCGCCTGACCTATGGCCCGGTCCATTTCGGCGCGATGTATAAATTCGCCAATGGTTCTGGCGGCTGCTACTCGGCCTCCGGAGCCTGGACCGCCGCCACCTGTACGCCGGAATCGGCGCATAACAACGCCTATGGATTCGATCTCGGCGGAACCTCCGGCAAATTCTCCGCCGACCTCGTCTTCCAACAGTACAACCAGGCCATCAGCGTATTGAACCCCTTGCTGGGGCCACAGAGTCTGTCGGCGCCATATCAGTCGACTACCGACAGCATCAATACAAACCCCATCAACGGGGCCAATCTGATCGACCCGAACAATACCGTATATGGCATCGTGACCGACAATCGCGCCGTTATGGCCGCTGCCAGGTACACGTGGAACCCATTCAAGTTCTTTGCCGGTTACGAATACATCTGGCAGAATAACCCGCACAACCCTTTGGGCGTTGGCGCCTCGGACCAGGGCGGCTATATCATGAGCGGGGTCGAAGACAACAATCTGGATTCTGAAAAGTTGGTGCAGATCTGGTGGACGGGAGCGAAGTACGCCGTCGACAGCAAAACCGACGTCACTTTCGCGTGGTATCAACAGCGGCAGAACGACTTTCGTCTTCCGCCGGCCTGCTCGCCCGCGGCCGGTTTCCGCAGTTCGTGCGCGGGCACGCTCAACGAGGGGTCGCTCTATCTGGATCATCACTTCACCAAGCGTTTCGACGCTTTTGCCGGAATTGCGTATTCCTGGGTGAGCGGAGGTCTCGCCATCGCCATTCCTCACGGCCCCGGCGTCCCCTATTTCAGCAACAACAACTGTGCTCCGACAGTCGGTGGTCGTTTCGCCTTCTGATCGTTTCCGCGGCGGGGTCAGTCGAGAGCCCCACGTGGGTGGCTCATCAAAACCTCGCGCGGCTTCGAAATCCCATGATTTCATTCCGCGCCACAAACCACATTCCGATTTTCTCGGTGCGCTTCCCGCTCTGAGGCCGTGACGTCGTACGGCGTGTCATCAACCCGCGTCCTTGATGTGCGTCGAGATGTACCACTGATTGCCGAAAGCATCCTTCACCGCGCCGTTGCGGTCGCCGTAGGGCTGATCGACCGGCTCCGAGATCGAAGTCGCGCCCGCCTGCAGCGCACGCTGGTAGACCGCGTCGCAATCCGGAACGTACAAATAGAACATCGTCGGCATGAGTGGATACTTCCCCTGAGCCTCGCCCATCTCGACCACGGAGTCACCAACGCGTATCTCCGCGTGATGAACGACTCCATCGGGCGACGCGTATTTCGCAATCTCGCGTGCTCCGAAGGCCCGCTTCAAGAAGTTGATCACCGGCTCTGCCCGCAGCGGATGCATATATACATTCACGCTGTTCAATCCCTTGGGTGTATAGCTCTCGCCTTTGTGAGTAGCGATGTACCAGAAGTTTCCCGCCGGATCTTTCACGCTGCCCGAGCGCTCCCCATATTCCTGATCCCTCGGCTCATCGAGGGATGTAGCTCCCGCTTGCAATGCCCGCTCATAAAATGCATCGCAATCCGGAACATAAAGATGAAGCGCATGGGTATTCGCAGTCGAGCGGAATTCGCGCCCCGGGATGCCACCGCCCATCATGAGCATGGAATCTCCGATACGAACCTCGGCATGAAGGCCGCCCGCCGACCCCACAGCACGAAACGTTTCTTCGGCGCCGAACGCTTGCTTAGTAAACTCGAGCAGGGCCGGCCCGTCCTGCGCGACCAAGTACGGCGTCACTGTGCGATAGCCTTTCGGAATCGGATTGACGCTCGGCTTCCTGGCCTCGCCCTCTTTCATTGTCGCGCGGAAGCGGCGGTGCATCTCTTCGACCGACATCTCTTCCTTTACCGTGGACACGGCCCACGCGTATCCGAAGGGATCGAGCAACGTTCCCTCGCGGTATCCATAGAATTGATCTGCGATCGGGCCTGCCAGTTTCCCTCCAGCAGCCACAGCTCGCTCCACGAAGGCATCCACGTCCGGAACCTGGATCGACATGCTGACTGGCGAACTTCCCGTTGTCTCGGCGCTGTAGCGTCCGCCTTCCGGCCATTCATCGGTCAACATGATTACAGAATCCCCGATTACAACCTCGGCATGAGGAATTCCTGCTTCAAGCTCGAAGCGCATGGTTTCCTTCGCTCCGAAAGCCCGCTTGTAAAATTCGATCGCTTTCGCCGTGTCCTTGAAAGTCAACCTCGGGGCGGCGAAAGTGCGAGTTGCTGTGATAGGTGCTGTCGTAGTCGCCATCGCAATACTCCTTTCCAAATCCTTCTTCAATCTTGATTTGAAATCTTCCCGCGGCAGATCGCGCAACTCGGCGGCAATTCGGACAAGCGGACTCAGGCCCGAATCCCCGCCCGGTAACGGAACACCGGGATTTCTCATCAACCCCTGCACCGCGTCATCGAGTTGTTCGATCAAACTGCGCCTAGGCATCTTTGCCACCCGGCCTCATGTTCCTGCGCGGCTTTGGTTTCCCTATTTTGATGGGAACCAAATGCTCCCGCAGATTCTGCAAGCCTCGGAATTGCAACTGCTTCACCGCACCTTCCGTGCGTCCCAAGAACTCCGCAATTTCGCGAATACTCTTCTCCTCCGCAAACCGCATCGTCACAACGCGCCGCTGGTCCACAGGAAGCTGCTCCACCAAACGAAATAATCGCGCCCGATGTTCGACTTCCTCGAGATCAACGTCAGCCGTCGCCTCCGCACCCACTTCCGGAGGATCGTCCATCGCCAACTCTTTCGTCGTACGCTGCCCCCGATCCGCAATTGCATTGGCCGCAATCCTGAGCAACCAAGCTGCAAAAGGCGCACCCCGCCACTCGAAACGCCGAAGATTCGCCAGAGCTTTGTGAAATACCTCCGAGGTAAGATCCTCAGCCGCATCGCGATCGCGTACCCGCCGCGCAATGAACGCATACACTCGATCAAAGTTGATTTCGTAGAGTTCGGCAAACCGAGTGGGATCCTTCTGAGCAGCCTCGACCAGCAGACGCTCCTCCGCCTGCTCCGGGGACCACTTCGATGCCGGTGCTCGAACGACCATCGCGCCTCTAAGTGTAGAAACTGCCACCGACCGGAAAGGTTACGCAGAATAATTCATTTAATGGGATGACGCTAGCCGCCCTGCCAGGGGCTCAAGCGGGGAATCCAGCGGCCAACGTTGGCGCAAAAACTTTCATACTCAATCCCAAAGCTACTACGCAACGTCGGCTCCTCGTAGAACAAAACAAACAGATGGAAACCGAGGCAGACAAGAAGTCCATACTCGAAGACCTGCACATCGCCAAACAGCAATCCCTGCCCTAGGATTACCGCGAAGATCGCCAGGTACATGGGATTCCGCACATAGCGATACAACCCGCTAACTACCAGATGCCGAGTGGGAAAAACTGGCGCCGGTGTTCCCAACCCCTTGAGTGCGAAGCGGGCAAAAGAATCCAGGAGCACTGGGACACCGGCCACAATCAGCAGCACGCCAATCCATCGAAGCGGAGAACAATGCAGAAGCGCAGGACGAATCCGCCAGCCAGAGATCCACCATGGCACGAGGCCGGCCACAGTGCCAGGAGCGATCAGAAGAAAAAAAACCGTCCCCACAACCGCCGAGACTCGCCTCATCGCGTCCGAACTCAACGCGACGGAGCCTTGCCCCACTCCTCCACCTTCCGCACGCTATATCGAGGACCGGACAGACAGGTCGCTTCACCTGCCGGTTCGGTTACATCGGAATGCGGGCTCTCGCGTTTCACCAGGAAGGCGTGCATCGTGAAGCAAGTCACATCTCCATCCCGCGCCGCGTCGGACCGCGAACGCCGATCCGCTGGCACCTGGACGAAATCCTGCTGCGCGATCGCCGAAGGGCTGATCAAATCTGAGTTGAAGGAGTTTACCGCCGGTTGCGAGGACGAACTCTGCGGCTCCGCAGCGCTGGCCTTACAAACCAAAACTACGACGCACAGCAGAACTATCAGAGGGCTGAGAATTCGCATACAGATTCCTCTTTTCGCCCAAATTATACCTCTAACCCGTTGCTCACAATTGGCAAAGCAGACCAACAACCCGGAGGCAGACTACTTGCGGGGCCCCTTACGCACTGGATGGGGGAGAGCCGTAATGCAGGGCCCCGCATTATGCAGGACCTTCTTACACCACAAGCCAACGCATGTAACAAGAAAATGATTCCTGTTCCATTTTCCGAACAAAGCCTGTGGAAAACGTACCGGCGTCCTGTCAAGCCGATTATCCTGCCGACGCCAGTGACGGCCAACTGCACTTGGCATTGTGGATATCTAACCAGGCCGTCGGCCAAACTGCTATTTGTCCGGAAAGTAAAAGGCTTCAGGGGCGGGCCGATATACCCGAATCATCCACAGGGGACGGCGTAACTTGCCGGGGCCGGGCGCAGCGCGACTCATTTTCAGCCAGCGGAGGTATTCTTCGTGGGCCTGATTCGTGTCCACGAAGACGTCGCCGTAACGATCCTCCGCGCGCGCTTTGGTGACCGTGACTTTTTGGTGCCAGCAGTGCTGCCCGCTGATCGGGTCGGGCTGAACGGGGAACGTCAGATTCTGATGCACGCCCGCGTCTTCCCAGTGGATACGCGACGAATCGGGGTCGTCGCTCTCGAAAGGCTGAATGCCATGGATCGTGCGCATCATCCACTTCCCGGGCTCAACTTGCTTCAGATCGACCAGCGCAGTGGACCAGCGTTCTCCGCCGAAATCTTCTTTCAGCCGCCAGCGCCCCAGGTGATGGGAACACGCGATTACACCGGGCCGCATCCCTTCGGTGGCCCAGACTCGGTCCACAAAATAGCCGATCGCGGTTTGAACGCGCACCAAGTCACTGGTTTCAACTCCTAAACGCTCGGCGTCTTGGTGATGCATCCAGACCGGATTCTTATGCGAGATTTCGTAAAGCCACTTCGCGTTGCCTGACCGAGTATGGATGAGAGTTGGGAGACGGAACGTAGGGAGTAGAAGCATTTCGCCTTTGGCGGCGTCGATGTTGTCACGATGGACATGGCTCTTGATGTAGCCGGGAATCGAATGCTCCGGCCAGTGCCAGTCCTTTAACGTCTTTGAATAAAATTCGAGCTTGCGCGACGGTGTTGGGAAGCCAGCGACAGCGTTGCCGTCGATCTCGACGCCGATTGGCGCACCATTTTTCTTGACTACGTGTGTGACCGGATCGACCGTGCTTCCCTGCACTTCTTGCGGCTTGAGAACCTTCCGGTGCAACTCATAGACGTTGTTTTCGATCAGGAAAGCGCCGTATTTCCGCATGTAATCGAGCGGTGTGAGCCCTTCGCTGGCGGCAGCTTGCGGCAGACCAGGAACGCTGTTCTCGAAGATCCATCGGTAGTATTCGTCGATTCTGATCTTCTCTCCCGGCCGGTATGGGGACTCAAAGTAGCGGCGGATGCCCATCGATCCATCTGGATCGACTCGCCATGACAACTCAATCCAGAATTCGTCTTCTTCCCACACCTCGCCAAGGCCTGCTTCGCGGTGCGCCTCATAAGTGAAATTGAATTTCTTGCCCTGCCGCTCCAATGCCAGGCGCAGCACGGGTTGGCGGAAACCGATCCAGCGCGCGGCGTGCGTCTCCTGGCTCATCAGGTCGTGACGCTCGGAAGCATGGCCCATGGGCAGAACGTAGTCGGCAAACCAGGCAGTTTCGCTCCAGGTTGGGGTAAGGCAGGCGTGACGCTCGACTTTGCTCTCGTCGGTCAGCGCTTCAATCCAGCTCAGCCCATCGGGATTGGTCCACACCGGGTTATAGACGCGTGAAAAATACAAAGCGAGCTTGCCGCGGCCCTCTTTCAGAAAATGCGGCAGCAGGAAACTCATCTCAAAAAATGCCAAGGGGAACTCGCGCGCCCACATCAACTCGTTCCACGCGTTGGGCGGCGGAGGCATCATGGGCGGCGTAGGAATGTACTTGTTCCATGCACTGGGAGAAGTTCCACCCGGAGTTCCCACCGCTCCCACCAGCACGGCAAGAAATTCCAACGCGCGGGCTACCTGCCATCCTCCGAGATTACCTGCAGCGGCATTTCGCCACACGTGGGTGCTCAAAGCAGAGCCGGCGCGGGCTACTTCTCGCGCGACTTCGACAATCATGCGAGGGTCTGCACCAGACTCCCCCGCGGCAAATTCCGGTGTGTACCGCGCGTAGATTTGCTTGAGGACTTCTAAAAACGTTTCGAACGTTTGCGGCTTGGCGGGATGTTCTTCACGCAGATACTCCTCCCAATTCACCCAGCGTCGGACGAATTCGCGATCAAACAAATTCTCCTGAAGCAGGACGTTCGCCATCGCTAAAAGCACCGCCGACTCACTCCCGGGCCAGGTTGACAGCCAGTAGTCGGCCTTCGACGCCGTGTTCGAGAGGCGAGTGTCGATGACACATACTTTCGCCCCGTCCATTTTCCCGTCAATGATCCGTTGCGCGTGGGGATTGAAGTAGTGCCCAGCCTCAAGGTGCGAACTCAACAAGCAGAATGAAGCGAGCCTTGGAGTGATCGGGCGATGGGCGGTCGAACCCGTGCCAGAAGGCGTAACCAGTGCGCGCGCCAGCTGAGCAAACGTTGGTGTGGCTGTTGTGGCCGTCGATGCCCCAGGCGTGCAGCACGCGCTGGTTGTAAATGAGTTCATGCCCCGGACGCCCGACGTGGTACATGATTTCGTTCTTCCGGCCTTCTTTTAGTGCGGAGCGGATGCGCGAGGCCAGGTCGTCCAGAACTTCGTCCCAGCTGACGCGCTCCCATTTCCCTTCTCCGCGCTTGCCGGTCCGCTTCATGGGATACAGAATGCGTTCGGGATCATTGATCTGATTGAGCGTCGCTGGGCCCTTCGCACAGTTGCGGCCGCGGCTGCCCGGATGCGCAGGGTTCCCTTCGAACTTCTGCACCCGCATCTTGTCTTTGTCGACGTAGGCTAAAAGTCCGCAGGCGGCTTCGCAATTGAAACAGATAGTCGGGATCAGCGAATAGTGCTTTTCGACTTTCTTGGGCCACTGCGTGGGATCGTATTCGGTCCAGTCAGCCCAACGATCGGATGGCGGATAGCTCGCGAGTCCGCCGGAGGGCTCGTCCAGGTCCAACGCTTGCGGGTTGAGGGGAAGCGGGTCTTTCATAAATGATTTTGTTAACTCAGCGGAGCGGATTGCCCTGCTTTTACCCAAAGTTCTTCAAACCACCACAGGCCGGCAAGTGCAAGAGCCGCGGCAACGATTGCAAATGCAGAGGCGCTCGGAAGTGCCGACGCCGACACAAGCGAAGCAAGAATAATAGGAGCGATCAGTCCGGCGCCGATGACCAGGCCCCAAAATCGTCGGCTGAGGCGTCCATCGATCAGCGCTCGCGTCGCGATCCTCACATCCTCGCTGACGTGGGGCAGCGCAATCTCTCCAATGTTCATCGCCAGACTGACGATCAAAGAAATAAGGAGGATCAGAAGCGTGGAGCTGAGAATGCCCGGAGCTGCATCCATCAGAATGCCCGCAATCAATATCATGGCCGAGCCTGCAACCAGAGCTTGCACCAACAAATGCCACAAGAAAAGCGGGCTCTGCCACAAGTCGCGGCCTTTCGCCTGGGCAAAAAGAAATGCTGAATAACACGCGCTGGCAATTGCAAACGCGGCGGCCAACCATCGCAAAATACCAGGTACCGAGCCTGCGAAAATTCCGCATAGCAACCACACGCTCGCTAGCGCACCATAGCCTATTAAGAAGTATGTACCGATGACCAGCCATGAGCGGAAATTCGGCTTAGTAATAAGGTAGAAGAAACGGTCGGGACGCTTCAGGTCGAAAACGAGCAGGGCAGAAGTGATCGCAAGCCCAGCGAGAGCTATGGCTGGACACACGATATTGAACAGCCCACCGGCGGGCGCGCCTGCGAAGCTGAGTAGAATTGCCGCGACCAGCAATACTCCCGACGCAATTGCCTTCGTCCAGAGATACGCGGCGATCTTCCAACCCCAGGGTGCGGGGTGGGGCACGTCATAGACTTCGCGGGCCAGAGCACCGGCAAGATTGCTCACGTCGCCGGCGGCTTGGCTGTTTCCGTCCCGCCGTTCCGAGGCGAAATACGTATCCGCTCTCGAAATCCGGGTCGGCTCAAGCAAATCGCCTTCGATGCCGACGTAGAAAAGTTTGGGCTGTGTCCCCTTCTGCGGCTTGCGCACCGAAACTTTCTTGGTCGCGACAACGCGGCTAACATTGCTTGCCGGGTTGTCCAAATCACCTGCAAGAATGGCCTGCGTAGGGCAGACGATCACGCACGCCGGTTCAAGGCTTTTCTCTACTCGATGCGCGCAGAAATTGCATTTGGCCGCAGTGTTGTTATTGGGATCGATATAGAGAGCATCGTAGGGACAAGCCTGCATGCAGGCCTTGCAGCCGATGCAGCGCCGGTTGTCGAAATCCACGATTCCATCGGCGCGTTTATAGAGGGCACTCGTGGGACAGATTACCGTGCACGGAGAGTCATCGCAGTGGTTGCACCGCATTACGCCGAAGTGGCGGGAAGTGTTAGGAAACTCGCCCTTTTCGATATGCTTGACCCAAGTGCGAAAAACACCAACTGGGACTTGGTGTTCCTCTTTACACGCGACCGTACAAGCGTGACACCCGATGCAACGGTCCTGATCGATGACAAATCCGTATCGCATCTAGCGGCGTTCGGTCTCCTGCGTTCCTCGGGAAAACATTTCAGCTTCGACATCATAACTGATTGTGCATACAACTCGCCGGTGCCGCAGTTGGCAGCACCTTTTAAGGAACCGTCTCGCTGGCTGGAATCAGATCCAGCTTCACGCTTACCTGTCCACCGTCTTCGACGTGGACAGGTTTGCCGCGGTCTTCGTATCGTGCCAGAAATTCGGGATCGAAATAGGCGCCTCGATCGATCTGCTCCCAGGCGAAAATCGTATAGTCTCCGGGAATTACATTTCGCATCGCAAACCTACCCAACTGGTCCGTGATCGCCCGCTGATAGTCGTTGGGCTGGCCCCGATCCTTACCATCGGGCACCAGCACGACCGAAGCACCGGGAAACGATTGATCGTCGCTCTCCACACTGCCTTCAACCCGTCCGGCGCCAGGGCTCAAAACTAGCTCGATGGCGTCTGGAGAATGGCTTCGACCAACGGTGATGCCGGTTTCGAGTGCATCTGCACCGAGCGACTTCAGATAGAAACTATCAGGGACAGGAACAAAGCGAATTCTGTAACTGCCTTCGGGAACCTCGTGAAAAATGAAAGTTCCGTCAGCGTTTACCGTGGTCGTATCAATATCGGGAGTGAGCGCAGCCAACGATGAGGGTTCCTGCAGCTCCAAAATGCCCTGCATACTCTCGTAGTGGACTTGTTTTATGGAGTCCGCGGGACCATCTTCTTCCACCCGAATGCGGCCGCCGACGTCTACCCCCGGACCCACCACGACTTCGACGTGATCAAGATTGCTATCTTTGACTTCGATCGACGTCCGTCCCCACATGGTTTTGGGTTCCCGGACTGAGCCTGATTGTTGCGCCACTAAAACGTAAGAACCAGGAGGCACGCTCGGTAAGTCAAAGTTCGCTTGGCCCCCAGCCGAAAAGGTCTTTCCCGGTAGAAAAATTGTTTCCCCTTGATCGCTGAGCAGTGTGACCTCGGCTTCCTTGCTCGGCAAAAGAGTACGACCATTAATCACCGTGCCTCGAATGTGGACGGTGTGCACGGGTATGAGGGTCATGTCAATTCCGACCAGCTCTTCGCCGGCGCGAAGCACGAGTGCAACGGAACGGGCTTGGTCGCCTGCAGCAGGATAATAAATGGGCACATATGCCTTCTCGCTTCCGGGCTTGGCCTTCAGCGAAGCGGGCAGCTTGGTCCGAATGTAATATTTTCCGGGAGCCAGACTCTCGATCCGATATTCGCCCGCATCGTTGGTTACAGCGTGGGCTACATCCTGCAGCTCTCGCCTCCCATGCGGGTAGGAGGATTTCATGGCCAGAACGGAGACGTCGCGAAGCGGTTTCCCCGCTTCGTTGATGAGGTGGCCTGCGATTGCACCGTCGGGTAGCAACCTGACAACAATATCGTTCACATGCTGGCCGGGAGCGACGGACAACAATTCGCCGCGCAGCCTGAAGTTGTCAGCGCGGTTGCTCACGTAGCCATCGCGAGAAACCATAACAACGTAGCGGCCGGGAGTGACGCCATTAAAGACGAAGCGACCGTCGGCGTCGGTGCTCGTCGGGCCTGACCGTGAAACTGAAGCCGTGCCCGGGTCGGTCGGCAGACTTCTCAGTCTCACATCCGCACCTTTAAGCGGCCGTTGACTCACAGCATCGAGGACCGTTCCTGTGATCGTGGCCTTTTCCTCCGGCATTGCCGCATTCTGCGCGCGCACAAAGGCCGCGAAGAACGCGAAAAGCATCATCGGGATGGCCAGCCGGAGGGTTTGCTTCATTGCAGTGAGTTTATCCGAACTTGAATGTGAAGATGTGCCGGGCGCTTGAGCCGTTCGATGTCGATATCGGGTAACTTTCCGTTAGGACGTGGTAGACTGTTTCGCCTTGCGGGAGCCTCCCCCGAGTGTGTGGTTTTATGCCTGAACCCCTTGCCAAGAAAGTTCTGCTGATCGGCTGGGATGCGGCCGATTGGAAGGTGATCAATCCCCTGCTCGATCACGGATTGATGCCCACGCTGGATAATTTCATCAACCACGGCGTCATGGGAAATCTGGCCACTCTGCGGCCGATTCTTTCTCCGATGCTTTGGAATTCCATCGCCACCGGCAAGCGCGCCAACAAACACGGCATTCACGGATTCATGGAGCCGGATACGCAAAACGGGGGAATTCGGCCGGTCTCCAGCACCTCGCGCAAAGTCAAAGCGATCTGGAATATTCTCACCCAGCGCGGCTACAAAACCCACGTCCTCGGGTGGTTTGCTGGGCATCCTGCGGAGCCGATTAACGGCATCTCGGTTTCTGATCTTTATCCGTACGCTACCGCGCCGCAGGATCAACCTTGGCCGCTGCCACCGGGCGCGGTCCATCCCGAGAGTCTGCGCGATACTTTCTCCGAGTTGCGAATGCATCCCGGTGACGTTACCGAGGCAGCTATCCTGCCCTGGATTCCGCGAGCGGCCGAAATCGATCAAGAGAAGGACAAGGGCCTGATGTCGTTTGCCAAGATCCTGTCCGAGAACTGTTCCATCCACAACGCCGCTACCTGGATTCTGCAGAATGAGCCGTGGGATTTCCTGGCGGTTTATTACAACGGCATTGATCACTTCTGCCACGGTTTTATGCATTACCATCCGCCGCGCATGGAAGGCATTCCGGAGGACCGGTTCGAGATTTACAAAGACGTGGTGAATGGAGCGTATCGCTTTCACGACATGATGCTGGAAACGCTCTTGGAACTTGCCGGTCCGGACGCGACTGTCCTGCTGGTGTCCGATCACGGCTTCCATTCCGATCACCTGCGGCCGCGCGGCATCCCGGCAGAGCCCGCCGGCCCAGCGGTTCAGCATCGGCCGTTCGGGATTGTCTGCATGAAAGGGCCACACATTCAGCAGGACGAGCGCATCTATGGGGCGACCCTGCTGGACGTGACGCCGACTATTCTGACGCTCTTTGGATTGCCAGTGGGCGCGGACATGGATGGCCGGGTGCTGGTGCAAGCCTTCGAAGAGCCCCCTCAAGTCGCTCGCATCCCCAGTTGGGAGCAGGAGGCGGGTGAATGTGGAATGCATCCCAGCGATCTGCGCATGGATCCCGCTGCGGCGCAAGCCGTCCTGCAACAGTTCGTTGCGCTCGGTTACATCCAGCCACCTAGCGAGGATCAGACCAAAGCGGTGGCCAGCGCGGTACGCGAAGCGAATTACAACCTGGCGCGCGACTATCTGGACTGTGGCCGTTCCGACGATGCTTTACCGCTTCTGGAAGACCTGGCCAAGAATGATCCTAAGCAGTCCCGCTTCCAGATGCATCTGGCGCAATGTTACCTCGCGCTCAACCGGCGCCAAGAGGCAAAGCAGATTCTAGAAACTCTGATAACTGCTGATTTGAATCCGCCTGAGCCGGCAGACGTGAAGGGCGAGCAACCGGAGCAATCTGGCGCTGTAGCACCGAAAGCGGCGATCCCCGAGGCAACAACGACAGAAGTAACGAAAGCCAAAAACGCGGACGAAAGCGCGACGGCGGAAGTTGCGCCCGCGGACAAGCAGCCCAATCCGCGGCCCTGGGCAGATTTGTTAATGGGCGTCATTCACTTCGAGGAAGGAAACATGGACGCGGCCCTCGCTAGCCTGCTCAAAGCCGAGCAATCCGACCCGCGCCTGCCCAACTTGCATTTGCGCATCGGAGAGACCTACCTGCGGCAGAGGCGAACCGACGATGCCGACCGTGCCTTCCAGCAGGCCCTGGAAATTGACGGTGACAGCCCGGAAGCGCACTTAGGTTTAGCCATGGTTCGCCTGCGACAGCGCCAAAATGAGGAGGCGGCAGAGCAGGCTCTGCTAGCGGTCGGGCTGCAGCATTTCTTGCCGCTGGGACATTTTTATTTGGGAGTTGCCCTCGCGCGCCTGGGCCATCGTCAGCGCGCCATGCTCGCGTTTGAAACCTGCCTAAGCATGCTTCCCGGGCTGGTGGCCGCGCACCGCTGGCTGGCCGCCTTGCACGGCCAACCCGGAGGAGATCTCGACAAGGCGATCCGGCACCGCAGCCTTTACGCCCAACTCATGCAACAACGAAAAACGAGAGTCCGAGCGTGATCACTGTTGTCTCCGGCTTGCCGCGTACCGGCACCTCGCTCATGATGCAAGTGCTGGCCGCGGGAGGGATGCCGGTCCTCACCGATGGCGAACGTCAGGCGGACGCCGACAATCCTCGCGGATACTTCGAGTGGGAACGCGTCAAACTATTGCCTCAGCAACCGGATTGCATCGCGGAAGCCGAAGGTAAAGTAGTCAAAATCATTTCGCAACTTCTTTTCGCATTACCCGCAGGACGCGAGTATCGCGTCATTTTTATGCAGCGCCCACTCACGGAAGTGGTCGCTTCTCAAGCGGAGATGATTCGTCGGCGCGGCACAATCGGCGCGGCAGTGCCTCCCCCAGCGTTGATTGCCGGACTTGGGGCTCATTTGAACCAAGTCAACGCCTGGCTCAAAGACAAGCCCAACATTTCGGTTTATCGTGTGGAGCACCAGGAGGTATTGCGCGAGCCGCTTCGCGTTGCGGAATCCATCCAGCAGTTTCTCAACTGCCCGCTGGATGTGGTGGCAATGTCGCAGCAAGTCGATAGTTCACTCTACCGCCAACGATCCCACTGAAAAATTGCGTAGCACGGATGCCGTCGTCCGCGACATAGATTCCATCAGAACTCGAAGTACCCTCCCGAAGCGGTTCGGCGAGACCCGCCATCGGTTCCGGTTGCCGGCAGCAAGCCGACAATCCCCCGCAGGTTCTCCCACGCCGCCTGGTTCAACGCAGGATCGGCCCCGACCAGGTCGCGAATCATATTCCACGCAGCAATGTTGAGCGCACCTTCCGGAGGAGGTCCCATCGCCAGCGAGACCGAGCACTGCGGACAGAAACAGATCCGCTGGGCGGCTGATTTTTGACGCGGCCGTATGCCAACGGTCTGCGCGAACATATAGACCGCAACCGATTTGTGTCCTGCCTCGAGTTCCCGATTACAACGAAGACAGTACAGGTTTTCCAAAAGTCCTCCTGGCGGCTAAGAGGAAATACTGTCGCTCCGGCCAGAGGATCGCAAGTATGCAGAAGGATTCCTGCGATCCGGGCGCGCGCCGCCAGGTGATCGAAAATCACCCAGAACCAAGCTGTGCTCTAGGCAGAGACAGGCCAAATCAGGCACTCTGCAGTTATGAGTGCTCGTGTCGCGAAAAGTGGAGAACCGCGTTTGATCGCGAACGGGGCCCGCACCTCTCGGCCTTCCGCTAAGTTCTTTCGTCTCTCGCAACTCCGCAGGCTGCGGGGATGCGAGCAGGTGGCCGCGGTTTGTTACCGCGTCCGCAGCAGCGACATCGAATTCCTGCTAGTCCGAACCGGCAGTGGCCATTGGACTTTCCCAAAAGGCAGCGCCGAACCAGGATTGACGCACGCTCAGGCGGCTGCTCTCGAAGCTTTCGAGGAGGCCGGGGTTCATGGCCGGATGGAAGAGGCTTCGTTCACCCGGTACATTCGTCGAAAGGGCGGCAGGACGCGAAATTCGGCGCGATCCGGCGAGCGATCTGCGGCAAAAGAGATCGCGATTCAAGCTCATCTCTGTGAAGTCTCGCGTCTCGATCCTCCACAGGAACGCAATCGAAATCCAACCTGGTTTTCTGCCGACAAGGCGAAGCGGCGTTTACGCGAAGACCGTACCCTTGACTACGGTGCCGAACTGGCTCGCGTAGTCGACCGTGCGGTAACCCGTATTCGGCGATTGCTCAGCGAAGCCATCACTATCAAGAATAGGCCGCAGAAAGACGCACTGCAGAAAGTGCAATTCATTGACCGCATCCCAACATCCGCAGGCAGAGCCAAAGCCTTGAGAGCGGGCTAAGGGGCATCCTGTTCCTGCCGTAGCATCTTCCTCGCGTATCCGCTCTATACATATTCCGTTGACCCTTTGCTCATTCTGTCCCGCCTCGCCAGCGCACAAATTCTGCGGAACTGCCAAATAAATGTATCTAATCAGACACAAATAACATCTTCGTTCTCCAAGGAGACTAACCATGATCTTGGGCATGTCCACAGGGACCTACACCTTGTTGCACGTGTTAATCAGTCTGGTTGGAATTGGTTCAGGCTTAGTCGTCATGTTTGGATTCCTCAGCGGAAAACGGTTCGACGGATGGACGGCGCTTTTTCTTATCACCACCGTACTAACGAGCGCAACCGGCTTCGGATTTCCCGTTGATCACCTTCTGCCGTCACACGTCATTGCGATTCTCTCGCTGCTAATACTGGCGGTTGCGATTCTTGCGCGCTATGTCTTTCATCTCTCGGGTGCATGGCGTTCGACCTACGTAATCACCGCCTCAATTGCGCTCTATCTCAATGTCTTTGTCCTGGTTGTGCAAACCTTTATGAAAGTGCCGGCTGTCCACGCGCTGGCTCCGACGCAGAAAGAGCCACCCTTCCTGATCGCACAGATCATCGTGATGCTGATTTTTATCGGGCTTACCGTTCTCGCCGTAAAGAAGTTCCACATCGACCTGGCGAGATCGGTTTGATGGGATACTTAGTGTTCATTCACGCAAATCGAAGCAGAAAAAATCGCAGGTTAAGGAGAGCATTCTATGAGCACGATTACGATGAAAGACGGAACCCAGATTTACTACAACGATTGGGGGACAGGACAGCCCGTAGTCTTTAGCCATGGTTGGCCCCTCAGCGCGGACGCCTTTGAAGACCAGATGTTCTTTCTAGCCGAACGGGGCTATCGCTGCATTGCGCACGACCGCCGTGGCCATGGCCGATCGAGCCAGCCGTGGAATGGCAACGAAATGGACACGTACGCCGACGACCTCGCGACCCTGGTAGAAAAACTTGACTTGAAAAACGCGATTCACGTTGGGCATTCGACGGGTGGCGGCGAGGTCGCCCGCTACATTGGCCGCCATGGCACAAAACGTGTCGCCAAGGCCGTGCTCGTCAGCGCGGTGCCACCCCTGATGTTAAAAACACCTGCCAATCCCGCTGGCCTGCCCATTGAAGTATTTGACGGCCTTCGCGCCAGCGTCCATGCGGACCGCTCGCAGTTCTTTAAGGATCTCAGCCTCCCGTTCTATGGCTACAATCGGCCGGGAGCGAAGATTTCGGAAGGCGTGCGCGAATCGTTCTGGCTCCAGGGAATGCTGTGCGGATTCCCCGGCTCGTACGAATGCATCAAGGCGTTTTCCGAAACGGACTTCACCGAAGACCTCAAGAAGTTCGACGTGCCGACACTCATTCTCCACGGCGATGACGATCAGATCGTCCCTATCGTTGCGGCCGGCCTTCTCTCGTCGAAGATCGTTAAGGGAGCAATCCTGAAAGTCTATCCGGGTTATCCTCACGGCATGTGCACCACTCACAAGGATGTCATCAACGAGGATCTGCTCGCATTCTTCAAGCGTGCAGACCAAGTGGCAGCGTAACCGACTTGGCCCGGCCTTCGCCGCGGAGGCCGGGCAACGCTTATATGGAGACTTATTAATGTCGATTCGACCAGTGAAGCGTCTGATTCAATCGAAACCAACGCTAGAAGGTGCGGGCGTTCATTTGCGCCGCGCCTTCGGCTTCGGAAACACGAAGGAATTCGACCCGTTTCTTCTACTCGATGATTTCCGCAATGATGTCCCCGAGGATTATCTGGCAGGCTTTCCGTGGCATCCTCATCGCGGGATCGAGACGATCACTTATGTGCTGACAGGCACGGTGGAGCACGGCGACAGCATGGGAAATCATGGCGCCATCGCCGCTGGTGACGTTCAGTGGATGACGGCGGGCAGCGGCATTATCCATCAGGAAATGCCCAAGGGCGATCAATCTGGCCGGATGCATGGCTTTCAGTTGTGGGCGAATCTTCCTTCAGCACTCAAAATGACCACACCGCGATACCAGGAAGTCAAAGCGCTTGATATTCCCGAGATTAAAGATGACGATGGCACGCATGTGCGGATTGTTTGCGGAAAGTTTTGGGGGAAGGTCGGGCCTGTAGACGGAATTGCGGCCGACCCGATTTACCTCGATGTCTCCGTTTCTCCAGGCAGACGAAAAACCTTGCCGGTGGAGACAACTCGACACGCGTTCGCATACGTGTTCGGCGGAAGCGGGAAGTTTTGCAATGCGTCCGGCCCGCTGACCGTACCCACGGAAGCCGTGAAGTGGTTGGACACGTCGCCTCCAGTCGAAGCCGCTAACCGTTCACTCATACTCTTCGACCGTGGAGACGAAGTCACGGTGCAGGCCGGAGACGATGGCATACGATTTCTTCTGGTCTCGGGGAAACCGCTGGAGGAGCCAGTCGCGTGGTACGGCCCAATTGTCATGAACACGCAAGAGCAGCTGCGGCAGGCATTCTTGGAACTCGAACAGGGCAAATTCCTGAAGCAGCCCTGATCTCTACAGAGTGTGAAGCCGTTTGGTGGCGGCGGTTGGACTCGAACCAACGACCTACGGATTATGAGTCAGGACACTGACTCTGAAAACAATTGTTCGGTAAGCCACGATGGTTGTTTCGCTGGATTCCAAGCAGCCCGCGCCTTGACTTGCTGACGGTACGTTGCTGCTTCCTCGGCAATCGCTTCTGGGGTATGTCCCGCCGCATCGTTGTTGTTCCCATTGCATTTTTCAACTTTGATGTTGCGAGATTACTCGGCATCAGCTATAGCGCATAAGTGAGTGATTACAATTCGCTTGTGTTTTCGAATACAGTGGCACCACTTTGTGTCCGTTGCGATATCCAGCATTGGGGATGTTCATAATCTCATCACATAATCCTTGGCCGTCAAATAGCTTTTCGTTAACTCCCTCATATCGCAGCAGTTCTCCGGCCGCAGAACGGCCTGTCTTGAATTGCCTCGTCTGGTACGGCGATTGCCTTTAGAAAAGTGTGAGTGGCTCGAAAGACGGCCTCCCACCTAAGAAACGACGAGGTGACTTATGACAGTCCTACTGGTTCTCTTCACATTCGCAGCTTTCCTACTGATTGACCATTACCGCACGCGCCACGCGGCGCAACCGGCGGTGCCGCTCGCCGCGCAAAAACAGGATGCGCCACCCCGGCTGCAGCCGGCCTTGGTCGGTGGCTTCGCGGTCCCGGAGAATCTGCGCTACCACCCCGGGCACACCTGGCATTAAGCGAGAGCCCGAGCTTGGTGCATGTCGGCATGGATGACTTCGCCTCCAAGCTGACTGGAAAAGTGGAGAGCATCACACTGCCGCAACCCGGGCAATGGATTCGCCAAGGTCAGAAGATGTGCACCGTTCGCCGCGACGGCTGCGCTGTCGATATGACCCCTCCAAGTGTCACTACATCGGGAACTTTCGAAAGCACGCGAGAAGTCAGCAACGGCATGGGTTCGGTCAGCATGTCGGCTGAGTACCCGAACTGTTCAAAGGGAACGCTCGAGAGCAGAAGCACCGAAGTTCCGCCCACTTCGTTCAAACCGTAAATATGTTTCACGAACTGACCAGGATTATCCCGAATTCGCCGCTGGGCTTCCTGAATAAGATCATCGCGCTCGCCAAACTTGGTGGCTCCAGTTGGGCAGATTTCCGCGCATGCCGTTTGCTTGCCTGCTGCAACTCGGTCTGCACACATGGTGCACTTGCGTACTTTGGGAAGTATCTTGCCCCATTCGTACTTAGGAACACTGAAGGGGCAGGCCAGCATGCAATAGCGGCAGCCCATGCAACGACCCTCGTCATAGATCACGGGGCCGGCCGGAGTCTTGCGCAATGCCGCAACCGGGCAGGCCGAAGCACATGCGGGATCCTGGCAATTCATGCACAGACGGCGCATGAACTTGTCATTCTTCGCGAGGACGGCCGTGTACTTGTGATCGGATTGCTTCGCTTCGGCCGCGATGCCGTCGTTATAGGGCAGTTTGTTTTCGGTGGCGCAGGCTTGTTCACACTGTTTGCAACCGATGCACATCGTCGCGTCATACAGCAGTGCCTTACTCATGGAAGTTGCTCCTGAATGTTCTCGACCGAGACTTCCGTTCCGGAGGGATGAGGTACGCGGTGAACGTACGCTGGGGCGGAACAGACTTGGGAACCGCACAGAACAGATTTGGGGAGCCAACTGTGAAGAAAAAACCGGGCCCGCGGTGATGACCATCCGGACCCGGCAGGGCTGTTCCATCTTGGAAGAGTGGCAGGGGAGGAGATTCCCGGCTGGCGACGGGTTGGTCGACTGAGGATCGACCGAGCTTCCGTTCGGTCCGCCGAATTGAGCCGGGCATCTTCATACTCGCCCTCACCTCTTCCTCGCCGCTGCCCGATAAATCGTGGCCCCGACAGCGGCAGTGCGCTAAGAGGAACAGCAATCACTACTTCTGTAAGCTACGAATGTAGGACACAACCATCTTTATCTGATCGGGCGGCAGGCTCTTCACCATGCTGGGGTGCTTTGCCTTTTCCGTAATTTCCTTGGCTAAGTCGTCATCCGAAGCTTTCTTGGCCTCGTCGGAAACCAGGCTTAGCATCTTGGCCGCGGGCTTGCCGGCTGCGTCTGCTCCGTGGCAGGCTGCACATTTCGCCTTGTAGATCGTCGCTCCGTCATCGGCGGCCCAGGACAGATTGGGAATCAGAATGAAAAGAGCCACCGCAATCGTCATTACCAGCACCACCAGCTTCGTCATCTTCATGATCTTCGTTTCCTCTCTTTGGGAAGTGTCGCGACTCTTGTTGTGCTGCGTGTGTTGCGAAAGTAACCACTGATGCAATCCTTCAGAACCGAATGTAAGAGAACTCAGCAGCTTCGCAGCCTAGTTGAGAGTTTCAACGTTTGGGCATGCAGGCGCAGTGATCCAAGTCACCTTCAGTCGTGACCCGCAGGATGCGCTTTAACAACCAGCAGGGCCGGACAGTTGCGCACCTTGATGCTGTTGCTCCGCAAAGCTCATCTCGGAGAAGTCAGCGTTACGGTGTGGCCGAAGATCCTCAGTGGGATGTGTGCAAACAAGAATATTGTTGTGCTGCAGTAAATGCGTTTCCTGGGGAAGAAGTAAAGGGGGTAGTCCAAGCGACTATCCTCTCAATGATCTGTCTCTCGCTAATTTTCAGTTCAGGTTCGCCTGTTCACAGTTGCCTGGCCAAAGAGCGTTTGCCGTTAATGGCGCGTCGCGAATTTGTCTATAGTCACACCCGCGCTCTCGCATGACTTCAGGTGCTCCTCCAAAGCTTCTCGGTACATACAGTGCCGCTGGGCAGCCAGAATCTCCTCTTGGTTCCGTACGATGACATTGAAGGTAGCTTGATTCTTCTTGATCTCCTCTTGGCCTTTCAGGATCAAGGCTTGGTTTTCAAGAATCGTCTTCTGATTCGCGATTACTACTTCTGAGAGTGACATTTCTGAACCTTCTAGATGAAATTGGAACATGAGCAAACCGTATCCTCGAAACCCGCGATGTGGTCTTTCACGGCCGCGGACAATCGCCGGATGCCCTCGCGTATTTGTTCCGGGGCGGCGTTGGAGAAGTTCAAGCGCATGTGGCGGCGGCTTTCATGTCCGTCACTGGCATAGAAGGAATCGCCCGGCACGAACGCTACATTCTGCTCGACCGCGGACTTGAAAAGCGCCTGGATGTCCAGCCCTGCGGGCAGAGTCACCCATAAGAATAGCCCACCCTTAGGATGAGTCCAGGTTACATCGGGCGGAAAGAACTCTTGCAGCGCCTGCAGCATGACGTCGCGGCGTTCGCGATAAATCTGCCGAATCAGCTTCACATGCTTGTCGAGGAAACCGTCGCGCGCGACCTCGTAAGCCACAAACTGAGTAAAGGTCGAAGTGTGCAGGTCCGCACCCTGCTTTATCTGTACCAGCTTGCTGATGACCTCAGGCGGCGCGACGATCCATCCCAGACGAAGCCCGGGCGCTAGCGTCTTCGAAAAGGTGCTCAGGTAAATGACATTCCCAATGGAATAGCCGTTGTCGCGGCGAAGGTTCTCGCGGTCGAGCACAACCAGCGATGGCAGATGCACGCCTTCATAGCGCAACTGGCCGTACGGGTCATCTTCGATGATCGGAATGCCATACTTGTCCGCCAGTAGCACTAGTGGCCTGTCGCAGTGAGTTCGTTACCGCGGACGCGGCGGGTGGGGTCGGAGTATTTCCACTGGATAGGCCGAGCATGGGCAGAGTAGGCATTGATGTAGCGGCGGAGTTTGCGAGCCAAGTCGGGAACTGAGGTGAAGATGCCCCGTGCAATGACTTCGCGTTCGATCTTGGCGAACCAGATCTCGACCTGATTGAGCCAGGACGAGTAAGTGGGCGTGAAGTGAAACCGGACTCGCGGATGTTGTTGGAGGAACTCGCGGACCGCTTGAGTTTTGTGCGCAGAGAGATTGTCGAGGATGATGTGAATCTGTTGCCGAGGCGGGCACAAGGATACGACCTCTTGCAAAAAGGCGACGAACTCGCGGCTGGTATGGCGGGCAGCGGTTTTGCCGTGGACGCGACCGGTGGCGGTATTAAGCGCTGCATATAAGGAGAGCGTGCCGTGGCGGTAGTACTCGAAGCCGTGCCGTTCGGCGCGTCCCGGCGAGAGCGGCAGGACGGGATCGAGACGGTCCAAGGCCTGAATGGCGGTCTTCTCATCGACGCAGAACACGGCCGCATGCTGCGGCGGGCGCAGATAGAGGCCGAGGATGTCAGCGGCTTTGCTTTCGAATTCAGGATCGTCGCTGGCCATGTAGCGTTCGAGGCGGTGTGGTTTCAGGCCCGCTTCTTGCCAAACCCGATGCACAGCGTCTTTGCTGACGCCGAGCGCAGAGGCCAGCTTGCGGCAACTCCAGTGCGTAGACCCGTCGCTAGGTTTTCTCCGCGTGGCCGACAGGATGCGGGCGCGCAGAGCTGGAGTCAGCACACTGGGCTTCTGGCCGGGATGATAGGTGTCCAGTCCCTCCATTCCGTATTGCCGGAAGCGTTGCTTCCAGCGAACGATGGTGGGCGCCGTGGTCTGGAGCTGTTGCTTAATCGCGTTGAAGGACGAGCCTTCTACCAGCATGAGGATCAACTTGGCGCGAAACACGTATCCGGCCGGCAGAGCACGGGACTGGGCGATGCTACTTAGATCGGACTGCTGTTGCTTGGAGAGCAAGATTTCGCTGCCAGTAGCCATGACAGCTTTGATGCTAACAGTCTAGTAATGGTTACTCTGCGACAGGCCACTAGTTCGTGGCGCCGGCCCTCGGACAACGTGGTTCCCGCCGGATTCTGAAAGTTCGGCAGCACGTACATAAACTTGGGTCCCGACCGCAGTGGCTTCTCCAACAAGTCGGTGCGCAGGCCGTCCTCGTCGATCGGCACGGACACATATTCCGCGCCACATATTGAAGGCTTGCAGCGCACCGAGATAAGTCGGCGCTTCCAGCAGCACGCGATCTCCACGATTGATAAACAGCTTGCCGAGCAGATCAAGAGCCTGCTGCGATCCCGAAGTGATTAAAACGTTCTCGACCTTTGCCTTAATCCCGTAGCGCGCCATGTTGTTCGCGATCAGTTCGCGCAGCGGCTCGTAACCTTCGGTCGCTCCGTACTGCAAGGCCGAGGCTGCCTGTTGCGTAAGCACCTTGTGGCAGGCCTCCTGAAAGCGTTGAATGGGAAACACGTCAGGCGCGGGCAGGCCGCCAGCAAACGAAATCATTCTCGGCCTCTGGGTGATCTTCAACAACTCGCGAATCGCAGAAGCGGTGACGCCTATCGTGCGCAGTGCGTAACGAGCGGTCCAAGCAGTCGACATTGCGAGGCCTCCCTAAGAAACCCAGTCTAGGCCCCATCTGCGGTCTTATCTGTCACGCGTGAGACATGAGAATGTGATGTGCTATTGCCGCAATGCAAGGTCAGAGGCGAGCCCGCACTCCACCCGGGCGAGAACTCCACGTGCTGAAGTACAGCGTCATGTTAAAAGCGTCACATTGAATGGTGACTTGAATCATTGCGCCTTTTTCCGCGCGGGTTTGAAATGGGTTGGTCAACAGTCATCAGACAACTACCGTGATGAACACACACCCACCGGTGAGAGTCGAGTTTGAAGCGATCCCCAGAAACAAGGTGTATCAGGAAGTTGCCAAGCAGCTCGAACGGCGCATTGCGGAACAGATGAGACCGGGTGACCTGCTTCCCCCAGAACGCGAACTGGTGCAGATGCTCGGAGTCAGTCGCGGGTCGGTGCGCGATGCCATCCGTAGCCTGGAACTCATGGGTTTGTTAGAACCCCGCCAAGGAATCGGCACAGTAGTTCGCGATCCGTTATCTGCGCCAGCGAACTCTCTCACCGCCGCGCTCCTGGAGCGGCACAGAACAGTGGAGGAACTTCTCGACGTCCGCAAGATGATCGAGCCCCCGCTGGCCGGTCGCGCTGCTCTCCATGCCTCTCCGAAAGAACTGGATGACATGCAGCAAATCCTCATCCGTCAGGAAGAAAAGGTGCAACGGAGCGAACTCGCCACCGACGAGGACTCGGAGTTTCACTATGCCATCGCGTTGGCTTCCGATAACAGCGTGGTCTTGAAGGTTGTAGACGTTCTGATGGATCTGTTGAAGGAAAGACGGGAACGGTTGTTGCAGGTGGAAGGACGGCAGGAACAATCGCTGGCCGGCCATCACCGAATTCTTGTGGCCTTGAAGCGGGGCGACGCAAAAGCCGCGGAGGCGGCCATGCGCCAACACTTGCAGGAAATAGAAAAGATCGTTTTACAAAAGCTGTAAAAAGAATGGAGGTTGCCAAATGGGCCAGTTATTCGCGGTTGAGGTAATTTACCGGGGGGTTTTTCAGAAAACCCTCGCGAAAAACATCACGCGCGACATCGTTCTCGCCGCGCACAACCAGGGCAAACTAGGTATTTCCTTCGGCCGTTATGGAGATGCTCCTGAACGAAACGGCATTCCCGCCAAGAGTTTCGCCATCGTCGCTGACGATGAACAGACGCTCGAAGCTGGAATGGCGCAGTACGAGCCGAAACAGGCTGACCTGACCGTGGTTCTCGATGACACGCTCTGCAAGGGCGCGGAGTCGTGGGCGTGGTACGGCTTGAAGCCGGTGCATCAAGCTCTAAAACCGGGGCACACTCTGATAGTGATTTCTCGCGACGACGCACCGGAACTGCTGAAGAACATTCACCGCCGGGAAGAACCTTACAAGCTGGGAATCATCAAGGGCGTTACCAGTTTCTCTGGTATGTGGGTTTACAAGGATGATCACACGGACGTGCGTGTCCTGGGCGCCATCGCCAAGGTCCTGCCCGAAGTAATGACCATCGAGTCGGTAGAGAAATTCATCAACCAGAAGCTCAAGAGCGAACTGAAAGTGACGTCGGCTCGCAATGCTTTCGATCGCTTTTCCAGCATTGATGTGAAAGGGGGCGTGGGTAAATCCCGAAGAGCTGTTCAAGTTCGATCTACCTCGCTGGGAAGACATGCGTTGCGGCGTATCGATTAAAGGTCAGCCGCAAGCTGGCGTCTTCGCCGACCCGGTTACCGGACAAGTTGGCGGTTTCCGTCCGGCCCGCAACGAATTGTTCAAGAAGTACTCAACGCGCACCCAACGGCCGGTGGTGAACTTCGCCACTTGCACCAAGTGCACGCTGTGCTGGCTGAACTGTCCCGATGCCGCGTTCGATGTCACCGCCGCCGGCACCTACGATCCCAACCTCGAAGCGTGCTGCGGGTGCGGCATTTGCGAGGAAGTTTGCCCGGTGAAGGAATGCGTCACCATGGTGAACGAGTCCGAGTTCCACGATAACAACAGCCAGTGGGCAGGGTTCGAGACAGACAAAGACGCATACCTGAAGTGGCTGGAAACCACGATTAAGAAAGCCGAACCGATCGAAAAGCGATCGCACGGTTTCCGTTATCGCGGCCAATATCAAGAACAGGTCCCCGAGGCCCTGGAAGTCGCAAAGAAAGGCCAATGCCCCGAAGGGAGCAACCTGAATACTAAGGAGATTGAAATGGCGACAATGACAATACCGGTTGAGGAAAAAAAAACCTTGGAGCAGGAAGCCCTGATTACAGGCGCCGAGGCCATTGCGATTGCCTGCAAACTGGCCAACGTCGACGTAGTTACGGCTTACCCAATCCGGCCTTATGACACGGTGATGCAGTACATCAGCCAATTGGTGGCAGACGGCGAAATGGACTGCGAATATATCGTGGCGGAAGGCGAACATTCACAATTTGAAATCGTGAAGCACGCGTCGGCTTGCGGAGCGCGCGTGTTCTGCGGTTCGAGCGGCGTGGGCTGGATGTATGCCATGGAAGCGCTGACCGTAACTCGGGAGACGAGAAGACGGACGCCAGCCGCCAGAGCCATGCCAAGCTCAACGATAGCATGAACGACTTTCTGCCGGTATTTCTTCGATACGCGGGCAAAACACCATGCCTAGCGGGTTGTGCCAAGTGCCATTTGAAATTTTTCACTCCCGGCGAACTGATGAAGGATCCGGAAGCCGCCACTAAGTATCTCCGGGAAAGATTCGCCCAGCATACCTGTAAGTGGGTGAATTCTGAGGAGACAAGCGCAGACATTCCGTGCGCGCGTGGTCTTCGGATCGTGACCCCATCCCTCGGGATCTGCGCGGCTTGCAATATGCGATTTCTGGCCTCTTCGTATCTTCGTGACCATGCGAAACAGGCAGAATTTGATGTTCGGCGACAATTTCAGCGACACGCGTGCAAGCATTCGGCCCGCAGGTGAGGAGAGCTTGCGTTGCTCAGCCCACGAACGGCTAGGTTCCGCCTCGTTTCAGTTTCACAACAAATTTCGTATTTTTCATCAGTTTGCCACTACCTCACTTCTGCCTTCACGAGAAACGGTTTGTGAGCAAGCAGCGCTTCATTTCTCCAGAATCGGGGTCACAGTCACGTCTGTAAGAGACTTGCCGCACTCCAAGCAGCATGCCTTCAATCGAGATGTGATCAATCCGCAAGATGGGCACATCCTTTGTGATCCGTATCCGGCGATCCGTGGTTTCAGCTTGTGCATCCTGTGGAGCAGCAGGATCGTGAACAGCAGAATCAGCAGACCGACAAAGAAGCTAGTTGCGTTCATAGATGTGCTCCTGCTCGGGGATTCCCGATTCGACCTGCCTGTAGCGAATAAAGGAAGGGTTCCATGAGAGGACCCTCATTTCTATCGGTTGCGCAATGGGACCGTCGAGAAGAAAGGTGCCCCGGAAGGCGACGGAGAGATGCGAAAGGGACTATTTAAGGTTAGTCCTCCGCCTCAGCGATAGCAATGAGATTCGGGAACGGACCGCCATGATCGAGTCAAAGCACTCCACGACGGGCCATCCGGCGTACCATTTGAATATGAGCAGACCACGTCCAGAATCCGCCGACTCAGACACTCATGACCACTCGGTAGCTGCCGATGCCCTGATGCGACAAGAGCCTGACGAGGAGGAAGAGGACGAAGAAGAGGAAGACGACGGCGACGGCGACGGCAAGGAACATGACGATGATGACGAGGAAAACGACGATGGCTACTCGGAGTGACAGTCAAATGTTGCAGTGGCTATCTCATCGAACGATCACATCGTGCTGATCTTGATGTACCGTCGAGCATCCTTCATGGACATAACCAAGACGTACCCCGCCAAAATCAGTCCCGCTGTTCCCAGGACATTTCAAACGACTCTAAATGTTCTCATCGCCCACCTTCTAGCCTAGCTGGCATCCTGCTCTGATGCTGTCGGCGCCAAAGAGGAAGTGCTTTTCACGATATTCACGATTCCGTCAAACGACGAGTACGCGTCCGGCGTCTGCTCCGAATTCTTCCATTCCGTCGTGGCGGCGAAACTGATTCCGCTGACGCGGCCGGAGAAATCGGCGAAACAAAATATCGGGGGAGTAAAAACAGGCAAGGTTTTAATCGTGTCCGCTCTGCACGACCTGGCTAAGCTTCACCGTTTGTGCCGGTCTTGCCGCCAAGCGTAGACCATTCATCAATCGCTCATCTTCCGCGATCAGCTTGGGACTTCTTTGCTGTCCGCCACTTTGAACTTCAAGTAGCCTTTGTATCAACTCGTCGAAGTTTTCCAAGAGTTCCTCCAATGGCTGGTACGCAGAGGATAGCGACACCCAAGGGAGAAAGCTGATCAAAAGTGAACACTTTGTGGAATTAAATGTCTCCAGCCTGCTGGCAGAGACTTCGACGCGAGGTTAGAGCCCGTGGGTTTGTCGCTTATCGTTTGCCGGGCCGCGTTTCCACGGCCTCCGCTGCGGAAAGTTTCCGATCCCGGTGTGGCTCGGTGCGCCGGGCACCGGTGTGCAGTTCACACGCTTCCTCGGTCGCCGCACCACACGTAGGACAAGGCACGGATAATATCTGTTTCAGGGTGAGCTCCTTGGTTTTCATTACCACATGATGCAACATTCCGCAGATCTGAAAATGCTCAATATTGCTCATTTTCTACCCACTAGCGCAGAGGCTGTCTTATTGGGCCCGTCACGCTTTTACGATTGTGAGCAAAAGTGAACATCTTTCATGACGGCCATTCTGACACAATGTCTGGGAGTGTAGCTCTACATTGGAGAAGCATTAGTGCCATCAACCGCGTCGGCCAACAAGAAACCCGACTTCGACCCGAAGAAATTCCTTGCCACTATCGGCGAGGGTAGGAAGGTCGTGACCTTTTCCAAGAAGCAAACAATTTTCACACAGGGGGATAAGGCTGACGCCGTCTTCTACATCCAGGAAGGCAAGGTCAGACTCGCCGTCGTGTCCAAGGTTGGCAAGGAAGCAACCCTGGGCATATTGGGTGAGAGAGAGTTTTTCGGAGAAGGCGGCCTGGCTGGACAGCCGATGCGCATGGGGTCTGCAACCGCGATGACGGACTGCGAACTTCTGCAAATTGACAAGAAGGCAATGATGCTGGCGCTCCACCGGGAACACACATTCTCGGATCTGTTCGTTGCGTATCTGCTGGCGCGGAACATTCGGTACGAAGAGGACTTGGTCGACCAACTCTTCAACTCCAGCGAAAAGAGACTAGCTCGGATTCTGCTTTTGCTTGCTCATTTCGGCAAGGAGGGCGTGCCCGAGACGGTAATCCCCAAGATCAGCCAGGAGACCCTTGCAGAGATGATAGGGACGACCCGGTCGCGGGTCAGTTTCTTTATGAATCGGTTCAGAAAGTTGGGTTTTCTTGACTATGATGGCGGCAGCGGGCTGCAAGTTCACAGTTCACTTCTAAATGTCGTTCTCCACGACTAGCTTCCGCCCCCGTCGACCCGGAACCCCAGTTCATCAACAGCAGCGATGAGACGATCAAGCATTCGCCGGATCTAATCCCGAGAGCAGCGTCATTTTCGTCGCGACCAGCACTCCCAACAACGTGGCTGTGTTACGAACGCTTCCCGAGATGGTAATGAGTGCTTCTGAGACGAGGGGAGGTTGTCCCGCCAGCGCGTCAAGGCGGTCACTCACGTTGTACAGTTGTCGAACTTCGTTCAAAATCTGTTGCGTATGCATGGGGTACACGGCTTTCCTGCGAGCCTAAGAAGAGAAAACTTCAGATGGGCTGACTTAGTTCAGGGAACCTGAAATGAGGAGAAGGTGGTAACCACCTCGATTAGAACTATAGCATTTAAGTGGCCCTCTGCCTCGACCGCGCAACTTGTTGTTTCGATACATCGCGTAGCAGATCCGGCGCCGTCTACCCGTGTAGCTTTGGCGGAAAGCAGGCACAAAGGGCAACCTATGGAGCACTAGTCCTGGACTAGGGCATGTTGACGACTTGTCAGAACTCAACTCTCTGGTCGCCGGCAGAAGCAGGTTCTTCTCCCAGCAACTCGGCAGTAATCCGCAGCGCCTCTATTTCCTGTTTGACTCTCAGCATGTCTAGCTCTTTTATTCGGAGAACTTCAAACGGATCCTTCATGGGTAGGGCTCCTTCGACAAATATCAACATCACGATCGATCAGGTGTCGAGTCTAAGATTGTGGATTGAAGCGCAATTCAATCGTGCTGCCGGAGTGTGCTCCAGTAAACGGCGAACTAAGTCAACTCACTCAACTGTCGAGACTCTTCCACTCGAATCGGTCTTCCCCACAAAATCACGCCGTTCAAGTCTGAGATCGCCTTCTTGGCTTCGAGGTCGTTGGTCATTCTCACAACCGCAAACCCGCGTGAATATCGGGTTAGGGGATCGGTCATGATTTCCACTCCTTCGACTGATCCGTAGGCTTGAAACAATGTACGGAGCTCATCCGGTGTCCGGTTCGAAGCTAGATTTCCAACAAATAGGTTTGGCATAAGCGCCGCTTCTAATAATAATTTCCGTATCGCTAGGTTCCACAGCTTGAGTGCCTTGAGTCGTCCGAGAAGGCGGGATTAGCCGCCTTCCCGTCTCAAAAGCTCACACTTATGCTGTTGCGTGAACCGCGATGTTATGGAAGGTCGAGGTGACAACGTCGCAGGTCTGAACCTTAGGCGTTCCCTCGATAAATCTTGCCAGGGTCTTCAACACTTCGGGGTAAGCATTGGTGTTGTAGGCTTCGGCATCGATCTTGTTTTCCCAAAAACTGATTGCCGTCACATCAACTCCGCCGGGACCGGCGAAGGTAAGTTCGTCCTTGAAGCCCTTTTGTTTACGAAGCAAAGGAAGAACGTCTTTGTCAAACATCCGCGTGTATTCGGAAAGAGTATTGGATTTCAGATGAATCGAGACATTGCGAGCAAACATGGCAACCTCCTTAGGTTGGAGTTTCTAAGAAAGAAGACTTCAGATGGGCTGACTTAGTTCAGGGAACCTGAAATGAGGAGAAGGTGGTAACCACCTCAGCTATAAGTATAGCACTTAGATGGCCCTCTGCATCGACCGCGCAACTTGTTGTTTCGATGCGTCGCGGCATAGATGCGGCGCCTTCCGCCGTGTAGCTTTGGCGGAAAGCAAGTACAAACGGATACCGGTAGTGGCCGGTATTTGCGTTGGTCCGCCGTGAGGCTGGCACTCGCAATGGTGCCCTCATCGCTGCATCCCGGCTTCGTCTGCTCCCGGGGCAGCACAGGTTAGGAGGTGTATTGCGCAACCTGGCCGGCACGGAAGATGTTGTACGCTCCACGCACTACCGGTACAGCTGCGCTCTCCAAGGTGTTTCTTTTCTCGTTCGTTGATTTAACGGCATTATCACTACTGTCCTCTGACTCCGTCATTGCGGAGAGCAGCTATGCGGGCTCAGTCGATACCAAACTACTGGGGACTTTCGCGGCGGTTCGCGCCGTCCTGCACGGACTTCGTCGTAGCCGATTTGTCGATCGTCGACTTGGTGGACAGCCCACATGCAAGTGGGGGATTTGTCATTTGCTTGGCAAATACGCGGTAGCTCGGCCCGTCTGGATGCAACGTCGACCAGTATCCCGACCGGGTCAGCAAGGGTTTGTGTTGGACGATGGTCTGGTTGACCAGAATCTTCACTCCACATTCGAGATTGTTCTTCGGCTGGAGAATGGTTTTCGCGGGATCGTTCGGCTTTAGCACACGATCGACTTGCCAATTGAAATCGCACCCATAACGCTTCTGGTCTGCGTACGAAAGCTGCAGCAATCCTTCACTGCGCCTCGCCGTTCCTCTCACCTCATCGTGTTTCGCGACGTTCGGCTCGATGTGACGGACGCTTGTGTTGGGATTTAATCCGGCTTCAGCGCCCGCAAGGGCCTGAAAGAAGTAGGCCCAAAATGCGCGTTTGTCTGTCTCGGCCATCTCGTAAAATCGCGGACAGAATCGACGGACTCCCGGCGGAACTTGCGAAGAAAGCATTTCGAGTGGCAGCGCCTTCTCGATGATCTGGTCCCATTGTGGATTCCAGGGCGTTCCGCCGAGCTCGACCTTTTTCTCATCGATAGGTGTCGGCGGGGCTGGTTTAGTGGCCTGCGCATGCGAAGCTGTGGCTATTCCCATGAAAAATACGAGACTCACGATAAACGATGTCAGCGCAGAGATACTCATGTTTTAGCCGTAGAAATTGGATTCCCGCAAGCTCGTACTCGAACGATCCAATCGCAACTTGCGATGGCGCGAGGGTTACCGTATAAGCGTCCGTAGCCCATAGATGAGCGCGCCCCACAACGCCGTGGACAATGGACTCCACCGCATCACAGTCGCCTTGAGATCCGCACTCAATCCTGGTTTTCCCTCCCGATGGTAGGCAATGGGGATCTCAAACGCCCGTCAAAGCTGGTATTTAGATCCCTCTTCTAATCACGAATGTGATCGAGAGTCCGCCGCAGTGCTTCCATTTGATCGCGGATCGCAACGAGTTTCATTCGCACTTCGCCTGCATAGTGTTCCTTGTTTCGCAAGTAACCATCAAATGTTTGCGCCGCATCGAACAGAGCTTTTTGAAGCATAGAACCTCGCAGTCTGACTGTCAGCATAACGCGGTTTGCAACCTCGCAACTGGTCAATTGTGCTCAGAATCAATCGGTGCCGGAGCTGACTGGAGACCTTCGGGGCGCCAGCATGTACGGACAATTCCTTTTATGCCATGTCGGTTTGAATTTTTTATGAAGTTTCTCATCTCGGCCTCCGTTCGGTATGGACTCTGGCATTATGCGCTTTCTTACCCGGATTCTTCGCGGTGCCGACCTGCGCATCGATCTCGATGAACTGGCCTGTGGTGCGCTGAAACGCGACTTCGATAGCTTGGTCGATTGAACTGGGAACTGCTTCTGGGATTTCCACGGGAGACCCCCTTTATGCAAATACGGATGTGGCGGCTGGCCGTCATCCTGGTACTCGTGGTTAGCACAATCCGATTGATTGGAACGAGCACGAACAACGTATTTTCCGCAACCGCCAGTTCGATCGGCCAATAACCCCTGAACCACACGTTATCCCGGCGGGCCGGACATGAGTTCGGCCTTTTTCTTTACGCGGCAAGGTGTACCATCGCCGCACGGGAATCTGTAAGACTTTATGGCTCAAACGCCGCCTCAGCAATCGACCGGCCCCGGACATGTCCGGCCTTTGACCGGACACAAGTTTTTCCTGCTGTTTCTTTTCCTGCTGGCGTCGCTCGTCCTTTATCCCTATGTGCAAAGCGGCGGATTCGGGTATTTTGCATTCCGGATCCTCGGGAGCGCCGTGATTCTGATCGCGGTCTACGCGATCCGCCTCAGGAGGACCCTCCTGCTCGTGGCGCTGCTGCTCGCCGTTCCGGCCCTTACGGAACGCATATTGCTTCCTCGGGCCGACGCGGGTTTGCTGCCCATTCTTAATATCGTTCTCAGTTTTGTGTTTGATGTCTTTGTCGTGGTGGTCATCTTCCGCCGGGTATTCACCAAGGAGCAACCCAATTCGGAGACGGTTTTCGGGGCGCTGTGCATTTATCTGCTGGTGGGGTTTACGTTTGCCAGTATCTACGGAATGGTGGCTGCCATTCAGCCAAAGGCGTTTTATCTCGACCCTCTGACCAACCTCCACGCTATTCCCAACAGGTTCGACTTCATTTTCTACAGTTTCGCGACCATGACTTCTCTGGGTGCGGCGGGCATTACGGCAGTATCCGCCCCGGCGCGCTCGCTGTCCGTGATCGAAGCCATTCTCGGCGTGCTATATCTGGCCGTACTGATCGCAAGATTGATGGGTGCGTATCGACACCCCTCCGCGAATTCTTGACAGCTCCGGCACCGCCAACCATCGAGCAATCGTAAGCGAGAATTATGCGACAGTCTGTTGGCTAGTTCCCTCCCAAGACATAGCTCATGAGTAGCATAAAAGCCAAAGAAGAGGCCGAACTTTGTGAGTCCGGCCTAACTAGGTGAGCGTTCCTAGCAGAGAAAGGAGAGCAGTCGTGAGGGTCCGAACGTCGACACTGTCAATCGACACTAACCCATGACCGCTCCGTCGAACACGTCGGATAATACGCCGCCCAAAATAGGACGACTGTTCAAAATTGCACAGTTTTAAAGAAAATCGTAATGCTAATCAGGCACGGTTCGTGACAATCGATAAGGCGCAAGTGCGGCTATCTAACTGCTGGAGCGGGAACGCCCAAACTCAGCGGTTATCAGGAGTGCCCTGAACGTGCACTGGGCGGACGCTTCAGGCGCGACGCTGGTTCGGTCCACACAATCGCAGGTCCGTTGAAATTGAGGTTGATGGCGAAGTTAATCACAACGCCCCTCTTGTCAATGTTCGTTTAGCGCCTAGACACGCCGACAGCGCGATGCGGTGAATTGGGAACAGATGATGAGCATTATGAAACAGGTCATTCTTGTTGCGGGGCTGGCCGCCGCTTCCTTTGCCCAACTTGACGTCGAGACCATCATCCAACGTTCGGTCGAGGCCAATGCGGTGGATTGGAAGGCTGCTCCTGATTATGATTACATCGAGCGTGACCGGCAACCAGGTGGAGGAACCAAGACATACGAGGAACTCATGATCTTGGGCTCTCCTTATGGGCGACTCGTAGCCGTGAACGGCAAGCCGCTGTCGTCAGAACAGCAGGCAGGCGAACAACAAAAGCTGGACACGACCGTCGTTGAACGCCAGAAGGAATCTCAGCAGGAACGGCGGCAGCGGATCGCAAAGTATGAAAAAGAGCGCGAGGGCGATGACCTCATGATGGAACAATTGACAAAGGCCCTTGACTTCAAGCTGGTGGGAGAACAAAGGCTGGGTGCGCAAGACGTTTATGTGCTCAAAGCGACACCCCGTCCCGGCTATGAGCCTCCCAATGCCGAGGCCAAGGTGTTGACGGGTATGGAGGGCAAACTTTGGATCGACAAGCAGACATTCCAATGGGTCAAGGTCGAAGCCACAGTCATACGCCCGGTTTCAATTGGAGGTTTTCTCGCCGAGGTCGAGCCGGGTACACAATTCGAACTCGAGAAGATGCCTCTGGCAGACAACATCTGGCTTCCAAAGCGTTTTGCGATGAAATCGCGGGCCAAAATACCCTTCTTGTTCACCCGGAAGTCGCAAGCGGACGAAGTCTATTACGGCTATCACAAACCTGCTCCAATTAAAGCAGTGGCCGCTGAACCATGAGCTAGCCGCCCACTCCTGACCCAGCGCACGCCCATGGCAAATCGTGCTGGAATGTTCCATTCTGACCAGACAGACGTTCCTTGGTTACTCAATACTTTGTAAATCATGGCCGGAGCGTAGCAGAGGTCTGTGAGTACAGAGGAGGATTTATGTCTCGTTTGCGGATGTTGCAAGGTTTGATAGCGACGGTGGTGCTGAGCGCCGGATTGGCTGTTGTGCCCACTATGGTGGCGGGCACGACCCAGACCTTTACCGGAAAAGTCAGCGATGCCATGTGCGGCGCTAAGCACACTGAGGGGCTTGCCCCCGCAGCCTGCGTTCGTGCCTGCGTGCAGAAGGGCGCCAAGTATGCCTTAGTTGTCGGCGACAAGGTGTATACCCTTGACACCTCGGATCAAGCGACACTAGACACTCTCAACAAGCTGGCTTGGGAGCAGGCTAAAGTCACGGGCACGGCTGACGGCGCTACGATTTCGGTGCAGTCGGTGACTGCCGCCAAGTAGTTTGCGGAGAGAGGGCGTTGACTGATGCCCTGGGTCGATCCTTGGTTTTGGGAGTTTCTAGCGGCGTGCCCGCGATGAAGGCCCTGGAGATCATGGGGCTGGAGGATGGCAATCAACTCCCCGTGATGTCGGACGGTCGGGTTGAGGGCATTGTTTCTCGTGCTCACGTGCTGCAGATATTGCGGTCGCGTGCCGAACTAAAGGTGGCACCAAGCCTGCCGCGAGCCGCATGAGAATGCGGCCCTGGGCGAAGGTTCGAGGCATCAATTTCACTGTTGGGAGCACCCAAGCTGGTACGGAGGCGGCTCTGATGACAACTGATTTGGACACAACGGGGCCTGAAGAACGAAAGTCGACATGGTTGGGAGTCGGAAAGTTCCTGTTTATCGTTCTCTTGGCAGTGCTCTTTTTTCTGCTTGCCCACAACATGGCGCGTCACCGCTTCTTTAGAGGAGGCTGGCGCAACCAGCACGGCTCCATCTCGCCCTGAAAAAACTTGCGCGGCCTGAATAATGGGCTCGTGTGCTCGTCTATCGAGCCGGCGTAGCTAGCAGGCCTTTGAGCGAATTGATTGCTTTCTGCGCTTCCGCAAGTTGCGCCCTGGCTTGATCCAGCGCTGCTCTCGGCAAGAGTCCCTGCGTCCTGGTCGTCTGCCCCGGTTGCAATGGCTGCCCCGGTTGTGTTCCGAACAAGGCGCTCAGCGACTCGTCGAGCGTGGGTTCCATCACGACTTTATCTCCTGTCGCCACGATCACGCGTTTCAGTTGAGGGAAATTCGTGCCTTCCGCCTTGAGATAGAGCGGAACCACATAGAGGAACGAGTTCTCGATCGGGATCACAATAAGCTTGCCGCGAATTACATTCGATCCTTTCTGGTCCCACAGCGTGAGTTGCTGAGATATAGTTGTGCTCTGGTCGATCATCGCGCTGATCTGGTTTGGTCCGTAGATCAGCTTTTCCTTCGGCAGCTCGTAGAACAGCATCTTGCCATAGTCGGGGAAGTCGCACCTGGCGGCGAGCCAGGCGATCATATTGTCACGCTTTTGCGGTGTGAACGGAGTCATGATGAGGTATTCAAGTTGATTGCTCCTAGGCAGCTTCATCAATATGTAATAAGGCTCCATCGGGTTGACCGCGCCATCGTACTTCTCCTGCGGTGGCACCCAGAGATCTTCGCGGTTGTAGAAGACCTGCGGGTCGGTCATATGGAAGGTCTCGTATTGAGCCGCCTGGATGGCGAATAGATCCTGTGGGTAACGCAGATGGCTCTTCAGATCGGGTGAAAGCTCACTCAGATCCTTGAAGACACCCGGGAAAGCGCGTCGGTACAGCCCGAGAATGGGATCTTTTGGATCCATAACGTAGAAGGACACGGTTCCGTCATACATGTCCACGACGGCTTTTACGGAGTTGCGGATGTAATTTATCCCCGCTTCCGAGCCACTCGCCTGCGGCCGTGAGTAGGGGGCGCGATCCGAGGTCGTATACGCGTCCTGGATCCAATACTGCTTTCCTTCGCTTACTACGGCATACGGATCGTTGTCCAGTTGCAAGAACGGCGCGACCTGTGAAACTCGCTCTTGGACGCTTCTCCAAATCTGAATTTTGCTTTGCGGCCTCAGGTAAGAAGTGAGCAGGATATTGATGTCGGTCTGAGTCCACGAAAACATAAGCCTTTTCCAGATGCTGTCCAGGGGAATTCCGCCCTTCCCCTGGTAACTCGTATAAACGTTTTCATTGCCCTTAGGATAATCAAACTCTTTAATCCCGGTCGCCACGATCTTATAGCCTGGTGTCACCTCTCCGTAGTAGATGGCCGGCTGCGAGATATTCAGCCGGGCGTACTGAGATTCGGGAGGAATATTCTTAATCAGATATTGCGGAAAACCTCCGCCTTCGGTCTTCGATACAAAGTTCATGACCAACCCATAGCCATGGGTGAACTCCAAGTTCTCGTTGACCCAGGTTTGAGCCGCCGCGGGCAGTTCGGGCGCGAGTTCTCGGGACGCGAGCATCACCTGATGATAACCATCGGCCAGATGGTAGCGATCGACATCCACGTTATAAAACTGGTAGTAGAGACGAATCGCCTGGGTTTGCTGATAGGTCTGAAGCAAAGGCCGCGAATCCCAGAGACGAATATTCTAGTGGCCTGTCGCAGTGAGTTCGTTACCGCGGACGCGGCGGGTGGGGTCGGAGTATTTCCACTGGATAGGCCGAGCATGGGCAGAATAGGCATTGATGTAGCGGCGGAGTTTGCGAGCCAAGTCGGGAACTGAGGTGAAGATGCCCCGTGCAATGACTTCGCGTTCGATCTTGGCGAACCAGATCTCGACCTGATTGAGCCAGGACGAGTAAGTGGGCGTGAAGTGAAACCGGACTCGCGGATGTTGTTGGAGGAACTCGCGGACCGCTTGAGTTTTGTGCGCGGAGAGATTGTCGAGGATGATGTGAATCTGTTGCCGAGGCGGGCACAAGGATACGACCTCTTGGAAAAAGGCGACGAACTCGCGGCTGGTATGGCGGGCAGCGGTTTTGCCGTGGACGCGACCGGTGGCGGTATTAAGCGCTGCATATAAGGAGAGCGTGCCATGGCGGTAGTACTCGAAGCCGTGCCGTTCGGCGCGTCCCGGCGAGAGCGGCAGGACGGGATCGAGACGGTCCAAGGCCTGAATGGCGGTCTTCTCATCGACGCAGAACACGGCCGCATGTTGCGGCGGGCGCAGATAGAGGCCGAGGATATCAGCGGCTTTGCTTTCGAATTCAGGATCGTCGCTGGCCATGTAGCGTTCGAGGCGGTGCGGTTTCAGGCCCGCTTCTTGCCAAACGCGATGCACAGCGTCTTTGCTGACGCCGAGCGCAGAGGCCAGCTTGCGGCAACTCCAGTGCGTGGACCCGTCGCTAGGTTTTCTCCGCGTGGCCGACAGGATGCGGGCGCGCAGAGCTGGAGTCAGCACACTGGGCTTCTGGCCGGGATGATAGGTATCCAGTCCCTCCATTCCGTATTGCCGGAAGCGTTGCTTCCAGCGAACGATGGTGGGCGCCGTGGTTTGGAGCTGTTGCTTAATCGCGTTGAAGGACGAGCCTTCTACCAGCATCAGGATCAACTTGGCGCGAAACACGTATCCGGCCGGCAGAGCACGGGACTGGGCGATGCTACTTAGATCGGACTGCTGTTGCTTGGAGAGCAAGATTTCGCTGCCAGTAGCCATGACAGCTTTGATGCTAACAGTCTAGTAATGGTTACTCTGCGACAGGCCACTAGGGGCAACAGCGGGCTGACGGAAATCCCGGCTGAGGTTGAAGGCTGTGTTTACTAAGCCGACGTGAGAGAACGCCTGAGGAAAATTGCCTAGCAAGACAAAGCCAGTCGATCGAACCCGATTTTGAAACCAAGGCTGCTGTGTGGCAGTCGCCGATCATGGCGTAATCTTCGATAGGTAAGGACAGGAGTGGCCCTCCGTCAAAATCGAATCGGTTGATTCGAGACTCGTATCAGAACACGTAGCTTGTCTCGAGGACTGTCCTCTATTGCTCAGTCAGCGAAAGGTCTAAAGCATCAGAATCCGATAGGAGCACAAAAGTAAGGAGCACAAAAGTATGTCCAACAAAACAAAACAAACCCAGGACCATAGTCGCGGAAGAAGTCTTGAGCTTCAGCCGGCAAAAGGCGCATCGCTAGATGTCCTAAGCGTCCCCGGCAGCTCTCAAACCGGCGCACAACCGGCCGACAAGAGCGACGCGAAGGTCGAGGTTTCTCCACAGGGAGCACTGCCAGTCATAAGCGTCCCCGGCGGCACTGAAACGGACTCGCAGTTGGCCGACAAGAGTGGAGCAAACACGGCCGTCGAAGCCTATTCACAGGGCGCGCTGCCGATCATAAGCGTTCCTGGCGGTTCTTAACTGCGCGTTCTCAATAGCCTGCTCTTCAGCTTAGGTATCCGTCACGGCGCTCTTAACCTGAATTTCCAGGCGATTGAGTTCGCCGCGAACCGTCCTTTGATACCCACGACGACGCCTACTTATTTGAGCAGCCCATTTGACGAGCAAGTCTGCACTCTTGCGATCGCGGAGTTGGCCGTGCTGTTTGTCGTCCGGACTTATCGCGCCAACTGTTCCCCTCCGAGGACGTGCTTTTGGCGGAGACAGCAGAAGGCGGCGATTGCAGAGTCTCGATCAGGATTGATTAGCATGCACCGCTTTTCTTCCGACGCTTTCGTGATCAGTAAACGTCAGGGGAATCAAACGGTCGACGGGTTGAGTCCGCAGCCAGCGTCAACTCGCTGCGGTGGTTCAAGGGGACTACGCCCGGTCAATGTTGAGTCATCGCGAATTCCGAGGACCATATCCCCGCTCAACTAACTGCGCCACTAGCACCACGTAGACTCTAATGCCTCATTACAATGGCAAGCACTCCGTTCAACGAATCCTGCCATGCATGGGCGATCATTCCCGGGCGAACGCTTGCGCGCCAATAGGCCAGAATCCCGTACATGACTCCGTACAGGGCGATCAGAATCGTCATCCGGAATCCCTGGTACGCGTGAGCCGCGCCGAATGTTGCGGCAGAAAGGAGAATGCCGGCGGGAGCGCTCTTAGTCAGGGCCATGAACTGCCGTTGCAGGTAACCTCGAAAGATTGTCTCCTCGCAAATACCGGCGCTAACTGCGAGCGCTATCCAAAATGTCAGTTCGATACCTCGCTGGGGGAGCATGGACACATTGCGACCCAACGCGGCGGTGCGGAGGAGCCAACCAAATGCCCAAAGAAGCATCCACGCAACGATCCAGAACCCAGCGGCAATTCCGATATCCCGCAGCACGTGGCGGACGGAATGCCAATGATCTCCGAGAACGATGAGGACAGACGCGCCACTACACCGCACGCCCGCCACTACCAGAACGAACAAGAGCCATTCGAAGAAAAGAGTGACCAGATAAAAGCGCACGCGGTTCGGATTAGCTGCCACGTTCAAATGATCCACAGAAATCTTATGCCAGAACGCCCAACCGCCCAACAGGGCGAGCACCAAAATCGTGTGGATTGGGCTAGCGACTTGGGGATAGCCGTCTGATGCGGACTGACCCGAAGCAGAAGTCTCCATGATTCCTTCATTAGCCAGAATGCCATCTTCGCGCACCGTATCAGCGCTTTGATGCCGAGACTATGTGTTTCGGCAGGGAGAGGAGCTCAACAACGTGATTACACACCCATAAACTCCGGGCGATAATCCTTCCAGATCCCCGTCGCTGGCGAGATTATTCGGACAGGGGCATCTTCAGCATGCTTCGCAGTCCTCGCCCATTGCCACGCGTGTTGGATTTGAGCGGATTCGAAGTAGTGCGTCTCGGACTGCAGAACGGCGGCTCCCGCGGTTAGAATGTCCACAATCTCTTCCCATCGATGTGCCCCGACAACCGCCATCCGGGCGATATGGTCGGTGTGCTTTTGGAGAAACCGAAGGTCCTCCCAGCGTGCCTTCCATTCGGCTCCGTGCATTTCTGTAAGGTCCGCGAGTATGCCGATCGGGTGTTTCTTATGTTGTGCGATGAAGAATTCAAGCTGCGGCTCGAATGCTTTGAGGTCTGCCTCCGACAGCGCTCCGGCCACCTTAAAACCGAATGCGGCTCCTCCAGTTTCCTTAAGTCGTTCAATCACAGGCACACTTTTCTTTAGTGTTGATGCCTTTCCCGGTCTATACGTTTAGGAGTCCGCAATGTCCGCGCCTGCCCCCTCCGTGAGTTCGATACTGAATACCCTGAAGCGAAGCGAAGTGCGTCCCCCGGTGTTTGAAAAGGAACCCTCATTATTCTTGGAAAGGATTCCCCGCCAGTCGCTTCCAGTACGGGTAGCGATGATTGGGAACCACCTTCCTCGACAGTGTGGAATTGCCACCTTCACCAAGAGGCCGCATCGGCTTCCCGGTGCTGGACTCGTAGTACCTTTCCTCGAACCGTAGCTCGCGGTCCGCTCACTTTAATGGGCAGGACCGCCAACGCGACAACCAAGAGCAGGTTGATCAAGACTCCGCCGAAAATCAGACCGGGGCCCAGAAGCCACAGAACGAGGAGAACAACGAAAATCGTCCAAACCATGGCAGCCTCGGTTTCGCACGCGAGCACGTGAATCTGATCGCGTCAATGTGAAACCAGTTTTCGCTCGATACGGATAGAGAACAAAGACGCGCTTTGCTCCCGCTCTCGAAGCGACAGCTTGAGGCATGCCCTCCACGTGGGTCCGCCGCTGCTGGAAGCGCTGGCGCGTCGAATAATTCAAACCTTAGCAAATCAAAATTGAAACGGTCTGAGCAATAACGCTCACCTAGCACCGGGAGCGACCGACAAGGTGTCGCAAAGAAACGTATCCCATCCCATTCTGCGCGAATCCAGTGTGAACCTGGAGGAACTTACATTTCAGTCAATCCCGCAACGCCTAGTATGCGAACGGCGCTGTGGCGGAGCCTGTGGTGCGGTTCAGCTTTCGATCAACTCCACGGTTAGGACGGCAGTAATATCAATCTCATCCGACCTTTCAAGCCCAATGTTGTCAGGAGCGCTGTAGGAAACGAGCCTGGATTTGACACGGCCTGCATAGACTTTATCTTTGACGATCCAGCGAACGTTGTCGCCGGTGATGGGGATCGGGGTTGCTTGATCAGCTCCACCAATCGTATGTTCACTGATCACCCGCTCATCCTTTGACGAGCGAAACACTTGTGTAATCTTCATAGAATCCTCTCTAGCCGGCGGCTGTTGTTTTCTTCTTCGCTTCTCCGTGGTTGTCTTCGACGGCCGTGGTCCTTGAAACCGCCATCTGCGAAGTCTTGCTTGCTCTGCCCTCAACCCGCCTTGCCTTGGACGGCCATGTTCCAATTGGTTGGTTTAGGCCGTCTGGTTTCGGCGGACGAGACTGTCCTCCTGCGCATTCGCTAGGTTCGCTCATTTCCGGGAGCAATTCTGTGCAGAATTGCTCATGTCGTGAGCCATCAGACACCATCTCCCCTCAAATCCAGACTTTCTTTGATATGGACCATCGATTATTTCGTGGCGGCCCGTGGTTGTGGATATTGACGCTGCCCAGGAAAGCGATAAACTCCTACGAAAGGGCGTGCAGCAAGGACGCGTCGATGTCTCTTGGTGGCCAAGCCAATGGCTCTTCTCGCCGACGAAAAAGTGCGCGGCAACCCCGAGTCGTTTCAACACTACAAACTGAGCGCACTGGCGCTAGTCGAAGTGCACCGTCCAAGCAGAGGAGCGCTTTCGATCCGCGAGAGTTCCTCGCAACCATCGGCGAGGGCAGGAAGTCTGTACTTTTCCGAAAGAAACATGCGATTTTCACGCAAGGGGATCGCGCTGACGCAGTGTTTTATATCCAGACGGGCAAGGTCAGACTGACCGTCGCCTCGAAGACCGGCAAGGAGGCGACGATTGGCATATTAGGTAATGGAGACTTTTTCGGCGAAGGTTCGCTTGTGGGCCAAGCTCTCCGCATGGGTTCTGCAACCGCGATGATGGATTCCGCGGTTCTGCAAATCGACAAGGAAGCCATGATGAAAGCGCTCCATCGGGAACACGAATTTTCGGACCTTTTCGTGGCTTATTTGCTATCGCGGAACATCCGTTACGAGGAAGACCTAGTCGACCAGCTTTTCAATTCGAGCGAAAAGAGACTGGCCCGGATCCTTCTTTTGCTCGCTCACTTTGGCAAGGACGGCGTGCCCGAGACTGTAGTTCCCAAGATCAGCCAGGAGATGCTCGCAGAGATGGTGGGCACGACCCGCTCGCGGGTCAGCTTCTTGATGAATCGATTCAGGAAATTGGGATTTATCCACTACAATAGCGGTCTGCAGGTCCAAAGCTCGCTGCTCAATGTCGTCCTGCACGACTAGCGGTTCTTTCCAGCGCAATTCTCCAAGACACGATAAGCGAAGCGGCTGATCCTCCCTGGTTTTTCAAAAGTGTGCACTATTGAACAGTCGCAGCATTGTGACTTGCTCTCGCATTCTGCCTAATCGACTGCTCAGGTTTGAAAAGAGGAGTTAATCATGGCACACAAGATGCATGCCGCAGTTGTTGAGCAATTCGGAAAACCGTTGGAACTCGTGGAGTTGGACATTCCTTCCCCGGGGCCGGCCAAATTCTGGTGAAAACCGAGGCGTGCGGCGTATGCCACACCGATCTGCATGCGATGCACGGCGATTGGCCGGTGAAACCTACGCTCCCATTCATTCCTGGCCATGAGGCGATCGGTCTGGTCGGGCGTAACCATTGTTGACGGGCGCAAGCCCGCGCCTATCGGCCAGTCGATGTATCCGCGGGTCCCCGATCTGGAATCGCCCGACGTGTAGGGAATGTCCGACCGGGAGTTGTTCTGGGTCATCAAGAACGGCATCCGGCTTATCGGGATGCCAGGCTTTGCAAAGATCGAGTCTGACGAACAAATCTGGGAGTTGACGTTCTACGTGCGTAGGTTGCGAAAGCAGCCGAAACACTAAGTTACACAGGTGAGTGAGGCTAGAAGGACTCTCAGGGATCTGCGCTTTCAACTTCGCAGCAGTGGGCATGCTCACTCCGCTCAGACTTGCCCGCAGAGTTATGGCAGCGAGTATGTGACGCAATGTTGAATGTGATCCTTATTGAACAGAAATGTCTTTCCTCAGTATTTACGATGTCATCTTGGATCGCCCGCTTCTTCATCCAGCTAGGAGAAACAAATAGTTCGTTTCGCCTATCGCATCATTTGCGCCGACGATTTAGAGCTTGGAGAACTGAGCTGATTGCTGAAATCAATCTATTGGCAGCCGTTCACCTTAGCAAGTCAAAACTGTAGAGGAGGATAACAAATGTTGAAACGCACTCTGATTGTCACAACGCTAACTCTGCTCGTAACTCTAACTGCTCTCGCCTCGGACCGCGAGGATGACGTTAATCGCACCCAGAAAGCTGCTCGGGTTTTCAAGGAGATCATGAACACCCCGGATCACGGCATTCCCTCGGATCTCCTGGAATCGGCAAAATGTATCGCCATCATTCCGGGAGATGTCAAGTTCGCGTTCATATTCGGTGCAAACTATGGCAGGGGGGTGGCAACTTGTCGCACCGAGCATGGCTGGAGCGCTCCCATGTTTGTGGCTATTGATGGCGGAAGTGTGGGTTATCAGATCGGGGGCTCTTCCACCGACCTGGTGATGCTCTTCATGAACGATCACGCCCTGCAAAGTCTGATGAGCGACAAATTCAAGCTCGGAGCCGACGCCTCGATAGCAGCCGGACCTGTAGGCCGGAGCGCCGCCGCCGGCACCGACCTTAAATTGGCCGCTGAGATTCTGTCTTATTCGCGGGCCAAAGGCGTTTTTGCTGGAGTGAGCCTGGACGGAGCCGTGATGCAAGCCGACAAGAGCGGAGACGAGGCCATGTATGGCCAGGATGTAAACCGTAAAGACATTCTTGACGGCAAAGTTGCCGTCCCTGCGTCGGCGCAAGCGCTGCTGCACGAAATTGGCGGATATGTCCACGAAGCCAAAGCTGAATGACGGCTCTAGCCGAACGATGATCGAAGGTGACCCTAACTCGCGGTGGTCGCAGCGAGCTTGAGGTCGATATGACGAGGCACTTCGCAGACTTTCCGTAACGAGTCTGCACGATTGAAATGGTTTGGGCGACTGCTCATTTAGTGCAAGAGCCCGAACCCTCGCTCCGCAGTCCAGGTCGAATGGACTTCGTCGGCCCGACGATAAAGGTCGAGCCATTGAGAAGAGGTGATTGAAATGAAAACAAACAGATCATTTCCGGCTTTAATATTCGTCGTGGTTCTAGGCATTGGCGCAGCATTGGCATATGCCATGCATATTGCGTCAGCCGACGTCGCGGCGGTCGGAATCCTTGCCGTCTCCTTTGTTCTTGCCTACGGGATCTCTTCATCGATTCAGGTGGCAGATCAATGGAGCAAGGCGGTTGTCCTGCGGTTAGGAAAGTTTCGCTCCCTTGAGGGGCCCGGGCTGTTTCTAATTATTCCTCTGATCGAAACCATTCCTTACTGGCTCGACATCCGCGTGCTCACCAGTTCTTTCAAGGCGGAAAAAACGCTGACCAAAGATACGGTGCCGGTGGACGTGGATGCGGTCTTGTTTTGGAAAATCGTGGATCCAAAGAAGGCGGCCCTTGACGTGGCTGACTATCAAAGCGCGATAAGTTGGGCCTCGCAAACCGCTCTGCGCGATGTCATCGGCAAAACCATGCTCTGTGACATGCTCGAAGGCAGGGACAAGATTAGTGACTCGTTGCGCAAGATCATTGATGAGCGCACCGAGCCGTGGGGCATCAACGTCATCTCCGTCGAGGTCAAGGATGTGTTGATACCTCCCGCTTTAGAGAACGCGATGTCGATGCAAGCTCAAGCCGAGCGCGAGCGTCAGGCCCGCGTCATTCTGGGAGATTCGGAGCGGCAGGTAGCGGAGAAATTCGTCGAAGCCGCCAGGACTTATGCCAACGATCCAGTTGCCTTTCATTTGAGGGGTATGAACATGCTGTACGAAGGCTTGAAGCAAAACTCAACGATCGTCATTGTTCCCAGCTCCGCCATCGAAACGATGCAATTAGGCGGCCTTGCTGGTATGACAGCCCTGACCATGGGATTAGGCCAGGAACGCAGGGACAAAGAAAAAGAAAGCGAAGTCAACGCCAACGGCAACGGAGCCAAGCAATTGACTTCTGCTTAGTCCCGCATTTTTCGAAATGGGTCGCAGATTAATGCTTTTGGCGGAGGCCAATATGTCAAAAACTGCAGTGGGTTTGTTTGAGAACTCAGGATTAGCCGATGAGGTCGTTCGCGATCTCGAAGCCAGTGGTTTCCTTCGGAATGACGTACGCGTTTTGAGTGAGCCGCTGGAGATGGCAGGGAGCGGACTCATGAGCACGCCACACAGTGATTTTGAGGTGGCATTGACTCGTGACCTCACCGCGTTCGGAGTCCTCGAAGCGGACGCGGAAGCTTATGTTCAAGGAGTGCGCCGCGGAGGAGTCATGGTTTTCGCAACAAGTTCGGGCGAAAAGGCGAACACGGCTACCGAGATTATGAACGGTCACGGTGCCGTCGAGTTAGAAGAAATCAGCGCCTCGCGGCCTCAGCTGCCAACCTTGGACCAAGGCGAGGCGACTTCCGGTCGCACACCGTCTGTCCAGATTGGGCGAGTTCGATCTCCGGGCTCTGGTGCCCGCTTGTTCGTGTGGTAGTAATTTTGCGAAAGGAAAACGTGCCGGCAGTCGCGTCGCGCTGGAGAGACAATTCTGTGCTGAACCTGATATCAAGGCTTCACCACGCAGTCGGTCTTCACTGCGATGATCATCCCCGCGACCTTGTTTCTCGTGCAGTTCGTAGGCTCATCCGTTGCCAGAATGTGAAGAACCGACAAAGGGGCAGATCTCGCGACCGGGAGGTGAAACGTGGCTGCTAAGGGCGCAGGTCAATTACCGGAATTCGTTAATAAAAAGCTAGTCTGCGTCGTCCCCATCGATGCCGCAACGTAGGGAACCGCTGGCGGGAACGCTCTGCGGGCAATGCCGCATCAGCTTATTTGGAGCCGCTTTTCTTAGACTCAATCGCATTGCGGTTGGAATCGTTGAGCACATCATCCGCCGCATGCCATAAGGGAAGTCTTCGACGGGTCGTAAGAGGGTTGCAGAATCTTGCTTTGATGGTAGGGCTACGTTCTGACTTCAGGCTGTCTTGCACTTGGCAAGCGATTTGCCCGTGGTTATGCGCTTGACGTAGCGCTCTTCGTGAATAACCATGCCGTTTTCACCGGCAGACAAATCAGCCTGTAAATCCACGGGCTGATTGCAAAATACGCAATGTATTTGCTGGAAGGGGCGACTGTTCATGGGCGCCTCCTCTAGATCAGCATCAGCAGGAGCAAGGAACACCTCGTAACTGCCGCCTGGATAACCTTGGCGATGGGTTTGAAGTCTCTTGTCGATCGGCAGCGAGTGGTTAACCAGCAGCCCCATTTTCGACGGCACCACCAAATTCCTCGGACGCGCTTCGCTTGGCAGCGGAGGAAAACAAGAATTCCATCCTCACTCGGAAACCAACTTCCCTAACATTGCTTCCCCTGTCTGCCTTCTCTACATACTTTGCCAACTCCTCGGTTGTGGTGATGCCCTTGTCCTTCAGCAACTGGATGACACCACCAATCTGAGCATCCAATAATTCAAGATACGGGAGAATTTCCTCAAATACCTGTTCTGCGGGGCTGACCGTCATTTTTTGATCTCCTAAACAGTCTTTTCAATCCCAACTGAAGCGCGATCATCCGTTTATTTCAAATCATTTGTTGCGTTTGTTTCCACAGCTTCGGCAGCGGAAAGTTTTCGATCGCGGTGGGGCTCGGTGCGTAGGGCACCGGTATTCAGTTCACACGCTTCCCCAATCGCTGCACCGCAAGTTGTACAAGGCACGGTTAGTGTTTGTTCCGGAGTGAGTTCTTTGGTTTCCACAACCACATAATGAGCGTTCGAGCGCCACGAAAATGTTCAATTTTGCTCAATCCAAACACAATGCAGAATCGGCAGGTGTCATTTTGGCGCTGCCTGCGTTTTTTTTCCCTATTATGAGCAAAATTGAACATCTTTGCTGCTTGTCATTTCGAGACAGTTCAAAGAGGTGTTCCCCCCTCAGGTAGAGGTTTCTGTGATAGCACCACCTGCGTTGCCCAAGAACAATCTTAGTTTCGATCCGCAGCAATTCCTTGCCACCATCGGCGAGGGTCGAAAAGTTGTGGCCATCCCAAGAAACTGACCGTCTTCACGCAAGGAGACGCGGCTGATGCGGTCTTTTACGTCCAACAGGGCAGGGTTCGACTCACAGTGGTATCGAAAACTGGCAAGGAAGCAACTCTCGGTATATTAAACGAAGGGGATTTCTTCGGAGAAGGAGGCCTTGCCGGACAGCCTTTGCGCATGGGGTCTGCAACCGCGATGACGGACGCGAACTTCTGCACGTTGACAAAAAGGCAATGATGCGCGCGATTCGCCGAGAGCATATGTTCTCCGATATTTTCGTCGCCTGTCTACTGTCACGAAATATTCGATACGAAGAAGATCTGGTCGACCAACTTTTCAATTCCAGCGAAAAGCGACTGGCTCGGATTCTGCTCTTGCTTGCTCATCTTGGTAAGGAAGGTGTGTCCCAGACTGTAATCCCCCAGATCAGTCAGGAGACGCTCGGCGAGATGGTAGGCACCACCCGGTCGAGGGTCAACTTTTTCATGAACAAGTTCAAGAAGCTAGGCTTCATCGACTATGGCGACGGCAAAGGCCTGCACGTTCATAGTTCGCTTCTAAATGTCGTCCTTCACGACTAGTTTCGGACTCAAGCGGCTTTGAGCATTTCGCTCTTCGACGCGATGCACTCCATCAGATCTTTCCAGGATTTGACGAACGATGCGGCTCCTTCGTCCAGAAGTTGAGCGGCCAAGGCATCCGTGTCAATGCCGGCGTTCGCGAACTTGGCCAGCACCTCTTCAGCGTGTACGGACAAAGTCTCGACTATCTCCCCATGATTGGCGAAAGCTTTCAACGTGGCTTCAGGCATCGTGTTCACAGTGAAAGGTGCGGCTAGGCCCCTGACGTAAAGGATGTCGGAGGCCTTAGGATTCTTGGTCCCCGTGCTGGCCCATAGGAGGCGTTGCACACGGGCTCCCGCGTTTAAGGTCCGCTTCCAGCGCGGCGAGTCGAGCAAACGGCAGTAGCTCTCATGAGCCTGTCCGGCTATCGCGATGCCGAGTTGGTCGCGTAGCGCATCGGGCACTTTGTTCTCTACCGCAACATCCCAGCGGCTGACGAACAGCGAAGCTACGGAGCCGACTTCGGGATTCAGCCCGGCGGCAATGCGGCGCTCGATGCCGCGAAGGTATGCCTCCGCCGCCGCGACATACTGCGCGCGAGAGAACAGAAGAGTAACGTTAACCGGCACGCCCGCGAAGATCGCTTCCTCGATCGCTGGCAGGCCTTCCTGGGTACCTGGAATCTTGATGAAGAGGTTGGGCCGTCCTGCGCGAGCGTGAAGGGCTTTAGCTGCGGCGAGGGTGCCCGAGGTGTCGTGCGCCAGCAGAGGAGAGACCTCCAATGAAACCCAACCGTCTACACCGTTCGTCAGGTCGTGGATCGGCCGAAGCAGATCGGCAGCCTGCCTGAGGTCTTCAATCGCCAGCTCGAAAAACAGCGCCTCGCCCGACTTGCCTTCCTTCAATTTCTGACGGATGGCGTCGTCGTAGTCGTGGCTGTTCTTGATGGCGTGATCGAAAATCGTGGGGTTCGAGGTGAGGCCTGTGACCGAGAAGTCCTTAATGTAATTGCGCAGCGTGCCGCTGGTCAGTAGACCTCGCGTAATGTTGTCGAGCCAAAGGCTCTGACCCATATCGTGGAGCTTTTGAGTCGCTTTCATAATTTTTCTCCTAAACAGAGCGGTGCTTGCGTTAGTGTGGGCAGAGGTGATCGGTGCGGCCAACAAAACCGCCGCGGCGAGTTCATTCTCCGGATGTCTCCTTCGGTTTGGGGTTGTGCCAGGAGCCGTCGGGAGCGATGAGCGCGTCCGCCTGTTTTGGTCCCCAGCTGCGGCGCTTGTAGGGGCGAACCCGGTGGTGGTGCTTAAGGACCGGATCAACTACCGCCCAGGCGGCCTCAACCGCGTCCTCACGGGTAAATAGCGCTCCATCGCCGATCATGGCATCGCCCAAAAGCCGCTGGTAAGGCGTTTCCTCTCCCGCCTGTTCTTCGAACAGATAGAGTTCTCGCTGGTCCCCGACGAACTCCTTGCCTGGGCGCTTAACGCGCGCGGCGAGGGCGATGGCCGAGTTAGGGGAGAGCCGGAAGCGCAGGTAGTTAGCGCGGCCAATCTTTGAAATTGGTGCTGAGTCAGCGAAAAGCCTCTGTGGCGGCGGCTTCAGCTCCACCAGGATCTCGGTCGCGGTATCGGCCAGGTATTTGCCAGAGCGCACGTACCACGGCACGCCATCCCAACGCCATGAGTCGATGAAGAGTCGCAGGGCGCAGAACGTTGCGACGTCGGAGTTCTTCGCTACGTCCTGCTCCTTGCGGTAGCCAGCGTATTGGCCGCGCACCAAGTCATCGGGCTTGAGCGGACGCATGGCTTGAAAGACCTTGGCTTTCTCGCGATGCACGGCTCCAAAGTCCCGATCAGCCGGCGGTTCCATGGCCAGTAGCGCTATGACTTGGAAGAGGTGGTTCTCGATCACGTCGCGCAGACAACCCGCTGTTTCGTAAAACTTGCCGCGCTTCCCGACGCCGAAATCCTCGGACAGGGTTATCTGGACGCTGGCCACATAGTTGCGATTCCAGATAGGCTCCAGGAAAGAATTGGCGAAGCGGAAGTAGAGGATATTCATGATCGCCTCCTTCCCGAGGAAGTGATCGATGCGGAAAATTGAGTCTTCGGGGAACACCGACTGCGCTACGCGGTTGAGTTCCCGTGCGGAGGCAAGGTCGCGCCCGAACGGCTTTTCAACAATGACGCGCGCATGCTCGGCCAGCTTCGCGGCCCCAAGCTCTTTGATCACGGTCTCGAAGAGCGAGGGTGGGATCGCGAGGTAGTGCGCTGGCCGCCGAGCGCTACCCAATGCTTCTTTCAACGCCGCAAACGTGCCCGGATCTTTGTAATCTCCGCTCACGTACTTGAACAGGGACAGAAGACGGTGGAGAGCGCGCTGGTTATCGATCCCGCCCGATCGCTTGATGCTGTCGGTTACGCGTTTGTGCAGACGCTCGAGGCTCCACTTGGGGAAGGCGACGCCGATTACTGGGACCTTGAGGACATTAGTCTTCACCATGGCATAGAGTGCCGGGAAGATCATCTTGTGGGCCAGATCGCCCGTCACGCCGAAGAGCACCAGGGTGTCCGAACGGGAAGCCGTCATCGAACGCGTCCGTTCTCGGCAGCGGCCTCTTGCTCATGTCGGCCGAACAGCAGCGGTTGGAGCCCTGACATTCCTCGCGTCGACCAATGCGCCTTGAATAATGCTCTCACGCCACGACCTCCTGGTTTTCCCGCGTCGGGTTTTCCAACGCCTGCACTTTAGCCACTCGGCGCCGGTGGCGTGGGGCGCCGCTGAAGTAAGAGGTCAGAAAGGTTTCGATCAGTTCCCAGGCCAGCGTAGGACCGATTACCTTTCCACCCAGGCAGAAGACATTCATCCCGTCATCTTCGACGCCCTGATGGGCGGAGAAAACATCATGGATGAGCGCGGCACGCACACCACAGATTTTGTTCGCGGCGATGGACGCACCCACGCCGCTGCCACACAACGCCACTCCTCGTTCCAGCTCTCCCGCGGCGAGGACTTTGGCCAGAGGGATGATGAAGTCTGGGTAGTCGTCTCCGCTGTCCAATTAGTGTGCGCCGAGATCGACGACCTCGTATCCTGAAGCACGGAGAAACCCCGCCATCTGCCCTTTCAAGGCAGAGCCGCCATAGCCGCCGAGTCCATCGGGAGCCCAGGATGGCTCGAGTTGGCTTTCTGCACCATGTCCACTGCAAGGAAACGTAGCGTGTTGATAACAGCTCATCGAAGGTAGGCGGAGCGAGAGTCGGGGACAAGGTCATCGAAGATGTCATGGGTGCGCTTTGCCTCCGTATTGTTGAAATGGAACTTAGGCCGCCCAGACGACAGAAGATTCCTGCGCACTCATAGGATCGCTAAATGAACTACGCCTTCACCCCTTTGCTCTGGCACTCTTTATGCTCGCATTGGCAGGTCAGTTGAGACATGCCTTTCGCGTCGGCACAGGCGCTGCTGCAGTGCTTGGTTCCGTCAGCAGGTGCGCAGCTGCAAGCGGGATGTGCGCATTTCGTTGATGATTTCATGCGACCTCCTTTGGTCGATTCGTAAATATGTTTAGAAACGATTTGATCCGAATGTCCTCGTCGCAACGAACAACTTTCGGATGGTTTCGTGCAGCACGGTTGCGCTTACACGCAGGATCAGGATTGCATTGGTGGCGGCAACAATCTGTTCCATTTTGCTCATTCGCGGCAAATATATAGCAGTCAAGGATCTACCATGCGGTGACAAAATCGCGCAGTTCTCACGCAGTCTTCATCGCGAAAGTCTTGTTCAGCGATAGATAAAATGAATAGAAGCTCGATGAGCCGCGGGCTTGAGTTGATGGAGTCGAGGGCCCCAAACATGTGTAAAACAGCACAGTCTTCTATCCTCTGACGGACGAAGATAGGATTCCAGCCACTCCGTGGTTCGGCGAGGAGATCATCATGCTACAAGCAACTGCTCCCCATTTCATTCCCACAAAGATTCTGGTGCCCGTTGATTTCAGCTCTTCCTCCGATGCCGCTCTGGAGACCGCATCCGACCTCGCTCAGCATTTTCATGTTGAACTCTACCTTTTGAACGTTATTCCCATGCTTCCAATGGACACAAAGACTGTCTCATTTCCTGAATCTGAGTACCTTCACAAGGCGGAAGACAACGCGGAGAGGCAGCTAGCCACGTGTGACGCTGCTCTTGTTGCCAAGGGGATCAAGGCGAGTTCCAGCATCGAAATTGGCAATGACGTGGTTGGAAACATCATGCAGGTGATCGAACGTGAGCACATCGACATGGTTGTGATTTCGACGCACGGCATCTCTGGCTGTCGCCCATTGGTCTTCAGTTCGATCGCGGAGAAGGTCGTCAAACAGGTGCAAGGCCCGTTGCTGCTGCTTTGCTCCGTCGAACCAGACGCGACTTGCGCAGCTTCCACTCTGCAATGTTGAAGAATTGCGCTTGCAGATACAGCATTCCACATAGCGAATTATGGCTGCAATTGTCGAAGTCGAATCATCGAATTCTCCCACAAAGCCGGTACAGACTACATCCTCGTCCGGACTTACGAGCGACGAAGCACATAGCCGTCTGCAAAAAGACGGGCCGAATGCCATGCCCGATGTGTCCGCCCATCCAATTCGAAACGCGTTGGCCAAGTTCTGGGCGCCTGTCCCTTGGTTGCTCGAAGCGTCGATTGTGCTTCAGGTCGTGCTTCATAAGTATGCCGAGGCTGCGGTCATTGCAGGTCTGCTAATCTTCAACGCAGCACTGGCCTATTTCCAGGAAGGTCGCGCCCAAGCCACCTTAAAGGCCTTGAACTCGCGTCTCGCTTTGAACGCCTCCGTCGAGCGTGATGGTGCCTGGAAGACCCTCCCGGCGGTGGAGTTGGTGCGTGGCGATCTCGTGAAGTTATCACTTGGCGGAGTCGTGCCCGCGGATGTGCATTTGATCGGGGGATCCATTCTGCTCGATCAATCCATGCTTACCGGGGAATCTCTACCCATCGAGGCTGGTCCGGGCGTTGATACCTATGCGGGAGCACTGGTGCGGCGCGGTGAAGCAACCGCAGAAGTTACAGCCACTGGCGTCCATACCAAGTTTGGTCGTACCGCAGAACTAGTGCGCACGGCGCACGCTGCAAGTTCGCAGCAGAAGGCTGTGCTGCGCATCGTGCGTAATCTGGCTATTTTCAACGGCGTCGTCATCCTTATTATCGGAGCGTATGCCTACTTTCATGCGATGCCGCGGAGCGAGATTATCCCTCTGCTGCTCACGTCGGTTCTTGCTGCAATACCCGTGGCATTACCAGCAACATTCACGCTCGCGGCGGCACTTGGAGCGCGATCTCTGGCCAAGCTGGGCGTCCTGCCGACGCGGCTATCGGCTGTGGATGAGGCTGCGACAATTGATGTCTTGTGCTCGGACAAAACGGGAACGCTCACCCGCAATGAACTTTCGGTCACCAGCGTCAAACCGATGCCCGGCTTCGACGAAGCCCACGTTCTCGGTATTGCAGCCCTCGCAAGTTCTGAGGGCGGAGATGACGCTGTGGATGCCGCGATTCGCTCTGCCTCCACCCAAAAGCCGGCATCGGACCTTCCAAAGCTAATCACGTTTGTGCCATTCGACCCTGCCAAGAAAACTTCCGAAGCAACAGCAACCGATGCAAAGGGTGGCGTAGAGCGCATCGTCAAGGGCGCCTTCACGGTAGTCGCGAGCCTCACCGCAGCTTCACCGACCGCCGCTGGTTTAGCCGACGAACTTGAAAAGCAAGGCTTCAGAGTTTTGGCAGTAGCTGCGGGCACCGCAACATCTCTGAAGCTTATGGGACTTATTGCACTCAGCGACCCGCCCCGTAAGGACGCGATCTCTCTGATCTCGGAGCTCAAGACCCTGGGCGTGCGCACGGTTATGGTGACGGGTGACGCTCCGGCTACGGCGGCAATCGTTGCCCACGCAGTAGGCTTGGATGGGGCTGTTTGCCCGCCCGGAGCGATGCCCGATGGCGTAAAACCGGAGGATTTTGCGGTATTTGCAAGTATTCTTCCCGAAGGAAAATTTGATCTCGTCAAGGCCTTCCAGAAGAACGGGCATACGGTTGGGATGTGCGGTGATGGCGCCAACGATGCCCCAGCGCTGCGTCAAGCACAGATGGGGATCGCCGTATCGACCGCAACCGATGTTGCTAAGTCGGCAGCTGGGATTGTGCTGACGGAAGCTGGGCTTGGCGGCATCGTCGCCGCCGTAAAAGAAGGAAGGATTACCTTTCAGCGCATTCTTACCTACACGCTGAACTCCGTCCTCAAGAAGATTGTGCAGGTGCTCTTGCTGGCAATTGGGCTGGTCATGACCGGACACGCGGTTTTGACCCCCATGCTGATGGTCATTGTGATGATCACCGGCGACTTCTTGGCCATGGCGTTGACCACTGACAGAGTTCGGCCATCGCCCATGCCAAATTCCTGGCAAGTCGGCAGGATTACGATGGCCGGGGTCACTCTGGGAGGTTGCTTTTTAGCATTCTGTGTAGCTGTCGTAGCGGTCGGCAAGTTCGAAATGCAATTCGGAATCGAAGCCCTGAGAACGCTTTCTGTCGTTGCCATCGTATACGGCAGCCAAGCCACCATTTACGCCCTGCGAGGGCGTCGCCACCTCTGGGGATTGCGTCCCACGGTATGGCTCGTGGCTTCCTCGGTTGCCGACATTCTCATTATCTCGACCTTGGCTATTCGCGGAATTGCGATGGCACCGCTGCCCGCTGCCGTCCTGGCGTGTGAGTTTGGAGCGGCCATCATTTTCGGATTGATCTTAGATGGGGTCAAGATCCCTGTTTTTGCCCGGCTTGGCATCTCGTGATCACGGCTGAGCCTTCCGCTAACTCTGGTCGGCGGTTGACCGCTGAGTTCGAAATTAGATTTAGTTACATCCACCGAAAACGAGCGGGGAAACGGGGAAGGTGAAGGAGAGATCGTTGATGGAATCTGAACCTGGCAAGGCGCCAACAAGATCGACAAAACGGGGATTCTGGGGCGTGATCCAGTGGATCTTTCTGTGGGGCACAATTTTCGGGCTGACCGGAGTGGCGCTCGTCGCTGGGACAAACAAGGCGGTGATCTGGTCGAGTTCAGACGCGTTTTGCGGAACGCTCTGCCATACGATGACTTGGTCTTCGGCGGCATATCATCAAGGCCCGCACTTCATCAATGCCTCCGGGGTTCGTGCAAGCTGTGGTCAATGCCACATCCCCTACGATTCCAGCCACGCAACGGCGACGGAGTACGTGAAACTGCTTCTGTTCAAGGCGGACCGCGGCGCGAAGGATTTCTGGTATGAGTCGCGCAAGACCATTGCGACTAAGGAAGAATGGGAAAAGCAACGACCACAATTGCGAACAGAATTCGAAAACTACACCAAAGCGCACAATTACATTACCTGTCGCGGTTGTCATTCGCTCGAAGCGTTTGGCGGACCGCGAAGCCACATGAAAGCTCTGATCCACAAAGATCTCATCAAAGCCAACACGTTCGATTGTTTCCAGTGTCATCAGGATGTCGGTCATGTCTATGAGCAGCCGGTGGCGAAAGTTGGCGGCTGGTATACGGCTGAACAAGCGGCTTCAGGCGCAAACCTTTATCAGGCACAGTGCGCGAGCTGCCACGGTGTGAAGCTGGAGGGCGGCACTGGGCCTTCTCTGAAGGGCACGGCGTGGCACCAGATGTATGGTGGCGCGAAACTATTGACGGTCTGGGGAGAGATCACGGGCCCGATGGCCCAGTACGCAGGCACGACTTACACAACCCAGCAATCGCTGGATATTGTGTCCTACTTGCTGCAACAAAATGGGCTGCCCTCGGGGAACCAGCCGCTTGCGGACACGCGAGAATTGTCGGAGGTATTGCCGGCGAAATAGAGGCGGCGCCGACAAAGGGATGGACGGCCACTCAGCGGCTTCCCGACAAACCAAACCGAACGCATCACACCTTTGCTTCCGGGGAGTCTGCGACTCCTTCCGGCGGTAAGACATCAGGCATGTCAAGACGTGCGACACCAATCCGGCTATCAGCCATCCCATAATAGACATCGAAGCGATTGGGTAATCCGAGATCGTCGCGCCGGTCGATGCCGGTCGGAAAAACGACGTGGGCGACGGTCCCGCTGCATTCCTGTGGCAGGGTCGGCGTCAGCACCGGCTCTACCGAACGATAGCGGATGACTTGCGGATGCTCTTTCGAGAGCACCATCACGCCTGCCGAATAACGCAGTTGGTGTTCGCCGTTGCTGGGCTTTTCCAGTTCGCTGACGCCGTGGTAAACGATCAGCCAGCCGTGCCGAGTCAGGATTGGCGGAGTGCCACCGCCGATTTTGAGACGCTCCCAGGGTGACACTGGAGTAGCCAGCCGATGATGAGACATGAACCGACCGAGGCGATTCGATTCACGCGACTCCAAGGACATTACGCAGTAGGAAATCCAGATGCTCTCCCGATCGAGATCAACCTTACGAGCCGCGGGATGGCGAACCGTTTCCTCGGGGCGAGTGCCAGGAAAAAGTGGCCGGTGCAGGATAGCAAGTTCCGGGTGTCCGGACGGGTTAGGAATCGCAACCGGAAAGAGACTGGCGTCCTTGTCATCCACGTCGCCGCACTCGACGCCATGGTAAGGACCAAAGGTCGCGAGCCCGAGACGTTTCCAGTGGAACAGGTCCTTCGATAAGGCTAGAGCGATTCGCGGGCCTTCAGATGAAAAAGCCGTGTAAGTCATCATGTAGCTCTGCAGCGGTTCCACGAAGGTGATGCGAGGATCTTCGCAGCCACCACCGCCATCGGGCCGCCGCTCATAGTCAGCTTCCGGTTCCAGCGCGATGCCGAGCCGCTCGACGCCTGCCGGATCGCCGGCTTTATTGAACCGCACTCGCGCAATGCCAATGCGCGAGTAATTCCCCCGCGCAACCAGCCGCGGGAACAGATAGAGCTCACCGTCCGGGCCACGAGCGGCAGCCGGATTCAGGACCCCTTCGACCTCCTGCGCGTTCCCCGGCTCCGGCTCCATCAACATTCCTAGCCGTTGCAACTTAAGTCCGCTCATCAAGTCCTTTTCGGCGATTGCCATAACTTCACGCCGCCTTACTACCGTCTGCTAAACAGGCAATGATGGTTTGTATAACCCGCTTGGTCTCGTTGGGATCCTTAACCGGGATGCAATCTACTCCCGCTGTTTCAGCAGGGTAGTCATTGCCGCCCACGTACAAGGCGTCGCCGATATAGATCATCTCTTTTATCGAAATACCGAGCAGGTCTCGCAGTTTTCTGATGCCGTAGGCCTTGTCAATGCCAGGCTTGGTAATGTCAATAGATGTCGAGCCCCCGATTCGGACAGAAAACTCAGGGATGAAAGTGTCAAGAATGGCTTTGATCTTCTTCCGCTTGGCGAAATCGGGGTCCCATTTTTCCTTTTCCTCCAAGGGAGCCTGCTGACCTAAGGCAGAAAATGTTATCTGGCTTCCCCGGTCCTCAATTTGCTCGCCCCAGAGCTTTTCGATCTTGAAGTCTGCAACTCCGATCGCCTTCTTGAGGGAATCGAGGATCTTTTCTCTTTGATCGGTCGTGAAATCTTCCGAATAGATCTTTTTCCAATCCGCCGATTCGTATCGGTAGAACTTTGTGCCACACGTAGGAAGGAGAGATAGATTCGCCAGGAGTTTATCGTGGGGCAAATTCGAAACGAGTTGCTTTTCAAACTGTGGCCAACCGCCGCCGGAAATCACTGCCACTTTGACGATCGCGAGAAGGTCATGCAGCAGCCCCGACATTTCGGGATCAACCGCCGATTTACTGTCCGCAAGTGTGCCGTCGAGATCAAACACAATCAGCTTTTTCACTATGCTTTTACCCTCTGAATTCGTGGTGCGACGTCGCCCGATGTGCGATGGAGCGCTGCGTCCGGCACCGCAAGTTTAAAGCGACATTCCCCGATTATCGAGTGCCTACCTCCCCGCATGAGCCACCGTCCTAGGTCATTCGGCCTCCAACCAGCCAGTCGGTGGCGTCCACATGTCATTGTGCCGAGGGTCTGACACTTGTTGCCAATCGGTCCGCGACGGGTATCAGGTCCTTGAGGCCAGCTTTAAGAGGTACATCAATGTGTGCTGTACACATAAGGCTTGTGCCGACGATCGCAACAAAATAATGCAACCCTCCATCTTGCCGTGGATACTGCAGCCACAGCCGATCAGCGCTGTCCGCCAGTATTTTTGTCGCATGTAACTGCTGCTTCTTCTGCTTCTTATACTTGCCCCAGTCGTCCGTAAACCCTATACCCAGCAGAGACGCTTTTCCGCTGCCGCCTCCATCTCTAAGCGAGTCAACGTTGTGGTGAACAAAGTACCACCCGCCTGGAACTGCCCACTGACAACCGCTGTCATCCTCTGTTATGGCCCATCCGGACGGCAATGCGGGGGGGAAGGCACTGTGGCTAGCGGAGTATCGATCGTATCTTTCGGCGCTAAGCCGGTTCTAGTCGGATTCCCGGGCTGCACGGTCTGGGCATGACTGTGTAATCCGCAAAAGGCAACTACCACAATCGTCATCACCAGAAACGGCACACCCCTTTTGTTTGTTTTCATAGTTCAGGTACCTCACTGCTTTGGAAACTCTACGTTCTTACTTGTCCAGCCCGGAAGGGTTGGTATCTCAATCCGGTATCGCGATTTCCAGCAAGTTCACTGCGCCGCGCGGCCGAAAAACACACGTGCCAATCACCGCAGGTAAGACGAATACGTCGCCTTTTCCGACGGCGTAAATGGCCCCACCGTGTTCGACCAGTCCCGCGCCATCGACGCATACCAGCACGCGAGGTAAATCGACTGCGCCGACTGTAAACGGCGATTGTCCGCGCAGGCGCCACAACCAGAAGTGTTCGCAATGAAAAAGTCTCTCGCGTTCCACCGGGGTCGTTGTCTCCACCACCGGCGTCACCCGACTGACCGGACCTTCGGCAAAATCAATGCAGGCCATCGCCTTATTGACTTGTAGTGCCCGTGGCTTTCCAGTCTTCGGATCAATATGGTCCCAGTCGTACAGGCGAAACGTCACGTCGCTGTTCTGCTGAATCTCGAACACCACAAGGTCGCCCCCCAGAGAATGAACCGTGCCTGCGCGCAGGAAAACAGCGTCGCCCGGCTTCGGCGTTAAACATGCGAGATGGTCCGCAACCGTGCCGTTGGTGAGCGCACGCCGCAGATCGGTTTCAGTAGTGTCTGACTTCAGTCCCGCATAGATGCGGCTTTGTGTCCCAGCTTCCAACACGACCCAAGCTTCGGTCTTCGGAGTCTCGCCCGCAGGCAGCAGGTTCGTATTCGCTTTTGTGGGATGCACCTGGACCGAAAGCATTTCACGTACATCGAGGAACTTCAGCAATAACGGGAATCGGGGGAAGCGCCCGGCCAGCTTTCCTAGTATTTGCTTCGGGAACTGCTGCAGCAATTGACCGATGGTCCGCCCCTTTAGAGGTCCATCAGCGACGCGGCTCTGGTGGTCGTCGCGATCACTGAGTAGCCACGCTTCGCCTACGGGACCACTGGGCAGGGGCGCGGTGAGCAAGCTGGCCAAATGCCGGCCGCCCCACAGCCGGTACTGATAGATCGGTTCGAATCGCAGAGGATACAGAGGAGCTTGATCCAATGCTCCTTCTCTGTCCTCGACAGCCAGGCTCGGGGTGGTGTCGATCATGACTGGTCTGAGAATGTCGGCTCGGGAGGACGGGGGGCAGTTCTGTGATTCCGTTGATCGTGCAATTTGCCGAGGGTATGTTCGATCAATCTGGCTAACTTATCCGCGGCGCCATTGACGGCCAGATCCACAGTCGCCGCTTCGTCGGTGACCGCGATGGGCTGGCGGCCTTGGAGGCGTGCCTCCATCATGCAACGTTTGTTATTCTCGCGGCTCTTAGGGCCGCTCTCGTCGGTCAGGTGCACCTCCACTCGTGTGATGTGATCGCTCATTCGGCTCAGGGCATTATCCACGACGCGCCTGATCTGATCGGCTAGCACCTCGTGACCTTCGATTGTGTGGTCCGTATTGACTTGGATTTGCATGCTGACCTCCTAGCGGATTGTTTAATCAATGATGTTTCTTGCCTCACGAATTGCCGCTGCAAAGTTCATGGAACTCGGCTACCCGCGGGCATCTGCTTCTGGCGGCCAGAAGGCACCATCGACAAGTCGTTGGTTCCGACGTAAATACCGATAGCGACGAGCATGGCGAGCACTCCGAACCAGAATCGCCAATCATGATGCGCCCGCCGCCAGTAAGGAGTTTGACCATGGCCATGGTTGTGATGACTCTCGCCCAGGTGATGCGGGTGCTCGGTGTCGTTCATCATGCTCGTCTCCAAATTGAATTGAGGAAGTTGGGTGGTGCGCCAGCAACGCGGCGAAAATCACGGGCCGCCGCTTTGTCGGCTGCCCGCGACTTGCTAGACGCCGCTCAGGGCGAGAGCGGCCTTATGTTCCGCGTCGTGCAGCCAATAGGGCGGCCGACCGTAGTGCGCATGGAGCTGCTCTTCGTACTCACGAGTGAGCGGCGCAGACTCGCCGAACTCCGGCGCGCTTTTGATAGCGTCCCGGTAAAGACCGACGTAAACTTTGGAATCTATCCAGCTGACTCGTTGAATCCACGCGGGTGAAACCAATACTTTCTTGCCCGGCCACCAATTCTGTGTCGCCACCTCCAAATAGCGCACAGCCCAGGCCTCATCGTCAACAACGAACCCCGCCACATGGCCGATCTCACCATCCTCAGCCTCAATGTGATATCCCGTGACGGCTTGGTTACTGCGCAGATGCGAATCGGTCGACGCTCTCCGGATCTTGTCCGCCAGTGCCTCCTTAGAAGTAATTGGTGGAATCGGCAAGCCCATCGGGAACGACACGGGACCCCAAAGAAAAGGGCCGCCCCAATAATTGGGATAGCCGTAATAACCGAGATATTCGGTCTCGTACTGCCGGGAGACGGGCCGGTGCGTGTCGATCTCGGGACTATTCTCCACTTGCTTTTTCGTCAACGCCACATCCAACCGTTTAGCCTTCCAATCGGCGCTAACTACGGAAAATGGCGAGATCAGCACTCGCCGGTCGTCAAGCCAACCGCCAGTCTCTACCGTGAGGTAGCGGATGCCCCAGGTATCATCGTCGAAATAGAACTGGTCTACGGTTCCAATTTTGCCGTCCGTGGCATGGATCACAAAACCCTTCAAATCCTTCGCATTCGTTAACATCGCTAGTCCTCCTTTTATCTCGTCATCAACTACTCGAACTTAAGTCAGATGGTGCCTTCGTTCTGAGCAAAAGCGGCCACGTCACGGTACTTTCTGGGCCGGAGTTTCCGCGCCTTGAAGCTGCGCCGTTTTTTGGCCCAACTCCTGGGTGAGCTGGTGAACCTTCATGGAATACTCGTGCGCCTGTTTGCTGAGTTCGTGAGCGACCAACTGATCTTCTTTACCATGGGCGGCGGCCGCAGCCGCGTGCGCGTGGGCTGCAAGGTTATGGAGTTCTGCAGCCCGCTCGTGTGGTCTCTGTGACATGACGGTTCTCCTGGTCAGTTTGGATGTGCTTATCGCACCTGTCGTCGTTCGGACTGTTCCACCTCCCGACATTTCGTGGGCGACGATTTATGCAACGCGGTCGTTGTCATTTCGATACTCTTCGGGAACGTCGTCTTCCGACACCTGGCGGGTCGTGACCTCTGAGACATCCGGATCCTTGGCGTTCTCTACACCGTCGACAATCGAGGCTTCAAAGGCGTTTCCCTCTTCCACTAATTCTTCGACGCTCTCGGAATCCGCTTCGGCCGGGCGCGACATGCCCTGAATGTCGCCGGACTGCCCGGCCGAGTTCGCTTCACGTTCCTCTTCGTCGCGCTCGTTATTGCGCCGATTATCTGAAACCATGGGCTCTTGCCTCGTTGAAATGAGCTACCGCATTTCTGCGGCTCTGGGTCCTACGCGGCCACTGGTTCCGCGGTATGCAGTGTCGAGTGGGCAGGATTCGTGCTTTCGATGATCTCCTTCGCCTTGGCCACTTCTGCAGCTGTGCCATGAGCGATCAGGAGAAACTGATCTGTCGTGAGCGCCGTCTGGTACTTCACAATGCTGTCCTTGGGGATGCCTATGCTGAAGAGACCGGCTCCCAAAGCGCCCAAAGCTCCTACCTCTACGGCTCCTTCCAGTCCTGCTACGATCCACGCCACCAGAGGTCCGGCCACTAAAATTGGGCCGAGCCCCGGGATCACGAACATCGCGGATCCGAACAAGAGTGCCCAGAAGCCTCCCCAGAATGCGCCAACCTTGCCCCAATATTTCATGCGGTCGCCAGTGTTGTAATAGCCGACCACTTGCTCATCTGTGTGATATCCCTTCCCAACGATCGACAACTTGTGCATGTCGACACCGCCGCGCTGAAGCTCCTTCACAGCGCGATCCGCATCCGTATGAGTGTGATAAATCGCGACAACTGAATTTTCAATAGACATTGTCTACTCTCCTCGGCGCTTCGCCGCTATTGTTTGACCATCCAAAGGAAGTCCCAGCTCAAATTATGACAGTGCCCTAATTGAAAAACTGGTCGCTATTGCACACTTTGGGAAACCACGCTCGTTCCTCATTGTCAAAACTGGAGTTGAACATGACGTCCAAGATGCGCCCAGCTGTTGTCGAGCAATTTGGAAAAACGCGATCTCCTCAGCAATTCCGGTGGCCTGTAGAAGTTGGGTGCTTCGCCACCAGCGCAGGCGAAAATCACTGTACGCCCTTTTTCACGGATGCCACGCCTTGACCTAAACGCCGCTCAGAGAAAAGGCAGACTTATGTTCCGCGTCGTGCAACCAATAAGGCGGCCGACCGTAGTGATGGTAGAGCTGTCCCTCATAGTCACGAGTGATCGGCCTTGACTCAGAGAACTCAGGGGCTGTTTTGATCGCATCCCGAAAGAGGCTGACATAGACCTTCGACTGCGTCCAGCTCACCTTTTGAATCCGCGCGGGCGAAACCAGTATGCTCTCCATGCGTTTCAGTTCGTTCTCTATTCTGCTCTCGTGTTGTTGGTGAAGATAGCTCAACCGGCGCCAGCTCTACACAGTGCGATGCTGCGGGCATTGCCGACTATTCATCAAGCTAGCGAATTAAGAATGTCTGGCGACCTGCGGACCAACAGCACGTAATCAGAGACGATCCTAAGACATAGAAGAAGACGTTTCTGTCCAATAGGAAACACATTTCGAATTTGGGTCGCAGAGTGCAACTGCGGTGGGGTGTCCCCGGCAACCCTGTGCAATAGTGAACAGTTTTTCTGTTATAGCGCCGTCATACTCGCTTGCGAGCTAGGTTCGTGCTCTGAGAAATCAACACTCACACGGATGCGGAACAGGCGGTGAAGGAGCTTCAGCGTGGCGGAGTAGACATGCACCATGACCTGCCGCGCGTGGCGCAGTTGCTGCCGACCCCTGCGCCGCTACGAGGCGCAGGGGTGAGGCGGTACGGCTTTCACGGATTGTCATATGCGTTTTTGATCGAGGAACTCGCCCGCATGGCTGGACCGGAAGCGGCGCAAGGGCGAGTCATCCTCGCCCACCTCGGCAACGGCGCGAGCCTGGCAGCGGTGCGTTATGGCAAATCCCTCGACACAAGCATGAGTTTTACTCCCGCCGCCGGGGTGCCGATGAGCACTCGCTCCGCCGATCTCGATCCCGGACTGGTTTGGTATTTGGCGCGCACAGAACAAAGGAGCGCCAAGCAATTTAACGAGATGGTCAATTTCCAGTCCGGGCTGCTCGGCATCTCCGAAACCAGTTCCGACATGCGTGACTTGCTGAAACGCGAGACGGAGGACAAGCGTGCAGCTGAAGCGGTCGCGCTGTTCTGCTATCAAGTCAAGAAATGGATCGGCGCATTCGCAGCGGCGTTGGGTGGACTGAACACACTCGTGTTCGCTGGCGGCATCGGAGAGAACGCGCCCCCGGTCCGCGCCCGGATTTGCGAGGGGCTGAGATTTCTTGAAATCGAACTCGAAGAAAAACGAAACGCAGCGAATGAGGACGTGATTTCCTCCGCGGCCAGTCGAGTCGGGGTCCGCGTCATTCGCACGGACGTAGAACTCATGATCGCCAAAACAGTTTGCCAGGTTCTCGGACTTGGCTGCAAGAACAAGAAGGAGAATTGAACCATGACACCCGACACACTCACTACGGAACGGCTCGACCACAAACCCGAGGCAGCAGCGAACAAGAAAGAGCTAACCCTCAATACGAAGATGAAAACCAACACGCTACACTTCAGAACTGCTCCTAAAGATGAATGCTTACTGGCGCGCCGCCAACTATGTGTCGGTCGGCCAGATTTATCTCTACGAAAATCCGCTACTGAAGGAGCCGCTGAAACTGTCGCACGTGAAGCCGCTGGTGGTCGGACACTGGGGCACGGTGCCGGGCCAAAACTTCATCTACGTGCACCTGAACCGGGTCATCAAGAAGTATGACCTGAACGTGTTCTACATAGCGGGTCCCGGCCACGGTGGCGCGGCGCTGGTGGGCAACGTCTATCTCGAAGGCACCTGGAGTGAGATTTATCCGAACGTCACCCAGGATGAAGCCGGGATGAGGGAGCTGTTCAGGCAATTCTCGTTTCCCGGGGGGATTTCCAGCCACGTTGCTCCGACGACGCCAGGGTCGATTCACGAAGGTGGCGAGCTGGGATACTCGCTCAGCCATGCCTTTGGCGCGGCGTTCGACAATCCCGATCTGATCGTTGCTTGCATCATTGGCGATGGTGAGGCAGAAACGGCGTCCTTAGCGACCTCGTGGCAGTCCAACAAGTTTCTCGACCCAATTACCGATGGAGCCGTGCTGCCGATACTGCACCTCAATGGATACAAAATCAGCAATCCAACTGTCCTGGCGCGGATCGAGCATGAAGAGTTGGAACAATTTCTGCGAGGCTGCGGCTGGACGCCATACTTTGTGGAGGGCGATGAGCCGGAAAAGATGCATGAACTCATGGCCACGACCTTAGAGACGGCGATCGAGGACATACGTCGATTCCAAAGCAACGCCCGGAACAATAACGACACCACTCGGCCGCGCTGGCCCATGATCGTCCTCAAATCACCCAAGGGCTGGACGGGACCAAAAGTTGTCGATGGCTTGCAAATCGAGGGCACGTTCCGATCGCACCAGGTGCCACTCCTGGTGGATCCCGAGCATCCGGATCATGTCAAGCAACTTGAGAGCTGGATGAGAAGCTACAAGGCCGAAGAACTCTTCGACGAAAATGGACGACTCATCCCGGAATTGGCCGAACTGGCGCCGAAGGGCGACCGCCGGATGGGCGCCAATCCCCACGCCAACGGCGGCATTCTACTGCACGATCTGCGCATGCCGGACTTCCACATCCACGCCGTGAGCGTGCCTTCGCCCGGCGCAGTTACCGCCCAAGACACCCTCGTGCTGGGCGCGTTCCTGCGTGATGTTGCCAAACTGAATCAGGATCAGCATAATTTCCGCGTCTTCGGTCCCGATGAAACAGTCTCGAATCTTCTGGGTGCAGTTTTTGAAGTCACCAACCGGCAGTGGGATGCCCGCGAAGTAAGTAATGACGAATTCCTCGCGCCCGCCGGCCGCGTACTGGATTCGATGCTCAGCGAAAACCAGTGCGAGGGCTGGTTGGAAGGATATCTTCTCACCGGGCGACATGGCTTGTTTAACAGCTATGAAGCCTTCATTCGCATCATCGACTCGATGTTCAGCCAGCACGCCAAGTGGCTGAAAGTATGCCTGGAACTGCCCTGGCGCAGGAAGATCTCATCGCTGAACTATCTGCTCGCCTCTCATGTCTGGCAGCAGGATCACAACGGATTCACGCACCAGGACCCGGGCTTTCTCGACCATGTCATCAACAAGAAAGCTGATATTGTGCGCGTCTACCTTCCGGCCGACGCCAACTGCCTGTTGTCGGTTTTCGATCACTGCCTGCGCAGCCGGAATTACGTCAATGTGGTGGTGGCAGGCAAGCACGCCCTCCCGCAGTGGCTGACCATGGACGCAGCGGTCGTGCATTGCACGGAAGGAATTGGCATCTGGCAATGGGCCAGCAACGACCAGAGCGCCGAGCCGGATGTGGTGATGGCCTGCTGCGGCGACACGCCCACGCTGGAGATTCTGGCCGCCGTTTCCATCCTTCGCCAGCACTTGCCCGATCTGAAAATCCGGGTAGTCAATGTCGTCGATCTTATGAAGCTGCAGTCTGCGAGCGAGCACCCGCACGGACTGACCGAGCAGGATTACGACTCGCTCTTCACGAAAGACAAACACATCATATTTGGTTTCCATGGATACGCGTCGCTGGTCCACCGACTCACCTACCGCCGGACCAACCGCAACCTGCACGTGCGGGGCTACAAGGAAGAGGGCACGATCACGACGCCGTTTGACATGCGGGTGCAGAACGACCTGGACCGCTTCCACCTGGTGCAAGATGTGGTCGATCGCCTGCCGCATCTGGGTTCCAAGGGCGCCTACCTCAAGCAGCAGATGCAGGACAAGCTCATTGAGCACAAACACTACATCGACAAACACGGCCAGGACATGCCGGAGATTCGGAACTGGAAGTGGAGCAACGGAAAATGAATGCACAAGTCAGTCTGCCTATAGCAAAGACAGAAAGGAATATCCCATTATGAAAGCCATTGCTGAACCGACCAAGGCTCCTGAAGCGAGACCCAAGGCTCCTGCATCGAAGTCGGCGTCCAAGTCCGATTCCAAGGACGATCTAAAATCCCTGCCCATGCCGGAAGTCGAGAAAAGATTGGGGTCGTCACCGAAAGGCCTGAGCCAAGCCGAGGCGCAGAAACGGCTGGCGCAATATGGTCCGAATGAGATCAAGGAAAAGAAAGACAATCTAGTCCTGAAGTTCCTGAGCTATTTCTGGGGTCCCATTCCGTGGATGATCGAAGGGGCAGTGATTCTGTCGGGAGTGGTTAAGCACTGGCTGGATTTCTTCATCATTCTGTTTCTGCTTTTTTCCAACGCGGTGGTTGCATTCTGGGAAGAACATCAGGCGGGCAACGAAATCGCCGCGTTGCGCGCGAAGCTGGCGACTGAGGCTCGCGCCCTGCGAGATGGAAAATGGGCGACTCCGAAGGTAGCGGAACTGGTGCCGGGCGATGTCATTCGGCTGCGATTGGGGGATATCGTGCCAGCAGACGCGCGTTTGTTGGACGGCGACCCGGTGCAAGTCGATCAGTCCGCGCTGACCGGAGAATCTTTGCCGGCGACGCGCAAACCTGGCGAGGCGGTCTTTTCCGGCTCGATCATCAAACGCGGCGAAACCGACGCGATGGTCTACGCCACCGGTACCAACACCTATTTCGGCAAGACTGCGGAATTGGTGCAGGACGCTCATACCGTCAGCCATTTCCAGCGTGCTGTGCTCAAGATTGGCAATTACCTGATCGTGCTTGCAGTGGCTCTGGTGGCGGTGATCGTCACTCTGGCACTCTTCCGTCATGACCCGGTCTTGAGCACGTTGGAATTCGCATTGGTGTTACTCGTGGCCGCGATCCCGGTAGCCATGCCCACCGTGCTGTCCGTCACTATGGCGGTCGGCGCTCGTCTTCTGGCAAAAAAGCAAGCGATTGTGACCAAGTTGTCGGCGATTGAGGAACTCGCGGGCGTGGATGTGCTGTGCTCGGATAAGACCGGCACCTTGACCCAGAACAAGCTGACGCTGGGCGATCCATTCTGTGTCAGTGGTATCGCCGCCGATCAGATCATACTCGACGCCGCCCTCGCGTCGCGCGTGGAAGACAAGGACACTATCGATCTGGCCGTGATCGCAGGCGTGAAGGACGATAAGGAACTGAAGAGTTATCAGATCCTGCATTTTCAGCCATTCGATCCGGTGCATAAGCGCACCGAAGCGACCGTAAAGGGTTCCGACGGGAAACAGTTCAAGGTGGCGAAGGGAGCGCCGCAGGTCATTCTGCAGATGGCGACCAACGTCGCGGAAGTAAAACCCGCAGTTGAGAAAGCCGTCAATGAATTTGCCGCACGAGGCTTCCGTTCATTAGGCGTGGCCCGTGCAGGTCAGGACGACAAGTGGCAGTTCGTTGGGGTGTTGCCGATGTTCGATCCACCGCGCGAGCAGGCCAAAGCGACCATCGCGAGCGCGGTGCAGATGGGCGTGAAAGTCAAGATGGTCACCGGCGACCAATTGGCCATAGCCAAGGAAACTTCCCGTCAGCTGGGCATGGGCGCGAACATCCTGGATGCCACTGTATTGCGGGACAAACAAAAGACGGCGGAAACCGCGGCGTCCATCGAGAAAGCGGACGGCTTCGCGCAGGTGTTCCCCGAAGACAAATATAACATTGTCGACGTACTGCAGAAGCACGGCCATATTGTCGGTATGACTGGTGACGGGGTGAACGACGCTCCCGCGCTCAAGCAAGCGAACTGCGGCATTGCGGTTTCCGGCGCGACCGACGCGGCCCGCGCGGCGGCAGACATCGTGCTGCTCGCATCCGGCCTCTCGGTGATCATCGACGCGATCAAGGAGAGCCGCCGTATCTTCCAACGGATGAACAGCTACGCGATCTACCGCATCGCCGAAACTCTGCGCGTGCTGTTCTTCATGACGCTGTCGATCCTCGTATTTAATTTTTATCCCGTGACTGCGGTGATGATCGTGATGATCGCCGTGCTCAACGACGGAGCCATTCTCTCCATCGCGTATGACAAGGTTCATTACAGCGATAGGCCCGAGAAGTGGAATATGCGTCTTGTATTGGGGATCTCGACCGTGCTGGGCGTTATCGGAGTCGTGGCCGCGTTCGGGCTCTTTTATCTTTCTGAGCGGGTATTTCATCTCGACCGCGCACACGCCCAAACGTTGATGTACCTGAAGCTGTCCGTAGCCGGACATTTGACGATTTTCTTGACGCGCACGCGGGGCCCATTCTGGTCGATACGCCCGGCGCGGATTCTCTGGATAGCGGTACTCGGCACACAAATTGTGGCGACGCTGATTGCTGTCTACGGCGTCTTTATGACACCACTTGGCTGGCGTTGGGCTGGGTTCGTCTGGGTCTATGCTCTGGCGTGGTTCCTGCTCAATGACCGCGTGAAACTGCTCGCCTATCGGATTTTTGATCCGGTTAAAGCACCGTCGTCAGCCAAGAATCCAGTGGATCTTACACCGCAGATTGCTACGCGGGCCTATGAACTCTATCAGCAGCGAGGCCGGGGCGACGGCAAAGCGAATCAAGACTGGCTTGAGGCGGAGCGAGAGACCCGGAAAGATCAACTGGTAAAGAAAGATGTTGCCTAACCGTCGCTTCGAGCACTCGAACTCGCTGTACGTACCTCATGCAGTTGGTGCCACTGAGGGAAGAAGATGAAAATTCATTCCAAAGATTTTCGTGTACCGCACCACAAGAAGATCGATATCAAACACTTGCCGACGATCGTGAAGCCATTTTGCGAGTCAAAGAAGGAATACAAAGACCTCCTGGAAGAACATATTGCTGAGTTGACTTCCCTGCAACAACTTCACTACGCGTCCAACCGCTATGCGTTGCTGCTGATCTTTCAGGGGATGGACTCTGCAGGCAAAGATGGTGCGATCCGGCACGTCATGTCGGGAGTCAATCCCGAAGGTTGCGAAGTTTTCAGTTTCAAACAACCGAGCGCCGAAGAACTGGAACATGATTTTCTCTGGCGCACGACGTGCCGCCTTCCGGAACGCGGACGGATCGGCATCTTCAATCGTTCCTACTATGAGGAAGTGCTGATCGTTCGCGTGCATCCGGAGATTCTCCGCAACCAGCGGCTTCCGGAAGCGTTGCTCGACGAGAAAAATATCTGGAAGGAACGGTATCGGTCGATCGTTGACCTGGAGCGCCACCTTTATCGCAACGGAACAAGGATCGTTAAGATATTTCTAAACCTTTCGTATGAAGAGCAGCGCAAGCGCTTTCTCGCGCGCATTGACGAGCCCGACAAAAACTGGAAAGTCAGCTCATCGGACAATCACGAAAGGAAATATTGGAAGCATTACATGGAAGCGTATGAGGATTGCCTGAACGCGACCAGCACCCATCACGCGCCCTGGTACACCGTTCCCGCCGATGATAAGGAGAACGCCAGGCTGATTGTGTCCCGCATTGTCTTGGATGTGCTCCAGGATCTCAAGATGGCATATCCGAAGACCACGGAGAAGCGTCGGCTGGAATTGCAAGCGATCGGCAAGCAGCTATCCCAAGAGAGGTAATGTGAACTTGTGGTCAATCATTTGACCATGGCTGCCCAGACGTGACCGACGTGAAAGACGCAAGTTTTTCGGTCGAGACTGCCAATCACAGCGCTCACGGTCCTGCATCGCGCTGCGCACAAATCGGCTATTCAGAGTGGTCGGATGTGATCAGATTTTTGTCTTCGACGCCTATATCACCAACTGCCTTCAGCCGGGCGTTTCGCGTCTTTCTGCAATCATCGCTCACTCTGGTCTTTGTGAGTCAAGTCCCTCGGGCGATTCCACGTATCCGTGTTTGGACGCGACGGTGACGGGGACAGAACGAATTCTCAGCTCAACATTGCTCGCCCCTTGAGGCATTGGCAGCCGCGGTTCCAGGCTTGCAACTTCTTCCGGAGTGAAGGGAGAGGGCGTTCGATACACTGCGACAACAATCGCCGTGGTAGCAGTTTGCTCGAATCGGACATCGTCCAGCCTTATGTTACACTCCGGCGAAATACAAGAGGACAGAACCGTGTTCGATCCGTCCAGCCTATCTTCTGGGAGGTTGTTTTGACCGGTGACCGCACAGCACCGGCGACGCGAACGGTTGGGCCGGCAATCTTGTGGGCGTTCTCGCTGCTGGTAGGGATCGTGGCAGGTCTGGGAGCCGTGGCGTTCCGAGCTCTCATTGCGATCTTTCACAATCTTTTCTTTCTTGGCAGGCTCTCCGCAGCATACGACGCGAACGCGCATACACCAACAGGCCCCTGGGGACGATTGGTGATTCTTGTCCCCGTTGTCGGGGCCTTCGGTGTGGTTTTCCTGGTGAAGAATTTCGCTCCAGAGGCGAAAGGTCACGGCGTACCGGAAGTCATCGACGCGGTTTTCTACCACAAAGGAGTTATTCGTCCGGTCGTGTCAGTCATCAAAGCGCTGGCGTCCGCGCTGTCGATCGGGAGCGGCGGATCCGTTGGCCGCGAGGGGCCCATCATTCAGATCGGTTCTTCGTTCGGTTCGACCATGGGACAACTCTTGCGTCTGCCTACCTGGCAGGTTGTCACACTCATCGCGGCGGGCGCAGGTGGGGGAATCGCAGCTACGTTCAATACTCCCGTTGGCGGCGTGCTGTTCGCGGTAGAGATCATCATGCACGAAGTCAGCGCGCGAACCTTGGTGCCAGTGGTCACTGCTACGGCAACGGCCACCTACGTAGGCCAACTTTTCTTTGGCCCGCATCCATCTTTCTCCATCCCTGCTCTTGAAACGGCATACTTTCAATTGACTGATCCGAAGGTGCTCGTCGCCTATGCCATTCTTGGTGTGATCGCCGGTCTTGTTTCTGCACTGTTCATTTACTCCATTTACGGATTCGAACACTTCTTCGAGAATCGTGTCAAAGGCGGATACTACGTGCAGCACGCCACCGGAATGCTGACGGTGGGGCTCACACTGTATTTCTTTATGCGCTTCTCTGGCCACTACTATGTGGAAGGCGTGGGATATGCCACGATTCAGGACGTGCTCGCTAGCGTGCAGTTCCCAGTATACTTTCTCGTTCTCCTGTTTGCAGCGAAGCTGCTCGCCACCTCTCTGACACTTGGCTCGGGGGCCTCGGGCGGCGTATTCTCCCCGGCGCTGTTTTTGGGCGCGACGGCTGGAGGCGCATACGGCGTTGTCCTTCACCGGCTGTTCCCCGCACTTGACATTAGCGCTCCCGCGTTTGCCGTCGCGGGAATGGCTGGAGTTGTAGGTGGGTCGACGGGGGCGGCCATGGCTGCGATCGTGATGATTTTCGAGATGACGCGGGACTACACGGTGATCATTCCAATGACTTTGACAGTCGCGATCAGCTATGGTGTACGGAGAAGCGTGATCAAAGATAGCATCTACACGCGCAAGCTGGTTCTGCGGGGGGACCCAGTGCCCGAGTCCCTGCGAGCCGATCTTCAATTCACTCGCCGCGCCGCGAGTATCATGAATTCGAAGTTGGAGATCATTTCGGCAACAACACTTCTACAAGACCTCCCGTCCAACAGGAATGACGCTTTCGTTGTCATAAACGGGGCTGGCACCGTGGAGGGAGTGGTCCCTGGAGAGAATCTAGCCGCCCTCGGCCATGCCAGTCCAACCGCAGTGATCGGGGATATCGTGCAGAGCAATTATGTAGTTGTGACGCCGGATAATTCCGTGTGGGATGTTGTTGCTGCGATGCGCTCTACCGATTCCGCCATCGCACTAGTCGCTGCGCACAAGACGGATTTGTCAGTTGGTAGTGTGCAAGGAATAATAACCCGCAAGGACATCATGGACGCCCTCGCAGGCGATATGGAGGTGTTCGGCGTCTAAGATTCTTCACTGAATTTGGTTACTCCTCTGAATGAAGTGGTCGTGGACTCCAACGGATCACTTCATGCAAGCCGAAGTCCCATTCCTGCCCGGAGCCAACGACAATGCTCGTGACCATCGAGGGAAACCGGCGAAACCGCGATCATGCCTTCGCCCTTGCTGGTGCTGCGGCGGTAGCGTCCGTAGTTGGAGGGTGGTTTTTCCATCCTGTTCTTCTCTCGCTGGTCCTCTCTCCGTTCATCTATTGGTTGGTTCGACGGCGATGCATAAGGCGGTTGAGGATTATGGAACAACCGTTCCCCGCTTTGTGGGAACAGATGCTTGAGTCTCACGTCGCCTTTTTCCGAGCGTTGCCGGCAGATGAGAAAGAACGCTTTCGACAGCTTGTCAAAGTTTTCCTGTCTGAGGTCCGAATCACTGGCATCCAGACCGAGGTCGACGACACCGTTCGGGTTTTGGTCGCCGCTAGCGCGGCGATTCCTATCTTCGGATTCCACGATTGGGAATATCATCGCCTGGGAGAAGTGCTCGTCTACCCTGACTCATTCTCTGAGGAGTATCAAACAACCGGGAATGCCGACGTGAACATTCTTGGCATGGTCGGACTTAAGCAAATACGTGGTGTGATGATTCTGTCCAAGCCATCACTGCTCGCGGGGTTCGATACTGCGTCCACCAGGAGCAATGTGGGTATCCATGAATTCGCACATCTGGTGGAGTTGGAAGAGGCCGAAAACGGGCTGCCGCCCGAGGTTCCATGGCAAGCCGTTAAGCACTGGGTGGAATATGTTGCACGGGAACTTTCCCATCCTTCTAGGAATCACTCCTACATCCGTGGTTACGCATATACGAACGAACATGAATTCTTTGCGGTGCTGGCGGAGTATTTCTTCAAGTCCCCGGAGTTGCTCGAAGAAAAAGACCCTGAATTGTATGGGATGCTCCAGGAGATGTTCCATCAGGACACGGCCTCTCTGATGGACCTGACGTTCTCGCGCCGCCCGAGATACGGTCGAAATACCCCTTGCCCATGCGGGAGCGGGAAGAAGTACAAGCATTGCTGTCTGTTGAAGGCGGGTGAAATGAGAAGCAGGCGAAAGTGAAAAGTGAAAAGACGTTGAACTCATAGAAGACGAAAGGACACCGGACAATATGACCAGCACCCCTCCCGGCCCTCGCTGGCCGAAGTTGCGATGGCTATTTCGTCAAAACAGTCTTTGGGTCGCGCTGCTGCTTTGGACACTCCTCGGTCTCGCCTTCATCGGGCTTTGTCATGGCCCGCGCGGCGTGGTGCCCTTGAATCTGCCGCCCCACCAACTCAGGCAGACTCCCCTTGCCCAGGTTATCGGTAGCTGGCTTGCGCTCATCTTTCTCGTGCTGGAGTGCGGCGTTGTGTTCCTTCTCACCCGCCGGCGCTCGTGGCCCGACCTTGCCCAACGTGCACCTCAGCGCTCCATCGCCCTCCGCGAAACCATAGCCGTGTGGGCCTATGCTGCAATCGTCCTGCTGGCGGGCCGCTGGCTTGGCTTCCATACTTTCGGCGCGGGCATCGCGATGCATCTTAACGGATCGCTGGTCGGCGCAACGCGCATCCAGTCTCCGCATGAAGTCTATCTCTGGTCGGCCTACAACTTCACCTTGCTCGCTCTTGTGCCATACATTGTCTTCCGCATGCGCGGCTACTCAAGAGAGCAACTCAACCTAAGGTCGGCCAACTGGAAGAACGATACGCTGGTCATTCTCGTCGTCTTGGCCATCGGTTGCTTGATGGATCTAACCGGCCCCAACATTTTTCAGCTCACTCCGCATCAACGCGTAGTGGGGGGGCTGCTTTCGTTTGTCATTCACCTGTTTCTCACAGATTTGCCGGTCATGATCTTGATCTACGCCATCCTGTTGCCGCGTTATGCCCGTATGTTTTCGCCGGCGACTGCCTTCCTGCTCGGCGCAGCCAGCTATCCGGCAATCCACATCTTTGAGACCTTTACGCGCTATGACTCGCCTCACGACTCGATGATATCGGCGATCTTTGTGTTTCTGTTTTTCTTTCCCCCAGGTGTCATGAAGTCATTTCTCACGATGCGAACCGGAAACGCATGGGTGCATATGTGGGGGTTTCATGCCATCTCGCCTCATGTCACCGTCGACACTCGCCTGATCGTGCATGACTTCAAAATCGCCTAGAGGGAGATTTAGGATTTAGCGTTTGAAATGCGTCAGGCGTAGTCACGCCAACTTGGGTGCCTACTTCTTTCCTGACGGCGCTGAGCGTTCAGCAAGAACGTAGTGGATATGCGACAGCGGAATAAAATACACGCCATTCTTGAGAGCAGAGATTCTAGTCTCGACAGCCTTGGGAAGTTCGATCGAGAATTCAGAGGGCGATACTCCCTGTTCCATGGTGAGCCAAAGCCCTTCGTCTTCCGCCGCGACGATTGTGCCGATTGTTGGCCGATCGCACCATGACGGCTTGATGACGACCTTCTTACCCTTAAGGTCTGCGTATCTCGACATAAGCTTTCCCACTGCAGTTTGCGAAAATTATCGCATCATCCGGCATATAATGCCGGCAAATCACTCCAAGTCTAAAGGCCGCGGTCGGCAGGCGGAGCCTTCGAGCGATTCTGATTGTTCCAATCTCAGCGGAGCAGAGTTCGGCCCGCCTTCAAACCGGCGATCCCCCAATGACAGGAGGCCATTTTCACGATCACACCGAGTGGTGGAACAGTATTCTGCAAATACCCCCGCCACGTATCGTGGTTTTGGAGGACACGGACAGGCCACCCGGCCTCGGTGCATTTGTTGGAAATATGCATGCCGCGATCTTACGAGCGCTCGGTTGTGTCAACGGCGCAGTTCGGCAACTGCCGACCGTGCGTGAATTAGGACTGCACCTGTTCGCTGGAGAAGTGTCTGTATCCCACGCCTACGCGCACCTCTTCGACTTTGGATGCGCGGTCAAGATTGGCAATCTTGAAGTGCAGCCTGGCGCCCTGTTACACGGGGATCGCCACGGACTCCTGAGCGTTCCCAAAAGCATTGCTTCACGGATTCCGGCGGTTGCGGCCAAGTTGCGACAGACTGAGCAGAGGGTCATCGACTTCTGCGGCTCAAAACAATTCTCAGTGGATAAATTGCGTCAAGTGATGAAGGAACTAGTTTAGAGCGGACGATAGCCCGAGGGTTTTCAGGATAATCCTATGAAACTCCTGAAAATGTTGAGCAAGCCGGCCGCGTGGGCAAGTGGATGGTCAAGGCGCAGTCCTTTGCTTCAGTGCCGCTATCGGATATTGGTTAGCCGGGGAGCGTGGAAGAGCGATATGCTGGGTTGCGCTCGGGGAGGTTGAAGTGGCTGCTATTGTTTTGTAAGATGTCGTCGGACAACGCTGCGCCATTGCGAGATCCTTGTAATGCGTAAACGACTGGCTCGTTGGCCGTCCGTGGGGGGGTCCACTATGGCCCGTGTACAGCAGTTTCCGGACGAAGACCATGCCATGCGGGTGACATGCTATTTGATCTGGGGACTGGCGATTGCCGTCTCGTTGGGTCTATTGGTGTACGCGATTTTTCTCTGACCGGCAACGCCTGAAAGCATCTGCAACCAAAACTCCTGCCCCACCCTGACCCGCGTCTTTTGGATGGCTCCTTGAGACGCGGGTCTTTCAGTCTCCACCGTAGTTCGCCTAACACAACATTTTCTCTGAATTCAGATCGGCTGCGGGCCTTTCGTCGCCACCAAGACCTCCAACAAGGTTGCCGTATTACGAACGGTTCCGGCGACTGTCATGAGTGGTTCGGACAATGGCGGATGTTTCTCCGCCAGTGCTTCGAGACGCGTACTGACATTATGCAGGTGATTGACTTCGCGCAAGATCGCTTGAAAAGGCATTGAGCACTCCGCTCTCTCGCTGAAACACCTAAGGTGGGGAGAACTTCAGATGGACTGGCTTAGGTCAGAAGACCTGAAAGAGGAGAAGGTAGTAACCACCTCGCTGGAACTATAACACGCCAGAAGGTTGACTTGTGATGATCAAAATTGACCTGTAAACGACCCAGACCCATGAAACCATGGTTGGATGGGTAAAAGAAAAACAAAAAAGCAATTGGCCAAAGCGACACTCGCAGAAGTCGTCAAGGAAATGGCGAAGCCGAGAGTCGCTACGTCTGCAAGAGAGTAAAGTGTGGGTTTCTTCCAGAACGAACCTCTAGTCGTGGAGAACGATGTTGAGAAGTGAACTGTGGACTTGCAGCCCGCCCTCGCCATAGTCAACGAACCCCAATTTCCTGAACCTGTTCATGAAAAAACTGACCCGTGACCGGGTTGTTCCCATCATCTCCGCTAGGGTCTCCTGACTGATCTTGGGGATTACAGTCTCGGGCACGCCTTCCTTGCCGAAACGGGCGAGCAACAGTAGAATCCGAGCCAGTCTCTTTTCGCTGGAATTGAAAAGCTGGTCAACCAAATCCTCTTCGTGCCGGATGTTCCGTGTCAGCAGATAAGCTACGAACATGTCGGACAAAGCATGTTCACGGTGGAGAGCCTGCATCATCGCTTTCTTGTCGATGCGCAGCAGAGCGCAATCCGTCATAGCGGTCGCACTGCCCATGCGGATAGGCTGACCTGCGAGGGAACCCTCGCCGAAAAAGTCCCTGTCGCCGAATATACCTATCGTTGCTTCCTTGCCAGTCTTCGAGACTACAGTGAGTTTCACCTTGCCCGTCTGGACATAAAACACCGCATCAGCGGTATCCCCTTGCGAAAAAATTCCATGTTTCTTCGGGAAAAGCACAAATTTCCTACCCTCGCCGATGGTGGCAAGAAATGTGTGGGGGTCAAACTCGCGTTGTTCCTTAACGCCCATAACTAGACTAGGTGCTCTAGGAACAAAGGTCGCCGCGAAGATGCAGCTTAATGAAGAATGAAACCAAGATGAAGGAAGGCTGTCATCAATGATGACATCAGTGAGCAAAAGAATGCAAGGTTTTTATTTGCTCGCGTTTTCATAGGGATAGCCAAAGACGCAATCGCGAAAATCTTGACCGGTATCGTTGGCATTACATTTTCTCTCTACAAAGACCAGGAGGGCGGAGCCGACTTTCGTCTCCGACCATCCGGCTTTTTAGACAAAAGGCCACTTGATCCAAATTGACCAGTTAACCTTCCGGATTTCTGAAATCATGGATCGATGGCTAAGAGAAAAACACAAAAGCAATCGGCCAAAGCGACGCTTGCCGAAGTTATCAAGGAAATGGCGAAGAAGAGGGTGGCGATGTCTGCCCGAGGTGGCTCATGACGTTGACTGTCGTGGCGGTGATCTTCGGAGTTTTCGTCAATTGGTCTGATCGTCCTCTTGATCTACAAGAGCACGCTCACCATGCACCGGGATGACCAGTTGTTCCTGGATGACGCGAGTTCGCACATGCACGAAGAGCAGACGGAACTGTTGGCCTTACCATCCCGCTTCGCCTGTTTTAGCATCGGGTCTGGGGTTTTTCTGCTGGTGCTCGTGGCGATGTCGCTCAACCAGAAGTTAACCGCAGTACAGTAGCGTCGAAAGCGGGGGACTTGCGTCATCCGACCGGGTTTGGCGTCTACTCTGAGAGAACAACCATGGCCGACGAGAACACTGACGACCTCCGCAACGACCGCGGTCCCACGTTTACAGCCTTCCTGGAAGGGATGGGCGACCACAACAAAGAGCTGATGGAACTGAACGCCGATGTCACCTGTCCAGCCTGCGGTAAAGTCCATGAATACACGTTTCCACGTGCTCCGAAAGCGGATGTCCCTCCGAACTAACCCGGTACCGAGACCTGCGCCTATCATCCATCCGCTACGCTTCAAGAAACCTGAATGCCTGCCTGCGTGAGCGGCTCTTTAACCTCCTACCACTAATACCGTTTCACACGTCTTTTAGGGTTGATTGCAGGGTACGGCAGGCGACGGTGGAGACCCTAGGGTAAGAAAACGCCGCTGGATCCCATCGCTACCTGAGTCACACCGAACTGCTGTAGCCATTCGGCAAGCTCACGCAGATCTTGGGTCATGGCGCCAAAACGACGCTGGTGTTTCTGCACTCGTCCCGCTTCACGCAACAAAATGCAAGCAGAAATCGAGCTTTTGTGTACATCCAAACCGCAACACCTCGGATGCAGCACGTCCATAATTACACCTCCATTGACGTGTGATCCAGGACGCGCCGATAGGGTGAATCTCCCTCGCGTGCTCTCCTCTCACAGAGGCTACAGTCCGTTGTGCCAAAGCGCGTCCCGGGTCAAACTCATCCGCGGCTCTGAAGCACCAGTAAGGCCGAAGACCTCTGGACCACACGCCTCGGCACAGCATACTGCCAACCGTTCCCGTTTTCATCGATCGTTGTGGCGCTGGGCGCCATGTACAACTCATCCCATCTGGCCCAACTTCCATCGCGAGATGGAAGAGAGGTCGACAATCAGGTGGCAGCACCGGCTGAAACGAGAACACCCAACTTGCACCGAGCGAAGCAAAAAATCGCTCACGAAGAGTGCGGATGGAAGGGTGGCGACAGGGTTGGTTGGGGCGCGGAGGAATGGGAAGAAGAGGAAAGAGCAAGAATCGCGAAGCGACTGTCCCTTTCCTTCATGGGGGAATGGTGACAGAGCGGTCCTCGCCGTCAAGGGTTCGCTGACGCCGCAAAGAACGCGCCCTTGACCGCTCCGGGCCGCCTCTGAACACCCTCCGCCATGAAGGAAAGGGAGATTTTAGGAAAGACAGATCAAAATCTACTTGACCCGGACCGGCATTCTCATGGAAGGCCATTTCGCTCATTGACTTCATCGCGGTCCTGCAGTCCACACCAGCGCTTTCATTCCGAACTACCATCTGCAAAGTGTTCTTCATCCATGATTAACTCTGACTGAATGAGCCACTTACCGTCTTCTTTGGAGACGACGTACTGATGATGAATTTTGCGCGGCGGCATCGGCTTCTTGATCGTCGGATCGACCTGACCAACAACTTCCTCGTATTCGTAAACCACTGCCACATCGGGCCTCACGAATCTGACATCCACCTTATCCGAGTCCGGGGCATCCCTACCCGCTTGGTAAAAGGTGGAGTGGGACAATTGATCGAACTTCTGCAAGAGAGCCTCCCGGCCGTGTAGGCGTTCCCCGAACGAATTCGTCCAATCCGCATCGACCGCGTACTGCCTTGCTTTGGTGGCATTCTTGTTGTCGCCATCCGCACCTTGAATTAGCGCCCTAACCGCAGACTCGTCTTCGTACGTGCCACGACTCTGTGCCCACAGCGCCGAAAGAATGAGGAGAACGGCCCCTCCAGCCAGCCATCTGCTTCGGATTGAAGTCACCATGGTTCTTCTGTCTCCTTCACCAAGTTCCGCTCGGATCAGCGGCCCTGTCACGATACACCCGCCTAACTTCCGTTTCAAACTCGGCGCACTGCCTGAACAAGTCGCATTACGAAAAAACCCCTGTGAACGTAGAGTCAAGCAGCGATTTTCTCGGGTGACGTAATCGCAATATAAAAAGGCGCCCACTTTGCGGTAGGTTGTGATTGTTCGGATCACACTTAGCAAAAGGAGCGCCGTCATGAAGCAAGAAAAGTATATTGGCATGGACGTTCACCAGGCAACGATCTCGGTTGCCGTCATGGACAGCTCGGGCAAGCTGGTCATGGAATGCATCCTGGAGACGAAAGCAGCCACGATTCTAGAGTTCCTCGATGGGCTACGCGGAAGTCTATCGGTGACCTTTGAAGAAGGAACTTCCGCCGCCTGGTTGCATGACCTGCTGAAACCTCGCGTCAGCCGTCTTGTGGTCTGCGATCCGCGAAAGAACGCGCTGCTGAAAGACGGCAGCAAGAGTGACCGGATTGATGCGCGGAAGCTGGCGGAGTTGTTGCGCGGCAACCAGCTCCATCCGGTGTACCACGGCGAGCACGGGGTGCGAACGTTAAAGGAACTGGGTCGCAGCTATCAGACGCTCACGAAAGATGTCACGCGAGTCATGAGTCGGATCAAAGCGCTGTACCGCAGCTGGGCGATTCCCTGCAGCGGAACCACCGTCTATGCCCCGCGGCATCGCGCCGAGTGGCTGGCCAAGATCCCGCAACCCGGAGTTCGTCTGCGGGCGGAACGGTTGTATCAGCAACTGGATCTACTGCAACCGGTGCGCCAGGAAGCGCGACACGACCTGCTGCGAGAGAGCCGCAAACATGATGCCGTGAAAATGCTGCGCCAGATTCCTGCGATCGGTCCGATTCGTGCGGCCATGCTGGTGGCGTTGCTACAGACACCGCACCGTTTCCGCACCAAGCGCCAACTATGGGCTTACAGTGGTTTTGCGGTTGAGACGCACGACAGCGGCGAGTACCGCTATGTGAGAGGGAAGGTACAACGAAATCGGGAGCGCATCACCGTGCGCGGCCTGAATGACAACCATAATCATGATCTGAAGAATCTGTTCAAAGGTGCTGCTCTATCGGCCAGTACTCACCCTGGGCCGCTGTACGATTTCTATGGGGCGCTGCTTGAAAAAGGGATGCGGCCGACGATGGCGCGTCTCACCCTGGCCAGAAAGATTGCCGCGATCACCTTAACGATTTGGAAGAAAGGAGTAAGTTTCGACGCCAAACAATTGCATCGGCAAGCCGCTTGAGCGTCTCTGGTAAGAGGCCTTTCCATCTCCGGTGATTCTCTCTGGTGGTGGTCGGTCGGGTTCTCGAGACGCTCGGTTCGAGGTGAGTATCAGTCAATGAGATCGGCCCTGTGTGCCTCGGCACCGAGTCACCCATTACACGGTATGCCTCCTCGGATAACCAGAAATAGCGATAGGCCACGAGCCTCCGATAGAACCATGGTTGACACTCCAAGACCAGTTTCGCTTGCCCTGTCTCAAGACTCGATTGGCGTCGTCATCACCGAAAGATGAAACCCACAGGAAGGGCAGACAAGCCAGAGCAAAACCCTTCGAGCGCAATCGATGGGCACTTACGGACAGTGGGCTGGATGTCGAGACTAAAATCTTCTCGACCTCCGGTCGAGGGAGAAGTTTTTTCTTGACATCCCTTTTTATAGAACGGTATGCCGCCTCGGATAACCAGAAATAGCGATAGGCCACGAGCCTCCGATAGAACCATGGTTGACACTCCAAGACCAGGTCCGCTTGCCAAGTTTCAAGACTCGATTGGCGTCGTCACCAGCGAAAGATGAAACCCACAGGAAGGGCAGACAAGCCAGAGCAAAGCCCTGGGGCAGAAAGCGGGGGCGCTTACAGACAGTGGGCTGGATCTCGAGAAAAAAATTCTCGGCCTCCGGTCGAGGAAAAACTTTTTTCTTGACATCCCTTTTTATAGAACTCATTGACGGGGATATGCGGCAGGCCGCAAAAGATAGTCGCCAGTTCGCGCAGGAAACCGCGATACGGCGTACGTCTGAGGGTCTTCGGGTCCAGTGCCTTGCTGGATGTAGGTTTTTGGCTTGTTCTGGGCTGTCATCCGCCGCTGATCCTTCGCGTACGGGGCGGTTGCTGATGATGTGGCCCTAGTGACGGAATGTCCAGTACAAAGGTAGGCCGGACGAAGGATGAGGGTCGAGTAGGAGTCGTTTCTCGGGAGGAAGTCCCGCTCGTATCACGTACGCCATATCCTCCAGCACGGCCACGTCGCCTGCATAGTAGCTATGATCGAGAGAGAAAAGATCATCGCTCGTGACCGATGCATCAATGAGGTCAACGCTCGTCCCGAAACAACTAGGGAGTTGAGGCTGCCCGCCCATTGACGGTGATTGGTGAAGGAACTTGGATAGCGCGAGAGCCCTGTCGTGAGATGAAGCATAGATCGTGACATGATCCGCAGTCGAAGGAAATGAAGATGCGAGTTGGCGGAAAATACGTTGACGTCGATGTCGGGTGCTGCGAGAACGATTTGGTGGAACTTGGCTGTGGATGATTGGTCCTGTGAGATTTGCTGTAGGGCATACATCAGTGCTCTGTTCCCAAGACTGTGAGCGACAATGTGGATCGTTTTCGTACCCGATCTTTGTGTGACCAGTTGCAGGAACGCTTTTAAATGCGGCACCGCCCCACAAGGCTGAGGGCTCATCCCCTGTGTAAAGCATGTTTCCGCTTGAGGGCCGGCTATAAAGGATCGGCACGCCCTGAAATTGGAGGTCCCACGCAAGCTGGGCCGTCCTTCTTGCAGCCTCATCGAATTTTGTGCGGTATCCGTGAATGAAGATGAGAGCTTCCTTGTCATCAGAAAATTTGATTGTGTTGGATAAACTGACGAACAAAAACGTTCTCGGGAGTTACATGAAGATCGAGAACTACCACATGATGCCGAGCATCCTCCTTGAAGAATGGCAGTGGACCTTCTAATCGCCCCACTCGGTGCTCTGCTGGAATACTGACCACGACGGTGCCAAACATCAGTGGTGGATCGGCTTCGTTGCGCTCACCGCTAAAATACTGTGAAAAGAGGGTTGAGCCGCTCGGCTTTCGATCTGTAGCAAAGAAAACTGTGACTTTGCAATTATGTCCGGGCTCTAGTCGACAGGGAACCGTCGATGTATCGAGATCAGCCTTTACAGATTCAACGTCATTTCCAGAGTGTCCAAAGTCTGGAATGCCTAGGTCGTCTGGAGGCTTTGCTTCCTGCGGAGATTTTCCATTTGAGGAGGTTATGTGTACCTCTTTGGGCGCCTGTCTCTTTGCATTACACCCGGCACACGACCAAATCGTCGCAGCTATTGCGAGGCAGATAGCCGCCCTGCGGGATGTAGACGTTCCGGCGCAGCGACATTGAAGTTTCGGCTCTGGCATATCGCAAGTCAAACACAAACTGAAAAACCAAACAAATCAAGATGATCTTCAGAACTGGGGAAGGTCGGACTTGGAAGATTGGCTGTCTTGCGGGGCCCGGAGGAACGTTTCATAAGACCTCCTTTAAAGGCAGGGTTATGTTACTGCGGGCATTCCTCGATTGTCACGACCGATTCTTCGGGGGGCTGACTTTTGGGGGGCGTCGGTACTGGTTCGCCGGAAATCTCTGAATTGCTGAGAAACGGCATCATCTGTGCGTTCACCAAATCCTCGGCAAGATGAAAATCCTCATCACTGATGACTGTCGTCTGAGGGCCGATGTCAGTATGGCGTGCGCATTTTGGATGCTAACAAGCCACACACGTAGGCCTTCCATTGTTTACGGAAACCCAATAGCCCTGCCCACCTTCTGTAAGGGTAAATAACCTCCACACCTCGACAAGACGGTGAACGAGTCGGAGTCTCCTTCTGGTTCGGTTCCCACGGGCTCAGCTTCAAGGCGGTGATGATACGCCGCGAGGAGCAAAAACAGTCCTCCCATAGCCCCGAATCGCTTCGCCTGCTCCTCTAGCACAGCAGCAATTTCTTTGTGTGTGCGGTGCTTCTGACCCTCATAAAACTTCGGGTCGAATTTTACGGTGACTCTTACAAGGTGATCGTCAGTCTTCGGCATATAACATCTCCTTCATCGCAGGCTGTTCGCCGGTGTTGCCCTGCTAGGCTGCTGACTGATAGTGGCGTCGGGTGCGGTTTCGTTTCAGCCCTGCGCACATTGAAACGATACGGCGTATGTCTGAGGGGTTCGTCGGTCTCAATACCGTGCTGGGCGCGGGTTTTCGATTGACAGCGGAGAACAAGACTGGGGACAATCAAGATGGTTGGAAACCACAGGTCGAATGCATCTGACTGCAAACACAGGAAGCCCGAATATCCACTGGTTCGGGACCAGGGGGTCGGAGGTTCAAATCCTCTCTCCCTGACCAATCCTTCTTAAGCGTTATCGCAAAGCAATGTGCACTTTTAATAAGGTCCGCATGCGGAGCGCTCAACTCATTTCCCGAGCGCTTGAGCCAGGAAGTTAACCGTTCGCTTCCAGGCGTCCGCAGCGTCGTCCGCCCGGTAGCCAGCCTTGTTGTTGGGATTTTGGAAGGCGTGGCCCGCATTGGGGTAGATTACGATCTCAACTTTTTTTCCCGCCCAACTGCTTCATCGATTGTTCCAACTCCTTCACATCGTCGACCGAGATGCCGCGATCCTGTCCGCCGAAAATGCCGAGGATCGAGGCATTGATTTTCTTCAGCGACGCGGGATCGCTTGCCAGATGGCCGTAATTAATCACGTCCGCCGCCAGGGTTGGCTCCTGCAGCGCTACATTGAATGAGTAGCCGCCACCCATGCACCAGCCGATGGAGGCGATTCGATCTTTCTTTACATTCGGCTGCGATTTCAGGAATTCGAAAGCCGCGTGCAAATCGCGCGCCGCCCGGTCATCAGGAACACCACGCATGATTTCGTGAGCCTCGTCGGGCGTGGTCGCGACTTTGCCGCGGTAGAGATCGATAGCCAGCGCAACGTAACCCAGATCGGACAGCTTCGAAGCCTGCTCCTTGACCCAGTCGTTAAGTCCCCAGTATTCGTGGATGACCAGAATGCCCGGGAAACGGTCCCGTCCCTTCGGGCGTGTAAATTATTGCTTGGACGGTGTCGTCGCCGCTCTTGTAGGAAACATTCTTGGGGCTAGCGGCAAAAGCGCCGAGGGCAAAAAACAAAGTGATGGTCAAAGAGAAGAATTTCACAGCAAATCCTCCGCAACGGTAAGTCTTCGAAAACTACAATTGCAATTCCATGTACATCGCCCCGGCAATCGGATTGGGACGATACGGCGGGATCTCTCGAAATCCCAGTTTTCGGTACATTTCTACCGCATCTTTCATGATCGGCTCGATTGTATCGAGCCGCATCCGCTGATAGCCAATCGTACAAGCTTCCACAATAATCTTTTCTGCGATCGCACGGCCCAACCTTTTTCCGCGAAATGAGGGACGCAAGTAGAGCCGCTTCATCTCGCAGATGCCAGCATCCCATCTGTGGAGGGCAACGCATCCCGCCGACTGTCCTTCATACTCCGCCAGCAACAAACGGCCGTCGGGCGGCACGTAGTGACCAGGAAGTTCGGCAAGCTCTTGCTCAAAATTCTGGAAGCAGAGCTTCATCCCGAGCGATTGCTCGTACTCCAGGAAAAGTTCCCGCACTCGGGCAATCTGCGCAGGAGATTCCGCCTGCACGAATACAAGTCCTGAAATTGGACTCGTCACCCCATGAGCATGCCGCCGTTCACGCTTAGAACATGTCCAGTGATGTAGGAAGCTTCGTCCG
>CAVROB010000007.1:0-31093 GCA_963722725.1 uncultured Acidobacteriota bacterium
TTGGTGTGGCGGGCAGGAAATTATGGAAGGTTCTGGTTCCCGCCGCCATAGTCCTTATCGCGTTTGCACTCGCCGGAGCGCTCTACTTCCGCAACCGGCAAACCATACACCGCCTGACTGAGAAAGACACCATCGTTCTCGCCGATTTTTCCAACAGCACCGGCGATGCGATTTTCGACGACACGCTGAAGACGGCGCTCAACGTTTCCCTGCGGCAATCGCCTTTCCTCAACGTGCTCAGCGACAGGGAAGTAGCCAAGACCCTGCAACAAACGACTCGTCCAGCGGACACGAAACTCACGCCGGAACTAGCCCGCGAAATTTGCCAGCGTGCGGGCAGCAAGGCTTATATTGACGGAGCGATTGGCAGTTTGGGGAGCAAGTATGTGCTGGAATTAAAGGCCGTGAATTGCAAGAGCGGAGACCCGTTGGCCGACGAGCAGGTGACGGCGGCGTCCAAAGAGAAGGTGCTGGACACGCTGGGCGAGGCGGCATCGAAGCTGCGTGGAGAACTGGGCGAGTCACTCATTACCGTACAAAAGCTCGATGTTCCTTTATCGGAGGCGACCACGTCCTCTCTGGAAGCCCTCAAAGCATACAGCCTTGGCGTAAAGGCTGCCAGAGAGCAAGGCGTTGCCGCAGCCTTGCCTCACGACCAACGCGCCATCGAACTTGATCCCAACTTTGCTTTGGGCTACAGGTCGGTGGGCAACGACTACTCCGATCTTCTCGAGCCGGAGCGGGCCAGGGAGTACTTCACCAAGGCATTCGAGTTACGGGAACATGCCAGTGAGCGAGAAAGGGTGGCGATTACCGCCGATTATTATGACAAAGTCACCGGGGAACTCGAGAAAGCTGCAAAAGCATATCGGGAATGGATTGAGAGCTACCCGCGTGACTTCAGCGCACACGGCAATCTAGGCATCGTGTACAGCGAACAGGGGCAACATGAGAAGGCAGCAGATGAATATCGCGAAAGCCTCCGCCTCCTCGGGGATAATGTCGCCACGGACGCGGACCTCGTCAACACCATGCTCGCCTTGCAGCAGTTCGAAGAAGGGCAGCAGATCATCCACCAAGCGCAGGCACAAAAACTGGATGATCCCATACTCCATAGTGCGCTTTACGCTCTGGCCTTTCTCCACGCAGATTCGCCGGCTATGGCGGAACAGCAACAGTGGTTCGCGGGCCAGCCTGAGGTTGAGCACTTGTGGCTTTCGCTCGCTTCCGATACCGAGGCCTTCGCAGGTCATCTGGGCAAGGCGCATGAACTAACCAAGCAGTCTTTGGATTCCGCCATCCGCGCAGACAGCAAGGAAAGTGGAGCGATCTGGCAGGAGAATGCTGCTCTCCGGGAAGCCGCCTTCGGCAACGCTCCGGAAGCCAGGCAGGCAGCGGCAGAGGGTTTGAAACTCGCTCCCACGAGTCAGGGCGTGCAGGTCGAAGCTGCGCTTGCATTCGCGATGGCGGGCGATGCTGCTCGGGCCGAGTCCCTCGCGCAAGACCTCAACAAGCGCTTTCCCCTAGACACCCAGATGCAGTCGCTATGGCTGCCAGCGATTCGAGCAGAATTGGCCCTGGACCGGAAGAATCCAGCTGAGGCCCTCAACTCTTTGCAAGCCGCCGCACCGCCTATCGAGTTGGGGCAAATCGCGTTCGTCGCCAATAGTTCCTGTCTTTATCCGACATACATTCGGGGCGAAGCCTACCTGGCAGCGGGACAGGGCAAAGAAGCCGCCGCCGAGTTCCAGAGGATTCTCGACCACAGCGGCATCGTCTGGAACTGCTGGACGGGGGCATTGGCGCATCTCGGAGTAGCTCGTGCGAACGCTTTGCAGTCGAGAACTTCTCAGGGTGCGGATGCCGATGCCGCCCGGGTTCGTGCACTCGCCGCCTACAAAGATCTCCTCGCCCTCTGGAAAGACGCCGATCCTAATATCCCCATCCTGAAAGAAGCCAGGGCGGAGTACGCGAAGCTGGAGTAGTCAATTTACGCTAACAGATGGGATGAGTTTTGCATGGCGGACAGCGCCACAACGATCAATGAAAACGGGATCAGATCCGTTGGCGGTATGCTGTTCGAGGCGTGTGGTCCAGAGGTCTTCGGCCTTACTGGTGCTTAAAAGCCCGTGGATGAGTTTGACCCGGGACGCGCTTTGGTACAACGGACTGTAGCCTCCTCGTGAGAGGAGAGCACGCGAGGGAGATTCACCCTATCGGCGCGTCCTGGATCACACGTCAATGGAGGTGTAATCATGGACGTGCTGCATCCGAGATGTTGCGGTTTAGATGTACATAAAAGCTCGATTTCTGCTTGCATTTTGTTGCGTGAAGCGGGACGAGTGCAGAAGCACCAGCGTCGTTTTGGCGCGATGACCCAAGATCTGCGCGAGCTCGCCGAATGGCTACGGCAGTTCGGTGTGACTCAGATAGCGATGGAATCCAGCGGGGTTTACTGGAAGCCAGTTTGGAACATTTTGGAGAGACAGTTCACGGTAGTCTTGGCGAATGCGCAGCACATCAAAAATGTGCCGGGTCGCAAGACCGACCAGAAGGACGCGGAATGGATTGCGCAGTTGCTGCAGTATGGTCTTCTACGGCCCAGCTATGTACCCTGCGAAATCATTCGCGATCTACGCGACCTGACAAGAATGCGGGCGAGCCTGTCCCAGGAAGCCTCGCGCATCAGTAGTCGAATTCAGAAGGTGCTAGAAGACGCAAACGTGAAACTGGCGAGCGTGGCGACCAACGTTCTGGGCAAGAGTGGACGGGCAATGCTGGAGGACATCATCTCCGGTGAAGATGATCCCGAGCACCTTGCCTCTCTCGCCCTGGGTCATCTGCGCGTCAAGATTCCACAGCTAAGGATTGCTCTCGAAGGAAAGATCCGTTCCCATCATCGCTTTCTGCTTCGGCGTTTACTCGATCAAATACAGTTTGTGGAACACGAAATTGCGTTGCTCGACGAACGTCTGGAGGAGATCGGAGGACAAAGACCGGACCTGGCGCAAGCGGTGGCTCGCTGGGACACAATACCAGGCATCGATCGAGTGGCAGCATGGGCTCTTCTAGCCGAAGTAGGGGACAACATGGCGCAGTTTCCAACCGCCGAGCATCTGGCCAGTTGGGCCGCTCTGTGCCCAGGCAATCACGAAAGTGCCGGCAAACGTTTACGCGGTGCAACTCGTCAAGGGAGCCCATGGTTGCGCCGCATGGCTTGTCAATGCGCCTGGGCTGCCGCGCGAACCAAGAACACTTACTTGTCCTCGCAGTTCAGACGCTTAGCCGCGAGGCGCGGCAAGAAGAGAGCCATCATCGCGGTGGCACATACCCTTATAGTCATTGGCTATCACCTGCAGAAGAACCAGAGCAACTACGACGATCTTGGCGGAAACTACTTCGATCGCATCCACTCCGACGGTCTAAAGCGGTACTTGGTGAAGCGGCTGCAACAACTCGGGCACAAAGTAACTCTAGAGCCGATCGAAGCTGCTTAACCCACCGCTTCTCGCAGTTGTTTTCGAGGGAGAATGCCGGTCTCTGGCGGGATGCGCCGTCTACGATCAATGTGCGATTGGCCGCCGTCAGGCGTCTCGCCTATGAAGCCTCCGATACTGGCCTTCTGAGCCCTGATCTAGCCGCGGGGATTCGTCGCGTCAACGCAAAGCGTCCAGGCGCACGGATTGGAAACTGGTTGACCGTCGATCAATCCAGAACCCTGCTCGGTGATCCGCGTCAGGCAACCTCCGAGGCAAACGTGATCGCGCGATCCTGGCGCTGCTCATCGGATGCGGACTGCGACGGGCCGAACTTGTTGGACTCGAAACGGAAGACTTTCAAATCCGCGAGGAGAGGTAAGAGCCATGGGTTATGTCAGAGTTATCCGTCATCCGGGACTTGGGCGTCAGAGGATGACAGCAGGGATCACCCGTACGAAATGCCGACTACACCTCTAGCGTGAAAAGACCACTCCATGTGGCTGCCCGGTGCCCGTCCACCCATGGGGCCACGTTCGATTGGAGAAGTCAAAGCCGGGCTTGCCGTTCGCGTCATGAAAGGCATCGTCCATGGTGAGAACGCCGGTTGACCGGTCCAGTTTCACCAGATACAGGCGTGCCTGATTCCCGGTCACGACCAAGCGCCCAGTCTTCGCGTCCCATCCCGTCCAATGGGAAAAATAACCATCGTTGAGCTTCAGCCGGGAAACTTCCACGGGTTTGTTTCCGTCGGAAATGTCCAACGCAATCAAGCCGTGCATGACCGGCACGCTCTGGATCAGATAGTGCCCGACGATCGTCGGCACGCCGCAGAATGAACCAGGAAACGTATATACGAGCTTCGATCTTGGCTGGTCCCTGCCCACATCGGTGATGCGTTCAATGCCGCAGCCGAGGGTTTGAACATAAACCGCCCCGTCAGGCCCAAGACGCGCTTCCTCCGGACTGACGTGGCCATAGAGATTTTTGTCCACATCGAGATAGGCCGTCTTCAGCAGCTTCAGGTCCGACAGCCGCCACACCTGATAGGTCACGCCGCTAAAAGCATTCACCTCATCCATTGAGGAGTTGGTAGAGACGACCCTGTCCAGTTCCGGAAGCACGGCCAGGCTGTACGGTGTCAACAGTGCGCCGGGGAAAGCCGGGTCGTCCGAACTCGCAGAGCGCACTACCGTGCCCCGATCGTCGATCTCCACCAAGCCGCCGCTGCCTCCCATCTGCCCTTCGCTCTCGCCGTGGTGAACATGTTGGAAAGTCGCAAGCACGTGCCCATTGGGAAGCCGCAGGTAAGAGTGCGGATGCATATAGCCCGCCATGTCAGTAAACGAGGTCATCATCTTCGGATGCAATGGGTCGCGCAGATCAAAGATGAATGTGCGACCGGCCTCATGATCGTTGGCAAACAGCATGCCGCTGGCGGGCATGACATATTCCGTGTGATGGACCCGCATGGTCGGTTGGTCGGTTGCCAGGGTCGTCATCAGTTGCCCGTATGATTTCGAAGCGGGGTCTGCATCGATCACCGCGAGAAAGTCGTTGCCCTTGTGTGCGGCATCTCCGGTCCAGGCAAACAGGTAGTGGCCCGTTGCAGTGGTCTTTGGTTCTTGTGGGGATTCTTGCGACTGCAGTTTGGAATGAATGATGCAAGACATCAAGGCGAGTGTTATCAGAAGGCGGCGCATGAGAAACTCCGATTTGAATCGAGATCCCAAACCACAAAGCCTATCAGATATGCCCTGTCTGACAGCCAGTGAAGACGGGGACAATCGTCGCCGGTCCCCGAATAACGCGCAATCGGGAAAGAAATTATGGTTTCCCGAATAGTGGGAGTATGGTCGGCCAACCGGAAACTATCCAGAAACGGGCTTGGGGACATCAAGGGCGATCTCCACGAAGAGGACTTCTGGTCCGGAGTGGCCCCTATCCACTGACAATCACGATGCCCGCGCAGAAATGTGTTCTCAACTCAACACCTGATCGAGGAGTTGACCCACCGCTCGTTTTGCCTCGAGTATGGAATAACGATGGTCCATTGCTCCGGCCAGGTCGGTGTTAGCAAATGCGATACGCCCGTATGGCGCACGGCGCAGGATCTCGCGTGGGGCAGGTTGACCATCGCGCCCAAAGAAGAACCCGGGCTGCGGACTCAGATAGGCGTGTCCCCAGCGATTCAAGATGATTCCGGCGATCTCACGCCTTGCGTCGAAGCCCCCGCTTGCGAACATCTCGCTGAATTGTTGGCGGACTTGTCGTTCATAATCTCTGAAAGATGTTCCCAGTATCTCTCCGCGGCCACGGTTCCCCTGCTCTTCGGTTGGAGCTCCTGGATATGAGTACAAGACCTTCAGGCTGAGCACCACGGGCGAATCTGGACCGATCGTTGGATCTTCAACGCCCGTCAATGCCAGCTTCCGAACCTCCATGTAGTTTCCCAACCCTTCAAACCAACGGCAACCGGTCATTCCCATCTTGTATAGAAAGCGCCAATTTGTAACGGCAACGTTAACCATCATGCAGGGCGAGCGGTAGAACTGCGCATATGCCACACGCTGCACCTCCGGGAGGTCCTTCACAATGTGCCTCGTAGTCCAACATCCGCCCGCCATTACAACCGAGCGCGCCTTCACGCGGTACAGCTTGCCTTTCTTTGAGTAAACGATCGAAACTGAGTTGGCTTTGCCAGCCGCTCCGTCGTGCTCGACATGAACGGCTGTTGACGACAGACGAATTCTCGCAGGGGTCCCAGCGACGTCGAGAGTGGCAAAGTTGACGGGGTTCCGGCAAACTCCTTCGACACTACACGGAGCGTCGATCGCGCCCGGGATGAGACTCTTCAACATCAGTCTGGCAATTGTCGTGTTACCACCTGGAAACATCTGATCCGAACCGCCATCTTCTTCCGGCAAAGGGTGCAGCATTTCAAACGCATAATCTGAGTATGCGGATAAAGCGTCAGGTCCTAAGCCCGAGCCCCCGCCCTCCACAGGCGAGAGAAAGCTGCGAACTGTTTCGCGGCTGAGGCCGAAACGTTCCATATAGTGCTGCTCCAGCGTGATCGAATCGAGGTATCGGGAAATCGCGTCCCCTTCAACTTGAGGATGTTCTAATTCCGTCCCTCCTGCCGTTTTGCCTTTCAGCCAGCGGAGCCATTCGAGCCGAGTTGCATTCGAAATGGGGGCGCCGTCAAGGTTCTTTCCAAGGGGATCCGTCAACCACATTCCCGGTCTGTGATTGAACTTGGCTCCAAACCAAAACCCATATTGTCCATGCTGCAAACCGACCGCTTCATAGGGAGTCTTGGAGAGGGGGAATTCCGGGTCGGATCCCCGCCAGCTTTGATATGTCAGTCGCGGCTCCTGCAACCCGATGGACTCGTAAAACCTTGCAAGGAAGCTGTGCGGGTATTGAATCTGATAAATGGCTGAGCCTTGGTGTGCGATCAGTCGCTTGCCTTCGACCAAAAACTCATTTTGCTTCGCCTCGCCGCCGAAGATGGGATGGTTTTCAAGGATTAGGGATTTCATTGCCGGGCCGGCGCTGCGTTGGAAGAACAATGCGGCGGCGAGTCCGCTAATGCCGCCGCCGATGACTACGCAGTCATAGATCTCCCCGGTATCGATGACGTCCTTGGGGAGCGGATTGTACACACGGTCACGGATTGCATGACCTGCTTCCAAAACGTCCCAAGTGTTGCCATTCGCGCTGCTGTATTCGCCGACGCCGCCATAACCAGTGAAGTCATCATCTTGTGCTAGCAACTCCGCAGGGGTCATTCCTGTGAGCAACGCGGAACCGGAAGCCAGTAGCGCGGCGCCGAGAAAGTCGCGCCGCGTAATGCTCGTCTCCATACCTAGGGCAGCATCCCCGGCAAAAGTAGATTTCGTATGATGAGTGCGTGAAATTTTGCCTTGACCTCGCTCTTTGCTCCTGAGTGTACACCGCGCGCCAAGTTCGCGGTTCTCCCGGCCATTACCGCTGGACAAGCTGCGATTCTGCTTCTCATGGTTGGACGGAAAAAGCTGATCCCCTCGACGAAACCGACCCCCGGAGCTCGTGGTTGTCGATCGGCTCCGAAGTTCACGTCCGAAGCCCCGAACCGAAGGCACTAGGATGCATTCGCCTTAACATATTTCTGGCGCCAGCCTCATTGGAAGTAAACGCGTTTTCCATGTTGATGTTTTCGCTGTCATCATCGATGACTCTTCCTTGAGATTGGAATGGCACGAAATGAAGAGTCTTAGGCAACCAAGGGCGATGACCCCGTGACCTGGATCGGTAGGGTGAAATGAAAAGTCGCGCCGGCTCCACTGTTGGCGCTTGCCCACAACTGCCCGCCATGCGACTCCACAATCGAACGGCTGATGGCCAACCCCATGCCGCTGCCTTGCGGCTTGGTGGTAAAGAACGCGGAAAAGATCTGATCCATCTTCTCCATTGGCAACCCCACGCCCGTGTCACCGACCGAGAACTGGAGTTGACCGTCCTGCAGTTCCGACTTCACCGTAAGCTCTCCGCCGGAGTCCTTCATGGCTTCGATGCCATTGAGCATGAGGTTCATGAACACTTGCTGCAGCTGCACAGGGTCTGCGATGATTTTGGGAAGTTCGGCGGCAAGTTCCGCGCGCATGGCAAGTGAGTATCGATCGGCCTCACCTTTTAGCAGCGTGAGCATTTCCTGAATAATTCCGTTCACGTCAACCAACTCACGTTGAGGAGGAGACTTCTTGTAAAGGGATCGTATACGGTCGATGATCTCAGCCGCACGATTCCCATACTTATCGATTCTGGCTGCTGCCGCACGAGCCCATCAAGGTTCGGCGGCTCGTGCGCCAGCCATTCAATGCAGCTGTTGGCGCTGGTGATGGCGGCAGCGATGGGCTGCTTGATTTCGTGTGCCAAAGATGCGGCCATCTCCCCCAAGATACTCACGCGATTAGTGCGCGAGCTCGGTCTGTAATTGACGTATGCGCTCCCTCTCTTCTTCAAATTGCTTCTGTTCGGTAACGTCCATCCCTGTCCCCACGAAGCCTTGGAAAGTGATCCCTTCGGTCACGGGAACACCCACACAACGTACGTAGCGTATTTTTCCATCCGGCCGCACGATCCGCTTCGTGAAGTCGAATTCGCAATGGTTGGTCAGCATCTTTTGAATTTCTTCTTCCATGAAGTTCCGATCTTCCGGGTGTACGAGGTCCAAATATTCTTTTATTGTTGGCGGGTTCCCACCCGGATCAAGGCCATAAACGTGGAACAACTCCGAAGACCAGTAACAGAGTCCAGCCGAGTTTAAGGCCCAACTACCCGTGTGCGCGAGGCGCTGCCCCTCTCTGAGATAAAGCTCGCTTCGCTGCAGGGCATCCCCGGCACGTTTGCGATCTTCAATGTCCGTGAGGGTTCCATACCATCTGACAATTTTTCCATGCTGATCTCGAAGCGGAACGCCACGCACCAAAAACCAGCGATATTCCCCGTCAGCGGCGCGACGAAACCTCGCCTCATCTTCGAAAGGCTGTCCGGTCGCAACGGAAATACGCCAGTTCTCGGAGTAACGCGCGAGATCTTCGGCATGGACCGCACTCTGCCAACTTGAGCCTGAACTCTGCTCGACAGAAAGGCCGGTGTATTCAGTCCATCGCTTATTTACAAACGTGCAGGAGCCGCCAGATAATGTGGTGAAAGTCATCGCCGGAATTGTTTCCACAACGTCCCGCAGACGCTTTTCCTGACCCTTGACCTGACGAATGCGCCATCGATAGAGTGCCCAGAGCAGCGCACCGAAGGCTGCAAAGCACGACAACCGGAACCAGTAAGTTTGATAGTAGGCCGGAGCGATGGAGAAATCGAGGGACGTGGCGGCTTCGTTCCATAAGCCGCTGTTATTGCAAGCCTGCACGTGGAAGGTGTAATTGCGCGGAGGAAGGTTACTGTAGAAAGCTTGCCGGCGAGTGCCGGCATCCTGCCATTCTTGATCCCAGCCTTCAAGCTTGTAGCGAAATAATACTTTCTCCGGCGCGACGAGGCTGAGGGCTGTGTAGTCGATCTCTAGCTCGCGCACCAGCGGGGGCGGGCGCGGATTCGATGGTGCACCGCCCGATAAATTTTCCAGGTACTCCTTGCGGTCGGCGATGGCCTTCTCGATATGCACCGGCGGCGGGAGGTTGTTGTAGGGAAGGTGGTGCGGATCGATGACGCTGATGCCGTCTGGAACACTGAACCAGAGTTTCCCATCGGATGACTTGGCGACGCGCGGCGTATAATCGCCAACCACAGCGAGAGTCCTTAGCCCGTCCGAATTATCGAAAATTGTAGTGCGGATCGTGCCAGGGGTCTTGTCTGCAGCACTAGCCCACGTGTCCAAATCGGAGCGCGCAACCCGAACCAAACCGCAGGGCATCATTATCCAGACCGATTGGGCGTCGTCTTCCATGGTCCATTGAACCGCGTCGCAAGGCAAACCGCTCTTGCTCGTTAACGTGGTGATGCGTCCGTTTTTCAATCGACCGAGTCCGCCCTCAGAGGCGATCCAAAGCGCGCCTTGCCCGTCGAACCGAAGCTGATTGACACGGCCCTCGCCCAGGCCATCGGCGGCCGATTCGGAACCCGAGTCAATAATTTTGCCCCACGCGTATGACACCCCGGCTTGCAGACCGTGGTTGAGTTGGCGAGTTACCTGTACCTCAAGAGCGTGGAAAATGGAATCGGAGTTCCACATAGTGCCGGAGATCTGGCCTACGTTCGGGTTGAGAACAGTCCCATTCACCGGCCATACGTAGCCCTGCGGCGTCAACGTTGGAATGACCATGTCGAAATTGTTCGTGAAGTAGGGAAGATGAACGCCACGCGATCCCGTGTAGCCCACCTGCAGCACCGTGTCCCGAGCAATGCTTTGCTGAATATTGAAGTTCCACTCCATTTCATAGCTGCGTGGTGGATTCGGCTGAATATATGCATAACGAAGTGTAGGCGTGGTCAATAGCGGAAATGCTCCCTTCGGAAACGATCCCTGCGGCAGCGTCGTGAGATCGCCCAATTCAAAAAACGGAGCCGACAACAAGCTCGTCACCGCGAACAAATAGGGGAGAGGTAGATTATCGAATATTCCGAATCCACTGCGGATGGATGTCTTACCATTACCTAGCGGATCCCACGCAAAGCCCACCCTCGGTTCAAAATCGAGCTTCGTCGGATTCGAGAAGAAAGGATCTCCGAGATGTGGGGTTGTTGAAGTTAACGATGGCAGATTCGAAAGTTTCCCGTGTGCTTCGCTCGGGACGGTTGCTGCTTCATAGCGCAGCCGCAGATTGAGGGTCATATTGGGACGCGCTCTCCAGTCATCCATAACGTATCCCGCATAAATGGACTGCCGGAGATTGCGCGGCGTGATTCCGCTTCCGATTGGCGCGTTAAACGACGTTGGTTGGTCCTGCAGGAAATCGGAAAGTGATCCGAACACGAACTGGCCCAGCGGGCTGGTTTTGCCCAATTCATTGTCCCGGATGTTCTCAAAAGCAAAACCAAACTTCAGGGAATGAGTTCCTAACGTCGCGAACGCATCATCAGTAGAACTGATACGAGTTCCAATGAAAATCGAACTCCCCGACGGCGCCAAAGCCCCCCGGAAACGTTGAGAGTTCCGAGTGACACTGACCGGTTCGGTGCGTGCTAGTCGCCTCAATCAATGTACAGGATTTCGTGAGTGTTGGTGTTCATCGTGGTTGCAATGCGGTAATACGGGTGCCTCCCTCTTTGGTAGCACGCTTGCTCTTCATTCAATCGAATTCCGGGCGGTAAGAATCGTGGCCCGCGATTTGCAATAGGAACTAAGGAGAGGTTGCGCCGTCTGGCGTTCGCCCACATTTCGGGAGTGAAGAAGAAAAAGAGATGTCGATGCTGCAAATGAAATCTTCGACTTTGCGGTTCCTGGCGCAGACGATGCTTCTTTTGTTTTGGTCTGCTATTGGGCTGTGGGCAACCGAGCCAAAAGGCCCGCCTTCTCACGGCACAAATATCTTCGCTCCCGCCTCAACTCCAGCCAAGTCAATTGCTGACTTGTCCGTCTTTGTACTTGTGATTACCGGAATCATTTTTGTCGTTGTTTTTTCGTTAATTCTCTACTCCGTCGTTAAGTTCCGTGGGCGAGCGATGGATGCCGGCCGCGAGCCGGCTCAGGTGTACGGAAGCACGCAGATTGAGCTGGCCTGGACGATCATTCCAATTCTGATAGTTGTTGTCCTGTTCTTGGCCACTGCTCGAGTCATCCATGCGGTTCAGGATGCTCCAGAACCGGCGGGCGCTTTGGATGTGATCGCGATTGGACATCAATACTGGTGGGAGTTTCGTTATCCGAGGCTGGGGATCGTCACCGCCAACGAACTGCACATTCCGGTTAGCGATCCCGGTCATCCGACACCAACGTTTCTGCAGTTGCTCTCGGCCGATACTGACCACAGCTTTTGGGTGCCGGAACTGGCAGGCAAAACAGATCTTATTCCGAACCATCGCAACAGAATGTGGATGGACCCGCAGCACACCGGCGTCTTTCTTGGCCAGTGTGCGCAGTACTGCGGGGTTCAGCACGCCAAGATGCTGTTGCGTGTTTCGGTGGACAGTCCTGCCGAGTTTGCTGACTGGGTGCGTGGCCAGCAACAGCCTGCCGTTCAGGACGCAAGCGTAGAGACTGGCAGGCGAGTGTTTGAACGTAATGCCTGCATGAACTGCCATGCGGTGCGCGGAACGCCAGCGGACGGACGATTTGGTCCTGACCTGACCCATTTGATGAGTCGCGCCACGATTGCAGCCGGCGCTGCTGAAAACACCCACGACAGCCTTCGTCTTTGGATCCAAGACCCAAGTGCGATCAAACCTGGTTCGCTGATGCCCGCCATGAAGCTGAGCGATGCGGACCTGGATGCCGTCGTGAGTTACATGGAGACGCTTAACTAGAAAGCTCGGAAACTGACCATGGCATCAGATGCGATCACCGTTCCTGTCGGCCAAATAGAAGCCAAGCCTTGGGTCGACGAGCTTCATCAGTGGCTAACCACTGTCGATCACAAAAGGCTGGGAATTCTCTACATTCTTTCAGCTCTGTTGTTTCTCGTGATCGGTGGAGTCGAGGCACTCATCATTCGCATTCAGCTGATGCATTCGCACAACAACTTCGTTTCACCGGAAGTCTTCAACCGCATGTTCACGATGCACGGGACGACCATGATTTTCTTTGTGGCCATGCCCGTCTTATTCGGATTTGCCAATTACCTTGTCCCGTTGATGATTGGGGCGCGGGACATGGCTTTTCCACGCCTCAATGCATTCAGTTTTTGGCTATCGTTTCTGGGAGCACTTCTCCTGTACTTCAGCTTTCTGGGCGGAAGCGGTCTATATGGCGCCGGAAGCGCACCGGACGTGGGTTGGTGGTCGTACGCACCGCTGGGCGCCCGAGCCTTCTCGCCTGGTCACAGTTCCGACTATTGGACTCTGGCGTTGCTGGTCTCGGGGTTTGGGAGCATCGGAACGGCGATCAATATTATTGCGACAATTCTGTGCCTGCGATGTCCGGGTATGAAGCTCAATCGTATGCCGCTGCTGGTGTGGCTCAACCTTGTTATGGCAGGAATGGTTTTAATTGCGATTACACCGTTGTCGGCCGCTCAAATCATGCTGCTCATCGATCGATATCTGGGCGGCCATTTCTTCGACACTCAGGCCGGTGGGTCGGCAGTCCTATGGATGCACTTCTTTTGGATCTTTGGACATCCCGAAGTCTACATTCTGATTATTCCTTGTTTTGCTTTCATGTCGGAAATCATTCCCGTCTTTTCGCGGAAACCGATTTTCGGGTATCCAGTGATGGTTGCAGCAACCGTGTGCATCGCCTTCGTGAGCATGAGCGTTTGGGCGCACCACATATTTACGATTGGAATGAATTCCTACGCCAACAGCTTTTTCACCCTGACCACGATGGTGGTAGGCATTCCCACCGGAATCAAGATTTTCAACTGGATCGGTACGATGTGGGGCGGAAGGATTCAGTTCAAAACGGCGATGCTGTTCAGCATTGGATTTCTATTTCAATTTCTCATCGCGGGTTTGACCGGCATCATGATGGCCGCTTCGCCTTTCGATTGGCAGCTTAGCCTGTCCTATTTTGTCGTGGCCCACTTTCATTATGTGATCGTGGGTGGAATTCTGTTCGCGCTCTTCGGCGCGTTCTATTACTGGTACCCAAAAATGACCGGCCGAATGCTGAGTGAGCGCCTCGGCAAATGGCACTTCTGGCTCTTTCTCATCGGCTTTCACCTGACTTTCGACGTGATGCACATTCCGGGACTGCTCGGGATGCCGCGGCGGATCTACACCTACGAGCCAGGGCGCGGTTGGGATACTTTGAACTTGATCATTACAATCGGCGCGTTTATCCAGGCACTCGCGATTCTCGTGTTGATTGCAAACCTCATCATTTCTTATTTCAAGGGAGCCAGAGCCGGTAACGATCCGTGGGACGCGTGGACACTGGAATGGTCGATCAGTTCACCGCCGCCAGCATATAACTTTGCGACCGTTCCGACGGTCGCCAGCCGCCGCCCCTTGTGGGATCTGAAGCACCCCGAAGATCCCGATAGCCGCTATGAGTGAAGGCGAAATCATATGAGCGCAGTGACAACTTCATTTCCGAACCCAGCAACCGGGTGGCATCTGCCATATCGCGGGAAGGTGGCGATGGCCGGTCTCATCATCGCTGAATCGGCGATCTTCACCATATTCGTCGTTGCTTATCTCTTTTACTTGGGGAAAAGTCTGACGGGACCGACGCCGCGAGAAGTACTTGAGACGCCGATCTTCTACACGATCTGCTTGTTGTCGAGCAGCCTGACCATTCACCTCGCAGCGAAGTCGTTGGAGCGGGACTACAGACGATTATTTCTCGGCCTCTGGCTGCTGACCATTGCTCTGGGCGGCTTGTTCCTCTACGGCACCGCCCTGGAGTGGCACCGGCTGATTTACGAACATGGCCTGACGATCTCGACCAATCTGTTTGGGACAACTTATTACTCGCTCGTCGGCTTGCATGCCTTTCACGTCACCGCAGGTCTGATCATGCTTTTGGTGGTCGCGATATTCGGATTTGTTGGCCGCATAGGAGTAGACCAGTCAGATCGCGTCGCGGTGCTCTCGATGTACTGGCATTTCGTCGACGCCGTATGGGTTGTGGTTTTCACGGTAGTTTACGTTTTCGGACGCTGAGGTCTATATGGCGACACTATCCACGACAGAGCAATTGAGGCAGAGTCTCCGTGCTCCGCGCGAGATTGAAGTCCCCGCGCCGACAGCGTGGCCGTTCATTTTGGCGCTTGGAGCGGCGCTGCTCTTCGCGGGCCTGGTGACGAGCGCATCAGTCAGCTGTCTTGGCGCCCTGCTGGCGGTGGCAGGCTCTGTCGGCTGGTTCCGTGAAATCTTCCCGCGCGAGCATGAAGAGGTTATACCGATTCTTCCCGAAGACATTCGCCTGATGACCGATCGCCGAGTCGTGGAACGGCTTCCGGTTCTTCCAGATCAGCTGCGAGCGTGGCTCCCGGTTCATACCTATCCGATATCAGCAGGTGTGAAAGGGGGATTAGCCGGCAGCATCGCAATGGCGGTATTGGCGTGCGCATACGGCCTGCTGAAGGCTGGGAGCATCTGGTATCCGATTAATCTCCTTGCCGCAGTGGCTTATCGAGAATCCTCAAGGCTCGGGCCTGCCCAGCTGTATTCATTTCATGCCGATGCTTTCGCGATTGCCTTTGTTCTGCACGGCATTGTGTCCATTTTTGTTGGGTTGCTCTACGGCGCGATGCTGCCCATGTTCCCACGCCGTCCGATTGTGCTTGGGGGGCTGATTGCCCCGGCGCTGTGGTCAGGGCTCCTTTATACAATCCTGGGACTGCTGAATCCACTGCTCGCGAGTCGCATTGATTGGCTCTGGTTCATGGCTTCGCAAGTGGCTTTCGGAATCGTCGCTGGACTTGTGGTCGTGCGCCAGCCAAGCTTTCCTACGCGCGAGAATGTTTCGTTTGTCTTACGGGCAGGAATCGAGGCTCCCGGAACGATGCCACCACGAGAGACCGGGGAGAACCAGCGATGAGGCTGATCAGAATTCTCTCTGCGCTCGCGATCTTCAGCCTGGTGATGCTCGCTGCTTGCAACACTCCGAATAGTGAACCGCAGAACAATTCGGAACCAGTCGCCCCGAGCCAGGTCTTGGACTTCGGCATTCTCTACACGCGGAATTGTGCTGGCTGCCACGGAGCGCAAGGCCGTGGGGGAGCGGCGATTGCCCTGGCCAATCCCGTGTACCTGGCCATCGTCGATGAAATCACAATGCGCAACGTTGTCGCTGACGGCGTCCACGGAACATCGATGCCCGCATTCGCGCAGCGTGCCGGCGGAATGCTGACCGAGCAGCAGATCGATGTGATTGCAAGTGGAATGTTTTCCCGGTGGGGGCGCAAAGAAGTTCTCGATGGAGCCAATCCACCCTCCTACGCGGCAAAAGCCGCGGGGGATGTCGATCACGGCCAAGTCGTGTTTGGAAGATATTGCGCATCTTGCCATGGTTCTGAAGGAGGGGGGACGTCCAAAGGAAGCGCCATCACGAATGATTCATTCCTGGCGCTGGTCAGCGATCAGGCGCTGCGCACAATCGTGATCACTGGCAGGCCGGAATTAGGCGCACCCGACTGGCGCGGCGATGTTCCCGGAATGCCGATGGCCGATCAGGAAATTACAGATGTAGTTGCGTGGTTGGCATCTCGGCGTGCGCAGAATCCGGGGCAGCCTTATTCCGCTTCAAACTACGCGCAACACCCCGAGAAATGACGGAGAAATAAGATGTCAACGAATACACTGACCGCCCCGCCCGCTGAAGCTAGCCTTTCGCGACGCGGATTCTTCATGAAGCTGGGAATCCTGTTCAATGGATTCGCTGCGATCGTATTGGCTCTGCCAGTTGCGCGCTTTCTTTTTTCCTCCATCACTCGTGGTAACGGGAATGACTATCTTTCGTGGGTGCCCCTGGGAGATGTCAGCAACTTTCCTGAGGGGGAGACGCGGATGGCTACGTTTCGCAATCCCCTGGTCATGCCAACCGATGGGAAGACTGTAGACACAGCATGCTGGGTGCGCCGCATCGCGGGCGATCAATTTCAGGTGTTTGCGATTAACTGTGCCCACCTCGGCTGCCCCGTCCGCTGGTTCCAGCAATCTGGTCTTTTTATGTGTCCATGTCACGGCGGAGCATACTACCGCGATGGCTCACGTGCGTCCGGTCCGCCGGAACGCGGGCTCTTCGAATATCAATACAGAATCGAAAACGGAGTGCTCACGATTGACGCCGGACAGCTGCCAACCCCCGGCGACCCAGTAGCACGTCTGACCTCGGAGAAACCGCCATGCGCCTGATCAAGAGAATCGGCGAATGGTTCGATCATCGCCTGCAGCTGGCAGCACCCGTACGCGAGGCCGTGGAACATCCCGTGCCGCGCAATACGGCGAGCTGGTTCTACGTTTTTGGCAGCGCCGCGCTGACAATCTTTCTCCTGCAAGTAGCAACCGGAATCCTATTGGCGCTCATTTATGTGCCCTCGGCAGGCGAAGCATGGAGCAGCCTGCAGGCCCTGAATCATCAGGTCGCGCTTGGCTGGTTCATCCGCGCCATGCATGGATGGGGCTCCAACTTCATGGTCGCCGTCGTCCTGATCCACATGGTGCAGGTGTTTCTCTTCGGTGCTCACAAATTTCCCCGCGAACTGACCTGGATCATCGGAGTCTTTCTCTTATTGATGACTCTTGGCATGGCATTTACCGGTCAAGTCATGCGCTTCGATCAGGACGCATACTGGGGGCTGGGAATCGGAGCGTCGATTGCCAGCCGCGTTCCGGTCCTCGGCCCTTTTATTGTGAAGCTGATGCTGGGTGGCCCGATCATTGCAGGCGCAACTCTCTCCCGCTTTTTTGCTTTGCATGTATTCGTGATTCCCGGACTGCTGATCGGGTTTGTCTGCCTCCATGTCTTGATGGTGTTGAAACTGGGCATCAACGAATGGCCGATGCCGGGACGCATCGTAAAGCGCGCGACCTATGAGGCCGAGTATCACGCTTTGACCAGGAAAGATGGCGCGCCGTTCGTCCCATATGCGATATGGAAAGACATGTTTTTCGCAGCTTTTATCGTGCTGGCAGTTGCCGCCTGCGCGTTTTACTTTGGTCCGTTCGGGCCCACTGGTCAACCTGATCCGACAATTATCCAAACTGCGCCCAAGCCCGATTACTTTTTTCTGTGGCTCTATGCGCTGCTTTCACTTCTTCCTCCATCGCTGGAGACGCCATTCCTTCTCATCGTCCCGCCTTTAGTAATCCTTGGCTTGATTCTTCTGCCATTTCTTTCGGGAGAAGGCGAAAAAAGTTGGAAGCGCCGTCCAATTGCGGTTGTTACAGTGCTGATGATCGCGATCACTCTCGGCACCTTTACTCGCATGGCCCAGTTCACGCCCTGGAGTCCGCACATGAATGCCTGGAGCGGCGATCCCGTACCCGACCGCTACATTCATGGCACGACCGCACTTGAGCGGCAGGGTGCGCTTGTGTTTCAGGTCAAGCAATGCCGCAACTGCCACTCTCTAGGCGACACGGGTGGACAAAGGGGGCCGGCCTTGGACAGCGTTGCGGTCCGCCTCACGCAGGACCAACTCATTCGGCAGGTGATTCAAGGCGGCGGCAACATGCCTGCTTATGGGAACAACTTGAGTCCGGCAGAGACTACGGCGCTTGTAGCTTTCCTTGAGACCTTGCACCCGGCGACACAAAGCCCGGCGCGCGATGGCGCCCGGGAATTGGTACTTAGCAACGGCCAACTGCAAACGTCTGGGACTCAACCATAGGCCGACGATGATCTCGCACATTCATCACGGCGCGTCCGAGCCATTCTGGGTTTCAGGCGCCTTAATCTTGGCCGTTTTTCTCTACTTGCGTGGATGGTTCGGTGTTCGCAGCCGGGACCACGGTAACGTTGAGAGCTGGCGCGCTGGCAGTTTTGTATTCGGTCTGTTGTTTATCTGGATTGCAACGGCTTCACCTCTGGCTGCACTCGACCATGAAATGCTGACGGCGCACATGGTTCAACATCTTCTTCTCATGACGCTTGCGCCTCCCGTGATCTTGCTTGGCATGCCTCGAAAGCCACTTGCGCACGGCTTGTTCCAGCGATTCTTTCGATCAGAACCCCTGCAGCAATTGGCAAGCGTGGTAACGCACCCGGCATTTTGCTGGTTCGCAGCGGCAGGCGCGTTAGTTCTGTGGCACATTCCTTCGGTGTTTATGCTCGGCCTGCGGTCGCAAACGTGGCACGTGATCGAGCAAGCATCGTTTCTCGCAACCGGACTTCTATTCTGGTGGCCAGTAGTCCAGCCGCGACCAAGCGTCTCGAAATGGCCAGAATGGTCGATACTTTTGTATCTATTTCTAGCTACCTTGCCATGCGATATTCTTTCGGGATTTCTGGTCTTTTGCGATCGTGTGGTTTACCCGGTGTTTTTGTCGTCCCCCCGCTCTTTTGGCCTATCTGCTTTGGAGGACCAGCAATGTGCCGCTGCGTTGATGTGGACTTGCGTCACTGTCGTCTACGTAATCGCCGGGTCCGTCTTCACTGCGCGTTTACTCTCGCCCCATCGATCGCTCCGACGATCACCCTATCAATCGGACGACCCCGCGATTCCGCAATTCGACTCGCGAGGCATAGCACTAAGGTGCACGGATCCGCACAGGATGGAGGCGGTCTGAAATGTCACAACCGTCCGCACTTACCGAGTTTTCATCCGCTGCGGTACAAGAGCGCCGTTTTGGGGGATCCACGCTGCTCTCAGACTACTGGGCGCTCACGAAGCCAGAAGTGAACTTCCTGATCTTGATCACAACGTTTGTTGGGTTTTATTTGGCTTCGGCAAACGAAGGGCGGCCGTTTTCATTTGGAAGGCTATTCAACACTTTGCTTGGAACCTTGCTGGTGGCAAGTGGGACCGGGACGCTAAACCAATACCTCGAACGAAAGTTCGACGCGCAAATGCGCCGAACCGCCCAGCGTCCAGCCGCAGCCGGTCGTCTCACACCGTCTGCAGTCTTGGTTTTCGGAATTGCACTGGCAGCGGGGGGAGCCGTGTATCTCACTGCCACTGTCAATCCGCTTGCGAGCGTGCTTGCGGTTCTAACGCTGCTCACGTATCTGTTCGTGTACACACCGCTGAAACGAGAAACACCGATGTGCGTTCTCGTCGGAGCTTTTCCCGGTGCCGTGCCACCGCTCATTGGTTGGGCCGCAGCTTCCGGCCGATTGAACATTGAGGCGGGGATCCTCTACGCCATGCTGTTCTTGTGGCAGTTTCCACATTTCATGGCAATCGCATGGATGTACCGCGAAGACTACGACCGCGCCGGCTATTTGGTTCTGCCCAAGGGCAATGCGAGAGTTCCTTTCGTGATTTTGGAAACTCTATTGCCCCTCCTTGCTCTCGTCGCTATCAGCATCATGCAATCTCCGACACGGCACGCGGCGACCTTCTACTATGCAGTGGTTCTTCTGGGAACAGGATTCACGTACTTCGGATGGAAATTCGCATTCGAGCGTTCGAGAGTTGCCGCACGCCGGCTGCTAACGGCTTCGATCGTCTATCTTCCACTGCTGTACGCACTAAGCGCGACGCTATGCAATCGGGCCAGATGATCCCATACTCCAACCTTCCCGCAGATTCGAACAAGTAGACCACATATAAGCAAGCATGTCGTGATCTCCCCAATAAGGCCGACCGCCTCGCCGTCCGACACGTAGATTATCTGCGGGTCTAAAACCGTTTCGAGCCAAGCTTAGGGCCGGATTTCTTTCTCGTCGGCGCCGGGTCGATGGGCGGAGCTGCTCGCGCCAGCGCCTCGAGCGCTACGAAGAACGCGATGCACGCCCACAGTAAGGCGATTCCGACTCGGCGGATCGCAGAAACGGTGTTCCGCATTTTTCGCAGAGTGAAAGCCGACCATCCCTGGATTTTTCCCGCCCATCGCAAACCGGCCGAGCATATCAGCCGACTCAATACTGCCCACGATGCAGTCTGCGAAAGGGCGGGGTTGGCATTCGTGCTCTACGATCTCCGCCACACCTTTGCGACGCGCATGGCGGAAGCCGGAGTCGACCTGGCAACTTTGGCCTCGATCCTCGGGCACAGTTCGATTCGCATCGTGCAGCGCTACATCCATCCGACCGCTGAACACAAGAAAAATGCGATGGCGAAGTACGCGGAAACCATGCGAAGGTCTCAGGCCGCGAACCTTCAGCTCGACTGGCAGCACGCCAACGAGAGGGTGAATTGAAAATGAAAAACAATTCCGGGCCAACTTTGGGCCAACTCCGATGTCAAAACAGGCAGATTCGAACACAAACCAGGGCAGTCGAGCGCAAAGGAAGAAATCGAGCTAGGTGCAAGCGTTGGAAACTATTGCGTGAAAAGTTTGGAGGCGCGGGTCGGAATCGAACCGACGCATAAAGGTTTTGCAGACCTCTCCCTTACCACTTGGGTACCGCGCCCTATGACTTAAATTAGCGTGATACGGCGCAAAAGTCTACTCGCATACGCGAAGCGGTCGATCCGGTTCTATGCGAATGCAAGAGAGCATTGTATAGTTATAGTTCCTGCTCCACCCTGTTCGATTTACAGAGAATCGGGCACAGTCGGCCTTATTCAGGGATGCTTTGAGGATAGCTTGAGCGTCCGACCAACGGCGGGATGAACGGAAATCGCTTACCTAAGTGTCGCATACGAAAGCTTTTGCTTGGCTCGGCAAGGGCGAGAACGGTTTGAACACGGCTCGCAATTGAGATATCCGGATTACAAAACAGCACGACGAACGCCGGACCCGCTCCTTATATGTAGCCGCAGATGCGCCAGGGTCCGAAACGTGGCCTCCCCCTCGGTCTCGTTGGCGATGCGGTTTGTCTTCGACACGCGAGGAGCCCGATGATTCCCAGTATCAGCGATGTGTTTCTTGCCGTCGCCGCGATCCCATTCATCTACTATTTGATTGCGCTGTTCAGTTCGTGGCAATTCTTTCGTCGCACTGGACCGCGAAGCGCTGCCAATCGTAGTTTTACTCCACCGGTGAGTAATCTGAAGCCGATTCGCGGGCTGGATCCTGACGCCTACGAGAACTTCGCTAGTTTTTGCCAGCAAGACTATCCTGATTACGAACTGCTTTTCTGTGTGGGCGACGAGGATGACCCGGTTGTCCCCGTATTGCAGAAGCTAGCGAGCGATTTTCCAGAGCGTCGCATTCGGGTTCTGTTCGGCTCAGGCGGAAGAGGATCGAACGACAAGGTAGTCAAGCTGGCTCGCCTGGTCAGCGAAGCGCAACACGAAGTGGTTGTCATTAGCGACAGTGATGTTCGCGTGCGGCCCGATTACCTGCGGACCGTGGTTGCTCCGCTGGCAGATCCCAAGGTGGGAGCTGTCACCTGCTTCTACGCGGCTATCGAAGATAAAACACTGACTGACAGTTTGCAGACCATTGGGATGTTTTCCGATTTCTACGCCGGCATCCTGGTCGCGCGTCAGCTCGACGGAGTGAAGTTTGCGTTGGGGCCGACCATCGCCACTACGCGCACACAACTAGCTGGATTCGGCGGTTATGAAGCGATTGATAACCGCCCCGCCGACGATCTGTTGGTAGGCCGCCTCATCGCTGAACAAGGCTATGAAGTCGAACTCTTACCGTACACGATTTCGACGGTCGCCGATTACGGGTCGTTGCGCGACCTATTCCATAAACGCCTGCGCTGGATTGTGGTCATGCGCCATATGCGGCCTTGGGGACATCTCGGATTGCTTCTCACTCAGGGGCTGCCTTGGTCTTTGGCAGCGATTGCGATCCATCCCTCAGCGGGAGTAGCGCTTGGTTACCTCGGCACGTACCTTACTCTGCGATTTGCCATGACCTCGATGGTCGGTATCTGGGGTTTGAAGCAAAATTCGCTTTGGAAGAAGTTGGGACTGATCCCTGTCTGGGATGCCCTGGCGTTTCTTATTTGGATGACGAGTTTTGCCCGCAACAGCATACGCTGGCGGGATGGCGAATATTACATTCGCGACGGCCGGCTTGTGCCCGTGGTTCCACCCAGTGTTGAGCCGGCCGCCTGAGTCGGCTCGGCCGTCAGCGTGCTGCCTTGCTCTCTAGTTCGCCGCGTCCCTTCTTTGTCCCGCGACGACTTCCATTGCTCTTCCCCGCCGATCCGCCCACGATTTCAAGCGATGGTTCAATTACGGCCACGGGTTCTCGGCTGCTTTGCGCCCGGCGCTGGTTGCGAGGCTGACGCCAGTTGATCTGCGGCATCATCACGCTCGCATCGATCCGGTCGCGATATTGCAATGCCACATTCATCAGCGAGTCCAGGAGAGAGTCGGAAAGCAAATGCGGTTCCAAGCCGAGTTCAATCAGCTTCGAATGTTTCGCATTGTAATAGTGTTCCTGTGCCTCGACGCGCGGATCGGCTAGGTGTTCGATTTCGACCGTCAATCCTAGCTTTTCGCCAGCGGTTTGTACCAGCCGGGCGAGGTCCAAGACTGAAAATTGCTCGGTGAACTGGTTATAGACCCGGCACTCGCCTTGAGCCGCGGGATTCAAGCAGGCGATCTCGACGCAGCGAACAGTGTCGCGAATATCGAGGAATCCTCGGGTTTGGCCGCCCTTGCCATACACGGTGAGCGGGTGTCCGATAGCCGCCTGAACACAGAAGCGATTGAGTACCGTGCCAAAGACTTCGTCGTAGTCGAAGCGATTGATGAGGGCTTCGCTCAGAGCTACTTCGTCCGTCATGGTTCCATACACCACGCCCTGATTGAGATCCGTGGCGCGCAGTCCCCACGCCTTGCAGGTGAACATGATGTTGTGGCTGTCATGCACCTTCGAAAGGTGATAAAAGGAGCCCGGCTGTTTGGGATATGGCACGGTATCGCGCCGCCCATTGTGCTCGATCGTGATGTAGCCTTCTTCAATATCAATGTTAGGTGTGCCGTACTCACCCATGGTTCCCAGTTTGATGAGGTGACAATCGGGCCGGAATTCGCGCAGCGCGAACAGCAGATTGAGCGTGCCTACGACATTGTTTACCTGGGTGAAAACCGCATGCTTGCGGTCAATCATGGAATAGGGAGCAGAGCGCTGCTCGGCAAAATGGACTACGGCCTCCGGCTCGAAATCCTCGACGACGGAGGAGAGAAAGTCGTACTCCATCACATCTCCCACAAAGCTTTCGACGGTGCTCCCGGTGAGCTCTTGCCAAACTCTGAGACGATCGGAAAGCGGAAGAATTGGCGTCAGGGTTTGCACACCAAGTTCGTGGTCCCATTGCCGCCGCGAGAAATTATCGGCTATCGCAACGGAATGACCCTTCCTCGACAGATATAAAGCGGTTGCCCAACCACAGTAGCCATCGCCACCCAGCACCGCAACTCTCATTTGGCCCCCTCGCCGTAATGTTTACTGAAAATAATTATGGTGAATCTGCCGCCCTTACCGAACTGAGATGCACTTGAAAGGACTAGGGTCGAACAGTTTTTGTCCTACCCACGTTTTCCGATACTTGAGGTTAACAAATATTCTAAAAAACTGCTGCTGTCTTTGGGGTTTCGGCCCGAGAAATAATGATGGGATGATTGGTCAGAACGACCTTTCCGCCGCTTGCCGCAACCAGGTTCAGGTCCGCTGCGCCTACCAGGGATTCCAGTTGAGGCACCACGCTCTGCTTGGCCACGATGTAGGAACGCTCTGGTTTAAGCCAGAGATTCTTGAATTGTGCATCGTCGATAAACACATCCGGTGCACCGGGAGCGTAGGCCCCATATTCCAGATTGAAGAATCGGCCGTTGCGAAGCAGCGCGGTGCGGTTCATATAGAAAAATATGGAAGAAAACGTGTAATAGTGGTGATCGACGATCAGCGTGCCATCCGGCGATTTCAGGAGGGCCTCCGCGAGCGGCCGCGACGACATAAACGGATCGAACACAGCCATTGCCATGCGGGCGGCATGGAAAAACAGTACCATCATCAGCGCAGCCGCAAGAAATGCGCGCTGGCTGGCGAATTTCCAGATCGCCAGCGCGCCCAGGCAAAAGGCAATCGCTGCCACTAGTAGAGGCGTCCTCAGATACGCAAACGATGCCAGTGTGAGGTCCTGCATGTGCCCTAACGAGAGCTTATAGGCGCCGGGATGTTGGCTCAGCGCCTGCGAAATGTCTCCGGGTGCGGAAAGGCTGCGGGTGAGGAAAAACAGAGCCAACGTAATCAGCCCCGCACCCGCGGCAATCACCGCAAGCACGCGTGTGCCACGCCGGATCCAATCGCCTCCCATTGCCATCGCTGAACCGAGCAGTAGCGCCAGCGCGGGATAACAGGGCATCGAATAATATTCCTGCGTGGTAGAGAACGTGAAGAAGATGAGCACAAAGCCAGTCAAACACAGCGCCAGAAGCCGGGTTCGGCCCGCGCGATCGGTGGGTTTGAAAGGAAAGCTTGGCAATGGCTGGGAAGATACACGCTCCAGGGAAACAGCCACACCAGATGCAGCAGCCAGAAGTAAAGGCGCGGGACGGTATTGTAATCTCGCGGATAGCGCAGATTCAGAAAGCGGAGCAGTTGCTCATTGATGAAGAAGAACCAGAGAAATCCATGATATTGCCCGGGCCCGCTGTGCAGCGTGAAGGCGAAATAGGGTGGATTGCGCAGTGTTGCGAGAATATGCCACGGTGCGGCGATAAGCAGGATGATGAGCAATCCGCTGAAGGGATGCAGCTTTCGCCAGGTCTTGGCGGAAAAAAGCTGATGCGTGATCCAAAGATAAATGACACCAGCCGCCAGCGGAAACAGCACTCCGATCAAGCTTTTCAGCAGGAGACCTAGCCCGAGGTTCGCGGCCAGCACAAAAGCCCAAAATCGCGGATGAGACTCCTCTTCGTCCAGGGCGCGAAGAAACGCCCACATGCCAAGAGCGACCGTGAAAGTCAGCATGACATCAGGGATCAGAACTCTTGTAAATAAGAACAGCCCAATGCACGTGGCCATGCACAGCCCAGCGTAGAATCCCGCTCGCTTGCCGAAAGCCCACGCGCCGAACCCCGCCGTCAGCAGGCAAAGCGCGATGGCCGACAACGCGATCGGAATGCGCGCGACCCAGTCGTGCACGCCGAAGATCGCGTAGCCAGCAGCCATGGCCCAGTAAATCAAGGGAGCTTTTTCCAGATAGACAACGCCGTCGAGCCGCGCCGTGACCCAGTCGCCTGAAGTCAGCATGTTCCGTGCAATCTGCGCCTGCACGGCATCCACATCGTCCATGAGAGACGGAGGAGAAACAATGCACCCCAGATAGACAGCTCCCGCCACCAGCAGCACGCCTAGATATAGGTACCAGTTTTTTCCCGTATCCAAACGCTCGTCTCTCGGGGCGCTGCTGCCTGAATGCCCCACTTTGTCATCCACAGAAACAGCACCATCAATCCCCATAGGTGGTATCCAACATTCGCTCGTCTCTCCAGGTGATCTTGAATCTGCTTCTCGATTACGTCCTGCCGGAAAAGCTCCCCGTGAACCGACACACCGTTCATCAAAACTTGCTGCATGAACGGGCGCAGACAGCCTCGAAGCCAATCGTGCGCAGGAATATCGAATCCGACCTTCTTCCGTTCAAGTACCGAAGCCGGCAGTTTGTCGCGCATTAATTCCTTCAGCAGAACTTTCTGCCGCGAACCGCGAATCTTCAGTGATGCGGGAAGGGAAGCGGCAAATTCGACAATCCGGTGGTCAAGGAACGGCGGCCGCACTTCCAGAGAATGCGCCATGCTCATGCGATCCGCCTTGTTCAGAATGTCGTCAGGAAGAAAATATCTTTGATCGAACCACAAATACGGCGCCAGATCATCGTGCGCCGGAGACCGATCGCGGAGTTCGCCCAAAATGCGGTCGAGCGCGGGAGGAAGTTCGGTGCGCAACAGAGTCGACTTTTGCTCTTCAGAAAACGTTCCGTTCCAGTAGACGTGCGCGCGATCCGACGTCATCAACGAGCCTTCGAGAAATCGTTTCAACTGATATTCGAAACTGATTTTGTCGTCGGAAACCGGCCACATCTGCAATGCACCGAGCGCCAGTTGTAGAGCTTGTCGAGGCAATCTTCTAGCGAGCGCAGCCAAACGGTTCGCCCGATGAGTGAGATAGCCGCCAAACAATTCGTCGGCGCCCTCACCGCTCAGGCTAACCGTTGTCTTGGTCTTGCTCAGTTTGGATAGGAACCAAACGGGAAGAGCTCCCGCGTCTGCCGAGGGTTCATCCGAGTAGTAGGCAAACTCTTCGATCGCACCCTGCAGGTCAACTTCCGGGTTGAGATCCAGTTCCTCGTGCTCCGTCTGGTATCGCTGCGCAACCTCGCGAATGTACCCGGTCTCGTCGAAACTTCGTCCTTGAAACGAAATCGAGAAAGTCTTCAGCGGTGCACTGGATTCAGTGGCCGCGTAATGCAAAATTGTAGACGAATCGATGCCGCCGCTAAGCCACATGCCCAGCGGGACATCGGAAATCAAGTGTTCGCGGATCGACTGTCGTAGAAGACCGTCAAATTCCTCGCGAGCGGATTCCAGCGTTCGTTCACGAACGACGCCGAGCGGAAGGCGCCAGTAGGGCTGGGAAGAAACTTTGCCGTCCCGCCACTCCAGCCATTGTCCGGGAGGGAGTTTTTCGACGCCCTCGACCAGCGTCCACGGACACGGCACATAATTCAGCGACAGATAGCAATCCAAGCCGTCTAAACTCAGTCGGCGCTCAATCTCTGGATGGATCAGGATCGCCTTTAGTTCGGAGCCGAAGAATAAGTCGTCTCCGCGTCGCGCGAAGTAAAGCGGCTTGATCCCCATCCGATCGCGAGCCAGCACCAGCCTTTTTGTCGATTTCGTCCATAATGCAATTGCAAACATGCCCCGCAAACGTGCGAAACATTCGGTATCCCATTCGAGATATGCGTGAAGAACGGTTTCCGTATCGCAGTGCGAATAAAAACGATGGCCCGAGGCTTCTAGTTCGCGCCGAAGTTCCTGATGGTTGTAGATTTCGCCGTTGAACACGATGGCTACATCGCCATCTTCCGACAGGATAGGCTGATCACCGGAGCCGAGGTCAATGATCTTGAGCCGCGTTGCCCCTATCGAGCACACGCTCGACTGGAGCACGCCTTGCTGGTCGGGGCCGCGGTGAATCAGGGTAGCTGTGGCGTTCCGAATGCGATCGGGATCAGGCGCCCAACGTTTGTGGGTGAAACCGACGATTCCACACAAGTGCCTGCACCTCTTCCCATTTCCTTGAAATCAGCCTGCAGATCGGCCTGCGGAGTCTGCCACTCCGCGCACCAAGGCATCAACTGGCTGCATGAAAGGCAATCCTACCTTTTTTATGATGCACAATCAAAAGCCAAAGCCGGTATCACCGACGGCCCATGATCACCAAGGCCACGCCAACACACACCAAAAGGACGCCCGCCCATCGCCTGCGCGTGACCCGTTCGCCAAGAAAGAATTTCCCGCCCAAGGCGCCGCCAGCGTAGCTCAGTGCCGTAACCGGAACCACCAAACTGACGTTTTCCATCGATAGAACAGCCAACAGCGCGAAGAACGCCATCCCCATCAGCGAAACACCGACCCACATCCACGGAACTCGCAACGCGCGGCCGAAGACGCCAATCAGCGCGGCCGGACGAAAGTCCTTGACCTCGCCTACCGCCTTCATAGCGCGGCTGATGCAAAGCTCGCCTCCAGTTCCCGCGCAAATGATCAAAAGATAAAAAATAACCTCGCGCACTTAGCTGGACTCCGTGGTGCGCGGCGGTGTGTGTCCAACCACCAGAACGCCAAGACAGATGACCAGCACTCCCAGCCAACGCATGGGAGTGACCACTTCGCGCAACATGAAATGAGCCAGCAGGGCAACCATGCCGTACGCCACAGCCGACGCTGGTTGCACGTAACTGTAGTCCGCCCACGACAGCACCAGCATGTATGCCACAAAAAATGTGATAAGCGAACCGATGCCCAGCCAAATCGTGCCCGACGTTAGCACGCGAGAAAGAACATCAAGCGCCTCTGCCGGTGTTCCCAGGCTCGCTGCGCCAATCCGCTTCATGCCTTTTCCCAGCAGCACATTGCCCAAGGGGCCAAAGGTCACCATCAACAGGATCAATAGGTAGGTTTTAAAGTGCAGACTGGAAGACTTCATGCGGGATCAGGACCCTCCGCATGATTGAGACAAAAACGATTGGGCATTTATTTATGTTACTTGATTTTCCGCGAAGGCCCAAGCTTTCGAGGCGGCCTGACCGAGTGCGAGGGCAACAAAATTCTGGAGCGGGAGACGGGATTTGAACCCGCGACTTCGACCTTGGCAAGGTCGCACTCTACCACTGAGTTACTCCCGCTCGTTGCCTCATTTTACTGCACATGCGCATTCCGTGACAATTCACTGCGCCTACCGCGCCGACGCATTCCGCGACTTGCCTTCAAGCGCGCCCTGCTTGCTTTGGCAAGCCTCCAGGCCACCAGTTCCAATCACCCGCAAGACGAAGGAGTGCGGGACCGATCACAATACGAACGAGTGTGGCGTCAATCAAAACCGCGACCGCCAAGGTAAATCCGATCATCTTGACCACCAGGAAACTTCCGAAAGTGAATGCCGCAAATACCACGATCATGATTGCGGCGGCGCTGGTAATCAGGCCTGCGGTTCTAGCCATGCCCTCCGGGATCGCATCCAATTCACTCAGACCACTTCTTCTGGCTTCGAGAACGCGTGCAACCAGAAATACCTCGTAGTCCATACTTAATCCGAAGACGATGGCAAAGGCGACGATCGGAACCAGAGGAAAGACGCTGCCTGTTCCTCCAGGAACTCCCAGGAATCTGCTTCCGTGCCCGTCTTGAAAAACCAAAACCAATGCTCCGAAGGACGCGGCAACCGAGAACAAGTTGAGTGCGATGGCCTTCACGGCGACGAAGACAGATCGGAATCCGCAGAGTAGCGCAAGCAGTGTCCCTCCGACTACCAGCCCCGTTACCGGCGGCAGGCGGTCTTTAATAATCGACTCATAATCGGCGTTGAGTGCCGGGATGCCCCCAACGAGAAGCGTTGCGCCAGGCACTCCGGTGAGAGCTAGCGCTCCTGTCTTGCGAATCTCCCGCACCCAGTTGACTTGGCCGCGCAGGGAGACCGAACTCGCGGGTAACACCTCAATCAGCGCGGCTCGTCCGTCACTACTCAGAAACGTTCGACGGGTGTCCCGCGAGATGTCAAGCAGGGAAGACCGGTTGCCCTCCGCAATCGTAGTGATAGAAATCACGCGGTCGGAACGAGGGTCGCTCGCGAGACGCTTGGTGAGACGATCCAGCACATTCCACCCAGCGTCGGTTTGCGCGATGGAGTCGGTGGGAAGTTCGATAATGATGCGCAACGATTCAACTACGCCCTCACGATCCATTCGGCGCAGGGTGTGGAGGGCACGGACAGATTCAGCCTGCGCCGGAAGCCAATCCCCTCGTGGAAGACTCGTATCCAATCGTCTGACCTGCCAAGCGAGCAGGAGCAAAGGAGTGCCCGCCAAAACAAGGGCCAGCCATGGGTGCGCGACGATTACTTTTCCCCATCGCCGCCAGCGAACGCCAGTGCACTCAGCCCGATGCTCATCCAACTTTGGACTGAAGGGCAATCGGTGAAGATTAATCCGCCGACCGAGCAGCGCCAGCACCGTCGGCACGAGAGTATTTGTAAGCAACACACTGATCCCGGCCACCAGGAATCCCGCGATACCGATGGAACGGATCTCGCTGATGGGAACCGTCAAAAGGGCCAGAAATCCGATGGCTACCGTTGAGGCCGAAACCAGGAGCGTGCGACCTGCCTGCCGTGCCGCGATAAGCGAGGCCGCGGGTCCGTCGTTCCCGGCGGAAATCGCTTCGCGGAAGCGGCTGACCATGAGGAGCGCGTAGTCGATTCCCAATCCCAAGCCAAGCATCGTAGCCAGATTCTGAACCAGAATTGACAAGTGCCAGCGCTGCGCCACGAATCCCGTAATCGCCATCGTGGTCGCAATGGCAAGCTGGCCAACCGCCAATGGAATGAGGGCGGCGATCAGGCTTCCAAAAGCCACCAGCAGGAGTACGAGGGTCGCGGGGATCACCAGGCTTTCCCCGCGGTCCACGTCGTCGGAGCTGGCTTTCCGAATGTCGAAATTCAGTGGAATCTCGCCGGTGAGTTCGATTTTCACCGCCGGATAACGGCCCCGCAGTTGATTTTCGAGCGAGTCTGCCAGCTGGTGAAGCTGCGGAGCAAGCAGCTCCAGCGGACCGTTGGTCGACGCGAGCCCGACAATAACAAATGTTCCTCCTCCACGGCCCAGGAAGATGGGATCGCGAAGGTCGAGATAGGACACCACTCCGGAAACGCCGGGTTGCTCTCTCAGTGCGGTCACGATGGGCACTACTGCCTGCGCGCCTTCCTCT
>CAVROB010000008.1:0-33969 GCA_963722725.1 uncultured Acidobacteriota bacterium
GACACTGACCGGTTCGGTGCGTGCTAGTCGCCTCAATCAATGTACAGGATTTCGTGAGTGTTGGTGTTCATCGTGGTTGCAATGCGGTAATACGGGTGCCTCCCTCTTTGGTAGCACGCTTGCTCTTCATTCAATCGAATTCCGGACGGTAAGAATCGTGGCCCGCGATTTGCAATAAGAACTAAGGAGAGGTCGCGCAGTCTGGCGATCGCCTGCATTTCGGGAGTGAAGAAGAAGAGAAATGTCGATGTTGCAAATAAAATCTCCGACTTTGCGGTTCCTTGCGCACACGATGCTTCTTTTGTTTTGGTCTGCTATTGGGCTGTGGGCAACCGAGCCAAAAGGCCCGCCTTCTCACGGCACAAATATCTTCGCTCCCGCCTCAACTCCAGCCAAGTCAATTGCTGACTTGTCCGTCTTTGTACTTGTGATTACCGGAATCATTTTTGTCGTTGTTTTTTCGTTAATTCTCTACTCCGTCGTTAAGTTCCGTGGGCGAGCAATGGATGCCGGCCGCGAGCCAGCTCAGGTGTACGGAAGCACGCAGATTGAGCTGGCCTGGACGATCATTCCAATTCTGATAGTTGTTGTCCTGTTCTTGGCCACTGCTCGAGTCATCCATGCGGTTCAGGATGCTCCAGAACCGGCGGGCGCTTTGGATGTGATCGCGATTGGACATCAATACTGGTGGGAATTTCGTTATCCGAGGCTGGGGATCGTCACCGCCAACGAACTGCACATTCCGGTTAGCGATCCCGGTCATCCGACACCAACGTTTCTGCAGTTGCTCTCGGCCGATACTGACCACAGCTTTTGGGTGCCGGAGCTGGCAGGCAAAACAGATCTTATTCCGAACCATCCCAACAGAATGTGGATGGACCCGCAGCGCACCGGCGTCTTTCTTGGCCAGTGTGCGCAGTACTGCGGGGTTCAGCACGCCAAGATGCTGTTGCGTGTTTCGGTGGACAGTCCTGCCGAGTTTGCTGACTGGGTGCGTGGCCAGCAACAGCCTGCCGTTCAGGACGCAAGCGTAGAGACTGGCAGGCGAGTGTTTGAACGTAATGCCTGCATGAACTGCCATGCGGTGCGCGGAACGCCAGCGGACGGACGATTTGGTCCTGACCTGACCCATTTGATGAGTCGCGCCACGATTGCAGCCGGCGCTGCTGAAAACACCCACGACAGCCTTCGTCTTTGGATCCAAGACCCAAGTGCGATCAAACCTGGTTCGCTGATGCCCGCCATGAAGCTGAGCGATGCGGACCTGGATGCCGTCGTGAGTTACATGGAGACGCTTAACTAGAAAGCTCGGAAACTGACCATGGCATCAGATGCGATCACCGTTCCTGTCGGCCAAATAGAAGCCAAGCCTTGGGTCGACGAGCTTCATCAGTGGCTAACCACTGTCGATCACAAAAGGCTGGGAATTCTCTACATTCTTTCAGCTCTGTTGTTTCTCGTGATCGGTGGAGTCGAGGCACTCATCATTCGCATTCAGCTGATGCATTCGCACAACAACTTCGTTTCACCGGAAGTCTTCAACCGCATGTTCACGATGCACGGGACGACCATGATTTTCTTTGTGGCCATGCCCGTCTTATTCGGATTTGCCAATTACCTTGTCCCGTTGATGATTGGGGCGCGGGACATGGCTTTTCCACGCCTCAATGCATTCAGTTTTTGGCTATCGTTTCTGGGAGCACTTCTCCTGTACTTCAGCTTTCTGGGCGGAAGCGGTCTATATGGCGCCGGAAGCGCACCGGACGTGGGTTGGTGGTCGTACGCACCGCTGGGCGCCCGAGCCTTCTCGCCTGGTCATAGTTCCGACTATTGGACTCTGGCGTTGCTGGTCTCGGGGTTTGGGAGCATCGGAACGGCGATCAATATTATTGCGACAATTCTGTGCCTGCGATGTCCGGGTATGAAGCTCAATCGTATGCCGCTGCTGGTGTGGCTCAACCTTGTTATGGCAGGAATGGTTTTAATTGCGATTACACCGTTGTCGGCCGCTCAAATCATGCTGCTCATCGATCGATATCTGGGCGGCCATTTCTTCGACACTCAGGCCGGTGGGTCGGCAGTCCTATGGATGCACTTCTTTTGGATCTTTGGACATCCCGAAGTCTACATTCTGATTATTCCTTGTTTTGCTTTCATGTCGGAAATCATTCCCGTCTTTTCGCGGAAACCGATTTTCGGGTATCCAGTGATGGTTGCAGCAACCGTGTGCATCGCGTTCGTGAGCATGAGCGTTTGGGCGCACCACATATTTACGATTGGAATGAATTCCTACGCCAACAGCTTTTTCACCCTGACCACGATGGTGGTAGGCATTCCCACCGGAATCAAGATTTTCAACTGGATCGGTACGATGTGGGGCGGAAGGATTCAGTTCAAAACGGCGATGCTGTTCAGCATTGGATTTCTATTTCAATTTCTCATCGCGGGTTTGACCGGCATCATGATGGCCGCTTCGCCTTTCGATTGGCAGCTTAGCCTGTCCTATTTTGTCGTGGCCCACTTTCATTATGTGATCGTGGGTGGAATTCTGTTCGCGCTCTTCGGCGCGTTCTATTACTGGTACCCAAAAATGACCGGCCGAATGCTGAGTGAGCGCCTCGGCAAATGGCACTTCTGGCTCTTTCTCATCGGCTTTCACCTGACTTTCGACGTGATGCACATTCCGGGACTGCTCGGGATGCCGCGGCGGATCTACACCTACGAGCCAGGGCGCGGTTGGGATACTTTGAACTTGATCATTACAATCGGCGCGTTTATCCAGGCACTCGCGATTCTCGTGTTCATTGCAAACCTCATCATTTCTTATTTCAAGGGAGCCAGAGCCGGTAACGATCCGTGGGACGCGTGGACACTGGAATGGTCGATCAGTTCACCGCCGCCAGCATATAACTTTGCGACCGTTCCGACGGTCGCCAGCCGCCGCCCCTTGTGGGATCTGAAGCACCCCGAAGATCCCGATAGCCGCTATGAGTGAAGGCGAAATCATATGAGCGCAGTGACAACTTCATTTCCGAACCCAGCAACCGGGTGGCATCTGCCATATCGCGGGAAGGTGGCGATGGCCGGTCTCATCATCGCTGAATCGGCGATCTTCACCATATTCGTCGTTGCTTATCTCTTTTACTTGGGGAAAAGTCTGACGGGACCGACGCCGCGAGAAGTGCTTGAGACGCCGATCTTCTACACGATTTGCTTGTTGTCGAGCAGCCTGACCATTCACCTCGCAGCGAAGTCGTTGGAGCGGGACTACAGACGATTATTTCTCGGCCTCTGGCTGCTGACCATTGCTCTGGGCGGCTTGTTCCTCTACGGCACCGCCCTGGAGTGGCACCGGCTGATTTACGAACATGGCCTGACGATCTCGACCAATCTGTTTGGGACAACTTATTACTCGCTCGTCGGCTTGCATGCCTTTCACGTCACCGCAGGTCTGATCATGCTTTTGGTGGTCGCGATATTCGGATTTGTTGGCCGTATAGGAGTAGACCAGTCAGATCGCGTTGCGGTGCTCTCGATGTACTGGCATTTCGTCGACGCCGTATGGGTTGTGGTTTTCACGGTAGTTTACGTTTTCGGACGCTGAGGTCTATATGGCGACACTATCCACGACAGAGCAATTGAGGCAGAGTCTCCGTGCTCCGCGCGAGATTGAAGTCCCCGCGCCGACAGCGTGGCCGTTCATTTTGGCGCTTGGAGCGGCGCTGCTCTTCGCGGGCCTGGTGACGAGCGCATCAGTCAGCTGTCTTGGCGCCCTGCTGGCGGTGGCAGGCTCTGTCGGCTGGTTCCGTGAAATCTTCCCGCGCGAGCATGAAGAGGTTATACCGATTCTTCCCGAAGACATTCGCCTGATGACCGATCGCCGAGTCGTGGAACGGCTTCCGGTTCTTCCAGATCAGCTGCGAGCGTGGCTCCCGGTTCATACCTATCCGATATCAGCAGGTGTGAAAGGGGGATTAGCCGGCAGCATCGCAATGGCGGTATTGGCGTGCGCATACGGCCTGCTGAAGGCTGGGAGCATCTGGTATCCGATTAATCTCCTTGCCGCAGTGGCTTATCGAGAATCCTCAAGGCTCGGGCCTGCCCAGCTGTATTCATTTCATGCCGATGCTTTCGCGATTGCCTTTGTTCTGCACGGCATTGTGTCCATTTTTGTTGGGTTGCTCTACGGCGCGATGCTGCCCATGTTCCCACGCCGTCCGATTGTGCTTGGAGGACTCATTGCCCCGGCGCTGTGGTCGGGGCTACTGTACACAATCCTGGGACTGCTGAATCCACTGCTCGCGAGTCGCATTGATTGGCTCTGGTTCATGGCTTCGCAAGTGGCTTTCGGAATCGTCGCTGGACTTGTGGTCGTGCGCCAGCCAAGCTTTCCTACGCGCGAGAATGTTTCGTTTGTCTTACGGGCAGGAATCGAGGCTCCCGGAACGATGCCACCACGAGAGACCGGGGAGAACCAGCGATGAGGCTGATCAGAATTCTCTCTGCGCTCGCGATCTTCAGCCTGGTGATGCTCGCTGCTTGCAGCACTCCAGATGGTGAACCGCAGAACAATTCGGAACCAGTCGCCCCGAGCCAGGTCTTGGACTTCGGCATTCTCTACACGCGGAATTGTGCTGGCTGCCACGGAGCGCAAGGCCGTGGGGGAGCGGCGATTGCCCTGGCCAATCCCGTGTACCTGGCCATCGTCGATGAGATCACGATGCGCAAAGTTGTCGCCAACGGCGTCCGCGGAACATCGATGCCCGCATTCGGGCAGTCTGCGGGGGGAATGCTGACCCAGCAGCAGATCGAAGCAATTGCGAGTGGGATCTTTTCTCGCTGGGGGCGCAAAGAAGTTCTCGATGGAGCCAATCCACCCTCCTACGCGGCAAAAGCCGCGGGGGATGTCGATCACGGCCAAGTCGTGTTTGGAAAATATTGCGCATCCTGCCATGGTTCTGAAGGAGGGGGGACGTCCAAAGGAAGCGCCATCACGAATGATTCATTCCTGGCGCTGGTCAGCGATCAGGCACTGCGCACGATCGTGATCACGGGCAGGCCGGAATTAGGCGCGCCCGACTGGCGCGGCGATGTTCCCGGAATGCCGATGGCCGATCAGGAAATTACAGATGTAGTTGCGTGGTTGGCATCTCGGCGTGCGCAGAATCCGGGGCAGCCTTATTCCGCTTCAAACTACGCGCAACACCCCGAGAAATGACGGAGAAATAAGATGTCAACGAATACACTGACCGCCCCGCCCGCTGAAGCTAGCCTTTCGCGACGCGGATTCTTCATGAAGCTGGGAATCCTGTTCAATGGATTCGCTGCGATCGTATTGGCTCTGCCAGTTGCGCGCTTTCTTTTTTCCTCCATCACTCGTGGTAACGGGAATGGCTATCTTTCGTGGGTGCGCCTGGGAGATGTCAGCAACTTTCCTGAGGGGGAGACGCGGATGGCTACGTTTCGCAATCCCCTGGTCATGCCAACCGATGGGAAGACTGTAGACACAGCATGCTGGGTGCGCCGCATCGCGGGCGATCAATTTCAGGTGTTTGCGATTAACTGTGCACATCTCGGCTGCCCCGTCCGCTGGTTCCAGCAATCCGGCCTTTTTATGTGTCCGTGTCACGGCGGAGCATACTACCGCGATGGCTCACGTGCGTCCGGGCCGCCGGAGCGCGGGCTCTTCGAATATCAATACAGAATCGAAAACGGAGTGCTCACGATTGACGCCGGACAGCTGCCAACCCCCGGCGACCCGGTAGCAAGTCTGACCTCGGAGAAACCGCCATGCGCCTGATCAAGAGAATCGGCGAATGGTTCGATCATCGCTTGCAGCTGGCAGCGCCGATTCGCGAGGCCGTGGACCATCCCGTGCCGCGCAATACGGCGAGCTGGTTCTACGTTTTTGGCAGCGCCGCGCTGACAATCTTTCTCCTGCAAGTAGCAACCGGAATCCTATTGGCGCTCATTTATGTGCCCTCGGCCGGCGAAGCATGGAGCAGCCTGCAGGCCTTGAATCATCAGGTCGCGCTTGGCTGGTTCATCCGCGCCATGCATGGATGGGGCTCCAACTTCATGGTCGCCGTCGTCCTGATCCACATGGTGCAGGTGTTTCTCTTCGGTGCTCACAAATTTCCCCGCGAACTGACCTGGATCATCGGAGTCTTTCTCTTATTGATGACTCTTGGCATGGCGTTCACCGGTCAAGTCTTGCGCTTCGATCAGGACGCATACTGGGGGCTGGGAATCGGAGCGTCGATTGCCAGCCGCGTTCCGGTCCTCGGCCCTTTTATTGTGAAGCTGATGCTGGGTGGCCCGATCATCGCAGGCGCAACTCTCTCCCGGTTTTTTGCTTTGCACGTGTTCGTGATTCCCGGACTGCTGATCGGGTTTGTCTGCCTCCATGTCTTGATGGTGTTGAAACTGGGCATCAACGAATGGCCGATGCCGGGACGCATCGTAAAGCGCGCGACCTATGAGGCCGAGTATCACGCTTTGACCAGGAAAGATGGCGCGCCGTTCGTCCCATATGCGATATGGAAAGACATGTTTTTCGCAGCTTTTATCGTGCTGGCAGTTGCCGCCTGCGCGTTTTACTTTGGTCCGTTCGGGCCCACTGGTCAACCTGATCCGACAATTATCCAAACTGCGCCCAAGCCCGATTACTTTTTTCTGTGGCTCTATGCGCTGCTTTCACTTCTTCCTCCATCGCTGGAGACGCCATTCCTTCTCATCGTCCCGCCTTTAGTAATTATTGGCTTGATTCTTCTGCCATTTCTTTCGGGAGAAGGCGAAAAAAGTTGGAAGCGCCGTCCAATTGCGGTTGTTACAGTGCTGATGATCGCGATCACTCTCGGCACCTTTACTCGCATGGCCCAGTTCACGCCCTGGAGTCCGCACATGAATGCCTGGAGCGGCGATCCAGTACCCGACCGCTACATTCATGGCACGACTGCACTTGAGCGGCAGGGTGCGCTCGTGTTTCAGGTCAAGCAGTGCCGCAACTGCCACTCTCTAGGCGACACGGGTGGACAAAGGGGGCCTGCCCTGGACAGCGTTGCCGTGCGGCTGACGCAGGACCAACTCATTCGGCAGGTGATTCAAGGCGGCGGCAACATGCCTGCTTATGGGAACAACTTGAGTCCGGCAGAGACTACGGCGCTTGTAGCTTTCCTTGAGACCTTGCACCCGGCGACACAAAGCCCGGCGCGCGATGGCGCCCGGGAATTGGTACTTAGCAACGGCCAACTGCAAACGTCTGGGACTCAACCATAGGCCGACGATGATCTCGCACATTCATCACGGCGCGTCCGAGTCATTCTGGGTTTCAGGCGCCTTAATCTTGGCCGTTTTTCTCTACTTGCGTGGATGGTTCGGCGTTCGCAGCCGGGACCACGGTAACGTTGAGAGCTGGCGCGCTGGCAGTTTTGTATTCGGTCTGTTGTTCATCTGGATTGCAACGGCTTCACCTCTGGCTGCACTCGATCACGAGATGCTGACGGCGCACATGGTTCAACATCTTCTTCTCATGACGCTTGCGCCTCCGTTGATCTTGCTGGGCATGCCTCGAAAGCCACTTGCGCACGGCTTGTTCCAGCGATTCTTTCGATCAGAACCCCTGCAGCAATTGGCAAGCGTGGTAACTCACCCGGCATTTTGCTGGTTCGCAGCGGCAGGCGCGTTAGTTCTGTGGCATATTCCTTCGGTGTTTATGCTCGGCCTGCGGTCGCAAACGTGGCACGGGATCGAGCAAGCATCGTTTCTCGCAACCGGACTTCTATTCTGGTGGCCAGTCGTCCGGCCGCGCAATAAGCGTTCAAATGGCCAGAATCGTCCATACTTCTTTATCTGTTTCTGGCTACCTTGCCGTGCGATATTCTTTCCGGATTTCTGGTGTTCTGCGATCGAGTGGTTTACCCGGTGTTTTTGTCTTCCCCCCGCTCCTTCGGCCTCTCTGCTCTGGAAGACCAGCAATGTGCCGCGGCGTTAATGTGGACTTGCGTCACTGTCGTCTATTTAATCGCCGGGTCAGTCTTCACCGCGCGTTTACTCTCGCCCCATCGATCGCTCCGACGATCACCCTATCAATCGGACGACCCCGCGATTCCGCAATTCGACTCGCGACGCATTGCGGTACGGCACACGGATCCGCACAGGATGGAGGCGGTCTGAAATGTCACAACCGTCCGCACTTACCGAGTTTTCTTCCGCTGCGGTACAAGAGCGCCATTTTGGGGGATCTACGCTGCTCTCAGACTACTGGGCGCTCACGAAGCCAGAAGTGAACTTCCTGATCTTGATCACAACGTTTGTTGGGTTTTATTTGGCTTCGGCAAACGAAGGGCGGCCGTTTTCATTTGGAAGGCTATTCAACACTTTGCTTGGAACCTTGCTGGTGGCAAGTGGGACCGGGACGCTAAACCAATACCTCGAACGAAAGTTCGACGCGCAAATGCGCCGAACCGCCCAGCGTCCAGCCGCAGCCGGTCGTCTCACACCGTCTGCAGTCTTGGTTTTCGGAATTGCACTGGCAGCGGGGGGAGCCGTGTATCTCACTGCCACTGTCAATCCGCTTGCGAGCGTGCTTGCGGTTCTAACGCTGCTCACGTATCTATTCGTGTACACACCGCTGAAACGAGAAACACCGATGTGCGTTCTCGTCGGTGCTTTTCCCGGTGCCGTGCCACCGCTGATTGGTTGGGCCGCAGCCTCCGGCCGATTGAACATGGAGGCGGGGATCCTGTACGCCATGCTCTTCCTGTGGCAGTTTCCACATTTCATGGCAATCGCATGGATGTACCGCGAAGACTACGACCGCGCAGGCTATTTGGTTCTGCCCAAGGGCAATGCGAGAGTTCCTTTCGTGATTTTGGAAACTCTATTGCCCCTCCTTGCTCTCGTCGCTATCAGCATCATGCAATCTCCGACACGGCACGCGGCGACCTTCTACTATGCAGTGGTTCTTCTGGGAACAGGATTCACGTACTTCGGATGGAAATTCGCATTCGAGCGTTCGAGAGTTGCCGCACGCCGGCTGCTAACGGCTTCGATCGTCTATCTTCCACTGCTGTACGCACTAAGCGCGACGCTATGCAATCGGGCCAGATGATCCCATACTCCAACCTTCCCGCAGATTCGAACAAGTAGACCACATATAAGCAAGCATGTCGTGATCTCCCCAATAAGGCCGACCGCCTCGCCGTCCGACACGTAGATTATCTGCGGGTCTAAAACCGTTTCGAACCAAGCTTAGGGCCGGATTTCTTTCTCGTCGGCGCCGGGTCGATGGGCGGAGCTGCTCGCGCCAGCGCCTCGAGCGCTACGAAGAACGCGATGCACGCCCACAGTAAGGCGATTCCGACTCGGCGGATCGCAGAAACGGTGTTCCGCATTTTTCGCAGAGTGAAAGCCGACCATCCCTGGATTTTTCCCGCCCATCGCAAACCGGCCGAGCATATCAGCCGACTCAATACTGCCCACGATGCAGTCTGCGAAAGGGCGGGGTTGGCATTCGTGCTCTACGATCTCCGCCACACCTTTGCGACGCGCATGGCGGAAGCCGGAGTCGACCTGGCAACTTTGGCCTCGATCCTCGGGCACAGTTCGATTCGCATCGTGCAGCGCTACATCCATCCGACCGCTGAACACAAGAAAAATGCGATGGCGAAGCACGCGGAAACCATGCGAAGGTCTCAGGCCGCGAACCTTCAGTTCGACTGGCAGCACGCCAACGAGAGGGTGAATTGAAAATGAAAAAAAATTCCGGGCCAACTTTGGGCCAACTCCGATGTCAAAACAGGCAGATTTGAACACAAACCAGGGCAGTCGAGCGCAAAGGAAGAAATCGAGCTAAGTGCAAGCGTTGGAAACTATTGCGTGAAAAGATTGGAGGCGCGGGTCGGAATCGAACCGACGCATAAAGGTTTTGCAGACCTCTCCCTTACCACTTGGGTACCGCGCCCTATGACTTAAATTAGCGTGATACGGCGCAAAAGTCTACTCGCATACGCGAAGCGGTCGATCCGGTTCTATGCGAATGCAAGAGAGCATTGTATAGTTATAGTTCCTGCTCCACCCTGTTCGATTTACAGAGAATCGGGCACAGTCGGCCTTATTCAGGGATGCTTTGAGGATAGCTTGAGCGTCCGACCAACGGCGGGATGAACGGAAATCGCTTACCTAAGTGTCGCATACGAAAGCTTTTGCTTGGCTCGGCAAGGGCGAGAACGGTTTGAACACGGCTCGCAATTGAGATATCCGGATTACAAAACAGCACGACGAACGCCGGACCCGCTCCTTATATGTAGCCGCAGATGCGCCAGGGTCCGAAACGTGGCCTCCCCCTCGGTCTCGTTGGCGATGCGGTTTGTCTTCGACACGCGAGGAGCCCGATGATTCCCAGTATCAGCGATGTGTTTCTTGCCGTCGCCGCGATCCCATTCATCTACTATTTGATTGCGCTGTTCAGTTCGTGGCAATTCTTTCGTCGCACTGGACCGCGAAGCGCTGCCAATCGTAGTTTTACTCCACCGGTGAGTAATCTGAAGCCGATTCGCGGGCTGGATCCTGACGCCTACGAGAACTTCGCTAGTTTTTGCCAGCAAGACTATCCTGATTACGAACTGCTTTTCTGTGTGGGCGACGAGGATGACCCGGTTGTCCCCGTATTGCAGAAGCTAGCGAGCGATTTTCCAGAGCGTCGCATTCGGGTTCTGTTCGGCTCAGGCGGAAGAGGATCGAACGACAAGGTAGTCAAGCTGGCTCGCCTGGTCAGCGAAGCGCAACACGAAGTGGTTGTCATTAGCGACAGTGATGTTCGCGTGCGGCCCGATTACCTGCGGACCGTGGTTGCTCCGCTGGCAGATCCCAAGGTGGGAGCTGTCACCTGCTTCTACGCGGCTATCGAAGATAAAACACTGACTGACAGTTTGCAGACCATTGGGATGTTTTCCGATTTCTACGCCGGCATCCTGGTCGCGCGTCAGCTCGACGGAGTGAAGTTTGCGTTGGGGCCGACCATCGCCACTACGCGCACACAACTAGCTGGATTCGGCGGTTATGAAGCGATTGATAACCGCCCCGCCGACGATCTGTTGGTAGGCCGCCTCATCGCTGAACAAGGCTATGAAGTCGAACTCTTACCGTACACGATTTCGACGGTCGCCGATTACGGGTCGTTGCGCGACCTATTCCATAAACGCCTGCGCTGGATTGTGGTCATGCGCCATATGCGGCCTTGGGGACATCTCGGATTGCTTCTCACTCAGGGGCTGCCTTGGTCTTTGGCAGCGATTGCGATCCATCCCTCAGCGGGAGTAGCGCTTGGTTACCTCGGCACGTACCTTACTCTGCGATTTGCCATGACCTCGATGGTCGGTATCTGGGGTTTGAAGCAAAATTCGCTTTGGAAGAAGTTGGGACTGATCCCTGTCTGGGATGCCCTGGCGTTTCTTATTTGGATGACGAGTTTTGCCCGCAACAGCATACGCTGGCGGGATGGCGAATATTACATTCGCGACGGCCGGCTTGTGCCCGTGGTTCCACCCAGTGTTGAGCCGGCCGCCTGAGTCGGCTCGGCCGTCAGCGTGCTGCCTTGCTCTCTAGTTCGCCGCGTCCCTTCTTTGTCCCGCGACGACTTCCATTGCTCTTCCCCGCCGATCCGCCCACGATTTCAAGCGATGGTTCAATTACGGCCACGGGTTCTCGGCTGCTTTGCGCCCGGCGCTGGTTGCGAGGCTGACGCCAGTTGATCTGCGGCATCATCACGCTCGCATCGATCCGGTCGCGATATTGCAATGCCACATTCATCAGCGAGTCCAGGAGAGAGTCGGAAAGCAAATGCGGTTCCAAGCCGAGTTCAATCAGCTTCGAATGTTTCGCATTGTAATAGTGTTCCTGTGCCTCGACGCGCGGATCGGCTAGGTGTTCGATTTCGACCGTCAATCCTAGCTTTTCGCCAGCGGTTTGTACCAGCCGGGCGAGGTCCAAGACTGAAAATTGCTCGGTGAACTGGTTATAGACCCGGCACTCGCCTTGAGCCGCGGGATTCAAGCAGGCGATCTCGACGCAGCGAACAGTGTCGCGAATATCGAGGAATCCTCGGGTTTGGCCGCCCTTGCCATACACGGTGAGCGGGTGTCCGATAGCCGCCTGAACACAGAAGCGATTGAGTACCGTGCCAAAGACTTCGTCGTAGTCGAAGCGATTGATGAGGGCTTCGCTCAGAGCTACTTCGTCCGTCATGGTTCCATACACCACGCCCTGATTGAGATCCGTGGCGCGCAGTCCCCACGCCTTGCAGGTGAACATGATGTTGTGGCTGTCATGCACCTTCGAAAGGTGATAAAAGGAGCCCGGCTGTTTGGGATATGGCACGGTATCGCGCCGCCCATTGTGCTCGATCGTGATGTAGCCTTCTTCAATATCAATGTTAGGTGTGCCGTACTCACCCATGGTTCCCAGTTTGATGAGGTGACAATCGGGCCGGAATTCGCGCAGCGCGAACAGCAGATTGAGCGTGCCTACGACATTGTTTACCTGGGTGAAAACCGCATGCTTGCGGTCAATCATGGAATAGGGAGCAGAGCGCTGCTCGGCAAAATGGACTACGGCCTCCGGCTCGAAATCCTCGACGACGGAGGAGAGAAAGTCGTACTCCATCACATCTCCCACAAAGCTTTCGACGGTGCTCCCGGTGAGCTCTTGCCAAACTCTGAGACGATCGGAAAGCGGAAGAATTGGCGTCAGGGTTTGCACACCAAGTTCGTGGTCCCATTGCCGCCGCGAGAAATTATCGGCTATCGCAACGGAATGACCCTTCCTCGACAGATATAAAGCGGTTGCCCAACCACAGTAGCCATCGCCACCCAGCACCGCAACTCTCATTTGGCCCCCTCGCCGTAATGTTTACTGAAAATAATTATGGTGAATCTGCCGCCCTTACCGAACTGAGATGCACTTGAAAGGACTAGGGTCGAACAGTTTTTGTCCTACCCACGTTTTCCGATACTTGAGGTTAACAAATATTCTAAAAAACTGCTGCTGTCTTTGGGGTTTCGGCCCGAGAAATAATGATGGGATGATTGGTCAGAACGACCTTTCCGCCGCTTGCCGCAACCAGGTTCAGGTCCGCTGCGCCTACCAGGGATTCCAGTTGAGGCACCACGCTCTGCTTGGCCACGATGTAGGAACGCTCTGGTTTAAGCCAGAGATTCTTGAATTGTGCATCGTCGATAAACACATCCGGTGCACCGGGAGCGTAGGCCCCATATTCCAGATTGAAGAATCGGCCGTTGCGAAGCAGCGCGGTGCGGTTCATATAGAAAAATATGGAAGAAAACGTGTAATAGTGGTGATCGACGATCAGCGTGCCATCCGGCGATTTCAGGAGGGCCTCCGCGAGCGGCCGCGACGACATAAACGGATCGAACACAGCCATTGCCATGCGGGCGGCATGGAAAAACAGTACCATCATCAGCGCAGCCGCAAGAAATGCGCGCTGGCTGGCGAATTTCCAGATCGCCAGCGCGCCCAGGCAAAAGGCAATCGCTGCCACTAGTAGAGGCGTCCTCAGATACGCAAACGATGCCAGTGTGAGGTCCTGCATGTGCCCTAACGAGAGCTTATAGGCGCCGGGATGTTGGCTCAGCGCCTGCGAAATGTCTCCGGGTGCGGAAAGGCTGCGGGTGAGGAAAAACAGAGCCAACGTAATCAGCCCCGCACCCGCGGCAATCACCGCAAGCACGCGTGTGCCACGCCGGATCCAATCGCCTCCCATTGCCATCGCTGAACCGAGCAGTAGCGCCAGCGCGGGATAACAGGGCATCGAATAATATTCCTGCGTGGTAGAGAACGTGAAGAAGATGAGCACAAAGCCAGTCAAACACAGCGCCAGAAGCCGGGTTCGGCCCGCGCGATCGGTGGGTTTGAAAGAAAGCTTGGCAATGGCTGGGAGATACACGCTCCAGGGAAACAGCCACACCAGATGCAGCAGCCAGAAGTAAAGGCGCGGGACGGTATTGTAATCTCGCGGATAGCGCAGATTCAGAAAGCGGAGCAGTTGCTCATTGATGAAGAAGAACCAGAGAAATCCATGATATTGCCCGGGCCCGCTGTGCAGCGTGAAGGCGAAATAGGGTGGATTGCGCAGTGTTGCGAGAATATGCCACGGTGCGGCGATAAGCAGGATGATGAGCAATCCGCTGAAGGGATGCAGCTTTCGCCAGGTCTTGGCGGAAAAAAGCTGATGCGTGATCCAAAGATAAATGACACCAGCCGCCAGCGGAAACAGCACTCCGATCAAGCTTTTCAGCAGGAGACCTAGCCCGAGGTTCGCGGCCAGCACAAAAGCCCAAAATCGCGGATGAGACTCCTCTTCGTCCAGGGCGCGAAGAAACGCCCACATGCCAAGAGCGACCGTGAAAGTCAGCATGACATCAGGGATCAGAACTCTTGTAAATAAGAACAGCCCAATGCACGTGGCCATGCACAGCCCAGCGTAGAATCCCGCTCGCTTGCCGAAAGCCCACGCGCCGAACCCCGCCGTCAGCAGGCAAAGCGCGATGGCCGACAACGCGATCGGAATGCGCGCGACCCAGTCGTGCACGCCGAAGATCGCGTAGCCAGCAGCCATGGCCCAGTAAATCAAGGGAGCTTTTTCCAGATAGACAACGCCGTCGAGCCGCGCCGTGACCCAGTCGCCTGAAGTCAGCATGTTCCGTGCAATCTGCGCCTGCACGGCATCCACATCGTCCATGAGAGACGGAGGAGAAACAATGCACCCCAGATAGACAGCTCCCGCCACCAGCAGCACGCCTAGATATAGGTACCAGTTTTTTCCCGTATCCAAACGCTCGTCTCTCGGGGCGCTGCTGCCTGAATGCCCCACTTTGTCATCCACAGAAACAGCACCATCAATCCCCATAGGTGGTATCCAACATTCGCTCGTCTCTCCAGGTGATCTTGAATCTGCTTCTCGATTACGTCCTGCCGGAAAAGCTCCCCGTGAACCGACACACCGTTCATCAAAACTTGCTGCATGAACGGGCGCAGACAGCCTCGAAGCCAATCGTGCGCAGGAATATCGAATCCGACCTTCTTCCGTCGAAGCACCGACGCTGGCAGTTTGTCGCGCATTAATTCCTTCAGCAGAACTTTCTGCCGCGAACCGCGAATCTTCAGTGATGCGGGAAGGGAAGCGGCAAATTCGACAATCCGGTGGTCAAGGAACGGCGGCCGCACTTCCAGAGAATGCGCCATGCTCATGCGATCCGCCTTGTTCAGAATGTCGTCAGGAAGAAAATATCTTTGATCGAACCACAAATACGGCGCCAGATCATCGTGCGCCGGAGACCGATCGCGGAGTTCGCCCAAAATGCGGTCGAGCGCGGGAGGAAGTTCGGTGCGCAACAGAGTCGACTTTTGCTCTTCAGAAAACGTTCCGTTCCAGTAGACGTGCGCGCGATCCGACGTCATCAACGAGCCTTCGAGAAATCGTTTCAACTGATATTCGAAACTGATTTTGTCGTCGGAAACCGGCCACATCTGCAATGCACCGAGCGCCAGTTGTAGAGCTTGTCGAGGCAATCTTCTAGCGAGCGCAGCCAAACGGTTCGCCCGATGAGTGAGATAGCCGCCAAACAATTCGTCGGCGCCCTCACCGCTCAGGCTAACCGTTGTCTTGGTCTTGCTCAGTTTGGATAGGAACCAAACGGGAAGAGCTCCCGCGTCTGCCGAGGGTTCATCCGAGTAGTAGGCAAACTCTTCGATCGCACCCTGCAGGTCAACTTCCGGGTTGAGATCCAGTTCCTCGTGCTCCGTCTGGTATCGCTGCGCAACCTCGCGAATGTACCCGGTCTCGTCGAAACTTCGTCCTTGAAACGAAATCGAGAAAGTCTTCAGCGGCGCACTGGATTCAGTGGCCGCGTAATGCAAAATTGTAGACGAATCGATGCCGCCGCTAAGCCACATGCCCAGCGGGACATCGGAAATCAAGTGTTCGCGGATCGACTGTCGTAGAAGACCGTCAAATTCCTCGCGAGCGGATTCCAGCGTTCGTTCACGAACGACGCCGAGCGGAAGGCGCCAGTAGGGCTGGGAAGAAACTTTGCCGTCCCGCCACTCCAGCCATTGTCCGGGAGGGAGTTTTTCGACGCCCTCGACCAGCGTCCACGGACACGGCACATAATTCAGCGACAGATAGCAATCCAAGCCGTCTAAACTCAGTCGGCGCTCAATCTCTGGATGGATCAGGATCGCCTTTAGTTCGGAGCCGAAGAATAAGTCGTCTCCGCGTCGCGCGAAGTAAAGCGGCTTGATCCCCATCCGATCGCGAGCCAGCACCAGCCTTTTTGTCGATTTCGTCCATAATGCAATTGCAAACATGCCCCGCAAACGTGCGAAACATTCGGTATCCCATTCGAGATATGCGTGAAGAACGGTTTCCGTATCGCAGTGCGAATAAAAACGATGGCCCGAGGCTTCTAGTTCGCGCCGAAGTTCCTGATGGTTGTAGATTTCGCCGTTGAACACGATGGCTACATCGCCATCTTCCGACAGGATAGGTTGATCGCCGGAGCCGAGGTCAATAATCTTCAGCCGCGTTGCCCCTATCGAGCACACGCTCGACTGGAGCACGCCTTGCTGGTCGGGGCCGCGGTGAATCAGGGTAGCTGTGGCGTTCCGAATGCGATCGGGATCAGGCGCCCAACGTTTGTGGGTGAAACCGACGATTCCACACAAGTGCCTGCACCTCTTCCCATTTCCTTGAAATCAGCCTGCAGATCGGCCTGCGGAGTCTGCCACTCCGCGCACCAAGGCATCAACTGGCTGCATGAAAGGCAATCCTACCTTTTTTATGATGCACAATCAAAAGCCAAAGCCGGTATCACCGACGTCCCATGATCACCAAGGCCACGCCAACACACACCAAAAGGACGCCCGCCCATCGCCTGCGCGTGACCCGTTCGCCAAGAAAGAATTTCCCGCCCAAGGCGCCGCCAGCGTAGCTCAGCGCCGTAACCGGAACCACCAAACTGACGTTTTCCATCGATAGAACAGCCAACAGCGCGAAGAACGCCATCCCCATCAGCGAAACACCGACCCACATCCACGGAACTCGCAACGCGCGGCCGAAGACGCCAATCAGCGCGGCCGGACGAAAGTCCTTGACCTCGCCTACCGCCTTCATAGCGCGGCTGATGCAAAGCTCGCCTCCAGTTCCCGCGCAAATGATCAAAAGATAAAAAATAACCTCGCGCACTTAGCTGGACTCCGTGGTGCGCGGCGGTGTGTGTCCAACCACCAGAACGCCAAGACAGATGACCAGCACTCCCAGCCAGCGCATGGGAGTGACCACTTCGCGCAACATGAAATGAGCCAGCAGGGCAACCATGCCGTACGCCACAGCCGACGCTGGTTGCACGTAACTGTAGTCCGCCCACGACAGCACCAGCATGTATGCCACAAAAAATGTGATAAGCGAACCGATGCCCAGCCAAATCGTGCCCGACGTTAGCACGCGAGAAAGAACATCAAGCGCCTCTGCCGGTGTTCCCAGGCTCGCTGCGCCAATCCGCTTCATGCCTTTTCCCAGCAGCACATTGCCCAAGGGGCCAAAGATCACCATCAACAGGATCAATAGGTAGGTTTTAAAGTGCAGACTGGAAGACTTCATGCGGGATCAGGACCCTCCGCATGATTGAGACAAAAACGATTGGGCATTTATTTATGTTACTTGATTTTCCGCGAAGGCCCAAGCTTTCGAGGCGGCCTGACCGAGTGCGAGGGCAACAAAATTCTGGAGCGGGAGACGGGATTTGAACCCGCGACTTCGACCTTGGCAAGGTCGCACTCTACCACTGAGTTACTCCCGCTCGTTGCCTCATTTTACTGCACATGCGCATTCCGTGACAATTCACTGCGCCTACCGCGCCGACGCATTCCGCGACTCGCCTTCAAGCGCGCCCTGCTTGCTTTGGCAAGCCTCCAGGCCACCAGTTCCAATCACCCGCAAGACGAAGGAGTGCGGGACCGATCACAATACGAACGAGCGTGGCGTCAATCAACACCGCGACCGCCAAGGTAAATCCGATCATCTTGACCACCAGGAAACTTCCGAAAGTGAATGCCGCAAATACCACGATCATGATTGCGGCGGCGCTGGTAATCAGGCCTGCGGTTCTAGCCATGCCCTCCGGGATCGCATCCAATTCACTCAGACCACTTCTTCTGGCTTCGAGAACGCGTGCAACCAGAAATACCTCGTAGTCCATACTTAATCCGAAGACGATGGCAAAGGCGACGATCGGAACCAGAGGAAAGACGCTGCCTGTTCCTCCAGGAACTCCCAGGAATCTGCTTCCGTGGCCGTCTTGAAAAACCAAAACCAATGCTCCGAAGGACGCGGCAACCGAGAACAAGTTGAGTGCGATGGCCTTCACGGCGACGAAGACAGATCGGAATCCGCAGAGTAGCGCAAGCAGTGTCCCTCCGACTACCAGCCCCGTTACCGGCGGAAGGCGGTCTTTAATAATCGACTCATAATCGGCGTTGAGTGCCGGGATGCCCCCAACGAGAAGCGTTGCGCCAGGCACTCCGGTGAGAGCTAGCGCTCCTGTCTTGCGAATCTCCCGCACCCAGTTGACTTGGCCGCGCAGGGAGACCGAACTCGCGGGTAACACCTCAATCAGCGCGGCTCGTCCGTCACTACTCAGAAACGTTCGACGGGTGTCCCGCGAGATGTCAAGCAGGGAAGACCGGTTGCCCTCCGCAATCGTAGTGATAGAAATCACGCGGTCGGAACGAGGGTCGCTCGCGAGACGCTTGGTGAGACGATCCAGCACATTCCACCCAGCGTCGGTTTGCGCGATGGAGTCGGTGGGAAGTTCGATAATGATGCGCAACGATTCAACCACGCCTTCACGATCCATTCGGCGCAGGGTGTGGAGGGCACGGACAGATTCAGCCTGCGCCGGAAGCCAATCCCCTCGTGGAAGACTCGTATCCAATCGTCTGACCTGCCAAGCGAGCAGGAGCAAAGGAGTGCCTGCTAAAGCAAGGGCAAGCCAGGGATGCGCGACGATTACTTTTCCCCATTGCCGCCAGCGAACGCCGGTGCACTCAGCCCGATGTTTATCCAATTTCGGACTGAAGGGCAATCGGCCAAGATTAATCCGCCGACCGAGCAGCGCCAGCACTGTCGGCACGAGAGTATTTGTAAGCAACACACTCATCCCGGCCACCAGGAATCCCGCGATACCGATGGAACGGATCTCGCTGATGGGAACCGTCAAAAGGGCCAGAAATCCGATGGCTACCGTTGAGGCCGAAACCAGGAGCGTGCGACCTGCCTGCCGTGCCGCGATAAGCGAGGCCGCGGGTCCGTCGTTCCCGGCGGAAATCGCTTCGCGGAAGCGGCTGACCATGAGGAGCGCGTAGTCGATTCCCAATCCCAAGCCAAGCATCGTAGCCAGATTCTGAACCAGAATTGACAAGTGCCAGCGCTGCGCCACGAATCCCGTAATCGCCATCGTGGTCGCAATGGCAAGCTGGCCAACCGCCAATGGAATGAGGGCGGCGATCAGGCTTCCAAAAGCCACCAGCAGGAGTACGAGGGTCGCGGGGATCACCAGGCTTTCCCCGCGGTCCACGTCGTCGGAGCTGGCTTTCCGAATGTCGAAATTCAGTGGAATCTCGCCGGTGAGTTCGATTTTCACCGCCGGATAACGGCCCCGCAGTTGATTTTCGAGCGAGCTTGCCAGCTGGTGAAGCTGCGGAACAAGCAACTCCAGCGGACCGTTGCTCGACGTGAGCCCGACAATAACAAATGTTCCTCCTCCACGGCCCAGGAAGATGGGATCGCGAAGGTCGAGATAGGACACCACTCCGGAAACGCCGGGTTGCTCTCTCAGTGCGGTCACGATGGGCACTACTGCCTGCGCGCCTTCCTCTGAATCCACAGGTGGAAGCCCCTCAATCACCAGGACAACCTGGTCGACAAATGGAGACCGAAAGCGCTTGGCCAACTCTTGCCGAACAGTTTCAGCCTGGCTTCCTTCGACACGGGTCGCGGTTTCCAAGTGGCGCTCAGCATGAAAAGAAAATGGGAGAAGTACAATGGCTGCTGCGAGAACGATCCCTGACACCCATAAGCGGCGCGCATCCATAGTACTCATCATGGCATAGAAGCTCGTCGCCACTGAAGCTCTCTTGCGGAGGGCGTACCATTCGCAATAACGAGCTATGTGAATCTGCTAAACTTTCGAGATCAGCGTGGGAGGATCCATTCGCACCTTACTGTTGTTTGCACTGTTTGCCGCCGCCCAACCTGGGGTGGCGCAATCTGGAGTGACAGACCCTCGTATTGGCGTCTGGACGCTCCTCTCTGCGCAGTCCAGCCTGGAACCTCCGAACCGGCTCTCCATTACACACCTGCATGGCGGAGTGCATGTCGTCATGTCGGGTGAAACCCACTTCGATTTCACCGCGAATCGGAACGGACACGATTCGCCCGCACCTGGCAATCTCGGCTTCAATCAAATTGATCTGCATAGGATCGATAAGAGGCAAGCTGAGGTCACGCAGAAAAAGGACGGAGCTGTTGTGGCTACCGTTCATGAGCAACTTTCGAAGGATGGCAAGGAGCTAACGGCCACGACTACGACCGTGGGCCATCCCGATCGGATCACGGTGTGGACGCGAACCGGAGGTGCGAAGCTCGCGGTTGACCCGTTCGTCGGCGAGTGGACGCAGGATCTCAGCAAGACCCGTTTGCGGCAAGAGTTGGTGCTCAAAATCGAGGCGGACGGAAGTGGTGGAGTCCGTTTTCTGGGCGACTTCAGCTATACCGCCCGTTTTGACGGAAAGCCATACGATCTAAAGAACTCGCGCAACGATACCGTGACCCTTGAACTTGTCGATCCTCACACCGTGGATGCGAGTTACCAACGGGACGGTCAGGTTACTCAAAAGGATACGTGGGTGGTTTCCGCAGATGGGCAGCAGATGACGCTATCCACCACAGGCACGTTGGAATCGGGCCAACGGCTGACGGAGAAGCTCGTGTTTAAGAAGTAGCGGAGAATATACCTGTGGCGTCCAGAAGCCGATTGCTTTGTGATCAATGAATGTAATCGGGATATTAACGCCAATTGACCCTTGCCCGAGACGCTGGTGCAAAGACCTAGCGAAAGCTACTATCCTCGTGTTGAATACATAGCCTTAGTAGAAGAATATCGAGGCAAGACGGACGACGAGCTGTTGCGCTTGGCGCTCGAACAAGCGGAACTGACAGCAGAAGCCAAAACAGCTCCAACTGCCACCTCGCCCGGCGAAAAATCAACACAAAGGACGATTGACGGACCTTCACAATACGGGAATTAAATGCTCGAGAAGCCCAAGCCAAGCTCGAATCGTAGCACGACAAGAGTTCCTTACAAGATGGTATAATCCTGTCGCCTTTGCTCCACATGTCGTCCGCTTGTTGGTTGTGCTGACGTTCCTCCCCAAGTCCACGAGCCTGATACCGATTGTTGTTGTCGTCTGCATAGCTGCTGGTGAACCCCGGCAGGGCTCCGAGGGCGGTGACACTATGTTTTTCGCGGCGGCGGTAGTGACAAAAAGCAGCGCCAGCAAAGAACAGGTTGCACATTTCACTTTTTTAGTCATTACGAGATCCCCCGCGTAAGCTGGGCAGGAATTTTACTCCAACAGACTGAATCGCACCAGATGCAACCACTTGCAACCATGGCTGAAAGCCTCGCATATCACCTGCTACGCCTGATCGCGATTGCCGCGTCAAACCGGCGCAACCAGGCCATTTCGCTCATTGGCCGCGATCATCCCACAACTGCTCCGAGACTTCGACCTTCGGAATCTCCTCGATACACTTGGGATCTCCATCGGCGGCCGTGCATCGGAGGAATCTGCACCGCAATCTATACCTCGCCGATGGGTCTCGATGGTCAGGTCGTGCTCGCAGATCCGGGACGCGCCGCCTGGCCCTCCTCAACGCGCCCAGAGATTATGCCAATCGCCAAAGGCAGTAACCGCATCGAAGAACTGTGCCGCCTCTTTCTCTTTGGATGTCGGGCACAAGAGGTGATGGTTTTGCGCTCTCGAGTTCTCGCCATTTTGCTGACTTCCACCTGTATTCTTTCCGGCGTCGCGGCATCAGCCTCCCCGGTCGCGGTGCGCTATAAAGAAGGCCTAATTCACGGCTTTCTGATGCTCAGCACGCTGGATGGCGAGGCGATCGCGGCCGGCGACCTGACCCAGGTGGCGCACGGCGATCATGTTACAACTCAACTTGCATTCCGCTTCAAAGACGGTTCGCGGCAAGAGGAAACTACCGTTTTTTCGCAGCGCGGCAACTTCCGGCTTATTTCCTATCACATGGTGCAGAAGGGACCGTCGTTCAAGAACGCAAGCGATCTCTCTGTGACGTGCGCCACTGGCCAGGTCACGGTTCGCTACACCGACGACGATGGCAAAGAGAAAGTAGTGAATCAGCATTTCGCGCTGCCGCCCGATTTAGGCAACGGGCTGATTCCCATGCTCCTGATGAACATGCGAGAGGGCACGCCACAGATTGAAATCCCCATGGTGGTGGCTGCGCCGAAGCCGAGGCTGGTGAAGATCGTGGTAAATGCCCAGGGAACGGAGCCTTTTTCCCTCGGGGGATTTAGCCGCGAAGCCAAGCATTATGTCGCGAAAGTTGACCTTGGCGGCGTCGCCGGGGTGGTGGCGCCGATGGTAGGAAAGCAACCGCCAGATTCGCAGATTTGGGTTCTTGGCGGCGAAGCCCCAGTTTTTCTAAAGTGCGAGGTGCTGTCTTACGCGGGAGGGCCAATGTGGCGGATGGAACTGGCCTCGCCGGATTGGCCGCGGACTTCGGCCGCAGACTCAAAAAAGGGAACTGCCAGCAAAGATTAGATGGGCGCGAAGCCAGCTTTTCTAGACAGGGTAGCTGGCTGCAAACCGCATACGCTCATTGACCCGCGATCAACTCACAGCTGCTCCGAGACTTCGATCTTCGGGATCAGTCTCCTCGATGCACTTTGGATCTCCCGCATCGGCCATGCATTGGAGGCAATCTGCACCGCAATCTATACCTCTCCGATGGGTCTCGAGGGTTAGTTCGCGCTCTCCGATCGGTGAGACTGCGTTGGCTTCACGAGCGGCGACCGAAATGATCCCTTTGCGATACATAAATTTCAGAATGCCGTTGACCGTATCTTCAAGAGACGGGTCCGGTTTGCCCCACGCGGAGGCATCCCGGGCCATTTGATAGGAAGAGCTGTCATACCGTTTGAACTCCATTGAGGAGATATTGTCGACCGAGCCCACCAGAAAATCCAGCAGGGGGAAGAGAAGATCTTCTTTCCGGCATCTCCGGATCAGCTCGGGAACGAAATCAGGAAGGCTGAATATTTCGAATTGCCGGCCCGTCGCTTTGGTAATAAGCCCGGTAATATCCAGCATGTTCGAATAATCGTCCCGAACGACATGGTAAGTCTTATTCGCCGTACCGGGAGTGGTAGAAATCGCAACGATATTGTTCGCCACAATATCGGCCGGAACGAAGCTGACCTGGTTGAGCGTGTCGACGCCGATTCCGTGATTCACCATAAAGGCAACCAATCGAACCGCGATATCGAAGTTGTTACCTCCGCCCGTGACCGAAGGACTCACCAGAGCCGGCCGGAAAATCCGCGCGGAAAGTCCGCGAGTGCGCGCGTCGACAACCACTTGTTCCGCTACCCATTTCGATTGACTGTACCCAAAATCGAGAAGCTCCATATTCTCGTTCAGGTCGGTCTCATACAAAACTGATTTGACCGCCCAGCCAAACACGAAGGTAGTCGAAACATAATTGAACTCCTTGGGCCTTCCCTCGAACGCCAATCTTAGGACCTCATTGGTTCCCAGCACATTCGCGTCGCGCATCAGGTCGTAATTGAGCAGGTAGTTCACGGTTGCGCCGTTATGGAAGACGGTGTCGATTTCATTCGCGAGAAAATCCCACGCATCCTGCATCAATCCCAGCTTGGGTTGCCCGAGATCGCCGGAGATGGCGAACACGCGGGCCTCGAACATTTCCATCAGCGCTGCCCCGCATGGCCCCATTGAAGCCATTGCAGTTCTCAGTCTTTGCTTGCCTTGCTTGTCGTCGGAAGACCTGACGAGAACATAGATCTTCGCCCGTGTCTGTTCCAGCAGGCTTTTTATCAGGAAGGGCCCTATGAATCCGGTGCCGCCTGTGAGCAGCACCTGTTGTAGCATCGGTATCTCCGGCATGGGCGCAGGTACCGGAGGCTCGAAGATGAGCTTTCTGTCGTCGCTCATCATCTTTTTCTCGGCGGCGCACTGCTCTTCACGGAAAACCGCAAGGGATTGACGCAGATGAACCAGTGCCTCTTCGGGAGCGCGCTCCAGTTGTTCGGCTAGTTCAAACAACTCGGCTACACTGACACGCTGAATGACACCAATATCGACCTGCCTGGCCAGCATCTCGGCGCCTTTATCTTTCAGGAGCTCCTTGAGTTCATGCATGAACACAACCAGATCCAGGGAATCCAGCCCGGCTTCGACGAGGTTGTAAGATTCCTGACCTGTCAGGTTGTATTTGGCTTTCAATTGGGCGAAAGTGGAATGCATATCGGACGCAGAGTTCCCGGCGTCCTTCTCCCGCGAAAAGTCGGAGAGAACAGTGAATTGACCTTGCTGCCACATTTTTTTGGTCTTATGGCGCATGATCTTCCCCGAACTCGTTCTCGGGATCGAACGAGGAGCGATGAGGGAAATCACTGCCACTTCCAAGTTCAGATAATTCCGGACCGCCGCGGCAATCTTTCGTGCTTCGGGAAGCGCCTTGGGATTTTTGACTTCGGCGACGATGGCCAGCGCAGGTTCGCTGTCTTCCTGAATCTGGAACGCGACGACACAATTGTGCCGGATCAGATTGGATGATTTCTCGACGATGCTCTCGATGTCTTGCGGATAATAGTTTTGCCCGCGGAGAATAATCATGTCTTTGATGCGGCCGCAGACGTACAGTTCGCCGTCGTGAATGAACCCTATGTCGCCGGTCCGAAGGTAGCCATCGTCATAGGGAGTATCGTCCACGAGCCGCGCTCGAAACTGCTTCAGAGTCAATTCAGGGTTATTCCAGTAGCCCTGGCACTTACCGCTTCCGGCGACCCAAATTTCGCCGGTGCGCTCTGGTTTAAGAGCGAAATGTCCCTCCGGATCCACGATCTTCAGGTCGAGACCGGGGAGCGGGATTCCACAACTGACAATCTGCGTGGCCCCGCCGATTTCTGAGACCTCAGTAGTCATGCGGGCCGTTCCCAGCGCGAGGGCACGCTTGTTGACGGAAACGATGTTGCGACCACCCAGCGAGACCGCCAGTGTATTTTCGGCCAGCCCGAAGGCAACATGGAAACTCTCGGACTTGAGTCCATAGGGCTGAAACGCTTCCAGAAACCGGGTATAGGTATCCGGCTTTACGGGTTCCGCCGCGCACATCAATACGCGAAGCGAACTCAGATCGCAAGCCTCCAGGCTTTCCTTGGAAAGTCTCCCGGCGCGCAGGCAATAGTCGTAGGCAAAGTTGGGGGCAGCCGCTGCAGTGGCTCGGTATTTGGTTATCGCATTGAACCATAGGATCGGGCGCTGTATGAAATCCATGGGAGCGAACCCGTAGGTCGTGCCACCTTTCAGCGCTGGATACAGGTAGCACCCGATCAGCCCCATATCGTGATACTGCGGAAGCCAGGAAACGACGACTGGTTCTGGATGGTCGATCACCAGCGGACAGGTGGTCAGAATATTTTCGTGCGTAACGATCACGCCCTTGGGTTCCATCGTCGAACCCGACGTGTACTGGAGGAACAATATCTCCGAAGAATCGACAGGCAGTCGGTCCGAAATCGTATCCACAAAGTCTTCTGTGACGATCCACGGAAGACCGGAAATGTAATCCACGTCGACACCCGACGTCGAGACTCCACGTCTGGCAAGATTCGTCTTAAGGGATGCGTGGTAATCTCTGCTGGTTAAGATCCCAGCGGCCTGGCAATCCTTTGCGATGTGGACTGTCTTGTATAGAGCGCTCTGGAAGCCACGCGAACTGGGGGGATAGACCGGCACGGGGATCAATCCGGCGCGCACGCAACCAAAAAATGCGCAGATCATTTCCAGCCCCGGCGGATAGGCAAGCAGCAGCCGGTCGTCCGCCGCGAAACGACCCTCTTTCAGCAAATGTCCGGCGATCGCTTGCGTTCGCTGGAGAAACGACGCGTAGGTGTAGCTTTCGATCGGATCGCCGTTTACGTCAAGAAATGAATAAAGGAGTTGGTCCGGGTGCTCATCCGCCAGCCTATCCAGGTGGCCCAGAATTGACACGGTCATTAAGCAGCGATCCTCCAAGGTCAAATAGAACGCAAGTTAGCCTTGCACAGGACGCAAAGCAGACTTGTGGAGCTCCCATACCATATGCAGGAGACCCATTCACTAATGGTTCATTGGTTGCTATATATTAGCAAACCGCTCGTACAATACCATGCGTAATCGCTTTACTGGGATGGGGCACCAGCATCCATACTCGGTCCCTTCTGAATTTTCTTGATTGCCCTTAATGGCTCGCACTAGAATATTGCGGCGACACTGTTAACAGCGCAGCAACAATTACGCCGCGGGTCAGGGCCGTTTGTGCATCTTGTCGAACGCGCCGGTCCAATTTACCATGATCGCGGAGGCGCCGTTGATGTTCCAACCCGAAGCGGTGATTGCCGTAGCGACGATTGCCGATCAACCGGACATCGCGGATCTTGTACCATCGGAAACTTCAGCTCCGCCGATTATCGAATCGGCTGGTGCGTCTTCATTCCCGAAAGTCCTGCGTAGCCGCCTGGATAGGTTTTTTGCCGAGCAGAGCATTTCTCCCAAAGCGGACGGCGCAATGTGGGTCAAGATCGCTCTGGGTCTGGCAGTCCTCGGGGGCGCATGGATTGCTCTCTATACGCTTAAGCCGGGTTCATGGCAATTTGTCGCCCTCTATCTTTTAGGCGGCCTCGCGCAGACATTCCTCTTGCTGAACATTGCCCACGATAGCAATCACAACGCCATCTCGTCTCGATCGCACGTCAACAAAGCCTTGAACTACGTCTTTGATCTGTGCGGAATGAGTTCGTACATGTGGCGAATCCTCCATCATCGGGGTCACCACTCCTGCATCAATCTTCACGGTGAAGACGACGCGCTTTCGGGACGTGGCATCTTTCGCTTTACCCCTTATGAACCCCGAGCGCCATGGCACCGGTTCCAGCACATCTACGTGCTCTTCGTTTACGCGATGTTCTCTCTCGATTATGTATTCTTTAGGGACTTCCAGTGCTTTTTCTTTCCGAGCCATGAATATCTGAGACGTACGAAACATTCTCTGCGCGAATATGCCATTCTCTTTGCGGGCAAGGGCTTTTACCTCACTTACATGCTTATCCTGCCGGTGATGGTTCTGGGAAAATCGCCTCTGCTGGTCGCCGGGGCGTTCCTCCTGGTCCATTTGATCGTGGGTTTAGCAGTAACGCTCGTATTCCAATCGACGCACACCGTCGACAGCACCTACTTTCCTTCGGATCGCAGCGAGTTTGAAAACGGCGTGTATCACATCTTCGCGACAACAGCGGATTATGCGACGGAAAACCCGCTTGTAGGTTGGCTCGCGGGCGGGCTCAACCACCACGTCGTCCACCACCTTTGTCCTTTCGTTTGCCATACCCACTACGCTCCCCTGACCAGGATCGTGAAGGAAACTGCCAAAGAGTTTGGAGTTCCCTATAGGCAGCACTCCACCATGACCCTGGCAATCCGGCATCATCTGATACTCTTGAAGCAACTAGGGAGCGAAAATTGATTCTGAGCGTTTTATATTTTGCGCATGGCCCAGCCACCACTTCCTGAAAGTGACATGAATTCTCCTGCGGTTCGAGGCAACTATCAGGACGCCTGGGTATGAGTTCATCAATGTTTGTGCCTATTGTTTCCCGACTTCGCTGCTTTGCGGACTCTCGCGCAATGGCCCGCAATCCTGTGCAGATTTTGTCCCGCTACAACGAAATCTTCGGCGACACGTTCTGGATCCGCATAGGCGGTCTCAAGGAGGCGATGATTACCATCGACCCCGCCGTCATTCAGCACGTTTTGAAGACCAATGCCGAGAACTACCAGAAATCTGAAATTCAAGTGAAGCGGATGGGCCACTTCCTGGGTAAAGGCCTGCTCACGACCCATGGAGAAGCCTGGCGCACACAGCGCCGTCTGATCCAGACCGGCTTCGATCGAAAGCAACTCGATGCGTTGTCCTCAATCATGCAGGATTCTCTTGCCGATTCGTTGCGTGATTTCGACAAACAGATCCGCCGCGGCCCCGTGGATATTTACCCCCAGCTCATGAAGATCACCTTCGCGATGGTCGCTCGATCGCTATTTGGCGCACGCTTGAAGGATGAAGACATCGATCTGGTCAGCCATACCATCTGCACCGTCCAGGAATTCATTGTCCGGCAAACCCTGCAGCCGTATCTGAATCCCTGGTTCGCGGTCTCGGGCGAACTGCGCAAACACGAAGACATGCGGACCCGCGCCGACGCCGTTCTTCTCGAATACATACGGAAGCGCCGCAACGAACCACCCGGCCACGATCTGCTGCAGACTTTGATGGATGCGCGTTACAGCGATGGCAAAGGCATGCCCGATGAGCTCATCCTGAGCGAGAGCATGCAACTTCTGGTTGCCGGACATGAAACATCGTCGAATGCACTATCGTGGCTTTTTTATCTTTTGAGCTCGCGTCCGGATTGTCTCGAGAAGGTGCGGCGGGAGTTTGACTCCGTGCTCGGAGACGCGCCCATTACATACGCCGACGTTCCCAAGTTCGAATTTACGACTCAGGTAATTATGGAGGCGTTGCGCCTCTACCCGCCGTTTTGGATGGTCGACCGTATGGCTGTTGCTGACGACCGCGTAGGCGACCTCGCCATCCCCCGCGGATCAATGGTCATTGTTTACGTGTACGGCGCGCACCATGCTCCGCGCTACTGGCAGAATCCTGAGAACTTCGATACGGAGCGCTTCACCAAAGAAAATGACAAGCTGCGCACACCCTTCACCTTCCTTCCCTTTGGTGCCGGACCGCGAGGCTGTATCGGCGGAAATTACGCGATGCTGCAGATCCTTATGATTTTGAGCGATTTGCTGAGAAAATACGATTTTCAGTTGGCTCCGGGGCAAACCATTGAAGCTCGCCCGATGGTTATCCTACGTCCGAAGCACGGAATCCGCATGACATTCACCAATACCATCGCTTCCGCCCCCTGCGTCGCATAAGACCCGATCCCGGGCTGTAACGAACTTGAGTGGCACCGCCCAATTCCTAGCAGCGAACCGAGTCTGACCTTCTCCTAGCCCATAGGACGCCATGCCCTCGATTTGCAACGTAACCCCGTCCTGAGCCGGGCTCCCGGCAGCACTATTTGCGGAGCGATCAATTCTGACCAGTTTCCAGAGTGCGCAAGGATGATAATCACGAATCAGAACGCTCTGCACATGCAGAGACAATTTCGTTAACCAACCTGGGATTGCAAATAGTCCTTAACGCAGGAGGTCTCGATGAATCAAAGTCTGATGGACCCGAAACTGATTGGGCTTGTCGCTGTGGTGATTCTGGTCATCGCCGTGCTGGCTTGGATGTACGTCCGAAAACGCAGAACTAGCAGCGCACAGATACGCCAGAGGTTTGGGCCGGAGTACGAGCGGGCGGTGCGAACGCATGGGTCCGAACGCCGAGCAGAAGCGAAGTTGGCAGATCGTGAGAAGCGGGTCGGAACCATGAAAATCCGCGAACTCGACGCCGCGGAACGTGAGCGCTTTTCCGCCCAGTGGGTCTCATTGCAGGCTCGCTTTGTCGATTATCCGAAAGGAGCGGTCACGGAAGCGGGCGAACTAGTGTCTTCATTAATGCAGGCTCGCGGCTATCCCGTAACCGATTTCGATCAGCGTGCCGCGGACATTTCTGTCGACCATCCTAAAGTGGTGGAAAATTACCGGTCCGCGCACGCCATAGCATTGCGCCTGGGCAGTGGAGAAGCAAGTACGGAAGATCTCCGCTCGGCGATGATCTACTACCGTTCCCTGTTTGAGGAACTCGTGCACATGCCTCTTGAAACCAAAGCCGTCGCCTAATGGCCGGACCGAAAACCACAGACGAGTACATATCAGGACCCAGGAGAAAACGATGAAACCCAGCACGCAAGACAAAACCGAAGGCAAGTTCCATGAAGTGAAAGGGAAGATCAAGGAAGAAATTGGAAAGGTTACGAAAAACCCCAGATTGGAAGGCGAAGGGAAAGGCGAAAAGTTCGCAGGCCAAGCTCAAAAGTGGGTCGGCAAGGTTGAAAAGGCTATCGAAGGATAAACCCCGATGAGCGGAATGCTCCTCGTCACGATGCCTGGGATCGCACACGAGGAAACCGGCCTCGGTCGGTCGAACTCCCGTCGCGAGAATGGGAAACCGCTTTATTTCACGGCAACGCGGTTCGCAGGACAGACTCGCCGCTGGAACTGCGGCGCGGAGGAACTTGGCTCACGCGAGTCCCCGGCGCCCCCCACTGCTCTAAAGGTTCTCCTGGATAAAGCGGGGGCTGAGGTGAACGTCGAATTGGACGAGTGGGGAATCACCAACCACCTTAAAACTGTGGATCTCACCAGCCTTGATGACAAAAACGTCTCCAGCGCCGCCCTCGAAGGTCTTGCCGCTCACCGTCCACACCCCACGGCCTTCACGAATGAACTGGATCTCGTCATAAGGATGCCGGTGCGGACCCGGCCCCAATCCGGGCTTACCGTGGAACAGGAACACCGAAACAGCGGTGTTGCCCTGCTCAGCTCCGATAAACTCATGTGAACTACCAACAAAGGGCAGGTTCTCTTGGCGCACGTGAAACATCCTTCTTCACCCTCCTGCCAGAATTTGATGACGGTGGCGACGGTTTGGCTCCCGCGGATGCCTGAGCGATACTACAACAACAAACTGAGCGGATGGGCAGAGTTAGAAGGTAGAATTCTAGCGAATAATGGCCTTATTCCTCGATTTATAAACAAGCCGCACTTTCAACAACGGCGGGCTGCGTCCGAACGGCAGTTCGAAATTCAACACTGAGCGCCGTTGCCGCAAGAAGCAAGAAAAGCCGCAACGTCGCGCCTGCCAATCAATCTACGCACCGGAACGTCCGCAGCATAACAAACTCTAAGCGCCTCAATGCGCGGCCGGTTGACCCGGTCAAATTTCCAGATGAAGGCTAGCACCTCGCCGAGTTTGCCAATCCGGTGCGCTTCACCGCTTTTTAACACTCGCGTGATTGCACGCCGCGCGAAGGATATTTTTGAAGCTTCGAGCCAAATCACCAGCGTGGCGCGCGGCAGTCGGATATCAAAGCTCGCCACAGCAAAATTGCCATCGCTAATCCACGCATCCCCGGCATGTGCTTTTTCTAGCAAGGCTCGAAAAGCCGCAACGTCTTCGTCACGAATCGCGGACAGGCGAAGATTCTCGATTTCGGACTGGCGAAAGTCACTCTCAAACCAGAGAGCGTTGGCCTGAGCGTCGCGACGATCGAGTCCGAGGAGCATCTGACCAGCCCCGGCAGTGCGCTCGGAACCGTCGCGTATATGTCGCCGGAGCAGGTGCGAGGGAAGGAACTCGACGCCCGCACCGACCTGTTTTCCTTCGGCGCGGTGCTCTACGAGATGTGTACGGGAACGCTGCCATTCCGAGGCGACACTTCGGCGTTGATCTTCAACGCGATTCTGGAACACGCTCCGGTAGCTCCGGTGCGCCTGAATCCCGACGTGCCAGCCGAACTTGAGCGAATCGTCAACAAGGCGCTGGAGAAAGACCGCGACATTCGCTGCCAGTCTGCTGCCGAGATTCGGGCGGACCTGAAGCGATTGAAGCGGGACACGACTTCCGGGAAGATCGAGGCGGTGGCCAGTGCGGCAGCAGCTCGGAAACTCAGCTGGCAGTGGCCGGTCGCGATCGTACTGATGATCCTTATTGGAGGAGCGACGTTTGCCTGGCTCAATTCTTCACCGCCTCCGCCCAGAGTGTTGGCCACGACGCAGCTCACTCACGACGGCGCATCCAAAAGCATCGCGGCGACCGACGGCTCCCGGTTATACGTAAATGAGCGGGGAGACCCAAACCGGATCGTGCAGGTTTCCATCGCCGGAGGCGACACCTCCCCGATTCCAACTCCGTTTGTCAATGCGGGCGCCCAGGACATTTCGCCCGATCATACGAAGCTCTTGACGGAAAGCTTTGTAGGAACCGAGGCCGAGGACCCTCTCTGGAGTCTGCCTCTGCCGTCGGGAGCCCCTCGCCGTCTCGGCGATGTTGTCGGCCATGATGGCGCATGGTCGCCCGACGGCCGCCATCTAGTGTTTTTCAAGGCCTCCGACATATACCAGGCGAACGCCGATGGAACAAACCCGCACAAGCTGCTCACGGTGTCGGGCACGCCTATCTTGCCGCGCTTCTCTCCGGATGGAACCCGTATCCGCTTCACTATCCAACTGTCCCAGAACAGCTCTGCTGCGCTTTGGGAGATTCGCGCGGACGGGAGCGATCTTCATCCCGTACTGCCGGGATGGGGTAACCCACCCAGCGAATGCTGCGGTGCATGGACGCCGGACGGCCGCTACTACTTTTCCTGAACTCGACTGCTTCTGCAGCGAATGTCTGGGCGATGCGCGAACCAGCGGGACCGTTTCATCAGCATTCTTCCACACCTTTCCAGCTGACCACCGGTCCGCTGTCGTTCGAAAGCCTGGTGCCCAGTACCGATGGCAAGAAACTGTTTGTAAGTGCATTGCAGGGCCGCGGAGAACTCGTCCGCTACGACCTCAAATCCAAGCAGTTCGTGCCATTTCTTGCGGGGATATCCGCGGGCGAACTGGAGTTCTCGCGTGACGGCAAATGGGTCACCTATGTTTCCTATCCCGATCGCACACTTTGGCGCAGCCGCGTGGAGGGCAGCGATCGCCTGCAGCTAACCTATCCGCCGGTCTTGGCCGGCCTGCCTCACTGGTCTCCCGACGTTACCCAGATCGCCTATGTAGCTGGCCAACCCGGCCAGCCTTTGCAGACGTTTCTGATCTCTGCCCAAGGCGGTGCACCTCAGCAAATGCTCGCGGAAGACCAGTCCCAATTGGACGCGACCTGGTCTCCCGAAGGCAAGAAAATCGCCTTTGGGCGAAATGGAGCCTCGGGTTCCGAAGGACAGACCATCTCTATCCTCGACCTCGTCACGCATCGGGTCTCTGCTGTCCCTGGTTCTCAGAATCTTTTCAGCCCACGATGGTCGCCCGATGGCCGGTATCTGGCGGCGCTTAACCTCGATTCTACAAAGCTGCTGCTCTTTGACTTCACGACCCAAAAGTGGTCGGACTGGATTACTGAGCCAGGCGTGGTGGGTTATGTTAACTGGTCGCAAGATGGAAGTTATCTTTACTACGACAGCAGCTTCACTGACCATCCGACGTTTCGCAGGGTTAAGGTCGGCCAGACCCGCTCGGAGCTTCTAGTCGATTTAAAGGGGCTGCCAAGGTACTTAGCTCCTCCTGCGTATGGCTGGAGCGGCGTTGCTCCCGACGGCTCGGCACTCTTTACTCGCGATTTAAGTACCGACGAAATCTACGCTCTTGACCTAGAGTTACCGTAGCTCGCGGTTGACGGGCAACCCTGAAGTAATCCCAAGGTAAGGGTTGCCGACCAACCGGAGTTTATCTGCCACCTCACGGTTGCTCTCAGAGAGCGAGCGTCCGCGCATAACCGGGCCAGAGCATCATCCGTTGACTGGCCGCTGCCGTGTCTTTAAGATGAAGCGGCCCGAAGCCAGGCGTCTCCCC
>CAVROB010000009.1:0-365000 GCA_963722725.1 uncultured Acidobacteriota bacterium
TGAAAGGTCCACATGCTAAGAGTGCAGCACCACACGCCCCGTCTGGCGATCGCATACAAGAATTTCGCCGCCGCTCAAAATGTCAGCCACATCGGCCTGGGAGTCAGCGCCACCCAGAACGCCAAGGCTTTACGCGCGGCCGGATACATCGTCGAAATCTGGCCGATTAATTCCTTTACCGACCTGCAAACGCTGATGAAGACCGAACTTCAGGCGCGAACCCTGGCGCATCATGTGCCGCTGTCTCATCTCGTGATCAGTGCACCCTGGATTCCGACCGCCAATCTTGCCGGTCTGGCATCGCACAACCCCGACCTGGAAATCGTCGTGGTGAGCCATAGCAACATCGGATTCCTGCAGGCCGATCCTCGCGCTATCGAGTTGCTGCGTCAAGGTGCGGAACTCGCGCAAGGCTGTCCCAACTTCCACATTGGAGGCAACTCGCAACGCTTTCAAACCTGGTGGCAGGCGACCTATAGCACGGCGATGACCTTGCTGCCGAATATGTATCCCATGGGCTTGGCGAGGGCACGGCCAATATGGCAGCACGGAACGCTGCGCATGGGATGCTTTTGCGCCATTCGCCCCTACAAGAACGTGCTCAACGCCGCGGCCGCCGCACTCGAAGTAGGACAACGGCTGCGCGTGACCGACTTGGAATTCTGGATCTCGGGAGGCCGGCGCGAGGGCGGTGGGCAAACCATTCTTGCCGCCATCCAGCAAATGTATCTGAATATGCCACGCGCCAAGGTAGTCGAGCGCAATTGGCAATCGTGGCCGCAATTCCTGGACACGGTGGGATCGATGGACCTGCTGTTGCAGCCGTCCTATACCGAAGGTTTCAACATGGTGACGGCTGACGGTATCGCGCAGGGCGTGGCTTCGGTAGTTTCGGATGCGATCGCGTGGGCCCCGCGCAACTGGCAAGCCGCTACCGACGACGCCTGCGACATTGCCAACAAAGCTGTGGGGCTGCTGCATGATCCCACGGCGGTGCAGGAGGGTGTTACGGCGCTCAATACTCACAATGCGAATGCATTAATCCTGTGGGAGAAATTCCTGCAGTTGTTTCCGTGAACTTGGCGTTTTAGTCCGCTGAGGTCCGTCACTTGAAGTGAAGTGCCGCCTCGGTTTTCTTGCTCCCGACGGGCTTCCCTGTTTTAACCTTCGGCATGCCGTACTTCGGCTTGATCTCGTGGCAGCCGGAATCGCAGTAGACACCTCCTGCTGCCGATTCCGGCTCCGGCATGGGTGACGCGACCGCGAAGTCTCGATCTGCTTCGAGTTCGCGTTCCACGTCGCTGATCAAGATTTCGTTTTCCTGCGCGGTCAGCCACTTCTTGCTCAACAAATACTTTTCAAAGCGCGCAATGGGGTCGCGTTTGCGCCAGTACTCGAACAGCGGCTTAGGAACATACTCGGCTGCGTCGTGGATGGCATGGCCCTTCATGCGCATCATTTTCGCTTCGATGAGCGTGGGGCCTTCGCCGCGTCGAGCCCGTTCACAGGCCTCATGGGCCGCGTCATAGATCTGGCAAGCGTCGGTGCCATCAACAATCACTCCTGGGATTCCGTAGGCGATGGCGCGCTCGGCCAAGTCCTTGACGCGGAATTGCATGTCGGCGGGCGTCGAGTATCCCCAAAGATTGTTTTCGACGAAAAGCACCAAGCCGAGATCCTGCACCGCAGCGAAGTTCAAACCTTCGTAAGTGACGCCGGTAGACTGGCCGCCATCTCCGATGTAAGTCATGACCGCGATATTGCGCCCCTGCAATCGCGCGCCCAGAGCCACCCCGGCGAGAACAGGAATCAGATCGCCCAGGGTCGAGATGGGCGCAACCACATTGCGCTTTTCGATATCGCCGAAGTGCGAAGACGCGTCGCGTCCCTTGGTCGGTGAACCCGCCTTGGCCATGTACTGCATCATGATGTCGCGGGCGGAGAAGCCGCGGACCAGCAACGATCCCTGATTGCGGATCATGGGACCAAGCCACTCGTCCTCACGAAGCGCGTATGCCGACGCACAAGAGCAGGCCTCCTGGCCCAGACCGAAATAAACGCCGCCGACAACTTTGCCTTGCTTGTAAAGATTCTCGAGTGCGGCTTCCATCTTGCGATTCAGAAGCATCCATCGATAAATCTCGAGGCAGCTCTTTTTGTCGAGATACTTCGATTCTCGGATGGGAGGAACCGGCGCGTTCAAATCGCCCGTAACTTCGTAACGGATTTCATCGCCTTTGCGGACTTGACGAATCGTGAAGCTGGGCTTTTCCAGCCGATGGTCGACGATGGTGTAGGTGCGCAGGCAGCTTGGAATAGGAGATTGCGAAGCACGCTGGCCCCCGCCGTTTGAACTGTGTCGGACTGGCACTTTCGGAACCAACTTTTTCTTCTTAGCCATTCGTTTGGTGATTGCCTGCGATTGATCTCAGGAGAATCCTAACTCGGGTCGAGAAAATTGGCTAATCTCGGGCGCGTGGTCGAGGTCAGACCCAGAACGTATCTTCTTCGCCACGCACCTTCCGCAACTCTGATGGAGGTTTCATGGGCACGCCGACGGATTGTCCGAGAAGCGAATCCAGACTATCCAGCCAAAGCATCTGGCTTTGAAATACCAATCCGAAATTGCGCGAGATGGAATGGGCGACTTCCTGCAGCGAAAGCTGCCGACCCAATTGCTTCGCCATCGATGTCACGGGCTTCGATGTGATGCCGCAAGGAACAATCAAGTTGAAGTAATCAAGATCGACATTCACATTCAAAGCGAAGCCATGCGAGGTCACGCTACGGGAAATATGAACGCCAATCGCGGCAATCTTGCCGTCTCCGTTGCTTGTCCATGCACCCGTCAATCCCGCGACGCGCTCGGCGGGAATGCGAAAGTCGGCGCAGGTGCGAATCAGAACCTCTTCCAACCGTCGCACAAACTCCACCGCCCCCAGAGTCTTTCGTTTGCCATCCGTCGAAGTGAAACCGCGCAAGTCAAAGATGGGATAACCGACGAGTTGCCCCGGACCATGAAATGTGACGTCGCCACCACGATCGCAATCGAAGACCTCCACGCCGCGCTCCGCGAGTTGTTCGCGCGACGCAATCACGTTGGCAGCTTTCGCGTTTCGCCCCAAGGTTATAACGGGAGCGTGTTCAAGCAGCAACAGAACATCGCCGATGAGGCCATCTTTGCGAAGCTGAACTAGCTTCTGCTGCAAGCGTAGGCCGGTCGCGTAGTCAACAGTTCCAAGTGGGAGAATAGAGATCATGAACTTAGGAGATTGCGCGATTTCGCAACTCGCAATCCACCAGATCCAGTGTAAAGGAAGACCGCTACATCCTAAACTCGTGCTTTGGGGTCTCAGGTCAGGCCGAAACTCGACCCGATTACGGCGTCATCTCAACGACGGCGCCGAAATTATAATTGCCGCCATTCTCCGTTGCGCCGTACAAGTTGCCTTTCTTGTCGAAGACGAGGCCAGCCCCAGGGGATGTCCCATCCTTCACCGTGAGGCTCCAGTTAAAATTGTGCACTACCTTCTCCGTCCATTTGCCATTGGCCCCTAATGTCAACTTGAAGATCGTGCCGTCGTTATAAAGGCCGCCGTAAAACGTTGTGCCATACAAGTTCCCAGCCGCGTCGACAGTCAGGCCAGCCACGGATCCGCACCCGTCGTTGGAGTCATTGGCGAAACTGTGCAGCACTTTTTCCGTCCATTTGCCGCTTGCACCGGGCGTCACTTTGAAGACCGCGCCGCAGCCGGAAGCGCCACCCGCGTTCGTGACGCCGTATAAGTTCCCTGCCTTGTCCGAGACCACGCCGCCCCACGGGTCGTACCCATCCTTGCCGTTGTCCTGGAAGCTGTGCAACACCTTCTCTGTCCACTTACCGTTCGTGCCGGGCGTCAACTGGAAAACGGTTCCGCAACCCGAACCACCGCAGCCAGTGCCGGAGGAACCACCCCTTGTCGTCGTGCCATATAAGTTCCCGGCCGCATCGAACATCGGAACACCGAAGGGGGCGTACCCGTCCTTGCCATTATCGTTAAAGCTGTGCAGCTTCTTTTCCGTCCACTTGCCCTTAGCCCCGGCCGTCAGTTTGTAGACGGTGCCACTGTTATAAGCGCCACCCCAGTCGGTTACGCCGTACAAGTTCCCCGCTGCATCGACAATCAGGCCAGTGTAGGGATAGTACCCATCCCCGTCACTAAAATCGAAGTTGTGCAGCACCTTGTAACTCCAGGTGCCGCCTTTGCCGGGCGTCAACTGGAAGAGAGCGCCAAAGCCATCACCGCCGCCGGTCTGGGCTATGCCATACAACTTGCCATCCGCACCGAAGACCAAACCTTGAGGGTTGGTTCCGTCGTCGCAATTCATGGTGGCGCAGAAGCTGTACAGCACGTGCTCGGTCCACGTGCCATTTGATCCGCGCGTCAGCTGAAAGACGGAGCCGAGAGCATAAGCGCCGCCGTCGAAAGTCGTGCCATACAGATTGCCAGCCTTATCAAAGATCAGGCTGGATTCGGGGGTCTGTCCGTCCGCACAGTTTGAGCCAACGCTGCAGAAGCTGTAGAGAACCTTCTCCGCGTCAGCTGCAAAGACGGGAGTTGCTACGGTGAGAAATCCGAAAACTACAACGAATGCGGAAATGAGTAGGGTCAGTGTTCTCTTGCTTTGCATGATGGGTCCCTTGGGGATCACGGCGATCCCCAATTCCTGTTCTTGCCTCCAAAGGCAGGTACCAATATATGATCCGCGTGGCCTGCCATCAATGTGAAAGAGTTTTCACCCAGGCCAGTAGGCTTTTGGCCTCACGCGTTGATCGCCATTCCATACACGCTGTTCGAAGCGTCGAGCATAGCTTCAGCCAACGTCGGATGGGCATGGATGGTCCACATCAAATCTTCCACGGTGGCTTCAAGTTCTATGGCGACCACGGCTTCGGCGATTAACTCCGTTGCTTGCGGTCCGATGATGTGCACACCCAAAATCTCGCCATAGTCCGCATCGGAGACGACTTTGATGAAACCCTCGTGCTGCCCGACGATCGAGGCGCGTGAGTTCGCGGTGAACGGAAATTTACCGATCTTCAAATTGTAGCCCGCCTCGCGTGCCTTCTCTTCGGTCAAGCCAACACTGCCGATTTCGGGATGGCAGTAGGTCGCGTTCGGAATGTGCTCCGGGTTGATCGGCTTGCCGGGCTTGCCCGCGATCTTGGTCACAGCGACAATGCCTTCCATCGCGCCAACGTGCGCCAGTTGCGGCGTTCCGAGCACTATGTCTCCGATTGCATAAACGCCGGGTTCGCTGGTCTGCATCCAGCTATCGGTCTTTATGAAGCCTCGGTCGGGCTTGATACGTGTCTTTTCCAGGCCCACATTCTCCGTGCGTGGCTTGCGGCCAACCGCGATCAGAATCTTCTCGGCTTCAATTTTCTCCTGTTTACCACCCACGGAAAAAGTCACGGCAATGCCAGACTTCGTCTTTTCGACTTTCTCGACTTTGGCCCCAGTGTGAAAGTTGATGGCTCTCTTTCGATAGACACGAGCTAGTTCCTTTGAAACATCCTCATCTTCCACGGGAACCAGACGCGGCAGCATTTCAAGAATCGTGACTTCGGAATCAAACGAGCGAAAAATTGATGCGAACTCCACACCCACTGCACCAGCGCCGACGATCACCAGGGACTTCGGAATCTCCTTCAGACTGAGAATCTCAATGTTGGTGAGCACGCGCGCATCCGGCTCCAGGCCTGGAATCATGCGGGCTTCCGAACCGGTGGACAGAATCACATTCTTCGCCTTGATGGCGTTGCTCTTGCTGCCGTCCGTGACTTCGACCGTTAGCACACCGTTCTGCGCAGGGCCCGTGAGTTTGCCGTAGCCCTTGATCGTCTCCACTTTGTTCTTGCGCATCAGGAATTCAAGACCCTTGGCATGCTTGGCCACGATCTTCGATTTGCGCTCCTGGATAGCGGCCCAATTCAATTTGCGCGAGTCGACACCCTCGATGCCAAACTCTTTTGCGTCTTTCAAGTGATCCCAGATTTCAGCGTTAAACAAGAGCGCTTTGGTTGGAATACAGCCCACATGTAGACAAGTACCGCCGAGGAATCCATCCTTTTCAATCAGCGCCGTCTTCAGACCGTATTGCCCCGCGCGGATGGCAGCAGTGTATCCAGCCGGACCGCTGCCGATAATAGCGATGTCATAAATGGTTTCAGGCAAAGTAATGCTCCTAGAAGAATAATGACGACTGTCCAAATAGGTGATTCTACGACAGGGCTTAAAGATTCGGGAAACGGAACGGCAACGAACAATTCCTGCGATTGGAAAGGCTAGTCTAAACTCCGCTAGCGTTCAGGCTCGCGTCGTGCCTCAAGCAAAAGAACATTGTGCCCTTCGGTATCGTGCAGAACGGCCCACTGTGAGCGCGTGCCATCAGTACCGCGTTCGACGTGTACAAAGCGTTCTTGCCCGATCGTCTCTACCGCGTCGTGTACGCTTGGTACCTCCAGGAAGATTACGACCTTGTCCCGCGAAGGGTAGCTCTCCGCACCCTTTTTCTCAAGGCAGAGAAAAGCTTGCCCGACGTCAAACTGTGTATGGTGGCCCGGTTGCTCGCTGAAAATGTTCAGACCCAAGGTTCTCTCATAGAAGCTTTTGGCGAGGTGGAGCAGTACACCCGCGATGAGCAGGCGAAAGAAGGGTATGCTCAGCGCTTTGCGCGCTCCGAGATGACCATGAAGAAATTCGGCCTTCTGCCCCGGGAATTCAATCTGCGGGAGTTCGTGGTGAAGGCCAATGGCAAGCAAATCGCTGCTTACTACGATGACGAGACGAAAACGATTTCGATGCTGAACTGGATTCCGCTGGAACGTCAGGCGCCAATCCTTGCGCACGAACTGACGCACGCCCTGCAGGACCAGAATTACGATCTCAAAGCGTGGTTGAATGCGGGTCAGGCGACACCGCAAGCGGGAGAGAAAAAGGACAGCGAACCCGAAATTGACGATGACAGCGCAGGAGCGCGCCGAGCCGCGGTCGAAGGCCAGGCGCAAGTCGTGTTTGTGGATTACATTCTGGCTCCGCTGGGACGCAGCCTGCAAAACACGCCTGGGTTGATTTATCAGATGGAGGAGCCGGCCGTGAAAGCCAGCGCTGATTCGCAGTTGCTGCACGACGCGCCCATGATTCTGAGGGAAGTGGGTACGTTTCCCTATCGTGAAGGATTGATCTTCGAAGGCGAATTGCTAGAAAAAGGCGGGAAGGCGATGGCTTTTTCGGGAGTGTTCGCGCGTCCGCCTCGCAACACGCATGAAGTCCTGCAGCCGACGGCTTATATCAACCGCGAGAAACTCTCACCGATCCGCATCCCCGACGTTCAGCAAATACTCAGCGATAAGTATGCCGCGTATGATTCCGGTGGAATCGGTGAACTCGATGTGCGCGCGCTCCTAAAGACCTACGGAAATCGAAAAGAGGCAGAAACTCTTGCGGGATCCTGGCAGGGTGGAGCTTACGTTGCGTTTCGCAGGACTGCCAAAACCACTGCGGAGACGCTCACAACCGCCGACCTATCGCTTCTGTATGTTTCGCGATGGAAATCGCCGGCATCGGCGGAGCGCTTTGCTCGCGTCTATGCGACCGCAATTGCCCAGCGCTACCAAAGCGCAACGCCACAGGCTGTTGCCTCATGCGCAGGGGCCAAGTGCCCCGCTTTCGCGGTACAGGTTCTTACTGAAGAAGGACCTGTGATCGTGCAGCAATGGGCAGACAATACGGTGTTGATTTCCGAAAGCTTCGACCAAATTACGGCTGGCAAACTGGTGGACGCGGTGCGCCAAGGGAAAGCCGACGTGCAAGCTGACAACGTGGAACTGGACGAACTCAGTTTGCGTCTGTACGATCTGCCGGAGTTTTCTGCTTTTCAGGCTCAGGTTGGCGACACAATATTGCGCGAGTTGGAAAATAGAGCGAAATAGCCTAGGACTAAGTTTCAGCTTTCTCCTCTCCCGAGTTCGGACTCTACGACGAACCATCTCTCCTCGCGAACCATTTCCCTTTTCCGCGCTGGTTGAGTACGATGCTGTCCATATATTCACCTCCTAACCATGGCAGCCATCACCCTGCGCATTAACGGCAGCGAGCGGAAAGTGGAAGTCGCGCCCGAGACACCCCTGCTCTGGGTTCTGCGTGACACGCTGGAACTAACAGGCACGAAATTTGGTTGCGGTGCAGGCCTATGCGGCGCGTGTACGGTCCATGTGGACGGAGCACCCGTGCGCTCATGCTCAACGCCAGTCTCGCAAGCTGCGACGAAAAATATCACCACCATTGAGGGGCTGTCGGCGAACGGGCTGCATCCCCTGCAGCAGGCGTGGATTGAAGAGCAGGTGCCGCAATGTGGTTATTGTCAGACTGGCCAGATCATGGCCGCCGCAGCTTTGTTGGCAAAGAATCCTCAGCCTTCCGATGATCAGATTACGCAAGCAATGTCTGGCAACCTCTGCCGCTGCGGAACCTATGACCGCATTCGGCGTGCAATCCATCGCGCGGCAGGTACGGGAGGTGCACAATGAGCCCGCTCTCCCGGCGTGACTTTCTCACTGCCAGTGTGGCCGCTGGCGCCGGACTCGTCATCGGTTTCTATTTGCCTCACGGAAGCTCGGCGGCCAGGGACACATTCGCGCCGAATGCTTATTTGAAGATCACCCCTGACGGAAAGATCACGATCGTAGTGGCGCGCTCTGAGATGGGACAAGGAGTACGCACTTCGCTTCCCATGATTCTCGCCGAAGAACTCGAGGCGGACTGGAAGCAGATCACGATTGAACAAGCCGGGGCGAGCACGCTTTACGGCGATCAGACTACCGGCGGTAGCGCGAGCGTGCGTACCACCTGGGATCCGATGCGAAAGGCTGGAGCAGCCGCGCGCGAAATGCTGATCAGCGCTGCCGCTCTAGAGTGGGGTGTTCCGCGCTCCGGCTGCAAAGCCGAACACAGCGCAGTAGTGCATGCGGCGTCAAGTCGCCGGCTCACGTATGGACAGTTGGCGAGCAAGGCCGGTGCGCAGCCGATTCCGACCGACGTGCCTTTGAAGCAAGCCAAGGATTACCAAATCGTCGGCAAGCCTTTGCCGCGGTTTGATGTGCCGTCGAAGGTCGACGGCAAGGCTGAGTTCGGCATTGACTTTCGTCTCTCGGGCATGAAGTACGCTGTGCTGGCTCGGTGTCCCGTGATCGGGGGGAAAGTCGCCAGCTTCGATGACAGCGAATCCAGGAAGATTTCTGGCGTTGGGTTCGTGGGAAAGATCGGCGATTCGGCAGTGGCGGTTGTCGCTGACAGCGTTTGGAGCGCGATGGAAGGACGGCGCGTGCTGAATGTGCAGTGGGATGAAGGTCCGAATAAAGATTTTAACTCGGCCGCGATGCTCTCGTCGTTGAAGAAATCTGCTTCCAGTAAGGCGGTCACTCTGTACTCGACTGGCGATGTATCGAAAGCGTCAGGGCGCCGCATTGCAGCCGAGTACCAGCTTCCGCTGATGGCGCACGCGGCGATGGAACCAGGGAATTGCACGGCGCAGTTCCGTGGATCGAGCTGCGAGCTGTGGGCGCCAACTCAGGTGCCGCAGGATGTTCGCGACTCAGTGGCGCAGGCGATCGGACTGGATCCCGATCAGGTCAAGGTGAATGTCACGCTGATGGGCGGCGGATTCGGGCGACGATTGGAGCACGACTACGGAGTGGAGGCTGCGTTGGTCTCGAAAGCGGCGAACGCCCCTGTAAAAGTGCTGTGGACGCGCGAAGACGATATGCGGAACTCGACTTATCGTCCGGCGAGCTATCACCAACTCAGCGCGGTGCTCGATGGGCAGGGCTGGCCGGTAGCATTCACACATCAGATTGTCGCGCCCTCGATCAGTGGCCAGAAAGGGTTGCCCACCCCGAATGGGATTGATCCCGACCTGCCGGATGAAGCGGCGCTCATCTATTCTCTTCCCTCGGCAGCGCTCGAATATGTAATGACCGAGACTCCGGTCCCACTGGGATGGATGCGTTCGGTGTACGCTCTGCAAGCCGGGTTTGCCAGCGAATCTTTTATCGATGAACTCGCGGCGGCGGCGAAAAAAGATCCGTTCGACTACCGGATGCACTTGTTGTCAAAAGATGAAGACATCAAATACTTCGATACCGTTTGGCATACGGCGCGGATGCGGGGCGTATTGCAATTAGCGGCCGAGAAAGCCGGGTGGGGAAAGCCTCTGCCTGCAGGCCACTATCAAGGGATTGCCTGCTTCGGTTGCTTCAGTACTTACATGGCGGAAGTCGTGGAGATCTCCATGGAGGGCGATCAGCCGCATATACATCGAGTGGTGGCGGTGATGGATTGCGGGCAGGTCGTGAATCCGAACATTCTCGAACAACAAATCAAGGGTGGAGTGATTTACGCGCTCACCAATGCATTGCGAGCGCAGATCACGATCGAAAAAGGACGCGTGGTGCAGGGCAACTTCGACGACTATGCGCCCATCCGCATGAATGAAGCTCCACTGATCGAAGTTTATTCTGTCCCCAGCACAGAAGCGCCGACCGGAGCGGGCGAGCCTCCAGTGCCGCCGCTGGCGCCGGCTTTGTGCAACGCGATTTTCGCGGCGACGAAAAAGCGCATCCGTGCCTTGCCGATTTTGAGCTGAGGTCGACCTATAACATCAATTAGACTGAGCGCTGGTCCCTGGCACCGGTCGCCCAGCCGTCAACTTGAAGATTGTGATATTTCTTCCAAACGTTTGCGGCTTGAGTTCGCGGAATTCTGGGACTCTACTCTGCAGTTCGGGAGCCAAATCCACTTCCCATCCCGCCTGAACGACCCAAACTGCTTGACCGGATTTTAATGGGACATCGCGCAACAGTTTGTTCCACCTGGGCAGGAAATTCTCCGCGGTAAATATATAGAGGTCGGGAGCGGCGGCGACTACGCGGTATCCGTTGCACGGAAACTGCTCCAAGCTTCCGACGGGCGCGAAAAAAGGAACCGGTTGCTCCGGGCACAAGTAGTAACCAAGCAAGAGACGAGTCTGGTAATCCACGAAGATCAGGTCAGACTGCGGAACCTGCGCATGGATGAATCCCAGGGCACGAACCATCTGCATGCGGCTCTGATCTTCACGAAGAATGTAGGGCCGATGCGGCTTTCCGAACAAGTTACAAGCCGCGACGATTAGAAGAGTAATCGTGATTCCAAGCGCGATCTGTTGCTTCGCGAACTTTACCAGCAGAAAGCTGACACCGGCCACCGCAAATATGATCAGGAACGCAGAATGACGCGTTCCGCCATATGGATAGATTCTGGCAATCGAAGCTCCTGCGCCGATTGCAAAGGGCAAGGCGAAAAGAGCTACCAGTTGCCGGGAAGAGACGTTTGACCTCCCGGGCGAAATGTTTTCTTTCCAAAGCAAGACCACTCCCGCAATGAACGCCACGAAAGCAAGGTCGCCGATCGCTAGTTGTCCGAACACATACTGGAAGACGCCGCCAGTTCTTGCGATCACGAATAGAAGCGGATTTTCGTGCCCTGGGCGATAGAAGGAATTGCCGAGCCATCCGTTGATCGTGCCAGCTGCGTAGTTTCCCTTCAGCTTTGAAATGTGAGAGACGTACAGAGCCGCGATGAGCCCAACAGCGCCCGCCTGCCCCATGACCCAAGCCATGCAAACCGGGGGTGACGGGCGGCAAGCAATCACGCGAAGCAGGGAATAGAGGCCGATCGCCGCAGCAAACAAAATTGCTGAGTAATGTGAGAGCAGAGCGAGATAAAGCGATATCGCGGACAGCAGCATTACGGCCGCCGAGTTTTTTTCTAAAGCGCGCTCAAGCAGATACGCAGTGCCGGCAAGAAACAAGAGGAGCAGCGCATACTGACGCACCTCCGCCGAAAGTTCGATCAGCGGTGGAAGAAAGCTGACCAGGATCAAGCCGATAAAACCCGCGACGGGTCCGAGGATACGCGTGAGCCATTTGAAGAAGATCCAGCAAAATGCGGTGCCCGCGATTACCGAGGGAAGGCGCAGAACAAGCTCCGAAGTACCGACTCCGCGCCATAAGTAAAGCACAAAGGTCAGAAGCGGAGGATGGGCATTGGTAAGACTCGCGCGATAAGCCAGAAACCATGAGGATTGATTGGCGAGAAGATAGTGGAGCGCTTCGTCTGGATTTAGAAAAGTTCCGGACGCGGCGCGCAGACGAACCAGCAATGCCGCGGTCACAATCAACAGTGCGCTGAGATTCGAATGAGTCTCGAACCAGCTAACGGAGCGCTGATTTCCTCCCGACTGTGATCCGAGTTCACTTTGCAGGTCTTGCCGTGAGTGATTCATTAGAAGATACGAATCAACTGTTGCTGGAGGGTCGCCCGATTGTCCGAGGCCGATCGTTTTCCTCTTGTCCAGAAATGACATACAACATCAGGATGCCCAGCTCCGGTTCGATGGGATGCCGATACCGCGGATGAGGAAAGAGAAAGTAATATACCAGCGGATAGGAAAAGATCAGCCAATAGAAAAGCCATGCGCCTGGCTTGTGCTTACGCAGAGCGCGTCCCAAACCCCAGAAGGCGAGCGCGGAAGAAGCCGCGAATAGAAATTTCCTGAAGAACGCCACGACAGGACTTTCCAGCGTTTTCGGCACCCCGCCCCAGTAGTAGAAGAATCGTCGTAAACTCAAGCCGGCGAATCGCGCGTAGTCCTCGCGAATGTAAGCCATCGCTTCTCGTTTTCGCTCGGCTACATAGGCAAGCTCCCCGAGTTCTTCATAGCGGCGCATCTCGTAGACGTTTTTGGTTGGGTGAAGATAATCCATCCAGGTGCCGTCGGCGCCGGGTCCGTTCCCTAATCGCAGCTCGGCGCCAAAGTTCGAACGGATGAAAACAAAATGCCCGAAGACACGATGATTACGGACCAGCCACGGTGTGATGCAAGCAACGAAGATGAACGACGCGACAAGAATTCCTCCGAGCGAACGCTTATCGAGCTTGGCGCGGTGGTACCAGACCCACAGTCCGGAGACGGGAAGAAATGACAATAGAGTCGTGTTGGTCAGTGCTGCAACGCCCCAGAGCAAGCCAAATTGCAGCCATGGCTTCAATCCGTCTTTCTCTTCTATTGTCAGCGTCAGCCAGAAAATCGCGGCCAGCAACAGTGCCGCGAGGCTGGTTTCCCAAATCCAGCGCGTGCACCAAAAAATAACGGACGGCAGCAGGGCCCAAGTCCAGGAACTCCAGACTGCGACTCTTTCGTTGAAACATTTCTTCGCGATCAGAAAAATCGGAATGCAAGTAAGCGCGGAAAAGATACTGTTGATGGTCAAGAGAAGTATGGCCGAAGTGCGGCTGTAAACTCCGAAGACCCGGAACACGCCCGCGATGAGAAAGGGATAAAGGGACGGTTCCCAGGCCGTCGGCCCGGTAGTCTCATTGAACGGACTGCTGAAACCCCGACCTTCAGCTAGGGAGCGCCCGATTCGGCCCATCTCGAAGCCAAAACTGAAATCCTTCTCGTTAGCTGCGAGTACCGGATTGCTGGAGTGAAACCTGTAAGTATGCCCAATGACGACGTAGCCGAAGCGCACCGCGAAGGCGACGATCACGATCCAGAAAAGAGATGTTCGCGCCTGTGCCCACCAGCGCCGACGAGCGCTCAACGCGGCAATAGTCGGAGTCGTTGTGACATCCACCATTTCTTAGATTATCGCGAGGAGCTCTAGCGGGGCCAGAGCCAGCCGAAGGTCCCGGCGGTCAGCAAGCCATAGACGAGTCCGTCGATGACTTCTTTGATCGTCATCGACCAGGTCTGACCTTTCCAAATTCCATCGCTGACGTGTCCCAAACCGTAGGCTAGGAAGGCGGCCGTCCCGACGACGCGGAACACTGCTCGATAGTTTGCTCCCAGCGGAACGGTATGGGCGGCGAGGTAGGCGACGAAGAAACCGATCAGCAGGCAATAGATGAACCACTGAGCCATAAATTTCGGCACGGCAGGCGGCCCGCTCGGCATGATGGTCATAAACCCGACCGGCCCTTGCTTGTACTTTTCGATGGCGGCGGGCGACTTCATGTCTTTCGGCAGGTAATAAGGGAAAACGTAGAGGCCTCGTTTCAGGTTGGCGGGCCGCAGCAAGGCGAGGAATTTGTCTTCGTCAGGGATCCGGTAGCAGTCGCTCTGATGGTATTTCAGCACGACGTGCATGATGGAGCTGGCAACGAAGACGATCACAGCCGACAGAACAATAGGCAGCCAAAGAGCGGCGAGAGAAACCATGGACAGACTCCTCGAGCGCGAAGGTGAATGCCGGAATTCGCAGCGACGTTACGCTGGCGTGGAGTGGAAGTCAAGAGCAAGGCTGGAGCCTCTCGACATCCCCGCTCCTTGACACTGTGCTCCTGCGGCCTTTATCCTTAACCTTCGCTCCCTGGAGAAGTTACGCCTCTGAGCGTGCTTCCGCGTTCCTTCGCGGTACCAGGTGGGGGGTGCGGGGGACCTCGATGCTCATCGAAATCAAAGAGTTAGAACTCCATCCGATTGATTTTGAGGAGGAGTACGGTCCGGGCGTGCTCGATTTAGGCCCGGATCTTCAGCAAAGCACGCCCTTGCACGCTGCCGGGCGTGCACAGCTGATTGAGGAGCGTCACGGGAAGCATCAGCTGATCCAGGACATACGGATCAATGGGGAACTCTCCACGACACTTGAGTTGCCTTGCGCACGTTGTCTGGAGCCGGTGATTCAAGATGTTCGGCGCAAGTTTGATTTGCTATACCGACCGCTGGGGGCGGATGCTGGCCGGGAGGAACTTTCTGTAACCGGAGCCGAAGCCGAAGTCAGCTATTATCAGGGCGAGGGTTTGTTGCTCGAAGACGCGGTGCGGGAGCAGGTGCTGTTAGCCGTGCCGTTGAAAGTGATCTGCCGCGAGGATTGCAAGGGCCTTTGCCCACACTGCGGGGCGAATCAGAACTTGGAGCGATGCTCTTGCTCTGAGCCGATGGAAGATCCGCGGTGGACCGCGCTCAAGGATATTCGCAGCAAGTTGGAAGACTGATCGTCATTATCTGAAAAGCGCACGAGCGAGGACGCTCGCGCCTACAAAGGAATTTAAATGCCAAATCCAAAACGGCGACACTCGAAAGCCCGCACCGGAAGCCGGCGTGCTCATGATTCGCTCAAGAGCCATTCCCTCTCTGAATGTCCGAATTGCCACGAGCGCAAGATGCCGCATCGTGCCTGCCCCAAGTGCGGCTACTACAAAGGCCGCGAAGTTTTGAACGTCGAGGAAGCCAGCTAGCGCCGCCACCCCATGCCAAGCGTCATAGCCTTGGACGCGATGGGCTCGGACCGCAGGCCGAAGCCTGAGATCGAAGGGGCCATCCAGGCAGCGCGGCATTATGATGTGCATATCCTTTTAATAGGTCCGGAATCGGCTCTGCGAGCCGAGTTGAGCCGTTATCCCTCCGCGGCAGGACTCCCTATTAACGTCGTCCATGCCAGCGAAGTAATCGGCATGGATGACAAAGCGGTGCAGGCCGTGCGCGCCAAGCGCGATTCGTCCATGCGCGTCGGCCTTCGTTTGGTGCGCGATGGACGCGCTTCGGGATTCATCACTGCCGGTAACACCGGCGCCGCAATGGCCACGGCGAAAATGGTGTTGGGAGCAATCCCCGGGGTTGACCGTCCCGCGTTGGCAGCTGTGTTTCCTACGGCGATCGGCACTGTCGCCAGTCTCTTGGACGTCGGCGCTAACGTCGATAGCAAGCCGCACAATCTCGAGCAATTTGCGGTCATGGGAGAAATCTATTTCCGCATGTTATTTGGAACGAAGCGTCCGCGGGTGGGCTTGCTTTCGATTGGCGAGGAAGAAACCAAGGGAAACGAACTGACCCGCGAAGCGTTTCAGCTTCTGCAAAAGCTTCCGCTGAATTTTGTAGGCAATGTGGAAGGCCGCGACCTCTACAACGGAAAAGTGGACGTTATTGTAGCGGACGGATTCGTGGGAAACGTTGCGCTGAAGATTTCAGAAGGTGTAGCCAATCTGGTCCGCTCCACGCTGAAAGAGTCGCTGAAGGCGACTATCACCCGCCAGGTTGGTGCTTTGCTCTCGCGCAGCGCGTTTGCGGATTTCAAGAAACGTCTTGACCATACGGAATATGGTGGGGCACCCTTGTTGGGAGTAAAGGGAGTTTGCTTCATCACCCATGGATCGTCGAACGCCAATGCTATCAAGAACGCGATCCGCGTTGCGGCGGAGTTTGCTGAGCACCCAATCAACGCAGAGATCGAGCGAACGTTGATCGGAATTCGGGCGTCGAGGGCGGCCCGCAGTGGAATCGAAGACGTTGCCAGCAAGGTCTCTACGACCATCGCATAAACATATGACAAATTCTTCGCCCACAAATGGGTTCATCGCATTTCTTTTTCCCGGTCAGGGGTCGCAGGCCATCGGCATGAGCAAAGAACTTGCCGAACAATATCCCATCGCGCGCGCGACATTTGAAGAGGCCGACGAAGCGCTCGGCTACAAGCTCTCTCAGGCTTGCTTTGACGGTCCCGAAGATCAGCTTCGCTTGACTGAGATTACGCAGCCGGCGATTCTGACCGCGTCCGTCGCGGCTTGGCGCGTTGTAGACCAGAATGGCCTCAGACCTCGTTTCGTCGCTGGACATAGCCTGGGAGAGTACTCGGCGCACGTGGCAGCTGGGACTCTGAGTTTCGTCGATGCGGTGCGCACCGTACGTCATCGCGGTAAATACATGCAGGAAGCGGTTCCCATTGGTGTCGGCGCGATGGCGGCGATTCTTGGCATGGAATTCGAGAGAGTCGCTGCAGTTTGCCGCGATGCCGCGCAGGGTGAAGTTTGTGAACCCGCAAATATCAACTCCCCGGAGCAGATTGTTATTTCTGGTCACACAGCGGCAGTAGAACGCGCCACCAGGCTGGCGGACGATCGTGGCGCCAAGCGCGCAAAGGTTCTGCCGGTCAGCGCTCCATTTCATTGTTCGCTGATGAAGCCAGCGCAGGACCGGCTGGCCATCGATCTTTCTTCAATGGCTTTCAGCAAGCCCACTGCCGGAGTCGTCTGCAATGTCGACGCCGCATTGCTCGAAGATGCGGACCGAAGCCGCGACGCCCTGATCCGGCAGGTGACCGGCTCGGTGAAGTGGGAGCAATCCATGCGCCTGCTTATGGAGCAGGGCGTAGACACTTTCGTGGAGATCGGTCCAGGAAAAGTGCTTTGCGGCCTGATGCGCCAGATCGACCGCTCTCAGAAATGTCTCAACGTCGCCGACGAAGCATCACTGCAGAAAACATTGGAACAGATTGCCCTTAAAGCCTAATTCGCAGTTTGTGAATCCTCGACCCGCGCGCTACGGTTTGAAGCCCACGCTCTCCCAGAGCGGTGCGCTTTCGTAGAGCACGCCGTTCGCGACCACCGAGCGAACGCTGCGAATGTTGTGAATGTCTTCCAGCGGATTGGCGGCGAGGATATCGAAATCGGCTCGCTTGCCGACTTCGATCGATCCGCTCTCGCGGTCCACGTTCATCACTTGCGCGGGCACGATGGTCGCGGCTTGTAACGCCTCCATCGGAGTGAACCCGGCCTCGTTGTATAACTCGATCTCGCGATAGAGCGAATAACCCGGCACCGTCTGATCGGTGCCGGCGACGATGCGCACTCCCGCGCGATGCAGTGCTCCAATGATCGCCAATTCTTCCTGCACGATCTTCTGACCGGTCGCGGCGCGCCCTGGAGGCAATCCTCCATTGACTAGTTGCTCCCGCAATTCCGGTGCCACGTGATCGACTCCAGGCTCGACTTTATCCGCAGGCACATCCGCGGGACGCTGCATAAATTCCATCAAGGCCATTGTCGGGTCTATGACGGTGTTGTGCTTTCGCAGGAATGCGACTGCCTGCTTGGCTGCGTCCGAATTTACGTCGAGCGATGCCATCATCTTCATAAACTCTTCGCGCGTCGCTTTTTTCGAATCGAAATCCTTTGGCTCGAGCAGATCAAGGATGTAGTGGATGTGATTGATCTGATCCATGCCATCGTTCACGCCGTCGTATGCGTTCATGCCTTCCGGGATGTGGCCGGTGACCGTCATCCCAAGGCTATGCGCGTCGGTGCAGATCGCTTTGACATTCTCCGACTTCACCGAGCTGTAAATCTTCATCTGCTGAAAGCCCGCGTCGTGATAGCGCTGCACCCACGTCTGGGCATCGGCTGGCGAATTCACGCGAGTAACCCCAACCGCATACGGGCTATCTCCGTCGACGATTCCCGCCAGCAGCATGTGCGGGCCGAGTCCCTTGCCGCTATTCACCGCATCGCGAACGGCGGTGATGAACTCGAATTCGTTGCCTACGTCGCGCACCGTCGTTATGCCCGCCGCGAGGTAAATCGGTCCCCACTCCACCTGCTCGTAATGAGCGTGCATATCCCACAAGCCGGGAATGATGTATTTCCCAGTAACGTCGACACGCTGCGCATCCGGCGGAACGCTTACTTTTTTGCCCGGTCCGGCGGCGATTACTTTGCCGTTCCGAATTACTATGGTCGCGTTTGCGATGGTGGCTTTGCCCGTCGAGTTAATCAGCGTGGCGCCGACGAAGGCGATCGCATCCTCGTGCCGTTGCGAGAGCCCTTGGCTCAACTCGGAAAGCGCGGCCATCTCGTCACGTGCCGCGCTCGCGACGAACTTCGAGAGGCCCGGTTCATATTCTTCGCGCACAGCTTCGAAGTGGTCGAACTCAGCGTCGGTTGAAACCAGTGCCGCCAAATTGTTGTTGCGATCCATCCACAGCGTTTCCAGTCCCCAGATCAGGCCGCGGACGGTGTAGCGCTCCATTGGAATGCTGCGTCCGCCAATCTCGACGGTTTCGGCGCCGCGGTCCTGTATCCTGACCTCTCCGGCAGGAAGCATCGCTAGTTGCTCTGGCGAACCGTGAGCCCGCCAATAGCGGATCAGCGCCATCTGCACCGCTACAGGGGCATCGCCAGAGATGGTGAAAAAACTCTGCCGAGCGGCGACTGACCGCGTGTCTTTTCCCTGGCGGATGGTTGCGTCGGAGCCGTTGAGTTCAACGTCGGAATCAATGTCCGACATGCGGGAGGTCTTGCCCTTGATAATAAAACTTCGTGGCGTGTAGTCGTCAGCCGCCTCTAGCGTGGCTGAAAGAGGAACCTTCGTTCCGCGGTCGGTAAAAGCAAAGTCAGTTTTCAGCGTAAGCGAGCCGCCATCGTGCGCGATGGTGTAGGTCTCCTGCCCGATGGGCTGTTCGAATTTGTGCAGGGTAAACTTGCCACTCTCGTTGGCCGGAGAAGTTGTCTGCGCGAACAGGACAAGAGATGAACAGATAAACAAAAAAAAGGAGAAACAAACCACACCCTGACAGCGCGAACTCTTCACGCGAATGAATCCTCCTGAAATAAGTTGTTGTAGGGAATTCTTACTCCGCGACCCATGTCCACCAGTTCCCACACTGTATTTCACTGGGCGAGAAAGATAGAGTTTTGTTAGATTTTTCCACCCAAACGTAAGCGTGTTCGGTGCGAGAATTTATGGTGACTTGAACGATGACGCCGCTGCCTCCACCGGGGCTCAGCGAGCAGTCAACCGAATAAGACTTTATCAGACCCCACTCTCCACCCGGCCCCCAGTCCCGATAGAAGTCGTTGAACATGTACTTGCGAATATTGGCTGGGATGCTGCTTCCACCCGGGATCGCGAAACCACACCCCGTACGCTTCTTCGTAATTTTGACGTTGCAATGCCGCAAAGAACTTGCTCGCTACATTCCGCTCGCGGTAATCGCGATAGTGATAGACGACCCACGCAGCGAGGAGAGCAAGAACAATCACAACGACGATACGCCTGCGACGGCGACGGTCGCGCTCGGGGTCATATTTCTCTGCATCCATCAGGGTCATGGCTTCCATAAGCATAACGGAAACCGAGGAAGAACAAAAAGTCCCCGAACAAATTGAGAAATCAGATCATGGAGTAATTTATCAAGATGCGGGAAACGAGTGGTTTATTAATTCCCAAATCGCGCAATTACGAAATTGCCCGATTCCTTACAGGGTTCTCTTGAACAGCGGTGTGGCAATACTCAGAGTGATCAGTGCAAAAATGGAGAGATAAAGCATGTCGGGCCAGATGGCGGTCATGCCTGCTTCTTTCAGCAGGATCGACTTGAAGCCGTGCACTGCGAAGGTGAATGGGTCCACAGCCGCGATGCCTCGCAACCACTTCGGAAACGCCTGGATAGGATAGATCGCGCCGCTGGGGAAAAAAAGAAGTGTATTGAGGATTCCAAAGATCGCCCGAGGCACGAGGGGATCTTCGACGCGAACCATTAGCAGGAACATCATGGTATTGAATGCGACTGAGGTAAGCACAATCAGGATCAGCAATTGGACAGCGGTGGCCGGGTTGAAAACCGTTCCTACGCCCGCCAAGAGCGATCCAATCACCGTGATTACCACTCCAGTCATTATCGCTTTGATGGCCCCCGCCGCATTCAGCCCAAAAACTAGTTCGGTTTTGGTGATGGGCGTAACCAAGTATCCTTCGTGCACGCCGCGGGCTTTGTCGTCGATATAGAGCATGCCGCCGCCGATCATCACAGAAACGAACATCGCCAGGGTGATCGAACCGGGCAACAGATACTTCATATATTCAATGTAGGGATAAAGCTCCACAATCTGTAAGACGGTCTGCTGCAGGATTCGCGGCTCAATGGTGGGCTGATTGAGCGCGTTGGTAATGCTGGTGAGTTCATCCTCAAGAGTTGAACTCATGAAATTGTCACTGTTATCGACCACGAGCGCAATGCGCGGCTGATCCTGTTCATATACGCGCCGCGAATACTGCGGCGGAATAATGACGGCGCCCTGGATCTTGCCGTTGCGAACGTCGTCCATTGCGGTCTTTGGGTCGTTATAGTAGACAGGTTCGAAGGTGCGCATGTTGGCGCGAACCGAATCAAAAGCCTCGCGGATCTTGAGAGCTTGGGTGCCTCCGTCCTGATCGACCAGTCCCAGCTTCGCGTCGCGGATCTTTCCGCCGAAGGCATTGCCCAGCACGATGAGTTGCACCAGCGGAAAAACCATCGATGCCATCATGAGGGCCGGGGAGCGAAAGAATTTGCGCATTTCGCGCTCGACAATAGCAAAAATATGATTCATGGCTGCAACCCCGGTCTGGGTGGCATAACGAAGGCGTGTGCTTTCACAAGCTCATCGCGCAACTGCCGCCCGGTGTAGTGGACGAACACGTCGTCGAGCGTGGTGTTCTGCACGGAGAGTGACCGGATTTTGACCCCAGCGTGCACCGCAGTCTCCACAAGTTCGGTTGTAGTTCGCGATCCGTCCCCGGTAAGGACGCGGTACATGCCTGCTCCCTCGTGCTGCACCGAAGTTACGTCCGTCAGCTTTTTCAGGCGATCTTCCCAGTCCGCGGGGGCGCCATCGAACTGTGCTTCTATCACGTTCGATCCGGGCACGCTAGCCTTCAGTGCTGAGGGCGTGTCAAGGGCAACAAGTTTGCCATGATCGACAATGGCGATGCGGTCGCACAGCCGGTCGGCCTCGTCCATGTAGTGAGTTGTGATGAGGATGGTGAGCTGGCGATGGCTCTTGATGTTGGTCAGCATTTCCCAGACGGCGACGCGAGACACGGGATCCAGCCCGGTCGTAGGCTCGTCCAAAAAAAAGATTCGCGGGCTGTGCACCAAGCCGCGGGCGATCTCGAGCCGTCTTCTCATGCCCCCCGACAAGGTCTTGGTCTGCGCCGAGCGCCACTTCGTCAGATCTACCAGTTCGAGCAACTCATCAATCGCGGCCTTTCGCTTTTTCGCAGGGACATCATAGAGCTTGGCGTAGATATTGAGATTTTCCTCGATGGTGAGGTCGAGGTCGCTAGTAAGCGCCTGAGGAATCACTCCGATCGCCCGCCGAACCGCATCTGGATCCTTCTGCACATCGTGACCGGCGATGCGGGCGGTTCCCGCCGTGACGGGAATAAGCGTAGTCATCATTCGGATCAGCGTAGACTTGCCTGCGCCATTCGGCCCCAGCAAACCGAAGATCTCTTCTTCTTTTACGTTGAAGGAAACGTCGTCGACCGCGGTGAAATCGCCGTATTTCTTGACGATATGTTCCACTGCGATGGCGTTGGATGCAGCGGGATCGCCAGCGGCACCGTGCCCGTTGGTGGGAACTTCTTCGCTCGACTCACCCAGAGAATCAAGATCGGTAATCATGGATGCTGTTCCGCCGATACGTTCTCTTGCGGCGCACCCTTGAGCTGATCAGGCGAGACTAAGACTTCCGCCGTCATGCCCGGCACATACGCGCCTTTCGGATTGTCTAAGCGAACCTTGAGCACGATGGTGCGAATGTCACGCTTGCGCCGACCTACATCTCGTTGCGTCGCAAAGTCTGCCTCGGCTGATTTGAAGAACACCTTGCCTGATGTAATTGTCCCGCCGGGAAGGCGAACCCGTAGCGTGTCACCCAGACCGATGTGATCGGACTCGGTTTCAGGAATTGCCGCTCGTACCCAAGTGTCGCCGAGGTCGACGATGGTCACGATTGGCTGCCCGGCATTCAACACTTCTCCTTCGCGTGCGGCGCGGACAGAGACAGTCCCCGTTACCGGCGCATAAATCTTGGTGTATCCCAAGCGAACTTCAGCCTGCTTCAACATGCTTTCCGCATTAGCGACTTGCGCCCGAGTGGATTCGACCTCGCTGCGGGCCGCATGGGCCTGATGAGTATTCGCGATGGCGGTATTCAGGTCGGCTTCAGCGGCGCTAACCTGATTGTTCAACGATTGCACCAGCGCCTTCTGTGCAGTAAGGTTGGTCTCGGCCTGCACGCGATCCTGATCGGACTCTACTCCTTCTTTGGCCAGCTCGATCATGCGCCGGCTGTCGCTCTGCGTGCGCTCGAGAGTCGCTTCCGCTTGCAGTAATTGAGCGCGGGTCGATTGCAACCGGGCCTGTGCGTTCGCGACGCTGCTGGTCGTTGATCCCTGGGTGGCCTGCAAAGTCGACTGAGTTTCCGCGACTTTGGATCTCAAGCTGTCGATGGTAGCCGCGGACGCACGCTCTTGCGCTTCCAATTCCGAGGGATCGAGCACCGCGATCAGATCGCCCTGTTTTACCTGCGTCCCTTCGTCAACCAGGAGCTTCGCCAGTCGCCCCTCGATTTGCGGGCTCACGATCACCTGATTCGAATCTACGGTGCCGATCAGAATCAAATCCTTATTGCTGGGCGTGGATAAAAGGTAATAGGTCAGCGATATGGTGAAGATCACGCCGAGAATAATGAGAAATTTATTGCGAACGCTCACTGTCGTGCTCCTCGAAACTTTCGGCCAGAACGCTGGAATAAGGCGGCCGAAATGAAGTCCAGCACCGCTGCCCGGCGCGCCGCGACTCGCTGCGGAGACATGGGATCCTTCCCGCTCATAAGGCGCATCACCGGCGCGCTGGTGAAATAGAAAACGATCACTGCAATCATGGATGGAACGAAATGTAATGGATCAACGGCGCGGAATTCGCCTGCCGCTTGTCCTTCCCTGAGAACTTGCGCTACCCGGCCAAACAACGGGCGAAAGTATTTTTTCACGATCGGCTCAAGGTGGCTCGCCCTACCCCGGCCCGCGCCCATCATTTCGCCTTGTACAATTCGAGGGTACAGGGGATGAGTCGCGACATAGTCGAAGTGCGCGCCGGCGTAGGCAAGAATTTTTTCGCGGGGCGGAAGATCACGAGACAAGACTTCGCCGACACACGCGATCAGGCCTCCAAACACCTGATCGAGTACCGCACCGTACAAAGCTTCTTTATCCTTAAAGTAGTAATAAAGGAGAGCCTTGTTCACCTTGGCCGCGCGGGCAATAGCATCCGTTCTGGCTCCGGCAATACCCTCGTGGGCAAATTCACGAACCGCAGCTTGCAGAATCGCAGCCCGGCTCTGCTCAGGGCGTCCGCGAGAGCCCAGACGTGATTTGGAACTGTTGGACATTTGCCATTAATTAACTAGTTAGTTAGATTCTATCAAAAGCAGGAAATATGCGCTAGTGCACGAAAGTGCGTAGGTGAAAGTTTGTGGGAGGACTGTCCCTGTGGCGACGGGTGACTTGCCCTGCTAATCCGCAACGCGCAAAACGACGCTTTTACCCTTTTCGATACCCAATTCCGCAATGTCACGGCGCGACGCCTCGACCGCCTTCCGCGAACAAGCATGGGTGAGCACTCGAACCTGGTGCTTCCTGGAATCGCTCCGTGCCCAGACGGCGGCGGCCCGAGCCACTCCCACGCCGTTCCGCTCCAGGATGGTGGTGATCGATCCGATGTCGCTGGGACTGCCAACCGTGACGCGAAGATAGTGCCTGCTATCGCAATCGGCAGCCACCGCCGCGACGCGGCCGCCGCGACTCATCGAAAATCCGCCTCGGTGGCAGGCAATGTCGACCACATCAGAAAGCACAGCGCTGGCACTCGGCAGCGAGCCCGCTCCCTTGCCGGAAAACAACATTTCTCCGACCGCATCTCCGCGAACCAGCACCCCGTTATTTTCATCGCGAATGCCGGCTAGCTGATGCGACACGGGCAATAACACCGGGGCGCAACCGAGCGACACAGCATCCCCGTTCAGCTCAGCAGCAGCAACATGCTTGATCACGAAACCCAATTCCTTGGCTGCCTTCACGTCATCGGCAGCAATGTCGCGGATCCCCTCTACCTGAACCGCATCAGCACCTACCTGCGCGCTGAAAGCCAGCTCGGTGAGGATCTTCAGCTTCTGCGCCGCGTCGTAGCCGTCAATGTCGAGGCTTGGGTCAGCTTCGGCGAAGCCTTTCGCTTGCGCCTCGCGAAGCGCAGCCTCGAACTCGACGCCATCCTCAGTCATGCGCGTGAGAATGTAATTGCAGGTGCCATTTAAAATCCCGCTGAGCCTTTGAATGTTGTTTCCAACCAGCCCATCTCGCAGGGCGCGGATTATCGGAATGCCGCCGCAAACGCTGGCTTCGAATCCCAGGCGAACTTTCTGTTGTTCCGCCGCCTTCATTAAACTGAAACCATCCAGCGCGAGCAGAGCTTTGTTGGCGGTAACGACGTGTTTGCCGCGCGCCAGCGATCGCTCGATAAAACTGCGCGCCGGTTCGATCCCTCCAACTAATTCCACAACCAGATCGCAGCCGTTATTTAGCACTTTGTCCGGATCGCTGGTGAGAAGCGCACGATCCACGCCGTGACGCTCTTTATCCAGATCGCGAACCAAAATCCTGGTGATGCACAATTCCACGCCAGAGCGCTGGCGGACGAGCGCGTCATTCCTGCCAACCAACTCCACCAGGCCGCGGCCAACCGTTCCGCAACCCAGCAATCCGATTTTTAATTTACGAAGCATGGCCAAACTTCACGTGGACCGGGCGGAGACGCCCGTACCTCCATGGTGCTTACTCGCTGCCGCCGGCAATCGACGGCACCAGCAAAACTTCATCGCCATCCTGGAACGCGTAAGTGTTGCCGCCAAGGAATCGAATGTCCTCTTCGTTGACATACACGTTGAGGAAGCGCCGAATCTCACCGGCTTCATCCCGCAAATGCTGCTTCAACTCCGGGAACTGCTGATCGAGTGCGGAGAATAGTTCCCCTAAGTTCGTCGCCGAACATTTCACTTGTCCGGTTCCGGATGTCAGGCGGCGCAATGCGGTCGGAATTTGCACGGTAACAGTCATCTCAAGCCTCCACGGGCACTGGAAACTCAGCCGTCTCCAGCGTTCTCTGCAAAAATGTTTCGAAGTCGGCGACCTTGGGCCGAATCGGTTCTTCCACTTCGTACTTCCCGGAGAGCACGTCGGTCGTCTTCAGACCATTGCCGGTGATACACAAGACGGTGGTTTCATCCGGCGCGATGCGTCCTTGCCGGTACAGTTTGCGCGCGCATCCAGTGGTTACGCCGCCCGCTGTCTCGGTGAAGATGCCTTCCGTCTCCGCCAGAAGCTGAATGGACTCGATCATTTCCGGATCGGAAACATCCTCCGCCCAGCCACCGGTTTTGGTGATGACCTTGATGGCATAGTGCCCATCAGCCGGATTGCCAATCGCAAGCGAACGCGCCAGCGTGGCTGGCTTCTGTGGCTCTATATCGGCGTTTCCACTTTTTACTGCAGTCGAAATCGGAGAGCATCCCGTTGCCTGCGCTCCGAAAAACTTCACTGCTTTCGCTTCAACCAAGCCCAGCTGAATCAGTTCGTCGAACGCCTTTTTGATTTTCACGATCAATGACCCGCCAGCCATGGGAACGACTACGTTGTCCGGCAGACGCCATCCCAACTGCTCGGCGATTTCAAATCCGACGGTCTTCGAACCTTCCGCGTAGTAAGGACGCAGATTGACATTCACGAATCCCCAGCGATGTTCATCGGCGATCTGCGAGCAGAGACGGTTTACCTGGTCGTAGCTCCCCGCGATGCGAACCAACCGGGCGCCAAAGACCTGTGTGCCCAGAATTTTGGCCGGTTCAAGATCGGCAGGAACAAAAATCCAGGCTTTGAATCCGTTGCGCGCGGCCTGCGCCGCCACGGAATTTGCCAGGTTTCCAGTTGAAGAGCACGCGACGGTGTCGAAGCCGAAAGCGCGGGCTTGCGCCAACGCGACCGCAACCACGCGATCTTTGAAACTAAGGGTGGGCAAGCAGACAGCGTCGTTCTTGATGAAAAGATTCTTAGCGCCCAGGCGCGTTCCCAGCTGCTGAGCCCGAAGCAGCGGCGTGAAGCCTACCGGCAAACTCGGCTGATAATTCAGCGGCAGCGGCAGCAGCTCCGCGTAGCGCCACATGTTGGGAGCGCGGGCGGCGATGCGCTCGCGCGTGAAACTTCCTCGCACGGCATCGTAGTCGTAGAAAACTTCCAGAGGAGAAAAACAGTCGTCGCAGATCGACCGAGGCTGGTTTCCCCAGCTCTTGTGGCATTCGCGGCAGCGCAATTCATATTTCGCCGGGGCAGGAGTTGAAACGGCATTCGTAACACTCGCAGTAGCGCTCATCAGCTGAATCGCTTTCCGTAACTGCGGGACGAGCCGTGAAAAACTGCCTTAAGTCTTGCCGGAAAAATTAAAGGAGGAAAAGGAAGCGAGATGCTGAAAATGCGGGCACCCCGAATCTCATGTCCCCCGTTTCCGGGTGAGAGTTGACACCAGACGACCGGGAGATGACTCCCGATCCGGTTGTCGTGGCTTCTCAGGGCTCGTCCCTCAGCCACTCTTCATGAAATCCAAGGTCTGCTCCGAAGAGCAAACTTGAATCGGATATTACATGGCGACAGTTGCTTCCGTCAAGTCGCAGGAGCTTAGAATTCGCACGAATGGCGGAACGCTAGCTCACAATCGGAAACTTTCACTCGGGAAGTCGAATGCTTCCATCCGCCGCGAGTGGAAACGATGGGTTCCATGCAATCTCCCACAAAAATCCATCCGGATCCGAAAAGTATCCCGAATAACCACCCCAGAAGGCTTCCTGAGCGGGCTTCAGAATTTTTGCGCCCGCGAGTTCGGCTTCCGCGAGCACTGCGTCTACTTCGTCACGAGTCCGGGCATTATATGCGAGCGCCATTCCGTTGAATCCCTGGCCATCGACGGCAATATTCGCATCCTTGGCCAGATCACTGCGCGGGTACAGGGCCAGAGCCATTCCACCGGCCTGAAAGAAGACGACGCCTTCCTCGTTCGCCATCGAGCGCCGCCATCCCAAGCGCTCATAGAATTCTCGACTGCGTCTTAGATCCGCCACGCCAAGCGTGATAATGCTTACCCTTTGCTCCACGGTACTCCCTCTCGACCTGGGATTTAACTCGCTCACTTCGCCTGTAAGGCCAGGGCTGTGGGATGCTTCGGTTGGTAGAGACCGAGATGTCCGCCGCCGGGAAGCTTGATCCTGGTGATTGATCCCCAGCGCTCGTTGTGAACATCGGAACAGGCCACGCCTTTCTTCTTCAGCGCAGACATCTCCGCTTTGAGATCGTCGCACATCAGATAAAGTTCGTGCCGGTCGTTTTTCTGGTCGGGCTTGTCCTCGGGATGAAACGCGGCTTCCGCCGGAGGCAACGCGAAAATCAGCCATCCGTGGCCCGCATCCACAGATCTGAATCCGAGAATGTCGCGAAAGAAGGCGCGATCCGCCTCCGCGTCTTTGCTGTACACGATTACGTGAGCGCCAAAGATCATGTTTCCTATCCTTTCTCTCCGAGATTATTTTATCTCTGGAAAACTCTCGCTCATCATTAAAAGTTGCTTCAACCTGCCAAGCATTCAATCGCCTGCACTGCGTCCGGGGGGAGCGTGACGTGGACGCTGGCGAGGTCCTGCTTCATGTGGTCGGCGTTCGAGGTGCCAGTCAGCGGCAGCATCCCAACCGCACGCGCGAAGCTGAAAACGACCTGAGCCGGAGTTGCGTTAGCGCGCGAGGCCAATCCAGTGATCAAAGGATCATGCAACACTTCGACGTTCGCCGTGAGCAGCGAGAAGCCCTGATAGATAATGTTGCGTTCCCTACAGAACAGTCGCACATCGCGGTCCCAACCAAAACGAGCGTAACAGCGGTTCTGGACAAATGCAGTCCCCTCGGGGTGGGCCACCGCCATCTGCTCAAGATGCCGCAAGGAAACATTGCTCACGCCGAGAAAACGTGTGCGGCCGGCATCGCGCTCCCTCATCATCGCTTCCCAGACTTCGCTGTCGGCATCCGTCCAACCATAGCCCGATGCCGGTCCGTGCAGCACGTAGCTGTCAACGTGGTCGGTCCCGAGATGTTCGAGCGAACTGGCCATCGACTGCGCAACCTGATCCGACAGGCTGGCTGCAGGATCGTAAGGCAGCCGGTGGTCCTGGCCAGGCTGATAGGTAAATTTTGTCTGCAAAAAGAGATCGGCTCGCGTTACCACTCCTGCGTGATAAGCGGCGGCCAATCCCTGGCCTACTCCAGCTTCGAAATAATGTCGCCGCTGGTTCGCCGTATCGATACCGCGAAAGCCCATGCGCAGCGCGAGCTCGGTAAGGGCCGGCGTGCGCTCCTCTTTCCAGGCAGTGCCGTATAAAAAATCGGGGAGAGCAGGCTGTTCGCTCGGCATTGCATTATTCTGCCATGTCGGGTGCGGGTAGAGCGGTATTCAGAAAAGAAACCGTGCAGCGACGCTGCCGCATCAGTATGAAGCAGAGGTTCGGATCTTGCATGTTGACGCTACAGCCAATTGGACACGTGAGTAGTCCTTACCAGGATACCTCGAGCATACCGAAAGGCCTTGGCGCAAAACACGAAGCCGAAGGCGTGCTTGAAATCATGCCCGAATTTGAACTCGGCCTCACCGATATCGAGGGCTTTTCGCACCTCTTCGTGCTCTGGGCATTCCACCGCTCTCAGGATTTCGAATTGATGGGCACGCCGCCCATCGACAATCGGCCGCACGGAGTGTTTGCGACTCGATCTCCGAGACGCCCCAATCCGATTGGTCTTACAGTGGTCGAGTTGCTTCGCCGCGAGGGAAGGCTTCTGCACGTCCGAGGAGTTGACATGCTGGACGGAACTCCCATCCTCGATATCAAACCTTATCTCTCGAGCGTTCCGGCTGAGCTGTTACGCCGCGGGTGGATCGCAGAAGCTGAAGCACGCAAGCGCGGAGAGACCGACAACATCGTCTGAGTCAACGTGCGAATGCGCTCGGCTGGCTGGCCTTTGGGTCAGTTGGGATTCGAATTCAGGCCAGCCAGCGGAAGCGTGATGGTCTCGATCTAGCGTCGTACCCCTTGCGTGAGGCTGGCTAGCGTAACCTTCGCCTGGTCCGAGCCCACGCTGTTCAACTCAGCCGACTCTTGCAGGTAGCGCTCTGCGGCTGCTTTGTCCCCGGATTTCAGCGCTATCTCTCCGGCGTGGCGGAATATTTTTGCGTCTCGAACGCCAACTGCCAGAGCGGTATCGATTTGTTTTCTCGCGTCCTCGTATTGTCCGTTCGTATACAGCGCCCAGGCGTAGGAGTCCAATGTGAACACGTCGCGCCGCCGTGCGATTTCCCGCTGCGCCACTTCGAGCGCTTTCGCCGGCTGCCCGGCATAGTCCGCGTAATAGAAGATCAACTCGTGATTGGAATTGTCTCCGCGATTGGTTTCGAGCAGCGATTTCTGTTCAAATTCGGCAAAGTCCTTGTTCGCTTCATCCGTCCTCCCGGCTAACTGCAAGGCCTGCGCAAGGTCGTAAAGATTCTCCGCATGTGGAGCTCCGTCGTAGCGCTGCTGCAGCAGCTCCACTGCTTCGTCGTAGCGCTTCTGCTGAATTCTCACTTTTGCCAGATTACCGAGGGCGTAGTGATATCCGGGAAACATGACTAGCGCCTGCTGTGATAGCTTCTCGGCCTCCTCGATCTTTCCGATTGCGAGGTTCAGGTGGGCCATTTGAGTTACGATCCAGGCTCCATCTTCGAGTTCGCCCGGCGGCGTTGATTGATAGGCCATGTTCATCAGCTCGAGCGAGCCCTCTATGTCGCCGAACAATTCGCGGAGGTACGCCGCACGAGTCAAGCCGGGCGTATTTCCGGGCTTCAGATCCAGCATCCACTGCGCGGCTGTTTCTGCATCTTTGTAATTGCCAAGCTCCACGTTCGCGTCGGTGAGGAAGCCGTACAGCATTACGTCGTCGGGCATCTTCTGGTTGAGCTTCTTCGCTGCGTCCAGGGCCGCAGCGAACTCGTGCTTGCCCAGCAGCAACCAAACATGAATTCTCTCGCCATCGAAATTGGCCGGCGCGATTTCGAACGACTTCTGCAACGTCTCTTCGGCCTGTGCGTAGAATTTGACGTCGGAGGTCTCACGCGCCCGCCGTGACAGTGCCAGAGCCAGTGCGTTGTAAGCTTCGAAATCCTTCGGGTTTTTATCGATCAATTTTCTCGCCTGATCCATGCTGCGTTCCGCAGGAGAGAGCTTGGTTTCAGCAGGGGCGGACGGGGCTTGGGCAAATCCGGCAGCCGTGCCCAGAAGCAACAGTAGAAGAGCCGCAATTCGTTTCATGACATTCCTCTCTTTCAATCTTTGAATTAGTCTTTGAATGATTCAGGAAAATTCGTGACCGCCGCTCTTGCAGCGGCCACGAAACCAAGTTATTTCACCGGACAAATATCATTGGGTTGGCCGCTGCAACCTTTCTGTCCGGGCCCAATGTGATGGCTGTCACGTCCGCTGTGCGCTGGTTTTACCCACGGGAACGTGGTGCCGTAGCCCACTTCGTTGATTTGCACGCCATCGCCGATGCGCGTGCCGTATTTCTGCGAGTCGACCAGGATGCCGCCCACTGCACGCGCGGCAATATCAACGACGTCATCGATCGGCCGGCGGCCATCCGGGAATCCAGCGTCGTCTCCGACGAGAAAGCCAAGGCGCTTCTGGCTGCCGACCGGAGTTGGCGGAATTCCTGTGTTCAGGCGCAGCAAGTCCGCGACCGGACCAGCGTCACCCTTGCCGCAACCCGGACAGATTGGCGGCTCGTATTGAACCAGCAAGAGCAGGTCATCGCGCGGCGGTGGTGGCACTGGAATCCCGATCGAAGCGAAGAGTTGCGCCAGTAGAGGATTCAGCACGAAGCTGGCGAACTGCTTGTCATTGACCGGAAAGTCAGTGCTGAACTTATCTTTGGATCCGGTTCCAATAATGAGTTCATTGATCAGCGAGTTGCCTTCGCGGTTTACCTGCCGCCACTGGTTGCTGTCGGCGTCGGTCTGTCCCGCGACTCGTCGCACCGTGACCCGTTGACGCGACGTTGCGCCGTAGGTGCCGATGACCGCGTCTTTGTCGTTTGCGTTGTGCCTTTTGCCGTCCACTGTCAGCATCGTGATCGGAACCTCGAGCACAATAGAGTTCACGTTGAAGCCAGCTACAGCATCGGGAGCGTAGTTATGAGTGTCGTCGGCATCTTCTGCTTCAGATAGGACGCCGCCCACGCCCATGCGGAAGTTGAGAGAGTCAAAGGCCGCGCCGAGATCAATGAAGAACGGATCGTCGACTGTTCCCGCGAATACGCGCACGTCATTGCCCAGATCAAAGACTCCCTGCCTGAACAGTTCGTCATATTGCGGCATGGTTTGGGGGCCGACGTTCGAAGGCACGGCATAAAGTGTTTTGCCTTCGCTCAGCACGGTCCGCACGCCGTTCTTGATCATCACTACCGAATAAGTCTGCCGAAGACTCAGGCCTTCGGAACCCTTACCCGTCAGCGAAGTAATCGGAGGAATGCCGGCGATGCCGCCGACAAAGCCAGTGAAAACGCCTGGCATGCGAATTTCAGTCTTGAAACGGAATTGGAAAGTAACGTCGGGAATTCCGTCTCGGTTGTTGTCGACGTGCATTTCGTAGAGAACATTGGGGTCGAATGGAAAATAGTTGGGTCCGTTCGAAGGTTCGAGGAACCCGTCGACGTTGAGGATCATGGTCACGCGGTCGGGGTGATCGTAGCTGACAAACGCGTACCAGTCGGTCACGTCCGCGGCGTGGTCCAGGGCAGAGATCGGCGCTTCGCGGTGGCTGGACGCGAACAGGCTGGCCGGAACCAGCATGAACAGCGCCAAGGCGAAGGTCACCATCGTTCTTGGTTTCATAAAGTTTTCCTCGGGGATTGAAATTGGTGGACGTGGCCGCGTCGTGGGCTAGGCCGCTGGGGCGGTGCGCCATGCCCCAGCGGTTTACGACCGGCTGCGTCTACTGCATCAAGTACGCGAACAATCGCAGATTGGATTTCCGTGTGGGGCAGACACTCCTGTCCGCCCTACACGAAAAAGGCGCTCCGCGGTTGGGAGCGCCTGCACAGCCGGAACGACAAAGTTAGTTCGGCAAAAGCACGGTATCCACTACCTGGATCACGCCGTTCGACTGAAATACATTCGGGATCGTCACGGTGGAGAGGTCGCCCTTGTCGTCCTTTAATACGATGTTCTTGCCTTGCATCATCGCGATTAGAGTACCGCCGCTTACCGTCTTCAGGGCGGCTTGCCCGTGCCCGGCTTGGATTTCTTTCTTCAAATCCGAGGCGCTCAGCCGACCGGCTACTACGTGATACGTCAGCACCTTCGTCAACGTGTCCTTGTTTTCCGGCTTCAGTAAATTCTCGACCGTGCCTGCGGGAAGTTTCGCAAAGGCTTCATTGGTCGGAGCAAACACGGTAAAGGGTCCAGGGCCCTTCAAAGTATCAACCAGGCCGGCGGCCTTTACCGCCGCCACCAGCGTGGTATGATCCGCCGAGTTAACGGCGTTGTCGATGATGTCCTTGGTGGGATACATTTCCTGGCCGCCGACCATGGGATACTTGGACCCGGCCAGTGCGGAAGTCGCAGCGATGGCCATGATGCTCAGCAATAGGACTGCAATTTTCTTGTTCATGGTGTCTCCTCTAAATTTTGAACTGCTTTCATGAGGAGTACGCAGGGTCGACCAACTTGGATGTACAAGGCATCTGCAAGCCGGTAATCAGTTACCTAAACGCCCGGGAAGAGGTATCTCACGGTGTATGTCTTCTATCAGTTGTTCGCGTTGTATCTGCAGGGAAGATCGACTAACCCCGATCCACTCCCGTCGAGCTATTGGAATGTTGCGATTCTCTTTTACGCAGTGTCCGCGGCCGGCAACATCTTGCTGGTCATTCCGAAACCCATAGTCTCCGTAGTTTCCGATCCTTCCGGAACACAGTGGAAAGTCAGCGACATCACACGTACCTGTGCGGTAGCCTCCGTTCTCACTATGGGAGCGTTCGCTGCGCTGGCCAGGGTAAGGCTCGCCGATCAGAAGGCTGGAGCCGGAGAATTGCCGCGAAGCTAATTCTGCGCCCCAGACGGCATCGCATTATTGAGGGCGTTCCCACTGTCCTTACCGCAGCATGGACACGTGACCACGGCGTTCTTGTCCGCCATTTCTCTTAAGAATGCCGTAAAAGTCTGCCCGCAGTTCTTGCACAATACTTCAATTGTCGGATCGCCCATTGTTTTCCCGTCCTGTCGGTCTTTTGACGCGACTGCAACTGTAGTTAACGACTCGACACATTGGATGCCGGAAGGGCCGCAACGAATTCTAAAATTTCAACTACACTAAATGTTTCACGGGTGAGGACCAAACGGGTGCAAATTAAACCGGCGCTGAAGTGTGCCATTAGATTTCAATATCTGCTAGCTGCGTTAGTTTCTTTCGTGGTTTTGACAACCGCCGGAGCACAGCCGATTCCTCCTGAACTGTACAGCGGGCTCAAATGGCGCCTGATCGGCCCGTTTCGCGGAGGCCGAGTCGTCGCCGTGGCAGGATTTCCCGGAAGCTCGACCACCTTTTATTTTGGTTCGGTAGATGGCGGGGTCTGGCAGACTACCGACGCGGGCACGGTGTGGAAGCCAATCTTCGACGGACAAGCGATCGCCTCGATCGGCGCACTCGCCGTAGCTCCATCCGACCCCAAAGTCATTTACGCGGGGACGGGGGAATCTGACATTCGCTCCAATCTGTCCTCCGGCGACGGTGTTTATAAATCGACAGATGGTGGACAGAGCTGGACCAACGTCGGACTGCACGATTCGCGCCAGATCAGCAAGATCATTGTCGATCCGCAAAATGCAAACTTCGTGTACGTCGCCGCTTTCGGACACGCTTATGCGCCGAACAGCGAGCGCGGCGTTTACAAATCGACGGATGGTGGCTCGACTTGGACAAAAGTTCTGGATCAGGGTCCGGACATTGGTGTTTCGGATTTGGCCATTGCCACGGAAGACTCGAAGCTTCTTTTCGCCACTACATGGCGAAGTCACCGTCCGCCATGGAGCACGTATGCGCCGCTCGACGGTCCGGGCAGCGGTCTCTTCCGCTCCCAGGACAGTGGCCAATCGTGGTCGCGTCTCACTGGAAATGGATTGCCCGAAGGAGACTGGGGCCGCACCGCCGTCGCCGTTTCGCCGAACGGCAAGCGCGTGTACGCGCTTATCAGCGCTTCCAAGAAACCTGGACTCTATCGTTCCGACGACGGAGGAAATACCTGGACACTGCAGAACGAAGACCGCAGGCTCACCAGCCGCGCCTGGTATTTCGGAAACATCACGGTCGATCCGAATAATCCGGACGTGATTTACATGCCGAACGTTGCGCTCTACCGCTCCGAAGATGGCGGCAAAACCATTTCAATCGTGCGCGGCGCACCCGGCGGAGACGATTACCACCAAATCTGGATCGATCCCAAAGATTCCTCCCGAATGATTCTCGCTACCGATCAGGGCGCGACCATCAGCCTGGATTATGGCCGGACCTGGAGCACCTGGTTCAACCAGCCCACCGGGCAGTTCTATCACGTGATCACCGACGATCAGTTTCCTTACACGGTCTTCGGCACGCAGCAAGACAGCGGCAGCGCAGCGGTTCGCAGCCGTGGCGACGCCGGGCTGATCACGCCTCGCGACTGGTTTCCCGCCAGCGGCAGCGAGAGCGGATACATAGCGCCTGATCCAAAGAATCCAAACATCCTTTACGCCAGCGGAACCTATGGAGACGTCACACGTTTCGACATTCGAACTTCATTTAGCCAGGACATTACTCCGTGGCCGGTCTCAACTTTTGGCAGTGATATTAACGCGCGCAAGTATCGAGATCCCTGGACGCCCGTGCTGCTGATATCTCCATTCGACAAGAAAACGCTTTATCTGGGGACGCAATATGTGATGAAGACGCTCGATGGCGGCCTGCATTGGGAAACTATCAGCCCTGATCTGAGCGGAGCAACACAGCGTCCTGGCGACAAAAAGCCTGAAGGGCCGCCCACGGTTGAGAACGCAAAGGAGCGAGGCTACGGAGTTGTCTATACGATTGCGCCTTCGAGCTTGAACGGCAGTCTGATCTGGGCTGGTAGCGACACAGGACTCATCCACATTACGCGTGACGGCGGCAAAACATGGAAAGATGTCACGCCGAGCGGCCTCGGGGACTGGAGCAAGATATCGCTGATAGAAGCTTCGCACTTCGATCCCGCAGAAGCTTACGCGGCCGTAGATCGCCATCGCCTCGACGACCAGAAACCGTATCTTTATCGCACCCGCGATTATGGGACGAGCTGGCAACTGATCACCGATGGCATCGGCACATCGGCATTCTTGCGGGCCGTCCGCGAAGATCCACAGACTCGCGGATTGCTCTTTGCTGGAACCGAACTTGGCGTCTATGCTTCCTTCGACGACGGGGACCACTGGCAATCGCTGCAGTTAAATCTTCCTACGGCTTCGATCCACGATCTGGACATTCACGGAGACGACCTGCTCGTCGCCACCCACGGTCGTGCGTTTTGGGTTCTCGATAACATCACGCCATTGCGACAGGCGCACGACGCCATAAAAGCGGGCGGCGCATATCTTTTCCGGCCAGCCACAGCCGTCCGCGTCGATAATGATGACTTCGTGTCCACCCCGCTGCCGCCGGAAGAGCCTACTGCGAACAATCCGCCCAACGGCGCCATCGTTGACTACTACCTCGACGCTGCTGCAGCACACATCAAGCTCGAGATTTTTGATGCGAGCCAGAACTTGGTTCAAACGTTTTCCTCCGACGACCCGCGAGTGCAGCATCCTCCCCGGCCCATCGCCGAGCGTTGGTTTCCGAAACCGGAAATTCTAGAGACCACTCCGGGCACGCATCGTTTCGTGTGGAATCTTGCCTGGGGCAACGCAAGCGCCAAGCCCGCGGCTCAACCTGCAGGAGACGAATATCGATCCCCTCGCGGCCCACGCGCGGTTCCCGGCGCTTATCAAGTGCGCCTCACCTTCGACGGAAAAACTCTGACTCAATCGCTAAAGATCGTGATGGACCCGCGTTCCCCCGCGACTGCTCGCGACCTCGAACAACAACTGCAGCTGGGGCGGCAGATTTTTGCCGAGGCCACTTCGAGCCGGCAAACTCTGGCAGAGATCAGGTCGGTGCAGAAGCAGTTGTCCGACCTCGATCCAAAGCTCGATAGTCATCACACTCAGCTGAAGTCGGCAGCTTCACAACTCGAAGCTGAAATTCGCAAGATCCTGGCGGGCAGTGAAGATGCCGGAAGCAAGACACTCGGACTGGAGACCGTCAGCTCAGGGCTAACTTCAGCGTTAGCCGTGGTCGAAAGCAGCGATCGTGCCGTACCTTCCCAGGCCATTGCGCTTTACCATGAATCGAGCGAAGCCTTGAAGCTGCGTCTTGCGGATTGGAATCACGTCAAGACAAACTGGCTGCCGCAACTCAACTTGCACCTGCGTGAGGGAAACCTCGCGCCGATTGTGATCAGTGGGATGGCCCAACTTTCCGAAAACGCCGACACCGATTGACGACAACCTTGTCAAATTCGATACCTACAGGCTACACTCGCGGCTCTCAGGAGAATCAAGTGAAAGATTTTGGTTCAAGGTGTTTGGTTCTGTGTCTGCTGATTTCTTTTTTCTGCGCAAGTGCTCTGGCGCAATATACCGATCCGGTGGCGATCAACGATCTGGGCGGACCGCAGGAATTCGCTCGTCGCCGTCAGGAACTTGCCAAACAGCTTAAGACTGGCCGTCTGATTCTGTTTGCACGCACTGTACTTCCCGAAGCCAATCACTACCGCGAGGACAACGACTTCTTCTACTTCACGGGACTGGCCGACCCCGGCGCGATCATGGTCATGGACGCCAGCAATGGCGATACCATGATTTTTGAGCCGCAGCAAGGTCCGCGCGGGAAGCAGGTCTACGGCGCTAATTTGCTCTCGATGACTCCTGAAGCGCAGGAAAAACTTGGATTCAAGACCGTGTTGCCGCTCGACAGTCTCGATGGCATCCTGGCGTTTTTCCTGGGCAAAGATACCGACTTGTGGCTGCGTTTGACTTTCGCTGACAAGGCTGATGGCGCTCGCTTCGAGGTCGGTCGCGATTACGCCGCTGATTATTCGAACCCCTACGGCGACCCCTTGCCCGGCGACCGCGCCGCCCTGAAAAAAGTTAGCCGAGCGCTATCCTGCCGCTCACCAACGCGACGCTACGCCGTTCATCGACGATATGCGCAACATCAAAACTCCGCAGGAAATCGAACTGCTCCGGCGCAACGGCAAACTGAGCGCCGAGGGAATCAAGCAGGCGATGGAACACGCCCATCCTCCGATGTTCGAGTATCAGATCGAAGCCGAAGCCGCCTACGTCTTCCGCAACGGCGGCGCCCAAGGCTGGGCTTATCCCGCGATTGTCGGCACCGGCGACAACATCAACACCTGGCACTACTTCAGCGACCGTCGCCAGATCCAGCCGAATGACCTGGTGGTTTTTGATTTCGCCGCCGACCTCGATCACATGACCATGGACATTACTCGCACCTTCAACATCAGCGGAAAATTCACGCCTGAGCAGGCCAAGTGGTACGCAGTCGATCTCGAATCGCAGAAGGCGTCCATCGCGCTGCTCAAGCCCGGAAACACCTACGAGCAAGTCGCCGACGCCGGCAAGGCAGTCTTTGAAAAAAACGGTATCGCTAAACAATGGTACGGTTTCCCCGGACATTTCGTCGGCCTGGCCACGCACGATGTGAAGATGCCAACCGGCCCGGTGAAAGCTGGCCAGGTTGTCACCGTCGAGCCCATCGTCGAATTCCCCGACCAACACATGCACTTCCGCGTCGAAGATACGATCCTGGTAACTGACAACGGTCCGGAAATACTTTCGTCCGGTGTGCCCAAAGAGATGTCCGACGTCGAGAAACTGGTAGGCAGCGCAAAATAAACGTGGGGACCGGCGTCAGCCAAAAAGACACGCGGAGGCCGGTCTAACTGAACAAATCTCCCTGCCACAATTTCTGCCCCGCCAGCGAATTGTAAAATCCCCAAGCTGCCAGCGCGGCAATACCCAGCACGGCGAGCCATACACTGCCAAAATACCAAGCGGAAAAATCCAGAGTAATCGGCACATTCGCCAGCAACTCGGTGGTAAATATTCCCACACCCAAAGTTACGAACCCGGACCGAAATACGACGAGCGTCGCGCCTCCGTAAAGCAGCGCATAGGCGCCTCCTTCAATCCACGGATAGTCGCTGCCCAACGCTTTCAATGTCACCCATATCGCCACGAACACAACCGCGGCCAGCCACTCCTTCTTCAACACTACGCGCAACACGAAAAGCAGAAAAAAGAAAAGCAGCGTGGCTTCGATCGAGTCCGGGATTTGAAACAAGAATGCTCCGAGCACGTGCCGCCCGCCCAACAGATAGCTCGTCGAAAAGAATTGCGGAGGCCCGCCTTTCCCTATAATCAGCAATTGAGCAACTTCGAAAATCAGTACCCAGACAACGCCCAGGATTACGCCAAACAAAACATCACGGCCCACCAGCGGATCGCGCAGCCGGCCCATCACTAGACGGCTCCAGGAAACCAGCGCCTGCGGCCAATGGCGGCGAACATAGGGCTCGAGCGAAAGATAGAGCAGCCATATCAGGCCCGAGAAAAAAAGCGCCGTGCTGATCGCCATGGTAAATGGAAATAACATCTCCAGCCCCGGCACCATGTGACCTCGGCATAGCCACACTCCGACCAGCGTTGCGAAAAGCACGCAGGCCAGGCGGAACGCGCCCCGGCGGTCGCCTCTTCCTCGAATGTAGTTTCGCCGCGCCAACAATGCAGCTCCTCCCACCACCGACAAAACCATTGCCAGAAGAAACAAATTTCCGGCTCGTTGCGCCGCGGTCGTCGGCCGATCCGGTTTCATGCGTTGTGGACGAGTCCAGGGTCCGATCAACGAAAAGAACACTGGCTTGCCTTCGAATGCCGCCGCTTCAACCCGCAAGGGACGACTGGTGCCGGGCCAGGTTCCCGTCCACGCCGCCCTCGTGTCCGACGCGGCCAGCGAAGTCCAGAGTGGTTCCGTCGTCTTGAATTGCGTCGCATCCAGCCCGGCTTCGCGAAACAACACGTTCCAGTCAACCGCCTGCACATGAGTGTCCGCATTTTCGCTTTGCACTTGCGCGGGGATCGCCTGGAAAAATGTCAGCCGCCCTCGCGGATCCATCGTCAGGTTCACCATCCCCGAAAGGATCGGCGGCGGATCGTCCTCCGTTACCATCCCCGGAGTCAGCGTCGAGTCGTGGAAATCGATCCCCATCATGAATTGCGCGCTTTGCCGGTATGAAAACTGCAGCGGCGCGGGCCGGCCTGAAAGCACTTCATCCCAGCGCGGATGCGGCTTGTCATTTTCCTCCACATAATTCAGGAAATCTTTGCCATCAATGAAGTCGACAGCGGTGTCCGCCGGCTTTTCCGTATATCCAAGTTGGCTGACGATTTCTTTTGCCTTCTGCGTCAAGACTTCCGGCGATTGCTCCAGCCCCAGCTTCCCCATGCCACTGGTCTTAATCGCGCAGTAGCTAACCAGCCCCAAACCTAGAATCGCCGCCGCTAAACAAAGCACCGCGGTTCGCGGCCTCAATCCCGTGGTTTCTCCCGCTGCCGCAACCATCTGCGGCGATGGCGTTTCGCCCGCAGCCAAAGCCGCGGCCAGCGGATCGCCTCCCGGCAGCGCCGCCGCCACACTGAATGCCGAGCTCATCCGATTCGCGGGATCCGCCTCCAGACACCGCAGAATCACCCGCTCCACTGCGGGATCGAGATCCTTCACCAACGTCGATGGTTTGCTCGGCGCGGATTCGCTTCGCGCTCGCACCAGTTCCGGTAACGACTCCACACTGAATGCGCGTTTGCCGGTAAAGATTTCGTACAGCACCAGACCCAGCGCGTAAATATCGCTCTTCGCGTTGACTTCTTTGCCTTCCAGTTGTTCGGGAGCCATGTAAGCCGGCGTACCGCTCCGTACATCGCTGCCCGGAATCTGATCGACCAATCCGGCGAGCCCGAAATCCGTAACCACCACTTGCCCGCGCCCATCGAGCATGATGTTGGCCGGTTTCAGATCGCGATGCAGCACTCCCTTGGCATGAGCCGCAGCTAAACCAGCACAAAGCTGGCGCGCGATTTCCAAAGCCTTGTCCGCGGGCAAGCGCCCAATGCGCCGCAACAAAGACGCCAAATCCTCGCCGTCCACATACTCCATGGTGAAGAACGTGTGCCCATCGACTTCGCCCACGTCGTAGACCCGGCAAACATTCGGGTGCGATACTCGGCGCGAGAGACGAACCTCATTACGAAATCGCTCCAGCAGAGTTTCGTCCTTAGTCGCCTCTTCAGGCAGAAACTTGAGCGCAACCGGTTGCCCCAGCGTCAGATCATCGGCGCGATACACCTCGCCCATGCCGCCTCTGCCCAGCAATGCAATGATGCGATAGCGGCCAGCCAGCAAGCGTCCGGGAAGAAATCGGCCTTCGGTCAGCAAGCCTCCCGAAGAGCTCTGCGTCCTGCCGGAAGTCTTCGCGGCCGACCCCGATGAAGCCTTCCCCGATGCTCTGGGCTTCGAATCCAGATACTCCATCGTCGCCAGTTCGTCTCCGGACACCATGGCCGCGCCACAGGACGAACAGAAACGTCCCGTCTCCGGCAGTTGTGAGCCGCATGATACGCAGGTGGACATCAATCTCTCCGCTTAATAATTTACTGCTTGGCCCGCGCTCTCGCTAATCGATGCGGGGAATGTGAATGGTAACGTAACTTTACAACCCTTTACACACGCGAGGCGCAAAAGAGATAAAATGTCTGCATTCTCTTTTGAACCGTGTAGGGCGGACACTCCCTGTCCGCCGCCCTTGAGGGTATGACGAATTTTGGGCTGATTGGTTTCGATTTTACAATCTTGACAGCCGAGGTCTGCGGACAGGATTGTCCGCTCTACACTAGCGGCACGAATCTTGCGGCGAAACGCAACCTCGGGACCTCGATGCCAATCCTGGTGGGGAACCGCAACTTAAGCCCACCATCTGGGTTTAACGCAACGAACCGCGTAGCCTTGCGCACGACAGAAAGCGGAGTCATTCACATGAAATCAAATTCTGGGGTATCAAATTCCGGGGTATCAGAATCTCGGATATCAGAATCACAAACCTCTCTGCCATCAACTTTGTTCCCAAAGACTGTATGGATGGGAATTGCTCTCCTGATGCTGGCGCTTCCTATTCCAGCGCTAGCGGCATTGGGCGGCAACGTTACCTCCGTCCAGGGAGATCAGGCGCAAATGAAAGGCAGCCTGAAGACCACGGAAGCCGACGCCTACACCACTCACGAAATCACGGCTCCGGGCAAAACCATCGTGAAGGAATACGTTTCCCCGGAAGGCAAGGTGTTTGCCATCTCCTGGAGCGGTCCGTTCATCCCTAACATGCAGCAACTGCTGGGGACGTACTCAGATCGGTTCGTGCAAGCCGCGAAGCTACAGCGAGAGAGCCAACCGGGCCATAGGCCGGTCAATATCAAACAACCTGATTTCGTTTTCCAGAATGGCGGACACATGCGCTCGTATTTTGGCAGAGCTTATCTTCCTGCCATGGTGCCGCAGGGCGTTAACGTCGACGCATTACAATAAGGAGGAACGTGTGCGCAGCTTCTTGGTCTTAATTCTGATTGGAACCCTCGGATTCCTTGTAGGGTGTGGTAGCAGCGGAACGCCTGTAGGCGTCGTGACTTCGATCACGCTCACTCCCAGCAGCGCATCGCTTGACGCCGGCCAAAGCGTGAATATTACTGCCAGCGTTGCCAACGACTCCAGCGGCAAAGGTGTAAGTTGGTCTCTGACTGGCGCTGGTACCTTGAGCAATCAAACCAGTACGGGCGTGACGTATACTGCGCCGAACCCAGTGAGCAGTATCGCGCTCCCAACGGTCGTGGCCACGTCTAACGCCAGTTCTACAGTCACCGCATCGACGCCAGTTGTTATTGCGCCCGCAGGAACCGTGGCGAACGTCGCGCCAATCTCGGTCAACGGCGGGCCGTTGACGACCGCTAACCCTCCTGCGATCTATACCGATGCGGCGTTTATCAGCGTCTTAGTCTGCTCTCCCACGAATGGTGCCTGCCAGACCATCCCCGACATTTTGGTGGATACGGGATCGTTCGGCCTCAGACTCTTGGCCTCGCAAGTTACAGTTCCGCTCACGCCGTTAACCGACACCAACGGCAACACACTGTATGACTGCGTTCAGTTCGTAGACAATTCGTTCTTATGGGGAGCGGTGGCACCGGCGAACTTCGTGGTAGGTGCAGAGTTAGCAGCTTCGACCTCCGTTCAGCTTATCGCGAATCCCAGCTTCAGCATCCCCAGCGGATGCTCCGGCACTAACGAAGATACCCAAACCCTTTTGGGCGCAAACGGCATACTGGGTGTAGGTCCCGAACCGTTTGACTGCGGTCTGGCCTGCGATCCAAGCGCAGGTGGAACAGCTCCAGCGGTATATTATCTTTGCTCCTCTGGCGGTAGTTGCAACACGACATTCGTGTCCTGCGGCACGATCTGTCAGGATGCAAACCCTAACCAACAAGTGACAAACCCGGTCTTCAACTTCCCGGCAGACAACAATGGCACCATCCTGACTCTGCAGTCGGTTAACGACGTAGCACCTACCGCGTCTGGAACTCTGACTTTTGGCATTGACACGGAAGCAAACAATGCTATTCCGAGCACAGCAACCTTGTTCACGCTGGATTCGTCAGACAACTTCACTACCAACTTCAACAGTCAGGCGCTTACCGCCAGCTTCATTGACAGCGGTTCGAATGGGCTCTTTTTCCCGCAGACTAACAATTTGCCCAATATTTGCCCCGATAACAGCTCGTGGTATTGTCCCCCGACTACCACGGCGTTTATAGCAACCAATGTGGATCCAAACAATGGCACGACGTCGAACACGGTCAATTTCAGCGTAGACGATTTCGATACAGTGACCCAAGCCAATCCCAGTGCTGCCGCATTCAGCAACCTCGCGGGACCGATGCCCTGCACGGCTTCGCCGTGCAGTTTCGATTGGGGGCTTCCGTTCTTCTACGGCAGGTCGGTATTCACCGCCATCGATGGAACCACTGTCGGTACCACGCCAGGTCCCTTCTGGGCGTATTAGTTCTTGCTCTGCTCTTTGACTTTGCCGCGGTGAACTTCGATAACCGAAGTTCACCACGGTAATCACGTCGGGGCAGCAAACCGCAACAAACCGACGGTTCGACTCCCGAGTTGGAGCATCCATCCTCGCCCGATTACACTATCCGCCATGAAGACTTTCGAAACTCTTAACCAACGCGAGATCCTCGCCTTGGCCATTTCGCTCGAAGAAGAAGATGAGCGCATCTTCGCCGATTTCGCTGAAGGATTGCGCCAGGACTTTCCTGCTTCGGCCGCCGTATTTGAAGGAATGCAGGCTGAAGAATCCGGACACCGCAGAAGATTGATCGACTTATACCGGCAGAAATTCGGCGAACATATTCCACTCATCCGCCGGGTTGACGTGAAGGGCTTCGTACAACGAAAGCCGGTCTGGCTGGCGCGGCCGCTGCGCCTCGATGTCGTGCGCAACGAAGCCAGCGCCATCGAGGTCGAAACTCGCAGGTTCTACGAGAAAGCCGCGGGCCGAACCCAGGATGCGAGCATTCGCCAACTGCTCGACGACCTGGCCCAGGAAGAGCGCGCCCATGAAGACCGCGCCCAGGAGTTGAAAGAAGAAGAGCTGCGCCCCGACGTTGCGCAAGATGAAGAACGGGCGCGCCGCAGGCTTTTCGTTTTACAGATCGTGCAGCCCGGCCTGGCCGGTTTGATGGATGGCTCCGTCTCTACACTCGCACCAGTCTTCGCGGCTGCATTCGCCACTCGCAATCCCTGGGACGCTTTTCTGGTCGGCATGGCAGCCTCGCTCGGCGCAGGCATCAGCATGGGATTCGCCGAGGCGCTCTCCGATGACGGCAGCCTCACCGGCCGCGGCCATCCCTGGGTTCGCGGATTGATTTGTGGCGCCATGACCGCATTGGGAGGGGTGGGCCACACTTTACCGTTCCTGCTTCCCAGTTTCCATCTGGCACTTGGCGTTGCCTTCGTGGTAGTGCTGGTCGAACTCGGAGTCATCACCTGGATTCGCCATCGCTACATGGACACCCCCACAGTTTCCGCCGCCCTGCAGGTAGCGCTGGGCGGAGCGCTGGTTTTCGCGACAGGCGTCCTGATCGGCAGTTCCTAAACTCGGCTTGTCAAATGGAACAGGCCGTCCCCGGCCGTCCTGGAGAGCTACGGGAAAATTCCGATGGGGGAGCGCAGCACTTCCGAGCTTGCGGAAAAGCTTTCGATTCGTATCAGGGTATGCCTTCAGGCTCCCGAATTTGCGGAAAGCTCTCGGTTCGTATCAGGGTATGCCTTCAGGCTCCCGAATTTGCGGAAAGCTCTCGGTTCGTATCAGGGTATGCCTTCAGGCATACCGTAACTCGATGAAAAATGGGTCCGGCTTTAGCCGCTGGGGCTCGATGTTGCAACCATAAAAAGCATTTTTCCGTAGCACGCGCAGGCGGATCGCGCGTAACTCCAAGCAACAAAAGATGTTGTCATTAGTAATGTACGTACGTGTACGTACATAATCGCACCAACAATATGTTCCACGTGGAACACTTCTCGATTTTCAGGCGATGTTTCGCTTGAGACGCGCGCCACGACCGCGAGCTTCGCTCGCGGTCTCGACGCGATTGCGGCCCGCCTTCTTGGCTCGATACAAAGCCTTGTCGGCGGCTTGAATTACCTGTTCCGCCTCGCGCGTCTTCGAGTCCGATTCCGCGACCCCGATGCTCACGGTGACCGAGAGGCCGAGAGAGGTTTCTGGCGGAGGAGTCCGAGGCCGGCCTAGTTTGCGACGCGTGCTTCTCTTATCTTCAACCCTGCGGCCGGCGCCGCGAGGAGCGCTGCGGCGCTCGGGCGTGTTGCGCACCCGGAACCTGGATTCCTCGATGAGAACTCTGAGTGCGTCAAGATAGGGCACGACTTCTTTCGTCGACTTTCCTGCGAACAGAATCGAGAACTCTTCTCCGCCGACACGAAATGCTTGCCCGCCGCCGCTCACGCGGGCGAGTCGCGAAGCGACCATGCTGAGAACCTGGTCGCCGGTGTCGTGCCCATAGGTGTCGTTGAAATTCTTGAAGTGATCGATGTCGACGACAGCAACGGCATAAGGCGCTTCCAGGCGCAGCAGAGCCTCATTGAAAGCGCGGCGCGCGGGCAGCGAAGTGAGTTCGTCGTGATAGGCCAGAACGTAAGTGTTCTCGATGATCGATGCGACCAGGAGCAGGCCCGCAGTCGCCCAATAGGCAACCGCGATACGGCCGACTGCGTTTGCCTGCAGGCCTAGGAAAGTCGCGGCCAGCGACCAGAGCAGGCCAATTTCCACCGGCTTGCGATAGAGAAAGATGCGGGCGATCAGAACCACGAAGGCCGCGACGAAAGCCAGCCAGGCAAGTTGCGGAATTTTCGTCCAATGAAATAAAGATCGATTCAACAACGCGAAGTTAAGAAATGCCGGACTGGCAATCTGTCCAGGCCGGCAGAGTACCGCGACGAACACGGACTCAAGGAAAAGCAAGACGAGGCGAGGAGTGATGTCTGGAATCGATAGGCCGCGCTCGCGAATGAGCGCCAGCACGATGAAGTTGACAGGGACGAGGAAGGCGATGGCTTCAAAGGCAATGCGACCCGGCCCGCTCGCGACCGCTCGTCCCCCGGAAAAGAATTCAAGGGCGCGGTGCGCCAGAAGCAGCATGAGCAGAGCGAAGAGGACGCGGCTGGAGTGGAAACGCCAAGCCAGCAGGATTCCGGCAACAAAGACCGCGTAATAGTAGAAGTCGACTGCGGCCGCGGGGATCGACAGAATCCCGCTCGACAACAGTACGACTGCGGCCAGCAGGAGAATGCCGCCAGGCACGAACAAGGATTTCAGCGTTCCTTTACTCCCCAGATCCAAGCTGGTGTGATCCTTTAGTAAGAGAAATGTGTGTCAAGGAATTATCGTCGGCAGAGCAAAGCGCGAGTGAGTGGCGGAGCAGGTTCCGGGGTAAGGTTCCCGTTTGCGGAAGGCAGAGACCTTCGTGCAGCACGGAATCCCCAATCTTCGGCAGGTTCTTGCCTAGAATCGGAAGTGCAGGTTAGAGAAACCTTATGCGCATTCTGATCGCTGAAGACGATTCCGCACTCGCCAGCTTCGTAAAAAAAGGCCTGGACGCCGAACACTACGCGGTGGATGTTTCAAATGATGGGGAGCAGGCTCGGGCCATGGCGGGCGAATTCGACTATGACCTGGTGGTACTCGACCTCAGCCTTCCGCGGCTGGATGGAGTTGCGATTCTGCGTTATCTGCGCACGCGGAAACCAAGCATGCCGATTCTGGTGCTGACGGGGCGTACGCGAGTGGAAGACCGGGTGCAGTGTCTGGACCTGGGCGCGGATGACTATCTGGGCAAGCCTTTCTCGTTCTCGGAGCTTTCGGCGCGGATTCGCGCGCTGCTGCGGCGTTGCCATTTGCCGGCGGAATCGGTGCTGACGGTGGAGGATCTGAAGCTCGACCGGGTTGAGCGCAGGGTGGAGCGCGCGGGACGCCGCATCGATTTAACCGGCAAGGAATTTGCTTTGCTGGAATACCTGATGCGCAACGCGGGCCGGCGAATCACTCGCGCCATGATCATCGAGCACGTGTGGAATTTATCTTTCGATACCTGCACCAACGTTGTGGATGTGTATGTGAATTACTCGACTGCGCAGGTCGACAAAAAGAAAGTGAACCGGCTTGCAACCGCTATACAGGTCGCGTTCCAGCAGTTGGGAGCGTACCCAACCGCGGACACGTCGGACATCGTCGCAATCGAACCAGAGGTTGCCGTCCCCAAGACTGCCCCGGTTGTGCCACCGCCCATTACCGACGAAAGCCGCGATTTGACTGAACTGCGAAAGGAACTGGAGCAAGCTTTGGCACCGGAGATTGCCCGAGGCGAAGTAGAAGTGCGAAGTGGACATGAGGGCCTGGTGATTAGCTTGCGAGAAGCTGGATTCTTTGACAGCGGTTCAGCCGGCGTTAAAGCCGGCTCTCAGCAGGCTTTCAGCCGCATGGCCACGCTGCTCGGGGAGCGCCACTACAACCTTCGCATCGAGGGCCATACCGACAATGTGCGCATCCACAATAACCAATTCACCTCCAACTGGGAGCTGTCGACGGCGCGCGCGACCGAAATGATTCGTTTGCTGATCACCAAATACGGATTTGCTGCGCAGCGGTTATCGGCGGGCGGTTACGGAGAATATCATCCTATCGCCAGCAACAGCACGGAGGCCGGGCGAGCGCTTAATCGCCGCGTGGATGTGGTGGTCGTGGGGAAACACGAACCCGATCCTGCTCCGAACCCTCCGCCCGAAAGTGTGCATTAAGCTCTGCGTATCTACACGCCGTACGAAGTCCGATCACCAGCGGTCCATCAATCGGTTTTCGTCTCGTGAAAGATCCTCGGCCGCCGCAACGCGCCGTGCGTTAATGGCAATCACGCGGCAGATTCCTGAAGCCACTGAGGAATGACAAGCCAATTCAGACGCGTGGCGTTGGCTGTCTCTTTCTGCCCGAGAGCCTGCGTTACCTTTCGGGTAAGGGACTGCAGCGAAAATGGTTTAGACAGGTAGAACATTCCGTCTTCCTGGATTCCGTGTCGCGTGACCACATTTTCCGGATAGCCTGAGATGAAAAGAATTCTCAGCTTTGGACACACACTCCGCAACTCGTTCGCAAGGTCGCGGCCATTCTGTCCCGGCAGAACCACATCGGTCAGCAATAGTCGCACGATGGATTTGTATTCGCCGAAGGTGGATGTCGCTTCCGCCGCGTTCCGAGTCTTTAACACCCGATAACCGGTGGACTCCAGAATCTCGCAAGTCACTTCACGGAGGAACGCTTCATCTTCTACAAGCAAGATGGTTCCATGACTTCGTTGCGGATCAGCGCCCCGTGCGAACGATACCGAATCGGGGGCTGTTTCCGCGGATGATTGTGTGTGATTCAACCTATTGTCCTCCCAGCACGAAAATGTATTAGCACCCACTCTTCCATCCGGAATAGCCGACGCCCGGAACCAGAAGATGCTATATCGCACTGCGAGTTAGGTCATAAGAGGTATCAATACGAACCCTCGAACCGCTTAAGCACGGACGGTAAATAACCGTCTTGGGAAAAACCCTCCAAATTATCGGGAAATGTGTCCTAAAACGGTCGAACCACTAACCGACTAAAGCCTATCGAGGCCGCGACAAAAGTGTGTGCTCGGGATCAAGCACGACCTTCCGTGCGCCCAAGGATGCGGTCAAATGAAACGCAGTCTCGGGTCCGTCGGCGAACACCCGCCCCAGCAGCACCATTCTTCCTGCTACTGAAACGTAAAGCGGAACCGGCGTGACCAAATCGTCGGGCGCATCCTTCTGCACGATAACCCCACTGATCGTGGTCGAGCCGGGAGTGTCCGAATACTTCACCCCGTGCAATTCAAAGCGAGGAATTGCAGTGCCGTTAATCCATCCTTCGTAGAACCAGTCCAGCGATTTTCGGTGCTCGTACCACAAGGAGCGCGGCAACTCATTTTCGAAGGCTTGTAATAACTCGCGAGTGGTAATGGGTTTTCCCTGATAGCGTTCCCTGACCGCGCGGAGCACTCGCACGAAAGGCTCATCGGGTTGACCAGTCTTGCTATCACCTCGGATACTTCCAGCGCTCGTCCGCTCGGCGTCGCGCATCATGAGACGCAGCATGTGGAACAGCCATGTGCCGCGTCCGTAGCTGATTGCTTCGTAGCCGCTGGGGAATTGGGAACAGGATAGCCGCGTGCCCAAGGTTACCGGGCCGTCTTCCATCAACTCCTGCCCAGCTTTATTTTTCTGTAAGAGGTCATCCCTGTATTTCTCCATCGCAGCGCGAAACTTCGCTGGATTCTCCGATTCGAGAACCATCATCGAGCTGTAATTCGCCAGCGCTTCCACGAGCCATTGGTCGCGGTAGCCGCTGTACATCACCAGATCGCCCCACCACTGGTGAGCGGTCTCATGCGCAATCACTTGGGTAATCAGCGTCCTCTCAACCGGAGTTAAGCGCAGCTGCGATTCTTCCGCGCCTGTAAGAAACGAAGCGCTGGAGAGAAAGATCAGCCCCGGCCATCCTTGACTGAGCGCTCCGGGCATTTGCACCAGCTTCAGATCGCTGTAAGGGAACGGGCCGTAACGTCGCGCGTAGAATTCGATCGCATGTGCTGAAGCATCTGCAACGGTTTGCGCATTCCGCGCAGGAGAAGGCTGCACCGGCACGAGAATCGGCGGGGGGTGATGTGGACCTGCTGGTTCAATCGGGTTTGGGATCACGCTTTTGATCGACGGCGTAGGAAATCCGCGTTCCATAACTGCTGTTGCGTAGGTCTCGACGGTCACATCGCCTGCATGAGCCACCGCCCGCTCATACTTCCCTAGATCGAATCCCGCGATAGGGATGGGCCGTTCGGATATCCAGCGGCTGACTTGTCCACCTGTGAATGAAGCACCTGTTGGGACCTGATCGCCTGGGTTGGAAGCAGACTTGGCATCAGTCCGTTTTCCGGTAGCCACCAGGGTCCAGCCTGGCGGATAGTGAAATTCCAAGTCGAAGTTGGACATAGCCAGTCCGCGATTTGGATACCACATGCCTCGCGCCCCAACGTACAGCAACCCGGCTCCGGCCTCGGCAAGCACCTCGCCGCTATACACAAAGTGCAGCTCCAGTCGTTGTCCGGTCTGCAAGGGCTGGGGAAAGACGACAGCAACCAGGTCGTTGCCCTGTCGGGCCAGTTGGGTTCCTTCGATTGCAGGGTTGTGAATGAACTCGATAGAATGCCCGTCCGCCTCCACCTTCTTAATCTGAAGCGCTCGGGATAATTCGAACAGAACCGCCCGCTGACCGCCCTGCTGCACTTCCATTTGTAGGTGCGCCTCGGCATCGATTTGCGTGGGCGGCTTTATGACTGCTCGAATCTTGTAGTGAGATATCGCGATTGAATCGGGCTTTCCGCCTTCGCCAACCGTCGCATTTACAGCTTCCGCACTCTGATTCACTTCCGCGGAAGAGAACGAAGTCCACACGTCGTAGAAGCTCATGCCCTCGGTGGTTTTCAACTGACCGGCCCAGACTTGCTCAGGCGTGTCCTCGTCAAAGTAAAGATCGAAGCCTCCCAGTCTCAACCCCTGTAAGTGGGCGTGCAGAAAGCGGTCATGGTTGTCCTGGGCTACGACGGGCGTTGCAGCACCTTCGGCGGGTCCGCCTATGACAGGCAGAAACCTGCTAAAGGTGGTGAACAGGCGGAGCGCATCCACGTCGGCCATACTGCGAGCAGTCTCATTCCATTGCGACAGGAATGCCTCCGCGTAATCAACTGGCACCAGGGACGGTCGCAACTCGGAAAAGGTATCGTCATTGAAACGGAAGTATGCAGTCACGAACTGTTCTTCCAAAATAGCCTCGTTCGTAAACAAAGCCATGGAAGCGCGCTCGTAGCGGTTGGGCGGAGGAAGCAAGACTTCGCCATCCCCTTCAAAGAAGGCTCCCGTCACGCGGCCAGCGACGTCTTCGGTAAATGCAATCGTGCCGTCATTGAGAGTAATCTGAATGGCTGCCCGATCGATGGAGACATCGCGCACCCGATAGACTCGTGTTTTGCTCAGACCTGCGCTGCTTAATTGTAGATAGAGATTCTCAGCGGAGTTGAGCTGCGTGGTTGCTGGCTCGCTGGCGGGTTTGGGAGAGCTTTGGCCAAGGGGCAGCGCAACAGCAGCAGCAAGCAAGAACAACCAAGCTAGTGGAAGCGCTCCTATCCGCATTTTTGAGATTACCCTGGTCACCTACGCCTGCGGCTTAATAGCTTCTAGAATGCGCCTTAGTGCGTAGCCCTGTCATCTGCTCCCTGTTATCGGCACTGCTGCTGACCGCGGCAGCTTGCGCGTCCGCCGAAGTCATTCATCTGAAGAACGGCCGCACTATCTGGGCGGACCACGTTCGGGACACCGGAACCCATATCGAATACGATCTCGGCGACAACACCTACTCGATTCCCAAGTCGCTGGTGGATCGCGTCGACGCCGGCGGGATTCCGCCTGCTTATGCTCCCGACGACGGCACCGCCAAGCAAACGCACGATCTGCCGGAGTTCGCTCCCGCCGACAACTTGAAAAATGATCCTACACTCATCGGTAAGATCATCCAGGACGGCCGGGTCGACCTGGACGCGCTGTCCGCCTTGGAACAAGCGGGCAACGGCACCGCCACCGCAGCTGGCTACTTTATTGCCGGCAAGCATGAATTCGATCACGGGAATTTCAGTAAAGCTCGGACATATTTTGAGGCCAGCCTGCATTTCGATTCGCAGAATCCCACGATTCTGAATTACTACGCCGCCCTGTTGGTTAGAACCGGCAATGCCACCGAAGCGTTGCCTTATGCCGAGCGAGCTGTCCGCAGTGCGCCAGATTCGCCTGACGCGCTCACCGTGCTGGGATACGTCCAGTTCGCCGCCGACCGTACTCAGGACGCCATACGCAGCTGGAAACATTCTCTGGAACTCCGTCCCGATGCCACGGTGCAAAAATACCTGGAGAAGGCGCAGCGCGATGCCACCGCCGAGGCCGACTACACGGAACACGAGAGTAGCCATTTCACGTTGAAATATGAAGGCAAGCAGACATCGGAGGCCCTGCGCGGCCAGCTGCTCGCAACCCTGGAGGCGGAATACGACGATCTGGTGCGTGAACTCGGCATTGCTCCGCGTAACAGCATCCCCGTCGTTCTCTACACCGAGCAGTCCTTCTTTGACGTCACCCAGGCGCCTTCATGGAGCGGGGCAGTTTTTGATGGCAAGCTGCGCATTCCCATCAACGGTTTGACCTCGGTCACGCCCGAACTGGCGCGCGTGCTTAAGCACGAACTTGCACACTCCTTTATCAGACAGCTTTCTGGCGGACGTTGTCCGCAGTGGCTCAACGAGGGTATTGCTCAGGCGGTCGAACCCAAGCAGATCGCTCATGGTCGGCTTCTGGCTGATCTGTTTCGCGATCAACGTGAGATCCCGCTGAACGCTCTCGAAGGCAGCTTTATGCAGTTCTCCAGCACGCAGGCCACCGTGGCTTATGAAGAATCCCTCGCCGCCGTGCAATACATCAGCGAGACCTACGGCATGAGCGATCTGCAACGGATTCTCGAAAGACTGGGACAGGGAAGCTCGACCGAAGCCGCCCTGCGCGCTACTATTCACTCAGATTATGGCCAACTGGAAGCAGAAATCGGTAAATACCTCATCAATAAATTTGGAAATTAGTGGCGAACCCGAAAGTTCTTAGGCACACCTTTCAAGGCCACCTCCGATTGGAACCTGGTTTTCTACCCGTACATTCATCGGTGAGCACGCCCGGACCCCGGCTTTTTGGTTGGATTTTGTCGAATTCTGTGCTAACGTCTCGGCTCGATTTGCCATGCGCGCGCTCCTCCATTCTCGTGAGTCTCGGTCTGTCGCCGTTCGTGATTCTGTCCACTCCGACGCATTGGAAGTCCACGGCGCCGAACTTGCCTCGGCCTATTACGGTCTCCGCATGGCAGGCGATTCCTGTGATTTCATCCGCGTCGGTCCCACTCGCGTTCTGTTCGGCCTCCTCGATGTCGCCGGCGGTTTGGACGACACGCGGTCCATCACCTCTGCTGCGCAACACACCTTCCGAACTGCCGGGATTGAGCTATTTGCCCGCCGGGATATGAACGAAGCTGACGTGATGATGGAGCTATGCCTGCGATTGAACCAGGCCGTCTTAAAGGCCGCAAATGGGGTTCGCTCGTGCCCGGCCTTCGCTGGTTCCTACGATGAAAATCTGGGCATAATTTGTTACTTCAACGCGGGCCATACTCCGGGACTCATCCTGGATCGCAAAGGGATAAGCGAACTTCCCGCCACCGGCCTGCCGCTGGGGCTTTTTTCCCATATGACCTCGGACGCGCCCATGGCTGCCCTCGAGCCGGGCGCCGTCTTATTTCTGGCGTCACGTGGAATCGTGGAGGCTAAGCATAAAGCGGAAGAGTTTGGATTGGAGCGGGTGAAGGAAGTCCTCGAGCAATCCAAAGGAGCAGGCGCGAAAAAACTCTGCGTATCCGTTCTTGACCGGGTGCAGCAGTTTATGAGAACCGCGCGAATCCGCAACGACATGACAGCGGTTTCCTTGGCCCGAAACTCCAGCAAACCCACTTTACTCGGAGCTTAGCGAGCTTTGCACGACGCGCCAGTTTGCCCAACCCCGCAGTCGGTGTCACAATACTTAAATGCAAAAATCTATTACTACGCTGGCAAGTGTAATGGCCGCCGCGATCATCTTGCTCGGGAATGCCCTGGCGCAGCAGACTCCCCCGGCCACAACTCAACAGACTCCTACAGCGGGAAGCCAGACTGCTTCCCCCTTCAAAACGCAAAAAGATAAAGTCAGCTATGCCATTGGGATGAATATTGGAACCACTCTCCATAAGCAATCGGTCGACGTTGATCCGAAAGTGCTGCAGCAGGGCCTGGAGGACGCATTTACCGGAGGTAAAACGCTCCTTTCGGAAGATGAAGCGCGCGCCACCCTCACCGAGTTCCAGACCGAGATGCGCAAGAAGATGCAAGAGAAAATGCAGGCGGAGGGCGAGGCAAACAAGAAGGAAGGCGCCACATTCCTGGCGGCAAACAAAGCAAAAGACGGCGTGGTCACGTTGCCCAGCGGTCTCCAGTACAAGATCCTCACCCCCGGTACGGGGCCGAAGCCCACCGCGAGCGACTCCGTGGTGTGCAACTATCGCGGCACACTCATCGACGGCAAGGAATTCGACAGCTCCTACAAGCGCGGCCAGCCCGCGACATTTCCGGTCACTGGAGTCATCAAGGGTTGGACGGAAGCCCTTCAACTGATGCCTGTGGGATCGAAGTGGCAACTCTTTGTTCCATCTGATCTGGCTTACGGCGAGCGCGGTCAAGGTCCAGACATTACCCCCAACGCTACCCTTATCTTTGAAGTGGAGCTGATTTCCATCCAGAGCAAGGACCAAGCCCAGGACAAAGGTCAAGACAAAGCCCCGGACCAAAACAAGAAATAGCCAGCTCGTTGCTGGAGGCTAAGGAAAATCGTCGGCTCCTTCCTCGTTTTAGCGGAAGGAGCCTGACTTCATTTGCTCACGACCCGCAATGCGCGATGTAAAGGCAGGGCAAAAAACACCGCTAACGCTACATTCAGGAGCAGACTTAGCGGGACGTTCACCCATGCCAAAGCAATGCATACCAGGTAAAGCGCTGGTCCCACCGCATATTTGGCCGAGATTTTGTCGGTAGCGCCGGCATCCACGTTGTCGCCCAACAGATGGCGGTTTGCATATCTCCACAAGATGTTAAAGAAGACGGCAATGACGAAATAGGTTCCGTGATACAGAATCGCTGCCGCCCGCTGATCGCTTTGGCCTAGATGTTGCGCCAGCACGGCCGTCGGAAACGGAACCGCAGTTACGCCCAGCAAAAGAAGAAGGTTCAAAAACAGAAGTGCATTATTCGACCGCTTGATGTGAGTGAATAAGCGATGGTGATTGATCCACATAATCCCGATGAAGGCGAAACTGAAGACAAAGGCAAAATAAGAGGGCCACTGGCGGAGAAGTTGGACGGTGAGATTTCCGCTGCCCGCAGCCGGAATCTTGATCTCCAGAATCAGCAGAGTAATGGCAATGGCAAAAACGCCGTCCGAGAAGGCTTCGATGCGCGCTGTTTCTTTTTCCATGAGAAACCGCTCGGTCTCGCTTTTCAATAGCTCGACGAACGATCCGCAGATCCGCCGCTCTATCGGCTCGTACCTTTCTTTCGCGCAGGCCCCGCATTCGGCGGCCGATTCACGATTGGCGCTAGTTCGTCGGCGGTTACGAAGATCGGCTCAATGTCGGTTGGGATTCCCTGTAAACCATCCAGCGCCTTCCGTACAGCAGGGCGCATGACGCCCAGTTCGTCCAGCATCTTCTTCGCGCCGGCATAATTGCCCTCGGCCTCGATAGTCAGCAGATCGTGATCAAGCGTCGCGATTGCGGACTTTATCTTTTTCATGTCCACCGAAAAGGTGCCGTCGGGGTGTTGGACAAACGCACCCTTATCCATCAGATAATTGAATTGCATTGCCATGCCTTTGCCATGAGCGTCGTTTAGTCCGAACCGCAGGCTGCGGAATGCAGACGCCAGATAAGTCGTGTAAAGCTGCCGTTGCGCCGCCTCGTCCGACGGCAACGACGCACCCAGTCCCATTTCCTTCGAGTGGTCCATCATGTATTGCAGAGCAAAAAGTCCCGTAACGTCGGCCTTCGGCTCTTCAATCGCGCTGTACAAGTCTTTCAATTCTTCGCGAGGCGTCGTATCGCGGCCCTGAACTTTGATCTGATGCGGTCCCAGACCGTGCATCAATTCGTGCGCCAGGATGTGCGTAAAGAAAAGCTCGAAGCTCACATCCACCATAGCCGTTTGCGATAATGTCCGTCGCGCGATGGGCAGCAGCACGCTGCGGAACTTTGCCTCCTGCACATTCTTCAGCATGACTCGCTTGCTGCCTTTCTGCTGCACCACACGGTCGTCGTTAGGCAGGTTGTATGCGGCGGTCTGCACGCCGTGAGCGCCGTCGCCTGCGCTGAGAATCTCGTCTACCACTCGAATCGGCGCTCCCGCACCCAGCTTCGGGTTACGGTACTGCGGATCGATGGGCAAATTGTTTTCGATGTCCTGCAGATGCTGTGTGAAAACCGATAGCTTGGCGGACTCCTCATCATCACGCAGGTTTACGTAAGCCTCAAATGACGCCTTGTAGCCGAAAAGTTCGTCGTTGTAGGTTTCGTACGGACCAATCGTGATGTCCAGTGGCGCATCCAGGTCCATCCACGCCATGTCGCTCTCGTAATAGTCATTCGTGAGAAACGCATCGGCTCGCAGGTTAAGAAATTTCTTCAGCGACGCATTGTCAGTCAAACCTGCCGCCTCATGGAGCAGGTTCGAGGCCTTGGTGAGGCCATCGGCATATTCCTGGCTATAGGGCACAGCTAAGAAACTATTCGCCGCTTTGCTATTGTCCGCCGAACGAATCACGGTGAAAAAGCTCTTTGCCTGTTCCTGCTCCTTCGGCGACAACTGCGCAACCCAGCTCTCGAATGCTTCCTTGGTCATGCTCTCGGGATAGAAATTCGCTCCTAACGGTTTGCGCGGAGGCACGCCCGGCAAGAAAGCCTTGTATTCGTCCAGATCAGACCATGGTCCCTTATTGATCCAGAAGTAATGCAATCGTGCTTTGCCTAGCGGCGTAGCATCCTTCTGCAACCGACCATAAAGCGCGAGGTTCCCGTCCCACATTTGCTGCATGAAGACATCGTTCAAGACCCGGGCAGCCTCAATCAGCTTTACCAGCGCCTGCCGATCGCCCGAGGAGAGTCTCGATGTATCGACTCTTAGCGGCGTCGGCGCGAAACGACTTGCCATCTGGTCGAGTTGCGCCATATCCGGCAGCGCCGCATTCTTTTGTGCTTTCGCTGAAATACCCGTCACTCCAATAAGCAATACAAGAATAAAGCAGGCGGTGAGTTTCATGTTTTGTCCTCCCATGCCGATGCGGGCGAAAACGGATTATGATAGCAGGACGCGCGGTAGCCGCGGCCACACATCCGGAGGTACAATTTACAAAAGGTGGCAAGCCGCGAGCCCACTAGGCACTTCTGACTGTGGTTCAGGCTACAGGATTCTTATGCGAAAACTTCTCCCTTACTTTCTCGTGTTCTCCTTCGTTGCGGTGTCGGTCATTCTCTGGGCAGATGATGAGGTTGTCGAAGAGATCGTCGCGCGCGTCAACAACCAGATCATCACCCGCAGCGAGTTTCTGCACAGCAAAGATGAATTGAGGAAGGAAGCGGCTCAGCAAGATCCAGTAAATGCCGACAAGCTCGTCGCCGAACGCGATAAAGATGTGCTTCGCGACCTGATCGATCAGGAATTGCTGCTGGAAAAAGGCAAGGACCTGGGCATAACGGCCGATACCGAAGTCATCAAGAAGCTGGACGACATGCGTAAAGACATGAAACTCGACAGCATGGAGGAACTGGAAAAAGCCGCCCAGTCCCAGGGAGTCTCCTTCGAGGATTTCAAACAGAACATGCGCAATCAGATCATTACCCAGCAAGTTATCGGGAAAGAAGTTGGCTCAAGGCTGATTATCGACAAAGGAGAGGAACAGAAGTTTTACGAAGAACACAAGAACGACATGGAGCAGCCGGAGACGATTCGACTAAGTGAGATCCTGGTTTCCACCGATGCCAAGCCGAACGATCCCACCGACGAAGCGCAGCGCATCAAAGCAGCTCAGGCGAAAGCAGACGACCTTCTCGCCCAGATTCGCAAAGGCGCCAAATTCGAAGACGTTGCCAAGAAAAACTCCGATGGCCCTACCGCCGCCCAGGGGGGCGACCTCGGCGACTTCAAGCGCGGTACGCTTGCCCAGCAGATCGAAGAGAAAACCTTCGCCATGAAACCGGGCGAAGTAACAGACGTAATCCAAGCCAAGCAAGGGTTCATCATCCTGAAGGTCATTGAACATCACAATGCCGGCGTTCCAGCGTTCAGCGAAGTCGAACCGCGAATCCAGGACGCGCTCTACATGAAAAAGCTACAGCCCGCACTACGGGAATACCTTACAAAACTGCGCGAGGATGCATTCATCGATATCAAGACCGGCTACGAAGACGCGGGTGCCAGCCCCAACCAGACCAAACCCATCGAAACCGCGAACAAAGAGCCCAGCGCCAAGGATCTCAAAAAGAAGAAAAAATTCGGCATCTTTTAGGTTAAGCTTGGCCTGAACCGGCGGAATGCGTGGACTGAGTCTAGCCCGCGGACCGTGCCACAAGTCCCGGAGCAACGACCATGAAGGAATTCTTCCTATCCGATTGCGGTCACCACGAAAACAAAATCATCACTTCGACCTTCGTGGTCGTTTCCAAGCAAGTTAAGCCCAAGAAGAGCGGCGAGCCGTACCTCGCGCTGATTCTCGGCGATCGTACCGGTCAGCTTGAGGCCAAGATGTGGGACAACGTCGAGGACGCCATCGACGCCTTCGAGCAGGATGACTTCCTCAAGATCAAAGGCCTGCTCAACAAATATAAGAATCGCTTCCAGATCACGATTCATAAGCTTCGCCGCCTCGGCGACTCCGAGATCGACTTCTCCGATTATTTGCCCAAGACGACAAAAGATATCGGCGAGCTGTGGCAAACGCTGGCGACTTTCGTCGCTTCCTTTCGCGATCCCCATCTCAAGGCTCTGGTGGAAGCTTTCATGTCCGATCCGGAGATTGCGGAGCCCTATCGCAACGCTCCCGCCGCCAAAACTCTGCACCACGCCTACATCGGCGGATTGCTCGATCACGTGGTGTCGCTCTGCCGATCCTGCGATCTGATGTGCCAGAATTATCCCCAGATTAACCGCGATCTTCTACTTACCGGCGCCTTCCTGCACGACATCGGCAAGATTCACGAACTCACTTATAACCGCTCGTTCTCCTACACCACGCGCGGGCAGTTGCTCGGCCACATGATCATCGAACTGGAAATGCTGCAAGCCAAGCTGGCTCAGTTCCCCGACTTCCCCGATGAACTCAAAATCCTGGTCGAGCACCTCATCATCAGCCATCATGGAGAATATGAATTCGGCTCGCCCAAGCTGCCTATGTTTCCCGAGGCGCTGATGTTGCATTATCTCGACAATCTCGATTCCAAGATGGAAAGCATGCGCGCTCATTTCGAACGCGAAGCTGCCTCCGATGGCCCTTGGACCGGGTACAATTCTTCTCTGAGCCGTCCGCTATTGAATTCGGCGAAATTTCTGGAAAAGAAGAAAGCCCGTTGTCGCCTCATCGCCAGAAGCGCCGGCGGAAGCAACCGAGGCACAACCGGTGGAAATCAAAGAGCCGTAGGTTCTCTCTGAGAACCGAGAACTGCAATCTGATAACTGATTTTTCTCATCCTCCATGCTCGATCTTCACTCGCTTCAAAGTCCTGACCTTCGACTGCTACGGCACTATGATCGACTGGGAAACCGGCATTTTCTCTGCACTGCGCCCAATCCTCGCCGCTCACAAGAAATCAATTGTCGGACTCCGAACTTCTGCAGTTGTACTCCGAACTCGAAGCCTCCGCCGAGCAAGGAGAATTTCTGCGCTATCGAGATGTGCTGCAGTCCGTGGTACGCGGCTTCGGTGGGCGGTTTGGGTTTACGCCAACCGCTGCCGAAGTTCGCTCTCTACCGGAGTCGCTGGCGAACTGGCAGCCGTTCCCTGACACAGTGGAAGCCCTGCGCAAGCTCAAGAAGCGCTATCAACTCGCGGTGATCTCCAACGTGGACGACGATCTGTTCGCTGCCACCGCACCTAAGCTCGAAGTAGCATTTGACCACGTAATCACCGCCCAGCAAGCCGGCTGCTACAAACCGTGCATGAAGATATTTAAACTCGCGGAAGAACGGATGGGCGTGACTCGTGACCAATGGCTTCACGTCGGGCAAAGCATCTATCACGACGTAATTCCCGCGCAGTCCTTGGGCATTGCGACCGTTTGGGTAAACCGGCCTTCGCCCCGTCCCGGCGCTGGCGCTGCCAAAGCCGCCGCCGGAAAACCAGACTTGGAAGTCCCCGACTTAAAAACTCTTGCAGATCTGGCGACCACTGAGAACCGGGAACCATGAACTAAGAACTGCCCTTCCGATCCGCTTTCGTCGCAAACCGTATTAAACTTGTCGTGCATCAAGAAATCTAATGTCAGGCACGTTTGCATCCGCGCCGAAAATCCGAGGAATCAAATGGCAACCGCTACCACTCGCGCAAACCCGCTCTCTTATCTTACCGACCAATTGGATGAGCTCAAGGCCAAAGGCACGCACTTCCGCCTGCGTGTGCTGGACGACGAGCAAGCCCCAGTGTGTACCTTCGACGGCAAGAAAGTCATCAACCTTGCTTCGAATAATTATCTCGGCCTGACCACACATCCCAAACTTCGTGAGGCTGCGCTCGAAGCCACGCGCACGTACGGAGTGGGTTCAGGCGCGGTGCGCACGATTGCCGGTACCATGAAGATCCACATGGAGCTCGAGGAAAAGATCGCTCGCTTCAAGAATGTGGAAGCCTGCGTGGTCTTTCAATCCGGATTCGCCGCCAACGCTGGCACGGTCTCCGCTGTGCTGGGCAAGGACGACTTCATCATCTCCGACCAACTGAACCATGCTTCCATCATCGACGGAGCTCGTTTGTCACGCGCCAAAATCCTAGTCTTTGAACATAAGAACATGGCGCAGGCCGAAGAAAGATTGGCGAGTATTAAAGAGCAGCCTGGGAAAAAGTTGCTCATCACCGACGGCGTCTTCTCGATGGACGGCGATATCGGCCCGCTGCCCGCGTTGTGCGATCTCGCAGAAAAGTACGGAGCGATCATGATGGTCGACGATGCCCACGCCTCGGGTGTCCTCGGCCGAAATGGTCGTGGCACGATAGATCATTTCAAAATGCATGGCCGCGTCGACATCCAAGTGGGAACGCTCTCCAAAGCCATCGGCGCGCTCGGCGGATACGTCTGCGGCACCCGCGACCTCATCGATTTCCTCTATCATCGCGCCCGCCCATTTCTGTTCTCGACCTCGCATCCGCCCTCGGTCGCGGCCACGTGCATCGCCGCTTTCGATGTTTTAGAAAACGAACCCGAGCGCATCGAGCACCTCTGGGACAACACGCGCTTCTGGAAAAAAGAGCTAGCCCTGCTCGGCTTCAACATCGGAGGCCAGACCACGCCCGCCAGCGAAACGCCGATCACGCCCATCATTATCGGCGACGGTAAACTCACCATGGATTTCTCTCGCGAACTATTCAAAGAGGGCGTCATGGGTACCGGCATCGCCTTCCCCACAGTCCCCGAAGGCAAAGCCCGCATCCGCACGATCATGACGGCCACGCATACCAGAGAGGAACTGCAGCAAGCGTTAGAGGTGCTGAAGCGGGTGGGAAAGCGGATGGGAATCGTGTAGCAATGATTGCACTTAGAAGCGAATGTTCCACGTGGAACAGTTCTGGGGTTTACTCTGCTCGATAGACAATCCGGCCGCTCACGATTGTCGCCACAACTTTCCCGGTGAGTTGCCAGCCGTCGAAGGGAGTGTTGTGCGATTTCGAGCGGGACTTTGCTGCGTCAAAGGTCCAACGTTTCTTGGGATCGAAAATGGTTATGTCGGCGTGATTGCCGCGGGCGAGTGTGCCGCGGCCTCTCAAGTCGACCACGCGGGCGGGACCTGCTGTAAACAGTTCGACGATTCTTGCGAGGGAAATTTTGTGGTCGCGATGCAGGCGCGTGATGGCGAGGCCGAGCGCGGTTTCGAGCCCCGTGATGCCGAACATGGCGCGCTCGAATTCGATGATCTTTTCATGCGGCGCATGCGGCGCGTGATCGGTTGCGATGGCATCGATGGTCCCATCAGCGAGAGCCACAAGAATGGCCTCACGGTCGGCGCTCGATCGCAGAGGCGGATTCATTTTGAAGTTGGAGTTGTAGTCACCCACGTCGGCGTCGGTCAGGCTGAAATGGTGCGGCGTTACTTCACAAGTGATGCGAGCTTTGCCGCGCTTGCCGCGCCTGACTGCTTTCAGAGCATCAGCGGTTGAAAGGTGGGCCACGTGCAAACGGGCTCCCGTGAATTGCTGGGCCAATTGAACATCGCGCTCGACCACGGAAGCTTCCGCTGCTGTCTTCATCCCACGCAGGCCGAGACGAAATGAGGTTGGTCCCTCGTTCATCGAGCAGTTCTCGGTCATGCGGGTGTCTTCCGCGTGCTGAATCACGGGAAGGTTGAGGCCCGACGCGGCTCGCAGCGTATCGCGCATGACAATGTCGTTAAGGATGGGCCGGCCATCGTCACTGACTGCAACCGCGCCGGCGCGTTGCAAGGCTCCGAAATCGGTGAGCACAGCGCCTTTGCTGGCGTGGGTCGCAGCGGCGATCGGAAATACATTGACCACGGCCGCACGCTCGGGTTGCTGAATCCAGGAGACCCATTCCGGCGAATCGACCACGGGAGAAGTGTTCGGCATGCAGCACACAGATGTGAATCCGCCGGCAGCCGCCGCAGCAGTGCCGGTTGCGATGCTTTCTTTGTAGCTTTGACCAGGTTCGCGCAAGTGCACGTGGAGATCAATGAAACCCGGGGCGACGATTAGGCCTCGGGCATCAAATGTTACGTCAGCGCCGCTGCGGATCTTGTTAGGAGCGGCGACTTCCGCGACGCGTCCGTCGCGCAGCAACACGTCCATGAGCGCGTCTACGTTCGCTGCGGGATCGATCACGCGACCGCCTTTGATCAAGAGAGATGTCGGTTTTGATTTATCGCGTGCCATCTATTTGGTTTCGAACTTGCTTTAACCGGCTCGCAAAGATCTCTCTGGCGATCAGCCTCGGACCGCGGCGGCTAAAGCCGAGTCTTTTTTCGCCGGCCTACGGTATGCCTGAAGGCATACCCTGATACGGATCTTTCTCTGATACGAATCTTTCTGTGATACGGATCTCTCCTTGATACGGATCTTTCCCTGATACGAATCTTTCCCTAGTTCGTCAGGATTGCGGTTTAATTCGCCTTGCCCAGTGCCCTGGCCAGGATCGCCATTCGCACCGGCACTCCGTTATGCACTTCTTCAACGATCACCGATTGCGGGCAATCCGCGACTTCCCATGTCAATTCCAGCCCGCGAATGATGGGCCCGGGATGCATCAAAATCGCGTCGCGCTTGGCTATTTTTAAGCGAGCCGTCGTCATCTGATATCTGGAAATGTAATCCTGGACTCGCAGCTTCGTTCCTGCCAAGCGTTCTTTTTGTACCCGCAAAACCATAATCGCGTCGGCGCCACGCACAGCTTCTTCCACGGTGCGGGTGATGTGCAACCCCGGAGCGAGGCTGGTTGCGACTTCAGGCAGGAACTCAGGCGGACCACAAAGAGTGATGCGAGCGCCAAATTTGCTGAGCAGGTGAATTGCAGATCGGGCCACGCGACTGTGATAGATATCGCCAATGATGGCCATCTGAAGGCCCTTCAGGGTTTTCTTGTGGCGCAGAATGGTGTAAGCATCGAGCAGCGCTTGCGTGGGATGCTCGTGCATTCCATCCCCGGCGTTGATGACCGGAACATCCAGATGGGTCGCCATCAGCAGTGGTGCGCCAGCGTGCGGGTGGCGAATCACGAGGACATCCGCGCCCACGGCTTGCAGGGTGTATCCGGTGTCCAGCAGGGACTCGCCCTTTTCAATGCTCGATCCGCTTGAGAGCACCAGCGTGGTCATCGCTCCCATCGATTTGGCGGCGATTTCGAAAGAGCTGCGGGTGCGAGTGGAAGCTTCGTAGAAAAGAAGCAGCACGCGCTTGTCTCGAAGCAAGGGCCTCGGCTTCAACGGATTCATGCGCCGCGCCAGCGCCAGCAGGCTCAGAATCTCCTTTGCGTCGAGATGTTCAATGCCGAGCAGGGAACCGCGTGCGGCTTTGTTCATGTTTGCCTGAGAACCCCAGCGGCTAAAGCCGAACCCACATTCAGCGATATGCGGTATGCCTGAAGGCATACCCTGATACGAATCGCGCGTTTTCTGGAACCTTTTTATCCGTAGCTAATCTTCTAGTTTGGTTTTTTCAACGAGCAGAACTTTTTCCGCGTTATCGATTTCGCGCAACAGGACTTCAACAATCTCCTGTCGCGTGGTTTGTACTTTGCGGCCCACGAAGCTGGCTTCAATGGGAAGCTCGCGATGGCCGCGATCGATCAGCACACAGAGCTGTACCTGCTTCGGACGCCCTTGCTTGAAAAGTGCGTCCATGGCAGCACGCACGGTGCGTCCGGTGTAGAGAACGTCATCCACCAGGACGATGTTCTTGCCGGTGATGGGAAACTCCATTTCCGTTTTCTGCACCACCGGCGCGGATCCCACCGTCGAAAGATCGTCACGATACAACGTAATGTCGAGTGTACCCACGGGCACCTGAGTCTTTTCAATCCTCCCGATCATCTGCCCCAGGCGCTGGGCCAGGAACACTCCACGCCGGCGGATGCCGACCAAGCCGAGGTCGGTCGCACCGCTATTTTTCTCGATGATCTCATGCACCAGTCGCACCAAAGTGCGTTCGATCTCCGACGCGGACATCAACTGCGCTTTCTCTCGCAGATTTGCCTGGCGGTTTGACGTTCGCGGAGACATGAACGCTGCATCATACGCGTGCAGGGCAGGTCGGAGCAAGGTTAGTGTATGTGTAAAGATTGCTGTTCATATTCAAGGCTGTCAGGGCACTTCAACGTCGGATCGTGCGCCCGCGCCGTTCAAGGGAGTTGAAGTGGCTGCGCAAGCTTTCGCGGGAGATTCATCGGCGAGCCGGGGGCGCGAAACGCATCGCCGGTTGGGAAAGATCGCGAGTATGAGAGATTTCTGCAGGGCCGAAGAATGCGCTGCGGAACTTACGAACGTTCTTTCCGGTACAAGAGGAATGCTCCCAGCGCACCTCCTGCGCAGGAGAAAATCAGAAACGCAACCAGCGTCATGATGAGGGTGAGGATCATGATGAAGGCAAAGCCATCGGGCGTATTGAACAAATCGATGACCTGTTGCATCCGCGGATCCGAACTGGAGGCGGAGTTCTGTTGAATGTAGTTTAAAAAGGCATCGTGGATTTCCTTCCCAGATCGAAAAGCGGTCCAGAGGGCGAGAATCGCGGCCAGGACGCCGAACCCCAGACCGCCGGCGAGTGCGCCCAGGCGTGCTCCCATGCCAGCCGTGAGATGAGTTAGTGGGGAACGCCGACGGTAAAGGACTACGGTCAGAAACCCCGTGGCGAGCATGCCGAGCCCGGTAGACTTGCTGACGGCGATTATGAAAATCCCCACCAGAAGCGCAATCCCAGCAGAGGGCAAAGCTTCATGCCAATTGAGAGCCGTCGGCAAAGGTGGGGCGTAGGAAGCGGCCTGCTCGATCGTCACCTCGGGCGCGCCAGCAACGGGCGTCAGGGGCGCAGACCCAAGGACTCGAATCTGAGGGGCATTACATTTTGAGCAGAACGGAGTGCCGTCCTCGACACTGGCGCCACACTTGTAGCAGGGATGCTCCACTGAGTCTCAAGGTACAGCAGAGGCTTGCGGTTCGCAAGAAACGCCGGTGGTGGACGGGCGACGACCCCCTTCGCTCCATTGAATCTTCAACCCTTAAATATCGCCTTGCTTGCCGCGGGTGTGCACGTAGATCAGGGCGAATGTGGAACCATTGCCCGGCGCGGACGGTTCGACGGAAACCATATGCTGATGGTCCTCGGTTCCAACTTTCAGTTCAACGACGTCGCCGGTGTTGTCGCCTTCACACTTGACCTCTTTGGACCCGTTAGAGTCGTCCTTGCCGGAATTCACGTGAATATCCCCGCCGTGCTCGCGGCTGTGGCACTCGAGGACCTTGCCGTATTTCTTTAACTTGTCCCGATAGTAAGCGATGAGCTTGTCGGGCGAATCGTCAGAATCGTAATTGACCACCACCAGTTTCATGCCGAATGCGGCGGTGGCAATTCCGATGTTCGCGCTATTCTTGCCGTCATCGTTGTGCTTGAGGCGCGCGGCGGGATAGACGGGTAATCCGGTGTCGCGGACGTCGGCGTCATTGCCTACGTGCAGATCGCCAGCTGAGCTGCGAATGTCGAGATGCTTGTCCTGGCCTCCATCGTTGGCTTGCTGAGCCTTGGCGGTGAGCGCGAGCAGACTCAACAGCATCGCGAAAGCGGCTGCCAACGCCAGTTGTGGTGCCATCCGGTAGAAAACGGTTTCGAATTGTAGTGTGGATCGAGACATTTACTCCCTCCTAGATGTCACCTTGCTTGCCGCGGACTCGCACCCAGACGATGGCGAAGTCCGAGCCGTTGCCTTCTGGATCGACGGAAACGATGTGCTGGTTGTCATCAGTGCCGGCCTTGAGTTCGATCGTTTTGCCGCTGTCGTCGGAATCACATTTGAGATTGCCGCCAACGACGTAACCCTTTTGGCCGCCAATCACGGGGACATCATCGTCGACCTTGAAACGCCTGCCGTGGCATTGCAGCACGCTGCCGTATTTCTTCAGCTGATCCTGGTAGAAAGCGATGACTTTGCCAGGCGGATCATCGGACTCGTATTCAAGGGCGACAACCTTCAAGCCATACCCGAACGCCGACAAATTGACATTGGCGCTCTTCGCGTCGCCGTCTTTCGATTTCGGCTTCATCCTGGCGCCGGGATAGACGGGAAGACCGGCGTCGCGTGCGTCCGCGTTCTCGTCGACGTGGATTCCGCCGACGGGAGTGCTGATATCGACTTTGCTGTTGCCATCGTCCCCGCGATCTTTCACGTTCACGCTGCAAGCGGGCAAGAGTGTCAGGGCGGCCAGGATCGCCGCGATCGGAAGCCAGCTAATTGCCTTGCGAATACGCATGTCGAGAAACTCCTTGCGAGACTTGCGCGGGACGTTCGATTCCGGCGCCGCGCTGGGCGATGTTCGGGATGCTGACCGGAAGATGTCCGCGGATCGCGATTTCTCCGAACAACGCTTTTATTACGCTGACTTCTGAAACCGTCGCGTTGGAAAACGTACAGAGATAATTTTGTATTGCCGGGTAGTCCTGTGCCAGGTATGGATTTCCCATGGCGAGCACGGCAGTTTTCTCTGCCGCATGATCCAACACCTTCTGCAACAGCGCGCCGCTCGCTTCCGAAAGGCCGACCGAGTTGGTCACAGCGTTTGCACCTTTCATCACTTTGCCAGGCACGGGAACTTCGTACACTGCCGCGATGACGGATTTCGCGTTGTCCACGGCCTTCAACACATCGTCAGCCATCGCACCAGCCACGCGAGGATCGACATAAGTGACATTGGCGTCCGGCACGCGATCGCGGATCTCTCGTTCCAATCTGCGTCCAGCTTCGGTGCGCATGTCGTCTGAGAAAATTACGGCGACGACGGTGTCGCGCACCTCTTCCACCTTCTGATACGGAAGACCAGGGGCGGTGGTTCCCGAAGATTTCAGTGGCAGCAGTTTGCCATTGTCGCGGACCAGGGTGATAGAACTGTCTGCGATTTTCTGGCCGAGGGCAAGATTCTCAGGCTTGCCGACCACAGTGGATAGCGCCTCAACATTCACCAGGCGCGTTTTATGAAGATTTAGCGAGGCCTTTGCTTTCAATATTTTGAGCACGGATGCATCGAGCCGGGCAGCGGAGATTTCGCCCGTGCGCACTGCTTCGAGCATGGCGCGATAGGACGCGTCGAGGTCGGCTGGGATGAGCAGTACGTCGTTGCCCGCCTTAAAAGCGTCTACTGCCGCGCGGCCAATATGTGCGGCATAAAGACGAGTGAGGCCAGCCATATCAAGCGCGTCGGTGATGACGATTCCCTTGAACCCGAGCTGGTTTTTGAGTAGTCCGGTCACGATTTGGGGCGAGGTCGTGGCTACGTGGTTGGGATCGGGGTCGAGAGCCGGGATGGAAACATGGGCCACCATTACGGAATCCACCCCAGCTTCGATTGCGCGCTGAAACGGCGGCAGTTCCACGGACTTGAGACGCGCCATGTCGCCGGTCACTTGCGCCACGCCCAGATGAGAGTCGGTTGCGGTGTCGCCGTGGCCAGGGAAATGTTTAACGGTCGTCATCATTCCGTTGGCTCGCGCTCCGCGGATATACGCGGTTACCAGGTCGCCGACTTGCTGGGGATCTTCGCCAAACGAACGGGTATTGATGATCGGGTTAGCTGGATTCGAATTCACGTCGGCGTCGGGAAAGAAATTCCAGTGGACTCCGATGGCGCGAGCTTCCTGCGCGGTGATCCGGCCGAAGGCCTCGGCGTACTCCAGATTGCCCGCGGCGCCGAATGCCATGGCGTGCGGAAATTCGGTGGCGCCGTGCAGGCGCATCGTGACTCCGCGCTCGAAATCGGCCGCAATCAGTAGCGGCAGCTTGGAATTCTGCTGCAGTCGATTGAGCAGTTCGGCAGCTTCGTAAGGTTGGCTCCGGTAGAGAAACGGCGGGTCCCAGGGCACGGTCATGGTGAGTCCGCCAATATGGTACTTGCGGATGTCGTCGCGAAGTTGCAGGTACTCAGGCGCCTCGACGTTCAGAAACTTGGCGCGCACCCAGACCACAAAAAGTTGGCCAACCTTTTCTTCTGTCGAGAGCTTGTGCAGGGTTTGCTCCGCCCATTTCTCACCTGCGCGATCGAGGTGGATGGGGCCGGGTTGCTGATACTTTTCATTAGCAAAGGATGAGCAGACGAGGACAAAGAGGATCGCGAAGAATAGGCCAAGCTGTCGAAGCATGAGCAGACGATAGCATGGGATTGGGCTTTCGGTCTCAGGCGTCAGGGGAGCTTCGCGGATATACTTGTTCCGCTATGGCTGTGATCGTGTCCATGCTTCGCGGGGTAAATGTCGGCGGCCACAACATGGTCAAGATGGAGGCGCTCCGCACACTCTATGAGTCAATCGGATTGCGAAACCCGCAGACTTATGTGCAGAGTGGCAACGTGGTTTTTCGAACCGACGTACGGAATCTTGCAGCTGTAGCCACGAAGATCGAAAAAGCGATGGAGCGGAGTTTCGGGTTTCGCACGCCGGTCGTTGTCCGCACCTCTTCGGAATTGAGGGACGTGATTGCGAGAAATCCTTTCGCAGGGCGGCGCGGGATCGATCCCAGCAAACTGCTGGTCACCTTCCTCGCCGGGGCTCCCCGCGCGGAAGCTCGGGAGCAGGCTCTCCAGATCAAGGCGGACCCCGAAGAGCTGCACATAGACGGCCGCGAAGTCTACATGTATTTTCCGAATGGATTGGCGCGTCCGAAACTTTCATGGGTCGCGGTCGAGAAAAAATTGCAGACGCCCGGAACCGGCAGAAACTGGAACAGCGTCACCAAGCTGCTTGAAATCGCTGAGAGGCTTGAGGGAAAAGAGACGTAGCTAGCTACGTTCCACAACCAACGCCGCTGCTTTTTCCTGGATGGCTGGATCGTCCCCGAAACCCTTTAGCCACGCCACGTCCGGCTCGCGACGGAACCAGGTCATCTGGCGCTTGGCGTAGTTTCGATGCGCTTGCTGTGCGGCTTGCAAAGCAGTCTTGCGATCGATTTCCCCGCGTAGCAGTTGCGCCGATTGCTTGTATCCCAACGACGACAGCGGACGCGCCGCGTCGCCATATTTAGCCAGCAGGCGTTTGGTTTCTTCGAGCAGTCCGGAGTCGAACATGCTTCCCGCTCGTTGGTTGATGCGCGCGTAGAGGGCATCGCGTTCCGGATTCAGCCCCAGGCGCAAAATTCGAAAGCCAGTGAGCGGATCGCGGCCTTGCTTCCACATCTCGGTCATTGTTTGCCGTGAGGCGAGACAGATCTCGATGGCACGGATAAGCTTGGGAATATCGTTGGCATGGATCTTCTTGGCTGCATCGGAATCGAGCCGGCTCAATAGGCGGCGCAGATAGCCGGGGCCATTCTGTTCCACGCGCTGCCGCAGTTTTTCGCGCAGTTCTTCCGAACGCTGAGGACCGGGGAACAGTCCGTCGAGCAAAGCGCGAAGATAGAGCCCAGTTCCTCCGACCACGATCGGCAGGTTTCCGCGAGACTTAATCTCCGTCAGTGCCTGTCTTGCCAAGCGTGCGTACTCCCCCGCGGTGATGTAGCCGGTAGGATGCACAAAATCGAGCAAGTGATGTGGAGCACGCGCTCGCTCGGCAGGGCTCGGTTTCGCGGTTCCGATCTCAAATTCGCGATACATCGCCACCGAGTCGCAATTCACGATTTCGCCATGAAAGCGCTCGGCGAGGGCCACGGAAAGCGCGGTTTTGCCGCTGGCCGTCGGACCTAGCACCACCAGCAGCAGCGGATCCGGAACCACCTTCAGCGCGCGCCCCAGGGAATGTGATGCCAGTAGCGGACGAGGGTAAGGATCAGGATTAACGCCGCGATGACCAGCAGTCCTGTCGCCTCCAAGGTATATATTTGCGGGGTGCGATGATGCTCGATTGAAGGGTGGTCCGGCGGATGTGTGTCCGGCTGTCGTTTTGGACTCGACGCAGGCATAGCAACATTGTAGCGCTGGAAAGCGGCGGAGTATCTTCGATTTACGCGAAGTTTTGACTCTCACGGAACCAGGATGACAATCGCTGCGTATCACCGTCTAATGCCGCGGTGGTAGTGCGTTCACTCGGCTTCAGGAGAAAATCTATGAAGCATTTTGCCTTAATTGTGTTGGGGGTCTGCCTCGCGGTCGCCCCTTTGGCGCGCGCGGATGAGTGGTCCAAGACTTACACGATTACCGGAAGGCCCGAACTCCGGGTCGAGACCTCCGACGCCAACATCCATGTGGATACCTGGGACCAGAAAACCATTGAAGCTCGGGTGACTTCCGAGCATTACAAGATTGGCGAGCACGGCCTCAAAATCGAGGAGCATCAATCGGGCGACTCAGTCGAAATCCAAATCCATTTTCCGCACGACGTGCACATCATCAATTTCAATTTTCACGGCTACCAAGTCGATGTTGAGATCCATATGCCACGGGAGGGGAAGGTCAATCTGCATACTGGGGACGGCGCCATCCGGCTGACGAATTTGAAAGGTGAGATGGATTTGCAGACCGGCGACGGCCATCAAGATATCGACTCTGTAGATGGCACGCTACGGGCGCGCGCCGGGGATGGTCACATCACCGCTGCCGGACGATTCGACGGACTCGATCTGACCACTGGAGACGGCCGCATTGAAGCGCGGGCGTTGGCCGGGTCGACGGTTACTTCGGGCTGGACCCTCCACACTGGCGATGGCGGCGTCACTCTCGAACTGCCTGGTAGCCTTGCCGCCGACGTAGATCTGCACACAGGCGATGGGCACATCGAAGCCGACATCCCAGTCGCCGTCGAAGGGCGTCTGGGCGAGAAAAACATTCACGGAAAAATCAATGGCGGAGGGAACCTGATTACGGTTCATACGGGAGACGGTTCAATCCACCTGCAGAAGTCGTGACCAGCTTTCGCTTCTAGCTTCCAGTTCGCTGCCCGAGACCTTCGGCGGGATTTTCACTGCAAGGCTGGCTCAGCGATGGTGAGAGAAAATCGTTTCCGCGTTTGGTAGACCAGCGCTACTGAAGGTCGGCTTTATCAGGGTTGTAGTAGAAAGTGAAGCGCAATCCGAGGTACTGACCGCCGAATTCCCCGGGCAGCGGCGGAAACGGATTGGAAGCCGTAATGCCGCCCCAAGCGCCGCGATCGAGTGCGACATCGCCGGAGGTTGCGACTAATTTCATTCCTGCAACGGTACCGTTTTTGAGAATGGCAAATTCGATCGTGAGTTTACCTTTCTTCATCAGGGGCGCACGCGCCGATTCAGGAATCAGGTTATACCAGTTCATTTTCACGTCGTGCAGCACGCGCTGCAGATAGGGACCGAAATCGACGCCCATCGTGTCGGTGAGAACCTCAAGGGGTCCCATTGCGGCGGTTGGCTTCCTGCCTAAACCGAGGCCGTAATTTCCACCGTCACCACTGCCATATCCGCCACGATTCGCGGCGGCGGCTCGTTCAGCCTGCTGGATGGCCGAACCCGCCGACAATGAGCTGTCGCCAAACGCCGCTTGGGGGGTCAGGGCCGGCGGAGGCGTCTGTAGTTTTGCGACCTGGGGTGGAGCGGGTGGTGGCGGCGCCGACGGCTGGGGCGAAGGATTCGGAGTCGCAGCAGGAGCCGGATTTTGGGATTGCGCGGCCTCAGGAGCGCTCGCACCCGGTCTGCCGGGGCGGGAGGCGTCGAGAATTTTCTTAAGTTCCTTACGATCTATCTGCGGAGCGTGCGAGGTCGCAATACGGTCTTTGTCGGAAATGATATTTGTGTCCGGACGCTTGCTTACCTTTTGTTCATCCGGAGGCAGTTCAAGATAAGTGAGGTCCTTCTGGTTCGACTGGGGGCTGGCGACGATTACGGCTCGCCGCGGCAGGAATCCCTCTATTTTTTGGAAATTAACGATCACCAGGACAACAATCAGATGCACGACTACCGAAATCCAAAAAGCTTCCCGCCGGCGGGCCTGCGCCAGTTCATCCTGAAGCTGTAGCAGCAGCGCGGGAGCTTCGACTATTTCGCGATAGGCTGATTCCCAGTAACGCGCATCGTACAAATCTCCGCCCTCGGAGCTTCGCGTCGTCGAAGAAGCTGGATTGGTTGGCGGGATTTGTGTAGTCGACATCGAACAAACCTAGCTGCTGGTTAGACACGAGCCGCGAGGCATTAGTTGCAAGGAGACAAACCCCTCCTCGTGCATGACCACTGCAAGTCTGCCGTCGCGAATTCGCTGGCGTCTTTCGCCCAGTATGTTCATTTTCGCATCTTTCCGGGAAATCCGCGAAGGCCTGAAAGTGTAAGTCCATAGGATTTGCATCCAGATGGTCAATTGTGGATTTTCGTTTACAAAACTTGACATTCAGGATGGCGAATCAGGCGTGGAGGCGATCGAGATCAATCTTTCTTCCGTGTTCACTGATCGCCGCGACGATGTCGAGAGCCACCGATAAAGCGCGGCGACCGTCCTCCAGAGTAACCGTAGGCGTGGAACGACGCTGGACTGACTCCAGAAACGACTTCAGTTCCGCGTGCAGAGGCTCCTCGCCTGTGGTCGGGGGCTTGGCCACCTGGATTTGTGGATTCACCGAGGGTGTCCCCGATGCATCGGCCGGTCCGACACTGAACACCAAGACATCTTGTCGCCCGTAATCCAAAGACACATATTGTTTAGGTTGAAAAAAGCGCAGCTTGCGGACGCGCTCGGTCGAAACGCGGCTGGCGGTAAAGTTCGCCACGCACCCGGATTCGAATTCGAGGCGCACGTTGGCAATGTCAACCTTGCCGGAAAGAATGGGCAACCCCACGGCGCGGATTTCCCGGACCTGCGAATTCACGAACGAGAGCACAATGTCGAGATCGTGAATCATCAGGTCGAGCACGACGTCCACGTCCAGCGATCGCGGCGTGAACACGCTGAGCCGATGCACTTCGAAAAACATGGGCCGCGTGATCACAGGCAGAGTGGCGCGGACAGCGGGATTGAAGCGCTCGAGGTGCCCGACTTGGCCGATGCGGCCGAGTTGCTTGGCAACGCGGATGAGTTCGTCGACTTCGGCGAGTGAAATCGCAAGCGGCTTTTCGATCAATACGTCAATGCCTGCCTCCATCAACTGCTTGGCGGCGCCGAGGTGGTAGATGGTCGGTACGGCGACCGAGGCAGCCTGAACTTCGCTGTGCGTCGTAATAAGCTGGTCGATCGATCCAAAGCTGCGGCAACCGAATTCCTGTGCTACGGCGTCAGCCCGCGCTGTATCGGGGTCGACAACTCCGACGAGTCGCACCGGTGCGCCCTCCTCTGCAAGTTGGCGGTAAACGCGGGCGTGATTCCGGCCAAACGTTCCCACACCGATCACGGCGACGTTGATGAAGTTGTCAGCGGTCAGTTTTCACATCCGCGGCGGCCGGGTGCCGGAAGCCTGGTTGATTTAATCACAAAAGACCCCCGCAGAGCCTTCGCCTGATCCGAACTGTCACTATGAGTTTCGCGATCGGACTATCTTGCCTGCGCCTTTTTGAGCAATGCGATCTGACCTGCATGATAGAGTTCGTGCTGGACGATTCCGCTGAACGTATAGAAGAAGTCGTGATAGCTTTCGGATTTGCCTGGCACTCGTTCCTGCAGCCGCGAATCGGGAAAGGCTGCAACCTTTTTCACCAATTCGCTGTGAGTATGCTTCGCGCGCTCAATTGCCTTGCGCCAGGCAGCCGCGCTGGTATCTTTTACGGAAGGGAAATTCTGTTCGTCCTCCGGTTCTACGGCTGTGCCGCCCATGCGCGTAACAATCGCACCATCCCAGGCGGTAATGTGCAAAACGAGTTCCCAGATGCTATGCGCATTCTTGATCGGGTGCGCGGCCGCCATCTTGGCATCGACGTCGTTAAGGATTTCGAGGACAGAGTCGCCATGCCAGGCGTCTCCATCAAAAGCACGTCGTATTTGATCAGCAAGACGGGCAGTTTCGGACATGATTGCTCCTCTAAACGTCAGGTTCCTAAGCTGAAGTGGCGAACTCTAGTCTGCCACAACGGCGATCGTGGCTGCATCCGCTGCGGAGACGATCGCGTCTCCATCGAGAAGCAGGCATTTGCCCGCGTCTAATGCCAGACAGCTTGCGCCTGCCTTGCGCATTGCTTCAATCGTTCTCACTCCGATCACAGGCACATCGAAGCGCATGTCTTGATTGGGCTTGGCGATCTTGACGACGGTCAGCGCACGACTCAACGTGGATGGATCGGATTCAAGCGAAGCCATGATCTTGCCCGCGCGTTCGATAGTTTCATCCGTTCCTTCCATCGCTTCGACCGCGACACAGGCAGTTTCCGCGATAACCACGCTCTGGCCAATGTCATATTCCGCCAGGTTGCCGGCTACGATGCGTCCATAAGCGATGTTCTTTTTTTCCTGCTCAGAAGGCGCGCGTTTCGTGAGCACGCCAGGCTTGGCCAGCAAAGGTTCGAGAAGTGAAGTCGAGTTTTCCAACGTGATCCCTTCGTCTGCGAGGACTTTCGCAACGGCTCCCAGCAGAGAATCCGTGTTCCGAGTCCCGAGCGAAAGCAGAAGCTTGGCCAAACGCCAATCGGGCCGAATGCTAGAGAAAATCTGCTTATGCTTGACTTGTCCCGCCATAATCGCGCGCTTTACGCCTTCGCGCTTGAAGGTTTCGATCAGCTTGGAAAGTTCTCCCAGAGAAAGCCAATGGACAGCAGCGGCGCCGTGGGATTCGATCTCGGGAAAAGCCTCTTCCTTGATAGCAGCGACGATCACTTCATAACCGTCGGCGCGGGCCGCATCGAGCACAAGAAAAGGAAACCGACCGTTCCCCGCGATGAGACCGAGTTTCCCTCTGCTTTCAGGCATCGCCCGCCAGTGTAAAGCGAGCTGACAGCTAAATGCTACTTAATCACTCCCCGCTCGGACTGTTCGATGAACTTCATCAGCATATCCACGTCTTCTCCGCGATCCGGCTCCGACTTCAATTTCTCCAAAGCCTGGGAGGTATTGAGCTTCGATGCCAGCAGAACTTTGTAAGCGTGGTGGATTTTGCGAATGCGTTCCTTGCTGAAGCCACGGCGCTCCAGCCCAATCGCATTCAACCCGTACGCACGAGTATCGCGTGAAGCAGAAGTCTTGGAAAAGGGAAGAACATCGCGAGTAATTGTCGTGCCGCCGCCAATAAACGAGTGCGCGCCGATGCGAACAAAATGATGTACCGGACAGAGCGCGCCAACCGTGGCCCACTCTTCGACCGTGACGTGGCCGCCGAGCGTCGCCGCGTTGGCAAGGATAACGTGATCGCCGATTGCACAATCGTGGGCGACGTGGGTGTAAGCCATAACCAATACATGATTGCCCACGCGGGTCAGTCCGCCGCCTTTTACGGTGCCGCGATTGATGGTCACGAACTCGCGAATCTGGTTGTGGTCGCCAATTTCGAGGCGGGTGGGTTCGCCCGCATAGGTCAGATCCTGTGGCGGCATGCCGATTGAGCAAAATGGAAAAAAGGCATTATCGTCGCCGATCTTCGTCGGCCCCTCCATAGTCACGTGCGAAATCAGATGGCACGCTTCTCCGAGTTCAACCTCGGGCCCGACTACACAGTAAGGACCAATGTTGCAACTGGGATGAACCTTGGCGCCGGGGTCAACGATGGCTGTGGGATGGACTTTCATCTTCCGCCGACCATGGCTCCTAGGCCTCGATCTTTTCTTGCGAAGGTCTCTTTTCAGCGCGCGCCCGATCGACCAGCCTGCAAGTCACAAGAGCCTCGGCGGCGAGCGTGTCCCCAACGTAAGCGCTCCCTGCCATGCGCCCAGCATTGCCACGCCAGACCTTCACCACGACCTCGATTCGAAGTTGGTCGCCGGGAACCACGGGGCGGCGAAACCTGGCGCGCTCAATTCCGGTGAACAGCACCAGTTTGCTGTCGCGGTCCTCGACTTCGGTGAACAACAGAACTCCGCCAGCCTGGGCCATGGCCTCCACAATGAGCACACCCGGCATCACTGGGAGCCCGGGAAAGTGTCCGGCAAAGAACGGTTCGTTGATCGTAACGTTCTTGATAGCTACAATCCGTTTCCTGCGCTCAAGGTCGACGATGCGGTCAATGAGTAGAAACGGAAAACGGTGCGGGAGGATACGCTGGATGTCATTGATGTCCAGCGTAGTCTGGGCCTCCACGGTGGCTTCAGTTGCAGGTTGTGCAGTATCGGTCATCGGTTTCTCTTAGTATGAAAAGCGAAAGATGGGGAGCGAAGATTATACTGTACCGCGCGTTCCCAAACCCTTCCAGCAAAGGATTGCATGCCTAAGAAAGCGTCACAAACAGCCCAGATCGAAACCGTTTCCCACGGCGAAATAGCGAAGCGGCTGCGTTACTTCCAGGAACGAAGAGACCAGATGGTTCAGACTATTCATCAACTAGTGGAGATCGAGTCGCCCAGCGACAACAAAGACGCTGTGGACCGGCTAGGGACACTGCTTGCCGGAAGATTCGAAGGGCTGGGCGGGCACGCAAAGTTTCATCGGGTCCAGAAGTTTGGCGATCACTTGCAGGTTGATTTCGCGGGCACTGGCCGCGGAAAACCAGTCTTGCTTCTGGGACACTTGGATACTGTGTATCCGCTGGGCACACTGGCGACCATGCCGTCCCGCGTGGCCAGCGGGCGTTTGTGGGGGCCGGGTACGTTTGACATGAAGTCCGGGATTGCCCTTATGTTGCACGCGATCGAGGCGCTGCGAGCCTGGCACCAGGACGTTTTGCCGAGGCCGGTGACTGTTCTCCTGGTTTCAGACGAGGAAGTAGGCAGCGACACTTCGCGGCGGATTACAGAAAATCTGGCAAGACAATCTGCGGCCGTGCTGGTGCTCGAACCTTCTCAAGGACCGAAGGGGGCAGTGAAAACGGCTCGCAAGGGCATTGGCGAATACGTGCTGAAAGTTACTGGCAAAGCCGCGCACTCGGGACTCGATTTCGAAAAAGGGCAAAGCGCAATACTAGAGCTGGCGAGGCAGATTGTGGCAATTCAGAAGTTGATCGATCTGAAGCGAGGACTAACGCTGAACGTCGGAACCGTGCAAGGTGGGACGCGAGTAAACGTGATTCCTGCCGAAGCCAGTGCGGTGCTCGACGTACGAGTTGCACGCAAGCAGGACGCGGCTGGCATCGACCGCAAACTTCGTTCTCTGAAGCCATTCAATCGACAATGCAAACTAGAAATCAGTGGCGGAATGAATCGTCCGCCCATGGAACGAACGTCAAGCGTGGCCGCGCTCTACAAGAAAGCTGCCGAGATCGCCAAGCAGATGGGGTGGAAATTGGAGGAAGCGGCTGTCGGCGGAGGCTCCGACGGAAACTTTACCGCTGGGCTCGGCATTCCGACGCTGGACGGATTGGGCGGAGTGGGCGAGGGTGCGCATGCAACTCACGAGTCGATTCTGATTTCCGAGTTGCCAAAACGGGCGGCGCTATTGGCCGAATTGATCGCGAGTGTCTAGTCTCCAGCCGTGCTAGAATCCTCACCCGGCGCGGTTTTCATCGCCAGAGGTTCCCGAATTATGAAGACTCCCCGAACATTTCATCTCCTGATCGCAGCCCTCACGGTGGTGGCTTGCCTAATCCCGATTGCAGCATCCGCCCAGACGGACAGCACCACTGTCCGGCACGTCGCCAACAGGATTCCAATCGTGGGTTCCAGCCGCGAGCTGTCGGCGGACCGGCCCTCGGACGCGAGTAGCCATCCGAAAACCGCCTCGGTCAGCCCCAAGGCCAATCCGTGGAAACTTCAGGCCACGCTGTCCGGAGCGGTCATCCACGACATTTCTTTTCCCACAACCTTGGTCGGCTATGCCGCCGCGGAACTCGGTCAGGTATGGAAGACGACGGACGGCGGTTCGAAGTGGACAGAAATTATGAACTTGGGCTTTCCGTACTACTGGTTTGGCGTGAACGCGCTAAGCGCAAAGGACGTGGTCATTTCTGGTTTCAACGATTCCACCGAAGAGGGCATCATTCGCTGGAGCCACGATGGTGGCCGGAGCTGGACCTCGGACATTGTTTTGACCACGACCGGCTGGTCGTATCGCGTTCGTTTTGCCAACCACAAAGACGGGCTAGTACTGGATGGTCTGGCAACTAAGAGTCCGAATGCCGCGCATTATACGACGAACGGTGGTGCGCACGCGTCGGATTGGACCTCGGTGGTTCCCGATCCGAACGGCGGTTGGTTCGGTAACGAATTCAGCTTGCTCAGCAACCTGCACGCACGCGCATCCGGAATCACGTACTGCGACAGTTCCAACGACGGTGCGAATTGGACATGCCGTGCCTCCATCGATTCGGTTTTCGACGGCCCTGTGTTCTTTTCCAATGACACGTCCGGCTGGGTGGGCGGAGGGGAGATTTCGCCCAATGTCGAAGGTTGGGTGCATCGCACCATCGACGGCGGCAAAACGTGGAGCGGCCGCACCCTGGATGACCCGTGGCCCATTCGTGAGATTCTCTTTGTGACGCCGAAGATTGGCTGGGCGACAGGTGGAAACTATTCCTCCAACGTTGGCGGCATGTATTTCAGCAGCAACGGAGGTAAGACTTGGTCGCTCGATGCAAAGACCGACGCGGAAATGGATGCCTGTGACAGTAAGCCCGTCGGCACTAAATTTCAGGTGTGGTGCGCCGGTTACAACGCTTCGTTCAGCGGCGTAGTCTATACCCTGAAAGGCATAGGAGCCGAATAGCATGCGCACGCGCCAGGCTGAACCGTTCTTTGACTCCATAGGGTGGGAAGCCTAGAATTTCTACAGGGACGCAATCGGACGGCAACTGGAGGATTTATGGGTGAAGGACTGTTTCAGCCTCTGCATATTCTGTTGATCGTCGCCATTGCGCTTCTGCTCTTCGGTCCCAGTAAGCTGGCAGATTTGGGCAAGGGTTTAGGCGAAGGCATCAAGAATTTCAAGTCAGCCATGAAAGACGGCGAAGAAGATAAAGATAAGAAGTCGTAACTCCAAAGCCGGAAGGCCTACTGCAATTTCGCCTACTCCGCTTTTGCGTCATTCAAAACCGGTACATCTGGGTCACCTTCTTCCATAGAGTAAGGAAATTCTGATAGTTCGTCTTGGCTTTCGCGGTATCGCCGCCCATGGCGTAAGTTCTTCCTCGGCGGACGCGCTAGATGGCCGAGCGTTCTCGTAACAGGCGGTACGTCAACGCCACCGGCAATCCCACCACGTTGAAGTAATCTCCCTCGATGTGTGAAATCCAGCGCGAAGCTCTGCCTTGGATGGCATACGCTCCCGCTTTGTCCATTGGCTCGTTGGTCGAGATGTAGGAGCGAATGTCGTCGTCGCTGAGAGCCGCGACCGTGACGATTGTCGTTTCAGAGCGGACGTCTTCGAATCCAGTTTCTAGTTGCCGGTTCTCAGTTCTCGGTTGTGGACCAACCAGGCAAACTCCCGTCGTTACCTGGTGTCTGCGACCCGAAAGCAAGCGCAACATACGGACAGCATCGGCAGCGTCGCGGGGTTTGCCCAAGATTTCCGCATCTACAATGACGATGGTATCGGCGCCAAGAACAAAGTCATCCGCGCGCTGGCGAAACACGGCGAGAGCCTTTTCCCGGGCCATGCGTTCGGCAAATGCTCGCGGCGCTTCCGCAGGCCGGGGAACTTCAGGAATACCGGTCGGCTGTACCACGAACGGAATACCCGCGTTGCGCAGAAGTTCCTGGCGGCGTGGAGATGCGGAGGCTAGCACGAGCATGAAGTCCGATTCTAGCCGATCAGCTCAATACGATTTCCCGAAGGCACGGGAGACGGTCACCGCTCCTCCGCCGCTGAAGGCAGATTGATCAACGCAAGCCGGAGTGATTCAAGAAACGGCTTTCCCGACGCTTCCAATTTTCGCTCCAGGCGTTCGGTGCAATCACAATCGCCGCAAGCCCACGGTTCAGAGCCGTTCTGGTCGCGGCACTTCCTGCGATCATGTGCGTCCTGCACTCGCGTTAGCTCAAAGTACTGCTCCCAATACTCGCGTTCTTCCTGCAGAGGAGTTGGGCAATAGCAAACTTCCACCCAGCGAGTCGTCTCATCCTCGCAAAGTCTCGCCTGCAGCATGTTTCGCAAGTACTCGCCTTCGGCAACGGAACCTTGCCCCAGGGTTCCGTCTTCGATCGCTTTCAGCAGGCCCCGTTCGCATCCGGGTTTCACTCGCGCCCTGACCAAGTAACGCATGACTCCATTTTACTCCGCCCAACGACTAACTTTTCGGGAGTGGTGTCCGGTTACTGAAGCGCATCTGTAACCCCTGTTAGAATCGAGCATTGACCCCCACAGCCATGGACGCCGCTTTTCTCCGCAATTTTGCCATTATTGCGCACATTGACCATGGGAAATCTACGCTTGCCGACCGCCTGCTGGAGTTGACCGGATCGCTTACGGCTCGTGAGATGCAGGCCCAGGTGCTCGATTCCATGGATCTGGAGCGGGAGCGCGGCATCACCATCAAAGCTCACGCGGTTCGAATGATGTATACGGCGCAGGATGGTCTGACTTACCAGCTCAATCTGATCGACACGCCCGGCCACGTGGACTTTTCTTATGAAGTCTCGCGTGCCCTGGCATCTTGCGAAGGTGCCTTGCTGGTCGTGGATGCGTCTCAGGGCGTCGAGGCCCAAACTCTGGCGAATGCGTATCTCGCCATCAATCACGGCCTCGAAATCATCCCAGTCATCAACAAGATCGATCTACCCAGCGCCGACATCGCCCGCACGAAAGAGATGATCGAAGGCGCCGTTGGTCTGGACGCATCCGACGCCGTTCTGATTAGTGCCAAGACCGGTCAAGGTGTGCCCGATGTGTTGGAGGCCATCGTCAAACGCGTTCCGCCACCGAAGGGTGATCCCGAAAAGCGGCTGCAGGCGCTGATCTTCGACTCCTGGTTCGATCCCTACCGCGGCGTGATTGTTCTGACACGAGTGTTTCAGGGAACACTCCGCAAGGGACAAAAAATCCGGCTGATGTGGAACGGACGCGTCCTCGACGTTGAAACGCTGGGCGTGTTAACGCCCAAGCCGGTTGAGATCGATGAACTGCGGGCTGGCGAGGTGGGTTTCCTGATCGCCAACATCAAAAATGTCGCGGACACAAAAATCGGCGACACGATTACCGAAGAGAATAATCCCGCCATCGAGCCTCTGCCCGGCTTTGAAGAAATCAAGCCCATGGTATTCGCCGGACTTTACACGGTCGATGCCCACGAGCACACACAACTTCGCGAGGCGCTGGAGAAATTGCGGCTGAACGACTCTTCTTTCTTCTTCGAGCCGGAAAGTTCGGTCGCGTTGGGATTTGGATTCCGCTGCGGGTTCCTCGGCTTGCTGCATATGGAAATCATCCAGGAGCGGCTCGAGCGTGAATTTAATTTAGAGCTGATCACCACCGCTCCCGGCGTGCGCTACAAAATCTACAAGACCAACGGAGAAATGGTCGAAGTCGATAATCCCTCGCGCTGGTTGCCGCCGAGTGAGATTGCCAAAATAGAGGAGCCGGTGATTCTGGCAACCATCCTGACCAACGAAGAATACGTCGGCGGAATTCTGAAGCTGGTGGAGGAGAAGCGCGGCAAACAGAAAACCTTTGAATATGTCAGTTCTTCGCGCGTGATGCTGCATTACGAGCTGCCGCTCAACGAAATCGTTCTCGACTTCTACGATCGTCTCAAGTCCGTATCGCGTGGCTACGCGTCTCTCGATTACCATCTCGCCGATTATTGGGAATCGCCCATGGTCAAAATGGATATTCTAGTCGCGGGCGAGCCAGTGGACGCGCTCTCCATCATCGTTCACCGCGACTTCGCGTACGAACGAGGCAAAGCGCTGGTTTCCAAAATGCGAGAGCTGATTCCACGGCAGATGTTCGAAGTGGCCATTCAAGCCTCGATCGGAGCCAAGATTATTGCCCGCGAAACTGTGCACGCTATTCGCAAGAACGTGCTGGCGAAGTGCTACGGCGGCGACATCACGCGCAAACGCAAGTTACTCGAAAAGCAAAAAGAGGGCAAGAAGCGCATGAAGCGCATCGGGCGAGTGGACATTCCGCAGGAGGCGTTTTTAGCCGTATTAAAAGTGGGGGAGGATAGCTAAAAACTAATTTAGGCGCGGGCGTCCTCGTCCGCGTGCCGCCTGATGAAATTCCTCTATGTCGATCAAACCATGAACGGCAGCAAAATAGTACTGCACGAGCGAGGACGCTCGCGCCTACATTTCGAATAAATGATATGAAACTCAGCAAAGTTCTCGCACATTTTCTTCTGACCGCCGGCACCGCTTCGGTCTTAGCCCAGTCGCAGCCGCTGGAGCTAAAAACGCAAGTTAGTGTCCCTTTCCGTTTCGTCGCCTACGGAGACACCCGCTTCACCGATCCCAAGAACACCGACGCATCCAATCCCTCCGTGCGCCAGACATTGGTGCAGGCTATTGCCGAGGCCCATCCCGCATTCATCTCCATCGGCGGCGATATTGCCTATCGAGGCGATAACGTAAATGACTGGAAGGTCTGGGACGCGGAAACCGCGGTGTGGCGCGAAGATAAGATTCCCGTCTATCCGGCGCTCGGAAACCACGATCTTTATGGTGATCAGAAGATCGCGCTAGCAAACTACTTTGAGCGTTTCCCGGATTTGCGGAGCAACCGCTACTACTCCGTGCTTGCCGCCAACACGCTCCTACTTATGCTCGACAGTTCGCTCGACGAGATTTCCGGGGAGCAGGGTCGATGGCTGGCCCACGAACTGGACAATGTGCCCGCCGATGTCGACTTCGTCTGCCTAGTTCTCCACCATCCGCCTTACACCGATTCTTCGGACCAACTTTTTGGCGGCGGACACTCGGCCCGGCCTGCCGAGCAAGCTCTGGCCCGGATGTTGCAGGAGCGGCAGGCACACACCCGCGCGCGTTTTGTGGTGATCGCCGGCCACGTTCACAACTACGAGCGATACGAACACGGAGGGGTCACCTACTTCGTCTCTGGTGGAGGGGCAGCCCATCCTTACATGGTTCCACGGAAGTCCGGAGATCCTCTGTTCGGCAAGGCAGTAAATTACCACTACCTGCTGGTTGAAGTCGATCGCGGCAAAATGAAAATCACTATGCACCGTTTGGAAATGGCGGACGGGAAGGCCGCTTGGACCACGCCTGACTCCGTGGAGATTACTGCTCCGGCAGCGATGCCCGCCAAAGCCGGCAAGTGATGTACGGGCAAGCTCAACGAAGAGATGCGGTCGCCGCTGCAAGCCTCGGGATCACGGGAAGCGCTCGAATCAGTTGGCGTGTGTAGGGATGTTCGGGCGACTGAAAGAGGTCAGCTGTTCTGCGGCACTCGACAATTTCGCCTTGATGCATCACTGCCACCCGATGCGCAATGGTGGCGACCGACAGCAGGTCGTGAGAGATATAAAGAATGCTGATGCCGAATTTTGCGCTGAGACTGGCAAAGAGCTGCAGAATTTCTGCCTGAGTGATCAAGTCGAGAGCGCTGGTAGGCTCATCGGCAATCAGCAGCGCCGGGCGATGTAAGACAGCCATCGCAATCAGCACACGCTGCGCCTGGCCCACGCTTAGTTGCGATGGATATCGTCGCAGGAAATCCGGCTCGCCGGGCAGGCTGACATTCTCTAAAGCCTCACGCAGAGCCGCCCGGCACTCGTCTCGCGAGCCACGCCGGTGCACCTTCCAGGCTTCTTCCAATTGTGTTCCAATGCGCAGCGCCGGATTCAGCGAAGACATGGGACTCTGCAAGATGAGTCCAATTTCCTTGCCACGCAGAGATCGAACTTCTCGTTCGCGCAACGCCATCAAGTCGCGGCCATTGAAGTGAATCGAGCCCTCGGCGTGGCCTCTTTTCAGATGAAGCAGTTTCAGGATGGCCAACGCGAGCGTGCTCTTCCCGCAGCCACTCTGTCCCACCAGCCCGAGGATTTCCCGACTGGCGATGTCCAGCGACAAGTTGCGCAACACCCCGAGCTTACCAGGGTAATCGACCGAAAGTCGCAGGGATAACAGCTGCTGCGCATCCATCAGCGATTCCTGGCTACCTCGCTGGTCAGTGAGAGCTGATCAATGTTCCAGTAAACCTGCGGCCGCAGCACCACCGGATGCGCATTATGTACCACCGGCGAGACTGCCGACAGTGCATTCTTGTTCACCAGATAAATGAACGGCTCCTGCTGCCAGGCAATCTCCTGCACCTTGTCGAAGTCCTCCTTACGTTTCTTCGGGTCCAAGGTAGACGCTTGTGCCCGCATCAGCTTATCGATTTCCGCCTCCCACGCAGTCGCGGGAGTTTTTTGGTTGGGGTTCCACTGGTGGCTGTCGGCAGAACTCAGCCACACGGTCATTTGTGCGTTGGGATCGAGTTCATCGTTCACCAAACCGAGCAGGCAAGCCTCGTAGTCGAATGTTCGGGTGATGCGCTCGATAAGCGACGGGAAATCCAGCGTGACCACATTCAGCTTGATTCCGATGCCGGACAAATCCTGCTGGATCATGGTCGCCATGCGCTCGCGGTACTTGTTGCCGGCATTCGTGATGACGGAGAACTCGACAACATGACCATCGTGATCGTGCAAGACGCCATCTTGATAGCGGAATCCATCTTGAGCCAGCCTCTGTAACGCGGATTTCTGGTCGAAGGGATGCGCCTGCAGTTTGGCATTGAACCAGAACTTATTTGCTGGAGAAACTGGCCCGACCGCGGGACGCGCATGTCCGCGAAATACAATCCGCGCCAAGTCTTCCCGGTTAACGGCTTCCGAAATTGCACGCCGGAAATTCGTGGAAGTGAACCACGCTTTTTTGTAGGACGGGAGCGGGGAGTTGGCGACCTGATTGAACCACATCTCCTCAGAATCTAGTGAAGCACCGGCATCGTGTGCCATCGATGGGTCTTGCGCAACCACTTTATCGAAATACTCGGCGTCGAGCGAGTTGATGAAATGAATTTCGCCGCGCGTCAAGCGCAGCATCTCGATGTCACGGTTCTGTTGAATATCAAGTCGCACCGATTCGATGTAAGGCAGCGGACGTCCGGCAGGATCTTTTTCCCAGTAATTCGGGTTGCGCTTCAGGATCAAATACGATCCGGCTTTGTTCTCCCCAACGTAGTACGGCCCTAATACTGCCATTTCCTTTTGTGGCGACTTGGCGGACATCACTGCCACTTGATCAAAGAGCCGGTCCAGACCCGCGATCGGTGCGGGGAAAGTGATACGGACGCGATTCTTGGGCAGGACTTCGGTTTCAACCTTGCCTTCTGAAGACCGGAACGCGTCCCCGGTAGGCGAGTGCAACGCAGGATCCATGAGTTGCTGCATGGTGTAGGCCACATCGTCGGCTGAAAAAGGAGTTCCATCCGAGAAGCGCAGCCCGTCTCGCAATTGGAAGGTGATTGTTTTTCCGCCGTTCGTGATTTTCCAGGAAGTGGCGAGGTCAGGCTCCAGTTCCTGCGTGAGCCGGTTCACACGCACCAGCACGCCGCCGGTTAAATATCGGATGGTTTCTGAGGCGTCGTCCGCGGCCAGCAGCGGGTTGAGGGTTTTCGGCTCTGATCGCAGACAGAAATGCAGTTCACCGCCGTCCTGCGCAGCAGGCTTGTCGAACCGAACGCGATCAGGATTATGAGAGACACAAGCGCCAGAATTTTTTTCATACCGTTAACTCCTCTTTCGTCAGGACAAGATGAAAGCTGCTTACAACCAGGATGAAGAGAATGAGCGGAACCAGTTGCCACGGCTGGGCGGAGGCAGTCGAGAAGCTTTCCAGTTCGCGCAACAGGCTGCCCCACGAAGGCAATGGCTCCGCGACGCCCAAGCCGAGAATTCCGAGGTTGGCTTCGGTCAGGATGAAAACTGGAACCGAAATCCAGAATTGCGCGAAGAGCACGGGCTTCAGATTGGGCACAAGATGGCGCCACAGCAGGCGAAAACCGTTGCTGCCGGAAGCGCGTGCTAAAAGAATGAAATCCGATTGCGCCAGTGCCCTGGCGTCGGCACAGATGATGCGAGCCGCTCCCGCCCAGCCGAGACATCCCAGCATCGCAAATGTGATCAGTACGGAGACAATCGGCGAAACGTTCAACGGCAAGAGGGCGCGAACCGTGATCAGCAGAAAGAGCCAGGGCAGTGACAGGAAAAGATCCGTGCCCGCCATCACAAAGCGCTCTACCCAGCCGCCGGCGAACCCTGCAATGCCCCCGATGAAGGCCGCCAACAAGCTTGTAAGCAAAGCCGCTGCCGGCGCCAGCAGCAGCGACACCCGCGTTCCGTAAAGGACGCGTGAAAAGCGGTCTCGCCCCAGATCGTCAGTACCTAAAAGATGTTGACGCGAAGGCGAGGCGTTAGGCTCCTCTCGAAACTGGTAGGCATACGATGCGGGCGCGATAAAGTTCGCCAGCAAGCACGCGGCGGACACCGCCATGAGAAAAGTAATCGCCGTTGTGCGCGCCCACTTCATGCTTCACTCGCGCGAAATGTTTTGCCCAACAGATCGGAAGCAGAATTGGCCACGAGCGTCACCAAAGTCACGATCATTGTCAGGTTGACCAGCAAAGCCACATCTCTTCCGAGAGCCGCTTTCCAGGCCAACTGCCCGATGCCGGGAATGTCACACAACGCTTCCATAGGAATCGCGGCGGTGAATGCGACACTGACCGTGACTCCAAGCAGGGCTAGAAGCTGCGGCGCAGCAGTCGGCAGAATGTGCCAAACCAGCACTCGCATATTGCCCAAGCCTTTTGCTCTAGCGGTCAACACATGAGGCAGCGCCGAACTCCGCGCCAGCAGATTTCGCGAATAGCGAAAGATTTTGGGGAAGACAACCAACCCTAGCAGCAATCGCGCAGGAGCTTGCGCCAGAACAAATAACAATGCCAGCACGGCCGCAGGCAGGCAGAGCAACACTCCTACCAACAAACTACCCACGAGGTCGAGAAGCCATGCTCTCGACATCACGATTGCGACCGCAAGCAGAAAACCGGCACTCCAGCCCAAAGCCAGTCCCAGGGCAACCGACTTTAAAGTCTCGGGAAAGCGCTCGGCCACAAGTTGCAAAACCGGCCGATGCAGAGTTCGGGAATTTCCCAGATCACCGTGCAGCAACCGATTCAGATACTGAAAATAAAAGGCAAAAAGATTGGTTTCGTTTGCTCCTGTTTCTCGCAGGGCCTGGATGCTCTGCGAGCTGAGTCGCGCATCCAACTCTTCCTCGTCGACCCCAAAGCCGGGAGCAATACGGACCAGCGTCGCACCGAGAAAGCCGCCAATCAGGACGGTGATCAGAATCTTGGCTGCGAGTTTTGGCAATGCGGATAGCGTTTCGATACCCTCAGTGGGGCCTCTCGAGATGATCTTGGGTCGGGCCAAGCCCTCTGCGCACCACTTCCCCAGGGGGACTCCAAACTGAGTTAAGGCTAGTGATATCAATTAACTCGCGTGAGGGCAATCACTTGCAGCGAAGGCTACAAACTTTAGTAATGCAGGTTCGTCCTGCCGCGCGAACAGCTTGGAGCGTCCCCTGCCCAATGCCCGCGTGCAACAACCGGAAATCTGAGAGGAGCGTCTACTTCTCGCCTTCGATCTCGATCGGAATAGCTTCAGTGACGTTTTCGTTCGATGTACCCCAGATAATTGACGTTCCCCAGACCACGCTATAGCCGCTGTCACCGGTGGCGCCCCACGGGGCCGAGGATCCCCACAGGATCGACTCTCCCGCCACGCTCGTCCCCCACACCACCGAGGTGCCCCAGACTACTGAAGTGCCCCACATGATGGAGCCACCCCAAAGGATCGAAGATCCGGTTACCAGATAGACATTTCTGTTCTTGTCTCTGGCCACTGCCGGGGACTTCGCGCTTCCGAATGTTGCTGGCGCCAGATCAGTGCTCGACAATGCCGCCTGAATATCCAGATATCCCGCGCCTACGGTGAAAATGTCGTACTGGCTGGTATAGCTCTTGCCGGTCGTGGGATCTTTCGCAGTGCTGTACCGTGGAAAAGTCTTGTAAGCGCTCTTCATCAGCCGCGCCTTAACCTGGTCGGGCGTGAGTGAGGCGTTTTTCTGGAGCAGCAGCGCCACAGCTCCACTTACGACCGGTGTGGCCATGCTCGTGCCACTCAACGTGAAATAAGAAGCGGCTCCCTTTGGGTTACTGCTATAAGAACTCGGCGCAACGATGTTCGCAGGAGAGGCCTTTACCAGGGTTGCGGTGGTGGAAGCCAACACGGAAATTACCATGTTACCCGGCGCAACAATATCCGGCTTCACAATATGGTCGAGCAACGTCGGTCCCTTTGAGCTGTAACTCGCAATCAAATCATCAGCGCGAGTCGTCGTACTCATGGGTTTCATGGCGCCCACGGTGATTGCGTATGGATCGTTCCCTGGCGCGGAGATGGTGCCGTATCCGTCGGTGCCAGCCGAATCGTTGCGTCCTTCATTGCCGGCTGCAATCACCACGACAATCCCCGCCTTCCACGCCGCTTCGACCGCCTGGCAAAGTGGATCAAGCTTATAGCTTTCGTAAACCGGACGGCCAAGCGAGAGGTTGATGACGCGGATGTTGTATTTACTCTTTAAGCTGATGGCCTTCTGAATCGCTGCAATCACCGAGCTGTCGCTCCCCGCTCCGTTCTGGTCGAGAACCCGCAGGTTGATCAGGTTCACGTTGTCAGCAACGCCCATGAAGGTCTTGCGGAAATTCGCGCCTCGCGAATTTAGGCCGTTTCCTGCGACGATGCCGGCCACGTGGGTGCCGTGTCCGTACAAGTCAACAACGGTGTTCGGCCCAGCGGCAAAGTTCTGGTTGTAGACGATCCGCGAACCGGTTGCGTTCGAGAGCGTGAAATCTCTGCCACTGTTGATTCCGCTGTCGATGACCGCAACCCCGATCCCGGTTCCGCTGAGATTCCTAGACCATGCATATGGCGCCAGCACTGCTTGGTCGTAAAAGTCCGTAACCGTTGCTGTGGCCCAAACGGTGTGGTCAAGAGAAATGTAAGCCACATTGGAATTTTTGGCGAGCGCTGCCAGGGAACTGCCCTTTACGGTAAACGCAGCGGCGTTGATCAAGGGCAAACTCAGTTGCAGCAAGCCGCCTCGCGCAACAACTCTGTCGAACTCGGCCCGATTGGGCGAAGCTTTGTACTGCACAATGACGTTTACCAACTGCGTCGACGACTGCTTCTGCAGATCCTGGGAAATCTTGCGCGGCCCGGCAAAGGACCAAGTCGCCGCCAGGATTACGCAGCCGAGCGCGAACTGACGAAATTTTAAAGTGACCTTGGTAACTTCTGCCATTGACCTTCGCAGCTCCTCACGCTCAAACGCGCGTGCGACGTATTTGCAGCACGCCTGTAACCACCAGGGAAAAGCGTAGGATGTTCTCCGGCAAAGACTTAGGCAGGTAGGCTGTGCTGGGGAAAGGGACAAATTGGCCCTGAGCCCCATGCTCGGACAATTTGGCTCGATCGATGGGGCACCAATCGAGTGCGATGAGTCGGAGTGCGGACGAAGAAGACTTCCTAGGGCATGAGAATAGGCACCCATTCGCCGGGTGCAATCCGCTCTCGATCGGGCGGAATCACAATGTAGCAGTTCGCCCTCGCGGTCGCGGCAATGTCTCCTGATCCTTGCCAGCGCAGTAATTCGACTTCGGCTTGCTCGAACTCGCCAGAGAGAATTGCGGGCAGGAAGCGTTTTAGACCCATCTTGGTATTGATCTCGGATTTCAGCTTGGCGTGGAGGAAAACAAGTTTTCGCGGCGTCATACCGGCGAGGGCTTCCAGCAACGGCCGGGCGAAAAGCTCAAATGTCACCATCGTCGAGACCGGATTTCCGGGAAGGCCGAAAAAATATTTGTGGCCGGAAGAAGCCGACGTCCCATCTCGCGCGGGCGCACCCGCTCCCCATGGAATACGCCCGAACACAACCGGCCTTCCTGGTTGAATCTGCGCTCCCGTGAAGAAGAATTCGGCTTGGAACTGCGCCAGAACCTGTTCCACCAGATCGTATTTGCCCATCGAGACTCCACCGGTGAGCAGGAGCAGGTCGGCCTCGAAACCATCTGCGATCAACTCATGTAAGCGCTCCGGTTCATCTGGGGCGATCGGCAGCAGGACGGGTTCGCCGCCTGCGGACTGGATTTGCGCTGCTAATGAGTAACTGTTTGAATTCCGAATCTGGCTAGTCGCGAGGGGAACGTCGATGTCTACCAGTTCGTCGCCGGTGGCAAGAACGGCGACGCGAGGTTTCGAATACACCAGCAGGCGCGATCGTCCGACTGATGCGGCGACTGCGATCGTTGCATGATCCAGGCGCACACCCGGAGACAGTAACCGTTGACCTCTCTTAGCCTCGGAGGCGACCGGTACGATGTTATCGCCCGCGGAAATTCCTTTTGTGATCGTAACCCGATCTCCGTCCCGCGATGTATGTTCGACCATCACAACTGCATCGCAGCCCGGCGGAGCGGGCGCGCCGGTCATGATCGCCGCCGCCTCTCCGGGCTCGATCTTGAGTGATGCATTCTCCGTGGCCCCAGCTTTAATTTCTGCGATGACCACCAGCGTCGCGGGAAGGCTTGCCAGGTCTGCGGCATGGACGGCATAACCGTCGCGCGTGGCGCGCGGGAAAGGAGGAAAGTTGCGATCCGCGAACACCGGCTCGGCCAGAATCTGGCCTGGGCTGTCGAGCAGTTCCACTAGTTCCTTGCCTCGGGGATGCAAGGTCGTGGCGTGCTCCTCGACCAAGTGGCGCGCCTCTTCGAAACTCAAGATGGTTGGAGTGGGCGTGGAAGGCATGGAACAGATAATACGACAGGCAGGCACTCAGAATTTCGACTTGGCGTTGCTAACAAACACGGGCGAGGCCTGCATTTATCTTCGCAGGGTCTGGCGCAATTGCTCCGTGTCCGTGGCATGCATCATCGCGGTATCGGAAGCTACGACTCCGGCATGGACAAGTTTCTCAAGCTCGCCATCAAAATGCTGCATGCCTTCGGAGGAGCCGTCGCGCATGGCCTGAACCAGGTTCTCAGCGGAGGAATCATGTACATCAATGCATGATTGGGTATGAGGATTGGCCTTGAGCAGTTCTACGACGGCGATTCGCCCGGTGCCGTCTTTGCGGGGGATCAGGCGTTGCGAAACGATGTAGCGGAAAGTTCTGGCCAGCCGGCTGCGAATCGAAGACTGGTCGGTCCCGGGAAACGCGCCGACGATGCGTTCCACTGTCTTGGCCACACTCACGGTATTCAGACTGGTGAGAACGAGGTGCCCGCTCTCGGCGGCTTCCAACACCATTTCCATGGTCTCGCGGTCTCGCATCTCACCTACCAGAATCACGTTCGGCGCCTGCCGCAAAGCCGCACGCAGGGCCAATGCAACGTTTGGAGTATCGCTGTGCAGCTCACGCTGGTGAACCGTGGCCTGCTTGTGAGTATGCAGGAACTCAATCGGATCTTCGATGGTGATGATGTGGCAGACCTGCTCCTGATTGATGCCGTCGAGTAGTGCGGCCAGCGTCGACGACTTTCCCGAGCCCCGCGGTCCGGTAACCAACACAATGCCGTCACGAAGATGCGCCACCTCCGCCAGCTGCGGTGGCAGGCCGAGCGAAGCCAGGGCTGGAATTCCGGTCGCGATAACCCGCATCACCACGGCGCAGCTGCCGCGCTGAATGAAAACATTCACACGGAAACGGGCAATTCCCGTAAGTCCGTAGGAGACGTCACAATATCCCTGTTCTCGTAAAATGCCGATCGCCTGCTTGTTTTCACCGATAAGATCGGAGGCGATACGGCGGGTGTCATCGGCAGTAAAGGGGGCCAGTCCTCCACCCTGCACCCCGATCAGTTGGCCGTTGACTTCCACTTGAGGCATTCGACCGGGTGAAAAAATGAGGTCGCTGACTTGGCCATTCGCACGCAGGATGGCTGCCAATAACGTGTGCGTAGCCATTGTGCCCGAGCCGGTCGGGGGTTCGAGGACAACGGAGATAGGTGCATTGCCCGGTGCCGCCATAGCTTCATTTCTGGGGGACTACGGGATCAAGCCCGTGTAGGTGCCTGAACTTTACTCTAACGAAATCGGCAGCAGGGTTCTACGGAGAACGTCAAGGGCGTACACCTTCGTAATGAGGTCCGAGAGACGTAACCAGGTCTTGGAGAAGACCCGTGCAAAGAAAAGCGGCGGCATTGTCAGCCGCCTCTTCTCGTCAGCAATTGAACTACGGTTGCTTCTTCGTGGTTGTCGTCTTCTTCTTGCCGAAACTGGTTTCCACCGGAGCTCCGATTCCCTGCAACATAGCTTTGGCCTCTTCCGCGTGCGGACCCGTAGGCGCTAACTCAAGATACTTCTGGAACGCCTCGGCCGTACCCGGCGGCGCAACCATTTTGTCTCCTTGCAGCGTGGCCGCGCCTATCAGATTCGTGCCCTTCCAATAATAGGCATCCGCCCGAGTGGGATCAGCGGCAATCGCTTTATCGAAGGCTTCGGCTGCGGCTTTCCGCATGTCCCCATTACTCGTGGTATTCGCATTGGTCAAAATCGCACCCAGATTGAAGTAATACATGCCCGCGCCGGCGGGGTCTAACTGCGCCGCCTGGTTGTAAGCCTTCACCGCGTCATCCGTTTTTCCGAGCTGTGCTTCCGCTTTTCCGAGGTTGTTGTAGTACTGGGCAAGCACTTTGGTTGCATCCGGCGTCTTCTGCGGGGCTGCGTCCGCGGCCTTCTGTTTGAGCTCCACGGCTTTCTGGTAATCAGTAACGGAGGCATCGTAACGCTTTGCTTTCTCCGCGCTGTCGGTCTGCTTCGCTGCTGAAGTGGCTTCATAGTCTCCCAGCTTGGCCCAAAGCAGATCGCGGTTTGGATCCATCTTCGTCGCATCTGTCATTTGTGCAATCGCAGTATCCAAATCGCCAGCGTCCGAGGCCGTCTTAGCCGCAGCCAGCTTTTCGTTGAGACTCTTGATGGTCATGTTTTCTTTTGCAACGTTGGCTGCCTGTTCCTGCTGCTGCTTTACTTGCTCTGGCGTCAACCCCGATCCTTTGGCGGCATTAGCCGCCTCCTTCTTCATGTCAAAGTCCAGGGTGCTCTCATCCGTGCTGGCGGCAAACCCGTTGTAGTGAAAAATCTCTTTGCCGTCCGTTCCTATCAGAGTGACTTTGTAATGGCCGAGCCCAATGCCCAAAGAAAAATACTCACCTTTGCTGTTGGTTTTGATGTCGTACTTCCGGCCGTTATCGAGATTCACCCATTCCACGGTCGCGCCGACAATCGGCTTGCCGTCTGCGTCTTTGCAGGCGCCCTTCACGCTCCCTGTGTCTTGCGCGAATGCCGGGCTGGCGCAAAGCCCCGCCACCAATATCAAAAGCGCTATCACCACGAAATATTGCTTCATCGTTGTTGCCTCCGGATCAAACTTGATTTGCTCATTTCCGATTCTCAGCGCAACTCCCTGACAACATATGCTCTTCACTTCTCGCTATGAAAGTCGCAACACGTTCGCGCCCCAGGCCCTTTGAACGGCATCGTCATAGGCGATCGGATCCGCGGTGCCAGCCTCCTGAAAGGCTCGGAGGCGCAGCACACAACTATCGCATACGCCGCAGGCGAGATCATCCCGGCTATAACAAGACCACGTTAAATCCAAGGGAGCGCCCAATTCAAGGCCCAGTGCGACAATTTCAGACTTTCGCTTTGCGATCAGCGGAGTCACGATTTCGATCCGGCCATCCTTGGTCCCCGTCTTCACAACTTCGTTAAAGGCGCGATAGTAAGCGGGGCGGCAATCAGGATACCCTGAGCTGTCTTGTTCCACGGCACCAATGTATATCTTTTCTGCTCCCAGGACCTCAGCCCAGCTCACTGCGACCGCCAAGAAGTGCGCGTTGCGGAAGGGAACGTAGGTGACTGGGATTTCGTGCCCGATCGTCCCACGCTCGATCGGCGATTCTGGAACCGCGATCTTGGGATCGGTCAAAGCCGATCCGCCAATCGCCCGCAATGCTTCGTTTCGGACCACGAGCCTTTCATGAATTCCAAGGCGATCGCAAATCTCCAGAAAGGCTCGCCGCTCTCGCTCCTCGGTGCGCTGACCATAGCTGATGTGCAACGCAGCGGCATCAAAATCCCGCGCTGCCAACGCTGCGCAAACGCAAGAATCCATTCCGCCGCTGAGTAGAACGACCGCGCGCGATTTGGCTTCTCTTCCCATCACGAACATTTGCACCACAGAGTCACAGAAACACAGAGAAAATCAAGAACCGTAACTGTCGGCTTGACCGCTTCATCTGGCTCAAACTTCTAGTCCGATTGCCCCAGCTTTTCTCTCCGTCTCTGTGGTGAAAGATTTATACGCTCTTCATCGCCGGATCCCATATGAACTTATGCAGCTGCAATCCCAAACGAGCGGGAACGTTATCCGCCAGCATCCACTCCGCGAGTTCTCGCGGATCGAGCAAACAGTGCGAGCTGTCTCGCGGGCCGCCAGCATCTTTGCTGAATGCGGGCGAAAACAAAACCGCTGTTACTCGTCCCGCCAAATGATGATGTGCCACGAAATCGCGAGCGAACTCATAATCCGTCCGGCTGCTCAGCACGAATTTGACTTCGTCGGTGGAATCGAGCGTGTCCAGGTTGTGAATGTCGAAGCTGTCAGCTTCGCCCGAGTTCGGACACTTGACGTCCACGATCTTAACTACACCTTTCGGCACCCGTTCCAACGGCCGTTCGCCGCTGGTTTCGAGCAATACCGTGTAGCCGTCGTCCAGGAGGCGCTGCATGAGCGGTACTACTTCGCGTTCTTGCAGCATAGGCTCGCCGCCTGTGATCTCGACCAGTCCGCTGGCGCTCAGATGCTCGACCTCGTCGACGATTTCTTCCACCGTCATGCGATGGCCGCCGCTGAAAGTGTACTCGCTATCGCACCAGGAGCAGCGAAGGTTACAGCCCGTCAGACGCACGAACACGCAAGACAGCCCGGCATGCGTGGACTCACCCTGGATGGATTTGTAAATCTCCGTTATCTGCATCTGAGAACCGGAAGTGGCAACTGCGTTCCTGAAACCGTTAATCCGCGTAGGTGGCGGTTGTGGAATCGGTCTCAAACACCGTCACTTGTTTGACCCGTACCCGGCCGCCAGTCGCGTGATCGAGCCTTCGGTTGGTCTCGTCGTAGAAATACTTGGCCAAGTTTTCCGCCGACGGATTCAACACGGTGAACGGTTCCAGATCGTTAATCATCTGATGATCGAGCCGGTCGATCGTGGGCCTCATCACCTCGCGCAAGTCCTTGAAGTCGAGCAGCAACCCGGCCTTGTCCAGTTCTTTGCCGGCCAGCGTGACCCGCACCTTGTAATTGTGCCCGTGCGGATTCTCACACTTGCCCTTGTAATTGCGCAGGTAATGCCCTGCGGCAAAAGAATCGTCTACGGTAACTTCGAACATGAACCCTCGTGGCGGACGGTCTGCATGACGGTCCGCGGAGCATCGTTCAACTGATTATTGTACCGCGTCGACAGCAACCCCGTTAGCGCCGTTTCTTGCTTTTGGTGTCCGCCACCCGCGCCTTTACCAGCTTCTTTACCAGAGCAGTCGGCAGGGGCCTGCCCGTGGGGAAATGGATCGTCCCTTTGGATGTGGAGAAACCCTTAAGTTCATCCTTAAACGCTTCGATAACCGCCGCAGTGGGGAACAAACTGCAGTGCTTTGAAAACGCGGCGAACCACACTAGCACTGTTTTGTCCTTGAACGCAGGGATCCGATAGCTGATGACCTCGGTCGCCTGCGGTGGCACCGAGGACCGAATCGCCACGCGCATTTTGTTAAATGTACTGCGGGCGGGTTCCGGGATCCCCGCAAGATATTCATCGACGTTTTTAGGAACGATTTTGCTTTTCGACGCAGAACGGCGATTGCGAGAATTAGATTTTTTCACACTAGCCAATGCTAAAGCCTCTTTCAAGTCCGTTCACCAACTCATGGGCCTCAGCTCCCACTAAAACAGCCGGATCGCCTTCGCTTGCTCGATCGCCGACACTTTCCTGAGCTCTGCCAATACCGGCTCAGGCACAACTCCATCCACGTGAACTACGGCGATGGCTTCGCGCGGTTTGGCATTCCCCACCCTACGGCCCAAAGAGAAATCTGCAATGTTGATTTTGTGATTGCCCAGAATCGTGCCGACTTTCCCGATCACCCCAGGTACGTCTCGGTTGCGCAGGTAAAGTAAATTACGCTCAAGCGGAGCTTCGACCTCAATACCATCCACATGCAGCAAGCGTGGGTCGTTCTTGTGCAACACAGCTCCCTTAACGACGTGCTCTTCCCCGTGAGCCTTGACCGCAATCGAAAGCACGCTCCCCGCTCCTCCGGTCGAGCCTTTGGGTTTGCGCTCTTCATGAATGCGTAACCCACGTGACGCCGCAATTGCAGCGGCGTTCACCAGGTTCGCCTTTTCCTCCAGGGCTTCGTTCAAAATTCCTTTGATTGCGCCGTTACGGATCAACTCCGTTTTCCATTCCGCAATGTGGCCGCTGTAGCCCAGCGAAATCTCCTCCAGAGCGCCTTCGCTGACCTGCGCCAGGAACGAACCCAATCGCTCTGCCAGTACGATGTAGGGCTGCAACTCGACGTATTCATCGTGCGAAACCGACGGTACATTCACCGCGTTCTGGATCACTCCGTGTTTCAGATACTCTTTCACCTGCAGCGCGATCTGATAGCCTACGGCCTCTTGCGCCTCATGAGTTGAACCGCCGATGTGAGGCGTGAGAATTACATTTTCCAAGGCTGTGAGCGGAGAGTTCTTCAGCGGCTCTTCAACAAAAACATCCAACGCGGCTCCCGCGACATGGCCCTGCTTCAGAGCGTGAGCGAGCGCCGATTCATCGACCAACTCCCCGCGCGCACAGTTCACCAGACGCACTCCGCGCTTCATCTTCTTCAGCGTTCCGGCGTTGATCATCCCAGTGGTTTGAGGAGTGAGGCCGACATGCAACGTCAGATAATCCGACGCCGCGTAGATGTCCTCCAGCTTGACAAGCGAGATGCCTTGCTCCTTAGCGACTGGGGTCGAGACAAATGGATCGTGCGCGATAATCTCCATCCCAAAGGCTCGTGCGCGGCGCGCGACTTCCATGCCGACTTTTCCCAGGCCAACGATACCCAGCGTCTTGCCGCGCAGTTCCGTGCCCTGCAGAGATTTCTTCTCCCACTTGCCGGCATGCATCAGCTCATTCGCCCGGCAGAGATGGCGAGCCAGAGCCAGCATCATCGCCAAGGTATGTTCCGCGACGGCGACGGCGTTCGCCCCGGGGGTGTTCATTACCGCAATGCCCTGCCTGGTCGCGGGTTCCAGATCAATGTTGTCGACCCCGACGCCAGCCCGCCCGATCACACGCAGCTTTCGCGCGTGAGCCAGCAACTCGGCATTTACCTGAACCGCAGAGCGGACAATCAGCGCGTCCGCTGATTTCAGCTGGGCCGCCAACCCGCCCTCCATCTGATCGGATGTGATGACGATCCACCGCGGCTCGCGCAACAGATCCACGGCCGAGGCGGAAATCTTTTCAGCAATGACAATTTTCATAAATCGGTTAAATCGGCCACGGATTTGCACGGATTAAACAGGGATAAAGCAGAAATCGCGTGATCCGCGGTGATCCGTGGCGAGGTTTAGGAAGTTTCAATTCGCGCAATTGCTTCTACCCTCGCCGACTTTGCGTACACTTCCTGAGCCGCGCGAACCGCCGCGCCATACTCAACCGGCCGTCCGGTCACGTTGGCAAGCACGTGCTCGAGTGCAGCCAGAATTCCAACCGTATCGAGATAGTCGTAATACCCCAGGTGCGCGATGCGAAAGAGCTGTCCCTTCATCTCGCCTTGGCCGTTTGCCACGACTGCAGCGAAACTTTCGCGAAATTGTTTTACGATAGCGCTGGAGTCGACGCCGCTCGGCGGCTGAATCGCCGTGAGCGCGGCTGCGGGAGCCGACGGGGCGAACAACTTCAGTCCTAAAGCTTGTGCGCCGGCACGGGTCATTTCCGCTGCGAGTTCCGCGTTGTCAATCAGCGCCTTGCGGCCTGCGACGAGATCACCATCGCCCATCTGTCGGATGAAATCGAGTGCCGCTCCCAATGCCGCGAACAATGATGTCGCCGGCGTGTATGCCGACTCACCTTTGGCGGCTGCCTTGCGCTCCCTGCGGAAATCGAAGTAGTACCGCGGAGACTTCGCCGTCTCCATGCGCTTCCACGCCCGTTCACTGACAGCGCAATACGCCAGACCGGGCGGAATCATCAGGGCCTTCTGCGATCCTCCGATGATGACGTCAATGCCCCAGCCATCCACATCGAAGTGCGTGGTGCCGAGGCCGGTGATCGCGTCTACGACCAGCAACGTGTCAGCATCCGTCTCGCGTACCAGTTGCGCGATGCCCTTTACGTCATGGCGCGCGCCCGTGGAACTCTCAGTCGATTGCATGTAGACGACACGAATGCCTGGCGTGATCTTCTGCCGAACGTCGTCGAGAGAGAAAGTCTGCCCGTAGGGCACGCTTAGTACATCGACGATACATCCGAAGGCCTTCGCCAGATCGTGCCAGCGCTCGCCGAATTTTCCAGCAGTGAGAACCAGCACTTTGTCTCCCGGCGAAGTCAGGTTCGAAACTGAGCCTTCCATAACACCAGTTCCGGACGAAGCCAGCACAAGCACGTCGTTCTGAGTGCCGATGAAATGCTTCATGTCGGCCAGCACTCGCGAATACAGTGCGCGGAAGTCGGCCGTGCGATGGTGCATGGCAAATGAAGCCATCGCAGTCTGAGCCGCAGGAAGAATGGGGGTGGGGCCGGGAGTAAAAAGACGGTTCTTGCGCAGCATTCCGATAAATCCTTGAGATTGCAAAAATGTTGTTCTCAAGTAGTTTATCGGAAGCTGGCCGTTCTAACATGTGACGCGGCTCACGGGTGTGAGCGGACACAAGGCGAGTTTAGAAAATCAGGCGCGAACCGATTTTGACGCGAGAATTTCAGGTTTCGCCACATCTGGCGGTTTGGCAAAAAGGTCGTCAGCTTTGGCGAAGAGCGCCTTCGCTATTTCCCCTGTGAGGTGCGCATTGCGGCCGCTCTCGTCGGCAAACGTATCGAAAATGCCGTACTTTCCCGGTCCCATTTTAATGGCGTACCAGCTAATCGTCCCGGTTCACGCTCCGCGAGTGGCTGTGCCGATTTCAGGAACGCTTCCACTTCCTTCTCTTTGCCCGGCTTGGCTTCCAATTGTGCCCAAATGGCTAATCTGCTCATGAGTTCGCCTCCTTCACATAAGATGCGACAAGAACGAATTAGAAACAAACTTTACCTTTCGGCACCAAACCCTTGTTCTCGAACCACTCCGCTATAATTGCCGCATCATGAGCCTGATCGAACAAATTCAGAAAGATATTACTGCCGCCATGAAGGCGCACGAAGAAAAGCGTCTCTCTTGTCTTCGCATGGTCAAGACCGCGCTCAAGAACCGCGAGATCGACAAGATGGCCGCGCTCGACGACAAAGAAGCCCAGCAGGTGCTGAGCACACTGATCAAGCAGCGGAAAGAGTCGGTCGAGCAATTCACCAAAGGCGGACGCCAGGAAATGGCGGACAATGAGGCTGCCGAGATCAAGATAATCGAGGCTTACATGCCCAAGGCGGCCGGCGAGGACGAGATCGTGGCCGGAGTGAAGGCCGTAATTGCTGAGATGGGCTCGCCCACTATGAAAGACATGGGCACGGTCATGAAGAATGTCATGGCACGATTCAACAGCGCTGGCGCTCGCGTGGACGGCAAGCAAGTCAGCGATGCAGTGAAGCGGGAGTTGACTCCGAAATAAGAAATAACGGACGACGTCTTGCCCGTCCCGTCACTTGTTTCTCTGCAACTCCCGGTAGGCTTCGCTCTTTGACATCCCCATCTCCTTGGCAACTTTTTTCAGCGCAGCCTTTTCGTCGAGCTTCTCGTCGGCGATGATCTGCTCAATTCTTTGCCGGACGCTCACTCGCGGGGGCGACGCTTTCTTTTCCGTCGCTTCCATTTTGCCAATCAACAGTGTGATCTCACCCTTGATATCGCCGCGGCCTTTCAGCGTTTCAAGAATTTCGCCAGCGCTCCCCCGCAAGAATTCCTCGTGAATTTTGGTCACCTCGCGAGCGATGACCACATGCCGTTGGCTCCCCAGAAGTTCGACGACATCTTCCAACGCCTCCTTCACCCGATGGGGCGCCTCATAAAATACCTGCGTGCGAGGCGATTCGCGGATGCTTTCGAGAACCTGCCGCCGCTGGCCAACCTTCGCAGGCAGGAATCCACTAAAACGAAATGAATCCGTGGGCAAGCCACTGGCGACCAGGGCGGACAGAAACGCTGACGCGCCCGGAATTGGAACCACCGGAACGTGATGCCGAATTGCAAGTGAGATCAAGCCGGAACCCGGGGTCAGAAATGCCGGGCATGCCCGCGTCGGTGACCAGTGCAATCCGCGCCCCCTGCTCGAGGTCAACTACAAGCTCCGCGGCGCGGGTCATCTCGTTATGTTCGTGGTAGCTGGTGGTGCGTGTCGTGATGCCGTAGTGGTTGAGCAGCTTCTGAGTCTGGCGCGTGTCTTCGCAGGCAATCAGGTCGGTTTGCTTCAGCACCCGCAACGCTCGCAGCGTGATGTCTTCTAGATTGCCAATCGGGGTGGCAACCAGATAGAGTCCGGGCGCAAGAGCGGCTTCGTTCTCCCGATTCTTGATGTCTCCCAGCATCATCGACGCGAGTCTATCACCGATGCAGGAGGCGACGTGCCGGCGTAGGCGCGAGCGTCCCTCGCTCTTGCTGGCTGGGCGAAAATGTCCATGTTCCGCCTTCTGGCAGCCGACCTCCCGCCGCTCCAGCACGAGCGAGGACGCTCGCGCCTACATTGACGCCGGGCGGGGGCGATACCTAAAATCAAAGCTAGAGTCTGCGACTGAGTGCAGGGGAGCAATTTCAGGAGTCCATGCCACTTTACGAATATGAGTGCAAGAAGTGCCATCACCGCTTTGAGCGGATCGTAAAATATTCCGATCGCCCTATGAAGAAGTGTCCCGACTGCGGCGGTCCGGTCGAACAAACGATCACCGCGCCCGCGGTGCAGTTCAAGGGCTCGGGTTGGTACGTCACCGACTACGCCAAAAAGTCCTCAGCAACCGCGTCTTCCTCGAATGGAGATTCGAAGTCGAAGGACGAGGCCGCGTCCAAAAAAGAATCTGCTTCGAAAGAGGAGTCGACTTCCAAGAAGGAAGAGAAGTCTTCGAAGTCGAGCGAAAAGTCGAAGTCGGAGGGCTCTAGCAAGAAAACCGAAAAGAAATAATGCGCGAAGGCTGCGGAGCGTTTCACTGCGCGCGAGATCCTTCAAGACCTAACAGTCTTCCAGAATGACGTCTCGAATGTGGGTGGCTGTCTGTTTTATCGCCACTTCATGTCGTACCCCAGCACATTCAGGATGTGGTTTTCGAATTCATATTCCAGGATCACGTCGAAGTTGTTTTCCGAAAACTCCCACGATGAAGCGTACTTCGTGAGTTCAGGCTGGTAGAACGAATACGCTGTGGAATAGCGCACGTTGCAGGGCTGCGGACAGGCGATCATGCCGGTCGGGCTGGCTCTCTGCTCGCCGGTCGCGGCGAACAAAACTTCCGGCGAAACATCCGGCTCAGCCGCTACCAGCAGTTGATGAGGCTCCACGCTCAGGGCGCGTGGATCGCCAGGGCGCATGTCTGCGGACACGCTGTTAGAAAGTTGCTGCAGTGGGTTGAGGTCGATCTGCTGCGCCAGGCTCTGTTGCGCTTCCGTCCAGATCGCTTGCAAATCGGCATCGGAATGCCGCGTCTGATTTATAAATCCGCCCAAAGCTGGGCTTTTTGAACTCCCGCCGCAACCCAGGAGAACAATCGTCAATCCGACCGTGACAGCAATTTGCCTCATCGTGATCCCACAAAGCGCTACTAACATCATCGGCACAGAGTAATTCTTCTGAACCGTCGTGCCCGGACCGAACGTCATACGCCTTTCGCGTCATTTGTCAGGCAGTTGCAACATGAGGATGTGCAACATGAAATGCGCGGCTACGGAGCGCAAAGCTTTAGCTCCAAAGTTGAATCCGTGCAAATCGGCGAAATCTGTGGCTGTTCTCTGTCTGTGATTGAATAAAAGACTGAGGTGACCCCGTGGCCGATGCGTCGAAGCCGGCTTCTTCGATTCCAACCGGTGTCACGGCGATTGCAATCCTCTTCTTCGTCGCCGCGGCCTACCTCGGTTTGCTTGCCGTAGTCGCGCTGGCGTCTCCCGGCGCGGTGTCGATGGCGCTGGCAGCCCCGCTGCTCAACGGCCTGGAGTTGGCTGGACCTTACATGTTCTTGCTGATCGGCGGAGTCGGAGCGCTGATTGGATGGGGATTGTTGCGATTGAACACATGGGCTCGTCGGGTTGCCCTAGTTGTGGCACTCATCGGAGTCGTGATGCTGATCCCTGCCGTTTCGGCCGCGGCAGTTGATTTGGGTACCCCGCTGCTTTGGGGCGGGCTCGGGATTATCGTCCGCGTGATGATCGTCTGGTATCTGTTTCAGGCACCAGTAGCAGAAGCTTTCGACAAAAACTAGCCACGGATTTCACGGATCAGCAATTTATTCCATCTTTTTTCAGATCCGTGACAATCCGGGAAATCCGTGGCGTCCTATTTACCGCCTTGCCTTCACCGGTTCTTTCTCGCCCACACGTTTGCTGACTTCGAATTTCATCTTTCCGGCCTTCTTGTCGGCGTCGACAATCACGTGATCGCCGTGCAAAACCTCGCCGTCGAGAATCTTCAGCGCCAGCGGATCCTGCACCATCTTCTGGATCGCCCGCTTTAGCGGCCGCGCTCCGAAATTCGGATCGAAGCCCTCGGCGAACAGCAGATCTTTTGCCGCGTCGGTCAGCTCAAGTGAAATCTTGCGATCGGCCAGCAGATGCCGCACATCTTCGAGACGCAACTCGATGATCTTCACCAGCTGTTCTTTTCCTAGCGGTCGGAAGATGATGATGTCATCCACGCGATTCAGGAACTCGGGCTTAAAATGTCCGTGCAGCGCATTGATCACGTGCTTCGAAGCTTCGTCGAAATCTTTTTCCGACCGCAGCCCTTCGGCTTGCAGAAAAGAAGATCCGAGATTCGAAGTCATAATGATCACGGTATTGCGGAAATCGACAGTGCGGCCTTTCCCATCGGTAAGACGACCATCGTCCATCATTTGCAACAGCACGTTGAAGACATCGGGATGCGCCTTTTCGATCTCATCAAACAGCACGACCGCATACGGATGCCGGCGTACCTGCTCGGTGAGTTGCCCACCCTCCTCATATCCGACGTATCCCGGCGGCGCGCCAATCAGCCGCGACACTGCGTGCTTCTCCATGTATTCGGACATGTCTATCCTCACCATGGCGTGCTCGTCGTCGAAGAGAAATTCGGCCAGCGCACGCGCGAGTTCGGTCTTGCCCACGCCTGTGGGTCCGAGAAAAATGAATGAACCGATCGGACGCTTGGGATCGCTCAAGCCAGCGCGAGAGCGGCGGATCGCATTTGAAACGCGCTCTAACGCCTCATCCTGACCGACGACGCGTTCCCGCAGCCGATCCTCCATGCTGATCAGTTTTTTGACTTCGCCTTCGAGCATCTTCGAAACCGGAATGCCCGTCCACTTGGAAACGATGCGGGCAACATCTTCTTCGTCCACTTCCTCTTTCAGCATCCGCGCCTTGCCCTTGCCTTCCATCTGCGCGGTGAGCTTGTTCAGTTCGTCTTCAGTTTGGCGCAGCAAGCCGTAGCGAATTTCCGCAACGCGCTGCAAGTTTCCCTTGCGCTCTTCAGCTTGCTCTTCGGTCTTTAACTGCTCCATTTTTTCTTTGAGAGCGCGGGAGCGGGCGATCAGATCTTTTTCCCGCTTCCAGTTGGCCTTCAGGGTATTGGCTTTCTCGCGAATCTCGGCGAGTTCTTTGTCAATCACGAAGAGCCGGTCTCGCGAATTGGCATCGTCCTCTTTTTTCAGCGCCTGCCGCTCGATTTCGAGCTGCGTCGCTTTGCGCTCAAGCTGATCGATGTCCGTGGGCAGAGAATCAATCTGAATTCGCAGCGAAGCTGCGGCCTCATCGATCAAGTCAATTGCTTTATCGGGCAGGAATCGGTCGGAGATATAGCGATGCGACAGAGTCGCGGCCGCGACGATTGCCGAGTCCTTGATGCGCACGCCGTGATGCACTTCGTAGCGCTCTTTCAGGCCGCGCAGGATTGCAATAGTGTCTTCGACATTGGGCTCGCCGACGAAAACAATCTGGAAGCGCCGCTCCAGAGCCGCGTCTTTCTCGATGTGCTTGCGGTACTCGTTGAGCGTCGTGGCGCCAATCGCGCGCAATTCGCCGCGAGCCAGTGCCGGCTTCAGCATGTTGGAGGCGTCCATCGCACCCTCGGCCGCGCCCGCGCCAATCAGAGTATGCAACTCGTCGATGAACAGGATGATCTGTCCCGAAGAATCTTCAATCTCTTTAAGTACAGCTTTCAGACGATCTTCAAACTCGCCGCGATACTTTGCGCCGGCCAGCATCGCACCCAAATCGAGCGCCACCACACGCTTGTTCTTCAACCCTTCGGGCACATCGCCGGAAATGATGCGCTGCGCCAAGCCTTCCACAATGGCGGTCTTACCCACGCCCGGCTCGCCAATCAGCACCGGATTGTTCTTGGTGCGCCGGGAAAGAACCTGCACCACGCGGCGGATTTCTTCGTCGCGTCCAATTACCGGATCGAGTTTGCCCCGACGAGCCTGCTCGGTCAGGTCGCGGGTATAACGCGACAGAGATTGATACTTGTCCTCGGGATTCTGGTCGGTCACCTTCTGCGAGCCACGCACCGAAGTCAGCGCCTTCAGAATCGCATCGTAGGTCGCTCCATGGCGCGCTAGGATTTCCTGTCCAGGATCGCGCTTGAGTTGCGCTGCTGCCAGCAGCAGGTGCTCGGTCGAAACGTATTCGTCCTTAAAATTGCTCGCTTCCTTGAAAGCCTTGTCCAGCAACTGATTCAAGGAATTGGAGGTCGCCGGCTGAGCCGCGCTGCCCGAAACTTTGGGCAGACTGTCAATGACGCCATAGGCATCGTGCAAAACGGCTTGCGGACCAATCCCGATCTTCTCGAGCACCGGTGGAACGATGCCTTCCTTGTCCTCAACCAGTGCGGCCAGAAGGTGCACCGGCATGAGTTCGGCATTGCCGTGCTCGGATGCCAGATTGTTGGCGCGCTGGACCGCCTCCTGCGCCTTGACTGTAAATTTATCCCATCGAATTGCCATGACTTTTTCCTTTAATCTATTTATCTATTGTCGCCCTGAGCGAAGCGAAGGGTCTATGAATTTGTTTGAGTTGAAAAAAGATTCTTCGCTTCGCTGAGAATGACAGGCACACAGAAAACGGGAGACGTTGCCGTCTCCCGCCAAAACTGTCGAGCTTGGCCCGACCGGACAGCCAAGGGCTATCCCTACGTGTTTCTTGTCCACTTACGCGGCTTTGCCTGGAGCCTTGGCTTCCAGAGTCTTCTCGCCGCCAACGTTGACTTTGATCTGCTTGGGCTTGGCTTCCGCCTTCTTCGCCAAAGTGATCTTCAGGATTCCCTTGTCGTAGTGGGCCGAGACCTTTTCCGCATCCACGGTGGTGGGCAGAGTGAAGGACCGGGTGAAGCTTCCATATTGCCGCTCCACGCGACGGAAATTCTCTTCTTTCTCTTCCTTCTCGAACTTGCGCTCGCCGTGCACGGTGAGCGTGTTGTTCTCGACATTGACGTTGATGTCCTTCTCGTCAACGCCCGGAACTTCGAGCTTCAGCGTGATGTTGTGCTCGTCCTCGTATACATCTACGGCTGGCGCAAAAGCGCTGGTGGCCAAAGACTGGTCTTGCGTTTCGGCAGCCACCGAATCACGGAACAGACGATTCATGCGATCTTGCAAAGTGTTGAGTTCACGGTAAGGATCCCAACGGGTCAAAATGGTCATGGCTAAATCCTCCTTCAAAAGTCTTAGGGTTTTTATGGCTTCCTACACCGACTTAGATGTCTGATTAGCGTAAAGGAAGCATAAAATATGAGTGTCTTATTGTCAATAATATGCATTGGCTTAATTTTCATCAGCTTACAGCCAGAACCAGACACTTCAGATAGGCAGTTTCCGGGACCGCCAAGAGTATGGGATGGTCCTTCGCTTGCGTCCGGTTCTCCACAAGACGAAGATTTCTGTGCATATCCCGGGCGGCCTGCGCCACCACCTCAGTAAACTCCCCAGTGCTGACGTGGTAGGAGCAGGAACACGTGACCAGGAATCCGCCCGGGCGGAGCATCTTTAGAGCCCGGAGATTGAGCTCCTTGTAGCCGCGTAATGCGGTCTCCAGATTGCTCTTGCTCTTGGCGAAGGCCGGGGGATCGAGAACGATGGTGTCGTATCGCTTACCGGCAGTGGCGTAGTCCCGCAGCAGGTCAAAAGCGTTGGCCTCGATCCATTCGATCTCACGCCCGTTCAAGGCAGCGTTGCGGTCGGCGACCTCAAGCGCCGGACGTGAGCTATCCACTCCTGTGACTTTCGCGCAGTGCGGGGCCAGGTGCAGCGCAAAGCCTCCGTGATAGCAAAAGACATCCAGCGCTTCGCCCCGAGCGTACTGCGCCGCAGCGGCGTAGTTTTCCCGTTGATCCAGAAACGCGCCGGTCTTCTGGCCTTCAAAAGCTTCAAAGTGAAAGCGAACCCCGTTCATGGCGAACACTGTGTTTGTCTTTTCGCCCTGCAGCAGACCGGAGGACCGGGCGGGCAGTTGCTCCAACTCCCGCACTCGCGGATCGACGCGCTCGGCGATTGCCGCCGGCTTGAGTCGGTCTGAAAGTTCAGAAACAATCACCTGGCGTACAGCTTCGACATCCATCGCCTGGGTAAGAACCTGGAGCGAGAGCAAGTCGTTGTAGCGATCTACAATCAGGCCGGGCAGGAAGTCGGCTTCGCTGAACACGATCCGGTAAGCGTCAGTGTCTCGGACATTTCGCTCGCGATAGGCAATCGCTTCCTGGATGCGCTTTCGCAGCAAATTATCGAGATCCTTAACAACCTCGTTCGAAAGCATGCGGATCGCGATCTGGGACGCGCTGCTGTAAAGAGCCGTGCCTAGGAATTTCCCGCGGTCGTCAACTACTTCAATCAAGGCACCGGGAGCAATGCCGTCCGCCGCGAGAATGTCGGAGCGATAGACCCACACGTGTCCGTCCTTGAGCCGGTTCGCGCCACGTCGCGAGACTTTCACTACATGAAGCCCGTGAGAGTCCATTGATTTCTTGGGCATGAAGGAATCTTACTTCAAGGCTCACGCGGGGACAGCTGCCTTCGGCTGTCCGCGGAGCGAAGCCGCCAATGCAGGCGCGGGCGTCCTCGCCCGTGCGGCGTATATACGAAATCAGAGATTTTCGGAAGTTCAGCTCGCGGCGGGATGCTCCGAAGCAACGGCCTCAGTCCTAGCGTGACCGCGTTTACGCGATTCCACCCGCGCCAGATCGAGGTCCCGATGCAAAGCGTCGAGGGTCGCCGTGGGAAGTTCATTCCCCCACTCCTCAAGCTCAGACTCCGTCCAACTCCCATTCAGGCGGATAACATCGTCACTAAAATCTTCAGGAAACGCCAGCCGATACTCGCCTTCACGGACCAGGACATCGCCAACGCCGCGCCCGGATGAGCCGTCGAATACGTGGCGGCTCGATTCTCCCTTGTTGTTGAGATAGACCAGGAAAACTTCCCCATGATCCTGAAAGTTAGGACGGTAATACCAGGCCTGACTGGATTCAAACTTGGGGTGGGCCCTGCGTCGCCTTGCAACCACGACGGGGTCTGGCTCCTCATCATGCGACGGGTCGTGATAAAGAATACGCTGGCACGATTCGCAGACGACCACATGGGTTGCGGCGCGCACTTCATTGTAGGTCTGCGGACGCAGCATGACCTGGCACGCCATACATTTGTGATCGCGGGCTTCGGAAAGCCCGCTTCCGCGATGCCGCGCCACCCGGTCATATTGCGGCAGTAGATCGGAACTCACTCCGGCTCGCGCCGTGTCGCGTTTGGCGTTCCACTCGGCCAACTGCTTTTCGTCTTCCGCAGTTCGCTGCCGGGCCTCGACTTTTTCCTTTTCGATCTCCGCCATCTCCGCTTTCAACTTTGCTTCGGCTGCCTTGACATCCTTTTCGCGGATCTCAGCGTTGACCATCAACTCCAGAATCTTGTCTTCGTTGGCACGAATGTCCTGCTCGGCGAACTGAATCTCGTGCAGTAAAGCTTTGTATTGTTCGTTGGTTTTGACGGCGAGGGATTGGTCGCGGTACTTGGAAATCTTCTGTTGCTGGTCAGAAATCGCGCTTTCGTACTTGCGGCGGGCGGCTTCATCGGCCTTGACAGCGCTTTTGGCCTTTTCCAGAATCGCCTTGGTTCCTGCCAGCCTCTCTTCGATGACGGCGACACGTTTGGGGAGGGCGGCGATTTCTTCTTTCAGCCGCAGGATTTCCCGATCCGCCTGTTGCAGTGCGATCAGGTTTTGCACGTCTGGAAGCATCTTCAAGGTTAGAACTTCTACGATTTTAGCACGCACCTCGGTACAGACGTTGCTTGTGACGTCTCAGTTTGGCGATAAAGTCCCAGTTCCTGTCATTCTGATAGAAATGACAGGAGGAGGTTTTGCAAACCGCTGCACGAACCCACTTTCCCGGTGTAAACTTCTCAGCCTTGCCCTTAATAGCCGAATTCATGCGTGGAGATGCCTCGTGACTCGACTCCTTCGTCGAACCGTGATCTGCTGGTTCCTAATTCCCCTTGCGGTCGCCCAGTCTCCCAACGCCTCAGCCAGAAAGCCTCTCACCATTGAAGCCATTTTCGCCGGCGGCGGCATCACCGGGCGTCCCCCAGAAACCATCCGCTGGACTCCCGACCACACGAAATTTTCTTACATCCAGCGCGACGACTCCGGCGAACACGGTGAGCTGTGGTTGGTGGACGCAGCCACCGGCCAGAAAGCGCTGTTGGTCAGCGAATCCAAATTGGCCGCGCTTGCTCCGCCCATTGAGAACATCAAAGATGAGCGTGAGATCGAACGGATCAATCGCTATCGCGTCGATCCGTACCATTGGGCTCCCGATTCCAAACACTTGCTTTTTGTCCCTCGAGGCCAGCTCTGGCTCTACTCGCTGGAAAACGGTACAGCCGTCCAACTCAGCGCCTCGCCCGACCGCAGCGGCGATCCCAAATTCTCTCCCGACGGCAGCCGCCTGGCCTATGTGCGCAAGCACAACCTCTACGTGCGCCACGTATCGAGTGACACCGAAACCCAGCTCACCCGCGACAAAGATGATAAGGACAAAGACAAGGACAAAGACGAGAAAAAGAAAGATGCCAACCTGCTGAACGGCGAGGTCGATTGGGTCTACGCCGAAGAGCTAGGTGTCCGCAGCAACTATTTCTGGTCGCCCGACAGCAAAAATATCGTTTTCCTCCGCATGGACGAAACTCGCGTGCCGACCTATCCAATCACCGACTGGATGCCTACGCATCCGACCGTGGACATGGAAAAATACCCCAAGGCCGGCGATCCCAATCCTGTCGTACGTTTGGGGGTGGTCAGCGCGTCCGGCGGTGATGTCAAGTGGATTTCGCTAACCGACGACGCAGACACATATATTCCGCGCTTTGGATGGGTTCGCGATGGAGTGCTCTGGGCCGAAGTGCTGAATCGTGCCCAGGATCACCTGGACCTTTATTTTATCGATGCCCGTTCAGGTCGTTCCCGTAAAGTGCTGACGGAAACCGCCGCTAACGCCTGGGTCAACGTCAACGATGACATGACGATCTTGAAGTCGGGAGACCGTTTCCTCTGGTCAAGCTGGCGCGATGGAACCACCCAACTGTATCTCTACAGCTTCGACAAGGAGAATCCGCTCGCCTCCGACGCCAAGCTGGAACGCCAGCTCACCAAGGGCGATTTCGAAATGCTGGGCGTCGAGGCCGTCGACGAGGAAGATGGCGTGGTCTATGTCACTTGCAACCGGGACGACCCGCGCGAGCGCCATATATACTCGGTGAAGCTGGATGGCTCAGGCTTCGAACCCGTCACCGACGAAGATGGAACCCATCACGCCATATTCGCCGGCGACGGCAAGCATTTCGTCGACGAATTCTCTGCCCTGATGACGCCCCCGCGCACTCTGATTTGCAGCACCGACAACACCTGTAAGAACGTATGGAAGTCGCGCAGCGTCGACGATTACAAATTGACCGCGCCCCAGTTCCTTGAGTTCAAAGCTGACGACGGGACGACCTTGTACGGCCAACTCCTGCTTCCTCCAGAAAGCACGCCTGGGAAGATTCCCCTGATCGTAAATATTTACGGAGGTCCGGCCGCGCAACTGGTGAGAAATAGCTGGATCGAGAATTGGACCGGTTCTTCCGGCCTGTTTCATCAACTTCTATCGCAGCGCGGATTCGCCATTTTCACCGTCGACAATCGCGGCACGCCCGCGCGCGATCGCAAGTTCATGACTGCGGTCCGTCATCAATTTGGCGCGATTGAACTGCAAGACCAGCTCACCGCCCTCGATCAGCTCTTCGTGCAGTATCCTCAGCTCGATCGCACTCGCGTAGGGATTTGGGGCTGGAGCAATGGCGCGTCCATGACTCTTTACGCGATGACCCACTCTCCCATGTTCAAGGCCGGCGCCGCGGTTGCCCCGGTCACCGACTGGCGCAACTACGATTCCATCTACACCGAACGCAACAATGGTCTGCCCACCGACAAAGACACAACCAGCTATACCGACCTGAATTTGCCGAAAGTCGCCGACAAACTGCAAGGCTCACTGCTGCTCGCGCACGGCACGGGCGACGACAACGTGCACTTCCAGAACAGTATTCAGATGGTCGAAGCTCTCATCCAGGCAGGCAAGCAATTTCAGTTCATGGTCTATCCTAATAAAACCCACAGCATCCGTGGCTCAGACGATCGCGATCACCTGTTCCACCTGATCGAGGACCATTTCGAGCACGCACTGAAGTAGCGCGGGCACTCCTCTCCGCTGCCGTTGACCTTGGCCTACGCCGGCAAGCGCCCCGAACCCTGTTACCCTTGTCTTCGTTACGCGACCGAGTTGGGTTGGAAACCCATGCCAATCCAAACTGGCAGCGGGAACCGTAATAGTTGAGAAGGGCAAATCCGTGCCTCGCTCTTCACCATCTATCGGGATAGGTATAGGGAGAGATCGCCGTATGAAGGGAGTCAAGTTCGCACTGTTCTTACTCCCATTCTTCCTGCCCTGCGCGTTGTTTGCGCAGGAAATCGTGCTGCAAGGCCACGTTACCGATCCCCAGGGAAACGCTCTACCCGACGCCTCGGTCCAACTCGTCGATCACGATCAAGTTCTGGACCACAGCACCTCGGGCCCGCACGGCCAGTTTCTGCTGAAGGTAAAATCGCCAGGCGAGTTCATCGTCAAAGCTGGCGCTCCGGGATTCCGGCCTGTCACCCGCCCGATTACCGTCCAGGCAACTGGCAATTCAGAGTGCGAGATCCAAATGAGCCAGCTTTCTGAGCGGATCGAGAACGTCACCGTGACCGCCGACGTAAACGAATCCGACGTGCTCTCACCCGACCCAGGAGAAAAAGTTTTTGTCCGCCAAGAACTTCTCGACGCCAATCCCGGTCGTCCCGGCGCGCCCGTCTCCATCCCCGGATACCCCATCGAAACCGCCTCCAGCGGCATCAAAGCTCCCCAATATTTTGCGCCCGGTGTCGCCGGAGACCACGGCGAACCCATCGCCCAATACATCGCTATAGGCAGCTATCTCGTGCCCAATAATCTATCCGCCAACGCGCACGGCAATGGCTATGCCGACCCGAACATATTTATCCCCGAAGTTCTCGAAAGCGTTCAGATCGACGGCGGAGCATTCAACGTTCGCGAAGGCAATCACTCCGTCAATCTGGCTGCGACCTACGGCCTGCGCTCCCGCCTCGACCCATTCATCACGGTTACGGGAGACTATCGCGACATCGATATAGTCGCAGGATTAAGCCCCAGCCCCCAATCCTGGCTCGCGTTCGAAGCCTCTTACGGCAATGGATTTCTCGACCGCCTCGAACATCGTCAGCAATACAAATTTAATGGCGAGCGTGCATTCCATGCGGGTCAGCACCACATCACTTTATTCGGCATCGGATATTACGGTTTTTCCTACGTTCCCGGACTCGTTCCGATCTTCCCCGCGAATTCCGCCGATGCCAATTTTCCGAATTACGGAGACACGATCGATCCCCGCCAGAAAGACCAGACCCATACCGCGCTCGTGGCACTCAACGATGTCTGGCAACTCAGCGGAAGCCAGCAACTGCAACTCTCCGGCTTTTTTCGTACCTACAATCTGTCTTTGTTTTCAGATTTCGGACAGGGTCTGATCCGGCAAAGTGAGTTCCGCACGGCTGCCGGCGCAAGTGCGAACTATACAAACAAAATTACCGAGTATCTTTCTCTGCTCGGAGGCTTCGACTACAACCGAGAAGCGCCGCGCCGGGACGATCTCGACCACTACGGATTCTTCGATCCCGCCAATCCCAGCTATTACGGCCCATTCACTCCCATCGACGCCAACAACGTTACCATCGCATCACTCTCACCCTACATTGCCGCCGAAGGCGCCTTGACCCGTTACCTCCGCTACTATCTCGGCTGGCGTCGCGATCAAATTGATTTTGACAACGATGATCTCTTGCACGCGGAGAATTCGTTTCAGAAATGGGCAGGCGTCAACTCGCCGAAGGCTGACAGATCTCTTTTCTTCCCGCGGATTCCTGGTTCGTTCCCTTAATCTCTCTCAGCTTCGGCCAGTCGTTCTTCACCGAAGACCCTCGCATCGGCACTGGAACGACGCCGGGCACGCCGGTAGCCACCGCGCATTCTTATCAGCTCGTCGCCAGCAAAACCATCCATCAAACTGACGTTCGCTTGACTCTGGGCCACGTTACCAGCAGCGCAGAGCTGGCAAAGATCGATCCGGATACTGGATTGCAATTTGACCAGGGCCCAAGCCGTCTTCGATTCATGACGGTCGCAGTGCGTAGAAACTTCCGCTCGGCATCGCTGCTCGCAACTTTCTCCAAAGCCGATGCCCGTGACCTCGATACCGGACAACCCACGCCAGAAGCGCCCCGCACTCTCTTCGACCTGCTAGGAACCATTCAGAAGCTTCCATTCCGTCTGCAGGCGCGCGGCGAATTCGAATACGTAGGCACGAAACCGCTGGGCACAGGATGCCTGCCAGTCCTCACCGCCGAATGCACCGGCACTCCCGTAAAGGAATTTCGCGGCGCCCTGGTTCGTCCCTTCTGGAACGGCCGCATGGACGCGGGCGTAAATTTCCTGATCGCCAGCGGCTACACCGGTCAGACCACCGAGAATTTCTACCCTTCCGACATCCAGGAAGTAGTCGGCGTCCGCATCCCCTCCTACGCCAGCCTAAGCCTGACCTACAGATTCGGCCACTCTGCCCCCTGAGCGCACTTGATCGCCAGCGCCTTTTCTCTTCGGTCCTTGCCAGATGATAATTAACTATGGTTAACTAGTGGGAATCATCCTTGGTTAACACGCCAAGGGACACTTACAGGACAAATTAGTGCGGACCTATAGGGCGCGGGCAATCGGCTTTGTCCTTCTTGTGTTGGGTGCCACCTGTATTTTCTCGGTCGCGGCGCTCGCACAAGGGGAAACCACGAGTGCCATTGTTGGCCAGGTTCGGGATACAACCAACGCCGTCGTGCCGGGGGCAGCGGTGACAATCGCCAACCCTGAAACCGGACTGAAGCGTAGTGCCAAAACCGATGATGCCGGCCGGTTCAACTTTCCACAGCTAAAGCCTGGCGTTTACTCGGTCAGTGTGGAAGCGCAAGGTTTCGAAGCGCGGAAAAATGACAACGTCATTTCGGGTCTTGGTCAGAAGCAAGTGGTGGATTTCACCCTCGATGTGGCCCGATCAAATGAGACCGTTGAGGTAAACAGCGAGCCTCCAGTAATCAATCCAGCAAATGCCAACACGTCAACGACCCTGAATGCGCCGGCTCTCGAAAATCTGCCGAATCCCGGCGGCGACCTCACCTACCCTTTGCAGTTTGCCGCCGGTGCCCTCATCAACACGGCCGGCAGTGGCAACGACTTCGTTGGCAGCAGTAACGGTTACGGCAATGTCGAATTCAACGGCCTTCCCGCACTCTCAAACGGTTACATCGTTGATGGGCTGGAAACGAACGACCCGCTCACCAACCTCAACAGCGGGCTCTCCACCAACCTCGTGCTGGGGCTGAATTCGATTTCAGAAGTCACCGTTAACACACTTTCCTATTCCGTGGATCAAGGACGGTATGGAGCATCGCAGGTCAACTACGTCACCAAGTCCGGCACGAATCAGTTTCACGGCAATCTTTATGAACTGTGGAATGGTGGGCTGCTGAATGCCGCGGACTACTTTACCAATGCGACGCCTGGAAATCACAAGCCCGGATCAACCGTGAATCATTTTGGAGGTAGTCTGGGCGGGCCTATTGTGCATGACAAGCTTTTCTTTTTCTTCGACAGCGAATGGGTTCGCATCGCGCTGCCCATCGTCACGCCGACGACGGTTCCCACTGCGGCGTTCCAACAATATGTGCTGCAGCAGCTTCCGATTGGTGGAACGGATTCGGTAACCGGATCAAACTATCCGGCAGCTCCGCAACTGGTTCCGTTCTACCAAAAGATGTTTTCTTTGTATGGAAACACCCACGGCACGGCTCTCGCCGTGCTCGGGTGTCCCTTCAATTCAAACGGCACTCGCAGCCTCGGGCAGTCCACCAAACGGAAACGGTTGCGCGAATCGACAAAGCGTTTCGCACTCCAGCGACGACCATGAGCAGGTACAGACGGCCCGGATCGATTACAACATCAACGAGAAAGACACAACCTGGTTTCGTTTTCAGGCTGACACCGGCGTACAAGCCGCCTTCACAGATCCCATCAACCCATTGTTTGATGCCGTTTCTCCTCAGCCTCTCTACTCGTTCGCGGCAGGTTACACCCACGTCTTCTCCCAAAACCTGGTGAACTATTTCAACCCCGCTTTCTCATGGTACGAGAGCTTATTCGGTCCAAGCGATTTTCAGAAAACCCTCTCGGCGTTCCCGATTGTCTTGCAGGGCAGCGGGGCAAACGCGCCATTTACTACCATCGGCGGGCTCGACAACACCTGGGTGCAAGGAAGGCGGGCGTCTCGCTTCTTCATTAACGACAACCTCGCTTGGAGTCACGGCGCTCACGAGCTCAGGTTCGGCACCAACACCCGAATCTTTCGTCTGAACGACTATGACTTCGGACAAGGCACAGTTCCGACCGTGGCATACACCACGCTGCCGCAATTCATCTATGGAGTGGCGTCTACGGCAACCAAGACTTTTCCACTGACGGCGAACGAACCATTCAACTTCCTCAATCTCGATCTCTACGCCCAAGACACCTGGAAGGTGACTCGCAAACTGACTTGGACATTTGGTCTGCGCGACACGTTCAATTCCAATCCACTAAATCCACACGACCAAATCGCTCGCCTGAATGGCTCGTTCAGTTCTATTTCGCATGATGTCAATCAGCCCCCGAGCGCCGCCATCCAAACCCACCTCGGCAATCTGTTCTCGTCGACACCCTTGGCCATCCTGCAGCCGCGAACCGCAATCGCGTGGCAATTCGAACCGAAATCTGTGCTGAAAACGGGCTTCGGCATTTTCAGCGATATCCTGCCAGGCAGCGTTGCGGACCTCGTCGGAACCAATCCACCCTACGTGCAGACCTTCCAAGGAGGTCTGCTTGGCAGCGTCGGCGGCACGGCAATCGCGCCCGGAGTGCCCAACAGCGCCGTCGACGCAACTGTGGCCGCTAATCAAAGATTTAGTCTCGGGTTTCCTCAGGGTCAGCTTTCGTGCGCATCTCCGCTAGCGAACTCCGCAACTTGTCTTCCGCCAGTTGCGATAACGGCTGTGCCCGATGGCACACTCCATGCGCCGTACTTCATGGAGTGGAGCTTGGGAATCGAACATCAATTCGGAACGACGGCCAGTTTGCAGGCGCGATACGTCGGCACACGCGCGGTGAACCAACCCTATCTAACCCAAGTGAACGGTTACCAAACTGTGTGCCAGGGCTGTTTTGCCCCATTCCCTTACATGCTGCCGACCGATCCGCGATTCAGCGCGGTCACGCAGCTCTCTACCGGCGAGAATAGCCACTACAACGGACTTCAACTAACCGCCATGAAGCGGCTCAGTCATGGCCTGCAAGGACAGCTCAATTACACCTGGAGCCGTTGCATGGACGCAGTTTCGAACGGAGGATTTCTTCAATTCTCTGCGGGAGGGATTCTTTCCCCTCTGCCGGGAGAACTTGCTCGCGACTACGGTCCATGCGACTACGACATCCGGGACAATCTCAATGGGCAGTTTGTGTATCAATTGCCGATCAAAGTTCGGAATCACCGGTTGGCATACGCGCTAAATGGCTGGCAGACTTCCGGGACCATGTTTTGGCATAGCGGGGTTCCATTCTCCGTGCTCAGTACGCCTTATTCAGCGAACGGAAATGGCATTGTGCAAGGCAGCGGGCCACAATTCGCGAGTCTCGTTCCCGGCGTTCCGCTCTACGCTCATCATCCAATTGCTGGCGTGACTCAACCGGGCACGATCCAGTGGCTCAATCCGAATGCCTTCGTCTCGGCCGTTGATCCCAGTACCGGACAGTGCTTCGGCGGCGACGACCCCCAGCATTGCCAGTTCGGAAACCTCGGCCGCAATGCGTTGCGCGGTCCGGATTTCGTCTGGAATGACTTTTATCTCACAAAATGGTTCCCGGTGACCGAGCATGTAAAGCTCAGGATAGAATGCCAGTTCTTTAATGTCTTCAACCATCCGAATTTTGGCCTCCCGAGCATGGTTCTGGCCGGCATTCCAGGAAAGCCTTCGACGCAGACAGGGTTTGGAGCCCTCACCTACACAACCTCTCCGCCGACCGGCCTGCTGGGCGTCGGATTGGGCGGCGATAGCAGTCCGCGAATGATCGCGTTTCAAGCTCGATTGGAGTTCTGACATTCTCAGAAAGCCGCGTTCCAAAATGGGAATTGCCTGTCGACTTCGCTCGTTTCTACCTTGACTTCCATGCACACTTCGAGTTAATCATGTAACTGTACGTTCAGCCCGAAGATAATGTCGGCAGCTGCTAACTCCTTTGTCCGGAAGATTTTGCATATAAGTCCTTCCAACTCAAAGATTTTGGTGGTAGTGCGACCCTAATCCCATGATTCCAAAAGATCAGGGGGGAGGGGGGTACCCGCTAACCAAAAAGTAAACCTCCATCTTCGGGCAGGATGATGCAAAATAAAACGGTGCAAAACAACTCAGTGAGAGCTCAAAGCTGAATGCACCGCTTGACCCTTGGCGACTTCGAACTGACCGCCGTCTCCGACGGGAACTACCGCCTCGACGGAGGAGCGTTCTTCGGCGTCGTGCCCAAAGTCATGTGGGAGAAGAAAGTAAAGGCCGACGCCGAGAACTACGTCCCCGTGGGATTGAACTCGGTCGTGGTCCGAACCGGCAAGCAGACAATTCTGATCGAAACCGGTATCGGCAACAAACTTCCGGAGCGAATGATCAAGATCTTTGGCCAGCCCGCCAAGCTCCTCGACAATCTGGCGGGCGCAGGTTTTTCGCCAGACGACATCGATGTCGTGATCAATTCGCATCTGCACTACGACCACTGCGGCTGGAACACGGTGCTACGCGGCGGCAAGATCGTGCCCACATTTCCCAAAGCAAAATACTATGCCCCCGAAGGCGAATGGCGGCACGGACGCCTTCAACTCGAACGCGACGCCATCAGCTACATTTCGGAGAATTACGATCCGCTGATCAAAAGCGGCCAGATGGAGTTACTGCAGGGAGACCGGGAAATCGCCCCGGGAATCTCGGTCAAAGTTTTCCCCGGCCACACCGAGCACATGCAAGCCGTGATCATCAAGAGCGGCGGTCAGACGGCCTGCTACATCTCCGATCTGATTCCGACCAGCGCCCACATCGATTTGACCTGGGTGATGGCCTTCGATCTGCTGCCGCTCCAAACCATCGAGAGCCGCAAGCGCTATTACGCTCAGTCCATCCCCGAGAAATGGCTGACCATGTTCACCCACGATCCGAACATTCCATGGGCATTCGTAGAAAAGGATGAAAAAGGAAAAATGATAGCGCGAGCGGTAGGTTAGTTTGTGGCCACCAGCGACGAACGCAATCTTTCTTCGAAAAATCCTTCTACCCGGGCCAGGATTTCCGGCGCGTTTTTCGATTCGTAAATTCCCTTGCGCAGCGCGGCTCCGCCCGCAACTCCGTGCGTGAACCACGACGCAAACTGCTTCATCTTGCCGACCGCGTCGGGCAGCTCCTCTTCAATCAGCATCTGGAAGTAAGTGCGGATCATCTGATAACGATCGGCCTCAGCAGGTTCCTCGTAGCTGCCCTTTGCGGTGTATTGCGTAATCTGGCGAAAGATCCAGGGATTTGCCGGCGCTGTTCGCCCGATCATGACCGCATCGCAACCGGTTTGGGCAACGATGGCGCAAGCGTCTTCGGGCGTGCGAATATCGCCATTGCCGATGACCGGAATCTTGACCGCCTGTTTGACTGCGGCAATCCACTCCCAGCGTGCCTGGCCGCTATAGCCCTGCTCGCGCGTGCGCGCGTGCAGCGCGACCGCGCAAAGCCCGCAGTCCTCGGCCATTTTCGCCAGTTCCACGCAGATAATGTTTTCGTCGTTCCAGCCCGCGCGAAACTTTACCGTGAACGGAATCTTGATGGCCGCGCGAACCGCCTCGAAGATCTTGCCAATCGCAGGCAAATCACGCAGCAAGCCCGAACCGCCGTTGCACTTGACGACCTTCTTCGCCGGACATCCGAGGTTGAGGTCGACTAGGTCAAAGCCCAGACCCTCGACCATACGAGCCGCCTCCGCCATCACTTTTGGATCGCTGCCAAAAAGCTGGGCCGAGATGGGATGCTCGTCTTCGTAGAAGTGCAGGTATCGCTTGGCCTTCTGGTCCTTCGCCCGAAGCACACCGTCGGCCGAGGTGAACTCGGTCATGATCAGGCCGCATCCCCCGAGATTGCGAATGAAGCGGCGAAAGACCGTGTCCGTAACGCCCGCCATGGGAGCCAAGACTGTCGCGGGAGCAATCTGGATATTGCCGATCATCACCCGATCGGGCACGCGTGGCACCCGCACGGCGAGGACGCCCGCGCCTACATTTGCCGGATTGTCCCAGTACTTGCGCACCCGTCTATTTTACTGCCTTCCCCAAGTTATGCAGCTGTGTCACAATTCATCAACTTATTGAGGTGATGCATGGATGACACGCCGGGACATTTTGTCCACGAGTTGAAGTCCTCGCTTTTGAAGAAGAGAGCGGGCCAGATTGCGCTGGCGGTCATTCTCGCCGAAGCATCCCTTCGCTTTGTGAACGCGTTGACATGGTATCTGGTTGTGCCGACAATAGCTGCGCTGCTGAAGGGGCACACTGAATCAGTTCTGTTTGAAACGCAAACGCGGGCTCCGTTCCCTTGGCAACCGTTGTTTGGGTCGGTTCTCGATTTCGCCATAGCTCTGATTTTTGTCTTTTACCTTAACCGCTGGATTCACGGCTCTTCCGCGGAAGACGCAATACGCCAGGCCGGTTCAGACGCATTGGGCCCGCCGGAGGTAAGACCCCTTCAATCAGAGCCTGAACGTCCTCGCGAAGTTCTCTACAATTTAGTGGGTGAGCGGGTTAGTCCGGAAGACGACGAGACCTTGGGCGGATAGACGGCGCCTCAATTTCAGTCGCCTTCCCTGCAATTGTCAGATATGCACAATTTGCATCACACAACTTTATGGATGAAATTTCTAGAACGTCTTCACAATCGCCCGGCTTGGATGCTGGTGCATGGATCGGCCGCGTAGTCATCGCTGTGCTCCTAGCAGAGGCATTCTGGGGATTTATTGTTTCCGTCACCAACGGCCTGATTCTGCCATTGTTGGCGAGAACTATGGGCGGCGACGTCCAGTCGCCTCTGTACCTTGGCAAAGGCGACTTGAATGTCCCGGCTTTGTTTACTGCGGTGCTGGAACTTTGCTTTGCTGGGATCGCTGCCGTAATCCTAAATTCGTTTCTACAACGGAAGCCCAGAGTGATGCGCAGTACGCAGGTGAGGTTAAGCCCAATTCCAGTACAGTCTGCGGCTCCGGCGCAGCCCCCGGTTCAACCGTCCTCACCTCCGGTTGTCGTGCCGGTTCAAGCGGCTGTGTCAATACCTCCACCCGTGGTCGCGGCGGTTCGTCCGCCCGCTCCAACGCCTGTTACCCCCACCGCGGCGCCAGTGCAGGCAACGGCATCACCGGCTGAATTCTGGTCGCCGCCTGAACCACCTCCGCCAGCTAAGGTAGCAGTGCCAGCATCTGCGCCTCCGGCGAAACCAGCAAAACCGAAACCGCCCAAAGAGGTTTACTACAACATCGTGGGAGAGCCCATCAATCCCACAGAAGACGATTAGAGCTTAGCCGGGACCGACCGGCAGGGCAAGACCCAGATTCCTCGTCGCTTCTCTTCTCGGAATGACAAGGGGCAGTAACGAATGACGGGCGGTGACGCTCGTCCCCCAGCTTATTCATTCCCGCCCAAAAAGCAGAGCCTCCGCCATGGGAGGCTCTCTGGTAAATCCGTCTCTTGCAGATCGAGGCCCAAAAGTCAGGCTTTCGGGGCTTCTTTCTTGGCGTACTTGCGACGGAAGCGCTCCACGCGACCGGCGGTGTCCATCAGCTTTTGTTTGCCGGTAAAGAATGGGTGGCAAGCGGAGCAGATTTCTACGTGGATGTCGCCCTTATGGGTCGAGCGGGTGGTGAAACTATTGCCGCACGCGCACATGACGCGGATTTCGTTGTAAGCGGGATGTATGGCTGCTTTCATGTTGGTTTAACCTCTGTACCGAGCTTCTCAAGAAACTATTCGATTCTAAAGGATGCCCGCGGGATTCAGCAAATGAGTGTCTTCCATGTATTACCGTTTGCCGACTTTATGATATTGCATTGACATTGCAGTATTTAAGCCATATTTTCCTTGACATCTTCCATAAATTACCGTTAGTATCTATACCGAGGGTAACCACTCACAAAGCCCCCAGATATGGTGTAGGGTTGCAGCAGGAGCTTCGATAGTGGATAATTCTCAAGCTCTCAAAGGAAACCGACGAAAGAGCATCTAAAGAAGGAGGTCCGACAATGCCTGCTACTCGCCCAGCTATTCTTCCTGATCACATCTTGGCTGCCGTGCTCACGCTAGCTAAGCAGGAACTGGAAAAGACCTCGCATCAAAAGAGGCTTGCCTTCTGGAGCCACGATTTCCAGTTGCAGGAGATCTTTAACGATTTTCGCAAGACGGGCAAATACCCGATTCTCGACGCCTTCGTCTTTTCGGACAGTGGTCCCGAACCTTACAGTCCCGCGCTCAGCGAGTCCGTGTCGAGGCTTCAATGTCAGGCCTAATCGGCCGCGAGAATCCCATACGAGGTCGTGTTTCTGCGACCTGCAGCGGATCTCTTTTTTAACGACGTCCTTAAGTCCGAGCTTGGCCAGTCCAAGTTGGTCAGCTGGCCGAGAGCATCTGAATTTCTGAAAAGAGTGAAAGTAGTTCCGGGCCCCTGAAGTACAATCGCATCCAGAATGGCCGTATCGCCTGCGCCACCGAATCTAGAGGAGCGTGTTGACAACTTTGTCCAGTGGCTGTTCGAGGACTATAAGCCAGCCCTGCCCAGAGGGTCGAAGGTCTTCAACGACGCTCTTTTAGGAAATCTTTTCTTCGCACGGCAGGAGGTGGCCGTCATCGATTGCCCCGTCCTGCAGCGACTCAGGCGCATAAAGCAGACTGGCTTGGTCCACTACGTCTACCCATGCGCCACCCACACCCGATTCGAGCACTCGCTCGGCGCTGCGGCTTTGTCCGAGCGGTGTTTCGACGCCATTCGAGAAAACCCCGATGCCGAAGGCAGCCCGTTGCCCGTAGACGACAATCGCACATACGGGGATTTGGCTCACCTCCGTATGGCCGCTCTGCTTCATGACGTTGGTCATGGTCTCTGTTCTCATGCATCGGAGCAGATCTACGCGCTGCTCAGCGATTTGCAAGACTTCAAGAAAAACCCAACCTTTGTGAAAAACCACCCAGGGGAGATCCTGTCGTATTTGATTGTGACCTCTCGAACATTCCGAAGCTGGTTCGAGGACTACGTGGTTAAAGGCTGTCGCGCTAATCTCAATCTGGAAACTATTGCCAAACTTATCTTGGGTCAGCACGACGATAAAGAAAAGTATTTCCTCGCCAACATAATTAGTGGCGCGTACGACTGCGATAAGCTTGATTACATCGCGAGAGACAGCTACTTTTGCGGCCTGGCCTTGACCGTCGATCTGCCCCGGTTTTACAGCATGATTTCGACGGCAAGATATAATGAGCGCCGCGTCCTTGTACTGCGGAACTACGTTCCACTCGAACAGATACTCTTCAGCAAAATGACGTTATTTGGGTCGGTCTACCATCATCAGAAGGTTAAGTGTCTGGACTCCATGCTTCGGTCTATGATCGGGCACATTGTCGATAATCCGGGACAGTCTGGCTTTCCGATACGCGGACATAGATCAGTCTCATTCGCCGATCCAGTTCAGTACTTGTACGCTACGGATGACGAGTTCTTCGGACAGGCAGACGGCTTCGGCGACAACTACGTCCAAAGCATGTTGACCCGATTTCGCAATCGTGACCTATTCGTGCGTTGCCTCGAGATATCACGGAGGACGGTCAGCAACTGGGACGATGGCCGTCAGACTCTAATAGATCTGACCAAGCAGCCAAAGGAGTTGGCGGATGTAGAGAACAAAATTCACCAAGGCCTTCAATCGGCTGATCGTGGGAAGTGCAACAAGGACGACATTAGGCTCAGCATACCAGACCTGCCGCCAATAACTGGAAACGCGCTGATCCAAACGTCGAAGGAGGCCCCAATAGAGCATGTCGAGCAGTACTTTCCCGTAAAACAGTGGACCGACGCATACGCCCACAACAAGTGGCGAAGCTATGTGTACGCGCCAAGAGAAATCGCGCCCGCGGTTAGAGATGCGGCCATTTCCGTCCTACGGGATTACTCTAAACTAGAAATAGAAGCGGGCAGGTCGAACCAGCCTTGCCACATGTAGCAACCGTCGCTGTCCCCATCCAGCAGGTCTCTCAGCGCAAAATAAAAAACGGCAGGGCCGACCCCCTGCCGTATTCGATGTGAAACTTGGCCCATTTACTTACTGCGGTTGACTGCTTTCTTGAGTTCGGCCCCGGCCGAAAACTTTGCTACCTTCCGAGCAGCGATCTTAATGGTGGCGCCCGTCTGAGGGTTGCGCCCATTGCGAGCCTTCCTCTGCGATACAGAGAAGGTGCCGAAACCAATCAACGCTACTCGGTCGCCTTTTTTCAGGGCGGACGTGATGCTGTCAACAGTTGTGTCGATTGCGGTAGCCGCTTGAGCCTTACTGATGCCGCTACCCGATGCGATTCGGTCAATGAGATCGGCTTTGTTCATCGTCTCTCCTGGCAGGTCTCTTTGTCCTCAAAGGGCGCGGGGAGGGAACACTCCCTGAGTGAGAAACCCGGCGGCCTTATTTAGCTCCTGACAAAGAGGAATGTCAACTGTGAAAATCGGCTCTGGATGCCTTGTTTGGGTCGGTTCGGTGGAAAAGGTGTCCAAGGATTGGAATCCTGCTGTCGAACCAAAGCCACTCTCCTTGCCGGTTGACGGCTGATGGAGAGTGGCTGCTTTGGCTTTCAACCCTTGATTGGGCTGCAGGGTTAGTCTCCGGAAGGCATCAGGCTTTCCTCGGGGCCGGGCTCTGCAACCTGCAGTTGGATTGTCGAAATCGATGGGCAGTCGCCGAGAATCGGCTGACAAGCCGCGTCTGGGCCGCTTTTCGGGCGCACCTGAGGCTTCATTTGGGCGAACTGCTCAGCCTCGGTGGAACCGGCCAGCGCCGTCACCGATGACGTTCCCCCGGAAATCACTTGGGTGACGGCGTCGAAGTAGCCGGTGCCCACGAAGCGCTGGTGCTTCACGGCCTCGTAGCCATGCTGATATTCACGGCTGAATTCCTTCTCTTGGAGTCTGGAGTAGGCAGTCATGCCGGTGAGTTTGTATCCGCGAGCCAGTTCGAACATGCTCAGGTTCAAGGCATGGAAACCAGCGAGGGTGATGAACTGGAACTTGTATCCCATGGCCGCAAGCTCGGTCTGGAATCGGGCGATGGTGGCATCGTCCAGCTTCTTTTTCCAATTGAACGATGGCGAGCAGTTGTAAGCCAACATCTTACCTGGAAAGTTCGCATGCACGGCGTCGGCGAACTGGCGGGCCTCATCGAGGTCGGGATGCGAGGTCTCGCACCAGATGAGCTCCACATACGGCGCGTAGGCGAGGGCGCGGGCGATGGCGGACTCGATGCCGCCGCGGATGCCGTAGAAGCCTTCGGGAGTGCGTTCTCCAGTAAGGAATTCGCGGTCGCGCGGGTCCACGTCGCTGGTCAGCAGGTGGGCGCTGTCGGCGTCGGTACGTGCCATGACCAGCGTGGGCACGCCCAACACATCGGCGGCTAGACGCGCCGCGACCAGTTTCTGGATCGCCTCGACGGTCGGGACCAATACCTTGCCGCCCAGGTGTCCGCATTTCTTGGCGGAAGAAAGTTGATCCTCAAAGTGGACGCATGCGGCGCCCGCCTCGATCATGGCCTTCATCAGCTCGAATGCGTTGAGATTGCCTCCGAAGCCGGCTTCGGCGTCGGCAATTAGCGGAGCAAACCAGTGCACTCCATTTTCGCCTTCGGCATGATGAATCTGGTCGGCGCGAGTTAACGCCTGATTGATGCGGCGGCAAAGATTGGGCACGCTGTTGGCTGGATAGAGGCTCTGGTCGGGATACATCTGCCCGACGTCGTTGGCGTCAGCCGCAACCTGCCAGCCGCTCACGTAGATGGCCTTCAGGCCAGCTTTCACTTGCTGGACGGCCTGGTTCCCCGTCATGGCACCGAGCGCGGGAACGTAGGAGTCGCTCTGCAGGAGATCCCAAAGCCGCTCCGCGCCTTGCCGAGCCAGGGTGTGTTCAATGTGGAGAGATCCTCGCAAGCGCTCGACATCCTGCGCGCTATAAGGCCGGGTGATCCCTGCCCAGCGGGTACTCAGCTTCCATTCCATCGCCATTTTTGAGCTGTTTCCGTTTCCGTTAATTCCCATACTTTGCGTTCCTTTGTGGCCGCCAGAAGGCCTAACATCTTTGCGGATTGTGGAGCACAAACCGAGGCCGGTCAAACTGAACCTTTCTATCGTGTCGATAAAGGATTGTTATCAGGGTGGATGTCTGTGATAATCGGATGTTGTTAGATGCGAAAACCGGCGGACAGGTAACGCGTGGAAATCGACCAGGTAGAAACCTTTCTCGCAGTGGCTACATTTGGCGGCTTTCATCGTGCCGCGGAAGCCCTGCGTATCAGCCAACCTGCTGTAAGCGCTCGCATCAAGGCGCTGGAGGAGTCGCTCGGAGTGAGGTTGTTTTCTCGCTCCCGGGGCGGGTTGATCGTTTCGGATGCGGGACGCACGTTTCGCCCGCACGCCGAACTACTCTTGCGGACAGCAGCGCTCGCCCGGCAAGCTGTCCACGAATTACAACCATCCAGCGGAACGCCGTTGCAAATTGCCGCCGCGCTTTCGATCTCCGTTTATTTTCTGCCCGATATTTTGAAGCGCTTTCAGCGGGCTCATCCCCACGTGATCATTAGCATTCGCCCGGGTCACTCGAAAGAGGTCTTGGATATGGTGTTGAGCGAAGAAGCAGAAATTGGACTGGCTCGCTCGCTACAACATCCTGAGGTTGAAACCATCAGCCTTCGGGATGATCCGTTGTTGCTGGTTGCCCATCCCACGCGCAGCCCGAAACATACACGGCGGGCGCGCCTGGAGCAGGTGGCGAGCTGGCCATTGATTTTTTATGATCGGGGATCGAGCGACTGGACTCTTACCCATAGCTTGTTTCGCACCGCTGGCTTGGTTCCGAACGTAGCTCTCGAGGTCGATTCGATCGAGACGGCGAAGCGGATGGTGGAACGCGGGCTCGGCCTTTCATTCCTGCCCCAAATTGCGGTTGGCAGAGAACTTCGTACCCGCAAGCTCACGACCGTGAAACTCCTGGACGCGGAACCGCTGCGGCGAAGCCTTGACGTGATCCATCCCCGGCATCGTCCACTGAGAACGGAAGTGCGGGCGTTCCTGCAAATGGTTCGAGAGGCAGCGAACGAAAATTCATCAGGAAGCAATGCGCTCCGGAGCAAGCACAAGCATTCCGAATAGCCGGAGTGACATGTGACCAGCCGCCTTCGCTTGTCCGTCTGGCAAAGCTCGACATTTTCGCGATGCTACCTTTTCCGCCCTCGTCCACAACCTGGACCACATCTCCACAGCATGTGCACAGATGAAGAGTTTTTTTCTATTGCGCGGGAGAAGACAATGAAGCACTCTTCGAAACGCACTCTTACATCATGGCTTCTGTATCCGTGAGTTCTCGACGAAATCAACTCTTGGAGTGGTTTCCCTTCTACGTTCACCGTTTGGTCGGAGACGTACGATACCGGGCCATGAAGGATTATCAGCAAGCGTGGTATCTGAACCTGCTATTTGCATCGTGGGTTTCGGAGCGTCCGGGATATTTGCCAGACGACGGGCAGTTGTGGCGCCTCGCGAATGCGCGCACTCGGCAATTCTTTGAAAAGGAATGTGAGCCGATCCTGTGCATGTTCGAGCGCGAGGGCTCGATGACTGACGGTGCTGTCTGGATTTATAACCGTGTGCTCCTGGAGATCTACGATGAGCAAGTCCTAAAATTCCACAAGAGGAGACGTAAATCCTCAAAATCCACAGATGACAACACCACCTCTTATCTAGATTTTGAAGGTACACTTAAGAAAGAAAATGGAAGAGAAGAATGTAAACTTCATCCGGAGTCTGGTCTCACGCAGTGGGGTACCTGTTGGGAGTGCTATGCAGAAAAATGCAGCAGCCAAGCCAGCTGAGGAGCCGCAAAGTTGTCCGGTATGCGGAGGCACCGGCTGGAAGGATATTATCTCTGGAAGTGAAAGACGAGTTACACGCTGCAACTGTTTCCTTGAAACCCAAACTACGCATCTATTGGCAGCGACGGAGATCCCCGCGCGGTATGCGGATTGTGAGTTTTCGAATTACGAGGCCGGTACGAATGAAGGTATAGGGGCTGCGAAGATTAAAATCGAAACTTGGGCCACTCAGTATCCCTTGGATCCATGCGGACTTTTGCTGATCGGGCCTAGCGGAGTAGGAAAGACTCATCTATCCGTGGCAGCGCTAAGGCGACTTACCCAAAAAGGCCTGCATTGTCTATTCTGTGACTATCGCGAACTTCTAAAGAAGATTCAAAATTCCTATAATCCATCAGTCCAGACAACAGAGTTGGATCTCTTGCGGCCGATCTTTGAAACCGAAGTGGTTCTGCTCGATGATTTAGGCGCAGTTAAACCGTCCGAGTGGGTGTGGGATACCGTAAGTCTGATTTTGAATGCACGGTACAACGAAAAGCTGACGACCATTATCACCAGTAATTTCCTTGATGGTCCGAGTGCAGCGGCAGAGAGAGTTGATGGGCCACGTCGTGCGGCACGCGAGGAGACATTGGGTGACCGTATCGGCGAGCGCATGCGATCTCGGCTGTTCGAGATGTGTCGGCTTGTGCTAGTGAACGGGAAGGATTATCGGCAAAAATTCCGCGGTATGGGTCCCACCAGGGCTGTATAGGACCAGTCTCGACGCGTCCAACCCCGACCAAAGCTGGTCGGTCTAGATTCCGTGGTTCCAACATCTCCTGCCTGGACCGAATCCACACTAGAATTACTTTGTGCTCTCCCACCGCCTCGAGTTCGTACCGGCCAGTGACGTTACAGCGTTCACAACAGTTCCGGTTGCGCCGGCAGTTTTTCTCCTTCGCGGGGAAGACCCGCAATCTGAGCCTTACGTCAGCAAAACTGCGAACTTGCGACGACGGCTGCAGCGGTTGCTCGGCGCGCCTGCGGAACATAGCAAGAAACTCAACTTGCGCGATCGCGTTCGTTGGATTGAATACAGCCCGACGGGCTCAGACTTCGAGTCCGGCTTTTTGCTTTATCAGTTGCTGCGCTCGGCCTTCCGGAAAACCTACAGCAACCGCCTGCGACTGCGTTTTGCGCCCTTGGTCAAGCTTCATCTGGAAAACGAATTTCCGCGGGCGTCCGTCACCGTGCGGCTTGGCCGTCTCAATGGGCGCAACGTTTACTACGGGCCATTTCCTTCGCGCACTGTGGCAGAAAAGTTTGCCAGCGACTCCCTCGATTTTTTCAAGATGCGCCGCTGCGTGGACGATCTGCATCCCGATCCCAAGTTCCCAGGCTGCATCTACTCGGAGATGAAGATGTGTCTCGCGCCCTGTTTTAAGGGTTGCAGCGACGAGGAATACCGCGCCGAAGTGGCCCGCGTGCAGGCGTACTTTGATAGTGGCGGAGAATCCCTGGCGCGGGAAATCTCCGTGCAACGCGACACTGCCTCAGCCAATCTGGAGTTTGAAAATGCCTCCGCCCTGCACGCGCGCCTGGACAAGCTCAAGCCTGTGCTGAGCCAACTACCGGAAGTCGTTCACCGCATCGATCGGCTTTCCGGTGTCATGGTGCAGCGAAGTGCCAGCCCAGAATCTATCAACTTCTTTCGAATTGACGCAGGGCGCATTTTTGGGCCCGCACCCTTTGCCATTCAGTCCGCAGAACACACCAAGTCGCAGTCGATGGAATCACGCGTGCAGGAAGCCCTCGCCTCGTTTCCCGCGCCAACTGCAAGCCCGACGCTCGAAACCATGGAGCACCTGGCGCTATTGAAGCGCTGGTATTACCGGAGCAGCCGCGTAGGCGAGATCTTTTTCACAGACGAAAAGGGAGCACTGCCCATGCGTCGGCTCGTCCGGGGCATTGCGCGCGTTTACCGTGGCGAGAAATCAGAGGAAAACCCGCCAGAAGTCATCAATACTTCAACGGCATCACGTGAATAGCAAACTACGGAGAGGAGTCAGCACGGTGAAAACTGCCAAAACTGAGAAAGACAAAGACAAGGCGCTGCGTGAGCAGGTTCTTTATTTGCTCGAAGGAGGCGGCGCTCACGCCAAGTTCGCGGAGATCGTCGCAGGCATTCCGCCAAAGATCCTCGGGCAAAAACCTGCCGGCTTACCGCATTCGCTCTGGATGCTGCTCGAACACTTGCGCATCGCGCAATGGGACATTCTCGAGTTCAGCCGTAATTCGAAACATGCTTCCCCGAAATGGCCTGAAGGCTATTGGCCGAAAACGGACGCTCCGCCGACTACTGCCACCTGGAACACCAGTGTGAAGAAATTCCGCCAGGGCCTCCAGGCAATGCAAGAGCTCGTGAAAGATCCTAAGACAGATCTGTTCGCCAGAATTCCCTGGGGCGATGGCCAGACTATCCTTCGAGAAGCCCTGTTGCTGGCCGACCACAACACCTATCATCTGGGGCAGATGTTAGATGTGCGTCGTCTCCTGGGAGCGTGGCCGGAGAAGTGAACATCAAGTTCGCCACAGATTTGCGGAGATAAAAAAATTCACCGCAAAGCGACTAGCCAGCTTTTGTCATTTGCTTTTTTCCTTCGGGTCGCTTCCTGAACACGATCCGTACCCCATCGCGCCAACGCTCGTCAATGCCGAGCAACGCCCAATCAATCTCTGGCGAGATGTAGTGCAACAGCGTGTCCGTCGCAGGATGCACATGGAGAGCCGGAGCGACCAGGAAAAGCAGGGGTTTGTCCGCACATAGCTCGCGTGCGGGGAAGTATCCGAAGCGCTGGAACTCTCCGCGCTCATGATGCCATGCGACTCGTGCCCAGTAGTCGAGGCCTTGTAAGGGCAGATGAATGTCCTCGTCAGCCTTGAGTTCGACCACCGCCAGACGACCGTCCCGCGTGACCGTGAGCACGTCGATCATGGCGCGATCGGACGCCGAGAACGCTGGCACCTGAGAATACAAGCGGGTTGAATCCAGGCGTTCATCCACTGCCGCAACGTTTTGCACGACCAACGATTCCAGCCAGCGTTCCGGATGCAGCCGCCATAGCGGATGATCGCGTGGACCCTCGGGATGACGCACCTCGCCGATGCTTCGTACCAATTGCACGAAGGCTGCGAAAGTTGCGTCACTGAGGATCCGTTCCTGGGCGCCGACACCGAAGACTATTTGCGAGCTGCTGAGAAATGACCCCGGCTCATGGGCCAGACGTGCCCGTGCGAATTCCAGACCATGACGGCGGAACGCGATCTCCGCGGATGACAAAGTCGCGACTTCGACCTCGGACATCAGCTCGCGAACCTGAGCGACCGCGACGGCAAACCTCCCCTCCACCGCTGATTCATCGGTCGAGTGTACGAGGCGGGTTGCAACGTTGCCGCAGTCGGCGATATCCAACGTCTTCACGTTATCCGTCTTCAAGTTATCGTCGCGTTCTTCCAGTTCATACAGCTGCCACTTAGCTGCGTCGGTGTTCAGATGCGCCATGCGTTCCCGAGTCAGGGCAGAAGTGCCAGCGGGCAGGAACAGCTTCAGTCCTTCGACAACGAACTTTCCAGCTTTCGCAATCCGGCAGGCGTCGAGCCACAGAATGCCAAAGGTCAGCGCGGCATCGATGGATCCTTGCGTCTCTTGCCCGTTCACGCCGAGCACCGCAAATGCGGATTGCCCGCGATGCATCAAACCGCGCGCATAGATCGGGCCAAAGGATCGCTCCAGATCCATCGAAGTGCTGAGCCGGTCGATGGAAAAGCCCGAAAAGTGGCGCTGCAAAACTCGGTGCAACACTCGCTGGTACGCCACACGCGCCGCCCGCTTTGCGGTAGGGGTGCGACGGTCGCGTTCACGGCAAATCTCCAGCTTGGTTGGCTTCGATTGTCCCAGACGTTGCACCGCCAGCCGAAGGATTTCATTCTTGACCTCGGCTTCCAACACACGCCGCACGAAGTTCCGTTCGTCGGACCACAAATGCAGCAAGCACTTGTTGCGTTCTCCGGAGATGGAATACTTGGACTGAGCGAGGTCGAAAACCACCGCGCCGTCTTCGATGATTACGGCATCGTGGGCGCACACCAGAAAGTCTTCGACCGTACGTACGAGGGATTCGGGAGTCACTGCGAAATTGTTTCAGCCGACCTGCCCAGTCGTCTGTGACAAGATGAACATGACCTCGCGAACCGGTTGGCGTCATATACGCGAGACGCGGGCGCACCTATGGGATAATGACCCAAGGAGCTTTTTGTACTCCGAGGGCATCTAATCAACGTGGACAAAAACAGATTCTTTTTTCAGCATTACGGCCTGACCGAGCATGACCTGGAGCATTATCTTGCGGCGGCGCTCTCGGCCGGCGGCGATTACTGCGATCTTTATTTCGAATATCTTTCTTCGACTTCACTGATGGTCGACGAGTCGATGGTGAAGTCTGCTTCCCAGGGAATTTCTGCCGGATGCGGGATTCGTGTGATTGCGGGCGAGCGGACCGGATACGCCTATACCGACGATCTTTCGTCCGAGCGCATTCTGCACGCCGCTCGCACCGCCGCTCTAATTGCCAGTGGACCCGCGAAGACTCCCGTGGTCGGCTTCCAGGAAAAGCCTGCACGCAGTTTGTATCCAGTGGCGTTGCCTTCGGTGGACGCGGAAATCACAGCCAAAGTCGAGTTGGTGATGCGTGCGGATCAGGCGGCGCGAGCGTTTGATCCCCGTATCAAAGAAGTCCGTGCCAGCTACGCGGATGAGCTTCGGCACATTCTGGTAGTCGGATCGGATGGCACTTTTGCTGAGGACTCGCAACCGCTGGCGCGGGTGAACGTTTCCTGCATCGCAAAAACGGAAGGCAATTCCGCACGAGGCAGTGCGGGCGGCGGTGGACGCGTGGCCCTGGACTTTTTCTTTGGCGAAAAGACCCCAGAGTATTTCGCGAAAGAAGCTTCGCGCCAAGCCATCTTGCAGCTCGACGCTCGCGAAGCTCCGGCCGGCGAGATGGAAGTTGTCCTCGGCCCCGGCTGGCCCGGCGTGCTGCTGCATGAAGCAGTGGGTCACGGCCTGGAGGCAGACTTCAATCGTAAGCAGACTTCCGCATTCGCTGGATTGATCGGAAAACGAGTAGCTAGCGAAAAATGCACCGTGGTGGATAACGGCACCATGCCGTGGCGCCGCGGATCCCTCAATGTGGACGATGAAGGCGAGCCCACGCAGAACACTGTCCTCATCGAAAAGGGCATTTTGAAGGGATACCTGAGCGACAAGCTCTCGGCGCGTTTGATGGGAATGGCGGATACCGGCAACGGACGCCGGGAAAGTTACGAGCACATTCCCATGCCGCGCATGACCAACACTTATATGCTCGCGGGCGAAGATGATCCGCAAGACATTATTCGTTCCGTTCGTCATGGCCTCTACGCGGTAAACTTCGGCGGCGGGCAGGTCGACATTACGAATGGGAAATTTGTCTTTTCAGCCTCAGAAGCATATCTGATCGAAGATGGGCAGATCACTGCGCCAATCAAGGGAGCGACGTTGATCGGGAACGGCCCCGACGTGCTGACTCGCGTTTCGATGGTTGGCAATGATCTGAAGCTGGACGAAGGTGTTGGCACCTGCGGCAAGGATGGACAGGCCGTGCCGGTTGGCGTGGGCATTCCGACAATCAAGATCGATCGCCTCACGGTAGGCGGAACTGCCAGAAAAGATCCTGGCGGCTTCATGCAGTAAATCCGCGAGGGGGTCTACTCTTGTTTGTTTTCCTTTGTGTACCTTCGTGTCCTTTGTGGTTAATGTATTTAAAGGCATCAACCACGAAGGACACTAAGGTACACAAAGGATGCTGATCTGTAAATGAATTCTATGTCCCAAACTCAACTTGAAAACCAGCAAATCGAAACCGACCTCCGCGAATTGGCTCAGGATATTGTTCGCCGCGCCATGTCCGGCGGATCTACTGCCGCGGAATGCGTTATCCGCGAGGGAGATGAGTTCTCCACCGTTGTCCGTTTAGGGCAAGTCGAGACTTTGAAAGAGTCCGGCTCGAAGGCAATCGGCCTGCGTGTCTTCTACGGCCAGCGCGCTGCCAGCACCTACTCCAGCGACTTTTCCAGGGCAGGCCTGGACCGCATGTTGAAATCGGCGTTGGAGCTGGCCAAGATCACGTCCGAAGATCCATTCGGGGGAATACCGGAGCCCTCTCAACTGGGATCGATTGCCGGCGACCTCGATCTCTACTCTGCGGATGTTTATTCCCTCCCTGGAGAAGAACGCATCAGCTATGCCCGGCGTGCAGAGAAGGCTGCGCTCGACTACGATCCTCGCATCAAGAATTCCGAGGGTGGTTCGTTCGAAGCCGCGACCGGACACAAAATTCTGGCAAACTCGCATGGATTCGTCGGCGAATACCAGCGTTCGTATTGTTCCCTCGCGGCGGTGCCCATTGCGCAATCGGACGATGGAGCCAAGCAACGTGATTACTGGTTTTCGGTCGCCCGTAGCCTAGGCCGGCTCGAATCGCCCGAGCACGTGGGAAAGACGGCCGCTCAACGTACGTTGCGTCGACTCGGCGCCCGAAAGTCGAAGACCGCGCAGGTCCCGGTAGTTCTCGATCCCATGGTGTCCGCCTCGATCCTCGAACATATTTTCGAGGGAGTGAATGGCGACTCCGTCTATCGCGGAGCGTCGTTTCTGGCGGGAAAGCTAGAACAAAAGATCGCGGGCGACAGCGTTAACGTCATCGATGATGGCACCATCCGCGGAGGTTTTGGAACCAGCCCGTTTGATGGTGAAGGCATACCTTCAAGGCGCACCATCGTGATTGAGAACGGCGTGCTCAAGTCTTATCTGCTGAACACGTATACCGCGAAAAAGCTCGGGTTGCAAACTACTGGCAACGCTTCTCGTGGATTGGCGGGAACGCCTGGAATCGGTCCTGGGAATTACTTCCTCCAGCCGGGTACAAAGACCCCGAAGCAGATCATCGCGGAGATTAAAGACGGACTTTACGTCACCGAATTTCTTGGACACGGAGCCAATCTCGTGACTGGCGATTATTCGCGCGGCGCGTCGGGACTGTGGATTTCGGGTGGAGAGCTCGCGTATCCCGTGGAAGAAATCACGGTTGCGGGAAATTTGAAGGAAATGTTCTTCAATATCTCCGAGATTGGGAACGACCTCGAGTTCCGTGGCGCAGTGGCTTGTCCCACGATCAGGATCGATGGGCTGATGGTGGGTGGCGAATAGAAGTCCGTCCTTTCCAATCTTCGATTGGAACTGTTTTTTCTCGCCAATCATTCCGCAACCGACGCTCGAGCCGAAAAATCGGTTCTCTGTCGCCGATAGTACAATCTGATTGCATGGGCGGTCTCATCGAGCCATCTCCGTTAACCGAAAAGGAACGCGACTCCAACTTGCGTCCCATTCTGTTTGGTGTGGCGCTCGTTGTGTTGGTGGTCGGCGTCATTGCTCTGCTTACTCGTGGTAGTCCTAAAAGCGCGACTACGCCGCATCCCTACGCTGCGAACCTCAAACTTTCCGATCTGAAAATGAGCGCGGCTGAGAACTTCGTGGGCGCCAGCGTAACCTACATTGACGGCACCGTCACTAACGCCGGTGATAAGACAGTCACACACGCAATCGTGCATGTCGCGTTCCGGAACTCGCTCGGCGAAGTCGCGCAGGCGGAAGATGTTCCGCTGCACGTTCTGCAGACCAGCGGTCCTTACCCCGACGCCGTCGACCTCAACTTGTCGCCGCTGGCTCCGGGCCAGGGTAGGCCGTTCCGTCTCACCTTCGAGCACATCAGCAGCGACTGGAACCAAGCCTATCCCGATCTGCAAGTGACCGACGTCTCAGTGAAGTAAATCCCAGGAGCGCCACGGATCTGCACGGATTCTCACGGATCATTTCTTAAATTTTCTTGTGTCTTGATCCGGAGAATTCGTGAAAATCCGAGGCCCAGTGGCAATTCCTTTAGAATGCATTTATGGCGGATGCAAAGCCAATTCGTTTGACTGAGTCGGTTAAAGCTGCGGGTTGAGCGTCCAAGCTGAGTCCGGCGGCGCTGGACGCGGTGCTTGGGAAATTAGCCCGGCAGCATGACCCGAATGTTTTGGTCGGCTTCGATCACGCCGACGATGCCGGAGTGTATTTGATCGGCCCGGACGCTGCGTTAGTGCAAACTGTGGACTTCTTCACGCCAATGGTCGACGATCCCTACACTTTTGGCCAAATCGCCGCCACCAATGCGCTGAGCGACGTTTACGCGATGGGCGGCCAACCGCGCACTTCACTCGCGCTGGTATGTTTTCCGGAAAAAGCCGATTTGGCAATTCTCGAACGCATTCTAGCCGGAGGACTTTCCAAAATGATCGAAGCCGGCTGCTCGGTAATCGGCGGCCACAGCGTTCGCGACGAAGAGATGAAGTTTGGATATTCCGTGACTGGCTTGATTGATCCGGCCAGAGTACTCAAGAATGGCGGCGCGCTTGCGGGTGATCGCTTGCTCTTTACCAAAGCCCTAGGGACGGGCGTGATCTCGACAGCAATCAAGAAAAAGGCGGCCGAGCAGCCCTGGATCGATGCTGCGATCGCCTCCATGACCACGCTCAACAAAAAAGCTGCTGAGGTCATCTCCGGTGGCTTTGCTGTTCATGCTATGACGGATGTCACTGGGTTTGGTTTAATCGGGCACGCGCGCGAAATCGCGCTCGCTTCTACTGTTTCGCTTCGCTTCTATGCGAGTAAAATTCCGCTGCTCGATGGTGCCATGGAATGCGTTCGCGCCGGCCACATCCCTGGGGGCCTGAAAGCCAATCGTGAATTTGCCGAGTGCGTGGTTGGTTATGAAGATGGAATCAGCGATGAAATGAAGACGATCCTGTTCGATCCGCAAACCGCAGGCGGCTTGCTTATCTCGGTCGCGCCCGACCACGCGACTGAACTCACGCAAGCCCTAAACACGGCTGGGGTGCCCGCCGTAGAAATCGGGGAAGTACTGCCTTCAACCAAGCCGCTGATTGCGGTCGCACCCTGATTCCGATCGGAGCACCCACTCGAAGCTCCCTAGTGAAATGCCTCGCCTCTATCCAGCATGGCAAGAATCATTTCCATGCGCCGCTGCTTCGTTTCCGGCTTCTTTGCCGTTTGCAGACGATAAGCGATGGCATAGCGATTCGCTTTGTTGAGCGACTCAAAGAAAGCTTGCGCTTTCTTGTTCCGCCGCAACGCCGTCAGAAAATCAGCTGGAAAAGTTGCATTGCTGGGAGAATCGTAGGCAGCTGTCCAACGGCCATCCTTCTTCGCGGCATCGATTTGGACCTGGCCTGCGGTCCTCATCCGATCCGCCTTGATTAGTCTTTCCGCGTGTTGCGTGTTGATCTTAGACCAGCCACTTTTAGGCCGTCTTGGAGTGAACCTTTGCCGCCACGAAACCTCGTCGTTACGCTGCTTTTGGCCGTCGATCCAGCCAAAGCAAAGCGCCTCATCCAGCGCTTCGGCATAGCTGACAGAGGCTTCTCCTGAACCCTTCTTGAAGATACGCAGCCAAATCCCATCGGATTGACGATGATTCGCGGCCAGCCACTTGCGAAACTCTGAGGCCAATCGAAAGGAAAGAATCTCATTCATGCGATCCCCGGAAATCGATCCGCGTTTGCACAGCGCCCCAGAACTGCTGAAAACAGCCTGCAGCTAGCGCTGCAACCTAGCTGCGAACATTGCCGACGCGCAACCCAGTGACGGTCACACTGACCGAGCCTGGCCTGATTTTGACGATTGCCTTTGAGCGTGTATACTCCCCCGCGAAATCAAGGCGAAGTTGCTCCCCTATGGGTTGCGATGTGCGGGTTCTAATGTCGGCGATGGAGATCCGAAGGTGATCCAACTCTATCTCAGAGATGCCCAGCGCCACTGCGATCCTGGCTAGCTTATCCGCATCTGGCAGCCTACCTCGTTCATACTGCCGTATGGTTTCCGGGGATGCCTTGACCAAGCCGCCGAGACCTCGAAGGCTAATCCCGGCACTCTCGCGTTCTCTCCGGAGTTTGGCCCCGAGTTGTTGTTTCCATCCCATGCTTATCAGGTAACCTGACAAGATGATTCTCCTTGTTTCCTGTGTTGTCGTCAACTATTATGGACACGCTGTCCGGAATAGTGGACAGCAATCGGATTGTTTGCATCCGGGTTGGAGAAAGCTCATAGTTAGGTTGGAGGGACCGTGGCTGACGAAGAGAAATTCGAAACGGAACTCCGTACGTTCGAGCAACGCAAGAAGGAATGGTTGCAATCCCACTTGGGCGACTTTGTCGTCATTGCCGGGACGACAGTTGCTGGGTTCTATTCCGACTATGAGACGGCCTTCAAGGCCGGCCTAGAGAAATTCGGGGTTCGTGGCGATTTTCTGGTAAAGCAGCTTTACGCAGAAGAGCCCGTGTATCTGATTTATTGATGGAGCCGCGTGAAACTCCCTTTCACCTCTGCGACTTTGCTTCAGCAAGGGCCGCACATAGGTATTGTGATAAGCGCGACTCGCCTGGAAGCAAGTGAAGGCAGGGCTGCGGGGCTCGAATTTCCCGAGTTGCCCGTCAGAGCTTTAATAGACACTGGTGCCTCGCTAACCATAATTAACCCGCAGATCGTCGCAACCTGCAAGCTAAAGCAGACCGGTCGGGCGAAGATAAATGCGGTCGGTGGGGAGGCCGGTGAGTTTGGTGAGTATGCGGCGGCAATTTCTTTTCCGGACACCGGCCTGCCTGCGTTTGAAGCCATTCGGGTTGTTGCGTGTCCCATCATTCGTCAACCCTTCTTTTCCTGCCTCATCGGCCGCGACATTCTAAGTAAGTGGCTGTTTATCTATGATGGGCGCACCGGCCAAGTCGAAATTCTGTCCTAAGCAATTGGTGCCCAACCCCCGGGATTCTGGCGGCTGAGCAGTTCCCAAATCCGTGCCAGATGATGATCGTCATGCTCGGCGACAAAGTACAAATGGTCGATCAGTCGCATAGGTTGTTTCAGCCGCGGATGTGGGATCTCTCGGGCGAACAGCGCAGCCTCAAGCCCCCCAACTCGATCGACAAGTCGCAAGCGGGCATTGCGGAACTCGGTCAGGATTTCCTCAAAGCGACGTTGATTATGCTTCGCTTCGTGAGTTTTTCGATTGCTCAAGTCTGCGACGGTGAGCCCGGCAGCATTCGCAAGGTAGTCGTCAACTCGCGCCATCCAAAGAGGTTCGAGGTCGAACAAATGTCCGGCATGCTCTTGCGCTGACCATTTTCCATCAGGTTTCTGGACCAACCGCTCGTGAGGATAAGCACGGACGACCTCCTCCAGCCTGGCGGGTGCTCCTCGCAAGCGGACGCACAGATTCGGATACAACTCCACCGGAAACGAAAACTCGAATTTCCGCTCAAACCAGTTAGGAACTTGACTCATCGATCCCCCTATGTCAAAAGGACACGAGTATGGGACGAAGTTGGCGCATACGACGACAGCTAGAGATCTTGATGCCCGCCAGCCCGCGCGCGCATCTTTAAACTGTTAAGGGGTGGGTGCGAGAACGGCTGACTCCTTTCATTTGAGAAACGAAAAAGGGCAGCCCCTTTGGGCTGCCCTTTTCTAAGTCATAAGCTCTGTACGACGGTCTACGCCCTGGCGGGGCTCTCCCCACCCTTGGCAAGGCCGGGCCGGCCCGGCTCTGGCTTCAGTACCTGCTGCACGCCGTCATCTGACTTCGGTGGAGGCGTCAACTTGGGCAGTTCCTTGCCTTCGATGATCATTTTGATCTCGTTGGCGTCGAGCACTTCGCGTTCGAGCAGTGCCAGCGCGATTCTGACCAGCGCGCCATTGTCCGCCGCGAGAACGCCTTTCGCGGTGTTGTAGCCCTGGCCGACGATCCGCCGAACTTCATCGTCGATCTTCATCGCCGTAGCCTCGCTGTAATCGCGATGCTGGGAAATCTCACGGCCCAGGAAAATCTGCTCTTCTTTTTTGCCGAAGGTCAGCGGACCAAGATCGCTCATGCCAAACTCGCAAACCATCTTGCGCGCCAGCTCCGTAGCCCGCTCAATGTCGTTGCCTGCGCCGGTGCTCATCTGGTTAAGGAACATCTCTTCGGCGATCCGGCCACCCATCATGATGGCGATTTCCGTCTCCAGATATTCCTTGGTGTAGTTGTGTTTGTCGTCAATCGGCAACTGCATGGTCACACCGAGAGCCATGCCGCGCGGGATGATCGTGACTTTATGCAGCGGATCAGAATTCGGCAGCTTCGACGCGACCAATGCGTGCCCGGCTTCGTGATACGCCGTCACCTTCTTCTCTTCTTCAGTGAGAATGAGCGACTTGCGTTCGACGCCCATCAAAACCTTGTCCTTCGCCAACTCGAAGTCATACATGAGCACGGCTTTGCGGTTTTGTCGGGCTGCGCTCAGTGCAGCTTCGTTCACCATGTTGGCCAAGTCTGCTCCCGAGAAGCCCGGTGTGCCACGTGCCAGAACGGAAAGATCGACATCGTCGGCCAAAGGAATCTTGCGGGTGTGAACTCGCAGGATCTCTTCGCGTCCGCGCACATCAGGGCGGTGCACAACTACCCGGCGATCAAAACGGCCGGGCCGCAGCAGTGCGGGATCAAGCACGTCAGGACGGTTGGTTGCGGCCATCAAGATGACGCCTTCGTTTGATTCGAAGCCGTCCATCTCAACCAGAAGCTGATTTAGCGTTTGCTCACGCTCGTCGTGCCCGCCACCAAGGCCAGCGCCGCGGTGACGTCCCACAGCATCAATTTCATCAATAAAGATGATGCATGGAGCGTTCTTCTTGCCCTGCTCAAACAGATCGCGCACCCGGCTGGCGCCGACGCCGACGAACATTTCTACGAAGTCTGAACCGGAGATGGAGAAGAAAGGAACATTGGCTTCACCCGCAACCGCTCGCGCAAGTAAAGTCTTGCCCGTTCCAGGAGGTCCAACCAGCAGCACGCCCTTGGGAATGCGTCCGCCCAGCTTCTGGAACTTTTGCGCCTCACGCAGGAATTCGATGATCTCTTTCAGCTCTTCCTTGGCTTCTTCCACGCCAGCCACGTCCTTGAACGTGACCTTCTTCTGCTGCATGGACAACAGCCGCGCCCGGCTCTTCCCAAACGAGAGCGCCTTGTTCCCGCCGGTTTGCATCTGGCGGATCATGAAGAACCACAAGGCAGCAAGCAGGATAAGCGGCGCCAGATTCAACAGCCAACTCGGCCAGCTTCCGCTGCTGGCGTCCCGGACATTAATCACTACGCCCTTATCGCGTAGCAGCTTGATCATGTCGGGATAATTCGTGGGAACGGTCGTGTGGAAGCTCGAGCCGTCGTTCTGGAACTTGCCGTGCACTTCCTGCAAGTTGATGGTGACCTCTTTGACGTTGCCCTGGTCCACATCCGTCATGAATTGCGAGAAGTTCACTTCCTTCTCTTTTTGGCCAGCACCGCCCGCCTTTACCACCTGCCAAAGCAGGAACGCTGACAGCACGATCACTAGCCAGAAAACCACGGTCTTAACTGTTGAATTCACCTAGAAACTCCTGAAAATGTCGCGCCCTGTTCCAACAACGCGCCTGGGGCTCCGCTAAGACAATTAGATGCCAGCCGCAAGGATTGGATAGAGGAAATTACCTTCTCTGCCATTCTAACGCTTCTTGTGCAAAAAAAGATGGAGTTCTTGCCGTGACTTAAGTCACAGAGAAGCTTCAGCTTGCAGCGGCCACATAGGGCAGGTTGCGAAGAGTCTGCTCTGGCGATCCCAATCCATAACCCACCAGGAATGCTTCGTCCACTAAGAACCCGAAGTAATCCGGCTGTAATTGTACTCTCCGAGCCGATTGGCGGTCGAGCAGAGTGGCCAGTTTGACGGAAGCCGCTCCCCGGCTGCGCAAGTCGTTCATCAGAAACTCGCTGGTCACTCCGGAGTGCACCAGCCCCTCGATCAGCAATACGTGCTGGCCCACGATGGCAAGTTCGTGGCTGAAAAAGATTTCGAGAAAGCCCGCGGCCGTGTTCTCTTGCTCTCTACGGTACCTGGGCTTGATGAACTGGCAAATGACCGGTACTTCCAGGACTCGGACCAAATCGGCCATGAAGACAAACCCATTCTCCAGCAACCCCAGGGCATGAATGGTTTTGCCTTGATAGTCGGAGGAGATCTGTCGCGCCATTTCGCGCACGCGCTTCTGAATCTGCTCAGTCGGAATAACCGTGCGTAACTGCTCAGGTTTAGGGTTCGCGTTCATTTCTTGTGTGGCGAAGTCCGTGTGCGACGGGCGCCTCGCCCATCCGCCTTGAACCGAGTGTGTCCTACAACCTCACTTCCCGGATCAATACCGCTTCATCGCTTCGTGCTAGCGAGCCCGTGGGTGCTGGAAAGCCACGAACCCAAACTACATCTGTTCCGCTCACTGCCACCGGCCACAGTTTCCGTTCCGTTCCCGTCACATGCCGTTCCTGCAGCAGTTCTTTAATCTTTTTCGGAACCTTTGTGTGCGACGGCCAGAAGCGGTCCCCGGGACGCCAGTTCCTGACTTTCAGTTCTCCGGACAACAACGACCGATCCAGCAAATCTCCGGGATTATAACCCTTGGCAGCGTTTCCAGAAATTAATACTGCTTCGAAGCGTGATTCCGTCTCCCGGACCTCGACCGATCCAGGGATCGAAAGGCAATATTCGTAGTCCAGTTTGCTCGGCACTACCTTTTGCAGCTCGAAGCGCAACTCGCCCTTATTCCGCAGAACCACCCATCCATCCGACAACTCCGTGCCCTTGTCTGATCCGGGCTGCTTGGAGCTCAGGGCGAGAATCTCCTCCACGTGATGGAAATCGAGCCGCAATCCCAAGGATTCGCTGGCCGCGCGAATGACGCGCCGCCGCAACGCCAGAGGCAAGTCCGCCAACATCGCTACTTCGAGCGCGCTTCGCGCCCAAACCGACGGCAACACACGCGAAACTTCTTTTTGCCAGTACTCCTCTTCGGCTCGGGCAATCTCCGCCGTTTCAGCGAATGCCTCGCGGACCCCAGGGTTCAGGTAGCGCTCCAGACGCGGCAAAATACCATGCCGCACGCGATTACGCATGTGCCGCAGGTCGCGATTGCTCTTGTCTTCCCGCCAGCTCTGTTGCACCACCAGCAGATAAGACTCAAGATCTTTCCGCCGGATTCCAAGCAAAGGGCGAACGATAGAAGCTGAAGTATCTGGGAACTGAGAACCGGGAACCGACAACTGAGGATAAATTCCCGCCAGCCCACGAGTACCAGCCCCACGCACAAGTTTCAGCATCACCGTTTCGGCCTGATCATCTAACGTGTGCCCGGTGGCAATCCGGTTCAACCTCTCTTCGAGTAGAAGGCGTCTAAAGTAGCGGTATCGCATCTGGCGCGCCGCGGTTTCCAGACTCAAGTGTTTTTCTGTGGCATACGCGGCGACGTCGCCGCCTTCGCAGTGCAGTTCTAGCCTGTGCTCCTGAGCCAGTTGTGCGACGAACCGTTCATCCTCGTCGGACGCAGCTCCACGCAACTTGTGATTGAAATGAACCACGGAGAGAACAACGCCAATTTCCTTGCGTAACTCCAGCAGCAGACGCAGTGAGGCAACCGAGTCCGCTCCCCCTGAAACGGCGATGCCGACGCGATCCCCGGCCTTCAAAAGCCCATGTTTGCGAATGTAGTTAAGTACGCTCTGCGCCAGCTTCTGCACGGCAACATAGTACAACCAGAGAGAGCTTGACCGGATCTTTGCTGGTCACGGCCAACGACTAACGACTGCCCTTTTTCATCTTCTCCAAGAACTTCCCCACGCTTACCACCGCCCGCCCCACAGTCCCACGACCAATTTCCTGAACATCGTCACGCGCGGTGACACGCACCGAATAAAACTTTCCGTCAAATGACTCCAGCACTGCCTCGGCCCGTATTCGCGATCCGATCCCGCTCGCTGCGCGATGCTGCACATGGATCGCCGTGCCGACTGTGATCTCGTCACCCTCGCAGTAAGGATGCAGAGCGTGGAAGGCCGCCGTTTCCATAAGTCGGATCATGTCAGGAGTCGAATACACCGCCGGCAATTCGGGATGATGCGACGTCAACGTGTGCTTGAACTCAACCGTCTCCTCAACCGTCGCGCGAGCGCCAATCGGCATTGCTTTCGCCATAAGGGAATCCCCACAAAAAAGAAGAGCCAATGATTCTAACGAATCACGGGCCCAATTTTCCCTGCGTCTTGAAAATCGCCGCTACGCCGCCCTCGTCTGCGTCCGCCGGATCTCGATTCCATCCAGCGCATGCCACAACGCCTTCGCAGCATTCTCAGCCGCAACCAGCGCCTGTTCAGCGGCCTGCGGATTCGACTTCAGCCGTTTTTCCAACTGCTGACGCCAAACCTGCGAGTGATAAATATCGGCCGTTGAATGCAGGGTGAAATAGGAGGTGACCCGGTCGTCCGCGCCGTACATCTCTCGCAGTCCACGCGCCTTTTCCTTCGCGACGCGCGGTACCTGGGACTCATACGCGTAGAAGGCCGCCAGCGCTTCTTCCGGCGTGCCCTCGCTGGCCATGCGATGGAAGAACGAAGTCAGCTCCTTAACCTCGGGCACCGGACTGTGTCCACGCATGTCGCGTCTCGCGCCCATGCCTTCGGCGAAGTCCAGCCACAGTTCGGAATGTGGCGTCGATCCATCTCCAAACAAATCGTCCATCCCCTTCTCGTCGGCCATGTTGGCCAGCACCGCTCGGCGGAGTTCGCTTTCGTCGAGGCGGATACCCAACTCCGCCAGGTAGATTGGGAAAGCCTCCACGTGATGGTAGTAATCGCGCGCATACTCCCGTAAATCCTCGCGCGTGAGTTCGCCCGCACTCCATGCCTGGTAGAAAGGATGGCAAAGCAGGTCATATTTTGCGATCCGCGTATCCAGCTGTTCGAAGAATTGCTCAGTAGTCATAATTGCACCTCCAGGACTGTCGAATAAAAGACATTCCAATATACGGGGCGGGGAGGGTGCATGCAACTGGCCCCAATCCGGGAATTCAGGCAACAATAACGCGGTTCCGAGTGAGCAAAGATATCGCCTCGTCAGATAATGGAGCGACGGGCGTCCTCGCCCGTCCGAGCGCCGATAGCTCCGGGTGAGAACATGGGAAGGCGAATTGCGATTGCAATGATTGGAGTTCTGATTTCAACTCCGCTCGCCGTCGTGATCGCACAAACCGGCCGCCCCGAGATTCTCAGAATCTCTCCCACTAGCGGGCCGGAAGGCTCTCGCGTGGAAATCGCAGGCAAGAATTTACAGGGCGTCTCGGCGGTCTTCTTTGGCGCGACCAGTTCCACCTTCAGTCTCGTTTCGCCGGAAGAACTGATCACGCTCATTCCGCATCGAAGTGTCAGCTCGACCCTCACGGTGGTCACACCTCGAGGCCGCGCATCGAGTCCGTTCGCTTTCGTCGTCACCAACGATCCCCGCGTCCCTGAAGAGGTCAGTTACAAAGCGGGCTATGTGAACCCGGTCCCGCCGCCAGATGACTTTAAATCTGCGCTGCTTTGGGGAATCGCGATCGCGGACACCCGCATCCCCGGTCACGAATCCGCCCAGGTAGAGATTGCCTCGACGCAGCTAACCTGCAAAGTCGATGGCAAAGACGTAATCTTGAACGACGACAGTGGCGCCGTTCGCGGCGGACTTTACCGGCGTGACCCGTGGTTTGCCACCGATCAGCACGACCCAATGCCGATGGCCCATGACGCAGCGAATCACGCAGTCGTGCTCCCAGTCGGCCAACGTAGCGATCGCGTTTGGCACTTCTGGAGCGCCTCGCCTCGAGCCGCGCTGCCATCCGGGAACCTCGAAGGCTGCACGGTCAAAGCCCGCGTCAAGATTTCTGCGGGAGCCTTGTTGCAGATGGGCATGGACTATTGGCGTACCCCGACGGTCGCCTACGGATTCGGCGGAAACAATCACGAAGCCGGCGCCAGCAACTGGTACTTCCCATCCGATCAATGGCAAGAAGCTACTTTCACTGACATCGGAGGGCCTCAGTTTTCGACGGGCAACGGCAAGAACGATGTTGGAGCCGCCCGTGGTATTTGGCCGTGGTAAACATCCGTCGTCCGCTGGTTGCTACAATAGAAACCACGGATGCCCTTCACCGAACATTTCGACGTAGTCGTCGTCGGCGCCGGACACGCCGGATGCGAAGCCGCCATGGCCGCAGCTCGCATGGGCCTGAAGACGGCCCTCTACACGCTGAACGTGGACTTGATTGCGCAAATGTCCTGCAACCCGGCCGTCGGCGGAATCGCCAAGGGACATCTGGTGCGAGAAGTCGATGCCCTCGGTGGAATCATGGGCGAAATCACCGATGCGGTCGGCATCCAGTTTCGTCTGCTGAATACTTCTCGTGGACCCGCCGTCTGGTCGCCCCGTGCCCAGTGCGACAAGCAAGCTTATCGCCTCAAGATGCGCGAGGTGCTCGAGTCGCAGCCGAACTTAAAGATCAAGCAGGCCGAAGTGGCCAATTTAATTATTGAGCCCTGTCATCCCGAGCGGAGTGAGGCGAAGCCGAACGCAGTCGAGGGACCTTGCGTCTCTGCCGACGACCAACGACCGACGACCAACGGCCGCGTCTGTCGCGGCATTAAACTGCGCGACGGCCGCACTGTCGGCGCAAGCGCGATCATCATCACCACTGGCACCTTCCTGAACGGACTCATCCATTGCGGAGAGCAGCAATATCCCGCGGGACGCTCGGGCGAACCGGCCGCTTTCCTTCTCGGCGAATCGCTCAAGCAACTTGGCCTGCGCGGCTGCCGCCTAAAGACGGGCACTCCTCCACGCCTCGACGGCCGCACCATCGATTGGTCGCAATTTCAAGTTCAGCCTGGCGATGTCGATCCTACACCGTTCAGCTTCCGTACCAGGCGCGTAGCCCATCACGATTCGCAAGTCCCCTGCTACATCGCGTGGACCACCCCGGAGACCCAGCGCATCATTCGCGAGAACGTGCATCGCTCGCCAATGTATAGCGGGCAGATTCAATCTATCGGCCCACGATATTGTCCGTCGATCGAAGATAAGATCGTAAAGTTCCCCGACAAGACCACGCATCAACTCTTCCTCGAACCCGAGGGACTGAACACGCACGAGATCTATGTCAACGGCATGAGCACTTCGCTGCCGGTCGAGATTCAATTGGCAATCCTGAAGTCGATCCCCGGCCTTGAGAGCGCGGAAATGCTGCGGCCCGGCTACGCCATCGAATACGACTCGATTGATCCCACGGAACTCGAGCGCACGCTCGAGACCAAGCAGATCGCAGGCTTGTTCTTGGCTGGCCAGATCAACGGGACCAGCGGATACGAAGAAGCCGCCTGCCAAGGTCTGATGGCCGGGATCAACGCCGCGTTGAAAGTAAAGAATGCACCACCCTTAATTCTCGATCGCACCGAAGCCTACACCGCGATTCTCATCGACGACTTGATCTCGAAAGGAACCAACGAGCCCTATCGCATGTTCACTTCGCGCGCCGAGTTCCGCTTGCATCTGCGAATCGACAACGCCGACCGCCGCCTCACTCCGCACGGCCGCAGAATCGGATTGATCCCCGACGCCGCGTGGGCCGACTATCTAGCCAAGCAGCAACGCCTGAAAGCAATGAAACAATTGCTGGAACAAACCAGACTCACCAGCGCGTTGCTGGAAAAGATCTCCTCTACAGAAATCCGTCATCCCGAGCGGAGTGAGGCAGAGCCGAACACTACCTCTGTCCTCCCGAGCGAAGTCGAGGGACCTTGTGTTTCTCTGGTGCAAGCGAATCATCTTTCCGCCGCCACAGGTCAGACCCTCGCCCAACTGCTAAAGCGACCCGAGATCGTAATCGAGAACCTAGCGCCTGTGCTGCGCGAACTCGACCCAGAATTTTTCGAGCGAGAAGAAATCCGCGGAAATCCGCGCGAATCCGTGGCCGCTCTTTCTTCCCAACTACGAAACGAACTCAAGTCGGTCGAAACCGAGATCAAATACGAAGGCTACCTGCTACAGCAACAGCGCGCCATCGACCGCCTGAAAAAGGCCGAGCAGCGCGCCATTCCCGACTGGTTTGATTACAACTCGGTCAGCGGCCTCTCCAAGGAAATGCAGGAGACCCTGCTAAAGATAAAACCACGCACCCTGGCCCACGCCTCTCGAATTCCCGGAGTAACTCCGGCCGCCGTGTCCTTAGTGCACGTCTACATCGAAATTCAAGCCAAGCGCCGCCAACAAGCAGTCGTCCTCTAGTTCACTGGGACATCCCCGCGTAGAAGTCCGAAAACGACCAGCGGTATTCCCTTCGATGATCTATCCTGTGCAGGAGTCCAAAGAAATGACCCGGTGCTACACTCAGATCGAAAGCCCGCTAGGGCCGTTGCTGATGGTCGCTGACGACGCTGGCCTGCGCGAAATCCTTTTCGTGAACGGAAGACATCACGCGCAACCGGAATCTTCGTGGATTGAGGATCAGGCCCCGTTTGTTGAAGCGGTGCGCGAGCTCCAGGCTTATTTCGCGGGAGAGCTGGAGAACTTCAATCTGCAACTCGCGCCTGAGGGCACACCTTTCCAACTGGGAGTTTGGCAGCGCCTTTGCGACATTCCATACGGCGAGACGATTTCTTACGGCGAGTTGGCGGGCCGAATTGGCAATCCCAAAGCTTCCCGAGCAGTCGGCCTCGCTAACGGCTCGAACCCGATTCCGATTGTGATCCCCTGCCATCGCGTCATCGGCAGCAACGGCAAGCTCACCGGATACGGTGGCGGCCTGCCCATCAAAGAAAAGTTGCTCGCTCTTGAGAAGCGTCAGTTTCGTTTGCTTTGACCTGCGCTATTGATTCAAGCGATTCGACACATCACGAAGCAGATACTCATGCTCAGAGGACACTCCGAGCCTTTCGAAATAGCGCCAATACCAGATCGGATAAAGGTGTGAAACGATGGTCGTAGTTCGAGTTAGCCGTGTCCCGCTTCCCTCCGCGCGCAGTTCGTAATCCGCTTTTTCAAATCCGAGCCAGTGCCGACCCGGCATATTCGTGCGATCAATGGTTAGCTGCATCGAGTACGGTGGATCCCATGCCGTGACTATTTCCTCAATAAATCCACTCTCGAAATAGCAGGTCCGCTTCGCTCCCACGCCTTTTCTCTCCAAGGTACAGCGCAAAGGAACGGGAAGGCCAAAGTGCATGAGCAAAGGCTTTGTGGCATTGATACTGTCAATCGACTGGATGTCGGTCCAGACCTTTTCAGGTTGCGCCGCAAGAAAGACGCTGTTGGATATGGTTTCACGACGCGCCGTTTCGAGGGATGGCCGTTCCAGTTGGTGTCCCGCCACAATTATCATGGGCGACAACATGAAAACTGCAACCATGCTCGTCACTTGATGTCGCAGACGTTCCACAACAAACCGCCGGAACAGGTAGCCCAGCAAAACGCCAACCCCGAGCCCAAGCGCCAGCAGAGGAAAAGCCAGAATTGCGCAGAGCAATCCTTCCAATTTGCCTGCAACCAGAAACGCAAGCGAGCACAGGGCTGCCAACAACGAACATGCCCACGCTGTGTTGCGCCCTCGAGTAACCATTGCAATGGCGAACCCAGCACAGAATGGAACTAGCAGGAACATCACTTCGCCCATCCCATGGGTTGCGGGCGCATTCGCATGGAGGAATCGCCAAGCCCCACGCATCCGCCGGACGGCTGTTCCGAGGAGCAGTCCTTTGACGACGCTACTCCAGCTCTTCTTCTTTTTTTCTGTCGACAGTTCCAGGGCTAGCCAAAACATCCAAACTACAGCGGCCAGCACGGCACAGAACAAAACCGCCTGCAGGATGGCGTGAAAGTAGGTCATGCTCGACACCCTACCACTCGAGTTGGTAAGCGACAATGGTTCCAACAGTTCCCCATTTATTTAGCTTTGAAAGGTCGCGATCTGGCTTCATCGGAGGTCACAACGAATCGACGAATTTCTGATCCAGGACATCTCATCCAGAATCTAGGGTAAAATGAACTGCATTTACGCTTCAGCGAGGGTCCCAGCTTAATGCGGTACGTCCTGGTTTTATTGACACTTCTTGGCTTCATTGCATCTGGTCTGGCGCTGCGAGAACACTACCGCACAGACTCTTCTCCATGCAGCATCAATGAGCATTGGGATTGCGGCATCGTCAACCACAGCCCGTTCGCGGTGCTGGCTGGCATTCCTGTTGCGGTCATTGGCATGGCGGGTTATGTGATTCTGGCCGCACTTGCGCTTAAGCGCGCTTACGGCTTATTTCTTGCCGCAGTTTTGGTAGGCCTTTCGTTTTCACTTTATCTGGCGCACGTCGAGGCTCACATCCTGGGTGTGTGGTGCATCTATTGTGTTGCCTCGCTCGTGGTGATTTCTTTACTAACTTTGTTGGGCATTGGAACATTGGTGCTTTCGCGTACGCGCACCGCGGATACGGTACATTAGGTAAAATTAGAGACTCATCTTATCTATGAAAAGAACCTTGGGTATATTTGCTTTCTCGGTCGTGATGTTTGCTTCGATGGCCTTCGCGCAGGAATCCGTCAACCCGGCCTTGCGTCCCCCGAAAGGCGCGCAGATCGCAATCGTGGTCTTTGAGGACCTGCAATGCCCGCAATGCCGGCGTCAGGCTCCCATCGTTGCGCAAGCAGGCAAAACTTATAAGATTCCAGTCGTTCGCCATGATTTTCCCCTGCCCATGCACAACTGGTCCTTTCAGGCAGCCGTCATCGCCCACTATTTCGATAGCCGCTCCCCGCAGCTTGGGATAGATTTTCGCGATTACATCTTCGAGCACCAGCCAGAAATCTTTCCCACGAACCTGCGCCAGTTCGCGGATAAGTTTGCCGCCGATCACAAAGTGGATTTGCCTTTTGTAGTAGATCCACAAGGCAAGTTTGCGGCTGAGGTTAAGGCCGAACAAGATTTGGGTAGATCGCTCCACCTGGAGCACACGCCAACCATTTTCGTGGTCAGCAGCAAATCCAAGAACCATCCATTTATTGAAGTGAAAGAGCCCAGCGACCAGCTTTTTCAAACGATTGATGCCATGAAGGCCGAGTAATAACTTAAAACCCGTCTTCTGCGAGAAGGAGAGAATTCTTATGGCTCTAAGCTTCGCCAAAGACATTCGCCCGCTGTTCCGCGACACTCCCGATGTGGATACGATGAAGGATTTCGGCCTCGATCTTTCGTCGTTCACCGACGTTAAGGCGAAGGCGAAAGAGATTTATGCAACCCTCCTCGACGGCAGCATGCCCTGCGACGAACCTTGGCCGAAAGATCAGACTGCCCGGTTCAAGCAATGGATGGATGAAGGCATGGCGGCCTAGGGGCGCGGTTCATCCTCTTTCAAAAGCGTGTTTCTTTTCCAATTCCTCAAGCGCCGCCCGCATGTCGGCTTCAAACTTCGACGCCTGCTCCATCAACGAAGGATTCGCTGTGGCCCATTCTCCATCCAGCTTGATCAGACCCTGAGCCTCGACTTTTTTAGCGATCTCTAGAAGATGCTGCGGCGAAGTCTCGACGTACATGGCTTCGGCAGGATCCCCGATCCAAACCTTGCCACCCTCCAACCGCGTCTGCCAGTACGCCTTTCGCGCCACCAGCAACGCGATGTCTTCATCACTAGCTTTGCCGAATATCCATTTACTGTGCTTGAAATCGTAATGCCGGCTGGAAAACTGCACTGGTACGAGCTTGCCCGACTTCACAAACTCCAGTTGTCGCCGGTCCACTTCTTTGCGCAATGCGTCGATGACGGGATTCTCCACGTCCTTCGGATCAAGCGAGGGCAGGACCTCGCGCACGGTCGCCGAAAGATTTACCGCCACCGGTGCATGCAATCCTGCAGAGTTCTCCAGCCGGATGTCGCCATGCAGGAAGAAAAAATCCGCTCCCGAGGTAGACTTGCGAAAAGGCCATTGCAGATCAAATGAAAGTGGCAACCCAGTCAGGGTCACGTAGATCTTTTTCCGTTCGTTTCCATTACCTGCTGCGCTCATACTTATCCGTCGAAAAGAGAGTTCGCTTCGTCGATATTCTACCCCGAGTGGGCTTTGCCGATACAAAGAGGACGCAAATCTGCCCGCTCATCCCACTCTTACTTTCTTGATTCGTATCCGATGAGATTCCCGTCACCAACAAAAAGCGGCCCGAAGGCCGCCTCACTGAGAACAAAGAACTGAGAACTGAGAACTGAAGATAACTACCGTCCCGCCGCAGCGCCTTTGGCCAGTCCATTCGAAGCGAGCTCGCCAATCGCCATTAACGAGGCGATTTTTGCCACTACATCAGCCATGCTTCGTCCGGTATCGGTATTCGCGTCTACTGCGGGATGCCCATCCCCGTCGGTGTGCATGACTAGAACACGCGTGGCCGACTGCGTTTTCTTGATCACGTAAGGCAGATGGTGCCGATCATTCCTGGTCAAAGTCGGACCAAGAATTACCAGGTCAAACGTCCCCCGGCGCACTGCCTCGTCAATCCCCTTGCGACCCACCGCCGTCTCAACCTGATGGCCCGCCTTTTGGATAGAAACTGCTTGTGAGGCAACTACTTCCGCGTCGCCCTCACCGTAGAGAATCTTGAGCTGAAATGACGACTTCTCACTCTTTGCCATAATGTGATTAGAGCCAGCCTTTCTTGCCGCTGAACTCTCACGGTAGCAATGGACTCAAGATAAGAGAACGTCACCGAAGACCAATCCCAGATGGGAAATATCGCGACCCGGATCTGTACCCACGGTGTCATAGTTTGTCGCGCGCATCGTCCCACTTCCTTCAAGAAGCTGACTCCGTACGGATTTTCCCTGCAATTGCAGTTCTACCGAAGTACAATGAACCCGCATTGCCTGATTTCAAATTGTCTAGTCCGCGGAGGAGCACTTCATGCGTGCGCTAGCCGTCTGCCTCGTCTTGTTTGCGCAATCTCTTCTGGCCACCGCCGCCCAGCAGAAAGATTCAACCGACCAAACTGCAACTGCTAGTTGCGATTTTGCCGACGGCCTGGAAGTCAGTGTGGAATACAACAACTCCGCGATGAGCGACAAAGACCAGCCCCGCAACGGCAAAGTCTGGCTGCCGTCTGGCTCTCCAGTGACGCTTTTCACTCAGGTTCCACTCATCCTCAATCACGTCGAGCTCGCCGTAGGCGCCTACAGCGTGTACGTGATCCCCAATAAAAAAGAATGGACGCTGATCGTCAGCAAGAATGTCACCAGCCCCAAAACTTACGATGAGAAACAAGATCTGGTGCGCGCTCCCATGGAAATCGGCGGAGTTGACTCGCCGCCCAAAAAGCTGCAAGTTTCCTTCGCCCACACCGCGCCCAAGGTATGCAGCATCCGCATGTACTACGAAAAGATTGGAGCTTTCGCGGAGTTCAACGAAAAATAGAATTCAAGCCGCGAGGCGCCGCAGGAATACTCACGGAGCACGCCGCGGGATACAGGGGGGAAATCAATGAGCCCCAGCGGGGCGAAAGACACAACCTGGCTACGTTCGCAACCGCGCCAACACCTCCCGCACGACACCCGCATCCGTTACCTGATAACGATCCTCCGCCGGATACAAAGCCCCGCCGAACGTAATCCCCGGCCGCGCCAGCGTCGAACTGTCGGACGCCGTCCCCCACGCCGTCAAATGAATCTGCCGGCACCCCGTCCGCTCAACCACCTCTTTCACGTTCCAAACCTGAATCCCGCCGCCCGGCAGAATCTCAATCCGATCGCCCGCCCGCTCAATCAGCTTCTTGATCAACTCCACTCCCTCGGGCACGCTGTCCTTTTGTCCGCTGGTCAGAACCCGCGTAATTCCCAAATCCACCAGTTGCTCCAGCGCCTCAAACGGATCAGGAGTGACATCGAACGCCCGATGAAACACAGCCTGCCGCGTCCCAATCAACTGCCGAATTCGCCTGCATCGCGCAACATCCACTCGTCCATCCGACTGCAAAATGCCAAACACCACACCCTCCGCACCGTTCTCGACCGCGGCTTCCGCGTCGCGTTCCATCGTAGCCATCTCCGCTTGGGAGTACGCAAACCCTCCGCCGCGCGGACGAACCATCACCATGAGCGGAATCTTCACCCGTCGCTTCGCCTCCAGTATGGTCCCGAGTGAAGGTGTCAACCCGCCAAGAAAAAGCGCGGAGCAAAGTTCAACCCGGTCTGCCCCACCCTTTTCCGCCTGAATCGCATCATCAATCCCTCCACAACAAATCTCCAGCAAAGCATGCCCCATGCGGCTCCCTCATCGCTCGGAATATCGGCACAACAATGCAAATCATGCAGACCCAATCTGCAACTTCTGGCACAATCATCGCATGCGCGCTCTTTTGTTTCTTTTTCTCACCACCGCTCTCGCAGCCCAGACCATCCAAAAATCCAACACCACGGAAAACCTGCGCGGCATCAGCGTCCTCGCCAACGGAATCGCGTGGGCCAGCGGCACTCACGGAACTTATCTCCGCACCACCGACGGCGGAAATTCCTGGCAACCCGCTCAGGTTCCCGGAGCCGACGCTCTCGACTTTCGCGACGTGGAAGCCTTCAGCGCCGACCTTGCCTACCTGCTAAGCGCCGGGCCCGCCGAGCAGTCGCGCATTTACAAAACCACCGACGCCGGCAAAACCTGGGCGCTGCAATTCACCAACAAGAATCCCAAAGGTTTTTTCGATTGCATGGCCTTCTGGGATTCCGATCACGGCATCGCCGTCGGCGATCCTGTCGCCGACAATTCAGGCACGCTGAGATTTGAATTAATTTCTACCGATGATGGCGGCAAGACTTGGATTCCGCATTCACCCGACTCCACCCCGCCGGCGATCGAAGGCGAGGGCGCATTTGCCGCCAGCGGAACCTGCATCACCATCCAAGGGACAGCCAACGTCTGGTTTGCCACCGGCGGAAAAGTCGCGCGCGTTTTCCGTTCAACCAACGCCGGCAAAACCTGGGCCGTCGCCCAAACCCCAATCATCCACGGCCAGGACTCCACCGGCATTTTCTCCATCGCCTTCCGCGACCCGACCCACGGAGTCATCGCCGGCGGAGACTACAAACATCCCGACCAGGATGGCCCTAACCTCGCCTTCACCAACGACGGCGGCCTCACCTGGACTCTTTCCCCAATTTCACCGCAAAGGTACTTTTCCGCCGTAGCCTTTGCCAAGCCCCACTCAGACAGCGAGGCAATTGTAATCGTCGGATCGTCCGGAGCCGCCTACAAAGATGACATCGCGAAAGCACCAGGGCCGAAAACCTCATCCCAGAAAACATCACTCCAGAAAACCTCCCAGAAAATCTGGGACTCGAATCTGAACGCCGTGAGCGTCAGCTCAAGCGAAATCATAGCCGTCGGCCCCAAAGGCCTGATCGTCAACCTTCCACCTGCCCGTTGACCCTCAAACGCACTCTCCACTTTATTGGTTTTGTCCGTCCCAGATGACAATTCCCTGACAATCACCAACCAACAAGACAAAAAGATGACGACGATTTGACTCGCTGCTGACCGCCGCATGACAACGCAACCTCCCGCCCGCCCTAATCTCGCCATACGACGCAAGAGATTTCGTAAACCGGCTCAGCCGATCAAGGAAAAACCATGAAAACCATCTCGTTATTTGCTTTGGCGCTGACCTTCGGCATGGGAACGGCCTCCATGCTGAACACCGATAACCACAATTCAAACCAGGCGGTTGTTCAGAATGCTGACGCCGCATTTCGCGACGGATTGTATCTGGGCAGACTCGCCGCCGAAGCCGGCGCCGAACCCCATGTCGCCCGCGGCCGTTGGGCAACACTCGGAGATCGCGCGTTGTTCTCCGCCGGCTATCAAGAAGGATATCGCGGGTCTCTCGCCAGCCGTTGAGTTCCAACCACGCGCCAGGCCGAATAATCGAGCGCGCGAGACACTCACACAAACTTTCGAGGCATAAGCCTCTTCGAGGTGCAGTATGAAATACAAAACTTTGTTCGCCGCAATCGCTCTCGTTCTAACCATTTCTATTTCCAGCCTGCAGATCGTGAAAGCAGGAGCGCCGTCTACGACCAGCCCCAACGCCACGGCCATCCGAGGCACGGTCAAATTCGAAGGAACCGTGCCCAAGGCCAAGTCAATCAGCATGGCCGCTGATCCAAGCTGCGCCAAGCAGCATCCTGGACTTATTTCCACCCCGGAAGTCGTCACTGATTCTAAAGGTGACTTGCAAGACGTGCTCGTGTTCATCTCCGACGGCTTGGGCGACCGCACTTTCGATCCACCCGCCCAACCCGTTGTCATCACGCAAAAAGGCTGTCTCTATCTGCCTCATGTCCTGGCCGTACAGGCCAACCAGCCCATCGAGGTTGTGAACGACGATCAGACCATGCACAACATTCATCCCACCCCAACCAACAATCGGGAGTGGAATAAAGCTGAGCTTCCGGGAGCCAAACAGGAAGAGGCTTTCGCGCGCGAAGAAATCGCAATTCCAGTGCGATGCAACATCCATCCCTGGATGCGAGGCTACATCGCGGTTCTGAAGAATCCCTATTTCGCAGTGACCAAGCCGGACGGCACTTTTGATCTGCCCAATCTGCCGCCCGGAACCTACACCATCAAAGCCTGGCACGAGAAACTGGGCACGTCCACTCAGACCATCACCGTCGACGCAAACCAGACCAAGGAAATCAGCTTCGTCTTCAAAAGCATGTAAGCTTTTGTCGTGACCGCAAGGCCATCCGTCGCAATCGGGCGGGTGGCCATATTTAATCTTTGTCATTCCGAGATGCGGGAGGCCACACCTAATTTCTTGTCATTTCGAGATGCGGGAGGCCACACCTAAATTTCTTGTCATTTCGAGATGCGGGAGGCCACACCTAATTTCTTGTCATTCCGAGATGCGGGGAGGCCACACCTAATTTCTTGTCATTCCGAGATGCGGGAGGCCACACCTAATTTCTTGTCATTCCGAGACGGCGAAGCCGTCGAGGAATCTGCTTCTTGGCCTCTCGCGAAACTTTAACCCCGCCCATACTCCGTAATCTCCCCATCCACCGCCACCGCCACATACTTGTGCATCGCCACATCTCGGAATTGCACGACCTGATGCTTCTCGCGCGCCAGTTTTCCCCACCGGCTGGGCTTCTCACGATTCTGCTCAATCGCCTCAAACACCCGCCCATTCAACCTAAACTCCACCATCCGCAACCGCCCGCTCCCCACCCGCTTGACCCGCAGCTTCTGACCATCCTCAAGCACGACGTCATCGCCAGTCATAAGCTGCAAGGCCACCGACTGCAGCACCTTCTGTTCCTCTGCTATGAACATGTCGCTCCCAAACCGAACAAAAATCCCACTTTCCCGAAAAACGTGTTGAGCCGGGGCCCTAGCCCGCCTCGCCCATGGCCCGATTGTCCCACAGTTGACTATTCAGATTCTCAACTCCTTCTGAATTTGTTTAGAGCCTCATCAACAAGCCAACTGAGAACCGAGAACCAGGAACTGACAACTGATTGAAAAACTCCACTTTCGATGGGGCCACATTAGACATCGCCCTCGAGATCGTCGTAAATATCGGTCGGAGACGGGCCCGCGATCCCACAGTTTACTTCCGAGATTCGTGACTAACCGAATTCGGCTGGAGACATCCCGCTCGTAGCCGATCGCAAGCATCTCCCACATGAGAGCCAAAACCCCGACCTAAGAACTTCAGATCGAGATCCAAATCCGGACAAGCGTCCCACGCATTTACTATTCGAATTCGTGTCAATCTGAATTCTGAATTGGCAATCTAAGGCGAGAGCCGCGAAGCGGCGCAAGAAGCTGAGGAAAGAAATCTCGATTCGTATCGGGGTATGCCTTCAGGCATACAGTAATCTCGATTCGTATCAGGGTATGCCTTCAGGCATACCGTAATCTCGATTCGTATCAGGGTATGCCTTCAGGCATACCGTAATTCGATGAAAAATGTGTCCGGCTTTAGCCGCTGCGGGCTCGATGTTGCCACTGTCAACCGCATTTTCCCGCGAACCTCGCGAGTCGCGGGCAACGTCGAGACTCGATTCGTATCAGGGTATGCCTTCAGGCATACCGTAATTCGATGAAAAATGTGTCCGGCTTTAGCCGCTGCGGGCTCGATGTTGCCACCGTCAACCGCATTTTCCCGCGAACCTCGCGAGTCGCGGGCAACGTCGAGACTCGATTCGTCGCAACTCGTGCGTAACTTCGAGACTCGATTTCGTATCAGGGTATGCCTTCAGGCATACCGTAATTCCATGAAAAATGTGTCCGGCTTTAGCCGCTGCGGGCTCGATGTTGCCACCGTCAACCGCATTTTCCCGCGACCTCGCGAGTCGCGGGCAACGTCGAGACTCGATTTCGTATCAGGGTATGCCTTCAGGCATACCGTAATTCGTGCCAAAAATGTGTCCGGCTTTAGCCGCTGCGGGCTCGATGTTGCCACCGTCAACCGCATTTTCCCGCGAACCTCGCGAGTCGCGGGCAACGTCGAGACTCGATTCGTATCAGGGTATGCCTTCAGGCATACCGTAATTCCATGAAAAATGTGTCCGGCTTTAGCCGCTGCGGGCTCGATGTTGCCACCGTCAACCGCATTTCCCCGCGACCTCGCGAGTCGCTGGCAACTTCGAGACTCGATTTCGTATCAGGGTATGCCTTCAGGCATACCGTAATTCGATGAAAATGTGTCCGGCTTTAGCCGCTGCGGGCTCGATGTTCCCACTGTCAACCGCATTTCCCCGCGACCTCGCGAGTCGTGCGTGAACATCGAGAAATGACCAGCCCTGAAAGCGCGAAAGAATGGCTCCCGCAAACCCGAAAACTCTGCAATAACGCGCCGAAAGCCGGAAGCCTAACGACCGCCCTTCAACATCCCCACCACCCGATCAAAATCCTCCAGCGCTCGCATACTCGATCTCGATCTTTCCCTTGCCCTTGCGATCGCGAATGCGCACTCGCACGCCCAGGGTCCGCTCCAGTTCCGTCTGCACGTGCCGCACATTCGGATCGACCCAGCGCGCCGTTCCCGGCTGATTCTGCTTCTGCAAAGGCACATTCGTGTTGAAGACCAGGTCTTCCAGCTGCTCGACCGACATATGTTTGCGCACAGCTTCATCGGCAATCTTCGGAATCAGGTTCGGATCGAGCAACGTCAGCAGCACTCGCGCCTCGCTGAATCCCAACCGCCCCTCCTGCAGATACTCCGTCACCGAAGCCGGCAGCCGCAGCAGTCGCATGTAGTTCGAAACGGATTCTCGCGAAATCCCCACTCGCTGTCCAATTTGCTCCTGCGTGAGTTTGAAATCCTGGCTCAACTTCGAAAATGCGGTCGCCTGCTCCATGCAATTCAGGTCCTGGCGCTGCAGGTTCTCCACCACCGTCATCTCCGCCGCCTGCTGGTCGGAAACTTTGCGCACAATTGCGGGGATCGTAGTCCGGCCCGCAATCTTCGAAGCCCGGCAACGCCGTTCGCCCAGAATCAGAACATAACGCCCGTCCGCACCCGGCCGAACCGAGATCGGCTGGATGACCCCGTTGACCCGGATCGAGTCCGCCAACTCATCCAGTGAGGTCGCGACAAAGTCCTCCGAAACCGGTTGATCTTTGGCGAAATACCGCGTCTGGTAAGGATTCTCATCGATCAGCTCCAGCGGAACCTCGACCACCGCCTCGCCCCGCGCCGCCTGAGCATGCACCTCGGGCAAAACTCCAGATTGTGACAAGGGTGGCCCACCCGCCGGACCAGATTCCACCACCCGCGGTCCCGAAGGCAGCAACGAATCCAGCCCTCGTCCCAACGCCCGCCGCTTCTCGATCGCTTTGTCGACCGCCTTCTCCGTACTCGCCGCCACAGAAGTTGTCATAGACCCTCCCCCGAAAAAATTGTCATCCTGAGCGCAGTAGCTGCTTCGCGAAAGCGAATCAGCTACGGAGTCGAAGGACCTGCTGGCCGTTCGTACAACCAAGCCGTCGCAAGGAATTCCCACCAAACTCACGCCAACGACCAACGGCGAACGACTATCGCCCAACACACATCGACGCTCATCGATCTAATATATTGATGGTCGTCAATTTATTCCGCTCCTTGATCCATCGCTTCCACCGCGGAGCGTTCACTACCTGCTTCTCCTCGCCCGCGACCGGAAGCTCAACTGGTGCAGGCATCTCCTGCGCGGGCAGGCTGTGCCCAATGATCTCCTTAGCCAATTGAATGTAGCTCTCCGCTCCACGCGATCGCACATCGTAAAGCAGCACAGGTTTCCCATGGCTCGGCGCCTCAGCCAGCCGCACGTTGCGCGGGATCGTAGTCTTGCACAGCTTCTCGCCAAAGTATCGGTCGAGTTCCGCTGTCACTTGCTGAGCCAGGTTGGTGCGATCGTCGAACATCGTCAGCACCACGCCCTCGATGGTGAGCTCCGGATTCAACGACGCGCGAATGCGCTCAATCGTATCGAGCAGCTCAGACACACCTTCGAGGGCGAAGTACTCCGCCTGCATCGGAATTAGAATCGAGTCCGCAGCCACGAGTGCATTGAGCGTCAGCAGATCCAACGCAGGAGGACAATCGAGCACGATGTACTTGAAGCGCTCGCGCAAAGGCGCGAGTGCGTCGCGCAAACGAAACTCCCGACGCTCCGCGTCGATGAGCTCCAGGTTGGCCCCGATCATGTTCTTGTGCGCCGGGATGATCCAGAGCTGATCAAGCTCAGTCTTGTGCACCGCCTGCTCGGCAGCGGCCTCGCCCATTAGTAAGTCATAGGTGCTGATTCGTTCAGGATTCTTGACCAGGCCAAGTCCACTGGTGGCGTTCGATTGCGGATCGCAATCGACCAGCAGCGTGTCGACCTCTGCTGCTGCAATGGACGAGGCCAGATTGATTGCGGTCGTAGTCTTGCCTACGCCGCCCTTCTGGTTGGCAACCGCGATTACGCGTCCCATTTAGTTTTGAAGAATCGGAGAGACCAATGCAGAATAGGCCGAACCGTTGTGCATTTGCAATGACAGATTTCGGTGCAGCGTAATCACTAAGACATATTGTTGCAGCGATAGTGACTTACGGATGAATATGACCCACCTTTGCACAGAAATGTTCCACGTGGAACATCCGCTCGGAAACGTTTCGCTGAATGTTCCACGTGGAACACTCCTGTGCTTTCGTCCCGAAGAGTTTGACAAAACTCGAGATATGTTCCACGTGGAACATTTATCGGTCAGGGCTCCAGCGCTTGTGCCTGCTAAGGCTGAACATCATACTCTTCCCACTGACGGTGGCTTAGGCCTAAGAATTGATTGCGTTCGCGCTCAGCATGGAGTGATTTCGTCCGCTTCCGTTCCACTTGTTACTTTCTTGGTGCATGCATGTTATCTAGCTTGGTTCCGCGTGATCGAGTGCCAATGACGAGAATGCGGCTTGCGGATAGGGGAATGGGAAGCGGGGGTGACCATGAGAATCCTTTCGCGAGGTCGTGGACTTGCGCGAGCTGAGCTTGGCTGATGAGGATGGCGAGGCGCCCTTGGGGTGCGACCAGGCTCGCGGCGATCGGGAGGGCGTTCTCGAAGCGTTCGACTGCGCGGAGGGTTACTACTTCGGCGGGCGGGTCTTGATAGTCTTCGGCGCGGCCGGCGAATACATTGATGTTCGTCAATGTAAGTTTGCGGGCGACCTCGCGCAGGAAGGTTGCTTTCTTCTGGTTGGACTCGATCAGGGTCAGCTGGATGTCGGGCGCCCAGATTTTGATGGGGAGACCGGGGAAGCCGGCGCCTGAACCTATGTCGATCAGTCGGCTGTCGCATGGGCCTGTGACACGCGTCGCATGGGGAAAGAGATGGCGGGCGGCGAAGAGGGATTCGCCGAAGTGGCGGGTTACGATTTCTTCTTCGTTGCGGATGGCGGTCAAGTTGATGCGGGCGTTCCAGCGGAGTAATAGATCGATGTATGTCGATATCTTTTGCAGTTGGGTGCTGTCGAGGACAGCAGATTCCTCGCTTTGCTCGGAATGACAAGATGAGGGCTCGGAATGACAAGATGAGGGCTCGGAATGACAAGGGTTGAGGGGAACATTGAATGGTTGAAGCAGTTCGGCGATGCGGGTGGTGTCCATGCGCGTTGAGATTGTAGATGGTGGAGAGATAATCTCAAATCGCGGAGCATGCGGAGTCAAGTTCGTCAGGGCCAGGCAGGAATTAGGTTTGTCGTGTCCCCGGGTTTGTCTTTACGCCAAACATTAAACACAAGGTCCCTCCACTCCACAGCTCATCGCTTTGCGATGATCTGTTCCGGTCGGGATGACAGAATTGGGGGATCTCATTGTTTGTGTGGGGTAACTTCCATGCGCTATGGCTATCGGGCACAAGTGGAGATGACCTTCGGGTATCTGAGCGAGTGGGGGCACGGCTGCTACACTCGCGAGTTATGGCAGTCATGAACGAAGAAACACCGGTCGTGGGCGCGGATAAGGTTCATGCGCTGGTGCAGTTGCTGCGGACCCGGTCTTATGAAGAGATCCGGCAGCGGATGTATGACAATCCGCCGGGGAGTCCGTGGTGGTCGGCGTGCAAGATCGAGCTGGATATTCGCAATGGGGAGCAGATCGCGGCGGCGCTTTCGGCGACTTCGCATGTGCTGGAAAAATTGCGGGGGTCGACGCAGCATTTCGAGCAACTGGCTGAGACTTTGCATGAGAGCACCAAGGAAGTGATCGAGATGCTGGCGGGGACGAAAGAGGCCGGCCGGCGGCTGGAGATTGCGGTTTACGTGACCATCGGGATCACGCTGGTGCAGTTGTTCAATTTGATTTTTGAAGTGTTTCGGAAGCGATGAGGGCTGGCGGGTGGGCGATCGAGTTGCCCTAGCGATTCAAAAACTCGACCAGCTTAGGGATGACTTGATTCGGCGCTTCTTCCATGAGCCAGTGGCCGGAATTGCGAACTACCACGCCTTCGACATTCGTCGCAACGAGCCGGCTCTGTTGAAGAAGAAAATCGCCAGAGGCTTTTTCACCGGTTAGAACAAGCATAGGCATGGCCAAGGGGGTCTGCGCGAAGCTGGCGAAATCCTCGGCGTCCTTCTCAAACGTGTGAAAGTACTCGAAGCCAGAGCGCATCCCGCCGGGGCGGGCATACTCTCTAGCGTAAAATCGGCGGTCGCGCTCCGGAACGGAATGGGCGGGATTGGCAGCGAAATCGTTCCAAAAATGCTCGAAATAAATCCGCTCACGGCCGTGAACGAGAGCGAGCGGCGTCTTGCCGTAGAAATGGAAATGCCACAGATCGCGCATGAGCCAAACGTCGCGCCACTTGCCCACGCCAGGTAGGAAGGCATCCATCAGCGCAATGCGATCGACTTCGCTAGGATATTGCGCCGCATAGGCGTACGCGACCATCAGTCCGATATCGTGCCCGACAATTCCAATATGCTCGAAACCAAGCTTGTGAACCAGCGCATGGATGTCCTGCGCCAGTTCGGCTTTGGTGTAACCCTCGGGGGGATGTGAGGATTTGCCGGCTCCTCGCAGATCCGGCGCGATTACAGTGTGGGTGCCAGCAAGCTCGGTAATCAAGGGGCGCCACATGTGGCTGGTTTCAGCGTAACCATGCAGGAGGACTACCAGGCTGCCTTTACCGGCGGCTAGATAGTGGAGGCGCACACCGTTGACGTTTGCGAAATGGGATTGCATTGGTTGCGCGGATTTGGGAGCGCGCGATTTTTTGCGTGTTGGCATGCGACATCTTATTCCACGAGCGCGGAATACCACAACGAGCTGGGAAGAGAGTCTGGACGGTTTACGTAACCGGGCGAAAGTGCTCAGACCTGTTTGATCCGGGGCTTACTTGGCCAGGGCGGCCAGGGTGTTTCTGAACAGGACTTCGAAGGATCCTTCTTTTCCATTCTTTGCTGCTTGCGCGAGAGCGCGTTCTGCGGCTGGGCGCTGGTAGCCTAAATTCATCAAGGCTGAGAGTACGTCTTCTTCCATGGCGGTGATGGTTGGGGCTGCGGGAGTTTCTGCGCCTGCGGGTGGGAGCTTGTCGCGGAGTTCAAGGACCATGCGCTCGGCGGTCTTTTTGCCGATGCCGGGAATGCGCGTAAGGCGAGCGATGTCGTTGCCGCGGATGGCTCCGACCATTTCGTTGGCGGGCATGCCGCTCAGGATCGTGATGGCGAGCTTTGGGCCGATGCCGCTGACGGTGATCAGCTTTTCGAAGAGGTGTTTTTCGGCGGGGCGGAGGAATCCGTAGAGCGCGATTTGATCTTCGCGGACGTGGGTGTGGATGTGCAGGGCGACTTCGCTGCCGGGGTTGGGCAGGTCGGAAAATGTTGGGATGGTGATGGTGACGTCGTAGCCTACGCCGGCGGTTTCGACGATGGCTTGGTTGGGATGCTTGGCTAACAATTTTCCGCGGAGATGGGCAATCATGTTGGGGACATTGTAGCTGGGTGAGGCCCCGAATTGTATCGGGGTATACGCAGGTTTCTGGCGTTGTTCGTCGCTGACGACCGACCGGGGACGCAACATAGCTTTATCGCATCCCACCCTTTCGCAGAGAATGCGAAAGAGTGGGGCACCCTTTTATTCCGTTACCCGGCAGTTTGAAGTCCACCGAAACGCAAGGTCCCTCCGCTGCGCTCGCGTTGCTTCGCTCCGGTCGGGATGACAGAGTTATCTCAATGATTCAGGACATTAGAAGAGGGAGCTATGTTTTCGGTTGGGGATGATAAAGAGTGGGGCACCCTTGTATTCCGCTTCCTGGCAGTTTCAAGCCGGAAACGCAAGGTCCCTCCACTGCGCTCGCGTTGCTTCGCTCCGGTCGGGATCGACAGAGTTATCTCAATGATTCAGGACATTAGAACGGCGAGCTCTGTTTTCGGTTGGGGGATGATGAAGATGGGGCACCCTTGTATTCCGATATCAACTTCGGCAGTTTGAAGGCCGACATAGCCGCGAGGTCCCTCCATGATGGCGCTCGAGTTGCTTCGTCCGGTCGGGATACAGAGCTTATCTAATGATTCAGTTCTAGAACAGGGAGCTCTGTTTTCGGTTGGGGATGATTCCGAAATGTTCGTAGGCTAGCTGGGTTGCGACGCGTCCGCGGGGTGTGCGGTTCAGGAAGCCGATTTGGATCAGGAACGGCTCGTAGATTTCTTCGATGGCGTCGGGCTCTTCGGCTAGCGCGGCTGCAAGCGTGTTCAGGCCGACTGGGCCGCCTTGATATTTCTCGATGATGATCAGGAGCAGCTTGCGATCGACTTCGTCGAAGCCGTAGCGATCTACTTCTAGCATCTGCAGGGCGGCCTGGGCCGTGGGCAGGTCGATCTTTCCCGCGCTTCGCACCTGGGCGTAATCGCGAATGCGGCGCAGCAGACGGTTGGCGATTCTTGGAGTGCCGCGGGAACGGCTGGCGATTTCGAGGGCTCCGGGTTTGTCGATTTCGACCCCGAGGATTTCGGCGGAGCGCTCGACGATGATGCGCAAATCTTCGTGGCTGTAAAACTCCAGGCGGAGGACGATGCCGAAGCGCGATCGCAGCGGCGAAGAGAGCAGGCCAGCGCGCGTGGTTGCGCCGATAAAGGTGAACGGCTGCACGTCCATGGTGTGGGTGCGGGCGGCGGGGCCTTGTCCGATGATGATGTCGAGTTTGTAGTCTTCGAGCGCGGAGTAGAGGAGTTCCTCTAGCGTCGGTTGGAGGCGGTGGACTTCGTCGATGAACAAGACTTGCTTGTTGCGAACGTTGGTCAGGATGGCGGTCAGGTCGCCCTTGATTTGCAGGGTTGGGCCGGAAGTCTGCTGAAATGGCACGCCGAGTTCGTTGGCGATAATTGTGGCCAGCGTTGTTTTGCCCAGGCCCGGAGGCCCGTAGAGCAGGACGTGATCGAGGGCTTCGCCGCGCGAACGGGTGGCTTCGATGGCGACGGCTAGATTCTCTTTGACCTTGGATTGGCCAATAAATTCAGCGAGGCGTTGCGGGCGCAGCTTCAGCTCGAAGGAAGAATCGTCTTCCACCGGGGCGGCAGAGACGATGCGCTCGCGGTCTTGCGGAATTTTGGGGACGTTCTTCAGTGTGGCCACTGGACGGATGTTACCAGTTCTCAGTTGTCACATGCCAGAGTGTGGCTAGCGGATCATCGCGCCCTCGCGTTGCTATTGCTCCGGATACCAGTTCAGAATTCGGACCTCTATGCCGGTGCCTTCCAATGCTTTTTGAAATACTTTGAGATCGGATCCGCGGTAGTGATAGGGGATGACGATCTTGGGGTGAAAGGCTTTGACCGCGTCGGCGGCTTCCTCGGGCGGCATGGTGTACGGAAGATTCATGCAGACAAAGGCTACGTCGATGTTCTTGAGGGCGCGCATCTCGGGAACGCCTTCAGTGTCGCCCGAAAAATAGAAGCGCTTGCCGCCGTAGGTGAGCACGTAGCCGTTGCCGCGTCCTTTGTCGTGAAAGAGTTTGCCGGGCTCGGGGCCGCGTTTGATGTTGTATGCGGCGATGGCCTCGACGGTCCAGGCCTGCCAGATTTTGGTTTCTCCGTTGGCAATGGGTTTGGCTGTGGTTACCGTTTGGACCACGGCGGGCGGCGCGAGAATTTCGGTTCCGGGCTTGGTGATTTCCTTGATTGAATCGGGATCCATGTGATCGCCGTGAATGTCGGTGATCAGGATGAGGTCGGCTTTGGGGAGGGTTGAGAACTTCGCTGGCTTGGCGGGATCGAGGTAGATGGTCTGCCCTCCTGCTTCGATCAGGGTGCTGGCGTGATACAGCGGAGTGATCTTGACCGGGCCGGCGGAGGTGGGAAAGGTTTGGGTATCGGTTGCGGCGTTAGCGGCCGGCAGCAGGGAGAGAAAGCAGATAAGAATCGGAATTAGTTTCATGCTGACCTCATTGGGATTCTAGCTAATTTTGACATTGTGACACATAATGTGTCACAATGTCATTATGCCTTCCGTGAATTTGCGCCAGCTCCGCGATACCCGTCGCCTAAAAGCTTGGCTCCGCGCGGGCAACACCGTCGAGCTCCGGGAGCGTGATCGCGTCATCGCCCGCATTGTTCCCGAGAAACAGGAGGAGAAGCCGGCGAAATGGCCTGACTTCGAGGCTCGTGCCAAGAAAATATTTGGCGACCGAATTTTAACTGTTGTGGATGATTTGATAAAGGACCGAGGGCGTTTCTGACTACTTACGCCGATACGAGTTTCCTGACATCGCTCTACGTGCGGGACGGGCATTCTGCGGCCGCGGTGGAGCGGATGAAAGCGAAACCGGGCATCTGGTTTACCCCTCTTCACTCTGCGGAATGTTCTCATGCGATCGCCCAACAGGTTTTTTATCGCAAGATTTCGCAAGCTGAGGCGGATGCTGTCTTCGACACCTTGAAGCACGACCGAGCCGATGGCTTGTGGCTGAGGCGGCAATGCCGGAGAACGCCTTCGAACTTTGCGCCGACCTCGCCCGCCGCTACGGGCCGAAACTCGGCGTCAGGACACTGGACAGTTTACATGTGGCCTGCGCCCTCGAATTCAAAGCGGAAAAATTCTGGACGTTCGACGAACGGCAGGCCAAATTGGCGAAGGCCGCAGGGCTCAAGAGCTCGTGAGATAAACCAGCAGGTTCGAAAAGTTCCCTCCGAGGCTAAGAGGTTACTCTTCCTCTTCCTTCACATCGCCGCGTGCGGCCTTGGCTTTCTCGATGATCTTTTCCTGCAACAGTCCGGGGACGGCGTCGTAGTGATGCATTTCCATGTTGAAGCTGCCGCGCCCCTGGGTCATGGATGTGAGATCGACGCCGTAGGTCAGCATTTCGGACATTGGCACCTCGGCTTTGACTACCGTGTTGCCGCCTTTGTTGTCCATGCCCTGAATGCGCCCGCGGCGGCTGTTGAGGTCGCCCATGATGCTGCCGGCGAACTCATCGGGAATTGTGATCTCGGCTGCCATTACCGGTTCGAGCAGCGTGGGCTTGGCTTGCTCCATGGCTTTTTTGAACGCGATTCGGCCCGCCATCTGGAACGACATGTCGTTCGAATCCACGTCGTGATAGGAGCCATCGTAGAGGATGACCCGGAAATCCACGACTGGGAAACCTGCCAAATATCCGCGCGACGCTGCGTCTTTGATTCCTTTTTCGATGGCGGGAATGTAGTTCTTTGGAATGGCTCCGCCGAAAATGTCGTTCACAAATTCGAACTCGCCGCCTCGGGGCAACGGTTCCATCTTGATTTTGCAATCACCATACTGGCCGTGTCCGCCGGTCTGCTTCTTGTGGCGGCCTTGCACATCGGCTTTGCCTCGGATGGTTTCGCGGTACGGCACCTTCGGCGCTTTCAGGATCACTTCGGTGTGGTAGCGCTTCTTCATCTTCGAGACTACGACTTCAATGTGCTGCTGGCCCGTTCCTGCGATAAGGAATTCTTTGGTTTGGGGATCGCGGAAGAAGCGCAGCATGGCATCTTCCTCCATAAGCTTGTGGATGCCGGGGCCCAGTTTGTCTTCGTCGGCGCGGCTCTTGGGCTCGATGGCGAAGGTTATTGCCGGTTCGGGGAGATGAACTTTCGGATACTGAATCGGAGCACTCTTGTCACCGAGCGTGTCTCCGGTCAGCGTGTCTTTCAGTTTGGAGACGGCCCCAATATCTCCCGCGTGCAACTCGGTTACCGGGACGGCGGTTTTGCCTTGCATGATTGAGATGTGGGCCAGCTTCTCTGCCGAGTTGCGGGTGAAATTCTGGACTGTTGCGTCATTTTTCAGCACGCCGGAAAACACTTTGAAGTAGGAAATGCGGCCGGCGAAGGCATCTGAAATGGTTTTGAAGACGTACAGCGAGACCGGTTCTGCGTCAGTTTCGTGGCGTTTCGGCGGTTCGCCATTTCCGGATACGGCGGCTTCTCCCTGGACCCATTCGTGCTCAGACGGTGCAGGCGTGTAGTCAACGATGAAGTCCATCACCCGGTCGGCGCCGACGTTGCCTAGACCGGAACCAAAGATGACGGGAAAAATCTTGTCCTCGCGAATGGCGTTGTGCAAGGCCGGAATCAGGTCTTCGACTGGAATTGTGCCCTTTTCGAAGAACTCTTCCATGAGTTTGTCGTCGCCTTCGGCGATCAACTCGACCAGTTTCTCGTGGGCTTCCTGAGCCTGGTCTTTCAGGTTCGCGGGAATTTCAGTTTCTTTGCCTTTGCCGTTTCCACCCAGCTCATACGTGTAAGCCTTCATCTGGACCAGGTCGACGACTCCGCTAAAATTCTTTTCTTTGCCGATTGGCAGTTCCAACGGAATCACTGCGCGTCCGAAGGCGGTAGTCAAGGATTCCAACACGCGTTCGGCGTCGGCGCGTTCGCGATCCATGCGGCTGGCTACGATGAGCCTGGGCGTTTTGAATTCTTCGCAGTAGTTCCAAACCCGCTGGGTGACGACTTCGACTCCGGCCACGCCGTCGACCACAACAACAGCTGCATCGACCACGGGCAAAACCATTTTGGCTTCGTGGACGAACATGTTGAATCCGGGCGTATCGACGATGTTGATTTTGGTTTTGCCCCACTCGACATAAGCCAGACCTGCCGAAATCGACATCTTGCGGGCGATCTCTTCGTCGTCCCAATCGGTGGTGGCAGAACCGTCGTCCACCCGGCCCAGCCGCGGGGTTGCGCCGGAGGTGTAGAGCATGGCGGATACGAGCGAGGTCTTTCCTGCATGTCCATGGCCCACCACAGCGACATTGCGGATGTTTGCGCCTTCGTAAACTTTCACGGGTTCACTCCTTCAACCGGGATCATCTCAGGACCACCGTGCGCGGCTGTCTTGCCGGGCGAGGCTCAGCAAGCTCCTGATCTGCGAATCTTTCCTGCGGCGGGCCCATAACGAACGAATGAAGAGGATAGTCTACAGGCCAACGTCAAGCAGCCTACCAAAACTAAGGATGCTAACACGGCTCCACTAGGCCTCTCAACCGGGGATTCGACAACCGGGCATTCGACTCCCCACTTTTCGATGGAGGCGTGTATCATTCGAATCGCCATGAGTGGTGGCCGCGGCAACGAACCTCGCTCTAACGAACATTGCTCAAATGAACAATGGATCGCGCAATATGCGGGCAGCCATCAGCACCCGGTAAACCGGATGTGCCATACCCTGGGGATTCCGGCAATCTTGGTTTCGATTGCCCTGTTCGTCGCGACCATCTTCGTTCATCGGTTGTGGGTTTATGCGCTGGTACTTTTCCTTTTGGGATGGACGCTGCAGTTCATCGGCCACGCTTTTGAGCACAAGGAGCCTGAGTTTTTTCACGACTGGCGCTTCCTATTTGTCGGCGTGCGCTGGTGGTGGGCCAAGATTCATGGCAAGGCGTGAGAATATCCGGTTTTGGCGCGGTAACCTTCGTTATCCGTTAACCATCGCGTTAAAGGCGAATGTTTCCCCAGCGTAAGTTTGACAATTGTCTGACGTCTGTTCATGGCTATACTTGTAAAATGCTTTTGGGGTGACTTACGCAGGCCGAAAAGACTTCTGGGCCTGAAACCGATTTTTCTCTACACCGTCTAAGCAACTTTTGAAGCTCATGCATCGTTTGACCGCGAGAGCGTTGCTGGTTTTGCTGCTGGTGGGCACATTCGTCCCGGTGGCTCTGGCGATTTCTGCACCGGCTTCTCATGCCTGTTGCGTGCGCAAGCCGATGCACGGCCGTCCTTCGCACGATTCTGAGTTCTACGCTCCTCCCGGATGTTGCCAACACGACTGTTGCCGTGTCTTGACCGTTTCGCAGTGGGCACAGTTGAGCCCATCAACGAGCGTTCAACGCATGCCCGCATGCGCGACCCTTCAAGCCGTGTGGCGGGAAAAACATTTCGCAGCATCCATCCACTACGAGCATTCCGGTCGCGCTCCTCCACAGATCTCCATCGCTTGATTCAAAACGTGCTGTCCTACCTCACCCCGGAGCTAAAGCCCCGGACCTTTTTTCAGCACTTACGGCACGAGTGAACTCGTGCCCTCCCGAATTTGATTCTGTCGGGAGGTCTTTCTCCGGAAGTGCGTAGGCGGCGTGGGCAACTGAAACCCATCGAGGATGGAGATATTTTATGAGACCCGTTGTCAGCTTGACGGCTGTCTTTTTGTTAATGGGTGGCGCGGCATTTGCCACGATTTTCGGTTCGGTGCGTGGCGTCATTCACGATCCTCAGCACCGTCCCGTTCAAGGCGTACACGTTACGTTGAAGGCGCAAAACTCGGACTGGACGCAGTCTCAAGACTCCAGCGATGGCGGAGGATTTGAATTCAGTTCCGTGCCGATCGGGAATTACACGGTCACCGTCTTGTCGAAAGGCTTTCAGGAAATGCGTCAAGATGTGATTGTTCAGTCCGACACCAGTCCCGTGTTGCACTTCGAGTTGACTGTTGCAGGTGCGAAAGAAACCGTCTCCGTCTCGGGAACCCCAGTGGCGGCGCCGATGGACACTGTCACGCCGACGACGATGGTGAGCCGCGTCGACATCCAACAAACTCCCGGGGCGGACCGCACCAATGGCATGGAAATGATCACAGATTACGTGCCGGCAGCCTACGTGACGCACGATATGCTGCATATGCGAGGCGGCCATCAGGTCGAGTGGCTGATTGACGGCGTTCCCATTCCCAACACAAACATCGCCAACAATTTGGGGCCGCAGATCGATCCGAAGGACATTGATTACCTCGAAGTTCAGAGAGGCAGCTACGACGCCGACTACGGAGATCGTACATACGGAATCTTCAATGTCGCGCCGCGCACTGGTTTTGAACGCGATCGGGAATGTGATCTGGTAATCACGGCTGGTAATTTCTATCAAACTGACGACCAAATCAGTTGCGGGGGCCACACGCAGCGCTTTGCTTACTACGCCAGCTTGAACGGAAATCGAAGCAATTACGGACTTCAGACCCCGGTCGCGCAAGTTGTCCACGACGCGGCCAACGGCTACGGAGGGTTCGCTTCGTTCATCTTCAATCCCGATCCCAAGAACCAATATCGGGTAGTCGCATCGTTGCGGCGGGACTACTACCAAATTCCGATCGACCCGGATCCGAACTCAATCGGAAATTCGATCTATCCCAGTTTTGGCTTACGCGACGGCGAGCGTGAGCCGGATGGCTACGTCACCTTCTCATGGATTCACACCTTCAATCCCGACTTGCTGATGACAGTTTCTCCCTTTTATCACTACAATGGCGCCGACTATCAAGGCGGACCAAATGATTTTCCCGTGATCTCAACCGTCCATCAGACTGCTAACTATGCGGGCATGCAGGCATCCGTAAACGCAAACTTCTGGAAAAATGATCTGCAAGCCGGCGTCTACGGATTCTTTCAGCACCAGTACAATTATTTCGATAATGTATTTACCGACGGCAGTCAGAACTTCCCCGCATCTTCGATTGGAGCAAACGGAGGCGTTGCCGCCGAATTCATCAACGACAAGTTCAAAGTCACGCCATGGCTGACTTTGATCGCCGGTCTGCGAGTAACGCAGTTCAACGCTACCATCTCGGAGAACGCAGTTGATCCCCGTTTTGGCGTGGCGGTGAGAGTTCCGCGGCTGAATTGGGTCTTTCGCGCGTACTACGGTTATTTTTACCAGGCACCGCCGCTGGTAACTGCGACCGGCGCGCTCCTGGATTTGGCTAGCAGTCAGAATTTTACTTTCGCTCCTTTGCACGGTGAGCGGGATATCGAATCGCAGTTCGGGGTTACAATTCCGTATCGCGGTTGGGACCTTAGCGCCGATACTTATGAGACCAGGGCGACGAATTGGCTGGACCATAACAACATCGGAGAGTCGAACCTCTTCTGGCCAATCACATGGGATCGGGCATTAATTCAAGGGTGGGAGCTCACGCTACGATCTCCCAATATTTTGCACCACGGCCAATTTCATCTTGCCTATGCCAATCAAATCGCGCAGGCCACCTCACCGATTACTGGAGGCTTGATCTGTCCGACTCCCGTGACACCGGCATGTGGGCTCGACATACCACCGGGATATGCGCCGGTAGATCACGATCAGAGAAATACGTTGAACGTGGGCTTCAATGCAAGCTTGCCGTGGAAGAGCTATGCCTCGACCAACGTGTATTACGGCTCGGGATTCACGAATGGGTTGCCCGGAGTGCAGTATCCCGGGAATTATCTGCCTGGCCACACGACGTTTGATCTTGCTGTCGGGAAAACGTTTGCTGAAAACTATACGATTTCGCTGACCGCTTTGAATGTGGCGAACCGACGCGTGCAACTCGATAACAGTCTGACTTTTGGTGGATTTCACTGGAACGATCCGCGGCAAATCTATGCGGAGTTTCGCTATCGCTTTCACTACTAGCGGTTGGCACAGACGGCTCATCCGCGCCAAATGGGAAAGGAGAACAGCAGTGAGTCATTCAGTAGCGTTACAGCGTAGGATGCGGGCGATGATGCTGAGCGTCGTTGCCCTGGCGTGTCTCGGCATGTTGACGGCTTGCGGGCCATCGCGGAGTGCCAAACAAGCAGACGCTAAGGGGGACGACAACGGCGCGAAGCGGTATATCCTGACCGGCCGAGTAGTATCGATCGACAAGTCAACTCAATCAATGAATGTGGATGGGGACGCGATTCCGGGCTTTATGGCCGCGATGACCATGCCTTATCAGGTGAAGGATGCCGGTGTGCTCGACAAATTGTCTCCTGGCGATCAGATCAAAGCGGAAATCGTGGTTGGGAATGAGGGCGCGTATTTAGAGAATATTGCGCCTATACAAAAGGCTGCTTCGCCGAAGCCAACGAAATAACACGGCAAGGATATTATTGGAGAGCCTTCAACGCCGCCAGCAATTCCTCATCCTTCGGCTTCTGATCCAGCGGATACACCTTGGCAAACGCGATTTTGCCGTTTTTATCCACGATGAATACTGCCCTCTCGCTGATTCCTGGAAGTGGCGGCCCCTCACGCAAAATGCCGAATGCGCGCGTGACCGCGGCATGGGGATAGATGTCCGAACACATGGGGAAATGCATTTCCCCGATTGCGTGTTTCTGCCAAGCCATATGGCTATAAACCGAGTCTATGCTGATATCCAGGAGTTGAGCATTGAGCGCGGCGAACTTCTCGCGGTCTGAGTCGAATGCCGGCAGTTGTTCGCTGCAGGTCGGAGTCCAATTCAGCGGATGAAAGGACACAACCACATTCTTTTTTCCGCGAAAGTCACTGAGCTTGATGTTTAGCCGTTGGTCACCTTCGACTGCCGGCAATTCGAAATCTGGTGCCAGATCGCCAACCTTCAACGCCATGGTGCCTGCTCCTCCTTGATAGACGTTATAGCATTATGTAGCAGCAAGAGACCAAGCGCCACTCGCACCCATCGCAAGTGTGCGAATCGCTTGCAAAATTAATACTTTCTTTAACAATCGGTTCTCGACTAGTATTTCGCGATGCCCTCCGATCCCCTTGTCATTGAAGATCTTCCCGGCTCTAAGGATGGACAACGAATCCTGCTCCTCAACGGACCACTGGTAATCGCAACGTTATTCGACTTTCAGGCGAAAGTGCGCGCGGATAACTCCCGCGCGCTCATCATCGACTTTAGCAAAGTTCCGTACGTAGATTCAGCCGGCATCGGCGCGCTGGTGGGTGCCTATGTGACTCATCAGAAAGATGGGCGCAGGCTTGCCCTGGTTGGCGTCAGCGATCGCATACACCACGCCCTTCAAGTTACGCGTGTGGAACATTTCTTTCGGTTCTTCAATACGTTGCCGGAAGCCGAAAGCGACGCTTAGGCCACGTCATGGGTTTCGGCTGAGACAAGTGCCCGTCTCGGTTTGACTCTTCTCTCGAATGCGCCCTAAGATGGGCAAACCAACATTTGTTTCTTCTCGTAATTCCCAACCGGGATGAGCCAACGATGATCGGACGAGCATGATCGGCCAAACCATTTCGCATTACCGCATTACCGGCCGTCTGGGCAGTGGCGGCATGGGCGTGGTTTACGAAGCCCAGGATCTAACTCTCGGACGCCGCGTGGCTCTGAAGTTCCTTCCGCCGGAGCTTGCCCGCGAGGCCTCCGCTCTGGACCGTTTTTTGCTGGAGGCTCGCGCAGCCTCGGCCCTGAATCACCCTAATATCTGCACGATTTATGCCGTGGAAAAAGACGGGGACCAGTCTTTCATCTCGATGGAGTTGATCGAGGGCCAGGGCCTCGATACTAAGTTGCACAGCGGGCCTCTGCCGATTGATCGCCTGCTCGATATAAGCATTCAGCTTGCAGATGCGGTCGACGCCGCGCACGTCAAGGGAATCGTCCATCGCGACATCAAGCCGGCGAACATTTTCCTGACCGCGCGAGGCCAGGTGAAAGTTTTGGATTTCGGTCTAGCCAAGCTGACACGTGTCGCGGAAGTCGCACCCGAGACGGCAGGCCCTACGCAGGATGGGCTTCGCACGGCCAGTTTGACCAGTCCGGGCAGCACAGTCGGGACGGTAGCATATATGTCGCCGGAACAGGCTCGCGGCGAAGCGCTCGATGCCCGCACTGATCTTTTCTCGTTGGGAACCGTGATCTACGAGATGGCTACCGGAAGTCTGCCGTTTTCGGGCAACACATCGGCGGTCATCTTCAATGGCATCCTGGAACGCGATCCCGTGCCTGCGGTGCAACTCAATCCTCAGGTCCCGGTCAAACTGCAGGAGATCATCGACAAACTGCTGGAGAAAGATCGCGACCTGCGTTACCAGTCGGCGGCTGACTTACGCGGCGATCTTAAACGACTGAAGCGCGACACGGAAACTGGCCGCAAGATCGCACAACCGGTTTCTGGCTCTTCCGTTGTAGTTCCTACTCCGCCTAGTTCGGCAGCCCAACCGCCTTCGAGCGGGTCAGCGGTCGTCGCGGCGGCCCGCCAGCACAAGTTGGGAACCGGAGTCGCGGCGCTTATTGTTATCGTGCTGGTCGCTGCAGCGGCTTATGGCGTTTACGCTCTGTTCAACCGCAAGCGCCCCGTTCCATTCGAGAATATTTCCATCACCAAGGTTACAGACACAGGCAAAGCTGCACTGGTGGCGATTGCTCCCGACGGTAAATACATCCTCTACGTTGTGCGCGACGCGGGCCAGCAGAGTTTGTGGCTGCGCAATCTTCCCACCAACAGCGACACTCAGGTGATCCCGCCGGTAGAAGTAGAGTACAACCACCTGCGCTTTTCTCCGGACGGGAACTACATCTACTTCATGCGCAGCGAACCCGGCAGCAGTGAGTTGAACTATCTATACCGCGCCCCGGTGCTGGGCGGCACTCCGCAGAAACTCGTCACGGATATTGACTCCAATATCACGTTCTCACCCGACGGGCAGCAGATCGCTTACCTTCGCGACAACAATCCCGAAGCAGGGAAGCAGCGGCTTCTCCTGTTGCCCGCTAGTGGAGGCGACGAGAAAATTTTATATAGCGGGCCCATCAATGGGGGATTCCGAGATCCCGCCTGGTCTCCGGATGGCAAGACGATCGTTTGCATGGTGCTTCAGCCGGGAACCGCGTTGAGCGGTTTGGCGGCGCTTGATATTGCCAGTGGAAAGCGCACCGTATTTTTCACATCCGACAACATTATTGTGCAGCGCCCGGTCTGGATGCCGGACGAAAGCGGCCTGCTGGCACAGTCGAGTTTCAGCCTGAGTCAGATTGCTTTCATTTCTTACCCCGGCGGAAAGTTCCACGAAGTAACCCGCGACACGAATAACTATTCCGAGCCCAGCATCGCTGCCGATGGGCGGACCTTGGTCAGTGTCTTGAGCCAATCGCATTACGACCTCTTCGTAATGCCTGCTACGGCTTCAACCGGCAGCGAGGCCCGGCAGGTCACTTCGGGCGCGCCCATTTTTGGTTTTGGTTGGACGCGCGACTCCAAGGTCGTCGTGGACTCGGGTTCAGATCTTGATCTACTCGATCCAGAATCGGGTAGTAAGACTCGATTGGCTGAGAACGCCGGAGTTATCATCAGCGGACCGTCCGCCTGTCGCGATGGCCGCTATGTGGTTTTTACCAGCGCGATCGGCAAAGGGAATCGAGTGTTGAACGTCTGGCGCGCGGACGCATCTGGTGGGAACCTCAAACAGCTTTCCAACGGCAAGGTGGATCAATCTCCGATTTGCACGCCCGATGGCCGCTGGGTGATTTATGAGGACGCGGTGAACGGCAATCAACTGATGAAGGTGTCCATCGATGGCGGGAAAGCTGAAAAAATCTCAGACCAACTGGCGGCTGGCTTCGATATTTCGCCCGACTCGAAGACTATCGCGGTTGCAGCTTTTGGTCATCTCGGCGAGCACGTGGAGATACTCGCGCTGATCTCCATGGATTCGAATCAGACTTTGAAGACTCTGCAATTCGAACGTCCGCGAAGCGGCCCGATCCGTTTTTCGCCTGATGGCAAGAGTATCGTCTACTCGTTCCGTCACGGCGGGGTCGATGACCTGTGGTCGCAATCGCTTGATGGCTCGCCGGGAAAACAAATCACCGATTTCAAATCTGAGCACATCAATGATTTTCATTGGTCTTTTGACGGAAGCAAGTTGGGAGTGATCCGTGGCCACACGGATTCTGACGTGGTGCTGATTCGCGATACGCAACCTTAGCTGAGCGGGGTCTGCCAGGATATTAGTTGCACGACCTCGGCACTGCGGTCAGCCCAGCCGGATCGGAGCCATTCTTCAACACATGGAATGGGGAGCCGGAGACTTCCTTCAGACTGCCGCCGTCGGTCGTCAGAACGCCGATCGCCTCGGGGTTGTTCTCCTCCGAAACAAAAAGGTTGAGCCCCGTGCCCGTGGCCAGCCCCAACGCATACAAACCCGGCTTCTTGAGCTTAACCGTGCTGTCGTAAGTCAAATCGCCTTTTGATCCTACTGAAAGCGTTGTGATCTGATTCGACATCGTGTTGCTCACATACAAATGGGTTCCGTCAACGCTGAGCATTACGTTGTTAGAACTCTCACCGTTCTTGTTCGTAAAATTGTTCAGCTCTGTTAGTTCTCCGCTCGAGCTAATGCTGAACACTTCCACCTGTGTATTCGACGCCGCATCGCCAAAGTACGCCGTGGTACCGTCGCAACTGACCTCGACGCCGGCGGCGGACCCCTTGGTGTTGAAGGGACCGAGTTCGGTGAGTTCGCCCGTCGTGGAATCAATCTTGAATGAATCAACTTGCCCGATGTAGGCCGCGATTAAGAAGTTTCCGTCGGGAGTGACTTTCATGCCTGCCGGGGAGGCAGGAACGGTGACCATCTTTAAAAGCTTAAGCGAGCAATTGGAGTTGATTTTCAATACTGAAATACTGTTGTTGTTGGTATTGCCCGCGAATAGAACACGGTTTCCACTGGCCAGCCCCACGCCAAACTGCTGCGCGCCGCTCACTCCATCGGAAAAAGGAGAGCCATCAACCTTGGTCAAAGTTCCGTCGAATAGATTTATCTGAAATGCGCCGATGCTGCTGTTTCCGCCATTCGAGACGAAGAGACAGCTTCCAAGTCTGGTTCTGGCAGAGGTCACCGGCGAAAGCGCGAAGTAACCGCTGCCCGCGCTCTTCCCGCCCGTGGGGTAGGTCTTGAGGACCTTCAACGCGCCATCCTTTGTCACTGTGAGGGCGGTCGTGCTGTTGTTACTGTTGGCTACGTTGTCATTGGTGAAAATATATTGCTGAGCGAGCGCACTGGCCGCGGATAACGTAAGAAAACCAAACAGGAAAAACACCTGAGACGATCTTGGCAAGCTCTTCATTTCTCCCCCCAACCGGATGGCGTCGCAGCCATTCATTTCCACTCGATGCGGCTGCCGATGTCCTCGCTGCGTTCTACTGTCCAGACTCGCACCTGACCTTGGGACACGACGACTTTCAGCTCCAGCGCCAGTAATGGGAGCGACGACAGGCGAGCCGTTGACCGGGGGAGGCAACGTACCAAACGCACGTCAAAGTCGATTCAGAACGTATTACAGTCGGACAGCCCTGTCAATGGTGTCGTGTTGCTGGGAGAAGAAAGTCCCGTCATAACAAAGGGCGGCTTGGGTAGCCGCCCGGTTCTCCGAAAATTTGAAAGTGGTTTACGCCGGCTTTACATTCTCGGCTTGCCACCCCTTGGGGCCCTTTACCACGTCGAACTGTACTTGCTGGCCTTCCTGCAGGCTGCGGAACCCACCCGCCTGAATCGCCGAGAAGTGTACAAACACGTCCTCTCCGCTCTGGCGGCTGATGAACCCGTAACCCTTGGCATCGTTAAACCACTTTACTGTTCCTGTTTCCATGGTGTTGCTCGATTCCTTTTTCTTAGATATGCGCTGTGTCAATCGCAGAACTTCTTCAGGCAGGTCACGCTGGTGTCGCGGGAGTTGCTGAAAAACTGCAAAGGTCAAACGCAGCAGGATTGTAACTCAGATGTTCCCGAAATTGCCACGCTATTCCACTGCTAGCCGAATAACTCGCTATGCGTCAATGAGTTACGAGTTCTTCTACCAGTGCGGTCGCGTCCCCACTGGAAACTTTCCTGACTTCCCTGCATCATGGAGGGATGCGTCTCCGTTATTTCGCGATTCTGCTCGTGCTTTCATCCCTGGCTTTCGCCGACATTGTTGAAGACGTTCGCACTGCCCTCGCTCAGAAGAATTTTGCCGCCGCTGATTCCGCGCTGCAAGCCTACCGGGTCCAGCATGGAGTTGATCCTGCGTATCTCGAAGGTCTCTCATGGACGGCGCGCGAAGCATTGGCCGCCAACCAACTTGACAAGGCTGACGCTGAGGCGAAGCAGACCGAGACCCTGGCTCGCCAGCTACTCCAGAAGCGATCTCTCGACGCCGAACCTCACTTGCCGGTCGCGCTCGGCGCCGCTTTCGAAGTTCAAGCCCAGGTTCTGGCCGCACATGGGCAAAATGCCCAAGCTGCCTCTCTGCTGCGACACGCTCTGGTCACTTACGGGAGCACTTCGATCGGCCCACGTCTGCACAAGAATCTGAACTTGCTGACCCTCACCAGCCAGCCCGCCCCACCGCTCACTACTTCGGAGTATCTCGGTTCACGGCCTGCTCCACTTAGCCAGCTCAAGGGTTCGCCGGTGCTTTTGTTTTTCTGGGCTCACTGGTGCGTAGATTGCAAGTACGAAGGCCCGATCATTTCCAGGCTTAGCTCTGAGTTCGCGCCAAAGGGACTGACGGTTCTCGCTCCCACCCAACTCTACGGGTACGCGGCCAAGGGAGAAGATGCGACGCCCAAGGATGAGATCGCCTATATCGGGCAAGTTTGGCAGCACTACTATCCCGGACTGCAGAGCGTCCCTGTACCTGTCAGCAAAACCAACTTCACTAATTACGGAGCGAGCACGACGCCGACCCTGGTTCTGGTCGACCGCAAGGGTCGCGTAGCGTTATATCATCCCGGCTTGATGGAGTACGACGACCTCCGCGCCGCCATCGAAAAAACACTTTCCAACTAGCTTGTGTGGCGCGGGCGCATTCGCCCGGGTGCATCGCTCAACGGAATACGTACAAGAGGCCGAAGTCGGCGACCGCGCTAGCGCGACGGGAACTTGGCTCAAAATCGGTGACGTACCAATAAATTCCAACTCGTTCGCGTAAGTAAAATCTTTTTTTCAGGTGCGTTCGCATGTCAAACAGGGGCCCCACGAGAGCGGTGGGACTCGTGGGGATAAGAAGCTGCGCATTCAGGCGGAACCAATCGCGCTCGAACATCGCCCCCAGAGTGGGCCAAACATGGTCCTGCCCATACTTAGAGGCGAACAAATCGCTGAAATGAATTCCGCCTCCGAGACGCCAGTGCGGTGTGGACCGCCACATCACAATGCCTTCGGCACGAAAGGTTGTGCCATTGTTGAGGCCGTTTGGGTTCGCAGTATCCGCACCGACTTCAGCCTCGAAGAACGTGGGACGATGTTCGCCCCAATCAACGCCAACATCGGCGTCGTAATAAGGCGATTGAAAGCCGAGACCGTTGACGCCGATTCCCGCGTCCGCATAGGGCGCCGTTTGAGCGCAACCCAAAGCACTCAGAAAGAGAACAGCGGCGAGAAACTTTGGCAGGGCTCTCATCTTCGGCGGGGAGGCTCTCTATCGAATGAACGACAGTCAACCCCTCGTCTTCCGCAAGTGTACCTATTTGAGGCGTTGCCGCTAGTTACCAATGCAGAACGTATGAACTTGTGACTGGACGCTCGATTCAGATGCGAAGCAGGCTTTGTATTGAAAGGGAACGCGCTGAGGAATCAGCGAACGTGAGATCGAAAAATGTTGCGAGACCTTCTTAAACCATGTGTAAGATCTCGCAGGTTGTAAGTTACGCGGACAAATCTTCTGACAGCGGAAGCCTTACTTGAAAACGGGTGTCGCCAGGTTTTGAATCCACCTGAATAGTGCCCCGGTGCTTCTTGACAATTCTCTGCACGGTGTCGAGGCCGAGTCCAGTTCCTTCTCCGACTCCCTTGGTTGTGAAGAACGGTTCAAAGATGTGCGGCTTGACCTGCACCGAAATTCCTGGCCCGTTGTCGCCGATCTCAACCACTACACAACTATCTTCGCGATAGGTTCGAACCCGAAGTTGGCCCTTCCCGCCCATCGCGTCGATGGCGTTGTCGATGATGTTGGTCCAAACTTGATTAAGCTCACTTCCGAATGAATTCACCAGAAGAGGAACCCGCCCGTAGTCGCGCTCCACTACCACTCCGCGTTTGAGCTTGTAGTTCAGAATGGTTAGGGTTGTCTCCAGGCTTTTCACGATATCCACGTTCTGCACGGGCGCCTGATCCATGTAGGTGTATTCCTTAATTGCAAGGACCAGGTCGGAGATCCGGGTTGTGCTGCTCTCGATTTCGTTCAGCAGGTCCGCGATCTCGACCGAGGCAGCGATCCTCACCAGCGCGGCTCGAGCAGTATCAGCATCAAGAGCCTCGAACAGAGATTCCAGCGCCTCGGGCTTGACGTTCTTTCGCGCCAAATCGGCTGCCAGTTGCCACAGATCGTTCTGCCCGTGACTGCGCAACAACGAATCAATGTGTTCTTCCAAGTCGCTGGTCGTGAGTACATCGGGTGGAGGCTGACTTTGCTGGATGAACGAAGCCTCCAGCTTCTCAATTTCGGCTTTCTGGGCAGCAGTGAGATCACGCCTTCCGAGTTCGTGACTCGCTTCTTTAATTTTCTTCAGAGTGATGCGTAGCTGGCAACTGGCACGTTTGGCGGCGGAAGCGGGATTGTTCAGTTCGTGCGCCAGGCCTGCAGACAATTTTCCGAGAGAAGCCAAGCGGTCGCGTTGCTGTTCTAGCCGGGTTGTTTCACGAATCCGGTCGGACATCAGGCCCACAAGACGCTTCGTCAGTTCCGGCATTTTCTGTACGAGATCCGGAAAAAGCGAAGCGGGAAATCGCAGGGCGCGGCTGTCCGTCTCTGCCCGGATGCCCACCGTAAAATGCGTCATCCTGGAAAATGGAAGCACTCCCGTGACGTTACCTTGATTTATGGTGAAGGTGACGGTTTCGCCGGCAATTTCGCCACGCCCCTGGAGTTGACCCTCAAGAAGCACAAACATCGCATCGGCCGGATCGCCTTGGCGCGTGGAGCTATCGCCCGCCTTGAGATGCAACTCTTGCGATTGGCTGATGAACCACGCGATCTGATCGTCAGGTAAGTCTGCGAATATGGGGACGCGAAGTAGTTCCGATTTTTCGACCATTTAGACCTTGCTCAAGTATTGATGGATGAACTGAACCGCAACCGATCCTTCGCCGACTCCAGAAGCCACTCGCTTTACGGAACCGTGGCGGACATCGCCCACGGCGAAGAGACCGGGAACATTGGTCTCGAGCAGGAAGGGATCCCGGTCGAGGGTCCACCCCTTGGGGCGTTGGCCATCTCGGATGAGGTCAGGCCCAGTCAGCAGAAAACCGCGGTCGTCTCTTTCTACCAGACTTCCCAGCCAATCAGTTCGCGGCAGGGCGCCAATGAAGATGAACATCGCACTCGCTGGCACTCGCTCCAACTTGCTTGTGTCCGAACAAAGCACGGAAATCTCTTCCAGATGAGTTTCGCCATGCGCTTCGGCCAGGGTTGCGTGCGCCCACACCTGGATGTTGGGCATCTCTTTGATCTGGTCAATCAAATACTGCGACATAGTGCTGGAAAGAGAATCGCCGCGAACCAGGATCACAACGCGCTCCGCGTATCGCGCGAAGTTCATAGCAGCCTGGCCCGCCGAATTCGCGCCTCCCACCACGTAAACCGTTTCGCCCTTGCAGGAAAGCGCTTCCGTGGCGCCTCCGCCATAGTAAACACCTGCGCCTTGCAAGCGATCGATTCCCGGAGCGTCAAGCCGCCGCCACTGCACTCCGCTTGCGATCATCAAGGCGTGACAGGAAATCTCGCTTCCATCCGCCAACTTGATGATGCGATAAGACCCTTCCGTCCGAACGCCGACAGCTTCCTGTGGCGAAAGAATCTCCACTCCGAAACGTTGCGCCTGGACTACTGCGCGCCGGGCGAGATCGCTCCCGCTGAGTCCGGCCGGGAATCCCAGATAGTTCTCAATCCGCGAACTCATTCCCGCCTGGCCGCCCGGCGCTTCGCGTTCAATCATCACCGTATGCAAACCTTCCGATGCACCGTAGACTGCAGCCGCCAGGCCCGCTGGTCCACCGCCCACAATCGCCAGATCGTAGAAGTCGGTTTGCGCGCGTGTCCGTAACCCAACCTTTTGCGCAACCTGTGCCGGAAGGCACTCCAGAAGTTTTGTCCCGTCGGGAAAAAGCACAACCGGAAGGTCGGTAGCCTCCGGACCCAGAGCTTCGAGGAGCTGCTTGGTTTCCGGGTCGTTGGCAGAGGCTTCCACGTCGATCCACTGATAAGGAACGCGATTTCGTGCCAGGAAATCCCTAAGCTCGTAGGATCGCGGCGACCAGCGCGTGCCCAAAACCCGGATTCCCTCGAAGGTCGGACGGTAGGAAGCTTGCCAATCCCCGAGCAAGTCGTCCAGTTGCGGGTAGAGGTGCTCAGCCGGAGGATCCCACGGCTTCAAGAAAAAATAATTGATGTTGGCCTGATTGATGGCGCTGATTGCTGCGCTCGTGTCCGCGTAGGCGGTGAGTAAAGCCCGCTTCGCATCGGGGAAAATCCGCATCCCCTCTTGCAGAAATTCGACGCCGTCCATGTGGGGCATGCGTTGGTCGGCAAGAAGCAAAGCTACACTGTCGTTCCGCACCTTCAGGTGCTTCAGGAGATCGAGAGCGCCTTCGGGCGAATCGCTTCCGATCACGCGGTAGTCGGCGCCGTACTGCGACCGCAAGTCGCGCTCAATCGCTCGGAGAACGTCCGAGTCGTCGTCCACGCTCAACAGAATTGGTTTCGGCATGGTTAGTTCTCAGTTTAGCGAAGAAGCGGCGCCCGCGGCCTTCCACACGAACTCGACAAACAGGTTAGATACATAAATCTGCATTTGGTTGCGGAATTGGGTGGAAGTTGGCGGATTTCTTTGGAATGGGGAAACAAAGCACTACTTTCCAATGCAGAACGTGCTGAAGATCAAGTTCAGGATATCGTCACTAGTCGTGGCCCCAGTGATCTCATCGAGCGGCCGCAGGGCGTTATACAGATCAAGCAGGAGCATTTCGTGCGGGACTTTGTTTTCTACGGCTACTCTCGCTGCCGTAAGCGCTGTAAGGGATTCTCGTACGTGTTCCTGGTGCCGCAGGTTGCTGAGAAATCCATTTTCGACTTGGGTGCCGGCGTCTCCTCGGATGTGACGCAGAATCTCATTTCGCAGCTCGGGGATTCCTTCTCCGGTGATCGCGGAAGTTCGAACTCGGGGTAGCTCCGCGCCTGAGTTTTCTGCGCCCCTGAGTTCTTGGTATTTTCCATCTGCCGAGCTGCGCTCGGCTGGACAGCCGGGGGCGGCTGTCCGCACGTGACCAAGGTCGCATTTATTCTCGACCGCAATGGCTGGCCGTCCCGCAACTTGGTCCAACAGCTGCTCATCTTCCTCCACGAGCGGCTGCGAAGAATCGAACACGACGAGGACGAGATCGGCATCGGCAAGAGCTTCCATCGATTTGCGAATGCCAATACTCTCCGCCTCATCCAGGGCGCTGCGAATTCCGGCCGTGTCAACCAGTTTGACCGGAATGCCGGCGATGGCCACGGTTTCGCTGACTAAATCGCGAGTCGTGCCGGGGGTTGCAGTCACGATGGCTCGTTCGCGTTCGACCAATCGGTTAAACAAACTTGATTTGCCCACGTTGGGGCGGCCCACGATGGCAAGCGTCAGGCCTTCGTGAACAATCTTCCCGTAGGCGAAGGAAGCGGCAAGTTCCTCAAGAGGAGCACGCACAATCGCGATGCGCTGAAAAATCTGATCGGCGGAAAGAACCGAGATGTCATCTTCGGCGAAATCAATACCGGCTTCGAGAGTCGCAATCAGCTCAACCAGCTTCTGTTTGATCGGCTGCAGTCGGCGCGAAAGCGCGCCTTCGAGCTGCTGGGCGGCAATCCTAGCTTGGTAAAGGGTTTGTGATTCGATGAGATCGCGGACCGCTTCAGCCTGGGTGAGATCGATTCGTCCTTTGAGGAAAGCGCGCATAGTGAACTCGCCCGGTTCGGCGAGGCGCGCGCCGCGAGCCATGGCCAGCTCGACGATGTGATGCAGCACCACGGGTGACCCGTGCGCCGAGATTTCGACGATGTCGTCAGTGGTGTAGGAGTGAGGTTTGGCAAAATAGGTAACGACGACTTCATCGATGCGTTCTGCCGAGCCTTGCTTGGCCTGGACGGGTTGGCCCGCACAGGCATCAGCGGGTTCGATCAGTTCGCCGAACACGGCGTGGCCGGGCTCGAGATCGCGTTTAAGCCGTAGCATTGGCAGAGCAATTTTCTTTGCGTCCGGACCAGCCAGGCGGAGTACGCCAATGCCCCCCCGACCGGGAGGAGTGGCAATCGCGACGATAGTATCGTCCAGGTTCACGGCTGGAGGTGCACGGGAAGATTGTAGCGGTTCTATTGTCGTCGCCGGCTGAACACCTGGCTAGGGGATTGCCCTCGGCGCAGGCTTGTTCACGGGTTTGTAGTTCTTGGGATAAACAACCAGGCAACGGCGGCCACCTTCGCCCTGGCTCTCGGTGTGAAGGTCCGCGTGATCGCGCAACGCCAGGTGCACGATGCGGCGCTCACGCGAAGACATGGGCGCGAACTCATACGGCATACTCGTCTTGCGAACTCTTTCAGCCGCGACATTAGCGGCCAGCCGAAGCTCCTCCAGCCGCAGCGCGCGCTGATTCATGCAGTCGAAACAAACCTTCTCATGTTCGTTGCCGGGAAGACGGAGCATCTCAATCGCCAGCGTTTCTATGGCACGCAGCAGTTCGCCGCCGCGCTCCAAAACCAAAGGGGAATCGGGCCCGGAAAGTTCGACCAGAATCTCCGGCCGTTCCCAATCGCGCCCCTCGGGAAGCGGAGGATCGACGGTTATTCGGTATTTGAGATGGAGACCGCCGTGCGTAACGACACCGCGCAGGAGCGCGTCGATTTTCTTTGCGGCTGAGATTTTGTCTGGAATAGGCACTAGCTTCTCGCTCCTTGCTGCTAGCTTCCAGCTCTGGCTTTCGACTTAGACTTAAGCCAGAAGCTAGAAGTTATTTCTCTTTCTTGCGTGCTCTCTTCGCCGCCATCTCGCGCATTTCACGGCCCAGGCTGGTGCGATTCATGACTGACTGTTGTGCAATGGCAATGAAATTACCCTCGGCCCAATAAAGACACAAGCCCGAGGCAAAATTCCAACTCAGGAACCCCATCATCACGGGCATCAGCACGTTCATCATTTTCTGCTGCGACGGATCCATCCCCGCTTGCGGCGTCATGCGCTGCATAAACAGCATGGTGATGAAGATTCCGATTGGCAGTATATGCCACGGATCCGCCGACGAGAGATCATGAATCCACAACCAGGATGCATGGCGAAGATCAAGGGCCGAGCCTAGCATACTGTAGTACGCGAACAGGAATGGCATCTGGATGACCAACGGCAAACAGCCGCCCACCGGGCTGACGCCCTGCTGTTTCATCAGTTCGCCGATTTCCGTATTCATTTCCTGCCGACGCGGATCGCGCATGCCGTACTTCTTGTACTTTTCCTTGATCGAATTCATCTGCGGCTGAATCTTCTGCATCTTCAGCGCGGATTTCATACTCGAAATGCGCAGCGGCATCAACGCCAGATTGATGATCAAGGTTTGTATGCAAATCGCCCAGCCCCAGTTGTGGACGAACTCGTATGTCCACCTGAGCCATATGAACAGCGGTCGCGCAATCACGCCCCAGAAACCGAAGTTGATCAACCCGCGCAGGTCCGGATCTGTGCCGACGATGGTCGGCACGGGGACGGATTCCAAGGTCGTCAGCGCTTTCGGTCCGACGTACATGCGCGCGACTGTTGGGCCGGTAGGGTTGCCGACAGCGGCTCCTAACACTTCCACGGCAGCGGTATCCTGCGGGTTTGGGTTTTTCGGATTCTTGGGAACGTTGAGTGAATTACGAAGCGTGACCAACGCGGAGTTCTGCGAATCGTCGGGGATGAAAACGGCCGCGAAGTACTGATCGGTTGCTCCCGCCCAGTTGAACGGCATGTGGAGCGAATTGCCGCCGCTGATTTTCTTGATAGCCAGGTGTTCAAAGCTGTTGTTGTACTGGTAATTGATTTGGCTGGCGGCGTAAGAGGACAGCGTGGACTCGTCCCCGAAGCCTGCGGGCCACGCGGGGTAAGCCGCGACTGCGCTTCCCTTCGACACGACTGACGTTTCGACGCGTACGACGTAAGTGTGATCGAAACTGAAGCTCTTGCGGACGGCAACGTCGCCGTCGGCGTACTCGAATGTGACCGTGGCCGGGGCATTCACTCGATCCAAACCGATGTTCGTTTTCCCTATTGGCGACCCCGTTGAACTCACGTTTGCCAGGTACAACGCGGAATTCAGCTTGTTGCGTTGGCTCTCGTCGTAGGTCCACAGCGACAGAGGGTAGCCGTATTTTTCCGCGGCGGCTTTGTTGACCAGATCGAGCGGCTGATCTTTATCGTCGGTAAATTTCTTTAGGATCCAGGATTTGACCTGCCCTCCGCGGTTGGTAAACGCGATGCGGTAAAGATCGTTCTCGACCACGGTTTCCGATTCGAAAGGCGCCTGCTTGGTTGCGCCCGCATTGAGCGCCGGAACCGTCAGTTGCGTAGGCTGGACTTGATTGATGACGGCCGCGGGTGGAACGGTCTGCGCCCGGCTCTGGCTTTGCGGTGCTGGAGCGGGTGTTGCTTGCGGAAAATATTTCTTGATGATCGGCTGGAACAACACGATGACCAGAAAGGTGAGCGCGAAGACGAGGAGCAGCCGGCGCTCCATGCCTGGTTCTTGTTGGGGATTTTGGAATTCGGCCAAATTTACTTTCTCAATGACTGCAAAGCTTGGTTTCGCCATCGCTCCGAACCGGCGCACTGCGACGTGTCGGCTCGATTGCTTTCAGACTGACCACTGGATCGAGCCCGCCCTTCGCCAACGGGTGGCATCGCAACACGCGCCAGATCGCCATACAGACTACCCCGCGCAACCCCATAACGATCGATCGCTTCCATGGCGTACTCGGAGCAGGAAGGCACATACCGGCAAGCGGGCAGGAACATGGGAGAGACCGCCCATTTATATGCTCGAAGTACACTCAGCGCGACGGTCTTGGAAATCTGGTTCATCGAATTCTGCCGGGCAAACAAACCTCCGAGCTTTGCTCAGGTGTTCCTATCTTGCTCTTGCCACCGACTTTTGAATTACTTCAAAAGCCCGGCCAATCTCGTCTCCCAATTCGGCGAACTCAAGTTTGAGCACCGACTTCTTGGGATTGACCACTACATCGACCGGAAGCGAAAATCCCGGCCACTGCAAACGAACCGACTCTCGCAATCGCCGCTTAATGCGATTACGATCGACCGCGCCGCCCAGCACTCGCCCAACAGTGAATCCGATGCGGAGACCTTCGCCTTGCTTTCTCAGCAGATAAAAAACGGTCATGTGAGCGGCGAAGTGCCGACGGCCCTGTTTGTAAACTCGCTCGAAGTCAGCGTGCCGGAGCAAGCGCATGCTGGCTGCAAACCTGGCCCGCTTGCCGGGGCCGGGCAGATTGAGACCACCGTTCGGAGCGAGACCGCTCACACAATTCACGATCCAGACTCAGATTGCGGAATTGCCGTCAATTCCGGAAAAGGAAATCGACTACTCACGGAAGCCGGGCTTCACCGACACCCGCTTGCGTCCCTTGGCACGCCGCCGCGAGATCACCGCTGCGCCGCTCTTGGTCTTCATCCGGGTACGAAATCCGTGCGTCTTCGAGCGGTGACGTCGGTTAGGTTGGAAAGTGCGCTTGGGCATGAAACTTAGCTGCTCCTGATTCAGTTAGTAGGTGCAATAATAGCTGTAGGACGAATGAGAAGTATAAATGACCCAAGGCAGACGGGCAAACCGGATCGCGCAAAAACTCGGCGGAAGAGCATTCACTGCACCAGACAAGGTTCATTGTCGTGCGATCGTCGAGCGGTTCAATTTCGCCGTTTGCTGCACCATGCCCGCGGCAGTTACAAAGTCGCCACTTGACAGACTTTTTTTTTCGCGTTTTGAATTGTAGAACTGAATGAGATCTTTAACGAAGATTTCCACCAAGACATTTTTTTTGTGCTAGTATGCGGACCGTTCCTGCTCATTGAAAATTTTTCTTGCTCCAGCGAAACCGCCCCGCAATGCGGAGCTTGCTGCGCTGGAAAATGAGCGCTTTCTTACTGCAATCATTTAATTTCAGGCCGCTGATTTACATAGCGCCACCAAGAATTTTCTTATGTCGGTTTCAAGTCCAACGCTTGCTCCCAATCCGTGGTTGCGCATCCTTGACGCGCTAGAAAAAAAGATCAACCGGCACTCCTACGACACTTGGCTGAAGCCTACTCGCTACAGTCATTCGAGCGGAGGCACACTTTTCGTCTGGGTGCCGAAACCTGAGTTCTGCCAGGTAGGCGATAAATATGCCGACCTGATCCAGGAGGCGCTCGACAATCTGGGCCTCGAGTATCAGGAAGTAAAGTTCGTTCCCCCGGGCGACGATCCAGCCGCCACGCCCCTCCGCCATGACGGAGGTCTTTCCGCCTACTCAGCTCCTGCAATTCACCCGTCGCAGTCACGCTTTGATTGGGATGGAGCGGCGCAACTCAATCCGCGCTACACCTTCGACGCCTTTGTTATCGGCAGCGGAAATCAATTCGCCCACGCGGCCTGTCAGGCGGTTGCGGAGCGTCCATCGAAGGCTTACAACCCGCTCTTCCTCTATGGCGGCGTTGGTATGGGCAAAACTCACCTGATGCAGGCGATCGGCCATGAGGTGAGCAAGCGGCAGCCGCAGTTGGCCATTTGCTACGTATCCAGCGAGAAGTTCACCAATGAAATGATCAACTCGCTGCGCTACGACAAAATGACCAGCTTTCGTGACAAGTTTCGCAACGTCGACGTACTGCTGGTGGACGACATTCAGTTCCTGGCGCAGAAAGAGCGCACGCAGGAGGAATTCTTCCACACCTTCAACGCGCTGCACGAATCGATGAAGCAGATCGTGATTGCCAGCGACCGCTCGCCAAAAGAGCTGGCCGAGATCGAAGACCGGCTGCGTAGCCGCTTCGAGTGGGGCCTGATCGCTGACATCCAGCCGCCGGATTTGGAGACCAAGGTAGCTATCCTGCAGAAGAAATCGGAGCAGGAAAAAGTCACTCTTCCTACCGACGTGGCTCTTTACATCGCGTCCAATATTCGCTCGAACGTCCGCGAACTGGAAGGTGCGCTCATCCGGCTGGTAGCGCACTCTTCGCTGATCGGGGCCGAGATCACGCTTCCCTATACCCAGCAGGTGCTCAAGAATTTCATCGACTCACAGGCGCGGAAAGTCACCATTGAATCGATTCAGAAGTCGGTCGCAGAGCAGTTCGGATTGCGGTTGGTGGAGATCAAGGCGAAGAACAATTCGCGCGCCATCGTTTATCCACGGCAAATCGCGATGTATCTGGCCAAGCACCTGACCGAAGCGTCCCTGCCCGAGATTGGCCGCCAGTTCGGCGGTAAGCACCATACAACCGTGTTGCACTCGGTCGAAAAAATCGACACCGTCCGCAAGACCGACAAGGACTTGAACCGGTTGCTTAACAAGTTGACCGAGCAGTTGGGCGGATGAGTCGCAATTTGCCAAACCCAACTTTTCCTTGTTTCCGGCTGTTAATGCTGGTTTTATAGGTTTTTGTTTTGATATAAGGGAAGTATCGAAAGTAGCGCCACTTGGCGGGGGACTCAGGTTATGCCGGTAGAAGCCATTGCATCCGCGGCGGGAACTACCACCATGGAGATTACGGTCAGCAAGTTCGAACTCTTGCGAGAGCTCACGGCGACCCAAGGCGTGGTCGAGCGCAAGACCACCATCCCCATCCTGTCGAATTATTTATTTGAAGCTGCCGGTGACAAGCTTTCGCTTACCGCCACGGACCTCGATCTCAGTCTGCGTACGTCGTGCGTGGCCAAGGTGAAAAAAGAAGGCGCTTGTACGATTCCGGCGCGCAAGCTGCACGACTACGTGAAACTGCTGCCCGATGCGGACATCACGATCAAGCTGCTGGAAAATCATTGGGTCAGCATCCGCTGTGGCCGGTCGAATACAAAGATGGTCGGCATGGCGCGATCAAACTTTCCCAGCCTGCCCACGTTTCCAACTGTTGGGGTTGTGAAAATCCCGTCGCAGGTTCTGCGGTCGATGATTGCTAAAACCGGGTTCGCCATTGCCAGTGAAGAATCGCGCTACACGCTGAACGGAGCATTGATGGTGCTCAAGCCGGAATCGATCACCATGGTTGCCACCGACGGACACCGGTTAGCACACATCGAACGTAGCGGCGGGAAATTCGAAGGCGTTTCCGGCGAGATGAAAACTCTCGTTCCCAAGAAGGCGATGGACGAATTAAAGTCGCTGCTCGACTCAACCGATGCCGAGGAAATCGAGTTCGCCAAAGACGAATCCACGTTATTTTTCCGCATTGGCCAGAGGCTGCTGACCTCGCGCCAACTCACCGGCCAGTTCCCCAACTTCGAAGCCGTGTTGCCCAAGGACAATAACAAGAGCATCACCGTCCACGGCGAGGAACTTACAGCGGCGATTTCCCGTGTCGCGCAATTTGCCGATGAACGCTCGCGAGCCGTAAAAATGCGTCTGGAAAAAGGCGAGCTGAAACTCTCGGCGTCCTCGACCGAAACCGGCGAGTCGGAAGACTCCCTCGAAATCGATTACAACGGGGACATGATCCAGATCGGTTTCAACGCGCAATATCTTTTGGATTTCCTCAAAGCAACCGGCAACGGCGACGTGAAACTCGAATTCAAAGATTCCCAGTCCGCCGGCCAGATGCGCCCCGCCGAAGGCGAAGAATACAAGTACCGCTACATCGTCATGCCGATGAGAATCTGACGCGCGCTTACCCGTCCCAACAGCGCGCAAACTTGACGGCAGCCGTTTATCCGCCGTAAAGTGGTCGCCACTCTTCAGTGGGGGGCCACATGCTAAGCGGATTCAAGCAGTTCATTCTTCGCGGCAATGTAATCGACATGGCAGTCGGCGTCGTGATTGGCGCAGCATTTGCCTCGGTGGTCTCGGCTTTCACGAAAGACCTGCTCACTCCGCTGATTGCGGCGATTGTCGGCAAGCCGGATTTTTCCGCCATCAAGTTCACTGTCAACGGCAGCATGTTTGCTATCGGAGACTTCGTCAATGCTGGCGTATCTTTCCTCTTGGTAGCGGCAGCCGTGTACTTCTTCGTTGTGACCCCGGTGAATCTCTTGGTCGCGCGCATGCGCAAAGCGCCCGCGCCCGCCGATCCCACAACCAAGAAGTGTCCCGAATGCCTGAGCGAGATTCCCATCGATGCCAAACGCTGTGCGCACTGCGCCCAGCCAGTTCCGATGGACAAAGCAGCCTAGCCGGCCCCGTAAGATCGAACGTCAAAACCGAAGGGAACAGACCCAGTGAAAAACTATCGACTCAGCATCAAGTTACTCGAAATTGAACCGCCGATTTGGCGCAGCCTTGCCGTGCCCGGAACTGTGAGCCTGGCCAAGTTGCACACCATTCTGCAAAAAGTGATGGGCTGGGACAATTACCACATCTATCTTTTCAACGTGGGACGTCGGCAGTACGGCGAAGGCGTGTCCGAATGGGCCGACTTTGCGCAAGCCGTGGTCAACGCAAAACGCGTAATGCTGCAGGATATTGCTCCGCGCAAAGGTGCGCGCTTTATCTACACCTACGACCTGGGAGATGGATGGGAACACGAACTACGAGTGGAAGAAATCCACGAAGGCGAGCCCGATCAGGTCCGCTGCCTTGACGGGGCGCGGAGTTGCCCTCCGGAGGATTGTGGTGGTCCCCACGGTTATGGGGAACTATTGGAAATTATCTTCGACCCAAGGCACCCCGAATATCAGGCACGGCGGGACTGGCTGGGCGAAGGCTTCGACCCCGAACTATTTAATGTGGAAATCGTCAATCGCAGACTCAAACGCCTGAAGGTCGCAAGAGAAGCTGCATAATTCAGGCTCATTGAGCCAGCGTCCTATACCATAAAAGGAAATGAGATGCCGTTGGTATGTCGCTTCACGCGTCTTTGCCGTTGTCCTCTTGAGCCACGCCGTGTTGGCTCAACAGCCATTGAAGCAACCCATCGCGCCCAGTCCATCCCCTGCGAACGCAAAGGCTGCAGCCCCTGATGCCGAGGACGTCTATCGCAACACCACATTCGGCTTCAATTACAAGATTCCCTTTGGCTGGGTGAACCGCACCAAGGAAATGAGCCAAGACTCAAGCCCAGATTCCAACGACTCGAAGAAATCCATCCTTCTTCTTGCCATGTTCGAGCATCCTCCCGAGGCATCCGGCGACTCAGTGAATTCCGCAATCGTGGTGGCGGCGGAAGAAGTCGCGTCTTATCCGGGCCTGCGAAGCGCAGAACAATATTTCGGTCCGCTCACCGAGCTGACCAAGTCCAAAGGCTTAACCGTGGTCAACGAGCCGTACGAATTCCGCCTCGGAGAAATGCAACTGGTACGCGGCGACTTCAGCAAACCACTCGGAAATCTGACCATGTACCAGAGCACGCTGGTCGTCATAGAAAAGGGCTACGTGGTCTCGTTTACTTTCATCGGCGGGAGCGAAGACGAAGCGGACCAGCTTGTGGAAGGCTTAACCTTCAGCAGGAAAGAAACGCCAGCTTCGCGCAAATGAGTCGCAAATCGTTGCCGGAAACGAGATGCAGTCTCCGCTGCCAAGCACCTCCCTAAATGGCACTAGAAGCACGGTTTACCGGCTCGATTCAGCACCTAAGAGTGGGTGGAACTGTGGTATAATTATTTATAAATCCTGACGTCGTAAGTGTTAATAATTTCAGTCATTTGACCTCATTTTAGGGCACAGGAAATGCGCGCCGGACCGAGCCTCGAATCCGGCCCATCTTCCACGGAGCTGAATGGCAACAAAAGAGATTGAAACCACCGCCATTGTCGACACCAAGAATAGAGCCGGCGGGCCCAACCCTGTCAACGGCAACGGCGATTACACCGCCGACTCCATCAAAGTATTGGGTGGCATGGAAGCCGTCCGCAAGCGTCCCGCCATGTACATCGGTTCGACCGGCGACCTGGGACTTCATCATCTCGTCTACGAAGTCGTCGACAATTCTGTTGACGAAGCGCTCGCCGGATACGCCGACAAAATTGAAGTCGCGATTCATCTCGACAACTCCATCACCGTAGTCGATAACGGTCGCGGCATTCCCGTCGACTCGATGGATATCGATGGCGAGAAGATTCCCGCCGCGCAAGTCGTGATGACCACTCTGCACGCCGGCGGCAAGTTCGATGCTTCTTCCTACAAAGTTTCCGGAGGGTTGCACGGCGTTGGCGTTTCCTGCGTGAACGCGCTCAGCGAAGAACTTGATCTGGAAATCTGGCGCGATGGATTCACCTGGGAGCAGACCTATTCCAAAGGTGAGCCCACCAGCAAGCTGAAAAAAGCGGGCGAGGTGAAGACGAAGCGTGGGACGAAAGTTCATTTCCTGCCCGACAAGAGCATTTTCACGGTCACCGAATACAACTTCGACACGCTGGCGCAGCGTTTGCGCGAATTGGCATTCCTGAACAAAGGTCTGCTGATCACGCTTACCGACGAGCGCACCACCGATCCGAAAACCGGCGAGCCCAAGACCGCGCAATTCAAATACAACGGCGGCATCGCGGAATTCATCAAGCATCTCAATCGCGGCAAACAGGTTTTACACGACAAGCCGATTTACATGGAGTCCGAACGCGATGGCGTGACCATGGAGATCGGCCTGCAATACAACGATGCCTACTCCGAAACGGTTTTCAGCTTCGCCAACAACATCAACACCGTCGATGGCGGCACGCATCTCTCTGGATTCCGCACCTCGCTGACTCGCACCATCAACTACGCTGGGCAACAGATGGGTCTGTTCAAGGACGTAAAAGAAAACCTGACCGGCGACGACGTGCGCGAAGGCCTGGTCGCCGTGATCAGCGTGAAGCTGCCGCAACCCCAGTTCGAAGGCCAGACCAAGGGCAAGCTGAACTCCGACATTGCTGGCGTCGTTCAGGCGTTCGTCAACGAACGTCTGGGCGCATATCTGGAGCAGAACCCGACCGTCGGACGAAAGATCATCAACAAAGCGATCGACGCTGCCCGCGCCCGCGAAGCCGCGAGAAAAGCTCGCGACTTGACCCGGCGCAAAGGCGCTCTCGACGGGGGTGGGCTACCCGGAAAACTCGCGGACTGCTCGGAGAAGCAACCGGACCGTTGTGAGCTGTTCCTGGTCGAAGGCGAGTCCGCAGGCGGCACTGCGAAACAAGGGCGCGACCGGCGTTTCCAGGCCATTCTGCCGTTGAAGGGCAAAATCCTTAACGTCGAAAAAGCCCGCTACGACAAGATGCTGGCGCACGAAGAAATTCGCGCCATGATTACGGCGCTGGGCACCGGCATTTCGAAAGAAGATTTCGACGCGAGCAAATTGCGTTACGGCAAAATCATTCTGATGACCGACGCCGACGTCGACGGAAGCCACATCCGCACGCTGCTGCTTACATTCTTCTTCCGCCACATGCAGGAGTTGATCAAGCGCGGCAATGTTTTCATCGCGCAGCCGCCGCTCTACTCGATCAAGAAAGGCAAGTCGCAGCAGTACATCAAGGACGATCGCGAATATGTAAAAGTTCTGGTCAAGCGCGCGTCGGAAGGCCTGGTCGTGCGTTATGGTGAAGGCGCTGCCAAACTCGAAGGCGCGAATCTGTCGCGCTTCATGAACGTGCTCGACGAGTATCTCAAGCTTTTCGACAAAGTTGACAAGCGTTTGCGCGACGAACGCGTTACCGACATTCTGCCCAAGCTCGATCTTTCCAAGCGAGTCGATTTTGAAGGCGACAAGAAAGCCGCGCCTAAGAAAATCGAGAAGCTCGAAAAAGAACTGAAGAAACTGCAAAAAGAGCGGGGCTTCAAGGAAGTGGAGAGCCGTTTCGACGAAGAACACAATCTGTGGGAAGCGCGCTACGTGAATGCGCAGGGCGCGGAGCACTTGATCAATTGGGAACTGGCCTCCACCGCTGAGTACCGTCAGCTGCTCTCGAAGTTCAAGCAGATCGAGCCCTACATGGAGCCGCCGTTCGTGGTCGAGACCGTTGCCAAGAACGTCTCAACCAGCAAGGGCGAAGAAGCCAGCGATGCCGAGCCCGAGGACGGCGGTGAGAAGAAAGCTGCACCGGACACGCCCGCAAAATCCGCCGCAAAGAAGAAGCCCGAACCGCAACTGGTAGAAAAGTCCACGGCCCGCGACCTCTTCGACTATGTGCTGGCGGAGGGCCGTAAGGACTACATCATCCAGCGATATAAAGGCCTGGGCGAAATGACCGCGCCACAACTATGGGAAACCACCATGGACCCGGAGCGGCGCACCCTGTTGTCCGTTAAGCTAGAAGACATCGCCGAGTGCGAAACCATCTTCACCACGCTCATGGGCGAAGACGTAGAAGCCCGCCGCAAGTTCATCGAAGACAACGCGCTCGACGTAAAGAACCTGGATATCTGAGTTGCGCTCAGGACCTGCAGGGCGGGACGCTCGTGTCCGTCGCCGCTGCTCGTGGCGGAGGCGTATGCACGAAGCCGGGCCGAATCAGTGGCTCTCGGTCTGGCACCACTCTATGTGACGGGCCAAGCCGTCGAGGTCTGGGAACGTCGTGCCCTCGTGAATCCCGTGCCGAAACAACGAGACCTTCAAAACCTGTCGATGTTTATAAGGCACTCGTATCCGAACAATTCCAACCGGCTTGAAGTCCTTCGTCGGATCCGGGTGTGCCGTGAAAACGCCACCCTGTGCCCGCAGGCGAGCAGTCACGACTCTGGGAATGTACCTGACCAGTTCCTTGATCTTGAGGGGGCCGCACTCGGGAAGTGCTTTACTCAGATCTTCCTTCGGGCATCGCCAAGCAATGACCTCAGCATTTTCGCGCTGCGGACGCCCCCGTGAATCGCGGGTTTCGTACTCGTTTCGGACGCAGAAATAGAGCGCGACAAGTGGGCTGCGGGTCCAGTCGAGCAGCCGCGTGGCAAGGCCGTGGTGCTGGGCAATCGCCAGGAGCTCCCAGTCATTCTCCGTAGCAAACTCAATACGATCTGTTGACTGGCGGCGAAAAAGCTCAAGCATCAACGATTCATTAACAGTTTTCTTGGCCGAGTTTTTTGGGGGACGAAGACGCCCTACCTTGGGCCGCAGCGAGAAAGAGGCTGCGCCGTGGCCCCGGTAGATAACAGTGGTGGTCTTGTCATCTCTGAACGATGATTCGACTAGTTCCGAAAGCGCGGCAACGGTTGTGATTGACTTCGCCATAAACATCGTCGCTCATACCACAGCAAAGACTCTAGCTCTTCCTGCTCTGTGCCCCATGCCAGACCGTGTCGACGATCACCCGCCGGCCCTGCACACGATACAACACAATGTACGGAGTGCCTCCGATCACTAGCTCTCTGATCCCAGGCTCTGCCCCGGCGCGGCCCAGGTAGGGATGATTTCTTAAAGCTTCGACCACCGCAACTATCCGCATGGCCAGCCGTTCCGCCGCCTTCGGTTTGTCTCGCGCCACGTAAGCACGAATCTCGCGCAACCGGGTTCGGGCCAACACAGACCAGACAATTTCTACTGGCACAGCGTCTCGTCATCGTGTTCTTTCCCGCAGACGCACTTTGGAACCGGCAGTTCGTGTTCAGTTCCCCACGAGAGCAGCCACGCTTTCATGTCCTCATTCTTGATGTAGTGTCCCGACTTAACCTGGCGATCCGCCTGACGAACCTCGGCCAGCATTCTTTCCTGATCAGAGACGTAGGCTTCGACCGCGTCTGCGATCAGAAAATTCGAACTACGCCCCGAGGCATTCGCCAGCTTCGCCAACCGTTTCTTGGTTTCAGGTTTCAGCCGTATACTAAGAGTTGCGCTGCGTGTGTTTGCCATGAACACATTTTAGCACCTTGGATGCCCGGGCCCGAACCCTATCATCAGGCCACGTACTTTACCTCCGGATACGCCCGATCAAATGCCACCCAAGTCAGTGCAATCACCACAAACACCAGCACGCTACCTTCCGGCCCGACCGAGCCTCCGGTGATCCAGCGCGAGCCGTGGAACGAGGAACGCATCAAGTGTCCGATGACCATCCCGCCGCTGTCAGGTACGGAGTACAGAAAGCTCTCGCCCCAATCCCATGCAGCGTGAAAGCCCACGGCGAACCACAGAGTCCCGGTTCGGCGAAGAGTCAGACACAAAAAAAATCCAATGGCCGCGACCGCGAGCAAGCCAACCCAGGTTTCTCCGGGATTGCCTAAGTGCAAAGCCGCAAACAAGCACGAAAGCAAAATAGCGGCCGGCCAGAAACCCATGCCTTGAGTCAGCGTGAATTGCGGATAGCCGCGCAGCAGAGACTCCTCGAACAAGCCGACGACAAGAAACAATCCGCCCCAGAAAGCCGCGAATTTGAAGATTCGTGTGCCATGCAATGCCAAACCGCCCAGGGAGAAATCGCCAACCCCGCCGATCGCGAGCACTAACACTGAAATGGCCACGATGCCCCAGACAATGCCCACCCAGAACGATTTTCCGAAGGCATACTTTCGCGGAAGGCCGTAGTCGTCAAACCGACGTTTCTCGATGGCGGCCATCACCAGTGTAGGCAGAACAGCCGATGCCAGAAATTCCAACTCGGCAATCAACTCCTGCCAAATCCCGTGCGCCTCATGCGGTTGCACATATCGCACCAGGTTGGTGATCAGAATGAGGAACACTCTCCACAAACCGACGTACAGCAGAAATCGCCATCCGGCTCGCAGGCCGTGATCATCGATGAAGATGTTATGCACCGGCGGGTGCAATGATCGAGGCGAGGCGGTAACCAACCCAAGATCCGATTGATTGAGCTGTTGTCCCGCCGGTCCTGTATTCTCAGAGAACGAGCCATCTTTTGCTTCGTCCATGGCGGAAGTTTCCCCAATCATCCCCGGACATGGTAAAACACTCGCCGTCCCTTTCATGAGCAAATTTCTTACGCGCGAGCGTTTCGGCAGGCCTCAGGTGTTGGCGGGATTTCTGCTCCTCGGATTCCTGGCGCAGTGTGGTTGGTTGCTGGTCCGGGGCACCGAGCCAAACGAAGTTGAATCTTCTCAGCTTTTCCGTGTGGTGGAAGGATTGCAGCAATGGAGTGGAGATTCGATCGCGGGGACGCCATCCGTCGAACGCATGGAAGCCGGAACCCCGACGCCGCCCGAAGTCGAGCAGAACGACGGCTACGATCCCAACCACTCGCCGCTGTGGTACCTGTTGGCTTCCGTTCCGCTGCTGGGCTGGACCGGCACATCCGAATCTGGGTCCTTCCATTACTGGGGATGGCTGGCGCGAACTCCTTATCTGATCTTCGGCCTGCTCCTGGGCGCGTCCCTGTGGTATGTGGCGCGCAGGCTCTACGGAAACGCCGGTGGCTACATTGCGCTGACGCTATATTGCGTTTCGCCCGTGATCCTCCGCAGCAGCACCCTGTACGCGGCACAGCCAGAGATGGGCGCGGCCTGGGGCGCTTTCGGAGCCATCTTCACGGCCATCGCGGCCGCCCACACTTTATACGCTCCGCGCGAAGTTGTGGTTTGGAACTGGCGGCGCATTCTATTGCTCGGACTCTCACTCGCGCTAGCCATCGGCTCTCAGTTTTCACTGGTCATCCTGATTCCCATCGCGCTCGGGTTCATGCTCTATCTGGCGCCGACGAGGCGGCCAGCGGCGGCTGCGATTTGGGCGGCAGCGTGCGGGGTCGCGTTCCTGCTCTTGTTCGCTTGCTATCTGTTTCGTCCAGGCGTTTTTTGGCAGAGCATTCGCCATGCCCGCTTTTTCGGAATCACATGGTCGGCGTTTCTTGTGCCAGGAACTTACATGCGGGTTCTCGCGCAAACCGGACAAAGTGGCCCAGCGCTCTTGCTGGCGATCCCAATCGCTTTGATTGCATATTTCGCCTGGCGGCGGTCAAGATATTTCGGCAATACGGCGCCTCTGATGATTGCAGCGCTGTTTCTTCTGCTTAGCCTGGGCGCGCCGCACTATCCCGGCTTCGGATTCCAGCTCGTCGCCACGCCATTCTGGTTTGTGTTCGTCGCTGCCATTGCTTCTGACTTGCTGGAGACCCAGAGACGCGATCTTGTCGCGGCCTGCGTCTGGGGACTTCTGCTGGCCAATGCGTTCTGGAATCTGGCCGAACTGGCGCGTGTTGGAAAGCCGCTATAGCCGCGCACCGCCTTATCTGGTAGCGCCATTCGGAAGCTGACTTCCAATCCAGTTCTCGACCCGGGCTTCCAGCATGTCGAGCGGCAGGCTTCCTCCGCCCAGGATTTCATCGTGGAAGGCTCTGATATCGAAGTGGGGACCAAGCCGCTGCTTGGCGCGATCGCGCAGGTCGAGAATCTTGAGCTTGCCGATCTGGTAGCTAAGCCCCTGAGCCGGCCAAGCAATATACCGGTCAATTTCAGCTTGAATCGTGGGCTCGTCTCCGGCACCGCTCTCGCGGAAGTAAGCCACGGCCTGCTCGCGCGTCCAACCTTCGGAGTGAATTCCCGTATCGACAACCAGGCGGACCGCTCGCATCAACTCAAGATTGAGCCGTCCATAGTCTGAGGCCGGGTCCTGGAAAAATCCGATCTCTTTGCCCAGCGCCTCCGCATAGACTGCCCAGCCCTCGGCGTATGCGTTGTTGAGGACGTGAAGACGAAACTCCGGCAGCCCCGTGAGCCGTTGCTGGATGGAAATCTGCATGTGATGGCCGGGGATTCCTTCGTGATAAGCCTGGGTCTCGTCGCTCACCAATTTTCGGTGGGCATAGTTCGAAGTGGCAACCACAACGCGGGCCGGCCTGCTGCCATCCGGGGTGCCAAAAACATAGTGTGTCGGATTGTTGGGTTGGGAGGCAGGCGCAGGCTCCACGGTCAGCGGAGTTTTCGGGAAAACTCCGAACAGTTCTGGCAGATGCGGCTGCATTTGGCCGACATAGCGCCGAAAATCCTCGACGATCTGATCCGCAGATTTCGGTATGTATTTCGCATCACCGTTGATCGCGGCGCGAAAACTGCTCAGGTCTTTGTAGCCTGCTTTTAGAGCAAGATTGGAGAGCAGGCCGTTGATTCGTCCGACCTCGCGCAGACCCAGAGCATGAATCTCCGCCGGTGACATATCCGTGGTCGTCTGCTCTCGAATCGCTTGCTGGTAGCGTCGCGCGCCGTCCGGCAAGCTGTTCAATCCGATTGTGCTGCGGCCACGCGGAGCGTAGTCCTTTGCGATAAATTCGGCGAACCGCCGATAAGCCGGCAACACCTCCGAATTGACCACTTCCACGATTTCTGCGGTCAACCGCTTCTGGTCCTCGGCAGAGATGGAAGCGGGAAACTTCTTCGTGGGCGCCAGGAACGGATTTTCGGTAATCGTGCCTTCGCATTGCGCCGGTATTTGCTCGAGCAAAATACGCACCGGCATCAATCCGTCTTTTTCTCCCTGGCGAAGCACTTCGATCGTTTGCTCGAAGGCCCGAGGAATTTGGTGCAAACGCGCAATGTAATCCTCATAGTGCCGAACCGTATCCAGCGGCACGGAGTTCGGAAGATCAGCGAGGCTGTTGTGGATGCCCTGCATTTGCGAAATGGGCATTTCGTAGTTCTTTAACTCGTAGTCCGCGATTCGATTGTCCAGAACATGAAGCAGGAGATCGTGCGAGATGCGATCCTGCTCGGGAAACCCCTCCGCAGAAATTGCCGCGAGCTTCGCGCGATATGCGCGATCGGTCGCGTTCTGCTTCGTGCTCGCCGCCAGAGAATAGTCATCCAGCATTGCATTATCCCGGTAGTCTCCTCTCGCGGTCTCGCTCTCCGGAGAAGCCCTCATGTCATCGTCGAACTGCTCCTTGAATAAAGCATTTTGAGCGGCAAGACGCGCTGCCACCGACTCGGTCGATTGCGACGAAAGGTAAATGAACCGGAAAGGCGCGTACTTCGCTTGTGCCGCCACCGGGCCGAATACGCTTTGCAGGCACAGACCGGCGACGAAGAAAGCTGAGGCCAAGCTGCGCGGAATGGAAAGCATGTGTCTCATGGCAGTTCCGACCTTTCTCGCTTTGTTAACCCTGCGTCCACCGGGTCCACTCGGACCCCAGTTTATTCACGTACAACTATGCCCGAGTCCCAGGAAAACTGGAAGGTGTTCCGCTCCAAGTCGCTTCTAGGGTGCAAATCCTGGACAGCACCGCCCCTAAGAAGCAGATCCCAGCTTTTCAGCTACTTAGCGCGGGTACGAACCACGCCCATAGCACGAAAGTAATTCTCTTTAGGCACGCAACTTCCCACCCCCTCTCATGTTCTAATATTTACAGGGGGAGTGCGCCATGCATAGAAAACTGGAGTATGATGTCGCGGTGAAACGGCTGAATCGACCGACCGGAGCGGCTTTTGCGTTGACATTCTTTGTGCTTGGTTTTCTGGGATTATTTCTGATCCCCACAGCGGACGCTCAGGTGAACGGCATGCCTGCCTCAGTCACGTCGCCCGGATTTGGCGGTCGTCAAGTCAATGGAGTGGCTCCCAGCGTCACCTCGCTCGGTCCGCGCGGTTATACGCCCAGTTCTCCCACTTGCTGTTTCAGGGGCGTAACGACGGCTGTCCCACCCCAACCACCGAACGCCCAGCATCCTCATCATCGCAAGGACGCGTACCTTCCGTGGGGGGCCGGAATCTACTCCGCGCCCTATTACGGTTATTACGATTCCAGCAATGACGTTGCCGATGATCCGCCAGCCGATTACAACGGCGGCCCTACAATTTTTGACCGTCGCGGTACAGGGGCAGCGCCTGCGCCACCTCCGGCCCCATATTCGAGCCGCGCAAGCTACAATAGCCCGCAGGACGATCCAGCCTCTGATTCGGCCGCGCCCGCTTCTGATCAGCCTCAGACCATCCTGGTGTTCAAGGACGGTCATCAAGTTGAAGTCGCGAACTATGCAATTGTCGGGAGCACTCTATACGACCTGACCAGCGGACATCGCCAGAAGATTGCGCTCGCCGACCTGGACCTGACCGCTACCGCGAAACAGAACGACGACCGCGGCATCGACTTCCAGATTCCCGCTCCAAACGAAGCGAACTAGAGTATGCCTAAGCCGCGGATCTTTGCGCCGATCACCTTTTCGTTGACGGCGCTGCTTGGGGTAACGATTCTCGCGGCGACGTCAACCGCGCAAATGCGAGGCAGTGGTGGCGGGGCGCCTTCTGGTTTTTCCCGAGGCGTCAATGTTTCCTTTGCCGGGCGCCCCTATTCCCGTTCTTTCGGCCGTGATGCAATCTTCCTAGGCGATCCGTTTTATTCGGACTATCAAGTTGCTCCCGTGACGGTCCCACCCCAGTTTGTCATCGTTCAGCCGGCCCCTGTCGCCGACACCCAGCCGGAAATAAAATCCGAACCGTTGATGATCGAACTGCAGGGCAATCGTTATGTGCGTTTCGGCGGAAGGCAGCAATCAGCGGAACGCGGCGCCAATGCCCCACTCGATTACGCCGAAGCCGACGCCAACGGCTCTCCGCGCATCAATCAACAACCATCTCAACCTGAGCTTCCGCCGGCAGTGCTGATCTTTAAGGACGGTCACCGCGAGCAGGTGCCGGAATACGCCATCGTAGGCAGCACGATTTACGCCAGCGGAGATTATTGGCAAAGCGGTCATTGGACGAAAAATATCCAAGTCTCCGCCCTCGACATCCCCGCCACAATCCAAGCCAATCACCAAGCCGGCATCCGCTTCACTCTGCCTTCGGGCCCAAACGAAGTCGTCACCCGGCCGTAACCGCTTCCCTGTACAGACATTGCTTGCAATGTCTTTTTCTCCACCGCTTAAGCAGTTTTACGCCCCTTCTCGCGCAGCCCGATTATCATAACGACGATGAGACCACCTTGCGATGAACTCGCGATCCGATCCGGGCCCTCGGTTGCCCCTGGCCAACCTGCGGCGGGAACGTGGATCCTGGCTGCGGCAATTCTCGCATCCAGCATGGCCTTCATCGACAGCACGATCGTGAACGTCGCATTGCCTGCTCTCCAATCCAGCCTCGGCGCGACCGTGATTGACGCGCAGTGGGTGATTGAGTCGTATGGTCTGCTTCTCGGAGCGCTCATCCTCGTCGGTGGTTCCATCGGAGATTTGTTCGGACGCCGTCGCACCTTCCTGATCGGCGTTACAGTCTTTGCAATTGCCTCTGCATGGTGTGGCGTGGCGCCAAACATTCATCAGCTGATAATCGCCCGAGCGATTCAGGGGCTGGGCGCTGCGTTTCTGGTGCCAGGAAGCCTGGCCCTTATCAGTGCATCCTTTGACGAGAAGGAACGCGGTCGAGCCATCGGAACCTGGTCCGGCTTTACCGCAATTACCACCGCGCTTGGGCCAGTTCTTGGCGGTTGGCTGATCCAGCATGCTTCCTGGCGATGGGCATTCTTCCTCAACCTTCCATTCGCTGTCGCTGTGATCGCCATTTCCCTGAAGCATGTTCCCGAGAGCAGAAGCACAACGGCGAAGCACGTGGATTGGCTGGGAGCCGCAATCGTTACCGTCGGTCTGGGTGGGTTGGTTTACGGTCTCATCGAATCTGCTCGTCTCGGTTGGAGAAACCCGCTTGTCATTGCAACGTTGACGGTCGGCCTCCTATGTTTGATTGCATTCTTTTTTGTCGAGGCTCGAGTCGCGGAGCCCATGGTCCCCTTGCAGTTATTTCAGTCGCGGCCTTTCAGCGGCGCGAACCTTCTCACGCTGTTCCTCTATGCCGCCACAGGAATCTTCTTTTTCCTGTTTCCCCTGAACCTCATCCAGGTTCAGGGTTATTCCGCAACCGCTGCTGGTGCCGCTGCGCTTCCGTTCATCCTGCTCATGTCAGTATTGTCGCGCTGGTCGGGAGGTTTGATAGCCCGCTACGGAGCCAGGCTGCCATTGATCGTTGGCCCTCTCATCACAGCCGCAGGTTTTATCTTGTTCGCCATCCCTTCAGTCGGCGGCAGCTACTGGAGCGCGTTCTTCCCGGCCTTTACCGTGCTCGGTTTCGGCATGACCGTCAGCGTCGCTCCGCTCACCACCGTTGTCATGGACGCGGTGGAGCAGGATCGCGCAGGAACCGCCTCCGGGATTAACAACGCAGTCTCTCGTATCGCTGGACTACTCGCAGTTGCCGTGCTCGGGATCGTGATGCTTTCGTTGTTCAGCACCCATCTTGATCGCAGTCTCGCAAGTGTGCCGTTATCGACCGAGCAGAGAGAGGATATTAAATCGAACTACGTCAAACTTGCCGCTCTCGAAATACCCCCAGGGCTTGACCGCACCACGTCGAATGAAATCAAGACTTCGGTCAGCGAATCATTCGTTTACGGTTTCCGCTTGGTGATGCTAATCTGCGCCGGACTTTCCGTCGTAGGCGCCGCTCAATCCTGGTGGTTGATTCCCGCTCATCCGGACCTGCGACGGCAACCCTCGTGAGGCCCTCGTATGCTATAATGACTGGTATCCAATAAACCAGTAAGCTACTGTAAATGCAATGGGTTACCGTCGCTCGACTGAGAACCAGGAACTGAGAACCGAGAACTGAAGCTAAACCTGAGAACCGCAAAATGCCAGACGACCAAAATCCAGAACTTCCGTTAACTCCGCCCCCTCCCGGTGAAGGCGGCAATCCCGGCGCGCTGAACATTCAACCCGTAAATATCGAAGAAGAGATGCGCCGGTCGTATCTCGACTACTCGATGTCGGTGATCATCGGCCGCGCTCTGCCCGATGTGCGCGACGGATTGAAGCCCGTCCACCGCCGCATTCTTTACCACATGTTTGACTCCGGCCTGCTGCACAATCGCAGGTACGTGAAGTGCGCCAGGGTAGTTGGCGAAACGATGGGAAAATACCATCCCCACGGCGACACCGCGCTCTACGATGCGCTGGTTCGCATGGCGCAACCGTTTTCGTTGCGGTATCCCCTGATCGATGGGCAAGGAAATTTCGGCTCGGTCGACGACGATCCACCCGCAGCCATGCGGTACACGGAGTGCCGTCTTGCGCGCATGGCGGAAGATCTCAACGCCGATATCGACAAGGACACGGTCGACTTCGAGCCGACCTACGACGACTCCAACACTCAACCCACGGTCCTACCTACGCGCATTCCCAATCTTCTGGTCAACGGATCGAATGGAATCGCGGTTGGCATGGCGACGAATATCCCGCCCCACAATCTGACGGAGATCGTCGAAGCCACGATCCTGCTGGTGAACAACCCAGCCACGCAACTCCCTGAAATTCTAAACATCGTCAAAGGCCCCGACTTTCCGACGTACGGAATCATTCACGGCAAAGCCGGAATCTACGAAGCCTACAAGACCGGACGCGGCCGCTTCATGATGCGCGCCAAAGCCGGCATCGAAACTTTCAACAAAGATCGCCAGGCCATCGTCGTTACCGAGATTCCCTACCAGGTAAGCAAGAAACGCCTGATCGAGCGCATGGCGCAACTAGTCAACGACAAGATCATCGACGAAATAAGCGATATCCGGGACGAGAGCGACCGGGACGGCATGCGCATCGTGGTCGAACTCAAGCGCGGCGGCGAACCCCAGATCGTGCTCAATCAGCTCTTCAAGCACACCTCGATGCAGGAAGGTTTTTCCATGATTTTTTTGGCTGTCGTCAACGGACAGCCAAAGGAAATGGGCCTGATCCAGGCCATTAAGCATTTTATCGATCACCGCGTGGATGTGGTCCGGCGGCGCACTTCTTATTTGCTGGCCAAAGCCAAAGACCGCGAGCACATCCTCGAAGGCTATCTCACCGCGCTCGATCACCTCGACAATGTGATCGTCATCATTCGTGCCAGCGCCAATCGCGCCGACGCTCGCGAAAACCTGGTCGCCTATTTCGGCGGCAAGAAAATCGAAATCAACATCACTGGGCCGCGCGCCGAAGCTCGATCCTGAAAAGCCTTTCACAGGCATTCAGGCCGACGCTATTCTCGAATTGCAATTGCACCGCTTGACCCGGCTCTCGATCGACGAAATCAACAAAGAGTTGAATCTTACCCGCGGCAACATCGCCGACTACGAATCGATCTTAGGCTCCGAGAAAGAAACTCCGCGCGTAATTATCAAAGAGCTGGAAGAAGTCAAAAAGCTCTACGGCGACGAACGCCGCACCGTCATCGAAGACGAAGCCGCCGAAATCCATCTCGAAGACCTGATCGCGGACGAGCAGATGGCCGTGACCGTAAGCCACAGCGGCTACATGAAGCGTACCGCGATTTCCACGTATCGCAATCAGCGTCGCGGAGGCCAGGGGCGCATGGGCATGAAGACGCGCGACGAGGATTTCGTAGAACATCTCTTCATCGCTTCCACCCACGCCTACCTTCTCATCTTCACCAACAATGGACGCGTCTACTGGCTCAAGGTCTATGAAATCCCCGATGTAGGCGCAGCCGGCAAAGGCAAACACGTAGGCAGCCTGCTCGCGTTGCAACCTGGCGAGACAGTTCGCACCATTCTCGCCGTCCGCAATCTCGAAGAAGAAGGCAAATACGTTTTTTTCGCCACCCGCAATGGCACGGTCAAAAAGACTGACCTGAAAGATTTCTCCCACGTCCGCAACGGAGGCATCATCGCCATCAACATCGAAAAGGGCGACGAATTGGTAGCCGCCCGCCTGACCGACGGCGTGCAGATCGTCTTCCTCGCCTCGCACGACGGCCAGGCCATCCGCTTCGAAGAGACCGACGTCCGCTCCATGGGCCGCAATGCCACCGGAGTGCGCGGCATGAACCTCGGCGAGAAAGATTACATCGTCGGCATGGCCACCACGGTCAAGCCGGATGCGGTGCTGCCACCCGCTCCCGCGAAAGATCCCGCCGAATCGACGCTCGAAGTCGAAGACGTCGGCAAGAAAGGCTCGCTCATCCTCTCCGTCACCGAAAACGGATACGGCAAGCGCACCGCCGCCGACGAATACCGCCTGACCAACCGCGGCGGCAAAGGCGTAATCAACGTAAAGACCACCGAACGCAACGGCAAAGTCGTAGGCATCGCGCAGGTCACCGAAGACGCCGAAGTCATGCTGATCAGCCAGTACGGCAAAATCATCCGCATCGAATCCAAATTCATCCGCGAGTCGGGAAGATCAGCCCAAGGCGTCCGCCTGCTGAACATCGAAGCGGGAGACCGCGTGGCCGCGGCGGTAGTGATCCCGCCAGAAGAAGAGCCAACCAACGGAGGGACGCTGATTCAGTAGAAAACTTCACTGGTGTGGCTGCGAGTGAATTCGTATTTTATTCGCTTTTGGCTTCTGTTGTGTTATTGTTCGGTGAGAGGTCCGTATGCCAGAGATTTCGCTCACCGACTGGGTCGATTTCGTCATCACTGCGGGGCCGCCGCAATTCACGAAAGTCAAGGAACTGGCAGCACGTGGAGAATATGATCCACGCTTCGATTTCTGGAGGCCGCTTCGCGAAGGGCTTCAGAACCATCATCAGGGCAAGGCAAAATTAGAGGACGTGATCCCTGGTCTTAAGGACCCGAAGAAACTCAAGCGGTATCCAGATGCTATTAAGGCCTACCAGAAATTTGTAGGGAAGAAGCACCTGGCATGGTTCAAGCCGCCCTCAGCGCCTTGGACCTATGGCGGCCTAACTGTCCGCGTAAACCCCGAACTCGGCCTCCAATTCGATGGAAAAAAGCATGTGGTGAAGCTTTACTTCAAAGAGGAGAAACCGACGAAGCAGCGCCTGAATGTCGTGCTCGCGATGATGCGCGCCGCCTTGGACCTTGAAGAAGGAACTGTGCCAGCGGTCTTGGATGTAAGCAGTTGTCGGCTGATAACGCCGAAACCTATCGAGCAAGATTTGCTTCCCATGCTCCAGGCTCAGGCAATTGCCTTTGTTCACATGTGGAACGCAGTCTACGTCATCCGGATCGCGATGTCTGCCGCCTCATCACGGTAAATAGGCGCGCGGCGGCCGACGCTAATGTCGGGGTTCCAAATCGCAAGGCGTGAACGCATACTCATTGAACTGGATGTTGTAAGCCTTGCCCAATACATCGCTCGCCGCAGGAGATATCTTCCGCACGTGCTCAGGCTTGCAAAAGACATGCCCACGCCACTTTTGCAAGAGGTACTGTTTCGTCCACTGTTCGATGGGTATGAATTTTTCGAGCGTCCGGAAGGCAGGCGCGTCCATGTGTCCGACATTCACGAAGGTGGTTGCGAGGTCCTTAGACTTAACGCCCTTGGGGAAGTCGAGCCAGACCTCTTCCTTGCGTCCCGGCTTGCCAGCAGCATCCCAAATCGCAACTGCAAGTTTTCGCTGTTCCTCGAGAGTCGTTCCGATGAGCTCGTGGACCAGGTTGTAGCTTTCCTTCGTATCTGAATCGTTTTCCTCAGAACCCGGGCGCACGAAACCGTTCATTGAAATCACTAACGCCCTCTTGAACAGCCTCCGATTGACGATGTTGGCCAGCATTTCCCGGACATTGTGGTCGGTTGCCCGCTCCGCCTCAGCCAATATCCCTACATCCGTAAAATGCAGGAAATCAGCGGCGCTCTCAATTCTTCGACCGCACAATTCCACACCATTTTCCCTACAGTACAGAAAGACAGCCTTCAGCATGCAGTCACAAGCCCGAATCTTATGATGGTGGTACAGACTGGCGGTCAGATTCATACGAGCGGAGAAAATTTGCTCCAACGAATTGATCCCAGAGCGCGCCATCACTAGCCGGCGCATTGGCCTAGGGAAGCCGGGGACGTCCTCTGGCCTAATGATGTGGACCTCCGTCGCGAGCCAGAGCCGGTCGAGATCCACGCCAAGAGGAAGTCCGCTGTAGTGTCCATCGCGAAAAATGTAGTCGAGCTTGTCGGAGTCGAAGGGACCGTTAAGTATCTCCGCGTAATGCGCATTCAGCGGGTCGGACTGCTTTAGGCCGCCGAGTATGACACCTGACAACCACCCTGGCTCCAGGTCCAGCGCCACATGCTCCTTCAACTTCTCCAGGAAATGCTTGAACGGCTCGCTGTTCAGGATGAAGTGGGCGAGCACTTCGCTCGCGCTCGAACCCTCAAAGCCCTTTCCCCTTGGCCCGATAAGCTCCTGCATCTCGGGAAATGTGCTGTAGATTTCCTCGCTCGTGTGCGAAAAGGGACCGTGAGAACAGTCGTGCAGTAGCGCGGCGACCCTCAACTGACGAATTCTGTCTAGGGAAACGACCTCCCCCGTTGTCGAATACTTATCGTGTAGGGCGCGGGCAAGCTTGTCCGTCTGGTAGAGGACCCCTAAGCTGTGCTCGAACCGCGTGTGTGTCGTAGAGGGATAAGTCAGATAGGAGAAGCCGGTCTGATGTAGTCTGCGTAGTCTCTGGAAAAGAGGAGTATCTACTAACGCCACCTCGTGCTTGTGGAGGCGCTGTGTCCCCCAGAGGGCGTCATGGATGACCTTCGACGAACGCGGTACCTGCGGCTCGCCGAGGTACCGCTCCGCAAATGCGGCAACGTCGCTTGACAGCTTTCTCGTAGAACTGTTCGATGAGTCGGCCACATCATTTTGCTGGGGCAAGTGGTACAGTCTTTATGTCCTCGACAAATCTCCCAGCGAGCGCCTCCAGTGCTTGAAGTTGAGGGCCCCCAAATCTAGATTTCACGTTCTGCTCAAATAGACTCTCTAGCGCTGGCGTAATCACGTAGTACGTGCCCCTGGGGTTTGTCCTCTCCAGGTAGCCCGCCAACTGGAGCCCGTCAAGTACCCGATCCAACGTCTCCGAGTAAGGGAAGTAATCACGATTGTCAAATACAAACAGGTCGAACAGTTTTGAAAACTCGGCTTTGTCACGCCACTCGAAAAATCGAGTGTGCATATTCACGGGGTCGGCTTCGAAGCGCTCTGATCCCATCCTCTGCCTCACCTCCGCGAGCAGACCAACTACCACGTCCTCGGGTCTAATTGTCTCAGCCGTTGGCATACGACCTCCGCTTCGCCGCAAGAGCGGCCTCATTTATAGATGCACGAATCAAGGAAGTCAACAGTCTTTCTTGGCGAATAAAATACGAATTCCAGAACCCTCCTATTCACATACATTACCTTTAAGAACATTTATAATCCAATTACAAGATAATTAAAAGTGTATTCTAATGGCAAATTATGCCCGAACCAGTCCAACCAACTCCGATACGCGGTAGACCGAAGCGCAAGGTAGAAACTGAGCCCTTGAATCTACAGCTTGACCCCGCCACCGCCCGCATGCTTGAGATATTAGAGTCGTACGGCCGATTAGGGACCACAAAACAAGAGATTGTTTTGTACGTTCTGCGATCTTGGTTATGGGAAAACGAGCCCCGCCTTAAGGAAGCCATTCAATCAAAAGAAATCCCATTTGGACCTTTTCAAGAGAATGGATAGGGGACGTCTCTGGATTTGAGCCGCTTAACGATTTTCCGCCCCACCCGGATTAGCTGCCGGTTATTCCTAAATCAGGAAAAAGCTTGTCAATATGGCATAATTACACGATCGGACCTAAGTTGATGATAACAAGCGAAATATAAAGTCGTTAAGCATGGCTCACTTTACCCCTCCAAAATGCTAGCATTGAACTAGAGATCAATTCTCAGACGCGGCCCTTCTGGCCGCGTTTTCTATTTCCGGGGACAATTCAATGTTTGGAGAAGGTGGGAGCGACCGCCGGCAGTTCAAGCTGCGGGGCGAGTGGGTAGAACTGCTTTTTATGGCGCGAGCCGCGGAGCACGGTCTGCGTGTGATGAAACCTCGGGGAGACAGCAGCCGGTATGACTTCGTGGTGGAGGCGGGCGGGCGCTTTTTGCGAGAGCAGGTGAAATCCACCAACTTCCGGAAAAGTAAGTTTTACGTTTGCAGCATGGTGAGGTTCGGGCAAAAATGCTATACCCCGAATGACATTGACTTCTTCGCGATTTATATCATTCCACTGGACATCTGGTATTTTGTGCCCGTCCGAAAGGCCCCCAAACGCACCAAGACGATATCCCTGTCGCCGCATAACTCGCTTTCGAAGCACGCGATTTATAAGGAAGCGTGGGATTTGCTGAGATGAGATTGAGTGTGTGCCTGGCGCGGGCGGCGTTTCTAAATTTCAACGGCGGCGGACAAGAGTGTCCGCCCTACATTCTCCAACATTGACGACGCGCGAAATCCCGCCTAAGATTGCTTCGCCCGTGTTCCCCCTAAGACGCGGGCACAGGGCCACTCGTCAACGATGATCGGGAAGACGATTTCCCACTACCGCATTGTGGAATTGCTGGGCGGCGGTGGCATGGGAGTAGTCTACAAAGCGGAAGACACGGCGCTCGGCCGTTTCGTGGCGGTGAAGTTTCTACCCGAGGAAGCCTCGGAAGATCCCCAGGCGCTGGAGCGTTTTCGTCGCGAGGCGAGGGCTGCGTCGGCGCTGAACCATCCTAATATTTGTACCGTCCATGAAATTGGCGAGCACGAGGGGCATCTCTTCCTGGTGATGGAGTGCCTCAGCGGCCAGACGCTGAAACACATGATTCAAGGCAGCCCGTTCGAGCTGGAGCGGCTGCTGAATATTGGCATCGAGGTGGCCGATGCGCTGGATGCCGCGCACGCCAAGGGCATTGTGCATCGCGACATCAAGCCGGCAAATATCTTCGTGACCGATCGCGGACACGCCAAGATTCTCGACTTCGGCCTGGCGAAAATCGCTCGCGCTGCCAAGCCGACCAGCGGAGAATCGCAGACTCGTGCAGATGCCAGCGGGCTTGACCTAACTAGTCCCGGAACAGCGGTTGGCACCGTGGCTTATATGTCGCCCGAGCAGTTGCGCGGCAAAGAGCTTGACGGTCGAACCGATCTTTTCTCGTTCGGCGTGGTGCTCTACGAAATCGCGACTGGGGTGTTGCCGTTTCGTGGGGAAACTTCGGCAGTTATTACGGAAGCCATTCTCAATCGGACGCCAGTTCCTCCAACCAAGATCAATGCCGAAGTTCCGGTAAAGCTGGAAGAGATTATCAGCAAGGCGATGGAAAAAGATCGCGAGCTGCGCTGCCAGACGGCAGGCGAGATGCGCGCCGATCTGAAACGGTTGAAGCGCTCGCTCGATTCGTCGCGCACGTCGACGGTTGGAGAAACGGCTGCGGGGTCGTCCGCGTCCGCGGTCAGCGCGGTTACGCAAACTGCTGTTACGAAGTCGAAGAGCCGCCCGTTCGGCGCGCTGCTGGCGGTTTGTACGGTGGTCGCGCTGGCTGCGGGAGTGTATGTCGGCAAGTTACTTTTCACCAAAGCGGCATTGCCGCCGCCGGTGTATCGGCAGCTTACGTTTCGACGCGGCAGCATCCGGTCGGCACGGTTCGCGCCGGATGGGCAGACGATTCTCTACAGCGCCGCATGGCAAGGCAGTCCGGTCGATGTGTTTACCGCACGTCCCGAAGCTCCCGAGGCGCGCTCGATGGGCTTAACTCGAACTCAGCTTGCGTCCGTGTCTTCCGCGTCGGAGATGGCGGTCCTGCTCAACAGCAAAGCCATTGGCACGTGGGTGAATATGGGAACGTTGGCACGGGCGCCGTTGGTCGGGGGAGCACCGCGCGAAGTGCTGGAGCAAGTGCAGTGGGCGGACTGGTCGGCGGACGGAACCAGCCTGGCCGTCGTCCGCGATATGGGCGGACGGAACCGGCTCGAGTTCCCGATTGGAAAGCCGTTGTACGAAACCGGCGGCTGGATCGGACATCCACGCGTTTCGCCGAAAGGAGATCAGATCGCATTCATCGATCACCCGGTGCAGGGCGACGACAGCGGCTCGCTGGCGCTGGTCGATCTCAATGGAAACAAGCGCTCGTTGTCAGGAGAATGGTTCACCATTCAGGGCCTGGCGTGGTCGCCGGATGGAAAAGAAATCTGGTTCACTGCCAGCAAATCAGGCGTAGACCGCACCCTATACGCAGTCTCGATGGACGGCAAAGAGCGAATGGTCCTGCGCCTCCCCGGCGCCGTAATGATTTTCGACATCTTCAAAGACGGAAGAGTTTTGTTGATGCGGGCCAGTTGGCGGCGCGAATTGATTGGGATGACTGCTGACGATGCGAAACAGCATGACCTCTCCTGGCTGGATTACACCTATCCCGCGGACTTGTCAGGCCGACGGCAAAACTCTACTCTTCGACGAAGAAGGCGGCGGAGGCTCGTTAGATTATTCGAAGTCCGGCGGCCTTTCTTACGCCGTTTATATTCGCAAAACTGACGGCGCGCCGGCTGTGCTTTTGGGGGAGGGCGGGGCGGTTGCGTTGTCGCCGGATGGAAAGTCGGTGATTGCGCAGACTCAGGATTCGCCGTCGCAGCTCAAGTTGCTGACCACGGGGGCTGGGGAAGCGCGGGACCTGACCAAGGACCAGATCAACCATTCGTGGTCGCATTGGTTCCCTGACGGGAAGCGCATTCTGTTTTCGGGCAATGAGCCAGGCAAAGGGGTGCGGTTATACGTAAGTGACGTGGCTACGGGAAAAAGTCAGGCGATCACACAGGAAGGTGTGAACGGAACTGCGTTTGTGATTTCGCCGGATTCGCAGTGGGTGGCTGGGATTGGTCCGGACCAGAAGGGATATCTCTATCCGGTTGCGGGGGGAGAGCCTCGGCTGATTCCGGGACTCAATGCGGGAGAGCAGCCGATCACTTTCAGTAGCGACAGCGCCTCTCTGTACGTTTATCAGCCTGGTGAGCTTCCTGCCTCGGTTACTCGCCTCGATTTACAAAGCGGGAAGCGCAGTTTGTGGAAACAGCTGATGCCGTCTGATCCAGCCGGGGTGGAGACGATCGGTCCCATTCTTATGACGCCCGATGCTAAGACTTGCGTGTTTGGATACCACCGCATGCTGGCGGATCTTTATCTGGTTGAGGGATTGAAGTAACCAGCGCCTGAAGGCGCTTTCCAGTCGGAGCTTTGGCGGCATGCCTGAAGGCATGCCCTGATACGAATCGGATGCGTTCTATCTCCGCCAAGGCTTTGGCGGCATGCGTGAAGGCATCCCCTGATACGAATCAGATGCGTTCTATCTCCGCCAAGGCTTTGGCGGCATGCCTGAAGGCATGCCCTGATACGAATCTCGCTTCTGTGGGGGCCTCCAGACAGTGTCTTGGAGGTTCAACGATCGGCGTTGCCTGGGTCGAATCAGCCTGCTCATGGCCCAGCACGGGCGGGGACGCCCGCGCCTACATCGAGATGCGTTCGATCTCGGCCAGGGCTTTGGTTTGGCGGTAGCGGCGGATTTCGATCACGCTGGCTGAAATCAAGGTGACAGCGGCGACGGCTGCGGCCACCGGCAACGCGATGTGGCGGTACGCTATCGGCAGGTTGGGATGGATACCGCGCGACGCCGCCACGATCACGAGCCCGAGAATTCCAAGTAGCAGGCTCGTGGCGAAAGCGAGAAGGGTCAGCAGGAAGGTCAGCAATAGAACGCGGGCGGGGATTAAGAACCAGTGGGGCTTGGTGGTGTTCGGAGACATTGTCGTTGATTGTAACGCCGTGAATGCTCGTTATTCATTCGAGGCGCATGGGACAGGTTGGGGAAAAAACTGCTGGCGTTGGGGCGTGAAGCGGCGCGCTTTCAAGCGTTGCCTTACGTCGTTTTTAACTTCTTACGGCAGGGCTGAAGCCGTGCCCTTCCACGAATCCGCCGACGTTTTTTTCGTGTCCTGACCACGCCTCGCACCGCTGCCTCGGCCTTTCCTATACAGCAAATCGAGAACTACTCTAGAATACTTCTTATGTCGCAAGCTGCACCTGCAATTACGCGATCTCCGGAGGAGGTCGTCCGCCAAAGTCCGGTTTCGCAAGCGTCTAATGGCATCTGCTATGCCATCGTTGGCGAGGTTACCGTGGCAACTTCTGATCTGGAGCGGATGGTCGCTGCCGTACCTGAAACCGCTGCGGCCGCTTTGCAGCGCAAGGCTTATTACTTCGTTCCGCTCACGGTCAATCAGGGCGAGGACACCGTGATCGCCGATCGTTACGACGTTGGGCTCAGCGACAACGCGGTTTGTCATCGGAATATCGAGTTGGGAGATTCGCAGTGCGTGTTTATTTCGACCCGGCTGATGGACGATAAGTTCTCGGTGGCGTTTGAGTTTTATATCAACGTGGGGCACGCGGTAGTCGAGAAGGTGGGAGTGTCGCAGGAATTTGCCGAACTGGTGTGGAAGCAGGCCGAGGCCGGGGTTCGCGGGGAGACTTCGCTGGATGCTTGGGAGTCGCGTAAGGCGGCGACTTCGCATGATCCGGATGCGGAGAAGCATAAGAACGAGTATCTGATGGCGACTTTCTCGGACGCGATTTCCATTTACTTGTTGTCTTTGTTTATTGATGTGGACTATTACGATCTGCGGGAGCGGGACTATCCGCTGCTGGCTCCGGCGCAAATGGCGGAGCGGTTGAGGAAAGTGGCGGAGTTGTTTCCGGCGAATCCGGGTTTTGAGTTCGCGATTTACTACAAGCGAAGAACCTAACCAATTCACCACGGAGACACGGAGTCACAGGGAGCTTCGGTAGCGGGGCAGTGAGCAGGTTCCCTTTAGCGGCTTTTCAGCCACTGAGGGCCGGAGGCCTTTGGTAGAATGCGGCAATGCCGACGGCGCTGCGATCCGGCCCGTATCGTTTCTATTTCTACAGCCACGAACCCAACGAGCCGCCGCATGTTCATATTGACCGCGACGATCTGTCGGCGAAGTTCTGGCTGAATCCGGTTCAACTGGCAGCCAACTTTGGATTTCGCGCCCACGAGTTGCGCGAGATACAATCGGCTGTGCTGGAATTTCGCACACAGCTTCTGGAGGCGTGGAATGAGTTTTTCGACGTCAGCGGCGGATGAGCGCGTGCTGGATGTGCAATTCACCGACGACACAATCAGCGTGAACCTGCGCGACGGTCGCGTCATCACCGTGCCCCTCGTCTGGTATCCTCGCCTGCTCGAAGCCACACTTTCGCAACGCAAGAACTGGAAAATCGCCGGCGGCGGCTACGGAATCCACTGGCCCGACATCGACGAGGATTTGAGCACAGAAGGATTGCTACGCGGTGCGCCGGCACCGAAGGCTCACGCTCCGGCAAAGTGATCGGCATACTTGTCTCGCAGAGAACGGGCGAGAAATGGGGGTACCCAGCGCGAATCCGGGGTTTGAGTTCGCGATTTACTACAAGCGGAGAAGCTAAAACCGGCCACGGATTTGCGCGGATTGTCACGGATTTCCCCCTGTAGTTAAGATCATTCCTCCATGTCTGTCATTGTTCGATCGTTCGCCAAGATTAATATCGGGTTGGGGATTGGTGCGCTTCGGGGGGATGGGTTTCATGAGTTGCGAACGGTTTATCAGACGATTGCGTTGCACGATGTCATTCGCTTGTCGGTGGGGCGGGGATCGGGGATTGAGATTCGTTGTGAGGATTCGCGCGTTCCGAAAGATGAGTCGAATACTTGCTATCGGATTGTTGAGCGGGCGATGGTTGCGCTCAAGGCTCGTGGACGCGTGGCTGTCGAAATTGAGAAGCGGTTGCCGGTGCAGGGTGGGCTTGGTGGGGCTTCGGGGAATGCTGTGGCTGCGCTGTTGGGGCTTGAACGGGCGTTGAAGAAACGGCTCTCTGGGCCTGAACGATTGCAGATTGCGGCGGAGGTTGGGTCGGATTTGCCTTTGTTTTTGGTTGGTGGGACGGTGTTGGGGGTGGGGCGGGGCGAGGAAGTTTATCCTCTGCCGGATTTGCCGGCGATTTCTTGTGTCGTTGCGACTCCCGAGATTGGGGTTTCTACTCCGAAAGCTTTTTTGGATTGGGATTTGCTGGTTGCTGGTGGACCTCAGGGGCTAAAGCCCGGGCCTTCTGTGGATACTATCGGCACGGCTGAAGCCGTGCCCTCCCACGCCGATGCAGGTGTTTCTAAACAGCTCGCGACATCTAAACTTGGCGAGCTTGGCCCGGCCCGGACCGGCGGGGACGCCCGTCGCTCCATCGAGCAGTGGGCTAAATTGACGGCTTCTGCTGGGTCCGATAGAATGGGTGAGTTCGGTCGCGTGCTTTCGGCGTGGCTGGGCGGGCTGTCCCAGGGCAAAAGTAAGTCTGGGAAGGCTTTCTCCGGTGTCCCTGTGAGCAAAGGCAGGGGCCGGGCCGAGACGCCGCTTCTCGACCTCGTCCGTACCGGGATCGAAAACGACTTTGAACGAGTCGTCTTTCCTAAGTATCCCGAATTGCGAGAGGTCAAGCGTGTGCTCGAACGAGCGGGGGCGGTTTACGCCTCGCTGTCCGGCTCCGGTTCCGCGACTTATGGGTTGTTTGCGTCCCGCGCGGCGGCTGAGAAAGCTGCGGCTCGGTTGCGCAAGGACGGAATTCCGGCAACGGCCACGACTACGCTGACGCGCTCGCAGTACTGGAAGAAGATTTTCGATTGACGATTTCCGATTGCCGATTCTGGGCGGCGAGTTACACTAGAACAGCCAGCCAGTCGTCAACAATTGAAATCTGTTTTCAGGGAAACTGGGCCGTCGACTAATGGTAGGTCAAGTGCCTTTGGAGCACTTTGTCTAGGTTCGAATCCTAGCGGCCCAGCCAGAAAAGCAGCCGAGAGCTGAACTTATGGCAACTCTTGCGACGGTGACGGAGAAGAAGGCTCAGGTGGGCGCCGAGGAGAAATCAGAGCGCAAGCCTCAACGCGGCCGCGTCGACGATAAGTTCAAGATTTTTTCTGGTACGGCCAACGAGGCGCTTGCCGATGAGGTCTGCACGTTTCTCGGTATGACTCGCGGGCAGGCCCTGGTAACGCGTTTCAGCGACGGCGAGGCCTACACACAGATTCAGGAGAATGTGCGCGGGGCTGACGTCTTTGTGATGCAGCCGACGTGCCGTCCGGTGGACGAGCATTTGATGGAGTTGTTGTTGATGATTGACGCGCTGAAGCGGGCTTCGGCGCGGCGCATTACGGCAGTGGTTCCGTACTACGGTTATTCGCGGCAGGATCGGAAGGATAAGCCGCGGGCGCCGATTTCGGCGAAGGTCGTGGCGGATTTGCTGACTACTGCGGGGGCCGATCGGGCGCTGATTATTGATCCGCACGCGCCGCAGATTCAGGGATTTTTTAATATTCCGGTGGATCATCTGTTCGCGTCGCCGGTGCTGGTCGATCATTTCAGGAAGCTGAGCTTGCCGAACCTGACGGTGGTTTCGCCGGATGCGGGTGGCGTGGAGCGGGCGCGTTTCTTCGCTAAGAAGATGGAAGCTGCGTTGGCGATCGTCGACAAACGCCGGGTGGAGATGAACGTGGCTGAAATCATGCACGTGATCGGCGATGTCAATGGCAGGACTTGCCTGGTGATCGACGACCTCATCGACACCGCTGGCACGCTGGTAAAAACTGCCTCGGCGCTTATGGAGAACGGCGCCACTGCGGTCTATGCTTGCGCTTCGCACGCGGTGCTTTCCGGGGCTGCGGTGGAAAACATTGCGAAGTCTCACTTCACGGAAGTGGTGGTGACGAATACGATTCCGCTGAGTGAGGCGGCGCGGCAAGAGCCGAAGATCAGGGTTCTATCGATCGCAGGGCTGATCGGGCGGGCGATTCAATCGATTCACGAGGAAACATCCGTCAGCAAATTATTTTTGTAGACAGGAATCAAATTTATGGCAACTGCAACTGAAAGCAATGTACTGGAAGCTCAGCCGCGCGTGGCGGGCACGAAGAACGATGCGCGCCGGGTCCGCGTAGGCGGGAAAGTCCCCGCGGTATTGTATGGCGCCGGCAAAGAGGCGCTGTCCGTGAGCCTCGATCCGCGGCAGGTATCGCGCATTCTGCATTCGCAGACTGGCTACAACACCATTTTTGATCTGGCCCTGGATGGCGGGGAGCGCACTAAGGCCATGATCGTGGACTGGCAATACGAGCCCATCAAAGGGGCGTTGCTGCACATCGATCTGAAGCGGATCGCGATGGATCAGACATTGACCGTCAATGTTCCGATCGTGCTGAAGGGTGAAGCGGCCGGAGTGAAGCAGCAGGGCGGCATTCTCGAGCAGATTCTGCGTGAGGTTGAGATCGAATGCTTGCCGAGCGACATTCCTGCGTCCATTGAGGCGGATGTCAGCGAGTTGGTTTTCGGCAAGGTGTTCCGCGTGTCCGATCTGCCGCATAATGAAAAACTCAAATTCCTGACTGATCCGAACCAGCCGGTGGCTACGGTGATCTCGGTGAAGGAAGAAGTGGTGGCTACGCCGGAGGCGGTTGCTGCGGAGGCGGGAGCGGGTCCTGCGGAACCCGAGGTCATCAAGAAGGGCAAGCAGGAAGCGGGCGAGGAAGGCGCGGAGCCTGCGGCGGAGAAGGCCGAGAAGCCGGAGAAGAAGGAAAAGAAATAGATTTCACCACAGAGTCACAGAGACACAGAGAAGAATTGAGCGAAAACCGAATCCGAGATTTTCTCTGTGACTCTGTGCCTCTGTGGTGAACATGTGAAACTTATTGTTGGGCTGGGCAATCCGGGAATCGAATACCAGTTCACGCCTCACAATTTGGGATTTCTCGTAGTTGACCGGATTGCGAACGAGTTCGGGGTTGAGGTCAGGAATCGGCAGTGCCGGGCGCTGACTGCGCGAGTGGTGATTGGCTCGGAGACGGTTCTGCTGGCGAAGCCCGAGACGTTCATGAATCTGAGCGGGATCTCGGTGCGGGAATTGGTTACGAAGCATGAGGTCAGGGTGGAAGACGACCTGACCGTGGTTCAGGATGAGCTCGATTTTCCGCTGGGAACGATTCGGATTCAGAGGAAGCGAAGTTCGGCGGGACATAACGGGATCGAATCCATTATCAGTTGTTTGGGCACGCAGGATTTCTTGCGGATCCGAATGGGAGTTGCTCCCGAGCGCAAGATCGAAGACGGGATGAGTTATTTACTGTCGCCGTTTCGTAAGGCGCAGCTCAAGGTTGTCGACGAGATGCTTGAGGTCGCAGCCAGTGCTGTGAAGGCCATTGTGACTGAGGGCGCGGCTGCGGCGATGAATCGCTTTAACCGCAAGCCTGAAGAATGAAAGATTAGCGGCAGATTTGCACGGATGCACACGGATTTGAAGATCCGCGAGAGATGGAGAATGGAATGAATCGTACTTATGAATTGATGTTCATCGTCCGGCCGGATATGGCGGAGGAGGATCAGGACAAACTTATTTCCACGCTGGAGACGGCTGTGGCTGCGTCGTCCGGGCTGGTGAAGAGTGTCGAGCGCATGGGCAAGCGGCGGTTGGCTTACACCGTCAGGAAGTTTCACGACGGCATTTACGTGCTGTTGACTGTCGAAGGCGGGGGCGGCCTGATTCATGAGCTGGAACGCCGGTTGCGCGTGACGGAGCCGGTGATCAAGTTCCTCACCGTACGCATCGATGAGGAGCAGAAGCGCCTGGATAAGATCAAGGCGATCAAGGACGCGAAGCGCAAAGCGGCAGCGCCTGTGACCCCGGCTGAGGTTGCTGGGGAAGCTCCCGCGGCTACGGCGTAAGAGCCGTCGTTGGTCGTTGGCCTTCGGTCGTCGGCCAGCGCGAAGCGACGGATAATGCCAACGACGAACGACCAACGACGGATTATTAAGGAGCATCATGGCTGACGAAACTAGAGCATCTGAATCATCCTCGGGCGGTGACCGGCCCGATCGCGGCGAGCGGCGTCCGTCGTCTCGTCCTGGCGGACCTGGCGGCGGCCGCGAAGGTGGCGGCGGAGGCGGACGCAAGTATTTCCGACGCAAGAAGGTTTGCAAGTTCTGCGTCGAGAAGATTGAAGCGATCAACTACAAGGATATTCGTCTGCTGGCGCAGTTCGTGGCGGAAAGCGGGAGGATTGTGCCCCGCCGTCTGACCGGCGTTTGCACGCCTCATCAGCGACGGCTGTCGTTGGCGATCAAGCAGGCACGCAATATTGCGTTGCTGCCTTTTGCTGGACGGGCTGCCTGAACGTCGGCCACGGATAAGCACAGATTCTCACGGATTACTTTGTTGATTCAAACCGGCGAATCTGTTGCCCATAACATCTTAGAACGGGAGTCATCTAATGGAAGTCATTCTTAAAGAAGATGTGGCAAAACTCGGTTCACGCGGTGACGTGGTGAAGGTCGCCGAGGGTTTCGGCAGGAATTACCTGCTGCCGCGGAAGCTGGCCATTGAAGCGTCGGCTGGCAACAAGGCGGTCATCGCGCAGATGAAGGCGGCATCGGTGCGCCGTTCGGCCAAGGAAAAGACGCAGGCGGAAGAATTGGCCAAGCAGTTTGATGGTCTCTCGGTTTCTTTTCAGCGCCGTTCCGGGGAACACGACCAGCTGTTCGGTTCTGTCACGTCCGGTGACATCGGGGACGCGCTCGATAAAAAGGGCTTCAATGTGGATCGCCGCAAGATCCAACTGCACGAGGCACTACGGACGCTGGGCGAGTTCACGATCCCGGTCAAGCTGCATAAAGACGTGACGGCGCATCTGAAAGTGACAATCGAGAAGGAAGCTGTCGAGTAGGGATTGTGCGGGCGGTGTGTAGCACCGCCCGGCGTATCCTCCGGGTCCGCGGTACCGAAGTTACTCTGAGAATCACAACTGCAATAACCTTTGTGCTTCCATCCTGTTACATGTGTTCATTGTCAGCACAAACCCTGCCAAACTCTTATAATTCCTGCTCACGATTGGGTTTTTAGGCCGTCCATAGCTATGCGACCGGGAAGAACGGCAATGGCGTCCCGGAGCATTCGAGGACAAAGAAAAATATGCCGGCCGGCGCGTGGGCTGTACCATTTGCAGTTGGCGAATGTTCCCATCCGGCAATAAGCCGGGACCCAAGGGAAGAAGCTGGTGGAATCCAGGAGCCCCAATTGCGGGGCCTTATGGCTGGGCAGGCTTCACGTATCGACGACACGTTGTTGGTCCGCGAAGCGCAGCGTGGCAACCGCGCTGCCTTCGAGGAGCTGGTGCGAAGCTACGATCAGGCGGTGCTGCGGCTGGCGCTTCATCTGACCGGCTCGGAACACGAGGCCCAGGATGTCTATCAGGAAGCTTTCCTGAAGGCGTACAAGAGTATCGGCAATTTTCGCTTTGAGTGCTCTTTTTACACCTGGATTTACCGGATCGTGACCAATCTTTGCCTTGATCATCTGCGCAAGCGGCAAGTGCGCAAGGAAGACGCGCCAGTCGCGACCGATGCAGCCGGGGAGCAGTACGATGTGCTGGATCAAGTTCCCGACGGCCGGTCGGGCGCGAATCCTGAGCGGAATTTGATGAGCCGCGAGTTGGGCAAACGCATCAGCCATGCGTTGGAGAAATTGACGCCGCGGGAGCGCATGGTTTTTGAATTGAAGCACTACCACGGGCTCAAGCTCCGGACCGTGGGTGAGGTTTTGCATACGACGGAAGAAACGGCGAAGAATACTTTGTTTCGTGCGACTCAGAAATTGCGGGGCGCGCTGGCTGATATGAGATAAGGGTTTCCCCTGAGGGGGTGTGATTATGAAATGCGAATGGGTTAAAGAAAACGTTCTGCTGTACGTCTACAACGAGCTGCCCGATGACGCGCGTTACGAACTCGAACAGCATCTGGCGCGGTGCGCGGACTGCACTGCTGAACTCAAGACGACACGCAAGTTTCACGCTATGCTCTCCGAGTTGCCGGTCGAGGAGCCTTCGCCCAACCTGGTTGCGGCTTCTCGCATGCGGCTGCAGGAAGGGCTGGAAACGGCTCAGCAGGGCCGGTTTTGGCATCGGCTGATCTTCGATCCCGCCGCGTGGCTTCGTCAGGTTCGTTTTGCTCCCGCGTTGGCGGCAGCGATCTTCATCGTTGGTTTCGCGGGCGGCATCGCGACCACCTATAAGGTTGTAAGCGGCAACGGCGTCTCGATTGCTTCGAGTCCGGTCAGCGCGCCAGCCGAGTCTTCTATCACGGGAATTCAATCCATCTCGCAAGATCCTGGATCGAACCACATCAGCATCAAGTACAACACGGTTTCGACGCAGGAAGCGCAAGGCTCGCTCAACGATCAACGCATCCAGCAGTTGTTGCTCTTTGCGGCGCGCAACAATTACAACTCGGGCGTGCGCATGGATTCCGTCGATTTGCTGACTCAGGAACCGAATAACACGCATGTTCGCGAAGCGTTGATGTATGCCCTGCGCTATGACTCCAATCCGGGCGTGCGGTTGAAGGCTTTGGATAGCCTGGGCGCATTCGTGAAGAGCGATCCCCGGGTGCGCGACGTGGTGCTCGAGGCTCTGATTCGGGATTCTAATCCCGGTGTTCGAACCGACGCTCTGCGCCTGCTCGATCCGGTTCGGGCGGATAGCAGTGTGCGCACGGTGTTGCAGGAACTCGCGCAGAGCGACCAGAACCAATACATTCGGTCGCAGGCTCGTATTATGCTGTCCCAGCTTCCCGAATTTGATTAGAAAGCTGGTTACGAAATGCGGGCGGGGCCGACAAGAGTCGGCGGAGCAAGTGAAGAGAACGGGAAGGTGAATGTTGAAGCAGCTCTCTAAATTCGTTGCGGTGTTGTTGTTGATCTTGCCGCTGGCAAGCGCGCAACAGGGCCGTGTGTACGGGGATGGCGGAAACTGGACGCAAGAGATCACCGGATCTTTGACGACGGTCAAGAATCTGAAAGTTAAGGTGGATATTGGGTCGGTGCGCGTGGAAGGTGGATCCCAGTCGAGCATCAACTATGTCATTCGTAATCATTCTTACAGCGGTTCAGAGGACAGGGCGCGCCGCGAATTTGACAACTACAAGATCAGCGCTTACGTCCGCGGAGATACGGCATGGATCGTGGCCGATTGGGAGGGTGGCAGGCCGCACAAGTTCTCGGGCGATTTCGTAGTCAACGTCCCACGCGAGATGGAAGAGATCAAAATTGAAACCGAGGGTGGGAACGTCAGCACCAGCGGGATCACAGGGCGGGTTGAAGCCGAGAGCGGCGGTGGCAACATTCGCTTTGATGATATTGGTGGATCAATCAATGCAGAAACCGGCGGCGGCAGCATTGAGGTTGGCAATGTGGCTTCGGACGTCAGCTTACACACGGGCGGGGGTTCGATCAAAGTGAATTCCGCGAAAGGCAAGATCGAAGCCGAGAGCGGCGGTGGAAGCGTGACTATTGTCTCGGGCTTACAGGGCGCTGTGCTGGAGACCGGTGGAGGCAGCATCCAGGTGGAGCGCTGCGCCGGACACGTGAAGGCGAGTACGGGCGGGGGAAGTATTGAGCTGGGCGACATCGGCGGGGCAGTAGAAATGGAGACGGGCGGCGGCAGCATTCGGCTCGCTTCGGCCAAAGGTCCAGTTCACGCCGAGACAGGCGGCGGCAGCATTGAATTGAATGGAGTGCCATCGGCGCGAGCCGAGACGGGCGGCGGCGGAATCGTGGCCAAATTTGTTGCGTCGAACGGCGAGCACCATGATTCGCAGCTGGAGACTTCGGCGGGCGACATCACGGTTTACCTGGAACCCAACGTGAACATCAGCGTACGCGCGGCGATCGAAGTTGCCAATGGCCATAACATTCGTTCGGATTTTCCGGATATTCGAGTTAGCAGCGAAGGCGGAGACTATGGTCCGAAAACGGTTACGGCGGAAGGAAGTCTGAACGGTGGTGGTCCAGTGCTCAAAGTGCGCACTACGACCGGGGACATATCTTTCCGGCGGTCCAGCCACTAGCGGCGTCCATCAGGAGCGTTTTACGGATTTGGGAGGTTGAACATGCGAAATTCAATTCTAATGACAATGATTGCGCTGCCGCTTCTGGCAGTATCGGCCTACGCCGGAGAGAATCTTTCATTTGCTCCGGCTAGCGACTCTTACGGTTTCTCGAGCGAGGATTGGGGCGGCGGTTCCTATCTCGGAGTTGATACGCGGGATATCACCCCCGACCGACTGGCGGCTCTACACCTGAAAGACGAACGCGGCGTTGAGGTGACCATGGTTGACCAGGATGCCCCTGCGGGCAAGGCCGGCCTCAAAGAGCAGGACGTGATCCTGACGCTGAATGGCGCCGATGTGCAAAGCGTCGAGCAACTGCGAAGAATGATCCGTGAAACTCCGCCCGGACGAGTGGTGACGCTGGGCATCAGCCGTAACGGCCAAGCCATGAGCATCAAAGTGGAACTGGCCGATCGCAAGAAGAATTACTCTTACAACTACGGTCCTGATGGCAAAGGGTTCAAGTTCAACATGCCGGTCATGCCCACGATGCCGGTGCTGCCCGACCTTCCTGAAATGCCGGTTTCCATCGTCGTCGTGCATTCCTCCGCCCGCAGCGGCCTGATGGTGGAGAACCTTACGCCACAGCTTGGAGATTTCTTTGGAGCCAAGAACGGCGAGGGAGTGCTGGTGCGTTCGGTTGAAAAAGGAAGCCGTGCGGAAAAAGCTGGTTTTCACGCCGGGGACGTGATCGTCAAGATCAACGGCGAACCGATTCATGACAGTGGGGATTTCAGCCAAGCCCTGCGCTCGCGCAAGGACAACACTGCCAGTATCAGCGTGATTCGTGATAAGAAAGAGCAGACCATCAGCATCACTTTGCCGGAGCGCAAGCAATCGGATCTTTTCCGCGAGAGTACAGACATTGAAGTCCCCGAGATCGATGCGGCGACGCGAGAGGAATTAAGCAAGATGGAGTCTCAGATGGCTCACCTCAAGCCGGAGATGGAAGAGGCTATCAATCGCGCAATAAAACCGGAGATTGAACGTCAGACGCGGGAGGCCGAGAGACGTGCTCGAGAGGTCGAACGGCAAATGCACGATGTACAAAGGCAATGGCAGGACCATCAGCGCGAGATCGAGAGAGAACTACAGCAGGAATTTGGCAGTCCGACCGAATTCTGATTTGGAGTTATATTCCCGAGCCTTGCGCGAACCCACGTCTCGGCGCCAAACAAACTCGATTCCTGCCTGCCTGTTTGGCGGCATACAATCCAGCGTCGGCAGCCTTCACTAATTCGTCGCGCGTGGTACCGTGCTCGGAATAGTTTGCAGTTCCTGCGCTGATGGTGACCCGCCGGGGAACGCCGGGGAACTGCCAGGCCTCAACGGACTTCCGCAGTTTTTCCGCGACTCCCAAAGCGTGAACCGCGTTGGTTTGACAGAGCAGAATGGCGAACTCTTCCCCTCCGTAGCGGCACAGAACATCGATCTTCCGTAATTGCTGGTGGAAAATGGAGGACACTTGCCGCAGCACCTCGTCTCCCAACAGGTGCCCGAATTCGTCGTTCAGGCGCTTGAATTGGTCGATGTCCACCATGACTACAGCCATCCCCGTGCCGAAGCGCTCTGCGCGCTCGATTTCCTCGACGATCCTCAACTCGAAAAACCGTCGATTAAAGATTCCAGTAAGCCCGTCCAGATAGGCCAACTGTTTTACCCGTTCGACATAATGAGCATTCTGGATAGCCGTCGCGCAAATGTCGGCTACTGACTCGAGCGGCTGCGTGTCGGTGGGGTTGAAGGCGCCGGTCCGGGATGTATCCAACACTAAAACTCCGAGAGTCTGGCCGAATGAAACCAGCGGAATGCACATGCTGGAGCCGGTTTCGACGTATAAGGCAAGGTCGGAGGCCGCCTTCGTGTCGTTTTCTATCAGGGTCTTTCCCGCGGACAGGGCTCGTTGCCAAAGTCCCGCATCTTCGGGCAGCCGCCCGCCTTCTGGAGCACGCCCGGTAAGGTTTCCATGGCTTGCGCGCAACACCAGCTCTTCCTCATCCTTTAGCAGCACTGAAACGTGGCAAAGCTGAAAAGCGTGCTGGATTCGCATACATACTTGGGAGAGCAATTCTTTCAAATCGAGCACGGCAGTCATCTGCTGCGCGATAGCGTTGATCGCTTCCAATTGCGAGGCGCGCTGTCTCTCCAGCGAGTACAGTCGGGCATTTTGCAAGGCCATGGAGGCCTGGGTCGAAAACAGCGCCAGAAGGTCGATGGTCTCTGAATCGAAGTGGTTGAGATTTTCGCTCTGGCAGTCCAGCACGCCCACCACGTCGTCCCGCACCATCAATGGAACGGCGAGCTCGGAGCGGGTATTCTTAGACGACTGAATGTAGCGTGCGTCCTTGGTAACGTCCGCGGCGTAGACGGGGCGTTTCTGGTGAGCTGCCGTGCCGGTGATGCCGGTTCCGATCGGGAACCGAACCTTGTCGTGACCCTCATCCCATCCGACCTGGCAGCGCACGTAGAGTTCGTCTTTATCCCGCAAAAGGATAGCGACGTTCTGCAGGTGAAAATAATCGCGCGCGATAGTCAGGATCTGCTGCAGCACCTCATCCAGATCAAAGGTGGAGAGTACCGCCTGACTCGCGTCGTAGAGGATGGAGATCTTTTGCATGCTCTGGCAAGATTCTAGCTGTACCGTCCCCGGTTACGGAGGTTCCGAAAGTAACCTGCTGCGGGGAAGCGGGATAGGCACTTTTTGTCCAGAATCCAGACAGTCGGCGCGAGGCGATATTGTTTGGAGGTGGGCAACGACCTATATCAGTTGGAAGACGAGAAGCCTCATGCCTTAAGGCGGGTCTGAATGGCGCCTCCGGCCGGCCAAGGACTTGATCACGCCGAACACCACGAGGCAGAACCCGAAGTCTACGACCAGCCCGAGATCTACCCGGAAAGGCACGTGCCGAGCCTCAGGCGGAAGATACCTCACCAGCAGAAAATAGGCCGCATTTCCGGCGAGGACAGCCGCCAGGGCGTGAAGGAAGTTGGTCACTTGTTTAGACATACTTGAGTTACACGGACAGTCCTGTTAGCGCCAGCATACCCTCGACTCCGCTCCGGACGGGCGCTGCCGGCTGGCGCGAGGGACCTTGCCCTTGTCGTCGGGGGCACAGGCCTCTTCACACATAACGCGGACTATAGCACCCCTGAGCTCCTGCTAACATCCCTTCAGATGCTGCAACTGAGCACGTCCGTTAAATACGTGAAGGGTGTGGGACCAAAGCTTGCTGAACTACTTGCAGGCAAGGGCATCCAGACCCTCGACGATCTGTTGCACTACCTGCCATTTCGTTACGAGGACCGGCTGAACCCGAGGGGCATTGCCGAACTGCGTGCGGGTGAAATGGCTACCGTGATTGCGGAAGTGCGGACTTCGGGTCTTTTCCGCACCCGGCGCATGCCTATTTTTCAGATGACCGCGGGGCAGGGCCGCACGCGATTGAAATGCATCTGGTTCAACGCCACTTACCTTAAGGACAAGTTCAAACCCGGCCAGATCGTCGCGCTTTACGGCAAGGTCGAGCAGGACTATCGTGGCGGCGAACTCCAACTCACTCAGCCTCAGTTCGAAATCATCGGGGAAGCTTCCGAAGACGGCAGCGCCGATTCCGCGGAACAGAAGCTGGCCGCTTCGCTCGAAATCGGCCGCATCGTGCCCATTTATGAGGCCATTGGGCAAGGCCGGTTAAGCTCTCGCTGGTTTCGCCGCGTCATTCACACCGCACTCGAGAATCTGGCTCCGGATTTGCCCGATCCCGTGCCCACGGCAGTTCGAAGTCATCTGAGCCTCATCTCCCCTCGTGAGGCTTTGCAGAAAGTTCACTGGCCTGAGCCTGGAGAAAGTATTGAGGATCTGCAATCTTCACGTACGCCGGCTCACGTGCGCCTGATTTTTGAGGAGCTGTTTTTCGTCGAACTCGGTCTTGAACTCAAACGTCGCGAACAGAAGGCGCAAACCGGGATCGCGTTTCAACTGGATGATCGCGCCCGCGCTGCCATCAAGAAGATTCTCCCGTTTCATCCCACGGGCGCACAGAAGCGGGTATTGAAAGAAATCGCCTCCGACATGGAGAAACCATTCCCCATGCGGCGCCTGTTGCAGGGCGACGTGGGTTCGGGCAAAACCATCGTCGCATTCGAAGCGGCGATTATCGCGATGGAAAACGGGTACCAGGTTGCGCTCATGGCGCCCACGGAGATTCTTGCGCAACAACACTATTTCTCTGCCCGTCGTATTCTCGAAAGCGCGGGCTATCGCGTCGTGCTCCTCACCGGCTCGATGGAGGACGATCGCAAGCGCGAAACTCGGCGACACATCGCGCAAGGCAATGCCCAACTGGTGATTGGGACGCACGCTCTGATCGAGCAAAAAGTCGAGTTCGCAAGACTAGGCATGGTAATCGTGGACGAGCAGCATCGCTTCGGAGTCCTGCAGCGCTTCAAGCTGATGAAGAAATCGAGCGACGCCCAGGCCGAGCCGAACTCGGCAGCTTCCCCTGAGCCAGACGTTCTAGTCATGACTGCGACTCCGATCCCGCGCACTCTTGCTCTCACCCTGTACGGCGACCTCGACATAAGCGTGATCGACGAAATGCCACCCGGTCGTACTCCAATCGTGACTCGCTGCGTATCGGACGAGCGCTCGCCGGAAGTTTGGGATTTCGTGCGCAAGCAAGCGGCCGCAGGCCACCAAACCTACGTCGTATATCCCGTGATCGAGGAAAACGAAGAGACCGAGCTAAAAGCCGCGATGAAGATGTACAAAGAGCTGAGCAAGAGCATCTTTCCGGACTTGCGGGTTGGTGTCCTGCATGGCCGTATGGAGCCCGACCTGAAAGAGCAGGTCATGCGGCTGTTCCAGAAGGGCGAACTGGATATTCTGGTGTCCACGACCGTAATTGAGGTTGGGGTCGACGTTGCCAACGCAACCATGATGGTCATCGAACATGCCGAGCGCTTCGGGTTGGCACAGCTTCACCAGCTTCGCGGACGCATCGGACGGGGCGCCGCCAAGTCTTACTGCGTGCTTATGACTGGAGGCAAAGTTTCCGAAGACGGAGAGCGCCGCCTTGATGCCATGGTACGCACTAACGATGGATTCCAGATTGCAGAACTCGACTTAGAGCTTCGCGGACCGGGTGAATTCTTCGGTACGCGTCAGGCCGGCATGCCAAGTTTCCAAGTGGCCAATCTGATTCGCGATCGCCAGTTATTGGAAGCCGCCAAGCGCGAGGCCGCCGCGGTCCTGGCTGGTCCAAACGCAGAAATCACTCAAGCCGAAATCGACGCAGCCTTGCGCCACATGCGCACCCGTTGGCATAAAAGCTACGGGCTGGTGGAAGTTGGTTAGCTGTTGGGAGGAGGACGGGTATCCTCGCCCGTCTTACAAAAATCATGTAGAAACGGACACCCTCGTCCGTGTGTGGGATCTCAAGCTCGCCTTGGTCTTACGGTGCTGGCAGTGGGATAATCAATGCCAGTGAAAATCGACTCAAGCGCCGACCTGTACCGCAAACTACCGTCGGTAGATGAACTCCAGCGCAGTTCTGCGCTTGCGGCGCTGGCTGCGAGCGAAGGTCAAGCCGCAGTCACTGATGCCGCCCGTGCTGTGCTGGCCTCGCTGCGGCAGGAAATTAGTGACGGGCGCCTCGACGCGAGTGGGGTCGATCTAGCTCTGTCTGGACTCGAGAACGCTGTAGTCCGCACGGTTCGGCAATCGCTCAAATATTCATTGCGCCCAGTCATCAATGCTACCGGAGTTATTCTGCACACCAATCTAGGTCGCGCTCCGCTGCCGGCCTCGACGCTAGAGCACATTCGAGAGACTGCGGCCAGTTATTCCAATCTCGAATTCGACGTAGAAACGGGCGAACGGGGCAAGCGCGATGTGCATGTAGACCGTCTGTTCCGCAAACTGCTGGATAAAGACGAAAGTGTAGGCGCGGGCGTCCCGGGCCGTGGAGCCGAGGCGGGAATCTCCACCGTCGTGGTCAACAATAACGCCGCTGCAGTCCTCCTCGCGCTCAACACTCTCGCGGAGGGCGGCGAGGCCATCGTTTCTCGAGGCGAGCTGGTCGAAATCGGCGGCTCCTTCCGCATTCCGGATGTCATGTCGAAATCGAACGCCATCCTGCGCGAAGTGGGAACAACCAACCGAACCCGCGTCAGCGATTACGAAAAGGCGATCAACGACAAGACGCGGCTGCTGCTGCGCGTGCATCGCTCCAACTTTCAGATCACCGGATTCACGGAGCAACCACAAATCGAAGAACTGGTGAGCCTGGCTCGCAAGCGCAAGCTTCCTCTTGTGGAAGATCTAGGCAGCGGCGCATTGTTCGATCTGCGCTCGATTGGCGTAAATGGCGAACCCAGTGTGCTCGACAGCCTGCGGCAAGGCGTGGATGTCGTGACCTATAGCGGCGACAAATTGCTTGGCGGCCCTCAAGCTGGGATGCTGAGTGGCCGCAGTGATCTGATCGCTCGCATGCGGGGGAATTCGCTGTTCCGCGCGCTTCGGGTCGACAAATTGACCTACGCAGCCCTCGAAGCCACTCTACTCGCCTATGTCAAAGGTGAACACGATGCGATCCCCGCCTTGCGCATGATGCATTTAACTAAAGAAGAGATCGGACTGCGCGCGGAAGCACTGGCAGAGAGAATAAAATCGTCCCGGTTGTCACTGGAGGTGACCGACGGCGAATCCGTAATCGGCGGCGGAGCTGCGCCCTCGGCGTTACTGCCTACACGATTACTGGCGATCGCTTGCGAGGGCTTGAGCGCTGACGAGCTCTCGTCAAGCTTGCGGGCCGCCGATCCACCCATCATCACGCGAGTCGAGGACGGCCGCGTGCTGCTCGATTTGCGCACTGTATTCCCCCAGCAGGATGAAGCGATCGTGAAGGCTCTTATAGAAGTCGCGGGAAAATGATCGGGCAAGAACGTAGTGGCGACTCTCTACACCATCGGCCATTCCACCCGCCTGCTGGATGAATTCATTGCAGTCCTGCAGGCTCACTCCATTCAGACCTTGGTGGATATTCGCTCCTTTCCCATGTCGCGCCGCTTGCCCCATTTCAATCGCGAAGCGCTGGAGAAAACGCTGTCACGAGGCTGGAATTCGATACGTCTGGCTTAAAGAACTTGGCGGACGCCGCAAGAAGATTCGCGACGATTCGCCCAACCTTGCGCTACGCAATGACAGCTTCCGCAACTATGCCGATTACATGCTTACGGAAGACTTCGGGCGCGGCATCGCCGAGCTGATCAAACTCGCAGAGCAGTCACGGACCGCTTACATGTGCGCTGAGCGAGTTTATTTCCGGTGCCACCGTATGTTGGTTTCCGATTGGCTGGTGGCTCATGGGCACAGCGTCTTCCACATCGATGGAACTGGGCCGGTTAAGAAGCATGAACTCATGTCTGAAGCGCGATTGATCGATGGTCAGGTCATTTATCGCGGCGACCGGCTGCTCTGAGCAGATATGTTGAACCTTCGGAAGCGCATTGTGCCCATACTGATTTAGACTTCACTTGCAGCAAAAAGAGGTGAGCATGGCCGAACGTACTCCGCAGACTCTTGCCAATCATGTGAGGTTCGATCCTCCATTCCACTATTTCGTGTTACCGGTTTTCGCAATCTCGTGGATCCTCAGCGTGGTCTTCCTGGTGCGCCATCCCGGTTTTCTGCACTTCTGGATCGTGATCTTCAATACGGCTTTAATCGTTGCCGTCACCCGGTCCCGGCAATACGCGCTGAAAGTACAGGATCGCGTCATAAGACTCGAAGAGCGAGAGCGGCTGGCAATGCTGGTGCCGGATTCGCTCCGCCCACAAATCGGAAAGCTCAGTGAGCGTCAGCTCATCGCACTCCGCTTTGCCTCGGACGAAGAAGTGGCAGGGCTGGTCGAACGCACACTGTCGTCGAATCTCGAGCCTGCTGATATCAAGAAGGCTATCAAGAATTGGCGGCCGGATTATTGGCGGGTCTGAAGGGTTACGGCGCGTGGGCCCGAGCATTACACTGTCTGCATGATTGTCGGGACTGGGATCGACATAGCGGAGGTACCGCGCATCGAAGCGTCGATTGCACGCTTCGGTGACCGCTTTCTGCAAAGAATCTTTACCGAGGCTGAGATCCACTACTGTGAATCGAAGGCCAACCGGGTCGAACGCTATGCAGCGCGCTTCGCCGCGAAAGAAGCTGCGATGAAGGCCATCGGCACTGGCTGGAATCATGGAGTCACGTGGCGCGATGTCGAAGTGTGCCGCCAGCCGGGAGGCCGTCCCACTATCGCATTCCACGGCAAAGCTGCGGAGTTCGCGTCCAAACTGGGCGCGGTGCATGTTGCGCTCTCCCTTTCTCACACGAAAGAGTACGCGATCGCGCAGGTCATCCTCGAAGGTTGACGGCTGCTCGGCGCAGGTCCTGAAATGGCTGAGTGCCGACGGCTGAATGCTGAGTGCTTTCTGTTAGACTGTCGCATCCAGAGCGAAGACCGAATGTCGGTTATAAGTGAAACTCCTCCAATCAGCAGGACGAACACTTCGGAAACGAGCTCCGAGCGCTCCCTGCTGGCCGGCGTCGCGGTCAGCAGTTTCGCGGCGCTGCTTCTGGAGTTGGCGCTTACCCGATTATTTTCCGTGGTGCTGTTTTATCATTTTGCCTTTCTTGCAATCTCAATCGCGCTGCTCGGTCTCGGTTCCGGCGGAGTATTCGCGTACTTAGGAAAAAACTGGCTCGGCCGATTTTCGACCCGCATCCTGCTTTCATGGCTCTGTGTCATTAATGCCTTGGTGGTTCCCCTCGTATTGGAGATCGTGCTGCACGTCCCGGTTTCGCTGAGTTTGTCGGAAGCCAATTTGTTCCGTCTTACGGCGATCTATCTGGCCTCTGCCGTGCCATTTTTCGTGACAGGTCTCGAGTTCTCCGTTCTCTTTGCCCGGGAATCGCACCACATTTCGCGGCTCTACGGGGCGGACCTCCTTGGCGGCGCGCTGGCTTGTTTGGGAATTGTTCCCCTTCTCAACTGGATCGGCGGACCGAATACCATTTTGTTCGCAGCGGCGATGGCAGCTGTCGCTGGAGCTGTCTGGGCCGTCAGCCCGAATCTCCGAAAACTGACGCTGGGACTCGGAGCAGTCCTCCTGCTGCTGATTGCCGCGAATTATTCGGGAAAGCTAATCGACGTCGTTTATGCGAAAGGCATCTTTCGTGACAAGGCTTGGGTAGAGTTCGCCCGCTGGAACGCCATCTCTCGCGTGGAAGTAGATCGTCAAGGCGAAGCAAAAGCCGTAGTGATTGATGCCGATGCTTCTACCTACATCATGAACGCTGACCCGAAGCAGTGGCAGGGCTCGGAGTGGCAACACAACTTGATGGCCGCGCCTCCCGCGCTGGCTAACGTTCTGCGCCCACACGGAGAGTACGCAATCATTGGACCCGGCGGCGGGGTCGATGTGCTTCGCGCCGTGGCCAACGGCAGCCCCAGCGTAACTGGAATCGAAATCAATCCCATCATTGCTAATACGGTGATGCGCGATCGCTATGCGGAATATTCGTATCACCTGTACCAGCGTCCCGAAGTGCATATTCATGTGACGGACGGTCGATCGTTCGTGCGCAACGCGAAGCAGAGCTTCGACGTGGTGCAGATGACCCTGGTTGACACTTGGGCTTCAACTGCCGCCGGTGCGTTCGCCCTGAGCGAAAACAGTCTCTACACCGTGGAGGCATTCCGGGAATATTTCGAGCACCTGCGACCCGACGGTATGGTCGCGATCACTCGCTGGGAGTTCCGTCAGCCGCGCGAAGCCTTGCGCGTGGTTTCGGTCGCCATGCAAGCGCTGCATGAGCAGGGAGTCGGGAATCCAGCGAGGAATTTCATCGTAGTCTCCGAGGGCGATTTGGACGAAGACGGAATCCCCGTGGTGGTGTTGGCGAAGAAGAGCGCGTTTACGCGGGAAGAAGAGGAGCAGGTCCAAGCCCACCTGGCGAGCAATCCCAAATTAGTGGTGCTGTATCTTCCTTCCGATCCTAAAGATAATCCGTTTTCTGCCTTGATCGCGCGCAACGACCCTTATGCTTTTGCAGAGAAATATCCTTACAATGTGGCGCCGGTAAACGATAACAGGCCCTTCTTCTTTTTCACGCTGAAGCTGGACCAGGTTCTGCACGATGACGATTTGAGCGAAGGCATCGACTGGAAGGTGAACTTGGGCGTCGTAGTACTGGCAATGGTGCTGGTGATTTCTTTCGTCGCGGTGCTCGCGTTTCTGGTGATCCCGCTCGCGGTGCGTGGTGGAGGCGCGCACGAACGGCCGGTCCGCCTGCTGTATTTTGTCGCTGTCGGTCTGGGATACATTCTGGTGGAAATTGCTTTTATCCAGCGCTTCGTTCTGTTTCTCGGGCACCCGACCTACGCGCTTACGGTTGTCGTGTTTCTGCTCCTTCTTTCGAGCGGCGCCGGCAGCCTGGCATCGCGTAAATGGCTGGCTCGGACTCAGCGCGCCTGGCTACCGCTTGGGTTTATAACGGCTGCGCTTCTGCTGTGCGTTTTCATTTTGCCGGGACTTCTAAACGTGCTCGTCGGGCTTCCCTTCGCGGCCAAACTACTGGTGAGCGCGATTCTGCTGGTTCCCCTGGGATTTGCCATGGGAATGCCGTTCCCCACCGGGTTGCGAGCCTTAGCCAGCGTTCCCGTGCCCGAGTTTCCCACGGCTGGCACGAGTAAGTTTCAGGAAAATTCGGTGGAGTGGGCTTGGGCTATGAATGCGGGTTCCAGCGTATTGGGGTCCGTACTAGCGATGGTCATCGCCATCCAGTTCGGGCTCAATGCCACCTTGGCTTGTGGCGCTGGCGCGTATCTGGTCGCCATCCTGCTCGCACCAACTTTGCAGCGGCGCCGGGCCTGACGAGAATCGTTCGCCGACGGTCTGGTATCATGCTGGAATCCACTTTGGCTTTACGGGTCGCCACGGAGAATGTTGCCATGACGCGCTTGGGGAGAATCAGTGCCTAGCCAGAAACAGTTGCAGTGGTCTGAACTGAAGGTCGGGCTCACAGTGCTGATTGCCAGCATCACGCTCGGCATTCTGATCCTGCTCATGAGTGGCACCGGAGGCATTCTTACCAAGAAGATTACTCTGATCTCGTACTTCGACAATGCCGGCGGCTTGCGCGAGGGTGCGCCGGTTCGTCTTCAGGGCGTGGACATTGGCAACATTTCCGGGATCCGGGTTGTCTCCGATCCAGCCAGACGGTTGACCCCGGTGGAAATCATCATGAAAGTGAACACCAAGTACCGAGGCAGTCTACGCAAGGACTCGGTAACCTTGCTTTCCACCGCGGGAGTGCTGGGCGAGACCTATATTGACATAAACAGTTCCCAAGCCCATGGACCTGAGGCCCAGGAAGGAGATGTGCTAACGACGCACGATACCCCCGACATTCAGGATGTAGTGCGCGCCAGCCAAAGCACGCTGCAGAACCTCGACGCGCTGGAGAAACGGGTGGATCGAATCCTGGCCTATATAGAAAGCGGCCAGGGATCCATCGGCAAAGTGATCTACGATGCCAGCCTCTACAACCGGCTTAACGACACGGTTGGTCAGTTTCAACGCCTCGTCAATGACGTAGTTTCAGGCAAAGGTAGTATTGGCAAGCTGCTCGTTAGCGATCAGCTTTACCAGAACGCAAATGCGACCATCGACAAGTTGAATGGGATTATCGACGATTTGAACGCAGGTAAGGGCACCGCCGGGAAGTTCCTGAAGGATCCCACGCTCTACAATACCGCTAACGACACCATCGCCAACGTGAAGAAATTGACCGATGACGTAAACGCGGGCAAGGGCGCCTTGGGAGTGATGGCCAGGGATCAGCAGTTTGCCGACAAGCTGAAAAATACCATGAACAAACTCTCGGATCTGAGCGACCGACTGAACTCAGGCGAGGGAACGATCGGAAAACTGCTGCAGGATCCGTCCGTCTACAACCACACCGACGAGTTGCTGCAGGAAGCGCAGTCGCTGATCAAAGCGATCCGTCAAAATCCCAAACAGTATCTGACCATCCACCTGAAGATTTTCTAAGGTTGTTCCATCGCCCAGCGGCAACGTGGACAATCTGTAACGCAATGCAGGCAGCGAAGCTGATCTAGACGATGCTTGGCCGACCGTGCCGAACTGGCGCAGTGGACTCGGCCTGCTCGTGTGCGTGGTAGCTGGAACGCACCATCGGCCCTGATTCAACGTGGCGGAAGCCAAACCTCAGGGCCTCGTCCTTCAAGTAGCGGAATTCATCCGGGGTATAGAACAAAGCAATGGGAAGGTGATCACGAGACGGCCGCAGATACTGGCCGACGGTCAGGATGTCGACACCACGCGACCCCAGATCACGAAACACTTCCACCAGCTCGGAGACCGACTCCCCTAGACCAACCATGACGCCAGACTTAGTTACCATCCCCGGCGAGAACTTCTTGGCGTTCTCAAGCAGCCGCAGAGTGCGCTCGTAGCGAGCACCGGAACGGACTACGCGATAAAGCCGCGGCACGGTTTCGGTATTGTGATTCAGGACATCGGGTTTCGCATCAAGAACAATTCGCAAGGCCTCATCGATGCCCTGGAAATCGGGAATCAGGACTTCGATGCGACAGTCCGGAGACAACTCACGAATCTCTCGAATCGTTTCCGCGAAAACTCGCGCCCCGCCCAGATTGTCATCGTCCCGATTAACGCTAGTCACGACAGCGTGTTTTAAGCCGAGCGTCGCAACTGCCTCGGCGACGCGGCGTGGTTCGTCCCAGTCAATCGCACCAGGTTTGCCCTTGGGTACCGCGCAAAAACCGCAGCGCCGGGTGCAAATGTCACCCAGAAGCATGAATGTCGCCGTACGGTGATTCCAGCACTCCCCGATGTTGGGGCATTGTGCCGATTCGCACACCGTGTGCAATCCCAAACCACGGGCTAGTTTCTTAAGATTGTGGAAGTTCTCGCCCACCGGAGCCTTGGCCCGAAGCCACTCCGGCTTGGGCTGGCGGACGGGCGGGCCGACATCAATCTGGACGAACTGGGAAGCACCTGCCATCGCTGGTTCAATTCTACATGCGAGATTGCGGATTCGCGAACCACGCCCAGTCAAACCCATTCACTACCGAGACGCAGAGAATCCCTCTTGCAAGAACCGCCGATACCATCAGTGGTCTTGAAAATTAAAGCCTTCCTCCGTGCCTCTGTGTCTCCGTGGTGAAAGCTTTTACGTGACGCGTACGTCAAACAATGCCAACCAATATTGAAGCGATTGCAGAGCGAAGCCACAAAAGATGAGTGCGATGCCAAAAGCCCCAAGCCGCCGCTCCGGAAGGTTGTCCGCGTAATATTCGATGTATGGATTGACGGTCACCCCAATGCCGGTGACCAGGCCGGTCACCAGCCCTACTCGGATCGCAAAAGGCCAAGCGTGGTCAAAACGATGCACGAGGGCACTACAAACAAGCGCCGTGACGATGTAACCAACGGTGCGAACGACCGTTCCCGAAAATTGCCGTCGGGTAAGGCGCGGGCGGCGGGAGGCTATGTAGTCGATCGAGGGCCGCATGCCGCGAGAATAGGCGAATATTTGGCCGATGGTGATCAGCGTGCCGAATGCGAATGCGTATTCGAGGCCAAGAATCCGATATAGGCCGGCGCCGAAAGCCAGTCCTCGGATAGCACTGAACAATCCTTCCCATGGCAGGGAATAATGGGGCAAACCACGAGCAGCTCGATTGAGTTCAATCGAGACCGTGATACCGGTTGCGAGACCCGAGGCGAGGCCAAAGAACAGACCTAGACCAATGCCGTAGCCGACGCCGAAAACGATAGAGTACGTCACGGCACGGGTAAGCAGCCGCAACGGGCCATGTTGTCCCCCCAACAGGTCGTAGGCAAGATAAAGGCTGCCCAGCACATCAAGAAAGGTCCCTGCGATGCTTACGGCAGCTACGGTGTGGTGGTCCATTGAGTGATTGTAGAGATATCACTCAAGGGATTGTGCGCGAAACTCCGCGCATTCGGAGGAAATTGTGATCGTCGGCGATTACGAGGAGCCAGCTAACCTTCCAGGTAAGCGTCGACCCACTCTTTGACCCTGAAACGACGCTCGTCCTGATTATCGAATCGGATCCCGAAGGTCTTGCCATTCACGTTGTGCCAGGTCACCGCGCAGCGAATCCAGACCCGCGGCAGGGTGAGCAAAGCAAACGAAACTTCTCCTGACTGCCCAATTGCAATATCGTCGGCGCTGCGCAGGGACATCCCTCCCGAGCTGATTTCAATGCTGGTCGCCGTCATCTTGCGGCCATCGTTCAACACCAGCGAGATTTCTGTAATCACCGGAACGCGGACATAACGCCGCAACTCGTGTACGACGAGCATTTGCGTGGCCCGGACCAATTTCAACACGGCCGGGCGCTCGAGGGGTTCGTGGAAAATAGCGTTGATCCCGTACTTCGAATAACTCATCGCATCCTGGGCACTGCCGCCCACAGCATAGAGCACGATCCGGCTATTTGAGGGCGAAGTGCGCGCGGAATCCATTATGGCCTGAGCCGATGGACCGAGTTTGATCACGCAAGCCTCGAATTTCTCTTTTTTGAGGCGTTCGGCCGCATTTCCGTTTAACGAGACACTCTCAATCCCAAACTGCCGAAAACAGTCTGCGAGAGTAGTGCGTGCCGGTTCCTTCATATCGACCAACGCCACTCGAGCCGAGGCCTTCTTGGTGCTAAGTGTAGGCATTACAGCGGTTGCAAAGGCTTTATCCATAGGAAGAGTCATCTCGCCGCTAAATCTATTCTGTATTGCACTATCGGCATTCGCAAAGTGGAAGAAGGCCAATCCCTGGGTACCAAGGTCTTATTACCAGAGGAAGGCCAAGGGAGACCTAAAGTTCCTTGCCAAAATGGGACGAACTCGTGGATGCAGGCTCGCAGTAGTGTTCGCGAGAGCGGTCCCGCTCTTTGCCGACCGGAACTGATCGCGGAGTGGAGCCGAAGCAGCGTCCCGCATTTTCAAGCAGCTAATAGAGTTATGGCGATGTTAGCTAGTATGGATCAGAGACGAAGAGCCGAAAGGCGACCATGCCTGGGTTTCAGACCCTCGAAGACTCCACTGAAGGCGGAAAGAGATCCTCGATTGTCGCGAAAAGGTCCTTGACTGAGAGCGGTTTTGAAATATAGGCATCCATCCCGGCCTGGAGACAGCGATCCTTGTCACCCACCATTGCGTGCGCCGTCATGGCAATGATCGGAATGTGTTTTCCGGTGCTTTGTTCGCTCAGGCGGACGCTAGCCGTGGCTTCCAAGCCATCCATCTCTGGCATCTGAACGTCCATCAAGATCAGATCGAAAGAGCGTTTCTCAAGGGCTTCCAGCGCAGCTGTGCCCGTCTCCGCTAAGACCACGGTGTGGCCCGCTTTTTCGAGCAGACGCGTCGCCAGTAACTGATTCACCCGATTGTCCTCAGCCAGGAGAATTTGGAGGTGCCTTCGACTCTCTCGCAAGGAGTGAACCGTGACCAGCCCCGGCGCCTGTTTCGTTCGACCCGGCGAGCTCAACACGCTTTTGATGGCTTCGAGAAGATCTGAGCGCTTGATTGGTTTGGGCAAATACGCCTGGATTCCCAACTCCCGGCAGCGGGCAGCATCGCCTCGCAAACCCGCCGAAGTGAGCATGACCACAACCGCGCCTGACAGTTGCGAGTCCTGCCTCATTTGTTCCACGACTTTGAAACCATCGACTTCCGGCATTTGGGCGTCCAGCAGCACCAGAGAAAAGGCGGCACCATCCGTGACTGCGCGTTTTAGGGCATCCATCGCGGAACGGCCACTGCCGGTCTCGACTGGCCGCATCTGCCAGCCCAGCAGCATTTCTTTGAGAATGCACCGGTTGGTCGCGCTGTCGTCCACGATCAACACGGACAAGTCGCGAAGCCCCTCTAAACCGATAGACACGGCTGTGCTCGGGGACGTCTTCTGCAATGAAAAAGCAGCGCTGAAATGAAATGTACTGCCCTGCCCAGACTTGCTTTCCAGCCACATCCGGCCGCCCATCATTTCGACCAGACGGGAGCAAATCGACAGGCCTAAGCCGGTTCCACCATATTTCCGGGTGGTTGAATTATCCGCTTGCGTGAATGCCTCGAAGATTGAGGCCTGTTTGTCCAGTGGAATGCCAACTCCGGTGTCGGTGACGGCAAAATGGAGGATTGCCGCACTCTCGGTTTTCTGCTCTGTTTCCACTCGGACCAGAACTTCCCCCTGCGAAGTGAACTTGATGGCATTGCCGAGAAGGTTGGTCACGATCTGACGAAGACGGGTAGGGTCGCCTAGTAACGCGTCCGGAACCTCAGGCAGAATGTGGCAGGCAAGTTCGAGCCCCTTCTCGTGCGCTCGCAAGCTGACCGCTTTGATAGTGTCGTCCAGGCAATCGCGCAGATTGAATTCGATGGTCTCCATGTCTAATTTGCCGGCTTCGATCTTGGAGAAATCCAGAATGTCGTTGAGCAGCACGAGCAACGACTCTGCAGAGCTCTTGACCAGGTTCAAATAGCCGCGCTGCTCCTGGGTAAGCTCGGTATCGAGCGCCAGTTCCGTCATGCCGATAACGCCGTTCATGGGGGTGCGGATTTCGTGGCTCATGTTGGCGAGAAATTCGCTTTTGGCACGGCTGGCCGCTTCGGCTGCTTCGCTGGTTTCTCGCAGAACCTGCTCGGCTTGCTTTCGTTCCGTGATGTTTACGAACGTCACAACCGTGCCGATGACCGCTCCGTCCCGGTACATGGGGTGAGACCAGTATTCGACGGGAAAGCTGGTGTGGTCTCTACGCCAGAGGACTTCGTCATCTCGGTGCGTGCCGTGCCCGCGGCGAAAGGCTTCGTAAATGTGACACTCCTCCACCGGGTAAAGCGTTCCGTTGGGCCGGGCATAATGGGCCAGGTCGTGCATGTTGTTACCCAATAAGTCAGCAGCCTTCTGAAAACCCAGTAGCTGCACACAAGCGGGATTACAAAACGTACAGTTGCCCTTCAGGTCGATACCGTAAACTGCCTCGGGAATGGAATCCAGTAACAGCATGAACAGCTCTCTGCTATCGCGCAGCTCGGCCCCCGCCCGCTTCTGCTCGGTTATGTCTATTCCGACTCCTGCAATCCCAGTTATCTGGCCGCGATTACCTCGGATCGGCACTTTTGTAGATAGGACACATATAGAGTTTCCGTGGTGGTCAACGACGAACTCTTCACGGTTGAGCAGAGGCTCTCCCGAGAGAATCACGTCCTGGTCGTCTTTATAGAAACCGGCTGCGAGAGGTTGCGGGTAAAGATCAAAATCGCTCTTGCCTAACAGATCCTCGGGACGGTCCAAACCCAACTGCCGTGCGCAGTATAGGTTGGCCACTACAAACTTGGCCTGCCTATCCTTTACGTACAAGAAATTGGGCACGTTATCGATCAAGGATCGCAAGATCGAGCGTTCCTGCGAGAGCGCCTCTTCAGCGCCGCTACGTAAGGAGATCTCCGCTTCCAAAGACGTATTCGCTTTACCCAGATCGGCAGTACGCGCCCGGACACGTTCTTCCATGTTGTCGTGCGCCCGCTGCAGTTCTTTTTCGATCTTTTCACGTTCCGCAATCTGCGCCTCGAGCGACTGGTTGACGCCTAATAAGTCGCTTGTGCTTCTCGCCTCTGACTTGAAGATGGAAAACATGCTGATGAAAAGCCCTGTCAGCACGAAGATGTGTCCCAGAATCTTGAGCCCGTGAGCGACAAGAAATTGTGTGTCAAAGATCCGGCTATAGAAAGACATGTATCCCATGTGGCCGATCGCACACAGAATGAGGGACAGCACCAGCCAATGCTCAAAGTCGTCGGTCTTCCACGCACCCCTCCACAGATATCCGATCGCGGCCAAAGCGAAAAAGAAAGCCGGCACGAAGTCGGCGGGCCGATGAATCAGATGGTGAGGGTGGAAGGGAGGCGGCAGGTGCAGCAATGCGAAGCAAAAAAAACTGACGACGGTCCAGATCCCGACGATCAAGTAAACTGGCCCCTCCTTAATGGTGATTCCCGCCGACCTGGGCTTCTCCTGTCTCCACGCCAGAAGACTCGCACACACGAGCAAGGACATGAACACGCGTGACATCACCCCGCTCCAGGGCGTGAGGGTGGAAAGCGCAGAAGGGGTATAACCGGCAAAAAACGACGAGGTTACCGCCGCATGGTAGCCATCGAGAAGAGCCCCTCCCAGAAAACCACTGCCCAGCAGCAGGAACATGGCATTTTTCTTTGTGTAATAGCGCACCAAGGCCATCGCACCCGTCACGAAGCCCAACACCGTGGCAATGGTCTCGAGCAAAGTGTGCAATTCGGCAGTCCCCTGCCACGAGGACCGGTGGGCGGGGAGACCACCGAGAAGCAGCGCCACAGTGAAAAAGGCGTAGACGAGACTTCGCTTGCGGGCGTGGTTTGGCTGGAGAACTGCCATTCAAGGCTTATCGGCAGAAAGCGCCGTTTTGTTTAACGATCGACTGCCGGGAGTTCGGCTGTTCGATGATGCGAAGGGTGTTTGTTGTCGTTGAGCAGCCTATAAACCTGTTTCGGTCCCATCGAGGGCAGCTAGCGCCGGGTGAAATTGGCCATGGGTAAGGTAACCCGCTATTCCGTCCAGCGCCGGAAAAGCAGAGCGCCGTTGGTTCCGCCGAAGCCAAAGGAATTGGACATGGCGTACTCCACGTCGGCCTTCCTGGGATGGTTGGGAACGTAGTCGAGATCACACTCAGGATCGGGATTATCCAGGTTCGTGGTGGGAGGCAAGATCTGGTCGCGGAGCGCGAGTACGGTGATGCCAGCCTCCAGTCCGCCGGCTCCGCCCAGCAAATGTCCCGTCATCGACTTGGTCGAACTCACCGCCAATGTGCGGGCGTGATCGCCGAACGCGCGCTTGATGGCGATGGTTTCGAGCTTGTCGCCGAGGTCGGTCGAAGTGCCATGGGCGTTGATGTAGTCCACGTCTTCAGGCCGGATCTTGGCATCCTTGACCGTATTCAGCATCACGCGATAGGCGCCATCGCCGTTCTCGGCGGGCTGGGTGATGTGGTGGGCATCGCCGCTCATGCCATAGCCCACGATTTCAGCCAGAATCTTCGCGCCACGACGGCGGGCAAATTCGAGCTCTTCGAGAATCAAAATTCCCGCGCCTTCGCCGATGACGAATCCGTCGCGTCCTGAATCCCAAGGGCGACTGGCTTTTTCGGGCGCGTCGTTACGGGTCGAGAGCGCGCGCATAGCGGCGAAACCGCCAACGCCCATGGGAGTAATCGCGGCTTCCGTCCCCCCCGCGATCATGATGTCGGCATCGCAACGCGCGATGATCTTGTAGGCATCCCCGATCGAGTGCGCGCTGGAAGTGCACGCGGTACAGGTTGCCTCGTTCGGACCCTTGGCGTTGTAGCGGATGCTGATATGTCCAGCGGCAAGATTCACGATCGAGGCAGGAATGAAAAATGGGGAGATCTTGCGCGGTCCGCCGTTAAGCAGATTTATGTGCTCGCGCTCGATTACGTCGAAACCGCCGATGCCGGATCCGATGTGTACTCCGGTTCGGGTCGAGATCTCGTCTGAGATCTGCAAACCTGCGGCTTTCATGGCCTCGTCCGCGGCGGCCAGGGCCAGGTAGATGAAGCGGCCCATCTTTTTCAATTCTTTTTTCTCGACGAACTGCAGGGGATCGAAGTTTTTGACCTCCGCCGCGATCTGACAAGCAAACTGTGCGGCATCGAAGTGAGTGATGCGCGCCACTCCGCTCTTGCCCGCGAGCAGGTTTCGCCAAATCTCCTCGGTCGTGTTGCCCACGCCGCAGATCAGGCCAATGCCAGTAACTACGACCCTTCTGCCCAACTACTTCCCGCCTTTCGCGTGCTTGCCGATGTAGTCGATCGCATCCTGCACGGTGCGGATCTTCTCTGCATCCTCGTCGGGAATCTCGATCTCGAAGGCTTCTTCGAACGCCATGACCAATTCCACAGTGTCCAGAGAATCGGCTCCCAGATCGTCCACGAACGACGCATTCTGTGTGACTTCGCCTTCATCCACTCCCAGTTGTTCCACGATAATCTGTTTCACTTTTTCATCAACGGCTGCCATGAGTTCTCCTTGCGATTGCGTGTATGCCACGATGGAGGACGGCGTCGCGCCCGTCCAGCCGGGCGGGGACGCCCAGCCTCCATTTGGGAAGTGCAACTTACTTGGCCGCTTTGGCGTGCTTATCGATGTAATCCATGGCATCCTGAACCGAGCGGATCTTCTCCGCATCTTCATCAGGAATCTCCAGATCGAATGCTTCCTCGAGGGCCATCACCAGTTCAACCTGGTCCAGTGAGTCCGCGCCTAAGTCGTCCACGAACGAAGCGCTGGGCGTGACCTCAGCTTCGTCAACCCCCAGTTGTTCGCTGATAATCTGCTTTACTTTTTCATTGATCTCTTTCAACTTTTCTCCAACGGCCATAGCAATCCACCTCCCGAAGAATGGTAAAAGGGAACGAGTAGTGTACTGGCCAGCACGAATCGGTGTAAAGGCGAGTCCCACCGCACCCAAATCAGACCGCGGTCGGCTCTAAGAAGTCCCATAAGAATCCTAACCGCTGAAAGTTGCCCGGTCAAACATCATAGCCGAAAGGAAGCGCGGTTTTTTCAAGAGGTATGATGGTTGCCGATCAGCGTATGAAGGGAAGATAAGTGAAACGTACCTATATGGTTTACGCTTCTGATTTGTCCGTTTGCCTTTGGCGGCTGTCCGACCGGGCAGACCAAAGACGAGGGTGCCTTGATTAAGCTCGAGCAATCCTGGGCGCAGGCCCTCGATCAGCACGATTCCGACGCAGTTGGCTGCCTGCTGGCCGAGGAATTTCAGGAGGTGGATCTTCATGGGATGCTGCGCGACCGTGCCGAAAACTTGGCGAGTGTCATCCACCGTCAACCCGGACGCAATCAGTTGAGCGAATTGCATCCGCACGTCTACGGAGAATTCGGCTATGTTCGTGGATTAAACACTGTGATCGACGCCGATGGGCAACCTCGCGCCAAAGTCCGGTTCACCGACATCTTCGTCTACCGCGAAGGACGCTGGCTCGCGGTAGCCGGGCAAGAGTCCCTGGTGAGCGAAACATCGAAATGAGGAGTTAAGACAACCATGCGCGCCGTCGTGCAACGTGTCAGCCGTGCACAGGTCGCCGTCGATGGCGAAATCGTGGGCGAAGTTGGACGCGGTTTGCTGGTTCTGTTCGGCGTGACTCATGCTGACGCTGAGGCGGACGCCGATTATCTGGCCGACAAGATAGCTGGATTACGTGTTTTCGAGGATGAGAACGGAAAGATGAACCTGGATACTGCGGCAGTAGGCGGCGGCATTCTGGTGGTGTCACAATTCACGCTCTACGGCGACGTTCGCCGCGGCAAGCGTCCGTCGTTCGATGCCGCAGCCAAGCCGGAACGCGCTCGCGAGCTCTACGAACATTTCGTTGCGCGCATTCGAGCCGCTGGCCTTCCCTGCCGGACCGGCCGCTTTCAGGAAATGATGCAAGTGGAATTGGTGAACGATGGCCCGGTAACGATTCTGCTGGATTCCACGAAGACCTTCTAGTATTCCACCACAGAGCCACAGAGAAAACCGTGGCGTAGGAACAAAACTCTCCGGGCCTTGCCGCCAGAACCTAGCCGTGATCCGATTTCTCTGTGTCTCTGTGGTGAAGGCTCAAGACGGCAGCCGGTACAATTCTTCCAGCACCTTGCGCGTGTTGGTCAGGACTTCTTCCACTTTTTCCGGGGAATAATCGCGGTTGAACATCTCAGGGTCGTGAATAGCTTTATTGCCTGCTTTGGCCACATCGCGGGCGCAACGCGGACGAACGTCCGTCAAAAGGTGTTTCTCCACTGCCATTACCAGCATGTCATGGATTGAATGATTGGTTTCGCTTTGCGGGTCGGCGACCTCCTTGAGTGCTCCCTCTAGAATGGCGCGGCAGAACACCGCACAAGCTAAGTGAAAACCATACAGATAGCAGCGATGGGCCTCCTCAAACAGGAACTGGACTCTTTGGTTGGGTACGATTTCCAGACCCACGCGGTTCAGCGCCGAGGCCCGAGATACAATTCCATCCAGTTTAGCGAGAATCTCCTCAGAGTAGTAACGATCGAGCGCATCCAGTTGGCGCTTGGCGGCTGGCATGTTTTCGAGGATCGGCGATTCCTCTCCGGCGGCGATCGGACCAAACGCCTGTCCCAGAGCTTGCCGGGTTTCGGGCGTCAGTTCATCCATGAGTTTCTTGAACTGGTCTGCGAGCGAATCTACTGTAGGTGGGGTCGAAAGCGAGGTCCGTTCAATCGCGACAGTGCGCGCAACATGGTCATAAACCAGATTGCGCATTTTCTGAAAGACGGCCTCGTCTGTGTTTGCATTACCACGGTTTGCCTCATGAGATGGGCCGAGACCGACGCCGAACGACCAGCCTTCTCCCGCTGGCTCATAGTTGCCGTCGTTGATGTGCCGCAGAATCTCGGTGAGAAGTTGGGCTCGTTTTGAGAGATGGTCGCTCATCTCTGGTCTCCCTGTCCTCAAGGGCTTTGTTATTGCGCAGCTGAGCTCCGGCTTACGACAGGAGACGTAGCAGGTACGTCTCTACCGCGCCTATGGGTGGCCCTCCCCTCAAGGCTGTTTACGCGTGGACAGCGCTGGGTTTGCTTGACAGCAATTGCCGCAGCACGAACTGCAGAATTCCGCCGTTGGCGTAGTACTGGGCTTCCTGCGGAGTGTCGATTCGCACCAGGGCTTTGAACTCCGTAGTCTTGCCGTGCGCACTGGCACGCACGTTCACCTGACGGCCCGGCGCGAAGCCGCCGATCAGTTCGCGGATGCCGGTGATCTCGAAAACTTCTTCGCCGGTCAATCCCAGCGAGTGTGCGGTCTCGCCTTCAAGGAATTGCAATGCCAGAATGCCCATGCCAACCAGATTGGAGCGGTGAATGCGCTCATAACTTTCAGCGATGACAGCGCGCACACCGAGCAACAGCGGCCCCTTGGCAGCCCAGTCACGCGACGAGCCGGAACCGTATTCTTTACCCGCGAGGATCACGAGCGGGACGTGTTCGGCAATATATTTCTCGGAAGCTTCGAAGATGCTCATCTCCGCGCCGTCGGGCAGGTGACGCGTGAAGCCGCCTTCGAGGTTGGGAACCATTTTGTTGCGCAAACGGACATTGGCGAAAGTGCCGCGCACCATGACCTCGTGGTTGCCACGGCGCGAGCCGTAGGAATTGAAATCGGCGGGCTTGACGCCGTGGTCGATCAAATACTTTCCCGCAGGGCTATCTCTCTTGATCGACCCGGCCGGCGAAATGTGATCGGTGGTCACGCTGTCGCCGAGAACCGCCAATACGCGCGCATTCCTGATGTCTTCCACAGCCGCTGGCTTCAGCGTCATGCCATCGAAGTAAGGAGCGCGCCGGATATAGGTTGAATCTTTATCCCAAGCATAGGTTTCTCCCTTGGGAACAGGCAAGCCGCGCCAGCGCTCGTCGCCGTGATAAACCTCGCCATAGCTGCGCCGGAACATATCCGCCGAAATCGACTTCTTGACCGCCTCATCGACTTCACTGCGAGACGGCCAGATATCTGACAAATACACCGGCTTGCCTTGCTTGTCGTTCGCAATCGCATCTTTGCGCAAGTCGATATCGATGCGCCCAGCCAGAGCGAAGGCCACCACCAGCGGCGGCGACATCAAATAGTTGGCACGAACGTCAGGATTGATACGGCCCTCGAAGTTGCGATTGCCGGAGAGCACGGACGCCACCACCAGATTCTGTTCGTCGATCGCTTTCGAAATTTCTTCTCGAAGCGGCCCAGAGTTGCCAATACAAGTAGTGCAGCCGTATCCCACGATGTGGAACTTCAGCTTCTCGAGATAGGGAGTCAAGCCGGCGCGTTCCAGATAATCGCGCACAACCTTCGATCCTGGTGCGAGCGAAGTCTTCACCCAGGAAGGAACTTGCAAGCCGCGCTCCACCGCCTTTTTCGCCAGCAAGCCAGCGGCAACCATCACGGAAGGATTCGATGTATTCGTGCAGCTGGTGATGGCGGCAATCACCACGCTACCGTGGTGAAGGTGCCCGTTACCCGTAGTCGCTGCACCAGGTCTTGCGTCGCTTTTGCCCGGCCTGATCAATGAGGGCAGAGCTTGCTCAAACGATTCACGTGCCTTGGGCAGCGGTACGCGGTCCTGCGGACGCTTGGGCCCGGCCAAGCTGGACTCGACCGTGCCTAAATCGAGCGCAAGCAATTCGGAATATTGCGCCTCGGGCGTTTTCTCATCGTGGAATAATCCTTGCTCGCGGCAGTAGGCCTCGACCAGCGCGATTTGTTCTTCCGAGCGCCCGGTCAGCCGCAAGTAAGTAAGCGTCTCTTTATCGACGGGAAAAATGCCGCAAGTAGCGCCATATTCCGGAGACATATTGGCGATGGTGGCGCGGTCGGCCAACGGAAGTTCCTGCAAGCCAGGTCCGAAATACTCGACGAATTTCCCCACCACACCATGTTTGCGCAACATCTCGGTAACCGTCAGGACAAGGTCGGTCGCGGTCGCGCCTTCGCGCAATTTGCCAGTCAGCTTCACGCCGACAACTTGCGGAATCAGCATGGACACGGCTTGACCCAGCATAGCGGCCTCGGCTTCGATTCCGCCCACGCCCCATCCCAACACGCCCAGGCCGTTAATCATCGTGGTGTGAGAATCGGTGCCGACCAGCGTATCGGGATAAGCCACGCGCTTGCCGTTCAACTCCTGCACGTAGACGACGCGTGCCAGGAATTCAAGATTGACCTGGTGTACGATGCCGGTGTCGGGCGGAACGATCGCCAGATTGCGAAAGGCAGTTTGCCCCCAGCGCAGAAATCCGTACCGTTCTTTGTTGCGCAGGAATTCGAGTTCGGCGTTCAACTGGAATGCTTGCGGCGTGCCGAACTCGTCGACTTGCACCGAATGATCAATAACCAACTCGGCAGGCTGCAACGGATTAATCAGTGCCGGATCGCCGGAGAGCACTTTCATGGCGTCGCGCATGGCGGCCAGGTCGACCACTGCGGGCACTCCGGTGAAGTCCTGCATCAGAACACGACTCGGGGTGAAGGCGATTTCTTTGTCCGGCTTTGACTTGCTGTTCCATGCTGCGAGCGCACGGATATCGTCTTTGGTCACGCTGCGGCCATCTTCCGTACGCAGCAAATTCTCCAGAAGAATGCGCAGCGAGAAGGGAAGATGCCTGGTCGAAATGCCCTGCTTGTCGAGCGCGTCGATGCGGTAAATCTCGTAATCGTGGCCAGTGACCCGAAGAATCGAACGACTGCCAAAGCTGTCCATAAGATTGCCTTCCTGACAAAATAGATGCGACCCGGAGTGGGAAGAACCAAGCCGGAGCAGCATGTCAACTAGTTAGTTTAGTCGTTTCCAGGAAGAATTGCGTAGTGCGACGACCTTTCGTCACGGCGCTTTGGGGAGCGTGTATTCGAAGTCATAGGAATGCTTTCCGTCGGTGATGGTAATCATCATCTTGCCGGCGATGCCAACCAGTTGGCCAGTACCCGAATCCGGCACTACCGTGATGGACAGTTGCGTCGCGCCCCGGTTTGAGCTTCCACTGTGCTGCAGGACGAAGCTGCCGCTACGGCCACGCAGCGTTCCGGTAACACGCTCGATCGCTACATAGCCGGCAGAGCCCTTGACATCCGTCATCGCGGTCAACATCTGTACTTTGCTCGTGCCTTCGAGATCGCCGTGAAATTGTTTGTCGCCCGACATCCGGCCCAGGGTCGCGCCCTCGGCTTTGTCTTCCGGAGGCTGAGGAGTCAACTTCACTTCAAACGTTCCCGTTGCATGCGCCGCCATAGCCACCCCATTCTGAATTGTATTTGGAGCCGCGCTTGGTCCCTGTCTTTCCGCGTACCCGGCAATCCCACAGCACAACCAGATCACCGTGATGACACCAACCACCGCCTTGTTCGTCATAGCTCCATTATGCCTTTTCTTGTGCGCTGGAAACAGGCGCAGCGAGATCCGTCTGCTAGAACCAGGCAGATCGAGTGCCAAGTTGGGGTATTCAGGTTAAGACTTGCGCTTTGAAAATAGTCAAGGCACGCTTGATGGAATCTCAACCGAGGTCACGGCTCCAATGCTTTCGATTCACGCCAAGATTGATCGCACCCAGCGTTTGCTTCGGATGCTGGAGGAAGATGCTCCGCTGCTCGCCGCCCGCGTTGCCCCGTTGACTCCCGAGCGCCAGCAGTCGGCGAAAGACTACGCCGCCCAACTCACCGCACATGCCCGCGCAGAACTGGAGAAGCTGATCGAGGAAGGCTCCTTCTGGGACTCCAACGACCGCACTCCCCAAGCCGCCGACTAGCATTTTGTGCCGATTAGTGCGGACGAATTCTCCCCGTTCGCGGGAGCCAGCAATCGACACTTCGGTAATCAACGGGAGTCCCGCCAGAGACTCAATACTAACCAGCTTAGGCTATGATCCGCGCATGCGCCGTCGTGTTCTACTTCTCGGCCTGTTCATGGCAGGAGCGGTGTCCGCGTCAGCGGTCGACTGCGTTCCGGCAAACGCGATACCCCGCTCTTGCACTTTACTCAAAGACACAAAGGCCATATTTGTCGGCACACTCACGCAGGAAACTCCGCAATACCGCTTTCACGTCGACGAGAATATCAAGGGCGTGAAAGGCGACTATTTCGACCTTGAACCCTACCCGATTTCCAGGCACTTCGAGATAGGCAAACGGTACCTGGTCTTCGTGGATACGATGCGGCTCGACGACGGCGAATACCTGTTCGCGCACGAGTGTGGATCAACCAGCGAACTGAAATACGCGCAAGGCGCTCTGGAGCAGGTGCGAGCCGAGAAGGAAGGCAAGCGAAATTCAGTGGTTTATGGAACGCTGCTGCGTACATCGGATTCCGGAGTTGGAATCGTGGATGATGACTACGTCCGTCCCCTCCCCGGTGTGATCGTAAAATTCCAGTCGGGAAACAAATCATTCGCAGCCAAGACAGATGCCCATGGCGCGTATGCCTTTGACACGCTGCCAAAAGGAACCTACAGCATTTCGGCGGATTTGCCTCCTACCCTGAAGTTGGCAGAACCACTGAGCAAAGATTTACCAGTTTTTGAAATGCCCGATCGTTCCTGCTACGAAAACCTGATTACAGCCATGCCGACCGGTCAGATCAGTGGTCGAGTAATCGCACCAGATGGCACACCGCTCCGCAGCACAAGCATCGAGCTTTTCCGTACCGACATGTACGGAGAAGAACAAGCTGGCGCGTACGGCTATCAGGGAGAGGCAAAGCCGTTTGAGTTTATGCATCTCCTGCCTGGCGATTACGTATTGGTATTCAACCGAAAAGACCAGTCAAACCCTGACAGTCCGTTCCCTCGGACGTTCTATGCCGACGCGCCCGATCTCGCTAGCGCGCAGATCATTCACCTGAAAGATGGAGAGCAGATGACGAATGCTGACATCCATTTGCGACCATCCTCGACACCCACTCGCACCGTCACCATCCACTTGTCATGGGACGATGGCAAGCCCCAGGATTATTCCCCACCCGCTGTGATCGTCGAAGCCAGCGAGGGCCAGTCCCCGTATCCCTTTAAGATTTCCGACGGCGTATATTCCCTCAACCTGCTTCGGAACGCCACATACGTAGTTCGCGCCGAGGCCTACTGCCAAATAGCAGGCGCGGGCAAGGCAGAATTCGATTCGGTAACCATAGATGGCGCCGACTCAGTCGCTTCAGAAGTCGTCCTGAAATTCCACGGGCGCGAGTGCGCGAAGCAGTAAGTCAGAACCGTCGGCAGCAGGACAACCCTCGATCAGGCACCCTCAAACCAAAATTAACTCCATATATACATCGGCCCGTTCGTATGGCGAGGGGATGATTCGGCTCGGATCGATGTGCTTGAATCCCACCGACTCATATAGCCGAATCGCAGGCGTCAGCGCATGGTTGGTTTCCAGATAGAGCCTTCGTGCACCCGCATTTCGCCCCTCTTCGATCGCCGCTGCAAGCAGCCTGCGACCGATTCCCACTCTCTGGTATGACGGCTCGACAGCCATCTTTGCTACCTCAAATTCTTTTTCTCCGATGCGAACCAGCGCGCAGCAGCCGACGCAACGTTCGCCCGCCGTCGCGAAGAAAATGCTTCCGCCCGAGTCCAGAATATTTGTTTGCGGATCGGCCAGAACCGGCATTTCCTTCGGCTCTATGCGGAAATAACGAGTGATCCATTCCTCATTGAGCCGTCGGAATGCCGCTGCGTCCCCCGGCTGAAACTGCCGGATGCGGATTTCCGCCGCTGCCGAGGATTGTTCCTTGGCCAGACTTATGTGCATAGCCCCTCCTTGATTATTCAAGAACAATGAATCAACGATAAGATCCGGGATAGAGATATGTCCAATATCTTAATCATCTATACTAAGACGAAACAAATATGAAACAAGAGATTGAGTTCAGGCATTTACGTTACTTTCTTGCCGTCGCGGAAACCCTGCATTTCAGCCGGGCGGCGGCCCAGTTGGGCATGGCGCAACCACCGCTCAGCCAGCAGATCAGGAGTCTTGAACGGATCCTCGGGCATCCTCTGTTCCAACGCACAACCCGCGGTGTCCGGCTGACCAAGGTCGGAGAGTTTTTCAGGGAGCGCGCACGGAATACCGTCACCAAGATGCAGGACGATGTGGAAATGGCGCGACGCTTGGGAAGCGGTCATGAGGGCGTTCTGACCGTGGGATTCAGCGGTTCCGTGATGCTCACCACACTGCCCAAGGCCATCGAACGCTATCGCCGCCTGTATCCAAAGGTTGAATTGCGGTTGCGAGAACTGGTCACGGCTGAACAAATGCCCTCTCTGCTGGATGGAACGCTCGATTTGGGCTTTCTTCGCGACGGCGAACCGCAGGATGGGCTGGCGCTAGAATCGATCCTGCGAGAACGATTTATTGCGGTGCTCCCCACTCGGCACAAACTCGCCGGCAAAGTCACAATTCGTCCCGGAGATCTCCGCAACGAGCCGTTTGTACTTTTCGCGCGGCGGATGGGGCCTCTTGCTTTCGATCGGACTATCGCCTGCTGTGAAGCTGAAGGATTCCGGCCAAATGTCGTGCAGGTTGCTCCACAGTGGCCGACCGTAGTACGTCTGGTCGCGGCCGGGTCGGGTATATCTTTAGCTCCCGCTTGCGTCGCGAATTTCGCAATGCCCGGTGTCGTCTACAAGAAAGTGCGCTCTCGCCATTGGTCGTCGATTGATATTGGATTGAGGCCGAACCTTGACAATCCCGCAGTCGAAGCTTTACTGAGCATCGTACGCAGTCAATTCTCGAAGCAGAAGGCGAGTTCAGCGCCTCGCCAGCCAGGGGACTAGGAGATTAACCCAGTCGGCAGGCAACGATAAACGGGCCTACGATGCCATACTGCCGATCTGGGACTGAACAATCACCGGGCCTGATGCGTATCAGAAGACAGTCAGGTAGAGGTGCGCGGCCAAAACAAAGCTACCTGACGCCGAGGGTCACATGATTTTGGCAAGGATGTTCACGATATTGTACTGGGCCTGGGTCGCGTCCGAGGTTCTGCTCCAGGTGATGACGCGCACCAGCCGCGGCAAGGGCGAGCTCAAGGACCGCGGGTCGCTCTTGCTGCTTTTGTCGGTGATTTTCGGCTCCATCTGGGCGGCTACGTGGTATCGCGACATCTACGGACGAACCATGCTCGTCGGCGCGCATTGGCTCAGGATAGCGGCGATCGCACTGCTGGTCGCTGGGCTCGCCATTCGCTGGACAGCGATCGTCACTCTCGGGCGATCGTTCAGCACGAATGTGGCGATTCACGCGACCCAGACCGTGCACAAGACTGGTCTGTTCCGCTGGATGCGGCATCCTTCGTACACGGGGATGCTGCTGATCTTTGCGGCCATCGGCTTGAGCCAGCGCAATTGGGTGAGCCTGGCGATCATGCTGGTTTTTCCCACGGCGGCCCTGCTCTATCGCATCCACGTCGAGGAGATGGCGTTGACCGAAGCATTCGGCGAAGATTACTTGGAGTACAGCCGGGTTACGAGGCGGCTGCTGCCCGGGATCTACTAACGGACAATCTGGATCCGGAGCGCGCTCAGGCCGTCTGTCCAGCCATGGCGTGGAGAGACTCAGACTCCGGAACCTGCTGGTCCTCGATCGTAGTCTCCTCCCACAACGTCCGATCACGCAGCAAGCGGGAGACGAGAGCTGTGTGCATCGCGTGGCCCGCCCGATCGGCAACCACGTTGCCAAGAATCTGTTTGCCTAAGAGCGCGAGGTCGCCAATGAGGTCCAGCACCTTGTGCCGCACGAATTCATCGGCGAAGCGCAGAGGCGGATTCTCCACGCCATCTCTCGTCAGTACCACGCAGTTCTCGCGCGAGGCGCCTCGGATCAAGCCCATATTGCGCAGCGTCTTCTCATCCTGGCGGGAACCGAAGGTGCGCGCCGCGGCAATTTCGCGAAAGTAATTGCCGTTCGCCAGCTCCACGCTCAAGGTTTCCTTGCCGATCAGCGGGTGGGGAAAGTCGATGGTGTAAGACACGGAATAAGTATCTGCTGGATATACCGCGATGAACTTGTCGCCTTCGCGCATCTCGAGGCCGTGCCGAATGCGAAGATAGGTTCGTGGACGCCGCTGCTTCCGGATTCCTGCCTGCTGAATCAATTCCACAAACGGCTGCGCGCTCCCATCCAGAATGGGCAGTTCAAGGTTGTCGAGCTCAACGATGGCATTATCGATGCCCGTGCCGATGAACGCGGAAAGTAAATGTTCGGTGGTGGAAATCAGTACGCCCTTCTTCATCAGACTGGTGGCGTAGCTGACGCGTGCGACGTTCCGGCTGATGGCCTCGACCTCAAAACCGTCCAGATCGACGCGGTGAAATACAATGCCGGATCCCGCGGGCGCAGGCAGGATTCTCAAGTGGACGGGAGCTCCGCTGTGCAGACCGACCCCGGCGCATTCCACCGCTCCACGAATTGTTTGTTCGTGTCTCAGCCTTCAGTTCTCTTATCTGTTGTTAGATGAAGAGATTACAGCCCGTAGCCACGAGTCTGGCTGTGGCAATTTAGCCACAATTCGTGGGTTTTACCCGACGAATGTCTTGGAGACTTGAGGGTAAACCTAACGCAGGCAGGAACTTAGCGGGTGAAAAAGCAATCCGAGGGCGGTTAGTTTTTGGATGCGGGTTTGTTCGGATCATAAGTAACATCCGCCGAGAACATGGAATCGCTCAATCCTTTGTTGTAGCTCACCGAGTTCATGAAGCGCTGGTTGGCCATATCCCCATTATAAAACCGGGTAACGCTGAACGGGGTCATGACCCCCTGTACCGGCCGATAATTGTCGTAGACCTCGTCTTCGATGTTGCGCTGCTTATCCGTTGGATCGCGCCAGGAGTAGGTCTTCTTCACCGGCAGATGCGAATTCGAATCGATGCATAACGTAACGCTCTGATCGTTCGCAGTCATGATCGTGACTTGTTCCGCATCTTTCTGCGCGGCTATCGTATGCCCTTCGTAAAACAGCGCAACGCCCGGTTGGGATAGCCATTTGCGAATCACCCAGTCCAGCGAATATTGCCGCCGCCGGACATAGTCGCTCACCGCCTTGGGATCGTCGGTGCGGGTGCCTTTGTATGTAATCTCAAAACCCTTGTCGCCCCGGTAAACGTAAGCCACATCGCGCTTCTTGGTGAGTTCGACGCGGTCCCGGTCAGGGAATTTGTAAAACCGCCAGAAGAGCACTCCAGTGCCCTCTGATTCTCCTAGATGAAAACTGTAAGTCCGGCCTTCCTGGCTGACGTCTTCGATATTCAGGTAAGCATTGCCCCCCAGCGCGTCCACCATTTGATCAAGCAGAGCCTTGGCTTTGCGGGCATTCTCCTGGTCAACCGGAATCGATTGCGCTGTAGACGCAGGAGCAGGTGCGGGCTGGGTCGCTTGCCCAAAGGCCAGCCCGCTCAACAGAAATGCGTATAGAAGATACTTCATGATTCCCATTGCTTAGACGCCGACATTGCTATTGTAGCTGCCTTACACGGCTTTACCCCGCCAGCACGGCCCCACCGTTCACGTTGAAAACTTCCCCGGTAATGAAACCTGCCGCAGGTGTACACAAAAACAGGATCGGCGCCGCGATTTCTTCTGGCTTCGCAACTCGTCCTAACGGGATGGTCGCGAAGATCGTAGCCCGGCTCTTCGGATCATTCAGCGCGGTCGCCGACATATCCGTGTCCACCCAGCCGGGCGCTACGCAATTCACATAGATGCCATCGCGCGCCAGTTCGGTAGATAGCCCTTTCACCATGCTGATCACTGCGCCCTTGGTGGCTGCGTAGTCACAATGAAAAGCTTCGCCACGCTGTCCGGCGGTAGAACTGACCAGCACGATGTGACCTGCGGCGCGGCCGGACTTTTCTTGCTTTTTCATTTGAGCAACGGAATGCTTAATCAACGCGAAGACGCTGTCCAGGTTAACCGTGAGCGTGCGTCGCCATTGCGAATCATCCATCTGATCGACAGGCACGTCTTGCGCCGGCCACACACCGTGATTGGCAACCAGGATATCGAGCCGTCCGAAATGCTCGACCGCGCTCGCCACCAGTGCCCGCGCCGTCTCGGTTCCAGAAAGATTACAAGCGACCGCGGCGCACTTGTCCCCGCCCAACTCCTTGACCAGTTCATCCGCCTGCGTCTTCGACTTCTCGTAACTGAACACCACCCGCGCGCCCGCAGCCACGAACAGTCGCACCGCAGCCGCGCCGATGCCTCGCGAACCGCCGGTGATGAGAGCAACTTTGCCAGAGACGGAAAGATGCATATGCCTAGTTTCGGGGTTTAAGTTCGAACTTGCAAGCGACAGAATGGTGCGACAATTATCCTGGTCTTGCAACACGGTCTTCGCATAGCACGAGGAAGAGATGGACCGGAGACAATTCTTGGAATTGATGGGCGGCGCGGCGTGTTGGGATGCCGCGTCGCGTCTGGCGGCCCAACAATCGCCGCTACTCCCCAAGGCCGATTTCACGCTGCGCATCTCGCCGATCGAACTCGAGACCGCTCCCGGCCGGATCATTAAGACCACGGGATACAACGGCTCGGCGCCGGGTCCCGTCTTACGTCTACAAGAAGGCAAGCCCGTCACGATAGAAGTTCAGAACGACACGTCCGATCAGGAATTCGTGCATTGGCATGGCCTCTTTGTTCCCTCCGATGTGGACGGCGTCGGTGATGAGGGAACGCCCGCCGTTCCAGCTCATGGCAAGCAGCGATACTCATTTGTGCCACGCCCTTCGGGAACCCGCTGGTATCACACCCACGTCTCAGCCGGACGCGATCTGAAGCGCAGTACGTACACTGGCCAGTTTGGCGTGTTGTATATCGAACCCAAGAACGAACCTGGTGATTACGATGCGGAAGTATTTCTCACTCTGCACGGATGGGATCCTTACTTAAGCACCATGGGCGAGGACGAGGGTTTTCTGGAAGTGGGTTACAAGAGCTATTCGATCAACAGTCACGCCTTGGGATACGGAGATCCTATCCGCGTGCAAAAGGGTCAAAAAGTTATTTTTCGGATTGTGAATGCCAGTGCTACATTGCTTCACCGCCTGGCGCTCAGCGGACATTCCTTCACGGTGCTCAATCTCGACGGGAACCCAGTGCCCGTGCCGCGGACTGTCGACGTGCTCGAACTCGGTCCTGCGGAACGAGTGGACGCGATCGTCACCATGAACCGGCCAGGCGTCTGGATTCTCGGTGAGCTCGACGACAAGATACGCAGCGCAGGATCTCGGCGCGACTGTCGAATATGCCAATGAGAAAGGTCCGGCACAGTGGCTCGCACCGACCGTCGCTCCCTGGGACTACACGATTTTCGGGCGTGCCGCGAGTGCGCCCGCTGCCAACGTCGAAGTGATTCCCTTAGTCTTCCGCAGCAAGTTTGCCGGCAATCGCTGGGTTCAGCATTGGACGATTAACGGCAAATCCTATCCCAAGACCGATCCCATTCTGGTGAAAGCCAATCAGAAGTATCGGCTTCGATTCGACAATCAGAGCGATGAGGCGCATCCGGTGCACCTGCATCGGCATTCGTTTGAATTGACCAAGGTCGCAGGCAAACCTACAGCCGGAATTCTCAAAGACGTCGTGATGGTGCCCGCTCGTAATCAGGTCGAAGTAGATTTATTGGCCGACAACCCGGGCCCGTCGCTGTTTCATTGCCACATGCAACTGCACATGGATTTCGGCTTCATGGCCATGCTTCGCTACAAGGATTGAAACGGCGGCTGTCAGTGCGGTGCAGGCATCGTGGGCATTTGCCGGCAGTTGTCCGGATGCGTGAATAGCGAAGCGTCGGGTTCGCTGAAGCTTATATCTTTATATTCGATCGTCACAGGGCCGCGGCTGGTTTGGGATTCGATCTTGATGGGAAATCCCTTCAAGTCCTGCGCTTCCCAGACCTTCATTTTGTGGGGCTCGCCGTTTTGAGGCGTGACCGTCAGGTTTTCAACTTTGCAGGGATGGCCGTCGACGGTATCCGTCCCTGCGGATGAACGCTCCACGGTAGCGTTCCTGGCCTGACTAAAAGGATTCTGTTGCGGCTGCGGTGTCATCTGCATGCACATGGTGGCGTTCATCACCATGTAATTCGTGTGCTGATCCAGATCCATGATCATGTAGCCGGCGCCGCCCGGCATGGACATTCTCATCTTGTCGCCCGAGCGATAGACTTTCATGCCCCCGCCTTCGCGGCCAGCCGGCATTGGGCTCATCACGATGGTGGCGGAAAACTGTTTGAAAGTGTCAAACGGATTCTGCGCCTGCGCGGCGATCGCCAGGCACACGAAGATCGACAGCCCACAAAGGATTTCACGATTCCTGCTCATCTGCGTCTCCCCCGGGCACGAATTGTATAGCGAGCAGCGAGTTTTGCGTGCAACGAGTTTTTGCGGGTGAATCGGTGCCGCGTAATCCCTGGTGGGCCCGGTAGGACTCGAACCTACAACCAACAGATTATGAGTCTGCTGCTCTAACCGTTGAGCTACGGGCCCCGTGGCTCAATTTAGCACAGAGCGCTGGGTCGTCGGTCGCGCCCCCATTGACTGCACAATTTATGGTGCATAAAATTCCTCAAAAAAACACTCTGCTTTGGCGCAAAATCTAGAAAACAAAGGGCCGGAATTTTTCTTGCCTCCTAGATCTATGGTTCTTAAGGTAGTTAGAGGCAAAATCTTGGAAACATGGGAGTTACGGGGCTTTTCGACTCGTGAGAAACCCCGGTTTCCGCACAAACCGTAGAAAACACACGGCCGAGATTTTCCTTGCTTCGGTGGGTATAGGCAAAATCTTGGAAACAAGGGAGTTATGGCGGTTGCTGGTTGGACGCGGTTCCGTTTTGGACCCGTGCGCAAAGGGTGCTCTTGCCGAACTCAGCGGGTTCGCGGTCCAGGAGCCGCGCCCGTTGTCAGGTTGTCAAAGATCGAAGATTATCTTGTAGATAATCTCTACGTTCCTATGTTATCGCAAGTGATGGGCTGGTTTCAAGAAGAAAATGGCCGGCTGCGGGGCGATTCCCGAATTGGGAATCTCGGAGGACAAAGCCCCGCCCAAGCGGAGCTTGGACGGGCCACCCTCGGGGATCAAGTTGACACGAGAGTCTGGGTACTCCGCCCAAGAAGCCCAAGGATGTCCGGGGAATCCAGATGCCTAGCACAAATTAGCGCAGTCTTTCGGGACACCGTTCTCGTAGCTACTGAAACCAACCTTCTGTTTTGAGTCGCTTCCAGGCCGATTCAATGCGCTGCTTGGTGAAAGTCTTCCGCTTGTGCTCGTTCCAAGAGTGAACAGCGGCTATTACGTTATCCGGCTTTTCCCGTCCCTCTGTTACGGAATCGTGCATCACCACCCAATGAACAGTGGACAGCAATTCCAAACCATAAGGCGTCTCATACCCCTCAATCAATGACGTGACGCGGGCAAGTCGTTGCTGAGTCTCCACTTCATTCATGAGAAAGTTTTCGGCTTCTTTTACAGCATCGGAGTACAGCTCAAGCGAGACATCACGGCTCCTGTCACCGTAACCTCTGACAAAATGCCCTTCCATTGCTTGCAGAACGTGATGGAGGTTTTCTGCATAAGGGCCATATCTTTGTTTCTCGAACTTGAGTCGTAACGGTTGCCCGGCCTCTTGCATGAAGTAGGCTAGCTTTTGGATTTCCAAAAGGGTCAAGCGATATGCGGGAAGCAGGTAGCGGCTCAGTACCTCCAAGATGATCGCCCGTCCAGGCGTCATTTTCGGACGCTTTGTGGCGATCTTCATTTCTTCCGCCTTCGGAGCACCTTCAGGGTAGAACAATTGCACCGTCACATCGGGTAGTTCGGAGAAGGCCTGTGCAATCAATGGATGGACTTCTGCCCAATCCAATCCGCCGTTGCCGCACCCGAGCGGAGGCACCGCGATGGAGGTTATGCGTTCCTTCTTAACCACTTCAATCAAGGCCTTGAGTCCGGCCTTGATGTCCTCGATTCTTGATTTTCCCTTCCAATGCCTCTTTGTAGGGAAATTGATAATAACTCGCGGATTGTTTTGCCGATGAAAGAGGAACATCTCGCCGATTTGCACTTCGCTGCGCTTACAGGCGGTTTCGTATGCGGTGTAGTTGTCTGGGAAGGCCAGTTTGAATTGCAGAGCTATCCCTTTGCCCATCACGCCAACTGTGTTCACCGTGTTCACGAGAGCCTCCGCGTCTGTTGCAAGAAGGTCCCCATCTGCGCGGAAAATCATTCAGTAGTACCAATCCCCTCTAACTGAAACTGGAATTATTCTGTCCTCCAAAATTTGGTTCACCCGCTGCGCGGTGGCAGTATTGCATACACCTATCTCGGAAACCAGCTTCCACGGAAAAAAATTGTGGACCAAAAACTCTGCCTGTCGGCGGCGGCATCGATCCGGGTACTCATCCCTATCAAACCAGTATTTGGAACGCATCAGAGGCCAATCAATCTTGTCCAGGTCCGCAAAGTCATCGAAAAAGTCCGTATAGTCCATCACGGCGTGCCCTTCGGTAAAGACCCAATCCAACCCTTCGGCATCCACCGCTTCCGTAGACGAAACTAAGTGAACGATTGGCTCTTGCCCTCGCACATAACCTTCAACGTTGCCCCTGTTGATTGTGTAGAGCATCGGTGAGCGTGGCGCGAAATAAAAAGGAACGTAATCCGCGAGCACCCCGCCGGGCGCGACCGGGACTCCTTTTCTGAGTCTTCGTTCCTTGATGTCCTTGTGTCCGATACTCACGAACTTGATTTTTTTAGCATCGCGGTCACAGAACAGCCCGCCTTCCTTGATAATCCCCGGAAGGTTGTCAATCGGCGTAATGTGATAGACCGGCGGCACGGCAAAATCTTAACCTTAGCAAAGGATTTCCGCACCCGCTTTTCACGCCGCTGATACCAGATTAACGCCTTTCGCCCTCCGTTCGCCATACATAATTTAGTGGACTACCAAAGACAATCATCGCGCCCCTCTTCTGGGCACGGAGCAAAAAAGCGCCGGAGCAGTGCATTCTAGGGCATTTTCGGGATTGTTGTGGCCTGACAGAAACAGCAGGTCCTTCCACTCCGCTTCCCATCCCGTTTGGAATGGGAAACTCCGGTCGGGATGACAATTCTTAATGCGTGCGTGCTCTGGCTAAAAGCCCCAGCCTTCGCAAAGAGCGCGATAGGCTGGGCCACCCGCGTTCAGCCTGCCGACATCTGAGCAACCCGCCTGAAGATGAGACCTAATAGACTCCCTTGGCGAGAACTCGCGTGCTTCCGTCTTTATCACGATTAAGGAGGGCCCACTTGTGGTCGGTTATTTTCAGGACATTGGCGTTGGGTAACTTGCCGGTCGCCTCGGTGGGTGCGATCACCATCATCCAGGTTCGCTGATAACGTCCGACCCTCGATTTGAGGGGTACGCCGTCGGACACAAAGAACGGTCCTTCCTCTTCGGTGACCTGTTCTGAAAGAAGGTTGCTCTGTAGAATGTGGCACTGCTCAAACGCGATGAGCCGTCCAAATCCACTTGATCTCGCTGCTATCTGCTTTTCTAGAGAGTCACTGACGAGCCATCGAGCTTGCTGTTCCAGCCTCACTCTTGCAGGACCGGAAAATTGCGGACATTGCTCTTGAGCGGAAGCCGCTAACGAAAGGGCGGACAGGAAAAGCACAATAAGCAGCGGGCGAATCTTCATCTCACCCCACCAGGGTCGCTCACAATTGTATCCCCGCGCGAATTGTCGGATTGCCGTAGCCGAAAGAAACAGCAGGTCCCTCCACTGCGCTTCCCATCCCTTTCGGGATGGGAAGCTTCGGTCGGGATGACAATTCTTGATGGGTGCAGTGCTCTGGCAAAAAGCCCCAGCCTTCGCACAGGACGCGATAGGCTGGGCCACCCGACTCCGGGTTGTAAACGACTGAATCCTCGGGGCCTTTCTCGGCATGCTCCGCTTGCCAAAATCCAGCCTCCTCCAGTCACGTCCGAACAGTTACTGAAGTTTCCTGGAAAACCCGTAAATCATTGTTCCTAAACACAGTTAGATGCTATTTCTATGGAGAGATTCTGCTGTGCTCCCCCGAGATCAACAGGACCCGAATGCCTGGCCAGTCACAGTCGTGGAGAAGCCTGACCGTACCCGCCAAGCTGTTTATTGGCTTGGTTGTGACCGTGGGTACGGGCGTTCTTCTTTTCGGCGCGATCCACCAATGTAGTAAGAACATCGCCCAGTTCATTTGTTACCTCGGGATCGCGGTTCTGGGCTCGCGGATGAAGGTCAACCTGCCCGGGATTACGGGCACGATGTCGGTGAACTTCCTGTTTGTGCTGTTGGGCGTCCTCGAATTGAGTTTCTCGGAGACGCTGATTCTCGGCTGCGTTTCGATCCTGGTGCAGTCGTTGTATCCGGATCGGCCGAACGCGATTCAGGTTACTTTCAACGTATGCGCGGGTGCGCTCTCGACCGCGCTGGCCTATTTTGTTTATCACCATCCGTTGTTCAATCTGATGGTGGATAGCCGGCCATTATTGCTGGGCGTGGCGGCTTGCACCTACTTCGTCGCCAATACGGGATCGATTGCGACCGTCATCTCGCTGACCGAAGGCAAACGGCTCAAGAAGATCATCGTGGATTGTTATTTCTGGTCGTTTCCCTATTACCTCGTGGGCGCGGGAATTGCCGGCGCGATCGGCTGGTTCAATGAGACCTTCTACTGGGAAACGTCGCTGCTGCTGGTGCCTGCGATCTATGTGATCTATCGCTCGTACCGTCTGTACCTGGGCAAGTTGGAAGACGAAAAGCGCCACGTCGAGGAAATGGCGAGCCTGCACTTGCGAACCATCGAAGCGTTGGCGCTGGCGATCGAGGCTAAAGATCAAACTACGCATGACCACTTGCAACGCGTGCGAGTATATGCGGTCGAGGTAGCCAGAGAATTGGGCGTGACGGACGACGAAATGCAGGCTGTCCACGCCGCCGCGCTGTTGCACGATATTGGCAAGCTGGCCGTGCCGGAGCACATCATCTCGAAACCGGGGCGCCTGACGCTCGAAGAATTCGAGAAGATGAAGATTCACCCGGTCGTTGGCGCCGAGATTCTGGAACGAGTTCGGTTCCCTTACCCGGTCGTGCCCATAGTGCGCGCCCACCACGAGAAGTGGGACGGCTCGGGATACCCGATGGGGCTCAAAGGCCAGGAGATTCCAATCGGCGCGCGCATTCTTTCTGCGGTCGATTATCTGGACGCGTTAGCTTCGGATCGTCAATACCGGCGAGCTTTGCCACTGAATGAAGTGATGCAGCGGCTGGCGGCGGAGTCGGGGAAATCTTTCGATCCGAAAGTCGTCGACATTCTGAAGAAACGATATATCAGTCTCGAAAAGATGGCCCTGGCTCAATTTGGGCGAGAGGTAAATCCGCTGCTCTCGACCGAGGTCAAGGTCGAACGGGGCTCCGCGCCCGCTGCGGGATTCGAGAACATTTCGGTCAAAGATGGTTTGGGACACGAAGCCACGTTCCTCTCCTCGATCGCAGCGGCTCGGCAAGAAGCGCAGACACTATTCGAGCTCAGCCAGGATTTGGGCGCGTCACTCAGCTTGGTCGAAACGCTCTCGGTATTCTCGGTGAAGCTGAGGTCGCTGGTTCCATATGACGCCATCGCGATTTACGTTCGGCGAAATGACGAGTTGATTCCCGGGTATGTCAACGGCGACAACTTCCGTCTGTTCTCGTCGTTGCGCATTCCCATAGGGCAGGGGCTCTCAGGATGGGTGGCGCATAACAAGAAACCGATCATTAACGGCAACCCCTCGGTTGAGCCTGGGTATTTGAATGATCCCACGAAGTTCAGCACCTTGCGCTCTGCTCTAGCGATTCCGCTCGAAGGTGTGTCTGGCGTGATCGGGGTGCTCGCTCTCTATCGCGGGGAACGCGACGCGTTTACTTCGGATAACTTGCGCATCCTGTTGGCCATCAGTTCAAAGATGGCGCTGGCGATTGAGAACGCGGAGAAATATCAGCAAGCGGAAAACTCCGCTACCACCGACTATCTCACTGGCCTGCCTAATGCCCGATCGCTGTTCCTGCAACTCGACCGCGAACTGGCCCGCTGCAAGCGCGATAATTCCACGTTAACGGTCATGGTCGGTGACATGGATGGTTTCAAGCAGATCAACGACCGCTTCGGGCACCTGGAGGGCAACCGCGTCCTGCGCCTGTTTGCCCAAGCCTTAAAAGAAAGTTGCCGAGAATATGACTACGTGGCGCGCATGGGCGGAGACGAATTTGTCGTCATCGCTCCCGGCTTGCCTGCGGACGCCTCGGCTAAGAAAGCGTATCAACTGCGCGAACTGGCCAAGCAGGCAGGATTTGAAGTCTGCGCCGAAGAGATTCTTTCGCTGAGCGTCGGGCAAGCCATGTATCCCGAGGATGGAAAAGATGCGGAAGAGCTTCTGGCTGAAGCTGACCGCCGCATGTATGTGGAGAAGCAGCAGCAGCCATCGCGCAAGAACCGCCGGCTCTATGCCCGCATGAAATGCCGGATCACGATTGAGCTGCATCCGGAGAACGAGGCCGCACCGATCTTCGGAAATTTGATCGACATCAGCATGGGCGGGTGCTACGTGGAAACCAGCGCCATCCTCACGCCGGGCACGAATCTAAAGCTGGTCTTTTCGATCGATGATGGCAAGCTGCATGCGGATGGCACCGTGGCCAGAATGCATCCCGGTTCTGGCGTTGCCGTGCAGTTCAAGGAATTAAATCGGGAAGACAAGGTCAGAATGCATCGCATCCTGGAATTCGTTCAGAATTCCACAACCCTCTACGACAATCGCTACTACGAAAAACTAAACCGCTAAATCAGGGTATGCGGGGGCATCTCGCAGGTTGCGAATTGCGCCTGAAGGCTTACTACTTTCTTCCTGGATGCGCTTCGCCCTTAATAGAAAACACGGAGTAGGGCCACTCGTTTTCTTTCTTCGGCGGAGGCACAGCGGAGGCCAGGGGCTTCGCCTCGACTCCCCAGTTCGCGGGCGCGGGCTGGATGCACCAGATATTTGCGGGCTGTTCCAGCGCAATTCCCACCAACCAATATTTGCTCCCGGTCCCGAGTGGCACGCAATTCGCCACTCGCGCTGGCGCGCTCGTTCCTCCCGGAAGTTCGTCGAGCAGAACCGACAGCCCTGCTTCCAGAGGGCGGCTAAGACGCACGCCGCATCCCTCGGTATTTACCACCAGAGTATGGCACTGCTCAGTGAATGGAGTCGCAGGATCCAGGCTGGTGAGGCGAAAAGGAATCTGGGCGCGAATTCGAGTACTGCGTCGCTCGGCTTCGTGGGATGTCACACTCGAACTCATATGTGGACCAACATTTAATTGTACGTCTCGATAGAGCATGCGTTCGGCAGCGGGATGCCGGTGTCGAAACCAAAGTAACCCACGACGAACCCGTGGGGCCGTCCCCGGCTGGCCAATCGAGCGAAGCCTGATAACGATTGCTTAAGGTTCGTTTTTGACGTCATCCTGAAGCCCCGCGCTTTTTCCAGCGGGGCGAAGGACCTCGCGCGTCCTATTTCAACTCTCGGTTAGAGCATCGTTCTTCTAACTGGTTTTGTTCACACACGGAGACTATCGTTCTCTTCAGATGGCTGCTGCTGCTGACGTACAAGTGCTTTTATCGGAGGCCGAGGATACGCATGGGACACCAGGCGACTCCGAATTCGAGTTACTACTTGCCTGCTGCGCGTACACATCACGCGCCGAAAGAGTCTGCACACTTCTCGAGCGTGGGCTCAACTGGGAACGACTGCTCGCGCTCGTAGATCACCATCGCGTGGTCCCGCAAATATATGGCGAGCTGTCCGCGTACCCGCATCTGGTTCCCGCCAGACATCTCGATGCGCTCCGATCGCGGTACTGGGACAACGCCCGCAAGGCGCTCTGGTTTACAGCGGAACTCATGCGCATCGTTAGCCATCTCGAGTCAGCGGGAATCAAGGCCCTGCCCTATAAAGGTCCGGTTTTGGCAGAGACTTTGTACGGCGACGTTGCGCAGCGCCAGTTTGGCGATCTCGATATCCTGATTCTTCCTGCAGATGTGCTGAAGGCGAAAGCCGCATTGCGTGACCTGGGATACGAACCGGCCCTCGAGCTTGCCCCGCAAATCGAAGCGACCTACATCGAAACTGGATACGAGTATTCATTCGGCTCTACTCACGGGCAAAACTTGCTGGAGTTGCAATGGCGAATCCTGCCCCGCTTTTATTCCATCAACTTCGATGTCGCACAGTTATTCGACCGCGCCGACATGATCAACTTTGGCGAACGATCCGTGCGAACCCTGCGCCCGGAAGATCTCCTGCTCGCGCTCTGCGTTCATGCCGCCAAGCACGTATGGGTTCAGCTTTCCTGGCTGTGCGACATCGCCCAACTGGTGAATTTCCGACAGCTTGATTGGAATGCGATACAGTGCGAAGCCAAGCGGCTGGGAATTGAACGCATCGTGAACCTGAATTTATTTCTCGCCCACAGGATGATGGGCTCGACGTTGCCACCCGCGATTCACCCCCAATCAAATTGTCATTCCGAGCATAGCGAGGAATCTGCTGTTGCGGGGAACCGCGAGAGTGCAGATTCCCCGTGCCAAACGCGAGCATTTGAAGAGGATCGATTAACAACTGCCCTCGCCAGCGAGATTCTGCGGATCATCGAAAACAGCACTCACTACAACACCGAATCGCTCCCCTACTTCCGCCTGATGATGCGCCTGAGAGAGCGCTGGCAGGACCGAGCCCGTTTCCTCTGGCGCCTCACGGTCACGCCAAGCGTAAGCGAATGGTCAACAGTTCAACTCTCGAAACCCTTGCAGCCGCTCTATCGGATGGTGCGCCTGTCGCGGCTGGCGAGGAGGCTGGTTCGCAGCTGAATAGGTTCTCGTCGAATCCTTCACGTCAATGCCCCTTGGACATTTTTCGCGCCGTCCATTCCGGTCCGATTTCTTCGCTCCTCCCGATTTACGCCCCTTTCGGCCTGATCTGGGCTTAGAATGCGATCTCCATTCCGGTCCGATTTCTTCGCTCCTCCCGATTTACGCCCCTTTTCGGCCCTGATTCCGGGCTTCGAATGCGGCGGTCATTGCCTCATCCTGCGCGCGAATTTCGAACGGGCCGTTGCGCAGCCCCGGGTGCTTCGAGATCAACTCGATGGCATGTTTCCGGTCTCTGGCCTCCAGGATCAGGATGCCGCCGACCTGTTCCTTAGTTTCTGCATACGGGCCATCCGTAACAATCACTTTGTCCTTATTAAGCCGCAAAGTGGCGGCACTGCGGGGAGTCTCCAGCGCCTCGCCGCCAGCAATGTGTCCGCCCTTACGCAGCACATCGTCATAAGCAAAGCATTCCTCGATGAATGAGTTCCGTTCGGTTTCTGACAGTGCTTCCCACTTCTTGTCGTCGAAATATCCGAGACATACGAATTTCATTGCTTCCTCCGACTGGAAATGACTGCTTTCACTCTATAATCGTTCGGCGGCACGCGAAATCGACAGTTCGTGCAAAAAAAGATAGAACCTGCGGCCCATTCAACAGAGACAAAAATAAAATACGACCAGGCGGCTAAGCTCGCTGCGCATTCTTTCGCGCTTGGGTTATCCCCGCTTGCAGTCCTCGCTGAATGCTCCGCTTGTAACCGGACGAGTCCATGGCATTCATCGTTGCCCATGCGATTCCGCCCGGCGTCGCGGCTTCGTGGAGAAGCCGATCGAGCGGAATCCTGCCTTCACGCCAGGAGACGATCCCGTCGGCGAGGGCGTGGGCCGCGGCGGTCAATGCGGTTTTTCGGTTCAGTCCAAGTTTCTGAGCCGAAGCGGCCAGCGCCGCCAGGGCGTGGTACCCGTGGCTGCTGGAGTAGGTGACGGTAAAAGCGTCGAACTCGCTCTCGGGAATTTCGAGCACGCCTCCGACGTTTTTGAAGAAGCTGATTACTTCGCGCTTGGCACCGCGAGGGAAAGCTCGGTCGAAAGTCAACGCCGTGAGTCCACGACCGCTTCTCGATGCGGGACTCGGCATGGCTCGTGCGCAGCGAGCGGAGGATAACAATCGCGCGCGCAGCTTAGAAAGTGGGATGCCGGCGGCCAGACTGACCAACGTCAGCGAACGACGAGGGTTTTCTATTTCGAAGCGTCCGATCTCACGCAGCAGACCGCTCACCGACTCGGGCCGAACCGCGATGATGAGAAGTCCGGCTCGCTCCACGGCACGGCGCAGATCGGATTCGATGATGACGCTATACAGCTTTTCGAGTTGCCGCAGCTTACTGGGATTGCGGTCATGCACGACGATGGGCTTATCGTATTTCGCTAGCCGCAAACCGGCGACGAGCGCGCCCGTAATGCGCCCGCCGCCGAGAAATACGGTCCCTCTCACGTCAGCCCCGATCTTCACGTCAGGCCCGATCTTCACGGCAGTCTCCATGTTCAGGTCAGATGCGCGCAAGCCTCGTCGGCCGCTTTCAGGAGCGCTGCCACATCCGCTTCCGTATGCGCAGTGGAGATAATCCAGTGCAAGCCGTTCGAAGGAGTCATGTAAATGCCACGGTCGAGCAGAAGATGAACGAATCGGGAATAGCGTGCAGTGTCGACGTAAGCGCAGTAGTCGCGGTAATCATGGATCGCATCGCGTTCTGTGAAATAGATTTGGAACATGGGTCCAAATCCCTGCACGATAGCTCTTGCTTTGCGGTTGCGAAATACTTCGCGCAGGCCACGGATGGCCTGGTTTCCTATGGCGTGCAGGTTGCGATAGACGTCGTCGCGTGACAGCAGGTCAAGATTTGCCGCGACTACCTTCATGGTCAGCCGGTGTCCGTTGAACGTGCCGTAATGCAGAACCATATTGTCACTCCAACGCATGCGATCGAGAATCGATCGCGGACCGGCGACCGCGCCCACGGGAAAGCCCGCGCCGAGTGCCTTGCCAAATGTGCTGATGTCCGGTTGGATTCCGTAATACTGCTGGCATCCGCCAAGCGCGTAGCGAAACCCGGTAACGACTTCATCGAGGATCAGCAGCACGCCATAGCGCTTAGTCAGTTCCCGCAGTCGTTGCAGGTAGCCATCGCGCGGCGGGATGCATCCCATGTTTGCCATGATGGGCTCGGTGATGACGGCGGCCAATTCGCGTCCATGTTTCTGCATGACCCGCTCTAGAATCGGGATGTCGTTCCAGGGGGCGAGCACGACGTCGTCAAAAGTGGCGGGCGGAATGCCTTCGGAGTCGGGGATTCTTGCGGGATTTTCCGGCGTGCCCAATTGTTCTGAGGAATGGGAGTGCGCGTTCAACAGAAAAGGATCGTACCAGCCGTGGTAATGGCCTTCGAACTTCAGGAATTTGTTTCGGCCGGTGTGCGCCCGCGCCAGGCGGAGTGCCAGCATAGTTGCTTCGCTGCCGGTATTGGTGAAGCGAACAACTTCTGCTGAAGGCACCGCGCGGCGGAAAGCTTCTGCCGCCTCGACTTCCGCCGAGGTAGCGGCCGCGAAGTGCGAACCTTCCGCCATAGCCTCGGACACCACGGCGACCAGCCTGGGATGAGCGTGCCCATGAATGAGTGCGCCGAAGGACATCATGAAATCCACATACTGGTTGCCATCGGCATCCCATGCGTGCGAAGCGCTGCCGCGCTCCAGAAAGATGGGGCCGGATGAGTATGTGGCTTGACCGCGCGAGGGCGAGTTCACTCCCTCGACCAAGGATTTCTGCGCCCGATCGAACCACTGCTGCGAACAGGTACGGTTCCGAGTTGTGACGAGCGGTGCCATTCGGGTTAAGTCTATGCCGATCCTGCCAAGCCGCCTCCGTCGACGACTAATGCCGCGCCCGTGACGAAGGAAGAGGCGTCGCTTGCCAGATACAGCGCGGCCTGCGCAATTTCTTCGGGCTGGCCGAGTCGCCCTAACGGGCGGCGCTCGGAGTCGGCGAGAAAAACATCTTCGCGAGCTCCAAGTTGGCGGGCTTCATCGCGCAGCATACCGGTGTCAGTGTCACCGGGGCAAATACAGTTGACGCGAATCTTTTGCGGACCATGATCGATCGCCATCGCCTTGGTCAAGAGAACGACAGCACCCTTAGAGGCACAATAAACCGCGGCGCGCGGCCCTCCAGCCAGGCCCCAGCCGGAAGCTGTATTGATGATTGAGCCACCGCCTCCCTCAGCCATGATGGGGATCACCAGCCGCGACATCAGGAAAATCGACTTCACATTCACCGCCATGACCCGATCCCAATCTTGTTCGCTGAGTTCAGTCACGGAAGAGCGGCGCATGATTCCCGCGTTATTGAACAGCACATGAATCCCGCCGAACTCGCGCAGAGTTCTGTCCGCGACCCGCTGGCAGTCGATGGTTCGGGTCACATCTGTGGCTTCAAAGAAAGCGTGGCCCCCGCTTCCAACAATTTCTTCAGCAACCGCCTGTCCCGATTGATTGATGTCGGCAATGGCGACTGCCGCGCCTTCGCGGGCAAAAAGTAGGGCGGCCGCGCGCCCGATGCCGGAAGCGGCGCCGGTAATGAGCGCGATTTTGCCTGTCAAAGATTTGACTGCCGCTTTTTCTGAGTAAGCCATTTAGGAGTGGGATTTACCGGCTGGCCAAACCGCCAGCGGTTTCCGCACCGTCGATTGTATACACGTGGCCGGTCATGTAGGCCGCGTCGTCCGACGCCAGAAAGGCAAACAGGGCTGCGATTTCTTCTGGCTTTGCGTGCCGCCGCAAAGGAATCTTGCGATTCACTTCTTCGAGCATTGCATCGGTGTACTCGGCGCGCTGCATGGGCGTGAGAACGTAGCCGGGCGCGACTGCGCACACGCGCACCTTGGGAGCAAGCTCCAAAGCCATGGTTCGAGTCAGCTCGATCACTCCAGCCTTGCTCGCGTTGTAGTCGGCATAGTAGGGTTGGCCCACGATTCCGTTGGTCGAAGCAGTTTGCAGAATAACTCCGCCTTCGCGCTCCCACATGTGACGGGCAGCGGTCTGGGCCATGTAGAACACGCCAGTAAGATTCACCGCGATGACTTTGTCCCACTCTTCCGGACTGATCTTCAGAAAATCATGGCGAATGCTGATGCCAGCGTTGTTAATCAAGACATCGACGCCGCCCATGAGGCGAACCGCATCGTCGAAGGCGGACTGTACCTGACTGAGGTTCGAAACGTCGGCGTCGACGGTTCCGGCCAGATCCGGCAACTGCTTTTGGATTTCCTCGCGACCTTTAGCATCGCGATCGAGCACGCACACCGCCGAACCTTCTTCCAGAAAACGTGCGGCCGTGGCCGCGCCAATGCCACTGGCGCCACCGGTAATAAGCACGCGTTTGCCTTCAAGTCCTCGCATCGTTTTCAGAATAGCCCAGTTTCAGAATGGTGCGGGTGATGTGAAATCAGTTCGCAGGTTCTGGTTCCCGGTTCTCAGATAGGCTTTCCGCGGAAGAAGTAGACCAGTTCGATAATCAGAATGATCACGACCATGAGTTCCAGCACGAATGCGCGGCTCTGGTTGAATTGGTCGACCATGAAGCGATAAAGCTCTTCGGCGGTTTGTACTTTCTGGGTGACGAGATCCTTGTAGTCAGGAACGCCAACCTTGGAGGCTGCGAGCTTATAGAGACGCGCAGAAAACATGTCGCTAAGAAATTTGATGGCGTTGTCGGCGTGCTCGGTGAGTTCGTTGACGTCGAGCAGGACGGTATGCAATTTGGTGGCGGCTCGCGCCAGACGCCAACGCGCCAGCATTCCAGTGCCCTCGTCAAAGGAGTCGTAAACGCTCTCCAGTTCGCGGGTGAGGAAGTCGTCGTAGTGACGGAACTCGAGCAACTGCGAGTTGGCATACTCGAGCAGCTGAATGGCGGTTTCCGCGCCCGCGGCACTGTCATACAAAAACGCTGCGTTCCAGCTGATTACGGTCAAATCATTGGGATAGTAAGAGATTCGCGACTGGAGGATTTCGTTTTGCTCGCCTTCGGAAAGCTGCGCCGTTTCACCTCGAACGATCTGGGCGATGCGTGCTCCGTGGGACGAAACCAGTTGATTGGCTGAAGGGCAGCCGTTGATTTCGCGCACATGAAAAATGAAGTAGTCTTCGCTCAACCAGTCGGGATAGGGCTTCACCAGCGCCGGAGTGGCCCGCTCCAGTTTCTGGTGCGCGATGCGCGAAGCATGGCCTGCAAAATCTACGTCCCACACCCAGCGGCTGCCCAGACGAACCAATGTGTCCCAGTCACCCGAGAAAGGCAGCTCCAGCACCACGCTCACCACGCCGTAATCGTAGAACTTGATCTGACCCTCGAGGTGCTCGCCGCTCTCGAGGATCAGTGGGTCGATGGGCTCGACAACCGGAGGGCGCTGGTAGCGGACATACCCTGGAGCCGGATGTTTCAGCGTGGGTTGTTCCAACGTGCGGGCTCCAAAGATTTCACGCAGCTTGTCGAGCCGGATTTCTTCACAGACGTCGAACTGAATCAGCACTAGAACGGAGCCGCGGATCGAGGCGTCAACCACCGGAGCTATTTTCGTTTGCTCCGAGGTGTCGGCGACGGTGAGGGCGGATTCGCTATCCCGGATCATAGTTGGCACCGGTCCGCGATGGACTACGAAAGTTGGCAGGCATCGGCGGTATCTTGTATTTTCCCAGAATCGGGGCCGTCTGGCGAGATGAGTTGGCGAGAATACTGTTTTATCAATAACTTACAAAACACAACATGTCCGGGCTAAGGGTGCGGCGCACGAGTCGCCAACTGGATGACCTGCGCTAAATGCAGGGCGCGGCGACTCGTACACTGCGCGATCTGTTCGCGGCAGCTGAAGCCGTCCGCAATAACTAGACAATCAGGGTCGGCTTTGCGAACCGCAGGGAGGAGTTCCAACTCGCCGATCGCGATCGAAGTTTCGTATTTGTCCGCTTCGAAACCGAACGATCCGGCCATGCCACAGCAACCGGGAGCGGGAGAGTGAAAATCGATTCCCATCTTGCGAAGAACAGATTCTTCGTCGGTCATTCTCATCACTGATTTGTGGTGACAATGCCCGTGCACAAGAGCTTTGCGCGCCAATTTTCGGCAATAGGAAATGCTTTGCCTTTTGCTCAAGAAATTCGCTCAGTAAGAATGTCTGTTGCGACAGCCTGCGGGCGCGGTTGTCTTTGGGGAACAGATTCAGAAGTTCGTCGCGAAACACGGCGGCACAGCTTGGTTCCAGGACAACGATTGGAATGTCCTGTTTGATTTCGCTTTCGAGCGCTCCGAGAATCGTGAGAAGCAATTTCTTGGCGCGATCTAACATGCCCCAATCGTAGAGCGGGCGACCGCAACACAGATTGGCTTTAGGTAGCACCACGCGGTAGCCAGCGGATTCGAGCACCTCAACGGCAGCCTTGGCAGTGTCAGGAAGAAAGTAGTTGTTGAAAGTGTCCGGCCAAAGCAGAACGGGTTCGCCATTAATATTTTTGGGCTCTCGTCGATTGAACCAGTGGCGGAATGTTTGGGGCGCGAAAGCAGGAATACTGCGTTCCCGTGGAATACCTGCGATTAACCTGGCAATATCGCGCAGAAACGGAAGTTGGGTCGCCAGATTGATCAAGCCGGGAGCCCTCGAAGCGAGACGAGCCCAGATGTCGATATTGCCAAAGGCATAAGCGCTGCGCGGACGGAGTCTTCCTGTGTAGTAATGCGATAAGAACTCGGCTTTGTATGTGGCGACATCTACGCCGACCGGGCAATCACTCTTGCAACCCTTGCAGGCCAGACACAGATCGAGTGAGTCCTTCACGCGCTGGTCGCGCCACCCGTCTTTAATTATGTCGCCCTTCGTCATCTCCCAAAGCAGGTGAGCGCGGCCGCGCGTGGAATGTTCTTCTTCGCGAGTCACACGAAAACTTGGACACATGACTCCGCCTTCATCGCGGCGACACTTGCCCACGCCCACGCAACGCAATGTAGCGCTCGCCAAACTGCCGTGATCTTCGGGAAACTGAAAGTGCGTCTGCGGCTGCCATGGCTTGTAGTCCGCGCCTAATCGCAGATTCTCATCCAATTTGTATGGCTCGACGACCTTGCCCGGATTCATTTTCCAATCCGGATCCCACAGCGCTTTGAACTCCCGGAACGCCTGCACAAGTTCCGGGCCAAACATTTTCGGCAGCAACTCGGCTCGCGACTGGCCGTCGCCGTGTTCGCCGGAAAGCGATCCGCCATAACTAATGACCAGATCGGCAGCCTCTTCGACGAACTTGCGATATTTCGCGATGCCTTGCGCAGACTCGAGGTCGAAGTTGATTCGCATGTGAACACAGGCATGCCCGAAGTGCCCATAGAGAGCGCTGCGATAACCGTAGCCCTGCATCAGCTTGTGTAGATCGCGCAGATATGTGCCGAGTTTGTCTGGAGTCACAGCAGCATCTTCCCAACCCTCCCAACCCGGAGGCTCACCGGGCACGTGGGAAGTGGCTCCCAGAGCCGATTCGCGCACATCCCAGGCTTGCCTTGCCTGTCTCTTGTCGGTAAACAGGCGCATGGAAGGCGGCTTTGCGCCGTGGCTGAGAGACTGCATGAGGGCGCGTGCCTGGGACTCGGCTTCGGCAATCGTGTCCGCGCCGAACTCAGCAAACAGCCAGCCTCCGCCTGGAGGTAGAAGAGCGAGTCCTTCCGGATTCAGCTGCCTTCGCCGAGAAAACTCAACCAGCAATTCGTCGATGCCTTCGAGACCGATGGGATGATGCGCCATGATCTCGGGCACACGATCGGCGCATTGGAAGATATCGGGATAAGCGATGACAAGGAGCACGCGTTCGGGTGGACTCTCCACCAGCCGGCACGAAGCTTCGAGAACGGTAACGCAGGTACCTTCTGATCCCACCAAAGCACGCGCCACGTGGAAACCGTTTTCCCGGAGCAGGTAATTCAGGTTGAAGCCTGAGACCCGCCGTGGAATGTTGGGGTAGCGTTTTCGTATCAGAGCGGAGTAGGTGTCACGCAGCCTTATTAACCCTGCATAGATTTCGCCGCGACGACCTTTTTCGCCGATGATCTTTTCGAGTTCTGCCTCACTGGTCCGGCCCACCTTCATGCGCAGGCCGTCGTAGGCGAGGATCTCCAGCTCCTCGATGTTGTCATCGGTCTTGCCAGCCATCACTGAGTGCACGCCGCAGGAGTTGTTTCCGATCATGCCGCCCAGCGTGCATCGATCGTGAGTTGCGGGGTCGGGACCGAATGTCAGGTGATGCTTTTCAGCGGCGTTTCGCAAACGATCAAGAACGACCCCCGGTTGAACTCGCGCAATCCGCCGTACCGGATCGATCTCAAGAATTTCCGCCATGTACTTGGTGAAATCGAGCACCACGGCTACGTTACAGCATTGTCCGGCGAGCGAAGTTCCACCACCCCGGCAAAGGATGGGGGCGCCATATTCCCGAGCCATCGAAATGGTCGCAATAACATCGTCGGCGTTGCGAGGGAGAACTATTCCGATGGGAATCTGGCGATAGTTAGATCCGTCGGTAGCGTAGAGAGCGCGGGTTCCATCGTCGAAGCGAACGTCGCCACGCACGTGACGAGTCAGCGCAGAGGCGAGTCCGCTTGCATCCACGACCGCAGACTTGGCTGCGCGGGCGAGCTCGGCGAAGTTGCTTGGCATGTAAGCGCGACGCGCTAGTCCGAGGAGTTGTCGCCGGTCAGGTTCTTGCCAGTCACAGTTGTAATGTTAATCTGGCTCTTGTTGCCTTCCGGCGCAATGTTGATCGTGACGATATTGTTCTTGTCCGTGGAGACAATCGTGCAGTGATTCTGATCCTTCGTGTTGACTTTGGCGTTGGGAAGTTTCGCCGAGTAGAACGTCGCAACTTTATCAACCGAATCGTCGCTCTCGAATTGTGCCGTGACGGTATGCATTCCTCCGATGGTCGCGCTGTTTCCCTGCAGGACACGCGCACCGGGATACGGGTCGATCCCGAGATTCCGGGCAGCTTCTTCGGGATTATTTGTGCTCTGAACCGTGCCAAAGGGAGTTTCCACGCGAACATTGCCGTCTTTGTTGTTCTGTATGTGGCTGTTGTGAGCAATGCGCCGCACTACGAACGCCAGCGTCCCTATTCCAAGAATGCCCAGCACGACGATGGCGGCTACGACGATCAAGATGATCTTGAGCGAATCGTTTCCCTGAGGTGAAGGTGCGGGGGTGGGAGGAACGGCCGCCGGGATTGCACCGGACATGGGCACAGCCGCGCCACATTTTGGACAGAATCTTGCGCCCGCTTCCAGATTTGTACCGCAAGAGTTGCAAAAGGCCATCGCGATTACCTCATCTATCTTAAACGCATGTCGCAAGGATCGCGTCGAGAGCGGAGTATATCTCAAATCGAGCCAATGTCCAGTGCTGCGGTCCGCGTTAACTCAGGAGTCGCGTGGCATAGTCGGCCATGCTGAGCGCCAGCAAGAGGAAGAGCCAAAAGATCGCAGAAACAATCACGATCTTGGTTAGCTTTTCACTGGTGTACTTCACATGCATGAAAAACAGAACGACGAGCAAAGCCTTGATGGTGGCGATAACCAGCGCGACGACTGTATTAAGCGGCCCCAAATCAACAAAAGAAACCGCCGCAGTAATCACAGTCAGACAGAGCAGGGCGATCCAGATGGTGTAGTAAAACTTGCTCGACATTATGTGTTCAGACATGGCGGCTCACCTTAGCGGTTTTCGATCGATCAGATACAGTAATGGGAAAAGATAAATCCAGACGATATCCACGAAGTGCCAGTACAGACCGCCCATTTCGACAGGCGTGTAATATTTCAGGGTGTAGCGTCCCTTCCATGCGTAGTAGGTCAGAAACATGAAAATTCCCACGCCAATGATCATGTGCAGGGCGTGCAGTCCCGTCATCGCGAAGTACAGCGAGAAGTAAATTTGCTCGTGCCGCGGGTCGATGTGGATTTGCGGATAATCTTTTATCAGGTCGTCTACGTTAAAGGCGTTTCCGGGAATGTGGTGCTCTTTATATTTGTCGTACCACTCGACTCCCTTGATGCCAAGGAAAGCGAAGCCGAACACGATGGTGAGGAGCAACAGAATGACTAATAGTTTGCGTTTTCCCATCTGTGCCGCGCGCACGCCCAGCGCCACGGTCAAACTGCTGCAAATCAGAACTGCGGTGTTGATCGTGCCCAGGTAAATATCAAGGCTGCGGCTGCCAGCGGCAAATTCGTTGTAGTACCAGAAGCGATAAATCAGGTAGGCGCAAAACATACCACCGAAGAACATGATTTCGGTGGCCAGGAACAGCCACATCCCGAGCGTGGCAGCATCGCGCTGCTGCTCCGCATCGACGAAATGGTGCAGCAGTTCCGGGCCGTGCTGCTCGACCGCGACTGGGCTATCGCTCAACATTCACCTCCGCGGGAGCGGGAATCTGTTCGTAGTTATAAGCTTCCCACGTCACTTCCGGCTCCTCATCGAAATTGAAAGTGGGCGGCGGCGAAGACGTCTTCCATTCCAAGCCGGCCGCGCCCCAGGGGTTGTCGCCGACGATTTTCCCGTAACGCATGGACCAGAGGAAATACACCATGGGCAGAACGTATCCGATCGCCAGAATGGTGGAGCCTGCCGTCGAAAGCACATTCAACACCTGGAATTCCGGGGGATATTGCCAGTAGCGGCGCGGCATTCCCATATAGCCGAGAATAAACTGCGGGAAGAAGGTCAGATTAAAGCCGGAAAACACGAGCAATGCTGCCAGCCTGCCCCACGCTTCCGGATACATTCGTCCGGAGATCTTTGGCCACCAGAAGTGCAGCCCGCCAAGATAGCCCATCACCGCGCCTCCGACCATGATGTAGTGAAAATGGGCGATGACGAAATAAGTGTCGTGAACGTGTACGTCGACTCCGAGGCAGGCCAGAAACAGGCCGGTCAGTCCGCCCATGGTGAACAGGCCGATGAAGCCGAAGGCGTACAGCATGGGAGTGGTGAACGAGATCGAGCCTTTGTACATGGTCGCGGTCCAGTTGAAGACTTTGATCGCCGAGGGTACCGCAACCAGGTAACTGAGAATGGAAAAGACCAATGCAGAATAAAGCGAAATGCCCGCGACAAACATGTGGTGCGCCCAGACCAGGAATCCGAATACCGCAATCGCAATGCTGGACATGGCGACGAAGTTGTAGCCGAAAATGCGCTTGCGCGTGAAACATGCCACGACTTCGCTCTCCACTGCCATGGCCGGCAGAATCATGATGTAAACCGCAGGATGCGAATAGAACCAGAACAGATGTTGAAACAATAGTGGATCGCCGCCCCGCGTCGGATCGAAAATTCCTAGATTGAAAGCGCGTTCGAAGACCACCAGCAGAAGCGTGATCGCCAGCACTGGCGTTCCGAGTAGCTGAATGATGCTGGTGGCGTACATAGCCCAGATAAATAAAGGCAGACGCGACCAGGTCATCCCGGGCGCTCGCATCCGATGAATGGTTACGACAAAGTTGAGGCCAGTGAGGATCGACGAGAAGCCCGCGATGAAGATGGAAATTCCCGCTTCAATCACCCTGGTATTGCTGAAAGCCGTGCTGAATGGCGTGTAGAAGGTCCAACCCGTGTCCACGCCTCCGGTCACGATGCAATGAAGATAGATCGTGCCGGCGATGATGTAGAGATACCAGCTCAATAGATTGATGCGCGGGAACGCCAGATCCTTGGCGCCGATCATCAACGGAACGAGGAAATTTCCCAGCACGGCGGGGATGGAAGGAATGAGAAAGAAGAAGATCATCACCTGGCCGTGCATGGAGAAAAGCTTGTTGTAGGTATCGGCTTGAACGAGATCACCCGCCGGGGTCAACAGTTCCAAGCGGATCAGTAGTGCAAAAAATCCTCCAATGAAGAAGAAGAAGGTAATGGACGCGAGGTACAAAAGCGCGATGCGCTTATGGTCGGTCGTGAGCAGCCATGAGCGGATGCCATATTCCTTATTCAAGTAGTTTTCGCGTTCGGCGCTAATTGCTGCGGTAGCCATTGCTATTCCTTAAGGGTTCTGCGATCTCGTGCCGGCTGGAGTCAGGCTAGTCTTGCCTGCCGCTCCTGTTGGGGCCGGGCTCAACGACTTGATATATGCCACCAAGGCATTTAACTGTTCTTCGCCCACCAGCCCCTGAAACACGGGCATGATCGGCTTGAATCCGCTCACGATTTTTGCGCTCGGACTCAAGATCGATTCGCGGATGTAGTTCTCGTCGGCAATTACGGTTCGTCCATCCTCCAGTTGAACGGGCTTGCCAAAGATTCCGGCGAGGATCGGTCCACGGCCTTGAGTATCGGACCGGTGGCAGGTGGGGCACCCCAGTTGCTGAAACAGACTTTCGCCACTGGCTGCAAGCGATCCAGTAGTGCCGCCGCCGGAAAGCCAGGCTTGGTATTGCGCCGGTTCCATGACTACAACCTGTCCGATCATGCCGGAGTGCATGGTGCCGCAATATTGCGAGCAAAAAAGATGATAGACACCGGGCCGGGTTGCGCGGAACCATGCGGTCGTGTAGCGCCCCGGCAGCACGTCCTGCTTGATGCGGAAGGCGGGAACGTAGAAGCTGTGAATTACGTCCTGCGAGGTCATGATCAGCTTGACGTCGCGTCCCACCGGCACGTGCAGTTCGTTAATCTCGCGCGGGCCCTCCTCGTGCTGAAGCTTCCACATCCACTGCTTGCCTACGACGTAGACCTCAGACGCGCCCTGGGGTGGAGTCCGCTCGTGGAAGTAAATGACCGCGCCCCAAAGGAAAATCACCATGAAAATTCCCAGTGGAATGATCGACCAGGTGATTTCCAATGCGGACGAGCCTTCGATCTGCTCAGCTTCGACTCCGCGGCGGCGACGATACATCGTCGCAAACACCAGGATCATGGTGAAAATGGCCACGCACATGAACGCGGACAGCGCCACCAGGAAAATGTAGAGGGCATCTACATTACCGGCTCCGGCGGAGGCGCGTACAGGCCAAAGTGGAAAGTTATCGAACATAAATTCGTCGTCAGTCGTTAGCGATTCGTCGTTCGTCGCCGTGCGTCTCTCGCGACCGCGTCCAGCGAGTTGCGGCTCATACGGAACATCACAATCAGAAAGGTTCCGAAAATCAGTACGGTCGCGCCCGCGGCCAGTTGTAGAACTCGACTGATGATTGCGCCGTATTTCCCGGTGTCCGGATCGTAGTGGTAGCAGTACAGCAACACCTGGTCGACCACGGTGCCGATTTTGTTTTCGGACGCCTGAATCAGTCCCAGGCGCAGATCCTTGGGCGCGAACTCAACTCCGTAATAGTACTGCGCGATTTTTCCCTCGGGCGTCAGCACCATGATCGCGGTTGCATGAGCAAACTGGCCGCTCTTCGGATCGTACTGATACTGGAATCCGGCGGCCTTGGTGAGCGCATCGATTGAACTGGCTGGGCCGGTCAGAAAGTGCCAGCCGTCTGCCGAACCGGATCGTCCATAGCGCTTCAAGTACTCAGCCTTTTTTGCAGATGCCATTTCTGGCGTTTCCTTGGGATCGAAACTCACGGTAAGAACGTCAAATTCCTTTCCCACATCGAACTTCAATACTCGAAGTGCGCTCTCCAGCCCGGTTAAGACTTCTCCGCACAACATCGGACACTGGTAATAAACCAGATTCAAGATCATCGGCTTCTTGCCGAAAAAGTCTCCCAAGGTGACCGTTTTCCCAGTCTCGTCACGAAAGGTGAGACCAGGCGGAATCTGTTCGTTCAAGTTCTGTTCGATGCCAACGTTTTTCAGTCCCGGAGGACGCATATTCGCAGGCGGCGACAGGGGGCCTTGGGTTATTCCCTGACCCCAAGCGGACGCGCTGAGAACGGTCGTAGCCAAAACCGTCACTGCCAGCATCCTCGAAATGTTCGTTGCACTGCGCACTGCCGTTCCTTTCACTTCCGTTGTTGCGTCTTGGATTTTGCCGGTTCGTTGCTTGTATCCGAGCGCTCGGCGGCCTGTGTAGCCACATTCACCGCGGACGGCGGAATAGTTCCCGCCCTCGGCGTGGTCGGCAATCCGCGTTGCGCTACCAGTTCCATAGCGCGCTCGATCGGGATGCGTACCACTCCAGCCTTTTCGTCGACCCAGCCGTAGCTGTTTAGCGTTTGTTCTTCTTTCAGGCGGAAATCGTTGATCTCAATTCGCTCGTTTCGCTCCAAACGCGGCTCGGGAAATTTCTTAATCTCGTCCGGCGACACGATGCGGGTATCGGTTTCCACTTGTTTTACCAGCGGGCTCTGCTGAGGTTGACGCCTTCTCTGGCGCGCGTCCATGAAGTGGTAGAGGCCCCAGACAATGAAATAAACGATCACTCCACCTACAACCAGGCTGATCAGGAATGCGAATACGGACTGCGCGCTCAGATCTTGCCGCTCGTAGCCTTCTTCCTCGTGCACGTGTTTTAGGTCTTCACTCATGTGCGGGTTCCAAAACTTCGTGCGCGTCCGCGTCATAGGCGGGCAGAAGCGGCAGAGAATTCAAATTGCGGAAGAAGTAAGCCAGCCAAAAACCACCGATGGCAACGGGAACCACGATGTCCGCAAGCGTCAGGCTCAAGGTCTTGGAGAAATTGGGTTCGATGATCCAGAAAAGATCGAGGTAGCGCATGATCATGATCCAGGTTGCGAGCCAGACCAAGCGGCGTACATCGCGTTTGAAAGGACGCGAAAGCAACAGGACGAAAGGCACAGCGAACTGAAACACGACGAGGGTCAGCCCAACGAATCCCCAGCCGCCGTACAACCGCCGCATGTACCAGGTGATTTCTTCGGGCAAATTTCCCGCCCAAATAATGAGCCACTGCGAAAACGAGAAGTAGGCCCAGACCATGATGAAGGTGAGCATCCACTTGCCATGGTCGTGGACGAAGTCGGGTTTCAACATCTCCGACATCGGCTTGTAGTCCACCAGAATTCGCTCGACAACGACGGCGAAGCACATGGCCGACAGCAATTCGCCGATCAGGATCAACAGACCATAGATCGTCGAAATCCAGCTGGGATCGATTGACATCAGCCAGTCGATGGCAGCAAAGGAAATGGTGAAGGCGTAGAGAATCAGGCCGGGCCCACTTACGGCCTTAAAGCGCGCGGTGTTGTCGCGCGTCGACCGGTCGTCCGTCTCCTTCGACCACTTGGTGAGCAGGAATGACAAAAGATTCCAGATGGCCAGGTAAATCGCGGCGCGAATGATGAACCCGTGGACGTTGAGGTAACTCTGGGTCAGGTCCTGCAAATGTTCGCGGAGATGTTTGTCCGCGATGGAATCCAGAGGCCGCGCCCACACGTAGAGTTTGGGAAGGCCGAACAGGATGGGAATAAACAAAATTGCCATCAGCGGCAGGCACCGCATGGCCGCTCCGAGAATTCTGCGGATCACCATGCCCCATCCGCCGCCGGTCAAGTGCCGGATCATGAGAATTGCCATCGATCCGAGAGTGACACCGAGCCAACACATGTAACCGAGCAGGTAGGCGCGGAAGAATTCGTCTGGACGCAGGAAAGCGAGGACTAAGGAGATCACGGCAAAAATCACGCCGATGATCAGCGAGCGGCTCTGGATGGTCTTGACCACCGGGGGCGCCGTCAGGTCCAGGTTGTTCGCACGCGCCGCGCTCATTTCGGCTGCTCTCCTCTTTCGTCACTCGATCGGGTCTCAAGTTCGGGCAAAGTTGCGCCGGAACCTGGATCACCGCGGAAGACAGGTGCCACAGACGGAACCTTTTGTCCCGACGGAACATCGCTCATGGTCGCTTCCTGGCTCAACTGCAAGGCTCGGATATAAGCCACGATCGTCCAGCGATCGCGAGCCGGAATTTGCGAGGCGTACTCCGGCATCGCGCCAAAACCTTCGGTCATCACGTCGAAGAAATATCCCAGCGGTGCTTTGCGCAAGCGCTCGGTGTGATAGGACGGTGGAGCACGAAAGCCGCGCTGCACGATCATTCCGTTGCCGTCACCGGTGCGTGAGTGGCAGGGAGCGCAGTAAATATTGAAGCGCTCACGGCCGCGCGCCAGCACTTCGTCGGTCACCGGGAAAGGCATGTAGTCGCCGGGATTGTTGCCGAGCTTTCCCGAGTAGAAGTATGTATCTTCGTGCAGTTGCCCGCGCGCCACGGTTCCTTCGACGGGAGGCCGTGCGGAGCGCAAGTCAGAATAAAAGTCACTCTCGGCGAGCGGCTTAAAGCGAGGTTGGTCTTGCATATCCTGGCGGCATCCGGCCAGGGCCAGCACGGCCAGCAATCCCAACGGCGAAAGCGTGCGGAGGCTTAACATGGCACCTAGCTGGGCACCTCCGATATCGATCGCGGTGCCAGTCCCTCAAGAAAGCGGCGGGTTTCGCTCGGGCTGTACTTGGGATCGGTAGAGAACACGATCAGAAAGAAGCGATCCTTGGTCGCGAACGCGAAGCGCGGCACGTTGAAGACGGGATGGTATGGCATGGGAAGACCGTTCAACGCCAGCATGCCAAACACGGCAAAAATACCGCCGAACAAAATGGTCATCTCGAAAGTCACCACGATGAACGCCGGCCACGAATGATAGGGTTTGCCGCCGACATTGACCGGATAACTTATTGCCGAGATCCAATACTGCAGGGCGTAGCCGGATAAACCTCCGAGTAGTCCGCCAATCAGCACGACTAACGGCACGCGGTTCTTGTGAAACCCAATTGCCTCGGCCAATCCTTCCACCGGGAACGGGCTGTAGGCGTCAATTTTGAGATAACCCGCTTCGTGCGTGCGATGCGCGGCCTCCACCAGCAGGGTCGGAGAATCGAACTCGGCCATCATTCCGTAAATCGGAGTGCGTTTCATTCTTTCACCTCCGCCTCGGGCAGGAGGGTGCGCATTTCAAAAATCGAAATCATGGGCAGGATGCGCACGAACAGGAACATCGCGGCCAGGAACATTCCGATCGTGCCGATGAAAGTCATCCAGTCCCAGCGCGTCGGATAATACATTCCCCACGATGACGTGAGGAAATCACGGTGCAGGCTGACCACCACGATGATGAAGCGCTCCAGCCACATTCCGACGAGAATGACTCCGGAAATTAGAAACAACGCCGCCGGACTGGTGCGCAGTTTTCGAATCCACAGCACTTGGGGAATAAAGATGTTACAAGCCAGCAGCGACAGGTACCACGGCGCGTAGGGCCCATGAAGCCGGTTCCAAAGGAGGAATGAGTCGTAGCGGTTTCCGCTGTACCATCCCATGAACGCCTCGATGCCGTAGCCGTAGGCAACAATCAGCCCGGTCGCCAGCATGACTTTTGCAGAGTTTTGCAAATGGCGTTCGGTGATGAAGTCTTCCAGTCCATAGAATTTGCGGATCGGAATCGCCAGCATGAGAACCATGGCAAAACCGGAATAAATCGCTCCGGCGACAAAATAGGGCGGAAAAATCGTAGTATGCCATCCCGGCACGATGGCCACGGCGAAGTCGAAGCTGACGACGGTGTGTACCGACAGAACTAGCGGCGTTGCGAGTCCCGCAAGCAGCAAGTAGGCGGTCTCGTAACGATGCCAGTGTCGCGCGGAACCACGCCAGCCGAGCGCCAGCATTCCATAGATAATCTGTGCCGCGCGATTCGTGGATCGATCGCGAAGCGTGGCCAAATCTGGAACCAGTCCAATAAACCAGAACAATAAGGAAATGGTCGCGTAGGTGGAAACAGCAAAAACGTCCCAAACCAACGGGCTGCGAAACTGCGGCCAGTAGTTCATGGTGTTGGGATATGGGAACAGCCAATAGGCCAGCCAAGGGCGGCCCATGTGAACTAGCGGAAAGAGACCTGCGGCCGACACTGCAAACAGCGTCATGGCTTCGGCAAATCGGTTAATCGAGTTGCGCCACGATTGTCGCAACAGTAGAAGAATGGCGGAGATCAGCGTGCCCGCGTGTCCAATTCCAATCCACCATACGAAGTTCACGATGGCGAAGCCCCAACCGATCGGGATGGTTACGCCCCAGATGCCGACGCCGCGGGCAAACAAATATCCGATGGCGAACAACATCATCATGGTCAACAAAAAAGCGACGCCAAAACCAAGGAACCAACCATTAGAAGTTGGGCGCGTGAGAACGATCGAGCTGATTTTGTCGGTGACCGTGCCGAAGGTGTATCCAGGCTCGATTACCGGAGATGCGGATTGTCTTTGCTCGTCCATCTTTCGATCGCGCTCCGCCTAGGTTTCCAGCTCTGGATTGGGATTGCGAATCTCGGCCAAATACGTCGTTCGCGGCCGGGTATTCAGATCGGCCAGCAAACTGTAGTTGCGCGCGATCGCCTTAGCCTTCGAAACCCGGCTGTTGGGATCGTTGATATTGCCAAACGTGATTGCATCCGCAGGGCAAGATTGCTGGCAAGCCGTTTGCAGTTCGCCGTCCTGAATCTTGCGGTCTTCGCGCTCGGAATCGATGCGATGCTGGGTAATGCGCTGGATGCAATAGGTGCATTTTTCCATGACGCCGCGGCTGCGCACGGTTACGTCCGGATTGCGCATCATCTTTAACTGCGGCGTCTCCCAATCCTGAAAGAGCAGGAAATTGAAACGCCGCACTTTGTACGGGCAGTTGTTGGAACAGTAGCGCGTGCCCACGCAGCGGTTGTAGACCATGTCATTCAGGCCTTCGGTGCTGTGTACGGTCGCGCCCACCGGGCAGACGACTTCGCACGGCGCATTCTCGCACTGCTGGCAGGGTACAGGCTGGAAGTATGCCTTCGGACTGTCGCGGTCGCCCTGATAATAAGCGTCGACCCGCAGCCAGTGCATATGACGGCCGATCACAACTTGCTCTTTGCCGACGACTGGAATGTTGTTCTCCGATTGGCAAGCAACAATGCAATTGTTGCAGCCCACGCAGGCGTTCAAATCGATCGCCATACCCCACACGTAGAGTTCCTTCTCGTACGGATAGGGCTTGTACAACGTGAGTTCCGCCGGAGGTTCTTCGTCGCGAGCAAAGTCTGGCTCTTTGCGATACTCTTCGAGACTTGCTTCCCGCACCTGCGGCCGCGCACCTTCGGGGGTGTCCATCGTCTGGTAGCCCTGGGTCGTCGCCAGCTTGTAGGTTCCGCCAGGTTTGGTGATATTTACACCCGTCGTGAACCAAGGCGTCGCGCTGGAACGCAGCGGGTACATGTCGAAGCCGGCGCCGGTTCCTGCACGTCCCGCGCGTTTGCGCCCGTAACCCAGAAATACTGTGATCGAATTATCGGGATGGCCCGCCTGTATCCAGATCGGCGCGGTCACCTTCTTGCCGTTTAATTCCAGCGTGATCAGGTCTTCGCTCTTGAGATCCATCCGCGCAGCCATGGCTGGACTGATGAGCACGGGATTGTCCCAAGTCATCTTTGACATTGGCTTGGGCAGTTCCTGCAGCCAGCCGTTGTTGGAGAAGCAGCCGTCGTAAACGCAGGGATCGCGACGGAAGTTGATTTCGATGGATTTGGGGTCACTGATTGGGGGCACTGGAAAAGTCGCCGACTTCAACGCAACTGCCTTAGGAGTGAAAGCTGTTCCTTCAATCCATCCATCGTGCAGAGATTTTCGCCAGAAGGCTTCGAAATCTGCGCCGGGATGCTGCTTCTGCCAGTAGCTCTGCACAATTTCGTGACCTGTGGCTTCGGCTTGACCGGCGAGCAGCGCGGTGAGTTCGTCAGCACTCTTGCCGCCGTAGAGCGGAGCAATCAGCGGTTGCACGATGCTCACGGTGCCGTCATATGCACGAGCGTCGCCCCACGATTCGAGATAGTGGGCCTCGTTCACATGCCATTGGCAAAGTTCCGCGGTCTCGTCCTGATAGAGACCGAGGTGCACGCGCATTGGAATATTCGTGTTCTTGAGTGCATCGGCGAAACCCAAGTCGGCGGGCGCATCGTAGGCGGGGTTTCCGCCCAGGATGAAGAGCATATCGACTTTGCCGGCGCGCATGTCGGCAACGAGATCTTTGATCGAGTCGGTCTGATTCACCGGGTTGGCGTCGACGGGATCGGTGTAGAAAACGGTCTTTCCGATGTTGCCAAGAGCCTGATTAATCTCGTGAGCCAAAACGTGAATTACGGGAGGCTGATGATCGCCGGGGATGACCACGCTCGATCCCCGATGGTTTCGCAATTCCTGAACAAGCGCGTCGGCAAACTTCTGTTGTTCCGGGTGTTCTAGCGTAAGGACGGGTTCACCGCTGCCGATCGCAGCCGGCAAGTGGCCGGCAAAAGTCGCCACATCCCCCGCCCTGACGGGCAACCGATGATCAGCTTTCCCGCCGGTCGAGCTCATCGTGCTCTCGACCACGTACAGCCGGCTCATGTTGCCAGCATCGGGATTGCGGCGCTTGGCGAAATCGCGGATGTATCGCGTCGAACCCGGGAATCCTGCGTACAGAAAATCGGCATCCAGTGAGAGAATTACATCCGCCTTCGAAAAGTCATACCGCGTCTCGACCGGCTGGCCGAAGGCCATCTTCGCGCCTTCGAGGACGTTGTCGCGATTCACCGGCTCATACACATGCCACTTCGCCTGCGGATACAACTTGAGCACGGACTTCAATTGATCGGCCAGCGCGGGTGAAGAAACAGTGCGTGTCAGGATGCGGATCCCCGCTCCCTGCACCGCTTTCTGCGCGTTGAGCGGTCCGCGGATTGCTTCCAGAAAATTTCCCCAGGTTTGCACGTCGCCCAAATACGCGATGGTCTGTGAGCGGTCGGGATCGTACATTCCGAGAATCGAAGCCTGCGCGAATACATCAGTTCCGCCAAGGCTCGCGGGATGCTGCTCGTTGCCTTCAATCTTGGTCGGCCGATAGAGATGACTTTCAACCAGAATTGGACTGGCGTATCCACCAAGAGTGAAAGCGGTCGCGAAAAAAAGAGGTCGGCCGGGTATTACTTCTTCCGGTTGTCTTACGTAGGGAACAATCGGTTCAAGCGGCTGTTTGGTGCAGGCGGTCATTCCCGCCATAGCCAGCGAAGCGCCCATCAACTTCAGGAAACCGCGACGCGAAACCGCATCCAGCCATTCCGATGCGCCCTTAGGAAACTCGCGATGCATCATCTCCTGAAACTCGGAGCTGCCCGCGAGTTCTTCCAGGCTGCGCCAATATTCCGGCCCCTTCGTCTGCGCGATTTGGGCGCGAACCGTTTGCAAGTCGAGCTTGTCCTTCTTGCCCGGACAAACCTCCTCGCGGTGCCGCTGATTGTTTTCTTCTTTCATCTTCCTATTCGAACGTCGTTGTCGTAAATGAACCTCAGCGGTGACACGTCGAACAACTTGTAATGTCTGTCACCGTGCGCAAATGGTATTTCCGCACCAAATCCGTGCCCAGCGAAAGTTGGTCAGTATAAACCTTGCCATCCACCACCACAGGCTTGTCGCTCGAGGGCTGCTCGTAGCGCATATTGAACACCTGGTCGCGAGGCCGCAGATTTTTCTCAGGCGCGCGATGGCATTCCAGGCACCACTCCATTTGCAGCGAAGCGTAGTTGAACATGAGCGGCATTCGATCGACCGGGCCGTGGCAGGTATTGCAACCGACTCCCTTATTGATGTGAATGCTGTGGTCGAAATAAACGAAATCCGGCAAATCGTTAACTCGTGTCCATACCAGCGACTTGCCGGTGCGGAAGCTCTCCCGCACTGGTTCGAGCAAGGGCGCTCCCGTCCAGATTTGCGAGTGGCAGTTCATGCAGGTCTTGGTTGGAGGGATCCCGGCGAACAGAGACGTTTCAACCGAAGTATGGCAATAACGACAGTCAATGCCCAAGCCTCCGACATGGTGCTGATGGCTAAAGGGCACCGGCTGCGGCCGCACCACTTTGGCGTAAGTGATGTAAGGCGAGCGTTGCAGTTCGAGCACCGCCCACAGCAATGCCGCTACCAGGAATACCGCGCCGTAAATCGTGGCGCGGGAGATTGTGTTCGTACTGCGATGAAAAATCTGCATCAGCGTTCAGTGCAGCAGGAATGTCGAGCTCCATCCCCAGTTCAGTATGGCGCTGTTTTGAGCAAACAGTCACAGATATCTGTGATGTCGCACACGAAAACTTGTGATTATAGCAGTTCGCGCCGTCTTGCGATTGCCGGTAACAACTGAACCCCAACAAATTGACGCAACATTGCGAGCACAGGAAAACTTAACCCGGAATTCTAACAGAATCTCGCGACCGGTTGCCGCGACGAACAGTCGACTGCAAAAGTTATATCGCAACCCGATACATCTTACCGGCTTGCACTGACTGGGCTAACGCAGGTTCATGACTAACAGTTTCGGTTCCGTCATTTCCTCGATAGCGTAGCGCAAGCCTTCGCGCCCCAGCCCTGACTCTTTAATCCCGCCGTAAGGCATGTGATCAATTCGAAACGTGGGCACGTCCCCCGCCATCAAGGCTCCGACCTCGAGCTCTTCGTAGGCGTCGAACAGCAGCTTCGCATCGCGCGTGAATATTCCAGCCTGCAAACCGTAGGGAGAGCTGTTGATTTGCCTCACAGCATCCTTAGAGTCGTCGTAAGCCTCGACGGTTACAACCGGGGCAAAGATTTCCTGGCAATTCACTTTCATGTCAGGACGCGTTCGGGTTAGAACGGTGGGCTCGAATATCGAGCCTTTGCGTTGTCCACCACAAAGCAATCGGGCGCCGCTCCGCACCGCCTCCTGAACCCATTCGCTCGCCCGGATGGCATCGATTTCGCGAATCAATGGACCGACATCGGTTGATTCCTCCAGCGGATCTCCCGTCCTCAGTTTCTTGACTCCTGCAACAAAAAGGTCGATGAATTTTTCCAGAACCGACCGCTCCACCAAAATCCGCTGCACCGAGATACAAGATTGTCCGGCATAAGCGAAGCCACCAGTCACACACCGTTCAGCGGCGTAGACGAGATCGGCGTCGCTGTGAACGATCACGCCTGCATTCCCTCCCAATTCCAGCGCGACCTTCTTTTTGCCGGCTCGGCGCTTGATTTCCCATCCGACCGCGGCGCTGCCCGTGAAGCTGATCAGCTTCAAACGTTCGTCGGTTACCAGTAATCCAGCGTCGTCGTCGGAAAGCGGGAGAACATTCAGAGCCCCGTCCGGCCAGCCCGCCTGCTGCACTGCTTCAGCCATGAGCAGGGCGGTCAACGGCGTCTGGGGCGCAGGCTTCAGCACCATGGTGCAGCCGCTCGCGATGGCGGGAGCCACCTTGTGTGCTACTAGATTCAGCGGAAAATTGAACGGCGTGATCCCAGCAATCGGTCCCAGAGGGAAACGCCGCACGATTCCCCAGCGGCCGGCAGTGAATTCCTGCCAATCCAGCGGCAGATATTCACCGTAGATGCGTGTACTCTCCTCGGCGGCTACCGTGAATGTGAAGATGGATCGTTCGACTTCACTACGCGCTGCTTTGATCGGCTTTCCCGCCTCCTGCGCCAAGGTGTGGGCAAACTCTTCTTTGCGCTGGGCAATACTCTCAGCAACCCGTCGCAGGACGCGTTGCCGCTCGAATGCCGGAAGCCGTCGGGTCGTGCCAAAAGCCTTGACCGCCGCCGAAATGGCAGCCTCGGCGTGCTCGCGCCTTCCCTGAAACACTCGGCCCACAACGCTGCCGTCGTACGGTGCTCGAATTTCGACCGGGTCGCCTTCTTCAACCCATTTACCATCGAGGAGAAATCCGTGGGTTGCGACTGGAGTTGCAATCATCTGGGCCATACGAGTTCTTGCACCTCCCACAAGCAGTAAAGATTATAGACTTTTCGAACGCGGCAAAACATGACTGTCCGATGATAATGGTTCGGACGACAGTCGGTTCGTTTCAAGACGGACGATCATGCTCACATCGATTGTGGAAACTGGCGAGCGGTTGCGTAAACGGGAAGTTTCCCCGGTCGAGTTGACGAAGGACTGCCTGGCGCAGATCGAAAAACTCAATCCCACCCTGAATGCATTCATCACGGTCACCGTAGAATCGGCGCTCGCACAGGCGCGCTCTGCAGAGGCTGAAATCTTGCGGGGAGATTGGCGAGGGCCGTTGCACGGCATCCCGCTGGCGTTGAAAGACCTCATCGATACTGCAGGAATCCGCACCACCGGCGCTAGCGCTTTGTTCAAGGATCGGATCCCGGAAAAGGATGCTGAGGTCGTCCGGCGACTGAAAGACGCGGGAGCCGTCCTCCTGGGAAAACAAACCCTGCACGAGTTCGCCTATGGCGGCAGCTCGATGGTCAGCCATTACGGCGAAGTTCATAATCCGTGGGATCCCGCGTGCATCGCCGGAGGATCGTCGGGAGGCTCGGCTGCATCGGTCGCCGCTGGCCTTTGTTATGGCGCTATCGGAACGGATACGGCCGGCTCGGTTCGCGAACCTGCGGCGCTGTGTGGAGTTGTCGGCCTGAAGCCAACCTATGGACGAGTCAGCGTGCGGGGCGTAATCCCGCTCTCTCTTTCGCTCGATCACGTCGGCCCAATCGCGCGCACGGTTTCAGATGCTGCGGTGATGTTGCAGGCGATCGCGGGCTACGACGCGAAAGATGCGAACAGCGTCGAAATGCCTGTCAGTGATCTCGCGGCTATTCATGATGGCTCGACGCGGGTAAAGATTGGCATGCCCAGGAAATTCTTCTACGAGGATCTTGACGCAGACGTCGCCTCGGCGGTGGAAGAGGCGCTCGGCACACTGGGAGCGCTCGGCAACGATTCCTTCGAAATCGAAATTGATGTCCCGACCGACCGCACATTGCAAGCCGCGGAGTCCTACGCGTATCACTCCGAGTTTGTCTCCAAGAATCCTGAACTCTATCAACCGGAAACCCTGCGACGCATTCGTACGGGCGAGGGGATTAGCGCCGACCGGAAGGAACAGGCGGCGCGTGAGCTGAAACAGGTCCGCAGCGAGATCGGGAAAGTATTTGAAGACGTAGACTTTCTCGTGACGCCGACAACGCCGATTCCGGCACCTGCGATTGATCACTTAAAGCGCAACCCAGACGCTCTTCGCCCATGTGAACTCGTGCTGCTCAGGAATACTCGTCCGCCAAATGTTTGGGGACTTCCCGCGATCTCAATTCCGTGTGGATTTACAAGAGCCGGCCTTCCTATCGGACTGCAGATTATCGGCCCGCATTGGCGAGAAGATAGAGTTCTGCAGCTTGCGTATGCCTACGAGCAGGCCACGGATTGGCACAAGCGAAGCCCGAGATTGATCCGGGCTTGATTGTTAATATGTTCGGGTGCCCATCAAGAGTGCCGACAAAGCTCGACTGACCATCCTTCGTTCCGAAAACCTGGCTCGCATTCCATGGCTCGTTCATGGATTCAGCACGCGGGTCGGGGGATTTTCCCGCGCATATGGGGGAAACTCTCTCAACCTCGGATTCACCAAACAGGATTCCCGCGGTGCGGTCGAACGCAATCGTGCTGCCTTCCTGCAGAAACTTGGTGCTGGTAGCGGCAAGAAGGAATGGCCTTTGGTTACTCTGCGCCAGATTCATTCCGATCTCATCCATTGTGTAACCGAGTTGCCGAAGGAGCCTTTGGTTGGCGATGGCCTAATTACTAGCATGCCTGGCATTCTGCTCGGCATTCAAACGGCTGATTGTCTGCCAGTCATCCTCGTCGACACCAAGCAGAGAGCCGTGGGAGTGTTCCACGCGGGTTGGCGCGGCACGGTCAAGCGCATTGTCGAAAAGGGCGTGGGAGAAATGCGCCTCTGGTTCGGCACACTGCCGAAGAATGTCAAAGCTGCGATCGGCCCTGGAATCCACGCTTGCTGCTACGACGTTGGACCGGAAGTACGCCAGCAGTTTGAATCGCAGTTCGGTTATGCCGAGGATTTGTTTCGCGAAATCAAAGAATCGGACCCGGTGCGCGAAAAGTATCCGCTGCTGTTTCTGACGGCTCGTGCGCCCGGGCACAGCGAACTGCCAACGAAAATCTTTCTGGATTTGGTCGAAGCCAATCGCCGTCAGCTCATCGATGCTGGAGTTTCGCCCAAGAACATCAGCACCTCGCCGCTATGCACGGCTTGTCGTTCGGACCTGCTATTTTCGTATCGAGCGGAAAACGGAGTGACGGGACGAATGATAGCGGTGGCAGGAATGAGAATCGACCTTCACGCGATGGAGAACGGCCTATAATGCTGGGCATGCGCGCTCGACTGGCAGAGCTTGTTGTTTTGTCTGCGGCTTACGCTTTTTGTTGCCATTCGCTGGTATGGGCACAGCTTGCTGTTTCAGCTGCTACGTCCGCGTCGCCAGATACCAGAGCTTGTCGACCAACCTCCTCATCAGTCGAGAAGCAATCTTCCGACCCTCAAGTTATCGTCGCCGATTTGCTCTTGGAGGGTGATCTCCACATGGCATATGCGGATCAAGAACGGATTGTCGCGTCGCTCAAGCGAGGCACGTACCGCGGCTCTGCCGACGGCGTGGAAGAGGAGGTGATCGAGCGAGTAAGAGCGGCGTGGCAGGATCGCGGATACTTTAAGGTGCAAGTTCGCGGAGATGTGAAGATGCTTACTGGCAGTCCCACCAGCAGTCGGATCGCGGTCACGGCCTTGGTGGATGAGGGCCAGCAGTACCGACTGCGCGAGATCACATTTAAGAACAATCGGGCTATCAGCAACACGCGGGCTTTGCGCAACCTGTTCCCCACGAAGGATGGCGACGTTTTCAGCCGTAAAGAGATCGCAAAGGGTCTGGAGAACCTCAGCAAGGCCTATGGACAGGTGGGCTACGTCAATTTCACATCCATTCCAAACACTGGCATTGATGACGAACGGGAACTGATCGACCTTGACATCGACGTGGATGAAGGCAAGCAGTTTTATGTGAGCAGTGTCAATGTGCTTGGCCTCGGCGAGGGTGCACCGCACAATACGACGGAAGATCTACTGCTGAAGCCGGGTGACGTTTATAACCAGAGACTCGCAGATCTGTTCGTCGAGAATCATGCCTCGCTGTTGCCGACGGACGCCTCACCCAATTCCGGTATACACCTAAAACCGGACGAGAAATCAGGGATGGTTGCGGTTACCTTCGACTTCCGGCGTTGCCCCACCGATTAAGAACTCCGCGGCTCCGTTCAATGCTACTACCGCTTCGCTGACTTCAGCCGTTGTTCCAGCGCCGTAACTTCATCTTGCAATCCCTTCGGCAGATGATCCCCGAATTTAGCGAAGTGCTCTTTGATTAAGGGCACCTCTGCGAGCCAGCCTTCGATATCGACGCTTAGCAGTTCCTCGACATTAGAGTCCTTAATGTTCAGCCCCTTGGTGTCGAGATCGGCTACGTCGGGAATGAGGCCGATGGGCGTCTCTTTCGCATGCACCTTGCCGTCGCAGCGCTCGAAAATCCATTTCAGCACGCGGCTGTTTTCTCCATATCCGGGCCAAAGGTACTTGCCATTTCTATCCTGACGAAACCAGTTCACGTAGCAAATCTTGGGCAATTTGGACTCGTCCGAACTGGCGCCAATCTTGAGCCAGTGCGCAAAGTAGTCGCCCATGTTGTATCCGCAGAACGGAAGCATGGCCATGGGATCGCGACGCAACTGGCCCACTTTGCCAGTAATTGCGGCAGTCGTTTCGCTGCTGACGGTTGCGCCTAAGAACGTGCCATGCTGCCAGTTGAACGCTTCCGTGACCAGGGGAACAATTCCAGCGCGGCGTCCACCGAACAAAATCGCATCGACGGGAACGCCTTTGGGATCTTCCCACTCCGGCGCAATCACCGGACACTGCTTTGCAGCCGCTGTAAACCGGGCATTCGGATGAGCCGCCTTGCGCTCCGAATCTGGCGTCCATGGCCGACGCAGCCAGTCCACCAACTGAGCGGGCTTTTTCTCGGTCATTCCCTCCCACCAAACATCGCCATCGTACGTCATCGCGCAGTTGGTAAAGATAGAATCGTGTGCGACGGTGAGCATGGCATTGGGATTCGACTTCACGCCGGTGCCCGGCGCTACGCCAAAAAAGCCGAACTCGGGATTAATGGCATAAAGCCTGCCATCGGCGCCGAATTTCATCCAAGCGATGTCATCGCCGATCGTCTCGACTCTCCAACCGGGAATCGTCGGGATCAGCATCGACAGGTTCGTCTTGCCGCAAGCCGAGGGAAACGCGCCAGTCATATATTTGGCCTGGCCCGAAGGACTGATGAGCTTGAGGATGAGCATGTGCTCAGCCATCCAACCCTCGTCGCGCGCCTGCACTGACGCGATGCGCAACGCGTGGCACTTTTTACCCAACAGAGCGTTACCGCCGTAGCCGGAACCGTAGGACCAGATTTCGCGCGTCTCTGGAAAATGGCAGATGTACTTGTGCTCCGCGTTGCAGCGCCAGGTCGCGTCCGGCTGATTGGGACTGAGCGGGAAGCCGACCGAGTGCATCCCGCGCACAAAATCAGCTTCTTCGCCGAGAGCCGCAAGCACCCGGCTGCCCACGCGCGACATCAGATGCATGCTCGCCACTACGTAGGCAGAATCGGTGATCTCCACTCCGATCTTCGCGATGGGCGATCCGATCGGTCCCATGCTGTAGGGAACCACGTACATAGTTCGCCCAACCATGCAGCCGGTGAAGAGCCCGGTGAGCTTTTGTTTCATCTTCGCAGGATCTTCCCAGTTGTTGGTCGGCCCGGCTTCTTCTTTGGTTCGTGAGCAGATGAAAGTTCGATCTTCGACGCGAGCGACGTCCGCAGGATCCGACCGGACCAGCACACTGTTCGGCCGCTTCGCTGGGTCCAGGGGGATGGCCGTTCCGGTGAGGATCATCAGCCGCAGCATCGCCTGATACTCCTCCGGCGAGCCATCGCACCAATGAACCTGGTCGGGCCTGCACAACCGGGCAACTTCTTCGACCCAGCGCGCCAGTTTGGGATGCTTATGGTCGTGGGTAGCTGTTTCAACGTCTATCGTGGTACTGGCCATCTTGATGTCTCCCTGTTGCGAACTGCGGATTGCAGGATCACGCGCGGAACCCTTGCGACGAGAATGGAAGGCGTTGCGTGTGCGCTACCCGACGGGCTGAGAACCAACTTTCTCTTCCACCGCCGCTTCCAGATGCTCAAGCGTCTGGGCGACGGTCAACGAATACATCTCCCGATCCATTCCTTCGCCCGATTCCAGCGCGGACTTGAGATAGTGCCCGGCAATCTCTACGGCGAGCGCATCGGTAATCAATTTCCCCGTACGTTTCTGATATTCAACCCACGCGGGATGCGGCAGTGCAATCCAGACGGGGCGGCCGTTCACCAGAAACTTGATGTCTACTGCATCCGCGTGCCGCGTGGCAATGGCCACAATCAGCGCCTGATAAATGCAGTGCACTTCTTTTCTGGTCCAGCGGTCTATAGCATGGAAGTCTTTGTACATGCCCTTTAAAACTATATCGGACCACTCGGGACGGTAGCAAACCGGCGAGCGGGCGCGCAAGTTGAATTATGATAATCGCTTGCCCGAGTGCTGATGGCTGACGACTTAAAGATCCCATGAAGAACCTTGGCATCCTGCTCTCCGGACGCGGCTCGAACTTCGAGGCCATCGCCAGGAATGTCGCGGCTGGGCGTATTCCCGATGCACGCATCGCCGTCGTTATTTCCAATCGAGAGGATGCGGGAGGGATTGAGACTGCCCGCCGGCTCGGGCTTACCGCGCTGGTAATTCCGTCCAAGAATAGAGACCGGGCGGAGCATGATCATGAAGTCGTAGCGGCGCTTCAGAAACATCAGGTTGATCTCGTGTGCCTTGCGGGATATATGCGGCTGCTGTCGCCGTGGTTCGTGCAACAGTTTCCTCGGCGCATCCTTAACATTCATCCATCGTTGTTGCCGGCGTTTCCCGGGCTTGAGGCCCAGGAGCAGGCTTTTGCTTACGGGGTGAAGGTTTCCGGCTGCACGGTCCACTTCGTGGACGAAGAACTCGACCACGGCGCCATCATTCTGCAAAAGGCAGTCCCAGTGCTTGATAATGACGATGAACACACCCTCGCCGCCCGCATCCTGGAGCAGGAACACATCGCGTACTCGGAAGCAATCAATATCGTTATAGAAGGGAAGCTTGAGATAGTGGGGCGGCGATTGAAAGCAATTACCGGGTAAGGCCACGTGGGGACAGCCGCCCTCGACTGTCGGCCGAGCGAAACTCGGCAGAGTGCGCGGCGGAACTTTGCTTATAATCGAAAGTCCATGCCAAACTTCGCACCGGTTGACGAGCAGTTAGCCTACATAAAAAAAGGCAGCGCAGAAATCATTCGCGAAAGCGAACTGCGTTCCAAGCTGGAGAAATCCCGCGCCACCAGCAAGCCTCTGCGCGTGAAACTCGGCATGGATCCTACTGCGCCGGATCTGCATTTGGGCCACACAGTGGTGCTACGCAAGCTCAAACATTTTCAGGACCTCGGCCACACGGTCATCTTCCTGATCGGCGATTTCACCGGAATGATTGGCGATCCGACAGGGCGATCGGCCACGCGTCCGCCGCTTTCGCGGGAGCAGATTGAGCAAAATGCGGAAACCTACAAAGCCCAAGTCTTCAAGATTCTTGATCCACAAAAGACGGTGATCGATTTTAATCGCCGCTGGTTTTCGAAGTTTACCGCGGACGACTTCATCCGTCTTGCAGCCAAGTACACGGTCTCGCAGATGCTCGAGCGCGAGGACTTTCATAAACGTTTCCTGGAAGAAAAGCCGATTGCCGTACACGAATTGCTCTACCCACTGGCGCAAGGATATGACTCGGTTGCTCTTGAAGCCGACGTCGAACTCGGGGGTACAGATCAGAAATTTAATTTACTGGTGGGGCGCGAACTGCAGCGCGCTTATGGCAAGGAGCCACAAGTTGTGCTCACGACGCCGATTCTGGAGGGTCTTGATGGTGTCCAGAAAATGTCAAAGTCGCTGGGTAACGCGATCGGCATCCACGAGCCGCCGCTCGGAATGTACGGAAAGATTATGTCGATCTCCGACGAGATCATGTGGCGCTACTACGAACTGCTGACGGACGTGTCGATGACCGAGATCGAGAAGATGAAGCGTGAGTCACATCCCATGCAGGCGAAGAAAGACCTGGCGCGGCGCATCGTGGGGGATTTCCATTCTCCCGATGCTGCGGCGAAAGCTGGTGAGGATTGGGCCAAGCAGTTTCAAAAGGACGAAGTGCCGGAAGATGTGGAGCGAAGTGACGGTCCAGCCTTGACGGCAATGGGTGGATCCGGTCGAGACCAGACTGCCGAGGCCATTAAGGTTGGATAAGCGGCTTCTCGTTACAAAGCTAGCCGATAGTCTGTCTCTGCAACCGCATGGAGCTCGGAAGCTAAAGCAAAAGGCTTCGTTAGGATCGAGTAACGAGGTCATCAACGGATCCGCGAATTGCACTCACTCCCCCACCACCGAAGAAATTGGCTTTAGAGTCGGTAAGCAATGAGAGTTGGCAGTCGTCAGATGATAAGAACTGTTCGCGGGAAGCATCTGACCGGGCTGGCTTCCACAATGTCGCAGCAGGAGCAAAGCTATCTTGTTGCGGTTATATAATTGTTCAACTCCAAGAGGCAAACTGATAGTCGAGATGACAATCTAACTCCGCTAACCGAAACAGTCTTCACCGTGTCTAATTCTTCTATCGGACTACAAACATCGCTCGGAGATTACAGAATGCAAGACGATCAACCAACCGCGATCCGCACAACCACGAGACCAAAGAAAAAGTTGATGAAAGCTCGGGCGTTTCTCGCCGCGATTTTCTGAAGATTTCTACGATCTCGGCTGCTGCTGTTCCGATTCTCGGAACCAAAGTTGTGCAGGCGGCGGGCGTGCCGGTGAAGGTTTACGGTCCCGGAAAAGTTCCGGTCGAACTCACCATCAACGGCCAGAAGCATTCCATGCAGCTTGAGCCGCGGGTCACTCTCCTCGATGCGATGCGCGACCAGCTTGAGATTACCGGCGCCAAGCGGGTTTGCGATCGCGCCGAATGTGGCGCATGCACTGTGATCATGGATGGCAAGCCGGTATATACATGCTCGATTCTGGCGATTGAAGCGGAGGGCAAAGCGATCACGACCGTCGAGGCCGTCATGCAGGGCGACAACCTCGATCCCATACAGCAGGCATTCGTCGACAACGACGCTTCGCAGTGCGGTTTTTGCACGTCTGGGTTTATCGTGGCCTTCAAGGCGGTGCTGGATAAGCATCCGAATGCGAGTCCGGAAGAAATCCGTCACGGCCTCAGCGGGAATGTTTGCCGGTGCGGCACCTATCACGGAATTCATCTGGCGATTGCGCAGATGGCACAGAAAGGAGCGTGAGCGATGCCGGACTACAATTGGCCCGATGCTGAACATCGCACTCTGATCGGCAAGCGGATTTCGCGCGTGGACGCGCCTTTCAAAGTTTCCGGCCGCGCTAAGTACACCTACGACTATCACGGCGCGAACATGCTCTTCGGCAAAATTCTGCGCGCGCCTTACGCGAAAGCGAAGATCGTCAGTATCGACACCAGCGCAGCGGAAAAGATGCCAGGCGTGAAGGCGGTCGAGATCATTCAAAAAGCTGGCACCACCGCGCAATGGGCGGGGGATGAAATCGTTGCCGTGGCCGCGGTCGATGAGTCCACGGCAGAAGATGCGGTCCGTCTGATTAAGGTGAACTATCAACCGATGTCCTACCTGGTCAGCGACGCCGAACCCCCAGCCGGCGCCGGCGAGGCTCCGGGCCCGATGAGCGAGGATGATATCGACGACGCCATCAGCAATCAGACTCCCGACGCGCAACTGATTAAATATCTCCAGGAGCACGGCGTCACGTTCAAAGTCGATGAAGATTTCCTGAACGACATGAAGGGTGAGGGCGGATCTGAGGCGGTTCTTGCAGCGATCCAGAAAGCCGAATATCACGCAGGGAAAGGTGGGGGCCATTCCGCTTACCAGAAAACCGCAGCCCAAACCAGCGGAGATCCCGACAAAGCGTTTGCCGAGGCAGGAGTCGTTTCTGAGGGCCTTTACGGCGCCCCGGTCATCGTTCACTGTTGCCTTGAGCCTCACGGTTCCGTTTCGGAGTGGGCTGATAAAGATCATCTCCTCACGCATATTTCCACACAAAACGTCTCTGGCATTGCGGCGCAAATGGCGGACCCACTGGGGATTTCCGCAGCCAACATTCGAATTCACCAGGACAATATGGGCGGCGGATTCGGCAGCAAGTTTGCAGCCGATCGCTGGGATATCGCTGCTGCTCGACTTTCGAAAAAAGCAGGCGGACGGCCGGTTCGAATGATGCTTGAGCGCGATGCGGAGTTGAAAGTCGCGGGTGCGCGGCCTTCCGCATACGCACGCGTGAAAGTGGCGGCGACAAAGGACGGCACCATCACCGGATGGCAGTCGCAGTCCTGGGGAACGGGCGGCCCAGGTGGCGGCGGCATGCCGCCGATTCCATACGTGTTCGGAATCCCTAACCAGCACAAGGAACACACGGCCATTCGCAATAACATCGGACCTGCCCGAGCCTGGCGGGCTCCTAACCATCCGCAGGCCGCGGTTATCACGATGGGAGCGCTCGATGATCTCGCGGCCAAGCTCAACATGGATCCGCTGGATCTTTGGCTGAAGAACCTTGACATTACCGGGCCGCGTCGCGACGTCTATCGCGAGGAACTAGCGATTGCCGCCGACTTGATGGGCTGGAAAGAGAAGTGGCGTCCGCGCGGCCAGAATGTTTCAGGAAGCGTTGCTCGCGGACTCGGGCTCTCGATTCACACCTGGGGCGGACGCGGCCATGCGAGCGATTGCGATCTGACAATTCATCCCGATGGCTCGGTCGACATAAAGATGGGAACGCAAGACATCGGCACCGGCACTCGGACCACCATCGTCATCGTCGCGGCCGAAACGCTGGGCATTTCAATCGAGGCGATCAATCTTTACATCGGAGACACGCTTTACCCTCCCTCCGGTGGGTCCGGCGGTTCGACTACTCCGGGCGGAGTAAGTTCTTCAACTCGGCGCGCTGCCGTCGATGCCCGCGAAGCGCTCTTCGCCAAAGTTGCTCCGGCTCTCAACGCGCAGCCCGACGATCTCGAATGCGTGAATAGCACGGTGCGGGCGAAGAGCGATCCGAGCCGTTCGCTCAACTGGAAACAGGCTTGCTCGAAGATCGGCGCCATGGCAATAACCGCGCGCGGCCACAATGATCAGGTTGCCAGCAAGAATCACCCGACCTCACCAATAGCGGCGTGGGCGGAGTAGGGATGGCAGACGTGGAAGTCGATATCGAGACCGGCGTCGTCAAAGTAAAGAAAATGGTGGCGGTGCAGGATTGCGGTTTGATCATCGACCTCAAGACTGCCGAGAGCAGTTGTTACGGCGCGCTCGCAATGGGGATCAGTTACGCATTGTTCGAGGAGAAAGTGATGGACCAGGCGACTGGCCGGATGCTCAATCCGAATATGGAATTTTACCGGCTCGCTGGGCTCAACGACATTCCCGAACTTGTGGTTCACATGATGACGGGCAAGGGTTATGACGAGCGAGGCGTGATTGGATTAGGCGAACCGCCAGTGATTTCGCCAGGAGCCGCGATTGCGAATGCAGTGGCAAATGCGATCGGCGCGCGCGTTTCGTTTTTGCCGATTACGCCAGACAAAGTGCTCGCTGCGCTAAGCCAAAAAGATATGGCTCAAAAGGCAGGTGCATAAATGCGACCGTTTGAATACGCGAGTCCGACCACCAAAGAACAAGCTGTGGGACTCTTAGGAACCGCATGGGGGCAGGCTGAAATCCTGGCCGGCGGCACGGATTTGCTCGCCTTGATGAAGGACGACGTCGTGCATCCGAAGCGTCTGGTGAACATCAAGCAGATAAGGGAAATAGGCGGGGTCACGGCCTCGGCGCAGGGACTTCGCATCGGCACTCTTACTACGCTGGGCGAACTGGCTGACAATGTGAATGTGGTCAAAGACTATCCGGCATTAGCCGAGGCACTCAACGACGCTGCCAGTCCGCAGATTCGCAACATGGCCACGCTGGGCGGCAATCTCTGCCAGCGGCCGCGCTGCTGGTATTTTCGTGGCGGCTTCGGTCTGCTTCCTAAGGACGAGGCGGGGAAGGAATTGGTGGCCGGAGGCGAGAATCGATATCATGCAATCCTCGGCAACAGTGGCCCTGCCAAGTTCGTCAGTCCCTCGACGATTGTTCCCGTGCTGATAGCGTATGGTGCGTCGATTCGGCTGGTTGGACCGAAAGGTTCGCGCGAGTTATCGTTGGAGCGGTTTTACGTGATCCCAAAAACCGAAGCCGCGCGTGAGCACGACCTGAAGCCGAATGAAATCGTTGCGGAGGTAATTCTGCCTCCGCCGGGTGAAATGAAGGTCGCTCACTACGAGATTCGGCAGAAGCAGGCTTTTGATTGGCCGCTGGCTATAGCTGCCGTGGGGCTCATCATGAACGGCTCCTCGGTGCAATCAGCGCGAGTCGTGATCGGATACGTGGCCCCAATTCCATGGCGCTCGGCGGAAGCTGAGCGTGCGCTGACGGGAACGAAGATTTCCGAAGACGCCGCGAAAGCCGCCGGTGACGCGGCCTTGCAGAAGGCGACGCCGTTGAGCCACAATTCCTACAAAGTGCAACTTGCAAAAGTAGCGGTCAAACGGGCTATTATGAAAGCCGCTTCGGGAGGCGCAGCGTGATCAGACAATCACCGCTTCAGGAATCCGATCGCTTCAACACCAATCATCCGGACCTCTGCCCGTCCCTGCGCTGGAAGGCGCAATTCATCCTCGCCGAAGCCGACCCAACCGTTCCTCCCTCGAATGAAGGTTTGTTCTGGTGCATCCACACTCAGGCCTGCATCGGCCCCGACGGCAAGCTGGCTGAACCTGGGAACTGCTCGTCGTCCCGCCGAAAGTGCCACGGCACGGGGCAATGCGGGTAAATAACTAACCCTCGCCCCTGGTGCAAGGAGCCATCTCGCTAGTGCATAATGTTAATGAAAACCGGCCTTTATCCCGGTCGGATTCTTTGGTGGGGGTGGCTGATGAAGCGCTGGATTCGAGCGCTCAACGTTGTGGCAATCGCGTCTCTCCTGGTCTGCAAGGGGATAGCGCAGACTACACCCACAACCGCTAATGATTACTCTTTTAACGTTTCGACCACTCAGGCCTGGACTGACACGGGAGTGGATCTTAGCACTGGCGACGTTCTTAATATCACGGCGAGTGGTAATTGCGATCCGTCGGGTGTAAGTGGCGCTTCCGCCCAAGCACTCCCGGTGGCTGACGCGCTTCCAGGAGCTCTGATCGCCAAACTGCAGGCGCAAGGGGCACCGGTTCTGGTTGGGAGCAGCAAGGAAGTGACGGTCGATGCTGCTGGTCATTTGTTTCTTGGAGTCAACGCCGGCGCGAAGCCGCCCTGCAAAGGAAGCTTCCAAGTCAAAGTCCAGCGCCAGGCGCAGGCGGCCTCGAGCCGTGGAGACGTTCTCAAGCAACAACTGGTTGCTGCTGCCGGAATCTTTCTTGCGGGCCAGTTAGGCGTCCAACAGCCCGGTTCGACGACCGCAGCTCCAGCTCTGAAAATCTCTAACACGCCTTTGGATGCAGGCCTTCGTAAGGACATCGACGGTCTGCCCCGCCGCGTCAATGACCAGTTCAAGAACCTCGGCGACATGGTGAATTTTGTTCTCATCGGCTCCGAGAAGCAGGTGCAGAGCGCTATCGATGCAGCCAACTTCCACGTGGCCGACACCGACGACAAGAAGGCAGTTCTCGAAGCCGCGATGACGACTTACGAAAACAAAGATTACCTGGCGATGCCGATGAGTACCCTTTACCTGTTCAACCGTCCGCAGGATTTCGGTTACGAGCAGGCAGAGCCCATCGCCATGGTCGCAAGCCGGCATCACTTCCGTTTGTGGAAGGCGCCATTTACCTGGAACGGACAAACCGTGTGGGTTGGCGCCGGAACGCACGACATCGGCTTTGCTAAGGACAAACGCAACGGCAGCGTAACGCACAAAATTGATCCCAACGTCGATGGCGAGCGAGAAAATATCGGCGCCAGTCTGGAGAAGGGAGGCAAGGTGAAGAGTATGTCTTATTACCTCCCGTCCAATCCCGTACAGGACGCGAAGAATGCCACCGGCGACGGGTACAAGTCGGACGGACGAATCTTGGTCGTATTCGTAGAATAAGAAGCCTGCCAGTTCCGGTATGAGATAATTTTTTCAGAAAGATTGTTGAGGAGAAATATGGCTGAACGCACGGTTTTCTGTGTCAAATTGCACAAGGAGCTTCCGGGTTTGGATGAGCCGCCCTTTGACACGGAATTTGGCAAGAAGATTTACGAAAACGTCTCGCAGCAAGCGTGGCAAGGCTGGACCGAATTCTGCAAAATGCTGCTCAACGAGTATCGTCTGAATCCTGCTCGCCGAGAAGACCAGGAGGCCATCGTCAAGCAAATGGAGCAGTATTTCTTCGGCGAAGGCGCTGCCCCGCCAAAGGAGTACGTACCGCAGAAATAGCCCAGTCCAAAGATCGCCAAGAGTTACTGACCCTCGCTCCATTAAGTCCGACGTAACCATGCGGTTGTTACCTTGGGGGATACTTGTTTACCGCATTGTTACCTTTATTTCATCGTCCCGTAACATTCACAGGCTAGAAATAGGGTATGGATCCGCCCGTCTACGATACGCTGATCCTTTCCGATGTCCATCTTGGATCGGACACCAGCCGCGCGCGCGAGGCCACTTGCGTGCTGAAGCAGAACCGCTTTCGGCGGTTGATTCTTTTGGGCGATATTTTTGCCGACCTCAATTTCCGCAGGCTGACCAAGGAACATTGGAAATTTCTGGGGTACATCCGCAAGCTCTCGAATCCTAAACGCGACCTGGAAGTGGTTTGGGTGGAAGGGAATCACGACCAGGGTCTCGCCGATATTATGTCCCACCTGGTCGGCGTACGCGTGTATCAAGAGTACGAGTGGGAATACGCAGGCATACGTCACCTGGCCATTCACGGCCATCAATTTGACCGGCTCCTGGCCAATAACGTTCGTCTCAATTACTTCGGTACGCTGTTTTATCTTTTGCTGCAAAGGCTTGATGTTAAGGGAAAACCGGTGGTCCGATTCATTGATCGCATCAACACTCGCTGGCTGCGCATGTCGCACAAAGTGGCCGCAGGAGCGCTGTTTCACGCCCGTCTGCACAAAGCAACCCGCATTTTTTGCGGCCATACTCACGAGGCCATGCACCAGGAAAAGGAAGGCATCCATTATTACAACGCCGGCGGATGGGTCGACGAAAGGCTTACCTACATTACGATCGATTCCGCAGGGGTGCGAATTCATGAATATCAAGAGCGACCGGGCGATCACGATTCCAATGAACAAGCCGAAACTGATTCCGAACTCGCGTTTGAACCCGCACTCCCTGAAGATGCAGAATACGAGAATATTAATGGCTGACGCCGCTTGCCCCGGCAACGCCCGGTCAGGAGATTCTTGCGCAGACTGACAATCGTTTTCCACCACGCCGGTGGAGGACACCGCAGTACAGCCGACGCTCTAAAGGCCACTCTCGCGGTACAGGACCGTCCCTGGGACGTCAGTCTTTTAAACGTGCAAGACTTGCTCGGCCCGCTTGACGTGCTTCGCAAAGCGACCGGCCTAAACATCGAAGATGCCTACAACTTGATTCTGCGAAACGGCTGGACGCGGTTTACGCCGCAATTGCTCGTAGTTCTGCTGGGAACGATTCGCCTCGCTCATCCCTGGGTGGTAAAGGCTCTGCGGGCTTACTGGTCGCAGCATCCGGCGGACCTGGTGCTGTCGGTAATCCCGCACTTCAATCGAGCCATTGCCAAAAGCCTTCGAGGGCCGGAAGAAACTCCCTTTGTCACGCTTCTAACCGATCTTGCCGATTACCCACCCCATTTCTGGATCGAACGGGAGTCTGAATACGTTATCGTCGCCACCGAACGGGCGAAGGCGCAGGCGTTGACGCTGGGTCACCCCGCGGACCATATCTTCGAAACCTCAGGGATGGTTTTGAAGCCCAAGTTTTATCAGAAGACCGTCGTCGATCGCGTCGCTGAACGCACGCGGCTCGGCCTTGAACCGGATTGTCCAACCGGAATTGTGCTCTTTGGAGGCCATGGGTCTCGGGTCATGATTGACATTGCAAAACGCCTCGACAAAAGCAACAGTGGCGTCCAGTTGATCATGCTTTGCGGACATAATCAGGAGCTTGCCGCACAACTCAAGAGTTTGAAAACTAAGAAGCCGATTGCGGTTCAAGGCTTCACGGAGAACGTAGAGTCCTATATGGCATTGGCCGACTTCTTTATCGGCAAGCCCGGCCCTGGCTCGATCAGCGAAGCCCTGCAATTCCACTTGCCCGTAATCGTCGAATGTAATGCAAAGACGCTGCCGCAAGAGCGCTACAACGCAGAATGGGCGACCGAAAAGGGTTTTGGAATCGTGGTCTCGAGCTTTCGAGAGGTCGCGCCCACGGTTCAACGACTCCTGCAGAGTGCGACGTTCGATCAACTGCGCCGCAATGCCAGTGCGTATTCGAATCGAGCGCTCTTCGAAGTGCCCGACATTCTCGAAAAATGCGCTAAGCGTTCAGTCGCTCCGACTCCAATTGAAACCATGGTCTAGGTTGTTCGGTCACGAACCCAGTCCTAGCTTTGTTTTAGAAATGAATCACAACCCCGGTCGAGATTCGTACATTATTCTGCGTGTTACTGAAAAAACGACTTTGCAGCAAATCGCCCTCCAACCGCCAACTGATGAGAGGGATCAAGTGATAGTCGATGCCGCCACCCACCGCATAGGGATCTGAGCGTACCCCACGGCTGCGAGCGTAAAAAGAATGAAGACAATTGCTATGATCTTATGCACAATCACACCCTCGAATGTAGATTCCAACCTTCACTGACGAACTAACTTCGATGCGATTAGCCTGAAACGAGGATGTAGTAAACGTGCACTTCGGGAGGCCTCAAACAATTAACTAGATTTTCACAGTCGCTCAACCGCCATACAAACATCCAACCAGTATCATTAACATCACAAACGAGAACCCAGAGGAATAGTTTGCGTCTGGCGCGAACTTCCACCGGACAAGGAGTACAGCTTGAAGTTGGATCTGCAAACCCGCGCGATTAACGATGTCACCGTGCTTTTGTGCAGAGGCCGTTTTACTTATCGTGATGAAGCCACCGCGTTCTCCCAAAAAATAGCGGAGCTTCTCCCCCATGCACGCCAAATCGTCGTCGAATTCAGTGGGCTGGAGACAATCGACAGTGCCGGCCTGGGCGAACTCGTGGTCGTGCATATGTGGATTCGAGCGAGCGGATGCTCGCTGAAGCTGGCTGGGCTCAATCCTCGCATCCAGCACACACTCGAGCTAACGAACCTTTTGTCGGTCTTCGATGTTCATCCCACGCTCGACGATGCTTTGCATTCATTTCAGGCGAAGGTTCCGAAATCCTCAGTACAAGCGGCCTAGGATTTCAGAATTTGCTCCGTTGATCGATCGAGAAGGGCCCGCTGCCGACCAAAAGAAGAAACACCAATCCCAGAAGCATGCAGTAGTCGGTTCGGGCTTCGTGCACGGTGGCCCAAAAGCCTGCCCGAGATAGCATGGGAATCTTGGTCGTGACTATGGCAACGCTGATATCGATGATCAGCGGAATCGTGGCTAGTCGCGCGAACAGACCAATAATCAGAAGCGCTCCGCAGACAATTTCAACGACGCCGACAAACGGCGCGAAAAACTGAGGAGCCGGGATGCCAATTTTAATGAAACGTCCTACGCCTAAGGCTGCGGGAAAAAGAAACTTCTGAATACCCTCTGCCAGGAAAACGCCGCCTACCAGCAGTCGGATGAGAATCGTGGCGCGCGGAGCGTTCGTGTCGAGTACAGGATTCGGCATAGCACCTCAGGCATACTTCATCAAAACCATAAGCTTCGTGTTCTAACTCTGGACGCCTGCGAAGCTTTTGGATGATTCCCGATCCTAGAGCGGTTGGGAAACAACATTGGAAGGAACGTAATTTCCTTTCAGCGCGTACCAGCGGATCCTCAGCAGTTCAACAAACATCCGGACGCCATCGCGCAATGGGTGGATGCGTGTTCCTTCGCGATGTGACCATGTGACGGGAACTTCACTAACCGTAAAGCCGAACTTTCTGGCCAGATAGAGCAGTTCCGGATCGAATCCCCAGCGCTCGATTTTTTGCTGCGGGAAGATTGCTTGTGCGCTGCGCCGGGTGAAAGCCTTAAACCCGCATTGCGTGTCTTTGAACTGCAATCCTAGGATGAGACGCAATGCCAGATTGAAGATTCGTCCGAAGATCCGACGATGTAGCGGCTGCTTGCGAATCTGCAGCCGCGAATCAATCCATCGAGATCCGATCGCGATGTCCGCGCCTTTCACAATGGCGGCAAACAATTTGTCCGCTTCCTCAATTGGCGACGACAAGTCAGCGTCGCTAAACAGCAGAATGTCGCCCTTTGCGTGCAGCATGCCGTTGCGAACGCTAAACCCCTTGCCCCGGTTTCCAGGATTTTCCAGCAATCGAAGTGCAGCGTGCTTCTTCGCGTACTCGAGAACAATCTCTGCGGTGCGATCACTTGATCCGTCATTCACCACAATAACTTCCACGTTCCAGCCGCGTTCGGTAGAGTGAGCGAGAATCTTGTCTAGCGTGGCTGTAATGCGCGCGCTTTCGTTGTAGGCCGGGAGGATAATGCTGTATGTGGCAGGTTCCAAATGTCAGCCATCAGCTGTCAGCGATCAGCCTTCAGTTATGAGACGCCCAGTCTCAAGGATTGTCGCTTCAGAGTCAACCTCGCGCAATCAAGAATTGGGAGAGTGAACTGGAAGCGAGAAGCCGATATCCAGAAGCTTCTACGCCACTTGCCGCTGCTTCTGCAGCATGGACAAAAACTCAGCCACCAGTTCTTCATCCCACAGTCCGCCACTGGCTTCCTGGCGCATGGTAAAAGCAGCATGCTCGTGGCTCAGCGCCGGTTTGTACGGTCGCGCCGTCCGCAGAGCATCGTACACGTCCACCACCTGCAGGACTCGCGGAAGCAGAGGAATCTCCGCCTTTTGCAAACCATCCGGATACCCGCTGCCATCGGAGTGCTCATGATGATTGCGGATAATGGGCAGCACCAGCCGCAACGACTTCAGCGGCCGGCAAATGTTCTCCCCGGTCACCGGATGCTGCCGCATGATGGCCCACTCTTCTTCGGTCAGGTTCGTTCCCTTTTTCAAAATGTCGTCGGGAACTGCGATTTTTCCCAAGTCATGCAAGTATCCGCCCCGCCGCAATGCCACGATCGACTCTTCATTCAGCCCGAGATGACGTCCCAGATTGCTTGCATTTTCCGCCAGCCGTTCACAATGACCCTCGGTATATGGGTCGCGGCTCTCCACGCTCAAGCCCAAGGTGCAAAGTACCGATTCCGCAGTTTCCAACTCGTCGGTGAACTCCTTGAGTTTAAGCAGTGACTTGACCCGGGCAAACAGCTCTTCCGAAAAAATCGGCTTATTCAAGAAATCGTCGGCCCCCGCTTCGATTCCCCGAAGCTTGTCCTCGCGATCACTCAACCCCGTAATGAGAACAAAAGGAATCAGGCGCGTGGCAGGGTTGTCCTTTCACTTCGCGGCACAGCTCATAACCCGACTTGCCCGGCATCACGACGTCGGAAAGAATCAGGTCAGGAAGATCCCGTCGAATCTCGCTCTCGGCCTGAGCTGCGTCCGGAACCGCCACCACTTCATAACCCCGAGTGGAGAGCAGCTCACGCATCAGCACCATTGTGTCCGGGTTATCGTCGACCACCAACACGCGTGGAGCGCGACGCGGCGAAAGTTCCCCCATCTCTTTGTAAGACGAAGAATGGCTGGCAGGAGATGTCCGGAATTTATGGGGAGGGCTCATAACTGCGTCGAGCGCTTCCTTATTGTATCGGATTTAGCGGTAGGCCAGTGAATCTGCATTGTTATCCCTGCAAGCACCTGTCCAACTCTTGGACAGGCCATTTTGGGAAATCTCTTGAGCCAATGTGCGATCTGACCTTGCTCGGGGATGCAATCGTTGCTTAGCCTCATTGCATGAGTCCTCTTTTTCGCATCGCTCTCTGCCTTTTCTCTTTCACAGCAACGATGTTGGCCGCCTCCAAGCCGCACGTCATCGTTTTCGGAAAATGGACCGTGGTCAAGTCATCCTACGATCTCGACCAAGATCGGCCGGATGATTTGAAGATTAGGCCCCTGTACGTAGATACCCGGTTGAAAGAATTTACCTTCGGCATTCCCCATGAAGTAACCGAGCAGCTGTTCGTGGTGCGACGCGTGGTTCGCGTGAATGATACTCTGCCCCAGGAAACTACCGTGCGTTGGAGTTGGCAGCGCAGTGGATGGCTCGTCGTCGACCGCATCACCGGACATATCTCGCAAGCCAGCCTGCCTGAGTTCGATTCCGACTCTTCCTCAGCCAGTTGGTACCGTGACTACGTCGCCTACTGCGGCATCTCGGAGGATGGCCACAAGCTTTCTGCCGTCGTGATGCAACTTGGCCGCCGCAAACCCATCCTGAAAAAGCCTCTGGGCGAAGCCGCTAGCGACGAAGCGTCCGGTGCGGGGTGCGCGGCGCCGGGATGGCAACGCGCGCCGACGCGAGTGAGTTTTGTGTCCCAGGCGGACCAGAAGTTCACTTTCACGGTCCGCGGCCATACGGTTGAAGTCGTGAGCGATGACGACTCAGAAGAAGGAGCGCAGTGAGCGCGTGGCGCGGGCGCCCTCGCCGGAGTCTTTTCCCGTGTAGTTGTGAGCGTCCAATCGGGCAAAGACGAATGCCGAGCCGAAGATGCTTTTGGCTCTTGAAAAAAATCTTGAAGGGAGAACCTACTTTAGCGCAAATCCACTCAAACGCTTCACCGACATAAATGCCAGAAGAAGCACGACGGCAGCCGCGATAAAAACTCCACGCCGCCAGCCATCGCGGACCTCCGGCGGTGCCGTAAGATGTCTTGCCAAAACCGCACCCAGAGCCAGTCCGGTCAACAGCCCGCCAATGTGAGCCGAGTTATCGATTCCCGGGACCGCTGCCCCAAAGAACAAATTGTAGCCGGCGAAAACCAGCAGACTCTTCAGCGTGCCCTGAATCGCCTGCTTGGAAATCGGCAAATGGCCAAGATAAAGAGCGGCAATCAGCGCTCCAGCCAATCCGAAGATTGCTCCCGAAGCGCCCACTCCGACTGCCCGCGGATGCAATAACAGGCTCGCTAAACTGCCACCGAGTCCGCACGCGGTGTACGTCAGAACGTAGGTCCACGGATCGAAGATTCGCTCGGCCAGAAATCCCAAGTTCCACAGGCACCACATATTCAGCGCGATGTGAATGATCCCGGCATGAACGTAATTCGAAGCCAATATGCGCCACGGCTCCGCGCCCAGCGAGAGCGGCCCAAAGTTCGCGCCCCACTTCAACAGTTGCGGGATCGTGGGGCTAACCGCTGAAACGCCGGTGAGAACCATCGCAACGTACACCGCAACGTTCATTCCAACCAACGTGGTCGTGATGGGTTGTCGATTGCCGATCATAAGCGTTCAGTACCTGCCAGCCAGCTTTCGTTCTCGATCAAACGTCATAAACCACACTAACAGAAGCATGCGAAAGCGCTCGTCCGCCTGGCCGCGATACAGCTTCGCATCTCGCACACTCTATCCTTTCCACACTGGCGACGCGGATAACTGCGCTACAATTCTGCAAAGTCGTCTCCTTGGGTCTCATGTATCTGTGTGAATGAATCCACATTGAGGCAAGAGTAATGCACCTCGATCCCTCCGCTTCCGTTGGTCAGCGAAATCCTCTGTTTCGCACCAGGGTGATTACGAATTTTTGGCCACGCGCCGACGAGGCTCGCGCCAGATACGAACAGTTCATGGGAGATCCTGGCGCGCATTCGTTTCTCAGCCAACATCAATGTTGGGATTACTGGTATATGCCCGAGGTCTACTGCTATTTGCGGACTGACGCCGTTAAAGTCTTGGGCGCTGAGCTAGTCGACGATTTCTTAACCCAGCTGGAAGAACTTTGCGAGTCTGAGTTGAACGGAGTGTCGCCTCGCTCGCCTTGGCTGTCTCTCCATCTCGATGGGATGCGACACGAGATACACAACGACAGCTGCAACGGCGTTTATGGGTACGTGTATTCGTTGACTCGAAATCCGAACGCGTTTAGCGGCGGCCAAACATGCGTGGCCAAGGAACAGGTTTTCGATGCTTTAGAGCCTCGTCAGCCGAAGGCGTGGCAAGGCTACTTCGAAGTGATTCCTCCCCTTTACGATCAGCTCGCGCTTTTTGACGACCGCTTGCCGCATATGGTGCCCGTAGTCCAAGGAACGATGAATCCGCTGGAGGGGCGGGTGTGTTTGACGGGACACCTGATCTAGCGCGATCCATCATCGAAGTTAATCTCCGGTTGTCTCGACCATCGCCATTTTGTCTCCTACCGGCTTCTTCGTTACCTGCGCGCTAGTCACGAGAATCACCGAAGCGACCACAATTGCACTGCCGGCGAGGATATATCTGTCTACATGCTCGCTCAGCACCAGCCATCCCAGAAAAACCGCGACTACGGGATTGACGTAAGCGTAAGTGGAAACTTTCGCCGTGGGCACATGGTTCAGCAACCAGATATACGCGGTATATCCGATCCACGATCCGCAAACCACCAAATACACTGTGGCGCCGATTCCGCGCGGCGTCCACACAACCTGCGAAAAATCTCCGGCAGCAATAGCGAATAATAGATTGGCTAAGCCCGCCGCGATCATCTGCCAAGCCGTAGCCGAGAATGGATCCACGTCCGCGGACTTCCAACGTTTGGCTAGCACCGAACCCAACGCCCAACTGAACGACCCGCCGAGCAAGCTGATCGAGGCCCACAATTGCACCCTCCCGAAGGAAGTCGTCGTGGTGAGGTCGGGCCACAACAATACAGCCAGCCCTACAACGCCCAGGCCAAGCCCAGCTTTGCCGCGAATTGAAACGTGATGGTCGCCGAGCAAGAGCGTATCCAGCACCAGGAACCAAAGCGGCGTTACCGCGACGATTAAGGCAGCCAAACCCGATGCCACATATTTTTCGGCATATGAGAGCGTGAGATTGCCGCCCATGAGCAGGAGCACGCCCACCGTCGCCATTTGCGCTAACTGCCGTGGGCTGTACCGGATGTTGCGGCCGCGAAATCCGCAAAATGCCAGCATGAACACGCCGGCAATCAGAAAGCGTACCGCGCACATCAGCGCCGGCGGAATGCGCTCCACCGCGATATCAATCGCCAGATACGTCGATCCCCAAAAAAAATACACCAGCCCGAAGGCAAGGATTACGGCAAACCGGCTTTGGCGCTGGGCATTGGTCATATTCGTCGATCAGCGGATAAGTATCAGACACAACAAACCAGCGAAGAGATGCGAGATATTAGAAAGTACCGAATGCCGCGGAGACACGCCAACCGGCGCCCGTGACTAACGGTCAAGGACCGATTGGGGGTTACGCCGTCGCTCGCGGCAGGCTATAATAACAGTGGAATGATTTCCGATGCGCGGCCAAAATCCCAATTCGCATCTGCCAGCGTGCTGGCTTCACTTTCTGGTGTGCCCGCGCCGTTATCTGGCAGTGTTGCCGTCGCATTCGCGTCCCAGCCTATTCGGTAGCGACTAACTTTTCCATCCTCCTCGTCCGATTCTGGCTTTAGGGCGGAAGTCCGCTCGAAGCCAACCACTCAAGACGAACGCCAACGACCATTTTGGAGGATGCCATGTCAACCCAAACTCTTACCGGGCCCAAGATCAAAACGGCTTTGCCCGGGCCCAGTGCCAAGCGCGTTCTGGAAGGCGACAGCAAATACATTTCGCCCTCATACACCCGCTCCTACCCGCTGGTCGCAAAGCAGGGACGCGGCATCGTCGTTACCGACGTGGATGGAAATGAATTCTTCGATTTCTCGGCCGGCATCGCGGTTACGTCGACTGGTCATTGCCATCCCCACGTGGTTGCGGCGATTCAGAAACAGGCAGCCGAACTGATTCATATGTCCGGCACTGACTTCTATTACGAGAACATGGTGACTCTTGCGGAGCGACTCTCGAAGATCGCGCCCATGCCGGGACCGCACAAAATCTACTATGGCAACTCTGGGACTGAAGCCATCGAGTGCGCTCTCAAACTCGCCCGTTATCACACCAAGCGGCAAAACGTGATCGCATTCTTCGGAGCGTTTCACGGACGCACCATGGGTGCGCTTTCGCTCACGGCCTCGAAGCCGCAGCAAAAGCGGCGCTTTGGGCCATTGGTCCCGGGGGTAACTCACATTCGTTATCCAGATGTATATCGCGGATGCGAAGGCGGACCGCAGGATGCCGAGGCCTTCGCGCTGGGCTGCGCCCGCTTCATCGAAGACAAGCTCTTTAAGACCACGCTTGCCCCCGAGGAAGTAGCCGCAATCTTCGTCGAGCCGGTGCAGGGTGAAGGTGGATATGTCGTTGCTCCCACCGTCTTCATGCAGGAACTGCGCCGCATTTGTGATCGCCACGGCATCCTGCTGGTCGCCGACGAAGTGCAGAGCGGTATCGGCCGCACCGGAAAATGGTGGGCCATCGAGCACACTGGCGTCCATCCTGACATTGTTTGTTCGGCCAAAGGCATCGCTTCGGGCATGCCGCTGGGCGTGACCATCAGCAAAGCCGAGATCATGGACTGGGTTCCCGGCTCGCACGCCTCTACGTTTGGAGGCAATCCGGTTTGCAATGCGGCTGCGATGGCCACCTTGGATGTAATCGAACGCGATGGCTTGCTGCATAACGCAACCGAGGTTGGCAGCCACATGTTGAGGCGCATGGCGGGCTGGACCAGCAAGCACAAACTGGTTGGGGACGTTCGCGGACGCGGGCTGATGATCGGAGTTGAAATCGTCAAGGATCAGAAGACCAAAGAATATGGTGCGGCCGAGCGTGACCGCATCATCCAGATGGCCTTCGAGCATGGCATTCTCTTCTTAGGCTGTGGCCCAAGCACAATTCGGATCGCGCCGCCGCTCATTGTGACCAAAGAGGAAGCTGACGTCGCCATGGATGTACTCGAAGAATCCATTTCGAATGTGGGACAGAGGATTTAGCCAACTGGGCAGGATGTCCTCCCTTGTGCCGGTTGCGTGGGGCGGGTTCTTCATTTGACCCGCCCCATTGTTATTGGACGGATTCACTTCGTGGCATTGACCCGCCTAATGTTCCAGCTTTCATGTGATGGACGTCACATCCAAGCTCGCCTTGTCCATCCTACGATTTGTTAGTTATGCCGATTATCCTTTCGGGACGAGTGACGCAGGCTGCGGTTCGGGCGCTGGATTGGCTCGCAGAGCGCACGCTCCCGACCGAAGATATTCCTCCTCACCAGCGGACGGGGAGGCGCGGGGAAGAAGCTGCCTATTTTTACTTGCGGCGTCTGGGATACGTAATGGTGGCGCGCAATTTTCGTTCGCCCCGGCGCCGGGGCGAAATCGACCTGATTGGCTGGGATAAAAACGTCCTATGTTTCATTGAAGTCAAGACACGCACCACGCGCGATGTAAAGCCTGCCGAAGCGGCCGTGGACCGCGACAAGCAGCGCGGACTCGCTGCGGTAGCAGACGAGTATCTTCGTTATGTGGCACCTTCGTGCCGGTGGCGTTTCGATGTGGTGACCGTGTATTATGAGCGTCAGTCCAGCCAGCCGCTGATCGAACTATTTCGCAATGCCTTTCCTGTGGCGTAATATACCGGTTTGGCTCTAACGCAGTTTCATATGCTTTTATTGAAAGGATTTAATCTTTGCCGGAGCTTAGAAAAGATCCGATTGTAGGTCGTTGGGTAATTATTTCGACCGATCGTGCCAAACGTCCAACGGATTTTGCCCGTGACGGAGTGAAATTAAAAGGGGGGTTTTGTCCGTTCTGTTATGGCAACGAGAGCAAGACGCCGCCCGAGATTCAGGCCTACCGTCCCAACCCGAACGGTGGGCCTCCGGCGCAGCGCGACACACCAGGCTGGACAGTGCGCGTGGTGCCGAACAAGTTTCCCGCGCTTGGCATTGAAGGTAGCCTGAACCGCCAGGCTGAAGGCATGTTCGACCGGATGAACGGGATTGGCGCGCACGAAGTCATTATTGAAACTCCCGATCACCAAGCCAGTCTGGCCACGCTACCTCCTAAGAGAATCGAAGATGTGCTTTGGACTTTCCGCGACCGCATTCTGGATCTGAAGAAGGACCGGCGATTTAAGTACATTTTGATTTTCAAGAATCATGGAGAGGCTGCGGGTGCGTCGCTGGAACATGCGCATTCGCAACTGATCGCGCTGCCAATCCTTCCCATCTATGTGGTCGAGGAGTTGGAAGGCGCGAAACAATATTACATTTACAAAGAACGATGCGTGTTCTGCGACGTGATCCGGCAGGAGACGGAAACGGGTACTCGCGTGGTCGCCGAGAATCAGGACTTCCTCACTTTGGCTCCGTACGCACCGCGGTTTCCGTTCGAGACTTGGATCATGCCCAAGCAGCATGAGTCGGCGTTCGAGAATTCTTCCTCGCAACTGTTTGAGAATCTGGCCAAGGCGATCAAGACGCTGCTCATGAAGGCCGACCGGGTGCTGGATAATCCGCCGTACAACCTGGTAATTCACACTTCGCCCGTGCAGGATCCCACCAATGATCACTATCACTGGCACATCGAATTCATGCCAAAGCTGACCAAGACAGCTGGATTCGAGTGGGGCACCGGGTTCTATATCAATCCGACCCCGCCGGAGGAAGCTGCGAAGTTTCTGCGCGAAGCCAGTGTGGAAGAGCCGGTGCCTGCCACTGTAGGTTAGATTTTATCGAGCAGAAAGAAGGGGCGCGGTATCCGCCGTGCCCCTTCTGCTTGAGGAGAGGAGATCGTTCCGGATCTCCATACCAAGCTACTCAGGAGACAACAGAATACAGCCGGCCGGAACCGGGGTTGTCATACAGAAGTAATAAGCTTGTCAACAGCAGGTCTTTTCGCGTGGAGTTTACGCTTGGGTTCTGTCCAGGAACTCATCGTGCCAAGCCATCTGGATGGCCTCAAGCTTGCCTTCGGTAGATTTCTTGGGATCATCTTTGAACTCGGGCAGCGCGATTACGTAGCCGTGAAGATCGGTGAAACGGATCGAGAGCGGCTCCAGTTGCGGGTGCGCTTCCGAAAGCAGGATGCCGATGTCTTCTGCATCATCCCAGGTTAGGTCTTTTGGCATGTAGCTCCTTGAGAAAACAGCCCTCAGCATTTAGCACTTGGCATTTAGTCTCCGAAGTGTCTTGCCGGCATGGGCGAAAAACTTCGCTGGCTGAATGCTAAGTGCTGAGTGCTAACTGCTGCTTTTCAGTGTTCTTCCGACACGTAATTGCGATTCCACGACGGGATCTCGACTACCACTTTGCCGGGCTTTGTGATCACAGCCTGACAGCCGAGACGAGAGTTTAACTGTAAATCGGCAGCCATGTCCAGACGATCGGCTTCGTCGTCGTCCATTTCGGAGAGATTTTCCGCGCCTTCCTTCACCCACACGTGGCAGGTGGTGCAGGCGCAGTTACCGCCGCAGGCGTGGTCCAGACGGACGCCGTAGTTTATCGCCACGTCGAGGATGGATTCTTTCTTGCCGTGATCTTTGTAGGGGAGTTTGTCGTGCTCGAACTCGACAGTCTTGCCCTCGGGCAAGAAAGTTAGTTGGACGGTATTTTCGCCGGGGCTTTCAGCTGTGGCCGTTCCCGAGCTTTGCGTTTTCTGTTCTGCCATTCCTGCTCCTTCGCAGCGGCTAAAGCCGAGATCAATTGGTGCTAAACGGCACGGCTAAAGCCGTGCCCTGATACGAACCTATCATCTACGTAATTCTTACTCGAAGTCGGCTTTGGCTACTGCGTGGCCGGTTTCTGTGCCTTCGCCCATGTCGGCTTCGTTCATGTTCTTGCCTTTCAGGGCCGTGCTTACGGCGGTGTCCATCATTAATTCGGCCAGGCGCATTGTGCCTTGGTTTAAAAGGTCAATTGCTTTGCGCATGGCTTGATGGTCGTCTTCAGTTTTGACTTCGATTAAGGCCTTCTCTAGTTTTGCAATCTTTTTCTTTTCATCGCTGGTCAGGTTGCCCCATGCGGGGGACTTTTTGCCTTTTTCCAGCGCCGCCAGAATTGTTTCGGCCTCGTTGCGCGCCTCGATCACTTGCCGCCGCCGGAAGTCTTCTTCGGCATAGTCGAAAGAATCGAGAATCATGCTTTCGACTTGATCGTCGCTGAGTCCGTAGCTGGGTTGCACTTCGATCTCGGACTCTTTGCCGCTTCGTTGCTCGCGTGCCGAAACGTGCAGGATGCCGTTGGCGTCGATCAGGAACTTGACCTCAATGCGGGCCATGCCCGCAGTCATCGGCGGAATCCCTTTCAGATCGAAGCGCGCGAGCGAGCGGCAATCCTTCGCCAGTTCGCGTTCACCTTGCAGAACATGAATGGCAACGTTGGCCTGACCGTCAATTTGCGTGGTGTAGTACTGAGTAGCCGAGGCGGGGATGGTCGAGTTGCGCAGAATGATTTTATCGGTCACGCCGCCCGCGACCTCAATGCCCAGCGATAAAGGTGTGACGTCGAGCAGCAGCATGTTCTCGGTAGCTTCGGAACCGCCGCCGAGAATGTTCGCCTGCACTGCCGCGCCGAGAGCCACGACTTCATCGGGATTGAGATCGGTATGCGGCTTGCGCTGAAACAATTCCTCGACCAGTGCGCGTACTTTCGGGATTCGCGTCGATCCGCCGACGAGAACGACCTCGTCGATCTGCTGCGGCTTTAGTGCGGCGTCTTTCAGGGCTTGTTTGCAGGGTCGGACGGTGCGATCGATGATGGGCTGGATTAACTGCTCGAACTGCTCACGCGTGATCTCACGCTGATAGCGCTTGCCCTGAGGCAGTTCAATGTCCAGTTCAGTGGCTGATTCCGAGGACAATGCGATCTTGGTTTCGATGACGGCCTTGCGAATTGTGGCGACAGCTTCGCTGTTGCGAGAGACATCCAGATTCGCGTCGCCGAGAATGTCGTCGATGGCGATCTTTATCATCAGATTATCGATATCGTCGCCGCCGAGATGCGTGTCTCCGTTGGTCGCGATAACTTCAAAAATGCCGTCATGCAGTTTGAGGATGGAAATATCGAAGGTTCCGCCGCCCAGATCGTAGACCGCGACAATGCCGTTCTGCTTTTTGTCGAGACCGTAGGCAAGGGATGCAGCCGTCGGTTCGTTGACCAGACGCAACACTTCGAGGCCGGCGATTCTGCCGGCGTCTTTTGTGGCTTGGCGCTGCGCATCGTTGAAGTAGGCAGGTACTGTGATCACGGCCTTGGTGACCGGAGCATTGAAAAAGCGCTCGGCGTTTCGTTTGAGCTGCCGCAGAATCAACGCGGAAATCTCCGGCGGGGTGAACGTCTTCTTGCCCAGCGTGATGCGCAGAACTTCTCCGGATTGCAAGTCTTCCGCCAGACGAAATGGAAAAAGCTTGAGTTCGTCCTGAATATCTTCAAGGCCGCGGCCCATCAGGCGCTTGATCGAGTAGACGGAGCGTTCCGGAGTTTCGATCAGATATTTGCGTGCGGCATTGCCGACGATGATCTGATCTCGTTCATCCAGTGCAACGACGGAGGGAACAAGATTCAACCCGTCCTCGCCCGGAATCACGACAGGGCTTTCCCCCTGCATGAAAGCCACGAGGGAATTCGTGGTTCCGAGATCGATTCCGACGATGCGGTCAGGACTCATTTGTTAGATCAGTAGTAGCACATTGAAGCGATTGAGCCATTTTGTCAGCGAGCCAACCCCTGCAATGAGTCATTGTCGGATTCAAATCACTCAAGTCGCTCAATTCCCGCTCACTGCTTCATTCACATCCCGAACCAAATTCCTGATGTACGACCGTCGATTCAGCAGGTCTACCATTTTGTCGCGAACTTTGCTCCGGCCTTCCTCGGTAGCCTCGCCGGGAAGGCGGTCCCAGTCGTCCCAATATGTTCTTAGTTCCTCCGACAGCGACTCGTACTTCTCTTCCAGTTCCAACTTTTGTCTTCCTATTTCTTCAACCAGCGCCGGATCGTCCTCGCCCAGCTTTTTCTGAGCCCGCAGTTCTTCAAGCTGCATATTCAGCTCAAAAACCTCTTCCAGTAAGTCTGGAGGCACAACCTGTTTTTTGATCTCGCCCGTGGATCGTGCTTTTTCGGTGGCCGCCTTGGATTGCTCCTCGAGTTCCACGCCTTCCAGCCGCAGCAAGTATTCCGTACGCTTGATTGGATCTTTCAGCGTGCGATAGGCGTCATTGAGCAGAGAGCTTTGCTCCAGACTCCATTCCTGTTCGCGTTTATCGGCCCGGGCGCAAAGGTCGGGATGAAGCTTCCGGCTCAACTCATAAAATTCGCGCTCCAGAAGCGCCGTATCGAGATTCAGCTTGCGGGGCAGAGCGAAAAACGTGAAGTAATCCACCGGCACCGGCGGCTGGACTCTGCCACAGGCGCTGCAGAAATGGACGGCGCGCATGGTGCCGCAGGACCAACAGGTGGCCGTTGCTTCGCCTGGCGCTATCAAAGACAAACTCGTATTGGATTCCACATTTGCCATAAACACACTCGCCACGGCCGCTCACATTTTCGCTTGGGCTTGCGCCGCCAGAACAGCCGCGCCGTGGAGAGAAACCCTCGCGGGCGAGGGCGCCCGCACCACACCGTCAGCCCGAGAATGACGTGCCACAACCGCAGGACTTCGTCGAGTTCGGGTTCACGAACACGAAGCCTTGCTGCATGAGCGTCTCCTGGTAATCCAGAGTCATGCCGTGCAGATAGATGAACGATTTCGGGTCGACGAACACTCGCACATCGCCGAACTGGAAAATGCGGTCGCGCTCGCGCGGCTGCGTGTCGAAACGGATGTTATAGCTCAAGCCGGAGCATCCGCCGCCCTGCACGCCAAGACGCAATCCTCCCTGCTCGGGAGAAATGCCTTCCTTCACGATGGCCGTGCGAATCCTGGCCAAAGCCTTGTCCGTTACCAGGACGCCCTTGGCCGGAGCTTTCGGCGCTTCCGTTTTGGTCTCTGTTTCGATCATGCTCTGCTCATATGGACGTTACGACGCACATTCGCGCGTCGTAACGGGCGAAACGCCCGTCCTCCATTGAACTACTGCGCGGCAACCGCTGTCGGCTTCGCCACGTCCTGCTTCTTCTTCCAGTCGTGGATGGCAGCGCGGATCGCGTCTTCCGCGAGCACCGAGCAGTGGATCTTTACCGGCGGCAGCGAAAGTTCCTTCACGATCTCAGTGTTCTTGATTTGCAGCGCTTCATCGACGGTCTTGCCCTTCACCCACTCGGTGGCGAGGGACGAAGATGCAATGGCCGAGCCACATCCGAAGGTCTTGAATTTTGCATCTTCAATGACATTCGTCTGCGGGTTGACCTTGATCTGCAGCTTCATTACGTCGCCGCACTCAGGGGCGCCGACAAGGCCGGTCCCAACTTCAGAGCTGTTCTTGTCCAACGATCCGACGTTGCGCGGGTTGGAATAATGATCTAGAACCTTATCGCTGTATGCCATGATTTTGCTTTCTCCTTAAATATCTGTCAGCGGCTGAAGCCGCATTCTTTCTGGAGCATTTGCGATATGGCTAAAAGCCATATCCTGATACGAATCTGTTCTGATACGAAATACGATTCCATCCTGATACGAACTATCCTGATACGAAATCCTTCCGCCGTCAGAAACATTGCAAGCAATGTTTCTACAATTGCATTATTCGGCGGCCCACTTCACGCTTTTCAGATCTACGCCCTCTTTCGCCATCTCATAAAGGGGCGACAGTTCTCGCAAACGCGACACCGTCTCGACTACGCGATCGGCTACGTAATCAACTTCGGCTTCGGTATTGAAGCGGCCAAGGCCGAAGCGGATGGAACTGTGCGCCAGATCATCCCCGGTACCCAGAGCCTTCAATACATAAGATGGCTCAAGCGTCGCCGAGGTGCATGCTGAACCGCTCGAAACCGCGATATCGTTGATGCCCATCAGCAACGATTCGCCTTCTACATAGGCGAAACTGATATTCAGGTTGCCCGGCAGGCGATGCTCCCACGAACCGTTGATGTAGACCTCGTCTAACCCGCCCATGATTTTGTCGCGCAGTCGGTTGCGCAGACCTGCGAGTTTGCAGGATTCTTTCGCCATTTCTTCTGAAGCGATCGCACAAGCTTTGCCCAGACCAACAATTCCCGGCACGTTCAGCGTGCCCGAACGCATACCGCGCTCGTGGCCGCCCCCGTCAATGATTGCAGATATCTGCACCCGAGGATTCTTGCGCCGGACGTACAACGCTCCAACACCCTTGGGTCCATACATCTTGTGAGCCGAGATCGACATTACGTCGATGTTGTTCTTGTTCACATCGACCGGAATCTTGCCCACCGCCTGAGTCGCGTCGGTATGGAAAATGATTCCGCGTTCGCGGCAAAGCTTGCCAATTTCCGCAACCGGCTGCAGCACGCCAATCTCGTTATTAGCCCACATGATCGTCACCAGGATGGTCTTGTCATCCATGGCACGCTTCAGATCTTCGAGATCGACGAGTCCATCTTTTTGCACCGGCAAATAGGTGACGCGATAGCCGTACTTTTCCAGGCGCTTGCAAGTATCGAGAACGGCTTTGTGCTCGGTCACCGCCGTGATGATGTGATTTCCCTTTTCCTTGTACATTTCGGCGACACCCTTGATGGCGAGGTTGTCGCTCTCAGTGGCACCCGAAGTAAAGATGATTTCCTTCGTGGTGGCGCCGACCAGCTTAGCAACGCGTTCGCGCGCGGTTTCGACGCCTTCTTCGCCCGCCCAACCGAACGAATGATTGCGGCTGGCGGCGTTGCCGAACTTCTCCATGAAGTACGGCAGCATCTCCTCCAGCACTCGCGGATCCATCGGGGTGGTGGCGTGATTGTCCATGTAAACCGGCAGTTTGACTCCGTCCGGAGCTACGTGTTCTGCCTGGGGGATCGTCTTTACATCTGTGCTCATGATTGCTCTCCTACCTGATCTATGTAATCGTCACCAGCTCGGCTGGCTTCTTTGTTTCCAATTCTTCCTGGGAATGCGTTTCTTCTTTCATCTCTGAGATACTGATGCGCCGCAACACCTGTTCGATGCTCTCGTTAACCCGGCGCAACGGCTCGCGAATGGTGCAGCGCTCGGTTTGATCGCATTCGCCGCGCACGGTAATACAGGATGTGATGAACAGTGGACCATCAATGGCCCGAATTACTTCGAAGGCGCTGATCGTTCCGGGATCCCGCGCCAGTTTGTAGCCGCCGTTCGTTCCATGTTGCGAGTGCAACAGGCCGGCCTTGACCAGTCGCTGCAGAATCTTTGCCAGAGCTTCCTGCGGAATCCCGTAGGCGTCGGCAACGTCCTTCGCACTGCAAGCGCCGTAAGGCGCCCGCTCAGCCAAGTGCTTCATCGCCATCAAGCCGTAGTCCGCTTTCTTGGTTAGCTTCAGCATCTGGGTTCGCTAGTAATTACGACCTTTTCAGTCGGATATCATTAATTGTAAGGGACGCCGATTGGGATTGCAACTGTTCGCAGGGAACGGCTGTATACGCAATCTAACGGTAACTATATTGTCCTTAACCGCTTAAGGGATGGCGATCTTTTTGGTCGTATTTCCCGTTTCTGCGGATTCGACCTGTACAAACTAAGCAATGTACCGCTGGAGTAGTCGGCGAGAGAGTCGAAGCCAAATTTTCTGCGAAAAGACTTGACAAGCGAATCAGTCAGGCTAAAATACCGCCAATTTCCGGCAAACTTCACTTCAGCCTTGCCAGGCCGACCGTGATCGCCCGGGTTTATGACTTCAATCCCGCCGTCGCAACCCCCCGAGAAGAGCAATCCCATGAATGAGTGTAAGCACCCGCGTGTGCAGATTGTCGCCCGCGAAGAAGACGCCGAGTTCGTCGAATGCCTGGAGTGTGGAGATATTTTCGAGTCCAGCGAGTTCAAAGACATGATGATCGAAGACACCCGGATGAAAAACGAATCCTGAAGCAAGTCCCTTTCGCTCGCGGCGAGGAGTAACGAAGGTAATCTTGGCCCGTGGTCTTTCTCTTGTTTGGATCATTCACAGTTGTTAGTGTCAGCCTGGGAGTAATTGCCCACGGAGAGGTCATGTCAGTTGTGGCTTTGGTTGTCGACGACTCCATGCTCATTCGACATACCGTCTGCCGCTTCCTTGAGGAGCGCGGCTTCGCCGTGGAGTCGGCCACCAACGGACTGGAAGCGCTCGAAGCGCTGAAACGGGTCCGGCCAGACATCATCATCACCGATATGCAGATGCCGAAGATGAACGGTAGCGAGTTCATTACGGCGGTGAAAAGCAACGCTGATCTGGCTGGCATTCCGATCGTGATCGTGGCCGGCAAGCAGAGTGGTTTTGAACACACGGAAAAGCGCGCCAATTACACAATTTTCAAGGATATCGATATCGAGGATCAGCTAGCCAAGGCGCTCCTGGTGGTACTTGGCGCCAAGGCACAGGTGGCGAAGAGCAGTACTTAGCAGGCTTGAACGCATCGGTCGATACAAGCCGGAACTACTTAAGTTCCCTGCTACGCAGATCGCTCATGCCTGGACTGCTCGGCAGACATAACCGCCAAGAGAACCCTCGGCGTTGGATGCACCCTTCTGTCGGCTCCCGTCATCCCGCTCATTCCCACGTTTGCCGTGTCCCAGCAATTACGATGGTTATATTGACGCGAACGAATTGAAAGTCTGAACTGGTTCAAGGTTCAGATCGTGTGCGCTTGCCCGGCGTTTATTTGGCAATCGACGGAAGGCATCGAGTGCGGAATCGCCTTTTTGGTGTTCTCGCGAGCAGCTCCAGACAGATCGCCAGCGTATTCATGATTTTCTTTGGCTCTATTCTTGCGACCAATACGAGCACAGGTCCCTGTGGAGGGACCGCTCTCGCCATCGAGCCGGTGCCAGCGATCTTTGTGGCAATTCTTGGGTTCGAACTCATCCTATGCAGCTATTTTCCCGTGAGAAAACTGGATTCGGAATCGTCATTCAGAGCAATTGTGTATCTCTTCCTTGTGATGTGGTCGCTTAGCTTGCTGGCTCCGATCCTCAGCCTTGCTTCTTCCGGCATCCCCCGTGGCAGCGAAGACCTGAATGATTTGATCTTTTCTTTGCTTCGGGGCAGCGCTGCAGTTGTAAATCTTGTCGTCTTCTACCGCTGGACCGGCTTTCGGAACATCATCACTAGCACATGGTAATCCCTTCTCAACTGTCGTAACTGGGTGTCGCTAACTGAAAATCACTGGGGACGCGGGGTCTTAATCGACAGGGCATACTGCCGCCTCATCGCAGCACCATCCCCGCTTCCGCCGAGAAATCCATGGGCGCGAAGTCGCCCGCCAAGAGCTTGGGATAGGCTGCGGCTGCAATCATCGCCGCATTGTCCGTCGACAGCGGACGCGAAGGGAAATAGACGGAAATGCCTTCTCTCGCCGCATCACTCTCGAATTGCTGGCGCAATTCCTGATTCGCCGCTACGCCCCCGGTGATGAACAACGTAGCCACGTCATACGCACGGGCCGCAGCCAGAGTCTTTCCAGCCAGGTCTTCGACCAGCGCTCGCTGGAACGAAGCTACCAGATCAAGCGTCGGCTTGTCACAACTCGACAAATAGTCTTCGAGCTTGGGCTGAGGGATCGCCGAGAGCGCTCGCCGTCGCTCGGCGATCGAACCTTGCAGGTCATGAGTTTCGACGTAGCGCAGAACCGCCGTCTTGATGCCGCTATAAGAAAAATCGAAGCGGAGGCTATCGTAAGTCCGCCCAGCTTTTTGATCGTTTCGATCTCGGTGCTTGAGCTGCGAGGGGGGAAACTTCACGGCGTGAGGATCGCCGTGGGTAGAAAGTTTGTCGACGATCGGACCGCCGGGGTATCCAAGGCCGAGCAGCTTTGCGACTTTGTCGAAGGCTTCTCCAGCAGCGTCATCGCGGGTGTGGCCGATGTTCTGATAGGACCAACTGTTGTCTTGCCGCTTTGCCAAATATAAATGGGTGTGACCGCCGGATACGACCAGCGCCAGCACGGGAAAGCGCAAGTCGTGATTTCCCTTTCGTCGCTCCTCAAGCAGCACAGCGTGAATGTGGCCTTCGAGATGGTTCACGGCGATGAGGGGTTTCTCCAGACCGAAGGCAAGAGCCTTGGCGTAGCTGATGCCGACAAGCAATGCGCCCGCCAGCCCGGGACCTTGGGTTACGGCCACCGCATCGACGGACTGATAAGTCTGTCCAGCATCGGCCAACGCCTTGCGGACGACCGGGACGATTGCGCGTAAATGCTCCCGCGAGGCCAATTCGGGCACGACTCCCCCATAAGGCTGGTGCGTGGCGATCTGCGAAAACACAACGTTCGAAGCGATCTCCTCCCCCGAGCGCACCACGGCCGCGGCGGTCTCGTCGCAGGAGCTTTCAATCCCGAGGATGTAGGCGTCAGGCATAAGCAATATATTATCTGCTGGAGCGCATCGCTGCTGCCATGCTCAAAGACTTTGCCATTTCGATCGTCCGCACCTTGCGGGAGCGCGGTCACAAAGCGTATCTCGTCGGAGGGTGTGTACGCGATCTGTTGCTCGGCCGCGAGCCCGCCGATTACGACGTCACGACCGACGCGACCCCCGATGAAGTCATGCGCATCTTTCCAGAAACCTACGCCGTCGGCGTGCAGTTCGGGGTCGTGCTCGTGCCGTCTGCGGAGAAAGACATTTCCACAGAAACCTGTAGAGACGTAACTTGTTACGTCTCCCCCAAGGGCAATGTGGTCGAGGTTGCCACATTTCGCAGCGACATCGGATACAGCGACGGCCGTCATCCTGACCGGGTTGTCTTTAGCAAAGATCCAAAGGAAGACGTCGAGCGCCGCGATTTCACGATCAACGGCTTGTTGCTGGATCCGCTGATAGATGATCCGCTGACGAACGAAGTTTTAGATTTCGTCGGCGGGCGCAACGACCTCGACGCCGGGATTATCCGAACCATTGGTGACCCAGAGCGGCGTTTTGCGGAGGATAAGCTGCGTATGCTGCGCGCAGTCCGCTTTGCGGCGCGTTTTGGCTATGCCATAGAGCCTGCGACTTTTCACGCGATTCGAAACACTGGCGCGCACAGATTAATCAGGTATCGCGTGAACGAGTGCGAGATGAGCTCAGCAAGATGCTGACCGAGGGCCGGGCGCGCCAAGCTTTCCTTCTTCTAGACGAAACTGGATTGCTGCGCGAGGTCTTGCCTGAGATCGAGGCCATGAAGGGAGTAGAGCAGCCGCCGCAATTTCATCCTGAAGGCGATGTGTTTGTGCATACGCTGCTTTTGCTCGACAAGCTGCCGCATCCCTGTTCGGTGACACTGGCTTGGGGCGCGCTGCTGCACGATGTGGGCAAGCCCGCAACCTTTCGCGTTGCGCCCGACCGCATCCGCTTTGACGGGCACGTTGACGTCGGTGTCAAGATCGCCGAAGACATTTGCCGCCGCCTGCGCTTTTCCAATGACGACACCGAACAGATTCTTGCCCTCGTAAAGAACCACATGCGCTTCGCGCACATGCAGCAAATGAAGCAGTCAACGTTCAAGAGATTCGTGCGCATGCCGCGCTTCGACGAACATCTCCAATTGCACCGGCTCGATTGCGAAGCCAGCCATGGAAATCTTGCTTCCTACAACTTCACGCGCGAAAAGATCGCTTCCATGACGCCGGAAATCATGCAACCAGCTTTGCTGATCAACGGCGACGACCTGATCGCACTCGGCTACGAGCCGGGATCACAGTTTAAGAAAATTCTGTCCGCGGTCGAGGATGGACAACTCGAAGGTCGCCTGCACAGCAGAGAAGAAGCGATAGCATTTGTGCGGATCGAGTTTCCCAGCAAAGAATAGAAGCTCTGAGCCTCCTCCAGTCAATTGCACCAAAAAAGGTGCAAAAAACGCATTTTGCCGAAATCTTGTCAAGCCCTCTTCGAGGCTAAAATTTGGTTAAGTCTATGAAAACATTACGAATATATAGTTGGAAAGCATGGCGTATTTACCCTGTCCAAACTGCTATTCTAAAAGTAGGGCGAATCGAGACTGTACTGGGAACCGGACCGTCGTACCGGCGCCCGCGCCCGCGCCACACAGATTCCACACCACATGCCAAATGAAAGTTACTGAGAAAGACGTCGCCTATGTCGCCGATCTGGCGAACCTGGAATTAACCGAAGACGAACGCGGAGCCATGCTCCGTGATCTGAATTCAATTCTCGATTACGTCGATCGTTTGAACCAGTTGGATACGACGGACGTACCGCCGATGGCGCAGGTGTCGGACAGATACGGTGTCGATAAGTCGAGAACAGGGAGCGCGCGCTTTATTTGGGCCAGCCGCGAAGACATTCTCGAAGGTCTGAGAAAATCACTGCCGCACCAAGTCGCACTGGAAAACGCGCCCGACACGGATGGGACGTTTTTCAAGGTGCCCAAAGTGATCGAGAGATAAACCGACACTTCCAGGGCGAGTTAGTTGCTTCCATTCGACAACAATCGCTAGGCGCTGCCATACGTTTCTCTTATGGATTTGAGCTCACTCACAATCGACGCTGCCCGCTCCGCCATACAGGAGCGCAAGACCACCGCCGTGGCTTTGATAGAGAGCTTCTATTCCAAGATAGAGAAAGACGATCCGCAGATTGGCGCGTACCTCGTGCTCAGCAAAGACCGCGCGTTCGCCAAAGCGGCCGAGATCGACGCACGAGCTGCAAAGGGCGAGACACTACCGCCGTTGGGCGGTGTCCCCGTCGGCATCAAGGATGTGATGGTGACCCGCGGAGTTCGGACAACGGCCGGCTCGAAGATTCTAGGCAACTATATTCCACCCTACGATTGCACGGCGGTGGCGCGGATGGAAGCGGCAGGCGCGATTGTCTTGGGCAAGTTGAACTGTGACGAGTTTGCCATGGGCTCCTCGAACGAGAACTCGGCGTGGCATCCGGTTCATAACCCCCGTGACTTGAGCCGCGTTCCCGGAGGTTCGTCAGGAGGATCAGCGGCAGCGGTAGCAGCGGACATGGCCGTGGCCACGCTCGGATCGGACACCGGCGGATCGATTCGGCAACCCGCATCGTTTTGCGGAGTGGTTGGACTGATGCCGACCTATGGCCGGGTATCGCGCTATGGGCTAATCGCATTCGCGTCGTCGCTCGATCGCATCGGACCGCTCACCAAGACTGTCAAGGATGCAGCCATCGTGCTGCGCGCGATCGCCGGTCGCGATCCGATGGACGCCACTTCCGCCGAAGTGCCGGTGCCGGACTATGTCGCGCAACTAGAAAAGCCGGTGCGCGGGCTCAGGCTCGGCGTGGCCAAAGAATATTTCGGCGAAGGATTAGACCCCGAAGTCAAAAAGGCGGTAGAAGCAGCAATTCAAAAGTTGGCGCAATTGGGCTGCGAGATAGTCCCGGTCTCGCTGCCGCACACCGAATATGCGATTCCGACTTACTACATTGTGGCCACAGCCGAGGCGTCGTCGAATCTGGCCCGCTTCGACGGCGTCCGCTACGGCTACCGGGCCGGCGATGCGCGCACGCTTTCCGAAATGTACCGTCGTAGCCGCGATCACGGCTTTGGCGCCGAGGTGAAGCGCCGAATCATGTTAGGCACCTATGCATTGAGCGCCGGATATTACGATGCCTACTATCTGAAAGCGCAGAAAGTGCGAACCCTGCTGGTCCGCGACTTCGAGGAAGCATTCAAGAAAGTGGATGCGATCGTGACTCCGACCAGCCCTACTGCCGCATTCAAGCTGGGCGAGAAGGTCGACGACCCCCTCGCGATGTATCTCGCCGACATTTTCACGGTTACCGCGGACCTGGCGGGAATTCCCGGAATTTCTATTCCTTGCGGAGAGACCAAGGAAAATCTGCCGGTCGGATTACAGATTCTAGGCAAGCATTTCGACGAGGCTACAATCCTCCGGGTGGCCCATGCTTACGAGCAGGCGGCGTAGGGTTTGTCGGATTCTTTGCTATAGCGGCTCGTAATATCGTTCACCCGCGCAGGAGCGGCAGAGCAGTTTTCCATCACTACGTACTTCGCGGCGAAAGTTAATTCCTTCGCCACAGAGCTTCGCAAACAATACGTTCGCCTTTGTATCCGGGAAATTCTTCCGGGGGCAGATCGACTTTCACCCATTCCGTGGTGAATAGATCGTCCTCGGACATTTCACGATAAGCCAGCATCTGCTGGCTATTTTTATTGGGCAGTTCAGGATGCATCTGCCGCGCCAGGGCTTTCGATGATTCTTTGGCCGCGATGCGCACGCCTTTGCCGGTGTTCACATCGACGAAGGTGGCAGCCATTTTGCCCCAATCGCGGAACTTGAGCGCGCGTTTGCCGAGACGGCAGCCGGTGACGACGGCGACCGCATCCGTCGCGCAACGATCGATTTCCACAAAAGTAACCAGGCGCTTGCGATCGCTGCCGCGAGGGTCGTCGATCCCGAGTTTCGCCAAGCCAAGCATGGCCAGGCGGACCCCGAGGACTTGCCCGGCGCAGAGATGACCATGCGCCACTTCGGCCTCCTGAAGATATTCGTCGAGAGATTTCATTTCAGCTGTTAGTTGCCGGTTGCCGGTTGCATTCGATTGTAGCCCGCGAACCGGCGAAAGTCAGAAACCACAACCAGTATCAACCAAACCAAGGAGAAGTTGCATTATGAATTCAAGCTCAATTTCAAAATCGAGAACGATTCTCGCGATTGTGTTGTCCATTTCGCTGATAGCAACTGGCTGCAGCGCGCAGTGGATCAGTATCGCACTCGCCGACTTGCCAGCGCTAACGCAGATGGCGCTGAACCTCGGCACAATCATTGCCACACTGCAATCCGGTCAGCAGATTAGTCCGACAGAGGCGGCCGCGGTCCAGAACATCTCGGCCCAGGCCAGCAAGGACTTGAATCTGTTGGCGACGCTTTACAACGAGTACAAAGCGAACCCGAGCGCAAGTGTCCTGCAGAAAATTCAGAGTGCGATTGCGGACATTAACCAGAGCCTGCCGGCCCTTCTGCAGGCAGCTCACATCAGTGATCCAGTTCTGTCGGTCCGGGTTACGGCGGGAGTCAATTTGATCCTGACTACGGTCGCGAGTTTTGCGATGCTGATACCGCAAACTGCGGCTTCATCCGCAGCGCAACCTGCCGTCCGAGAAGCCACCCGCCAGCAAGTTGCCATTCCTACAGTGAGCGACTTGAAGAAGCAGTGGAATCAGCAAGTGTGCGGACCGACGAGTAATCCAGCGCTGGACTTCGGTGCAGCGGGGTGCACGGTCAGATAGTTATCCCGCTGCCAATGCCTCTACCTGCCTCATGGAGAATGACGTGCAGGTAGAGGCGTTATTGATCATTTTCGCTTCCAGCGGGCTCCGTCTTTCGTGATTTCTACAATGATGCCAAGAGCACCCAGCTCGGCACGGATCGTGTCTGATACTTTGAAATTACGCGATCGCCGCGCCGCTTCCATTTCTGCGACTCTGTTTTCAATGTGATCGTCGGAGACTTGCTGCGCTCCAACCGTTTCGAGCAACTCTCGGCTGATCTGACGCTCGTGACCTTCTGTTCTCGCCCACTCTACAATGCTGCGAATTTTCGGTCCATCGTCGTCTTTCAGCACGGCGAACAACTCGTCAAATCTCTCAAGCGAGGCAAGCAGGGCGGGAACGTCATCTTTCTTGAATTGTCCCGCGTCGATGGCTGCGTTGGCTTTTCGCACCATGTCGAAGATGGCTGCCTGCGCCTGTGCAGTGTTAAGGTCGTCGTCCATGCCCGCGCGCATTCGCTCGTTAGTTTCGCTCGCCAACTCGGACATCCCCTCAGTTGCGCCTGCTGGGAACTGTCCGGTAATCAAACGCGACTGAAAGTTCCGCAACCGCTCCACCGACACCGCGGCTTGCTTCAGTCCGTCGAAAGTAAAGTTGAGTTGATTGCGATACGGAACCGAAGCCAGCAGGAACCGGATGGAGGACGGCTTATGCCCCTTGAGCACCAGATCGCGCAGCGTATAAAAGTTCCCCAGGCTCTTGGACATTTTCTCGCCCTCGACCAGGAGAAAGCGCACATGAAACCAGAAGTGGGCAAACATTTTTCCGGTGAGCGCCTCGGACTGCGCGATTTCGTTTTCGTGGTGGGGAAAGATCAGATCTTCGCCCCCCGCGTGCAGGTCGAAAGTCTCGCCCAATTCCTCCATTGCCATCACCGAGCACTCGATGTGCCAGCCCGGACGCCCCGGCCCGATCACTGTCTCCCACGAAGTCTCACCAGGCTTGGGTGCCTTCCACAAGGCAAAATCGCGCGCGCTGTCTTTTTCGTATTCGTCCACGTCCACGCGCGCCCCGTCTTCCATCCCGGCAAAATCTTTCTTGGAGAGTTGTCCGTAAGCGGGAAACTTCGCAATCCTGAAGTAGTAGGACCCGTCCTCGGCGCGATAAGCGAATCCCTTTGTCTCCAGTTCAGCAATAAATTCCGCCATCTCCGGAATATGCTCGGTAGCGCGGGCCAGAATCGGCTGCTCTATATTCAACGCGGAGATATCTTCGAGAAACGCCCTCTCGTATTTTGCCGTGTATTGCTGGACGCTCACGCCGTCGCGCGCCGAATTTCGGATAATCTTGTCATCCACGTCTGTGATGTTCATCACGTGACGCACGTTGAAACCGCTCTGGCGCAGAAAACGCCGCAGAATGTCCACCGCAATAAACGTCCGCAGGTTTCCAATGTGTCCATAGTCGTAGACCGTGGGCCCGCAGGCGTACATGCGAACTTCGTTATCCACGAGCGGCCGAAACTCTTCCACCTTGCCCGAAAATGTGTTGTAAAGATGAAGCGCCATAGTGAGGACCGAAACCGAAAGCAGAACCGTTCATTCTAGGGGCACGAAAGAATGAGGGTCAAATCAGATTGCCGCTTCTCGCCGATTTCGACGATAACCCGACAGTGCGCGGGCTTGAATTCGGTGATTGAACGCTTTTCATGTCCGACTGGCAACCTGCTGGACGCAGTGAGCTAGCATTTCAGCGACAAAAGAGTCGCCCCTGTCTGTATTAAACATTGCGTCATACAGGTGGCGCTCTGGCCAGTTCAGCTTAAGGTATTTCTTGACGAAGTCAGCGCGATCTCTATCAATCGTGTCAACGTCCGTGATTGCCTGTTCTTGGGGTATTCCACCAGTGATCAGTCTGTGGATTTTAAAGTTGCGCGGTGCGTAGAGAAACACACGGAAAACATCTTTGCGTTCACGAAGAAAATACTGCGAGCCCCGGCCAACGATTACGCATGGGCCGCCAGAAAGTGCGTGATTGACCGCCTGTTCGGAAACGGCGGCGATGCGGCGCGCATCAAGCAATTCCAGCCGATTGGTTGGCGGCAGGGCCCCCTCAAATGCTCCTCTGAGAAAAGACTTAAAGACGCGATAAACCGCGGGATCATTTTTCCATTCTCGCTTCTCGACTGCTTGCGGCGTGCTGTTGGTCAGCCGTGCGATTTCCTGAGTCAGCTCGTGGTCCCAAAGCTTCCAACCCAGAAGTTCGGCCAGCTTCGCAGCGATCTCTGAACCGCCACAGCCAAATTCGCGTTCGATAGCGACGGCTCGAATCATCATGACAATCCCTAACCGGCCGCAACCTGGCCTCCCCCTCCTGGATCATTTTTCTTCAAGAAAAACGCAAGAACGAACATGATGGAGCAGAGTGCGCCCAATACCCAAAAGATGTCCATATAGGACAGTGCGCCGGCTTGCCGATGCACCAATTGGTAGAACCTCGCAATGGCCTGGTCGTGGGCGTCCGCGGCCCGAAGCCCAGAATGTGCGACTTTTGAACTCAGTGCGTGGAGTGCGGAACGAAATGCAGGGGAATCGGGAGTGATGTGGCCCACGAGAATTTGCTGGTGGTATTGACCCCGCCGGATAATCATGGTGGTCACGACCGAAGTTCCGATACTGCCGCCGATGTTGCGCATGAAGTTGATTATGCCGGAGACGCTATCACCTTTCTCCGGAGGCACTCCGATGTAGCCTGCCGCCGTGATGGGGACAAAAAGAAATCCGATTCCTACGACTTGGGCGACGCGCAGCCACATCGCAAACTTGAAGCTGACGAACAAATCAATCTCGTGCGCCGAGTAGAATAGTCCGATTGCAAGGCACAGCCATCCCGTCGCGATAAGCCATCGGGCTTGAATCTTTGTCGTAAGCCGGCCGACGATGGGCATCATCACCAGCAAGACGATTCCGGCGCCGGACAGAACGAGACCGGCAAGCTCCGCTGTATAACCCATAAGCGTCTGCAGAAATTCGGGAATCAAGACCAGGGTGCTGAAGAGCATGAAGCCCATCATGAACATCATTAAGTTCGCGGCCGCGAAGTTGAAGCTCTTGAACATGCGGACATCGATGATCGGCTCTTTGCGGAACCATTCCCAGATGACCAGCGAGATCAGGCAAACCGTTGCGGTTATGACCAGGGTCGTGATGAAATGCGAGCCGAACCAATCGTCTTCCTGGCCTTTGTCCAGAAGGATCTGGAGCGAAGCCACACCCAGCGTCAAAAACGCGATTCCAATGTAGTCCACCCGGACGCCCCCCCTCTTTATGCGATGGAGGAACGGGGGATCTTCGACCAGGACGTGAGTCAAATACAGAGCGAGAAGAACCGCAGGCAGCGTGATGAAAAATATCCAGCGCCAGGAGTAGCTGTCCGTAATCCAACCGCCCAGCATCGGCCCGACCGTAGGGGCGAGAACGGCAGTAACGCCATAGACAGCAAACGCCTGCCCGCGCTGCTCTGGAGGAAACGTATCGTTGAGAATCGCTTGTGCCATCGGTTGAAGTCCACCGCCACCGATGCCCTGCACGGCTCGAAACAGCAGCAATAGCGGCAGACTGGGCGCCAGGCCGCAAAGCAACGAACTCACCGTAAAAATCGTAAGCGATGTCATGAAATACCGTTTGCGGCCGATTATTCCCGCGAGCCATCCGCTGATGGGTAAGACGATCGCGTTGGCAGCGAGGTACGAGGTGAGTACCCAGGTGCTATCGTCGTAGCTCGCTCCCAGGCCTCCGGCGATGTAAGGCAATGCAACGTTGGCAACACTGGTGTCCAGGACCTCGACAAACGCCGCGATCGACACGGTGGCGGCAATCGCCCAGGGATTGACCCTCGGGCGCCAGATCGCCTGCCCCGCCGGGAGAGTCAGGGCTGTAGCGCTCATCGCAAGTAGACCTTCGCTTCGACATTCATGCCGGGCCGCAGTTGGTGGTCCTGATTTTCGCCCGGTTCCAGAACAATCTTTACCGGTACCCGCTGAACGATTTTCACGTAGTTGCCGGTTGCGTTTTCGGGCGGCAGCAGGCTGAAGAGGGGTCCCGTTGCTCCCGCGATGCTATCGACATGACCGTTGTATGTGCGGCCGTTTGAGTCGAGGTCAATTCTTGCTTTCTGGCCTACCCGCATGTGTTTGAGTTGGGTCTCTTTGAAATTCGCAGTGATCCACACCTGATCCAGCGGAACTACCGTGAGCATTTGTTCGCCCGGGTCGACATTCAATCCCACGACTACTTTCTTGGTCACCTCACCGGTTACTGGCGCCAATACCCTGGTGTATCCCAGGTTGAGCTTGGCCTGATCGAGTTCGGCCCTCTTCTGCGCTACGTCGGCAACGGCTGACAGCGCGCGGGCGCGAGTAGACGCAACCCGTTGCGGCCCGGCCTGTGCGGACTCATTCCGCGCAATCGCTTCGGTAAGCCGGCTTCGCGCCTCCGAGACATCTTGTTCTGCGGCTGCCTCTTCCGCGTTGGCGGCCGCTACTGCGGCAGTATCCGTTTGTGCTGCGGCTACCGCATAGTCGTAAGTCTGCTTGGGTACTTCGTCTTTAACCAGCAGAAGGTGATAACGCTGGACGTCGTCCTCCGCCTTCAAATTTTGCGCCTCGGCCTCCCGAATGCGTGCCCGTGCGGCTGTAACTCGTTTCTCCCCGGCGGCGATTGCGGCTTTGGCGTTTTCAATGTCGGAGGATGTGAACTTCAGTTGGCTGCCAGTGTCCACCGAACTAATGGGCACATCGATGTTGAGGGCACGCGCGGAGGCCTCCGCGGTTTCGAGATTCGCCTGCGCTTTCGCCACAGCCACTTGATAGTCTTCTGGGTCAATCTCCACCAGTGTGGCGCCTTCCTGCACATACTGGTTGTCTCCGACGTGTACCGCTTGCACGTACCCGGAGATCCGCGCGCTTACCGGGTAGAGATGGACATCGACTTGCGCATCGTCGGTGTCCTCGAAACCCGAGAAGTAGTGCCACAGAAAGATGCCCCCGACAAGAACTACCACCACGGCACCGGCAATGATCCAGCGCTTGTGAGAGCGCCGGCTCGGATAAACGACAGGCGGTGGCGCCGGACTTTCCGTTGCGGTATTGGGCGTGGGGGACGATGAACTTTCCTGACTCTTGGCCGTCTCTTGGTCGGTCATTTTATTGTCCTTTCAAGTACAGCGCGTAGTTCGATTCCGCGAAACCGATGGCTCGTGCCAAGGAAACCTTTGCGGTGTTATAGCGGTAGAGACTGCCGATATACGTGTCGTTGGCATCCGCGAGCGATTCCTGCGCCTGAACCACTTCGATGTTGTCCGTTACTCCCGAAGAGAAGCGATCACGTGATTGCTGCAGGGTTTGAGTAGCGAGCCGGACGGCATTCTGCGCAACGGACACTTCCTGGGCGGTATCTTGCAAGTCAAGAAAAGTGTCGCGAACTTCCTGGTCGATGCTGGCACGGAGGTCTTCCAGTTGTTGCCTGGCTCTTGTGAGGAGGGAATCTGCTACGAGGTTATCTCCATGGACCCTGCCTCCCTGGAAAATGGGTAATCGAAGCTCTGCGGCGGCGTTAATTGTGCCGTGATTCGATGCAAAATTGGTCCCAATACTTCCGTAGTCCGCGATGGCTGATAGTGTCGGGTAGCGCTCGGCTGAAGCGGCCTTCTTTTGCAACTCAGCAGAACGTACTTGCTCGGTCAGGCTTTTATAGTCGGCGCGAGAGGTGTACGCCTGCTGCAATGCTTCATCGAGGCTTGAAGTCGTCAGCGGCTGATAAGCAACTTCGGTGGTTATATCGAAAATCTGACCGGCTGGAAGTCCAATCGCCCGCGCCAGAACCAACTTCTGCTTGGCTAGATTATTTCGCGCGACAATCAACCTTTGTTCGCGTGCTTGAAGCTCGACATCGGATCTCAGTACGTCAACGGCAGCCGCAAGTCCGGCTTTCTTCTGGTCGGTCGTCTGGTCGAACAGCACTTTCGCAGTGTCGCGTTGAGCTAAAGCGGACTCGACTTGCGACTGGTCGGCAATGACGAGCAGATAATTTGACACAACCACAACGACAATCAGTTCGCGGGCATTCTTATAACTGTACTGCGCCGATTTCACTTGTGCAGCCGATGACCGTGCACGCTCAATCGACTCCCAATTGAAGACTGATTGGTCAAGGTAACCGCGTGTGTCGAAAACTCCAAAGGGGCCGGTGACGGGTGGAACGCCAGGCACAGGAATCTTGATGCCTATAGTGGCTTTCAGATCAACCTGGTGAACGCCGAAACTCGTGCCGGTGGTCAGATTCGGCAGCAGCGCGCTGAGAGCCCGCCACCGCTCGCCTTGTTCGCCGGAGACTGCATCGGAGGAAAGTAGTCCCCCAAGATTTTGCCGAAGGCCACGACCTACGGCATCCTCCAGGGAGAGCGACAACGCCGTCGCACTGGCTCTGCCGGCGGGAACTCCCCCGAGATAAGGACTTTGCATCTGAAGGTCCGAGGTATTCTGAACAGCGAAGGTAGGAGAACCGTAGGAAACTGTTCCTGGGCTGGTAGCAGCCAAACCGGACTGTCCGTAAAGCGGAGCTGCCAGCAGAGCCACACAGAGCGCGGTCAGCTTCGTACAAAGCTTCGCACGGTCAGCAGTCAACATTTGTCTTTGCGGCCGCATAGGAGCCTCAGTCATGTGATCTCCGGTACCGCTGATGCCCATAACCTCCGAAGAAAACCCGCAGAATCAACCGTGCCGCATTCATCACTTTTCTTCTCCTCGCCTGCAACCACGGGAGTGATCTAACGGGCCACGCGGATCATGCTGCCGACTTCGTCATTTCTGACCAGAGCGATCTGAATCCCGTGCGGATGTTTCTGAAAAGAGCTGTGTTTGTTGCCGTGCTGCAAAGGTTGAGCCATGGTGCCCTGCTGAAGACTTATTCCTTTGCGCATGCCCACTCGATCGAAAACATAAAAACAGAAGTGCAAAAGGGAAACAATTGGACGATGGTATTGGCGATACCTTGGTATTAGGTGTAGAAGCGCTGAGCTACGCTCGCTGGTGTAGCAATACATTGACTCGACTTGCCAGATCAGACGCTGCGGACTCGAACGAGGGGAGAAATGCCAAGGCTGCCTTTATCTCTTCACGAGTGCACACTTTGCCTCATTGCGGACAACTGGTTCGAGCGAAAGGACTCAAGGTACGGCTTCTACTGTTTCCGTCCAATGGCGGCTGGCCTCGCACCGGCCTGCTTGTTCCATCCGTGGAAACGCGAGAGATCCCCCGCATTCCACGCCTCGCGGAGTCCGGGTTTGCTCAGATCCCAGTCCGGCCGGATTTCACTGGTCACGGTGCGCAGGTCGTGCCAAAGATCAACGACCGACGGACGCCCCCAGAACCAGTAGCCGTTATAGATGCTGTAAATCACGAGGCCCGGCTTGAGCACGAGCGTGTGCGGGATCATCGGATTATGCTCGGGGTCGGTGTACTCCTGGATGTCGAGATCCTTCTGAATGGTTCGGTCGGGATCCGAAAGGAAGGTCCACTGGGCTCCGACTGACGCACGGAATTCTTGGAGCGTGTGGTGATCGTCGGTAGAAATCGTGGCGATCTGCGTGTACGCCACCGCAATCTTGGGGTAGAACGCGGCGAGTTCTAAATGCTGCTGATGTTCCTTTGGGCAATAGTGGCCGCGCGCAAGCGTAAGAATTAGCGGATCATCGCCCTGTAGCTCGCTAAGCTTGCGCAGGGTGCCCGTGTGATCGGGCAGTTCGTAGTCGGGGAAAATGCCTCCGGGCACAATATCAGAACGCATGATTGAACTCCTCCCGTTTCTCGGTAGTGGTACATTTTGGATTGTCATCCTGAACAAGCGTTCTTTGCGCAAGTGAAGGATCTGGGCGAGCCGCGCGAAGCGTCGCGTTCTTTGCGACGCAATAATCGCGCGTCTGGCTCGCTTCCTTATCGAACTGCACCACTATCCGTTTCTCTCAAAGATCTTCTCTCAAAGATCCAGAGTGACACTCGCGTTTGGCTGGGAACAGCATACAAGCAAGTTCCCCGGAGCGGGCCTCTCCAGCGGCTCAGGATTATAGATAATCGATCCATCAATCAGACCAGTCATGCAGGTATGACAGACTCCAATCCGACACGACCATCGGACCGGAACATCGCACGCTTCCGCCAGTTCAAGCAAACTGGAAAACTTACGATCCCACGCGGTGGTAATCCCGCTGCGCGCGAACGAGACTGGGGGGCCAGATCCGGGCGGCCCTTGTGGCAGGTGAGGAGTGTGAGCAACCTGCGCCATACCAGGGGTAATGGCCTCGAGAGAACCGAAGATCTCCGTGTGCACATTCCCGGCGAGCACACCCCAGTTTCGCAGCCCATCGCTCATACTCTGCAAGAATGAAGTTGGGCCGCACAGATAGAAGTCACTGCCCTGTGACACGCCGATTCTCTGCAGCAAAGCTGTGTCAATGTGCCCGGGAGCGTCGAAGTCTGCACCGACTCGATCAGTTGCAGCGGGCCTGCTATACACGATGTATCCTGCGTCCGCGAGAGAGCTGTTTCAGTAATGAACGCGATTCTTCCGCAAATGGATGGTCGACGCTATTGCGCGCTCCATAGATCCACCAGATTTCCCGTTGCGATCTTTCGGCAGCGAGTGCGTGCAGCATCGACATGACGGGCGTTGCGCCCACTCCAGCGCTCAGCAGAACTACGGCATTCTGGCCAGGACGCAGAGTGAAGCTTCCGCGCGGTGCACTCACATCCAATACATCGCCTTCTCGCGCACGGTTGCACAGAAATGAGCTTCCAATCCCATTCAATTCGTTTTTGACGCTGATGCGGAAATGGTCAGCTGCCGGCAGATCAGACAGCGAATAGCTGCGAAGAACCGGCGGTTTGCCCGGGTCTGTCCGGATCAACGAGCAGCCGCAAAACAACAAATTGACCCGCCTGGAAGAGAGGAAGAGGCTGCCCATCGATTGGCGTCAGAACAAAGGAAGTGACGCTATCGCTTTCCTGGTGGATACCCGCGACTCGCATCTGTCGAAAGCCGGGCCATGCTGGTGCTTGTTCCTCATTCGCGAGTCCCGGATTCCCCACCGTGGTTTTGGGCCTTAAGTCTTGTTGGAGCATTGCCTGGAACGAACCCTGCCAACCCTTGCTAAGTGCAGGAATCCGCAGCGCGCGTTCCAGTTGCTCGCGAGAAGCTCCTGGCAAATACAAGAGACCATCGGTGTCGGCCACGGTGATTTTTTCCGGACCATCGGCGATTTTCACGATGTCGTCGCCCGCCCCTACTTCTCCTTCCTGCAACACGCGAAAGTAGAATCCTGGTCTGTGATGTTCTACGAGTAGGGCTGGCATCCGAGGTTCATTCATGCGAATACCGACGCGGTAGCACGTCACGCGTGGCTGCGTCACTTCAAATGTCGCGTCACCAATGCGGTATCGATCGCCAATGCAGACCTCGTTATCAGGAAGTCCGTCGACGGTGAAGTTTTCGCCGAACTGGCCGAAAGTAAAATCACTGCGGCTTAAAAACTGCTCCCAGTAATGGTAAGAGTCCATTTGATAAACAAAAACGGCGCGCTGCTCCCCACCGTGACCAGCGAGATCGCCTTGCGCATCACCATCAATATCGAGTTTGCGCACCATTCGCCGTCCCGTAACCGGAGATTTCCAAATCGCGGTTCGGACAGTTTTGCCGTTCCATGCCACGTCGCGTGGCAGGCCGACATTTACTGAAAGCAGTCTGGGCATTCCTACCTCGTCGAAGTGCAGCGTTAGGTTAGCATTCTTTTATTTCTTACCACCGACGAGGCGGAGCGGCACCATCCACGTGCAGTATCTCTCCGCTCACATGACCTGCCTGTGCCAGGTAAAGAACGGCATCGACAATATCCTTTACCGTCGCTCTTTTCTTAGTCGGCTGCGAAGTCGAGTCGCTGGGATCATTCGGGTGCATCGGTGTATCCACTTCGCCGGGGGCTACGGCATTAAAGCGGATGCCGTCTTTTGCATACTCGATTGCAAGATTTTGGGTTGCTGAATTCAAGCCACCCTTCGTAATCATCGAAACCGAGCCATTTTCGCCGGCGATTGGCCGATCGGCAAGTGCCGCGGTGATGCTCACAACGCACCCCGATTTCTGTTTCAGCATCTCTTTCACAGTGCGCTGAGTGATGTAGAAGAATCCGAATAGATTCGTGGAGATGAGGGCGTCGAAGTCCTCGGTCGTGAAGTCGGTGAACGGCTTGTTTAGGAAGATGCCGGCGTTATTCACCAAAACATCGACGGTTCCGAAGTTGTTGATTGCTGCTTCGACGGCCTGGGCAGCAGTTTGTTGCTTGCCGATATCGCCATCGACCAGAACCAGGCTGCCTGAGGCAGTCAACTTTCGACTGGCGTCACGAGAGGTCGCAACGACGTTATAACCCTCTTTCAGAAACCCTTCGACCAATCCCGCGCCAATACCCCCCGATGCTCCGGTGATGATTGCTGTTTTCTTGCTCCGACATAAATAACCTTTCGTCTTAACGACCCTTCGTTTTAAGGGTCCGAGCGCCGTTTAACCAGCAGCAGCAAGTTGTCGTGTTCTTCCCACCTAGGCAAACGGCCCCAGTTTGGCGAGAATGATCGGCAGATATTCCGCGACCGTCGGATGAATGTGCATGGCGCGCTGGATGACCGTATACGGCGCCTTCGCATACATCACGTCCAGCAGAACGTGAATCACTTCATCGCCTCCGATTCCAAGAATCGCAGCCCCCAAAATTTGTTTCGTTTCTGCATCGACGCAGATTTTGATGAAACCCTGTGTCTCACCTTTTTCGTAGGCTCGGCTCACTTGACTCATCGGATATTTCGCAGCGAGGGCACGACGTCCGGATTTCCGTATCTCTGCGTCCGTCATGCCGCATCGCCCCAGCGGCGGATCAATATATAGCGCGTAGGCTTGGATCCGGTCGGAAACCCGGCGATGGTCAGCGTTGAAGAGATTGTCCGCAACGATCTCGTAGTCGTTATACGAAGTATGCGTGAAGGCGCCGCGGCCGTTGCAGTCCCCCAGCGCCCAGATGCCAGGCACGTTCGTTTGCAGTTGATCGTCAACGATAATGTAGCCGACTTGGTCGGTCGTGATCCCAGCCCGGTCCAGTCCCAAGTCGCTTGTGTTGGGTACACGCCCGACCGCTAGAAGCACGTGCGTGCCTGCAACTTCCTTCGGATCTTCGCTGCATTCCATGCTGACGGCAACACCGCCATCGCGTTTCGCCAGTGAGACACATTTCGCGTTCAGTCGGACGTGTATGCCCTCAGCCTCCAGGATTTCGCGCACGGCTTGGGAAACGTCTTCGTCCTCCCGTCCAATCAGGCGCGGTCCCATTTCCACAATCGTGACTTCGCTCCCCAGGCGGCGATAGATCTGGGCGAACTCCAGCCCAACATAACTTCCGCCGACGATGACAAGATGCTCGGGCAAGAAATCGATGTCCATGATTGATGAGTTATCGAGAAAAGGAACATCATGAATTCCCGGCATGTCAGGAATGCGGGCCCGCCCGCCAACATTGATATAGATCTTGTCGGCTTGCAGAACTTCATCATTGGCCACAACCGTGTTCGAGGACTGAAAGCTGGCTTGGCCCTGAATGACCGTACAATTTGTCGTTCCTCGGAGCCACTCCTCCACTCCCTTGCTAGACCTCGCGGAGGCTGCATCTTTGCGGGCTTTCACCTGCTTTATATTGACGCTCACATCACCAGTGGCGAAACCATATTCCGCACCTCGGCGGGCAATATGCACCGCATAGGCGCTCGCCACGAGCGTCTTTGTCGGGGTGCATCCCGTATTCACGCATGTGCCGCCAAATTTGCCGCGCTCGATAATCGCGACGGTTTTGCCGGCACCCGCAAACCGAGCCGCGAGTGGCGGACCTGCCTGGCCCGTCCCGATAATGATTGCGTCGAAGTGCTTCATATGAGGGACGGGGATTGCAGTCTTCATAATTGCTCCGATCGTCCCAACCCGATTAGGCCAGAATCACGATGACGAATCTATAGGACGAACGTATCGACCACCAAGGTGTGGATTGGACATATGGGCACAGAATCGGGCGTACTCTATTCTACGGGGCCCAATACCGGGATTTCGCCAATACTATCGTCCAATTGATTCCCCGGAGCACCTCGGGTCTAATTACCTGATCGCAACCGATTCGGTCGGAAGAGCGACACACGAAAGGATGACAAACGTATGCCGGAAGCAACCTGGAAACCTCACGAGAAACACGGACAACTGACGACACAGAGCGACTTACCCGACAGTGTCTACGCGTTTCCCAAGCAGCGCAAAGAACCACTGACCGACGCCGAACATGTGCGTAATGCGGTCGCACGGTTCGATCAAGTCATCGACGTCTCCGATGCCGACCGTGCGTTGGCGTTCGCAAACATCGAGAAAGCTGCAAAGCACTACAACGTCAACCTCGCGGAAACGTCGTGGCACGACCTGGGCATTCATCCGCAAAAGAATAGAAAAGAGGCTGCCGCCAAAGCTGCTGTGACGCGCGAACGCCGAGTGCAGAGCTAGAACCCACTGGCCAGAGAGTCGGCCGAAGAGAAGAAGTAATGGCCAGGATGAGGCAAAATTTCGACCAATTCTGGCTCCGTTCATCTAAGTTTTGTTAGCGACTGTTTCACTCTACCGCACATAAGGAGACGAAATATGAAAGCAATCGTTGTCCACCAATACGGCGGTCCGGAAGTACTGAAGTTCGAGGACTATCCTGACCCGGTTCCGGGTCCGGGCGAGGTGCTGGTGCGGGTCGCTGCCGCAAGCGTGAATCCGATCGACTACAAGCGGCGTGCTGGATTAACGAAGGATTTTTATCCCATGCATTTCCCGGGCCTCATAGGAGTCGACATGGCGGGCACTGTGGTCAAGGTCGGGCCGGGAGTGGAAGGCTTTTCCGTCGGCGACCAGGTGTTCGCGATGGCGGACAATACTTACGCGCAGCTCTGCGTCGTGAAAGCCGCGGTTCTGGCGAAAGTTCCCAAGGGACTTGATTTGATCCAGGCGGCGGCGCTGCCGCTGGTGACGGTGACTGGCAACCAACTCATGGCCGCTACGGGAATCCAAGCGGGTCAGACGGTTCTCGTCGTAGGCGCTGTGGGAAATGTCGGGCGTTCGGCGGCATTCACTGCGAAGGAACGCGGGGCGACTGTGATCGCGGGAGTTTTAAAGAGGCAGACGGATGAGGCGAAGACTGTCGGCGCGGATCAGATCGTCGCAACCGACGACGACACCGCAATTGTGAATCTTCCGCCGCTCGATGCGGTGGCGGATGCGGTCGGCGGAAGAACCGCCGAGAAGCTGATCGCCAAGGTGAAGCCGGGAGGAGTGTATGCATCGGTTGTCGAGGCGCCGCAGAATGCCGCGAAGTACCCATCGGTAAAGGTGGTTCACGTATTCTCGAAATTCGACAGGAAAACGCTCGAGTTCATGGCCGAAGCGGTGCGAGATGGCAAGCTGGTGATCCCGATTAGCCGGAAACTGCCACTCAGTGAAGCGGCCGAGGCTCAGGCAGCGGCAGAAAAGGGCGGTGTCGGAAAGATCTTGCTGGTGGCTTGAACTCGTGTGGACATGCGAGGTCTGGACATGCAACGTCTAAAGGAATAATCGAAATGAAGAAAGAGCACCGCGGAATTAATCCCGCTTCGAAACCGAGCGGGGACGGATGTGTGGAGTGCCTGGCGTCGCCGAAAGGTTGGTGGTTTCATCTCCGTCGGTGCGCGGAGTGTGGGCACATTGGATGCTGTGACAGTTCTCCGAGTCAGCATGCATCCAAGCATGCGGCGGCAACAGGGCATCCGATCATTGCCAGCTTTGAGCCGGGTGAGGACTGGTTCTACGATTACGAGAAGCAGGGCATGATTACGGTCAAGGGTGTGGAGTTGCTTCCGCCGCATTCGCATCCCGACAAGTCAGCCCGCTCCTGGCCCAGCCGGAAAGGTGCCAGCCAACTGGGAATCGCTCCTGCACTAGCTGCCCGTTAAACGGCCAACCTATACGCACCTCTTTGGGGGGCGTTTGTGGCCGCGAAATCAAAATAGAAGGGCCGTTAAAATCCGATCGAGGAGACTCGCATGGCCATCACCACGGAAATCGCGCCGAATGTCTATCGCATCTCGATCTTTGCTCAATGGGGCAATTTCCAGTTCAACCATTTTCTGGTGAAAGACGATGAACCGCTGCTGTTTCACACCGGGCTGCGCGGGATGCACGCGGAAATTCGCGAGGCCGTCTCCAAGCTTATCAACCTTTCCGAGTTGCGCCACATCAGCTTCAGCCATTTTGAGTCAGACGAGTGCGGATCGCTCAATGATTGGCTGGCTGCAGCGCCCAAGGCCGATGTGATCTGCAGCCAGGTTGGTGCCCTGGTGAACGTGAACGACTTTATCGGCCGGGAGTCGCGCGGCCTCGCTGACGGCGAGACCTTTGCGACGGGAACGTATCGCTTTCGCTACTGCCACATTCCCCATCTGCCCCACGGCTGGGACGCTGGCGTCCTCTTCGAAGAAACGCAGAGAACACTGCTCTGTTCCGACCTGTTCCATCATATGGGCGACGTCGAACCGCTCACCTCCGCCGATGTCGTGGGCCGCTCGCGTCAGGCGATGAAAGAGTTTCAGGCGGGTGTTCTCGCGGAGTATGTGCCCTACACGCCACTCACCGCGCAGAACTTGAAAAAGCTCGCCGACCTGAAGCCAAAAACGCTCGCCATCATGCATGGTTCGAGCTTTACAGGTGACTGCGCCCGAGCACTCGATGACCTCAATGTGATGTTTCGCGAGGTTTTCGGCCGGCAGAAGTAGAGGCGGAAATCGCACAAAGATACAACCGATACCATCGTCCAATTGTTCACTGCCCGCCCTTCTGCTTTGATGAGCTCACGCCGCAGGTTCAATCAGAACTTGCATCTCGGAAACGTCTTTGAAGCTGGCTTAGTAGCCTTTCGGAGGAAACTTTATGTCAAGCAACACAGCAGAAATCGCCATCGAAGCACCGCCCACGTCGAATCCGCTTGATGTCATCCCAGACGAAATGCCATTCGATGTGCCCTATGGGCGTCCAATATCGCTGTACCGAGCCCAGGCGGTAATTCGCGCCGCGCTGGAAGAGGCCAAGCAGCGAAATTGGAAGATGAACGTAGCCGTAGCCGATTCCGGTGGTAACTTGGTTGCCTTCCAGCGAATGGACGGCGCGATGCTCGCCTCCATTCCGATTGCGCAACACAAGGCGCGAGCAGCCGTGACCTTCCGGCGGCCAACGAAGGTCTTCGAGGATGGCATCAATCTCATGCATCTCAACTATCTGCTCGCGTTCGATGGAATCATTGCGTCTCGAGGCGGTATTCCACTGATCGACCAGGGCGATATTATCGGCGCAATCGGTTGTTCCGGAGGCACAGATTCCCAGGACGAAGTCGTGAGCAAGGCAGGGGCGGCAGTAATTAACCAATCCCGGCAAGGAACAAATGACACAAATCTCGAGAAAGCGTAGGGCGCGCGCCGCCAGGGTGCGAGGCGAAACCTCGCACCATCGCCGGTCGATCACGAACACAGGTGTGGTTTACGGCTTTAAATGCCTAGAGTAGCCAGATAATTCTTAACTAATGCCAAGCCAGAAATCCCACGGTCTCCGACAGTTGTTTTTTCATGCCATCCTTCTCCTCACCCCTGACTAATTCCCTTCTACTTACGAAATCAGAAACGGATGGCAAAAGACGACAGTGTTACCAAAAAAATGCATGGATCACGAGCTCGGGAAGGGACCATGCTGAAATTCCCCACCCTCGGAAGGTTTTCCGAAGGGTGGGGCCTATCGTCGCTCAAATTGCGGTTGTTATTTGGCCGCTTGCTGTTGTTTAGGTGCTTGCTGTTGTTTAGGCGCTTGCGGTGGGTTCGGCGCTTGCTGCTTAGCCGCTTGCTGCTTGATCATTTTCAGCATCATCGGGTGGTGCGCCAGCGCGATCGACTTCTCCGGAGGCACGCCGAAGAGTTCGGGATGCAAGTAAAGTCCGCGATCGGCCGGAGCTTTCGATACCTCCACCGGAATGCGGTGAGCGTTAGCCCACGCATCCTGGCGAATGCCTGTGACTTGCCAGGAGACTTCGACGTTGGGCTTATCCGTCTTGATAGTGAATTGATGGTTGGCGACCTTACTGGCCACGATAGCCTGCGCGAATTGGCCCATGACCGTGAGTTGGTAGCGGAAATCACGGTTCAAAGTCTCGAACCATTCGGGCAGGGTAACCACTGCGCTGCCTGAGGCGTCGGTAGTCGCATTGCCGTTATAGATGTTCATCATGTCCGGCGATTCGACAAAGGAGTGATAGAGGTACTTGTTGGCGGGATCCAGCGGATGATCGATCTTGAAGGAACCACCCGCTTTGGAGAGGTTGCCATCGACATCGACATTGCCGTCGAAAAACGCCGCGTAGCCTCCGTTTTGCTCGTAGGCAAACAGAGCGTCGCCAGTGGAGGTGTTGTAGAATCCTCCGCCCACGCCGCCGGGACTCGCAGCCTGTCCGTACACGCCGAAACCCGCTGTGCTGTTATCGTTAATTCCCGCCACGCCGGAGTTTTCACTAGCCGATATTCCATGCACTCCGTCAACTCCAGCCGATGGTGTCGTCCCATAAATTCCATAGCCGGAGGCGGAATATCCATACGCTCCGTACGTGCCGCCAGTTCCGGAGACGCCGGCGCTGCCAGAGCTGCTTCCCCCATTCCCGTACACTCCGATGCTGCCAGCAACGGTCGCGTAGCCCGCTACGCCGGTAGCACCATAGGCGACCACGCCATTGCTGCCGGTGGTGCTTCCCGCATCGCCGTACAGTGCGATGCTACCAGCAACTGTGGTGTAGGCCGCTACGCCGGTCGCGCCCTCGGCTACTACTCCGTTACTGGAGGTACTGGAGCCGGCGTTGGCGAACACCCCGGTACCCCCGGAACTGGAGGAAGTAGCCGTGATCGGCCCAGCGCCGAGACTGCCGTCGACCGTCGCGTTGCTTCGAATCACGGCCGTGCCATTGACGTCGAGGGTAGCGCCGGGGGACGTCGTCGCGATGCCCACCTTGCCAGCCGCGCCGTCGAAGATGTTAGAGTTGCCCAGCTTGGTCGCGCTTAGCCATTTGGTTATATGGTTAGCCGTGCCGCTGCCGGTGATAGCTGCAGCGGGAAGCTGACTCGAGCTGCTTGCGGTTGGGGATGATCCAGCGGCCGGCGCCTTCAGGAAGGCCGACGGTGGCAGGCCGCCGATGGTCTCCGCGTCCGCCGCCTTGAGGGCATAGGGCACGCTCATCAAGACCGTTCGCGGCTGCTCCGCCTGTCCTTGCACCTGCACTCCCAACCAGCGTGCTTCGCCGGACGCGAATGCGCTGCTAGGTAGTCCTTGGGCAGAGGTGGAGCCCAGCATGACCGAGTAATGCCCAGTCTTATCAGGGGTTACATTCTGAGTTTCAACCCAGAGCGCGCTGCCACCTTGGGCTTCATTGTAGAGAGAGAATGTTACACCGACCGTACCTGTCAAGGCCTTGCTGTTGACATCAGTCAGCACGCCATTGAACTTTACGAGTGGCGGCACTACTGGAGATTGTGTCGAGTTTGTGGACTGAGCGCCTACAAGAGAGCAAAACAGAACGATTACGATGCAGGCACGAAGCGATTTTAAAGTGGTACACATGGAGACCCTCCGCAAGTGAATTTAGAGACCTTATGGAACCGGAAGAACGTCGACTTTCTTGGCCTCTACACAAGCAATCGCAAACGGCGGGGAAAAGACGACAGGAAAGAAGGGAAAAATTTCTTGGAGGCGAGGCCCCGACGCCAACGTTATCGAAGAACGGCTGGATCAGGCCCTTTTTGTCCCAGCGTTTCGGAGGGCCGCAAACGAGCGCCGGGGGTAATCTGGTTTAACGATTGACGAAGAAGAAATTGGGCATTTGGAAGCTTGCCATTCCAATGATTCCAAAGATCTGTTCGCTGCGCCTCAAGTTGCAGGGCCTCATCTTTCTGCCCGCTTCGGCGAAGAAGGTTGGCAAGTGCCGTCCAGGTACGGGAAAGACAGGTGGCATCGCGCAGGTCATTCAACGGATCGGGTTTCCACGCCATCAGTTTGTCGAGCAGTTGCTGGTAGGCTTCGGTGGCTTTGGCGGTTTGGCCGGTTTCGGCATAGTCGTCGGCCTCGGCCCTGATAACGTGATCGGGTCTGCTCATCGGTTCGACGGTATCGGCGGGGTACTGGTGAGCTTCACGCAGAAGCTGAAACGCTTCCTCTATGCGCCGTCTGGCTTCCTCGTCCTGACCGAGCCAGCGAAGGGGATAAGAAGAGCCAGCCAGCAAGTCCGCTGCAGTGAGCTGCGTGCTGACATTGGTTTTCGCCTCTCGTATGCGGGCGAGAGCGTGGTCATAGACCACTAAAGCCTTTTGCGGTTCGGTGTGGCGGAGAATATTACCGATTTCCAGCCCGGTGGCTGCCACCGAACGGCGGCTCAGATAATCGATAGGGTCTATTTTCGCCAGTTCTTCACCGATGTCTAGCCCTCGCTGCAAGACGGCAAGCGCATCTCGACTTCGGCCGAGACTCGGTTCCGCATCCTGCTTTCCCAGTATCATTGCCTTTGTGTACAGAGAGTTGGCCAGATTGATACGCAGGGCTGCGTGCCCACTGGCGGCTTGCGTCTCCTCGAGTTGAATCGCCTGTTGAGCCGTCTGCAATGCTCCGTCCAGATCTCCTGTTTGCCAGTGCGCGATGGTCAATGCGCCAAGGATGCTGCCATAAACTCGATGGGCTGACGCAACCGGCTGCGAAATTTCCAGGGCCCGTTGACTGGCCTGTAGAGCTTGCTGAAAATGCCTCGCATCGTCATAGCCGTAGGCAACGTTCTGCTCAAAATACGCCATGCTGTAGACATCTTCTGGGTCGACATTGCCGAGACTCATGAAACGCTCCACTCGGTCCGAGGCTTTATCAGCCCAAGATACCAACTCGCCCCTGCGATTCTGCTCGTCGGCCAGGACCATGCGATCGTGGGCAATTGTCGCTGCGATAAACAATCCTTTTCTGTTGGTGGGATCGACTCTGAGTACGGAATCGACGAAGTTCTCCGCTTTGTCAAGACTTGCTTCTGCTTCGGGGAACAGGCCGAGGTTTGGCGAGGTCGGATCGCCTTGAGCATGCGCCACACGTACATAAGCGTAGGCGGTCTCGAGCGCGAGATCCTTGTCGCCGTGAACATCGCCGCCGAGCGAAGTCAGATATTGCAGCGAGTCGGAAACAATCTGCATTCTGACCTTCGTCGAACCGGGCAGACCTCGAATGTCATTGTCGAGTGCTATGAATTTATTGGCTAGTTGGCGCACCTGGTCAAATCGTCGTTCGGCTGCCTTTCGTTCGCGATTTGCAACGTAGAGTCCCGCCGAGAGGCTGCCAATCACAAGTGCAAGAGCGGTCGCGGTTAGAGCCACTACGGTGCGGTTGCGGCGCAGAAATTTGACGGTTCGATAGGCAAGCGTATCGGGTCGGGCGCTAATCGGTACGTGCTTCAGATAACGCTGAAGATCGTCGGCCAGCGCAGTCACGGAAGCGTATCGCTCCTGCGGATTCTTCTTCAGAGCTTTGCCAACAATCGTGTCCAGATCTCCACGAAGTCCGCGGCGCAGTTTATCTGAAGTGGTGCCCCGTCGTTCAACGACGAGCTTGCTGTCGTTCGCGGTAATGGCGTCCGAGGCGCGCGGCGGCTCAGTCTCGAGCACAGCCTTTACCAGTTCCGCGGGTGAGTGCGAATCAGAGCCTGTGGGATGTTGGCCAGACAACAACACGTAGAGCAACACGCCCAAGGCATAGACGTCCGTAGCAGTCGTGACTGGCTGGCCGGTGAGTTGCTCTGGCGCAGCGTACTGAGGAGTGAGAGCCGAGCCGGATTCGCGCGTGAGCAGGGTTGCGGCACCCGCCTGGCCTTCGCCCTCCAGGAGCTTGGCAATCCCGAAGTCCAACAGCTTGACATCACCGCCGGTGGTGACCAACACGTTCGAAGGTTTGATATCGCGATGGACAATCAGATTCGCATGGGCGTGCGCCACTGCCGCCAACACATCCAGAAACAGGCGAATGCGTGCATCGAGGCCGAGCTTTTGCTGGTCGCAATGCTGATCGATGGGGTCGCCCTGGACATATTCCAGGACCAAATATGCCTGTCCCGCTCCCGAGACGCCCGCATCCACCAGTTCCGCGATGTGTGCATGCGCCAATCGCCCGAGAATGCTGCCCTCTCGTTTGAAGCGTTCTTCTCCACCTTTCCCCGCCAGCGCCAAGTTGACAAACTTCACAGCCACACGGCGCTCGAACCTGCCGTCGCTGCGTTGGCCGAGCCAGACGCTTCCCATTCCACCCTGCCCAATCTGCGAGATCAGCGTGTAGGGTCCAATGCTCTGGCCCGCAAGGCCTGGCGCACTCGACCACCCGGGAGAACCTTTCTCCAGAAAACCTTCTTGCACCAGCGAGCGGTGTTCGTCCAGCAATGCTGCCAACTCTGCGGCTAATTCAGGATCCTGCTCTCTAAGCGACAATAGCCATGCGGCTTGCGCTTCGTCGGTCATGGCGAGCGCCTGGTCCAGATATGGACTTACAATCTGCCAGCGTTCGGGACTAAGCGTACGCATGGCGAGTCCTCAGACCTCCAAATCCGCGCGAATTTTCTGATGAAGATAAATACGAGCTTTTTCCCAGTTGCGCTGCACGGTTCGTTCGGAAACATCCTGCATGGCGGCGATTTCCACGAAGGAAAAGCCGCAAAAGAACTTTAAATCGACGATCGCGGCGAGGGCAGGCTCCACTTTGCCAAGCTCGTCCAAGGTTTCGCTGATTCGGACAAGCTCTTGGTGGTTCACGGCATTCTCCATCGCATCGGTGTCGAGCGCAGTAATCTCAAACCGGCCGCCGCGCTTTTGAGCGTGCTGTTCCCGGGCATGATCGATAATCAGTCCCCGCATGACTCGAGCCGCATATCCCATGAATCGTGCCTGGTCGGGAAACGTCGGGCCATCGCGCGCAGCCATGTCCAGATACGCCTCATGCAGCAGGGTTGTGGCACTGATACTTACGGCCGAGCCATGCCGGGCGAGTTGACGCTTGGCCAGCCGATGCAACTCGGCGTACAGGGCAACAAACAATGCCTCCCCGGCCTGGATGTCTCCTTGTTCGGCTGCGATAATAAGAGAAGGAATTGCCGACCCCACGCCTGCCTCCAAGGGCTGCCGGCCACCTGGTGATAGCGCCCCAAAATGGTGACAGCTTCTCGCAGTTCGGGTGGATAGTCAAGCTGCGAAGGAGTGCCATTTGCCTGTGCAGAATCGCCTGACGGTCTGCAATGGACTACCCCTGTGCTCATCCACCAGTGCAGCGGTCAGCCCAACACATACGTGATGCCAGTCGGTATGGGGGACGATCCGCGCATCCTGGGCAAACAGTTTTATCTCTTCTACACATACGGGGGAAGCGGTGGATGGCCCAGCAATTATGTGGGCCGGTTCACTGTGAGCTGCCAGTGAATTCTTGGTCTTTAACCCCACCCGGCATGGGGTTTAAGTGGAAGCTACGGTTTGGGGATATTTGGTTTTGAGATTGTTATCGCCCTTCGCTGGATCTCTTGATCGCTGACGATTAGCATAATGAGCATAAATCGAGATTTTCACTCGTGCGCAATTCACGCGGAGGAAATGGCATGCGCGGCCACAATGCACTTCATCGCTATTGGTTTCTGGTGTTGCTCATGGCTACTGCGGCGGCAGTACCGGCCTTATGTGCTGTGCAACTCATTCCAGGTGATGCCGATACATCCAGAAGCTGCGCGAGTCTAGGCGTATACATTTTCGTCGGCGGGACGGGCGGTTTTGACGGGCTCCAGAACGGCGATCGGTTCACAGAGCTTCTCAAAACCGGCCATGTGGGGCTCTACGAGCATGCCAATGCCATCGCCGCAGCGGAGCACCCACCGAGTATCCTTAGAGCCATCGAGCGCACATTCACTGGAACCGGATCAGGACAAGCGGAACTTGGGCAGGTGGGCGCAAATTACTTCACGCTTCCTCCGAAATACGGCTATTACAAAGATGTGTACATAGGCCACGGTCTGCATCCCGCAGAAGCCAATGTGAACACGCCGCATGACCGTGTCCCACCAAAAGAACTGCAAAAGTATGAGAGGCGGTGGAAAGACTATGTGGATGCGGCCGGAACTGTTGGGATCGAATCCGTGGCTCCCGTCGTGGGTCCCAACGATCCGAAGGAACCCAAACTAGGAAATCACGTCTTTGCCACTAACCCCTATTACGCACTGGAGCGCTATGAGGCGCTATATGGCAAGGCAATCGCGTTTGATGTTCCGCCCAACTTCTTTCTGACTGGAGGAAGCGGCCCCGGCTACCAGAAGTTTATTATTCAGGCAATCCAATGGGGCAATGCGCACGGCCTGCGCACCACCATGTTGCTTTCTCCCTACCCCTGGCCTGACAACGCCAACGGCAAGCCGGACAGGTTCCGTCAATTCACGAATAATACTTTCAGTCGTGACACTCAGTCGTTTGTCCGCCGTCTGACCAAGGAACAAGCAATTCCTTCCGAATGGGCGGTTGACAATTACGAAGACCCATACCCGCACGATGTCCCCGCCGTGGTACCCGAAAACGTCCGCAACACCACCACTGAGGTTGGTCTTTGGTTGGCACGAAATGCGCCAGTCCATGCGAACGCGATGAATCATGAGGGCGCAATCTGCAACCCATCGCCTGGCTCATCGAGTGAGAACGCAAGTCAGCAATGAAGGAAAACGTTCCCTTGCTAGCTCGCAAAGAAGCTTGCTGAGGTCGGAGAACCACACCCGAGGCTGACGAGCGACCGAGGGAGTTCCCCGACGGCCGATGATTGGCAGTCCGCGACCGCCGACGGGACTCCGTCCTGGAGCTAAATACCCTGTTTCCATCATCCTCAGCCACACGAAAAAAACATTAAGCTGTTTGTCGATTCCCGTCCGCCCCGTTCGACGTGTAAGTGGAGCCGCACCACGCACCCCGTCACTCGCAACATTCCCGGTTGCGCGGCGTCGAAGCTCCTATATAAAAGTAGCGGTCCTTATACGCGACCGCACCACACTCAAGGAGAACACCATGCGCTTCATGATGATCATGTTTCCGAAAAGCTACGAAAATGCAAAACCCGGTTGGGTGCCCGACCTCAAAAGCATGGAGGCAATGGGCAAGTACAACGAGGAACTAGGGAAGGCTGGGGTGCTGCTCGCGCTCGACGGGCTGACCCCGCCAGCGACGATGAGCGCGCGCGTCACCTTCAAAAACGGAAAATCGAAAGTGACTGACGGCCCGTTTACCGAAGCCAAGGAAGTGGTCGGCGGCTACTGGATCATCCAGGTGAAGTCGCGCGAAGAGGCGCTCGAATGGGCCTCGCGCATCCCCGGAAAGGATAACGAAATGGTCGAAGTTCGCCGAATGTTTGACCTAACCGACTTCGATCCCGAGACCCAAAAGTATATCCAAGAGAAGTTCGGCGACGACGTCGCCGCTGAGATGCGCCAGTAATAGCTTTGTAACTCGCTGAGACTCACCTGCGCGTCACTCGACGGCATGTAGAGAGAGTTTCCGGACATTTAGGCGCGACGGAAGCTCTCTCACTATTCAACCATTAGGAGAACCCCTTCGGGATGACTTCTTGTGGGGAAATTCGGATCAGCGCCAACTCGGCGAAAAGAAATGGTAGGCACGAGGAGACTCGAACTCCTGACCTCTACCGTGTCAAGGTAGCGCTCTAACCAACTGAGCTACGCGCCTACATGCAACGCCAATTGTACCGGGCTCAGCCGCTCCGGGCAATCCTGTGTACTCGTCCCAACCACCGTATTCATGAAGAGGCAGCCGCTCTCGACTGTCCGATCGAGCGAAGCTCGACAAAAGCCGCCTCACCCCTGCGACTTCTTTACCGTCGCGCTCACCGTCCCCTTCGCCAATCGCGCCGAAATCTCATCCCCGGCCTTCACGTTCGCAGCGTCCTTCAACAACTTGCCGGAGGCATCGAACACCAACGCATATCCGCGCTCAAGAATGGCCAGCGGAGAAAGCGCTTGCAGAGCCGTGTCCATTCTTTCGAGCCGAACTCTGCACTCGAGCAGCGAATTGCGTGCCGCCGAAACAATCGCCGTAGTCCGCGCGTCGAGGTCTTTTTTCATCCCGGCCAACACCCGCCGCACATCATAATGTCGAACCGCCGCGGACAATGCCTCGAACCGTCGCCGCTGCTTCTCAAAGATATCGCGCTGCGCATGGGCAAGCCGGTTCACCAGATCATCCAGCCGTTGCTCGCGCCGATGAATCAGATCCATCATGCGAGCGAACGCTCCATGTTGCGCCAGTTCGGTCAGATTCTGGCGAGCCATGAGCAAGTGATAGCGCATGGCTTTTTCGAGCCGCCGATGCAACCCTCCCAATTGCTCATCCACTTCGAACCGCGAGCGAATGACCAACTCCGCCGCCGCCGACGGCGTGGGCGCTCGCAGGTCGGCAACAAAATCAAGGATGGTGAAATCGCTCTCGTGTCCCACCGCGGAGATAAGAGGAATCTCGGAAGCAAAAGCCGCTCGCGCCAGGCCTTCGTGGTTGAACGCCGCCAGATCCTCCGCCGATCCTCCGCCCCGCGCCACGATAATCACATCCACACTGCGCGCCTTATTGAAGTAGCGAATCCCAGCCGTAACTTCAAGCGCCGCAGCTTCACCCTGCACTTGCGCGGGGAAAATCAGAACGTTAGCCGTATCGTGCCGCCGCCGCAGGATGTTCAAGATGTCGCGCAGCGCCGCCGCCTGCGGCGAAGTCACAATGCCAATTCTTGCCGGCAGAGCCGGAATCGGTTTCTTCCGCGCCGAATCAAACAGTCCCTCCGCCTCCAGCTTGGCCTTGAGTTGCTCGAACGCAATTTGCAGAGCGCCTGCGCCCTTGGGCTCAATATACTCGGCCGAAATTTGCAACTCGCCGCGATCTTCATAAATCGTGACCCGCCCGCGGACCACAACCTGCAAGCCATCTTCCGGACGAAAGCGCAACAGCCGCGCCGACGACCGGAACATCACCACCCGAATCTGCGCATTCCGCTCTTTGAGCGTGAAATAAAGATGCCCCGAATCATGCGCCCGGAAATTCGAAATCTCGCCCTCCACCCAGACGTCGCCATACTCGCGTTCCAAGTGCGTGCGCACCGCCGCCACCAGATCGCGCACCGTCCAGGTGCGCCGCTCCGCCGGCCGAAAACTGAATCCGAGCTGATCCGCAGAAGCCATGGAGGGAGTTTAGCCGAGAACTAAGATCCGGGAACTGAGAACCGAAGCTACTTCCGAATCCTCCCGACCACATACAACAAAACCGAAAGCACCACACTCACCACGATCGAAGTCGCCAGCGGAAAATAAAAAGTCGTGTTCTTCCCGCGATAAATAATGTCGCCCGGAAGCCGCCCAATCGGCAAATTCGTCCGGCCCACCAAAATCAGCGCCAGTCCGACGATAACAACAATCCCGCCCAGCAGCACCAGCAATTTGCCCAGATCGCCCACCCCAAAAGTCTAAATCATACTCAGGTCCATTCCTCAGCGGTGCTAGAATCTGCTCTCATGAAAAGCCGTCTGCTCTTCCCCGCGCTCGTACTCGCCAGCCATCGCGCTGGCCGCGCAAACCGCGTCCGACGTCGAGATCACCGCCGAGCCGCATCACCATCTTCTACTCGAAAATCAGCAAGTCCGTGTCTGGCTCGCCGAGGTCGCACCGCACGACGCAACTCTCATGCATCGCCACAACCACGACTACGTTTTCGTTTCGCTCGGAGACACCAACGTCCAGAACGAAGTCGAAGGCAAGCCCCCAGTCACGCTCAAAATGCAAGATGGCGAAACCCACTTTTCGCCCGGCGGATTCTCCCACATCGCCCGCGACCTCGCCAACACTCCCTTCCGCGCCATCGCCGTAGAACTGATGCAGGACGAAGCCGCCCACAAAACGCCTCCTCCCAAGTGGGACGAAGACCGCGGCCTGCACGTCTTCACCGGAGGCACGCAAGACATCATGTTCGTCCAGGACGGCGTCCGCGTCTCCGAAACCGAGTTGCAACCCGGAGCGACCATCCCCAGCCATCACCACACCAGCCCACATCTGCTGGTAGCCGTCAGCGACTTGGAAATCCGCAGCGACGTTGAAGGCAAGGGCCCCATGCCCGGACACTTCAAGTCCGGCGACGTGAAGTGGCTCCCCGGCGGCTACACCCACACCCTGACCAACACAGGTAAGCAAGAAGCCAAGTTCGTCACCCTGGAATTCCACTGATCGTCAAAATGGACGGCATCCGTTCATCCCCTCTACCTCTGTCATCCCGAGCAACCTCTGTCACCCGAGTAACCTCCGTCCCCTCTACCCTCTGTCATCCCGAGCGAAGTCGAGGGACCTTGCGTTTCCCAGCCCACAATCCAATGCTTAATGAAGCCCCAATTCCCAATTCGGGAAAATTCTTGTCAAGAGGCAAAACCCACCCCATTCCCCGCAACTCCATGCAGCCACTACGAAAATAAATCTCCAAACCATGTCATAGTTACTCATTGCCACGCGATATAATAAGAGCAGAAGAAATAGCCAACCAGCGCGGCCCCAAAAAGGCCGCGTTTTTCATGGGACCAATCCCGTGTAGGGCGGACACTCCTGTCCGCCGCCTTTGACTTACCCGAAATCCTTCCAGGCAAAAATGACAAACAAAGGTATCGATATCCAACACCCCAAGCTCCGGGGCGAATGGGCCGAACTCCGCTTCATGGCCCGCGCCGCCGAGCACGGACTCTGCATCGCCAAGCCCTGGGGAGACATGGCCCGCTACGACTTCGCCGTCGAACACAACGGACGCTTCCTCCGCGTCCAGGTCAAATGCACCAAATACAAACGCGGACGCTCCTACCAATGCCACGTAACCCACAACAAACAACCCTACGCCCCCAGCCAGGTAGACTTCATCGCCGCCTACGTAATCGAAACCGACACCTGGTACATAATCCCGACGTCAGCCCTAAACAACCAACTCCACATCACCCTCTCCCCCCACCTGAAAGAATCGAAGTACTCCCAATACAGAGAAGCCTGGCACCAACTCCGCAACCCATAACGCCGTGCGCTGCTGCTAACTTTCATCCCAACTATTTTGATTTGTCATCCCGAGCGAAGTCGAGGGACCTTGCGTTTCCCCCACTGCCATTGAATGTGACAAGCATCACAGACGCACGCGTCACCAGCGCACACAATACACAAGGTCTCTCGACACCGCATCCGATTCGCTGCGCGAACCTGACGCTCCGCACGGGATGACAGATCGCGAGCGGCATGCGCCGAGAACATCGCTACTACGTCTACATGCTGCAAAGCGCCTCCCGCCGCACGCTCTACATCGGCATGACCAGCAACCTGATCCAGCGCGTCTTCCAGCACAAAACCCACGAATGCGAAGGCTTCACCGCCAGCTACAACGCCGTCCGCCTCGTGTATTGGGAAAGTTTCGACGACGTGATTAAAGCCATCAACCGCGAGAAACAACTCAAGAACTGGCGCAGAGAAAAGAAGCTATGGCTGATCGCCAGATCAAATCCAAAGTTCCGAGACCTGTCCGCCGACTGGTACAACAAAGAAAGCTTCAAAGCAAGAGAAGCGTAAAGCTCGAGAATCAGAGCTCGTTCCCCAAAACCCCAACCTGTCATCCCCGCCCAACTCTGTCATCCCGAGCGAAGCCGAGGGACCTTGTGTTATCCGTCATGCCCGAAAATCTCGGAGCCGAAGCGAATGGCAAAGCTACCGGGACAACGAACCGAAAATCAGCACCGACCTACGAAGAGACCCTGCGCTTCCCCATGGACGAGCCCAATCGACGCACCGACGCCCCCCACTGTCATCCCGAGCGAAGTCGAGGGACCTTGCGTCCGCTCATGCCAACCACCCCGCGTCAAGGCATTCGCACAAGACGTGAGTCTGCTTGATGCCAACACCACCAAACCCAGCCCCGAAGGGGCGACAGAAAACAGCCCAGGACAAAGTCCATGACGCCAGTCCGGACGAAGTCCTGGGTAACCCCAGAAAAAAGATTCAGGCCCCGCAGGGAGCCCAGCAGAGACAGGCGGGAAGTGCTCCCCACCCCCTGTCATCCCGAGCGAAGCCGAGGGACCTTGCGTTATTCGTAATGCCCGGGAATCTCGGAGCCCAAGCGATGGCAGAACTGCTGGTCGCGGCGAAGAATGACATCCGCGCATGCTGCCGAGACAACGAGCCACCAATCAGCGCCAGCGTCCTGCGAAACGGCGGCCTAAAACTCCTGATGGACGCAAGAGGAAATTTGCACGACAGAGACGAGGAAAAGCTCTACCACAAGGGCAGAGTCACGACTCGTGTTCCGTACAAATCTTAGATGTGACCTAGTGGCTTTTCGCGCGCAAGCAATGTCGCGGTAGAATGAGGAGCCCTAAGAATGACCCCGCGGGAGCGAGCCGATGACGATTCATTCGGATTTATGATAGCAATCAACGCACAGAACAAGGTCACCTGAACCGGGGAACAGGCACGAAATCCGGAGGCCCCCGGGGGGGCCCGCACCGCGCTGGTAACCTCATGAGCAGACCCTAAACAGGTTGACTTTGTGGCACAACTTTGGTATAAAAGTGATGATCCGTCTGGGTTTAGGTTCGCTGCTTCACCGGCGGAGTATCCGGCTATCGAACTATGCCGGGATGGGTATCCAGTATCGTCGGCTGCGTCGCGGTCGGCACCGAATAAGTTGCATCGGATGGGTACCTCGCGACAACGTAAGAGTTTAACGGAAAAATAAGATTTTCGCGGAAGTAGAGTGACTACTATTTACTTCCGCACTTATTTTTGCCCTAAACGAGCGTCGCGAGGTGAACATGCAGGAAGTAGATGCAATTTCTGAGCAAGTTTCTATTCTTGTCTACAATTCTCCCCACCACTCGATCATGGGTAGCGCGCTAGCGCCCCTTGTGAAGAGAGCCTTTCCGGGATTTGACCCTGTTCAGTTTGGCTGCCTTAACCTTCGGGACTTCCTCAGGCGCTACGTTAAGGACGTATTTGAATCCGGTCGCAGTGGCAGCGATGTACTCTACTCAGTTCTTCGTCTGCCGACCGTCGGGGAAACTTCCGCGCGCGAACAAGAATTCGAGGCCATTACGCGGATGCCCGTTCCGAGAACCAGCAGCGCTATCGACAGGCCCGTCTGGAAAACGTTCGTGAGCCCGGCCGGAAAGTTTCGCGCTTATGGCAATCGAGAAACAGGCGATCTCATGATTACCTTGGGGTCCGAAGCGGCCCCAGAGAGTCCATGGGTGCAAATACCGCCCTGCTCACCAGCCGTGCACCTCCAGATTGCAAAGGATTTCGTAGCCGGGCTTGGAGAAGGATCCACAAAGGTCGAACTGGGAAAGATTCTGTGTCTGAATTCGTG
>CAVROB010000009.1:370000-1083684 GCA_963722725.1 uncultured Acidobacteriota bacterium
GCTGAGGATTTGTTTTCCGCAAGGAGAGCAGGTTCCTCGACTTCGCTCGGAATGACAATTGAAAGATTGCTCATCGCCGGCGAGAGCAAGCTGCCGTGTGTCGAGTAAATTTTATGGTCAAGCTACTAAGGGCGCATGGTGGATGCCTTGGCAGAAGCAGGCGATGAAGGACGTGGCAAGCTGCGATAAGCCTCGGGGAGCCGCAAGCAGGCATTGATCCGGGGATTTCCGAATGGGGAAACCCACGTGGGTAAAACCCACGTACGGCCCGATGAATCCATAGTTGGGTACGAGCGAACCCAGGGAAGTGAACCATCTCAGTACCTGGAGGAAAAGAAAGAAACCTCGATTGCGAAAGTAGTGGCGAGCGAAATCGCAACAGCCTAAACCAGTACCACCCTCGGGTGTTATTGGGGTTGTAGGGTCGACAACAGTAGAGTTACCAATCTGGTGGTTAGCCGAAGCCCTCTGGAAAGAGGGGCCATAGAGTGTGATAGCCACGTAGGCGAAAACTGACCAGACTCGAAGTCGATACCTGAGTACCGCGGGGCACGAGAAACCCTGTGGGAAGCTACGGAGACCATTCCGTAAGGCTAAATACTAGCTTCTGACCGATAGTGAACCAGTACCGTGAGGGAAAGGCGAAAAGAACCCCTGCGAGGGGAGTGAAATAGTACCTGAAACCGTGTGCCTACAAACGGTGGGAGGACTATGCGGCGTAAGCCGAAAGTCTGACCGCGTGCCTATTGCATAATGAGCCGGCTAGTTATTCTTGTCAGCAAGGTTAAGCGAAAGCGAGCCGTAGCGAAAGCGAGTCCTAATAGGGCGAATCAGTTGGCAGGAATAGACGCGAAGCGGGATGATCTACCCTTGGCCAGGCTGAAAGTAGGGTAAAACCTACTGGAGGGCCGAACGGGTGTTTGTTGAAAAAAGCTCCGATGAGCTGAGGGTAGGGGTGAAAGGCTAATCAAATTCCGTGATAGCTCGTTCTCTCCGAAATAGCTTTAGGGCTAGCCTCGGATGATTTGTCGTGGTGGTAAAGTACTCGATGGGCTATGGGGCTTTCCAGCTTACAGAACCCAACGAAACTCAGAATGCCATTGAACAACCAATCCGGGAGTCAGACGGCGGGGGCTAAGCTTCGTCGTCGAGAGGAAAACAGTCCAGATCGCCTGCTAAGGTCCCCAAATCCAAGCTAAGTGGGAAAGGAAGTCGGAACGCCCAGACAGCCAGGAGGTTGGCTTAGAAGCAGCCATCCTTTAAAGAAAGCGTAATAGCTCACTGGTCAAGCGGTCCGGTGCCGACAATATAACGGGGCTCAAGCTTGGTACCGAAGCAGCGAATGCATCGATTAACGTCGATGCGTGGTAGGAGAGCATTCTCAACAGTTTGAAGCTAGACTGAAAAGACTGGTGGACGGTTGAGAAGAGACCCTGCCGGCATAAGTAGCGATAACGGAGGTGGGAACCCTCCGCGCCGAAAGTCTAAGGTTTCCTGAGAAAGGTTAATCCGCTCAGGGTCAGGCGGTCCCTAAGGCGAGGCCGAAAGGCGTAGCTGATGGACATCCGGTTAATATTCCGGACCTCCCTTGTGTTCGTTATCACGATGGGGTGACGCAGGAGGATAAGCAGGCCGTCCTATGGCTATGACGGTCGATGCGTGTAAGGTGTTTCTCGTAGGCAAATCCGCGAGGAAGTTATCACTGAGACGCAAAGCAGTAACCCGTATGGGTGAAAGCTGCCGATTCCACGCTGCCAAGAAAAACCTCTAAGGAGAACGTAAGGGAACCGTACCTCAAACCGACACAGGTAGACGAGGAGAATATCCAAAGGCGCTCGTGAGAACACTTGTTAAGGAACTCGGCAAATTAACCCCGTAACTTCGGGAGAAGGGGTGCCTCACTAGGGTGTCAAAGCCCGAAGAGGCCGCAGAGAAATGCGCACTGCGACTGTTTAACAAAAACACAGGTCTCTGCAAAGTCGAAAACGACGTATAGGGGCTGACGCCTGCCCGGTGCTGGAAGGTTAAAGGGAGAGGTCAACCGCAAGGTGAAGCTTCGAACTGAAGCCCCAGTGAACGGCGGCCGTAACTATAACGGTCCTAAGGTTAGGTTCGCTAGCCTTAGTAAAATCTGGCTATATGCTGGAAGGTCTGAGTATCCCACGCTACGCGAAGTGCTTTGAAAGGGCATGGCTTTAGCCATGCCGCAAGAAGTGCGAAACTCAAGGGCTTTAGCCCCTGAGGGGTCTCTCGCGTGACAATGCGCTGGGTGCAGATAATCAGCAGGAAAGGCCAGTGGGGGAAGATCCCTGCTGGAATCCTCAGAGACTATATGCCAGATTCCAACGATCTTTTTTTGGAGAGATGGTTGGAAAAGATATAGTCCGAACTGCATGGCGACATGCAGAGAGTGGCAGAAATGTCCACTCCTCTTCGCACGAAAAGCTTTCCCTCAGCGGCTAAAGCCGAGGTTGAGGCGGCTCGTGCGGCGCGGCTGGAAGCCGCGCCCTTTCAAATCAACATCGAGATGGAGATCGAAATCAACATCGAGATGGAGATCCAAATCAACATCGAGATCGAAATCAAAGATCGAGATGGAGATCGAAATCAACGATCGAAATCGAAATGGTTTGAGAGCGAAGCTGTAACAAAGTTGAGCGAAATTCCTTGTCGGGTAAGTTCCGACCTGCACGAATGGCGTAACGAAAGTGCGACTGTCTTAATGAGTGACACGGCGAACTTGTAGTGCCGGTGAAGATGCCGGTTGCCCGCAACTAGACGGAAAGACCCCGTGCACCTTTACTACACTTTTACTATGAACTATGGCACTTGCTGCGCAGGATAGGTGGGAGGCTTTGATTTCAGGCTCTCGGGCTTGGAGGAGCCACCGGTGAGATACCACCCTGCGAGTTCTGTGGTTCTAACCTACTCCCATGAACTGGGAGAGGGACATAGTAAGACGGGTAGTTTGACTGGGGCGGTCGCCTCCTAAACAGTAACGGAGGCGCGCGAAGCTACGCTCAGGCTGTTTGGAAATCAGCCGACGAGTGCAAACGCATAAGCGTGGTTGACTGCGAGACCAACAAGTCGAGCAGGTACGAAAGTAGGCGTTAGTGATCCGGTGGTTCTGCATGGAAGGGCCATCGCTCAACGGATAAAAGGTACGCCGGGGATAACAGGCTGATCGGAGCCAAGAGTTCATATCGACGCTCCGGTTTGGCACCTCGATGTCGGCTCATCGCATCCTGGAGCTGTAGAAGGTTCCAAGGGTTAGGCTGTTCGCCTATTAAAGCGGTACGTGAGCTGGGTTCAGAACGTCGCGAGACAGTTCGGTCCCTATCTGTTGTGGGCGCAGGAGATTTGAGAGGACCTGTCCTTAGTACGAGAGGACCGGGATGGACGAACCTCTTGTGTTCCAGCTGTCGTGCCAACGGCATAGCTGGGTAGCGAAGTTCGGTAGTGATAACCGCTGAATGCATATAAGCGGGAAGCACTCCTCGAGATGAGATCTCCCAACCCGTAAGGGATAAGAAGGGCCCAGGAAGACTACCTGGTTGATAGACGGGAAGTGAAAGAGCAGCAATGTTTGAAGCTTACCCGCACTAATCGCCCGTTCGGCTTGACCATAAAATTTACTCGGTGCATTAAAAACAGCCGTTAGCACTTAGCATTTAGCACTCAGTCAGAACCTGGATTGAGCTAAAGGCGAGTTTCAAGCGCTGCCAGAACTTGGGCGGCGGTGAGAGTCAACGCTAACGACTGTGCGCCGACGAAAAGCCGAAGTAACACGTGGTTGAAATCGGAAGTAAACAAATATGAGAGTAAGCCACACCCAATCTATTCAGTTGTGAGGCATCGTCCTTGGTTTTGCCGAAGCTGGTTTTGCCGAGGAATGATCTTTGAAAAATCGTCGCTCGCAAGCGACACCGAAATGGCGTAGAGATCCCTCGCCGCAGCAAATGCGGCTTCGGGATTTCGGCTCGCGGCTCAGACGCCGCGAAAACGCCTCAACTTGTCGGTGATCTTACCGCGGGGGCTCCACCCGTTCCCATCCCGAACACGGAAGTTAAGCCCCGCAGGGCCGATTGTACTGCACGCGAAAGTGTGTGGGAGAGTAGGTCGTTGCCGGCATTAAATAAAGGCCACGTTCAGAAATGAGCGTGGCCTTTTCCGCTGGACACTTACTGATTTCGTACTTCTTTCTCTGTCCTCTTAAAAGACAGCGGAATCCAAATCGTGGCCCAAGTGGCAATAGTGCGCCAGCGGTCGCCTTCAGGCCTTTGCAGCTTAGCCTTATAGCACCTTGTTCCCCTGTAGTGCTCAAGAATTCTGTACTTGCCTGACAAAAAACCGGTGACGGCATCCAAGTATTTCTCCACGCGACCCGATTTTGTGCACGGGAACACCTCGATGTAAAAGTGACCCACCGAGAAACCTAGCTCGTCGCGATTCTGCAGGCACAGCCACACCTCGTGGGAGAGCCCAGGCTGAACTGGCATTGTGATGCTGATCTCCACGGGTTCGCCGTGATTCTCGACCATCTTCAGAGACGGAAAGCTCTTCGCAATTTCAGCGAATACACCCCTTGCGATGGCTTCGGTGTCGGACGTGTCCATACTCAACATCCTACCCTCATCCCCCGCCCATCGCCGCCTTCACGCTAAGTCGGCGAATGAGATCCCTCGCACCGAACGCTTCGGGATTTCGGCTGCGGGCTCCCGCTGCGCTCACGCCCGCAAAGCGCCTCAAGTTAAGCCCCGCAGGGCCGATTGTACTGCACGCGAAAGTGTGTGGGAGTCCTTCGGCTTCACCTCAGGATAAAATCCGGCCGTTGCCGGCATTAAATAAAGGCCAGTCTGAGAAATCAGGTTGGCCTTTTCCTTTTGCGACTATTTGCTCGTTGATGTCTGGACCGACATCGGTCCCGCTTGGACTTCCACCCGAACCACTGGCCCCCTCCCGAACCACTTCACGACGGAGCTTGGTCCCTCTTCGTCCACCCACTCACCGAAGGTGTAGACAAAAACTACTTCTCTTTTCACTTGGCAGGCGCAGGGATGATTCCAGGAGAACTTCCAACTTTGGACCTCCTCGATCGCGGCGCGCTGCAACAGGGGAGGTCCGGTCACAGCCTCGACATCGGATGTGTCTCCCCGCTCGTTGACGGTAAAATGAAGAATCACTTGTCCCTGAATACGCGCTTGACGGCAGAGCGGCGGGTAAAAGGGCATCGGAGAGGATTTCAAAAATGGCTCGGGGTCCGCTCCCAACGCGGGCAAGTTCAGCAGTAAAGCGAGAATCAACGCAAATCTGACTTTCATTCGGCATTCTCCTTGGCGAAGAGATCCCTCGCACAGAACGCTCGGGATTTCGGCTGCGGGCTCCCGCTACGCTCACGCCCGCAAAGCGCCTCAAATAAAGCCCCGCAGGGCCGATTGTACTGCACGCGAAAGTGTGTGGGAGTCCTTCGGCTCGACCTCAGGATAAAATCCGGGCGTTGCCGGCATAAATAAAGGCCACGTTCAGAAATGAGCGTGGCCTTTTCCGTTTTGGGATGCATGTCTGCAATAAAGCGCGATCGACTCATTCGGAGAAAGTAGAAGGCGGCCGATGGAGTTATATTCTGGAGATAGGCGTCAGGAGGAGTTTATGTGCGTCGTGTGCGAGCACGAGCTGTGGGACGAGCACCGAGCGCTCGAACGCGAGTTCTTCGAGCCCTGCAAGACATGTAAGAAGTTCCCGGGCACGAGCTCCGAAGGAACCTGCTATCACTGTTGCGCGATTGGCGACATGATCGACGAGTGCCCGGAGTGCGCCGGCAAGCCATGGAGTGAAGAATTCCTCGAGGCCAAAAACGAAATCGAAGGTCCAGACAAGCTGGTGGCGCCGTTCTAGCGTAGCGTCCCGGAAATAAGTGGCATATGGAAACGCCTCGATCAGGAATGAAAGCCGCTGAAAACGCAAGGTCCCTCCACTCCGCTGCGCTCCGGTCGGGATGACAAAGTTATTTCGCGGGGCACCCGCACGGCACGTGATTACCACCCGATGCGCTTGATCCCCGGCACCAAATCGAAATGGCGGTCGCGGCTCAGGAGCGGAAGAGAATGCTGGCGGCACAGTGCGGCAATCCAAAGATCGTTGGTTGGAATCGTGGTCGGAATCGGCTTGCCCTTGCGTTTTAGTTCGAGGGTGATTTCCGCGTAGTGATGCGTGGTCGGCTCCTGAATGTCCAACACCAGGCAGTCATTGAGCAGCGCCTCCAGCCAGCTTTCGTAGGTGGCGCGATGGCGCGACTGGGCGATGCCGTGGCGATACTCGCCGAGCACAATTACTGGGAGCGCTATCTGTTCGGCGCGCGAGAGAACGGCCGCCAGGCTGGGTTCGTCGTCGGCCGCGGCCGACAGGGCATTGGTATCAAGGATCATTTCCGGCGAATCATTTCCAGAGAATCATTTTCAGAGAATCATTTTCAGACAATCAGTGCCAGACTTCCCGATCGATCTGCTCGAACGCTTCTTCTACTCGCTTTTCGATTTGCTTTCTTTCCTTATGGAGGTGTTTGAGCTTTCCGAGATGCTTCATCCAAGGCTTTTCCTGGGATGTAGTTTTCAATTTTTCCTGGACCGCCTCAGTGACGAGCTGGCGCAAGGGAATGCCGCGTTGGGCGGCGGCGGATTTTGCGCGGCGGAACAGGAAATCAGGGATTTCGAGGGTCGTCTTCATCGTACCCATATTACCATATTTATGGGTCGAAGCCTCCCTGTGTCGCCCACACCGAAGTAGGCTCCGCCGGCTTCGCCTCAGGATAAAATCCGGTCGCTGCTGGCAACAAAAGCCAGGTTCAGAAATGAGAGTGGCGTTTTCCGTTTTGCATTATTCTTGATCCGATGCTCGCGGAAGTCGCGACCCCGTGCGGAGAATGCGTGGGCGAGGGGAAAATTCTTAGGCCAGGAGGAAGCTTGAAAAGACTGGGAGTGGTTCTGCTGCTTACGGTCGTTGCTCTTGCTCAGAATTCAACACCGAATGATGGCTCGCCGGACGCCAAGCCAGCGAGTTCGTCAAGTGCGCAGGGTATGGACTTGGCTTCGCAGGTTCCGTCTCCGCGCGCGGATGACGTGAAGTCGCTGGATAACATTTTGCTGGCGATTTATGACGTGATCTCGGGTCCGGTGGGTGATCGTGATTGGAAACGGTTTCGTTCCCTGTTTGTTCCTCAGGCGCGATTTACCCAGACGATGAAGGCGCCGGACGGCACGGTGGTGGTGAATTTGTTGGGGGTAGACGATTTTGTGATGATGGCGGGAGACGTATTCAAGAAGGATCCGTTCTACGAAAATGCGATCGTGAATCGAGCGCAAAGTTTTGGAAACGTGACGCAGGTCTTCAGCAGTTACGAATCGCGGCGCGCCCCGGGAGCCAAGCCGTTCGAGCGGGGCATTAACAGCATTCAACTGATCAACGATGGGAAGCGCTGGTGGGTGCTCAGTATTTTATGGGATGAGGAAAGGCCCGACAATCCTTTGCCGCCGGAGTTTGCGGAAGCTGCGAAGAATAAATGACGAAATCAGCGTGAATAAAAAAGGCCACGTTCGGAAATGAGCGTGGCCTTTTCGCTTAGTACTCCCGTGCCGGGCCGCTTACGCCGCCGCCTGTTGTCGATAGGCAGGAACGAAGACTTCAGCGACGAAGTTTTCGTAGGTCGTCGGAGTTGTGTTGCGGGATGTGCGCGGCTCCAGCGCCCGCATGTATCCGGAGTTCAGTGCGGCTGCCAATTCGAGGATCAGTCCAGCAAATTGTTCGGACATCCCAGACTGAACCAGCGCCGGCCGCACCTGTTCGTCGGGCGGTTGCTTATATTTGAGATCAGGCTTGCCGATGGCCTTGCCGATAATCGTGACCACATCGTTGTAAGTAGTATCGCGCGGACCCAGCAGTTCCTGGGTTTGCTTGCCGCGGAAGTCGAGGCGCAGAAGTGCGTCGGCGGCAAACGCTCCGATGTCGCGGCTCGCGATCATGGGAAGTTTGAGGTCGGGGCGAACGGGCCCGGCCGCAAAGCCCATCTTCGAAATGACAGGGACTTGCGGCAGCGTGTTTTCCATGAAGTAGGCGGCGCGCAGAAAGAGTACGTTGGCGCCGCCGAGTTGGTTGAGTTTTTGCTCGAGTTTGTAAAGACCGATCACTGGGCCGGTTCCCTGGCTTTTGTCGGCTCCGATGCTGCTGAGCGCAACCACATTCTTGACGTCCGAGTTTTTTAAAGCGGCCGCGATCGCATCGCCGACGCGTTCCGAATAAGCGAGCGGATCGTTGCTGGTGGGGTTGGGTGGAATCATGACGTAGGCTGAGTCTGCATTTTGAAAAGCTTTGGTGAGCGCGGCGGCATCGGTGACATCGGCGATGAATACCTCTGCACCTTGCGCCGCGTGAGCTTGCAAGTGAGCTGCGTTTCTGCCGACGACGCGAACCTTTTGCTGGCGAGCCAAAAGATTCTGCGCCACAATGTGTCCAGTATTGCCGCTTGCTCCAAGTACAACGTGCATTGGTGCCTCCTTTTATATAGGAGAATTGGATGCGGGAGGGTGGGCTGAGGCTCCACCGTTTTGGCCAACTAGAAGAGCAGGTCTTTGCCGACATCGTGGCAAAGGCCATCGAAAATGCGGTGATACCCATCCATCGGCCCCGCTTCTAAGCGGCGGTCTGTTCAAAGAAGTCTTCGATTTCGTTTATTTCCTTGTCGCTCAGTTGGAACTCTCCAGCGCGCATGACGCCATCGGCTTGCCGTGCATTGCGGGCGCCCACGATCGCGCCGGTCACAGCGGGATTCCGCAGCGTCCAGGCAATCGCTACTTCACCCGGCGAACGCCCATGACGCTTCCCGATCTCGCGTAGTTGCTCGACCAGCGCAAGATTCCGCGACAACTTCGGCTCTCTGAATTCGGGATCGCTGGCGCGCCAGTCGTCCTTTGGCAATCGGGCGGCACGTTCGCGAGTCATGGCACCCGTCAAAAGCCCGGACGCCATGGGTGAATAGACGATGACACCGATTTCCTCACGCAAGCAGTAAGGCAGAATGTCCTCCTCGACGCCGCGATTGATCAGCGAGTAAGGCGGCTGCAGAGAAGTGATGGGAGCAATACTTTGTGCGCGACGCATTTGTTTGACATCGAAATTAGAGACGCCGATGCAGCGCACTTTGCCCTGCTTTTGCAGGGCTGAAAGAATGGACCACCCTTCTTCGAGGTCCGGCGACTCTGGATCTTCGGGCGGCCAATGGATCTGGTACAGGTCAATGGTTTCGACGGCGAGGCGGCGAAGGCTATCCTCGACTTCGCGGCTAATTGAATCCGCGTGCAGAATCTTCTGGATATTGCCCTGGTCATCCCGACGCAATCCGCATTTGGTGAACACATAGGGCTTGGCACCAGGCCACTCTTTGAGCGCGCGAGCGACGACTTCTTCAGAATGCCCAAGGCCGTAAACTGCAGCCGTGTCGATCCAGTTGACGCCTAATTCCAGCGCGCGATGAATGGCGGCGATGGAATCGTTGTCATCCTGCGTCCCCCAGGCGAACTGCCAGCCGCCGCCACCGATCGCCCATGCTCCATATCCGACGGGCGTGATATTCAAATCGGACTTGCCAAGTTGCCGGGTTTCCATTTTCATCTCCTCGGTCAGGTTTGCAGGTTTGTTGGTTATCTTAGATGATCGCTCCAGCATGAACGTCGATTCCGTTCGAGGCTATTGTCTTTCTTTTCCGCAAGCAAGGGAAAACTTGCAGTGGGGCGAGACGGTCTGCTTCAAAGTCGCGGGGAAGATCTTTGCCACGTTGAGCCTGGACTCGGTTCCGCCGAGCCTGTGCTTGAAGTGTTCACCCGAGAAGTTTGCCGAGTTATGTGAACAGGAAGGGGTCAAGCCAGCGCCGTATGTGGGCCGCTACAAATGGGTATTGCTGGAACGTTTGGATGTATTGAGTGATGAGGATTTGACTGACCTGATTTGCCAGTCCTACGAGATGGTGGCAATCAAGGCAAAGCCAAAGCGAAAGTCGAAGCGCGAGTCAGCCCGCTGAATTTGACTCCCACTCGCTCCCTACGCTAGCCTCAAGGGTCCGCCCACAGATTCAGATTCCATGCGATTCAAGTGCGAGCGATTAATCGTGCTGCTGGCAGTGCTGGTGGCTTTGGCCGGTGCCGCGCAGGCAGGCGTGCAGCCTGTCCATGCGCCTCATGCTGTAGTGGTGAGCATTCATGAACTGGGTTCGCGGGCCGGATTGGACATTCTGCGGGCAGGGGGCAATGCCGTTGACGCCGCTGTAGCTACGGGATTTGCTTTGGCCGTGGTTCATCCGCAAGCAGGAAACTTGGGCGGTGGTGGATTCATGCTCATCCGTTTAGCGGACGGACGGATGCACTTCGTCGACTATCGCGAGATGGCTCCCGCGGCAGCGACGGCCAATATGTATCTCGACGCTCAAGGCAATGTCATCGAAAATGCCAGCCTGATCGGTTATAAAGCTGTCGGAGTGCCGGGTTCGGTGGCGGGCATGGTTTACGCCGAAAAGGCCTATGGCAAGCTGACTCTCGGTCAGGTAATGGCCCCTGCAATCAAGTTGGCGCAGGAGGGTTATCCGCTAGCCTGGCAAGATTCGCGGGATTTTCAGGACGAAGACTTGGCGAGGTTTCCCGAGTCTCGGCGCATCTTTCAGCGAAATGGAAATTACTATAAACAGGGCGAAGTCTTCCGGCAGCCAGAGTTGGCGCGGACACTGGAGCGGATTGCGCACGACCCGGCCGATTTTTATCACGGAGCGATGGCGCGTGAATTAGCGGCGTCGGTGCAGAAGGGCGGCGGCCTGATCACCGCTGAAGATCTTGCGCGCTATGAAGTGAAGGAACGCGAGCCGATTCGGGGAACCTATCGCGGCTACGAAATCATTAGCGCGCCTCCTCCGTCATCAGGAGGAATTGCTCTGATCGAGATATTAAATATTCTGGAAGGATACGATCTCGGCAAGGCGGGCGACCGATCCGCGGCTTCCGTACATTTGACGGTTGAGGCATTCCGGCGGGCGTTTTATGATCGAGCCGAGTTTCTGGGAGACCCGGATTTTTCCAAGATTCCCGTCGCGCAACTTATCGACAAGAAGTATGGGACGGCGTGGCGGGAATCGATTGATCCGACGCAAGCCAGCGTCAGCAAGGATCTGAAGCGGCCGGCGATCTTCAGCGAGCTGGAACAGTACGCGTCGCAGCATTCGCAGCCCTTGGCTGTGCATGAACCTGCGCACACCACGCATTATTCTGTGGTTGACTCAGACGGCAGCGCGGTCGCCGTGACGACCACGTTGAATGACAGTTTCGGTTCGCGAGTGACGGCGGAGGGATTGGGTTTTCTGCTGAACGATGAGATGGACGACTTCGCGGCTAAGACGGGCGTGCCTAACCTCTATGGGTTGATTCAAGGGCCGGCCAACGCCATCGGACCGGGCAAGAGACCGCTTTCCGCCATGACACCGACCATCGTGCTGAAAGATGGAAAGCTCTTTCTGGTTCTTGGTTCGCCAGGCGGACCACGAATTATCACGACGGTGGCCAACATCCTGATGGGCGTGGTCGACTACGGAATGAATATTCAGGAAGCTGTGAACGCTCCGCGATTCCATCATCAATGGTTGCCCGACGTAGTGAATTTCGAGCGGTGGTTTTCTCCGGATGCCGTGAGGTTGCTCGAGCAAATGGGACACAAGGTCGAGAGCGGAGAAACGGCGGGCGGAGACTTGGCCCCCTACTGGAGCGATGGCGAGTGCATTGCGATCGATCTGAAAACCGGCGAGCGTTTGGGTGCGAGCGACGTCAGGAATAACGGAAAGGCAGTGGGCTACTGATGCTGAAAGCGATATCCACGCTGGTTTATGTGAAGGAACGGCTGCATCCCGGCCTGTTGGATGGATTAGTGCGGGGCGGGGCGCAGGCCATCGAAATTTTTGCCGCGCGACAGCACCTGGACTATGCCAATCGCAAGCAGCATGTCCGGGAAATTGCCGACTGGTTTCGCACCAGCGGAATTATTCTGAACTCGGTTCACGCACCTCTTTACGCGGATTACGAATGGGGACGGGCCGGTGCGCCGCAAATGAACATCGCTTCAACCGACCGGGCAAGCCGGATCGAAGCCATGGACGAAATTAAACGTGCACTCGAATTAGCGGAGCACATTTCTTTTCGGTTTCTGGTGCAACACATCGGGACGACCGGGGAGTCGTTCGACGATCGCAAATTCGAGGCTGCGATGACTTCAGTCGAGCATCTGCGAGCCTTCGCCAAGCCGCTCGGAGTGCGAATTCTGCTGGAGAACACCCCTAACGAATTGTCCGTGCCTGAGAGGTTGGTGGAGTTTATCCGCGCCGCCCACTTCGACGATGTGGGCGTGTGCTTCGATTTCGGTCACGCCCACATGATGAGTGATGTGCCGCAGGCGTTCGAAACTTTGAAGAGTTACATCCATTCGACGCACGTTCACGACAACGCTAAAATTCACGACTCTCATCTCTGGCCCGGCAGCGGGTCAATTGACTGGAAACAGGCCATGGAGTTGCTACGGTCGGCCCCGCACACTCCGGCGCTGTTGCTTGAGATCGAGAGCGACGAGAAGATTAACCCGGTTGAAAAGATGAGTGAAGCATTCGACAAACTGGAAGCAGCGTAGCGCTTCCCTCCCCGCGCGGCCATCGCGCGGGCGCTGCAAGATAAAACTATGTCATCTCCCGTAACCACGATCGTCGACGTTGGCAAACACGAGGGTCAGAGCGTCACCATTCGCGGCTGGCTCTATAACCTGCGTGAGAGCGGAAAGCTGTTGTTCCCGCAGCTTCGCGATGGCTCCGGCGTAATTCAGGGCGTCGTGCCAAAGAATGCAGTCTCGCCCGAGGTATTCGACGCGCTAAAGGGCCTGACCCAGGAATCAAGCGTGATTGTTGAAGGCAAGGTCCGCGCCGACAAGCGCGCGCCCGGGGGCTATGAGCTAGACATTTCGAATGTGCAAGTGGTGCAGAAAGTCGCGGAGAGTGATCCCTATCCCATTTCGCTGAAAGAACACGGCGTCGATTTCCTGATGGAGCACCGGCATTTGTGGGTGCGAACGCCGCGCCAGGCCGCCATTCTTCGCGTGCGGGCTGAGATCATAAAAGCTGCGCGTGATTTCTTCGACGAGCGCGGCTTCACGCTGACCGATCCGCCAATTCTTACACCCGCCGCGTGTGAAGGCACGACGACCCTGTTTCCCGTAGATTACTTCGACGAGCAAGCCTACCTTACGCAGTCGGGACAGCTTTACATCGAAGCTACCGCGATGGCGCTGGGCAAGGTGTATTCGTTCGGGCCTACGTTCCGCGCCGAGAAAAGCAAGACCCGCCGTCATTTAACCGAGTTCTGGATGGTCGAGCCGGAAGTCGCCTATGCCGAGCTTGCGGACATTATGGATCTGGCCGAAGGGCTGCTCAGCTTTCTGATGAAACGTTGCCTCGAACGCCGGCGCTCCGATTTGCAAATCATCGGCCGCGACGTTTCAAAGTTAGAGAGGGTCGAAGCTCCGTTTCCCCGCATCACCTATGACGAAGCGGTGAAGATGTTGCAAGAAGCGCACGCCAAGGGAGCGCTCGAAAACAATTTCGAGTACGGCGGAGATCTGGGCTCGCCCGACGAAACGTACATCTCGTCGCAGTTTGACCGGCCCGTGATGGTGCATCGCTATCCGGCGAAGATAAAAGCGTTCTACATGGAGCCCGATCCCCAGCGGCCGGATCTGGCGCTGTGTGTGGATGTCCTCGCGCCCGAGGGCTACGGCGAAATCATTGGCGGCTCGCAGCGCATGGCGTCCTACGAGTTGCTGCTCAAACGCATTCACGAGCATGGTCTGCCGGAGGAGGCGTTCAAGTGGTATCTCGATTTGCGGAAATACGGAAGCGTGCCCCATGCGGGCTTCGGCATGGGGATCGAGCGGGCGGTAGCGTGGATCTGCGGCCTGGAACATGTGCGGGAAACAATTCCATTTCCGAGAATGCTGCACCGGTTGTATCCGTAGTGGCGTTTCACCGCCGAGGTCGCCGAGGTCGCCGAGAATGGAAGATAAAGACAAACTCGACCAGATCACGCGTCGTATCATCGGGGCTGCAATCGAGGTTCATAAAGGAATCGGGCCAGGCTTGCTTGAATCGGCCTACGAAGTGTGCTTGGCTTTTGAACTACGGCAAATGGGTTTCAAAGTGGAAGTGCAGAAGCCTCTGCCGGTTGTGTACAAAGATGTGAAACTGGATTGCGGGTATCGGCTCGATCTAGTCGTGGAAGACGCGGTTATCGTTGAAATCAAGGCTGTCGAGCGGCTTTCGCCGATTCATGATGCCCAATTGCTTTCGTACCTTCGGCTGTCGCACATGAGAGTCGGTCTTCTGCTGAATTTTCATGTGCGAGTACTGAAGGACGGGCTTGAACGCATCGTTAATGAATTTCCGGACTCGGCGACCTCGGCGGTAAGTTAGTCCGAACTTATGACCAACATCACTCCATCCTTCTCCAGCATCACGCCCCGGAAGATTCGCGTCATTGGGGTGCCGCTCGACCTCGGCCAGTCGCGCCGCGGCGTGGACATGGGGCCTTCCGCAGTGCGCGTTGCCGGCCTCGAGGCGCGATTAGAGGCGCTCGGCCACGTTGTTGAAGACGCCGGAAATGTGTCCGTCGCCATTGCCGAGCAAAAGAAGGAAGGCGATGCGCATGCAAAGTATCTGAAGGAGATTACCGCGACCTGCACCAAGCATGCAGAACTCGTGGTCAAGACGCTGGAAGCCGGCAAGGTGCCGATTACTCTGGGTGGCGATCATTCCATTGCTGCGGGAACGGTTGCAGGCGTGGCGGAGTTCTATCGCCGTCAGAACCAGAAAATCGGCCTCATCTGGATCGACGCTCACACCGACGTCAATACACCCGACAGCTCACCCAGCGGAAACGTGCATGGCATGCCGCTGGCCGCGATCATGGGATTAGGTCCGCCGGAGCTCTCCAACATTTTTGATTTCTCTCCCAAGGTGAAGCCAGAGAATTGCGTGCTGGTTGGCGTCCGAGACATCGACGCCATCGAAAAAGAAAACGTGCGCCGGACAGGAATCCACGTTTTCACCATGCGCGATATTGACGAGCGCGGCATGCGAACCGTGATGGAAGAAGCGTTGCGCGCGGCAGGACGAGGGACCGCAGGCTACCACGTTTCGCTGGACATGGACTGGGTCGATCCCGAAGACGCGCCGGGTGTGGGTACGCCGGTTCGCGGAGGAGCGACCTATCGCGAAGCTCACCTGGCAATGGAAATCATCGCCGATCACGGCCGTATGTTGAGCTTTGAAATTGTCGAGGTAAATCCCGTAATCGACGAGCACAACCGGACGGCTGACTTAGCTGTGGAATTAGCCCTGTCGGCGTTTGGAAAGAAGATTCTGTAGGACATTCAAGCTATGAAAAAGATTCGAGTCGGCATCCTGTTTGGCGGGCGCAGTGGGGAGCATGAGGTGTCGCTACTCTCGGCTGCCTCGGTTTTCAACGCCATCGACAAGAACAAATACGAAGTGGTGCCGATCGGCATCACCAAAGAAGGTCGATGGGTGACCGCTGCGGATGCGGAACGGCTGCTGCAGGGAAAATTTGAGGAAGGCAAGCATCTACGCGCGGGCGATCCGGAAGCAACTCCTGGCGCGGCTGTCCTGGCTAAGGGCGAATCAGTTGTGGTTCCGCCTGAGCCCCAGAGACATGGTGCAATGACGCCGTTTGAGACTGACGCGTCTTCTCACGCGCTGACTCGCCGTGCAGCTGATCGCGCTATCGATGTCGATGTGATTTTCCCCGTGCTGCATGGCACCTTCGGTGAGGACGGAACCATTCAGGGCTTGCTGGAATTGGCAGACATGCCGTACGTCGGCGCGGGCGTGCTGGGCTCAGCCGCGGGCATGGATAAAGACATCATGAAAGCGCTTTTTCGCGCGGCGGGATTGCCGATTGTGAAACACGTTACCGTTCTACGCAGCGATTGGGAAGCGAGCCGGAAGAAAGTTCAGAAGCTGGTCGAGAGCAAGCTGAAGTATCCCGTGTTTGTGAAGCCGGCGAATCTCGGATCGTCAGTGGGAATCTCCAAGGCGCATGACGGCAAGGAACTGGGCCCAGCGATTGAGGAAGCAGCAAAGTTTGACCGCAAGATTGTGATCGAGCAGGGAGTCGGCGGACGTAACCAAAAAGCCCGCGAGATCGAATGTTCGGTGCTCGGCAACGACAAAGCCGAAGCTTCGTTGCCGGGAGAGATCGTTCCCAGTACCGAGTTCTACGATTACAACGCGAAATATCTGGATGAAGGGTCGCAGCTGATCATTCCCGCCAAGCTCAGCAAAGCCGAGACGAAGGAAGTGCAGCGGCTCGCGGTGGGGGCGTTTAAGGCGGTGGACTGCTCGGGGCTGGCGCGAGTGGATTTTCTGATGGAGCCGAAATCTCGCAAGATTTATTTGAACGAGATCAATACCATGCCCGGATTCACCGCCATCAGTATGTATCCCAAGCTGTGGGCGGCTTCGGGCGTGTCGTATTCCGATCTGATTGGACGGCTGATTCAGCTGGGGCTGGAACGGCACGAAGAGAAGAAGAAGAATCAGTACAGCCGGTAAACGGGGAAGCAGATTCCTCGCTTCGCTTGGAATGACAATCTGGTCTATGGTGTTTGTTTAAAGCCAACATTGTCTCCTGCCTCGAATCAACTCGATGGTCTTCGCGTGGTATTGGTGGCCGCGCGCAATCCCCTTAATATCGGCGCGGCCGCGCGCGCGATGAGCAACTTTGGATTTCATCATCTGCGCGTCGTCAATCCCTACGACGCGGCGTTTCGCGAGGCTCGTTCGGCGGTGGGGGCTTCGGAACTGCTGGCGAATGCGGAAGAGTATAAGACCGTCGCAGAGGCGGTTGCAGATTGTTTGGTTGTCGTTGGCACAACGGCGGTACGTCATCGTGAGTTGCAGCATCCGCTCCGGCGATTGGAATATGGCGCGCGCCTCATCCGCAAGCACCTGCCGTCGAGCCGGGTAGCTCTACTGTTCGGCTCGGAGAAATTCGGCCTCTCGAACGCTGCCCTCAGTCACTGCCATTGGCTGATTCGCATCCCCACCTGCGAGGAAAACATTTCGATGAACCTCGGGCAGGCGGTGGCAATTTGCCTTTATGAACTGGTGCGCGATGCGAAGGCTGTGAAGCCAGCGGAGAAAGTGAAGCGTGCCACGGCGGAGGAACTGGAGCGCATCACCACAACGCTGCTCGAAGGGATGCGCGCCAGCGGCTACCTCGACCGGCGCCCCATTGCGGATGTGGAAGAAAGAATGCGCCGCCTGGTCCGCCGTCTCAACCTGCCCGCCCGTGACGCCGTGGTCTGGCTCGGCATCCTGCGGCAAATCCTATGGAAGCTGCGGTCAGGCAAAATATCGCCCGACTGAAAAACCGCGTCCTCTGCGCAGGCCGCCTATTTCTCGAGGCTGTTGTCAAAGCAGTCCCTGAAACCGCCCATCACCCAAACGAGAGCCGAGCTTCACACTACGGCGGGGTAACAGTGACGCAAGCAGTCGCGGAACATACGCCTTGGGGACATCCAGTCGCCTGCATCGTAACGGTAATAGGAACGATCGAAGCATCAGGGTTACCGTTCAGCGTGCAGGAGTTTTGCTCGTATGCGGCCGTCGACACGTCAAGCGGTGGAGTGTACATAAACGGGGCTGACGGCGTGTAGCTGGTGAACGATCCCTCGCCACAAAACTCAATGTGTTGATGGCCAGCGTTGAATGCAACGCAGCCCGGGCCGTCTTCATGGCCCCGCTGTGGCTCGCAATTACCGTTTGGCGCACCGTCCCAATCCGAGATGCATCCTAATTCCCACGATAACTGTGTCGGATTCGCTCCGCTAATAATCGCAGTATAAGAGTAGGGACCAGTGCCAGCCTGGACCGACGTTGTCCCGTTTATCTGAATGGACGGCGGCACATTTGTGATGGTGATGTCGTTGTAGTTGTCTGTCTGCGGAGCGCTAGGATCGGCCACGGAATTGGCAGTCACAACGACATCTGGGTTGGGGGGGACAGTGGTTGGCGCAGTGTACTTCGCCATGAAAGTCCCGTCGGATCCGCCCGTGGGCGTCAACGTGCCGCATATGGATCCGTTGCTTACACTGCAATCTTGACCAGTGCTGGTCAAAGTCCAGTTAATCGTATCGTTGGGGTCGCTGTCGACCGCCGTGTATTGCACAACGTTGTCAGGCGGCTGTACCTGCACCGACTGTGGGGAGTCCGATCCTGGTTCTAGCATTACCGTAAGAGGCGGTGGAAGAATGGTCACTATGGCGGCCGGGGACGTAACACCGTCAGCCGTTTCAGCCGTTACTGAGACTTGATTGGGATTAGGGACGCTTGACGGAGGATCGTAGCTCGCTGGGTTTACGCAGCCAGTCGGTGAGCCGCCGTCGATGTTTCCAATAGGAGAACCAGACGCGCCCCCGTCTAGTTGGCCGTCCACATACCAGGCCACAGCAATATCACCATCACCCATGCCTTCGACCGTAGCGGTAAAATCGACACCCATGCCTGACGCGTAAGCGTTCGCGGTGGTTGGACTGAGCACAACTTTCGGAATCGCGGTCGCGCTGATAGTAAATGGCACTGTCGCGCTTGAGAACGGATCTGCCACTGAAACCGCGCCTACGGTGACCGTCGGCGGAGCAGGTATATTGGGGGGAGCCGTGTAGACGGCTTTATTTGTTGTGCCAACTTGAGCTATCGTTCCAATCGCAGCGTTCCCTCCGGTGATTTTATTGACCTGCCAAGTCACGCCTTGATTGGCCGGTCCGCTAACCGATGCCGTAAGATTCACCTGGCTCGTGACCGGTACTGCATCTGTGTTTATGCACACATCGGGAGTCAGAGTGACGATGGTTGGCTGGGCGGGAAGCAGGCCCACCTGAATCGACGCATGGGCCGAGGGTTGTGCGTTTGAGACTGCAGTTACGGTGACTGTGACAGGGGATGCCACCTTTTCGGGAGCAGTATAGAGCGCTGAATCGTGTGGTCCGGTTGCGATCGTCCCTACACTGGCATTACCTCCGGGGATAGCGTCGACCTGCCACGCGACTGTCGTATCACTAACACCAGTCACGCTAGCCTGAAACGGGAGCGTCAAACCGGCCTGTACGCTCGGGCTTCCTGTAGGACTGATGATTTCGACCACCGCGCCACCCGCTGGTGCCTCTGATATCGTTACTACAGACGAACCGGCTTCCAGAGGATTGGCAATTGATTGAACGGTGACCTGTACCTGGGCGGTCTGGAGGCCACCGGGCACCGTCAGCGGAGCGGTGTAAAGCATCTGCGCGGTGTTACCGGGCACAGGAGATAGTGTACCCACATCCGCATTCCCGTTTAATACGTTATCCACCAGCCAGTTGACAGCTTGACCAGCTGGCGCGGTACCTGTGAACAGCACGTTGCCTCCCACATAAACACTCGCGGAGGTGGGTGAAATGGAAACTGGCGACGGAGTTCCGTTAATTGAAACTGTGGCGTTTCCGCTCGCGCTATTGTTGGCGTTGGCGACCGCCGTGATGGTGACGGTGGGCGGAATCGGGATGAACGGAGGAGCAGTGTAATTCCCATTCTTATCGATGGTTCCGAACGCTGAAATGCCATTGGCGGGATTTACGCCGCCGGGGAATCCGTTAACCAGCCACGCGACGCCGGTTTCGCCCGTGTTAATAACAGTCGCTGTGAAAGGTTGCGTCGTTCCAGTCGCGATGGTCATGGTCTGAGGAGACACGCTGACGGCAACTCCAGCAAGAGAGCCGTTATTGAGCGGAGCCGCACCGACTCCTCCGCAGCTCACCAAGGCAAGGGTCGCGCTTAACACCACGGCAATCAAAAGACCGATTCGCGTATTCTTCAACATGCCGCACTCCCAGTTCATTGAGCCACTGCTCCCGAGAACTTAATCGTTGTCTCTTGCCTGGTCATGATTCGAGCCGATAGTCTTCAATTCCACCGATTGCTGGCCTGCGTTGGAATTCTGTGAATTTCGCACCACAGGCTGTGGCTGAGAAGTCGTCTGGACCTGAGCCTTGACCCATTGCAACAGTCTGTCGCCTGACTCGGCGCCGGAAAACTGCCGCGTGGTATGGAACGTGATCCCCTGGGCCGTTCGCGGGGCGGCCTTTCTGATGCGCTGCTGCACCACTTTTGGGGTAACTGAGTCGTCGAGCACTTGTTGCAAGCGCACATGCTGGGATGTCAACTGCGGCAGCCATTTCACCGGGTCGAGCGGCGCGACCTTCTTCAAGAATTCCGGCGTCAGATAGCGGGGCCGCTCCACTTCTGGAATCAACGAAGACTTCGCCATCCAGTCAGGCCAATCTCCCCAAGGATCGATCACGTCAATGGTCTTGATACGCGGGTCAGCCGCGGCGGCAAGAATCGCGATCGTGCCGCCCGAGCCCACGCCAAACATGCCAATCCGGCCCATATCCAGATCGCCGCGGGTGGCGAGGTAGTTCAAAATCATCTGGACGTCATGAACCGAGCTGCCCAAGGCCTCTTGCAGTTCGCTGACAAACCACTGTTTCATCGGCCGATTGGTGTAGCGATGGCCATTGAGAGCCGACACAAACCCAATCGCGGCAAATCCGCCCTTAGTGACGTTCGCGCAATAGGTATCGCCACGAAACACTTCAGTTTCGGAAGGGTAGCTGTAGAGATAAAGAATGGCAGGAGGGTGGGCCACGCCCTTGGGGCGAATGACATACAGATCAATCGGATCGCCTTGGCGCCACTTTACTTGCAGCAACTCGCGGGTGAACTGCGGGTTGTCGTATTTTTCTCCGAGCAACGGCGGGTCCGCGATCAACTCGCTGTTCGCCAGGGAGAGTGAACTCCAGTCCTCCAGGTTGCCCACCGGACGAGCCGTTACCAAGCCCGTTTGATTCGATCCCGCCAAACTCAACCCGGATTGTTGAGCCCACCCCATCGTGACGTTTATAAACAGCAAGAAAAACAAACCTGCGAGAAGCTCGCCGTGGCGATTTCTCCTGCACCTGTGCCGCATTCCACCCTCTTTTCGCAAAATTCTTTTTGGCGCCATTGGTCGTCGGGTTAATTGTTCCTGGGATTCCCTCAATTCAAGACCGAATTGCCTGGGAGAGTCCGATAGACCGCTGTTGAGGAATTACGGTCACAGAACTGAACCCGAAAATCTCGTTGGCAATCACTTCAGCGATCTCACAAGCCAGATCTTCGGGTTGCTCAGCGGCCTCGAAAACTTCATAGTCTGGAATCTCAACGATGAACCTCATACTTCATACTTCCTGACAGAAACCGTTCGTCGAGGCTGGCTCTGAAAGGGCAAACAGCCCGGCGCGGAACTACAAGAAATCCTGTTGATAGAGTCGGGCTGAATATCGTCGAAGTTTGTTGCAGGAAAACTACCGGCTGATTAAAATCCGGTGAATTTCTCAGGATGGGACGCGGCTGAGAAAGCGATCCTGAGGAAATCAGCGGCGACTCCCTACGGAGGAAACCACGATTCCACGCAGTCTGCGAAGCGCCAACAACATCCAGCGAGGCTGAATTTCCTTTCGCGGAATCGAGCGATGCTTTTCATCTGAAATTAATCTGCGCGTCACAATTTCGTCACACCTTCTCTGTAACCATGTGGCTCCTTTTACTCCCTAACGAGGGCGGGTGAACCTGTGAGATTTCTGAAAATCTCTTTGTGCATTGTTGCCGTCACTCTAATTGTCTCGGCCACGGCACTAGCGCAAGGGGCAAGAACTTCGGCCAATTCCGCTAAAGGAAAATCAGCCATTACCGGCACCGTCACCGATCAGACGGGCGCAGTGCTTCCCGGGGCAACCGCAACCATCACCAACGGAACCGGGCTAACCCAAACGTCCACCACTGACGATCGCGGCGAATACTCCCTCGAAGGATTACCTCCCGGGACTTATACCCTGACCGTTTCCGCTCCCGCCTTTAAGGAATTCCGTAGCGACGGATTGGCTTTAACCGCAGGTCAGAGCATCGCAATCGACGCCGTCCTCGAACCTGCCGGAACGACGACCTCGGTCAATGTGGAAGGGCAAAAAGTCTCGCAGGTGGAAACCGAAACTTCTCAGATCGTGGGTACCATCACGCAGAAAGAACTGGTCAGCCTGGGATTGAACGGCCGCAACTTCACCCAGTTGATCGCCCTGACTCCCGGCGTGAGTAACCAGACGGGGCAAGACGAAGCTAAGGTCGGAATCTTGGGCAGCGTCCGCTACAGCGTGAACGGTGGCCGGGTTGAGTACAACTCGTTCAACGTCGACGGCGGTGATGTCTTAAACGCCGGACTCAACGGCAACCAAAGCACATTGATCGTCTACCCCAGCCTGGATGCGCTCAGCGAAGTGCAAGTCCTCACCTCGAACTACGGCGCCATGTACGGACAGAGCGCGTCCGGCACAGTCATAGCGACAACGAAATCCGGAACTAACCAGTTTCACGGCGTGGCCTACGAATTTATCCGCAACGAATTCTTCAACGCCCGCAATTACTTTGATGAGACTACAAAGGCGCCTTTGTACCGCAGAAATGACTTTGGCGGTGCCATTGGCGGCCCGCTCTACATCCCAGGGCTGTTCAACACGAACAAGGACAAAACTTATTTCTTCTTCTCCGAAGAATTCCGCTTTGAGCGTACTCCCACCGATTACAATCAGGCGGTTCCGTCTTTAGCCGAGCGTGGCGGAAACTTCAGCGATCTTTGCCCATTCGTATTGCCGGGACTGCAAGCCGATTTCACCCGTAGCGCTTATCCGGATTGTCCCGCTTTCGGCACCGATCAGAATACCGGCAAGCCGGAAACCTTCCCGGGAAATCAAGTTCCCATCGACCCCAATGCGCAGGCCATACTCGGCACCGGCATAATTCCAGCGCCCGATGCGACCGGGGGGTGCACCACGACTGAAGGGTCATGTTTCAACGCCGCAGTTTCTCCGAGCACTTATTGGCGCGAAGAACTATTTCGCATCGATCACAACATCACTCCAAACATGCGCGCGAGCTTTCGATACATTCATGATTCCTGGGACACCACCATCCTCTCCCCGCAATGGGGCACGGTGCAAAACACGTTCCCCACCATTCAAAGCACATTCACCGGGCCGGGCCTGAGCATGCTGGCTCACCTCACCAACACGATTTCACCTTCGTTGCTGAATGAATTCGTTTTCAGTTACACCACCGATCACATTACGCTCCAAAACATCGACGCCAACGGCGTTCAGTGGCAGCGGCCAGCCGGTTTGACTGCCGGATATCTGTTTAATAATGGCTTCGGCGGTAAAGTGCCGGGAATCGTGATTGGCGGCACCAATGCAGCGTACGGCGGATTCGGATTTGGCATCGATCCCGGCTATTTGCCCTGGCATCACTCCAATCCGACCTACAACTTTCGCGACGACCTTAGCAAAGTTGTGGGCAAGCACACCCTCCAGTTCGGAGTTCAATTCGTCATCGCCCAACGAAACGAATTGAATCAGGCAGTGGGAGCGAATACCGGCGATCAGCAGGGAATCTTGACCTTCAGCAACGTCAGCAGCTTCAACAGCAAAGGCAATGCGTTTGCCGACTTCTTGCTCGGAGAACCGACCGGCACGCCGGGAATTCTCGAAGGCGGAATCAAAACCTTTCAGCAAGACAGCACCCAGCGGAATTATTTCAATCGTTACCAAATCGCCGAACCCTACTTTCAGGACGACTGGCGAATCAGTCCGCGGCTCACCCTTAACTTAGGTTTGCGAGTAAGCCTGTACGGAAATTGGCACGAGAAATACAACAATGTCTACAACTGGGTGCCCTCGGTCTACAGTAAATCCCTGGCTGCGCAAACTACCGTCGATCCTTTCACCGGCGTCCTGCTCAACGGTCCGCCGTCGAATTGCGATCCGCCCCCGGGTTCCATTGCGAGCCCCTGTTCTCCGATTCCGCTGAATCTCAGCAATCTGGACCCGCGAATCACCAACGGCCTGCAGCGATGCGGCGTGAACGGCATCCCCGACGGTTGCATGACCAGCCATATCTTTAATCCCGCTCCGCGCATTGGTTTTGCCTGGGATCCTTTCGGCGACGGCAAGACTTCCATCCGCGCCGGCTACGGAGTATTTTTCCACCACGGAATTGGCAACGAAGCCAACACCGGCTCGCTCGAAGGCAGCGCACCTCAGGTGCTGGACATGACTCAGAATCATCCCACCAGCTACGAGTGCATTGGTGGCGTAGGCCAGGGTTGTGGAATATCCGGAGCCTTTCCACTGAATGTCACTGCGATCCCCACGCAAGCAATTTGGCCCTACGTTCAGCAGTGGAGCTTCAGCGTGCAGCGCGAACTAACCAAGAACACGATCACAACTCTTGGCTACGTCGGAAGCAAGGGAACCCATCTCACTACCGAGCTTCAAGTCAACCAACTGGTCCCGGCGGTGTCGACCGACAACCCGTTTGGGCCACTTGGCCTTGCGCCCGGCCAGCCCATTACCAGTACTCTGTGCAATTCTTACAACGGAACAAGTTTTACGTTTGTTACTCCAACCAATCCGACCGGAGCCGTCTGGGACAACACGAATGTAAACTTCGTCAACCTGGAGGCGGCGTGCTTCGGTACGCCGGGAAAGAACTTTCCCGATCCCAACAGCCTTCGGCAGTTTGCCCCCGGTTTTGGTCAAATCTTCTCTTTGCAAAACGTTGCGGATTCCAACTATAACGGGCTGCAATTTACCCTGCGGCACGCCACCGGCCCTCTGACTTTCGGCGTTTCCTATACCTATAGCCATTCCATTGACGATTCTTCGGACCGGTCGGACACCACACTGGTCAATTCCTTTAATCTCAGCTCGAACAAGGCCAGCTCGAATTTTGATCAGCGTCACATGCTGAATGTCAGCTACGTCTATAAACTGGACAGCTTCGTCAACAAGCTCCGCTACTGGTTCTCGAATGTTGGCTTCGACGACTCCGCCTCCACGCAATCCACGCCAATGCCGGAAAGCTCATCGGGTTGGGTCCACGCCATGGAGAACGGATGGGAACTTTCTGGCATCACCCTTTTTCAAACAGGAACGCCATTCAGCATCATTAACGGCGGCAGCAGTACCGGCATCTCCGTGCTCGACAACGCCGGCGTGGCCAACGGGACCGGCGCAGGATCTTATCCCGACGTAATTGGAGACCCTCACAGAACTGCGCCCTTCGGCGCAAACAATCCGGAGAGTATCGGCCCCATCCTCGGCAACCCCGCCGCATTCGGCGCTCCCGTGGGTCTGACCTTCGGAGACGCGGGCCGCAATTTCATGAACAATCCCAACCGTTTGAACTTTGATGTTGCTCTCTTGAAGCACTTCAAAATCACCGAGGGCAGCAATCTTGAGTTTCGTGCGGAGGCATTCAACGTTTTCAATCACACCCAGTTCCGCATTTACGATCCCGACAAAGGCAACACCGGCAGCAACACCATTACCTGCTACGGCGGCGCGAATAACTCCGCTGGCGACCCCAGTTGCCTTGAGGGCAGCTCGTTCCTGCATCCTGTGGACGCGCATCGCCCCCGCACCATGCAATTCGGCCTGAAATACAACTTCTAAGGCAACATCTGGATTGCGGGATGCCGTGAAACAAATTCCAGGATGATGGGGTGCCCCATCCTTCTCCGCGCACTTTGCGGAGAGGGTGGGCGCGAGATCCCCGTTTTGAAACCGCGATTAAGCGTCGTCCGCTTTCTCCTTGATTTGCGCCAAGCATTCCGATAACATATAGACGCGTAGGTTATCTCAGAGATAACCATCGAATCTTTGACAACTTGATCGAGAGCGCAGTTCTGGGATGCTGCGAACTCCGCTGTCGACCGAATCAATCCGGTGTGCGGTTCTGAAACGGAATCGCATCCAGCCAAAACGCGCCGTAACTCCAATGTTTCCAAGATTTTGCCTCTAACTATCTTTAGAACCATAGATCTAGGAGGCAAGAAAATTTCCGGTCGTTTGTTTTCTAGATTTTGCGGGGAATCGAGAGTTTTTTTGGAGGTATTTTCTGCACCAGAATATGTGCAAGTCGCCGTTACGTAGAAGGCCTTCTCCGGCGCTCAGCCGACGCTAGGCGTGACCCCCCCGGTGGCGTCGTGCACGCAAGGCAAGTGCATCCGTCGTTGGGCGTGAGTTGCCATGCGGCAACCGCGTCCAGGCGATAACCAACGCCGCGAATGGTTTTCAAGTAGGTCGGACTCGTCCGGTCTGGCTCAATCTTCTCGCGGATTCGCCGTATGCACGCATCCACGCTGCGCGGGGTTACGAATTGCATATCCCCCCACACCGCGTCGAGGAGAAGATCGCGAGTGAACACCTGGCCGCGATGGCGCGCCAGGTATTCGATCAGGCGAAACTCCAAACTCGTAGTCGATACTTCGCTGCCACGGACAGAAACCTTCATCGCCAAACTGTCGATGACCAAATCCGCCGCCTCGTTTCGGGATCGTCCGTTCGCGGGCCCAAAGCGACGCAGCACCGCTTGCACCCGGGCCACCAGTTCACGCGGGCTGAACGGCTTCACGATGCAGTCGTCCGCACCAGACTCAAGAGCCAGAGCGCGGTGCTCCTCCGCGGACTCCGGAATGAGGAAGACGATCGGCGTTCTCGCCAGCGCGCGATTCTCGCGAATCTGCCGGCACAAATCCAGTCCATTGCCGTCCGGCATCATCATGGTGATCAGCATTAAGGAAGGGTGGTAGTCCTCTGCATCCTGAATCACGCTGGACGTGGAAAACGTACGCACCGCATAGCCCGCCTCTTCAAGACACCACTGCGCCAGCTCCGAGACCTCGATCTCATCTTCCACAACGAAAATGAGCCGCTTCATGAACGCGTCCTCATCCACTCTCCGGGCACTCACCTGCGCACACGCCATGCCGCCACACCTGCATCAAGAAATAAGGAAGCGCGACAAGTTGTCGCGATGCCGAGAGCCGCGCGGACATACCGCAACCAGTTTGAGACTTGACCTCGTACGACGCGAAAGGAAGACCACAGAAAGTCAGTGACCTATCCTGTCCTGTTCGGTGTCGTAGTTTAGGCCGTCGTCTGTTACGAAGTCGTGACCGCAAGATGAATAACGTGTAAATTCTCGCCGACCGTTGTGCGGTCAAACGGTACCGTCAAAGGGCACGCTTGCCACGGTTTCGCGATAGACGCTATTCTGTTTGCTCAACCTCCAAAGAAATCCCTGAGCTCTCCTACCCGTGCCGATGCCTCGACCAACGCCCCGCAAATTCGACCGTGAAGCCAGACGAAAGCACACGGGACCGGACCACCTCGTGATCAGCCGATCGAAGATCGATTCTGAGGGCTGTCACACAACCGCTCCCATCAAAAAGGGGACCGTCGTCGTGGAATACACCGGACCTCGCATCACCATCAAGGAAGCCGACGCACTCTACGATGACCACCCGCGCACCTATTTATTCGGACTGACCGATGGCAAGCACGTCATCGATGGTGAAGGTGTGGCCGCGTTCATCAATCACTCCTGCGATCCCAATTGCGAAGCGGACGAGATTAAAGGCCGGGTGTGGATCATTGCGGCGCGGGACATTCAGGCCGGCGAAGAACTTACCTACGACTACAACCTTTACGATGGCGATCTGGATGACCCATCGCCATGCCTCTGCGGTACGCCCAACTGCCGCGGAAGCATGTATTCAGAAGAAGAGCTGACCAAGCGTACGAAGGCGTTTCGGCGCCGCAGCAAGAAGGCGAGCAAGAAAACCCAGCCGCGGAAATCCAAAGCATAACCGCGATTTCACTGACCTGATTTCACTGACCAGGCGGAACCGGCGTGCGCGACTCCATCTTTACCGTGGATAAACTGGCCGCATCCCAGCCACCGCCCAAAGCCTTGATCAGCAGCACGCTGGCAACCATGCGACGGCCAGAAATCTGTACTGCCGTGCGCTCGTCGGCAAGCGCAGTAGTCTGTGCCGTGATGACCTCGAGATAAGTGGTCACGCCACCTTTATAACGATTGTTTGAAAGAGCCAGCGAATGTTCCGCCGCCGCGACGGCCGCGCTTTCCGTGTTGGATTCATCTTCCAGCAGTCGCAAAGCTGCAAGATTGTCCTCAACTTCCTGATAAGCGGTGAGCACATCTTGACGATAATTGGCCACAGCCTGGTCGTACACGGCACGAGCTTGATCACTGGCAGCCCGGCGCCGTCCAACATCAAACGCAGTCACCACCGCCGAAGCTCCCACAATGGCGAACGTACTTGGGCTGGAAAGCCAATTCGCGATGGAGGTGCTTTCGAATCCAGTGCTGGGAAAAAAATTGAACATAGGAAAGTATGCTGCCTTCGCCACGCCAATACCGGCATTCGCCGATGCCATCAGGCGTTCGTTGGCGGCGATGTCGGGACGGCGCTCCAACAACTCCGACGGCAACCCTGGCGGGATGACCGGCGGGATTGCCTTCAGCACCACAAATGACAATGTGAAAGTCGAAGCCGGTTCCCCGATCAGAACCGCAATCGCATGTTCAAACTGAGTTCGTTGTTCTCGCACATCAATGGCCTGCGCGCGTGCGGTCTCCAATTGCGTTTGTGCCTGCGCCACATCCACCTGCGACGCCACGCCACCCTTGTAGCGATAATCGGTCAGTTGCAACTGCTTCACATAACTGGCTACTGTGTCATCGAGTAATTGGGCCTCAGCGTCCAGTTCGCGCGCCTGATAATAATCGACGGCCAGCTCCGCGTGGACGCTCAGTCGTACCGACTCCAGGTCAGCCAGCGTAGCTTGCGCATTCGCCCGCGCCTCTTGCACGGTACGCCGCACGCTGCCCCACACGTCAGGTTCATAGGACATGTCTATGGGGATTACGAGGTCGTTCGTGGTTGTAACTCCGCTCGCCAGCGGACGATTCTCGGAAAAACGCTCCCGCGTCGCTGAGACTCCCGCCGTGATCGTCGGATAATAATTCGCGCGATTGTAGCGCACCGTGGCCCGGGCCTGATCAAACTGAGCCTGCGCCGCCTTCAGAGTCTGGTTCGAAATATTGATCTTCTCTTCGAGTGCGTTGAGTTGCGGATCCTGATAGACCTCCCACCATTTTCCTCTCAGGGTCTGATCCGCCGGCTGGGCGGGTTTCCAGTTCGGTGGCGTTTCTTTATACTCCGGGGCCGCCGGCGCCTGGGGCCGTGAATAGCGCGGGCCAACGGCGCAAGCGCACATCAGCGCCAAACCGGCAAAGAGTGCCCCACCCTGTATGAATGACAGGGGTTTTCTAAAGGCGGAAAGCGTATGTCGCCAGCCAATCACTTTTGAGACTCTCCCGTAGCCGCCGGTTTTGCGATGCGGACTTCTTCTCCCGACACCAGTGAATCCGGCGGATTCGCGATGATGGATTCATCGCCAGTAAGCCCGGCAACTACCTCGACCTCGGAGCCGAAATCGTGGCCCAGCGTAATCTGCTTCAGTTCGGCATGCCGTCCGTCGGTGACCGCAGCCACGCGAAGTCCTTCCGACCGGAATAACAGCGTGTTCACCGGAAGAATGAAGGCTGAAGTTGCGGTGGGCAGCTTCAAATGCACTTCCGCATAAGCACCGCTAAACAGCGTGCCCGTCGGATTATTCACGCGGATTTCCACCAGCAAAGTTCGCGTGGACTGATCGATCGCGTCCGCGGTTCGCACCAGCGTTCCGGGAAAAACCCGCCCCGGAAATTCCGACAGGACAAGGTCAGCGCTCAATCCGGGCTTCATCGCCTGCGAGTAGACTTGCGGAACGCTAACATAGACGCGCAACTTGTCCGGTTGGGCGATATGAAAAAGCTCAGTCCTCGTCCCGCCGCTGCTCCCCGAATCGATCAATGCGCCAATATCCGTGTTCCTCGCCGTAATTACGCCATCGAACGGAGCATAGATCTTCTCGAACGATTGCAGTTCTTCCAGCCGCTTCACGTTGGCTTGCGAGGATTGGACTGTGGCCTGCTTGGCCGCCAGGTCTCCCGTGGCATTATCCGTGTCCTGCTTGGATACGGAATCGGTCTTCAACAAGTCCTGATAACGGGTGGCGGTGATCTGTGAAAGATTCAAGTTCGCTTCTGCCGTAGCTAAATCAGCTTTCGATTGCCGCAGTTGCTGGTCAACTTCCGGGGTCTCAATCTCCGCAATCAGTTGCCCAGCCTTCACTCGTGCCCCAATGTCTGTGTACCAGCGCTTCAGATATCCATTGGTGCGGGCGTAAATCGGAGAATCAATATAGGCCTGAACGTTCGCTGGCAGCACTACCTCCTGTGTCGGCGCACCACGCTTGGGGGTGATCACGGAGACGGTTGGAATGGCCATCTCCGCCGTTTCTTTCTCGAGGGCCGCGCGGGCGTTGATTCGTGGCAGAATGCCAGAAATAACGACTGCCGCCACGATCACAAAAGCAAGAACAGCAATCCACCAGCGGCGGGCTGGTTTGCCCGGCTGGTTTGCCAGTTTTTGTTCGTGGACCGCCACGGCCTTCTCAACTTGCACCGGCATCTCCGTTTCGCTTTGCGGTTCAACCTTCATGAAAAGACTCTCCCAACTTCACGAGCAAAATCAATTATGAACTGGATCAATGCTTTGCTTCTCCCCGCGCCAGCCGTTGCCTGCGTCCGTGCAGGATACTGAAGAAAACAGGAACGAAAAAGAGCGTTGCTACCGTTGCGAATAACAGACCGCCGATCACCGCCCGGCCCAGCGGAGCATTCTGTTCGCCGCCCTCGCCTAATCCCAGCGCCATCGGAACCATACCAATGATCATGGCCAGTGCCGTCATCAGCACCGGCCGGAAACGCGTGAATCCGGAATTGAGAGCGGCGACAAGCGCGTCTTTGCCTTCGGCCAATTGCTCCTTGGCAAAGCTTACAACCAGGATGCTATTGGCGGTCGCAACTCCCACGCACATGATGGAACCAGTCAACGCAGGAACGCTGAGGGTCGTGCGGGTGATGAACAGAAACCACACAATGCCGGCAAGGGCCGCAGGCAAGGCAGAGATAATAATGAAAGGATCAAGCCAGGATTGGAAATTCACCACGATCAGCAGGTATACCAGCACAATCGAGAAAACTAATCCGCCCAACAGCCCTTCATACGAAGAAATCATGGTCTGAATCTGTCCACGCACGATTAGCTGGGAGCCGCGTGGCAGCTCCTTTTTGCTGTCCTGCACGATTTTATTGAGGTCGCGCGCCACCCCGCCTAAGTCCCGACCTTGCACCGAACCATAGATATCGATCAAGGGTTGGATGTCGTAGTGCGAGACGACGGCCAGACCGGCATCCCGGCGAATGGAAGCAAGGCTCGCGAGAATCCCTGCGGGAGCGCCGCTCGGCCCGGTAACCGGGATGTTCTCGAGATCCTGCAAGGAATCGACGCGGTACTGTGGCGTCTGGGTCGCGATGGAATAGCTTACCCCGGTTTTGGGGTCGACCCAGAACTCAGGCGTCGTCTGAAAACTGCCGCTAAGCGAAACCAAGAGATTATTCGCGACGTCACGTTGAGTGAATCCGACCTGTTGCGCCTTCGTGCGATCAACATCGACGTGCAGATAAGGCTGATCAAAAGGCTGCTGGATGCGCAGATCCACGGTCCCGGGAATCTGCTGGACCCGCTCCAGTAGCTTGTCAGCGAATGCGCGGTTGGCATTGACGTTGTAACCCACAACCTGAATGTCGATGGGCGCGGGAAGACCAAAATTCAAGATCTGGCTGACGATGTCCGCCGGCAGGAATGCGAAAGTCACTCCCGGAAACTCCTCCGGAAGTCTTAAGCGCAGATCGTGAACGTACTGCGCCGTGGGCCGGTGCCCCTTTGACAGGCTAACTAGAATATCGACATCACCCGTTCCAATCGGCGCCGAGTTGCTGTACGAAAGATTGATGCTGCTATAGGGCAGACCGATGGTGTCAATAATGCTGTCGATTTCCTTGGGCGGGATTTGCTCGCGAATCGACCGCTCCACTAGATCAGAAAGGCGTGCCGTCTCCTCAATGCGAGTTCCCGTCCGCGCACGCATGTGCAACTTAAATTGACCTGCGTCCACCGCGGGGAAGAAATCCTGGCCCAGCCACGGAACCACAAACACCACCGAAGCTAAGCACACGCCGAGAAAGACAAGCAAAAAGGCCCGCTGATGATGAAGACAGCGTTCCAGCAGCGTATGGTAGCCTTCACGGAAACGCTCGAAGGCCTCTTCGAACTTGATCTGCATCCGAACCAGAGGATTTCGGCTTTGACTTGCCGCCAGGGCCTCCGCTTCATGGCCGCGCAATAAATACTTGGCCATGGTCGGCACCAGCGTCCGGGAAAGCAGATAAGAGGCCATCATCGCGAATACGACTGCTTCCGCGAGCGGCACAAACAGAAACCGCGCGACCCCGGAGAGAAAAAACATGGGCACGAAAACGATGCAGATGGCGAGCGTCGAAACGAACGCCGGAACCGCAATCTGCTGAGCGCCGTCCAGAATGGCGTGCTCGACCTCTTTGCCTTGCGCCAAATTCCGGTTGATGTTCTCGATCTCGACTGTGGCGTCGTCCACCAGAATGCCCACCGCCAGCGCCAACCCACCCAGCGTCATGATGTTGATGGTCTCGCCCAGCGCGCTCAGCACGATGATGGACGTCAGAATCGAAAGCGGAATGGAAACCGCGATAATGACCGTACTGCGCCAGTTGCCCAGAAAGATCAAAATCATCAAGCCGGTGAGGCAGGCGGCGATCGTCGCCTCTTTTATAACGCCGTCAATCGATGCCCGCACGAAAAGCGACTGGTCGGCCAGCGGGTTTATGTGCAGTTGGGGCGGCAAACCAGCTGCAATTTGCGGCAGGAGTGACTTTATCCCGGCGATGATGTCGAGTGTGGAATTTTGCCCGCTTTTCAAAACAGTGAGCAGAACGGAGCGCTGTCCATTCACTCGCACGATATTGGTTTGAGGCGGGAAACCGTCGCGCACATACGCTACATCGCGGATGTAAATGGTAGTGCTGCCCGTAGTCTTGATCGGTAACTGGTTCAATTCGGCGACCGTCGTGGGACTGCTGTTGGTATCGACGGCATATTCAAAAGCCCCAATCTTCGAGGTGCCGGATGGCAGAACGATATTTTGCGCGCTGATCGCGTTGACTACGTCTAACGGCGACAGCCCCTTCGATTGCAGCGCGTTGGTGTCGAGGTCAACCTGCACCTGGCGCTGCTTTCCGCCATAGGGATACGGAATTGCGCACCCGGGGATCGTGATCAAACGGGTCCGAATGAAATTGACGCCGTAGTCAAACAGTTGCTGTTCGGAAAGACTCTGCCCCGAGAGCGCCAACTGGATAATGGGCACGCTGGACGCGCTGTAAGTAATCACCAGCGGCGGTGTTGTTCCCGGTGGCAACTGCCGAAGTTGGGTCTGTGAAATCGCAGTCACCTGCGCGATCGCTTTGGTAATATCCGCGTGCGGCTGGAAAAACACTTTCACCACCGCAATACCGTTCAGCGACTGCGACTCGATGTGCGAAATGTCGTCGACCAGCGTCGTAAGCGCCCGCTCCGTCTGGAAGACGATGCGGTTGGACATATCGTCGGGATTGAGGCCTTGGTAGTTCCACAGGATGCTGACCACGGGAATATTGATATTCGGGAAAATGTCGGTGGGTGTGCGAAGAATGACGATGGGACCCAGAATCAAAAGCAGCAGAGCTACGACCACAAAAGTGTATGGCCGTCGCAGTGCAAGTCGGACAATCCACATAATTTCCTCGGGGTATACAAAAACGCCGGCCGGACAAGGTCATCCGCAGACAAAGATGTTCAAGAAAGAATTATGCGAAGCACCGCCGTCCTTTCGAACAGCTTCAGATTGTGCCCTGCGCGGCCGACGCCGGATCATTAATATTCTATTGGATTTAGTTTCTCAGCCGGAGATGCAAGAGTTTTGATTGTAAAGATTTGTATCGTATGCGGGATAGAAGAGAAGAAAGTTTGGAGGCGGTTTCAAGGATTGTATATAGACTACTAATATGATAGACATAGTTATATAATGCTCATGCGGGCGTCGGTGAGGTACCTCCAGCCGTAACTACACCGGGGCCCGCGCCAGAGGACGGGTAGCCAAGTGGCAAGGCGTCGGTCTGCAAAACCGATCATCGTTGGGTTCGATTCCCACCCCGTCCTCCATGCTTTCGAGGGTGCGATCGACCTGTGTCAGTGTGGGATTTGTCGAAAAGAATTCGGTTAGTTTGCCGGAAACGGTCTGCCAGGATACCGCGCAATCCCCGAGATCGCTATCCAACTCGCGATTTCTCGTCCTTAGCTCTAAGAGGAATACACAGTTTGGTAAGAAGCGGGCTAATTCGGTTTACGAGCCTTGCCGTCGGACAGATATTGCAGCAGCGCGGTGTCGGCGGCGCGTTTAAACTTCTCGGCGGCCGCTACTCTCGGGCTGACCATGCCCTCCTCGGCTGGATTCGGAGCAAAGCCCTGACGCAACTTGTCGCCTTCCTCGGATTCGTTAGTCATAACCTGCATGTAGAACCAGAGGAAGTGGCGCATCTGATCGAGGGCTGACCTTAGTACGTGCAGGGATTCGATCTCGGGCAACTGACAGAGAGCTTCCATGAGTTCCGGATCGCCCGGCGCTTGCATGGCTGCGCAGTTCAACGTCTGCTGAATGGCCCGCAGATCTTCCGTGACCCGCAGGATTCGCACATGAACCTCGTCCAGAAAATCACCTTTTTCCATGGGTAGCCGGCTTCCTCAATCGAGAAATACAAGCTCACCATCTCACCCGTGACCGCGGACTAACAGATGTCCCACGTGCATGCGCTTTGGTAATTCGAGCCATTACTTTGGTCTGAAGAGAAGTTCGTTTGGCAAATGGGCGACGCAGAGGCCCTTGCCTGAGGCCGAAAGCCGCAAGGGTAGCCTGTTTCGAGCACTGCTATGTGAGCTAGCGAACGAAGGTGCCCACGAAAGCGCTGCGCCTTCCGTGCGACTCCCAATCTACATCGAGCCCTGGCCCGCGATAGGAATCCGTGAGGGCGACCGCCGGCATCGAGTGGGTCAGTTGGGTGAGTGGCGGATAGAAAGTCACTTCGTTACCGCAGACATGGTCTTTGTCATTCACGGGGCGGGTTTGCACCGTAGCGAACTGTCCGGCGCGCAGCAGCGCAACTCCGTGCCGCTCGGGATTGACCGCGAGTTCCATGGGAGCTGGGATTATCTTGTCTGCGTGACGCAGAAGTTCACCTCCCATTTGGTGCGCAAACGCGACCAGCGCTGAGATCTGCTGTGGAGTCGCCTGGTCATCGACGAGCAGGACAGCCTGTGCTGGATAGGGATTCGCGTAGGGGTCGCCTAAAGTGGCATGGGCGTGGACCGCAGCGGCGACCGTCAAGCCGTCCAGAGGAACGCCATCCCAGTTCCCGCTCTGGACGTGCCAGGCTAGAATCGCTTCATCGCCTACGAGGTTGACCTCGCCATTTGCGAAACACTGCCCAGTGTAAACGTCGGCGCTGCGAGTCTCGACGTAGTCGCCGCGGATCTGTTGAGCAAAAGCCGATGTAGCAAGAGTTACTAGCGCAACGCAGAGAAGTTCAGACAGGCCATGCCGCATAGGTCACCTCACCCGAAAGTATTTATCTATTGTCCTCCAATCGGACCGCTTGTGGAAAGTGGGGCCGGCCGTCTCTATGCTCGTCGCTACGCCCTGGGCCTGTGCTACTGGATCTGCTTCGAGGGGGTTGCGTTAGGGATCAGGACCAGCAGGTCGTATCCGAATATGATGCGTTCCATTTCTTTGTCGACCGGTTCGAGAGAACGGAATCCCTTGCGAAGGCCACGAAGGTCAAACATGGTCCACCCTTCGGGTTCAAGGTTGTCGAACATGGGCTTGAGCAATAAGAAATCGGAGTCTTTGTCTTCGGCTAAGTTAAAGTCCGCGGGTTGATAGGGGCGTCCGATGCCGGCGAAACGCAGTTGGGAACCTTTTACTCCCAAGATCATAATGTGGAGCGAGGTTGTGCCCTGACCGTCGGCTAATTCGGTGACGAAGTTTCCCATATCGTTGTTTCGCAGTGGATTGATGCCTGTGTACATATGCCAGGCGCCGAACTTGAGCAGTACTTTGGGCGGGACGCCATCAGCCTGTGTGGCTAGCTTGTAGTCGGTCGCGAAATTCGATTTCATCAACAGCGCCCGCTCGCGATTCGATTCGTAGCCGGAACCGTTCATATTCTTCTGGTAGATGTCACGGCTCTTGATCAGAGCATCGATCAGCGCTTGGCTGGTCGGATTTCCTTCCTTGTGGAGCAGATCTTTGAGATTGTTAAGTTCGGCATCGGAGGCTGTCATCATGAAAATGTCGCCTGGACTGCCACTCTTGACCGCGGCTGCATGAGCATCGTTGTTTTTCTGCAGCAGGCGTTGCGCGGCTTCCGTGGCTTGTTTGCCGGGATGTGTTTCCAAGATGCGCGTGAGGATGAGGCCGGATGCGCCCATCAGTTCCTGGTCAAGTCCCCACAAACGGAACTGCCCGCCCTGCGCGGCGCGAGCACAGTGGGTCAGCAAGTCGTATTCCTCTTGAAAGTCGTAGAAGGCGATGGTTTCTGGGAACTTCTGCTCAAAATTCGCCAAGCTTGCGCGTCCCGAATCGCCGGTAATCCAGTGCTGGAGTTCATTCGCCGCTAGCGGCCCAGTTTCAACGGCCATCGTACGAAATCCCTCGGGGCCGATCAGATCACACACAGCGCCGGCAAATTGCGGAATCTGCGAGATGCCGTGGTCTTCTCCGATGAGCACGAACTGCGCACCGGCGAGGGCATTTTGTAGAACGGGTAGACCGGTTCCTGACAAACGGCCTTCCTGAAAATCGATCTCGTAGCGGTTTTGGAGCAGGCGGGCGGTGAAATTATTTTCCTGGGCGAGCGCGGGAGTGAGCGTGAGCGCGGCCAGACCGAGGACAAGTGCTGTGCATCTTTGGAACATAGTTCTTCTTTAATTGTTCTCGCTGGCACTGGCAATGCCTGGTTTGTGCCCCGACGCGAATCCCGTGCTTTGCGTCGCGTCGGATGGGGCGTCCACGGCTACGTGGGCATCACGGAGTTCGGCAGGCTCTGATTCAGTTTCGAACGACTTGGAATAGTACGCGGGCAGGATTGAGTTTGTTTCATTTTTTTTGCGGCTTTTGATGAAAGATCTTGGCTGAACGTAGGAGCACTTTTTGGCTGTGCCGCACGGGCGGGGACGCCCGCGCCTACATTTGGCCTTCCTGAATTGGAACTTTAGTCACCTTATCTTTTCAGAAGATGGCCTTTGGTAGCGATGCTCCAGACCCCAGCCTCCGATGTAATCACTAGCGGGATATAGCGGGAATGGGAAAACCAACAATCTCGGAGACAGGCAAACGGCAATTGCAATTGCTGCTGGTAGGAGGTAGCGAGCGCGACTTCGCTGATCTGTGCCAGCTGTTGAGGGAGGCGAATCATGGGCAAGTACGTTTCGAACATGCAACCTCGCTGGAAGATTCGCTCAATAAGTTGCGCCGGCGAAGCTATGACCTTCTACTCTGCAGTGATCATTCGACTGACAACGTTGCGTTTCAGTTGTTACGGCAGATGCGCCAACATTATTCTGGCGTTCCGATCATTTTCCTGAGCGATCCAGTCAACCGGGAAGCGATTGAGACTGCGGTTCAAGCAGCAGGCTGTCACGGTGCGGCTCAGAACAATCGCCTCGAACCGAGTCCGGAATTTGCCGCCGCAATTGACACGCTTTCCGCGGAGCGGCAGCAGGTCGAGCGTGAGCACCAGGAACCTGACGAGGCCCTGCGCAAACTCTGGCATTCCGTGGAGCAGATGGCGGACGCGTTAATCATTATGGATCGCTCTGGTGTGATGGAGTATGTGAATCCGGCATTCGAAGCCCTCACAGGATATTCGCGGGACGAAGCTATCGGCCAGCCCTTCGGAATGCTCAGATCGGAGCAACAAGAGGACGAGTTCTACGAGGAGATGTGGAGCACAGTTCACGCCGGCAACGTGTTTCGTGGAATCGTGATGGATAGGAAAAAGAATGGGGAAACTTTAATCCTTGAAAAAGCGCTCACCCCGCTGCGAGACAGAGCTGGCGAGATTAGCCACTTCATTTCTACTGGCCGCGATATCACCGAACAGCGCAAGCTGGAATCGGATCTGCAACAAGCGCACAAAATGGACGCTATCGGGCGGCTTGCTGGTGGAGTCGCTCATGACTTCAATAACCTGCTGCTCGTCATCAGCGCTTATGCCGAACTCATGCTCGACTCGCTGGGCGAGACGGATCCTCTTCGTCGAAACGTGGCCGAGATTATGGGCGCTTCCCGGCGCGCGGCGGACCTGACTCGACAGTTGCTGGCGTTTGGCCGGAAGCAGATGCAGTCGTTGCAGATCCTCGACCTGAATACAGTCATTGGGGAAATCACGGGTATGCTGCCTCGTCTGATCGGCGAAGATATTGAATTAGTGTTTGCTCCCGGGAAAGATCTAGGCAAAGTAAAAGCCGACCCCACACAAATCGAGCAAATAGTAATGAATCTGACAGCGAACGCGCGTGATGCTATGCCGAGCGGTGGCAGGCTCAGCATCGAAACCGCCAGAGTGCGAGTCGAGGAGTCCTATGTTCAGCGGCATGCGATCGTGCCCCCCGGCGATTATGTATTGCTCACCGTCACCGACTCAGGCCAGGGTATCGCGCCGGAACACATGGCACACATCTTCGAGCCTTTTTACACCACGAAAGAGGCGGGAAAAGGAACCGGGCTGGGGTTGGCGACGGTGTATGGCATCGTGAAGCAGAACGGCGGTTTCGTGTGGGTATACAGCGAGCTCGGACTTGGGACCACGTTCAAAGTTTATTTACCCGAGGTACAAGGGCTGAGCCGCGAAGCCCCGATCACGAAGTTGGCCGAAGAATCTCCGCGTGGTTGCGAGACCTTGCTGCTGGTGGAAGATGAAACGTCGGTGCGCATGGCATCGTCGCAGTTTCTTACTCGAAGCGGTTACAGCGTGCTGGAAGCGAGCAATGGGGAAGAGGCGTTGCGCGTGTCACGGGCGCATGCTGGTCGGATCGACCTGATGATTACGGATGTGGTGATGCCGAAAATGGGTGGGCCGATGCTGGCGCAGTGGTTGGCGGATGAGCGTCCGAACATGAAGGTGCTGTTTGTCTCCGGCTATGCGGAAAACCCTGTTCTCCTACATGGAAAGGTTGACGTCACTACGCGCTTTTTGCAGAAACCTTTTTCGGGAAAGATGTTGGCGAGGAAAGTCCGCGAGGTTGTGGAAGAGAGTGAAGTGCGCGGGTTGGAGACAGCGTGTGGCGGCCTGGGAAAAGCTGACTAACTTCAAGCTGGCGCCGCATGGGCCGCGGACGACCGCGCCTACATCGGTATCAGCTTGCCCTTTTCTAATCGGAATTGATCTCCGCGCCAGACGATTTTGTGACCGGCAAAGCTCACCATCCAGACCAGCAGCGCGAAAACATCGCGAACCGGAATCCATGCAAGCAAGCGCACGACTTGGCGATCGTGCAGCACAAGTCTGCCAACCACGACGGCGACGATGACGCGCATCACAGCTGTGCATGCGAACAACGCCCACGCCCAACTCGCGCCTCGGGAGAAAATTAATGCGAGCACAGCCCACGGCAAACCAAACGTCAATCCGAGTCCGACGTATCCCCAAAAACGGGAATCACGAACCGTGCGCGCCCAGCGCAGTTGATGATCCAGGAAGCTGCGCAGTGTGTAGCGTGGCAGGAAAGTCTCGACCACGACGTCGGATAACCTTACGTTCAGCCCCGAGGCGGCGATACGGCTGCCCAACTCATAATCATCGGCCAGATAGTCGACGAGAGATTCGAAACCGCCGATGGCCTGCAGATCGCGGCGGCGAAAAGCCAGGGTCGAACCCAATCCAAAGCGGACTCCCTGCTCGATGTTTTGTGCGACCAGAACACCGGCAGAAAAATCAGTGCTGATGCCAAGAGACTCGAGCCTGGAGCCAAGCGTCGAGTTGGCTACACCGCGGTAGAGACAAGTGACCAAACCAATTTTGGGATCGGTCAGGGAAGCAAGTACGCGGCGCAGATAATCAGGCTCGACGCGAATGTCGCTGTCATTGACGATGATGTATTCGTGACGTGACTGGCGCACCATCTGGGCGAGGTTGCTGACTTTGGTGTTGTTGCCCAGCTTCTCAGGGCAAACCATCAGACGGATTGCATGCTGCGGGAACTCTGCTTTTAATTGCTCGACCAGTTGGATGGCAGCATCGTTGGCGTCGCGGACGCCGAAGATGATTTCGTATTCCGGGTAGTCTTGCAAGCAATGACTGCGGAAGCTTTCGTACATTTCAGGGTCGGTGCCGCGGAAGGGTTTGAGGATGGAGACAGGGGTCCGGGGGAGGGCATTTTGCGGAACCATTCGCTCTCGAAGAAATTTTCCTGCGCTCCAGAGGCACAGGGCGTAGTAAACGATGCTTGCAGTGGCGCCAGCGGCGGTCAAAATTTGGATAATCTTGGCGGTTTGATGAATCATGGTTGGCTTGAAGTGTTTGCCGCGGGGCTAGAGCGCGTGTGTGAACGAATACCCGCCTGTACCTACAGCCCACGCCGTGACGCCGAAATCCTAGTTCTCACGTGCAAGTCTAAGACCCCAATCAGTCCTAGTCATTATCGCAGTGCTGCAGCGATGCGCCACCCAAAATCGAAGAGATGCCCAACATCGCATCTTTGGGGATTGGCTATTCCGGCCGGATTGGAAAGGCGCAAAAGGTCCGCATGCCGCGCCCGCATCCTGTTACTTTCTCTCGCTTGCCGCATCCAATAGAATCGCTACACTCTAAGAATGGGAGTCATTTCTATGGCTAAAGCTACTTTTGCTGCAGGCTGTTTTTGGGGAGTCGAGGCTACCTTCCGCCAACTGCCGGGCGTAATCTCGACCCGGGTTGGCTATACCGGCGGGCAGACCGCAAATCCGAGCTACAAGGACGTCTGCACCGACCGCACTGGCCATGCCGAAGCGGTGGAAATCGAGTACGATCCGGCGAAGCTTTCTTACGACAAGCTGCTCGAAGTGTTCTGGGAGAATCACGATCCCACGCAGCTCAACCGGCAGGGGCCGGACTGGGGTACGCAGTATCGCTCGGCTATTTTCTTTCACACTCCGGAACAGGAAGCCGCTGCCAAAGCTTCGAAGGAGCAATTGGAAAAATCACGGCGCTTCAGCAAGCCCATCGTCACCCAGATTGTGCCGGCGGTGTCATTCTTCGAGGCCGAGGATTATCACCAGCAGTATCTGGAAAAGAAGGGCCTCGCAAGCTGCCACATCAAGGCGTAGTCGGGATCACGTAACCCGAATCACCTTGATCCGGATGGACGGACGCCGCAAGGTGATGTGCCATCGCCAGCCTACGTGTGTTCGAGGCTCGGCGCGGGCTGCGAAGATGTATAGAGTGATGGCGAAATAGATGTTGCGGTCCGGCGCCCCGGACGTACTCCGTTCTATGCGCTCGCCGATGAAAACATAAAGGACGATACTCACCAATAGCGCGATGCGGACGGTTTGCAGCAGCTTCCGCTGGGGCTCCATCCACTAATTGTGCGCGGATCGCGCGGGCTTGAGGGCCGAAATCTGAGATGTATCCGAATTGACAATACCGCACTCCTGCCTCAATGCATGGGCTCCATCAACCCCGGCCGCACTCGAATGAAGACATGGAATGAAACGGGGTCGTCTCCGTAAAAGGGGTCCAGCACCGCGGGCTTCGAATAGAAAGTTACGTCCCCGCCGAGCCCAACCTGCCAATGCTCGTTGTGCACGAAATCGCGCACTCCTCCGAAGGTGTACGCGCCAATGCGATACGACGGATGCGTCGCGGCCTCGGGAAATAGCTCGTCTTTGTCTACCAGTTCCAGGCGCGTGTAGGCGTAATTCCGGGTGAAAAAATTCAGGGTCGATTCCAGCAGGTAGCTGTTGAGAGGAAAAAGCTCGAACTCCTTTTGCACCCGGCCCCAAATCAGCGATGTAGCCCAGTATCCTTCGCCCATCCCTGCGGAAAGCTGCCGATTGTATTCGAGCGACGCAGTTTGTCTTTGCTGGTCGCCCGGTTCCAGGGCCTCGGGATGCGACAGTCGTCCGTAGCTGTACTGTCCGGTCCAGTTTCTAGTTGGGGCTGCGCTCACACGGAATGACCAGGAATCGAGCGCGGCCAGCTGAATGCTCCAGCGCTCTTCGTTGGGTTCGTGTCCGTTGAACGCTGAACCTTCTACCTTGAGGAAACCCAGTTTGGACAGATCAAGCTTGGAAAGATTAAAGATGAAGCCGGTCGTCACCACGCCAAAACTTGTATGCGTGGAATCCTGCAAGTGATGGCCAAGGGGCGCTTCCGGATCCTCCGACGCGGACTGCCGATGCATAAACGTCACTGGCCCCAGCGCGGGCTCAGCCGATGGACCTCCATAGAGCAGCCAGGTAACGTTCTCATTGACCGGCAAGGTGTAGAGCGCAGCCAGTTCGGCAAAAACATTATGGGGATGCTGATGATCGACCAGCGGGTGCCCATGATACGTTTCGCCAGTCTGAAAGAGCTCGGGAAAGCCGGGATGGGGCGAGGTCAGCGACTCCGCCGAAAACATCTGCCGGAACAGAAGTGTGCCTGACCCCAGCCGGTGCTGCTGCATGGTCATTAAGTAATTCGTCGATTCTGCCTTGCCCTCGCCGCGTGGCCCACCCTGCTGGTTATAAGTGATGAACACGGTTCCGTGGAACATGAACTCCCAACCGCCGCGAGAGATCATCCACATCGGATCTGTCACTGAGGCCGGCTGCCATGCCGTGCCTGAAGAAGCGTGAAAGGAAGGTATCGATGATAAGGCAGCGTCATTCATATTCATGCCCGACACGTTGGGCATAGTTTGCGCAGACTGGTTTTGTTCGGACATGTCCTTGTCGGGGTCCGCATTCTGGGCTAAGGACGAAATCACCAGGAGTGCAATGACCGGAAAACATAACCCTGCTCTTCGCATAAATGACTCTCGTGCGTCGACATGTTTTCCTCTATGCACTTTTTGTGGTTGATACCTCAGAAGCGTTGACCATAAGGGACACAAAGCCACACAAAGGAATGCAACTCAAAAAAAGACATTCGCGGACGGATGATTCCGGAGGCTAGACGCGCAGGGGTGATGCAATCGGCGGATCGCCCGATACGATTGCTACATTCCGGTAAGCCGGCCAACCCAGCCGATGCAACGGAATGCGTGAGAAAGTCAACTTGGGTTGAGTGTTGAAGGGACGTTAGCGAAGCGGAAGATTGAAGTATCGCGGGATGATGCGCGGCCTGACAGCAAGTGTGGCTAGCGGGTTCGGGCGCGGGAACGCTCCCTCCATCGTTATGGCACCGGGCCGGTCGCTCGTGCGATGCTGCATCCGGAAGAAAATCTAGAGCTGCCAAAGGGACGATAGTTACCGCCGCTAGCAGCAAAAGCCCGACAGTCCTGGAAAAGGGCGGCATACGTTTACGAGCCGGTAATCTTCAAACGCAGTTCTTCGGGAAGGCGTTCGCGAATTTCGGCTGGCAGGCGGTCATGCACATGGCGTGCGCCGATCCGGGCGACGTCCACCACCGCCATGGGCGCAGGCGTAGCCACCGCGACGATCAGCCAGATCAACGCTGACAGCGCAAACCCGACCAGCGCCGCAATCTCCAGCCAGAAGGCGTTGCGCGGACCAAAGTGCCGAATCACTCCAAAAGCCAGAAGGAAGAGCCCAGCGGAAACCGACGCCAGAGCAATCAATGCGATGTCGATGGTGCGATGCAGGCGCTGCCGGCTGCGGCAGTGTTCGCAGGCTGCAAAATGTTCTTCGTAGTCGCCACCCATCTCCGGCGCGAGGCCGGAAATATCATAGCGCCAGCCCGCCAAAATCTTGCCTACGATGGGATCGATACACTCACTCATATGAACTACGGATGCCCTTAGTCTTACCTACTACAGATCAATTTACAAGCGGATAGGTTGCATAGGCTCGGTTTGTGCTGCCAACATGACCCGATTCTGCAACAGGGTCCGGCGGCCCGCCAGCGCTTTTTCCGCCTCCCTCAAAGCGCATTCCGGATGATTATTCTGCTCCGAGAGATGCGCCAGCACTATATAGGATGCGTGCCCGTCATAGCCGGTGGCAAAGAATTCCGCGAGCTTCTCGTTGGATAGATGCCCAGTCGGACTGCCGACGCGTTGTTTCACCGACCAGGGATAAGGCCCATTGCGCAGCATCTCCAGATCGTGATTGGATTCGATCACCAGCACATCGCAAGCCCGCAAATTATCCTTCACATTCGCGAGCAGTCGCCCGAGATCGGTGGCAATCGCGATTTTGATGCCCTCAGCGCGGAAGGTAAAACCTACCGGATCGACCGCATCGTGAGGAATCGTGAAGGGTGTAATGCCAATGTCCCCGATGTGGAAACTGTGGCCGGAAGAGAAGCATTCCAGCCGCTCCAGCTGAGGACGCTCGCCGGCGGCGTCGCGCATCGACCTTGACCAAGCCTGGTGGGTGGCTCCCGTCATGTATACGGGAACTTTTAGTTTCCGCGCCAACACCAGCAGACCCGACACATGGTCAGTGTGTTCGTGGGTGATCAAAATGGCGGAGAGTGAGTGCGGGTCGTCTCCCGCAGCTTTCATGCGCTTGAAAGTCTCGCGGCAGGAAATGCCCGCATCGACCAGGATCCTGGTCGACGAACTTCGCACAATCGTGCTGTTTCCACGGCTACCGCTGGCCAGCACCGAAACCGACACACCCATGCGCGCAGCATACTCCCTCGCGCTGTGGAAACAGAAGTAACTTTCTGGACAGCCGATACCTTTGGGTGGAGAAGCACTCAGCACTCAGCAATTAGCAATTAGCAATTAGCCTAGAACTCTCAGCACTCAGCAATTAGCAATTAGCCTAGAACTCTCTAATGTTGGAGCTAACCGCAAGGGCTAAGTGCTAAGTGCCAATTGCTAAGTGCTGTCCTCCTACAAAATCACCCGCTCATCCCCGACTCGGCGGGTCACATGCTCGCGGTCGAGATACTCCAGCAAAGGGATGGCATATTTGCGGGTCACTCCGGTCAGGTCTTTGAAGCGCGCCACATCCAGCTTGGGAGACTTCGCCTTCTCCAGAACCATCAGTTTGCGTAGATCCAGCAGAGCGTTCTGATGAAAGACCAGATCGTCGGAAATCTTCACCAGAACTTTGTCCCGTAGCAGTAGAGTGACGATCTTTTGCGCTCGTATCTTATCTACCTTCAATCCCGCCAGCACATCTTTCAGCGCGGGCACTTTGAGCCCGGCAGTCGCAAATGCGGCTTCGATGATCTTCTTCGACTCGGCTTCTTCATCTTTCATCACCACGCCGCGTCCCGGCAGGCGGACCAACTCGCCCGACAGTTCAATCTTTCCCGCGCTCGCCGCCTCGTGGAACACGCTGTCAAAGACTTCGGGCATGACTTCGGAAAATCGTCCTCGCAACTCCTCTTTGCTCATGCCGGCAACCAGAGCATTGTGTCTATGAAACGTGTCTAGAGCCGAAATAAAATCTTTTCGGACGAGGTCCAACGCCGGCCTTGAGATAAAAATGTCACGGATACGGACAACTTCAGGATTCTCGGAGACCCCTGCAACAATCTGTTGCGCAGTCCAGCCCGTGCGAGCGACAGCTTCCGCGATGCCCAGACCCCTTGCGCCGCTTGCCATCACTCGAGTGCGCAAACTGCCCGCCCTGAGTTCTTCTGCAAGGATCGTCAGGAACCGAGCGTAGTCTGCCGCGTTCTTTACCTTCCGCGGCGGAGTGTTTTCGACGACCACACCGCCGCCACTGGTGATCACGGGCGAAAACTGTCGAATGATGAACCGGTCTCCCGGAAGCAACAGCACGGGTTCGCTCAATCGCAGCTGTGCGAGAGCGCTTTCGCCCGGTTCTACCTGCTTCTTCCCGTATAGCACGACGGTGGCGATGGTTTCGGAGGTGTAGGAGTGAAAGTGGACGCGAGCGCGGTCCTTCAGCGGTTTTGCCGAAGACAGAAGCGACAAATCCACATCCAGTCGCGAGCTGGCATGAAAAGTGGAAACCGGAGCCAGCATCATTCCGCGCGCCAGTTCGTCGGTGGTCGCGCCCGCGAGGTTCAGCGCTGTGCGTTGTCCAGCAACCGCTTGCTCGGCCGATTTCCCATGTACTTGAACACCGCGCACTCGCACTCGCCGCCCGCTGGGAAATACTTCAAGTTCGTCTTCTCTGCGGATGGCCCCGGAAATCAGCGTTCCGGTCACCACCGTCCCAAAACCTTTCATGGTGAAGACCCGATCGATGGGCAGGCGGGCAATCGCGTTTGAATTCTTCGCTGGGATCTCGCTTGCGACTCTCACAAGTTCGCGCTTCAGCTCGTCAATCCCTGCGCCAGTCAGAGAACTGACCGCCACGATGGGGTTGGGGTGACCAAGACTGGGTTGACCGAGACTGGGGTGACCAAGAAACGACTCGCGCAGGAAGTCTCCGACCTCGGCTCGCACTACCGCTAGCGTCTCTGGATCGACCGCGTCGGACTTGGTCAACACCGTGATGCCGCGGCGTATCGAGAGCAGGCGGCAGATGTCAAAGTGTTCGCGCGTCTGCGGCTTGATCGATTCATCCGCCGCAATTACCAGCAGCACCAGATCGATGCCGCCAACCCCGGCCAGCATGTTGCGGACAAAGCGCTCGTGTCCTGGCACATCGACAAACCCCAGACGCAGAGTTTCGCCACCGGGCAGGGGCAACTCAAGGTTGGCAAAGCCGATATCGATTGTGATCCCGCGGCGCTTTTCTTCTTCAAGGCGGTCGGCATCGATGCCGGTCAGCGCTTTGACCAACGCGGTCTTGCCGTGGTCGATGTGGCCTGCGGTGCCAACAATGACGGATTTCATTTGTGGACAGTATAGTTGGGATGTGCCGTGACCGAAGCACTCAGCAATTAGCACTCAGCATTCAGCCGGCGATCTTTCGGCAAGAAAATACACTCTTGAGACGACTAAATTCAGTCTTATAAAGTGTTCTTCCCTTACTCTCGTTCCAGATGCGACAATAGTATTTCCTCATGACCACAGTCTCCACTCTTGCCATCACTCCAGAAATTGTCCGCGAACACGGCCTGACGCCGGACGAATACGAGAAGGTCAAAGAACTTCTTGGCGGACGTGAACCTACGATCACCGAGCTGGGAATCTTCAGTGTGATGTGGAGCGAGCACTGCTCTTATAAATCTTCGCGCGTGCATCTGAAGCGGCTGCCAACGCGTAGCCGTCTGGTCGTGCAGGGGCCAGGCGAGAACGCGGGCATCATCGACATTGGCGACGGATGGGCTTGTGCCTTCAAGATCGAATCGCACAATCATCCCTCGTTCATCGAGCCATTCCAGGGAGCAGCTACCGGAGTGGGGGGAATTCTGCGCGATATTTTCACCATGGGAGCGCGGCCGGTAGCGGTAATGGATTCGCTGAGGTTTGGGCCGATTACATCAACAGCGGCGGACAAGAGTGTCCGTCCCACAGAATCCAATTCCACGCAAGCCGAAATTCACAAGAATCATTCGCTGCTCGAAGGCGTGGTCAGCGGCGTTGCTTCGTACGGAAACTGCTTCGGCGTTCCCAACCTTGGCGGAGAAACCAAGTTTGAGGCATGCTATTCGGGAAATCCGCTGGTAAATGCTTTCGCTCTGGGCCTGGTGCGGCGCGACCAAATTTTTTATGCAAAGGCCGCCGGCGAAGGCAATCCGGTCATCTATGTCGGGTCCAAAACCGGACGCGACGGCATTCACGGCGCGACCATGGCCAGCGAAGAATTTAGCGAAGCGTCCGAAGCGAAGCGTCCCAACGTTCAAGTCGGCGATCCCTTCCTCGAAAAGCTGCTGCTCGAAGCTTGCCTCGAAGCCATGCAGACAGGCGCGATCGTTGGCATCCAGGATATGGGCGCGGCCGGACTGACCTGCTCGACTTGCGAGATGGGAGCGCGTGGCCACGTGGGCACCGAGATCGAACTCGACCGCGTGCCGCAACGCGAAACTGGCATGACCCCCTACGAGATCATGCTCAGCGAATCCCAGGAGCGGATGCTGCTGGTGGCGCAAAAAGGCCGCGAAGACGAAGTCTTCCGCGTATTCGAAAAGTGGGGTCTCGACGCGGTCGAAATCGGCCGGGTTACGAACGACGGCAAGATGCGTGTGCTGCATCACGGAGAAGTTGTCTCCGAGATTCCGAACGAAGCGCTCACCGATGATGCGCCCGTGTACAAGCGTCCGCTGGAACGATGGGAACCGCCGGTGCCACGCGAGATGCCTGAGCCCATCAAGCTGGCTGAAGCGGGCGATTTCACGAACAATCTGAAGCGTCTGCTCGCCAGTCCGAATATTTGCGGCAAGCGCTGGGTGTGGCAACAGTACGATCATATGGTGCAGACCAATACGGTCGAGGGTCCCGGGGCCGGAGATGCTGGTCTGATTCGCATAAAAGGCTCGCAGCGTGCACTGGCGATGGCGCTCGATGGCAACGGTCGCTGGTGTTATCTCGATCCGAAACTGGGCGCGATGCACGCCGTCGCCGAGGCGGCTCGCAACGTAGCGTGCTCGGGCGCGACGCCGGTGGGCGCAACCAATTGCCTGAACTTCGGCAATCCCGAAAAGCCGCATATCATGTGGCAGTTTTCGGAAGTGATTGATGGCATCACCAAAGCCTGCGAGGAACTCGACGTTCCGATTACCGGCGGCAATGTCAGCTTCTACAACGAAACCCTGGGCGAAGGAATTTATCCGACGCCGGTGATCGGAATCGTCGGCATTCTTGAAGACGTTCACAAGGCCGTGTTTCCTCACTTCCGCGAGCCGGGACGTGTCATCGTTCTCCTGCGGGCTTCGGAGCTCGGCGACCTCGCCGACGCGGAATCCGAGTTTGGTTCGTCCGAGTATGCAAAGGAGATCTTGGGATCGGTGTGGGGATTCCCTCCGGCGCTTGAACTAGAGCGAGAAGCCGCGCTGCAGAAAGGGCTTGTCGAAATGATCGGGGCGGGCTTGGTCGACTCCGCGCACGATTGTTCGGAGGGTGGCATTGCAGTCGCGCTGGCGGAATCGGCGTTTGGCAAGGGTATTGGCCTCAGGGTTAATCTGCCGTCGGTGGGTTTGCCTCCGGAGTTTGTCTTATTCGGCGAGGACGCGAGCCGGGTCGTCATCTCGTGCGACCGGAGTAAGCTTTCGGGAATCCAACAAGTAGCGGCAAAATATCGGCTGTCCGCGGATGAGATCGGCGAGACTGTTTCCGATCAAGTAGAGATCAAGCTGGATGGGCGGGTGGTAGTGTCCGCGTCCGTCAGCGGGTTGCGCGGTTCGTTCGAAGGTGCACTGCAGACGGCTTTGCGGGCTGATCCGGAATTGGTTGTTTGAAGGCTGATGGATAAATGCCAACTTCTGATAAATTTCGCGACGAGTGCGGCGTGGTGGCAGTTTACTCCCACCTGGAGGCGGAGAAACTTGCCTACCTTGGCCTGCACGCTCTGCAACACCGAGGTCAGGAATCGGCGGGCATCGTGACCTCCGATGGCATGACCCTGCACATGCACAAAGCCATGGGCCTGGTCGCGGACATTTTTCAGGAAGCCGTTCTCGCCAAGTTGCCGGGCACGCTCGCCATCGGTCATACGCGTTATTCGACGGCGGGTGATTCGGCGCTGCTTAATGCGCAGCCGATCATGGTGCAGTCGAACAAGGGGATGGTGGCGCTGGCGCATAACGGCAACCTGGTCAATGCGCAGGATATCCGCCATCGGCTGGAGAGCCAAGGCTCGATCTTTCAGACCAGCAGCGATACGGAAGTCATCGTGCACCTGATCGCGCTTTCGAAAGAACAGACGCTGCCGGAAGCCATCGCCGATGCGCTGCGCCGGGTCGAAGGCGCGTTCTCGCTGGTCATGATCAGTCCCGACCGGATCTTTGCCGCCCGCGACCCGCGCGGCTTTCGGCCGCTCGCCATGGGCAGGATTCCGGCGATCGATGGCGAAAAGCAGGACACCATCGTGTTTGCCTCCGAAACCTGCGCGTTCGATCTGATCGGCGCCACTTTCGAGCGCGACGTAAAGCCGGGCGAGTTGATCGTCGTTGGTCCCGAGGGAATTACTTCGCGGTTGTACACGCCGGCGCTGGCGCAATCGAGTTGCATCTTCGAGCATGTGTATTTCTCGCGTCCGGACAGCCGCGTCTTCGGACGTGCGGTGCAGGAAAGCCGCGAGGAACTGGGCCGCCAACTGGCGCGGGAAGCGCCGGCCGAGGCCGACGTCGTGGTTCCAGTGCCGGACTCCGGCGTAACTGCGGCTGTGGGCTATGCCGCGGAGAGCGGGATTCCGTTTCGCTTTGGGCTGATCCGCAATCACTACGTTGGACGGACCTTCATCGAACCGCGACAGAGCGTGCGCGACTTTGGCGTGAAGCTGAAGATTAATCCGGTGCGCAGTTTGCTTGAGGGCAAGCGCGTGGTGTTGATTGACGACTCGATTGTGCGCGGCACCACCAGCCGCAAGATCGTGCGCATGGTCCGCAGCGCCGGGGCTAAGGAAGTGCACATGCGCATTTCGTGTCCGCCGACAATCTCGCCCTGCTTCTATGGAGTGGACACGCCTTCGAAAAAAGAATTGATCGCCGCCAACAAGTCGGTGGAAGAGATTCGCGAATTCATCGGCGCCGACTCGCTGGCTTATCTCTCGCTTCCGGGATTGAAGAAAGCCTGCGGCGATGGCGAGAAGACCACCTACTGCTCGGCCTGCTACACCGGCGTTTATCCCACAAACTGGGTGGATGTGGAAGAGATTCAGCCGGCCAGCGTGGGCAAGCCGTGACGCAGGCTTCAGGCTTTAGGCTTTTCTGCATCGAGCGTGAATCCTCCGCCACCCCACAGAAAAAAGGCGCTAGCAGAGCTAACGCCTTCGGCAAACCAACCCAAAATATTTTCTAGTAAACGTTCTTGCAAGCGCCGGGGATGTTGCCTGTCCGGCTCTTGCTGGTCAATTGCAGCATTTCCTGCATGGCGAAATTCTTCGTGCCGACGGTGTTGGTGTAGTAGTTCCCGTTCTTGTCGGTTTTGACGGTGCCGAACAGCCAGGCGCAGCAGTCGCCAGACTCGCCGCAGAAGTTGCCAGCCCAGGCCGTCTTCAGGTTGACTTCCGGATCGCTCGAGCTTTCCGAGAACTCATGCCACATGATAGCCGTGGTTCCATCGGCCCCGGGATCCATGTTGGGGCTGCCGCCCTTCCCATGATCCCCTAGCACGAAGCTGGTTTCGCAGCCGCTCGGGCATTGGTCGGGATCGCCCACCATGGAATAATGGATCACTTCCCCGGTAACGATTGAAGTCGACGGGCCATGATATCCGCAGAACTCGGAGCAGAAGCCGGAATCGGTCACGTCTTTATAGGTTAGAACGAAATAGATTCCGTTGGTGTCGTTGGGCAAGTGCTTACCCTTGATGGTGTTGTGGACGATTGTTTGGATATCGCCGTCGCCATTGAGGCTCTTCCCCAGCGAATAATTGTCGTGGTAGTCGTCCTTGGTGGAGTGGCTTACGGCATTCAGGATGTGCTTGCCGGTGCTGTCGCTGTAGGTGGTGTTGATCTTTTCCTGCGTCGTCCCACCCAGGTGCTCGAAGTAGTAATCGATAATGCTCTTGTCCTTGGCTTTCCAGTTGCCGTACCAGATGATGTAGACGGTGGGAGCTTTCTCAAAAACAGGTCCGCCATTGTAGTTAATGTCGCAGGGATTGCCATTGCAATTTGTTTGCGCGTGTGGCGTCTTGTCATAAGGCCGCAGCGCGTGGGCAGTATTGTCTTGGGCGGAAGCCGAGCAGGCAAGGCACACCGCGATCACAAGGCCTAGGCATAGCTTTTTCATTTACGTTTTTTCCTCAGGTCAGATTTGGTACCGATCCCCAAGCAAGGGAGGTGGCTATTGTCAGTGGAAGCCGAATCCCAGTCAAGATGAAAGAAATTGCACAGGGTTGTTGTTCTCTATTTAGAACGCTCGCGAGTCCCTCTAAAGAGAAAGAGCTTCCGAGCGATGACGCTCTTTGTTTGCGAGGGCGGTTGTGGGTTGGGAAATGAGGGTTCGCGAGCAGAAAGAAGCCCGCTCTCTGGAGCGGGCTTTTAGCTAAAGTTTCAGGGCTCAGCAAGTTTGGCTCCGCCTGTTTGCCTGACTACTCTGCGCACTTACTGTGTTCGTTGGTGCTGATTTTCTTAAAGGTGCCGAACATCGAGTACCATTTGTTGACCGAAGTCGATTTGCCGTTGGCAACCAGGGCAAACCAAGGCTCGAAGGCCAAGTCCTGAACGTAGTACTGATGCGTCTCCCCGGGGACCGTAACCGGTTCCGGCAAACCCGCAAGAGGATCGCCAACCTCGAGGACATTGCTGCAGCCGTACTGTGGAGCAAAGGACGACTCCCACAGGGGAACGCCATTGTCGATGTATGGGTCGTTGATGGTTTCGCCGATCTCGTGGCTGATGGTCACTACGTCGGTAAATCCATGGCTAAACTCGAAGGGGACGTCGCCGTACGAACCTGTGCCGTATACGATACCGCCGTTCGTCACGCTGTGATAGCCCAGTACGCAGCAACCGCCGTTCTCGGTTTCGAACACGTCGTAGGTCATGATGTAGGGAAACTCATTGGCTTTGATCCCCAGTTTCGCGATAATCCCCTGAACGGCGCTATCAAAGAGATTAATGTCAACTCCGGCGTAGTTTCCGCAAGTTCCCTTGTTGAGCTGCCCGGCGGAATCGGTCAAGGTCTGTGTGGCCGCGACCTTGTAACTGAGAAGCACGTGGTAATTGGGGGCCTTGGCCTTTACTGTCGTCCAGAACTCAGCTCGCTGGATGGCATCTTCGTACTGAGTGGTTCCGACATTCGTGCCGCCTTGAGTATAGTTCACCGTCTTTTTGAAGATGGGAGAGGCCAAAGTGAGGCCCTCAGCGGTACCGGTCCCGCAGGCCTTCTGGATGGGTTTCGTGGGATCAAAGGTTTGGCCTGGAACCTTGACGATGAGCGGGATGATGACCATGTTTACGGTCGTGGTAGCCGAACCCTTGGCCGGATTCGTTCCGAGCATCGTGTAGGGATATTTCGTTCCTTTGTAGGTAAAGCTGCTTGACCATGTTGGCAGGGCTGCCCCGGTCTTAGCAAGTTCTTGCATTTTCGCAACGTCCACCGGATGCTGAGGTGGGAGTGCGCGATATTTTGGAGTCGCGTTTACGTTGATGTCCTGAGCAAAGCTCGTTCCGGCAACCAACAGTCCCGCCAGCGCGATCGCGGCGAAGGTGCAACTTAATAAAACTGTACGCTTCATTGATACATCTCCTTTTTGATTCTTGATTGAGGTTGGATTTCGACTTTGAACATCACGTCTGTCACACATGCCATAAGGGGCGTTAGAGATTTCGAGTCACGGCACAGAAATATCCCGGCAAGGTACTTCTTAGCTTCGAGAATGACGAGCCGTAGGGGAGCTACAAAGAGCGAACCGATTTTGAACGGCATCCTGCCGGAAGTCAATGTGAAAGTTGTCAAATCTGTCGGGTTGGCCAGATTCTTGCAGTCAATGTGCAAACCCGTGCGTAGTTGCGTCTCGGACATAGCTAAAACGTTACGCGCACGCCGAGCTGTGCGGCGAAGGGAATGCCGACGGTGGTGCCGGGGCCGAAGAAGTCTCCCAGCGCGCCCTCGGGTATCTCAAGCTGTTTCAGGCTGGTGATGGGCGCGGTCTGCGAGCAGCTTGCATTCGCGCAAACGCTAGTCACGTTGGTGATCCCGGTGACTGGATTTGGCACCATCTGGGCGGCCGGAACCGGAAGCTGCACGACGTTCACTGCGAAGTTCGCGCCCGGATTATTGCGGTTAAAGAGATTGAAGAATTCGGCAAAAGGAATCACCGACCAGCGGTCGTGGAAGTTGAAAGGCCGGCTGACGCGCAGGTCGGTCTGGATGTAGGGCGTGCCGCGAAATTCGTCGAGGCTGGTGTAGGCTCCGTTGACATAGATGCGTTGCACATTGGCAGCGTCCGTGATGGTGATGGGGCGCGCGCTTTCGATCTGGGTGACGGCACTCACTTCGAATCCGCCGGGAATGTGAACCGTGCCGGCCAGCACGAAACGGCTGGTGACGTCTTCGCCCGATGGTCCGTAGTCGCCCGGTCCAAAAGCATTCAGCAACGGTGGATTCGGCGGTTGTTGCGGACAGACGCCATCCACATAGTCAAACAGTTCGCCCAGCAAACAACCCCAAGTCTTCGCCTTGGAGAGCGTGTAGTTCGCGACCAGATTGAAGCGGCTCATGTTGCCTTGCAGATGCAGCATCAGCGCGTTGTAGCTGGAACGGTTGTCGGACTGGAAGACGTTGACGTTCGGCACTACGTTCGCCTGATCGGTAGCATAGTTCGGGTCCGTCGTTGGAATGAGCGGAGTGAACAGGTTAGTGCCGCCGGCATAGGGGAAAGCGCGGTATCCGTGATTGCCTTGCTCGTGCACGTAATCGGCACTCGCCAGCCAATGTTCGTTGAAAGCGTGCTGCACGCCGCCCGTGGTATGAATGGCGTAAGGTGTTTTGTAAGGCGAGCCGACCAAATTACCGGTGGCCCCGGCGCCGCCAGTCAGGCAGCCCGCGCCGACGAGCGCGTAAGTGCCCGGGCCTCCGGTAAGGGCGCAGGTTCCGGTGGTGAAGTTCGTGTTGTTTACGCCCTGAAACGCGGTGGCCCATCCGTTCTGCGCCAGGTCATCGTAATAAATGCCAAAGCCGGCGCGGATGACCGTCTTTTCGCTGTCACCGGGCGAGTAAGCGATCCCGATGCGAGGTGCGATTTGCTTGTGGTAATCCTGTGGCAGGCTGGGCACAACCGGAATCTGCAGCGCTCTCAGCGTCACGTACGCGGCGTTGTCGGCCTCGCTACGGCCCGAACCGGTGAATAGCCCCCACGTAGTCTGATAACGCGCGCCGTAATTTACCGTGAGTTGGCGCGAGATGCGCCAGGAGTCCTCGGCGTAGAACGCAAGCCGCTGCACACTCTGCGAAAAGGTGCCGTCGCCGGCGGGAGTGAAACTGCAAGTCGAGCCATCCGTAGCGGTGAAGTTGACGCACTGCGGAGTGAAGACGCCGAACACACCGGGATTCTGGACGTAAAAGGTTGGGTTATTGACGTAGTTGGCGAGAGTCTCGGCGGTCGAAGCAAACGCCCCGCTCAGCACCGGTTCGTGAATGAAGTCGACTCCGAACTTGAATCCATGGCTACCTGAAACGTGGCTCACGTCGTAGCGGAATTGATATTTCTGCTGATTGCGCAGGTCAGGGAAAAGAGTAATTGGAGTAGCGAATTGATTGTCGCCAAAAGTTTCGAAGCCGGATATGGTCAGCGCCGTGGAACTGAAAGGGAAGGCCAGCGCGAAGCCCAGGTCTGAGTTCCGAGTCTGCGTCAGATGCAGCAGGCTGGCGTCAAGAACGAGATTGCCCAGCCATGTAGGACTGAAAGTGTAGGTATTGCTGAGCGCCACATTCCAATAATTGTTGTGCGTGAGCAGACCCGTCGATGGCAATGTGCCTTGTTCCACCAGGTTGTTATGCGTGAGATAACTGTCCGACGATGCGCGCAGGAACCAGCTCGATGTTGAGGATTGCGCCCAGTCAAAGCGGACCGAAGAGATGTAGTCGCGAAACGGAATCGGAACGTTAGGGGGAACGGCGATGGATGGAACCCCGGCGATCAATCCCTGCGAGGCCAATTGCGCGAGCGCTTGAAATTGCGTAGTGCTGGCTGGGCTGTAAGCGATGCTTGCATCTTCATGCACGGCCTCGAAGGAAGTAAAGAACCACACCTTGTTTTTGATGATCGGACCACCAATCGTACCCACGTAGTTCTGGCGGGAGAACGGCTGCTTGGGATCAGGCGCAGGATTTTCAATTGGGAAGCGCGCGTTAAGCGCTGCCGCGCGCTCGTAGAAAGCCGCGTCACCGTGCCAATCGTTGGTGCCGTGCTTGGTGGTGATCACGACGGAGCCAGCGGTGGTCCAGCCGGTGTCCGCGTCTTCGTTCGAGGTACGCACGGCGAATTCCTGAATGCCGTCGGGCGAGAAATTCTGCAGAAAGCCGCCAATCCAATCGTCCGAGTTGTCAGCGCCGTCGACCGAAAGTTCGTTGTTCAAGCCGGAGCTCCCCCCGGTGGAAACGGCCGTTATGCGCGCCTTGGTAGGATCGGAAGGCTCGACCGGCTCAGTTCCCGGCACGAGATAAGCGATGTTGGCAAAACTGCGTGCCGGGAGCGGCAGAGCTTCGAGGTCATGGCTGCCAACTACGCCTCCACGCACCGCGCTCGACGTATCAATTGTCTGGGTTGTAATCGAGGAAGCAGTCCCTTGCACGTTCACCGTCTCGTGCCCGGTTGCGAGTGTGAGCGTAACGGCGATATCGCGCACCACGCTGACTGCGACATTGACATCGGCAGTGGCTTCCGCAAAACCTTTCGCTGTAACGGCTACGTGGTAGGAGCCGGGCAGCAGGCCCTCAATGCGAAATTCTCCGTGATCGTTGGCCACGGTCTCGCGAGTGATGGAGGATCCCATTGACTGGACGATGATCCGCGCACCAGCTACGCGCGCGGAGCTGGCGTCCTGGACTTCCCCCCGAAGGGCGCCGTTCGGATTCTGGGCATGCCCAGTAAGCGCGAGCAACAAGGTTGTAAGCAGAACAAAGGCGATATTAGCGAATGAGTCTGAGGAACTCTTGGTTTGCATTATTGTTGTTCCCGTGACGTACAGGGATTCGCCTGGGAGTGAAGGCGAGTGGCATGAGACTAGCGTGTGCGGTTCACTACTACCAGAGTCCGTAGAAGCGTCGGCGGAGCCCGCGCTACATGGTCACGCTTTTTGTGCGAAAGCTACGCGTGGAATGCCTTGCAGGTCGTTGGTGACCTGAACTTGTTGCCATGTCCCGAGCAGGCGCTTTACGCCGTCTACGATACTTCCGCTGATCTCGATGACCAGCCAGCCGCCGGGCCGCAGAGTGGCGTGCGCTTGCGGGATCAGGCGTTCGATCACTTCTAATCCGGTCGGCCCGGCGAAAACCGCATTGCGCGGTTCGAACCTGCGGACTTCAAGTTGCACTTCGTCTTCTTCGGATTCTCCAACATAAGGAGGGTTGGACACCACGAAATCGAAACTGCCGGGATCGAGTCCGTGCAACAGATCGGTTTGGTGAAAATGAATCCGGCGTTCGAATTGGTGGCGGGCGGCGTTGGCATGGGCCACCTCGAGCGCGCCGGCAGAAATATCGGTTGCATGGATCTCGGCGTGCGCGAGTTCTTGGGCGAGAGCAAGAGCAATGCAGCCGGATCCCGTGCCAACATCGACAATGCGAGTTGGGATGCCCGGCGAGGAGGGCTGGTCTCCATCTTTCTTGTTGGCCAATTGCAGCACAGTCTCGATGACGTGCTCGGTCTCCGGACGGGGAATCAGCACGGCTCGTGACACAATCAAGTCCATGCCCCAGAATTCCTGGTGGCCAGTGATGTATTGTGCCGGGATGCCGCGGGCGCGCTGGCTCAGCGAATCCTCCAAGCGAGCTTGTTCTTCAGTCGTGAGTTCGCGTTCGGGATGAGCGAAAAGATAGGCGCGGTCGCAGCCGAGCGTGAACATAAGAAGCAACTCGGCGTTCATGCGCGGCGAGCCCACCTGGGCGGCCGTGAGACGATGGATGGCCGACGTAAGTGCGTCTTTTAGAGTCACGCGGAGAGTCACGCGACTATTTGAACATAAGAACCTTGGCAGCTTGAACCGTTGCTCCCGCAGCCTTAAACTTAATTCAGATGCACATGCACAGCCATGGCGCCGGCGAACGCACTTCCAAAGTTCTGCGCATTTCGCTGGTGGTCACTCTTGTCTATATTGTGTTGCTGGTAGTTGCCGGCATTCGCGCGCATTCTCTGGCGTTACTCTCCGAGGCCGGGCATAACCTTTCTGATTTCGTTGCGCTTCTGCTCTCGCTGGCCGCGGTGTATTTGGAATCGCGCCCGCCGAGCGCTACTAAGACTTACGGATGGCATCGCGCCGGCGTGCTTGCGGCGCTGGTGAATGCGGGTTCGCTGGTTGTGGTTTCGTTCCTGATTTTTTATGAGGCTTTCCGGCGACTGCAGAATCCCGAGCATGTACACGCCGGCATGATGATCTGGGTCGCGGCTGCTGGCGTTGTGATGAACGGAGCGATTGCCCTGCTTCTCTATCGCTCGGGGCGCGACGTCAACATTCGCAGCGCGCTGCTGCATGAAATTGGCGACACGGTTTCTACTGCCGCCGTCATCGTTGGCGGCTGGGTGATCCTGGCCACGGGCCAGTATTGGATTGATTCGGCGCTGTCGTTTGGCATCGGCGCGCTGATTCTGTGGTCGGGATTTGGAATCTGCCGCGAAACCCTCAACATCCTGCTAGAGGGCACGCCACGCGGGATAAAGCTGGATCGTGTCGAAGCTGCGATGCGGGCGGTCGAGGGCGTCAACGACGTGCATGACCTGCATGTATGGAACATTGGTTCGGAGACGCGAGCTTTGTCTTGTCACATTTCGATCGAAGATATTCCTCCGTCAGTCAGTGAGCGCATTCTGCGCGACGTGAAGGAACGGCTGCACCAGGAATTCCATATCGATCACACCACCATCCAGTTCGAGCATGTGATTTGCGAAGTGGCGCATGGCTGCGTGATTCCGGTCAGCGAAGAAGAGCACCACCACGGGCATGGACACTGAGGACAGCACTTAGCATTTAGCATTTAGCATTTAGCATTTAGCACTCAGTCCCTCGGCTGATTTGCGAAAGGCCGAATTGAGGATATGTGCTAACTGCCATGTGCTAAGTGCCGGTTTCGTGCTTCTGCTTCTCGTAGATTTCTTGCGCTCTTTCAATCGTGTCGGCTTCTTCTGGTGATTTATCAGTTCTTATCCGTCCAATTCTGGGGAAGCGCAACGCGTACCCGCTTTCGTGTCGGTCGGATCGCATCATGTTGTTGAATGCGACTTCCAGCACGATTTTCGGTTCGACTACGAGGCGGAATCCTTGATCTTCAATCGTGTGCTCGAGAAACCATTTGGTCATTTCGGCGATCTCGGCGTCGGTCAGTCCTGAATAGGCTTTGCCTATGTTGACCAGGCGCTCTCCGTCACGCACGGCGAAAGTGTAATCGCTGAGAACACCAATGCGCTTGCCGTGGCCGTATTCGACCGCCGTGACTACAACATCAAGTGTGGCCAGTTCGCGTTTCAGCTTCAGCCAGGATTTTCCACGACGCCCTGGGGTGTAGGCCGACTCGGGATCTTTGATCATTAATCCTTCGTTGCCGCGGGCTTGGGCTGCTTCGAAGAGCCGATCGAGTTCCTCAGGCGAAGCGGCTCGAAAAACGGTAGCGCGGAAAACCTGGGTCGTGATTGCCGGGTCGTGGACAGGCGATCCCAACATTAACTGACCCTGCACTTCGACGGACCTTGCTCTGGTCGGAATTCGGGGAGCTGCCAGCAATTCATCGAGCAGCTTGGCTCGCTCGCGCAGCGGGCGATCGATCAGCAATTCGCCCCCGGCGAACAGGATGTCGAAGGCGAGATAGGCGACCGGCACTCGCCGCATCATCTCACCGCTTACTTTTTTACGGCCGAGCCGCTGTTGCAATGCACTGAAGGGCAGAGCGCGGCCGGTCTCGCCGGATTCGGCGGCCAAATAGCTCCAGGCCACGATTTCACCGTCGAGGATTGCGTCTCCAGGCAAGCCAGCGAGGGCGTCCGGCAATTCAGGGAACGATTCCGTAATTTCATCTCTGGTACGTGAAAAGATGCGCACTTCGCCGCCAGAGCAATGCGCTTGCGCACGGATTCCGTCGTACTTATCTTCGACCAACGCGTTGTCAAAATAGCTGAGTGCTTCTTCCGCGGACTGGGCGGGGCTGGCCAGCATGAATCCCAAAGGATGGAAAATGCGCATCCTTGCCCGGTCCAGTTTTCCTTCGGCGGCGAGGCGGAGGGTTTCTCCGATATCACCGAGAAGCATGTTGGCTCGCTGGGTGTCTTTTGCTGAACTCCCAAAAGCTTTGGCGATGGCTTCTTCGACTAGGCTCTCTTTCAGCCCGATACGCAGGTCGCCAGTGATGATCTTGATGATGTATTTGGCCTCGATGGGAGTCAATCGGGTGAGCAGTTCGCGGACGAGAAGTGCTTTGGCGGTAGAGCCACGAGTTGCGGCGATGCTTCGAAATGCGTCTTGGAGTTCTTGCAGGCTCAACTCAGATTCATCGGGCAGGTTTTCACCGTTGTTTCCTCCTGCACTGCCGAGCCTTGCTCGGTCTGGACGGGCGGGGGCACCCGTCCCCATACGACCCTTTGATAGAACTTCCGCAGCTGCGGCACCTAGATCTCCGTGTTTGCGATAAGCGGCGGTCAGTTCCTGAGAGCTTTTTCCGGACAGTTCCTCGACCACTCGCCAGAGCAGCCGTCCTCCTACCTGCAGCGTGGCCTCCTCCCATGCGGGAAAAGGCCTGCCGGAAAGAAAGACCGCCGCGCCTGCGGCTTCCTCTCGTGGGCACGACTTGAGGTAGTCGGCAACGATGGCAACCTTCTCCAGCTTCTTGGTGGTCGCTGAGACGCGTTCGGCGGCTTCCGCAAATTCGCGCATGGTGAGTGTTTGAGACGGGCAGTAATTTTAGTCCATCCTGTCAAAGTGCCGAGCTTAGGCCGCCCTTGAACGACTCGGAGACCGTCCCCGCGCCATTGATTCTGTGACGGCGGCGTTGTAAATGCCTACGAACCTATTACTTAGGGCATTGGATAGCCGGTCCTAAATCAGTTCAGGCTGTGATACTCTTAGCGTGGTACTTTGTCGCCGGAAAGACATCCAATAACCATGCGTTTTGTGCGAACATTGTGGCGCTTTTTTGTGGCTGTCCAACTGCTGCCCGCGCTCGAGGGCGGCGAGGAAACCCTTGTCGGCGGACAGGCCGTACTCGAGGGCGTTATGATGCGTTCGCCGCATGCCTGGGCCATTGCGTGCCGCAAACCTTCGGGCGAAGTTTCGACCCACAGTGAGCCGCTGGAGCGGCTTTCCGAAAAACACAAATGGATGGCTTGGCCAGTCGTGCGTGGCGTTATTACTCTCGGCCACGCTATGACGCTGGGCTTTCGCGCACTGAAGTTTTCGGCGAACGTAGCCCTTGACGAGTTGCAACCTCAGCCTGCGCCAGGTGAGCCGGAAAAAAAGAAGTTTGAAATCAGCGGATGGATCGCCGCCGTCAATATTGTCTTTTCTGTAGGCTTCTTCATTTTCATGTACAAGTTCCTGCCCCTGCTGGCGACCACGGAATTGAAGCGCGTGAATCCGGTTTTCGGCGAGCAGATTGTTTTCAACCTGGTGGACGGCATCATTCGGCTGGTTTTGTTTCTGCTGTTTATATGGGGAACGTCGCTGTGGAAGGATATTCGGAGAGTGTATGAGTATCACGGGGCCGAGCACAAAACGGTATTCGCATTCGAGAACGGCGATCCGCTGGACACCCCGTCGGTGCAGAAGTATTCGACTTATCATCCGCGTTGCGGAACCAGTTTCCTGATGACCGTGATGATTATTTCGATTTTTATTTACATGCTGGTGCCGGTTACGACATTTTGGGCGCGGTTCGCGGTTCGCATTGTCCTGCTGCCGATCATTGCGGGATTGTCATACGAGATTATTCGCTTTGCCGCCAAGCATCGGGGCTCGCTTTTTGCGCTGATGACCGCTCCCGGATTGTGGATGCAACGCATCACGACCCAGCCTCCTTCGGATGAACAGGCCGAATGCGCGATCGTCGCTTTGGACCAGGCGATGTCGCTTGAGAAGCAGCGTGGTGGCGAACTAGTCATCGCGTAGAACCTGTCGTTGGTCTTTCGTCGTCGGTCGTTTGCTGAAATCAGACCGCCGCGCACGATCCATTCTGGTTACTCATCACATACAGCTTGCCAGAGAAGCAGTAGAAGTTCATCTGGAGGTCTGTATGTCGTCATCGTCGTTTAGGGATTTAAGGGTCTGGCAGGAGGCAATGAAGCTTACGGCTGAGGTCTACAGAGGCACGATCGGCTTCCCGCGGCACGAGCTTTATGGGTTGAGCTCGCAAATGCGACGGGCTGCGGTCTCTGTGCCGAGTAATATTGCGGAAGGGAAAGGCCACCACTCCGATAAGAGTTCTCGCATTTTCTATATCATGCGCGGGGATCGCTCTTGGAATTGCAGACTCAGCTTTTGATCGCTGAGGAATTACAATACTTGTCTGGGGAAGATTCGCGGCAATTGACAGTCATGTGTGAAGGTGTTGGTCGCGCCTTGAGTGGCTTGATCAACTCGCTTTGCGGGAAGGTTGCCAAGGCCAACGACGAACGACCCAGGACCGACGGCTAAATACATGTTTGAACGACTTGATCAAATCGAAGCGCGTTACGACGAACTGACGCAGACGCTGGCATCGCCGGAGATCGTGAACGATTCGGCGAGATACCAGAAGACTGCCAAGGCGCATAGCGAAATCAGCCTTATCGTGGAGCGATATCGCGAATACAAAGATTTGAAACGGGGCATTGCGGAAAGCCGCGCTGTGCTGGCCGATGAGAAAGATCCTGAAATGCGGGCCTACGCGCAAGAGGAGTTGGACAAGCTGGAAGGCCGCGTCGGTGGCGTGGAAGAAGAGTTGAAAGTCCTGCTCTTGCCCAAGGATCCCAATGACGAGAAGGATGTAATTCTCGAAATCCGGGCAGGCACTGGCGGTGACGAGGCTACTTTGTTTGCGGCCGAGATGTTTCGCATGTACACCCGATACGCGGAAACTCAAGGTTGGAAAGTGGAGGTGCTCTCGACATCCGAGTCTTCGGCCGGCGGATTGAAAGAAGTCATCGCCCTGATTGAAGGCCAGCGGGTGTTTTCGCGCTTGAAATATGAGAGCGGGGTGCACCGCGTGCAGCGCGTGCCAGCAACGGAGCAGCAGGGTCGAATCCATACTTCTGCGGTCACTGTTGCGGTGTTGCCGGAGGCGGAGGATGTGGACGTCAAGATCGAAGCGAAAGACCTTCGCATCGACACATTCTGCTCGTCCGGGCCCGGCGGGCAGTCGGTGAACACAACGTACTCCGCCGTACGCATTACGCATATTCCGACAAATACCGTCGTGAGCTGCCAGGACGAAAAGTCACAGATTAAGAACCGTGAAAAAGGAATGCGGGTATTGCGCTCGCGGCTCTACGAGATGGAGATGCAGAAGCAGCAGGACGCACTGGCCAAGGAACGCAAGGCTATGGTGGGATCAGGGGACCGCAGCGAGAAAATCCGGACTTACAACTTTCCACAGAACCGCGTCACCGATCACCGCATTGGTTTGACTATCCATCAGCTTCAGGAAGTCATGGATGGAAAACTGCAGCCCCTGGTCGAAGCGCTGACGACGCACTATCAGGCTGAAAAGATGAAGCAGGAGACAGCGAACGTCGTCTGATTCGTGCTTGGTGTGGCGAATGTCAGCGTGCGCAGGGTATTGGCAAAAGACCGCCACTTTCCAGCACAACAAAAAAGCCTCCTGCTTATGCAGGAGGCTTTTCCGGGGGGAGGGCGGCCGGGTTCTGGTACCCGTCGTCCTTAAAACTATTTCGCTGGTGCTTGATCGGGCGTGGTCGATGTTGCCGTCAACTGTTCCAGATCGTTCTTCAGCAGGCTGATTTCTACGCGACCGCCGCTGGTTCGTTTGGTCTTGGATTGGTCATCAGCGCTGGCGCTCGGGACCGGAGCGTTGCCCATGCCAACCACATAAATCCGGTATACCGGAACGTCGTGGTTCAGCACGAGGTACCGCACCACTGAATCCGCCATCTTCTGTGAAGTTGCGATGGCGGCCTGGCCGTGGCCTGAAGAGAATCCCTGGACTTCGATAATGTAGCCGCGCTGATCCTTTAGCGGCGTGGCCATGTCATCGAGGGCGGTCTTGGCATTCTGGCTCAGAACGCTCTGGCCCGGACGGAAGCGGATCTCGGTCTGGTTGGTCGCCTTGTATTGATCGATGTTTCCCACTACCTGCTCAACCGTGGTGAGCCGGGTATTGGCCTGGGTCGCGGTCTGCTGGGCGGCCTGGGCTCGGTTGCCGGCGTCGACCGCGTGCTGATCGGCCTCATTGGCCTTGGCCGAAGCGAGCTGAATGCCTTGCTGCGCCCGCGAATCAACATCCTTGATCATCTTGCTGTTATTCGCAGTCAATTCGTCGAGTTCATTGACGCGGTCGCGAATGGGCTGGGTCTGGCGCTGCACATATTTCTTGCGGGCCCACGGATTCATCTTGCCCCAGAACCCTTGGCGAGTTTCAGGCTGCAAAGGCTGCTTTCCAGTAGCGCCGACCGTCGGTGAAGAAGTGGAAGAGGCCTGGTCGGTGCTTGACGAAGCCGTAGGCGCGGTCTGCGCAGGCTGGCTGGTGGTCGATTGATCCTGGGAGGTCGAACTCGTCTGCGCAAAGGCTGGCAAAGCGAGAACGACTGCAACGAACAGCGCTACAAGTGCACGATTCTTCATTTTCAACATCCTCCGACGAAGGGAGCATCCTGGAGGCCCCGTTCGGCACGCCTTACGGGCGTGCTTCGTGATTTTTGATTGCGTCCGCTAACCGGCTGACTGAAGGCAAGCTCACTGCGCATTGCCGGCCAACGCTGACGCCGCGATGGCCAATATCGGAAATCCTGGGCCGCCGTTTGACTCCGGCACCCACAGCTCTCTATAACAGTTCGATTGCCAAACTGCTGCAGGCCTAACCCCTTGGCTTGCAATAACATTGTAGTCCCGGAGCGCCAAGGGCGGAGAATAATGTCCGCCCCCAAGGTAATTTTGGCAAAGCTGGTATAAAAACTGCGTGCCCAAAGACTTAAAGATCACAGGAGATTGGATGCCCAAAAGGAACCAGAAAGTTTGTTTGTTCGGGCTTGTCTTTGCCGTGGCCACCGCGCTCGGGTGGTCGCAAACCGCTGCCGCGAGGCACGGGCTCGCCTCGGACAACATTCCTCCGGAACGCCTGAAACAGTATGCCGACCTCGCGGTGCAATGGCAGCGTGAATATCTGCGGATCGACACTACAAACCCTCCGGGCAACGAGGTTCATGCGGCGGAATTCTTCAAGAAAATCTTAGATCGGGAAGACATTGAAAACCGGGTATTCAACTATGCACCCGGGCGGGCCGACATTTGGGCGCGAATTCCGCACACCGCATCGTCTGCCCATCGACCCATTGTCCTGCTCAACCACATGGATGTCGTCACCAGCGATGCGTCTCATTGGAAGGCTCCGCCGTTCAGCGCGGAAATCGTGGGCGGATCGATCTACGGCCGCGGGGCGCAGGACATGAAGAACGAAGGCCTCGCTCAGTTCATGGTCATGGTCATGCTGAAGCGCGAGAAGGTAGAACTTGATCGCGACGTGATTTTTCTGGCCGTAAGCGATGAAGAAGTCGATGGCACGGGCAGCGATTGGTTTATCGAACATCAGCGCGACCTGTTGGGAAATGCTGAATTCCTGATTAACGAAGGTGGCGAGAACCTTCTGGAAGACAACGGCCATGTGAAATACGTGGGCGTGGATGTGGGCGAGAAAGCGGCATTCTGGTTGCGCATGGTGGCCCACGGCCGCGCAGGACACGGCTCCCTTCCCATCGCAGACTCAGCGCCGAACCGGCTGGTGCAGGCATTGAACCGGATCATTGTGTATCGCACTCCGCTCAAGGTGCTCCCGGTTGTGGAAGAATTTCTGCGCGACATGGCGCCTTACGAGTCTCCGGAGAGGGCCGAGAAGTTTCGCGATATCCGCAAGGCACTGGAGGACAAGAATTTTCAGCGAGAGGTGGAACAGGACGAGTCACTTAATTATCTTCTGCGCGACACCATTGCACTGACCATGCTGGGTGGCTCAGAACAGACGAACGTCATTCCACCGGAAGCGTGGGCCAACCTCGATGTGCGCCTCCTGCCCGGAGATGATCCAAAGCAGTTTCTGGAGACAATCCGACAGGTGGTGAATGATCCGAATGTGAGCATCGCACCGCTGAACGCGGACTTCCGTCTCGCGAACTCCTCGCCCACGAACACAGAGTTGTTCAGTGCGATTCAGAAAGTGTCGGCAGCTTATTTTCCGGGAACGCCGGTAGTGCCGCGGCTGGATAGCGGCTACACGGAAAATCAACGCTATCGTCCTCTGGGAATCAATTCGTACGGATTTACTCCGTACACCTCGACGGAAGATGAAGGCAGCACGGAGCACGGAAACGATGAGCGCATCCGGGTGGACGAGGTGCGGCGTGGATTCCGCCTGCTGTACGACGTAGTTATGACTGTCGCGAGTGAGTAGGAAACCGTCGCCTCAGATTTGCGCGGATGTTCACAGATCACATCTTCTGTCTTTTTTTCTGATCCGCATGATCAGCGCAAATCCGTGGCGAAAGTTCTTGATCTTCTCAATGCCCGCAATACTTCTCGTACTGCTCGTAAATGTAGTTATCTGTCATCCCAGCAATGTAGTCGCAGACGATTCGAGGCAGCGGCTCTTGCGTGGCTTTCTCCTGGTAACTGGCCGGAAGGCTTTCCGGTTTTGCCATCCACAACTTGAACAGTTCGCTGACGACTCGTCCCGCGTCGTCTTTTTCCGGGTTGAGGGTGGCGCTGAAATAGAGATTTGTATAAAGAAATTCCTTGGTCGCTCGCCGTTCCTGCTCAACCGGTGGACTTAGCGTAACCAGCCGATGAAGGCAGGAGCGCACATCTTCAATATCTCTTACGCCCGCCAGTCGAATTTGTTCTTTGGTGTTCCCGATTAGGTCTCCAACCCATCGGTCGAGTAGGCGTTTGACCGTCTCATTGAATTTCAGCTTGTCGATCGCGTCCGGATAGATCGATTCGACCTCGCCGTAGAAGTGCTCGAAGATAGGGATGCCGTTGCGAATTTGCTCGAGCGTGAGCAGGCGAGATTCGTAGCCATCATCGAGGTCGGCCGTGCTGTAGGCAATTTCATCGGCGACATCGATAAGCTGAGCTTCGAGCGGTGGTCGAAGGTCGAGCAAATATTCGGCGAGGTCCGGGAACTTTTCAGGAGCGTAATCGTGGGAATGTTTGATGATGCCCTCGCGAACTTCGAAGGTCAGGTTAAGGCCCCGGAAAGCGGCATAGCGCAACTCGAAATCCTCCACGATACGCAACGCGTGCAGATTGTGGTCAAAAGAGTAGCCGTGCTCGCGCATTGCGATGTCCAGAGCTTTTTCGCCTGCGTGTCCGAAGGGCGGATGGCCAACGTCATGGACCAAAGCGAGGGCCTCGACCAGATCGACGTTCAGGCCGAGCTGAGCCGCGATGGTTCGGGCGATCTGCGCGACCTCAATGGTGTGAGTCAGACGATTACGAAAATGGTCGGAGTAGCGGCGGGTGAAGACCTGGGTTTTCGCCTCAAGACGTCGAAAAGCTCTTGAGTGTATGACGCGATCCCGGTCGCGCTGAAAGTCGTTGCGGTAGGGATGTTGCGGCTCGGGATAACGGCGTCCGCGGGATTGCTCCACCCGCACGGCGTAGTCGGCGAGCATGAAGAAAGTTTAACAGATCAGCACTTGGCGCTCGGCCAAGTTGAGATTTTTGTCGATGACACGAATCCGACTAACGACTAATTGCTAACTGCCAAGTGCGCCCCTGCTACTTGTTCCCCGGATCTTCCTTAGCGAGTTTCACTTTGGCCGACTCGAGCTTTTGTGTCACTTGGGTCAGGCTGTCGGTGTCCACTTCCGCAGCCACGGTTCTGTTCCACTCATTGACCGCTCTTTCCCAGTGCGCGGCGGCTAGCTTCAGTCGCCCCGTTTTTTGATAGAGGTCGCCGAGATGGTCTTGGACGGTCGGATCCGTCGACATACGCTGCGAGGCTTTCATCAGATTGTCTTCGGCAAGTTCGTACTTACCCAATCTGAAATAAGCCCAGCCAAGGGAATCGAGATACGCTCCGTTCGCGGGCTCGAGATCGACCGCCTTCTTGATCATGATGAGCGCTTCGTCCAGCTTGGTGCCGCGGTCGGCGAGCATGTATCCGAGATAGTTGAGCACGGCGGCGTTCTGCGGATCGGTGGCCAGCACTTTGCGAAATGTTTCTTCAGCCTGCTCGTATTTCTTCTGGCGCTCGTAGGTCGATCCACGCAGGAACTCTACGTACTCCTTGTCCTCATCCTTGGTGGAAAGTTGAGCAGCCTTGTCCAGAGCCGCTTCGGCCTCGGGCCAGCGCTTTAGCCGGGTATACATCTGGGCCAGGTTAATGTAGACGTCGCGATCGTCAGCGTTCCCCTTGAGCAGGGACTTCACTTGATCGAGTCCGGCGTCCACTTGCCCCATGTCAGCGAGTTGCGCGGCATAAACCATCTTCAGGCCGCGATCATCGGGCAGCTTCTGAGTTGCTTCCTTGGCAACGTCGGTCGCTTTTTGCCACTGTTTGGCTCCCCGATAAGTGTCGATAATCTGTTGGTAGCCGCGCTCGGCGTTATCGTCACCCAGAGGCAACATCTTCTGGAAGGTCTCTATGGCAAGCTGATCGTTGCTGTTGTCGCGGTACACCGTTCCCAAGCGCTCAAGAAACACCGCCCGGTTGTTTTTCTCGCTCTGGCTGTAGCTATTGTCAGGTTTGTCGGTTTTCTTGACCAGGTCTTGCAAAATCTGCGCCGCTTCGTCATAACGCCCCTGCGCTTGGTAAACGGCGGCGATGTTGTAAGGCACTTCCATCGAGTCCTGCACCATGGACTCGGCCTTCTTCAAGTTGTCCAACGCAAGATCGAACTGCCCATTTCTGCGGTAAATCTCGGCCATGCGCAGGTAGGTTTGCGCATCCTCGGGATTCGATTCCGCGATGATCTTGTATTGCTCGAGCGCGGCGTCAGTCTGCCCGTCGTTTAACAAATTCTGCGCGAGACCACGAATTGCGTCGAGATTATCGCGATCGAGTTCAATCGCCTTCCGATACGCAGTAATGGCTTGCTTATATTCTTTGCGCTGCTCGTAGGTGTAGCCCAGCGCAGAGTACAGCTTTGCGGAGCGCGCTGCGTCTGGGACCGAACTCAAAGTTTCGGCTGCGCGGGTGCTGTCGCCCTTCTTCGTTGTACAGGTACGCAAGCGTGGTGACGGCTTCCTCGGAATCGGGTTGGAGCTTGACCGCTATCTTGAATTCGCTCTCGGCTTTTCGCAGATCGTTGTTCAAGCGGTACAACCGGCCGAGGAGCAAGTGATCGTCCACATTATCGGGCTCGAGCTTGATGATTTCTTCGTATTGCTCGATGGCCAGCTTAAGCACGCTATCCGACCCGGTTCCGCTCTGGACATCCCCCAGAGAGCGTAGATAAATGCGGCCCAGTAGCTTGTGGGCCTCCAGGTTCGTGGGATCTTTCTTGAGAATATCCTGAGCCTCAAGCACGGCATCACGGATGCGCCCGGTTTTGGCATACAACTCGGCCAAACCCGAGGTCAGATATTCAGAAGTGGGGTCCGCGTCAATTGCCAGGCGGTATTCCTCGATGGCTTTAGTGGCGAGATCGCTGCGGTTGTAGACCGCGAACTGATCCTCGTACATATGGGCCACGGTGTAATGGTAATAGGCAGCCGCGCGATCCACTTTTCGCGGAGCAACTGCAGTCGCCGGCTTTACAGCCGTTGCGGGAACAGTGGAGGGCGAGGAGGCAGATTCCTGCCCCACGGCGGCGGCAGCCAAAAACAACACAAAAATAGACCAGCGCATACTTTTCATCTAAGACCTATCGGATTCCCAAACCTAACGCGTTTAGATGCCGGAGCGCAGTAGGTGGGTGCTCTTCATTATTGTAAACCTTCGTCAACGAGGATAGCGAAAAAGTGCCTACAGATACAGCATCAGGAAGATTCGGAGGTACAGGGGCGGATGGATAGAGGAATCAGCATTTAGCATTTGGCAGTTAGCCGTTAGTAAGAGCTCGATTTGCGATTCGTGACTCGATTTCGTCTGCTCAGGGGCCAAATGCTAAATGCCAAGTGCCAAAAGCTTCTTCAGTGCCGGAAATGCCTTACCCCCGTAAAGATCATAGCCAGACCCAGCCGGTCCGCAGCCTCGATTACCTCTGGGTCGCGCACCGATCCGCCGGGCTGAATGATAGCCGTCGCGCCGGCCTTTGCAATTTCTTCGACTCCGTCGGGGAACGGGAAAAAAGCATCGGAGGCAGCAACCGTCCCTTTCAACGGAAGCACGGCCTTCATGGCTCCGATCTTGCACGAATCCACGCGGCTCATCTGCCCAGCTCCGACGCCTACGGTCTGCCCGTCGCGAGCATATACGATGGCGTTGGACTTCACGTGCTTGCAGACCTTCCAGGCGAAAAGCAAAGCCCGCTTTTCTTCCGCTGTCGGTTGGCGCTTGCTGACCACTTTCAGATCGCTTTCCGTGAGCGAGTGCACATCGGCATCTTGCAGCAGGATTCCGCCGGAGACGTTTTTCAACACCCACTTCTGCCGAGCATCGTTAACTTCCACCAATCGCAGGTTCTTCTTGGATGCGAACTTGGCTTTAGCGTCGTCGTCGAAGCTGGGCGCGGCGATCACTTCGAGAAAGAGCTTCGCCATTTCATCAGCGGCGACGCCGTCTACCGGGCGATTCACGCCGATGACTCCTCCGAAGGCCGAAACCGGGTCGCACTCCAGCGCTTTCTTATAGGCCTCAACCAAAGTCGCGCCCGTCGCGGTTCCGGCAGGATTCGTATGTTTGATAATCGCGCACACTGGCTCGTCGAACTCCTGGGCCAGATCCCATGCGGCTTCCAGATCGACGATGTTGTTGTAAGAAAGCTCCTTGCCTTGGATCTGGCGGCCATTGGCTACGCCTTTGCCCGAGCCGTCGGAATACATGGCAGCCTTCTGGTGCGGGTTTTCTCCGTAGCGCAGGTCCGTCACCTTCTTAAAGGACAGGCGCAGGTTTTGCGGGAAGCCAGTCTCTTCATGAAACTCGAAACGCCCGTTGGCGCTGACCCGTTCCAGGGTGGAAGCAATGGCGGAGTCGTACGCTGCCGTCGTCGCGAAGGCTTTCTGCGCCAAACGCCATCTCGTGGCAGACGACAATTCACCGCCCGATCTCGCCAATTCTTCCGCAATCTGGTCATAGTCACTGGGCGAAGTGACGACCGCGACGTCCTGAAAATTCTTGGCTGCGGAACGAATCATAGAAGGCCCGCCAATGTCGATGTTCTCAATCAGTTCGTCGAAGAGCACGTTCGGTTTGGCCGCGGTCTTTTCAAAGGCATAGAGGTTGACGACGACCATGTCGATCGGCAAAATTCCGTGCTCTGCGACCGCCGTGCGGTGCGCCGGATTTTCGCGCCGATGCAGGATGCCCCCGTGGACCTTGGGATGCAGAGTTTTGACCCGACCGTCGAGCATCTCGGGGAATCCAGTTAGCTCGGAAATATCTTTCACAGCGATGCCCGAGTCGCGCAGCAGCTTCGCGGTCCCACCAGTCGAGATGAGTTCCACGCCCCGACCGGAGAGTTTGCGGGCGAACTCGACGAGTCCAGTTTTATCGGTGACGCTGAGAATGGCGCGCTGGATCTTTCCTGGGGACATGAAGGCCTCTGATAACAAGATGGAGTGAAATAAAAGTTTATCAGTTGAAGGCTCTGGCGGGAAAAGTGAAGCCGGGCTTCGCTCGGCCGCCGGACGAGGGCGTCCGGGCCTACGCGTCGCGGACGGGCGGGTTGCCCGTCACCACACGTGAATGCTAGGCCTTGGCTTTCGCTTTGAGCCGGACCTGCCCGTCCTGCATCTCGACGGTGTATTCCACGGATTGGCACCCGTGCTGCTTCCGGATCTGGTCAGTTTTCTTTTGCACAAACGATGTGAAGCTTTCTATGTTGCCGGTTACCGACTCGCCAGCTTTTTTCTTTGCCTCGGTCAGCGCGTTGTAAAGCTTCTCCACTTGATCGTGTTCCGCGCGGGCATCGGAACACTGTATGGTGAGCGGGCCCTCGCTTGCACCTGCGGCTACTGCGGCGACCGCGCCATGGCTTAATCCGTATGCCGGGCGGTGCGCGGGTTCATGTTCCGGTGCAGGACGCACTCCTTGCACGGAAAGCAGCGCATCCTGCGGGCGCCGGTAGCCCTCTTCGCGAATGCGACCTTTCTTTCGCCACAAGTCGCTATAGATGGCATAACGTTGCGCCATTTCGTTGTAACGGAAGCGCTGTTGAAAGCTCATCCGTCCGCCATCGCTGAACTTGCGCAGCATGCTGAGCACCTTCCACTCGACATCCGTGGGCGGCTTCTTGGTCGGGTTGCTGAAGTAGACTTCGTACTCAATCTTGAGCCGGCGCAGCTGGGTTTCAAGAAGAGTCAGTTCTTCGTCGAGAGTCACTGAGAGATCTCCAAATCACAATATAGGGCGTATGCGGCAGGCGGGCGAGGTACCCGTCGGTCACAGGAGGGATGGAACGGAAGTAACCAGAAGAAGCTTCTAGCTGACAACTCCTGGCGTGCTTAGATCGGTTGAGCCGGCAGTCAGAAGCTAGCAGCCAGAAGCTGCACTACTTCGCATTCGAAGCCATCTTCTTGACCATCGCCAGAACTAGCTTGCGATCACTGTCGTTCAGGCTCACGGAGTAGCGGCGGATCTGGCTCAGAAAGCGGACTTCATCGTCGGAGAGCTGGGGCAATCCTTTGCCCCCATTAGTGTGGCCGGACTCGGCAAAAAATTGCGACAGCGGAAGTTCCATCGCCCCGGCGATCTTGGAAAGCGTGTCGAGCGAAGGGATGGTGTGGCCGTTCTCCACTCGCGACAGGTAGCAGCGCAACAGCCCAGTGCGCTTTTCTATGTCGCCCTGGGACATACCTTTCCCCAGCCGGTAATTTCTGATGGTCTCGCCGATGTTCATGGAAAAAACGGCCAAGTCGAGTTCTCCGAGATGGTGAATAGTAACCAGAGTAGTACCGTCTGGCAAGTGGAAATTTTGCTGCACAATGAGCGGTGCATGCGTTTTCCAGCATTCAGGACTTGACGTTCAGCAGCGCTGCGGCTTTCGATTAGGAAAGGTACGGGTTACGGATTGAAGATGCAGACTCTCAGGTCTTGCGCATTTCGGTTTTTCAAATCTTATAGTTGAGCGCAAACGGCCTTGGTTTCGGTATACAGCTCGAGCGCGGCGTAACCCACCCGGTGATACCGGGTTACATAAAGGTGCCTACTAGCAAAAAAGATACTTTTGCCTAGAATCGGTTCTGGCCGAAACGGAACTGCGGAAATTCGACTGTGTCACGATAACGCGCGCCGTCGGAGTGTTCCGGCCTCCCCCGAAGCAGCTGCCGAACCATGCGATCTCAACCCCGCGAGTGATCGCACATGAGGGGTAGGTTCGGCAGCATAAATCTTGGCTCGTTCGAGGACTGGGAGTCCCGGGATTTGCACCTTACCTGATTGGCAGCGGTTGATTGTGTTAAACCGCATTGCACAAGAGGAAGCTGATGGACACCAAACGATCGGTGGTTTTGTATGGAGCCAGCGGTTTTTCCGGACGACTGGTCGCGGAATTCCTGCGCGAGTATAACGTCCCTTTTATCGCTGCCGGCCGGAACAAGGCAAGGATTCAGGACGTGATGAACCACGTCCCAGGAATTGAAACGGCCGATTATGAAATCGCCGAAGTCGGCGGCTCCGTGGATGAACTCACTGCTCTGTTCAGGGGTTCGAAGGTCGTCTGCAACACCGTCGGCCCTTTTATCTATCACGGCCCGCAAGTGCTTGAGGCGGCGTTGAACGCGGGATGCCACTACCTCGACATTAGCGGCGAGCAAGCGTGGATCCGACAGGTGGCGGAGAAGTGGAGCGCGAAGTTTGCAGCCAAAGGCCTGCTTGCCGCGCCGGGAACGGCGTTTATGTCGGCGGTCAGTGACGCCGCTGCGCGCCTGTGTCTCGAGTCGGGAGCGGTTGACACCCTCGAGACTCTTACTATGTTCAAGGGCATTCCCACCTTCGGCTCGACGCAGACAATCTTCGCGGTTATCCAAACCGACGGATGCTATCTTGAGCAAAATCAGTACAAGCCCTGGCCTCGCGCCACTCGCTACGATGCGGCAGTTCCAGGCTACATTCAAACTCAACTTGCGCTCGCGTGGGGTGGATTTCCGCAACCTGTTTGGTTCAAGGATCATCCGCAGGTGGCAAATGTGCGATCCATTGGCGGACTTCTCGACCGACAAATTATGGAGGGGGTTGCGGCAACCGAGAAAATGTTCGAGGAGCAAATTCGCCCGCTGCCCAAAGAAGAACGAGAGCGTAAGCTCGCGGAAATGGCTAGTTCCGTGCAAGGCAGCACGCCGCCCCGAGAGAATGCGCGCGAACAACGCACGATTGACGTTGTGGTTGGACGCGGCAGCACCGATTTCGTGCAGTGCGTCATCTTCGGCACTTGCTGCTACCGGCAAACTGGTTTGATTCAAGCATTCGCCGCCCACAATCTGGTGCACACGCCACCTCGAAAAGTGGGCTTCGCGTCAGCGGCCGAAGCATTCGGACATCGCGAACTGCTCAAGGTGGTTGAAAGCCATGGATTGGCCAAGGCGAAGATTTGCCCGTAAACCACGACGGAAGAGTTCCTCGCCATGAGAGCGATCGATTACTTCGACAAAGGCGCTGACGCTCATCCTCATCAAACCGCAGTCGTCGATGGGAACGCCCGTTATTCCTACCGGGAAACGCAGGCCATCACGCATCGCATCGCTCGCGCCATGTGGGCGGCCGGGCTGGTTGGTGAACAGTCTGCCGCAATCTACTCGCACAACGACGCCCGAGTTCTGTTCTGCATGTTGGGCATCATGCGGGCGGGCGCGGTATGGGTCCCGATCAACTATCGGAATGCTATCGACGCTAATGTCGAGTACATGAACTATGCGAAGACAGCGTGGCTTTTTTATCACAGCGATTTTCGAGGCAGCGTCGCGGAGATTCGCGCACGCGTCCCGTCGGTGCGCCACGCAATCTGCATTGATCGCGAGGAGGACGATGCCCCGTCGGTAGAAACCTTTATGCAACGAGGAACCGAGGCAGATGAAATCGACTGGGCGGATCCTTACGGCAACCTCGATCGCCTCGTTGGCCTGGTTCCGACCGGCGGCACAACTGGACCCGCAAAGGGCGTAAGGGTGACCAGCCTGGCATGGGGAACGATGACCGAAATGGCTTCTCACTACTGGCGGGGCGAGGCCGCTGATCCGGTCTGCCTGAACGTAGCGCCGCTTTCGCACGCGGCTGGCGTGGTCGCTTTCACCATGTCTACCTTGGGAGCAAACAACGTCATCCTGCCGAAGTTCGACGCGCTGGAAGTTTTGCAGAGTATCGAACGCTTTCGCTGTACGCATCTGTTTTTGCCACCAACCGCGTTTTACGCGCTGCTCGCGCATCCCGACGTCGGCAAATTCGACTACTCAAGCTTGCGGGTGTTTCTGCTGGCTGGATCGCCGGTGTCACCGGACAAACTCAAGAAGGGGATCGAGATTTTCGGCCCGTGTATGTGTCAGTCCTACGGTCAAACCGAGGCGCCGATGCTGCTCACCTTCTTGGACGCTAAAACCGTTGCCGCGGCTGCTGCCGGCGACCACCCTGAGCGTCTGCAAAGTTGCGGTAAACCCACATCGGCAGTTCGTCTGGCGATCATGGATGATGGTGGACATATTCTGCCGGCCAACGCCCGCGGCGAAATCGTGGCGCGCGGCACCCTGGTCACGGCTGGCTACTACAACCTACCCGAGGCGACCGCGGAGATACGGACGCACGGCTGGCATCACACGGGCGACATCGGCTATGTCGACCAAGACGGATACGTCTACATCGTCGACCGAAAGAAAGACATGATCATCACTGGCGGCTTCAATGTGTATTGCGCGGAGGTCGAAGCCGGAATCATGGCTCTGCCTCAAGTCCACGAGTGCGCGGTGATCGGGGTTCCGCATGACACTTGGGGCGAAGCGGTCAAGGCTATCGTGGTGCTGAGGGATGGCGAATCTTTGACCGAGAATGCGGTGCTCGCGCACTGCAAGGCAAAGCTTGGCGGCGTAAAATCTCCCAAGTCCATCGAGTTCCGGCCAGAGATTCCGAAAACTCCCGCAGGCAAGACGGACAGAAAGTCTCTCCGCGCGCCTTATTGGGCGCACGCTGACCGCAGCGTTCATTGAATTACTGAAGGGCGAAAAGGTCACAAAGAATGTGGGAGGAACGGTGCGCCGGGGAACAATCCTTATCGTCGGTCTTGTCTTGCTCGCGACGTTCGCGGGCTGCCGCCGGCAAGACCAGAACCACCGAGCAACGGATAAGCCTGCAAACGTGAACGGCGCTCGCATCGTCGCCGCCGATCGCGAACCGGAAAACTGGATGGTCCACGGACGCACCTACGACGAACAAAGATTTAGTCCTCTCAAACAAATCAACGATCAAAATGTCTCCGAACTCAAGCTGGCTTGGTTCTACGACCTGGACACGCGGCGTGGCCAGGAAGCCACGCCATTGGTCATCGATGGCGTCATGTATTTCACCAGCGCCTGGAGCAAAGTGTTCGCGCTGAATGCGGCCACGGGCGCACTGCTGTGGTCTTACGATCCGAAAGTTCCTGGCGAGTGGGGAGTGAACGCTTGCTGTGACGTGGTCAATCGTGGCGTAGCCGTTTGGAATGGGAAAGTTTTTGTTGGATCTCTCGATGGCCGACTGATTGCGCTCGACGCGGCAACAGGCAAGCTTCTTTGGGAGACGCTTACCGTCGACCGCAATTTTCGGTACACCATCACCGGCGCACCACGCGTGGTGAAGGGCAAAGTGATCATCGGAAACGGCGGCGGAGAGTTCGGAGTGCGCGGTTATGTTTCGGCGTACGACGCAGAGACAGGCAAACTGCTCTGGCGCTTTTACACCGTGCCGGGTGATCCTTCGAAGCCTTTCGAGAGTTCCATTCTCGCGCAAGCGGCCAAAACCTGGAGCGGCGATTGGTGGAAATCGGGGGGTGGAGGAACCGTTTGGGACACCATCGTCTATGATCCCGAACTTGACTTGCTGTACGTCGGAACCGGCAACGGCGGGCCCTGGAGCGAGAAATACCGCAGCCCGAAAGGCGGCGACAATCTTCTCACCTGCTCGATCGTCGCTCTTAAGCCGGATACCGGCGAGTACGTCTGGCATTATCAGGAGGACGCCGCCGATGATTGGGATTACGATTCTGCGGAGCAGATCATTCTGGCTGAGGTGTCGATCGAAGGTCAGCCGCGTAAGGTCCTGTTCCAAGCGCCGAAGAATGGATTTTTCTATGTGATCGATCGCACCGATGGCAAGCTGATTTCTGCCAAGCCTTTCACCTACATCAACTGGGCAACCGCCGTGGACACGAACACTGGGCGACCGATCGAGACCGCCCTCGCGCGATACCCGGGAAGCGATCCCGCGCCGGTCGTTCCCGGGCCTTTAGGTGCGCACAGCTGGCAGCCCATGTCTTACAGTCCGCTTACCGGCCTAGTCTACATTCCAGTAAACGACCTAGGTTTCAAATACAAATCCGCAGTGGACTTCGAGCCCAAGAAGTTAGCTGCGAACTATGGAATCGACGTCGTCGCCGCCGGAATGCCGCAGGATCCGAAAATCAAAAAGGCGATTCTCGATACGGTGAAAGGAAAACTTGTAGCGTGGGATCCGCTGCAACAGAAACAAGCATGGGTCGTAGAACGGCCGGGCCCGTGGAACGGGGGGACGCTTTCGACCGCTGGAAATCTGGTCTTTGAAGGCACAGCCGGTGGAAATTTCGAAGCTTATCGCGCCGACACTGGCGAGAAGCTATGGTCCTTTGCGGCGCAGACGGGCGTGATGGCAGGACCGGTGACATTTGCCATCAATGGTGAACAATACGTTGCGGTGCTTGCCGGATGGGGCGGTGTGTTTCCACTAGCAGCGGGAGAAGTCTCATTCAAGTCTGGCCGGGTGCGGAACATCAGCCGCATGTTGGTTTTCAAACTGGGAGGTACGGCGACTTTGCCAGCGGTCGAACCGCTTCAAGAACCCGGCCTCGTGCCCCCGTTACCGAGCCGGGCGAGTGATGAAACGGTCCACAAGGGTGAGGCGCTCTTTCAGCGATACTGCGCCGCCTGTCACGGCGACGTCGCAGTCAGCGGCGGAGTCTTGCCAGATCTGCGCTACTCGAGCACTCTCGACGACGACGAATGGTTTTCCGACGTGCTGGGAGGAATGTTGCAGTCGGAGGGCATGGTTTCATTTGCCAAAGAGTTGTCTCGAGAAGATGCTGCCGACATTCGCGCATACGTGATTTTCCGCAGAAACCAGAGTGCAACGCAGAAGAAATCTGTGGCCAAGGATTAGGCGAATGTCCGAATATTCCGAGTCTTCAAGTTGATCTCTTGTACTTGGGTAGAAGCAGTTTATTGCCATTCATTTCACAATAAAATCGCGGGTCGTAACTGTCTGAACTCAAATGGCTACACTCAAGTTTCACGCTCCGACTGTTCGAATTTGTCGCTTACATTTCACTTGTGGCGCCTACCGTCCGGGAGTAATCTGATGCGCGCTCGAGGCAGTTGAGTTTCTTACGTTCAGTTTTTGTCGCCGATGGTTCTTACGAGTTGTGAAACGGAATCCTATGGAGTCAAAGGAGGCTCAGGTGTATCGAAGCGATGTAGTCGGAAGTCTCTTGCGCCCTGCGTACTTGAAAGACGCACGCGATCGTCACGAAGCGGGGCAACTCAGCGAAGCAGAATTTAAGCGGATAGAAGACCGCGCCGTGGATGAAGCGATTGCTCTTCAGGAGCGCACCGGCATCGACGTTATCACTGACGGCGAAGAGCGGCGCTACGCGTTTTATGGTCACCTGATTGACGCCGTCGAAGGCTTCGATAAATTCGGCGGTTGGGCAATTCCATTTCGCAACGAGAAAGGCGAGGAACTGGTTTTGCCCAGGCCCGTAGTCGTTTCCAAGCTGCGAAGAAAGCGGCCGATGTGCGCGGAGGAATTTACCTACGTCCGGGCTCGTACTCATCATCCCGCCAAAACAACCATGATCAGCGCCCAGCAGGCCGCGGCTTATTACGACAGCAAGAAATCCGCCGGAGCGTACCCCAAAATTGACGCTTACCTCGCGGACATCGTGGACATCCTCCGCGACGAAGTACAGGAATTGATCCGTCTGGGTTGCACGTACATTCAGATCGATTCGCCGCAATACGCCGCCCTGCTGGATCCACAGTTGCGCGAAGGATATCGGCAGCGCGGAAATGATCCGGACCGACTGCTCGACCTCTCGACCGAAATGGACAACGCTGTAATAGGAGATTTTCCTGGCATTACGTTTGGTTTGCATCTTTGCCGCGGAAATAATCAAAGCAAGTTTTACGCGTCCGGGGACTACGGTCCGATCACCCGAGTTTTTCGCCAGACTCGTTTCCAGCGATTCCTTCTCGAATACGACGACGAGCGCTCCGGCGGTTTCGACCCACTGCGCCAGGTTCCGGAAGATCGCACTGTAGTCCTCGGGCTGGTTAGCTCGAAGAAGGCTGCGCTTGAAAGCAAGGCGGAGTTGAAGCAGCGCATCGAGCAGGCCTCGGCGATCATTCCGCTGGACCGATTGGCACTCAGTCCGCAATGCGGATTCGCGTCAACCATCGAAGGCAACCTGCTGACCCTGGCCGATCAAGAAGCGAAGCTCCGCCTGGTGGCCGAAACGGCCAGGGAAGTCTGGGGCGAGCCTGTGATCGCTACACGCGTGCCCGCATGAGAGTGCCGGGAGAAAGCGGATTTGCCGAAGGCGTTCGCGTGTTCTGAAAATGGCTCTTCGAGAGAGAACGGTCCCGAACTAGCGCCTACACTAGGCAAACGATTTTTGTCTTGACAGTGGACCGGGATTGTGAAAAATACTCTGGCTTAGGTGACTGAACGGACGTTCGATAGGTATCAAAAAGGGTACCACGTCCCCGGTTCAGACACTTGGGATCAAACTGCTTTATCGGTGATAAGTAGAACGGTCGTTCGCTCCGGAAAGGCCTACTATGACACCGCGTCGCAATTTGACGGTCGTAGTTCTGTCGCTGACCGTTGCTCTTCTAGTTTTACCCGCGTTCCCACAAGCCACGATCAGCTTCGCTCAACTGAGCGGCACGGTTCTTGACTCCAGCGGACGTACCATTGCCAACGCCCCGGTCACTGTGAAAAATGTCGAAACAAATACTACCTTCACGGCCGCGACCACGGGCGACGGCTATTACGTCATACCAAATCTTCCACCCGGAAAGTATGACGTATCGGCGGTGTACAGCGGGTTCTCGAAGACCACGCAGACGGGCATTGTGTTGACCGTTGGCGAAACCGCAACCGTCAATTTGACATTGAAGGTTGCCGCGCTCGGAGAAACCGTCGTGGTGACGGGCGAAGCTCCGGTCATCGAGCCGACCAAGACCGAGATCAGCCAGGTGATCGCCACCCAGCAGATTCAATCTCTGCCTATCAGCGGCCGGCTTTTTACTGATTTTGCTCTTCTAACACCCAGCGTTGCCAAGAGCCGAACCAGCCTGGGAACCACGTTCACCGAGTTCGAGGTCACTCAAATCTCTTTCGGCGGCATGCGCTCTTTCAGCAACGAGATCACCGTCGACGGCGCCGATTTTGTGAACACGATCAGCGGAGTGCAGCGGGCTACGCCGCCGCAAGATTCGGTACAGGAATTTCGTGTGGTCAACAACAGTTTCGGCGCCGAGTATGGTCGCGCACTCGGCGGCATCGTCAATATCGTCACGAAGTCCGGCACCAACAGCCTTCATGGTTCGATCTACGACTATCTGCAGAACAGCGCCACCGACGCGCGCTCTCTTTTGCAGCCTGCGCCACTTCCGCATGCCTTGCGGCAAAACCAATACGGCGGCACTCTCGGAGGCCCGATCCGCAAAGACAAAATGTTCTTCTTCATGAACTACGAGGGCAGACGAACCGGCGAATCTCCCACTTATGCTCCTGACCTTTTCAGCAATATTGCAAACATCGATCAGGCGAAAGCTACCTGGGACTCTCGCCGGAAGGCTGCAGCCTGCCTTCAGCGCAATGTACTTTCTCGCCCACCCAATATCTGCAGTCGGTTCTCAAGACGATAAACAACGACTACGGCTTCGCCCGATTCGACGATCAAATCAACACCAACAATCGTCTCGCGATTCGTTACGTCGTCGAGGACGCTCGTGACACTGGCGAATTGATTGGCAACACCGAAGACGGCGGCGGCATCGGTAGTCCGAGCGGCGCGCGCAATCTCTATATTCGCGATCAGTCCGTCGTTGCGACGGAGACCGCCGTGCTGAGGCCCAACTTGGTCAACACGGTTCTAGGCCAATACTCCAGGCGGCACTACAATTTTCCCGGGGCGACGGGCGAGCCTGATCTCAGCGTGGTGAATGATTTGGAGTTCGGACACAACTTCGGCACCTACGACGCGATCTATGAGAGCCGCGCACAGGCCTCCGATTCAATCGCCTGGGTCAAAGGTAATCACGTCGCGAAGTTCGGATTCGACGGAAACTACGTTTGGAGTTACAACAACTATCCGGGGTTCACGCCCGAGCGAATTCTGTTTCCGGATCTCAATTGCCTATACGCCTTTGCCGACGCCGTCAGCCTGTTGACGACCGGCTCGTATGGCACAGTCCCTGGAGCCGCGAACTGCCCGCTCGCACCACAAGCCGACGGGGTGTCTTTCCTCTACTGGGGCGTGGCGCTTCCGCGAACCGGTTTCACCAACGGCTATGTTCCATCGCCTGCAACTGGCGGCGGCTTCGGCAGCGGCTGGCCCAATGCCTTCCCCACGAATCAGTATTCCAATTACGCATACAAGTTGAATCACGGATACTGGGGCGTATTCGCACAAGATCAATGGCGCGTCACTCACAACTTCACCCTCAACTATGGACTGCGCTGGGATTTCGAATCCGGGCTGGGAAGCACTGTTAATCCAGACTACCGGGCTTTTCAGCCGCGCGTTGGATTTGCCTGGTCACCCGATTCGAAAACCGTCATCCGCGCCGGCACGGGAATATTCTTCGACCGTAACAACCTGACTTTCTTCTTCACCACTGGAAACCAGAAGACCGTTCCCGGATACTTCTGCAATCCTCCAACCGCCGGGTGCGGTGGACTTACGCCCATCACGGTTCCGATGATTCAAACTGGCGCGGCCAACGGCGGATGGCAACTGGCCGCAGACCCAGGTTATCCCGGCACGCCTGCGCTGCCGTGCCCGCCTTTGCCAGCGGCCTATTGCGCAGGCGCTCCAGGCGGAGCGGTAAGCTTCGCCGCGCTCACGGCGCTTGGCATTCTTGCCAACAATCCTTATCCCGCAGTGAGCCTCACTGGGCCTTGCGTGTTAACCGCGACTGGGCCGTCCGGCGCTTGCGGCGTGGGCTCAGGAGGAATTCAGCGCAATGGTCGGCTTCCCTACGCGGAGCAGGCGAGCCTCGAGCTTGATCGCCAGTTTGGCAAAGGACTTACTCTCGAGCTGGGATATCTTTTCGTAGGCGCGCACAAACTTGTGCGCGGCAATAACATAAATGTCCCCTGCCCTCTGGGCACCAGCAAACCAGGGAATCCCGCGGACGCCCAAGGATTACTTGATCCCAGCGGCACTCTCACACCTTGCTCGGGTACGCCGACCCTGGGGCCATTCGGCTTGGGTCCATTTTTTGGAACCCTGACCAATCCCTCTGGATTGGAGTTCGGAGTGCCCAGCGCCGCTTCGCCCGCGCCTACCATCAGCGGCGGCCTTCTCGACTACAACAACAACGTCGCCGACTCGAACTACAACGGCCTGACTGTGACTTTGCTGGAGCGCCTCGGCCAGTTGTTCAACCTGACCGCGAATTACACTTACTCTCACACCATCGACAACGGCAATTTCACCACTTTCATCAATCTGCCGCCCAACCAATTCGACTACGGGTCGGAACGCGCAAACTCCAATCAGGACATTCGCAACAACCTGGTGGTGAACTTTACGGCGACGGCACCGCACGACAGTTTTGTAAGGAACTTCGAATTCAGCAGCATCGTCACATTGCAATCCGGGCGGCCTTTCACGCTGTTCGCAGGACAGAATGTTTTTGGCGATGTCGCCGGCCTCAGTACAGATCGCGTCGGCGGCGCGCCCATTCAGAGCGCCTGCCCGACTGTGACCAATTGCACCACGACCATCGGCCGGAACACTTATGTTGGCGATTCCCTGTACGCCTGGGATTTGCGTCTGTCCCGATATTTCCAGCTTACCGAGCGCTATCGGCTGGATTTCTCCGTGGACGCCTTTAACGTCCTCAACCGGCCGAATGTGGACGAGGTCAATTCCATCTACGGCTCCCCCGTATTCTGCGGAAACATTCCCCAGCATTACAGAGACGCCACCTCGCGAGCCATTCAGAGCGGCTCGGCCTCTGTGACTTGCCCAGCAGCGCCGCCGCCAGTATGGCTGGCCGACGGATTGTTGCCAGTAACAGTTCCAGGAACGCCGAATCCAGTTTTCGGCACGCCAAGAACCATGCTCAACCCGCGGCAATTTCAGTTCTCGCTGAAGTTCTCTTTCTAGGGGACACTCTGGTCAATGTAGGAGCGTGCGCCCGCACTCGTGCAGGAAGCACCCGTAGCCGGGCCCGGTCCACCAGAGGCGAACCATGGAAGCCGTCCAATTACCGCTCCCACTGCCAATCCTGGTAGCGCCGCCGCAGCTCAGCTTTGAGAAGTTTCCCGGTCGAGGTATGCGGCAGCTGATCCACGAATAGGAACGCATCGGGCAATTGCCACTTGGCAAATTTACCGGCCAGGAACTCGCGCAGCGTTTCTGAAGAAATTGTGACTCCGTCCTTCGCGACGACGACTGCTACCGGCCGCTCTTGCCACTTAGGGTGGGGCACGGCGATGACCGCGGCTTCACGCACATCGGGGTGGGCCACCAGAGCATTCTCCAGATCGACCGAGCTGATCCATTCGCCGCCGGACTTGATCAGGTCTTTCGTCCGGTCGACAATCGTCAGATAGCCCTGCGGATCGAGCGTGCCCACATCGCCGGTGCGGAACCATCCATCCTCGGTCCATTTGTCTTTTTCTTCCGGTAGTTCGTAGTAGGACGCAGACACCCAGGGCCCGCGCAGTTGCACCTCGCCCATCGTCTTGCCGTCGCACGGGACTTCCCCGGAAGCATGGGCGGCGGAAGAGTCGTCCGCAGAAGAGTGGACCACCCTTAAGTCGACCAGCGGAACCGGGATGCCAGCCATGGACTGCACCTCCTGCTTTCTCTCAGTGGGCCAATCCTTCATATGCGCCTTCAGCTGGTTGGTGGTCGCTTGCGGACTGCTTTCCGTGAGGCCCCACCCTTGCTGCACTTGCAGACCATAGTGTTGCAGCTTGCGGATCAGCGCGACCGGCAGTGGCGCGCCCCCCATGATGATGCGCATGCGAGGCAACTTCCAGCGGCCGGGTTGCTTCTCCAGACAGTCCACGACGTTGAGCCAAATCGTGGGCACACCTGCCGCTGCGGTGGTGTTCTCCTTCTCAAACAGTTCGAGAAGACTCTCGGCATCGAGATAAGGACCGGGAAGCACGAGCTTGCATCCCACCATTGCCGCGGCGTAAGGAAAGCCCCAGCCGTTGACGTGGAACATTGAGACGACTGGCGCGATGACATCCGCATGACTGACGGCAAAATTGTCCGCCGTAGTCAGAAGGAATGTGTGCAGGAAAACGGAACGGTGCGTATACGCAACGCCCTTGGGCATCCCAGTCGTGCCCGAGGTATAGCATAAGGTTGCAGCTTCGTTCTCGTCGAGTTGCGGGTACGCGAAATCACCGCGGGCCGTGCCGAGAAAATCTTCGTAGTTTTCGGTGCCCGGCGGAATCGCATTCTTGCCCAAAGCCACGACGAACACCCGCTCAAACCGAGTTGCCTCGCGGATTTGTTCATAGAGTGGCAAGAGCGAATCATCGACGATAAGAAAACGATCCTCCGCATGATTGGCCATGTAGGCAATCTCGCGCGGCGCCAGCCGCAGATTCAGCGTATGCATTACCCCGCCCGACACCGGAATGCCCAGATACGCTTCCACATGCGCAAAGTGGTTCCACATCAACGTGGCTACGCGATCTCCGCGCTGGAGGCCAGCTTTCTGCAAAGCTTCCACAAGGCGACGAGCTCTGCGGTAGATGTCGGCGTAGGTGCAGCGATGCAAGGAATGATCCGGCAGGCGGGAAACGATCTCTCGTTCGGGGAAGATCCGGCCCGCTCGCTCGAGGATGTGAGTGAGCGTAAGCGGGTAGTTCATCATCGTGCCTTGCATCGAGAACCTCTCGCGATCAAGAAAACTCGCGACATCTCAGTCAATCGCAGTCATTACGGACGAACAGCCAATTTCGACTTGCAAATTATAACGGACGTTCGATAGTGTGTTACGGCATTGCGAACGCAAGCGTATTCGAATCATGGGCGAATTCGGATACATCATCGAAAGGGCCGAGACACGAAACACTTGCGCGTCCTACATGGTTCTAGCTATGATTAACGAACGTTCGATAGATGAGCAGCGGCTCCGTCACCTCCGACCTGCGCCATTCGCGCGAAGCTACGCGCTTCGACCGGCGCTTGTCTAAAATCCTCGACCATGCCACCGCGGTGTTTTACGAAAAGGGCTACGAGGGCGCCTCGATGCGTGACTTGTCGCGAGTCACCGGCCTTTCGCTCGCTGGCCTTTACTACTATTTCGAATCCAAAGAAGAGTTGCTTTACCTGATTCAGAAACACTATTTCACGGTCGTGGTAGATCGACTGCAAAAGCGTCTGGAAGGCTTAAGCGACGCTGAGGCCCGGGTGCGCGCTTTCATCCTGAACCACTTTGAATATTTTCTTGCCGAGAACTACAAAGCAACTAAGGTGCTTTCTAAGGAAGACGATGTGCTCGCGGGCAACCTCGCCACCGAGGTGACCACCCTGAAGCGCCGCTACTATCGTTGCTGCGCCGACCTGGTGGAAGCGCTCAAGCAGCAAAAGGGATTGGAGTTTAACACGCGCGTCGCCGTGCTCAGTCTGTTCGGGATGATGAACTGGATTTACACCTGGTACAAGCCGCAGGTCGACCCCGAGGCAGGGGCTCTATCCCGCCAGGTAAGCGATCTCTTTCTCGCGGGGATTAAGTCCTCTGTGAAGCGATGAACGAAAAGTAGATAGGTTGAATTGGAGCAGGCACTGTATTTGAAACGTGCAGCTCAGAGCTGACGACAAACTTGATTACTGACTGCCACATCCATATTGCGCCGATGGAGATGTTTCATCCCGACGCTTTGGAGTTGATCCGCCGCAAGAGGCACAATTACGAGCAGATCGCCGAGTTCTGCCGCTCGCCCAAATCGTTTCTCAAACACATGGATGCCGTCGGCATTGATCGCGGCGTGCTCATCAACTACGTAGCTCCTGAAGTCATCGGGTTTACGGCTGCGGTCAACCAGTGGATTGCCGACTACGTCAAGGAAAACCCTAAACGTTTAATCTCATGCGGTGGTCTGCACCCGCGTCACAGCCAGAATATTCTGGCCGATGTCGAGCACATTTTGCGACTGAAGATCCGCATGATCAAGATTCACCCTCCCCACCAGCTTCTGTTTCCCAACGACTACCAGAATGGCGTAACCGAACTGGAAGTGATTTACCGCGCTGCCGAGGCTAACGGAATTCCGGTCATGTTCCACACCGGCACATCGATTTTTCACGGAGCGCGCAACCGCTACGGCGACCCCATTTACGTTGACGATGTCGCGGTCGATTTCCCGAAGATGAAAATCCTGCTCGCTCACGGCGGCCGCCCGCTATGGATGCAAACCGCTTTCTTTCTGCTCCGCCGCCATCCTAACGTCTACCTCGACATTAGCGGCATTCCGCCCAAAACGCTGCTGAAATATTTTCCGCGTCTGGAAGAGATTGCGCACAAGACGCTTTTCGGCACAGACTGGCCCGGACCGGGCGTTCCCGACATCAAGAAGAATCTCGATGATTTTCGCGCTCTACCCTTGAAAGAAGACGTCAAGCAGCAGATTCTCAGCAAAACCGCGCTAAGCATCTGGCCGGCTTAAGAAAGTAGCCGTTCTCCTCTCCCGAAATGCGCCACCCAGCACGCCGAAGCATGTTGGGTGGCGAGTTTTTGGTCAGTAAGACGAGTTACCTTCGGCTCGACGGCGGAACAATTCCATTCATACGAAGATATTCCACCATCTGGCCGTAGTGATCGTAAGAGTGGGCCACCACATCCTCGGCGAGCTGAAGACGGGTCTTCTGCTTAGGGCTGGGAAACGCGGACATTGGCTCAATCAGGTTCGCGTCGTTGATGGTAGCCATCGCCCGATGCAGCGCCGCGAACGAGCCTTTGACGTAATCCATGATCTGAGCTTTGGATTGGACTGTGTCGGGCCCAGTCTCGGACTCTTGTTCAGGTGTAGGCGACTGAGAGAGGATGTAAGCGGCCATGCGATAGTTGTTGGCCGCCAGGTGTTTGACCTGCTGCGCGAAGGTACGGACGCCAGTGAATTCGCCATGGGTCGGGGCGAACGAATATTTTTCCTCTGGCATGGCATCGGCAGCTGGGACCACCTCATTTTCGGTAGTGGTGATCCAGAAGTCGAGCGCTTGGCTGACTGTAAGTCTGGTTTGCGCCAGGGCAACCTGGCTGGTGACGGCGAGAAGCAGGCAGAACAGAGTGCGAAAAGCAGTTTTCATGAAAGCTCCTTGAGAACCAAGTTTCAGACGTAGGATCAAACGCACGAGCGAGACATGTAGCTCAATGCGCAGAAGGGGCTTGGTTTTTTCAGGAGCGAGGTGGGCCACGATCGGTCTCAGGAGAGCCGATCGAGGAAACTATGATCACCGCGTCGGGCGGCCGTGAAATGTTGCCGGGCGCGCGCTGGAGCGGAGCAGAAATCTGGAATGCATGGAACGCAACAAACTGAAATTGGATAAAACTTCGCATGCCGCACCTGCCCGGCAGCGATTGCAGAACGTGGCCGCATCCCGCACCCGCGGGCTTTGCAGCAACTTGCTTACTGCGTGCGCATGCTTGCCGGCCGCTCGGATGAGAACAGGAAGACGCTTGCTGACCCCATTCTGCCACGCAGGCAGACGCAGACGCGGCGAGTACCAGGATCAGCAGCACGGAAGTGATGAAAGTTCGGCGCACGAGATCAGTTCTTAGACGTTCCACCGAATGAATGGTTACCTACCCTAACGAGATTCGCCTGCCCTGATCGGCACTCGTCCGGCTTCAACTTACCTCCCTGCCATCGATCGCGCGATCACAATTCTCCAGCAGCAATGCAATGCCCTGGCCTCCGCCGATGCAGGCTGACGCGATTCCGTAGCGTCCGTTCGAACGCTTCAGTTCGCGTGCCAGCGTGACCGCTAAGCGCACGCCCGTTGCGGCCAGGGGATGCCCAAGGGCGATGGCTCCGCCGTTCACGTTCAGCCTGGCATGATCCAAACCGAGTTCGCGCTCGCAGGCTAAAGTTTGTGCGGCGAAGGCCTCATTGATTTCGACGCGATCAATCTGGCCCACACGCAGCCCGCTGACTTCAAGGATGGCTCGAATCGCCGGAACTGGACCGATGCCCATAACTTCTGGAGGAACGCCAACCACCGCCCCCGCAATAACTTTGGCTAACGGCGGCTTGTCGTGTTTGCGCACGAACTCGCTCGAAGCGACCAGGGTCGCGGCGGCGCCGTCCACAATGCCGGAACTATTCCCTCCGGTCTGCACGCCGCCGAAAGCGGGAGGAAGCTTGGCCAGCACCTCAAGCGGCGAGGGCCGAATGTGACCGTCCAGGCTGAACGATTCCACTTTCTTCGAAAGGCGGATGCCGCGCGGGTTGTATCCGGCGCACTCGAACGATTCACTCACGACGGGAACAATTTCTCCGCTCAGGAAGCAGCTCTTTTGCGCGGCGATCGCACGGTTGAAACTCTCGGCCGCAAACTGATCGGCTTCTTCTCGCGAAATCTTGTAACGTTTGGCCAGCGTTTCGGCCGAGTCCCCCATAGTTACGCCGGGACACGGATCGAGCAGCGCCTCCCACAGGAAATCTTTAAATTCCACCTGCCCCATGCGGAACCCGCCACGATGGGTGTAAGCAGCGATGGGATTCCTGGACATCGATTCGGTTCCGACGACCAGCGCTAACTCAACCTTGCCCAGCTTGATGGAATCCGCCGCTTGCAGAATGGCTTCGATCCCGGTTCCGCAAACACGCTGCACCAGATGTGCGGGTACTTCGATCGGTACTCCGGAGTAAATGCCGATGTGGCGAGGCAGCATGTAGGCATCGAAGCTGGCTTGCGCCATGTTCCCGGCCACAACCGTACCAACGGACTGCGGAGAAACACCGGAGCGGCGAAAGATTTCCCGGGCGACCTTAATGCCGAGATCAATTGGAGAGACCAGCCCAAGCACCGTGTTGTAGTCCGCAAAAGGTGTGCGGACACCATCGATGAGCCAGGCGTCGTCATATTGCGACAGCAACCCTTTGGCACCAGTGTTCATGCAAGTCCTTCGCGATGCAAATAGCCGAACTTCCTGAAAAAAATCAGCTCGCAAGCGCCTCTTCTACAGATGCCGGTTGCCGCTTGATGGTCGCGGAAGTCTTCGGAGCGCGGCTCTGAGCTTTCGGGATTCCGTACCGGGCACGGTGCTTCGTTCCCCATGCCGACATCAACTTAAGAATTGGCTTGAGACTTTCTCCGTGGCGGGTCAACGAATATTCCACCTTAGGAGGCACGACCGCGTAAACCTTGCGATGAACGACTTGGTCGCGCTCCAACTCCCTGAGATGTTGCGTGAGCATTTTTTTGGTCAGGCCGGGGATCCGCTTCCGCAGTTCGCCAAAACGCTTCGTCCCGTCCTCAAGATAAAACAGAATCAGCGGTTTCCATTTGCCGCCAATGATGTCGGCGGTCAACTTTACCGGACAATAGAACTCTTCCATCCCAAGCCTCCAAACGAATGCCAGGTTACAAAAAGGTGCCTTACCCGCAATAAAATACTGTAGCCTAAAATCGCCTCCGTGCACCAGAGCCCAGTCATGCGCTGAAATAGTCCTGCGTTAGAACCGGTACGATTATCATCGGAGCGTGCGACCTCGAAAGGTTTTGTCAATTGCGTGCGCAAGATCGGATACAAGGGTGGGTCGGGGACCGAGGGAAAGAAACGCTAATTCAGTGGCGGCGCGAGCAAGCCCAGGAATGTCGTCCCCAGAAATTTCCCATGGGCATCGAAGTTCCAGTTGAACAGGGCAGATCCAGCGCTGGCGCAGGCGTGGCATCCATTGCGCAACGGATAGCTCACCACAAACTGGATTCCGCCATTCGGCCCAGCTTGCGAGTTGGGCCAAGTCTTTCCATCACGATCCCCCGGCCACAAATTGGCCTGGGGAAATTGATTCTTGAGATCTTGAAATTGAAAACTCCGCTCCATGCTTTTGGTGTCGAGCAACTGCAGATCCTCGACGTTGATAATGGGGGGCTGTCCATTCACGAACAACAAACCGTAATTCGTGTTGGCGCGCAGGGGATAAGTGATCCATGCGAAGGCAACTGGAGATTGATTCTGGAAACCCGTCATGACGCCGAAGTCCCCATGGCTCTGCTTGTAAAGTTCGCGAGTGAAGCCAACCGCGTCGGCCGGAGCGCCAGCTTTTGCCATCTGCTCGATCATGCATCGCGCGGCCGGGGATGAATTATCGCAGGCAGCGTGAGCGGTGGCCAGGAACTGCGGCGATAGCGGCCACACGGCGGATGAACCAATCTTCGCCGGGCCGTTCTGCGACTGTGCGGCACAGCCACTGAGACACCCTAAAGCAAGAAGTAAACGGGCATAGCGCATGCGCTTCCTCTTCGAGCCAACATTCTATACGTTGCGACTTCGCTATCCGACCTCTTCGCTCCAGTTCTCGAGTGTCTTCTTCACGAAAGCCATGAACTGATCCGCAACCGCGCCGTCAATGAGGCGGTGGTCGTAGCCCAGCGTCAAGTGAACAACCGAGCGGATGGCAATGGAGTCGTTGCCATCGTTGTCAGTAACTACCAAAGGCGCTTTAATGATTCCGCCCACACCCAAAATCGCCGAGTTCGGCTGGTTGATGATGGGCAGTCCGAAGACGGCTCCAAACTGTCCGGGATTCGTAACCGTGAAAGTTGAACCTTCCACTTCCTCGGGCTTGAGTTTCTTTGAGCGCGAGCGTTCGCCTAAGTCGGAAATCCCGCGTTGCAGGCCAAGGAAATTCAGCTCATCGGCATTCTTCAGCACGGGAACGATGAGGCCCCAATCGAGCGCAACCGCTATCCCCACGTTCACGTGGCGGTGATATCGGATGTTCTCGGCTTCGATGGATGCATTGACAATCGGGAATTGCTGCAGCCCGATGATCACGGCGCGGACGAAGAACGGCATGAAGGTCAGCCTCGCACCATGGCGCTGCTCAAAAGCAGACTTGGTTTTGTTACGCAGTTGCACGATGCGAGTAATGTCCACCTCGAACATGCAGTGAACGTGAGCGCTGGTGCGGCGGGATTCGATCATTCGCTGAGCGATGATCTTGCGCATCTGCGTCATGGGTACGATGTCGCCAGGGAATGCCGCTGCGGTCGGGGCGGTTGGCCTCGGCGAAGGCGCGGACGATGAAATCGCGGGTGCACTCGCGCGGGCAGAAACCGCGGGAGATCCGGCAGCGGGTGCCGGCTTCTCCAGGAACGCCATAATGTCCTGCTTGGTAATGCGTCCGCCCATCCCGGTGCCCGGCACCTGCGATAGGTTCACGTTATGCTCGCGAGCGATTTTGCGGACCAGCGGCGAGGATCGGGCGTGCTCATCATCGTCATCGTGCGCAGGCTCGGCAGTGGCGGGAGTCGCGACCGCAGGGGAGGACGGCACGCTACTTGGTGGTGTCGCTGGCGAGACCGGGCGGGCGCGGAGGCTTCGAAGGAGCGGGCGCGGGTGCTGCGCTTTCGCCATCGCTGGCAATCGTTCCTACTACCGTATTCACCTGTACGGTGTTGCCCTCGACTACCTTGATGTCCTGCAGAATGCCCGAGGCGGGCGCGGGGATTTCAGCATCCACCTTGTCGGTTGAAATCTCAAACAGCGGCTCATCGCGCTGCACCTTGTCGCCAGGCTTCTTCAACCACTTTGTAATAGTTCCCTCAAAAATAGATTCGCCCATCTGGGGCATAACGATATCAGTAGGCATAAGTTCCTTCCACGCGATCCCGGTGGCGAATCTCGCGCCACGCGTAATCTTTTATTATATCCAAGGTCCGTTGTTGGCCACCGATGACTACTTGTCTTCGTCTTTTTCCGCACCCGCAGCCACAGGACCAACTCCAAATGATTTTTTCCAATAGTCCTGGACACCTGGTGGCAGCTTTTGTATTCGTGACAGAAATGCCGTGACTTTCCAGATATCCTGGTCGCTGAGAGCTTTACTCCAGGCTGGCATTCCCGTGTAGCGAATTCCCGTGCGGACCGCATAATAAATGTGCCACTCCGGATCATCGAGCGGATCGAGGATCAACTGCGGCACCGGCGGATAAAACGACTTCTCCAGAGGGCTGGGTTTATTGTCGAGCGTTCCGTGGCAGGTGGAGCAGTTCATGGTGTAAACCTTCATACCGTCGATCAAGTTCTCGTCAGTAGGGGGAATCGGGTTACTGACTCGGGGTGCATGGCGCTCCATGGATGCGTCAAGTGCGCTCATGGCAACACGGTGCTCCAGTCGAGAAGGAGTCGCATCCGCGTTGGTCGGCATCAAGCCCAGGGTCGCGACAGCTAATCCACCAAGCCCGAGCACCAGCAGCGTAACTACGACTCCGAGAATGAAATTGCGCATTACTCCTCCACGCTCTTTTATGATGGCCAGTCGATTAACTTGTAAGCGTCGTGTTGAAACCACGTCGTACAGAGAAGGTTTACTCCACGATCACCTTGTCGTTAGAACGCGGACTAAACGCAGCTAATACGCTTTTAGCCGGCGCGCCTCCCGCACGACATCGCCGATGTTGGGCAGAAAATACTCCTCCTGCGGCGGAGAAAATGGTACAGGAGAATCCTGCGCCGTGAGGCGGACAATCGGACCATCGAGATTGTCAAAAGCCTCCTCATTGATAATCGCCGCGATCTCACCCGCAATGCCACCAGTACGCACGTCCTCATGCAGCAGGATTACCTTGTTCGTTTTCCGCACCGTCTGAGCAATCGCGTCACGATCAAGTGGAGAAAGGGTGCGCAAGTCGACTACTTCGAGTTCTGTTCCCTCTTTCGCCAGAATGTCAGCGGCTTCAAGTGCAACGTGCACCATCGCGGCATAAGTAATGATGCTCACGTCGCGACCCTCCCGGGCAACTCGCGCCTTGCCCAGCGGCACGATGTAATCTTCAGCGGGAACGTCTTCTTTGATCCGCCGATAAAGATACTTGTGCTCGAAGAAGATCACCGGATTGTTGTCGCGAATGGCGGCCTTGATAAGACCCTTGGCGTCGTAAGCGCTAGCGGGACAAACGACCTTCAGGCCCGGCGCATGCACAAACCACATCTCCGGATTTTGCGAGTGAAATGGACCGCCATGAACGTTCCCGCCACTGGGCCCCCGAATAACCATGGGCGCGGGCGCACCCCAGCGATAGTGAGCTTTCGCAACCATATTCACAATCTGGTTGAAGGCGCAACCAATGAAATCCATGAACTGAAATTCAGCGATGGGTCGCATGCCCGTGAGCGCGGCGCCGAAAGCCGCGCCAACGATTGCGGATTCCGCGATGGGCGTATCAATCACACGCTCGGGCCCGAAACGCTCGATGAAGCCATCGGTCACTTTGAAGGCGCCGCCATAGATGCCAATGTCCTCGCCGATACAAAAGACTGTAGGATCACGCTCCATCTCCTCCCAGATGCCCTGGCGTATGGCTTCGAGATAGGTAAGTTGAGGCATAGGGTTGTGCTTGCTTCTCTCTATTCAGCGTATCGGAGGCGTGAGCCAGATTCGCCGAAGCAGCGCCGACGTCATCCGCCAATGCTTCCCTGACATCGCAAACCGGAAGACAGATGGCGGAGAGAGCATTGTAGTGCAACAGCATAAGAAGCCGATAGCTGCGGGCACAAATCGGGCCCTGCCATCCGGCTTGGATATGGCGAAGCATCCGCGTTCGACTTGACTCTTCGAAGTCACAACTCGCTACAGCCTTTGGGTGAATCGCCAAGCGCTAGAACCTAACCATGCTATTCTGAGCCAATCCCATGAAGGTCATCTATCAAGACCTTCCACCTGTGGAAGTCGCGGGACGAAAATTGGTGGGCCGCGTCCTGTTCGGCCTGCTGATACTGGTGGCCGCTCTCGTGGGCGCGACCGCTGGATTGTTGCTGGTCTATTCTACCGATCTTCCCCAAGTCGAAGAGTTGGAACACTACCGTCCCAGTTCCATCACCGAACTTTACGACGGGCAGGGCCGCATCATCGGATCGTTTGCCCTGCAGAGGCGAGTAGTGGCGTCATACAACGATTTTCCGCAGGTGTTGCGCGACGCCCTGATCTCGATTGAGGACAAGGATTTCTATCGTCACTGGGGTATCAATGTCTGGAGGATCGCTGGCGCGGCATATCGCGACATTGAATCCGGCGGGAGAGTGCAGGGTGCGTCGACTCTCACCATGCAACTAGCGCGCAACTTATTCCTCTCGCCCGATCGGTCCTTTCATCGCAAGATCGAGGAAGCCTTGCTGGCCATTCAAATCGAGCGCCGCTTTACCAAGGAACAGATTTTCACTCTCTATGCCAATCAGATCTTTCTTGGACATGGAGTCTACGGGTTCGAAGCTGCGTCGGAATACTACTTCGGTAAGCCAGCGAAGAAACTCACCCTTGAAGAAGCCGCGCTGCTGGCGGGGTTGCCGAAAGCACCGGGATTTTATTCTCCCATTAACCATCCCGATCGCGCGATCAAGCGCCGCAATTTGGTTATCAATGGCATGCTGGAGGACGGCAAGATTACGGCGCGACAAGCCGTAGAGGCTCGTAACAAACCGATCGAGTTGAGGCTGCAGCACGATCCCAACTCACTGGCGCCGTATTTCGTCGAAGAAATCCGGCGTTATCTGGAGAACAAATATGGCAGCAATCAGGTTCTTGAGGGCGGATTGCGAGTTCATACTTCTCTCGACATGGATCTGCAACGGACCGCGAACCAATCCGTGCTCGACGGTCTAGCCGCATACGAGCGCCGCCATGGGTGGAAAGGCCATCTGGAAAATGTGTTGACTGAGGGCACAACTCTCGCTAACTATCAGCATCCTGACTGGGACGAGGAGCCCGAGATCAACGGCTACATCCACGGTTTGGTTATGGCCGTTGCCCCCGGATCAGCGACCGTCAAGTTCGGCCGATATACCGCAACTCTCCTGCCGGCCGACGCAGCCTGGAGTCAACACAAGCTACCTGAGATTCTGAAGCCGGGTGACATTGTGTATCTGAAAATCGTCACCCTCGGCAGCGAGGGCAAGGCGCGAGTGAGCCTGGAGCAGGACTCGGGCACGCAGGGTGCACTGATCGCAATCGACAATGCCACCGGTGAGATCAAAGCGATGGTCGGCGGTCGCGACTTTGAGTTGTCCAAGTTCGACCGCGCTACCCAGGCGCTACGGCAAGTGGGATCGTCGTTCAAACCTTATGTCTATACTGCTGCCATCGATCAGGGCGCAAGACCGGACGACACCATCCTCGATGCGCCTGTCAGTTTCCAGACCGCATCCGGCCCCTACACTCCGCATAACTATGATGAGAAGTTTGAAGGCACAATAACTCTGCGGCGGGCGCTCGCGCAATCCCGCAACATTCCTGCGCTCAAGCTCGCCGACCGTGTCGGAATAAGGACGGTGATCGACTACGCGCATCGCTTTGGGATTACGTCTAATATCCCGGCCTACCTGCCCGTGGCCCTGGGCGCGGCCGAAGTCACCTTGTTCGAGCAGACTTCCGCCTTCAGCGTTTTCCCGAATGACGGCGTTCGCATCATGCCACGCTACATCACGAAAGTTGAAGACTACGAAGGCCGCGTGCTGGAGGAAGACTTTCCCGACGTGAAAGACGTGATCAGCGCTCGCACGGCTCGCATCATGACCTTCATGCTGCGCGAAGTAGTCCTGCACGGAACCGGCATTGCCGCGTCCAGCATGAAGTATCCGCTCGCGGGCAAAACCGGCACGACCAACGATTTCACCGACGCCTGGTTTGTCGGTTTCTCACCCGCAATGACCACCGGAGTGTGGATTGGTTATGACGAGAAGAAATCGCTCGGAGCCAAGGAAACCGGAGCTCGCGCCGCGCTCCCCGTCTGGATGGATTTCATGAAAGTTGCCTTGGCTGGCAAGGATCCGGGAGAATTTCAGGCCATGCCGGATTTGCCGCCGAGGCCCATACAGGTAGACACTGCGGACACGGCGCCAGCAGCGGAAGAAGCGCACTGATTGATTTCTGATCGGCGTCAATCCACGGCGAATTTTATTTCTTAACCGCTTCGAAGCTCTCGTCCAAAATGCGCACGGCCTCGTCGACATCTGCCTTTGAAATATTCAGTGGAGGCGACATGCGGATAACGTTGCCGTAGAAGCCGCCTTTGCCAACCAACAGCCCGCGCTTGCGAGCTTCCTCCATCATTGCGTTTGTGCCTGCCGGCGAAGGCTGCTTCGTGGCGCGATCCTCGACCAATTCGAGCGCCTGCATCAGGCCCATTCCACGAACATCGCCAATTAGCGAATGCTTCTCTTGGAGATCTTCCAGTTTCTCGCGGAAATAGGCGCCGACTTCCGCGGCGTTAGTTCGCAGGTCATCTTCTTCGATCACATCGATGACAGCCTTAGCAGTCGCGCACGTGACAGGATTTCCACCGAACGTCGAAATCGTGAGCCCTTGAAATGAATCGGCAATCTCGGGCTTGGTCACAGTCAACCCGATCGGTATGCCATTTCCCATGCCTTTGGCTGCGGTAATAATGTCGGGTTCAACTTCCCAGTGCTCAATACCGAACCACTTTCGACCGGTGCGTCCCCAGCCAGTTTGCACTTCATCGGCAATGAAATCGCCGCCATATTGCTTCACGATGTTGAACGCTATTTTGAAATACTCTTTCGGAGGCGTGACAAAGCCAGCGACGCCCTGAATCGGCTCCGCCAGAAATGCCGCAATGCGTCCGGAGGTCGAGAACTGAATCGTATTCTCAATATCCTTGGCGCACGCGACCTCGCAGTCGGGGTACTTCAATCCCAGCGGGCAACGGTAGCAGTATGGATTCATGGCATGAACGATGCCAACTTCGATCGTGCCCCGCCGCCAGGTGCTCATGCCATTGAGTCCGCGCGCCAATGACGAGCGTCCGCTGTAGCCGTGGCGCAGCGCGACCACTTCGAAGTTTCCGGTGTGCATGCGCGCCGCCTGAATTGCGGTCTCGTTGGCCTCGGTGCCGCTGCTGGTGAAGAACGATTTTTTTAAAGCTCCAGGTGTGATCTGGGCTAGCTTTTCCGCGAGCGTGACCATCGGCTCGTTGGGAAAGCATGTGGAGACGTGCTGCAGACGGTCAATCTGGGCTTTAGTGCGCGCGATAACGCGTGGATTGCAGTGGCCCACGCTGATGGTCACAATGCCGCCAAAGAAGTCCAGATACTCTTTGCCCTCGACGTCCCAGACGTGCTGCATTAGAGCGCGGTCCATCGGCAGAGGATCGGAAAAGTAATTCGTGACGGAAGGAAATATGTATTCCTTCTGCTTGCGGTTGATCTCTTCGCGGGTCAGGTGTGTTTTCTCTGCGGGAATCGTCGGAGCACTCATAGTGAAGCCTCAGGGCCCGACATGAAACTAATCAAGGCCGACCACCCATCATAAACCAGCGCTAAACGCGCAGCGGCGGCCGAGCGTCTTACGCTGTCTTTTGTCGCTGGCTGTGAAGTCTGGCCACGACCAGGCGAATCTCTTCATAGGTGATGTCTGGGGGAAGAGCGTCTTTGAGCGGCTTGAGCGCCCGCGTCCCCAACCGAGCGCAGACTTCTTCAATGCTGGCCAGTTTGGCTTCGCCGACCCACGCTGGCTGGAATTGCAACTCTCCCTTTTCAACCAGATTGGCGATTAGGCCGACCACAGAACCGAGGTGCCGTCCGCGCAGGTTTGCAATCTCGAGAAGCGAATGCCCTTCCCCGAGCAAGCGAATGGTTTCTTCGGCTGGCTTCGACTTTACTTCAAGCGGCGCGCTTGCGCGTGCGCCGTTCTTGAACTGCGCCAGGACCTGCAGAATCTGCTGGCCGTAGCGTTCGGTTTTCTTCTCGCCGAATCCGGGAATGCCGCGGATGTTCGCCAGCGATGCTGGGCGACGGCGGCAAATCTCGTCGAGCGAACTGTCATGCATGACTACGAAAGAAGCAACTTTCTCTTCTTTCGCTACTCCGCGTCGCCACTCGCGAAGATACTCGCGCAATTCGAGATCGACGTCCGAAGGAGTTTCCACACGCGGTGCAGCGACCTCCTGTTGCGTAACACTCGCATCGGTTGATCGCTTGCGCCGCCTGGCTCGCCCAGTGGGAACAGCCGCCGACAAGAATGCGGGCAAGCCACTACAAACATCACAGGCGTCGCATGAGGTCCACTTCGGAGTTTCCCCGAAGTGCAGGCAGATTTCACGATGACGGCAACTCGCCGAATCCACGAAGCGCCGGATGGTGTGATAACGCTGCCAGGCCCGGTCTTTCTCGGCGGCGTCGCTGATCTTCTCGATGAAGTACGCCAGCAAACCGGCATCGCGTTTCTGCCACAACAGCAGGCAATCGGCGGGCTGGCCATCGCGACCGGCGCGTCCGGCTTCCTGGTAATACTGCTCGATCGACTGGGGTAGCGAGAGATGGATCACCGCGCGCACCGTCGCCTTGTTGATGCCGAGCCCGAAGGCGATGGTTCCAACCAGTACACGCACCTCGTCCGCCATCCAGCGTTCCTGATTGATCCGCCGCTGATCTTTTTCCATCTGGCCGTGATAGGCGATCGCGGGAATCCCCTGCTCCTCGAGGAAATCAACAGTCTCTTCCACCCGCGCGATGGTAGGCGCATACACGATGATGGCGCCGTCGGCGTAGTTGCGAACAGCGTTCACCAGCAGAGTGGGCTGCTCTCCATATTCACATTGCCTCGCCACATATCGCAGATTAGCTCGATGGAAGCTCGCAATGTATTTGGCCGGATCCCGCAGTTGCAGTTGCGTAAGGATGTCGTGACGGACCCGCCGGGTTGCGCTCGCCGTAAAGGCCGCGATCGGGAGATCGGGAAAGTTGACGCGCAGCGAGCTGAGCTGACGATATTCAGGGCGAAACTCGTGTCCCCATTCTGAGATGCAGTGGGCCTCGTCAATGGCAAAGTATCCAATTGGGATGCGCCGTAACAGTGTCGTCGTGTCTGCGCGCGCCAATCGCTCCGGCGAGAGATACAACAGACGATACTGCCCCGCGCAAGCCTTCTTGGTGACGTCCGATTGTTCCCCGCTCGTCTGGGTGCTGTTTAGAACGGCGGCGGGAATACCCATTTGCGCAAGCTGCGCAGCCTGGTCTTGCATCAGTGCGATCAATGGCGAAATTACGATTGCGGTCTTGCCCGAGGCTAGCGTGGGTAGTTGGTAACACAGCGACTTGCCGCCTCCGGTGGGCATGACGACGCAGGTATCGCGGCCGCCGAGCAGGCTGAGCACAATCTTTTCCTGCAGCGGCCGAAACGCGCTGTAGCCCCAGTAGCGTTGCAGCAGCGCGATAAGGTCAGTCTCGGGCGGCATTCCCACAGTATAGGATGACCGGCCGGTGCGGGTGGGCGGATGTTTGCGAGATGACGACTAGATTCCCAAAGCTGGAGGGCTGCCCAGGACCTCATGAGTTCTGGCTATAATTGCAAAACGCAATGAAGGCCTTCTTTCGATTCATCCTGCTAACGCTGGTTCTGCTGGTGGTTGCACTGGTGTCCGCATTAACGGCAATGCGCTTTGCCATTCATGGGCGCGAGGTGTCTGTCCCCGATCTGGTTGGCAAGACGCCGGCTGAGGCGCGGAGAATCGCTGACGCGGCCGGCTTCCAACTGGAAGTCGAACGGCAATACTACAGTGCTTCAATTCCGGAAGGAAGAATTCTTTCGCAACTCCCAGCTCCGGGTACACAGGTGCGGCGAGGCTGGCAGATACGGGTCGCCGACAGTCTGGGACCGCAGCGGGTTGAGATTCCCAACGTGCTTGGGGAGAGTCCGCGTGCGGCGCAAATCAATATTCTGCGCCGAGGATTGGACGTAGGTTCAGTAGCGCGGATCGAAATGAGTGGCCCACCCCCAGACCAGGTACTGGGGCAGAGCCCTGCTCCAAACGCCAGCGGAATCGCGGCGCCTAAGATCAGTCTCTTGACGACTGAAGCTGCATTGCCGCAGGCGTTTCTGATGCCCAATTTCACAGGGCAGGCTCTAGGAGGTGTAACCCTTGTTTTGCAGGATTCCGGCTTCCGGTTAGGGACCGTCAGCATTGCGCCACCAATTGCATCGCCTCCCGGTCCAAGTGCAGAATCTCCAGTCGCAACCCCGCCTAACCCACCGTTACCTCCGCCCGAGCCCACGCCTTCCAGCGTTATCGTCTCGCAGAATCCGGCACCCGGAGCGAAGATCGTCGCGGGTTCGGCGGTCAACTTCGAAGTACGCTAAGCCCGAGCCGCAGATTTTCACGGATCAGCGCGGATCATAAAACCGGTTCCTATCCCGGTAAATCGTTGAAAAGCCCCGGTTAGATTTTTTCCAGGATTGCCGCGAAGAATCCATCGCAGGGATGCACCCCCGGAATGGTTCGCAAGTACGGTCCGCTGGTGAGCGACTCGATGTCTCCCCACCGTAATTCGCCTTGCGAGTGAAGGCGCTCAAGTTCAATCCTGCAGTCGAGCACGCGGAAAGAGTGGTCCTCGGACATTGCCTCCACGACCTCTGAGTTCTCTTCCTTCTCCAGCGAGCAGGTCGAATACACGATCCTCCCACCTGGCGAGACGCGCTCCATGGCGGATCGCAGGATGGACCGCTGCCGTCCCTGGAGGTCTATCAAATCCTCGGGCTTGAGCCTCCATTTGATCTCAGGGTTGCGGGCCAGCGTACCTGTGCCCGAGCAGGGAACGTCGGCCAAAACGCGATCGAACAGTGCGGTCAGTGGAAGGTTGCGGGCATCCGCCACGATCAACTTAACGTTCGTCTCCAGAACCAGTTTGCGCAACATTCGGGCGCGGTGCGGATGCAACTCCATTGCGATAATGCTGGCGTTGGGGTTGCGCTCGGCGAGGGTTCGCGTCTTCCCCCCGGGTGCCGCGCAACAGTCGAGGATGTTTGTCCCATGGCCGACGAGCAGCGAAACCAACTGCGACGCTTCGTCCTGGATCATTACTTGGCCTTCGCGAAAAGGTCGCGTGGCAGTGAGATCGCCAGAGACCATGCGATAGGCCGACGTTAGCAATTGACCTGGAGATAGTTGGATTTTGTGCTTCCGAAGCTCGTCGGCACTTGTGGCATTGGTCACGCGGATGGCGGTTTGTGGAATTCGTTGGTCGTAAGCGCAAACTCCTTTAGCGGCCTCAAACCCAAATTCATAAATCCAACGCTCGACGAACCAAAGCGGGTGCGCGGAAAAGGCCGCCAACTCCGCTGGCCCTTGGGCATTGTCGATAGCGGACACGCCAGCATTGCCACTTGCAGCTCCAGCAAACTTTCGCAAAACAGCATTGGCGAAAGGTACTGCAGACCGTTTCCTGGCGCGCTTCACTAACTCCACACTCTCGTGCACGGCCGCGCGCTGGGGTACGCGATCCAGAAAAAGCAATTGGTAAGCTGCGAGACGCAAAGCGGTAAGAACCTCCGGATCCAGTCGGGTGAGCTTCTGCGAAGATCGTTCCGCAATGTTCTGATCCAACAGGGATCGCCAGCGGAGAACGCCCATGACTAACTCGGTCGCCAAACCATGATCGGCAGAGGAGAGTGCCGCGTTGCCTGAAGAGTGCAGCAGCTCCGAGGCGTAAGAGTCATCGCGCTCAACTCGAAGCAGAATGTCGAAAGCCGCGACGCGAGCGGGAGAAATAGGCATTCAGTCCTCGGTTCTCAGGCCTCGATTACAACCCCAGTTTTTCGCCGCTTTGAGGACGATAGCCACGAACAAAGTCCCCTGCTGGCATGCGCTTCTTGCCTTCTGGTTGCACCTCGAACAGTGCCAAGGCCGCGCCTTCTCCGCATCCCACGAACAGGCAGTTACCCTCGACCAAAAGTTCCCCGGGCAGGAGTGAGTGTTGCGACACGGCTGCTTGCCAAAGGTGAAGGTTCTTGCCGCGAAAAACTGTGAAGGCGCCTGGCCAAGGCTGGAATCCGCGAAGCCGATTGCAGATTTCTTGCGCAGTTTGGCGAAAGTCGATTCGGCCATCTTGTTTTTTCAGGATGGGCGCGAGCGTTGCCTTTGCATGATCCTGCGGGCGCGGCGCGATTGTACCGGCTTGCAGTCCGCGCAAAGTGTCTACCATCAGGTCTGCGCCGATTGCAGCCAGAACGGGAGCAAGGGTCTCGGCAGTGTCCGTGAGTTTGATAGGAATTTCTGTTTGCAACAGGATGTCGCCGGTATCAAGTCCCGCGTCGATTCGCATCGTGGTGACCCCGGTTACGATCTCGCCCCGCGCGATCGCCCACTGAATAGGCGCCGCACCACGATACTTGGGCAGTAAGGACGCATGTAGATTGATGTTGCCGAACCGCGGCAAGTCAATCATCCACTGCGGAATGATGCGCCCATAGCCGACCACGATAATTGCGTCGGGCCTGAAAGCCGTGAGCTGGGCGCGGAATTCGTCATTGTTCTTGATACTGTTCGGCTGCGTGACAGGTAATTGAAGCGCGAGAGCAGACTCTTTTACTGCCGACGGAGTTAGCGCAAGGCCGCGTCCTCTGGGCCTGTCCGGCTGCGTGACGACCAAACCAACCGGGAAGCCCGCGTGGACCAGCGCTTCCAGAGTAGGGACCGCGAAGCGAGGCGTGCCGCAAAAAACCAGAGTAAGGGATTGACTCATTGAGTCATTGAGCCATTGATTCAATGATTCAATCACTCAATAATTCAATTCCTACCACTCTCCCGCCTTCATGAGCTTGCGGATCTTACGTTTCATCAGGTCACGCTTCAGCGCGCTGATGTGGCTGATGTAAAGCTTGCCATTCAAGTGTTCCGTTTCGTGCAGGAAAGCGCGCGCCAGCAGTTCTTCGCCTTCTTTGGTGGTTTTCTCGTACCACTTCCCATTCACATCCTGAGCGCGAATTGTCACCTTGCGCGCTCGGGCCACGGGCTCACGAAATTCTGGAATGCTGAGGCAGCCTTCAGGCTGAGTATGTTTGCCCTCGGTGTGGAGAATCTCGGGATTCGCCAGGACAAGCTTGGCGTCGGGGTCTTCTTTGAAGGTCACATCGATGACCGCGAGTCGTTGCGAGATTCCGATTTGCGGCGCCGCCAAGCCGACTCCATGGGCCTCATACATGGACTCGAACATATCCTCGACGAGCTTCTTCAGTTCGTCGTCAAAAACCGTAACTGGTTCCGCCGGTTTTTCCAGGACAGGGTTTCCAAACTTTACGATGGGATAGATCATTGAGTCGTTCGTAGTCAGTATTTTCTTAACTGCTCAGCATAGCCTTTATAGTTTCGCAACGTTTCTCCCATGGAGTCGCCGCCAAACTTTTCCAACGCACAACGGGCCAGGGTCAATGCCACCATGGCTTCCGCGGCCACGCCAGCCGCTGGCACCACGCATACATCGGAGCGTTCGTAGGCGGCTTTCACCGGCTCGCGCGTGGCGAAATCCACCGACTGCAGCGGACGGCGCAATGTCGAAATCGGTTTGAGGTAACCGCGCACGCGGATGTCCTCTCCATTCGAAACGCCGCCTTCAATTCCTCCAGCATTGTTGCGGTTGCGAGTGAATCCGGAAAAGCCCGCGGATTCGCTGTACCCTATTTCATCATGCACCGCGGAACCGAGGGAAGCGGCGGCCGTAATGCCGGAGCCGATCTCGACTGCCTTGACCGCTTGCAATGACATTACCGCAGCCGCCAGTAACGCATCCAGACGTTCATCCCATTGCGCGTACGTGCCCAGCCCGGGGGGAACATTGTGGGCAACCACTTCAAACACGCCGCCGACTGAATCTCCGGTCTTGAGCACCCGGTCAACTTCTTCCTTCATCCGCGACTCGGCATCCGCGTCGGCACAATTGAGCAGAACTTCCTCGCGGTCGCGTAACGGAGCGATACGTTCCCAGGGAACCTCTGCGCTTTCGATCGACGCATTGCCCACAGAAATAACGTGGCTAAGCACTTCAATCCCATATTCGCGCGCCAGCAGCTTTGCCAGTCCACCGATCGCAACCCGCGCTGCCGATTCGCGGGCTGAAGCGCGTTCGAGAACGTAGCGGGCGTCCGTGAAATTGTACTTCAGGGCACCCGCCAGATCCGCATGGCCCGGTCTCGGCGACGCCACCCGCTTGTGCTTCGCGGGATCTCCTTCTTCCACCGGAAGCGACTCCTGCCAGTTTTTCCAATCCTTATTCTCCAGCAGAACGGCGATGGGTGAACCGATCGTGATGCCGTGGCGGACTCCGGAAAGGATATGAGCGGTATCCCGCTCGATCTTCATGCGGCCGCCTCGTCCATAGCCCTGCTGGCGCCGCCAGAGTTCGCGATCCACGAAACCCTGATCGACTTTCAATCCAGCAGGCATGCCCGATAAGAATGCAACCAGAGCTTCCCCATGGGATTCGCCAGATGTGAAATAGCGGAGCATTGCTCTGGATTGTATCCGATGAAGGAGCGAGTTACCTTTTCGCTCGAGCGCACGGGCTTACAACGCAACTTTTCGCAGTGACGAATGGGCTAGAAGACTTGTACAATACGGTTAAGCTTTCCGAACCCGTCTTGGGCAGTCCGGCGCGCTTTTTGCCGCTGGAAGCCCTCCCGCATTTACTTTGGCCAAAGGGAGTTGTGTCAGTGGAGCACGTTGTCGCGAATTTACGCCGTTCCAGCCTTACACCTAGAGAACGTGAGGTGGTGAAAATGATTGCGGAAGGCAACTCCGCAAGAGAAATCGCTACTGTACTGGGTCTGAGCGTCAAGACCGTGGAAGCCCACCGGTTTAACCTGATGCGGAAGCTCGATATCCACAACAAGGCTCAACTGGTGACCTACGCGATCCAGAAAAAGATCGTACACGTGCCTGCCGAAGCTTAGCTGAGTCTTGAAATTTCCATCTATCTTGTTCCGTTCGGATACACCAGGATTTTGCTCGCCTCTCCCGTCTTCAAGCGCTCCATAGCCGTCGAAAAATCTTTCATCGCAATGCGGTCCGTAATCACCGGGTGCAGATCGAGCTTGCCGTTCTTGAGCAACGCCGTCATTTGATACCAAGTCTGATACATGCGGCGGCCGTTGATGCCCTGGACAGTGATGCCCTTAAAAATAATGTCTTCGGAAAAGTTGAGAGAGATTGGCTTGGAGGTGAGGCCGAGGAGTGAAATGCGCCCACCGCGACGTACGATGTCGAACGCAGTTCGAATGGCATCGGGATGTCCGGCCATTTCGAGGACCGCATCGACGCCAAACCCGTCAGTTCGTTCCATGAGGATGGACTTCACGTCCTCTTTCGATGGGTCGAGCGTTAAATCCGCATGCATTTTTTCCGCGAGCCGTCGCCGATGTTCGTTTACTTCGATGGCAAACACTTGCGCCGCGCCCACGGCTCGCGCCACTGCGATCGAGAACAATCCGATAGGCCCGCATCCCGTGATGGCGATGGTTTTAGCCGCAACCTCGCCTGCCAGCACGGTGTGAACCGCGTTACCCAGCGGATCGAGGATCGAGGCGTACTCTTGCGGAATCGCAGGATCCAGCTTCCAGATGTTTGACTCCGGAATCACGACGTATTCCGCGAATGCACCATCGACGTCGACCCCAATGATCTTCACGTTCTGGCAAATATGCGCTTCCCCGGTGCGGCATTGCAGACACTTGCCGCAAGCCACATGCATTTCGGCGGAAACAAAGTCGCCTTCCTTAACACTGGTGACCTCATCGCCAAAAGCTACGACCTCGCCGCAGAATTCGTGACCAGGGATGAGCGGCGGGTGAATCCGCTTCTGCGCCCAGCGGTCCCATTCATAGATGTGCAGGTCGGTGCCGCAAATGGACGCAACCTTGACCTTCACCAGAACGTCGTTGCGTCCGAACGCAGGAACTTTGACTTCGCGAATCTCCGCCCCGGGTGCGGCTTTTGCTTTTACCACCGCCAGCATGGTGTCGGACATGGACCTACCTTTACTGATGAGTTCAGATTCAAAACCAAAACTCTGAATTCTAGCATCCCGTTGCGCAGGTCAACCGAAAGCGGAGTTGCTGCTGGGTCAACGACCCTCCGAACTTTCCCGAAGCACGCCTTTGTCATATTTCTGGGCGACGGCACCGAATTCTTTCGACTTTCCACGTGGAATGCTTAGCGTCTTCCACTCGCTCGACCGGAGGTGTTTGGCAAGAAAAACGATCTGTCCGGTGTGCTGCGCATAGTGGGCGATTTGCCGGTTCGTGGCTTGCAGCACCGTATGGGGCTCGCCGCGGATCGTGACCGTGCGCATGACGTCGTCGGGTCTGAGCGCTTCGATGGCCGCGAACACGCGCGCCCAACCTTCTTCCCACCAGCGCATGATGTCCGCGCGGGTTGTCGCTGCTGTTATTTCGAATTCCTGGTCGCGATTGCGATCCGGCTTCTCGCCATCAGTTGTCAGGAAGTCGGTAAACCGCGAGCGCATATTGCCCGCCAGGTGCTTGACCAGAATTGCGATTGAATTTGATTCGGGATCGAGTGCGACGAAAAAGTCTTCGTCCTTCAGTTGAACCATAGCGCGTTCGGCAAGGCGCTTGTGCCCGCTGAACTGGCGGCGGACTTCATCAAGATAGTGTGTGGCAATGTCGGCATTCATGGTGAGGCTTCCCTCTCGAGTTGGTTGTCAAAATCGATCTTACTGTTGGATTCGCTTCGAAGCGCACGGATCCGTCCGCCCTCCGCCACGCCTAGAAAATCGCTATCGCTGACCCCATCCGCCGCCGCCCGGCGTCTCAATGCGAATTCGTTCGCCTTTGCGGAGCCGGATATTGAACTTGCTCGGCATCTCTTTCGTAGAGGCGTCTTCCCGAATCACCATGGCTTTGCCCGGTGCGCCATTTTTGCCGCCCGCCAGTCCATACGGCCCATGCTGGCGCCGGTCGGACAAAAGCGTGACCTCGGCGTCAGTGAGAACTTCGATCTCCCGGATGATTCCATCGCCACCTCGATACTTGCCCTCGCCACCACTACCCGGGCGAAGCGAATACTGCCGAACACGTAATGGATACGCATACTCCAAAGCCTCGGCGGGCGTGTTGAGCGAGTTCGTCATGTGGGTGTGGATGCCGGAAACTCCCGGCTTCGACGGCCGTGCTCCCATGCCGCCCGCGATAGTTTCGTAGTAAGCGAAGGGTTCGTCGGTTCGAGAATCGACCCCGCCGATAGTCAGGTTGTTCATCGTTCCCGATGCCGCCGCTGGAATTCGCTCTGGAATCGCTTGCGCCAATGCCCGCAGCAGCACGTCCACAATGCGCTGGGAGGTTTCCACGTTTCCGCCAGCGACCGCAGCCGGAGGACGAGCGTTGATCACGGTTCCCTCCGGCGCGATAACTTCAATTGGGCGCATTAACCCCGCAGTGGGAGGTACGTCTTCCGCAAGCAGACAACGGAAAACATAAAAGCATGCCGAATACGTGATTGCCTTTACGGCATTCACGCTACCCTGGACTTGCGGATCGCTGCCGGTAAAGTCCACCGTCACTGCTCTCCTGGGCGAGTATCTCCGACCTGACCTGGACGGATTAGACGATCGGCCTTGTGGACGCTTTGCAAACTTTAGCGTCACCGCAATTTTCACCGGTTTGGTGCTGATTCCATCGTCGTCCAGAAAGTCTTCCGCTTGGTAGGTTCCACTGGGAACCTGATCGAGGAACGCCCGCATCATCTCCTCAGAATAGTCGAGCAACTCTTGCGCAACGTTTTTTGCTCGTTCCGGGCCGTAGCGGCGACAGATTTCGTCCAAGCGCTGCGCCCCGGTGTGACAGGCGGCGATCTGCGCGCCCAGGTCGCCTTCGCGTTCCTGCGGCGTCCGGACATTACTCAGAAGAAGCGCAAGAACATCGGATTGCAGCTTTCCAGCACGCATGATCTTGACCGGGGGAATGCGAAACCCTTCCTGATAGATCTCGCGACAAAGACCCATCGAACCCGGATAAGCGCCGCCGATGTCTGCATGGTGGGCACGCGAGGCGACGTAAAAATCCGGCCGCATATTCCTTGCTTTTGAACGAGAGTTCCCTGGCCGCACGTGCACCGGCGCCACCAGCGTGATGTCCGGCAAATGGGTTCCCCCGCGAAACGGGTCATTCAACATCGCCACGTCTCCGGGTTCAAGGTCAAACTGATCGATTGCCGCACGCACCGACATTGGCATCGAGCCCAGGTGAACCGGCATGTGATCCCCCATTGCAATCACTTCGCTATCGGAATCGAACACGGCACACGAGTAGTCACGACGTTCTTTGATATTGGGGGAAAAAGCCGTCCGCCGCAGCGCCGCGCCCATCTCTTCCGCAATCGAGTGGTAAATGTTCTTGAATATTTCTAGTTCGATGGGATCCCGTATCGTATTGGCGGAACGCATGGCGGAATAGAGGGACGGCAGCAAGTGTACGACACGGTGGCAACTAGGTTGCTCAGATGGAACCTCGTTATTGAAGAATTCTATTGACAATGAAAGTAATAGTCCTCAATATCTTGGGGTAGCTTCGTTGCACCTACTACAATTGGGCAACGATTTTGAATTCGGGCCCCCTTTCAAGGGAAAATTGTTCACGGAGGAAACTTCATGCCAGCAAAGAAAAAGGCTGCCAAGAAAAAGAAACACTAACCGTTGGCGAGACGATACTTCGCATACAACAGAAAGTTCAGAAAAGCCTCTCGAGAGAAGCACCTCTCCGGGGGTTTTTTATTTGATTCCCCAAGGGTAGAACGCAGGAAAAGACTGGTTTCCCGGAAATGAGGGGTTGTTCCAGACGCCCGGTCGTGCTAGAAACGCGGATAGGGAGTCAGGCGCAGTTTGCGATGCAGGCCACTTCTCGAACCTCGATGAGCTCTCGCAACAAAACCGCGGCGAAATCTGTTAAGACCGCCGACGTGGTCATCCCTGACAAACTCTATTTCCGGATCGGAGAAGTTGCCCAGTTGTGTCGTTTGCCGGCGTATGTCCTGCGGTTCTGGGAAACTGAGTTCCCTCAACTCAAGCCGGTTAAGGGCAGCACCGGACAGCGCATGTATCGCCACAAAGACGTTGAAAATGTCCTGCGTATAAAAAAACTTCTTTATGAGGAAGGATTCACCATCGCCGGCGCGCGGCAACATTTGCGCGCAGACCACAAAGGCGACAAGAAACAGGCGCCCCTGCCCTTCCCCGAACGTACTTCGCCTGATCTGAAGCAAATCCGGCAAGGTCTCCGCGAAATTCTCGCCATGCTCTCGCCACGGCAAAAGCGGGCTTAGGTGAGCTTAGCCTCGGCTCGTTCGCGAAATCGGGAACCTTTGATCCTGACCGCGCCCGTCTCCCAGCTCCGAAGTCCCTTGCCGCGTGAATTCTACGACCGTGATCCCCGCCGAGTTAGCCGCGAATTGCTGGGCAAAGTACTGGTGCGCAAAGAAGCGAAGCAATTTCTTACTGCGCGCATCGTCGAGCTCGAAGCTTACCTCGGAGAAGGCGATCCGGCATCGCATTCGTTTGCCGGCCGCACGCCGCGTAATGCCGTACTGTTCGGGCCTCCAGGCTTTGCTTACGTTTATTTCATCTACGGCAATCACTTTTGTCTGAATGTGTCCTGTTTGCCCGAGGGAGTTGCCGGCGGGATTCTCTTCCGAGCCGTCGAGCCGCTGGCTGGGATTGAAGAAATGGCGCAGCTACGAAATGTGACGATCAATTCACCTCGCGACCTGCGGAAGTTGACCAGCGGTCCCGGCCGGTTGGCTGAGGCGTTCGGCATCACGCGAGAGCGGGATAACGGCAAGGACCTGACCAGCTTATCTTCTGACCTCTTCATCGCCGATGATGGATACCGGGTTCGTCGTATTCTCACAACGCCGCGAATCGGAATCACAAAAGCAGCCGAACGCCCGCTCCGCTACGTCCTCGCCGGGAATGAGTTCGTTTCCGGTCCGAAGATCCGCGAGCTGAAGCCGGTTCGAAGCCGCCGCTAGATCCTCAGAGATTATCTACTTCTCCCTCCACGGTTACCGCGGTGCAACTCATGTACTTCTGGCATCTAGGGTGCGTTGTTCCATTCCGATAAGGTTGCCTCGGGGCGTAGCGATTAGCCGGACGGACTTTGGTTTTCCTGCCTGGAGTTTAGATCGTTTCCGCTCAAATTTCCGCCGCATTTCGGAGTCGATAAGATGAGTATCGCGCATAGAGTTCTCGCTGGATTCTGCCTCGCGATGTTGTTTTCCACATTGTCCGTTGCACAAGCTCCATCCGGCGATACCGACATCACCCGGCTCAACGTAAACGAATCGCTGACCGGATGGAAGCCGGTCTGTGTGCTGCCAAGCTGTGACCCCGGAGGAAATGGAATCCCGACCAACACCTCACACACAATCGGCCACACGCATCCTTCGAAGGACGGCCACTCGATGGAGTTCTCAATCACCGGGCCGGAGTACAGCAACGCGTTGTGGACTTACATCGCCGGTGCCGATGATGATGCGACCTCGCTCAGCACGAGCCTCTGGGTCTATCTAACCGATAAGGCTTCGGTCGCTGGCTCGTACGAGTTCGATCAGTTCAATTTCTCGAAGTCTACGGGGATCGAATTTATGTGGGGGACGCAGTGCAATCAGGTCAACCGCCTCTGGCAAGTATTTGATCAACTCCACGGACACTGGATGAACACCTCGGTTAAGTGCGCGCTCAAGGCTAATGAATGGCATCATGTGCGTTGGGATGTTCACCGCGTATCCGGAGATACCGATCGATGCAGCGGCAAACCCTGCATGTATTACGACACGGTGATGGTGGATGGTGTTGTCCATCCCGTTAACGCCGTGTATCCCGCAGGCACGTTGCCCAATGGATGGTCCAGTGCGGTCGGCTTCCAGGTACAAATCGATATCGGCTTGACCGGTCAACCGGTCACGATAGACGAATATATCGATCTCGCCGACTTCTGGGCGATGTGAACGTAGTTGTGGGACAGGCTACGAATTGAACAAAGCCCGGGCGCGAAACCTTACACCCGCTGTTCGCGTCAAACCCTGCCGCTGGCGGGGGGCGAGGTTGCAACCTGGTGAGTGGCTCGTAGACGCTGTCCCACGAGGAACACGTAGTGCATAGCAGAAATAATCGTGAAGGCAAAAGTCGCCCGCAAAAACGTGAGCCGGCCAATAGCAACCCATCGCGATCTACTTATTTCGAACAGTAATACGAAAAAGACCGCCGCAACCTGCGCGAACGTGTTCGCCTTGCCGAATATGCTGGGGCGAAAGTCGCGAAGCCCGGCGATTGCGTAGAGCACGGCGCTCGCCAGCAGGATGGTAATGTCGCGGCTGAAGACCAAAACCGTAAACTTCCAAGGAATCTTATGTAAGATCGAGAGCACCATGAACATCGTGCTCAGCAGCAGTTTGTCGGCGATGGGATCAAGATACTGCCCCAACACGGTCTGCTGCTTGAGAGTCCGGGCCAACAAACCGTCAAGCCCATCGCTGAAGCCGGCAAGCACGAAAAGAATCAACGCCAATAAGTAGTGGCCTTCCACCATATTAATCACGATGAAAGGCACGAACATCATCCGCAGCAGCGTGAGCTGGTTGGGAGCGGTCAGAAGTTGCGACAGCTTCACTTCTGCCCACCAGGCGTCTGGGAGTTGATTCCGCTGTGATGTATGAGCACCGACGCTGGATCAAGGCCCGTTTTACTGGCGAAGCGCTGTGAAAGTGACGGGATGCTACCGTCGGGCAGATCGAGTTCCATGCGCTCAACTCGGTGCATGGGGACGAAGACCACGCCGGGAGAAAACGGTTCACCGTCTTTGATTAGAGATATTAGGTCGTCGAACGAAGCCAGTTCAACCCCGCAAAGGCTGAGCCCTTCCGGATTAAGAGAGAGGATGGCCCCCCAAAACTTCTCCCTCGGATTGCCCAACGTAACCAGGACCATAACGCCGGGACGAAATGGATTCCCGCCCGCGGGCACGTCGGGTTGATTCACATTCTCCACCACAGCGATTGTCGCTGGGAGATAGCCACTTTGCAACCTTAGCTTGAGCCCAGACGTCATCCATATACGGTGGTTGGCTTGCCTCGGTGCAGTTGGGTGCTTATACTTCTTGGGTTTGCGGCCACGCATGGAATCGCTGTTCCTAAATTGCTGTTATTAATTCGTCATCATCGGAGATCGTTATGACCACCGCCACAAAATCGGTTTCGCTGGAGCAGGAACTTAATCCCACGGAAGCGCAAACCGCGCGATTCGATCTGGCTGCGCACAAACTGAATCTGGACGAGGGAATATGGAAGGTGTTGCGGTATCCCACGCGCGAGCTCATCGTACACATCCCAGTGGCCATGGACAACGGGAAGCTTGAAGTCTTCACCGGATTCCGCGTGCAACACTCGATCGCGCGTGGTCCTTCGAAGGGCGGTATTCGCTATGCCCCCGACGTGACCCTCGATGAAGTTCGAGCTTTGGCGGCTTGGATGACATGGAAGTGCGCGGTGGTGAATATTCCTTTTGGCGGCGCGAAAGGCGGAGTGATTTGCGATCCGCACAAAATGTCGATTGGGGAGCTTGAGCGCATGACCCGCCGCTACACGGCGGAACTGTTCGAATTTATCGGGCCGGAGAAAGACGTACCCGCGCCCGACGTCAATACCAACGAACAGACTATGGCATGGATTATGGATACTTATTCCATGCATATGCGCCAGACCGTGACTGCGGTCGTCACGGGGAAGCCGATCAATATTGGAGGATCGCGGGGACGCCGCGAAGCCACCGGGCGCGGGATCATGATCGTTTGCGATGAAGCTATCAAGAAACTCGGGCTGCGCCCCGAATCCACCCGCGTCATCGTGCAGGGTTTTGGCAACGTGGGTTCGAATTCGGCGTTGCTCATGGCGCAGGCGGGGTACAAGATTATCGGCATTATCGAGGTGACGGGCAGTCTTTACAACAAGAACGGGATCGACGTAAAGGCGCTCTCGGCGTACCGGCAGAAGCATGGAACGCTGGCAGGCTTCCCTGAGGCCGAGGCGGCTGATCCGGCCGAGCTTCTGGTCACGGATTGCGACATTCTGATTCCCGCCGCCACTGAGAACCAGATCACCAGCCGCAACGCGGATCGAATAAAGTGCAAGATTCTGGCCGAGGGTGCGAACGGCCCGACTACCGCCTCGGCGGATGAGATTCTGGCCGACAAAAGAGTGTTTGTGATTCCCGACATCCTGTGCAATGCCGGCGGCGTGACCACCTCTTACTTCGAGTGGGTGCAGGATCGCCAGGGATATTTCTGGAAAGAATCGGTAGTCAACGAACAACTCGAAACCATCATGGTAGCCGCTTTCGAGGACGTCGTCAGGTTTGCCGAAGCTCACGCCGTCAACAACCGGATCGCGGCTTACATGCTGGCCATCGATCGCGTGGCATATACCATTCGGCAGCGTGGAATTTACGCCTGAGTTGGCGCCTCGCAACGGAATAGTTAGAAATTCAGTTTCTCAGTTGTCGGTTCTCGGTTCACGGTTTGCAAGTCATGCGTAGAGCTTGGTTGAAGCTGATGGTTGCGTGCTCGCTTCTGATCGCGGTAAGCGCGCCGGCAATAACTTTACAGGCGCCTGCAACCAACCAATCGTCGAAACCCGCCACGGTTTCGGCAGTGGACATCGCGGCTGCCAAGGCCAGCGGCAAAGTCTGGGTGAACCTCGATAGCGGCGTTTATCACCAGGGCGGACGTTGGTATGGCAAAACCAAGAACGGAAAATTCATGACCTTGGACGAGGCCAAAAAGGCGGGTTACAAGGCTGCAAAACGAGATTGAGAGCTCTAAGGAGAAACCCATGGGAAAGGGTCTGATCATGCGGGTCCTGGTTGCGCTGCTCGCGCTGGGACTGTTTACCAGTGCAGGGGCTGCGCAGAGCGCGAGTCAAGCCGGAGCATCGAGTGCAACTGCCGCCAGCACGACCAAGGCGAAGCTGCTGGACATCAATTCGGCCACGCCGGAACAGCTCGATGCCCTGCCGGGAATTGGCGAAGCCTATGCGAAGAAGATCGTGGACGGGCGTCCTTACAAAACGAAGACTGATCTGGTGCGGAAGAAGATTATTCCGCAGGCGACCTACGACAAGATCAAGGACCAGATCATCGCCAAGCAGAAATAGATTTACTTCATTGCTTTCGCTGTTCGTGGTGGAGGATAATTTGGTATCGCTTGTTGTGGCATTCGTGCCGGCATGCGGTCGCCAGCGGCCCCGGTGAACCTTCCCAACTCCATCACGCTCACCCGCATCTGCAGTATCCCGCTGCTGATCTGGATTCTTTCCACCAACCGTTTCGAGAGTACGGGTGGGGAAAAGGAACTGCTGGCTTCAGCTCTGTTCATTGCAGCATCGATTACGGACGGCATTGACGGATACCTTGCGCGCAAACGTGGACAAATCACGACCATGGGTGTGTTGCTCGATCCGCTGGCCGACAAACTTCTGATCGCCGCCGCGTTTGTCACCCTGGTGCAGTTCAATCCCAGCATGGTTCCGGCGTGGATCGCCGTAATTATTATCGGGCGGGAATTTCTGGTGAGCGGCTTGCGTTCGATTGCAGCCTCCGAGGGCTTCGCGATCGAAGCCAGTGACCTGGGCAAGTTCAAAATGCTGGTGCAGATCGTTTCCGTGGTGGCCGTCATTCTCGACCACCGCTGGAAAGAATGGCCCATCTATGGTGGCTACTTCTTCCCAGTCGATTGGATCGCGCGGCTGGCTATCTGGTTCATGGTGTTGTTGTCCCTGTTATCGGCAGGCGATTACTTCATCGCCTTCTGGTCGAAGATTGACCGGCAGGTAGTGAAGAGGCGCCGCCGCGCGTTTGTCCTCAGCCGTCGGAGGAAGCGCGATGTCGCCGCAACCTGAATCCCCACCCGACACATCTACCGCCGCCTGCACCGCCCAGAATGAATTCACCCCTGACGAACGCGCGGTTTTGTTGAAACTGGCGCACCAGTCCATTCTTTCGGCCTTGGAGCGCCGCGAAATATCTCTGACCCCGCCTTCGCCGCATCTCGCTGAACCACGCGGCGCTTTCACCACGATTTATTTCAATAACGCTTTGCGCGGTTGTGTCGGCTACGTATTTCCAGTTGCTTCCGTCTACCGCACGGTGGCTGAAACTGCGCGCGCTGCCGCCTTTGAGGACACGCGTTTCTCGCCCGTCACGCTTGAGGAAGCCACAGGACTGGATGTTTCTTTGAGCATTCTTTCGCCGCTCCGCGTCATCAAGCCGGAAGAAGTTGAGATCGGAGTGCACGGATTAGTTGTTGTTCAGGACGGACGCCGCGGGTTACTCCTGCCTCAGGTGCCCGCCGAACATCAATGGGACCGCGTGACTTTCATCCGGCAAACGTGCCGCAAAGCGGGCCTCCCGCTCGATGCGTGGCAGCAGGGCGCGACGCTTGAGGCTTTTACTGCAGAGGTGTTCGGCGATCACGAGGCAAAATAGTACGCGGCGTCGGCGCATTGTTTCGACTTCACTTCCGTTCTTCTCTTTCACTTCCGACACTGCTCGGCTCTTGATTACAATCCTCGGATCACTTTTACGTGAGGTTTGACTTGCAAGAGCCGTTAATCACGACTCAAGATTCGCGCCAGATTCCTGCGGCGCACCGCACCTCGCTGCTCGAACTCGCCCGGCTTTTCCTCAAGATAGGGGTAGTCGCTTTCGGCGGTCCGCCAGTGCACATCGCCATGATGGAAGACGAGGTCGTTTCCCGCCGTGGCTGGCTTACGCGGGAGCAGTTTCTCGACTTTCTGGGCGCAACCAATCTCATCCCTGGTCCAAATTCCACCGAGATAGCGATTCACGTGGGCAGAGTTCAAGCCGGCTGGCCGGGATTGCTTGTGGCCGGTGCGAGTTTCATTTTGCCATCGGCCGTAATGGTCACCGTGCTGGCGTGGGTATATCTCCGCTTCGGGTCCCTGCCACAAGTGGCCGGTGTGCTTTACGGAGTGAAGCCCATCGTCATTGCTCTGATTGTGCAGGCCGTGTTCAAGCTGGCGAAGTCGGCGGTAAAGTCAACCGGCGTAGCGGTTGTGGGTGTGCTCGCGGTGTTGGCCACGGCGTTTGGCGCGGATCAACTCGCCGTGCTCGCGGGTGGCGGCCTGCTAACTGGCCTTATCTACGGGCTGCGCTCGAGTAAACCAACGTCTTCTACTTCGGCTCTGCTGGCCGGCGGAACCGGCCTCACTGGCATTGCGGTCGGATCCGGTGTTGCCATCCCGTTCGGCCTGACTGCTCTTTTTCTTGTGTTCCTTAAGATCGGAGCAATTCTCTTTGGCGGCGGCTATGTGCTGGTGGCGCTGATTCGATCCAACCTGGTTACGCATTTGGGATGGATCAGTGAGCGGCAATTGTTGGACGCGATTGCGATGGGACAAGTCACTCCCGGCCCAATATCGACGACGGCAACGTTTATCGGTTATCTATTGGGAGGTCTTCCGGGCGCAGCGGTTGCGACTGTCGCCATGTTTCTTCCGGCATTTTTCTTCGTGGCGATCAGCGGGCCGCTGGTTCCGCGACTGCGTCATTCACCTCTTGCCGGAGCCGTGCTGGATGGAGTGAATGTTGCGGCGCTGGCCTTGATCGCAGTCGCGTCCTGGCAATTGTTTCGCACCGCGGTCGTGGACTGGACGACCTTTGTCCTGGCCGGGCTGACCTTCATCCTGCTGATCCGGTATCGGGTCAATTCTGTATGGCTGGTGCTGGGCGGGGCGCTGATTGGAGTTGGAACAACCTTGCTCCATCATTAGAACCCGCCCGCAAAAAACTTCGAGGAGAAGCGGTTGCTTCTCCTCGGTTGCTGCGAACCTCTTGTAGCGGAACCCTAAGGCTGGTCGAGTTCCACATCATCACCCAGATGCACGCTCTCCATGGCAAAGACAACCATGCCGGTGGAGGTGGTCGGCGTCGTTGCAATAACCACAACTTCGCCCACGGCGCGGCGTGGCAGATCGCGCACATGGATCACCGGGCCTCCGGTCTTCGTGAACATGTTGGGATCAATTGCGGCCTGGTGCGCTTGAGTATCTTCGTTGGTGGACGCTTTGAATGAGAGGGATTCGGTCGGGTCGTGCAGGTCCGATTCGTAGCTGCGCACGGCGCGGAAGTAGTCGCCAGGCTTCACCCCCTGATTGGAACCCACGTTCAAATACACCTTAACCCCGGGACCAATCTCAGAATCGAAGTCTTTCGCCATTGCGATCCGTCCGGTCAATTTGCCGCTAGAGGGCATAAAGCGATCGAAGCGCAAGGGAGGACGGAAAACAGGAGTTGGCTTTTCGACATACGGAATGACATAGTCTCCGGGATTTACCGGATCACAACTCATTTCAATCTCTGCGATGGCCATTTTGCTGCGCGTATCGATAATGCGCACTCGAGCTAATTCGGAGTAGGGCTGGCCCATGGTTTTCAACAAGGCATGCTGACCAGTAAAGATTTCATAACGGTTCGGATCACGAAGTTCGCGCACGACCGTGTACTTCTGCCCCACCTGGTAGCCTTTCCCTGCCAGATACACCACTTCGCCATTGCTGTTCTTGGTCACGGTTGGAGTGTACAAATCGCCAGCCACGAAATTGGCATTGGGAACGAGTTGTCTGCTGACGAAGCCGGCGCAGGCCAAGTCAACGGCCGTCGGGGTTTGGACCCGCTCAAAGGGGAAACTGACTGTGGTGGGGTCGGTTCCGGCGGGCGCGCTGAGCGCCGGATGGGTATCCGCAGGTTCCTGGGCGTGGGCCATGCTGGCCAGACACAAAATCAGCAACAATCGTGTTTTCTTCATGTTACCTCCAGAGTCAGGGCCGGAAACTGCCCGGCGCTGTGCCTCCGTTGATTGCACAAAATAAAAGGACTTACAGCCCGGACAGTAACAACAGAGCCAAGGTCGGTCAAGGTTACTCTGGTGTCATGCGGGATACGTTAAATAGTTTTTTCGGGGAAAATTCGCAATCCATAGTTGCATCTGGAATTGCAGGCCTGTAATATCGCGCCACTCTCAAATTAACGAATGACAGCAGCGCCCAACAATTTTGTGGCTCGCCTCCGGCCTTTACGGCTGCCCCGCGTGTGCGTGGCGGTGACCGGCTCCGACCCGGCTGAGATGTTGGAAAAGGCGGAGGCCCTGGTTCGCGACAACACCTTTCTTGAGTTCAGGTTGGATTACCTGCCGCGCCCCGCGCTGGCGCTCCCCAAGCTCAAGCAATTTGCCGAATATCACTCTCATGTGGTGGCATTGGCGACTTGCCGCCGGGTCACGGCCGGCGGCAAGTTCCGAGGTTCGGTGGCTTCCCAGCTCGACATTCTGGCCAAAGCCGCTGCTGCCGGTTGTCAGGCGGTTGATCTGGAACTGCAGAGCGCGGTGCACTGCAAACCGGAACAATTGCGACGCTTGCGCAGCCATGCCGCTCTCATCCTCTCGCACCATGATTTCCGAGCGACCAAGAATCTGGAAGAAACGCTGGAAAAGATGGTCGCCATCTCCGCCGATTTCTACAAGATCGTAAGCACTGCGACTACGCTTTACGACAACGTGGTGATGATGAAGTTCCTGGAGAAGAACAGCGATAAACAATCTCTGATCGGCGTCTGTATGGGGGAACAGGGCATCATCAGCCGCGTGCTCGGAGTCCGCGCTGGCAGTGTGTTCACCTTTGCGGCCGTGAGCCAGGACCAGAAAACCGCGCCCGGCCAGGTGACCGCGCAGGATTTGCGCAGCACTTTTCGCATCGAACAGGTCGATGCCGCGACGCGAGTGTACGGCGTCGCGGGCGATCCCGTGGCCCATTCACTTTCTCCGGCGATCATGAATGCGGCGCTGAGGCGCGAGACGGTCAACGGTGTCTACGTGCCATTGCACGCCAAGACGCTGAAAGACTTGCTGGCTTGCGTCCGCGATATTCCAATCCACGGTCTTTCTGTCACCATGCCTTACAAGACCGCGATTCTGTCCCACCTCGACAATACCGACTCGCACACCACCAAGATCGGCGCCTGCAACACGGTAGTGCGGGCCCAGGATGGTAATCTCTACGGCTTCAATACCGATACTGCCGGAGTCGTGCGCCCGCTGGAACAGCGGATTACCATCGAAGGCGCAAAAATTCTGGTTCTGGGTGCGGGCGGCGCGGCGCGCGCAGCCGTGTTCGGGCTCAAGGAGCGAGGCGCTGAGGTTTATGTGATGAACCGCACCCCCGCGCAAGCTCAGAAACTGGCGAGATCCGCGCGAGCGCGAACCTTGAAGCGAGCTGACCTGAAGAAATTCAGCTTTGATGTCATCATTAACGCCACGCCCGTTGGCATGGGTAACTCGCACGAATCACCGTTGAATCAGGATGAAATCAAGGCGCGCTACGTCTTCGAGATGATTTACGATCCGCCGGAAACGCGGCTGATGAAGCTGGCCCGGGCAGCGGGAGCCGAGGTAATTCCTGGATACGAAATGTTCGTACAACAGGCGGCGCGTCAGTTTGAAATCTGGACGGGCAAGCCCGCGCCCTGGGACGAGATGCTGCGCGTAGTAACGAAAATCCTCGAAGAGCGGGCGGCTGCGAACAACGGCCAGCATGAGGCTAAGAAGAAGTAGCGACCTGGTGAGTTGGATCCGAGACCTCGTTGCTGGATACCTCGAGTGGTCGACTGCCCGCCGCGAAATTGTCGGAAGTCTCAACCAGCGCATTGGCCTCTCTAACAAATGAGGGTCAACATATTGGGTTCAGTGGCTGCCCGCAAGCGGCAGAATGTACGCCACAAGTTCCCTGAGAAACTCCTCCGAGTTCATAAACACTGCAAAGTGGCCTCCGGAAATCGGCACGAATTGTTTTCGCGGCGACTGAATCGCTTCGAGATATTTCCGGGCAAGCTCTGTCGGCGTGGTGAAATCTTCTGTTCCCTCGAAGAAAAACATCGGAATCGCAAACTTGAGCCCGAGATCCTTCATGGTTGCGGACTGGGTTTGGGGGACGAGGCGGTCCCCGCTCAACATCTGGCCATCGATAGCATCGTTTAGATCTTGAACGGAATGACCGGGAGCAACCAAAGCAAGGCCGAGGGTCCCATAGAGGAATTGATCCGCGCCTTCGAAACGGTTCGCCCATTTGCGCTGTACGCCATAACCTTGACCGTTCGCGTAGGGCGGCGGACCAATGCTCTTCAGTTCGTCGAGGGCCTGTTGGTTGCCTGCGTCCCGAGCCTTCTTCAATAAGGCTTCATAAGCCACGGCGTAATTCTGGGTTTCATCGGCGATCTGCCCGGTGCCAACGTAGGCGAAGAAACGGTCAGGTTTTTCTCGAATCATTCGAAGGCCGAGGATGGTGCCAAACGAATGCGCGACCAAAATTACTTTGCGCTTTCCCAAATGCTCGCACAGGTATTCCGTTAATTCGATTCCATCCTGCGTCATGCGATCCAGCGTCATCGTAGGCCCAATCGTAGGTCCTGATTTGCTTAGCGTTCTTCCTGCACCACGCTGGTCCCATTGCACTACCGTAAAATGCGCTTCCCATGGAGCAAACATTGCAAACGACCAGGGATTGGTCACGTCACCCGGCCCTCCATGAAGGAACAACAGTACAGGGCTGCCCCGGTCCTCGCCGCGAATCGTAACCCACTGCTCGATGCCTCCGATGGAAACGTATCCTGCCTCGTCAACCCCCTTCGCAGGGTCAATCGCATACTGCCTCGCGTTGCGCGCCCTCAAGAACGAAAGTGTCTGGTCGAACTTTCGATAGGGTGCGTCGTTGTAATCGGCCGCCGTCGTGCTCCCTCCTGCCGGGGATTGTTGCATCGCTGGGTTCTGTGCCGGTGCTGCGACCGACAGGAAGACAAAAAGGGCGACATAAGTTCCGCAACAAGACGACAGGTGAACTCTCATAGCGGAAGGATACGGATCACGCACCTCACCGGTTCCCTGACCTTGGCAAGGTCTGATCGCTGTGAGTCTCCAGCATGAGTACGTCGACATGACAAACGCAGCTGCACTCAACGACGGTTGGGCGCTGAGTCTTTCCTGTTCTGGCCGAATCACGGGAATGCAGAAATTGTTTCGGGCAAAAGTCGGCTCCTGAGGAAAGTGGGAAACCGAGTAACCACGCCACGATTTCAGGCGAGTGACGGATCGACGGTTCGAAGGAGAAATTAATTCAGCGTCCAGGGGTTGCGACCCCGCAAAATGCCTCGTCAGCCCAGCAATCCCAAGGGAGTGTTCTGGCCTACGTACCAGTCAGTCACCAATCGCCGGATCATCTCCTGCCATTGTGGAGAGGAAGCGTATGGCGCCGCATCGTGCGGCGCGGAAGCAGGCAAGCTCAGATCATCAACGACTCGGGCAGGCGAAATTCTGACGACCGAGGCTGCCTTCCTCCGCCTGGATTCTCTTCTCTCGCCGGCCAACTCCAGAACGAACGCCGGCGGGCCGACCAGCAATCCAATTCGCTGGCGAGGCCGAATTGCCCTGAGCCGCGTGCAAAGCTCGTCTGCCTCTTCAGAATTCTCTTGCGCCGCCAGCAGCACCAGATCGTAGGCATGCGTTCTCGAAAGAGACGCAGCATCTGCCACGCTGCCGGCGGTGTGCACTTCGATCTCGTAGTTCCTGAAAATCGTAGCCCGCCGGTTTTGTTTCGTGGTGTTCCGATCGATTAGCAGGATGCTTCGATGGTCACAGTACAGCTTAGTCATGGGTACTTCTCCAAAGCGGTAGAAAAAATCTGCCGACTATCCAGTCAACGGAGGCAAAACCGGAGGGCCTGAGATCCAGGCCCCCGGCGTCCCACGTGGTAAAACTCTCCGGCAGTAAACTGCCGATGGCATGAAGATAGTGACGGGAGGTTTAGGAAACGTTTCAGGCAGGTTAAGTTTTTGTGAATTTGGATTGGCTCAGATGGTGCGTAGAAGCGATGCCTTCCTGGTGGACCCTGATAGCGAGGGGTAGAACAGTCGCTGGCCGTGCGTTCCTGCCCTCCTGCCGCAGCGCTGCGAATCCTGTCAGGTCATGTTAACTGCTCCATGACATTCCCCCGAGCCCCGGCCAGCAGGAATCAAGAAATCGATTTTCGAGCGAAGAGTGCGGAAGGCCTTAAATGTTTGACCTCGGGTCATTATTAGCACTAGGAGTGTGTAGTTTTTTCTCTCAAAAGCGATGCCCCATGCCACAAATTGGTTGCATTTTCTGAGTACTGAAGTAATATGTTACTTAGGACGCGGTGGTAAGCGTCCGATCCAGTCGTGGTACCGCCCTTTCTTCCAGGTTCAAGAGCCGTAACCAACTGTCTCGTCACGAGGTGGATACTACTGCCTCGGACTGGGTTCGGAGAAACCTTTTATGGCGTGGTACGCTTATTGCCTCACTGAGCAACAGAACCTAAACAATGGAGTACGCACGCGGCGCCCTTTCCTCCTCGAGGGAATTCAAGGTGTGAATGGAGCCCCAGTCCTGAGCTATCCCAGCGGCGAATTTGCCGTGATAGTCAGCGAGTACGACCGCACAGCCGACGGCGGCGACAAACTGGAAGATAAGACCGTCCTGGAGCATGCGCGGGTGGTAAGTGTGTGCTTTCGAAATGGAACCGTCCTTCCGTTCCGTTTTGGGACCATTTTCGACAGTGATGAAGCCCTTCGGCAAGCGGTCCGAACCAACCGTCGCGCCTTTGGGATGAGCGTGGCTCGGTTGCGCGGGAAAGCCGAGATGCACCTCAAAGTACTGGTCAAGGACGGTTCCTTGCGGGCCGCCATGGCCGACGTCGTTCTGCCCGATACCGTTGGTGGCGACTATCTGATCAAGCTGCGGGAAAAGGCTTCCAAGGACCGCGAACGTCAGACCAAGGCACGCGGCCTGGCGGTTCAGGTCCACAAGATGTTCAATCCCCTCGAAGAAGAAATTAGTTGCAAGAGAGTTAATACCGACGGGATGATGATTGACATCGCCCACCTGATTGATTCGAAGTCGGTGGAGAAGTATCAAAACCGTTATAGCAGTGCGGCTAAGCAATTGAAGAATTGCGAACTAGTCCTTAGCGGCCCCTGGCCACCGTATCACTTCCTGCCGGGCAAGCTGCGAACGGTCGCGGGCAGTTCGTAGACGCGACCCTGATGTGATTTCCCTTCAGCGGGGTAGTGTCCTGCAGCCAATGTGCAGGAATGTGCATTTTTTTGCCCCACGTGAATCGACGCTGAACCGGGCAAGACAAGGTTGGGTGACTTGTTAAGTTTTGCTTTTTCAATAGCTTGAAAGAATGCAGCGTTTTCGGGCACGGAGCAGTCATTTTGGCGTGGCAAGTGCTTCTCTAAGCAGTAAGAAAAGAGGCCGCGCTTGACCTTCACTCTCCGTTCTCGACTTCTCACTCTCGACCGATTCGGCTGGCGGATCGGCTGCTTGCATCGCCTTTCCTGACATTTCCTACCCTTTGCCTCTTTTGAACTGTGGCCCCAGTAATGGGGCCGCTTTTTTTGGTTGGAGCCTCGACTTCCGTTTCGACGCTGAGCTGCGAATTCCTTCCCGTCTGCATCACATCTGGATACACTTACCATCAACATGCGCCTGCACATTGCCGCTGTACTGGTGTTGACCGCCACAACCGTCGTCTATTGTGAGCCCGAAGCCTTTGAGTCCAGCCACACGTCGGAAGATACGGCGGTTCTGGTCGAGAACCCTGATTCGCCGCAGCTAAGCACTGAGCTTTCCGAATTGCGCGATGCCGCCCTCTCCGACGACTACGCTTACCGGCAGGTAGCACACCTTACCGACAACATCGGGCCGCGCGGCATTGGCTCAGTCCAGGCGGCAGCGGCGGTGCAGTATGTCGCCGAGGAGTTGCGAAAGCTTGGACTCGAGGTCCATCTGGAGGAAGTCAAGGTTCCGCACTGGATGCGTGGCGTCGAGACGGCGGAACTGGTGGAGTATCCGGGGCAAGCGCCGGGAACCAGCCAGAAGATTGTGCTGACCGCGTTAGGCGGAACCACGCCCACTCCGCCGGAGGGCATCACCGCTGAAGTCGTCGTGGTCAAGAGCTTCGACGAGCTGAAAGCTTTAGGCCGGGAGAAAGTCGCGGGAAAGATTGTGTTGTTCAACGTCGTCTTCGACAAGCAGAAAGCGGCCAACGGTATGGCCGGAGAAGCCTATGGCGAAGCCGTGGCGTATCGCGGTGGAGGCGCAAAGGCTGCGGCTGAGTTGGGCGCGGTGGCATCGCTGGTGCGGTCGGTCGGGAATGCGGACTATCGTCTGCCGCATACCGGTTGGAGCGCGGCAGCTGGGATTCCCGCCGGAGCTGTCACCAGCGAAGACGCTGATCTGATGGCGCGGCTCTCGGCGCAAGGCAAGGTTCGCATGCACCTCACGCTGACTTCGCAGACCGGGCCGGATGTGCTGAGTTACAACGTGGTCGCGGATCTCAAAGGTTCGGAGCATCCCGAGCAGGTGGTGATCGTTTCCGGGCATCTGGATTCGTGGGACTTGGGAACGGGCGCGATCGATGACGCTGCAGGAGTCGCCGTCGCCATGGAAACCGCGGAACTCGTGCAGCGGCTGCATCTGCATCCCAGCCGCACCATCCGCGTGATTGCCTGGATGGACGAAGAAAACGGCGGCCGCGGACACGACGCTTATGCCAAGGACTACGCGGCAGAACTTGCGAATCACGTCGCGGCTATGGAGAGCGACACTGGCGCGGCGCATCCTCTGGGATTTGAAGCGAAGATCAATCCCAAAGGTTTGCCGCTACTGAAGCCGGTGCAGGATGTGCTGCAATCTTTCGGAGCGAATGTGATCCGGTTGACGGAACGCAGTCCGGGCGCCGACATCGCGCCGCTGGCCAAGGCCGGCGTTCCGACACTAGGAATCATGCAGGACGCGCGAACCTATTTCAATTACCACCACACCGCCGCCGACACGCTGGACAAGATCGTCCCGCAAGAGCTTCGCGAGAACGCGGCAGCGATGGCAGTCATGGGATGGGCGCTGGCCAACTTACCGGAGCCGTTGCCGCGCTGAGAGTTTTATCGAGGACCGTTTTCTCGGCGATCGTTTCTCGGCGATCGGTCTTCATTGCACCGATTTCGGTGCAGAAAATACATCAAGAAAATCTCTCGATTCCGCGCAAAATCCAGAAAACAAAGGACCGGAAATTTTTCGTCCTCCTAGATCTATGGTTCTTAAGGTAGTTAGAGGCAAAATCTTGGAAACATTGGAGTTATGATGGTATCTGGCTACCTGCGGTTCTTTTTTGGAACCGCGAATAGAACTGCGCCGGCAGCGAAGGTTTTCGCGTTCGCCGCGATTCTCGGACTCAGCATTTGGAACGTCACCAGAAGCTGGGCCCATGTCAGGTTGTCAAAGATCGGTTGTTCTAAAGAATCGAATTATCTTATAGATAACCAATGTGCTTTTATGTTATCGCAGTTGGAACAGTGAGGCAAGAAGAAAATGGACGGGCCGCGGACCCAGTTCCAAACTGGGAATTCAGAGGACTAGCCCGCGTAGAGCAGATATCCGCAAACGGCGTGCATGGCTCGCTGTTCCGTGGATCGCCGATTCGTGCCCGACGCGAGTCCCAGATCCACTAAAGCGCGGAGGATGGCCATGACGACCCGCTCAGTTGCTATGGAAACAGGCACTGCCACTTCGTCTCTGTGATCTTCTAATAGTTGCAGCACGATCGCGTGGAACGCAGAATTGTCGCCCTCGCTTCCGAGTCGTTCCTCTTCAGCCTCCAGCACGCGATTCAGTCGCGGGCGGCGGTAATGCACGGCCACGAGTGCACGCACCAGACGCTTAATGCGAGGTTTCAACTCCTGTCCAGTTCCACCTTGCACGGCCTTTAGTACAGCATCCTGCAAAGCCTCCTCAAAACTGCCGATTAAGGCGAGCACGATGGCATCTTTGTTCGGAAAATACTGATAAAGGGAACCGATGCTTACGCCGGCTCGCGCTGCAATCGCATTCGTGTTGAAGCCATGCAGTCCATCTGACTCTAAAATGCGAGCACTCGCTTCAAGAATGACACTCACCGTCTCCTGCGACCGGGCTTGATTCGGCACTTTACGGGCTCTCGCGGTCTTTTTGCGTGGCCTGCCTCTGCCATCGCGAACGCGAGTTTTATTTGTGAGCATTTGCTCATATTCTAAGAGAGAAGGAAGTTATATGCCAGACAAATAGTCCGCGCTGGCTAGCTGATCGACCATCCGCTAAAGAAAGTTTCTTATGACTACGAAAACTGGGAATTCGATTTCCTCTGCTGCTCACTGTGCAATGCCCAGACGGCGAGCGCGCTCGTTCCGTTCACTTCGATGGTTGAATGGCAGCGTTCACTGGATCAGCGCAGTCGTGCTGGTTTACGCATTCCTCATCAATGGTGAAACCACGGGCGCGCTGGTAAACCCTGTCGCGATGAGAGGAGAAGTGAAGTTAGGCTTGGTTGTCGGCCTCATTTTCTTTGTCCGATTTATGTGGGTGCGAAGCACGCGCTCAGGCGGCGGGCGATGGGTCGGGCCGTCAGTTCGAATGCCGCAGTCCAAAATCAGACGAATAACCGATTGGGGAATCTATCTCGGGGTGGCGGCTTCCGTGGTTTCTGGGCTCCTGATCGCATACCTTCGACCAGGCGCCCAACTCGTTTCTGAGGGTAGAGGGCTTACCACCAGCAGCCCAGCTTTGAACGTTACGATTGATGCGCACGCATTCGTCTCAGATGCGTTGGAATGGCTGTGCGGTTTTCACGCTGTGTACTCGCTCTGGCACTGGCTCATGAAAAGAACACAATGGGGCAGGATTGCCGAGGGTTGGGTTGAGCGAGCCGCGTCTAGCGCAGGCCGCGTGGGCTCGTCGTATCTCAGAGGAAAAAATCTTCGCCTGTAAGAACCCCGGACCTGGGGTTTAAGTCCACCCCGAACGCCCTTGTGTTAATCAAGGCAGAAATTCCCAGGTTGTCGGCAAACCGGAAGTTATACAGACTGCCAAAGTCGGCAGGCAAGAATCGATCCGCAGACACTTCTGGATAACAGGCGAGCCGGAAGTAACTGTTCCTAACAGGCGATCAGTGGCCGCATTTACCGGAGAGGCGGTACATGTCGAGCATGAGGCGTAAACCCGGACTTCGGGCGGTGCGTGGGTTCTGTTGAAATTCAATCAAGCGCTGGCTGAAGTCTGCCGTGATGTGGCTCATCTCTTCTTCCATGGCTGCAATCTTGGGATCGCTGGACGGAACCTTGGGCACGTATCCGGGCGTATAGCACAGGGTCCGCTCGAGTTCGATTCCGCGATCTACCAGCCTTTCATAGTCATCGCTGGCTTTTCCGCTCAGGATGGCGCAGATTCTCTCTGCGTCATCGCTATTGGGAAACGAGCTGACGGTCTGCATCTCGGGATGAAACCGGGCTGCAAATTGGCCCGTGCGGCATTCCTCCCGCAACTGCTCGGTTGATTCCAACAAATACCAGTTCTTCGAATCGTCACCAAATGCAATTGGCACCTTCGGAAGAGTAGTTCCCGTCACCGTAGCTGTGGCTGGTTTGGAGGCATCCCACGCCGTCGAAGCCGAGGCCAGCGGAGTTGCACCTGGCGCGTGAGTCATGGACTTTACTAATGACTTGGGAACTTCATAAATTGAATCGCCGATTGTGTACTCAATCTTTTGGCCGGCATCGGTGACGCTATCGGCTTGAATGGTTCTTCCGTCGGTGAGTTGTATGGTTACCGGAGGCGTGGAAGAGGGATTCGACGCTACACGAGACGATGGCATGGTTGACTCGCTTGTCGAGTGAGTCATTGACTTTATCGATGACTTGGGAATTTCGTAAGTTGATTCTCCGATTGTGTACTCAATCTTCTGGCCCGCATCGGTAGTGCTGTCGGCATGAATGGTCCTGCCGTTGGTGAGTTGGATGGTTTCCGGCGAGGCAGCTTGCGAATCCACTACGGATATCGCTGCCGAATCAGATATTGCTGTCGGCATGGTTTGGGGCTGATCGGAGAGTTTGAACTCGACCGTGACCGTGGTGACGACCTCGACCGGGCTGCCATCATGAACGAGCGGCTGGTAGCGCCACTTGGAGACGCTCAGCAGGGCCTCGCGGGAGAGCATTGGATGGCCAGAGATAATTTGTGCTTGCAGAACTGAGCCGTCTGTCCCAACGATCGCCTTTATCACAACATGTCCTTCAATGTGTGCGGCGCGAGCAACAGGCGGATAATTCGCCGGGACTCTAGTGACGAGTCGGGACGCCATCTCCGACTCGCTCATTTCGATCCTGGGTGCTGAAAAACCTGGGGAGGCGGGTTGCTGAGCCTGAGTTAACAGCCCTGTGGCGAAGAAGGCGCAACCAACGGCACATCGGGTAATTTGTGAGAAGAGTCGCACACTTCACGATAGTGATGAAGTGAAGGCGTCCGCAACTTGCTTGTTCTGGTCAACAATGACCAAAGTACCTGACACGCGGTTGCGGCGGCCGTCGCCGCGTTGATTATGGCTCAGACTGCACCTGTGATCTCCGTCACCTTGCGACGTTTCGTGGCGTGCCAGGGCTGCGACTGTAAAGTTTTGTTTTTCTCAGCGGTTTATCCCGCTATTTCAGCCAGCCTCGAATCCCGAAGGCCAGTTGACGCATCTCAATTTAGGCGCATATCATCTTCGTTTGGCCTTATGGGCGTGAACGAGCTAGGAAGGGCCACAAAGAGTGAAGTTATTATCCATGGATAAAAAGAAGCTGGAAGCATTCAAGAAGAGGCTGGAGACGCGGCAACACGAGTTGCGCCGCATGGTCTCGCGGACGGAGCAGGACGGGCGCACAGTCGATGAGGATTCGGCGCAGGACATCGCCGACCGCGCGGCCAGCTCTTACACCAAAGAATTTCTCTTTCACCAGAGCAACAACGACCGTCAACTGCTGCAGATGGTGGAGGGCGCTTTGTCGCGCATTCGCGAGGGCAGCTTTGGCGAATGCATCTCTTGCGGCAAGGAGATCAACGCCAAGCGGCTGGAGGCGGTGCCGTGGACGCGTCATTGCATCGAGTGCCAGGAGAAGGCCGAACAGGGTTTGCTGGAAGAGACGCACGGGTAGGCCACTGGGTTGCGTCGGGTAATGGATGGGCCGCCGCTTACTCGGCGGCTCGTGGCTTTTTGATCTGGGAATCAGGACGGTTCGAAGTTGTCCCCGCGAGATCCGTCGCCCGCGCTTGAGAAAACCCGGGTGCTTCAGGATGACGCACTTCCTTAACATTGAAGAGAGAAACCATGCGGCCGACCAATGGACGCCTGTGCAGCCACAAACACATTCTTGCCGGTTGACCTGACGGGTGATTTTGTACTAATGTCGGATTACACCGGAAAGGAGGTGGTCGAATGACAAGTTCTGATTGTAGTAACTGTAGTGGGAGTCTAAGACCAGGTGAGGTGGCTGAGACTTAGAGCGGGTTGCTCTAAGCGGGGCTGCTGGGCGCGCACGCGCTAAGCAGCTACAGTCCGCACACTTACCGGTGAGTTTGGATTCGTTCCGGCGTCAGGTCGCGCCGGGGCTTCCACACTAAGACCCGGGAGTTGCCGTAGAGGCCACGTTAGAGTGACCACCTCTTGGTCAATCCCAAACAGTCCACCGGGCGGCCCGTGCCTTCAACAAGCGCGGGCCGTTCTGTTTCTTACGGACGATGTTTTCACGGACGATCTTCTGTGAGCAGTCGATCGACCGACATCGCGCCCGAGCCTTTGAATAAGATCAGCAGTCCGATGGCGATTGCCAGCAGGTGATATTCGAATCCCTCGCCTTTCTGATTGCCGGCCCAATTCATGAACAAGCCATTCTGCGCATGCACCATGACGATAGCGACGAGCATGTTACAGATAATGCCGAAGGCGGCGATGCGGCTGAGGAATCCGACGATCAGGCCGAGTCCGCCGAAGAATTCGGCGCAGATGGCGAGAAACGCTAAAGGCGCAGGGATTCCCATTTGATGAGTGAAGAAGCCCATGGTGCCGCTGAAGCCGTATCCGCCGAACCAGCCCAGCATCTTTTGCGCGCCGTGAGCGGCGAATACCAGCCCGAACGTAAGCCGAAGAATCGCTATGGCAAAGTCGTTGCTCGTGTTGATTATTCTGTGAAACATGGTCGCCTCGCTTTCAGAATTGTACGAGTGTACTTGACGGCTTAAATCAGAGAACCCGACTGCCGGACTTTTCGAAACCTAGCTTGATGACCTCCGTGGTATCTGGCGCTAATGAAAGTTGAGGGACTTCGCCGCGAGTAAACCAGCGGGCCTCAGCGGCGTCGGCCGCAGCTTGTGGCTCTCCTGCGATTCTGCGGCAGAAAAAATCAACCAGCACATAATGGTATCGAATGCGCCCGTCGGCATCGCGCAGGATGCGATCATACACGCCGAGCAACTCGCCCACCTCGACGACTAAGCCAGTCTCTTCCAAAGCTTCGCGAGCCGCCGCCTGGCGCAAAGTTTCGCCCATCTCGAGCGCGCCGCCGGGAATCGACCATTCTCCTGCGAGGGGGGGATGCGCGCGTTTCACCAGCATTACGCGGTCTTGCTCGATGATGATTGTGCCCACACCTACCAGGGGCGCATCTGGATATTCGCGTTTCATTGAGGAGAAATACGCCAGCAACCTTAAATCATGCAGGGGATTCTAAGCAAAACTGCGGACCAGGAAGCAGTTCTCAGATATCAGTTCCCGGTTCTCGGTAGAATAGCCCGGTGGCATTAGAAGAATACAAACGCAAACGCCGCTTTGAGGAAACTCCAGAGCCTCCGCCGAAAGTGGAGAAGAAGAGCGGGCACCGCTTCGTGGTGCAGAAGCATCGGGCTACGCGCCTGCACTACGATTTCCGCTTGGAGATGGAAGGCGTGCTCAAGTCGTGGGCGATACCGAAAGGGCCGTCGCTCGATCCCGCGGACAAACGGTTGGCGATGCAGGTGGAAGATCATCCGGTTTCTTATTTTGATTTCGAAGGCACAATTCCGCAGGGCAACTACGGCGCGGGCACCGTCATGGTTTGGGACGTGGGCACTTGGGAACCACTCTCGCCGCAGCCGGTGAAGGGAAAATACGTGGCAGGAACTGACGCCGAAGCGGCGGCAATGTTGCAGAAGGGAGATCTCAAGATTCGGCTGCACGGGCAGAAGCTCAAGGGCGACTTTGCATTGATCCATATCAAAGGGCGTCGTCCGGGGAGCAAGGGAACGGAATGGCTGCTGATCAAAAAGCAAGATGAATACGCGGAGAAGGGATACGACATCGACAAATACGACAGCTCGGTGCTCAGCAAACGTTCCATGGCGGAGATTGCGGGCGACGCGGGTTCGGCCCAGTGGACCAGCAGCCCTCCGGTGTCGCGGGGGAAGGTGAAAGCGCCGTGGTTGGCTGAGACGTTGGCTAAGGTCGAAAAAAAAAGCTAAGCGCCACGATCGCTGAGAAGAAACCCAGCAAGACAGTTTCCCGGCGAGTTGCATCATCATCTACTCCCGCTAAGCAAGTATCCTCTGAGAGTGCGACGGTTCAGTCGCTGCCGGGCGCAGTGCGGAAATCCATGCCTACGGCCATTCATCCCATGCTGGCTACTTCGGTTGAGGAGCCTTTCGACGATTCGGAGTGGTTGTTCGAAATCAAATGGGACGGGTATCGCGCAGTTTCGTTTCTGCAGGACGGCAAAGTGCGGCTGGTTTCGCGAAACCAGAACGAACTCACCGGAGAATTTCCTGAACTGCGAGAACTATCGAAGTTGATCAAAGCGAAGAATGCAATTCTCGACGGTGAAGTCGTGGCGCTCGACGAGCAAGGCCGGGCTTCGTTCAGTTTGATGCAACAGCGCACTGGCATTCGCAAAGGCGGGCGACGCGTTGGAGCGCGACGCGAATTGCAGATCGTGTATTACCTTTTTGATCTGCTTTATCTCGACGGTTACGACTTGCGCCAGGTCGCGCTCGAGCAGCGCAAGCAAGCTCTCGCGCAGATCATTGCTCCCAGCGATCTGGTGCGTTACTCCGATCATTTTCCCCAGGGTTTGGCGCTATTCGAAGTTGCAAAGAAAAAAGGGTTGGAGGGGATTCTTGCGAAAAAACGCCAGAGCCATTACGAAGAACGACGCAGCCGCGAGTGGCTCAAGATCAAGGTTACGCAAACCATCGACTGCGTAGTCGGCGGTTACACCGACCCGGAGGGCAGCCGGCAATATTTCGGATCGATCGTCCTCGGACTGTATGACAAAAAAGGCCGGCTGATTCATGTCGGGCAGGCAGGAACGGGATTTAATCAGGCGATGCTGAAGGAAATCTGGCAGGTGCTCAAAGAACTGGAGACGAATCGCAATCCGTTCTACGGCGATGTCGATGCGGCGCATGTGCATTGGGTAAAACCGGAACGGGTCGCCGAGATCAAGTTTACCGAGTGGACACACGAAACCGTGGAAGGCGGGATGAAGTTGCGAGCGCCGGTGTTTCTTGGATTGCGAGAAGATAAAGATCCGAAGGAATGCACGTTCTCGGCGCAGGGACCCCGACTTCAAGGATGACAGTCGACGGGCATCATTTAATATCTTTCATTGGCAGGAGCGAGCCGTAGTCGCGGCCGCTTGGTTCGACGGCTCGGGCTACGATGCCATCGAAAGCGTCGCGGAACTCTGGATACTTGACCAGCAGCGCCTTCATGACTGCAGAGTTGTCCTGAAAGGTCTGGGCCGTATTCGAAACGTCCGCGGACTGATACTTTACGACCAGATCGAAATCCTGACCCACTGCCATGGGGAAGAGCGTGGTCAGTTTAAAAGTTTTTGCGGCAGCCGCGAGCTCCGTGGTACCCCCGTCAGCGGGCAAGTCTGTAGGCTTCACCGTCTCTGATTCGTCGGCCAGCTTATCGGTCAGCTGGGTATACATGAACCGCACCGGGACGGCCAGATCGCGCGCTTCGAGGTAGTAGAACCAGGCATCGCGGTTTTGGCCCTTGGTTTTGAAGGCGCGAGCGCGGTCGGCAAACCAGTTCGCATCATGCCCCGCGATTTGAGATTCCTTAATGTATAGGCCGCCAATTTTCCAGTCTTTACCTTCTTGTTGCAACACGAACGTTACTGTGTCCGGTTGCTTGGCGGTTGGAACATCCAAAATCACGATGGCGTAGCTGCCCGGCGGCAAGTTCGGGATCGCGAATACGGCGCTGTCCGAAGTCTGACCGCTTCTGCCAAAAACACCACAAAGAAACTCGGCACGGGCGATGGGCGCAGTGCCCTCGACCTTCAGGAGAAAAGGAGAGCGCGGATTGGCTTGAACTCCTGAAAAGTTGGCTTGGTTATCTTTCACCGCGGTTTCGATGCCGGAGAAATCCGAAGCAACACTGGCAATCGAATTCTGCCGCAGGGTTGCGGAGTCACCTCGAGCCACCATGTCGAAGTAGCGTTTCGCCGTACTCACCAAGGTGGCGCGCGTAGGTTCGTCCATGTCACCGGCGGTCAAACAGGTCTGGGCGGGAGCAAATCCAGCGCAGAAAATCAGCGCGATCACGGAGAGGTTCGTCCACAAGCGAGTTGTCGACGACATCGTTCGAAGTGTACGCATGGGCGTCTCTATTCTACGACGCGAACCCGCGGAATTGTCGTCGAATGCGGCGTGGGCTGCATTCTTACGCCGCTTCGCGGCTACACAAACGACTAACGCCCTCGCCTTCAATTGCACCCGCTCCGCCCTTATGGTACCGTCCCTTTGATTCCCAGTTCCTCGGGAAAGGAAACCCTCATGGCCTGGATCATTTTAGGCGTTCTGGTGGTCATCGCGTTCGTCCTGATTGGGATGTACAACAGCCTGGTGCAGTTGCGTGTGCGCTGCGATTCGGCGTGGTCCGACATTGACGTGCAACTCAAACGCCGGTATGACCTCATTCCAAATCTGGTTGAGACCGTGAAAGGTTATGCCGCGCACGAAAAGGGGACGTTCGAAAACATTGCCAAGTTCCGATCGCAGGCAATGCAAGCAACCTCGCCCGCCGACAAGGCAGCTGCCGACAACCAACTCACCGGCGCGCTGAAGAGCTTGTTTGCCGTGGCGGAGAATTATCCGCAACTGAAGGCTTCCGAGGAGTTCACACAGCTGCAGACTTCGCTGAGCCAGACCGAGGACACGATTCAGAACGCCCGCCGTTATTACAACGCCGTAGTACGGGATTTGAATACCAAGATTCAATCCTTCCCTACGAATATTTTGGCCGGGATGTTTGGTTTCCAGGCACGGCAATTCTTTGAAGCCGCGGCAGCAGACCGCGAACCCGTAGCAGTCAAGTTCTGAACTTGGGCGAGCATGATCAAACTTGTTCATTCGCCTTCGCTCCCCGGCATCACAAAGGGTGGGTTTTTCGCTGGGCTAAGGCGCAGCGAGCTGCATCTCTACAGCGCGGCTTGCTGCTGTCTGCTGTTCGTATTCGCCTCTCCTCTCTTCGCCCGCAGCTGGCGCGTGGCTGATTTCAAGGACACGATCTCGGTTCATGCGGACGGTTCGGCTTTGGTGCGCGAGCGCATCACGCTGGCTTTTGACGGCGAATGGCATGGGATTCATCGCTTAATCCCAATCGAATATCCGGGAGCGAGGGGAACAAACTACACGCTCTTTTTAAATGTCACCGGCGTGGCCGACGGCAATGGCAGCCAACTGAAATATGAATCGTCGACCTCGAATGGGTTTCGCGACCTCAAGATTTACATTCCTGATGCGGTCGATGCCACCCGCACCGTCGAGATCGATTACACGGTTCGCAACGGCACCCGCTTTTTCGAAGATCACGATGAGTTTTACTGGAATGTGACCGGCAACGATTGGCCAGTGCCGATCGATCATGCGTCCGCGCTGGTCAGCTTTCCGGATTCTGCCGCGGGCTCCCTGCGCGCGCAGGCTTTCACCGGAGCTTACGGCTCGGCGGAACGCGGCGCCAGCGCAGAGGTCAGAGGCTCTGAGGTCTCATTCGAGACCAATAACCCGCTGCCGATGCGTGGTGGCATGACCATCGACGTTTTTATTCCAAAAGGCATTCTCGCGGAGCCGGGCCCATTTGCTCGACTGCTTTGGTTCTTAGGCAGCAATCCTATTGTCTTTCTGCCTTTCTGGACTCTTGCTGTGATGTTCACGCTGTGGTGGTACAGGGGACGCGATCCCGACCCGGGGCTTTCTGTCGCGCCTATGTATGAACCACCCGCGGGCATGACTCCGGCCGAGGCTGGGGCGCTGCTCGGTGACGAGGTTCATCCGCGCGACATCACCTCGACGCTGGTGGATTTGGCGGTGCGGGGATTCGTGAAGATCGAAGAAGTCGATGATAAAGGCATCGTTTTTCATCACAAGGATTACATTTTTCATTTGCTGAAGCCGCGCGATCAGTGGAGCGGGCTGGCGCCGCATGAACAAGTGATGCTGGAAAATGTTTTTGCGGGCGGCGAAGACACGCGGCTATCCAGCTTGAAGAACCGCTTCTACACAGCGATTCCGGCGATCCGGCAAGACATCAAGTCCGCACTAAAGGTCAAAGGGATGTACCTGCTCGATCCAGACTCGGCGAACGGGTACAGCGTGCTCGGCATCGTCGTCATTGTCGCGCCGTTTTTGATGCTGCAGTTTTTTTGGCACAAAGACGTTTTCAGTTCGATCGGATTGCTGATTGGTTGCGGAATCGTTTCCGCGATTATCTGGTGGCTTTTTGCGCGGCAGATGACGGCCAAGACGGTTCTAGGTGGGCGCACCTGTATTTCGATTCTGGGTTTTCAGGAGTTCATGAACCGCGTCGATGCTGACCGCATCAAGCGCATGCCTCCCGACACATTTGAGAAATATCTCCCTTACGCGATGGCCCTGGGGGTCGAGCATCATTGGGCGCAGGCGTTCGCCGGGATCGTGAAAGATCCTCCAAGTTGGTACGTCTCGCCTTACGGAGGCACCGGCTTTAATCCAATATTCTTTTCGGGCGCGATGCACAGCATGGCGACGGATATGCATCAGGTCTTCGTTTCAGCACCGCGTTCCAGTTCGACCGGATCGGGTTGGAGCGGTGGGGGCGGAGGAGGGTTCTCAGGCGGCGGCTTCGGTGGAGGTGGAGGCAGCGCGTTCTAGCGAGATAGAGGAGACCGTCAGGATCTCGAACGTCCCGGCAGACGCGGGGCGACGGCGTAGTTGAGTTGCACAAGCACGATGAAGGCGATGCTCCAATAAGTGTTGATGACGCAGAGCGAGGCGCCGAAAGCGTAGAGCGCTTGCGCGATCACGATGCGGCTTTTGATCGCGTTTGATACTTCACGCGGCAGATCGTCCTTCACCAATCCCTTTTCTGTCGCGCACATCCAGCTAAAGTAGAGGGTCCATCCTAGAAGCGCGATGTTCAGCCAATATGCGATCAGCGCCAGACGGTAGCCGATGAACTCCGCCAGCAGCATAGTCGAGAACGGGGTGATCGAAACCGCGAACAGAAACACGATGTGGATCCAGGAGAGACTTCGGTCGGAGCGAGTCAGGTGGTTGAGCTGAGTCTGCTGGCCGACCCAGAAGATGCCCAGCGTCAGGAAACTCATGATGTACATCGCAAGGCGCGGAGAGAGTGCGACCAGAGCGTGCCACAGGTCATGCTCGCTGTGTACGGCGTCTGCGGCGGGAACTCGGAGATCGAGTACCAGCAGGGTCATCGCGACGGCAAATATGCCATCGCTGAGAGCCGCGAGACGTTCCACGCTTTGGCCTGCGATCCGGTTGTAGGACGTTGTCATTGGCTGCGAGTCTAGCAGCAATTCGCGCGCCTGCAGCGAGCGTCCGTTAGTGGGCCATCCCGGTGGCGGAGAAAAGCGGGCCTGGAGCCTTGCCTTCCGCGGCTGCCTTCAATCGGAACATCAGTTCTCCCCAGGTCGTCGTGCACGCAACAAAATACTCCGTTTCGGCGCGCCAATCTAGATGAGAGAAACGCAGCTGTGTGCGCGTTTCTTCTTGTGGCAACAGATCGAATAGCAGGTTGGTGCCGTTCCACTCCTCCTCGCCCGATTGACACTCCCATTCGGCCAGTGTGGGCTCTAAAATACGCGCTGGATGCAGCGTATAGACGGTGGTGCGGCTGAAAAACCCGAGCGTGACAAGGTCGCGGGGAACGTCTTCGGTCACATCTGCTGCCCACCATTGCTTGAACCCGCGGCCGGAACTGACGAACGGAAAGATTCGTTCCGGCGAAGCATCAATCAAAATCGAGTGCCTGATTGTCGCCATGTTTTTCGTGCTCCAATCGACGAGAACAGCGCTACTCCATCTCGAACGCCAGCCATTGCAACTGGCCGTCGCGTTCCACCTGGAGCACCACGGGCGTGCTGGGTTTCAGGTCATGCAAGACCGAGCGAAGTGAATCCACCGAATCGACTGATGTCTTGTTCACCGCATGGATGATGTCTCCCGACTTCAGACCGGTTTCGGGGCCGATGAGGTCAGCGGCGCGGGCAATTACGACCACTCCAGTCGAAACACGCAAATTACCCACGATGGAGCGCAGTTGATCGTTCAAATCGACCGCCAGGATTCCGAGACGTGGTACCAGGCTTTTATCCGGATCGACCGCATCCATGAGCTTGTCCATCTGATCGCGGTGCTCGCTCGCCGCAACATACAAAGTTTTCTTTTCGCTACCGCGCAGGACAACCAGTTTCATTACATCGTCTAAAGGATGCAGATACAATGCGGCTGTGAGAGCTGGCAGCGTGTCGATAGGGCGGTCATCGGCACTCACGATAATGTCCCCGAGTTTCAACCCCGCGGCTTCCGCGGATCCTGCTGGGGTAACATCGGCCACGATCACTCCCCAACTCCGCGAAAGTCCAAGGCCCTCGGCCAAGCTCGGCGTAATGTTTTGCGCGACCGCCCCGATCTCGACCCGATGCACGTGCCCATACTTCCGCAAGCTCAGATAGACGAAGCGCACGATGCGAGCGGGAATGGCAAACCCTAACCCTTCGCTGCCTCCGCCCTCGGAAAGAATCAGGGTGTTGATGCCGAGCACATAGCCATCCATGTCAATCAAGGGGCCGCCACTGTTTCCGGGATTGATGGGAGCATCTGTCTGGATATAAACCATAGGATGATCCGGATCGGGCTGCCGGCCGACCGAACTCACTACGCCCATCGTTACCGAATTCTGCAATCCTTCTGGACTGCCAATGGCAAAGACCAACTGGCCCTGATGAATGCGGCGAGCGCTGCCCAATTCGAGGGTAGGCAGATGTTTTTGATCGATCTTAAGCAATGCCAGATCGGAGTCTTTGTGAATGCCAATCAGCTTTGCCTCAACGACGTGCTCCTTGCCGACCGGCTCAACCTGCGGGAAATCGAGCGAAGGCATGGGCAATACGACGCGGATGCGATGCGCCCCCTCGACCACGTGCGCATTGGTCATGATGTAGCCGTCTGAATCCACAATCACGCCGGAACCCACCGCGTGCTGCCGCGCGATCAGGGCGGTCTGACTGCGATTGCTTTCTTCGATTGGTCCATAGCCGGTGACGAGAATCTGGACCACGGCGGGTGAAACCCTGGCGACCAGACTTTCCAGCGCGGAATTAAGATCTTTTAAAACCGTCGGAGCTTCTGATGGACGCGCACCGACGGCCTTCCCCACCTCAGCCTCGGGATTTGCCTTCTGCGGAACGCTTCCTTTCGAAGGCGCGGAAGCCGCGGGATTCGGCGTCGCTTGTTGAGCTCGGCTCGCGAAGAGGAAAGAAGAAACATGGCAGCGATAGCGAGACTCAGCAGGAAAAGGCGGGAAGAATTCTTCGACGTACCGGCTGGAACGAGCATGGGAATTGGCTCCTTGGAACAGTGACTAGTTTATCGGAACAAAAGCGGGGCGAACTCCGCAAGATTGCGGCGCCATACCATCCAGGTGTGCGTTCCTGGGGTTTCGATCTCGGCCGCTTTCACTCCCTTGGCCTTAAGCCATTGACGCAGACTACGGTTCACCGTGATCAGCTGATCTTCGGTGCCACATGCGATCCACAGCAGGCGAAGTTGCTGGTTTGCTTTTGCGTCGAGAGTGGGAAAATCTTTTTGAAAGTCCTCAGGAATTCCGCCCGAACTGAATGCGCCGATCCAGGAAAACTTGTCGAGATTGTTCAAACCGGTGAGCAAAGATTCTGTGCCCCCCATGGATAATCCGGCAATCGCCCGCGCGTTGCGATCTTTCTTGATCCGGTACTGACCTTCGACCTGCGGCATGACCTCGTTGAGCAGGATCTCGCGGAAGTTCTCGAAATTGCGATCCCGCAGTTCGGCGTGTGTCCACGCCTCCCATCCCATACGTACGAACTCCATGGTCCCGTAGCCCAGCGGCATCACCACGATCATCGATTTGGCTTGGCCTCGCGCAATCAGATTGTCAAGAATCACATTTGCGCGTCCGACTGCGGCCCATCCGCTGGCATCGTCACTAAAACCGTGCAGCAGATAAAGCACTGGATACGTCTTCTTTGACGCGGGATCGTAGTCCGGCGGAGTGTAAACATAGTAGTCGCGGTCATCGCCAGCGACCGCAGACCTGTAGAAATGATGATGGATTACGCCATGGGGGACATCGTTCAGCTCCCAAGGCAACGACGACGGTCCGGGAACGTGGACCTGACTTTGCGTAGTGAGCAGATTCGGCTTGAGCAGGGGATTCTCCGGATCAATCAGACGCACACCATCAGCGACGAAATCATATCCGTAATAGTCCGGAGCGAGCGGGGCGGTCGTCACGGTCCAAACGCCGTGGTCATCCTTTTGCGTCGACGCTGAATCAGCTCCCTCAAGCTTAAGCTTCACATCGACCGCATTCGGAGCGCGAAAGCGGAAGGTTACGCTGCCGTCCGCGTGTACTTCGGGCGAGACCAGCGGGGCCGGCTGTGGAGGAGAAGGTCGCGCCGGTTTGCTCTGCTGCGCCATAGACATGACTCCAAGCATCGAAATAATCGAGAAACACGAATGAAGAAAAAATGAGGTCGATCTCATAGAGTTCATTGGAGCGGAGACTGACTAGGTGGGCTTGATTTTAATGATTTTATTTCTCTTAAGGAAATCCACAAACCGGGGTTGATCCCCATCGATGCCGGAAATCCGGCTCGTTCGACCAGGGGGAACCTAGTTTCTATCATGTTACGTTAGTAACTCAGGCCTTTGACTGAAGTGCCTTCCGTGATATAAGGGCGAGTAAGTAGAAATTCTGTAGAACCCTGAAGTTCGTAGGAGATGCCACAGTGGCGTTGGCTTTTGCACGCAAAGAAGGCCAGGAACTAGGAGGACATGTGTCCGAAGCGCGGACGGGAAAACGGTTCCCTCTGGAACTGCCGATCAAGATTCATAAGGCAGACGAGGGCGGGACAAGCGAGTGGAGTAACTGGAAATCTGAGCGCCGCCGGAGTTTACATTCGGGCGGATGCGGCGCTGGAAGTGGGCTCCAACGTGGAGTTCGAGATCGTTCTGCCGCCCGAAGTCACCGGGGCTAAGGAAAACGTTACGGTGCAATGCAAGGGACGGGTGGTGCGCACCGACGAACCTGCCACTGGCGGCAGCAGCAGTCCCGCGGAGGCTCGAGGTGTGGCCTGCGTGATCGATTCGTATGATTTTGTTCGCCACCCGTAGAGTTTGTCACTTACGTCGTTGAACTGGCAATGAGGTGCTGAAGCGATGCTTAAATTGATTCTGGCCGACAATCAGGCAATCTTCCGCGCGGGAATCGCCAAAGTGCTGGCGGTCGAAGACGAGATGCGCATTGTGGCGCAAGCGCAAAACCAGGAACAGATGTTCATGGCGCTGGATAAGTTTCGCGCCGCCGTTCTGGTCATCGCTGGCGGATTCCATGGCGACTTTCTAGCCGTGCTGCAAGCAGCGAACAAAGCCAAAACCCGAGTCGTCGTGCTGGCCGACACCGGCGAAAGCACGCAGCGCTACATGGCGGCGGGCGCGCACGGAGTCATCTACCGCAACGTGACCAGCGCAGCGCTGGTGGACTGCGTTCGCAAAGTGGCTCGCGGCGAAACCTGGGTGCAGGACATCGCCGTTCCCAGCGAGCTGACCGAAAACGACATGGTCGGTGTACGAGTGCGGGATCGCTTGACCGCGAAAGAACTGCGGATCGTCGCGCTCATCGTGCAAGGCTACAAAAATAAAGAGATCGCCACCCAACTCGGAACCACGGAGCAGGTGATCAAGAACTATCTGCGCAATGTGTATGACAAGATCGGCGTGTCTGATCGGCTGGAGTTGGCACTGTTCACCATTCACCATCGCATTTTGAATGAAGCCGCCGCAGCCACGGCTGCCGCAGCGCCGCAACAAGGACAGGCAGTGCCGTCGTAGAATTCTCGTGCATGCGAAAAGGCCGCCTGCGGGTGGCCTTTTTGATTCTTGGCAAAATTCAGTTCTTTCTGATCTTTTCCGCTACTGACTTCGCCTGCGTGAACAAATACAAATAATCGGGCCCTCCGGCTTTTGAATCCGTGCCGGACATGTTGAATCCGCCGAAGGGATGTGCGCCGACCATGGCGCCGGTGCATTTGCGATTGATGTAGAGGTTGCCGACGTGGAATTCTTGCACGGCGCGATCGATCTTGTCTTGCGAACTCGTGTACACTGCGCCGGTCAGACCGAACTCCGTATCATTGGCAATTTCGAGAGCATGCTCGAAGTTCTTCGACTTGATTACCGCCAGCACCGGCCCAAAAATTTCTTCCTGCTCAAGCTTTGACTTGGGTTTAATATCGGCGATCACGGTGGGCTGAATGAAATAGCCTTCGCCTGCGTTCTTTGCTGTACCTCCACCGGTGATCAGACGTCCGTCTTTCTTACCATACTCGATATACTCAAGAATCGACTTCATAGATCCTTCGTTGATCACTGCGCCCATGTTCGGATTCTCCGCGGGATCGCCGACCGTGATCTTTTCTACTCGAGCTTTGAGCTGGTCGAGGAATTTGTCGTAGATACGTTCGTCAACGATGGCACGGGAGCAAGCCGAACACTTCTGGCCCTGGAAGCCGAATGCGGCCTGGGCAACGCCTTCGACGGCGGCGTCAAAATCACCATCGGCGTCGACGATAATCGCATCTTTACCGCCCATTTCGAGGACGGTTCGCTTGATCCAAAGTTGGCCGGGGACCTTGTCGGCAGCGCGCTTGTGAATGTCGAGACCGACTTCGCGCGAGCCGGTGAAAGCGATGTAACGCGTCTTGGGATGGGCCACCACAGCATTGCCGAAAGTAGCGCCGGCGCCGGGGCAGAAGTTGACTACACCGTCCGGGATGCCAGCCTCTTCGACGAGTTCGATGAATTTCGCAGCGATCGTCGGCGAATCGCTGGAGGGCTTCAGAATGACCGTGTTGCCTGCGACGACGGAGGCCATGGTCATCCCGGCCATAATCGCGCAGGGAAAGTTCCATGGCGGAATTACGGCGCCAACTCCGAGCGGAATATAAAGAAGGGAATCATGCTCGCCGGGCATTTGCACATCGGGCTTGACTTTCGCAAGGCGCAGCGCTTCGCGGCTGTAGTATTCGCAGAAGTCGATGGTCTCGGCGATGTCGGCGTCGGCTTCCGCCCAGTTTTTGCTGACTTCAAAGACCAGCCAGGCGCAGAACTCGAATTTGCGTTCTCGCAGTAAATCGGCAACGTGGAACAACAAGCTGGCACGCTCTTCTACCGAAGTGCGGCTCCAGTGCTCGAAAGCGCTGAGCGCAGCCTGCATGGCCGGTTCTACTTGCTCTTTGCCAGCTTTCTGATGCAAGCCGACCTCCTGGGACGGCCTGGCCGGGTTTAACGATTTGATCTTGCCTTCAGTCTTGATCCGCTTGCCGCCGATGATCAGATCATATTCGCGGCCCAATTGGCCGCGAACTTTCTCGATGGCGGCACGCATTTTGCGAGCATTGTCTTCTTTGCTGAAATCGGTCAACGGCTCATTGACGAATGGGCCTTGATGAAGGCGAATTTGGGGTCGTGCGGGAGCTTCAACGGTTGCCATAAGTGCACCTCGAAAGCTATATGGATGCTGCGCGGGAGGGCGCGGAACTACTAATTGTAGCATCTGGAGAAGGGCAGCGTGGACGGAGCCTGTCATTATGCCCTTGTCATTCCGAGGAGCGAAGCGACGAGGAATCTCGGTTTTCGTTGGACCCGTGAAACCCAGATCCCTCGCGTTGCACGGGATGACAAGGAGTGATAAGTGAGCGTTGCTCGACCGGACAGCCGGGGGTGGCTGTCCCTACCAGCGCAAATGTTACTGAATTTTTCGGTTGGTGAGGGCCTTTAGTTCTTCGACAATCTGCTCCAGCCGGCCGCGGCGCTGAGCGTGATTTTGCTGCGCCGGCAAGGTTCGTCTCTGCTGGGCGTACTGCTCGTTTAGTCTCTGGATGTCACTGATCTCGGCTTTTAGGAGGTGGACACGACTAAGGATCGCTTCTCTTCCATTTAGTAACATGTCTCTAGCATACCCTAGTTCTCGAACATCCGCTCGGCCTTGTTGTGTGACTTTGGGCATCCACAGCCCGATTTGAGAACAAATCGTTTGCGGTGGAAATTCTGGCGGGTGAGAAATGACAAATTACGGCACTTTCACCGAATCATGAGTTTCGCTGGGCCGGAAACTCATTTTGGCGGTGCGTTCGAGTTTGTCCCAGGCGAAGCGTTGGCCTTCGATGGCGCGCTTCACTGTCTTGAACAGCACGACTGAGAATAGTTGGCGGTAAGCGAAGCGTTGCAGCCATACCTGGCTGAGCAGCCAGCCGTCCTCGCGAGCTTCGGGTTGGCGACGCTCGAGGGCAAACGCGATGGCGGAAGTAATGAAATCGATAACCAGAAAAGCAGCAAAGAAAAGGAGGAGCCGCTGGAAGCTGGCGGGATCGGTGGAGTCCGGATGGAAATGTTTCTGAATGAAATACCAGATTGTGCCTACCGCAAACATCAAGTCAATGAAGGGCGAAACCAGGGGCAGCAAGATTTGAAAGATGACAATATTGGGCAGGGCAACCCAACCGAGCGCCCCCTTGCGCGCGAACACTGCACGGTGTTTCCAGACTGACTGCAGAATTCCGAAGGACCAGCGGAAGCGTTGGCGCATGAGGCCATTGGCACTGACCGGCGCCTCGGTGTAGGCGAGAGCTAAATCGTCATACTGCACGCGGTAGCCGTTACGCAGCAGCGCCATGGTCAGATCAGCATCTTCAGCCACGGTATCAGTGTGGTATCCGCCAGCTTCGCGTACCGCGGATGTCCTCCAGGCGCCGATCGCTCCCGGGACCACGCTTACGGCTCCAAGAACGTTCAGCGCCCTGCGCTCGAAGTTCTGGCTGGTGATGTACTCGAGCGCTTGCCAACGGGTCCACAGGTTCACACGATTCCCAACCTTGGCGTTTCCCGCGACGGCTGCGACTCTGGGATTGAGGAAATGCGGAACCAAGCGTGAAATCGCATTGCGGGCGATCACCGTGTCGGCATCGATGCCCACGAAGATTTCTTCATCGCTCAAGTGCTCAAGACCGAAGTTGAGGGCCTCCGCTTTGCCGGAGTTCGGCTTGGTCAAGATGAGCACGCGGCCCGAGGCTTCTTCTGCCGCAAAAGCTTGGCGCGCCACTTCCAGAGTGTTGTCCGTAGAGCCGTCATCAATCACAATCACGTGCAGGCCGGGATAATCCGAGTCCAGCACAGCGCGCACCGTGCGCTCGATCACCTTTTCTTCGTTGTAGGCAGGAATCAACACTGCGACAGCCGGTTTGTAGGAAGCTATCTCGGCCGGCGTGCCGTAAGATTGCTGCCGTAGGCGATCGTAAAGCGCGAACGCTCCGACAAACAACAACCGTCCAGTCATCAGCAAGTCACCAAGAAAAAATATCCAGGTGATGGCGTGCGTGCTGAAGTCCCAAATCGCGAACCCCATCCAGTCAAATCGGGCGGCCCAGCGCTCGTTATAGGGAATCGGAGGCATGACATCGGCCCTGGTCTTGCCAATCAAATCGCTAAGAGCGACGATCTCATCCCCTTTCGCGCGAACACCCTCGATAATCATGGGCAAGGCGCGAACGGTTTCGCTGCGATCGCCGCCGCCATCGTGCAGTAGGATGACGCTGCCACAGAGCCGGTCCTTGGGATCGCAGGGCGGGATGTGGGCAAGCACGACCGCAGCGATATGCTCGGCGGGATTCCCCGGTTCCTTCCAGTCATTGGGATCGATCTTGTTGCCCACGCTGATGTAGCCCATATCCTGAACCACCTCGAGCGGCCGCACCTGGTCAGCGGTATCAGGCTCCTGATCGATAGAATAGGGCGGGCGGAAAAGAATGGTGTGGATACCCAGGCGGCTGGCGAACAGCTGCTCGGTGAGGCTCAACTCCACCTTCATGTAGCTGAACGAAATGTTGCTGATGTCGGGGTGAGTGAACGTGTGATTCCCAATCTCATGCCCTTCGCGATAAATGCGAGAAGTGACGCTGCCGAAATCCTTGGCCTCAAGCCCAATCAAAAAGAAAGTCGCAGTCGCATTTTCTTTTTTCAGCACGTCCAGAATTTTCGGGGTCCACTGCGGATCAGGGCCATCGTCAAAGGTGATGGCGACGGCTTTCGGATTGTAGCCATAGCGAGCGACGCGATAAGGTTGCGGCAGAGGGTCGATGTTCTCATCGCTGATGATTCCGTCGGAGTCAACTGTGATCTCCCGCGTACCGTTGGCGGGACGATCTTCGATGCGCAGAATTTCGCCCTGACCCTCCATATCCACGTCTTGACCGGGGAGAACGTCTTTCAACTTATCCGGAGCCGCAGGATCTCCGGGAACGTCCCAAACCCGCCATAGCGAGCGATCTTCAGCGCCCAAGCGCCAGAGTGCGAAAGTCTCAATCCCCAAACGTTGTGCCGCGCGCATTTCGTTCAGCGCGGTGACTGCATCCAGGAACCAGACGTCATGGCGCCGGTTTTGCTCATCCATGTAACTGAAGTGCGGATTGCTGCTGTCGCCGTCGAAGTCGATGTCTTCTTCCGAATCGCGCGCGCCCAGCCATGCTTCCTGCACTGAGACGTTCGTGTCGCGCACATCAGGCGGCAGTTTGCCGTGTTTCGGCTTACGCACCCAGTCATAACCGTAGTTGCCAATGGCGCAGATGAGTTTCTCCGGCGGAACCGCTTTGCGCGCGAATTCCAGGTTCGCGACAAACCAGTCCTGGGACGCGACCGGTCCCGGCGTTCCTTCGGGATAGTGCTCGTCATAATTCATGAGCACCACGCCATCCACACGGCTGGCTACGGCGGGATAGTTGAAATCCTCATTGTGAGGAGGCACGCTGACATAAAGCCTCATGCCTTTGCTATGGAGGTCGTCGGAGATTTCCTGCAGCAGCGCCATGTAACCTGGCTGAGCTTCGGGAGCAATCTCTTCGAAGTCGATCATCAGGCCGCGGTATTTGTCAGTGGCGAGAAACGAATCAACTTGCTGCCGAAAGCGCGCGCGCGAGTCCGTGTCATTCAAGAACGATGTGATGTCGACCCAATTCACGCCATCGGAGTTGTTCACCATGGGGAACACTTCCATGCCGGTGTCTTCGGACTTCAGAAACTTCATGACCTTGTCATCCACCGGATGGATGCTTGACCCCTGAATCACATCGAAGTACACGTTGGTCTGGTCATCCACACCTTGCAAGTGACCATCGGGGGTTAAAACGTGAAGCCAGTCCGGATAAAGCAGGTCAACCTGGCGAGCGTACTCACGCAACGACGAGAAGCTGGCAGCATCCCACGGGGCGTAGAAAGCAGCGCGAACGCCTTCATCGGAGTTGAGCTTCGTCAGCGACGGATTAGTCTGGCTCTTATGGCTCCCGCGCAGCGCGGCCTGCTTGCGCCGCCGCTCTCGGGCTTTTTCTTTTTCGTTTTCTTTCAGAGCGTGGTATGGCTTTTTCTGGCTTTGCCAAATCAGTTCGGGCAATTGCTCGCCGCGTAAGGCGTTATAGATAAAGAAAATAACCAGCAGCATGACGCTGATGCCGAGAACGTCAAACAGGCTTCGTAATCGCTTCCAGCGAGCTTGTCGAGGATCGTAAAAAACCGGTTGCGCCATGGGTGAGTTAGAACCATCCTAAGCTGTGGATAAGGTCGGGTCAAACTTTGAAGGGCAGCTTTTTGGGACACAGGCTTCAGGCTTTCGGCTTTCGGGCTTCACGCATTGAGCGCCAGCCCGAAGCCTGAAGCCTGAAGCCTTCTGCTATATTTCCTCCGTGCGCGAACTGTTGCGCAAACATCTTCGATTCTTTCTGTTGGCCACACTCGCGGGCGCTGCGCTGCGCCTTCTATTCATTTTCCGTTTTCCTGGAGTCACCTCCGACTCGTTCGTGTACGGCGACATTGCCAAGAACTGGCTGCAGCACGGGGTTTACGGCCTGAGCGGCATAAATGACATTTCCCCTACGTACATTCGGCTGCCGGGGTATCCCGCCTTCCTGGCCGCGATATTCGCGATCTTCGGCATGGAACACTACCGGGCGGTGCTGGTCGTGCAAATGTTCGTGGACATCGCCACGTGCTTCCTTATTGCCGACCTTGCACGCCGTTTGATTTCTCTCCGCGCGGCGCGGGTTGCCTTTCTATTAGCGGCCCTTTGCCCGTTTCTGGCTAACTATGCCGCCAACGCACTCACTGAAACCCTTGAAGTCTTCTTCACCGTTCTGGCACTGGACTTGGCCATCGCTGGACTCGATCCGCTCGGAGAGCTGCAGATGAAAGCGTGGGTGGGCTGCGGTCTGGCGATCGGCGCAGCCATATTGCTGCGCCCTGATGGTGGATTGCTTCTGGTCGCGGTCGAGGCATATCTGGCCATGCTCTTGGTGCGTAGCTGGACGCACAAAACGCGGCCAGAAGTGTCCGCGCCACAGGTTCTCCGGCCTGGCTTGATTCTGGCGGTCGTCGCGCTTGCGACCCTCGTTCCCTGGACCGTCCGCAATCTGCGTGTATTCCACGAATTTCAACCGCTCGCGCCGCGCTATGCCAACGAAGAAAATTCTTTCGTACCGCTGGGATTCAATCGCTGGGTGAGAACCTGGATCGTGGATTACGCTTCGGTCGAAGAAATTTACTGGGCAGTCCCGGGCAATAAAATCGACGCTGAGAAACTTCCTTCGCGCGCCTTTGATTCATCCGAGCAGCGCGAGCAGACTCTGCAATTATTAGACGATTACGACGACACGCTGCATGTCACTCCCGATCTCGATGCGAGGTTTGCGGCGCTGGCTACCGACCGAGTGCATCATTCTCCGCTCCGCTATTACGTGGAACTCCCGCTGCTGCGCATTGCGGATATGTGGTTGCGGCCGCGAACAGAAACCTTGCCTTCGGACACGCGCTGGTGGGAGTTCGATGACGATCCCGTATGGCTGGCTCTGGCGATCGGTTTGGGGATAGTTAATCTTCTCTATGTAGGCGCGGCCTTCGCAGGGCTGGTGCGCGGACAGTTTGCGCCTCATCTCGCCCTGTTGCTGGCATTCGTGATTCTGCGATCGGCCTTCCTCGGCACTTTGGAAAATCCCGAGCCACGCTACACGCTCGAATGTTATCCAGTGATAATTATTCTCGCGGCCGCGTTGTTCCAACGGGAAAAGCAGCCCGCAGACATTTGACTATCCGTTGCACAATTATCTGGAGTAGAGCGGAAACCTTTAGCCCAAGGGAGAATCGGTCATGCGGAAACGGGTGCGCACATGCTCGGAAAGAAGTTCGATCGCCTCGCGGTTCGATACCGGATCCGCCTGCGCCAGGTATCTCATGGCTTCGACCAATTGCCGCTGCCCGTCAACGTAGCGAGGATCAGACGTGCGCTCGCGTCGCTTACGCCCTATCTGAGGAGCGACCGGGATTGTGAAAACCTTGGCCATAAAAAAGTACTACTGCGATCGGAGTCTTTTTGCCCTCTCCTCTTTTCCCTAATGAGCGTCTTTTTGGCAGTATACCGTCCTGCTCCCAGTTTTTCAGCTTTTATCTTTCCACAGGAGAAACGCACTGGTCGGACAACCATACACTTCCTCCGGCTATTGTCCCGACCCGCTTACTAACAATGGGCTACCCCTGTGGCGATACAAATTTGGTCTTGCCCGTGGTCTTCAACTTAAACACGGAATCCGGAATCCTTTGATTCAATTGAATATCGGAGTACTTAGCCACACGGTAATCGCCCGAAGGTTCGAAGAGTTGCTGCTGAACGGATACGCCGCGGGAGGTGTCGACCCATAACCAGATGTGATCGAACATGTTGCGGCCTTTCACCGATTTAGGCACCAGTTCGAGTTTCGCGGTATCAATCCCATTCAACTTTTCAGCAGCGATGTACTTCACATCGAAGGATTTGAGCATATCTTTCCCGCTGCCGCCAAAACCCAGCACCATGAAGCTCTCAACTGCGGCGCGATCCTTGCTGGTATTAAACGTGGTCACTTGATCCATGCTGGGCTGATAAAACTGAACCTTGCCTTCCGAAAAGACCACATACTTCAGCGCGGGCTCCCGGATGTCAGCCGCCATTTGAATTTCATTTCCTGTGCGGCGAAAATACACCGTCCCCTTTTGTACGTCGTGGTCGTCCACCACTTTCTGATATTGGTCCCAGACAAAGCCAGCTTGAGCGGTGCGGAAGTTGGCTGCAGTCTGATCCATCTGACTGAGAACGCGTTGTAGTTCGTTCGAGTCTGGTGTCTGGGCCGAGGCAACCACGAGGGAAATAATGACAACAACTCCCCAGCTCATCTCGCGGCACCATCCCAATATCAGCAGAGGATTCATTTTTCAATCCCAGCGTCGACGCGGACCTACTGTCGCGCCACCCAAACTTTGTAACTCAAGACGCGCCCCGAGCCGTCATACACTGGTTCAATCTTCGTAATGCTGACTTCACCAGAAATGGGTTCGATGATTTCCAGCAACTGGTCATGAATCGCGTCGTCGTCTTTGCCTGCAACGGCAACCGCTTCAATCTGGTAAATCAGTCCGCCATTGCCGTCGGGCACAACCGCGACTCCCGTACGATGCGGATTATGCTCAACCGGTTTGTCCTTGAAATTGATCAGCTTCGGAGAAAGGAAAACAAACAGCAGGATCAGCGTGACCATCACGTCGTACTGGATGGTGCCGCGCTCGTAGGACCAGAAAATGTAATCGCGGATTGTTCGCCAGATCCCACTCATTGGGACAGTGGGAGCAGCCATAACCGTCGCATTCGCTTTTGCCCTGTCCAAGTCTATTTTCTACTCCCCGTCTTTGCAACGCGCAATGCCGGTAACCAGCGTTGATCCAGCTTGGTCCCAGCCATTAGCGTGAACGGGCGATGAAAACAAATCCCGCCGATGATGCCCACACGCCAGCAATCAAAAGCAATATCCAAAACGAGATGATGTTGAAAGGGATCGCTCGCACCACGTCGTGATGGTGGAACCCAAGCGCGACTGTAGAATGGAAGCACAACCTGAATAGTAAAGCCGAGGCCAAAAGAAGCCCTACTCCAATGGCGTCTTGCATTTTCACCCCTCCTGATTCCACCCGAACAGCCCGCTACACTTTCCGCGGCGTAAGCCGGTCCGTTCCCATATACGACCGCAGAGCTTCCGGTATCAGCACGGTGCCATCCGCCTGCTGGTAATTCTCGACAATCGCCACCCAGGTGCGACCCACGGCCAGGCCGCTGCCGTTCAGCGTATGCACAAATTCCGTTTTGTTCTTGCCCACGGGACGATAGCGGATGTTCGCGCGCCGCGCCTGAAACGACTCGAAGTTCGAGCACGACGAGATTTCGCGAAACAACTGCTGCCCCGGCAACCACACTTCGATGTCGTAGGTCTTGGCGGACGAGAAACTGATATCCCCGGTCGACAAGGCAACTACGCGATAATGAAGCCCGAGTTTCTGCAGCACCTCTTCGGCGTCATGAGTGAGCTTTTCCAACTGCTCGTAAGAATCTTCCGGGCGCGTGAACTTCACCATTTCAACTTTCTGGAATTGGTGCTGCCGGATGATGCCGCGTACATCTTTTCCGTATGATCCCGCCTCGCTGCGGAAGCACGCCGTATACGCCGTGAGCGAGATCGGCAGTCGCGCTCCATCGAGCACTTCGTCGCGATAGAGATTCGTGAGCGGAACCTCCGAAGTCGGAATCAGCCAGAGGTCCTTATCCCCATGCGGGACCTTGAAAGAATCCGCTGCGAATTTAGGCAGCTGCCCGGTCCCATACATCGATTCCGAGTTGACCATATACGGCGGCAACACCTCGGTGTAGCCGTGATCGCGAGTATGCAGGTCAAGCATGAAGTTGGCGAGCGCCCGCTCCAGCCGCGCTCCCAGATCCCAATAGACGGCAAACCGCGCACCGGTGATCTTCGCAGCTCGTTCCAGATCGAGGACGCCGAGTTGCTCTCCAATATCCCAGTGCGGCTTGGGAGCAAAATCAAACGTCGGCGGGTTGCCCCAGCGGCGGACTTCCACATTGTCATCCGCGCTCTTGCCCACCGGAACGCTTGGATGCGGAATGTTGGGGATGCCGACAAGAATCTGCTGCAACCGAGTTTCGTACTCCTCGGCGGCTTTGCCCAATTCCTCGACATGCTCGCGCAATTCCTTGGTCTCGGCGATGAGGGAAGACGCATCCTGCCCACTCTTCTTCAGTTTCGCGATCTCTTCCGTGGCGCGATTGCGCTGCGCCTTCATAGTCTCGGCGCTAGTGATCGCCTGTCGGCGTTGCGCATCGATTTGCGCGAAGTTCTTCAGAACCTCAGCCGGCTTCATGCCGCGCTGGCGCAGCTTTTCCTCGACCAGCGGCAGATTGTCGCGGACAAAACTCAGATCAAGCATGGGAATAAACTACTGTAACGGAAAAGTGGGCCGCATTGCACGCGCCGCCGTAGACACGTAATTAATTACGCCTCTAGGACCATGACCTTAACGCGGTCCAAAATGTTGGCATTGCAGGTCGCGGCAACCATGAAGAACACTTTGGAGTCGCCTGCCCCACGGGTTACACTACAACCGCGATGACCGCTTCCCCCGCCACCGTCAGGCGCACTCCGGACCTCTCCGTCAGCTTTGCTGGCATCGAACTCAAAAACCCTGTAATCGCTGCCAGCGGCACGTTTGGTTACGGAATCGAGTTCGAAGACGTCGTCCACTTGGACAAGCTGGGCGGCTTCGTCGTCAAAGGCCTGTCGAAAGAGCCCATGGCCGGGAACCCGCCGCCGCGCCTTTACGAGACCGCCGCAGGCATGCTCAATGCCATCGGATTGCAGAACATCGGGGCTCGCGCTTTCGTCGACGAGAAACTTCCCAAGCTGCGCGAGATCAAGAACATCGTCGTCGTCGCCAACGTCTTCGGCTACACCCGCGAGGATTACGAGCGCACTATTCAAATCCTGAACGAAGGCGAAGGCATAGCCGCTTACGAGTTGAATGTTTCTTGTCCCAACACTGCCCACGGCGGAATTCAATTTGGCAGCGATCCCCGTTCGCTCGACGAAGTCGTGGCCACGGCCCGCCATTTCTCACAGCGGCCGTTGATCGTGAAGCTTTCTCCCAACGTGACCAGCATCGCGCAGATGGCCTACGTGGCGCAGGAAGCCGGCGCCGATGCGGTTTCGCTGGTCAACACTTTCGTGGCGATGGCCATCGACGCCGAAACCCGCAAACCGCGCATCGCCAACGTGACTGCCGGGCTCTCCGGGCCCGCGATCAAGCCGATTGCGCTGCGCATGGTTTATGACGCCGCCAAGGCAGTGAAAATTCCAGTCATCGGCATGGGCGGTGTTTCGACTGCAGTGGACATCATCGAGTTCATGCTGGCGGGCGCCACTGCCGTACAAATCGGCACTGCCAGTTACTGGGATCCTGTAGCCACTGAAAAGATCGTGAACGAACTTCAAGACTGGTGCGCTGAGCACCGCATCGAGCGATTAGCCGATCTGACAGGCGGGCTGATCCTCGAATAGCTCATTCCCCTCGCACCCATCTGGAGGAAAGGAGCTCGAGAATGACAACTGATTCGAATGCGACGGACCCTGCAGGACCAAAACCTCCATCGTTCGGAATCGGACAGTTCGTGTGGACACTCATTCTGCTGGTGATCCTTCTCTTGCTGGGCCAAAGCATGGTGCGCCACCGCTTCTTTCAAGGCGGCCGATATCACCAGAACGGCTCGGTTGGCCAATAAGCAGGACCGGAACAACCCGCGGTTTTCCTTTTCTCAGACTGGCGTGGGCCATCTTTGTGTCTAGCGACGCGGCTTCATGTGCTGGCGAATCCAGTCGAGGATCTTAGGGAAGCGAAACTCGCCGCGATCCATCGAACCGTAGATGAACTCGTGGCCTGCTTGCGCATCGACTTCGATGTAGAAGCCGTTGCGACGCAGGAAGACGTCGGCGGCCGTGAAGGCGATCCGCTTGTTGCCGTCGAGGAAGCCGTGGTTGTTTCCGAGCGACTCCATCAGCGCGGCCGCTTCTTCTTCGAGCCAGTTGTAATAGCCCGTCTGCGGACGGAACACGGCAGCCTCAGCCGCATTCTTGTCGCGAACCCCGTGCAGACTGCCAAACCTGTCGATCAAGAGGTGTTGCATCTGATACACCTCTGCGACCGTTAAATAGTCCGCCATTTACTTGGCGAGGCGCTCCAGCAGATCGCGGTTGCGGTCGACCGACTGCTCGAAGGCATCCATCACCTGCGGGCGAACCAGGTGCTGCGACGGAACCACATTGTGCAAGTAGTGATCCAGGGCCTGCTCCAGCACATACCGCTGCGACTGCCCGTTGCGTTTCGCGACGGCAACCAGCTCGTCCCACAACTTGGCGTCGATCTCAGGAGCGATTCTCTTGGTCTTGGCTGATGGCATAGTCTTCTTCCGGATCAAGTCCTATCTTAGAGGTCTGTCTTGCAATGTCAATACAAATCTAGATAAATCTATAACACGAGACGATCTGGAATGGAAGGACCTCAGCGCGGAGTGGTTTGTGCGGCACCGGTATGAGCCAAGTGCAGAGATCCTTCGTCGGCAGGCCTTCGCCTTGCGAAGGTCTGCGCTTCCTCAGGTGACAGCGGGTTTGAGGAGGGAGGGTGCACCCTCCAGTGCCAGAATCCTACCGGCCGGTGCTGTACCAGATGGAGCCTGGGGAGCGGAAGTTTTGGCCTTCGCCCCAGACGGCTTGGGTGCGGCCCTGGTGGTCGATGCCGATGCCGAAGTAGTCTCCGAAGGGAAAGCTGAAGCCGCCGAGGTGAATGTAGGGGTAGCCGGGGGCGTAGCTGGACATTTTCGACTCACCGGACCAGGTTGCTCCGCCGTTGGTGGAACTGCGGTAAAACGCGTTCCAGAGGGCATGGTTTCTAGTGTCCAGATTGCGCGAATCCATCCAGGCGATTCGTACGTCGCCGGCATCTCCGGCCGCGAGAGCCGGAAAGGCATGCTCCACGCTTGAAGCCGCTGTGGAAATGTTCAGCCTTGGCGACCAGGTTTCACCGGCTGTGGTGGAGGAAGAGAAATAGATGCGCGCGGGGCTCTTGTCGGCGGCGCCGGAATTCCACAGGGCATACAAAGTGCCAGCGGCATCGGAGGTCATTGTGATCTGCGCGCCCAGATAACCCCACTCGCAGCGGTAGGCTCCGCAGTCGGGAGGTGCGCCGGAGGCATCCATGAGCCGGGTCGTCCAGCTCTCGCCGCCGTCGGACGACTTGCTGATATACAGGTTCACGCGGCCGGTGGCGCCGTCGCGCTGGGTGTATCCGGCCCAGGACAAGTAGACCGAGCCGTGGGGATCGACGGTCGCGCCTCCGGCAAGAGCTCGCACCAGTTTGGATTTCGGACTCACGTTGGCGGAGGTGAACGTAATCCCGCGGTCGTGCGATGACGCTATCAGGATATGCCCGTCGCGATTGAACCCGATGTAGACGTCTTCCCCGCGAACTGCGAGCACTGGCTTATCGGCATCGAGGAGGCCGCGGTCGGCCACGACAATTGACCAGCTCTGACCGAAGTCGACTGATTTGGCCACGACCATGTCCAATTTCTTGCGTTGCAGCCAGGCCGCATACACAGTGCGGTGATCGGCGGGGTCGACCACGATCTGCGGATCGTACTGGCCCGTCCCCGGCGGCGTGATCTCGCGCGGCGGTTGCCAGGTCGCGCCATTGTCATTGCTGACCACCAGAATCATCGAAGGGAGCGGGCAACCGCGGCATCCCGGAACGCGCCCGTACTGCGGATAGAGAATGTAAGTGTGGCCAAATCCATCGGTTGCGATGGCAGGCTCCCACTGATCGCCCACGGTGAAGCCGACCCGAGCCTGCGGCGTGAAGCCTGCCTTCGCGGCCAATGCGGCAGGAACGATCGCGCAAACAAATAAGAGCGCGAGAGCGAGCCGGGAACTTCTGTGGGTGCGGTGGACAGCCAAGGTCACAAAACCTCAGGCGAGCTGGGGGGCAAAGCCGCTAAAGCAACATATCGTGGAAAAGCAGGGTTCGTCAATCAGAATGGCGGGACGGTAAGTGTCCGAGGTCATGGCTCGGCCCAGCCTGCGGCCGCATCGCATATAATGATCTGGTAGGCAGCTGGACCGGACGGTCGCTCTCGGCGCTTTCGGGCGGCGAGGGAGGAAAGTCCGAACTCCGCAGAGCAGTGTGCCGGATAACGTCCGGGAGGCCGGGTTCAAGCCCGGTTGACGGCTAGTGCCACAGAGAACATACCGCCTGGTGCATCTTCGGATGCGCGGGGTAAGGGTGAAAAGGTGCGGTAAGAGCGCACCGCCGCGGCAGTAATGCAGCGGGCAGGGCAAACCCCACACGGAGCAAGACCAAATAGGGAGGGACTCCGAGTTCGCTCGGAACGTGCCGGCTCGGCGCGTCACAACCTCCGGGTAGGTCGCTTGAGCCGCGCAGTAATGCGTGGCCCAGAGGAATGACCGTCCTGCGGGAGCAATCCCGCAGACAGAATTCGGCTTACAGGTCCGGCTGCCACAAACTTTCGAACTACAGAATCAGGAGCGTAATTCATGTCTGCACCCAGCCGTCGTCCGGAGATTCGCCGTCGTCGCACTCGCAAAGAGAAAATTCTTAAGCTGCGCAAGAGTCTGGCTGCAGCTTCGTCTGAAACCGATCGTGCTCGGTTCCGTGCGAAGCTGCATCGCCAGGGGCTGATTTCGCCGGGAACGCCGTTGCTCAAGGGCGAGTAGGCGACACGTCGCGGCTAGTCTCTGGTTCATCTCGCAAACTTGAGTTTTCGTGGCCTTGCACGGGCGGGGACGCGCTGCGCCTACACCGCTTTGACGTATTGAATTTCTCTCGCTTGTTTTCCTGCCACGGCTTCGTACACGCCGAGAATCTGCCGGGCTGAAGCGTCCCAGGAGAATTTCTTGACCTGCTCGTAGGCTCGCTGTTTGAACTTGTCGCGAACCTGCTGGTCCAGCAGCACGCGGTGGAGCGCGCGCATGATCTCGAAGACGTTTTCCGGATTCACCATCACGGCTGCGTTGCCCACAACCTCGGGGAGCGACGAGGTATTCGACGTCACGACCGGAGTGCCGTGCGCCATGGCTTCGAGCGGCGGCAGTCCGAAACCTTCGTAGAGGGACGGGAAGACGAATATCTTGGCCGCGTCGTAGAACACGCGCAACATTTCGATGGGAACGAATCCCATGAAGCGTACGTCATTTTGTACGCCGCCGCGGATGACGGTTCGACGCAAGTCGGGATGCTTCGAGAGTTCGTCGCCGATAATGATGAGTTTCAGATCTGGAAAGCGCCCCTCCTTTTCCAATTCCGCTTTCAAGGCCGAGAACGCTTCGATAATCCTCACCAGATTCTTAGGCGGACTGATACGGCCAGCATAAAGAAGAAAGGGATAAGTCACCAGATAGCGTTCGGCGAGGACTTGCCGCTCGGAGTCAGACGCGTGGCCGCGGAGGAAGCGCTCATCAATCGCGTTGTACACAACCTCGATACGGGAACCGGGGATGCCAAACAATTTTTCGATTTCGCTCTTGGTGTATTTGGAAACCGCCAAGATTCGGGCTGCCCCTCTCAGAACGCGGCGCGTAAGGTGAAAATGCAGCGACCGTCGCATGCTGGAGCGGTCATGGGCGCGGTACATGTGTTCGAGAACGTCGTGGACGGTCATTACGTACGGGCAAGGCAGGGTCCGGGGCATCCAGAACAGATGCGGAATGTGCACCAGATCGCAATTCAAACGCTTGAGAATGGCGCGACATTCCAGATACCCCTTCGCAGTAGTGCCGTCGTCCAGCAAAGGGATTGTCTGAAAGTTTGGCGGGAGCGGATCAATCTCCGCTACTTTCTGCGGTGAACCGATCAGAAAGTACTCATTGGAGTGATCCAGCCGCCCGAGCGCGCGCACCACATTGCGGGTGTAGGTGCCGACGCCGAACTCGGTCATGCGCCGGATATCAATGGCGACCTTCACGGGAAGATTTAATCACAAAGGGGATGAAGGTACACAAAGGAAATCCTGATTTCGAAGGAAGCTCTCAGGCCCTCGCCTCTGCTTGTGCCTTGGCCCTGCGTTCCGGGTACAGCGGGAATGTGTCGGCCAGCTCCAGCACCTGCTTCCGAATTCTTGCCAGAACGGCATCGTCGGTCCGATTATGAAGGACTTCGGAAATCCACCGGCCAACTTGCCGCATGTCGGCTTCTTTCATGCCACGCGTGGTGAGCGCCGGCGTACCAATGCGGATGCCGCTGGGCTTCATGGGCGGGTTCGTATCGAAAGGAATGGCGTTCTTGTTGACAGTGATGCCCGCTCGATCGAGCGCTTTCTCGGCCTCGCTTCCCAACATGCCTTTGGAAAACACGTCCACCAGCATGAGATGGGTATCGGTTCCACCGGAGATGATGCGGAAGCCTTCCGCCGCCAGCGTATCAGCTAACACTTTCGCGTTGGCCACGACCTGGCGAGCATAATCGCGGAAGTCCGGCTGCATGGCCTCGCGGAAGCACACCGCCTTGGCCGCGATAATGTGCACGAGTGGCCCACCCTGCATGCCGGGGAAAACTACTTTGTCGATTGCCGCGGCGTAGTCTTGCTTGCACAGGATCATTCCTGCGCGCGGTCCGCGTAACGTTTTGTGCGTGGTCGACGTCACAATGTGCGCGTGCGGAACTGGCGAAGGATGCGCGCCACCCGCGACCAAGCCGGCGAAGTGCGCCATGTCCACCAGGTAGATTGCGCCGACCTTGTCGGCGATTTGCCGCATGCGCACAAAATCAATAATCCGGGGATACGCGCTGCCGCCGCCGATGATCATTTTCGGACGCTCTTTTTCGGCGAGCTTTTCCAGATCGTCGTAATCGATGGTCTCGGTTTCCTTGGTCACGCCGTAAGGCACGATGCGATAAGTCTTTCCAGAGAAGTTGAGGTGAAAACCATGCGTAAGGTGGCCGCCGTGGGCCAAGTTCAATCCAAGGATAGTGTCGCCGGGCTGCAGCACCGCGGCGTACGCTTCCATGTTGGCTTGTGATCCGGCGTGCGGCTGGACGTTGGCATGTTCAGCTCCGAAAAGCTGTTTCGCGCGATCGCGCGCCAGGTTCTCCACGATGTCGGCAAACTCGCAGCCTCCGTAATAGCGCTTGCCCGGATATCCCTCGGCGTACTTGTTGGTAAACACCGAGCCCATGGCCTCGAGCACGGCTTCGCTGACGAAGTTCTCTGAAGCGATCAGTTCCAGGCCTTCGTGCTGCCGCCGGACTTCATTGTCGATCGCTGTGGCCACCTCGGGATCGGCTTCGTAGAGCGGGCGCGACATGTCGTTGCTTTTCATCTCAGTCTCCAAAAACAAACTTCAATGACCGGTCGGCTTGTAAACGTCCGGACGGTGAAGTTCCATGTAGTTCTGAGGCTTCTTCAGAGGCTCGAAGCCAAGCTTCGAGTATAGCCCGTGAGCGTCTTGCGTGACCAAACTCCAGCGGCGCAATCCCTGCAGGCGAGGATGCTGCATGACGCATTCCATCAGCCATTTGCCCAGTCCGCGGCCCCGAAACGAGTCGAGCACGAATACATCTCCGATATAAGCATAGGTCGCGTAATCGGAGATCACCCGCGCAAATCCTATTTGCTTGCCGGCCGCATACACCCCGAAGCACAGCGAATTCTCGACGGAGCGAGCCACAACATCGCGCGGGATGCCCTTGGCCCAGTAGCACTCGGTCAGGAAACCGTGGACGAGGTCCAAGTCAATCAGCGCGCGATCGGTGCTGATGGTGAACTCGCCTTTGCGGTATTCCAAATGAGCATTTGGCATTTGGCACTTAGCATTTGGCCTCTGAGGTGTCGCATCCCCTTCCCCAATTCCTTAGGAATTGTCCCGAACCTTTTGGGCTAAATGCTAATTGCCAGGTGCTAATTGCTAGCCTTCGAACGCGGTTCGCATGAACGACGCCAGATTCCAGCCGTCGATGTATTTGTAAGGCGTTTCTCCGGTTGTGTAGTGTCCGCAGGGCAACACTACTACTTTGTGATCCAGACCGTGTCGCGCAAACTCGTGTACGGCGCTGCGCGAAAACTCTGGCAGGAACGTCAGGTCGTACTTTGCGTAAATGATGAGCGACTTCTTCCGCCAGCGCGCGAACTGTTCGAAGTAAGATGCGGGGCTCACCGCGCTCCAGAGAATCCGCAGACGTTCGAGATCGATCTGCGTTTCCAACCCTTCCCGGATGTGCCGCGTAGATTGTCCGTGCCATACGACGTCGGCAACGTAAGTTGCGGCATGATTGAAAGCCGCCACTTGAATGCGCGAGTCGTGCGCAGCGGCGAGAAACGCGTAACACGAGCCAAGACTCGTGCCCAGAATGCCGAGACGGCGATAGCCTTGGGATTCGAGCCAATCCAGACAGCAACGTACATCGATCACCGCTTGGCGGCAGGCGTCGAGGGTTCGGCCGATGTTGGCGGAAACCGCGTAGTCGGCGCGCAGGATCTCGGGAGGAGTTCGGATGTCGTGGTAGGGCATGCTCAATCGCAGAACCGAAATCCCGAGAAGATTGAGCACACGGCACAAGCTGTTATATGCAAGGGCATCGGAGTTCCAATGCGGCAAAAGCACAATCGCACGCTTGCCTCGCGCAGGAAACCAGCGCGCATTGACCAGGTTGTTTTCTGGAAACGGTGTGCGCACCGGCGAGGTGAAGCGCAGAAAATCGGCGTGGGTGTCTCTAACTTTTTCTTCTAAGGCCGGATCCGGCACGGCGCGCGTGCTGAAAACTTTGACCTCGCGCCGCTCCAAGCGGAAATCTGCTGGTCTGATGTAGGAGAAGAATTCGTCACTCGATGCAATGATTCTCCGGTTGTATTCGCGCAAATAGCTTTCACTATTTTGCGGAATATGCCCCGGAGCGTAGCCGTTGCGGCAAGGCCAGTCCCGCGCCCACTCCACGCCCCATTCCAGGGGACGCACCACGCGATTGTTGTCCACGGACGTGAGCCGGGTTTCCCAATCGTACATCCACTGTGCGTAGCGTGAGGGCATGTAGTTTTAAGGATAACAAACCGTTGGGTTGAACGATCAGAGCTCCCGCAGTGAAGCGTAACAACGAGCATTGGACGGGAGTTTGGGAGACTTGGAAATTGTCTTAAAGAAACTCGCGAAGCCAGCGCGGAGTTGGCGGAAGCTACAGCTTTGCGAAACGCAAAGTCGAATTCCCATTTTGACTTTGGCGAACATTTTTCAGAAACATGAGCCTCCGGCGACCACCGCTTTCGTGACATCCTAAAACTGGCGGCAGCGTCTAGGTCGCCTGAGTTCTCACATCGTTGCCGGTAGCTACAATTGGAGTTACAATGATTTTTGAATGGGACGAAGCCAAGAATCGAGCCAACATTCGGAAGCATGGCTTAGACTTCTCGGACGCGCAAGAGATGTTTCGAGGCTTCCTTCTTGTTCGGCCGGACGTACGTGAAGACTACGGCGAGGAGCGATGGATCGGAATTGGGATAAGTCAGGGCCGCGTCGCTTTTGTGGCCTTCGTTGAGCCTTCCCCCGGCATTGTCCGCATTATCTCGCTAAGAAAGGCCGATCATGAGGAACGGAAAGAATACGAAAAAGCGATCCAGAACGGACTGGACGCGGGTTGACGCGCTCCGGGATGAGGATATCGACTATTCAGATATCCCAAAGCAGGGGGCGGACTTTTTTGCGCATGCAATAATCTGGCCCGGACCCAAGAAGCAGATTACCTTGCGCGTTGATCCTGACGTTCTGGCATTTTTCCGCAAGCAGGGCCGAGGCTATCAGACTGTGATCAATGCTGTGCTGCGCAAGTATATGGAAGCAAGAAAAGAACGCACGGTCTGAAATCGCACGTTTGGGTTTTCAGTGAGCCTGACTGCCGTATCTTAGCTTCCGTACTTTCTCGGCACGCGCTTGGAGATTCCGCACAGAATTTCGTAGAGGACCGTGTCCGAGAGCGATGCGTGTTCCCTGGCGTCGACGCTCAGGCCATCGGTTGTGCCGAGCAGAATCACTTCGTCCCCAACGGAAACTCCAGGCAGCCCGGTTACGTCGGCCAAGGTCAAGTCCATGGAAATCCGTCCTACGATGGGGGCATAATGCTCGCCGACGATGACTCGTCCTTGCGAAGAGATCTTGCGATTTAAGCCATCCGCGTACCCGACTGGAAGGACCGCGATGCGGGCCGGAGCCTTTGTGACATAAATGCCGCCATATCCCAAAGCCTGGTTGGCGCGCATATCTCTTAGCGAGAGAATGCGGGTCTTCCAGGTCAAAACCGGTTTTACCGCCAGCCGCAATCCGCTGCCACTGACTTCTCGGCCGGCACGCTCGAAAGGCATGTAATAGCCATAGAGCGCGATCCCCGGCCGCACCATCGTGTTCCAGGATTCTGGACGCGAGATCACGGCTCCCGTATTGGCCGCGTGAATTAGCGGCGGATTGAATCCTTCGTTTCGAAGAAGGTTGCGGGCTTCCGCGAAGGATTTCAATTGCGCTGCCACCGAGGGCTCGTCGAGCACCTCGGACGAAGCCAGGTGAGTGGACAACCCCTCAAGCACCAAATGTGAGGAAGCCTTCAACGCGGAACAAATTCGTGGCAGGTCCTCGGGCGCAACTCCCAGCCGTCCCATGCCAGTATCCACTTTCAAATGGATCGGATGTTTTGAAACGCCGAGGGCGGTCGCGGCTTTTTCGAACAATTCGATTTGCCCCGTCTCCCAGATGGTCGGAGTCAAGCCCAGGCGAATGATCTCTTCTTCTTCGCCGCGCCAGAAACCAGTCATGAGCAGGACGCGTCCGGTAATGCCAGCCTCGCGAAGTGGGATCGCCTCATCCAGCGAGGTCACGCCGAACCAGCGTGCGCCTTCCTCCTCGAGCGCCCGTGCACACTCGACCGCGCCATGCCCGTAGGCGTCGGCTTTTACTATGGCGCAAACCTGTACCGCCGGACTGATGTGCCGCTGTACAGCGCGAAAGTTCTGCCGCAAAGTTCCCAGCGAGACTTCTGCCCAGGTCGGCCGAGTCGCAGTTCGCTTGGCAATTTCGATGGTAGCCACGAGCTGATTATAGCGGCCTCAGGGGACGCAATCAGGTTACTGCCGTACTACTCCCTCCCTGAATCCTCGGCGCTTCCAAGAGCCATTTCAGCTATCCGCCCGAGAGCGTGAAGTTCACAGTGACCTGGGTTTCCACTTCTACTGGCTCGTTGTTCAAATAATACGGGCGATAGCGCCACTGCAGAACGGCATCGATGGCGGATTTCACCAGCAGGGGAGGGCCGCTGACGACTTGCAGGTTTTCAATTCTGCCCTCGCGCGAGATCATGGCACGAAGAACTACGATTCCCTGCACGCGCGCCTGCCGCGCCAGGGCTGGATATTGCGGCTGCACGCGATAGATGAGGTTTCCTTCCATCATCCGGGAAACGCGTGGCGGATGAGCGGACGGCGTCGGTGGAGGCGGTGGCACAAAGGCCCTGAACCCACTGCCAATCGAGTTAAGCACGCCATTGCGAGCCGTCGGATCGCCGGTCCCGCCGGACACTCCCAACCCATCCAGGTTGACCGGTGGTGGGGCAATCGGTTCGTCGATATTTAAGATCTCTCGCGGCACGGAAGGTGGGGCAACGATGCGGCCGTCGGGTGACAAGTTGCTGCTGGCGTGAGTGTCTCGCACAGGCGCCGGTGCGGGAGGTGCGGATGGTGGAGCTGGCGCGACCAAAGATGACATCAATTGCAACTGCGGCAGACCTTGCGTGTAGAGCAGTGGGAGCAGAAGCAAGCCTCCCACCCCTGCGGCTTGCATGGCAAACGAAACCAGGGTTGTCCAACCGCGGCGAGAACGGTCAGTCCAGGGAGTGTCGATTAGCGAATCAGCAAACATGGTGACCTCCAGAGTTTGTTTCTTCTAAGGACACCGGCATGCAGTCTGAAGGGCGCGAAGCAACACTGATTCCGCACAAATAAAAAGCCGCCTTGCGGGCGGCCTTTTGGGAACTTTCTTCGTGTTTAGGTGTCGCGGCTTTACTTAGGTGGCGCAGTTGTTGTCGCCGGTTTGGTCCCGCCGGCTGGAGCAGCGGGCCTGGTGCCGGTGGTTGCCGTCGGTTTGGTGGCGGGCCTCGTCGGCGCAGGAACACCGGATTGCAGATTGTAGGCGTCGACGATTGCCTTGGTGATATCGACGGAAGGTCCCGCCCAGAGCACTGGTCCTTGCGGCCAAGGATTGGAAGTATCCATGATCAGGCCGAATCCCTTATCACCCGCATACTTCACGATGATCGGCGCCATCTTTTGCAGAATGCGCTGGGCGATCTCATTCTGTTGTGCCTGAGCGTCATCGCGCGCATCCTGGACGCTGCGCTCAAGTTTCTTCTGCTTGTCCTCGACCTGCTTGACCAGAGTCGCGCGGGAATCTTCGTTGAGCTTGTCGTTGGTCAGCTGTTTCTTCAGACTCTCCACTTCGTCGTTCATGCCCTTCAACTCGGTCTGCTTGGGCTCGAGCTTCTTGCTGAGTGCTTCGAAGTCGCGCTGGCCTTCATTGCTGGCGAAGATTGCCTGCTCGATGTTGATCGTGCCAATTCTGTTTGAGGTGCTAGCGGCGGTGGTATCGGGCGTGTTCCCAGCCGCACTCGGGGCTGCGGGCAATCCGGGGTCCGCGCTAGCGGTTTGAGCCAGGGCGGTAACCGAGATAACGAACACAGTGGCCAGAAGAAATCGTGGAAGCTTTCTTGTCATGGGATTGCTTTGAACTCCTTGGAAATTGTTTCGGGAATCTCGCTTGAGGTCTTTTTCACGGACCATGCTGGGTCCCGCCCTGAAGCTAACCAGGCCGTGTGATCAAACGGGGAAGGCAGACCTTAACCTCCAGCGTCTCACGCTAATCTTTAAACGTGATGACCACCCCGTACTATTCGATTTTCAGGGTGCTGTAGATGTCATTATAGGAACACTGTTGCCCCAGCGTCAAACTGAGAAGAACACAACCGAATGGAATAGGCGCAGAGGCCCGAAAGTAAGCTAATGCGAAATCGGCGGATTTTTTCTCTGATCGTTTATTTTGAAACCAGCCGGCAGTTCGAAAAGTTGGGAATCTGGCTCGGCGGCCGTCAACTCGGTAACCGTGAATGTCTGCTTGCCGAAAAATGGACTGGTGCGAATGGACAGCAAGTTTATTCCAAGCTGTTCCGAGTGCCAGTATTCGCTCATGCTGACCAGAGGTTGGTCGTTTCCCATAGTCCCGGCATTTGAGGTAGTCGTTTCTCGAGCGCCGACAGTATCGATTCCCGCGATATTTCTCGTTCCCAGATCCTCCCACACCACATTTCCGTCACCATTCGCGAGCGGACCCGAAGAACCCCTGCGAGGCGACATGGCCGAAAGAGCGTCAGCCGGGTCGTAGACCAGCAGATCACAAATATGCTTCTCGGTACTACAGTTGTAGAGTGTCCGCTGCTTCGGATCAGCAAGCTGGATCCAGTTCATCGTGGACTCGACCTTCCCACTCTTGGGAACCAACCACCAACGTTCCCCATAGATACGGCCTTGCCCGTCTCGCGCGATGCGCCGCTGGTTGACAAGCGTAACCGTCCCGCCATCGGCGGCATACTTAATCCATTCGGTGGCAAGCGTTGCCGTGAAGGGCGCATGGGGCACCGGAGGAATTGCGATGCTCTCGAGCACTTCCCGTACTCCGCCGTCATGCCCCGGCACATGCGAATCGGGTTCCTGCGCCTGCTCGGGGATCGCCAGGCAAAGCAAACTGCCTAGACACAGGATTCGGGCAATCCCGTTTCGCATACACAACCCTCCGCGGTCGTTCGAATCCTAAGACGAATCGCCGACCACGTCAACGCTGCCTTACTGGCGCCGAAGTCTCAGCCCGAAGAGCTAGAACGTTGTCGCCACCGTAAAGCGGAAGGTCTTGCGCGGCTCTCTCAGTTGATAAGGAGGAGAGAAAGAGTTTCGGGCGAGCTGATACGTATAATCTCCGGCGGCACCGGCGGGGAACATGCCGCGAGTGATTGGAATCGGAGCATTCACGATCGTATCCAACCGCAGCGGGTTATATGCCCAGTAGATGCGGAACGGCGCGTTGACCACGGGCAAGAATACCTGCAACTCGAGGCCAGTGGACATTCTGGGCGTCCAGTTCGTCCCCGGCACGGGGTGCAGGTATTGCGGGAACTTCTGTGTGGATCCGCCTACGCAGTTAAAACCGGCGTCGAGCGCAGGGCAGCCAAAAACCGTGCTGTTGATCAGGTCGAACTGTCCATTGTTAATTTTGAGCTGGGAATCTCGGAGGATCGGTTCCACGCCCAGGTCAACAAAAGGTGCCAGAGCCACCGGGCCGGCAATCGTGATGCGGTATTCCAAATTTCCGACCAGGCTCAAGTCGCCACCAGGGAAGACAATCTGGTCCAAGGGGACGGGGATGGTGTAAGCGCCTTGCAGAGGATTCGCCGGATTCTTGGGCACAATCGAGCCATCAGGATTGCGCAATTGGATCGACGTTGTGTTTGGAAGAAATGATACGGGCGAGATGGAGCGAATATCAAAGCCACGCAAATCATTTTCGCCGCCATCGTAGAAGCGCTGAAAAGGCGGAGGCACCAGGCCGTCGTAGCCGGTTAGAAAAGACCCTTGAAAGTTAAAGCCAACCGTATTGCGGCGATTATTCATCGGCTTCCAATGCGTGTATTTCACGATGGGACGAATTGTTTTGACCGTCCCGCCAATGCCAGCAAATTCGCTCGCCACGTAGAAACTGCTGCCCTTGTGGGGGTACAGCGCCCTGTCCAGGGAGTTTATAGAGAAGCTGGGAGTGATCTTGCTGGTGATGATCCCGTTCAGGGCGTTTGGCCCGCTGATTCCGCTGAATGATAGGAAATTGAACAGCGTCTGCGACGCCGTGGTGAGGGCTACGATGGAAGAGTCGTCGTACGAATAACTAATCCCAACTCGCTTGAAGGAGCGGTGCAGCGGGTACGCCAGGTTGATGGCAAAGCCTCTGCTTGACTGCGTGTAGTTCTGAAGATTCTCCTCCAGCGCAGCTGGCAGATTGATCGCCTGACCGCTGAGGATGGCCGCTTGCCGCGCCTGATCGTAAGTGAACTTCGTGAAGTAAACTGTAAAACCTAACTGCAGAGGACGATCAAACAGGTAAGGTTGAGTGAAGCCGAAGGAAACGTTACGCTGCAGGTTGCCGATGTTCGCTTGTATGCTCAGAGTATCGCCCAAGCCCAGAAAGTTATTGGTACTGTAGCTGAGGCCGACGAATGTGCCCGACAAACCGCTAACCCCACCGCTCAATCCGATGCTGTTCTTCCCCTTTTCCTTGACTTTGAGAGTGAGATCGACCGTGCCATCCTTTTCGTTCAGGTGGCGTTCGGTGACGTTGGGATCATCGGGCTTCAAGTTGTCGAAAAAGCCCAACTGATTCAGCCGCTGGATGCTGAGCTCCCAAAGCTGTTGATTGTAGACCTGACCTTCCTCCAGAACGATCTCGCGGCGTATCACCTTGTCACGAGTGGTGGTATTGCCCTGGAACTCAATTCGCCGCACAAAGAACTGCTTGCCTTCATCGACGTCAATGTCGAGGAAGACAAGTTTCTTTTCCTCGTCGAAGGTCGTGTTCGGAATGGAGGTGAAGTTGATGTACCCGATTTGGCCGTAGGCTTTGCCCAGGTTTTCCAGGCCCTTCGCGATTTTGCTTCGGTCAAAAGTATCGCCATCCTTTATCGGAAAAAGGGCGCGCAAGGCTTTGGTGTTCGACACTGCTTTGTTGTTCTTGAAAGTGATTCCGCCCAAGTTGTATTTGTCACCTTCCTCAATCGGCATGGTGATGTCGACGGCCTTGCCCGGCCCTGGCTGGATCAGCGGGATATGAAAGCCCTTATGTCCGGTATCGTGGATGACCGTCTTGGGCTCCTGGACCAACACTTTAAAGTAGCCGCGGTTTTGATATTCCGCCCGGACACGCTCGGTGTCTTCATCGAGCTTGGTGGCATCGTAGGTTTTGGAGAACAGATTCTCCAGGAAGATCGAGTGCGGGATGCCGATGGGCTTCAGGTTCTTCATTGCGCCACGCAGAATGCGGCTCTTGACGTGCTTATTCCCCTCGAACACAATCTTGCCCACTTTGACCTTAGGCCCTTCCTTGATCGCGAAGGTGATGCTCACAGCGTTGGGCGGGATGGGATGAATCTCGGTGCGGACCGTAGAGTACTGTCTCCCGTGCTCGGCCAGCAGTTGCTTGATCGTGACTTCGGCCTTCTTCACCTTGGTTGGGTCGTATTGGCTCTCGACTGACAATCCGACCTTGGCCTCCTTAAAGCGGTCGAGCACGTCACTTTTCGAGACTGAGTTCAGGCCTTCGTAGTTGATCTCTCGGATGGTCGGGCGTTCTTTTACATAGATATGCAGAACCCAGCCTTTCGGAGTCTGCTCTCGCTCAAAGCGAATATCCTGAAAGTACCCGGTATTCCACAGTGAGTTGAAGTCGCGCTCGATGGCGGCTGGATCGTAGACATCTCCGGCGTGGGTAAAAATTCGGGCCTTAATGGTTTCGGCAGGGATACGGCGGTTACCGTGAACTTGTACTTCGGCAATTACGTCCTGCTGCCCGATGGCCGAGGAGCAGAGCAAGAAAAAGACCAGCAGGAAACTGAAGAGCGAAGCTCTCCTGCCTGCACAACGCTTTAAAAATGAAGGAGATGGCCTCGCTGCGACAACCGAGGGTCGCCATGCGCGGCCGTGCCTGCCCTCGATAATCGCAGGGCTATCCTGATGAGTGCGATGAATCGCCACTACCTCAAGTTATGGGAGTGTGGAAAACCGCAATTATACGGTAGAGCAGTGGACACCGTCCAAGCACATGCGCCTTAATCGCCCTCAGGATGCCGTTTGGAAAAGCTCTACTTCAACCAAGACGGAATAAAAGGTGGCGGAGTTGCCCAAGTCAGTAAGTTTTTCCGAGGTCAGCACATTAATGTTCCGCCCCTGGGGACTCAGCTTGGCCCACTGAAGCCGTGCGCAAACCACGCCGGGCTGCAATACGCCGTCTACTCTGGCTTTTAGAAGTATATCGCCACGGCGGTTGAAGACGCGCACCCGGTCGCCGTTTGCGATGCCGCGCGTTCGGGCGTCAGTGGCATTCATTTCAAGCAGGCCGGCTTCCTCCATTTCCTGGATCACGGGTAAATTGGAAAAGGATGAGTTGAGAAAATTGTCGGACTTACGAGCCAGCAACTCCAGAGGAAAAGTTTTCGCCTGCTCGCTGTGGCGCGATTCGCCTGGCGGTTCGAAGTGAACCACCGGATCCAAACCTTGAGCCTTGAGCGCTTCGCTGTACAATTCCGCCTTGCCGCTCGTCGTAAAGAAGTTTCCGTGTGCAAAAGGCAAAAAGAAATCTGGGGAGTGCGAACTGTCATCTGCAAACTGTTTTTCAAAACTGAGCCTTACGTGACCTTCCCGCTCCAGTCGCTCCCGGCTGATTCCTCGTAGCCAGGGATGGTCTGCGTCCAACGCCGCATCGATCATCTGGTCCACAGATTCTCGGAAGCACTCATCCTCGAATCCCATTCTCTGGGCGAGCGCCCGAAAGACTTCCACGTTCGAGCGACATTCGCCCAACGGCTCGATGGCCTGATTCGAAACTTGCAAGAAGTAGTGGCCATAGGCGGTTTGCAGATCCTTGTGTTCAAAGAAAGTAGTCGCGGGCAGAACCATGTCCGCGTAATCCGTAGTGTCGGTGAGGAACTGTTCGTGGACAACGGTGAATAGATCCTCGCGCTGCAAGCCTCGAATCACTTCATTGTGATTGGGACAGGTCGCAGCCGGATTACAGCCATAAACAAATAGTGACTTGATGGGTGGATCATCCAGCGAGTTTAAGGCCTTCCCCAACTCCACCATGTTCACGGTGCGGGCCGGGCGTCCCAGCGATTCGAGCATCAAGTCTTTACGCTTCAACCCGGGACCGATCGAGGCAAAAGCTCCGCTAGTGGACATCTGCAACCCGCCGCCGATCTCTTTCCACGACCCGGTAATGCAAGGCAGCATGGCAACGGCGCGTGTTGCCATTCCACCACCTTCCGAGCGCTGGACTCCGTAATTCAAGCGAATGACGGCTGGATGGGTGGTTGCATACTCGCGCGCCAGCTTCACAATGTCAGAGGCCGCGATTCCCGTCCATTGCGCTACGCGTTCCGGAGTGTAGTCGCGTACTTTTTCGCGAAGCTGCTCGAATCCCAGCGTATAGCGCTCCACGTAATCAGCATCGTGAAGATTCTCGCGGATGATCACATGCATCATGGCAAGCGCCAGGGCAGCGTCGGTGCCGGGATTGATCGGCAGATACCAGTCCGCGCAGGCCGCCGTGCGGGTGCGATAAGGGTCGATCACTACTAGCTTTGCACCCTGGCGACGGGCCTCCGCGATGAAGGGCCACAAATGCACATTGTTGCCGTGAATGTTCGCCGCCCACGCAAGGATGTAGCGAGAATGGCGAAACTGTTCCGGTTCGGTACCCAGTTTTATTCCTAGCACGGATTCCAATCCCGCTTCGCCCGCAGCTGAGCAGATGTTGCGCGCAAGCTGCGACGCGCCTAGCCGATGGAAGAATCGGCGGTCCATGGAAGCGCTATTCAACATTCCCAAAGTGCCGCCAAAAGAGAAAGGGAGGATGGCTTCGCTGCCGAATTCAGCGCCGATCTGCCTGAAGCGAGAAGTGATTTCGTCGAGAGCCTCGTCCCAAGTGATGCGCTGCCATTCTTGCGTAAGACTGGCCCCCGCGTTCCGCCGACCCTTCGGTCCCACTCGTCTCAAAGGATACAGAACCCGGTCGGGCGAATACACGCGATCCAGGTACTTAGCCACCTTGGCGCACAAGAAACCGCGCGTGGAAGGATGCGCCGGATCACCCTTAATTTTGGTCGCGCGGCCGTCCTCAACGGTAATCAAAACTCCGCAAGCATCCGGGCAATCGTGCGGACAGGCAGCGTGAACAACCTTCTTCATGGATTCTGATTATAGAATGCCGGGTTGCCCTCGGGAAAAATCAATAAGCCAGGAAGGACACGAAGTATCACAAATGTCGAGTTTGACTGGTCCTTTGTGTTTGCAACAAGAAAAACGGGCGGCTTGCGCCGCCCGCTACCATACTATGGTTTTTGCCTTACGGTAGTACGCGCACTCGTCCCGCCCATACGATAGGCTTTTGCGTGTTGGGATCGTAGAACACCAATCCGCGAGAGATCAGATTGGTCGCGCCCCCCGCCTGTAATCCGGCCAAGCCGTTGATGTTGACAAATGTTGTGAGGTTGCCGGTATACACGGTGAACGGTCCACCCGCCGAGTAGCTCATCAGGGCATCGTTCTGCATCTGATAGTTTCCCTGATTGCCATTCGTAATTTTGACGCTGTTTGCGACCAGCGATCCGATCACGCCCTGCCGTCGCAAGGAAACCATGTCGGGAGTGAACGCGTTGCTCTGATAAGTGCCACCGACGAAGATGCGTTGACCGACCACCAGAGATGAGCCGCTGAACAGCTCGTTGGTGAACCAGTTGTCGATGAAGCAAATGTCGTATTGTGACACCAGGCTTAGGTCGACTGTGTAAACGCTATCCACGGGGATGCTCGCCGAAGTTCCAAGCTCTTCGCCGACGAACATGGTCACGACTGGTCCGGGACTTACAGCCAGGATTCTGCCAGAAATGAACGCTTTGTCGGTTGTGATCAACTCGACGCTGCTGGCCAGAATCGCGCCAGTGGCCTGCACCGTGCCCTCGATGGAGACAATGCCGTTTGCCATTAAGCTGCTCAAGCTATTGCTGCCGTTGTACAGAGTGCTTGAGTTGACGTCGATCGTCTCCTGGAAACCGTACGGGCCCTGCATCACGAATGAGTTCCCCGAAGTATTTACCGAAACGATGTTTCCGGCGAATTCGGTGATCTGGCCCAGATCGCCGGAAGCCGAGACCGCCATCACATCCAATACTGGTGTGACCGCAATCGTGCCGTTGTTAATGGTCAGGTTCCCACTGCCATCCATGGCCAGCGACTGACGCAGATCGAAGTCCATGTGCAAGCCGGCCAATCCGTTGCTTCCTACAACAAGCGGCGCCCCTGCCGGGAATGCGACCGTTACTGTGGGGCTGCTCAAGGTTCCAGTTGCCGTGCCGATTGAAGGTGGATTGGTGGTGAGGTCGACGTAATTAATCGAAGGCGCGGGCGTGGCCGCAAAAGTGAAAGTGGCGCTGGTGTAAGTTCCGGGCGCGACCGTGTTAAAGCCCAACAACGAACGCAAACCGATCAGGCGGCCGAAGTCTACCTTGGTCGGCGTAGAAAGCACTTGTGCCGTGGTCGAGCCATTGTTAAGAGTGATGCTGTTAATGGTGATATTGAACGCAACTACCGACGACACGGGCGCGTCCTCGCCCGTAGCGAAGACCTGCCCCTGAGTGTTCGGTGGTGGCGTTGACGAAGAGGAATTACTGACGCCGTTACAAGCACTGAAACTCAGGACTAACGCAAGCAGCCCGGTAAGCGATAGAAACCTTTTCATGGTTGCTCCTGTAAATCAGAATCTGTGGGGGAGCTGCGAATTCTTGATTCCAGAATGAAAACACGTGTGATTGCGGGAAGTCTTGATTACCTTAGGACAGATTACGGACGTAACTGCGTGGCTCTGGGAGCGGATTTAAGCGGGATTCAGGCGGAATGACAGAGAGGGCGAGTGCTACTTCAAACCGAGGTACAGGTCCACTTGAGACTCCTGCGGATTCTGGCTTCGTTGGTCGTAGACCTCGAAGTCTGCTTTGTAGGCGCGAGTGCCTCCGAGCTGCTTGTTATCTTCCAGGCTCCAGACCCGTTGCCACGCCTGCGGGACAACCTGCGCCGCCGGTCCCTTTACGCTGGTAATGATTGCATATCTTCCACTGGGCACCTTTTTAGCAACCATCCCTGGCGGAACATCGGATAGGCTACTGACTTTCATTCCAATGATGAAATCGTATTCACCGTCGCGGTCGCTGGCGTAACCGGTATAAACCGCGTAGATCGTGGAATCCACTTTGTGCGGAATTTTATCTGCGATGCCTTCTTTGAAGAACCTGGCCCACTGCTTGGGGATCGCGCCACCGCCAGTCATTTCTTTGGCGTTACTGGTTCGCGCTTGAATTCCGATCACCGAGAACTGTGGCTGTTCGACGACTCTTGGTTCCATTGCGGCTCCCACAGGGGTGGTTGTCACGGCAAGAACAATTACGAGACACATCGAGGCGTGCAACCCGCCGGTCAAACCGAACCCAAGCCGGGCCGCTCTGGAAAAAGGCTCGCCATGCCCGATCATCAAATCTCCATCACTTCTTTTTCCTTGCCCTTGCTCATCTCTTCCATCTTCTTGATTTCACCATCGGTGAGCTTTTGGATTTCATCCATGGCTCGTTTTTCATCGTCCTCGGTGATCTTCTTGTCCTTCATCGCCTTCTTAATGGCATCGTTGCCATCGCGCCGGATGTTGCGCACCGCGGTGCGATGCTCCTCGAGCACCTTATTGAGATGTTTCACCATATCCTTGCGGCGCTCTTCGGTGAGCGCCGGCACGGGCACACGAACGATTTTGCCATCGTTCATCGGGTTCAAGCCGATGTCGGCCGCGCGAATTGCCTTCTCAATCGCCGGCAGCGAGGTCGGATCAAAAGGCTGCACCGTGATGAGCTGCGGCTCGGGCGCATGCACCTGCGCAAGCTGATTGAGCGGCATGTGCGATCCGTAGTATTCCACGTTAACCGAATCGAGCATATGCACCGAGGCACGCCCGGTGCGCGTGGCGGCCATCGCCTTGCGGAAGTCTTCGACCGCCTTGTCCATACGGGTTTTGAGTTGAATGTAAGTGTCTTTAAGGCCAGGAATTGCGGCCATACCAGCTTGAGCCATGATCAGCTCCCCTGAGGATGAGTTACCAAAACTGTGAATTATAAACCTTTGAAACCAGCGAATGACTGAGAATGACCAATCGGTGAGAATCCGTGCGGATCCGTGGCCAGCCTCTACGCGCTGACCAGCGAACCGATCTTTTCGCCGGTTACGACCTTGCGGATATTTCCCCTCTGGTTGAGGTTGAAGATAATGATCGGCAGATTATTGTCTTTGCAAAGTGAAATTGCGGTCAAGTCCATCACTTTAAGGCCTTTTTTCAGCACATCCATGTAAGTGATCTGGGTGAATTTCTTGGCATCTTTTACCAGCACCGGATCGGCGTCGTAGATGCCATCGACCTTCGTAGCTTTCATGATGACGTCGGCCTTGATTTCCATGGCGCGCAGCGATGCTGCGGTGTCTGTAGAGAAATAGGGATTTCCGGTGCCCCCCGCGAAAATCACCACGCGGCCTTTTTCCAGATGACGAATGGCGCGCCGGCGGATAAAAGGCTCGGCGACCTGGTTCATCTCAATTGCTGATTGCACGCGGGTGTAAACGCCCTGCTTTTCCAGCGCATCCTGCAACGCCAGCGAATTGATCACGGTCGCGAGCATGCCCATCTGATCTGCGGAAACCCGGTCCATCTCTTTCGCTTGCTCGGCCACGCCCCGGAAAAAATTCCCACCGCCCACTACGATCGCGATCTCGATTCCGAGAGAACGTACGTCCGCGAGTTCAGCAGCAATTTCGTGAATGCGAAAGGGGTCGACACCAAAACCCTGGGTCGCAGCGAGAGCCTCACCGGAAAGTTTGAGCAAGATGCGTTTGAATACGGGAGTCGTCATCCGTAATCAAGTCTAGCATCCCGGCGGGAGTGTGGGGTTGGGGAGCAGGATTTTGTAGAGTAAGAATTGCGTGGGGACGGCCGTCCCCACGCGAGCTACTCTGCTTTCTGTTCCGGCTTAGTGATGGCGATGGTCTCGCCTGCCTCGCCCACCTTGAAACGGGCAAAGCGGCGCACTGCAATGTTTTCGCCCAGCTTGCCGATCTTGGTGGCAATCAGTTGCGCGATGCTGACCGTTTGATCCTTGATGAAGGGCTGCTCCAGCAGGCAGACCTCTTCGTAGAACTTGGCCATCTTGCCTTCAACCATTTTTTCTGCGATGTTCGCAGGCTTGCCGCTGGCGATCGCCCGCGCAAGCGCGATGTCTTTTTCGCGGGCAAAATCTTCCGCAGTCACGTCTTCCCTGCGGATGTATTTGGGATCGCTGGCTGCGATGTGCATGGCAATGTCGTGCACCAGTTCCTTGAAGTCCTCGGTGCGAGCCACGAAATCGCTCTCGCAGTTAATCTCTACAAGCACGCCGATCTTGCCTCCGGCGTGAATGTAGCTGGCCACCGAGCCTTCGCTGGTCACGCGGGTTGCCTTCTTCGCGGCCACGGAAACACCCTTCTTGCGCAGGACGACAACCGCCTGTTCCATATCGCCCTTGGCTTCGGTCAGAGCTTGCTTGCAATCCATCATTGGCGCTCCGGTCTTCTCCCGGAGCTCTTTCACTTGTGCCGCTGAAATATTCATCGTAGTTGTGCTCATAGTAAATAAAACGTCCTTGGTCGTTCGTCGTTCGCCATTGGAATATCTCAACCAACGGCGAATGACCAAAGACCAACGGCTGCCCTAACAAACTTCGACCCGCGCCGGACGACCCGCGCGGGTCTGAATCCCTCAGGGGCTAAAGCCCGGAATCTGATCTGTGTAACGCCTGAAACCTTAACCCTAATGCCTGCTCTAGTACGTTTGGGTTTCCACCTGGGGCACAACCTCGTCGGCGCTGTCCTTTGCCGCCACCGGTTGCTTGCGCGTACCCGCGCCCAGCACATCTTCCATGCTGATGTCTTCGCCCGTGCCATCTTCCGAGGCGTTAATATCCGCGGTGCCTTCAGCCGCGCGTGCGGCTGCGGCCAGTTCGGCTTGCTGCGCCGCGCCCGCGGCAGCTGCCAGGTCGGCGATTTGCTTGTCGGTCATGAGCTGCGCGCCTTCAGCAACGGAATCCGCAATCTTCGAAGCAAACAAGCGGATCGCCCGCAGCGCGTCGTCGTTGCCCGGAATCACATAATCCACTTCGCTGGGGTCGCAATTCGTATCAACGACCGCGACCACCGGAATGCCAAGCTTGCGAGCCTCGCGCACCGCGATCTGCTCTTTGTTCGAGTCAATGATGAAGATCGCGTCGGGCAGGCGGCTCATATTCTTGATGCCAGCCAGGTTCGCCTGCAAATGCTTACGCTCGCGCTCCAGCTTGATGACTTCTTTCTTAGGCAGCAACTCGTAACGGCCATCCGTGGCCATTTCGTCGAGTTCCTTCAGCCGCTTTACGGACTTCTGCACCGTCACCCAATTGGTGAGCAGGCCGCCCAGCCAGCGCTGGTTTACATAGAATCCGCCACAGCGCGTCGCCTCTTCGGCAATCGCGTCCTGGGCCTGCCGCTTGGTTCCGACAAAGAGAATGATCTTCCCTTGGCTGGCCAAATCCTGCACGAATTTCGACGCTTCTTTAAACATCTTCAGCGTCTTCTGCAAATCGATGATGTAAATCCCGTTGCGCTCTCCGAAGATGAATTCTTTCATCTTGGGATTCCAGCGCTTGGTCTGATGCCCGAAGTGTACGCCCGCTTCGAGCAACTCCTTCATGGTGATGTTAGCCAATTAACCTCCTCATTTGGTCTGCATCCGGCGCTCACCCTGAGGCTGCCCCGAATTGCCATTCCCGTCCCCGTACCGAAGCACGGGAAGAATTGAACACCCGAAACACTGTCGTTCGTCCGTGGTTGCTGGTCGTCAGCCAACCGTCGTTGCGAACGACCAACGACGAAGAGCCAACGACAGTTTCTAGCGCTTGCTGTACTGGAACCGCTTCCTCGCGCCCTTCTGACCGTACTTCTTGCGTTCCTTGCCACGGGAATCGCGCGTGACCATGCCTTCCGCCTTGAGCTTCTTGCGCAATTCCACATTGAACAGCATGAGGGCGCGGGCGATGCCCAGCTTTACCGCGTCGGCCTGCCCGTTGACGCCGCCGCCGGAAACTCTGGCGACCACATTGAAGGTGCTCGCAGTCTCGGTTGAGAGTAACGGTTGCTTCGCGCTCGAACGCTGCGCCGGAGTCACGAAGTACTCCTCAAAAGCGCGTCCGTTAATCTTGAATTCGCCGCTGCCCGGCCGCAGATAGACACGCGCGATCGCCGATTTGCGGCGTCCTGTCCCGTAATATTGCACTAGCTCTGCCATTCTTAGCCTTTAGCACTTAGCAGTTGGCATTCAGCCAAACCGCTCTCGTGCAACCTTTCAAAATTTATGCCGCACAAAAGCTCTTGACGTCATCCTGAAATTCTTGAACTCGACGTCATCCTGAACCGGCGTGAGCCGGTGAAGGATCCCGCGCGTACAACCAAATTCTTACGCCCTGACTTCGAGCGCTTTCGCTTGCGGCTTCTGCGCTTCGTGCGGATGCTTCTCGCCACGATACACATTCAGCTTGCTGATCATCTGTCGTCCGAGTTTCGACTTGGGCAGCATGCGCAGAACCGCAGCTTCAATGATCGATTCAGGCTTGCGCTCGAACCGCTTGCGAAACTCCTCGGTACGCAATCCCCCCGGATAGCCGGTGTAATGCTGATACACCTTCTGCTCGGACTTAAAGCCAGTCGTCTTGACCTTCTCGGCGTTGATCACGATCACATGATCGCCAGTGTCGAGAAAGGTCGTGTATTGCGGATTTTCTTTACCCATCAAAATGCGGGCGACCTGTGACGCAAGCCGACCGAGCGTCTGCCCGTCAGCATCCACGACGTACCACTTGCGCACAATTTCCCCCGCTTTGGGGAAATAGGTTGACATGCAAAATCTCCCAAGAAATATAAAAACGCAAAGAAGACCGCTGAGCTCCCAGTGAGCGCCGAAGGCGCAGGGCTATCAGGCGGGCAACCGCAGGACTTGCAAAGTCTTAAAGATAACGTAGCCAGCGGGATATTGTCAACGAAGTAGCTGCTACGTCAGCGTTTACCATAGCAGAGAAGCCAAGAATGATCGCAGACGCCCTGTAAAATTGCGGCCCGCGCTCTACTCGCATGCCTACATTACTCTCAGGCTATTCGTAGGCCAGCGCGTCAATTGGATCTTTCTGCGCTGCCTTCAGCGCCGGATAAACCGCGCCCGCAAGGGCTCCAACCAGAGCGATAACGGTCGCGCGTAGAATCCAACCGACCGTTACCTCGACTCTGATCAGCGGCATCCGATAGATGATTCCTTTCTCAGCAAGCAAGCTGAACACGATTCCCAAAACGATCCCGGCAATAGCCAGCAGAGCCGTTTCTCGCAGGATCACATTCACGATGTAGAGCTTCGACGCCCCCATCGACTTCAAAATTCCGATCTCGCGTGTCCGCTCCATTACTGCCGTGTACATGGCTTGAAAAATAACGATCAATCCGATGGTGACGGAAACTCCGATGACCACATCAATGAAGCTGCCCAGGTAGGGGTAGCTGGTCGGCGTCATTAGCGACAGGTACTCGCGCATGGAGCGGATGTTGTAGCTCTGCATACCCGGGACGGCCTTGATTTCGTCGACAACCGCCGGAGCATTATTGGGATCGTCAAGCTTGAGATAAAATCCTGACACTTTGCCTTGCGCCCCCATCAGGCTCTGGAGCGTGCTCATCGGAAGGAACTTGCGCGCGCCTCTGCCGTGCTCGACGATGCCCGCGATGCGGAAGTTATTATTGAGGAGTTCAATGGTGTCGCCCACTTTCACTTGCTTCGATTTGGCAAAGACATCATCGACCAGCACATCATTCGGTCCCTGAAATGGTCCCCCAGCGAGATAGTGAAACGGTCCGCCCAACTCTTCGAAACTCTTGAGATCGATTCCGTAGATGAGCTCCAAGGTTCCGGCAGTCGAGAACTGCATGACCACTGGCGCTACGCTTGCGACATGGGGCAATTTGGCTAAAATGTCCGCGATCTTGATCGGTAAGGGCGCGCCGGAAACTCCCGCGATGACCGTGGACCCCGGAGGCATTACCACAACGTCGGCTCCCATGCCTGCCTGGCGGGCTTTGGAATCGTTCAGAATTCCCAACGATAATCCGACAATCAGCAGAATGAGCGTCACCTCCAACGCAATCGCCACGATGCTGATCAGGGAGCGGATCGGCCGATGTATCAGGTTGGCAACGATCATTTTATTCATCATAGTGAGCACTCAGCACTTAGCAATCAGCACTTAGTCTTCGGCGGTTCGCACAAAGTCCACGAGCCAAATGCTAAGTGCCAATTGCTAATTGCTGATTTTACCTTTCGCCTTGAGGCCCGGACGACGATTGCGCCTCCGGCTTGTCCAAGTGAACAACCTCGGCACCTGGCGGCTGCTCCAGTACGAATTTGTCATCCGGAAGCGGTTGGTTCAAATCCAGTTTCACGATGTTCAGAGTGATGTCGTACTCCTCCTGCGGCCGCGCAATCTCGATTCGCCAGGGGAAGTCTATGCCATTGTCCTGCTTATAATTTCCGTAAACCGCGTTGGTCGCGACATTTCCCTGTTCGTCGTAGAGAAGCTGGCGGTGCGGCAGCAAGTCGGTGCGACTGAACACGATCTTCCGTGAAAGCGTCCACCCCTTATTTCCTTTGTGGATCACATCAACGATATAATCCGCGCGCGATACTTTGCGGCTCTTGGCTTCGGTCACCAGTTCGGTGTCGTTTTCCAGCACCGCAATTTCATTTTCCGGATCAATATGCCGCAACAGCAGCGCATCATAAATATGTTGTGGACGCAGGTTCTCGAGCGACTGCGAGGGATTGTGGGTCTCGACATCGTTTCGCCCCACTACGAAACGGTTCTTCGGAGGAATCCATAACTTGAACCCCTGACCATCGCTCACCATGTCGAAAGCCTTGTTGCGAACAATCGGCATCAGTCCAATCATCCGCAGCATGGCCGGCTTGCGCGCCAGCACGTAGCCGCGGATTTCCTCGTAGTCCGTGACCTTGCCCTTCTTAACCCCGCCCACGGTCGTGTCAATATCAACTGTGGCCTGCATGGACTGAATGCTGCCGGCCTGAGTGTTGATGTAGTCGATAAGTTGCTGCTGCGTGGCAGTCTTTAGTTGGACGGAAATGAAGGGTGGCTCGACTATGCGGGAGCGAAACAGGCAGCCCGTCAGGGGGAGAATTGCCAACAGGATGAAGGCACCGCGATATCGAAAGAAAAAAGACATGAGGCGGCTTTGATTCCGTGCCAAAGAGATGAGTATACCGAAGCTGGAGATTCAGAGTTGGGCTTCGGGCTTTCGAATCTATCCGGCCGACTTGCAAGTCGAAGAGAATTCTACTAACGCAGAAGCATTGTGTTGCCGCCCGCCATCTGACGCAATCCGCGGTCGAACGTAACCAGCGTCAATCCGCCCGCACGCGCAAAAGCAGCCAAATAGGCGTCTGGCCATTGTTGCGATAAGGAGCGGCTGTTGGCGGTCAGTCTGCGAAGCGAGGATTCGATCTGCTCAGGGTCGGCTTCCGCGTGAAAAGAAACCCGCTCGTCCCGAAGGAACGAGTCGTAGGTTTGCCACGCCTCGGTCTGGTTCCTTACATCTTCCCGCATCACGCTGGGATGCGTGAGCAGCCTTAACAGCCCCAACTGGGTGAAGCGGCAAAAATAGACCGCTTCCCCATCCAGCCTCGCAAACCAGGAGGTGGCGGATGCGTGGTGTTGGTGTCCCTCGTACGCCAACGCAATCCACACATTCACATCAGGGAAGTAGGATTTCATGAATGGTCTTGTTGTCCAGCCTTAGCCATCCGGGCCGTTTCGACTTGATCAGCGGCAGCGCGACTCTGCCCTTCGCTTCTGCGCGCCCTCCGCCGTTCAATTCGACTTCTACGCCGCGCAAAATCAACTCTTTGACCGAGCAACCTCGGAGAGCGGCTCTCGCCTTGAGCTGACGATAAGTTGGGTCGGGAATGTCTACGGTGGTTCGCACGATTAGATTCTACCATATTTATGGCTACCTCGCCATATCTATGGCAACGACTTGCCAGACATCGCCTTTCGGTACGCTGCCACGTTCTTGTTGTGCTCTTCCAGATTCTTAGCGAAGCGGTGATGGCCGTTGCCATTGCTGACGAAATAAAAATAGTCGGTATCGGCGGGATGCATCGCCGCTTCGAGCGACGTCTTTCCCGGATTTCCGATGGGCCCAGGCGGGAGTCCCGGATGGGTGTAGGTGTTGTAATCGGAATTGAATTGCATATCGGCATGGTGAAGCGCGCCGCTGTAGCTTCCCTGCAGAAGTTCAGCATAGATCACACTGGGATCGGCCTGCAGTGCCCCATGCTTTGCCATGCGGTTGTAGTAGACACTCGCCACCAGCGGCCGCTCCTCCGGCGCGGCAGTTTCCTTTTCGATAATGGAGGCCAGAGTGACGGTCTGCTGAATGTCGTTGGACTGATTCTCCAGATCGCTATTCTTTACATCCGTGATCTTCGCGTCGTTCGTCAAACCAATCTCTTTTGCAACTAAGCGGAACTGCTTGACCATCGCTGCCGCCATTTCTTCCATGGTCTGCATGCGCGTGAACTCATAGGTATTCGGAAAGAGATAGCCCTCCAGAGTTTTGGCGTCGGGGGAAAGGTCGGAGATCAGAGCCGTGTCTGACGTTGCAACCTTTAGGAAGTCCTCGCTTGAACCCAAGCCGGCGTTGTGGATGGCTTGCGCGATGTCGAACATGTTGAAGCCCTCGGGAATCACAACGGTGTGGAAATAAACGTCTCCACGCACCAGTCGCCTATGGACATCAACGGCGGTCGCACTGTTGTCGAACAGATACTCGCCAGCCTTCAAGGAATGCTTGTGATGGAGGTAATGCCAGACGACGAAAGCGTCGGCGCTGCGGATCACGCCCGCGGATTGCAGTTCGGTCGCGATCCGCCGAGTGGAGTAGCCCGGATGCAAGAGCACAAACGTCTGCCCCGCCGGAGTCACCGGCTGCATTAGCGCCCAAGCCAGCCATCCCCCGGCGGCGAGGACGGCCAGCAGGAACAATATGAAAATGACTCGCACCTTACAGATAGTTTAGATGAGCCCAGGGCCTCAGGTCGTTGGTCTTTGGTCGTTGGCCTTTCGTAGTGAGTCGGCTGGTTTCCCGTGCCCGAGCAGCCCGCGAAAGCGCCAACTCAACTAAAGATCCTCTCAAAACGTGACTTTGAACACGGTTCCGCAGCCTTGAAATCCGCAGTTATTGTCTTGCGAACCGCGAATTAGCATGCTGCCGTAAAAGTTGCCAGCCGAGTCCATCGTTACGCCCTGCGGATTGCTTCCGTCCTGCTCTTCCGAGGTTGAAGGGAAACTGAAGAGGATGGTGAATTTCCCCTTAGGATCGACTTTGAAGATGAATCCAGAAAAGTGCGCGCCCCCGATTTGGTTAACCCCGTACAAATTTCCTTTTGAGTCTCTCAGCAAGCGGCCGGCGAAGTCTGGTTGCACTGTCACCGGCGGGAAGGTAAACAGTACGCTGAATTTTCCCTTCGTATCCACTTTGAAAATCGTCCCGCAGCCAACGCCCTGATTGCATTTGGTATTTCCGCCATTCGCAGCAATCCCATAGACGTTACCATCCGGATCTTCGATCAAACCCAGGGGACCGCTCCCGTCTGCGTGCCCCTCAAAGGTGTGCAGCACGGTGAAGGTACCGTTGTGGTCCAGTTTGAACACAGTTCCGCAACCTTCGGGTTCGCCAGTGTGACCCTCGTGCGAGTAGCACTTGAGATTGCCTCCAAGCAGCGCAGTCCCATAAATGTTTCCTTCGGCGTCGCGAACCACGCCGCCCTCGGGCTGTGAGCCGTCGGTCCCTTTAAATATATGAAGCGCTTCGATCTTGCCGGCTTGCGTCAGTTTGTACACAGTTCCACAGCCCAACCCGTTGTACCCACAACCGGATTCGCCAGCATAAGGGGAAGTGCCGTAGATGTTCCCGGCCGAATCCAGGGTGAGAGGCGAGTCTTGGCAGCACGCTACCGAGTTCTCAAAGTCGTAGATCACCGTCTCCTGTCCGTTTGGGTCGAGCTTGAACACGGTGGAGGCGGCGCCCAACGCGCCGTTGCCTTCGGTGTTGCCATAGAGGTTCCCATCGGCGTCGCGAGTGAGGGCAGCGACGGGGTAAGCTCCGTCGTCGCCTCCCTCAAAGGTGTACAGCACGGTCTCTTTGCCGTTGGCATCGACCTTGAATATCGTTCCGCAGGTGAAAATTCCGACGCAGGGTGGGCCACCCCCGCGGGTCGTGCCATACAGATTGCCTTCCGCGTCCTGGATCAGCGCACCGGGAATTGCTCCATCGGGCGAGTTGGTGAAGGTGTGGAGCAGCGTATAAGCACCGTCTGTTTCGATTTGCGCTTGCGCAGGCCGGGTTGCGGCCGCAGTTAGCAATAACAGTGTGACGATCACCGCGAAACCGGCGCTGCGAATGTCGGCAAACGAACGTTTTCTAGGCATGGCTGCTCTCCTCGGTCCGCGCATGGCGAAATGCTGAATCTACAGACCGAGGACATTAGCCCGGGTTCACCCCCGAATTGTCATGAAAATGTCAATACAGCGTCAAATTTCAGGTTCCTGTCGATGGCTATCCCTGGCGTCCATCCAGCTTTGCAGAATCAGGACTGCAGCCATCTGATCGACGACCTGCCCCCGGCGTGCAATCGACATCTCAGTTTCGCGCAGCAGGCGGTTGGCTTGGGCCGAGCTCAAGCGTTCATCCCAGAGGTGCACGGGCAACGGGAAACGCTGGCGCAGCTCTTCTGCGAAGCGTTGCATTTTCTCGGCCTGAATGCCTTCGGCCCCGCTCATGCGCAGTGGGTACCCCACAACGATCTCGGTCACTTCGTATTCGTGGATCACCTTTTCCAGTTGGGCGAAATCCAGGCGCTTGTTTTGCCGGTGAAGGGTTTCGAGTCCCTGTGCGGTAATACCGAGGGGGTCGGATATGGCGAGGCCGATCCGCTTGGACCCGACGTCTAAACCCAAAACTCGGGCGAGGCTGCGCGGCCCCAAGCCGTTGTGGGAATGGGTTGGTTCAGAGGGCACGTGCGCATTATAAGTCCCGATGAAATAGCCAAGAAATGGATTACGATGCTGAAATGGCGACCGGCGAAGCCCAGGCTCAGACCCCGACGATACCAGTTCCGTCGTTGCCGGCGCACAATCCCAAAGTGCGCCCGCACTGGTCGATGAACATCATCGGCATCGCTGGAATCCTCACGCTCTGCTATGTCGGCGAATCGGTGCTGGTGGTAATGCTGGTTTCCGTGCTGCTGGCGTTCATCCTCGCTCCCATCGTGGATCTGCTGACGTATTTTCGTCTCCCGCGCGGTCTCGCGGCCGCGATCGCGATTCTGCTGTTGCTGGCTGCGCTGTGCGGAATCGTCTACTTTTCCTACAATCAGGCGGCCACACTGCTGCAGGATCTTCCCAAATACACCAGCAAAGTTCGCGACGAGGCGTCACGGTTCCGCAAGAGCGCGGAACGCTTCGAAGTTTTGCCTCCGGAGCACGAGAAAGGAGTTGTGAGCGTCCGGACGGCGACCGATTGGACCGACATTCTGACGCGCGGCTTCGGTTCAGTGAGCGCCGCCGTTCTGGCTGTGTCCTTCGTGCCCTTTCTGGTCTTCTTTATGCTGACCTGGCAGCAGCACGTCCGCTCGGCCACGGTCATGCTATTTCCCTTGGAGAACCGCCACACAGCCTACGTCACCCTGGGCCAAATTTCGGCCATGGTCCGCAGCTTCATGGTGGGAAATGTTCTGATCGGACTACTGCTCGGGGCAATCAGCACGGTCGTCTTCTGGCTGATTCATTTGCCCTTCTTCTATTTCGCCGGATTTGCCAGCGGCTTTTTGAGCTTAATACCTTATATGGGACTATTGCTCGCGCTGGTGCCGCCGATATTTGTGGGTCTGGGACACGCGGATTCCCAGGACATCCTGCTGATCGTTACTGCAGTGCTTTTGTTGCATGTGGTCGCGCTGAACCTGCTCTATCCGAGAATTCTCGGCAAGCGCTTGCAGCTCAATCCTTTAGCGGTAACCATGTCGCTCTTAGTCTGGGGTGCACTATGGGGAGCGATGGGCTTGCTCCTCGCTATTCCAATTACCGCCGCCATAAGGATCATCTTCGCCCACGTGGAGTCATTGAAACCCTACGGGGCCTGGCTCGGGGAATGAGATCCGTTCGGGGTGACTTACGTGATCCTTGTGCTTTAGGCTAACTCTCTGCATCGCCAAGGTTTGCGCAAGGTGCGCCTTCGCCTCTGTTATCTAAGCAAGCCGCTGGCGATTGTAAGGGCGCATTCTAAATTGCCTTTCCGTTCTGAATCGGGTAAACTGAACTTGAATTTGTTCCTCGCGTTCCCTCCGTCTGTGGATGGTTCTTCATGCTTAATGGTGATGGCAATTTCCACATAGGCGACAAGGTCGTCTATCCCAATCACGGCGTTGGCATTATTGAACAGATCAGCAGCCGGACTATTGGCGAAAGTGTGGAAAACTTTTACCTGCTCAAGATCAAGTCCAGCAGCCTAAAAGTCATGGTGCCTTTCCACAACGTCGTCACGGTCGGTCTCCGGCGGGTGGTTAAGAACGGCGAAATCCAGAAAATCGTGGATTTTCTTGAGGATGGAGCGTGTGACAACAACGCCGACTGGAAATATCGCTTCAAGGAAAACTCCGAGCGCATGCGCACCGGTTCCTTGTTAGAAGTCGCCAACGTCCTGAAGGCGCTGCTGGTGCTCAACCAGTCGAAGTCTCTCTCCTTTCGGGAAAAGAAAATGTTGGAGCGCGCCCGTTACCTCCTGGTGAGCGAACTGGCGATGGCGAAGAACTGCGAAGAGCCCCATATCGAGGAGTTGCTGACCAAAGCCCTGTCCAAGTCCAACCTGCGATTCCCCGAAGCTTCCGAATTTCAAGCTTAAGTTCGGGACTGTGTAAACACCTGCTCCCTTTCGAAAAAGCGTTCGTTCCCATTCTGGCAAAAAGTGTGCCAAGCAACCGACGTGGCGGCTGGCGCTGGGTTTATAATCCGTGGAAGCATGACCGAGCAAATCAAGAGGAAGCTACAGGAGGAAATGAATCAGCTCGAACACGAGCTGGTCCACGAGCTCCCCAAAGAGATCAAGAAAGCCGCCGCCCTGGGAGATCTCAGCGAAAATGCCGAGTATCACATGGCCAAGCAGCGCCAGGAGTTCGTCAAGGCGCGTCTCCGCCAGCTTGGCAAACGCATGAGCGACCTCGCGTTGATCAACATGGATAACATTCCCCGCGACAAGGTGGGTCTGGGATCGACTGTCCGGGTTTACGACAACGACAAGAACGAAGAAATTGAATACAAGCTGGTCACCAGCGAAGAAGCCGACTTTCCAACCGGAAAGATTTCCACCAGCTCTCCGATCGGGCACGCGTTGCTGAACAAAAAGGTAGGCGACACCGCTATCGTAGTCACGCCCAACGGCAAGCGCGAAATGGAAATCCTGAAATTAAGCACCATACACGACGAGGCCGCAGCCGGGTGACGGGCACGAACATATCTGAGTCTCGAACTGGGCCGCGGACTGGGTCTAGAACTGGACCTCGAACTTGGACCAGTGCCTTCGGACGCGCCTGCGGCGTCCTGCTGGATGCCATCGTGCGCTGGCTGGCACTCGCCCGCGTCAACCCGAACGTCCTCACTTTCCTGGGCCTGGTGGTCAACATCGTCGCCGCGTTTCTGTTTGGCTATGCCAACGGCGACAATCAGTCTCGCATGTTCCGCTATGCCGGGCTGGTCATCATCGGTTCCGGTTTCTTCGACTTGGTTGACGGTGCCGTCGCTCGAGCCAGCAATCGCGTGACTCGCTTCGGTGGCTTCTTCGACTCGGTGGTCGATCGCTACAGCGATGCCTCGCAGTTCCTCGGACTACTGGTCTTTTACGCCCGTGGCGACCGCTTTTTCTACGTCGTGCTCACCGCCATCGTGATGATCAGCGCGATCATGGTCAGCTACACTCGCGCCCGTGCCGAATCGCTCATCGGTTCCTGCCGCGTAGGTTTCATGGAGCGTCCGGAGCGTTTGGTGCTGGTCATCATCGGCGCCCTGTTCAACCGCATGGCCCCAGTGCTTTGGATCATCGCGGTCCTATCCACCATCACAGTCATCCACCGCATCCGCTACACCTGGACCCGAACCGAACTGGTAGACCGGGCCGCCGCCAATCCCGGCCAGGCCGCGTAGGAACAAGCGCCTCAAACTCTAAGTATTTTGAGTTCGGGGAAACTGGCCCGATAGATGCCTTCGTCGAGAGTCAGCAGCGGGACGCCGTGGGACATTGCGTAGGCACCGATCAGGAAATCTGCAAGAATACGACGTGGTCCCGGTCCCCGCTGTTTCCGGCGACGCCCCGCGTAACTCTGAAATGCGCGCCCTGCAATCCTCCAGGTGCTCTCGCCGAGCGCCCAGTCGACCGCCACATCAGTGTCCCTGCAGAATTCATCCAGAAAAGACTCGGTTCGGCCAGGAAGAGCCATCAATTCAGCAAAAACAGGTGCGGGAATCACCACCCGTCCGCGGTCGAGCGCAGCGTCCAACGCGGTCTGTGCGGCCGAATTGAGACTATCGTCGAAATCCCAAAGGGCGACGATGACGTTACTGTCCACGACCGTAGTCATCGGCCGCGCAGCTCACGAATCCGTTGTACGATGGCCTTCCTGCCAGACGAAATCCCCGGATTCCCAATGCCTCGATACTTGGCGAAAGGGCTCTCCCGCCGGGCAGGCCTGATTCGGGTGCCAGAGTCGTCAGTCTCAAAGAGTAACCCGTCGCCGGCGCGGACGCCCAAAAGACGTCGAATCTCCCGCGGCACCGTGATCTGCCCCTTGCTCGTAATCCGCGCGCGTTTCTGCATAGCTAAATCCTTTCCTTACTTTATCACAATCCTCCTTACTTTCAAAGATCGTTGGCGTAGAGCGGACACTCCTGTCCGCTACTTCCCGGACCGTCCCGTCTCTCGCCGCATGCAAATTCGCTTGACAACATCGTTTGAATGACTACGCTAGTCCGTGTCCTCCCCCAGTTACCTCCATCGTCAGAGAATCTCGCAACCTGCGCGAAAACAATCCGGGAGGATTCCGTGCATCATCTTAAAACCCAACTCTTCGCGGCACTGACCTTACTCCTGTTATGCACAGGGGCCGCCGCGCAGGACAGTCTGAAGACCATCGACAACCCCAGTGGCGGCCAAATCGTCTACGGGCCGACCGCCGGACAGACCTCAATGCAAGGCGCGATGGGTAGCCCTGCTTCGCGATATCCACAGCCGCTTCGGCGAGCGTCCACAGATCGGCAGGTTCTTCCAGACCGGGGGCACAGACTCCGTGGCAACCTTTTTCACAGTGACGGCAAAGAATCAGGGCGGAAAGCACATCGCCGGCATGGTCATCGTTTCCATGCCTGGCGGAACCCAACCAACCGGTGCGTTCATTTACGACGATGCACAACGCTTCGGCACTACTGCCAATCCCATGTTGAAAAAGCTAAACGAAGTCTGGCACCCGGATTCCGCGAAACCAGCCGGGCAATCGTCGTCAGGAACGGCGCAAGCTGCCTCCGTCCCACCCCTGCAACAGACACCTTTTCCTGACGGCAGCGGCAGCATCGGATTGCCTCCGGGATGGCAAATCACCAGCGCCGCGTAAAGGCACAGTGAATGCCGTCGGTCCGAATTCCGAATCGATCCATTTCGGATTGTATTTCCCAATTCTCGATCCAAGGAGTCCACAAACTCAGATGTCGCTCCGGAGCGGCCGCCCGCTGCCCGGGATGTATACGGCCTATCCCTCCGGCGGTGATCTGGTGCAAGCGTTTCTGGCCGTGGTTCAGCAGGTTCATCAAAAGGAACATGCTGCGATGCCCACGATCAACATAACCAGTTCGAAAAAGATGCCGACATCACCAACCGAGACTGACTCGGTCCTCCTGACAGCGGACATCGATTCGCACGACGGCAAGGGACTGATGGCCTCGAGCCTTCTGGTCTCGGCACTCCGGCCCATTACCGGTGGGACTTGGGCAATCACAGTAAATCAAGGAAGCATACCGAAGCAGCTCGCGGACAAAGAGTGGCCGACTATCAGCGCCATCGCCAGCAGTTGGCGCCTGAACGGCGCTGTCATTCAAGCGCAGACGCAAGCCGAAATCGGGAGAATCAAACAGATCGGCGCCAATGCCAAAGCCCAGGCCGATGCCGCCCACGCCGCTGAAGACGCCCACAACGCCAGCGTCGAGGCGCGATGGGATAGCCAGGCCAGAAGCAATCAGAACTTTCTCCAACTACCTTCTGGACCAAACCGTAGTCCAGGACAACAATACCGGCGGCCACGCCACGCTATGGAATCAATACGCTGACTCGCTGGTCAAGAACGATCCCAATCGCTACCAATATGTGCAAACGCCCGACTTTTTGAAAGGGATCGACTACTAATGTAAGAAAAGAATTTCTCTGCGTCTCGGCGGTAAAAAAAGCGCGCTTCATTCGACCGCAGCATTCCCGGCCACGGACGTCGCCGGATGCAGCGGCCTCCCAAACATAATCCCAGTTTCCACTTCAACCGGCTTCCGGTCCCGCAGGTACGGCTTGAATTTCCATTGTTTGAAGGCATCCGTAATGGCTTTTGCCTGGTCGGGAAAAGCGCTCAGAAAGTGAACGTGTTTTACCTTGCCTTCTTTATCGATGATGATTCGAACCGGAACCGCATTGAACCGATGTTCGGTGAAAACCGGATCAGCCCGCGCAATCACGTTTTCCCCCTGCGCGTAATCCTTAATGCACACCGGCACATCACCGCCACCCGTCCCCGCCGTCGGGCCGGCGTCCGCGGGCAACTCCATCTTGTTGAGGTCGAGCATCAAGCTCGACAGCAGCTTCGTGTCCTGGCTGCTTAGCACCACTTCCACGGCGTGGCACCGGATTTCGGTCGCTAACACATACCAATGCAGCTCTGCCACGGGGGACCAATAGGCAAAGAACGTAAAAGGGCGGCCGTCGATTTTGGTCGGCGTAGGCGCTAGCTCCAGTTTGTAATCGGCCTGCAAGTTATCCTTCGAGTAATTAACGACCTCCAGCGCGTTGGTCGCGGGCAGAGTCGTAAAGAACATATCGTCGGCCGTGATCAGGATGCTGCCTCGAGCCGGCCCTTTAAATGTGTCCCCCGGACTGATCTGCGCCAGTACGTAGCGGCCGCTTTCCGACGGAGGCGGTCCCTTGTATTTCTCCCTCCAATCCTTGGGCAGCGCATAGGTCATGCCGAAATACGGGTCGCGGAACACGTCGTTGGTCACGTTGCCATCTTCGGGCACGGGAGTTACTGCATCGCTCGCACTTGACCACGCGCCCTTCACCAGGATGACTCCAGCGGGCACTTTCGTCACCGGCTGCGTGCTGGTGGAAAAGTCGCCGCCGTTCTGTGGGACGTTTTGGGATTTTGCACTTTGAGCCCACGCCAGCAACGGCAAAGCGACACCAACAAAGAGGTATAAGAATCTACGATGCATACGACCTCCGACCCAATGTAGGCGCGGGCGGCCCGCCCGTGCGTCCCAACTTGAATGTAAGCGCGGACGTCCCCGCCGCCAACCCACCATTGTCATTCCGAGGCGCGAAGCGACGAGGAATCTCGGTTTCTGCCGGCAGCGCGAAAAACGCCCGGACACCCGGCAAGAATCTGGCGAGACGCTCCCGCGTCTCGCCAGGATCCGCAAACTACAGCGATCGCAGGAAGTCCAAAATCTCCTGCTGTTGATTAGTGTTGAGGTTGGAGAAATTCTGCTCGACGGTGGTGGCTTCGCTGCCATGGCTCGCGTGCGCCGCGATCGCAGCATTCAGGTTCGTGGTTCGGCCATCGTGCAGCAGGAAGATCCGCTGCCCCAATCCCCACAAGGGAGCTGTGCGGAACTGATCGCCCCCCGCACTGCCCTGCGAGACATTGTCCGCCAACCCGCCGCCCATATGATGGATCTCGATATCCGAGAACGCGGGCACCGGGGCATTACTCAATGCGGGAACCATGTTCGACACTTGGGTCGTGCCCGGGGTTGCATTGTGACAAGTTGCACAGCCGATGGAGCTAAATAGCTGGCCGCCAGCGGAGATCGAACTCGCCGGAACCTGTTGGCCGTTCAGCACCACTCCACCAGTCGGTGGCGGAGCCAGGAACCGCATGAAGTTGGCAAATGCCGATACGTCATCCAGAACCGCTGCGTTCGACGTTTGCGTTGGGTTGGATGTGTCTTCCGGATAACCTGCTCCGGACAAATTCAAACAGTTCGAGGGCAGCCCAGTTTGCTGCTGGTCTTCCCCGGGCAACGGCCGGTCTTGGGTGAACAGAAGATTGGTGATCCCCATCTCGACGTTGTAGGCCTCGCCGGCGAAAATATGCAGCGACTTGTTCTGTGCCTTCCAGCCGAAGCGGCTAATTGTGCCATCGTTGCCGTTATGATTGAAGGTTCCGGAAATGCCAAGGTTGTTGTTATTGTTTTTCCCCTGGTTGATCAACAAGGTTGAATCGTCCAGATTTTCGATCAGGCCTGCACCAAACACTGGGGTGGGAATACGGAAGATGATGTCGTTCGCTTCCCCCGCAGCGCTAAAACTGGGCTGCGGCAGACTGCAACTGCCGGCATCGCTGCGCCCACTCACCGTGAACAGGTCTTCCACTCCGCCATTCGGAGCACTGGTGTTCACCGTGCCGTTCGCGTTAAAGAAGAACGGAAAACGGGCTTCCCGGGTGGGGCCGTTGGCCGTAATGAAGTACGGAGTCGCGTCTTTAGGCGCGACTGAACTGCCGGCAAACGCGAACTGCGGATTGACGGCAGCACCCGTCCCGCCAATCGCCGGTTGCGCATGGCATGAGCTGCACTGATTTGAATTAAACCGTGGTCCCAGGCCGACGTTCGCGGACTTGGAGACATTCTCCACTTCCTGAAAACGGCCTTGACCGTCCGTGAAAAACGGCAGGAAGCCGTTCGGGTCACTCGTAATGATTGTGGCGCCGGTGCCGCGATTTCCACTCTGAACTCCCGGATCGGTTTGAGCCAACGCCATCCCCGCGAGCAACAGCGCCGCCCCAGTTGAAACTGACGCAATCTTAGCCATCTTGATCACAATGCTTCTTGGTAAAGCCTGTCGCAAATTCCTCATTGCTTTCTCCTTGATCTGTGTCCCGCAAATACCCAGGGGGATTTCCGTCGCGCAGACCACCTTGGAGGCGGACCATCAAAAAATGCGGCGGCTGAAGGGTTTTCGGTGGGCAACTTCAGACACACGAATAGCGTATGAAGTTGCTTCCAATCATGGAGCAAGCTCCTGTGAAATCTTCCTGACTTTCAACGCGGAGATTCCCCAACGCAATTTTTGCTGAGGTGACGCGCACCCGACGAAGAAACGCGGAAGCAGCGAAGAAACTCGGCTGCGTGGCTGCAAACCAAGTGGGGCAGACATTAGTACGAAGAAGAATGGGAGTCAACAAGAAAGTGCGCGTACGTGCACTTCCTATTTCTCGTTCTATAAATCTCCCACAAAATGTTCGAGGTAGCGCCTTCCCATTTTGGGATTGACCACCCGGCGCACGTCCAAATGCTAGACTATCGGACATCGGAAAGGCTCTCTATGGGAGATGTCCCGCGTATCAGCGCAACCATTCAGAAGACGCTGGAACTTGCGTCCCGTTGTACCCAGCTTGAAACCAGCGACAGTTATGGCGCTTTGGGCGATCAGGTCGAAGAACTCGAGGGTCAGGCGCGACAAGCATTTCTGGCAAAGATGGGGATCTCTGCCTTGTTGCCAAAACTGAAAACGGGAAAGCCACTGACGCCCGAAGACTTGAAAACACTCGAACTGCTCATCGTTGGCGACGCCGAGTATTTCTTGAAGTATGAAAATGATTTGGAGCAGTGGAAGAGCGAGATCAGGAAGTTGCTCGCAGAGATATCCAATTTGCAGTCGTCTGATTTGGATGTAGACGGCTTGATGCATTTGCGCGCGCTCTGTGCTGAAGTCGGCCGCGTCCTGCCCGATGTCGTCTATTACCTCAATCAGAAAGAGCGAACCAGCAAGTTTCAGGCGGCGATGCGAGAACCGCTCGATTCCGAAGGCTATCGCGTCCTCGCCGAAATCGTCGAGCAAATGCTCCTCTCAGGAAAAATGTGAAGGCGTGCGACTGAGAACCGGGAACTGACAACTGACAACTGGTTCCCTTACAAGTTCTCTGTTTTTGGGTGGCGCAGCGCTTCCAGCGCTGCGGAAGAATGGGCACGAAACACCTATGGCTTTAGTGGCTGAGGCAGCGGCCTCGGTCTATCCAAAGAGGCTGCTCCTGTCGTTTCAGCCTTCAGCCTCAGCCTAAGGGTGGCCCACTCTTAATAGTGGAATGGACGCCGCCACATCAAGCGGTGTTAGACTGGTCGGTCGTTTTCGGTGGAGGACTTTCCTTGTCGATGGATCCTGTTCTGCTTGTGCACGGCGGCGCCTGGGCCATTCCGGATGACATGGTCGAAGCTCATCTCAATGGTGTGCGCAACGCCATGGCAGCAGGCTGGCGGGTACTGAAACGCGGCGGCTCGTCGCTCGACGCGGTCGAGGAAGCGGTCGTGGTCATGGAAGATGACGAGACCTTTGACGCCGGACGCGGCAGCTTCCTCAACCGCGATGGCAAAGTGCAACTCGATGCGCTGATCATGGAGGGCGCAACCCTGCGCGCCGGAGGCGTGGGCTGCGTGGAGCACCTGCGCAATCCGGTCCGCGCCGCCCGCAAGATTCTGAGCGAGAGTCCGCATGTGTACTTCGTCGCCGAGGGCGCGGAACGCTTCGCAGCCGAGCACGGCATCGAGTTGTGCAAGAACGAAGACCTGATCATGCCGCGCGAGGTCGAGCGCTTGCGCGAGTTTCAAGCGCACAGCGCGGAAGAGAAGCCCGATCTGTTTGCCGCCACTCTTTCCCACGACACCGTGGGCGCGGTCGCCCTCGACGCCAAAGGCGACATCGCTGCCGCGACCTCCACCGGGGGCACACTGAACAAAGCTCCTGGCCGCTTGGGAGATTCATCCTTGATCGGATGCGGATGCTACGCCGACAACAAAACCGCGGCGGCTTCGACCACGGGATGGGGCGAGCCCATCATGAAGTTGGTGCTGGCCAAGTGGGCAGCGGATCGCGTCGCCTCGGGCAGTCTGCCCGAATGGGTCGCGGCAGAGGCGATCAACTATCTACAGGCGCGCGTGAATGGACATGGCGGCATGATTTTGCTCGACGCTCGCGGACGTTTTGGCATCGCGCACAACACACCGCGCATGGCCTGGGCGCTCAAGACGATAAGCGAAGAGCGTTCTGGCATCAGCCGCCAGGAGTAAGAAGTGTTTCACGTGGAGCTAGAACGTGAAGCGGGCTGAAAACTGCAGCACTCGGGGGAGGCCGTTGGGACTGATTTCCTGCAGGGCTCCGAAATTACCCGGGCCGGAGTTGGGCACGAGATAGCAGGTCTGCTTCAGAGTTGCGCCGTCGCCGCAGTTGGTCCCAATCGGGTTGTATTGCAGTTGGTTGACGCCGTCGCCATTCTGCACGTAGTAGTTGGCGTGGTTAAACACATTGAACGCTTGCACCTGAAACTGCAGTTCCTTGCCTTCCCTAATTGCAAAGCTCCGGGACAACCCAACGTCGATCCTTTCCAGCCACGGACCGTAGAAAGAATTCAGGCCGATCCCCGGAGTGGGACCAGCGCCATTGATGCCGCCGGCGGTGTTGGCGGTGTCTTGATTGAAGGCAGTATCGTTCAGGTTGTCATTGGCGCCGTTGCAATTGCCAAATGACAAAGTCGAACTGGTGCACGCAGGACTCAACAATCCCGCGTATGGGCGGCCGGAAGAGAACTCCATGACGCTGCTCAGGGTCCAACCGGAAAGCAATGTGCGGCCGGCGTCCGATCCCGTCAGTCTTTCGAGCTGGGGACGGTAGACTCCTGCAAGGCTGATTCTGTGCCGCTGATCGAGGAGCGAAGGCGCGTGAGTATTGCTGAAGTCGAACTGATTGTTGAAATCCATCCCATCCAGCATGTTGCTCTTGGCGAAGGTATAGGAAAATTGCAGCGAAAGGCCTCGCGACATGCGGCGCTGCAACTGCACGAAGAAGGAGTTGTAGTAGTTTTGCGCCGGGCTTATCAACTCGTTGATCTGGCCAAGATTGGGATTGATACGGCCTTCGGTCAAAAGGTCGTTGTCCATATTCGGCAGGGTAAGAGACTGGCCGCTGCACGGCGCGGTAGTTGTGCCGGGAGGGCAAACGATGTACGTCGTCGTACCTTGCAACGGATTCAGGTTCGCGTCGTAGGCGCTGCCCGAAAGGATGTGCACCCCGTGATTCCACATGGTGCCAATACTCACAGTTGTGTTTTCGGAAATCTCGCGCTCTATCTGCAAACTCGCCTGCAATATGTAGGGCACGCGAAACTGCGGAGAAACCAGAGAAATATCCGGTGAAGCGGAAAACAAAGGAGAGTTGCCGGGGAGGATATTGGGAAAGGTCGGGAGTTGCTGGTTTGGCGGGCCCGAAGTGTAGCTGACACTTGCTGACGACTGCTGTGAGGCCAGTCCGTTCGAGACCACGGCGTTGCGGTAGTTCAGGCCATTCATATTGTCATAGAACTGCCCGAACCCACCGCGGACGACCGTCTTCGATGCAGGCTGCCAGGCAAATCCGAGGCGAGGCGCCAATCGTAGAAACTGATTGGGATATTGTCCAGTGAGTGGAAACGCGGGATTCTCCGCCGGCTGCGGATAAACCTGGAAGTCCTCGCGCAGGCCCATTTCCAGGGTCAACTGGGGCAACGCACGGAACGAGTCCTGCACGTAGAATCCGTAGTAAGGCACCGCAAAAGAGAAAGTCGGATTTCCCGAAGACTGACTGAAAACGTTATATTCTCCGAGCGCAAGCGCCTCGAGATTGGAGAATTCGTAACTGCCGAGGAACGACCCAAACTCGACGGCCTCGTTCGGATCCGCACCGCCGTCATTATTGTCCGAATCCCAAGCGCGATTGAAATCGAAACCGAACTGTAGTGTGTGCTTGCCAATTACATAGTCGACCCGGTCGGAGAAAGAATACTGCCGCTCAAAAACCTTCCCCACGGAGAAAGGCGCGTTGCCCAGAATGAATGCGGCCGGACTATCCAGAATCAACGTGGGGACGTTGGGAGCAAGCCCGGTTGGGGTCGAGATCTCGTTGTCCTGCGAGGTGCTGACGTGAAATTCGTTCAGCAGCGTGGACGAGAAGGTGTGCGTCCATCCCACGCTGGCCTGGAAAGTATGTACGTAAGCGTTGGCCAGCGTCTGGGTTCCATAGTTTCCCACGGTCGGGTCGGTAATGACGCCACCAGGCGAATTGAACCGGTTTAGATTGAGGCTGAGGAACAGGCTGTCACGGGAAGTGGGCTGATAGTCGAGCCGCGGAGTAATGACCCAATCATTCCGCATTCTGGCTTTGCTGCCGAGATTGGAGTTGAGCGCATTCACGGTGTTTGCGACTTGTTGGAGATACACCGGATTGGTGGGATCGGGCGCGGTGTCGCTGCCTGGTACCGGCAAGGGACCGTTCGGCGCAGGCAAAGTCGTGCCTGCGGGAATTCCAAAATTAGCGCTCAAGAAGGCGGGTAAGTTCGCCGGTGTCGTGGCCAATACCGGGTTGATGACGGAAATCGGATTGTTGCGCAGTTGCTGCTCATAATCCACGAAGAACCAAAGGCGGTTGCGAATGATCGGCCCGCCCACCCCGGCGCCGAATTGCTGCAAAGCATCTTCCGGCTTAGGGAATCCACTGGCTTTGTCGAGGGCGTCGTTGGCTCCGGTGGCGGAGTTCCGGTTGTAATAAAAGGCGCTGCCGTGGAAGGCGTTGCTTCCCGACTGGGTTACAGCGTTGACGAAGCCCGCTCCACCTCCATAGATGGCCGAGTATGGGCTGACCGAGACTTGAAATTCCTGGATCGCGTCCTCCCCAAACAGGTACGGAATGCGGTAACGGCCGATAATGTCGGAGAAGTAGTTGTTGGTGGCGTTGCTTCCATCCACGGTGAAAGCATTGCCGCCGTTTCCGTTGGCATATCCCGAATCTTCTCCGCCCTGTTGTCCGGCAATGCTGACCAGGCCAGTGTCGCCGTCGTAGCTGGTATTCGGCGTAAGCACCGTGAAGTCGGTGTATTTGCGTCCGTTGAGGGGCAGATCTTCGATAAACGACCGATCTAACACAGTGCTGGCGGAAGATTCAGCGGGCCGCAGTAGTGGGGCAGTTCCGCTTACTTTAACTGCTTCTCCACTGGCTCCCACTTGCAGCCTGATGTCCAGCGAAGTCGTGTTTCCGACCAGCACCTGGACTAAACCCTGGGCATCGCGAAAACCTTTGAGTGTTGCCGCGATGGAATATGATCCCGGGGTAAGCACCGGAAAGCGGTAAAGTCCGGCACGATTGGTTTCGACGGATTGTTTGATGCTGGTCTGAAGGTTGCTGATCACCACCGACGCTCCTGGGACTACGGCTCCACTCGGGTCGGTGACTCGGCCGCTGAGCGCGCCCGTCAAAACCACATTCTGAGCGGTCAACAATACACAGCCGGTCAACAGGACCAGCATGCTGCATGCCACTAGGCGATAGAGCACTGGAAGGGTCGATTCCTTTTTCATTTCGGGTCCTGACAAGATTCGATCGGCCTCCGGGAAGGCGGTTTCAGAGCGGGGATGGAGACTTCGCTTGCACCGCATCCATTCCCTAGCGACCTGCTTAAGTACACTTTACCGTGCTGCCTTGCAGGCCGCAACGAATCCATGAGGATAGCAGGGCTGCTTCTGCTACTACCAACCCTAGGAGCTGCGATCGGTGCACGGTGAAACGCTTGGATGGGGGCTGCCGAGCTGGTGGTTGCCGCTTCATGAGCGAGGACGCTTGCGCCTATCGACTTGCCCCCACATTTAACCAATGCGATGCTCCTCCCTAATCCGGCTTGCTTTCTTCTTATGGCTTGATGTACAAAGCAGCCGAACGCGCTTTTCTCAAGAATGTTTGCCCTGAAGTCTGCCGGCGAATTCGGACTGGCTGTGGTCCTCTGCCCGCAAAAGCCGGGCGTCTCCCTCGTCAGTCATCTCCATGGAGAAAATTTATGACAATGCGGAAGTTCGTCTCGCTCGTGGTCATGGTACTGGGATTGAACACCTTCGGCTTCAGCCAAGGCGCGGCTACCGGCGATCTTCGGGTTACCGTGAAGGATCCCAAGGGCAGCCTGGTTACCAACGCCACGGTTACGGCGCAAGATCAGGCAAAGGGTTTAGAGCGCTCGGTAACCGGGAACGGCCAGGGCGACTACCGCATCGTGTTACTACCGCCGGGGACTTACCAGGTTACGGTCGAAGCCGCGGGCTTCGCGAAGACCACGGTTGAGAATGTGAGCATCACGGTGGGCCAAGTGTTGGACTTGCCCGTCGCGCTCTCAGTCGCCGGCGCACAGGTAGTGGTCAACGTTAGTTCCGCGGCCGAATTGATAGAAACCAGCCGCACTTCAACCACCGACACTATCGGGCAGCGGAGCATCGATAATCTTCCCATCAACGGCCGCAACTACATTGACTTCGCTATGACGGACTCGCAGGTGCTGCGCGACAACGCTCCGGTTACGGGCGCGGCGCCGACTTCGGGGTTGAACATCAGCGGGCAACGGGCGCGTTCAAATCTGGTTAACGTGGACGGTGCGGACTATATCGACAACGCCACTAACGGAGTGCGTTCCACGGTCTCGCAGGAAGCGGTGCAGGAATTTCAGATCATCACCAACAGTTATGCGGCGGAGTACGGACGCGCCGCAGGTGGCGTAGTCAATATCATCACTCGTTCGGGATCGAACGACTTTCACGGGGATGTGTACGGCTATCTACGCGATCGCGACTTTCAGGCGGTGAATCCGTTCAGCACTACGCCCAACCCGGCGTACACACGGGTGCAAGCGGGAACGGCGTTCGGGGGACCGATCAAAAAAGACAAAACGTATTTTTACTTTGCCTATGAGATCACGCGACGGCATGAGACGGGATTTTCCAGCATCGGCCAGAACAACTTCGGATTCGTTCCGTTCGACGCATCTCCGTTCTTCGGCGCTCCGGCGGGAACTTTCGACATCCAAGCCACACCGCAACAGGCTGCATTTTTGCAAAGCTTTATACCAGCGGTTCCGGCGGGGTTGCTGCCAACACTGCAAACTTATGCGTTTATGGCGGGCGCATCTTCTGGTATCGCGCTCAACGGGAAGTATCCGGCTTCATTTGCCCTGCTTCCGGCAGCTTTCGTGCCTGCGGGTTTGCAGCAGTTTCCCTCCACCTGCAATCCGGCGTTCGGCATAGCCGGAGGCTTCGCACCGGTTTGCGCCGGGTTGCCGGCTTCGTTCCAGACGCTGGGTGCGCAGGTAGGAAACTTCCCGGTTTTCGAAGGAACCAGCCTGTATTCGTTACGTCTTGATCACAACATCAGCAGCAACAATCGGCTCATGCTGCGGGCCAATGTCAGTCCCAGCACGGTCACCGGCATCGAGGTGAATGGAGAAAACCAGGTATTCGGACAGAACTCCTACTCCCGAACTTCAGTACAGAGCTACCGCGACGTCGCGGGCGTGGCTCAGGATACGTGGACAATCGGCAACAACAAGGTGAATGAATTCCGCTTCCAATACGCCCGGCGCGGACTGCTCTACAACTATTCCAGCGCGCCGGGAGGAGGCGACGTCGCGGTAGATATCCCCGGGTATGCTTTTTTCGGACGCGAACCTTACTCCTATATTGACCGGGTAGAGCAGCGTTACCAGTTCACCGACAACTTCTCCTGGACGCTGGGACGGCACAACACGAAATTTGGGGTGGATTTCAATTACATTCCGACTACCGCGACCTTCACTGTGAACTATGGCGGCGTTTATGATTTTGGCGCTCTCAGCCTTTTTCCGTCGCCTTTCCCCAGCTTCTCTCCAGTGCAAGCTTATGGCTTGGGCATTCCGCAGGATTTCATTCAAGGCATTGGCAATCCGACGGACTCTTTCACCAACAAACCTCTGGGCGTGTACTGGCAGGATTCCTGGCGAGCTTCTCCGAACCTGACTTTCAACTACGGCCTGCGTTATGACATTGAATTTCCGCCGCAGTTCTCGCAGCCTGATGCTCTTGCGTTGTCTGCCTATAATCAACTCGGCTTGCAGAAAGGCATCCAAACCGATACTCGCATGATTCAGCCGCGGCTCGGCATGGCATGGGATCCGAAGGGAGATGGGAAGACCGTGATTCGGGCGAACTTTGGCATATTTTATGACCACCCTCTGCTCGGTTTGTATTTCCTGGGCGATGCTTCCGACGGGTCCAAGAGTGGCCAGTTGTTGTTTTTTGGCGGAACGCCGGGATGCAACCCTGCGGCGCCGCCACTCAGCATGACGGCGAACAATATCTTCCAAGGGATTGCTGGAACGTGTTTTCCAGCGGCGAATTCCGCGTTTGGATACCAGGGCAGCCAGCAGCGGTTTAACTCATTCGATCCGACCTCGCTATTCATTAATCAGGGATACCTGACGAATGGAGTGCCGCTAGTATCGCAGCCGTTCGGTTATCCGCAGGGCAAGGGCTTTGTATACGCGTATTCGCAGCAGGCGAACTTTACAGTGGAACAGGATTTGGGCGGCGGCTTTGCCTTGAGTCTGGCTTACAACTGGAACGGCGGGCGTAACTTGAACCGTCCGATCAATGCCAACACAGCGCGCGGCGATTTGCTGACAGCAAACTGGCAGGCTGCGGTTGCGGCAGGGGCGGCTTCGCCGACGGAGAGCCCGCTCTCGGTGGCGTCTTGTGGCGCGAACCCGATTCCGGGATCGAAACTCCCGTATTTCGTGCCGGCGGCGTTAGTAAGCTTCTTCCGACCTTCGGGACTGAATCCTTCTCTGGCGGGCGGCGCGTTTACGCCGTGCATCCAACCCGCGTTAGCGGATTTGGCAGCGAACGGACTAAACACGGGATGCAACCCCGGCGTTTCCGGTCTGGCAAATTGCGTGCCCTTCAGCGATATGGACGCGAATTACTCGAGTGGCACTTCGAACTACAACGGATTCACCGCGAATTTGCGCAAGAGGTTCACGCGGCACTACCAGTTCCTGGCCTCTTATACATGGTCGCATTCGATCGATGACTCGACCGACTTGCAGTCTCCGCTGGCACCGCAAGACAGCTACTACCCTAACCTGGAACGCGCCAACTCTTTGTTTGATCAGCGGCAAAGCTTTGTTTTCAGCGGCGTGTACCAGAGCGGCAAGCTTAGCGGCGACAGTTTCTTCGATAAGTTTTTCAGCAACTGGACGGTTGCGCCAATCCTTGAAGTGGGCTCTGGGCGGCCTTTTAACATCCTGACCGGAACCAGCGACAATTTTCAGTTTGACCCAAGCGGCAGCCGTCCGAATGTGGTGGCTGCGGGAACTCCGGCCAACGCTTGTGGTTATCCCACGGTTGCTTCCAAGTATTCGCCTAGCGGGTACTTGCAAGAAGTTTGTTTTGCTGACCTGACGCCCGCACAAGTGGCTTCGCCGAATGCGCTACTTTATCTGGATGGGAACCTGGGCCGGAATTACGGATTCCAGCCCTGGACCGTGTTCAACGATTTGCGGATCGCGCGGCGGATCTACTTTGGCGAACGTGTGAATCTGGACCTCATTGTCGACATGTTCAATATCGCGAACAAATTCAATGTGGCCGCAGTAAACGAGCTGTATACCAATGCGGGGCAGCCAACGGCGGCTTACGATCCGAGACAGTTTCAGTTCGCGATGAAAGTAAATTGGTAGGAGAGCAGCAATTAGCCGTTAGCACTTGGCAATTAGCACGGGCACTGGGCCCTTGGTTTGATGGTTTGGCCAATTGCTAAGTGCTAATTGCTAACTGCCGCTCTGCTACACTCTGTTCATCCTTCGCGATTGCCGGGAGCTTTTCCTGAATGGCACAATCCTCTGCTCCGAGTGTGCGGACGCGCCTGGTCCGCGAAGCCGATCGTGCGGTTTACGATCGGGCCGCTGCTTACAGAATTCTCGATGAAGGCTTCATCTGCCACGTGGGATTCGTGGTCGATGGGCAATCCTTTGTGATTCCGACCAGCTATGGACGAGTTGACGACAGCCTGTACATTCACGGCTCGGCGGCAAGCCGGATGTTACGCCGCGTCGATGAGGGGGTTGCGGTATGCGTCACGGTCACGCTGCTGGATGGATTGGTGCTGGCGCGCTCGATTTTCAATCACTCGATGAATTACCGTTCTGTCGTGATTCTGGGAACTGCTCGCGCGGTGAACGATCCTAAAGAAAAGCTGGAAGCTCTGCGGCTCTTGTCGGAGCATATTTTGCCGGGGCGCTGGGTGGAGTCTCGCCAGCCCAATGAAAAGGAATTGAAAGCTACGTCGGTCCTGCGGTTGCCGATCGAAGAGTTTTCGGCGAAGGTGCGACAAGGGCCTGCTGTGGATGATGAAGAAGATTATGCGTTTCCGACCTGGGCGGGCGTAATTCCTTTAACTCTTGTAGCCGGCGAGCCGGTGGATGACGCGCGGCTGATGCCGGGCGTAAAAGCGCCGGAATACGCGCGAGGATACACGCGCAGGCGCTGATTCCTGTTTTGCCCAACTCGCGGGGCTGACTTGACCGTTTCGGTAAATCTGATATTCTTTACTGTAAGGATATCAAGTAAAGATGAAGAATTCGAGCACCATTAGCAGCAAGGGCCAAGTGACTGTGCCTCAGGAAATTCGCAAACGCATCGGCGTATCCGCTGGCGATCGTGTGGAATTTGTGGTTGAAAACGGCGAAATCCTATTCCGCCCGCTCCGCAGCGAAACCAACCCCTTCGAAAAATACAAAGGGGTACTGAAGTCGTTTCGCAGCCGCAAAGAGATCAACGACTGGATCAGCGAAATGAGAGACAGCGTGGGCGACGAGGATCGCGGAGATTGAGAACCGCGCTGGACACCAATGTCGTATCTGCGCTGTGGTCTGGCGAGCCATCCGCGCGAGGTGTTGAATCGATGTTGTTCAAAGCTCGCAGCGAGGGCGGCCTAGTCGTTTGCGCTCCCGTTTACTGCGAGCTACTCGCATATCCATCGGCGACCCAGCGTTTTGTTCGGGAATTTCTCGACGAGACTGACATCTTTGTGGACTTCCTCCTCGATGAGGAGATATGGCAAAGAGCAGCGAATGCGTTTGTCGCTTATGCCCAGCGCCGTCGACGCTCAAATGGCGGCTCGCCCAAGCGAATGTTGGTTGATTTTGTGGTGGCTGCCCACGCCCTGCTTCGCGCCGACCGGCTCATGACGCTCGATGCGCCGCGCTACCACCGAGACTTTCCCAAGCTGCACATCGTTCAGTAAGCAGTTAGAATCGACAAGCGACTTTCATGCGCAAGGTCTTCCATTTCGACTCGCCATCCGACCCGTATGTGGCCGATGCCGCCGTTCTCTGCTGTTTCGATCACCGCATCAGTACGGCCGTACGAAAGTTTCTGAAGAAGCAGGGCATCGAGCGTGCCGACATGATTATCGTTGCTGGAGGAGCTAAGACTCTAGCTTCGCCACGCAATGATTTCGAACAGGACTTCATCCTTGAACAGGTGAGGATGTCGATCCGGCTGCATCAGACCGCACGCGTTCTGGTGATGAGCCACTCCGATTGTGCTACCTATGGTGGCTTGGCGCATTTCAATGGCGACCGAGACGCCGAGGCCGAACATCACCGCGCCGAGCTTCTCCGAGCGAAAGACCTGCTCGCCGCAACTTTCGCGAACATTTCCGTCGAGCCCTACTTCGTGAAATTCGACGGAGTCTGGCGGGTGAACGAGGCAGACCACCAACAATCGGTGCCGGCTGCGAATGCGGCTGGCAAACTCGCGTAGCTGCAGCTCTCGCAGGTTTCTCCGTATCCAACTAGGGGATCAGCAACAACTTCCCTGTCGTTTTGCGTCCCATTAGTTCCCGGTGTGCGATGGCGGCATCGGCCAGGGGATAAATGTGCTCGATCCGAAGCTTGAGCTTGCCCTCGGCAATCATCTTGAAAAGAGCGCTTGATCGCGCCTGCAACTCTTCCGTCGTCGCAGTGTAGCTCACCAGGGTTGGCCGCGTGACGTAGAGCGACCCCTTCTGTGAAAGTTGAATCAGATCGAAGGGCGGGACGGCTCCGCTTGATCCGCCGAACAATACCATCATTCCCCGCGGCCGCAGTACGTTCAGACCTTTCTCAAATGTCGTCTTGCCCACGCTGTCGTAAACCACGTCCACGCCGTGGCCGCCGGTCAGACGTTTGGTCTCAGCCTCGAAATCCCCCTGGGTGTACAGGATCACCTCGTCGGCACCCGCCTGCTTCGCGAGCGTGGCCTTTTCGTCGGTTGAGACCGTGCCGATAACCCGGACTCCGAGGTTGTGCGCCAACTGCACCAGCAGCAGTCCGACGCCGCCAGCGGCCGCATGCACCAATGCGGTTTGTCCGCGCTTGAGGGGAAAAGTGTCGTAAGCCAAATAATGCGCCGTCATGCCTTGCAGCATGATGGCGGCGGCTTGCTGATCGCTTACGCCTTGTGGAACGTGCATCAGCCGTTCGGCGGGCACGGCGGCGTACTCCGCGTAAGAGCCCAGGATGCTGCTCCAGGCCACGCGGTCGCCTACTTTCACCGATTTCACCTCCGAGCCGACGGAGCTGACCGTGCCCGCGCCTTCCTGCCCGAGCACAAACGGCAGCGGGACTTTGTATCGGCCCTCGCATTGGTAAATATCAATAAAGTTGACGCCCGAAGCTGCGATTTTCACCACCGCTTCGTTCGGCTTGGGCTGAGGAACCGGCAAATCCACAAGCTGCAGAACTTCCGGCCCACCGCATTGCTTCACTTGGATGGCTTTCATGTTTGACTTCGATTCGTATCGTGCCGTGGGAGATTCATTAGACAGGCCGAAAGCTGCCGTAGTCCTATTCGGAATTTCCTGGCACTCTGTGTTCCCCAAAGAAGCCGTCCCCAAGAACGACCATCCCGTCACTCAACGGTTGCAGCGGCCGGGGTCGCTGAAGTAATATTCCCGCCTGTTCCTAAAGTAACCCTGACCAACTCGCTTGCGGATTGACCCATCAAATCATGGGTAGTAGCATGAAGTGGGCTTCCGTTAAGCCAGGGGTTGATCGCGGTAAGTTATAGAAAAACATGAGGATTCGGAAACTCTATTTTCTGATCGCGCCGGTGTTTGCCCTGGTTTTGGGCAGCCTTGCGTGTCAGACAGCGCAGCGACAGGCGACGCTATTGCCTCCTGGAACCGCCACCGCGCCAACCTTGAGCGCGCCTCCAGTGCCTGCTCCTCAGACTAATCCGGATACCCAGACCATCACCCCTGTGCATACTCAGGTTGAGGTTAAACCTGATCCCGTCGCTCAATTGATTGCGCAGGTTGAAAACGAATACCAGGTCGGGCAGGACAACTATAAAGCTGGGCACCTCGAAGCTGCCAAAGAGAATTTCGATCGCGCCTTCAATCTTTTGCTAGGGAGCTCTTTGGACTTGCGCTCGGACGAGCGATTGGAGCAGGAATTTGACCGTGTCCTCGACGGCATAAACGGCTTCGAGCTGCAAGCCCTGCAAGAAGGCGATGGCTTTACCGAGCAAAAGTCGGAGCCCGCGCCGATCGACGAAGCCAACGAGGTCACGTTCCCGGTTGACCCGAACCTCAAAGCAAAGGCCGAGGCCGAGGTCAAAGCTACCCATTCCGATCTGCCTTTGATGATGACGGACCCCGTAGCCGGGTATATCAGTTACTTTTCCACGCGTGGGCGGGGAACTTTGGAGCGAGCCCTTGCCCGCAGCGGGCAGTATGACGAAATGATTCGCAGGGTTCTGAAGGAAGAAGGTGTCCCTCAAGACCTGATCTATCTGGCCCAGGCTGAATCTGGATTCCATCCCCTGGCGCTTTCTCGCGCCGGGGCTCGGGGGATGTGGCAATTCATGGCCAGCCGTGCGACCGGGTACGGCCTGGAACGCGACTGGTGGGTCGACGACCGTCAGGATCCCGAAAAATCCACGCGAGCGGCAGCGCGCCATCTGAAAGATCTCTACAACGAGTTCGGCGACTGGTACTTAGCCATGGCCGCTTACAACTCTGGACCAGGCACGGTGCAGAACGCGGTCAAGCGCACCGGATATGCCGACTACTGGCAACTCTACAAGCGCAATGTATTGCCCAAGGAAACCCGAAACTATGTGCCCATCATTCTAGCCGTAACTATTATGGCCAAGAATCCGGCACAGTACGGGCTGGACAAGGTGGTCACAGAGAAGCCGGTACCGTACGATGCGGTCAAGATCGACTATCCCGTGGATCTCCGCTTAGTCGCGGAATGTGTCGATGTATCGGCGAGCAATCTGCAGGATCTCAACCCAAGCTTATTGCGTTTGACCACACCGAAGGACCGCGAGTTTGAATTGCATTTGCCGGCTGGGACGAAGGATCGCTACCTCACGGCGATTACCGCCATTCCGCCGGACATGCGAGTGTGGTGGCGCTATCACAAAGTCGCACCGGGAGACACGTTGTCCTCGGTCGCTCGCGCCTTTCACACCAGCCCGCGGGCTATCGTTCAGGCCAACAACCTCGACGGAGATGAGAGTCTTCGGGCGGAAAGCGAACTGATTATTCCGGTTGCTCCCGGCAAACATTCCGCCGACGAGATGGCCAGCTATTCGCACCGCGCTACCGCTTACAAGGTTCGCAAGGGGGACACGGTTGAAACCGTGGCCGACAATTTCGGCGTTCCGCCGGCAATGGTTCGTCGGTGGAATCACCTGAAGGGCAACAGTCTAGGGGGACGACATGTCTTGTATGTCCACCTGCCGGTAGCGCCTGATGCCGCTGAAAGCCATCAAGCGGCTGCCTCTAAGTCGCACTCCAAAAAGAAGTTACAGGCTAACGCTTCGAACAAGGTCGTGCATCATAAAGTGCAGCCCGGCGAAACCCTCTCTTCGATCGCCAAGTCTCACAACGTCACGGTCGACGACTTGAAAGAAAACAACGGGAACCTGGCCAACCTGAGGCCGGGTATGGTTCTCGTTATCGGCACTCCCTCGAGATAGTTTCGCTGCATCCAACCGCTGGCCGCATTCCGCTTTCGAACCTCAACTTGCAATGCACGTTTTTTTTTGCACAGCGGATAGACAACTGGAAACAGGAATTCAACTTCGGTGTAATATGCATGGGGCAGGTGGGCAGCAGCTAGTTTTCGTCACTGCATTGCGAAAAACTACTGTGCTATAATCGCGGCCCATTCAGTCTGGTAACAACTTTCGGTGTCTTTTTAATTCTTGACGCATGCAGTGCGGGCAGAAAATTCAGGAGGAGAAATGAACGTTCACGAAACCCTCTATTTACGAGACGACGAAATGGATGAGTTTGGCGACAGCGGCGCCTATGGCGAATCGCTGGAAGAAGATTACGAAGAAGAAGAGGAAGAAGAGGAAGCAGAACTGCCAGGTGTAAGCGATTCAGAAGTGGGAGCGGAAACGCCGATGCCGACGCCAGTCGCGCCTGTCGGAGGCGGCGGTGGGGGCGCGTCGAAACCTCCCGCAAAAAAGGCCGCCCCTAAGAAAGCGGCGCCGAAGAAAGCAGCGCCGAAGAAAGCAGCGCCGAAAAAGGCCGCGAAGAAGAAAGCCCCTAAGAAGGCAGCTAAGAAGAAGCCCGCCCGCAAGGCCGCCAAGAAGGCTGCCAAGAAAAAACCGGCAAAGAAGGCAAAGAAAAAGGCCAGCAAGAAGTCGGCGCGTCGCCGTCGCTGAAAACGAGGTAAGGGAACTCTGACTTAACATTAAGCCGCCGCTTGAAGCTGCGGCTTTTTTATTTGAGTAAACGGTTGAATCCGGGCCACGGCCGGGAATTCACTCCGGCAGGTGCGGTGTCGTTTGCCATGAACCTTTCACGCGCTACTTCTTTCGCTGCACCGCTTCCAGGCATCGTCCGTAGAGCTCGAGCAGATGATTCGCGTAGTCTTCCGGCTTTGACGCTGCCCCTGAGCCCTGGAAGCCGACACCTGACGAACTGGTCCGGCCGTAGCCGGTGGTCATAGCGACAAATTTCATCAGGTCGAGGGCGATGTCTTCGTTACGGCGTGAACCGGCGGTGCTGGCGGATACTTCGTCCATGAATTCCTCCGTGGGAACGCGAATGCTGGGTAGTTCGTCGTCCATACTGCGAAAATAAGTGCGGCAGAAAAATGATAGCAGAACAGCAAGAGAGTCAAGAACCACGAAGAACACGAAGGTCCACGAAGGAGGCCGGGCTAAACTTTTTGTGGACCTTCTTGCCCTTGGCAGTCAAAGCTTTGAGAATTTAGCTAGAGCTATGCTGCGCGAGGCACCTCGCTCATGAGTGCAAGCGAGCTTGCCCGCCGTAAATAACAGACGAAGGCCAAGCTTGTCCCGGTAAAACGCCGTGGCGCGATCGATGTCGCGCGCGGTGATAGCAATTTGGCCGACGCGTGAGATACCGACGTTCATGATCGCCGATCAGGTCTCGATTCCGACATAACAAACCCGCCCGACCAGATAACTGCTTGCGTTCTTATCTGCCTCGATGGGCATGATCTCGACCGGATAGGCCTGGTTGTGCGGACGCAGGACCAGGTTGTTCCCGGCTACCTCCACGTACTTGACCGTGCATGTGCCATCTTTGTTGACGGCGTACATATTCGATTCGCCCTTGCGATAAGGCTTGAGCGAATTGTAATGGCGGTCGATAAGGACGGTAGCTCCGGGAAGAAGCCGGGGATACATGCTCATGCCATCGCGGCCGTCGACCTGAAGCACAACAAAGCGTTCCCAATCGTCACGGCGCCCTTCGGTCTCAGCCCGAAGGCCCGCGAGGAAACTCTTTTTGAACTTGAGAATCTCCTTCACGTTCATGCTCATGACGAGAGGTTCGGTGGCGGCAATCGTGCCGTCGACGACCAGAACATTCTGGAACTCGTCCTCGCTCGGCGGCAGAATGCTGGCGCGCTTATTAACTTCATTCGGGTCCAGCAGGTCGAGCACGGAAAGGTGTTGCACTCGCAAGACCTTATCCATGCCCTCGAGACTCAAGCCCCGCTTGCGATTGAGGAAGTTCGAGATATGCGCTTGTTTGAATCCGGTCTGCTCCGCCAGACGCAAACCGGTCAAGCCTTCCTCTTCGATGCGGTGCCAAAGAGTTTTGCGAAGGTTTTCTTGCAAGACTTTGAATTTCATAAAGTGGAGTATACCATGATTTATAGCGAATCGCTATTGATAATGCCATTTTAACATCTCAAAGGAAACGGTGCGGATACAGTCATTTGCAACCGCGAGGCCGGGTTTCCACAGCCAAAGTGCCCCCTTTTTGCAATAGCATCTGGCTATTGTGATGGTTATCACAAAAATCTGATAGAAAAATAGTTCTTGACTTTGTCGTGAGCGCGAAGTTATATCATAAATAGATCGTTATAACTACTGTGCTATGTGAGAATGAATCGATGACCAGCAATACACAACCCGAAAATGAGGCAGGGGGCTTTGTCGAGTTTCGCCGCAAGATCCGCTCGGCCGAAGTACTCTCTGCCGCAATGGAACAACTGCTGCGAATGCTGCAGTTTACCGGTAAAGTCAGTGTGGTCGTGCAAAACGGCCGCGTGTTGAAATCCGGATACGAGGAGGGCTATTTTCGCCAGCCGCTGACCTGATGAGCCGCGCGGCTTGCGGTGCATTGGTTGGTTGCAGCAATCTACTCATAGCTAAATAGATTCAACAGGTTCTCCGTAAAAGAAACGGGCCCTGTGACCGAGCAATCGGCACAGGGCTTTTTTATTTGGGCTGGTGGCGTCCGCTCGACGCCCGAAACGAATTCATTGCCCTGGAGGCAATCATGGAAATCGAAGGTTTAGAGATCGTCCGGCTGGAATTGAAGTATTGCGAACGATGCGGCGGGTTGTGGATGCGGACCTGGGGCACCGAAGACGTGTACTGTCCCAGCTGCGCTACGGAAGTGCTGGATCTTCCCATCGGGGGGCGAAGGCGAAAGCTGCGCTTGCTGGTGAACGATTGAGTCGACCTCAAGAGCCAGTTTGAAGACTGGTCAGGATTCTGCGGCGAAGGGGGGAACGCATGAGCACCACCGTCCTCGCCGAGCTTTATGCATTTGCTGACACATCCGGGATTCCACCGGGGGTCGCTTCCGAGTTCGAGGTCGAGTCTGCGCCGGCGGATCTGGTAGAGGCCGAGGCGATTGTTGCAGATGCCGCAGCAGAAAACTCACTCGCTGCCGCGGACCAGCCGACAATTTTGCCAGGCACCCAGGCTCCTGCCGCCGATCCCGATCTCTGGCTGTATCGAAAGCGTACAGTTGGGCTGCTCCGTCGCTATATGCGGCTTTCGATCGAAGTAGGCCGGCTGCCGTCGCTGCTGGGGCGGGAGTTTTTTCGCACTCGGGTGACCTCATACCGAGCTGGTACATTCGAAGACGCGGCGATCTTTGTGCATGACGTAGAGCGAAGCCTGGAAAAGTTGAGCGAGTTCGATAAGAAGCTGATTGCAAAGATTGTGCTGCAAGAGTATCCCCAGGAAGAGGCAGCGCGCTTGATCGGTTGCGGACATCGTCACGTGGCCCGCTGCTATGTCGAGGCTTTGGATCGAGTCTCTGAAATATTCCTGAAGAGACGATTGCTCCTCCGGTTGCCGTCCGTGAAGCCGGAGACGAAAAAATCTTGTCAAGGGGGTAAAAGCGATGAATTCAACGTAAGTGATTCAGAACAAGCCGAAAATAAATATTGAAATCATGGCATAGTTACCTTTTCAACCTGATATTCTAAATATAGATCGAAAGAATTTTAAAGGGCGCCCCGAGCGCCCTTTATTTTTTGTCCAGCCATCGAGTCGAAGTCCAGGGGATAAATGAACAAAGCTAAGGCGACCAAGGCGCGAAAGCGTCCGAAGAAAGCTCCGTCCGCGCCCAAGAAGGCGCTGAAGAAGGTTGATCTCGTGGTCATCGGAGAGCAGATCACGAATCTAGTTGGGAATCGTGCGATCGAAATGGTCGAGACCACGATGGACGAAGTCGATAAGGGCCACTATCTGGCGATGAAGTACTTGTTCGAGATGATTGGACTTTGTCCGGCGACGGCTCCCGAAGGAGCGATCCAGGAAGATTCGTTGGCAAAGACTTTGTTGCGACGATTGAGGTTTCCGGAAGAGAACGATCCCGGCACCGAAGTTACTAAAGAGTGTGTCGCGGAGCCGGTGGAGCAAGAGGGTGATGCCGTAAAATGAAAGCCAGTGACTGGTCAAAAGCTACACAGAACTTCTCGTTGGCCGCGGGGCGTTGGTCGATGGCTTTGGCGAGCCGGGGCGATGCCCGGTCATGGTCTTCGGCGCCACAGAAAAACCTGCCACATAGGACTTTCATGATGGATATGAGTTGGGTGACGGGTCGAATAGCGGTCGGGGGAGGCATCTGGACGGCGGAGAACATGACGCAAATCGCGCGCGCCGAGGTAACGCACATCATCGACATGCAGATTGAATTCGACGACACTCCGCTGGCCCTACCGCATGGGATTGGGGTGCTGTGGAATCCGATTGAAGACGATTTCCAGCCCAAGTCTCCTGAGGTCTTTCAACGGGGCGTGGATTTTGCACTCGAAGCGCTTGACCAGCCGGGAACAAAACTTTTTGTCCACTGCGCGGCCGGAGTGCATCGCGCCCCGATGATGACTCTGGCAATTCTCTGCTCCCTGAGTTGGAAGCTGGAGGACGCGCTGCGGTTGATCGAAGCCAGACGTCCGGTGGTCGACTTCGCGGATGTGTACGTGAACAGCGTGAAAAGGTTCTTGCAGGAGCAGGTAAGAGCCGCGAAGTAGGATTCTCAGTTCTTAGTTCTCAATTCAGAAACGCAAATCAACTTTCGCACTTATTCCAAGACAACTCAGCGTGCTTAACCTTGTGGCCTGCCACGGGGCCGCTGAAGTGTGAATTGTTCCAAGCAACGGAGGAGTTATGTTCGAAGCGCGCCGCCCGGCAGGGTGGCTTTTTCTTTTGCTGCTGGCTCTGGTTGCATCAGCACAGACGCTCACCACCACGACGATCAGCGACACGGTATACAGAGCTGACGGAACTCCAGCCGGCGGAACGCTGCTGATTTCGTGGCCGGAGTTTACTACCGCTGCCCAAGGGGCGGTCGCAGCGGGAAATACCAGCGTCACCCTCGGAGCCGGAGGCGCATTGTCGGTGGGCCTGGTTCCGAACGCGAACGCAACCCCTGCGAATACAGTTTATTCGGTTGTGTATCAGTTGGATGACGGCACGGTGAAAACGGAATACTGGGTGGTTCCTACGACGTCACCGACAACGATATCGGCGGTCCGAACCACGCTAGGCGCGGGAAATTCGGCTTCGCAAATGGCGACCGAGCAGTATGTAAACACTGCGCTGGCAGGCAAAGCCAACGACGCGGCCGTGGTGCATCTCGCCGGCACAGAGGCAATTGTGGGCACGAAGCAGTTCACGGTGTCGCCAAGCTTGCCGACTCCGGTGGATCCGAGCGACGCAGCCACAAAAGAATACGTAGACAACGCAACACAGAACGTGGGGAATGGATCGTATCTGAGTACGGCTGGCGGCACGATGACAGGGCCACTAACGCTCAGCGGAGATCCAGTCGCACCCGGCCAAGCTGCGACCAAGAACTACACGGACTTGGGACTCTCAGGGAAGGCGGACCTGACCGCAGGGTTGGTCCCCACGGGCGAGTTGGGAACCGGTACCGCGAACAACTCGCTGTGCCTGCATGGGGATTCAAGTTGGGGAGGATGCGGCAGCAGCAGCAACGCGATATCCATCCAAAATGTTCCCGTGGCCACGACCACGCCCACAAACAACCAGGTCATGACTTACGTTGCATCGGCCGGGGAATACGAGCCGGAAGCGGGCGGCGGAGTGACGGCAGGGATGCAGGCCGTTAAGTACGCGACAGACTTTAATTGGACGCAATCGCCGGCCAGTAATCTAGGTACAGTTGGGCCACAGACAATAAATCTGGCGGTGTGCGCAACCGGCGTAACGGGCACGGAGCCTTGGTATTACGTTTACATCTCCGGAACCGGCACAGCAGAGGCGGTGTTAGTCACCGGCGGGACTTGTACGGGGAATGGCCAGGCCGGAACATTGCAGTTCACTACTCTCAATGCTCATTCGTCCGGATACACGATCACGAGCGCATCGGGCGGGCTTCAAGAAGCATTGATCGCGGCGCGATTCGTTGCAAGCAATCCGTCAGGGCCATCGCAATCTGGAAAAGTAATTGTGCCGCCGGGCGAGTTGCAAGCTTACGCGCGGATTTCGGTTCGCGCTTCCAACGTGACGATAGATTTTTCTGGGTCGATTATCGACTGCAACATGTTGGATACGTGCATTTTTGCAGGTGACGGGCTGACGCTGAAGTTCTATCTTTCTCAAACACCGTTTACCAAAACGAACACAACCCTTTTCGACGAAGAGTATCTTATTTCGCCCCTTGAACCTACGCTTTGGAGTGTGACCGATCCGTCGAACGCAGTCTCGGTGAGCGGGGGCGAACTTCTGGTTGCGGGTGGCACCGGAGTAGACGGGACCACAGTGGTGCAGTTTGCCGAGCAGGTCGAACTTGGGGGAGCGTTAATCATTGAGCATGGGGACGTAATATTCAGCGCCGCATCTACGGGCGTGTTGGGCGGACTTTATCCCGGCGCAGTTTCGATCACGGGCTGCCTCGCAGGGTTTCAGATCACGCCAAACGGCGCTCAATCGAATATTCAGGCGCTGGTGAACGGAGTTAGTGCCGGCACGCCGATCAGTACAAACGCTGGGCATCACTATCTCCTTACCACCCGTTTGTACTCTCAGGAAATCTATCGGCTTCAGCAGATATTCCATTCTTCGGTTCATCCCGCGGGCAGCGGATTTGGCGGAGCCGAGGTCGCCGCGGACGTGCGTATTGTGCTGGAGTTACAGGACATTGATCCCACAAACCCGGCGACGGAGGTCGCACCGGCCACCGTGTTGTATGACGGGATAATCTCCAGTGCGCCCGATTTCTGTACCTGCGCGTTGGTAAACTCTGCCAACTTGCAATGTGCGATTGCGTTTACGCGGCTGATCCAAGCAGTGGACGCGGAGGTGCGCAGCGCGCTTCCCGGACAAGGCTATATCACGCAAATGGTCGGCACGTTGGAAGAAGGCGCGGAGTGTGAGATCACATCGAGCTCTGCGCTGGAGTTTTACCCGCAATACGCGCCCGCCGCGAATCAACTGATCGAAGTTCACTATCGAAGCCTCGGTCACGCACTGGCGCGGATCACGAATCCGGCGAGCATTGCTGCTCAACAACGTGGAATCGACAACGGTCTGCACGGCGCAGTGCGTCATCCCAAAGAGCCGCCCGCGCGCACCGACGCAGATTGCGAAATGGCTGCACTGGCGCTTCTGGATGACGCTACCGGTCCGGCATGGACGGGCGAATATGACGTGTGGAGCGACTTCTTGCCAGGAGGCGCCAACGATGTCTTCCCGGGAGACGGGTTGAACATCGCCGTTCCTACAAGGGGTGCAACATTTTCCGCCATCGTGAGTGACGTCGAGATTACGTTAAACAATCCGGAAGGCGAGCACTTCGGCTACAAAATCAAATTTGCCAATGACGCGGCAAAAGCTTTGGCCTTTGAATTCGAAGCCGCTAGCGGCACAACTTCTCTGTTCGTGAACCAGTACACCAATGCGCAGGTCGGGGTAACGTACTTGGCCGATTTAACAGCAGCACAACTCACGCAAGTCACTTCGACTGCCATTAGCGTCGATGCGGGCTCACCGCCAGTTAGCGGCGGCGGAATTGAGGTCCGCTGGAGTGACGCTGGATGGGGCCCCGGCAACGACCGCAACCTCGTGGGACGATTCACGACGCAAGCTTTTACTATTCCGCGATTGTCTGAAGTGCAGGACTGTTATTTGCAACAATACGACAATTCCGTGCCGCCCAAATATTCCAGGTACAGCGCAGCTCTTCACGTGGACTACCCGCTCTAAGCACAACCGAAGAAATTCCAAAACACGGGCGTGCGCCGCGCGAAAACAGGCGCTAACAATGTTACTCGTGAATAACAAACTTCAATGCAGAGGTGCCCCATGAATCTGAATGACCAATGTAACTCGATATCCCTGAAGGAACACCTGCTCGCCATCATGGCCGCCGAGCGCGAATCGGCCGACCGCGAGAAAACTTTCGTCAGCTTGCGCTTTGAGTTAGCTGACAGAGCGCTGCAGCTAGATCACGTTGAAATGCTTCGGCGTCTCGATCTCTTGAATCACGCGCACGAAGATGCCCGCCTGAAAGAAGCGAGCTTCGTAGGTCGCGAAGTGTATGAGAGTCAGATAAAAGACCACAATAAATGGCGAGACGAAGTCAATGCTGCGTTGTCCAATCGGCAAGGCAAAGCGTCGGTGACCTCTGGTCTGGCGGGCGCGATCGGAGGGTTGGCGCTCAGCGCCCTGTTCGGACTGATCATGTTTCTCGCGAGGGCGGCATTCAGCAACCTTCCGAAATAACTCGCTGCTCAAGGTTGTCTTACGCTCCATCCTGTTGCTCCCAAAAGATGTACGCCTTGTTTCGAATTTCAGGAGGTATAACCATTGAACTTTCTAGCCACACTTCTACAAACGATTGCCTTCGTTCCTGCGCTAGTGAATGGGATTGAAGGTTTGTTCGGGCACCGCTCAGGAACAGAGAAGAAAGAGGCTGCCTTGTCATTCTTAAACACGGCCTTGTCCATGAGCAACGCTGTTGCCACTCGACAGATCGTCGATCAGGGAAAGTTCAAAGACGGAATGAGCAAGGTTATTGACGGTGTGGTCGAGTGTTTGAATGCTTCGATCTGGGCAAAGGCCAAGTAGCGGAATCGCGCGGTCGCTGTGCGGGCGGGACTGAGATTTCGGTCTACTCGGTTTACAAGAGCAGAGCAGTTCTCAGTGGTTTGTGCCGATTGGCGCATTTTACCGAAAGCGAAGCGCCCTAGCGCTCTGGTGAACCTTTTGGATTGCGTGAGAAGCGCCGCCCGCCAGATGCTGCCTCCACATGAAGCGTAGGGAAAAGAAGGAGGATGGGTATGCCGTCGCTTCCATTTCAAGGAACTGGCCGACCGCTATCTATCGCTGGGCTCGCGGGCATCGGCCAAAAGCTGGGCGTTCACGCGCTTGAAATTTGGACCGTGCTGGCAGTCGAGACGTCGGGCTGCGGATACATGCCCGACCGCCGGCCTGAAATTCTCTACGAGCGTCACATCTTCCACCGCCTTACCAAAGGCAAATATGACGATGGCGATATCAGCGACCCAACGGCTGGCGGATATGGAGAATCGGGCGCGCATCAATATGATCGGCTGGCACTCGCCATCGCGAAGAATCGCACTGCCGCATTGCAGAGCTGCTCCTGGGGCATCGGCCAGATTATGGGCGAGAATTATGCTCTGGCTGGATTCTCAGACGTGGAAGCCATGGTCGCTGCCATGTCCGAGTCCGAGGACCAACAACTCGCCGCGATGGGTAATTTTCTGGTCGGTTTTCGACTCGACATTCCGCTACGGGCACACGATTGGGCGTCGTTTGCTCGCGGCTACAATGGCCCGAATTACGCCGAGCACCGCTATGACATTCGCCTGAATGCTGAATTCCAAAAGTATTCCGCCGGGAGTCTTCCTGACTTGAATGTGCGTGCCGCGCAGCTCTGTCTCAAATATCTCCATTTTCATCCGGGGCCGGTAGACGGCATCGCAGGAAAACGCACTTGCTCAGCTCTCGCCGATTTCCAGACCCAACATCGACTAACGAAGACATCTATCATCGACCCGGAGACGGAGGCACAATTGTCTTCTGTTCTCGCAGCCACTTCGCTTCTTCTATGATGGCTTCTTGAGCAGGATAACGCGCGAATTTGGATAAATAATATTCTTCTCGAATGCAACCCGTTGCCGCGAATTCGACCGGGCTAGCGACTGGACAAGAATTTCAGCGGAAACGGTGAACGATGCCCGATTCGGAAACTCGGCGGTTGCCGTCCTGAGCCGATGCCTGCTTCGGCTGTCGCCGTGACGAAATCGCAGGGATCTTATCCGACTTGTTCCGTGGCCGCTGTTTCCGGGGCCTCGGCTGGAGGATACGCATCGAGTACGCCTGTCCGGTCGGTCAATTCCACATAGGAGTGTCCGATCTCAGCAGCGATCCGCGGCCATAGATAGCGCTCCCGAACTCGTGCTTGTCCATTTCGCCCTGCCACAATTCGAGTCTGCGCGTCGGAAAGCAGAAAGCGTAGCATCCGCGCGAGGTCGGTTGCGTCTCCAGGCTGAAAGGTGAAGCCAGTGCCATCGATGACTTCCCGGTTTTCAGGAATGTCGCTAGTCAGTACGCAGACCGCGGCACCCATGGCGTCCAGGAGCGCCAGTGAGAGGCCTTCGAGGTCGGAGGGCAATACGAATAGCGCAGCATTGGTCAGCAGTTCATCGAGGGCAGGGCCGTGAACCCAGTCAAGGAATAGAATCTGGTCGCTCTGATGCTTGCGCAATTCATCGACGTAAGCGTTCGTGTAACTCGATCCGCCAGCCAGCACCAGCTTGGCAGATGTATCGAGTTTTTCGTAGGCCTCAATCAGCAGATGGCAATTTTTCTCAGGTGAAAATCTACCCAGAAACAGAATGTAATTGTCGGGTTCCAGCCGCCACTCTGCTACTTGCGACGGAGCAACGCGCGTGCGAAGAACCGAGCCGTTAGGGATGTATGTAGTTTCGACTCCGTACGTTGTCTGGTAATGGCGCTGCAGAGTCCGCGAAACGACCATGGTGCGGTTGGGCAGCCGCGCGGAAGCGAGTTCTCCGAGGCGAAGAGTAAATGAGGCAAAACGCCCCCACTTCTTTCGCTGCCAATCTTGTCCCTGAACCGTGACGATCGTCTTCTTCCCGACCAGACGCGGGAAGAACGAAAACAGCGCCGGACCCTGCGCATGGTAGTGCACGATGTTGCAACCGCCAAACATCACGTGGACTGTGCTCAGCCAGGTATGCACGAAGGTCTCAAGGTGTTTGGAGCGAAACGTAGGCAGTCGAACCAACCGCATGCCATGGTACTTGGGTAGCGCCGGAGTGAAGTAACTTCGACAATACACGGTGACATCGTGGCCCATTTCTACCAGCCGCTTGCCGACTTCTTCGTAATAGGTCTCGATCCCACTGTATTTTGAAACGGTACCGCGCCCGCCGATAAACGCGATGCGCAGCGGTGCGGGGGTAATCGAGGGTGCCACCGCTTTTCGGGCGGGGGGCCAAGGCCTCATCTGGGTATATAGGCGCATCATTGCGTGATAGTGAGCTTCCGGCGTGTGTTGAGTTTGAACGAATCTGCGCGCTGTGACTCCCATTTGAATGGCCAACTCCGGCCGCTCTACGAGGAATGAGATAGCTCTCCCAAGTTGTTCCACATTTCCCGCCGGGTATAAAAGTCCGGTCTCGCCCTGGTCCACCAGTTCACGGCGTGACCCGAGGTCCGACGCTACCACGGGGCGTCCCCAGGCATAGGATTCGAGAATCGTCTTGCCAAGGGTTTCATATGCTCGCGAGGGCAGGATGGTGAAGCGCGACGAGGCGATCATGTAGTCCAAGACTTTGCCGCCGACATGGCCGACAAATTTCACGTTAGTCAGATGCAGTTCGTGAGCCAGGCTTTCGAGTTCGGGTCGCTGCGGCCCATCGCCGGCAATCTGGAGTTGGACTTGCGGCAGATGCTTCATAGCCCACAAGAGGTCGGCAACTCCTTTTTCGGGCGACAGACGGCCGAAGTAGAGAATCGGCGCATTCGGTGCAGCATTTGGCGCAGCTTGCGCGGGCAATTTCTGGAAATGGGGAAGAACAGCAATCTTCTCTGCGCTGAAACCATTTTGGACAAGTTTCTCTCTGGCGAAACGGCTGGGAGTCAAGAACTGATCGATACACTTCCTGTAAGTTCCCAACCAACGATGGAAATAGGCTTCGGCCATCAGCAGCAGCGCCGAACCCGGGGGCCCGGCGTAACAGCCTTCGGTAAGAACGTGCCTGAAGTGTCCGCCGCGACAGCGCTCACAAGCTCGTCCTTTTGCCACCATGTTGTAAGTGGGGCAGAGCAGTTTGAAATCGTTCAGGTGATAGAGCACAGGCACGCCCTGTGCCTTGAGCTCCCAAAGAATCGACGGGGACAGGTGGTGATAGATGTTACGCACATGGGCGACGTCGGGACGAAAGGCAGCAATGACCTTCCTCAGGCGCTGCCGAGCGTCAGTCGAATAGATGGCGTGGGCTGCGAGTTTGGCCCGCGCCATCCAGCCCTGGGGAGGGCTCTTGAAATCGATGTGTGGCACAAAGTGCTGGTCGTAGGGTGTGGGTTGACCACGAGGGTCCGCCATGGAAAACAGCGCGACTTCGTGGCCTTGAGCTCGCATCAAGTCCATGAGCTCGAACATGTAAACTTCGGTGCCGCTGAAGGGAAAATTGTATTTATTGCAATAGAGAATTCTCATAGGAAGGGAACTCCGTGGTTGATTTGATATAGGGAGGGCTGATGTGAGAAAGAATAAGATCGCAAAAAGCTGTTAGGTTTTTTTCGCGGTTGAAATGCTGAAGCACATGCTGCCGGGCGGCCCGGCCAAGCGGGCCGAGTACAGATTCGGAGCGGTGGACTAATTCAACTTTTGCCACAAAGTCTTCCAGCGAACCCGGGTGATAAAGAAAACCGTTCTTGCCGTCTAGCACCAGTTCAGGAATGCCAGTGATCGTGGGTGCGAGCACGGGTACGCCGCGCACCATTGCTTCCATCAGCACCAACGGAATGCCCTCACTGCGGCTGGTGAGCACGACCAAGTCGGCAGCGGCGTAGCGGATGTCGAGTTGGTGGCGCGACAAATGACCAAGGAGGCGGATCTCGTCTCGGACGTTTAGGTCCCGAATCAGCCCTTCAACGGATACCCGCTCGGGACCGTCGCCTGCGATCAGGCAAACGAAGGGGAGGCCGCGGTCCTTCAGCATGCGGCACGCTCGAACCAGAAAGTCGTGGTCTTTTACCGGATGCAAACGTCCGACCGAGAGCATGGTCAGCGGACCTTTGGGGGGAACTTTGATGGGATGGTTGGCGGGGTCGACCCCCATCCGTCGAACTATGATTTTGGCTGGTTGAATCTCGGGATAGCGTTCGAGAATATAGCTTCGGTTGAATTCGGAGATGGTTACGCAAAAACTGCACTCCTTCAGCTTTACATCGAGATATGCCGGGTGCAGCAGTAAGTCCGATCCATGCAGCGTCATGCTGAAGTTGATTCCCAGCAACCGGGCGGCGACCATCGCGATCCACGATGAGAAATACCCGTGGTGCACATGGATGTGCTCGGGACGGGATCCCCTGATCAGAAGCGCGTAGTAGAGACCAAGCCAGGTATGTAGAAGAGCGCGCACCCGCCGAGCGAACGGCTCGCTACCCTGCACCAGCGCGCGGTAAAAGAAATCCTTGAGCAGAGGGAATTTCAGGATGCACAGGAAGGCGGCGTGAATCACTAGCTTGAGACGGATGGGTTGTAGATATAGGGTTTCGGTGGTGAAGACTCCGAGGTCGGAGTCAAGGACAGTTGAGGCAGGGCGCGCGCTGCATGGGATCACGGAAACCCCGCGTCTGCGGATCTCCCGAATTTCGTCTGCAACATAGGGCTCAACCGGAGAGGGGAATTGATTCGCCAGATAGGCAACCGTTGGCATTAACTTGCTGAAGCAATGACCCGGGTTTCTGAGTGACGGCGGTTTTGTGCGGCCAGCAAACCGGCCAGAGTAAACAGAAAACCATTTACGAATTGGTAATTCATCACCACAAAAGAAGCGTTCAGCAAGTACACGCCCAAAAGCAACGGCCACAGCGTGGTTCGGAATTCCTCATCGAGAAAACTGCTGACTTTATGGAATCTGTTCCAATTCAGGCGCCGACCCAGCTTGAATAGATCAACGACAATCCAGAGGTATAGGACTAAACCAACGAGACCGTATTGAACGACGATCTCAAGGTAAGTGTTGTGAAAAAAGAACTGCTCCTGGTGAAAGTCGCTGATTCTTTTGGAAAGCTCGGTTTGCATCTCAGCCGCGCCCCATCCAGCAAGCGGTTTCTGCAGGAACATCTCCCAGCCAGCTTGATAGATCTCCATCCGGAAGATGACGGGGCCACGTTCTTCCAGCCGATCAGTTAGGGACGCATTGCGATCCGCAAAAGTGACGGCGGTCGCGAGTCCTATGCCGCCAGCGATGACGAGACAGAGGCAGACGCGTCGCAGCCGGCGACTTGATGAAAAAAAGAGCAAGCCTAAAATTGACAAGGCAAACGAAAGCCAGACGGCGCGCGTCTTGGTGGCGACAATTGCCAGAGGCAATGACGCCAAAAAGAGAAGCGCCAGCAGTGCCCGCAGCCGTTTGCGCCGGAATGAATTGAGGGCAAGCAGGCCAAGCAAATTCAGTGCGACACCGTTGGCCACGGCCTGCAGAAATGGTCCGCGTGCGCGATCGGCGTGATAGCCCAAACTTTCATCAAGAATGTAACGGGGAAAGATGAATTGCTTGGCATCGATCATGAAGAATATGGCGGTTAGACTCAGGTATGCCAGCACGACCAGAGAAAACGTCTCAAACCTTCGCAGCGACTGAGCGTCATCGAAAATGTAGGCCGCCAGCTGATAAAGGGTGAAGGGCACCAGCCATTTGGCCGCAAACAAGCTCCAGGTCTCAGCGTCATTGGGTTGCGAAACTACGCCGTAGAACGCCAGCAGAAGCATCGCCAGCATCGGCCATGTAACCGGGCCACCTAATCGGAGCGGTTGCCGCAGCACGCAGACGCGCAGGAGCACGACCAGAATCAGCAAGCCAAATGCAAATCGATCAATGGAATGGAAATTGAAGTCTGGCGGATGGAAAAGCATCAGCATTAACGTCGCTAAAAAGAGGATAGAGGGCGCCACGATCAATGGGTGCAGCAGCCGGAAAGAACTGCTGACCGCCCACGCCGGGACACCACTCCCAGGAATTCGAGTCGTCGGGTGTGCGACTGAGGACGTGCTATACCCCGCTTCCGTGCAGAACGACGGAAATCGTCTTGTACAGAATCTGGAAGTCCCTCCAGAGGGTCCAGGTTCGTATATATTCCAGATCGAGAGCCAGGCCTCGCTCAAATGATGGATCGCGACGCGCGGTCACTTGCCAAAGCCCAGTAAGCCCTGGTGGAACATCCAAACGCTGCAGATCGCCGAGGTCGTAGCGCTCGAAATCATCGAGTGGATGAGGCCGCGGCCCCACCAGGCTCATTTCACCGCGCACTACGTTCCAGAGCTGCGGCAGTTCATCCAAGCTATAGCGGCGGAGAAATCGTCCCACACGGGTAATCCTGGGATCGTCGACCATTTTGAAAAATGGCCCTTGGCGTTCGTTGCTGGCTCGCAGAAGTTCTTTTAGTTTGTCCGCATCGGCGTCCATGGTACGGAACTTGTAACATCGGAACCGCCTTCCCTTCAGGCCTGCTCGTTCGGCTTGATAGAGCACGGGCCCTGGTGATTCCAATTTAATCACCAGCGCGATGATTGACAGTAACGGGGCTGCGAACGCCAGGGTCGCTGCGGCCGAAACCGTGTCCACTAACCGCTTGAGGAACAAACCGAACTTCGGCATGCGTTCCGCGCGCAAGGTTAGAACCGGAATATTGCCGAACTTCTCAAACACCAGCGGATCGTCCGGCTCAAATCCAAAGAGATCGGGAACCACTTTCACGTCGAGCTGGTTGCGCCGCGCCTCCCGAATGACCCGCCGCGCCAAGTCGGGCTGGTACGGGGCGGTGAGAATAATCTCATCCACAAAATCGGTGCGCGCGATGTTTGCCAGATCGTCCAGCCGCCCGTGCACATCGCCGCCGATGGGCTCATTCTCATCTAGAAAGCCCACGACCGAGCGACTGCAGGAGACGTCCTCGCTTATGTAGGCTGCGAGTTGGCGACCGACCTGTCCGGCCCCTATGATAAGAACGTTCCGCACATCGCGCCCGCCCTGCGAGGCTTGCACCGGTACACGTCTCCAGTGCCGTCTCCAGGCGAGCATGAGTAGGAAATTAAGGGGAGCACTTGCGGCCAGGGTTGTGAGGGAGATCAAGTGAGGCCCGGACCATCCCACTGCGGCGACAACCAGTGCCGCGGACCAAAAAACTACTTTTGCCAGCACTAATTGTTCCTGATGCGGTATTTGGATGGTTTCGGGGTGATAAAGCCGTTCCGAAAAGCCCAGCAAAGTAAAGAGGGCTCCGTAGACCAGCAGCAATCCAGGCCCGGCAGTGGGAAAGGGTTCGGGACGAAGCAACGATCCGGGATCACGATAAATCGCGAACTCCAAAAGCAATATCAGATGGCCAACCGCGGCAAAGCCAAAGATGATTAGGAAAAAATCTGCACTCACTTGCCGCACGAGATTCCAGCGCTGGCCGTGAACCGAAAGCCTCGGAAAGAACGCCTCCGCGATGATTTCAGAAAGATGACGCTTCCTCGGTTCTCCGAGGGCGTCCTGGCCATGCCAATCCCAGAATCGCCCATCGACCGTGACCGAGGATTTCTTCCGGGAAGCCTCGCCGGCCGCTGCTTGCCCTCCAGGAATCAGGCGGGAGGGAGACGCAAACTTGCGGATCGGGGTTACGGGCTTGATTGTTAAGGGGGAACGCACTTCAGATCATTTCCAGTTCGTAACCTTCTATCGTGATAGCAACCGCGCGCTGGATAGATTCAATGGAGATCACCAGGTTCTTTTCCCCGCGCTGTTCCAAGATTCCCTCCAGGCCATCCAGGCAACCACCTCGAATCCTTACCTTCTGTCCGACTTTCAGAAAAGCGTGGAGGGCACACGGAACCTTCTGGGATAGCAGCCTTTGCAGATCATCAATTTGCTTAACCGGAATCGGAATTCCTACTCCTCGGAAGCCAACCAGGCCAATGATCCCTTCGGTGTGCAACAGTTCCATTCGCAGCCCGGATGACAAATCAAAATGCGCGAAGGTGTAACCCGAGAACAGCGGAACATAGACGGGTTGACGGCGATCGCTCCAGCGGTGGAATTCTTCGAGCAACGGAAGGAACGTCTGCAGGCCTTTACGTTGAAGTTGGGTCGTTACTTTTCTTTCAAAGCGGTACCGGGTTTGAATTGAATACCACTGTTCTCCTTCAAGGGTGAATGGTATAGAAAGGTTGGGTACAGCTGTCATCAAGACGATTCTTTAAGCGCGGCTCCGCTAATTGAGTCCCGACTGATTTTTGGTCTGTTTTCCACGAAGTTTCTAAGTTTCCTCCCACCAGAATTCTTGTTTCGCGCTTTCGCCTAAATGATGATCCAGTACGCCGACCGATCACGCCGAGTTCTTACAATTTTCGATAAATCGTCTCGGGGATGGGGAACGTTCGCTCACTAAGCACCGCTCCCAGCAGACGAGCATTGGCCGCGTGCAGTTTTTCCTTCACTTTTTGAGCAGTCACGCGTCGGGTGGAGTTCGCCTCTACAACCAGCACCATGCCGTCACAAAGACTGGCCAGCAATGCGGCCTCGCTGCCAAGCGCGGCGGGCGGCCCGTAGAGGATTGTGTAGTCGAACGTATGGCGTAGTTCGGTAAGTCGTTCGCGCAGCCATGCGCCCGACAAACCATTTTCGTTTTCGCCGACAAAGGCCATCCGCGGGATCAGCCACAATTCGTTGGAGAGTTGACGGGACGGATTCCGGAAAGCAGAAGTCTTCTGATTCGCGATCAGGTCGTGGCCATTTTTCTCGACAACCTGTTCCAATCCAGGACCGTTGGGATTAGCCTCTACGAGGCATGTGGTTCCCCGTACTTGTGCGGAAAGTGCCAGACCGATCTGCATGCAGATCGAGCTGATATCAGTCTCCTGATCGACCGGACTCACAACAACCTGATGCGCAGGCTTGGGCCATCCTGGAAGAAATACCTGACGCACTAAACCGCGGATCTGCTCTTCGGCGAAGGACTCGGAGCTCCAAACTGCGGATCCGGTCTGGCGGTATTCTTCGCGTTCAACTTCGATGGCGGCTGGCTCGTACGCGTCACCCAGCGTCTGCGGGAATAAATCGACAAATGTGCTCATTGTCCCTTTCCTCGACCGAGTCTTTTAGCGAAGTTTGACCCAGTCGTCCGATCAGTCATATACGAAACTCCGATGCAGCTTCGATTTCCGTTGTTGTAAGAGCGCATGGTTTATTCGTTTCTGCGCGGCAGCGAAGCCAGCACCGGACTTCCCAAGTAGGCAACGATCTCATCCGGAGTGCGAAAAGCTGGATTCAGGTAGTCAGCAACAAAGGCCACCGTCATTCCTACCGTGCTTGCACCCGCGAGGCCGATGAATCCGAAGCCCAGCGCGGAAAGCTCAGGCAGCGCGGGGACTGCGGGTTGTTCGGCAATCGTTACATTGAGAATGCCTCCCTGATCCAACGCATCCCCAATCCTTGCCTCCTCACGCTTGTTTAGGTAAAGGAGATATTTTTCTTCGGTCGCCTTCAAATCGTGCATCAACTGTTCCTGCTCGATGGCACGATCGCCCAGTTGACTTGCCGCTTCCCGGTAGTGCACCAGTAAAGTGTTTTCGGCCTCAGCGTGTGCGCTCATCGCTGTCAGTTCGACCTGAGTCTTTAATAATTCGCCTCTGGCCCATTCGTGATCCGGATGCTGGTCGCTGCTGCGCTCCCGAATTGGAGCCTTATCTTCGGCCGCGATGGAAGCTTTGGTTTCCGCAATCTCCTCGTCGATCTCCTGAACCGGCCGATAGGAAGGCTCGTACTTGGCAAGTAGTTCGGTCCGATTCAGCTGTAACTCGAGCAGTTGCGCTTTCATTTTTTGCATCAGTTGGGGATTGTCGGAGTCACGCATTACTGTAGTGATCCGATCAGGCAACAAGCTCAGTTTCTTCTCCAGGATGCGCGCGCGCTCCGTGGACACAGCGATCGATACTTGCGTTTGGCGAGCATCCGCATCTGCTTCGCTTAGTTTCTGCAGCGCTAAGTCGCGCTCCAGAGCCGCTGAAGTCACTCCTTGATCGGCCCCGAACCTCATGAGTTGCAACTCCGTTTCCTCCAGAGCGCTGCGCGATTGAACGACTTGCTGATCGAAGAACTTGAACTCTCCCGAGGGGCGGTGCAGTCGTTCGTGGCGCTCCAGATACGCGGAAGCCAAGGCGTGAAGCACGTTGGCGGCCTGAACTGGATCGGAGTATTTGTAACTCACGGTGATCAGGGTTGCTTTTTTCACCGGTTCGACTGTCAGCCGCTTATCGATACGGCGCACCGCTCGGGCCAGTTGCCTTTCCTGGTTGTCACCGAACAGGCTCCAGAACCACGAATGCCCTTCAGAAATCAGGCCGGCACGCCGCACAACTGTCCGCAAGATTTCGTCGTCGTGCAGCAGTTCCACTTCTGAATTCAGTTCTTCCTCGGTCACAGTCTCGCGTTCGAATTCAGCCTGGCTTGGCGTTGAAGTGACCACCGGATCGACGCGACCCCGACGGACCAACACCTTCATTTCTGACTTGTAAGGGGGTGCGATCAACCCGTAGAGAAATATCGCCAAAAAGATGCCGACAAATGACTTCAGCGCTAGTCGACGTTGTCGAAAAACCACCGACAGCAGGTCGCGCAGGGTGGGGGAAGGCACATGCGCCGATCTCGGGATAATTCTAAGCTCCTCCGGCATATGAAAGTCCAAGTGCTCATTTCTGCTTCTGTTGCTTTATTGTCGGGGATAGGTCCCGATGGTTGCGAACACATTGTCCCTAAAACTGTGTCGGACTCGCGTACATACTCATGCTGGAAGTAGGCAAATACTGTTTGATCTTGGAAATCAGGTTTTGCGGCACGAATAAAAAGTCGCCGGGTTTGAGGCGAATATCCTCCGCCAAAGTCCGTGATTTCATAATCTCCTTCACATCCAGCAAGTGGGATTCGACCAGATCGTCAGAAACGTGTCGAAACAGCACGATCTGGGAGTGTTTGGCCCGCGGGGTGAGACCTCCCGCAATGGCCACCGCTTCCGTCACGCTGATATCCGAGCGTAGTTCGTATTTCGCGGGATGATTCACTTCGCCACCCACGATGAAATACGGTTTGTCAAAATCCTGGAGCGCGATGGTGACCTCAGGGTCACGCAACACGCCGGTATAGGCCCGGCCAATGGCTGCTTCCAACTCGGGAACCGTTGCGCCCTCGGCAACCAGCTGCTTCGCGCCCCTCAAGGTGACGTACCCATCCGGCTGCACGCTTACGGTTTGGTCAAACTCGGGCGAGAAGGTGAAAGACACTACTACAACATCACTTTTGCAGAGCCGGTAGAGCGGACGGCGCACCCCCGTCAGGGCTGGATTCGATTTAGGATTCCTAGCGCCGTCCACCACACCGGATTTCGTGGTTACCGCTGGCCCGGTCTGTGCAACAGCCGTGCTTGGCTGCTGTTCTTGAGCCACGGCCACCAACCCCTGCTGCACGGAGCAGCAGCTGAGAGCGAGAACGCAATAGACCACAGTAAAGTTGATCTTCATTTTTCCGTTCAGGCCTCGACTCGCTACCGAGGAACTGCAACCTTTCTATTAGGAGTGTCGAACCTCTTGAACTTATCGTGGTGTGCCATGAGTGGCAAGACATGGGAAGCGCCGTACACGAAGGTATGCAGTTAAGACGAAGGCCGCCTCGATCTCCGGTCTGAATCGAACGACATCGCAAGCCATAACACTACGGGTTTTACAGAGCACAAAAGTTGAGATTCGTCCGCTTATGGCAACTCCAGCGCCTACTACTTTGGTTGCACCCGCTAAAGTGGACTTGACGAAGTCGTTCATGAAGGAGCGCTGAGTTCCCCGGGCAATGAGCAGAGTTCTTATCACCGTAGCCGCGTGCAATAACGGGAAAAAATCAGATTCGTTATGGGCCTCGGAAGGTTTTCCACACAAATAAGGCCTGCTGTGGCGTCCCTATATCACAGCATTCCGATCGCCTCAAGCTCTATCATTAACACGCCGGTTATAACATGGATGTGAGCTATGAACGCTGTAAGCGGTAGCACTTCGACTACGATTGGCGTCCTGGTAGCCGACTCCAATCAGATGCAGTGCCAGCTATTGGTGGGTGCGTTGCGCCGACGCCCGGAATTCCGCGTGAGTTCTTGCGGCGTGGATATGAACCTGATCCTCAGGGCAGTGGCAGATTTTCAGGTCGACGTAATCCTGATGAACGCCGATCATCCGAAACTAGCCGGCCAGGATATGGCCAACGTTCGACGCTTGCATCTGGCTCACCCGCAAATCGCCAAGGTTTTGGTACTGACCGAATCGAATCGCGACTCGGTTGTGAATGCCTTCCGCTCCGGCGTCAAAGGACTGTTCTGCTTTGCCGATTATCCCTTTCGCTTGCTGTGCAAGTGCATCCAGAGCGTTCATCAGGGACAAGTGTGGGCCAATAGTCAGCAATTGCAGTACCTGGTTGAGACCGTAACCCACGTTCCTTCTTTGCGCGTCGTGAATGCTCATGGAGTTGGGTTGCTCACTCCGCGCGAAGAGCAAGTCGTGGCCCTGGTTGCGGATGGATTCAGCAATCGTGAGGTAGCCCGAGAGCTCGGGCTTAGCGAACACACTGTGAAGAAATACGTGTTCCATATCTTCGACAAGCTGGGAATGTCCAGTCGGGTCGAACTCGCCCTCTATGCGGTCAGTCACGGCGACACGCGCCAAGCCGAATGGGTGGCAGGCGGAGGGGGATAGAATAGTTGGCCGAAAGTTGAGTCGGGTTTGAATCCGCCGCCAAACCCCTGTATAAACGAGGAACTAAACCTCGTGGCCGACAGCCGATCCTATTCTCGCCGCTGGACTGTGATTGCTTCCGCCTTGCTGTGCTGCGGGCTCGGTGTGGTCGTGCTCTATACCAGACGCAACGCCTTCTTCAGCCCGCTGGCCGTGGTCGTTGTGGCTGCTATCGGACTGGCCGCGGTGCTGCTTCAACTGCGCTTCTATAATCGGGGGCACAGCAACCCAGTGCACGCGCCAGTGTGGCTGAACATCCTTGGAGTCGGGTTTGCCCTGGCTGCATTCTTCGCGGATTTCCTGGGTTTGAGTTGGCAGATGGCCGAGGTGGTGGCTTTGGGCGCGGTGGGCAGTTTCGCGATCAGCAGCGCGATGATTCTGCATGCTTTTCGCAAGAATCGCATGACGTCAAAGTGAGTAAACTAAAAGCGTCGAAATCACCGACCCAACGACGTTCAACAAACAAACTTCCAACAGACGTCATCCTGGTCCGGGCCTCAGCCGGGTGAAGGATCTCGCGTGTAGTACCACGATATGGGGCAGCCTATGCGCGCTCAACTGCATTCCTGCCAATCCGCGCCAGATCCTTCGCGGCCTGACGGCCACTCAGGACGACGTCAAGTGAAGAAACAGCCCACACACATGAACTGAGACGGCCGCCGGTGACCTCGACCGAAGATGGTGAGGGGTTGTGGTCAATTCCCTCGGAATTCCACTGCCAGCTTGGTTTCCACTTCGACAGGCTGGCCCTTTGCTTGATACGGCTGAAAGCGCCACCATTTCACGGCATCGACGGCTGCGGGGGTGAGTTCGTCGGGGCCGCTGACCGGGTGTACGTCGATGACGGTTCCGTCGCGTCCGATGACGGTGTCGAGGATCACGATGCCTTGTATGTTCGCTTGCCTCGCGGCGTCGGGATAGATCGGTTCGATCTTGTGGATTAATAGCCTTTCCATCGCTTCGGCGGGAACATAGACGGGAGGTGGTTGCGAGGGCTTTTGGCTTGGCGGAATCTGCGATTCCAGTTCGCCCCACGCCTGGCGCCAATGCCACCAGCCGCCCGCTGCTAACAGGAATGTTCCGACAAGCGCCAACCATGCGGCGCGCCGCAACATCGGCTGGACTCTCTTTTGAACGGCGATGTTTGGACTGATGACTTGATCGGGAATGGCACGCGATTGTGCAGGTATGGCTGCCGGCGGCGAGGGTGGAGCGCCAGAAACCGCAGTGGTGGGATTGGCGACGGACTTCCGTCGCGTCCAGTGCTCGATCAGCGTTTGTTGTTCCGAGGTCAGATTTACAAACTCAAGACCACAATGGAATAGCGCCTGATAGCGAACCACCGCCTTCAGGCGAAACGGCCCGCCAGCGTCGGGCAAGCGAAACTCAATGCCGACAGAATCGCCGGGATGAAGTTCCCCGGCCAGCACCAGACCGACACCGCGCTCCCCGAGGGTGACCGAGCGGCCGGGGATGGAATAGGGAATCCCTGATCGTAAGACAGTGACATCCGCGGGAACCGCCAACGGGAAACGAGGAACGCGGCGAGTGTTGGTAAAGACTCGAACCGGTGCCTGCGTCGCTGCCGCGCTCATGGCTTCACCTCTGCCTGTCTCGGCACACCACCCCCGTGTCGCCTTGAATTAAGGCGTAATGAGGAATGCTTCGGCCAGAGTTATTGCGTGGAGTATAGCATCGCTCGGTGGGAGATTTCCTCAGCAGTTCGAACTTGTTGGCGGCCAAGGACACAAAGTAACAACGAGGGTTATCAGAAGTTGGTCAATTGCCCTGATTGCCCTCGCTTTTGTGTCCTCACGAACTTAAATCCCTTGATTCCGCGGACGGAGCAAATCACGCCGACATAACCTTATGGCCAGCGCTTGGCTGTGTCTTCCCAACCTGCAGCACGCGCCGGTTGCGGGCTGGCATTGACGGCTGCCTGCGGGATGCGGATAGGCTGTTGCGTCGTTGTGGGACTGGCTAACGTCGGTTTATTGCTGGTTGCTTCCAGCATCGATTCCTTATCATCGGACAACAAGGGGGCGGCTACGCGTAGGGCCTCAACTTCCTTTTCCAACCGTGCCAGTTCGAGTTCCTTCTGCCTCAGAACCTCGTAAACATTCTTCATACCAGGGTCCCTTCCTCAAATGTGCTTGAGAGAAGCCATTTGGCCGCACTCTAACAGGTATGTTGCTTTTGTCAAGGAGGAACAGGTGGAAAACGGGTTAGCTTGAAGAGACGGCTTCCCCTGCCGGTTGATTCCTGCCTTTGTGGGCTGCCGGCACATCCTCTTGTTGCCACTTGCGCGCCAGTTGGTCTAACTCCCCGAGCACTTTCTGAATGTCCTTCATGCGCTTGGTAATGCCATAGGTGACGCAGGGTGGAATGGTCGGTTCGTAGTCGCGATAAATAAATCCCTTTTGCTCCAGCAGCCGCAGCCGCTCCGTCAAAACGCGGGACGAAATGCCCTCGACCTGGCGTCGAAGAACCCCAAATCGGGTGGGTCCGTTCGTCGATAACGCCCACAGAATGTGCATAGTCCAAGGGCGCGTGAGCACTTCGAGTAATCCACCCATGAGACATGGAGTAGGCGATTGAGCATAGCGGCGCATGGATACCTCACCTAGTTACTTTAAAGTGCCTACTTTACAAATGCAAGTAGTTATTTAAAGTAACTTTCAAAACACAGTTGTCATCTACTTCGAAATAGCAGGGGCGCTTTCGGGTCCCAAAAATTCTTCCGGAGGATTTTTTATGGCCAGCAACTCAATTTCGCAGCGTTCACAAACTGCCAGCGCAGTGCGAACCACAGACTTGAGAGAAGGAGCATCCGTGGGCGCGTTCATCACACTTGCAGGACGGATACTGTTCTCCATCATTTTCATTTTGTCGGGATTCTTCCACTTCTCTCATCAAGATATCGCCTACGCCGCCCAGGCGGGTGTGCCCATGGCCAATTTCTTGGTTCCCGCATCAGGAATTCTGGCGCAGCTCGGAGGACTCAGCATTTTGCTCGGATACCGAGCGAAGATCGGCGCCTGGCTGCTGGTGCTGTTCCTGGTTCCAGTCACGCTCGCAATGCACAACTTCTGGGCGGTGAAAGACCCGATGATGGCTCAGATGCAGATGGCCATGTTCATGAAGAACGTGAGCATGCTTGGAGGCGCCCTGCTGATTTCCCAATTTGGAGCGGGCCCCCTGAGTCTGGATGCGAAGCGAAACTCTTCGCGCTGAATTTTTACAAACCTTAGCACGTAGCAGTCAGCACTTAGCATTCGGCCCTTGAATATCTACGCCATAGCCGGCGAGCACATATCAGACTGAGGACTGAGTGGTGAATGCCAATTGCTAAGTGCCAATTGCTAAGTGCTAAACTCTGCTTCATCCTCGTGGAAGCTGCATTCGTCCGCGCATTCCGACCACTTGTCACATTCTTGTAAACAGCCTCACCTTTCCCGAGTCCTAACGTCAAACTAAGCAGTCAGTTTTGGCTTGGACGAATTCCATCTCGTCCCGGAAAACGAGCATGGTGAACTCGCGTGATCAGATCCGTTTCTCAGATTTGTCTCGAATCGAACATGGAACTCAGGAGCACATCGTTGCGTATCTAGGCCGAGGAGTGGTGTGCAAGGCTAGAGCAAATTGATAAAGAGACTGGTCAGGCAAGTTCGGAGGGTGGGGTTATGCAGCACGGAGCGAACGGCAGTAACGGGACGGGCAACGGAACCCTTCTACACACTGGGGATCCTCATGTCCAGGAAGTGGTCAAAACAGCCCATGAAGAACTTCGCCAGCTAATGCGTCAGCGGGCTGAAATCATGAAACGCATTGGTACCCTGAAGCAGACAATCTCAGGGCTCGCTAATTTATTCGGCGACGAAATCCTGGGAGAAGATTTGCTGGAGTTGGTCGATCGAAAAGCTGGAGGACGCCAACCGGGGTTCACGAAAGCGTGTCGCATGGTTCTGATGGAAGCGGGGAGGCCGCTGGCGGTGCGGGAGGTCTGCGAACAGATTCAAGAACGCCTTCCCAGCATCTTAGTTCGTCACAAAGATCCGCTGGCCTCGGTGACTACTGTCCTCAACCGGCTGGTGGAATACGGCGAAGCATTAAGCGTGGTCCGAGAAAATGGCCGGCGGGCTTGGCAGTGGGTATCGGATCCAGCTCCAGGCGAACAGCATAGCGCGTCGCTTTCTCAGCTGTAGAGATGCAGCTCTGCTGCGTCTGAGGCTAAATATCCATCCACCTTGTCATTCCGAGGAGCGAAAGCGACGAGGAATCCCGGTTATCGCCGCCCCGCGCAAGAACCTAGATCCCTCGCGCTGCTCGGGATGACAGCAAGGGCAGGTTGCGGGCTACGCGGGCAGCAGCATTCCTTTTTCCAGGTGCCGCGTCACATGCGCGTACGACGCTGCGTGCGGATCGTGCGTCACCATCACCACGGTCTTGTGAAAATCTTCATTCAGACGCTTCAGAATTTCCAGCACTTCCGTGGCGGAGTGACTGTCGAGATCGCCGGTAGGCTCGTCGGCAAGCAATAGCGTGGGATCGCTGACGATCGCACGAGCAATCGCCACCCTTTGTTCCTGCCCGCCTGAGAGCTGTTTCGGAAGGTGATTTACACGTTCCTCTAGGCCAACAAGTTTCAAAGCTGTCATGACATGGTCGCGACGCTCTTGGGCATTCAGCTTGGTGAGCAGCAGCGGGAGTTCGACATTTTCAAATGCGGTGAGTACAGGAATCAGGTTGAAGGTTTGAAACACGTATCCGATATGCACGTTGCGCCAGTGCGCCGATTGAGAATCGTTGAACCGGAACACGTTCTCGCCCAACACCAGCAGTTCTCCCGCGGTGGGCCGGTCGATGGCCGCAATCATATTCAGCAACGTCGTCTTGCCTGAACCGGACGGCCCCATCAGAGCCAGAAACTCACCGCCGCCGATTTCGATGGAAACGTCATCGAGGGCTTTGACCTCGAACGCGTCACGTTTGAAGACTTTGCTGACGTTGCGGGCCTGGACCACCTTGGTTTGCACTGCGGTATGGGGAATGGTAGCTGCGCTCATGATTGTCCTTTGATCTTGATTTTTTCGCCGTCTTTGAGCTCTGGTGGCGCCGAAGAAATAACGTCTTCGCCACCGTTGAGGCCCTGCACCAGCGCGCCGCCGTTGCGTTGCGCCTCGATTTTGACTTCCCGCACCAGTGCCTTGCCGTCAAAGGCGAGGAAGACGAACTTCTTGCCATCGCGATCGTGAATCGCGCTCGTGGGAACAAATACTCCCTGCGGCTGTGTACTCGTTTGTTTGTTTTCGTCCGCCAGAAACTTTACCGTGGCGTTCATATCCGGGCGCAAGTGCGCATCTGGATTGAGGATTTGCACCTTGACCTGAACCGTCGCCTTGGCACGATTTGCTTCAGGAGAGATTTCGGCGATCTTTCCATCCCACTTGAGGTCAGGATACGCGTCCACCGTGACGATGCCCTTTTGTTTGGGACCGAGCCTGGCGAAATCGTCCTGTGCGATATCGAGTTCCACTTGAAGATCGTTCAAGTCAGCAAGAGAAACGACAAGACCCTGCGGACCGCCCTCGGCGGTGCTGGCGAATCCCGAAGTCACGAGCTCACCCTTTTCAGCGGCGCGCTCCAGGATGGTTCCCGTAACCGGCGCGCGGATCAAGGTAGCATCGAGCAATGACTTGGCATAGTCCGCCTGCCCTTGGGCTTGTTCGAGAGCGCCGCGTGCCCGCGCAATTTCCTCCTTGCGAGGACCCAGCTTCGATAACTGAAAGGCCTTGTCGAGAGAATTCACACGCTGCTGGTCGGCTCCGAACTTGCCGGTGGCGTCATCCAGGGCCTGCTTAGACACGACTCCTTGACTCCACAAATCTTTCGTGCGGTCCAGCGTAAGTTGATCATCGGCCAGAGTGGCTCGGGCTTCATCCAAATTATGCTGCGCCTGCTGAATTTCCTCGGGACGAGATCCGTTTTGCAGTTCTTCAAGATAAGCGCGGGCATTTTCTGCCGCGCCTTTCGCCTGTTCATACTGGGCACGGAATTCATCATCTTCCAGACGTACCAGGACCTGGCCTTCTTTGACCTTGTCTCCTTTTTCCACGCCGATCCACGCGACTCGGCCGGTTACCTTAGAATTCAGATTGATCTTGTGGTGAGCCACAATGTAGCCGCTGGCAGAAAGCACTATGCCGCCGACATCGTTGCTTTGGGCCGAGGTGCGAACCACTTCGACCTCCGGCGCATCGTGCGACAACAGGCGGTAGGCAATGGCTAACACACCCAACAGAACCAGGGCTCCGATTCCGATAAGGATGTACCGCCGCGCCCAGACTGGAGGCTCACCTTCGCCGCCGGCGCGAGCCGTGCGATCGATTCGCAGGCTTTGCAGGTCTTCGTGTTTTGCGTCAATCGGCATGGTGTCTAAAGATGATTCGCAGTGTATCGCTGATGCAAATTCCTTCTTCAAATATAGATGGCGATTCTAGTCCCGCAGAGCGCTAAGTATGTCTCGCCGCGATGCATGCCAGGCGGGAGCAAACCCGCCTACGACGCCCATGATCAGGGCAAACACAATGGCGCTGAAGACCACGACTGGCGTCATTTGCAGGCTGAATACGACCTCGCTGAACGTCACCTGATTTTGCGTTCCCGTGGTCATGCCGTTGAACGGCAACATAAGTAAGATGCCCAGCGCCGCACCCAATAAGGACAACAACAGCGACTCCAGCATGAACGAAGTCAGAATGCTGGGCCGTGAAAACCCAATCACGCGCAGCGTAGCAATCTCGCGGCCGCGATAAGCCACGGCCGCATACATGGTGTTGGCGGCGGCGAAGCAGGAGCCGACTGCCATGATGAAGGCCACAATCCAGCCTACGATCTTTATCGGCGCACCTGACTTGGTTTGCGAAGCGTAGTAGTCGGGTTCCAGCAGGCCATTGAGTTCGAGGCGCTGATCGTCGTTCGCACGGTTCTTCAGAGCTTGGGCGGAGGCCGGGTCGGTTGCTCGCACCAGAACGGAGGAGTATACCGTGCGTTCAAAATCGGTCACCAACTGGTTGATGTCGCCCCATATTTCGGAATCGTGCGCCGTGCCGCTTCCGTCAAAGATGCCCACAATCGGCCAGTCGCCTTTGCCGATGCGCACCATGTCGCCAATGTTGGCGTGCTCGAATCGCCGGTTGATCGAACTGCTTACCACCACCTCGCGTTGCCCTGGTGTGAACCAGCGACCGGCGATCAGGTGAATCTTAGGGCGCATTTCGATTCCCAGTGGCGTCAGGAATCGCGTAGTAACGTTGGTTTCGCCCGTCCCACCTTTGCGCGGCAGCACCACCACCAGAATGTCTTCGCCCGAAACCAGAGGCTCGCCCTGGCTGTTCTTGGCGACTCCGGGCAGGTCTTTCAACACTTGCATCGCATCGCGCGACACTCCGCCTGCGGCTAGCTCCGAGTCCGAACCTTTGCGCAGCATCAGCACATTCAGAGGATCGCCGGTCGTGGCAAAGGCGCGGCCCAATCCCGCCAACAGAGCCATGATGAAGACCGCCGTGGCAACGGTAAGCGCGATTCCCAGGGCGGTCATGACCGTCAGGCTTTTGCGCAGCCGCAGATTGCGCACGTTATAACTGAGAGGGATTGCCATTTCTATTCTCGTCCTTCAAGTCGCTTCATCCGATGTGACGCAAACCGTCGACAATATTGATCTTCGCAGCGTGGTAGGAAGGTATGAACGAACTGGCAAATCCCACGACTGCCGCTATCAGCAGTGCCGCCGCTATCGTGATCGGAGTGACCTTCATGCCGGTGAACATTCCACCCTGACTCGCCATCGCCTTCACCACCAGGAAGGCGAGCAGCGACCCGATCAGCCCGCCCACCAGTGCAAGCGAGACCGCTTCGCCGACGAACAATCCCAAGATGCTGTTGCGGGTAAAGCCCAGCGTCTTCAATACCGCAACTTCCCGCGTCCGCTCGCGAATCGACATCGCCATGGTGTTCGCCGACACCAGCAGAATGGTAAAGACCACTGCCAGGCAAATGCTCATGATGAAAGCCTTGATGTTGCCCAACATCCCAATGAAGCCCAACTGAAAAGCGTGTTCGCTCTCGGTTTTTGTCGGACGATCGGCGTTGCGGAATTCTTCGTCAACCGCTCCCGCCACGCCCGGAACAGAATCGGGCGCATCGGCGAGAACCGCGAAGAACCCTTCCTGTCCTTTGAGTCTGGGAAAGCCTTCGTCGATGTAGTCTTTGTTAAAGTAAATCGACTGCGTTGGATCCGGCGGAGTGAAAATTCCGCGGATGGTCAACTCCAGATTGACGGGAAAAATCTTTCCCGTGATGTTCAGGCGGTCGCCGACTTTCCAGTGAAACTTGTTCGCCAGCCCAACATCCACAACGGCGCCGGCACGGTCGTGCTGCCAGGCTTCGAGTTGGTCCGCGGGTATTTTGAATTCGGAATAGACCTTGAAAATTTCTTGCGGATCAGTGCCGAACTGCGCAAAGTAGTGTTCCGGCTTGTCGTCCATGTATTGCCCGCCAAACCATTGCTCATTCACCACTTCCTTCACGTGAGGGATGGCCTGAATCTTTTGCCGGTAATAGCTGGGCAAATTGAACACCAGCGAAACTTTATGGCGCACGATCAGGCGCTGTGCCGACTCTTCGCTGGGCTTGCTGTCATAGAAACTCCGCCAGATGGTAATCAAGAAGGTGAGCAGCAGCAATGAGCCGCCAATGCTCAAGATGGTCAGGATACTGCGGCGCTTGTTGCGGAACGCGTTTTTCGTGACGAAACGGGTCAGGGTCATGAACGAACTCCGGGAGAAAACTTAGCCTGCCTGCGAAACCCCAAGGTTGCTTTAAGCATAGCCGATGGGCGCGGACCCGGACAACCTCAGCATCTTCCCAGTCCCAGCATCGCCGACTGAGACCGTAAATGCCAGTGGAGATCGTCATCGGAATTCGATGACAAATGTCACCCTTGAGGCCTGCTCAACAATTTTGCTTTAGTAATAACGGTTGCAGCCGGCGAAAAGTTACGGCCCGACCTTGCGCTTGTGGTGAACGCGCGCCCCGCCCGGCCTGACGGACCAAGGTGTCCTGGTCCACGCACCTTAGCCCCACCCGATTGAGATCTTTACGGTACTAAAGTTTCCCCAACACGCCCCGAATCGAATTTACGAGCACTTTCGTAACTCCACTTTCGGCCTACTCTCGGACTATCCTGATCACGTCACTTCCCCCAAGGACGTGCCCAAGGTTTTCCCCACCGAGGGAAGGTCCCTGTTTGTCTTCATGAGGCTACGAAGATAATGTCGAACAAAATCGGGCGCTTTGAAATACTCAGCGAAATCGCGCACTCAGACACAATTTCCGTCTACAAAGCCACGGATCCGGAGAGCAACCAAACGGTGGCGCTGAAGACTGTCAAAGTGGAGGCGCTGGGCGAGCAGGCGCCTGCTCTGGTGAAAAACCTCCTGGACGAGGCAACCGCCAGCAAGGTTCTCAATAGTCACAATATTGCCGTGCTCTACGGAGCCGAAGAAGTCGACGGAGTTTTCTGCGCCTCTTTGGAATATGTCCAGGGCAACAGTGTAGCCACGATGCTCGCCCGCAAAGAAGGATTTTCCATCTGGGACCTTCAGGACATCGCGCGCCAAACCTGCCAGGGTCTTGATCACGCCCACGCCAAGAACCTCGTGCATTACACCCTCGAGCCTGCAAAGATTATGGTGTCGTGGGACGGCACAGTAAAAGTATTAGGATTCGGAATTTCTACCATGAGCGCCTTCGCCGCCCAGGCCTCTGGGGCTGCTCCCGGAGTTCTGCATTACATGTCGCCGGAACAACTGCGCGGAGATCCGCTCGGCGCGCCTTCCAACATCTTTAGCCTTGGAGCGATGTTTTATGAGATGGTCACCGAGCGCAAGGCTTTCGATGGGGAGGATGCGGATCAAGTCCGGCAATCGATCTCGGAAATGACGCCGGTCGCTCCCGATCAGATCAACCGCAAGATTCATCCTGCGCTGAGCCAAGTCATCATGAAGGCGTTGGCGAAAGCGCCCGAGGAACGATACCAGTCAGGGCAAGATCTGGTGAACGATTTGGAGAGGTGCAAGGAAAGCGCCACCAAAGCTGCAGCCGCCGCGAAACCTGGGCAACCCGGGCAGAAGGCGCCCGCCGCGCAGAAACCTGCGCCAGCCGTCAGCGCGCCGACCGTGAAGCCAGCGGCGCCGGCAGCGACTTCGCAACCGAAACCGGCGATCAGACCGTCAGCACCAGCACCGCCTCAACCGAGCAGACAGGTTACGCCGCCGCTCGCGACAAGGGCAGCCGCAGCGGGACGGGGCGCCGGAAACGACAGCGCCATGAGCGCCAGCGGTCTCATTACGCCAAATCTTGATCAGGCCGCCCCGGTCATCAACAACTCTGAAGCCGGCGTGGAGACGTTCTCCGTCGAATCATTCTCCGCTCCCTCCGCAAACATGTCGGCCGCGATCGTCGAGCCTGAAGTGGAAGCTCCAAAGATCCATGTCGATCCAATGATGGCTGAAGGCCCGAGACCGGGCGCAGCCGCGACTCGCAGCTTTTCCGAGATCGATGAGTTGCCGCCACTCAAAGAGATACGCATCGCGCCACCACCGCGACCGCCGGTAGAAGAAATCGCCGAGCCCGATGTGGTGCACGCCGCGGTATTCAAGGGCGCCGCTGCTCCGGAAAAGCCAAAGGTGCAGCCTCGTGAGGTAGCGAAAAAGGCAGTCTCGGAGATCAAGAAGACGCCGCCGCAACTTTTCATGGTTTCGATTGCGGCTGCGATACTCGTGATTGCCGTAGTTGTAGCCGGAATTGCATGGCATATCCACTCCGAGAATGCTGACGACGATGCCACTCCCGCGCAAACGCCGGCTCCAGCCGCGAGCGTGCCGGCCCAGCCGAGTGCAACCCCGACGCCCGAAAGCTCCGCGGCGAACCAAACCACAACGCAGGTTGCACCAGAAGCTGTCACCGTCGTGCCGCCGCCAGTCTCGGTACAACCGAAATACAACAATAAGAAGAAAGCCAAGCCCAAGCCGGTCGCTCCGACCATTGTTCCCGGGCAGCTAAGCGTCACTTCAACGCCAGCCGGCGCGCAGATTCAGATCGATGGACAAAACGACTCCACCTGGGTCACGCCATTTAACCTCGCCGGCCTCAATCCCGGACAGCATACGTTGACCATCAGCAAGCCCGGTTATGCGGCCGAAACTCGCACCATTGATGTTGGGTCGGGGAGCAAATCGTTTGTCAGCGTGCAACTCGCCCAGCTCTCAGCTACGGTTTCCGTGAGCAGTGAACCCGCGGGAGCGGCTATCTGGATGGATGGCAAAGATACCGGCCGGGTTACTCCCGCCCAGTTCTCCGTGGACCGCGCTGGCAATCACAGCTTTGTGTTCAAGAAGCAGGGCTACCTGGATGAAAACGCCACCGCAAATCTCCAAATAGGGCAAACTTTCCGCTTGGCGCAGAGCCTGAAGGCGCTGGGCAACACCGATGACATCAAGATGGGCGGCAAGTTCAAGAAGCTCTTTGGCAACGGCGACACCGCCGGAATGGGTGCAGTCAGCATCAAGACTTCGCCCAAGGGCGCACAAGTCGCCATCAACAATCGCATTCTCGACAAGAATTCGCCAGTCGATCTGTATCTCGATCCTGGTAACTACGTGCTCGACATCACCATGTCGGGATTCAAGAGCATTCATAAAGTCATCACGGTCGAGAAAAACGGCAAAGTCGCGATCGACGAAAGCCTCGACCGGGACTAAACGAGGCACGACACGTCGGTTTTGCTTGCGCAGGCACCCCTCCTCTCTAGTGACGCGAAGAACTGGTAGATGCGCGCCATTTTGTTCCGACGGATTCAGCGATGCGAAAGAGCGAACGGAAACCGACAGACCTGATCTGCAGGGTTGACGTTACCGGTTTCCTCAGCATCCTCGTAGCCCTCCTGGCAATGTTTTTTGCCACGACCGCACCACACCTGCCGACCCTGCCCACCAGCAAAAGTGTCGATCTGGCAAAGGTTGAACACGCCGTCCCGATGCCGGGTGCAAGGAGAGAGGACGCCTTAGTCGTCACGATCGAGCGGGACGGCCAAGTCTTCCTGGGCAACGATAAGGTGATAGTCAGCGAATTGCATACCAAGATCAGCGAAGGCCTGAATCGCGGTTCGGAACGAAAAGTTTATATCCAGCCAGACAGGCGCGCAAAATACGGCTCTGTGCTGGAAGTCTTGAACGGCATACGCTCCGCCGGAATTGAGAATGTCGCGTTTCTGGTTTGGGAGCCGAGGGTTCGTCTTTCGGCGTCGACTGCTAAGTTGGATCACCCTTCTCGCGTCCCCTAGCGGCGCTCGACCGAAAATACAGCCAAGGCCTGTTGCCTCTTCTTCGCACTCGGGAAGCCATGCCCAAGGTGTTAGACTCTGAGGTTTTCCTATTGCTTGCGCGGAGAAGCCCTCATGAATATTCGACGAGTCGGAGTTGTCGGCGCGGGAACGATGGGCAACGGCATTGCGCATGTCTTTGCCCGCAGCGGCTACAGCGTCGTTTTGTGCGATGTGGAGCAGCGCTTTCTGGATCGAGGCCTCGAAGCCATCGGCAAGAACCTCGACCGCGAAGTTGCCAAGAACAAGATTTCTGCCCAAGACAAGGCTGCCACGCTAAAACGCATTGAGCCGGTTATGGATCGTGCAAAGCTTGCCGTCTGCGACTTCGTGATCGAAGCGGCTACTGAGAAATTCGATATCAAATCAGAAATCTTTCGCGACCTTGACCGGCTGTGCCGGCCCGAAATCATTCTTGCCTCGAATACTTCGTCCATTTCCATCACCAAGATTGCGGCTTTGACCAAACGGCCCGACAAGGTTATCGGGATGCACTTCTTCAATCCAGTCCCGGTCATGAAGTTGGTGGAAGTCATCCGCGGGCTGGCGACTTCGAATGAAACCTTCCAGACCGTACGCGATCTGTCGCTGAAGCTGGAGAAGACGCCGGTCGAGGTCAACGATGCTCCGGGCTTTGTCTCCAACCGGGTGCTCATGCCTCTGCTGAACGAAGCCATGTACGCGGTGATGGAAGGCGTGGCGACGCCCGAAGCCGTGGATGAAGTCTTCAAGCTCGGGATGGCCCACCCTATGGGACCGCTGACTCTGGCGGATTTCATCGGCCTCGATGTATGCCTAGACATCATGCGGGTTCTGCAGGATGGCTTGGGCGACCCAAAGTACCGGCCTTGCCCGCTGCTGATCAAGATGGTGGACGCGGGCTGGCTGGGAAGAAAGAGCGGGCGCGGGATTTTACAAGTATTGACGCTTATCTCGTGGTCTGATTGAACCCCTGCTTCGCGGCGGCATCAGCGTCGAAAAGGAGATGAGTCATGAATTGGAAGCGCTTTTTTGTTGCGGTGCTGGTCGCATTCGTAGCGGCAACAATTCTCGATATCTTGCTAAACGCTGTAATGTTGCGCGGTGCGTGGATCGCCAGCGCGCAGTGTTGGCGTCCTCCAGCCGAGATGAACCGGCTGGTTGGGCTGGGTTGGGCTTCCATGTTGTTCGTCATAGTCTGCCAGAGTGCGATTTTCGCTCGTGCGCGATGGCAAGGGCTTGGTCGCGGCCTGGAATTCAGATCCTGGCTTGGTATCGCAGCTTTCGTCGGAGTGGCTTGCGGGATATCTTCGGTGGTGGCATGGCCGATGAAGCTAATTATGAGTATGGCGATACAGCAGCTCATCAACAATCTAATAACCGGGTGTTCGCTAGGCTGGCTGTACCGTAATCCCGTCGTCGATTTGGGATCGTCGTCATTGATGTAACATCGTGGCCGCTAGCTTGGCGGATTTCATCGGCCTCGACGTCCGCCTCGACATCATGCGCGTGCTGCACGACGGGCTTGGGCGATCCCAAATACCGTTTTTGCCCACTGCTGATCAAAATGGTGGACGCGGGCTCTAGGAAGAAAGAGTGGACGAGGGTTTTACAAGTATTAGCGAGGAAGACGCGCCCGTCGAATCGCCCAAGCAATTATCTGCGAGATGTTTAGTGGCCGTCTTTCGAACCGAGAGCGCCACTGTCGGATTGAGGCAACGGACAGTGGCTAGATATCCGGTACCGATTCCGATTAAACCACCGATATCCCAGCCAGAGGATCCAATTAAAACCCGGCAAGCTGAAGACTGCGTGGAAAGGCCGCGCCCACCAGATTCGCCGAGTTACATAAAGATAGGCGTCAGCGCCTGCTTCCAATTCGCCGGAGCATGTCAATACCTGTATGTCGTCGAGCAAATTCTCCTGCGAAATTTTCAAGCTACCGTCGGCATAAGCAGTTTGTAGGTCTTTCAGCGCGAAGCCTCGGCGCTCAACAACTTTTTTCCACAAATGAACCCAACGAAAGCAGAACCGCATCCGCCATCGTAAAGTATCCATCCCTCACGCGGGACACTCGAGTCCGATTCTCGATTTGACGTTGTCATCGAACTCGATTGCCCGTGAAGACAATCACAGGCGAACCCTCCGCGACGAACACCGAGTCCGGCCGGCGTTGAAGAACCGTTGCCAATTCATTACCGTAGAGCGCGCTGGCTTCTCCTTCAAATCCGCCTTCAACCGACGCCCAAACCCGCCAGGGATCATGCCTTACGTGGTATTCGACACAACCGCCGCCTCGCTGCATCGAGTAGCCCCAGAAATGCTCAGTAATAAACTGTTCAAAACTTCCCTCTTGGGGGTGATTCGGAATACCTGCGGTCTTAGCGAAGAGCCTGCACCACTCGTTGCCGACCCGCCATTGATATTCGATTGTCTTATCCCGCCCCTTTGCCTCAATGCGATGTCTCATTGGAAGGCATGAATAATTCTCGCCGTAAACCAGGCGAGCGGTCGTAGCGATTGCACGTCTCGGAACCACCTCGGAGATGAAGGCGACGCCTCTTCGATCATCATCGCGTTCCTTGCGACGGACGTAAAAACGCAAATTTACTTCATCGAAATTCATGTGAAATGGCACTGGGAAATACCCAAATAGCCTGGTACTGCAAAACCGGAATCCGACGAGCGAAAGGTATGTTCGACCTTTGAATGAGTCGAGCAGCGTTCCGGGCGGAACATATCGACCCAAAAGACTGGGCTCAACCTCGTAGTTCAACATAACGAGATCTCGCCATTCTGCGGAAAGAAAAACTCGTCTTGACTCCGCCATTTAAGTACGTCGAATAAGAAAGGCTAATCTATCAGGGGTCTAGCAAAAAGCGCGAACACTGTCTGCTTGCTAATGCTTAAGAAACCTCCCTAGATCTTCTCCTCCGGGAACTCCACCTCTAACCCCAGCGGATCGGTGAAGCGGTTGGTCAGATTCGCCAAGCCGATGAGCAAATGCAAATCCACAATCTCCGCGTCGGAAAAATGTTTCTTCAATTTTTCGACGTCAGCATCGGTAATGTCGTGTGGCGCTGCGTGTTAACTTTTCTGCGTAGGCCAAAGCCAGCTGCTCTTTCTCGGCGAAGCCGGAGGAGTTGCCGTCTTTCAGCGCTCGCCAATCTTCCGTGGTCAATCCGACCCGCTTCGATGACGCCACGTGGTGCTGTTCGCAATAATGGCATCCGTTGATGAACGACACGCGCAGATAAATCATTTCGTAAAGTTTGCGATCGAGCGATCTACCTACGCTGGCGTAGAACGGCAGAAAAGTCTTCAGCATCTCCGGACGATGAGCCAGCGCCTTTTGCACGTTGCCCGGTTTGCCACGCAAAACTTTTTCGTAAATCTCTTTGACTTCGGGAGTCGCATTTTCGGCTTCAATTAACGCAATGCGTGCCATGACCACCTCGCGGGAGTAAGAATCGCAGTCCGTATAATAAGCTAGCGGTGATAGGCAACGCTCTGTGATGACACACGTCAAAATCATCGGCGCGGGACTGGCGGGGTCGGAAGCGGCGTGGCAGTGCGCTCACCGGGGCGTCGCTGTCGAACTGTTCGAAATGCGTCCGCTGCGCTCGACAGCGGCGCATCAGACTGGCGATTTCGCCGAACTGGTCTGCTCGAATTCCTTGAAATCCGATACTGAGAACACTGCGCCCTGGTTGCTGAAAGAAGAAATGCGGCGAGTGGGATCGCTGCTGCTCGAAATTGCCCGTGAATGCGCTGTTCCCGCCGGACATGCGCTGGCCGTGGATCGCACGACCTTCGCCGCTCGCGTGACCGAAGCTATTTCGAGCGAGCCACTGATCACGATTCGGCGCGAGGAAGTTGCCCGAATCGAGGAGGATCAGATCACGATCGTCGCCACCGGGCCGTTGACATCGGATTCGCTTTCACTGGAAATCGGACGGTTGAGCGGGGCTTCGCATCTATTCTTCTACGATTCGATCAGCCCGATTGTTGAGGCTGATTCGATTGACATGGCGAAAGTCTACCTGGCGGCGCGCTATGACAAAGGCTCGGCCGATTACATTAACTGCCCAATGTCGCGGGAAGAATACGACCGCTTCTACGATGCATTGCTGTCGGCGCAGTCTGTCGAAGAACGGGAGTGGGAGAAGCTGAATTATTTCGAGAGCTGCCTGCCGATCGAGGAGATCGCACGACGAGGCCGCGACACCCTTCGCTTCGGCCCTATGAAACCGGTCGGATTGAAAGATCCGCGCACCGGGCGCATCCCTTACGCGGCGGTGCAATTGCGGCAGGAGAATCTGCGGGCGGATTCCTACAATCTCGTCGGCTTCCAGAACCATTTGAAATTCGGCGAGCAGGCGCGTGTGCTGCGGTTGATTCCGGGGCTCGAAAATGCCCGGTTCCTGCGTTACGGCCAGATCCATCGCAACACCTACATCAACGCGCCCACGCTGCTGTCGGAGACTCTGCAGATGAAAGAGCATCCCCACGTACTGTTTGCGGGACAGATTTGTGGAGTCGAAGGCTACGTAGAATCGATTGCCGCCGGGCTGATGGCCGGCATTCACGCGGCAGCCCTGGCGTTGGGCACGGACCCCGTTCCGCTTCCCCGCGCTACCGCATTCGGGTCGCTCATGAACTACATCACGCGCTCAGACCCCAGGAAATTTCAGCCGGCTAACATAACATTCGATCTTCTCCCGCCGCTGGATCGTAAAATCCGGGACCGCCAGGAGCGGCACCGTCTGCAATGCGAATTGGCGTTGAAGGAATTTGAAGCTTGGGTTAAAAACGTTGTCTGCAGCCCTGTACAGACGTAGCTTCCAACGACTCCCACCTTGGTAGTCAGACGCAGCGCTCTGCGTCTCTACAAGCTACCCTGAACAAATCCCAAGTCCTCCTCGTATCACCTACTAGGACGTCGTTTTGCCCGGCTTACGTTCCGTTGACCAGCGCGTCCAAGGAACAAGGATGGTCCTCAGCGATCTTATTGGCGATGTACTGCGAACGCTGTGGTCGCACAAGCTGCGGACATTCCTCACGATGTTCGGCATCGCCTGGGGGATCGTCTCCATCGTTCTCATGGTGGCGGCTGGGGAAGGCCTGCGCAAGGGTCAAGAAGACCAAGCCAAGAACCTGGGCAAGGATGTCATGATCATTTTCCACGGTCGCACCAGCCTGCAAGCTGGAGGAACACGCGCGGGCCGAGAGGTGCACTGGGAGGATCCCGATGTGCCAGCGGTGCAAGCCGAGGCGCCGGATTGCCAATACGCCATCCCAGAATTGGAGCAAGAGGACGTCCGCGCCCACAGCAACTTCAACAACGCCGCTTTCCTGGTGACCGGTTCCCAACCACCGTTTCAGGAGATTCGCAGCCTCACGGTCGGACAAGGGCGGTTCTATGACTGGGACGATAATCGCGAAGGCCGGCGCGTAGCGTTCCTGGGCAGTGAGGCTTCGAAGCAATTGTTTCCCGGGCGCAATCCCGTGGGCGAGAACGTTTATTTGAACGATTTCCCTTACATCGTGATCGGAGTGATGGCGACCAAGAAACAGGATTCCAGCTACGACGGGTGGGATGTAAACAAGATCTTTATTCCCTTTGGCGCGATGCGGCGCGATTTTCCGGACAAACCTCCGGGAACTTCCACGACTTTTGACTATCTCCTGGTAACGCCCAAATCCGTCGAACAACACGAGAGTTGCAAACACGAACTGCGGGTGGCGCTGGCGCGCATGCACAATTTCGATCCCAACGACAAAGAGGCTTGCCCCATCTGGGACACGGTCCAGGAGGCGCAGGCGTTCCGCCAGATGACGGATGGCATGAAGTATTTTCTTGGCGCGGTCGGCATAGTGACATTACTTCTGGGCGGTTTGGGAGTGATGAATGTGATGATGGTGGCGGTGCGTGAGCGCACGCGCGAAATTGGCGTCCGCAAAGCCTTGGGCGCGCCCGCTCATACCATTTTGCGGCAGTTCTTTATCGAAGCGCTGCTGATCGCTTTTCTGAGCGGCGGAATTGGGTTGGGCGTGGCTTACGGAATTTGTGCGCTGGTCGACTTGCTGCCCATGCCGGATTTCTTCGCGGGATTGCTTCCGACCTGGAAGACGGGGTTGCTGGCCTGTGGGCTGCTGGGAGGCGTAGCAGTGCTTTCCGCGTTGTATCCGGCGCGCAAAGCCGCATCTGTGGATCCGATCGAGGCATTGAGATTTGAGGCGGGAGGGTAGAAAGGCATGTTTTTGAAGTGCTGGCACACTCCGAATCTATGTTGATCGAAATCATTCGCGAAGCTTGGATCGCACTCAAGCGCAACACCACGCGCAGCTTGCTGACCATGCTGGGCATCGTTTGGGGCATTACGACGGTCACGCTGCTGATTGCTTACGGGAGTAGTTTTCGACGAATTCTCGCGGGCAGCTTCGATGCCTTCGGCAAAAGTGTAGTCATTTGCTGGCCACAGCAAACCAGCGAACAGCCTGGCGGACAGCGGGCCGGCAAGAAAGTTGTTTTCGAGCAGGCGGATGTCGATATGGTCAAGGAAACCGCGCCTCTGGTAAGGCATGTTTGCCTGGAGACCCACTCCCGCCCCGGAATTGCCTACGGTGACAGGTTGGTCGGGACTGCGGCCATCCGCGGTGTGTGTCCTGAATATGGAGAAATGCGCAATGAAGTCCCAGCGCAGGGACGCTGGATTAACGCCAGTGACGAACTGGAACGGCGGCGTGTCGCCTTTCTCGGCGGACGGGTTCGCGAACAATTGTTCAGCGGGCGTCCCGCAGTCGGCGAAACGGTGACGATCGGCGGCGTGCGTTTCACCGTGATCGGCGTGATGGCGCGCAAAATCCAGCTCAGCAATTACTTCAGCAGCGACGACGACTCAGTCTGGATCCCCTATTCCACGGCGGGTGATCTCTGGAATACGCGGAACGCCGATGTCCTGATCTTTGCGCCCATTGCGCCACAGTTCGAAAAGAAAGCCATGGCGCAGGTGCTCGCAGCCGTGGCAACGCGACAACAATTCTCGCCGACGGACCCCAAGGCGATTCAGATGTTCGGGCGTGATGAATTCCGTCCAGTCATCGACGCTCTGACCATCGGGTTGCAAGTTCTGCTGACGTTTATCGGAGCTTTGACCCTCGGCATTGGCGGCGTCGGAGTCATGAACATCATGTTGGTTTCAGTCGATGAACGCATCCGTGAAATTGGCCTGCGTCGCGCCCTGGGCGCAAGGAAGCGCCACATCAAGGTCCAGTTTTTGGCCGAGACGCTGCTGATCATGGTGCTCGGCGGCGCGATCGGCGTCCTTTTGTCATACGCCATTGCCGCCGCCGTGGGCACGTTGCCGTTGATGGGACCGCTGTTTGAAGACACTTCGGGCAAGGCCGACATCCATCTGCAAATCTCATTGATGACGGTTACGCTTTCAACGCTGGTGCTGCTGGTGGTAGGCGTGATCAGCGGGTTGGTACCGGCGCTACGCGCTTCAAAGTTGGACCCAGTGGAAGCGCTACGATACGAGTAGAAAAACCGCCACGGATGTTCACAGATCAAACGGATCTACGAATCGAGAAAATGAATGATCCGCGCCAATGCGTGATAGTTCTTGTAAATATCATTTGACCCCACTTCCGGTTAGCGGTACCTTGCTGCCAGTTCCTGCGAACTCCGCGAGGTGCTTGCTTGCCGATTTCCGCGATCGATGCCGTTGGTCCCGCCCTCCAGCACACCAGGGAGCAATTGCTGCGCCCATTCCGCGTGGCGCAGTGGGTGAAGCTTGCGTTCGTGGGTTTTCTTGCCGGTGAACTCAGTTCCGGGGGATGCAACGGCAGCAGCTTCCGATCCCCAACGCGTACCACTGGCGGACAGCATTTTCCGTTTCCCCACCCTAATCTCATGCTGTACGCCTCCTTGATTGCCCTGCTGATCGTGCTGGCCGTGATCTTCTGGATATTACTTCTCTACGTGAGCAGCGTCATGCGCTTCATCTTGTTTGACAGCGTGGTCGCGAAGCGCTGCGAGATTCGGCGCTACTGGGCCCGTCGAAATGGGGCCGGGCTGCGCTATTTCGTATGGCAACTCCTTTTCATTCTGGCTATGACCGTCGGTATGACCGTCCTGATCGGAGTTCCCGCGGCATTCGCCCTTGCGGCCGGTTGGCTGAAGGAACCACGCCAGCATTTGCTTCCGCTCATACTAGGCGGCATGTTGTTGTTCTTTGTGGTGGTGGGCTTCGTGCTGCTCTGTTTGATGGTCCACGTTTTGACCAAGGATTTCGTAGTCCCGGAAATGGCCCTGGAAAATATCAGCGCGTTCGAAGGATGGCGCCGCCTTTTGCCCAGGCTGCAATCAGAAAAGGGTAGCTACGCCGCCTATATTGGCCTGAAGATCGTGATGGCTTTCGGAGCGGCGGTGCTTGTGGGGATTGTCACCTTTATCGTGATTCTCATTCTGTTGATTCCCGCTGGAGGCTTCGGTGTCATCGCCGTAGTGCTTGGAAAGGCTGCCGGTCTCACCTGGAACCTGTACACAATTACGCTCGCGGTCGTCGTGGGCAGCGTCGTGCTCGCGGTGCTATTGTTCGTGATGTCTTTGATCTCGGTGCCGGCAATCGTATTCTTTCCTGCCTATTCGATTTATTTCTTCGCGTCGCGCTATCCACCACTGGATGGGCTCTTGCATCCGGCGCCAGCAACGGCTCCGCCAGTTCCGCCTGTCCCGCCGCCGTGGTCGCCACCGGAGCCGATTGGCTAGGGAAACACTCACTGCCTTGAGTCTTGCGCCGGGGCAGACCGCGGACGTCCACGCCCGCGCCTACATTCGCGCTTCAATGCTTGCTGTGGTCTCGTGTCCATGAGAAACGCCGACCGATGATGCACTTCACAATCAGATGGTCGGTGGAAGCAGTCGCACCGATGCCCACTCCGAAGTTGAACTCCCACTCTGGCCCCAGATCGAGGTCAATGGCAGGAACGAACTGCTGTTGCTGATCGTGGAGGGGACTGAAATCCGTGATCGGTCCGTACGAACCGTAGTACTCAAGCCCGCCGGCGATTCGTCTTGTGAAGTCGTAACTGAACTTGAAATTGGGAGAGAAGACAAAACCCTGGTGCACGCTGGGGCCATGAAACGACCGGTCCAGCGCGGGGTTGAAGGCCAGATACCAGCGCCCGATTTTCTTGTCGATAATTGGACGGATTTCCCAAGTCCAAGTGTCGGCGTCGAACGCAGCCCGCTGGTAGCCGATTTCGTTCGACAAACTGAGTCCCACCGGCCAGTGCCACGACTCCGGAATGCTGACGCGCGGCCGAATATGATCGCCCACCCATTGCCAGCCGCCATCGGACTGAATGCTAGTGAAGATGTAGAAGCCGGTTTCGAACCAATCGGTGATGCCCTGCGTGATTTCGACAGTTTCATGCTCGGCATGGTTGGTGGGCAGGACGCCGTCAATCGTCGTCTTTGTCCCTTCAAACGTGAAGTTCGAGTGCAACTCCACCATGGTGTGATCGGGCGCGACCAGATCCGAGCCGTACACCTGGATTTCATAATTAGCTTGCGCCCATGCGGGGACGACGTCGGCAAACAGCAGAATCGCCACGAAAGCGAAGGGCGCGCAAACTAGGTGCTGTCGAGTATGCATTTTTGCTCAGGGCAGCTTTTTGAGCACCACGATTTGATCCTCTAATGATGCACGGCCTGAACAAAGGTGTGCAAGCGCCTGCGCCTGATTTTCCGGTGGAACTTACTTGCCCAGGTAGGTGTCAAATCTTCTCAGACACGCGTGCCCGAGAGGAGCAATTCCAATGGCGTTCTCGCAGGCAGGCGGTGGTCCGTCCAATCCACAAATCAACGTTACTCCGTTGATTGATGTGTTGCTGGTGTTGATTATTGTCTTCATGGTCGTGGTCTCGATGTCGAAGACAAAAGGTCTGGAAGCGCAGATTCCTCAACCCGCACAGGATGACAAGAGTCAGCCCGTCCCCATTGACCGGACGATCGTGATCCAAGTGGCGTGGAGCACGCAGGGCCAAGCTCCCGCGCTCAAAATCAATCAGGAAGAGGTGAAGTGGGACGATCTACAAACTCGTCTGCACGACATCTTCAAGATTCGCGCCGAGCGAATAGCGTTCGTGCGCGGCGACGATAATGTCGATTTCGAATACGTGGCCGACGTCATTGACATTGCTCGGGAAGCGGGCGTGGATCGTGTGGGATTGCTGACAAAGGCGCAGTGACCAGTGGTAGGCTTCCATGGCAGGATGTAAGCGGCATATCGTGAGGAAAACGTGGAAGCGTTTGAGAAAAAAGTGCGAGACAGTTTTGCCCGGCAAAGTTTCATGTCCACGATCGGGGCGGAGATGGTTTCGGTTGGCCGCGGCACCGTTGAGATTCGACTCCCTTTCAGCACCAAATTGACCCAGCAAAACGGATTCGTACACGCAGGCGCGGTCACGAGCATTATGGATTCCGCCTGTGGTTATGCGGCCTTGAGCGTTGCTCCGGAAGCAGCCGACGTTCTTAGTGTGGAATTTAAAGTGAACTTTCTCTCGCCGGCACTCGGAGAATCATTCGTCGTGCGTGCGTTTGTGAAACGTGCCGGTAAGCGGCTCGCGGTGTGCACGGCCGATGCTATTGCCATCCGAGCAGGTAAGGAGAAACTGATTGCAACCATGCTGGCCACGATCATGAATATAGATTCGAAGCCAGCTGGGGCTGATTCGCGCGATTAATCTCGCGCCCGGTTCTTGATCCAAATCGGCGAACCCACGAATCCAAAAGCTTTTCGAAGCTGATTCTCCAGAAAGCGCTGGTAGGAAAAATGCAGCTTCACTTTTCGATTTGTAAAAAGCACAAACGTTGGCGGAGATACGCCCGCTTGCGTCATGTAATAGATTTTGACTTGCTGACGTGCAGGTACTGACGCGCGCTCGAAATCAATGTACTTTAGGAATCGGTTCATCTCGGCTGTCGGAATACGTTTCCGTCGCTCGGACGCGACTTGTTCCAGCGTAGGAAAGATCTTCTCCACTCCTCTCCCGGTGGCGGCGGAGACGAACAGCACGGGCGCGTAGCTTAAGAACTTGAGGTCGTAGCGGACTCTTTGCTCGTATTCTTCGCGATCGGCTGGGCTCTGGCTCTCGCGAATACGCGTCGCTTTCGTCTCACGCCCTGGCTTCTTCTGGCCGCTCGTAACCAGGTCCCATTTGTTCACGATGACGATCACGGACCGTCCACTCTCGTGGGCGTAGCCCGCGATGGTCGCATCGAGCGCGCTCACGCCCTCGGTGGCATCAATCACCAGCAGCGCAATGTCGGCGGCATCGAGATGCTTGCGCGCCATGACGACGGAAAGTTTTTCCGCCATCAAATGCGTTTTGCCCTTGCGCCGGATTCCGGCCGTATCGATAAAGCGGAAATTCTTGCCATTGATCTCCACCACTTCATCGACCGCGTCGCGGGTCGTGCCCGGAATGGGCGAGACAATCGCGCGAGAGGTTCCCGTGAGCCGGTTCAGCAGCGTCGATTTGCCGACGTTGGGATGCCCGATAATCGCAACTTTAACTTCCTTGGGTTCAGGAGCGATTTCAGCTTCATGAACCTCCTGACCTTCCTCGCCGGCTTCGATGTCCGGTTCAACAATTTCCGGCTCGGAAGATTCAGCCTCAGGAGTCTCAAGCTTCAATGCTTCAAAAACCGCTTCGAGAACGTCGTCCACACCGCGCCCATGTTCGGCGGAAACAGGAAATATCTTTCTGATTCCCAGGCGATGGAATTCGTCTGTGAGGGTCTGCTGCTTCTCGCTATCAATTTTATTGACGGCAAGGAACAGCGGTCTGCCACCCCGTAGCAGCAGTCGGGCGACGTCGAGATCGGGCGCGGTGAGTTCGCTGCGTCCATCCACAACCAGGATGATCGCGTCAGCCTCAGCTAAGGCGACTTTGGCCTGGCGAAATATTTCTGCCGGGATCAAATCCTTTTCGTCAGGCTCGATTCCGCCCGTGTCCACAATGCGCAGGCGATGTCCCCGAAAGTGAGCTTCCCCATAGAGCCGGTCGCGAGTGATCCCCGGCTCGTCGCCGACAATGGCGCGCCGTGAACCGACGATGCGATTGAACAGCGTAGATTTCCCAACGTTGGGGCGGCCAACGATAGCAATGGTGGGAACGCCAGCCATAGCCGGGGCACTCATCGAGTTGGGATTAATCCGAGTCAAGATTTACACAAATTGTGTAGGCGACTGTAGAAACGTTGCTTGCAACCTCTCCGCCCTCTGCGGTCCAGTGGCTTATTATAGAGACTCCGTGGCTCCAACCTCTCAGCCCGCATCTCCCGCCGTCTCCGCCGCCAAGAAACACGACGTCTCGCTCTACCAATTCTTCGCCCCCGGCGGCGTGCTCTCGCGCACCCATCCCGCGTATGAATTTCGCCGCGGACAACTCCAGATGGCTCAGTCGGTCGAGCAAGCTCTCGAAGAAAAACGTCATCTCATCATCGAGGCAGGCACCGGAACGGGGAAGACTCTGGCGTATCTCGTCCCCGTAATTCGTTCCGGCAAGCGCGTGATTATTTCGACCGGCACTAAGAATTTGCAGGAGCAACTCTTTTACAAGGATATTCCTTTTCTTGAACAGGCGTTGTTTCCCGACGGCGGGGGGCGGCTGAACGTGTGTTATATGAAGGGTCGCAACAACTACCTCTGCCGCAAGAAGCTCTATGACCTCACCGGCCAGCCTGTACTGAGCGGTCTGGAGGAGATTGAGCACTATCGCGCCATCGCCGCATGGGAGAAGACCACGCAGACCGGAGACCGGGCCGAACTCGCGGAACTGCCCGAGGCCAGCGCGCTTTGGCACAAGATCGACGCTCGCTCCGACGCTTGTATCGGCCAGAAATGCAGCTCGTGGGACAAATGCTTCATCACGGAGATGCACCGCCGGGCGATGGAAAGTGACATCATTATCGTCAACCACCATTTGTTCTTTGCCGATCTCTCCATCAAGCAGCAATCCGAGTACGCACCCGACGCCGGCATTTTGCCGGAGGTTGGCGCAGTAATTTTCGATGAGGCCCACGAACTCGAAGATGTCGCCGGAAGCTACTTCGGCGTCTCCGTCAGCAATGGACGGGTCGAAGAACTATGCCGGGACGTGGAAGCGTCACTGCAGCGCAACCACATGCTTTCGGTAGCGATTTCGAGCGCGGTGAAGAGTCTGCGTGAGCGCTCCATGTTTTTTTTCGCCTTGTTGCCCCAAGGCGAAGGGCGGTTTTCTTTTGAGAACCGCCGCGATTTTCTGGAGGAAAACGGCGAAGAGTTCATGGCCTTGCAACAATCCTTGACTCGGCTAGGCTCAGAACTCGAAAACTTGCCATCAAAGCCGGAGGAAGTTTTCAACTTTGCCCGGCGCGCGCAGGAGTTGCAGGTCCAGTTCGGTTTCCTGATGGAGTCGGAAGACCATAATACCGTCTTCTGGATCGAGCGGCGGCGAGGCGGGCGTGACAAACTAAACGTGTACTTACAAGCCACTCCGATCGACGTGGCACCCATCCTGAAAACATGCCTGTTCGACAAACTGGAGTGTGCCGTGCTGACTTCGGCAACACTCGCCGTGGGCGGCGGATTCGAGTATATGCGGCGCCGGCTCGGGCTGGAGCACACGCGCGAATCCGTGTTGCCCTCGCATTTTGACTACGAGAATCAAGCGCTGCTCTACGTCCCGCCCGATCTCCCCGATCCGCGCACGCCGCAGTTTGCCGCCAAAGCCGCGGATCGCATCCGGCGACTGCTCGAGATCACACGGGGCCGGGCCTTCGTGCTATTCACCAGCTACGCGCAGATGAATGATGTCTACCAGCGCCTCCTGGGTGAGCTGGATTTTCCCATGCTATTGCAAGGTGACGCGCCGAAAAACGCTCTGCTCGAGGAATTCCGTCTTACTCCGAATGCTGTGTTGTTCGCGACTTCATCATTCTGGCAAGGGGTCGACGTGCAAGGAGAACAGCTGAGTTGTGTGATCATCGATCGCCTGCCGTTCGCCGTGCCCAGCGATCCGGTCGTCGCGGCGCGGGTCAAGTCCATCGACGCTGAGGGCGGCAATGCTTTCTTCCAGTATCAGGTACCCGCGGCGGTCATCACGCTGAAGCAAGGCTTCGGACGGCTTATCCGCTCGCTTCATGATCGCGGCCTGCTCGCTTTGCTGGACAATCGCATCTTAAAGAAAGCCTATGGAAAGGTGTTTGTCGAGAGCTTGCCAAATTACCAAAAGACAACGGACTTGGTTGCAGTTGAGAAATGGTTCGGCGCAGAAAGGGATTTTCAGGAGGACCTATGATCGGTGTCGTGCGTCGTACGCGCCGCCTGAGAGCGAGCTAAGGTCGGAAATCAGTGAAGGAGTTTCATACCCGCGCCCTTGGCAGCGTTACGGTCGAAGGTCACGGTGTACTGGCATTCCGCCGCGTGGCCGCTGCGCTCGATCAGGCAATCTGCAAAGTCGGCCTGACTGATGCTGAACTTGCGCAAGGCCTGCAATACGATTTCCGCTCGCTCGACTACCAATTCCTTACTTCGCAGTAAGGTCTCCAAGACGTGTTCAATTTCGTTCTTTTTAAACCGGTAGGAAACCTCCAATACCCAAACCAGTTCGGCAATGACGATCAGGGAAAGGAAACCGGGTGAATCCGACGAGAGCGAGTCGATCAATCTCGCCGCCGCAGCCGTTTGGCTGGGGTCGTCGTGAGTAAGATAGCGGACAATAACATTCGTGTCGAGGCCGATCGTCGCCCGGGCAATCATCGGAGTCCGGTTGCCCGCTTCGCAATGGCAGCGTTCATCTCTTCAATCGTTACCGGCTTGCTTCTTTTGCCTTGAAACCGCCCTTTCAGTTCCTGCACTGAGCGAGTGGCCGCCACGATCGCAAACTGCCCCTTACCCTGCTCCACGAATTCCACACGATCTCCCGCCTCCAACCCGAGTGCGTTGCGCACCTGAGCGGGAATTGTGATTTGGCCTTTGGAGGTGACAGTCGCGGTTGCCATTTAGTATTCCTTACATCATAGTAAGGAATCAAGATAATGTCAAGAACTAGTTCGACTCACGATTTTCGCGGCAGATGACGAAATTAACGGCGTCATAGCAGAGCCGGGCTGCCGGACGGGAACCAGACAACAGTTTCTTCACGATACAATTACAGATTCAGCCAAAGCGTCGACGCAACGGGCGGGTCAGACTGCCCCATTGGATTGGCGCGGGCAGCGGGAACAATATTTCGAGAGGAAACTGAATGTTGAGAAGATCATGGATTGTGTTTGCCGCACTATTCCTATTTACATCGCTGGCGCTCACCCAGGATGACGGTCGTTTCGACGCCAGCATCAACGGCGGCCCAGTTATCACCAAGTCAGCCAGTGGAAACGGCATTCAACAAAGCGCAACTATCGGCTCGAACTTCTTTGGCACCTTCCGCTTCAAGTTCAGGCCCAAAATCTCGATGGCGTTCAACTTCGGTTCGGGTAAAAATTCTCAAATCTACCAAAGCAACGTCGACTTCCACACCCTGGACTCGATCCGGGAACTCAGCGGCACCTTTGCCTACAACGTGTACGAAAGGGGTAAATTCCAGACCTTCGTGCTGGGGGGCGCCGGAGCGCTCAGGTTCGCACCCAAAACCACATGGCTGATTCTTCCCGATTTTCTGGTCGACGTTCCCAATCGTGTCCTGACCCCGCTCAATACGACCAACCAGACTGGAGTTACGTACATCTTCGGTGGCGGAGTGGATTATCGGCTGCCTTGGAGATTCGCTCTCCGGGTGCAATATCGCGGACTTGTCTACAACGCCCCGGATTTTAATGTGACGGCCGTTTCCGGAAGCTCCGTAAGTTTGGCCACCGGAAGAAAAGCCTATATGTCCGAGCCTTCAATCGGGATTGTGTTCAAGTTCTAGCTTACAGAGGGAACGAAATCCGGATGAGCAGAGATCGCCAGCGAAGCATTTTGATCCGTAGAAGTCCGCAAAATCCGTGGCTGATCTTACGAGTTGAGCGCAGCTTTGCGTAACTTCCGACTCTCCGCCAGCAACGCCATCGAGTGCATCAGGTTCTGCAGGGTGACAATGCCAATCAGTCGTTCGTCCTCAACTACGGGGATAATGCTGAGATTACGGGCAGTCAATTTGCGGAAGGCCGAGGCCAGCGATTCCTTCTTCTGGGCCACTTCGAAGATACGGTTCATCACCGCCTGCACATATCCGTTTCCCTCGGCCCGCAGCGCCGCCAGGATTTTCTGCTTCGAGATCACGCCGACCATGTCGCTGCCCCGGATGACGGGGAAATCGTCCTGTAGCGAGTGAACGGCTTTGTCCAGTGCGTCCTCCAGAGTATCGGCGGGAGAGAGCGTGGCGAAATCGGTGAGCATGATGTCTTCCAGGCGCACGGTCTCGAGCACGGACTGAAATACCGCGGACCGCTCCTCAAGTTGTGCCGCGATGAAGAGGAAAAACCCGATCATGGTGAGCCAGATATTCCATAGCATGCCCACCAGCATGAACAGAGTCGCGAAGGCCTGGCCGATCGAAACCGCGCGTCGCGTGGCCCGAACAGGGTCCATGGTACGGCTGAACCAGGCTCGCAGCACTCGACCCCCATCCATCGGATAGGCAGGCAGTAAATTGAATAGCGCCAGTCCCAGATTCGCCCAGACCAGGCTGCGCGGCAGGTTACCCGAGTAAACATAGGGCTTCGCCCAGAGGTGAACCTGGGGTGCTACAGCGAGCAACACGCCGGCCGCGATCACGGCGATGGCGATATTGACCAAGGGCCCGGCGAGTGCGATGCGGATGTCCCGCTTCCATGTCAGGATGCCCGGTTCGAGGGGGCGCTGCGTTTCGTCGAGCAGGGTTACACCACCGATGGGCAATAGAATAATCGCCTTGGCAGGGATGCCGGCGCGCATGCTGACCAGCGCATGTCCCAGTTCGTGCAGCACGACACTACCGAAAATAATCCCCACTAAAGCCAGACCGCGACCAGCGTTAGCGGCACCATGTGTTGTTGATTCGGTCAGCCACACGAATATCAACAGAAAAAAGAAAGTCAGATGAATACGAAGCTCGACTCCGAATATCCGACCGGCCGGGATGGACCAATTTCTCATTTGAAAACTCGCAACCCTCGCTCACCCCTATTCTATATAGTTTAGACGCTGCCGCGTGGCCTGGAGATGCGGCTGCGATAATCGAAGGTGCTGAGGCTCAAGTTGACTGTGCGGGGGGCCTTTCTCGGCTGTCCATCCGGGCAAGGCTCAGCGGGTGTTTTTGTTCTGGGCCTAAGACAATCCGGCCTGATCACGCATGAGAGTAATTGCAGGAAAATATCGGAGTCGACAACTAAGGTCCCTGCCTGGCTTGGACATTCGTCCCACCGCTGATCGCTTGCGAGAGACGTTGTTCAACGTGCTCACGGCGGGAAACCCGGTGGCCCTCGGAGGAACCGTCTGGCTTGATCTCTTCGCCGGAACCGGAGCCGTGGGCATCGAGGCACTGAGCCGAGGCGCCAGCATGGTTCAGTTCGTGGAATCGTCGGCACGCGCGGCAGAGCTGATAAAACAAAACCTGGCCTCGCTCGGGATCAATGCAGGTTTTCAGATCCTGAAAGAAGAGTCGATTCGCGCCCTGCATGCTTTGGAATCGAGTGGTGCGGTCGCAGATTTTGTCTTCCTTGATCCCCCTTACGACATAGAAGAAGCCTACCGGCAGACGTTGGAGAGACTTTCGAAATCAAGGCTGCTGAGTCCCGACAGTATCGTCATCGTCGAACATCAGAAGAAATTTGATCCGGGAGAATCGTTTGAGTCGTTGTGTCGATACAGAAAGCTGCAGCAAGGAGATGCGGCACTCAGCTTTTATCGACTCGAACTGAAGACAGCTGATGCACCAATCGAATAATTGATCCAGGCTTCTGCCTATACCGACGAGACCCAGATTCCTCGGCGCTCCGCTTCTCGGAATGACAAACTGGGAGGGTATCGGATGACACATTGAAGCGGCAATAACAAGACTGCGGCGGTGATAAAAGTTCTTACATCAGAAGTTCGTTCGTCCGCCTTACGATGGGGTGCTGCATCTCCTGCAGATCGTTCTTCACCTGATTGAGTCCGTAAACGCACTGTTCGAAATGGCTGGACAGGCTGGCGAACAGCGGCGCGACTTTCGTGTACTCGAAATGCTCAAACTTCGAAACGATGTAGTAGCTCTCCTTGCCGGCTTTTATCCAGTCCACAAAATTCTCCGTCCGGTGGCGGCGCAGGCGGAAGTGATTGATGCTCTCCGGAAACATGCCAGCAAAGAAGAGTGTGTAATCTCCAATATGCTTGCGAACCTGCCGCTCGCGATCGAAAGAAGGCGCGGGACCATAGACAGGATTGGATTCGATCAGCATCTCGCCCACATCGGCAATTGGCTGGTCAGCAGCGTTGCGTATTTTGAACAACTGCTCGACCTCGCAGAACTCGGCCATGAGATGTGCGACGTAGTTCACGATCTGAGGGTCGCGAATCCCAATCTCCTCGGCGTAATGCCGGCCAATCAGCTCAATAAACAGCTGCTGCAGCGGATGCGATTCCGGAATCATCGTTTTAGGGCCCCCGAACTCCGCCTCCAATGCGGAGTTCCTATCTGTTGCGTGATGTTTTATCCCGATCACGCCAAGAACGCAAGTGACTTTTGTAAGTCACAGCTATCTACTTTTCTTATGGTGCGCAAATGCTGCCAAAGGTTTCTTGGAAATGATTGGCAGCCGTGAAGCGTGACTGCTGATCGTCTACGCTAGCCTCAAGTTACAATCACCGGCAGGAGGGGTCTTCGCATTTATGGAGCGACGAAACATTTCTAGCGGCACACCGTGGGAACCGATTGTCGGTTACTCCCGTGCGGTCAAGGTTGGTTCTTACGTCCACGTGGCTGGTACCACCGCTACGGGCGCTGACGGCAAGGTGGTGGGGCTGGGCGATCCCTATGCCCAGACCGTGCAAGTCCTGAAAAACATCGAATCAGCTTTAAAGAAGGCGGGAGCTACATTGAAAGATGTAGTGCGCACCCGCATGTACGTGATCAACATCGCCGATTGGGAGAAGATCGGCAAAGCGCATGGTGAGTTCTTCCGTGACATTCGCCCTGCTACATCGATGATCCAGGTAAGCGCGCTGATTTCTCCGGAGATGCTGATTGAGATTGAAGCCGACGCGGTGATTGGTGCTTCCCAGGCGTAGAATGCGCTGGACATTAGTCTTTGATCTTGATTCGAGGAGCACGGGAAATGAAAAACTGTTGCTGGGTCTTCTTTGTTGCGGTTGTGATTTGTTGCACCGCTCAGGAAAACAACACCAGCCCGGTTTTGCATCCCTTCACGGTAATCCGCGCCGGTGTGCTCATTGACGGCAAGTCCGATTCCCCTCGCCACAATCAAGTCATCATCCTGCGCGGCAACCGCATCGAAAGCATCTCCGACGCGGGTACCGCGAAGATTCCCGACGGCGCGGATGTGATCGATCTATCCCACGCGACGGTGCTGCCCGGACTGATCGATTCCCACACCCACATTTTCCTGCAAGGCGAAGAACCCGCGCAGGGCGGATACGACGTAAACATTCTGAGATATCCGTTGGCCCTTCGCGCGGCGCGGGCAACGGTCTCGGTGCGGCGCGCGCTGGAACAAGGATTCACTACGCTGCGCGACTTGGAGACCGAAGGCGCGGGCTACGGCGATATCGGCATCAAAGAAGCTATCGAGGGGGGATACATTCCCGGGCCTCGGCTCTTCGTCTCGACTCGCGCAATTTCCACCACTGGCGGCTATCCGCTGGAGGGCTACGCACCCGAACTTGATATGCCCACGGGTGCGCAACTCATCGACGGCCCGGTTGAAGCACGCAAAGCCGCTCGCGAGCAATTGTCCCATGGCGCCGACTGGATCAAGGTTTACATGACGCATCGCTCCTGGGTGGGAAAGAACGGCGAACTGGTTTCGCAGCCCACACTGACAGTCGAAGAATTGAGAGCGATTGTCGATGAAACCCACGGCTGGGGAAAAAAAGTTGCCTGCCATGCCTACGGCGGAATCGGGTTGCATCGTGGGCTCGACGGAGGCTGCGATTCGATCGAACACGGCCTCGACCTGGACGACGCTGCGATTGCCCAGATGCTGAAGCAGGGAACCTGGTACTGTCCAACTCTAAGCGCGTACTACCACGATTGGGCTCCGGCAGATACTCCCGAAGGCCAGCGTGATCGAAAGCGCGTGGCGGTGCATGAAGTATCGTTTCCCAAAGCGCTGCACGCGGGCGTAAAGATTGTGTTCGGCACCGACATTGGAGGCATTCCATGGAGCGAGCCCATCGCGCAAGAGTTTCCCCACATGGTCGAGCTCGGCATGTCTCCCATGGAGGCGATCAAAAGTGCCACCTCACGCGCCGCTGAGATGCTCGACATGCAAGGGCAGATTGGCGTGATCGCGAGCGGGGCCTACGCGGATATCGTCGCGCTAAGCGGCGATCCTCTCAGCGATATCAAGGTCCTGCAAAACGTCCAATTCGTCATGAAAGACGGCAAGGTGTTCCGAAACGAAACCAAATAGCTTTCCATCGTAAAACTGGCAATTAATCCACTTGACACCGGCTCCGCATAGGTCATAATGCCCGAATCGTTTTGAGCGTCGCCGCACTAGAAAAGCGGCACGGGTACTCCCCGGGAGGCAAGTATGAATGTGCTTGATCTGTGCGATCCCGAAGCAGCAGCGGTTCCGGTAGAAGCCAGCGTGGCGGAAGCCATCCAAAAAATGCTCGATTTTCACGTGGGCGCGGTCGCGATTATTGACCGCGAGCGGCGGGTGGCCGGCATCTTCACCGAACGTGACGTGTTGCGCAAGTTTTCTTTGAGCGGGCGCAACCCCGCCCAGACGCCAGTTCGCGAGCTCATGACCACGCCGGTAGAACTGGCCACTTCGCAGACGAGTCCGGGGGAAGCTTTGATCAATATGGTGGAGCGCCATTTCCGTCACCTTCCGGTGGTGGATAACAATGGCAAGCTCCTGGGCATGCTTTCCATTCGCAACGTGCTGGAGTGGCGAATTGAAGATTTGAGCCGCGAAGTCGGCTCCCTCGAACAATACGTCAGCAACGACGCTCCTGGCGGAGACTAGAAGAACGGAGACTAGAAGAACAAGGGCGTTGGATCTCCATGCGGGACGCGCGATGGGCTGCCCACGTCAGGCGATTCCGTCTCAGATCGTTTCGGACCAACCGCCAGCGCAAATACAAAAGGCCGACTTTTCAGCCGGCCTTGGTTATCAAGCAAACCCGATAACTACTTTTTTGCGGGAGGTGCGATCGCGTCCTTGGTAGCTTTCGCGACGCGGAACTTTACCACGGTCTTTGCCTTGATCTGGATGGGTTCGCCGGTCTGCGGGTTGCGTCCCATGCGAGCCTTGCGATGCGCCTTCACCAGACGGCCCAGTCCGGGGATGACAAACACGCCATTCTTCTTGGTCTCTTTTACCGCAACATCGGTTAGGTGCTCAAGAAATGCGGCTGCGGTCTTGTTGTTGCTCTCAAGTTTCTCAGCCAGATGCCGGACGAGTTGAGTCTTGGTCATGCCTGAAGCCATGAATCCTCCTCTAGGTGGAACGTTGAATTTTCCTGCGATGCGAGCATGTTATACCATGCTTCCTGTGGAAAAATAGCGTTTCAGCCGCATTTTATGCGGTTTTTTTCATTTGGGAACCTCGAAAGCCCACAAATATCGCCTTTTTTGCAGTCGGAGCTTGCCGAACCGCCCTTCTGAGCAGCTTTGGGCCATTTTTCGGAATGCTCGTCAGGCCCCGCCAGACAATCGATTTCGCGTGTGATAATGATTTCAGGAGCCAACAATTTGTGAGTTGCGCGATCTGCGAAAAGCGAAAGGAAAAACGATTCTGTCCCGCGGTGCATGGACGCATCTGCCCGCAATGTTGTGGCGAGCAACGCGAAGTGACCCTCGATTGTCCGAGCACTTGCGTCTACCTCCAGCAGGCACGCGTGCATGAGAGGCCACGTCCCTTGCAGGATTTGGACCAGGCGGCCTTGTTTCCTCAAGTCGAAATCGCTGAGCAATTCCTCTATGAGCACGAACACCTGATCATGGGCCTGAGCTATGCATTGGCCAAGAGCGCGCAGGCGGATCGTGCAATCACAGATGCCGACCTGATTTCCGCGCTCACATCGATGGCCAAGAAGCAAGAAACGCTGGTGAACTCAGGCTTGCACTACGAAACCCCGATCGCCAGCCTGAGCCAGCAAGCGGTGGTCGCCGAGGTTCATGAATTGCTGAAAGGATATCGAGAAGAGGAACAAAAAAACCTTGGATACAGCAGGCTCCGTAATTCTGATGTTCTCGGCGCGCTCGTCTTTATGGTGCGCATGGGCCACGCTCGCACTTCGGGGCGGCCCAAGTCCCGGGCTTTTGCGGACTTCATCCTCTCGCAATTTCCCGAAAAACAATCGGCCGTGGCTGCTCCAGGAGACGCCGGCACCCGGCTCATTATTCCGTAACAACAAAAACCGGCCACGGATCGCACGGATTCTCACAGAAATAAGAAATAGCGTTATCCGTGTTCATCCGTGAAATCCGTGGCCGGCTTTACTGTTTGTCCTGGCGGCAACGCATCGCGCAGTTCCCGAATCGTTCGATCGAGCACGGGATGACGCACATCCGGCGCAATCGCGGCGAGCGGTTCCAGCACAAAGCGGCGCTCGTGCATCGCAGGATGAGGAATCGTGAGGCCGGGATCGTCGACAATCAAATTGCCAAACAAAAGAATGTCGATGTCGATGACCCGCGGCCCTTTCTTCTGCCCCCGGCGTCGGCCCATCTGTTGCTCGATGTCGAGAATGCTGGCGAGCAGTTCTTGCGGCGTCTTCTCCGTATCCAGCGCGATAGCACAATTCAGAAACCAGGCTTGGGCGGCAAATTCCACGGGTTCGGTTTCGTAGAAAGGTGAGACTTGAACGACCTCCCCCACGGCGCGCAATCGGTCGATGGCGGCATTGAGATTTCCCGCACGATCGCCGATGTTAGAGCCGAGCGAAAGATAGACCGCGCTGTTCACGCAAGGTAGTTTACGTAAATGAACTTGAATCACAAATCATGGCCAGCGTGTTTCCTCTAGTGCGCAGCAGTCCAGACCTGATAAACCACCACTGCCATCATGAATAGAAGATAGATACGAAGCGCCCAGAGCACGGCGAGTTCTGGGCCTTTGAGAATCCGCCGCGGGATATGATGCTTCTTCGCCCGAACCAACTGATCGTGCTCGAGTGACGATAAAACCAAGTTCCGATCAGCTTCTAAATTCGGCGCTTCTTCTCTTCTCACCATAATTTCCTACTTCCCGCCCAAAGCGGCGAAAATGTTCGGTGCAAGCACGCTGAGTCCGAAAAGCACTCCTGCCGCCGTCAAGATAAATACGACGCCGCTCGCCAATACGTTGGCCCACGGCGGACTAACCAGATCGCCCATGATCTCCTTGTCATTCACCAGCATGAACAGAAATACCAGCGCCGGCGGCATAGCCAGGACCGCGACCACATTCACCAACAGGACCACATACACCAACGGCAGTCCCGGGATGAGGACGATCCCAGCCGCAGCCACAGCGCACAGAGTCAGCACCGAGTAAAAGGCCTTGCCTTGTCTCATGGGAAGATTCAGGCTATGCGGTTTGTGCGTGACTTCTCCGAAGGCGTACGCCGAAGAAGTTGAAATCGTGATCGAAGCCACGATGCCGGCCTCAACCATGCCGAGGGCAAATAGCGAGGCCCCAAATCGGCCGATGATTGGCTGGAGAGCTTGCGCAAACTCGCGCCGCCTGAAAATTGTCAGCCGTCATCTGATGAGCGAACAACGGCGCAGTTGCCAGGATCGTAGCCACGGCGGCAGCGGTTGCCAGCGCTGCTCCTAGCGCGGTGTCGATGCGGCCGAAGTGGATGTCTTTCGTGGTAAGTCCCTTGTCGACGGTTGCGCTCTGCTGAAAGAAAAGCATCCAGGGCGTGACCGTCGCGCCGATGTCGGCCAGCACGATCAGCAGAACGTCTTTGTTGAAGCCAGGCAGCGGTTGCCATGTAATGAATGCGTGGCTCACCGCATGCCAATGTGGATGGGTCATCAGCGCAACCGGAATGAACACCAGGTTGAATGCGGCGGCGGCGAGAGTAATTCGTTCCCACGTCCAATAGCGATGACTCATCAGCGCCCCATACAGGATGACTAGCGCAATCAGGACTGCCATCCAAGGAGGCACGCCGAAGAAACCCAGGCCCGCACGAATAGCGATGAACTCGGTGATGAGCGTAAGGAAATTCCCGATGGCCAAGTCGATCATCGAAAACCATCCCCAGAACGGTCCGAAGCGGTCGAAGATCAACTCGGCGTGCCCACGATGAGTTGCAGCGCCGAGGCGCACGGTCATTTCTTGTACAACAATGGCCATGACAAACGTAAGGACAACGAAAGGAAGGAAGAATCCGATGCCGAACTTCGCGCCCGTCGCCGCGTAGGCGAGCATGCTGGGCCCGTCGTTCTCACCCAGCATGACCAGGATGCCCGGGCCGACGAGCAACCACAGCAGCCGCGCTCCGTGAAAGAAGCCGCGGTGGGCACGCGCTTCCGACACTCGGACACGGTCATGCGCGCGATCCACGTCTTCATGGGTAATGACGACGACTTCGTCGCCGGCAATGCCATTCGTCTGTGGAGGTTGTGCACCTACGCTCATGGTCGAATTAGTTAGCGTGAGTATACAGCAAAAGGTAAACTACGGTTAATTACACAGCAGAACTATATGGTGCGATCTTCAAGAAGAGGAATTGGAAGAAGCGCGGCGGGCTTTGCCCGGCTCGGCGGTCACCCAGACTTTCTCCGCCGCCGAGCGTCCCAGAGCAACTGATCCAGCATCGGTGGTAAGAGTCAAAGTCTGGTCATAGTTCCGCCCCGCAACATGCACGCGCGACCCGGGACGAACGCCACGCCCTTCGAGGAATTCCAGCAAGTGGCGGTCACGCTCGTAAATGCCGCTCACCAGGTAATGCTTCCCGGCTTCCGCGTGGGCGAGCAGCAGCAAACCCCGGCGACGTCGGCTCGCAGGACTCTCCAGTTCGCTGAGATTGCCGTGCGGACAGGCTCCGCCCCGGCCGAGCTTGGCCAGCAGCCGGGCTTCAAAGTCGGGCGACACAGCATGTTCCAACCGCTCGGCTTCGTCATGCACTCGATACCACTCCATCCCGAAGATCTCGGAGAGCATGCGCTCGATGAGGTGATGGCGAAGCGTGAGCTTGCGGGCGATCTTGCGGCCAGCAGGAGTCAATCTGACGTGGCCGTCGCTCTGCACTCGCACCAGACCATCTTTTTTCAACCGCCGCAGGGCCATGGTGACTGCCGGCGGCGAGACTGAGAGCCAGTGCGCCAGCGTAGCCGAAATAACCGGTTCGCCTTCGCTCTCAGCCTCAAGGATTGCTTTGAGATAGTCCTCCTTGGAGACGGTGATCATTTGGGGAGATTATACGATTTAAGCGCAGTTAACTCGCGGGATTGGAAATAATTGTCGACCCGACCCGCGCCCAGGCCTGAATTCCCGAGCCCGTTGAGTGCTCCTGCTCCGTGCTATTCTCAACCCTCGATCTGGATTTACAATAGACGACGGATGGCGACCAAGACAGATCCTAAACCGGCCGGAGTAGTGGACGAGAAAATCAAGGGCACGGACAAGGCCTATGAAGGTCTTTCCCGCACCCAGCTGATTGAGGCGTACCGGATCATGTACACCTCCCGGCGAGTGGACGACCGGGAGATCCTGCTCAAGCGCCAGCAAAAAATCTTCTTCCAGATTTCTGGCGCGGGTCACGAGGCCGTCGGTCTCGCCGCGGGCTTCGCCATGAAGCCAGGTTACGACTGGTTTTATCCGTACTATCGCGATCGTGCGCTATGCCTGGCTCTGGGGGCAACGCCTTCCGACATGCTGCTGATGGCAGTGGGCGCCGCCGCTGACCCGCAATCGGGCGGACGGCAAATGCCGTCGCACTGGAGCTTTCCAAAACTCAATGTGGTCACGCAGTCATCGCCTACTGGCTCGCAAATTTTGCAGGCGGTGGGTTGCGCGGAAGGCGGCCGCTACTTCGCGAGCTATCCACAAGCTGAAAAGAAGACCGAGGGCGACTATCGCCAATTTAAAGACGTTCAGTTCCAGGGCGATGAGGTCACCTACGTTTCACTGGGCGACGGCGCCACCAGCGAAGGTGAGTTCTGGGAAGCGCTTAACACCGCCTCCAATCGCAAGTTACCAGTGTTGTTCGTGGTGCAGGACAATGGCTACGCCATCTCGGTTCCGGTCGAAGTGCAGACTGCGGGCGGAAATATTTCGCGGCTGGTCTCGGGTTTCCCGAATTTCCATTTCGAGGAAATCGACGGCACCGACCCGGTTGCGTCTTACGCGGCATTCGCCCGGACCGTGGCGTACTGCCGGGCCGGCGATGGACCGGGATTCGTCCATGCCCATGTAATTCGTCCGTATTCGCATTCCCTGTCTGACGACGAGCGGCTCTACCGGCCGGACGCCGAACGCGAGCGCGACGCAACGCGCGATCCCATTACGCGCATGCAGATGTTCCTGATTCGCGAAGGCATCCTCGACGAAAAGGGCATCAACAAACTGGAAAAGCAAGTAGAGGATGACCTGCAGATTGCCGTGGATCAGGCGCTGGAAGCGGCTCCGCCCACGCCCGACACGATCATGCGGTACATTTACTCGCCCGATCTGGATCCCACATCTTCGGCGCTGCAGACGGAACCGGCATCTGCTGCGCTCGCGGCAGACGGCAAGAAGGTCGCTCCGAAAACTATGGCCGATCTGATCAATGCCACGCTGCGCGACGAGATGAAGCGGGATGAGCGCATCGTGATTTTCGGCGAAGACGTGGCCGACGCCAGCCGTGAACAGTATCTGAACGAGAAGCTGATCAAGGGCAAGGGCGGAGTCTTCAAGTTGACCTACGGCTTGCAGCACGACTTCGGCTCTGACCGCGTATTCAACTCGCCCCTCGCGGAAGCGAACATCGTGGGCCGCGCGATCGGCATGGCTACGCGCGGAATGAAGCCGGTGGTCGAGATTCAGTTTTTCGATTACATCTGGCCGGCGATGATGCAACTGCGCGATGAGCTGCCGCTGATCCGCTGGCGCTCCAACAACGGATTCTCTTCGCCCTGCGTGATTCGGGTTGCGATCGGCGGGTATTTAACTGGCGGCGCTATTTATCACTCGCAGTGTGGTGAAAGCATTTTACGCACACTCCGGGAATGCACGTGGTTTTCCCGTCGAATGCGCTGGATGCGGCGGGTCTGCTGCGCACAGCCATTCGTTGCGACGATCCAGTTTTATTCCTTGAGCACAAGCGCCTTTATCGTGAGACCTTCGGCCGCGCGGCGTATCCGGGACCGGATTACACGATTCCCTTTGGTAAGGCGAAGATCGTGCAGGCGGGAACGGATCTTACCGTGATCACCTACGGAGCGGTGGTTCCGCGTGCGTTGCAAGCGGCGCAGAAACTGGAACGCGAGCAGGGCGTCAAAGTCGAATTGATCGACTTGCGCTGCCTGAATCCGTTTGATTGGGAGACGATTGTCGCTTCAGTGAGCAAAACCAATCGAGCGCTTGTCGCTTACGAAGACACTCTGAGCTGGGGCTACGGTGCCGAGATCGCAGCCCGCATCGCCGATCAATTATTCGATCACCTCGACGCTCCTGTGCGTCGTGTCGCGGCCAAAGATGTGTTTGTCGCATACCAGCCGATTCTGGAAGATGCCATCCTGCCTCAGGCTGAGGATCTGTTGCGTGCCATGAAGGAGTTGGCCGAGTATTGAGTCGTTCACAGATCCTGTCTCACTCCCCAAGCCGAGGGCTAAACGACCTGGGGAAGCCGACAGAATGCCGGCGCTACTGGTGAACTGCAAAAAGACCGTCAAAACCGCGCGGAGTGCGTGTTTTGCAGGCCTTTCAGTGCTATAGTTCCAGCCCGCTGCTGCCTCTTGCTGATCTTGGCGATTCAATCGAACGGATTTGGAGAAGAGACGATGGAAAGTAAACCGCTCAGATTTTCCGTAGGCAAGGTTTTGGCTTTGGCTGCAGTTGCAGTTTTTGCCAGCAACGTTTGGGCGGCCAATACGGAAAATGTGGTGCACAGCTTTACCGGAGGCAACGACGGGATCGATCCGGCGGCGACACTCGCGCAAGATCCTGCCGGCAACCTTTACGGAACCACCGTCAGCGGCGGAACCGGCACGCTATGCACGAACGGCTGCGGCACCGTGTTCGAGCTCTCGCCGGTTGCCGGGGGCAAGTGGAAAGAATCAGTGCTCTACAGTTTCACCGGCGGCAGCGATGGTAAGAATCCCTACGGTGGCGTGACGTTGGATAGCAAGGGAGACCTCTACGGCACCACGGTATCCGGGGGATCAGGCGGAACTTGCAGCGGGGATGGCTGCGGGGTCGTGTTCTTGCTGTCGAAATCCGGCAAGCGCTGGATCGAAACTGTGATCTACAACTTTACCGGCGGCAAGGATGGTTTTGGCCCCGGAGGCGCCGTGGTATTTGATGGCGTCGGCAATCTTTACGGAACCACGCCCGACGGAGGCAACCTGCAAAAGTGCAACGGGCTCGGTTGCGGCGTGGTCTATCAGATTTCGCCAGTCCAGGGCGGTGGATGGAAACAGACGGTACTTCACACCTTCACCGGCGGTGCGGACGGCGCAGTTGGTTCGCTGGGCCCGCTGCTGCTCGACAAATCGGGCAATGTATTCGGCGTCGCCGAGCTCGGCGGCGATCCTTCTTGCCAGTGCGGCACTGTATTCAAACTTACGGCTGTATCCGGCAAGTGGAAATTTGAGACGCTCGACGCCTTCAAAGGAACTCCCCAGGCCGGGTTTCCTTACGGCGGCGTGATTTCCGATAGCAAGGGCAATCTTTACGGCACAACTTACTACGGAGGCGCAAACGGCGCAGGTTCCGTGTTCAAGCTCACCAGATCGGCGGGCAAGTTTACTGAGAGTGTGCTGTACAGCTTCACCGGCGGATCAGATGGTGGATCGCCCACTACGACTCTCACTTTTGGCGCCGAAGGGAATCTGCTAGGCACGACTTCGGCCGGCGGTGATAGCAACGGCGACGGGGTGGTGTTCAAGCTCACGCCCAAATCAGGCGGTAAGTGGACGGAGAGCGTGATGCATCAGTTTGGCGCGAGAGGCGACGGCGCCAATCCCTACTATGGCCTGGTGCGCGACAAGGCCGGCGTTCTCTTCGGCACAACCGCCATTGGCGGCGGTAGTGGCCAGGGGATCGTTTTTCAAATCATGCCGTAGATCGATGGCTCCGGTTGCTGCGTTATTGCACGAGGCCGTCCTGCCCCATGAAGCGCTCATTGCGGGCGCGCTACAAGAATGCGCCCGGCATACCAGAGGCCCGCAATCTCCAGGGCCACAAGAAGAGCCACGCTGGCGTCGAACAGGATTGCCCAGCTGCTGTACCCGGCGTCAAACACGTTGTTCGGGCCGGCAACAAAAAAGTGCTCGAGACTCCCGATCACGAGCCCAATCGCGAACCCAATCATCAGGACGAAGGACCCGATCCTTTTCAGCCGTGTCCACAACAATCCCACTCCTGCCAGCGTGAGCGCGCCGGCATAGGCGCCGATGCGCATCGAACCAGCCACTGTCAATGCGGGATTGAGCTTTCCAGCCAAAAAGAGGTGCAAGACCGTGACTGCGAGGTTCGCCAGCGCGATGATCGAGACAAAGGTTTTCATTAAGAACTCCACCAACATGGGTGGCCCATGCTTTACATTTGCGCAACGGCGGGTACTCTATCCTTCTGAAGGAAAATGCTCTGTCCGACTGCCAGCCGACCGATGCGAGTGACAGTACCGTAGATTCCCGCGTTGTTCTGGTTCGCTCGAACTGCCGCCTTCAGCATTTCTGGCGCCGGGCTTGCAGTATCGGGATCAAGGTTCACCATCGAGCAGCGGACGTCGTGCATGGTGACGGCGATGGAGGGGGCGTCGTCGTCATCCTTCTTGCCGAATGAGAGCACACCGCCCAGCCACTCGTCCTCCTGGAACGGAGCCGGTCGCAGTAATCGAACTACAACATTCGGACGAAAGCGGCGCACGTCCGGGCTCTGCCCTGCGAGTCGGCGATCTCACGCACTGTATCGGAGGCGATCACAGAGATGCTCGCGTCATCGAAGATGCCATGCTTCATCTGCATCATCTCCACGGGAGCGCCGTAGCGGCGTCCGACCTCCGCGGCCAGGTCCTCCCCGAAGACAGGCAACTCTTTGCCATCCGGCGTGCGAACATGCGTGGGAAAATTTCCCTGATCGCCGTCTTCCCGCGCGTCGCCTTCACGACGCTGCGGAGTAAAAAGGATTAGCTCGGGAAGCTTGCTCGCGGTGAGCCACGGGAAGTCGCTGCGGTTATCAATCCGCCGGAATGCCAGGCGCCGGTCGCCATCGAGGCCGTGCCAGCCCAGCTTGGCGGCCTCGAGTCGTTCGCCACGCATGGACTTCACGGGATACCGGAAGATCGCCTCCACCTGTCCGATTTCTGTGAGCATGCTCGATCCGAGTCTGCCCAACAGCGTATCACTCGAACCCGTAAGACCAAACCAAGCATTCGTACTCAGGACCAGGATTGTGTAACCACGATTTTGCGTCCACAGGCCGGCCGAGACTCGGTGGCTAGGCATGCAATCGCTTGTTGAGAAACCAGAATCCTACGCCGCATCCAAGCCCAAAAAGCAGTAGTGGAACACCGATCGCTCCGACTCGACCGAACAACGAGAGGGGGTCCCAGGCCACTACCCCATTCGAGGGAATTCCAAGAACGTACTTGCCATGTATATAGACCGATACGAGCAGCAAGGCCAGCGAGAATACGATCGTCAACACTCCGGTGGCGACACTTCCAAGAAACAACAGTATCCAGCGCATGCCCGCATTATAGGCCTGAGGAGATTGAGGGTTGGAACTTGTTGCACCGTGTTCACCTGTGACCGAGGTGCACTGCAAAGCGGCGAAAGAATGCAGCCCACGGCGTAAGGAGCTTGCGGAGAAACTCTCGATTCGTATCAGGGTATCCTTCAGGCATACCGTAACTCGATGAAAATCGGCCCGGCTTTAGCCGCTGAGGCTCGATGGTGCAATTGTAAATGGCATTTTTCCCAGCTTGGCAAGCCGTAGGTAAAGGTAGGACACCGATCGATCAACTCCCTAGCTTGCCGGCAAGCCAGTAATCAACGCTGAACTTTCCCGGACCGGAGCAGATCAGCCAGATAAAGAAAAGCACGTACAGAACTTCCGGAAGGTAGAGGAAATCATCGAGCCAGCTCAGAGGCGAGAGCCCCTTGGGCAAGGTGGAAAGCGCGCTGGTCAGCGTGGCGACAGTCATATCGATCAATAGCGCCACGCAGGCCGGGCTCGAAAGAAGCCCCACGGTGAGCAAGCGATCCACCAACGAACTCGACACCCGACACGAAATAAGCCGTCTGGTGGGGAAACGGAACTTTGGCTTTAACCAGCGTTTCGTAAATAAGTTTCATGCCGCCGGCGACAAACAATTTGTTTGCCCCAGTGATGGCGAAGAACAGCCCGAGCGAAACGCGTACCAGCAGGATGGCATATTGTTCCAAATCACTGCTGCCCAGCAGCGCAAACTGGACCAACCGTTTCCAATCCATCTTTTATCCCTCATCGGAGGATGTGCTGCACCTCGATATTACGTGTCGATCCGTTCGACCCATTGAGCGCGAAATGCCGGAGCCGGGAATGGATCCGCAAAGTACTGTGTTTCCCGCGCAACCTTGTCGCCCCTGAACTCCATGATGCTCACGGTGAAGGACGGCTTGCCATCATAGGTCAAGATGTATTCGGTGACCCAAAGATCATCTCCGCCAATAATTCGTTGGACGGTAAACCGCTTTTTGTTTGGCTGGCTAGCGCGTTGGCTCTGTATGTTGCTTCGACCGCGGGTTCGCTCGCCTGACTGCGGGTAGTCCAGCACCGCGTCCTCGTGATAGATCAGGTGCTCCGTTTCAAAATCGTTAGCCTCGGACGCCGCCCAATGCTGATCCAGTGCCGCACGTATTTCTTGATCTCGCACTTTAGAATCCTGCGCGTTCTTTTGTTGATCGCTCATCTTGAGCCTTCAATTTGGCAAAGCTGAACGCTAAGGTTGGAACCCGTCCGCCATCCACTTGGCGAATAGTTCAATCCGAGATTGCGGCCAAGGACCTTCTCCTCTTGGTGGTGGGGGCGGCATTACGGCGCCGCCGATTCCACGAATGCGATCATAGATGGCGCCAGCGTGCTTTTTGACGTCATCGTAACTTCCCAGGTTGAACGCCTTGCTCATGCCTTGAATGTCTCGCTCCGTAAAGAGCGGGCGAATATCCATCTGAAAGCTCGTCGTTTTTGTCATTGCGCCTCACAGGTATTAGATTTTACGGATTTCGCGGTCTGCTTCGTGAATGCAAAACTTTCTTTCTCTCGACGTCAGGGCATCGGGCGTCGGCCTAGCCTGCGATTTGGCCCAGGTAGTATCCGAGCCGATTTTCGACATCCCCCGGCTTGTGGAAGCCGCGCGCCATCAGCGCCTTGATCCCCTCCTGGGCGGCAGGTCTCCCGAGCGAAGCGATGCACGCATCCCATCCGGCACCCAGTTCAACGTCCGGCGGTAGGCTGGTGTTGACGAGGCGCTTGGTCTGGGCGATCGCCCATTTGTCGAACTTGGCGATGCGAGTCGCGAGCGCCTCTACAAACGCATCCAGATCGGCATCGGGCAGGGCGCGATTAATGTAGCCGTAGGCCTCGGCCTGGTCTGCTCTGACGTCTTCCGAGCTCAAGAGCACCTCGAGAGCGCGGTTTCGGCCGATGAGTCTGGGAAGCCGAGCCATCGGGCCTCCGCCGGCCACCATCCCCACGCCTACCTCCCATTGCGAGATGATGGTCTTCTCGCGGCTGGCAAAGCTCATGTCGCAGGCTAATGTGATCTCGCTGCCGTTGCCCGTCGCACGGCCGCGGATAAGGGCGATGGACGCAACTGGCAGACGGGTCAGACGCGCGAGAAAGTCCGGCCAAGGCGGCAAGCCTGTGGGACCTTCCGGCAGCGAGGTCAGGTCCTCAAGCTTAGCCGTGAAATCGGAGTGATTCAGGAAGTAGTCGTCGACCGCGCTGTCGAAGACCACGACTCTGACCTGCTCGTCGGCCTCGAGCGCGTTCATCAGTTCCTGGAACTGCTTGACCATTTCCGGGCCCATCACGTTGATCGGCGGGTTGTCGATCGTGACCCGCCAATACGCGGGCGACCGCCGGGCCACGCGAATCTGTGGGGATTTTGTAGGTCCGTTCATCTGCGTGACTTTTGTAGATGCGTTTGCAGTTGCCATGGAATTTTCCTCCGTATTTGAAAGCTGCACCATTTAGCCAGAACAAACTGCGCTGCGCAATTGGACGATGGTATTGGGGGGTGACGAAGACTGTCGCGTTCAGTTCACTCCCGAGCGTTCCTCATCCAAGCTTCCGCTTGGCCGGGGATTTCCGTCGGCGCACTGGACTTGGCAGGAATCGGATGGGAGACTTTGGAAAAACCAACCGAGCACCCAGCGTAGAATAGCGGCACGAAAGCGACCAGAGTCCTATGTCGACAGCTAAAGGGCCAACATACCACGACATTCTCGGCGTGCCGGTGGGCAAGCATTGATCACATAAAAGATTCGTACCGTCTTCGGACAAATCTCCTGTAAAGCGCGGACGAAGAAAAATTTCTTGGACCGATTTGTCGATTTCCGGTCCGGCCGTTCGACTATACAGTGAAGGCAGGGTAACCGGCCGCCCGCAAAATAAAGATTAAAGAATTAAAAATAAAAATAATGGCCGTTACAGGAGAAGAAAAATCATGGCGCAATATTTGGTTGCGATTCACCACCCCGATAACTACGACCCGTCCGTAAGAAGACGAAGCGATGATGGAGGACATCCACGCGCTCAACCGCGAGATGATCGCTGCCGGTGTCAGGATTTTCGCTGGTGGTCTCACCCCGGCCCGCAACGCGAAGTCGCTGCGGGCGAAGCCCGGTGGCAAGGTGCTCATCACCGACGGGCCGTACCTCGAGACCAAGGAACACATAGGCGGGTTTTGGATACTGGAAACCGCTGACCTGGACGAGGCGCTGGCGTGGGGGCGCAAGGCTGTCATCGCCTGCCGGGCGCCGGTCGAAGTGCGCCCGTTTGTTTTCAAGCCGGACCCGAAGGGGGCAACGAAATAGTCTTGCCCCCGCGACTTCGGACAAAAGGAGAAATGATGGCGCAGTACTTGGTTGCGATTCACCACCCCGACAACTATGACGCGTCCGTCGAGGGCGAAACGCAACCGAGTCGCCTTCTACTCAAATGAGCAATCAACTCACTCGTCGCGACTTCGCTATCCGCACCGCCGGCTTTGGTCTGGCCGGTTTTAGTCTAGCTTGGGGACTCGCGCCTGCTGCTAAGCTGGCGCAGGCTGAGCAAGCCTCGCGCTCAGAAACTTCGCCGGCGGTCGCGGATCCTTATTCCCTCGTCGACCCGGAACTTCTTCCTGCGCTGAAGCAGTTTCCCCCGGCCGTTGACCTCTCAGCGGAGATGGTCCGCCAGTTCCGGCAAATGCCCGGCACGCCCCCGTTGCCGGCTCCCGCGCCGCAGCCCGTGGAGCGGCATATCTCCGGGCCGCCAGGAGCACCCGAGGTTCGTCTTTGGGTGGTTGATCCTGCGCCGTTGGAGAAGGGCAAGCCGTTGTTCCTTCACATGCATGGCGGCGGATTCATGATGATCGGTCCCGGGTGGATGCCCCTGCTCCAGGGGATCGCGACAGATTGCCATTGCGTCGTGGTCTCGGTTGACTACCGGCTGGCTCCGGAGACGCGCTATCCCGGCGCGCTTGAGGACAATTACGCGGCGCTGAAATGGGTTCACGCCCATGCAGCGGAGCTCGGCATTGATCGCTCCAGGATTGCCGTGGGCGGTGAGAGCGCGGGCGGCACCCACGCCGCCAGCCTTGCAATTCACGCGCGCGACCGCAACAAAGAAGATGTTCCCATCTGCTTCCAGTTGCTCATCTACCCCGCGCTAGACGACCGAACCGGCAGCTCCCACCCAGCGCCGCCCGCCATTGGCCACTTTATGTGGACTCCGAGTGCCAATCGTTTTGCCTGGAGCTCGCTGCTCGGTGTTCCAGCGGGTTCGTCCAAGGTGCAGGCAGCTGCCGTCCCCGCCCGTGTAGCTAGCGTCGCCGGCCTACCGCCTGCCTGGATCGGCGTCGGTTCTATCGACCTGTTCGTCGAAGAAGACATGGAGTACGCGCGGCGGCTCGTCCATGCCGGAGTCGCAACCGAACTCCTGGTCGTGCGTGGCGCTTTCCACGGATTCGATCTCCTCGTGCCAGATGCCGAAGTCTCAAAACAATTTAGCGCGAGTTGGAAGTCTGCACTGCGCAAAGCATTCGCCACGGGCAAAGCTGTTTAGCAGAGAAGCCAAAAGCGTCGCGGCAGAGTGCGAAATAAAACGGAAACGCCGGGTGCCCCATTTCTCGCCGGGTGCCCCATTTCTCGCGTTCTTTGCGAGAAGTGGGGATTTTCGCCGACACCCTACCCACGCTCAGCCAGCGCTCCGTTGAATTTTCTCCTCCCACCAAGTCCAATCGTTGATCCGAACCAATCCCGCTTCTCCGTATGCCTGAATTATCTTCGAGGGATCGCCAATTAAAGGTTCGGAAATCAGCAGATGCACGTGTTCGGGCATGACCACGTATCCAATCACGGCAAAACGGTAGCGAATGCGCATCAGTTCGAGGGCAGTAAGTAGCAGGTCGCGGCGCGTTGGGTTGCCCAAGCAGTGGCTTGCGCCGGTAGCAGCTCCATGGGATGAAATGGAGGCTTCCTGTGCCGTAATAGCGCTTTAAGCCCCATGGCATGAAGAAACTGTACGCGCCAGTACGAGGTGATGTGTGTGACGGATGAACATTGAAACTAACCTCGGGGTTATCGTTGGCTATAAACCAAAAGCCCCACTTCTCGCAAACAACGCGAGAAATGGGGCACCCAACAGTTGAAACAAAAAAGCTCGTCAGATTGTCGAATTTCGGTCCGGCCGTTCGACTATACAGTGAAGGCAGGGCAACCGTCCCGTCCCAGATCTACAGGAAGAACGCCATCACAGGAAGATGACCATTACAGGAGAAGGAGAAATTATGCCGATGCGGAAAAAGAAAATCAGCGCAAGCGCAATCAAAAGCTTCGCACTACTTGTGGTGCTCGGAACGGCATACCTCGGTACGGCGAATCAGGCGATGGCACAGGATGCCACCACACCGTACGCGAAGATGGCCCCGGTCGACCAGTACCTCATGGCCGACCGGGCCGCGGAAATCGCCCTGGCGCGAAGTGCTGCGCCAGAGTCCATTTCACGCGATGCAGAGGTCCTGGTTCTTGGACGGCATGGTTTCGAAACGGCGGTCAAAGGCACGAACGGCTTCGTGTGTATCGTGGGACGCGGGTGGACATCCGCCGCGGATGCTGATTATTGGAATCCGAAAGTGCGGGTTCCCATGTGTGTCAACGCAGCAGCCGTGCGTTCTTACCTTCTGCGCTTTACCAAAGAAACCGAGTGGGGACTGGCCGGGCGTACGCCAGCTCAGATGACCGAGTCCATCGCCGCTGCCATCGCCAAAAAAGAGCTGCCGCCGATGGAGCCTGGGGCCATGTGCTACATGATGGGCAAAGAAGGATATGGCGGCGACAGCAACCCCCACTGGCCTTCCCACCTTATGTTCTTCTATTCGGACACCGACCTCGCCAGTTGGGGAGCGAATCTGCCGGGTTCCCCCGTCGTTGCTATGAGCGACCCCGTGGAGCACCTGACGCAATTCGTGATTCCTGTGCAACGCTGGTCGGACGGAACGGAAATCGCTAAGCGGTAAATGTGCAAAGGGCGCAACAAGCGCTGTACATAAGAGAGGACAATCAAATGAGAAATGTAATCTATGCAATCAACCTTACCCTGGATGGCTGTGTCGACCATACCAAATTCAATCCCGCTGAAGATTTACTTGAACATTACACGCGCCTCTTGCGAGATGATGCTGGCCTGCTCGTCTATGGGCGTAAAACCTATCAATTGATGGTTCCTTATTGGCCTGATATCGCAAAAAGCCAGTCCGAGACAAAAGCGGATATCGAATTTGCGCAAGCCTTTGACTCCAAGAAACTTGTTGTCTTCTCGCGATCCTTGGATAGCGTCGAAGGAAAAAATACTAGAATTGTTCGTACCAACCTGCGCGATGAAATACTCAAATTGAAGCAAGAACCAGGCAAAGATATTCTGGTCGGTGGTGTAGATATTCCTTCACAACTTGTCGAGCTTGGCCTGGTGGATGAATATCGTATTGTCGTTGCGCCAGTCATCGCGGGAAAAGGAAGAAGGTTGTTCGACGGCGTCAACCTGCAAGAGAAATTGCGACTAAAACTTGTTGAGTCCAAGACTTTTAAATCAGGAAGCGTTGCGCTTCGCTACCTGAAACAGTGACAGAAACATCTGCGGACGCCGTGCTGCCGGCGGGTCGCCCGTTCAAGCCGTCCTTTGGCTTGGGTGGGGCAATCTTCATCCCCGCATTCGCACTCGGGCCGCCTCCAATTCCTGTAGCATGGTTTCCCGACGCACCCCCGTTGTTCGCCCCGATCAATACACAGTTATTGAATCCTTCGCAATGCCCATTGCGAACCTCGGTATTCATAGCATCGAGAAGCACGGCAGCGATTGGCGTATGCAGCATTGATCCGCCACCCTTGCAAAGCGGGTTCGGATTCATACTCGTATCTTGATTGATGGTCCAGCCGTTAAGGCCCCGCATCTCTGCATCGCCGATGTAGATCCCGGTCGTGCCGTAATCACAGTTTGTGTTGCTCGGACCCGTATAGATTTCACCATTCAGCACTGGACCGAAATTTTGTGCTCCAAAACCATGAATATCGACACCCACAAAAGAGTAATTATTGATCACGAAAGTGTCCGCACCGCCCTCCTCTTCGCCATAGAGATTTTGCCACCCGACACAGCCATCGAGGTTTTGGCAATTGAAGCCTATGTTCTTGATATGTTGGCCGAATCCGCTGCATAGACCACTCGAACAGCCGTTATACGTAGTGCCAGCCGACGGCCCAAATCCTAAAATTGGCGTTCCCAGCCATAAAGTGCCACAACTCGAAGTACAGGGTGATGTTCCGCTCGGGACCGTGACCCTAACGGAGCTTCCGACAACGGACTGAATCTTGAACGTCCCATTATTCGCCGTTACGTTATTGCCTTTCGCGCTGACCCATTTCCAACGTCCGGCAAGCCCTTTACGTTCTGGGCTGAGCATATGCTAGATAAAATTCCCACTAACAAGCAGAAAAGACCTAGTCGAACGACTGGTTTGTTTCGTGACGGGGGGCGGCGAAAATGCGAGTGCAGGCATCTTGTAAAAGCTATCATTGGATGTTCTCCTTTGTGTGTCTGAGGTTGCGGCTCTGCGCTCCCCCTTAGTAACGTAGAACCGCACTCTAGCGAATGTTATGTTGGCTGGGGAATGTCTAGAAGTACCTCTGTTGATGCTTTCTCGCAATGCCTCCTAGCCGCAAAATCTTTCATCTTGACGTGACATCTTCTGCGGAAGAAACTCGACGTTGGGGCTTCAACCATGAAGCGTACTACGTTAGCTTTTGTGCTGGGTCTGACCATATTATCGGTTGGCGCAAGGGATGCCTCGGCTGGCCAGTTTCGCCACGCGGTCTATTACCGTGCTGGCCAGCTGCCGTATCGAGTAGTAGCAGGGCATTTCACTCAAAGTGGCAACCTCGACCTTGCCTTCACCGACTGGGTTGTCAACAGAGTTGTGATTCTTTTGGGCAACGGTGATGGAACATTTCAACCGCCTCGGACCTTTTCGGCACCCAACCCGGTCGGGATCGCGGTCGGCGACTTCAATGAGGACGGCAATCTGGATTTGGCGCTGGTAGAGACGGGAGGTACCGGGGACGGTGCGATAGCGATCTTTCTCGGCGACGGCAAAGGCGGATTCAAGCTGTCGGCTAGCTATCCAACCGGTGTGGCATCGGTCTACGTTGCTGTTGCTGACTTCAACGGAGATGGGCATCTAGATGTGGCACTGACCAACAAAGGATTCAATACTCCGGGCAGCGTGATGACTTTTTTTGGAGACGGGCATGGCAAGCTTGGAAGTCGTACCACCTACAAGATGGCAGGCGGCCCATACGGAATTGCGGCGGGGGACCTGAGTGGGAACCAACACGCGGACTTGGCGGTCACACAAGATACGCTAGGCTCGGTCGCTGTTCTGCTGAACGACGGTACGGGAAAATTCCAGAAGCCGATGACCTATAATATCAGCGGCAGTGGAACTTTGGATGTGAAGATCGCCGACCTTCGAAACGGCGGCAAACAGGATCTGGTGGTCACCGATGGTGCCGAGGGCATGGTTGTCCTGTTAAATAAGGGCAATGGCACCTTCGGGAAACCAACCATCTATCGACCATGCGGCAACAGTTGCCAAGCACCACAATCCTGCGTAGTCGCGGACTTCAACCTTGATGGGAATCTCGACGTGGCCTGCGCGACCAATATTAACGACTCTTACTTCTTCTACGGCAATGGCAAAGGGCAATTTGGAGCTGCGATTCCGATCAACGAAACAATCAAGAACCAGGGCGGCTATTCGGTAGCTGCAGGCGACTTCAAGAACGACCAGGCCCCCGATCTGGTCATCCCCATCGAAATTAAGGGCAGAGTAGCCATCATGCTCAACACGCAAATGATGCGTTAAGCGGAGTCACGTCACAGCGCAAATTTGTCATTTTGCGAATTGAGGAAATCCCACAGCTCCTGCAAATGTGCTTGGCATCGTGGCTTCCCGTGAGCAACGAGTGTGATCGTGTCGCAGTGAATTCCAGTCAAGCGGGCGACTTTGAATCGAGCGAAATACCCACCAGTTGCGCAAGAGCCTGCCAGTGCCGTGGATGCGGGCGGTAGCCCTCGCGAATGCGGCCCGCGTACCAGCGGGATACGCCAATCCACTGGGCGATGGCTGTAGCTGAGGCTCGCCTGAGCGCCGGTTGAATTCTCTCTGAAAACACCTGATTGGTGAGCCATGATGGTTGCTTTGCCGGATTCCAAGCTGTCTTCGCTTGGGCGTGCCTACGGTGCGTTGCTGCTTCCTTAGCAATAGCTTCTGGGGTATGTCCCGCAACGCGTCCGGCTTTCGCGACTTGCACCAGACGCTTGGTCGCAATCTTAAGGTCGCACTCACTGCAATTCGTGGCATCACGTTGAACCGCGTTGCCGCACCCACGGCAGACCCTCTCAGGTTTCGGAGCCCTGACCGGCGGAACTTCACTTCCTTTTACCTCACGCTTTCGACTTTGAGTGAGTCGAGTGGCGATCCGTCGGAGGGCGAGAGTTGATGCAGGTTTCGACATCGAGGACCAAAGCTCTTGCGCGACATGCTCCGCTACCGGGGCCACGAATCTGCGCCACGTGTCCGAGGTTTCGCAGAGCTTGATTGCCAATGACGACCCAATGCGACAGTTCCCATTACGATCCTCCCAAAAGTCCGATTTGCGACATGGCTCACTCTGAAGCCAGTTCAAAACGAACGCATCCACTTTTGGTCTACATACCTCCATAAGGTCGCAGGCAAGTGAATCCCTATTCGGCGTGTCCACGTGAAGGCAACCGATACCTGGATCAAGTCCCATTGCAGCGGCGGAAAGGCGCGACTCACTTTCTAGAAGTGCGTATAGAAGATTAAGCAGGGCGTTCCCAGGACTACAAGCCAGACGCGGACTGTGGGACGGGTGGCCCATTCAAGCCGCACTTTGGCTTGAGTGGGGCAGCTTCCAACTCATGACGCCTTTTTCGGCGAGATTGCTTGTGCCATATTTATGGCATTATGTAATAATCGCTCCATGAAAGAGGATTCCGTCCGCACCACCGTCGATATTCCACGGCCTCTTTACCGCAAGCTAAAGCAGCAAGCGGCCGCCAAAGGGTCTTCGGTCCGTGAACTCGTCCTCTCCGGGGTCAAGACCGTGCTTTTGCAGGGCCAGAGGCCACGTTCGAAGAGAGTACGATTCCCGCTTATCGTCTCCAAAGGCCCGAAGGTCAACGTGACCAACGAAGGCATCTATGAATACATTGAATTTCCTTGATGCCAACGTCTGGCTGGCTCTCCTGTGGAGCCGGCATATGCATTCGGAACGGGCCAGATCTTGGTTCGAGCAAACCGGCGACGAACAATTCCTGTTCTGCCGCTTCACTCAAATTACCGTTTTGAGGCTTCTCACAACTGAAAAGATCATGGGAAGGGACACGCGGTCGATGCCAGAAGCCTGGAAGCTGTGGGATCGCATCTGGGCTGATGATCGCGTTTCTTTTCTTGCCGAGCCCGAAGACCTTGAGAAGGAGTTTCGCAAGCGTTCACAACTGTCCAGCCGATCTCCCAAAGTCTGGGCCGATGCTTATATTCTTGCGTTCGCTTCGGCAGCGGACCTGAAGCTGGTCACTCTTGACCAGGCGTTGAAATCGCGGGGCGACGATGTGATCGTACTTTGACGGCGGCTGGCCCAGGCTGCCGCGTTCATTTTACTCAGGAGGGTGCCCCGTCCAAGCTCCGCTTGGGCGGGTATCTCCATCGGCAGCGCGCATCCACGATTTTCCCACCCTAACGTCGAAAAGCACGACGTTGGGATGGGCCACCCTCGCCGTTAAAGGTCCGGCGTGAACTCAGGCCCGCTGAACAACGCCCGATAGATTCCACCGCCGAGAGCCCCGCCGATGAGCGGCGCAACCCAGAATAGCCATAGTTGCTGCAAGGCCCATCCGCCGACGAAGATGGCTGGGCCGGTGCTGCGCGCGGGGTTGACTGAAGTATTTGTAACCGGAATACAGACCAGGTGAATCAGGGTCAGGCAGAGGCCGATAGCGATCGGCGCAAAGCCCTTGGGGGCCCGGCTGTCGGTCGCTCCCATGATGACGATCAGAAAGAACGCCGTCAAAACAACTTCGGCCACGAAACCAGCGAGCATGGAATAGCCGCCAGGAGAGTGCACGCCGTATCCGTTCGAAGCGAATCCGTTGTTTACATCGAACGCGGCGTTTCCGCTGGCGATCACATACAGAACACCCGCGGCAGCAATCGCACCCAGGACTTGAGCGACCACATAGGGAGCTAATTCGGAAGCTGGGAATCGCTTGCCGACCACCAGTCCTGCGCTGATTGCGGGATTCAAGTGGCATCCGGAGATGTGACCGATGGCGAACGCCATGGTGAGGACGGTCAGCCCAAAAGCAAAGGCCACCCCGAGGAATCCGATTCCAAGAGTAGGGAAGCCCGCCGCCAGCACGGCGGCGCCGCATCCTCCAAATACGAGCCAGAAGGTTCCGAAGAATTCCGCAAGTGCGCGTTTGCCGAGACTCATGGGTTTTGCCTCCAGGGATTGGATTAGGCGGCGCGGTTAAGCGGCTTTGATTTTGTTCTGCCACCACCGCCGCCCTTGCGAATGCTATCAAATGCAATCGGACCCGCGCCGAAAAATATCAGGGCGAAGGCAATGGCCGCCACGGCCATCGGAAACTCGAATCCGCCCTGCCCTTTGAGCCCGTTGTGCCAATGAATCTTCCAGATGGCGACCGACATGTCGATCAGCATAGCCACGGCCACGAAACGAGTCAGCAGGCCGCCGATGATCAGGATGCCGCCGAAAAATTCTGTTCCCGCTAACAGGTAAGCCATCCAGCCGGGGAAACCGAGATGTTGCACCATGTCGTGAACATGGGAAAATCCACCGAATACTTTGCCGTAGCCGTGAGCGATCATGATGGTGCCAATCACCAGGCGCAAGACGAGAAGAGCCAGAGGCTGCAGACGATCAAGAAAGCGCAAGATGTTTCCTCCAGAAGAGAAGCTCAATAGATTACCGCATTTCCCCGTCGCGAGTTGCGGAACTGAGGTTGGTAACGGCGGTCGGAGTGGTCGTGCTCCCGGCTTTAGTGGCGCTCATTTTTCCGATTCAGCCCGGATTGCCCGGCCGTTAAGGCTTTCTCACCGCCTGGACCAAGCCTTTCGTACCGTCTCTACTACTTTAGTTATGGATCATGCGACAAGGTACCTTCCCGCATATGCATACCACTTCCTGTTGTGCCAATAATCATTTACCACACAATATGTTGACATACCCTCTGCCCGGCTTTTGGCTACTTTCCAGGAAACAGGCATAAAACCCAGCAATTCGCGGAGATTCGCCTTTAGCTCAAGTGCTTTCAGGGCTGATATATGCTCGGGACACCTGAATTCACTCGAACGCGTTTTTGTGCGGTGAATTCTTTCCAACTTAGCTCATAGCCCGCAAGAGGCATGGGGGGTGGAAAAAAAGGTTTAGAAACTATGGCCGACTCGCGAGAAGTCATGAATATTCGCCAGGCGTCGCAGTACCTGGGAGTGAGTCCGGACACGCTCTACAAGTATGTAGGTGAGCAAAAGATTCCTGCTTTCAAACTGGGCAACCGCTGGCGCTTCAAGAAATCGAAGCTCGACCAGTGGATGGAAGAAAAGTCCAGCCAGATGGAAGCGAAGAACAGGAACAAACCGAAGGCGGCTGCCAAAGCTGCCGGGCAACAGTAAAGGCGGGCACATGTTTGGATTCGGATCGAAAACGATTGTTGGTCTGGATGTGGGGTCCTCAAGCATTAAAGCGGTCGAGTTGAGGAAGGGCCGCAATGGGATTGAAGTCGCGCACCTGGGCCTCGAACCGCTGGCTCCGGATATTGTCGTCGATTCCATGATCGTGGACTCAGGCACGGTGTCGAGCGCGATCTCCAAGCTGTTTATCGACAACCAGATCAAGACCAAGAGCGTAGCTACGGCGGTAAGCGGGCACTCGGTCATCGTGAAAAAGATCTCGCTGCCCTCGATGAGCGATCAGGAGTTGGCGGAGACCATTCAGAAAGAAGCGGCGCAGCACATTCCCTTCGATCTGGCCGATGTAAACCTCGACTACCAGATTCTTTCGGAAGACGCCGGCAACCCGCAGATGGACGTTTTGCTGGTCGCAGTCAAGAAGGACAAGATCCTGAACTACACCAACGTACTCTCGATGGCCGGCAAGACTCCGGCTATTGTGGACATTGATGCCCTCGCGCTGCAGAACTGCTACGAGTACAACTATGAGCCCGCGCCGGGGCAGGTGGTGGCGCTTTTGAATCTGGGCGCGAGCGTCATGAACATCAACATCGTGAAAGGCACCACCCCGCTGTTCCCTCGCGACGTTAGCGTGGGCGGGCATCAGTATACGGATTCGCTGCAGAAGGAACTGGACTTGAGCTTTGACGATGCGGAGTCGCTGAAGTTGGGAAACAAAGTCGGCACCGTGAGCGAGGATGCGAAGACCCCGATCCTGCAGCAGGTGACCGAGATCATCGTGCTGGAAATTCAGAAGACATTCGACTTCTTCCGCGCGAGTTCGGCGGGCGAGCACATCGAGAAGATTTATCTGGCGGGCGGTTCCTCGAAAGTTCCAGGGCTGATCGAGGCGCTGCGGCAGGAGTTCTCGTTGCCAGTGGAGATTTTCAATCCCTTCCAGAAGATCGCGCCGCCGGTCGATGGACCGGGAGTGGAACTGATCGAGCAGAACGCTGGCCAGTTGGCAGTTGCGGTGGGTTTGGCCTTAAGGAGTTTTGAAAACTTATGATCCGAATCAACCTGTTGGGACAATCCAGACCGAAAAACAAGCGCGCCGCAGCTTCGGCAGCGGCGGTCATGGAGATGGGCGAGGTCGGCTCACCAAAGCTGAAAGTGGTGCTGGTGCTGGTGCTCGCGGGAGCGCTCAACTGGATGTACTGGTATCGCCTCGACAAAGAGAAACGGCAGATCGCCACGAAGATGGTAGTCGCGGAACAGAGAAACCGCGAACTGGCCGATGTGAAAGCGCGCTACATGGAACGCCAGCGCCAGGCAGAAAGCTACAAGCGTCGCGTGGACGTGATCGACCAGTTGCGGGCCAGTCAATCCGGGCCGGTGAACCTGCTCAACACTATCGGCGACACCATCAACGGTACCGAAGCGGTGTGGCTTAACACCATGAAGGATCAGGGCGGCAGCGTGGATATCGAAGGCATGGCCTTGAGCGCCGATGCCGTGGCTTCGCTGATTGAGAATCTGCAGAAGACGGGCTATTTCAAGAACATCGAAATCAAAGAAACGTATCAGGACGACACCTACAAGGAAATGCAGGCGTTTCAATTCATTCTGACCTGCGAAAAAGCAAAGTCCTAAAGGCGGGGGAATATGGGGAACTTTAGCGAATTATCGGGTCTCAAGCAGTGGGCGGCGCTGGTGTTAGGGGCGGCGCTGATCACCGCCGCATTGCATTTCACGTTGTTCAAATCGCAGCGGGCGGCGAATGACCAGGCGCAATCGGCACTGGACCTTAAGCTGCGAGAGAACGCCGAACTGGAATCGTATGCGCCCAAGCTTAAGGACATGGAGCGGCAGCTGGCGAATTTGAAACAGCAGTTGGAGATCGAGCGCCGCATCGTGCCCGACGAAAAAGAAGTGGACGGCTTTATCAAGATGCTGGACGCGGAGGCTCTAAAAGCGGGAATCGAAATTCGCCGCTATACCTCCCAGCCGATATCGACTCGCGAGTTCTATACCGAAATGCCGTTTGAACTCGAGTTGGATGGGCCGTACTACTCGGTGCTGAACTTCTTCGACCGGGTGGGAAAGCTGGAGCGGATCGTGAATATGTCGAACTTGCTGGTTTCAACCATCAAGAAGCCGAGTGACGCCAAGGTGAAGCACACCTATCAATACGCGCCCAACGAAAGCATCGTGGCTACCTGCGAAGCGACGACGTTCTTTAGTCATGACCTGGCCCCGCCCGCGGGCGCACCGGCCAAGGGTAAGGGAGGCCTATGAAGCTGGCGACTGGAATCTTAATACTGACCATGGGATTGGGAACTGCCGCGGCGCAGACTCCGAGCATCATCGACACGACCAAAGCCAAGCTGGTCTCGGCGCAGCAGCAGAACACGGCGGCTACTAACGCCGCGCTGGCGGCTTCGCAGGGACAGAACGCACAAGCACAAGCAGCGGCAGCGAAACCAGCCGCCGGCAAGCAGCCGAGCACGACTCCGGCGAAGACGGCATCGCCCGCGGCGAAGGCGACGTCCAAACCAATCGCGCCGAAGGCTACGCCGCAGAAAACTACGACCGTTGCGGTGAACCAGCCGAAGCCGGCAAAACCCGCAGTCGCGGTGGAAGACAAAAAGAATCCGGTCGACTCTAAGAAGGACGCGCACCCGACGATCAGCATGGCCGGCGGGCGTCGCGATCCGTTCCTGAGTCCAGTCGTGAACCACAGCATGGGCGGCTCGGGGTGCAGCACGGGCAAGCGCTGCCTGGCGGTCGACCAGATCGCTCTGACCGGGATCGTGAAGTCGGATGGGGGCATGATCGCGGTGGTGATAAACGCCATGAACAAAGCCTACTTCCTGCGTGAAAACGATCCGGTGTTCAACGGATATGTAGTGAAGATCACTGGCGACTCGATCGTTTTCAAAGAGACTATGCAGGACAAGTTAGGCAAATCGTTCACGCGGGAAGTGATCAAGAAGATTACAACCCCGGCGGTTTAGCCGGGTGGAAACGGCCGGTTTGATCCGGCGAGTACGGCAACGAAATTTGAGAGACAGATCACGCGGCGAGCAAAACGCACGCCCGTGGGGAGAAGGGAAATGCGAAAGCAATTGCTGGCTGTTTGGCTACCGCTGCTGATCCTGGCCCTGGTCGCAGGCGCCGAGGCTCAGAGCACGAGCACAGGCGCGGACACGCGTGCCACCGTACAGAAGGTGGACGTAATGCACGCGGATGACGGAATCAGCGTAGAGATCACCGCCCGCGGACAGGTGACGCCCAGGCTCAGCGCGTTGGGCTCTCCGGCTCGCGTGCTGGTGACTCTGCCGAACACCGTGGCAGCCACCGTGCAGAACCACATCAGTGTGGGCAGCGACGGCGTGAAGGGCGTGCGCATCGGCACCGATGGTCACGAGCCTCCAACCACCAGCATCGTGATTGACCTGGTGCAGGCGTGCCAATACGAGCTGCTTCCGGGTGGCGACAACCAAATCATTGTCAAGTTGCATCCCGCGGCCGTAAAGGCGAGCGCAAAGGCTGTGGCGCCGGCAAAGCTGCAAACTGCGGCGTTGACGGTTCCGCCTGCCTCAGTTGGGACGGCAGTCGCATTGAGCCATCCAATTCCCGCTGCAGAATCTGCGTCCGTAGTTGCGGCTGCATCTCCTGCTGACGAGACTTCAAAGCAGACCGGTTCCGCCACCAACTTTGCTTTCGTAGAACCAACGTACCAGCAGAAGAAAGCGGACGAGAAGCAGACCGCTGACGAGACTGCTCCGTCAGACCGAGCGGCTGGCGCGGCAGCAAAGTTCGTAGACAAGCCCGAGGGCGATTTGCTGCCAACGCCGAGCGCCGCCATGCAGCCTCAGGCGGCTCAGGCAACGTCTCTCCAACCCATCCAACCAGCGGTGAATCTGGCGGCCGAGGGAAAAGGCGAGAGCCATCTGGTCAGCCCGATTAGCGCTCCCAAGTACACTGGCGAACCGATTTCGGTGAACTTGAAGGATGTGGATCTGAAAGATTTCTTCCGCCTGATTCACGAGATCAGCGGACTCAACGTCGTGCTCGATCCCAACGTTAAGGGTGGACTGACCATCGTGCTCGATGACGTGCCGTGGGATCAGGCACTCGATATCGTGCTAAAGAACAACGATTTGGCCCGGCAGTTGGACGGCAACGTGTTGCGCATCGCGACTCTCGAAACGCTGCGTCACGAGGCCGAATCACGCAGGGCGGAGCAGGAAGCAGAAGCCCTGGCAGTCGATAAGCAGACGGTCACACGCTTCCTCAGCTATGCCCATGCCAAAGATGTCCTGCAGACGGTGAAGAAATTCCTGTCGCAGCGCGGGGACGCAGTCGCCGATGAGCGCACCAACGCAGTCATTATCTCGGATATCCCTGCGGTCATGCCAAACATCGACCGGTTACTCACGCAACTCGATCGCAAGACGCAGGAAGTAGAAATTGAAGCTCGCGTCGTAGCCGCAACCCGCAGCTTCGCGCGGGAAATCGGTACTCAGCTTGGATTTGGCTGGGGCAACGCCGCAACTGCGGTCGGCGGCGCATCTTCCGCCGGCACCTCGCCACTTTCGACCTTCGGCATCATCCCCAAATACCCCATCGTCGGAACCAGCCAACCGACCGCAAGTACGGGAACGCAGATTCCGCTGTTCTCGAACTTGGGCGCGACTGGCCCAACCAGCGGCTTTTCGTTCCTGAATGCCAGCTCCTCGGTGCGGCTGGATGCCATTCTCACCATGGACGAATCGCGCGGATTGCTGAAAATTCTGTCTCGTCCGCGAGTGGTGACGCAGAACAACATCCAGGCGCTGGTCCGCCAGGGCGTGCGCGTGCCTATCGTGACTCAGGCGCAGTTAGGCGGGCCGCCGACTGTAACCTATGTGGATGCTTTCTTGAGGCTGACCGTGATTCCGCAGATCACCTCCGAAGGCACGATCTTCCTGAACGTCGACGTCGAGAACACAACTCCTGACTTCGGCGAAACGGTCAACGGCAACCCCACTTTGATTACGCAACAGGCGACCACGCAGGTGCTGGTCACCGATGGCGGTACGGTGGTCATCGGCGGCGTGATTCAGACCAACAACTCAATCAACGTGGCCCAGGTCCCGCTCTTAGGCAGCATCCCGTGGCTGGGCAACCTGTTCAAACACACTAGCGTCAGCACCACGAACCAGGAGCTGATTTTCTTCATAACTCCGCGGGTCATCCAGACCTAGCGACAAGTTAGCAGTAAAGACAGCCGTCGGTTTCCTGAAGAATCTGTCAGGAACCCGGCGGTTTTGTTTTTGGGAGGGCAGTAAGAGAGTGCGATTGGCCTGCCCTGCTAAACTCCCAAGCATGGACCACAAAGGTCGTCTAAAGAGGTTGCAAGACGTATTCGACCGCAACCATCTGGATGCACTGCTGGTCACGCATCTTCCCAATATTCGCTACCTTTGCGGGTTTACCGGAACATCCGGAGTTCTCGCAATCCTCGAAAGCGGCGCGGTCTTCTTTACTGATGGGCGCTACAGCGAGCAGGCCCGGGCCGAGGTTCACGGAGCGCAGGTAGTGATTGCTCGGAAGTCTCCGTTGGTAGCTGCTGCCGAATGGCTGGCAAAGAACCGGAACAAGATTGGCAAGAAACCATGCAGGCTGGGGATTGAGAGCGAACACATGACCGTCGCCGCGCGTTCGCAGCTGGCGAGCCTCCTGCGGCCCGACTTCCGGCTGCGAGAGACGCGAGGGCTGGTGGAGCGCGCACGGATGGTGAAAGATGCGGACGAAATCGCGCTTCTGCGAGCTTCCGCCGTTTTCGGGGCAAGCTTGTTCGACCGTGCGCTCGAGGTGATTCGTCCGGGCGTGACCGAGAATGAAGTGGCGGCAGAGATGGAGTACACCGCGCGGCGGGCTGGTGCGGAGCAGATGTCCTTTCCCACCATCATCGCGGCGGGCAAGCGGTCGGCTCTGCCGCATGGACGCGCTTCGGCGGCTGCGATTCCATCCCAGGGATTCGTAGTCTGCGACTTCGGTGTTATACTCACGGGCTATTGTTCGGACAGGACACGCACGGTGCACGTGGGCCGTCCCACAGGCGAGGCCCGCAGCATGTACGAGGCGGTGCGGGAAGCCCAGGCAGCCGCTCTGGAGATGGTAAAGCCGGGCGTGAGCGTTGGCGATGTCGACCAGGCAGCGCGTAAAGTATTGAAACAGCGAGGCTTAGGAAGACACTTCACACACTCGACCGGGCATGGTGTAGGCTTGGAGATTCACGAACCTCCACGCATCGCGTCAGGGCAGACGGAGTTACTGTGCCCGGGGATGGTGATTACGATCGAGCCCGGCGTCTACATCGCGGGTAGCGGGGGTGTGCGCATCGAAGATATGGTCGTCGTAAAGGAAGGTGGGTGCGAAGTCCTCGCGCCCACGAGCAAGGAACTCATCACGATCTGAAGACTGGCTATTCTTGATTTCCAGCCGGGAGTAGTGCCCGGCCTCTGGGGTTGGTGCCAGAGAAACAGGAAGCAGTCCCACCGCAAACCATGAACCAGAAAGAACTGAAAGAACTCATCGAGTTCTTAATTGAAAAGGATATTGCCGAGTTCGAGTTGGAGCGCGGCGATGTGAAGGTGCGGATCAAGCGTGGCGCCGAGCACGTGGCTCCAACTGCGTCCGCGGCACCGCACTTTGCGGTGCATATGGCACCATCGACCCCTGCGCCGGAGGGTTCATCCACGTCAGCTCCGCCGGCGCCTTCTGCGCCGAGCGCTGCGCCCGCTCCGGTGGCGGAAGTGGGATTGCACACCGTGCATTCCCCAATTGTCGGGACATTCTACGAGTGTCCTTCGCCGGGATCGCCACCCTTTGTGAAGGTTGGCGACACCGTCGAAATCGGGCAGATGTTGTGCATCGTGGAAGCGATGAAGCTGATGAATGAGATCGAGGCCGACGTGGCCGGTGAGATCGTAAAGAAGCTGGTCGCGAACGGCCAACCCATCGAGTATGGGCAGGAATTGTTTGTAATTCGACCGCGAGTATGACCATATGGGGCGGACACTCCTGTCCGCCGCCTTTGATGTTAGTTGGGTTTTGATTTCTTAGGTTATGAAAATAAAAGATCAATAAGCGGACAGGAGTGTCCGCTCCACACCCGTTTAATACATGTTCAATAAAATTCTGATTGCGAATCGTGGCGAGATTGCTCTGCGCGTGATTTGCGCCTGCAAGGAGCTGGGCATCCGTACCGTGGCGATTTACAGCGAGGCCGACCGGCACTCGCTGCACGTCAAGTTTGCCGATGAGGCCATCTGCATCGGTCCTCCTCAGCTGGCGCAGAGCTACCTCAACATTCCCGCAGTCATCAGCGCGGCTGAGATTACCAACGTCGACGCCATCCATCCGGGATATGGGTTGCTGGCGGAGAACGCGAATTTCGCCGAAGTCACCGAAACCAGCAATATCAAGTTCATCGGGCCGCCGCCCGAAATCACACGCCTCATGGGCGAAAAAGAAAAAGCCCGAGCTGCGATGAAAAAATATGGCGTGCCCATTCTGCCGGGGTCCGACGGGATTCTTGCCAGCGAGGGCGAGGCCATGGAGTGGGCGCGGCAAGTCGGCTTTCCCGTGATCATTAAAGCTTCGGCGGGCGGTGGCGGACGCGGCATGCGTATCGTGCGCAACGAGGAAGAGCTTCCCGGCTTGTTCAAAGCGGCGCAATCGGAGGCGGCTGCGGCCTTCGGCAACGGCGATCTGTACATGGAGAAATTCATCGAGCGGCCTCGCCACATTGAGTTCCAGATTCTGGCAGATCAGTACGGCAATGTCGTGAGCCTGGGCGAGCGCGAGTGCTCGATTCAGCGCCGCCATCAGAAGTTGTTGGAAGAATCTCCCTCGACGCAAGTGACGCCCGAACTCCGTGATGAGATCGGCAAGGTATTGTCGAAAACGCTGTCCGAAATCGGCTACGTCAACGCCGGTACGATTGAGTTTCTGATGGATGAAGACAAGCGCTTACACTTCATTGAAATGAACACCCGCATCCAGGTGGAGCATCCGGTCACGGAGATGGTTACTGATGTGGATCTGGTGAAGAGCCAGATTCTGTTGGCTGCGGGCGAGCGGTTGGAGAGCGTGCTGCAGGGTCCGATTGTGCATCGCGGGCATGCGATCGAGTGCCGCATCAATGCCGAGCATCCGGAGAAGTTCACGCCATCGGCAGGGAAGATCACCGCGTTCAATCCACCGGGCGGAACCGGAGTGCGCATCGATACTGCGGCCTATGCGGAAGGCGTGATTCCACCTTATTACGACTCGCTGATTGCCAAGCTGATCGTGCGCGGCAAAGACCGGTCGGAAGCGGTCTCGCGCATGGCGCGCGCGCTGGAGATGTTTATCGTAGAGGGGATTTTTACGACCATCCCGTTGCATCGGCGGATTCTAGCTGACCCGGATTTCCGCGCGGGCAAGTTTGATACCACGTTTATCGAGCGGTTTCTGGCGAAGAATGGGAAAGAGAAGCCGAAGTCCTGATAAAAGCCAGTTTTCGGTTGTGAGTTCTCGGTTCTCAGAACATGCTGCCCCGCCTGTACCCCATCCTCGACGCTTCTTTTTTCCAGGATATCGAAGCCTTGCTTTCTGCCGCCGAGGAGCTTCTCGCCGGCGGCGTTACCCTGCTCCAATACCGCAATAAGAGCGCGAATGCTCGCGAGATGCTGGAGCAAGCGCGAGAACTAAAACGTCGGCTGGGCGGTTCCGTCAAACTGATCATGAATGATCGGGCGGACATTTGTCTGGCGGCGGGTTTTGATGGAGTCCACGTGGGACAAGAGGATTTGTCGCCGCAAGGCGCAAGAAAAGTGATCGGCGATAGATTGTGCCTGGGCGTGTCCACGCACAATGCGGAGCAGATCTTGGAAGCCGACGAGACCTCTGCGGACTATATTGCCATCGGGCCGGTATTTTCGACCGCGAGCAAAGTCAATCCTGATCCGGTCGTTGGCCTCGACGGGGTCCGCAAAGCCAGGGCCCTCACGCTTAAGCCGCTTGTGGCGATCGGTGGCATCAATCGTGCCAACTGCCGGTCGGTCATCGAGGCGGGGGCGGACTCGGTTGCGGTAATATCCGATCTGATGCGCGAGCCCCGAAAATCAGCAGAGGATTTTTCCCGCATCTTAGGATAGAGTAGGCCGCGGGAACGCGGGCGAGGATGCCCGCACCACACACGTTCGCAGGAGCCCTTTGAGCATCGACACCAAGCCGCCAGCGCCGATTGCCAGCGACTGGGAAATCCATAGCCACCAGGACAAAGAACTGGTCAAGGGACTTGGCCTGACCAGCGCTACCATGCTGGTGATGGGCTCGATGATCGGCTCGGGCATCTTTATTGTTTCTTCCGAAATATCCCGCGAGGTGAATTCTCCAGCCTTGCTCATCACGGCGTGGCTGGTGACGGGCTTCATGACCATTGTCGGAGCGTTAAGCTACGGCGAACTGGCCGCGATGATGCCGCGCGCCGGAGGCCAATACGTCTACTTGCGCGAGGCGCTCGGCCCGTTGTGGGGATTCCTGTATGGATGGACTCTGTTCCTGGTCATTCAAACGGGCACGATTGCCGCCGTGGGCGTGGCGGTCGGCAAGTTTCTAGGCATCTTCCTTCCATCGATTTCATCATCGAACTGGATTTTGCATTTCTGGAAAGTCCCGCCGATTCGGGTCGGACCCATGGTACTGGGCAACATGGATGTGGGACTGAATACTCAGAACTTCGTGGCAATTTTGGTCGTGATTGCGCTCTCGGTTATCAATATTTTCGGATTGAAGACCGGGGCATTGATTCAGAATGTTTTCACTTTTGCCAAAGTTTCTGCGCTGTTAGGGCTTGGCCTCCTGGGCTTGTTCATTGGGCGTAACGCACAGGCGCTTGCCGCCAACTTCCACGGGAACTTCTGGAACAATGCCGGACTGAGCGCCCAACATGCTGTGCAGGTGGGAGTCGGCGGGCCTGTCGTGCTGGTTGGCACGCTGACGATTCTGGCCGTGGCGCAAGTGGGATCGCTGTTTTCCGCCGATGCATGGAATAACGTGACTTTCACCGCTGGCGAGGTCAAGAATCCCAATCGAAATCTGCCGCTGTCTCTCGCATTGGGCACGGGTGTGGTCATCACGCTTTACATCATTTGCAATTTCGTTTACCTGAATGTGTTGCCGCTGGATGGCACGCCCACCGGCGCGACCATCCTGCAACGCGGAATCAAGTACGCCACCGAAGATCGCGTCGGCACAGCGGTGATGACGCAGATGTTCGGCTCGGCAGGTGGACTGCTGATGGCTGCGGCGATTATGGTCTCCGGCTTCGGATGCGTCAACGGCCTGATTCTGGCGGGCGCGCGTGTGTATTACGCCATGGCCAAGGATGGCCTGTTCTTCCGCAGCGTCGCCAAATTGCATCCTACTTACAAAACGCCGGCGATTTCACTCATGGTGCAGATGGTCTGGACGTGCGTGCTTTGCGTGTCCGGAAGCTACGGGCAACTGCTCGACTACATCGTCTTCGCGGTGTTGGTGTTCTACATTCTGACCATCTTCGGATTATTTGTGCTACGCCGCAAACATCCCGAGGCCGAGCGGCCCTATCGCGCGATCGGCTACCCGGTGCTGCCTGCAGTGTATATTGTGATGGCTTTGTTCATCGATGTCGTACTATTACGCTATAAACCACAATTCACCTGGCCGGGATTGATCATCGTGTTGTTGGGGATCCCGGTCTACTATCTGTGGTCGCGGCGAGGAGAAGCACTCAGCCTGAAGCGATCGGGAGAGCTCAATGTCTGATCTTTTTGCAAGAAAACCGCTGAACTCAATTCTTACAGAAGCCTCGGAAACCGGCGAGCATAGCCTGCGCCGGGCGCTCGGACCGACTAACCTGATCACCCTCGGCATAGGCGCCATTATTGGCACTGGCATTTTTGTGCTCACCGGAACCGCGGCAGCCAATCACGCAGGCCCAGCCATCGTGCTCTCGTTCAGCCTAGCCGCGGTTGCATGTGTGTTTGCCGGATTGTGCTACGCCGAGTTTGCCTCGATGATTCCGGTCGCCGGTTCGGCCTACACCTACGGCTACGCGACGCTGGGTGAGTTCATCGCCTGGATCATCGGCTGGGACCTCATTTTGGAATATGCTTTGGGAGCGGCGACTGTCGCCAGCGGCTGGAGCGGCTATGTGCTTAGCTTCCTGGGAGATTTCGGTATTCGGCTCTCGCCCCGGTGGGCGGGCTGTCCCGGGACAGTTTTTCTCTTTTACAACAACCATTGGGAGCGGTTGACGGCTCAGTTCCAGAAAGCGCTGAACATGAAGCACATCGATTCAGCGACACTGCCGCATCAGTATTCGTCCTTTAACCTGTTCGGTTTCCTTGGAATCCTGATGGTGACCGTCATCCTGGTGATTGGAATCAAGGAATCGGCAGACTTCAACTCCTTCATCGTGATCGTGAAAGTTTGCGTCCTGATAGTCTTCCTCGGTCTGGGCATCAATTACATCATGGGCCATCACTCCGAAGCGGTCGCGAACTGGACTCCGTTCATCCCGCCGAATCCAGGCCATTACGGTGATTTCGGATGGTCGGGCATTGCGACCGCGGCGGGCGTCATCTTTTTCGCCTACATCGGATTTGATGCTGTATCCACCGCAGCGCAAGAATCGAAGAACCCAAGGCGCGACATGCCCATCGGCATTCTCGGCTCCCTGGTCATCTGCACCATCCTTTATATCTTGGTGGCCGGTGTGCTGACGGGGCTGGTGAAATACACCAACCTTGATGTTCCCGACCCGATCGCTATCGGTATCGACATGACCGGCGTGGCCTGGGGAAGCCGGTTGGTGAAGTTGGGCGCGATTTGCGGTCTGAGTTCTACCATGGTCGTTATGTTGCTCGGCCAGTCCCGCGTGTTCTTTTCCATGTCGAAAGACGGGCTGCTTCCCAAGTGGGCGAGCGCCATCCATCCTCGCTTCCGTACGCCGTATCTCTCGACCATTCTTGTGGGCGTCGTTGTGGCCACGGTCGCTGCGCTAACTCCGATTAACGTTCTCGGTTCCTTGGTTTCTATCGGCACGCTGCTCGCATTTGTGATCGTCTGCGCCGGGGTTTGGATTCTGCGGGCGCGTGGGACTGATGTACCGCGCGCGTTCGTGACTCCCTGGATTCCTTTCACCCCGATCATGGGAATCTCGGTATCGCTGCTGATGATGTTTAGCTTAGGCTGGCAAACCTGGGCGCGACTCATTATCTGGCTGGCGATTGGGCTGGTGATTTACTTCACCTATAGCCGCCACCATAGCAAGGTGCAACAAATGCGGGCGGACGAACCGAAACCTACGCCGACAATGGCCGATTAAAGGCCGTGTGGTGCGGGCGCCCTCGCCCGCGTAACCAGGCCTTCCGCACATACGCGGGAGGCCTTTTTGTTTTATAGTCGTTTTCTGGTCGTTAGTCGTTCCTCGCTGGCCTTTGACTAACGACGACGACCAACGACTATCGAGCAATATGAAAATCGTCACCGCTGCCGAGATGCGAGAGATTGATCGCGCCACCAGCCAGCGCTTTGGTGTGGCCTCGCTGACTCTCATGGAGAATGCAGGCTCGGCCGTCGCTGAGTTTGTCGTTGCTCGATATCCGTCTGCCGAGCGCATTGGCGTGATCTGCGGCAAGGGCAACAATGGCGGAGATGGATTCGTGGCCGCGCGAAAACTGAAGGCTGCCGGAAAAGAAGTGCGAGTTGTATTGCTGGCAGAACCAGCGGAACTGCGGGGCGATGCCGCGGAGATGTTCGCGAAACTTCCGGTAGCGCCTGTGATCGTGAGATCCAGCGAGGAGTTAAAGCGGGAACAGGCGCGGGCGGTTTTTGAATCTGAAGTTCTGCTCGATGCGATTCTGGGTACAGGTTTCAAGCCTCCGGTGAGCGGTTTGTATGCCGAGGCAATCAGGCTGCTGAATGCGAGCTCCGCGCCGGTGGTCGCTGTCGATATTCCTTCGGGCGCCGATGCTGATGTTATGGGCGAACAGACTGGCGCGGTTGCGCGGGCCGACGCTGTCGTCACCTTTACTGCGCCGCGTCCGGCGCATATCTTCGGAAGATTAACCAGCGGGCCAACACTAATCGCGCCGATCGGCTCGCCGGATGACGCTGTTGTTTCTTCGTTACAACTCGATTTGATTACTGCCCGCGAGATTGCGCCGCTCATTGGCCCGCGGCCGCTTGCTGCGAATAAGGGAAGCTTCGGCCATGTGCTGGTAATTGGTGGTTCGGTCGGGAAGGCAGGCTCAGTCGCAATGGCGGGGATGGCGGCGCTGCGAACTGGAGCCGGATTATCGACGGTGGCTACGCCGAAGTCGGTGCTCTCCACGGTCGCGGGATTTCATCCTGAAGTCATGACTGAGCCACTCGACGAAACCGACGCGGGCAGCATTTCGACTCGCGCTAGCGGAGAGGTGGACGCACTTATTAAAGGCAAGACAGTTCTGGCCGTAGGACCGGGGATCTCGCGCAATCCCGAGACTTCTGAGTTTGTTCGCAGCCTAGTGATGAAATGCAAGAGTCCCCTCGTTCTTGACGCGGATGGTCTCAATGCGTTTGAAGGCCGAGCCAGCGAACTCAACGGCAAAGGACGCAGCTTGGTGATCACGCCGCATCCTGGCGAGATGGCGCGGCTGGCCGCTTCCACGATAGCCGCTGTACAACGCGACCGGATCAACGTGGCTCGCACATTTGCTCGCGAGCACGAATTGATCGTGGTGCTGAAGGGGCATCGCACGCTGATTGCGCAGCCCGACGGGACGGTTTGGGTGAACACGACCGGCAATCCTGGCATGGCGACCGGAGGGACCGGAGACATTCTTACCGGCATGGTGTCCGGTTTGATCGCGCAAAATCCCGAGCGCATCGTGGAAGCAGTCATCGCTGCGGTTCATCTTCACGGTCTCGCCGGGGATGTGGCCCGCGAAAGCATGGGCGAACATTCGCTGGTCGCGACCGACTTGGTGAAAGCTTTGCCAGAGGCATTCCGACGGGTGCGAGAGACTGCGGCAAGTTCCAAGGTGGAGATTCGGGGCTGATGTGCTTTTCAGTGGAGCCGAACGCTAATGATGTTGTTCGTCATCACTGTCGCGCGGCAGGCTGCTCGAATGTCGGAATAGAACACGACAGCTTGAGTCACTGGACAGCTCTCATTGCCGAGGATCGAAAACGAACTTCTCAATGCCGGGAAGATTGAGCACCGATTTTCGAATCAGGTATTCCACTTCCGTCAGATAATAGGATACCCCTGCCCAGCCATCGCCAGCTATCTTGACGTGGGCCGTGTTGCCCTCCTGATGCCAGTCTGTCACGTGCCATGGTGACTGTCCACCGCCCCCAGACCGCAACACTGCCTCGGCTGTAGCTCCTATGATTGCGTCATCACCGATTCTCATAATTGTGTCCTGGTGCGGGACCAATTTTAATTTTGGGTCAAATTCAGAAGGATCGTTACTGTTCGTCCTTTCGATAACGGCTGTTCCGATTGCCTGAGGGTCCTCGGGCTCCATTGTTGTTACAAGGGTCGTCGCCGTCGTCAATCGCACAGGGATTTTAATGTCAGTCAGGTCGACTTTGCCGGTCGCAACTGTGTAACGGCTCGGGCGCAAAATGAGAGTTCCGCCTTCTGACTTTGCCGGTGTGAAGATGAAGTCTTGAACACGCAAGATTTTCGTAGGCGATGAATCTCTGGTCCGCGTATCTGGATAGTCATAGGTCGAGGATGACTCCAAAACTTGCCCGGTACCGTCATCTATCTCCCAATCCACTTCTATCTCGTCGGGGGAGTTCACGTATACATCAATCCTTAGCGGATTTGAAATTAGGGAGTGCGCGACGGATCGGGAGACACAGATTATTCGCCCTTCACTGCAAATGAGGTCCACCGAGCCAGGGGCCTGAGCCGCATCATTGTCAAAAACGGGTTGCCCCATCGATGGGCTGAGAAGAGTCGAAACCAACGCAGATCCGAGGACCATTGCGAATCGTCGCATAGACTCCTTGTTGAAAACCAACATACAACAACGCACGCTCTTCCATGGAGTCTACACTCCCCGGCGGTGGATCCAGTTCCTAGACCTCCATACTTGGGAACTCGCCAGTACATGGGCTACCTGATCGCCGCTTGGCCAATGAAGGGCCCCCTCCCGCTCGCGACCTGGAATCCGGACAGGCGCTTCCGTAATCTGCCCTACTGTTACGCCGCCATGGCATAGTGGTTCTAGCTATGACACACTTCCCCCAGACTCACCCTCAGAATCGTGCTCAGCGAGTTCAATTTGGCAGCTCAATTCCCGTGGTCATCAAGCTGACTGATGGGCGAAGCGCGCGAGCGAAGTTGCAATCCATTTCCGAGACCGGCGGCATGTTGCGATTGGCCGGGGCGCTGGAGCAGGGCAATCTGGTCGAGGTCGCCTTCCAGACGGAATCGGGCGCGGTCAAAGGCATGGCGGAGATCCTGCAGCCAACCCGCAAAACCAAGAACGAAATCATGCAGCCATTTCGCTTCATTGCGCTGGAAGACAACGATCACCTCACACTTCGGAACGCTCTGGATACGCGCGTGGACAAGGACTTCGTGGGACTGCGTTCGGCGCAGTGGGTCGCTCCAAAAAGAAAGTAAGCGTTTTGGCTTGGTCTGCAATCCTTCAACAGCAGAACCCGACACTTTTATGTGGCTCAAACGGCATGGCTAAGAAGTTGCGGAGAGTCGCCGGGCGTTGAGTTTTGAAAGGGCACGGCTTCTCAGTCGTGCCATAAACTTTCTAATATGATGCGCGGCGTGGCTGAAGCCGCGCCCCTTCAAAACCTCAGACGCCGATTTCGGACCTCTTCCTGCAACCGCTGACGCCATGCCCCCACGGCTGATCAACGTGCTGTTCCGCTCCAGCAGCGGCCTGCTTGTGAACTCTCGTTATACTGGTTCTCGAGACGCTCATGGAGACGCGAGAATTCATCACACGATCGCCGGAGGAGACGATCGCCCTAGGGCGCACGCTGGCTGCCTTGCTCGCTCCTCCGAAGCTTGTCGTGCTTCGCGGCGACCTGGGAGCGGGCAAGACGACGCTGGTCAAAGGCATCGCGGAAGCTTTCCATGCGGCTGCGGAAGAAGATGTAACCAGTCCTACTTTTACATTGATCCACGAATATCGCGGGCCTGAAGCCATTCTTTATCACATCGATTTATATCGCGTGGACACGCCACGACAGCTTGAGACGCTGGGTCTGGACGACCTGATCGCGGAAAACAGTATTCTGTTGATCGAATGGGGAGAGAAGTTCGCGCGCTTCGAGCGGGAACGCGATGTGGAGATTGCGTTGGAACGGATTAACGAAAATCAGCGGCGGATCAGCATCCGTGGCTAAGATCCTTTTCCACAGAGACACAGAGACACAGAGGGAAAACCAAAAAGGGTTCTGTGTCTCGGTGACTCTGCGGCATCAGTTGTTCAAAAGCCCATGATGTTGTAGCCGCAGTCGACGTAGATTACCTCGCCGGTGATGCCGGAACTGGCGTCGGATGCCAGGAAAACCCCGGTAGCGCCCACTTCATTTACATCCACGTTTCGGCCCAGGGGCGCGCGTTCGGCATGAGTCTTGTGCATGTCACTGAAGCCGGAGATGCCCCGCGCGGCCAGAGTTTTGATAGGTCCCGCGGAGATTGCGTTCACACGAATATTTTTTTTGCCCAGTTCAAAAGCTAAGTAACGCACCGTGCATTCCAGTCCGGCTTTCGCGACTGCCATCACGTTGTAGCGGGGTACGACTTTTTCGGAGGCGTAGTAAGTCATGGTCATGATGGATCCGCCATCGTCCATGAGCGGCGCGGCGGCGCGGGAGACTGCGATGAGCGAATAGACGCTCACGTCGAGCGCAACGCGAAAGCCTTCACGAGTAGTATTTACGAAATCCCCTTTGAGTTCATCCGCGGGAGCAAAAGCCACGCTGTGTACCAAGACATGCAATTTGCCATAGCGTTCTTTGAGTTGATTGAAAAGCTGGTCGATCTCGGCGTCATTCGAAACGTCGCATTGGAATGCTTCCGCGCCGGGCAGTGAAAGGATCAGGTCTTTGGCCTCAAGCGCCATGCGCTCGTTCTGATACGTGATGGCGAGCCTGGCGCCGGCGTTGTGCAATCCCTGTGCGATCGACCAGGCGATGCTGCGCTTATTTGCGACTCCGAAGACAACGGCGACCCGACCTTCGAGGCTGGAAGACATATTGCTCCTTGTGAATTTGAAAGGATAACTCGGGAAAAGCTTATTTACCACAGAGGCACAGAGTCACAGAGAAAACGTGAGGTTTTGAAATTGAAAATTAGGATTTTTCTCTGTGACTCTGTGACTCTGTGACTCTGTGTCTCTGTGACTCTGTGGTGAGGCTCTCATTCCACTGGGGTAGCTGCTTGAACCGGCACCGTTGCTCGCACCGGCAAACTCGCGCAGATGAATGCAACGGCATACACCAATCCAATAATGGAAAATCCAGCGACCAGGCTCACCTGCGCCACTGCTCCCACCAGAAGCGCCAGCAAGATCTGCAGCGCCGTCCCCATGAAGTAGAACGTATTCTGCACTCGCCCCATAAAATGCTGCGGCACCTGCTCCATGATGCTGGTATTCATGGCGACGCCGGTGACTCCGCGCGCCGATCCCATGAGTCCATAGATCAGGACGGCGATCACAAGCACGGCGGAGAGCGGGGCCAGGATCATGCAGATGGTGAGCAGGCCCATCGAAATCGCGATCGAACGTCGCGCTCCTAATCCTGCGATGAACCAGGGAGCGTAGAGAGCGCTCATGAATGCGCCGGTGCCCCATCCCGCATTGAGCCAACCGTAGCCCACGGCGCCAGCGTGAAACACGTTATCACTCAATGGCGGCGTGACTACGACTCCGGTCATCATTGCGGCGAGGAACAGCGCCCAACTGATTCCGAGGAAAACCAGATTGCGTCTGCCCCGGAGAAATTCAAATCCTTCGCGCATCTCGCGCACAAATCGTTCGAGAGCAGTCTCGGCGGCCACGATGTCGGCACGCAATTCCGCCGGCCGCGGCACGACGTGGCGTCCCTTGCGTACCGCGAAATAACAGAGGAATGAGACCAGGTATGTGGAGAAGTCGATGAGCAACACTCCGCCCAGCCCGATGCGGTTGTAAACAAATCCCACGATGGAGCCCGCAATGAGCCAGCCTCCCTGGATTCCGGCCAAGAGAAAGGTATTGGCGTGCACGAAGTCTTCACCCGGAGTCAGTTCCTGGATCAATGCGGTGATCGTCGGCCAGAACATCCAAAAGCCGGCCGCGACCAGCGTGTTCATCAGGTAGAGTTCCCAGATTTTCGCTCTTCCCATGAAAGCGAGAATGGCAACGGCAAGAATAATGACGGCACGAACGGCGTCGAGCCACATGACCAGGCGCCGGCGATCTTCGCGGTCGATAATGACGCCGGTAAAGGGCAGCATCAACATGGCAGGGATGGTTTGCAGAACGGCGAAGGTACCCAGCGCAATTTCGGAGTGAGTGGCCTGCAGAATGTACCAGGCGACCGCGGCCGCATTCATGCCGCTGCCCAGCATCGAAATCACGTTGGCAGTGAAGACGAAGCGCAGCGAGCGTTTCTGCAGAATGGACCGCATGCTCTAATTTAAATTGAAGACGAAGAAGTAGCCAACCGTGGGTGGCGAAATTTCTAGGCCGATTTTCGAAGTGGCCATCGGATTTGGATTTTACTGGCCTCCCAGAACAGATAGACGATCAGCATGAGCATCTCAGGCTCGATGGGGTGCTTGTAGCGCGGGAAGGGCATGACCAGATAATACGGCAGCGGATAAATCAGCAAAAAACATGCGAGCAGGAACGCACCGCGCTTTCGATTGCGAATGGTCAGCCAGAGTCCTGCGAAAGCGAATATCGCTCCCAGCAGGAAATTGGTGTGGCGCGAAATCATCAGGTCGTAGCCCGCGACGATAGCCGCCTGCGGAGGCGCGATCCAGAAGTAAACGGCACGCTCGGCGGTGAACCACAAAAATCGTTCGGGATGCTCTTGGATAAACTGGCGAACCTGTTGCTTCTTTTCGGCCATGAACCCGAGCTCGCCTAACTCCTGAAATCTGCGCATGGCCTCGGGATTGTTGCCGGGATGTTCGTTCCGAGTCCATAAGCCTGAGGACTGATCGTTGTTGGCCTCGTACATTTCCAACGGGAGATTGTCGCGCACGAAAATGAACTGGCCGAAGACGCGGTAATTGCGCACGAGCCACGGGCTTACCAATAAAGCTGCAGTGAGCACGCACAGAGCAGCTCCAACCAATTGCCGGGGACGACGTGGCAGCCGGTACAGCAGCCAGAGCAGGCAGAACGGCATCATGCTCAGGACGGCGGTATTGGTCAGTGCGATTGTGCCCCAGAGCAATCCGAATAAGATCCACATGCGGGGATGGGGTGGCTCGTCAGCCATGCGCAGAGTGAGTAACAAGGCGAGGCTGAGCAAGAATGCGGTGAGACTAGTCTCCCAAACGACACGCACCGGCCAGTAGATTACGTACGGAAAAACGGCCCAGGTCCACGCCGTTGCCCGAGCCACAGTAATGCCGTAAATTCGCTCGCCGATCCGGTACAGCGTAAGACATGTGAGAGCGGCGAAGACACTATTGAAAGCAAGAATCACCCACGCCGAGAGTGCGCTGTATACGCCGAACAACTTGAACACTGCGGCGAGGGTATAAGGATAAAGAGGCGGCGCCCACGCACTGGGCCCGGTCGGCAGGTCCGTGGGCGAACTGAATCCTTGCCCCGTGGCGATGGAGCGAGCGAGACGGCCCATCTCCCAGCCATATTGAAAGTGATCGCGGCGCGGCGTGATCCGGTAAGTGTGGCCGATGGTAATCACGGCGAGGCGAAGCAAGAGGGCTATCAGAACGATGAAGAGGATGGAGTGATGAAGAGGCTGGGGCGCGGATTCCTCTGGTTCGTTCATCTTGGCTGGCGTAAACAAGTTCTTTGCGACGCCGTCTGCATCTTGCATCGGCCCAGAGTACAGCATTGAGTCTTCCCATGCCACGGAGCGAGGGGATTTCCCGGACAGGCGGAGACGCCCGTCGCTCCATTCATCGACACCAGACTTGCAAGGTTGGCAATTCAGAGCTACGATTCCGGCGCGAACCTTGGAGGTGACTATGAAGCGCACTGGGCCGGTCGTCCTGATGTTTCTTTCTCCTCTGATCTTTTCTGTTCTTGGGTATGGGCAACTTGACAGGATCTCGATTCCGGCGGGGACGCCAGAAGATCAAGCCTTGACGGCGATTTCAAACGAGCAAGACACGCAAAAGAAGTTGGCGATGTACCAGGATTTCCTGCAGAAGTTCTCGACAAACCCGGCCGCTGTGGCTTACGGCAACTGGCAAATTTCGCAGTCCTACCAGACGGCGGGGGATTTGCCGAAAGCTCTCGAATACGGCGACAAAGCGTTAGCTGGGTCTCCTCACAACCTCGACATTCTGGTATCCCAAGCGGGCATTGCCGGGCAATTGAAGAACGACTCGAAGGTCATGGACTATTCGACATTGGGCGGTGAGCTGTATAACTCCATCAGCAAGCAAGCCAAGCCCGAAGGCATGAGCGATGCGGAGTTCGCACAACGCATTGACGACGAGAAGAGCGCGGCCAAGAGTTCTTACGAATTCCTAGAAGCGGCGGCGTTCAATGCAATCGCGGATGAGCCCGATGCCACGAAGCGTATGGCGGATATCGAACGCTTCACGCCCACTTTTCCCAATTCACGCTTTCAGGAACAGGTTGCATCCTATGCGATGATGTCTTTGTCGCAGTTGAAGGACACGCCGCGGCTGATCTCTTATGGCGAGAAGACACTGGTCGCAGACCCAAACAACTTGCCAACGCTTCTCCTGCTGGCAACCACCTACGTCGATGACCCCAAGCCTGGCAGTTTGACCAAGGCGGTTAGCTATTCCCAAAAAGTAATCGAGGTTGCCAAAGCCGATGCTCCCGGTGCGGATCGCTCACGCAAAGTTTCTGCTGGGGTGGCACACGCCACAATCGGCTACGCGTATATGAAACAGGAGAAAACAGCCGCGGCGATTCCAGAATTGAAATCGGCCTCTGCGCTGCTGAAAGGATTGGACGATCAGCAATATGCCATTGCCATGTACCGTCTGGGATTTGCTTATGCCAAGTTGAGCAGGGTTTCTGAAGCGCGGGACGTGTTACAAGAAGCAGTAAAAATCTCAGGACCGGTGCAACAACCCGCGCAGGAACTCCTGGTCAAGGTGAACGCCGCACGCGCCAAAGGCAGGTAACAAAATCGGCCACGGATTTCACGGATCAAACACAAGGATTGTTGAAAAACTGACGCCTGACGCCCGCTTCTCTCAGTGTCCAGCCAATTCAGCCGACAGCAAATTGGCTTTGACTGCGAGATTGTAAGCACGCTGCACGTCTCCGTCCTTGGCTGCTCCTTTAGCCTGTTCCATGTAGCTCTTGATTTGCTTCACCGTGTCTTGTTGGTCAGGGCTGAGTTGACGGCCTGAGATTTTCTGCAGATTCGCATCGGTCGTCATTAGTAATTGATTGTAGGCCTCAAGGTGAGAAGCCTCTTGCGGACCCGGGGCCGGAGACAGATCCACCGTAGGATCGGCCGCGCTTCCGTTGCGTACCACAGTCTTCGTGGGACCCCCGGTTGCGGGCGTGGCCGCAGGTGTGACTGCAGGCGTGACCGCTTTGTGGGCTGGGTGATGTTTCTTGGGCCTAGCTGCGTTAGGCTCCGCCGACTTGCAGGGCGATTTCGTTCCCGAAGCAGATTGCGAGTTATCTGGACAAGGCGGTGTAGCCGTTGATTGATCCGGTGACTTGGCTGATTGATCGGGAGTTTTTTGTTCATCGGTCGGCGGTGCGCCCACCGAGCTTTGCGAAGGTGAATCGCTCGATTGGTCTTTTTGCGATTGCGTCGACTGGCTAACGTTCGTCACTGACAGGTAGCGCGCAATCGCTGCCTCCCAGGAAGGCAAAAGCAGACACAACCCGAGGATGGCGGCCAGAGTCATATTCGGTTATTCGATACTCGCGATGAGACTATCCGCGATCCAGGTAACCCGAGAATTCTATCGCTTCCTATTCATTCATGAATTTGGAACCGTCACGCTCGGCGCGGCGGCGCGGCCGCTCCCACCATTGGTACCGGCTCGAATTTCTGCTACTGGCAAGCGAAGGCGGAAGGTTGTGCCCTGTCCTTCCACGGTTTCGAAATCAATCGATCCGTAGTGCCACTGCAGGGCTTGATAGGTTTGTGCCAGTCCAATCCCGCTGCCGCCCTTTCTGGTGGTGAAGTACAGTTCGAAAATCTTTTCCTGCAGGTCATGGGGTATGCCGATTCCCTGGTCGCGAATCTCAGTGACGACGCTTTCTTCATCCCGTCGGGCGGAGATACTCAGCGTTCCTCCATTTGGCATGGCCTGCATGCCGTTAATGATCACATTCAGGAAAGCTTCCTTCATCCGGTCGGGATCGACTCTCACGCCCAGCGGTTCAGTCCCGAGCGAGCGCTTTACAGTCACTCCATGCTGCTCAGTATCAGGTGTCGCAAGCATGATCACATCTTCCAGCAGCCGGCGGAGGTCGAGTTCCTCGAGATGCAGATCGCGCGGACGCGTGAAATCCACCAGAATTTGTACGACGCGATCCAGACGACGAATCTCATTGCCGATAATGTCGATATGGCGGCGCGTGTCGGGATCGATCTGCTGCAGCTTACTCTGCAGCAACTGCAAGTGCAGCACGATCGCGTTGATAGGGTTTTTAACCTCATGGGCGACACCGCGGGTGGTGCGGCCCGAAAGCGACATCTGGCGTGATATTTCGAATTCATCCTTAATACGCCGTACCGACTCCTTGTCGCGCAAGGTGAGCAGGGCGCCGATTGGAGAGCCCTTTTCCTGAATAAAATCGAGCGAGACCTGTACTCGTTTGGTGTTTGAGGATTCGACTTCACTCTGGGCGATGGGATTGCGCAGCTGAAAACCGTCGAGCACGAGTGCGCCGAGCGCCGAGTCTCGTGTGAAAATCTCCTTCACCGTGCGCCCCAGCAATTCTCTCCTGGGCCGGCCCAGAAAACGTTCGACGGATGCGCTCACCAGAACGACTCGTGAGTCGCTGGTGAACAGCATCAATCCGTCCTGAAGGTTTCCCATGATCTGATCGACATTGTCTTTCAACGCGGAGAAGATTTCTCGGGCATCGCGCATCTGGCGGCCCAAGTGGGCGATCTTCAACGTCACAAGGCCATATTCGTCGCGTCCGGCTTCCTCTTCGGTGAGTGTTTCAGTTTCGCCAGCAGTGACATTATCGAGGCTGCGGCTGATGCGCTCCAGTGGGCCGAGTGCGATATGCGAGAGTGCCGCGGCCAGTACCAGGGAAAGCAAAATAGAGATCGCGGAGAAGATCACAGCATGTTTCAATCGCGGAGTGATCTCGCTCCTTAGAAAAACAGTCGAAATTCCCAACCGGATGCTGCCAAAGAGCTCGCCATTTAGTCGTAGGGGCACACGCACTTCATAGAGCGTGGGCTCGTTGTAAACCAGGCGGAGTTGTCTGCGGAATTTGGCATCCTGCACAATCTGGAAATCGGGGCGCTCGGACACAGATTTGCCAACCAGGTCAGCCGTGGTGTGAAGAATGGCTTTTCCATCGTTGTCCACAATCGCAGCGTCGTAAATCATCGGCCAGTCGGTCACAACCGATTCCAACATCGTATTCAAATCAAGGTTAGTCGCGAGATAGTCCGCAATTGCGCTGCGGACCTTCGCGGGGTTGGCGGTGTCAACCCGCGTGCTCGTCAAGTCTGGAATTGCATTGGCCGCAAGATATGCCAGTTGGGAATTTAGAAAGCCGGCTGTGTCGTGCGCGAACGTAACCCGCTGGCGCAATATCTGCGAAACGTAGATATAGGAAAACGCGGACACCATTGCCGCCACCATGAAGGTAATGGCGAGCACGATCTGGGTTTTTCGGCGCATTCCTTAGCTCTGGCGTCGCGCAAACGTTCTCACGCGGAAACAATGGCAGGTCATGGCGAGCAAGTCAATTTGCCATCCTGGAACGGTTCGGCTCGTTGTTAATCTTCTCTCGCCAGCGCGGCATCGGCCGCGGCGTTGCCATATTCCTTAAGCTTATTATGAAGAGTTTTCAGGCTGATGCCGAGAATTTCTGCCGCTCGCGTCTTATTGTTGCTGGTGGATTCGATGGTCTTCAGAATCAGACGCCTCTCCGCTTCTTCGACGGTCATGCCTATATCCAGATGGATGGCATCGGGATCGTCCGACGAAGTACGAATTGTAGTTTGACCGAATCCGGGCGTCAGATGCTTGGTTTCAACCACTGCTCCTTCGCAGACGATCACAGCACGCTCCAGTGCGTTGCGCAACTCGCGGACATTTCCCGGCCATGAATAATTTTGGAACAAGTTCAGTACAGCCTCGCTCACCGCGGCTACTTTGCGTCCGTGTTTGGCACTCATGTCCTTCAAAAGCGATTCCACCAGCGCCGGAATGTCGTCCTTGTGCTCGCGCAATGGCGGCATATGAATGTTAAAAACGTTTAGCCGGTAATAGAGATCGTTGCGCAATTCTCCACGAGCGACGGCTTCCTCGGGCACTTTGTTAGTCGCCGCAAGAACGCGGACGTCAACCGTCGTTTCTACTTTGCTGCCCAAGCGGCGGAGCTTGCGATCTTCCAACACGCGGAGCAGTTTAGCTTGTGTGCCGACCGGCATTTCGCCAATCTCATCCAACAATAATGTCCCCCCTTCCGCCAGTTCAAAGCAGCCCGTGCGTCGTTCAAGCGCCCCGGTAAACGCTCCTCTTTCATGGCCAAAGATTTCGCTCTCCATCAGGGTTTCTGGAATCGCCGCACAATTGATAGGGACGAAAGGTTTGTTGCGGCGGGGACTGAGTTCATGAATGTTGCGAGCTACCAATTCTTTGCCTGTGCCGCTCGCACCCGTGATCAAGACGGACGCGGTGCTGGGCGCCACCATCTCAATCAGGCGGAAAAGCTCCTGCATTTTCTTCGACGCCCCGACCAGACTCCCGAGAGAGCCCGCGTCTCGCAGTTTCCGCCGCGTGACTTCGAGTTCCACGCGGGTTCCGAGCAGCGCGGAGGCATTTTGCAGAATGGTGCGCAGCCGGTCAGTGTCGATGGGCTTGGTGATGTAGTCGTAAGCCCCCATGCGCATCGCTTGTACGGCGCTGTCGATTGTGCCTTGAGCCGTTACTACGATCACGGCAATAGTTTTGCTGTCACTGGCAATTCGTTCCAGCAGTTCCAGGCCTCCCATGCGCGGCATTTTGAGGTCGGTCACAACGATGGAAGGCCCCCAACTGGAGACCTTGTCGAATCCCTCGGCGCCGTCTCGAGCAGTCTCAGCGCGATAGCCCCAAGCTGAAACCAATTCGGCAAGCCCCGTCCGCTCGTTCTCTTCGTCTTCGACAATCAGTACTTTTTCCTGGCTCATAGCCCCGGCTCATTCCTGGTCATGCAATAGACGTAATCATTATTAAGGCTGGCCGCGATTGCTGCAAGCGGAGTGCTTTGTTGTGATGCGGGAAATGACCCGAGGGGCGGTCCATTCGGCGAGATTCTTGGTTCGCATCGGGCTTCTTGAATCGGTTCTGGGCAACCGATGAATGAGAAGAGAAAACGGGTCAGACGCGTTTGTCTTTTGGCTCGGAGCGGCGTATATTGGTCCTTGGAAACTGTTGTGTAGTACCAGATTTTGGCGGAGCACACCAGTGGGCGCAAGCCCACTTTTTAGTTTGCGCCCCTTTTGGAACTCCCCAACAGCCCGATAACTTATTGGTTTCATGGGATTTGAGATCGATCAGGTGCGCGCGATTGTGGAGCGAGTGGCCACCGGCAGTGGGTTAGAGGTGGTTGAAGTGGAATTGCGCGGCGGGGGCAAGGCGCGCATGCTTCGCATTGTGATCGATAAGATTCCGGTGCCCGGCGAAGGTCAACTTATTGGCGTGACCCATGAGGATTGCGCGAATTTGAGCCGAGAAGTTGGGACGATCCTCGATGTGGAGGATGTGATTCCTGGCAACTCGTATTTGCTGGAGGTTTCCTCTCCAGGGTTGGATCGTAAGCTGTTGCGAGCGGCCGACTATGAACGCTTCACGGGCAGCAAGGTGAAGCTGAAGACGCGAAACCCGGTGAATGGAAACCAGCACTTCGAGGGACGGTTGCAGAAGTTTCATGAGGGTCGTTTGACTTTGGAGGTGGGAGCGTCGCGGAAGAAGGCGCGTCCGAGTGACCCTGCGCCGCAGACTTTGGAAATTGAGTTGGCCAACATCGAAAAGGCCAACCTGGTGCCCGAGATTTAAGAGCAGTTTCTCAGTAGCACAATTTTATATCGGATTCGTTTATGGCAAGTGAGCTTTACAACACGATCGACGCGCTCAGCCGGGAAAAGGGCATTGATCCGCAGATTGTCGTTACTGCGGTGGAAGATGCCATCGTTGTCGCCACGCGCAAGTATTACAAGACGCAAGAGAATTTGCGTGCCCAGCTTGACAAGGATACAGGCAAGATTCGTGCCTTTGCGGTCAAAACCGTAGTTGAGGCGCCCGAGCAAGTGGAGGATCCGCTTCTTCAGGTCACGCTCGATGATGCCAGAAAACTCGATCCCAGCGCGGAAATCGGCGGCGAACTGCAAATTCCCAAAGTCACAGAAGGGATTCTCGGGCGGATCGCGGCGCAACTGGCGAAGCAAGTGATTTTCCAGAAAGTGCGCGAAGCCGAGCGCGACACGGTTTACAACGAGTACATCGGACGGGTGAATGAAATTGTCAATGCCACGGTAAAGCGGATCGAAGGTCCGGATGTAATCTTCGATCTAGGCAAAGCCGAGTCGCGGATGCCGCGCAAGGAGCAATCGCGGCTGGAATCGTTTGCCATCGGCGAGCGCGTGCGAGTCGTGATTGCGCGAGTCGAAAGAGCTTCAAAGGGCCCGGCTGTCGTGGTCTCGCGCGCGGCTCCGGAACTGGTGCAGCATCTCTTCCAGACCGAGGTGCCGGAAATCTACGATGGAACGGTCGTCATTCGGGCGATCGCTCGTGAAGCCGGCGAACGCACCAAAATCGCCGTCATGTCCAAGGACAAAGACGTGGATGCAGTCGGCGCTTGCGTTGGCATGAAGGGTATGCGAGTGCAGTCGATCATTCGCGAACTGCGGGGCGAAAAGATCGACATCATCGAGTACCACGAGGACGCGGTGACTTTCGCCGAGAAGGCGTTGCAGCCCGCGAAAGTTAGCCGCGTGAGCGTGCTCGAAGGAACCGAGAAGCATCTCGAAGTAGTGGTCGACGACAGCCAGCTTTCCCTTGCCATTGGCAAGAAAGGGCAGAATGTTCGCCTTGCGGCCAAGCTCTTAGGTTGGAAGATTGACATCAAGAGCGAGGAAGAGAAGCGGCAGGAAGTCGAACAACAGATGTCACAGCTAGTGACTCCTGCTTCCACTCCGCTCGCGGATGTGCCGGGCCTTGGCGAGGGTCTCATTGAGAAGTTGGGTGCAGCCGGTGTGACCACCGTGGAAGCTCTGGCGGACATGACCCCGGAACAACTCGAAGCCATCGAGGGCATTGGGCCGAAGACGGTGGAAAAAATCAGCCTGGCAGTGAATAATTATTTTTCCAGCCTTGAGGGTGGGGAAGTGGCAGTAGCCAATGACGAGGCATCGGTGGAGGTCCCGGAGGGGCAGGAGACTTCGATCGAAGGCGATCAGGAAGCAGCAGCTTCGGAAGTGGTTGCGGAAGATGTCGTAGGCGATGAAACTGCCGAAATTGTAGTCCCGATCGAATCGGCGGAAGCGGCAGCCGTGGAGCAAACGCAAGAACCGGCGGAAGAGCCTGCTTCTTCCGAAGGCAAAGAGTAATGAGAGTGTTACGCACTTTGCACGCCTCGTGGAAGCGTGCAACCGAAAACCGACACCGTGAGGTTGATATGAAGACTTAGCGGGATAGTCCGGAGGAAAGAAAGAGCGGATGAGCAAGATTCGAATTAACGATCTGGCCAGGGAGCTGGAAGTCAAAAGCAAAGCGATTCTCGACGCACTTCCCGAAGTAGGCGTCACTGAGAAGAAGACGCACTCCAGTTCCGTGGAAGAGCACGAAGCAGAGAAGGTGCGAGCGTACTTGCGCGCCGCCAGCGACGCGCATACCGCTGCCAGACCATCGCGCCCCAGCCGCGCCGTTGGAGATGAGATTAAGACCAAGATCGATCTATCCAATATTTCCCGGCCAGGCGACGTTCTGAATGCTATCCGTAAGCAACAGGCTCCGGCGACTACAGCCACTCCGCCTGTCCGTCCGGTGGCCGCAGCTCCACCGACCATCGCTCCGCCCGTTTCCACCATTAAGGCTCCGCCTGCGCCGCCTACTTCTTCTGTTGCGCCACCGCCGCCAAGGGTTGTCGTCCCTCAGCCTACCTTCAGGCCGACATTTTCCGCTCCACCGCCGCCCGTCGTTCAGCCGCCAGCTTCTTCTGCGGCACCATCAACGGTGCCGGTTCCTGCGCGTCCGGTTAGTCCGCCGGTTGTGGCGCCCCCGTCGTCCCAAGCTGCGGCTCCGATTTCTCTCACAGCTTCGCCAGTTGCGCCACCGGCCCCAGTAGCCGCGAAACCAGCGGCCCCAGTTGCGCCGCTGCGCCCGCAAACGCCGTCTCCGCGCATGATTGTTCCGCATACCGGACCTCGTCCTGTTTACCAGGCACCGGTGAGGCCGGCCGCACCAACGGCTCAGGCGGGAGCGACCGCGCGTCCGGTTCCCGGACGTCCGGTTCCTGGGCAGCCAATTTTCCAACGCCCGCGTCCGGGCGGTGCCGCGGCCCCGGGGTCGCGTCCTCCATTACGTCCGGGAGAGCGTCGGCCGATGCATCCAACTCGGCAGTCGCCCACGGGCACGCGGCCGCTTGGCGTTGGACCAGGATTGCCTCCGCCGGGCTCGACTCGCCCCGGCGCCCGTCCCGGTGCGCCCGCACGCAGACCCGGCCAGCGTTATGTTCCTCGCGGTGTAAAAGAAGGCCCGATGAAGGGCTTCGTTCCGCCGCCGCGCCTGTCGCTTTCAAATGAGCCGCAGCCGATCACCCGCAGCATCACTATCACCGAAGGAATCAGCGTCAAAGACTTGGCTGAGAAGCTTGGAATTCGTGCCAAGGATTTGATCGCCCGCTTGCTGGCTCGTGGCGTGTTTGCCACCATCAACCAGACGCTCGACGCGGAGCTGGCAAGTGAAATGGCGCGGTTTTTCGGAGCAGATACAAATGTGATCACCTTTGAAGAACAGGCCGCCAAAGAAGTTTCCGACGCCGCTGCCGGCGAGGAAGGCGCAGCCAGTGAAGGCGTACCGCGTCCGCCCGTGGTCACGATCATGGGCCACGTCGATCACGGCAAGACCACGCTGCTCGATTCGATTCGTTCCACCGACGTGGCCGGAGGCGAAGCCGGAGGCATCACTCAGCACATCGGCGCGTATAAAGTGACGGTGCAGGACAAGCAGTCTCCCGCCTACGGCCGCCAGATTGTATTTCTGGATACGCCGGGTCACGAAGCTTTCACGCGCATGCGTTCTCGCGGAGCCAAGGCCACGGACATTGTCGTGTTAGTCGTGGCTGCCGATGATGGCGTTATGCCGCAAACACTCGAAGCGATCGATCACGCGCACGCAGCGGAGGTGCCGATTATTGTCGCAGTGAACAAGATTGACAAGCCCGGCGCGCTGCCCGATCGGGTCAAGAAGCAACTGGGTGATCGCGGCCTGATGCCCGAAGACTGGGGTGGAACCACCGTATTCGTCGACGTCTCGGCAAAACAAAAAACGAATCTGAATTTGTTGATGGAAATGATCGTCCTGGTGGCGGATCTGCAGGAATTGAAAGCTACGCCCGAACATCCGGCGCAAGGGGTTGTGCTCGAAGCGAAACTGGATCGTGGCCGCGGCCCCGTAGCGACGGTGCTGGTGCAGAACGGAACTCTTCACGACAGCGACAACTTCGTAGTTGGCAATGTTTACGGCAAGGTTCGCGCAATGTTTGACGATCGTGGCAACCCGCTTGAAGAGGCACCACCTTCGACGCCCGTCGAAATCCTCGGCATGGAAGGATTGCCCCAGGCGGGCGATCAGTTTGTGGTCGTTGCAGATCGCGATAAGGCGCGCGGCATTTCGGAGTACCGCGAACAGAAAACTCGCGAAGCCACGTTGGCCAAGAGTTCGCGTGTTTCGCTTGAAGGTTTGGCGGAACAGCTCAAGACCGCTGGCACCAAGGAACTCAATATTATTCTGAAGGCCGATGTCGGGGGCTCGGTCGAAGTGCTCAGCGATCTGCTCTCCAAACTTTCAAACGACAAAGTCCGCCTGAAGGTGTTGCATTCCGGAGTGGGTGCCATCACCGAAACCGACGTGCTGCTGGCGTCGGCTTCAAACGCCATCATTATCGGATTCAACGTGCGTCCGGAGCGCAAAGCGCAGGAACTGGCGGACCAGGAAAAAGTCGACATCCGTCTGCACTCGATCATTTACGAGTTGCAGGACGAGATCAAGCGAGCCATGACCGGATTGCTTGAGCCGACTATCAAAGAAACCTATCAGGGCCGGGCGGAAGTGCGAGAGACATTCCGCATCCCGAAGGTGGGCACGATTGCTGGTTGCACAGTGATCGACGGTCTGATCAAGCGCGATTCCGAAGTGCGCCTGCTGCGTGACAACACCGTCGTCTTCAAGGGAAAGGTCGGATCGCTTCGCCGTTTCAAAGACGACGCCAGCCAAGTCACCAACGGCATGGAGTGCGGCATTTCGATCGCCAACTACGGCGACATCAAAGTCGGCGACGTGATCGAAGCCTTCGCAACTGAAAAAGTTGCCGCGGAAGCGATCGCATAGAGACGTTGTTGGTCGTTAGCCGTTGGTCGTTGGCCTGACTATAGATTTGCCAACGACGAGCGACCAACGGGCAACGACCCAATGATTGCTTTTCTCACCCTCGAACTGCGTATCGAAGCGGCGCAATCGCTCAAGGACAAGCGGCAAGTCGTGCGCAGTGTGAAAGACCGGCTGCGCGCCCATTTTAACGTTGCCGTAGCCGAGTTGGACGCGAGCGGATTGTGGAACCACGCAACTTTGGGCGTCGTGAGTATTTCCGACTCGCGCGACTATCTGGACGGTCTTATGAAGAACGTGGAACGCCAGGCGACACGGATCGCGAACAACGGCGGTGCTGATATCGCCGATTCTTTTTTGGAATACCTGTAACCCGCAGCGGTTGTAATCCATTCCATTCATGGCACTTTCCGCTTAGCACGAAAGTACCTCGAAAGGCTCGCCAATATTGAAGCCGCGAGCCCGATTTTCTGATATTCTCATTCGTTTTACTCTGAGGGAAAAGCAGTGGAAAAGCGTGGGGCTAAATATCACCGGGAAAGGCTGGGCGAGGCTTTGCGCGAGGAGATTGAGACCATCGTGGAAGGCGAGCTCGGCGACCCCCGCATCGGACTGGCGAGCGTAAGCAGCGTGGAGTTCGGAAGCGACTCGCGCTCTGCCCGGATCTTCGTGGTAGTCCAAGGCGATGATGAAGAAGCTGAACGCACGTTGGAGGGACTGACGGCGGCAGTTGGTTTTATCCGCCGTGAAGTGGCGGAGCGTTTGCACTTGCGCCGTCCGCCAGAGCTGTATTTTCAGCTGGACCGCTCGCAGACGTACGCGTCCAGGATTGATGAGCTGTTGAAACGCAATCAGAAAAGGAGTCGATAGTTCGACGATCGAGGACGGGCGTCGTAGCACGTAATCCGGACGAGGATGCCGGCGTCCACAATCGAGTCGATATCGGAGTGTCAGGTAGATATGTTGAGCGAGGTTCTCAAACAGATCGAGCAGCGCGACCGATTCTTGCTGACTTCGCACGCCCGCCCGGATGGAGACGCGGTCGGTTCTGCGCTCGCCTGCTGCCAAGTGCTTCGTTCCATGGGCAAAGAAGCCGATGTTGTCCTGCACGATGGAGTACCTCGCATTTATCAGCCGTTGCCCTTTGCCGACACCGTCGTGCGTGCCGAGCGCGTGAACGGGAACTACGATGCTGCCATCATTCTCGAGTGCGACAGCATTCAGCGCACCCGGCTGGAAGGCTTGGAAAACCGCTTTCTGATCAGCATTGATCATCACGTGAGCGGCAAACCGTTTGCGCACGTGAATTGGATCGATCCCAAGGCGGTTGCTACTGCCGAGATGGTGTATCGTCTGGCGCGAGAAGCAGGTGTGAAAATTTCTCCTGAGATCGCAACCTGCCTTTATACTGCCGTGCTTACCGATACCGGTTCATTCATGTTTGAGGGCACCAACGAACATACCTTTGCTTTGGCACGGGAGCTGGTGTTGGCTGGCGCCGATCCTGCGCATGTGTGCTCGCAGCGTATATTTCGCACATTCCACCGCCAAGATGCGCCTGTTGGGCGCGGCGCTCTCGAACCTACATCGTGAAGGACCGCTGGCCTGGATCTGGGTTACGACGGAACAGATGGAGCGCTTTGGAGCCAAGGAAGAAGATTGCGAGGGACTGGTGAACTATGCATTGTCCATCCAGGATGTTGAGGTAGCCGCATTTTTCCGCGAGCTGCCTGATCGGTCGATTTCGCGTGAGCCTGCGCAGCAAAGGGCAGTTGGATGTGGCTGCGATCGCTGAACAATTCGGCGGAGGCGGACATGCCTGCGCCAGTGGTTGTTCTCTGGACGGTCCTTTGTCGATCGCCGTGGCACGAATCATGACGCAACTTCGGACGAATCCCTCCGTACAATAGCTCTCTCTGAGGAAATAATTGAAGATCTCCCGCGCAACCGCCGACTGGCTTCTGCTCGCCGGATTCTGCGGATTCCTGTTTTTCTTCGGCCTCGCGTACTTTGGACTGATCGGCGCCGATGAACCACGCTACGCACAAGTCGCGCGCGAAATGCTCACCCGCCACGATTGGATTACGCCGACGCTGGGAGGCAAACCCTGGCTGGAGAAACCTCCGCTCTACTACTGGCAGGCGATGCTGGCCTACAGCATTTTCGGAGTGAGCGACTGGGCCGCTCGCTTGCCTTCGGCCGTAGACGCGACGCTTATGGTGGTCGCGACCTATCTTTTTCTGAAACGCTTTCGTCCCGGCTTCCAACTCGACGGCGCGCTGATGACCGCCTCCGCGGCAGGAGTCATCGGTCTCGCTAGGGCAGCTTCGACAGATATGCCTCTAGCTGCGATGTTCACCATCGCGATGCTCGCGTGGTATGCGTGGTACGAGAGCGAATCCCATCGCTACCTCGCGCTGTTCTATTGTTTTGTTGCGTTCGGTATGTTGGCCAAGGGGCCTGTGGCGCCCGTGTTGGCGGCCATAATCATCGTGATCTTTGCGGCGGCGAAAAGCGATTACCGATTGGTTTGGAATACGCTCTGGATTCCCGGGGTTCTTCTGTTCTGCGCGCTGGCGCTTCCCTGGTACATCGCTGTGCAAATGAAGAATCCAGAATTTTTCCGCATTTTTATTCTTGAGCACAACTTCGCACGCTTCGGGACTAACCTCTATCGTCACAAAGAGCCGTTCTGGTACTACGCTCCGGTTGCACTGCTTGGTTTAATTCCATGGACCGTATTCGTGGCGGCATCGCTGGTAGAAACCATTCGCGTGTGGTGGGCCGAACGAAGAGAAATGCTTGGGTCGGAGGACGCTCTGAATGCATTCCTGGTGATCTGGCTAGTTGCCCCAATCATATTCTTTTCTCTCTCGCAATCGAAATTGCCTGGGTACATTGTCCCAGCGTTGCCTGCGGGTACGCTGCTGCTGGCGGAATACGTGCGGCGTCGCGTTGCGGACGGCGAGCCTCCCGGCATCTTCTTAATTGCGCTGCACTCGATCGTTGCGGCGTCGCCGATTGTTCCAGCGCTGATGATTCAATACATAGTTATGCAACATCGGCTTCCATGGGGCAGGGCAGCCGCAATCTCATTCGGCTTCGCCGCAGTGTTAGCGATCGGTATCGCTGGCACGCTGCGCACCAAGCTGGGCTTGGGCGCATTGCGTTTTGTTACGCTGGTTCCGGTGGTGCTGGCCGTTGCCGCGGTGCTGCGCCTGGGATCTCCAGCACTCGATAGCACTCTTTCGGTTCGGCCACTGGCGACTGAGATCAGCCACCTGGAGAGCAAGCCTCTCCCGCTTGCAGTGTCTGGCGTTTCACGCGAAATCGAATTTGGACTGGCGTTTTATCGAAACCAGATCATCGGTCGATACGAGCAAGGACAAATTCCTACCGTAGAACATCTAGTAGTGGCTCCGGAGGGATCGCAGACCGCGATTGCGAAACGAGTAGCGGGGCGCCGCGTTTCTTATCTGGGAAGTTTCGCGCCGCAAGGTTTGGATTATTACTGGGTTGCGGCAGAGGGGCAGATGAGTCACTAACATGCACGCACTCAGCATTTAGCACTCAGTCAAATCTCCAGTCCCGGGCAGAGACTACGTTGTGAATCCTCCGAGATACTCCCGTTTGCCTCGCGGCGTGCGAAGCTAATACACTCAGTTTTTCGCGGCCGCAATTTGGACGCATCGCTGAGGCGCACCCTCCAGGAGCCCGCGTGGAGATTCTCGATCTCAGGCATTTTTCCTCCGTCGACCTGCGTCCCTTGTTGGAGGACGAGATCAGCGTGTGGTCGCGCCTGCTTTCCTGGGATTACCGCGGATCCGCCGACATGATTCTGCGCTACGTCGATGCCAAGATTCTGCCCGGCTATGCGGCCATCGATCGCGGACGAATTTTCGGCTATGCGTTCTTTGTTTACGAAGGCAGCAAGGGTGTGATTGGAGATCTTTTTGTTGCGAACGGTGGCCGCCTGCCTGATCCTCACGAGGTGGAATCGCGGCTGCTCACCCATGTGATCGAAACTCTACAGCAGTCTCCGGGAATTCATCGCGTCGAAGCGCAGTTGCTCATGCACGAAACCGGAGTCGTCTCTCAACCCTTTGTGCAACAGGGTTTCAGCCGTCATGCGCGGCTCTTCATGCTGCTGACAATGGAAAAGGCAAGCAAGCCGGCGTTCCCGTCACATCCGGACATCGAAATTCGGCAGTGGGCGGAACAAGATTATCAACCTGCCGCTGCCGTAATTACGACGGCTTATCGCGGACATGTGGATTCTGAGATCAACGATCAGTACCGTACCTTGAGCGGTTCGTTGCGGTTTCTGAACAACATTGTCCGTTTCCCGGGATGCGGCACGTTTGATCCCGAGTCGTCCTTCGCGGCGGTGCACAGACGAACGCGTACCCTGGTCGGCCTGATCTTGTGTTCGCGCGTGCGCCAGGACGTTGGCCATGTCACTCAGGTGTGCGTGCTGCCGGAGTACCGCTCCCACGGCATCGGCGAATCGTTGCTGGCGGCGACTACCGCAAACTTGCGCCAGCGGAAGTTCTCGCTGCTGTCGTTGACGGTCACAGAAGCGAATGCGCGAGCCGTGGAACTTTATCTGCGCTTGGGATTCGAGACGAAGAGGGTGTTCGATGCGTTTGTTTGGGAAGGGTAGCTAGGAGCTTTCACCGTCGCAAAATCCACATCACCCAACCTGCCACGAAAACTCCACCGACGAACATGGCAAAGCAATAAAGACCGTAGCGAATCTGCTCGCGGGACGTGCTGCGTTGGGTGATGCCAAAAACTACCGAAGCGAATACACCGAATAACACGGCAGCGCTGAAATGGGAGAGTTGCAGGTTCATGGCTTCTTCCCGATCGCGATGTGATAAGCATCGGCCGCGCTGATGAAGTTCAGGAGGCCCGCAACGATAATGTACTTGGTGCCGTAATCGGCCGTGGCGTGGGCGATGGCGCCCTGTCCCAGATCCAAAGCGCGAGTCATGATATAGAGTCCGCCTGCGCCTACGTCGCCCACGAATCCAAGAATATCCAGGATGTCGCCGCCGTTCGGCCTATACACGCGTCCCTGCAATGCCAGGCCAAGCAGGAACATGATTACGATTGAGCCCATGAGCAGCAGGCCGCGGATCCAGCGTTTCTGGATCAGGTGTCCCGCGCCTGGAATCAGCCAGCCAATTGCGGGCGCGAGCACCGCCATGGCGGTCAGGGTGGCGCTGGTGTTTCTTTAATTGTCGAAGGATTTGCCATTCAGATGATTACAATCTCGCGTTGAATTTTACCCGTAACCTCGGCTGCTTTTGGACGCACTAATATGTTGACTTCGCTGCGCACTCCGAACTCGGGCAAGTAGATGCCGGGTTCGATCGAAAAACAGGAATTGGGCAGGATCCGGCGCTCGTCGTGAATTTCCAGATCGTCCATATTGGCGCCGTTGGAATGGACCTCGGTTCCAATCGAATGCCCGGTACGATGAATGAAATAGTCGCCGAAGCCCGCCTTCTTGATGTGATCTCGCGTTGCACGATCCACTTCCCAGCCGCACATGTTGCGTCCACTGCCGATGCCTTCCAACACCGCCTTCACACCGGCGTCACGCGCATCGCGAACTACGGTGAAGACTTCCTGCATTCGGGTTGAAGGTGCTTTGCCGACGAACCCGGTCCAGGTGATGTCGTAGTAGACGGCACCCGGGACATTTTTCTTGGCCCAGACATCGAGCAGAACGAAATCGCCTTCGCGGATGGGTGCCGAACCATCCGCGCGAGGCTCGTAATGCGGATCGCCGCTATGGGCGTTGACCCCGACGATCGGCGGATCGTCCGTTACCAGATTCTCACGCCGGAAAGCCTCCATGAACCACTGCTGAATCTGATGCTCGTTCGTCCCGCCGTTGCGCACCCGCCGCCCGATTTCCTGGAAGGCTGCTGCGGTGATCGCGTCGATTGCATCCCGCGCCGCGAAGTGACTCTTGATCTGCTCGTCGGTCCAGGTGGCTTCGAACAGCGCAACCAGATCGCCCGAACTGACGACATTCTTCCCCAAGCCGCGGATCAACTCCAGCGTACCGCCGTCCACCAAGGAAATCGTGAAGACGACGTTGTTGGGTGAGTATTGCATGGCGATGTCGCGATGCGATGAGAGCAGCACTTTCACCTGATCGAACAACTCCTGCCAACCGGCATATTGAAGTTTCTTGCCGGGCAGGGTATCGAGGTGGCGCGACTCAATCTTGTGCACCAGTTTCGTTGGCTCGCCTTCAGCCGGAATCAGGTAGAACCACCGCCGCGTGACCATCAGATCAGGCGACAGCCCCAGCACCCTATAAGCAATTGGATCGCGGTGATGGTGATCATAGAAAAGCCATGCGTCGATATTCCGCTCGCGCAGGGCTGTCTGTATGGCAGCAAGGTTCATGGGCAAACAACCATTCTAACAACGTCGGCGAGTTTGGGCGAATCGCACAGTTCCGGCGACCGAAGCTCTACGGCCGGGATCTGGCCGGCTTCGCCAGAATCTTCTTTCGAACGCTCGCTGGCAGCGTCTCGCATGCCGTTCTCAACACCAGCCTAGGCGCACGTTCGCGGATGCTCATCAAATACGGAACCGTGCGCTTGGCATCCGCTTTGGCAGTTTCGCGCAGCAGCCAGCCTAACCCTTTTTGAACCATGTCATCTTCGTCGGACAGAAGCAAATTGGATAGCCGCTTTATCTCGACAAAAAACATCTTCCGCCGTGTTCCTTGGATGAGCGCAACGCAAGCCGCGCGTCGATGCCAACGGTCCGGCGATTTCGCCCAACGGAAAACTCTGTGGGATCGTGAGGGTTTAGCGGCAACCATCGCCGCAATCAGATAGTGCGCAAGCCCGTCGTGGTCAGCCCAGCTCGAGATCCGAGACAGCCAGGACTCAAACAGGCTAAACTCCGCGTCACCGAATTCCTTAGTCAGTTTTTCCAATAGGAAAACGGCAAAGACTTTTTCTTCCAGAATTCGTCCGACGAAAAGTTGGTCTGCAACTTGCAAAAGGAACTCGATCCCGCACTCTTGTCGAATCTTGTGCCGGAAGCGGACAGCTACGCTGCGCAGTTTGGCGGTGTACCATCCATGCGATTTGATCTCATCTTTGAAAAACCATTGCACACCAGCGGCGTGCTCGGCAGAGCCTTCACGCCCGAGCAAATGCCGAATCTCATCCGCGATGGTTGCAGGAGTCGGTTTTCGCGTGGTCATGGCCTGAGTTATTGCCCGGAAGCGGAACTTGGTGTTCTAAAGGCCTTGTCGTAGATCCAAAGCGCAGCGGTCGTAGCTACCCCCACCGCGGTCACACACCACCAGATCCGCTCCGGCTGGTGCAGGACCTCGCCGAAATGGTGGGCCAGAGTTCCGCCAAACCATCCGCCAATGAGCGAACCGATTCCGATTGGCAGAAAGGCAAATCCCATGTACGTGCCCTGCTGGCCCGGAGGCGCAAGCCGGGAAATATATTCGTAATAGCGCGGTTGCTGGATGATCTCACCCAGCGCCAGAACAAATATCGAAAGCACCGCGCCCCAGATGGTTGGCCGGAAGGCGAGAATCAACCAAGCGACAGATGTGATCACAGTGCCGAGAATCACCGCTTGAAACGCTGGGATTTTGCGCGTCAGATAATTTATCGCAAGGGTCAGGCAGATCACGGTGAGCCCATCGGTCACCAGAATAATCTCGACGTCCGCCTGCGGGTTGATGTACCCGTGGATGTATCCGGGCAGACTGATGTATTGCTGCCAGAACACGATCCAGTACCCCGTGAACAGCACAAGGAACCACATGAACCGGCTGATTCCGGCGAGCACCAGCAGCAGCAGTCCAGCCCAGATCCACCAGGGAACATTGAACGTAGGATAGATCCAGAGGCCAATGCGCAGCAACAGCGCGACCATCAATACCGGCAAGACAAGCCGATAATTTCCGACCACTACGCAGAAATTCCGCGCGACGGTTGCGACCGATGGCGGAGGCGCGTCTCCCGGCTTGCGCGGTTCGCGAAAGAAAAGCAGGACCACGAAAAACATCGCAAAAACGCTGACTGCGGCAAGGCGATAAACATTTTCGACGCCCAAATGGCGATGAGCCCAGGAAGCGCAATAAGGCCCGGCGGCGCCGCCGATGTTGACCAAGGTGTAGTAGATCGAATAACCGATCGAGCGGACATTTTCCTTGGATGCGCGGGCGGTCGTGCCCACCACGCAAGGTTTCACCAGAGAAATGCCGAGCGCCGGAAGAATAAGAATAAATCCCACAAACAGACTGATGGGCACGGCATTGCGTATGGGCGCGAGCCATGGTGCTCCGATGGAGCCGATCAGGAAATACGCAGCGGCCAAAATAAGATACGCCACCGAAAGAGCGCGGCGGAAGCCGAGGCGATCGGCGGCAGCACCACCGAAAATGGCGAGAAACCATACCATCCCGCCGAAGATGCCGGTCAGAGTCCCCGTTTGCTCCGTGGAAAAATTCAGCCGCTCCTGCAAATATAAGGCGAGGGACGCAAAAGCCCCGTAGTAAGAAAGGCGCTCGAAGATCTCGCTGAGGTTGGCAATCCAAAAGGGACGCTCGAAACCAGTGCGAATTTCGTACAAACGTTCGGAAAAAGTCAAAGCAGCTCCTGGCCTCTATTTGTAGCGTCGAATCGTAGCGAGACGGTGGTGCTACATTCTTAGCCGTCGCCGTACCTCATCCGAAGACAATCCCGCGACTCGAATGATTTTGTTCCTACTGGTCTCGCCGGACGCTATGGTAACGGAAGAGCGCGGTACATCCAAAAGATTTGCGAAAAATTCGATGCAGGCTTGGTTGGCGCGGCCGTCGACCGGTGGCGCAGTCAAAGCCAGCTTCAGCGCGTCGCCGACCTCGCCGGTGATGGCATTCTTTTTGGCGCGTGGGTGGACTTTGACTGCGAGTGTAGCTCCGCCAGCCGTCTCATGGATCGAAATCATGGAGTCGTTATGTCTCTGGTTCTGCTCCCGAAGATCGCCGTTCCAACCCGCACGCAGGTCGATCCTTCTTCGATCGCAACCTCGAAATCGTGTGACATGCCCATCGAAAGTGTGTGCATCTTAATGGCAGGCAATCGTCGCGCAGCAATCTGGTCGCGCAGTTCGCGCAGCTTTCGGAAATACGGTCGCGCCTCTCGCGGATCGTCAGTAAACGGTGGAACTGTCATCAGTCCGGCAAACTTCAAATGTTCCAGTTCTGGAGCTGCTAAGAGAAGATCTTCCAACTCGCGGGAGTCCGGAGCCACGCCACTCTTGGCTGCCTCACCGCCGACGTTGATTTCGATCAAGACTCGGAGTTTCTTCTCCAGTTGCTGCGCGGCCGCATTCAGCTTCTGTGCCAGGCGCAACGAGTCAACCGAATCCACTGCGCTGAACAATTCAACCGCCTTGGCACCCTTGTTGGTTTGCAGATGGCCGATCAAATGCCATTCGGCGTCGTGCAGATCGCGAAGTGAATCACTTTTCCCGGCAAATTCCTGAACCCGGTTCTCACCGAACAACCGGAGCCCAGCCTCATAGGCCTCCTGGATTCGCTCCGCGGGAAACGTCTTGCTGACGGCCATCAACCTAATGTCTTCCGGCCGGCGTCCTGCACGCCGCGCAGCCGCATCGATCCGCTGACGCACCCGCGCCAGATTATCTGCAATTGACATGGAAGAGCACTAACCACAAAGGAAAACTGTTCCACCGGTTTTTACTTTGTGGACCTTCGTGTCCTTGGTGGTTGAGAGATTTTCAACTACATAATCGCCGTTGGAGGCGCTGGTTCATCCGGGCTGCCCGCGTTCGACAGCGGCACTCTCATCATCACAAAAATCAGAACTGCCATTCCGATCAGACCGGAAAATGAGAAGTCTCCAATATCAATATGCCACAGCTGATGATTGCTTCCGACCACGCCTGCGATCACCAGTCCACACAGCGCTTCTCCGGCGATTAATCCCGATGCCGTCAGCACTCCCGCATTGTCTACTCGCGCCTTCTGTGCGTCGTTGTATCCGCGCCGGTCGCGAACTTTGTCTGTAAACCAACGAATCACTCCGCCCACGAAGATGGCCGAGGTCGTCTCTAGCGGCAAGTACATCCCGACAGAAAAGAGCATGGGGCTTTTTACTTCCACCAGAATCATGGCGAAGCCCATGAGAATGCCGACAACGACCAGCGGCCAAGCCATGTTGCCGCCGACGATGCCCTGCGCCAGCATCGCCATGAGGCCGGCCTGCGGAGCGGGCAGAGCTGCGCTGCCAAAGTGATAAGCCTTATCGAGAATCATCAACGGGAAAAACAAAACGAGGGATGCCACGATGGTGCCAAAAATGTCGCCCATCTGCATTTTTGCGGGTGTGCCGCCAAGAATGTGGCCGGCTTTCAAATCTTGCAACATCTCGCCCGCGACTGCGGACGACACGCAGACTACCGCTGCTACTCCCAGCACAGCGGCCACGCCGCCGACGCCCGAAACTCCCATCGCCACCATGAGCAGTGCCGCGACCACCAGCGTACACAGCGTCAATCCGGAAACCGGATTGTTGGACGAGCCGATCATTCCGACCAGGTTGCCCGAGACCGCGGCAAAGAAGAAGCCCAGAACAATCATGACGGCCGCGGCCACGACCGCTCCGGCGAGAACTTTGCTTCCACTCAAGTTGTGCGCACCAGCGATGAAATAGTAGTAAAGGCCGATCATTGCGAGGAACACCAGCCCGACACCCGCGAATACGACTTTTGCGTTGAGATCGCGGTCGACGCGGCTGGTGGCTTTGTGCGCTTCGGCGGATTTCTTCAGATCAGAAACCGCGCGCTTCATCCCGGCCATCAGTTGCTTGCGCATCCGGAAAAGCGTGAAACCTGCGCCCACCAGCATGCCTCCTACGGCAATCGGACGCACGATGGAATACCACACGCTGAAAGCAATGCCTCCCCAATACGCTGCGGGATTAGCGCCGGCGGCCATCGGCGGCAGAGTTGGCCCAAGGAAATAAATTAGGAGCGGAACCAACAAACCCCAGGCCACTACGCCGCCGGCAAAGTTCAGCGACGCCAGCCGAGGCCCGATGATGTAGCCTACGCCTAAGTAAGCTGGACTGACCGCAGGCGAAGTGAACTGCGACATTCCGCCGGTTGCCAGCATAGGCGCGTTCGCGCCGCGCCCCAGTCGCAAACCGGTCGCCATCTTCGGAATGTTGACCAGGATATTTTTCGTGTACCAGAAAAGATTGACCTGCGACAGAAAGTACATCAAGCCGCCAAAGCCCATGTTGGCAAAAAGGATTTTCGCCGCTTTCGATCCCTGCTGTCCGGCCTTATGAATTTCCGCCGCCGCCACCGATTCAGGGAAGGGCAGCTCTGGGTCTTCCACCATCACGCGCCGCAGTAGGGTTACAAACAAAATGCCGAGCAGGCCGCCAATCACCATCAGCGCTACCGATTGCCAGTAGCGCTCCATCCCCAAGCTCGGCCACAGTCCGGCGAGAACGAACGCCGGGATGGTGAAGACTGCACCCGCAGCCACTGACTCGCCAATCGCACCCACGGTTCGTGCGATGTTTTCTTCGAGCAGCGAGCCCTTCATCAGCCGAAGAAGCGACATACCTATGACAGCGGCGGGATAGGTGGCGGCGATCGTCATCCCAGCCTTCAGGCCGAGATAGGCGTTGGCTGCGCCCAGAATCCCCGTCATGATCAATCCGAGCATCACGGCACGGAAGGTAAACTCCCGCATTTCCATATTCTCGGGGACATACGGCTTAAACTTTTTTGGAGGTTCGGTTGGAACGATTGTTTGAGGACTCATGGCTAAGATCCTTCTAGGCACCCGGACTGGTTGAATATAAGTGAGACGGCGCAAGTTAGCATGTTGGCTGCCCAGATTACAAGCGCAGAGTGTCACCGGTTGGTTGCGAAACCACGGAAAAAGGGCCCAGCCGCTGGGCTGTGCCCTGTTATTCAGCAGTTCAAGAAAGATCCGTATCGCTACGGAGTAATGCGATAAACGATCCCCAAGTTAGAGGTCCCCCCCATCTCCGCCATCCCATAAACCCTTCCCTTTGCGTCCAAATAGGGATTGCCGGTAGGTGCATTTCCGTCATCAGCTCCCACGAAGCTGTGCAGAACTGTCTCCTTCCAGGTCTTCCCGTGCTTTGTCAGCTTATAGGACGTGCCTAAATTACTGGCACCTCCGTTCAACGTTGTGCCGTACAGATTACCTTCGCTGTCCATCGCGAGTCCCCCGTACGGGTTGTTGCCGTCTCCGCTTCCGCTGGCGCCGAACTCGTACAGAATGCTTTCTGAATAGGTTTTCTTGCTTTCCGAGTAAACCAGCTCCCACACTGTGCCCGTGCCGTTTGTGCCGCCAAACGACGTAGCGCCATAAATGTTGCCGGACTTATCGCTGATTAGATCAATCCAGTACAACCCGGAGCCATCGCCATTCTCGTTGGTGAAGCTGTGGAGGATCGTGTCGACCCAGCCCTTCTTGGTGGGGCTGAGGCGGTAGATGACACCCTGTCCGCTGGCACCGCCGGTCGGCGCCGCTCCGTACAAGTTTCCGGCGGTGTCCATCATCAACCCTTCGTATGGATAGCCGCCGGTGGACGAGCCGTTGAGATTTTGAATGACAGTCTGTTTCCAGCCTTTGGAGGTCTTCTTCAAACTGAAGACTGTGCCCGCGCCGGAGGCACCTCCGTCCGGGGTCGTGCTATACATCGTCCCATCTGCAGCAATCGTCATTCCGGCTGACGGGTCGGCGCCGTCGGTCGTGCCGCTGGCGCTGAAGCTGTAAAGCACCTTCTCTTTCCATCCACCACCGCTTTTTGGAGACAGCTCATAGACGGTTCCCGTATTGTTGGTGCCGCCACTCTGCGTAGTGCCATAGATATTGCCCTTGGCATCAAATGCCAGGTGGCCATGAGGAGAAGCGCCATCTTTGTTGGCTTGACCTTTGAACTCGTAGAGAACCGTTTCTTTGCCCGCCAGCGTCAGCATGAACACAACACCGTCGCCATAGGTGCCGCCGTCTCCCGTTGCTCCGTAGAGGTTGCCCTTCGCATCGCTGATGAAATAGTTGCTCCAGGGATTACTGCCATCACTGCCGTCAAAGTTCAAGAACACTTTTTCCGTGCTTGCCCCTGCTGTCAAAGCCAGCGCAAGTACCACTGCGAATATCGCGACCAATCTTTTCACAGAACGTCCTCCTCATTTTGCTTTCTGGGATCTGAGCGGTCTTAACTGCGCAGCCGCTCAGGGTTTCCAAGTTTAACATTAGAACGCCGTGCAAAAAGCCCCAAAACCGAGGCTGGGCAAGGAATTCGCACGGATACGTTTTCGGCTGGTATGGGAAGGATGTTGACCTCGGCGCGAACGGAAGCGTAGTGCTGCGCCGGGGTCGATGAGTGCAGCGGTGATATTACGCCAACTACGGAGAGAAGGTCCTTACCTTACGAACTTGAAAGAGTTAAGGGCTTGTCTCAGGGGACGCTGTACTTCGTCCGAGTCTTCCTTGGTAAATTCTTTGGAAGTTTCAGGGTCGTATGCTGCTCTCTCCACGGATGTTTGGATACCCAGCTCATAACATTTCTTGTCATGGAACGTCCGGTAGACAGGTCCACCTTGCCCGCCCCCTGCCCAGTTGTCACCAATTTCGAAAACTTTGAATGCAACGCGGTTGATTTCGGTGAGTTTGGCAGTCTCTATCTCATCGGGGTTCCAATCGTGCGAGCCTTGCAAACAAGCGCTCTCGGTGGTTGCTTCCTCAATCTTCCCCACGAAAAACGCGGCTGCAGCAAAAACGGGCTTGTCTCTAAATTTATCTTTCGGATAGGCGAAACAGGCGAGCGTTCTCACCTGCCCGCCCAGATCACTGCAAACATCTGCCATACTCTGACATGAGTCGGGCATCGACCCAGCCGGTGGATTCCCCGCGAACACTTTTGGCACGCTGGAAGACGTCGGCTTGGACGGCACTTTCCTTGTGCAATCAACGAGCATGCTCGAATAGGTGAACTGGAAAACACCATCCGGACTCGTAAAGGGTCGAAGCGAGGTTTGGGCGGGAAGCGTAACCGACAGCCCACAAATACACAGTGAAATGAGCACTCTCATCTGAGCGGTACCTCGTTTACTAAGTCCGATAGCACGTAAAAAGCCACACATACGAAAAGGAGAATAAGGGCTTCCGGTTTGGACTCACCGCGTAGAATCGTGGGCATCTGGACGCAATGTGCAAGATGCGACACGGCGCTGCTCTTGTCCGAGGAACCTGATTGTCGCAAACGCCATAGCGCTCAAAACCTTCAACGAGTGAATTAGATTTTCGTACACGCATCACGCGGGCGAGCGAGTTCACCAAACGACACGTTACCTTTGTGCTCGTTGCGCGCGGCCTTCTGCACCGCTATACTGGAAAAGATTCGTCCAGTAGAGCCCCCGTAGCAACGGCTGGGCGAGGGAGGATCGTCTTCAGCAGTAACGGTACCCCAATTCGGGCCACCGGGACCAGGGTTGTTGCGCACGATAATCCATCGGTCTCCTGGGCCAGCGGCATTGCCGCAGCTCTATTCGCCACGTTGTTCCCTTCCGATTGTCGTCTCTGTAGCGCCCCCCTGATTAATATTTCCCGGCTGCCGGTGTGTGAAGAATGCCTCAGCGCGATGCGGCCGATTGCGGGCGGACTTTGTTCGGTTTGTGGTGAACGTCTGATAAGCCCTTTCGCATTCGCCGCAGAAGGCCAATCTTCTGACACGGGCGAGGCGTTATGCGGATTATGCCGTCGCCTGGAACCTCCGTACGTCAAGGCCACTGCCTACGGAAGCTACGACAGCGGCCTGCGCGAGCTGATTCATCTGCTGAAGTACAACCAGGTTCGGCCTGCGGCCAATGTTCTGGGGCGCATGCTGGTAGAAGCGATGGAAGACTTGCAGCCTCTTTTTTCTGCAAGCGAGATTCTGGTTGTGCCCGTGCCGTTGCACTCGAGGAAGCTACGTCAACGGGGATTCAATCAGTCGGAATTGATTGTTCGCGCCGCGTTGAAGCTGAAGGCCGGCACAGTCCGGCTCCAACTGATCCCGGGTTTGTTGGAACGCCAGCGCGAAACCAAGTCTCAGATCGGACTCTCGCGGCATCAGCGCCGGGTAAACATCCGTGGAGCGTTCGTAGTGGCGAAGACTCTAGAAGTAAAAGGGCGCGAGATCCTGGTCGTTGACGATGTGTTTACAACCGGCACTACCGTTTCAGAATGCGCCCGCGTTTTGCGGCGTGCCGGGGCGTCGAAAGTTTTTGTAGCGACCGTAGCGCGAACATTGAAGACCGAGGCTCAGCCGGCAATACGGGAGTCAGAAGCGGAGGCCCGGCTGACTATGGCCGCCGCCGGATAAGAATCACCGAGCGCAGTTCGATAGTGCAGAAGAATATGTCAGGGAAGTGGAACAATTCGATGAGTGGCGTCGGGCGGGCTCACGTGTCCCCGCTGACCACAGCCACCCGTTCAGAAAGCGACGGCCCACACGTTCTGCATGCGCCGGTGCTGGTGCTGAATGCCTCGTACGAGCCTATCAACGTCTGCGCTGCGCGCCGCGCCATCGTTCTGGTGCTCAAGGGAATCGCGATGACGGAGGAAGAGAACGGACACTTCCTGCACGCCGCGCGCGTGGCGATGCGTTTGCCGTCAGTGATCCGATTGCTCGAATATCGGCGTATTCCTCATCAGACGCGCGCGCTCTCTCGGAAGAATATTTTGCTGCGTGATCGCAATACGTGTCAGTTTTGCGGCGAAGTGTTGGCTTCGGGCGAATTGACGCTCGATCATGTCGTGCCCAGATCTCGAGGAGGCGCTTCCACCTGGGAAAATCTGGTGGCATGCTGCCATTCCTGCAATCGCCGCAAGGGCAACCAAATGCCCAATGAAGCCGGAATGAAACTTATGCGCGAGCCCCGCGCCTTCAATCTCCACACCAGCCGCCACATCATGCGCTTGATGGGACGATCCGACGACAAGTGGCGGAAGTATTTGTTCTATTGAGCGGTCGGTATTCAGCAATCAGTCGAGACAGATCCGAAAGGACCTCGCTACGGATTACGCGGATCAACACCGATACCTCTTCCTTTTCTTTTCTAATCCGCTCGATCCGTGCGAATCCGTGGCGATGTTCTTTCGGACCTATATCTTCGCTGGAGCCCACGGCTGAATGCTGATGGCTGAGTCCTGACAGCTATTTCTGCGGCTGCTGTGGCGCCGCGGCCTTTCCCTGATCCTTCTGCACTTCCTTGCCGTCATAGGTGATCTTCACGTTCGATCCGAATTTCTTGTAGTTCGTGTACTTCACGATCTCTCGAATTTTCACGTCACCGTTGGAAAAATGCAGAGTGTCGTCGGCGCGGGTGTAGACGGGGAACCAATAAGGACCATCCACAATCTGCTCCCGGTAGGTAGTAAATTTGGGAAAAAGGTTCTCGCTATCTTTCTTCTTGCGTATGTCAGGGCCGCTCTTGCCGTAGGTTTTCACAATCTGAAAATCCTTATCGTCCACCCAGATGCGTCCCTGAAAATATCGCTTCTTGCCTTCGGTCTGTTTGGGAGCGACGTCGAAAACATAGCAGTGCAGGTCGTCTTCCTGCTGCTGCCCGACGTACAGAATGCTGTAGTCTCCAATTTCATCGCTGGTTAGCACAAAGGGCAGGCGGTTTTCGATATCGTCCATGTCCTGCTCGGTCATCGAGATGCGTTGCAGGGTCGATTGCGGTGCAAAAACTACGTTCTTAACCTTTTTCCCCTGATCGTCGAAGGAGACGTCGAAAACCTGCTGATACTCACCATCCGGGGTGTCGCCGTCTATCGTCTGTACCTTCACAGTCTGCCGGTAGCCGTATTGGTCGAGCGCTATTTTGAATTCTTTTTCCTTAGCGGCAAAGCGCTGAATGATTTCGTCCGGCGTGACGCCTTTGGGCTGGGCGGTATCGAGCGGCCCTTCGTCTCCAAATGCGCCGAGCGAGAGTGGCCCGCACAGGGCAACGGCGAGAACCATGACGAACGCAATCTGCATCAGTTTCATAATACTAGTGTAGCGAAATCGGACCAGGAAAGCCTACCGGTTTAGATTGGCTCTCGGCAGCCGGAGTTGCCGGAAAACTGTCGAATTCCCCGCCGTGCGCGGCTTCGACCGTGCAAAATCTCACTCCTTTCATCGCGACGTTGTAAGATGACGTGGTCCAGTCATGCCCTCCAGCCCGCGCGCCGATGTACCGGTCGTATCTCCCACGGTCCAACAAGAGATCGCGCGTCTGGCTGCGCTGCCGGAAACCCGCGTGGCGTTTGCGGCTTTTCGCGCCGAGGAAGCTCAGTTCGCGGCCTTGCAGCTGGAAATGGCGCGTATTCCAGCTCCCCCGTTTGGTGAAGCAGCTCGCAGCGAGTGGCTCCAGGAACGGTTCCGCGCGCTTGGATTGGAAGAAGTTCGCACCGATGAAGTGGGCAACGTCTTCGGCATTCATAAATCCAGGCAAACATCTAAACCGTCGACGCAATACACCGCGCTCAGCGCTCACATCGATACCGTTTTTCCGGCTGGAACCCCGCTCAACCTGCGTCAGCAGGGCAACCGCCTCTACGGTCCCGGAGTTTCGGATAACGGCGCTGGAGTCGCAGCCTTGCTGGCCGTGGCGGCCGCACTTCGCACATCCAAAATCGCGCTTGCCGCGCCCATACTCTTCATTGGCAATGTCGGCGAAGAGGGAGAAGGCGACTTGCGGGGCATGCGCCACATTTTTTCCCAAGCCCGCTGGAAGGACTCGATACGTTACAGCCTGGTCCTGGACGGTGCCGGTTCCGACACAATCGTGGCTGAGGCGCTGGGCAGCCGCCGCTTCGAGATCATCGTTCGCGGACCCGGAGGACATTCCTGGAGCGACTTCGGGATGCCCAATCCCATATTCGTTTTGGCGAGGGCCATTCATTCGTTCTCGCAGACCTCGATCCCAACCTCTCCGAAGACTACCTTCAACGTCGGAGTGATCCGGGGAGGCACTTCAGTGAACTCCATTCCCGAGTCGGCCAGCATGCGGGTCGACATTCGCTCCACCTCGATGGCCGAGATGGAGCGGCTGGAGGCTTCCTTGCGGAGAGCACTCGAGCTTGCCGTCGAAGAAGAATCGCGGGTTAGCGAACGACGTACTTCGTCGCAAAAGCGATTGTCCGGCCTCAGCTGCGAAGTCGTGCCCATTGGCAATCGTCCGGCTGGCGAACTCGATGGCAACGCTCGCATGTTGAAAGTAATTCGCGCCGTCGATGCGTACCTGGGCAACGCTGCACAAATTCAACGCGCTTCTACGGACGCCAACATCCCCCTCTCGCTGGGGCGCGAAGCCATCGCCATCGGCGGCGGCGGCGTAGGCGGAGGCGCCCACACCCTGCAAGAATGGTTCGACTGCAGCGGACGCGACCTCGGACTCAAACGGATATTGCTGACGTTGCTGGCGCTGGCGGGAGTGGTTGACGCCTAGCAAGACGCAAGCACCTCGCCACGGATTTGCACGGATCACACGGATTTAACAATGAAGGGGTATCCGTGTTGATCCGCGAAAATCCGCGGCGAAAGGTTCTAGAACCCTTGCTTCCGCGTGGGATGGAATGGAATCATGACCACGGTCTGCAGCGCCACTGGATCGCCATTCCTCATGGCCGGACGGAATCGCCAACGCGATAGCGCGGCACTGGCATACACATCGAGACGATCGTCGACTCCGCGCAGAATTCGCACTTCGCCAACCGATCCGTCGCCGCGAATGACCGCCGAGAGTATCACTGTGCCCTGAACGTTCTGCTTCATCAATTCCAGCGGATATCCGGGATCCACTTGCTGCGTGGCCGCCGGGTAAACCAACTCACCCGGCTTTTCGGCGTCCTTCAGTTCGGCAAAATGCATCACCCAACTTCCGCCCGCGGAGTTCAAGTTGGGTACATTCAGAATCATGGCATACGACTTGCGGTCGCCGAAGACCTTGCGCTCGAGTTCGCTCGGGGCATTTGCCAGCATCTCGGAAGCACGCGGAGTTGCGGCAACTCTCGGCGGCGCAGCGCTCGCGACTAGTGAGTTGTCAGCAGACTTCGGCTTCGACAATCCCGGAGTTCCACCAGCAACTGCTGAAGTGCTCCCCGGCTTGGGGCTTGTGCCAACAAAAAGTCCAGGTGGGGCGCCGTTCGCTTTGCCGCCCGAGCCCGGTGCATCTCCGCCGGCAGTAGCATGGTTGTTCCCTTGAATATCCGGTGTTCCCGCTGCGCCGGGTTTACCTTGCGGAGTGGCCGCAAATGTTCCTCGCCGGCTGCCCGCCGGAACATCGACAGGCCCGCTGGGGGCAGCGGGATGAAGGTTGAGCGCAATCAGTCGTCCATCGCGTGAAGCTCCGGAGCCCTGCACTGAAGGCGGGGGCGGAACTACTGCGCTGCCGGAATTACCCATCGGCATATTCGACAACGCTCTTTGCGCGCTGACGGGCATCTGTGGAGCGGGCGCGACGACCTGTGCGTGTCCGATATTGATATCGCTCAATCTCCGCGAAGCCGCATCCGCCATTTCGGGTGCCGGCTCGACAACTGCGGGTTGCGGAGCCTGCATTTCTCGTCTCGACATCGTCGAATTCACCTCGGGCGCGGGCGCGACCACGGACGCGGGCAGCACTGGCAGCTTTAAATCTGACGGCGAAGCGGCCATTGCCGCAGTTGGAATCGTGGGCGTCGGACGTCCCATGGCGACGATGTTGGGCAAAGGCACATCATGATCCAACTTCACGTTTGTAGGCGCGACAATCGTCTGTGCGCGATTATCCGCTTCCGGCGGCACCGAGATGATTGGCTGCACCGCATGTTCCGGTTCGCCTTTGTGTGGAAGTTGGGCATGCGCTGCGCCAGTGTCGAGCGGCGCGAGGTATTCCGACGCATCGTAATAAACCACATCTGAGCTGTGAAAAACCGCCGGCTGCGCCATCCGCGGACGTTGCGGCCAGAGCAAAGACCAGCCCCACAGTGCCGCAATCACGCAGATGTGACCGAGCGACGATTGCAGGAACCGGCTCCATGGCATTCGCGTCGGAACGAAGACGTCGGGCCAAAAATCTGCTGGCCGGGACACTAGCTGCAGCGGCGGTTTTTGCCGGCGCCAGAACAAGTCTCCCAGGTTTCGTAGAAAGACTTTATGCCAGGGGTCCAACGCGACCAGCAAAGTCGGCGCGGGAATAGGAGCCGGCCTGCGTTTACGCGAAGTGTCGATCAGCAGCGGGCCCTGTTTCATGCGATTCTTGCAACCGGCGAAAGTCCTCTTATTATAGCTGTGCTAGCGGCTTTCAGCCCCCACGCAAGAGTTCCTGGACACGAATTTCCGTGCTCTAATACCGATATGAAACTGGCAGGCATACTTCCGCTCTTATTCCTCACTTGTAGTTCGATGCTGGCCGGGCAGAATCCCCCGCAAAACTCAACCCCCGCCGAAGACTACTCGGGAATGTACAGCTTTTTGCGTGAGGGGGAATTCGTGCAGATCACCGTTGAAGATGCGGGCAAGGTCACCGGCTTCGTGTCGCGCTATGGTGATTCGGAGAGCGATCGCGGTGCTTTCCTCGATCAGTTCTTCAAGCAGGGCAAGCTCGAAGGAACCAAACTCAGTTTCACAACCGACACTGTGCATGGCGTTTGGTACGAATTTCAAGGCACAATCGGCCGCGGAGAGGGCAAGACTTTAGCCGACGAGGCTTACTACATTGTGAAAGGCACGCTCACCGAATACCAAACCGACGCCGACAAGAAAGTCACTTCAAAGGCCCATGAAGTAGAATTTAAGTCTTTTCCTCGCGAGGCATAGGCGCGGGCGCGGATCCTCGTGGCGAAATTGTCAATCCCAACGTCTAAGGTAGGAAAGAAGCGCATATAGACGTTTAAAACGAGGCAATCTTATGCTAAGTGTTTCGCATATAAGAAGAATTCGCTTCAGCCGTGTACTCGCGCTGAGCCTGCTCACGCTTACAACTTTTGCGCTGACGCAAGATCAACACGAGGCAGCCGCAAAGCCTGCTCAGTATTTCTTCGTACTCTTGAATCGCCCCGCCAACGCGCCGCAACTGAGCAAAGAAGCCGGGGAAAAACTGCAAGAGGAGCATATGGCCAACATCCGGAAGATGTATGGCGAGCACAAACTTGTAATCGCCGGCCCATTCGAGGAGGACACGGCTTTGCGGGGCATCTTCGTGTTCCAGGCGGACTCGGCTGCGCAGGTGCAGGGTTGGGCCAACAGCGATCCCGCGGTGAAAGCAGGCCGTCTCGCCGCTGATGTGCACGGGCCGTGGCTCATCGATGCAAGCGCGATTCACCCACCTGCCACTCCCGAGGGGATGGAACAGTACACGCTGGTGCTGATGAAGCGCGGGGAGAAATGGAATCCGGATGCACCGGATTTTATGGACGCGATGAAGCAGCATGGCGCGTACGCACAACAGATGATAACGCAGGGAAACTTGGCCATTGCCGGGCCGTTCCCGTTCGACGATCAGAGCGACCTGCGAGGAGTCGGCATTTTCCGAGTGAGTGCGGAACAGACGGCGAAATTGTTGAAGGACGATCCGGCGATCAAGGCAGGACTGCTTAAGCCTGAACTTCATCCCTGGATCACCGGCAAAGGCGTATTGGCCTCGGGACAACCGGCGCAATAGGAGCCGATGCAATAGGAACATGCGACCGCGCGCGGCGTCCCTTTATTGCGAAAGGGCATATCGCGAAAAGGTATAATGTTAAAGCACTGATTACTACTGGAGGAAGTTCTTATGGACCCGCTTGCCAGCGGTTTCTGGGCACGCCTGAAGGCGAACCGCCCAGCATACACGCTAACGATTTTGGCTACATTGACGGTCGGCATTCTTATCGGAACGGTTATTTCCAAAGGAGTGAAAGGCCAGGAGAAGAAGGGCTCGGATGCGACCCCTCTGAGCATTCCCTCGCCGCAGCAACTTTCGAGCCAGTTCTCGCAAATTTCGAAGCAATTGGAACCGACGGTGGTCAACATAAACACCGAATCGACGATCAAGAATCCGCACCGTCGCGGACGCGGCGGCAATCCTGACCAGCCCGACGATCAGGATCCCTTCGGCGATTTCTTCGATAAATTCTTCGGTGGCCAGGGCAACAACGGTCCCATTCGCGAGCACTCTCTGGGTTCTGGCGTCATCGTCGATGCCAAAGGTTACATCGTCACTAACCGGCACGTGGTGGAGAAAGCCGACCGCATTCGGGTCAAGCTCATGGATGATCCGCCGGGAGTTTTGCACGATGCCAAGGTGATCGGTTCCGATCAGGAAACCGATCTGGCTGTGATCAAGATCGAGTCTGAGAAGCCACTACCCGTCGCCAAGCTGGGCAACTCCGACAGTATGGAAGTTGGAGATTGGGTGCTTGCAGTAGGCAGTCCTTTTGGACTGTCAGAGACTGTGACGGCCGGGATTGTTTCGGCGAAGGGCCGCAACATCGTACCCAACCGCCAGTTCCAGTCGTTCATTCAAACCGACGCGGCCATTAATCCCGGCAACTCTGGAGGACCGTTGGTCAACATGGCCGGCGAAGTCATCGGCATCAATACCGCGATTCTTACCGATACGAATGCATACGCTGGCGTTGGCTTTGCCATGCCGTCCAACACCGTCGTGAATGTTTACAACCAGCTCATCGCGCCCGAACATCGAGTTGCGCGCGGCTCGATTGGCATCATGTTCAACGCCCAGGAAAATCCTGCAATCTCGCGTGTCTACGGCGCGGGCGCTGGCGGCGTAACGGTTTCCGCCGTCACTGCGGGCAGTCCAGCGGAGCAAGCCGGACTCAAAGTGGGTGACACGATTACGTCCGTCGATGGCAAGCCGGTAAAGAACGGTGATGAACTGGTTGCCGACATTGCCAGTCGAAAACCGGGCAGCAAAGTGACCCTCGGCTTCGTGCGCAACGGGAAGAAGCAGGATGCCACGGTCACGGTTGCCGACAGGGCCAAGTTATTTGCCGCCCGCCTCGGCGAAGACGACGAGAGCGGCGCGGAGGAAGCGCCTAAAGAGAGCAAGCTGGGCATTACGGTTCGCGGCATCAGTTCTGAAATGGCTGATCGTCTCGACATTCCCGCAGGCAAGGGCGTGATCGTGCAGGACATCAAGCCCTCGTCGTTCGCCGACGACGTCGGCCTGACCCGCGGAGACGTTATTCTTGAAATAAACAAGCAAGCGGTAAATTCCGAGGATGACTTTAGCCGGATTTCTTCGTCCCTGAAGAGCGGACAGGACGTCGTTTTCCTGGTACGCCAGCGGGGGGCGGGCAAACAGGACGGCACTATCTTCCTGGCCGGTACACTTCCGTAACCTGAAAACAGCCCATGGAGATTGGCACTCCGAGCCCCAATCAGGGATCATCAAAGAGTGCCCGCTCCGGGCTGCGAGGATTCATTGTTCGGTTGGCTAACAAGGATTTCGGCGGTCGGTTGCGTCGCGCTTTGCGCGGCGATGCTGTCGACCGCCCAGGACAGCCAGTCTGACAGCAAACCCGCTGCGACCAAGCAACCTGTATCCCATACTTCTACTTCCTCTCACAAGAAGTCGAGCAGTACGTCAGCGCACTCGACCACGAGCAAAGGCAAGAAGTCGCGAAAATCCGCCGCTAATCGACATGGACAACAGAAAATCGATCCGCAGCGCACTCTGGAAATTCAGCAAGCCCTGATCCGCGAGCACTACTTGACGGGGAAGCCTTCCGGCGTGTGGAATGACGAGACTCAGCAGGCGATGCAGCGTTATCAGTCGGACAATAATTGGCAGTCCAAAACCACGCCTGACGCTCGGGCGCTCATCAAGCTAGGATTGGGCCCGGATCACGAGCATCTGCTCAACCCGGACAGCGCCATGACCAGTCAATCGCAAGCGCCCAGCACTATCTCAACTCCCGCCACCACACCGTCCACCGCAAAGCCTCAACAATAAACCTCGCCACGGATTTACACAGATCGCACGAATATTTTATTTCTTTTGTTGATCCGCGTTTATCCGTGAAATCCGTGGCGAGGTTCTTGATCTAACTCTTCATCACCGGCGCGGGAAAATAAGGCAGGGGTTGTCCACTGACAATTGCTCGCGGATTGCCGTCGACCAACGCGCGCGCCACTTCGTCTCCGCAGATTTCCGCAGCCGCGTCGCGGGCCGTGGAAAGCACCGGCGGACGACTCTTGGTGTCGTGCGCGTCGGTCGCCAGAACGTGGACGGCTTCTCGTTTGAGCAACCATTGCGCGGTTTGCCACGCCGCCTGCCCCCAACGTCCAGTCAGGGCCGACCCGGTCACTTGGATTATGCAGCCGAGTTCGACCCACTGCAGAATCCTTTGCGGAGTCCGCTGCATAATCGGATTGCGCTCCGGATGTGTAACCACCGGCGTGAGCCCCTTCTCCAGCAGTTTGCTGAAGTACTCTTCCATCTGAACCGGAACACTGTAGTTGCTCAGCTCCACCAGCAGGTAATGGCTGCCATCGATGGCATAGCGATCTGGAAACAACATCACATCCTGCAGATTTTCGTAAGAAAGATGGAAATCACAGCCCAGACTGAGTCGGGGAGACTGGCCGATGCGTTGGCGCAGATAGTCGAGCACCTTCGCCAGGAACTCGCGGTCGTAACGATAGCGGTCGTTGGCGTGCGGCGTGGCAACGATATGCTCGATGCCGTCCGCAACCGCCATGCGGCACATCTCTTCCGCCACGTCCCAGGATTTGGGGCCGTCGTCGACTTCGGCAAGGATGTGGCAGTGGATGTCGATCACGGTGGACTTCTTGGCTGTAATCCGATTTAAGCAGATTTTGCATTAAAGACCAAGTCGGATGCGATAGGTTTTCTGGGATCGGAAGTGTTCTTAGTTCGAAGCGCTGGGAGGGTTCAAGTGCATCCGGTGCAATAAATCGGAGTAGCGCGGGTCCGAGCGCACTCCGTTCATCCGCCGCGTTATTCCCAGGAACGCCATTTGACTTTCCCTCTCGGAGTAAGACTTTTCCAACCAATGAAATGCATTGTCGTTTTCGCCCATGCCGGCGAAAACGGCTGCCATATCGAAAGCGGAGACGTAGTGAATCTTGGATGCGTCGCGCAAAGTGGCTAGAATGTCGCGTGCTTTCTCGCGGTTGCCGGAGTAGCCGTATGCGCAGCCCAAGGCAGCCAATGAGGTGGGATTGTTCTGCGAAAGCTCAACCGCCTTTTGGTACTCGAGGATGGCCTGCGCCCAGTTTCCCTCGGCCTCATAGGTGGCTCCCAGAACACTGTGCGCGGGCACGAAATTTGGATCCATTTCCAGAGTTCGCTGACCGAAGTTAATCGCCTGGTCATATTGACCAGCGTCGCGGTAACGTCCAGCCAGCGTCGCATTGATTGCCAACGAAAGCGGATCGATTTGTTGCGCCTTCAGGGCCTCTTCCACGGCCTCTGGAAATCGCCCCATCGCGGAAAGATAATAGCTATACCACTGGTGGGCAGTCGCGTAGTTCGGGTTCAACTCGATGGCGCGCCGGAACTCCAGCTCCGATCGGTGCCAGTCCCAGTCATAATAAAATTCGACCAAGGCAAGTTCGGCGTGTCCTTCCGCGATTGTCGGATCTAATTCCAAAGCTTTACTCGCTGCAGCATGGGCCTTTGACCTTGCCACGCGCGCCGGCAAGACATCCGAACCCAGAATCGAGTAGGTGTCAGCCATGCCTGCATATGCAGCCGCGAACTTTGGGTCTTGTGAAATGGCTTGCTGGTAATAATCGATGCTCTTCTTCAAACCATCCTCGGTCCGCTTGTTCCAAAAATAACGGCCCTTGAGATATGCCTCGTACGCGCCTGGGTCTACCCGATTCGCGTTGGTCGGTCTGAAGTCTGCCTGTGGGGGAGCGACTTTCCCTTGAACTTCCTCCGCGATATCACGCGCCGCCGAGCTCTGCAGCAGCAATACATCTTTGAGTTCGTGATCGTAACTTCTTGCCCAAAGATGCCGGTCGCTGGCCGAGTCGATCACCTGTATTCGAATTCGGACCCGGTTTCCAGCATGTTCCACCGTGCCTTCGATCAGCGTATCCACGCCGAGTTCACGGCCAATCTCGGGGGCTGTTTTGGCCGTGCCCTTGTAGTGCATGGCAGAGGTTCGGGAGATTACCCGCAGAGTTCCGAACTGCGCGAGATCCGTGGTGAGTTCGTCGGTCATGCCATCGGCGAAATAGTCCTCAGCCGAGCTGTTGGAAAGATTCTGCAGCGGCAAGACGACAATTGAACGCGGCGGTTTGGGCGCGGACGCCACCGCAACCGATGCATTTTTCGTAGATCGAAACAGAGCAAAGAACTTATCCCGCGCTCTTGCCAGGTTAAAAACCAGTGCCACTCCAGCTAGCAAAACAAAAGCTGGCACGAGAACCAGAGACCAGCCAAATGATCGAGGAGGTCGCGCCGCAGGTCGAGGTTGAGAGACGGCGACGGCTTCCTGTACTGCATCGCCGGTTGGCTTTTTTGGTTTTGATTCGACCGTAGTCTCAACTGGAGCGATGAAGCGGTAGCCAAGTCGCGGCAAAGTCTCGATGTAGCGGGGCTCAGTAGCGGAATCGCAGAGCGCTTGTCGAAGCTTCTTGATAGAAGTGTTCAGCCCGTGCTCGAAGTCGACGAAGGTGTCGACTGGCCAAATCTTTTGCCGGATCTCTTCCCGAGTCACCACCTCGCCCGCACGACTGACCAGCAACTCGAGGATGGCGAAGGGTTGGCCGCGTAGCCTTACTGATGTCCCGTTTTTAGACAGCTCTTGCGCGCAAGTTCTTGCCTCAAACGGTCCGAAACGGAAGATCAACGAGGGCGTTTCCATGGCCAGACCCCGCAGTGGGTGCGGGTTTTTTGACCGACGGATTGTATCATCGCAACATCCAAACCCGGCATAGCAAATGTATCTATATGTATTTTCAATCGCTTAACGAGTCACCTACGACTCACCTCCAATTCACCTTCGATGCATTGCCTGAACTAGGGAAATGCGCGAGAGTCTGCATCACAAAGCAGCGGACATTCCGACGGAGGTAATCCCGAGGCCCTTTCGCCTTTTGACCTGAGCGTTTTGCAGCTTCCCCCATTCGATGAATTTTTTATCGGATGCCGCTCAAGTTGGAGGACTTCGGTGAGAGACGTCCAAACCTGATTGTGACGTAGACGAGGAGCCGCTCAATGAAAACAAATTCGTACACAAGAATCTTCGTGCTGACGTTCTTGTTCTTCAGTTTCTCAGCGATCGCTCAAGATACGAATGCCTTCAATGTCGAACGCGGCACAACCAAGTTCATTGTCCACTGGACTGCGGCTCACGTGCTCGGAAAGCTCCAAGTTCAAAAATGCGTCCGATATGAGATCGCATGAAACGAAATCGACGTTCGCGACACTATGCACACGAAAGGACGCGGGCGAAGAAGCAAATTGAAACAGAGCTACGCAGGAGCCTGTTCTGCCGCGTCCGGTTAGGTAAGCAATTGATTTTCCGGAAAGCGAGATCTCGGGGGAGAAATCTGGCTTTCTGGAGGTAATACGGCCTCAGGCGCTCCAGTCCTGGGGCCGCTATTCCGAATGCAGAAAACCCACTCCACGACTCAGGTCGTGGCAGAGTCTTGATCCGAGCCATTTAGAGGATTGAAGCGCCAATAATTTCTATTTGCCCTCTGCGGCCTTCCCAAGTTACTGCACTCGATTTAAGAGAAGCTGGCTGCGGCTGTCGGGACTGACTGTCATTTTGGAAGGACGAGTATCTTGTGCATCATCCCCATATCCTCGTGGAGCAGGATATGACAGTGAAATACAAAAGTACCTGCGATGGCGGGATCGCGAAAATCGAAGCGCGCCTTAATGCTATGGTAGGGATGACCCGGCCCTTCCCAGAAAGGGATTTCATAGGTGTCGCGCAGATCTTGATCCTTGACTGGCTTTCCGTCCACCTCCAATAGCATGAAATGGATCTGGTGTATGTGAAAGGCATGGGTCTCGAGGGCTCGGTTTTCGATGATCCAGTCTTCCACGGCTCCGACCTGAGTGGTGATGACGGGCTTCTCGTTGGGTTCGAAAACCTTCTGCTTCTGTCCGTCGACGGTGATGTAGAACTGGATGGGGCCGTTAGTGCCGCCGAATTCCTCGGAGAAATAGAGTTTCCGTAGCGTGGTTGGCTTCTGTTCGCTCAATCCAGCGAACTTGATGGGTCCCATCGGGACCTGAGACGCGGCCTCATTTGTATTTCTCCGTGGCTCTGTATCTCTCCCTTTGACCGCATCGTTGGTAAGTTCGATGTCCGCGAGTTTCTCCGGAAGATCTGGGTTACCCGTCGGGCCGGTGGAATAAGCATTCGTAAGGAAAATTCCCTGCTCGCCCTGGGGGGGAGCCTGCACGATAAACTCAGCCCGCCCGGCCGGGGGCACGAGAATCGTCTCCTCGAATCTGGGCTTGGCCAGCGGATAGCCGTCGAGAGCGATCAATTGCAGCTTCTGCGGCACACCATTCACTTGAAACTGCAACGGCATGAAATCCTGGATGGTGGCATTTGCCACCCGCCAGAACTGTTTTTCGCTGGGCATCATTTGAATAATTGGGGCCGGAAATGGAGGCGAATCTGCGACCTGGTAGTTAATAGTTAGTTCGTAAGGTCCCGGCACCCAAGGAACCAGGTACTGCTGGCGGATGACGAACACGCGCTGCGTGAGTCCGCTAACTTCCGGACGTAGCTTCTCTATACCCTCGACAATCAGCGCCCCTGCCGCCCCGCCGTTCACTTGGAACTCGGTAAAGCCGTGCACGTGCGGATGGTACCAATAGAGCCCTGGCGGCTCGTCCTTGGGAATCTGGAGGTCAAACCGAAACGCTGGTTTGTTAGGTTGAATCAGCGTGGTCAGCACGTCGTCCTGATGGCAGATCGGAGGAACATTCAGGCCGTGAAAATGAACGTTGGTGGAAGACAAGGTTGGCGTTCCGGTGTCGCCACAAACCGGCGAGCCGGACATGTCCATCGAGGCCATCTCAGATGAATCAGGATCGCTTTCAATGCGGTCCTTGACGTCCAGAATGAGATGATCGCCTTGGTTGAGGCTTAAGGTCGGAGCCTCGACTTCTCCATTGTCAGTGGCGTAATTGTAGCAATAGTGATTGTATCCGCCCTCATCGACGGAGTGCCTCATAGTGAATTCGGCACTGAGAACGCCATTCACACTACTGAGCGTCAGGGCATCCTGAACTACGGTACCGAAACTGGGACGGGGGGGGCACTGCGCCTGCGAACTCAAGAAAGAGACTCCGCACAGGAGAATCACAAACAAATATCTGGAGGGGGAGCGCATATTCAACTCCTTAAGGACCTTCTGGAAAACCAAAACACTCTACACCAAACTTTGTTCGAACTATACAAAATTTGCGAATCATCCCAAAAGCCAACAGCATCACCGCGACCGCAATCGCAAGCCGGACCCTAGCCATTCGAATGTTACGTACCTTTCACCCGATGCTGGGATCCTCTAAAGAGGAAGATCCTTGCCCGCGCCTGCCGCAGGAAAAAACGTATTAGCACAACAGCGGTCACTTATCCAACTTGTTGTCAATGACTTATCGATTCACCAATAACTCACCAACAAGTTATCTCGGATGCATTGCTCTATGGCCGGGGATCGGAGACAGTCCGCAGCCACAAAACAAACGGCAGCGCCGTGATCCAACTGCCGTAACAACCCGAGCTTGGTGAAGAGCTACCTGAGGGGGTGCGAAGCGCGGTTTGGGAAAGGTGAGCGCTTTCGGTACCAGGAAAATACAGACAGAGGCGGCGGCTACAAAGTTTTTCTTGCTTCACTGCCAGTTTCTCTTGATTTTGCGCTTTAGAAGGTAAGGGGGGTTAGACCTCGGTGGAGAATCGCGGCCGCGTTGATCCTTTCGGGCGGACGTGCATCTGTCGCCTGGCGACTGAAACGAAATCGGGGTTCGCGACACTATGCACACGAAAGTGAGCGGGTGAATCAGCGGCTTAAGAGGAGTTGGTGGTTCACCGCGTTCGTTCGCGCAGCTTCGGCATGCCGATGCTTCGTGACAAGTATGCATGTTTTTGGGGAAGGCAAAGTCTCGGGGGAGAGTTTTGTCTTCTCAGGGGCAATACGGCCCGGGCGCTCCAGTCCCGGCGCCATCATTCCGAAATGCAGAACGCTCTGGGTTTTTGAGGTCGTGGCGTAGAGCTCGGGCGACCAACTATGTCCGTATGCAACGGTTCACCAGTCGAAGCTACACCGGGCAGTTTTCTGCATGGTGTGGCTATATGGCCAGTCTGTCGGGCCTGTAACTAAGTCACCAATCAAAAAAGGAGGATATATATGTTTCGCATCAGCGTTTGGGTGTGTGTGTGTATTCTGATCGTCTCTTGTGCACTGCCCTTGGCGGCTCAGACCTGGACCGCTCTGACTAACCAACCTACCTTTGGTGCCAGCACAGCTCTTCTGCTCACCGATGGCACGGTGATGGTGCAGCCCGTCGAGTCCAATAGTATCTGGCGGCTGACCCCTGACAAAACCGGCAGCTATATCAATGGAACATGGTCACAACTCGCTTCACTGCCCTCGGGCTATGGGCCTCTTTACTATGCCTCCGCGGTATTGGCCGACGGCAAGGTGCTGATGGAAGGCGGCGAGTACAACTGCTGCGGCGGAAGCGAAGTCACCCTGGGCGCGATCTACAACCCGGCGACAAACGCTTGGACGAGCGTCGCCCCGCCCAGTGGATGGACCTACATTGGCGATTCTCCCTCCGTCGTCCTGCCTAGCGGTACGTTCATGATGGGACAAGGAGCAAGTCCATCCGCGGCTCAGGTCGTGTTCAATGAAAGCGCTTTGACATGGACCGCTGTGGGCAGTGGAAAGCAGGACGGATTCTCCGAAGAGGGAATGACACTGCTGCCCAACGGAGACGTGCTGGTTGTGGACACGGAGAATGGAACCCACGCTGAAAGATATAACGAAGCAACCGCCAGGTGGGGGAGTGCCGGTAACACCGGAGTCGTGCTTCCATCCAACGGCGGCATGGGAATCGTTCCTGAGCTAGGACCGCAAGTACTGCGACCTGACGGTACCGTTCTGGCTAACGGAGCGACCGCGAATACCTCCGTCTACTATCCTTCGGTGAGTAAAGCCGGCACCGGCTATTGGATACCCGGTCCGACCTTTCCGGCAGGAGTTATGGCGGATGCTCCCGCGGCCCTGCTGCCGACCGGCAACGTGCTGGTCGACACCAGCCCGTTCTTTGACCCACCCTCTACTTTTTTCGAGTTCAACGGCTTTTATTTCAACGCCGTGCCGGCGCCACCCAACGCGGTCAATGACGCTTCCTTCTACGGGCGCCTGCTGGTACTGCCGACCGGACAAGTCATGTTCACCGATTATTCCGAGGAGGTAGAGATCTACACCCCCTCCGGGACCTATAACTCCGACTGGGCTCCAGTCATTACCAGCGTTCCAGGCTCGCTCACGGCTGGGGACACCTATGCAATCTCTGGCTTGAGATTCAACGGGATGTCGCAGGGCGCTGCTTATGGGGACGATGCCCAAATGGCCACGAATTATCCCCTCGTGCGTATCACCAATAACGGGAGCGGCAACGTCGTTTATTGCAGGACGCACGGTCACAGCACGATGGGGGTCGCAACCGGAAACCGCATTGTGTCTACCAATTTCGATGTGCCCAGTGGGATCGGAACCGGGGCCAGCACCATTGTTGTGGTGGCCAACGGCATTCCGTCGTCTGCGGTTTCTGTGACTGTGGCTGCGAGAAAGGATTCGAATTAAATCCAGGACATGAGCCGCTTAAAGCGTTGTGAATGTCCTGGTTCCCCGGCGTACAAGCCGGCACTTAATCGGAATTTAAAAGGAGGGTTTATGGTTCGCATCAGCAATTTGTTATGGATGTTTGCGCTACTGGTTTGCTGGGCGTTGCCGGGGTCGGCGCAACAGCCTGCATCCGGAGCCGCTAATCAGATCGTGCCGTCGCTGGTGAACTTCAGCGGGGCGCTAACCAACACCAAAGGTAAGGTAACAACGGGTGTCGTGGGGTTGACTTTCTCTCTGTACAAAGATGCAGAGGGCGGCGCTCCGCTGTGGGTGGAGACACAGAATGTGCAACCGGATAAGACCGGACACTACTCGGTTCAACTGGGCGCTGCCAGCAGCAACGGGCTTCCTGCCGCATTGTTTGCTGCCGGCGAAGCACGCTGGCTGGGCGTACAACAGCAGGGCGAAGCTGAACAGCCGCGCGTGCTGTTGCTGAGCGTTCCATATGCTCTCAAGGCTCTGGACGCCGAAACCATCGGCGGCAAACCCGCATCCGCCTTCGCGTTGGCGCCGTCCTCCACCAGTTCAGGGAGCGCCAGCAAATTGCCTCCTGGAACTATCACCGGAAGCGGCACGGCAGATTTTGTTCCTTTATTTACCGGCGCTACCACCATTGCCGACTCCAAAATCTTCCAGAGCGCCGCGGGAAACGTCGGCATCGCAACGACGACGCCCGCCGCCAAGCTGGATGTCACCGGCACGGGAGATGTGCGTGACACTCTGACGTTGTTTCCCAAGCTGGCTCACAACACGTTATCGGTTCACGGAACCGCTTTCGCCATCAGCAGCACCGGGAAAGTGACCTTCATTGCGGGACAAGCCTTCCCCGGCACAGGCACGGTAACCAGCGTGGGCAGCGGGTCAGGACTGACCGGCGGACCCATCACGAAGTCCGGAACGCTTAGCATCGCTACCGGCGGCGTCACCAACTCTATGCTCGCAAATTCGTCGTTGACGGTGACCGCCAACAGTCCACTGAGCGGAGGGGGATCCGTCTCCTTGGGTGGCACCACGAGCCTTGGCTTGAAGGCTTGCGCCGCCAGCCAGATTCTGGAGTTTACCGGCGGCGCTTGGACATGCGTCGCCATCCCCGTTGGCACCGTGACCAGCGTCGGAAGCGGTCTGGGTTTGACCGGTGGTCCGATCACGGGAAGCGGGACGCTAGCAATTAACACTTCGGTTGTGCCCCAACTCGCGGCCACAAACGCGTTCACCAACACCAACACAATCACCGCGAACAGTACCAGCCCTGCCCTTGGCATTTCGAATGCCGGCGGCAATGGGATCAGCATCGTGGATTCGGCTACCGATGCATACGGAGTCTTCGTCTCAGGCTCCGGCTTCGAAGGCGTAACCGTCGATGGCACGATTTACCCGATCGTCGGTTACGGCGGCAGCGGATACGTTGCCAACTACGGTGAAAACGTGAACGATGCCAATTTCAACACCGGTATCGAGGGCGTTGAGTTCGGTACCACGCAAATCGACCTCGGTGTGGAAGGTTTCAGCTCCAGTACCGCTGGAGTTGGCACCTACGGCCAGGCCATCGGCGCAAGCAACGAGGGAGGAACCATTTCTGGTTCTGCTGCGATCGGCGCTTGGGGCGACACCAGCGCAGACTGGGGCGTTCTCGGCACCACCGATGAGGGTGATTCCATCGTCGGTTTTAATGCCAGCGAACCTTTTGCCACTGCGTATTTTGAAAATGACGAGGTCTCGTCCCTGGACGCACCGGTTCTCGTCACCGTCGGCGGCAACGCTGGCGGCGCTTGCATGTTCGATGTGAGCGGCGACATGTATTGCAGCGGCTCGAAGTCCGCGGTCGTTCCCGTGGATAACGGCGCCCGGAAAGTAGCCTTGTACGCTGTGGAATCTCCGAAAAACTGGTTCGAGGATTTTGGTTCCGGTCATCTAGCCAATGGATCGGCAGTGATCGAATTGGAGTCCACCTTCGCTCAAACGGTTAACACTCAGAATTATCACGTGTTCATCACTCCCAATGGCGACTGCAAAGGGCTCTACGTCAGTCAGAAGTCGGCTGGCGGCTTTGAAGTGCGCGAACTGGGCGGCGGTACATCCAGTATCGAATTCGACTATCGCATCGTAGCCGAACGCAGAGGCTTCGAGAACGTTCGTATGGCGGACAAGACACAACTCTTCCGCCAGGGAGCGATGTTGAAAGGTGGCAAGAAGCGCGCAACACCGCTTCGGGCGCCGATTCCACAGAGACCCCAAAGGCCCGCACGCACCTCGATGATGCGTTCAGCTTTAGAACCCGCGAATGCGGGATCGAAGGCTCGATAGGGCTGTGGGCACGTCTCGAACTGGAGCGAACGGTTGGAATGGACGGTCCTCATGCGGTGATGGTTGCAGGGCCGTTCATTCCGGCAGATGCGCGGAACTGGAGCGCTGCCGCACAAAGCTGAGAGCTGTGTTGGGCTGCACTCACAAGAGAACAACGGAAAGCGGATTTCACCGATGAGGCCTCAACGATTCTGAAGTCCGCTTCTATAAAAGAACTTTGACAAATCAATAAGGAGACTTTGCATGACAAGCCGAAATGTATTTAAGTTCGCAGTGACTCTAACTTTGGTCTTCGCCGTTGTGGGCGCGTACAGTCTCTTGCCGGCGAAGGCGAGCATCGAATCGTCAGCTATAGGCCGTGGCGTCAACCCGCCTTCCGGTCCTTCAGCCCCAAAAGTATTGCAGAAGACATATTTTCTGTCTGGCGATTCCGGCGCATCTCTTGCGGTTGGCACATTTACGAAGATTGACGGGGGAACGATAAATTGCCCAGGTTTGCCGGGGAGTTCCTGCACCTATGCGATTGATGAGTGGCTGCAACTCAGCGCCACCGCCTCGACCGAGTGGGCCCTGGTCTCAGAAATCGACGGTAATTTCATCGGTGTCGGTCCATTCCTGGGCACAATAGGGACGGCCTTCTCTTCGGGTTCGTGGAGCGAGAACACCCAGAGTCCCGCCGCTGTGGGGAACCACACCATCGGAACCTACGCCTACATGCTGAGTAACACGGGAACCGCGGATTGGTACGCCTTCAATTACCACGTCTACAAACCCTAAGCCGCAGCATTCGATGAGGCGGAGCCTTGGCTCCGCTTCATCGCTTTTACGGAGCCCGCCAGTCGAGCGCATAGATTTCTTGTTCGCCAGTATCGCGCGCAAGCAAAGGGATGTCTCCCGGCGCAAGGCCGCTCCAAAAACCCCAGATTCCCAGGTAACGTCGGACATTCTTTAGGCTGGCAAGCCGTTCGGTCTTGCCATCACTGGCTCTCACCCGCACATACGCCGAATCATGCGGTGTTGTCACGTCGAAATACACGTATCCACCGTCATGGGACCAGGCAGGAATTCCTATGGTTCCGAGACCGCCGACGAGCTGCCTCCATTTTCGCGCGCGACGATCGTAAATCATCACGGCTTGCGAATTCGCCGAAAGAGCTGCGATGGAGCGTCCGTCAGGGGACCAGCAGGGATGCCATAGGCCTGCCGAATCCGGCAACTCCGATCGCGTGTGGGTATTGAGGTCGAGAAGAGTAATCTGACTTGGCTGTTTGAAGGTGACAAAAGCTAAAATGTTCCCGTCCGGGGACCACGTCGGATCTGCCTCGGGGACATTGTCCGAGCTTTGAGCCTGCAAGCCCCCTCCGTCCTTCGAAACCAGCCAAACTTTCCAGGGTTCACCCACCCTCTCGCCCGAAAAGACAATCCACTTTCCGTCCGGGGACCAATGCGGCGAGGCTATCTGCATCGGCGCAGAAACCAGGCGCAGGCGTTCGCTGCCACCCACTTTACTGCGCCAGAGCAATCCATCGGGATAACTTAGATAAGCGACCCACTGGCCATCGCGAGAAAAATCAGCGTCTCCTGCCGAAATACCGCCAAGAAATGGGACAAACTGCCCGGATGAGGCGTCGTAGCTAACCAGTTCTGCACGCGGCTGCGTCCCTATCGCAAAAAGTCTCTTGCCGTCCCTGCTCGGAACCAGATCGTGAAATCCTAATTGGCCAGAGGTTAGCTCGACCGGCTGGGAAGATTTTCCAGGGAGATCAGCGACGGCCCAGATGTGTCCTGCGTTCACGAATACAAAATACTTTCCGTTGGGTGTCCACCTTCCACAGCACGGCGCCGGTGGAGCCTTCCAGCCCGGCAGGGGAAGGACGGGATGCATTCCGCTGCCGTCCAGCCGCGCTTCCCACATCGTGGACCGGCTCTGCGGATTCCCGATCGTGAACCTCATGCGCAAGCCATCGGGTGAAAAGCGCATGGCAAAGGGCGGGCCCGGCGCTGTAAACAGCTTTCGAGGATTGGTACCGTCGTGCTCAGCGACGTAGAGATCATTCCCTTTGGCAAACACCAATCTCCCATCCGGCTCCCAGGCCAGGTCGTGACCGAGAAGTTCTCCAAGTTGCCGCGCGGGACCGGAGGACGCGGAAGCCAGCCAAAAAGGAACATCGTCAGTTCCTGCGGCTCCTGAAGAGATCAACAACTCCGATTGCGCTGAAACGTCGAGCAGGTGGGGGTCAGCGACCTCTGTACTGATGGGTGTGATTGCGCCGCCTGTGGTCGATACTCGTACCAGAGCCGAGCGGTCAGAGGAAAGTTCGTCAAAGTAAATTTCAGCGCCGTCGCCGGACACAGCGAGGTGGCCCTTGGGAAACGCATCATTCGTGATCTGGCGGGTACTGGTTATGCTAGGCGGCGCAGGGGGCTTCCGCAGCCATAGCCCGAGTTCGATGGCACACGCCACCACGGCTACCACGCCAGCCAAAATCCACCACACCGAAAGAGTATTCGAGTTTGCCACCGGCTTAGAGTGTAATGTATCGCTGAAAACTCGCGGTGCAATGAAATCTTTTTCCTGCTAAGGGTGGGGCACCGCTATCGATATCTCGTGCTGAGGAAGTCTCCAATCGCGGCGTAGGCGCTCGCCAACGTTTTTTCATCCGGCAGGAAGACGATGCGGAAATGCTTGGTGCCGGGCTTCTGGCCGAAGCCGGAGCCATGGACGACCATCACGTGCTTTTGCAGAATGAGCTCCTTCACAAACACATCGTCGCCTTCGGGAATGTCGACACTCGGATACGCGTAAAATGCCCCGCGGGGAGAAACGCAACTAACGCGCGGGGTCGAATTGCACCACTGCACGGTTAGATCACGCCGGCTGCGCAGCTTCTTGCGGACTTCGAGCAGGTGATCCTGCGGACCCTCGAGCGCAGGCTTGATGGCGTACTGCTCAGGATGATTGGCGCACAGCCGCGAGCGCAGCAGGCGCTGAATGCCTTCATCGTATTGCTTCACAATCGCGGGATCGCCACTAACAATGCCCCACCCTATGCGCCAGCCAGGAGCCAGATAGTTCTTCGACAGCCCGCCAAAAGTGACCACGGGAACGTCCCGCGCCACGGACGCCATCGCGATGTGCTCGTCGTCTTCTAGAATGAGCTTGTCGTAAATCTCGTCTGCAAAGATCACCAGATTGTGCCGTCGCGCCAGTTCAGCGATCTGTTCGAGCATGGCCCGCGAACACACCGAGCCGGTCGGATTGTTGGGATTGATCAGCACAATGCCACGCGTTCGCGGAGTGATTTTTTTCTTGATGTCGTCGAGATCCGGTTGCCAGCCATCTCTCTCATTCAGGTAATAGGCGTTGAGCCCAATTCCCAGCTTGGCCAGCACTGCAGAGTAGAGCGGATAGTCCGGGCACGGTGTCAGCAGATCGTCGCCCGGATTGAGCAGCGCAGTCAGGCAGAGATCAACCGTCTCGCTGACTCCGGTGGTGACGAACACATCTTGAACGGTGGAGATCCCCTTGCGCGCGGCTTCTCCACGAATCGCGTCCAGCGCCTCTTTGACTCCCGACGAAGGCGCGTAGCCGTTCTTGCCATCCCGCATGGCCTTGTAGACGGCTTCGATCAGGTGAGCCGGAGTTTTAAAATCAAAGACGTTTGGATCGCCGATGTTGAGCGGCAGGACTTTGTGGCCCTGCTTGATGACCTCGTCCGCGATGCAAGCCAGATCACGAATGGCATAGCGAACGTTCTCGAGACGGGAAGCGGCAGCAATTTCGCGGCTTTGAGCGATGGGCATGGATAGCTCCGGCTAGCTGCATGCATTCTGACGGGAATCAAAACCAAAAGCAAACTGCGTGGTGTGCCGCCCCACAAGTTGGCGAAATAACTCTGTCATCCCGACCGGAGCGAAGCGGAGTGGAGGGACCTTGCGTTTCCACGGTTTTGATTCTTGACCCGGCCGTTTCAACATGCCGCTTATTTCCGGGACGCTACACTAGTAGGTCGTCGATGTGCGGCGTTCAATCGCAGCGATGACGACGTGACGACGCTCGACCACAACCTCGAAGAAAATACGCCAATTCCCCACGCGGCGGCGGAAGCCGGGTAGCCCTTGCAGCTTGCGGATATCGCCCTGAAACGGATTTTGTTGCATTTCTCCGAGAGCAGACTCGATCCGTTTCCGGTCGCCTGCCGGGATGCGTTTAAGAGCTTTTCTTGCTGGCCCGGCGAGGACGACGGTCCATTCCATCGAGGTACCCCTCGAGCGTTACATAGTTGCCGCGTTTGTAAGCAGCCATCCCTCGGCGATAAGCGCGCGCCTCGGAGGCAGTAGGCAACTCAGAAGGAACTAGCCGCGCAGACAGGTAAACTCGCAAGGCTTCGCGCACCAACTCCGAACGTGTGCGATTTTCCGCTTTCCTGGCGCGCTCGACTTGTTTGGCCATGGCCGGGGGAAGCGAGACTGTAACTGTGATCGTTTCTCTCATGCCGTTGTTACTTTGTCATACTTAGTGTGACGCGTCAAACGAGGATGAACTCTAATCCGCACGATCGATCTGCGCCTTCTGCAGGCGATCCGAATAATCAACGTAGATCGACTTCCACTCGCTGTAGAAATCGATTGCGCCCAGCCCACCTTCGCGATGGCCATTGCCGGTAGCCTTGACTCCACCGAACGGCAGATGCACTTCCGCGCCAATCGTCGGCGCGTTGATGTACGTAATTCCGGCATCAAGATCGCGCATGGCCGTGAAGGCTTTGTTCACATCTTTGGTGTAGAGCGCGGAAGACAATCCGTATTCGATGCCGTTCGCGATTTCGATGGCATCTTCGAGATCGTCGCACGGAATGATCGAAACCACCGGCCCGAAGATTTCTTCCTGCGCGATGCGCATCTTGCGATCGACATCGACGAACACAGTCGGCTCCATGAAATAACCATTCTGATATTCGCCTTTGTCGAGCCGATTACCGCCGCACTTCAAGCGCGCCCCTTCAGCCTTGCCGATGTCCACGTAACTCAGATCAGTCTTGAGTTGATTCTCATTGATCGCCGGACCCATCTCAACGGTTTCATCCAAACCGTTGCCTACCTTCAGCGCCTTCGCACGCTCGACATACTGCTCGATGAACTCGGCGTAGATGCCTTTCTGCACAATGATTCGGCTGGTCGCGGTGCAGCGCTGGCCGGTAGTTCCAAAACCGCCCCACAGGCCGCCTTCGATTGCTAAATCAAGGTTGGCGTCGTCGAGCACGATCATCGGATTTTTGCCGCCGAGTTCGAGCGAACAATGTTTGAAACTCTTGGCCGCAGTCGTGCCCACAATTCGTCCCACCGCGCTCGATCCAGTCAGCGAAATGGCTCGCACGTCGGCGTGTTCAGTGATCGGAGTGCCGACCTCGGAGCCAAAGCCCGTTACGATATTGACCACGCCCCGAGGCAGGCCGGCGTCGTAAAGCACACGCACCAGATTGAAAGTCGAAAGTGGCGTGTCCTGCGCCGGCTTGATCACACATGTGTTGCCGCAGACCAGCGCCGGCAAAAGCTTCCACGACGGAATCGCCATCGGAAAGTTCCATGGCGTAATCATTCCACAAACACCGATGGGTTGGCGCACGGCCATGGCGAACTTGTTCGGCAACTCTGAGGGCGTGGTTGGTCCAAACATGCGGCGGCCTTCGCCGGCCATGTAATAGGCAGTGTCGACTGCCTCCTGCACATCACCGCGCGTTTCTTTGAGGATCTTGCCCATTTCGCGGGTCATGTCACGAGAGAAATCTTCCTTGCGCTCGAACAACATCTCGGCGGCGCGGTAGATGATTTCAGCGCGACGAGGTGCGGGAATCAGACGCCACCGGGCGAAGGCCTGCTTCGCAGCTGCGATGGCGGCATCAACATCCGCCTTGCCGGATCGCTGGAAGATGCCAACCACATCGCGCGTGTCGGCGGGATTGCGGTTTTCAAAAGTCTGTCCGGTCGAAGCCTCGACCCATTCGCCATCGATAAAGTTCTTATAAACTTTGGTCCGGGTAGCCGTGCCGAGGATGGACGGCCCGGTTAAGACATCGGTTGCCATAAAGCCTCCTGGGATGAATGCTCGGGAAGAATGACTCTATCTATGCTACAGGCCGGAGGTGAAGCGCGGCAAGCCGAAGCCCAAGCTTACGTGAGCTCGCCTCAACTCAGAGCACGGGCGAGGACGCCCGCGCCTGCATTACTCCACTTCAAAGTCTGCCGTGCGCGCCTTGGTCGCATTTCCTACTGAGTCCAGCGCGCGCAATTCGACGCGATAGGAACCAGGAGCAAGCGTAGCCACCGGCAGCTTCAGTCCCATCGGAGCGACGGCGCTTCCAGGTTGATTCGTGGCCCGCGACGCGACGTCAACTTTTTTCTCCCCCGTTTTGCGATCCACCACCATGAGTTCAACCCCGACCTGAGGAGGCTTGGGTCCCATCAGAAGTGGTGCATAGATTTCGACGAAGACAGCTGCATTGTCGGTCTTCTTGAACCGGTTGTTGTCCGACGGAACAACTTGAACGCCTTGCACCACCAGCGGTGTCCGGTCGGCGAGCAATTCCGAGTCGAGGCCGGTTGATAGATCCGAAACTCGATGAAATTGATTGCTGAGCGCAACCGCACTCATGCTGAACTGCTTGCCGTCGTAGGGGTCGACCACAAGCGGCACTTGCAGCTTGCCAAAAGTTTCATTTCCCGAGTTGAAGACAATCTTGAGATTGTACTGACCGGAAGCAATCTCGAACTGATTCTCGTAGTGGAAGGGCTGCTTCTGAAACTCCTCCAATTCCTTCTTGCCATCAAAATCAAGGTCGACGGTGTCGCTGAAGCGGGCGGCAATCGTGCCGTCCGTCTTATAGGCGATGCCGAGCACGTTAACCGACGAATGCTGCTTCCCCTTCACTTTCTCAAACTTCAGCGCGTTCGACGGAATGCCGACGGCCAGATTCACCCGCGCCGTATTTGGGGAAGTGTAAAAGAACGGAGCCTCCACAGTGCCGGTAACATTTCCGGCCATCTCACTCGAGGCGTGAGTCTCCATTTGCTTCTCAATCGGGTTTCCCGCGAGCAAGTCTTGAGATCTCTGCTTGCAATATCCACTGCGGGCGCGGACGATAGTTCCGCCGCGATCGACTTTCACTTTCAGCGTATGGCAAGCGCCTTCGGGCGACTCGGGAGGACTGTAGCTCAGCACATAATATTGGGATTGGTCGTTCGCAATCCTTTGCAGGCCGCCGACCAGATCGTTGGAATTTACGATGACAAACCCGCCCGTTCCCTCGGCCAGTTGATAGAGGAGCTGCTGGTTGTCGGCGACGTTCGGAATAATGGGGACGATCTGCCGAGGTTGATTGAATTGAGGGTTCCCGTAGCCTGGGCTTGCGATGGTTGAAGCTCCTCCGCTGCCAGCGCCGCCGTGAGTTGCTCCTCCGCCGGTTCCACCCGTTCCGCCGGTGTGGCCGCCACCTCCAGTTCCTCCGCCAGTGCCGCCGCCGACCGTTCCGCCACCGCTGTGGCCGCCGCCACCCCCGCCACCCCACTGCCGCCGTGCTGGGCGGGATCAAAATAGGCAAGCTTCAACGGATAGAGCGGATTCTCGTTTCCCGCGTAGGTGAGAGTTGCCGATGCTAACTGGCCCGACCCGGGATGCGACGGAATTTGCAAGAGCGATTGAGGCGACGCGATGCTGCCAGCAACCAGGCCGCGAACGTCGAGAGGATAGACAGCGACATTGTTCCGGTTACAAACATCAATCACTGCGGTCAGTTCCGACTGACGCTCCGGCGTGAGCGGAAATCCCGAAGTCAAGAACACCAGAGTCTTACGGCCGGGGACTGTGCCCAGACTTTTCGCCAAACTTCGCAGCGCCAACATTACGCTATGCGCACCAAAGTCAGCTTCCGCGTTGCCTAAGTAAGGCATACCAAAAGAAGTCCCGCCGACTGGAGGCGCGAGAGACGCTACCTCGACGGGCGCCGCGTTCGGCGAGACCGACGACGATTTCGTCCCGGCGACGACTTGCTTAAGGCGAGCCGCATCTGCAGTGAAGTTCTGAGAAATTTTTATGGTCCCGCCGAAATCAACCACTGCGATCAATCGATTCGGAGCAGCGTTCGCGTCAATGAATTTGGCAGCCGCTTGCCGCGCTTGCATCTGATCGCCCACATCCATGGTCGAGTTGTCGAAGAAGAGAACCAGGTAATGCTTCTGCGCTTTCTCCGGCGCAGCGTTGTCATCTTCCAACGAAAAACTTTTGATGGCTTGTTCCTTGTTGTCTTCCCAAACCTTGAAATCCTTGATGGTGAGATCGCGGATGTAATTGCCCTTCTTGTCGGTCACTACTGTGTCCACAAGGACTAATCGCGTCTCCGCGTGGATCGTGGCTGCGTCCGAAGCCGGGGCTGGCGCGGCCGGCTGCTGAGCACGCGCCATGGCTGCGAAAAGAGCCAGTTGGCAAACACAAATTTTGCCCGTGATAAGAATCACCCGGCGAACTGACATATCGCGACCTCCATTACTTACGGAATTTCGATAGCACCGTTTTCGGCGGACATCAATTGTCCATCCCCATCTCGAACCACCAGCCGGACGAGGTAGCTGCCCGGCTTCACATCGAAACTGGTCTTCAAAGTGATTCCCGAACCCAGTTTGCTCTCTAGCGTCTCATCCTTCCAGCGCATGGTGAGCGTCTTCTGCGCTCCCTGGATAAAGACGCCGTTCTGATTGAAGATGGCCGAGACCAGGGTGAGTTCATCTGTGTTTCGGCCATCGACCTTTCGATAGTGAAGATGTTTCGCGTCCACATGAGCCAGCACCGCGAGTTTGGCCTCAGTGTCGCTGGACTTAAAAAACTGAGTATGCAGTTCCACCGGGAGATCGTGCATTTCTTCCTGGGAAAAGACGGCGTCTTGAATCTCTTCCTTGGCTTCCTCCGCGGGGTCTGCGGCGTGCTTGGGAGCGTAGTAGCCGCTGCGGGATTGTAGAGTCATGCCCGCGGGTTTTTTCAGCGAAACTTTCAGCCTGTGATAGCCACCGTCCAGTTTCAGGTTCTGCGGTGAGAATCCCAAGGTATAGAAATATTCCGGCGTGGCCGACACGCGTCTGAACCCCTCGTCGAGATCGTTGTTGTTGTGAAAGAAAGCTCCGCCGGTGGCGTTTGCCAGGTCCGACAAGACGTCGCCTTCGGCTTGGGCGCTCGCGGTTCGGTATTGAAGTTCCAGGGCTGCCGCGAAGCCGCTCAGGGGTACGTCCCTGGTGATGTCGCCCCCGGGAAGCATTGCGTAAAGGCCGCGCGCATCCAGGCAGCTGATCATTACGTCGGAGTGCAGCGCCCGATCGACAACATCGTTGAACTCGGTCAGCATGTCGCCGTCGAGGGTCAGGAATCCGGGCGACACAACCACGATGCTGCGTTGCCCTGGCATCACGGAAATCCTGCGGACCACATCTTTCAGCACCGACAGGGCGACACGGCTTTCCTGGCCTCCCATGGCGAGGGCTCGCTGCACCTCGGCAAGCACCTGCATGCTCGCCGTCTGGGCCGCTGCCTGCTGCTGTGACGTCGTCGACGTTGGAAGAGGGAGACACGCCTGCGAGTCTTGCATGGCAGTCTGCAGGGCTTGGAGATCGTGTTTGTTCTGAATTAAGTCGGCCATGTAGTAGCTGATGTCCGGACAATCGGCAACCCCGGTGGCAGCGATGGGGCGCGGCTGAAGACGAAGCAGGGCATCATGCAATTTCGCCCGATCATCCGTGAAGTCGAGAGTGGTTTGACCGGAGGTCGAGAAAATTGCCGCGCGATCCGTGGGTAGTAAAGTTGCGAGGTGGTGGTCAGCGGCCATTCGCGCCTGCACCAGATCGCCAAACTTTAAATGGATGTCGTCAAACACGAAGGCTACATACCGCTCCGGAACCGAGGGCTGTTTTTCTCCCGGATTCTCCTCCGAAGTCAGCCGTTCTTTAGCAGCCTGAGTTCCCGGTTGTTCTACCGAAAAATGAGAGATGATCTGCGGCTTGCGATTGTCAAAAAGCTCGAAGTCTTCTTGATGGAGATTCCCAACTGCATGGCCTTGAGCATCGCGCACCACCACGCGTACCGTCACCAGCTTAACGTTGACCTTGAACGTGGTCGCTTCTTCGTGAGCGGTAATTTCCGCCGCCGTCTGATCGGGATGAGACTCGGCTGCGGGTGCAGTTTCACTAGCGGCAGGGGTCTGGGTGGGCGCTGGCGGCGCGGCTTGCGATTGCGCTCCGGCCCTGACGGTGGAAAATAAAAGCCAGAGCAGCACTACGCAGAAGGACCATGCAAACGCAGCGAAGACTTGTGCCCACCGGCGGTGGCGAGAGTTCGTGCGCGACCCGTCCGAATTTGAAATGGTCGTCATACGAATCCAGAAACTCCCGCGAAACTTCCGCCGGCAGCGCTCCACCGGTCGCGGTAAATGTTAGTCCGTTCCTTGGGAAAGCACCAGAGCTAGATCGCAGGCAATCCCAGGGGCGCGGCTCGCATCATTGAATACAGCGGAGAGCGTATCGGAAGGGCTCAGAGTGCTATACTTCCGCTCCGGAACCAATGTTGATGCGGTTTAACCAAGGAGCCACCAAAGCGGAATGAACTATACAAATGTTAAGTGTGCGGCCAGGCAAGTCATTTTCTTTCTCTTTGTTCTCTCGATTGCGGCCTCGGCCCAGGACGTTCCTCTCAACATTTTGCAGGCAATGCAGTGGCGCCTGATTGGTCCGCATCGCGGCGGCCGGGTTACCTCCGTCTCTGGTGTGCCCGGCCAGCCATCCGTCTATTACATTGGCACTCCGGGCGGCGGAGTCTGGAAAACGGAGAACGGTGGCCGCGTCTGGAAACCCATCTTCGATCAGGTGCGTGTAGGGTCGATTGGCGCGGTTGCAGTCGCGCCCTCGGATGCCAAAATCATCTACGTCGGAACCGGCGAGCAAACTCCCGGCGACGGAGTATATAAGTCAACCGACGCCGGAATGACGTGGACGAATATCGGCCTCCGCGAAACCCACATCATCACTGGCATCATCGTTGATCCGCGAAATCCCGACGTGGTTCTGGTCGCGGCTGCGGGAGATCATTTCTCCGCGGCCGAGCGCGGAATCTATAAGACAACCGATGGCGGCAAGAACTGGCAGAAGGTGTTGTACAAAGATCCAGAAACCGGCGTTCCCGACATCGAGGCCGATCCAGACAATCCCAGCATTCTCTATGCGTCGCAGTGGACTCGTCCCGATGATCCATTCAGCACGGACGAGCCTGAGAAGAAGAAGGAGCAGGACGGTGTAATTTATAAATCCCTCGACCAGGGTTCCACGTGGAGTGTGGTTGCGGGCAAAGGCCTGCCAACTGAGCCCATGGGACGCATCGGCGTGGCCGTCGCGCCGGGTTCTAACGGCATGAGAGTTTACGCCATCGTCACTCAGGGATTGTTCCGTTCAGAAGACGGTGGCGCCAGTTGGCAGCGCAGTACGACCGATCCTCGCATTCTGGGAAGCAGCTACTTCAGCCGCGTGTTCGTTGATCCCAAGAATGCGGACTTCGTCTATGTCGCACAAACTTCGATGTATCGCTCCAAGGACGGCGGACGGACCTTCGAAGCTTGGGCGGGCGCACCCAGTGGCGACGACTACCACGTTCTCTGGATCAACCCTGCGAACACGCAGCACATGGTCATCGGAGTCGACCAGGGCGCGGCCACGAGCGTGGACGGCGGCAACACGTGGAGTTCATGGTACAACCAGGCGACCGGGCAGTTTTATCATGTGAGCACCGACCAGCATTTTCCTTATTACGTTTACGGCGCGCAGCAGGATAGCGGCACCGCCGCCGTCCCCAGCCGCAGCGATTATGGCGAGATCACTTATCGAGATTGGGCCCCGACCGGTGGATTCGAGTTCTGCTACATCACTCCCGATCCCGCGAATCCCAACTTCGTCTACGCCGGAGGCTGGTACGGCACCGTGCTCCGCTTCGACAAGACCACCGGGCAGATCGTGCATCTGCTGGTGCGGAATTCACGATACCGCACATCGAATATGGTGCCCATAGCATTCGCACCGCAGGATCCGCACACGCTTTATGCCGCCGCCCAATATCTTTTGAAGAGCAACGACGGTGGCCTCACCTGGCAGGAAGTCAGCCCCGACCTCACGCAGAAAACCGAACCCGACAAGAAGAAATTAGATCCGCGAAGAGCTGTGATCGACACCATCGCGCTTTCACCAGTAAAGGCTGGCGTGATCTGGGCCGGCACTGGCAACGGCCTCGTTCAAGTTACAAAGGATGGCAAGACCTGGCAGAATGTGACCATTCCCGGTTTGCATGAGAAAGCCAGCATCACCGCGATCGAAGCGTCTCGCCACGACGCGGCGACCGCCTACGTTGTAGTCATGGGATTCCACGATCTGCGTCCTCTCGTCTATCGAACGCGTGACTACGGACAGAGCTGGCAGCTGATCAATACCGGTTTGCCTGAGACTGGAAGTGCGCGAGTGGTTCGCGAAGATCCCGTGCGCAAGGGATTGCTCTACGCCGGCACATGGAATGGTGTTTACTTTTCGCTGGACGATGGCGATCACTGGCAAGCGCTGCAACTGAATCTGCCCACGACAATGGTGACTGACCTGGACGTTCATGACACCGACCTCGTCGCATCAACCTTTGGGCGCTCGCTGTGGATTCTCGATGACATCACGCCGTTGCGCCAGTTCGATGGCAAGTGGCCGCGGTCGGATGCGCATCTGCTTGGTCCACGCAACGTTGTGAGGGTGCGCTGGGATATGTCTCAGGACACTCCGCTGCCGCCGGAAACTCCCGCCGGAGACAATCCGCCTGACGGCGCGACCATTTACTACTTCCTGAAGTCCGCGCCTGCGGGCGACATCAAGCTTTCGATTTACGACTCGCATAATAATCTAGTGCACGAGTTCAGCAACATTCCTGCGCCGTATGACAAAACGCCGGCCAACGCTCCCGAGTACTGGTTTGCGCCGCAGCCGTCGCTTACTAAAACGGCCGGGCTCAATCGCTTTACCTGGGATCTTCGATATCCCTCGATGAAGATGTTGCGCTACGGCTACTACGGCAGTCAATTGGATTACATCGAGTACACCGGCTCCGATCATGCTATTCCCGGTGACTTTCCCCGTGACTTGCAGCCCGGAGCGTTCGTGGTGCCGGGCCAATATTCGCTAGTCCTGGACGTCAACGGCACGACTTATCGCCAGTCACTAACCGTGACGATCGATCCGCGAGTGCAGGTTTCACAGGCGGATCTGGTGCGGCAGTTCGAAGTTGAATCAAATGTCTCAGCTCAAATGACGGCCACCTACGACGGCGATGTTCAGGCGCGTGCTTTGCGGGCGGCAATTGCCGACCGGCAAAAATCCGTAGGCACCGACGCTACTAAGAAAGATGTGGCCGACGCACTCAAGGCGCTGGATGACCAGGTTACCGACGCTGACGATGGGAAACCCGAGGATCTCGGACTCGGTCCGTTGAATCGCGAACTCGCTCGCCTCGCGTTCATGATCGAAAGCGGGGATGCGCGCCCTGCCAGTCTGCTCGAGGCTAGCGTCGAGCAATACTGTCAGGAACTGGGCAAACGTCTGACGCAATGGCGCGATCTCAATCAGCAGAAGATTGCGCCAGTGAACGCTCTGCTGCAGAAGCAGAACCTGGCACCGCTTCCGATCGCGGCTGATATTCCGGCGACGCCGAAGTGCGAAAAATAGCGCGGAACGTTTTACTGCCAGGAATCAATTCGAGTGAATAGGGTGGCCCATCTTTCCTTGTTGTCTTGGGAAGGATGGGCCACGCTTGTTAGCGTCCTCGCTTTGGCGACTCGTTCCACATCCAAAGTTTTACAATCTTCTGACAAATACGTGACATAAACCCGAGGGCCGCGCAGGTTAGCCTCATGAAGCAGGGCAGTCGTCGCATTTTTCCGTAATCTTATCCCATGGAGAATGAAATGCAGAACATAAGCGCCAAATCGTCCGTATTGTGCTCTCAAACCGCGCTAATCGCGGCTAAGTATGCCTTTTTCTGTCTAATTCTGGCCTTGTTCTCAGCTGTCACTGCATTCGGACAAACGCTTGAGTCGCAGCCCAAATCCTTTCCCGGCGCCGGCAAACTTCTGGTTCACAGCAAGTTCGGCGGGCAGATCTTCGGATTCGATATCGATCAAAACGGCACAGAAGGCTTGCTCAGTGAGGCTAAGACGCTGGGCAATGGCAATGTTCTGGCCGCCGTGGAAACGTTCGATCAGAAGACCGGCAAAATTCTGAAGGTCGTGACCAAAACAGAAACCCAGGATGACTTCGTCACGCTGGGGATTGTTGGCACGAGCGTCGGACTCATCCTGCACGAACACGAAGTCAGCTTTCTTCACGTCAAGCGCACTTTCCATACGCTGAATCCTCTCGATTCAAATCAACTCACCGGCTTGTGGACACCTCCCATCGGATCCGGGCACCTCATCATGCCAACCGGAGTCAGCCGCAGCCAGGGTGTTCCGAATGTCGCCGTATTCGCCTACGACAACAGCGGGCAATTCATCCCTTACGTATTCAGCTCGAACGTTGGGGCGAACACGTTTGGTCCAGTGGTCAAGATCACAGACTCGAATAACTTTGGCAGCGTGCCTCCACCTACCGCGTACGACAGCAAGACGAATCAGGCCGTCATGGGCGGCGGCAATGGATGCTTCGGCTGCCGGCCCGTCATTGGCGTGGTGGATCTCGGCAAAGCCACATTCACCGAGTTCACCGGTACTGGATTTGGCTTCGTCAACGGCATCGCCATCGACGCGGCGGACGGCATTGTCTGTACTGACACCGAAGATGACGCCAGCGTGGAATTTTACGATCTTAAGAAAGAAACCGGGTTCACCGTGGTGCTGCCAAATTCAGGGGAGCAACAACAGTTCAGCGGAGCCGATGTCGAATTCGATTCCATTCACAAGCTGTTCCTGATCGCTCAGCCGGTTTCGAGTTCGACGTCGAGCGGCAGCACGATCTACGTCTACGACATCAAGGGCGACCTCAAAGAAACTCTCAACGGATTCGATTTCAACAATACGTTCAACATCGTCCCGGCGCACATTGCGTTGCACCCGAGCCAGCGCAGCGGATTCGTCGATGGTCCGGCTGCAGGCGTGACCGAGATTCAGTCGTTCACGTACTAGAGCGCGCTTAGAGTCCGGGAGACAGACTGCACATATTCTGGTGCATAATTTGCCTCAAAAAAAACTCTCATTTTTGCCTAAAATCTAGAAAGCAAAGGACTGGAATTTTTTTGTCCCGCTAGATCTATGGTTCTAAAGGTAGTTAGAGGCAAAATATTGGAAACATTGGAGTTACGGGGTTTCCGCCGCTTGCGGTTCGTCTCTTGATGGCTGCGTGTAGCTGCTGGCGGATGCTCGAAGTGCTTCGCTTTCATCAAGATGGGTGGCTGTTCCCCGATTGGAACCCGGCGGAACCCCAGCGGCTCCGACGATAAAAAAACTCTCGTTTCCCTGCAAAATCTAGAAAACAAAGGGTCGGAATTTTTCTTGCCTCCTAGATCTATGGTTCTAAAGGTAGTTAGAGGCAAAATCTTGGAAACATTGAAGTTACGCATGGTTGCTTGCTCAACGCTTCTAAGTTACTCCGCGCGAGATCCTTCGCCCCGCCGGAGAAAACGCGGGGCTTCAGGATGACGGCAACGGATCGGGATGACGGCAACGGATCGGGATGACGGCAACGGATCGGCTCCCGTTTCGATCGAGCCGGTTCGGCGGCAGAGAATCCGAGCCAAGCTGTCAGGTTGTCAAGGATCGTAGATTAGCTTGCAGAAAAGCTCTGCGTTTCTATGTTATCGCAGTGGTGGGGTGGGTGCAAGAAAAAAGTGACCGAACTGGCTTAGCCGGTTCCAAATTGGGAATCCCGCACCCGCCGCCAGGCCCGTCACCTTCCCACGTTGGTCGCAAGAAACCAGTGTACGTTCCGTCTGAAAAGCGGTTGTCAGTTGCCGGTTCTCGGTTCTCGGTTTGTTTTCAGGTGGGAACTGGGCCTCGTGCCGAAACCCAGGTCTCGAAAACCCCGAGACCCTGGGGCACCTGGCCATTCCTGGTTCACCGCGGGAGTGGCTGGGAATTTAAGAAACGCGGTGGTCAGTTGGCGGTTCTCGGTTCTCGGTTTGTTTTCGGAAAAAAGAGCTGGGCCACCTCGCCATCTCCCGCTCCTTGCAAAAGACGCAAGGAGCGGGGCACCCGACAATCGACTTTGAAACGCGTGCAGAGGCTCGGAGGAAAACCCACAGCGACATGGCACCAACGTAATGTCACAGTTTGATTCCCGGGTTTTGCGCTCAGAGGCCTTGTGATACTCTCGAAAGTACCCCATATTCTCTGGAGTTTGGCTGGGTTTCTCTGTGTCTTCGGTGTCTTCAAACAGCAAGCCGGGAATCCACATCGCGTGGAAGACGGTCACCTACCGCAGCGTGGCGCTGCTGGTGCTGGCGGTCTTGCTGGTGATTTTCGTTGGCATGCGCTTTGCCTTTCCGCAATTTACTGAGAGCGGCATCAAGGCGGCGGACAGCCTGGGAACGAAGCTGCTTGAGGTGGTGGCGGGAGCCGCGGGAAATCCTGCGAAGTCGGGCGGCGCCGGAGCGCAGCAGGCGCACTTCACGGCGCTCGACGGCACGGTGCGGGTGAAGAAGGCGAGCAGCAACAGCTGGGGAACGGCCGACTACAGCATTCCGCTGGAAAAGGGCGATGTCGTGCAGACCAGTTCGGAAGGCATGGCCAAGATCGTTTTCAACGATGGCACCAACTACACCATCAAACAGGATTCGCTGATTGTGATCGAGGAAAACTCGACTAACGATCAGCAGCAGACCAACGTTTCAGTCGCGGTGAGCACGGGCACGGTGGATCTGGCGACGGCCACGTATGTGCAGGGTTCGAGGTCGCAGGTGGTGGTAGCGGGCGCAACGGCGTCCCTCGCGCCGGACAGCGCGGCCATGGTGCGCAACGATCCCAAGGACGATCAGCACGAGATCCTGGTCAAGAAGGGAACTGGCGACATCACGCGTAATGGCCAGACTGTGCGCTTGGCGGATTGGGAGAAGGTCAGCTTTCAGGCGGCTGCGCCGCGCATGGACAAGTTGAAGGAGATTGGGCCTCCGACGCCGATTTCTCCGGCGAACATGATGCCCATGTTTGTGACCAACGATCCCAAGCCAATTGAATTTTCGTGGACTCCGATGGCCAATGCCAAGGGCTACCGGTTGCGCATTTCGCGAAACCCGTACTTTTCTTCTACCATTGTGGATCGCAAGGTGAATACTGCGGACGTTCTGGTTTCGGGTCTCGAGCAAGGGGCTTATTACTGGCTGGTGCAATCGCAGGATGCCGCGGGCAAGGAATCGGTCGAGAGCGAAAAAAACCGGTTTACCATTATTCCGAAGGGGAATGATACGGCGGCGATCAATTTGGATTTGGATCCCATGATTCAGCATGGTCATGTGATCGAGTTGACGGGGAAGACTGAGGTAGGCGCGCGCGTGATGGTGAACGGGCGCGAAGTGCCGGTGGTCGGAACCGATGGCGCTTTCCACTACTTCACGCCGCCTTTAGCGACCGGAGAAAGTACGATCACGATCACGGCGCAGAATGCCAAAGGCGGAGTTAACACGCTGCAGAAGAAAGTAGTGATTCAGTGAGCGGGGCTTGGCTTGAGGGCAGGCTGCTGAAAGCGAGTTACTTTGGTTTGCTGAAAGCGACGGCAATCACTCGTAGAATTAAGGATAGAGATTAGATTCCAGAATAACCGGACAAAAACCGGAATAAGACCGACTCCATAGAGAGAGAAAGTTTCGCATGTCATCGAACAACGGCTTTCATTCGAGCGCATCACGCTGGCACAATCTGCGGTCGCTGTTCAGCGTCTTTTCGAGCGACCTCGCTATCGATCTGGGCACGGCGAACACGCTGGTGTACGCGCGCGGCAAGGGCATCGTGGTGAACGAGCCTTCGATCGTGGCCATCAACAAGAACACGGGCGAAGTGGAAGCGGTGGGAAAAGAAGCCAAAGAGATGCTGGGCCGCACGCCGGGGAACATCGTCGCCATCAAGCCCATGAAAGACGGGGTCATCGCCGACTTCAAAGTCACCGAAAAGATGTTGAACTATTTCATCCAGAAGGCGCATAACCGGAAGATGCTGGTGCATCCGCGCATCGTGATCGGCGTGCCTTCGGAAATCACGCAGGTGGAAAAGCGCGCGGTCATGGACTCGGCGTATCGGGCGAAGGCCAGCGAAGTGCATCTGGTGGAGCAAGCCATGGTGGCGGCGATTGGCGCCGGGCTTCCCATCACCGAGCCCAGCGGCAACATGGTTGTCGATATCGGCGGCGGCACTACTGATATCGCCGTCATTTCTCTCAGCGGCATTGTCTATTCGCGTTCGGTGCGGATGGCTGGCAACCAGATGGACGAAGCCATCATGAATTATCTGAAGCGGAAATATAATCTGCTGATTGGCGAGCGCACCGGCGAGCAGATCAAGATCGAGATTGGTTCCGCGTATCCGCTGGACAAGCCGCTGACCATGGAGATCAAGGGCCGCAACCTGATCGAGGGCGTTCCCAAGACCATTACCGTGGATGACAGTGAAGTGCGGGAAGCGTTGAGCGAGTGCGTATCGACAATCATGAATGCGATTCGCGTTGCCCTTGAGCGCACGCCGCCCGAGCTTTCGGCGGACATCAGCGATCGCGGCATTGTGCTTACTGGTGGAGGCGCGCTGCTCAAGAATCTGGACAAGCGCATCCGCGAAGAGACCGGGCTTCCGGTTTCGATCGCCGACGATCCGTTGTGCAGCGTGGTGCTGGGCACGGGCAAGATGCTGAGCGACTTCAAACTCTTGCGCAAGATTTCGATCGAGTAACCGCCGTCGTTCGTCTTTGGTCGTCCGTCGGTCGCCGATCGCTACTCTGCCTAACCTCGACACAACCTCTGGCTAACGACGAAGGGCCCACGACGAACGACGTGGTTTAAGTCATGGAAAACCTCATCAGCCGTTACCGCAATGTCACCATCCTGGTGGTCGTATTGTTTGCCCAGGTGCTGGGGCTGGCGGTGCAGGTCCGGCGCTCTACCCAGGACGAATCAACCCGCCTGATACGCGTCTGGGCGGTGGATACGGTCACTCCTTTCGAAAAAGGCATTGTCTGGTTTCAGAGCAGCGTCAGCAATCTCTGGCATAACTATTTCTATTTGCGTGGCGTGCGCCAGGAGAATCGCGATCTCAAGCTGCAAATTGAGCGCCTGCGCATCGAGCAGGTTCGGCTGAACCAGGATGCGGAGCAGGCTCGTCGCCTGCAGGCGCTGCTCGGATTCAAGGAACAATTCATCTCGAAGACAACGGCCGCGCAGGTTATCGGATCGAGTGGCAGCGAGCAGTCGCGGTCGATTTACATCGACAAAGGCTCACGCGATGGGGTCAAGCAGGATATGGCGGTCATCACAGCTGAGGGTGTCGTTGGCAAGGTGCTGCGAGTCTTCCGAACTACTTCGCAGGTGTTGCTGGTCAACGATCAGACCAGTGGAGTGGGGGCGATTCTCGAGAAATCGCGGCTGCAAGGCGTTCTGCGCGGGACGGCGCTTGGCGAGGTGGTCCTCGAAAAAGTGATGTCGGATGAAACGGTGCAGCCGGGCGAAAAAGTCGTGACCAGCGGCGGCGATCAGATTTTTCCTAAGGGCTTGCCCGTGGGTACGGTTACCAAGGTTTCGCCGGGGCCGGAACTCTTTCTGAATATCCGGGTGAGGCCGGCGGTCGATCTGAGCCGTCTCGAAGAGGTGCTGGTAATCACGCAGGAGGAAGCGAAGGAACCAGCCTTGGCCGAAGGAGCATCGCCGATGCGAGCGGCGGATATTCTGGCACAGCGTTTACCTTCGGTTCCCGACCGGCCACCGGATGATCCGAGTAAGCCGCCGCCTCCAACCAGCGGACTGAAGATTTTCACCGCGCCCAACGCTCAGGGGACGCCGGCTGTGTCAGGAATCCCCAAGCCGAGCGGAGCGAATGCGGCAAGCCATGCACGCGTGGAATCTTCCGCGAGCCCGAATAATGGCGCAATTGTTTCTCCCCCAAACAAGCCGGCCAGCAACTCGTCCGCTGCTGTCGTCACAGAAGAAACCTGTCACCCCGGGGTTGAAAGCGACCGACAACACGACCGACAAGGCACCGGCCACCACAACCGGCCGCCAGACCCAGGCAGCGCCCTCGAAGCCAGATCAACCATCGGAGCCGGCCGCCGTCCAGCCGCCACAGGAACAGCCCCAATAGCGTGCCCATCACTTACACATCGAATGAGCAAGTCGAGGTTTACCGGTTCAGTCTGCCGGTCGCCATTCTGACTCCGCTGATTGCGGTCTTCCTGCAGGCATTCGTGCCTCTGCGATTTCAATTCTTTTCCATCTTCGATTTACCGCTGCTGGTAGTGATTTTCTTTGCCGTGGCGCGACGCAGTCCAGTCGCCGGATTGCTGACCGGTGCTGCCATCGGACTGTTGCAGGATTCGCTTACCGGGCATCCTCTGGGCTTGTACGGGATCGCGAAAACCGTCGTGGGATATGGCGCGTCATCGCTCGGGGTCAAACTGGACGTAGAGAATGCCGGTTCGCGGTTTCTGGTTGTTCTCTTTTTCTATGTAGTCCATGAGATCGTCTACTTCACCATTGCGCGCGGGTTGGTTGGACTCACCCTGCAATGGAGCTGGCCTCGCGAACTAGGCTCGGCGCTAGCGAACGCCGCGCTCGCGGTCGTCCTGTTCGCGTTGCTGGATCGATTCAAGCAGAGAACTTGAAGGCAGGCTTCGGGCTTCGGGCGTCATAGCCGGAATTGCCGCAGCGTTCGCGCTCAGCCGATGACAACCCGCCCAAGCGGAGCTTGGACGGGGCACCCTCGGGAGCAAAAGGAACGCGATGGTCTGGGCCGGCCCCCTACCGAATGATCTCAAACACGACGCCGTTGCCGCTGGTACCACCGTCGAACGACGTGCCGTAGAGGTTCCCTGCCGCGTCGAATACGACCGGATTGCCGCCGAGGATTCCGTCCTGGGGAGCGCCCTGGAAGCGATGAACCGCTTGTTTGCACCATCCGTGGGTGTGCGGAGTCAGCTTGAACACCTGGCCGAAACAGCAATCCCCATTTCCATCCTCGCCAAAGACCGTTGAGCCGTAGAGGTCCCCTGCGGTGTCGAAGACTAGGCCGCTGTTGGGATAAGCTCCATCCTGGTTACCGTGGAACACGTGGAGCACGTGCTCGTTCCATCTGCCCTTCGCGCCAAGGGTCAACTTGAAGGCGGTGCCATACAAACCGCCTCCGGCTCCTGTGGTGCCGTAGAGACGGCCGACCGAATCGAATACCAGGGGGCTGAACGGCCTGCGTGACTGCCCACCGTTCGTATTGCCGGTAAAGCGGAAGATCACCTGCTCCGTCCAGCTCCCGCCCGATTGTGTCAGCTTGAAAATCGAGCCGCAGTCATTGCTGGTTGGGCAGTTCCCGTAATTGTCGACGCCGTCAGACGTAGCGCCATACAAATTGCCGGCTGTGTCGAAGGTCAGCGTCCCAGCCAGCGGATAACTCCCGTCTTTGCCGCCCGTGAAGGTATGGAGCAAGCCGTAGGTCCAGCCTCCGCCGGAGTTCGGCGTCACTTTGTAGACGACACCCATGTCCTGGCTACCGCCTCCCGACGTCATACCATAAAGAATGCCTGTAGCGTCGAAGATCACCCCACACCACAGGGGATTGGCTCCATCGCTTCCACCGGTGAAACTATAGAGCACGTTTTCGGTCCAGGTTCCGTTAGAGTTTGCTAGCTGGAAGACAGTGCCGGCCGAGGAAGCGCCGCCTGCGGTCGTCGTGCCGTATAGATTGTCGCTGGCATCGAAGGTCACGCCAGCATAGGGAGTGGCTCCATCGGTTCCGCCGGCGAAACTATAGAGGACGCTTTCGGTCCAGCTTCCGTCGGAGTTCTTGGCCAGCTTGAACACAGTGCCATTTCCGGATGCGCCACCTGCCGTAGTCGTGCCGTAAAGATTGCCGGAGGTGTCGAGGGTGAGGCCGTCATATGGCGTGCTGCCGTCGTTGCCGCCGGTGAAGTTATACAGAACCTTGTACTTGCCCGCCGCCCACGCGCCGGGCGCCAGGACTAATGCTGCGATAAGAGTTACCGTTAAGGCCGCCAAGCCTTTGCTTGCGACGGTCCCGAATGGATTTTGATTCCTTTTCATAAGTCCCTCCCGCCACCTCGCGTGGCGCGTTGTGACTGGTTGCGGTTTGGGTCTCCGGCTGGCCGAAAGCCATGTCGCATGAAGTTACGGCGTTATCTCAAACACCGTCCCGTTTTTGTTTCCGCCTTCGTTGCTGGTCGCCGCATACAAATTGCCGGCTGCGTCCATCACCACCGCGCCTACGGGGCTGCTTGCCGCGTAGCTATTGAAGCGATGAAGTATCTGCTCGGTCCATCCCCCCTTCGAGTTCGGCACAAGCTTGAAGACCGTGCCGCAGCCTGGACCCTGATAGCTGCATGGACCACTGCCGCCGTCATATGTCGTGCCATGGAGATTTCCTGCCGTGTCAAAGATGACGCCCGCATAGGGATTGGATCCGTCACCGCTCGTCTTACCCCTAAACTGATGGATCACATCCTTCGTCCATTTGCCGTTGGAACCAGGTGTCAGTTTGAAGACGGTACCCTCTCCGTAGGTCCCGCCCGAATATGTGGCGCCATAAAGGTTGCCCGCTTGGTCGAATGTCAGTGCGCCTACAGCGCGGGATCCATCCTTGCCGCCGCGAAAGCTATGGAGCACGCTCTCGGTCCAGGTTCCATTCGAGTTCGGCGTCAGCTCGAAAACGGTGCCGTTAGATCCCCCGTCCCAACCTCCTGTCGTCCCATACAAATTACCGGCCGCGTCGAAGATCAGGTTGCCAAAACATGGAGTGGCTCCATCCTTGTGGCCGCGAAAGCTGTAGAGCACGTTCTCGGTCCAGGTTCCGTTCGAGTTGGGCGTCAACTCGAAGACGACGCCGCGTCCATAAGCGCCGCCGTCTCTGGTTGTGCCATAAAGATTCCCCGCAGCGTCGAAGATCTCTCCCATCCCGGGAAGGGCTCCATCGCTGCCGCCAGTGAAACTATAAAGCACGCTTTCGGTCCAGGTTCCGTCCGAGTTTGGCGTCAACTCGTAGACCACGCCATAACGGTATTCGCCGCCCGTGAACGTGCTGCTGTATAGATTACCGCTGGCGTCGAAGATCACTGCGGAATTCGGCAATGAGCCATCGCTGCCGCCGGTGAAACTGTACAGCTCAGTTTCAGTCCAGCTTCCGTCTGCGTTTGGCGCCAGCTTGTAAACCCCACCGCTTCCGTACTGCCCGCCATCGACTGTTGCGCCATAGAGATTGCCGGACGCGTCGAAGACGAGGGTAGCTTCGGGTTCACTGGGACCTTCGACGCTATGGAACTTATATAGAGTCTTGTACGCATCCGCTGCCTGGGCGCGGGGCGCCAGGACTAATGCTGCGATAAGAGTTACCGTCAAGACCGCCAGAGCTTTGCTTACGGCGGTCCCGAATGGATTTTGATTTCCTTTCATATTCCCTCCCGCCACCTCGCGTGGCGCGTTGTGACTCGTTGCGGTTTGGGTTTTCCGGTGGCCAGAGAGCGCTGGGGGATGCAGGACTCGGGTAGGGAGAAAGCCCGCTAAGTCCGAGTTGCCTTGATTTGAGCCCAGTTGCTGGAAAGGAAGGACTCGGCGCCTCGCAGCCACAGTACACCGATTCGATCATGCTTACAAGTGATGGGTATCACCGTTCTAGGTGATACCGTTGCAAGCACTTCTTGCCGGTGACAATCGTCCCAGGTGGCGTCAGCGACTGGCATGAGAGAACGGCAAACCCGTGCTGAAATCTCCAAAGATGGGGGTAGGTTGTGACGTGGCTTTGTGATTCCGTTGCGTGTGGGCACAGTCCTTGCCGTCTCCCCGCCGTCTATGCCCTTCCGTTACCCGAAACTACAACGCAATCTTGGCTTTGGCGGATTACAATAAACTTATCTTCCCGAAAGGATTAAGTCAGCGTGGTCACTTCGGCGGCGTGCTCCCCAAGCCTGACGCCTGAAGCCTGAAGCCTGACACCCTGATGTTCGGCCGCGACGAAAAAGTATCGCAGGTCCGCCTTACCGCGGTGCAGTACATTGTCCTGGCCATTTTCATGATCCTGGCCTACGGATTGTGGCGGCTGCAGGTGGTGCAGACCGACATGTACGCCTCGCTGGCGGAAAAGAATCGCGTTCGCAACGTGCCAATCCTCGCGCCTCGCGGCAAGATTCTGGATCGTGAAGGGCGGATTATTGTCGACAACTATCCTTCGTTCACCGCGTTGTTGTTGCGCGATTCCTCGCGCGATCTCACCGCCGACTCCGATCTTATTTCGCAAGGTCTTCACCTCGATCCCAAAGAGGTCAAAGAGCGCATAAGGCACTTCGCGTCGATGCCGCAGTATCAGCCGATTTTTTTGAAGGATGACATCACGCCCGATGAACTCGCCTTCGTCGAGTCGCACCGCAACGAACTGCCCGAGCTCGATACCATCGTGGCGCACCGACGGCTTTATCCGCGCAACGGATTCATGGCCCACCTTATCGGCTACGTCGGTGAAGTCAGCGAGGAGATGCTGAACCAGCCGCGCTGGGAGTTTTACAATCCCGGCGACGTGGTGGGGAAATCGGGAGTGGAGCTGCAATACAACCAAATCCTGATGGGAAAGAACGGCTCGCGGCGAGCGGTCGTGAATAGCCGCGGGCGAGAAGTGGGACGGCTCGATGAAACCCCTGCGGAACCTGGAAAACAACTCAAGCTTACGGTAGATCTCGATCTGCAAATCGCGGCGGAAGAGGCCTTAGGTGACAAGAACGGCGCGATCGTCGCCATGGATCCGCGCAACGGGGAGATCCTGGCAATGGTGAGCCGGCCGACTTTTGATCCCAACGATTTTGCGGTGCGGGTCTCGCGCGACCAGTGGAGCAAGCTGGTCAACGACGACGAACATCCGTTACTGAACAAAGCTATCCAGGCTCAGCTCGCCCCCGGTTCCACTTTCAAGATCATTATGGCCACGGCGGGCTTGCAGGAGGGCATCGCGCAGGACATGCACGTAATCTGCAATGGCGGCGCGACATTCTACGGACGCTATTTTAAATGCTGGGTCGCTACCGAGCATCGCACTCACGGGATGGTCGAAATCAGCAAGGCGATTTATCAATCGTGCGACGTTTTCTTTTACACGCTGGCGGAGAAACTTGGCATTGACCGCATCGCGAAATACGCGACCATGTTTGGCCTGGGGCAAAAAACCGGCATCGACTTGCCGCAGGAAGTGACCGGAGTCATGCCGTCGGAAGAGTGGAAGATTCGTAACTTCAAACAGAAGTGGTATGCGGGCGAGACAATTTCGGTTGGCATCGGCCAGGGCGCGGTAGCGGTGACGCCGATCCAGTTGGCGCGCGCCATCGGCGGGATCGCCAGCGGCGGTCTGCTGGTGCGGCCGCACGTGACCAATCCGAGGGATCTGCCGGGCAATGTCATTCCTGCCACGGATGCGCCGAGCCAGGTCAAAATCCCTATTGATCCCGCGAATTGGGAAATCATCACCGACGCTATGTCGAATGTGCCCTCGCCCTTGGGCACGGCGGGCAGCGCGCATCTGCAGGGGATTGATTTCGCCGGCAAGACGGGAAGCGCGCAGACGGTCAGCAATGCGCTCAAGGCGAAGACCGCCAATGGCAAATCCAAATACAAAGACAATGCCTGGTTTGTGGGCGTGACTCCGCGAAGGAATCCTGAGATCGTGGTCGCGGTATTGTTCGAGGGTGGAGAGCACGGGCAGTTTGCGGCTCGGATTGCTGCGCAAGTAGTCAAGGCTTATGTCGAGAAGCAGCGCCGCCAGCCCACCAAGGTCGCGGCCGAAAGTAAGAAAGTGGAGATCGGTGCGGTATGGAATTCCGCCAGCCCCGACGATTCGGAGCAGGATATGTTGCACGGCGGGCGATTTGTGATTGATGTATCCAAAAGGCGGGTCCGCTGGCGGTGGCAGCGCCGGGAGTGCGGTGATAGAGAGCGCGCGGGGAGAATTCCCTGTGGCACTGAAGTACGACCGGCTAACGCGGGGTCTTTCGACTGCACATGATCGATCGCGAGCGACCGATCATGTTCCGCTCAAGATGACAGTGTTTTGTAACGAACGACCAATGACCAACGACTGACTTCATGTCACGCTATATTTCATTCCGCGATTTTGACTGGCTGCTGTTCATCTTCATTCTGCTGATTTGCGGGCTGGGGGTGATGGAGATTCGCAGCGCCACTGCCCATACCAAGTTTGCCGGAGCGCACATCAAACAGCTTTACTGGATCGCTGGTGGAGTGGGCGGCATGTTCCTGATGAGTTTCATGAACTATCAGAAATTGCTCGACGGAGTGCATTGGATGTACATCGCCTCCATCGCCTCGCTGCTGACGGTGACTATCTTCGGACAGAAATATCTGGGAGCTCGGCGCTGGATCAAGATGCCCGGCGGAGGACATTTCCAACCATCCGAGTGGGTGAAGCTGATCCTGATTCTGGCGGTCGCAAAATACTTTGCCGACCTGCACCAGCGTGAGCTGTCCTGGCCCGACTTCATCAAGGCAGGTGCGATCGTGGGCGTCCCCATGCTCCTGGTATTGGCTCAGCCCGACTTGGGAACGGCGCTCACCTATATCCCGATCGCAGTCATGGGGCTGTTTCTCGGTGGAGTTCACTGGAAGCAAGCTCTGACTGTGGTAGTTCTGGCAGGACTTATGATGCCGCTGGCTTTTCACGTTCTGAAGCCGTATCAACGTGACCGGCTGACCAGCTTTATGCAGCCCGAGGCGGATAGCCAAGGCTCGGGTTACCAGGTGATTCAATCTCTCATCGCGGTAGGTTCTGGAGGGCTCTGGGGCAGTACGGCTGCCTCTCAGACTCACCAGGCGTTTTTACCTGTCCCACAAACCGACTTTATCTTCGCGGCTTTTGCCGAGGAGCATGGATTTGTGGGCGCGCTCACCGTAATGCTGTTATACTTTATCGTGCTGATGCGGTTGACCCAGAACGCACAAACGGCGCCCGACCGCGCCGGGACGTTCGTGGTAATGGGGGTGGTGGCTGTGCTTAGCTTTCACATCCTGGTCAACGTCGGCATGGTGGTCGGTTTTATGCCGGTCACTGGAATACCCTTGCCCTTAATGAGTTATGGCGGGTCTTCCGTCCTGTTTATGTTTCTGGCGCTGGGCATTGTGATGAATGTTCGGATGCGCCGCTTTGTGAACTGAAGCAGGGGAAGAAGGCAAGAAGCGGTGCCGCGCTTGCCATTTGCGGCTCAAAACAAGATTACGATCGCCCTCGCGTAAAGAGGGCACTCACCGGCCAAACAGCAGGGAACGGCCGGGCAGGATTGAAGCTAAGGCGCTGCCAGGCGGGTAACGGCCCCCCCAAAGACCTGAAAAGGTTTTTGTGAGAGCGGTCACAAACCTTGGGCAAGCGCAATGCGATAAGTGCAAAAGATTTCCAAGCTTGTACCACGAGTCCGGCCTCGGAGAAATCTCCGTAGCCCAAGCCGTCCCCCATGCGGGGCGGACATCGCATCGCTCCATCCTCCCGGCTTGTCCCTGCCTATGTTCCGGTGAATCCTGCAGCCGCTTGACGGCGCAGAACCGGAGTCTGTATGACGAAAGAACTATTTGTGTCGACCACCCCTCACGAAACCAAGGTGGGGCTAGTGGAAGACGATCTGCTTGCAGAAATCTACCTCGAACGCGAAAACGAATACACCCTGGCTGGTTCCATCTACAAAGGCCGCGTAACCCGCGTCCTGCCGGGCATGCAATCCGCGTTCGTGGATATCGGCCTGGAGCGCGATGCGTTCCTCTATGTTTCCGACTTCATGGAATTGCAAGATGAAGACGAAGTCGAGGAAATTCCCACCAACCTGGCTCCATCGCAACCCTATCAATCGCCGGCGCGGGCCGAGGCTCAGCCTTCGGAACACGAAGCCGAGAGCGTAGTGTCCACTAGCGAACTGAGTCCTGTATCCGAGGAGCACGCGGAGCCAACAACTCCGTCGGTGGAGAATCGCGAACCGTCCAATGGCGGAGAAAGCCGTGGTGGACGCGGAGACTGGCGGAGCCGTCGCCGTCGCGGGCGTCGCGGCGAGCGCATGCCGGAATCCAAGTTTGCCCGCCCGGCTTCGGAGTCGCCGCGAACTGATCATGCGGAGAAAGATCGTCCAGAAAGAAGCGATCGCCCCGAGAGAACCGAGCGTCCGCAAAGAAGCGAGCGTTCGGAATATGGTCCGCCGCCGGGCTATCAACCGATCCTGTTGCCCGGAGAGTCGATCTCGAAATATCAGCGTCTGGCAGCACAGACCAACGCTCGGGCGGAATCGAGGCCAGCCTCGCCCAATCCTGCCGCCCCGACGCCCGTTACAGCGGCATTTCCTGATGATGAGCCATTGTTTGCTAAGCCAGAGACCAACCAGCAACCCGCGATCTCCGAACCACGCGACAAGCCCTACGACCGAGCCAGAGGCGCCGCCGCGAATGCCCAAGTCGGATCTTCGGAATGGGATCGCGAGCAAAAGCGTCTGCACGAAATGAATGTTGCAGCGGTGTTCGGAGGAACAGCCGAACCAACCCAGATTCGCGACGAAGGCCACGCGGAGAATCCGTCGATTGCCGTTCCCAAACATTCGGATGAGATTCGGGTCTCCGAGGCCGCCGAAGGCACGATCGAGGAAGAACTCATCGAAGAGGACGAAGCCGATCTCGGCTCGTACGTCGAAGAACTCAACCTCGACGCATCGTTCGAGGAAGAGGAACTGGAAGAAGAAACTCGGGATGCTGCGGATTATCGCGAGCCGTCCGTGCCGCAAATCGCGGCGTCTGGTGAGGTCGCACAGACTGTCAGCGAGACTCGTCCCGCAGAGCCGTTCGTCATCGAAGGTGGCATTGACGAGAATCCTTCAGGCGAAATCCAGATCGAAGTCGACGAAGCGGTCGCCGAGCAGGAAGCAAAAGAAGCCGAAGAAGCAGAACTTGAGGAAGCCCAGGCGGAAGCTGAAGCGCTCCTCGATGCCGAGGCCCGAGGCGACGGCACCGTGGATGCACGCGTGGAAGTCCGCGCTCCGGCCGCGACTGCCGCTTTTACACAGCGCGCGCCGCGTCCGGCGTTTGATCCTCGCCGTGGTCAGCGGGGACGCCGTGGCGGGGGTGGGCGGCGCTTTCGTAAGCAGGAACCGCAGAATGTTCCGTTGATCACCGAACTGCTCAAAGAAGGTCAGGAAATTCTGGTTCAGATCGCAAAAGAACCTATCGGCAAAAAGGGCGCCCGCATAACCAGCCACATCGCCTTACCCGGACGCTTCCTGGTCTACATGCCCACAGTGAATCACACCGGCGTGTCGCGAAAGATTGCCGCCGAAGAAGAGCGGCAGCGGTTGAAGCGCATCATCATCAGCGAACGCGAAAACGGACACGGCGGATTCATCGTGCGCACCGCGGCGCAAGGCGCATCTGAAGAAGAGCTTCGCGCCGACATCCGCTTCCTCAAGAATCTGTGGTCTGAGATTAAAACCCGCGCCGACAACGGCAAAGGTCCAACGCTCATCTACCACGACTTGAATGTCGTCGAGCGCGTGCTCCGCGACCAGGTCACGTCGGACTTCACCGCCATCTGGGTCGACACCGAGCAGGAATATGAACGTGTCCTCCGCTTCGCCAACCGCTTTCAGCCAGCGTTGGTGCGGCGGGTCAAGCTGTACAGCAAGGAAGTCCCGCTATTCGAGCAGTTCGGATTGAACGACGAAATCAACAAAGCCCTCAAGTCGAAAGTCTGGCTGAAGAGCGGCGGCTATATCGTCATCAATCAAACCGAAGCGCTGGTTGCAATCGACGTCAACACCGGCAAATATGTCGGCAAAACAGCTCGCCTCGAAGACACCATCGTCAAGACCAACGTCGACGCCATCAAGGAAATCGTGCGCCAGATCCGGCTGCGCGATCTTGGTGGCATCATCATCATCGATTTCATCGACATGGACGAGCGCCGCAATCGGCAGAAAGTCATGCAAGCGCTCGAAGAAGCGCTGCGCAGCGACCGTGCTCCATCGAAAGTTTTGCAGTTCAATGACTTTGGGTTGGTCGCTATCACGAGAAAACGGGTGAAGCAATCGCTCGAACGCACCATCGGTTCGCCATGCCCCTATTGCGAAGCCACAGGCTATGTGAAATCGGTGACCACGGTGTGCAACGACATCTACGTAGAAATGCGCAAGATGGCGAAACACCTCGATCACGCCGACGTAATGCTGCGCGTAAATCCCGAAGTCGCGAAGGCGCTAAAAGGCAACAACGGCAAGGCTCTGACCGAGATGGAAGAACTGACCAAGCGCACGGTAATCGTGAAAAGCGATCCCGCGCTGCATCAGGAGCAGTTCGACATCAACTGAGAGCTTTCAGCTGTCAGCCTTCAAGAAGACGGGCAACTTGCCCGTCTTTTCTTTTTGGAGCATGGGTGCGCCAGGTCTCGCGCCTTTCGAGACTGGGCAAGCAACGCGATTCGTCGCCGATAGCTGGCGAAACATCCCCGTCACATTCAATGACCATCGACCAGACGTGTAAATGGCTTGTGCAACAGTTAGTCAAACCAATTGTCCGGAGCGACGATGGTATTCACTTTACGAGCGATGGATGGACCACTGAAGCACACCTTTCGGTTGATGGGTAGCTGTGGTTTCTGCTTGCATCTCTCATCGGCGGGCCAAGTCAGGGTCCGACAAAACCGCGGCCTGCCATGTGCGGAACTCTGCCGAAGCAGAGGGTACAATTTCCCGGCATGGTTGCGGGAGCTGTTTGAGAGTTTTCTCCAACGAAAGCACAGAAGGTAAACAGGGAGATCGTTGAGAGAATGGACACCCGCATTTGAGCTGTCCGCATGAAGGTCTATCCGCCGGTGCGCAGCGGCCTGCGACTTAAGCCGAAACTAGTATTTTCCGTGAAATATCGCCTGATTCACGTCCGGCCAGAACTCTTTTAATACGTTGAACGCTCCGTCCAAGGCCACCTGCGTTCCCCAACGTTGGTAGGTTTTCACCCACTGGTTGTTTTGTGCCGGGTAATACGCATTGCCGATGCCCGCGGCCGCTCCGGCGCCCACGACCTCCGACAGGTTGAACGTGCTCTTTCCCGAGTTGGCCCTGGTGATGAACAGCCGACTTACCGCATAGCCCGTCCGCTTGAAGAATCCGCCTTTCCCCATGGTGTAGTATCTGGGATCTTCTTTCGTCGCCAGCGGGACGACCGCTTCCGTCATGTAGTTCTCTATGGCGCCATCGGCAAAGGCGTGCCAGTAGTATTTGCCGAAGCCCTCAGCCCCTTGCCCAAAGGTCGGCTGCGATTTGCCGGCCATGTTAATTCCCGCGAGCGCTCCCACGAAAATGAAATTGGAGTAGTCGAACGTGTCCTGCGTCGCCAGCCAGAAGTAACCCTTGAAACTCAGCGGAGGCAACTGCGTGTTGGCGCTGACCGCCCGGTAATTGGGGATGATGCCAAGAATTCTCTTCGGTTGTTTGCCAAACTGGTCATTGGGGTTATTGGCCGGTGCGGGAGGGACGCTGGGCGTGGGTGCGGATGGCACGGAGGACTTTCCATTCGTTGTGGCGCTCGGTTGCTGGGTCTGGGCGAGCACCGCAACATCATCCCGCTGCGCTCCTCCTTGTGATTGTTCCAGCGCGCTGGTTGGCCCCTGGGCTTGAACAGCCACGGCTCCCAATGTTCCCGCCAGCGCTATCACCATGCAAAACGGTCGAATCGGTTTCAAATCTTCCCCCGCATCCGTATATTTCCTTTCGGGCCCATCTGCTTCGGTTTCCACGGAGCCCCCGTTGATCTCTTGAAGTTGGATTGTTTGAACCACCGTTTGGATACATGCTAGTTCGCCCCGGAAGAAAACGAGTCGATTGCGAATTCCGGATTGGGAAAGCGTCAATCGGTTGCTTTCTTCTGGTGGCGCGCGTGTCTTTTCTGCAAATAATCGTGAATGTCGGGCCAAAACTCCTTCAGCTCATTCCCGAAGGCATCGATGCCCAGCTGAACTGTAAAACCGGAGAGACTCGACGTAAAACTACGATCGGCTGCGGGATAATAGACGTTGGATATGGCAATCGCCGTTGCGTTGCCTGCAAACTCGGGAACGTTGAACATACGACCGCCGGAGTCCCTTCGGGTGATGAGAATGCGGCTGATGGCATAGCCAAAGCGGTGTCCCAACCGGCCCTTTCCCAGTCGAAAATAGCGAGGATCTGTTCTTAAGATCGAGGGGAAAACAGCGCCCGACATGATATTGCCATCCACCTGATCGGCGAAAGCCGCCCCATACCGCTTCGCATATCCGCTCGCACCCTGTCCGAACCCCGGATAGGAATTTTCCGCCTGACGTATGCCTGCCACAACGCCTACGATCCCGAACTCATACGGGTCGAAGGTGCCTTTCGCCGTAATGGCGAACTTCTCTTTCCACGAGATCGGCGGCACCTGCGACTGATTATCCACCGTCAAGTAGTTCGGCATCACGTAAAACATCCGGTCGTCCTTCTTCTTTTTCCCGTTTTGTTGGTCTGGGCTGTTCTGATCCTGGGAATTGCCCGCGGCAGACGGTTGGTCTGCGGGTTTGTCCTGCTGCTGAGGACTGGTCGCAGGCGGTTGGCCGGATTGAACAGTATCCGATGTTTGAGTCGGTGCGGCGCTTTGACCATGGCAAAAAGCCGCACAGAATAAGATCGACACGGTCAGTACGCCTTCACGCGCTGAATAGCTCAGTTTCAAATTGATAATGGCTCCAAGTCCAATTCATTGAGATGCCGCCCAGAGGATGTTTGCAGTCCATTCTCCACAAACAGACTCCGCAATCCTGCCAGTATGCGAGCCTTGGTAGATCCCGAGATCAACAGGTCGTCCGCGGGACGTGTGGTCAGTTTCCCCCACTTCTAGGATGATCTCCACGCCCCATGCGTCGCAAACGAGAGAACTTCTCTTCCCATGCTAGTTTAAGAGAGCGAGCCTTTCAGAAATCATAAATCATTTCCAGAAACTGGATTTCGTGGCGAACTGAATCAGTCTGGCCCTCTTCCCGCTAGGCGGCGTCGGGTTTGGAAAAATCAGGTTTTGAGGCCGTTCCCTGATTACACCAGAGGTTCTTCAGGCAAGAAGTGGCGATAAATCGCATTACGCTCATCGACCAAGCTTGCCAGGTCCTGACGCCTCGCGCTTATCGAGATATGGGACGCTATTTTTCCCCTTGACCCGGTCCCTCGCGGATAACATCTCGCGGATAACATAATGACCACTGCATTAGCTGCTTGATAACAGCGCAGCTCCATCTTCGTTCTTTGACAAATTTCGGAGTTTCCGGCGGGGCCCCGTCCCAAAACGGGACCTGTTTCCCGCTCTTGCCGCCCATAACTCCTATGTTCTCTGGATTTTGCGCGTAACTCCCGTAAACTCAAAGATCTAGCATATAGTCGCAAAACAGACCGTTTGTTTTCTGGATTTTGCAGACAAATGGGGGAGGGGGGGTGCCCAGTAGCAGACAGTAAACACTCTCATTTTGGAAATTTGCGTATGTCCTAAATCCGCGTTGATTATGTTTTTGGACTGGACGGCGCCGGGATGTCCCGTCCGGGCTTGGAAAGTGTAAACTTTTCGAGGGAAACTGACATGCAAGCGATCGCCATTTTTGTAAGCATTTTTGCGGGCATTTTTGTAGCTATTTTCCTGATGTTCCTCCCGATATGGAGAGCAGCGGAGGACAGGGCGCGCGCGCGACGTATCGCCGACGCTAGGATGAATGCAAGACTCCTGAGACTCAACCTCTGATGCGTTCCTGAAGGCTCTCCTCCAGGTCTCGCAAAGGGTTCGCCGGAAGTCCACGCGCTATCGTCTTGATTTGGGCAACCGAAGGTTGCAAACCGATCAACACAGATTTAGGACACTACCGAAATTTGAAGCTCAGCTAGCGTTGCTGGCGCCTAGAGTCTTTTGCTGTGGAACTCCGGTCAGAGTCTTTTCGACTAGCTCGGAGCAATCATGCAGCTTTTGCAGTGGCGGACGGATCTTGTCGGCTTCCACTTTGGCTCCGCGCTGTTCGGCCAGGGTGATAACGCGTTCGGCGTTTTGGTTGACCGAGCGGCCGACTTCGAGCAGCACGACCAGCGAGTCGGCATGCAGCTTCCACAGCGATGCAGAGTTTTCGGCGCGCTTGAGTTCTTCGAGTTCCGTTGTCATGCGCGCAACCACAGCGACCAGGCGCAACACCACGCGGGCTACTCCAGCACGAACGCTTTTCTCTTCCAGATAGTCCGCGCAGTAGGCGTCGGCTTCGGCAGGAGTGAGCAGAAGATTGAAGAATCGCATGGGAACAACCTGGCGGAATTTCGGATCGGCGACGCGCACGAAGATGCGAATCGATTCCTCGATTCTTAGAAGTTTGCTTTCCTCGGTAGAAATCTGTTGCGGCGTCACCGCCGAACGCATGGCTGGAACATCGAGCACCGGACGCCTGCTCGGGAAGGCCGCCACTTTGGCTGGTTGATTGACCTTTGCCGCTGGCGGACGCACCAGGCGCGGGCTGCGACGGATGGGCGGATGCTGGTCGAGAGTTTTTTTCAGTTTCGAAATGCGCCGGAACTTGTCGAGCGCGGCGCCGTAGTCGATGCGAAGCAGGTCGCTTTCCTCAATTGCTGCGACGTGTTCGACCGTCACATCTACGCCGTCGACGTTGCCTAGAATGCTGCCGCCCTGTTCCTCGACCACTTCTGCGAAGTTCTTAATTTCAACCGTGGACTGGTGGAACAGATCGTCGAACTTCTTGCCGAATGCGGTATTGTACGGTGCGATGGTGGCTAACACGCCGGGGTGATAAAAGGAAGCATCGAACGATTGCTTGAGTTCGCGAACGCGAGGAATGATGCCGGATTCGAGCAGCGCGTTCAGATCGCGGAAGCGCTCTGCTTCCTGTTGCAGGTGATCGAAGAGGCGCAGGGTTTGCACGTGTTCGTCGGTGAGCGAGGGAACGTCGGCGTCGGCAAGAATCTCGAGTAATGCGATCTCGAACGGAGAAAGTGGCAGAGCGCCGTCGAGGCCGTATCCGCGGCGCTCCCACTGGCCGGGCACGCGCGGATGGCGATACAGAAAAGTCGCGACCAGATCAGTCTTGTCGCGATGAAGCTCGGTGGTCTCGCGATTCCGAGTAAAGTAACGGAGCATCGCCTCGGCAATTTCCGGATCGGTATCGGGCGTAAAGGCCCGCCGCAACATGGCCGGCGTGATGGCCATGTCGAGCAAACGCAGCCAGCGATGCATGGCCGACAAGGTTTGCTGCACGCCATCGTCGCTCTGCAGCGAGATAGCCTCGAGGCCAGCCGGGACGGGAACTTCTCCACGGACGGATTCCTGCAAGAGCTTCTCGTAGAAGCCTTGGACCGTCGCCAGAATCGCCAACTCCCACTTCGGGTCCTCTACCACAGTCGCTCCAGCGCACGAATCCTTCGAATTTGGGGGAGGGCCAAACGTTAGTTAAAACTAAGGAAGGTCTGGGTGCAAGCCTGACGTAAGGACAGGACCCCAACTAGATAAGGGACATGCCCTAAGGTAACCTTGCGGTAAGTCTTTTAAAATGAGGCCGTTTCTGGCATAGAACTTTTTGATCGATGAAATCGGCGACCGATTGTATACTGTGCGCGTGGGTAATGTAGTTTCTAAGGGGATGGAAATCATGGAGTGGACAGCGCCGAAGTTCGAAGAAGTTGCTTTGAATTGTGAGATCAACTCTTACGCCTCTGCCGCACTGTAATCGTCGGCAAGGATGCGCATAAAAATCCTGGGGTCGGCCGCCGGCGGCGGGTTTCCGCAGTGGAACTGCAACTGCCGCAACTGTGAGTCTTTGCGCGACGGAACCCTCAACAGTAAACCCCGCACGCAGACGCAAGTGGCCATATGCCAGGATAATCGTGCCTGGTTTTTATTGAATGCCTCTCCCGATTTGCGGACGCAGATCGGAGCCACGCCGGTACTTCATCCGCGGAACCACGGGCGGAACTCCCCTATTACTGCCGTGCTGCTAACCAGCGGCGACATCGATCAAGTGGCCGGATTATTGTCTCTGCGCGAATTGCAGCCCTTCCGCATTTATTGCACGCCTTCGATCCGGCGAATTCTGCAGGAAGACAACAGCATGTTCGCGATGCTGAATCGCGTGCCCGACCAAGTATCATGGATCGATATCGGTTGTGACGGCGGTTTCAGTTTGCAAGGTGAGAGAGGGGCGGGAATCGACTGCCACCTGTTCTCGCTGGGGAATCGCTTTCCGGCTTACGTTTCACGCGATCGATCAATCGCATTCAAGCAGGAGGAAGCTTTGCTGGGCGTCATCGCGGAATCGTCGTCGGGACGGCGATTAGCATACTTGCCTGCAGTCCCAGAAATAGATGATTCGCTGCTGCGGCGTCTGGAAGAAACTGACCTGCTTTTATTCGATGGCACGTTTTGGAGCGACGACGAATTAATCCGAGTGCAGGGGAGCGGATCGACAGCGCGCGAGATGGGACACATTCCGGTGTCGGGAGCGGACGGAAGCTTGCGCAAGCTGGCGGGAGTGCAGCGTCCGCGAAAAGTCTTCATGCACATCAACAATACCAACCCCATGCTGGATGAATCTGGGCCTGAATATGCGGAAGTGCGAACGGCGGGATGGGAAGTGGCGGAGGACGGATGGAGCTTCGATCTATGAGATCGAAACCGGCAGCTGAAATATTGCGCGACACCCCGTTGCTTTCGGCGGAGGAATTGAAGGCTCGGCTGCGGCAGGTGGGCGAAGAGCGCTATCATCACCGGCATCCGTTTCACCTGATGATGCATGAAGGCCAGTTGAGCCGAGGGCAATTGCAGGCCTGGGCTTTGAACCGCTACTACTATCAGAGCATTATTCCGATCAAAGATGCCATTATTCTTTCCCGCAGCGATGATCCAGATTTTCGCAGAGCATGGCGGAAGCGCGTGGTGGATCACGATGGCAACGAGACGCAGGAGGGCGGAATTGAACGCTGGATCCGGCTGGCGGAGGCTACGGGCCTGGAACGCGAACGCGTCCTGAAGGGCGATGAAGTGCTGCCGGCGACGAAGTACGCGGTCGATGCTTACCTGAGCCTGGTTAAGAACCGGAGTTTTCTGGAAGCCGTGGCTTCGTCGCTGACCGAGATGTTCTCCCGCGATCTGATTGCGCTGCGCATGGATCGCTTGCGGCAATATTATCCGTGGCTTTCCGGCGGGCTGGATTATTTTACGGCACGTCTTGACCAGGCTCCTGAAGATGCACGATTCGCGCTGCAATGGGTGACCGAGAACGCCCATACGCGGCCTGAGCAAGAAATGGCGATCGCGGCCTTGCGAGCGAAATGCGACATTCTGTGGGCGCAGTTAGACGCGCTCTACTTTGCCTATGTGCAGCCGGGATGGCCGGCGCCTGGGGCTTTTCGGATTCAGGAGTCCTGAGCGTGCCGCGCCCTTCTGATTCCAGCCAGCCGCGTTTTGCTTCGGGTTGCCGTTGGGGAACGCAGGGCGAGGAACGCGTGGTGCTTTTTCCCGAGGGTATGATTCGGGTTCAAGGGACTGGGCAAAACATCCTGGAACTTTGCGACGGGCAGCGCACGGTCTTGGAGATTGTGACCACGCTTGCGGAGACGTTCAGCGGAGGGGATCCCGCGAAGATTCGGGAAGATGTTGGCAGTTTTCTGGAGGCTCTGCAGCAGAAGCGCATCGTCGACTATTAGGAGCCGCTTGGCAGCGCCCCACGACAGCCGCCGGGACGACGGCGCTACAAGGTACTATCAATGATTCCGAACCCACTGGCGTTGATTGCCGAGATCACGCACCGCTGCCCATTGCATTGCGTGTACTGCTCGAACCCGCTGCAGATGATTGGCGCTCAGGCGGAGCTCTCGACTGCGGATTGGATCCGCGTGTTTCAGGAAGCGCAACGACTGGGAATTCTGCATCTTCATTTAACTGGCGGCGAACCTCTCGCGCGTGCTGACTTGAAAGATCTGGTTGAGGCCGCGCATGGTGCCGGGCTTTATACCAATTTGATCACTTCGGGAATTGGCCTGCCGGAAGCGCGATTGAAGGCGCTGGTCGATGCGGGGCTCGACCACATTCAACTTAGCTTTCAGGATTCGCGAGACCAGCCGGCGAACTGGATTGCGGGCACCAAGGCGCATGCACACAAGATCGCTCTCTCGGAAATCATTCGCGGGTTCCGTGTTGCGTTCACCGTAAACCTGGTTGTGCATCGGCAGAATCTGGATCATCTCGAGGAGATGATTGAATTTGCGGAACAGTTGAAGCCGGATCGCCTGGAAATCGCCCACGCGCAATATTACGGCTGGGCGCTAAAGAATCGGGATACGCTCATTCCTACTCGCGAGCAGCTTGAGAACTGCATGCGCATCGTGGAAGCGGCGCAGGAGCGGCTTTCAGGCCGCATGAGAATTGATTGCGTGGTTCCCGATTATTACGCGCGCTATCCCAAGGCGTGCATGGGCGGATGGGGCCAGCGGTTGCTCTTGATTGATCCTTCCGGACAAGTTCTTCCTTGCCATGCCGCGGGAGTGATTCCCGGCATGAGCTTCGACAATGTGCGGGAACATTCCCTGGAATGGATATGGCGCGAGTCGGCAGCGTTCCAGCGCTTTCGCGGAGAGCAGTGGATGCCCGAACCATGCCGAAGCTGTGAGCGCCGGACGGAAGACTTCGGCGGCTGCCGCTGCCAGGCTTTTTTGATCACCGGCGACGCCAATGCGACAGATCCGGTCTGCACGCTCGCGCCCACGCATTACTTGATCGAAAGCGCCCGTCCGGAGGCACGCTCCGATGGCGAGCAAGTCTCGTGGTCCTACAGACCCAATCCCGAAGTGTAAATTCGCTGCAAAAGAGCCGACAAACAGCTGCAAATGTCTGCAGATTGTAAAAACATTGTCAACAGTTCGTCCGCGATGCTGACAGGCGGCGGGGTGGTAGTAAGCTTGTTCAGTGTTGATGCGATGAATTTTAATTTCCGGAGCAGCTATGATGCGAGTAGAGACAACTCGAGAAGCGACTTTACAGCGTGCCCCAGGCACCCTGCCGAAAGCGTTGACCTACGTTAATCCGGGGGCGAATACGATGGAGAGAATTCTGGTCGTAGAAGACGATCATGCGGTACAGAAGGCCCTGCGGCGTTTGTTTGAGACGGAAGGCTTTGAAATTGAAATCAGTGCGGACGGAAGGTCAGCGCTGGAAGCGTTCCGCAGGGCCGCGCCCGCCGCGATCGTGCTGGACTTGCGTTTGCCCCTTGTGTCTGGCCGCGACGTTTGCCGGGAGATCAAACAGCAGGCACCGGCGGTTCCTATTATTGTTCTAAGCGCGGCTAGCGATGTTTCGGACAAAGTCTTGCTTCTGGAATTGGGCGCGGACGATTATGTGACCAAGCCTTTCAGCCCGCGAGAATTGCTGGCTCGGGTGCGGGCCGCGTTGCGGCGCACGGTGCGGACCGGAACCGGTGATGTGGTTACTTTCGATGGAATCTCGGTTGACTTCACCAAGATGGAAGTGAACCGCAATGGCGAAGTCGTCGTGCTTACGGCGCAGGAATTCAAGACTTTGAAATTCCTGATACAAAATGCGGAGCGCGTGATCTCGCGAGACGAACTACTAAATGAAGTGTGGGGCTACCAGAATTATCCGTCTACCCGTACGGTGGACAATCACATTCTGAAGCTGCGGCAAAAGCTGGAGAAAGATCCGACCAATCCGATACATTTCCGGACGGTTCATGGCATGGGCTACAAATTTGTGCGTTAACTCCCAAGGCTGCGAAATGTTTGGGCGCGGGGAGAGGTGAGCTTGATGAAACTTCGGATGCGGACCAAGTTTCTGCTCTCCATGCTATTGATCTCTGCCGGCCTCACCTGGACCAGCCTGCTGCTGGTGCGCCGCACCGTTCAGGCACAGGTGAAGAAGAGCATCTTCGCGGATCTGCACAACTCCGTCAGCACTTACCAGAACTTCTACCGCGAGCGCGAGCTTACCTTGACCCACCTGGCGGAATTGCTCGCGGACCTGCCTAATTTGCGGGCACTGATGACCACTCAGCATGAAGCCACCATTCAGGATGGGTCTACTGATCTGTGGCGGCTGGCGGGCAGCGATCTATTTGTGCTCGCCGATCGAACCGGTAAAGTGGTGGCGCTGCAGACGGCAACTCCAGGTTTTTCGCGGGAGATGGCGCAGAAGTCGTTGGATCCGTCTAGTCCAGAAGGCTCGAGCCAGTGGTGGTTCGGCGCCCAGCATTTGTATCAGGTTTTTCTTAAGCCAATTTATGCAGGTCCAGCGGCGGAGAACAGGCTGTTGGGATTCCTGGTGATCGGGTACGAAATCGACGATTCGGTGGCGTCGCATGTGAGCCGGATTGCTGCCAGCCAGGTGGCGTTTTACTACGGCGACACAATCGTGAGGAGCACGCTGGATCCCACGCGTGAAGCTGAGCTTTCGCGGCATCCGATTGTACCCTCCGCTCCCGCTATTCCAGAACCGGAACAGGTGCAGCTAGGCGACGAACGTTTCCTGGCGACTTCGTTGGAGCTGGCCGCAGACAAAGAACCTTCCGTTCGCTTGGTTGTCCTCAAATCTTACGATCAAGCCACCGCTTTTCTCGACAGTCTGAATCGCTTGCTGCTCGCGCTGGGACTAGCCGCTGTTCTTGGCGGGAGCGCGCTGGTGTTCTTCATTTCCCACACCTTCACCCGGCCCTTGGGGAACTTGGTGGCGGGTGTGCGGGCTTTGGGAAGAGGGGACTTCCACTATCAACTGGACGCTCGGGGCGGCGATGAAGTCGCCGAAGTTACTGGCGCATTCAACCGAATGCGAGACAGTCTTCTGAAGACGCAGCAGGAGTTGATCGATGCGGAACGGTTGGCGACGATCGGGCGAATGGCCAGTTCGGTCTCGCATGACCTGCGGCATTCGCTCGCGGCCATCGTCGCGAATGCGGAATTTCTGTGCGAAAGCCGTTTGTCGACGGATCAACGAGAAGAGCTGTACCAGGAAATTCGGATTGCGGTAAACCAAATGACGGACCTGATCGATTCCTTGCTCGAATTTTCGCGCACCAGGGAATCTTTGCGGCGGACTTACGGAAGCGTCAAGGAGTCAGTCGATCGCGTGGTACAGGCCGTGCGCACGCATCCGCGGTTCCACGCGGTACGGATTACAGTTCGTCAGGAGGGTAATAGCACAGGCTGGTTCGATACCAGGAAGCTCGAGCGGGCGCTGTACAACCTGCTTTTGAACGCATGCGAGGCGATCCCGGGAGAGGGCGGGGAGATCAACGTGGACTTGCGTGAAGTTACGGGGAGACTGGAGATCCGGTTGATCGACAATGGCCGCGGCATTCCGGAGTCCATTCGCGGCAACCTGTTTGAGCCGTTCATCAGCTACGGCAAGGAGAATGGAACTGGATTGGGGTTGACGGTAGTGCAGAAGATTATTCAGGATCACGGAGGAGATGTCACGTTGGAAAAGACATCCGAGGAAGGGACGGTTTTCCGCATAAGCCTGCCTATCGTGTCATCGGCGAGCACAGATAGTGGGGGCGAGGGAAAACCTGAGATTCCACCGCTGGCCCGAGCAAAAAGGGCGGAGTCGGAGTAAGATTTCCCGTCGGTAAGTGAGCCCGCAAGTTAGTTCAAGACCGTCTCGCCGGCTCGCTCGACATCGTTCACGGACTTCCACAGTCTTCTTCGGGAGGGCGATTTGTGAAACAAGGGAAAAGTTTGCCTGATTGGATGCGGAGAACAAGCGTGACAGGGATGCTTCTGCTGCTGGGTAGTGTCGCTGGATGGTCGCAGGAATCAAGCTCAGCCGTGGCATCGTCGCAGAGCGATTCGACTGCGGCCGCGATTCATGAGCTTCAACAAGAAGTCAAAGAACTGCGATCGGCGATGGCCGAGATGCGATCGGAAACGGAGCAATATCGAGCCGAGAATGCGGCGCTGCGACGTGAGATCCGCGGTGCTCGCGGCCCATCGGAAGCCACTCTGCGGTCGCCGCAGAACTCGTATCCATCGACGGCGCCGGCCGATTCCGATCCTCCGCCCGCCCAAACCGCTCCCCCAAAGCAGATCAGACTGCATCACTAGAAACGCGCGTTGCATCGCTCGAAGAGTCGAACCAACTGACCAACAGCAAGGTCGACGATCAGTATCAGACCAAGGTTGAGAGCGCTTCCAAATACCGGGTTCGGCTGTCCGGGATTGTGCTGTTGAATCTCTTTAACAGTCATGGGCAGACGGACAATCTGGATGTTCCCAGTTATGTGACCGGCCCGAGCACAGGCACTGGAAGTTTTGGAGCAACGATGCGGCAGTCGGAAATCGGGCTGGAAGTGTTCGGCCCTACCTGGGCGGGTGCGAAGACATCGGCCAGCTTGCAGGCTGACTTTTCCGGCGGATTTCCCAGCACATGGAATGGAGTCGACTCCGGCATTTTCCGTTTGCGTACGGCGAGCGCCCGAATGGATTGGACCAACACCTCGGTCGTCGTGGGTCAGGACAACGCATTCTTTTCTCCGCTCTCACCGACGTCTTTCGCGTCGCTTGCGGTGCCCGCGCTTAACTACGCCGGCAATCTGTGGGCTTGGACGCCGCAGGTGCGACTGGAGCATCGCTTCCAACTTTCCGAGGATCAGAACATTACGATCCAGGGCGGAATTCTCGACAATCTTGCTGGAGAGTTTCCGGCAAACTCGTTCTTTCGCCAGCCTGGACCCGGAGAGCTTTCTCGTCAGCCAGCGTACGCGCTGCGGACATCGTGGACGCACACTTTTCACGGTCAGCCTTTGACCTTTGGCGCGGCCGGGTACTACAGCCGTCAGGATTGGTCGAACGAGCATTACGTCGATGGCTGGGCTGGCATGGCCGATTGGCAGATCCCATTGGCAGCGCGACTGCTTTTCACTGGCGAGTTTTATCGCGGGCGGGCGATTGGCGGAATTGGCGGCGACATTAGCCAGAGCTGTGGTATATCACGGAAATCCGAACCTGCCGACTACTCCGGTCCGGGGCTTGGATACGATCGGCGGATGGTCGCAGTTGAAATTCAAGGCCACGAACATGCTGGAGTTTAATGCGGCGGTCGGATTGGACAATCCGACAGCCGCAGAAGTGCGAGACGCGTCGGGAAGTCAGTCTTATCTTGGCCCTTTGTTCGTGCAGAATCGGGGAGCTCTGGTGAACTTTGTCTTTCGTCCGCGCTCGAGCCTGCTGTTTTCCGGGGAATATGGGCGCTTACGAACATCGCAACTCTATGATGTGAGCAATAGTGCCGATCAGATCAGTTTGATTATGGGTATTTTGTTTTGATCAAGAAAACCGCAACTGTTTACTGTCTGTGCGTGCTGACGATTTGCAGCGCTTTGGCCTGCGCGCAGGCAGTTACAGTGACGGCAGATGTAGCCTTGGTCAGCGGTAGCAAAAAAAGCAAGGCACGCAGAGCGAGTAACGTTGTGCTGTGGCTCACTCCGGTCGGGAATGTGCCGCCCCCCAACTTGCCCGCGATCCAAACATCCAATCTCCCGCGGTTGGTTCAACGGAATAAGAGTTTTGAACCTCACGTCCTGGTGGTCCCAGTTGGTTCCGTGGTGGAGTTTCCGAACCGGGATCCGTTTTTCCATAACGTATTTTCGCTTTTTGAGGGCAAGCGCTTTGATCTCGGTCTCTATGAAGCTGGGACCACGCGCAATGTGGTTTTTGACAAGCCTGGAATTTCCTACATCTTCTGCAACATCCATTCGGAAATGAGCGCGGTGGTGATTGCGGTGAGCAGCCCGTACTACGGGATTTCAGATCAGCACGGCCGCGTGACAATCGCGAATGTTCCCTCGGGCCGTTACACCCTCCGCATCTGGTACGAGGAGACTCTGCCCGAAGAGTTGAACAACCTGACTCGAGAGGTCACCATTTCCGAGGACGCAGCAAATCTGGGAGCCATGCGTCTGCCAGCCACGAATATGCCACAGGGTCACGAAAATATGTACGGACACGACTACCCACCCCCGCTTCCCGATAGTCCGACCTATGAACGGCACTGAGCAACAACGTAAACAAAAAATGACAATTTGGTGATGCCGCTTTGACAATTGCCACCGCGCATCACACTAGGATGTTGGAAACGCGAATGGGCGATCCGCTGCTGGCCCATTCACGGCGGAGAACCCGGGTCTTCCAATATCGTTTCCTCAACAACTTGAGCGAGCCGAAGTGTTCGATGCTTGCTTCAGAGGAATTTCCTTTCTAATCCGAGTGAATCGAGAGATATTTGAATGCAGATGTGCGACCGTCGGTCATGAAATCTTTGGCGCGCAGTAAGCCAGGACGACGCTTATGCCCGAAGAATGTAGTTGAATTTCTGACTGCTATTGGATAAAGTGCCATGACTTGAGGTCAAACTGTGAGTGGCATCAGCAGCAGCCTTATTTCTCCGCCGCGATATCGAAACCTGCCTCCGCGCCCTCGCTCCGAAGACAAGCGAGCCAAGATCATCGAAGCTGCTATGCGCCATTTCGCCGAGCAGGGCTACCACGCGGCGCGGGTGGGGGATATTGCCACTGGCCTGGGAATAGCCAAGGGCTCGATCTTCCAGCACTTCGGCAGCAAGGACGGCTTGTTTTTTGAAGCCTACAAGAAGGCGGTTTATTCGTTTGCTCCCTATTTGAAAGTGCCGGCCGAAGTGCGCGAGCTTGGGTTCTTCGGTGTGCTGCACTACTGGCTGGTGCGGACGGAGCACATGGTTCGCGAAGATTGGATTCCTTACCGCGTCTATCTGCTCGGACAATACGGAACGGATCTGGTTCTGAGGCGAGAGATTAACCGCTTTCTAATCGCTGAAGATCCCTATGGGCGTGTGGACTTCGTGCGCTTTGGCCTCGAACGCGGTGAACTTCGCCGGGACTTGGATATCGAGATGGTTGTGTCCATTCTCGATTGGGTGGTTGAACGATTTCAGGACGCTCTGCTGATCGAGGAACTGGATCCCGGGCTGTTTCGCCGCCAGGGTGATTTGTCGGAGAAGAAAGAAGCGCGGATCGCGCAGTTCTTGGATGTTTTGAGAAGGGCGGTCGGAGTGGAACCTAACGAAAAAACCAAGACCACCGTCCAACCAGCATGATCTGTTTTCCCGCTGGACGACCATGATTCCGCAAAGCACAATCCAAAGTGTTCTCGCTACCTACGACGCGAACGCGAGCCTCGCAGAGGCGTCGACGATCCCGTCGTCTTGGTATGTGGATTCGCGTATTGCGGAGCTCGAAACCAACGCGGTCTTCGGCAAGACCTGGCAGATGGTTGGACGTATTGAGCAAGTCGAGAAGCCTGGCCAATTCGTCACCGCAAGCGTGGCGGGAGAGCCGATCGTCGTTGTCCGCGGAAACGATGGTGTATTGCGGGGCTTCTACAACGTGTGCCGCCACCATGCTGCCGCCGTGGTCACTGAACCGTGCGGACAGGCTTCCATCCTGCATTGTCCTTATCACGGTTGGAACTACGGGCTGGATGGCTCGCTCAAGGGAATGCCGGAGTTCGACGGCGTCAAGAATTTCGAGCGCCAAGAGAATGGCTTGGTCCCGGTGAAGGCCGAGACTTGGGAAAAGTTCGTGTTCGTGAATCTCGACCCGGAAGCCGTTCCGTTGCGAGATTTTCTCGGCGGGTTGGCGAACGAGTTGCGCCTCTCGGCGTGAGCAAACTGCATTATTTCGATACCCGCGTCTATGACATTCATTGCAACTGGAAGGTGTTTGTCGACAATTTTCTCGACGGCGGATATCACGTGCCTCATCTGCACAAGGGCCTGAGCTCAGTGCTCGATTACAAGGAATACACCATCGAGAACGAAGACCGGTATTGCCTGCAGTCGAGCCCGATGGTGGCTTCGAGTGAGGACGCGGCGACGGGAGCGACTCGAAAAGGCGATCGCGCATGGTATTTCTGGCAGTATCCGAATCTGATGATTAATTGCTACGAAGGCTACATGGATACGAATCTGGTGCTGCCGGTGGACGTTGATCATTGCCGCGTGATTTTCGATTTCTATTTTGCCGACGTAAGCGAGGCCCATCGCGAATACAACCAGCAGAGCGTGGCTGTAGGTCTGCGAGTTCAGGATGAGGATTTGGGTATTTGCGAGGCGGTGCAGCGAGGGTTGAAGTCACGAGCTTATGGTGCGGGAAGGCTTTCGGTGCGGCGCGAGGCCGGGGAGCATTTGTTCCACCGGTTGCTGGCCGCTGATCTGAAGGCGGGAATGGGAGAAAAGGCGGCAGCTGCGGACTAAGGCTGAAAGCGAATCTATTGGTGGTCGCGGGGAATGGTTTCCTGCCAAGTTTTCGTCTTGACCATCTGACCGTCTTTCAATATTTCTCGCGTGTATTGGTAATAGAAGTTTTTTTGGTCGGTGGTCACTGACAAATGTCCTTGCCACGTCAGCACCCGGCCCTTCAACTCGAAAACGCTTTTTGCTTCGCCTTGAACCGCACTGATCTCCGGGTGCATGTCATCAGCATCGTAGGTTAGATTTTCGTAGTCGGTCTCTTTGCCCCAAGGATAAGTGGTTTCTGTCTTTCCATGCCAATGGACCGTGGTTTTGTGATTGACTTCGTCTCGAGTTGCCGTCCAATCACCGGGGAAAAGTTCGCCGGTGCTTTGAATGTCGGTGCGCTCCTCTGAGGGTTGCGGCGGTTGAAATGCCGGAGGAGAAATGCCGTGCACCGGGACCACTGGAAGAACGAGACGGGATCCATCGTTCGCACCAAGTTCCAGCGACGTGGTCATCGGATACGGAGTGGGCAAAATCATGGGCCACAGCGCGTTCGAAATCGCGACGCGGATGCGATGGTCCTTGGGAAAAACCCACGAGGTCAAGTGCATTTCAATGTCGAGCGGGTACACTTTGCCGGGTTCGAGATCTCGCGGCTCGCTCATCGACTCGCGTTGCGCGCCGTTCACTCCGGCGCCGGTGATTTGCGTAACTGTTCCGTCGGGCGCTACATCGGACAGTCGGGCAAACCAATCGGCAGAAGGCGCGGTGGCAGAGGCCCGCAAAAGAGCGTGGGGTCTGCCGAGGATTGCTGTTTCGTTTTGCAGTGGCGCCGAATCATAGACGAGGCTGAAGGCATCGACCGGGCGCGGATCGGTTAGTAATTCGCCCCACCAGAAACCGGACTCTACTCCAATCGACGGAACGTACCTGAGTTGATGAACATCCTTCGCCGCGACGGAATCCGCCAGGGTGTGGTTGGGCTGCAAGAACAGTGTCGCCGGCTTGACGTCGTGCGGGGGCCACCCTTCTTCGCGGCGCCATTCGCCGGGCACAGCTTCAAGATTCGGATCGGGCGGATGCCAGTGCTGCATGTAAATCACGAGCTTCGGATCTTGCAATACGCCAGTGTCGCGGCCTTTGAGCCAATAATCCCACCAACGCACGGCTTCATCGCGCCACTCAATGCGCGGTCCATAGTCCGCGTTGTCCGGGAAGCTGTGGTTCCACGGTCCGATGATCGCCTTAATCGGCGCTTTAGTTTGTTCCAGCATGGCCGGAATGCTGTCGCGATAGCCATCCTGCAAACCGCCAATCAGGAAGCAGGGAATCGTGATCTCGCTCAATGGACGGACAGGGCTCCGCCAGAATAGCCCATCGCGTTGGTGCTTCAAGTAGAGCAGCGACCAGGGCGCGGCTTCAAAGCGCGGCCCGAGAATTTTTTCGTCGAGGGTGTAGTCGGGCGCGCCTGTCATGCCGGGCGCCATATCCATGTTTAGCTCGAACTCGTCGACGTGGGCCATGCCATCGATGAAATGAATGTCGTCGTGAAATAATTCCGCAGTCGCATCGGCGGCGAGAATCGCTTTCAGCTCAGGAGCATGAAGCATGGCCATCTGCAGCGAATTGAATCCGCTCCACGAAATGCCCATCATTCCGACGTTGCCGTTCGACCATGGCTGCCGGGCTAGCCAGGAAATGATTTGCAAACCGTCAGCTTGCTCCTGTTCGGAATACTCGCGGTCGGTAGGAATTCCTTCGCTGGTGCCGAAGCCGCGTATATCAACGCGAGCGCCAACGTAACCGCGGCGAGCGAAATACGTGAAGATTCCGTAGTCGCGCGCGGCCATGGCATCATCTTTTCGATAGGGGTGGTATTCGAGGATGGCAGGGAATTTCTCATTCGGTTTCGCGCCGTCCGGCATGTATAAAGTGGCGGAGAGGCGTACGCCATCCTTCATGGGGATCCAGGTGTTTTCCATGCGAACCCCGTAGGCGGGTGCTGAAGGAGGCTCAACGGCCAAAGCAGGCACGGCAATCGCGGCAGCAAGCAAGACTGCAAACGCAATCCGTTGGGTCATGTTTTGATCACGCGGTCCCGAAAGGATTCTCCAACGACGGACTCTGTGGCGTAAACAACTCCGCGCCGTTCTCGGTGATGTGCATGTCGTCTTCCAAGCGAATGCCGAACTCGCCCCGAATGTAAATTCCTGGCTCATCACTGAACGTCATGTTCGCGGCCATGGGAGTGGTGTTTCCGAGCACTAGATAAGGCCACTCGTGGCCGTCCATGCCGATGCCGTGCCCCAGGCGATGTGTGAAGTATTTGTAGTCCGGTCCATAACCGGCATCGGTAATCACTTTTCGCGCGGCTGCATCCACGGCTTGGCACTCCAAACCCGGTCGCGCGGTCTTCAGTGCGGCGGTCTGCGCCCGATGCACTATGTCAAAAACTTTTTTCATCTTGTCGGATGCCTTGCCCAAGACAAAACTGCGCGTGATGTCAGACTGGTAGCCCTCGACGGTGCATCCATCGTCCACCATCACGATTGAGCCCTCACGAATTACTTGTGGCGTTGCGGAACCATGCGGGTTGGCAGAATACTCCCCGACTTGCACGCTGGCTTCTCCGGAGAACCCAACTGCTTGTATGCCTGAGCGATCAGCTCTGAGAAATCACTCTGCGTCATACCTTCTCTCAGAGCGCGGTAAGTGGCCTCGTAAGCGGCTAGTGTAGCTTTGTTCGCGAGCTGCATCAATGCGATCTCGTGATCGCTCTTCACCATCCGGCATCCGGCGGTGATAGGCGTGCCACTAACGATATTTACTTGCGGCGCCGCGTTGGCTATTTCGTTGGTGAAAAGGAAGTGGACGGTTTCCTCCATGCCAAGTTTCCCAGTGGAAATCCCGCGATCTTTTAAGCCTTGCGCAACGAGTTGATAGGGGTTGGCATCTTCATTCCAGGTGCGCACATCGGCTCGATTACCTTCCGGGGCTGCTGCGATCTGCTCACGCGCGCGTTCTTCCTCAAAGGCGGGACACACATAAAACGCCGCACCTTTCGCGGGCAGCACCATCGCAAACAGCCGCTCTCCACCCCACCAACGATGCCAGTGAAGTAATTGAGCGAGGTTCCTTCCATCATCAGTAGAGCATCAATGCGGTTGGATTCCATCAGACGGCGCGCCTTTTCCTGACGTTCACGACGTTCGTCCAGGGTGATGGGCTTCGCTTGCTCCTTCATAGACTTCAGCGCGGAGATCGAAGGGGGCAACGCCGATTGCGACTCTTCCACGACCCCCTGCGCGAATGAACTCACGCCTAGCACTACACCGGACATCGAGCCCAGTTGGATAAAATGGCGCCGCGAAATCATTCATCCTCCACAAAACCCGGTCAGCGGGACATTATAGTGGCTGCATCAGCATTCTGCGCCTATGGCAACAAAAGCGAGTCAATTCCTGCTTTCGTCCTAGAATGGCAGAGTGCAAGCTGGATTCCAATGCGCAGGTTGCGGCCAGTCTAACCAGACGACGGTGGACGAGTCGGCTGGCCGTCGGCAGTCTTATGTCGAAGATTGCCAGGTCTGCTGCAAGCCGAACTTGCTTCGTATCGAGTATGATCCGGCAGAACGGGAATTTGTGATTACCGCTGAATTGGAATAGCGTATTGCGGGAAGGCGGCAGTGCTTGAGCGCCTGGATGGGAAGAAAGGACCAACGAAATGGGCATGAGCTACAGCGCGCCTGGGCGAATGGTCGCCCACAATATGGTCACTACACAATTTGAACTGGATGGATTTCGCGTAGTCCGCACTCTGGGAGTGGTCCGCGGAATCGTGGTTCGCTCACGTTCAATCTTCGGCACCATTGGAGCGGGACTGCAAACCATCTTGGGTGGCAACATAACTCTGCTTACCAATCTCTGTGAAAAGACTCGTGCCGAAGCCTTCGACCTGATGCTGCAGCATGCGGCTGAACTGGGCGGAAACGGAGTCGTCGGAGCTCGTTACGACGCCACGGAAGTAATGCAAGGCGTCACAGAAGTGCTGGCGTACGGGACCGCCGTGGTGGTTGAGCCCGTGAGGTGACAAGCTGCGCTTGAGATCGGCTTTCAGCGCAGCAGCATTTCCAACCTTGACTGCCGGTATTCGAATGTCTGTCTAAGGCTCGGCGCGATAAAGAGCTTTTGCGCCAGATTGCCGAGCAACCCGAAGCCGGGGTCGTATTCAATCACATCGCGGACGGTCGTTCCACTCACTCCGTTTCGCGTCTCCACCGAAAACTCGTGGCGATGCTGAAATTGCTTGAATGGTCCTTTCTTCTGAATGTCGGCGAAGTGGTGGTTCCATTCGAACTCTGTGATCAATGCAACCCATTGCGCGCGGAAGGGAAGAAACGTGAATGGGCGAAAGGAAGTCACGATCTCAGAACCCACGCCTGCAAGCGAATCAGGATTCAGTACGGGTGCCATTGAGTCCGGAGGATGCGCCAGCCTCAGCGCAGCCAACTCGGTTCCGCTGTCGGGAGGCATGATGCGGGGCAAGTTGTTCGGATTGGCGAAGAACAGAAAAACCTTCTCGATTGCGATCGGCACCCACTGCTCGAATTGCACACGATAGGTCATTCCGGATCGCCGTCAAGTCCAAAGCCGAGCTTTCAAGCGAAAAATCGAGAGGTTTTTGCTGGTCCGGGCCGATTTTCGATGCCCTCGCCACTTTAGCAATGCTGTCTAAAGCGAAGAAATAACGAAGGTTGCAAATCCGAACCAGAGTGCTAAACCCCATCCCTTGGGGTCACCTCATCAGTTAGCCACAATTTCTGGTGGTTTCTGGATAGGGCTCTGTCTCAGAATGACTACCTATAACTTTCCTGTTGACAACAAACAGGTTAGGCGTAAGATGTGGACAAAAGTGGTAAGAAGTGGTCGTGGCAGTAGAGGTCGTGGGCAAGACTGGAAACTGTGAGGCGCCAGTGGAATTTGAAGCTGACACCCCCAAAAACAGCCCGAACGAACCGCAATCGACCAGCATTTTGACCGCTTTTACCTCCCTCATAGCTGTGGCAGTTATTGCTCACAGACTTTCCGCCCCGGTAAAGGGCAGAACACATGTTTCGCGGCAATCACCCAACTCGCGTCGACGAAAAGGGACGGCTCAAAGTCCCCTCGGAATTCAAGCGCGTCATCGACGAGAAGTACGGCACGCAATTTTACATCACCAGCCTGGATGGCAAGGTTGCTCAAGTATATCCCTTCGAGGAATGGGAACGGATCGAGCAGAAGTTGGCAGGGCTTTCGACCTTCAATCCTACGAAGAAAAAGTTTCTGAGCAAAGTGAATTATTGGGGACAAGTGGTCGAGATGGACGGACAGGGGCGGCTGCTGATGCCGCAACTGTTACGCGATGCGGCGCAGATCAAGGGAGAAGTGGCAGTCAGCGGATACCAGACGTACCTGGAAATCCGCAATCTGCAAGCGTACCGGCAGCAGATGGAAGACGAGAAGTTCACGCCTGAGGATGAGAAGACGCTCGACGAATTGGGCATCTAGTGGGCGAGGGTTCAACAGACACCCCTCAGGGGGTTGGGCATGGCAGTGGCAGGGAAGCGGGCCATGTTCCGGTTCTTTTAAAAGAAGCGATCGACTTTTTAGCTATCCAGCGCGGCGGGACGTATATCGACGCCACGGTGGGCCTGGGCGGGCACAGTTTCGAAATCGCAAGACGCCTAGGCGCACCGGGTCATTTGATTGGGCTCGATAAGGATCCGGCAGCGCTCGAAATCGCGCGGGAGAGGCTGGTCGTTGGCCAAGATCAACAGCAGGACTGGCCAGAGATCACGTTGCTGCATCGTTCTTTCGCAGAGCTTGCGAACGACGAACCACGGCCGACGTACGACGGAATCTTAGCCGACTTGGGCATGAGCAGTTTGCAGCTGAACGATGCCGCGCGAGGCTTTAGTTTTCAGGCGGAAGGACTGCTCGACATGCGAATGAATCCGCAAGCCGAGCGAACCGCCGAACAAGTGGTAAACCAGATCGACGAGGTCACACTCGCCAATCTGATTTACGAATTCGGTGAGGAAAGGAGGTCGCGGAGAATCGCCAGAGCCATTGTCCGGTCGCGGCCGATCCGAACTACTGCACAACTTGCGGATGTCGTATCAGCCGCGGCCCGGCCAATGAATCGGTTTGAAGGCAAGAATGCAAGAAGGATTCATCCCGCGACGCGAACCTTTCAGGCTCTCCGAATCTTCGTAAACGACGAATTGAAAGACCTGCAGGCATTGCTCGACGCAGTCCCGCAGGTGCTCAAACCGGGCGGACGGTTGGTGATCATCAGTTTTCACTCGCTTGAGGATCGCATCGTAAAAGATGCTCTCCGAGAAGGAATGAAGCAGGACTACTACGAGTTACTGACCAAGAAGCCTGTGACCGCCGGAGAAGAAGAAATTGATCGCAATCCGCGGTCGCGCAGCGCGAAGTTAAGGGCAGCGGAAAGAGTTTAGTAGCACCGCGGCGCTACAAGAAAGTAAAGAGACCCAAGTAAAACGGAGGCTGGTCATGTTTACGGGCAATTTGATTGACGAACTGATTTCAACGGTCGAGCGTGCAGAAAAGCACGCTCGTGTAGCGAACGATTCTCAGGAAGCGAAGATTCCATACTGGTATGTGGCAACCGAACGCGAGCGAGCGTTTGATTCGAAGTTACTTGGGGTGGCGTAATGGCAACCGCAGTGATGGCTCTTCAAGGGGCAGTGCGTGGCAAAAGGCGCAAGCCGTGCTGGACTGGCACGCCGGAGATCTACTTTGCCAAGCCAATTGACAATTCACGCCTGGTAAAACTCGAGGACCCTCGGCGCAGCCGTGAAATGAGACAGTTCGGCATCGCGCTAAGCTGCCTTTTCCTGCTGGTCATGACTTACACGTGGCAACACTTCAAGGCCATTGAGTATGGCTACAAGATCGAGTTCATGAAGAACGAGCGCAATGGACTTTCGGAGTTGAATCGCACGCTCCGACTGGAAGAAGCCTCGCTGCGTTCTCCGGATCGCATCGACCGGCTGGCGCGGCAGTATGGAATGCAGCCGCCGCAGGCAGGCCAGATAATACGCATGGAGTCCGCCCCGTCGGATGCCAGTGCGCCGGTTATGGCTAGCGCCGCAGTGTCTGTGATCTCGGTTCCGTAAGATTGTGCAAACAAAGTTCGGCCACGGATTACACGGATGAACACGGATCAATTAATAAATAAAAAGCATTATCCGTGACCATCCGCGTAATCTGTGGCCCAAGTTTTTTGGCGGCTTCCCTAAATGTGGCAGGCCGCCATGTTTGTCTAGAGGGCGCAATTCGTGGCAGCCAACACACCCCGCAACCCAACCAATGTCAGGCTCTACATGCTGGCCGCAGTTCTCGTCCTGTGGTGCGGCGGCATTTGTCTGCGACTGGTTTATCTACAAATCTTTCGCTACGGAAGCTTCGAAAAGCGCGCCATCCATGAACGCGAGCGTACCGAGGAAGTATCAGCCCGGCGTGGCATCATTTACGACCGCACCGGGCGCGAACTGGCGATGTCGATCTCGGTTGATTCCGCTTTCGCCGTGCCAACGGAAATCCCCGACTTGGCCGGCACCATCTCGCTGATTTCGAAGATCACGAAAACCGATCCTCGGGATACCTTCGCCAAGTGCAAAGCTGCGCGCACGTTTTGCTGGGTTGCGCGCAAGGCAGACGCGGAGACCGCTGATCGCATCCGCGCGTTGAATCTACGCGGGATTTACTTCCAGAAAGAATCCAGACGTTTCTATCCCAAGCGCGAACTGGCGGCCCAGGTATTGGGTTACGTGGGCATGGACGACGAGGGCCTCAGCGGGATTGAGCGGCAATATGACGATAAGCTTCGCGGCAGCCCGGGGCGCATGCTCATTTCGGTCGACGCGCACAAGAAATGGTTTGGCAGCGTGGAGAAGCAGCCGGAACCGGGCGAGAACGTTGTTCTGACCATTGACGAGCAGATTCAATATATTGCCGAACGCGAACTGGCCACTGCGATGGAACAGACACACGCGATCAGCGGCACAGTCATCGTGCAGAATCCGCATACCGGAGAAATTCTTGCGCTGGCTAACCAGCCTACATTCAACCCGAACCTAACCAAGGAAATTACGCCCGAACGCCTGAAAAATCACGCCGTCAGCGACGTTTACGAGCCCGGCTCGACTTTTAAAGTGGTGACGATCTCGGCGGCTCTCGAAGAAAAGCTGACCCGTCCGGATGAAGTATTCGATTGCCAGATGGGGTCGATCGTCATCAACGGCATGCGCATTCGCGACAGCCGGCCGCACGGGCTGTTACCGGTCTGGGGAATTCTGGCGGAGTCGAGCGATGTCGGAGCTATCAAGATTGCGCTCCGCCTGGGTGAAGACCGGTTCTATAAATACATTCGAGCGTTTGGCTTTGGGCAACAAACGGGAATTGAGTTGCCCGGCGAGACTCGTGGCTTAACCAAGCCGGTCAGCCGGTGGTCCAAAGTTTCAATTGGCGCTATTTCCATGGGGCAGGAAATCGGCATTACTCCGCTTCAGCTTTCGACTCTGGCTTCGACGATTGCCAACGACGGCGTTCAGGTTGCACCGCGCATCGTCGCGGGAACGACTGATCCGCAACCCGCCTCTCAGACGATTGCTTTTCATCCCGCTGACGGGCGGCGCGTCATCTCGTCGATGACGGCAGCGGAAATGAAGCAGATGATGCAGAAGGTCGTGCTCGAGGGTACAGGAAAAAAAGCGGTCCTCGAAGGCTATTCTTCTGCGGGCAAGACGGGGACCGCGCAGAAAGTAGATCCTGGAACTCACGCCTACTCAAAGACCAAGTACGTAGCATCATTTGCCGGATTTGCCCCGTTGAACGATCCCGCGATCGTGGTCGCTGTCATCCTGGACTCGGCCGTCGGCTTGCATCAAGGCGGACAAGTTTCGGCTCCGGTTTTCCAGCGCGTGACGCAACAAGTTCTGGAATATCTGCACACTCCCCATGACGTGGAATTACCACGCAGCCGCCAGTTGTTACTAGCTTCGCGCCAAGTGAAAACGCAGGATCTCGCGGAAGGTTCACCCGACCATTTGGGCGAGGCGCTGGATGTAGCAGATGCCCCAGCCGCGAGTACGGGCCCGGCGCCGTCGAATGCTGCTCGCCAACGCGATGCCAGAGTCAAGCGGCAGTGCAGTAGTTCCAGCTGCACTGCGTCAGCATGAAATAGTGGCCAGGCCTGCAACAGACTTAGAGCAATCTCCAGCGGCTCCGAATTCGCAGCCCCCACTTGCAGCCGGCTCCGATCATCTCCCATCCAGCGGTACGGTTGTGCTGGACGCAGAGCAGGGTGGAATCGTGGTGCCGTCGTTCGCCGGCAAGAGCGTACGCGGCGCGATCGAGCTCGCCGAGGATAGCAGTCTGGACCTGGACGCGGTGGGCAGCGGACTGGCTCAGGATCAGATCCCTGCTGCAGGATCACATGTCGCAACCGGATCACGGGTGACCGTGAAGTTCGGCCGCTGAAAATGCTCACGTCATCCTGGACGCCTCGTCCGCGCGGTTGCCTGGTATCTGGCTCTACGGTCACAAGGCCGATTTGGAGTAAGCTCACAATAGAAACCCCATGAATCTTCTTCAGCTTCTGCACGGCGCGGAAGTCCTCGCTCAGAGCGGTAATCCGAGCGTTAGCGGATTGGAATATGATTCGCGGCGAGTAAAGCCGGGCGACGCGTTCATCGCTATGCGCGGCGAGGCCAGCGACGGAAATAAGTTCATTGACCGAGCGATCACAGCCGGAGCCGTAGCAATCGTCAGTGACTCTGCGAGTGAGATTCCGCGGGCAGAAGTGGCCTGGGTCCAAGTGCCACACGGACGCCGCGCTCTGGCTCGCCTAAGCGCCAATTTCTACAAGCGCCCCGCCGAGCGGATGGCAATCACCGGCATCACTGGCACGAACGGGAAAAGCACGACTGCATTCCTGCTGGAAGCAATCCTCACCGCAGCCAATCGCAAAAGCGCACTGATCGGGACAATTGAATATCATGTGGCTGGAAGAATCTTGCCCGCGCCGCATACCACGCCTGAAGCGCTTGATCTGAACCGCATTCTCGCGGAAGCTCTGGGCAACGGTGCGACTGAGGCAGTCATGGAGGTTTCCTCGCACGCGCTCGCCCAGCAACGCGTCTACGGCATTCCATTTGACGTGGCTGTATTCACCAATCTGACCCGGGACCACCTCGATTATCATCAAACCATGGACGAATATTTCGCAGCTAAACAGATACTGTTCGAAGGCTGCGGTACTGATCCGCCGCGCGTCGCCGTGCTCAATGCTGAGGACGAGTACTGTCAGAAGCTGGCGAAATTCAGCAAGAAACATGGTTCTGAAGTTTTGACTTACGGTTTGAAGAGCGGCGATCTGCGCGCGGAAAATATCAATATTGCACCGCGAGGCACGCGGTTCGACCTGGTCATATCGAAAGAAGTTGTACCCGTGTTTTCTCCGTTGATTGGCAGAGTAAACGTGTACAACGTCCTCGCCGCAGCCGGAGCAGCCTACGCGCGTGATTGCAAAACTGACACGATCGCACAAGGTATTGCGTCCCTGGTCCGGGTGCCGGGCCGTTTCGAACGCGTGGATTGCAAACAGCCGTTCACCGTAGTTGTAGACTACGCACACACCGACGACGCGCTTCGCAACTTGACCGTGCTGGCGCGGGACTTCGTCCAGCAGGCAAGGCAGAAAGGGCGAGTCATTACGGTCTTCGGCTGCGGCGGTGATCGTGACCGGGCGAAACGTCCCCTGATGGGAGAAGCCGCCGGTCGAGGCAGCGACTTCGTGGTGCTGACTTCCGACAATCCGCGCAGCGAGGATCCGCTGGCGATCATCAACGACGCCATGGTCGGCCTGCAGCGCTCCGGCGCAAAATACAAAGTGGAACCAGACCGGAAAAACGCAATCGCACTGGCAATTCGCGAGGCTGGCCCCGGCGATATTGTTCTGATCGCGGGGAAGGGTCACGAGAAAGTGCAAGTCACGCGCGAAGGATCCATTCCTTTCGACGATGTCGAGGTAGCCCGCAACGTCCTGCGCGATTCCGGCTACAACTGCGAAGCTGCAAACGCCGCCGCGGGAAAGAACTCATGAAGCTGCCGCTCTCTCGCGTTGCCGAATTTCTCTCAGCCGCTGGTGAGTTTGACCCCAACGCGGTGGCGCAAGGTTATTCCATCGACTCCCGCTCCATTCGACCCGGTGAGCTTTTCTTCGCGGTGAAGGGCGAACGCATGGATGGCCACGACTTCGTGCACCAGGCACTGGAGAAAGGTGCTGTGGCTGCGGTTATCCGTAGAGACCAACTCGCTTGCTACCCCGATAAAGCCCGGCTGATGCCAGTGAACGATACGCTTGTCGCGTTGCAGACACTAGCCAGCGCAGTTCGGCGTTTGTGGGCGAAGCCGCTGATTGGGGTGACGGGATCGACCGGAAAGACCACGACGAAAGAAGCCATCGCGCACCTGCTCTCGACCCGCTTCCGAGTGCTGAAATCTGAAGGTAACTTCAATAATCATTTCGGACTTCCCCTCATGTTGCTCAAAATCGAGCCCGAACACGATCTCGCAGTCATTGAGATGGGCATGTCGCACGCCGGTGAAATCGCCGCGCTGGCGAAGATCGCGCAGCCTGAAATTGGCGTAGTCACTAATGTAGCCTCCGTACACTTAGAATTTTTCGATTCTGTAGCCGGGATCGCACGCGCAAAATACGAACTGATCGAAGCCCTGCCTGCGACCGGAACTGCCGTGCTGAACGCGGACGACGAATACGTTTCGCAGTTTGGCCGCAATTTTCGTGGCAAAGTAGTTCTCTACGGCATGCCCGCGACCGCGGACGTGCGGGCGGAAAATATCCAGCCCCAGGGAGCAGACGGATCCACGTTCGACGTAGTCGTAGGAAGTTGCCGCGAAAAAGCTACACTGCACCTGGTTGGAACGCACAACATTTACAACGCGCTGGCCGCGGTTGCGGTAGGACTGGAGCGCGGCTTAAGCCCCTCCGAAGCCGTTGCCGCCCTGGCATCGCTCGCCCCGGCTGACAAGCGCGGGCAGGTCGTCAAGCTTGGCAACATCACCATCATCAACGATTGCTACAATTGCAATCCGAAAGCGCTCGAAGCCATGGTCGATGCATTAGCTGTCATGCCGGCGAAGCGTAGGATCGTTGTCGCGGGCGAGATGCTCGAACTTGGTTCATCTGGCGAGGATCTCCACCGCGAAGCCGGCCGTCACATCGCCAGCAAGAAAGTTGACTTGCTCTTAGGAGTGCGAGGCGAAGCCCAGCAGATGGTCGAAGCTGCAAGTCAAGCTGGAATGCGGGCAGAGTTCGTAGCCACGCCGGAAGAAGCCGGCGATTGGCTGGCCCGCGAAACCCGCGATGGCGATTTAGTATTGCTGAAGGCATCTCGTGGAGTGAAACTGGAGAGAGCTTTGGAAAAGTGGCGGTCGCAGCAGTCATCAGTCGCCCGTCGGTAGTCGCGGGTGGGGCTCACGACGAACGACCAACGACGAAACGGAGGCTGATTGCTTTATTGGCTGTTGTACGAAAAGCTGTTTCACTATTTCCCGCCGTTTCGCATCTTCCGCTATCTCACCTTTCGGACTGCGTTCGCCAGCCTCACGGCGCTTTTCACTGGACTCATCGTTGGTCCGCTCGTAATCAATCGTCTTCGCGAATTTCAGATTGGACAATACATTCGCGAGGAAGGACCTAAAGCTCATCAGAAAAAAGCTGGCACTCCGACCATGGGCGGCTTGTTGATTGCGATCTCCATCGTGATTCCAACTTTGTTATGGGCGGACCTGAGCAATCGGTTCGTATGGATTGCCGTTCTTTCCACGTCCGCCTTCGCTGCTATCGGATTCAGCGATGACTACATCAAAGTCGTGCATCGCAGAAATCTGGGGTTGACCGGCAAAGCTAAGATTGGCCTCCAGATCGCCGCCAGTGTTCTCATCGCGGTTGCGCTTATCGTGATGCAGACGCGCGGTCTTTATTCGACCAAGCTGCTGGTACCTTTTTTCAAGCAATTTCGACCCGACTTGGTGATCGGCAGTCTAGAGCACTCTCCTCATCTGTGGCCTTTGGCATTTCTGCCGTTCATTGGTTTCGTAGTGCTGGTGATTGTCGGGTCGAGCAACGCCGTGAACCTGACGGATGGCTTGGACGGCCTGGCCATCGGTTGCACCGTGATCGCCGCCGGGGCCCTGGCCGTTCTCACCTATGTCAGTGGCCACGCTACCTTCGCCGCTTATCTCGAACTGGAGCGCATGCCACAAGTCGGCGAGTTGACCATTTTTTGCGGCGCCATGGTCGGCGCGGCCATTGGCTTTCTGTGGTATAACGCGCATCCGGCGGAAGTATTCATGGGAGACGTAGGCTCGCTCGCCCTCGGCGGCGCAATCGGCACGGTCGCGGTAATGATCAAACAGGAATTGCTGCTGCCCTTCATCGGCGGCGTGTTCGTCATCGAGGCGCTCTCAGTAATTCTGCAAGTCGGGTCCTACAAACTTCGCAAAAAGCGTATCTTCAAGATGGCTCCCATCCATCATCATTTTGAGCTGCTGGGCTGGTCGGAGTCGAAGATTATCGTGCGCTTCTGGATCGCGTCGCTGGTCTTCGCATTGTTCGCGCTGACGACACTAAAATTGAGATAGTTCTCCACCACAGAGACACAGAGTCACAGAGAAACCAACAAGGGAAATGGAACACTTTGACCAGCGAGCAGTCCGAGCCGCCTGAAGATGTATTGGTTTCTCCGTGGCTCTGTGACTCTGTGGTGAAATAGAACCGTGAATGTAAGCGACAAACGCGTGTTGGTTGTTGGACTCGGTAAGTCCGGCGTCGCCTCAGCGCTCTTTTTAAAGGCGAAGGGCGCGCGGGTTACTGTTTCTGACGCGAAGCCCCAAGACCAACTGAAAGACGAGATCCCAGTCCTGCTCGATCATGGCATCGTCGTAGAGACCGGTGGACACGGCCAGCGCACATTCGGCGGGCAAGATCTCATCGTCGTCAGCCCTGGAGTGCCTACCGACGCGCCTTCGCTAGTACAGGCGCGCGCCCTGGGCGAAAACGTGATTGGCGAAATCGAACTGGCTGCCCAGTTTTTTCCCGGACGCATCGTTGCCATCACCGGTTCTAACGGCAAGACAACCACCACGACTTTGGCAGGCGAGATTGTCGCCGCGGGCGGATACCGGACTGCGGTCGGGGGAAACATCGGCACACCAGCGATTTCACTGGTCGAAGGGGCGACGGCAGACACCATTGCGGTCTTGGAGGTCTCTAGTTTCCAGCTCGAAACCATTCAGACATTTCGTCCGCAGATCGCCGTGGTTCTCAATGTCACTCCCGACCATCTCGATCGGCATCGCACCTTCACTGCTTATACCGACGCAAAAGCCCGTATCTTTGAAAACCAGCGAGCGGAAGATTACGCCGTCCTCAACGCCGATGACCTGACCTGTGTCGAACTGGCAGCCCGCACCCGAGCGCAAGTCTTCTGGTTCAGCCGGACAAGAGAAGTGAAGCAGGGCGCGTTTGTCCACGACGGCCGCATTTTCTTCCGCGATCACAGTGGTCAGAAAGAGATCATGCTGGTCTCGGAGATTCCGTTGAAGGGCGGGCATAACGTCGAAAATGTTCTGGCTGCGGTGTGCGTCGGCGCTCTCCTGCGCTGTGAACCGGACCGGATTCGCAAAGCAGTGCACGACTTTAAAGCGGTCGAGCACCGGCTGGAATATGTAACCACGATTCGCGGCGTGGAATATTACAACGATTCCAAAGCAACCAACGTTGACGCGACCATCAAGGCGCTCGAATCCTTCCCCGCCAATATTCACCTTATTCTCGGCGGCAAGGATAAAGGCAGCGATTACACCGTCCTGAATGACCTGCTTCGGGAGCGGGTAAAACGTGTTTATACGATCGGCGCCGCGGCCGAGAAGATCGAATCACAAATCAAGGGATCAACGGAGATCGATCACGCCGAAACCCTTGAAACCGCTATCAAACATGCAGCCGAGGCGGCCAAACCAGCGGACATCGTGTTGCTCGCTCCCGCTTGCGCCAGCTTCGACCAGTTCCGCAACTACGAACATCGTGGAAAGGTATTCAAGGAAGTTGTCCATGCGTTAGCGGAGCAGGCGAACCAAAAGAGTTAAGCCTCTCGCAAAATCCTTCACGAAAAGCCTCCATGCCTCCGTGTCTCGTGGTGAAATGAAATCCTCTCCATGGCGAAGCGCGTCAGTGTCGACAGTTGGCTGTTTACCGTCACTCTGCTCTTGATCTTCATAGGGCTGGTGATGGTTTTCAGCGCATCAGCGGTCATGGCCAAGGAGCGCTACGGCTCGGGGTATTTCTTTCTACTACGGCAATTGGGCTGGGCGACCGCCGGAATTCTGGCCATGGTCCTTGCCATGAAAATCGATTACCGCCGGTATAAACATCCTGCTGTCGTTTTCTCATTGCTCGGCGCGACCACGCTGTTGCTGATCTCTGTCTTTTTCCTCGATCGCGCTCACCATACGCATCGTTGGTTTCACTTGGGTCCGCTTTCTTTTCAGCCCTCAGAAATGGCTAAACCGGCGCTCATTTTGTTTCTCGCATTCTTCCTTGAGAGCCGCACGAAATCGATGAAGGATTGGCGCAACACAGTTTTGCCCGCAGCCGTTCCAACCTTGGTCTTCATTGCTTTGATTGTCTTTCAACCCGATCTTGGCACTGCAATCGCCTGCGCCGCAATTACCGGCTGCGTCTTATTCGTTGCCGGACTCGATTTGCGCTACCTCGGTTACGCATTCTTAGCTTCTCTATTGCCACTATATTTCCTGATCTTCCACGTGGCCTATCGCCGCGACCGCATTCTCGCTTTCCTCGATCCATATTCCGACCCCCAAGGCCGCGGCTTTCATATTATTCAATCGCTAATCGCTGTCAGCACCGGCGGTATCACCGGCGTTGGTCTGATGGAAGGCAAGCAGAAACTTTTCTATCTGCCCGAACCCCACACCGACTTCATTTTCGCCGTAACCGCCGAGGAGTTGGGGTTGGTAGGCGCGCTGGTGATTGTACTGCTGTTCGCCATCTTCCTCTGGCGCGGCGTTCGCACCGCTCTGCGAACCCAAGACATGTTCGGACGCTTCCTCGCAGTCGGAATCACCAGCATGATCGTCGTCCAGGCCTTCATCAACATCAGCGTAGTCCTCGGCCTGATGCCCACCAAAGGGATCCCGCTGCCGCTGGTTTCCTACGGCGGCTCGTCTTTGCTCGTGACCCTGGCCTGCATCGGAGTGCTCCTGAACATTTCCAAGCAAGCCGACTAACCACGCGGGACAGCCGCCTCGCGTCTCCAGTTGAGCGAAGCTCACCCACATGTGGCCAGGCCTCAACGGAGCTAAAGGGTTAACTCCTCCCGCCTCGCAAATGCCCGTTCCAGTTTATAGTCACTGCATGCGGGCCATTCTGGCGGGCGGCGGGACCGGCGGACACGTGATCCCCGCCCTCGCCATCGCTCAACAACTCCAAAAGGATTATGCCGCCGAGGTCCTGTTCATTGGCACTGCGCGAGGCATCGAGAACCGCTTAGTCCCTGCTGCAGGATTTGACTTAAGGCTAGTCCAGGTTGGCGCCTTGAACCGAGTCAGTCTCACCACCCGGCTGAAAACAATCTTCGACCTGCCCCGAGCCGTTTGGGATTCAAGCCGCATCCTAACCCAGTTCCATCCCGACATCGTGATCGGCGTAGGCGGATACGCCTCCGGCCCAGCCATGCTGGCTGCGATATTGCGCCGAATTCCCACCCTCGTGTTTGAGCCGAACTTCGTTCCCGGATTCGCCAATCGCATGATAGCGCCGCTGGTTTCCGCAGCCGCCGTGCACTTCGCCGAAACTGGACGCTATTTCCGTCGTTGCGAAATCACCGGCGTTCCAGTTCGCGAAGCCTTTTTCCAGATCGCCGAACAGCATTCCAACAATACGAAGAACCTGCTAGTCTTCGGCGGAAGCCAGGGCGCCCACGCCATCAACCAAGTGGTCACAGATTCAGTCGCCGAACTCCGCCAGCGTGTCCCCGGAATTCACATCGTCCATCAAACCGGCGAACGTGACTATAATGACGCTCAAGCGGCCTACGCGAAATTGGGCGGCTCAGTGGAAGCTCACCGTTTCATCGACGACATGCCCGGTGCATTTGCCCGGGCGGATTTGCTGATTTGCCGCTCCGGAGCAAGCACCGTGGCCGAGGTGACGGCTGCAGGAAAGCCCGCAGTTTTCGTCCCTTTTCCGCGCGCCGCAGACGATCATCAAAAGCGCAACGCGGAAGCTCTGGAGCGAGCAGGCGCAGCGGTGATGCTCGAAGAATCAAAGCTGACAAGCGAAAGTCTGGTAGAAACGGTCAGCACGTTATTCAACGACCGATCGCGTCTAGAAAAGATGGGAGACGCTGCCAGCAAGCTATCGCATCCAAACGCCGCGCGCGACATAGCAGCCATCGCTGCCCGGCTAGCAGGAAAAAAGAACTAGCCACGGATTCAACGGATTCAGATCGGCGTTCATCCGTGTAAATCCGTGGCCAAGCAGTTGACCTAAAATGTTCGCCAAAATTCAGCGCATTCACTTCGTCGGCATCGGAGGCATCGGCATGAGCGGCATCGCCGAGGTGTTGCTGAACCTCGGCTACAAAGTCTCCGGATCCGACCTCAAGAGCTCAGCCCTCACCCAGCGTCTAGCCAGCCTCGGCGCCATAATTTTCGAGGGCCACCGCGCCGAAAACATCGCCGGCGCCGACGTCGTCGTAGCCAGCTCAGCCATCGCTCCCGACAATCCAGAAGTCTCCGAGGCTCACGCCCTCCACATCCCCGTCATCCAGCGCGCCGAAATGCTGGCCGAACTGATGCGCCTGAAGTACGGCATCGCCATTGCCGGAATGCACGGCAAAACGACTACGACTTCGATGGTCGCGGCTGTCCTCGCCGGCGGCGAACTCGATCCCACCGTAGTCGTTGGCGGACGCGTCGACGCCATGGGATCCAACGCCCGCCTCGGCAAATCGCAATATCTCGTCGCCGAGGCCGATGAGAGCGATCGCTCCTTCCTCAAGCTCTCGCCCATCCTCGCGGTCGTCACCAACATTGATCGCGAACACATGGACTGCTATCGCAACATGCGCAACGTCAAGCGCGCCTTTCTCGATTTCATGGATCGTGTCCCTTTCTACGGCATGGTCGTGGTCTGCAACGACGATCCCCTGTTGCGCCGCATGCTCCCCCAGATTCAGCGCCGCACCGTCACCTACGGCACGCGTCGCGGTTCCGACTTTCACATTAAGCCCGGCAAGTCCGTGCCGAACCCCGGCGATTACCGGCCGATCAGCCTCTTCGACGTGACCTTTAAACAGAAGCCCCTCGGCGAGTTTCGCCTGCACGTGCCCGGCCTGCACAACATCCTGAACGCTACAGCGGCCATTGCCGTGGGCGTCGGCCTTGACGTCAACGTCGATCAGATCCGCACCGCGCTCGAAAACTTCCGCGGAGTCGATCGCCGCTTCCAGATGCGGGGCGCTGCCGCCGGCGTAACCGTCATCGACGATTACGGCCACCATCCCACCGAAGTCCGCGCCACCCTCGCCGCCGCCCGCCAGTGCGGATTCCGCAAGATCCACGTCGTCTTCCAGCCGCATCGTTACACCCGCACGCAATTACTCATGGATGAATTCGCTCACGCGTTTCATGATGCCGACACCCTGTTCATCCTCGACATCTACGCCGCCAGCGAACTGCCCATCGAAGGAATTACCGGAGAAGCCCTAGCCCAACACATTCAAGAAATAGGCGAACAGGAAGCCCGCTACGCGCCGTCTTTCGCCGAAGCCGCGGAAGCAGTCGTCGCCGCAGCCCACGAAGGAGACATGATCCTGACGCTTGGTGCAGGCACCGTCTCCCAACTCGGCCCCATGATTCTGGAAAAACTGCAAGCCCAACAACAAACCCCCGCGCCAATTTCCCTGGCCACAACTTCGCCAGAATAACTCCGGCAACCTCACTTTGCCCGCAGCAGATGCCACGCCTCGCGATACTTTTCATACCGCCCTCGCTTGCATTCCTTCAGAAAGATCCGAATCGAAAACAGTCCCTTCAAAGCCTCCACTGGAATCACATACCAACGATCCAGTGGCGCCACGTACCCAACCACAAAATCGATGTCCCGCTTGGTATACGCCACCGGACGCTTGCTCCGAAAACGCCGTGTGTTCAACACATAGCTCTGGCAGTGTTTCGTAATCGTTGCCTTGACCTGAATTCGCCACCGCTGCTTCCCATTGCGGAAATACTCTCGATTCGTATCAGGGTATGCCTTCAGGCATACCGTAACTCGATGAAAAAAGGCACGGCTTCAGCCGCTGGGGCTCGATGGTGCAACTGTAAATGGCATTTTCCCGCAATCTCGCAACCCGTGGGTAAAAGTGGCCCCAAAACAAGCCCCAGAGGGGCGAAAGCATCCCGATCCAATAAAAAAGGCCCGGCTATTCGCCGAGCCTTGATTTTCACCTCTAGATATAGCCTAGCACACTCAACAGGGTAACTATGCCATGCTTTTGAACTTTATTTTCCCCATGGAATCAGGCGCTTGCATCAAATTTGACCTCGCAGGGGGCTTGACAAGATATTTCCCCGTTCACCCGCCGTGCCCCAATACGGGAAACCACGAGCCACATACCTAAGTGCTGTTCCGATTTCCGAACAATCCGGCGCAACCCGACCGGCAGCCGCCATAAAGTGTGAAAATGATTCTTGCCCTATGGATCATCCTCAACAACCCGAACGCACCATCAACAGCCGCCGCTTTCCAAGATACGAACTCGAAACCGAACTGAGAGTCGGCATTCTCGGCCCGGAACACCGCGAGATGCGCGGCCGCTCTTTGAATATCAACGAGGGAGGAATGGGAGGAATATTCGTTGCCGGCTGGGACGTCGGCACCTCCGTCGCCCTGCAATTCTCCGTGCCCATTGCCGCCAACCCAATCAAAGTGAAGGGCGTCGTCCGCAACTCCACCGGCTACCGCTACGGATTTGAATTCACAGAGTTGACTCCAGAAGAACGCGAAACCATTACCCGAACCTGCAAAACCCTGGACCTGTTGCAATAACTGTAGGCGCGAGCGTCCCCGCTCGTACACCCTTGGCCGAATCCCGGCGGGTGGCTCGGACCATAGCGTTTCACCTCACTCTGAAGGGTGCCCCGTCCAAGCTCCGCTTGGGCGGGTTTTCTCCGACTCATCACGCCACAAATCGCCGGAGCGAAGGACAAATCTCGTCCGAAAAAGCTGAAGGCTCTAATTCTCGGTCAGAACGATGGAACTCTGCTGGCCGCCGCAGTTCTTTGCCGGATCGTAGGTCGCTGATCCCTCGAGCTTGCCTCGTACGGCGCGGAACATCAGCGTCCCGCCTTTTACTTTTTCCGGCAGTCCCTTGAATTGCGTTTTTCCATCGACGTTGGTAGCTGCCTCGAGATCAAGCCGCCGCACGCCCGCGAATCCATAAGCAATGTGGACGCGGATGCGCGCATCATAAATCGGCGCGCCCTTAATATCCGTAACGCTGAAGGAAACCGAACAAGGCCCAGCCTCCCCATCCATCACCGGAACCTGATGCGGGTCGGGCGTCTGCTGGCCGTGGGATGAAATAGAAGCAACGACGGTCAAGAGAGCAACGACACTAAGATGTCGGGCGAGGCCGAATAGCGGGATCATAAATTCACCTCTTTCCGATTACAACACAACGGAGGCTAAGCTGACTCAGAATCCCGGAAGCCTTGCTCTCACTAACCTAACCGTTTAGGATTGTGATATCATAAGCATTGTACCAACCGTTCTACGGTTCGATGGATTTCGGGTTGTAATCTATTCCAACGACCATCGACCCGTTCACGTGATTGGCCGTGAATGCGAAGCGTTTTCCGACTGAACTGTCCATATGGTTCCGTCGAGCTTCGGGAAGATTACGGTGCTGCGCGACGTCAGATCAAGACTTTTGACCGCGAATTGACGAAGAACGTTGGTCCGTTATGTGGCGCAGGGAGAAAACTCATGGCATTGCATGACCAGTTTGAGGAAGCAGGGAAACGTGCTCGTGGATTACAGGACTCCCTTCCCCGGGCAATTCGTGCTTATTACGACCGTACAAGCCGGAAGCTCGTCATCGATCTCAGCTCAAAGCTGACGCTCAGCTTCTCGCCTCATGACGTGCAAGGATTGGAACAGGCGACGCCTTCGCAACTGGAAGAAGTTGAGATTAGTCCATCCGGATTCGGAATCCACTTCCCACGACTCGACGCCGATCTATATGTGCCGGGAATCCTCGAAGGCTTTCTAGGGTCAAAGAAGTGGATGGCATCGCGGCTGGGCCAACTTGGCGGCCAATCGCGCAGCCGCGCCAAGAAAGCTTCCTCACGAGCAAACGGCAAGCTAGGCGGTAGACCCAGAAAAGCGGCCAGGGGATAAGGCAAAAACAAAAGCCGCCAGCTCTTGGCTGACGGCTAAAGGCTAAATGCTAAGTGCTAAATGCTAAGTGCTAAATGCTAAGTGCTAAATGCTAAGTAGCTAAATGCTAAGTGCTAAATGCTAAGTGCTAAATGCTGCTCTACGAATTCTCGTACAGCAAAACGCCTTCAGTTTCCTTCGAATCCACCGGACGATAAAACAGCTTGTTGTCCCCGAGGAAGACCTCGATGAACGCCGGCCGGGTAGCAATCGTGCCCTGGATCAAAGCCTCCGACAGCGGGTCTTCGATGTATTTCTGCAGTGCCCTGCGCAGCGGACGTGCGCCGTAGCTGCGGTCTACCAGCGTCTGGCTGAGAATCCACTTCTTGGCTTCGTCCGTGACTGTGACCGTGATCGCCTTCTGCGCCAGGTTCTGATTCAGTTGGCTGACCATCAGTTCGAGAATCTGGATCAGATCGACCTCACTCAAAGCGCTGAACAGAATGATCTCATCCAACCGGTTGAGGAACTCAGGATTGAACGTGCGCTTGACTTCGTTCTTGACCAGGTCCTCGACCTTTTCCGAGATCATGTCTTCCTTGCTCGACTGGAAGCCCAGACCCTCGCGGCGCTGCAAGTGCCGCGCCCCGATGTTCGAAGTCATGATCAGAATCGTGTTCTTGAAGTCAACCGTATTGCCCAACCCGTCGGTGAGCTGGCCGTCTTCAAACACCTGCAACAAAATATTAAACACATCCGGATGCGCCTTCTCGATTTCGTCAAGCAGCACAACCGAATAAGGCGCCCGCTTCACGCGCTCGGTAAGCTGACCACCCTCTTCGTAGCCGACGTATCCCGGAGGCGATCCGATCAATTTCGACACCGAGTGCTTCTCCATAAATTCAGACATGTCGAAGCGCACTAATGCCTTCTCGGTTCCGAACATGAATTGGGCGAGGGTTCGGGCTACTTCGGTTTTGCCTACGCCGGTGGGGCCCAGGAACAAGAAGGAGCCGATGGGGCGGTTGGGATTTTTCAGTCCGGCGCGGCTGCGCCGGATTGCTCTGGCCAGGGCGCTGATGGCTTTGTCCTGGCTGATGATTCGCTTGTGGAGCTCTTCCTCGATGCGCAGGAGTTTCTGGGTTTCTTCTTCTTTGATCGAAGTAACGGGGACGCCAGTCCAGCGCGAGACCACGTCTTCGATGTCTTCACGGCCGACTACGCCGGTGGAAGATTCGTCCAGATGATATTTTTCGCGAAGAGCGCGCAGGTTCTCGCGCTCTTTGCGTTCCTCGTCAGAATAGAAGCGCGCCTTCTCGAACTCGTGGTTCGCGATGGCGTTTTCCATCCGGTGAACGATGAACTTGATGCGCTTTTGCACCTCGGTAAGTTCCTCGGGGAGCGAAGTCTGGCGCAGCTTTACGCGGGCGCCGGCTTCGTCGACCAGGTCAATTGCCTTGTCGGGCAAGAAGCGGTCGGGAATATAACGGTTCGAGTGCGAAACGGCGAAGTTGATGGCGTCGTCGGTATAGGTGACGGCGTGAAACTTCTCGTACCGATCTTTGATCCCGAACAAAATCTTGGTGGCGTCGGCTTCATTTGGCGGCGGAACTTTCACGGCCTGGAAGCGGCGTTCGAGCGAACGATCTTTTTCGATCGACTTGCGATACTCGCCGGGAGTGGTGGCGCCGATGCACTGGATTTCACCGCGCGATAGGGCCGGCTTCAGAATGTTGGCCGCATCGAGCGAACCTTCGGCCGATCCTGCGCCGACCAAGGTGTGCAATTCATCGATGAAGATGATGGAATTTTGAGACTCCATCAATTCCTTCATGATGGTTTTGAGACGCTCTTCAAACTGGCCGCGATACTTGGTGCCGGCGACGATCAACGAAAGATCGAGCGCCAGGATGCGTTTGTCGGCGAGAAACGATGGAACTTCGCCATCGGCTATGCGCTGCGCCAGGCCTTCGACGATGGCGGTTTTGCCGACGCCGGGTTCGCCGATCAGCACCGGATTGTTCTTGGTGCGGCGACAGAGAATCTGAATCACCCGTTCCAACTCGCCATCCCGTCCGACGAGGGGATCGAGTTGCGTGTCCATGGCGGCCTGTGTAAGGTCGCGCGAGAATTCGCTCAGCAGGGAAGATTCACGCTGACGCTGGGGTTGAGCTTTTTCCTGGCTGGTGCGAGCCAGTTCTTCTCGAATGGTCGAAAGTCTCAGGCCACGCTCATGCAGAATCTCAGCCGCAAAGCATTTTTCTTCCCGCAGCAGTCCCAACAACAGATGTTCGGTGCCGATGTGCTTGTGCGAGAGGCGTTCCGCTTCTTCTGCAGCATAGGCAAGCACGCGCTTGCATTCGTTGCTGAGCGGCAAGTCCACGGAGGTGGAAACCTTCTCGCGGATGGTAGTGTGTCCCTCGATCTGTTTGCGGATCGATTCGACCGAAGCGTGCGAACGCAGAAAGCGATTGGTCAGGGCTTTATCTTCGCGCAGAAGTCCCAGCAGAAGATGTTCCGTCTCAATATAAGGAGACCCGAACTGGCTGGCTTCATAGCGCGCGAAAAAGATGACGCGCCTCGCCTTCTCCGTATAACGTTCAAACATATGGCCCTTTCCCCCGCGCTCTCGGGGAGCTTAACAGGTCCCTCTGGCGGCCCTGCTCCTCGAAACTCCCTGACCCTACGTTAATGGTGCAATCGACGTGCCAACCGCTACAGTCTTTATATCGCAGGTTTGGCGCGCCGTTATCAGTTACCAAAGACACCTTATTGTCGTTTCTCCGCAAGCGGTTGCAACTTTTTGTACCTGACTCGACCCGCAGCGTTTTCGATTTCCGTTTCCTCGTGGGCTAAAGCCCTAACGCTTTTCGACCTCGATCGGCACGGCTGAAGCCGTGCCCTTCCCAAAACCGTTAAAGAAGAACGCATGAGCCAATTTTGTAAAATCCGCCCTGTCCATCGCAACTCTCATTCCGACACGTCGCGGGAGAAAAGTCAATTGCCGTAACGTGCTACACGGGTAGCGTTTCCGGTGCCACCTCCTCAATCCTGCCTTGCTGTAAGCGCAAAACGCGCTGACAGCGACGGGCAAAGGAGAAGTTGTGGGTGGCGATGAGAGAAGTGAGTTGATAGTCGCGATGGAGCTTAGCGATCAGCTCGAAAACTGAATCCGCGGTACGGCTATCGAGATCTCCGGTCGGCTCATCGGCCAGCAAAAGCTTGGGCTGAGTGATCAGAGCTCGAGCCAGCGCTACCCGCTGTTGTTCACCGCCGGAGAGTTCTCCTGAACGGTGATGCGAGCGCTGGTCCAATCCGACCTCACGGAGCCACTGCGATGCTTCTGCTTGTGTCTCCTGCCGCGGGCGACCCCGAAGCAGGAGGGGCATGGCCACATTTTCCAGTGCCGTGAACTCCGGCAACAGGTAGTGGAACTGCCAAACAAAGCCGACTTCGCGGTTACGAAACTCGGCCGCAGCGTTCTCCGAAAGCGAAGTCAAATGCAAGTTGGCGAAGTATACGTCACCTGCAGAAGCTCGATCAAGAGCGCCGACGATGTGGAGCAAGGTACTCTTGCCGGCACCCGACTCGCCGACGATGGCCAGCATTTCTCCCTTAGCCACCTGGAACGATAAATTGTCAAAGAGCACCAAATCCGACTTGCCCGATCGAAAGACTTTCTTGAGCCCTTCGATCCTTAATATAGGCTTGTCTGTTAGATGCACCCGAAGCGCTCCTCGTCTCAGCAATCTAGGGTGACAAGTTCGAACCTCTACTCGATTCACCCGAGGCAGCTTGCCATTCCATTAAAACACGGCTACGCCAGAAACGTTTCTGCTCGCTGTTCGGTACATCTGTCACAAACTGTACTTCAGAAATCATAGGGCTGAATGTGACCTCGGTCACTGACGCGCGTACCGGCAGAGCGGGACCGAAGGTCACAATCGGTGGACCGTGAGCGCAGAATGACATAAAGGGTCAAGCGAGATGTCACAAAAGGGTCAAAGGTGGGTCAAGGGATTCGCCCTGGTGTTCCTGGGCTGATCTTTAAAAGCATTAACCACAAAGGACACGAAGGTACACAAAGGAAGGCGAAAGATATTGGCTCATTCATAACGTAGGGCTTCGGCGGGGAGTATCCGGGCGGCTGACCAGGACGGATAAATGGTTGCGATCAGGGAGATGCCGATTGCTACCAGCGCTACCAGCACGCCGTCCATTGGGCGCGGGGCAAAGGGCACGTAGTCGATGGAGTAGACCTCGGGGGCGAGTGACAGCAGATGGTAGTGTCCGCCAGCGAAAGAAAGCGCGTAGCCGAGGACCAGACCGATCGCGGTTCCGACCACTCCGATCAGCACGCCCTGGGCTATGAAAATGCGACGCACCTGCGACTTGCGCGTGCCCATCGAAATGAGCACGGCGATGTCGCGAGTTTTTTCCATGACCATCATGGTGAGTGAAATCAGAATGTTGAGGGCAGCCACGAAGACGATCAGTCCGATGGTGATGAAGGTGACCAGGCGTTCCAAGCGCAGGGCGCGAAAGAGCGGCTTGTTTTGTTCCATCCAGTTGGTGGTCATGAAACCCTTACCCGCGGCCTGCTCGATCTCCTTCGAGATCCGATCAGCCTTGTAGATGTCGTCCACTTTGAATTCGAGAACGGAAACCAGATCGCCCAGGCCGAACAGTTGTTGCGCGTCGCTGAGGCGGATGAAGGCCCACGAACTGTCATAGTCGAAGAAACCGGAGTCGAAGATTCCGACGACGCGGAAGCGGTCGTATTTGGGGACCATTCCGAAGGGAGTGAGTTCGCCTTGCGGGCTGGTAACGAGGACGACAGAGCCGACTGTCGCGCCCAGTTCGTCGGCCATGTCTTTGCCGAGAATGATGGGCGGCATGGCGGCGATGCGGTTTTCTACCCCTTGAAGGTCGGTGGGGGATTGGGCCGCTCCTGCGGACCCGGCTCCGGTGTCACGGATGCTTATGGTAATTCTGCCCTGCTTCAATTCATCGGCTGAGCCGATGGTCACGCTTTTCAGCAGGTCGCTGACTTTTCTTTCTTCGCTCGGAATCATTCCCTTCAGCACGGCGCCGCGAGCGCGCGGTCCGCGGGAGATGAGAACCTGCTCGTAGATGGCCGGGGCAGCGGCTACGATGTGGGGCTCTTTCGACAGCCGGTCCATGAGCGGACGCCAGTCGCTGATCCCGTCACTTTGAATGCGAAGCAGATTGATGTGGGAGGTGGAGCCGAGCAGGCGGTCCTGGAGATCCTGGCGAAATCCATTGTTGATGGCGAGCGCGACGACAAGCGAGGCCACGCCGGCGGCGACTCCGGCGATGGAGATGCCGGTGATGACGCCAATGACGGCCTGGCGCCGTTTGGCGCGGAGGTAGCGAGCGGCAACGAAGAGTTCGAAGCGCATAAGGAAGCCGTCAGCAATTAGCAGTTAGCAATTAGCAGTTAGCATTTGGCCAGATTGGATTATAACGAGTGGCGGGGCGGACATTGGAATTCTCATGCGTCAAGAAAAACGAAATGTAGCAAGCTACGTTTCTACGGATCGAGCTGCGCTCGACTGGACAGCCGGGCGCGGTTGTGCCCACATGGTCGTAGGTGTCGATCCTTCTTTTGTGGCAGAGTAGAGAGGCGATGGCCGTAGCCGAAAATCCCAAGCTCGAGGGGTGGGCGGTATTTGCTTATCGGGATTTCACCGTTTACGAGTTTGCGCTGTTTCTCATTGAAGTGGCGCTAGAGATGATGTCGGTTGCCGTCGGATGGCAGGTTTACGAGATCACGAAGCGGCCGTTGGATCTGGGATTGGTCGGGCTGGCTCAGTTTCTGCCGGGGATTGTTTTGTTCTTGGCTTCGGGACATGCGGCGGATCGGTTTGATCGGCGCAGGCTGCTGATGTCGTGCTATGGCGGATTCGCGGTATGCGCAGCTTTGCTGTTGGAGATCGCGTGGCGCGGATCGCAATCCGCGCATACAAGCATCTATGCGATTTATGCAGTGTTGGTGCTGCTTGGGACGGTGCGCTCGTTCGCCGGGCCGGCGACTCGAGTGATGCTGCCGCAGTTGGTTCCGGAAGAACATTTTCCCAGCGCGGTGGCCTGGAATGCGAGCGTCTTTCAAGGGGCAACAATTCTGGGTCCGATGGCGGGTGGACTGATTTACACGGTCTCACACGGTCCTTCGATGGTGTACCTGACGGCGATGCTGATGGCATCGGCGGCGCTCCTGTCGACTCTTTGGATGAAATTGCGAACCAAGGCGCCGGCACACGAAGCGGCCAATTTGAATACAGTGCTGGCGGGATTCCGCTACGTCTGGCGGAAAAAACTGCTTCTGGGATTGATCTCGCTGGATATGTTTGCGGTGCTGCTCGGAGGCGCGGTCGCGCTGTTGCCGGTGTATGCGCGTGAAATCCTCAGGACCGGACCATGGGGGCTGGGGCTGTTGCGTAGCGCACCCGGCGTAGGCGCGGTAGTGATGGCGATTGTGTTGGCTCAACGGCCGTTGCGGCGACGGGCCGGACCGACCATGCTGTGGTGCGTTGCCGGGTTTGGAGTGGGCACGATTATTTTTGGAATATCGAGAAGCCTTGTGCTTTCTTTGATCGCGCTGGTGCTGATCGGGGCGACCGATATGGTCAGCATCGTCATTCGCGGCACGCTGATTCAGTTGGGCACGCCGGATGAAATGCGCGGGCGGGTGAATGCGGTGGACATGCTGTTCATTGGAGTGTCGAACGAGTTGGGACAGTTCGAGTCGGGTCTGACCGCGCAGTGGTTCGGAACGGTTCCTGCCGTGGTGTTGGGCGGTATCGGAACTCTAATCGTGATTGCGATATGGGCGTGGCGGTTTCCTGAGTTGCGGAACGCGGACCGGCTCGCCGATGGTAATTGAGCCTTGCGCGTGTCCTGCCGGGCGGGGACGTCCGGCCTCCATCAAAACTGCGCGCTACTTTCCGCGGATTACCGTTTTGGCGGAGTTCATGTTGTCGAAGCGGTCGTAGACGCGGACGACGACTACGTGCTCAAGTTGTCCGGCGGCCGCGGTTTTTGCGGTGGCTGAGTTCGCTATCGGTAACGTCACGCGAAAATCATAGCTTTCCGTTTTCGAATCTGACAATTGGCCGACGGGCTCAACGAACTGCCACTCCCCTGCGTCGACCGAGTAGTCGGCACTCTTGATATTTGAGAAGCTATCCACGGCGCGGAAGGTTACGTGGATTTTGTCGCCTTCAACGGAGGCGGCGAGATTCTCGATCTGCGGCGGAGTTGTGTCTACTTCAAATCGCGCACTTTCTTTTTCCGCAGTCAGGGCTTGCTCTGGAGAGTGCGAGGGCGCGTCGGAGGCAACGACCTTGATGGTGTACCCGCCATCGGGCAGAAGCGAGGCGTCGAAGGAGTAGAACTTGTCGGTCAAATTGTCTTTGAGCAAGAGCCATCGAGTGTCGCCGTCGCCACGGTAATAGACGCTGTAGATCATCTGGTCGTCGTTGTCGTCGTGAACGCTCCACTTCACGCCAATGGAATCGCGATCATGCGTGGTTGGGGGTGGCGTGTCGAAATGCGGCTGCTGGGCGTTTCCGGCACCTATGTCGCCGCCGGGGGGCTTGGGCAGTGATTGGTAGCGGGTTCCGACCTGAACTGTGACGTCATCAAAATCCGGGGCCACGTTCTTGGGCAGGTAGTTGAGGGTGACGCTCTCGACGCGCGGGGCAGGGTCGCCCGAGCGCAGCACGGCTTTCCATTGAATGAAGCGTGCGGGAGGAACGCTGACGGCACCATCTTTTCGCAAATCAATTTTCTCCCAAGGGCTCCAGTTGCGGTCGGGATTATCTACATTGCCGCTGCGGGCGAAGAGTTCGACATTACCGGCGCTGCGGAATTCGGCGCGTCCCCAGCGGGAAAAGATGTGGGCGTCGAAGACATCGCTTTCGTAAGTGCCCTCGGATTCGGGGGTCGCGCTCAGCAAAAATACTTTGCCGAGGTTGCTGGTCGAAGCATACAGTCCGCCTTTGGGTGCGTTGGCGAATGCGGTCACCTGGGTTGCGCTGGCTTTGAGCAGGTCAGTGAATTCGTCTTCGCCACTGATAGCGAAAACGTGTCCGCGGTTTCCAGTGCCCGCGAGCAGACGGCCGCGCTGATCAAAGGCGAGGGCATAGACGATGTCTTCGTGAGAACTCCACAGGCGGCTGGGAGAGCCGTCGGGGGCGATGCGATAAATTTCCGAACCACCGGCGGTTCCGGCACCGGGGATGGGGAAGCTGATCGCTGATGGCGGTGTGCTGGCAGGAGCGCTGGTGATCACGATACCGCCCTGCGACCCGGGGCCGGCAGGTGAGGACGAAGGAGGAATCGAAATTACCGGGGAGGAGAAACCTGGCACGCCAGTTCCGCCATGTTTTTCTCCCACGCCTGCGGCATAGATGTTGCCGGTTTTGTCGATGGCCAGGGCCGTGATTTCTTTTTTCGGCGCGCTGTAGAGCACGAAGCCTTCTCCGCCGGGCGAGATGCGATAGACCAGGCCGCTGCCGTCGGAACCGGCGATCAGATTGCCTTTGTTGTCAAAGGCCATCACCCGGATGTGGGCTTCGTCACTTTGAAAGAAAACGGAGTGCTCCCCCTTCGGTGTGACGCGGAAGATCTGTCCGTGATCTCCGGTGGCCACGTAGAGGTTGCCACCATCGTCGAGCACGAGGTCCCAGATGTATTTGGTACCGGGCTCGAAATAAACGGAGGAACTCCGGAGAGAATCGGCGGACGGCTTGTCTGTGTTTTTCTTATCTTTACTGGAAGAGGCCGGATGATCATCGATTTTGTAAACCTTGCCGTCGGGATTCGTGGCGGCGTAGATGACTCCGCTCTTATCCACGACCAGCGCCTGCACCTGAAGCTCTTGCGGCTCGAAAATAACGGTCGATTTGCCATCCGGGGTAATTCGATACACGCGCGCGGGCGAACCTGCGGCGGCATAGAGGTTGCCCGCGCGATCCGCCGCGATGGACCAGATGTAAGTCGATGGCGTGGTAGAGAGCGCCGTGAAAGCGGGCGCCAGTTCCAGCCCGCCGGTGCTGCGTACGGCCACGCCTTTGGCCGTGCCCTTGATCAGTTCGTCGAATTTGGATTGTTCCCAGGTGCGCGTACCTTCGGCAAAGAGGAAAGAAAGCAGAACAAGAACTGGAAAGATAACCAGCAACCAACGCAGACGGATCAAGTTCATACCTCAAGACAAAGTTTTAGGAGGAGAGTTCAGGTTACCACGTTGCATAGGCAGACACTTCGGTCCGCCACCTTGGGTAATGGTGCAGTCTGGTTTCCACGGGACTGACAATAGTTCCAAACCTGTGAAACACTTTCCTCATGCCCAAAAAGCTCAAAATGGGCGATCCCGTACGTGACGGCGATGATCGTAGGGTTACTTACTACATTATCGCTATTGACGATGAGGCTAAGACTGCCAGCATAAAGACCACCCACGGCGCGGTTGTGGTTCATCACAACGTTCCGTGGTCAGAATTGACCGTCCTCGACGCCAGCCAGAATGCTGCGCGCATCGCGAAACAGGCGAAGGAAAACCGCTAACCGGGTATTCCCTGCTTCGGCGGAGCGGGAAATCTTTCGCTCCATTATCTTAAAGAGTCCTTCAAATCCTCTCAGCATTATTCGGGGTGACTTCTGGGTTCGAATCGTAGAATCAAACAGCAGCGGACAAGAGTGTCCGCTCTACACGGGAAGCTATGACCTCAGCTGAGTTTCGACGGATTGCGCTTAGTATGCCGGAGGCTGTGGAAGGCTCGCACTTCGGAAGCGCTGACTTCCGGGTGGGCAATAAAATCTTCGCGACGCTCGCGCTCCAAAAAGAAGGTTACGGCGTCCTGTTGCTAACCCCTGAGCAGCAAGTTGGGATGATCGGGGACGAACCGAATATCTTTTCTCCGGTGCCCGGTGGATGGGGCCGTAAAGGCTCGACGCGGGTACGCTTGGCAAAAGTGCCGCCGGACATACTCCGAGGCGCGTTGCAGCTGGCATGGCGCAGAAAAGCGCCCAAGCGGCTTCTGGATGCGTGATCTATGGCGGCGAGGTTTTCTGAGCCGACAGGCGTTCCTTAAGCTGGTCGGTAAATTGTTTTGCTTGCTCATCGGACAACTGTAGCTCGCCATCGAGGACCAAGGTCAACCGGCCTGCGCCGGCATCCTGGAATTGCGCTTTCCGAATATTGGCCCGCTCTTGAGCCGCTGGCGGCATCGCGGTCTTGAAGTTTGCGCCCCTCTGCATTATGAAGAGGAACGACGCCGCGATTCGCTCGCGCAACGTGACGCCGAGTTGGCCGGTCAGCAGCATATCGTGGAGAAATCCGTCAGCGTCCACCCGGCTGATCTCGGAGACAAGATGTAAGTCAGCATTCGATTCGACCGAGGGGACGAGCTTGACCTCGATGGTTCCGTCGCCGGTGGAAAGTTCCGTGCGGCTTTCCGATCCCTGAAGCAGCGGGCATATCCAGTGCTCATAGTGCAAGTGGGCTACGACGATGCTTGCGGGGGCCTGAGGAATGAGCATGCCTTCTTTAATCTCAATGCGCTCGCCACAATGGGGAGAGCGGTCTAATTGGGAGCGTAGAACGTCGGTGATGTTCTGCTGCAGATCGGAGAAGTCGGCAGTGTACTTAAGACCAAAGAGATTGTGGCCGTCTGCGGCAGGAGTCCGGGAGATGACGCCGGAACCCGCGATTGCGATGGACTGGCCAGCCATGTCAATCGAAGTCGTGACCGGAGGAAGCCGGAGGGTGAGGTCCTGGCCGGAAGCGGGTAAGAGGATTCCCATCTCGCCCGCGAGTGCGACTTGATCATTTTGGAAGCTGGCCAGCGACTTATCGAGATTCGCAGCGGAGCTGGCGATCGGTTCGCTCTCTTTGGGAGTCGCAAGCGTGCGATCCAACATCTTTGTTTGATTGTCGAGATCGGAATCGGCTTTTTCCAGATTCTCGGTAAAATCCTTCAAGCCGGACTTCTGCACGGGAGAAAACGAGGCCAGAAAATTCTTGTTCCCGGCGCGTGCTTCTTCAATGGCACGATCCAGGCTGGCAGCCCGATCCGACAGCGCTGCGGAGGCAGGGGCCTTTTGCAGAGCGTCCCGAAAGCTTTGCAACTGTGTGCTGGCGGTCTGAGCGTATTGCATCACCTTCAGAAAGGCGGCGCTCTGATCAGCGCTCGCCTGCACGGCCATCAGGTGTTCAAAATTCTTGAGGTCGTCCTCGCTGCTGGTCCCTTCAGGTTCGTCGGGGCAGTCGTGCACGCAGATGAGCGGCCGTCCGTGAACCGTGCCCGGCGTGTTGCGTCCAAAGCCGCCGCCGCCCCGCTGAGCCAGCATCGTGCAGGGTGCTGCAAGCAGGACAACCGCGACGATCGGCACGGCTAACTTGGGAACCGACACACCATGGACAGATACACCAGGAAGGCAAATTCCTTCTTGGAACATGAGCCAGATCTCCACAAATCTTTACAATTGGAATGAAACTAACGGCTTACGAAGAAAATAATTTTGATGCATGCGGATTCAAATTGGTAACCTGAATACGAAGGACCGATTGATGAGCCGCGAGACCAGCAGTGCCATGTGCTTGACGACGCTTTGACAGAGCGGCTCACTGCTTCTAGACTGACGGACATGGAAGTGCATTTCAAGCCCGGAACCGAATCCCGCCTTCATGAACTGGCCTCCCAGAGCGGTCGTCCGACCGATGATTTGGTAGAAGACGCGATGGCGGCATATCTGGCGGAAGTGGCCGAGGTGCGCACCCTGCTCGATACCCGCTACGACGACATCAAGAGCGGGCGAGTGAAGACCGTGGATGGTGAAGCTTTCTTTGAGAGCCTGCGGCAGCGCGAGGACGATTTAATCAAACAGCGCTCTTCGAAATGAATGCCGGGCAGGGTTTTGATCTCCACCCCGTAGAGTCGCGGACGACGCTCACAGCTGGAATTTCTTACTTGATACTGATGGTCAGCACTTGCGCCCCGGCGACTACGTAGTCGAGCGGGCTGGTGGCGGCTTCGTTGACCGACGACTCGCTGGAGACGACCATGTCCTGGGTGCCGCGCATGCCGTCCATCACGTTCATGATGGAGAGTGGCAGCGTGGGCATGACTTTATCGGCAATCATGGCCTCGGGATCGGCTTCGAGCAGCGAAACGTAGACCCGGTTGTTCACATGCTCCTTGTTCAGGAAGGCGATGGTCGCTGCGAGATCCAGTTTGCGTCCCAGCAATGATGAGCCGCGCCGCAGATGGTCAAGGGTGTCGCCATCGCTTACCAGGATGCGCAGCGGTCCCTTGGAAGTCGAAGTAGGGATGTGGATGGGAATGTGTTGCACGACGCCCTCTCCGCGATAAGGGCGCAGCATAGCTTCAATGGTGATGTCATCGCCGGGACGGGCTTCGGTGATATCGGTACGAGCGCTTTCGAGGCGGGCCCAGCGGCGTTCGCGAACCACGTTGAAATCAAGCTGCACGCCATTAATGGCGGGCACGCTGTAGGGATTATCGAAGATGCGGCTGAAGCGGTCGCCTAACGAAATGGCGGCCAGCATCGCGCCCGGCTGTCCACCATCGGCTGCGGCGAACATGTCTTGCATAGTGACGTCCGGGTATCCGTCGACGCTGATGCGTCCGTTCATACGGTAGGTGGTTTCTTCGCCGTATTCATTCACGCCATGCAGCGCATTGAACACGGTGGCCATCATCGCGATCGGGCTGAGGCGGGCGTTGTTAAGGACTTCGTAGTGGAACTGCTTATCGGCGGACTCGCCGTGGATGGTGAGCGTGACCGGAATCATTTCCGGCTTCTTGCCGAACTCGCCCAAGATGCCGTTGTGGCGGTCTTGCACGAATGCGCCCACGGTTTCCGTAGCATTCACGATTTTGAAGGCGTTGAGTGGCGAGGGCAGAGTGGCGAGCACGGTTGCCTTGGTCATCGGCAGGTCGACCATGCCGAACTGCATCAGCGGATGGCCGCAAGCCAGGAGATGCTGCGCGTCCATGTAAGTGACGGTGCAAGTGGCAGCAATGTTCATGTCGCCTTGCACGAGGATGGCGCTCACGGCAGAGCCGGGCTCCATGGGCTCGGGCTGTTTGGCGTCGCTGACCGAGCCAGCGCCCATTACTGGGACGATTCCGGCGGCGGAGAATTGCGAGGCGAAGCGCTGCACGGTGTCTTCGGAGAATCCATTGAAGACGAGAGGCGTTTCGATGGGCTTGAGGTAGTTCGTGAAAGTGGTGTGTTCTGATGGAGAATCTGCAACGCCCGGGCTCGCAGTCTTGCTCGGGGAGCGGGCTGCGGATGTGGCTTCGACTGGCGCAGAAGCGGGATTGCGATCGAGGGCGCTGATCTCCAGCATCTCAGCGATCGGGGTAACGCCGGCGATCGGTTCTTTCGAGAATTCGCCGATGCGGAAGGCGAGCGCGCCCGCCAGCTTGCCATCCAGATACACTGGGCTTCCGCTCATACCGGCGACCACGCCGGTGTATTCTGCCTTAGCGCCGCCGAGACGAACCAGAATGACATCGCCCTTCGGACCGTCGGCGTTCTTAAGGATGCCGAGCACCTCAACGTCCATGGGCTCGGGTTTCGTGCCCTGAAACACGGTGTAAGCCACGCCTTTCATGCCTGCATGGATTTGCTCAATCGGAATGGTCTCGACGGGCTTTGGAGTTTGCGCTTGGATTACGGAAGACAGTGAAAAGCTAAGAACAATCAGGGCGAGAATCGCTCGTCTTGGTACAGGTCGACCCACAGTTTCACCCACAAATTCCCCCGAGAACCGCCAACTGGTCCTCTAACCACTGAATGACACTTCGCGCTTTGTACGCGATTTGCCGGGAAGGAGAGGGTTTAGTCAAAGCCGAGCAAACATCCCAATCGCGAAGCTCTGCGTCTATAGTAGCATAAGGTTTTCCGAGGACTTCAAATGATTTCATACCCATCAGGGCAGGGTGGCTGGCGGTTTGGCAGGGGCTTGGGCCGTATTATGCTGTGCCAACTTTGGCGTATCTCCTTGCTGATTCTGGTCTTGGGGATTTTTGCGGGTCTGACTGCGGCGCAGGATCAAGGGTCCTCAGCGCCCGCCAAAGGCCAGACGGATGCGCCGGATGCGGCTGGAGGTCCACAGAGCGACGTTGGCCCGTACGCCATTCCCAAGAAGAAGGACGAGCCCCCGCCACCTCCACCGCCAGAGAAACCAAAAAAGATTGAGGGCATGCCGGATTATTCCATCCACGTCGATGTGCCCGTGGTGGAAGTGCCGGTTATGGTTACCACCAAAGATGGGGAGTTCATCTCTAGTTTGAAACAGGAGAATTTCCGCATTTCCGAAGATGGCACGCCGCAGAAGATCAGCAACTTCACGATTTCGCAAGCGCCGATCACAGCCGTGCTGTTAGTCGAGTTCGCCGCTGGGGATTATTTCTTCATGGGCGACATTCTGCACGCGTCCTACTCCTTCGTAAGCACGTTGAAGAAGGATGACTGGCTGGCGGTGATTTCTTACGATATGCGGGACTACATTCTGGCGGACTTTACTCAGGATAAGCAAGAGGCGTACGGCGCGCTCAATCAGTTGCGAATTCCGGGTTTTACCGAGACCAATCTGTTCGACGCGCTTTATGACACGCTGGACCGGGTCGATAGGATTCAAGGGCACAAGTACATCATTCTGGTGACGACCGGGGTCGATACTTTCAGCAAGCTGAACCTCGATCAGATCATGAAAAAGATCAAAGCTACGAAAGATGTGACGATTTTCCCGATCAGCGTGGGATGGCAGGTACGGGAATACTTCGAAGCGCGCGGCATGTCAGCGCCTCACGGAGCGGGCATACCCGTTGGGCAAATGGATTACCTGCAGGCGGATAATGAGATGAACACCTTTGCCCGCTTGACGGGCGGCCGCGCCTACTTTCCGCGATTCCAGGCCGAATTCCCGGAGATTTTTCATCAGATCGGCGATGATATACGCAATCAGTACAGCATTGCCTACCATCCTACCAATCCCAAACTCGATGGCACCTACCGCAAGCTGAAAGTCGACGTCGTCGCGCCCGATGGAGGCCCTCTAAAGGTTAAAGATCAGAAGGGGAAAGATTTGAAGTATATGGTGATCGCGCGCGAAGGCTACACCGCGAAACATACGGTGGAGTAGGTGTTAGTGCAGATGAACCAAGCGGTCCAGCAGGAACATAAGTCCGACTCCCAGAAAAACCACGAAGGCCATTCTCGCCCCCGGCTCACGGTTTACTTCCGGAATGAGATCGGACGCCGCGACGTAGATCGTCACTCCCGCCGCTAGAGGCAATCCATAGCTCACTTGGTGCTTGAAAAGAGCCATGGTCAACACTCCTGCAAAGGTCGCTGCACCCAGCAGCATGGAAGCCCCCCAGGCCACACCGCGGCTTTGGCCGCTGGCCAGCATCACCGAAGTGATGGTGAACCCTTCCGGAATCTTATGCAGGAAAATCGCCAGGAAAATGATCCATCCCAGCCAGTTGGAAACCAGAAAGCCGGCGGTGATCGCGATGCCATCGAAAAACGTGTGAATGGTTAGGCCGAGCAGAATCGAGTATCCCTTGTGGGCGTGAACAAATTCGTCTTTGTGGGTTTCTTCTCCGAAATGAAAGTGAGGCGTGACCGTGTGCTCGAAGAAATGAATAATGAGGTAGCCCACCAGAACCAGGAACGCTGCGCTCTTGCCGCTTAGTTCCAGTGCGGCAGGGAAAACTTCAACGATGGCGGTGGCCAGCATGAATCCCGCGCCTAGGGCGATAAAATATCTGAGATAAGAGCGGTCCCAATTCTTCTGGACGATAATCGCGCCGCCAAGTACGTTAGCCGCGGCGGCGGTAAGACCGAGCAAAAGGCTGAGAACAACGGGATGCATGCGGGAGGATAATATCAGTTCTCCGTTCCCGGTTCTTGCCTAGCCACTATGCCGGATGTGCATCACATCACCATCCTGCACGATGTAGTCCTTGCCTTCCAGACGCAGCGTGCCGCGAGCGCGGGCGTCGGCTTCTGATCCGGCGTCGAGCAACTGATCCCAGCGGATGGTTTCGGCGCGGATAAAATGTTTCTGCAGATCGGAGTGGATCGCGCCCGCAGCATCCTGTGCGCGAGTATTCACGGGGATGGTCCAGGCGCGACATTCATCTTCTCCCGCGGTGAAGAAAGAAATAAGGCCGAGCAGCGTATAGGTGGTGCGGATCAGGCGAACCAGACCGCTTTCGGTGAGGCCGTAGCTTGAAAGGAATTCTGCGGCATCGGCGTCGCTCATTTCCGCGAGTTCAGCCTCGACCTTTCCGCAGATGGCCGCCGCGCCTGCATTCGGTCGAGAGGCGACTTCCGTGAGTTCATGTTTGCTGACCGCGGCCTCGAGATCTTTCCCGAGTTGCGTGCTTTCGTTCACGTTCAGGACATAGAGAATCGGCTTCTCGCTGAGGAACATGAAACCGCGCAGGCGCTTCTTGTCTTCAGGAGTCATCTCCATTTCGCGCAGCGGGCGCTCCGATCCTAAATGAGCGTTGGCCCGCTTGAGCAGGTCGAATTCTTTTTCGAGATCGGCGGTGCGCATCTTCTTCAGATCTTTTTCCAGGCGCTCCAAGCGCTTTTCAATTTGCCCGAGATCGCTGACCATCAGGTCGAATTCGACGTTCTTGATGTCACGCAGAGGATCGATGCCGCCGACGTGCGGGATCGCAGGATCATCAAAGGCTCGCAGCACGTGGGCCAGCGCATCCACACCGCGCAAATGCGTAAGGTAAGCAGTCTCTTTAAGCGCATCCTGTCCGATGGCGCCTACGTCCACGTATTCCACGGAAGCGTGGGTCAACTTCTTGGGATTGTAGAGCGCGGCCAGGCGGTCGAGCCGGTCGTCAGGGACCTTGGCCACGCCGAGATGGGCCTCGCGCGGGTTCGCGTACGCCTGCTCGGACAGACGCGCCTTGGTCAACATGCCGAACAGAGATGTCTTGCCTACCTGAGGCAGGCCGATAATGCCAGTTTTCATAAGAGGAGCTTCTAGCTGCTAGCTTCTAGCCAGCCTTGTGAGGATAAATGATCAAGCGACGTTACAAAAAACGATTGAAGCGGATCCGCCTTAAAACCTAGGAGCTAGTAGCCAGGAGCGAACCTGTTAAATACACCAGCACCAGCCCCAACAGAAATACTCCGCCTTCGACTCGCGTGGACCACACATGCAAAGCGTCGAACTGCATGCGCGCCGGGTTGTCGGGAGGGACGGAATCAATTTCGCCGATTGACGCTCGCAGCGTGTCCATGCGGGGAATGATGCCGAATTGTGAGATCAGGGTCAGCGCAAGCATCAGGCAGATGAGCATGTTGCGAGCGGCAAACACGTGGGGCGAGCCCTTCGTCAATTGGCTGTAGAGAATCGAACTCGCGAAAAAGATGATGCCGGAAATCATGCCCATCCAATGCAGCGCACCCAGGGAGCGTCCGACTAATGTTCCCGCCAGATGCCGAGTAGGCAATACCGAAAAAGCTGTGGGCGCGAGAACGAAGGCGAAGAAGATTAGCCCGCCCAGCCAAACGATGAGAGACAGCAGCATGAGATAGCGCAGAAATGACATTGGGGAATTATAGCGTTCGCCGTCATTTCTACAGCAAATACCCCATAAGCGACGTTTGGGATTGTCAGTTTCCGATCGTCTTCCGATCGTCCCGTGCGAATCCTCCATCACCGCAGCGTGGTAGCATTCTTCTGTCTGACAAGCTTCGCGACGGGCCATGACGCTTCGCATCCACTCTCTTCCATTACGTTTCGTCTTTCTTACGGTTGTGCTCCTGCTCTGCCGTGCCCCGCTTGCGCCAGCGCGCTCCGACGAGTCCCACTGGATCCGCGTCAATTCCAGCCACTTTTCCCTGGTCACCGATGCGGACGATATCAAGGGACACGCCGTGGCTGCGCGATTCGAGCAAATGCGAGGCGTCTTCGGCCAACTGCTGGCGCGAAGCCGGATCAACATGTCGGAACCGATCGACATTATCGCGCTCAGAAACGACGAGGAATACAGCAAAGTCGTTCCCGTCCGCCAGGGACAGGGGATCGGGGCTGGCTTCTTCATTCCCGGTGAGGACCGCAATTACTTTGTGCTGAACCTGTCGAAAGAAGAGAGTTGGCGAGCGATATCGCGCGACTTTGCCTTGGTGTTCCTCAACTGCAATTATCCGCCCACGCAGGCTTGGTTCGACGAAGGCTTCGCGGAATACTTCTCCAGCCTGCGCTTCGAGAACAAGCAGGTACTGATTGGCGGAGACCCTGACTCGTTCACTGAGCTGCTGAACACGACAGCATGGCTTGCAATCCCTGACTTATTTGCGACTTCCCGTGCGATGCCTGCTGCTCAGGAAAGCTCGCGCCGTACCCTGTTTTACGCAGAATCGTGGATCGTGATGCACTACCTGCTCAGCCAGAACAAGCTTCCGGAGACCGGCACCTACTTCGACCTGGTCGAGAACCAACATCTCTCGATCGAAGAAGCGATCCAGAAGGCGTATGGCATGAGTTCAGGCCAATTCGCGGATGCGGTCAAGAATTACTTCCATACCGTGGCCCAGAGCGGGACTGCGGGGGCGAGTCCGCTGCTGGGTGTGGCTCCGTCCGACCAGATTGGCAGCAGCAATCAAGAGTTGCCCTTTGCCGAAGGGCAGGCGTTGCTCGCGGAAATGGCGGTTCGCCTGCCCGAGCATCGCGACCAGGCTGTGCAGGAACTGGAGTCGATCACAGGCCCACCAAAAACGGACAACGTGGTCGCGCGTCGCGGGCTGGGCTGGGCGGAGATGCAGAAGAAGGAATTCGACAGCGCAGTTGAAGAATTCAACAAGGGAGCGGAGCTAAACCCCAAGGATCCTTGGCTACATTATTACTTGGCGCTGGTACGGTTGCGTGCGGCGCAATCTGCTGGACGATCGACAGAGGGTCTTCCAAACGTGATGCAGGATCTTCGGCTGGTCGTGGACTGGGATCCCGAATTCGTCCAAGCTCGCAGCATGTTGGCCATGGCACAACTGGAGGGCGGTGGAGTCCACGCTGCGATGGATTCGATGCGGGCAACCATCCAACTCGCGCCGCGAAACCAAACCTATTTGCTGAACATGGCGCAGATCTACATGGCGGGGAAGAATTGGGATGCGGCCACCGCGTTGCTTGAGCGGCTCAAGACTAGTCCGGACCCGCAAATCGCGAAGTCCGCGACCGAGCAACTGGAAGGTTTGCCCATGTTGAAGAAGTATGGCGTGCTGCCGCAAGCGGGAACAGCGTCCGCATCTACATCAACCCCGGCATCGTCATCCTCGCCGTCAACCTCTTCCGCCGCGCCTTCCTCAATCTCAAAAACACCGGCGACGACGCAGGCAAAGGCACAACCCCAAAATCCGCAACCGGAAAATCCACAAGCCGACGAAGTCAGTGTCGATCACCCGGAACAACCTCCGGCCCCACCACAACCCGACAAGCGTCCAATCCAATTTCTGAAAGGAAAGATAGTTTCCATCGATTGTTCGCACGCTCCTTCGGTGATCCTGACTGTGTCAGGGGGAGCAAAAGTGCTGAAGCTCCGGACGGACAATTACAAATCGCTGATGGTCATGGGAGCCGATGACTTTTCCTGCGAATGGAAGGGGCGCGCCGTCGCGGTCAATTACAGAGCCGGAGGAACATCTGACGGCGATCTAGTCTCTGTGGAACTCGAATAGAGCGCGGCGGGAGCACGAAAACAAATAACTATCTCGCTGGTTGCGGGAGTAGCACCACTCCACTCCGCCTTTTTGCCCTTGCGGCCGCGTGCGCGACCAGACCGGCGAACAAGCTGTATGGAAGCGGCTGCGGAGACCATCCCACCACTACGTGTACCGCTACGTAAGTGATCAGGAAAGCCCATATGAACGTGTGCCGCTCAAGAAAAAATCCCACAAGGGTCCCGGCGAGTAAATAGCAGGCACAGGTCATCATATCCGTGGCGATCACTGGCGGGAAACCAGCCGCTTGCGCAGCATTTGCTGCCTTAGGTGCCAGTATGAGAATTCCGACGACTGGCAACGCGACCCCAGCCAGCGCCGCAGTCAAAAACGACCGAAGCGAGAATCGGTGAGCAAAGGGATTGAGAAAGTTTCGAATGCCCCGCCGGAACGTCTTGTCTGACAATGCGTAGCCGTTTCCATCGGGATGCATGCGATAGATTCCCCGCGCGAGCTGATAGGCGGAAAAACGCTCGTGCTCGCGATTGACCTCTTTGAAAATACTGGCGGCGGTGGCCGCTGGCGGTACCGGACAGCCCAGGCCGGCGGCGCGGGCGTCGTGCTTTCTCTTCATCTCGGAGGGTTCGGTTACGCCTGGGCAATCTTGAACGATCCGAAAGTCCGGATTGTCCATAAGGGACTTCAGACGTGCATTGCGCGTGATCAGTATCTTGTCATCGGAAAATCTGGTGATGAACTCCATGGTGCAGGAGTTTGTTACCGATGGCTTTCCCTTCACCTTGACCGTGGTAGCGAGAATGATCACGGCGCAGCGAGAAGTTTCCATGGGGTTGCCGTAGCGGCGTATCAAGGCTCGGTCGAAATTGACCGCGCGGAAAGTGCTCACCGGCGAGTAATTCATTGCTGCGAGCTTTTTGTCGTAGGACGCGAGGTACTTCGATTGTGCTTCGGACAGCACTTCGGGCGGCAGCTCCTCAAACTGATACTGCAAAGGAATAGCACGGGCATTCTTTCGCAGGCGCGGCAGGCTCCCGAATAAGATCACACCCACGGTATAAAAAAACGCAAACAGGTCAAGATTAACCGGGATTAGCATGCGTCTCTCCGCCGCTGTAGATTCCGTCCCATGTTAACAAGCGCCCGCCATCGCCAAAAGTTACCGAAGTTCGAGACCACGTAAGGGCAAGAACGCAAAAATGAAAGTTAACGGAGGAGAAGCGGTTCGACCGCTGCTCCGCGTTTTGAAACCGGCAAGACTTAGTCATCTTAGTTCGCGAGTATTCGAGTCCAATGAAACGCTGGGGATGAAAGGTCGGACGTGGGTTTGGAGGCACAAACAACAAACCCTCCCAGGGGATTCTGAGAGGGTTTGGCGAATTCCGAAGTTAGGTTGTCAGGCGCGGACTACGTTACCCGCCTGGAACCCCTTGGGGCCCTTCAGCAGATCAAACTCCACGGTTTCGCCCTCGTTCAGCGTGCGGTAACCATTCTCCTGGATGGCGGAGAAATGAACGAAGACATCTTCCCCAGTGGACCGCTGGATAAAACCGTATCCTTTAGCCCCGTTAAACCACTTTACTGTACCCTTCTCTCTCACAATGAACTCCTTTCGCCTCTGCTAAGATTAAAAATTCCACATTCTTCGTGAAGCGCGCGCGTGTCTCTTACCCCCTCAAAGCATGTGGACGAAACGGTCTTCACTTGCATGCAGCCGAGAACTTGGTTCAACAAGAAAGGCCCCTGAGTTCTGCGCCGTCGGTCAAAGAAAACGGCGCAAAGCTCCGGAGCCTGTCGTGGTGGCGCGAGTTTCGACAACAATGCACAAAAACCTCTACCCAAGCTAACGAACGTCGTTGCCGACATTTCGTCAACGAGCAGGAATAATATTCAGGAATTTTCTTTCTGGCAAGAGAAGAATTCACAATAAAGCGAAATGAAGCGAAATCAATAAGTGTGACCCATGGTTTTTGCGAATGCGAATGAGAGATTGGCGCACTCCAGGGTTAACTGCGCTGAGCCAAAGAGAGCGCCGCAACTCTCTGATAATATTGGGTAAATATTGAACGATGACCATCCATTGTCGCCCCCCGTTCTGCTCGAGACGGCTATCCCTAACGTTTCGGTTAAGGGCTCGGCCTCGCGTTCGGGCTGGCTATCTTCTACGCTGAAATATGTTCTACGCACCGAGGTCCACACCTTTGCGTTCTCGGTTGCAGCAAATGCGATTCTTTCATTCTTCCCCTTCGTCCTGCTGTTGCTGACTTTAATTCGACGAGTGTTCCACTCGCCGGCAATGTATGAGGTTGTGGTGCAACTGCTTCGCGATTATTTGCCCGCGGGACAGGATTTTGTGATTCGCAACCTGAACGCGCTGGTCAACGCGCGCAACCGGGCGCAGGTGTTCTCCCTATTGATTCTGCTGATCACGTCGACAGGAATCTTCATGCCGCTCGAAGTGGCGCTGAATCGGGTCTGGCGTTTCCCGGAAAATCGTTCTTATCTCGGAAATCAGTTGATCGCGCTCGGCCTTGCATTCAGCAGCGGCGTCCTGGCGCTGCTTTCGATCGCGTTAACTGCGGAGAATGTGTTTCTGCTGAAAACTCTAACCTTCGGACACGAATTTCTCACCACCCGGATGCTGGGTTTTTTGGTCATGAAGCTTTTCGCCATCGCCGCCAGTATTGCGATTTTCTTTTTGATCTATTGGCTGTTGCCCAATGGCAAGGTGCCAGCTCGGGCAGTCGTGCCTGCGGCGGTGATCATGGGCTTGCTGTCGGAGATCTTGAAATATTGTTACATCCTGGCGCTGCCGCGGCTGGATTTCCAGGAAGTGTACGGACCGTTCGCTCTGTCAGCCAGCTTGATGTTTTGGGCATTCCTAACAGGCTTGTTGCTGCTCACGGGAGCGCACTTGTCAGCGCAACGGCAGAGCCGGAGAAAAGCTCACTGAATGCGGGCGAGGCAGTAGGTCTTTTGGGACACTGACAACACAATCCACCGCGATTTCCTCAGACAAAGCTCAATCCTTCTGTGACCGGCGACACAGCCATCCTTCTTGCGTAGTGGTAGGTTTAGTCAATTCCCGTCAAAGGCTGGCCTCGATTCAGAAACGAGGCTTGCTCATGTTGTCTTCAAATTGGAAGGTCTTTGTTGTTGCGCTGATCCTGACTCCAGTCTCGCGGCTGGTGGTTGCGGAGCAGCCGACGCGGCCAGTGATCCCAGTAGTGATCCCGCCCGGATCAGTACACGCGCAGCCCCCGCGCCCCGTGACCCAAAGCTCGGGTTACATCTTCGCAGGCACCGTCAAGTCGGTGGAGCGGGTTGCTCCCAAGGGAAACGGCGTGGCTACCGTCGAGATCAACTTTCATGTCGATCAGGGCTTGCGTGGCGTTCGCACGGGACAGATGCTGGCGATCCGCGAGTGGGCTGTCTTGTGGGAATCGGGGGAAAGTTATCGCTTAGGTGAGCGGGTCCTGCTGTTTCTCTATCCTCCCAGCAAATTAGGGCTGACCAGCCCGGTCCAAGGGCCGATGGGCCGTTTCAAGATTGGCCCTGACGGCCAGATAGTGCTTGATCCAGGGCGCATCAGTTTTCCGGCACCCCGTCCCCATATTCGAGATTCGTTGCGGGGACGAACTCGTGTAACCCCTATCGAGCTCGTCCGTTTCCTCCGCTCGGTGGAAGAGTAGCCATGTCGACAAGTTCCTTGTTTTCGCGTGCGCAGGAGATGGCAGATGGATCGCCGTCATGCTTACCCGGAAGCCCTCCCCAAATCTCGAGAGCTTCACGGCGATTCACACCTGGATTGAGGTTCGTTTATCTCAGAGCAGCAGTAATTCTGCTGCTCCTTACATTCATGCAAGTGGCGCGAGCTGGAGGCCCGCGCTACATTGCCGGAATCAGCTACTTCAACCAGGGGACGGCCGGCACACCTCTGATTTGGGCCCAGGGGGTAGTCAACTATTACACCGACCAGGGGCCTCTCAGTGCGACGGTTCCCGGACCACAAGGGGACGCATTGGTCGCCGACGCCTTCAGTCAGTGGACCTCCATTTCGACCGTCGCCGTATCGATCACACACGCGGGACAACTTGCGGAAGATGTCAGCGGCTCGAACGTCTATCGCAACAGCGATGGAACGATCACGATGCCAGCTGACATCATGCCAACGGCCACAGGCACGCCTGTGGGCGTCGTTTACGACGCGGACGGTACGGTCACGGACGCGCTTCTTGGCCAAGGCGCGGGAGATGCCTCCGAGTGCTTCGGCAACGCGGTCTATGGAGGAGTCGACAATTTCGGAGTTGCAGCTTATTTTCTGCACGCGCTGGTCGTAATCAACGGAAACTGCGTCGTCCAACTGCCGGACCCCGATGTGGAATACCGGCTCGTGCGGGTGTTGGGGCGGGTGCTGGGCCTAGGCTGGTCCCAGATGAACCTTAACGTCCAGACCGGCAATCCCCGACCGACTGCCGATGACTACGTCGGCTTTAGCATCATGCATGCCGTCGATTCTCCCAGCTGCGTTCCCATTACCTCATGCTATTCGAACGGCGGCCAAGTCAACCCCTACCAACCGAAAATGGACGATCAGGCAGCACTGGCGCGCTTATATCCGGGATCGACCTTTTCCGCGAGCACCGCCCGCATTCACGGCAACGTCTATTTCGCCAATGCGAGCGGACAACCGGGCCAGGGCATGCAAGGAGTAAATGTCGTTGCCCGCTGGATCGATCCCGGTACCGGGCTACCTTCGGGGGCGTACGCGGCTTCCGCCGTTTCCGGCTTTCTGTTCGCTGGAAATGTAGGAACGACGGTTACCGGCTTCAACGATGCCACGGGCCTGCCGTTCAATCGCTACGGCTCGAACGACTCGACGCTCGAAGGATTTTTTGACCTGGCCGGGTTGCAAATTCCGAACGGCGGAAACAACGCTCAGTACCAATTGACGGTCGAAGCAGTCGATCCCCTCTGGTCGCCGACCGTGGGCCCTTACCAGCCTTGGCAGGTGCTGCCATCAGGCTCGACGCAAACCATCACAGTGAGCGTAACCTTGGGCGGCGACAGTCCACAGGATATTCTGATGCAAGGCAGTGCCATCGAAAAACCCGATTGGTTCGGGCCAACGACGTACAACTCTCCCGCGACGCTGCCAGTTCCCGGGGATTGGGCAGCCTCGCTTGATCCCTACGGCGGCCTCGACTATTTCTGGTTCACGGGGCAGGCAAACCGTACTCTTTCCGTGTTGGTCACCGCCATGGATGAATCCGGCGATCCGTCAGAAAGCGAGGCTCAACCCGTGATTGGCTTGTGGCAGTTGTCCGACCCGGGAACTTTTCCGGCCCCAGCCAACACGCCATCGGCATTCAACTCTTCAATTTTCGGGACGACGATTCTGAACGCGGAATTGCTGGAGACGACCAGCTTCCGCGTCGGAATCGCCGACATCCGGGGCGACGGACGCCCAGACTATCGATATCACGCGCGGTTGCTCTACGGCGACCACGTAACTCCGACCCGCGCGAGCGTAGCCGGGGGCACAGCCCTCGCGATTGCAGGATATGGATTCCAAGCCAACACTGCGGTTGCCATCGGGAGCGGGAATGCTCCGCCACTGGCGGCATCCGCGAACCAGATGTTCGTTACGGCTTACGCCCAAGCGGACGGAGTGCAGAATATAACGCTATTGGATCCGCCGACGGGTGCCACGTCGGTACTCACCGGCGTTGTGACCTACGGCGCTGGCTCCAACGATACTCTCAGCCTGATCGCCGGGGCGAATCCCGCTACGCCCGTCGGGGGACAGGCGCCAAATCCAATTCGAGTCCAAGCTCTGGCTCCCGACGGAATCACTCCCATCGCCGGAGCCACTGTTTCCTTTACATCGAGTCCCGCAGTGGATTTTAGCGCGGGGATGGGTACGCCGATAGTCTGTGCCGGTGGCGTTAGTTGTACCATGCTGACCGACCAATCCGGTCGGGCCTCCGCTTACGCGACTGTGCTCACTCCGGGCGCCATGACTATCACGGTACAGCTTGCACCAGCTTCGTACACCAGCCCTCAGCAGGTGCAAACTACTTTGGTGGGCTGCGAGGGCTGCGCGGGGTCGGCGTTCGACATCGCGCTCGTTCCACAAAGTGAATCGGTCGCGCAGGGTGCGACAGTCAACCTCGCGCTGATCGCACGAGTTCTATTGAATGGAACGCCACAAAATGGTCAGATAGTAAACTTTTCTCTCTACCACGGGAGCGGCACGCTGAATCCTGCTTCCGCCACCACTAATAGCAACGGATACGCCAGCACCACCTTGCAGCTTGCGAACTTCGCCGCCGAGGTGGATGGAAACGCCTGCGTAGGATCAAACAACAATCCTTGCCTGGGCTTCCACGTATTCCCGGTGCCCTCCTCAGGGCTGCTATTACAGGCCGTGGCAGGTGATCTTCAACTCATCACTGTTGGGTCAGCATTTCAACCGGTTGTGGTTCGGGTCACGGACACGTCCGTTCCCGCGAATCCTGTGCTAGGCGCCAGCGTCTTGTTCCAATCGTTGCTGGGACGCACCACCGACAACGCGCCGATTGTGTCGGGCGGAGATACGAATATTACGACCAATCCGATGCCGATTATTCTTGGGATGTTGCAGATCGCTGTGACTTCTGACGCGAACGGCCTGGTGACCATGCAGCCCTCTACTGGAGGGTTTCAAGGCGCTCTGGCAATTCTGGGAGCAGTCACGGCCGGACCAGAAAGCCTGCCATTTCAACTGCAATCGTTGTGGCCGATGACGCAATAGAGATGGCAGTGTAGGCGCTCGCGTTACCGGGCGTGAGCCGACGAGAATACCTGATCGTCAGAAATCTCGATCACTTCTTCGTCCACTGATCGACCCAGTCGTTCACCGTCTTATACCAGAGTTGGCTGTTTTGCGGCTTGAGGACCCAGTGTCCCTCATCCGGGAAATAGAGCATTTTTGAGGGTACTTTCAGGCGCTGCAAGGTCGTGAACAGCTGGAATCCTTCCGACACATCCAATCGATAATCCAGTTGGCCGTGAATGACCAGTGTAGGAGTCTTAAAATTCAGAGCCGACAAGTGCGGCGACCATTTTCGATAGAGTTCCCGGTTGTTATAAAGCGGCCCTTTGAGTTCCCACTCCTCGAACCAAAGCTCCTCGGTAGTGCCCCAGTCGGATTCGTTATTGAACGTCCCATCGTGCGAAACGATGCACTTGAAGCGCTGCGAATGCCCGAGAATCCAGTTCGCCATGTAGCCGCCAAAGCTCGCGCCCAAAGCACATTCGCGGTCCTTGTCGATGAACGGATAGGTGCGCTCTGCGTCATCGAGGCCTTTCATTAGATCTTCAAATGGTGCCCCACCCCAATCGCCGTTGACCGCGTCGATGAATTTCTGCCCATAGCCCGTCGATCCATGGAAATTCACCATGACCACCACGTAACCGTTGGCTGCGAACAATTCCGGATTCCAGCGGTAACTCCAATCATCTCCCCAGTTGCCTTGCGGGCCGCCGTGAAGAAGAAATTTGACCGGATACTTCTTCTTGGCATCGAAGTTCGGCGGCTTAACCAAAAACGCCTCCACTTTGTCGTTCGCCGCCCCAGTGAACCAGAAAGATTCGAGGGGAGACATTGCCACTCGAGATAGCACAGCATGATTCAGATCGGTGAGTTGGACTTCGCTCTTTTGCGCGGGTGGGGCCTTGCATCCCTCAGGTTTGATCTTTCCGCTCGCATCCGTACATACCTCTTGAGATTCGAAAACAGTCGGCGCAGCGGAAGTTGCAGCGCCCCCGGGCTGCGCCAAGGTAACACGAAAGATCTCGTTCGGGAACCTCACCGACATCCGCGTGAATAAAAGACTCTTGCCGTCATGAGTCACGGCGAGATCGTCGTTATGGCCGGGCACAATCAGCTTGACGTTGTTTTTCGTAAGACGGGCGGTCGTATCATTTCCTTCATCCCCACCGATAACCGCAGTGTCCAGCGCGATGGAGTACACCGGCGAATCCCCCTTGTCCTCCGCAACGAAATAAATCTTGGAGGAATCGGGATCCCAGGTGTAGGTTCCCACCCAACGGTCGAAGCTTTCCGTCAGATTCCTGATATGTCCGCTGCGCCGGTTGTACAGCATCAACCGGAAGCGATCGCTCTCGTATCCCGCCCGAACCTGCGCCCGATACGCGATGTACTTGCCATCCGGCGAATAAAGCGGCGACGAGTCGCTCGCGGGATTGTCCGTGATCTTCTTCGCCGTCCCGCCATTCACGGAAACAATAAACAAATCGTTGTTAGTGCTGAGAGCTTCATCCACGTCGTGATTCGAGGTGTAGCAAATCTCCTGCCCGTCGGGTGAAAACGCGTAGTCGTCTTGCCCGCCCAAGCTAAACGGCGGCACATCGTAATCCCCAGGAGTGAGATCGCGACTCGCTCCACCGTCAACCGAAATAATCAGAAGATGATTACGTTTCCCCGCCTTGTAGGCGTTCCAATGGCGGTAAAGCAGACGAGTGAAGATCAAAGCCTTAACCTTAGACTGCTCCGCTTCCTCAACTTTCTTCGCATTGCAAGCCTCGTCAGGGCACTCGGGATAGACATTGGAAACAAAAAGAATGTTCTTTCCATCCGGCGACCAGAGAGGGCCATCGGCTTCGGTAGCAATCGAGGTCAGCTTATGCGTTGCCGTTACCGTCCCCTTGGTGTCATCAAAATCAGCGATCCAGATCTGAGAACCACCCTCTTTCGACGACAAGAACAAAAAGCGCTTACCGTCGGGCGCCCAGCGCGGTCGATCTGATTCCTGGGCATGAATAATCTCGTGCGCTTCGCCACCCGCGGTCGGTACCGCCCAGACATGCGGCGTCTTCGTATTCGCTTCCAGGCTGACATCCACGGCGCTGAACAAAACCCATTTTCCGTCGGGCGAAACAATGGGTTCCCCCACGCGCTTGAGCGCCATCATGTCTTCAAAGGTGAAGGGATGTTGTTGTTTATTCTGAGCTAGGACGGGAAGAACCAATGACGCAAACAAAATCAAGCCGAACAAACGGCGCATGACCTGCCTCCGGGGGAACGGGCCAGTGTAAATCATGCAGCCTTAAGGAGGTCGTAACCGAGTTTGTTCGGTCTGCTCGATCTAGTGGGCTTGCGCCCGCTCCACACACTCCAAAATTTCCGCCTCGCTGAGCGTATGGTCCGATGCCTTCGCGCGCTGGTAAATGCTTTCCACCACATCGTCCGACGCCGGGATCCCACGCCGGTCCAGCCAGAACAACACGTTTGACTTCCCGCTCATGGGACCGACATCGATCACTTGTTCGAGGCCGAACAAGTGTGATGGCACTCCCGAGTACACGGTGTTCGCCAGTTCAATGTCGTTCTTCTTGTAGGCCTTGATAACGGCGGCGGCATGCACACCGGTGGCCGTGCGAAACGCGTCTTCTCCAACCACCGGATAATTTGCCGGAATGGGCACGCCGGTCGCCTGCGACACAGCCACGCAATACTCTTTTAGCCGGGTAAGATCCTGCTCCGCCCACGGAGGAATCCCCATGAGTTTCAGATTCAACAGCATCTGATCCATCTGCGTGTTGCCGACGCGTTCTCCAATTCCCAGCGCGGTTGCGTGCACGCAATCCGCGCCTGCAATCAGCGCCGCCATGGAGTTGGCAATGGCTAAGCCACGATCGCAATGTCCGTGCCAATCGACGCGAATCTTCTCGCCCGATGGCTTCACCACTTCGTTGATGACGAACTGCACCAGGGCAAACGTCCCCATGGGCGTGGCGTGACCCGCAGTGTCGCAAATGACGATGGCCCGCGCCCCACAATCGATGGCCGTCGAGTACAGCCTTTTGATCATCTCCGGATCGCACCGGGTGGTGTCTTCGGTGACATACATTACGTCCAACTCAAGCGATACGGCGTACTTCACGGCGCTTTCCGTCGTCTTGAGCAGAAAGTCGTCGGTCCAGTTTTCGGTGAAGCGGCGGATGGGGCTCGATCCAATAAACGTCGCAGCTTCGATCTTCAGCCCGGTGCGCTGCACAATTTCCGCGATCGGACGGATATCGTTCTGATGAGTTCGAGCCGCACAGTTGGCGCGAATCTTCATCTTGTGGCTCACGATCTCGCGCGCCAAAGCTTCCGCATCGCCCACCGCACGCGGCCCCGCTCCAGGCAGTCCGAGAGCGAGTGAGTTGATGCCCAGAGTCTCCATCAGATGGAGGATCTGAATCTTTTCCCGGATGGAAGGATCGCGCACTGAAGGCGACTGCAAACCGTCGCGCAAAGTTTCATCATTGAGCAAAACATGCCCCATCGGCCGCAACGATGCGGGATGAATCCGGTTCCAGTCGTAAATAAGTTCGGAAGAGATCATTTGTCTTGCGAATCACTTGGGGACAGCCGCCCCCGGCTGTTCGAGCCGAGTAGAGCCCGGCAGACTCTACTTCTTTGGCGGCACCGTCAACCCGAAAATCGAAATCTGGCCCGATCCAGCAACATTAAGGCCACACGACTCCTCGGGATTCGGCAAATAGAGCGTCTTACAATGCTCGCAGCGATAGACTTCCGCATCGCGGCCCCAAGCCTTCTCCACATCACCGCAGGCCTGCTCCAGGACATCGGTAGTGTAAAACCAGCGTTTGAGATGACCGCCGCAAAACTTGCCTTTTTCGTTCTTCTCGTTGCAAGCCCGTTGTCCCGCCTTCTTAACTTTGACTTTGTGCTTGGGAAGTTGCGGAGGAGTCTGCGTGCCAGAGGTTACGGTTGTGGCCAAAAGGTTCACCCTCGTTCAAGCGGCCAACGCCGCAGGATTTCGTCTGTCAGTATTCTACTCGAAGCGTTTTGCGCGATGCCACAGAACACGAACCGGGAAAGTTTGTCTGTCTTAGAACTGTTTCTTAGGTGCGGCCTGTTCTGCGCCGACGCGGCCGACTACCATATCGGCCACGAAATAATTTTCGCCGGAGATGGGAACGCCAGCCATGCGTCGAAGCATGGCAATCTGCCCCACGTGAGTCAAAGCATCCGCAATCGGTCCCTGAAAAAGCTTCTCTATCGGCGCATGAACCGGCTCGCCAGAAGCCAGGTAGTCGTCGAAGCTCCGCAGCGCCGAGAAAAACCGGTTTATTTCCTTGTCCCAGGTCAGCGGCTGCGATGGGACAAATTTCGGTTTTCCTTGCGCTATCGACAACGACCAATCCAGCAAGTCCCCCACGTGAGCCAGGATTTGCGCCGGAGGTCGCCCCGCACCTTGGAAGTCCGCGAACTCCGCAGGCGCGAGGCGAACCGCTTTGCCTCCACGGTAAGCCAGAGTTGCAAGCGTGTGTCGGAGAAAATCACGTTTGGGATCCGCAGTGGCCATGCTAATGGTCTCCTTGAACTTTCCGTTTCTTCACAAGATGAAGAAAGTATAAGAAGTATTATCGATAGGAGGATACACGGATAGAAAGAGACTTACAGCCGCCCTTTTCGCCAAAACGCGCCCACCGCGCGCAGTGCGCCTCGCAGCTTTTGGTGCAACGAGGGGGCGAACATCAGATCGATGAAGCCTTCCATCTGCCGGGTGAATGCTTCGCCGTATCGGTACCACCAGACTTGCTTCATCTCGGGCAAACGATCCGAGTCCACATGCTTGATTCGCACCATTTCCTCCAAACCGAAAATGCCGTGAGTGCGGCCCAACCCGCTAGCCTTTATTCCCCCATGCGGAGCTTCACTGATGCCGAAGCAGGCGATGGCGTCGTTCACCATGACCGTGCCTGCCTGGATGCGCCGGGCCAACGATTCTCCGCGCACACGATTGCGCGTCCAAACGCTGGCGGCGAGACCGAAATCAGAATCATTCGCCAGCCGGATCGCCTCATCATCGGTGTCGAAAGGCATTACGGGAAGGAGCGGACCGAACGTCTCCTCGCGCATGATCTGCATGCCATGAGTGACTTCGGCCAGCACAGTGGGGGCGTAAAAATTCGGGCCGAGCTCAGGGACTCGAGAGCCTCCGATGAGCACTCGCGCGCCGCGCAAGTGCGCATCTTCGACCTGCGCCTCTACGTTACGCACCTGCAGTTCGCGGATCAGCGGGCCAACATCCGTGTGCGGATCAAGCCCATTGCCCATCCGCAGCAGCTTGGTTTTTCGCACGCAAGCCTCGAGGAATTCGTTGTATAAACTCCGATGCACGTAGCAGCGCTCCACCGAAAGGCAGGCTTGTCCGGAATTCACGAACGCACCCCAAACCGCACCGGTGGATGCGACGTCCACATCGGCGTCATCGAGCACCAGCATGGGATCTTTCCCGCCAAGTTCCAGTACCATCGGGAGCAAGCGAGCTGCGGCTGCCTGCGCAATGCGCTTGCCAGTGGCGACGCTTCCGGTAAAGACCAGCTTGTCGATTTCGCCGTTTAGCAATGCAGCACCCGTGAGCCCGTCGCCAACGATGACCTGAAAAACATCGTTGGGAACGCCGGCTTCATGCAGCAAGGACGCCAGCCGCAATGCCGTCAGCGAAGTAAGTTCGGAAGGTTTCAGCACAACCGCATTTCCGGCCACGAGCGCGGACAGCGATTCGGTGGCAGGAATGGAAAACGGATAGTTCCACGGCGAGATAATGCCGATCACGCCATATGGCTCGCGCAGGATGCGTCCAACCTTGGTCTTCATGGCCAGGTTGCCGTGCGGAACCGGCCGCTCACGCAAGAAGGCAAATGCATTATCGACACAGAACCGTGTCGCATCCAACACGACCATAATTTCTGTTAGCAGCGCCTCTACCACCGGTTTGCCGGCCTCGCGCGAAATCAGCGTCGCGACTTCCGATTTCTTTTTGTGGAGCAGACGCTGAAACACGCGCAGGACAGCAACTCGCCGTCGCACATCAGTCTCGTTCCATGCCGGTTGCGCCGCGCGAGCTCGGGCCACGCCAGCGCGAACCTCGGCATCGGTGGCAGCCTCGAATTCCCGCAGAGTCTCGCCGGTCGCGGGATTCGTCGAAACCACCTTGCGCGTCGTGACTTGAAGATCAGTTGCCATGCTCTGTAGAGACGCAGCTTGCTACGTCTCATTCCCGGCTACAGAAACGTTGCAAGCAACGTTTCTACAGTACAAGATGGTCGTCCCTTCATACTGGTTCAATATTCGACATTCACCAGATACAGTCCGCTGGCCGGAGCTGTGGCTCCAGCGGCCGAGCGGTTGCGTGCCGCCAGGATGCCGGTTATGTCATCCGGTTTCAATGTTCCTTTTCCCACGAGCATGAATGTTCCCACCAGATTGCGGACCATGTGATGCAGGAAGCCGCTGCCTCGGACGGTGTAAACCAGTTCCTCGTCCTCACTTCCATGGCTCCAGGTCGAAGCGAAGATCTGCCGCACGTTTGAAAGCGCGCCATGACCCACCTCGGAAATAGTTTCATCCTTGCGACTGCGTTCTGAATCTACTGCTGCAAAGGAAGTGAAGTCGTGTTCTCCGATGACCAATCCAGCGGCTTCCTGCATTGCGTCGTGGTCAAGGGGATAAGGATAGTGCCAGACGTAGCGCGCCAGAAAGGGAGAACAAATGGCGCCGCGATAAATGCGGTAACGGTAGGTTTTCGCATGAGAGGACTTGCGCGCGTGAAACTCGAAGGGCGCGTCGTTGGACTCGATCACGCGAATCGAAGGCGGAAGAATATCGTTGAGCGCCTTCACCAGATTGCGCGCGGGCATAGGCGATTCGGTCACGAACGTGGCTACTTGTGCGAGAGCGTGAACCCCGGCATCGGTGCGCCCAGATGCTTGCGGCAAAACCTTTTCGCCGGTCACTCGTCCAATAGCCGAGGCGAGAGTGCCCTGGATTGTGGCAGCATCCGGCTGTACCTGCCATCCGGAGAATTCCGAGCCGTCATAGGCTAGAACGATTTTGAGATTGCGCGTCACGTCAAAACAGCTTGCAAGTCTTTGCAAATTTAGTGCAGTCAGCCGGGCCTGATTCAGGAGTGTCGCGTCAGCTATACTATTGCATTCCACGTAGCGCTTTACGACGAAACGCAGGGCCTTGCCCGAAGAACATAAAAATGAAACCCGGACAGGCTGTTTTGCGTAATAACTCTTGACCTAGAGAAGCCTTTGTCGCCATCACGAGCGATTCTTATGCATGGAGAGAAGCGAATGCCTTTGTCTGCTTTGAATTCCGCCTGCCGGGTCGTAATTGCCATGATGATCGGCGGCGCGCTGGCCGTTAGCGGTTGGGCGCAAGACTCAACTCAATCCAGTTCAGCCTCGCCTGCTTCTGAGCCTCGGACGGTGCAGGCCCCGCAACCGCAGGAGTTCGTTATAAAAGATTATTCCAAGGCGACTCCGGCCTTTCCAAACGTGATTCGGCCGTACATGCCGCAGCACGTTCCTGCGCCGAATTTAGTCAATACGCCGCGAATTGATCAGCTCATGCATGACGGCAAGATTATGCTTTCGATTGACGATGCGGTTGCGCTGGCGCTGGAGAACAATCTTGACATCGGAATTGCGCGTTACAACTTAAACATCGCCGACACAGATGTCCTACGCGCGAAATCCGGGGCCAACAATTTCCTCGGAGCGAATTCCGGAGTGGTGCAGAATACACCAGGCAGCGGCGTAGGCGGGCTGGGCGGAACGGTCGGCTCCGGCGCAGGCGGCACTACGGCGGCTCCAGGCGGCATCGGGGCGGGCACAAACGGATTGGTGAGTTCGAGCCTCGGTCTGGGGTCGCCGATTACGAGCTTTGACCCGATACTCACGAGCACGCTCCAAGAGGATCACAGCAATACCATCTCCAGCAACGTCTTCACTGGAGCGCCTACGGTCTCGCAGAATACAGGAACCTACAATTTCGCCTACAACCAAGGCTTCCAATGGGGCACGAACATGTTGGTGGGGTTCACCAACTCACGAGTTACCACCAACAACGTGTTCAATACCTATAGCCCGCAGATCAGCCCGGCTTTCCAGTTCAGGCTCACACAGCATCTGTTGCAGGGTTTTGGCTTTCTCCCCAATACCCGCTTGATCCGGTTGACTAAGAACAATCGTGAAATCTCTGACGTCGCGTTCCGGCTGCAGATTATTACGACGGTGGATCAGATCGAAAACATGTACTGGGATTTAGTCTTCGCTTACGAGAATGTGAGAGTGCAGCAGGAGTCATTGGCCTTCGCGCAAAAAACCCTATCTGACACAAACAAGCAAGTGCAGATCGGTAGTCTGGCTCCGATTGAGGTGGTTCGCGCTCAGAGCACGGTTTCCTCTGACCAGCAGAGCTTGATTCTGGCGCAAAATAATTTGCAGTTACAGCAATTGCTAATGAAGAATGCGCTCAGCCGCACGTTAGTGGATCCAGTGCTCGCTGACGCCGAAGTCATTCCGACCTCAACCATCGCTTTGCCGGATCAGGAAGCGGTCGTGCCGATCCAGGATTTGGTCAACGATGCGCTTGGTCATCGGCCCGAATTAGCTGAGTCGAGAATCGATCTGACCAACCGTGAGATTAATAACAAAGCGATTCGCAATTCGATGCTGCCCACTCTCGACATTTTCGCTTATTACGGCGGCTCGGGGTTAGCAGGTTCACAAAACCCTTCCAACCTCTGCGCCAATCAACCTCCCGCAGAGCAGGCGGAGGGGTTCTGCTCGGGCTTTAATCCCGTAATCCCCCCCAATGGAGCTACCCTAATTCCCCCTGTCACACCAGTTGGCTACACCACGGCCTTAAATCAACTGGTCAACTCGACTGCGCCCGATAAGGGCGTTGGCTTGACACTAAACATTCCAATTCGCAACCGCAACGCTGACGCATTGCAAGTACGCGCGGAATTGGAATATCGTCAGGCGCAGATGCGCGAGCAGCAAATCGAAAACCAGATTCGCATCGAAGTTCGCAACGCCCAGTTCCAAGTCGTGCAAAACCGGGCTGCTGTCGCAGCCGCACAAGCAGCGGTAGAACTAGGCCATCAGTCGCTGGATGCCGAACAAAAGAAATTGAACCTGGGCGCTTCGACGAGCACGCTGGTTTTGCAGAACCAATCTATTTTGGCGACCAACGAATCCAACCTGGTTTCGGCGATGGCCGCCTACGAGAAGTCGCGTATTGAGATGGATCGAGCCACCGGCCTGCTGCTGGACCACGCCGGAATCGTCATGGGTGACGCAGAGCGCGGTCAGGTCACGCACATGCCGAATGTGCCTTATGTGAAACCGCGGAAGGATGTGAAGTCGGTGCTGGACGCTCCTCAGCAGCAGCCGCCGCAGAACTAGCGCGGCCGCACAGTTTGCAGCAAAATCTCAAATCAGCGACCGCAGCGTGAGAAGGCGCGTCTTATCGAGCTGCGCTCGGCGTCTTAGCGAGCTGCGTAGTGGCAAATCCGCTCCGGCGGCGCTTGACTTGTTCCCCGACCTCGCCTTTATAAATCTTTACAATTTCCGCCCGTATACTTAGCTGCTTCCAAAGCTACTCTAGTGTGTCCCCAAGAATTTGGGAGCATCCAATCTCGATATTGAGAAGCGTCGCAATATTCACCAAGAAGTCTCTACGAACAACAAGGAGATAAAGAAATGCGTTTGCTTAGTTTGAATTCCGTGAGGCGGCAGGTTGTCGTGATCGCGTTGACTGGTGGGTTGACCCTCAGCGGATGGGCGCAGAACGCGCAACCGGCTCAATCCGGATTGCCCCAGGCGCCCCAGTCCATGCCGGCGTCAGCGCCGCAATCTCAACAGTACGTCTCGGTGGACTATTCGAAACCGCGGTCCCAATTCCCCAATGTGATCGCCCCGTATAAACCGGGCTATGTGCCACCGCCGAACCTGAACAACACCGATCGCATTCAACAGTTGATACACGACGGTAAGATCATGCTCTCGATGAACGACGCAGTAGCGCTGGCTCTAGAGAACAATCTTGATCTGGTGTTGGCACGGTACAACCTGAACATCGCCGATACGGACGTCTTGCGTGCCGAGGCGGGCGCCAACATTCTCGGCGTGAATACAGGCATCGTGCAAAATACGCCTGGTGGTGGCGTAGGCGGCCTAAGCGGAACGGTCGGATCGGGCGCGGGCGGCACGAGCGTAGCGGCCGGCGGCGTGGGCACAGGTACGAACGGCTTGGTCAGCTCTACTTTGGGCATCGGTTCGCCCATCACGAGTTTCGATCCCGTTATCAACAGCACTCTTCAGATGGACCGCGACTTTACGCAATCCACTAGCGTATTCAGCCCCGTTCCCATCGCCAATACCAACACGGGTACAGCCGACTTCAGCTACCTGCAAGGCTTTCATACCGGTACGAATTTCGCAGTGGGATTCAACAACTCGCACGTCACCACCAACCTTCCAACCAGCGAGTTCACTCCCAGCCTAAATTCTGGCCTGCAGTTCAGGCTTACGCAGAACCTGTTGCAAGGGTTTGGCTTCGTGGCGAACACGCGCTTCATCCGAATCGCCAAGAATAACCGTGAGATTTCCGACGTTGCCTTCCGCCTGCAAATCATCACAACCGTAGACCAAATCGAAAACCTGTACTGGGATCTGGTATTTGCCTATGAGAACGTGCGGGTCCAGCAGGAGGCGCTCACCTTTGCGGAGAGGACGCTTGCCGACAACAAGAAGCAGGTGCAATTTGGAACTTTGCCGCCCATTCAGGTGGTGAGCGCGCAGAGCACGGTTTCCACCGACCAGCAGAATTTGATTTTGGCGCAGACGAATCTTGAGCTACAGGAATTGCTTATGAAAAATGCGCTCAGCCGCACGCTGGAAGATCCTAAGCTCGGAAGCGCCGACGTGATTCCTACCTCCACCATGCAATTACCTGAGCAGGAGTCGGTAGTACCGGTGCAAGATTTGATCGGCGACGCGCTCGGTCATCGCGCGGAATTAGCTGAATCGCGAATCGATCTGAACAGTCGCGAGCTCAACAACAAAGCCGTTCGCAACGCCATGTTGCCTACGCTCGATTTGTTCGCATATTATGGCGGGTCGGGTCTTGGTGGAAACGTGAACCCGGTGCTGTTGCCGCCGTCGCTCGGTGGCACTTGCACGACTGCAACGAGTAGCTTCGGGTGCTTTAATCCGCCTACCGCTGCTCCTCCGTTCCGTAATGGCGGCCCGGTCAGCACCGCCAACACTTTTAGTCAGCTCGTTAACGGCACAGCGCCCGACAAGGGAATTGGGTTGACTCTTACGATCCCCATTCGCAATCGGCAAGCGCAAGCAGACCAGGTACGTGCCGAGTTGGAATATCGACAGGCGCAGGTCCGCCTGCAGCAGCTCGTGAATCAAGTCCGCATTGAGGTGCGCAACGCGCAGTTCGCACTGCAACAAAATCGAGCCAGCGTGCAAGCTGCGCAGGCCGCGGTTGATTTTGCTCGTGAGACGCTGGACGCGGAGCAACAGAAGCTGGCAGTCGGAGTCTCCAACCCGACCGCGGTGTTGCAGGACCAGACCGGCCTGACCACGGCCGAGTCCAATCTGGTCTCCGCTAAAGCGGCTTACGAAAAGGCGCGAGTCGAACTGGACCGTGCTACTGGCCTTCTGCTTGACCACGCCGGAATCGTGATGGCCGATGCGGAACGCGGCGAGGTGACTCATATGCCGAATGTGCCCTACATCGCACCACGTCAGGAAGCGCAGCCGGGCGCAGCTTCGCAGCCTCAGCCGCCGGGTTATTGATTGGGCTCCGGCTCTGCTTGCTTTGCACTTAATGGCAGGGCCGGTGCTTTCCACTTTCAGTCTTCGCAATCCCCGATGTATCCTTCCACGCGTGACGCTGTCCGTCGTTTTGATCACGCAGAACGAAGAGCACAACCTCCCGCGCACGCTTGAAAGCGTGCTGCCATTGGTGAGCGATGGTAAGGGAGAAATCATTGTCGTGGATTCTGGCTCGACCGATCGCACCGTCGAGATCGCGCAATCTTTTGGCGCGAAGGTCTTTGTCGAGGCGTGGAAAGGCTTTGCCGGGCAGAAAAATTCGGCCATGGATAAAGCGTCGATGGATTGGGTCCTGCAACTGGACGCGGATGAGTCGCTGGAACCGGGGCTCGCCGCGGAAATCGAAGTCGCGCTGAAGGGAGACTCACCTTTGAAAGGTTTCTGGATCCCTCGGAAGAACTATTTTCTCGGCCGCTGGATCCGGCACGGTGGTTTCTATCCCGATCCAAAATTACGCCTCATCCGTCGCGGTGCGGGAAGATTCGAAGAATATGGCGCACATCCCACGATAAAAGTGTATGGCCCAACGGGCACGCTTTCCCGCGCATTGATTCACAATGCCTATCCCACCCTGCGCGGCTACATCGACCACATGAACAGCTATTCTTCGATGGGCGCCGAGGTCGCCGTGGCCAAGGGTTATCGCCGGTTCAGCGTTACTAATATCGTGCTTCGGCCACTGCTGACTTTCATTTACAACTACTTTTTCCGGCTCGGCTTTCTCGACGGACGCGAGGGGTTACTGCTGCATCTGTATCACTCGGCCTACGTCTCGTGGAAATATGCAAAAGCGTGGGACCTGTCACGCCCAGGCGCTTCGAAAGATTGAATCCCCGTAGAGGCGTAGCTTGCTACGTCTCCCGCCTTGCAGATGACGGGCCCACCCGCCTATCATCAAACCTAGACGGGGTGTTCATGGCTGATAAGAAACCTTCCAAGCCGCAAGTTGCAGAGAGCCCGATCGCGGATGTCTTCGAGGGGCGCCATCCTTCCGAGGCAGAGCAAGCGTGGGCGGAAAAGACCCTGGCGCCGACCTTGGAGAAATCTCCCGAGCGGCCGATTGGCGCGCCCACGGGTACGAACCTTGACGAGAACGGGCACGCACGCTTTTCCACAATTTCGAATGTTCCCGTCCGCCGCCTCTACACTCAGGCCGATCTGCCCGAGGACTGGAATTACGATCAGTATCTCGGCTATCCCGGCCAGCCACCGTTTACGCGCGGCATCCATGCTTCCGGGTATCGCGGCAAACTTTTTACCATGCGCCAGTTCTCCGGCTTTGCCTCGCCGGAGGAAACCAACCAGCGCTATAAGTATTTGCTTGAACACGGCGGCGGAGGCCTTTCGGTCGCCTTCGACCTGCCGACCTTGATGGGTTACGACTCTGACCATCCAGCCAGCGAAGGCGAAGTCGGCAAATGCGGCGTGGCCATCGATTCGCTCGAGGACATGGAAATCCTCTTCGACGGAATTAATCTCGAGAACACAACAGTCTCGATGACCATCAATTCGCCTGCTTCAGTGCTATGGGCAATGTTTTTGGTCGTTGCAGAACACCAGGGCGCGGATTGGAAGAAGATTTCTGGAACCATTCAGAACGATATCCTCAAGGAATACATCGCGCAAAAGGAATACATTTATCCGCCTGCGCCGTCGATGCGCCTGGTGGTCGATACCTTCGAGTTCGGATCGAAATTTACCCCCCGTTTCAACACCATTTCAATCAGTGGGTATCACATTCGCGAGGCCGGTTCGACAGCCCTGCAGGAGTTGGCGTTCACGCTTTATGACGGCGTGGAATATGTGGAATGGGCGCAGAGGCGTGGTCTTGATGTGGATGAATTCGGTCCGCGGCTCAGCTTCTTCTTCAATGCGCACAACGATTTCTTCGAAGAGATCGCGAAGTACCGGGCCGCGCGCAAGATCTGGTACCAGGTGATGAAAGACCGGTTCCAGGCGAAGAACCAGCGCACCTGGTTACTTCGATTCCATACGCAGACCGCTGGAGTTTCGTTGACGGCTCAGCAACCGCTGAACAACATTGCGCGCGCCGCCATTCAGGCAATGGCCGCAGTACTTGGTGGAACCCAGTCGCTGCACGTCGATGGCTACGACGAAGCACTCGCCTTGCCCACCGAAGAAGCGGCACGCATCGCACTGCGCACGCAGCAAATTATTGGCTACGAGTCTGGTGTCGTGCAGACAGTTGATCCTCTGGGAGGATCGTATTTTCTTGAGAACTTAACCTTGGCGATGGAGAAAGGTGCGTTCGATTACTTTGGCAAGCTTGACGCGATGGGTGGCATGGTCAAAGCCATTGAGCGCGGATATCCCCAGAGAGAAGTTGCTGAAGCTTCCTACCAGTTTCAGCGCGCGGTGGAAGCCAGAGAAAAAATCATTGTTGGGGCGAACGACTTTGTTGTCGAGGAAGAGTCGCCTAACATTCTCTACATCGACGAAAGCGTAGCTCGCCATCAGAGCGCGAAATTAAAAGCTCTGCGGGCGCGGCGGTCGAACGAGGAAGTGCAGCGACGTCTGGAATCTTTGAAGAAAGCAGCCGCCGAGGAACCGAAAGCAGGCCCCAGCGGAAATGTATCATCCGCGAACACGATGCCTTACATCGTCGATGCGGTGCGTGCGTATGCGACCGTCGGCGAGATTTGCGATGCGCTTCGTGAGGTCTACGGAACGTACACCGAGGCGAGCATCACATGATGGCATATACCGTGGTATAGTGGTACATGTCGATTACCTCCCGGCCATTCAACGGCCAGATTCATGTCAGGGTTTCCTCTAGCGTTCACAAAGAGGTTGCCAAGGAAGCCTTTGAGAAGGGCACTTCCATCAGCGGCATTTTCGCCCAGGCCCTGATGGTCAGAAGAGCTCTCAAGAACGTTGACCCATGGAAATCAATCTCCGAGGTTCACTCTGCCAACCGTGGCATTGCTGCCGCGGAAGTTGAGCGAGCTGTCACGAAGGCCGTGAAAGCAGTTAGAAAAGACCGGCGTGGCTGACGACGAGATCCGTCCCCGCTTGGTCATTGACACCAATGTGTTCGTGAGCGGGTTGATTTCCACAGCAGGTTCGCCTGCCCAGATATTAAGGGCCATTCAGCGCAAGAAAGTCATCCATCTGGTTTCAGACCCTATCGTGGAAGAATATCTGCGGGTGCTCGACTATCCACAGATCCGAAAATTCAAGAAAATTACGGACGGATTTGTTGCGGACATCGCCGCGTATCTTGTTTATCAAACGGAGCGAGTCGAACTCGTTTCAAGTATCAGGCTGAGCCCCGATCCAGACGATGACGTCTTTTTGGAAACCGCCGTGGATGGCAGGGCGAACTGGTTGGTCACGAACGACAAAGCCGACTTACTTTCCTTGCGGACGATAGAGGGCATTCCCATTGTTTCGGCCAGAGAAGCAATAATGCGACTGAGGCTCTAGGACAAATGCAGGTCAGTAGTTCCAGTGCCTACCGACACGGTTGAAACGGCCTGCGTCCTCTGGGGCTGCTATCCTTATGGCTGCGACTTTCGTCGAATCTTCGTATGCGCAAAGCTATCAATCACCTGAAAAAGTCCGATCCCATCCTGCGGGCTATCATTGAGCGCGTCGGCCCGTGTCGCATGGAATTTGGTGAGCCAGTGTTTCATAGTCTGGCCGAAGCTATTGTCTACCAGCAGTTAAATGGGAGAGCCGCAGTAACCATCTTCAATCGATTCGCGGCCCTCGCCGGAGAGCCGGTCACTGCGGAAGGAATTCTAAAACTCACACCCGAGAACATGCGCGCTGTGGGACTCTCGAAGCAAAAATCGTCCTATCTCTTCGACATGGCAGAACGTGCTAGTCGTGGTGAACTCGACTTCACTCGTCTCCAGGATTTGACCGACGAAGAAGTTATTAAGCACTTGACCCAAGTCAAAGGAGTCGGTGTTTGGACCGCGCACATGTTTCTCATGTTCACGCTGAAGCGGCCCAATGTTTTGCCGACCGGTGATTTCGGTGTCCAGATGGCTATCAAGAAGCACTACGGGAAACGCAAGCTGCCCAAACCGCTGCAGATGGAGAAGATCGCGAGACCGTGGGAACCCTATCGCAGCATCGCCTGCTGGTATTTATGGCGAAGTTTGGATATCAAGACGGTGTAGGAAACCCTAACCCCGCAAGACGCAAAGGAAAGCCAAGAGCATCGCGTCAAATTGGTTGATTCTCCCATGCCTGTTGTATTCTAGAACGTTCGATTCCCGTGGAACTCTATTTTCTGCGGGAGCAGAAAATGCCCACTGAACAAAAAATTCGCGTACTGGTTGCCAAGCCGGGCTTGGACGGTCACGATCGCGGCGCGAAAGTGATCGCGCGTGCATTGCGCGATGCCGGCATGGAGGTCATTTACACCGGCTTGCGTCAGACGCCCGAGATGATCGTGAGCGCAGCGGTGCAGGAAGACGTCAACGTCATCGGCCTGTCGATTCTTTCGGGCGCACACAATGCGATCGTTCCTCGCGTAATGGACCTGCTCAAACAACACAAGATGGACGATGTGATCGTAGTCGTAGGCGGCATCATTCCTGATCAAGATGTGGCTCATCTGAAACAAATTGGAGTTGCCGCCATTTTTCAGCCGGGCACCGCGATGGACGCTATCGTTCAATTCATTCGCGCTAACATCAAACCGCGAACTGTGCCGACGGCCGGCTGATGAGCGAAATCAGCAGTTCTCGTCTGCGCGACGCTCTGGCTCGCACGATCGGACCCACTCCCTGGTATTGGAAGACTTTTCCGCGCGTAAATTCCTCCTCTGGCCAGCGCTTTGCGTGGACTCATCACGGGAGCGAAGGTCCGTTGGGTTACGTAATCTCGTTGGGTTTGGTCCAAGAACCTGACAAGCCGCGGCTGGCTCTGAATACCTACTGCCGTCCATTTTTCGTTCCGCCGTCGCATCTCGGCATCTGGTGTCCAGAGGGACGGAGCATTCGGCTCGCGTGCTTCGATCTTGACCAGCTTAAAGCTTTCGATCTGGCGGAAATTGCTGGATGGTTCAAGCAATCGTCAGAACGGATTTACGCTGCCACTGCTCCAATCGCCGATTTTGAGCTTCCACTTGGTCTCGATGCCGGCATGCACAAGTTCGAAGTCCCAACTGAGTTGCGGTCAGTGGATGAGTTGATTGTTCCCACGAGTTATCCGGCAAAAAGAAATGACGATCCGGCGTTCGCTCTGTACGTTTTCTATCTGCAGGCAGGACTGGTTGAGGTTCTGCCACAGAAGTGGTTCACGGCCAGCCAATATCAGGTTGGGAAGCAATGGATCCCACGCGCCGATCGCGATCCTGAGTCGCATCGCATCTTTGGCGAGTGCTTCGGAGTAGGAAGCTTTCTGCTACAGGAGGATGGATGCCGGCTAGATCAGTGGATAGAAAAAATCACTTAGCATTTGGTACTCGACTTTGGCTGTCCAGGACCTACTTCGAGCGCGGCTCTAAGTGCTAAATGCTAAATGGCGACCACTGAGTTCTTCCATCTCGAACAGTTGGATGGCGTTTGCGTGCTGCGTCTGAAATCCGACGACGCTACGAATCGGCTGACGCGAGCATGCGTGCTGGCGCTGATCGAGGTGTTCAGGGACTTGGCGCGAAAAGCAAACCCGCTGATAATTGAGGGAAGCGGAAGATTCTTCTCGGCTGGCGCAGATCTGAGAGAGATTCTGGCTCTGACCGGACCAGTTGCATTCGAATTCTCGCGAATGGGTCAGACGCTGATGAACGCGATCGAACGCTTTCCATCGCCAGTGTACGCGGCAATTTCCGGATACTGCATGGGTGGCGGTCTTGATCTCGCTCTGGCTTGTCACCGGCGAATCGCTTCGCCCAATGCCGTTCTCGCACATCGCGGGGCCGCCCTGGGTCTCATCACCGGCTGGGGTGGAACTCAACGATTGCCGCGGCTGGTGGGTAAGGCGAAGGCGCTCGAGATTTTTGTTGTGGCTGAGAAGGTTCAGGCTAGAGACGCGATGAGCTACGGACTGGTCGATGCTGTGGCGGAAAATCCGGCCGCAGAGGCCGTTCGGCAGATTCAGGCGCGCCACACCCAGTCGAGGCACTGAATCTCAGTTTGCGCGCTGCGGCTTTGCTGTTATACCGTAAATGGTTCTTGGTGCTGTTCTCCTCATGGCCGACCGATACGAATCCAGCGCGCCCTCGAGTTCCACCGTCCTCGAAACCCACGTCGACGCAACTTCCCCGCGTTTTGAAGCGAATATGCGTTTCTTGGCCGACATGGTTTCACAGGTGCGCAATGAAGAGGAGAAAATCCGGGAGGGTGGCGGGGCAAAAGCAATCGAGAGCCAGCATAATAAGGGCCGACTGGTTGCACGCGAACGCATTAACCTCTTGGTCGACCCTGGCACTTTTTTTGAAATCGGTTCCTTCGCAGCGCATGGCATGTATGAAGAGTGGGGTGGGGCACCCGCAGCGGGGGTAATCACTGGGTTGGGACGCATCCACACCAGGCTGGTGATGATTATCGCGAACGACGCCACGGTAAAAGCCGGCGCATTTTTCCCCATGACGTCGAAGAAGGTCATCCGGGCCCAGAACATCGCCATCGAAAATCGTGTTCCGACCATGTATTTAGTCGACTCTGCGGGTGTTTTTCTGCCCTTGCAAGAGGATGTATTTCCTGACACCGATGATTTCGGACGAGTTTTCCGGAATAACGCGGTAATGTCGGCAATGGGAATCCCGCAAATCGCGGCTATTATGGGGATGTGCGTAGCGGGCGGCGGATATCTGCCCGTAATGTGCGATCACGTGCTCATGACCGATGGCAGCGGGCTTTTCCTCGCCGGTCCGGCATTGGTGCAGGCGGCGATTGGACAGAAAGTGTCTGCCGAGGAACTGGGCGGCGCGGCTATGCACTCAGCCATCAGCGGCACCGTGGACTTCCGCGAACCCAACGACGAGGCCTGCCTGGCGCGGATTCGCGCGATTGTCGAAAAGTGGGGTTACCGTCGACAGTCTCCTTGGGACCGCAAGAAACCTGAAGACCCGGCGCTGGCCGCGGAGGAAATTTACGGCATCTACGATCCCTCCCCGGGACGGCCTTACGATATGAAGGAAATTGTTGCGCGAATCGTAGACGGCAGCCGCTTCGACGAATACAAGTCTGAGTACGGGAAAACGCTGCTCTGTGGCTACGCGCGCATCGGCGGCTTTGCCGTGGGGATCGTCGCCAATCAGAAACTCCACGCCCAGGCAATCGACCACGAGGGCCATAAGCGGATGGAGTTCGGCGGCGTCATTTACACAGAATCCGCGGAGAAAGCCGCACGCTTCATCATGGATTGCAATCAGAACCTGATTCCGCTGGTTTTCTTCCACGACGTAAACGGGTTCATGGTGGGGCGTGATGCGGAGTGGAGTGGCATCATCAAAGCGGGCGCTAAGATGGTGAACGCGGTTTCAAATTCGGTTGTGCCAAAGATTACGGTGATCGTTGGAGGATCGTTTGGTGCGGGACATTACGCCATGTGCGGCAAAGCATACGATCCGCGTTTTCTGTTTGCGTGGCCGACCGCGCGCTATGCCGTCATGAGCGGCGATTCGGCGGCCGGGACACTGGTAGAAATCAAGATCAAGCAACTGGAGCGCAGCGGGAAAACCTTGAGCGAAGAGGAAAAGAAAGAGCTCTACGAGGCAACGAAGCGGATCTACGACGAACAGACCGATCCGCGTTATGGCGCGGCCCGGCTATGGATCGACAAAATCATCGACCCGATCGAGACCCGCGATGCGATCACGCTCGCTTTGGAGGCTGCGGCTCTTAATCCGGAAGTGGCCGAGTTCAAGGTGGGAGTTTTGCAAACTTAGCCACGGATTTTAACGGATCGACACAGATATATACTGCCTGAAACGTCGCTGAACTGCAGTCACCCGTGTGAATCCGTGCAATTTGTCGCCAGGTCTTGAAATGTCTGATTCCATCAAACTCGTTGAATGCCCGCGTGATGCATGGCAGGGGCTGAAAATGCAAATCCCAGCGCACATCAAGCTGGAATACTTGCGCGCCTTGATCAGCGCCGGCTTTAAGCACATTGATGCTATGTCGTTTGTGTCACCCGCAGCCGTGCCCCAGATGGCCGACTCGGAAGAAGTTGCGAAGGAACTCGATCCGCCCGATGATATCGAGATCATTGGCATCGTCGTAAACGAAAAAGGTGCGCAGCGAGCTATCAACACTAATGCCGTGCGCACGCTCGGATTTCCGTATTCGGTTTCGCCCACATTTTTGCGCAACAACCAGCGCCAGACGCTTGACGAAGGCATTGACGAACTGGAGAAGATAAAGAACAAAGGCGACGACGCGGGACTTGATACAGTCGTATACATCTCGATGGCGTTCGGTAATCCTTACGGTGACCAATGGAGTGTCGGAGAAGTCGTCGACGCTGTCGACCTGCTTGAATCTTACGGCGTACGCACGGTCTCGCTGGCGGACACGGTTGGGATGGCGGATCCAGGACGGATTGGTGAACTGGTTTCCGCAGTGATTTCCAAGTACGACTCCCTTGAGATTGGAGTTCACCTGCACAGCCGGCCCGAACAGGTAGAGGAAAAAGTTCTCGCAGCCTATAACGCCGGTTGCCGGCGATTCGATTCCGCGCTCGGCGGCTTGGGCGGCTGTCCCTTCGCTCAGGATGCGCTGATCGGCAACATTGCAACGGAGAAGCTGGTTGAGGTGTTGGCGGCGCGGGGTGCAACCCTGCCGCTGCTGAAGCCGTTTGATGTGCTGCTGCGGGCGACGGCGGAGATCGGGGCGAGGTACACCAATTCAGCGGCAGCCGATTGAAATGGATTACAAAACACTGCACCTCGCGCACGACGGCAGTATCGCGACCATCACGCTTAACCGCCCCGACAAGCGCAACGCGATCAGCTATGAACTTATTGAGGAGTTGTTGGCTGCGCTGGACCTGGTTGCCGACTCCGCTGCCCTGGTACTTATTCTCACAGGAGCAGGAAAGTCATTTTGCTCGGGCATGGATCTGGAGGACCTGAAAGCGCTTGTCGGGCGCTCTCCGGCGCAGAATCTGAAAGATTCTGAAACGATGGCCCACCTCTTCCGCTCACTGTATGATTTCCCCAAGCCGACGATCGCGGCGGTGAACGGAGCGGCTATCGCCGGAGGCTGCGGGCTCGCTACGCTTTGCGACTTCACTCTGAGCGTGCCCGAAGCCAAGTTTGGATATACGGAAGTTCGAATTGGGTTCGTCCCGGCAATCGTTTCTACTTTTCTGCTCCGTCAGATTGGTGAAAAGCAAGCGCGGGACCTGCTGCTGACCGGCAGGATTATTGGCGCGGATGAAGCGCTTCGGATCGGCCTGATTAACGAAATCGTTTCCACGGAGAAGCTCAGCGAGCGAGCCCGAGAATTGGCATCGCAACTCATGGAAAACAGCCCGGCATCGCTGGCATGTACGAAGCGACTGCTCAGCGAGCATGCGCGGTGTGAGCTTGATGCGCAGATAGGAACCGCCGTACAGGAAAACGCGGCAATCCGCGCTACGCAGGATTTTCGTGAAGGCATTTCCTCATTTCTCGAAAAGCGCAAACCGCGCTGGAGTGGGGAATGAGCAAAGGAACGCACCACCCTCCGGCGGTCAGTGAGGCCCGTATGCGGGTGCGGTATGCGGAGACGGACCAGATGGGCGTGGTCTATCATGCCAATTACTTTGTGTGGTTCGAAATTGGCCGCGTGGAACTGCTGCGGCAACTGGGTTTCTCCTATCGTGACATGGAGCAGAACGATGGCTGCGGCATCGCCGTCATCGATGCGCGTTGCCGCTATAAGGCTCCGGCGCGCTATGACGATGAGGTTATCGTTCGCACTCATTTAAAGTACATGCGTGAGTCTCTGGTGCAATTCGAATATGAGTTAGTGCGCGCTGATGACGGCACATTGCTGGCGGAGGGTGACACCACGCATATTGTGGTTGACCCCGAAATGAAGAAAGTACCGCTGCCGGAAAAGTACATGACCGCCTTTCGGGCGGCGATGGGAACCGAAAAGTGAACTTTGAGAACTGTATTCATATCTCTGAAAGCTGATCTGCAAATCTCTTGAAAGCACTTCACATTAACGGTAATGAACTTACTCCGGAAGCGGTGCGGGAAGTCGCTGTGGAGCGGCGGTCCGTGCTTTTGGATCCCGATGCTCGCGCCCGCGTGGGCCGGGCTCGTGCGGTAGTGGACGCGCTAGTCGCAGGCAACAAGGTGTCTTACGCGATCACGACCGGCGTAGGCAAACTCAGCGATGTGCGTATTGCGGGCGAGCAGATACGTGAAATGCAGGTCAATTTAGTTCGGTCGCATGCGGTTGGCGTCGGCGAACCGTTGGCTGCAGCCGAAGTCCGCGCCATGATGCTGCTGCGGGCCAATTCTCTTTCCAAGGGTTTTTCCGGCGTGCGCGCTGAAATTATCGATGCACTTTGCGAGATGCTGAATCGCGGGGTCACGCCGTTTGTTCCGTCACAGGGCAGCGTAGGCGCCAGCGGAGATTTAGCGCCTTTGGCCCATCTCGCTCTAGCTCTGATTGGCGAAGGTGAGTGCCTGGACGACGGAGGCATTCGCATTTCGAGTGCGGACGCTTTGCGTCGAGCTCAAATTAAACCGGTAGTGCTCGAAGCGAAGGAAGCGGTTTCGCTGATCAACGGAACGCAAGGGATGTTGGCGGTCGGGATACTGGCTCTGCTTGCGGCGGAAACGCTGGTGGACACTGCTGATGTGATTGGCGCTCTCACGCTCGATGCGTTGCATGGCACAGATGCGGCCTTCGATGAACGCATCCACCGGGCGCGTCCACACCCCGGGCAATTGAAAACTGCGGCCAATCTGCGGCGTATGCTCGAAGGTAGCGAGATTCGCGAGTCGCATCGTGATTGCAGCCGTGTGCAGGATGCGTATTCTCTGCGTTGCATGCCACAAGTGCACGGAGCGGTGCGCGACACTCTGGCCCACGGTCGCGCGGTGATGGAGACTGAGATCAATTCAGCGGTCGATAATCCCCTGGTTTTCGTGAAGAACTCGAAGCACGAAGATGGCGAGGGCGACGTGATTTCGGGAGGGAATTTCCACGGCGAGCCGGTGGCATTCGCGCTGGATTTTCTGGGAATTGCTCTGAGCGCTCTGGCTGGTATTTCTGAGCGAAGGTTAGAGCGGTTGGTGAACCCAGCGCTAAATGAAGGCCTGCCGCCGTTTCTGGCCGCAGGCGCCGGACTCAATTCCGGATTCATGATGCCGCAGGTCACGGCGGCGGCGCTGGTGAGTGAGAATAAAATCCTGGCTCATCCCGCTTCGGCGGATTCCATCACCACTTCTGGCAACAAAGAAGATTTCGTTTCGATGGGAATGACGGCGGCGCTGAAGCTGAAGCGAATCATCGAGAACACACGTAACGCGATGGCGATCGAAGCCATGGCTGCTGCGCAAGCGCTGGACTTCGTAGCACCGCTAAAGACCGGTAAGCGTGGAATGGCGGCCTATGCTGCGATTCGGTCGGTTTGTCCGACCATGGACAAAGATCGAGTGATGTACCAGGATTTTGCGCGAATTGCAGATTTGATTGCGAGTGGCAAAGTGGCAGAGGTGCTGAAGTAACTCCAACTCTCGGCCCGTCACTGGCCGAGCTTCGTTCGGCTGGACGGCCGGGGGCGGCTATCCCCACGTGGTGTTAGGCGCTCTTAGCAGCGCTTCCGTCGAGTCCCAACTCGTCCGCGATTGGCTTCACGGCTTCGATGCAGAATGTGATGTGTTCGTCCAGATCAACGCCCAAAGCGGCGGCGCCGTTCACGATGTCGTCTCGATTTACTTTCCGTGCGAAGGCTTTGTCTTTCATTCTCTTCCGCACCGACTTTGTATCTACCTCGGCTAAAGACTTTCCTGGCTTGATCAAAGCGACGGCAGTGATAAATCCAGCCAGTTCGTCACAGGCGAAGAGTGCTTTCTCCATCGCAGAGTCACGCGTCACACCAGTGTATTCGGCGTGGGACATGATTGCGCGGCGGATCTCTTCCGGATAACCACGCTCTTTCAGAATCTCGTTTCCTTTGTATGGGTGGTCGTCGAGGCTGGGATATTTCTCGTAATCGAAGTCGTGAAGAAGTCCGACGACACCCCAAAGTGCCTCGTCGCCGCTCAGTTTTCGAGCGTACGCTCGCATGCACGCCTCGACCGACAAGGCATGTTTCCGCAAACTTTCTGACTGGGTGAACTCAGTTAGTAAACCCCAAGCTGTTTCGCGATTAATCGTCATCTTGCTCCTTGAACTCTTATAGTCGTAGCCGCCCATTGAGGAATCGCGACTGGAAACCTCAGGGCTAAAGCCCCATCTCCTAGCGGCTTTTGGTGGCACGGTTGAAGCCATGCCATTCCCCCCGCCCTTACCAGTATTGACGGTACGTCCATCACTTCCGAGCGTCATGTTGCTTTCTTAGCATCATACTTCGATTCTACTTTGCAGATTGTGCTTGACATCCACAGGGGTTGTACCTCAGATTACGCTGCAGGTTGGGAACCGTATCTAGTTTGGTTCACTCGGTTCCAGGAGAAGCCCGCTCTGGCCCTCCCACACCTTAGATGGCCACCACTCTTGCCCCAGTAGATTCCAGGGAAGTCGTTCGTTGCGATAAATGCCTGCTGGTTCAATTCCGTACCAGTAACGATCTTTGCCGACGCTGCCATGCCTCGTTAGATGAGGATGAGCCCGAAGTAATCGCGGCGCCGCCTCCGCCCCAGATGATGCCAACCAATGGCCACGGGCGCGGGCACTTGCATCTGGCAGCATCGATCCGTTCTATGCGACTGCGCAACGGCCTCAGCCAGCGGCAGCTTGCGGCGCGTATGTCGGTGCCGCGAACATACGTTTCCAAGATCGAAAACGAGAAGGCAACTCCCACGTTGTCGTCTCTGGAGCGGCTGGCCCGTGCGCTGGAGGTTACTGTGCCTGATCTTCTCAGAGGAGGCGAGCGTAACCGCCAGGAAGAGGTCCGCGAACTGATGCAGGACCAGTTCATCGCGGAGATGCTGCCCTTTGTGAACCAGTTGAACGGGATGCAGATGTCGAGCATCCTGACGCAGGTGCGGGATTTGACCGTGCGTCCGCGGAGAAGCGCGTAGCAACAGAGTTTGCTATCTGGGAGATCCTTCGCTGCGCTCAGGATTTCGGCGCGAGACTCCCGATGCGCCGACGTCGCGCAAACGCCTCGATTTTTTCCGGGCGACCAGCCAACTGCAGCCGGGATCGAAAGATCCCGGCTTTTTTGTCTAGCTCTCCAACCGGAAGCGGGTTTCGCCGAGCCTATAGAGCCTGCGCCAAAGCAAGCGGTTCACCGTAACGACCATGGCTGCCATCACTATCGTGGCTGCGATCAGCAGGTCATAATTTCCAGTGTCGGTCGCCTGGCTTATCGTAGAGCCTAAGCCTATGGTAGAAAATGTCTGCCCTTTGAAATGAAAATATTCGGCGACGATGCTTGCGTTCCATGCGCCGCCCGACGCAGTCACCATGCCGGTCAAGAGATATGGAAAGATTCCGGGAAGGATTAGTTTTCGCCAGCGTTCCACGCCGCTGATGCGGCACACCGAGCAGACTTCCTTCAAGTCGGTGGGAATTGCCATCGCCCCGGCGATCACGTTAAATAAAATGTACCACTGCGTTCCGAGCAAAAGCAGCAGAATGGAACCGATGCCGAGTCCTCCGCCCAGGCGAATCAGAATCAGCAGAATGACCGGAAAAAATGCATTCGCCGGGACGGACGCAGCGATCTGGGCCAGCGGTTGTGCGACGCGAGCCAGGCGTGGGCTGAATCCAATCTTTACCCCAACGGGAATAGTCCAGGCTGCGCCAATTATGAGAGCGGCGATCACGCGAAGGAACGTTGCGCCCAGCCCTTGTCCCAGTTCGGTTACCTCGGAGTGATTGAGTCCAGTCAGTAAAATCGCAACTCGGACCACTGCGTATCCGGTCATGCCCAAAGCGGCGATGCCCAGAATGCCGAGCAGCCATGTCCTCCACCGGATTCCAGCTTCGGCCACCGGCTCTTCCCTGTGGCGACGAGAGAAATACGACATGAGCGACTCACGCAATGGGAAGATGGCTTTTTGTTGTATTTGTGCCAGGCTGCGCGAGTGCTGTATCAGATCGAGCACCCAAGAGTGGGGCACCTCTGCGCTTTCCACCTGCTCGACCTTGAATTTCTCCGCCCACGCAATCACCGGCCGCCATACGAATTGATCAAGCAGCACGATCACCGCGATCATGGTGAAGACGCCCAACAGAATCGATCGTGTGTCTCCGGCGCTGGCCGCGGTTTGCAGATAGGAGCCAAGGCCGGGCAACCGAAAATCACGCGAGCCGAGAACAAACATTTCGCAAGCCATAAGGGCGAACCATCCGCCCGCCACCGACATCATCGAGTTCCACACCAGGCCAATCGCGGCAAACGGCAGCTCCATTTCCGTGAAGCGTTGCCACCAGCTGAAGCCGTAAATCTTGGCTGCTTCGCGCATCTCGCGCGGAATGCTCTTCAGCGAGGCGTAAAAACTGAAGGCCATATTCCAGACTTGTCCTGTGAAGATAAGGAGGATTGCTCCCAGTTCGACGCCCAACTGACGGCTTGGAAACAGCGCGACCATTGCCAGCATGACTCCGGGCAAAAAGCTCAGCACGGGGATCGACTGCAGAACGTCCAACAGCGGGATCATGAAACGCTCAGCCCGTGGATTGTATGCAGCGATGTAGCCATACACGAGGGTGAAAACCAAGCTCAACCCATACGCAATCGTTATGCGCAGGAGCGATAGACCGGCGTAGGCGGGAAGCGCCAGCGGACTTTGCGAAATCTCAACCGACGGTGTGAATGGGCCCAGCCAGGTTCGCGCGACCACCAGAACGCCGTAAAACAATGCAATCGCCGCCGCGAACATCAGCGCATCAGGCAAATGCGAAGTCTCGAGCTGCGGCAACAGAGACCACAGACGAAGTGGAGAAATCGTTCGGAGCCCCGCGCCTTTTTTCATAATGTCGCACTATACAATCGCGGACAGATCAAGCGGCGAACTCTTCACTCGGTGGCACGGAAACGGGCTGTGGGAGCCGATCGGCGACTTCAGCGAGGCTCGCAAGGCGCTCGGCAAATTCAGGCTTCAGCGAGCCCGGCTGGTATCGCCAAAGATAGTTGCCACTTTTTACGCTCGGAGTATTCAGACGGGCTTCGCTCCCTAAGCCGAGCACGTCCTGCAGAGGGGCTACAGAAAAGCTGGCCACGGAGGTCTGGATTGCGCGGATGAAGGCCCAGTTGATTCCATCCCCACAATTTCCAACGTAAGCGTTTGCTGCCCGGCGCTCGTAGTCGGTTGCGCTTGACTTCCACCAGCCCAGAGTCGTGTCATTGTCGTGTGTGCCGGTGTAAACGACACGGTCAGAAGTAAGGCGATGCGGCAAATACATGTGCGCGCCTGGATCGCCAAAACCAAACTGCAACACCGCCATCCCCGGAATGTGAAGGCGCTCACGTAGTTCGATCACGTCCGGCGTAATGTAACCCAGGTCTTCGGCGAAAAAGGGTAGCCCACCCAATTCCTCGCGCAGCTTGTTAAACAGCTCGTCCTTGGGGCCGTCGACCCAACGGCCGTGAATGGCGGTAGGTTCGCTGGCAGGAATCTCCCAGAACTGCGAGAAGCCGCGAAAATGGTCAAGGCGGATGAAGTCACAAGTCTGGGTGGCCCAGCGCAACCTCCGCACCCACCACTGATAGCCTTCGGCGCGCATCGCATTCCAGTCGTAAAGAGGATTCCCCCAGCGCTGGCCAGTGGCGCTAAAGGCGTCGGGAGGTACGCCAGAAACGAATTCCGGACTCAGGTCGTCCTTCAGACGGAACAGTTCTCGATTGGCCCATACGTCAGCACTGTCGTAATCCACAAAAATGGCAATATCGCCCACGACGCGGATGGACTTTTGTGCGCAGTAGAGTCGCAAGGCGCGCCACTGTTCATAGAAAAAGAATTGAATGACCCTACCAGCAGCCATCTCCGACGCCAGTTCGGTACGGGCGGTTTGCAGCGCCGCGGCATCCCGGCGCGCCAGTGCATTTGGCCACGCGTTCCATGCCTGCTTTTGATAGCGATCTCTCAAGGCATCATAGAGAACAAAGTCTTCCAGCCACCACGTATTGTCCTTGCAGAATCGATCGAAACGCGACTTCGCGGCCGCGGGAGCGGAGTTAAGAAACTTGCGAGCCCCTTCCTCAAGCAGGGGAATCTTGCGTTGGTAAACGCGATCGTAATCGATCGGACCAACGGGATTAGAAGGTTCAGTTAACTTCGCACCGTCGATCCAACCGCGCTCGGCCAGGCGCTCCATGCTAATCAGCAGGGGATTGCCAGCAAAAGCCGACGTCGAAGAATAGGGAGAGTTTCCGTTTGCAGGCGGTCCCAGTGGGAGCACCTGCCACAGGCCCTGGTGTGCGGACGCAAGGAAATCGAGGAATTCATAGGCTGCTGGGCCGAAATCGCCAACGCCGCCACGCGAGGGCAGCGAGGTCGGATGCAGCAGAATTCCAGTCAGGCGAGGAAATGACATGTGACTACGGTTCCTTGTGAATTATGAGGCTATGATCAGGATTCGCAGCGAGATTGACTTTCACGACTTGCCTGTTTTCTCGCTTAAGAGAATTTCCAAGACACAGGACACGCGGGATGCAGAGTCCCGTCACCGCAACCGCGAGGTACGAGCTTTCTCTACTTACTCACGCACTATTCGCCCTCTTCGCCCCCGCCTTGTTGCTTGGTCAAGGCTTTCATCTCTTGCTCATTAATCTTGATCTTTCCTGACTTCTCCATTTGCTCACGCAGGTTCGCCATGAACAGTCCGAACAATTCCGACTGTTTGGTCTGGACCAAGGTATCGCGAATTTGATCTTTCTTGGCGGCGAAGTCCGCGTCCGTCGGCGCTTGCTTGTCGAGAATCGCCAGCACAACACCAGTATTGCCGCTGTCGACCGGACCGCTGATGTCGCCCGGCTTGAGAGTGAAGGCGACGGAAGCCGCACCGGACATCGAACCAATGTCGGGAACCTGTCCATCCGGCAGCACGAAATCGCTGGTCTTCATCGTCGCCCCGAGTTCCTTCGCGGCCTTTTTCAGGTCGTGATCCGCCTTGGCACGGTCCGAGAGTTCCTGGGTCTTCTGCGTCAGCAGAGCTCCAGCCCGCTCGTTCTTGAACTCCGTCTCCACGCGGCTGTGGATCTCCTCGAAGGTCGGCGTACCAGGTGGTTTGATGGCTTCCAATTCATATATCGCAAAGCCCTGCGGCACCTGCACTTCATCGGGCGGAGATTTCTCGGCCGCGGTGAAGACGGCTTCCGTGAATTGCGGCGAACTCCCAATTCCGGGCAACGAATCCGTGCGGCTGATAAAGTCCGTTGCCACTACCGGCATGTTCTTCGCGGCAGCCGCTTTGTCGAGGCCGCCACTGCGCGCCTGCGCAAGCAGCGCATTGGCTTCAGAGTCCGCGGCCTGCTGAGCTTTCTGTTGCTTTATGATGGGTTCGATCTGATCCTTAACTTCCGCCAGCGTCTTAACGTGCGCGTCCTGCTTGTCGTCCACGCGGAGAATGACGAACGCGTAGCCTGCATTGATTACGTCGCTAGTCCCGCCCTTAGGCAACGAAAATGCGGCTTTGTCGACGTCGGGAACGGGAAATCCTCCTCGTTTAATCCAACCTACGGATCCTCCATCCTTGCTGCTCGGGTCTTCGGAATATTTCTTGGCCAGATCTTCGAACTTAGCGCCACCCTTTAGTTGTGCCAGCACTTCCTGCGCCTTTTTCTGCGCGGCGTCCACGCCTTTCTGATCAACCTTGCCGTCGGACCCAGGCAGGGGAGTCTTGATCAGGATCTGGCGCACGTTGACTTGCTCGGGCATGCGAAACTCGTCGCGATGCTGATCGTAGTAGGATTGCAGATCCTGCTGGCTGACTTGTGCCTCACTCTGCAGTTTTGCAGTATCAATCAGCACGTACTTGATTTTGCGCTTTTCCGGAATCGAGTTGTTGTAGGACGCCTTGTTGCGATCGTAGAAGGCCTTTAATTCCGAGTCCGTTGGATGCAGCTCTTTAAGAATGTCATCTTTGCGCAGCACTGCGTAGTCGAACTTGACCTTGGTGTTTTCCTTCTCGAATTTCTGCCGAATCTCTGCGTCCGTGACCATGGCGCCGCCCGCGACCAGGCTGCGCAGCTTATCAATCAGGATGTCTTCCTTCACGCTCTGTTCGAACTGGGTCACGGTGAGATCGTGCTGTTGCAGTAATTCCTCATAGGCAGCCTCGCCGATGAAGTTACCCGCGGGAAAAAAGGTCTGGCTATAACGGCCATGCTGCAATTCGTCGCGCACGGCTTCATCCGTTGCTCGCAAACCGAGGTGCTCAGCCTCGGCAATCAGGGCTTGCCGTTGAATTAACTGTTGGGCCGCCTGCGATGCGAAGAACGGCAGCAACATCGAGGCTTGCGCTCCGCCGCGTGGGAACTGCTGGTGAACCATCTCCCGGGCCTGACGCTGAACCTCCTGGCTCGTAATATCAGCGCCAGCTACTTTGGCCACAACTCCACGAGTCGGCGCGGTGCCAAAAAAGTCAGTGCTGCCAAAGCCAGGGACTAAGGTGATCACCATGAAGACAGAAATAACGGTCAGCAATCCGCCAAGAATAATCTTCTTGATCGGGCCAGGGGTCTGCAGAAATCGAATCATCGTCTAATCACTCCGGAGTACAAGGGCGAGTTAAATATTATAAACCAAGGCGTGACTGGGCGGCGGAGTTGAGGAAATACCTCGTGCGGAGTATTTGGAATGACTTGATTCCTCAGACGTGTTGGCTCACCGATAAGACATTCCCGTCGGTGTCTTTGAACCAGGCTACCTTGTCGCCACTGGGGGCTGTCCAAATGCCTAGCTTGTCTTGCTGGAGGAAACCAAATATCGCGAAATGAACGCCTTTTTCATGGAGCCCGGTAACCACTTTCTCGATTTCTGAAACTTGCCATCCCAGAATTGTGAACGGCGCCGGCTTGAATTCCGGAGCTTTCGCAACTCGTATCATGATTCCGTTTGCATCCAGCACCATCGCGAAGCCGTCATCTTTCACGAAACGAAGTCCCAGCACTCCCTCGTAAAACGACCGCGCCTTCGCCGGATCCCTCGTGGGAACGAAGGCGACAATGTCGTTCGAACCTAGCATTGATTCCTCCTTCAAACTGAGAACCGGGAACTGGCAACTGACCACTGGTTCATCGCGACCCGTCTGCACCAAGAGGATTCCCAGGCCCTTACTGCCTATGAAGACTGGCCTTCTTCCGGCGGAAGTTCGAAATCGACCAGGTTGCTACGGAACCCCTTCGTTTTCCACGCTCCGAACGCGATGCCAACTACCATCCAGACCGTGCCCGCAATTTTGGCGGGGCTGCTCAGGTTCAGCCAGAGCAACAAACAGATGAAGAATCCCGCAACCGGCGGAATCAGGTTCGTCATTTTCTTTTCTTCACTGCGGAGATAGTAGCGGACAAACGCTGCCGCATTGACGCCCATGAAGGCGATCAAGGCTCCGAAGTTCAGCATTTCCGCGCCCAGGCCATAACTGAACAGCCCGTAATTGACCAGCAGCGCAGCGCCCAACGCAATCGCTCCCACGAATAATACGTTGTTGCGTGGCACATGGTACTTGGGATCGACCGCTCCGAAAAATGATTTGCGGTAATGCGTTGCTGCGTCCCATGCCATATAACAAGCGGGCAGCACCCAACTGCGCTCCCATGCCAGACCCGAAATTTGCGACCAGCAGCGTGAAGCCGACGATCGCGAGTAACGGCGGCCAGGCGCGTGCGGCAACGAAAGTGAACGCCGCATCGACGTTGGGAAAGGGCTGCGAAGCCGGCCAAATCAACTGCCCGGCATACACTTCGACTGCGGAAAGAATACCGATCACCAGGCAAGTAAGAACGGTAGCCAGCAAGATGTTGCGTCGCGGGTTCTCGGCTTCCTCCGATAACGTTGAGATGCCGTCAAAGCCAATGTAAGTGAGCACTGCGATGGATGTGCCGCCCAGAACGGCTTTCGTGTTCCACATCTGGGGATCGTAGAAAGGGCGAGTGAAGAAGCCGGGGTCGCTGTGCGGATGCCCAAAGACATAACGCGCCGCGGCCACGAAGAAAATCACGATCACCAGGCCCATCGCGGCGGCCAATCCGGTATTCACCCGCGCGGAAGTTTTTACTCCCTGAACATTGAGGCCGGTGAAAACCAATGCAAAGAAGACCGCCCAGAAACCGTACGAAACTCCAGGGGCAAACACGTGGGCCTGCTGACTGCACCAGACGGTGCAGATCATCGGGTTCAGCATGTAATCCATCACCATGCTCCATCCGGTGACGTAGCCGAGCGCTGGATTGATCTCCTGTCCGACGTAGGTGAACGCGGAACCAGCGCTGGGATAAGCCCGCGCCATGCGGCCGTAGCTGATGGCGGTAAAAAGCATCGCCACCATCGCGATCAGAACCGTTGTGACCACGTGCCCGCGACCGCGATCGCTGAGCACGCCGAACACAGACAGCGGCGCGACCGGCTGAATCACGATCACGCCGTAAAGGATCAGGTCCCAGAGAGTCAGAGTTCGCCGCAGACGGGCGGGAGTGCCAGTAGGAGTGGATGCCATGTGCGGGTATTGGATTACGACGTGGCAAAACTGTCAACTATTAAAACGATTTCGTGCAGGGCGAAAGGCATCAAGAGCAGCCTGAGCAGGGTCCCTCCGCTGCATTCGTCTACTGGCTGTAGAACTTGCCGCCCAAAGTTTTGTCGCAACCGCCGCCGCGACTGTTCTCCCAGAGCATTTGGATCAGCCAATTGTAGGTTCCGAAGGTCTGATTGTAGGCCTCCTGCCCGAGCGTCCTCGTGACCGGACCGAACTTCCAGGCGCATTTGTCCGCGTTCTCATTGCCAGCCGAGTCGTACCAGGCGTTCAAGTCGGGATCGGTAACAGCTTCTGAGGCTTCGTGCGCCATGATTGAAGCCATACCATCGGCGCCGCTGTCGCCGTTCGGACTGATCGTCTGCATTTCGCAGGCCAGCGGGCAACGATCAGGATTGCCCACGAATGCGTATCTGATGTCTGCTCCGCCAATGGAACTGCTGGTGTGCCAACCACAATATTTGGTGCAAAAGCCTGAACTCTCGCCGACGTCCGACGCTGTGAGCACAAAGTACAAACCATTAACATCTTTCGGCAAAGCCCGGCTGCTGATGGCGCCACTAACGATGGTCCGAATGTCGTTGTCCGAAAGCTGTTTGCCCCGGCTGTAGTTATTGGCCGCGGACGCCAGCAGCGCAATGTTTCCGCTTGGAGTGCCAACCGTATCGCCGTAGGTGGTGTTGATCTTAAAGTAGCTGGAGTCGCCGATACCCCTCGTTGCCCCGAAAAATGCGTCCATCAGATTCACAGTAGTCTGGCTGTCCGACGGCTTGGGCCCGTTCGTCCAGTTGCCGTACCAGATGAAATACACATTGACCGGGTTGGCATGCATCACCGGACCGCCGTGGTAAGTTATGCCGTTGCTCGACGCTGGCTTGGTGGTTGACGTTCCCGCATTGCTCGAGACCTTCCGCTCGACTCCCCACCCTTTGCCGGTCGGCGCCAGGTGAGTTGCATAGATGGCGATCTGTGCGTTCATGTGGGCTATGCTGCCCAATACGATAATAACCGCCCATCCTTTTCGCATACTTCCTCCAGTGCGATTTTCGCGGAAATAAGACCTCGCGATCGGATACTGCCGTGGTTATACCTCGGCCAGGGATCGGGAACAAATTACTGCGGGCTCAAAAGAGGGATTACGTTGTGGTGCAGCTTTCCCTTATGGGACAGATTCACAAATGGGAACAAACCAATGTAGGCGCGGGCGTCCTCGCCCCTGCGGAAGCGGTATCAAACTATGTTAGCCGGCCTTCTGGATTCGCCTCTGCGTCACTTTTCTGGTGGGTAATCGAACCGGTAACCTCGCGATTCATTCCCCGACAGGTAACGCGTGTTGTATTCCAGAATGTAGTTCAAGTGTGTGTCGTCGAGTGGAAATGATTTGTCCGAGGGATACGGATATCCAGGCATAGTGCTGAAGGGCAGCGGATCGACGTCACTGAAGTCGTAGGCGTAGAAGTCCATGTCCTTCTCGTAACCGTTAGCGACAAAAAAGTAGTCACGGGCCCAACCCTTGGGCAGAGCAGGAAGTTTCGACGGATCGAAATCTAGAGCCACTTCATCTCCTGATCCAAAAACAACCAACTGGTCATCAAGCGAAGCCAGGAGGGGGAGCACATCTCCGTAACGCGTATAGGCGCCAGCCGGACGCGTGTAGGGCCCGGTAAGGCTAGTCTGTTCGTAGACGTACGCGACGTTACCCGGCGGGCTGCCTTCGATCTTCAGCGGGAATCCGTGAAAACGCAGATCAGCGCGAGCCAGCGGAACCCCCGTCAGACGAGCGTCCTGATTTTGACTCGTCCGATCAATCAGGATGCTGTTCCAATAGATCTGCAGGTTGGTCGAGATCCGTATGCGCCGCGTTCCTGGTGGCACCTTGCCGGTCAAGTCGGCGGTCATGGTGCGCGGTCCGCCAGCGGGGAAGCCCATATCATCGATCACGCGGATCCACTTCCCGTTGGCATCGAGCGCCTCCACATAGGGAGAGATGGACTCGACCCCGGCCTGCGATGCAGCGTACATGCTGTTTGCGGAATAATATTCAACTTCTCCGTGAAGCAGCAGCCACAGAGGGCCGCCGTCGTAGGATTCGCCGAGATCCAGTTCGAGGGTGTGCAGCTTGGCAAAGCCTGCGAATTGCGTCAGGCCAAAATCGCCGAAGTACCGATGCGCCAGCAGATCAGGGAGCACGTTGTGGCCGTGCTCGTCCCGCGCTGCCGTCGGAGGGCGCGCATCCCGGCTCATCACAACTTTGAACGGGGGATACGGCGGATTGCTGGCGAAATATTCGTTGGGATAAACCTCGAGCTCGGCCGGATGATCGACTGCCAGCAGCCTGACCTGATCGAGATAGACGGCCTCTTCGAGCGGCTCCATGAAGCGGAAGCTAAGCTTGCCATCCTTTTCTCGAATGGCCTCACGATTAATTTTGATGTATTCGGTAGGCCGCGGAATATCGCGCTGGCCCGGCCCAACCCAGTGTCCAACCACTCCGGCGCCGAGCATGTCGCCAACTAACTCGTAGCGTTCGCCGTCCCAAACGAAAAGGGTGGGGCACGAGCTTCCGCGGCGGTTCATTTCCAAATATTTCTGTTCGCGGTCGGCGGCGACTTCGACTTCGTCCTGTAGGACTCCGGTTGGCCAGAGCATGCGAACAACATCGGCCTGAGTGGCTTGTCCCAAGCCGACGGTGAGATAAGGCGAATTCTGTCCGAGATAACCAGACGATCCCGCGATCTCGAATTTCTGGCGAGTCCCTCCCGCGAACACTTCGACTTTGGTTCCGATTGCACTCTTGTTGTCGGCAAGCCCTTTCAGATTGAGCCGCAGCCAGTGATTCTTATTACCGCCTTCATTTCGCAGCAAGACAGCCGGACCATGATTCTGTGTGATGAGCAGATCAGTGGCGCCATCGCCGTCGTAATCGCCGGCGATGATGGCGCGCGGTTCTTTGAGCACGATCTTGTCGAGGCCGACGTCGGCGGTAACATCGTTGAAGCCGTCAGGGCCAAGATTACGGAACAAACGCACCTCGCCACGTCCATCGGCAGTTTCACCAACTGCCACGAGATCAACCCAGCCGTCATTGTCGTAGTCGATGGCTGCAACGCCCCACGCCCGAATCCAGTTGGTGATCGGAAGTGCGATCGATTCGAAACTCTTACCTTGATTGTTGCGCCAGAGCGTCAAAGCAGGCGTACCCGATTGACTGAAGGCAATGTCCATCCATCCGTCGTGATTGAAATCGAGAACTGCGACTCCCGCAGTTTCGGAAGCGATGGGAGGAGACCAGAGGGCACGTTTGGTGAATTTGCCTTCCCGAGGGTTTTCGTAAATCAAGGTCCCTAGCGGACTCGGGACATCCGTTCCGCCAACCATCCCCGTGACGACAATGTCGACCGCGCGATCATTGTTGTAATCGGTACCGACGGAAGAATGATTCGGCGTGTCACCCTCAACTCCCAGTGAATCTGTGACGTCAGTAAACGCACCGTTGCCGTTGTTACGCAGCATCACATTTGCGCCGGTCAGTTTTCTGGACACCGCCGTCCCCGGCTTTTCGGGAGTGCCAGTGACAAACAGGTCGAGATCGCCGTCGTGGTCGTAGTCAATGAACGTCAACCCCGCGTCAACCCTTTCGATCTTGATTCCAGCAGCGTCCGTCACATTTTTGAACATACCGTTCTTCTCGTTGTGGAGAAGGAGCACACGCCCGTTCAAAGTCACTGCCAAATCGGCAAATCCGTCATTGTCGTAGTCTCCGGCTGTGCAGTTAGTCGCATGCGATCCAGGATCGAGGCCCGCCTTCTTCGTTACATCTTCGAACTTGCCGTTGCCCAGATTGTGATACAGCGAGATTCCGCCTTCCTTGCCGTTGTCGGGCAGGAAGATGTCGATGCGGCCGTCGTTGTCGTAATCGAGAAAGCACGCGCCTGGCCCGGCGTAGGAAGCTACATCTTTGGCAGTCGATGGTTTTGTCTTCAACCCAGCTTTGTCAGTTACGTCTACAAAATGCACCTCAATCGCCGGTAGCACTTTGACCGCAGCCGGACGGTGATTCTTCCGCGAGCGAATATTTTCCCTGCTCGCCATATGCCAGGCTGATTGGCGAACCTAACTTATTCTGCGTGACGTATTGGAAGCGCGTCAGATGTTCGCGAGCATGAGTGAGATCAGCCGATTGCTGGTAGGCTCGCGAGAGCCCGAACTCGGCCGAGGCGTGCAGTGGATTGAGCTTCAGCGCATGCTCGAAAGCGTTGATCGCTTCCGGATACTGTTTGTTTTGGGCATATGAAGCGCCCAGAAAATACCACGTGTCCGCGTCATTCGAATGAATTTCGGTGACGCGGCGGAAGGCATCGACCGCGGCTTGCGCATTCGCGGAATTCTTTTCCAGCATTCCGAGGTTGTACCAAGCATAAGGATTGCCGGGATCCTGTTTAACCGCTTGCTCAAGAAGTTGCCTGGCAGCGTCGATCCGCCCGAGATTAAGCAACGCGATGCCCTGATTCATTGGAGCAATCAGGAATTTGGGGTCGAGCGCTGCCGCCTGTTCAAATGCCTTCAGCGCTTTTTCAAAAAGTTGCTGGTTCATGTAAGCGGCGCCGAGATCGTTGAGACGAGTGGCTTCAGTGGATTTGTCCGGTGGCTTTGCGGCAGGCGCACTTTGCAAAGCGCCTGCAAGCATAGCGATGGCCGCCACAACGATGCTGGCACAAACGAGGGGAACCTTCCTAGTCATGCGAAAAACCAGTTAACCACAAAGGGCGCGAAGGTACACAATGGAAATCTGCGGATGAGCTTTAGTGCTAACCTCGCAAGAGTCGGGCGAATCGGCCGATTGTTACTTAGCGGCGCTGAAGATCCAAGGCTTGCTGTAAGCCTTGTTCACGACCAAGCCTTTGCCTTCGTGAATCGTAATGGTCTGGTTTCCTGCCACGTTCGTGAGTTTGTCGACCTGTCCGCTCGGCCACTGCACTTCAATCGCATCGGCTTTGGTTTTATCGCCGAGGCCAAAGGTCAGCACCAGTTCGCTCTGCGACAAATAACTCGATCCGCTGTGAACGGTCTGCTCCTGCTGATCTTTCTTGCTGTCACTCCCGCCAGAGGTCACGCGCACAACCGCACCGATACCGTCACGGTTCGACTTCGTGCCCTCCAACTTTACGCGGAGGCTGCGGTTGTTTCCTCCTTCGTTGTGAAACAAGTAGGCGTGGCCGCCGTTCGTGGTTATCAACACGTCGAGCGCTCCATCGTTATCAATATCGGCGTAGGCCGCACCGCGAGCGACTTTCGGGCTGGCGAAAGCAGGCCCGAGCGACGCCGTCACTTCCTGAAACTTACGACCGCCGAGATTACGAAAAACGTGGGGAGGCTCCGCGTAGCTCACTCGCTTTTGCACTCGTTCGATCTCGCTCTCGATGTGTCCGTCGGCCACAAAGATGTCAGGCCAACCATCATTATCGTAGTCAAAAAAGAAGCAGCCGAAACCGAGCGTCACCAAAGTCGCGCGTCCGACCTCCGATTGCGGCGCCTCATCCACGAACAGGCCGTTGCCCTCGTTGTGGTAGAGCGAGAGCATCTGATTGGCGAAGTTCGTGATAATAAAACTGGGGCGGCCGGAACGATCGTAGTCGGCAGCATCCACACCCATGCCAGCGCGGGCCACTCCATCTTCGCTGAATGCAATTCCAGCGGAGACGGCCTTCTCTTCGAAGGTACCGTTGTGCTTATTTAGGTACAGCTTGTTTGGCTGGGTATCATTAGTGAGCAGAATGTCGGGCCAGCCATCTCCGTTGTAATCGACGATCGCAACGCCCAAGCTCTTGGAAGTCGGATCGTAGAATTTGGCCTTCTGTGTGGCGTCTTCAAACTTTCCATTGCCCAGGTTATGCCACAGCCGCGCTGAAGATCCTTTGTAGGATTCCGGCGTGCAATAAGATTTGTGTGCGCCATCGAGGGTACAGTAGAGATCGCTCTTGTCAGACCACTGCACATAATTCGCGACCACCAGGTCCAATTTGCCGTCGCGATCGTAGTCCACCCAGGCGGCGCTGGTCGAGAACTCATTCGGCCCCCACAATCCAGCGGCTTTGGTTACGTCGTTGAAGGTGCCGTTGCCGTTGTTGTGGAACAGATGGCTCTGGCCAAGGGCGCTGATGAAAATGTCGTCGAAGCCGTCGTTGTCGTAGTCGCCGACCGCAACGCCCATGCCGTACATCGGAACGGCGAGTCCAGCCTTGCGGGTGACGTCGGTAAAAGTACCGTCGTGGTTGTTGTGGTAGAGCTTCAGGGTGGATTCAGCACGCTGGTGTCCCGGCCAATCTTCGCTATTCACCAGCAGAATGTCGGGCCAGCCATCGTTGTCGTAATCGATGAAGGCACAACCCGATCCCATGGTTTCGGGCAGATACTTCTTTCCGAATGCGCCGTTATTGTGAACGAAACGAATGCCGGCTTGCGAAGTGATGTCGCGAAATTGGATTTGCTGCGCAGTTGCGGATGCGGCCAAGAAAATCAGGATGAAAAAAAACTTCATGCGCATTTATCTTGAGCCTCCAGCCAAGCCAATTCGGTGAGCCGAGCCACGGTCGGCCTGGACGGATCGAAGACCCGTCCCTACGTGACCTGAGGCTAGCGGTACAGAAACATGTTCGTGAATGGCCTGCCGCTCGTTATTGTCCTCGGGATTGAGCTGGCGGTACGGACCGGTGATGGCTTGCGAAGCTTCGTCGGCTTTGAAACGCAGGTAGCGCACCTCGTGTTCGTGAGCTTGCTTCTCGTCCCCAAGGCCCCTGTAGCACAGCATCAGGTCGTAATGCGCTTGCAGGTCTTCCGGATCGACCGCGAGAACAGATTGCAGCACGTTCACAGCATCCGTGTATTTGCGCTGGAGGAACAGAATGCGTCCCAGATCATTCAGGGTGACGCGATCCCGTGGATACTGCGCGAGAACCCTGCGGAGATGGTCAGCCGCGTCGTCGTAGCGGCCATCGCTGCGCAAGACTTTGGCATAGAAGAAATGGGCTCGCGCCAGGTCGGGACTCAACGACAACGCTTTCGTCAGCACAGTGCGAGCACGATCCATGTCACCTTCCTGCACGGCGGCGCGTCCGATGTTGACCCAGCCGTCAGGATTCTTGGGATCGATCTCCGTCACCTTCTCGAAGGCCGCCTGCGCGCCTTTTAGATCCCCTTGCAGCAGCAGACCAATGCCGTAATCGTTCCAGCGCTGCCAGTCGTCGGCCCGCAGAAGAGTCTTTGGCGCAGTCGCAGCAGAGTTGTGCGGGGCTACACTAAGCGTAACTTCGTCTTCGGCTAGAGCGACGATAGGAACGTCAGGAATTTTCTCTTCCTTCGCCGAGACTCCGTTCAGCGAAGCCGCGAACGCGAACTTTCTGTCGTCGTAATCAGGAGTCACATCAGTGTTGGATTGATTCGGACCGGGAATGCCGGCGAAGGAAAACTGTGTATTCCACCAGGCGAACTTGCGGTAGCAAAGTCGGGCGTGCAGTGTGATTTTATCGCCCGAGTTCTCAGGAATGTGAATGCGGTAGTGAACTGTATCGGCTGCGCCCGGCGGAATCAGATGCACATAGACCACGGCGCGGGTGGCCCATGCATTGCGTTTGTTGATGCGATTGCCGTGCCCATCCACTTGCAAGGAGCGGTAGAAATGGGCACCTTTGTCGACCGGGCCTTTGCCGTTGTCGTCGACGCTGCCGCTCCAGAATATAGTTTGGCCTTTGTCATCTGTGCCTTTCAGTTCAAGCCAAGTATCGTAGGCATCGACCGTGCCGCCAGGGAAGAAGTGCCCGATTTTCCTGGTGCGGACGACGACATCCACGCGCACGGTATCTCCTCGGCGCACGGTCGGTTGCACGCGGTTCAACGGCGCGGTTACTGGAACGACGCCAGTTTCTCCGCCAGGAGTAATTTTCGTCTCCGCCTCTTCGCCGACCGCAAAAGTCGTCGACAGGTCGGACTGGTTTGATACTCCTGGATTCACCTGCGCTGTGGCCGGAGAGAGCGCGAAAATATCTACGCTGAGAATTCCGCTCTTGAGAAAATCCTTAGTAATCTTCAGTTGCTCGCCGTCATCATTGGCTGTGGGCAATGCCGTGTTCGCTGCGGGGAAACGATGCGAATGGACCTGGCCGTCGATGTTGCCCATGTCACTCGAACGAGTCAGCGGCATGTGGCAATCGGCGCATTGCGCAGGCTTCGTCGGATAATAAAAAGATCGCGCTCCCTGCCCAGAAACGCCGCTGGCCTGCCAATTGTCGTACTCGTTGAAGCCGCGAATCCAACGATAGTGATTGACCGGAACATCGAGATGAACTTTGTGGCAGCTCGAGCAGAACTCCGCCGTCTGGTTTCGCATGAAGGGTTTTAGAAACACGCGGCGGTGCGGTTCAGGATTGAGTTTGACGAGAAAATCGTGCAGCATGCGCTCCGAGCGGGTTCTTGGTCGCGGCGAGTTCATGCAGCTTGGGATATTCGAGATAAAAATCGCCTTGTCCCATGCTGCTTTTCACGTCAGCGATCGAATGACACATCATGCAGCCCAGACCGGCTTGCGCCTCGGGGCGATGCACGATTTGCTTGATTGGCGTATCCATCAGGCCGCTGTAGAGAACGGCAGGATCGTGGCATCCGCCGCACCACTTCGACGGCTTCGTGCCAATCGTATCCTGCATATACTCGATGCTCTTGCGGTACCACTGATTATTGAACGACGAGAAATGGTGCGCCGAACTAAACCACTGATTGTAGATGTCTTCGTGGCAGCGCTTGCAGGAGTCGGATTCCATGAAGAACTTGCTGGGAATGTTCTGCCTACCAAGCACTTGGGCGGAACTGGGAAAGAATGGCCCATCCGGGCCGTCGCCCTCGCCGTCCATAGTTGCAGGCGGCATCGAAGGATTCTCGATGCGAGCTTGATTTGTCCAGCGGGACTCACGCAAATAACGCGCGCCGAGGCCGAGTCCCGCGAGTGCCAGCAGACAAATTGCGTAGCGAAGGATCGCACCGCCGACGCTTGGCGACAGCCAGCCGCGCTTCCCGGCCCATTCCGCAACGACGATGCCCACGCCACCGAGCGATAGAAGGATGTGAAAATAGAGGAGGTTCCACTCTACTCGCGGTGTTCCCGTCTTAATTAGAATCAAGCCGAAGATTGCGCCAACGGCAAGCAGCCCCCAGCCCAGGAGTGAGGCGATGCTGCCATCCCGGAGCAGTCGAAAAACAAAAACAGCCAGTAGAACAGCGGCGACCACGCCCGCAACCGCGTGCAGCAAAACGATCGCTGCATAGAAAACATTCGGCTGAGGAAAAGTGTAGAGATAGACAGCCGAGACGAACAAAAACGCGATCAGCCAAGGCAATGCGCGGGACACGAAGGAGCTTTTGGATTGGGTCGGATCCACCATCAGACATTTCGATCCCTGTGGCAGCCAGAACAACCCACAGGAAATTGGATGGAAACAGGTTACCGTCTTTTCAGAGCGGGGAAATAGTATGAATCTACTAGCGCTTTACGCTAGTGATTGAGGAAGTCTTAAATTGGAGAGTTGGCGGAGAAACGCGTCACCGAAGAGAAACTATTCTCAATCAATTTGCGGTCTCTGCCAAACTCCGCACTGCGCTTCGAGTTCCGCCGCCACCGCCAACACCAACTCTTCTTCCCATGGACGCGCCACGATTTGCACCCCAATTGGCAAACCTTCGTTTGATCGCCCGAAAGGCACTGCGACAGCTGGAGTTCCCAGCAAGTTGAACCACTCCGTGTAGCTCCATGCATCGAGATATTCCACGGTCTGGCCATCAATGTTCCAACTGCGTTCGCCATGGTGAAAAGCGGGCACGGAAGCAACCGGGCAAAGCAGAACGGGATATTCGCGCATCTGGGAAAACACTTGCACCCGCAGCGCATCGCGCATGATCCAGGTGTCGAGCAAGGTCTGACCCGTGTGCGACGGTTCAGCCGCAACCCGACTCAAATGCTGTTTGAGAATCGGACTGAGGTCGGATTCCCTCCCTTGGGTCATCGGCCGCAACAGCATTCCCCCCGCGATCCCAAAAAACTGCCACCAAAGTTGCCGCGCCTGCTCGAGGCCCTCGGGTCGAAAGGGCTCGACCACAAAGCCCGCCCGCTTGAGTGCCTCCGCCGCGGCTCGCACTGCCGAACGCGTCTCGGCAGTAACCGGAGTACGTCCATCATCTTCGAAATATCCGATGCGAAGTTTTTTCAGATCGCCACGGTCCGGCCAGCGCACAGGGACTGGAGCGGCCGAAGGATCGCCATCGTCCGGCCCTTGCATCACTTCGAACAACACTTTCAAATCCGAGACCGTCCGCGCCATCGGACCGACCACACCGAGCAAAGCGAACGGTCCAACTGAGGTAGGGAAGTGTCCTGTGGCAGGAATACGGCCCGGTGTGGGCTTCAGCCCGCAAATTCCGCTGAAGTGTGCGGGCACGCGAATCGAACCTCCACCGTCGCTGCCCACTCCTCCTGCCGAACATCCCGCTGCGATCGCCGCAGCCTCGCCTCCGCTCGATCCGCCGGGAGTGCGCGAGAGATCCCACGGGTTGTTGGTGCGACCGTAGAGAAGATTGTCTGTCTCCCACGCCATGAGCAGTTCGGGCGCGTTGGTGGTTCCCAGAATGATTGCCCCGGCGTGGCGAAGCCGCGTCACCAGCGGTGCATCCTGTGCGGCCACGAAGCCTGCTCGAAGCTTGCTGCCCGCTTCGCAACGCATCCCCTTTACTTCAATCGAACTCTTGATGCTGATCGGAACCCCGTGCAGCGCGCCGAGCCTTTCATGACGGGTCACGGCCTCCTCCGCCGCCCTCGCCTGACGGCGCGCACCCTCGGCGTCTACCTGCGCAAACGCGTTCAACTGCGGGTTCAGGCTCTGTATGCGTGCGAGATGCGCTTCCACCAACTCGACCGGCGACAGCTCTCGCTTGCGGATTTGTTCAGCCATTGTGACAGCTGAAAGGAAGGTAAGCTCACTCATGCGGCGTGGTTTCAGTCCGAGGAAAACTGAGTCTAGCACGAAAGAATCACAATGCGGGACGGGGCGTAGAGACCTAGCTAGCTACGTCTCTACAGAAAATTCAGTGCGACTGCGTGCGCCGCCCGTCGCGCCCTTTGCGGTGGCAAGAGCACGCGTACAGCGTTCTCGCTTTTCACGCCGCGCTTGACCAGCCAATTCTTGAGATGCTGTCGTGAAGCCGTAGTAAGGCGCGAAAAGAACATGCCGGCGCGGCCATCGTCATCGGACCAGATCACCTTCCCCATCGCTTCCACTAAGTGAGACGTTCCCGGCAACACGAAGCGCAACGGCACATTTTCGACCGGCGGCAACGGCTCCGGAGCCTGCAACGCTAAACCTTGCTCGCTCAAATCGAGCACAATCGCGGGCAAGGCTTTCGCCCCGAACCGAAGATAGACCAGTGTTTCCAACTGATGGCGTGTCGCGTGCCGCGGATTCGGCTTCATGTATCGCCGCCCGGCGTGCAGCGAGCGTGCCACCTGTTCGTAAGCAAGCGGCTTATACAGGACGAAATTCACCACCGACTGGAACGCCCCGCCCACCGAAGTAAGCGCACTGACCATGGCAAATACCACCGGTCTTCGCTGGGCGGATGCCATTTGTGCCATCCGCGCTACTTGGCCGGCGCCTGGCAGATCAAAATCCAATACCAGCGCCGAATAGTGGCCATGCACCAACAACTCGATCGCCTCGCCAGACGAGTGGCAAGTCTGCTGCTCGATTTGCAGGACGTCCAGAAGCGCCCCCAACACCCGCAACGACGGGCGATCCTGCGACACCAGCAAGGCATTCAGTTTCATAAACCGGAGCTTATGACCCGCCGCTGCCTCAGTAAAGTAACAGCGGTAATAAATCGGTCGTTACCAAGCGAAGCTTCATCCCGATTTGGAACTGCGCTGATTGTCCAGACTGCCTCTAAAATCAGGAGCTTGGACATGCCTAGGTTCTGGGGGAAGCGGACGATTTGGACCCCCGACTCCGTTGAATCTCGCCCGAACCCCATGCCACAAACTCCGAAAAAACTTGTAACCCGTCCGTTCCAGCCGAGTAATAGATAGTAGAAACGCCTATGGATCTGCTTCGGCGATTTGCGCTTGGCGAGATCGATGCTTTCGAGACATTGGTCCGGCAGTTCCAGGGCGACGTCTACGCCTGGATCGTACGCATCGTGCGCGATCCAGGAATCGCTGAGGATCTGACCGTGGAAACTCTTTGGCGCATTTACCGGGCTCGTCAGCAGTTCAGACCAGACGGAAATTTCGGCGCATGGGCAAGAACTGGCAACTGAAAACTGGCTCTTGTCCGTTCGCTTTTCCTCGAAGCATTGTGCCTCTGAAAAATACGATTACCCGGGATCGGGGTGACAGCGAAACGCATCTTGTCTCACCGAGCACCTCTTTGTTTTGATCGATCTAGAGGGCATCGCCCAGCCGGTAAGCAGGCCGGGCCTTTCGTAATCTCACGCTTGCTCCGGTTGAAGTGAAATAGTTGAGCGTAGAGTATGGCCAGAGCCGCTATAGCAAACGCCAAGCCCCGGGCTCCGCGGGTGAAACTCGCAGGCACCGTCTTGTCTCTGGTATGTCTGGAAAACGGACGGCAGACTCGAGGCAGGCTGCACCAGCTCTCGGTCACCGGAGGACTGCTGCATCTGGAAACGCCACTGGATGAGGGGATCAAAGTTGAAGTCATCTTCCACGTTGGCGAAAGCACGGTACGCACCAAGGCACGCATGCTCTTTCCGATGTGGGCGACCCAAGGCTATCTTCAGCCTTTCGAATTTGTCGATCTCGGACAAGAAGACCGGAGTAATCTGCAGGCCGATCTGCAGCGACTGCTGCACTCCTCGGGGGCAGCAATTGTCTCCGCGGAAGCGGAGATCACCGAGGTTTCCCACGTGGCAAATCAGTAGTTCTCTCCCGCCAGAATGTTCCTCCGCTAGAATAGATTGAACGAATGGAGGACCCATGGCTCATCAGCATTCCCCTCGGTTTCTGAAGATCGTCGAAGACACTCGGAAGCGTATTCGCGAGGTGACCATCGACGACGTGAAAGCGAAACTCGACCGGGGTGACAAGTTTTTGCTCATCGACGTGCGTGAAGAAAGTGAGTACGCGGCCGATCATCTTCCGGGCGCGATCCATCTGGGCAAAGGAATTATCGAGCGCGATGTCGAACAGCTTGTGCCTGATCCGGAGACGCCCATGGTGCTCTATTGTGGCGGTGGATTTCGCTCTGCTCTGGCCGCCGACAATCTTCAGAAAATGGGCTACACCCGAGTGCTTTCGATGGACGGAGGAATTCGGGGTTGGCGCGAAAAAGGTTTTGCCCTGACCAATGCTGTCAGCCGTTTTGCTCTGTAGAATTCCCCAACGTTGAAAGAAGAATCTTTGACGGGTCTGCAGCCTGCCCGGCGAGACGCTGTCCAGCATTAGACGCTACAATATCGAGGATCAGGACGCACGGTGACGGTTCGGGGTCGGGTTGGACGATCGACCCACCTTGATCCTGCGAATTGTGTCCCTACAAGGGCGCGTAGCTCAAACGGATAGAGCATCGGATTTCTAATCGCAGTGAAGTCCAGCATTCCACGTGTTTTCTATCACTTAACATTAGGTTTCGTTAGGTATGATGGGGTACTTTTTGGGGTCATCAGTGACAGTTTAGTGACAGTCAGAAGCAACTGTCACCAATCTCGAAATACCTCTGTAGCCCGCACTGGGTACGGGTTTGGGCTTGTTCTGGGCGGGTCGGCCATGGTAAAATAAGGATGTTTGGAAAACGGTGCAGAACTCGCACCGCCTGCGTCAGGCAGAGTGCAGGCGAACTTGACGGCAAAGACTAGCGCAGCCAACGTGCCCGACTAGACACTCCCGACAACTGCAAGGGCTCCAAATGTTCAACCTGATTTCACGCTCTCGCGCTATGCGAGGGCTGCTTGTCCACTCGCACTAAATCACAACCCACAACTCAACCGACACCCATAGGCGCAATCATCATCACGCCTCGCATGTTGACCATCCCACAGGCTGCCGCCTATTGCAGCGCAGCCATCTGGGCTATCAGGCAAGCCATCATCAACAAGGAACTCCAAGCCTGCATCATCGGGAGACGCTTCCTGATTGATCGTGCTGCGCTGGACGCCTTCATTGATCGGAAGATGAGCGAGCGTGCCGTATGAAGTACACCATGGACACCAAACCCTGCATCTGTAGGACAATGGTCTAAGGAATGGTCTAAGCAGACTGCGGCCTATCCCGCCTTCTCCAACGCCTCCATCCATGCGTCCAGCGCTGACTTGCGGAACCGCAACTGTTGGGCCGGGGCCGTCCACCTATGTCAAATGCACGCGTGTCGCCAGTTCCTTGTCGTTCGTCTTGACGTAGTCTACGCGGTCGAGTACTTCCTGAATCGTCTCCCTAACCACTCGCAATCGAAGTTCTGCTGCGGTCACTGGACGCGCCCGCATTTTATTCTGCGATTCAAGATAGATTAGGAATGTCTCGATTCGCTGACGAAGTTTTAACTCAGGGAAAACTAACCCATATGCGTTTCCGCCAGCCCGGCCAACGCCGACTGGACCCGGAGTCCCCATGAAGAAACGAGGAACAACGTTGCTCAGGTATCCGATAGCATCGCTAAACTTACTTGCCCATTCGTCGTCTTCATTGTTGACTTGGTTCTCCGGCGAGTAACCAGTCTCAACATCAGCCAGAGCGGCTTCTTCGGCTGACCGTTTCCAATCGCGCAAGACATCTTCCGTGTAGCGAGTACCGTCATTGTCAACCAGCTTTGCGCACGTTCCGCACAGCCAGACTCCATTCTCGATAGACTGCCGTTGCTCACTAGTCAAAGACCGGTCGTAGCGGCATCCGCCTTCTGATGCGGCTGTAATATGGGCTGCGATGCCGACGTTGAGAGATTTATCCGGGTCAACCGTGGGGCCGCTAGTCGGCTTTCGACATCGCGGGTTGGAACAACGCATGCTGACCCGCTTAGCCAGCGTCTGCTTCGTAGCCACGGTGAAGTCATCGCGCACAGTGCAGATTATAGGCCGTTCGCGTCAGCCTGCGAAGCATGACGCCGGGCAAGGTGCGTAACGAGTGCCCCTCCCCATTTGCTCAGCCGGGATGGCGGTGGATCGCCCATGCAGCGGAAAAAACTAATCATCGTGTTTACGACATATGCGGCAACATTGAACAGGGTCAAGTGGGTTAGGTCCAATGCGCTCCCGCCACGCACGACAAAGTTATCGCGTCCCGCTTGTACTAAGTGATTCCCGAGCGCAGGAATCGTCGGGTGTACGTAATGCGAAGCCCAACGATAAATGACACTATAAGCGAAGTCGTGCACCGCAGGGTTTCCCGTCGCCGGGTCTATTTCATGAGTGTCGGGCTCCAGTGCCATTTCTCTCGCGGTGTGGCCCGACCAACTGTGTGGCGACCGATAAGTCGAGGCAATTTCTCTTGTCCGCTCATCTAACGGCTGCGCATTTTGCGGCCAGTAGCGTTCCGCTATCTGGGCCCATGCTTCGCTATCTTTCGCGGCGAACCGTGCGTACCGTTGCGCCCTATCATCAGTGTCTTTGTTGGCGATGTAACGCAACGTGATGTAGATATCCACGAGGGTACGCGTCATTCCAAAGGCCTCGTCACTGAACCCAGCATCGAGGAGCGCGAGCGTGGCCTCGGCGACCGTGATGCATTTGGAAAAGAGAGCCAGCGCGACAAGGAAGCGATAGCCGTAGACAGGTGGGTAGTACCGGGTTTCGTTAATAGTGAACTTGGCATAGGCAACAAAACGACGGACATGCTCTATCTCGGAGCGTTCGCACTGCGTGCGCGTAGGCATAGCCTAGCCGCCTGCTCTATGCGTTCTTTTAGTCTCCAGTGCGCTCAATGTCCTTCCTGCATCCCTCAGAACATCGCCATGTTTCAGTGCGGCCCTCCCCTCGTGTCACTTTGACTTTCACGAGATGCATGGAGTTTTCGTGTTCCGGACAAATCACTTTGTTCACAGCCCCGTCGATCAAAAGTTTTCCTGAAACGACATCAAAGTACCCTGCATCGCTGTGAAAGGCACGGTTGCACGATAGGGTTGAGCATCTGTAGATGTAGCCCTTGATTTTGTGCTCAGGGTCAGGGCTCTGAACCTGCTCTAATTTCATAACCGCTCGGGGGTGTATGTCACAAACCGGGTTGCTTTTCATTTTCGCTCTGACGACTTGGGGTTGTGTCGCCGACTTGACCATAGTCCCTCATTCCCTTTATTTTTCCTTCAAGTAGCGCTTTATCAACTGGTCGCTTGCAGTGAACCACTGATCTGCTATGAGATGTGTTCTGAGTGAGCCGACCACAGCGATGGTGTGATAGACAGCGGTGTTCGCATCTTCCTCGGCAGGATGCAGACAAACGAGTTCGGAAACGGCAGCATTGTTACCAACGATTATTCCTATTCCCATTACATCAATGCTCACCTCTGCTTGCTTCCGATCCGAGACCAATCTGTACCGTCCGGAAGCAAGAATCGTTTCCTTAAGATCGTCCCCGAGTTGAGCGGTCACAGGGTCTGAGTTTTGGGAATCGACAAGAACCAGCATCGGAATCCGTTTGTCTTGGCCGAGCACGGAAAGACCTAAAACCAAAATGGTGACTGCGACTCCCCCACGCATACTGAACCTCCAAATGGATATTGAACCCAAAACTGTCCTAGGACATACGGAGGGTGCTTTCTCGATCCTTCAGTCTATAAGCCTTCGCTTGCAACTGCCTAAATTTTATCGGCAATTATAAACCTCAAACTGCTTCTCATTCATTCCCGATTCAATCAAAGCGGATCGTTGTGGTTCGTACGGCATGCGCGATGTTGAGGGCTGGGCTCACTCTTCGCTGCCGTAGGGTGCGTGCCGAGGGCGCTACGTGTGAGGGCTGCCCTATGCGCCTGCACGAATCATTTCAGGCATTAGGCGAAAGGCGAACACGGATCATTGTTCACCATTCTTGGCAGCAAGCGTTCGTGCAGCGGATAAAATGTTGGGATGGTCAGCCGGAAGAGGATCAATCTCGAAAAGGTGCAGGCGTCCCTCGATGTGATCTGCCCGAAATGCGGGAAGGTCATCACACCCGCCGAGATGCAGCGGATTGATTTTGAGCGGATGAAGTGTCCAGCATGCGGAGAACGCTTTGCGCGGTGCCGGACCGCGATAACCGCTGCGGCAGAATAACGGTGCTATACAATCGTGCGATGATTCGAGGCCCGATATGGATTGAAGACCAAATATTACCACTCTTTGCGCAGATTCCCCGAGCCATCGCGGGCGGTAGGCTGAAAGATTTGGATAAGCCACAAGGAGTTTCTTGTTATGCCGAAGAAGAAGCGAAAAGTGGTCGCTACGGAGAAAGAACTGGCGTTTTACTATCCCGGTCCTGTGTGGCATTCAGGGGACTGGATAAAGAATTTGATTTTGTTCTTCGACGGAATTGCGCTGTTGGTCCCTGACTACATTAGGGACAAACCGGACATGGTTGACCCTGCGATTGCGGCTGGGCTTCGCAATGAGGGCTTACTACACATCTTGGAGCCGGAAAAGATAGTTGACGAAGCAGCAACCAAGAAACTGGCTGATGCCATGTCGGAGGTCATCGCTTCGGGCATGTTGGACAAGCTGGCTAAAGGCGAAACAGAGTTTCACGAGCTTTCCTTTTCCCGCTTGGGCAGCTACGGCGACGCTGGCCTCGCAACCCAAATCCTAGAGTCGTTGAAGAAACGAGGGCTCGCACGCGACAGCGAGGACGGAAAGTCAATTCCGATGCATCCAATGGTTCGGGCTCTTGTGCTCGTGCTATTGGCGCAGATTCTTAGACCGTACGGGGCCGCAATACATGCCGAACTCTCTCCCGCGACCGATAGACCGCAACTGATTGGGGCCTTGACCGAAGTGCTTTCGGTAACTCCGGCTCCGTCCAGCGGGCATGTCGTTGCCTCCGACCTCGAAACTGTCGGTGTTGACCTCGGACCTATACCAATAGATGAGGTGCTCGCATTTCGTCGCGAGAACCTTAAGGAGCACCGAGCCTACGCCCGAGCGGTGCGAAAGTTTGTCAGGGAGCTATCGCAGATGCCGGAGAAGGAGCGAGCCAAAGCACTCAAAGATAGGTTAGAAGAAATCCGCGACATCGCGAATGATTTGAAGACGCTGTCGCGGAAATCGTGGAAACGTCCCGCGACCTTCGCCATCGGGATTGCTGGCGCGGCTTGGCTGCTCAAAACTGGCGACCCCATCGGTGCGCTCCTAGCAGCGGGAGCCGTGGTACTTGGCAGCGGCGAAAGCAAGACTGAAGCTGACACCGGGGCGTACTCCTACCTCTTCCGCGCAGCTACGAAGTACACATATTGAGAGCAGCCAATGCCCAAGCGAAAGATGACGTTAGAACCCAGAGTTGGCCGGAGAAGCCAAGAGCATTGTTGCACTCGCATTCCGCAATGGCCCTATTGAGGACGTTCATGCTGGAAAACAGTGCCCCACCTGCGCTGGAAAATCCGAATACTCACACATCACACAAGCCGAGATGAAGAACATCATGAAGCGGGCAGTGGACACGGTTTACAAACTGCTCTCGCTGAAACAGAATGACCCAGAGAAGTATGATGCGACGATTCGCCTCGGGAGCCGCTACACGCAATCTTGGGACGAGCCGAAAGTGGAAGTTGGCTAGTTCTATGTCTAAGTCCCGCAAAAGTGCAGTCCCTCGATGTGGTCTGCCCGAAGCGCGGCAAGAAGATTTCGCCTGCTGAAGCGAGACATGGCATAATTGCCCGATGGCGGAAGGTAATTATTGTAAGTGCGGCCACAGGGAGTCTGAGCACAAACATGGTGCCTGCACGGGTCAAAATTCTAGAGACGCGAGAGGGGCCGTAACTGAGCAGGTAATTCTCTGCGAATGCAAGAAGTTTGAACCGAACGCTACCGTGCCACCGGAGGAACGGCGCAAGGGCTAATAGGTTTCTTTGAGCGCATAGATGCCCACGGAATTGTTAGTCCACCGGATTTTCACGTTCTCCCCGCTGTAGATGTCATCCGCTTTGTCGCGTTCCATGATGTAGCCGGAATCTCCTACGTGCGGCATGTAACATGCTGGCTTATCGTTGTTGCAGCTTATCACCCAGCCGTGCATCCCGGCGATTTCGTTACCGCCATACTGCGGCACTGCCGGGCCAACGTCCAAGACGGTGGTGTCATTGTTGTGACTGCTAGTTTTCACGATACATTTGTGAGTGTCGGCGAACGCGAAGCAACTCAGCAGAACGGTGAGTCCAAGTCCTACCAGTCCTCGTTGAAACGCCGCGATGTTCCTCAGCGGGTTATGACTGCTGGGGTCGGGTAGCGAGTTGATGGTTTCAAGATGTTCCATCCTTGGTCTTCTGGACTCCGGCCCACAATTATACGCCAAGCAAACACAGGTTCGAGCGAACGCCCACAATAATCGCTTGACGTTGAACTGAGGGCAATCGAGTCAAGGTCGCGGAAAATCAATCTCGAAAAGGTGCAGGCATGATCCACGCGGAACGACCCGCCACCATTGGGCTATTTCCACCTTCTAAAGTTTAGGCGTACCCTTTCTCCGGTCGGAGAAGGGGTAACTCCCGACCTATCCGACGGGGGAGCGATGTGATGGCAACTTCGGTCTCAGCGGTTGTGTGTACATGGACATTCCCCACGTCTTGGCATGTCTCCGTGGCAGCGGAATCGATAACGGCTGCACTCTTCGCGCAATGTGGTTATGACGTGTCAGTTCAGTACGGTGCAAACCAGCCGGAATACGACCTGATGGTCGCAAAGGGAGAGCGGCTGTTGAAGGTTTCCGTAAAGGGAAGTCAGGACGGCGGTTGGGGTTTATGCCAAAGTTTCTTGAAGAAGGGTTCTGCCGACTACCATGGTGCCACTAAGTGTTGGGTTGATCGGCACAAGCCGAGAACGGTACTTTGCTTTGTCCAATTCATGGATGTGAAGTTGACTGAGATGCCTCGACTCTATCTTGCCACGCCTGCGGAAGTTGGGAAATGGCTGGATGCAAGCAGAAAGGGTAAAGGAGGAACGATTCTGTGGGAGCGCCACGAGTGGGGCAAAAGAGCACACGGCGCAGGAACCATCGAACAGATACCGCCCACATGGAACTTTTCACATGAAAGAATTGGGTCTCTCCTAAACGCCACTTAGGGGCTAGGCCGATGCCAAGGTCGCGGAAGATCGAGAGAAACCAAATGAAGAAACCTCCCGTTTCACTTTCCGAATCAAAACAAAGCAGACTTGCCGGAACGACGTGCACGTGTTGTGGGCAGTTCCTTCAGTCCAATCTTTGCAAGTGCGATTATGGTCCTGACAAACCTCTCTGCACTAAATGCCGTAAGTGCGTGATTCATTGTACGTGTTCTAAAACTCCATCAGAGGTTCGATGAGCAATGATCGGCGCGCTACTAATTTTGATCGTCCTCTTGCTCTGCGTTCCACAAAAAGAACGCTGGATGACCGTGGTCGGGGCAATAATCGTCGTCGCGCTGTGGAAGGTGGCTCCGTTTTTCATCGCTGTATTTGCATACTGGATGCCCTCCATCCGACAGCATTGGGTCATCAGTTGGTTGTTTGTCTCTGCCCTGATAATCCTTCCTTCTATGTATTTTGGGACGCGATCTGACATCAGGCAAAATGAGGCGATCCGGGCAGGCTGCCAAGAATGCTTTGACAGAAGGGTGCAGCACCTTGTCCAAAAGATGAAATACTCGCCGGAGCAAGCAATGCTTGCCGCTCAACGCATCAAAGACAGCAAAGAGCCCTCGCGCTGGATAACCAAATTGTTCGGGCGTCGAGGAGACGTGATTTGTAAGTACCACACTCTGCATTAACCGTTCACAATGCGAAGATGATAAGCCGTAAAAAGATAAATCTCGAAAAAGATAAATCTCGAAAAGGTGCAGGCGTCTCTCGATACGATCTGCCCGAAATGCGAGAAGGTCATTACACCCGCCGAGGTACAGCGGATTGATTTTGAGCGGATGAAGTGTCCAGCGTGCGGAGAACGGTTTACGCCCAGCGCGAAGTGATCTATCAGAACAGCCCCGCCTGCGTCTCGGTGACTTCAACGGGTGCCGAGCACGCTGCGTCGTCATTGGCGACATAGTTGATACGAGTGCTTACCGGATAGCACCGCATCTGCCGAGCATCGAAGGGCTTCAACATCTCCGATACCGCCTCGACATTGGTCATCCCCGGATCGAGCCACAGGTCGTAGTTGTCTGGATCAAGGATGACTGGCATACGGTCGTGGACGGAAGAGGTGACCGCATTCGGTGTCGTCGTCAGGATCGAACACGACTTGATCCACTGCCCGCTCGGGTCTTTCCACCGATCCCACAGGCCTGCGAACGCGAACAGTTCCCCGTCGTTAACCTCAAAACAGAACGGCTGCTTCGCCTTGCCCTTCCGCTGCCACTCGTAGAAACCATCGGCGGGGATCAAACACCTACGAGATTTCAACGCATCTCGGAACGCAGGCTTCGCGCTTGCCGTTTCCGATCTTGCGTTAATCATCTGAGCAGCAACCGATTGGTCTCTTGCCCACGATGGGATCAGTCCCCACCTGAGCAGCGACAATTCGCGGCGTGGTTCCTTGGGATTCTGGCGAATGACGGGGACGGGCTGAGTAGGAGCAATGTTGTAACGCGGAGTCCAGTCGTCCTCGCGTGAGAGGCTGTCGAAATACTCTTCGATAAGCTGCTTTCGACGCGACAATCGATAGCGACCGCACATCAGAAGATTATGGCAGATCGTGAATGCGGCGGGGACGTTCGCTACGCCTGCTTTCGAATGTGCCAGATCAGCACGGAGACCGTCAGCCAAGCGGCGGTGGACGCCATCAGCACCATCCAAGCGCCGTGACGCGGCAGGAGTTGCCAGACGAGTAAGGCAAAAATGAGGAGTCCGATGCTTCCCATTGCGGAACCTGCTGCATCAATACTGGCTGCCTCTCGTCCGCGCCGCGTTCCCTGTAGTCCTTCTCTGTCTTTCTTCTGTTTCTCGTGTTTCTCTATCAGTGTCGCACTGGCTGGAAAGATCGCCGGGAAGGCTAAGAACAGGCCGCCGATGCCGGGGCCACACTTCTCGGCAATGATGCCCGCGACAGCCGTGATTAGTCCTCCGAAGAGAAATCGAACCGCATACTCGTGCCACTTCGTTTGCCCAAGAACCGAAAAATCGACTTTGATCTGCATCGCTATTTCAGCCAGAGGTACCAGAGTCCGAAAGCTACCCCAAACCACAGAGGGATCGAGCAGATCGTTACAAAGAGAGCTTTCAGCTTGTAATGCATCATCACCCAACTGACGAAAGAAGCGTAAGCAAAGAATGCGATCGCCCCTGCCACCATGGAACGGGCTTCTGTGGCGGCGTAGGCTACACCTTCACTCGCTGCCGTCAGCCCCAAAGTAGCAAGTGCGACTGACGGCGCAGCACCAAACAACCCGGCGAAGCTTTTCGGTTTTAACAGATCGCCTATGATTGCGAAGACAGAAACGACTGCACCGCCGATCAGGAACCGGGTGAGAATCTGGCTCATGGCTTCCATTCTCATCGCATCCCAGATTTCACCAATTTTCGAGATTGATCCGGCCCCTTCACACCCAGCACCCGGTACCGTTCGCCGGAAAGACTGTGGTAGTTCACAAAGAACTTCTCCAGTTCTCGACAGAACTCGTTCCCCAGATCATCTATGGTTTTGATGTCTGCCCAACTGTGAGCGTCCTGTTCCACGGCCACGATCCGGTCGTTTCGGACCTTGTCTTTCTTGTCGCCCTGTTCGCCTTGGATGACGCCGATGGGTCGGCACGTCAACATGCAACCGGGAAATGCAGGCTCGTCCATCAGCACCAACACGTCCACCGGATCGCCATCATCGGCCTTGGTCGAGGGAACAAACCCGAAGTCATACGGGAATGCCATTCCAGCGGGCAAGACCTTCTTCAGTTTGAAAATATGGTCGTCAGGGTCGAATGCAAACTTGTTGCGGCTTCCTTTTGGAGTCTCAATAACGACTTGAAGGAATCGTTTGTCTTCAGGATCAAAAGGATTAAGACGGGTCGGATCAGCCAGCCCGTTTTTCTTGCTCATTTTACCTCCATCGAACAATCACCGATTGATGCGCAGAACACCGCAGGGGTTTGTTCCTGTTGGCAAACATCCTCTCTGCAACATTTCTCATCAAAGCCCCAAAGATCGACTGAGGATCAACATGGACAGCGACAAATCCGTTCAGGTGCTCACTCTTTTGAAAGAGATGTCAGTGCTAAAAGAACTGGATAGTGAGTACGAGGCTGGATCAAAAACCCAAGTTGAGCGAGACGCTCATCGACAACGCCAAGAAAGGCATCGAGGGATATCCGAAGCAATCAAGGCACTTGCTGAGGAGAAGAAGAACGACGAACAACAATCAGAATTGTCTGATCAACGACAGGACTAACTTTAAGGTGGATCGGGGCTCGATACGTCGCTGTCCAGACCGGACTTTTGTTTTCTGAGACGCTCTTGCTTTTCCCCCAAGAGACGATCAATCTCCGCGACGAGTGCCATTAGTTTTTCAGAGTCTTGTTCGTTGGCAACCTGTTCGCAAAGTGCCATCCACTTTTCTTTTTTCTCGCCTCGCACGAGCCCTCCCTCATCAGGACTGGCTTTTATATCACACGCATTGAGCCAAGTCTGTTCGGCAGATAACGTAACAATCTGCTCCCTCATTGAGCTTGAGCGTATGGAGTGCCGTGACATGCGGGACGGTTGAGCCCAGCCAGCTTCTTGTTTTTCGTTAGCAATGCAATAATCAAGCTGTGAGCAACAAGTGTACTTGCAGCGCATCGTTCTGCCGCCATCCCCTGAGTGGATGTCCCAATCCGCCCGTTGTAGAACTGACCGTGTCAGCGATGAGAGGTTTGCAACCAGAAGGGTCAACGAGAAAGAATAGGGTGTGCGAGACGTGTTGGGCAACTCTGAAAGTCAACTTACCCAATGTCTTCGGCGTTCAGCAAGGCCCGAAAATCGGACCGAACTGAGGCTCATTGAGCACGTGTTAGCCCGCGATTCGAACAAGGAACTGTAGTTAATGACGCTAACGCTTCGGCGTCGTATCCTTTTTATCTGCCTCGACGGTGACTTCTACTTCGGCACCCTCTTTTAGCGCAACCTCGTTGCCGTCTTCGTCTTGCAGTGTGTTTTCGATTCGGATTTCTTTATACAAATCGTCGCCGTCTTTGACCGAAATCTGAGCCTTCTCGGGTTCACTCGGGTGCGGAGACGGAATGACTTTTTCCACGGTTCCCGGAAGCGTGACGTTAGGTTTTTCCGGCATAGGCTCTCCTTTCCGATCAGAGGGAGTCTTGGATTTGAAATCAGTCTAGCACTGGCCGGACACAGAGTTCGACGGTTTCTTTCAACTCAACTTATTATAAGTAACGTTGTATCTTGCGAAGTTCGGCCAAGAGAGCACTTCTGACTCTCACTCCCTTTCTTTTTCCAGTGGCGACACGGCTCACATACGAGGGGTTGACACCTAGTTTGTCGGCCACGCGACGATAAACTCCGGCATGAAGCCTGTGCGCCTTAATCAAGGCCTTGTCATGTTTCGTGTCAGATGGCATGCGAGGAGTTTACTCTCGCGCCGGTTTGCAGTCACTAAGAATGACATCGTTTTTCTTTTTGAGCGAAAGACCCGCGTCTCAAGGAGCCATCGGAGAATGATGCGGTCAGCGTTGGGGCAGGAATACTTTCAGTGTACGCCCTAAAGGTCGCTGTTCTTGCTAAGTGGCGTGTCGCACTGAGTTTGCGTCCTCTCGGGTTTGCATCGGTTTATGCGCTATGCGGAGGTGTTTCGCGAATGCTTCATTGATATTAGGCTGTGCATCGGGAAGGAACGGATACTGGCACACCGAGCAGCGCTTTAACGTACCATCGTCAACTAAGTGAGCTGGACCTTTCGATTTGGGTGTTGACTCTGCCATATAAGAAGTTTACGCCTATCCAGAACGGCTGCACAGCGGGCCGAGATTTCAAACTGTACCACTACCAAACCATGAAATCTGGTGACGAGGAGCGATGGTTCATCTGCCCTAGTTGCGGGCACGTCACGGTTGAAGGGTATCCCGCGTACCGATGCAGTTGCTCAAAGTGCATAGAACCGATGCCGAATCTCGCGGTCTAAGACGAGCGACAATTTCCACGACAGGAAACGTTGGACGGTGACGAGCTACAACGAACCATGAAGGGAACAGAGTTTTTCCATTGCAGTCCCTGTGACGTGGAGTGCCGGATTGATTTCGAAGCGGAGTCAGGCGATTTCCCACGCCCTACCCCGCTCATCATTCGGCATTGCCCGGATGGCCAAGAAATTTCCATCGTCGGCGAGGTGACCGGGTTTCAGGAAAGACGAGGTGGCGTCTGGGTGAATATTCAGCGTTGGATTTACGCAGCGTAACGACGCAGAAGAATCTCCAAAGGGATCGTGAAAGACCCGCGTCTCAAGGAGCCATCCAAGAATAACGCGGGTCAGCAGGGTGATACCTTCACAGTGTACGCCAACGAAGGCCGGATGCTTTGGCGTCAGTACCGCATGGAACCTCGCGGTTAGCGCAGTTCACCAGAATTAACCACTTAGATACTGTGTGCAATTGTGTATGACCAAAATTGACCAGCCAAGTTACATTCCCGAACCGTATGCTTTAGCCTGTTTTCTTCGGGGAGACGGCACTCCCGTGCGAATTGATCGTTCCAAGGTGACAGGTGGCAAAACAAACTCTCGGCTTCAGTTCGGCAGTTTTCCGCAAAAAGTTTCGTTCAGGAATGACTGTGCGGAGCTACCGAAACAACGAGGTTGTGTTTTTGCAAGGGGATGCTGCCGACGCAGTTTTCTACGTCCAGAGCGGCACGGTGAAGCTCACGGTGGCCGCCACGCGTCGCAAGAAAGCGATAATCGCAGTCCTGCTGCGGGGTAGTTTTTTCGGCGAGGGGTGCCTAGGAGGTCAAGCTGTGCGGATGTATACAGCGAGATCAATCGACCAGTCCAATGTCATTCGGCTGGAGAAGGAGAGCACGGTCCGGATTCTCAAACGAGACCCTCAGTTTGCGGCACTGTTTAATGCATATCTGCTTTCCCGCGTCATTCGAGTCGAGGAAGACTTGGTAGACCAATTCTTTAATTTCAGTGAAAAGCGACTGGCACGGGTCTTGTTGCTGTTTGGACAAATAATCAGGGAATCAAAGCCGGAGCATCCCCTGAAAGTGAGCCAAGCAACCTTGGCGGAGATGGTTGGCACCACCCGCGCAAGGGTAAGCAAATTTATGGGTGCGTTCAAGAAGAAAGGCTTCGTTCACTACAACGGCGGCTTGCAAATAAACAGCGCACTCATCAACGCGTTTCTGCAAAATCGGCCCATGTCCGTCGTTAGGAGGGCATAGAGACCCGTAACTGGTTCGAGTTTGACAACCCTTTTGCACATGGGAGTTTGCGATGAAAAAAGAACTCACTCCAAAACGGATACTCGCCCTCCCCTGTCCGACTTGTGGTGCCGCTGCGGGACAGAAGTGTGAACTCAGCACCGGCCAACCTCGCTACACCCCGCATCTAGACCGCCGATTGGTACCTTCGCCGCGCGGGAGCTAAGTTCTCTTCCACTCAGTCATGGACTGCAACTCATCCATGATTTCCTTGAGCCTATGCTCGCGTTTCGCGTGGTCGTTCATTGCAGCGAAGGATGGTTTCGGCGTTTGCAAGTACGCTAGATTCAGCTTCTGAATTACGGCAATTTGTCGCCTAAGCTCCTCGATTCGTTCCCGAACACCCGCATTCATAAGGCAGATTATATCTGCGTCCCGAATGCAAAACGAAACGCCCCAGACTCTAAGAGTCATGGAGCGTCAGGCTGAACAGCCCTCCCCCGAAGTCTGCTCACTCACAACTTATCAAGTGAACGTACAGTCGTGAATGGCCCACTCGTGCAATAACTATAGGAACAAGGTGGCTGGTTACGAATGAGACTTGCAAGCGTCTATGCAGCCCTTTTCTGCTGAGCCTTCAACTTCGCCCACCTTGCTCGCTGGAACGCTGCGATCTTCCTGCGGGCTGAAGCCGACATCGTGTGCTTCACGGGAGCCGAGGCTGTTGTTTTCGCTATCGGAACTACTGGCTGCGATCCATTCTTAGCCCTCGCCCATCGTGCCCGTTGTGCCCGCGCCATCTTGCGCCGTGAAGCCGCCGATATTATTCGGCTCGGTTGGTTTGCTCTCCTGAGCGTTCCCGAGCCATTTAACGACTCGATCACCGCAATTGCTTGGTCTATGCTCTCCACCCGTACCTGCGCCTGCTTGCGCTCCATACGAAGCTGCTGAAGCGCACTGCTTAAGTTTCCCATTGATTCCCCCTCAAGATTAACAGCGGAGGCTATTGTATACGCTCCGACCCGGACTACAGTCCCGATAGCAGACGGAGTGTATAGTGCAAAACGAAATCATGCCTGCTGAGGGTTCGGTCTTTCCGGGGCTGGCTCTGGTGGGGCGGGTTCTTGCCACGGATTCTCCAGACCCTCTTCGTCGTCGTTCGTGCGACCGAGAGTGAATGCCAGTTTGATTTTGAATTTCACTCGCGTCCGGTCATCAAGCTGGAGAATTTTCTTGCGGAGCATCAGGTCGATATCCGAAGCCGGGATACTGACCACCTGAGCAAATTCAACGCTCCAGTCCTGATTCTGGAGCAACGGATGCGGCTCCATGTAGAAGTAGTCGATGTATCCGTGGTCAACTTGGTCACGAGGGTCTTTGTTCGCCTGCAAACTCGCCAACCGTACTGGGTCTCTCCTGATGTCATTGCTGATTGGGCGCAAACGAGCTAACGTCACCATCCGGGCTTGAATCTGTCCATCACGAGGTTCGAGGTCACAACAATTGGAGAGAACTGCACACGGACAAAAGCGAACCGGGACTTGAGCCGTGACCCATTCTCGGTCGAAGCGATGGACATGGGTTCTGGGTGTGATGACTGGCAGCGCAGCGTAGTCGTATTCTGCCGGGATAGAACCGAGCACGGTCAGACTGTTGCGGTCCAACAGTGGGAAGGGGATACCCGCTAGGATATCCCCTTGCCGAAGGCTCAAACTATCGAACCCTCCAGTTCCTCTTGTGAAATACAACGTTAGAAATCCTCGCTCGAATCGCGTCTGACATTCGCCTCGTTTACCTTGGCGCGTAACACCGACTCAACAACTCGAATTGCAGTTGCGCTCAAAGGCTTGGATGACTCTCTTTCAACGTTGCCTCGCTCAATCGTCGCAGGCGCAGCGTTAGCTACTGTATACGACATCGAGCCATAAGGGGGAATGCCGCTCTGTGATGGTTGCGGTGAGTGAGCAACAGTCACAGAGTTACTCTCGCTACTTACTGGCGGTTGCGGTTTGAATCCTGACATTTGCATTCTCCTTTCTTGGCTTAACCCTCGTGCTTGTCTTCTTTGTCATCCGGCTTGTATACCCTCGTGAACTTTTCCTCTGGGTTGAGTTCCCGAGTGAAATAATACTTACGTCGAACCCATCTGAAGCCCTCGTGCTTGCTGATTGCCGCAATCTCGATAGGTCCACCTACGGTCGGCGCTCCGGCTCGAAACCGGGAAAACTTGATGGTCACGTCTACCATAAATTCCGCTAGGTCAATTGCATCCTGAAGCGGCATGGCAGGCAGTATGAAACCTACTTGCATATTCTGTTGGATGACAGCGAGGGCTTGACCGACTTCCCCTTCCGGCACGCCGAAGTTCTGGCGCAAAATCGTAGGCATCGCAGTGCCTACTCCGGCAATCAGTCGATTCAGAGCCTCAGGTTCTCCCGCCCACGTCACTCCCGATTCTTCCCGTTTCCGAAGAAGGCGAGGTCCGTTGCATTTGCCATCCTGTATGTCGATTTGAAACTCGTCCGCCATCGGTGCTCGGGCAGAGTAACCTGCCACGATGAACCCAAGCGGAGGCTTCTGGGGGAAGTCCTTGAACGCTGTCAGGTACAACTCATCGTAGACGAATTGTTTCAGCTTCTCAGCGATTGCCTCAATCGTGTACGTCTTAGGGTCGAGTTTCCAGTCTTGGTGGTCCGGGTCATCCCCGGTGAACCTCTCCCTCAGGTCTTTTATTATAGTCGAAATCGAATCCTGCCCGATGCTGCCTGACCCCCACGTAATCGCTCCGATGGGCAGGCCCTTGCGGAGATTAAAAACTTTGATGGCGTTGTTGTAGACGTTCAGGACCTGCAACTCGCCCGTGTTGGGAACCTGTCCCAGAACGGTCGATGCGCTGTCTGATGCTAGAACAAGGCCGTCGTTAATCTTTATCGAAATTGCAATTGTCACAGGCTGCGCGTGGAAGGCTCTTTCAGTTCGGAAGTGTAGCAGATGGCAGCCCGCTTCGTGACCCACTTTCTTGTTTGGCATGGAGATGGAACAATCAGGGTAAAGATTCAGGCAGGCTAGATGCAGAAATACCGCCCCGACCATGGGAGGCCGGGGCTGTTGGTGTTTCAGAATGTGCTTGCCGCGCTCCTCCCAGAACGGTTTCAATTTCACGTTGTCTTACTTCGCGGTTCTTGTCAGTCCAGCGTGAGTCCGCATTCCTGCCACTGCGCGAGTACAGCGCGGCTGTCTTCGCAGTCTCGCTGCGTCGAGTTAGTCTGGAGTTGGCGAAGCGCGTTACGTCGCATCTGCTTGTCCGCTTCAAGATTGAATAGAACGGTCTGAAGATTGCGGACATTGCCGTCGTTCACCTGCACCAACCCTTTCCATTGGGGCTGCATGCTCGTTACCCACTGATGGGAAAGGTCGGGTTCGGACGAAAAATGTTCGGGCATCTGTATCTGCGTAGCGGGCGGTGCGAGAGGATCGTTTGCGTGATTCACTTGGTGCCTTTCAGAAAATGCTCGTCTAACAAATTCCCGTCATGACACGGGCGAAACATAGACGAGCGGAGGGGTTTCCACTCCGGCAGGAAGAACAAGAAACCTGCCGAACTCAATGTTGTGAGGTTCTGGTGATGGCTGCCAGCGCGGTTACGATGCACACAAGTGCTCCGCTGGTGAGTAGGATCGTGAACGCGATCATGCGGCCTGCGATCCGAGTTCACGCAGGTTCGGGAAGTTGAGGCTTGCAAAGTCGCATCGCTCATTGACGCCGACTGCATCGTTGTTGTTCCTTGCGTCGGTACGGACTGCGGATTGTAATGGCTGGGCGCGCATCGCTGTTCCTTTCAAATAAGAAGGGCCAGAGGCTCTGCTTCGAACGGGAGAACTGTTCAAAGGAGCCTGCTGGCCGCGTGTCGTTTTATGCTGCCTGTGTTAACGCAAGTCGGGAGATGCTGGTGCAGCGCCTTGCGGCAAGTCTAGTTACTTGCCCTTCTCAATGTACTCTTTGAGGTGCTTGGCGCACGCCTCTGCGAGAGACTGTTGGCCCCGTGCACCGTGTGTGCCCAGAAGTAACGCCCCGTGGCTGCTCTTGTGTACTTCGTAGGCCCACAATACGTCTTTAGTTTTTGCGTCAATGAGCATGATGCTCGATTCAAGTCCTCGTGTGGAACTTGCCGAAGAAGCCGCCACAAGATTGCCGCCGTTCTGATTCCAGTTTGCGTCTACGGCTGAGCCTGCTACAAAGCCCCGCCACTCAGTTTCACTCGAAACGACAAAAAACTGCGCCGACTCTTTGTCGAGAGTGAGCGTCACTGGGACTTTCTTTTCACGAACGGCTGCCGCAAAGTAGGTCTCAAACCCACCCATCGGAGCAATGACGATGCGCGCCCCTTGAGGGATTTGAGCCATTGTTTCTTTGTCCTTGCCAACTGCGTACAGCGAGAACAACAAACACAGGATTGTTAACGTCTTTCGCATAGCACACCCCGCTTGGAAGAAATGAACTGCTGAATTGGATACCTTCCGAATGCTATCCAAAGGGCTTCTCCTAAGTCGAGTTACGTTGGTCACGAATCAGCATGCGGTTTTACGGTGGGGCGGACTATTTGGACAACGCTTGCTGTGCGACTGACGGCCAAGCATCGGGCAATTTCATCACGTTGATAGTGAACGTGGGTGTGCTCAATTCAGTCTTGGGCGCATGTTCGGTTACGTCGAATCCTTTACGCTTCAAAGCGCGATATACAGTGGCTTGCTGGTCGCTCACAACGCCGTCTGAACGGATTTGTTCGACGCCTTGCTCTTCGGCATTCTTAACGAGGTGCTCAAGCATGGCCCGACCCTTGCCGCTGCCCTGAAGATGCTCGGACAAATCCGCAGAACGGACTTTCCAAGTTCCGGGTGTGCTCGGGTCTTCAATCGCCTGAAGTTCGCCTTCGCCACCATTGAGGGTGACGATGTGCTTCTTCATGCCTGTCTGACCTTCCTCTGTTTTGAAATCGAGTCGTGGAGGGGCTGCTTTCTCTTTGGTTCTCAACTTCTTTGCCTCAGCATCTGCGGCTTGGGTGACATCTTCGCTGCTCACTGCTTTCGGTGTTTCGTCATCGACGACCTTGACGTTTGGCGCTTGGTCTCCAAAATGAGATTTGAGAAAAGCGTTGACATCGTCATCCGTGACCAGCGCAGTCGTTTCGTGTTCCATGCTCGTGCCGTGCTTCAACTCAGAGGTTGGAGTTTCCGACCCTTGGTGGCCGAGTAGTTGAACTTGTGCTTGGTCGGGACCAAATGTTCGATGTGCGTAGGCCGCTGCGGCACGTTCCGCCTCGGTCATCGGTACGACGGGTTTGACTTCTCCTGCGGCTGGTGCTGCGATAGGTTTCAACGAAGCGGGCTTGGCTGCTGCGGCTTCAGCTTCTTCAGCTTCTTCTGTGCCCTCTGCTGCCTTACCGCCGAGTAGAGTTGCGCCGAGTAGTCCTGCGCCCTGTCCGAGTCCGCCTGCTACGTCGCCTTTACCGATTGCTTCCCCGGCTTGCGCTGCGGCTGGTCCGACTAGCGGAACGGCTGCGCCCATGGCGTGTCCTGCGGCTTCAACAAGTCGTCCTTCTTTCCAAGCGGTTGCTGCCTTGGTGGCTTGGTCTATGTGGCCATTGACGATTGCGGTCGCAAGGTCGTTGACGAAGTTCGCACCCGGCTCTTTGGCTGGGGTGGTCGTAGTCGTCCAATACTGATGAGCGGAATCCGCGAGGGCTCCGAGTGTCGTGCTGTATGCGCCCTTCGTGAACTTGCCAGCGGACGAATCCTGAAGTTGCTGCCACACAGTGGCTCCATGAGTCTGGGCATGTTCAAGGCTCGGGAACTGGACGTTGGAACCGTCAGGAAATCCGACGACTACTGGCGAAGATTGCGATGTATCTGGTGTTACTGAACTTGTTGACATTGGTTTTCCTTTATCTTGGCTCGACCCCTTCTCAGTTCAAGAGGAATATTGGCGGCGATTCTGGCCGATATTTCAGAATGAAGACACCCGCACGACTTTGATTCCTGTCTCCTGAGCGCGGTGCCGCTAGGAGTAGCAGAACCGCCACAATCACATTTGCAGAGCCAGCGAACTTCGCCAGAGCGCGTTCTGCCCGCCTGTTCAACTACAACAAGTCGTCCAAACCGTTGCCCTCTACGATCTATCGTGTTTCCCTTGCTGGTAGCCTCGCGATGCCAGCATCCGCACGATTTGGAGTGCCCGCTGCGAAGACTTGCAGCAAATACCTCACACGAGTTACCGCAGGTACATTTGCAGAGCCAAATCGCTCCCGCGACTGTCGTGCTGCCCGCTCGTCGAATAACGGTTAGTCGCCCGAAGACCTTACCTATAAGACCATTCTTACGGGCTTGGAAATCTCGCAACGCTTGCCGATACCCCGTATTCCGTGGTGGATTCTCTCCACCATCGGTGTGGTTTATCAAGCAGCCTGTGCCACGATCTTTGCGACCGTAGTATGCAATCAGAAATATCTCAGCGGCGAATGCGTCTTGCTCTGACTCGTGCTCCTGAATCAGAATCCGTGATAAATCTTTCGGACTGCTCTTGCGGATCGCTCTCTTGCCATGACCTTTGCCCACGTAATAAGGAGTCCCATCTTCGCGGAGCCACAGGTACGTGTAAAACGAGTTGCCTACATGCATGTGCCTCCGTGCGCTGGTTGCGCGATGTGCTGCTCGTGCTCTTCAAATAAAAAAGGCCAGCGGGCTCGACTTCGAACGGTGGAGGAGGTGCCGTTCAAAGGAGCCACACTGGCCTTGTGTTAGTTTTTGTTGGTTACTGCACAGGCATTACGGTTCCGGTCTTTTCGTCGAAGACGTGTGTGATGCCTTGTGCAGCGACTTGTTTCGCAGTCTGCGCGATTGGTTGTGCCCCACCCTTTGCCGCTTTCAACACAGCGACTGCTTGATTCGGGTGCGTATACAACCAGTGGGCCGCTGATATCGGCAAAGAAGCGGACGCTCCAAGCACTCCACCGATGAGCGCGCCTTGAGCGGCACCAGAGGAAACACCTTCGTTAGATAATCCTGCTTTGACCCCTCCTGTCGTTGCGCCAATGCTTGCGCCCGCTAGGACGGTCAACAGCATGGTGCTTGCTGTCCGCCCCACAGAACCTTTAGGAAGTTTGCTGGCATACTCGCGTACAAGGCGATCTGTCTGTTTGCCGTATGCTTCATCAGAAAGCATGTTGTCCATCTCGGAACGAATCGTAACCAAATCGTTGTAGGCATCGCTACCCATTGCTGCCTTCAATTTATCAGGGCCAATTTCGTCGATGGCTTTGTTCGCTCTAGCAACAAACTTCTTAGGGTTGATTTCTCCCAAGGAGCCGCGAGTAATACCTGAAGCCCGTACGCCAGCAGGTTCCGTGAAAGACTTGTCGATGGAATCGTGCAAATCTTCTAACGTACTTGCTTTAGACCATCCAGCCTGAGCCTCTTTATAGGCATCATTGTTGCCGAACAAGTCGTCTAACTTTTTGGTGCCTTCAGCAAGTTCGGTTTCCGCCTGCTTCAAAGCGTCGGTGCTGGCGGGACTCGGACTGTAAATGACCTTCTTAGCGTTCTTGATTTGCGAGACCGCATCATCAAACCCATTGGGTCCGAACCGCCCAGTGTCGTGATTTAGAACTCCACCAGACTGTTCTCGCAACGCATCGTACACGGGGTTGAAGTGACTTTTTACCTCATCCGCCGCGTCTTGAAATGTCCACGCCCTGCTGGAATTGGGTAATGGATATTGTGAGTAGGGCGTTCCCATCGCCGCATCTGATGCTTTAGCGGCGGCTTCTTTAATGCCTCGGCCTGCCCTTAATCTCAGACCTTCTTGCTCCGAGAGTTCATCTTGGGCTTTTTTGAACAAACCTTGCTTCGTCAACGGCATCATTTGGGATATGCCCTCTGCGGCAGCGTCAGCAACAGCACTGCCTGCTGCACCGTATTCTGCGCCCGTCAGCGCGGCAGAGCCACGTTCACCTTCGGGTGCATGCAGCGCAGATTGCGCGGCACTCGTGGTGCCCGTACGAACGGCGTTCAAACCGCCAGTGATGATTTTGGCTATGACCGGGTTGGTCTCCGCAAGTTTAGCGACCTTCGAAGCCATTCCGAGCCGTTCAGCAATGGACAGACCTTTCAGGGCTTCATCCCCTAAGAAGAACTCTGCTATACCTTCAGCACCAACACCAACTTTCTGTGCCGTGTTGGTGGGTGTCTCCATGGTAGTCAATCCGGCGACATCTGAAGGACGAACAAGACCGGGAGCGACTTTACTAACGAGTCCACTGACAGTGTTGACCGTTTGTCCCGCACCTTTGAGAATGCCCGCACCGACATCTTCGGCCACGGTGCCAGCCTTTCCTAACGTGCTCTCAGGCTGGTTCGCAGTCGCGGCGGGCGTGGTGACGTTCGATTGATCGGTAGACGTATCCTTTGGGACCAGACCTGCCGACAAGTCAATCGCTGTCGAAGGCGCGGTCGCCTGCGCTGGCGGTTGATTAGGTTGTGCAGGGTTGCTCTGTTTGGGAACAAACCCTGCTGATAAATCGATGGTTGTGTCGGACATACGCGCTCCTTATTGAACTACCGTCAAGCCTTGTTTCTGAGCCGCAGCCTTCGCAGCATTGGCATCGCCAGTTGGATTTGCTTTCTGCCATGCGCTCAACGAGAAGTTATGCGTCTGGGCACTCGGACCGCCAGACTTCTCCACGAAGTGTGATCCTGCGAGGTTCTTCGGGAAGCCCGCCTTCTGCGTATCCAAGTTGCCTTGGAACGTTTCGATACGGTGGCCGATGTCGCTCTGATTGAAATAGGGCGGCATGATGTTCTGCAACTCGATGTCGAGTTGTTCTTTACTTCCACGGCCTGCGTTGGTGATGACCTTGACGTACGCAGGAATTGCGCCACGCATACGTGCGTAGGAATCTGCCATCGTTTTGCCTTCGGGACTCAGGGCGTTGTACGCGCTGAGAACCTTCTCGGCCAAGTTCTTGTTCAGATCGGCAGCAAGCGTGGGGATGGACATACCAAATCCTTCGACACCTGCATGTGCCGCAGCGGCGTCTGTGATAGCCGGAGCGGAGAAGATCGTAGTCAAGTTGCTGCGGTCGCCCGCGACATTGACCTTGTTCGACTTGGCAGCGGCATCATACGCGGCGTTCGCCGTACGGTAGCCGTTGATGTTGTTCTGAATGTCGTTGATCGGCTTGATTGCCTTCTGATCTGCCGAGATGTCAGAGGGCTTCTTCTCGATGAACGTCTGCGCCGAATAGTTCGGCATGTGATCGGCTTGCCAGCGGCTGACGTGGTAGACATCGCCATTCTGGTCTTCGACGTATCCCATGGTGCGCTGATCTTTCAGACTCTGTTTGTAGTCTTCTTTTGCCGCAGCGGCGTCAGCGGCGTTGTCAGCCTTGTTCTGTTCCTGTTTGTTGAATCCGTCCACCACACCTTGTGCTTGTTTCTTTCGGTCGGCACTGGCTGCGGGGTCGTTCAGGAGGGCTAACGCTTTGCCCATCGTGTCGGGATTTACCGCTTCCGTCTTGCCTCCCGCTTTAGCCTCGGCAGCTTCCTTGGCGCGCGCGTCTGCCATCTGACCGAGTTGTTTGGGCGTCAGGTGCAAGTAATTCATGATCTTGGCCGCGCTTTGCGGATCGACCTGATTCATGTTGGACAGGATTACGTCAATGGGCGCGGTGCCACCATAGCGGCTGAAAGTCTGAATCGCTTTGCGCATGTTCGGATCGGTACGCACTTCCGTCGTAAGGTCTTTCAACTTCGGAATGTCTTTCTCGTCGGTGCCCAAATAGTCGTGGGCGTCGTTGAGATGCTGGTTCAGCATTGCTTCGCCTGTCTGAATCGCTGCGTATTGCGACATTTTCTGCGATAGATCAGCAAACGACCACTGCGGGTTGCCGATGTCGGCGGTGGTGCCGTCTGCATTGCGGAAGTACCCGATGGACTGGAGTTTCTTTTTCAAGTCATCGGTAAGTGTCGCCTGCAACTTGTCGGCGTTGTGGACGACAATATAGTTGTGCCCGTATAGAGCCTGACCATTCACGAACTTCTGCTGGCCGTTCTCCATGACGGGGAGGGCATCGCCCACGGGGAACATCGCGTCGTGTGTGATGTTCGTCTGGCCGTTCTTGACGGCAGCCGCAGCATCGGTTTCGAATACTGGCTTGTCCATGGATGCGCCGTTCGTCATCGGGGTGCTGCCATCCATCAGACCATCGGTCAAGGATTTGTAAGCGTCAGGCAGAACCTGAGAAACGGCTTTGTCGCTGGCACCGACCTGCTGCGCGAGTAAGTGCAGGCGCATGTTGCCTTCAGTCACAGCCATCTTGTTCTTCTGATCGCCAATGGCCTGTGCGTCCTGATTGGCGTTGGCTTGCTTCACAGCGGCACGCTGTTTATCGGCAGATGCTGCGCCTGCTTGTGCGGCATCGCCGACGTTCTTAGCGCCCATGCCTTGTAGTCCGCCTTGCAGCACGTTCAAAGCGAGTGCTAGACCCAGCGCCCACGGCTTAGGCTCGATTGGCTTACGAACGGTATTGCCCGCTGCATCGACGCTGGTCGTGTACCGCTGACCGCCCGTCATCTCGATTGCCGCGTTGTATAAGGCAGCGTGCTGCGGGGCGGGACTGGTCTTGTTCAAGTCCGCAAGAGTCGCCATCTTTTGTGTAGGCGCGCCGGGATTGTTAATCAGGTTCTGCGGAATGCTGTTGCCAGCCTTGGTATCCGCGTCGGGAACATTGGAGTTATCGCTCGGCTGCGCACCTGACGCAGGCGCAGGAGTAGCATTAGCTTGCGGCGTGGTCAAAGACGTAGCCGTTGCATTCGGATTCGTTGCATCGCCGGGTGCGGGCAGCGGAGTGGGTGTTGCGTTTGGTTGAATGGGTGTATCGCTCATAATTGTCCTTCTTCGGCGATTGCCGATTTACTTCGGTGGCTTCTCCGAGCCTGTGGTTAACTACCTGCGTGCTGCGGCCTGTTGTTCATACATCTGATTCACGATGAGGTTCAGTGCGGGCTGCATCAATATGCGTCTTTGCTTTGAGGACGGAATCTTGTCCCACTGGGCAATCGACGTGACGCGTACGCCGTCTACAACAATTCCCTTGGGGGTTTGACCGAGTGGCGCGGTAGGTGTGTAATCGTTTCCACCATCCGCATTCGATAGCCCGGTAGCAATAAGCGGTGTGCTGCGCGGGCGTACTGATGCGGCTGCTGCCTTGGGTTGCTCAACGACTGCTGCCTTTGGCTGTTCTACAACTGGAACGACTGGGGCGGGTGCTTCCCGCAAATACTCACGCATGTGCTCCATGGCCTGAAGATACGAGGCGGGCTCAGCAGGCGACAAGCCGAGACGCTCGATTGCTAGGACTAAACTCTTTCCGTTCTCTGGATCATGTCTGTATTTCGACCAATCCACGCCAGCCTGAAACTCTGCCAATGCCGCACGCACGGAGAGTAGGAACGATTGTTGACGCTGAGCCTTCAACTCTGCGCCGAGTCCTTCCAGCGTCGTAGGCAGCGCTGCCTCTGGCTCGAATCTTGGGGCCGCGCCTGATGCGGAAATGTTTTCCAGTGCCTTATCGCGGCTGAGAGTACGGATTTTCGCAGAAGCGTTAGCATGTGCTTTTTCCAATTGCTTCACAAGAGAGTTCTCGTCAGCAGGATCGCTAACCGTACGGTATCTGAACACCTGTCTACCGCCAATGGGTGTAACCTTGCCCGTCTTCTTGTCCGTCACTTCAGGTTGGTAGGAATGCTCTAGGATCGGAAGTTGACTAAAGTCCGTTACCGCTGCGGACTGTGCAGGTTCGGCTACCGCTGCGGGTGCTAGGGCTGGCGCGGGCTGTTCGTCGTCCAAATCGAATGACGGGTCAAAAGTTGCGGGCTGCGCAGGTTCCTGCCTTACACTTCCATTCGGACGTGTAGCGGTACGCGGTGCGTTGTACTCAGGGCCGTCAATATAGACGCGGAACTCAGGATCAGTGTCAAACAGATTTCGGTACTGCTCTGAAGTCATCTTATCGACTTCAGATTTTGTATATTTTGCCATGTTAATTTCCTCCTGCCGCATCGCGGCTGTTATTGCTGTTCCTCAGCGCCTTTGCGCTCGATTTCCTGATTCATCGCGAACTTTACATCGCGCCTTTCAAGGTATTCGTCAAAGTTCGAATCCCCTGAGTGGCCTTTTTCGAGTTTTCTTCGGATGATGAGTTCTTGCCGACTTGGCAGCGAGTTCAAATACCTTTCCGAAATCTCGACGCCATCCACGATTGCGATGACCGTGTCCAGATTCGCTTGATTGACCTTGAACTGTTCACTCGGAGTCAACACAGGCTCTGCTACTTCAGGAGCGATGACTTCGGCCTGCGCCACTGGTTTCTCCAAATCTGGGTACCCATTCCACAGGGTCAAGAGTTTGTGGGCGATGCGATAAGAATCACACGCTGCGGGACTGATGTTATTCCGCCAAATGAACTCGATGAGCACTTTCGCATTCGAGTTCGTGCGAATGTAGTCAGGCGTTTCAGCCATGAACTGATCCATGGCGACTTGTACCTGCGCTTCGGTGAACGGCTGTCTCACGATTGTGCCGAACTGGCTGAGGTATTCGTCCGAAAGTACGCCGGACAAAACTAACTGGCGATTGTGTTCGGCTTCGGCGTTGGCCGTTGCTGCGTAGATCGCGACGGGATCATTGGCTGCGGCTGCTGCCTGCGCGGCGTCCCGTTGGCGCTGCTCCTCTTGAAGTTCTGCCGCTCTCTCGATACGCCACTGCTCAAGGGCGTTATCGACTCCATTATCTCTGGTGCGTCTCATTGGACTCCTCCTAGGTGTGCTTCAGTTACCTGACTCAAATCGTTCAGCACAGCAAACTCCCCGCGCAGGCGTTTCGCGGCGAAGTTCCAGACTGCGGCTGCTTCCACGGCAGTGTTGAAGTAGCCGAGATGAGTATGCTTACTACCGTCGTGTGCTATCTGCGCTGCCCATTTCCTATTGCCGCTGCGGAACGTCTTCCAAAACACGCCCTTGAATCCTGATGTGTTGGTCTTACGAAGTCCTACGTTCTGCTGATTCTGCGCATGAGTGGCGACCCGCAAGTTCTCGGTACGGTTGTCCAATGTGTTCTCACGGTTGACGTGGTCAACCTGAACCTTCGGGTCGGTGACATCCAGCACAACACGGTGCATATAGATTGTCTTTTTGCCACTTGAGCGACTTGTTCTAATCGCATACCACTTCCCCGTCTTTGGGTCGCGGCGGGCGGACCAGTTCCACTGACTAAGCCAGTGAAAGTTGCGCGGGTCGCAGAGCGCCCACATGTTCTGCGTCAGCGGGACGTAACCAGTTCCATCTTTGATGTGGCCTTGACGAAGCCTCATTGCTGCTCCTCCTGCGCTTCGAACTCGGCTATATCCCTCGCGCGTTTTGCAGCATCGAGGCGAGCGCCGACTGACCCTCGTAACTCTTGTCGCGGCTGGACATCTACGTGTGCGGTTCGCTGCCTGCTACCGGGAGCGTCACCTGCGGTGCCCGTACCATGGCACAAACGACATACCGGTACGACGCCCGACATCAGTTCCTGTTGCGAAACTCTTTGACCCCGCGCCCCGCATTTGCAAGTTAACTCGTAGGACACCTGTCTCGCGTTTTCAACTTTGTTTGTGGCAGTAAGTGTGCCCCACTGCGATGCCGCGTGGAAGTGATCTGTTGTTGCTGCCGTATTCGGGCCGCTGTTGCGTGCTTCTAAACGTTCTCTTGGTGACGACATTGTTTTTTACTCCTCCTGCCCATTTGATGGGTGATTTCTAAAACGCCGCGTCGCTCCGAGCGCGGACACAACTCCAGTCGAAACAACGCGGCTGTGCTGCTGAAAGGTCGCGGGCATCGACGCCAATCGAAATGCCCGCTATGCCGAGTTGTCATAGCCCACGCATGGATACGCGGCTCTACTCGACAAATACTGCTGAAAGGTCGCAAGGCATCCCGAACATTCCCGGAACAGGCTGCCTTGCTGCTGACACAGTCATTGGGTACTGGCAGGCACCCTCGTGTGCAGGTCTCGTTTCGGGCCGCAAGTCACAGATTGTTGCGCCATGACCTGCGTTACGTATTGCAAGACGCTCCCGAATGTTTATTTCTGAAATCCGTTGAACCCCCGGCTGAGCGGCTGGTTGCGCGATGCGCGTTCGTTATGGGCCTGTTTGAGTTGGTGGATCAGGCGATATATAGTTTGTTCCATTGCCAACTTCGAATCCTTTGTCTCAAGAATCTCTTTGTCGGCCTCGTCGATATGAACCTCGATGTTGTAAAGCATTGTTTGTTCCTCCCTCGGCGCGAGTGATCCGCGCCTATGCTTCTGCTACTTCTTGCGTCTCTAAAGACGCTGCCATCATCTTCTTCCAAGCCGCGTCTGCATCAGTGATCCTCGCAGCGTACTCACCCCACGATGTGCCGGGTTTGTAGAGTCGGGCTTTTGCGGCTACGAATGCTGCAACGGCCAACTCGTATTTGCTTTTCACTGCCATGTGTGCCCTCCTCTCTGAAAAAGCCCTATATACTTGCAACATACGCAGTGATTTTCGGCCTTCAACGAGCCCGCATATTCATCAAAATCATCTGCAATCTAATGATTATCAAGAGGTTACAGAAAATAAAAATAATTGGAAAATAGTTTTCATGTTTGCGTGAGATGGCTCGTGCCCGCTGCCCAAATCGCATCCAACTGTGCTTTCACGGTCTGCATGGCCTGCTCGGTCTTGACGCTCTCAACCTTCGAAGTGCGCTTTGTGGTGTCGCTCAGCGATGCCTGCTCGGCGCTATTGCGGGCCTTACGGTCGATGCCGCGCGCGGTTGGGGCAGATGCGACCTGAGTCGATTCTTTCCCACTGACTACGCGGTCGAGTTTCCACGAGGCGGATAATGCCCCGGCTGAGACGCTGCCTTTCAGCCCGCCCTCTTCAGTTTCATCTGCCACATCATCGTGAGTTGTATTTACCTTCTTTGCTGGACGCCACTGGTCAAGCCCCGCTATGTCCACAGTTAGTTGAAAGGCTCGTGGAGGAGCATCTGGATCAGTGATGTTTTTTTCCGTGTTGTCCCTTCGAACTAGGTTGCCATCCAAAAAGTTGAGCATGTTGTTGTCGGCAGCAGTCACAGTTTCTCCGTGCAGGCAGTCGCAAAAAAGGTGAGCCACGTTTACGTCGCACGGTAACCAAGCGTTGCGGCCTCTTAGTTCCCGTCTGGTCGATTTGGCGATGTACCAGCCGAGTCGCCAGTCATGCTTCAAATGAACTGGCCAGACTGCCTCGCACCAATCTTTCCATTCGACCTCAATGATCCAAATCAGGAACGGGTCGGGATGACTCGGTGGAGTGGGAACCTTGATATACAAACGACCGTTGTGTTCCTCGTACTCCATCGGTGTGCAGTTCTTGCGTCGAGGCTTCAACTTCATCGCCTTGTCGAGTGGCAACTTCACATTTACACGATAGACAGCGCGGTCCCAGCAAATGTCGTCCAAAGTGGAGATGCACCAGTCGAAGACGAAGTTCTCGTAGCATTCGGCACATGCGCAATACTCAGGATCGTCGTCGGGAGGCGGACACTCATCAAGCCGCTCCATCAAACCCATGATGACGCTGACAGTGTCTTCGTGTCGCCACTTGTGCCCGAGATGGCCGTGCCATGCTTCGTAATGTTTCGAGAACACTTCGCGCTTGAACTCCACCAAGTCGGCTGGGCCGAGTTGGCGGTTTGCGGCGTGTTCAGTAGAGACCGCGCTCATTTCTGCCCTTTCATCAACTCCCTAACTTCAGCAAGCGTCTCCGCAGGGATGAGACCTATCTTGACTGCGCGCGCTTCAAGTTCTGCAATGTCACTCGCAGACAAGAAGTATTCATGCTTGACGAAAAACGCTTCGAGCGAGTCTTGATTGTTGATGGCCGCGAAATCTGCCGCTATGCCGGGACGTGTTGAGTGCTTCAGATAGATCGCACGGGCATATCCGAGCAGACTGGTCTTATCGAAGTTCTCTAAGAACGCGCGAAGGCTTTCCATACCGTCCGCCACTTGCTTGATGGGGCCATCGGGGCGGTTCCACCGTTTGGCTTCGTTTTTTACAAACGCGGCTTTGCGTTTTTTCACGCCGACTTTTCTGGTCGCCTTCATAACGTGATCCCCATGGATTCAAGCAACGCTGCGTCGGCTTCGTTGAGCCATGTGGCCAAATCTCCAACCTTCGACCCAGACAGGGCGCGCACCGCGCATCTATGCATCCGTGCCTTCCATGCGAGGGCTTGCTGTACTCGGTCGAACATGGATCGAACGGAGCCGTCACCGTGAATGCTGTCGAAGACATCGCCCGCTTCTTCCATGGCGATGTACGCCTGTTCGTTGTCAGTGCCCTCGGCCTCGCTCTGCCGCACGAGGCTAAGTAGGTGTGCCATGAATGTTCGTTCATCCGTGGTGAACCAATGTTTGAACTCTTCGGTCATTTGGACTCCTTGATGGGTCTGCGAAGTTTCGAGAACCGCAGATCGCGCTCCGCGCGCATCCCATATTTCTCCCAGCCCTGCGCGGTGTAATATTTCTCTTGGTCGGCAGGAACCTCCAAATATTCGAACTCGATAATCTTCGGCATCACAGAACCTCATCCATCGAGTTAGGGAGGCGCGCTACGTTGCCCCCGCACGCCTTACAAAGGCAGCCGGGCAAGTGCTCCGACAGCGGGCATCCAGTGATCGACTTCTCCTCGACTCCAATCTCGGTACGGCCTTCGCCTCTAAGGGCACTGGCGTGTTCCTCGGCCTGCATCATCGCGTAGTGGTTCCTGAGAAAGTTTGCCTGCCGCTGGATTTGCGCTTCTTCAAGGAGTTTCTGGATGTCCGTAAGCACGCCCCATTTCGCGGCCATCGCGGTTAGCACGGAAACCTTGTCGGCAAAATCAGTAATCGGATCAGGCTGCACCATACCTTCGTAGACCGGAAGCGATGCCTTGAGACAGTGCAACAAAGTTTGCTTGAAGTTATCGGATGGCTCTGGGAACGACTTCGCATAGGCGATCATGAGTTGCGCCCTGACTGCCGAGTGTCCCCAAAGGGTGAGCACTAGCGGCGAGATTCCATTCGGGAGCGCACTCGGGTCTGGCTCTGGGATGTTGAACTGTTCGACAAGTGTCTGAACAAAGTCGAGCAAAATCTGCTGGCCACGCGCGCCGAACTGGCGCTGGGCATCTTGGAGCGTTTCCTTCGCGGCGTTCTCTGCTCTGGCCGCTTTCCATTCGTGCTCCTGCGCCGAGGAAACGAGTTCCTTCCGCGCTTCAACTATTTTTGAATCGAAGTTCGTTCTTAGGTCGGCGAGTTCCGCCTCCAGTGGGGCGACCTTTGCGACTTGTTCACGCAACGTTGCCAGTTCCGTATTGGCCGCGTCGAGGGCGGTCTGCGCTTCCTTCAGCGCGGTCTCGGCTCCTTCGCGGGCGTCTTCGGCCTGCTTCAGTTGAACCGTCAGTTCTTGTTTGGTCACATCTTGCATGTCGAAAAGTAACTTAGACCAGTGCATCTTCTCCGTCGAGGTGGATTTGTCACTGCCTATGATCTTCAAGCCCTCTTCGCGGAGGGCGTTGGTCACTAGTTGTTCTTTGTTTATCCGTGCCATTTAGATTTCTCCTATTCCTTGTTGCTGCGCGGTCTGCGCGGCCTCCGCTGTGTGCGCGACTCGTTGCATCGTTGCATCATTGCGCCGATGCGCCAGCGTGCCCGAGATGTATCTGTGCAAGTCGGTGCCCGGTTCCATGCGTGCACGACGTGCCGCCTTGCTCATCACAAGCTCAAGCTCGGAATCGCTGAACGACATCAGCCAGTTTATGATCTGCTGATTTTCGACCTGCGTGGCCGGGAACAACATCGACCACAACTTCTGAAACTCCGCAACGCGTTCTATTAGAGATTTCACTTCGATCCTCCATCTCGGGGCTGGAGGGCTTCAAGGTCGGCGAACAGTTGCGTGACCCACGGCTCCATTTCCCCAGTTTCAGCGTCCAGCATTCCACTGGCGTATAAAAACCAAGCCTTGCGAACTCTGAATCGGTTGCCCGAATCGTAGAGTTGCTTCGCCCAGTGCCGACGCTTCTCCACGGACATCGCCTCTGCGGAGCGACGGGCATCGGTGATTTCTTTCTGGCGCTCCATCGAATCGACACGAAGCACTCCGACGATTTCTTTGAGCGGCGCTCCGGCGACATTCCGAAGTTCCCTCCCATACTTGTCCCACTGCGCACGGATCAGGTTCAACCATTCGAGTCGATTCATGAGACGGGTGCTGCCACAAACGGTGCCATCGTCGTCTGCCCAAATGCAGCGGCCATCCTCAGCTTTTCCGATGGATGTACAGTCGGCACAGATGACGGGCTCATACAGGTCGATAGAACCTTCGAAGGCATTCAGCGTCTTCAGTGCCCACTCCAACGTTGTCCGAGGCTTGGTCGGCATCCCGTGGGGCAGGATTGGTTTCACCCGGTGGTGTGTTCCTTCAGAAGAAGAAGAAACTTCCTGATCGCCGGGTTGGGCTGGTTCACCGGGTTGTTGGGAGTACGTATATTCTGTCTTCTTTTCTCTTGATGTCTTCTTCTCTGTCTTCTTACAGGTGCTCTGGGTTCCCCTATTCACGTCGTTTATTTCCCCTATTCCAGAAATAGGTGAACCATGGTTCCCCTGTTCTGAATCTTCGATAGGTGAACTGGGGTTCCCCTTTCCAAGCCTGCGCTTGCCGATGAAGATGTTCTTCGCCGTAGGCGGCTCCACGTATTCAGGAGTCTCAGGCATCGGCGGCTGCTGGTGATCTTCGATAGCCTTCAGGTGTAGACGATAGACGTTGTTCCGGCCCTTCTTCTCGATGGTGACGACGCCCTTCGCTTTGAGCGCAGCAATGCCGTACTTGATGGCGCGGGTCGTCAGTTGCTCGGCGTACGCAATCGCGTCCTGCTTGGGGAAACAGGTGCCATCACGCAACCGCGAGACGAGATGGTACAGGACCAACTTTTCAGATTGGGTGTCCGCGGCGAAGGTGCGTGCCGCGAAAAGAAACGGGTACGTCGGTTGCTCGGTTGCTTTCATGCTTGTGCCTTTCATGCTTCATACTCTGGATCGCGCTTACGAGGCTCCTCGACCACGTAAGCGCTTCCCGAGTCGCGGACGGGTACGCATCGCCATGCTGCCGTCCAAAGAAGTCTTTAATCAGGGACACTGCACGTCACCGTGCAGAAGACCTGTTTATTACCGCGTCCACTTACGGAAGCGACTCCTAGTGGTCACGAAAGAATTTGGTTGGGTGACTGAGTCACCTTTGTGCTTCAAAACGTTTGCTGATTTCTGGTTCTCGGAGGACCCGAGACCACGCTGCGAAATCGGTAGGTCCGAACTTCTTTTATTGCGCCGTCGTTCGGATGGCTGCGGTCACAATCACGGGTGTGACGCCTTCGATCTAAAATTAATATACCATACTCGACTTGACATTGTCAATGGCAATCTGTATAATGCCAGACGTTTGTATCTAAGTCTTTTGTTTCTTGTTAGTTAGTGTGTTTTTCTGGATAAGCGTGATTACGTTTTCAGACGACTGCGGACGCTTTCGTTATACGGCTTGCGCCCAACTTCCGCCTCAGTCGCCATCGCCATTAGGGTCTTCGCACGTTCCGTAGGTGCTTGCACATCCCCGGCAGTTTTGAGTGAAGCGACAAACGCTTTGGGTAAACTGGTTTCCAGTGCGGCAACCCATTCTGCTTCCGTCCAGAGTGAGACTTCCGCGCGGTCAGCTTTTAGCCGTCCGAAACTGGCACCGGCCTTGAATACGTCGTAGAGATTGATGCCGTCCTTGGTGACGTAGCTTTTCATTGTGGTTTCCTTTAGCGGTACGGCCAGTATCGTGTTGCTGACGAGCGCCGAGCAAGTTACGGCAGTCACAGAGCACGTCATGCGCCTGCCACCATCGCTGCACCGACGTACTTCCATGAAGAGCATCCGACTGGGAGATTCGAATTGTCACGCTTCTCCCAGTTAGGGTTGTTGAGTCGATAGCTTGTCAGCGAATCAGGCGCGATGCAGGAATATGAGTAGCCGTTGGAGACGTAAAAATGCGCCAGCGCGTCTGCAACTTCGCTCCAGAGATGTTGATACTCGGCCTTCACAACAATCTTGTGCGAACGATACCGAGGTTTGCCCGCACTGTCGCCTTTGCCCCATAGACTGCTTGCTGCTGCGAAACCTACCACCTTGCCAGATTCGTCCAGTGCCAAATACCGCTTTGAGTTGTCCGCCAACGACTGACGAATAGTGCCGAAGTCGTAATGCAGCGGCGCAAATCTCAACCACGCACTGCGTGCTGCCTCTGGCTTCAACTCACCACTCAGCCAAATCACAAGGACTCCTTGAGCAGAGTCTGTGCACGAGTCACGCTGACAGGAATGGTTAGCAGCACGACTCCGTTGTTTATTGGAGAGCCCTCTGGCATAGGCATGACGCTGCACGTTCCTTCGCCGTACTTCGCTTGCACTTGTGCAGCGAGTTCCTGCAACACTTTGTGACTTCCTCGTGTGTTAGGTGCGTATTCTTTCTTGGGAAGAGGCGCAGTCGCTTCCCCTGCTTCTTCAGCCATCGCTTGCAACTCTTCATCTGACGGTGCTTCATTGGGTATAAGTTTGACGGCAGACGGTGCGTCAGGCTGGTTGGCAGCTTTACGTACTGCGGCTTTCTCATCGAGGCCGAGTTCCTTTAGTTCCTTCTCACGAAGACGGAATTCCCATTTGCGGATGACACCCTCAGAAAGTCCCACGGCGGACAGATAATCAGTCAGCGCGTTATATCCGTCAATCGTCTCGCCTTTAGCGATGCGACGACGGACTTCTTGCAAAGCAGGCAGGAGCCGTTGTCGAAGTTCTGTCTGCCCTCGCCGACTCAGAACCGTCAATTCTTTGATGGAATCACAGACGATGCTATGCAGAGCCTTAGCGCTGTAGCTCGTCCAGTTCTGTCCGAATGGTTCCGAGCGTTCCGATGGAACGGCGTCAACGGATGATGACTGTGTGAGTGTAGGGGACGGAATAGGTGTTGCGGACATAGCATCTCCAATTTCTGGGGATGCTTGTTGTGCGTCACCCACGACGCAGAGGACGGTTCTTCTGTCTGTTCATTATGTTAGCACAGTTGCCCGATCCTGTAAAGCACCTTCAGCCATGGACGGGCATCACAGCGTCCAATATTCGTCTTATGTTCGCTTATAGCCGCTCAGGGCGCATGGGAAACAGGGCTAGGAGACGACTTTATGACATCCGTGTGGGTCAGGAGCCTCCAAGTGCGCCACGGGGCTTAGAACGCGATATCCGGCATTGGATGGAACCAAGTCCGGAGTCCCAGTTCCCTGCGCCGGGCGACACCCACACCACCCTGTTCGGTAGGATCGTACGCATGAACGCTGGAACCATGAACCCATCCCACACCCGCCCCTTAGTGGTACGAAAAGGTGCTTTTAGAGCCGAATAACGGTGCATTTTGGTACATATGGCGTCTGTAAGTCATTGAAAATATGTAGCGCGTAGCAGGCCATTTGGAGGCTCCAGCAAGAGTCCCAAAGAAAAGAGGCTTAACCTATTGGCGGCTTGGTACTTAGACACCCTTTTCCGAGACGTACCAAAGGCGTCGTCTTCTTGGCTTGGCCGTGCGGCTCCGCACCACTGAGACCACGGCGGACCCTGTGGCGACGTACCCATTCACCACCCGCTGAAGGGACGTTATCATACGGACCCTAAAGGCTTTACGCTGGGCCTTGCTCCCATTCTCCCCTGTCCATTCGGGCCAGCGCTGGGGTGTATTGTGCAGGGCGATCTGAACTGGAAGCGCGCCAAATGTAGACTACCCACCTCCCCGTGGCAAGCATCAGACTCTTTATCTCGTGCTTGATTGCGTCATTGCGTTTGTAATCAGCGTGTTGCATGCGTAATCCCGTGTAAGTGTCACTAGACTGTCACTAGACTGTCACCAAACCAGCGAACTATTAATCATTTAGTTGATTTCAACCCGTTGAGACGCTAGGGCTTGCAGATCCTAGCCCAAACACGGAACACATACATGGGTTTGAGACACGAGACGTACTTGGGAGACGCGGGATTACACGAGTCCTGCGCATACACGACATGGCTCCATCCTCTCTGTCCCCCTCTATCGCTACTGGTCGTAGCTCGTAGATCGTGGCCGCGTTTGGCATGTCTCAGCGCCTGTGGGGATCGGCGGCTGTCGTACCGTGGAACTGGGCATTACACGCGATTCTGGGATGACCTGCTTGTCCCATGGCGCTCTCCTATTCGTCGAGGGGTCTCCGGATGGCCGCGTTTGCCATGGGGGTCCCGCGCACGGGATACGCCGACCTTGCCCGACCTGCGCACGATGCTGAGTCTCTACGTTCCCATTACTCATGGCCTTATGGCATTCGGGTAATCGTGGCCGGATTTGGGATTTCGGCGCATGTGATCCTAGTCTTTTGCGATCACTCTGCGGTCATGGTGAGGATTGGTACGCGGCTGTCCAGTGCTGAGTTCGCACTTTTCCCCAGCTTTGGCTCCGCAAGTCGGACAAGAGACGGCGAGTATCTGTTTTGGGCTTAGTTCTTTTCGCATGACTCGTAGATTGTGCCTAACCCAGTTTACGAAAATGTTCAATTTTGAACACATTTCTACAATTTAGGAATCCTTGGATTTGGGCGGATGGACTGCTTGGACATGAGCGTCAAACATACCCCGCAAAAGCGCTTTGACGGAGAGAGTATTGCCCGTGAGATTGAATTGAACGGGACAGGCGGAGCATACGCCCTTCAGGAAATCGTCATCGGGATTGGACAGGATAATTAAGTGAGGCTTCGGCACGCATCTATGATGCCACAGTCGGAATTGCTAAAGCGCGAGACTGTGGGGCGGGTGCTGCCAATTGGCCGCTTGGCAAGTTTTCAGGCGTTGCTCGAACCTGCGTCCTGAATGCGTCCTTGTAACTCTCTGCGCAGCACGTTCAATGCAGCAAGCGCATCGGCGATAGCTTGACGTTCTTCCGGCGTACCTCCATGGTCCATCTGCATTTCCTGAAGTCGCTTGTCGATTGCAGCCTTTGCTCTGCGGAGGCGACTTGGCAACTCATTATCGTGAGTTTCGAGAAGGGCAGCCTTGTATTCCTCGTCCCAAACGTAATCGGCTCTCACGGTCGTTTCCTTTCTGAGCAGCACGCGGGCTGAACGAAGCCCTTATATCACAGACGTTAAATCAAGTCAGTTAGGTCTCGTACTATTCATGGGCTCGGGGATTTCCCGATGGCCGGGTTTGCCATGGCGTCGGCCTGCATGGAGCGTACGAAGTGCGCCGGGTGGATCGCGCCGGAGCCACGCGCCTGCGACGTATGCCGTGCTGGGCGCGGGTTTAACTTGACAACTGTCACCGAGCATGAGATAATTGGTGACAGTTGGGAGGGTTGTATGGCAAAGCGGGAGAAGGGCGAAGGCGGGTTGTTCAGGGTCAAGGGTTCAAAGAACTGGCGGCTCCAGTATTACGACGCCACTGGCAAGCAAATTCGTACGAGTTCAGGCACGCCAGTTAAGCAGGAGGCGTTGAGTGTGCTCCGTCGTTTGATGGGCGACAACGACAAGGGGCTGGTGAGCTTGACCGAGTTGAAGAAGATCACCTATGGCGATCTACGCGCAGCCCTGATTGCGAACTATCAAGAGAAGGGCAATGCCAGTCTCTACCAGACCGACGATGGAGAAGAGAACATCGGTGGACTGAAGGCACTCGATGCGTTCTTCGGATTCAGCGCGGATAATCCGGGCGTACCGTTCACGCAAATCACGACCGATGCTGCGCGGCGGTTTGCGAAGCAGCGCGTGAAAGAAGGCTACAGCACTGCCACGGTGAACCGCTCACTCGCGTGTCTCCGACGCATGCTCCAAATCGCGCACGAGGATTCTAAGATTCAACACGTCCCGAAGATTCGATTACTGAAGGAACCTCCGGCGCGCAAGGGTTTCTTGCCCATTGGAGAGTTCGACAAATTGCTCCGCAAACTACCCAAGCATTTGCAGCCGTTGATTCTGTTTCTGTATTGGTGCGGTGTTCGGCTGGGCGAAGCAGAAGCCATCGAATGGTCGCAGGTTGATTTAACGGTGCCTTGCATTCGATTGGAGGAAGACCAGACGAAGAACGATGAGGCGCGGATTGTCCCTCTGCCGCCCGTGTTGGTGAAAATCTTGAAAGCCGTGGAACCGAAGACTGGCCGGGTCTTCGACACTACGAACCTTCGCACCGAGTGGAGCAAAGCGTGTGAAGCGGTCGGCCTCGGCAAGCGCGTTAAGCAGACCAGCGAATCAGGAAACATCTGGTACGCTTATGAAGGACTCATCGTCCACGACTTGCGCAGGTCTGCCGTACGCAATCTCGTGAACGCGGGAGTGCCTGAACGCATTGCCATGAAAATCAGCGGCCACAAGACGCGCTCGGTATTCGACCGTTATCACATCGTGAGCACCGGAGACGTGGTCGAGGCGATGCAGAAGGTCGTTGTGAATACGCTGCCACCAAAGAAAGTTGCCAAGCGTCTCGGGCAAGGTCAGGGCGCAAAGCGTTTTGGTGACAGTTTGGTGACAGTTGAAGGAAAATCTGCTGTAAGTCATTGAGGGCGCGTAGCTCAAACGGATAGAGCATCGGATTTCTAATCCGAGGGTTGCAGGTTCAATTCCTGCCGCGCCTACCAACCTTTTCTACAGCTTTGAAGCCAATCTCACCTTGAGTCATTGCAAGTTAACTGCAAGTTGGGACCAACGAGATTTCAAACTGGCGGAGTCAGCACTTCCATCCAAGCTCACCAGGGGAATCCCAGCGCCAACTTATTTCTTCTTGTGTGGGCTTGAGGACCCAGTAGAATTGGTTCTAAGTATTAGGGGTGAGCAATGAAAGGTTCTGTGGTTGACATCGGCGTAGAAAGGGTCCGCCACTTGAATGCAATTTCCCTCAGGAACGCCGTGTTGTGTGCTGATTGTGATACCGTCAGCGACAGCCCGCATGATGAGTGCTTGGTTTGCGGGAGCCGCTCACTATTCAATATCTCTCGGGCACTAGGCGGAATGTTGTCCGGCAAGCGGGCCACTCTTATCGATACGGCTAGCCGACCAGTTGCCTCACCTTCTGTGCTGAGGTTCCCGAGACGTGCCAGAGTACGCCCGGTATCCGCCCAGGCTGGTTCAAGCCGAGTTCAAGGGTGCTTGTTCGACCAAGTTTCGGCGGTCGGTCGATGATGCGAGGGCACGAGGGTTGTGCGGGTAGGTCAGGTGTGTGTTTCTGAACTCAGCCTGGCGTATCGCACACTAGCTACTACGAACGATTTCTACCCTGCGATTCTTCGCACGACCTTCGTCTGTGGAGTTGCTCGCAATCGGCCGAGCCTCGCCAAACCCTTTGGCACTGAGGCGGCTGCGGTCGATGCCGTGTTCGGCCAGCCAGTTCATGACCGCATTGGCTCGATCAGTCGATAACTTGAGGTTAGCTTCGCGCGAGCCCACGTTGTCCGTAAAACCCTCAACGCGAATCTTCCAATCGGAATGTTCCTTCAACGCATTGACAGCCTCGTTCAGTGAGGCTTCAGAGTCCGGCGTAATGTCGGCTTTGCCCGTTGCGAAATGCAAGTTCGAGAGTGTCACCCTGCCTCTGTTGCGCAAGGCTTCAACATCACCATTCGCTCCACCGTTACTGTAGCGATTGAGTTCTGCGACCAACGGGCGCGCACCCGTCGGAGTATTGAGATCGCCTTGTAGAATTTGCTCATTCGTGACTTTTTCGCCATACAACTTAGCGTCTTCACTCCCATCCGGGCGCAGCGTAGAGCCTTCCAGGGATAGCCCGGCGAAAAGACCCCGCGAACGTGACCACGACAGAATTTCGGCATCCAACAAGACATCAGTGTTGGCACTCGTATCGCGGCCCACCGGACCGGCTGCGGCCTCGGCCTCGCCTCCGATGGTGAACTTGTCCGCTAGCAGTTTTTTCATTCCGCCCTCATTCATAACCAGCAGAAAAACGTCCGTGGAGGATCCTCCTATTTGCAGACCATAGCTTCCGCCCTCAATCCGAATGGCGGCAGGCGTTCCGAAACGACCGGTGCCGTTCTTGCGGCATGAGACGAAGCCACGACCATACTTGCCCCCGACGATGAATGCGGCCTTCTTGACCCCTGGAATAATCACGATACATCGCGATTTATCAAAGAGGTCGCGAGGAATACCCTTATCAGGCTCGTGCATAGCTTCACGGAAGGAGATGGCCGCATTCTGCAATCTCTTGTCGGGCGACGATTCCGCTTCTTGAGCAGACATGGATGTCATAGCGACAAAGAAGCATAGGCTCAAAGCCGTAATCAGCGATAGACGTGGAGACAAGTTAATCACGCACATTGGCCCTTCAAAACTACAAATTTTAGGAGACGATCAGTCGTTTTTGAGAGGGAGGGCCGGCAATAACGTCTTTCTAATCGAGAGGTACTGGTTCGCAACACTGCGTTTTGTCATGGGTTTGACGCCTTTGCCATCTGGTCGCGCGCGGACGCCTTTTGGCTGGCCGCTTGAATGCTCTTCGAAGCGGGTTGGCCGAAGACTTCCGGATGCAAGTAATAGCCCTGTTCCGCAGCGGGCTTGTCTTCGTCCGTCGGAATGCGATATGCGTTCGCATAGGGGTCGTGACGGATGCCGGTCACTTGCCAAGACACCTTGACTGACGGTTTATTGGTCTTAATCATGAAACGGTTGTTCTCAATTTCTCGTTTCACAATGGCCTGCGCGAATTGGCCGACTACCGTCAATTGATAGCGGAAATCGCCATTGAGGGCCTCAAAGTAGTCCGGCAGAATTACGGTTGCGACACCATACCGATCGGTCGTGATGTTTCCGTTGTAGACGTTCATCATGTCGGGCGATTCGACAAAGGAGTGGGACAGGTATTTGTTCGCCGGATCAAGCGGATGATCGATTTTGAATGAGCCGCTGCCTTTGGTCAGCGTGCCAGTTACGCTCAGATTGCCTGCATAGAAACCGTTGCCCCTGGCGTCGACGCTGAACTTCTGGGCGTAACTGCTGCCCGAGAGGCCATTCAAAATCAATCCCACCCCGGCGTGGGCAATGAAAACGCCCGCAGCGCCGCCGGAACTGCCCTCGATCTGTCCTTGGATCGCGCTGCCGTGACCTGTGGTGCTGGCATTGTATCCATAGACACCCGCGCCGGTTGGACTATTCGTGATCCCCATCACTCCAGGAGAAAATCCTGTGGTGGCATTATTGATCCCGAGAACACCATTGCCGTTCGGGCTGGCACTCTCACCATATACTCCGTTCGTGTTGCCGCTCGTCGAGGTAGCATTGCCGAAGACCCCGTCGCCGCTGGTGCTAGCGCTCGTTCCCTCGACGCCATAGACCTGACCCGTAGTAGCACCTTCGGTTCCCACGACACCCGCCGCCTGACTCGTGGAGCTATTCGTCCCGCCACTGACACCGAACACCTCGCCAGTCGTAGCGGCTTCATAGCCGCTCACGCCCGCGGCGTTTGGCCCGGTGCTGACGTTGTAGCCGCCGACACCGTAGACTTGACCGGTGGCAGCGCCCTCGTATCCCGAGACGCCGGCGGCGTATTGACCACCGCTATTCGTCCCGCCACTGACGCCAATCACTTGGCCTGTCGTGGCGGCCTCCCAGCCGTTTACGCCTGCGGCCTTTGAACCGCTGCTCGCGTTGTACCCGTTGACGCCATAAACTTGTTCGCCCGTTGTGGCGAACTCGAAGCCGCTGACACCGGCGGCGAATTGCCCGGTGCTTGCGGTCTGTCCTGAAACACCAGTGACCAGGCCCGTCGTAGCGTTCGCAATTCCCGACACACCAGTCCCGCCGTTAGTAGCGCTTGCCACGCCTAAGACACCCGTCCCTTTTGGAGCGCTTGAGTAACCCGCGACGCCCGGCCCTGTTTCCGTATTGGCTTGCCCAGTAACCCCGGCGGCATTGCTGCCTTTACTGGTGTTGCTGGCGAGACCGTATATGGCGGTGTTTGACTTCCCGGTGATCGTGCCGACAATTCCTGCATCTTTGACAGCTGTGGCCGATAATCCGGCTCCGGCACCCTTCTGAGTGACACTCACAATTTGCGTCGCGTTGGATCCCACAAAATTTGTCGGGCCATCGTTGTTGATCGGAGGCCAAACTCGAGCCGTTAGCGCCGTTGGCGACACTTGGGTTTTGCTCGCGGTTTGGTAAGGCCGAGGGGGTCTTGTTAACGAACACGAAGTCCGAGATGCTTCTTCCTGAAAGCGTCTCTGCCTCGTGCGCTTTGAGCGCGTAGGGAACGCTGACCAGCAAAACACGCGCTTGTGCGGGTTGGCCTTGGATTTGAACTCCCAGCCACTGGGCTTCTCCGGAGCTGAATACCTCCAGCGGCACTCCTTCTGTAGTGGCCGAGCCCAGCATTGCTGTGTAATGTCCAGCCGCATCGGCTTGGACGTTCTGGGTCTCAACCCACAACGGGCTGCCGCCTTGCTGGTCTTTGTACAACGAAAAAGTGATGCCGACCGGCCCAGTCATTAGCTTGCCGGATTCGTCCTTTGCCGTGGCGGAGAACTTGACCAGCTTCGGAACATCTGTGGATGTTGAGGGCACTGTGAGCGCACTGCTCTGAGCAAAACTCGTGAAAGGTGTTAGCAATAACGCAAGGAACAAACTGTAAATTGAAAATTTCATCGTGTTCTCCTATTCGCTCGGACGTTGGAGTTCCAGAACACCCAGTTAGGGCGGATAAAAGAAAAAGGGTCACTTGTAAGTCGTCTTGAAGCCCGATAGGGGAGGGTGGCCGTTCTTGCTCTTGAGCTGGTATCCTCCCACCAGCGTGCGCTGGTCGTTAATCCCGCCTGCGTACGTGTATATCGCCTTAGGGTAGTTGACCTTGTAGTATTTCCCGGCGTGCAACAGCGCACCGCGGCCTACGCCACCGGAATCCACCCAGAAATAAGTAACGTCGCCGGCACTGTTCAGGTCAGAGGCATACGAGTCGACCGCGAGGGGGACATCGATTGGCGGCGTGTAGGTAATGCCATTGTCTTTTGTAATAGCAGATTCAACAAGGCCTTGCTGATCCACGTACCACAAGACGATCCAACCGGCATTGTTGATGCCCGAGGCAGCAGTAGTGCCAAAAGCTGCTGGCTCGTCCAGGGTTGTGTATTTCTTCCCCTTCAAGAGGAATCCGTGGGTCCTCCCATTGCTGTCCACGTAATCGCCCACGATCGCTCCCTTGTCGTTTATCCCAGAGGCAACCGAGGACACGGCACCGGCAGGGCCGGGGATGTCCGTATAGTTGCCGTTCTTGTACAGAAATCCCACTGTATTTCCGCTGGAATTGTTGTAGACGCCGACAACCGAAATCGCTCCGTTAGGATTCAGATTCTCGGGGCCGGTGGTGCCTGCCATCGCTTTCGGATCGTCAAGCGTGGTCAGCTTTTTGCCGTTGAGAATATACCCGTGCGAAACCGAGTTCTTGTCTACGTATCCGCCCACCATCACCCCGGCATTGTTGATCCCGCTGGGTCCAGTCTGCATTGCTCCCGGCACGTTGGCTTTGCTGAAGGTGAAAGTTAGTTTTGGCGCGTCTCCCGCAATCGCGGCGACCGTGCACGCCATCGCAAAACCCACGACACACAGGATTGACTTGCAGTTGTTCATTGGTTTTCTCCTCTCTACTAATCTGCTTGCTCTTATCAGTAACTTTTCAACACGTAAGCCTGTTCACTGCAGTGATCGCTCTCGATTACCCTTGTTTAGTCGATCCTTCGTTATCGGCGATCTCGCCTGCTCCCGCTTGCCGTGTAACTCTGGGATCTTGCGATTGCGCGCTCAGGAAACGCGTTGGCCCAAGTCTGCGCCTCGACGGCGGGTCGAGATCACAACTAGGGCGAACAAGCGCCATAGTTCTTGCTCACCTGCCTTGCTTCCCAGATAAGCGTCTTCTTGGGGCCCTTCGGCTTAACTTTCTTGCCCTTCAACTTCATTCGATCGCCCGGTTTGATACCTGTCGTCTCACCGGAGAGCATGTAGATCTGTTTGTCTTTTTCGTCAACGAGGGTCATCCCACTTTGTCCCGAGACAACACAACCCGTGATCGCTCTCTTTTTCGAATAGTGAATGATCACAACGGTCGCGACCACCAGGGCCGCGGCCGTCCCCACGATTCCCGCTACGATTGGTCCAGCGGAGGGGCCTATTGGTCCGCTGGGAAACCCCTGGGGAAAGCCCTGGGCTTTCGCGGGCACAGCGAGGGCCCCACTAAGAGCGACAATCAGGACTCCACAGCACGCGTACTTTGAAATCATGCTCACTCCTTATATATGCGAGTGGATTAGTTGCCGACAACTACACCAGCTTCGAGAGCAGCGTGATCCGAAGGCCAGAGTCCGTCGGGCAACCGGCTTCGCGGACTGGCCCCGATCAACAATGCTTCCCAAGGCGCAACTCTGCCATGCGTTAGCACCAGGTCTATTCGCTGATAAAGTTGCGAGACAGGATTGTTGTCCGCTTCATCCTGACAGCATGTTAGCCCCGCGATCCCCGGAAACAGCGTGGACCAAACGTCGTTATAGCCAGCCGAGACAAAATCCGCATAGGTGGGATCTTGTGGCAAGGGGAACGCCTGTGCGTTTGAATCCATCGCGACAATCAACGGCAAGGAAGTATTTGCCGGACCTGCACGCAATTCACCGCCTTGCAACTCCCGGATATTCGCGTCGAAGGACTCAAGATGAGTGTTGACGTAGAGGAAAGCGTGCCCGAAAAACTGGGCATCGACCGATGCCCACGCCCTTGGGTACGGTAATGAGCCGACCGGAGTTTGAAAAACGAGTTCATTCAAGAATTGTCCGGATTGCGGGTTGCTCCATTGGAAGGCCCAGGAAGGAAGATCCGTGCGGGCCAGGATGATGTTGTAGTCATTCAAGGCAACACAAAAGTAATTGGCGGGGGGAATCAGTCCGGGAACAGGCGGAAATGAATTTTGGGTGACTTGCACCGCAACTTCGTAGTGCCCGCCCTGTTCGGCCAAGGCACTCAGGAGTTCCTGGAGCATGTCGTACTCGAGCGTCATGGTGCCACATGTGCCCGCATTCGGGTTGAAGGTTCCGGTATACCACTGGTCTACTTCCTGCAGGCTTAGTAGCTCCGGCCCGACCGCGAGGATTTGTTTCGCAACTGCCTGCATCCGTTCCGGAGGATTGGTACCTTGGACTTGAGTAAGTATCTGGCCGACATCGAGCAGGAATTGTGGGAAATTTGGGGCGTTCACCGCCTGCAGGAAATCGGTTCCTTCGTTCACGTTGTATGTCATCACAGTGCCGATGCCGGGGAACCGTTGGGCCGTGGCAGGAACCGCTATAGCTGACCAAATTGCCGAAACAGAAACGATCACAAGCGTTGCCCGTGCGATGTTGCGTTTCATGATTGTCCTCCTTGTTTGTAGTTTTGAAGCCAAATCGAGTTTGCCCCACACCCCACGGCACCTGGAACGCCCCGGACTCAAAATCTCCGCCCGCCGAAAGACGGCGGGCGGGTGGCCGAGAGCTAGCGTTTGGAAAAGCGCCTTTTTCCGATGCTGCCAGTGGCGAGTATCCCTTGGTCTCCCCCTGCACTGATCACGACGGTGTCGATTTCGTCGCCGTTCGCCGCGACGACAAAGTTTGTCACCACCGTTGGCCGGCCATCAGTGAAGTTGATGGTGAAGGTTCCGGTGCAATCGGCGTTCACCGCGTAAGTGCCAGTGGCTCGGGTGTGGGTCCAATCGGCGACGACGTCGCCGTCAATGGTGACGGTGTCAATCTGGCTGAGGTTGCCTTTGCCATCAAATTGGGTCATGGCCACGCCCACCATCGGGCCAGTGGGCCCCGTTCCTCCCAATTTCGTTCCCTGAACGGTGAATCCATAGTTGCCGGCGATGAGTTTGTCATTGCAGGCATTGGAATTGTTCTGTGCGTATCCTGACCCCAAAGCCGCGAGCGTCAACATGACTAGCGCGGCTGCACGCGTTACCAACTGTTTCTTCATAGCTCTCCTCCTTCTTCGATCGGATTTTCGTTATTCTTCCTCAGCCCTTTCGCTTGCTTGCGAAGGAACTGTGGAAGCGTAGGTTTCTTAATGCATAAGGCGGCCATAGATAATTGACCGCACAACTTCATTCCCATTTGGCAGTTGCGCTTAGTTCCAAGCCACCGTAGAATGTGCTGCGAATGGCTTGCCAAGCCGCATCCATGCCGCTCGATGTGAACCGTAATTCAGCTGCGGTTTAGAAGTCCTTCCGAAATCGCGAAGAAATCTTGAAGAATTCCTTCCTGGGGCTATGAACGAGAAAACAAAACACTTCTACTGCTTCGGCCCATTTCGCCTCGACCCGGGGGAGTGCTTGTTGATTCTCGACGGCAAATCCGTGCCGCTCGCGCCTAAAGCCTTCGAAGTCCTGCTTGTGCTGGTAGAGAACGCCGGGCATTTGGTGGACAAGGATGACCTCATGAAGCGGCTCTGGCCCGGTACCTTCGTGGAGGAGGCGAATGTTGCTAAGCACGTTTCGTTATTGAGAAGGATATTGAGCGAGGCGACGAACGGGCGCGAGTATATCGAAACCGTCCCCAAACGTGGCTACCGATTTGTGGTGGAGGTGAAGAAAGTAGCGGAGCCAGAGGCTGGCTCTCAACCTCAAGCCATTCCCGGCGCAAACCTGACCGGGAAGAAGGTCTCCCACTATCGCGTGCTGGAAGTGCTGGGCGGCGGGGGTATGGGCGTGGTGTACAAAGCGGAGGACCTGAAGCTGGGCCGTTTCGTAGCTTTGAAGTTCCTGCCCGAGGAGATAGCCAGCGACGCGAAAGTCTTAGAACGCTTCGAGCGCGAAGCGCGAGCCGCTTCCGCGCTTGACCATCACAACATCTGCGCCATTCACGAATTCGGCGAACACGAAGGCCGACCCTTCATCGCCATGTCATTATTGCAGGGCCAGAACCTGCGAGAGCGGATTGCCGCGAGAGCAGACCCATTTACGACCGACGAATTGTTGAACCTTGCGATTCAGATCGCGGAAGGCCTGGCTGCGGCGCACGAAAAAGGAATTATCCATCGCGACATCAAGCCGGCGAATATCTTCATCACGCAACGGGGCGAAGCTAAGATTTTGGACTTCGGTTTGGCGAAGATGACGTATGGAGGTGATCGCGAAGGCCTCCAATGCCACGAAGGCCAATCCCAAGACGCCACGACCGCAATGGCCCTTGATATTCGGCTCTCGCTGACCGGTGTGACTATGGGCACGGTGCCTTACATGTCGCCGGAGCAAGTTCGCGGGGACAAGCTGGATGCACGTACAGACCTGTTTTCTTTTGGTGTGGTGCTCTACGAGATGGCAACAGGGCAGCAGGCATTTAGCGGGGATACGGCAGCGGCACTGCACGAGGCGATTCTGAATCGCACTGCCGTCTCGGCACGAGAGTTGAATCCGGAACTTCCGCCCAAGGTGGAAGAAATCATCAGCAAGGCGCTGGAGAAAGATCGCAATCTGCGCTATCAGAACGCATCCGACATGCGAACGGATTTGCAGCGGCTGAAGCGGGACTCCGAGAGCGGACGCAATTCTGCGGCCACCTCGGGCCCAGTCCTCGTGGCAGAACCCCTTCCCGCTCCCTTCAAGAAGGTCTGGAAAATCGCGGTTCCCGTGGTGCTCGTCGCCTTCCTCGTCGGGGGCGGTTTTTACTATCGGTGGCATCAGAGCAAGCGCCTGACCGACAAAGACACTGTTGTTCTCACCGATTTTGCCAACAGCACAGGCGATGCGATATTCGACGAAACGCTGAAAACGGCGCTCACCGTTTCCTTGCGGCAATCGCCTTTCTTGAATGTCCTCTCCGACGGCAAAGTCGCGGAAACTTTGCGATTGATGACCCTTCCGCCAAGTACGAAACTCGCGCCCGACGTGGCCCGAGAGCTTTGTCAGCGAGCAGGCAGCAAAGCCTACATTGCCGGTGCGATTGGCAGCTTGGGCAGCAAATATGTGCTGGAATTAAAGGCAGTGAACTGTCAGAGCGGAGACACGCTGGCCGAGGACCAAGTGACGGCTGCGTCCAAGGAAAAGGTGCTGGACACTCTCGGCGAAGCGGCATCAAAGCTACGCGGCGAACTGGGCGAATCACTGGCTACCGTCAAGAGGTTTGATGTTCCGCTCTACGAGGCCACCACGTCTTCGCTAGACGCTCTGAAAGCATATAGCCTTGGCAGAAAGGCGGTTAACGAGAAAGGCTCCGCCGCCGGCCTGCCTTACCATCAACGTGCAATCGAACTTGATCCGAATTTCGCCATAGGCTACCTCGCAGTAGGCGGCGACTACTCCAGCATGGGCGAACTAGGGCGAGCCAGTGAGTACTACACCAAGGCATTCCAACTGCGGGATCGCGCAAGCGAGCGGGAAAAGCTGGGGATCGCCGGCAGCTACTATCGGATTGTAACCGGGGAGCTGGAGAAAGCTGCCCAGACGTATCAGGAGGAGACTGAGAGCTACCCAAAAAATTTCCGGGCGTACAACAACTCGGGCGTAGCGTTGGCTTCTCTGGGGGAGTATGAGAAAGCTACGGAGGTGGAGAGGCAAGGCTTGCGCCTTGCACCGGAACAGGTAGTCTTTTACGCGAATCTCGCCAACTGCTTCCTTTCCTTGCAACGCCTCGACGAAACCAGGCAGATGATCCACGAGGCGCAGGCGCGAAAACTGGATAATGTAACCCTCCACAACGCTCTCTACGCTCTTGCCTTTCTCGGAGCGGACTCTGCAGCGATGGCGGAACAACAGCAGTGGTATGCGGGCAAGCCCGCGTACGAGAGCGTGGGCCTTGCGTTGGCATCCGACACCGAGGCGTATGGCGGTCATGTGAGCAAGGCACGCGAACTGACCAAGCGAGCTGTAGAGTCTGCTATCCGGACCGACAGCAAAGAAACCGGGGCAATTTGGCAAGCGAATGCTGCTTTGCAACAGGCGGCTTATGGCAACACCACGGAAGCCCGCCAGTCAGCGGAGGAGGCTTTGAAGCTTGCTCCTACGAGTCAGGGCGGCGAGGTCGAAGCCGTGCTTGCGTTTGCCATGGCGGGCGAGACGGCACGAGCCGAATTCATGACCCAGGACTTGGGGAAACGATTCCCGCTGAACACTCAGATGCAATCGCTCTGGCTGCCTGCGATTCAGGCACAATTGGCTCTAGAGAGAAAGAACCCGGCTTCCGCGCTGGGGATCCCACAAGCTGCTTCACCCCTTGAATTTGGGTTGGTTGACTTCGCCCTCCCCATTTCCTGCCTTTATCCGGTCTATGTACGGGGAGAGGCATATTTAGCAGCTGGACAAGGAAAGGCTGCTGCTACCGAGTTTCAGAAAATTCTCGACCACATCGGGATCGTCTGGAACTGCTGGACGGGGGCGCTGGCTCATCTGGGAGTGGCTCGCGCCAACGCCTTGGAGTCGAGAACATCGCAAGGAGCGGATGCCGATGCGGCCCGCGTCCGAGCGCTCGCCGCCTATAACGATTTCCTCGCCCTCTGGAAAGACGCCGACCCCGACATCCCCATCCTGAAACAAGCCAAGGCAGAGTACGCGAAGCTGCGATAAAGCCTTTTGCGGACTATTCCGCTCGTTTGTCGAAGGTGAAGGATTTGTTAGAGCCCTGCGGAAAGGAAATTCGCAGCGGGCATTCCGATGTCGCCGGCGATACTAGCACAGTTACTCCCAACAATCATGAACCGTGCGAAGCGAGGCCGAGAAGGTTCAGGCAACTCGCCATCAACTCGCCATCAACTCGCCATCAAAACCAGGCAATTTATGGGGTATTTTAAGACCTATAAGGTGCGGGAAAGCTAGGCGGGGCGAGTTGTACCGGCGGCGAATCACCAACCGTCTTAAAGCTGTGAATCTCGCCGGCATTGGCACGCGTTCTGGTGCAAGGGCAAACCAGAACATTTGACAGAGTTTTGACGAGAGCGTGACAGACCGTTCGCGCCCTTATATTAACTTTGCCCCGTTTCGATCACCGGAGTCACGAAAGAGACTGGAGCCACAGAATGAAACCGAGAAATTCGTCCTGCCATCTGTTTTTTCGCTTCATCGCGATAGCTCTGTGCAGCTTACCCTGTTTGGCCGCCGCCCAGACCGCGCCAACCCGAAGTCCCAAGGGGCCAGCTAAGATCGTCGTGCGCCCGAAGTTCGGTGGTGAGTTCTCCGGCTACGACATCGATCAGAATGGAATTGAAGGCGTCCTTGCTGAACATAAAGACTTTAAAGAATGGAAACACCCTGAGCGCGGTTGAGACTTTCGACCAGAAGACGGGAAAAATCCTTAAAGTGATTAGGAAGGGCATAACCCAATTCGACGATGACGTTGTGATCGGCATCGTCGGCACTTCCACCGCCATCGTCCTGCACGAACACGCTGCTCCCCACGGCGCCGACCGCACCTACCATCTGATAAGTCCTCTCAATGCGAATAAGTACACCGGCCTGTGGCAACCGCCGCATTTTGACACCAAGGAGCTCGTTTTTGGCGTCAGCCACGATCAGGGGGCAGCCACCGCCGCGTTTCTCGTCCTGCATAACATTTTCCCCGGGTCCACCAACTTCGCCTTCAGCGAAGATGTGCCGAAGAACACGTTTGGGAAAGAGATTACGATGACCAATCCCAACTTCGAGCCCTTTTCCGAGCCCGCCTTCGCGTTCGATGTCAAGACCAATACGGGTGTTCTGGCGTCGGAGGGCGGGGGTCGCGGAACTTCTCCGAAAATCGGTTTGGTCAACCTCGTCACCGGCAAGTTCCGCGACTTCCAGGGTCTGGGCACGGGAGGCGTCTACGGGATCGCCGTTGATTCCGACGATGGGATTGCCTGTACGACCACCGGGGAGGCAACATGGTCTCGCTTTGGAGCGCTGGGATAAGTTTCGTGGCTTGCCTAGCTGCCACTTATGGGTTATATGCGACTGCTGTGGGGCTGCGGATACGACGCGCCGCCTCTGACCACTGAAACAGATTGGCTAAAATAGAAGATGAGAATCCGTTGAAACAGATTGGCTAAAATAGAAGATGAGAATCCGTTAGTTGAGATTGGTAGGCGTGGCTGTTGAAAAACCCCGCTTTTGAAAAAACCGGTCCCGGCGGAGGCTAGAAAGTGTCCACCAAAATCGAGAACATCGTTTATAGGGCATCGTAGCGCGATGAAATTCTTGCGAACTTCTATAGTATGAGTTTTTCAACAGCCACTCCTGGTTACGTCAACTAATCAATTCTCATCCTGGACAACCCTCACGAACCCAGCGGTCAGTTGACGAATCACGTACAGTGGAGAATGTTCATAACGGATCAGAACTCACCTGTGAACTCAAAATCCGCTGGTGCCTATTTAACCGGAGTCATGGGTTCGTCAGCGAGGTCACTCTTCGCGCAGCACCTTTGTTCCATCCAGGTCTTGGAACTCTGCTGACAGATTTGGGCCTGCAAACGTTAGATTCACGAACCCGTTGACACCGTGGATATCTTCGAGACACGATTGTCATAGAAAACCGGGAGTTGGCCCGTGCGCAGGGTCTCCTCGTCGACGTCTAGTGCAACCTTCTAAGGACGAGCAGGACCGGTCGTTGCTTTTAGCACGGAGGGAATAATGAGAATCACTCTGAATATCGTTGCTATTCTCTTAGTTTTGGCGGGCGCCACTTGGTTCCTGCAAGGGATCAATGTGCTTCCTGGCAGTTTCATGACGGGACAGATTCGGTGGGCGGTTTATGGAGGTATCGCCGTCGCCGCGGGAATCACTTTATTGCTGAGAGCCAACTGGTTTGTGAAAAAGCCTTGACAGAGAGCAGAGATAGTTTTTGCTACCGCGAGCGGGACTGCTTCCAGTCCAACGGAGGGCAGTTCCGAATTTGCGACATGCTTCAGGTAGGCCCTAGCGTACTCTGCCGCTCGTTCCTTGCCCTGCTCGGTATCGTCAACCGGTTCGGAGGGCGCAATCCAGCTCTTGGTGTTGACGTTATATACCGACACCTGCACCCCCTGAGCGTTGTGCTCTGAAAAGAGCCGCAAATGTTCGTTGTCCACCCGGATCTCCGCCCACACGCCATCTGGTCAACATTGCAGGAAATCAGCCAGAGCAATCATTTTACGCAAAGCGTCTCTGGTCAACTCTTCAGGGGGATCTGATCTTCACAACCGGGACATCGCCCTTTCGGGTCGGCATCGCGGCGACAAGTAATCGCGGGAGCCCGCCGGTACCGAACATACCTTCGAAGCGACTCCACGATTCATTGCAAGTTTCATTGCAAGTTCGGACCCACTTGAGAGCGCTTCTCTCCACCTGAGGGCCCTGAGCATGCTCCTAGACTGTTGAAAACTATCGAGCCCACCTTGTTATTATCGGATTTCTAATCCGAGGGTTGCAGGTTCAATTCCTGCCGCGCCTACCAACCTTTTTCTACGGCTTACAGCAGCGCCGCCGGGAGTTATTGCAACTCAACGGCAAGTTGGGGCCGACTCGATTTCAGTATTGGAGACCCTTGGCACGCTTCGCTTGACTGTCCGAATAGCTCATGGTCATGCAAAAGAGCATGTTCGAAAAGACAGAGAAGGTCTCGCCAGATCGTGAGCAGGTGACGATGCATCAGGGTCGTACTGTCAAGGCATCAAACCCATCTAGAGATATCCCGGTAAGACGTAAAACATTCCACGGTTGCGGTTTTTTCCTGGGAGGGCGCTTGATTCGCAGAGTGACTTCGCTAGTAACAGTTGCCGTCTTAAGTCTGCCAGCTTTCACACAGCCCCAGCCCGTCGATGACAGCTGGATCGCCATCAGCAACGACTACGCCAACCTTGTGATCCAGGTCGAGTTCAAACACGATCCCGAAGCTGCATCGCGACAAGGCCTGAGTGAGTTCGATAACAAGATCTCGCAACCGACACTGGCCGATGAAGACCAAGAACGGCAGGAAACTGCGGCGGTGCTGGTGAAGCTGAAGGCTGCCTCTGCGGAAAAACAACGGAAAGAAGTTGAGCAAGATCTGCAGATCATGATTCGAAAGGTCGAGCTTGACTTTAAACAGGAAGATTTTGCACGAGCGCACGAGGTGCCATTTCTGAACGCCAGTGCGATGGTCTTCGAAGGTTTGCGAATTCTGCTGGATGAGCAAACGTCATCGGATCGCCGCCCTGCGGCCGTGGTTCGCATCCGGGAATACGCTGGTTTGGAGCCTGGCTACAAATCGATTACGGAGATTCTACAGCAGCGAGTCACGGAGCAGATGGCCAAACCTGGTGTCATCTATCCGGCGCGCATCGAAATTGAAACTGAGATGGCGCGCAACTCCAACTACGTGGATGGAATATCCGCGCTCATGCAGAAGTACAACCTGACGGCGTGGCAGGAGCCCTTTGGCAAACTGAAAACGCAGCTTTCGGATTATGACGCATGGGTCCGAGTAACCGTGTTGCCCAAGGCTCGCACCGATTTCCGGTTGCCCCCGGAAGAATACGCGCTCGCCCTTGAAGGCTACGGCATCGATATTCCGCCCGACCAGGTTGCGGCTATGGCGCATCAGGCCTTCACGGAGATTCAGGGAGAGATGAAGTCCATTGCATTGCAGATTGCAAAGCAGCGCAACCTGCCGTCCAGCGACTATCGCGATGTGATCCGCGAATTGAAAAAACAGCAACTGGTGGGCGACGCCATTCTGCCGTTTTACGAAGAGCGCCTGAAGCAAATCGAGAAGATCATCGTCGACCAACAGATCGTGTCGCTGCCGGAGAGGCCGGCCCGCATCCGCATCGCAACCGCAGCCGAGACGGCGCAGCAACCTGCCCCGCATATGCAACCTCCGCCGTTCCTGCACAACACGGGGCAGAAGGGCGTGTTCGTGCTGCCCCTCAATATTCCAGCTGGGCCAGGGCAAACTGAGTCTGAAAAGTACGACGATTTTACCTTCGATGCGGCGGCCTGGACGCTGACGGCGCACGAGGCGCGCCCAGGCCATGAGTTGCAGTTCGACTCCATGCTCGAGCACGGAGTTTCTCTGGCGCGGGTGCGCTACGCATTCAACAGCACCAACGTCGAAGGGTGGGGGCTGTACTCGGAATTTCTCATCAAGCCTTATATGCCGCTGGAGGGTCAGCTTGTTTCGTTGGACTATCGGTTGCTGCGGGCGGCGCGCGCTTTTCTGGATCCCGAGTTGCAGGCGGGCAGGATTAGTCCGGCGGATGCCTATCGGGTGCTGGAGCAGGACGTGGTCAGTTCGCACGCCTTCGCCCAGGAAGAAGTCGAGCGCTACACCTATCGCGCGCCGGGACAGGCCAATAGCTACTTCTACGGCTACACGAAACTGATCGAACTGCGCGAGGAAACGGAGAAGGAGCTGGGACCAAAGTTCAACCAGAAGCGATTTCACGACTTCATTCTGGCGCAGGGTCTGTTACCGCCGGACTTGATGCGCAACGCGACGATGGAAGAGTTCGTCCCCGCACAGAAGCAAAACGGGCGTCCGTGAAAGACAACTGTGATCGGAAAATTCAGGTGAGAAAAGCGGGCAAGCTCACTTGTGCTTCTGCACGCTCTCGAAGTTCTTTTTAGACTGCGCCGGACCCAACCTATTTCCTCTTGGGTTGCGACCCAGTAGAATTGGTTCCAGGTATTAGGGGTGAGCAATGAAAAGTTCTGTGGTCGACATCGGCGCAGAGAGAGTCCGCCAGCTGAATGCCATTTCCCTCAGCAACGCTGTGTTGTGCGCTGATTGTGATAACGTCAGCGACAGCCCGCATGATGAGTGCCTGGTTTGCGGGAGCCGCTCACTATTCAATATCTCTCGGGCACTGGGCGGAATGCTGCCCGGCAAGCGGGCCACTCTCATCGATACGGCTAGCCGACCAGTTGCCTCACCTTCTGTACTGAGGTTCCCGAGACGTGCCAGAGTACGCCCGGCATCCGCACAGCCTGGTTCAAGCCGAGTTCAAGGGTGCTTGTTCGACCAGCTTCCGGCGGTCGGTCGATGAGGCGAAAGCATGAGGGTTGTGAGCGAGTGGTGACGTCAGTTGTTCCCGCTTGAGATCTCGGCGGCTAGTCCTGGTTCAGTGCTGCATCCTCATTAGACATTCGAGGATTCTCTAGCACCTGTCCCCACATTTCGAAAAGCCTTCGGTATTCTTCTTCGTGCGGTACAAAGCCACTTGGATCAGTTGTTAGATCGGTCTGCAGCCCTCGAACTGCGACAAACCTCACCTCAGCGACTTCCCCATCGCCGAACTTGAGATCTCTGACGTCCAAATCTCTTTCAACAAGGAAGACGTGGTGAAATTCATTGTCGATGTAGTTGCCCTTATTCAGTGTGACCTGCTCAAGAATGGTAAAGAGATAGCCGCATTCACCAGGAAAGAGCGTGATCCCAAGCTCCTCTCGTGCTTCTCGGAGTGCCGCATCAACGGGCTCTTCTCCCGCAGAGATGTGCCCGGCTACTGAAACGTCCCACAAATTAGGCCAGTTTTCTTTCGCGGGCGAGCGACGCTGAATCAGAATCTCCCCCTTTCGATTGAGAATCCAGACGTGAGCTGCGCCATGCCAATCGCCGTCTCGATGTACCTCTGACTTGGACTTCCTGATTCCGATAGGTCGACCTGACGAGTCAAGCACGTCAACATGTTCCATCCGCTTATTCTACTTTGCGCGGGAACGGAGAAGAAGGCAGCGGACCCGGAAGCGACATTGCAAGTGCGCCTGCATTAGCAAAAGCCTCGGGGAAAAGTTGCGCCTTGCTAGGCATTATCCAAACAACCTTCTAGAATGAAGCGCTGTCTAAATTGAGGGGGAACCATGGGAAACCTTAACAATGCGCTTCAGGAACTTCGTTCCGAGCGCAAGCAGGCGCAGTTGCAAGTGGAGAAGTTGGATCAAGCGATCTCAGTGATCGAGTCGTTAAACGGTTCGGGAACATCCCGGAACGCAAATCAACCTACGCGAATCATATCGGCAGCTTCGCGAAGAAAAATGGCGCAGGCGCAAAAGGCGAGATGGGCAAGAGCCCGGAAGGAATCGCAGCCAGGAGTAACGACGGCAAAACCAACGGATTCGGCTCCTGTAAAGCACACCATGTCAGCGGCCGCCCGCAGGAAGATCGCGGCGTTTCAAAGGGCAAGATGGGCAAAGATCAAACAGCAGAAGAAGGCTGCATAGTCCATTGCCGGATGAAAGAGCACAAGTCACAATCGTAACCAGCATGTCGTTCCTAACGTCACTACCCGATTGGGCCATTTACGCCAGTCAATCCAATCGGTAGATTGTGATTGAGCAGTTTTCGGGGGAGGGCTGTTCGACCTAACGTCCCACGACTCGGTTGAGTCTGGGACGTTTTGTTTTGGGTTCGGTTCTTACTCGCGCCGTTGCAGTCTCATTCACACGGTCCGACGTGTCTTGCGGTGATTCGGTCGTGATTGCACGAGCTAGGAGTGCGGCCGGGAGGGACGATGCCATACTTTTGATCCAAGAAGCGTCGAAGTTCTGGCGGCAGGACTTCAGCGAGTTCTTGCCAGGTTAGAACTTTGCACTTGGTTCTCAGATCCGCGATCCTCACACATCTCATAATGTCGAACCACGCCTCAATCAGGTCGGGGCGGCGCGCGTCCAACACCACGCAGAAGGCGATACCGAGATGATGCGCGGCTAAGACATTACGAATTAGCTGGTAGGAAACGTAGTGCCCGTTGACTCGCGGAAGGGATTCGCGGTCAAACACCTCGATCGAAGTCACGATAGGATTCCACGAGTTCGGGGCGCTGGATCTGAAAGTCTGTTTCCGTAAGCTTGGATTCTGCCAGGAGCGTGCCCAGCTTCATGTCGATCTCAGTTCGATCCACCCGTCTGCCATCGCGCGGAATGCCGGCTCGAAATCCGAACACTGGAACCTCACCAGCCTCGAATCCTAACTTCATTGCCACAGTCTGACTCTCCGTGACACCGGGACAGCAGAACACGTTCATGAGTAAGGCATCGGAACTCATCGATGAGTCGAGTTCTCTCCATCCCTCATCGCTCTGAGGCAGCGAGTGCTGGGATTGAGTGTGCACCTTGTCTAAGCGACGGCTCCATCCGGGATGGTCGAGGATGGACTGGTAGCTGGCACGGAGAAAATTGCCGTGTCTCCGTTTCGCTACTGACGGCTTGTAGACGACCACGGGCAGGTCACTGTAGCTCAGCACGTGAGGCAATTCTAGGGTGACCGCGTAGATCGCATTTCGAAAACTTAACTCGCGACGTAACGATGCTGCATATCTTGTGTCCATCGCTTTATCAGTCTCATTCAGTCGATACTCGTCGATGGTCGGTCGCTCGGTTAACAGAGGTGCTAGGTTTCTTGGGAGTTCCATCTGACAAGCTTAAGAAGGTCACCCAAGCGCGCCCTGCATACGTATCCGCGTTGAGCACTAACATTCTGGGAAGAACGAGCCAGAAGAAAGGCAGCCAGAGTATGAGCAGGACGAGATTCGCTAGGCACCCTGGCGTCAAAGTCCAATGGGGCCAGCTGCCTTTGAACCCGCAGATGACCGCTCCGCTGACCGCCTGAATGACAAAGATGATTCTGGAACCACAGAGATTGCGCGCGAAGCCGTACTCAGCGGCATGTTTATCGACTAAACCGCATCCCTCGCATCGTCGCAAGACCTCCTTGATCTCGCGGAAGGCGTCCATGATTTTTCGATCGGCCAGCGCGGGATATTCACGTTCTTCCTCTAACGGCATGAGCCTGATTCCAAACCTGTGCAGCACCGCAAGCTGGATTCGGTTCTTTTGATCCCGGCTGAGGAACGAGTCTCGCATTCGACCGAAGCGAGTCGACGGGAGGCCGCCTCGTTCTTCCCAGAATCGCTTGGCGTAGCGTACTCCCCGATCCTTAAAGACCATTGAAGCCAAATACATCAAAGCGAAGGAGAGCATACCCGAACCGGCCAACTGAAGTGGATGATCGAGAACTCCAGGGAAGAAACAATATAGAGTGCAGAACGATGGCAAGAGTAGGATCGCCGTCGGAATCAGCCGAGCCTTCCAGTCGTACCCGTCTATGAACTCCTGCCATCGCATCTTCACACCTTCGTCATCACTGTTTCACTGGCAACGGGAGTCAATCTTGGCCATGATCCTTTCGGCCAGAGCTATTGCATCTGAAATGGCAGACTCCGACGCAGGCGAGTTTCTCCCGTCCCACTGCGTCAATTTTCGTGCTGCGAGGATGCAAGCCGCGATCAGGAGCACGCGCTTTCTGCCTTCATCCATGTCGGCGAGTGTAGCGTATTCGCTTTTTATTCGCCACAAGAGAATCTACTTTTGTATCATTGACTTCCGGATTTTGCACAGCGGAGGTTCATAAGTTCGGGGTGAATCGCGCGGTGCAGGAGGACACGGAACATATGAAGTGAGCGTGTCGTCCAGGAGCGCCATTGCAGGAATCGACTGCTCAGGAAGGGGTTGCGGGCCTTCTCGCCGCCACTTTCCCCTTTACTCTTGCCAACAAATGCATCGCGTTATATTGCTATGTCCCACAAGTTGCGCGTCTGTCGCGCAGTTTCCCGGCGTCCCGAAACGTCAGTTGGCGCAAAATCGCCACAGTGCTTATTGACCGGGGTCTTGAGCGCAACGGCTTTGGTTAATTAACTGCCGCCTGTGCAACGTGTCGCGCCGACGTTAGAACCTTAGCACTACCTCGAACCTGAACGGGGCAGGACAGGCGGACTCATGGACCGCACCCATACTTCCGCCCGGCGTTTCGGCGACTCTAATGCCGTTGACTGGGCTGCCAGCTAATCCGGGGTCAGCCCCAACATCTCCTCGTGTCCTTCGAATATCTTAGCCATATTCGTGATTCGGAACAGTTCCTTCACACGCTGGTTCAGGTTGATGAGCTTCAGTTCGCAGTGTTGTCTTTTCGCAGAGAGGTAAATGCCGACGATCGCACCGAGACCGGAACTATCCATGTAGGTGACATCAGTCAAATCCAGCACGACGCGCTTGCTTCCCGGGATGAGATTCCGCACCGCGGTCTGGAGCACAGCCGAACTGGTCGATGTGATCCTACCGATGCAATGTACGAAAGTTTCTTCAGGAGATCTTGTTGTCTCGAGTTGCAATTCTGGGATTGGAATTGGAGTTGCGGCCATAGTGGCCTCCTTAGTCGGAAAATCGACCCATCGTGAGTTCAACCGCCGCGTCGTGTTCGGTGAGGAAAAATCAATCCACCGAACCTGAAGTGAATCCGGCGAACGGAACCACAATACGCTTAGGTTCGGTAAAGTCAAGCTAGACTTAGTCAGGTGAGTGATGCAACCCGCTGATATGGCTGGCGATATAGCAATCGATTCCTGGTTCTCGAGGAACTCAAAACCCGCCGAGCTTTTGGCCGTTGCTGGTTCGACTCCTTCCTCTCTGATGTGGTACACACTAACCTGATCACATTTAGGAGACTTCAATGGCTCTAGTAAAGACTTCCAATCCAGCATTGTCAGGCGATGCGTTTCGCGTGAGCGGTGCCGTGCTCGGCGACAGCATGACCATCTCTGGCACGGTTAACAAGACTGGCATTTTGTTGATCTGCGTAGTGGCTACCGCAGCCTGGAGTTGGAATCTGTTCACACGCTCTCCTCAGGCTGCGCTGCCGCTTCTCGCCGTCGGAGGCATTGGCGGTTTCATTGTCGCACTGGTCACCATATTCAAGAAGGCATGGTCTCCGGTGACCGCACCCATGTACGCGCTACTGGAAGGCTTGGTATTGGGCAGCGCTTCCGCCATGCTGGAGGTGCGTTTCCCAGGAATCGCCATGCAGGCAGTTGGCTTGACTTTTGGCACGCTGGTGGCACTACTGATCGCGTATCAGTCCGGCATCATCCGTGCCACCGAGCAGTTCAAGATGGGGGTAGTGGCGGCGACGGGCGGAATCGCCATCTTCTATTTGATCCAGTTTGTGCTGGGGTTCTTTGGCGTTCACTTCGCAGCCATCAATGGCTCGGGCGCGATCGGAATTGGTTTCAGTGTCGTGGTGGTGATCGTCGCTGCACTCAACCTGGTTTTGGATTTCGATCTTATCGAGAGCGGAGCCCGTGCCGGCGCGCCGAGGTACATGGAATGGTACGGCGGCTTCGCTTTGATGGTCACTCTGATTTGGCTCTACTTTGAAATCCTGCGACTGCTCACCAAGCTCCGCAGCCGAGACTAGCGTCGAAGGTGGGGGCACCGAGAGCGAAGCATTTTACGATAGTTTTCAACGGTCTTAGCGCCTGGCACAATTCAAGCACACACATGCGCGAGCGTCGGATTTCACAAGCCGAAGGATTGGGTGCGATCTCCCCAGCAACGCGCGCTTGCAAATTCCTGCTCCCTCGCAACAAGACGGCTGCAAGTGTGGGTTCTCGGGCCTTTCTTAGCGGTACAATCCGGATACCGGGGTGTGGATCACTGACTAAAGCGTTTCAGCAAGTCAAACGTCGGTTCTTCTGGGTGTTATCCCGCAGCGCCCTTGCCACTTATTCCCGGCTTCCGCTTTTCGGACGCCTGCGCTGTTCTGTTGGAGTCATTCGGAAAGGCGAGTTAGTCCTGGTGATTGATCGCAGCGACGGACGAGGGGTGTCGTTTCCTGGTGGCCTCGCTGTGCCGTGGGAGACAGCTGAGCAGGCGATGAAGAGGGAAGTCTTGGAAGAAACAGGGCTACGAGTCAAACATTACACACAACTCTTCGTATATCGTAACTCAATTGAAATTCCGGTGGTCCTTGCTGTGTTTGCAGTGGAAGCCGAGGGTGAGTTGAAGGATTCCTGGGAGGGATCTCCGTGCTGGTTGCCGTTTACCGAAATTCGCTCTCGTTTGCTCCCTAGCCAAAGAGAAATTGTGGACCGGCTGCTTTGAAGCTGCTTTCACATCTGAAATAAATCGCAGAAGGGGATTGAAAGACTCAAACGCCGAATCTTTCCGCGGCCCGCGCTTTCGCTTTGGCAGCTTCTTCTTCGCGGTTCCTCGCGGGAGCATGAGTCTTAAGCGAACTGAGAAGGCGCGTCGCGATGTCGGCTACTTCGTCGACAGCAGCCAGGAACGCCGCCTCATTCGCGTTCGACGGTTTGTTAAATCCGCTGATCTTTCTCACAAACTGAAGCGAAGCGGCTTGAATCTCTTCGGGAGTGACGGGCGGATCGAAATTGAAAAGGGTTTTGATATTCCTGCACATTTGCTTTACCTCAAGCTCTCAGAATTCCGCGAAGGGGTGAAAGACGATGCTCTTCCAACGACTCTATCTTAAACCGGATGCCTTTTGTGATGACTCAACATCAGCCTGAAGAGCTAGATTCACCTGAGCAACCATGGAATCCCCGGAGGACTACGAAAAGATGGAATGCTCCTGTTATCCACAAGTGACGCGTGCGCTTATGAGACTTTAACGCGGAGTGTTGACGATGCAGTGTAGCGGTGGTACCGTTTTCGACATTCCGGAGGAATGACCCGTGATACCGATGGATTCAACAGGGGCTAACCTCGAGTCATGAAGGAGACTTGGCGATGGTTTGGGCCGAATGATCCGGTTCCTCTCGATCACATCAAGCAAGCCGGGGCCAGCGGGATCGTCTCCGCACTGCACCATCTCTACCGAGGAGAGCCATGGCCGCTGGACGATGTGCTTAAACGACGAGATGAGATTCTCGCTGCAGGCTTCGTCTGGTCCGTAGTTGAAAGCATTCCGATCCACAATTCGATCAAACTTCGATCCGGACCTCATACACATTTCATCGGTGCGTGGAAGGACACTCTGGCTGCGGTCTCGAAAGCGGGCGTGAAGGTCGTCTGCTACAACTTTATGCCGGTTGTGGACTGGACACGGACGGACTTGAAATGGCGTCTGCCAACGACCGGATATGCTCTGCGTTTTGATGTGGTAGATTTTGCCGCCTATGACCTGTTCATCCTTCGGCGTAAAGGCGCTGAAGCTGATTATTCCGAGGATCGGACTTCGAGCGGCACGCGGCCGCTTCGATTCGATGTCGGAGGCACGCAAAAATGATCTGGAACAAACGATCATCGCCGGGCTTCCGGGCGCCGAGGCATCGTACAGCCGCGAGACGATTCGAGGATTGATCACGGAATACGAGGGCGCGACTCCTGCTGAATTGCGAAACAACCTGGTCGCATTCTTACGTGAAGTTACCCCGGTCGCAGAGGAAGTCGGTGTTCGGCTAGCCATACACCCGGACGATCCCCCGTGGTCGTTGTTCAGCCTCCCGCGAGTGGTTTCGACCGCGGAGGACGCGAGGGCGATTTTCGCTGCATGCGATACCTTCGCAAATGGGCTGACGTTTTGTGTCGGGTCCTTCGGGGCAAGAGCAGATAACGACCTGCTGGCCATGGCTCACGAATTCGGTGCTCGCATCCACTTCCTGCATCTTCGGCAAGTTACGCGAGAGCCGGATGGGTCGTTTCATGAAGCGGAACATCTGGCGGGCAGTTCGGATATGGTGGGCGTGATCCGCGCTATGATGCAAGAAGAATCGCAGCGGCGGCGCTCGGGACGGCCCGATTATGAAATTCCAATGCGCCCCGACCACGGACACCTGCTGGCTGACGACATCGGCAAGAAAGTAAACCCTGGCTATTCATTGGTCGGCAGGTTGAAAGGGCTGGCGGAACTGCGCGGCGTCGTCCAGGGCTTGAAGTATGCTTTTCCTGAGTTGTCCGAGTAAAGCGCACAGTGAAGGTCCGAATGAGGATCCAATTTCTATGAAAGAGTTTGCAGGACGGGTTGCATTGGTGACTGGTACCACAGGAATCGGACGCGCAATTGCGAAACGGTTTGCTGCCGGAGGCGCGCAAGTGATTGCGTGCGGCATTGACCCGGCAGCGAACCAAGAGTTAACTCGCGAGGCGGAGGAACTCCACTTAACCCTGCTGGTCGAACATTGCGATGTGACCAACGTCGACAGAATGCGCGCAGTAATTGCGCAGGCGGTCAGTCGCCACGGCGGCCTCGACATCATCGTCAACGCGGCGGCGATTCATCCCTTCGGCACCGTCGTCGAAACCGACCTTGCAACTTGGAATCGCTGCATGATGGTGAATGTTGGCAGCATTTATCTTCTGGCGCACCTGGGCATTCCGGAGATGAAAAGGCGCGGAGGCGGATCCATTATCAATCTGGCATCGGTTCAGGGATATGCATGCCAGCGCGGCGTTGCCGCGTATGCAACATCAAAAGGGGCGATTCACAGTTTGACGCGCGCTCTGGCACTCGACCATGCCGCCGACAATATTCGCGTCAATTCGATCAGCCCGGGCTCGATCCGCACACCGATGCTGGCACGGTCCGCGGCACACTTCGCGCCGGACCTGCCGGCTGAAGACGCGTTCGCGCGATTCGGCGCGGCCCATCCGCTGCGACGTATCGGCACCACTGAAGAGGTCGCCGAACTGGCGGCCTTTCTGGCGTCGGACAAGGCAGGATTCTGTACCGGCGGCGATTACCTCGTCGATGGCGGACTGCTCGCTGGCATCGGCGTGCAGTGATATCTTCCGGAGCGCTCTTGCCGCAAACGATCTCGGCCAACCCAAGCGTACCGCGCAGGCGATGGCGAATCGCTTTTCTGCTGGCTTTCGGAGTTCTGGTCAACTTCTTCGACCGGATTAACTTGTCGGTTTCTCGCGACGCGCTTCATGACTCGTTTGGCTTATCGTTGGTTGCCTTTGGCTATCTCTCCAGCGCTTTCAGTTGGACTTATGCCTTGATGCAAATGCCCGCCGGGTTGCTTTTGGACCGGTTGGGAGTGCGACGCGTAGGGCGTGCCAGCGCGCTTCTATGGAGCATTTCCTCTTTCGCAGCGGCTCTAGCTCCGGGTCTGAGTTGGTTCTTCGGAGCACGCTTACTCCTGGGCGTGAGCGAATCTCCTACATTTCCGGCGAATGCTAAGGCGTTGGGATACTGGTTTACGAGAGAGGAACGAGGTCTGGCAACGGCGATCACTGACGCGGCAGCAAAATTCTCCAGCGCGATCGGAGTTCCTTTGATCGGCCTGCTGCTCTTCTATTTCGGTTGGCGCTGGAGTTTTGCCGCGACCGGATTCATGAGCTTTCTTTATTTTGCGCTGTTCTACGTGATTTATCGTAATCCGAGCGAAGACGAAGGGCTGTCAGCTAGTGAGCTGCAATTCATTCTCAGCGGCGGAGCTCAACCGGAAGATCGGGCAAAAGCAGCGAAAGGCGCTTCGCTCGGCTATCTCTTAAGACAGCGAAAGGTCTACGGACTTGCCTTGGGATGGGGCGCCTACAACTATACTTTCTTTCTCCTGCTGACGTGGCTGCCCAGCTATCTTTCCGTTTCTCTTCATATGGATTTGTTCCACTCTGTTTTCTACACTAGCGTGCCGTGGTTGTTCGCCACTTTCACCGATCTTCTGGTAGGCGGATGGCTGGTGGACGCCCTGATCCAGCACGGTTGGGATGCGAACCGGGTTCGGCAATCCGTTATGGTGGTGGGAATGAGTTTCGGTCTCGCGATTTTCGGCGCAGCGAGCACTCATAGTTCTGCGGCCGCGCTAGTCTGGATCAGTCTTGCCTTGGGCGGATTAGCTGCGGCCGCGCCGGTGGCATGGACGGTTCCATCTCTTATTGCGCCACGGGAAAGCGTCGGTACACTTGGAGGCGCAGTAAACTTTTGTGGCCAGATCGCGGCGATTTCAGCCCCGATCGTAACCGGCTATATCGTCTCTGGAACGCACTCTTTCGCCGCCGCCTTCGTGATCGCAACTGTAATTCTGTTGCTGGGGATTGTAGGCTATATTTTCTTGCTGGGACGTATTGAGCCAATTCCAGAGCCGGGGAGAATTTTGTGAGAATCCGAATGCTGTATTTTCAAGAGATTTTCCGCTGGGCTAATCTTCTTTTGGCTGCGATTTCGTTATCTGGGGTCGCTCATGCGGCGGGACCCGGGCAGCAGAAATATCTTGTCTACGTTGGCACCTACACCGACCACGGCAGCAAAGGAATCTATGTCTACCGCTTCGATTCTTCTACGGGCAAGATGACCTCGCTGGGCCTTGCCGCGGAAGCGACCGAACCGTCTTTTCTCGCGGTTGATTCGAGCGGACCATTCCTCTATGCAGTTAACGAGACTGAAACCTACAGCGGCCAGCCGACAGGCGCGGCGAGCGCATTTGCGATTCAACCTGACAGTGGCAAGCTTTCTTTGTTAAACCAGGTCTCTTCGCGAGGCACAGATCCCGCTCACATTACTCTCGACCGGACAGGCAAGTACGCATTGGTTGCCAATTACACTTCCGGCAGCGTGGCCGTTTTCGCGCTGCTGAAGGACGGACGCCTCGGCGAGGTTGCATCATTCGTGCAGCACAAAGGCTCCAGCGTAAATCCCGAGCGCCAGAAGGGACCTCACGCTCACGCTATCGCGCTCTCGCCAGATAATCGCTTTGCAGTGGTAGCCGACCTCGGGCTCGATCAGTTGCTGGTTTATTCCTTCGACGCGGCGAAGGGAACACTCGGAGCGAAACCGCAAGTCGTGAAAGCCAGTCCGGGCGCGGGCCCGCGGCATCTGGTGTTTAGCTTCGACAGTCGTTTTCTCTACATGCTTAATGAGATGCAGTCTTCAGTCGTAGCCTACTCGTATGATGCAGCTTCGGGCGCGATGCATGAACTGCAAACCATCTCCTCGCTTCCAAAAGGATTTAGCGGCGAAAACACCGCGGCGGAAATCGAAATCGATCCTTCGGGCAAATTCCTCTTTGCTTCGAACCGGGGAGATGACAGCATCGCCGTGTTCGCGATCGATCCTCGAACGGGGATGTTGACGCACGTCGAGACCGATTCGACGGGCGGAAAGACTCCGCGCAACTTCGCAATCGATCCCACGAGTTCATGGCTCCTGGCGGCGAACCAGGATTCCGACAAGATCGTTGTTTTTAGGATTGATCAAAAAACTGGCCACCTCAACCCAACTGGAGACGTGTTCCAGCTACCATCACCCGTGTGTTTGAAGTTTGTGGCGCCTCAATAGCGTTCTCTTCAAACAATCGGCTGCTTCATCGTGCGATGCGAGCCGATCCCCCTCGCATTACGGCCTCGACTTCAGAGAGCGTTGCCATGCTTGTGTCCCCCGGCGTCGTCATCGCCAGCGCGCCATGGGCCACCCCGCACTGAATCGACCATTGTGGGTCTTTGCCCGCAAGGAAACCGTAGATCACGCCCGAAGCGAATGAGTCTCCGCCGCCGACGCGGTCCATGATCTCCAGTGGCCGCTGCGGAACGTGAATGGCCTTTCCTTCATAAAGCGCGATTGCTCCCCAGTCATTGTTTGTTGCCGTGTGCGCGGTGCGCAACGTAGTGGCGATGAGCTTCAGGTTTGGGTAAAGCTCGGCGACGCGACGCAGCATCGATTCATAACTTGAAACCGGAAGGTGGCTGAAGTCGTCACCGACGTCTTCGATTGGGATCCCGAGTGTAGCTGAAAAATCTTCCTCGTTACCGAAGAGAACATCCACCGCCGATACCAGTTCGCGGTTCACATCCTGGGCCTTGGCCTTGCCACCAATGCCTTTCCAAAGCGATTCGCGATAGTTGAGGTCATAGGAAACCACAGTGCCCGAGGATCGGGCTGCCTCGATGGCTGCCTTCGCGACAGATGCCGACGAAGAAGAAAGAGCGGCGAAAATGCCTCCAGTATGCAGCCAGCGTGAACCACTCACGGCGAAAATGCTTTGCCAATCAAAATCGCTGGGCTGGCTGTTCGCGATCGCTGTGTTGCCCCGGTCTGAGCAACCGACTGCTGCGCGCACTCCGAATCCCCGCTCAGTAAAGTTCAGGCCGTTGCGCACCGTTCGACCAATGCCGTCATACGGGACCCAGCGAATGAGCGACGTGTCGACTCCCCCTTGCAGAATCAAATCCTCGAGCAACTGCCCAATCGGGTTTTTCGCAAAAGCTGTTATAACCGCTGTGCGCGTGCCGAAGCATCGCCTCAGTCCGCGGGAGACGTTGTATTCTCCGCCTCCTTCCCAGGCGCGAAAAGTTCGAGCCGTATGGATACGCTCCTCGCCGGGATCAAGCCGTAACATGACTTCTCCGAGGCTGACGCAATCCCACTTACAGCTTTCCGCCGCTTTCAAAATGATCGAGTCCATGGCAGCATTCTAGCTGGTTCATTGTGGTTTGTTTAATTTCCAATGCGTGCGACTTCCAGTTTCGTGGAATGCCGCCGAGCGCAGGCGAATCACCACAGCGTATAATCGCGCGGAAGAAAATCGAGAGCGACGTGAAGATCCTACGATTAAAAACCGCAGTGGTGGAGGGCAATTTCGATTGGACATTCGTTCGCCTTGAAACCGATGAAGGAATTCAAGGCCTCGGCGAGTGCTTCTTCGCTCCCGGCCTGACATCCATTTTGCGTTCGCTAGAACCGCTGCTAGTGGGAGAAGACCCGCGCGCTATCCATCGTTTATTCCGTAAATTGCAGCTGGCAACGTCTGGCGCAGGTTCGGTGGCGGGCATTATTTATAACGCGATCAGCGGCATCGAAGCTGCGCTCTGGGATGTGCTTGGCCAATCTCTCGGCGTGCCCATTTATCGTTTGCTGGGAGGAAAATTTCGAGACAAAGTTCGCATCTACGCCGATTGCCACGGAGGCGAAGCTCTCGAGTGCTTAGACGAAGTGTTGCGTTCTCGCCCTGCGCGGTGGGAGACAAAAGGCGCGGCATATAAGGCAAGAGATTATTTTGGCGAGGCCAGCGAAGATTCTCCTGCTTCACCCGATGACTATCGCCGCCAAGCTCTCGCGAAAAGAGCGGAAGGATTTACCGCCCTGAAATTCGATCTCGACGTTCCCGGCACGGAAGGCTCCGATCCTCACAATCGAGCGCTCAGTAATCGCGCCATCGATCACATGGTAAGTTTGATCGGCGCGGTTTACGACGCGGTGGGCAAAGATACCGATATCGCAGTCGATTGCCACTGGCGCTACAACGCGAGCGATGTGGTGAGAGTGGCGCGCGAACTCGAACCATTCCGTCTGTTGTGGCTGGAAGATCCGGTTCCCCCGAACAACATTGCCGCGCTAAAGGAAGTGAGTTCGAAGGTGTGCGTGCCCATCGCGACCGGAGAGAATCTTTACCTGTTTGAGGGTTTTCAGGAAATCATCGCGGAACACGCCCTGAGCATTGTTACTCCTGACCTTCAGAAAGTCGGAGGTTTGTCCGTCGCCCGAAGCATCGCCCAGTTTGCCGATGCGCACACTATGCCGCTCGCTCCACACAATATCAGTAGTCCGGTCGGAACCTTGGCTGCGGTCCACTTCTGCGCTGCGATCCCAAACTTTCTCGCACTGGAGTTTCATGCCTCCGAAGTTCCTTTCTGGAATGACTTAGTCGAAGGTCTGCCCAAGCCGATTATTCAGAATGGATTCATTTCTGTCCCGGAGAAACCCGGCCTCGGGGTTAAGCTGAATGAGGAGGTGGCCCGGAGGTATGCGCGCGAGGGTGAACCATTCTTTGAATGAGACGAGTTAGCGCGCCACGGGCTTAACACCTTATGTCGATCGCGAAAGTAGAAGTGTTGGGAAAGATTGTCGCCTCCGGCTTGGTGGCCGTGATCCGGGCGGAAAACCCTGAGCAAGCTGCGCGTATCGCGGAAGCCTGCGCTCTGGGGGGCGTTGCTGCGATCGAAATCACTTTCACAGTACCGGGCGCAAGCGGCGCGATCGAGCATCTTGCGAAGAGAAACTTGGGCCAGATTTTGCTGGGAGCGGGTACGGTACTCGATCCCGAAACTGCCCGCATCGCTATTCTCGCGGGAGCGCAATTTGTGGTCAGTCCTGCGCTGAATGCCGAAACCGCGCGTCTCTGCAATCGCTACCAGGTGCCTTACATGCCCGGCGCGGGAACGATTGGCGAAGTAGTGGCAGCCATGGAGTGCGGCGCGGATATCGTGAAAGTCTTTCCTGGCGAAATTCTCGGTCCGGCCTTTGTCAAAGCGGTGAAGGGTCCACTACCCCAGGCATCGTTGATGCCAACTGGTGGCGTCAACCTCGACAATGTCGTTGAATGGATCAACGCCGGTTCGGTTGCCGTCGGAGTCGGAGGCAATCTTACGGCAGGAGCAAAGACTGGCGATTTCGCATCGATTACCCAGATTGCCCGGCAGTTCGTCGAAAAAATTAAAGAGGCACGCGCGCAATGAAAATGAAGAAGTCTTGGAAGTCCGACGAGGAACTCTTTGCCACCGTACAGCGCGAATTGTTCACCTGCGTCGTCGGTGACGTGATGGACAAGTTAGGCCTTCAGCACCAATTTCTCCCGCCGCAGATTCAGCCCCTCCGGCAGGATATGGTGGTGATCGGCCGCGCGATGCCGGTTCTCTCGGTCGATGTGTTCGTCGAACAAATCTCCGGCAGCGCGAACAAATTAATGGAAAAATCGTTTGGCCTGATGCTGGAAGCCCTCGACGATCTCCGTACCAACGAAGTCTATGTCAACACCGGCTCCTCGCCACGAAACGCGCTCTGGGGAGAACTCATGAGCACCAGAGCCCGCAAACTGGGCAGCCGCGGCGCGGTATTGAATGGCTATGTGCGAGACACGAAAGCGATTCTGAATATGGGGTTTGCAACATTCGGTTTTGGTTCCTACGGGCAAGACGCGGCCCCGCGTTACAAGGTGGTCGACTTCCGCATACCGGTTGAGATTGGATCAGTCCGCATCCTTCCAGGGGATATTATCTTCGGCGATATTGATGGGGTCTTGGTGGTTCCAGCCAAAGCCGAGGCCGAGGTTTTCACGCGTGCGCTCGAAAAAGCTCGCGGCGAGAAGTTGGTACGGAAAGCGATCGAAGAAGGAAGCAGTGCGGTCAAAGCCTTTGAGAAGTACGGAATCATGTAGAGAAAAATGGGGATGGCGATTTGAGCGCTGGCGTACTTTCTCGTACGGAACAGATAAGAAGCTTTCTCGAGCGGCATGATTTGCGGGCCTGGATTGCGTGGAGGCCCGACGAACTTCTCATGCTATCGAGGTATTTTCCTTTCTGGGGCGCTTCGCTGCTGATTTGTTTCGCGGATGCGGAGCCCATCCTTTTCGTTCCACAGATCGAACCAAGAGACCACATTCCCGCAGGGTTGAGGGTGCAAGAATATCCTTGGGGCGACCTCAAATGCTCGGACCCTTATTCTGTTCTCGTATCGGCGGCAGGCGCTGAACTGGTGAAGGCAGGGGCAAACAGCGAACACGTCGGAATGAGTTTCAGTGTTGCGAGAACATCTCTGCCGATTCAAGCGGCCGAGCAGATTCCTATTCCTGAAGGTTTTGCGGGGCAGCTATCCGCGCTTTCCGCAAAGCCTGATGCCCGGCACCAGGCGGCGTTTGCAGACCTCTATTTAAGAAAGACCCCAGAAGAAATCGACGCAATCCGGCGAGCAAATCGAGTTGCGAATGTTGGCTTACAAGCTTTCTTTGATAATTTGCAACCCGGAATCTCTGAAACAGAGGTTGCCGCGGCAGCGGAATCGGCCATTTATCGGCAAATTGGCATGGACGGTATATTTCACTCCCGAGGGTGGGCCATGGTTCAAGCCGGGCCCAACAGTGCCCTGGCAGGACAATTCAATCGCTCGACCGCTCGACGTTTAGAGAATGGCGATCTGGTCCTGATTGAGTTGGCAACTTGCGTCAACGGTTATTGGAGCGACCTCACGCGCACCGCCTCAGTTGGTTCCGCGAAGCCGGAAGTCGAGCAGATTCTCGATGTTGTCACGAAGGCGCAGCAGGCCGCAGTCGACGGAATACGTCCCGGCGTTACGGCGAACCATATTGATGCGTTGGCGCGAGACATTATCGCAGCCCAGGGGCTCTCATCTTTCTTTACCCACCACACAGGCCACCACGTTGGCTTCCGCTATCACGATCCGGGATTCTTGATCCTTCCTGGAGAATCCTCTAAGCTCGAGCCCGGCATGGTGCTTACAATCGAGCCCGGAGTGTATGTTCCCGAGCGCGGCGGCGGCGCGCGGATCGAAGATAACGTGCTGGTCACGGAATCAGGTCACGAAATACTTTCGAAAATTGAAGGATCAAGCGGCCGACGCTAAACGATTATGATCAGCATCGATCTCTCAGGCAAAACGATTCTGATCACTGGGGCTTTGGGCGCAATTGCCGAGCACATCGTGCGAAGGCTGATCGAAAGCGGTGCTACGCTGGTGCTCACCGACATAAAATCCGACGACGAAGCCAAACGTACTCTCGTTGATTGGAAGATTTCGCCGTCGTCTTGTTTGTATCTCTCCGCCGACATTACCGAGTCCAGCCAGGTAGAAAGCTTGGTCAGCGCGGCTTTCGAACAGTTCCCGGGCATGGACACGGTCATAGGCCACGCCGGGGGCTGTGGATTGCATCCGTTTGCCAGCACTTCGGAAGTTGAGTACGAACGCATCTTCCGCTTCAACTATTTCGCGCAAACTTATCTGGCGCGGTCGGTGCTCGCGCAATGGACGCAGCGAAACATTGCTGGTCATCTGATTTTCACATCCTCGTACGTTGCTCGAATGCCGCATTCGCAAATCCCTTCATACGCCTCGGCCAAAGCGGCGCTGGAAAATTTCGCGCGTAGTCTGGCCCTCGAATACGCCCTGACTGGTATTCGGGTAAATGTAGTTTCGCCAGGGAACGTCGCGGCCGGGAGTTCGCTGAAGGTTTTCGAGGAAGACCCGGCCTACCGGGAATTCGTATTGCGAGTTTCGCTGGGCAGACGAAACAGTCCAGAGTCAATCGCGGACGCATTTGTTTTCCTTTGTTCGCCGCTGGCCAACGAGATCAACGGACAAATCCTCAGTCCCGATTACGGCGGAGGCATCGGAAATCGCCTATGAAAATTGGCCTCGGACTCTATCGTCACATGCTGACCCGCGAGTATTACGATTTCGCGCGCCAGGCGGGCTGTACGCACGTCGTGGTTCATCTCGTCGATTATTTCAACCAGGGTCCTTCGAATCCACGTAACAATCAGCCCACCGGCTCGAAGTACGAACCTTGGGGAATGGCTGGCGATCCCGATCAACTTTGGACAACAAGAGAACTCAAGACCCTTCGCGCCGAAATTGAAAACGCAGGCCTGATCCTGGCGGCGATCGAAAACCTTGATCCCGCGCACTGGTACGACATTCTTCTCGATGGTCCGCAGCGCCCGCAGCAGATCGAAAAAGTGCAGACCATCATTCGCCGCCTTGGTGAAGCCGGCATTGCCGTGCTCGGCTACAACTTCAGTTTGGCGGGCGTCTGCGGCCGCGTGACCGCGCCGCTCGGTCGCGGCCATGCAATCACCCTCGGCATGGACGGTCCCGCCGAAGATGTACCGATTCCAAACGGCATGGTATGGAACATGGTCTACGACGGCAACGCGGCGGCCGGCACGCTGCCCTCGATTTCGCACGAAGAACTCTGGCGGCGGCTGCAAAGATTTCTGGAGGAAGTGATTCCCGTGGCCGAGCAGTCGGGCGTGCAACTCGCCGCCCATCCAGACGATCCTCCCATGCCCACCATGCGACAGCAACCGCGTCTGGTCTACCAGCCTCACATGTATCAAAGATTAATTGATCTGGCCCCGAGCCGCGCCAATGCGCTCGAACTATGCGTCGGAACTCTGGCCGAGATGACCGAAGGCAATATTTACGACGCGGTGGATCAATACAGCAAACAAGGCAAGATCGCGTATATCCATCTGCGCAATGTGGTGGGCAAAGTGCCGCACTACCGTGAGACTTTCATCGACGAAGGCGATGTGGACATGATTCGCATTCTCGCCATCCTGCACCGCAACCACTTCGACGGCGTCCTTATCCCCGACCACACGCCGCAAATGACGTGTGCCGCGCCCTGGCATGCAGGGATGGCCCACACTCTCGGCTTTATGCTGGCGGCAAAGGCCGTCGTAGAATCTCCTCAACGAAGCGACGCAGAACTCGCGTCCAGAGGCAATTGAACTGAACCCTGCATCCAGTCAAGCGCATTCCCGTGCTCCTCTAATCATCGCAGCCAGTGTCGCCACGCTTGGCGGTTTTCTGTTCGGATACGACAACATTGTGATCAGCGGCGCGATCGGATTCTTGAGCCAGCTGTTTCACCTGGACGCGGCCGGCGTGGGCTGGGCCGCTGGCTGCGCGTTGATTGGATGCATTGCCGGCTGCATTGTGGCCGGAAGCGTTGCCGACTATCTAGGAAAGAAAAAAGGTCTGGCGTTATGTGCCGTTTGTTTTGCTTTGTCCTCCATCGGCATGATGTTTGCCGCTGATCTCCATCAGTTTGTTCTCTGGCGGCTGATTGGAGGCTTGGGCATAGGCGCTGCGTCGGTGATCTCGCCGAATTACATTGCCGAGATTGCTCCTACGCGGGTTCGTGGGCGCTGCGTAACTCTCTACCAGCTTGGCATCGTCGTCGGAATTCTCGCCGCCGTCTTCGTCAACATGCTCATTCAGCGTATGGGCGATGAAGCCTGGAACATTTCGACTGGCTGGCGTTGGATGTTTCTCGCCGGTGTCGTGCCCGCGATTCTGTTCGGATTAATGATCTTGCCCGCGGTCGAAAGCCCGCGCTGGCTGATGAAAATGGGCCGGCGGAATCAGGCCATCGAAGTCCTTGCCAAGATCAACGGCGCTGACGCCGCACGGCGCGAGGCTGCAGAGATCGAGAACTCGCTGGCGATCGAAGAAGGACACATTTCCGAACTCTTCACCACCTTCCGGCGCCCGTTGCTGCTGGGCATCATGCTTGCAGGGTTGCAGCAGATCAGTGGAATTACGCCGCTCTTTTCGTTTCTGCCCGAGATTTTTCGTTCCGCCGGAACCGCAACCAGTGACGCATTTTTCCAGTCGGTATTGGTTAGCCTGATCAATCTCTTATTCACCCTGTTTGCACTCTGGCTCGTCGATCGCGCTGGACGCAAGACTCTGATCCTCGCCGGTACCACGGTGCAATTCCTCTCATTTGCGTTGGTCGGGTGGTTCTATCACGTTCACGGTAGCGGCTTGGCAGTTTTGATTTTTGTGATGAGTTTCGTGGCCGGACATGCCTTCGGTAACGGAGTCGCCTGCTGGGTCATCATCTCGGAGATCTATCCGACTAAGGTGCGCGGGCGCGGCATGTCGATCGCAACGACCGCACTCTGGCTGGTCGGGTATCTGGGGAACCAACTGTTTCCCATCATGCAAAAGCATTTGGGCTCGGATGGTACCTTCTGGCTATTCAGCGCGGGCGCGTTGCTCACCATCGTTCTGGTTAGCTGGTTGGTTCCCGAAACCAAAGGCAGATCGCTCGAAGAGATCACGAAATTGTGGACTGCAGAAAAGTCCACAGCTTCGCCTCTGCCGGGCTCATGAACGCCCCGCCCCCATTCTCCGGAAGAACTCTGAGTTGTCATGCTTGCCGACGGGACAACTTGTCCCATTCCGTGGGCAACCCGGCGATTGGTTTTATGTTTCAAGCAGTTACCTCATGTCCCGCCAAAGTTCGCAGGACAATCTGTCCTTCTCCCATCTACCTAGAAACCAAGTTAAGTAGTTGAAATATAAGGTACTTAATAAGGCCAGCTTTGGTACTCGGCCTGCACCCAAGCACTGCAAGGAAGATTCAACTTGTTAGGAGCTTTCAAGTGCCCAAAAAGAATATCGAATGGCTAGCACTGTTTATGTTTCTGGTTTACGAAGCGGTCCAAATTATTCCCCCAGGCGTTTTCAACCATGCTTTCTCAGCCCTAGCGTCAGCAGTTTGGGGCAGCTAACAACATGACAAGCCACGGGCGTAATTGGAGCGACCCATCAATGAAGCCATTAAGACGATCTACCGAGAAATGGAAGGGAATCCGGAAGGCGCTTTTAGCGCTTGCGATTCCGGCTCTCTTCACAACCACCAGCTTTGCGTTGTCGCCGTCACAATCTCTCGACCAGGCGTTCAGCGTGACGCATCATGCTGGAAAGATTGCCAAAGACATCGACCGTCGCCACCCGAATAGTCGGATTGACGTAATCGTGCAGTTCACGGTCACGCCCACCGCTGCGCATTACATGAGAATGTCGGCTCGCGGCGCCACGGTAAAAACCAAACTGCACAGCATCAAGGCTGCTGCTTTCACTCTTCCCGTCTCCGCTCTCGCCCAGCTCGAGAAAGATCCTGACATCGTGTACGTCTCGCCGGATCGCACGGTCAGTCTGAAGAATACGAATGCCTACGAGAGTTTTGCTACGGCGGTGGAAGCGGGCGTTGCCGAGCAGCAGTACGGTCTCGATGGCACCGGAGTCGGAATCGCCGTAATTGATAGCGGCGTAGCCGATCACGTTGACTTTCACACCGCGAGCGGAACCCGCGTGCTTCACAGCGAGAGCTTTGTCGCAGGAAACACGTCCACTGTAGATGCCTACGGACATGGCACTCACGTCAGCGGGATCCTCGGCGGAAACGGCGCTGCCTCTGCGTCAGGCAGTGGCTATGCCCAGCAGATCGTGGGCATGGCTCCCAATGTCAACATCATCAACCTTCGCGTACTTGATCAGAATGGCGCAGGCACCGACAGCCAGGTAATCGCTGCCATTCAACGCGCTATCGCGCTTAAGACTCAATACAACATTCGCGTCATCAATCTTTCGCTGGGCCGACCGGTTTTTGAAAGTTACACGGTCGATCCTCTGGACCAAGCGGTCGAACAAGCCTGGGCCGCTGGCATCGTCGTCGTAGTCGCTGCCGGAAACGACGGCCGAGACAATTCAATGGGCACCGACGGTTTCGCCACCATCGGTTCACCCGGCAACGATCCCGCAGTCATCACGGTGGGCGCGACCAGGACCATGGATACTCCTACCCGAAACGACGATGCGATCGCCAGCTACAGCTCCAAGGGACCGACTTTGTTTGACCACATCGTGAAGCCGGACATCGTTGCTCCCGGCAACCGCATCGGCTCATTGATCGTCAAAAACAGTACGCTCGACACCGAGTTCCCGGCTCTTGAAATTGCTCCCACCGGGACCTGTGCCACGGCGAGTTGCCCAAGCGAATATTTCCGCTTAAGCGGAACCAGCATGGCGACTCCCGTAGTCAGCGGGGCGGTTGCGCTCATGCTGCAACAAAATCCCGCGCTGACGCCGGACACGGTGAAAGCTCGCATCATGAAGACGGCGTGGAAGGGATTCGGCCAGTATTGCAAGTCGTTCGACGTCTACAGTAACGAGTACGACAACGAATACGATCTCTTCACCTACGGCGCCGGATATCTCGACATTAACGCAGCGTTGGGCGATACCGACGTCGCCAACGGCGTGGCTCTTTCGCCTACCGCAGTTTACAACGCCGCGAACAACACCGTAACCATCGTCAATACCAGTTCCGTGACTTGGGGCACCTCCGTGGTTTGGGGCAACTCAATCGTCTGGGGCACGTCCGTGGTCTGGGGCAACTCGGTATTGAGCGCGAGCTCGGTGGTTTGGGGAAACTCCGTAGTCTGGGGCAATACCGTGGACACCGGCTTTAGCGTGGTCTGGGGTAACAGTATTGTCTGGGGCAGTTCCACAGCAACTGCGGCCTACAGTGATGGCCAGGACGGAGAAAACTAACCATGACACTCCTCTCGACAAAAAGCAAAATACTTGTCGGGTTTGTGGTTGTCTTCGGCATCGGGATTCTGTTGCAAGTGCCGCTGACATGGGAACACCCGGCATACGCACGCTTCACCGGGACTTTCCTGGTCGCCCTCTTCGCCGCGCGGCTGAAAGTTTCGCTGCCGCGGATCACGGGATCGATGTCGGTGAATCTGCCGTTCATCCTTCTGGCTCTTAGCGAACTCAGCCTAGCCGAAGCGCTTCTGATTACGGCCGCGTCGACCTTCGTGCAATGCCATTGGTCTGAAAGCGGTCAGCAAAGGCCGATCAAGACTATGTTTAATGTCAGCGTCACTTTGATGGCAGCCTATGCCGCATGGCTCATCATGCAAGTGACAGCGCCGAATTCGGGGCTTGGTCTCGCTTTGGGAGCACTGGCCTACTTGCTCGTCAACACCGTCCCGGTCGCGGCCATTATCTCGCTCACGGAAAGTGGCCATCTGTTCCGAACCTGGAAGCAAATTCTGCAACTCACGTTTCCTTATTTCGTCCTGGCCGCGGGCGTTGCAGGCCTGGCCAAGCTGGCCACGCATGCTTTCGACTGGTACATCCCGCTGCTTATCTTACCGCTGATGTTTCTTGTGCAACGCTCGTTTAGGCTCTACTTCCAAATCCTGCGTGATACTGCAGGGCCGCAGCCGCCTTACGCCATGGCTGCAAGTGCCGGGCGTAGCTGATCTAAAGCGGTCCCGTACAGGTTGAAAGAGTTGCCGGCCAGATGACAAAATCTGGCCGGTCTTCTTTTAGACATTATGGGTGGGCCAGTCTTACGAATGCCCAATGACGAGCGACACAAATCTGCCCCGACGAAACGCGCGAAATCGGGGTATGATTTCCTAGAGAAAGAGAGAACGCCCGGATGAAGAAAAAACTTACCGCCCAACAGAAGCGTACCGTGGATCGACGCCGGGAACACAACCGGAAACACACTTTGCTGCGCCGGGAATGTTACAAATGGCTGAGGAAAAACCTGCCTGATGTTTATGCAAAGTTGAGAAAGAAAGCGGGCCTGGCGCAAACCGGCCGCCCTAAGGGCTAATCGCGTCTCGTCCTAGCTCCAGCAGTCATTACAGCGCAAAGGATCCATGCGCCATTTGTAACGCATGGATCCTTTGCACAACGAACCTAGGCAGGTGCCCAGTTGTCCGCCACAACCCTACTGCACCGTGATGTTCACCGCTTTCGAGGGGATACCATTCGCAACTACTACCAGCGTACTTGCTCCTGTTTCCATCCCTGCGGGCACATCAAAGTTGGTCGAAACCTTGGTTTTGCCGGTCGCAACTCCCATAGTGCTGTGGCCATGCGTCTTGGCATAGAAAACATGACCGCTGGATTGATTTGTGATTCGCACCAGGGGATAGTTCGTCGCGGTTGAAAACTCGTCCCCGAACGAAGCTGCTTGCGACAAGCCGTTGAACTGCTGTCCGGAGATCTTGTAAGTCGAGCCGCGCGTCACTGTAGACGGAAACGAAGTAATTTTCGGCGCCCACGAACTCTGATATGTTCCCTTGGAACTATAGGCCGCGTCCCCAGCCACCAGCACTTGGCCAGTAGGCAGAACAATCAAACTACCGAAGCCCACGGTTGTAGCTGTGAACGTCGATCCGTTGAACTCATACATTTGCCCGGAATCGCCAAGTACCAGCACGTTGCCATTGGTCAGCAGTGCGGCAAAAGAATCGCCAGCCTGATCGCCATTCGGGAAGTCAGGGCCTGCAGTCCATTTATCGCCCGGCGCTGCCGGGTTATAAACCGCAGTGTGTCCAGTCGAGTCGTCAAGGTGGAGAGCGCCAGTCGCAAATACTGTCCCGTCAGGACGCAGGATTCCCGGCCCGGTTTCTCCGGGAGGACAATAAGTGTACTGGTTATGGTTTCCGTACTTCAGGCAACCCTCCTCCGGAGGTCCCATCAAATTCGCCACCGTGTCGCCCGCAGTCGTCCACGTTTGCGCCGTTGGGGAATAGATCTCCGAGTTAGGACTGTGCTTCACATCCCAGGTCAAGATAGTGCCGTCCGGCATGAGTGTCCAACCCTCCTCGGCATTGAAATCGCTTTTGCCCGTGGAGCCGACCGCCGTCCACTTAAGAGTCGCAGGGTCTAACACTGCCATTTGTTTAGTCGTCTTTCGTCCCAGCAAGAACTGGCCATTCGGCAGCACCGCGGCCGGCGAATCTCCAATGTCATACCAGCCTTTCGGCGGCGCGACCGTGGTCCACTTATTTGTGTCTGGATCATAAATCGCACTTTGATTGGTGAGCGTGAATTCGCCGCCGCAGTCACTGTATTCGCCGCCGACCAGCAGAAACCGGCCGTCAGCGAGTACCGCCCCAGAAGTGGCGTAGGGAGCGTATCCAGAGGGCAGGCTAGCGGCTTGCTTCCAGGTTCCGTTGACGTAGCTGCCAGATTGGTCGGGGGTGAGCAGCCACCAGTCCGAGCAGCTCTGGCCTTGAACGATCACAGTACCATTGGTCAACAGGTATTCCACAAAGGCGCCGTTGGGCGCTGGATTCTTGAGTTGCGTCAACTTCTGTGCTACCGAAACACCAGGAAGCGCAAACAAAAGTACGGTTACTGCGAAACATAGTTTCTTGGACAAGGTAGTTCCCCTTATTCTGATAAGTTCTGCAAAGCCGGGAGAGGGAGTGCAGGCCCGAATGCTAGCACACTCGCGCCGCGAGTCAGCACGAAAAATCAGATCGAAGTGGTAGAAAAAAACAAAAACGAAGCGCGGTAGTAATGGTTTTCTTCGTGTACATTGTGACCGCGCGCACCACTCACTTGATTTCGATGACGTAGTTTTCAGCTATTCCGCAAACATTTGCACCTTCGGTCAGCGCTCCCTGAAAAAGCTGAGCCATTGTTATTGAACTACTGCGTCATCCGTGATTATCTGAATCGGATGCGGTCGTGGTTTGTGCAGGGACGATTATGTTGAGATCCTTTGGATGTTTTTTCTCACGTGTGACGGTGGCGCTGATTGGGCTTTGCATCGCGAGCGCGTTTGCGGCTGATCCAGGGAAACCCCACTATGTGATGACCAATGACGATGTCCCGCCACAAAATGAGACGAGTGTTACGTTCTACACCGTGAATGCCAACGGTCTGCTAACGATGAAGGAAAAAGTGCCCACTGGCGGCATCGGTATCGCCGGCGGCTACTTCGCCGCGAACCGAGTGAACGTTCTCGATAGCGGGAGTGCAGAGTGCGTCTACGCTTCTCAGGCCACAAGCGGGGATATCGTTGGAATCGTCGTGCGCACTCTAACCATTGGCGGGAGCGCGAGGGGTTCGACCAAAGATGGCGGCAGAACCAACGGCATCGGCCTTGCCATGAACGCCCAATACCTCTATGCCAGCTTCACCGACTCCAACAACATCGGAACGTTCGAGGTGCTGCCCGGCTGCAAAATCAAGTTCATTGCCGATCTCAAGGTCGTCGGCCTGCAAGGTGGCGTGATCGACGGAATGGCCCTCCACGGCAACATGCTGGTTGTCACCTACGGCGATGGCTCGATCGAGTCATTTAATACATCAGCGGGTGTGCCCGTATCGAACGATGATGAACAGAATTCCACCGGCTCGCGCGGCGGCAATACTTACCCCAGCGCCGTCGACATCACCCAGGACGGCCACTACGCCATCTTCGGCGATACCTCGCCGCGCACGGTAGTCGAAGTTTCCGATATTTCCTCCGGCAAGTTGACTCCGACCGTGGTCTATCGTTTGGGCGGCGGAATTAACTCCAGTAACATTCTGCTCAGTCCGGATGAGACGCTTCTTTACATCAGCAACAATCAGGGAGACACGATCACCGCCGCTTTTTTCGACAAGAGCACTGGCAAACTTTCAAAGGGATGCACTTCGAACGGTCTCAAAGGCTATGTGAAAGACTGGTCGTATCTCGGAGCGCTGGCTTTGGAAGAAACCACGGGGACTGGTGGAGTTGTATATGTCGCCGAGTTTGGCGCGCCGTCGTCGATCGCGGAGATTGTGGTTACTTCGGCAGCCGGAAAATGCACCTTGACTGAATCCCCAAAATCACCCGTCGCAGATCCAAACAGTCCCGGCTTAATATCGATCGGAGCTTTTCCGCCGCGTCCCTTCTAACTCGAACCATCATCGCGGAGCCGGCGAGTTCTGACTTACTGACTGATGCTCTTTGATCCAGTCATTGGCCTGTTGCTCCGCCGCTGCGATTTGCGCGTGCGTCATCCGCGACGCGAGAACCGAAACGCGGTACTTACTAGCCTCGTCACCGCCCGCCTGGGCTAGCACCGACCAGAAGTAGGCTTTGACCAGATCCTGCGGCACGCCTCGTCCCGCCCAATAATACGCACCCAGCGTTGCCTGCGAAACCACGTGTCCCTGTTCGGCTGCCATGGTGAACCAGCGCACGGCTTCAGCGTAGTCCTGCGGAAAATCTTCCCCGGTCGCGTAGTGAGCTCCCATCGAAAACTGGGCTGCGGGATCGCCCTGCTCGGCCAACTTACGCAAGCCCTCCACACCGCCGACCGCGACCGGCACGGGCGGATTGGCAGAAGCTTTTGGCAATGGCTGCGACGCGGAAGCGGAAGTGCCCTTAGCGAAGTTCGCGAAGTCGCGTGGCGAAATCACCCAGGACGCGGCGAACAGTACCGTGACTGCGGCGGCGGCCAGAAGAATCTTGCCAGAGCGGGAAAAACGGGGAAGGGGCAAGTCTGCCGACGTCTCAATCGGAAACTCATCGTCGACGCTGGCCACCGGCGCCGGAACGAAACCAACTTTCGAAGCGGAATGCGATGCAGATACTCCTTCTGAAAATACATTTTCCGCAGAGCCATGCTCCGTTGAACTCTGCCCTCTGGAGTTCTGTTCAGCTGTACTACTTTCCACTGCACTCGACTCCGGCGCACCAGCGCGATGGACCGCGATCGAAATTATTCCCGCCAGACGCTTAAGCGCGAGTGGGTCATTGATGCTGAACGCATACGGTTCAGGCGCGAACACTTCCAGAAGCCCGATGACGGCATCGTCCCACCGAATCGGAACCGCGACGATCGAACGAATGCCAAGCATGCGGCAGCTCTCACGATCCACGTAAGGATCGGTTTCGGAATCGTCACAGCGCAGCAGTTGGCCACTGCGCACGCACTCTCCCGAAAATCCTGTGCCAATGCTGAACCGTGCCCCCGGCCCAGGAGCGGCCTGGCCGGAGCTAGCGCGGCAAATCATGCTTGCGCCTTCAGTCAGAGCAATCGCCGCACCCGTTGCCCGAGTGAAAGTCTGTGCTCTCTTCGCCAGCAGTTGCAAAGCTCCATCAAGGTCGGAGCCGAGCGCATCGACTTCGCGCTTGACCGCAGCCAAAGCCGTCAGAATGGAGGTATAGTCGGCCGGAGCCGTGGGCTCGAGCTCTTGCCGCATCCAATTGAACAACGCACTGTTTTCCGACTGCTTCTCGAGGACGCCCTGTGGCGCGACTGCGGCGAACTGATTCGTGAACAGAGGATTCGCCGCCAACTGAGTTGCCGACGAACTTACCGATGAACTTGCCGACAAAAGATCAGCCCGGTAATTCACGCACGCGACCATCACGTTTACGAAGAGCCATTCCTTCAACTGGCGAAGAGCGTCGGCCGGCATCTGCGGGAAGCTGATTCCGACGCGCCCCGTTCCGTCGCACCAGATGACTTCTCCCCGTGTGTGAATACAAGTTCGAGTCGCAGTCAGATCAAGACACAGATTTACGCTCCGCTGCACCTCGAGCGGAAACGAAGTCTGAATGGCCATGCCCGCTTCGCTGATGTCAACGATCTCACTGAGGTCGAGGATCTGGCCACTCGAGCTTCCGTTCAGGCTGGCATATGCGGGAGTATGCACCTTCTGCCGTACCCGCTGTCGGCGAGTCCGCAAAGAAGGCGGCAGTTCCCGGCCGGCCTCTACCGGATTGGACCCAAGCGTCTCCATGGCAAATCCGGGATACATCTTACCCCAGCTTGGCAATCTTTTATAGGACCAATGAACGGGGGCAGGCGGCCCTGCGCGGTGCCGGCTTCTAAGGGGTAGTGGCCCGAAGCTTCGCAGATGCGCCTTGGGGATATTGTCCATCGGTCCCTCGCCGTCTGCCTCCCGTTCGATTTTCCGAGAGTGAGCAATATTGAGCAGTCTTGTCATTGAGAATTGCCGTACATTTTGCAGGTTCGGGAACCATCAGTGACACTCGGAACTCCAACTATGAGGATCTTACATTTCAAGAAACGGCACGCCAGCACGGAGTCAGCTTTAAGGCGCGTCTTGAAATCTCTTGCTTTCGCTCGGGTTTTCACCGCGGCCGGGGTCTCGTTAATTTGGAAGCATCCCAGGCTGCTTTCCCTGGGATTCAAAACGGGAAGTGATCCCAAGAATTTTCGGTTGTTTTTGGTAGGTTAACCTTGCGTTCGAGTCATCGATTACTGCAGACTCCAATTCTAAAAACTGCAACAATTGTTTTTGTCACAGAACATGACAAGCCTCAAATATCGAGGGAGCGAGTTCATGCCAGCAAATTCCAGGGTCTCTCGCGTTCTCCTGTTCTCCGTCTTATTAGTTATCAGCTTCATCGCGCTCGCTTCCGGCCAGGCCAGCCAGAAGGCCGGTAAGAGCACCCCATCCGTCGAAACTTCCGCTGCCCGTGAGCCTTCCCCGGACGCTTCTAAATATGTGGGCGCCGAGACCTGCAAAACCTGTCATGAGGAAATCTACGACGCCTGGGAGAAAACTCCGCACTGGAAGACCACACTGAATAAAGAGGGTGGCCCATCCAAGCAAGGCTGCGAGGGTTGCCATGGTCCCGGGGGGGATCACGTCGCGGGGGGCGGCGACGTAACCAAAATATACACGTTCAAGGACGCTTCCGCGAAGGAAATCAATGCCCGCTGCCTGAGCTGCCACGCCGGCGGGCCGCAGCACATGGACGCTATCAACTCGAGACACACGCAAAACAACGTCAGTTGCACGTCCTGCCATTCGCCGCACCACGCGCAAACCAAAGAGTTTCTATTGACCAAGGCGCAACCCGAGCTTTGTTACGGTTGCCATTTGCAGCAGAAAGCCCAGTTCGAAATGCCGTTTCATCATCGCGTAAATGAGGGTCTTGTCCAGTGCTCGGATTGCCACAACGTGCATGGAACGGTTGGCCCAAAGCAAGTGCGAACCTCATCGACGCAGAATGCGGTTTGCTTCACATGCCATACCGACAAGCAGGGGCCGTTCGTATTCGAGCATGAGCCGGTAAAAATCGAAGGCTGCTCGTCCTGCCACATCCCCCATGGAGGCGCCAATCCTCACATGCTGCGGGTAAGCAACGTCAATCTGCTGTGCTTGCAATGCCATACCAATTCCGCTCCCAACGGGAAAACTGGTAACGCGCCGGGAGCGCCTTCGTTTCACAGCCAGGAGACTTTCTTCAAGTCGTGCACGCTGTGCCATAACCAGATCCACGGTTCCAACTTCGACCAGACATTTTTCAAGTAGAGGTCGCTTATGAGCTACATGCAAGAGTGCAATGTTCGTAAGGCGGGAAGGACCGTCCAAATATGTTTTGCTGGCCCTGAGCTTAGCTTTGTGTTTCTCCTTGTGGCGATGTTGAGTTCTGCGTCGCTCTGTCGCGCCCAGAGTAATGCAGGGGAGACCAAGGGGATTGATTCTGGAGATTACAACATCCAGCAGGCCATCGAGGCGGGCTACCGAAGCGCCTGGATCAATGGGAATACCAACACCTACGACACATTCGTGAATCTCGGATCGGGCCTTCGTCTATTCGATTACACGCTGAATATGCGCTCGCTCGACCACAACGGCCTGTTTTTCGACAGTCTCGACTTCAGCAATTTTGGGTACGGCGGTGATCCCAACGACGTGACTCGATTGCGCCTCGAAAAGAACAAATGGTACGACTTTCGATTTCTGTTTCGCCGGGACAAGAATTTCTGGGACTACAATCTGTTGGCCAATCCGCTGAACCCTTCGACTTCGATTCCTGCCGTGGGCATCGCAACTTCGCCCCACTCGCTGGATCTGGTTCGGCGCATGCAGGATTACAATCTGACGTTGTTTCCCCAATCGCGGGTGCGCGTCCGGCTAGGGTTTTCGCATGATCGGGATGAGGGACCTGGCTTCTTTACCACGGACGGCGGCACCATTCCCCAGTTCAACGAAACCTACAGCTACACGACGAACTCGTATCGCGCTGGCGTGGACTTCCGGATCTTGCCCAAGACGACAATCTCTTATGATCAGTTCCTGAGTTATTTCAAGCAGGACAATGTTGTCACCGATAATCCGCAGAATTCCGGCTTTCAACTCGCCAACGGTACACCGGTCGACCCGGGCATCATCTGGAGCACGAACGGGCCAGTTGAAGTTCTGCCCTGTGCCGCGCCGATTGTGACCGCGCCAAACATATTCAATCCAAACTGCAACGCATATCTCTCGTACAGCCAGGCTGGCAGTCCGCGAAATTTCATGCCGACTGAGCGTCTGCGTTTCCAGTCCAATTACTTCAAGAACTTTGAGACCTCGGGCTCGCTGGGTTACAGCACGGCGAACAACTCGGTTCCGAACTTCAGTGAGATCGTGAATGACTACGTCAGCCGTGATGGTTCGCGCGGAAGCACGACCGGTGGCCCGGCGAACGCCAAGCGCGTCTCGGTGAATGCTAACTGGTCAGGAGTTTATTCGGTTACCAACAAGTTTCGCATTCTCGATTCATTTCGTTATGACAACTGGCGTACTCCCGGACTGTGGGACACCGCGGAGACAAATATATTCGGCGAAATGCAGCCCGGGCTGCTGGGTTTGGCGCAACCGCAATCAGTTTTTACCGCGGCAACGTTTCTTTCTCTCTGCCCCGCGCCGTACACCGCGGCTACTTGTCCGAGTCACAGTACAAGTTCGTCCGCCGACGTGGTCAACGGGCCGACGTATAGTTTTCTGGGACAGAACATCCGATCGAACACCTTCGAGCTCCAATATGACTTCACGCCTCGCCTGACCGGCCGCATCGGTTATGAGTACACGGCGCGCACGATTGCCGATTTCGACGCTACGTTCTATTCGGCGGAAACCTTTTTCCCGGGTGGGACCGGCGGAACCCCCTCGAACGATTATTTCGCCGCGCGGGGAGACTGCGCAGTGCCTTCGGCCTGTACCGAAACGGTGGATCCCACGACCGGCCAGCTTATTTCGCTGACTTTTACCGGTCCCGCGGCGGGTAATGACACTTCGCGCAACATCACGGAAATTCACGAGAAGACTTTGGTCGCGGGCTTTACGACACGCCCCACGGACAAACTGGAGATCACCGGAGATTTCGCCTTCGGTTACAACGACTATTCCTTCACCCGGATCAGCCCGCGGCAGGTGCAAATCTACAAAGTCCACGCGAACTACAAACCGCGCATCTGGGTCAACTTCGACGCCGCAATCGACCTCCACGAAAACCGGGACAATGTCTCCACCGTGAACGACCTCGAGCATGGCCGAAGCTACAGTTTCGTTACTACTCTCACTCCGAACTCAAAGGTGTTCTTCGATCTTGGCTACACTTACACCGATATCTACAATCAGGCGCAGATTTGCTATTACGCCAATGCTTTCGGTCCTCCCCCCGCCACTCAATGCCCAGCCAGCCTGGGCTACACCCCGCCCGCGATTCCCGGCTTAGGTGTTTACTCCAGCAAGCAGAACTTCCTGTATGGCGACATCATGTGGAAGCCCATTCCACGAGTTACAACCGGCGTCGGATATGCGGGGACCTTCGTTGGCGGTAACACGCTCGCGATAGATCCGTTGCAGGTACCCGGCACTCTGGCGTTCAACTATCAAAAGCCGTATGGAAGGATAGTCTTCGACTTATACAAAGGCCTCAGTTACCGCATGACCTGGAACTATTACGGCTATAACAGCAAGGGGCAGGCGTCGAACGCAATACCTGGACTGGCCGCAATTCCGATACAGGATTTCAATGGCAGTACAGCCGAATTCGCTTTGCGCTACGCGTTCTGAAACGATGCCAAGAAATCGAGTGCAAACTCGGTGGTTAGGAAGTACTGTATTTCGGAACCGAGCCCGCTCAATGACTGAGACGGCAGAATGCGCCCGCAGATTGGTAATAGCCTATGCCATCCTGCTTGATGCCATTGAACGTAGTCTCAGCCAGCCGAGGGTGGAATACTCTTATGCTCCTGAATGGCGGTGCTGGCTCGTCGCCCCTGCAATCGTCGGACTTATGATAGCCGGATATTGCTTTTGTCAGCTGATTGCCTAGCTTTTTGAAGGCCTGGCTAGCGGCGTACGAACCTCATTTCCTGTCGTAATATCGCGGTTACACGCATTGAGGGTTTTACACTGCTCCGCGGCCGGGATAACTTCTTTATTACGGTCGGGGCATCCGTTCTTTGGACGCGAACCTGGGGAGCCCGGCTTACCGATTCAGGCCGACCGCCGTTGACTGACTGGCTGGATGCTCGACAGGCGTGAAATGGCGGCGACCATCAGGCTGGAGAGCAGTTGCATGGTGGCCACGTCGCGTTGGTCGAAGGCGTGAGGAGCGCCGGAGAGAACTTCGAAAACGCCCAGCGTTCTGCGGAAATGGCGAAGCGGTGCGGCGAGAATGGAGCGCGCGCCGAGTCGGCGGCAACTGGCGAGATCGACCAGCGGATTTCTCTCGGCATCGTGGCACAGCACCACTTCGCCAGTGCGAACACAATCGGCCGAGATTCCCGAGTCAGTTTGCAGACGAACGCCGAGATCGGGGGCGGTGCGTCCGGTGCGGGCCCGGCAAATGATTTCGTCTCCGTGGCGCAAGGCGATGGCTGCCCCGGTGGCTCCGGTCAACGCCTGGGCACGCTCGGCAATCACGCTGATCGCGGGCTCCAGATCAATTTCGCCCGGATGAATATTCAGTTCGTTGCTGGAAACATGGACCAGGCTTTGCGCCGGCTGCGAACCCATGGCGCGTGCGTGGTTCCGCGAGGGAGCGAGCGTCGCGAACGAAGCGGGGGCGCGGTTTTCTGAAGCAGTCGCGGGAACGGTGCGAAGCAACTCGCGCACCAGACGATCCAATTCGGCGTCCACGATGAGATGAGCAGTTTGCTGTCCCCGTAAAGATCCACCCAGCACGCGCGAAAGACTCAGCACAGCGCGGGAACCGCAAGCCATGCAATAGGGGGTGTTGTTCTTGCTGATCAACTCACATTCAACGCAAAACACAGCGGTCTGCAGGGTGAGAAAGCTGATGTCCTGCCCGGTGAGCTTTTCTGCCATCTTTCGGTGTTCCTCCCACAAGTTTTTTCATTGGCGAGCGAATGGAGAAAACTACATGGGAGCTTCGCGATCTAGAAGTGACCGGGCTGGTTCCGGGCTGTGGATAAACGGTGAGAGAGATTAGCTAGCTCGTGCTGCTGCAACTAATCCGGAATCTCGCTCAGCCGCCGGAGTCACTTCGAGCGCGGGCTTCGAAGCGCGATCAAGGGCATCGGCCAAAGCCACCGGAAAAACCGAAGTGAGCAGGTTAATGTCGAACTGCAATTCGCGATCCGTATAGAGACGGTAGATGGTCATCGAGCCGCAACGAATATTTCCGGTGGTCACGAGGTCGAGAGTCAGGCACCAGGCGCTGGTTAGCTCCTGGGCAAAACGGCTGCCAGGCTTGGTCCAGCGCAGACACGGAGTTTCGTCCCAGCGTGAGATGAGATGTAATCCGTAGATGGTCGGGAGTTCGACGGATTGCGAACGCAATCGCAAATCAAAGGCATCGAAATCGTTGCCCGCAAGCGCAGCCACCAGGATGCGGCAAAGCTGCCGATAATCGCTGGTGACTTTTAATTCCTCGGTGGCCCGGCGGATGGCGAGGTTGTTGATAAAGATCTGCCGCTCGATGGTACGCTGCGCCACCCGGCGCAGTTCTCCGAACTCCATGTAGCCGAGATGCTGCACGCCCATCCATACTCCGGTCCCAAGCACAGCCAGGACCAGCCCCAACGTGTCCCCCGTTGGCCATAGCAAGAAAAGGCTGAGCAAGGCAAATAAAGCGGAGACCGCGTAGAGCGTGATCACAACCTGCCGGTGGGACAAACCGCGCTGCAAAAGCTTGTGATGAATGTGCTCGCGGTCGGCGGTGAAGACCGGCCGTCCGCCAAGAACGCGGCGGATGATGGAAAGAGCCGTTTCCAGAATGGGCAGCCCGAAAGACACAACGGGGATGGCTACCGCGACAAGTGTGGGAGCCTTCTGGGCGCCTTGCAAAGCAAGCGCACTTAACATGAATCCGATGAAAAGGCTTCCGCAGTCTCCGAGGAAAATGGTCGCGGGGCTGAAATTAAAACGAAGGAAGCCGAGAATCGACCCGGCCAGGGCCAGAGCCATAAGCGAAACCAGGCCTGAACCGGAAACCAGCGCTACCGCGAATACGACCATGGTGGAAAAAAGAGCGGATCCCGCCGCCAATCCGTCAAGTCCATCAATGAGGTTGAAGGCATTGGTGATGGCGACGACCCACAGCACGGTAAGAGGAAGGCCAACGAACCAGGGAAAATGGTGACTGCCGAAAAGTACAGGCAGATCAAGGATGCGAAAGCCACCCACAAACAACATTGCCCCCGCCACAGCCTGAACTGCAACTTTTACGTAAGGGCTCAGGGAGTGAATGTCATCATAAATGCCGAGCGCAAAGATCAAACAACCGGGGAGTAGGATCGTGAGCAACGTTTTGATTGAGAACCCGGAGCCGACTGCGACGTGGTGCCAAGCGGCGGGGAACGCTACGGCGAAAGTCAGGAGAAAAGAAACGAAAATCGCGACGCCGCCGAACCGGGGAAGGGGACGCGTATGCAGGTGCCGATCCAGAGCTGGCGCTGCGACCCAACCGCGCGCGGTCGCGAGATCGCGTACCAACCTGGTCAAAATAAAGGAAAGCAGCAGCGACCCTACGAAAGTCCCGAGGTAGAAAAGTATCAACGAGTTCCTCTATCGAAAGTGCAATGCAAGACTGTCTGCCCCCTCTGCAACGCTGTCCTTCGATGCATTGATATCCAAGTCGAGAGGGCATCTGTCCAGCCCGTGCCTGGAATCTTTTGCAGAAACTGCGCAACTGTTCAGATCCTACAACCGTCTGCATCGCGCCACTATTCTCTGTCTTGGTACATCCGGGATTCGAGCTCGAGGGGGTTGTCTGACGCACTGCGGGCTGGATTTTGTACTGTTTGCGATCTAAGCACTGGTCTAGAACACTGATCTGTTGCGGGTCTGGGCCGTGTTAGACTTCTTGCAAAAATGGCAATGGATTTTTTGACATCGCCCATGCAATGGAGTTCCTGCAAGTTCCTCCGGGGGTTGGTCTTTTCGTTCCTATTGCTCGCGCCGTTTGCACCGGAACTGGCGGCGCAGTCCGCAGAGACGCAAGCAACTCCTCCAGCGATTGGGAACGCTGCAGTGACGCCAGCGCACGTTCCCGCAGGTGAAACTCCAACGTCAGCGCTGAGACTTGAGGCGGGAGACCTGGTCGAGGTCGGGGTCTACAATGTTCCAGAGCTCACGACCAAGGCTCGCGTGAGCAGCAAGGGTGAAATTTATCTTCCGCTGATCGACTACGTTCACGTCGTAGATTTGACGGCTGAAGAAGCCGAGGGACTGATTCAGAAGCGGCTTGCGGACGGTGGCTTTGTTAAGAATCCGCACGTCACATTATTCGTCGATCAGTATGCGTCACAAGGCGCCAGTGTGCTGGGTGAAGTAGTGAAACCGGGCGTGTATCCGGTACCGGGACAGCAACGGCTTTTCGATGTCATCTCTGCCGCAGGTGGATTCACGGAGAAGGCCGGCCGAAGTATTCAGGTCACGCATCGCGATCAGCCTGACCAACCCATTACCGTTCCCCTCTCGCGCAATGTAACCGACAACCCCGAGAGCAACGTTCCCATCTTGCCCGGGGATACGATCATCGTGCGGAAAGCCGACTTGGTTTACGTGGTCGGCGATGTCGGAAGGCCAAGCGGGTTTCTCATGGACAGTGGCCATCTTACGGTGCTGCAAGCAATCGCGATGGCGGGGGGCACGACGCGTACGGCCAATCTTGGCGGTGCCAGGATCATCCGCCGAGGCACCGGCGGACCGAGTGAGACTCCAGTGGAGTTGAAGAAGATTCTCCGAGCCAAAGCGCCGGATGTCACGATGCAAGCGGACGACATTCTTTTTGTTCCGACGAGCACGGCCAAAGTTTTTGCCGGACGCGCAGTGGACGTAGCTGTACAAGCCGCAGCGGCGGCGAGTATCGTGGCCCTCCCCTAGCGAACATGATTTTCCAACTTGGCTCCAGCACGGGCGAGGACGCCCGCGCCTACATGGTTAAACCGCGGCTGCTACGCTGTGTTGGTCTCTTGCCAGCAAATCCTGTAGCACGTCGAGATAAACCTCCGCGGTTTGCTGGCGAGAAAAATGTTGAAGAACATATTGGCGGCCATTACGGCCGAGGGATTCACGGAGTGCGGGATCAGCGGCCAGACGGAGTATTGCGTCCACCAACGCGGCGGAATCTTCGGGTGCGACGAAAATTCCTGCGTTGGCCTGTTCCATCACGCTTCGAGCGTGGCCATCGACCCCCAGAATCACAGGGCGGGCGCAGGACATGAACTCCAACATTTTGGTGGGGAGGACGGTTTTAAAAAGCTCGGCCTTCTTGAGTAATACAAGACATACATCAGAAGCCGTGATGTAAGCCGGGATTTTTTCGCGAGGCTGCTGGCCTACAAAACGCATGTTGGTGAGTCCTCGGGAGTGAGCCAACGAAACAATCCGTGCCTTTTCAGCGCCTTCCCCGACCATCAGAAACAGAACTTCGGGTGCTCTCTCGCGCAGAAGGGCTGCGGCCTCCAGCAGAGTTTCCAAACCGTGGGCATTGCCCATGGTACCGATATAGGAGACGACGAATTTTTCCTCTGCACCAATTGCACGCCGCAGAGCGGTGTTGGGAGTAAGCCTGCTGAATAGACTTGTCTCGACTCCATTTTCGACTACGAAGATTTTTTCGTCAGGAACCCGCCAGTGTTCGACAAGATATTCCTTAAACGCAGGGGTCACGACCACAAGGCGGTCGCAGCTGCGATACAGGAATCCGGCGATCTTCGCCAGTGAGCGATGGAGTGGCGAATTGTGGCCGCTCACGCCCACCGCGACCAAAGATTCAGGCCAAAGATCTCGGACTTCGAACACGAACGGTACGCCATTGCAGCGGGCAAGCCACCAGCCTGAAAGCCCCACCAACAGTTGCGGCGAGCTGGCAATTACGAGTTCGGGTCGGTGCAGGAACATGCCTGTGGCGGCTGCCGAAATACAAAACGAGCTGTAATTCAACATTCGTTCGTACGCTTTGCGATTGGGGAAGGGAAGCAGCCAGGTGCGAATGACGTTTACGCCGTGGTGATTCTCGCGCATGACCAACTGGCGAAACTTGCTGCGATATCGAGGATGCACAATTCCTGTGGGATGATTGGGAAATCCGGTGAGAACCGTGACCTCATGTCCATCCTCTGCCCAAAGACGGGACAACTCCGCAGCCCGGCCAGCTGGCGCTCCCATCTCTGGCGGAAAGTATTGGGAAAGGTAGAGAATTTTCATGAGTTCTTAGTAGTAGCAAAGCTTGAATGCGCTTTTGTAGCAAAGAGCGCGAGTGCGCTTGGCGCGGCTGCCCGCGTAGGCTTCCCATTTGTCGGCATATCGTGCGAATACTTCGTCACCGGTGATGCGATGCATGACGCGCAACTGTACGACGTGCAGCCGGTGGTAGAAGGGACTCGCCACCATCGGCAGCAGAGTGTTGGATTCCTCATACAACGACCAGAAGCCAAGATCGTAGCGATCGAGATTTGTCCGAAGTGTAATGACGGCTTGCTCGAACAGGTCCCGCGCGGGCTGGCTGCGTGTCATCAGAAAATAGTCGTAGACGCCCCACGAAGCCCAGATGAACCCGTTAAGAATGTGGGTGGGCGGTGAAACTATATATTCCTCGAACCAGAGATTGCCGCGTGCATCCCTGAACGCGACGCCGCCTTCTTGAGTTGATTTGAGAAAGCTGTTGAACGCGCGCTCCGCAGCTTCTAAATATGCAACGGCGCCGGTTTCGTGATAGGCGCGGACCAGCAGCGAAATTCCCTGGCCTTGCGACAGCGCGGAATACCAGGGTGCTTTCAGCGGAGTCCGATACTCCCAATCGAAATTGTGGTTCCACACCCATAGCCCGTGCGAAGTTGTTTCGAGGTGACAGCATAGCCAGTCACTGGCCGCAAGGAATTTCTTTTTTCGTTCGTCATTCTGGTTTTGCCGGAAGAGGTTGTAGTTAGCCAGTCCCCATTGCGCGATCGCGATGGGGTTGTATTGCAGGCCGATCCTGCCGTGGTAATCGAGCATCGGAATGCCCGCGGAATCGTAATGCCCCGGATAATCCGCTTTCTCGGCAAACAACATGTAGTACTCGCCAAGCTGATGGATACCTGCTCCAGGATTTTCTTTTGGCGTGTCGTGCCAGAAGGTGAGATGGCTATTGCCCGGGACAAGATAGGCACTGAAGATACGCCGATAGTAATGCAGCCGACTCACACTTGAACATTAGCACGATAAAAGTGTGGTGCCGGTGACGTGCGGGATTCCCCGTGGAGCGATCGGTTATATGCGCCAGATCGTGGTTTCGAGGTCGTCAAGCTCGACAGCGATGGTCGTGACCGCGAGTAGACGGGTGGTGTTCTTGCCATCGGGCAAGAAGGCGTTGCCATATTGGAACCAGCCCATGGGCCAGCGGTCTTTCTTGCGTTGTAAAACACGATGCCATTGCAAGCCATCGGAACTGCCGTAGAGAGAAACATTTCGGTCGACGTTAATCGCACTCGGTTCGGCCATCGTGGTGAAGAACACTGCGTTGCCGACAAGGCAGCCGTAGATCGAGGAACTGTTCAAGGTTGTGACCAGGGAAAGAACTTCGTGGCGATCGAGGCGATAAACATGATTGCTTTCGAACGGGGTGTCGGAAGAAAAGTACAGAGCGTCGCAGGTGGGGACCAGCGCAGCCGATCTAGCTTGCTGGTTGCCGGACAGAATCACATCCACAGTTTTGAAATCGCACGAGGCGCGGAGGATGCGGCACTCCGAACCCTGATCGCCAGTGAGCACCCAGAAGCAGTTTTCCCACTCGTCGTAGACGATGTTGTGTACGTGGCGGATGGTGCCTTTGGGGAAAGTGTAGGCCACATCCCAATGGCCGCCCCGATCGGCAGACATATAAATGTGAACTTCATCACGATACGGATTGTCAAAATATTCTCCCCAGAAGACATGATCGGCTGGAGTGGTGGCCAGGTGCAGCGGACGGGTTCCGCGAAGTAACTTGTGGGATAAGTTAAATTCTGCCTCTCCCGGAGCGAGAGTTACGATGGCGTTCGGGACCGCACCGACCAGATGCCCAGAAGATAAAGACGCGAGGGCATGAAAGCCGTCACGGAAAAGACGCGATGCCAGTCGCGACGATGACGTGATCGATCGCCATGCGGTGGGGCGGTATTGGCCAACGCGTTTCCATTCGATAACGCTGCTCTGGGGCCGCACTCTAGCGCGAAGGACGCTGTAGCCGCGCGAAACGTAGAGTGCATCGTTGTGCCATGCCAGGACTCGGGTGCGCGGAAGAGTCGCGACACGAACCGGATTGAGTTCACTGCCTTGATTAGCCGCGCTCAATGAGATTGCATGGGCTGCCATGGATTTATTTCGAGTGTCAGTTCTCGTCCTCATTACTGGTTCTCGGTTTTCATACTTAAGTAGGGGCCGATCGCGAGAACATCCATGCGCGTGCGCTTGAAGCAATCGATCGCTTCCTCGGGCTGGCACACAATCGGCTCGTTCTCGTTGAAGCTGGTATTCAAGATCACCGGCGTTCCGGTTTTGCGCTCAAAAGCGCGAATCAACTCGTAGTAGAGAGGGTTTTCCTCGCGCCTGACGCTCTGCAAGCGTCCGGTATCGTCGACGTGATTGACTGCGGAAAGCTGGGCGCGCTTTTCTGGACGAATCTTGTACACGTGCAGCATGAACGGCGACGGGTGGTCATGCTCGAAGTATTCGCACTGGCGTTCCTCGAGAATAGACGGCGCGAAAGGACGAAACCACTCGCGCTGCTTGATGCGCGCATTCAGGATGTCTTTCATTCCGGGCAATCCAGGATGAGCAAGTATGGAGCGGTTGCCTAGCGCGCGAGGACCCCATTCCATGCGGCCCTGGAACCAGCCGACAACGTTGCCGGCTGCGATCTGTTGGGCGACGGCGTTGAGCAGTGCCTCGCGTTCGAACTTGCGGTACGGCAAGTTCGCCTTCTTGAGATCGGATTCGACGCGCGCGTCGGAAAACTCAGAGCCGAGGTACGAGTTCTTCATCACGAAGCGGCGTGGCTGATTGAGCACAGCGTGATAAGTGTGCAGGGCCGCGCCGATGGCCAATCCTTCATCACCGGCAGCGGGCTGGATCCAAGTGCGGCGAAACGGAGTTTGCGAGAAAAGTTTTCCATTGGCGACGCTGTTGAGCGCGCATCCTCCCGCCATGGCGAGGTCTTTGCAACCCACACGCGCATGCAGTTGGTTGAGGAGATGGAAGAACACATCTTCGAAGCGGCGCTGCATGGCGTAGGCAAGGTCCATTTCGCGCTGAGTGATTTCAGCGTGCGGCTCACGCGGCTCGCCGAAGGCCTTCACCATGCGCGGAGAAAAATGCCGCGCCAGACGAACCGTGCCGTCCGGCAAAACCTGCATGCCCTGATTACTGCCCAGGGGTTTGAAGAAACTGTGGTTGAGGTTGAAGTGTCCGTTGCTCAACCCGATTACTTCGGCAAGTTGGTCGCAGAGCCTGTCGGTGCCATAGGGCGCGAGGCCCATGACTTTACCTTCGTCCCCGTATTGGGGATAGCCGATGAACTCGCAAATCATGGTGTAGAAGCTGCCCAGCGAGTCGGGCAGAAAAATGCGATCGAGCACCTCGATCTGATTGCCTTCGCACCGCGCCATCATGGTGGAAACGAAGTCTCCCGAGCCGTCATAACTGAAGCCCGCGGCCTTCTCCCAGGGCGAACAGTAGTACGCGCTGGCAATGTGCGCAATGTGATGCTCGAGGTGATGCTGGCGGAAGCGTAGCGCTTTGGGATCGACATCCAGCGCTTTGGCAATGAGCGAAGCCACGTCGCGCATCGGTTGCTTGCGCTGGCGCAGGCGGATGAAGTTCAGAATCTTGGCAGGATTCGCGAGCGCATACTGAACCTTCCTGGCCAAGTTCGCGTCGCTGTCCTGACCAACTGCTATGTGATCGACATCGGTAATCTTTGCGCCAACGAAGTCGAGGCAAGCTTTGATCGCAAGCGAGGGAAAACCCGCGTAGTGCTTAATGCGGTTCAAGCGCTCTTCAGCAATGGCGAAAACGACCTCGCCGTCCTGCACGATTGCAGCCGAGGCGTCGGCGTGAAACATATTCAGTCCCAGGATCAACATTGACGGGAGTAGTTTCCTCGATTCAGTTCTTTGTAGTTCATGCCAGCTTTTGTGCAACAAACATCAGCAACGGAGCCCAATGGCGGCTTCGCTGAGCCAAGCGCGGCAATGGGCCACCAAAGGGCACGACCTTCTCGTCCGCGAAGCCGGTGTGTATGAGCAAACGGTTAAACTCAGCGGGTGAATATTGATGGCGCGAATAATTCAGAAACTTGCACCAGCTTTGTCCCAGGAGCCCGCCCAGGTGATGACACGCTAGCTGCAATCGCCGCGCGATTGAATTGCGATTCGGCACCGAGACCAGCAGCAGTCCTCGTGGTTTGAGAACTCTGGCAAATTCGGTTAGGCAGGCTCTGGGGTCGGGCAGATACTCCAGGACGCTCGAGCACAAGATGCCGTCGAGCGAACCATCGTCGAGGGCAAGACGAGCCAGCGTGCTTACGCGCACAAAGCTGAGCCGATCAGAGTGGCTTTCGAACTCTAGAGACTGATTGGCAGCTGCCACCATTTCGGGAGCGGCATCAACCCCAAGTACGCCGCAGCCGCGCCCTGCCAACCAGCGTGCAAGCGTGCCCGTACCACACCCTGCGTCAAGCCAAAGAGAGCCTGCCAAGTTGCGCCCCTGCAGAGCCTTCTCGAGGACATCCAGGCGCATTTGAAAGGAACGCTTTCGGTAACGGTGCTCCCACCCATTCGCCAGTGAGCCGTAATAAGCTACTGCCTCCGCGGCGAACTGAGTCCGGGTTGCGCTCATGCCTCGCTCTTCATTCTCAATTCGTAGATCTTGGCTTTGATATGAAAAAACTGTATGCCCTGGAACCCGCAGTAGATCAGTCCCGGTATGCCATCCAGAAATCCGAGGCGAAAGAAATACTTGTACAGAAAGAACAGAAGAGGCGAGCCGGGAATAGCGAGAAAGTTTTTTTTCAACCAACGGCGGCACTGCGCCTGGGTTCCGAACAAAGCAGGCGGCAGGTCGTGGTAGCTGCTCTCCCCTGCCAGCCATACGTGCGCTTCCCAGTTTGAGTATTCATCGTGTTTCAGGATGTAGCGGGAAAGCGAATTCACGTTGTGATGGACAAGTGGGTTTTGCAACCTTGCGGTTCTTCCTTCAACCACGACATGTTCGTGTACTTCCATGTCACACATGGAAGCATCCTGCTCCCTGAATCGGCATTCGAAGCGGCCTTTGCCGCGGCGAAGAAGTCGAGGACTGGTGTGGAAGCTGGCTTCCCCATGGCGAAGCACTCGCCCCAAGAAATACATGCGAAAAGTGAAGTAGTAGCCATCGTAGGCGGGATCCTGAACAGCTTGCCGGATTTCTTCCGCTGAGTCCGGTGTCAGGACTTCGTCGGCATCAAGGAGAAGGATCCAATCGTAAGCGAGCGGAAGCGTGTCCATGGCCCACTGACGCTTCTTGGGCCAGCCGCCGGGATAGTCGAACTGCACGACCTTGGCGCCGAAGGACCTGGCGATATCCGCAGTTTCGTCCGTGCTGCCGGAATCGATAACGTAAATCTCACCGGCCCCATGCAGAGATTCGAGGCAACGGGATAAGTTGCGTGCCTCGTTGCGTACGGGAATGATTACACTCACGGGTAAGTACGCGGCGCAAGGTGGGTGCTGTGAGCTTTTCGGCTCCTCGAGGGTTTGCATAGCAGGGTCTCAAATCAGCAAGAAGATACTACCGTCACGAGCAGCCTGCCGGATATGACACAAAGGGTGACCGACTACGCCGCGCGAGGATATCCAGTGTTGGAACGAGTGAGGTCGTGGGCTAGCGAGATGATCTGATCGACGTGATCACGCCAGGAAAAGTCGTGCGACCGTTTCAATCCGCACCCGGCAAGTTTTTTTCGCAGCGCTGCGGATTGTTCTAGCTGCATGACGCTATCCGCGAGCATTGAGGGAGAAAAGCGCGGGAAATACACGGCTGCGTCTCCACAAATTTCGCGATGTACGGGTAAATCGGAGGCCACGACGGGCAACCCGCAGGCCATGGCTTCTACCAGGGGATGCGCGAAGGTTTCAGCATAGGCAGAAGTCACGTAGATATCACAGGCGCGGATTATTCGCTGCAGATGGTGATATGGAACCGCTCCGAGTTCGACGACTTGCTCTGAAATCCCAAGCTGGCGGACCAGAGCAGCCGCAGTTGCGGGGCGAAAGGCGCCTGAATTTTCTTCGGGGGAAAGTTTGCAGGTCAGGAAAAGCTCAACCTTCCTCCCGCCCAAGCGCTGCTGGATATACGGGACGGCTCGCAATAAGGTCTCGAAATTCCGGTAGTAGTTGTAGTGGCTGACAAAGAGAAGGCGCAGAGCGTTACTGCCAGAGTCGATCTTGTTTTGAGTGGCGGAAGGCAACGGGCTTTGGTCCGCGAAAAATATTTCGGGATCGAATCCGTGATAAATGCTCACGACTTTGCCTCCCGTCCACACCCGCAGCGTGTCGGCAAACGCCTTGCTGGGAGCCACGGTGCAGTCGGCCCAGCGGACCGAGCGCCGGGCGAAGAAGGCTCTAGCCCGAGTATCTAACCAGATGCGGTAGGCTCTGCGCTCACGAAGATCGTCGTAGAAGTCCGCAGATGTATAGAGAGAGTTGCCCGAAAGGAGGATCTGGGGCACGGGCGACCGCCAGACAGCGAAATTGCCGGTTGAGATGAGCACATCTGCTCCACTCTCCCGGATCACGCGGGGCAGTTGGGATTGTTCCCAACAAAATCGGCCTGCCGCGCCCGCCGGAATCTCCCTTTCAACGAACGAAATATTGGGCGGATTGCCCAGCCCGTTCCTCAACTGTGGCGCCAGGGCCAGAGTAGCCCGCAAATCAGGGCGAGCGGAAAGTTGGGGAACGACGTTGCGGACGTAGGTCAATCCGCCTCCAGCGCTGGCAGCGAGGCAGTTAAGGAAGAGATGCATCATCGACCGAGGGCAGCCGTGCCCAAACCGTGAGTCCATGCGCGCGAAGCACTAAGAGTGGCAGATTTCAGGGAGGGCTCAGTCGCAGGGAGAACATCCATCATGATGAAAGCCAGGGTCCAGAAGAAAACGCACAAATAGTAACCTGGAGCGAAAAGCCAATCCTCAAAGGCTGCGTGAACCAGGCCTGCCGTCAGAACTCCGGCCAATGGAACTAAGGGTGAGAAAACATTCCCGGTCCGGTGCATTTGCCGAAGAGCACGCGCCACATTCACAGCGAGGAGGAGGATGAGAGCGAAAAACGGAACACCTCCCGCAAATCCGACCCATTCCGTAATCGCGAGATAGCTGTTGCCGTGCTCTCGCGTGGCCTCACGGAGGGATTCGAAACTTTCAGGATGCGATACCACCTCACTGCTGGTGGGACTGGTTCCAAAGCCGCTGCCGAGCCAAGGGTGCTCCTGAATGGCCGAAACGGTCTCATCCCATATAGGTCTGCGCGATGCGAGAATCCCATCCTCGCGGCGTCCTTTGTAGAGGAATACGGATGTGAGCGACTCCGGTGATTGCTGATGAAGGGGAACCACGGACGCGACGAATGCGGCCAAGAACAAAGCGATGCCCAGCCCCTTGAGCAGCAGTCCGTATTGACGGAGAACAATGCACATCAAAATGCAGGAGACCACCGCCGCGACGATACCCGCGCGAGCATAGCTGCTGAAGAGCAACAGAAGCGCGAGCACGAAAGCGAACGTGCGCCGGTAGCGGGTTGCGGACCGGTCGCTAACCAGAATTCCCCACAGCAGGATGGGCGCCGCGGCTACCCCCATCACGGCCCCCAAGGAGTTGGGATTACCGAACATCTCGAAGTGAAAGATGAAATAGGAAATTGCCGAAATGTAAACCAGCAGCTCGCAGCCCAGCAATAATCCAGGAAAGAATCTTGCCTCCCTTCCCATCGCCGACAGCCGCGCTCCGAAAGATCCGTAGACAAATAGCAGCAGCAAACTCATCGCCTTGAGCAAGGCCTGGCCCGGGTATGTCGACACGGCAGCCGATACCAGGGCTGCAACTACAGAAAAGAATGCCACCAGATGGAATATCCCGAAGTGGTGCCGGGGATCTTTGGCATAAACAACCATGCCAGCAAGCGTTCCTACTGCCAGAACAAGCCATCGTCCGGAAGTCCACGCGGCATTCAGGGGCACGGCCATGCCGGCCCACAGGAAGACCGCCAGCAGGATAGGGAAAAATCGCGCCCGGTAGTTCCAAATAGACGCCAGCAGAATCTGCAAGAACAAGACTGTCGCGAGCTCGTCGGAGCTGCTGAAATACGCGGGACGAAAATACGCCATATACACGACGAAAAGGCAAGACATCGCGATCAGGAGTGGTAGAAAGAAATTGGACAAGCGCTCACTCATGCGGCGCGACTCCTGTACGGCGGCACCGCGCTGGCCATGCCCGAGGCCCAGGCTGCGGGCGAATATTGCGCGATGCGTTCCCTGCTGCGTTGGCCCATGAGCGATCGTAGTTCAGCATCGCGGGCGAGTTCGTCCATAGCAAAAGTGAGTTGACCCACATCTCCGGTGGGAAACACGCGGCCATTCCACCCGTTTTCTACCAAATCGGCTACACATCCTGCCGCCTCGGAGCAAATGACAGGCAAACCGCACGCCATTGCTTCGTTCACGACCAGCCCCCACGTATCCGTGTGCGTGGGCAGGACCAGTGCCTCCGCCAACGCGTAGTAGGCAGGTAAACGGTCACGCTGCGTGAAGCCGGCAAAATGTATTGATCCGGGCTGGATGACTGCGGCACACTTTTGCAGCGCAGATCGCGCGACACCGTCCCCAACAAACGCGAGACCGATTTCTTCTCTAAGCTTCGGCGCCAGCGCGCCGTAGGCGCGGATAAGATCAAAAATGCCTTTTTCTGGAACCAAGCGGCCAGTAAAGAGAAAGAAGCGAGCAGGTAATTGCAAGGCTTCGCGGTGCATGGCCGGGGCCTTGCGAATCACGTCGGCTCCCTGGGCAAAGAATTCCGTATCGACCGCGTTCGGCGCGGTAAAGATCGTGTCCTCGGGTACGTTGTAGTTCCTTAAGTACTCGATCGAGGATTTTCCCGGAACCACAAATGCGTCGCAACGACGCAAGAAGTTTGTTTTAAGGAGTTCGATCAGAGCGTGACCGCTACGGAGATCTTGAGTCGTGCTCTCGGCCCACAGAGCGAATGGCACGCGATTTCGCCGCGCCCAAGCCATGGATTGCCACGACGCAACATAGTTGTAGCCACCGCAGACAACGAAGTCTGGCCGCGCTCGCCGCAGCGCCGTTTCTGCTCCCCAGTTCAGCAGGAAATTGTGTCGACCGAGTCTACGTCGCCAAGAGGGAAGCACCTGGTAGGGAAAACGTATCTCATCTTTGTAAACCAGCCAATCGCGCTCGGTCGGATCATTTTCGGCCAGGAAGATCACGTGCAGTTCGACTCCGTCGTGTTGCGCGAGCGCGTTGAAGACGGGAATCCGATAAGGTGCGATGATTTCGGTGATAATGACAATTCGGCGGCTCATGCCACGCACTCGCGATAGAGGGTGGCAAGCTGATCGGCCTGATGCGTCGTGGTAAGGCTATGAAGGATAGTGCGGCGAGCTGCCTGACCGATCTGCCGGCGAAGTTGCAGATTTTGCAGAAGCGCCGAGAGTGCAGTGATCAGTTCTTGCAAGTTATCCGGATCAACCAGCCAACCGTTGCTTCGGTGCTGGATAACTCCGTCAATACCCTGGCCTCGGCAGGCGATCACAGGTCTTCCGGTGGACATCGCTTCCAGATAAACGCAACCCAGACCTTCATACCGGCTGGGCAACGCGAAGACGACGCAGCGACGCATCGCTTCGGCAACTTGCTTTCGACTTTGACGGCCCAGGAAACGGACCTTGCCCGCAACCATGCAGTCGTCCGCGAGTCTGGCCAGACGATGATGTTCGGCACCGTCGCCAATGATCTCGACGGAAATATCCGGATACTTTGGCAGGACTGCCGCGAGCGCTCGCAAGAGCAGTTCGTGGCCTTTGACGGGAATCAGGTTGCCGACACTAAGGATCTTGTTGGCTGGCGAATCGGACGATGGCGGAAAAAACATCTGCGCATCTACGCTGTTGTAAATCACTCTCGTATTGACTGCAGCGGCGGCGCTCTCTGCCACCTTTTCGGCAACTTTGTCGCTGATGCAAATCACTCGGGCTGCGGAACGATAAACGAATCGTGTAACCCGCTTGCACCATTGACCGGCGTATCCGCGGACTTGGTTATCAAAGAATGCATCCAGGCCGTGGACCGTGACAACGCAAGGAATCTTCAACTCCCGGCTTAACAGCACCGCGGCATGCCCGCACGGTAATGCAGCATGAGCATGGATCACATCAATCGGTTGAGACCGCTGCAATCTGCGGACCTTGGAAATCAGGCTCGCATAAAGTAACGCTCCGGCGGAAGAGAGACCGATTCCACCTGGTATGCAGGGATAGCGGACCCAGCTTGCGACGGGAGCGGTTGCGTTTGATCCATCGCTAGCGCGATGCAGTGGCTGCACCGCCACTACGCAAGAGTTCACTCCGAACTGTTCCAGTTCCCGCAGGGGCTCCGCGATAAAGCATCCTTCAGCATCGTCGGAGGCCGTGGGATAGAAGGGGGTGAGAGTCAGTACTCGCATTCGGCTTGATGTGTTTTCTTTCGATAGTCTGCCATCCAGTCCAAGGAACCACATTGTCATCGATGGCGCAATTGCGAGTTAGGTTCCGAGCTGGGCAAACTGGCTTGTCGGGCGAACCGTTTGCTTGAGCAATGCCGCCCAGCGGGCCGCGATCAGTCGCCAATCGAACATCTGCCGGCATCGTTCATCCGCAGCATCGCCGAGCTGCTCGCACTCACGGGGGCTCGCCAGCAAACGGGAAAGAGCCGAGGCGAAATCTTCTATATTTTCGGGATCGATCAGCCGCCCCGTGCTGCCCAATACTTCTGGAATGCCGCCGCGTTTGGCGCCGACCACGGGCGTCGCGCAAGCCATGGCCTCCGCATTCACCAGCCCGAATGGCTCCTGGAACAAGGAAGGGCAGGTGAAGATGGTCGCTCGCTGAAACCACGAAGGTAAATCCCGGTCGTGATGAATGTAACCGGTGAATTGAATCTTGCCCTTGCAATTCTGTTCGACAGAGTTCGCCAGCTCACGCACCTGGCGGACGTAAGCTGTCTCCTGATGGATTCCAAAGCCCGTCGTGCCTCCGATTACGAGCGAAGCGTCAGGGTGAGCTTGCAGAACTCGGGCATAGGCTTGTATCAGCTGAAGCACACCCTTTTCAGCGTCGAAGCGGCCGACAAAAAAGATGGTCTTGCGTTGGCGAATTTCCTCGCGGGGAAAGAACAACTCGCGGTTGACCCCATTGAATACGACTTCGGTCTTGGCAGCCAGGGCTGGAGATTTCGGCGCAAAGCAATCACGGAGAAAACCGCTGCATGCCACCACCCGGTCGATACGCAGCGCCAAGTCGTCCAGCATCTGTGAGGTCCAATGTCCTAGATGATCGTTCTGTAGATGAAGCAGAATCGCACCGGCGTAGCCCATTCGGCGCAGAAACCCTACCCATTGCGGCCGGTTATGGATGTGAAGGAGATCGAATTTTCGAAGCCGTGGCATTAAGGCCCGCAGCCATAATTGATCTTCGTAGCGCCGCGCCACCGGGACTCGACTTGCGATCTCACAGGCGCGCCATGCCTGGCTGCTTTGGTGTGACAGTGAATAGAGGTCCTGGCTGGCCGTCGGAAAACCGAAAACCGTGACATCGATTTCGTCCGTGATCCGACTGTAGACTTCGTATGTCCAGCGAGCTAGAGCACCGCCGTAGTATGCGCTGAACTTCTCCCGGCCCGACAGCAACACGGCCACCGATAGGGTTTGTTTTCCCTTGAAAGTCGGGGTGTCCGTCTCCAAGTACGGTTGCGTAGTGGCTGTTAAACAGTGCACAGGAAACTTAGTTCTTCTTGGAAACCGAGATCAGATACGGGCTGCCAAACCGATTGCCAATGTCATCGAGTCGGGAAGCACGGAGCAATTTCTGAACAAGCCTGAAGAACAAACCTACGCCCTTCGGCAGTTTGTAGGTAGGACGAAAGGTCTTATGGTATTCGCAATGCAAGACGCGCAATCCGGCCTTCTCCAAAGTGTTACGCATCACTGATCGACGCATTAAAGGGAAGCGGTGGACGCGCAGGACTTCGGGAGCAAACCAGCCACAAAGCAATTTGTGAACGTGAGTCAGATTCGGCACGATAATTACGACTAGCCCGCCAGGTTTTGTCCATTGGGCGTGTCGCGTTACGACTGACTCATAGTCGTCGAAGTGTTCAGCAAAGCCGCCCGACAGGACGAGATCGTATTTCTTGGGCGGTACGAAGTCAAAGAAATTTGCGTTAAAGAGTTGTGAGTCGTTGATGCCGTTGTACAACAAATTAGAGCGAACGTAATCCATATTGTCTGAGTAGTCGAGCCCATCGATGCGGTATCCAAATTCTTTGTTTATGTAGATCATGTAGCTGCCGGTACCGCATCCAATTTCAATTGCATCGCCACCATCGGAATGAGAGAGAAATCTCGCCAGCACCGGATGCTGTTCGTAGATTGGTCCTTCGTACTGCTCTATGGGCGGTAGCTTTTTCCAGATCGAATTCCAATATTCCCTGCCAGCCGCATCTCCGGCAACGTCACAAGCGGACGGTTGCCAGCGTTGCAACGGCCGGTCAGATTCCGAAAGTACGAACGAGGTTTTCACCGACTCCAACTTTCCATTCAAGAAAGGCTAGTCCCGATGCCAGAACAACTGACTCGATGCCGCACAGCAAGGCTCAATAGGTAAACACCAAGGTATAACAACGCTCCGAAAGCAATAAGTGCCAAGACATGAACCGGGTATAAAGTGCGCACAACGACCAGGCTGACCGCCATAAGGCAGGTGGCGGGAATCGACATGGCCACGGCCGCAATCAAACTTGGCCTGGTCAGATCTTTAACGAAGTAGTAACTCATGAGCGCGACAACTCCCTGGCTGAAGGCTGTGGTAAAAGCGGCAGCGATGGGCCCGTACTTAGGGAGCAGGAACAGGTTCAGAACAACATTCACTGCGGCTCCGGCAAGAACTGCGGTCAGATATCTCTGCTCCCGGCCATGGGGTATGAGTTGCGCTCCGAAGTAACTCGCTGCTGGGCCCGTGATGAGAGTCAGAGTCAGCCAGCGAAACAAAATTCCCGATCCCGAATATTGGTTTCCGAAGACAAACTGAGTGAGCGGAACTGCCAGAATGAAACCGCCAATCGCGATCGGCAACGCCAGACTGATCGTAGCGTTGCCAAACCAGCGCAGGTACCTTTCCTCTGCATCGCGACTCTTGCCCGCACTCCCCGAGAGCAGTGGCAGAAACACTTGACCCAGGATCGGGAGAAAGGACATGGCCATCGTCATCAGGGCATAACTGGCGACATAGGTTCCCAGTTCCGCATCGGTGCGAAAGTACTTGAGCATGACGACATCAATCTGATCGTAGACCATCGACAAGAAGCTGGAAAATCCCATCACCAGGCAGATGGGCAGGAAGGTGGCCCATGCTTGCGGCGAGATCTCCGGCAGTGGAATGTGATATTGACGACGTGCGGGCATCCAGATAAGTAACGTGCTAAGGCCGAGCGACAGCAAAGTCGCCAATGGAATAATCCACGCATCCCTGGAACCGCGCACCAGGGCGAGAATCAGGCCGGCATAGGCTAGTTGGGCGAGCGCGCTCCGCGCCGCGATGATGGACATCCGCGAGCGAGCGGAGAAAATCCATTGCATGTCAAGACTACTCGCGACAAATGCCAACCCGGAGAGCATTATCAATAGACGTGTTTGACCGTCGCGCGGGGCGAAGAATAACGTGAAGATGGCGAGCAGTGCGTAGGAGGAAGCCGCGAACACAAGCCGCGCGCCAAGGACGTGCTTAACCAGGAATGAAACCCTTTCGCTGTTCTTGGCTGCCTCTCGCAGCGCGTATGTAGAGAATCCCGGAGAGGCCAGCAATCCAAAAAAACCAGCGACTGCACCCGCAAAGCCCAATCGACCGTACGCTGCGGGTCCGAGAGCGCGAACTACTCGCGGGAATACGATCAGCGGAATCGCCTTGTTGAGAAGGTCAAGCAAGACCAAGGCAACGGAATTATTGACGACGCGAGCCAGACTAACGTCCGGCGGAGGAGACTGCTCTCCGATCAACTGTGCGGTGGCGCTCATGGCGCAGTTTTTCTCCGACGGAGACGGCTGAGACAGGGCGCAACGACCATATGCAAATCGTTTATTATTTCTATGCGCGTTGGCCGGCCAGCCACCGTGGAATCTCGCCTGGCGCCATTCGAATCGATCATCCCGAATATTCTGCGCATACTCAAGCCACACGACGATCAACGGCTACTTCTCGAAAAAGTTCGATCCATTGGCCCGCAATGCGATCCCAATCAAAGTGACGTGAATGGCGGACGGCGGCTGACGCCATCGATTGCCGCAGTAAAGAATCGCAAAGAAGGAGATCGAGTGCCTGCGTTAAGTCCGCGTCCGATTCTGCCAGGAAGCCCGTTTTTCCATGCACAACGTAATCGGGCCGGTACAGATTCATAGCGATTGCCGGCAAGCCGCAAGCCGCGGCTTGTCCGAGCACCTGAGGATGGCCCTCGAGAATGCTCGGGAAAAAGAAGACATGCGCTTGTCGCATTTCTTCTCCGAGTCGCCTGGACGATAGATGGCCTAAGAAAGAGACGTTGCGACAATCGTGTCTTTGACATAGGGCGCGGCAGCGTTCTTCGGTTTCACCCCGGCCAGCGACGCGAAACTCTACACTCGGCCAGCGAGCAGCTTCCTGGATCAGCAATTCGACGCGCTTCCGTGGCTGTAGAGAACCGGCGTACAGAACCACCAACGGGTCTGAACTGCGAGTTCCTGTGCCTCCCGTCTGCGCGAAGAAAAATCTGCGGTCGATTCCATCATGGACGGTCGTAGACTCAATCCCAAACTTCTCGCGAACTGAATCGGCTACATACTTCGAGTTGGTACAAACCCTGTCCGCCTCAACGATCGAGCGGCTTACCAAGCCTGTGGCCGTGAGATCGTTCATCATCATCACGATGTAGCTCACCAAGGCAGTACCTCTTCCCAAATATTTTCTGGAATCGAAAAACGCACGGTCAAGGGGGCCGCATCGAGGAAAGAAATAGATATCCGGCTTGGGAAAAAGACAGTATCGGAACAGGCGGACTGTATTCCAGTGGTTGGTCCAAGGTACCAGCTGCGTATTCTTACGCTCCGCGATCCGGGCATCGGGATTGCCTTCGGAAACCATAGTCACGTGGAACTGCTCCGGAGGCAGGCGGGCGACAATCTCTTTTACCGTAAGATTTTGGGCATTCGTGTCGCTCTCGTCGGCATACGACGGGGTGAAAATCGTGATTGGTCGAGTTGAACTCCGCATTTTCATTGCGATTTTGAATGCTCAAGCTAAAACTCAAAGGCTACGGTTACGTGCTTTGAAAACAATTCATGCGTTGCTTGCAGCCGTTAGGGCGCGCGCTGGGGAAAACAGTTGTGCCAATCCGTAGGCGTCGGCTTCTTTTCTTGAGACCTGAAAATATCGCATCTCTTGGCTATCAAGCAGTCGAGGGATGTCCGCGATTTGTTCCGGAGATTCCAACATGTGACCTATGCCGAATTGTGCATATTGCTGAACGTATCCGGAATAAGGATCTCGTAGCCACGCGCAAAGGAAGATCGGAATGCCCAAGGCTGCGCATTCCAATGCTGTGGACGATTGCACTGTCAAAGCGAATCGAGCGTTTTTCCATAACTCATCTGATGGAGGGCCCGCAAGCAATTCGATTTGGCGCTCATGCTCCGGCACCATCCGGCGTAGTATTTTTCGGTGGCCTGTGATGCTGTCAAAAGGATGAAGCTTTAGCACCAGCTTCAGGCCGCAAGTCTGTGCGAGAGCGCAGAACCGCGGCAAAAGATCGCGGTAGACTTCATCGCTGCGCCACCCGCCGCTCTGATAGGGTTCGGTAAAAAAAACCAGCCATGGAGCAACGCGGAGAGCAGCACGTTGTACGGGCAGCGGTCTCGACGACGGCAGCGCCGCGATCACTATTTTCTCCGGGCCAACGTTGCAAATGCGCTGCAGATAGTCCCGCTCCATTTCATTCTTTACTAAGTAAACATTTGCGTGGTTCCTCTTGATCGCCATGTGGTAGTTCAATGCGCCGTGGTGACAGGCGAGGGCAGGAAGCCCGCGTTTCTTGGCCATGATGAGCGGAATGCTTGAAGGAGGATTGCTGTCGTCAGCGCAGAGGCACGCAGTCACATTCTCGGATTCGAAGACCTGGCTCCAGGCATTGCGAAGCGCTACGCCCCAGCGCAGCAGCGAAGGAATCTGTTCGAGCACACCCACAGCCGCGGCCATATTGAATTCTTCCGATGTGCCAATCAGTCGCTTCTTCAGAGCATTCCACGAATCGATCAGGCAAGCAATTTCCCGCTTATCGCTAGGAACGAAGTATGGCGTCAGCGGCACCGAGCGGACATTCGCAGTCGATGGAAGATCGGCGTTGCTCCTGGTGTGGACTAATAGAAATTGCTCGTCCGGAATCAACTTTGCATAGGCAAGAGCTGCGCGGGAGACGTTGATGTAAGCCGACGGCAGCAATATGACGGGCCCTTCCGAGGTGTGACCACGCCGAGTGAAGCAGCGGCGAATCGAATGATTGCCGTCGAATTTGTCCTCCAACACTTGGGCAAGCTGGGCCATGTCAAGATGCAAAAGAGTGTCGCGATAGTGGTGCGCATGGCGAACGACCGATTGGAAGCGGCTTTCTAAGATTGTCAAGCGAACGCCGAGAAGTTGCTGCAGAGCTGAAGCCACGGGATGGGACCGACTCGCATACAACTCGCAACTTGCGCCCAGTTCTTTTGAGAGGCGGTGTGCGAGCATGAGTTGCTGAAGCTGCGGCACAAGTTCAAGCGATAATACGTCCCACCAATCGATTCCCCAGTGATCCACTATGCGTCCTGTTTCCAGTTGCAAGAGTCGCTGAAGGAAGCGGAGATCGTCGACCTCTTGAGCAAAATCATAGAAGCTGAACAGCGAACAACCCGTCCCCGCCCGCCACTTGTCATACGTAGAACTTGGCGCGCGGCCGAGGTCAACGACCACATCCCAACGCGCACTTAGAGCGGACGATGGAGGCGCGTCATCAGGATGGAGCAGCAAGACCTTCAACTTAACCGCCTCCTACCGAGACAGTCCCCATCATCCTCCGCACACCATGTTCAAGGCGTGGAGAGGATTTGATGGCAGCCGCAATATGGTAGCGAGCCGCCTCTCTGAGATAACGCGTAGTCGAAGTAGTAACGGTAAAGTCCAGGGTTTGCCGGGCACCGTTGGCAAATCGCTGTTTGTAGCCTTCCGAGCCAAGTCCCATGTCAACCCGCTCGATTGCAGGGTCATCGCAGGCAGCTTCCACAATCTTCGAGAGAAGGCAAAACCCAGGTGAAAATTCCCGCCAATCAGGGTCGAAGGTTGGCTGGTAATAAAACCAGCTTCTGGAGAACTGAAATCCGTAGTTCCACGCTATCGGATGGTCGCCAACTCGCAGAATGGTGAGCACGATCCAACCCGTCGAAGAGAGCAAGCTGGCTAATTCAGCGAGGAAGGCCTGCCGCTCTGGATGTGCCAGATTGCTGCGTCGGCCTGCAGTAGAAAATCGAGTGATATGAGCTCGCAGAAATTCAGGAAGCGCCGGGTTCAAGTCGTCGCGCGACTTTAGATGGTGAACAGTCACGGGTCCGCGTTTTTCCAGACCTTTGAGGGAATAGCGATAAGCCTTGCGTTTCGCCACGGAGTCCTTGAGGTTTTGCCGTTCCGCGGACGAACCGAGGATGATCTGAGCGCAGAGGGACGCCGGCCGGGAAAACGTTTTGTAGCCATGCAGAGTTGCCGCCGTCAGAGCGCGCGCGGTAACCGAATTTGCGGGCAAACTCGCCGCCACGAATGCAGGCATCTTCAATTTACGCAGCTCGTCAAGGGCCAGCTCCACAAATTCCAGACGGGTGGCAGGAGATGAAAGAAAATCGCAATAGTCTCCGGTTGCGCTTGCCAGGAAGAATGCTTCGTGGCGCTGATGATTGGTGGCTAGCGAGACCACACCAACCAATGAATCCTGTTCATAGGCCAACATCAGTAGAGGGGTGATGGAACCTCGATAGGCGCGGCTCACGGCAAGCGCCCATTCATACGTGTAGAAGACTTGCGGACACTCCACTTGCCAGACCAGTTCATTCCACTGGCGGGCCAGATCGTTGTCTTCCGGAATTTTTCGATGCACAACCAGACGCAAGGTGTTCCTCTGTACAGATGATTTTTCGTGGATGAGTTAGTGCCAGTCTCTTCTCAAGCGGTCGACCCCACAACAGCGCTCGCGCTTGGTCTGAACAATTCCTGCAAAGATCGATGAAATCCGGAAATGTGCGCTTCGAATTCCGAAAGATTCATCGCAGCGGTGACGTGCACTCGCGGGAACGCAAATTTTCGTGTCTGCGATCCGATGGCTCCGCTCGTGTTGAGAAATGCGCTCTTGAATCCGGCTCGCTTAGCCATTTGCAATTCACGCGATGTGACCGAGGACGAATCTCCGAACGGATAGGCCAACGCCCACACTTCTTGTCCTAGCGCATCTTCGAGGCTGCGCTTGCTTTCGAATATTTCCTTCCATGCATCTTCCAGCGTTGCCTGCGAAAGCATCGGATGAGATAACGTATGCGCCCCAATGCACATGCCCGCCTCGGCCAGCTGATGCAGTTCCGGCAGGTTCAACATCAAGAATCGCCGGTTGAGTACAAGATCTTGACGGTGCTCAGCATCCCATTGCTCGGAGAGTCCCAACTGCACCCTTATTCTTCGCAGGAGTGTTCTCCGGCGATTTATTTCGAATTGCGAAAGCTTTTTTACAAGTTCCCACCAGAAAGAATGCTTCTCGTGCTGCCGTACTTCCGCTTGCAGTCCGATTTCGAGTAGCTCCAAAGAAAAACTTGCGGGAGCTGCCAGGAACATCAGAGAGAGTTCTTCGTACCACGACATTGTGGCTGTGTGGCCAAGAGAAGCGCCAGTGACAAAGAATAGGCACTCAAAGCCCGAATTCCTGAAGAATGGGCAGCATGTCGAAAAGTGAACTGCGGAGGCCATCATCGGAGGTCAGAAGCACTGAACGCGGAGGCAATTCTTGCTTGGTCTCACACCAGAGCAGGAATTCCTTTGGAGAGATTACGTTGTACTGTTTCTTAAGGAATCGCAACTGCTCGCGAAATGAATGTGCACTTACCAGATTGCCATCCAGGGCGGGATCAACGACTTTGTACCCTGCCGGCAGAATCCCGTGATAGGTGAGCACCACTGGTCCGGTTCGATCTGCGCGCCGGAAATATCCGCCCTTGGACAAACCGGGATAGACGACGTGCTTCAGCAGTGGGCTGACTAATTTCAAACTCTTACTCCCACCGCGCTGTTCACGAGGTTTTCATACAAGCGCAGAAGGCCGGGGAAATTGCGGTCCCAATCCGCGCGTTCGGCCACGATACTTTGATTCCGTCCCGAAATCGCCTTCCGCTCGATAGGTCCCAGATTTGCCGCGCGCACGAGCTTATTGGCAAACTCTTCGGAGGATCCGACCGATGCGAGCCAACCGTTCTTCTCCTCCGTAACCCATTCGCGGTTGGATGCTATATCGGTGACGATCACGGGGAGCCCCGTCGCCATTGCCTGTAGCAACGAAATCGAAGTTCCGTCCGACCTGGTGCTACTGACGTATGCGTTTGCCGCGCGGAACCAGCGGGGCATGTCCGCAGCTGGAATCAGTCCCGGAGTTGCGACAACGTTGCCTAATTCATGCTCAGCGATGAAGCTCCGAACTCGGCCAGCTTCCGAGCCATTTCCCAGCAGCATCAGGCGCAGCCGATCGTTCCGTTGCCACGCCCGGTGGAAAGCTTGGAGCAGAACAGGTATGTCGTAGACAGGCTCCCAGGATCGCGTGCTGATGAAGGTGAACGAGTCACTGCTGAAATTCAAAGCTTCGCGGGAAACCGTCGGCCCCTCCGGTGAAAAAGAACCAGATCGAATTCCCCACGGAAACTGCACGATTTTTTCATTAGGAAAGCTAACGAAACGTTCGCCGGCGACACGAACCGCGTCACAGTCTGGGAAAAAACCATCCGCTGCGCGGAGTGCGATATCGGTCGCACGCCTCCACTCTGGATTCCGGTGCGCATATGCGATCAAATCTGAACCCCAGGGCATTACGACCAAGGGATGGAAACCGGAAAGAGCCGCTGCATATGCACAAGTCTGAACCGGACCTGCGTGGACGACGTCAGGTCGAAGATCTCTAAACAAAGACTTAAGTTCAGCCACAACGCCCTCATACTGGCTGGGACCGGCATCGCAAGGGACGGAGTGTTGTAAGCGCAGGGTGTGGACTTCCGCGGGCAGGGGCTTTGCTGCTGTTGCGTCTTGTGTGGCATCCAGAAAAACAACTTCAACACCGTATGAGATGAATTTTTTAAGAAATCTGAGATTGTGATCCGAGCTTTTGTCGGTGAAATAGAGGATTCGCACTAGAGGGCCCCTTCAACGCCAGTGAGCATGCTCCACTTGAGATACTCGCCTGCCGGCAAATCGCGAATCAGCGTTTTGCTCGTCACTCGTGGCAGGTCAACCGGCATGACCGCATCCCGTGGGGCGGGACGAAGTGCTTCGAGCATCTCGGGCCGCAACACCGTTCCCGAGGCGAGATTCGTAGACGCTCGTAAGCAGCGGCGTTGTACCACAACCGTTTCGCACTCGTTGTCCTCAACCGTCTTTCGAGAAGAGCCCAGAGCGCATTCGAGTTCGCGCGTGCGGTCGACCATCTCACGCCACGCCTGCGGGGTCATTGAAAATGGATGATCCGGCCCCTCGCGGCGGTTATCGTCTGTAAAATGTTTTTCGATCACACGGGCACCGAGCGCGACCGCGCCCAGCACGGTCGCATGCCCTGGAGTGTGGTCGGATAAGCCGAGGACCACGCCCGGGAACATTGAGCGGTATGTGTCCAGCACTCTCAGGTTAATGTGGCGGAAACTTTCCAGGCTGCCCGTGTAGTTAGTGTTGCACTGCATAAGGACAAGTTGCGGATTGATGGCCAGGATTTGCTCGACCGCGCCTTTCACCTCAGTAATGTCCGAGGCTCCCGTTGCGAGCAACACTGGCTTTTGTTTCTCGGCGACCTTGCACAACATTTCAGGCCAGGTGATATCGCCCGACCCGATCTTAAACATTTCCACGTGCGGGTCAAGCATGTCGACTGCTTCAATGTCATATGGCGCCGAGAAGTAATCGATGCCGCAGGAGGAACATTCCTGCTTAAGGATGGGCGTCCACTCCCAGGGCAGACTGGCTTCTTGATATACCTGAAAAACGCTTTTGTTCCACTTGGACTGGTGCGAAAGCTGCTGACCCAGTGCCCGAAAGCCCTTTTCGCTAACGATCCTCAAAGCGCGGAAGTTCTGAAACTTTGCTGCGTTAGCGCCGGCTTGCGCACTGAGTTGAATCAAATGTTTAGCGCGTTCCAGATTTCCATCATGATTCGCCGAAATGTCGGCCACAAAGTAGGCAGGCTTGTCATCGCCAATGATTTTGCTGCCCAGCTTCAACGTTGTCATTGCTCAGCCCCAACTAAGAAACTCTTCAGTTGATTGCGGTATCCGTTCTCGTGTAGCTGGCGAAACTGGCGCAGACCTTGGTCGACATCTGGCATCGGTCTGCCTAAGGCTATGCGAACTTTCCCCGTGTTCAGTGACGAGTCGACCGGCCGCGGCGCTACAAGCCTCGCTTTGACGATGCTCGTCGGCACAACGCAATCTGTTGCTAAACCGAAAGTCTTCGCCACGCGTATAGCGAAATCGTACTTGCTGATCCGCTCCGAACCCGCAACGTGGTAAATGCCATTCAATCCAAGGTCCAACATGGTCAATAAGACTTCTGCGAGATCGTTCGCGAGCATCGGACAGAAATAGACGTCAGCGAACCCGCACACTGGCTTCCGCGCTCGAACGTCATCGAGGATCCATTCCGCGAGGCTCTGCTTCGGCTGCGCATTCCACCCATAAATATTGACACGAACAATAAGAGCTGAGGAGTGACGACAAAGCACCTCTGCTTCTCCGCGCCACTTCGATTTCGCATATATGCTGAGCGGGGCGGGTTGATCGTCTTCGGAGTAGTTTCCGCGTTTGCCGTCGAACACCGAATCCGTCGAAACGTAAAGGAACTGAGCGTTCAGTTCCTGCGCAAGCTCAGCCAGAGCAGAGGATGCCCGAACGTTCACTTCTTCCGTCTCTTCGGGATGCAGTTCGCACCAATCCACGTCGGTGATCGCAGCACAATGGATGATGCTCTTTGGACGCAAAGGTACGAGAAGGCTTCGCATCGCTTGACGATCAACAAGATCCGCCTGGCAAATTCTTATACCGGCAATGCGGAGCAGATGACGATGACAGACGCCTGTCACTTCGCGCCCGAGGTCGCGCCCAAGCATAACCAGGCTAGCGCCGAGCAACCCGCTGGCGCCGGTGACGACGATCATTTGCATCCGCCCGATGCGCGCATCAGCCTTCGTGCAGAGCTTTCTGCATAACGCCGCGATTTAATTCAACCAATTCGGGCTCTCGCTGCAAGACAACCATTGCGTCGTGCCACGTAAAGCTGTCATCGTTGCCGAGTCGTTCGTAAACTGCGCGGATGAAAGCAAGATCTTGCGGTGTATCCAGAGTCCACCGCTGATCGCTGTAGTCGAAGCAGCCTTTGACCGCAAGAATATCGAACCGACCGGGATTCTCATAGAGGTAAGGAGTTACGTGGGCGCGCTGATAAGGGAACTGTGCCTCCCGCCACGCACAGGCCAATGCATCGCGAGTCATGACCTCGGTATCGAGGCCGCGCGGATAAGTCCGCTGTAGTGAATTGCTTGCATAATCGGGACGAAGGTCGAGAAAGGAGCGAATGGTATCGTCGGCAATCTGCGCATCGATCAGAGGGCAGTCGGACGTAATGCGAACGATTCCTTCCCCAGTTGTCAGCAGGGCGGCCTCGTAGTAGCGGTCCAGAACGTCATTCTCGGATCCGCGAAACGATGCGACGTCGATCCGACGGCACTCCTGAATAATGGCATCGTCAGCGATCGAACCTGTTGTGGCGACCAGGATTTCATTGACCAGCGTGGCGCGGCGTAAACGGTCGACGACTCGGGCTAGAACGGTCTTGCCACCGAGATCCATCAGCACTTTCCCGGGTAAGCGGGTGCTGCCCATTCGAGCCTGAATAACGGCGGTAACTTTCACTGCTCTTCTCCCGTCTTGCTGGAACTACTTCTCGAAGTACGCTAGAACTTTCCCCAGCGCGCGAACTACATCGTCAACATCCCCGTCTGTCATGCTGTGAAACATTGGCAGACTGATCAAGCACTCATAGGCGGCTTCGGCCACGGGGAACTCCCCGCCTTCGTATCCAAAGCGATCGCGGTAATACGGATGATGGTGAACCGGAATGTAGTGGACGTTCACGCCGATCTTCTCCGCACGCAGCGCCTGAAACACCTTGCCCCGATCGACGGTGAGCCTGGCTAAATCCAGACGGATTGGATAAAGATGCCAGGCGGGATTGACATCCTTTCGGGTTTGCGGCGCGACGACGCCCGCGATAAAGCGGAACTCGGCGGAATATCGAGCTGCAATTTGCCTCCGTCGCGCCAGATTTGCTCCGAGCTTTTTCATTTGCTGCAAGCCAAGCGCGCAAGCGATGTCGGTCAGACGATAGTTGAATCCCAGAAGAACCATCTCATAGTGCCAGTGGCCCGCGCGCTGCCGTTGCCTGGCATCAATGTTGATTCCGTGATTTCGAAAACGGCGAAGCGTCTCGGCAAACACGGGACTGTCAGTCGTAACCATCCCTCCCTCGCCGGTCGTCAAATGCTTTACCGGATGAAAACTGAAGACGGTCATGTGTGCAACGCTCCCCACGCGGCGTCCGCGGTACTCCGCACCCAGCGCATGGCAGGCGTCTTCGATCACAATCAGTCCGTGGCGGTCGGCCAGGTGTAAAAAAGAATCCAAATCCGCGGGATGGCCCGCGTAATCCACCGGAAGAATTGCTTTTGTGCGCGGCGTGATCCGTGCCGCCACCCGTTCGGGATCAAGGGACAGGGTGTCCTCAACAACATCGGCGAACACCGGCGTCGCGCCCTGATAGAGCACACAGTTCGCGGTGGCAGCGAAGGTCAGCGGAGAAGTAATCGCCTCGTCCCCCGGTTGCAACCCGCTGGCGAAAGCAGCCGCATGCAAGGCGGCTGTGCCGGAACTGAAGCTGACCGCATATTTCGCGCCCACCCAGGTCGCCATAGCTTCTTCAAATTCAGCGACCTTGGGGCCGGTGGTCAGCCAATCGGAGCGCAACGTTTCGACCACGGCCTGAATGTCGTTTTCATCGATGGACTGCCGCCCGTAGGGGAGCAAAGTCTCTCGAACGGGAGATCCGCCGTGGATGGCCAGCAATTCGCTTACGGGAGCTACGGTCATGGTTTTCTTTAGGCCGGGGCTCGTAGCTTTTCTTCTTCGGGCCAAGGGAGAATCGAAGTCGCGCTCTCACCGACCAGTTCATACAGTTCCTCGGCGCTTAACCACTGGGGATTGTTGTCGCTCGTATAACAAAATCCGTCGGGAAGCGGGCGCGCCTGCTTCCAGTTCTCTTTCCGCCACCAAGGGTGCGCGGGTTGGATCACGTACATGCTGTCGACTTCCAGGGTATGACGCGCTTCATCTTCCGAGAGCAGCACCTCGTGGAGTTTTTCTCCCGGCCTGATTCCGATTGATTCCACATCGCAACCGGGAGCGATTGCCGTGGCCATTTCCACCAGTTTCATACTCGGAATCTTGGGAACGAAAATTTCGCCCCCATGCATCTGCTCGATGCAGCGAACCACAAGCCTGACTCCTTGTTCGATCGTGATCCAAAAGCGCGTCATGCGGGAATCCGTGATGGTAATTTTGCCGCGCTTGCGCTGCTCCTGGAATAATGGAATCACGCTGCCCCGGCTGCCCAGCACGTTGCCGTAGCGGGCGCAACTGAATCGAGTATCCTGCGCTCCGGAGTAAGAATTCGCCTGAATAAACATTTTTTCCGCGCACAGCTTGGTTGCGCCGTACAGATTAATGGGATTCACGGCTTTGTCGGTGCTCAAAGCCAGAATGCGGCGGACACCACGATCGATGGCGGCATCGATCACATTGCGGCCGCCCATGATATTGGTCTGAATGGCTTCGAACGGATTGTATTCGCAGGCCGGAACCTGTTTGAGCGCGGCAGCGTGAACTACAACTGTGACTCCGGAAAACGCGCGTTCCAAACGCTGCGCGTCGCGAACATCGCCGATGAAATACCGCAAGCTTGGATGGTCGAAGCCCGCAGCCCGCATATCGTGCTGCTTAAGTTCGTCACGGCTGAAGATGATGAGCTTCTGCGGACGATATTCTCTCAGCATCAGATCGACAAACTTTCTGCCGAAAGAACCCGTCCCGCCGGTAACCAATACAACCTGCTCGGACCAATTCATCGATCGAATCCCTCGAAGTGAGAATGCTACTTTCTAGACGAACCGCGTTGATCCGTCTTGGCGTACACATCAAAATGCAATTTGCCAGCGCCAGTATAGCGGAGATGTGCCGCGATCAAGCCTGCGGGAACCCCCGTTAACACTAAGGAACCCATCGAATTCGGAGCGATGACTCCTCAGCTTGCGGTGCTAGACTGAGCCCAATTGTTAAACAACAGACAGTGACAGGGACTCGGGTTGCGGTGCTGGTTTGAAAAAGAGACTAGGACAGGAATTTGACCAGAGTCTCCGCCGCCCAGATTTTCTTCGGGAGTACTGATGGACTCGGGACCGCTAGTACCAGTGAACGGCCAAATCCTGCGCGAACTCCAACCCCCGCTTCCGATTGAGTTCAACCGCAATGCTGCACCGGGCGGCTATCCAGCGATTCCGGCTCAAGATTCTCTCCTGCGAGAGTACTTGCGGGTTCTGATCAAGAACAAGTGGGTTGTGATTGGAAGTCTGCTGCTGGTCATGGGGGTGGTTGCGATTTCCACATTACGCAGCACGCCCATTTACGAAGCGGTTGGCAGCATCGCCATCAACAAGATGGACCCAGTCACTTTCAACCTCAAGGATTCGTCCAGCAGCGTCGACTACTACGATCCGACCGACTTGGACACGGAAGTGCGAATTCTAAAGAGCGATCTTCTGGCTCTTCAGGTCATTCGACAACTGAATCTTGATAAGCAGCCGGAGTTCGAGGCCAAGGGCAAGACTTCGCCGTCATCCCTGGAGCTAACAACCGACGCGATGCAGCCAGATTCTGCAAGGACGTCGGCTGTTCTGGCCACCTTCAAAGGCAATCTTCAAGTGGCACTCGTCCCCAATACCAGAATTATCGAAGTCCGCTACCGGAGCCCGGACAAAAACATCGCGGCGCGCGTCGTAAACACACTGGCGAATACCTACGTGGAGCAGAACTTTAAGACACGCTTCGAGTCCACGATGCAGGCCTCGGATTGGCTTTCCAAGCAGTTGGTCGATCTCCAGATAAAGGTCGAAACCTCGCAGGAAAAACTGGTCAAGTATCAAAAGGAACACGAAATTCTAGGGATCGACGAGAAGCAGAACATCACCACTGCCAAGCTGGATGAATTGAACCGCGAGTTGACCTCAGCCGAATCCGTCCGGATGGAGAAGGAATCGATCTACCACTTGGTGCAGACTGGAGATTCAGACTCAATTGCAGCCGCCGCCAATGTCGACGGAGCGTCTCGAGGTTCGAGCGCTAATTCAGCGCTGCTCGAAAAACTACGCGAGCAGCAAGCCGATCTGAAGATCCAAGTAGCGCAACTGAGCACACAATTCGGACCTTCCTATCCGAAGTTGGCTCAACTGAACAGTCAACTCAAGGAAGTCGATGCAGAAATTCAGACTGAAATTCGCAAAGTCGCAGCGCGTTTGCGCGGCGACTATCTTGCCGCCGTGCAGCGCGAGAGCATGTTGCGCACCGCATTGGAGCAACAAAAGCAAGAGGCTAACAAACTCAACGAGAGTGCCATCGAGTACAGCCTGCTCAAGCGTGATGTCGACGCCAACCGCACACTCTCCGAAGGATTGCTGGAGAGATTGAAGGAAGCCGGCGTTACCGCAGGTTTGAGGTCGAACAACTTCCGTATCGTGGATGTGGCCCGGGTTCCCACATCCCCTTCGGGACCAAATCTTTTGAAAAACCTTGGTTTCGCGTTGGCGCTGGGACTTTCCACCGGCATCGGGCTCGCTTTTCTTTTGGAGAGTATGGACAACACCGTGCGAACTCCAGAGCAGGCGCAAAGCATCTCGGCGCTGCCGTCGCTGGGAATGATTCCTCTCGGGTCTAGAAGCACCAGGGAAATGGGTGGCAATCAGAAGCTGGCGCTGGCTTCGTCTAAAGAGGCCGTAGAGCTTGTGACGCAGTCGCGGCCCAGGTCGCAGATGGCGGAGTCCTATCGCGCACTGCGTACTTCGTTGCTCCTCACATTTGCAGGAGGGCCTCCAACCGTCATTCTTATCACCAGCGCTCTTCCCGAGGAAGGGAAGACCACGACCAGTGTGAACTCCGCAATTGTTCTGGCTCAGAAAGGCACGCGAGTCTTGCTGATTGACGCCGATCTGCGCCGGCCCAGCATTCACAAGACACTCGGCATGGGTCCGAAGATCGGGCTCAGCAATGTACTAACCGGTGCCGCGACTCTTCAACAGGCAATCATTCCATCGACGATTCTGCCCGAGCTTTTTATTCTGCCCGCGGGAACGCCGCCGCCGAACCCGGCCGAACTTCTAGCCTCTGCCAAAATGAAAAATGTTCTCGCGGAGTTGCGAAAACAATATGACCACATCGTCATTGATTCGCCGCCAACCTTGTCCGTCACCGATGCCGTAGTGATGTCGACCGATGCTGACGCGGTCGTTCTCGTCATTCGGTCTGGACACACCACGAAACCGGCCTTGCGACGCGCCCGCGACATCCTCCTGCAGGTCAACGCGCGAGTGTGCGGCGTGCTGGTGAACGCGGTCGATCTCAATTCGCCCGACTACTATTATCACTACGAATATCAGGGGAAGTACGGTCATGGGTACTACCAAGAGGATTCAGTGAGCGCGGCGGAGGGAGTCGTTTCTGAAGCTACCTCCAATGGAGCGTAGTGTGGCGCAGCATCGGGGTCAAGTGCATGCGCACGAAAGCACGCGCATTAAGATTGCGCTTCAAAGCCCAGCCCGGAAACTCATCTTTTTAGGTACATGCCTCGCGCTTACCGTGATTTATATCGGATTGGTCGCTGACCAATTTCTCGCCGATTACTTCTCCAGCAAACTTGACCTCGCAAGCCTGCAAATGGCAGCGCGGCTGGAACCAGGCAATGCGGATTATCAATACCGGCTTGGGCATTATTTTCTGCAGACGCAATATGAACCGCAGACGGCGGCACAATTCTTCAGGTCGGCGGCTGCACTAAACCCGCACCACGCCAGCTACTGGCTTGAAGTCTCCAGAACTTATCGGCGGCTCGCTGACATTAATCGACAGGAGGATGCTTTGCAACGCGCCATAGCCGCAGATCCATCGACTCCTGAAGTTGCATGGGAGGCGGCCAATTTCTATTGGACTTTGGGGGCGACGGATAAGGCGCTGCAGGAATTCCGCGTGGTCCTGGCCAATGATCCTTATTTGCCGCCCGCGGCCCTGGATCGCTGCTGGCGGATCAAGCCCGATGTCGACGCTCTCCTTCGAGACGTGATTCCACGCAATACCGACGTTTACGCATCGTTCTTGGATTTCTTGATCTCCAGGAATGAACCGGCAGCCGCGGCAAAAGTCTGGACGCAGATTGTGCAACTCCAACATCCCGTGGAAACGCGCCACGTTTTCGATTATGTCCGCTATCTCATCGATCGCCAGGAGGTCGCGCAAGCTGATCAAGCCTGGCGGCAAGCAGCAGGTCTAGCCGATCTTGCCGCGTACCAACCTTCGCCGGAGAATCTGGTGGTTAACGGCGATTTCAGCTTGCCAGTGTTGAATGGCGGATTCGATTGGCTCTATGAGAAATCATCTGATGTCGTGCTGGCGCTGGACTCAACCGAGTCGCATTCCGGCCACCGTTCTCTTTCCATTGCCTTCGATAGTCGGGGAATTGAAGACGTCGGTATCTCGCAGCTCATTCCTGTCGAACCGAACACGAAGTACGAGTTCTCTGCCTATTTCAAGTCACAAGGCTTGGAGGGTGCGGGTGGGCCACGCTTTTTGCTGGAGGATCGGTTTAGCAGGGCAAATTTTCTTGCCAGTGAAGAGCTTAAGGACGCCGATTTCTGGAAGCAAGTAGGAGGAGTATTTAGCACCGGCCCCGATACACGGCTGCTGGTCCTGCGGATACAGCGCGTGCCGCCCGGGGATGCGATTCGTGGCAAGTTGTGGATTGGCGATGTCCAGCTGACCCAGAGACACATGGCCCAGGAACAAACTCCGGCAGGTGGCCAGTGACGTCCCCACTGCCGCTCACACTGAACTCTGAGTCGAGTTTGCCTCGCGCTTTCCGCTCGAGGCTGGATCGTGTGTTGTTGTACGGAGTCGTTGGACTTCTCCTATTCGGACCGCTCGCATTTGGCGCCGTGGAATCATGGTCGATGTCGATCATGCAAGTCGGCTCCGGATTGCTTTTTGCACTTTGGGCTGCGCGGCAGGTCACGACGGGTGAATTAGAAATAGTGGGCAACCCTTTGTTCATGCCGATCCTGTTTTTCGCCAGCCTGATTCTTTGGCAGCTTGCGACGGGACGAACGGCCTATCGCGCCGACACCTTTTCAGCTGCACTGCTCTACTTTGCCTACGGACTCTTGTGTTTCCTGGTGGTTCAGTGCCTGCGCAGAACATCGCAGCTGAAGGTTCTCGCGTGGGTCTTCTCTGGATATGGTTTTACGGTCGCCCTCTTCGCGCTGATGCAGGGCATCGCCCCGAACGGCAAGCTGTATTGGCTTCGATCTCTGCCATCTGGGGGCTGGATTTACGGCCCGTTCGTAAACCACAACCATTACGCGGGACTGATGGAAATGTTGACCCCGATTCCTCTCGTCATTTCTCTTGCTGACAATGTTCGGGACTCACGCAGGGCGCTGGCGGCCCTTGCGGCTGCGGTGATGGCAAGCACAATTTTTCTGTCCGGATCGCGCGGTGGTATGGCTGCCTTCGGCATACAGATGGCTCTGCTCGCCGGCTTTCTGGTAACTCGAAGGAAGAACCGGAAAGTGGCCTTCGTGTTAGGCGGGTTCTTGATCGTTGCGGTGGCGCTAATGGCGTGGCTCGGTCGTGGAGAATTAGTGGAGCGAATGGTTAGCATGCACGACGGAACCCGAACCGAGTTGTCCAGCGGTAGCCGACTGACAATCGATCGCGACGCGCTCAAGATTTTTGCGCAAAAACCGGTCTTAGGATGGGGCTTGGGCACGTTCCCTGACATCTATCCACAGTTCAGCAATCTCTCTACGAATTTCCAAGTGGGTCCGGCGCATAACGACTATCTGCAATTGCTGGTTGAAACGGGCGGGCTCGGTTTCGCCACGATGCTGTGGTTTCTGCTGATGTTGTTCAGTTCCGCCTTTAAGAAGTTGGAGCATTTTCCCGCCGATGCTAATACTACGGTGACTTTAGCCGCCGTGCTTGGAGTAACCGGCATCCTGGTTCACAGCGTCGTGGATTTCAATCTGCAGATCCCGGCGAACGCGGCTCTCTTCTATGTGCTCTGCACGGTCGCCGCGATGGAGCCACGTTTCGGCAAGCATCACCATAGACACAGCACCAGTAGTTCGCGCGGCCGCGCGGTTCAGCCCCGTGCGTACGATCTTCGCCCGCAGTTGAGCGCAAAAGAACTTGAAGTAAAGTGATAGTCGCTACGGTTTATATTGACTCATAAAAGGCTGGGAAGAATTGCATAGGAGCAGGCAAACGATCACGCCTGTTGTAACCGCGGCTCCGCCTAAAACATATGGATTCGTCAACCAGGCGCCGCCTCCTGGAAAAGGCGCTCCGGGCGCCTTCCGCTTTTTCTTATTGCACTTACCGGAGTCGTCAGGATTAGCCTGCTCACCCTCGGTGAGATTGGCTGTGTCCTTTCCGCAATAGACGTTAATACTGCCCTTACTGGCAAAAACCTGAACCGACCCGTTGGCGTCGCCCACTTCGAATTCTGTCCAAGTGTTAGAAGCCGGGGTCACCGTGACCACCCCGGCAATCGCAACCATGCCGACAGACGTGGCAACGTTGACGCTCCCATGCTCGAGAGTCACAGCCTTGCCTTCAAACTTTACGACCGAGTCCGGCAATACAATAATGCCGGAGCCGGATGCATCCAGCGTAGCCAGCGACTCTGGCTGGGTCTTTATTAAATCACCCGGGAAAACGGCGGACGAATTGGGCAATGGACTGCCGTTGAGCCAGACCGGGCCCCGGCCATAGAGCATGGCTGCACCCGAATCAGCCGCCAGCAAGGAGGCGGGAGTGATGGCGACCAGCATCCAGCAAACAATATTTCTCAGTCTCGACACAGTCATGACACAAACTCTTCGCGGTGATACTAGCCCGCGGACCATCGACCGTCAATTGCCTGCCGTGATCACCCCCGCACAAATCGGCACGACTCGGATCCTAACGCCAGCGGTCGATCAGTTCCCACCAGATCAGCTTCAACCACTCTTCAAGATTCACCTTGGCCCACTCTCGACGTCGCCACCACTGCGTACCAAACTCGCTGGCATCGAAGGCAGCGGCGATGCTGTAGTCTGCTGGCAAAGCCCTCTCAAAAATACTAAGAGCGCGCCGGGTGTGATAATCGGAAGTGACCAACAGAATGCTGCCGGCGTTGGCGCCTTGCAGGCAGTGGGCCACGTCTCGAGCCTCATCCCGGGTGGAGCGTCCGTAAATCGGACAGACAGAAATTGCACTGGCTTGCGGCAACCCTTCGACAAATTTCCGGGCAATCTCCAATTGGTCCCACTGGTAAATCTTGGCCTCGGCGGGAACATCGAGAATCAACCGCGGTGCGTAACCTTGATCGAGCAGCTCCAACCCTCGTGCTGGACGCCGGTCGGTTTCCCCGGCGAGAACAACCAAGAGGTCTGACTTGCGGGGTTGATTCACCACCAGAAATCGCCCGGAAGTCCTAACCAAGGCGATTACGAACAATGCTCCCAAGATGAGGACGAGTTTCAGCTTTGCCATGGATCCGTCTTCTTGCGGCTAAATCACGGCCGCAACTGCTCTCCGCCGCTCTGTTTGGACCATACAGACTACGCGAAATCTCGATCCGTAGCTTGTTCAAAGCTGTAAGTTACTTCAGTGAGCGCACGCGCGCTCGTTTTTCAAGTGTCAAAGGTCAACATGGTAAAATTCAAACGGACCCACAAAAACAACTATGAGCATTGAATCAATGCCTACCGCCGCTTTGTTTTCCGACCTGAAGAGCAAGATTGAGAAGAAACAGGCGCGTGTCGCCGTCATCGGCCTCGGTTACGTGGGTCTGCCATTAGCTCTGCTCTACACTGAGCAGAAATTCTCAGTTACCGGTTTCGATATCGATGCCCGCAAGATCTCAACGCTGGAGCAGGGAGGTTCCTACATTTTTCGTATTCCAACGGCTGAGATTCAGGCGGCGAAGAAAAAAGGTTTCAGCGCGACCGCCGAATACGCCCGTTTAACGGAGATGGACGCGATCATCATTTGCGTACCCACGCCGTTGAATGAATACCACGAGCCTGATTTAAGTTTCATCACCGAAACGGCCAAGTCCATTGCTCCGCACTTGCGCGCCGGACACCTGGTGATCCTGGAAAGCACGACGTACCCGGGAACCACGGAAGAAATTTTGATTCCTATCTTGGAGAAAGGCAACCGGCACGGGCTCAAGGCTTCGCGTGGCGATGCTTCCACCGGCCAGGAATTTTATGTCGCATTTTCTCCCGAGCGCGAAGATCCCGGCAATCAGACAGTGGCGCGACGCGACATTCCGAAAGTGGTCGGCGGGCTCAATGCGAAAGCGGCTGACCTGTCCGCTGCTTTGTATGGCGCCATTTTCGCCCGGGTAGTGCGGGTTTCCTCGCCGGCTGCCGCCGAAATGACCAAGTTGCTGGAGAATATTTACCGCTGCGTCAATATTGCGCTGGTGAATGAGTTGAAGCTGTTGTCGTTGCGCATGGGGCTCGATATCTGGGAAGTAATCGACGCGGCCGCAACCAAGCCGTTCGGGTTTCAGCCGTTCTATCCAGGCCCTGGGCTAGGCGGTCATTGTATTCCGGTGGATCCCTTTTATCTTTCGTGGAAGGCCAAGGAGTGGGATTTCCGTACCCGCTTCATTGAACTAGCCGGCGAGATCAATACCAACATGCCGTATCACGTGCTGGAATCGGTCAGCAAGGCCCTTAACCGGAACAAGAAAGCCTTGAACGGCGCCAAGGTGTTGGTCCTGGGACTCGCCTATAAGAAGGATATCGATGACTTGCGCGAATCTCCGTCCCTGACCATTATCGAGCTGCTACAGAAAGACGGCGCTCAGGTCAGCTATAACGATCCTTATTTCCCGACCGTCGGCAAAGGACGCAAGTACGATCTGCAAATGAAATGTACGCCGCTGGACAATCTTGGCCAATATGACTGCGTGCTGATCGTCACCGATCACTCAGATTATGACTATGCAGGGATAGTGCGCGAGTCACAGCTTGTGGTCGATACACGAAACGCGACCCGCGGCATCAAAAGCCCGAAGATCGTCCACTGCTGACGCGAGATCGGCGTCGCATTGGGCCAATAAAATCAGATGGATAGGCGGGAATACCCGACAGCGTCACTGGGGAGCGAAACTCTGGCTTCGCGAATTTACTGTCCGATGGAGCTGGCCACCGATGAAAACACGTTGTTGGCATTACCACCGATTAGACGAATGGTGCCCACGACGATCACCAGGATTACAGCGAGCATGACTGCATACTCGGCGACGTCCTGTCCTCGCTCATCCGACCACAATTGGCGCAAACACTTTACCACAGGCTCCTCCTTGCTCCCAGCTAAGTCCTCCTCACGCGAACGGAAGAATTGTACCGGGCTGACAATCAGCGAAAAACATCCCCTGATCTCAGTTGTTCTCTAAATGCTAATTATCTGGGGAGGGGGGAACAATAGCTCTTCGGTGTCGGGATATGGCACTAAAGTGCCATATCGCTTAAGCGATCGGTTTTAAGGGGAGGGACTGATTAACGGCAAAGAGCGCCAGTTCAAGGCGCGTGGAGACTCCGAGTTTGTCAAAGATATTGCTGAGGTGATGCTTCACCGTATCCTCACTGATTTTGAAGTATTCGGCTGTCTCCTTGTTGGAGTAGCCAGCAACCACCGCCGAAACAATCTCCAGTTCGCGGGGCGTCAGGCCGAATTTCTTCTGCCGCGCTTCTTCGCCCGAGGACTGGACCAGAGTTCTGAGGTACTGCACCAGATTGGAGACGCTCTCGCGGCCCACCCAGTATTCGCCAGCCATTACAGTGTGAATAGCTTTTAGAAGAAGTTGGGTCGCTGAGTCTTTTAGTACCACGCCGCGAGCCCCGAGTTGCAGAGCTTCGACAATCTGGGCTTTTTCGGCGGCTGCGGTCAGCAGTATCACTCGGACCATGTTCTGGTTCGAAGCGGAACTCATCTCGCGCAACGCCTCCAGCCCGGGATGGCGGGGCATGGCAAGATCCAGGAGCAGAATGTCGGGCTTCAACTGCTTCGCCAGCCGGACGGCTTCGGCGCCGTCACATGCTTCTCCGATCACTTTGAGGTCAGGCTCGGTTTCCAAGAGCCGGCGCAAGCCATCGCGGAAAATAGGATGGTCGTCAGCAATCAGGATGCGAGTCGGCTGCGATCTTCGGTTATCCATAAGTTGCTTGCCGGCGCTGCGGGACCGAGATTTCTAAACGTGACCCCTGGCCCGGATTTGATTCTATCGTGAGTTCGCCTTCAATCAAACGGACACGCTCTTTAATTACCAGAGGCCCTTTGCCGAGCGTATCGAGTTCGGCCTGAGAGACGCGCCCTGCGAATGGGAAACCCCGCCCGTCGTCTTCGATCAGTACGTGCCAGGCGCCATTGCGGGAACCCAGCCGCACCAGCACCTGCCGCGCCTGGCTGTGCTTGCGGACATTGACCAGCGCCTCCTGCACAATGCGTGCCAACTCCCTGCAAACGGGCTGCGGCATGTTCAGTTCGTCCAGATCCGAAAGGAACCGGGCGGAGATTCCGGTCTCCCGTTGGAATCTCTCTACCGTGTCCGATAGTAATCCCAAAAGCTTCTTGGAATCTACGTCCAGGGTTTTCATCTGCTGCATGAGCTCGCGCAACTTGAGAACTTCTTCGCGCAGCAGCCCCTGGATCCTGCCTAGTTCTTCCGTGACCAGGCCGGGCTTGCCGGGGGATTGACGCCGCAAGACATCGACCTGCATCTCGACAGCGATGAGCGACTGGACAGCCCCGTCGTGCAACTCGCGCGCGAAACGCGCTCTCTCCAAAGCGCCGGCCTTCAGCCGCAAACGCCGCAACAGAAGCACGTTGTAGACGGCCGGTCCAACCTGGCGCACCAATTCGTCCAAAAACCGCAACTCTTCTTCCGTGTCACCCGCTAAGGAGGGATCGAGCAGAACAATTCGTCCCGACCATTCGCGTCCAAAGGCGAACGATACTGTCATCAAACTTTGGAAATCATATCTCTTCGCGAGCGGATCCAGAAATTCCGGAGTAAGATCCCGAACTCTTGCTCCCTCCCGATCTAATCCCAGGAGAGAAAAATCTTCCATGCGATGTTTGCCGATTCGTCGCGCGTAACAAGTTGCCGCGGGAGACTCGTACAGGTAGGTCTCACGGTCACTTGAGGACGGATCCAGCCATCGGAAGGATGTATCGCCATTGGCGCGACGCAATTCGCCGACAAAGACGCGATAGTTGCTGCTCTCGTGAGAAGCGATGACCAGTTGTTTTGCCCCATACATCGAGAGCAGTTCACCAGCAATCTCGCCAATCGTTCCGGTAAGCCCGGCCTCGACCCTTGCTTTCCCAATCGTTCTGGCAATTACCGCTTTCTCCGCGCGAAGCTGTTTCTGCTGCTCGGCCAAGTATCCCAGCAGAATGCCCAATACGAGCAGATCGACGGAGCGCATGAAGAGATGCTTGGGCTCGAAGTCGGTGACATTCACTTGCAACAGAGGCAGGCCCAGTTTATGGCTCAAAAGAAACCCGTTCGCTCGGTCGACGACGTGAAGATGAATTAAGCAGAAGCTCTCTACCCAAAGCACCGATACTGCCGCCACCGCGGTTCCCATCGTCTCCCACAGCCCCCAACGGTAGGCAGCAGCCGCAAGAACAAAAACAAAGAATAAAGAGAAGGGATTGCCCTGCCCCGTGACAAAGGCTGAAATGAGCGCTGGCCAGACCACATCTGCACTATGCACAAGCAGTCGGAACGACTGCGTCGATTCCTGACGCCTGCGCAGGAAGATCATGATGATGACACCCTGGGCGACGTAGAAGGCCAACAGCCCGTAGGCCCAAAGCGAATAGCGAACTTCCGCGGGGTCCATCCAGATCGCGACTAGCGAAGCCAGAGCGAGGGAAACGCGAGCCGTGGCCAGCCAGCGTTCAGTTCGGCGTACTTCGCCGGGACCCATGGGGGCGCGAAGCCTCCACAGGAATCGATCTCGCAGTGCTTGGAATGGCAATCGAATCCGACCGTGTACAGGAATTATGGTTAGCCGGATGTTATTTGTAATAGGGGCAGAGAGCAAGTAAAAACTTCCTTGAACAGCGGCTAACACCAACAATCTAAATAGAGTAAACTCAGACCTGAGTCTTGGGCCATGCTTGCTAAGCTCCACCCTGGTTACTTGAGTAACTTTCCCTCTAGTGTATTGTGCCTAAGAATCAGGTACGGATGAACATGTCCGGTCACACGAAATTATGGATTTCGATCGCTGCGGGGTTGGTGTGTCTGCAGTTGGCGGCATCGCTGTTTCTGCGTGAAAGTTTTGCTCTGACTGCGCTGAGCGACATCACGCAACTCGTTCTCCTTCTTGCCGGCACCGTTGTACTCCTGCTGAATGCGCTCGCAACCCGCGGCCGAGTCCGGCTGTTCTGGGCATTGATGACGCTGGGCGTGGCTTTCTGGATGTCCTATCAGTGCCTGTGGATGTACTTCGAGGTGTTGCTGCGCAAGGACTTTCCAAACCCTTTCGGCGGAGATGTAATACTGTTCCTCCATATCGTCCCCATGACGGCGGCGCTGGCTGTGCAGCCGCATGTGCAACCGAACCAACGTACCACGCGACTGGGAACGCTCGACTTCGCCCTGTTGTTAGTCTGGTGGCTATATCTTTATTTGTTTGCCGTGATTCCCTGGCAGTACGTGCGACCGTACGAGCCCAGTTACGATCACAACCTCAACATCCTCTACCTGACGGAGAAAATAGTATTTCTGGCTGGCCTGGGTGTGCTTTGGTTTCGCAGCCAGGGTTCCTGGAAGATCATCTACGCGAATTGGTTTGGTGCGGGGCTGACGTATTCGCTGAGTTCCTACGTTGCAAACTGGGCAATCGCGCGAAAGGTGTACCACTCCGGCAGTCTGTACGACGTGCCCTTGGCCATCTCTATGGCGTGGATCACCGTTATCGGTATGCTGGCGCTGCGTTCCCCTTCGAAGCCGCAGCCCGCCCGTGCTTCCGGCGGTTACGGAGTGTGGGTAGCGAGGCTGGGCATGGCGGCGATCTTTTCGCTACCGCTGTTTGCCCTGTGGTCTTTGTTCGATGCTGGAATCCCACAGCGGGTCCGTACCTTTCGGCTCGTACTTACGTTGTCAAGCATGCTGGTTATGGGTGCGCTGGTGTTCTTTAAACAGCACCTGCTGGATCGCGAACTCCTGCAATTGTTGATCGCTTCCGAAGAATCGTTCGACAACCTGAAACGGGTGCAGGCGCAGTTGGTGCAGTCGGAAAAATTGGCATCACTCGGGCAACTCGTAGGCGGTGCCGCTCATGAATTGAACAATCCGCTTGCTGCGATGATGGGGTACGCGGAATTGCTGGGATCGACTGAACTCAACAGCGAACAACGGTCACTGATGCAAAAATTTGAGCAGCAGGTACGCCGCACGCGGACTCTGGTTTCCAGCTTGCTGAGCTTTGCCAAGCAGGTTCCCGCAGAAAAGACTCTGGTGGATATCAGCGCGCTGCTACAAACCGCGGTCAAGCTCTGCCTGCCCCAATCGCGTGGTCCCAATGTTCAAGTGCACACCGACATCGCCAGCGAGTTGCCGCGAGTGCTCGGCGACTCAAACCAACTTCTGCAGGTATGCCTGCATATTACCAACAATGCTCTCCATGCTTTGACAGAAACGGGCGGCACATTGACCGTGACCGGGCGGCTAAAGGATGCGTTAGTGGTGCTGGAATTCTCCGACAATGGACCAGGCATGGAGGAGCCAGACCGGGTTTTCGATCCTTTCTATACCACTCGGCCGGTCGGCCAGGGACCAGGTTTGGGTCTTAGCGTCTGCTACGGCATTATTCAGGAGCACAACGGAAAAATTACCTGCGGAAATCGGCCAGAGGGCGGGGCGACATTCCGCATCGAGCTACCTGCGGTTACCGATTCAGCGCAAGCCACCGGCTCGGTTTTGAGCAATTATAAGTCGGTCAAATTGCTTCCCGATGCGAAGGCAGCCGCGAGCCGCTGAACACCCGGGCGAAGACGCCCGCGCCTACATCGACTCAGGTGGCAGCCAACTCCACGGTTCGTTTTAACTGACCGCAAGCGGCGTAAATGTCGCGCCCGCGCGGGCGGCGGATGAATGTGGGCACACCTGCGGTAATCAATGTCTTCTGAAACTCGAATACCCGGTTCTCGGCTGGAGTTTTAAACGCAATCCCCGGACCGGGGTTCAGTGCGATCAGGTTTACCTTCGCTCGTATCCCACGGATCAGTTCACCGAGTTCGCGGGCGTTTTGCGGCGAGTCGTTCACTCCGTCCAGAAGGACGTATTCGAAGGTTAGTCTTTCTCGATTCCTCAGGGGGAAATCGCGGGCAGCCGCCACTAACTTTTCCAGATTCCACTTGCGATTGATCGGCATCAGCCGGCTTCGTAATTCGTCGTTGGGCGCGTTCAACGATACAGCCAGTTTCGGTCGCACCGGCTCGGCGCCAAGATCATAGATCCGGGGCACGATGCCCGCAGTCGAAACCGTCATGCGAGATGCCGGGATCCCCACTCCCTCAGCCAACAGGCTGACTGCCTTGATGAAATTGTCATAGTTCAAGAAGGGCTCGCCCATGCCCATAAAGACAATGTTCACGCGGCTCTGGGGCGGAGAGACGTGCTGGTCGTTCAGCACGGCGCAGACTTGTCCTACGATCTCACCCGCCGTTAGATTACGTTTCACACCGAGCAGCGCGGTCAGGCAAAACTGGCAATCTACGGCGCAACCGACCTGGCTGGAAACGCAAATGGTAGCGCGGTCCCACCCTCGCGCTTTTTCGACTTCGTTCCCGGCTTCGCTGCCATCTCCAGCTTCGCCGTCGTCACCTTCCGGCATCCAGACAGTCTCTACACTTTGCCCATCGGCGAACCCGATCAGGTAGCGGACCGTACCGTCGCTGGACACGAATTTCTTCTCAATCGCCGGAACCCCTACCGACAAGCCTCCTTGTTTGAAGCTATTCCGCAACTCTTGCGGAAGTGTGGAAATCTGCTCGAGGGACTCGACGCGCTGGCCATAAACGGCCTCAAACAATTGCCGTCCGCGGTAGGAGGGCTGGCCAGATTCCTCGGCAAAATCCGTAAGCTCGCGAAAAGTGAGGCCCAACAGTACGCTTTGTTTTTCGTCACTCATAGACTTCGCAACGCTTATTTTAGAAGAGATGGGCGAAACCGGCGCCTGCTGATTTGGCTTATCCCAACAAGCCAGTTGCAAGTGTGTGATTATAAATGAGTTGAGATTGTTTTGCAGAGGTTCGCCCGGAGCGTAAGGGTATGTAACAATAGTAAAGACCCGCCCCGGTTCTGAGTGGCGAGGAGTTTAGGAAAAAGCTAATGGTTGAAGAAGTACGCAATATCCAGCGCGAATTGCTGCCTAACGGGCTGACGATTATCACCGAACAGATGCAGCATATTCGTTCGGCCTCGATCGGTATTTGGATCAAGACCGGATCGCGCGATGAGGATGCGCAATGGAATGGCATCTCCCATTTCGTCGAGCATATGGTTTTCAAGGGCACCAAGCATCGCTCCGCCGAGGACATAGCCCGACAAGTTGATTCCATCGGCGGAAACATGGACGCCTTCACGGCCAAGGAGTGCATCTGCTTCAACGTCAAGATATTGGATGAGCATCTGCCGATCGCGATGGATGTCCTCAGCGATCTGGTCCTCAATCCGACATTTGATGTTAAGGACATCAGCCGCGAACGAGGCGTCATCCTCGAAGAAATCAAGATGGACGAAGACAGTCCCGACTACCTCGTCCACGAGATCTTTACCCAAAACTTCTGGAGGGATCATCCGCTGGGTAAGCCGATCCTGGGAACCAAGGATACGGTCAAAACATTTGAGCGGGATCCCGTTCTTGGCTTTTATGGGCAGCGTTTCGCCCCCGGCAATCTGATCATCTGCGCGGCCGGTAACCTGAAGCATGAACAGTTTGTGGAACTTGTGGCAAAGCATTTTCAGCACATGAATCCGGTCAAGAACGGATTTCATAGTCCGCAGCCGAAGATTGTTCCGCGCATTATCATGCGCAACAAGAAATCTCTGGAGCAGGTCCAGATTTGCGTTGGCGTGCCTTCCCATCCCATTGCGCACGAGAAGCGGCATGCGTCATACATTCTGAATACGCTCCTCGGCGGCGGCATGAGTTCTCGTTTGTTTCAAAATATTCGCGAACGCCAGGGGCTCGCCTACTCGATCTACAGCGATCTGAATCCCTACCGGGATACTGGCTGCCTTTCCGTTTATGCAGGTACGTCGCGGGAGTCAGCAGGCAAGGTGGTGCAGTCGATTGTTTCCGAATTCCGCAAACTCAAATTGGAAGACGTTCCCGCCGACGAACTCCGCCGCTCCAAAGACCAACTAAAAGGCAGCTTGATGTTGTCGCTTGAGTCTTCGACCGCACGTATGTCCAGCCTGGCTCGGCAAGAGATGTACTTCGACCGTTTCTACAGCATGGACGAGCTAATCGAGAAAATTGAGAGCGTCACCGCGGAAGACGTAAGGGAACTCGCCAACGAGTTCTTCCTTACCGAATCGATTGCAGTCACCGTGCTTGGCAACCTGAACGGCCTCAAGCTAAGCCGCGAACAACTCGCCTGCTAAGGTCACGATCTCTTGTGTGCCTTCGTGTCCTTTTTGTCCTGCTCGCATCTGAACTTCCTTAATCACGAAGGTACACAAAGGAAGTTCTCAGCGTTCCTCTGCACGGTGCTGGCTTTACTGACTGTTTCGAGGCATACTAGGCAGCAAGTCCCGGGTTCGGCAGGGGAGTCGGCGCTATGCCTATGCTGGAGCAGAAGAGCCACACAGAGCCGGGGGATTCCCGCCCACATGCGGCTTTCGAACAGCAACAGCGCCGCCGGATGCTCATTGCTCTGATAGTTCTGGTGCTCGCACTGGTTTCGGTTCTTATTAAGGACCGCCAGTTCTGGTTCCCGCCCAGTCCAAGCGCTGAATCTGAAACTCCAGACCAGAGCACGCCCCGGGCGAGCCCTGCCACCACTCTGGCCAAGCCTGCAACATCCGTCGCCCCGCCGAAAATTGCGGTATCTTCGCCGGCTCACGCGCGGCCAAAATCAAAGCGATCAACAGCGGCCGCGCATTCGACCAGCGCGCCAGACCCACCGTTCATCGTAGCGACGAACCGCGCTGTACTGCCTCCTCTCGAGGTTGAGGTGGTTGCCGGGAATCAGCGCCGGGCTGTGAATCCCGGGGATAGTTCCGTCAAGCTGCAGATGCAACCCAGCGACGATGCAGCCCCGGAGCAAACCGCCCCTGCAGTCCAGAGCCAAGGCAGCAGTACTCCCGCAACGACAAAGACGAGCGCGCAGGTTCAGCTTTCGCCTGGAAGCGCGCAAGTCATTTCTCGAGTGAACCCCAGCTATCCGCTGCTGGCGAAGCAAATGAAAGTTCAAGGCGCAGTCATTTTGGAGGCGCTGATCAGCAAGAGCGGCAGCATTCAGGACATCCAAGTGCTCAGCGGGCCCGCGATTCTTTCGGAAGCTGCCCGCGAGGCGGTCAGGCAGTGGCACTTCAAGCCTTACTACCAGGGCGGGCAACCGGTGGAAACCGAGGCGCGCGTCACCGTGAATTTCACCATTTCGACATACTGACCTAAATCACAGTCGGAGCCATTCCTTCGGTCAGCGTGAACTTCGAATCACGGTCTCCAAAAACAAAAAACGGGCGTCCGACTCTCGCGAGTCATTGGACGCCCGGGCAGCCCTCCCCCAGAACTGCTCACTTAGAAAAGTAATTCTTCCTTTAATTTTTGTGAATGGCACGTCCGGGCTAGAAAGACCCACCAATGTGCTATCTCAGAAATTAACATTTGGCGTTAAAAGCATTACACACTTCGAAACAAAAACAGTTATTACGCCAGCCTGCTGTCAGTCGCCGTGCTGTCCCGCCGCATGAGCTGTCGGGCCGACTTCCACTCGATTCCGTCCTCGAGCCTTGGCGGCGTAAAGAGCTTCATCGGCGGTGCGAAGCAGCCCCTCGCAACCGAGAGTTTCCTTTTCATCCTGGTCCACCGAAGCCAGCCCCAGGCTCAGTGTGACTGCAACCGGACCCGCGCTGGTTTCGACTGGATGACTAGCGATACTTTGGCGCAGCCGTTCGGCGCCGACGATCAAATTAGCGGGGGTACAACCGGGAAAGACGATCAAGAATTCTTCTCCCCCATATCGGCCGACCACATCGTAGGGACGAACGTCAGCAGCCAGTCGCCGAGTCACCTCTTGCAGCACAGCATCGCCGACCAGATGGCCATGCGTGTCATTGATTTTCTTGAAGTAATCGATGTCGGCCATAACTACGCCCAAAGGGTCTCCCGTGCGTTGTCGACGAGATACTTCTCGTCTGAGTAAATCGAATATGGCGCCGCGATTCCAAAGTCCGGTCAAAGTATCGTGGGCAGCTGCATATTGCAAATCATTTTGGGCGCAGATCAAGGCTGCTTGCAGGTCGAGAATTCTTCTGCCGGCTCGAACCCGGGCGCGCAGTTCGTCCACGTCAAATGGCTTGGTCAAATAGTCATCAGCTCCCGCCTCCAGGCCCGCGATCACATCCTGTTTGTCGTCCTTGGCCGTGAGCAGGAGAACATAACGATAGGGACCCTGCTTGCGGCTGCGGATTTTGCTGCAGAGCTCGATCCCGTCCATCCCCGGCATCATCCAATCGAGGATTGCCAGTTGTGGAGCATCCTCTCTTTGCAGGATTTCCCACGCCGCCAGTCCGTTGTCCACGGCTGTTACGCCGTAGTCCCACTTCTTAAACCAGTTCTCGAGAATCCGGCGGAAGATGGGATCGTCTTCCGCGATCAGTGCGGTGTTGACGGCGGAAGGTTTCGCCTGAATGCCCGGTTTGGGATCCAAGACCGCTCCGGTGACTTCGGCTGGAAGCTTATTCATGATGTGCCCCTGCTAACTCTTTGAGATCGAAGTGGAGACCTGCCACCTCGCGCTCCAGCACGCCGAGCGTTTCACTTGCCCGCGAAAGGTCGTTGCTGCGCCCCATCTCTTCGAGTTGGCGGGCCGCTTGCGAAGTTCCACCGGCGCCCAGGTAGCTGGACTCGCCCTTAAGGCTGTGAGCCGCTCGCATAACCCCGTCCGCGTCTCCCGCCGCCACTGCCTGCTGCAGTTTCTGCAGCAATTTCGGAGACTCTTCCATGAAGATCTGACACAGCTCCAGCAGCAGTTGCTCATCGCCGCCAATACGATCGAGAGCCTCTGTCTTGTCCCAGGATGCCTTCGGCACCGCAGGCTTGCTGGGCACCATCGGCGAACGTACAGCGCTTGACAATGTCTGTTCAATGTCGCTAAAACGCACCGGCTTGGTCAGGTACCCGTCCATGCCGGCGGCCAAACAGCGCTCGCGGTCACCCTTCATCGCATGCGCGGTCATGGCGAAGATCGGAAGGTGCGTTGCTCCTTTCTCTTTTTCATTTTCTCGGATCGCCGCGGTCGCGGCCATGCCGTCCATCTCCGGCATTTGAACATCCATGAAGACAAGGTCGAATTTTTCTGCCGAAGCTAGCGCGAGTGCTTCTTTGCCGTTTTGTGCCAGCACAGCCGTGTGGCCCATCTTCTGCAAGACACGAAGGATCACGGCCTGGTTCACCGCGTTGTCTTCTGCCACCAGAACCCGTAGCTTGCGTATCGATTCACGCAGGGTATGACGAGTGACCAGTGCGGGCGGCTGGTTGGTCTCCGCCCGCCGTTGGCTCAACGCCGCGCGGATCGCAGCCAGCAGGTCGTCTTTGAGCACCGGCTTAAGCAGATAGGCGGAGATGCCAACCTCCCGGCACCGGTTGGCCTCGCCAGGCAGTCCTCCCGACGTGAGCATCAGGACGGTGGCCTCCGCAACCTTTGCATTCTGCTTGATTCGTGATTTGCATCTTTTCTGCTAATTCGAACCCATCCATGCCGGGCATATGGCAGTCGATGAGGATCACTCGGAAGGGATCGCGTTCTTGCTCTGCCGTTTCCACCGCGGCCAACGCCAGCGCGCCGCCTTCCGTGGCATAAGGCCGCATTCCCCATCCGCGAGTCATGTCACAGAGGATGCGCCGATTCGTGTCGTTGTCGTCGACGACCAGCACTCGGAGACCTTGCAACGCGGTTTCGAGAGCGGGAGATGCGGGCTGAAACTTTGCCGCGGAAATCGCAAAGCGCGCGGTGAAGTGAAACGTGCTTCCTTGACCTTCGCTGCTGTCCACCCACATCTTGCCCCCCATTAATTCAACCAGGCGGACCGAGATCGCCAGTCCCAGGCCGGTGCCGCCGTACTTGCGCGTAGTGCTGCTGTCGGCCTGAGAAAAGGCTTTGAACAGCAGCCCCTGTTTTTCCGGAGGAATACCGATGCCAGTGTCCTTCACTTTGAAATGGAGTTCCACGCTTCCGCCATTTTGTGAGCTTTTCTCAACCGTGACCAGCACTTCTCCCCGCTGCGTGAACTTAATCGCGTTGCCGACGAGGTTTACCAGAATCTGCCGCAGGCGGCCAGGATCGCCGAGCAGGTGCGAGGGCACTTCAGGATCGGCGTCATAGGCCAGTTCCAGCTCTTTCTGGTGAGCGCGCAGAGCCAGCGTCTTCATAGTCTCGCCCACGCAATCGTAGAGATTGAATTCGATCATTTCCAAGTCCAGCTTTCCCGATTCCACCTTGGAGAAATCCAGAATGTCGTTGATCACCGATAGCAGGGATTCGCCCGAAGATTTCACTAATTGCAGGTAGTCCCGCTGTTCGGTGGTGAGTTCCGTATCCAGGGCCAATTCAGTCATGCCCATGATGCCGTTGATCGGAGTGCGGATTTCGTGGCTCATGTTGGCGAGGAATTCACCTTTGGCGCGGCTTGCCGCTTCGGCCGCATCCTTGGCCACGGTGAGGTCGGTGTTCATGGCCAGCAATTCGCCGGTGCGGTGAGCGACTTGCTCTTCAAGCGTCTCCCGATGCTGCTGAAGTTCCAGGTCGCGCTTCTCGATTTGCTCAAGCATGCCGTTGAACTCGGTGGTCAGAAGTCCGAATTCATCACGGTTCAGGACTTGGGCTCGGATCGAGTAGTCGCCTCGGCCCGAGATCGCTTTGGTGGTCTCCACCAATTGAAGGACAGGACGCGAAATGGGTTTTTGAAAGCGAGAGGAGAGGACGAAAGCCAGCGAGAGCGTAACCAGCAGAGTCAAGACGAAAGCGAAGGCGTATCCTCGCAATCGCGAGTGCAGTCTTTCCAGATCCGATTCAATGTACAGCGTGCCGACGGTCTCGTCCGCAAGCACAATTTTGCGGAACTGAATCAGATGACGGTTCCTGAATTGCGTGGCCTCCGCCTCGGCAACCGGAGGTATGAAACTCAAATCGTTCTCCGCACGCGCATACGTAGCGAACGGTTTGCCGTCCGCGGTATAGATACAGGCCGCGATTACGTCAGGTTCTGCCCGCAATGCCCGCAAGACATCCCGCGCCGATTCTGCATCCCGAAACGTCAGAGCTGCTGTGCTGTTACCGGCCAGAACGTCGCCTAAGACAGCCAGGTTTTGGGCCACTGCGTGCCTGAAGGTGACTAAGTCATAAATTGCCAGGGGACAGGAAACCGCTAATGCGGTGAAGCCGCTGATCGCCAGGAATAGAACGGTAAGCTTGTGGCGGATCGACAAATCTCCAAAATGACGCATAGAAACCACTCCTAAGACAGGTTTACCTGACAACTTTCGCCACGCTCAACAGCTTGGAACTGATTTTCAGTCCAGCCTGCTCTACCGCCGTGCGGCTGACGTCGAACTGCACCCGATCATCCTGCAACACAAAATCGATCATCCCACCCTGCTCGGCAAAGCCTTTCGTATCGCCGACAGTGAGAACACTCGCCCCGCGCAGACCTTCGATGATCTGCTGGATCGGCATTTTTACCGATGACGCGACGAAGAGGATGTGGCAGGTTCTGGCGTGCTCCAAATCGGCGACAGTATCGACCTCGAGCTTGCGTCCGTTCACTGTCTTTTCGCGGGTGATGTTGAGTAATCCTTCACCGAAAGGATCGCGTCCCATGACGCAGATCTGAAACGGCGCTGCCCCATCGGGAAAACTGCTCGCTGGCCACTCGACAAACTTCGCAAAGTTGTATAGAAATGCGGCCTTGATTTGATACTCGCCAGCGGTCGGGGATTGCGCGTATCCGCTGCCGAGAAGCAGGGTTAACAGGGCCAGCATCCGCAGAACTCGTCGTGGACGCGACATGCCTGAAACCTTCGCCGGAGTGAAATTCGCAAGCCGCATGTTATTTCGATTCCATATCGATCACGGCCCGGAGCTACTCTTCTCAGGTTTCAATTGCCAGACCAGCTTGAAAGCCACCGAACGCGGCACGTATTCCGCCTCGTTAGAAAGTATGGTGTCCCTGGTCTCCACATGTTTGTCGGATTGCAGATTGCGGCCCCAAACCGAGAATGTCCATTGCGACGCTGGATGCCAACCGACTCCTACATCCACCCGATTGAAGTTCGGAACGCCCTGGAATGGCGTAGTGGCTGGAGCCCCGGTGTCTTGCCCGACGGCGATGGAACTATAGTGATAAAGCCCACTATCGAATTCGATCCGATGTGGCAGGTTCAGTCGCGATTGAACGTTGAACAGGTACTCTGGAGTAGCATTCACGGCGACCGCACTGCCATGCGTTTCCGTGACGCCCGCGGAGATCGTCCAACTATGAACTGGCTGCCATTTAGCGCTTAACTCAGCGCCATTTGTCTCAGCGTCCGGACCGTTGATGAACTCACTCGACAGCAGTATTTCCTGTGGAAGGATTTCAATTGCGGGCGGCGAGGTGACAATCAAGTTATGGTATTGGTTGTAGTACAGGGCCAGGTCGAAAGACAGCGTCGGAACCGGTTCAACGCGGTACCCGAGTTCGTAGGCGAGGATGTGCTCAGACTGCAGATCCGGGTTGCCAAGCACGGACAAGAAGGACGGTTCCCCGTTGATGGGTCCGACCGGGATCACGAGATCCAAGTCACTTCCGTTGCGGCTGGGAACGCGGACCGAGCGTGAAACACTGGTCCAGACCGTGTTCACTTTGTTGGGCGTCCATACCATACGCCCTTGTGGCTGGTATTCGAATCCGGTGTAGTCGTTGTGTTCCAGCTTTGTTCCGCCCAGGATACGCAAGCGGTCGGGAATAATCTTGATCTCGTACTGGGCGAAACCACTGAACACGTTCGTGCGGCGTCGCTCCGGCCGGTAGGGGGCGGGATCCGGGGTAAGATCATCGCCCGTGGTGAAGAAAGAACCGCCCGAAATCAAAGACTGGCGCGGAGTGAACTGATGGGTGTGCTGGAATTCCAGATCGCAACTGTTGCGTTTTTCGCCGGGCGCGCCGAAGCGCGCATACCAGTCGCAATAGGCCAGAGTTTCGACGCTGTTGCGTTCAGAAATGGTCCGCTTCCAATGGACGAGTGTGTGGCCGCCTTTCAATAAGTATGTCGCGGGAATGTTGGTCTGGAATATGTTGCTCCCCTGTCTTCCGTCGTAGCCGCCAGTCTCTATGGTCACGACATCCTTGCTCGATGCGGCCCAGTCCGCGCGGAGTCCGGCTTGAGGCAAGGCAAAGCTGTCTGGAGGGGTATTCCCGGACGGAGAGCCGAATGGCTCCCAGTACGAAGCTTTCCCGAACGCGCTATAGGCCAAATTGGAGCCGATTTGGCCGCCATAGCGAACCGTAGTGGAGTAACCCTCCTCGGCGCTGTCTGAAGTTGACACCATCATTCCCTGGGTCGCTTGAGCGTTCTTGGTGACAATGTTGATCACGCCGTTGACCGCATTCGCGCCCCAGAGCGCACCTCCCGGACCACGAATAATCTCCACCCGCTCGATGTTTTCGAGCGGTATATCGAGGGTGTCCCAGTAGACCGTGCCCAGCTCTGGCGAATACACGCTGCGGCCATCCACCAACACCAGCATCTTGTTGTTGTCCAGGTCGCTGAAGCCGCGAGCGCTGACCTGCCAGAGGTGCGCGTTCGTCTGGGCTACGTACAACCCTGGGACCATGCGCAGGGCATCGGGTAGAGTGGCGAAGCCGCCTCGTCGGATGTCTTCTCCAGTCAATACGAAAATGGCGGCTGGGGCCCCAGAGAGACTTTCGGCCTGCTTCGATGCCGAAGTGACCTTGGTATTCATCAAGTCCTCGAGACTCAACTGGGTCAGATCTTGCTGTTGGGCAAAGCAACGCATGCCAAACACAAGGAACCCCACGCCGAGTCTCAGCCGCTTTCGTCGGCCAACCCGTCCGGAAACGATTTGCTCGAATGCCTGGTCTGGTTGCATGGTTTTTCAGAACCGGCCTGTGATCTTGATCCGGAAACTTCTTCCGTCCTGCTGAATGGCATCTTCCGGATCCTCCGGTCGGCCAGGATCGAAATATTTCTTGTCCAGAACATTCCAGACGCTGGCCGCCAAGTCCAAGTGTTTTCCGACCGTGTGCCCCAGCAGCGTGAAGTTGAAGACCTGATAACTGGCCAGCGAATCCTGCAGGAGGGTCAGGCGTCTTCCCAAGAATTGCCCCTCAATTCCTGCCGACAACCGTTGGTCGATCAAGGGGACAATCAGGTTCAACTTCGCCATGGGACCGGGAGAGTTATTCAGGGACGGATGCCCTGCACTGTCGCTATACGCGTCGACATAATCGAAGCTGGCCTTGCCCTGCAAGCCGTTGGTTGCGCGTCCGCTGAGCTCAACATCCGTTCCTAAGGCTTGCGCACTCCCCGCGTTTTGGTATTGGAAGTTCCCGTCACTGGGAACGGAGGCGAGTGTAATCAAATCGCTAATTCGGTTGCGATACACACCGCTCGAGAGCTGAAAGTATTGTCCCAGCCCTTGTTCCACCCTTGCCTCCAGACTCTGAATATGCTCGGGCTGGAGTTTCAAATTGTCGTCGTAAAAAATCCCGAAGTCTGGAGAAGTTTCATAAACGTCGGGAGCGCTGAAGGCATTGCCATAGAGCAGCTTGAGCGTGGTTTTATCGGCGGCACGGTAAATCAAAGCTGCACGCGGGTTGGTGGTTCCGCCAAAAGTGGAATAGTGGTCGTAACGAACTCCCGCGTTTAAAGTGAGGCGGCTGGTGATGCCGAATTCGTCCTGGACGTAAAGCGCAGTTATTAACGAGCTGTTCGGCTCTGGAGTAAATGCATTTGGAGGGTTCAGGAGATCGCCTTGGTCCTGTCGAAGATTGTCCCTGACTTCTGACCCAATTGTGAGGTGGTTTCGTTCGAAAAGATCGCGGCTTACCTTGATTTCTCCCGTCCACCAATTTCCCCGGAAGGAGTACGTGCTCAGCACAATCGGCTCGCCGGCCATTAGCGGCGCCTCGGGGACCGGCCCCTGCAAACGAGCCTGGTCGTAGCTCGTGCCCGCGTCCAGTTGCCATTTCCCGATCGGGTGTTGGTAATCGAGGTCGATGTACTGATGGCTATCAATGTTGTAGTCGCGGGGGTCGTTGAACACGGCTCCGAAATACGCTGTCGGAACCCCCTTATCGCGCGTACTGAACAATCCCTGGAGCGTGAACCCGTGGTAAGTCAGCGTAGTCAGAATGTGCCTATAGGATTCGTAATCGGTGTCGCTGGTAATGCCGTTGTTGTTCGCCGGATTGTCGAATTGAGGAAAAAACAAGGTCTGGCCCGTGCTGTTATAAAAAGTGCCGGAGAGAAGCACGCCCAGGCCGTGAAACTGATGGCCGTAAGTAGCTCTGCCCTCATCGGTGCCAAAGCTTCCCGTCTGAAAAGAAAGTTCCCAATCCTTCACTTGTTTCGAAGTACGCGTGATGACATTGATGACCGCAAAAAAAGCGTTGGCACCATAGAGCGAGGAACTGGGACCGCGGACAATCTCCACCCGTTCGACCATGTCTATGTCGACCAGAAACTCGTTGCCAAGCATGGCCTGGCCGAGAACGTTATTGTTGATGCGATGGCCGTCGATCAGTACCAGAATGCGGCTGTTCCAGTCTCCCAGGCGCCCAAAGCCGCGTACGCCGACGAAGGTGTAATCGCGGTCATAGGTGACATAGAAGCCGGGCACGCTACGCAAGACATCAGCCAGGTTGCGATAGCCGTATTTTTGGATTTCGTCGGCAGTGACAACCGTGACCGAGGCCGGCGCCTCGCTGGCGCTTTGCATGTGCTTCGACGCGCTATAAACCTGAATGTTGCTTAATTCCTCCAGGCTCACTTCACTCAAATCTTTCACGTCCTGCTGCGCACCCGCAGTTGCGGTTAACGCCAGGATCGCAAGCCAGAGAAATACAATCTGAAATCTTGCGCGGCGTTTTTCCGTGATAAAGCTGTTTGTCGTGGCTCTGTAAAGAAGAAACATTTCGCGACCAGTAGAACTGCTCTACTCAAAAAGACTCGATCCCAGCGGCGTCTCGGAGCACACGCGGCTATGCCTAGTTCTTCGGCCCAATTCGAGATTTCCTTTACTTTTGGTGATCGCATCCAGGCGCAGCCTGGTTCGAGCAGCGGGTATTTCACGCATGGAGGGCGTCCGAAGGTACAGGACCATTCGGGCGATTGAGACCGAAGTTACGGAACTACTGTCGTCATCAGCTCGCGAGCGACGAACACTCTGAAGCACCGACCTTTTCTTGCCGATGAGAACCCTTAGCCGCGTTTTCCAACTTCTTATGCCTGATTTTCAAGATCCGGAGATTCTCCGCGCCGTGCTGGACAGCCTGCAGAATGGGATCTGTGTGGCGGATCGAAACGGGATCATTCGGTCCTGGAACCAGGGGGCTGAAAGGCTGACCGGGCACAAGCGGCACGAAGTAGTCGGGCGCTCCTGGCGGGACAATATTCTCGTTCACTGCGACGGTCAAGGCTGTGTCGCCTGTGGCGCGACTTGTCCGCTGACTCGAACCATGCATCAGGGCAAGCCTCAAGAAGCGAAGATGCAGTTGCGCCACAAAGAGGGACATCCGGTCCAAGTGATGATGTGGGTTGCTCCCATCCGCGATGCGCGTGGCTCCATCATCGGAATGGCGCAGAGTTTTGACGAGCAGAGATTTGCCTCGGATCGAGACCGCAATCAGCACACTCTAGCTGCTCATGGTTGCGGGGATGAAACCACGGGCATCCCCAATCAGGAGTTCACCCAATTTCACTTGGGCGAAAATCTCGCGAGTTTCACCCGCTACCACCTTCCATTCGGCATCCTTGCCATTCAGGTAGACCGGTTGGAGCACTTCCGCTCCGCCTACGGCCGCCAGGCCGCCGCCGCTATTCTGCACGTCGTGGCACAAACCATGAAAAACGCTTTTCGCCCTGGAGATTTCGTGGGACGTTGGGCGGACGACCAATTTCTCGTGATTCTAGTGAATTGTCGGGATCAGGGCGTAGAGAGGACGTGGGAACGCATTCAGAAGATGGTCACGTGCGCCGGTCTGCGCTGGTGGAGTGATGAGTTGACGGTTACGACGTCGGTGGGATTTGCCACCGCGCAGGAGGGAGACACGATCGACTCCCTGTTGAAGCGAGCGCAAAGCTCTCTGCAGCGATCTTCTTTGAAAAAGGTGGCAGCAGCAGCCGGCTCGCAAGGAAGCCAAGGAAGCTCGGAGGTCTGATCCCCTATGTTTGCAATTATCGGAATCGTCATTGTCTTCGGTTCGGTAATCGGTGGTTACCTGATGGAGCATGGCAACATCAGGGTTTTGGTTCAGCCGGCTGAACTCGTCGTCATTGGAGGCGCCGCAATTGGAACCGTGCTGATCGCCAACCCGCTTCACATTCTGAAACAAATTGTGGGCGGCGTCGCGGGCGTATTTGGAGGATCGAAATTTACCAAACAGCGTTACCTCGAGTCACTCAAAATGATCTATGAACTTCTGAACAAGGCACGCCGCGAAGGCCTGATGGCGTTAGAGGCTGATGTTGAGGATCCAGCCAAGAGTCCGATTCTCGCGAAATATCCTGCCTTCCTCAAAGATCACCACATACGCGATTACTTGTGCGACACCATGCGCATGGCTATCACGGGAGTCGAAGCGTTTGACCTGGATCAACTTCTCGATCTTGACATGGAGGTTCATCACCACGGAGCCAGTCTGCCCGTCGCTTCCTTGAGCAGCATGGCCGATGCCTTGCCTGGCTTGGGAATCGTCGCGGCTGTGCTCGGCGTTGTCATCACGATGGGAGCTCTCGGCGGTCCGCCCGAGGAAATTGGCCACAAAGTCGCCGCCGCCCTGGTGGGCACGTTTCTGGGCATCCTGCTTTGCTACGGACTCGTGGGGCCACTCGCCGCCAGCATGCAAAAGAACACCGAAGAGGAAGGTGCATTCTTGCATGTCCTGCGGGTGGCAATGATTTCTTTCTTGAAGGGCACCGCCCCGATTATGGCGGTCGAATTCGCTCGCCGTGCGATTCCTGGCCACGTGCGCCCCTCGTTCCTGGAAGTGGAAAAGCATTGCAAAGGTGGCGGAGCAGCAGCCCCCGGAGACGCACCGCCAGCCGCGGATGCAGCCGCCTCGGCATCCGCGTAGAAAGAAAAACCTATGGCCGACGCACGTCCCATCATCATCATCAAGAAAAAAGGCGGACACGGTGGACATCACGGCGGTGCGTGGAAGGTCGCGTACGCGGACTTCGTGACCGCGATGATGGCGCTCTTCATCGTGCTCTGGCTGCTCAACACCAGCAAGCCGGTGAAAGAAGCGGTTGCCGGCTATTTCAAAGACCCCTCTGGAACCGCCAATAAGATGGGTTCCACGAAAGTTGGCGCTGCCGAGGCCCTTGCCATTACCAAAGACGACATGCCGAAGCTGAAGGAAGAGTTGGAGAAGGCCATCAGCAAAGTCCCGGACCTTGACAAACTCAAAAGCCAGATCGAAATGACGATAACCCCCGAAGGCTTGCGTATTGAACTTCTCGAAACCGAAACTGGTACCTTCTTCGAAGTTGGCAACGCGTCCCCAAGTGAGAAGGGAAAAGAGCTGCTGTCGCTTTTGGCGAATGAACTGGGAAAACTTCCCAACCACCTCTCCATCGAAGGTCACACGGACTCCAAACCGTACGCGGGCCGTGGCGAGTACGGGAATTGGGAGCTTTCCACAGACCGCGCCAACGCAGCCCGCCGACTGATGCAGCACGGTGGTTTGCGAAGCGATCAGGTATCGCAAGTCCGAGGCTACGCCGATCAGATGCTGCGCACTCCTGCTACGCCCCTCAACGCATCCAATCGTCGCATTTCCGTAATCGTGCAGAATCTTGAGCAACAACCGGAAGAGCCGGAGAAAAATGACGGCAAACCCGAGAGCAGCGCGCCGGCGCCGGGTGTTCCCAAAAAGGATTGATTGGTCGGAGTCAGCACTTCCCCGTCACTGCATTGTGGACGCTCATCCGCTACAATGAGCGGTCCGTGCTTTACCCAACTCAAAAGGAAACAACTTCGTGATTATTGGTGTGCCTAAAGAGAGTTATCCGGGAGAGCGGCGGGTTGCGCTCGTTCCTCTGGTAATGCCCAATCTTCTCAAAGCAGGACTTGAGGTCGTTATCGAAACCAGCGCCGGTGTGGAGGCCGGCTATCCGGACGCGCTCTATGTGGAAAAAGGCGCGAAGATCCTGCCTGATCGTGCCGCCCTTTTCGCCACGGCCGACATCGTCGTGCAAGTTCTTTGCTACGGCTCCAACGATGTAACCGGGAAAGCCGATCTTCCATTGATGCGTCGAGGTCAGATCCTGATTGGCTTCCTCCGACCGCTGGGGTCAGACGAAGTCATCCAGCAGATTGCCCAAACCGGAGTTACTTCTTTTTCGGTAGAGTTGATGCCGCGTACCACGCGAGCCCAGAGCATGGATGTGCTCTCCTCGATGGGCACGATCTGTGGCTACAAAGCGGTGCTGATCGCGGCCGACACGCTGCCCAGAATCTTTCCCATGATGACCACGGCAGCTGGAACCATTACTCCTGCTCGCGTTCTCGTGATCGGAGCCGGAGTCGCCGGACTGCAGTCCATCGCCACGGCGCGGAGGCTCGGTGCCGTGGTTTCTGCGTATGACCTTCGTCCAGCCTCGAAAGAGCAAGTGCAGAGTCTCGGAGGACGCTTCGTCGAGCTCCCCATCGAAGCCAAGGATGCGCAGGATGCGCGCGGATATGGTACTGCGCAGGACGAGAGCTTCTATGCGAAACAGCGCGAGCTACTGACCCGCGTCGTTGCCGAAAGTGATGTTTTGGTCACAACCGCGGTCGTCCCCGGCAAAAAGGCGCCCGTGCTCGTGACCGCGGAGATGGTGAAAGGAATGGCGCCGGGCTCGGTCATTTTTGATCTCGCCAGCGAGCGAGGCGGGAACTGCGAACTCACGCAATCCGGCAAGACAATAGTCGCCCATGGGGTGACGATTATCGGGCGCATCAACATCGCCACCGAAGTTCCATATCACGCCAGCCAGATGTACGCGCGCAATGTCACGGCATTTCTGTTGCACTTGGTAAAAGACGGAAAGCTGCAGATCAATCTCGCAGACGAAATTACTCGGGAAACCCTGCTGACCAAAGATGGTGAAATAGTAAACCAACGCGTCCGGGAATTTTTCAAGCTGCCAGCGCTGGTTTCGCAAGGCGCATAACTGGGAACCGAGAACTAGGAACTGACGACTGAAAATATAAACTCCTCAATCTGACCACCGGGAGAAAACATGAGTTCAGCTTTAATCAACGGACTATTCGTCTTCATGCTGGCGGCTTTCATCGGATTTGAAGTCATCCGCCGAGTCTCGCCTCTGCTGCACACGCCGCTGATGTCGCTCACCAATGCCCTTGACGCCATCGCGGTCGTTGGTGCCATCGTGCTGGTGGGCGAACACAAGAGCACGCTCTCGTTCGTGTTCGGATTCCTGGCAGTATCGCCGCCACCAGCAACGTCGTCGGCGGATTTCTGATCACCGACCGCATGCTCAAAATGTTCAAGTCCAGTCGCCCGACAAAACCATGAACACCGACTTGGCGGGCAATCAGCAAATCATCGAAATCACTTATCTCATCGCCAGCGTTCTCTTTATTCTGTCGCTGAAATGGATGAGCTCTCCGGCCACGGCCCAGCGCGGCGTACGCGCCGGCGAAATCGGCATGGTTCTGGCCATCGCGGGCACCTTGTTGCACCACGGTATCGTGGACTACAAGTGGATCGCCATCGCGTTGGTGCTCGGCTCCGGAATCGGAATTCCTCTAGGCATGGTGCATATGACCGCGGTGCCGCAACGAACCGCGCTCAGCCATGCCTTCGGCGCATTCTGCGTCACTCTCGTCGGCACTGCGGAATTCTATCTCCGAACCCCCAACGTGCCGCGCTTCATGATGGCAGTCCTCTCGATGGAGGTAATCCTCGGCTCGCTCACATTCACCGGCAGCTTGATGGCTGCCGGGAAACTCCAGGAAATCCTGCCGCAAAGGCCGCTGACCTACAAGGGACAGAACTTCGTCAATCTGTCGCTGCTCGCAGCCGTCAGTCGCAATCGCCGTCTACCTCGTAATAAACCCCGGAGCGCACCAACTCTTTCCCGTGATGATCGCGGTTCCACTTCTCTTTGGCGTGCTGATGATTGTTCCCATTGGCGGCGCTGATATGCCTACTGTCATCTCGCTGCTCAATTCCTACGCCGGTCTTTCCGCCGCCGCTATGGGATTCGTAGTCGACAGCAAGCTCCTTATTATTGCGGGCGCGCTCGACGGCTCTTCCGGTCTGATCCTCTCCATCATCATGTCGAAGGCGATGAACCGCTCCTTCACCAACGTCCTATTTGGAGCTTTCGGCCAGGTGCAACCCGCCGCCGTGGCTGGACAGGAAGAAAAAACGGTGCGCAGCGCTACGCCCGAAGAAGCTGCCGGAATCCTGGCTGCAGCCAACAAGGTTGTGATCGTGCCCGGCTACGGCATGGCGGTCGCACAAGCCCAGCACAAAGTCCGCGAACTCTACGATGCGCTCACCAAACGCGGAGTCGAAGTGCGTTTTGCCATTCATCCCGTCGCTGGACGCATGCCTGGACACATGAACGTCCTGCTGGCCGAAGCTGACATCCCGTACGACCGCCTGATTGAAATGGATGACATCAACGGGGATTTCCCTCAGACCGATGTTGCCCTCGTGATCGGTGCCAACGACGTCACCAATCCCGCCGCCCGCACCGACACCGGCAGCCCCATCTTCGGTATGCCGATCCTCGATGTCGACAAAGCTCGCACCGTCATGGTGATCAAGCGCAGCATGAGCCCAGGCTTCGCCGGTATCGACAACCCGCTGTACTATCTCGACAAAACCCTCATGCTCTTCGGAGACGCCAAGGCGTTCGTGAACAGCATCGTCCACGAACTATCGGGGAACACTCACTAATGTGCACCCTCGTGCACTGCAGAGACCTGGCCAGCTACGTCTCTATCGATTGATTTCGGAAAGTGAAACCTTCTGCCGCCCGCTCGCGTCGAAGTTCGACGGATCCAGCCAACGCTCGAAGGCTGCCTTTCGCTTCGGCCATTCCGAGTCGAGCATCGAGTACCAGGCTGTATCGCGATTGCGTCCTTTAATAATCATGTGCTGACGAAAAATTCCCTCGAATGTGAAACCCAGACGCAGAGCCGCGCTGCGTGAAGGCGCATTCAGCGCGTTGCATTTCCATTCATAGCGCCGGTATCCCAGATCGTCAAAAACATGGCGGGCCATCAGATACATAGCCTCCGTGGCTCCAATTGTCCGCTGCAAACGAGGCGTATAGAGGATACTCCCAACTTCAATCACCCGATGCGTCGGCTCGATACGCATGTACGCAGCGTACCCAACGGCATCGCCCGAAGCCTTGTCGAGGATGGCAAAGAACAAAGGATCCTCCGACCTCGCCTTGTTTTGGAGATGGGAATCAAAGGCTGCGCGAGTCGCGAACGGTCCCTCGAATAGATAAAGCCACAAGCGTTCGTTCTCCTCCCCACACGCGCCTTTAAAAAGCGTTCCGGCGTGAACGACAGGATCAAGTGGAACAACGCAAACCGCGCGTCCGTCGAGTGTCGTACGTTGCGGACGATTGGCCGGCATCGCCTCGACTCGGGCATCGAGGGGAACTGTCTTGATGTTATGTGTTGAAGTCATCACGAAAGCCTTTTCTGTGGTTCAGTTATTTTTCCACACCAACAAGACATCTTCTACACTCTCGCCCATTCAAATCTACGCGCGCACTTAACGCGCTATAAAAGCCAATTCCCAAAAGGGCAATAAGACCCCACTTATTCCATAAACCATATTTTTGTCTACAGCGAACCGTAGCTATCGCTCTCCAGGCAACTGTCAGCGAACGAACAAAGACCTATTAATCAATCACTTAAAGACTAGACAAGAGCTGGCAACACATGTGCATATGTGTTGCTGACATCATTGTGTTATTTCAGGCCCTGCAGTCGACAAGTCAACTAAGGTTTCGTGGAGGAAGTATGACGTCTAAACGCTTTATGCTGTTTACCTTCGTGCTCGCAATGGCGGTTTGTTTGCTTGCGAGCACTGCCACCTTCGCCCAGTCGTCTACCACCGGTGAGATTAGCGGTACCGTCACCGATCCCTCCGGCGCAGTGTTGCCCAACGTCACCGTCACGCTGAAAAGCTCCGACAAGGGAAACACGCAGGCCGGTACGACCAACGCCCAGGGCGCTTACCGTTTTGCGTTGTTATCTCCCGGAAACTATACGGTTTCCGCCGAGGCGCCAGGCTTCAAAACGACCTCAGTCTCACAATCCGTATCGGTGGGCGCAGTCGCCATCACTCCTCTGAAGATGGAACTCGGAACCGCCGGAACCACCGTCGAAGTCAGCGGCGAAGCTCCACTGCTGCAGACCGACAGTTCCGAAATCTCGACCACGATGAATACGCTCGCGGTGCAGAGCTTGCCTAACCCTGGCAACGATCTTAGCTTCATCGCCCAGACCGCTCCCGGTTCGGTCATGAACACCCAGAGCGGCTACGGAAACTTCTCGAGCTACGGCATTTCGGCCACCTCGAATCTGTTCACCATGAACGGCATGTATGACAACGATCCGTTCCTGAACCTGAACAACTCGGGCGCGACCAACCTGCTGCTCGGCAACAACGAAATTCAGGAAGCCTCGGTCACCAGCAACGGATATTCCGGTGAATACGGCGGCTTCGCTGGCGCGACTGTGAACTACGTCACCAAGTCCGGTGGCAACCAGTTCCACGGCAACGCAGCGTACTGGTGGAATGGCTCGGCCATGAACGCCAACGACTGGTTCCACAACAACACTACCCCGGCGACTCCGAAGACGTTCGACAACGCCAACCAGTGGGCCGCGTCCTTCGGCGGACCGATTAAGAAGAACAGGGCTTTCTTCTTCTTCAACTATGAAGGCCTGCGCGTCGTAGTTCCGGTGACGCAGACGGTCACCGCCCCTAGCCCGGCATTCCAGGCCGCCACACTGGCAAACCTGACCACCATCGGGCAATCTGCGCAAATTCCGTACTACCAGAATATGTTCAATATTTGGAACGCCGCTCCCGGCGCCAACCGTGGGACGCCGATTCCTTTCGGGGCCGCGGCCGGCGGCTGCGGTGATCTCGCCGGTCCGTCCGGGCCCGGATTTGGCACTCGATTCGCCTGTGCCAATAGCTACCAATCGGCTGTCGGTGCGCTAACCCATGAGTTCCTGCTAGCTGGCCGATTTGACATCAACATCACCAACAATGACAAGTTCTTCATTCGCCTCCAGGAAGACAAAGGTCTCCAGGCGACTTATATCGACCCGCTTACTCCGCTGTTTAACTCCACCAGCAACCAGCCTGAATACCAGTCCCAGGCCAGTTGGAACCACACCTTTGGTACGAAGGCGGTGAATAATTTCGTAGGCTCGGCCACTTACTACAGCGCGATTTTCAACACCACCAACCGCTCAGCGTCGCTCGCCGCGTATCCCACAACCTTGTTCCTGGGTGATTCATCCTTTAACAACAGCGCCCAAGGGACCGCTTTAGGTGGCATAAACTTTGTCTTCCCGCAGGGTCGCAACGTCACTCAGTACCAGTTCGTCGATGACTTCTCCTACAGTCTCGGCACCAAACATACCCTGAAGTTAGGGGAGAACTTCCATCGCTACCTCGTCGGAGACCACGACTTCGGGAACCGAGCTATTGGGCTGCTAATTCCCTTTGACATTACCTCTTTCTACAATGGCGGTACTACCGGTACCAGCTGCAACAGAATTTTGCGACCCAGTCGGCAGTTCCCGTCGGAATTTACGGGATTGGGTGGTATATCCAGGATGAATGGCGCGCGACCCCATCTCTTAAACTGACCTTGACCATGCGTTTCGACCACCCCTCAAATCCAGTCTGCCAAATCAACTGCTTTGCCCGGTTGGCGACAGACTTCGCAGGATCTGAACCACGACCCCACGATCCCCTACAACCAGGCGATTGTGACCGGTCAGCGTGCGGCCGCGACTTCGTTCTCGTCAGTTCTGTACCAACCGCGCGTAGGTTTTGCCTGGACTCCTTTCGGTCTGAAGAATACGGTGCTCCGCGGCGGCTTCGGGCTGTTCGCCGATACCTTCCCTGGCCAGGTTGCTGACAACCTCGCTACCAACCCACCTGGCTTCAACAGCTTTGCAGTTCTTGGAGGCCTGGGCGGTAGCCCGAAGTCGGCGCTCTGGCAGGTGGTGGGACGGGCGTAAATGCAAATGTACCCGGCAGCATCTTCACCACCGCAGCCCAAACCAACGCGGCGTTCACCCAAATCTTCGCCAGTGGAGGAACAGTAGCTGACCTCGTGAACGGCGGCTTCTCCCTGCCAAACGTCAATAGCGCCAATACCATTAAGGTGCCGATGTACGAAGAGTGGAACTTCATGATCCAGCAGGGGATCAGCACAAACACGTCGCTCTCCCTCAACTACGTAGGCAACCACGGCTACCATGAAACCGTGCAAAACGAAGCCGTCAACGGCTACTGCCCGCCATCGGAATGCGCGACGGGATTCGTTGGACTTCCGTCGACACCGATAGATTCACGCTTCAATGACGTGAGTCAGATCCAGTCCATCGCAGTTTCCAACTACAACGGGTTGTCGGCAGCGATCAATCATAATTTCAGGGCAGGCCTGCAATTGCAGGGCAGCTTTAGCTGGAGCCACGCGCTGGACGAAATCTCCAATGGCGGCTTCAACCCCTTCAACGCTGGAACCAACCAAAGCATCTACAATCCGAACGAACCCAATAACATCCGTTCAATGTATGGCAACGCAGACTACGACACCCGAAAGTACTTCAGCCTGAGCTACGTGTACCAGGTTCCTTACAAATTCGGGCCTAAGCCGCTAACCGAAGGCTGGCAACTCTCGGGCACCTTCTTTGCTCGTAGCGGCTTGCCATTCACAGTCACTGATAGTGCCTCAGCTGCCGACGTTCTCAGCGCATTCGGCTACGGAGGCAATCAGACACTGATTGGTGGCTGGAACGGTGCAGCTCAGGGAGGCTGCGGTGTTGGAGCCGCCTCTGCCACCGCCGGCGGTGCGAAACAGCCGTGCTTGAACGCAGCTGACTTTTCACCCATCATTCTGCCGTCTGCTGCCACCGCCAACGCTCCTATCTTTAGCTTTGGCGACCAGCGCCGTAACCAGTTCTGGGGTCCCGGATACTTTGACACCGACTTTACAGTGATGAAGTACACCAGCATCCCCCACTGGGAAGGTGCAAAGCTTGGTATCGGTGCGCAGTTCTTTAATATCCTCAACCACCCCAACTTCGACCAGCCGGTCCGCGATATTTCGAACTCGTCGGGCCAGTTCGGCCAGATCTTGAGAATGGTCAACACCCCAACCAGCATTCTGGGATCATTCCTCGGCGGCGACGCTGCCCCGCGCTTGATCCAGTTGACGGCGAAGCTGAACTTCTAAGCCAACCGCGATCTACCCAGGCGGCCTCGAAAGAGGCCGCCTTTTTTGTGCTGCCGACGGCGGTGTCTCAGTTCGATTGTCATTCTCAGTTCGATTGTCATCCCGCGCAAGCGTTCTTTGCGCAGCGAGGGATCTGGGCGAGCCGCGCGAAGCGTCGCGTACTTTGCGACGCAATAATCGCGCGTTCGGCTCGCTTCCTTATTCCTGGCAACAACTGTCTTTTGTTGAATTCTTACTTCGATTACAATGTCCGCATCTGGAGGATTCCCATGAAAACAGCAAGCATCCGCCTGTTCATCCTGTTTTGTACAGTAGCGCTCTCCCTGGCCGCCTTCGCCGACGATCAGGAAAAAGCAACCAAAGAGATCAAGAAAATCACTTCCATCTCGGTGGATTCCAACATGCGTGCCATCGTCAACCGCACCATGGCGGACATGCTGAAGGCTAAGCGTCTGGACCTGGTGAAAGAGCGCCAGGATATGAATCTGAATTACGGCGACTTGTTCCTGGCTCAACAATTGGCCGCGAGCGGAGTCAAGATGGATGACATCGCGGCCCAGCTTAAATCCGGCAAGACCATGCTGGACATCGCCAACGCCAACCACGCAAACTGGAAAGAAATCAATTCCGACGCCAAGAAGCTGAACAAAAAGATCGATGACAACATCGAGAAGTCTTTTACTGATGCCAAGAAACAAGCCGCGCTCAACAGCGCCGACGATTACGATGCCAAAGCCGACAAAGTTCCCGCTGACTCGAACATTTCCAAGGATGAGTACGCCGAGGCACAGGCCCGCTTCACTCGCCTGCACGATGCTGCCGGTGCAGCATTGCCAACGGGAGATGCCAACACGATGGGTCAGACGGGCATCAATGCTGCTGGCGCGCCGTCCCCCGCCCCTGCCGGCAAACATTAGGAAATTCTGGAATTCGTCCTTCGGGGTTAGAAATCTATTCAACAGGAGGACTCCCATGAGAACAGTCACCATCCGTTCCTGCTTCTTCCTCTGCGCCATCGCACTGGCCCTGGCGGTCACGGTCTTTGCCGATGATCAGGAGAAAGCCACCACGGAGATAAAGAAAATCACCTCGATTTCCGTCGACGCAAACATGCGAAGCATCGTCAATCGCACCATGGCCGACATGCTGAAAGTCAGCCGGCTCGACCTGGTGAAAGACCGCCAGGGTCTGAACCTGAATTATGGGGGACTGTTCCTGGCACTTCAGCTGACCGCGGGCGGCGCCAAAATGGAGGACATCGCCGCCCAGCTTAAGGCCGGGCAGAAGATCTTCGACATCGCTAATGCCAGCCACGCCAATTGGAAGCAAATCAACTCCGAGGCCAAAAAGCTCAACAAGAAGATCGACGACAACGTCGAGAACTACTTTCGCGACAGCAAGAAATTGGCCGCCAGCGATCGAGCCGATCAGTACAACCCTCAAACTGACAAGGTTCCAGCTGACACCGCAATCAGCAAGGACGAGTACGCTGACGCGCAGAAGCGCTACCAGCATCTGCACGACTTGGCGTTTGCGCAGCTACCTACTGGGGACGCGAATGTGAGAAATTCGGGACAGGGCTCGGGCTCCCCGGTTCCCGCTGTTGCCGGTCCCCCGTCGTATTAAGTCTGCGGTCGGATTCCTGCTGTTCGGCTGTGCGACAAACCTTGCTAAGCCAAAATGGGCGACGTGGCCTCCCACCAGTACCCTTTTTTCTTTTTGATGATTGCTGTTCGGGTGTAACATCGTCCCAGTGTTTTGTCCTGCCTTCACCCGGGGCATTGGGAGGACAGCATGATCCGCCACGGTTCTCGACCCGCTCTCCTCGTGCTTTTGCTCTGTCTCCCGCTCTCGTGGTCCGCCGCCCAGCATCAGGCCGGAAATGTCCACGTGTACGTAACCTTTCCAGACGACCGCGCCGTCACCGCACAAGTAAAAGTCGGCCTCATCAGCGGAACCAGCGGCGCACAGGTCGACCAGCTCTTTACCAATGATCGTGGCGAGGCAACCTTCCTGAACGTGTCCCTCGGCAACTATCACGTTTCGGTCAGCGGGGAAGGCATTCAACCTACACAAAGCGATTCTTTTGAGGTTGACGAGCGCAAAAGCACTCAGTCCGTCTTGGTCAGAGTGCAACCCGCTGAGGGCAGCGCCGAGGCGACTCGTTCCGGTGGTGGTACCGTTTCAGCCAGCGATCTTAAGCTGCCCAAAAAGGCCAGCAAAGAGTTTGACAAAGCCACCAAGTTAATCGCAAAACAGGACTGGCAGGCCGCGATCGACCAACTCAACAAAACCTTGGCTATTTATCCAGCCTATGCGGAAGCCTACAACAATCTGGGTGTGGTTTATGCCCATCTGGGAGATCCCAACAAAGAACGGGAGGCGCTGCAGAAAGCTATTGCCGCCAACGACCACTTTGCCCCAGCTCTCGTAAACCTGGCTCGCCTGGACATGAAAGAGCAAAACTACACAGCCGCCGAAGCTCACTTGACCCAGGCCACCGCGGCTGATCCAACTGACGCGCGTGCTTTAGTCTTGCTGGCCCAGGCGCAACTTGTGGACCGCCACTACGAAGATGCCATTGCCAGCGCTGGCAAGGTCCATGCCCTGTCCCACGGCCAGTACGCCGTGGTTCACTACATGGCTGCCCGCGCCTGTGAAAGGCTGAACCGGTTTCCCGACGCGATGAACGAATTCAACCTTTTCCTGGCCGAAGAACCAACCGGAGACCGCGCCAACGCGGCCCGCCAGGAAATGGCCGCCATTCAAAAGCAATTGGCACCGTGAACCCGTGCTCAACAATTAATGGGATTGCCGCAGCCGCAGAGCGGCGCCCTCGATTCGTATCAGGGTATGCCAGAACATCGGTCAGCCGCGAAAAACCCCTTCGATTCGTATCAGGGTATGCCTTCAGGCATACCGTAACTCAACAAAAACAGGCCCGGCTTTAGCCGCCGCCAGAACATCGGTCAACCGCAGAAAAGCCTTCGATTCGTATCAGGGTATGCCTTCAGGCATACCGTAACTCAACAAAAACAGGCCCGGCTTTAGCCGCCGCCAGAACATTGGTCAACCGCGAAAAAGCCCTCGATTCGTATCAGGGTATGCCTTCAGGCATACCGTAACTCAACAAAAATGGCTCCGGCTTTAGCCGCTGTCAGAACATTGCTCAACCCCCTCGATTCGTATCAGGGTATGCCTTCAGGCATACCATAACTCAACAAAAACAGGCCCGGCTTTAGCCGCCGCCAGAACATTGCTCAACCCCGAACCCCCTTCGATTCGTATCAGGGTATGCCTTCAGGCATACCGTAACTCAACAAAAATGGCTCCGGCTTTAGCCGCCGCCAGAACATTGCTCAACCCCGAACCCCCTTCGATTCGTATCAGGGTATGCCTTCAGGCATACCGTAATTCAACAAAAATGGCTCCGGCTTTAGCCGCCGCCAGAACATTGGTCAACCGCGGAAAGCCCTCGATTCGTATCAGGGTATGCCTTCAGGCATACCGTAACTCAACGAAAACGGGCCCGGCTTTAGCCGCTGAGCCTCAACAGCGAAACCGCAAATCGCATTTTTCCGCAACTCACAACGACAAAAAAACGCCATCCAGCTAGCCGGATGGCGTTCCAACCTCATAATCCCGCGGACTAATCCCCGGCCGCAGCGTGCACCTTGGCTGCGGAACTCTCCGTCCCAATGCGCATCCCGTAGAACGAGCGATACACGAAGAAGAACGAAATCAGGAAAAACACCACCGCCAGAACATTGGTCAACCCGGGATTGCTTTCCGTCAGCTTCACCGCCAACTCCACCGCCAGCAATCCGAACAGCGTTGTGAACTTGATCACCGGATTCAAAGCCACCGAAGACGTATCCTTAAACGGATCGCCGACCGTGTCGCCGATCACGGTAGCATCGTGCAGCGGCGTGCCCTTCTGTTTATATTCGACCTCGACAATCTTCTTGGCGTTGTCCCAGGCTGCGCCCGCGTTCGCCATGAAGATCGCTTGATACAAGCCAAATATCGCGATCGATATCAGGTATCCGATAAACAAGAATGGCTCGATGAAAGCGAAGCAAAGCGTAGCGAAGAACACCGCAATGAAGATGTTAAGCATCCCTTTTTGCGCGTACTTGGTACAGATCTCCACTACCTTTTTGCTATCCGCCACCGACGCCTTCGTGGCTCCTTCCAGCTTGATGTTCGCCTTGATGAACTCCACCGCCCGGTAAGCCCCAGTGCTCACCGCCTGCGTGGACGCGCCGGTAAACCAGTAAATAATCGCGCCGCCGCTGATCAGTCCAAGCAGAAACGGCGCGTGCAGCAAGGACAATTTCTCCACATTCTGCGTCAACCCATTGGTCAGCGCCATAATGATGGAGAAAGTCATGGTCGTCGCTCCCACCACCGCCGTTCCGATCAATACCGGCTTCGCCGTCGCCTTGAAGGTGTTGCCCGCCCCGTCATTCTCTTCCAACAGGTGCTTGGCGCGCTCAAAGTTCACATTGAAGTTGTAATCCTTCTTCAACTCGCCAGCGATGTTGGGCACCTGCTCGATCAGCGAAAGTTCATACACAGATTGCGCGTTGTCCGTGACCGGGCCATAAGAATCCACCGCAATCGTAACCGGCCCCATCCCCAGGAACCCGAAGGCTACCAAGCCGAATGCGAAAACGGCTGGCGCAAGCATGCCCGCCGCGTGCTCCAGGCCCATGGTGCTCATGTAGTAGCCAACCGACATCAATGCCACCATCGACAATCCCAAGTAGTACCCAGAGAAGTTTCCAGCTACAAAGCCAGCTAGAATCCCCAAGGATGCCCCACCCTCTTCGGCCGAAGCTACAACTTCGCGCACGTGCCGCGACTCCGTCGAGGTGAACACTTTTACCAGTTCGGGGATGAGCGCCCCAGCCAGCGTCCCGCAGGAAATAATCGTAGCCAGTTTCCACCACTGCGAAGTGTCGCCGCCAATTTCCGGAACAATGACTGCTGAAACAATATAGGTAAGCACGATCGAAACAATCGACGTCATCCACACCAACCAGGTCAGCGGCGTCTCGAAGTTCATCACATCCGCATCCGCAAAGCGTGCCCGCGCCACCGCGCTGTTGATGAAGTACGCCCCAGCGCTGGACACCAGCATCATGATGCGCATCACGAAAATCCAAACCAGCAACTGCACCTGCACCGTAGGATTCTTTACCCCCAACAAAATAAACGTGATCAAAGCCACGCCAGTCACGCCGTAGGTCTCAAATCCATCCGCCGAAGGCCCAACCGAGTCGCCTGCGTTGTCGCCGGTGCAATCCGCGATCACGCCGGGGTTCCGCGCATCGTCCTCTTTGATCTTAAAAACAATCTTCATCAGATCGGACCCAATATCCGCGATCTTGGTGAAGATCCCGCCCGCAATCCTCAGCGCCGCCGCTCCCAGCGATTCACCAATCGCGAATCCGATGAAGCACGGCCCCGCATAGTCTCCCGGGACAAACAGCAATATGAAAAGCATCATCAGCAGTTCCACGCTGATCAGCATCATCCCAATACTCATGCCGGCCTGCAGCGGTATCGAGTAAATCGGATATGGTTTTCCCCGTAATCCAGCAAACGCCGTCCGCGAGTTGGCGAACGTATTTACTCGAATCCCGAACCACGCCACGCCGAAGCTGCCCGCCATGCCGATCAGGCTGAACGCCAGAATAATCGGCAGCGTGGTCATCACCGGCTTGTCTGGCACCGGCGCCAGCACACCAAAGTAAAGAATGATTACCACCGCAATGAACACCCAAAGCAGCAGCAGAAACTTTCCTTGCGTGACCAGATAGGTCTTGCAGGTCTCGTAAATCAGTTCGGAAACTTCCAGCATCGCCCGGTGTACCGGCAGATTCTTGAGCCGCATATAAATCGCCAGTCCGAATCCGAGGCCCGCAATGCAGAACAGAATCCCGACCATCAGCAATCGGTGTCCGTCGATGCCAAGGAAAGAAACCGAAGAAAGGTCGGGCAATTTCAAGCCAGCCTCGCCGCCCGCTTCCGGAGCAGGCTGGGCCAACGCCGCGGATGCGCCCAGAGTCACTAACGCCAGTACGGCGACCGCCCGCCCTTGGGCGAAACGGCTTCCTCGGGACACAAGATTAGCGAGCCAGTTGCGCATAGCAAATCCTCCACTCATGAAGATCTATATAAGGATGACCACGGGTTCAGGTTACCTCGACCCGGCGCATCGTTCCCCAGACTCTCTAAAAAGAGCGCCAGGAGCGTATGGCCGGAGTTCCGAACACGCTTCCACTGCAAGACTTGAACAGGGATGCTGAGTTTGGCCGCGTCGGAGTTGTCGTGCGACGGGCAGAGGACTGCGACCTCCCCAAAGCCCATGACACAGGACCAAGTTTTATAACATGTTAGCCAAAGCAGGTCAAACAGAGAATGACCGTGCGTAACGCCAAGCTGCTTGGGTAAATAGTTTGAGGGCACGAGCTTTTCCATTCCCGGTTCACGGCGGGAGGCTGGAGGCTGCGATGGAACTCTCAGGCCACGCTGGGACGCTGGAAAAATCGGTGCAACGACTCCTGCAGCACACCACCGCCGAATAGCTCACGCGAGCCCATCGACGTCAGAGCCCATTCTGCGTGTCGGTCTCGCAGGATGGATTCAGCGGCAGGGTCGTTCGCAGAGATTTTCTAGCTTGATGGGTAGTCAGAGTTCAGATCGTGCGCGGAGTTCCTCGTGCGCAGGTACTCGCTTGGGCACGGCTCGTCTTTCTTATCAAGAAAATCAAAACAAAGGGCGGGCTACTCCCGGGGGATCAATTCCGAACCCAGCCCACTCTTCCGCAAACCCGGAAAGCTGAGAGCAAAACGACTTCTTAATAATCGCTAATCTTCCAACCGCCTCATTTCATTCGCTGTCGCACCGACGCTTCCGTTACTTAAAGTCGTAGACCAAGACTGCCGATCTATGTCCTCCATGGAGGGCTGTATCGAATGAAGATCGCCACACTCGGATTGGTTCTTGTTTCTTGCCTGCTATTGGGATGCAGCACGACGCCGTCTTCGGTTACGCCGGCGCAACCTGCGGTGCGCAGCTACAACGGCACGGCTTCGGTGGGAGACTTTTTAACCATCTCGATCAACTCAACCTCTCTGACCATCACCTACAAGAACTACACCAACGGCGAAACGGGCACGGTGCCCTACACAGTGAATGAGGATGGGACGTATACGGTCACCGATCCGAGCGGCAACCTGCTGGCGGCCTATGAAGTGCCGGGATTCGTGATGATGATCGAGACCGCGAAATCCGGTCCGAAGGAAGACACGCCGGCGCTGATTACGGCGATCGAGAGCGTGCCGGCTACGATCAATACCTTTGCCGGACAGGACTTCAATTATCTCCAGTTCCGCACCGCGAACGGCGGAACAGAAATCGGCACCATCACGGTTGATGCGCAGGGTAACATTACGCATGACGGCTTCTCGCCATTTGAGGTGTTTAGCGGGAATCCATTCAGTGGCGCAAGCATTCCGGCGACTGGCGTGCAGGAAGATGCGTCGGGAGCCTTCTTCACCATTACCGACAGCGGCGGACCGGACAACTATGCTTTCGGGACGCCCAGCGGGTTCTTCGCTGTGGACACGGGCAATGGAACGATCCTCAGCCTGCCGAAGGCAGCGGCGAAGACCTTCGATGCGAGCGTTGCAGGAAGCTACACCGCGATCTATTACGAGAAAGCCGACGCGCAGGCTGGTTCTGGCAACGTGGAGACCGGGACGGCGACAGAAGGAAAGGGAAACATTACAGTTTCGGCCAGCCGAGTGCTGACCATCACCGACACCGAAGGCAACACGCTGGCGACGGGAACGCTGTCCGCTGTCGCTGATACTTCGTATTTGTATAACGGGAATTCGAGCGAACTGTCGGACCCTTTGTATGGCATGTTCACACTCCGTACGACAACGGCGAATTCGCGACAGGACGTCTTTGTGCAATTCGAAGGGAAGGCGATGATTTTCTCGAGCTTTGAGACCAAACTGCCAATTGCGGGGTACGCACCGTATAACTACTTTTACGGGGTCGCCTTGAAGTAGGGCTTCGGTGCCCGGGCAGAGCGAACCCAGTAGCTCCAACCAAAGAAATGGCTCCTCAGGTAGGACTCGAACCTACAACCCTCCGGTTAACAGCCGGATGCTCTGCCATTGAGCTACTGAGGAGTGCTATGGGGGCGCGCCCGAAGGGCGCGGCCTCTTTCGTCGTTATCCATAATATCATTGGCGGGGGTTGCGGGGATTTCAAAGTTGCGCGCGACAGCGCGCAACTTTGCGGCGGCCTGTTTTTTGCGGGGCTTGTTTTTGCGGCGGCTCATAGGTGCGCCGCACAACTTGCTACGTATGCGTCCAAGACCCCATCCCCCGGTAACCGGGAGTACACAAGTAGCTTTACGGCGCGGCTTTCGGGTTGGGAAATCTTTATACTTGTCAGGCCGGGGTGGGGGAGTTTCTGATTTATGTTCTTGGCAGGAGGTCGGGTTTTGGTCTGGATTTTTTCTTTGCTTTGTTTCTTTTTATTTGCGGGGATGGTGTTGGCAGCAGATGGGGCATCGAGTGCGCCGGCTGCGCCCCCGAAGGCTCGGGTGGAGGTGGTCGAAGACACGTTCAACGGGCATAAGATCGCGGATCCTTACCGGTGGTTGGAGGACTCGGATAGCGCGGAGACAGAGGAGTTCGTTCGCGCGGAACTGGCTTACACTCGCGGCATTCTCGATCCTTTGCCAGGACGGAGCCAGATCAATCAGAAACTCACGGAACTGCTTTCGATTGGGAACATCGGCACGCCTCAAGTGGGCGGGAAATATTACTTCTATGTTCGGCGCGACGGGAAACAGAATCAGGCCGTGCTTCTGGTGCGGGAGGGTGTTCACGGGAAAGACCGGACTCTTGTAGATCCAAATCTGATGTCTACGGATGGCACGGTTGCGCTGGACTGGTGGGCTCCGACAGACGACGGAAAATATGTCGCCTACGGCACGTCATCCGGCGGATCGGAAGAGAGCACGCTACGGATCGTTGAAACTTCGAGCGGGAAGTTGTTGCCGGATACGATCGACCGGGCGCGCCATGCCAACGTGGCATGGAAAAAAGACGACTCGGGATTTCTATTATGGACGGACTCCGAAAAAAGGGGACGTGCCGGCGGGGGAAGAGGTTTATCACGTCAAGATTTTCTATCATGCGCTGGGCAGCGATCCGGAAAAAGATCCTTTGATTTATGGCGACCGGCTCAAGGCGCAGGATGTGCCGGTGGCACAGCTCGCCGACGATGAGGATCGCTGGCTGCTGGTCAGTGTATTTGAGGGCTACACGAAGAGTGAGATGTACTTGCAGGATTTGAAGGCGGGAACGCCGCCGGTCGAGGTTACCAGCGGGAAAGATTTCAACTACACCGGGGAAATTCTCAAGGGCCAGCTTTACATTTTCACCAACGAGGACGCGCCACACTATCGAGTGTTCCGCGTGGACGCGCAGAAGCCGGGGCGAGAGGGCTGGCACGAAGTCATTCCGGAATCGGATGGGGTGCTGAAGAATGTTCTGATCATCCACGAAAAGCTTTTTGCGCTGTACGAGAAAAACGCTACTTCACTGCTGAAGGTTTTCAGCACGGATGGACGGTTGTCATCCGATGTGAAGCTGCCGGGGTTGGGTTCGATCGCGGGAGTCGGAGGGCAGTGGAACAGCGACGAGGCTTTTTTCGGATTCCAGTCGTTCACGGTTCCGCCCAGCATTTATCGCATCGATTTCAGGCAGAGCCAGGTGCCCGAGCTTTGGGCCAGAGTGGACGTGCCTTCGATTGATCCTTCGGCTTACGAGGTCGATCAGGTTTGGTTTTCGTCGAAGGATGGGACCAAGGTTCCGATGTTCGTTTTCTACAAGAAGGGTCTGGCGCTGACCGGCAAGAATCCGACGTTGCTGACGGGCTACGGTGGATTCAATATCAGCCTGACTCCGAGCTTTGCGGGCGATCGCTTTCTTTGGCTGGAGCATGGCGGAGTTTTCGCCGTGGCCAATCTGCGCGGCGGTTCTGAATTTGGGGAGGAGTGGCATCGGGCGGGGATGCTGGATAAAAAGCAGAATGTTTTTGATGACTTTATTGCGGCGGCTGAGTATTTAATTGCGCAGAAATATACGAACAAAGAACATCTGGCGATTCGTGGCGGATCGAATGGCGGATTGCTGGTGGGCGTGGCGCTGACGCAACGTCCCGATCTGTTCCGGGCTGTGGTCTGCGCGGTCCCGTTGCTCGATATGCTGCGCTACCAGCATTTTCAAATTGCCAAGCTTTGGATTCCTGAGTATGGGTCGGCGGAGGATCCGAAGCAGTTCGATTTTATTTTTGCTTACTCGCCTTATCAGCATGTGAAGGCAGGAACGGAATACCCGGCGGTGCTGTTTATGACGGCGGAGAGCGATACGCGGGTTGATCCGATGCACGCCAAGAAAATGGCGGCATTGATGCAGGCAGAAGCGGCGAATGGGCAGAGCCGGGAGCGTCCGATACTGTTGCGGATTGAGCCTAAGGCTGGGCATGGTGTGGGCAAGCCGATTACCAAGCAGATTGAAGAGTTGACGGATGTTTATTCGTTTTTGTTCTGGCAGTTAGGGGTGGGGGAGTGAGTCTTGCGGGTTTGCGGGAGGTGTTCCTCAGCCTCAGGAAACCTCGATGCGTGTAATGGAGATTTTTCGCCAACCATCAGACAGGGGCGACACAGCATCGGGGTCCCATCCTTCAGCGGACGTGCGATCATGGAGTGAGCTTGAATACGACGCCCGACGAGTACGGACGCGGCCCCGCGGCTCCGCCCATAAAGGTCGTCCCATACAGGTTTCCCTTGTGGTCGAAGACTGGCCCTGAGTTGGGATTCGCCCCGTCGGCGCACTTGGTCTGCGCGCAGAAGGTGTACAGGACCGTTTCCTTGCCGGTTGGAGTGAGCTTGAATACCACCCCGCAGCCACCGCCACCGTAACCGCAGCCGCCGTCCCCTAACCCGCCCTGGAAGGTCGTCCCATACAGGTTTCCCTTCTGGTCGAAGACTGGCCCTGAGTTGGGACCCGCCCCGTCGGCGCAGTTGGCCTGTGCGCAGAAGTTGTACAGGACTGTCTCCTTGCGTTTGGGAGTGAGCTTGAAAACGACTCCACAGCCGAGGCTGTTAACGCATCCCTCGTATAGCCCGCCCCCGGCCGTCCCATATAGGTTTCCCTTCTCGTCGAAAATAAGCCCACCAGGATTCGCCCCATCGGTGCAGCTGGTCTGCTCACAGAAGCTGTGGAGCACCGTCTCTTTGCCTTCGGGAGTGAGCTTGAATACCACCCCGCAGCCTTGCTCGTAATCGTAACCGCATCTGTCGTATGACCCGCCATACTGGGCTGTCCCATACAGGTTCCCCTTCTGGTCGAGGATAAGCTCTGCCCCAGGATTCGCCCCATCGGTGCAGTTGGTCTGCGCACAGAAGCTGTAGAGGACCGTCTGCGTGCCTTCCGGAGTCAGCTTGAATACAACGCCGCCTGCGTGGGCCCCGCCGAGATAGGTCGTCCCATACAGGCTTCCCTTCGGATCGGAGACCAGGCCGGCATTGGGATTTTGCCCGTCGGTGCAATTGTTTTGCGCACAGAAGCTGTAGAGGACTGTCTCTCTGCCCTTGGGGGTGAGCTTGAATACGGTGCCTCCCGTGTAAGCGCCTCCGCCGTTGGTTGTCCCATACAGGTTTCCCTTCTGGTCGAAGATCAGCCCTGAGTTGGGACCCACCCCGTCGGAGCAGTTGGTCTGCGCGCAGAAGTTGTACAGGACTGTCTCCTTGCCTTTGGAAGTGAGCTTGAAAACGACTCCACAGCCATCTCCCTCCGCGGAGCACCCCGGGTCGTGGCCGCCGATGGGGGTCGTCCCATACAGATTCCCTTTCTGGTCCAGGATCACACCTTGGGGAGGGGTCCCGTCTGGGCAAAGGCCGTCTCTGTTGTGTTCACAGAAACTGTGAAGCACACTTTCGGTCTGGGACGACGCCGCACCCAGCAGCAGACCAAAACCCAAAAGCACCAGCATGGCGCTTCGCTTCAGGAGAAATGTTCTGCGCAGCATAATTTTCCTCCGGCGGCAGTTCTTCAGACAGAATCTTGCTGCTTCTGTAGGGGGGACGAAGGTCACAGGATGGCTTGCCGTCGTTCTCAAGGGCAGCAGAAGTATACGCCCGCTTGGCAATCTCTGAAAGCATGGATTTTTCGCGGTCTGCAAGAATTTGCAGTCCGTGGCTTGGGTCAACTGTCGCTATCAGGCGTTAGCGCTCAAAACCCCTCAATGAGCGTAATGGCGATCTTGCGTCGACCATTAAGATCAAATTGAAACAAGCCATCGTTTGCCTTAATCGCTACATGCGCCGGCGTATAGACGATCCTGGCTTCAGCTGGCTTCGCGATGCACAGCGCTCCAACGCCAGCCGCGCTCGCGGCCAACGCATACATGCTCAGCTGTTGCTAGATTGACTCGGAAAGGTTTGCTGTCTTACGGGGCCGGGGTGAAGCTTTCATGGGACAGTCCTCCGCGCGGCTCACAATGCTCCCTCGGTTCCAAGCGAAAGTCAATACCGTGAATTACCTATTTTCTCCCTAACGCCAGGCCCGGCCCGCGAGCGGAACAAGGAGCAGAAGGTCAACTGTCGAAACCAGGCGATTACGCTCAAAATCCCCGCTGTCGCCGTTTCGGTCCCGACAAGGTTTGTCAGCCGCTACGGGTTCGAGAGCCATGTGGACGCGGAACGGCATGAATGCCGCAACCCGGTTACGGCTGTCCCCAGTGGCGGTGATCACGGTTTCTACGTTGCCGCGGAAGTGCGGAGATCCTTCGTTGGGAATCGTTTGTGCGCGAGCGACTCCGCTTTCTCATGGTGACAATCACCCGGGGAAGATCGTGATTCCCTGCGGGGCCTCAGTCTGGTTTTGGGCTTACCCAGGGCTTGCGCCCTGGGCTAGTTTATGCCGCCCCTCCGGGGCTGGGTTGTGGCGGAGCTTGGGGAGCGGTTCTCGTGAAGGATCAGTTCTCGGTTCGTGGTTCTCGGTCCTCAGTTGGGTGGCCTCGATTGAGTGGGTGTGACGATTCTTCGCTTTGAGATTCACGTTTCCCACCTTTCGCACAGAACGCGAAAGATGGGGCACCCCGCGTTTTTGGTTATTTGACGGTTTACAAGGTGGTCTTTTGATTCGATCGTTGGTTTAGAAAGTTGCAGAGGTCTTTCGTTGGGAGTTGCTCGTGCCCGAGCGACTCCGCTTTATCCCGTAATGCTTTTTGTGGTCGATTTTGAGGCTGGCTTGTGTTATCCTATAGCTACCGGAAAAACGTAGATAAAGGCTCTTAGCTGCCGATCTGGGGATCAGCGGGTGGGGAGTCTTGTCTTGATTTGAGTTTGGCGATGGCGGGGAGAAGCAGATTCCTCGACGGCTACGCCGTCTCGGAATGACAAAAAGTTACGGGTAGAGCTGTCTCGGAATGACAAAAAGTTACGGGTAGAGCTGTATCGGAATGACAAAAAGTTACGGCTGAAGCGGTCTCGGAATGACAAATGTGAAAGGGAGTGGGAGCTTATATGGCGGTGTCGATTGTGTTGCCGGTGTTGACTGGGTTGCGCGAGGATGCGGTGCGGAAGCCGCGACGGCGGAATCCGAAACGTACGGGGGAGTTGGCGGAAGCGGCGTTTTTGTTGAAGGCGCAGAGCCTGGGGTTTCGCGTATTGAAGCCCTGGGGCGACAGCGAACGTTATGACTTCGTTCTGGATTCTGGCGGGCGGTTGTGGCGGGTGCAGCTGAAGAGCACCTCGGTCATTCATGCGCGGGGGTATGAAGTGCAGCCGATTTACGGAGTTTACGGCAAAGGCAAGAGCGCGTACACGGCGGACGATATCGATGTTCTGGTGGTGTGGATTGCGCCGCTGGATGTTTGTTATGTGCTGCCGATCGAGGTGGTCGCGATGGAAAAGAACCTGCGATTCTATCCGGACATAAAGTGCAAGTGCGCGCGGTGGGAGAGTTATCGAGAGGCTTGGGGGTGGATGGGAGTGTGAGCCTGGCGAAGTTCGCTCGGCGGGACGGCCGGGGGCGGCGGTCGCATCGTGATTCGGAGGTATCGGAGGCGGTTAAACATTTCTGCTAATTTTAGTGCAACCAAATTCGGCCTGCGTCATCTACGGAAATATAAGGAGCAGACCGTCATGTCCTCTGTTCAAGAACGCTTTGAGCAAAACGCCCCTCCTCCGTTTCGTCTGGATGTCCAACTGCATGATCTGTTGAAGAAGTCTCCGGCTCCGCGGCCTGAGCTGGCGCCAAGCAGCGGCGAGAAGTTTTTTCCGGAGCCGGTATTTCCGCAATATCCCGAAGTGCAGGCAGCGGACGATCACTACGAAGAGAATTTGGCGCGCTCGCGTGCGGGAAAGCGGCGCTGGACGGCTCCTTTGGTGCACCGGGCGATGCGCGGGTGGCTCTATCCTTATATCAAGTCGCGGGTTTTGCCGGGACCGTTTCATCCCATCATTGCTTATCTGTTTACGGAGTGGAAGTGCAATCTGGACTGCCATTACTGCTGGGCGTTTGACAACAGCGTGAAAGGCATGACGGAAGAAGTGGCGAAACGCTCGATCGATTGGCTGCATTCAACCACTTGCCGGGTGTTGGCGTTTATGGGTGGGGAACCCTTATTGCGTCCGCAGCTGGTGCATAAGGCGAGTTATTATGCGGCGAAGAAGGGGTTTTGGATTTACATGCCGACCAATGCGCGGCTGTTGCGGCCGGATGTGATTGACCGGCTGGCGGATGCGGGCGTGGCGATTTTTAATTTTGCCGTGGACGCGGTGGATGAGAAACCAGGGCTGCCGAAGGCGCTGACTCCGGTGCGAAAGTATTTCGACTATCTGGTGCGCAAGCAGTATAAGTATGGATACTCGGTGTTCTTCAACATCAACATCTGCCGCAACAATATGGAGGATGTGAAGCAGTTGACGGAGATCGCGCGGGAGCATGGCATCGCGACGGATTATCACATCAACGAATCTCCCATGATCGAGCAGGACCACTTCAAGCACTACGAAGCGAATGACACATTTATCCATCCGCAGGATTGGCCGCAAGTGGATGAGCTGGTGGACTGGCTGATCGAGAAGAATAAGTCAGGGTACAAGATGGTGAACTCGGTGAAGCGGCTGCAGGACATGAAAGATTTCATGCGGGGCAGGGTGGAACCGTGGAATTGCCGGGCGGGGCAGAATTCGATCATCATTCGAGTGGATGGCACTCTGGCGCCTTGTTTCCCCATGTATTCGGCGACGCATGATTGGGGAGCGATTGAAAATCATAAGTTTGAAGTGTCGCAGCTGAATGAAATGAAGAAGTCGTGCCAGACGCATTGTTTCTCGACCTTGAACCACAATCTGGGATTCAGTTACAACGATGCGCGAGTGGTGAAGTGGGTGTTTAAGCAAGCGAGTCGCGGCTTTCAAGGGGTAACTGGGAGCTTCGCTTAGGCTTAACATCCTACGGTCTTCAGAAGCGTTGGCCGCGTGCGATCGCAACCCGGCGTGCGATCGGGTTATGGCCTTTGGCATCGGTGTCGATTGCGGGCGGGTGCTCCCCTCCCGCAGTCGTTCTTCTGGTCTTAATTTCCATTTCAGCGAGATGCCTATATAACCGTCGGTCTCGCGACTTCGCGATGACAGCGCCGACTCCCTCCGCCTGCACCTTTATTCGGTGCCCTCGATTTGGGCTTCAGTGATGGCAGTCCGCCAGTGGATTTCCGTTCTGTGGGCCTGCCGCGGTCAGGTGCTAATCCTGAAAGTCAAATGCATTGGACAGGAGCGTTCGCCTTTCGTAGAGGCGACGCCGTGGCAGAGCTTATTCATGGAACCGAGGTTTGCGGAATGACGTAAAACGATCTCAGGAGTGGAACCACCTGTTTCTGTCACACGATTGCGGTTTCCTAGGCTATGATTCAAGTTTGCCCTTTATCGATCGTTTTTGGGTTGATTGAACGGAGGAAGAGTCATCCATGTGCTCACGTTTGAGCGTTGTCGTCTGCTTGCTTGCGGCGTCGCTTACGGCGTCTGCTCCGGCGCAGACCGGTACTGCGGAGGGGCTTGCGATTCCGGCAACCACATCGGCCATCAACTCGACTGCGCCGCTCTCGCAGCGGGTCGTGGCTTACGACATGGACGCGAAGTACAACGCCAAGGCCCATTCTCTCGACGCGACGGAAACGCTGACCTATCACAATCTCACCGGACAGCCGCTGGATACTTTTCCCTTTCATCTTTATTTGAATGCCTTTCAGCCTACCTCTACCTGGGTGCGGGAAGGGAAGCGGGAAATGACTCGCGGACAGGATTTCGAAAAGTGGGATCCCAAGAACTACGGGGCGGAGGAGATCAAGAGTTTCGAAGTCGTGGGCCAGGGCGATTTCACTAACCAGATGCAGTTCATCCATCCGGACGACGACAACAAAGATGACCGCACGGTAGTGCAAGTGCATTTGCCGAAGCCGATTCCGCCGGATGGGTATGTGCAGTTCAAAATAAAGTTTCACGATCAATTTCCAGAGACGCTGGAGCGCACGGGTTGGAATCGGGACTTCGTTCTCGGCGGCCAGTGGTTCCCGAAGGTTGGAGTCTGGTGGCATGGCGCGTGGAATTGCCATCAGTTCCACGCTTATACGGAGTTCTTCGCTGACTTCGGAGTGTACGACGTGAAGCTGACGGTGCCGCAGTACGAAGTGGTGGGAGCGAGCGGGATCGAAGTCAGCAGCGTGAACAACCCTGATGGCACCAAGACGGTCGCATATCACGGCGATGACATTCACGATTTCGCGTGGACAGCGAGTCCGCACTACTTGATCTATAACGATGTTTTCCAAAGCAGTATGGGCCCGGTGAAGCTGAGAATCATGATGCAGCCTGCGCACTGGGGTCAGGCTGAACGGCACGCACTCATTGCGAAGCAGACGATGGAACGTTTTGATCGCTGGTACGGGCCGTATCCCTATAAGACGCTCACGATCGTGGATCCGGACCCTGGCTCGCAGGCGTTTGGCATGGAGTATCCGACATTCATCACGGCAGGCACTAACTGGTTTATGCCGAAAGGATTACTTTTCCCGGAACAAGTCGTGGAACACGAATTCGGACATCAATACTGGTACGGCATGGTAGCTACGAATGAGTTCGAAGATGCGTGGATGGATGAGGGGATCAACCAATACACGGAAGCGAAAGTAATGGATTCTATTTTTGGCCCCTCTACCTCGACGATCAATTTGTGGGGCATCACCGCCGGGGAAGAAAATGAGGACCGGCTCTTCTACGAAAGTGTGGCCGCTCTTGATCCCATCGCGAAAAATGGCTGGCAGTACGCGGATAACAATTCTTATGGCGGAATCACGTATGGCAAGACGGCTCTGATCTTGCTCACGCTTGAAAACGTTATTGGCGAGGATACGATGCGGCAGGCCATGCATACGTATTTCTTGCGCTACCGCTTCACGCATCCCACGAAAGAAGACTTTTTGAAGACGATTGAAGAAGTTTCGGGCAAGGATCTGCGCTGGTATTTCAATCAAGCGGTCTATGGAACACAAGTGTTGGACTACGAAGTATTGAAGATCAGTTCAGTGCCGGTCGAATGGTACAAGGACGACCTGCAAGAGAAAAAAGGCGTAACGGAATACGTGAATAATGTATGGATTCACCGCAAAGAGGATTTCGTTATGCCGGTCGACGTCGAGATCAAGTTTGATAATGGCGACAAGGTTCGGGAGCACTGGGATGGGCAAGACCGATGGGTGAGGTATGCGTATCAAAGGAAGGCGAAAATAGAATCAGTGGAAGTCGATCCTGATCACAAGATTTATTTCGATCGCAACAACTTTAATAACAGCCGAACCGAGGAACCGAACGGCGCGCCGGCACGCAAGCTGGCAAACTACTGGACCTGCATTGGACAATTCTTCGCACAAATGCTGGCCTGGTGGCTGGTGTAAGAGGAGATTGATGAACGAGAACAAGAGTCTGGTTTCCGCTGGCGCTGCGATCGCGCGGCGCAACAAGCGGTATATCGTGTGGTTTTATCTGCTGAACCTGGCGTTCGCCCACTTCGGAGCGAGCGCTTACAGCGAAGCAGCGCACAGCATTCTGGATCACAGCCTCTACGCCGACAAGTTGCTTCATGGATTCAACCTGGGGGTGTTCACCGAGATGCTGGCGCGTCCGGAATTTGGCACGCTACGCAGCGCAACCCATCCTGCCATGATGTTCGCGGTGGTATTTTTTCTGGCGAGTTTGGTGTTCATGCCGGGAGTATTGCTGGGTTATGCCTCGGACCATCGGCTTCCGCGGGATGAGTTTTTTCGAGCCTGCGGACGGAATGTTTGGAGGTTCGTGCGGTTGTTCGTATTCTTCACCATCATCGCAGGCATTGTCGGCGGGATTTTATTCGGAGCGCTGAACGCGCTGGTTACTGCGGCGGACAAGACTTCCAACGAGAGGCTGCCATTCTTCGCACAGCTGGCTGGAACTTTGATCATTCTGCTGGTGCTGACGGTCATCCGCATATGGTTTGATCTGGCCCAGACCGAAGTAGTATTGCGCGACCAGCCCGCGGTGCGGAAAGCGATTGCGGCTGGATTTCGCAAGACGCGGCGGAATCTGGGGCGCCTGCTGGGGAGCTACGTCTTGATTGCAATCGTGGCGCTGCTTGTTCTGTTGGTGGGAATCTGGCTGTGGCACGCTATCGTGCCGCCGAGCAGTGTTCTCGGCGCATTCATCATCGGGCAGGCCATGATGCTTCTGCTTCTTGCCATGCGGTTTTGGCAACGGGCCGCGGCGGTCGCGTTCTATGTAAGAGAGATGACTGAGCCGGTTGTCGAAGAAACGTTGCGCGTTTCGACGTTCGCGGCGCCGGTGGTTTCTTAAGGCAAGAGTTCGGTGCAAGCGTGTTTCAACGTCTATTGCAACGCTGAAATCGCGTAGAGCTGCCGTTTACGGTTGCGCCATCGAGCCCCAGCGGCTAAAGCCGTACCCATTTTTTGTCGAAGTTACGGTATGCCTGAAGGCATACCCCGATACGAGAAGGCATATCCTGATACGAGAAGGTATGCCCTGACACAAGAAGGCATACCCCGATACGAGAAGGCATATCCTGACACAAGAAGGTATGCCCTGATACAAGAAGGCATACCCTGATACGAGAAGGCATATCCTGTACAAGAAGGCATGCCCTGACACGAGAAGGCGGTTTTTCGCGGCGGTTTGTAGTGAAACGCACACACTGTTTGTGATCGGACACCCTCCAGCCTAAGTCCCGCCTCAATAAGTTCCTAAAAACCAACAACATAAGCATTGGCCGGCGGGCTGCTATTTCGTTTGGCGTAAGCCGACGGGAGCAGGCAAATGCAAACCTTAATGACATTAATCACGGTGATGGCGGGAATGGCTTTTTCGCTGGCGGTTGCAATCCTGGTGGAAGAGTGGATTTTTGGAAAAGTGTTCGGCCTGTTCTTTTCACAGCAGGCGGTGCGGGTTAAGTCGGGGCAAGAGCGCTGACGCGCGAAAGGAGGAAATATGTTGTTCTTGAAGTATTTGCTGTTGTGGGGCGGGGTCGGGATGATCACGGTCGCCGCTGGAATTCTGGCTTACGACGTTTATCTGGAAGTGAAATATCGGCAGGCGCTTGCTACTTCCGGCGGGGGACCGCTGCCTCCGGTTCCGCAGATGCGCTGGCGAATTTCTTTGGCGTTGGTCCTGCTGGCTTGGGGACCGATCGTGTTGTCGCTGGGGATTGTGGTTGTGCCCAGCGGCATGGCTGCGGTTCGGGTTAGCCAGAGCAGTGGAACTTTGCCGGGTGAGTTGTATCCGGGTGCGCATTTGGTGGTGCCGCTCACGGAAAACATCGTGCTCTTCGATACCCGCGACCAGTTGTTTACCACTGGCGCTGTCGAGGAGGCCGGTGCTGCCAAAGGTGTAAAGTCAGAACCGCTGAATGTGCAGGCGAAAGAGGGGCTCACCCTTGGCCTGTCGATTACGGTGCGGTACCGGCTCGATCCCAAGCATCTGGATTACATTCAGAGTAACTTGCCGCAGCCGGTAGAAAAAGAAATCGTGCCGGCGGTAGTGGCCAGCGCGTGGCGCGAGTTAGTACCCAATTACACGGTTCGGGAGGTATTTGCCGCGAAGCGCGAGGAAGTGCGCAAGCGTGCGTCGGATGTCATCACGCAGAAACTGGCTGCCGATGGAATTATCGTGAAAGAAGTGATGCTGCGCGATATCCAATTGCCGCCCGAGTATGCGAAGGGGTTGGAAAGTCTCTTGCTCAAGGAGCAGGAGAGCGACCGGATGGCGGTGCAGACCGACATCCAGCAGAAGCAAGTACGGATCGCGGAACTTGAAGCTGAGGCCACAAAAGCTCAGCAAGTCAAGCAGGCGGAAGGGGAAGCGCAGGTGCGCGTGCTGCAGGCGAAGAGCGAGGCCGACGCCATGCAATACACTTTGCCGCTTAAGCAGAAACAGATCGAGCAATCGAAGCTGGAGGCGGAGGCGCGCAAGGAAACCACGGTGAAAAACGCAGAAGCGCAGGCAGAGGCCAAGGTGATCGACAGCAAGGCCGAGATGGAGCGGCGCAAGTTGCTGGCGGAAGCGGAGGCGGATCGCATCCGCGTGACTGCAGCGGCGGATGCGGTGCGGATGCAAAGTGAGGGCGCGATCCTGAAGCAGAACCCGCTGCTGATTAATAAGATTGTGGCCGAACGGCTTTCCGACAAGCTGCAGATCATGATGGTACCGGCTGATGGAAAATTCTTCTTTGCCAATGACGTGTTGCGCAGTATGAGCGTGGCCAACCACGCGAGCCAGGCGGAGGAATCGGATGAGCAGCAGCCGAAGTAGGTTTCTGTCGCCGTTGTTTTGCGAGATGGCGGCGCTGCAGCTTTGCGTATCGGTGTCTACAAACAGTACAGGGCGTTATGCCGAGTGCCAACGACAATGCGGTTTATAATGCGCGCATCCTGCACATGGTTGCTTCGTCATCACTGTTGTGGCGTGCCGCGTGTTGTTTCGCGCTAATCGTGATGTGCGTGGGGATGAGCCTGGCGAGTGACTGGCGCACACCGGAAGAGCAACTGGCGCGGAAGATTGCTGCGGCCACGGGGCCGGGAGCGGTCGCTCTGGATGTGGCGAACAAATCTTCGATCAGCCGCGCCGACGCTGACGAGATTCGTCGAGGGCTCAGCAGCGAGCTAGCCACTCTCGGAGTGCGGTTGGTAAATGCGGATCAGGCCGCCGCCACGGTTCAGGTTACTCTCTCTGAAAACCTGCAGGACTACGTTTGGGTGGCTGAGATCCATCAGGGAAACAACGAAAACTCCGTTGTCATGGTTACCTCGCCCCGAGCTGGTTTAGTCGCGGTCGAGCATCCGGCAATCGCGTTGACGATTCGCAAGGCGCTTCTGTGGACGGACGAGAACCGCATCCTGGATGTTGCGCAGGTCAACGGAAGTCCGCAGCACATGATTGTCCTTGAAGCGGAAAGTGTGCAGCTACTCAAATTCCAGGATGGCCGTTGGCAGCAAGAACAGTCACTGACGGTGTCACATACGCATCCGTGGCCGCGTGATTTGCGAGGCCGATTGGTATTGCGAAGCGATCATCTATTCGATGCGTATTTACCTGGGGTTTTCTGCCGAAGCTCCACGACCGCTCCTCTGGCACTGAACTGTTATGAAAGCGACGATCCCTGGCCGTTGGGGACGGGGCAGTCTGGATTGAGCGCGTTCTTCGCTCCTACGAGAAATTTCTTTACCGGGGCGCTGGCGCCGGGCATTGAAAAACAAACTACAGTGAAAGCGTTTTATTCGGCGGCAATGTTGCCCAGGGATAAGTATAGGCTGTGGATTTTCTCTACAGTCGATGGTGAGGTGCATTTGCTGGATGGCGTCTCCGATCAAACCGTGGCGAAATTGGGGTGGGGGAGCGATATTGCCAGCGTGCGCAGCGGTTGCGGAGTGGGATCGCAAGTGTTGGTCACTGGCAATGAGGATGGAGCCAGCGATTCGGTGAAAGCTTTCGAGATAGCGGATCGAGAACCCGTTGTCGTGAGTCAAGCTGCGGGTTTCAACGGCAAGATCACTGCGCTATGGGCCGACGCGGACGGCACTGGGGCGATCGCGATTTCGCAGAATTCGGAGACGGGGAAATATGAGGCTAACCGCCTTTCCATTGTTTGTGGCCAGTAGTTTGCTTTGGGCTGCCGGTTCGAACGCTGCCGTGCGACCGCATTACGGCGGGATTCTGCACGCGGAGATGCGGGCGGCGCCTGCGTCTCTGGATCCGGCAGATTCGAGCCAGACGGACTGGTTCGGATTCCGCGACGTGTGCACTCTGATGTTTGAAACTCTGGTTTCGCTGGACGAGCAAGGGAAGCCTCAACCAGAGTTGGCGAGTTCGTGGCAGGCTGACCCGGGCAGCCAGCGTTGGCAGTTTCTCTTGCGTCGTGGGATTACATTTCAAGACGGTACGCCGGTTACTCCGGACGCGGTCGCGGCGTCGTTGCGCAGGACGAATCCAACATGGAAAGTTTTTGCTGAAGGCGAAGCAGTCATCATCGAGCGTGACTCGGCGGCTCCCGATCTCGCTGCCGAGCTGAGTTTGGTGGGGAACAGCATCGTCAAGCGCGATGGCGGAAAGGTTTTCGGTAGTGGACCGTTCGCGGTTTCTGCGTGGGATCCAGCGAAAAAGCTTTCTCTTGTGGCGCGCGACGACTATTGGGGTGGCCGGGCGTTTCTGGATGCAATCGAAATCGAAATGGGCAAGAGCTTTCGGGAGCAGATGATCTCGTTCGACTTGGGCAAAGCACAAGTGGTGGAAGTCGCTCCGGAACAGGCGCACCGGGCGGTTGCGGAAGGCCGACACATCGACAGTTCGGCTCCAGTAGAACTTATCGGGTTGGTGTTTAGTCGTGACGCGCAGTCGCCTGACGATGGACGACAGCGTCAAGCTTTTGCCCTCAGCCTCGATCGCGAGTCGTTGAATACGGTCGTGCTGCAAGGTGGAGGGGAGCCTGCCGGCGGGCTTTTGCCGAATTGGATGACGGGCTACGGTTTTCTTTTCCCGTCATCGATGGACTTGGACCTTGCGCGACAGATCCGCAGCGAGATTCCGCATACCACTTCCTGGAGTGTGGGTTACGACCCGGCTGATCCGATTGCGCGCGTGATCGCCGAGAGAGTCGTACTCAACGCCCGCGATGCCGGGCTGGGTATGCAGATTACGAGCGCCGGCAACGCCGACCTGCGGATTGTCCGAATTCCGTTGATTTCGCTCGACGCTCAGATCGCCCTCGGTGAAGCGGCTGCGGGGCTGGGACTTTCATTACCGAAATTCGTTTCCCTTTCCATCGATGATCTTTACAACGCGGAAAACAAGCTGCTGCAATCGCAACGTGTGATTCCTCTGTTGCACTTGCGGACCGCTTTCGCGGTGTCGAATGGCGTGAAGAATTGGAGAACAACTCGCGATGGAAGCTGGCGTTTACCCGACGTTTGGCTCGGCGCAGAGAAACCATGATTCTTCGGCGCAAACTTCTGGCAGTCTTTGCGCTCACCGTTTTGGTGTCGGTGACGGCGGTCGCCTGGAGCATTTCGCTGCTGGCGCGGCGGGCTTTCGAAAAAACAAATGAAGAGCGCACGGTAGCGCTGGTCGCGCAATTTCGCCGGGAGTTTAATCGTCGAGGCGAAGAACTCGCGCGTCGTGTGGAGGCCATTGCTTCAAGTGACTCGGCCACTCGTATGGCTCTCGCTTTAAGCCACGGTTCGCCCGATTACGGGGCATATCTCAACGAAGCCAAGGGGATCGCCGAGAGTCAGCAACTGGATTTTCTGGAGTTCGTCGACAGCGACGGGACAGTTATATCGTCCGCGCAATGGCCGGCCAAGTTTGGCTACAAAGAAGCGGTAATAACTTCGTCGCCAATTCCCAACGATGCCTTTCTGAAGCAGGAGGAATTGGCGGACGGCGCAGCGCTAGGGCTGTTTGCAGTCAGAGAAGTGAACCTTTCTGAGAAACCGCTTTTCGTGATCGGAGGACGCCGTATCGACAAGGATTTTCTGGCCAGTCTTGAGCTTCCTGTCGGGACGCGCGCCATGTTCTACCAAAACCTGGGAACAGGTTTTTCTCCTCAATTCCTGATTGGCACAGCAGGCACGGTACAGCAAGCGGATCGGATCGCACCCATCATTCAGCAGCTTCAGCTAAAGCCGCGGGAGACTGCGACACTGGTGCATTGGTCGTCAAATCCGGCCGACGACGAAACCATCGACGCCTTTCCGCTGACCGGTCAGGATAAGCGACTACTGGGTGTCCTGTTGATCGGCAATTCCCGCCGTCCTTATGTTGACCTTCGTCAGCAAATCCGTTCAGTGACGCTATTGTGTGGAGGCGGTGGCATCTTGCTGGCTATCCTGCTCAGCGGGTGGGCTGCGGCTCGGGTCACGCGTCCGGTAGAACAACTTGCGCAGGCGGCGCGGGAAGTCGCTTCCGGAAATTGGAGCGCGCAAGTGACGGTCACTTCGTCCGACGAACTGGGAGAGTTGGCGGAGTCGTTCAATCGCATGACTCGCGAACTGCTGGCACAGAAGGAGCATCTGGTGCAGGCGGAACGAGTGGCGGCGTGGCGCGAGTTGGCGCGACGCCTGGCACACGAACTGAAGAATCCTCTTTTCCCGCTGCAGCTGACCGTCGAAAATTTACTGAGGGCACGGCAGCAAAGCCCAGAACAATTCGAAGAGATTTTTCAGGAGAGCTCCGCGACATTGCTGGCCGAGATCGCGAATCTCAAAGCCATTGTCTCGCGCTTCAGCGAGTTCGCAAGGATGCCCCAGCCGCAGGTTCAGCAAATACAACTTAATGACATCGTGCAGAATGTGGTTCGCCTGTTTCAGGCGCAATTTCACTCGCCGGAGCGCGCGCCTATTGAATGTAAACTGGATTTGGCCGAACCCATGGAGCCAATCGCTGCCGATCCCGACCTTTTGCATCGGGCACTGTCAAATCTCGTTCTGAATGCGATGGATGCCATGCCTCAGGGCGGCGCGCTCAGGTTGCGTACGCGACAAAACGGTGGATTGAGTTACGTCGAAGTCTCGGATACCGGAGCCGGACTCACGCCAGAAGAGTGCGAGCGCCTGTTCACTCCTTATTACACGAGTAAGGCGCATGGCACGGGGCTCGGTCTGGCGATCGTTCAATCGGTGATCAACGATCACGGTGGCAGGGTCAGGGTACGAAGTGAATCAGGCACAGGGACGACATTCGTGATTGAATTGCCTCGCAGTGCCAGCGATGAAACCGCGAGGAGCCACTAATGGCGCAGAAAGCGCACATCCTGATCGTGGATGACGAGGCCAACACGCTGGCTTCGCTTTCACGTGCGTTTCGCCTGGCAGGCCACGAGGCGACTGTTTGCGACAGCGCGCTGAAGGCCCTGGAATTCGCCAAAACGCAGAACTTCGATTTGATCTTCTCTGACGTGGTCATGCCCGGCAAGGATGGGCTTTCATTTCTCGAAGACCTCAAAGCGCAAGGGATAGCGGTTCCGGTGGTCATGATGTCGGGGCAGGCACACATTGAAATGGCGGTTCGGGCGACGCGGCTCGGAGCCCTCGACTTTCTGGAGAAGCCAGTCTCGACCGATAAGCTGCTGCTCACTGTGGAGAACGTGCTCAAGCTCCGGCGTCTGGAATCTGAGAATCTGCAGCTTCGTCAACGCTTGGGAAAGCACGAGATTGTTTGGACGTCGGAGGTCATGCGAAAAGTTATGGCGCAGGTTGAGCGCGTGGCCGCGAGCGAGTCACGGGTGTGCATTCTAGGCGAAACGGGTACCGGCAAAGAACTGGTTGCGCGCACTCTGCATGAACGGAGTCCGCGGTCCGCGGGTCCTTTCGTTACTCTGAACTGCGCCGCGGTTCCGGCTGAGTTGATCGAATCGGAACTCTTCGGACATGAAAAAGGTTCGTTTACTGGCGCAGCCGCACGCCACACGGGAAAATTCGAGCAAGCCGAGCACGGCACAATCTTCCTGGATGAAATCGGCGATATGCCTCTATCCATGCAAGCGAAGTTGCTGCGCGTTCTTGAAGAAGGAGAAGTGGAGCGCATCGGCGGCGACAAGCCTATTTCCGTGGACGTGCGAGTTTTGGTTGCGACTCATCGGAATTTGGAGATTTTGGTGCGTGAGGGCAAGTTTCGCCAGGATCTTTTTCATCGGGTGTACGTGTTTCCGTTGATTCTGCCTCCTCTGCGCGAACGCCGGGAGGACATTCCGGCATTGGTAGAGCATTTTGCCCGGCAGGTCTGCGCTCAGAATAATTGGAAGCCGCTGCTTTTTGCTCCGGAGGCGATTGAAGCGCTCACAGCTTATCCCTGGCCGGGAAACGTTCGCGAGTTGCGCAACGTGGTGGAACGTCTGATGCTGTTGGCGACGGAAGGCGAGGTAACGTCGGCCACAGTTCGCTCCGCATTGCCTTCTTTCCCAACCAATCCCCCTTCGGTGGGAGCAGGCGCAGGCCTACTGGCTGACCGGGTACAGAGTTTCGAGCGTGAGGCAATTCTCGCCGAGTTGAAGCGAAGCAATTACCACATCACGAATGCTGCCAAGTCTCTCGGCTTGGAGCGCAGCCATCTCTACAAGAAAGCCGAGCAACTCGGAATCGATATTCAGAAGCAGCGTCGAGAAGAAGACTCAGAACCGTCCTATTGAGGGTGAGCGCGTTCTTTGGCGCCAGGATTCCGGATTTTCGTGGCTGCAGACGACTGCAGATTCCTCGCTCCGCTCGGAATGACAATTTGGTTGGGATATCGTCAAAGGATTTTCCATTCTCCCAGCGCCTCATTTGATTTATCCTTTCCGGTTTGGACATACGAATGGGGGACCGCGTGATTCGAATTCATCGCCTTATCCTGATCTTTCTCGCTGGCTGCTTCGTCGTCTCACTGCCGGGTGTCAGCCAGGCACAACAGTTTCCTGAGAGCATGTATCAGGAAATGCGCTGGCGCATGATCGGGCCTTTTCGTGGCGGGCGGACCCGCGCCGTTGCTGGCGTACCGGGCCAGCCCAATGTGTTTTATATCGGCGCGGTGAATGGCGGAGTGTGGAAGTCGGATGACTATGGGCGGACTTGGACACCCATTTTCGATCAAGAGCCTACGCAATCTATCGGGGCAATCGCGGTCGCGCCATCGGATCCCAATATTATTTATGCCGCGAGCGGCGAAGGCCTGCACCGTCCTGATTTGTCGGTAGGCAACGGAATTTACAAATCCACGGACGCCGGCAAGACGTGGACCCATCTCGGCTTGCGGGACGGGCAGCAAATCCCTGCCCTGGTGGTTGACCCGCGTGATCCGAACAGGCTGTTTGCTGCAGTGCTCGGGCATCCGTATGGTCCCAACGACGAGCGCGGCATTTTTCGCTCGACCGATGGCGGCAATACGTGGCAAAAGGTTTTATATAAGGACGAGAACACCGGCGGCTCCGACGTTGAGATTGACCCTTCGAATCCCGATGTGCTGTACGCGTCCCTATGGGAAGCCCGCGAGGGGCCGTGGGAGGATAACAACCAGTTCCAGGGAACGGGCGGAGGTCTGTTCAAGTCGACCGACGGTGGAAGTACCTGGCGTCCAATCACCAACGGTTTGCCCAAGAACCTCACGCAAATCAATGTGGCGATCGCGACCAGTCAGACCAACCGTCTCTATGCGACTGTGGCGACGACCGACCGCGGGGAGTACGGTTCTGCAGCTGGCCTGGGCATGTACCGCTCCGACGATGCAGGCGAGACCTGGCACGTGGCCACGACTGATCCGCGCCCGGCGATGCGCATCGGCGGCGGCGATCTTTCAATTCCGAGAGTCGATTCCAAGAATCCTGATGTCGTGTACAGCGTCAGCATTGTGACCGTGCGGTCGACGGATGGCGGCAAAACTTGGATGAGTATTCGTGGCGCTCCCGGCGGGGATGACTATCAGAACCTCTGGATCAATCCTAACGACCCCAACATTATTCTTGTCGTGAGCGATCAAGGGGCGATCGTGACCGTGAATGGCGGACAAACCTGGAGTTCGTGGTACAACCAGCCGACCGCGCAGCTTTATCACGTTGGAGTCACGAACACTTTTCCCTACCGGGTTTGCGCTGGGCAACAGGAGAGCGGTTCGGTGTGCATTTTAAGCCGAGGCAATGACGGTGAAATTACGTTTCGCGATTGGCATCCCGTCGCCACTATCGAGTACGGTTACGTTGCGCCGGACCCGCTCGATCCCGATATTATTTACGGTGGTGGCAGGAGCGAGGTCTCGAAATATCATTGGTCGACCGGGCAGGTGCAAAACGTCACGCCCATTCCAGTGCGCGACACGAAATATCGGACTGATCGCACCGAGCCGACCCTCTTCTCGCCGATCGATCCTCACACGCTTTACTTTGCATCGAACGCATTGTTCAAGACAGCCGACGGTGGAGAAACGTGGCAAGCCATCAGCCCGGATCTCACGCGCGAAAACCCGGGAGTTCCAGCGAGCATAGGCACACTTGCGTCCAAAAATCCTGAAGCAGGGAAGCAACGGGGAGTAATTTATGCCCTGGCTCCCTCGTTTAAGGACATCAACACTTTGTGGGCTGGCACCGACGACGGCCTGATCTGGGTGACGCGCGATGGCGGAAAGAATTGGAACAACATTACGCCGCCGGAATTGAGTGCCTGGAGCAAAGTGACTCAGATCGAAGCATCGCACTTCGACGATCAATCCGCGTACGCGTCCGTCAGTCGGTTTCGCATCGATGATTTGCACCCTTATATCTACCGCACTCACGACGGCGGCAAGACATGGAAGCCGATCTCAAGCGGACTGCCGTCTGATGCGCCGGTGGATACGGTGCGCGAGGATCCGGTTCGCAAGGGACTGCTTTTTGCCGGCACCGAAACCAGCGTCTGGGTTTCGTTTGACGACGGCGATCACTGGCAGTCTTTGCAACTGAATCTGCCGCACACTTCCATGCGTGACTTCGGCATTCATCAGAATGATTTGATTGTCGCCACCCACGGCCGATCCTTCTGGATACTCGATGACATCACTCCGTTGCGACAGCTCGCGGATTCCATGGCGAATTCGGATGCCTATCTTTTCAAACCTGCACCGGCCTATCGCGTCCGGCGCAGCACGAATCCCGACACTCCAATTCCGCCCGATGAGCCGGCAGGCAAGAATCCTCCCGATGGCGCGATTCTCGACTACTTCCTGGCGCAGGCTGCTTCCGGCTCGGTGACGCTTGAAATTGTGGATGCGCAAGGGAAGTTGGTGCGGCGCTTTTCCAGCGCTGATAAGCCGGAGGTGAGTCAGGCTGAACTAGAGAAGCAACTGATTCCGCTTTACTGGATTCGCATGCCGAAGATTCTTTTGGCCAGTGCCGGCATGCATCGCTGGGTATGGGATCTGCATTATCCCGCGCCGGCCTCGCTGCAGCAGCAGTATCCGATTTCGGCGGTTCCGAACGACACGCCTAGAACGCCGCTCGGCCCGGACGCACTGCCTGGAGAATATACGGTGCGGCTCACTGCGAACGGCCACACTTTCACGGCACCACTCACGGTCAAGATCGACCCGCGGGTCAACACGTCTCCCGCCGGTCTCGAAGAACAATTCAATCTGGAGATGCGTTTGGCCTCCGAGTTGACCGCGAGCACGGAAGCAGTGACGCAAGCGCGCTCGGTTGTCGATCAACTTCACAAGCTCGGAACCCAATCTGGCAGGCTGGCGGAGTCGATCAAGGCGCTCGATCAGAAGGTGGGGACAATCTTGCGCGGGACGATGCCGCCGGTCTCCGGATCATCGGAGCCGACGCTCAATCGCGAGAATGCGGCAATTGGCACACTCTATGCTAGTGTCGGACAAGCCGATGCTGCGCCCACTGCGGCTCAGATAAGCGCCGCAGCGGACGCCGAACGCGATCTTTCCGCGTTATTGAAACGCTGGGAGGATGCCAAGCAGACCGATCTGCCCGCGCTAAATCGCCAACTCAACAGCGCAAAATTGCCCGAGATCGGCCTAGAATCGAAGGCTCCAATGGATCAAAGCGGGGACGACATCGAGTAAAACCTAACGGCAACTCAACCAGCGATCAAAAGGTTCTCGGCGAATGGCCATTCTTCGTCAATCCACTGGGCATCGCAGCGGAAGCCTGCGGTTTCTGCAATTCGAAATACTTCCGGGAGAGAATATTTGTGACTGCTCTCGGTCCAGATCGTTTCGCCTTCAGCGAACGTAACTGTCAGGGACGCCGCGGGTATGTTCACGATCTGTTGCTTACGCGAACGAAGGTGCATCTCGACGCTGCCTACGTCCTCATTGAAGCGGGCCACATGTTCGAATTGCTCGAGCACGAAGTCTGCATCGAGTTCCCGATTGATTCGCGCCAGCAGATTCAAGTTGAAGGCCGCCGTCACGCCGAGCGGATCATCGTATGCATCCAGCAATTGACGAATCGGTTTGGTTAAGTCGGTGCCCAGTAGCAACGCGTCGCCCACTCGCAGGATGTCCCGCATTTGGCGCAAGAACTTTACGTCTGCAGGATGCTCAAAGTTGCCAATCGTGCTCCCCAGGAACAATACCAGGAGCTGCTCTCCAGCTTGGCGTCGAGCCGCCACTTCCAGCAATCCATCAAGATATTCGCGCTCAAAGCCTACGATGCTGACTGAATCAATGTCGCCGAGTTCGCGCTCGCACATGGTAAGGGCGGCTCGCGAAATTTCGATAGGGCAATACGAAATGTGTTGATGCCGGCTCAGAGCTTCCAGCATCCAGCGTGTCTTCTTGCCGCTGCCGCTGCCCAGTTCGGCGACCGTGGTCGGTGGCCTGAGTCTTGCCACAATGTCGTCCGAATGCCGTCGCAGAAGGCGTTCATCAGCACGAGTCAAACCGTATTCTGGAAGCACGCTGATGACCTCGAATAGCGCCGATCCGACGCTGTCATACAAGTATTTCGAAGGCAATTCTTTCTGGCCGGGCTTGGTCAAACCGATGCGCACATCGGTGAGAAGATCGGAATTGGTGTCGGTAGTAAAGGCTTGCGTCAGCATGCTGTCCTCCGATCGAATCAGTTGCTCACGCAGCGAAATCCCGCGTAAACGAACTGGTAATGGGGCTGGAACCAGTTGCGAAACGAGCGGCGCAACATGCACGCGGCAGTGCGCGCGGATGCCCCTTTCATCACGTAATGTTTGCCATCGAAAAAGTCAGCGGAGTAGCCGGGATAAAACGAAAACTGCTGAAAGCCGGGAAATGGCTCGAACCGGGTCGATGTCCACTCCCACCCGTTACCCAGCAAATCAGCAACGCCGAAAGCGCTGTCGCCTTCGGGAAACGCACCAACGGAAACCGGGTCCCAGCTTTGAAAGTCGAAATTACCTTTGCTTGAATTCGGAGCCGCGTTACCCCATGGAAAGGAATTCTCGCGTCCGTTCGCGGTTCCATACGCCGCGCGATGCCACTGCGCTTCCGTCGGCAGCGATTTCCCAGCCCATCGAGCATAAGCGTTGGCTTCGGCGTGACTCACGTAGACTGGCCAGTCCAAAGGTAGAGGGATCTCGTCGAACATCGTCCGCAAATTCCAGCGGTCGCGATTGCGGCTCCAAAACACGGGACTCTGAAGATTCTGCGCGGTTCGCCAATTCCAATCTTCTTCCGTCCAGCACGCAGGATTCTCGTAGCCGCCCGCAGCCACGAAATCGAGGTACTGGCCGTTCGTCACTTTGTATTTGTCGATAGAGAAGCCTGCAACGTCGATGGTCTGTGTTTCGTATTCGTTGTCCCAACCGAACGCGTTTTTGTCATCTCGTGAAATTCCAAGCGTGGCCCGCCCGGCGGGGATCTGAATCATTCCGGGAACGACTGGAGGAACAATAAGTTCAGGCTTGCGTGGCTTTGAAACTTTGCGATCAAGGGGCAACTGGTGAAGCATGTACGCCAGAGTTTCCGCGTGCATGAACCTGTGCTCGATGGCTACGTTGAGTAATGTGCTCGCGGTAAAATCCGCACCTACCGGATTGGAATGCCAGTCAGCAGGCTCAAGTGTCGCCAGACCTTCGTCGATGCCCTCCCGAATTCGCTGGACGTACTTCCGAGTATCGGCGATGGAAGGCCAATCGCCAGGTTGATCGGACGGAAGCGCGCCATTTATGGGATCGATTCCAAAGGCAAATAATCGATCGAAGACAGGATGAAAAGCCTTCATGCCCAGAACGCGTTCTCGCAGCAAGTTCCAATCGAACGCTTCTAAGTGTCCGAGATAAAAATTAATTCGGTGTCTCTCTGGAATGGGACGCTCGTAGATCGAGTCGGGCCTGACAATGTCAAAAATCTCGTCCGTTCGAACTCGCGCTTCGAACAACCGCTCGAGCAGTTGGTGTCGAACTTCGACGTTCTTTTGCGCGACGGGCATGGTTTCCTCCAAAGTCACCTCGATGCATTCTGTGATTCTGTCTTCGTTCCGGCTTGCTGGAACACTCCTGCGCTTGAAATAGATACCGCAGAGTATTCAGCCAGAACCTATAACGAAGCGTGCGCAGGAATCATAGACGAAAGGCGCGATTTCGTCCGCTCGACTCACCCGATTAATATCCCTCAGCCTTAGATGCCCGATCATGCGAAGAGGTACATTCATTTTCCGGCGTGGATAATTTGATTGACGGAATCGCCAATTAGACTGGCGAATGAGTAAGATAGCGGTGCTTGCGTTCAATTCCCGACCCCGGTTTCTGCTTTTGTAAGCCGGAGATACAGTAAAATGCGACTTACATCCTGCGTTGGGCTTTTCAGCACGAGGCGCATATGAACACTCAAACCATCAGCCCGAGCCTGTGGCCGGAATTGCCGCTAGAGGCGTGGAAAGACACCTACGCGACTCTTCACATGTGGACGCAAATCGTGGGGAAAGTTCGGCTGGCGCTTAGTCCAAGAGTCAATCAGTGGTGGGAAGTAACTCTGTACGTCACTCCGCTTGGACTTACGACTTCTCCGATTCCGTACAAGGATGGGATTTTTGAGGTCGAGTTCGATTTCATCCATCACAGGCTACTAATTCGGACGAGCCACGATACAGAGCGAGTAATGGCACTGGTCCCGCGATCGGTCGCCGATTTCTACAAAGAGTTCATGCAGTGTCTGGCATCCCTCGACATTCACGTGAAAATATGGAAGATGCCGTGCGAAGTTCCCAACCCGATCGCATTCGATCGCGATACGCAACATGCTTCGTACGACCCTGAGTACGCGAACCGCCTCTGGCGCATTCTGGTCAGCGTGGATGAAATCTTCAAGGAGTTTCGGTCACGCTTTATCGGTAAGAACAGCCCGGTACATTTTTTCTGGGGCAGCTTTGATCTGGCGGTGACGCGGTTCTCAGGCCGGCGAGCGCCCCCCGTGAAGGGGCCGACCCGATTACGCAAGAGGCATATTCGCAGGAAGTGATCAGCGCCGGTTTCTGGCCTGGCGGTGGCGATATACAGGGCGCGGCCTTCTACGCCTATGCGGCCCCGGAACCAGCGGGGTTCGCGGAAGCACGCGTCGCCCCCGCAAAAGCTTTCTATCATCCGCAGATGCATGAATTCCTTCTGATGTATGACGAGATGCGCCGTTCGTCAGACCCGAAAGCCACGCTCATGGAATTCCTGCAGAGCACTTACGATTCCGGGGCTAACCTGGCGAACTGGAATCGGAAGGAACTGGAGAAGGTCGCTTGATAGTGGCGAATTATTTTTGCGCGTTCTGAACGTCGAGCGTTCGCACCAGCCACGGAATAATTACTTGTTTGAAAATGAGGGGATCTGGCCAAACCCTGACTTGCCTTCCCAAGTGGCCGCCCGCTGGATTGATCCATGCGTCTTTCGGAACATCACCTTTGCTGAGCAACAAATAGATATCTGAGATTGGCACCTGCGTATCCAGAACGCCGGCTATGATCAGCATGGGCGTGGTTGGTTTGCCGAGAAGGCCTTGTTTCACGAGCGACATTTTCTCAAGGTTCGCCGCCAACTCGTCTACGGTCGTGACCCCATCAAAAATATTCATCAGAGCGGGAACTTGATCGAACAAATATTCGCGATTTCCCAGGAGCGAATTCATCAGGAAGTCTCTTTGAAAGAAAGTATCAACCGGCGGAGACTGAGCACTTGCGCCCTTCAGTCGGGCGCGCTCGACAATAGAAAGTTTGGTCGCCCAGTATGCGCCCCAACTAACGCCGTGGATGGCAACTCTAGTCTTATCTACCTCCGGCCTGGTCTGCACGTAGTCGATGACGCGCGACAGCATCCGATCCGCGGTTGGACTTGCCTTGACCGGAGATTGGCCCGTACCCGGCCCGTCGACCGCGAGAAACCCGACGCCAAACGGCAGGATTGCGGAGAAGCTTTCGGACAAGTCTTCCTTGCGACTGTCCAAACCGTTGACCGCGATCACCAGCGGCACTGGACCCTTTGCGTTCTTCGGGAGCCGCATGTAGGCGATAATCTCGGACCCTTCAAAAGGGATGTGAACGACTTCCAGAGGCGGATCCCAGAATCGCGCGTGGGCGAGGAACGCTTCTATCGCCTTGGCATAAGCTCGTTGTTTCCCGGGGGAAGCCGGAAACGGCCAACGGCCGAACGAGTACAGCCGCCACGCCCGAATGTAGTCCGCGTTGGCCTTGACGGGATCGGTCTTCTCCAGCGACTTCGCCTCGTTGAAATAGCGGTCGGCAACTCCCATGAACGCTGCCGCCCACTCATCTTTATCGCGCGTCTTGACCGAGGCCAGCGCCTCGCGAACATCCCCTGGATCAAGTCCTATCAGCGGGTACATTCCATTTTCAGCACGATGAATGGCTTCTGCCTTTATTTCATCGAGCGTGCGCTCATGGTGTTCCTGCGCCGAGACAATGCCCGTGAACACAACGGAGATCATCAACAAGCACCCGACAAAATTGGAGCGACTTCTGGCTGTCACGTTTCATGACTCCTTATGAAGGTTATGAATATCCAAAACTTGTTGGAACTGAAAAGGGCCGAACTCTCGCGTCCGGCCCTATCCTTCGAAACTTCCGACGGCGAACTAGAACGCAAACTTCAGGCCCAACTGGACCGAGCGAGGGCCTCCGGAACCTACGGCGGGATTGGCGGCTGCAATATCGGGCGTGGCGCATCCACAACCAAAGTTCGGTGCTCCGGGATCGTTCAGCCCGTATCCGTTCTGTCCGCCATAAGGATTGGCGAAGTTTGGGTGATTCAAAATATTAAAGAACTCGGCGCGGAACTGGGCAGTTAACCGCTCCCCGAAGTGCCAGTTCTTGGCTACCGAGAAGTCCAGGTTGCGGAACCCTGAATCGGGGAACAGATTCCGGGGCATCGTCCCGAACTGCCCCTGCGGAGGCGGAATCATCACGGAATTGCCTTTGGCGTAGCAACCCCACGTATCGAGAGTTGAAGTCGCTCCGATCGCAGCAGCGTCGTTGGTGCAGGCCGTTGGAAAGTTGCCCACGGTGTAGTGGGGGATCGGCACCGGTCCAGACTTGAAGTCCGAGGGGCTGCCGAAAAAGTCCCAACGCTGCGGAGTAGCTTGCGGCGGGCTGACCGGGAGGCCACCAAGGCCAGAAATATCGGTGGTCAAATCAATCGGCCCCCAATATTGCGGGCTCTCAATCGTGGCAATCGAATTGATCTCCCATCCTTCCAACATCTGGGCGTAGCCTTGTTTGCCGGGGATGGCGTAGGTCAGAGAAAGCGTGAACCGCTGGCGAACGTCGAAATCGCTGTTGCCATATTCGGCGGCCAGATTGTTGGAGTTCTGGGGAAGGCCATATCCGGCGCCGAAGTCCCAGTTAGCCGACACATCGTCCAGCGCATGGGAATAAGTGTAACCGGCCACCAAGCTCAGTCCATGATAGTTTCGCGCGGTTAGCGTGGCCTGCAGACCGTCATAGTTTGATCGGTAGGAGTTCCCCAGCTGAAAAATATTGCTCAGGTAAGGAAACTTCGTGTTGAAAGGCCGCGTAGCCTGGGAGTCGGTGCCCGGTTGCTCCTGGTTGATGTCCCGGATTCCGACCAGGTTCGATCCGTGGTTGCCCACGTATCCAACTTCCAGATTCAAGTTGGGTGCGAACGCGTGTTGAACATTCAAAGTCCAGGTCGCGACGTAAGGAGTAGTGAGATTGCGATCGACCCCCATAATGGCACACGGACCGGATCCGTTCGGATCGCAATTGATCGTGCTGTTGCTGAGATTGCCGTAGAGAGGCGTAGCGCTGTCCCACTGCGCGGGAAATGGTGGAATCGTCAGATTGCCCGCCGTAATCGTGCCTCCCGCAGTGACGGGATTAGCGGTGCCAGTGCCTGATATGACCGCCCCAGTGGGAACGCTGGGTAGTCCAAAGCTGTTGTTGAAGGCCAGAAATGTTTCCCAGTTCACGGCTTCAAATGTCACACCGCCGCCGCCACGGAGCACCGTTTTCCCCTTGCCATCAATGTCCCACGCAAAGCCAGCGCGCGGAGCGAAATTGGTGGGATCAGTGTTATACGCCTTGCCGATCTGCTTGCCCACCTGCACGATTCCGAGGTTGGGATCAAAGTTGCCCAGCAGATTGTTGGAATCCGTGACCACTGAGGCAAACTCATAACGCAACCCCAAATTTAGAGTGATGGTCCTGCTAACCCGCCAGTCATCCTGAAAGAACCCAGCATAGTTCCAGTTATGCAAGTGCCGCCTGGGATCACCCGTGAGCACGGAAGCCTTGAAAGGATCGCCGGCAAAGAAATCCTCCAGCGCGGTGGATCCGTTGGGGTTGGCCGCGGTTGGAGCCAGGGCAACGCCGCCCAGGAAAGTGATGCTGCCGCGGGCGTTAGCGAGCGCACCACCGCTCACGTAATTCCGGTGGACCTCGCCGCCGAACTTCAGAGCATGTTTTCCCGCAGTGTAGGAAATGTGGTCGATAACCTGGACGATATCGTCGGGCCCTTGAAACTTCGGCCATTTGAACCCGCCCAGCCCGGTGAAATATCCGCCAAAGCCGATCCGCGGCAGCCCTCCGGTGAAAGGACCGCTCACCCCGGTGTTAAGACCGTAATCCGACGCTGGCGTATTGAGATCGCCCGGCAACGTGGGCTGGTAAAGCCGGTTGTATCCCACCCTGACTTCATTGACCCAACGCGCCGTGGGCGTGTAAACCCAGCTTCCTCCAACGACTTGGGCGCGCGTGTGAATATCGGACAGCCATTTGGTTTGCAGCTCCGGAAAATCCTCGACAGTTCCCGTGTTGTTGCCAAAAAAGTACATGCCACTTAGCCGTTGGCGTTCGTTAAAGTTGTAATCCACTTTAGCGACAACATTGTCGACCGAAACCACATTGGGAAATCCGTTAACGATGTTGATAGTCGGATTGTTGTTGGTGGGAAATCCCGTGCCGTTGCAGGTGACCGCACCACTTGCCGAGATTGTGCAGCCCGAAATCTTCTGGCTGGCCGCGCTGATGGGGACACCACTGGCCACAAGATCAGCAATCGCAGTCGGAATGCTGTCGGCACAGTCAGCGGATGCGAGCCCGGGAGCGGTACAGTTCTGTGGCGTCCCCGGGGCCAGCGTCATCGGTACCATCGATGGACTGGTTACACCTCCGTACTGATTGCCCACGTCATAGCGTTGTCCTTCATAGGCCCCAAAGAAAAAGGCTTTGTCCTTGATGATCGGTCCGCCGAATGATCCTCCAAACTGCTCCAGAGTGCGCTGGTTTTTGGGGCTGGGCGATTGGCTGAAGGCGCAAGGATTGCTGGCGCAGTTGAAATAGTTGCGCGCATCGAACACGTCGCCGTCTCGGCCGAAGGCGAACGCCGTGCCGTGAAGTGAGTTTGTACCCGACTTCAGTCCCACATTGACGACAGCCCCAGGCTTCCAGCCAAATTCCGCTGGAGGATTCTCCTGGATGTTGAATTCCTGGATGGCGTCAATCGGCAGGATGGTCGCCGAGTCGCCGGCAATACCAGCTCCATTGATAATGCCTTGCCCGGAGAAAGGCTCACTATTGAACAGGCCGTCGATGACATAAGCATTGTCCTCGGCGCGAAGCCCGTTAGTGCTGGTCGTGGAAAAACCGCCTCCGGGATAGCGAATTACGCCGGGACGCAACTGCAACAGGTTCTCATAATTGCGGCCGTTCAACGGCAGGTCGTTGATGACCTCGTTGCTCAGAGTTCCACCTAGAGTGGATGAGGTCGTATCTAGCAGCGGAACTTCTCCGCTCACCACCACGGTTTCATTTACCTGGCCGGGCTGCAGCGTAAGGTCGATCCTGACATCCTTGGCCACTTCCACTGGGATGTTGGGCTGCTCCACTGCCTTGAATCCCTTGGCCTCAGCATGGACCTTGTACGTACCGGGAGACAGGTCGGGAGCTACGTATTCACCGGCCTGGTCCGTGGTCAAAGTACGCGAAACCCCTCTTTGCATATCCGTGACGACCACTTGAGCGCCCGCCAACGCGGCTCCGGTCTGGTCGGTAACCACCCCCAGGATACGGCCGTTGTACGTCTGCGCGAGAAGGGGTAGACACACCAGCAGCACGCCAATACCTACAACCGTTACCCGAGTGGTTAGGGAACGCATGGGGGCCTCCGTTGAAGTGTGCATCTACGATAATTGCTAGTTTGTACAGCAACGAAACGTTCGCAAAGTGCCAAAACCGATTACTTACTGGCCCGAAAACAGTGGTCTGACAGCTCTACCACCATATGCCGACCAGTGTCAAGCAACTTTGCGTTCGTCCCGTTGACCCACGAGATTCTGGACTGGGTCATTCCGGTTTTTTGCCCAGCACCTCTGCCGCAATGTGGAAGCCCGTGTTTGCTGCCGGCACGCCTGCATAAACCGCGACCTGTAGAAGTACCTCTTTGAGATCGCAGGGCTCTAATTCGTGTGCCATGCCCGTGATCAGGTGCAAACGAAACTCCTCCCAACGGCCGAGAGATGCCATCATGCTCAGTAGCAGCAATCGCCGCGTCCGTCGACTGAGCCCAGGCCGCGTCCAGATGGTTCCCCATGCGTAGCGGGTGATCAATTCCTGGAAGTCACGATTGAATTCAGACATCTCGGCAACGGCACGGTCGACGTACTCCTTGCCCAACACCGAACGCCGTACTTCGAATCCAGCCTGGAGTGGGTCGCTCTGCGAACCAGCCCCGGCTTCAGAACGAGGCAGGAGAAAGTTGAATAGGGCTGCCGTGAAGCTTCGTGGCCGCTCCAGGTTGGAGATATGCGCGGCCGGCAAATGGACAGCCTGGGCGTTCGGTATTTCTCGAGCCAGGATCTCGCCATGTCCCGACCAGGGTGTTGCGACGTCATGGTCGCCGACGATCACCAAGGTGGGCAAGCGGATTTCCCTTAGCAACTGTATGTGATCCATGTCCCGCAGGGCGGAGCAGCAACCAGCGTACCCGATGGGATCGGTCCCGAGAATTACTGCCCGCACCGACTGCGTGTAGGCATCGCCCCGGGCCAGCGTTTCAGGTGAGAAAAAACGCTGCATCACCAGGTCAATCACGGCAGCCATTCCGCCTTCGAGAACAGCTTTCCTGCGGGCATCCCAATTTGCCCGCGGTCCAAATTGCGGCGAAGTATTGGCAAGAACCAGTCGGCTTACACGATCAGCGGCATGAATTGCGAGCCACTGCCCGATCGCGCCTCCGAGCGAGAGACCACAAAAAGCGAATTCGTGAAATCTTGAGCGCATCGGCAAGACCAAGCACCTCGCGTCCCAAATCCTCAATCGAGTAATCCCCTTTGGGAGCATCAGACGCGCCATGTCCGCAAATGTCGTAGCGGAGAACGCGAAAATGCGAAAGCAGATCCGGCACTTGCGGAGCCCACATTCCGTGATCGGCACCGATCGAGTGGGACAACACGAGCACAGGCTTATGCTCGCGGCCCTCAAGGCGATAAAACAGCCGTCTGTTGTTAATCGTCGAGAAGGGCACGATAGTCGCTCCTTGTCATTTTTTCCTGGCGTTCGTCGGCTTCGTCTTTCGCGGGCGTTTCTTGGATTGATTTCCCCTCAGTCGAACTGTCTTCGGTCGCGGCGTCGAAGCAAGCAACCGTGTGCGAAACTCATCAGCCATGCCGAGATACTGTTCAGGCACATCGAGTTCCCGGACCGTCGCGGAATCGAGATGCTGAGTCACCTCGGGCATGTCAGCAAGGACACCAGCCAGGCTGCGTCCTTCCGCAATACTCTTTCGGGTGGCTCCTTCCAGCAACTTGTGGGCAACGTCTCGACCGAGTTTGTTACCAAGCAGCATCATGGCTCGTTCGGCGAAGATGACGCCCTTCATGGCTTCAAGGTTCGTGCGCATTCGCGCCGGATCCACTGTAAGTCCTTCGGCAACTTCGGCCATGGATGCAGCCGCCAGCCCACAAGTCTGGATTATCCCGGAAACAGTGGGCCACTCCGATTGCCAGCCGCCCAATGCGCGCTCGTGCTCTTGCACCATCGCCGAGAGAAAATCAGCCACGAGACCCGGCACGCGCACCGCCGCAGCCAGCGCTAGCGAACAACCGGTTGGGTTGCGTTTGTGCGGCATCGTCGAAGAGCCACCGCGCCCCGGTTCACTCGGCTCCGCCGCCTCGCCGACCTCGCCTTGCATGAGCAGGCTGATGTCGCGTGCCATCTTGCCCAGGGAACCAGTAAGGATTCCGCAAGCACACATCAATTCAGCCAGACGGTCGCGATGAGTGTGCCAGGGAGCATCCGGCAATCCGAGTCCAAGTTCATCGGCCAGCACGCGACCGACCGCGAGTCCTTGCTCTCCGAGAGATGCCAGTGTGCCGCTTGCGCCACCAAACTGCACGATCAGTGTTGCCGCGAATGCATTGTTGAGGCGCTGATGACTGCGGCGAATTGCGTTCAGCCAACCCGCCGCTTTGAGCCCAAACGTAGTCGGTGGTGCGGGCTGCATGAGCGTTCGGCCCAGCATCACGGCTGCACCATGTTCCGTCGCCAGTCGCTTCAACCCCTGTTCCAGTCGGGAAAGGTCGGCAGCGAAGATGGGCTGCGCCCTCTTTAAGAGAAGGACGAGGGCGGTGTCTGCAACGTCCTGGCTGGTTGCCCCCCAGTGCACGAATCCCGCAGCCATCGAATCAATTCCGCGGACGTGCTCGGTGAGAGTTTTAACGAAGGGTATGACCGGTGTTCCCGCACGTAATGTGGCGCCGGAAAGAGCTGCTGGATCGAAGGCATCCGCTTTGGCGGCCGCCGCGATTGCGTCGGCCGCGGATCGCGGAATGATTTTCAACTGGGCCTCGGCGCGGGCGAGAGCGACCTCGAAGTCCAACATGGCTTGCAGAATCGATGGGTCCGAAAACAGATCCGAGAGCGGCTCTGTGGTCGCCAGACTCTCCATCAGCCGCACAGGCATGAAGGCCTCCGCCGATTTTCCATTCGCGATGACCAGCGATAATCACGCAGGACCGGAAACCGCGTCCGGGCAGCCGAGCGGAGCTCGGCAGGCTCCTGCCACAATGCACTATGGAAACGCTTGCGCCGGATGAACATTGATTCCGCTTCTCTCAAACTCGAAGGTCAGAATCCATTCGCTGGGAACACCCTGTCCACCGACTTGCGGCGGCTTAAACGTCCACCGCCGTGCGGCTGGTAATGTTCGCTCTGCAAAATACTTGCTCGGCCCTCGCGAATCGAACTTCGCCACTACCACATTGCCGGACGAATCTACCGAGACCTTGACCCGAACCTTCAGCTTCCCGTGAATCGTTCGCAAAGCGCTCTTGGACACGTCGGGCAAGACTTGTTGGGCCACTGCGCCCTGAACCCCGGCACCAGTGGAATCGCCGGCTACAGCATTCTTGCTTGCCCCATTCTTGGCGCGAGTTTTAGCTGCGGCTGGCCGCGCATTCGACGTAGCCGGTGCAGTGGAAGCAGCACTCGGCTTTGTTTCCGGTTGTGCCTGCGAGGATTCGATCGGGCTGGAAGGCCCCGGCTCAGTTCCCGGATGACGATGAAGCAGCTTTGGGCCAAGAAGCGCCAGCAGCAATAGGCCTATGGCCATTCCCGGAACCAGGTAACCCCATGTCGTAAACGTGCTCTTGGGCTCGACAATCTCGGGTGGCGGGAGTGCAAATGAAGGTTGCTGCAACCGTGCTGAGATCTCAGCCACCGTCCATCGCGTTTGCGGGTTTCGGTGCAGGCAGTGACTGGCGATATCAAAAAATGGCTGCGGCAGGGTCTCCGGCAAAACCGGTTCCGTTTGTTCCGATGCGTTCCAGACCGGCGGACTCTGAGTCACAGCCTCGACCAGCGTAATGCCCAGCGACCAGACATCTGAAGCGGGCACTACGCCTCCGCCTTCCGCGAGTTCCGGCGCTGTGTAGATGGTGGGCTTGCCTAGAACTCGGCTCGACTCACCCGTCCCACAGAGTCCGTCACTCGAAATTTTTATCTGATCGCCAACCGCCAAAATGTTCGCGGGTTTGATGTGGCCGTGTACGAAGCCTTTTCCATGAATGTAAGCCAGTGCATCCAGAAGCGGCTTGAGCGAGTCGCCTGCCTCTGCGGGCGTGAGCGGACGATAAGGAATAATTTGCGACAGACTCTCTTCGGCGTATTCGGTCACGACATAAAGCATTTCTACGCCATCCATCTGGCAACGACCGCGCTGAAAGAGGCGAAGCAAATTTGGATGCGATAGCTTCGCCGCGAGTTCCCACCAGGAGAGCTGAAGTTCAGGGTCTTCAGTATTGGCCAGAATAAGTTTGATCGCGACTTCCTGGGGCTCGCGGTCGGCGCGCTTGGTCAGAAATACAGCGCTGTGCTCCGATGCGCCCAAGTATCGAACCAACGAGAATTCCTCGTTGACGACTTGGCCTTCCCACTGTTTCCAAGCCTCCGGCATTCTCCTCCACCGCCTTACACTTTTATGGGACAGTGTATTGTACCCGAGCAGAGGATCAATGTAGACGCAAGCGTCCTCGCTCGTGTGTGGGGCCGCCGAAATTCGTCCCCATCAGGGCTGGCCGTTATGCGATCGGTAGGGAACGCCGCGCTTCATAGGCGGCGATATCGGACTCGTGTTGCAGAGTAAGGCCGATGTCGTCCAGCCCTTCGAGCAGGCAATGGCGGGTAAACTCGTCAATCTGAAATGCGGCGGTCAATCCATGGCCATCGTGGACTTTGCACTGCTCGAGATCGACTGTGATCTCATAATCGTCAATTTCGGCTGCCCGGCGAGCGATCTCGGCGACTTCGTCTTCACGCAAAACCACCGTCAGCACGCCATTCTTCACACAATTGTTGGCAAAGATGTCGGCGAACGATGGCGCAATGAGGACGCGAAAACCGAAATCCTCCAGCGCCCACACGGCATGTTCTCGCGAGGATCCACAACCGAAATTCTTTCCCGCAACCAGAACACTCGCCCCCGCATAGCGCGGATGGTTCAGAACAAATGACGGGTCGTGCTTGCCATCGCTGGTGCGGCGCCAATCGAACAGCAGAAATTCGCCGAACCCGGTGCGCTCGATCCGCTTCAGAAACTGCTTGGGAATGATCTGGTCGGTATCAACGTTCGCCCGATGAAGCGGTGCGACGCGACCTTTGTGGATGCGAATGGATTTCATGGTTCTCTCGCCTCAACGAAAACGCCAGTTGCGAATATCCGTAAAGTGCCCCGCGATAGCCGCTGCCGCAGCCATCATCGGGCTAACCAGGTGCGTCCGCCCGCCGCGTCCCTGACGCCCTTCGAAATTGCGGTTGCTGGTGGAAGCGCAACGCTCACCAGGTTGCAGGATGTCTGGATTCATTCCCAGACACATCGAGCACCCGGATTCCCGCCACTCGAAGCCGGAATCCAGAAAAATTCTGTGCAAGCCTTCCTGCTCCGCCGCATGCTTCACCGCCTGCGATCCCGGCACAACCATCGCCCGAACCTTAGGCGCGACGCGGTGTCCCTTGGCGACGCGAGCCGCGGCCCGCAGGTCTTCCAGTCGCGAGTTGGTGCACGAGCCGATAAAAACTCGGTCGACAGAAATGTCTTCGATCCGTGTGCCCGGTTCGAGTCCCATATATTCGAGCATGCGTTCGACCGCAGGCCGGTCCGCCTTCAAGTCACTGACCTCAGGAATGCGCCCATCGACCGGAGCGATCATTCCCGGATTCGTCCCCCACGTAACAAAAGGTGCCAACTGCGAAGCATCAACTTCCACGGTCGCGTCGTAACCGGCGCCTGGATCGGAAGCCAGCGGGCGCCAACGGACGACCGCTTCGTCCCACTTCTCCGGGACAAATCGCCGTCCCTTCATATAGGAGAACGTAGTCTCGTCGGGAGCGATCATGGCGGCGCGCGCTCCCGCTTCGATGCTCATGTTGCACAGTGTCATCCGGCCTTCCATGGACAACCCGCGCACCGCTTCGCCGATGTACTCGATCACATGGCCAGTAGCCCCGTCGATTCCGATCTGTCCAATCACTCCCAATGCGAGATCCTTGGCGCCCACTCCCTCACCAAGCCTGCCGCGCACATCGATCCGCATGCTTTTCGGTTTGCGTTGATGCAGGCACTGCGTCGCCAGCACATGCTCGACTTCGGAAGTTCCAATGCCAAACGCCAACGCTCCAAACGCGCCATGCGTGCTGGTGTGGCTGTCCCCGCAGACAATGGTCATGCCCGGCTGCGTCAATCCAAGTTCCGGGCCGATCACATGCACGATGCCCTGCTCGGACGAATCCATATCGAACAGAGGCACGCCGAAATCTCTACAATTCTGCTGCAAAGCCTCAATCTGGCGCGCCGCAATTGGATCCGTGATCGGAGTGCCGCGAGGCTCGGTCGGAATATTGTGATCAACCGTCGCGATTGTGCGCTGAGGCTGCCGGACCCTGCGGCCTGCCACGCGCAATCCCTCGAAGGCTTGCGGCGAAGTGACCTCGTGCACCAGATGCAGATCGATGTAAAGCAGCGGCAGCCGTCCCGCGGGAACGCAGACGACGTGCTCATTCCAGATTTTGTCGAACAGTGTGAGCTTCTCAGCCATGTTTTTCTCGGTTAACTAAATCTGGCTCGCAAGCGGATCTCTACGCGGTAAATTTCGCCGGTTGCCTCTCCTGGACATCCACTCGTGCTCTCATCGCAGCCACAACGTCGCGTCCCATTTCCACGGTCCCAATTGCAGCTTGGCCCCGCTTCGCCAGATCCCGCGTCCGATGCCCCGCATCCAGCACAGAGGCGACCGCAGCCTCAACACACTCCGCTTCAGCCTCGAGGTGGAACGAGTATCGCAGCATCATCGCCACTGAAAGAATGGCTCCCAGTGGATTGGCAACGCCTCTTCCGGCAATATCCGGAGCAGAACCGTGCACCGGTTCATAAAGCGCCACCGGCCCGCCAATGCTGGCCGATCCCAGCATTCCAATCGAACCGACAATGGCGCCTGCCTGGTCCGAAAGTATGTCGCCAAACATGTTTTCGGTCAGCAACACATCGAAATCCTTCGGATGCGAGACGAGCGCCATGGCGGCCGAATCCACGTAGATGTGCCGTAGTTGCACCGTGGGATATTCCTGCGCCACGCGTGAGACCACATCACGCCACAGCCTGGAACAATCGAGCACATTAGCTTTGTCGACCGAAGTCACCAGGCGGCGTCGGGATTCGGCCAGCTTAAAAGCCACGCGGGCGATGCGTTCGATTTCCGGTTCGCCGTACCGCATAGTATCGATCGCAACGCGGCTGCCGGCTGCGCCTTCGGTCGAGCGCGGCTCACCGAAATAGATCCCTCCCAACAGCTCGCGCACGATCAGGATGTCCGTGCCTCGAACTACCTCGGGGCGGAGCGGCGAGCAATCCTCGAGTGACGGAAAACATACGGCTGGCCGCAGATTGGCAAACGCGCCAAGTTCCCTCCGCAGCCGAAGCAATCCCCGTTCCGGCCGCAGATCTTTTCGGATGTTGTCGAACGCTGGCCCTCCGACCGCGCCCAGCAGCACCGCCCCCGAGGCAAGGCAAGTTTGCAATGTATCTTGCGGCAGCGGATCACCACTGCTGGTAAGCCCAGCGCCGCCGACATCTTTCTTTGGCAGATTGAGTTCGTGGCCAAAGGCCGCTGCCACAGCTTCGAGCACGCCTACAGCTTCATCCGTGACTTCGGGGCCGATGCCGTCCCCAGGAAGGATTGCGATCTTCAGCAGCATGCGAATTTATTGTAGCGCGGGTTACGAAACTGAGAACCGAGAACAGGCAACTGACAACAGGTTCCTATTATCCGTTTGTCTTAACGCGTCTATTCGACCTCACCGTCACTTTCCCAGAGAGTGCATCGGCCGCCTATACTCCCCACAAGTAATCTTCCCCATCGCCGTGACGTTCCGCGATTGGGTTCAAGCGAATTGAAACTCCGCCCCCGCCTGAGCGAGCTATCGGAACCGAGCGCTTCGAATGTTCGCGCACTTTGTCGGGTCGCGCACTCGCCAAGGCGGGGACCACGAGCGGAATCGGTTCCGATTGCGTCCGGTCGTCCACCACCGTTTTATGAACAGTCGCGATCAGTTCTACGAGATGATGATCCTCGACTTGCTTGATCTGATCCGCGAGCACGACGAAATGCCGGTAGACTTCGTCGAGCTGATGACGATCAAATTGATGGCCCAGTTGCTCGCAGCGCAGGCCCAGAGCATGGCGTCCAGAATGCTTGCCCAGAACCAGTTTCGAATCCGGCACTCCGACTGATTGCGGGGTCATAATTTCATAAGTCAGCGGATTCTTGAGCATGCCGTCCTGGTGAATCCCGGCCTCATGAGCAAACGCATTGCGTCCAATAATTGCCTTGTTGGGTTGCACCGCGACCCCGGTGACCTCGCTGAGCATCTGGCTTGCCGGATACAGTTGCTCGCTGACCACTGCGGTCTCATAGGCCAGTCGGTCGGGACGAACCCGCATGGCCATCACGATCTCTTCGAGCGACGCATTTCCGGCGCGCTCGCCGATGCCATTGACAGTGCATTCCACTTGCCTTGCCCCAGCCGCGATTGCTGCAAACGAGTTGGCCACGGCCAGTCCGAGATCGTCATGGCAGTGGGCTGAGATGGTCACGTTCTCGATTCCGCACACGGTTTCCCGGACGGTACGAATCAGTTCGCCGAATTCTACCGGCGTGGTGAATCCAACCGTGTCTGGAATATTCACCGTCGTCGCGCCCGCGGCCACGACCGCTTCAACCACTCGACACAGGAATTCAGGGTCCGTGCGAGTTGCGTCCTCAGGGGAAAATTCAACGTCGTCACACAAACTCTTCGCCAGGCTGACGGCCTCGACAGCCTGCTCGAGACACTGCTGCCGAGAGATGCGAAGCTTGTATTTCAGATGGATGTCGGACGTAGCCAGGAACACGTGAATGCGCGGCCGCGCGGCCCCCTTCAGCGCTTCCCATGCCCGTTCGATATCCTTCGCGCAAGCGCGGGCCAGGCCGGCGATGATAGGACGACGCACCACCGCAGCGATGGCTCGCACGGCAGCGAAGTCGCCTTCCGAAGCAATGGGGAATCCAGCCTCGATCACGTCCACGCCCAACCGATCGAGCTGGTGGGCCATTCGCAACTTCTCCGCTACGTTCATGCTGCAACCCGGCGACTGTTCGCCGTCGCGTAGAGTCGTATCGAAAACCGTGATGCGTTCCATGCCGCGAGTCCTCCTCAGGGGATCAGAACTTAAGCTGGTGGTGCGGTTTGATTGTCATCCTGAACAAGCGTTCTTTGCGCAGTGAAGGATCTGGGCGAGCCGCGCCATGTGTCGCGTTCTTTGCGACACCATAACCGCGCGTTTGGCTCGCTTCCCTATCAAACTGCACCACTACCGAATTCAATCCTACGTAGACAGATATATTAAGCAAGCTTATAATCCTTCAATTATCATTAGTTGTATTTATAGTGATAAGCGCAGCTAATGGAGCTTTAAGTTCTGCTAAAGGGATAGCGCAATGGATCTGGCGCAACTCGAAGTGTTTCTGGCCGTGGCGAGAGAAGGACGATTCTCGCGCGCCGCCGAGAAACTTTATCGCACCCAGTCGGCGGTAAGCCAGTCAATCCGCAAGCTCGAAGACGAATTAGGAGAGCCGCTCTTTGACCGCTCCTCGCGCGAGGGCGTGCTGACCGACGCTGGCCGCGTCCTGCAGGAATATGCGGAAAGACTGTTGAATCTGCGCGGGGATGCTCACGAAGCTCTGGTAGAACTCAGAGAGCTGCAAAAAGGCAAGCTGGCCATCGCCGCCAATGAATTCACTGCGTTGTACCTGTTGCCGGTGCTGGCTGAATTCCGTCGCCTTCATCCCATGATTCGAATCACCGTCCGGCGCTCGCTCGGCAGCCACATCCCGGACGACGTGATTCGCCACAGCACCGAACTCGGAGTTCTCACCTACGATCCTCAGGAGCCGCAGTTGCTCTCCACCGTGGTGTACCTCGACGAATTGATTTTCGTGGTTCCCCCGAGCCATCCCCTGGCTACGGCGCGGCAGGTCAGCATCCGGCAGCTGGGCGCCGAGTCATTCGTCGCCCACAACGTGGCCTCGCCCTATCGCGAAAAAGTAATTCAAGCTTTCAAACGCCACAAAACGCCGCTGCATATGGATATCGAACTGCCCACTCTGCAAGCCATCAAGCGCTTTGTCGCGATGGGCAACGGCGTCGCGTTGCTGCCCGAGATCAGCGTTGAAAATGAACTGGCTCGCGGCGAACTGATTCGCATCCCCGTCCGCGAATTGCGCCTGCACCGCCAGCTCAGACTGATTTATCGCAAATCCGCCAGCCTTTCCCATGCCGCACGCGCTTTCCTGAAAGTTGCGGAAACAATTGCGCGCGAGCGTCGCGGCCGATATCGCTTTCAACGGGAAACTAACTGATAGGAAGACGAACGGACTGGAGCCCACAAAACAAAACGCCCCAGCGCTCGTTAGAGCTTCTGGGACGTTCGTCGAAGCAGCCCTCCCCCGAAGTCTGCTCGAGAACAAATGTAACAGGGGGCCATGCTGCCGGGAATGGCACTTTCAGGCCATATGCAAATCGATGGTAACCCGCCAAAGTAACATTCCACGAACTCCATCTAAGTCCTGTGTTTTTGTTAACTTAGCGGACTATTGGCAGTGTGCAAAGCTGTGCACTGCTCGACCAGCACGCCCGCTTGCGCCTAAACCGGCAAATCCTAATCTCCACTCCCCGAAGAAAAAGGGTGCCCCATCCTAAACGTCGTACTTTTTGACGTCAGGATGGGAAGCCACAAAGCAAAGCGACAAAAGTACACCTGACGTACTTGACGTCATCCGGAGCTGGCCGTCAGCCCGCGAAGGAATCTAGCGCGGACCGCTCGAAACGCGCCACCGAGCACTCCCCCGAATCCTTTGTCGGCCACCCGAAAACCGAGATAGAATACCTTGTGTGTGAACGCCCCCGTCATCGACTCTAAGGGATTGGTCTATGTGACGAGCGAAGACGGCCATGTCTACTCGCTTCCGCAGGGACACAAAGGAGTCTTCACCAAGCCGCAATCAGAAGATTTTCCTGCTGGAGGCTTTAGGCGCAGCCTACACCCCGCTCTCCATCGGCGAGGACGGCAAAGTCTACAGCCAGAACGACGGCCATCTCTTCGTAATCGGCCAATAGATGTGTTAGGGCGGACATTCCTGTCCGCCGGGTGTCCCGACCTAACGTCGTGCCTTTCGGCGTTAGGTCGGCCCTTTTCCGCTCTTGACGTCATCCTGAGCGAGCCGCAAGGCCGCGAAGGATCCAGCGCGTAGTGACAGAACTGCGGGTGCCCCACCCTTTCCGCGTTCTTTGCGGAAGGGTGGGCCATGATAAGGCCTCACTCTCCCGGACTGTCATCCTGAGGTCGCGGATTCGCGCGCGCAAGCGAGCGAATCCCAACGAAGGATCTCTGCACCTCGCCTTATGAACCAGAAGGGCCGTGTAGCCAGGACAATCGTCCCTATCTTTACTCCGGAGGGTGCCCCGTCCAAGCTCCTATTGAACATGGATCATCTTGCCATTGGAATCCAGGGTGCCATGCACGCGAACTTTCTTGCCTTCAAACTGCTTGACTTGGTCTTGGTGATCGATATCGTAAGTGGTGTTGCTCGCGGAATCCTGGAACATATACTTGTCACCTGATTTCACGATCGTACCGGTAAAAACTTGGACTCCGGGCTGCTGCGATTGAGCTTGGGAGTCCGGCGCCTGTCCTGATTGGTCCGGTGCCTGCCTGGGTTGTTGCGGTTGGGCTGGCTCCTGACCGGACTGCTGGGTCGGATACTGCTGTTGCGCGGATGGCTTGGCATCCTGCCCGAAGAGCTGAGCGCTCACAAGCATCATCCCGCACACGAGAAGAAGCACCGCCAAAAGCTGCGTACAGTGTGTTTGTCTTTTCCCTTTCATGAGACCTCCGAAACTGGTTAGTAGATTCGGTAGTACGCAGCAAACTGCGTGCCAAATCTTCCTCCTTTTACTTGTGATTTTCGAGAGTGGAAGTGCGGTGTTCTATTTAGAAGCTTTAGCTCAAATCGGAGCCGTCCACCAAGAATCTAAAAACTACACAACCGACGCTTCTCTCAGTGAGAGCTACAGGGAAAACCGTATGCGGTGGATAGGTGGGCGTGAATCCTCGAAGGCAAAGAGCGCAAGATTTGCTCGGTCGTAAGCCTGTTCGCGCTTGTTACAAAGCCGCCCACCAAGTGGAATCGAGCAACCAGGAACGGTCAGCCGTGTCAACTGACGAGATTCAAGCCATCACACTCAAAATTCCCGACAGAGTCTCAATGAGTGCCATGGAGATTTTTCGCCAACGATGCCGTACCGACTCATGCCCTCCCCGCAAATTCCCGGTTCTCTGTGGACACTTTCACCTTTTCGCCCTCTTTGATGAAAAGGGGAACGCGGATTTCCAGGCCTGTCTCCAACTTAGCTGTCTTGGTCCCGCCGCCCGAAGAGTCGCCCCGAATCGCGGGTTCGGTGTAGGCAACCTCCAGCTCAACGAATATTGGTAGCTCCAAACCAATCGGATTGCCGTTGAACTTGCGCAGCTCAATCAATGCGCCTTCGACCAGAAAGTCCAATGCATCTCCGACCATCTGACCGTTAAGGGTGACGGTCTCGTAGCTTTCCTGGTCCAGAAAATGAGAACCATTCCCATCGCTATAGAGATAGGAAGCCTGTACCGACTGCAGGTCGGGCTCCTTGAATTTGTCGCTTGCCTTGAATGTCTTCTCAAAGACCGCGTTCGTGAGGAGGTTACGCATCTTGAGGCGCACGAGGGTCTGGCCGCCACGAGCGGTAGGCGTGTTTACGTCTGCTTCCAGGCAGCAGAAAGGAGTATTCTCAAGCTCAAACAACGTCTTACGTTTGACATCAATCGCATCAATTAGCGCGGCCATCAAGTCCTTTAAACAGTTCGGGACCGAAAGCCACACGCAATCCCGATCCCAATTTCCTACCAGTATAAGGTGAAGTGCTCCTGGGATGAGAGGGCTTTAGCGGTTGTCCCGTGGTTTTAGTGTAACGGCGATTTAAGGCCAGACTTTCATGGCGTCATGCAAATCCTTTTCGCTGATTGACTTGTCCTATCTCCCTGCCGAGAAACTACCCACAGCACGCAGGGCTGCTTCAACAGATTTGTCAGCTTCGTCCGCGGTTCAAAAGAAATTCTTGCACTACGTGTCGCCTTTTGCCTGCCACTTCCGATTTCTTGTTTAGAAGGCCAAGAACGCTTGGACGCTCGGTCCCGTTCCATCAAGGTCTCCAAATTCGATCGCGGGGGTTCTCGTTGAGCAACAACCTGAAGTCGCTTCGTGCCTGCGCAAGAGCAAGCGTGACTCGCGCCCGAAGCATTAATTACAAAAGGAGAGTGTTATGAGCTTCACCAAGAGTTTACTGTGCTGCTTCGTTCTCATCTCGCTGTTCCGCACGCTGAATGCACAGCAAGCAGTTCCCGCAGCGGCGAATGCCGTCGTCCCGCCAGTCATCAAGTACAGCGGCGCACTCACCGATGTCAACAACAAGCCATTGACCGGCATTGTGGGCGTCATTTTTTCTCTCTACCAAGAAGCCCAGGGTGGTTCCGCTCTTTGGGTTGAAACCCAGAACGTGAACCCCGACAAGACTGGGCATTACACCGTGATGCTCGGCTCGACCACCACCCAGGGACTACCCTCCGAGGTGTTCGCCTCCGGGGAAGCTCGCTGGTTAGAGGTGCAAGCTCAAGGACAGGTGGAACAGCCGCGCACGCTGTTGATGAGCGTGCCCTACGCCCTCAAGGCGCTCGATGCGGAGACGGTCGGCGGCTTGCCGCCCTCGGCATTTGTGAAGGCGGCGGCACCCGGAGTTGCATCGCCCGCCAATTTAAATGCGCCGGCTGCAGCTATCACCGGCAGCGGCACGGCCAATCATATTACAAAGTGGTTGAGCGCCACCAAGCTGGGCAACTCCAATATCTTCGACAGCGCTGGCAACGTAGGTATCGCAACGACAACGCCGGGTGCCACGCTGGATGTTAACGGTTCGGCCATCGTGGAGGATAATGCGACGGTCAATGGCAACTTTGGGGCAAGCAACGTGACCGCGAGCACCATTTCAGCAAGTTCATCTAGCAGTACCATCGTCGCCACCACCACGAACCCCGGAAGTCAGGTCGCCGCCATCACGGGTAACGCCAGCGCCTCGGGTCAAGGCGCTTCCTGGGGCGTGCTGGGAATGTCCTCAACTTCCGGCGGCGCGGGTACCGTGGGTTTGGCCACTGGCGAGCAGGGGTCGGGCGTGTATGCCAATAACGGCAACGCCAATGGCGGCTATGGAGTATACGCCACGGCGGCTGGCGGCATCGCAGTGCAAGGGATAGCAGCTGGCGCTGGCAGTGGCGGGTCGTTCCTCAACTACTCTACTGGAGACGCTCTGTTTACCTACAATCAAAGTGGAGGCTACGCGGCGTTTCTCGAGGGCAATGTCGACGTTGACGGCAACCTCTCCAAAGCCGGTGGGTCGTTCAAGATCGATCACCCTCTCGATCCGGCCAACAAGTACCTCTATCACTCCTTCGTCGAATCGCCCGACATGATGAACATCTACAACGGCAATGTGACGACGGACGCGCAGGGCAGAGCAGTGGTTACCTTGCCCGAATGGTTCGAAACCCTCAACCGCGACTTTCGTTATCAGCTGACGGTGATCGGACAATTCGCGCAGGCCATCGTGTCGGATGAAATTGCCCACCATCAGTTCAGTATCCGAACCGATAACCCAAACGTAAAGGTCTCGTGGCAGGTTACGGGCGTGCGCCAGGATGCCTGGGCCAATGCGCACCGCATTCCCGTTGAGGTGGAGAAAGCGCAGGCCGATCGGGGACTTTACTTGCATCCCGAACTCTTCGGCGCGCCTCCGGAGAAGTCGATCGCTCTGGCGCACCACCCGATGATGCAGAAGTTGCTGAAACAGCAAGCGGCAGCCAAACTGAACGCCTCAGCCAAGCAGTGAGGGCGATCCCCACCCTTGTGCATTCAAGGGTGGGTTATTTCAGCCCAGTGCAGTTTTGCTGCGCAGCCTTTCACTCAGCTATTGTGGGTCTCCCAATTCTAGAAATGACATAGCACTCAAAACACGCAATGAATCACTCGCCGGAAGTGATTCTCTCCAAGGCCACCGGCGGACACGCCAGACCCTTAGGGCGCGGATGCCCAACGCCACTAACCATCCTTCGAAACCATCCCCGAAGCCTCCGCTTCCGCATACATCGCTTCAATCTGATCCCGGTACCGCTCCTCCACCACCCGCCGCCGCAACTTCATGCTCGCAGTAAGCGCCCCATTCTCCGGCGAGAATTCTTCCGCGATCAATATCACTTTCTTCAGCTGTTCATAGCGCGCCAGATTGCGGTTCAAGTCCGCGATAATCCCCTCATAAAGCGCCTTCACGTTGGGGTGGGCCACCAATTCTTCCCGGGCCAAGCTCCCAATCTGGTTGGCCCGCGCCCAATCCTCCAGCACCGGAAAATACGGCGAAATCAGCACGGCAGCGAACTTGTGCTTATCGCCTACAATCACAGCTTCCCCAATCAGAGCATTGTGCTTGAGCGAGTTTTCCAGCGGCTGCGGAGCAATAAATTTCCCTCCTGAAGTCTTGATTAAATCTTTCTTCCGATCGGTCACTGACAAAAACCCATCGTCATCGAGTTTGCCAATGTCCCCTGTCTTGAACCATCCATCGACCAGCGCAGCTCGCGTTTCTTCGGGCCGGTTCCAGTAGCCCTTGAAAACCGAAGGCCCGCGCACCAGAATCTCGCCATCCTCGGCAATACGAACCTCGATGTTGGGCAAAGTCTTGCCCACCGTTCCCAGCTTATGCTCCTTGGGACTGTTCACCGCGATGACCGGCGAAGTCTCCGTAAGCCCGTAACCCTCGTCGATGCGAATGCCGATATCCGCGTACCACTCCGCCAGTTCTCGCCCCAGCGGCGCACCCCCGGAGATGAAAACTTCCGAGCGTCCGCCCATGCCCGTGCGTACCTTCGAATAAACCAGCCGGTTGCACAGCTTCCAGGCCAACGACGCAGGCGTCTGATCGGCGAGAATCTTGTCTCGGTTCGCCCGCCCCACCGACAGCGCCCAGCGATAAATCCATTTCTTGGGGAAGCCTTTCGCTTTAATGTCCACCTGCCCGTGAACCTTTTCGTAAACTCGCGGCACTCCCACGAAAATTGTAGGACGAACCTCCAGCAGCGCCTGCGGAAGCTGGTCGAGCGCGGAAACGTAGGCCAGGGTCACTCCGCGGGAAAGCATGGCAAAATCGACATGGCGTGCAGTCACATGGGACAAAGGAAGAAAAGAAATACTGATCTCACCGCCGCGAACGTTAAACCCCGAAAGCGAATGCGCAATGTTCGACGCCATATTGCCATGCGTGAGCATGGCTCCCTTAGGAGTGCCCGTCGTTCCCGACGTATAAATAATGGTGGCGAGATCATCGGGCTTCACGGCGCGAGCGCCAGCGTCGAATTGCGGGTCCCGCTCTTTGGGGCCGTCCTGCATCAGGCGTTGCATCTGGACGGCGTGCGCCGTCTCCGCCGCATCCATCACCACAATTCGTTCTACAGCGGTTTGATCCTGAATGCTTTGAACTTTCAGAAGCTGCTGTTCGGTGGAGACAAAAACCGCGCGTGCTCCCGAATCCTGCAAAATATAGGCCGTCTGTTCCCCCGTTAAAGTCGTGTAGACCGGAACGACGACGGCCCCGATGAGCAGGCAAGCGAAATCCGCCATGGTCCACTCCGGGCGGTTCTCGCTCAATATGGCAACCCGATCGCCCCGCGAAATTCCCCACTCCCGCAGAGCCCGAGCCACACCCACAACGTTCTGATAAAGCTCGGCCGAAGAAATAGAAACCCACTGGATGGCCCGCCGATGCATGACCACAACGCGATCATCCCGCTCCACCACCGCAAAAAAGATTTCGTTGAGAGTCTGCAGGCTCATGAAAGACCGAAGAAAAACTCACAAGCTTCTAGCCGCAGAGCGGCGTAAGAAATGTACTTCTTTCACAACCCGTAAGCAACGTCCCATCCCCACTAACGTTAACCCCTCATTGCTGAGACAATAAAATTGTTTTCGAGGAGGGAACACCCAGGCAGAAAATTGACGCCACCCACCGCCATTGTTATCATAAAAACGCGGGGTGGAGCAGTCTGGTAGCTCGTTGGGCTCATAACCCAAAGGTCGGTGGTTCAAATCCACCCCCCGCAACCAACCTCTTCATAGGGTTATAAGCAAGTAGGCAATTCTACAAAAGGGGCAAAAAGGGGCGCTTCGGCGGCCCTCTTTCATTTTGCTACCTTCGACACCGGGCGCAGGACCATCTGCACGACCTCGCTATTGGCTTCGCGGTTGGTCTCCATCATGGCGTTTCCGTACACGTTCATGGTGGTTGCGACCGGAGCATGCCGCATGAGTTTCTGCTGCACACCGATCGAAGTGCCTACCGAATCCAGCCACGAGCGGCAGGTGTGCAGAAAGGTATGCCATCCGAGCCGAACGAATGTCGTCCTGCTGGATGGGACTGGCGTGGTAGCACCGGCCCGTGATCTTGCCCGGGAAAACCCAATCCTCCTCCGACTCCGGGCAGTGCTGCTTCCAGTTGAGCAGAACCGTGGCGAGGTCATGGTCGAGCGGGAGATCGTCCTCCGTGTCTATGTAGCGATTGCACAGCGCCCCGAACGAGACTTGCTTTTGAGACCCCGCTTGAGACTCGGCATGTACTCGATGAGTTCCGGCCTTCATCCAGGCTGCCTGTTTGGTCCGGATTTCGTCGATCGTGCCCAGTAGCACGGTCATTTTCTAGTAGAATTCCGGTACCAACCCAACCAACTTCCTCCAAGTCCGTTGCTGGATAGCTTCCGGTTTGCCGACGATCCAGGAGTTGATCTGGAATGATGGTCGGGATTGCTTTCGTCCGACTACCGCACTCCGTCCACCAGGAACAAATCCGACAACTCTCTGGAGAACGAGTAGCCGTAACTCTTCCCGTCCGCGGTCATGCGCACGTTCACGATGGTCGTCACTCCCGCAACATCGCTCGGAGCCAAGGTCGTAATCAGTTCGCGTTTCCCGGTCGCAAGCTCAAGCCGGTAAAGAGGCGCCGAAGTTTTGTCATCGTGATAAACATAGACCGCTCGACCGTCTGCGGCCCAAGTGATCCAAATGTCCTCCGGCAGCCAGCCCGGGATCAATTGCGGCTCTCCTCCGGTGATCGGGTAGAGTCCGCCCCGCTCGCTCAGGTCTCGGGCAAAAAAGGTTTGGCCGTCTGGTGAAAGGATATGGCCCTCAAAATGGTTCCGCCGTAAGGAAATCGGAGGAGTCACACTGCTGGGCGGTCCTCCGGAGATGTTCTGGATGTACATCTTCCAGCCGTGACCATCGTCGCCGGCGTAATAGATCGCTTTTCCGTCGGGCGTGAAACCCATCGAAGCGACTTCCTGTATGCCGTTCGCATTTATTTTCTGGATCTCTCCCACGCCCGTTGGCACTAGAGCAAACCCCGCCAGATTCACCGTGGTGGCGTTAGAAGCCAAAACCTGTTTTGCGTCCGGCGAAAGCACCGGCTCGCTGTACTGTCCGAGTTTTATGGCGGGGAGGCCATCTGTTCTTCGGACGAAGGCCAAGCCCGAAGCGCCTGCTGCCGAGCCCCAGTCGTCAAACGAAATCAAAGTGCCGTCTGACGAAATATCCCGGAGAGATGCATAGTCGAGCCAGCTCAGGTCGCGTTCCTTCTTATCCGCTAGTCCGCGGAATTGCAGTCCGCTTCTCCATGATTCTTTCGAAAGCAGCACTCGCCCATCGCGCGACACATCGTGAAGCCGGAGAATGCCGGGCAGTCGAAGAACCACGCGCTGTTTTCCATTGAGCGCGAGACCTATTACTTCATTCGCCCATCCCTCCGTCCGGGTGGCTCCCACCCAGACCTCTTCACCCGATGGAGACCACGCCAAACCCTCCGTACTGACAAACGCCACCGAGCGGAGCAGTTGTTTTCCATTGCGATCAACGGCAATCACCCAACCCGCATCGCCATCGACCGAACTAAATTCGACAAACGCCACAGCGTCGTCGTGCGATGCGATTCGCAGATATCCGAGAGGGTGAGTGCTCTCATAGAGCACCTTCCCGTGAGGGAACTCGACGCGGTACTTTCCTCCGACCTGTCGAATGACAGCCATCTCGCTGCCGTCGGTGCCCCAATCGGCAGCCAGCACATCGTCGGCAACTTCCCGCGGCGTGCCGCCGGCAAGGGGCACCAGACCTAACGTTCCCTGGCAAAGCCCGAGATAGCGGTCCTTGCAGCCCACCGAAATCGCCAACTGCGAGGCGGACACGCGAACAACGTGGAGTTGACGAGATTCAATGGGCGCGACTCGGGAGTATCGGGCAGGGCGGAGTAGAGCTGAACCGGCTGCCCATTCCAGCTGGCACTGTAATAGATGGAGGTACCATCCGACGCAAACCGCGCGGCATAAACCAATCCTCGATCAAACGTCAGTTGATGATAAGCCGGCAGCGGTACCGAGCTGCTGCGCGCTCCCAGCATCCAGCTTCCCCCAGCCACCAGCATCAGCAAAATCGCGCTGGCCCCAACCATCATTACCCGTCTACCAGACGATTTCTTTTCGGCAGCTGCAACTGCAAACCTGGCAGTGCCAGTTCCCGTGCTCGTCGAAGAGGTTCCCGACAGGCCTTCGAGATTGAATGCCAAATCCCGCGCCGATTGAAACCGCTGCTGCGGGTTTTTCTCGAGGCACCGCCTGACAATGCGCTCCAATGCGGGGGAAATGGGTTTACCGGTAAGGCTCAACTCCGGCGGATCCTCTTTCAGAATCGCGGTCATCGTCTCGGCGGAAGTATCGCGCCGGAAGGCACGCTGTCCGAAGAGCATTTCGTACAAAATCGCCCCCAGCGCAAAAATGTCGGAGCGGGCATCCGCAGGCGTGCCCCTCACCTGCTCAGGAGACATGTATCCCACTGTGCCGAGCACGGTGCCAACGGAGGTGGGCAAGGCCTCCATCGTCGCGCCGTCATCCGAAGACGCCTCTGACCGCGCCAGCTTTGCCAATCCAAAATCGAGAACCTTCACCCGCCCATCGTGGGTGACGAAAATATTTTCTGGCTTCAGGTCGCGATGAACGATCCCTTTGTCGTGCGCCGCCGCCAAGCCCTGCGCGATTTGAATGCCGTAGTCGACGGCTCGCCGCATAGGCACGGCCCCACCGCTCAACTCCTCGCGCAGTGATTGACCCTCGAGGCACTCCGAGACCAGATAAGGCGCGCCCTCATACGTGCCGATGTCGTGAATAGAAAGAATGTTGGGATGGTTCAGCGCCGCGATCGCCCGCGCCTCGGTTTCAAATCGCCGCAGCCGTTCGGCATCTCTGGCAAACGCTTCCGGCAAGACTTTGATGGCCACATCACGGTCAAGCCGACTGTCTCTTGCACGGTAGACTTCGCCCATGCCGCCCGCACCGAGAGGCGACGCAATTTCGTAGGGGCCAAGTTTTGTGCCAGAGGCCAGAGGCATTTGTGTGCGCCATTATAAACGCTTTCCCAGCAGGCAAGAGCGGAAGCCTTGCGTTCAAGGACGGGCGTCTCGCCCCTCCTTCAACCACACGTCTTCCCGCAGAAGAAGTCTCAACTGGTTTTAGTTTGAAGTCGATCCCGCTGAACGGGCAAGCTCTCCACCGCCATCGTCATCTGCATCGAGGGCTGCGTTTTCATTGAGATACTTCTTCATGCACCGCACACAAGGCGTATAACCTTCTCGACGCGCTTCGCTCGCGGTCATCGTTCGCAAATGCGCTTTGTCATGCAGCAATGGGCACCCGGAGCCCGCATGAAAAAGCTTTCCGTCCTCCGCAACCACGACCATCATTTCCGGGGGAACCGCGATCCCCGGTTGTGCTTGTTGCGAACGTAGTTGGGGGGCGACGAACGCCGACGAATCTCCAATTTCGAAACTTCCGACAATCAGCAGCGCCGCTGCTACCGCGATCATCCAGCCAAACGCGGTTCCTCGCTGGCGTGGCATATTCTCCTCGAGTCTTTTATGCAGACGCCGGCTGAAACCCTGAGGTGGTTCGAACATACTGTCCTCCCCGTAGAGGCCGATCACGTTGCGAGTGCCATCGAGTATCGCACTGCATTTCGGGCACCCGCGAAGGTGCTCATCCATGGCGGCACGCAATTCCTGGGACACTTCGCTATCGAGATAATTCGAGAGCTCGTGCCACACCTGCTCGCAGGTCACTACCATGGCTTGGTCCCCTTTGCGAATGACAACTTGCTGCTCCAGTTGCCGCTGAGCCCTGGAGCCAGCAGATCGCGCAGCATGAGTCGCGCCCGTAGCAATCGGGTTTTAACCGATGCCGTGGAAACTCCGAGAGCCTTAGCCGTTTCTTCAATACTCAAATGCTGCATGTCGCGCAGCACGAAAACTTCGCGGTACTTCTGCCCCAGCGATGCCAGCGCCTCCGCCAGCTTCTGCCGTACCTCGGTTCGCTCCAGGGTTTCCGACGGAATCTCGCGCCAGTCAGCAAAGTCGCGGGGCACGTAGTTGCCCTCGTCGTCTTGGTGATCGACTATCGGCTGCATAATTTCGAGATGCTCTTTCCGTCTTCGCATGCGCGCTTCATTCACCGTGATCTGAATCAGCCAGGTGCTGAATCGCGCCTCTGCCCGGAATTGCCGAATGTGTTTGAAAGCTTTCAGAATCGCCTCTTGCGCCACATCTTCCGCATCCGCCTCGTTGCGCAAAATCGCGAATGCGGTCGAGTATACGCGCCGTTCGTAAGGCCGAATCAGCTCGTAAAAAAGCTCATGCTCGCCATCCCGGATGCGCCGGATTAGCGTTTCTTCATTGAGCCTCTCGGCTCGATTCTCCAGTGAAATCGCTTCTTCCGGCATTACTCCCCACGTAATACAGAAATTACGACGTCGTGCGCAGCAGCTACTTCGGCGAATAGTCCGGACTCTTCTTCCATCCCGTCCACATGGAAACGAAGTTATTCCAACCGTGCAAGACAACCATCACGAGGTGGCCGAAGACGAAGGCCAGGATCGCCCACATGATCACGAAATGCCACAACCGCGCCCAGTGGAAGCCGCCCATCATCCAGGCCAGCCATGAAAACTGCACTGGCTTCCAAACCGCAAAACCGGTCAAAACCGACAACACGCCCAATCCGATCGCCGATGTGTACGCGTGCTTCTGTAAAGGGTTGTAGGCCTCTCTGACCGGCGGCTTGGGGCCGAAGAAAAAGTAGTAGCGAACCATCGGCCATACTCCGGGCAGGTCTCGCCGCACAAACAGAACTTGTTTATAGTTGCCACTGAAAATCTGATAGCCGATGTACACCAGCCCGGTCGCGATATAGATCCACACGAACGTGAGATGCCATTGCAGCGCGCCGCCAAGCCACCCGCCGATGGCAAACGACTCCGGCCAGTTGATCAAGTCTTTCTGCGGAATTTTGGCGCCGAAGCTGGGAAAGGCTCGAAAGATTTGGAGTCCGCTGCCGATCATCACGAACAACGCCACAGCATTCACCCAATGACAAAGGCGAACGATAAACGGATGCTCGTACACCGCCCCGCTGACCTCTCCGGTCTTCGCGTTCTCGATCGCGATCACTTGCGTCGACATGAGCCCTCCCCGGCGCTGTTAGAGTCCGTAAAAGTACGAGTAGCCCTGATCTTCCCAGTAGCCCACCCTTTGCACAACGTTGGTCACTTTCATATCGGTTAGATATTTGGCTTGCTTGTAGCCGACTTTAGTTGGGATGGTCAGGCGTAAGGGCGCGCCGTGCTCGCGGGTCAACGGCTGGCCGTACATTTCGTAGCACAACATCGTCTGCGGATGCAGAGCCGTCTCCATGTCAAGCGTCTCGTAATAATCGTCGGCGCACTCCACGTAAACGAAGCGGGCCGTCGTATCGGCGCCAATCATCTTCAAGAAATCGGAAAGACGCACGCCACCGAAGTTGCCGATTACGTCCCAACCTTCCACGCAAACGTGTCGCGTGTTCTGGTTGAACTTCGGCAGAGTTTGAATCAGGGCAAGTGAATAATCACCGGGCTTCTGCACTGCACCTGCGACAGTAAGATTCCATTTGTCGAAATCAATGCCGGGGTCGGCGACGTCGTAACCGTTAATTGGAAACTTGTTGAACGGAGTGAGCTCCGTGTCCGCAAACGTAGGAGCCAGGTGGGCGGTGCGAAACATCTTTTCCGATACCCAGTCGCTGAAACCAAGTCCGGCTTTCAAAAGCGGCTTCTGTAGCGCCGGGATCGCAAACGCGCCCAACGCGAGGACCGGCGTCAGCTTCAACAATTCACGCCGGCTCATGCGCTTGAATTGTTTGTCGCCTATTCGCGAGTTCATGACTGCTCCCTTAGACAGTTCGGCGGACATGGGATTCGCCAGTCATCGAAAAGTTGCAGGGTAGAGAGCAACGCAAACCCCTCCGTCCGTAAAGTTTGAAAGGACAATTCCAATCGCGTTCGCACCTTCAACGCGCAAACATCGCGCCAAGTGAGTTTTTAAAGATGATAATTTGTATCACCTTCCAAGGCTGCATCAGGACGGACTCTATTGTAGGTTTGTCGGCTGCATTTTGAATAGCAAGTACAAGAGTTAGCCCTTGCGGTTTGTTCTCGAGCAGGAGTTTATCGGTAGCACGCCAGCTTACCAATTCTCCTTCATTAGCGCGACGCATAGCTGACTCACCATACGAATTCTTCCACAATATGTCCCTGTGTCGACCTCGGAACAAGATACTCGTATGGAGATTCGCGCCGAATGGGACCGCGATAGCCGTCGAAACCGGCCCCCCGGAGGCCAAAACGCCTCCGCCATTTCGTCCTACGCCGTAAATTCCAATGGAACCCTCACCACCATCAGCGCCAGCGTTCCAACTCTGGGAGCCGCGACCGGCTGGAACGCAGTCACTCCCAACGGCGCATGGGTCTACACCTCCAACGCCGGAACCTCTAACGTCTCCGGCTTTACCATCGGAGCGAACGGATCGTTGACCGCTCTTTCAGGAACTATCGTAGGGGTCAACCCTTCAGGAGCCACGAATCTTGACCTAGCCGTCAGCGCGGACGGTAACTTCCTCTACACCCTCGACGCCAAGGTGGGCACGATCAGCATCTTTGGCATCCAATCCGACGGCTCTCTGACCAACCTGGGCACAGTTAGCGGACTCCCACAAGACGTCGGCTTCAACGGAATCGCAGCCATCTAACCTCGCGACGTGAGTTGCGGCGATCCAAAACCGCAACTCACGTTTTTCTGATCGTCAGGGTTCGACACAGACCACGTAGGGAACGGAGGAGGTCATTGGCGAAAAGTCTCGTGGCTGTTGAAACACTCTAGAACTTCGCAGAAATTTCGTCGCGCTGGAGTGCCCATACATGACGTTCTCAATTCTGGTGGGCATTTTCTATCCCTCCGCCGGGCCTCGCCCAAACCTGCCGCATCCGGTGCGGTGAACTAGCGCCAGCTAGAGGTTCATTCCAAGGGGTTTAGGATGGTGCCGGGAGGGGGAGTCGAACCCCCAAGGGCCGAAGCCCGGCGGATTTTGAGTCCGCTGCGTCTGCCAGTTCCGCCATCCCGGCTTTACTTGCAAGTGCCTGATTTTACGACCTGTTTACGGCTCTGTCCCCTTTTCATCGAAATGACGAATGTGCAACTGTGTAAGAAAGTGTGTCAGTTTTTCCAGATTTCCACAGCTCGTTGTCATTTTTCCCGTGAAGCGCTTTGCCGGCGATTCTCGGGCTAAGAGTCGATTGCCAAGTCATAAGAAAGCACCCGCACGAAATTCTACCACTTCATTTAGAGCTGCTACATTTTGATTTCACGCGAAGCGGACGACCTGGCCTCGAAGATTTGGCCACAGCCTAAACCAGATTTTGCTTTCGCAGCTGGTGACCTCTCTTCGTAGACGGTCTGGATTCAACCGGTTAGCGGATGAGCTGCGATTTACCCGCCGTGCATTGCCAAGTCTGAGAAGGCTGTACTAGAAGTGAGATTGCAATGCATTTTATCTACCCCGTGAGGCATTCTTATGAGGTTGTTTCGCACTGTTTTTGTGGCCCTGATCGTCATTTCTGGAGCCAGGTTGACCGAAGCGCAGCAGCACGACGGGATTCCTCGGGGTATTGAGGCCTTGCGGCAGAGCGCGTCCTCGAAAACCGAATTCACGCTCGACCACTCCATGCTGGTATTTGCCTCCAAGCTTGACCCGGACAATGAAGAACTTCGCCGTGTGATCGCGGGTGTGAGCGGAGTCTCGGTTCACGACTACCGTTTTCCTCAACGTTGGACGTATGATCTTGAGGCCCTGAACTCCGTGAAACAGGAGTACCACACGGCCGGCTGGAAACAAGTGGTGAACAACCACGATAAGGGCGGAGCCCAAGGTGTGACCGATCTGTGGGTCCACTTTGAGAATAAAGCCATCAGCAACGTCGCGATTCTCCTCGCCAGGTCGAATGAGGTCAACTTTATCGTGATCTCCGGGTCTATCAGCCCGCTCGACCTCTCCCATCTCGGCGGGCACTTCGGTATTCCAAAGATCGAAGGTGGGGTGTTGGTGCCAAATGCTGAACAACATCCGTAACTGCACGAAGGCTTACCAGCGGCGAATTGCGTCCTGTCCGCACGATACGACTCAACAACCGAACCCCAGCCCACCAGCATAGAAGCATAGTGACTGATTCCCAGGCGATGATGCCGATGCGGAAGGCCGTATGTACTGGCGGCGAACTGACGGCGCGCCACATGAGGTGGTTCCGGAAGGGTTGAGTCCATCATCAGGACGCGGCGGACAAACTCGGAGCCGTAATCCATGATGTTGTTCGAAACCAGAATCGTGTAGAAAAGTGCGATTGCAAAAACGATAACCGCTTTGGAAACGCGAAGCGCCATTACCTGCCGCATAGGTTGTCGCACGCGGGAATTATATCTCCCGGTGGCTTACCGCGAACTTTCTTGGAGTGCACACAGGTCCTGATTAAACGGGAAACCTTCAATAATCCAACGTGCCAGTATTGGCCGGCAATTTTCTGGCCGGGTTACACTGAAAGAGGCAGCGTGCCGCGACCTGCTCCTCCAAAATGATCTCTTTCGCAAACATCAATAAGCAGTATGGCAAGCAGTTGCTCTTCGTGGATGCTTCGTTTCAGTTGAATCCCGGCGAAAAAGTCGGACTCGTCGGTCCCAATGGGGCGGGCAAGACAACGCTATTCCGTATGGTGGTCGGCGAGGAGACTCCCGACGAGGGCGCGGTCTCTGTCCCCAAGAAGTTGACGATCGGCTACTTTCGCCAGGACGTCGAGGAAATGCAGGGCCGTTCCGTTCTTGATGAAGCGATCGCAGGCAGCGGACGCGTCGGCGATCTACATCACGAACTCGAAGCCTTGCAGCGGGAGATGTCCGACCCTGCCAAGGCTGATGACATGGACCGCATCCTTGATCGCTTCGGTCACGTTCAGGAGGAGTACGAGCATTTAGGCGGTTACGCGCTCGAATCGCAAGCTCGTGAAGTGTTGCACGGGTTGGGATTCAAAGATGATCAGATTGACGGCGACGTGGGCGCTCTCTCCGGCGGATGGAAAATGCGGGTTGCGCTGGCACGGGTCCTGCTCGGAATGCCGGACGTGTTGCTGATGGACGAACCGACGAACCATCTCGACATCGAATCCATCATCTGGCTCGAACAGTTTCTCAAGTCATTTCCTGGCGCGTTGCTGATGACTTCGCACGATCGCGAGTTCATGAATCGCCTGGTCTCAAAGATTGCAGAAATTGATGGCGGCGAAATCATCACGTACTCGGGTGACTACGACTTCTACGAGCGCGAACGGGCGGTGCGAGAGAGCAATCAGCAGGCAGCATTTGCCCGGCAGCAATCAATGCTCGCTAAAGAACAGCGCTTCATTGATCGTTTCCGGACGCACGCCGCCAAAGCGGCCCAGGTGCAGAGCCGGATCAAAGCGCTCGACAAGATCGAGAAGATTGAACTGCCCAAAAAACGCCAGGTCGTGAAATTCGACTTTCGCGTTCCACCGCGATCCGGCGAACAGGTGGCCGTCCTGGAGAATCTGCACAAGAGTTACGGCCCGCGAGTTATTTACGAAGGATTCAATCTCACCATCCGCCGCGGAGAACGCTGGGCCGTCATGGGCAGAAACGGCGCAGGTAAGACGACGCTTCTTAAAATGATTGCCGGAGCCAGCGCTCCAGATGCCGGAAGCGTGCGGCTCGGCGCCAGCCTGTATATGGGCTACTTCGCGCAACAATCGCTGGACGTGCTCAATTCCGATCTCACCGTCATCGAACAATTGCAACAGGATTTTCCCCAGGACGGACTCGGGTCATTGCGGAACCTGGCGGGAGCATTCCAGTTCTCCGGCGAAGACACAGATAAAAAGATCCGCGCACTCTCCGGCGGAGAAAAATCGCGGCTGGCCATAGCGCGCATGCTCTACAACCCGCCAAACTTCCTGGTGCTCGACGAACCGACCAATCACCTGGATCTTGCGACCAAGGAAATGCTGGTGGACGCCCTGAAGGATTTTGAAGGCACCATGATCTTCGTATCGCATGACCGCATGTTCCTTCGCGGTCTGGGCTCACGTGTACTGGAACTGGGCGGTGAAAGCGGCACGGACCGCCATCCCACTGTTTATCCTGGCTCGTACGTTGAGTACGTGCAGAAGCTTGGACATGAGGCGCCTGGGATCTATTCGTAGGTTTTGCCGGGCTTTGTGTAACGACTCGCCCGCGTGGATCTCGAAGTGTTCGTCGCAGCTAGCGGTGAAGTCATTCACAAAGGATCCGAGCTTCCCGGTCCACGGCACAACGCGAGGGCTTCCAACCTTGCGTCGTTCGATCGTCATCGACTCTGAAAGTCCTCCCCGAGCGGCTTGCGGGGAAAATCGGGCTCAGTTTAGTATTTCGACCTGGCGGCGCATGAATTACGAGCGGTCGAACGGCCGACTACAATAGGCTGATGCTCGTCGCTGATCCCGAGTCCCATCCGCTGTGTCAGGTCTTCCTTTCGGAATACCTCGCCAATCATAACGATCCGAAGAACTTTCCCCCGGATGAGGCCCCTGCATTGTTCGATCGTTACGAAAAGATCTTCCGAACTGCTCTCGACACACTTCGGATGTCGCCGGAGCAATTGAGAGGCAAACCAGAGTTCGACTTCGCCCACGCCGACCAGGGCAATTTTGAAGGCGCGATCGCCGTGTTGAGGGCGGTCGAAGCTCTGCGATTGCAGGAGTTCTCGAACATCACGCTGCTCAAGCCTCCCGGCGCCGATCTCGTTTGCGAGAAAAACGGTTACAAGGTGTGCTGCGAAGTAAAGGCCATCACCAAAGCGAGCACGCCACAAAAAGGGCTCTTTTTCGCGGACCAGGTTCACGCGAAAGTGATGGAGAACATCGGACACGCGAGAAAGCAGCTTGAGGCGACCGCGGCAAAGCTACGTTGCGCGACGATGTTCGTGTGCGTGAGTAGCTGGTTCGATCAGGCCATCTACCTCACCGAGCAGGACTATCAGTACATCGTGAATCGGCTGGAGAAGGACAAGCTCGAGGGCGAGGGCAACTACCTGGAGTCGCTGAAGGGGATCGACGCCGTGTTCTTTGCGACGAAGTTCGGGCAAGTGTTTTGGTTCGTGAACGACAAACTCCGAGCGGCCGGATTCGGACGAGAAACACCGAACGCGGAGCCGCGGGAAGAGACCTAAGCCCGAACCTCCAATACGCCGGCGTCTCTCGTATTTCGCTCAAACCTTGCCGCGACGACATCGGGCTCGGCTCGACAACCTTTCCTGTGACGTTTGTGTTCCCGTAATTCAAAGATACGTGGCTCACCGTTGTCATCAGATTTTCGGTCCGGGAAGCGAAACTCGACAGCTGCGCCATTTTCCTGTCTTGGTGAGAGGAACCTTCGGTTTACCCCCGTATTCCATTACCATTTGCCCAGCGAGGTTACAGCGTTACAAATAGAAGTACGCCCTACAACGCGGTTAAGGACCGTCTATGGAGCCAAACGACCTGCTGGAGAAACTTCGAACCACGGCTAATGAATTCCTCAATGCCGATGGGATTTATCCGGTATTGGACTATGCATGGGAGGACGAGGATACACCCTCGTCTGAATATACCGGGCTTGCAATGTGGACGACGGACGCTCCATTTGAACTAGACCACAACTTCTGGCATCGGACGGCGCCACCTCCCGAACCAACGAAACAAGATGAGATATTTCACAAAGCGGCAGAGGATTTCATAGGAACTATGGAACTCGCCCGGAACTCCATCGGCTTAACCCGTTATAGTTGGGAACATCGAAAGCCAGACGAAGTGCTAGACGATGAGGAGACTTTCTGGGAATATGGCGCCACGGCGGTACTCTGGTTGAACATCGCTTCCGACCGCATCCGAGATTATTTTGTTATGGCGCGCTTTGGGATAACCGCGAAGGAGTACAAAAAGCTGCACGAGAAGAATGCTATTTATGCTCGTCCGTTCCGAATGCATCAGGCGGGCGAAGGAAAGCTCACAAGAGAGATTGCGCTCGAAGTTATGCCGCTCGCGGAACAACTCAGCAAATTTCGCCGCACCCGAAATGAAATTGTGCACGGTATCGCTTCCCGTCGAGGCCGAAATGCTTTGATTTCTTTGAACAATCAACGGAAGGAGGCTAAACAATCCGTGTTCGTTCCACAGTCCCCGAAAACAGCGATGCTCGACTGGAGTGGAACAGCGGCAGCGATAAAGGCCATAACAGAGGAGAAACAGAAGGAGCTGCGGGACACTCTGAAAGAACTGCGCGAATGGTATCTCTTACTTGTCGGCGCAGGGAGCAAGGTTTTTGAGTTTGAGTACTGGAAACGCTTCAACCGTTGAGCTATTAGGAAACGTGACTCAGTAGTGCTGTGGGATCCATCCGACCGGCGATCTTGATTGTGCCGCTGAATCACCGAAGAGGGGCTTGGTGA
>CAVROB010000010.1:0-330258 GCA_963722725.1 uncultured Acidobacteriota bacterium
AGGCCGCGGGTTCGAGTCCCGTCGTCCCCGCCATTCTTTTGAATGGTTTACAAAGGACCCCGAAAACCGATCTGGGTCCGTTTGGGTCCAATAAGCGTTTCCCATCCGCGGATTCGCTGTTTCGCCCCATCCAAATAACCCGAAGAAACGAACTTCTCGGGCTAGTGGATCAAGGTTGATTTGCTTCCCGACAGCACGCCTCCTGGCAGAATGGCATCCACGAGCTTCCCCTGCGCGAGGCGTTTGCTTTTTGTCGTTGCCTGGAGATACTTGTTGGTCACGTGCAGATCGCTGTGACGCAGGTAATCGCGGATCATCAATTGGTGTTCGCCCATCTCTGCCAGCATGGTTCCCACCGTGTGCCGAAAGGTGTGCCAGCCTACGCCGGTGATGCCGATCCTCTTGAAGGCCGGCTGGATCTTTTTCTTCAACACCGAAGCCAAGTCGAGCGGTTTCTTTCCCTTCAGTCTTTCTGAAGGAAAGACGAAATCGCCCGGCTGGTTGTAGAGACTTTGCGCTCTCCACTCCAGCAAGGCCAGCTTCAGACTCGGATGCATCGGCAATAACTTTGCCGAAGCTTCCGTCTTTGTGCTCTTCAGGTGCCCACCCCGACGCCAGTAGTAGGAATGCTGCACACTGAAGTTCATATTGTTGAAATCGCAGTCCAGCCAATGCAGTGCCCCGAGTTCCCCTTGCCGAATTCCTAAGGCACCGTCCAGAAACACGAGAATCTGATCGCGAAACTCCAGTTGTGCCAGACCGAGTATGACCTCTTCCGGTGAAAGGACGAGCGGAGATTTCTGACGCTTCGCACTGACGCGCACGCCCGTGCTTGGCCCTCTTTGCCCACCCGTTCCAACTGGTATTCCCGATGAAATTGGATTGTGGCCACAAAACTCCCAGCGAACGGCATGCGAGAACACAGCCGACATAACGCACTTGATCTTGGCTTTGGTCCCGTCTGCAACTTCTGCTGCTCGTAGCCAGCGTTCTACCTCGATGGTCTTGATGTCCTCCAAAAGGAGGTTTCCCCATCGTGGGAGAATCCAATTTTTCCCATACACCAGATACGCATCTTGCGTGGATATCTCTTTGAGAGGCATCTCCTCTCGACAGTAGTGCTCCCAAAGAGTATTGACGGTTGTTTTCTGCAGGTTCTTTCGCTTGGATTGATTGTTGATGGTTAACCGAAGAGCGTCGGCTGCCGCACATGCCGCTGATTCGTTTGGATATCGTTCCAAAGATCCCAGCTGCACCTTGCGACGTATTGATTTTCCCGTGATGTCGTTCTCCCACCACCGGTACACCCATACTGCGGAACCTCTCTTCCGCTCTTCGAGCCTCAGACTTCCTTGTTGGTAGCGTGTCCGTCTAAACAAAATGCCTCCTTTGTTTAAACGGCACTGACAGCCCAGTCCAGAATAGTCCAGGACTGTTGAATGGTCGAGAAACATTTACCAGCACGTCCGCCCCTCAACTTGCGATCTCATCCAGCCATTCGTTGAGTGCTGAAGCCCGGAATCTCCAAAGTCTGCCCACCTGAACGCCCGGGAATGATTCCTCGGCGCGCTTTGTTACGCAGCGTCTTAGGGTGAATTCTCAAAAGCTTGGCTGCTTCCGCCACATCCAACAATGACTCAAAATTGGATTCGCCTTGGGCTCGCCCCGCTTGCTTCTTGTTCGTTGACCTGATTTCGAGAGTTGGCGGATCGGTTTGCGGTTGCATTGAATTCACTCCTCACTGGAGAAACTGCTTCGGGGAAGCTTTCCCCAATCAACCACGCTGCCTGCTGCGCACATCCAGCTGTACCAAGCAGCGCGCTTGACAATACCCTAGAAGTGTACATATAGTCAAGCCGTAACGTTACATTTTTATTGATTGTAGTCATCCAAGAAAGGACTTCATGGCAGAGAAGGAAGCGATACCACAGCAGCCAGTGATCTCCATTCGCATCTCCGATGCTCTGCGCTTAAGGCTTGAGACCTTGAGGAAAATCATATCCCTCAAGAGCGGCCAAACGTCTCGACATCGGAGGCGGCAAAGCAGCTTCTTGAGTCTGCCCGAGACGACCGTCTTGAGTTGGTAAACCTGCTCAGTGAGCCGACAGATTCCCTGCTGAGAATTCGCGGGAAGGCAGACTCAGGACTCCCGCTTTCGCTGGCGGAATGGACCCTGGTGGCCCATTACTGTGCGGTGGGAGCAGAGTCATTTATGAATACCGCACAAGGCCAGATTTCCTACGAGACCCTGGCCGAAATCCTGGAGGCATTCCTTGCGGCTTACGCCATCGCCCGCAGACCGAAGAAGTCCCGATGCGGGATTTTCTGTATCTGCGGACTCTTCCAGGGGACAAACAGGTCGATGCCAAGGAAGTTGAAGACATTGGAAGCGATGACGTCCGCCGGGTGGTGATGCGCACCATTCAGATGCTGAGGAACCCGGCTCAAAAGCGACGAAAACCGCTACTTGCGGTTCGCAATCTCTACACACTTCTCGATGAGGAAAAATTCTCCAAATATTGAGAAGCTCAACGAGGTGCTTTGGCCGCACTGGTCGGCCCTGTGGCGGGTGTGCGCGCGCGGCCACTATTCGCTCCACCGAAAACCCCTGCGAGAGAAGGTGCCTTCGGAGACAGATGACGAGGATTTTGAGCTTGCGGTTCAGCCGGCATTGCCCTCGTTGGAAGAAGGCGAATACCGCCTCGATCTGGTGCGGGAAGAGGGGAATGAATTCTCCCCTCGTTTGCAGTTTCCCGGAACCCTTACCCCGCGGTATCCGGTGGTTGGATACCCGAGGATTGCGGAGTTCCGAAGGCTGCTGGAGGAGCTCGATTTGGAGCGGGATCTTTGCCAATGGCAAGGCTACTACTTCTACGCGCACACGGCGATCGTGGAAAACGAGCAGAGGGGCGTGTTTTTCTTTGCTCGGGAGAACGGAATCGCCTTCCGATTCCCGATGGAGCACTGGCAGTCGATTCGGAATCTGTTTCGCCGCGCCTGGCAAGCCCCCGAAGTGATCCATACGTGGGAGGCTCAGATGCTGGAATATGGCGAGCTGTAAAAACGCGGTGCTTCGCACCGGAAGAAGGGTGGACACGTCACCCCCAAATTGGGAACTGCGGAGCGCCAGACGAGCACTTCGATGTTTACGCAGGTTAACTTTCGCTGCGTCAACAAAATTCGTCTCCGCTGGATGACTGCGGTATCGAACGATGATGTTTGTTTGCGACAGGTAGCTCCAGAGGCGTCGAATCGCGTAAACGCGTTGAAGCGCAAGAGGTTCCTGTGAACTGGCAATTACGCAGCTTAATCGCAGCGGAATCGAAGCGACAGTAGTGCAACAAGGCGGTTCGTCCAATGAGTAGTCCCCGCGTTCAAGCTAATCCCCAGTCCAGTTTGCCGTTCGGAGAAGAAGCGAAGCCCGGCTTCCGCACCAAGACCGCGGCCACGAGACTGACTCCCGAGGAACTGGCAGAAATAGAAACTGCCGCCGAAGGCGCGGGACAGGCACTCTCCGAGTGGCTGCGCGGGACCGCTCTGTGCGCTGCGCGACAGCGGCCCGCCGATCCCAGCCGAACTGGTATTGGCCGAAATCTGGGCGGTGCGTTATACGCTGCTGAATCTCTTCCATGCAGCCGCCAAGGCCGCAGCGGAAGGTAGACAATTGTCGCCCGATTCCGTCCTCAAGATCCGCGACCAAGCCGACGCGCGAAAGCTCCATCAGGCTCGCAAACTTCTCGAAGAATTCTTTGCCCGCGAGGGCAAGGAAAGAGCTCGTATGCCATGAGTGCCATGCCTTTTCCCAGAAGCTTCTCGCTCTTGACGCCGTTGCTTTGGGTAGCCGCGATGTTCCTTTTGCTACTGGCTGTGCGGAGTGTGTTGCAGAACAGGTCCCCACGTAAAGGGCGGGATAGGGAGACGATCGAATGGGGCCCACCTCGGCCAAGTTTGATCCAGAGATGGAGGATAAAGATGGGCAGAATCCGATTCAGACTGCCGAGATTTTCGCAGCGGCAGATGCCAGAGATCGCGCCGAAACCAGCGCCATCAGTGCCCGCTAATGCTCCTGCCGATCCGCTGAATAAGCCTGCCCAGCCGATGCTCGCGCTCTTTGGTTCGACCATCGGTGCGCCCGAGACCAAACCCAAAGAGGCGTTCGCCTGGGAGAAAACTAAGGGAATCGAATGAGAGACAAATTGCCAAGAACACGACTTCACGCTTGAGGAACGTCCGGTATGCTCACGATCTCGAAACCGCTGTCAGCCAGCCAGGCGCAGACCTACCATGTGCGGGAGTTCGCCTCGCAGGAACAGAACTACTGGAGCCGCGATCAGCAGGGTCACAGCGAGTGGCAGGGCAGACTCGCCGAGCAGTGGGGGTTGCAAGGTGGCGTTGGTTCCGAACACTTTGCGCGACTGAGTGAAGGCCAACATCCGCACACCGAAGAGCAACTCGTACGGCATCAAGTTTCGAGAACCTATGAAGGAAAATTTGGCAGAGAGGTGACCAGCGCCGAGCATCGCGCCGGGTGGGACGCCACCTTCTCTGCGCCGAAGTCGGTATCGCTTACCGCTCTCGTGGGCGGCGACGATCGGGTGCGGGAAGCCCATCGGGAGAGTGTACGCGCGGCACTTCAGGAACTTGAACGATACACGCAGGCGCGAATCGGCAATGTCCATGCCCCGGAGACGACCGGAAAATTCATCGCCGCCACTTTCGAGCACGATACCGCGCGGCCCGTCGATGGCTATGCCGCGCCCCAGCTTCATACTCATGCCGTGATCTTCAACATGACCGAGCGGGAGAGCAGTCCCGAAAATGGGAAACAGATGCGAGCTTTGCAGCCGCACGAGATGTTCGTGTCACAGCGCTACATCACCGCAGTCTACCGATCCGAGTTGGCTTTGCGTCTGGAAAAGCTGGGCTACGAACTGGAGCGCGGCAAGCATGGACAGCCGGAAATAAAAGGCTACACGAAAGAATATCTGGAGGCTTCCAGTCCGCGACGTGAACAGATTAAAGACCATCTCCGGGAACAAGGAATCGACGGAGCCGCGGCGGCGCAGATCGCGGCCCACCATACCCGCGACCGCAAGGAACTGCTGTCGCCTGGAGAAGTCTTACAGCGGCACCGCGAGTTGGCCGCACAGTACGGGCATCAGGCGGACCGCGTCGTCGCACAGGCGCGCCAACATGGGCAATACCAGATGCCGGAGCCAGAGATGCAGGCGAAGCGGGCCGTGACATGGGCGCGCGATCATGTCTTCGAGAGATCGGCTGTAGCAGGACCGCCGCGCGATCCTTGAAACAGCGCTGGTGCGCGGCATGGGAGAAACTACCTATGCCCAGGTCCGGCAGGAGTTTGAGCGCCGGATCGAGGCCGGGGAGTTCCGCGAAGTCTCGCACGTTGGTGCTGGCAGACAGTACACAACCGCCGTGATGGTACGCATGGAGCGTGAGATCGTTGGCCGAATGCAGGAAGGCAATCGGCGCGACTACAGCGATCCCATGCTGGTCTCGCCGCAAGTGCGCATCGCCACGGAAGACCGCCACCCGGAGTTGAATGCGTCGCAGCGCCAAGCAGTAGACGAAATCTTTCTTTCGCGGGAGAAGATTGTCGGTTTAGATGGCATCGCAGGCGCGGGCAAGACAACAACTCTGTCCGTGATCCGCGAAGGCGCAGAGACCGAGGGCTACAGGGTGGAAGGTTTCGCGCCAACGTCCCGCGCGGCGCAGAAGCTCGGGGAAGCAGGCATGGAGACATCCACACTACAGAAGCATCTGGTACGTGGACAGCAGCCGGATAGCGGGCGAGAAACGGCTCTATGTACTCGACGAATCCTCTCTGGCATCGACCAGGCAGGTGCATGAGTTTGTGAACCGGCTCCATGCGAATGACCGCGTGTTGCTCGTCGGCGACCGGCGGCAACATGAGGCGGTTGAGGCCGGGCGGCCCTTCGCGCAGCTCCAGGACGCCGGTATGAAAACGGTGAAGCTCGAAGAGATCGTGCGCCAGAAAGACCCAGAACTGAAACAGGTAGTCGAGCAGCTTGCACGCGGCGAAGTGCGCGAGGCGATACAGAATCTTGACCGGCAGGGCCGAGTCCATGAGATTCAAGGCCACGACGAGCGCATCGCCGCTATCGCGAAGGAGTACGCAAAATCGCCGGAGAACACGCTGGTGATTTCTCCCGATAATCGCTCTCGCATCGAGATCAACGAGCGCATCCATGCGGAATTGCAGCGGGGCGGCCTCGTCAGCAACGAGGAGCACCACATCAGGACGCTGGTGCCGCGCCAAGACCTCACCGGCGCAGACCGCACATGGGCCGAGCGCTATGAGGTGGGCGATGTGCTGCGCTATTCGCGCGCATCGAAGGAGACCGGCATCGGGAAAGGCGCGTACGCACAGGTGAAGAGCATCGACGCGCCGAAGAACCGGCTGACAGTCGAGCTGCAGGATGGCACGCAGACGCACTTACGATCCACGGCGGCAGCAGGGAGTCTCGGTCTTTCGCGAGGAGATGCGGAGTTTTTCAGTGGGCGACCGCATTCAGTTCACCGCGCCGGCCAACGAACTCAAAATTGCAAACCGCGAATTGGGACTAATCCAGGGCATCGACGAAGCCGGGCGATTGAGCCTGGAGATGGATGGTGGCCGCCGCCTCCGAATCGATCCGACAAGCCATCCACATCTCGATCACGGCTATGCAATGACCAGCCACTCCAGCCAGGGACAAACTGCCGACCGTGTGCTGATTCACGTTGACACCGGATTAGCCGCCAAGGATCTGCTCAATAGCCGTATGGCTTACGTGTCCGTTTCGCGTGGAGTGTTCGACGCGCAACTCTTCACCAACGACCGCGAGAAGCTGCCCGCAGTTCTCGGTCACGATGTTTCAGGACAAAGTGCGCATACGCCCGAAATCAATCACGAGCCCACGATTGCCGCGCAGCAAGAAGTCTCCAAGGAGTCGCACCAGCACAACGTAGGTCTCGGACTCGGACTTTAGAATCCTGTCTGCCCCGGATAGTGGCAGCGTAGCGCGGGCGCAAACTCTGTCAAGGCCGACCGAGGGTCGCCGCTGTCGCGGGCACGCGCCTTGACAGAGTTTGCTCGACCCGCGCCAAAATCTTTCCGCCATTCCGGGACAGGCAATTAAAGGGCACTCCAACTGATTCCAGGCGTGACAGCATGCCGAGCAACACACCGATTTCGTGGTCCAGGGAGGGATTCTCTACCGCGAAACTGGAGGGGAAATGAACCGATGGCCCGACAGCGCATCCCGGATCGCAGGGATAAGGTCCATCGCCAGACGAGACTTGGTGACATATCCCAAAGCACCTTCCGCGAGGCAAGCGCGGACAAACTCAACACGTGTCTGCACAGTCAAGAACACAATCTTGGCTGTTGAACCGAGGCTGCGCAATTCATGTGCTGCTTCGATACCGGAGAGTTCAGGCATAGAGATATCGAGGACAATGACGTCTGGTTGAAGCCTTGCAGATTCGAGAAGCAACTCTTTACCATTGGTCACAGCACCAACAACCTCGAAGCTGGGCTGCAATAGCTCGCTGACTCGTTCAGTGACGGAACTATGGTCATCGGCAAGCAGTATACGGGGCCGATTCAATTAACGCCTCCGATCTTCGGATTGGCGCAGCGTCTCCAGCTAATCCAAGCGATATCTATCCGCAGCGTAACGGCGATTTCCGCGAAGCCACATGCTACTAGAGACGTTGAGGCAGGACCACTAGGAAAACTCCTAGGTGCAGACTGAAAAACAGATATCGTTTTCCCAGTGATTGGATTCAAAGATATGACGACGTCACCGACGATGTCGAAATCAATCCGTGCTTGAGCGCCAAAAGCACCAACTCGGCATTGTTTTTGATATTGTGAGATCTCATGATCTCGTACTTGTGGAACATGACCGTCTTGTCGCTCACGCTCAGAATGTCGGCGATTTCTTTCATCGGCCGTCCTTCCGCGAGTAGCTGCAGGACCTCTCGCTGGCGCTGCGTCAGTTCCTTCTGGAACTGTTTTGCCCGTGATTCCTGCACTTGCCAATTTTCAGGCTTGAGTCGCGCTGCAATAAAGGCCTTTCCTCGCAATACTTGCGCGATGGCGGTCAACAGTTCGGAGGCTGCGGAATGCTTCAGCACGAAACCTATCGGTCCCAATTGAAGAGCCGCCGCGGCCAGGTTGGGGTCGGCCTGCATCGTCAGAAACACAAGCTTTACCTTGGGAAGAATCTCCCCGATCTCCTTGCCAGCATCTAGGCCGTTCAACAATGGCATCGCCACGTCCAGCACAATGACATCCGGTCGCAACCGAATCGCTTCGGCGATCAGGGCGCGCCCATCCATCGCAATCCCGATTACATCGTAGTGCTTCTCAAGTAGGCCACGAATACCTTCTAGTACCACCTCGTGGTCATCGGCGAGCAAAATGCGTGTGCGCGGTGCGGGCTGCGTTTGGGCGGACATATTGATCACTCCTTTAGAATGCGCTAGGCCCCCGCACTATGGTTCGTGCGAGCAGGCTGCTGCATTTCTTTGCAAGGTAAGAGTACGTTCAGGGTTGTACCTTGATTATTCTGCGAAACAATGTCAATCCGCCCGCCGAGGAGCCGCAGTCGTTCTTCCATGCTGCGAATTCCGAGTCCGGGATGAGTCGACCGCTGCTGATTATCAAAGCCGACGCCTGCATCGGATACCGACAGATATAGCTGGTCGTCTTCCGCGCGCAAACAGACCTCGGCACGATTCGCGCCGCTGTGCTTCTTGACGTTGCGAAGCGCCTCCTGGACAATCCGGAAAACACAAAGAGCAACATCGGGGTTAATTCCGCGAGATATATTTTCGTGTGCGAAATCGACCTGAATGCCTTGCTGCTCAGTGAACTCGTGGCAAAGCGAGCTGAGCCCGAGAATCAGTCCCAGGCTCTCCAGGGTGGAAGAATGCAAACGGTGCGACAAAGAGTGCAGATCGTCCCCCAGTTCAGCCGCGCGATTCCACAGGTCCCGTAACCGCTCTTTAGCATCGAGAGGCGAATCGGCGATCATTTGCGAAGCGCGTTCCAGATCTACAGCCAACATCGCGAGTCGTTGATTAAAATCGTCGTGAAGCTCACGTGCAAGACGGCTTCTCTCTTCCTCCTGAGCATGAATTAACTGGCCGCTCAACGTGAGTCGCTCTCGTTCTTCCTGCTTCCGCTGCGTAATATCCGTGTGCGCCACCACGCAACCTGGCTGGATGCTCAGAGGCGTCACGGTCATGAGCGAGTACCTCGAACTCGACCCGTCGGACCAATCCCATTCCATGGAGAACTGAGCTTTCTCACCCGCCAAGATAGCTTCGATTCCCAGCAAGCCCTGGTTTGCTGATTGATTTCCCTCTTGCACGGCGGTTCGGCACGCCTCGAGATAATTCACTCCAACCCCCAGTTCGGCGGTGAATCCACCTCCACCGGTCTTCACAAATTCGGCCCACCGTGGATTCGAGCTAACGATGGTTCCGTGTCCATCCAGCACGACGACTCCGCTGCTCAGCGAATTGAGGACGGCGCGTTTTAGAAGTTCGCTACTCACCCGAGCCTGGTCTGCGCTCTTTCGTACCAGCGCATTGGCAAAAATGGTTCCCACCGTAGGCAGTTGGTGGATAAGGCGCTCCGACCAGATTCTCTCTTCGGCAACTGTCACGAATGAAAGGGAGCCCAGAATTGTGCGTTCTGATTGTATTGGTACAAAGGCATTTGATTTCATCCCGAAGCTTGCCAATACCTTTCCGTCCACCGTTGCTTCAGCAGGCAATTCGTTCAAGTTCCTGAAAAAAAGAGGTTGGCCCTTCAAGAGATTCGAGAAATACCAGGGACAAAGACTCGCATTCAGAGCTTCAGGGGCAAGCATCCCCGTTCCAGAACTGTAGTGTGTTCGAAGCACTTCTGCCCGTTCGGCAGAAAATTCGTACATGGTGACACGATCCACGCTCAGGAAAGCGCGGAGCCGGTTCAGTGCTTCGTCAATTCCAGCGTCTATCTTGTCCGTTGGCAGATCAATAAAGTAGGTTGACAACTCAGAAATCAGCTGCTCAAACACGAAACTGGATTGCAGTGAGACTTCTGCCTGTTTTCGCCGTCGTCTTTCAAATAGAAGATAGCCACTCAGAAGAACTAAGGCGAGCATAACCAGGGCGTAACCAATGATTCGCGTCTTGTAGAGCTCCCAGGCCCCGAGCTGCCGATATAGCACGGCACTGCCAGCCGGAAGTTTTTTCTCGTCGAGCTGCCATCTCTGCATAGCGCGCCAGTCAAACATATAGGCATTGGTGCCTGTCACGATTGGAATGTCCGCCGGCTTCGCACCGTCCAGGATTTCGCCGATCATGCCGGCTGCCACATCTCCTTGTGCCGCATAACTGCTTAGGCGCCCTCCTACAATGCCCTGGCCTATGAGAGTGTCCGCCAAGCCGTAGACAGGGGCGATAGCGGCTTGCGCGACCATCGGAACAGATTGCGTGGCGTTGATAAAACCCTGTCCCTTGGCGTCGACCGAGAGAGACGTGTAGAACACGATGGAATGCTCGGGCAGATCTTTGACGCGACTGAGCAGAGTCGGCATATCCAGATCGAAGAGATATTCAAAACTCAGCGTCGATTCGTAGCTGCGCAATGCTGTCCTCACAAATGATTCCACTCCGCGATCAAACGGAGCGATACCTCCGACAACCACCACGTGCTTCGTGTCAGGCTGCAGTCGTAGCGCTGCCTCGAGTGTCTTCGCCGGATCGGCCGCCATCCACGCACCCGTGAAGTGGGAGTCAAGCTTTGGGTGTTCCGCTTGTCCCGGCGTGCTTCCGCAGAACACGATCGGAACGTCCGGGAAAAATGTTGCACGAGACTCCGCCAAGAATTTGATGGGTGCGGGTCCGAGAGCGACTATGATATCTGGCTTCTTGTCCCGGTATTTATGGACGTACGAAGCCCAAATTTCCTCTTGCGATGTTTTTTCCGGAAATAGCGACGTGTCCAGGGATTCGTCGAACAAATCGACTTTATATTCTGACTGCTTAGAGAGCGAAGAACGAATCTCCGACAAAATCAAGGCGACACCAGGAACGTACGATCCGAACTCATTGAATACCAAAACCCGCTTGGTTGGTTTAATTTGTTGGGAAGGTCGGACTACTTCCGACGGAGCCTTGTCGATCGCGATCAGACCTAACATCTGCACGCCGCCCCAGCGCTTCACGTGATGGGCCGACTCGGCTGATCCCGCGTTGGCGAGAGCGAGCAGCAGAATGACAACAATCTCAACCGACTTCCTAAACCTGGTCGAAACCGCGAAACCTGGAGTCGACATTGGAGTAGGCTGAATCACGTCAATTGTCTCCATGCCCGCAACTCGTTACCAATTAAAAAGCAAGCAGCCTGACTGGCATGCAGCGGCGAAACTCCGCCGCGCCTGCAGGAGGGCACAATTATGCGCCAAAACCCCATATAAATCCTCTGTCAATCGTCCAGCGGGGACCACTGTCAGAATGCACAGTGTCCCTCGTCGGATTCCGGTCCTATCAGCCACAACATGTCGAGTCACTAACGGGTGCGCTCGCCGTTTCCCAAAAGGAATTGACCACCTAGGAATTTTCCCAGTTGTATGAACTCCGCAGTCGGGGCTAGGTTTGCTTCGTCAGTGGATAGTTGCGGATGTTACGTCATGGTCGAGGCAGAGGCCTATCGCCCTCCGTTCGGCGACCCGACGTGCGAACTGGGGTCCTCCGTCGAGTTTTGTGGAGATTTCTTTGAGCTCAGTAACACACTTCGAGATCTACGCCAGCGAGCCTGGGAAGCTGGCAGACTTCTACCGCGCACTGTTTGGTTGGCAGTTGGAAAAGGCACCCGGAATCGATTACTGGCGGATTCAAACCGAACCGAGCAACACAAACTCTTTCAACGGCGGATTGACCTACCGCCCGATCCCCGAGCCGCGCAGTTGGGTGCACTACGTCAATGTCGAGTCGCTCGATGCGTCCATTGAGCAATTGCAACGTCTAGGGGGGGCGGTGTTGCGTCCGAAGACGGCGGTGCCGAAAACAGCCTGGTATGCAGTCGTCCAAGACCCCGAAGGAAACATTTTCGCAATCTGGCAGCCTGACCCGACGGCGTTTCCGCCACCGGAACCGGATTGAGGGGAGAGGCGATGGACGCTATTGGAACACTCTGTGCGTAAAGGCTCACGTAAAGACTAGAACGGGTAAATCCAATCCTAAAGGAGAATGTATGTATTACACCGACAATTCAATACTTCCCGAATATATGGCGCCGCTCATCATCACGGCGGCGCCGTTTGGTCCTCAATGGTTGCCTGCGGATGCCGATATTCCCGTCACTTGGGAAGAGCAAGTCCAGACGGCGGTGGATTGTTACAACGCCGGCGCTACGGTGCTGCACGTCCATGTACGAAATCCTGCCACCGGAAGGGGATCAACCGACTTCGATCAATACAACTATTTCTTGGGTCTTCTGAAAAAGGCTGTGCCGAAGATGATCCTCCAGGTAGGAGGCTCGATCTCGTTCTCACCGAAGACCGAAGAGGCGAAAGCCAAGTGGCTGAGCTACGACACTCGCCACATGCTGACGGAATTGGATCCGAAACCGGAGTTCGTCACGGTTGCGGTCGGTACAACGCAGTGGGACATCATCTCAATGATGGGCCCGGGGGATGTCGATGGTACACACCTTGCCGATCCCAAGGTGCAAGCCGCCTGGGCGGGGATGGTGGTCGATGCAACCCCAGCCTTCTACCTGGAGCACCTGAAGCGGCTTAAAGCGCACGGAATTCAACCCTACTTCGTTCCAGCGCATGTCCACCAGCTTGAGATCATCGAGCGGCTGATTCGCGCAGGCGTTTATATGGGACCGCTGAACATGTGCCTGGCAGGCTATGGTGGTGGCACGCTTGGCCGCAATCCGTTCCACTGGATGGAGTTTCTTCGTCAGGTTCCGCAAGGCGCAGTCACGACATTCTGGTCCAGTATGCGTGGATTGATCTCGATATCTGGCTTGGCCCTCGTTCTCGGCCAGCACATACGAGTCGGCAACGAAGACAACATCTGGGGAGCCGATCGAAAACGCGCTACTTCCGTCAAGCAGATCGAGGGAGTTGTCCGCATAGCCAAAGAATTCGGCCGCAAGATCGCGACGACTGAGGAGGCGCGCAAGATCATGAAGGTGGGTGTCTGGTACAACAGCGTGGAAGAGACGCTGAAGCACCTGGGCCTGCCTCCGAACCCCACGGAATACGACCCCGGCTTCCTGCTCTGGGAGACGGACGGAAAACTGAAGACCGGAGTGGTGGGAAGCGATTCACATCCCATTGCTTACTGCATGGTGCCACCGGACCTCAGCGTACCCCAGAAAACGAAGGTAGCGTAACTCGAACTTCGCAATGTCCCGCCTCGAAAGGGGCGGGACGCTGCAGACTTTCTGTTGTGAATTGCGCGCGAGAAATACAGGAGGAAAATCATGAGCAACGAAACGAAGGAATATAACGAAAGCGCCGGTGGGGTGAAAGATCTGCCTGTTGGTCCTTGGGATTCTGCCCTGGGCACGCTGCGCGAGTGGGATCCGAAGTGGACCGAACTTTGCTTCAGGATGAGCACCAATCCATGGGCTCATTCCGTTCTTCCTCGCAAGTTTATCGAACTGGTCAGCGTTAGCTTGAATGCCGCCTGCACCAATCTAAATCCGGAGGGAACGCGCCACCATATTCGGGCCGCGCTTGAAGCAGGCGCGACTCGCGAGGAGATTTTATTCGCTCTTAAGTGTGGATCGGTCTTGTCCATTCATTCATGCAGCCAGGCCGCTCCCATCGTCCTGGAAGAAGCAAAGGCTGCCAACGTCCAAATGACTCCGAGAGCCAGCACGGAGCCGACCCCGGCCTGTGACGCGATGCGCAAGATCGGACAGTGGAACACAGCGTGGGACTCGTTCTTCGAACTCGATCCGGCATTTACCGACGAATTCATGGCAATGGCCGCGGGCATGTACAGGAGTGGAGTCATGTCGCCCAAGGAAGTCGAACTCCTCAGCATCGCCCTCGATGCTTCGGTCACGCACATGTATGCCCCCGGCACCCGCCGGCACATTAAGAACGCGCTCAAAGCGGGCGCGACGTTGGAGGAGGTCATGGAAGTGCTGAAACTCTGCGTCGTTCAAGGAGTTCAGACTTTCAATCTGGGCCTGCCGATCCTAGCAGAGGAACTGGAACACTATTCATCAAATAAGAAGGTAGCGTGATATATGGCGAACTATGTAGAGGTTGCGAATCTTGAGCAACTTCCTCCTGGGAGAGGTACGGTTGCCACAATCGAGGGCAAGGACATTGCGCTCTTCAACGTCGATGGAACGGTCTACGCGATCGACGATGGTTGCCTTCACCATGGAGTATCACTCGGAACCTCGGAGTGCGACGGCAAGATCGTCACCTGCCGCGGGCACGGCTGGAAGTATGACGTCACCACCGGGAGCACGTTGAACGTTCCCGGCTATGGAGTCTCTGCCTATCCGGTGAAAGTTGTCGACGGAAAGATCATGGTCGCAACGGATGAGACCCTGAACCCGGCTGCTTGAAAAAAGATGGTAGCCGTATCGCTACTATCTCCATATGGGCAATGAGTGGAGATATGGAAGAGTACCTCAGACGAGTGTGGGCAGAGCTTGTGGGACGCGTCCACGGACCGATGATGTTTCGGTTCGTCCTTCAACCACTAACAGCCGCCATCCTTGCGACTCGGGCCGCTATGAGAGACGCGCGGGAAGGCCGTCCCGCCTATGGTTGGGCGCTCGTAACAGACGCGCCTCGACGGCGTGCTCTGCTGCGGGAGGGCTGGAAAGAAGTAGCCAAGGTCTTTGTTGCGGCGGTGATCATCGACTTGATCTACGAAGTTATCGTTTTTCACAGGATCTATCCGGGGCAATCCCTGATCGTCGCGGCGGTCCTGGCCTTGCTGCCGTATCCGTTGATCCGTGGTTCGGTGAACCGTATCCTGAGGCTCCGCCTCCGAGGCAGGAACGCAGCAGAACCGGACGATGCGCCGAGCCAAAAACCCGCAGCCTAGCCACATCTCCGGAAGGATTCGTGATCGTATGCCCGACCTGGCAAAGCGCACGACCACCCTCGACACCTCAACGCGATTGGCATTTGATCGTACTCGCGTTGCCTATGACCGCACCATGATGGCGTGGATCAGGACGGCGACCTCGCTCATCACTTTCGGCTTCGGCATCTACAAATTCTTTCAGCTTGAACTGGGGCGAGGGCGGCAAGACGATCGCCTGATCGGGACGCGAGGATTCTCCCTGATAATGGTGGGCGCTGGCTTGTTGGCGCTCATCCTTGGTACCCACGAACATTGGCAAAATATGCGGACGCTAAGAGAGGAATATCCTGATATGCCTCGCTCGCGGGCAGGTGTAATCGCCGGCCTCATCTCGATCCTCGGAGTGCTGGCATTCATCGCCATGATCTTCCGGCAGTAGATACACGCAGATGAAATATCGGCCTGACCTGGCCGCAGTTGAAAAACTAGTTTTGGCTAACGAAATGTGGGGTGCTGTCGGTAGACAGAGGAAGAAAGTCCCGCCGAGAGAACCCGGACAAGGTGTGTCGGAAACTGTTAAATCATCGACGGTCGGAAGACTGGGTTTTGCAAGCTGATAACCGACCGCACGACGGGAATGATCTTAGGCTGCCAGCTCGTGGGAGAGCGCGCCGTCGTGATCGTTCAGGTGGTCGCGATCGGAATTGCCGCAGGGATGAGCGTGGACAACATGGCCGAGGTTCCGCTCTCGTTTTCCACCTATGCCGGGATCCTCGGACGGGCAGCATACCGTGCTGCCCAGCAGATCTACCCAGAGTTTCAGCGGGCTTCCAGGCATTTTTTTCAAGGCCTTCGGCCCGCAAGATCGCTTCGGATCACGCCCAAGTATTCACGGGCGGATTCGAGAGCTTGTTCAGCATCATGGTGAGAAACAAATCCGGTGTCATCATAAAGGGCGGTATTGCGCTTCCGACGGAGACGATCAAAGACGACCAGCAGACCAGCATGTTTCTTGTCGATACGTAACCGCACGAAATCGATGATGGCGATGTGGTGGCCGGGCTGACTTCTCGCGCGGAATCCGTGGCTAAACATGAACCCGAGAGAAGCTTTGAGCATTGCTTCGTAGGCTTGCTGAAGGCAAGCCTCTTCGTCAAAGGCGAGAATTTTGTGAGCTGAGGCGAGCTTCTTGTCCGCACTCGCGAGGAAACGGTCGATTTGTGCCCAGTCAACCGCGTGCGGTTTTAGCTTCTTCATTCGGACCTACGAGCGAGACACGCTTATTGTGCCAGACGCTTTCCAGAAACGCATCCTTCCGAGCGCGGCGCGACCCGAATTCCTTTGGTGTTAGCACGGTATAGTTGATCTCGCGACCTAGTTGCCGCTCAAGCCTTCCCACGGCCTGTGCTAAGTCTTTCTCGCGAGGGGACCCAATCACGAGCACGTCTATATCGCTGGCAGCGTCTTGCTGATTGCTTGCAAACGAGCCGTAAAGATAAGCCTCGTCTATTCCCTCAATTCGCCTGAGGGACTGCGCGATCAGCGGTGCCGCACCGATCGTTTTTGCAACGATCTTGCGCACTTCATTAAAAAGCGGATACTCGCGGTTCAGTTGAAAATACTTTTGGCGGCCACTCATTTCGGACCGAAATAAACCTTCACTTTCCAGGCGTCCCAACTCTTTCGACAGGTTCGACGGATCGATGCTCAACCTCTCGGCCACGTCCCGCAGGTGGTGACGGGCCGTCGGGTTTGTGAAGTAATAAGCCAGCAGTTGCTGGCGCGCCTTAGAGCGAAGGTCAAGCATTGTGGTAGAAATATACCACAAATGTGGTAATAGATGACAACGATAAGATGAGGGGCTTGTTCGCCAATGTCGAGGTGAAACCGCTCGTTGTGGGGCTTTCCGCGCCTATTTTCGAACCCACGATTCCAACCCACGATTCGCATGTCTCTCACGACTTCTCAAGGACTTCGGCGGCCACCCAGAGTCACGTAAGTCGTTCAAACTACAACATAAACAAGCCCTGAAAAAGCTGCACTCCGGCGTTGCGGCAGGAACACCCGCCCGGAGCGTGGGTCCGACGGCGATCCAATCGCGGTGCTCTGGAGTCTTTCCAATGACTCTGTGCCGTCCTCGGGTTCGTTGAGAAAGGCCAATTTGGGTCCGATCTGGGTCCGATGAGCCGGCCAAAGAGTTCCCTTGAGTTCCCTTAGAGGATCAAGAACGGGCTGTCAGTACCGTTAAGTTCCAATAAGTTACGTCGGCCAGCGACTCTGTCACGGCAGAGGCCGCGGGTTCGAGTCCCGTCGTCCCCGCCAATTTCTTTCAGGCACTTGCAGGGAATTGGCAATTTGCGTCATGGTCCAGTTAGGCCAGTGCTTCTCCCTTGTTGAGCACCATCCGAAGCAGTTTGCTTTGTGCCAGCCGCTTGTTCGGCATTCACGCCTGAGCGTAAAGATCCTGCGTTATGCGACTGTTGGCATGACGTAGGAGCTCCTGCACCACCTTCACTTCCTCGTTGTTCTGAGTCAGCAAAGTCGTGTACGTGAGCGGGCCATCGAACGACTGGAACGTGCGCGTATCGTAAACCGGGTCGGCAATACGAAGCGCGACTGAGTCTATTGCGCGACTGCTCTTCTGGATATCATCGAGGAGCCAGCCCGCCTTAAGCCAGCGGGCAAAACGGGTCAGGCGCAAAGCATTTCCGGCCATTCTACGACCGCGGGACCGTAGGTACAGAAAACCGATTGAGTCAGTGCCGGAGAAGGCCCTTACGGCTTTGCGGGCAGCGGCTGCCAGAGTTCAATCTTGTTCCCATCCGAGTCATAGACCCAGGCAAAGCGACCGTAGGATTCATCCATTCGTTTGGGGTCAATCTTTACTCCCTCTTGTTTTAAGCGGTCGAGCAAAGCATCCATATCGTCCACGATATAGTTGATCATGAATGGCTGCGTGGCCGGGACATAGTCGGTGGAGGCGGAAAAAATAGTCCAAACTGTAACGTGTTCCTTTTGCGGGTCGTCGTGTTCGCGCCACGGAAGCATCGCGCCTTGGCCTTTGTCAGCGATTCCAAGATGCTTCGAATACCATTCGCGCATCTGATCTCGATTAGCGGATTTGAAGAAGACCCCGCCGATTCCAATGACGCGCCCGCGCTGCTCCGTTTTGACAGGCGGCTTCGACTTTTCAGGTTGCGGAGATTTCACGTCCTGTCCTCCTATTGAGCGGACCGAGATGAGCATCAGCGAGCCGAGCGCAATTGTGCTCCACGGTATGCCTTGCATCGACGGATTATACATAAGTTTCGATTCGAATGGATAAAACGGTTCGCTCTTCGATCTTCGATCAAGGTTCGTCGCGATTTACTCTTTCTCGATCGGGCATGAGGTCGCCCGTGGGGCATTTTTATATTCCTTGACACGTATATACTCTATGGAGTATATACGGAGAGTGGAATCTGTTTTCGACATCATTGCGGAACCGAACCGCCGCGCGATATTGAGCCTTCTTGGCTCGTCACAACAGTCGGTGGGAGAGATCGAGCGACAACTTCACATGTCGCAGCCGGCCGTGTCAAAACACCTGCGAGTGCTGCGCGACGCCGGCTTCGTCGAATCCACGGTCGACGCTCAGCGCCGTCTCTACCGGCTGAAGCCTGAACCACTGCGAGAGATGGATGCGTGGCTGGCTCAGTTCCGCCGCTTCTGGTCGGCTCACGTGGATGCTCTCGAACGCCACCTCGATCGCTTGAATCGGGATCGCTTGAATCAAGGGCACAAGAGTCAAGACCGCAAGGATCAGAAACCGCCAACGAAACGGAAGACAAAATAGAAGACGACGCGGCCCAAACCGCGAACGTAATAAAGGAGAAACGAAATGAAAATCAAACTCACGAGCGTATACGTGGACAACCAGGACAAAGCTCTGCGCTTCTATACCGAGGTACTCGGCTTTACCAAGAAGGCAGATTTCAGTAACGGCCCATATCGATGGCTGACCGTGGCTTCGCCCGACGAGCCGGACGGCACTGAGCTGCAGTTGGCACTGAACAACACTCCCGCGGCCAAAGCGTATCAGCAGGCGATTTTTCAACAGCACCAGCCCGCGGCCAATTTTATTACCGACGACGTCAAGGGCGACTACGAGCGGATCAAGGCCCGCGGCGCCGAGTTCACCATGCCGCCCACCGACGTCACTGGCTCGACCATTGCGATGCTGAACGACACCTGCGGCAACCTCATTCAGCTCACCCAACTCGCACGCTGGTAGCGCCAAGGAGAAGAAGATGCTCGAACGCGAGCAGTACGTACCGGGTCCGGCCAACATCGCGCGGATACAAAAGGACCGGGGACCAAACGGCGAAGAGAAGTGGACACTCGTTCTCGTCCGCGAACTGCGCCACTCGCCGGAGAAAGTCTGGGAGGCGATAACCGACCCGGCGCATCTGCGCGAGTGGGCTCCCTTTGTGGCCGATGGGAGCCTGGGTGCGGTTGGAGCCACGGTGAAGCTCACCACGGTGGCAGCGCCCAAGCCGCACGTTACCGAAACAACCGTGACGCGAGCTGACGCGCCCAATCTGCTTGAGTACAACTGGGGCGACTTCAATATGCGGTGGGAACTCGAAGCCTTTGCTGGCGGCACGCGCATGACGCTTTGGACCAACATCGGTCATCGCTTCATCGCAATGGGCGCTGCCGGGTGGCAGATTTGTTTCGATGTTCTGGATCACCTGCTCAGCGGAACTCCCATCGGCCGCATCGTCGGTCCCGACGCGATGAAGTTCGGTTGGCAGCGGCTGCACGCGGAGTACGCCAAGCAGTTCGGTATTGAAATGCTCAAGTGGCCGCCTCAGGCGGCTGAAAAGTCATGAAGTGGAGCGCAAAGCGCCGGAAAACCGAATTGAAGGAGAGACATTATGGCAACATCACCCAATGCAGCCAACATTGTGAACCGAGGTATCAAGCGTACAGTTTTTCGCTGGATTCACATCGTCTGCGGCATTCCGATACTTGGCTACATTTATGATTCGCCTTCGGATACTCACAACTATGCCCATAGTGTCAGGTATTTCTTTCTTCCTGTACTGATCCTTTCGGGGCTTTGGATGTGGAAAGGCCATGTTGTCCGACGACTGCTCTCGCAGACTGCACATATTGTGGTGCAGAATTTCTCTCAAAAAAATCACTCGATTTCGTCCAAAATCTAGAAAACAAAGGATCGGATTTTTTCTTGCCTCGTAGATCTATGGTTCTTAAGGTAGTTAGAGGCAAAATATTCTAAACGTTGGACTTAGCGCGTCTGTCCGGGCCGGTTGCGGCTTAGGCTGTGAAACAGCAAAGCGCCGGACGAAGGGGTTTCGCCTTCGTCTGGTTGGACTCGGCAGTTGACCTATGTGGTAAACACAAATGGCCAAGAGCCGCGCCCTGGTCAGGTTGTCAAAGAACGTGGTTATCTTATAGATAACCTATGTCGTTCTATAATATCGCGGCGAGGAAATGAGGTCAAGGGGAAAGTGGATGCCCTGAAGACAATTCCCGAGATGGGAAACGTAAAGTGCGCGAACCGCGTGGGCCTGACGGTGCAAGACGATCTATAGCTGTGACATCTAGGACTGTCTCCTTCGGAATATGGCGAAACCCAGGTTAGCGCCCGACAAACGGGTGTTACGAGCCTGAAAATCAAGGAACGGGCGCGAACCGAGGTCCCCGGACACAAATTGACCAGCTGATCGCAAAACGCAGAGAATGGCGTGGGCAACAACGTTGGCCAACGAGCGTTCTGTGCGAGGTCAGGTGGGGATTTTTCGGGTGTCCGCGGATCCCCACCCCCGCAGGGGTGACAACCGTCCGTCTATGTCGTCGCAGGCGCCGCCCCAACGTTCTTTCCCTTGGTAAAGGCTTGGAGCAGGCCCTCCAGGAAGGAGAAAAACACATCCACCGCATACCCAACCAAGAATGCAATCGCCAGCGGAGAGATCGAAGCGCCATCTGTAATATCGAAATTGCCAAACAGGCCAACAACGGTGCCCCCGATGACAGCGACCAGAAGGTGTGCCGATGTGGCCCTGGACGACGGCGTGAACGTCTTGTGCCTGACATCCTCCTCGAAGCTGCGCAGAAGATAGGCACAGGTTCCCAGCAGAGCATACAGAACCGGAAGTAGGCAGGTGTTAAAAGCCCCATAGAAAACCGAGACACGATCGAGAATATCTTGCGCGAACGACCGCACCTCCAAATAGGTATCGGTGAGATGGTCGAGGTCCTCGGGCATATTGGGCAATCCAACCGTCAGTTGGAACTTTTTGCTCAGCCACTCCTGATGAATCTGGTTTAGCAGCATCTTCTGCTCTGGGGAAAGCTGCGTCTGTTGGGTTGCCCCAAGCAACTTCTGTTGACGCTGCGTGAACTTGTCCTCGTCTTCTGCCCCAATACTTGGATTGTCCTGCCACCGGTACTGAGTAAAAGGGTCCCACTCAGTCTTGAACGCAAACCAGTTCAATTGCCGCGCTCTAGCGTCGATCGCGCGGATGGTGGAGGCGTACTGCTGAAGATCGGTAATGACCTCCCCTTCATTGAGTCCCGACGGAAGCGGCTTGCCCGGGCTCCCGCCCTTGGGTGCGTCTTTGGTTCCGAGCTCTGCCCTAAGCTTTACAACCAGCCCGTTGGCGGCGGTGATGTCCGAGCGAATGGTGCTCGACAAGGAGGAAGACACGAAGGCAATCGCTGAAAACAGAATAATCAGAACTGCCAGAACCCAGGTCCACGACCGCAAGCGCTTAATGGTGGGCTTGGTCTGGCTATCACACGATGCTCTTAGGCTCTCCGCCGTAACCGGATGCATGTCCGCGGCGAGTGTGGTGAGTGCCGTAAGCAGGTTAGCTTTTAACGCATCGTCGGCGCTGGCCGCGCCTTTGGCGCGTAAAACGCTCGTTCGGGTGGTTTCATCGACCTTCTTGCCGATTTCCGCTGCATAAATGAGCAGGCACATGGCGTCGTTCGCTGCGCCATCAAAATTGGGGACCGGATCAGGAGCTGGCGCCGTAGCAATGAGGCGGACTTGCGCCGGAAGCCGGGTGCCAGCTCTTTCGGCGTCCGAGTCGGTTTTCGGGTGAACCCAATTCGATAGGCCCATGTCTTGGCCTCCTTGGAGAATTTGTCAGTCGTTCACACAGAAATAGTGACATTTCCGATAGAAACGATTCATTCAGCCCGGTGTCCAGGTTCCCGCCCGGTTTTTGGGTGGTAAGCTGGGAGCCGCGTCGGTATTTGCTGAACAGGGGTCGGCGGTCATGGGTGGAGCATCGGGGCGCAGGCTGCGTTGGTTCCTACCTTTGCAAAACCCACAAAGGTCGGCCGGCGACCGCCCGATGCAAACATTAAACGCAAGGTCCCTCCAATGCACAGATCATCGCTTTGCGATGATCTGTTCCGGTCGGGATGACAGAGAGTTGGGGCAGGATGACAGAGTTGGGTAGATCGGAAACGGGGCGCGGTGTGGGCAGCGGTTAAAGGTCAAAATCCCCACCCTAACGTCGCGGAAACGAGAGTGAGGATTAGATCGGCCTATTTCGGCGACGTTAGGACGGGGCACCCGACGCCCTCCAACATCCCCACTCTAAACTTCGCAAAGAACGCGAAATTTAGAATGGGCCACTCGCTCGGGCCTACAACTTCTCCAGGCTCAGAACCTCCACGCTCAGAACCGCCGTCATTCTGTGCTGCTGCCCCGGCGCGAGATGGATCGCAGCATCCAAAATGTTGCTTGCCTCAACGCAGACAAACTGCTTCCACTCACCGTCGCCGAGGTCTCGCAATCCTGCGGCTCCCTCGCGCCACGGATTCCAGACCACGGTAGTCTGCGAATTGGCTTTCGTCAGTCGAATGCGACGCCGCCCATCCGGGTCGAATAGATCGATCGGGCTCTCGGTGTCCAGATACGCATTGTCGGTTTGCGAGGCGATCACCACGTCACCACGCTGCTGCTTCGCCTTGTTGGAGTCCGTGTTGTCCAGAAAACGAACGGAATCCAGGCCATGTAACCGCACGCGCCCCACATCGGCCACTCGGTTATAAGTATGGAGCGCCTCCTCGAAGCGCAGGGGTGTGGCGCCCGTGTTGGTGCAAAGAAGCTCCAGACTCAACTCGGAACCGAACGTAACGCGATGCTCAAGGCGAAATTGCCCAGGCCACCAACGCCGAGTGTTTTCGTCGCTCTCAGTAAACATGGTTATCGCGACCCCAGCCTCGGTTTCAGCAATGGACTCGAGCTGCCAGGTTTTTGTCCGCACAAATCCATGAGCCGGAGCGCGGGGATCATCTGCCTTGGCGCGGAACCAGGGAAAGCAGATCGGGATTCCCCCTCGGATCGCTTGACCTTCTTCCCAACGAGTTTTCGTACTCATGAAAAGCACTTCGTCTTTGCCGGCCGGCTTCCAGGACGTGACTTGGGCACCATGCAGATACATCTCACCGTGGCCAAAAGAACCATTGACCACGACTCGTGGCAAGCCGCCGTTGCCTTCACAAACTTTGGCATTACCAGGGATTCCGAATCGGCGATCCAGTTCCACAACCATGGTTGAGTCCATGTTTAGCCCTTCCCTCAATATATTATTCAGAAGTTTGTGGGAGACACAATCCGGCGCTCCGAACGGTAGACGGCGCGAACTGCTCTCAGGCCAAGAACACGTTGCAGAGGGCTGGCCCAGCTTTGCATTCCTTGTAAAGGTGAGAGGATGGGTCGGCGGAACGTGTGGAAAATCGGATGCGGGCTGCGTTGGTCCCGCCTTTTAAGGCGGGCCAGCTACCGATCCTTATCTAGTGCCGGCGACTCGCTACTGTCATCTCCTGGCCAGTTCCGTTTCGTAGGCTGCATGAAGCTTCTGGACTGCGGAGATACGAGTAGATTTCGTCCGAGAGCGGAGCTTCTTCTTGGCACCTGACTTCGGAAGATGCATTTCGCGAAGTTCAGACATAAATTTTGCCCTCAGCTTCGGACCTCCTTCTTCCAGGACCCGAGCGAGACCCCTTAGGCCTGGGGACGGCAAACACTTGTTCCCCCATGCAACTATCTCCATCAGAAGAGGGAGCAATTCGATGCCTCTTTCGGTGAGACTGTAAATGGCTTTCTGTTTATGGCTGGCGTCCTGAGACTTGACGATGATCCCTTGCTGGACAAGCCTTTGAAGACGATCGGCCAGAATATTCGACGCAATCCCTTCCACAGAGTTGGTCAGAAGTTCGCGAAAATGCCTTCGGTTCATGAAAATGATGTCGCGTATGACGAGCAGACTCCACTGGTCGCCAAATATCTCGACCGTCAGGTTGATGACGCACTCTGACCTGTGATCCTTGTGCACTCTGCCTCCACTCCGGCTGGGCGTTGCATGTTGCATGCCCTATTGATTGTACAACTGGTTGCATATGATAACTAGTTACGTTACGAGTGTAGAGGCGTAGTTTCCGCCAACTTCTTCCATTCTAGAGGCCGCCGCAGCCAGCCAGGGCCCAGAGGCCATCAGCCTTCTCGTCAGTATCTGTTTTACTAGGACCGCCACTAGTTGTTATATACAACCGGTTTTATAATGCAATCAGTATACTTGTTCCCATAGAATCGTCCTTGTTAACGTCCCATTTCCTGTAGATTTGTGCCGGCTTTCCGCAACCCGAACTGCGAACGAATGTGATTTCAAATATCTGATTTCATTCGTGCCGTTGACTAAAGCTGAGCGAGGCTGCCTGTAGTGGAGGTTGATGGCAGCTCAAATGCCTTCGTACACGCCATGCACTGAACACCGCATGCTTCTGCTCTGAATTGCACATCAACCGTGGGACTACGCCAAGTAGGCGGGCGGCATGCATCTCCGCCGCATCTGCACGTACGGCTACTTGGACAGCCTGCGGCCTTGAAGTTGTTGTTTGAGACGATCAAAACCGACTGGTCGGTTGCACGGAAGAAGAGACGAATCTGATGTCAACAGCTCTGGGCTAAAACGAGAAACTTGTCTTGCCTGGCTGGAAGGCCACGCGGGAGAGACTCAGCGGTGTCGCAAAGTAAGCGGAGCTGGCGGCAGTAATGTCTTCCGTCTCCGAGGCAATAACAGAACAATCAACCCAGGAGGAGTTATGAATCGACTGCAGCTTTGGAAGGTAGTAAGTGTCGCACTTCTTGCATGTGGTTTAGCAAGCGCTCAAACCATCACCTCATTTAGTGCTCCGGGCGCGGGCACGGGCGCCGGCCAGGGCACCGGGGGCTTCGGCATTAACCCGCAGGGGACGGTCGTGGGATCCTACCTTGACGATGGCAACGTGTTTCACGGCTACCAGTGCGTTTCGGGCTGTGGAGCGGCCAGTACCTTCACCAGATTTAATGCTCCGGGCGCGGGTACAGCCGCAAACCAGGGCACGATTACTTTCAGCATCAACGTGTTCGGAGTGATAGCGGGGTACCTCATTGACGCAAATAACGTGTCCCACGGCTTCGTGACTACCGCTCCGTTCACGCACTTTACCATTTTGGACGAGCCGGACGCCGGGAAAGGCTCCGGCCAGGGCACTATCGCGGGCAACATCAAGCCCGAAGGAGGGGAGATCGCCGGGTCCTACGTTGACTCAAAGGGTGTATCTCACGGCTTCGTCACCGCTCCGCCTTACCGTACCTTCACCTCATTCGATCCCAAGGGCTCCGTAAACACGCTTATCCCAGTGGCAAGCGCCCTCAACCAGGAGGGAGAGGTTACGGGAACTTACCTTGACGCGAACGGAGCGTTTCACGGCTTCGTGCGCGCTGCGAACGGCACCATCACCGAATACAACGTCAAGGGGGCAGGCACGGGCCCCGGCCAGGGCACCTCAGGCTCAAGCATCAGCGACCTGGGGACAACCACAGCAAACTACATTGATTCAAACGGCGTGAATCACGGCTTCGCGCGCGATCGGTCCGGCCACATCACCACATTCAATGTTACGGCCGCGGGCGATGGCCCCGGGCAAGGCACCATACCTGAGGGCATCAACCTGGGGGGCGAGATTACGGGACAATGGGTCGACTCGATCGGCGCGAATCACGGCTTCGTGCGGAGTCAGTCGGGCGACACCGTTACCTTCGACGCTCCGGGCGCGGGAACGGCCTCTGGTCAGGGCACCCTTCCGGCGACTCCCAACGTGTACGGGGTCATCACCGGACAGTATATTGACTCGAACAACGTGCATTTCGGCTTCCTATGGAACCCGTAATCCCGCTCTGGGGGGCTGGCCCACCTTTACGTTCCTTGTACAGGTGGGTCGGCCACGGTCACAGCCAAACGGGGAAGGTCAAAATCCCCACCTAGCGTCGCAAAACAAGAGTGACGATGATGGATGATGCGGAAGCGGGAGAGATTCGGGAAAATGTCATGAAAGATTATCCTATTCGTCAGCGAGGTTGGGATCGAACTATTTCCGCTAGGATGGGGCACCCGGCTACTTGCAAGCGACCTTGTTGTCCTGTGCGGCAGCGATCTGCCACTTAGCATTGCGCTTCAACCAGGTATCGGTCCAGACCTGGCACTGCTTTGCGTCGGGATTCGATTTGTCTTTGCCGATGGCGTGCTCGCTGCCGTAGATGATTGCCACATCTTCGCCGAAGAAACGCACCTTGGCATCGTCAAGTGCGCAGCCGTGTGCCGAGTGTGGGCCTTTTTCATCGCGTAGCTCATCCGCCTTGTTGTAGCGCTCGCCGCCAGTGCTGGTGCCCTGGAAATCGTCGGCCAACAACTCAGAGATAACTCCATTATTCGTGCAAACGCCTTCGGCCCACTTGCGCTCCATGTCGATCATGAACTTCGCGGTTTTGTCGTCGGGTGTGGCCCAATGGCTTTGCTGCGCGTAGGCGGCGTTCATAAGGACTGCTACGCACGTTTCAAGGCACATCAAGTGCAGAAGTCGGAGACGCATCGTCCCTCCAGCATTTGAGTCACTATACACAGATAGCAGTGCGCGCAGCGACCTAATTGCTCGCCCACTCCACGCCTCGACAGGCTAACGAGGCCAGGCGGAAAGAGCAAAGAAATTGTAAGCGCTGGAGAAAACCTGCTTTCTTACCACAATTTCCGAGATAGTGATAAAGAACATCAAGTAAAGGAGCACGGCCAATGGGGGAATCCATTTGCGGAAGCGGTTCACGACCACTTCTAGACCGCCTGCGTAGATCAAGACAAAAGGAAGAAGCGCCCCAGAAATAATACGCCCGTTAATAAAGAACGGATGGAGGCGAGAAGGACCGATACAATCGTGAAAGTCAAAAAGCAGCGAGATCCCGGCCAGGAAAAGAATTGAGCCGGAGATCAGCAAGAGGGATTGAAACCCGGCTAATCTTTGAGCGGGGGAGACCGCTCTTCGTCGCAACCAGAGATCAACCGCGAAAATCACAAACATCAGGGCAGACGAAAAGACATAAAGCCAATCCGCGCCCGCCGACCGCATCCACTGCCCGTGCCATCGGTATTCGCCGTGCCAAAAGGTTCGCGTAAGCTGCAGTAGGAAGTAGGACAAGCCATCCGGTGTAAACAGCGGGTGGTGGAAGATGTCGGCAAAGGGTTTCGCAGTCCAAGTAAGTTCGTGCATTTTTGCCCGGGCGCCGGTGAAGTCCCCGAGCACGAAGTAATTGCGCCCAATCCAGAGTAACGGAGGCCCAACAGCGGCGAGGGCGCTCGCACTCATGACCCCGATCCTGCGCAGCCGCGCCGCATCAGGTTGGCGTGCCCAAAGCCAGAAGCACACCGCGAGGGCGCCGTACAACACGCAGTTGGAAACCTCCACCAGGAATGCCAACCCCACCAGGAATGAACCGAGGACCAATGACCAATACTCGGTTCGTTTACTATCTACCGCCTTCATCATCAGAATGAGCGCGATCGCGGTTAATGGGGCAGATAGCACGTCACGATTCATGCCAAAAAAAACGTCTTGCGGATATACGGCAATTAGCGCCGGGACAGCGAGGTAGAGAAATGGCCGCTCCGGATATACTCTTTGAACAAACCTGTACGAAAGCCAAACCAGCGAAGCATAGACCATCGGGTTGAGAAATCTGACCCAGTAGGCCAGGCCCCAAGCTCTAATTCCAAGAGCTGCTCCGAGGTTGTACCAGCCAGCAGCTGCCATGTAATAAAGAGGCGGGGATTGCACCTCGAAGTTCGGGTTCTGCGCCCAGTCGCTAAACTTCTGCACATAAAACGTTTGCCTAAGAGCCTCATCCCAAGCTTGGGGAGGAAGTTGGTAAAGAGGGATGCGTGGGCCATTCCGATCCAAGTATTCTTGCGTATAAATGTATTCCGGTGAAATGTAAGGAATGAAGGTCTCGGCAAACGCGGGATCGACGAGCGGCAACTGCTTGTTTGGAAGGTGTCCCTCAGCGAACATTCGGATCGCCAAGAAATGGGATTCTTCATCCGTGATGTTGAACAGAGGAAACGCGGCAGCAAAAACTAAAATGCGAATGGCCGCGTACACGCACAGCACAACAACAATTCGGCGAGCGTGGACGCGGGCGAATGCCTCGATACGCGACTCTGCAGCGGAGACTGCATCGTCAGGCCGCAATTGCATCGCTGATTTCTTCAAGGCCGTCGAGATAACCGCATAGTCTCCGTGCTGCCGACCAGTCCGAGTCGCACTGAAGCAGCCACCGCTGAAGGAACGGGAGATTGATGATTGATGATTATAGGCTCTGACTCACTCATGCGCCACCCGAAGGCTGCGCTTCGCCGCAAAACCAGAGGGAGATTGGAGTTGGACTATTTCCGTGACGTTAGGATGGGGCACCCGGCACTAATATCGCGGCTCACCAACGTGTTAAGGCCCCTGTGCTAACGTGGCTAATCTGTACGCCGACGAGAATAAGATGGCTATCTTACGCAAACTAGGCCTGGCAATTACGTACTTCATCGCAAGCCTTTACTTCTTGTCGATTCTGTTTCCTTCCATTTACTGTCTCCAGCATGGATGCAGTGGGCCGGAGGGCGACGCTTTTATGCCCGCCTTCTTTCTTACTCCGGTTGGCACAATCGCTACGGCATTCTCGCTGTACAACGCCATTCAACACATCAGAAAAAGAAAATCGTGGTCTTGGGTCTTCTGGCCTGTTGCAGCTATTTTCGCGATTGTTCTGCTCGCCGCAATTGCTTTTATCGCGCTCTTGATTTATCACCTTTCATTTCATCGTTAAGAGCGAGTTTCCACTGTCCTCCGAACTGCGATCGAACCAGAGAGGCTTCCACTTGCGGAGGTTGCGGGTTACGCTGAGCGCAGCTAAATTGGATGCGAGTGTTTGGAGGTGTACATGAAAAAGCCCGTCGCGGTGGAATCTGCTTCTTCGTTCATAGACGAGAGGATCAAGGAACTTGGGGACTGGCGCGGGAAGACGCTCGCGAAAGTGCGAGACATCATACACGCAGCAGACCCTGAGATCGTCGAAGAGCGGAAGTGGGTTAAACCGAACTCGCCGGGGACTCCCGTCTTCTCCCACGGGGGCATCGTGTGCACGGGAGAGACGTACAAGAACGTCGTCAAGATCACATTTGCCAAGGGAGCTGGGTTGAAGGACCCTTCCGGTCTGTTCAACTCCAGCCTCGAGGGGAACGTCAGGCGCGCTATCGACATCCACGAAGGCGACAAGGTCAATGAGGCGGCTTTGAAGGATCTCATCCGCGCTGCCGTGGCGCTCAATGTCATAGGCAAGAGCAAGCCGAAGCCCCGGCGAAAATCTCCAACCTAACTTTCGCAAAGAACGCGAAATTTAGAATGCGGCACCCGATCTGGAATCTGTGAAAGCGCACGAAGTTTGGCTCTCGTGGTCTATCTGACTGGCTGCGAACCGGTGATGAGTATGTCCACAAGTCTCCTTGCGCTTTGCTGCCAATCAGGACCGGATGCCACGTGCGAGACGCCGATCAGCGCGCGGAGCAGATCGAATGGCTCCAGATCTCGACGAATATCGCGGCTTTTAATGGCGCGCCTCACCAACGAATCGATCGCTCCCTGGATCTGACTGCGTGAACCTTCAAAAAGCTTCGAAGGCCCTCCGACAAGCGAATGTAGAGCAGGGCCGATGATCTGCTTGGTCGCAATGTGGTCGACGAATAGTAACATCCAGGCTCGCAAGGCCTCGATGGGAGGAAGACTTTCGGAGAACTTCTTCTCGGCCGCAGCCAGTTTTTCCACTTCTGTCCGATAGACCGCTTCGATCAGTGCGTCTCGCGTAGGAAAGTGGCGATATAGAGTTCCCGCTCCCACACCCGCCTCTTTCGCGATGTCATCGAGGCTGGCGTTCGCGCCGGACCGAGTAAACGCCTCCTTCGCCACCTCCAGAATGCGCTCGCGGTTCCGCTGCGCGTCGGTGCGCGGTTTGCGAGGAGCGGTTTTTTGATTCTTGGTGGGCACACGAAAAAAAGTTGCAACCGGAGACAGTCTCCGGTTATCTTTATCTAGTGATTCGGAGACACTCTCCGTTTTAGCCGGAAGTCGACGGACTGTCAATAGTGGCTCCCAAGTCTTCCGGTTTCGAGAGGTGAGGAATATGAATCCACTGGCTCGTTATAAACCACCGAAGAATTCTGGTCATCCATGCCCCGACCTCATGACAATGGCGGAGCGAGAGCTGTCGGCATTCTTCAACGCCGTCACCCAGTTATTCGGATCAGAACAGGCGGAGATCTCAGCCAGAAGACTGGCTGCGGGAGTTGATCGAGATTGATGGTCTGCCCGCTTCAGCTCGCGAATGGCGATTGATCACGGCGAAAGTTTCGACTCGGCTCGCCAGCCGAGTGAACCCTTCGTCTCTATCGGCTGAACTACAAATTGCTTAGGAGGAAAAGAGTATGCGTGTTTTTGTTACCGGTGCTACGGGCTTTATCGGTTCTGCCATAGTACGTGAACTCATCGACGCTGGTCATCAGGTGCTCGGCCTCGCGCGCTCAGATGCAGGCGCGAAGTCGCTGGCCGCCACAGGCGCCAAGGTCCATCGGGGGGACGTCGAAGATCTGGACAGCCTGCGGAGTGGAGTCGCTGCCTCGGATGGCGTGATTCACACTGCCTTCATCCACGACTTCTCGAAGTTCGAGGCTAATTGTGAGATAGACAGGCGCGCCATCAAGTCTCTCGGTGCGGCCCTCGCCGGCTCCGAGCGCCCATTGATCGTCACTTCCGGGACCGCGATCGCCTTCACGCCGGGCCGCCTCACAACCGAGGAAGATGCGCCCAATTCTCCGATTCCGCGTGTAGCTTCAGAAGAAGCAGCAGCTACAGTGGGAGCGCAGGGCGTGCGCGTTTCGGTGATGCGGCTTCCGCAGGTCCACGACCCAGTCAAGCAAGGCCTCATCACCTACATGATCGATGTGGCCCGTCAAAAAGGTGTCTCGGCGTATGTCGGCGACGGCCTTAACCGCTGGCCCGCGGCGCATCGGCTTGATGCCGCTCATCTCTACAGGCTGGCGCTTGAGAAGGGATCTGCTGGAGCCCGCTATAACGCGGTCGCAGAAGAGGGTATACCGCTTCGAGAGATCGCGGAGGTCGTCGGCCGGGGCCTGAATGTGCCGATCGTCTCTAAGTCTCATGAGGAGGCAGCCGAGCACTTTGGCTGGCTCGCGCATTTCGTGGGCGCTGACGTTCCCGCTTCCAGCGCGCTAACGCAGCAACGGCTGGGCTGGCGGCCAACAGGTCCTGGGCTCATCGCGGATCTGAAGGAGATGAAATATTTCGAATACGCAGCGAATGCTGTGGTTTTGCGCGGCTAAGGCGCGAGCGGTAGTGAACTTCGAAGTGTCAGTGTAAGGAGGCAGAAAAATGACGAGCATACTCAATCAGCAACTGGCAGCCGCGGGCAAGCCGCCCATGCACTGGAAAAGCATTCCGCAAGGAGCCGCAACTTCGGTGTGGGCGGGTGTTGTAGCTCCCGCTGACGAGATCGGGGGCAGGTATTGCGAGGACTGCCACGTGGGCATTATCGTCCCGGATGATGTACCTGTCAGCGCCATGACCGAAGGAGTGCGCGGGTATGCAGTCGATGCAAAAACCGCAGAGGCGCTGTGGAAAAAAAGCGAAGAAATGGTTGGAGAGTCTTTTTAGCTTTCCCCATTATTAATCAGGAACACTGCATCAGGAGGAATGAAAATGATTGAACAAAAAAACCTCGCCGGTAGTTTCACTCTGCCGGGCAATTCGATGACATTAAACCGCATGGGCTACGGGGCTATGCAACTGGCGGGTCCGGGAGTGTGGGGACCGCCACGGGATGTGAATACCGCCATTGCTGTCTTGCGCGAGGCCGTAGAGTCGGGCGTGAACCACATTGATACCAGCGACTTCTACGGACCTCATGTGACCAATCAGCTTATCAAGCAGGCACTCTATCCTTATGCCAAAGATCTCGTGATCGTCACCAAAGTAGGCGCTCGTCGAGGTCCAGACAAATCCTGGCTTCACGCGCTGTCTCGCCAGGAGTTAATCGACGCCGTTCACCACAACCTCAAAAATCTTGGCCTCGACCATCTCGATGTCGTCAATCTTCGCGTTGGCGGAATCCAGGAACCGGGCGAGGAATCCATCGAAGAACCCCTGACTGTGCTCGCCGAACTCAAGCGTAAGGGACTGATCCGGCATATCGGTCTGAGCAACATTACTCCCAAGCAGTTGGCTGAAGCGGAAACCATCACAGAGATCGTTTGCGTGCAGAACTTCTACAACGTGGCGCACAGGGGCGACGATGCCTTCATCGACGACCTGGCCGCGGAAGGTATAGCGTATGTCCCGTTTTTCCCGCTGGGAGGTTTCACTCCGTTACAGTCGTCGGCGCTTGACGCGGCTGCTACGTCACTCGAGGTCACACCCATGCAGGTTGCGCTTGCGTGGCTTCTCCAGCGCTCGCCCAATATCCTACTGATTCCTGGCACATCTTCCCGCGCGCATCTTCGTGAGAATCTTCAAGCTGCGACGCTGACGCTTCCCTCCAGGGTGATCGCCGATCTCGGTGCAATCGGCGGAGGAGGCCCTGCACACTGAGAGCTGCTCTCGCAAGTTGGATGAAGTGCGGCGAATGGATCTCAACCGCCTGGTTCAATATGGTCCGATAATTCCGGCGATTTGACGCGAGGCGGGGGCGAATTGACGCGCGGACTGCTTTTGGCTCTCGATCACGTCCAGATACTTCAAGCCGGAGCCCGTGTTAAACAGCACGACGGTGTCATCAGGGCTGAAGAAGGAGCTGGCGCGCAGCCTTCGATACGCGGCTAAAGCGGCTGCTCCCTCGGGCGCGGCAAACACCCCTTCCATTCGAGCCCATTGCCGCAGTGCGTCCATGATTTCGTCGTCGGTCACGGCGAGGGCGACGCCACCGCTCTTTTTCAGAATATCGAGAATCAAATAGTCGCCGTAAGCTTTCGGCACGCGAAGGCCCGCCGCCAACGTCGCGGCATTCGGCCAGAATTCGGCGGCGGGTTTCGCGTCATCCCACGCTTTCGCGATTGGAGCGCAGCCTGCTGCCTGGACTGCGATCATCTGCGGACGCTCTGCGCCGATCCAGCCCAAGTCTTGCATCTCTTCAAACGCTTTCCACATTCCGATCAAGCCGACTCCGCCTCCGGTGGGATAAATGATGGCTTGGGGCATCCGCCATCCCAATTGCTCAGCGACTTCGTAGCCCATGGTCTTTTTGCCTTCGACACGAAAAGGTTCTTTGAGCGTGGAGACATCGAACCAACCTTCTTTTTCTTTTCTCTCGGCAACCATGCGCGCACAATCGCTGATCAAGCCGTCCACTAAGGTGACATGAGCACCGTAGCTCTCGCACTCCACGCGGTTGGCGAGCGGCACATCTCTGGGCATGAAAATGTGAGCCTCAATCCCGGCCGCCGCTGCGTATGCGGCTAATGCACTTGCCGCGTTTCCCGCCGAAGGAGCAGCCAACTTTTTCAGGCCGTATGATTTCGCCATCGTGACTGCAGCCGACATGCCACGGGCTTTGAACGAACCGGTGGGGTTCAGTCCTTCATCCTTTATATAGACGTTGGGAAATTCGCGTGATGGCAGCATCGGAGTGAACCCCTCGCCCAGCGAAACGGGTTCGGCCTCGGGCAGAACCTCGGCGTAGCGCCACATAGTGGGAGCGCGTCCAACCAAAGAAGCAGTGGTGAATTTGGATTTCAGCGCGGAGAGCTTGTAGCGGACGTAGAGCACACCGCCGTCCTTCGGGCAAACGGTCTGCGGACGAGTGGCGTCGAGTGACGCGCCACATTTTGTGCATTCCAGATGATCGATGCGGGCCACGATTGAAAGTTTAGCATTCGCGGAGCATTCTTAATGGAGGTGGGGCGTCCTCGGCCGGCTGGACGGGCGAGACGGCTGTCGCTTCATCGCTTCACTATTTCTTCGGGAACTTGGCGTCGAGATCGAGATTAAGTTCGAGCACATTAACCCGCGGTTCTCCGAGCAGGGCTAATTGGCGCGACTGAGTGTTCTCCGCAACGAGTCGCCTGACTTGATCTTCAGAAGTTCCACGTTGCCTTGCCACTCGCGAAACCTGAAACTCGGCGGCAGCGGGAGAAATATCGGGATCGAGTCCGGATGCCGATGTCGTTACCAAGTCAATCGGTACCGGTTGGCCCGGATTATCTGCCTGGTTTGTGGCAACGTCTGTTTTCACGCGGTCAATGAGATGCTGATTGGTGGGGCCGAGTTGGGAGCCGTTGGAATTCGCGGCGTCGTATCCGTTGCCCGCCGCGGACGGCCGAGAGTGGAAATAAGCGGCGCCGACGAATGCCTGACCGATGATCCGTGAACCGACAACTTTGCCATTTTGCACGATCAGTTGGCCGTTAGCTTTGTCTTTGAAAAACAATTGCGCCAGTCCTGTGACCACCAACGGATAAATGATTCCCAGCAGAACCGTGGTGACGATCGTCATCAGCACCGAAGTGATCAGATTCTTTTTCATGGCATCCTCTCAGGCCATCCCCACGCGGGTAATGAGCATATCGATCAGCTTGATTCCAACGAACGGCACAATGATGCCGCCAACGCCGTAGATCCAGAGGTTGCGGCGCAGCAAAACCGCAGCTCCCATGGGCCGGTACTTTACCCCGCGCAGCGCAAGGGGAATCAAGGCAACAATGATCAGGGCATTGAAAATGACCGCCGACAAAATCGCCGATTGCGGCGTCTTGAGCTGCATAATGTTTAGCGTATTTAACACGGGAAACGTGGCGGCAAACATCGCAGGAATAATGGCGAAGTATTTGGCCACGTCATTGGCGATGGAGAACGTGGTGAGGGCTCCGCGGGTCATTAACAACTGCTTGCCGATTTCGACGATCTCGATGAGTTTGGTCGGATTGGAATCGAGATCGACCATGTTTCCCGCTTCTTTTGCCGCCTGCGTGCCGGTGTTCATGGCCACGCCGACGTCGGCTTGAGCGAGCGCGGGAGCGTCGTTTGTGCCATCGCCGGTCATCGCCACCAGCTTGCCTTGCTTCTGCTCGCCACGGATCAAATCCATTTTGTCTTTCGGAGTGGCTTCCGCAAGAAAGTCGTCGACGCCGGCTTCTCGCGCGATGGCGGCTGCAGTCAGCGGATTGTCTCCGGTGATCATCACGGTTTTGATTCCCATGGCGCGAAGCTGATCGAAACGCTCGCGCATTCCACCTTTCACGATGTCCTTGAGGTGAATCACGCCGAGGGCGCGGCGATTCTCGGCGACCACCAGCGGGGTTCCACCCGATCGCGCCACAGTTTCCACAGCAGCTTGAACTTCCTTGGGAAGAACGGTGCCGTGTTGAGCGAGATATTTCGAAATGGCATCGACCGCACCCTTGCGAATCTCACGGCCATCCATGTCCACGCCTGACATTCGCGTTTGCGCGGTGAATGGAATGAACGTGGCTTCCTGCGAGGCCAGTTCCCTGCCCCGAAGACCGTAGCTTTCCTTAGCGAGAACAACGATGGAGCGGCCTTCTGGAGTTTCATCTGCCAAGGAAGAAAGCTGGGCTGCGTCCGCCATCTGCGCCGCAGTAATCCCAGGCGCAGCTATGAATTCCGACGCCTGCCGGTTTCCCAGGGTGATGGTTCCTGTTTTGTCGAGCAGAAGAGTGTTGACATCGCCAGCAGCCTCGACTGCTCGCCCTGACATGGCCAACACGTTGTGTTGCACCAGGCGGTCCATGCCGGCAATTCCGATGGCGGACAGAAGGCCGCCGATGGTTGTTGGAATCAAACACACCAGCAAGGAGACCAGGACGAATACGGTTTGAGGAGAGCCGGAGTAGATCGCGAAGGGCTGCAGAGTCACAACCGCGAGCAGAAAGATAATGGTCAGGCCGGCTAGCAGAATGTTCAGCGCGATTTCGTTCGGCGTCTTCTGGCGCTCCGCTCCTTCGACAAGGGCAATCATGCGATCCAGAAAGGTTTCGCCGGGGTTGGACGTAATCTTGATTTTCAGCCAGTCCGAGAGGACTCGCGTGCCGCCGGTGACGGCCGAGCGATCGCCGCCAGCTTCGCGAATCACGGGCGCAGATTCTCCGGTGATTGCGGATTCGTCGACGGAAGCCACCCCCTCGAGAATCTCGCCGTCGCTGGGAATGAATTCGTTAGCGACAACTTTCACCAAATCGCCGGAACGCAATTTGGAACTCGCAATCTGTTCAATCTTGCCATCGGGCAGCAAGCGATTGGCAATGGTTTCGGCCCGGGCTTTACGCAAAGAGTCGGCTTGGGCTTTGCCCCGGCCTTCCGCCATGGCCTCGGCAAAATTCGCGAACAAGACCGTGAACCAGAGCCAGAGCGTGATCTGGAGGTTGAAGCCGAACGCTCCCTGGTGTCTCAGCAGATCGCGAATCAGCAGAATCGTGGTTGCCACACTGCCAACTTCGACCACAAACATCACCGGATTCTTCATCATGTTCCGCGGATCCAGCTTCACCAGGGAATCCCAGAGCGCACGGCGCACGATCTTCATGTCCCAAATGGATTTCGATTTCCTATCTGCCATAGTTCCTCAGAAAGTCTTGCCGACCGACATCAACAGGTGCTCGAGTATGGGGCCCAGGCTCAGTGCGGGAAAAAAGGTCAAGGCTCCGACGATCAGAATCACGCCCACCAGCAACACGCTGAACAATGGCGTGGTCACCGGAAACGTGCCCAGCGACGGCGGCACGTATTTCTTTTTGGCCAAATTCCCAGCGATGGCCAGCATGGGAATGATCATGAAGAATCGGCCGATCAGCATGGTCATTGCGCCCGACGTGTTGTACCAGAGAGTGTTTCCGTTCAGCCCGCCGAAGGCCGAGCCGTTGTTGCCCGCCATGGATGTGAAGGCGTACAAAATCTGGGTTAAGCCGTGGGGCCCTGGATTGCTGATGCTCGACGTGCCAAAGCCCTGCACGGACGAGATGCCCGCAAGCACCAGAATTACCAGAGGAAAAACTAGAGTGACCAGCATGGCCATCTTCACGTCATAGGCTTCAATCTTCTTGCCCAGATACTCAGGTGTGCGACCGACCATCAGTCCCGCGATGAAGACGGCGAGGACAACATAGATCAAAATGCCGTAGAGTCCGGCGCCTACGCCTCCGAAAACGGTTTCGCTGAGCATGATGTTCGCGAGTGGGACCATTCCACCGAGTGGCGTGTATGAATCGTGCCAACCATTGATCGCTCCGCAACTGGCGTCGGTCGTGACAGTAGCAAAGAGAGCGGAGTCCGCAATGCCAAAGCGAACTTCTTTGCCTTCCATGTTTCCGCCAGGCTGGGTCGCACTCACTTGCTGATCCGCTCCCTTCAGCAGCGGATTGCCGCGGGCCTCCGCCCAATACGCGGTTGTAACTCCGCAGAGGAATAAGAAAGCCATGGCCGCCCACACTGCCCATCCGTGACGCTGCGATCCGGTCATGCGGCCGAGTGTGTAGGTCAGGCCTGCGGGGATGAGGAAAATGGAAAGCATCTGCAGATAATTGCTGAGCGGTGTGGGATTCTCGAACGGATGCGAACTATTCGCATTAAAAAAACCGCCGCCATTCGTGCCCAGCATCTTGATGGCTTCCTGCGAGGCGACCGGACCTTGCGCAATGGTCTGATCGGTTACGGTATCCATTACCGGCTTGCCGTCCTGCCCGACCATGGGTTTTCCATCCGCACCAGTCTTCTGCACTTGCTGGGACTCAACCAACTTCACCGTGTCATACGGCTTCAGGTTCTGCACGACTCCTTGGGAAACCAGAGCCAGGGCGTAGACGATGCACATGGGCAGCAGCAGCCAGAGCGTGGCACGCGTCATGTCCACCCAGAAGTTGCCGATGGTTTCTTTTTCCCGCCGCGCAATACCGCGAACGAAGGCGATGGCCAGCGCGATGCCGACCGCTGCCGACGCGAAATTGTGATACGCGAGCCCGGCCATTTGGGTGAGGTAGCTCATCGTGCTCTCACCTGCATAGTTCTGCCAGTTGGTGTTGGTCGTGAAAGAGGCTGCGGTATTGAAAGCCAGATCCTGAGCGACCGCGCCGAACTTCTGCGGATTCCACGGCAACCACTGCTGAACTCGCTCGACCACATAGAGAAGCACCATGGAGACGCCGCTGAACATCAGCATGGAGACGGCATATTCCGTCCAGCGCATCTCGTGATTCTCATCGACTCCGGTCGCGCGATAGAGCAAACGCTCGACTGGCCGGGCAACCGGGTCAAGGAACGTGCGTTCGCGATTGAACACCCGAGCCATGAATATGCCCAGCGGCTTTGTGACCGCTAAGATCAGCACCAAAAACAGAAGGATCTGAACCCAACCATTCAGCGTCATCAGAACTTCTCCGGCATCAGTAGCGCGTAAAGCAGATAGACCATCAGCAAGACGCAGACGGCCAGCATGAGGATCGATTCAAGACTCATAAAGATTTCACCTCAGCGAATCCGATCGCAGAAACGTACATAAGCCAATGCGATGACAAAAAATGCCACCGTCACAACTATGAAGACGACGTCTTTCATGGACGTTCCTCCAAGATTAATCTTGCAGTGCTCAAACTCACCACGCACCCTCTTTGCGGCCCCACCACCAAATGAGCCCGAGGGTCGCTGTATTCTGTTGCTTGCTCAACACGCCCTGGGTCTGGGTCAGGAATGAGGGCTGATTGGAGAAATCGCGACGCCATTCGTAACGCATCAGGAAACCATCTGCGACGTTATAGTCGAAGGTCGCAGTCGTTTCCTTTAGCGCTTGAGTCAAGCCGCTGAATAGGCCTCCGCGATCGGATAAATACTCGGCCCGACCGGCCAATGCGAATTTGGGGGAGAGCTGATATTTCACATAGACGGCGCCTCCGTCATCATGTGACGGTGCCGACGATTCTCCAGGCGCAGAATTCCTCCACAGCCGTTCTATGACGTAATCGCCCTCGATGGCCAGGGTGAGCTTCGGGGTAGCCTGCCAACTCACATAGCTGTCAAAGATATGCAGCCGGCCGTTGGGAGCCGGATCAATCGGCGCAAAGCTAAGGCCAGGTTGCACAGGAATCGGGCTCGTTGCTGGGACGCTGATGCGGTCGGGATGCTCCTGACCAAGGTAATAATTCATCGTCCAGCTAATGGTTTTGCGCGGGGTTGAGGTAAAGCCGAACAACTCATCTTTGAAACTGTTCGTGGGTTCGACTTGATTGGTACCGTTGATCAGCCAGTAGTTCAGGGCAAATTTATCGTTGACCGGGTAACTGGTGCGAAAGCCCATGTGGTAGAAGGGCAAAAAGTCAAACCAGTAGGACCGCGAATAGTTCATCTGGTCTTTGGTGTAATTGCCTTCGATCCCGATGGAACTGGCAAATTTTCCGAAGTCGACATTCAAGCCGTGGCCGAGCGGGACAACATAGGTCCCGTAAGCCTGGAAGATGTTCCGATAAATATCTGGGCGAGGTTCATTCGAAGGATTGCCCTGTAACGTATCCGTTGCCTGGCCAAATTGCAGGTCGAGACGGCCGCCGAAACGTCGCCCCTCGGCAATCTCCGGCGGGTGATCAAATATGACGCTGGCCTGATTCAAACTGAAACTGTTGCTGAGAACGTCATAGGCGCGCAGCAGATTGACTCGCCCGATGGGGGCGTTGAAGTTGTATTCATAATATCCATCGAGTCCGATGTTGATGGTGGTGTCGCGCAGAAAGTCGAGACTCTTTCTGTCCTGCGGAGTGAGTGTCGATTGATCTGCCGAAACCGAAACGGATTGCGGCTGCACTCCGGACGTTAACCGCGTGTTCGGAGGGTCTTGCGTGCCGTTTACCGCTTGCGAATTTGTCTGCAGTTCTTTCACGATGCGCTTCAACTCGGCTACTTCACCTTCGAGTTCGCCTACTCGTTGTTGCAGTGCTTCACTGGTGCTTCTACCAGAAGCATCCGTCGACGTAGCCGCTGCCTGACTTTGTGCCAGTACCGGCGATGAGCATGAGAACCCGATCATTAACAGCGCCAGCACACTTTCAACAAATCTCTGCGACGCAGAGACACTAAGGGCAACAGCCACTCTCGATGAAGTCATAGTCGTCGCTCCATGCGGAAAAATCACGCCAGAAGCGATAGATACTAGAACTTGACCAAGATTGCCAGATCAAACCGATTCTCGTCCTTCACGAGATCGGGCGACCACCCGGACACGGTCGATCCCGGCGCGCCAGTATTGCCACCCGGAGGCGTGATTCCACCTGGTCCCGAGAAATACGGGACGTTCGCTGCGCGATGATCGAACTCCCAGCGGAACGTGATGTACTGGCTCGGCATGTAATCGAACGTGCCGGACATATCCCATGCCTTGTACGGGTCGCCGGGATTCTCCGTGAAGTAGGGCGTTCCGGAGGCAGCGGTTGCGCCATTAATCGGGGGCAACAGCACTAGATAACGTCCGGGATTGTTGATCTTGCCACCGCCCAGCGTGAAGCCGTAAAGGTCTTTGTGGAACCAGAGCCGGTTATACAGCATGAAACCCAGGAAATCCTGTTTGGGTCCTTTGCTGCTGTTGGTGTCACAACTCACGCCGCCGCCGTGTTCGCATCCCATATCGCCGGTCAGCGAGAAGGCGGCCTTATCCAAAAACTTTTCTGGATGATCGTAATATTTCATTTCGACGCTGTCGTCGGTGTGATAACGGACGCGACCGGGGGTGTTCAGCGCATCCTCGCCCAAAGCGTATTGATTTCCAAGAACAGACAACCATCCATTCGGACGCCACAGGATCTGCCCACCCACGCCTGGCCTCCCGTTGAATCGCCCGTACGATTGCCACCCGTTCACGAACCATGGTTCGATCTTCAGGTGCGCCGTGGGAAAAATCTGCACCCGCACGCCGTTGAAAAACCACGGCGTGTTGGACGAAACGTACGATGGCTGATAAGCCCAATTATCAAAGTTGTAATAACTGAAGAGGCCGATATACGACACGAAGATCCCGGCATCGACGTTGATCCCGTGCAATGCATTGAAGTGATATCCGCCGTACGCTTCGGAAACGTAGCGATAAGCGTCGGCAAGATCCCATTGGCCACGACTTGGACTGGCATCGTTCCGGGGGGTCGTGGTCGAGTACATGCCAAACTGCGTCATGACCCGGGCGCGAACATTGTCATAGTGAAAATCCCCGCCGACCCCGAGTTGCGTGACTTGCACTTCGTTTGAGCGAAAGACTTCGCTTGAACCGCCTATGGTGTCATCTTTCGGATGGTTCAAATCGTAGATATAGTCAACGTCGGCTCTGATTTCCGGGGTAAAGAATTTCGAATCGAAGGCCGGTGTTTTCGTGCGCGCATTGCCGTTCAGCCAGGTCCAGTCGGCGAAGGCAAACGGAGCTTCCTTAGGCTGTTTTCCCGACGGAGACTCTTGAGATAGTACTGCTTCAGCTTCAGGCGCCGCAGTGGAAGCAGTCGGGGTAGAAGGTACCGGTGGAGCGGTCGCCTTTGCGGTCGGAACCACCGTGGTCGGCTGCTCCGCTGCCTCATGTTGCTTCAGGGCGAGTTCAAGTTGCTCGATACGTTTTTTCATGGCCGCGAGCTCTTGTACAATCTCCTGCTCTGATTGTGGGCTCGCGGTCGAAGTCTGGGGTTTAGGCGATACCGAAGTGTCGCCTGGAGCATTCGGCGTGTGTTGGCCATGTAGCGGGAGGGTCAATAGCGCCGCAGCAAGCACAACCAGGGCCGCACGCTTGCCAGTCTCTACCGCAGATTTTCGTGCATAATTTTTGGAATTCATAACTATTAATTCTCCACGTCGTTGAACTGGGTCGAACTTCGCGAAGTAAATTCTTAGCGGTGGCGGCGACAGGCTCTGACTCTCTCTGAGAAGGGCGATTAGAACACGCATCATGAACAGCACCGCGCCCGCACACAGAAAAGTGAAGACCAGTTTCATTCTGACCGTCGAGACACAATTGTCAGGAAGATACCGCGAGGGTCATTCGACAACCGCCGGCATAAAGATGGGCTAAAGGGTCCGTAAAGGTTTCGTAAAGAAAACTAACCTGGAACCGTCCGGAAACTAGCAGCCCCAATCCGCCTCGCCAGGTTTGGCAAAATATTGACGGTTGACTTCAGACTCCGCCGCCAGTTCGAGCAAGGTCAACCGCGCAGCCGCGATCATCAATTTGCGTTCATTTTGAGGAGCCTGCTCCCAAGATGTGTCGGTTCGCTGGCTCGCCTGACCGTGGAAGTCATGAGCAAGAGATTCGTGATAATGATGAAAAAGTTTTGCCAGCTCTTCAGCGGATACGTTATGAATCGATGACATAATCCCAGCCTTTCTTATGACTTCAGTTGAAACACTCCATGCGAGCGCGTTTGCTGAGGAAGGCCAGCCGTCGCTTTATTTGGCAGCGGGGCTTTTCTTGCCCAGCACGGGCAAAAACCCGATCAGCAAGAGCAGCATGTTTACGATGGCAAGTACGAACATTTCTTGACGCTCCCTTGACACAACTGATTTGATAATGAAACCCGTAAAGATTGAATAAAGAGTTCGTAGAATGTTCGTTAGGACGAATCAGGTTGAAAACAGAGGGGATTATTCACCGGGCTCGAAGCGGTAGCCAACCCAGGGTTCGGTAACGATGTAGCGCGGCGAGGATGCTTCGGGCTCCAACTTCTTTCGGAGTTGGCCCACGAACACGCGCAGGTATTCAATCTGCTCCGTGCTCTGCCCGCCCCAGATTGCGCTCAGGAGCGTTCGATGGGTTACTACCTTGCCAGGGTGGCGAGCGAGGTAAACCAGTAGATCAAATTCCTTGGGCGTCAGATGCACGTCCTGACGGCGAACCGCGACCTTGTGGGCCGCCAGATCAATCCGAAAATCTCCGATCTCAATCAACGATGCTTGTTCGCTCTCACCCGCCGGGGCGCGGCGCAGATGTGCACGCACACGCGCCAGCAATTCCTCGATCCCGAACGGTTTGGTGACGTAGTCGTCAGCGCCTGCATCCAGGGCCTGAACCTTGGCTCTTTCCTCACCTTTTACGGAGAGCACGATGATCGGAATCTTGGTTGAAAGCCGCAATTGCCGGCACAACTCCAAGCCATCCATATTCGGCATGGAGAGGTCGGTGATGACTAAGTCTGGCGTCCAGTCCTTCATGATCTCGAGCGCAGTCTCGCCGTCATTAGCCACGCGAATGTCGTAGCCCTGGCTGGAGAGACTGGTGCGCAGCACGCGCGTGATCTGGGATTCATCGTCCACTACGAGAATACGGCGATGTTCGTTCATGAAGGATTTTAGGAGGGTTCCTGAGTAACGATGTGTATGTCTACGGGAGGAGCATCTCGCAAGAACTTGTTGATAGCGGTGAGGTACAAGTATTTTCTCCATCCGCCCGTGGCCGATCGTCCGAATACAACTTGAGTGACGTGTTTTTCACGAACGAAGTCAGCGACAACCCCGGCTACGCTGCTGCCTTTCCGTTTAGCGATCTGGGCACCAACATTTTCGGCAAACTGGAGATTCGCCGCCAGAGTTTTCTGATTGGCCTCGTTATCGTCCTGGCCCAGATCTACATAGATTACGTGCAGCTCGCCGCCCATCGCCTGAGCCATACGAGCGCCGCGTGCGATCAGATATTGCGCTGCCGGATTGGAGCTGATGCAAACCGCGATTCGCTCTCGGACCGCAACCGTTCCACTGGCTTCATCTTTCTCTCGGTAGGATTCCAGACTCTGATCTACTGCCTGCGCCACCTGACGAAGCGCCAGTTCCCTGAGAGCAATGAGATTTCCCGGGCGAAAGAAATTACCCAGAGCACGACCGACTCGGTCCAGCGGATAAATGTCTCCCCGACGCATCCGGCTCTGCAGCGCCTCGGGAGTGAGGTCCGACATGACCACTTCATCGACGCGTTTGAGCACCCAATCCGGCACGGTCTCGCGCACCGTGATGCCGGTAAGGCTCTGCACCGTGGGCGTCACGCTCTCGAGGTGCTGAATGTTCATGGTCGAGAGCACATCGATACCCGCGTCGAGCAGCTCAAGCACATCCTGATATCGCTTGCCGTGTTTGCTGCCTTCCACATTGGTGTGCGCCAACTCGTCTACCAGGACGACGCTCGGCTTTCGCGCCAGGATGGCGTCAACGTCCATTTCTTCGAACAATGTGCCTTTGTATTCCAGCTTCTTTCGAGGAACGGCATCGAGCTGGCACGCGAGTTCGGCAGTTGCTTTGCGGCCGTGAGTTTCGATCACTCCAATGACCACATCCTCGCCGCGTTTGTGACGCCGAATGGCTTCACTCAACATGCTGAAGGTTTTGCCAACGCCTGGTGCGTATCCCAAAAAAAGCTTGAACACTCCACCTTTTTTCGTGGGATCGGCCTCGGCCAGCCATTGTTCAGGAGTTTTAGGCATCGCGGCTATTGTCGTCGAGCGGATCGAAATTGTCGATATTCCTTTATTGCGTGACCGTGATCGCTGATGTCCATCCCAAGATCAGCTACAATCGGCGACGTGAACCAACCCGGATTCAAGTCGGTCTTGCACTACGCTGCGACCGCAGCTGCGGTGGTGGTTGTTACTTTTGCTTACCACGTCGTGATCAAGGTGAACCCGACCACGGTCGCGCTCACCTTTCTGATCGGCGTGTTGATCGTGTCGGCGAACTGGGGCTTACAGCCCGCCGTTTTCATGGCTGTGGTCGCGACTCTGGCCTTCAATTATTATTTTCTTCCTCCGATCGGCACCTTGACCATCGCTGACCCCCAGAATTGGGTCGCCCTGTTTGCTTTTCTGGTCACCGCGATCATCGCCAGCCAACTAGCCGAGCGAGCCCGCCGAGAGGCGCAGAGCGCCAACGAGCGACGCCGCGAGGCCGAACGTCTTTACAAATTCAGCCAGCAACTTCTTTCCAGCGACAACGTAGTGGAGTTGTTGAATGCCATCCCGCAGTATATTGTGGAGCGTTTCGCGGTCAGAGCTGCAGCCATCGCGTTGCCTAACCGCCCCGATGTCTATCGTTCAAGCTCCGCTGTCCACGACCTGGAATTCCATGATCTCCAGTTAGTCTGTATGCGAGGCGAACCCATGACCGACCCTGAGAAACAGGCGATGTTCATGCCTCTCCGGATGGGCGTTCGTGTCGTGGGTAGCATGGGCATTTCGGGTGCGCCTCTTTCACGAGAAACTATGGAGGCGATGAGCAGCTTGATTGCTATCGCAATCGAACGTGCCGGGGCCGTAGAAAAGCTCAGCCGTGCCGAGGCCGCCCGGGAAAACGAACAACTGCGATCCGCATTGCTCGATTCAGTCACCCACGAATTTCGTACCCCGCTCACCGCTATTAAGGCGTCAGCCACCTCGCTCCTCTCCAATCCTGGGCTGGACCCAGCTCAACGTCTGGAACTCCTCACCGTGATCAACGAAGAAAGCGATCGCTTGAATCGTCTGGTGGGCGAAGCGGCTGAAATGGCGCAACTCGACGCTAACCAGTTCGAACTTCAACTCGGGGCTCACCCAATCCAGGAAGCTGTCGAGGCGGCCATAGAGAAAGCAAAGCCGGCGCTGGGGCAGCATCCAGTCGAGGTTCAACTGCCTGGCAACTTGCCTCTGATTCGAATGGATGAAGGCCGCATCACCGAGGTGATAACTCAGTTGTTGGAGAACGCAGCCAAGTATTCTTCACCCGAATCACCGATTCAAATTACGGGAGAATTGGGGAACCGGATGGTCATGACCAGCGTCGCTGACCGCGGACCTGGGATCGACGATTTCGAGCAAGCTCTGATCTTTGAGAAATTCTATCGCGGTCGAGATCAGCGCTTGCAGGTTCAAGGAACAGGCATGGGCCTGGCGATTGCCAAAGCAATCGTCGAAGCCCACGGCGGCAAGATCGGCGTGACCAGCCAACCCGGCCGCGGATCGGTGTTCTACTTCACCCTGCCCGCGGCCTAGCTCCCAGAAAAAATCCCCGCCTTCCCTGCACCATCCGCGAAGGCGAGGACTTCCGGTTTACGGCAAGTAGTAGCGGAACGAAGTGAAGAACATGTTCTCCGTCGCTGAGGGATTTCCGCCTTTGCCGGCCCAAGTATTGCGCACAATGTAGGAGTATTGCGGTCCCCATTGGATCCTGCCCTTCGGACCTTGGTAAAAGCGATACCAGAAGCCGAGGGTGCCTTCAATGATGCTCCGCGTGTCTCCATTGCAGTTTGACAAGCCTCCGGGATTGAACCCGTTGGTCAGAGGCGTTCCCACCGCTCCCGGTACCGGAATGCTTGCGGTACCGCCCGTAGGATCGGTCGAAGTCGGGGGAGTCGCCACGGTGGTAGTCGTGAGAGCTGGTGGGGTTTCTGTATAGCAGCCTGAGTTATTGAACAGGGTCGATCCATAGCCGACGCCCTTCCCGCCAGACTCGAAGGCAGTCCGGGATTCATATTCGCCGCCCACATTGGCGTAGACGTCCAACCTTGAGCCATGGTATTCCAGCGTGCCCAGGGTCTGGTAGTTCCTTACTGGAACCAGGACGCCATCGGGCCGGACAACCAGATCCGAGAGGCCTGCACTGCCGTACCGCCCAATGCCATTGCCGCCGAGGAAGTGCACTCCCAAGTCGAAATGCTTGGCGATGGTGCCGCGGATATTGGCCCCGATACCGCCGTCGAACGCGGAGTTGTTAAAGGCGCCCACAGCGGAAGGCTTGGTTGCCGTCGCTAGTGGGTAAATGCGGTCACGGAAGTCGGTAAAGACGCCAAAGACTTCGAAGTGTCCCCAGCCCGGCTCCACGGCAAGCTTGCCAATGAAATCAGGTGTGGGATTGTAAGAGTAGTTTGCGGTCGGGTTATACAGGCCGCTGCTCGCCCCCTGTTGGCCGAGAACGAAGTTGGTGCTGGCGCCGTGACCGCCAACGGTCGCCTGCGAATCCTCTATCGAGAAAGCCGCCCAGGCTTTGTTGCTGATATTCTTGGACACCCGGAAGCCATACTGCCGGGCCCAACTAAAGCCGACGTTATATTGGGGGTCGATGGTCATCGGCAAGGCTTCGCTCCGGTTGTCAACGCCCTTCTTGGTTTCTGTCACCAGGCTCCACATTTGACCGCCAGTGAAAGTCCACCCGCTATTCAACGCCGCCTGGGCGAATGCCTGGCGCAGTCGAAGCGTATAGCTGTTGCTCTGATTGTTGTTCGAGGTAGTTCCAGCCGACAGGAAGTCAGCCTCGTAGTAGCTACCGATCTTGGCGCTACCCAGTTTGCCCTCGGCCAATAACGAAAGACGCGACTGACGACCCGACCCAAAGAATTCCGACATGTGACTCTGCACCGAGCCATCAAACGGAATCGAATTGAAAGGGGTATTGATGTCGGCCCCCAGTGCATGCGAACGCCACACAGTTTCTGCCGCGGCGAAGCCTCCTGGCGTAAGCGTTATCCCCTTGTAATGGATCGCCAGTGGGCTCTCCAAGGCATCCCTGACGTTCTTTTGCGTCTCCTGTAACGAGAGCGCGGCATTAGTGGCGTTCTGCTTGAGGTCGGTCACGTCAGTCTTCACCGACGCCACATCCTGCTGCTGTTGCGTAGTCTGAGAGGCAGCGGCATCAGCCTTCTGCTGCGCCGCAGTCGCTTCACTTTGCACCTGTCCGACCTGCTGCTGCAACTGCTGGATTTGCGAATCTCGACTCTGCACTTGTTGCGTAAGTTGTTGAATTTGCCGCTGCTGTGCGTCGATCGCCAGCTTCATTTCATTGAGCTGGACCGAAACACTGGGCGTGGATGTCTTCGCGGCCGCCTTTTTCTTGGCAGTTGTGGTGCCTGCGGTCGTAGCCTGCTGTGCCGATGCAGCGAGCGCGCCGACGACCAGCGCAAACGCCAACGCCAAAGCCTTTACGTGCTTCATTTCTCCTCCCGAATGTTCAAAGATGACTTCTGAAAAAACGCGCGTCTTCCCTTTGTATGTTTTGCGCTGGATTGTGTGAGACTCGTCATGCTAGCGGTGATTTGTTACAGAAGTGTGAATATTGTGTAAACGTCGCGTTAATCCGCTCCATACTCCGTTATCGCGAATCCTGGGCGCGGTTCGCTGAAGGTGAGAACGAGCGGTTCCCTTTGGAAGCGGCTTCAAGGTATCCGCCTTTCTGAAGGCCAGGTATTCGTCGGACATCGTTGTCGAACCGGCCTTACCTTGGCTATCCGTCTCTGCGAAACCGTGCTCGCCACCACATCCGTCTCCAGATGTGGCACACTCTTTACTTCAGGAATGTGATGAATATTCTCGAGTTCACCCTTCTGATAGCGGCAGGCTCGTTTGTGGCCGGGCTCCTGGGATCGCTCACGGGTCTCGGCGGCGGAGTAGTCCTCGTCCCCCTACTCACTCTCTTTTTCAAAGTCGATATTCGCTACGCCATCGGAGCTTCGCTGGTTTCCGTCATCGCTACTTCGTCGGGCGCGGCCGCCGCCTACGTTAAAGAGGGATTCTCCAATATTCGGATTGGCATGTTTCTCGAGATCGCGACCACGTTGGGCGCACTGGCGGGAGCATTTCTGGCAGCCTTCATTTCTACCAAAGCGCTCGCCGTGATCTTTGGCCTGATGTTGCTCTATTCAGCCTATCTGTCCCGCAAGCCGCGGCCCCGCGCTGAACGCAATTTGCCGCCTGATCCCCTGGCCACTCGTTTGCGCATGAACGGAAGCTTCCCCTCGGAAGAGGGTGGGACGCGACAGTACAACGTGCAGCGCGTTCCCACGGGTTTCAGCCTCATGTTTGGTGCGGGCGCGCTTTCCGGATTGCTGGGCATTGGTTCGGGGGCGGTAAAAGTCCTCGCCATGGACCAGGCCATGAAAATCCCTTTTAAAGTTTCAACCACTACCAGCAATTTCATGATCGGCGTCACCGCCGCAGCCAGCGCGGGCGTGTATCTCAACCGCGGCTACGTCGATCCCGGCCTGGCCATGCCAGTGATGCTTGGGGTTCTGGCAGGTTCCATGCTGGGCGCTCGTATTCTGGTTAAGGCGGAGACTAGCAAGTTACGGCTAGTTTTCAGCATCGTGATTGCCGTACTCGGGGTGCAAATGCTCTATAAAGGAATCACCGGAGGAATCTGAATTTGTCGCAAACCGAAACGCGGGCTTTCACCGACCAGAAACTCGAAAACATGGTTGGCAACCTTCTTCGAGCGGGCGTGTCTCTTTCCGCTTTGGTGGTGTTGTTTGGCGGCGTGATTTACCTGGCCCGGCATGGTCGCGAGCCGGCTAGCTACAGCGTATTTCACGGCGAACCCTCTAACCTCAAAAGCCTGGGCGGAATCGTCCGCTACGCCTTCGGATTCCACGGTCGCGGCATTATTCAATTAGGACTGTTGTTGCTTATCGCCACCCCAGTCTTCCGCGTCGCGCTCTCTATCTGGGGATTCGCCGAAGAGCACGATCGTATGTACATGATCTTCACTGGCGTCGTGCTGATCGTCCTGCTGTATAGCCTGCTTGGATCCGGTTCAGCGTTCTGAAAGTGCGGCCAGCGGACTCAAGTACATCCGGGGAACCTGGCCTCATTTATGATTACCTATGGGCGATCCGCCACTATGGGCGACAGATGACCAACAAGGTCGTCTCTCCGAGCTCACCGCTGAAACCTCGGACTCCGCCAAAGAATTTCCCCTCCGCCGCGATGTCCGTTCTTTGGGAATTTTGCTGGGCCGCGTTCTCGTGGAGCAATCCGGCGAAACCCTCCTGAACGTCGTCGAGCATCTCCGCCGCCTTCTTATCCAACATCGCGAGCCTGAGAAGAAAAATGGCGAAGATCTCATGGCCCAGGCCCGCGCCGTCATAGCCGACCTCACTGTCGAAGACGCCTACAAACTCACCAAGGCATTCGCCATTTATTTCGAGCTCACAAACTTGGCGGAAACTAATCACCGCAAACGTCGCCGTCGCGCCGCCCAGCTGCACGCCGACCATTCGCCCGTGGCCGGTTCTTTCCGCGGGACTCTGGCTCGATTGAAAGCCGCTGGCATCACCGCGAAACAGGCGCTCGCAGCATTGCAAAGGATTGAAGTCACACCCGTCTTCACCGCGCATCCGACGGAAGTCGCTCGCCGAACCGTGCTCGGCAAGCGTCGTAATATCGCCCGCTCGCTCGAAGATCTCGATCGTCTCCCGCTCTCGACTTCGGACGCCGAAGAACTGGAAAGGCAAATCCTGGCTCAGATCACGGCCCTCTGGCAGACCGACGAAGTGCGCCTCAGCAAGCCGAGTGTCACGGATGAAATTCGCATGGGCCTTGATCCCTACCCAATGACGATCTTCGAAACTTTGCCCAAAATTTACGCGGAGATGGCTGACGCTTTCCGCCAAGTCTACGGTCTCTATCTTTATGACCGGGAATTGCCCCGGGTGCTTTCCTTTGGCTCGTGGATCGGTGGCGATCGCGACGGCAATCCATTTGTGACCGCGGAATGCACGCGCGACGCCCTGCAAATGGCCCGCAACGTAATCGTCGACCACTACGTGAGTCAGATTTCGAAGGCCATCGACCTTCTCAGTTCATCGATGCGGCAGGTGGGCATATCGAGCGCGCTGCGTCAGCGGATAAAGGAGTACGAAGCGATCATGTCATCTGCCCACGTACGGAGAATTTCTGAAGCCGAACTGTATCGCCTGTTCCTGGAACTTATAGAAGCGCGACTCCGGGCCTCGAAAAAAGTCCCCGCGACTTCTCCTGCGTACCGTGACAGCGCTGAATTTGCCGCGGATGTCGCGCTGCTCCGAGAGAGCCTGTCCGAGAATCATGGCAGCCGGTTGATCGAACTCGTGATCGATCCCTTGTTTCGTGCCATTCACACGTTCGGGTTCAATCTGCACGCACTCGACATTCGCCAGCATTCGCGCATTCTTTCGGAAAGCCTGGCTGAGTTGGCCGCTGCCGCGTCGGGATCCCTGGCGCGCGGCGTTTCGGAAAGCTCGCGCGAAACCATGAGTACCTTTCAGACCCTCATTCACCTGAAGCAATATTATCCTGCAGCCTCGATTCGCAGCTTCATTGTCAGCAACACGCAATCGGAGCAGGACATTTTCGACGTAGTCCGCCTGGCCGCGGTCTGCGGACTTGGCGTCGGCCGCATCGGCGATGACCCCGGTCTTATGCCGGTGCCTCTGTTCGAGTCAATCGAATCTTTGCGTTGCTCAGCCGAGGTCATGCGCCGGCTTTGGTACTCGGCCGAATATTCCCCCTTGCTCGACTCCTGGGGACGTTCGCAGGAAGTCATGCTCGGCTATTCGGATTCCAACAAAGACGGCGGCATGTTCACCAGCACATGGGAATTGCACAAAGCTCATCACGCCCTGCATCAGGCGGCTCGCGAATGTGATGTGAATTTGCGGCTGTTCCACGGTCGCGGCGGAACGGTCGGCCGCGGCGGCGGCCCCACGCACGCCGCCATTCTCGCCCAGCCAGCGGGTGATTTTTCAGGCCAGATCCATATTACCGAGCAGGGCGAAGTGCTTACCTGGAAATATTCCGACCCGGTGCTAGCGGAATGGAATCTCGAGTTGATGATCGCGGCGTCCTTGGAAGCTCTCGCCTCGCCGGATGCTCAGCAAACGCAAGAGAGCTCTGGCTGGCACGGTGCGATGGAAAGCATGTCGCAAAGCGCCTACGCCTACTATCGCAAGCACATCGCCGATAACCCCGACGTGCTGATCTACTTTGAGCAGGCCACGCCGGTGAACGAACTCGAAAACATGCAGATTGGCTCTCGTCCTTCCCGGCGCAGTCAAAGCCGCTGCCTCGAAGATCTGCGCGCCATCCCCTGGGTCTTCGGATGGATGCAAAGCCGGCACGCTGTTCCCGCCTGGTTCGGGGTGGGCCATGCCATCGAAACGTTCATCGGGCAGGCGCCCGGGAATGCTGCGGTTCTTCGCGAGATGATGGCTCACTTTCCGCTTTTTTCTGAACTCGTTCGCAACGTCGAACTCGCGATGGCGAAAGCTGATCTCACGATCGCGCGGCTCTACGCTGGGCTGGTTGAAGATAAAAATATCCGCGACCGCGTTTTCTCCTTGCTGGAAGAAGAATTTCTTCGCACGAGACAGGCTTTGCTCTCCATTACCGGCGAAAAGGAATTGCTCGAAGGCAATCCGGTCCTATCCCGTTCGATTCGCCTGCGTAATCCGTACGTTGATCCCATGAGCATGGTCCAGGTTGACTTGCTCCGCAGGAAACGCGGCGGAGAAAACACAGACATCCTGAACTACGCCCTGGGCGCCACCATAAACGGAATCGCCGCCGGCCTGCACAACACAGGCTAACCTGCGCAACGTCACGGGGTCTCACCAGTAGCTGAAGGTGAAGTCGTCCACATAGGTGGTATTCGACGACTGATTGTCGTTTCCATCCATCTGATAGTTCACTGTGATGCCCCACCAATTACTCGGCGCACTGCCGGGCGCATAAGACCGATTAATGTTGGCCGTCACTCCATTCAGCGTTATCGATTGAAAGAGCAACCAGTTGTCCGATTCCCGCTGCACTTGAATAGTCACGTGGTTCCAAGCGTTATTTATCGGATTACAGGCCACGCCGGCCGAGACCCATTTCTGGCTGACGTTGTCCCAAATGTCCCATTCGTGTCCACCGAGGATGTTGCACTGATTGCCCCAAATCAGTCCCACGCCATTGAAGTACATGCTGATGTCGAACTCCAGGACCTGCGTAATGCCAATGTTCGTGGGATAGAAATAGGCGTCGTAGGTGAAGTTATGCAAAGTTGGAAGGAGGGTGTGATTGGAGTCGGGTAGACCCTGCGTCGAACCCTGGCCGATCAGAGGATTGCTCCACAGCACATCGGCATACGGCGTGCTGCCCCCGATGTTGAACTGGGTTGCGTCGCCGCTCATGGAAGGCGATTTGATGCCTTGCTCCATGGACCAGGTTACGCCTGGGCACGGGTCTGAGCAGATGCTATAACCCGGCGGCAACTCGCCCCAACTTTGCCATCCGCCGCTGGCCTGCAGATTTGGCAACGGAGTTCCGTTCGATTTTACGGTTACGGTAGTCGACGCTTTGGCCGTACCGCCAGTTCCCTGCGCGGTCGCGGCGTAGGTAGTAGTGGTGGTCGGTGTAACGTTGGTCGATCCGTTGGCCGGAAAATTACCCAACCCGGAAATATTCACCGAGGTCGCATTGCTGGTGGTCCAACTCAGAAGCGCCTTGCCACCGCTACTGATGTTGTTAGGCTGAGCGTTGAAGGAAATTGTGGGCTGAGGAGCTTGCTCCAAGGTAACGGTGACTGTGGTCGTGGTCGCAGCCGTTCCTCCGGGTCCTGTCGCCGTAGCTGTGTACGTGGCAGTGGAGCTAGGAGTGACTTTGACGGATCCATTGGCGGCAAATGTTCCCACTCCGCCTATGCTCACAGAAGTGGCGTTGCTTGTGGTCCAAATCAGCGTCGCTGACGTGCCTGCCACAATGCTGTTGGGCTGTGCGCTGAACGCGACCGTAGGCTTTTGCTCGGGAGTAACAACGCTTACCACGGTTGAGGATTCAGTTTTTCCTCCGGGCCCTGTCGCGGTGGCTTGGTAAGTTGTCGTGACCGTGGGAGTGACTTTTACCGAACCACTAGCCGGGAATGTGCCCACGCCGCTGATGGTGACTGAGGTTGCATTGCTTGCGTTCCAGATGAGCATCGTCGCCGCGCCACTGGTCACCGCATTCGGTTGAGCGTTAAGTTGGATCGCGGGGGCTTGGCCGGAATTACTGGACGTGGCCATCGATCCCCCACCACATCCAATACTTGCGATTAAAATCGAAAATAAGAACACGAGTGCTGATATGCGCAGAACAGATCGCATAGAAATCCCTTCCTGGTGACAAATTTCAGGCGAAGCGACTGATTTTCACTCTTGGGCTTTCTTGGATTCTAAGCAGCTTCAGGAGCCAGTCGCAAGTGAAAGCGTAGAACTAATTACTCGAAAGTACATCGGGGAATTGTCCTGCTGGGTAGCGGAATGCCTTGCTGGACGCGGGAAAGCCGAGGAGCGCCTAAACGTCCTCTGATTCAGAGGAGTTAAATTTAATTAAGTGCCGAGGGTGACCCACCCAAGCGTCTATTCGCTTAAGTGGGTCTTTTCGCGGGTTCGGAGGAGGACCCAGCCCTTCGGCATCCGTCCACGTGGAACGCAAACTGAGCGCTCCGCGTGGAAGCTCTTACGAACCCTCCGGCGCGTGCAGAACGCGGAAGCTGTTGCCGCCGTTGGACCAGACCAGGATCAAGGCGTCTTTCCCTTTCGCCACGGATCCCAAAGCACGCTGAACATCCGCCGCACTTTGCACGTCGTGACGATCGACCTGCACGATCACGTCACCGCGCTGCAGGCCAGCGTTGTCGGCCGAACTGCCCGGCTGCACCTGTTCGATCACAGCTCCACGAATCGAGCTGGGAGCTTGCAGTTGCTCACGAAGGTCCGGGGTCATGTCGGCAAGACCGAGCCCCCAATGCGTTTTACCGTGCTCGTTTTCGCCGACTTCGTTGCCTTCTTTGTCGCGGCTTCCCATCGCCTCCAGCGTGACCGGGATGCTCGTGTTCTTGCCGTCGCGAATGACTTCCAGCTTGATGGTCGTTCCCGGGCGCTTCTGTCCGACTTCGACTTGAAGTTCGCCTGCGTCGGCCACTTTCTGTCCGTCGAGTTCAGTGATCACGTCGCCGACTTTTAAGCCGGCCTTTGCCGCTGGTGAATCGGCTTCGACCTGGGTCACGACTGCGCCGCTAGCATCGTTCACGTTAAAGAACTTCTCGTTCTCGGGCGTGACGTCGCTGATTCCGATTCCCATGTAGCCGTGCGTCACTTTGCCGTCGCGAATCAGTGTGTCGACGGTCGGCTTCACGATCTGTGTGGGGATGGCGAAACCCATTCCGGAGAATGCGCCGGAAGAAGAGACCAGAAAGGTGTTGATGCCAACCACTTCGCCACGTGCGTCGACCAGCGGGCCGCCGGAATTTCCCGGATTGATAGCCGCATCAGTCTGGATAAATTCTCCAGGCTTGCGCGCGTTATCTGAGAACGGGTTCGGACGGTTCAGCGCGCTGACGATGCCGCGCGTGACGGTGAAACGGAATCCCAGAGGATTTCCGAATGCGAGTACGGTCTGCCCAGGATGAAGCGCGGTCGAGTCGCCCCACGGAATACTGGGCAGGCTGCCTCCATCCACTTTAAGGACCGCGAGGTCGGTTAAAGGATCGGCGCCGACCAGAGTGGCCTTCATCGTCTTGCGATTGCTCATCGTGACTCGAATGTCCACTGCGCCATCAATAACGTGGTTGTTGGTCACAATATAACCATCGGGCGAAATAATGACTCCGCTGCCGATGCCGTGTTCGATCTGTGGCTGCGGTCGGCCATGCGGTCCGAAAAACTGACCGGGACCCTGGCCGCCGAAGAATTGCTGCATGTCATCGGGTATTTGTTGTTCGGATGGGTCCACTTTAGTTTTTGACGTGACGGCAACGTTGACGATGGCTGGGGTTACTCTCGCCGCCAAAGTCTCCATGGCATGGTCGAGCGAAAGCAGGGCTGCGACGCTATTGTCATCGAGAGCCGCTGCGGCCGGGGCCGGAGCCGCAACCGAGGCTCGCGCGGACATGGGTTTGGCAGTTTCGTAGGTCACGACGGCTGCGAGGGCTGCGATCGCTACCGCCGAAACAGCCACGCGGGTGATTGTTTTTTTCCAGTTTGTTGTGATCGAGTCTTTCATGATTCGTTTACCTTCTCCTTTGCAACTAATTATTTAGTTTTTGTGGACAAACTTGTACTCTCTGGGTCTTTCCAAATCTCCTAAATCTGTTTTGCGGGAATTCTGGCTTCAGCTGGATTCCGAGTTGGATCCAGCACAAACACGTGCCAGACGTAGACTCTCAAAAACATGGGCCCCGCTTCTTCGTATTGCGAGGTTTGCATCACTACAAAGAATCCGTGCGATGGTGCGTGGTCATTGATGGTCATCAGCACGGCAGGCACGAAGTTTTCGGCATCAGGCTGAACCAGCCGCGCCTGCAACAGTTCCTCAGACTTTCCCAGAGCAATTCTTTCGCCCCGCTCGGACTCGACCGTCATCCCCATCGCAACTCCGGCTTGCGCCATGGGCTGCGTTCTTGCGCCGCGTCGCGGCTGGTGCGCTGCCACCCGTTTAGCAGGTTGGACCGATAAGTCCTGCGAGTTTTCCCTGAAGCTTGCCAGGGTTGCTACTGGCTGTCCTTCGACGGCGGCAGAAGTCGGTGCCAGCTTTGCCTGAATCGGCATCGCTCCCGACATTGCAACACTTGGGGCTTGGTCCTCGAAGGCCACGAGTTCTGGAGCGTGTGGCAACGAAACCAAGCAAACCACGAAAAACGCCGCCACGGAATATAAGGCTGGTTTCCAGACGCGAGTCGCACCTGAGCGGTTCACGTCGAGAATTCGGGAGACGCGCAAGGATGTCTGACGCATCCGATTCACGATTGCTTGCGCCAGCGCGACTCCGCGTCGTACGAAACTCTTCTCCGCTACAGAGACTAAGCATTGGGCGTAGCCGCGCGGATTAGTCGTTTCCGCCAGCACGGCGTCGTCACATGCCATCTCGCGTTCCAGTGCGAGCTGGTTCTGAATCCACCACACCGCCGGATGGAAGAACAAAAGCGCTTTCAGGATCTGCTGAGCCAGGTTAGTCCAATCGTCGCGGCGGCGCAGGTGAGCCAGCTCGTGAATCAAAATCGAGTTCAGCTCGGTGGTCGAGAGCTCGTGCAGCGCCCAAGTCGGAATCACGACCACGGGGTTCAGAAATCCGATGGCGGTCGGCACTCGCAAGCGATCCGACTGGCACAGGGCCACTGACCTTACTGGTTGAAATGCCTGCAAAGTTGATCGCAACACTGGGTCCAAAGTGGCGACGTCGATTACGGAGCAACTCCGCCGGAGTTTGCGCAACTGCCAGAGCCCGACGCCCACCCTCAGCAACGCCACGCCCGCAATTGCAGCCCACACGAAAAAAATATCGAGCGCCCATGCACTGGGGACCGTGATGGCAGAACCCGCGCTCCCCGCGCTGGATAAGCGGGCGCTCGATGCGACAACGCTGAGAACCGGCAGCGCTGCTATCGCAACTAAAGCAAAGAACCATACCGCAAACCGGGTGCTGGAATTTCGCTGCCCCACCAGCCGCAGGAGAATCCAAGCAAAGAATGCGATGCCTACGCCCGCGAGCATGCAGTTCAGCAGACTCGCGGCGGAGATTCGAGCGACTTCGTTCAGATTGAACGCGGCGATCATTTATTTACTCGTTCCCCGTTTCTTCTTCCGGTTGAGTCTGTTCCAGTAGCTGACGCAGTCGATTCAACTCCTCCGCATCAACCCCGCGCTCTTCCAGGATGTTTAAAACCAACATTTCATGGGAGTTTTTGAAAAAGCGGTGCGCGAGATGGCGGATCTCCGATCGCGAAGCTTCCTCCCGCTCCACCAGCGGCCTGTAAATGTGCGCGCGGCCATCCTTTATATGCCGCACGTATCCCTTCTTTTCCAGGATGCGGATGGTCGTAAGTACTGAGTTATAAGCCAGTTGCGCATTCTTGGGAAGCGCATCCAAGACCTGCTGAACGCTGGATGGACCTTGCTCCCACAGCACGTCCATGAGCCGGAGTTCAGCTTCAGTCAGGGTTACGGATTTCGTGGGCGGCAAGAAACCATCCTCCGTTCTTAATTATTAGACGCAATGGAAGCCCAAACGTCAACTAATTATTTAGTTGCATGGGGAGGGATGTTTGGTTGTATGGGGATCCAGTAGCGTGACGGTCAGCCTGCGGATGTAAGTGCGACCGCCCGCTCAAGATCGCGGGTCCCCAACGCAAGCTTTTGTTGAGTGAGGGGATTGCGCGCGAAATGTCGCTCTTATGGGTGGAGGAGAAAACATTCTCATCTCTAATCTCTTAATCGACAAAGGAAACGCCACCATGAATCGCTTACTGAAAGCTGTTCCAGTCATCTTACTCACTGTATCCGCCTTCGCGCAGAGCGGCGGAGACGCTCAAACTCCAACCAATATGACGGTCACCACGCCCGGTGGAGCCGCGAACTATATCTCACTGTTCTCGAACAAGGACACGATTGTGAAATCTGGAATCGTCCAGAAAGGCGGCAAAGTAGGCATCGGCACTACCGCTCCGTCCTCGCCCTTGACCGTGAATGGAACCATTCAGAGCCTGACGGGAGGCTTCGAATTCCCCGATAGCAGCGTGCAAACCTCAGCGGGTCTCGCAAGCGTTTCGCACGACGGCACTTTGTCTGGGCTGGGAACCAGCGCTTCGCCATTGACCCTCGCCAATCCGCTGTCCATCGCGGCGACCAGTTTTGTAACACCGCTTCAGGTCAGCAACTCCTACGGAGGTTATGCCATTTACGCGTCGGATGACAGTTCCACAGGCGGATTTGGCATCACCGGGTTCACCGAGGTCGGTACGGCGATCCAGGGCATCGGCAATTCGAACAACAGCATCGGAGTTATCGGAGTGGATGGATCAGCCGGCGGCTTCGGACTTTACGGCTACGGAATCAGCGGATATTCCTGGGCAGGCTGGTTCCAGGGCGACGTCAACGTTACCGGCAATCTCTCGAAATCTGGCGGATCCTTCAAGATCGATGATCCTGTGGATCCGGCCAACAAGTATCTCTATCACTCGTTCGTCGAATCACCCGACATGAAAGATATGTATGACGGCACCGCGACCACCGATGCCTTGGGCAACGCCACCATCCAGCTGCCCAAATGGTTCCAGGCGTTGAATCGCAGCTTCCGCTATCAGTTGACGCCGATTGGACAATTCGCGCAGGCCATCGTCGCTACCGAAGTGGAGAGCAACCAGTTCACCATCAAGACCGACAAACCTTACGTGAAAGTTTCGTGGCAAGTTACAGGCACGCGCCACGATGCCTGGGCCAATGCGCACCGCATCCCGGTGGAAGTGGAAAAGCCGAAAGAAGAGCGCGGCTACTACATTCACCCCGAACTTTTCGCCCAGGGGCAGGACAAGAACATTATGGTCGCTCACCGGCCGGATATGTTCGGAGCCGACGGTATCATTGTTCGGAAGCCCTAGCCTCTGGTCAATGCGTCGTTCTACTGATGACCCTGCTCTTTGTTTCCCGCAAAGAACAGGGTCGATCTTTTCATGCTGCGCGAAAGAAGACGGCGCGCGTAGGCCGCGGTAAACTTGACCGGCACTCAGGGGAAACTCCAAGTATGAAGCCCGCAGCTCTCGGAGTTCGAATGCATTCCGGTTGGGGAGTGCTGGTGGCCGTTTCCGGAGACGCGAACTCCATAGAGGTGGTGGAGCGAAAGCGCATCGTCATTACCGACCCGGCAATTCCTGGAGCCAATCAGCCCTATCACCATGCCGCCGGTCTGGGATTTCGCGAGTCGGAGAAATACCTTGCCAGTTGCGCCACGGTGTCGGAGCGCCTGGCTTTCACAGCGATCGAGGAAGTCGTGCGGGCATTCGAAAGGCAGGACTATCGTGTAGTAGGTTCTGCCGTGCTCCTCGCGGCGGGCCGTCCCCTGCCGCCGCTTGCGAAAATTCTCGGTTCGCATCCCCTGCTTCATACCGCAGAAGGACAATTCTTTCGCAACGCGGTCATCCAAGCATGTCAACGCTTGAAACTGACGGTCGCGGAAATTCGAGAACGTGATCTGGAGGATCAGGCCAAGACAGTATTCGGACCCGCAGCCAGCCAACTGCAGCGGAGGATCGCAGCCCTGGGTAGTTCGATTGGCCCGCCCTGGACCAAGGATCACAAGGCTGCGGCGCTGGCCGCTTTGCTAATTCTGGCACAGTAGTCGAGGCACCCACGCTACGGGCGAGGGCGAAGTAGGTGCCAGGCTTCGCGGTAGCCTTCCAAGGCACGTGCACGCCCGGAGTTTTTGGGTGGTAAGTAGATGTTGGGGCGGCCTGTTATCGCGTGGACCGGGAAGACGAAATAGGAGTCATCGGGGATGATGTGGACGACCAGAAAGTCGATTTCGGATGGGAGATAGCGTCTCGTTTGGCCGCCGACGCAATGAACTGCGGCGACGTGATAGACGCCCTTGCTTAGCCTCGCCGTGGATTTTACTTGCACCCGCCACAGTTTTTCTTCGCTCGGCGGGTCGCGGCTGATGAGAATGAAGTCGAATGCCTCGCGCGCGCTGTAGGGTTTAGATACTCCGAAGCCCAGGCTGGCGGCCTTATGCACGAACGCCAACTCGGAAAGTTCTCCATGGCCATTGGTGTCCCGCAACCGCCTGCGGGCAGTCTTCCGCTCCGACGCTGGCGGACGTCGGCGCGGAGACCTCGATTTTGCCATTGCAGTGACGCGAAATACAAAAGCGCAAGCCGGAGCCTGCGCCTTTCGCTGAAAACTGTTCTCAGAAATAGAGCCGCTTCCACAAAGAGAGCCGGTTCACAAATGCTTTCTGTCTTGGGAGGGCATGGCTTCAGCCATGCCGATCCAGCCATAAAAAAAGCGGGCTTCAGCCCCTGAGGTAAATGTTCTATGCCTCAAGCCATTTACGAAACAACTCCTCTTGTGACTATTTTACCGCAAGATTACTGCTCTAATTTCAGAATAGCACATTGAAAAGGTAAAATACCCCAACTTTCGAGAATTATTTTTCCCACCGAATCAGCAACTTGCCGGGAAAAGCGCGCCCCAGGGGGCTTGACAAGATTTCGGCGCAAACCTGTCCCAAATTGGGACGACCCAAACTTCGGCACCCATTTTATTGGCGAGCATTTGTGGAGCCAAGGCCTGACCCACGCATCACGGATTGACCACCAAGTACCGATTGAAGAACATTAGAGTCTCCATCGCCAGACGGCGGCGTGCTTCGGAGGTTTGGAATGTGTGACCGTCGTCTATCTTGATCAGGGTCACCGAAACTTTTGCCTGGAGAAGTTTGTCGTAGAATTCCTGGGCTTGTGCAATCGACACATCTTGATCCGCTGTGCCATGCACAATGAGGAATGGCGCATTCGATTTGTCCACGTGGTAGACCGGCGACGCTCCTCGCCACACGTCGGCAAGTTTGGTAGAGTCTCCGCCGAAGAAGCTGGTCAGGAAGGCATCTCCGTCGGGATCGTGATTGGTTAAGAAATCACTGGGCCCGCTCACGTCGACCACGGCTTGAACCCGGCTGGAATATTTGGCGAGCGCGGGATCGGAGTTGTCGCGCGTGTCCTCCATTCCAAGCAGCGCAGCGAGCTGTGCACCCGACGAATGTCCGAAAGCCCCGATGCGATTGCCGTCGACGTTGTACTTCGAGGCGTTCGCCCGTAACCAGCGAACCGATCTCTGCACATCATCCAACTGCGCCGGCCAGCGATTTTCGCTGCCGTGAAACAAACGATAGTCTACAGAGACGGCCACAAATCCCGAGCCCGCCAGGAAATTTCCCATCCCGCGCATGGTGCTTTTGTCGAAACCGATCCATCCGCCGCCGTGGATCAGTACCACCGCTGGCCGGGGCCTGGAGCCAGATTCGGCTGGCTGATAAATATCTAGCAGCAGCTTTTCGCCGCCTTGCACTCCATACACGACATCTTGCTGAAGAGAAACCTGATCGGACGGCAACGGGTTCTCGGCCGCGCGCGGAGTTGGTAGCGTTGGCGTATGTGAATTTAGCTGCGCAGGAAGATAAACGGCAAATCCGAGCAAAATGCCAAAGAACAAGCCTTTCTTGAGCAAGCGAACAATCATAAATGCTCTCAGTGAACCTACGACACTAGTTGGGCGGACGGCAGAAACATCACGTTCATTTTACCCTGGAGGGTGCCCCGTTCAAGCTCCGCTTGGGCGGGCTTGTCCTTCATTCTGATCTTACTCATCGTCGAGCGCGGCGCGAAGCCTGCGATTTGCGAGGGCTTCTTGATCGATAAGGGACAAGCAAGGCTTCAAGAGAACGGCGAATCCAGACGGCCAGCGAGCCTTTCCGATAGACGGCCCAGTCGAGCATGGCCCCACCGTTCACCTGCTGAACCAGGCGGGCAAGCTCGGCAGTGTCGCAACGCTTCAGCTCATTAGCGGCGATGGCGGCATCGAGCAGCTTCTTAGTCTCATCGCGCGTGGTCGCGTATTGGGTTAGCAGAACCGCGTGGAATTCGGGGTCGGTAAGATCGATCTGAAGGTACGCCAGAAAGTTGGCCATAGACTCGGGAGTCGCAGCGAAGCCGCTGCAATCTACGAACATCTCGATGAGCGTCTTGAGCGGCGAGCCATATTTCACACGGGCCAGGGCGAACTGTCCAGCGACGTCTGCCGTCCACGCCTTGCAGTTGGCCAACAGCAGCTCGCGCTTGGTGCCGAAACGCTGAATAATGGTGGCGGGATGGATCCCGGCTTCTTTGGCAACATCGGCTAGCGTAAGGTCGACGGGGCTGCGGCGCTGCATGATGCGAGCAGCAGCGGCGAGGATTTCAGCGTCGGAGGTTTCGCGAGGACGAGGAGTCATTTTTGGCTGGGCACGCTGGCGAGACAAGAATAACTGAATAGCTGTTTACTTTCCACTTGTACATTACTGAATGACCGTTTACTATTGGTTGCACCGGTTTCCATCCCGGAGGCAGCGGCGAAGATGAACTCCGACGAATTCAGAGCATCGGTTGCAAAAGAGGCGCCACCGGCGGCGCTATCCGCCCCACTCGCGGCCTTGTGGTGGGATGCGAAGGAAGACTGGTCCCGCGCACACGCACTGGTTGACGAACTCGAAACCGTAGGTGGCATGGCCGTTCACGCTTACCTGCATCGCAAGGAGGGTTCTGTTTCGAACGCTGATTACTGGTATCAGCGCGCCGGTCGCGGCTTCTACCGGCCCACGCTCGAGGCCGAGTGGGCGGCGCTGGTAGAAGGATTGCTATCCGGCGTCGAGAAAGCCTGAGCAGCGCAACAGTTCTTAAGTGGAGGTAAATTGAAATGGCCGTGAGGCCGAACCGGATGCCCAGGAACACCCAGAAAAAAGTATTGCAAGGCAAGATCGCGCTGGTCGCTGGCGCGACTCGCGGAGCCGGCCGGGGCATTGCCATCGCGCTGGGCGAGGCTGGAGCGACAGTCTACTGCACCGGACGGAGTTCCCGAGGACGGCCTGCCACTCCGGGGCGATCCGAGACCATCGAGGAAACTGCAGAATTGGTTACGGCCGCAGGTGGGCACGGCATCGCTGTAAGAGTGAACCACACCGAGCCTGCGGAAGTGAAAGAGTTGGTCGCTCGCATCAAACGAGGGCATCAGGGACTGGACATTCTGGTCAACGACGTCTGGGGCGGAGACCCGCTTACCGAGTGGGGCAAGACATTCTGGACGGTCAATCTTGAGAATGGATTGCGCATGCTGGAACAAGCCATTCATTCCCATATCATTACTGCGCACTACGCTGTTCCGCTGATGCTCGGGCGGCGCAGAGGGATCATTTTCGAAATCACCGACGGGGATGCTTTTTACTATCGCGGAAATCTTTTCTATGACCTGGTGAAGATTTCAGTCATCCGGCTGGCTTTCGCCATGTCCCGCGAGCTGCGCAAACGAGACATTGCCGCAGTGGCGTTGACTCCGGGCTTCTTGCGGTCGGAAGCTGTGCTGGAACATTTTGGAGTCAGCGAGGCCAATTGGAAGGACGCAGGGAAGAAAAAGAGCGGGAACAGCGCAAACCAGAACGACGCTCCCAGCGACTTCATGGTGTCGGAGTCGCCACGGTACATAGGGCGGGCGGTAGTAGCGTTGGCGGCAGATCGGCAAGTGAGCAAGAAGAGCGGACGCGTCTTCAGTTCGTGGGCGCTGGCGCGAGAGTACGGATTTACCGACATCGACGGGACCCAACCGCACTGGGGCAACTATGCCCGAAAGAAATATGGAAACTACAAGATCTGCGATGAGCGATTTTATTCCTACTGGGTTCCCGGTCTTGTGGAGCTGATATTTCCGGATTGGTTCTGATTAGGCCCGAATTGTAGTCCTGTTGGTTTCGTTGCGTCTTCAATGAGAACAGGCAAGCGATGGCGCATTGCCAATTTAGTTTGCTTTCATCTTCTCTTTGACACTGTGCGCCAGCTTCTCAATTTCCTCCGCCTTTTTCACAACGTCCAGTGAGAGTGTGTTTTCGTTGGACTTATCCACCGACTGCTTCAGTTCGTTGGCCAGCTTCAGCAGGTTGTCGGCATCGCGCTGCAGTTGAGCCTGCCGCTCCCGGTTTGCTTTCTTGGCCATATCTTTTTCGATCTTGGCGCGGTCCTCGTCCGCAGTGGTATCGGGAGCAAGGCCGGGATTGGGGCCTAGACGCGGGACGGGATTCTGGCCGAAAGATGGGACGGTGAACGCAGATGTGACGAACAAGAAAAGGACGGTCAGCGCGAAGAATTTGAATCGCACAATCACCTCGTCAACGGTGGGATGAGGAAATTATACGAGTTCTAGAAATTCGGAGACGAGGCTATTCAAGGGAGCGGAATTCATCAGACAGGATTCCTGAAAGACATGACCCCAGCGGCTAAAGCCGGTCTCCTTGCGGCCTTTGGCGGCACGGCTGAAGCCATGCCCTCCCGTTTTTGATTTTCCCGCACAACAACTCGAGAAATGCTTTAGGACGGGCGGGGAAGCCCGTCTTCCATACAATCTTACAGTGAGCTCATGTTCGCCAGGAACTCGCCGTTTGACTTGGCTTTGTTCAGCTTGTCGATGAGCAGTTCCATGGCTTCTACCGGAGACAGCGGATTCAGCACGCGGCGCAGAACCCAGATTCGGGTTAAATCTTCTTTGGGGATCAGCAGCTCTTCTTTTCGTGTGCCCGAACGCTGGATGTCGATGGCTGGGAATGTCCGTTTGTCCACCAGCTTGCGGTCGAGGATGATTTCGGAATTGCCGGTGCCTTTGAATTCTTCGAAGATCACGTCGTCCATGCGCGAGCCGGTGTCGATCAGGGCGGTCGCGATAATGGTGAGCGATCCGCCTTCTTCGATGTTGCGGGCTGCGCCGAAGAATCGTTTGGGGCGCTGCAAGGCGTTAGAGTCGACGCCGCCGGAGAGCACTTTGCCGCTGGGTGGAACAATCGTGTTGTAGGCGCGAGCCAGACGGGTGATGGAGTCGAGCAGAATCACCACGTCGCGTTTGTGTTCGACCAGGCGCTTCGCTTTCTCGATCACCATTTCCGCGACTTGTACGTGGCGGGCGGCCGGTTCGTCAAAGGTCGAGGAAATCACTTCGCCTTTCACCGAGCGCTGCATGTCGGTGACTTCTTCCGGGCGCTCATCGATCAGCAGAACCATCAACACTACTTCCGGATGGTTTGTCGTGATCGAATTGGCGACGTTCTGCAGCAGCATGGTCTTGCCAGCGCGAGGCGGCGAAACGATCAGGCCGCGCTGCCCTTTGCCAAGCGGTGTGAGCAAATCCATGACGCGGGCGCTGACGTTCTCGCGCGTGGTTTCGAGCTTGAGGCGTTCCTGCGGATAAAGCGGCGTCAGGTTGTCGAACAGAATCTTGTTGCGGGCCTCGTCGGGCGATTCGAAGTTGACGGCTTCAATCTTTACCAGCGCGAAATACTTCTCGCCTTCATGCGGAGGACGAACCTGTCCGCTGATGGTGTCGCCCGTCTTGAGGTCGAACTTGCGGATCTGCGACGGCGAAACGTAAATGTCGTCGGGGCCGGGCAAATAGTTGTAGTCAGGCGAGCGCAGAAAGCCATAGCCGTCGGGCAGGATTTCGAGCACGCCCTCGGCAAAGATGTGGCCTTCTTTTTCGCTCTGGGCCTGAAGGATCTTGAAGATCAGGTCTTGCTTGCGTAGTCCACTGGCGCCGGGCAGATCCAAGGATCGGGCGATCTTGGTCAGCTCTGTAATGTTTTTTTCTTTCAGTTCTGCGATGGTCATTATTCGATATCACCTGCGAAGGGAATTTTCAAAGGGGGGTTACTCAGGAAAGACTTGGCAATCACGGGGCAGGCGGCGGGGCTGGTGTTACGCAGCCCGCCGTTGTGCCTCGGCGAAGTTTTCCGGTTCCGACAGAACCGTCTGCCGTTCCGAGCTTGCAATCTTATCCAGAACCTCGTTCATGGTTTCCTGGATTCTGGTGTTGGGCTTGTGAAACTTACGGGTAGCCTTCGACGCAAGCTGGCAAAGCATATAACGATTCCGCAAAGTATGTAAAGCATCAAAAACGCGATCAGACCGCATAATGATTCACTCTCCTAATCCGAGCAAATGGCCGCACGTCCCTTTTCTGGCAAGACGAAACCCGCCCAGAGCGTCCAAGTTACTCAATTCAGATGGGTTGTACGGGAAATCTCTGGTTACTCGTATAGATGCTCCGTTGGGTCCGAAAGTTTCTCGGTTTCGGGATTATGTTCCGGTTGCCAGCGGAGGTTCGTCAGACAAACTGATGTTGTAAGCCTTCGGAACTGTACACCCTACGTGAGAATGAACGCGACGTCAAGTATTTCTTGCAATAACGGTTCAAGTTGTCACGAAAAATGCCCGCGCCGGGTCGCAGACGATGGCTCGGTCTTCTGCCTTACGACACCTCAATATTATGATAATAAACAACTTAACATCTTGCCAAAACCGTACGGGTAAGACGCCCGTTTCTCCATATATTGTTTACTGCTTTATGCCCAGAATGTTCGATCCAGGGTACGGTATTGGATGGCCTCGGCGATGTGCTTGGGCTCGATTGATTTTCCTCCTTCCAAGTCGGCCACGGTTCTCGCTACTTTAAGGATGCGATCATGAGCGCGAGCGGTCAGGCCCTGCTGGGCCATGGCGCGTTCCAATAATCTTTCGCAATCTGCGGAGAGTTCACAGAAGGCGCGAATATGCCGGGGTCCCATCTGAGCGTTGCAATAAAGCTTCTCTCGTGGCGAAATCAGGAACCTCTCTAACTGCGCGCCGCGGGCTCGCATCACGCGCTCGCGAATTTTGGCGGAGCTTTCCGGTTCGGCGCCCGACCTCATCTCCTTATAGTTCACCGCCGGGACGTCAATATGAATGTCGATCCGATCCAACAACGGCCCCGAAATCTTGGACATGTAGCGCTGGATTAAGGGTGGCGTGCAGTGGCACTCGCGCGACCGATCGTTGAAGTAACCGCAGGGGCAAGGGTTCATGGCCGCTGCAAGCATGAAGCGTGCCGGGAAGGTCAGCGACATGGAAGCACGGGCGATACAAACCGTTCCATCTTCAAGAGGCTGCCGCATGACTTCGAGAACGTTGCGCGGGAATTCCGGCAGTTCGTCCAAGAATAAGACGCCGTTGTGGGCCAGGGAGACTTCGCCGGGACGAGGCACAGCTCCCCCTCCGATCAGTCCAGCATCCGAAATGGTGTGGTGAGGCGCGCGAAAGGGACGGACTCCGACCAATCCGGCGCCAGCATCGAGCACGCCCGCGACACTGTGAATCTTCGTGGTCTCGAGAGCTTCCTCGAATGTGAAAGGCGGCAGGATCGTGGGCATGCGCTTAGCCAGCATGGTTTTGCCAGAACCCGGCGGCCCGATCATCAGGATATTGTGGCCACCGGCGCAAGCAACCTCGAGGGCGCGCTTGGCCGAGTGCTGACCACGCACATCCTTGAAGTCGACGAGAAATTGCTGGGCTTCACTCAGTAGAGCTCCGCTATCCACTTTGAGAGGCTGGATTCCGTTGCCGGTGTTCACGAAACGGATCACGTCCAGCAACGATTTCACCGGATAGATTTCCACGCCGGCGACCATCGCCGCTTCTTTGGCATTAAGCTCAGGCACGACCAGACGAGCAATCTTCTTGCCGCGAGCCTCGATGGCGATGGGAAGCGCTCCGCGAACGCCGCGAACGCCACCATCGAGCGACAATTCCCCGACGAACAAACAATCGGGCACCTCCTTCTTATTCAGGCCACCGTAAGCGCCCAGAATTCCAAGAGCCATAGGCAGGTCGAAACCGGAGCCTTCTTTGCGAATATCCGCCGGGGCCAGATTAATCGTGATATGAGTGGGGGGAATGTCGTAGCCGCAATTCTTCAACGCTGCGCGCACTCGATCCCGGCTTTCGCGAACGGCGGCGTCGGGCAGGCCGACGGTGTGAAAATGGTCTTCCATTGTCTTGATTCCAGACACATCGACCTCGACCTCGATGATGTTGGCATCAATGCCGAAAACCGCGGCGCTCAGGGTCTTATAAAGCATGGGGCGTGTCGTAAAAGTTGGATCTGCGCTTCGGACAAACAGGATTTGTTCGGACTCATCGTGACGAGGGAAGGCCCAGCGACGAGTCAGCCTGATACTTACCCTACGCCTCGCAGTCTTAAACCCGTGGTGACTGATGTCACAAGCGAAGTGTGACGAGTGAACACCGGCCCTACGTTTTGTCTGTGAACCAAATTACCCAACACAGTTTCGGTTGTGTGCATCCGCCGTGTGAACTAGGATGCGCCTAGACCCCGGCTCGCCTCGAACCAGGATTCGCGACCCCGAACGAATGATGGCAGTTGTGAGTGACTCTTATGTCGGAACCAGAGAAACAACCGACGCGTCCCGCGACCACGCCAACCAGCCTGGAGCAAGAAGAAGCTTGGTTGTGGCGCATTGCGCTCTTCTTTGTGGTCCTGCTGGCTACAGGGTTGGCGGCTGAGTCTTGGGAGCGGTTGCAGAGTCTTCCCTATCATCTCGGGCTGCTCTCGATTGCCTTGCTGTGCGTTGCCGTAGCGTTTTCAGGTTTCGCCTATGGACGAAGAAAGCGGGTAACGGAATTACAAAACCTGGTCCGCGGATTTCAGGAGCGCACGACCGCACCCACGGATGAGCAACTTGATCAACTGGGGGAACTGATTGCCCGCTCCCAACGCAGCTTCAAGGAACTGATCGATTCCTTTGACGACATCGCCTTCGCCACTTCGCTGGAGGGGAAGATCAAGACTGTAAACCGTCGCGTGACTGAACTGCTCGGGATTCCTTACTCCGAGGTAGTTGGTCATCGAATCGATGAGTTCCTGGATGAACCGAAACGCGAGGATGTGGATCGCGGGTTGGCCCGGTTTCTCGAAAAGCGTCGCTGGTCGGGCCTGGTTTGCGTTCGCCTGAAAAGCAGCGCACGCACGCTCTATTTTGATTGCGCGCTCAATGCGATTGTCAAAAGCGACGAAGTAGTCGGCATGAGTGCGCTTGCCCGCGACGTCACGGAAGAACGCGAGAAGGAGCGACGATTTACCGAACTCTTCGAAACTCTTCAGGAAGGCGTTTACTTCAGCACGCCGGAAGGCAAGTTACTCGACGGCAACGCGGCCCTGGTGCAGGTCCTGGGATACGAAAGCAAGGAAGAGCTTCTCTCCCTCGATCCCAAGGCTTTGAACTCGGATCCCAATCAGAGTCCGGTGCTGGGGCGGACAGCGGATGATCAGGGAGGCGTTCGCACGCGAGAAATCATGTTGCATCGCAAGAACGGCACGCTTGGCGTCTTCCTCGACACTTCCCGCGCGGTATGGGATGCAGGAGGCAAGATCGTCCGCTACCAGGGTACGCTCGTAGATGTGACCGAGCGCCGGGAGATGGAAAAGGCGTTGCGCCGTCAGGAAGAGTTCCATCGCTACCTTTTGGAAAGCTTTCCCGACCTGATCCTGGTGATCGGCCTAGACGGGCGATACGGGTTCGTAAGTTCGCGGATCCACGACCTGCGTGGCTACAAGCCGGAAGATCTGCTAGGGAAGAAAGTCGAAGAAGAACAGGATTATTCACCCGAACTGTTCGCGCTGTATCGCGACCTGATTACGGGCCGGAAGATGTTCGGGTCGTGTGACTATAACGCGCGTCACCGCGATGGGAGCTGGCGCACCATGCGAGCTTCGGCTAGCCCGCTGTTCGATGCAGAAAATAAGCTGAGTGGCGTGATTGTTTCAGTGCGCGACATCACGGTAGAGAAGAAACTGGAACAGCAGATCATTCAAAGTGAACGGCTCGCGGCCATGGGACAGATGATCGGCGGGTTTGCTCACGAACTAAATAATCCGCTAACCAGTATTCTGGGGATGTCCGAACTGCTGCAGGAGGGCGAAGCTCCCGAGTCCGTGCGGAAACAGATGGTCATTCTGCAACAACAGGCGCGCCGCGCCGCGGAAATTGTTCAGAACCTGATGTATTTCTCCCGGCCGCCGGCACCTGGCAAAAGCCCGATCGATTTGGGTGAACTGGTGCAGCGGACTTTGCACTTGCATGCATATTCTTTACGCAAGAGCAACATCACAGTCGACTTTTTGAAGGCGAATTCACTGCCCCCGGTGAGTGGAGACGCGCACCAGTTGATGCAGGTGTTCCTCAATCTGATTTTGAATTCAGAGCAGGCCATGCGAGAAGTTCGCGATCGCGGAACCTTGCGCATCCGCATAAGCAAGGATGAAAACTCGGTCTCTGTGATTTTTCAGGACGACGGCCCCGGGATCTCTCCCGATATTCTGCCCAATATCTTCGACCCGTTCTACACCACGAAGCGCCCCGGCCGTGGAACCGGCCTCGGCTTGAGCATCTGCAAAGCCATATTGCGAGAACACCGCGGGAACGTGGAAGCAGCTTCGGGGGCAGGCGGCGGGGCGGTGTTCACAGTTACGCTGCCGATAGTAAGTATGCCTTCGGAGACCGCGAACTCATCCCCAATTGCTTGAGAGCCGGGAGCGCCTTCCCTTTTCTGTAGTGGTCATGTCTTCTTCGCGAATCCACTAGTTGCGGAAGTTAGCCTATCTTTCGACAGCCATGGCCACCGCGTTGCCACCACCCAGGCAAAGAGCTGCGATGCCGCGATGAACATCGCGGCGAATCATTTCATAGATCAGGGTAACCAGCACGCGCGCTCCGCTGGCTCCGATGGGATGCCCGATGGCAACAGCTCCGCCGTTCACGTTCACTTTGCTGGGGTCGAGACCGAGTTCGCGCATCACACCGAGCGCCTGCACCGAAAAGGCTTCGTTCAGTTCGTACAGATCTACGTCCTCATTCTTCCAGCCAGTCTTTTCCCAAATGGTGCGAACCGCGCCGACGGGAGCCATCATCACCCATTTGGGTTCAACTCCGCTGGTTGCTTGGGCCACGATCCGGACCATTGGCATCGCGCCGAGCTGTTTCGCACGCGAGGCGCTGGTGACCACGACTGCGGCCGCGCCATCGTTTACTCCGGGAGCGTTGCCTGCAGTGACCGTACCGTCTTTCTTAAATGCTGGTTTCAGGGCACGCAATATCTCGATCGTAGTATCTTCGCGCGGTGATTCGTCTTTATCGAAGACGACCGGCGCTTCGCCTTTTTTCTTCGACGGCAATTCGACCGGGACGATCTGCGATTTGAAGCGGCACTCCTTGATCGCTGAGACTGCCTTGCGATGTGAGTTCACCGCGAACTGGTCCTGTTCTTCGCGAGTGATGCCATATTTTTCCGCCACGTTCTCGCCCGTAATCCCCATGTGATAGTTGTTGTAGATGTCCCACAGGCCGTCGTTCACCATGGAATCGACGATCTGCGCGTTTCCCAGGCGATACCCTTTTCTCGCCTGTGGCAGCAGATAGGGAGCGTTCGTCATTGATTCCATTCCGCCGGCGACCACTACGGAACTGTTTCCGGTTTGAATCGCCTGGGCTGCAAGTGCAACCGCTTTGAGTCCGGAGCCACAGACTTTGTTTACGGTCATGGCACCTACTTCAGGAGCAAGACCTCCGAAGATAGCCGCCTGTCGCGCCGGATTCTGACCGAGTCCGGCAGAGATGACGTTCCCCATGATGCACTCATCGATCGCCTTGGGATCGAGGTTAGCGCGCTTCACCGCTTCGCGAACCACGATCGCACCCAACTGAGTGGCGCTCAAATCTGAAAGACTTCCTTGAAACTTTCCCACCGGTGTGCGACAGCCTGAAATGATGACGACATCGTCGAAAGCAGCCATTTATGTGCTCCTGCGAATATTTTCTGCCTATCAATTATAGATGTCCGGCGACCGAAAAGGATGAACTCAGTTACTGCCTAGCGCTTCCTGCGTAGCATTTTTTTGAAAGCACCGCCTCAGCCAGAAACAAATCTGAACGCAATTCCGTCGGTGTTTCGCGCGAAAATTCCTCTCGAAGGCACACGCTCATCGAGTTTCCGGTGCAAGACTTTCTTGCTTGAGCTCGCAGCAGTGACTTTGGTGTAGGGGTCGCATGCTCATCCAACATCATTTTTTTCTTGACTTCACTTTTTATAGACTCTATACATCAATCAGTTGCAACAAACGATCGTTGCATTTCAAGTCCATGAAAAATGGAAAGGGAGAATAGATCAAATGGCAACTAAGAAAAAAGCAAAGAAGGCCGCAAAGAAGAAACACTAAGAGCCTTCAACCAAAGTAAAACCGAGGGGACGCTAAAAAGCGTCCCCTAAGTTTTTGCGAGCTAGTTTCGGCTGCTTGATTTCTTATCGACGGGAATTGCGTAGAGACGTTTTTCGGTGGCAGGGCAAAGACTGCGATAAGCACAGAAAGTGCAATAGAAGCCGGGCTTGGCCTCGAATTCCTCCGCAGCGATTTTTTGCGCGACCTCTTCCACTTCATGCCTGCATTCCTGCAGTTGGCCTTCCGTGCGGTGCGTAACGACTGAACTGTTGTCTTCCAAGTTGTAGAAGACGATCTGATCGCCGTGATAACCCCATTTTTCCCGCGCAGCCAGAGCGTAGATCGAAAGTTGGAGGCTCCTGTCGGCATCTTCCTGTGATTTGGGCCGGCCCGTTTTGTAATCCGTAATCACGACACCACCATTGCTCAACTGATCGATCCGGTCAATGCGCCCAACGACCTTGGCCTGCCCGATCTGCATTTCAAACCATTCTTCGGTATGCAGTACATGGGGCACGGGAGCACGTTTGCAATTGGCCAAGAATTCACGCAACTGCTCGATTCCTTGTCGCTCGTAGAGGTCTTGCTGGTATTTTTCCTCGATACCTGCAGCCCTGAGGTCGGTCTTGAAGAGTTCGATGACTTCGTCGTCCTCTATGGTCCGTCCAAGGCGAACCGAAGCATAGTAAGCCAGCAGAATGCGGTGCATGGTCGCGCCGTATTCCATTGCAGCCGGGATTTCGCCGGGAATCCTCCACTCGCGCTCCAGTTTGAATTGCAGCGGACAGATTTCATAGGTCTGCAATGCACTCGCGCTGAGTCGCGCGCCGAGATCCAACACCGGCGGCAGCTTCAGCCATTCACTCACAGGTGAGCCTGGCAGTACGGGCGCGGCCTCGGCAAACAGATCAGCTTGAAACTCCAGCGCGTGACGTTGACGAAACCAGGGTTTAAGGCTGGGGTCTTTAAGCAAATCGCGTAGAAAACCATTCGGAGTGGGGTCTTTCTTGCCGGTTCCCTGCTTGGCATAGATGGTGAGGGAATCCCGAGCGCGGGTCATGGCTACGTAGAACAGCCTGCGCTCTTCCTGCCGGCAAATTTCTTTGTCGTCGAAGAGTGGCATCACTCCAGCGCCCTGCAACTCACGAGGAAAATCGACCAAGGGTTCTTTGTAGGATGACGGGAACGAATTAGAGTTCGCTCGAATGATAAAAACGTGATTGAACTCAAGTCCTTTAGCGACGTGCGCGCTCATCAACCGTACAGCGTTCTCTGCACTGGTAGAAATCGGGATTACGCCGCCGGCGGTGCGGAAATACTGGAGGTAATCGATGAATTCACCGATCTCGCCCGTCTTCGTGATTGCCTTCGGTTTCTCTTCCCATCGTTTAGCAAAGTCAAGAACCGCGACGATCGCAGGCGAGGTGCGGGTCAATGCAAACTGACGGATGATAATGTTCAGCACTGCGCTGCTCATGCTACCGGCGCGGGTTACCTCGTCCCGAACCTGTTGCAAGGCGTTTAATACCGCGGGACCGTTTTCGATCCTGGCCAAGACGGACGCCATTCCGGATTTTCGTTCTTCCCTCGGAATCGCTTTTATGCCGGCACGCAATTTCTCTGGATCGATGGCAAATTGAGGGAAAGACGCGACTCGGAAAAGGCTGGCGCTGTCGTTCACCGAGACCACGGCTCCCAGGCAGGCAAACAGGTCGCGGGCTTCCGGCGTATCCATAACGTCCATGTTCTCGATCGCAAATGGAATGCCCTGCTCGACCAACTCAGCCACAATTTGCTCTCGATGAAAATGCTGGCGGTAGAGGATAGCAAAGTCGCTCCACTTGCAACGCAATTTGCGTTGCCGATCACGAATGGTGGCGACGAGGTCGGCACATTCAACTTCTTTCGCAGCGAGTACAACGGCGTCGACCGGAAGACTGGGCAAGTTTCTCCCCTCTCGAGATGCTTCTTCTTCGCGGGCGGAAATCAGTGGGGAACGTTGGTAACTCGATGTTGGGCTTTTTCCAGGAGGAAAGACATCCGGATTCTTGGAAATCAGCGCGAAGGCGGACTTCAAGATGGTCGTGGTGGAACGACGATTCTTTCCGAGGACAACCATCTTCGCGTCGGGAAACTGTTCTTGAAAAAGCCCGAACGCAGCACTGGACGCGCCACGAAAGCGATAGATTGCCTGATCCGGATCTCCCACCGCGAAAACATTTCGCTCTTCTCCGGCCAGTTGTCTGAGGATCTTGACTTGAGCAAAATTGACGTCTTGGAATTCGTCGGCGAGGATGAACCGGGTACGCCGGCGTTCGCTATCAAGAAGTTCGGGATTCCCCTCCAGCATCGCATGGGCGTGAGTAATCATGTGGCCGAACGTGCCGAGGTTATCCTCGCGCAGCATGCGCTCGACCGTGGCAAACACGCTGGCAATTTCCTGACAGCGCCCGATGACCTCTTCGTCTGACAAGTCGTCGGCATCTTTTGATTTGCTGACCCGCGGAACGCTGACCTCGCCTCGCTCCAGTTGAAGCACGTACGCGGAATATTTCTCGGGGCCGACCAGATCATCCTGACATCGCCGCATGAAACCAAGCAGATCATGCAGAAACTGGCTGACGTTGGCCGCGCGCACGAAATAGTTCAGCTGCAACTCGGGAATACGCTTCCGTAAATAAATCCAAAGGTCCTGGTCATCGAGCACGCCGAACTGCTTGCCGTATCGCCCTAGAAGCTCGTTGCAATATTCATGAAAGGTGGCAATCTGCAGGCCAGACACATTGATGCCGCGCAGTTCCTCGCGCACTCGTTCGCGCATCTCCTGCACCGCATTCTTGGTGTAAGTGACCGCGAGAATCTCGTCCGGCCGGGCCTGCCCTTCACGAATTAATCGTGCTATGCGCCGAGTCAGGACAGTGGTTTTCCCCGTGCCCGCGCCTGCGATCACCAGCATCGGCCCATACACGTGTTCGATGGCTTGGCGCTGGCGCTCGTCAGGTTCGAAGGTTCGTACCGCCGGGATGGGTTTTGCAACAGCCACTGGGCAGGAGCATATCAGAGATGGTTGAGGATATTTTGGCTCGACCTGATTAGGCCTGCAGTTCCGCAAGAACTAACGCCAGGCTTGCAATCGCTGCAGTCTCAGCGCGGAGAATTGTGTTCCCAAGCGACGCTGAAATCCAGCCAACTTCTTGAAACAATTCTAATTCGTCGTCCGCCCAGCCGCCCTCAGGGCCGAGCGCGAGAACGATATCGCTTCGGTCAGGATGAGATTGGAGAACGTCTTTCAACGTCATCTTTGTTTCGGATTCGGAGAGTACGATGCGTAAGCCTCCCGGCAGGGCGACGGCATCTTTAAGCTTTCGCGGATCCGAGATTTCCGGTGGCGATACGCGACGGGACTGTTCCGCAGCCTGCAAGGCAATCCGTCGCCAACGGTCGACGCGTTTTGCGGCGGCGGACGCAAGATGAGTTTCGGTTCGTCGCGCAATCACTGGGACGATGCGAGTCGCTCCCAATTCCGTGCATTTTTCAATCGCCCACTCCATGCGATCGAACTTGAAAATGGAGAGCGCAACCGTCACCTGAACTGCGAGCGGAGCAGCGACGGCGTCGCCGAGTTCAAATTCAACCCGGTCGTGCGCGATAGCCGTAACACGGCCGCGGCGTACTTCGTTTCCCGTGGTGATGTCAAATTCCTGGCCGACGCGGGCGCGAAGTACGCGGGATAGATGGTCGGCGTGTGCGCCTACCAAGACCGCGCGCGTGCCTGAGACTTCATCGGCAATCCAGCGTCGGCGCGTCATGACATGACAAAGCTTAAACCACGGAGGACACAAGGCGGAACTTGGAAACCAGGAATCGCTTTCCTTGGCAGGTTGACTATCCGAAAATGTCTTTCACTTTACCTAGCAACGTTCTGCGCTGGGGTTTATTTTCCACCCGCGTCATTCCTTCCAACTCCTGCAACAACTCACGTTGACGCTTATTGAGCTTGCCCGGAGTCTGCACGCGGACCTCAACAAACAGATCGCCCTTGCCATGTCCGTTCAGCACGGGCACGCCTTTGCTCCGGATCCGCATCGTCGTACCCGATTGCGTTCCGTCCGGCACTTTCAGTGTGTGTTCACCTTCAAGTGTCGGCACTTGAATCTCGGTTCCCAGAGCCGCTTGAGCAAACGAAATAGGAATCACGCAGTGCAGGTCGTTACCTTCGCGTTCAAAAAACGGATGTTCCTTCACGTGCAGCACGACGTAGAGATCGCCCGCTGGCCCGCCGTGCGCCCCAGCTTCGCCCAGCCCGGAAAACCGAATGCGCGTCCCATCTTCGACTCCGGCTGGGACCTTCGCGTCCACCGTTCGCTGACGCAGCACTCGGCCTTCACCCTTGCACTTCGAACATGGATCGGTGATCACGCTGCCGGCACCCTGACAAGTGGGACAAGTACGCGCCATGCTGAAGAATCCTTGTTGATACCGCACTTGGCCGCGCCCCCCGCAGGATCGGCACGACACGGGGGTCTTTCCAGGAGCGGCGCCGGAGCCGCGGCACTCCTCACACGTCTCGTGGCGGCGAACCGTAACACTCGTTTCCGTGCCAAACACGGCCTCTTCGAATTCCAGCGTGACATCTTCCCGCAGATCTGGACCGCGCTGAGCACGGCTGCCTCGACGCGAACCGCCGCCGAAAAGATCTCCGAAACCGAAAAAGTCTCCGAAGATTTCGCTGACATCCTGAAAAACCGTGGGATCAAAGCCGCCCGACCCTCCACCACTCACGGCAGCATGCCCGAAGCGGTCGTATGCAGCCCGTTTGTCCGCATCCGCCAGGATGGCGTAGGCTTCGCTGCACTCCTTGAATTTCTCTTCCGCATCGGGATTATTCGGATTGCGGTCAGGATGGAACTGCAGCGCCATCTTGCGGTAGGCGCTTTTAATCTCCTGGTCGCCGGCTTCACGGGCAATCCCGAGCACTTCGTAGTAGTCGCGTTTTACGTTGCTGGCCAGAATGGTTCCAAATCCTTTCGAATTTCTTGTGGGTTAGTGCTTCGGGTTGCGCGCGACTCGAACCATCGAGGGGCGCAGCAGGCGATCCTTCAACTTGTAGCCGCGCTGCAACTCTTCCAGTATTTGATGATCCGCAGCCTCGGTTGTATCCACCATCTCGATCGCCTCGTGAAGGTGAGGGTCAAAGAGTTCGCCTCTTGCCGGGATGGCGCGGAGGCCAAGTTTCAAGAGCGCATCCTGCAATTGCTTGTAGATGAGTTCAACTCCGCTGCGGAACTCGGATCTCTCCGCCGAGCCAGTCTGTAAAGCACGTTCGAAGCTGTCGAGAATTGGCAGCAAAGCCTTGACTGCGTCGGCCAATGCGTACTCACGGAAGTCCTGCTGCTCGCGGGCAGTGCGCTTGCGGGCGTTTTCGAACTCAGCCTGCAGACGGGCCAGCCGATCGATCAGCGTGTCCCGCTCGACTCTGAGTTTCTGCACCTCACTGCTCTCGCTCGAGCCACGAGCAGAGGGAGAATCAATGGTCACGGCGTCGCCTTCCGCATTCTCCGCGGCGGGCAATTCGTGTTCCGCATCCAGTTCATGAGGATCTACTTCTGATTTTCCGTTTGTTCTTGCCATAAACTTTTCACTCGAGCCGCTTACTCAGACTCGTTCAAGATTTTGTCGAACAGACGGGCAATATACGAAACCGCCGTCATGGTGTGTTCATAATCGATTCGCGTCGGCCCGATCACTGCGAGCGACCCCATTACTTCGCCGCCTACACGCGCGGGCGCACCAATCAGCACAAAATTGCGCATGGATGGCAATGTCTGGTCGAGTCCAATCACCACCCGCACCGCCTCTTGCTTGGCATCGAGATAAGAACCCAGCAGTCCTACGATCTTCTGTTTCTCTTCCAGCGTCTTCAACAACTCCTGCAAGCGCTCTCGATCCTGCTCTCCTGCGACCAGATTGGCTGCACCTTCAACATAAACTGTCTGGGCGCCATCGTCGGCTGCCAACGCTCCTTGTTTATAAAGTTGTTCGACAGAAGCCATCAAGCGGTCGTATTCATTGCGTTCCTGCTCGATCCGCCGCGCCAACTCGATCCGCATCGCTTCCATGGTCCAGCCGCGAAAGTTCTCGTTGAGAAAGCGCGCAGCCGCGTCGAGGTCGGATTGCGGAAGGTCCAGGCGCAGCACACGGTCACGCACCAGGCCCGACCGCGTCACCAGCACAGCCAGCACTTTCTGATCGCCGAGCCGTGAAAAGTAAACGTGCTCCAGCGCGTTCTTCGGTCCACCGACAGCAACCGCGACCCCAACATTGCGCGAGATCAGCGAGAGCACATGCGAAGTGCGTTCCATGAACTCCTGCACGTCCGCCACTCCATGAAACGACTCCTGAATAATATTTTCATCGTTATTCGACAGCCGCGCCTTGCCCGAAAGTTGCTCGACGTAATACCGGTAAGCCTCGGTGCTCGGCACCCGTCCAGCCGAGGTATGGGGCTGCTCCAGAAAACCCGAGTCCGCCAGATCCGACATGACGTTGCGAATCGTCGCCGGACTCAAGCCCTCCCGATTCGCACGCGCAAGAGTGCGCGATCCCACCGGTTCGCCCGTGGCAATAAAGGTCTCCACAATCGCGGTAAGGATTTCGCGTTCGCGCTCGCCTATGGGTGGGCCCGGAGGCATATACTCCCTTGTATCATATTGAGCTGATGGGACCAGCCGGCTTCTACGTTACCCGTAGCTAACTTATGTAGATGCAACACTTACATCGCAGGATGCAAAACGGCCAGTTTGATTCTAGGAAGCGGTGCGAGACCTGTCAAGCGGCAGTGTATCGATCCACCCCGTATCGGACAAGGTGACATTCAGCCTGTACGTAGCAGGTTTTCTGCCGTTCATGCTGGATTGGCGCATTCCGGGAGCCGGAGGCGAGCACCAACGTCCATCACTCGGTCAGATTGTAGATCAACCCATTCGGATCTTTGACGTAGCACCGGGGAAAATCCAGCTCGTCTTTCACTACCCGGCAACCCTTTTTCTTGAGTCTCGCTTTGGCTTCCTTAACGCTTTTGACTGTAACCTCAAAAACCGGCCCAAGCGCAGGACCCCGCTCAATGAAGAAATTGATGTTTTTTCCGTGGAGGCTGATCATATTCGGTTTCTTATCTGTGATCTCAAAGCCAAGTTCCTTCACGTAGAACTTTGCCGCCTTCATCGGGTCTTTCGCCTGAATCAAAATATCCGTACCAAATGTATTTGCCATAGGCCTCCAGTCTAACTCGCGTCCGAAAAAGGGTGCCCCATTCTTCCGCGTTCTTTGCGGAAGGGCGGGAGGCGAAAATGCAGAAGTCCGGCGCCACATTCAGGACCTGTTCCTGAGTGTCGCCCCGGCAGCCTTCTCAGTCCACAGAATATTATCTTGAACCTGGCCTGATGTCGTGTTTTCATCCAAACACCGCTAGCGCGCAAAATCTTGGAGGATGATCATGGTCGAGACTAAAGATTCACACTTGCAGTTCCATACCCCAAGCCGCAGGCGTGTAGTTGCCGGTATTGCCATGGCGTTTGGCAGTCTGGCCGCAGGCAGCGAGCTTTGGGCGAAAACGCCGCAGCAGATGCAGGAAGCGCCGAGCACAGCGGCAAACCGCACGCGCACATTTCTTCACCAGGAAGTCGATTTCAAGTCAACCCCGCAACGCATCTACGAAATACTTCTCGATTCCAAACAGTTCGCGGCGTTTACGGGTATGCCGGCCGAAATCGACCCCAAAGAGGGCGGCGCCTTCTCCACGTTCGGAGGATTGGTCGTTGGACGAAATATCGAACTCCTCCCCAACCAACGAATCGTTCAGGCGTGGCGACCCACACATTGGGATCCGGGCGTTTATTCTGTCGTCAAATTTGAACTGAAACTCCAGGTTTCCGAAACCATAATCGTTCTCGATCACACCGGTTTCCCCGAGGGCGAATTCGACCACCTCGACCCCGGCTGGAAATTAAGATATTGGGACCCGCTAAAAAAATACCTGTCTTAGTCTGAACAATTCAGCCGCGACGCTGCCTCAATACGGGGGCTCTAGCCCTGACCTACACCACCGCACCCGCCAAAATTAATCCACAAACCTCCGGCTCGGAACATTATCCTAGACGTTCGTTCGCTCGATCGACATGCGTTCCAAATCTCAAGTCGTGGTAATCGGAGCCGGCGCCTTCGGCGGATGGACCGCTTTGTATCTGCTTCGCCGCGGCGCCCAAGTCACTCTGCTGGATGCATGGGGGCCGGGCAACTCCCGATCGTCTTCCGGCGGCGAAACCCGCATCATGCGCGGCACCTATGGTCCGAACCAGCCTTACACGAAAATGGCCGCTCGCTCTTTGCGACTATGGAAGGAACACGAGACCCGCTGGACGCGACAGTTTTTTCATCGCACCGGCGTGTTATGGATAGCAACCTCCGAGAACGATCGCTACGAACGGAGTTCCCTGCCAATGTTACGCGAAGCCGGCATCGCGTATGAGGAATTATCCAGACGCGAAGTCGGGCAACGCTGGCCCCAGATGAATGTTGAAGATGTGCGCTGGGCAATCTATGAGTCCGAAAGTGGCTACCTCACCGCGCGCACGGCATGTCAGGCGGTAGTGGAGGGCTTTCAAGCAGAAGGCGGGGAGTACAAACAAATTGCTGTCTCGTCGCACGACCTTGAATCTGGCATCCGCGATGGCTTGCCGCTTTCGGATGGCTCGCGGCTAAAAGCCGACCAATTTGTCTTCGCCTGCGGTCCCTGGCTGAGCCAACTCTTTCCGGAAACGATTGGGGCCTGCGTTCGGCCCACGAAACAGGATGTCTTTTTCTTCGGCGCACCCGCCGGGGACGATCGTTTTGCGGAACCGAAGCTGCCAGTCTGGGCCGACAATCGCGACCACTTCATCTATGGCATCCCAGCCGCCGACGGACGTGGATTCAAGGTCGCCGACGATACGCGAGGCCCGGAGTTCGATCCGACTTCCGGAGAACGAGTAGTGAGCGAAGCCGGACTGAAAGCGATTCGCGATTACGTCGCCTTCCGCTTTCCTGCGATGAAAGACGCGCCGTTGATTGAGACCCGCGTCTGCCAATACGAAAACAGCCCTGACAATCACCTGATCATCGACCGGCATCCGCGAGCAGAAAACATTTGGTTGGTAGGAGGCGGCTCAGGCCATGGCTTCAAACATGGTCCAGCGTTGGGCGAGATGGTCGCGAAGTGGGTGATAGAAGGCGAAGATGCCGATCCGATATTTCAATTGGGACGCTTCCAGAAATAACCGAGGATCCTGGCTATCTCGTTAACTCCAGCAACACAAGACGTTTATGGGCATCGTAAATACATTAAGATACATACAATTATGCAGTAACAAGTGTTCCACGTGGAACACTTGTTGCTTACTGGATCTGGATTACGCTCTCACCCGCGCTCGATTTGATCTCGTCCACGCGCGCAATAACCTTACGCGCAAACTCATAAAGCGACTTGGCATGGGAAGAGTTTTCGCCCTCGAGAACCGCGGGCTTGCCGCTGTCTCCTGATTTGCGGATGTCGGGATCGAGTTGGATGTTTCCGAGGAAAGAAACATCAAACTGCTTCGCGGTCTTCTCTGCTCCGCCGCGAGAGAAAACATCGATCTCATGATTGCAGTGCGGGCAGACGAAATAGCTCATGTTCTCGACCATGCCCACGAGGTCCACTTTCATTTGGCGAAACATCTCGATGGCTTTGCGAGCGTCCTGTAACGAAACATCCGACGGAGTCGAAACCACGATTGCGCCGGTGAGCGGTACGGTCTGAATGAGCGAGAGCGAAACGTCTCCCGTGCCCGGAGGCAAATCCACTACAAGATAATCGAGCTGTCCCCACACTACCGAGCCCAGAAACTGTTTGATGATCGAATGCAGCATCGGTCCACGCCAGATCAGCGGCTTGTCTCCGGGATTGAGCAGGCCGACCGAGATTACTTTTAGTCCGTGGGCCTCGATCGGTTCGATGCGATTGTCTCCGAGTACCTTGGGCTGCTGGTTGATCCCGAGCATGAGTGGAACGTTGGGACCATAAACGTCGGCATCGAGCAGACCGACCTTGTGTCCGAGCTTAGCCATGGCAAGCGCCAGATTCACCGCGAGCGTAGTCTTTCCCACTCCGCCCTTACCGGAACCGACTGCGATAATCGTTTCGACGCCGGGAAGCGGCTGCGGGCCCTGCGGCGGTTGTCCGGGACGAGGAGACATCGGTGTATTCAAGAAATCACCTTCCAGATAGGCGGTTGGATAAGGCCTACTGTTTAATTATACAGTTGCTACTTCGCAGTAATAATCTCGCTCAGCACATCGGGCTTGGATTCGTCCCGCACCAGATGCGGATATTTTTCCCCGCCGTGATAGTCGAGTTTGTAAATTTTGTAGTAGTCGGTGTTCTCGACCAGCAATTCGAGAGGGTCGGCACTGTTCTGTCCCATCTTTAACGCCGCACTCAAATTTTCCACCGAGAAGTGATGTCCATTCACGGCCACCAGCTTCATCCCGGGCCCGATGCCGGCCTTCGCCGCGGGCATTCCTTCGACGGTGTCGATGATCTTTCCGCTCTCGTCCAGCAGAAGCCCAATCGAGTATTCGGCGTTGATCTCTTTGCGGTCGCGGGTGCGCGCTTTAACCAGTTCCGATGGAGTCCCGTCATAAACCAGTTTCCAGCCGCTTCGCTCGATCCCGGTAAGCGGCGCGCCGGGCCCGTGATTGGTAAGGCGTTCGGTCCAAAACCCGCGCCAGTCGTAAGAAACAACCTGATTCAACGCCGCGACTACGTCATCGAAAGTGTAGGTTTTCACTTCCGGCGGTCCGCTCTGGCCGCCGTGGAAAAGATGACAGAAATCATCCATCGATTTCTGGCCGTGAGTCTGTTCGCGGATGATCGTATCCACCCACAACCAGTTCAGAACATCTTCGTCGTAATAATCTACTTCCCTTCGCCAAGATTCCCATTGGGGTGGGGCACCCTGCATGGAGGGCACTCCGTCGGCCGTATCCTGCAGATTGCGCCAGGTGCGGCCGGGAACATGATCCAAGCGCGCGGCCATGAACGCCAGGTTGTCGCGGAACTGATCGGGGGTTCGGATACCGCTGCGTGCGCTCAGCGTGTCCCCGAGATATGAAGTCAGCCCTTCGTAGACCCAAAGCAGGTCGTCCTGCATGGGCTTTTCATAATCTGGCGTGGCCAAGTCTGCTGGACGGCGGTACTTTCCGTTCCAGGAGTGAACATATTCGTGGGAGAGCAATCCAGACGCTAGAAGGCGTGGATCAGCGTCGACTAACGAGCGTTCCGAACTGCGGCTGTCATTCGATTCATGGTGCTCCAGTCCGAAGTGCGCCACGTGATCGCTCAGGCTATAAATAAAGTGGTAATCGCGAAAGTGCTGTGCTCCAAAAAGCTTCAAAGCCTGATCGGTCAGAGCCTTGTAATGGTCAAGCTCGTCTTGCGGAGCGTCCAGATCCGCAGGGCTATCGGCTGCGATGTCCATTTCCTGACGCGGGTTCTCGCTTAAAGGCACGACGCGGAGATATTCGCCAGCGATCACGGGAGAATCCACCAGCATGGTCAGTGAGACGGGATTGAATTTGAGTTCGGCTCCCGATTGTGAAGCGACCGGTAGCGGCGTTCCAAACTTCCAACCGTCGGGCAATCGGAGATTGGCTTTATAGGTAAGTTCATCGGAGGTCCATCCCGCGGGATACAGCAGCACCGTGTTCCAGCTCAACACCGTCATCTTGTCGGTTGCGGAAGCCCCGCCAGTGAAAAGGCCCTCTTCGCCTGTGGGTGAAATGAAGTCCAGCGATGCGTTCACCGCGGAAACTCCGGCGGGCACTTCGACGTGGAACTTCCATCCGTCGAGGAGGTCGCGTCGCCATTTCAACGTCTGTCCATTGGCGGTGAACTTCAGTCCGGCCAGATCTTCGATCGGCCCGGTGGGGCCGTGTTCGCCAGGAATCCATTTGGGATAGTAGAGAGTGAGAATGCCCGGAGCGGCAGGAATCGTCAGTTGGGCATGAAAGATCTTACGCGGGGCATCGCTTGCGTCTACGGAGACGGTGATGGTCGGCGGCGTTGACTTTGGCGCTGGCTTGTTTTTCTGCGCGGCAACCGGCAGTACGGTGGCGCAAATCAGGATTGTCCAAAAGCCAAGACGGCTAGAACGTGAAGTCATGTAGCTCCTTAAGGATCAAACAGGACGGTCGACAACACATCAAGAGAACGTATGACTATAACAGTGGAGTGTGAGCGCCGTCACGCACACCCGGCCTCAGGTGGTGGGCTGTTTTGAATTTTACGGAGAAGGGTTGACAGCCTGTGCCACAGTTGGAGCTTGGAGGAATTGGTGGGATTATTAGAGGCGAAAACGCAAGGGGCAGCTGCATGAACACTAAAGGCCCGGTCTGGTGGAAGATAATCATAGGTTTCCTATTGGTGTTTGTAGAGGCGAAGCAGTTTTTGTTTCCGGGCACGAGGGCTCTTCAGCCCGAGCAACGGCACCCAAGCGGCATCAATGCGATTTGTGGAATGTGCCCTAATGCTCTTAGGATTGTGGCTCATCTTTTCCGGCATACGCGCAGGACACAAGTCTTAATTCAAAACAGCGGCATCCTGCAACTCTGTTGGCACATTCGTTGTATCGCGTGCGGGAAAAGCGTACGATGCGCGAGGAGAATTTCGTGCCTTGTCTCGTGCTGATTATCTTTCTTGCGTTTCCTCGAATCGCACTGGTGCTGTTGTTTCTCTTCTCGAATTACCTGCAACGAGCGTACCACGGGCTATTATTGCCTTTGCTCGGGTTTCTGTTCTTACCCCTGACCACATTGGCGTATGCGTGGATGATCAATACACGACAGCCCATAGCGGGCATTAATTTGGTGATTCTGATTGTGGCAGTTGTGGTTGACCTCGGCGGCCTGAGTCGTGGCGAATATCATCGACGGAGACGATGGGAAGATTAGCTCACCTCTACTGAACCCTTTACGTTGTGAACTAGATCTTACGGCAGAACGACCAGTCGCGAGTTCGGACACCGGACAGCAATGCGTTCGGAGCTCCCGACTTACCCGCCAGCTGCGAAGCCGATTTTGGCCGTTACCTTAGAAACAGATCGAGTGGGCGCGCCATCCTGCATCGATGAGGCAGGCGAAGGAAGGGGAAGCCACGTTCCCGTCCAGTCATGAAGGGCGCTATAGCGAAGAGCGGGCCGTAATCCCGGTTGGAGCGGGAGCCGGCTGCTTTGCTATGATGCTTTCCGTGCCCTCCCATTCCCAGCGCGGCAGATTTATTACGTTCGAAGGGCTCGACGGATGCGGTAAGAGCACTCAATTGGCGAAGCTGGCTGCGGTCTTGCAGGCGCAGGGCCTGCCTGTGGTGGTGACCCGCGAACCGGGCGGCACGCCCACGGGAGAACAAATTCGCCAGCTTTTGCTGGATACGAAGACATCCTCGCTTGCTCCGCTCGCCGAGTTGGCCTTGATGTTTGCTGCGCGGGCGCAGCACATCGCCGAAGTCATTCAGCCTGCGCTTGCTGAAGGTAAAGTCGTGCTATGCGACCGCTTTACGGATTCGACTGAGGCGTATCAAGGTGGCGGACGCAAGCTGGGCAGCGATGCGGTGTTGGCGCTGCATCGAATTTTGTGTGGCGGTTTGCAGCCTGAACTCACCATTTTGATGGATTCCGACGTAGCCGCGAGTGTGGATAGGGCCCGCCGGCGCAACCGATCTCATTCAGCCAAGATTGGCCGGGGAACGAGCGACGAGAACCGGTTCGAACAGGAGAGCCGCGCCTTCTTTGCACGAGTGCGAAGTGCATATCTGGCGATCGCAAAGCGCGAACCGCAGCGCGTGGTGGTCGTGGATGCGCGCGGAACTCCGGAACAGACGCACAAGCAAATAGCCGACGTAGCGCGGCGGAAGTTGAAATTATCAGCAAAGACAGCTTGATTTCACCGTAGAGTCACAGCGCTCAGAGAAACCGCATGCGCACGAAGCCTGAACCCTCCCGCTGCAGTCCGTAGTATCCTCGAAGAGTTGGACCTTCTCTGTGGCTCTGTTGTGAACAAATCCTATGGGCTTTTCTGATTTCTACGGAAACTCTGAAACTGTTCGCCAGTTGCGAGACATGCTGGCGCGGGGCCGATTCCCTCAGGCCGTCATCCTGGCGGGCCCGGCTGGTTCCGGCAAATACACGCTGGCTCTGATGTTGGCCAAAACCATGAATTGTCTGGCGCCGATTGTCACGGATAGCTTGCCCGATTTTTGTGGGAACTGTTCGAATTGCGTTCGTATTGCGCAGGCAGAAGATCTCGACGCCCGCTTTGCTGAGGCCGTCGAAGCGCGCGAAGGTCTGCGCGAGACGGACAAGAAAGATACGCGGCTTTTTATCCAGACTCATCCCGATGTGCTGGTGATTCCGCCCGATCCGCCGCAGATGATGATCAAAGTCGATCAGGTGCGGCGGGTGATTGAAACTATCTACTATCGGCCGGGCGAAGCCAAGGAGCGAGTTTACATTTTTACCGATTCGGCTTTTATGAAAGAGGCGGCCAACTCTTTGCTGAAGGTTTTGGAAGAGCCGCCCGAGTTCGCAACGATTTTTCTACTGACAGAGAATGCGGGGGAGTTGTTGCCGACGATCCGGTCGCGTTCAATGGTGGTTACACTCAGTGCGCTGCCTGCCGAGGAGATTGAAAAATACTTGGCAGCGAATCGCCCCGACTGGAACCCGAAACAGCGGGCGCTGGTGGCTCGACTGTCGGAGGGCGCCGTCGGGCGTTCCCGCAGTTTTGATCTTGCAGCGTATACGGCGGCGCGGGCGCACGCTCTTGCTATCCTCGGGTCAGCCTTACGGGGTAGCGATCACAGTGAGCTTTTCAAAGTCACGGAGACCTATCGAGCTGGGGCTGAGGGTCGCGACAAAACAGAGAAGTTGCTGCGCGCAATTTACTCTCTGCTGGAAGATTTGACATTCCTAAATTCGGGGACGCCGGAGTTGATTCGCAATACCGATATTTTGACCGAACTGAATGCGCTCGCTGAATTTGCGGACTTCGCGTGGATTGCTTCGGCGTCCGAGCGGTTGGCTGAGGTCGAGCGGGGGATGCGGCGGAATTTATTGCGGTCATTGTCGTTGGATTCGTTTGCTGTGGGGTTGGAAGTGAGAAATTGATTTAGCGAGGGTTTCGCCTCCCACCCTTCCGCACAGAACGCGGAAGAATGGGGCACCCTCATTTACTTGTAATTTAGAGGTGCTCTCGTCCGGGCTACGTGGGCATCTTATTTGGTGGGCATTAGTAGTTTTGCGATCGTAGCTAGCTGCATGTTTGAGGTGCCTTCGTAGATTTTGCCGATCTTGGAGTCGCGCCAGTATTTTTCGACGGGGTAATCTTTAGTGAATCCGTAGCCACCGTAGATTTCGATGGCCAGCGACGTTACCCGCTCGGCCACCTGGGAAGTGAACAGCTTGGCCATGGCGGCTTCTTTGACGAAGGGTATGCCGGCGTCTTTCATGCGGGCGGCGTTGTAGACCATTAGACGGGCGGCTTCGATCTCGGTGGCCATTTGGGCGATCTGAAACTGGATGCCCTGGAAGTCGGCGATGGATTTGCCGAACTGCTTGCGTTCTTGCGCGTATTTTGCGGCGTATTCCCAGGCGCCGCGAGCTACGCCAGCCATCTGCGCACCGATCCCGATGCGGCCTTCGTTTAGAGTTTCGATGGCGATTTTGTATCCCTTGCCGACTTCTCCGAGGACATTCGACTTGGGGACTCGACAATCTTCGAGGATCAATTCGCAAGTCGAGGAGGCGCGGATGCCGAGCTTGTCTTCTTTTTTGCCGACGGTGAACCCGGCGAATTCTTTCTCAATGATGAAAGCGGTGATGCCTTTGTATCCCGCAGCGGGATCGACGGTGGCGAACAGAATAAAGACGCCGGCCTCTTTGCCATTTGTGATCCAAAGCTTGCGCCCGTTGAGAACGTAGTCGCTGCCTTTGAGTTCGGCTTTGGTCTGAAGAGCGAACGCGTCGGAGCCCGATCCAGCTTCGCTCAGGGCGTAGGCCCCGCACAGCTCCGCAACCATTCGAGGTAGATAGCGCTTCTTTTGTTCTTCGGTTGTCCAGCGCAGCAGCGCGTTGTTGACCAGGGTGTTTTGCACGTCGACGATGACGCCCGCGGAAGCATCCACACGCGAAAGTTCTTCGACTGCGAGAATCGCTTCGAAGAATTTGCCGCCCGCGCCGCCGTATTGCTCGGGCACTTCGATGCCCATCAATCCGAGTTGAAAAAACTGGTGAATGAGTTCTTTGTCGAAAACGCCTTTTTCGTCCATTTCTTTCACTAGCGGGCGAACTTTTTCTTCGGCAAATTGGCGGATGTTGTCGCGAAAAAGAATTTCGTCTTCGGTGAAGCTGGTCAGAGGCGTGGGCGAGGGAAGCTGGAGAACATCGGGCATACAAGCACCTTCACATGAGTATGGCGAACCCAGAATTCTAGCATCTGGAGATGGGGTACAGGAATCGAGGCGAAGAGAATTAGGTCTTGTGGCCGCCGAATACCAACCTAAGCCCGTCGGCTTGCAGGATGCGCTGGATTTGATTGCGGGCGTGGACTGCCCAGGGGCCTGAGGTATCCAACTTCACGTAGGCGCGCCAGTGTTTCAGAGCCTTGCGCGGTTCGCGGACCTTCTCGTAGGCCAGCGCCACGTTGTAATGCGCGTCGCCGTAGGTGGGCGCGAGTTGCAGCGCGGTGTTGTAAGCCTGGATGGCTTCGGTAACACGTCCGGTTTCATCGAGCACATTGCCGAGATCGAAATAGGCCAACGCATAGCGCGGATCGATTGAGATGGCGGCGCGGTAATGCTTCTCCGACAATGTGTAATCCTGCCGGTTGTAATGCAGCGTGCCCAGATTGATGTGTGCGGCGGCGTGGTCGGGATCGAGTTCGAGCACTCGTTGATAAGCCGTGATCGCCTGGACCTGGGTGTTGGGATCTTCCTCGAGGGCAATGCCCTGCGCGAAAAGCCCAGCAACATCGGCTGGGATCGGTCCCGGCTTGACCAGCGGAGTTGGGCCTTTAGGACTTGCGGTGCTGGTGACTACTTTGTCTCGAGCGGAGAAGTCGAACATGAACTGGCCGGCAATGGGCTCGACCAATTTGCCTTCGTGACGGAATGCAACGCGGTTTCCGGCGCTGAAGGTGCCGGCCTCGAGCAATGGATTCTCCATTCCCGCAGCCTGTTTCTGCATGGCCTCGAGAGATTGGCGGATCACCGCGGGGCGCACTTTGGCGGCGCACAGGTCTCGAACCTTTTTGATTTGCAGCAGGTCAAAAAAGGAATAGCTCTCGGCGGCGGCAACCAGTCCGGCTTTTTCCCAACCTGCCAACTGACGCGCCGTGAGCCGAAGAATCCGGAGCAAGTCTGCTCGACTATAGCGGTACACGGTTATAGGGAACTTTCAGAATCCATTATCCGAAGTTGGACTGGTCTTGGCAAGTGGAAATAAGACTCTAACGGAACCTGAAAAGGCAACTTGCACAGGCGATGGTGCAAAGCGGAGCGCCCGCACGTACATCCTGGGCATAAACCCTTTCGAGCAATTCTGTCACAGGCTTTTAATATTCGTGTCATCTGGCTGCAAACAGTTTGCGTTAGTCAAAGAGTATGCCAGAAATCGGCTTGCTCACGCCTGCGCAGCCCGCGTCTCCGGAGCAAAGCCCTGAAGTTGCGAGGTTACCTTGCGACGCTGGAATTGAGGCCTTCGTGAGTTATCATGGGCTTCGTCCGCCGGAACAAGTCGCATGATCGCCAGCAAACGCAAAGCCGCCCAAGATATGGAGTCCACTAAGGAAATGACAGGACTGGTCCAGCAGGCCTGCCTGGTCGCGAAAGATGCCGCGTTCAATCTGCGAGATTACCTCGAGAATTCCTCTAATATGGCGTTTATTGCGGTGAAGGACTGCGAGAAGGAACTGGATCGCGCCGAACGCAAAATCGATGACGGAATCACTCACGCCATCACCCAGGTCAGCGAGTCGGAGGCACGCGAACTGCTGGCCTGCCTGAAATTCATTATTGATCTGGAGCGCATTGGAGACCTGACCTGGTCGGTTACTCAACGCCTGCAGCGCCTGACCCCAAAAATCCTGCGCGACGACCGCCGGGATTTAATCGCGATGGCAGACATCCTGGAAAGAATGCTGGAAGTCGTCCACAACGGTTTTGTGAATCGCGATCTGGAAGCTGCGAACTGGATATTGAAGACCGACTCGCAGATCGACCAAGTCTGTCGGGCGGTCTTTCAGCGGCACCTGGAAAGTAAAGCCAAAGACCGTCCCCGTGACTACAGCACAAATTTGCTGCTGATGGCCCAAGCCTTCGAGCGTGCCGGAGATCACACCAAGAATCTGGGTGAAGAGTTGGTTCATCTGGTGGAAGGCCGCAGTGTGCGGCACGAGCCCAAACGGCCGAGAAGTTCGCGTGCGGCGAACGAGGCGTAGACGTTTTCGCGACGGGCGAAGCGACCCGCGGTTATTTCTGGTCACCCGGTTTACACGTATTGCCCTCGGCGCTGAACCTCATCTTCTGGAAGTCGAAGGAGTAACTCTTTAATTGACCGAGGACCAGCTGTCCTATGTTGCCGTAAAACTTGTCATCCGATTGACCTCTGGGTTGGGCGATCACTGGAAGCTGGCTCAGCGAGACGCAAGCTCCGCCCACCTTTATATTCACTTTGCCAGTCAAGTAGGCAGGATAGGTTCGCACGCCGCCCGCACCGGCTAAATCGAAACTACCAATGGTTTGCGATGTGAAATCATCCTTGTGCTCAAGGTAGTATGGCACTGTAAGAAATGCTCCGCCAGAGCCGGTGTCGATGGTGAATAACCTTTCCGCGCCTGCGATCTCGGCGGCCACAACCGGTGTCAATCTCTGCAGGAAAAGATTCTCCTCGTCGCCGGAGGTTCCAACAGCAGGGTTCGATCCCACACCGAATTGGCCATCCGCAAAGAACGTGATTCGCCCCAGCGCCGACAAAACGGGGAAGCCTATACTGCCGGGAATGCGATAGTGCAGAGAAGGAACGATCATGTCTTTGTCGTTGATCACGATGACGGCAACATTTCGCAATCTCGCCTCGCCGAGCCGAAGTTCGGGAATCACCGCGGTGCGGATTGCCATCCTCCGTCCCGCAATCCCGTTGGACGTGGCCGATGAGTTTGAGAGCTTCAGGCCGAGCTGCTGTGCGAGGCTGAGGCTTATCGCCGAGAGATTCGCTCCGGTATCGAGGATCAGAGATTCGTGGATCCTGCCGAAGTCCACCCATACTTCTGGAAGTCCGACTTTGTCCCTGCGAGTCGGGATAGTGAACGGTTGATTCACCTCAACGGACTGCGGTGGCGATCCTCGCAACAAACTCCACCGCGCAGCTTCTCTGCTCACTCTGCGTCGCTCGTTCTCGTCCATCAACAACCCAAAACGTCTTTCCAGTTCCGAGTAGGCGTTCGCCGCGTCCGAGTAACGGAAGGACTTTTCGTAATCATCCGCCAATGTGCTCAGGGTGATGACTCCGCGCTCCTTGTCAACGGCGGACAAGGACTGTGCAAGCGGTTCCAGCATCTTGATGGAATCGGCAACCCGATTACGACGGTTTGCCATGACGCCTTCAAAGAACGTGCGATCCGAAACCGACAGATTCGATTTCGATGACAGGGCGGCGTTCAATTCTAGATAACGTCGATCACGTAAAAGTTGATTGAGGTCGGTCGTTCCGGATTGGCTCACCGCGTCCTTGGACTGCGGCGACGAAGACCACGCAAGGACCGCAAGAGCGCACGATACGATGGCCGCAATGAACGAGAGACAACGCATTTCTTTCGGACTACTTCGAAAGTAGATTGAAACTCATGTATCCACTCATTGGATGCGCCAGACTGACTCTAGAAACACAGAATCAGCTCTTGTTCACGGTCTAAGGCTGCAGGGGCTCGCCTGCCACCACCCCGGACAGCTTGTGCTCGGGCATGGCCCGGTTGAATGTCGCGACGTCGGTCTCAAGGAACAGATTGAATTTCTGGATCGCCGACTGGTACTGGGGTTCGAGGAGTTGCCTCTGCTCCAGGACGGCGGCGCTCGGAGCTTCATCCGATCCTTCCAAGAGCCCGTCCATCGCTGCCAGATGCTCGCGAATTTTGTTAGGCGCCCGCAAGACCGACTCGGCAGCTCCGGCGTTGCTCGTGATCAGCGCTTGCACAGCCTTTATCTGCTTCTCGAGAACATCAATGGCAGTTTTGACTTCCTTTTCGTCAACGGCGCCTTTCACGACCACTTGCAATGCTTTCAATTGTGCCTCCATTGCGTCCATGCGGTTCAGCGCTACGTCGAGCTGCGACAATTCATGCAACACCGCTTGCGTAGTTTGATAAAGCGTTTCCATGGCGGCTGGGTCGGCGTGCGAACGCGGGTCGTTAACCACCACGATTTTCTGCGATGTGGTCTGACCGGCAACCGTCATGGTCGCTGTGTACTCGCCGGGAGGAACGAGAGCGCCCGATTTCGGCCCTTTATTAAAGTCCTTGGCGCTCTCCCAACGCACGGGCCCGTCGGCACGCAGATCCCAGTAGAGGCGCTGCAAACCAGGCTTGGTTGGGACCCAGGGGAATTTTTTTGGCTGTCCGGGTTCAGCTTCTTCCTCCTCGGCAGTCTTTGCGGGAGCGACCTGCTGTTGAGTTTGCGATGGCGTGGCGGGCGTCGCCGGTTTCACTTCCTGCTGCTCTGGCCGTTGGGCCTTCTGGGTTTCCTCTGGCAGAGGGATGTCTTCATCCGCAGGCGGTGTTTCGTCTTGATCCAGTTCCCGCGTTCCCTTCATGGTCCTCACGGCGCGGCCTTGCGAGTCAGTAATCACGAGTTGGCCGGGATCTTTGACTTCGCGAGTAAGGAAGTAACTGAGCTGCGCTCCGTATGTCGGATTCTTTCCGTAGAACGCGCCGTCTCCCAAAGCCTCCACCTGCGACCAGGGCCAGAAACGCAAAGCTGAAGGCGGCGGGAAGAGATGCACAGGCGCCTGCCCGACTTGAGGAGTGAATTGTTGGAATGGCGTTAGATCATCGAGAATCCAAATTGAACGGCCGTGCGTCCCGGCGACCAGATCGTTGTCGCGCTGGTGCAACTCCAGATCGTAAACCGATGCGTTCGGTAAACCGAGCCCGAACAGGTACCAATGCACGCCTTCGTCCCACGAAACATAGAGCCCGTTTTCCAGGCCCGCGTAGTACATCCGCGGATTCTGCCGGTCGCGTTTCGCGACATGCGCATAGACTTGTGGCAGATCGCCGCTGATGGATTGCCAGGTCGCACCGTAGTCGGACGTGCGATAGAGATAAGGTTTGAAGTCGCCGCTGAAGTGGCGATCCACGGTGATCAGCACCTCGCCTGGGTTTTCGGGCGACAGATCAATGGACTCAACACGCCCCCATTGAGGCAATCCGGGAATGTGTGGGGTAATGTTCGTCCAGGTGGCCCCACCATCGCGCGTAAATTGCACTTGACCATCGTCGGTGCCAATCCAAATCACGTTGGGATCTTTTTCCGACGGCGTGATTCGAATAATTGCGTCGTAAACCTCCGCGCCCGAATTATCCTTCAGCACAGGTCCGCCTGAGGATTGTTGCTTGGCCTTGTCGTTCAGCGTGAGGTCCGGGCTGATGGGCTTCCAAGAGCGTCCGCGATCTTCGCTCTTGAAAACCACGTTCCCACCGGCATAAAGAACCGTGGGATTCTGAGGGGAAACCGCAAATCCCGCGTTCCACGCGAAGCGGTAAGGAAAATCGGCAACGCCGCCGCCGACGAAATCCCGCGGATAAGGCTCGATATCGTGAACCTGCTCCGCCGCGCGATCGAAGATCATGAACACGGCGTTCTGCGTGCTGTTGTAAATCAAGTTTGAATTATCGGGGGCTGGAATGGCGTATATGCCATCACCGCCGTTGAGGTCGAACCAGTCCCGGTCGAGAATTCCGGAGTTGTCCTTGGTGCGACTTGGACCGCACCAACTGCTGTTGTCCTGCAGTCCGCCGCAAACCAGGTAAGGCCGCTCATCGCCCGTGCCCACGTGATAGAACTGCCCAATCGCAATGTTGTGGAGGAAAGCCCAATGTGCGCCATTATCGCGCGATAGGATTACTCCGCCGTCGTTGCCCTCAATGATGCGACCACTGCCGGTCGGATCGATCCAGATGGCGTGGTGGTCCACGTGTACCTGTTTGGCGGTGATACTGAAATTTTGTCCGCCATCCTTCGATTCCATCATGTTGTTGGACAAGGCCAGAATGTGATCCGCATTTCGTGGATCTATCGCGATGTGCGAGAAATAAAAGGGACGAACGTCAACTTCTTCGTCTTTGCTGACCACGCTCCAGTGATCGCCGGAATCGTCCGAACGCCATAACACGCCCTCGGTCGAGCCCATGACTGCGTAGACGACGTTCGGCGAACTCGCAGCGATGGCCAGGCCGATGCGGCCTACGTTTCCTTTGGGTAGGCCGTGGGCGGCTGAGGCGCTTCCAAGTCTCGCCCTGATCGACAGACTTATAGATCGCGTCCTCGGGTCCGCCATCGGAGTAATTCCAGGGCGTGCGACGAAAGCGGTAGGCCGCAGCAAACAGCACCTGCGGGTTTTGCGGATCCATAGCCAAGTCCGCAACACCAACGCTGGGCCCGACGTAGAGCACTTTTTTCCAAGTAACGCCTCCATCAATCGTGCGGAACACGCCGCGCTCTTCGTTGTCGGCCCAGGGGCTGCCCATCGCGGCCACGATCACGGTGTTGGGATGATGAGGATCAATCACGATGCGCGAGATCTGGAAGCTGGCTTCCAATCCCATACGCTTCCAATGCGCGCCGCCATCGGTCGATTTGTAAATGCCGTCGCCGAAAGAAACATTGTTGCGAACGTTGGCCTCGCCCGTTCCTGCCCAAACAATCTCTGGATTCGTGGGATCGAGCGCGAGTGCGCCAATTGAGGCTACGCTCTCGTGTTGAAACAACGCTTTCCAACTGATGCCGCCGTCATTGGTGCGGAACACGCCGCCATCGGCCGCGCCTACGTAATAAGTGTCGTTGTCGCCGGGTACGCCGGCTACGGCGCTGACCCGTCCTCCGGAGATCGCCGGACCAATCTCGCGAAAACTGACGCTCTTGCGCACTTCCATGGGCAATCGGGTTCGGCCTTCGTCGTCGGCTCTCTGCGGACCGGCTTGGTCGGCGAGCGATGATTCTGACGGAGTTCCCGCTGCGTCCTTGGCCGGTTCGTGCTTGCTGGTCGCTTGCTTCGCGGCTGGATGAGCTTCACCCGAGCGTCGTGTAGTCGTCGGAGCATTCTGTTGCGCGAGACTATTTACTGGTGAAAGACAGAAAAGAAGACAGGCAGCCAACACGGGCCAGACGCGATAGCATGAGTTCATAGTTTTGTCCGGAGCAAGATGCACAGCGAAACCAGTAGGGTAGCACGCAGTCTCCGGCTGTGGGTAACCCGGTCTCTCTCTACAAACTTTTACTTTCGTTGACTGTCTTTTACGCTGGGCGGGGGCGCAACAATGCTCCAATAGAGCCAGACCGGCGAAGCTCACCTGACTTGGAGGAATTCCGATGAATTGGACTCTCATTTCGTTTTGGCTGCTCGTTTCAGCATTGTGCATTGCGCAGACTACGCCGGCGAGTCCGTCCTCCGAAGATCAGAGTCCTCCATCGGCACAAGACGGACACCGAAATGGCCAACGGCCTCACGGCATTGCGGGAACTATTACCGCGATCGATGCACACTCGATCACCCTCAAGACTCGCGACGGTCAGACTGCGCAAGTGGCACTTGACGACAAGACGCAATACCGCAAGGGCCGTGAAGCTGCGGCCCTCGGTGATTTCAAGGTGGGCGATATGGTTTTTGTTCGCGGAGAGAAAACCAGCGAGAACGCCTGGCAAGCGGCGGTTGTCGGCAGTCGAGGCCAGAACGACGGATCTGGAGGCAACTTTGCGGAAGGCATGGGCAAGCGCTTTATCGCTGGCGAAATCAAGTCCATCGACGGAACCCAGTTGACCATCCAGAGACCGGACGGCGTTACACAGAAGATTTCCGTCGACGAGGATACTTCCTTTCGTAAGAATGGAGAGAGCATCACGCTCGCCGACTTAAAACCTGGGGACCACGTGTCTGGCCGTGGCGAACTCAAGAATGATGTGTTCGTGCCCGCTGTCCTGAATGTCGGGCAGCCGAAATTCGGAATGCAAGGACAGAATGAAGCGCCTGCGCCTCGTTGACGATAGTCAAGATAGTCGGCGGTGCCCTTAAGGCCTACGTGCAGATTGGAACTCAGTCAAGGGTTAAGCGGCATCGGCTGGCGAGAGAGCGCGCGCTCTTTCTTTGTCTGGCGACGGTGGTCTATTGCCCCTGTCTTGCAGCTCAAAGTCCGCAAGCTCAGGGAGGGATCATTCATGGCATCGTGAAATCGGGAAACATGCCGCTTCCGGGCGCGACTGTTACCGCTGCGAATACGCTTACGGGTCAAAAGGTAACGACTTCGACAGATGTGGACGGTAGTTATTCTGTGCAAGTCCCGTCCGACGGTCGTTATGTTGTTCGTGCTCAAATGGCGGCGTTTGCCCCGGTTACGCAGGAAGTGCGAGTCAACGACGCCAACCGCAACCTCGAAGCAAATCTCGAACTGATTCTGCTCTCCCGCGTACCGAAGGCAGAGCCAGCGAACCCCACCGCGTCTGCCCAGGCGGCGGCAACCGGTGCGGGACGTGGATTCCAGAACCTTACGTTGGAACAGAGCGCCGAAGGCCGTGAATTGAATGGCAATGGCGCAAGCGACATCGTGCCGCAGGGTATGCCGGTGCCCGGGATCGCTCCCGATAGCGCCACTGAATCTGTCGCCATCTCGGGTAATAGTTCCAGCCCGTTCGCAACAATGAGCAGCGCCGAAATGCAACAGCGGTTTAATGACTCTCGTCAGCAGGGCGGAGGTTTCGGCGGTGGAGGATTTGGCGGACCGGGCGGATTTGGCGGTGGAGGCGGCGGGTTCGGCGGGGGAGCCGCGCTTTTTGGCAGACGAGGCTTTGACATCAACAAGCCTCACGGCTCGATCTATTACGGAATCGGCGATTCTGCTCTCAACGCCGCTCCTTACTCACTGACTGGGCAACCCGTAATCAAACCCGCTTATGAACAGAACAGCTTTGGCGGATCCATTGGCGGGCCGCTAAATATTCCAAAGATCTACCATGGCGGAGACAAGACTTTCTTTTTCGTCAACTACAACGGAAAACGCGGCGAGAATCCCTTCGATCAGTTTTCAACCGTGCCGACTTTGCTCGAACGCCAAGGGAATTTTTCCCAAACCCTATATACCTCGGGTTCGAATGCTGGGCAACCGGTGCAGATTTTTAATCCCGCCACCGGCACACAATTCGCAAACAATACGATTCCGCAGATTAATCCCGTTGCCGCCGGGTTATTGCCATATATTCCGATGCCCAACCTGCCGGGCAATTACCAGAATTTCCATTTCATCACTTCCGCCAACAGTAGCAGCGACGACCTGAACATCCGCATCAATCATAGTTTCGGCGCGGCCTTGCGCGGTCGCCGTCAAGGCGGCGGGCGTCGAGGCCCACAGAATAATCTCACCTTTGGCTTTCACTACCATGGATCGAGCGCAGAGCTAACCAATCCTTTCCCCAGCGTAGGCGGGCACACCGACGTTCGCAGTTTCGATATACCAATATCCTACGTTCGAAGCTTCGGAAAGTTGACCAACGTCGCCCGCTTTGATTTCAACCGAAGCCGTACGCGTACGCAGAACCTCTACGCATTTGTGAACAACATTACAGGAGCTGTGGGAATTGATGGAGTCTCGACGAATCCTTTCGATTGGGGCCTTCCCAGTCTATCGTTCACCAATTTCGGCGGTTTGCAGGACGTCAATCCAGCTCTTCTGCGAGACCAGACTTTTACCTACTCCGACAACATGATTTGGACTCACGGGAAGCACACTTGGCGCTGGGGTGGGGATTTCCGCCGGATTCAGCTCAACACGGAAACCGACAGCAACGCGCGCGGCAGTTTCATTTTTACTGGATTGAATACGTCGCAGATCTTGAATGGTCAACCCGTCAACGGGACCGGTTTTGACTTCGCTGATTTTTTGCTCGGCCTGCCGCAGCAGACCTCCGCGCAGTTTGGCGAGAACAATTATCACTTCCGGGGAAATTCGTGGGACCTGTACGCGCAAGACGAGTGGAAGATGCGCGGCAATCTCACGCTGAATCTGGGAGTACGCTACGAGTATGTCTCTCCCTACACCGAAATCAACAATCGCATCGTGAACCTTGATCTGTCGCCTGGAGTGTTGAGCCTCACGGCTGGGCCTCCAGCCGTAGCCGTCGTATTGCCCGGCCAAATCGGGCCTTACAACGGACTTTACCCCGTCACGCTGGTGCGGCCAGACCGCAACAACTTCGCACCGCGTGTTGGTTTCGCCTGGAAACCCTTTTCCAAAACCGTAGTGCGCGGCGGCTACGGCATCAACTACAACACTGGCGCGTACCAGACTATCGTGCAACAACTCGCGTTCCAGCCGCCATTTTCTTTTGCTGAGACCAACGTACAGTCGAGCCCCGGACAGCTCACCTTGCAGAATGGTTTCCCAACCTCCCAATCCGCGGGAATCACCAATAACTACGCGGTGAATCCAAACTACCGCCTGGGCTACGTCCAGATCAGAAACCTGGACATCCAGCAGCAAATCAAGCCCACGCTGCTATTAAATATCGACTACACCGGAACCAAGGGAACAGATCTCGACGTTCTCGAAGCGCCGAATCGTACTGCAACGGGCATTCGGATTCCGGGGGTGCAGGCCTTCAATTACCAAAACTCGGTTGCCGACTCCGAAGCCAACGCCGGTTCGGTGCGCCTCCGCAAACGACTGGCTCACGAATTCTCAGTTGGGGGAACGTATACGTTCTCCAAATCACTCGATGACGCGTCCACGATTGGAGCGGGGGCAACTTCGGGGTCGGGCTCCTCCGGTCTCGGCGCCGGAGGCACTGCCGCCGGAAGCGGCGCCAGCAGCGGAACGTCGAGCGCCGGCATGACTAACGTTGCGCAGAACGCATTTGATCTCTCCGCCGAACGCGGTCTTTCCAGCTTCAATCAGACTCAACGTTTTACCGCGGACTATTTATGGGAACTGCCTTTCGGTCACGACAAACGGTGGTTGACGGGAAATAGCGTTCCGCGCGCCATATTCGGGGACTGGCAATGGAGCGGCGACTGGACGATCGCTTCGGGACTTCCCTTCACGCCTCGACTCCTGGGTGACTTTTCGGACGTTGAGCGCGGTACAAATGGAACGTTGCGACCGAATCTAGTTCTCGGAGAATCAATTTCGATTCCGAACCCGTCGATTGGGCAGTGGTTCAATACTGCCGCATTCGTCGCACCACCGCCGGGTCAATACGGCGATGCGCGCCGCAACAGTATCATCGGTCCTCCGACCAAGGTTTTTGATATGGCCTTCACCAAAATCTTTCCGTTGAAGGAATCGCGTGTTCTGGAGTTTCGCGCCCAAGCAACGAATGTTTTCAACATTCCGCAATACGCCAGCATCGATACACAAGTGAACTCTCCGACGTTCGGCAGAGTGACCGCGGTCGGAGCCATGCGAGCGATACAGTTGACATCGAGGTTTCGGTTTTAGGGACATGACTAACTCCAGTTCAATCCGCCAGCTTCGCATACGTAAGCCCTCGGCCGTGCTCCTGGTGCTCGTTCTGCTGGGTTCCTACCTGCCCTCCCAAACCGATTACACCTTCCACGCCGAAACCGAACTGGTTCTGGTAAATGTCACGGTGCGTGACAAGAGTGGCAAGGTTGTCCGCGACATGAAGCCTGAGGACTTTCAGATCAAAGAAGATGGCAAATCCCAGCAAATCGTCTCCTTTGATATTGAGAACACTGATGCAGTGCCCACTCTCGATGTAGCCCAAGCAAAGCCGTTAGAGAATTCCCCAGCCCCAGCCCCGACCTCAGAGAAGCCGCAACTCGCCGCTGCAGTCGAGTTCAAAGATCGCCGTTTGATCGTGTTGTTCTTCGATCTTTCGGGGATGGAGCCTGACGAGATCGACCACTCGGTGACTGCCGCCGTGAACTACGTGGATAAACAAATGGCTCCAGCCGACCTGGTTTCGATTGTTTCGCTCGGAAGTTCGCTGCAGGTCAATCAGGATTTCACCACTGACCATGCATTGTTGAAGAAGGCTCTGCAGGCTTTGAATCCTGGTGCCGGACAAGGTTTTGAAGAGGGATCGACCGGGACAACCGAGGGCACGCCCGACACGGGCGGATCGTTCACCGCCGACGACACCGAGTACAACATCTTCAACACCGATCGTCGACTAGAAGCATTACGATCCGTCGCGGAACGGCTTTCCCACGTGCAACAAAAGAAGTCCTTGATCTATTTTTCCAGCGGCATCGATCGCACCGGCATCGAGAACGAGTCAGAGTTGAAAGCCGCGACCAACGCCGCAGTCCGCGCGAATCTCGCTTTTTACACCATGGACATCCGCGGGCTGCAAGCTCTGGTGGCCGGTGGAGAAGCGCAGAATGCCAGCCTTCGAGGCACTTCGCCGTACTCAGGGCAGTCGACACTCAACGCTCTGAATTCGAATTTCACTACCCAGGAAACCCTCGTGACCCTGGCTGCGGACACCGGCGGCCGTGCCTTCCTCGATTCCAACGATTTCAGCAAAGTCTTCAAGGGCGTGCAGGACGATACCTCGACCTATTACGTTCTTGGCTACCACAGCACCAACCCCGCACGTGACGGTCGATACCGGCGCATCACTGTAAGCCTGAATCGGCCAGGCGATGAAAATTGAATACAGGCGCGGGTACTATGCTCCGGCGGACTATCAGCATTCCACCAAGGAAGACCGCGAGCGCCAACTCGAAGAGGAACTCAATTCCGACTTGCCTGCCACTGATCTGCCGCTTTACCTCGCCGCTGGATACTTCCGCATCGGTGACAACAAATTCTTTATCCCCATCTCGCTGGCCGTTCCGGGATCGCAAATCCCATTCACCAGCACCAGTAATCAGGACAAAGCCACGCTCGATGTCATCGGCGTGGCGCTCGACAGCAACAAGCGCCAGGTCGGCGACATGCGCGATACGGTGAAGCTTGCCGTAAACACTTCTGCCGAAGTGCGCAGGAAGAATGTACAGTACAACAACGGATTTATCCTGCTTGCCGGCAAATATCATTTGAAGTTTGTGGTTCGCGAAAACCAGAGTGGGCGCATGGGATCGTTTGAGACCGATATCGAGATCCCCGACCTGAAAACCCAGCCCGTGAAGATGAGCTCCGTGGTGTTGGCCAATCAGATCCAGCCGTCAAAAAATACCCGCAACAACAACAATCCCCTAGTCCGGGACGGCTCGGAAATCATTCCGAGCGTCACTCACGTCTTCTCAACCGGGCAGCACCTTTATCTCTATTACGAAGTCTACGATCCGGGACACGAAGGTCAAAGCAATGGCAAATCAAAAGGCGGGACCGATTCGAGCATCCGGCTTTTGACCAACATCGCCTTTTTCCAAGGGAAGGCGAAGGCTTATGAGAGTCCGTTGCAGGAAGTAAAAGAGCTGAATGCGCGGGATCGGGGCGCAGCCGTGTTCCAACTGGATGTCCCGTTGACCCAGCTTAAGCCCGGCTTTTACACCTGCCAAGTGAACGTGGTGGACGACGCCGCGGGACGGTTCACGTTCCCCCGGCTTGCGTTGCTGATTCGGCAGTAGCTGAGTTGTTGCATCTGACGTTCTCCTAAACGGAAATGCGCTTACGAACATTTACTTTCCGTTACAAATTCTTACCTCACACGCGCGAAAACCTGTTTTTATCAGAGGAGCGATTTAAACCTTAGACAACGGGGACTCAGAAAGCGCATCAAATGGGATCAGCGTTTGGAAGCATAGGGTTCGACCACCAATTGCGTCTCGAATCTCAGACGTAACTCCAGAAAGACTAAATGCTGGTTCTAAAACTCGTATGGCGAAGTTAATATATTCAGGACATCTTGCACATCCTTATTCGGAGCAACAAACTGCATCGGGACTTTTACACCGTTTTGATGATCGGCCACTGGGAGCACTGGGCTGCATTGACTGATGCAAGAAAATCGGATGGAAACCAAACCTCCTGCTTCGACCGTTGAGCTCCAGCAGCAGCAACAACCGGCGCCTACGGGTCACTCCAATAAGTCCAGATGGCAACGCTTTTTCGTATGGGCTGCGCTGCTGCTGACTTTTGGCGTGATTTTCATGCTGGTGCTGCGTCATCATGACGAAACCCAAAGCGCAGCTTCCTCGCGGCGCGGTGTGACCGGCCCGGTCACGGTTGTGACCACGGTTGCACAAAAGGGGAACATCGGAGTGTATCTGGAGGCGATTGGCACGGTCACTCCGATCTATACCGACTCGATTACCAGTCAGGTCACAGGGATGGTCACCCAGGTGCACTATCAGGAAGGCCAACTGGTCAGCAAGGGCCAAGCCTTGGTCGATATCGATCCGCGTCCCTACGAGGCCCAGCTCTTGCAGGCCCAAGGCGCGCTCGAGCGCGACACCCACGTCCTTGAACAGGCACAAATGGATCTGCAACGATACCGCGACGCGTGGGCGCGAAATGGCATTCCCAAGCAGACGCTCGATGACCAGGAAAAAGTCGTGCTGCAGGATGAAGGCACGGTAAAAAACGATCAGGGCACGGTGCAGTATGACCAGGTCCAGGTCGGCTGGTGCCACATTACGGCTCCGATCGCCGGACGCGTCGGTCTACGGCTGGTAGATCCAGGAAACGTTGTCCAATCCAGCGGAACCACGACCCTGGTCGTAATCACCGAAGAGCAGCCGATCACCGTCGTCTTTACCGTTGCCGAAGACAGCCTTCCGCAAGTGCTGGCGCAGACTCGCCATGGCAAACGGCTGGAAGTCGACGCCTTTGATCGGGCGCAACTGACACAGATCGCGACCGGAAAGCTGCTGACCCTCGACAACCAGATCGATACCACTACAGGTACGGTGAAGCTGCGGGCGCTCTTCGATAACAAAGACGACGGTCTGTTCCCCAACCAGTTCGTGAACACCAGGCTGCTGGTGAACACTCTGCAAGGGGTCACGCTGATTCCGACTTCCGCCATTCAACATAATGGCCAGACCGCATTCGTTTACCTCATCCAGAATGGCACGGCTCAGATTCGCAACATCAAGCCAGGTGTCGCGAACGCCGGGCAGACCGCTGTCGAAGGCATCAACCCCGGGGACGTCGTTGCAGACAGCAGCTTTGACAAGCTGCAAAACAATTCGAAGATCACGGTTTCCAAGCAGCCTCTTCCGGGTGCTGCCAGCGAGGGCCCAGCTCCGTGAGCCCGTCTCGCCCATTCATCATGCGGCCCGTGGCGACCGCGCTGCTGATGGCGGCGATCTTACTCGTCGGTATCGTTGCCTTTACCCAGTTACCGGTCTCGGCACTGCCCGAGGTCGATTACCCCACCATCCAAGTCGTCACCTTTTATCCGGGCGCCAGCCCAATCGTGATGGCGACGACAGTAACCGCGCCGCTCGAGCGGCAGTTTGGTCAACTGCAGGGGCTCAGCCAGATGACCTCCACAAGTTCGGGAGGAACCTCGGTCATCGTGCTGCAGTTCAACTTGAGCCTCAACATTGACGTTGCCGAAGAGGAGGTTCAGTCGGCCATCAATGCGTCGCAGAGTTATCTGCCCTCCAACCTGCCCGCGCCCCCGGTTTACAGCAAGACAAATCCTGCCGACGCGCCTGTACTGACTCTCGCCATAACTTCTGATTCCGTTCCGTTGTCGCAGGTCGAAGACTTAGTGGATACGCGGCTGGCTCCGAAACTGTCGCAGCTCAGTGGAGTCGGCTTGGTGAGTATCAGCGGCGGTCAGAAGCCGGCCGTCCGCATTCGCGCTAATCCAGTCGCGCTCTCTTCCTACGGCGTGGATCTTGAGGATGTGCGCACGGCTCTCGTGCAAGCCAGTGTCAACGCCGCCAAGGGTAACTTCGACGGTCCCCGGCAGGACTACCAGATCGACGCCAACGACCAACTCGTCAGCAGCGCCGATTATCGTGACGTCGTAGTCGCGTACCGCAATGGCGCGCCGGTCATGCTCACGGACGTGGCCGAAGTCATCGATGGCGTCGAGAACAATAAACAAGCCGCGTGGATGAATCAAACGCCCGCGGTCATCCTGAACGTGCAGCGTCAGCCGGGCGCCAACACGATCAGCGTAGTCAAGAGCATCAAGAAGCTCTTGCCACAACTCGAAGCCAATCTGCCGGCCTCGGTTCAGGTCACCACGCTGACCGATCTGACCACCGCGATCCAGGCTTCTGTGTCCGATGTCGAATTCGAATTAATGCTGACCATCGCGCTGGTGGTGATGGTGATTTTCCTTTTTCTGCGAAGTCTCTACGCCACGATCATTCCTAGCGTGGCTGTCCCACTGTCGCTCGTGGGCACTTTCGCTGCCATGTACGCACTGGGCTATAGCCTGGACAACCTATCCCTGATGGCTCTCACCATCTCCACCGGGTTTGTCGTGGACGACGCCATCGTGATGATCGAAAACATCTCGCGCTTCATCGAGGAAGGCGAATCGCCGATGGAGGCGGCGCTCAAGGGAGCGGAACAAATCGGCTTCACCATCGTGTCGTTGACCGTCTCGCTAATTGCCGTGCTTATTCCTTTGTTGTTTATGGGAGACGTAGTCGGACGACTTTTCCGTGAGTTTGCCGTAACCCTCGCGGTCACGATCGTCATCTCCGCCGTGGTATCGCTGACTCTGACTCCGATGATGTCGGCCCGCATCTTGCGCCATCAACCCAAGGACCAGCAGGGACGCATTTATCAGGCCTCCGAGCGCGTCTTCGAACGCATGATCGCATTCTATGGGCGGACTTTGAAGTTCGTGCTTCGCTACCAAACCATCACGCTGTTTGTCGCCCTGGGCACGCTGATACTCACGGTATTTCTCTACATTGTGATTCCCAAGGGATTTTTCCCGGTGCAGGATACCGGTGTCATTCAAGGCATTTCACAGGCTCCCGAAACCATCTCCTTCCAGGCAATGTCGGAGAAGCAGCAGGAACTGGCCAAGGTTATCCTTCAGGACCCGGCGGTGCAGAGTCTTTCTTCATTTATTGGAGCCGACGGCACCAACACAACTCTCAACAGCGGCCGCATGTCGATCAACTTGAAGCCGCTTGAGGACCGCAATCTCAGCGCCTCCGACGTGATCCGCAGGCTCCAGTCCAACCTGAAGAACGTTCAAGGAATCGCGGTCTACATGCAGCCGGTACAAAACATTACCGTCGATGACCGCGTGAGCCGCACGCAATATCAGTACACGCTTGAGGATCCCGATGCGAACGAACTGAACGATTGGACGAATCGCTTTGTCTCTAAATTGAAGAACTTGCCTCAACTCGAGGATGTGGCAACCGACCAGCAGACAGGCGGACTGGCGGTCTCGCTGATCATCGATCGTGTCACCGCCTCGCGACTCGGTATTGCACCGTCGACCATCGACAACACTCTGTACGACGCCTTGGGACAGCGCCAGATCAACACGATGTACACCCAACTCAACCAGTACCACGTGATCCTCGAAGCACTGCCGCAGTTCCAACACGATCCCAATGTGCTGCAACATCTGTATATCCAGGCCAATGCCTCATCCGGGACCTCTGGACCAGGAGCTTCTTCCTCGTTTGCGTCTTCCGGATCTTCCTCCGCTGGATCGAATGCGACTACGACTTCGGTCCTCTATACACCTTCTTCAGGCGTGCTGGTTCCGATCACGAATGCGCTCTCGCCAAGCAATAGTTCAACTGGATCGACGTCGAACTCTTCGGCGAACACCGTCAGTAGCACAGTGATGAGCAACGCCGTGCCCCTCAGTGCGTTTACACATGTCCAGCGCGCAACCGAGGCGCTCTCGATCAATCATCAGGGACAGTTTCCCTCCGTCACGGTCTCGTTCAATCTCGCGCCCAATGCCGCCTTGGGAAGCGCCATCACTGCAATCGACAAGGTACAGAAGGACATGAACATGCCGCCGAGTTTGCAGGCCGATTTCCAGGGCACGGCGGCCTCGTTCAAGAACTCGCTTTCGAACGAGGCCCTGTTGATTCTCGCCGCGCTGGTAACCGTTTACATCGTGTTGGGCGTCCTGTACGAGAGTTTCGTTCATCCAGTCACCATTCTTTCCACTCTTCCCTCTGCCGGAGTGGGCGCGCTTCTGGCGCTGATGTTATTTCGTCAGGACCTCAGCGTCGTCGCCATTATCGGCATCATCTTGCTCATCGGAATTGTGAAGAAGAACGGAATCATGATGGTGGATTTCGCGCTCGAGGGAGAGCGCCAGCACGGCAAGAATGCCACCGACGCCATCTATGAAGCCAGCCTGCTGCGCTTCCGCCCGATCATGATGACCACCATGGCCGCGCTGCTCGGAGGCCTCCCATTGGCTTTCGGAACCGGAATTGGCTCGGAAATTCGCCGTCCCCTCGGAATCGCCATGGTGGGAGGACTCTTGCTGAGCCAGGCGCTCACGCTTTACACCACCCCGGTGATCTACATCTTCTTCGACAACCTCGGGAAAAGATTTTCAGGTTCGCATGCTGGTGAAACCTCGGGCGGCACCGCACCGGAAGCGCAGCCATGAATCCTTCTGAGCTTTTCATCCGGCGGCCGGTGGCAACAACCTTGTTGACTCTCGCCATCGCCATTGCCGGGGCGGTTGCCTACACTGTACTGCCGGTTTCTCCGCTGCCCCAAGTCGATTTCCCAACCATCTCCGTTTCTGGGTCCTTGCCGGGAGCGAGCGCCCAGATTATGGCGTCTTCCGTCGCTACCCCTCTCGAGCGGCAGTTTGGCCACATCGCGGGCGTCTCGGAAATGACCTCTGCCAGTTCGCTGGGGAGCACATCGATCACGATTCAGTTTGACCTCAGCCGCAATATCGACGGGGCGGCGCGCGATGTTGAAGCTGCCATCAGCGCAGCTCGCACCTACCTGCCGGCAAATCTGCCCGCCAATCCCACGTATCGAAAAGTTAACCCCGCCGACGCCCCAATCATGATTATTGGCTTGACCTCCAGTAAGTACGACCGGGGCAAACTATATGACGAAGCCTCCACCGTGATATCGCAGAAGCTCTCTCAGATTCAGGGGGTGGGACAGGTCTCAGTAGGGGGCAGTTCCCTGCCCTCGGTGCGCATCGATGTCAATCCCACGCAGTTGAACAATTACGGTCTGACGCTGGCTAACGTTCAAGCCGTATTGAGCACTCAGAACGCCGACCTCGCTAAAGGTCAGATGTCCGACGGGGCGGTCACTGCCGATATTATTGCCAATGACCAGATCTCAGCCGCCAGTGACTATAAGCCGATAATCATCGGACACAGTAACGGAGCGGCCGTACGGCTCTCCGATGTAGCCGAGGTGACCGACGATGTTCAGAACATTCGTTCCGCTGGGTATCTGAACGGCATACCATCCGTCACAGTCATCATCTTCCGCCAGCCAGGCGCAAATATCATCCAGACCGTCGACAACATTCGCAGCCAGTTGCCATTTCTGAAAGCTTCCATTCCGCAGGGCATCGACACCACTATTGTTCTCGACCGAACTACCACGATTCGCGCCTCGGTCAACGACGTGGAGCGCACGTTGCTTATCTCTGTGGGGCTGGTCATCCTGGTGGTCTTCGTCTTTCTACGCAACGCCCGCGCCACCTTGATTCCGAGCGTTGCCGTCCCCGTATCTCTGATCGGCACTTTTGCCGTGATGTATCTGCTCGGCTATAGCCTGGACAACCTCTCGTTGATGGCTCTTACCATCTCGACCGGGTTCGTGGTGGATGACGCCATCGTGGTGATGGAGAACATCTCGCGTCACCTGGAACAAGGGATGCAACCTTTCGCGGCTGCGCTGAAGGGCGCCCAAGAGATCGGCTTCACCGTATTTTCCATCAGCGTTTCGTTGATCGCGGTTTTCATACCCATTCTCATGATGGGAGGAATCGTCGGGCGCCTTTTCCGCGAGTTTGCCATCACGCTTTCGACCTCGATCGTCGTTTCTATGGTGGTTTCATTGACCACAACCCCCACGATGTGTGCGCACTTGCTGAAGGAGGAAACGAAACAAGAGCATGGCAGAATCTTTCAGGCGAGCGAGAAGTTTTTTGCCTGGATGCTGGAAGTCTATCGCCGCACCCTGCTCTGGGTGCTCGATAATTCGGGGTTGACTTTGACCGTTTTATTGATCACGATCGCATTGAACGTTGTGCTCATTATCAAAATTCCCAAGGGCTTCTTCCCGCAACAGGATACAGGCGCCCTGGTCGGAGGCGTACAGGGTCCACAGGATTCCTCGTTCCCCGCGATGGACAATTCGATCCGGCAGTTGGTCGGGGTCATCAAGAGTGATCCCGCCGTCGCCAATGTAACCGCCTATACCGGCGGGAACGGCGCCACCAATGGCGGATTCATCTACATCGCTCTGAAACCGCTCAACGAGCGCAAGATCGGCGCCCCGCAGATCATTAACCGGCTGCGCCCCAAATTGAATCGATTGCCCGTGGCTTCCGCGTTCTTGCAAGCGGCCCAGGATCTCCGAATCGGAGGCCGGTCAAGCAATGCGCTGTACCAGTACACCATTCAGTGTGACAATGTTCAGGATCTGTCGAAATGGGGGCCCATCCTTTTAACCGAGATGAAGAAGATTCCCGGCCTCCAGGACGTCAACTCCGATCAGCAAAACGGTGGATTGGAAGAACTGCTAACCTACGATCGCACCACTGCCGCTAAGTTGGGGATCACGACGCAGTCTCTCGACTCCTCGCTCTATAACGCCTTCGGCCAATCCGAAGTTTCGATTATTTATACTCAACTGAACCAGTACTACGTGGTTCTTGAGGTAGCTCCGCAATATTGGCAGAGCCCGCAAGGCCTGAAGTATATCTACCTGCGCAACGGAACCAACGGCAATATACCGCTCGGCGCTCTGGCAAGCTCAGAATCCGGCACCACGCCGCTCGCGGTAAACCATACCGGCTTATTTCCGTCGGTAACGGTTTCCTTTAATTTGGCTCCCGGAGTTTCTTTGAGCGATGCCACGCAGCGCATCGCGCTGATGCAGCAGAAACTGGGCACGCCTTCAACCATTCGAGGCTTCTTTGCCGGCACGCTGCAGGCTTACCAGCAGTCATTGAGCACTGAACCCATGCTCGTGTTGACTGCGCTGCTAGCGGTCTACATTGTGCTCGGCATCCTCTATGAGAGTCTGGTGCATCCGCTGACCATTATCTCGACACTGCCGTCGGCCAGTGTAGGAGCTATGCTGGCGCTGATGCTTTTCAAGATCGATCTCAACGTAATTTCGATCATCGGAATCGTGCTGTTGATCGGCATCGTCAAGAAAAACGCCATCATGATGATCGACTTCGCGCTGGTCGCGGAAAGGCAGGAAGGCAAGAGTACACGGGACTCAATCTTCGAAGCCTGCATGTTGCGCTTCCGTCCGATCCTGATGACAACCATGGCCGCGATATTTGGGGCGTTGCCGCTGGCCTTCGGCACCGGTACTGGTTCAGAGCTGCGCAGACCGCTCGGGATCACGATTGTGGGGGGGTTGATCGTGAGCCAGATGCTTACGCTCTACACCACTCCAGTGGTCTACCTGTTCCTTGATCGTTGGCGGCTCCGGCTGCAGAGCAAGCAGCACGGCGCGCTTCCGTCGCCAGCTCCGGAGACCACGTAGCGAGGACTGAGATGTTAGGCAGAAACATTATGACGATTCAGCGACAATCGATGGGCCGATGCACTCGGCCTTGCGCAACTGCGTTGTGGTTAATGTTATTGGTGATGTTGTCGGGCTGCGCCGTTGGGCCTAAGTATCATCCACCTGCCCCGCAGCCGCCGGCGGCGGTTTACAAGGAATCACCCACCCAATTTAAGGAAAATGAAGGTTGGACGGTGGCGCAGCCTTCGGACTCCATGCTGCGCGGCAAGTGGTGGGAGATCTTCAACGATCCTGAACTGAATGCCCTGGAAGAACAGCTGGATATTAACAATCAGAACATCAAGCAATTCTTTGAGAACTTCATGGAAGCTCGCGCCGTCGTGCGCGAGGCTCGTTCGCAGTATTTTCCAACCCTCGCGGTTGCGCCCTCGTTCACCCGTTCGCGAACCTCAGGGAACTTAAGCACCACTCCGGTCAATACGACTGGCAAGGGTACCGCCATACCACAACTGCAATTCACGACTTATTCGCTGCCCCTCGAAGCATCATGGGAGCCCGACCTTTGGGGCAAGGTCCGCAACACAGTACGACAATCCCAGTACGCCGCCCAAGTCAGCGCCGCAGATCTCGAGAACGAGCGTCTGACTGAACAAGCAAGTCTGGCAGAGTTTTTCTTTGAGGTCCGCGGCCAGGACGAATTGCAAAAGATTTTCAACGATACCGTGGATGCGGACCAAAAAGCGCTCGACCTCACTCGCGCACTCTACGAAACTGGCATCGACGACCAGATCTCGGTGGTCGAAGCCGAGACCACGCTGCAGAGCGCGCAAGCTGGAGCAACCAACGTCGGCATTGCGCGCGCTCAGTATGAGCACGCCATCGCCATGCTCGTAGGGAAGGCAGCCACAAATTTCTCTATCCCAGTAAGACCGATGACCGTTGCTCCCCCTCCGATTCCAATCGGCGTGCCCTCGGAACTGCTCGAGCGCAGGCCGGACATCGCCGCCGCGGAACGCACGATGGCGGAAGCCAATTCGTTGATCGGCATCGCATATGCAGCTTATTATCCGACGCTGACTTTGAGTGCGGAAGGCGGCTTTGAGAGTTCCGTCTTCACAAAGTGGCTCTCGTGGCCAAGCCGCTTCTGGTCCGTAGGCACCACGCTCTCTGAAACCATCTTCGACGCCGGCCTCCGTCGCGCCACCGTCCAACAATACGTCGCGACCTACAACGCAGACCTCGCCGGATACCGTCAGACCGTGCTCACTGCATTCCAACAGGTGGAGGATTCTCTCGCCGAAGTGCGCATTTTATCCAAGGAGATCCAGCAGGAGCAGCAGGCGGTGAATTCAGCGCAAACTTTTCTCAAACTCGAACAGGGAAGATACGACACCGGCATCGATCCCTACATCGATGTCCTGATTGCGCAGACCACATTATTATCGAACCAGCAGACGTTGAATACTCTTCAGGTGGAACAGATGACCGCCGCGGTGGCGCTGGTCGAGGCTCTCGGCGGCGGCTGGGATCGTTCGCAATTGCCGACTCCGCAACAGGTAACGGAGAAGCCACCAAAAACGGATACGACCATCGAACACTAGTCTGGGCCATGCGGATTTTAATCCGACACGGCGAAGCCGAAGCCATCAACCGTTCTCGCGCTCAGTCGCATCCCGCTCCGCATTTCACTGCACCACGATCTTGCCGGTCATTTTCGGATGCACCGAGCAGTAGTAAGGATATTCCCCCGCCTTGGTAAACGTGTAGGAGAATTTTTCATCCGTGTCTCGGACTTTGGATTTGAACACACCGTCAGTGCTGACAACCGTATGTGGAATATCGTCTCGGTTGGTCCAGGTGACTGTGGTTCCGACAGCTACAGTGAGTGTCTGCGGCCCGAAACTGAAATTATCGATTTTCACTTCTGCGTTTGCAGTTGATGGCTGGTCACTTTTGGCCATGACGCTCGGCAAGCCCGCTAGCAGCAGAATCACACTTGCTAAGGCGGTCGCCGACCCTGCAACCCATATATTTTTCTTTCTCATTATTACGCTCCTATAGATTGGACTTGCTTGTTTGATCTTCGCTGCTTGCACCGGATTTTTGGTGGCCTAGCCAAGGTTCGAGTCGACCACCGCCAGGGAATGCTGCCCCCGGACGTAGTTCACATCCGTAATTCCCAGCACAGTTCGCAACTGCTCTGCCGGCACTTTCATAGGTCCGGGAGAATCCGCCTTGCCCGGCTGTGGTTGCGGAAACGCTGTTGACATCGCGGTATGAAAGGTCACGTTTCCTTCGACCTTTTGCATGATCTGATGAATGTGTCCGTTGAGAACCGTGACCGAACCGAACTTCTTCAAGTATGCGAGTGCCTGTGCACTATCCTCCGTGCCCCATCCCCACTCCGGATACACCGACCACAGCGGTATGTGCGCGAACACAACGATTGGCGTGCTGTGCTTCCGATGCTTGACATCTTTTTCGATCCATTCGAGTTGCTCGCCGCCAAGTGATCCCAGTCCGCCCGACTTCAGATTCATCACGTTGACCAGCCCGATGAAGTGCACGCCTTTGTGGTCGAAGCTGTACCATCCGGAGCCTTGAGCGCTCTTTCCATAACGTTCGAGGTACGACTTGCCGTTATCGTCGAGCACGTCATGTTCTCCGGGCACAAAGAATATGTCTTTCGCATTCGCACTCTTCACAATCTGGTCAACGTTGTCGAACTGTTCTGGTTTTGAGAGGTGGCTGATGTCGCCCGTGTGCAGCAGGAACTCTGGCTGATCAGGTAAAGCATTGATCTTGTCGACCGCCGCCTGGAGCGTCGCGGCCACATCCTGATTGGCTGGCTTGTTGAATCCCATGTGGCTGTCGCTGATCTGCACGAAGCTGAAGTCCGCGCCTCTACCAGCGTCTTTGCCAATATTCTTGGCAAACGCCCGAGACACTGGAATGCCGCCACTCATCGTCCACACCAGTCCAGTGCCCGCCCACGCCATACACTTTAGAAATCCGCGACGGTCGACACCGTCATGATTGAGGTCTTGCAACGGCTGGTCGATAAGATCTTGCCTCTTGCCTGTCATTGTGTGAGCTCCGTGGTTTGTAGCGTTCTGAGTTGATAACTGGCCGCGGTCTGTTTTATTCCCGTGTAAAGCGGACACTCGCGCCCGCTACTAATTGCGGTTGATCGTGCTTTGGATTTGAAGGATCCACACGGCTCTGGTGGTGCGGGTGGGTTGAACGTCGACGGCGAAGGCAGCGGACGAGGGTGTCCGCCCCACACCTTCAAAGAGTGAGCGTCTAACCGGATCCGTTTACGCCGCTCAGGAAGCCGCCCAAATGCCCTGTCAAAGCCACGACGCCGACACCCAGACATTCAATCGCCAAGCAGTAACTCGGCAACGTTTGTGCCCGCCGCCCCGAACGAAAATGCAGATACCAAACCAGCCAGATCATGGCAGTCGAGAGGCAGGCGAATATCAGATGCAGCAGGAGGACACCGTTGAGTTTCTGCCCTTCGAGTTGGAACTGCCAAGCGACAACACCCGTCGCAAGAACGGGGAGTGTTGAAATGGCGGCCACCAGCAGATTGTAATATGCCGCGTCCGCGAGGCTGCGGAGCTTCATCAATTGCGCGACGAGATCAAAGCCCACTGCTGAAATGAATAGCGCGATAGGAAAATGAACCAACACGACATGTTGCGCATGCTTCGCTAGAAGTACGGTCTTGAGATCAAAAGGATTCGCCATAAAGATGGTTTCGTTTCAGGCTCATCGTTGAGAACTCGGCGGACCTTGCTTTATTCCCTTAGGAGAAGTGCGATGTGCAGAAAAAGTGTGGGGTGTTTCGGATTGCGCCGCTGTCAGCGTTTCGGACAGCGTGAGGCAACTCCGAACCTCGAATTATCGGGCCTCGTTGCGAGTGGAGGGCAAGAGGCAACTATAAAGGATGCAAGACGCGGACCCAGTCCAAACGCATTTTATCAGGCTGCTGCCGTCACTGGACCAGTGCCTCAATTGCCAACCCATGAAATCCGTCGGTGTCTAACACTTTGCCTCTGACTACGATCCCAGGAACACCTATCCGGTCGAGAACGTTGTCCGGAAGCCGTACTCCGTTCTGTACGCCGAGGACGAGATAGATTTGTCTGCCTTGGTCAGGAATAAAGAGCAGCGGACTACCCGCCGCTGCACAGAGCTTCGCACAGAAGGCATGATCATAGGCATGCGTGTGACTGCCCAGATAACAATTTGCGTCGGTGACTTCTCCTCGAAGGCTCGCGGATTGTCCAGGCATGGTTTGCTCGGCCAGCAGATCAACATTACCCTGCTTAGCCATTTTGCGTGCTTTTGCCAGATCGGAGACCAAGGGCTGCACCTGCGCGAATGCCATATTATTCAGCCCATACCGATCTCCGAATTGGAAAGCACACAGTCCTAGTGCCGCGACTAAACTGAGTACCAGCTTATTTTGATCCACTCTTGGTACCTTGGCTTGCTTGGCTTGGATGGTGAACACCCTGCTGACTTTCGGTGCTGGTGTAACTGACGCGCCAGATAGAATTCGAACCGTCGTCACTGACTAACAGCGACCCGTCCTGAGCCACCGTAATGCCGACGGGCCTTCCCCAGACATGCCCGTTGTCAAACACAAATCCGGTCAGGAAATCCTCGTACTCGCCAGTAGCCCGACTTGTTTGGTGTAACGGCACGCGGATGACTTCATATCCGGCGCGTACGGATCGGTTCCATGAACCATGCTCAGAAGCGAAAATGTCACCTCGATATTCACCCGGGAACTGCGCGCCTTCGTAAAACGTCATTTCGAGTGAAGCGTTGTGTGGCTGTAACAGCACGTCAGGAACCAGCGCCTTATCTCTCAACTCCGGATGTTTGCCTTCGTGGCGCGGATCCTGATGGCCGCCGATGTACCACCAGGGCCAGCCATAGAAGCCGCCTTCGGTGACATGCGTGATGTAGTCTGGCACAAGATTGTCTCCCAACCCGTCGCGTTCGTTAACCGAACACCATAACTCGCCGGTCTTGGGATTGATCGCCAGCCCTCCTCCGGCATTCCGGATCCCGTACGCGTATACGCGCATCTCGGAGCCATCAGGATTGAACTCCAGAATGTCGGCTCGATTTTTTTCATCTGGGGTCGTGTCGGGGTCATCGACATTCGACGCCGATCCGACTGAGACGAACATCTTCCTGCCGTCGGCCGTGAACTGAACGTCGCGGGTCCAATGCCCTTCGCCGTGCGGCAGGTCTACAATGTGCTGCGCGGGCCCGCTCGCTTTCAAGGCGCCATTTTGGTATGCAAACCGCACGACTGCATCGGTGTCGCCCACGTACACCCACTGAGGATTGTTGCCCGGCGGATAGAAGGCAATTCCGTAAGGCTCCTTGAGTCCGACCGCGAAAACGCCGGCCTGCTCTGGTTTGCCATCGCTGGTAATTCCCCGGAACACTCGGATTTTGCCGCTGCTGCTTTCTGCCAGGAAGATATCGCCATTGGGAGCGGTCCGTATCAATCGGGGATTATCCAGTCCGGTCGCGAATTGCTGCACGCTGAATCCGGTGGGAGCTTTCGGCCACGCACCGCGCGGACGAGCGATTACTTCCGGTCCATTGGCCGCCGAATCGGTAGCGTAGGGCGCGGGAAGATTTTGCGCTGTGATCTTGCGGATGTTTCCGGGCTCTTCGAAACGGAAATCCGTGAATGGAGCCTGCGGCGACCGAGCATTCGTCCTAACCGGTTCTAGGTTGGCAGATGCGGGTTGGGTCGTTTGGGCGCTTGCGGAGTTCTTGAGGGACTTTAGATAAGTAACAATCTGCCATCGCTCCGACTCGGGGAGAGTAGCCCAAGACGGCATACCGTTATTGAGCGAGCCGGTCGTGATAAACCAGAAGACCTCTCCGTCGGGTGCTAATTCCGTCGCGCCTCGGGATAGAGCAGGAATGTTTCCGGTGCCGCGTCCATTGATTCCGTGGCACGATCCGCAGTTCGTCGCGTACAGTTTTGCGCCTGCCGCGACGGCTGCCGTCTGCCCCGCATACGGATTCTTTTGCTGACTACTGGACGTGGGCGCGTTATGAAAGTGTGCGTCTTGGGCGGCAAGCATTAAGACGGAAAAAATCCACAAAGCAGAACATACTGTCACAGCAAGAAAATAGGAACGGGCTCCAACTCTCACGACTCGCCTCCCTTGATCTTTGACTTCGCTCAATTCCGCAATCAGATCGATACGCGTTTTGGATGAAGTTCAGGTTTCTTGCGCTGCACATTGTTGGACCGGCTTGCAATGTACTCGGTCAATGCTGATCGGAAGTAAATTCCGCTCCAACCCCAGACATCGGATTCCCTCATCGAAGCATGCCGGAAAATGTCCTTAAAAACTCGTAGAAGCCAACAAGGCGGGGACGGAATCTAATGCAGCATGCGAGTGCGAAGACGCTTAATCGGTTTCATCGTAATTATTCAGTCCGTTCTTTTCTTGACGCATTTTGTGCTGTACAAGACGTGGACATTTTCGCCTTCAGGAGGCGCCGGCTCCGGGACGCTTGGGGCTAAGCTGGCTTTCGGATTTTTGTCGGTAAGCTTTGTGGCTGCTTCCCTCCTCGCCTTTCGTTACACAAACGCTGCTTTGCGCGCTTTTTACAGGGCGGCGGCGGTTTGGCTGGGTCTATTAACTTTCCTCTTCTTCGCGGCGATTTTCTCCTGGATCATTTACGGAGTTGCACTGCTCGCCCGTCTGGACTTGAACTTTCATCGCGTAGTGGAATTCTTGTTTGGCGCCGCGATCGTGGCCGGATTTTACGGAGTTTTTAATGCGAACTGGACACGAATCACGCGAACGACAGTGCGACTCGCCAACTTGCCGGCAGCGTGGCATGGGCGAAGAGCAGCGCTGATCAGCGATCTACACCTTGGGCACGTGCGAAACGGAACTTTTCTGCGACGCATGGTCGCAAAGATTTTGAGCGAAGAGCCGGACGCGATCTTTATTGCTGGCGATTTATATGACGGCACGGCGATCGACGCCGCACGAGCGGCAGAACCATTGAACAAACTCACGGCGCCGCACGGCGTGTATTTTGTCGCCGGGAATCACGAGCAATTTGGAGACGACAGCAATTATCTAAATGCCATTGCGGCGGCCGGCGTGCGGGTGCTCAGCAATGAGAAGGTGGAAGTAGACGGCTTGCAGATTTTGGGTGTGCCATACCGAAACGCGGTGCAGGACGGGGCCTTTAGATCGGTGCTCCACCGGATTCGATTGGATCGCGACCGCGCCAGCATTCTCTTGACGCATGCCCCCGACCATCCGGAAATCGCGGAGGCTGCGGGCGTTTCTCTGCAATTGTCCGGTCATACGCATCTGGGGCAGTTCGTACCTTGGAGTTGGATGGCGCGGCGGATCTACCGCCAGTTTGTATATGGATTGAGCCGGGTAGGAAAAATGCAGGTTTTTACCTCGAGCGGAGCGGGAACCTGGGGACCGCCCCTGCGACTGGGATCGAATCCCGAAATTGTAATGCTCGAGTTCGAATAAACGACGCCTCGCGTTTATTGCGGCTTTGATGTTGTGCCTGCAGAAGCTGGGCCTGGTCGGTCCGAACTGGTCTTGGATGCGATGCCTGCCTGGGTTTGCTTGTTAGGCGGAACGTCGGTCCCGGTTGGATAGATGAAAATCTGCACCGTACCCCAGTTTCCGCCGGAACCTGTATCTGGCTGCTTGCCCATTCCCAGAGTTTTGAGCTGGCTATCATCGAATCCGAAGTTCTCGACCAGATACTCGCGCACAACCGCAGCCCGGGCTTCGGTCAGGACCAAGTCCTTCTGGGTATCGCCTTCCATGCCGGCGGATGCCACGACCACGGCAAAGCCGTACTGGTTATTGGCGAGGAACTCGCCGCCATCATTCAAAGATTTCTGGTTTTTCAGCTTGGCCGAATCCTGCTTATCGAAAAGCTGCTTCGCTGAGTAGGTAAACTGTTTTGTCGGTGTGCCTTGTGGCAGCCGTTCGATCTCATTCTTTGCCAGTTCGCTGGAATCTTCGTATCCGCGACTCTTGAAATAGCCGCGCAGGAAGAAGTTGTGCTTTAAGGCTTCCATGTTCTCCTGAAAGTCAGTCGCCCCGGCTTCCGCCTGCATCATGGTGTTGTGCATGGCGCCGCTTGTCTGTTCGAGGTTGTTGTAAAGTGTCTTGTCGTTAACCAGCGCCCCTGCGGTCCCCTGCCCACGATCGATCTTGGCGCTGATCGAGTCTAGATTCGCCGTCGCCCGAGTGGCGTTTTGGATGGCTTGCTGGCTGCTATCAAGAAGGCCGCTCGTCTTTTGCAGCAGGTCCGACATTTCGAGTGGCGGCTGGCTGGCGATGGTATCACCATCGCGGACATCGGGCCTCCCTGCAGATCCAAACGAGATCGCCATATACTGGTTTCCCAACAGCCCTTCGGTTTCGATTGTGGCGACTGAGTCCTGCTTGATGACCTCGTGCGTCGACTTGGCTAAATCCATGACCACTGTGACCTTTTCGCCGGGCTTGTGAGGCGACACAATGCTGTGAACCGTCCCGCGGTGGACTCCGCCCAAGCGAACATCTGCGCCGTCATCCAAGCCCTCGACGTTGTCGAATTGCGCCTTCAATTGGTACGTCGAGCTGAAAAGATACTGCTTGCTTCCGATGATGAACACGCCGACTGCCAGAATTGCCAGCGTCGCAACGATGAAAGCGCCTAACCTCGCCGCTCTCGACATAGATCCTCCTACGAATGCTTTAGAAATTCCTTAACAAATTCGATGTCACTTTTCTGAAGTTCTTCAAAGTTGCCATCGATCAACACTTCTCCGTTATCGAGCAGAGCCAGACGGTCCGCAATCGTCTTTGCGCTGTGAAGATCATGAGTCACGACGATCGATGCCATGTGATGTTCGGCCTGGAGTTTGAGAACTAAATCGTCGATCTCCGCGGAGCTGATCGGGTCGAGACCCGCGGTGGGCTCGTCGAGCAGCAGAATATCCGGCTCCAATGCCAGTGCACGTGCCAGTCCTACCCGTTTCTGCATGCCGCCTGAAATATCCGAGGGCATCTTCTGATCGTCGTTCTCTCCCAGGCCGACTTCTGCCAGCAAGGTTTTTACCCGGTCGTTCCGCTCAGATTCCGACATCTGCTTCCTGTGGTGTTGCAGCGGAAAAGCCACGTTCTGCCCGACAGTCAGCGAATCGTAAAGCGCAGCGTGCTGAAACAGAAAACCCATTTTCTTACGGATATCGCCGAGTTGATCGAGAGCCAGTCCGGCGATGTCCTGACCGTGAATGCGAACCGATCCCGAGTCCGGTTTCTCGAGGCCAATGATGAGCCTCAGCAATACGCTCTTCCCTGTACCGCTGCGCCCCAGCACCGCCAGGGTTTCGCCGCGCTTCACAGCCAGGCTAATTCCGTCTAAGACCTTCTGACTTCCGAAGGACTTATGCAACTTCTCGACGGCGATAGCGGGCGCGCTACCGGTCTCTTCTGCTGTCTCTCGCTTGATCGAAACTTGATCGATTGTGTCCATATTTATTTCGCGAACTGTTGAATCAAAGTCACGGGAAAAATATGATGATGATTTTCACCAGCACCACATCCGCCAGGATTACGAACAGCGAGGACAAAACTACCGAACTCGTGGCCGCCCGGCCCACACCCGCTGCGCCTCCCTTTGTGCGCATTCCCTGAAAACACGCGATCGTGCCAATGATCAGTCCAAACACGGCGGTCTTAAAGGTCGGGGGCAACAAATCGTTAAAATCGGCGCCGCTGAAGCCGGCATTGATGAACTGGTGGAGCGATTGCGGCTCCGACAGGGCCTGCGTGACCCAACCCATCACCACGCCGCAAGCGTCGGCAGCCAGAGTCAGTAGCGGCAGCATAAGGATGCAAGCCAGAATGCGAGTGGCCGCCAGTAGCCTGTAGGGGTTTACCGCGGAGGCTTCGATGGCATCGATCTGCTCGGTTACTTTCATCGACGCCAGCTCCGCGCCGATGCCAGCGCCCACACGGCCACTCACGACCAGACCGGTGATAATCGGACCGGTCTCGTGGATGACGGAGAACACGATTGCAGCGGGCAGCAGGGACTTGGCCCCAAATCGAGTCAGGCTGTAACGAGCCTCCAGCGAGAGTACGACCCCGGTGGCGGCCCCGGCCAAAGCGACCAGCGGCAGGGACTTTGATCCAATCTCGTCGAGTTGTCGGAACAATTCGTGGAATTCAAATGGCGGTGTTACTGCAGCCCGGACAACTCGCCAAAAGAATATCCCGAGATCGCCGAACCATTCGAGAAACTGGTTGATCAGGCCCAGGAAGGAGCTCAAAGTGGAAGGCGCGCGTAAGGCCTGCAGCCCCGGAACTCGAGGGTTCAAGGATGCAACCGTACTGGGTCCGCGTTCGATCACGGATTTGACTCCGGATTTGCGGCGCGCGAACTGTTGAGGTGCATGCGGGAAAGCAAGGAGTGGGGACCGCTGTAGATAAACTCCAGACCGATATTCGCCCCCAGATATCCCAGCATGGTGTAGTTACCCATTCGGAAAGCATCCTTGTAGCTGTACCGGTCGGGATACCACGCGTAGACAGCAGTCATCGTGCCGGCGTACGGGGCGATGAGGGACGGAAACGAAAAGACATGATGGCCATCGTCGCCGCGGCGTGCCGTAAGGGTCGAGATCACGGCATGACGCAGCCGTGGAAATACGCCCTTGCACTCACAGCGGTAGTACAACGTGTCTTCCTTGAAGGCTTCTGCCAGCCCATAACGCGTTGTGGTGCTGACTGCGGCAATGCCGAAAGCGGACCCGATTCGCTTGCCGTATCCTTCAGCGCCTTGCTTCCACTCGGGAGGAGTGTTGTACGCTTGTCCAATGCCAGCCGCAAACGCCGCACCCGCGATGGAATACGGGCCAAAAGTGTCGAAGAAATAGTTGTGAAGCTTCGTCGCCTCCGTTGGACGCACATACGTCAGATCGGGGAGGGTCTGCGTCGTACTGGCGGGGATCACCGCGCTGGAGGAGTCTGTTGAATCGACCAGTGTTTGCGCCCTTACCAACGGGCCTGCGACGCCCGTGAGCACCGACAACAAAACCATAATTCGGTGTAGGTTCATTATCGAGAGTCTCCTGGGCTCATCTGAGATCAACCTGCACTCCCAAAGATCGCCTGTTGTTCTTCACACGGTAAGCGGGCACGGTTCGTGGTCGCACTGGCACGCAATCTCCACCTCTTTGGCTCCTGCTTCCCTACAGGCTTCACCGCAGTATTTGTCGCTGCTTTGCACCAGGCATCAAGCAGGGCAGATGCGCACATTTGCTCTTTTCGCTTGTCGTCATCAGTTCTTCTCCTTTTGCGATACATCTATTTGCGAATAGGTTCGATGCTTGTTGTCCCCCTAACGTCTACGTGGAGACTGGTTTTTGATCGGCCGGGAATCGCTTTAGCCTCCGAGGGCGTTAGACGAGATCGATCGCAATAGCCGTAACCCTTCAAACAGGCCGTGTAGTTACGTTGTTGCTCGGCGTCGGCCAGCATCTTAGCTTCGGGCGCAGTCAGTTTTGAGTAATCGCAGGTTTCCCCGCCGCTCTTACACTCAGAGATGTTGCGCCGGCGTTCGGCGATGGCGGTTTGACCGGCTTCCGCCGGCGTGAGCGTGGAATGGTCGCATTCGGTCCAGCCATTCTCACAATTTTGCGCATTGCGCCGGTGTTCCGCGCCCGCCACTTCAGCTGTTTCCGAAACCGTAAGCTTGGAACGATCGCAGACCCCCTGGCCGTCTTTGCAATCGGAGACATTCAGCTGGCGTGCGGTCGCGTCCACGGCGCTCGCTTCCGACGGACTCAGGTTGGAGCGATCGCAATCACTTATCCCGTCCGTACAGTTGGCCAAGTTGCGCTGGTGAGCCGCGACCGACGATTCACGAGCCTCGGACGGAGTTAATCGTGAAGGGTCGCAAGAGGCCATGCCGTCCTTGCAGTCGGTGAGGTTGCGCTGGTGATCGGCCACCGCCAATGCAATCACTTGCGGTTGGGTGAGTTTCGAATGATCACAGGAATCGAAGCCGTTTCTGCAATCGGAAACGTTCCGCTCGCGATTGGTGGCGTCCAGTTCAGCGGTTTGTGATGGGCTCAACTTCGACTGATCGCAAATCTCATGCCCAGACTTGCAGGCCGCCAGGTTTTGCTCGAGATCAGACGACTGCGCTAATGAAAGAATCGGCCATAGAATCAGGCAAGCGAGTTGCACCCCGAGTTGCGCACCAGGACGTCCGCGTAGATTGACTGACATATGACTCCACCTTTCAAAGGGCAGTGCAAGCTGACCGAGCCACATCCGACACCCGGTCAGCCGCAATCTGTCTTTGCCCATAAGCTCCCGGCCCAATTACTTCTTGTCTTCTCTAGCCTCTGCGACCTTCGCCTGTTGGCCTGCCTCAGACACGGCTCTCAGGAATGCGTCCGCACTTGCCGGAGTAGACACTTTGCCGGAAAGGATGTCGCGGAACGTCATGTGCTTGCCGTAAATGGCATGAGTGGAATCGTTATCCTGCTCCACGACCGCGCCTTCGAGCGTCAAGCCGGCGAATACACCTTTTGAACGCGAGTAGGTCAACATTTCCGTATTCATCTTCCAGTCAGTTCCAGCGGAAGCATGACGGCCGACTGGTCCGGCCGCAACTGATCCTTCACCAGTCAATTCGAACTTGCTCGACAACAGATGCTGGAAACCCTGCTCATTCATTACGAGCATGACCAGATCCACCCCTTCGATTCCGATCTGCAATCCCCAGCTACCACCGCCAACCGACACGAAGGCAGGTGCGCTCCAGCCGTCGGAAGTACGACACGACGCAACGCCACGGCCGTGCTTGCCACCAAAAATGAATCCACCCTTGATCAGGTCGGGCACCACCAGAATGCACTTTGCGCCGCTCAACACTTCTTCGGGAATGCCTTTGTCCGGCGTTGACATAATCGCGTGCAGAACGTCAACCGACTTCTGCAGGCGGTCAACCGTGTCTTCGCGAGCCGAGCCTGCCCACGCGTAGGTTCCAACCAAACCCATCAAGCTCATCAACAGCAGTGAAATTGTCTTCTTCATGAATTTATTCCTTTGGGAGCCACTGAACTAAGGGGAAAGAACTTCAGATGGGCTGACTTAGCTCAGAGGACCTGAAAGAGAGAGAAGAAGGGCTCGTCTCTGACATCATGATCGCCCAAGCCCAAAAAAATAGCTGATCTGAATTGCTCACTTTGAGTACGCGGCCAGACCTATATCGGGTGACTATCAGGATGCGAACTGACTGATCTGGTGTAGTTTGAGCAATCTTGCTCAGAATCGCTGCCGCCAATGTGTCATCGTGAACCTGTCGAAACGCGAAAGAGTGGGCTCCGTCTTGCATCCTTTTCTTGTCCATCTTCGTAATTTGCGCACCTTCCTGGCTGACTCTCTAGGGAAGCTCTTTGCAACGAAGACCGCCCACACCGATTTCGGATCACCAAGGATGTGCCCGTTCTGTGGGCTCATCACTCCGCGATCGAAGCCATTTTGTTTGGAGTGCGGGAAGTCGTTCCGAGGAGTTCAACTGGGGCAGAAAGATGCGAGGCAGGGATGACAAGCGATTCGACAAATGAGCGGAGGAGATAAACATGCTTTGGACGATATTCGTTGTGCTTCTGATTCTGTGGCTTCTGGGTTTCAGCCTCCATGTGGCCGGCAGTCTGATCCACTTGCTGCTCGTGGTAGCGCTGGTGGTGTTAGTCATTAACTTAGTGAGCGGCCGCCGGGCGGTGTAAGAGCGCGCTGCTCATAGCAAGTCGCGGACAGTTGTGCGCGCAGACTGTGCCACGACTGCGTCTGGTGTCCCTTCTTTAGAATGGAGGCGAACTCACAAAGTTCGGCTTTTTTTCTTGTCTTGGTCCCATCACCCACCTACCTGCTGACAAGCGGTAATCCTGAATTAGCGAATGTGATCAATACTGCGCAGACGGTGCTCCGTGCGCTTGTATAGAGTGCCGAGTGAAAGTTCGCAATCAGGAATTGAAACCAAGAAGGGGAACATATATGAAACTGCTTACGATTTCTTTGCTGGCACTGTCGTTGTCAGGGCTTGGCGCTTATGCCCAAACTGATACCGACGCTATAAAAATCAACCTTGGAACAGCGGACAAATTTGCCTCGCTGGGCGGCTCCGGCGTGACCAACGTCAGCGCCCACACATTCATCATCGGTGACGTTGGCAGTTCTCCGACGCCCACTGTGAAGGGACTTAAGCCGGCCCAGGTGAAGGGCATCCTGTACATCAAATCGAGCCCAGTGACAGCTGCGGCTCAGAAGGGTCTGACAACAGCATACAATCAAGCTGCGGGCGCCCATTGCGGCACCACCCTCACCGGCGTGAATCTGGGCGGAATGAAGCTTATTCCTGGAGTTTACTGCTTTGCCTCAGCGGCACAATTGACCGGCACCCTGAAGCTGGACGCTCAAGGAAATTCCAACGCCCAATGGATCTTTCAAATGGGCACAACTCTGACTACCGCCCCGAATTCCAAGGTCGTTGTGAATCTCACCGGCAAGGGCGGAAGAGGATGTAATGTGTACTGGCAGGTCGGTTCCTCGGCGACAGTCGGCAAGGACAGCATTTTTGTGGGGAAGATCATGGCGCTTACCAGCGTTACGCTGGACGGCGGAACCCTTCGTGGCAAGGCTCTTGCCCGCAGCGGCACGATTGCGATTTCTGCCCAGGAAACGGTCGACGGTCCACAGTGTGTTACCAGCGACGCCACAGATAGCAACGATATGGCTTCCTCTGAGAACTAAGGTGATTGATTAGTGCCTTCGTCGATTGTCAGTTGAGGATTCCGTTGAGGAGCGGTGGCTAATCCGGCCACTGCTTCCCTCGGGAGAAATGATGCTGGTCAGGCCTCGCGTCAGCTTCTCGACGTTCCTCCGCGTGCGCCGGCAATGGTGAGTGCGATCCCGCCGGCAATCAGTACCACACTGACGATCGGTGATACCCGCTCACTGTCGCTGGTTTGCACGCCAATGTTCATATTGCCAGCTTTAATGCCGTGCGTCTCGGTGCGGGGAACCGGCACGATCAGGGATGCGATGCCGAGCACTACTACGAGCAGGCCGGCAAATAGTAGGATTTTCATAAATGGCTCTATCACAGGGTGCGAAAACAGGCTCGAAAACAATGGCTCGATTTCCTTGAGTCCTTTGAAATCACAACTCGAGTATAAGAGTAGCTACGCGGCGGCTAACTTTCCCAGGGCTTTCATGTAGCTGTCCATCGACTGCGTCAATTGCGCATCGACTTCGTCCGCGATCGTCATGACGTCAGGCAACAGCAGACTGAAATCCAGAGATTCCAGATTGATCTGTAACGTGCCAAAAATGGTTACCTGCAATATTCGCGATTCGTGCACCAGCATTGCGGGAGAGTAGCCCTGCTGAAATCGCAGTTTGCCGTGGGCGACGGCAGCGGCGGAAAAAACGGCATCACTATCCTTGCCAGTCGCGGCGGGCTTGCTCAGGCGGAGAGCCAGGTCTTCAACCAGCCTGGGAAGATGCCCGGTGCGATCTTGATCGCTAAGCGTTATGAAGTTTAGTTCACTGCTTCGTTTTGCCCGCGCCAACCAAGCCTCCACGATGCTGGTACTGCACCGCAACAGGATCGCGCCCACGCTCTCCTTGTCCGTCCGCTTGTTAGGTTTGCGATTGACTACTCTTTCTCGGACGAGTTCGGTGAAGCGGCCAATCTCGAATGGTTTCACCACAATTTCATCCGCTTCCAGCAGGATGGCAGCCATGGCGCCCTGCACGTCGGGGTAGCCGCTGACCAGCAGCGTCAAGGCGTTCGGTTGGGAATGACGCATGGCTGAGACTACTGTGAAGCCGTCGCCGGGGTCAGGCATGTGCAGATCCGTGATGAGCACGTCAAAGCTCTCAGTCGCGATTCGCCTCAGAGCTTCTGTCACGCTGGACGCTGCAACCACCTCAAATCTTTTGCGTTCAAGCCCTTGGATCATCATGGCGAGCACCGCGCTATCGTCATCCACCAGCAAAACTCTGTGAACAGCGCCTGTTTCGGTGGGAGTCATAAAGCACCGCCTGTAGTCACGGATAGTGACAGTTTAGACTTTGTCATTAGTAAAACTGTGCAATTTTGATCAGACGTCCCGTTCTGGGAAATGTATTATCCGACCTGTTCGACAGGGTGGTCATGGGTTAGTGTCGATTGACAGTGTCGACGTTCCGACCCTCACGACTGCTCTACTTTCTGTACCGAAAAGCGCACGTTTCGGGCCAGACCTCCCCCGGGGTCTGGCCTTTTTTACGTTGCCGGCCACTCTCAGTTGACCTCCTGAGGCCCAATGCGTGCCTGGCCGTTGCCGGGTTTGGGAAAGTCAGCGTAGCCACGGGGTGCAGCTGGACGGTTACGTTCCGCTTTCGGGTTGGGGATGCGCAATTCGGGTGGACATTGCACGTGGATAATCCCGTTCCTCACCGCATACAGCACCAACTCGGCTATGGAATGAAGGCCGAGCTTGCGCAGGATATTGCTTCGATGGGTTTCCGCCGTTGCCAGTGAGATGTTCAGGATCAACGCGATTTCCTTCGAGGCCTTGCCCTCACTCACGAGCTGTAAGACCTCGCGCTCCCGTGGCGACAATTTGGGTATGTCGGCCGCGGCTGGGGCAACGCGATGCTGTTTGTAACCCTCCAAAATCAGGTCAGACACCCGCGAGCTGAAAACGGTGTTGCGCCGTTGCAGTGCCTCCACTGCCGTGATCAGGTCGTCGGTTCCGTCGGACTTAAAAACCCACCCTCGAATGCCCGCCTCGAGACAGTCCCGGACCACCTGCTCGGAGTCCACGGCGGTAAGGACCAGGATTACCTGGTCGGGATTGTGCTTCAGGATCTGTCGAGCCGCGTCCACGCCATTCAGTTCTGGCATGCTGATGTCCAACACAAGAAGATCCGGTTTCAAACGCTTGCACTTCTCTACCGTGTCCCGTCCGTCAGCGGCCTCTCCGCAGACTTCCCATCCTTCGTGAGACCCCAGCAGCGAGCTCAGACCGAATCGGATTATCGGATGATCGTCAGCCACCAAAATGCGAAATGCACCCATACGCCCTCCTCACACTTAAAGAGCAACTTACCAAGTCCGCAGTCACGCGTCTGAGCAGAATTGCTCACACGCCCCGATTGGCGCGGCATTCCAGCATTTGTGAAGGAATTTATTCCGGTATTCGTTGAGCCAGGGTGGCGGAGTCAGTGCGCGGGAATCTTAATCGTGGAGAACGACATTGAGCAGCGAACTGTGGACCTGCAATCCGCCTTCAATCCCGCCGGCGTATTGAATGAAACCGAGTTTTCTGAACCGGTTCATGAAAAAGCTCACTCGTGAACGGGTGGTGCCAACCATATCTGCCAGCGTTTCCTGACTTATCTTCGGGACGACGGTTTCGGGTACACCTTCTTTGCCAAAATGAGCCAGCAAGAGAAGGACGCGGGCCAGCCGCTTTTCGCTGGAGTTAAACAACTGATCGACCAGGTCCTCTTCATAGCGGATATTCCGCGCCAGCAAATACGCCACGAACAGATCTGAAAACGCATGTTCGCGATGAAGCGCTTCCATCATCGCCTTTTTGTCGATGCGCAGAAGCGCGCAATCCGTCATCGCGGCTGCAGATCCCATGCGAAGCGACTGGCCTGCCAGCGCGCCTTCCCCAAAGAAGTTTCCCTCCCCTAACATGCCTATGGTCGCTTCTCTGCCAGTCTTGGATACGACAGTGAGCTTCACCTTGCCGGTCTGGATATAGAAGACTGCGTCTGCACCGTCGCCCTGCGCGAAGATGGTTTGCTTCTTTTCGACAGCCACATTTTTCCTGCCCTCGCCAATGGTGGCGAGGAAAGTGGTGGGATCGAACTCGCGCTGCTTCTTGCCGTTCGGTGCTTTAGGAGAACTCATCAGCCATAATTCTAGTGCATCGAAGTGCTTAATTGGCATAAATCGTGACTAAAAGCCAGACGCGAATTTCTTTTGCTCTGAAGTTCCAAAGTGATCCATTTTGCTCAGTATTTCGCGAACAGATGCACGATTCTGAAGGCTTCCGGCGAGAGGAGGATTCCGTGACGCAGGAAGTGCAAATCGGCACGATTCTGATTAGGGAAAATCCGGCTGTGGCGCAGGCCATCGGGTTCCAAAGCGAACCTTACTCAGCCACATGGGGATTGGTCAAAGCGCTGGATGGCTTGGCTCTTGATCGCAAGACCCATGCTGCGGGATGGAGCTTCTTCTTCATGGCTGCACAGGTGAAGGTAACGTTCTTCGGTGGAATCGGGGCGAAGAACATCCAGAATGCAATGAAGCGAATGTTAAGAAAAATAAAGCCGATGAATTTCAATTGCCTTGAGGTGACTGGAATCGTTGCCAAGCGATTTCTGGGCATTCCCTACACCGTCGTTTCGGCGCATTCGCGCCATATCCAACAGAGTTGCTATCTCGAAGGCTCCGACGAACGGCGGGCTTCCCAGCATGATTGCGAACAGATCAGGGGTTGATCTTGTTCTGCGCTCCCGCGTTTTCTTAAAACGTAGCGAGACTCTTAGAGAGTGACCCGCTACTTGATTGAGCAGCTATAACGAGCGGGCCAGTTACTTTTCAACACTCGCCAGGCGCCGATCTCTATGCGGATCAGTTCGGGGCTGGCCAGTGCTAAGTTCGCACTTTTCTCCTGGCTTGGCTCCGCAAGTAGGACAACGAACCTCCAGAGCTTGTTTCCCTTTGGCTGTCATGGCTACATAATGCTGCGTCGCTCGGCAACAAGCTGGTCAATTTTGATCAGTTCATTCATTTCAGGCCCGCGATTCTTTCGCGTTTCACTTTGTCCGGTCGGTTGAATCGTTGTGAGCGTTATTGACCAGACTTGAATGCTTCGACGTGAGAAGGTGCATTACGGAACTCTTTACGAGCGGGACCAACTCGTCAGTGCGTTTCGCCGGAATCGCGCCTTTCATCCACGCAACCCGCAGCAGGAGAGCATCACCGGGCAAGCCCAGGATGATCAGGCCAAAGGAAATACAATGCGTTTCATCCCTTCTATTCGCTCGATGTTGTTCGCGCTCGTAATGCTGGCCATGTCGGCAGCAGCGTTCGCGCAATTTGGCGTATCCATTACTATCGGCCCGCCAGCGCTGCCCGTATATGAGCAGCCGCCCGTACCCGCTCAAGGCTATCTCTGGGCGCCTGGCTACTGGGCTTACGGCCCGGACGGTTACTTCTTCGTGCCTGGCACGTGGGTAATGGCTCCGCAACCCGGCTACCTCTGGACCCCCGGTTACTGGGGTTGGAACGGCGGCGCCTTTGCCTTCAATGAAGGCTACTGGGGACCGCACGTAGGCTTCTATGGCGGGATCAATTATGGCTTCGGTTACGGCGGTCAGGGTTATGAGGGCGGCCGTTGGAATAACGGACAGTTCGAATACAACACTGCAGTGAATAACGTGAACGTCACCAATATTCACAACACCTACAACACCACAGTGATCAACAATACGACAGTAAACCGCGTCAGCTATAACGGGGGTACCGGTGGAGTCACCGCGGCTCCCACGGCTCAAGATCAGACCTATGCGCACGAGAAACACATCGCCCCTGTGGCCGCTCAAACCCAACAACTGGCGACTGCCCGCGCGAACCCACAGCAACGAGCTTCGGTGAACCATGGCAAGCCGGCCATCGCAGCTACTCCTAAGCCGGGATCATTCAGCGGCGGGATACCGGCTAAAGAAGCGGGAGCACCTTATAAGCCTGAAGTCAAAGCTGCAGCAGCTCAGCCACCGGCCAAGACGCCAGCTGCGCGCCCGGAGAACAACGTTCCTCGACCGGGCACTCCGGCGACGAGCACTCCAGCCGCGCGTAACGAGGTGCCTCGTCCACCGAGCACACCGGAGAAGGCTACGGCGGCAAAGCCGGAGACCACACCGCGTCCGGCCGCGAGCGCGGCGAAACCTGAAAACACGCCGCGTCCGGAGGTCGCCAAGGCGACCCCACCAAAACCTGAGGAAGCGCCTGCGAAGGCCGCACCTCGGGAAGCAGCACCCCGTCCGGAGAACACGCCTCATCCAGAAGCTGCGGCCAAGCCTGAAGCTCATCCAGAGGCTGCTCCCCGGGCTGAAGCCCGTCCAGCCACTAAGCCAGAAAAAGAGGCCGCCCCCGAAGAACGGCGAGAACAGTAACAGCCCCCGCGGCTTCAACGAAACGGCTCGCAGCGTGCGCTGCGAGCCGCTCTTTTGCATTCTGGAATAGTGGCGTTTACCTCTGTCCAGGTTCCTACGATCATCGCAATGCCAGGCGCATCGCTTCTCCCTGACGCTCAAAGTTGATCTGCAAGATCGCCGGATGGTCTTTGGTGAAACTCCCCAAGATAGATGCTGATTGTTCGTACTTGTCGGGCGTGGAACGTACGCGAACAAGGATGCGGTGTTTGCCTGCTGGAAGCCTTACGGATTCAGTCTCCCGGACATCCGTTCGAAATGGATTCCAATGCTTCTTGATCTGACCGCGCAAAGGACGATCGTAAGCTAGCTTGTCATCGATCCACAGCGAAAGCTCGGGCGCTGAGAAACGATGTTCAATGCGTATGTTGAGCGTGGAGTCTGCAACGGCTTTAGAGGGTTCCTTGGAATTGGAAACCTTTTCTGCGCTGTGCTCGATGGCAACTGGTTCGCTCACCACCGGGGCCGGTGCCCCACTTGCACCGACGCTTGCTGATGGACTGGTCTGACTTGAATTTTGTGACGGCAGACTTTTGTGATACGCAAGGAAGCTGAAAGCGATCGTAGCAACGGAAAGCACGAGCCCGATGCGAATCGCCGGCCGCCGCCAACAGGACAAGACCCGCAACCGAATGAAGGTGGATGATTGTCTCGCCTCGTGCCCTAACGTTCTTAAGAAACAAACCAGCGCAAGGTTTGCTGAAGCGACCCGAGTCGGGACGTCGCCAAGCGACCGAGCGGCAACTTCTCCCCCTCCTGCGAACCGAGACGCACCGGCGCCTCTTGAGATTGTCTGGCCGCGCTCTCGAAGCTCACGCAGATCGAGAGCGAACTCCAATCCACGCTGGTAGCGTTGCGCGGGATCTTTCGCCATGGCACGGGCGATGACGGAATCCAGTTCAGGCGGAAGCTCGGGGTCAAACGCGGTTGCCCGCAGGGGATCGCGGTTGGCGACCTTGAAGCAAACCGTGGTAGCACTGTTACCTTGAAAAGGGCCGAAGCCCGTAACCATATGGTAGAGAATCGCACCTAACGAAAATAGATCGGAGCGTTTGTCGACCGTTTCACCCTCCAACTGTTCGGGCGACATGTAGGCCGGTGTGCCCAGCGCCCGGCCGGGAATGGTGAGGTTGGCCAGGTTAACTTTCGCGATACCGAAATCTGCGATCTTGGCATGGCCTTCCGGCGTGACCAGGACGTTAGCAGGTTTCATGTCACGATGGATTACGCCTTGTCCGTGAGCGTGATCCAGCGCCTCTGCGAGTTCCTCCGACAGGCGAAGAGCTGTGTCGAGCGGTAGCTTCTTGGGATTTTCTAAAAGGAGTCGGTCCAGCGACTGGCCCGCAATGAACTCCATAACAATGAAGGCAATGTGGCTTTCTGGATCCTCGCCGGTGTCGAAAATAGTGACAATGCCGGGATGTAACAAACGACCGGCTGCCTGAGCTTCGTGAAAGAACCGCTCGCGGTATTCGCGCTCCTCCTCTGGATTCTGGCCCGAGAGCGAGATCGTTTTAACAGCGACAAACCGGTCGATCTTGGGATCACGAGCCTTGTACACGACGCCCATAGCGCCGCGGCCAACCTCCGCGATGACCTCGTATCGTCCGAAACGCCTACCCCATCGAGTTTCCATTAGGATCGCAGATTTCTTGGTATGCCGGAACACACCCGACTCTAGTTTAGGGTTTCGTCGTTAATAGAGAGTGTTCGACACAATACCAGCATGGTTACGGCGGTAATCTTTTTCTTGAACCAATGGTCATCGTGGATCGCCAAAGTGTTTGTATCCTGCCAACCCGAGGCATATGTGGTCAATTTTGACCAGTTTGCAACCTCCCTTACGTTGGATACTGAAAGAGGCAAACTCACGGACGAAACCCCGCACCGATAACCGATACCCTCCGACCGAGTCGGATGACGCGTCGGGCTTATCGGAACTCTAACCTGTATCAGCAGCCGTTTTCGGCAAGCCAGGAGCGAATGGCGCTACCCAACATAGTGCTCTCCAAGGAGATGTTAGAAGTCGTTAGCCTGCGCCCCCTGGCGCGGGAGGAAGTTTCGGCGGCTCGACCCCGATCGCAGTCGAAGCCATCGTTACCTAGCCGGATCGCGGTCATCGGCAACTATCTGCCCCGACAGTGTGGAATTGCGACGTTTACCACTGACCTTTGCGCAGCCATATCCGCCGAGTACGGTACCGCTCGATTGCTGGCGCTCCCTGTAAACGACACGGAAGAAGGATATGACTATCCTGCGCGCGTCAGATGGTCGCTCGCTCAGGACGAGTTGAAATCGTATCGAGAGGCCGCTGAGTTCTTGAACTTCAACAATATCGACATGGTCTGCCTGCAGCACGAGTACGGAATTTTCGGCGGACCCGCTGGCAGCCACATCTTGCAGCTGTTGCGCGGCCTGAAGATGCCCGTGGTGACCACGCTTCACACCGTTCTTCGGGAGCCGGATCCTGACCAGCTCAGGGTGATGGAAGAGATTGCCGAGCTTTCGGATCGCCTCATCGTCATGAGCCAGCTCTCATCCCAATTTTTGCAGGAAATCTTCAAAGTGCCCGGCAGCAAGATCGACATGGTCCCTCACGGCGTTCCGGACCTGCCATTCCTCGATCCCAATTTTTACAAGGACCGTTTTGGTGTCGAAGGAAAAGCAGTATTACTTACCTTCGGCCTGCTCTCGCCGAACAAGGGAATCGAAAACGTTATTCAAGCGCTTCCGCAGATTCTGTCCAAGCACAAGAATGTCGCATACATAGTCGCGGGGGCGACCCACCCTCACGTCCTCCGCCGGGAGGGTGAGCAATATAGACTTCACCTGCAGGCGTTGGCGAAGGAGGTGGGAGTGGAGTCGAACGTTTTCTTCCACAACCGGTTCGTCAGCCCGGAGGAGATGGTTGAGTTCATTGGTGCCGCGGACATTTACATCACTCCTTATCGCCATGAAGCCCAAGTGGTTTCCGGGACGCTCGCGTATGCGCTGGGCGCGGGTAAGGCGATTATCTCAACCCCATACTGGCATGCCATCGAATTGCTGGACGACCGCCGCGGCGCGCTGGTCCCCTTCCAGGATCCGGATGCCATCGCAAAAAAGACGGTCGAGCTTTTGGACACTCCTGCGATACGCCACGCCATGCGCAAGCGTGCTTATTTGTTCGCGCGGGAGATGGTCTGGAAAAGAGTAGCCCAGGGCTACATGAAGAGTTTTGCAAGAGTACGCAGCGACCGCATGGAGAGTCCCAAAGTACAGTTCTCCGCCCGCGCTATACAGAAGTCGTTAAATCAGTTGCCAGAGCTGAAACTGAATCACTTCAACCGGCTGACCAATGACACGGGAATCATGCAGCATGCGATCTTCACGATCCCTAACTCCGGCGAGGGATATACCACCGACGACAACGCCCGCGCCCTCATTTTCACGGTGATGCTTGAGCAACAGGGGAAGGGTCGTTACGAATTCAACTCGTCTACTCAAGATTCGTCGTTCCGCTATTTGGCATTCCTGGAGCATGCGTTCAATCCAGGGAACGGTAGATTCAGAAACTTTCTCGGCTACGATCGCCGCTGGAATGAAGCTGAGGGCTCCGAAGACTGTCACGGGCGCGCATTGTGGGGACTTGGAACGGTTTTAGGCCGGTCCCGGGATCAGGGGCTGAGGTCCGCGGCTGGACGCTTGTTCGAGTTTTCCCTTCCCGCAGTGATGGAATTCAGCAGTCCTCGCGCCTGGGCCTACGCCCTGCTCGGAATTCAGGAATATCTCGATTCATATTCTGGAGACCGGGACGCGCAGAAAATAAGGTCCGTCCTCGGTACACGTCTGCTCGAAATGTATGAGTCGATCCGAAGTCCGGATTGGAAATGGTTCGAGAACGTTCTGGCTTACGGAAACGCGAGATTGCCCCAAGCCATGTTGCTCGTGGGCTCCGCTTGCTCGGATGATCGCATGGTCTCGGCTGGTCTGGAAGCGCTGGATTGGCTGCTAACAACGCAGCATTGCGAAACCAATGGCCACTTTGTCCCGATCGGGTCACAAGGCTTCTATCGCCAGGGTGGTGAAAAAGCTCGCTTCGATCAACAGCCACTCGAGGCGGCTGGCACGGTCTCTGCCTGTTTGCAGGCCTATCGCACAGCCGGGGATAGCCGTTGGCGCAACCAGGCTTGGTCGGCCTTCAACTGGTTTCTTGGCGACAACGATTTGCAACTTCCGCTCTATGACTCCATCACCGGCGGCTGCCGAGACGGTCTGCATCCCGACCGCGCCAACGAGAACCAGGGAGCCGAATCCACGCTCTCGTTCTTGATGGCACTGCTGGAAATGAACTCGCTGCCGGAATCTGATAGCCCGGGAACGAGCGGTGAGTTATTTGTGACTTCCACTAATTAAACTTTGATCAAGGCCGTTCAGTGAACACATATGGGCATTGCTACAACAACTCGCTACGAGCCACTCCTACTTCGGCACCCATCCAATCCAATTTTAACCGCCAAGGACTGGCCATACTCCATTAATAGTGTGTTCAATGCAGGCGCGACCCTGCTGGCAGACGGATCAACCCTGCTGCTTTGCCGGGTCGAAGATCGACGGGGCTTATCCCATCTTTGCGCCGCCCGCTCACGTAACGGAGTGGACAATTGGCAAATCGATAGCGAACCGACGCTGATGCCAAGCCCCAACGATTATCCAGAGGAAATCTGGGGCATTGAGGACCCTCGCATCACTTTCGTTCCCGAATTGCAGCAATACGCAGTCACCTACACCTCCTATTCGCGCGGTGGCCCCGGAGTGTCTCTGGCTCTGACTAAAGACTTCCGTAGCTTCGAACGCTATGGAGTCGTCATGCCGCCTGATGATAAAGACTCAGCGCTTCTGCCACGGAGAATTGATGGATGCTGGGCGCTTATTCATCGGCCCATGACGCCGCTGGGATCGCACATGTGGATCTCTTATTCTCCCGACCTGCGTTATTGGGGCAAGCACAGGCTCATGCTGGAGGCGCGGCGCGGCGCCTGGTGGGATGCGAACAAGATTGGCTTGTCGCCGCCGCCCATCGAAACTTCCAGAGGATGGCTCGTGTTCTACCACGGAGTGCGGCATACGCCTTCGGGCTGTTTGTATCGCCTGGGCTTGGCGCTGTTCGAACTCGAGAATCCGGCAAAGTGTTTACTGCGTGGGGATTCATGGATCTTTGGGCCCGAGGCCGACTACGAGCGCCACGGAGACGTCGACGATGTTGTGTTCCCTTGCGGTTATACGATGGACCCCGATGGCGACACCATCAATCTTTATTACGGAGCTGCCGACTGTTCGATTGCGCTCGCCCGGGCTAGCGTTTGCTCTCTGCTCGATTGGTTGGATGCCAACGGAAGCTGTGAGCGCCGTCGAGCGCAGCATTCATGAAGCCACTACTCTCGTTCTTGCATTCAGCGTTCGGGTGCCTTCACCGGCAGATGAGTCGGGTGTTCACGATTAAGAAGCGGACCTATCGAGTCTGCTTCCAGTGCGGGCAAGAATTCGAGTATTCGTGAGCAATCGATGAACCCAGTACGGTCGATTGCTGCCGTCAACGGCATGCCACCAGATCAGATGGAATAAGCTGAGATTACCGCGATTTGCGCGTATCCGGAACGGCCCCGCACTCCTGATTCTTCACAAGTGAGCTATCTTGCTCAGACACGAATGTCGACGCCTGTCATGATTCATTCTCCTGAGTGTGTCGAGAGAGCAACGAGCGCCAATTCGCAGCTCTCACTCTTAGGCCGCTGTCGGTGAGTTCCCAACCAATTCACATCGAAGCGACCACATCCAGCCGATTGGCGTTCGTCATCCGTGTGTATGCCGCGGAACCTCCGGCGGACACGATTCGACCCTAAAGCTCTCGAACATAAAAGTGAGGGCAACACCTCCGAGCGGATGGGAGGCGTTAGCCCGCGAAACAAGAAAGGTCAAAGATTATGCCGCTGATTCAGCTTGTAGAAGTGCTCATCGTGGTGGGTGTTCTGTTGTGGCTGGTCAATCGCTTCATTCCCATGCAGTCATCCATCAAGTCGATCTTGAATGGCGTAGTGGTCATCGCCGTGGTGCTGTGGCTGCTCAATGTGTTTGGACTATTTCACTCCCTCTCCAATGTCCGAATCGGAAAAGGATGACGAACTAATAACGAGATCGCTCAGGAGCTTGTCACCAGGGAAAAGATCGAGACAGCGTAACCCGGCAGACATCTGCCAAGGAGAAACAAATGAAGATGAAACTGTTGTTAGTGGCCGGAGTCGCACTAAGCATGAGCGCACTGGCGCAAACCAACTCTCAATCGGCACCCGCCGTCGAGCCCATGGCTCAGGCGCCCACGTTCCGCGTGGTCGTAGTCAGCCGCACCACGCCAGCGGTCAATTATAGGCATCACAGCGGTGCCACGAAGGTGGATTTCATGGGCACGAATCTCATGCCCTCAGCTAATGGTGAAGCCGAAGTGAACAGCAAGCGGGGAACCATTGAGATAAAAGCCGAATTCGGCAATCTGCAGAGCCCCAAGACGTTCGGCAACGAATACTTGACCTACATTTTGTGGGCGATTTCGCCGGAAGGCCGCGCCGTAAACCTGGGCGAGGTCTTAGTGGGCGGCAACGACCGCAGCAAGTTGCACGTGACCACGGATCTTCAGGCTTTCGCGTTGATCGTCACCGCAGAGCCTTATTACGCCGTGCGGCAACCCAGCAACGTCGTGGTCCTCGAAAATGTTATTCGCAAGGACACGAAAGGAACCGTCGAAACTGTAGATGCGAAGTACGAACTCATGGAGCGCGGCGGCTACATTCCGTCCGGCTACAAGTTCGATCCCGTGGTTCTGAATGCCAAGCTGCCACTGGAATTCTTTGAAGCGCGGAATGCGGTGCGTATCGCTCAATCCGAAGGCGCTGAGCAGTACGCCCCCGAAAGCTATCAGAAAGCCGTGCAGTTGATGAATAACGCGGACGAATATGCCACCCGAAAGCACGTCCAGGACAAACCGCTGATCGCAGTCGCCCGGGACGCGGTTCAAACCGCCGAAGACGCTCGCGCGATCGCGGTCAAGAAGATAAACGATCAACGCGTTGCCAATGACCTCCAGAACTCGGCCGACGCGCAGGCGCAATCACAAGCGCAGGCGGACGATGCGACCCGACAGAAGGAACAAGCTCAGGCGGATGCGGCAAAGGCGCAATCCGACATGGCTGCAAGTCAGGCAGCATCCGCAGCAGCGGTCAACGCGGCTCAGGCGGACGCCGACCAGTCTCGTCTCGCTGCACAGCAAGCGGACAGTGACAAAGCGGCGATGCGCGCCCGTTTGTCCGAGCAGTTAAATTCAATCCTTCAGACTCGCGACAGCGCGCGCGGGCTCATCGTCAGCATGTCCGATGTGTTGTTTGACACAGGCCAATATTCCTTGAAGCCGGGTGCGAGAGAGAAATTGGCGAAAGTCGCCGGCATCCTGCTTGCTTACCCCGGGCTCAACATTGAAGTCGGCGGCTACACCGATAACGTCGGCGGCGATGACATGAACCAGAAACTGTCGGAGAATCGTGCCAGCTCGGTGCGCGATTATCTGGTGCAAGAAGGCGTAACCACAAACTCAGTCAGCGCGAGAGGTTTCGGCAATACTTTGCCCGTAGCCTCAAATGACAGCTCCGCCGGCCGCCAGCAGAACCGGAGAGTTGAACTTCTCGTATCCGGCGACGCAATCGGCAATCCGGCCAACGTCACCACAGGAAGCTTGCAGTAAGGCAAGAACATTCAATCAGCAGTAATGGAGGAAACACTCATGAAACTAGTAGGAATTATCGGCACAGTACTTTTGTCTTTGATCCTTGCGGCTCCAGTCTACGCACAGGAGCAGCATGATCAGGACGAACAGAAAGACCAGAAAGAACAGACCGCAAAACCTGCGCAGGATGAGAAAAAGGCGGAAACAGAGAAATCCGCCAAGCAAGATGAGAAGGGCGCGCAGCCGGACAAGAACGCCAAGCCGGAAGAGAAAAACGCGCAGCAAGAGAAGAACACCAAGCCGGAGGAGAAAAGCGCGCAGCAGGAGAACAACGGCAAGCAGGAAGAAAAGACTACGCAGCAGCACGCACAGCCGGCGAAGAATGCCGGTGGCATTCCTGCCGATCGTTACAAGGCCAACTTTGGACGTGAACACACGTTTCGAGTTAGCCAAGGCGATTACAACAATCACCGCTTCCAATACGGTGGCTACTGGTTCGGATTCGCCGCCCCGTGGCCGGGCAACTGGCTCTACACGCAACAGGTTTTTGTGGTCGACATCGGCGGCGTGTATTACCTTTGCAACCCGACGTATCCCGGAGTCAATGTTGAACTCAACATCACACTCTAACGCCGCGGAGCACTCAGGTTAAGGTTGTCGGCGCGGACCCGCTCTTCTGGGCTCGCGCCGATTAAATCATATGAAATTAAGGAGCACAACATGCTTGGAACTGTATTGATCGTGATTTTGGTCTTAGCACTCTTTGGTGCGTTGCCGAGGTGGTCGCACAGCCGGGATTGGGGTTACGCCCCGACTGGCGGTGTGGGACTGGTCCTTTGCATCGTGGTCATTCTTCTGGTTCTCGGTCGCATCTAAACCATGCACCAGCGGTCAGCATCGGCAGGCGCCATAGTTGCAGAATGGCGCCCGCTTTCCGTCCGGCTCGTGGCATCTCTTCTTATCATGCTGATGTGCAGCGGTGGTTCGTCGGCTTACTCCGTTTTGACCCACGAGGAAATCGTGGACTTGTTGTGGGCCGTCGAGATTCGGCCGCTGCTGCTCAAGCGGTACCCAGGATTGTCAGAGGACCAGATCACGGAGGCGCACGCCTACGCCTACGGAGGCGCTGTCATTCAGGACCTGGGCTACTATCCATTCGGCAGTAAAAAATTCAGCAACCTGGTGCATTACGTTCGCAGCGGAGACTTCGTTCGCGAACTGCTGATCGAGAGTCAGGATGTGAACGAATATGCCTTCGCGCTCGGCGCGCTGGCCCACTATGCTTCTGACATCTCCGGACATCCCGCAGTGAACCAATCGGTAGCGATCGAGTATCCGAAGCTGCGGGCCAAGTTTGGCAAGTCGGTCAAGTATGCGCAGGATAAAACGGCGCACTTGAAAACCGAGTTCGGCTTCGACATGGTCCAGGTCGCGAAGAATCGGTACGCATCACAGCAGTACCATGATTTCATCGGGTTCCAAGTGTGCAAGCCTTTACTGGAACGGGTTTTCCCGGTCGTCTACGGAGTGGACCTGAAAGACGTGCTTGCCCATGAGGATCTAGCTATTGGTTCGTATCGTTACTCCATCAGCCGGCTGATCCCGGAGATGACCCAGGTCGCGCTGCAGACCCACAAGAAAGACATGATGCGCGAGCAGCCCGACTTCGCAAAACGAAAATTTCTGTACCGCCTTTCGCGCTCGGAGTATGAAAAAGATTGGGGAAAAGATTACGTGAAGCCCGGAGTTGGTACGCGGGTGCTGTCCACTCTTTTGCGATACATGCCGAAAATCGGTCCCTTCAAGGCGATGGCATTCAATAATCCAACTCCGCAAACTGAGGACTTGTATTTCAAGAGCATCAATACAAGCGTCGATCAATACCGGGCTTTTCTCGAAGCGGTGCGCACGAACTCGCTCGTGCTCCCTAATTCTGACTTGGATAGCGGTAATTTAACCAAGGCAGCAGAATATTCCCTAACCGACGAGACCTACGCAAAATTGTTGTCCCAGTTGTCAGAGCGCAAATTTGAATCGACGCCGCCGGATCTGCGCGCCAACATCCTCGACTTTTATTCCGATCTCTCCGCCCCGATCGAGACAAAGAAAGACCCGGCCCAATGGCAGAGCGTATTGACGTCGTTGAACCAATTAAGGTTAGCCACTCCTGTCCCGATTATCGCAAGTGCCCCTGCATATTGATCCGCACCACTCGAACACAGCGTAGATACGCCAACCGGAAGAATATTCACGTTGCCGAGTGGTGGCACGGAGAGCGGTTTTGGCCGCGCTTCCAGATATGGTTGGGGCCGTCCCGTCGGCGCACCGGGTTACGCCATTGATGGCATCCTTCTTTATTTGTCAGGCTCAGGAAGACGATCCCTTGCGGTCACTTCCTCTTAATCAAATGAGCACAGTCTGTCCTTCCCCCGGCATCGTGTGTAGATCGAACTGAGAGGGCTCGATCCCACACCTCACGCCAATCGGTCCGACATTCGCCCTGGCACTTGAACTCTTTGCCGGGTTCACCCAATCTTCCACCGCACTCAGGGCACACACAATTCAGGATGCTGGATATCACATCTCCCAGCGATCTGACCGCGTTATACCTCTTGAAGTGAATACGCACCTCCCGAATGACAGAAAAAACAACCGCTATCAGCGATGCATGTTCGAGTGCCCTCAAAGACCTGTGGCATTGGATCGCCGCCAAACTGAATCGAAGCCTGGTAAGTGCATTTCCGGTTCCAAACTACAAATGCAGACTCCGAACCTTCGATGCACGTCGCAATGCCATTCCACTAAAACGCAACCGAGTTGATTGCTGCGGCATCAAGGGGGCATATGACATGCATTAAGAGCGGGTGTCGTCTTCGCAGTCCTGCCTCCCTCGATCTTTCATTCTACTGCGAAGGCGGCTCGCGCTCTCTTTGATTCTGGGTGCAGAATTGTAAGATCGTCCAGGAAAAAGGGGCCGACATGCGGTGGAAACAAATCGAGGATGAACCGAAGGTTTTCGCTCTAATCTTTGAGACTGGCGACGAGATCGCGAGCGTGCTGCAACACTTTTCAAAGCACCAAGGGTTGGGGGGAAGCAGCTTTAAAGCCATTGGCGCGCTTTCTCACGCGAAGCTGGGTTGGTTCAACTGGAAAACGAAAAAGTACGATCCAGCCTGCGTGCTCGACGAACAAGTGGAACTGCTCTCGCTAATTGGCGACATCGCTCTGAAGGACGGAGAGCCGCAAGTGCACGCGCACGTGGTGGTGGGACGTTGCGACGGTACCGCCCACGGTGGCCACCTCCTTGAGGCTCACGTGCGTCCGACCTGCGAATTGATTCTGACCGAGAGTCCCAGTCGTCTTCAGAAGAAATTCGACCCCGAGGCGGGGATAGCGTTGATTCAAATCTGACAGAGGTATGGTGGTTGGCACATTGTGCCGCTGCAGAGAGGCTCACAATCGAATCCGAAGCCTGTCGAAATGCGGACGTTGTGTCAATCGCAGGACACCGCATCTGGCTCGGTAAGGCTGTCCCTGAGCCCACAGTTCGCTCATGCCAATGAAAATAAGCAACTAAGTTGTCCGAAGTGGATTGGAAAACGGCGTGCCTTTTCCTCCTGGTACAGAGGAGAAGAACATGCAAGTACCAGAGACCTACATCGGAAGCGAACAGCACCTCGCCGTCCGCTTCCTTGGAGCAAGTGGTCGAGAGCTGAACGACCTTCTTGCGCGCAGTCTGCCGTCCTTTCAAAGAAAGGCTTACCGGTACCTGGGCAATGCAGCCGACGCTGAAGACGCAGTCCAGGATGCACTCCTCTCCGCCTACAAGCACATCGACCAGTTCAGGGGTGACGCGCAGATGTCTACCTGGTTGACCGCCATTGTGTCCAATGCTGCGCGCATGAAATTGCGCAAGCGGCCACGGCAGATCCACGTGTCGATGGACGAGCAGTTCGGGGAGGATCAGGAATATTCCGTGTCGGATATATTGGCGGCCCCTGGGCCAAGTCCAGAGGATAACTGCAGCCGGTCCGAACTGCGCGGACAAATCCTCCGATTCATGCAACAGCTCTCGCCTCGTTTGCGCAGGACGTTCCAGTTGCGTGAGTTGGATGGTCTGAGCACGAGCGAAACCGCGCACATCCTGGGAGTGCCCGACGGAACAGTGAAGGCCCAGTTAACACGGGCACGCGCGAAGCTCAGACGATTGATGCGGCGCGGGCTCGCCCCACAACCTCATGCACTCGGACCTGCACGACGCGAAGCATGTCCGAGAAATAGGGCTCAACGGGGAAGAAATTCCATCTAGATTGTTCGACTCGCATTGCGCCTAATTCAGGCCCTCGGCCGGCGGATGGGACCGATCGAGTTTGCCAGTGCGACCCGAATGCCGCGGTAAGCCAGCGAGCAGCACCGGTTCACCTTAGTGCTCCACCCCGTTCCCAGACTAAAGTTCCTGCGCTATCATTCTTCTCATCGGAGGCTGTGTGTTCAGACACGCTCGACGAGAGCGAGGTGAGTGAATGACATCTGCGACCGCCCCCATGGTGTTCATCGTCGATGACGATGACTTGGTGCGTGCCTCCATCCAAGGCATGCTGAAGTCGGTCGGCTTGCATTCCGAGACCTTCGGGACAGCGCAGTCCTTCCTACAGAGCAAGCGGACGGACGGACCAAGCTGCCTGGTTCTGGACGTGAGACTTCCCGGAGTCGACGGTCTGGATTTTCAGCGCGAACTGGCTTCCGCCGGCATCCGAATTCCTATCATCTTCATTACCGGCCATGGCGATATTCCGATGACGGTCAAGGCTATGAAATCCGGAGCGGTCGAGTTCCTGACCAAGCCATTTCGAGACCAGGACTTGCTGGATGCGATCCACCAGGCTTTGGATCGTGATCGGGTGATTCGCCAGGAGCAGAGCGAGCTTGGCGAGTTGCGAAAGCGCTCCCAGTTGCTCACCGCGCGCGAACGTGAGGTCATGGGCCTGGTCGTCGCGGGCATGCTCAATAAACAAATAGCTTTTGATCTCGGAACCAGTGAAATCACGGTGAAGATCCAACGCGGACACATGATGCGAAAGATGCAGGCCGAATCACTGGCAGAATTGGTGAAAATGGCGGCGAAGCTTGAGATTTCACCCGGCAAAGAAGTTGCGTAAATGCGGTGGCTGTTGAATCGCGGCATGAGTCCACCTCACGCTACCCAGCAAGACCGATCCTCACGAATCACGCCAACCGCCCACCGTACAGGCGGTTTGGGACCTTACATACCAAAGTATGATTGCGCTTGGGGTGACGATTCCGCTACTTTCTTAGCCATGGTCATTTTTAGCCATGGTCATTGAAACCAGGGCGTCGCGGAAGATGAACTTAGTGGCGATTGTCGATGACGACGACTTGATGCGCGGCGCATTGCAGGGGATGTTGAAATCGGTGGGTTTGCCGTCGCAGGTTTTTGCGTCCGCGGAAGAATTCCTGACATCCGGGCGGCAGCACCAGACTGCATGTCTGATTGCGGATATCCGCATGCCCGGAATGTCCGGGCTGGAATTGCAGGCCAAGCTGAGCGCTGAACAGTGCCGGATTCCAACCATCTTCATCACCGCGCATGGTGACGAGAAAATGCGGATGCAGGCGTTAAGAGCAGGAGCGGTGGAGTTCCTGGCCAAACCGTTCGACGACGAAGTCTTGCTTGAGAGCGTTCGGGCGGCCCTGACAAACTGAACCCGGTAAGCACCGCGTACGCAGCACGAGGGGGTCTCTGTGGCGGGTATCCAGATATCACGGATTGTTGATCAAGCTACTTATGAGCACAGATTCGAGCAGGTCATCGGAAACAGTCCTGCTCTAGAAGCAGTGCTGGAACAGGTCGAACGGGTCGCACCTACTGGTTCTACCGTGTTAATACAGGGAGAGACCGGCACCGGTAAGGAACTGATCGCACGCGCGATTCACAACATCAGCCCGCGTTGCGGACGCCCGTTCGTCAGGCTGAATTGCGCTGCCATTCCGCTTGATCTGCTAGAAAGTGAGCTTTTTGGCCACGAGAAAGGCGCCTTCACTGGAGCCATCGTGCAGAAGATCGGACGTTTCGAGTTGGCTGACAAAGGCACGCTTTTCTTGGACGAGGTGGGCGATATTCCGCCCGCGCTGCAGCCTAAACTGCTGCGCGTGCTGCAGGAACAAGAGTTCGAGCGCCTAGGTAGCACCCGGACTCACCAAGTGGATGTCCGGCTGGTGGCTGCCACGAATCGTGATCTCGCGGAAATGGTGAATCGAGGCCAATTCCGCAGTGACCTCTACTACCGCCTGAATGTGTTCCCCGTGCTGTTGCCACCGCTGCGGGCGCGCACCGAAGATATTCCCGCCTTGGTGATGCATTTTGTCGAGATATTTGGCCGGCGGATGGGTCGGAAAATCGACCACATTCCTGCAGAAACGATGTCTGCGCTCAACTCCCACCCGTGGCCGGGGAACATCCGCGAACTACAGAACCTGGTTGAACGTGCCGTAATTCTTTCAAGAGATGGGGTGCTTCCCAATCCTTTGCCAACGAGAGGGACCCAACCTTTTGCCGTCTCGGCAGGTACAACTACTTTGCGGGAGTCCGAGCGCTCATTGATTCTTCAAACCCTGGAAGAAGTCCGTTGGGTGATCGGCGGCGCGAAGGGCGCAGCTACCAAACTTGGCCTGAAGCGCACTACCCTGATCCACAAGATGCAGAAGCTGGGAATTTCCCGGCCTTCTCTCCAAAACCAGAATGGGATGTCCCCCGCGCAGCAGAGTAGGACTTGCTGAAACGCGTTTGGAATAACACCGAGAGCGGATGGTTTGACACTCTCTGAATCGCAGTAAATCGGCAGAGCTTGATCATCGAAGGATTTCCGAGGAAACATGGCCACCGAGGAGGCCCCGAAGTTGGTTGCAATTGTCGATGATGACGAGTTGATCCGGCACTCGCTGAACGGCTTGATGAAAGAGGCTGGTTTCTCAACCCTCGCATTCGCGTCTGCGGAAGAATTTCTAAACTCCGGCGAACTGGAGCATACCGCATGTCTGATTGCCGACATCCGTATGCCGGGGATGTCAGGGTTGGAACTCCAATCAAAACTAAATGAAGGTCACCATAGGATTCCGATCATCTTCATTACTGCACAAGGTGACGAGAAAATGCGGATGCAGGCTTTAAGGGCAGGAGCAGTGGAGTTCTTGACTAAACCCTTTGACGACGAAGTGCTGCTCGCCCATTTACGAGCCGCGCTGGACCGCTAAGGTTCGTTGCCGCCGGGGAGAATTCATCGGCTGAAACGTGCGGGCAGTTGGAGTGCTTGCTGAACGATCGGCATCGAATCGCAACCGCCGCGGCGGCTAGTTCGGTCAGCCACACAGTAAAAAATGCCGTGACCGCGGAATGACACGTGTCGGACTGTGGACACTGGTTTCCGGCAGCATCGTCGAAGTAGCGATCTCGCCTCCGGCCCCAGTTTCTCGGTGTTGAAAGAGAGTCTCCATGTTCTCGACGAACGTTCTCGACGACATTCCCCGGGACTCGCTTGAAACCCTGATTCACCTCGCTGCATCCTCTCTGAAAGGAGAACAATTGCGATCCCGTGACCCAAGTAACTGGCGAGCAGGGATGTCCCGCCTTGTCGTTTGGATCTGCGGTTCCGGGACAGCTTTTGCAGATGCCGCCCAGCCCTTGAGCCCGACCAATATCTTTGCTCCCGCGTCGACCCCGGCGAAATCGATCTTCGGGCTGTCTTTGCTTGTACTGGCGGTGACTGGAGTCATTTTCTTAATCGTCTTCTCTTTGCTGCTTTACTCCGTCGTGAAATTCAGAAAGAGAAAGAGCGACGACGGCCAAGAGCCTCCCCAGGTGTATGGCAGCAACCAGGTTGAGCTCGCCTGGACCGTCATCCCAGTTCTCATTGTTTTGGCATTGTTCATGGCAACCGCGCGAGTGATTGCCAGCGTGCAGGGGATTGCGCGATCTGACAACGCGATCGAGGTAATCGCCATCGGTCACCAGTTCTGGTGGGAGTACCGATATCCGGCGCTCGGAGTCGTGACTGCCAACGAATTACACGTTCCGGTAAGCGATGACAATCACCCGACGCCAACATTCATCACGCTGCTGTCGGCGGATACAGATCACAGTTTCTGGGTCCCTCGCCTCGCCGGCAAAACCGATCTGATTCCCAACCATCCAAATAGCATGTGGTTCGATCCGCATGAGGCTGGCGTCTACCTGGGGCAGTGTGCTCAATACTGCGGCACCCAGCACGCCAAGATGCTTTTGCGCGTTTATGTGCAGCCGAGGGATGAGTTTGACCGCTGGGTTCATGAGCAAAGTCAGCCATCACAAATCGGCGACAACACCTCCGCAGGGGAGCGCATTTTTGAATCCACTGCCTGTATCAACTGCCACACCGTAGCAGGTACCGTAGCCCACGGCCGCTTTGGTCCCGACCTTACGCACCTGATGAGCCGGGAGACGATTGCAGCTGGAGCAGCCCCGAATACGCCGGAAAATCTCCGGCTCTGGATTCGAAAGCCGGACGCCATCAAGCCTGGCTCCCTGATGCCGGCGATGCAGTTGAGCGAGCAGGAACTGGACGCGCTAACCGCTTACCTTGAGACGCTTCGTTAATGCCATGAGGAAAAGTTTCAATGTCGACTGAATCTATCGCATGGCCAAGCGCGACCGCAGAGTCTCGTTCCTTCGTGGATCGGCTCCATGATTGGATTGCGACCGTCGATCACAAACGGCTGGGCCTCATGTACATTGCCTACGCCTTGGTGTTTCTTTTGATCGGCGGTATCGAAGCGATTATCATGCGCATCCAACTTATCCGCCCGCATAACAATTTTGTTTCGCCCCAGGTTTTCAACCGCTTGTTTACCATGCACGGCACCACGATGATTTTCTTCGTGGTCATGCCCGTCATGTTTGGATTTGCCAACTACCTCGTCCCACTCATGATTGGCGCGCGCGACATGGCTTTTCCGCGTCTGAATGCTTTCAGCTTCTGGATGACTGCCTTCGGCGGTCTGCTTCTTTATTTCAGCCTGGTTGGCGCCAACGGACTCTATGGAGCGGGAAACGCTCCCGACGTGGGGTGGTTTGCTTACGCTCCGCTGACTTCGCAGACGTTTTCATTGGGGCACAGCACCGATTTCTGGACACTGGCGCTTCTGGTCTCAGGCTTTGGCAGCATCGGCACGGCGATCAACATCATCGCTACGGTTCTCTGCATGCGCTGCCCGGGTATGACGCTGGCTAAAATGCCATTGTTCGCGTGGCTCAACCTCGTCATGGCTGGCTTGGTGATACTTGCCGTCAGTCCGCTGACCGCTGCTCAGATCATGCTGCTGATCGATCGCTACCTTGGCGGACATTTCTTCGACACGCAGGCAGGAGGCTCCGCCGTGATCTGGATGCATTTCTTCTGGGTTTTCGGCCATCCTGAAGTCTATGTCCTCGTCATCCCAGCCTTCGCTTTCGCCTCAGAAATCATTCCGGTGTTCTCCCGCAAGCCCATCTTCGGTTATCCGGTGATGGTCGGAGCCACGGTCGCGATTGGGTTCATCAGCATGAGCGTATGGGCCCATCACATGTTCACCGTGGGTATGAGCCCGGCTGCCAACACCTTTTTCGTGATCTCGACCATGGCCATCGCCGTCCCGACCGGCATCAAGATCTTCAACTGGCTGGCAACCATGTGGGGCGGAAAGATTGAGTTCAAGACTCCGATGCTCTTCTGCATTGCTTTTCTTTTCCAGTTCCTGATCGCCGGTCTCACAGGGGTCATGCAGGCTGCGGCCCCCTTCGACTGGCAGTTGGGAAATTCATACTTCGTGGTCGCGCATTTTCACTACGTGATTGTCGGCGCCATCCTCTTCACGCTGTTTGCAGCCTTTTACTACTGGTTCCCGAAGATGTCGGGAAAGATGTACAACGAGACGCTCGGCAAACTGCATTTCTGGCTTTTCCTGATCGGATTCCACTTGACCTTCGACTTCATGCACATCCCTGGATTGCTAGGCATGCCGCGAAGGATTTACACCTACGAACCGGGACGGGGGTGGGACACCTGGAACTTCATTGTGACCATCGGAGTCTTTTTCCAGGCTGCCGGGATTTTGGTCTTCTTGGGGAACTTGCTCTGGTCTTATTTCCGCGGCGAGTCCGCTGGAAGTGATCCCTGGGACGCCTGGACGCTCGAATGGTCCACGAATTCGCCGCCTCCCGCCTACAACTTCTTTATCATTCCGACGGTCCAGAGTCGCCGTCCGCTCTGGGATCTTAAGCATCCGGATGATCCGGACTGGAAATACGAGTAAAAGGAGCAAGCGCGATGAGTACGACGTCCTTGACGCTCCCCCCGCGGGAAGTTGAGTGGAGTCCCACTCGTGGGCGCGTTGGAATGGGCGCTCTGATCGCAGCCGAGGCTGCAATCTTCACCATCTTTGTCGTGGCCTACCTCTTTTATGTCGGCAAGAGTCTCTCCGGGCCCATGCCACGAGAAGTTCTTTCCGCACCCATCTTCTATACCGTTTGCCTACTTTCCAGCAGTCTGACGATTCACTTTGCAGCTAGAGCTCTTCGCCGCAGCAACGTCCGGAGCTTTGGTGCGTGGTGGCTCCTGACAATTACACTCGGGGGAGTCTTCCTTTACGGAACAGCGTCAGAGTGGCATCGGCTGATCTACGAAAAGGGACTGACGATCAGCACAAACTTGTTTGGAACCACTTATTACTCCCTGGTCGGACTGCACGGCTTTCACGTGGTCGTGGGCCTCGTGTGCTTGTCGACAGTGATGGCATTCACACTTTTCGGAGAGGTGAAGCAAGAACACGCCGAGCGAATTGACGTGCTGTCTCTCTATTGGCACTTCGTAGACGCAGTTTGGATCGTGGTCTTCACCGTGGTCTATGTGATTGGGCGCTAAATGGAAAACCTCGCTACAAAACTCCGGGCTGCCGATAAAACAGAAACGATCGAAATGCCGGCGCCTACAGCGTGGCCGATTACGTTGGCCTTCGGTCTGGCCTTGGTTTTTGCGGGCATGGTCACGAGCTGGTCCGTGAGTTTTCTCGGCGCAATCTTGGCAATGAGCGGGTGCATCGGATGGTTCTGCGATGTGCTGCCTCACCAGAGGCATGAATCGGTGTCCGCTGTCCTGACAGTTGCGCCCGTCACTACCCGTCATCCACGAGTCGCGGCGATCGAGTGGATGACCCAGGAATTGCGTCGCGCACGATTGCCGCTGGAGATTTACCCAATTTCGGCCGGGGTAAAGGGCGGCTTGGCAGGTGGTGTTGCCATGGCTTTTCTCGCAATATTGTATGGGGTTTTCAGCGGGCGCGGCATGTGGTATGCCATCAACGTTCTTGCTGCTGGATTCTTCCCTGGCAGACATTCATTTACGCAAGTCGGAGCGTTTCAGTCGGATTCCCTCGTCATCGCGAGTGTCCTCCACTTGCTCATTTGCTTAACCGTCGGACTTCTCTATGGTGCGACACTGCCCATGTTCCCCCGCCGTCCGATCCTTCTGGGCGGCTTGGTTGCCCCCGTGTTGTGGTCAGGGTTAGTCCATAGCTTTGTCGAGTTGATTGATCCGCTGCTCAACCAGCAGATTGACTGGGGCTGGTTTGTCCTTTCTCAAATCGGCTTTGGTATTGTCGCCGGCATCATAGTGTCGCGACAGGTACGTGTACAAACCTGGCAGCACCTTCCCTTCGGTGTGCGCGCTGGCTTCGAGGTGCCGTCGGCCCCTGAGAAGAAGAACGGAGCAGAATCCCGGTGATGAACTGCCACGCGATCGGTTCCGCGCTCGCGATTTTTGCCATTGCTGCATGTATTGGGTGTAGCAACTCATCTGGCCGACCGGCATCAGGCTCAGCCCCTGTTCCGCCCGATCAAGTCACGGACTTCAGTCTCCTTTACAGCCAGAACTGTGCGGGATGCCACGGCGTGGACGGTAAGGGCGGAGCCGCCATTGCTCTGGCGAATCCTGTTTTTCTCGCAATCGCCGACGATACTGCGATCCGCCGCATCGCTTCGAACGGAGTTCCCGGCACACCGATGTCCGCCTTTGCCCAGAGTGCGGGAGGAATGCTCACGGACAAACAGATCGACGCGCTCGTACGTGGGATCCGGACATGGGCGAAACCGAACGCTCTCGGCGGTCAAACCCCACCACCTTATACAGCGGCGGCTCCTGGTGATCCGCAACGTGGCGCCGCTGTATATCGAACCTATTGTTCTGCCTGTCATGGGGCCGACGGTCGCGGAGGAAGCAAAGCCAGCTCGATTGTGAATGGCTCCTACCTCGCACTCGTAAGCGATGGGGACCTTCGCACGATAGTGATTGCGGGCCGGCCTGATCTCGGTTCCCCAGACTGGCGTGGTGACGTCGAGGGCCGACCCATCTCCACGCAAGAAGTTTCCGATCTGGTGGCGTGGCTCTCCAGCCAACGGCCCAAGTTCCCGGGGCAACCGTACTCGATTTCTTCGATGAACCCGCCCAAGGAGAATCTCAATGAGCGCTGAAAATGGAATGTCGAGACGCGCAGCTTTGGTGAAATTGGGATTGTTTCTTAACGGCGTTGTCGGCGTTTTCTTGGCCGTGCCGGTCGTGCGATATATCCTGTCGCCTGTAACTCGACAAAAGAAGTTTGGTTATGAGTCCTGGCTCTCGCTCGGCGGACTGGAACAGTTTCCCGCTGGGCAGACGCGACTCGCCACCTATCGAAATCCTCAGGTCAATGACTGGGACGGCGAAACTGGGAACATCGCGTGCTGGGTTCGCAGGGTGGATGATCAAACTTTCCAGGTCTTTGCCATCAACTGCGCGCACCTGGGATGTCCGGTTCGCTGGTTTCCGCAATCAGGCCTCTTCATGTGTCCCTGTCATGGCGGCGCTTATTACCAGGACGGTTCGCGTGCATCTGGACCTCCCGAGCGTGGCCTGTTCCAGTACCGCTACAAAATTGAGAGTGGAAAACTTCTTATCAAAGCTGGCGAAATGCCGACTCCCGGACAGCCTGTAGCAAATAAGGCGGCAGAGCATACAACATGCGCCTGATCCAAAAACTCGATGACTGGTTCGACCTGCGGCTGCAACTGGGTACTCCAATTCGCGAGACCCTTGAACACCGGGTTCCACGCGAGACCGCAAGCTGGTTTTATGTTTTTGGCAGCGCGGCGCTCATGTGTTTCATGCTCCAGATTGTCACCGGGATTCTGCTCGCCCTGATTTACGTGCCTTCTGCGGGAGAGGCGTGGAACAGCCTGCAGACCCTCAATCACGGCGTTTCCCTCGGTTGGTTCATACGAGCCTTGCACGGATGGGGCTCAAATTTCATGGTCGCGATTGTCCTGATCCATATGGTGCAGGTCTTCCTCTTTGGAGCCTACAAGTTTCCACGCGAACTGACTTGGATCGTTGGTGTCCTTCTTTTACTAGTGACCCTGGGCATGGCCTTCACAGGCCAGGTACTGCGATTTGACCAGGATGCGTACTGGGGATTGGGCATCGGAGCCTCGATCGCGAGCCGCGTCCCCGTAATCGGTCCGTGGGCTGTGAACTTAATGCTCGGCGGCCCAATCATCGCCGGCACAACGCTCTCGCGATTTTTCGCGTTGCATGTATTTGTAGTGCCAGGACTCCTGATTGCTTTTGTCAGCTTGCACTTGCTGATGGTGCTGAAACTCGGAATCAATGAATGGCCCATGCCGGGACGCGTCGTCCGGCGTTCCACCTATATCCAGGAGTATCACGAACTGACACAGAAGGACGGCGTGCCGTTCGTGCCTAACGCGGTGTGGAAGGATATTTTCTTCTCCGGTTTTATTCTCCTTGCGATTGCTGTTTGCGCGGTTCACTTTGGTCCGTTTGGTCCGAGTGGCCAACCGGATCCGACGATTATTCAGACCGCGCCGCGCCCCGACTTCTTTTTTTTGTGGTTATATGCCCTGCTCTCGTTCCTGCCGCCATCAGCCGAAACGCCCATCCTCCTGATTGGTCCCGCCATCGGAATCGTTGTCCTGCTGGCGCTTCCGTTTGTCGCCGGCGAAGGCGAGAAGAGTTGGAAGCGTAGACCAATTGCCGTGCTCACGATTCTGCTGGTCGCAGTCAGCCTCGGCACTCTGACTCATCTGGCCGAGCACACACCCTGGAGCCCGGTGATGGATGCGTGGAGCAGCCAGCCGATTCCGGCCGAATTCCTGCGGGGTCGGACGGCATTGGAGCGCCACGGTGCGCTCGTGTTTCAAGCCAAACAATGTCACAACTGTCATTCGCTGGATAACCATGGAGGACAGCGCGGACCAGCGCTGGACGCTGTTGCTCTCCGTCTTACCGAAGATCAACTCATTCGCCAGGTAATTCAGGGTGGAGGAAATATGCCTGCCTATGGAAAAAACCTCAGCCCTGCAGAAACGACCGCGCTTGTTGCATTTCTGGAAACACTGCACCCGGCGAATCAGAAGCCAGCACACAATGCTTCTCAAGCGATTGCGCTGGGTGCAAGCGAGGCGTCGCCACGGTAGACCGAGCTATGTCCGAGTTCCCTGCCCAAATGCTGTCGTGGTTTGTTCTGCTCGCGGTCACGTCGACGCTGCTGGTCACAGCATTGGTTTATTTGCGCGGTTGGATCTCGCTTCGAAGTGCTTTTCCAACCCTCATCACCGGTTGGCGTCTCGCAGCGTTTATGAGTGGCCTGATGTTAGTGTGGGCTGCACTCCTATCTCCACTCGCCACGCTCGATCATCAGTCGCTTACGATTCACATGATGAAGCATCTTCTGTTGATGACGGTTGCTGCACCGCTAATCTTGGCGGGGACACCGATGTTTCCGCTGGCCTGCGGCCTACCGAAGCTCTTCATCAGAAACTGGAGGCCCCTCGCTCGTGTGCCGGGGCGATGGTTCGAGACTTATCTTCGGCATCCGGTGTTGTGTTGGCTGGTGGGCACGGCTGCCGTAATCGGATGGCATCTTCCCCGTGCGTTTCAAGCGGGCATGCGCTCCCACCCCGTGCATATTTTGGAGGATGTGTCCTTCCTGATGGCCGGCCTCCTGTTCTGGTCGCCCGTCGTACAGTCTTCAACGAGTGCGGCGAAGTCGCATCGCTGGTCTATGGCCGTGTACTTGTTTCTTGCGACTTTGCCTTGTGACATTCTTTCCGCGTTCTTCGTGTTTTGTAACCGGCTCATCTACCCGTTCTATCTGTCCGCACCTCACCTGTTCAGCCTGCCTCCTCTTGCCGACCAGGAATGCGCGGGCGCCCTCATGTGGGTTTGGGTAACATTCGCGTACTTGATTCCAGCGGTCGCTATCACGTTGCAGATGCTCTCGCCCCCGAACACACGACCGCAAGAATCAATCCCAGCCGCGCCGCGGGGGGTCGCACGCTGCTCGCAGAACGGGACTGAAGCGGAGGTGATCTAAGAACGGGGCAGCCAATCCTATCCTTAATTACTATTTACCTAGAGGGTCTGTCGCCCTTCCAATTCGGTTGCCTAAAGACCGATGGTTCGCAGAAGTATCCCTGCCAAGCTTCCCCCGATGAGCGGACCGAGGATCGGCACAATTGCGTAGCTCCAGTCGGACGTTCCTTTCCCGGCGATAGGCAAAATCGCGTGAGCCATTCGCGGTCCAAAGTCACGCGCGGGGTTGATCGCATAACCGGTGGTTCCCCCGAGCGAAAGACCAATACCCCAAACCAGGGCGGCGACCAGGTACGCGCCCAATCCTGATACGAGGCCAGTTCCCGCCACTGCCTTCGAAAAGATTGCTCCCACCACGAAAACCAGAACAAGTGTTCCAATGACTTCGCTGACCAGGTTTGCGGCGAAGTTGCGAATCGCGGGTATCGTGCTGAAACATGCCAGCTTCAGCGTGGCATCTTCCGTAACCTTCCAGTGTGGCAGGAAATGTATCCACACAAGGACGGCTCCCACAAACGCGCCCGAGACCTGAGCCACGGCGTAAGGCGCAAATTTTAGAAAACTTCCCGAAGAGACTGCGAACCCCAGCGTGACTGCCGGGTTTAGATGGGCATCAGTGCTCCCGCAAGCGATGGCGGTAAAAACGCCAGCCATCACGGCGAATGCCCACCCGCTGGTGATCACCATCCAGCGGTCGCCCGCGCTGCCTTCTGCCTTCGAGCGCTTCAACAAAACATTTGCCACCACTCCATCGCCTAACAGCACCAGAACCAGCGTGCCCATGAATTCACCAAAACACTTCTGAGCCATGTAAGACTCCTTTATTGATTGACGCTTTTGTCGAACCTAGTCCACCCAATCGAAGGATTTGTTTACCGCGCGCTTCCACAGCCGGTACATTTCCTCTCGTTTCTCATCTGCCAGATTCGGCTTCCAGGTTTGATCGACCGCCCAGTTCGAACGCAAATCCTCAAGATCTTTGAAATAGTGGACAGCCAAACCTGCGGCGTAAGCTGACCCCAGCGCCGTGGTGGCGTCACGCGTGACCGGACGAACTACCGGCAAATTGAGAATGTCTGCCTGGAACTGCATAAGAAGATCGTTGTCAACCATACCTCCGTCGGTCCGCAGCACATCGAGCTTGATATTCGAATCTTTCTCCATCGCTTCCAGGACATCGCGGGTTTGAAACGCGGTTGCCTCGAGTACCGCGCGTGCAAGGTGCCCTTTATTCGCGTAGCGAGTGAGGCCCGCAATCACACCGCGTGCATTGTCCTTCCAGTACGGCGCATACAACCCGGAGAAGGCAGGAACGAAATACACACCACCGTTGTCGGAAACCGATCTGGCGAGAGATTCGATCTCGGAACTTTTCTGAATCATCCCCAAGTTGTCGCGTACCCACTGCACCAGGGCTCCGGTGATCGCAATACTGCCTTCCAGCGCGTAATGAGCAGGTTCGTCACCGAGCTTGTAAGCCAGGGTTGTAAGCAGGCCGCATTTGGAGCGGACCACGCGATCGCCGGTGTTCATCAGCAGGAAACATCCAGTACCGTAGGTATTCTTGGCTTCTCCCGGCCGGAAGCAGGTCTGCCCTACTAGCGCCGCCTGTTGGTCTCCCAAAATTCCCGCGATCGGGACGTCCTTCAAGATCGGGTCTTTAACGTGCGCGTAGACTTCGCTGCTGGAGCGGATGCGTGGCAGTATGGCCTCAGGGATGCCAAAAGCATCGAGGATGTCGGGGTCCCACGACAAGGTCTCAAGGTTCATCAATTGCGTGCGGCTGGCGTTCGTGACATCTGTGATGTGAATGCCGCCCTTGGGGCCGCCGGTCAGGTGCCACACCAGAAAGCTATCAATGTTGCCGAAGAGTATTTCTCCCTTCTCGGCCAGGCTGCGTACGCCGCGCACATTTTCCAGAATCCAGCGGATCTTTAGACCACTAAAATAAGTGGTGAGCGGCAGTCCAGTTTTGCCACGAAAGCGATCCTGTCCCCCCGCTTTCGCAAGCTCGCCGACGTCGTCTGCAACTCGCGTATCCTGCCACACCAGCGCGTTGGCAACCGGCTTTCCGGTCTTGCGATTCCATACCACTGTGGTTTCACGCTGGTTGGTAATCCCGATCGCCGCCAAGTCTGAGGGCCGAAGGTTTCCCTTCGCCATGGCCTGCACGATCACTTCTCGCGTACGCTGCCAGATCTCTTCCGGATCATGCTCCACCCAGCCAGGCTTGGGGTAAATCTGCTGGTGTTCTTTTTGAGCGATGGCTACCGTGCGTCCCGAGCGGTCAAAAACGATGAACCGGGTGCTGGTTGTACCTTGATCAATTGCGCCAATATAGTTTGCCAATTTATTACTCCTCTTAATCCTTTTCTCGTCCCTGAAACCCGGCAAGATCGGCTGCTGGATTCTCCATTGCAAGCCCCACCGCCACCACAAGCCGATTGATCTTGTCGGTGTATCGCTGGATAGCCTCTTGTGACTGGGTTAAAGACCAACCGAGTTCGTCGGCCAAATACGCAGCTACAATTGGCGCGGCAGTGATCGCATCCCTCCAACTGAACAGTTGCAAGCCAATGCGCCGAGCCAAAATGTCTTCAATCGTCACGGCCATCTCATGCCGAATGCTGTACACCACTTCCGCCAGGATCGACGGTGAATCGGGCACGATTCGAGACAGAAGGCGTGGGTTCTGTTGAGCGGGAGCCAGAACGTCAGAGGCCGCCGTGCCGAACTTCTCGGCAAGGTGCCGAGCCGTGTCTTCGGATAGATGAAATTGGCTCGCGAGCCTTCTCGAGTAGCTCGCGTCATAGCCCTCGGAACCAGAAAGCCGGTAGTGCGGCGTGCGGCTGGGCGTGAGCGAGCCGCCCAGATACCTCTGCACTGCATCGATGGTGTCTTCCGCCATGGCGCGATGAGTTGTCCATTTACCGCCGAGAATACTGATCATCCCGCTAGCCTGGTCCAGTTCCACTTCATCGTCTCGGACGAGCTTCTTGGTTGTCCGCGTTCCTTTGGCGCTCACCAACGGACGCAGACCAGCGATGCCGCTCGTGATTTGATCGAGAGAAAAAGATTTTTCCAGATAGGAGTTCAAGTGTCGCAACAGATACTCCGCCTCGTCGCGTTTGACAACCATTTCTTCCTGCAAGGTGGCCTCGTCGTCCGTGGTGCCTACCTGTAATCTGCCGAGCCAGGGAAGCGCGAAGATGACTCGGCCGTCCTCGGTTTTCGGTATCAGCAGTGCTTCGTGATCAGAAAAACCGTTCAAAGGAAGAAAGATGTGAACACCCTTGCTGGGCCGCATCCGGGTTTGAATGCCAGGGTGGGCAAGACTGCGCAAAGTATCCGAAAATGGTCCCGTTGCATTGACAAACGCACGAGCGCGAACTGTGAACCTCTGGTGCGTGATCTGATCTTCCACCGTTGCCGCCGTCAACTTACCATTCAGTCCCTTTTCGAATCCGACTACTCTCGCGTAGTTCAAGGCCTCGCCTCCGCACCCGGCGAAAGTATGAATGAGTGCGATGTTGTATCGGGAGTCGTCGAACTGACCGTCCGCATAGACGACCGCCCCCGTCAGCCGCTCACTTTTCAGAGACGGAAATCGTTTGACTACATCCTCGCGGGAAATGTATCGGCTCGGGAATAAGCCGGCGCGCCCTGCCATCCGGTCGTAGATCTTCATGCCGAACCCGTAGTAGAGCACGTCGAACCAACTGAAGCAGGGGACCAGAAATTCCAAGGAACGCGTGAGGAACGGCGCGTTCTGCAGCATGAGGATGCGCTCGCGAAGAGCCCGCTTCACCACCCGATACTGGTGGATGTCCAGGTGCGTCACTGCTTCCTGCAAGTAGCGGACGCCTCCGTGAACGATCTTGGTCGAAGCACTCGACGTGGCAGACGCAAAGTCTCCCCCCTCCAAAAGGACCGTTCTCAGGCCACGCAACTGTGCATCGAGCGCACACCCCGCACCGGTCGCTCCGCCGCCCACTACACATACGTCGAAGGCATTATTCTCGATGCTCCGGAATGCTTCTGGCCGGGTCTTCATTGAAGCCCTCCCTTCGGCACCATGCCGTCAGAATGTAACCTTAATACGGAAACCAGCTACGGCCGCATTTCCGCTACGCGAATTAGTGCCAAGGTTCGCATGGTACTGCACCGTCAGTTGCAGAACGAGCCAAGGTTTGGCCTGCACCATATGATTCAACTCGAAGGCCTTCTCTGGGCCTACGTAGGAAGCATTTGCCTGTGCGGGTATACCATAAAGCGTGCAGCTTCCCGTCAACCCGCCGATCTTGCCGATGCTTGCCAAGCGAGTGGATGAATTACCATCCGAAGGAGATTGGGTTTTCGAGCCGAAGTGGGATGGCTTTCGCGCGCTGGTGTTCCGCGATGGTGATGAGATCCTGATTCAAAGCCGCGATGAAAAGCCGCTGAACCGCTACTTCCCCGAACTGCTCGACTCTCTTCGCGCTTCGTTGCCTTCCCGCTGCGTCCTCGATGGAGAGATCGTCATAGTTAAGAATGACGAACTCGACTTCGACGCTCTGCAGCTTCGACTGCATCCAGCCGCTTCGCGCGTGAATCTTCTTTCCCGGCAGACTCCGGCATCATTCGTATTCTTCGACTTGCTTTGCCTGGGAGACCGTGATCTTCGGAACGAGCCATTTCAGTCGCGCCGTCGCGAACTGGAATCGCTAATCTCATTGGCCCCGCCACCGATACATCTCACGCCAGCATCCGAGGATCGCGTCGTCGCTTCGGACTGGTTTCGACGTTTTGAGGGAGCAGGACTCGACGGTGTTATCGCCAAATCGATTTCAGGAACGTACGAGCCGAACAAACGCGTGATGCTCAAGGTCAAACACGAGCGTGACTGTGACTGTGTGGTAGCAGGATTTCGTTGGCATAAGAAAGGTGAGCGCACTCTCGTCGGCTCATTGCTGTTGGGATTGTTTGATGACGCCGGTGTTTTGCAACACGTCGGGGTCTGTGCGAGTTTCAGCACGGCCAAACGCCAGGAACTTGCAGAATTCCTCAAACCCTACCGTGTCAATGCACTCGCCACTCACCCGTGGAAGCAATGGGCGGACGAAGAAATTGACCATGGTGAGGCCAAGCGTATGCCCGGCGGCCAGAGCCGATGGAGTCAAGGTAAGGACTTATCTTGGGAACCGCTGCGCCCCGAGTTGGTCGTAGAAGTCGCTTACGACCACATGCAAGGAAACCGCTTCCGTCATACGGCCCAGTTTCGTCGATGGCGAACGGACAAAACACCAACCGATTGCACTTTTGCCCAACTCGAAGTCGTTCCGCCGCAAGAGCTGGCGGTGATTTTTTCACACGATCGCTAGCGACTCCTCATTCCTTCTTTCGCGTGCCTGTTTTCCTGTTCCATTCACGCCACTCACGCGTTGGGTCATCGTCCGGATCTGGAGTCTCCTGCGACGGCCGAAGGTCTTCCGGCACATGACGCAGGTTTACTCGGATGCGCGTCCAGGTGGATGATCTGCCGCGCATGGAATCAATAAGAACGTCGTCTACGGCAAGGAATCCGGCTATTTCGACATGTTTGCTCTTCCATCGTTCGAGCCCCGCTAGCGCGGCGGCTTTATCGGGTGAATTCGCGACCACGATGAGCGGCATCTTCACCCGTGGTTTCTTTACCGGCGATCTGGCGCGCGACGGCGCGACTCGGGACGCTTCCTCATCCATCTTGCGAAAGTGCGGCGGCCACGGTGCATCGCCGAGACCGTCGGCTTTGTCTTTCTCCGCGAGTTCGAGCAACTTTTCCAGCGAACCAGGCGCGGCGTCCATTCCGGCATGAGGGTCACCCATCTTTGCGAAGCGCTCCGGAACCGTTGAGACCGTGAAATCAGCAGGGTCGCAGTCCGGCACCTCGTTCCACAAGAGAGGCGCCGACACTCGCGCGTCGGGAAGTGGACGCACCGAATACGCAGAGCAGGTGGTCCGGTCCTTCGCATTCTGGTTGTAATCGAGGAACACGCCATGACGCTCCTCTTTCCACCATTTCGAACTAGCCAGAGCGGGCACACGCCGCTCTATCGCACGCGACAATGCGACGGCGGCGCGGCGGACCTCAGTAAAGGTCCAACGCGGTTCAATTCGCACATTCACGTGCATGCCGCGCGACCCGCTGGTCTTGGGCCATCCCCGAAGGCCGACCTCATCGAGAAAGCTCTGAACTTCGAGAGCGACCCGGCGTACATCGGACCAACCGACTCCTGGAATCGGGTCGAGATCGACGCGCAGTTCGTCGGGATGATCGAGATCATTCGAGCGCACCGGATGCGGGTGTAGCTCGATGCAACCAAGATTGACAATCCAGGCAAGACCAGCCGCCTCATCGACTACGATCTCTTCCGCAGTTCGCCCCGAAGGGAATGAAAGCGTGACCGTCCGAAGCCATGAGGGTCGTTGTGCGGGAGCACGTTTCTGGTAAAACGCTTCTCCTTCGGCGCCATTCACGAACCGCTTTAGGACAATCGGACGATCCTGAATCCCAGCCAGCGCGCCCGGTACAACCGACAGGTAGTAGCGAACCAGATCCAGTTTCGAGATTTGTGTCTGCGATGAAAAGTACAGCTTGTCCGGATTCGTTATCTGGACTTCGCGTCCATCGATGGAGAGCACTTCACTGGCTGCTTGTTTCGCCACCTAAACAGGCTACCACCGCAATGGCTCTTATTTAGATCCGGTAAATTCCGTTCACTGCGGCAGCAGTTCCGAATTAATCACGGCATTCAAAGACAAGGAACGGCCTGAGTCGGAGGGCAGCCATGATTCGAAAAAGATCGCCAAGCAGAGGGACGGCTGTCTGTTCAGAATTGGTCACTCTGGTTGTTCGGGTAACTGTTTGGCTCGCATGGTGATGCAAGAGCTCTACGACATACTGAAAGGGAATGAGGAAGGGGTTCCTTCAGGCCTTCTGAGGTTCAACCTTAATGCTGGCGTGCCTTGCGGTGTACACAGGTAACTGCCCAAGGTCAATTCAATCACCGGTTTCTTCATACCATGTGACAGGTCTGATATTTGTGCGAGGGCGACGGCCGGTTTCAGGCAGGAATTTCTCCAATTGGATACTGAACCTTAGGTGTTAGACACAATGACGGGTTGCGAGTACCGTTCCAATAGCCACTACCTGGGGCACCGCTTGGCTCTCCGGCAGGTCGTAAGCCGCCGGGGACTGTGATCCGGTTTTGGTCAAACACGTATTTGAGAACCTGCTGGCCAATGCGCTCAAGTTTACCTGCTCTCAGAATGCTAACGTTCCTTCACTGAGGTAAACCATGTTTCAAAGCTAGACGTAGTCCGACCGAAAACGAACAATCTCTTGCTTCCTGAAATGCCCTTCCCCAAGTCGAAACGAAAGAGGCGACGATGGCAACAATGATGGAGCATAAACCCGAAGGGCTCGAACAAGCTGAGGCATTGCATACCATCTTTGAAAGCCTCCCATTGGGCGTAATCGTTGCCGATCAACGGGGACGGATAATGTTTTCCAACCCCGCCGCCGTCAGAATACTGGGGTTGGAGTTTATTGATGCCATAACAGAAATGGGTTCAGCGGTTGAGGGTTGGTACTTGCCTGACCAGGTCTCTCTCATCCCCACTGATGAATTGCCGTTGGCCCGTGCCATTCGCGGGGAAAAAGTTGTCGATGAGCTTGTCTTCGTCTGCAGTCCTCAAGTCCATGCTGGAGTATGGATCCGAGTCGACGGCTGGCCCCTAAAGGATGCCGACGGAATGGTCTCTGGAGGAGTCGTGATGTTTCACGATTTCACGCAAGGTCGCGAAGAACGGCAGCATTTCGTACTACTTTCCCGCGTCGTACAACAAACAGCGGATAGCGTGATACTCACCGATAGGCAAGGCGTCATCCAGTACGTGAATCCAGCCTTCGAGGTGACCACCGGCTACGGGAAAGATGAGGCCCTCGGCCAGACCCCGCGAATCCTGAAATCAGGTCTGCACGATGCCGAGTTCTACCGCCAGATGTGGGCGCAATTCGCTCGCGGACTGCCCTTCAAGGGGATGGTGATTAACCGCAAGAAAACCGGGGAACTCTACTGGGCGCAACAGACCATCACGTCCATGCGGGATGAAGCTGATAATGTGACACACTTCATTTCCGTGTCACAGGATATTACCGAGATCAGGAAAAAGCAGGAGCAGGAATTTCAGTTGCAACTGGCACGCGATGTGCAACAGCGCTTCTACGCACCCGTTCCGACAGTGCCAGGTTTCGACATCGGCGCCTCCGTGCATCCCGCCGACGAAACGGGAGGAGACTATTTTGACTTTATTCCGATGGCTGACGGTTCGCTTGTGATCGCTGTGGCCGATGCCAAAGGACATGGCTTTAGTTCCGCACTTGTCATGGCACTCACTCGGGCGTATGTACGCTGCTTCGCCGCCTTGCAGTTAGAGCTCGATGAAATTCTTGCGCGAGTGAACCAGATGTTGCTGAAAGACCTCGAGCATGGGCATTTCGTCACACTCTTTTTAGCCCGCCTCCATCTGCCGCATAAGCTTCTGTCTTACGCCAGTGCAGGTCACGTTCCCGGCTTTGTGTTGCTCGAGTCGGGCAATGTGAAGTGCACAATGGACAGCACCGGCCCACCTCTTGGCCTGTTTTCCGCAAGCGAATTTTCACTGCAGCCGGCAATTCAGCTGAATCCGGGAGAAATTGCAGTGTTCCTAACCGACGGCGTCACGGAGTCGACTACGCCCGATGGTCACCAATTTGGCGCCCATCGTGTGCTTGATTACATTCGCACTCACGGAGATGATTCGGCTTTAAATCTTGCGGACGGTATGTACCAGGCGACTCGGGAATTCGTGCAAGGTGATCTCCAGGACGATGACATCACATCCGTTGTCATAAAGCTAAATGTGACCCCTGACCTCACCTGAGCCGGAGGAGCGTGAAAGCCACTCGTTCAATTTGCCCTATCGAGCTTATTGTCGGGCACACTTTCTTCTCAACATTGCCTCTAACCGGAGAACCAGTTCAGAAGTAGTAAAAGGCTTCCGGATGAGTTGAAAAATCTCAGAATCTTCGGGCTGCCGAGAGAGCGTATCCTGCTCTAAGGTTGCGCACCTCTTGTCCCAAAACAGAACGGGCAGAAGGGGTACAGTGAAGGTGTGAGATATTACATAACCACACCGATCAGCGGCGGCACTATATTCAAATGCACTTTTTGCAAGCATAGCGTCACCACCCTCGATTTCAACAGCGCGAATGGCAACCGCCGCACGCAAGCGGCCGCGATGATCAATCAGCATGCTGCCTTATTGCATTTGCGGGGCGAACCGTCGCGAATATCAGTATCCGGCCGGACACTGCTCACTCGGGTCAGCCGATCATCGATGCAGTCAGAGCCCGCGGCGGTATCAAAGTAGTAAGAGATGGTGTCGGATGTTGCCGCTTGGAGGCCACACGCTACTGAACCTGCTACCTCAGTACTCCGACCCCTGAGATGCACGCGGAACCCGCCTTGCGGCCGGGCGAGGAACGGAAGGCTCGGAAGTCCTTCCGCCGCTTGAACTCCACGGAGGACGCGGCACGTAGCGGCTGATCTCCCAGCGAACCGGTTCAGATTTCGACTCATTCGCCAACGCCCCAGCGGCAGAAGGCGATCTCGCGCCCGCGTGACTTCCGTTTGCGGCGATGCTCGGCGTCCCAGAGCCCTGCGGTGGCCGAGGCTCGTACGGCCGCGCAAGCGTTACCACGGAGTCGAACGGTATTTCCGGAGAAGGTTTGGTCGCCGTTTTTACCCAAACACCATCCTCCGTACCTTGTATCTTGTGCCTGGCTGGCGTCTGCCGATCCATCGCGCTCTGCTCATCGCTCGTCGTCCGGCTTTCTGATTTATGAAGCGATGCGGGTTGCGATCCCTCAATCTCAGGTAACGCTGCCGGGGGAACGGCACCGCTGCCCCCAGCGGGCGCGACCGTTACCGATCGGACGGTGCCGCTCGCGGGCTCATCCCCATTGCGCCCAGGGATGTTTATTCCGGTGGCCTGTCCATCCTTAGAAACGCCAGGAGCTTGAGCGAAATCTTCACCCGCGGGAACTGAGCCACTCGATTCGGTGTTCCTGGAACTCCTGGGTTTCAACATTGTGATTCGGGCTGAAACGGAGAATTGAGTTCGCGAAGGCGCTTCCAGGTAACGAAAGAAACGCGGCCGTCCACGCGCCTGCCAATAAGGTGAATCATAAAGTTCGACGCCACGCCCCGAACGCATCGCGCTGAAGAAGGAGTGCTGCATCGGACTAATCACGATTCCGACATGCCCGCGCCATACCACCAAATCACCCGGTTGCGGATGTAGGACCCGCCGAAACTCTTTGATCCCTTGATAAAGCCCGGAGGAGTTCGCGTAGGAGTAAGCAAAGCCGGCCCGTTTATAGATTGCGTGCACCAGGTTCGAGCAGTCGGCGTTGGAATCGGTGGGCTTGCGGGATTCCAGTGCAGCGCCAATGATCGCGAGCCCCTGGTCTGAATCCACGAGCCGAGGTGCAATAGCCTCGGATTCGCGAACTGTTCGCTGATCCGCTCTTGAACTTTCAGCGTTCTGCTGCTCGACGGAAGCACGCGAAACTGTCGCTCCCAACACAAGAAGGAGGCCTACCCTTTGGCGGTACCGGGAGTAGATTTTGATCGCCATGAAAGCCAAGGTCTAGCTGGCCATACAGAGTCGAACCCCCGCGGGACCAAATAGTTTCGTCCGACCTTGCCTCCTTCTTCTCTCCAAAGTCGTTCGGAGTCGCCTCCGTGCTATACAGATGACCTCTCGTTACCTTGTTATGTCATGGACGCCTCAGCAAACACAGCGTGGAATCAAAGTGTGCGCTCGGCGTGCCACGAGATTAAGCGATAGCGCTGAAGCTCGCGAAAGCAAGAAGATTCTCGCTCGCTAACACCACGAATAGCGTCGTACCGTAACCTGGGTTCCGACCTGTTGCGATGCATCTGCTGAGGAGGACAGAAAGATGGCCAGCCGTTCCCGCGAAGAAAGTCGTGGGTGGCGCGGGCCTGGGGGCCCTCATCGGCGGCATCGCTGGAGGAGGTAAAGGAGCAGGGATCGGCGCTCTCTCCGGCGCTGCTCTAGGAACTCCGATCTCTGCCGGCGGGGAAGAACACTTGAAGGTTCCGTCGGAAACGCGGCTCCAGCTCGACCTCCGAGCGGCAGTCGACGTCATTTACTGACAGGACGAAAGGAAAGCGATCGCGGGCTGTAAATAATGACAGTTGTATCGATCACGCGGGCGAACTAGTTTCAATGCAATCGAGACCAGTTCTTCCAGAACTTCTTCAAGGTCCAATAAATATCGCAGATTCGAAAGGGAAGGAAACCTACCTATGAGTGACCAGGACAATATGCAACGAACAGTTCTCCCTATTCCGGATCCACCGCGCACCGGCCTGATCTTGTACGATGCCAAGGATCCGGAAAACAAGTACCCGGCGATCACCGAGCTGCGTCCGCCCAAAGGAGCGCCGAACGTCCTGATCATGCTGATTGACGATGCGGGCTTCGGCTCCTCCAGCGCCTTCGGTGGTCCATGCAACACGCCGAACGCGGAACTCCTGGCTGCGGGTGGTCTAAAATTCAATCGCTTTCACACCACCGCGCTGTGCTCACCCACGCGGCAGGCGATGTTGACGGGACGCAATCACCACACGGTCGCCATGGGCGGAATTACCGAAATCGCCACTGGGTCTCCTGGCTATAGCTCAATTCTGCCGAACAACTGTTCGCCCCTCGCCCGGACCCTGAAGCTCAACGGGTATGCGACGGCGCAGTTCGGCAAGTGCCATGAAGTGCCCGTCTGGCAGACCAGTCCGGCCGGGCCGTTCGATGCGTGGCCTACTGGAGGAGGAGGATTCGAATATTTCTACGGGTTTATTGGCGGCGAGGCACACCAATGGTATCCATCGCTGTATGAGGGCACCAATCCCGTCGAGGTGAAAAAGACGCCCGAGGAGGGTTACCACTTGATGGAGGACATGACGGACAAGGCCATCAACTGGATCGGGCAAGAGAAAGCGCTGATGCCGGATAAGCCGTTCTTCGTCTACTTCGCGCCGGGCGCGACTCACGCCCCGCACCACGTTCCGAAGGAATGGGCGGATAAATACAAAGGGAAGTTCGATCAGGGGTGGGATAAGCTGCGCGAAGAGACCTTCGCTCGTCAGAAAAAATTAGGCGTCATTCCGCCGGATTGTAAGCTGACACCACGGCACAAGGAAATCCCGTCATGGGATGACATGCCTGCCGCCCTGAAACCTGTCCTCATCCGGCAGATGGAAGTTTACGCCGGGTTCATGGAGTACACCGATCATCATGTCGGCCGCCTGGTAGATTCCATAAAGAAGCTGGGCATTCTCGATGACACGCTGATCTACTACATCATCGGTGACAACGGCGCGTCCGCCGAAGGCACGCTCAATGGCACCTACAACGAAATGATCAACTTCAACGGCGCGTCCGCGTTGGAGACTCCCGAGTTCCTGATCGCTCACCTCGACAAGCTGGGCGGCCCGGAATCCTACAACCACTTTGCCGTGGGCTGGGCGCACGCCATGAATGCGCCGTACCAGTGGACCAAGCAGGTCGCCTCGCATTGGGGCGGAACACGCAATGGGACGATCGTCCACTGGCCCAAAGGAATTAAAGGGAAGGGTGAAATCCGCAGCCAGTTTGCTCACTGCATCGATGTCGCACCGACCATCCTCGAAGTCGCGGGTCTGCCACAACCGCTTTTCGTGAACGGCATCCAGCAACATCCGATCGAGGGCGTCAGCATGGCATATGCCTTCAACGATGCCAAGGCACCCGAGCGCCACGAAACGCAGTACTTCGAGATGTTCGGCAACCGCGGGATCTATCACAATGGCTGGACCGCAGTCACACGGCACAAGACTCCCTGGCTCCTCATCGGCGAGAAAACTCCAGCGTTCGACGATGACGTTTGGGAACTCTATGACACCACGAAAGACTGGAGCCAGTCGAACAACCTGGCCAAGCAAATGCCCGAAAAACTGCACGAACTCCAGCGCCTTTGGTTGATCGAAGCGACACGCTACAACGTGTTACCGCTCGATGACAACCTCGGTGCACGCATCAACTCCGATACGGCAGGCCGTCCGCAGCTGATCAAGGGCAAATCGCAGATTCTCTTTGGCAGCATGGGTCGTCTGTCGGAAAACTCGGTGCTCAATCTAAAAAACAAGTCGCACTCGGTGACCGCTGCGATCGTTGTACCCACAACCGGAGCCGAAGGAGTGATCGTCGCTCAAGGCGGCAACATCGGTGGCTGGAGCCTCTACGCCAAAGGAGGCAAGCTCAAATACTGTTATAACTTGCTCGGCATTCAGCAGTTTTATGCCGAATCAAGCGGACCTCTGACTCCCGGTGACCACCAGGTGCGAATGGAGTTTGCCTACGCGGGTGGCGGTCTGGGCAAGGGTGGCATGGCGACATTGTATGTGGATGGCAAGAAAGTCGGCGAGGGCAAAGTGGGCGCCACGGCAGCCATGATCTTCTCCGCCGATGATGGTTGCGACGTGGGAGTTGACACCGGATCTCCTGTCTCTCCGGACTACGGGTCGCGCGGGAACGAGTTTTCGGGTCGCATCAAGGGCGTCCAACTCGCCATTGCCGAGGACGCCGTAAGCCTCGATCACCTGGTCTCTCCGGAGGAAGCGATCCACATCGCCATGGCACGGCAGTAGACGAAGTCGTAATTCCTTCGTTTAGGTCCCGCCCAAGGCTTCTCTTGGGCGGGCTATTTTGGGTCACGGGCAAGCTGAGCGGGGACTATTTCAACAACGTCACGCTACCCGCGACGATGTCGTAGTACCCTGCCACAACCTTCAGCTTGCCTTCTTTGACCAATCCCCTGATGACCGTGGACGATTCGGCCAGCAGGGCCGCCTGAATCTTGGCGTTCGCCTTAGTGGCCGCTTCCAGATTGTTCCCGGCCTGATCGACCGCCGGCTGAATATGGGGATAGAGGGCGCTGATCTGCCCGGGAACTTCTGCGCCCTGGATCGTCGCCTTCACCGCGCCGCATCCTGCGTGTCCCATGACCAGAATCACCTTCGTGCCCAAAACCGCCGCCCCATACTCCAGACTCGCGATGATCTCTGAGGTGGCGACATTGCCCGCGACGCGGGTTACAAAGATGTGGCCAATGGTCTGATCAAAAACCAACTCCACGGGCACACGGGAATCGGCACAGGAAAGCACCGCAGCGAAAGGCTCCTGCTTCTCGGCGTTGTTTTGCTTCAAGATGGTGAGATCCTGGGTGTCGGATGTGATGTTCCGGTTCACAAAGCGCCCGTTACCCGCAATCAGTTCCGCCAGCGCAGCATCAGGAGTGAGCGTGCTTTGGGCGAGGACTGGTTCCGGAAAACTTAACTGCGACGCTGCCGTTCCTATCCAGCCCACGAAGGCGCCGCCGGCTGCGAGTTGCAAGAAACGCCGTCTCGCGGGCTCACGACGAACCTCGCTCGGCTCGTGGTCTTTGTGGTTGTCTGAATCGAAACAGAAGCCTTGGCGCGGCAGTTTAGGCATTTGGTTCACGGATATTACCTCCTTGTCGACGCTAACATCCTGATCGAGTTCGTAATCATTTCGCAGGTGCGTAGAAATAGTAATCCGCTGTATAACTGCTTTTTGTTTCGGCGTCACGGTGTGACTCGTCGCATCCTTCGAGGGGCGGATTGCCGCCGTGGGTGTGCACGCGCTGAATCGTGGTCACGTTCGTGAGCACGCCCTTTCCGGAATGGTTCACCACATTCACCAGTAGCCACGGGATGGAGCCAGGATCTGGAGAGTCCACGTGAGCCAAAGCTTTGCCGCTGACTTCGCTGCCATCTTTCAGCTTCCACGTTGGACCCGCGGAATGGCTTCCGATGACCTTGCCGTTTCGATCTGTCAGTTCGGCCTCGGGCGCCTTCAGGGTCCATGCGAACTTGCCGTCCGTTCCTGCCCGACACGCATAGATCTGGGATCCTGAAGCATGTGCAAGCAAAACAACCTCTTCACCGGGGCGTGCCTGGACGGAAGGCGGAACTTCGGGTGGAGACTCCTTCTGTGCGTTGGCCAGGGAAAGCCCGAGGAGCGGTCCCAGCATAACCACGCCGGCGATTGTTGCCGCAGTTTGCGCAAATCGTCGCATTGCGAGATTGTAACAGCCAGGAAACATCTCAGAGGAGCATCGGCGACAATAATAGGATTTCTCGCGGCACTCGCACGAGACGCAGGTTCCGCAATGAGCCCGGGGTGATCGCGATCACGCACCCGGCCGTGGCAACTTGTTTCTTGTCAGCTCCTAGGAGTGTGCCCGAGTATTCAAGTTGGAACTTGCGTCCGTGCGGAGTTCGACAAACCACTCAAATCTCGAGTTATGGCTGGTCTCCGGCGACGCAGGCTGAAACGATTCGCCTCGTTTTTTTACTACTCTCTTGTACGCGGTCCTTCAGACTGCCCCCGCGAGGAAGACATGTGACGTCCAAGGAAGTGAAACAGCCTACAGCCGTAAATTCCGCCCTTCTTGAAGAACGATCCGACTTCACGATCAATCTGTTGAAGAACCCTAACTACTACGGCACATTTCCCGGATTGGATTGCGAACCCAAAGGTCATTGTCAGGCTGCGACATTGATCTCCGCACTCTCGTACACACTTGGCAATCTAGCTCGCCCCCGGGTACAGCAAACCTAATGTTCTTCTTCTCCTTTCTCCTGTGACGTGAAGCTTCCACGCAGTCGGCACATCGTTTGCACTTCCAGAAGCCTGTTTCTGGATAACTTCCCGTTTGCCGACAAGCCCGGAGTTGATCAGATTGGTCAACACAGCGTTCTGTGGTAAAAAAGTTTCACGATTTTCGATGCTGATTAGGAGGCGGGTACGTGTTCACTCCAGAAGAACTACGGCAAGCCAAGATTTTTGCCTGTCTTGACGAGGCCGAGTGCGCTCGATTGGCGCATACTATCGCCGATGTGCGGCTCGATCCGGGAGAATGGGTCTTTCGGGAGGGTGCACCCGCCTTGTTCTATGTCCTGTTGGAAGGAAGTGTGCGGATAGTTCTAGATGTTCACGGAAAGCAGACCGAGTTTCCGCAGTACGAGCTCAAGCCGGGCGAGTTCCTGGGTGAAGTGCCTCTTCTGCTGGGAACTCCGACCTTCGGCTCATTGCGAGCCCAAACCTCGTGCCGCATCGCGCGCCTGGATAAGCAGCAGTTTCATCACTTGATTCGAGACTCAAGAGAGGCCCGCACCATGATTCTGGAGACGCTGGGTGAACGGCTTTTGCTGATCCAGCAACGTTCTCTTTCTTTACCAACAGCGCGAGTGCTCATCTTTGGCCGCAACGAGGATGAGGACTGCCATAACATCCGTGAATTTCTTTCAGCGAATCGTATTCCCTACGAGTGGATTGATCGCGACCGCCATCCGGAACAGTTGCCTGCCGGCATCTCCGACGACCCTGATTGCCCGGCCGTAACTGTTGATGGGCAACTTTTCAGTGAGCCGCCGACAACAAGGCAGGTCGCGGATGCCTTGCAACTGCAGACCAAGCCCAATCACGACAGTTATGATGTGGTGATTGTGGGGGCTGGACCGGCCGGTATGGCCGCGGGCGTTTATGGGAGTTCTGAGGGGCTTAGCGTGCTGATCGTCGAGCGCTGTGCCGCAGGCGGGCAAGCAGGCACGTCGTCCCGTATCGAAAATTATCTGGGATTTCCTGAAGGGATTTCGGGAGAAGACCTGACCGGGCGCGGGTTCAAGCAGGCCACTCGCTTCGGCGCGGAAGTTGCGCTGACGCGTTCGGTTGAAAAGCTTATCCCTTCGAGTGAAGGCTACGTGTGCGAGTTTGACGGAGGCCAGTCGGTTTCTGCCCGGGCTGTGGTGTTGGCCACAGGCGTGGACTGGCGTCGGCTGCAGGCGAAGGGTGAAGATCGATTGCTGGGACGCGGCATATTTTATGGAGCGGCGCGGCAGGAGGCGACCAATGTGGTCGGCAAGAAAGTCTTCATCGTAGGAGGCGGCAATTCAGCGGGGCAAGCGGCCATGTTTTTATCGAGCTATGCGGCCGAAGTAAAAGTATTGGTGCGGGGCGAAGGACTCAAGCTGAGCATGTCGCAGTATCTGATTGATCAGATTGCATCGAAGGCCAATATCAAGGTGCTTCCTCATACCCAGGTGATTTCTGTTGAAGGCGAAAATTGCTTGGAACGAATTGAGACTCGTATTCAAGCGCCGAATGAGGCGGAGAAGATTCTCGGCTACGAAGCCAACGCTTTGTTTGTGATGATCGGGGCCGATGCCAGCACGTCATGGCTGCCAGACGATTTGGAGCGGGATCCACGCGGCTATATTTGCACGGGACGCGACCTCACCAACTGGAAACTCGATCGCCATCCATTTCCCTTGGAGACCAGCTTGCCGGGCGTGTTCGCGGCTGGTGACGTGCGCCACAACTCCATCAAACGAGTATCGAGTGGCGTGGGCGAGGGCAGCATGGCCATCGCGTTTATTCATCAATACCTGGCTATATAGCAGACTGGAACGGACGATAATGTTAGGCGAACAAATTCCGCTTCAGCAATGGTCCAGCTTTTTTTCGATTACCGCTGCGGCGTCCGCGACCCTGCTCGGACTCCTGTTCGTCGTCATCACCATTGCGCCGGGGATTGGGCGGCAACTTGCATCCAAGAGCAAAGTGTACCTGACCCCTGCGGTGATTTATTTAACCAGCGTCCTCATCATGAGCGCGCTGCTGACCATCCCCAACCAAACGCGACTTTCAGCCGTCATTTGCATTTCCATCATGTGTGTTTTCGGCTTGCTTTACATTGGCTCGCTGACGGTCATGCGAAGTGAGGTTTACGAAAGTCGCTTTGATCGGTACCGCTATGCAGTGGTGCCGTTGCTCGCATACGTCGTCTTGTTCAGTGGTGGCTTGGTATTGCGCCGAAGCGGGCAGATCGGCCTCGACGTCGTGGCAGCAGGGATGGTCATGTTGCTGAATGCCGCAATTCAGAATTCGTGGTCAATTGCGATTTCAATCATTTCGTCGGAGGAGTGAGAGTGGACCCTCGCACCCTCTTCCGCAGCCTCGTCGCGATCGCGGTATCGGCATCGCCCAGCAAGGTCATGGCTTAGGCCAGCCGATCGCGAAGTCTGCGATATCGCTCGCGGTGGAGTGAGCGATATCGGGACAGATAGCCGGCAAAAGCTCGACGCCGTGGCAGGCGCCCATCATTTGGCGGCAACGCGCTGAAACGCCGCTTGCCAACAGCAGGCGGTAGAAGGCGATGCCTTCATCGCGCAATGGATCGCACTCGTTGACGCTGATGACCGTCGGCGGCAGGCCCTCGACATCCTGGCGTGTGGCGAAGCTGGGCCAGGCGAGCGGGTTGCGGGCGTTAAAGGCCTCGATGCCGTAGGCCATGGTGGCGCGGTTGTCCCCGAAGTTGAGCACGATGCCCTCATTCTCGATGGAAGACGGGTACTGCGGCTGCGGCCACTCACCGGCGATGTAGGGGACCAAGGAATAGATGCCCTTGATCAGGCCGAGTTCACCATCCTGCTTCAGCTTCATGCCTACGGCGAGAACCAGGTTGCCGCCGCCGCTTTCTCCGGCGACGATGATGCGCTTCGCATCAATCTTGAGAGTGATTGCATTCGCGTGTACCCACTTGAGGCCCGAGATGCAATCGTTCAGGCCCGCGGGAAATGGAGCAATTTCCGGTACTTCGGAGGGATGCACGGAGTTGCGGAATTCAACCATGGCCACCGCGACGCCTCTGGCCGCGATCATGCGGGCCCAGGTCCTGTAGTTGCCCTCAAAGCAGGAACTCATCTCCATGCGGCCGCCGTGAATGTAGTAGACGCATGGCAAAATCTCACTGTTATCCGGCCGGACATACCGGATCTTGATGGTGTTTCCGTCGGGCGAGGAGGTGAGGGTCTCGACGCGCACGCTCAAGCCGGCGGACGGAGCGATCTCCTCGCTGTCCATCGAGTCGAACAGGGCCGTTTGGCGGGCCAGTGCGGCCAGCGCCGCCGGAGAGTTTTCCTGTGCGAGCAATTCTTCGCGGTTCGAAACGTTCGGCTTTTCTACTGGCGTCGGCATGCCGGCGAACACTTTTTTGATGCGGGGATCAAGACGGGGATCGGTTTCGGTCTTCGAAGGCGTGCTGGCTTTCGCCGGTGGGATTGTCTTTGCGGCGTTCTCTCCGGAAAGCTGCGGTGCATTCAGCGGTGATTGGGTCGGCATGTCGGTTCCTTTCTGATTTAAGAGTGAAGTTAAGAGTGAAGGCAAGCGACTTGCGGTGAGATTGGCGACGCTACCGATTTGTGGCCTGAGGCCGAGCGTCCAAACCGATCTGCTTCGGAAGCCACTGCGAAACTATGTCAATTACTTCCGGCAGCTTCGAGACGCCACCCAACACGGCACAATGTCCAATGTCCGGTAGCAAGTGGACTTCGGTATTGGGCCGACCTTTGAAAACGAGCGTATCCGCCTGGGGAACGAAATAGTCGTTTGCGCCGTTGATGACGAGCATCGGAGCGTTTCTTGTTTGGTCGAGCAGTGCACGCCGCGAGAACTGTTGCACTGCCGCCATGAATTCCGGAGTGGACGGCTCTTTGTCGAAGCCCATGTCGTTGCCGATGATGCCCGGCATGCCAAAGGGCAGGTTCTGCGCGTTCTCTTTCCCCCAAGCCTTATCGACGGGACCTCCGAGCACGATTGCGGCATCGACGGCGCTCGAAAGCCCTGTCATCGCCGAAAAGTTGCCGCCGAACGAAAATCCGAGATGCGCAACCTTTCCGTTGCCGAGCTTGCGCGCCTCATTCACGACGCCGAGCACGAGCTCGTCACCTTTGACGGAAAGTGGGATAGTACTTTCACCCGTGCCTGCAATGTCGAAGCCCAAGAGCGTAATACCGAGGCGTTGGGCCAATGTCACGTAGATCGCGTGCAGCCCCATTTTGTAGGTATCGACGCCGCCGGTGTAAATCAGCACGGGCGCGCTCGCATACTGGCCTGTCACTGAAAACAGATGCACCGGTGTGCTCACAGTTCCACCTTGATAAGGGATCGCGAGTATTCTGCGCTCGAATTTGACGGGGAAGCTCGGCGCCGCCTTGAGGTAGCATTCAAGCTGATTTTGCTGCGCCTTGCGCCGCGCATCGTTGGCGAGGCAGGGAAATATGGCAAATCCGTAGGCGAACGACGCGAGAAGCGGGTTTCCCGCTTCAAGATATTTTCGTGCGAACGCGGACCATTCGTAAGACCACCCGCCCGGCGCATCTGCCCACATATCCTTGATCGTGGCGCGCAACGTATCGACATCTGCTTTTGGAATGCCGAACCCAATGAACTGGCTGTAACGATCTTCGAAACTGGATTCGGGGCGGAGATCATAGGTGTAGCTCACATTGATTCCTTTCAATCTGCTGGTTGTATTCTTAAGTTAACGCATAAAACTGAAGCCGGGCTTGTGTGAATCGATTCCAGAAACACCTGGATCGCGGGCAAACCTGAAGCTAAGTCCAGACTAATTTACTACCACGCAGTCCCGAAGTCGGCTACTTGGACATCTCTCTTCCAATCCGGTTCCTGGATCGTCACGTTTGCGGCAGTCGCGTTAGGAATCCCTGACTGGAACTGCTCCCGTGGAAGCCATAAAGGTGGAACCTTCCTGAAATTGTTTTAAGCATTCGGCCAAGATCAGAACTCTTCCACTTGTGTCCTTTACGCCCCGTATGCACGCACGATTGAAAATTGCGCAAGCCTTGCACCGTTCACTACTGCAGCCAGCCGCCGCCGAGAGCCTGGTAAAGCTGAACCAGCGCCAGCCGCTCGTTGAGCTGAGCTTGCACCAGGTTGAGTTCCGCTGAGAAGTAATTGGTTTCGCTGGTCAGCACCTGGAGGTAACTCGCGCCGCCGTTCTTATAAAGCACTTCGGATAGCTGGTCGGTTCTCTGTGCCGCCTGCGTGAGCAACTCCTGTTGCTCGCGAAACTCGCGATTTTTTTGAGAAGCCACGAGTGAATTCGAAACCTGTTCCAGGGCGTTCTGGACGGTTTGCTGGTAAGAGAACACTGCTTCTTGCCAGTTGGCACGGGCGAGTTTGAGTCCCGAGCGGAGCGCTCCTCCCTGGAAAACAGGCTGCGTCACGCCAGCAGCCGCGGACCACATCTCGGAGGGTTGACTGATGAAGTGGTTCAAGGCGTTGCTCTCCAGTCCCCCCGTTCCGGTGAGCGACACGCTGGGGAAGAACGCGGCTTTGGCGACGCCGATTTGCGCGTTGGCTGCGACCATGATTTGTTCCGCCTGCCGAATATCCGGTCGTCGCTCCAGCAATTCTGAAGGGAGTCCTGCAGGAACGCTCTCCGGTGCGGGCTGTTCTGTAAGAGCGCGGCCCCGGGGAACGGATTGGGGATTCTCGCCAAGTAGAATGCTAAGGAGGTTTTCCTGCTGCTCGATTTGCCGTTCGAGGTCGGGGATCGTCTCTGAAGCGGTGTAGACGAGTTGCTCCGCCTGGCTCACGTCTAGCCCCGAGGCTCCGCCATGGCTCTCAAGCGTGTGAGTTAGTTGCAACGATTGTTGCCGCGACCCCAGCGTGCGCTGCGAGATCTCGAGTTCACTGTCGAGCGCGCGAAGCTGGAAATAAGCCGTCGCGACGTTAGCAACCAGTGAGGAAATCACCGCGCGTTGTCCCCACTCGGTTGCGAGTAACTGGGCGCGAGCAGCCTCGGTTTGCCGGCGATATTTTCCCCAGAAATCCAGATTCCAGATCACCGACAGATTCAGTTCGCCGCCATTGACCTGGTAGGCAGGAAAGAGGCTCGTAACTTTGGCGTTTTGCTGGCTGAAAACGTCCGCACCTACGCTCGCCGAGGGAAGCTGGTTGGCGCGGGTGATGCCGACTTGCGCCTGGGCTTCGAGCACACGGGCCGCGGCGATGCGCACGTCATAATTTTGCGCAATAGCGGTGTGGATAAGCTGCGTGAGCACCGGATCCTGATAGACTTGCCACCATTCTTCGTTGCCCAGCGACGAGGCTTGCGCGGCCTGTTGTGGGGCGGGTGCACGGTATTCCTGCGGGACGTCCACTGCCGGCCGTTGGTATTTCGGCCCCATCAGGCAGCCGGTCATCAAACCCAGCGCCGTAATGATTCCGACTAAGTGTGCAGCCTTCTTCATAATTCAATCCCCTTGACCGGGCGCTTCGGCGGGCGAGAGTGGCAATACTCTCCGTCGCTCAGCACCTGAGACCTTCTCCACCACATAGAAAATTGCGGGAACGAAGAACCTGCCGATGAAGGTCTCCGCGATCATTCCTCCGATCACCGCCGTCCCCATGATTTGGCGTGCGACAGAGCCTGCTCCGGAAGCTGTCCAGAGCGGGACGCAACCGAGAATAAAGGCGAGCGCGGTCATCATGAGAGGCCGGAAACGAAGCCTCGCCGCTGAGAGCGCCGCATCAACGAGGGACATACCGCGTTCGTAGTCCTCCTTGGCAAACGCGACGATCAGAATCGAGTTTTTTGCAGCGAGGCCGATGAGCATAACAAGGCCAATCTGGGCGTAGACATCGTTCTCGATTTGAACCATGTACGCCGGCGAAAACCAGCCAAGCACGGTGCGACGCAGCCAGAGCGCTGCGAGCGCGCCAAATACTGCGACTGGCGTGCTCAGCAGCACGCTAAAAGGCACGGTCCAGCTTTCATAGAGCGCGGCCAGGATTAGAAAAACGAATAGTAGTGAGAATCCGAAGATGACCGAAGCCGGCAGTCCTTGACGCGCCTTTTGCTCCTGGTAAGACATGCCGATATAGTCGAAGCCCATTTCGCGGGGCATAGTTTGCTTAAAAACATCTTCCAGGGCTGCAGTTGCCTGATCGGAGCTGTAACCGGGCGCCGCGCTTGCATTGATCTGTGCCGACCGGTACTCGTTGTAGCGCATCGTGAACTCGGGGCCGTAACGGGTCTCGAAGTTTGCCAGCGCCGTAAGAGGCACCGTCTGTCCTTGGACGTTGCGGACATAGAATTGACCGAGATCATTGGTCGTAGATCGATAAGGCGCTTCAGCTTCGATATACACCTGCCAGGTGCGACCGAAATCGTTGTAGTAGTTAACGAACAAGCCGCCCATGTACGCTTGAATGGTGTTATAGACATCCGTCAAATTCACGCCTTGCTTCAACACCTTGTCTTTGTCCACATTGATGAACTTTTGCGGCACGCTCGGAATAAACGTGGTGAAGACTGAGGCGAGTTCTGGGCGCTTGCGAGCGGCCGCCAGGAACCTGGTCAGGTTATCCGAAAGAAACTGGACATCCTTTCCCGCGCGGTCCTCAAGAACAAACGTGACGCCGCCGGCTGTGCCGACGCCGGGAATCGCCGGTGGCGAGAAACTGAAAACCGTGCCTTCCGGTAGCCCCTTAAGTTCCTGGTTCAAATGCGCCTTGATGGCCTGATATTGTTCAGCGTGGGTTTTGCGTTTCTCCCAGGGCTGGAGAGTTACAAAGAAGAATGCGTTATACGAAGTCCGGGTGAAGCTGAGCAAACTGAAACCAATGACGCTGGTGGTGTACTGAACTCCCGGAGTCTTTGCGAGCATCGCTTCTACCTGTTTCGCAGCCTCGCCTGTGCGTTCCATGGAGGCCGCATTGGGAAGCTGCATGTTGATATAGAGGTAGCCCTGGTCTTCATCCGGCATGAAGCTGGTTGGCACGTGACTGCTAAAGAACCACGCCGCAGCGCCGGCAACGACAAGCAGCACCATCACGACAGCAGACTTCCGGATCAGGTCTCCCGACCAGCGGACAAAGCTGTCAGTGGAGCGATCCCAATACTTGTTGAACCAGCCAAAGAATTTTCCCAGCGGCCCACGGGTCTCCTTCTTTGGCTTGAGCAGCAGTGATGCCAGCGCCGGGCTAAGGGTGAGAGCGTTGAACGCCGAAAGTATTACGGAGATCGCGATGGTAACGGCAAATTGCTGATACAGTCTGCCGGTGATGCCCGGAATGAAAGCGGTAGGCACGAACACCGATGCCAGGACTAGAGCGATACCCACGACTGGGCCGGAAAGCTCGTCCATCGCTTTTTTGGCCGCATCGGTTGGAGATAGACCTTCCTCGATGTGGTGTTGCACTCCTTCGACGACCACGATGGCGTCGTCGACCACTAATCCGATAGCCAACACTAACCCGAACATCGATAGCGTATTGATCGAAAAGCCAAACAACGGGAAGATGACGAATGTGCCGATCAATGAGACAGGCACGGCCAGCATCGGGATAAGCGTGGCGCGCCAGTCTTGCAGGAAGAGATAGACCACAAAAATCACCAGCGCAATCGCAATCACGAGAGTCCAAAGGATCTCTTTCATGCCTGCTGTGACGGGGAGGGTCTGGTCGAGCGAGACGGCGTAATCAATGTCCTGCGGGAAGCGTTGCTTCATCTGTGCCATGAGCTTCCGTACACCGTCCACCGTCTGAACGGCATTGGTTCCGGGCAACTGATAGACGGCAATGACGGCACTGGGCTGGCCATTCAGGCGACCGCTTAAGCTGTAATCCTGCGTGCCCAGCTCAACTCGGGCCACGTCTCTGACTCGAACCGTGCCCCCATTCGGCGCTTCGCGCACGATAACGTCGCCGAACTGCTCGGGCGTCCTCAGTCGCCCCTGGGCCAGAACGGCATAGGTAAATTTCTGGTCCTGCTGAGCTGGCTCGCCCCCAACTTGGCCAGCCGGATTCACAGTGTTCTGGGCCTGAAGCGCGTTTTCAATATCGGTGACGGTGATGCCAAGCTTGGCCATCTGGTCGGGCTTCACCCATAACCTGATGGCATACTGTCCAGCACCAAAGACCTGAGTTTGGCCGATGCCGTACAAGCGGGCAATCGGATCGTTGAGGTTGATGTAGGCATAGTTCGCCAAATAGGTCGCATCGCGAGACCCATGCGGCGAGTACAAGGCGATCAGCATGAGCGGAGCAGTGGTCGACTTTTTGAGGCTGATTCCGTAATTGTTCACTACGGGCGGCAACTGACCATTGGCCAGTTGCTGGCGCGACTGAGTGAGCAGCAGATCCATGTTGGGATCGGTCTTGACATCGAAATCGGCGAACAACGTCGTCTGCTGGTTCGCGGTGACGTTCAGCGAGTACATGTAGGACATGTTGTCCACACCGTTGACCTGTTGTTCGATGGGTGTGGCGACCGCTTGCTCCAGTGTCAGCGCGTCTGCACCTGGATAGGTGGCTTGCAACCTGATTTCAGGCGGCGCAATCTGTGGGAACTGGGCTACCGGCAAGGTCGCAATGCTGATCGCGCCGACTATAACGGTAAGAAGAGCAATCACGATCGCGACAATGGGCCGTCGAATGAAAAAGTTCGCCATGGCTTAGCGGCCCTCCGTTTCTTTGTATGGAGTGGGGTTCACCAGCCCACCTTCCTTGACTTTGTCTGCTCCAACAGCAATCACGCGCTCTCCTGGCTTCAGCCCGGAGGTGATCACCCAGAGCGTGCCCACTGTCGGCCCGACCTGCACGGTACGGAGCTGCGCCCGATTATCGGCGCCGACGACAGTGACCTGATTCGCTCCTTGCTGCTGATTCACTGCCGCCTGCGGAATGAGAAGCGCTCCCTCAATGTTTCCGGTTTGCGCCTGAACGCGCGCGTACTGGCCGGGTCGTAAAAGATTCTTGGAGTTGGGAAACTCGCCCACGATCTGGATGGTTCCCGTTTGCACATTCACCTGGCGATCCGCGAAGATGATCTTCCCTGGATGCGGGTAGGTGCGTTCGTCAGCTAATGTCAACTTCAACGGAACGTGCGAAGCGTGAGTCATAAAATCCACACTGCCCGGACCTTCACCATCCGCCATGCGTAGATATTCCTGTTCGCTGATCGGGAAATAAACTTTGATCGGACTTACCTGCGAAACTGCGGTGAGGACCGTAGACGGCCCGACTAGGTTCCCCACTTGCACGGTGGTAATGCCGGCGATTCCGTCAATGAGGGAGAGAACTTTGGTGTAGCCAAGATTTATGCTAGCTTGTTCGACCGCCGCTTGGTACGCCTCGACTGCAGCTTTCGCCGCGAGAAGCGATTGTGTGTCGTTGTCGAGCTGACTCTGCGGAATTGCGTGCGCCTCGGCTTCAGGTATGTCGCGGTTCACGTTAATTTGGGCGTTGGCCATCTGCGCCTCAGCTTGGGCCAATTGTCCTTTGGCTTGATCAAGCACGGCTTGGAATGGACGTGGATCGATCTCAAAGAGCACTTGACCTTTCTTGACAAGTGCGCCCTCCTGATAATCCTGGCGAATCAGGTAACCGCTCACTTGCGGCGAAATCTGTGCGTTGACGTAGCCGTCGAGCGTTCCGACCCATTGACCTTGAACCGGAACATCCCTTTGAATAACCGGTGCCACCTGGACCACTGGTGGCGGAGGCGGAGCGGCAGCCTTCACCTTAGAGTTGCTGCACCCAACTGCATTCAGCAGTGACGCTGCAGCAAGCAAACTTAGAGATATCCATCTCATATGAGCGCTCGTGGATCGGGCCACCAAACCGCTAGAACCGGCAATTTTGAACATGCATCCTTCTCCTCACTCGTGCCGTTAGGGCAATGCACATGTCAACTTCGACCTGAGCTTCATCAACATCAACGGTGTTCTTTTTCGTGTAATCCTGTTTCGAAATGGGGTTGTCGGGAGCAGCATTCAACTGCGGCGCAGATTCAGAGTTGTCTCGTCGGGCGTCCTCATTCGAGCCGGTGCTCAGCGGCTTGCCTTGACGATCTGCGAATGTTCCTAATCGCTCGAGTGCGCGAGTGCGTGCTGCCGCCGCGTCGCCGGGGGCGCAACCGAGAAGAAGCGCGCATTCCTGGTCGGAATAGCGTTCCAGCACTGACATCACGAATGCAAAGCGTTCGAATACCGGCAGATCAACAATCCCGGCGATTTCGGCACGCTGTGTCGGTGCATTGCTGGTTCTTGCAACCAACGTCGAATGTGTACCGTCGGCTGCTTTCCGCGGGCCGATCATTTGGATCGCATTCTGAATAATTGCTCGTCGGGCCCAGGATTCCGCCCACTCTTTGAAAACTTGATTCCCCTCCTGGGCGATATGAAGGCCGCCGACAAAGCATTGTTCGGCTGTGGAACGATCACCGGTCAATAAGAACGACAGCAGATACAAGCGGTTCATATCTTTCTCGAATATCCGGCAGAAATCGCTCCTCATCGCATAGAGTGCCGATACCCGGTTCGTGCGTTTTCTTCTGTCGAACATTTTTCCTCCAACTCTTCCTTGAGCTAGTTGTTTAACCCCGCGCAAATCCAACAAACAGACTCCGTCAAGGGCTAAGCCGGGACCTTCGAGCTAACTGTTTCAATACGTGCTTGGTGAGCACGTCTTTGCAGGAAAACTTCGCGCCGTCCCTCAGCAGTTGGAATAGCGTGAATTCACCATCCGCGCCGATATGTGTCACGTTCGTCAGATCAACGATTAACTTCCGTCCTTCAAGGTGTTCCCCAGCTGTCTTCCACGCGTTCTCAACCTCTGTGGTCCACGGGCGAATCAACCTACCCTCGAGCATTAGCCTTCGCTGGCTGCGATTTTCAACGATGGAGATCTTGAACATTGGCCGTCCGCCGTTACGCTTTCAGCAGATGCAACGGGCGGGCCAAAGCAAGGCGCTTCCACGACTCGTGTAAGTCACTGAAATCGATAGGTGAGAGCAGGAGTGGCGGGTAGCCAGTGTCAAGAAATGTCGATGCTGTTTCGACAATTGACTTCGACAGTTTTTCGACAGTTTAGGGAAGGGGCGAAGACTAGTCTCCCCGATGCCACCAGGGAGAAGGCATCACACAAATTGCGGCGTTAAGAGACTCTGCGTGGCTCGATCCCCAGCTTATTCATACGCGAGATGAGTGTGGTCCGTTTGATGCCCATGCGCGCGGCCGCCCCTTGCGGGCCGGCAACTCGCCCGTTGGTCTCTTTGAGAATGCGAATGATTTCATCGCGATCGTGGGCCTCCCGCGAGCCAGGTGCAGGCGGAAGTTTTCCGTTAGTGCCGATCTCTCCCAGGGGTAGCTGCAGGGCAGAGGTATGCGTCAAGATCACCGAGCGCTCGATGAAGTTCTCCAACTCACGAATATTTCCTGGCCAGTGCCAGGCGGCAAGCTTCTTCATCGCGGCGGTCGGAATGGAATCGATCCTTTTTTCCATGCGCCGGCTGTACTTCTGGGTGAAGTAACGAACCAGCAACGGAATATCCCCCGGGCGCTCCCGCAGCGGAGGGATGCGAATGGGAAACACATTCAGCCGGTAATACAGGTCTTGGCGAAACTCACGCCTTTCAATCATCTTTTCCAGGTCACGGTTCGTGGCTGCCACGAGTCGCACGTCCACTTTCTTTGTGCGGGTGCTACCCAGCCGCTCGAATTCCCGCTCTTGCAGAGCACGCAGCAGTTTTGGCTGGACTTCGATTGGGATGTCGCCCACCTCGTCGAGAAACAACGAACCCTGATCCGCAAGCTCCAGCCGTCCAACCCTCTGCGAGATCGCTCCAGTGAATGCACCCCGTTCATGCCCAAAAAGCTCGCTTTCCAGCAAGCCTGTGGGAATGGCCGCGCAGTTTAGCTTCACGAAGGTTCTATCTTTGCGTTTGCTGCGATCATGGATGGCGCGAGCAATTAACTCCTTTCCCGTCCCTGTTTCTCCCAACAGTAATACCGTGGAATCGCTCGGAGCTACCGTCTCCACCAGACTTAGTACATGGCGAAGAGCTGAGCTTTGCCCCACGATCCCTTCAAAGTCCATTTCCCCTCGGATCTCATCTTGCAGATAGAGGTTCTCCTGGGCCAATCGGTCCGTCAGTTCTGCGATCTTGCCGTAGGCGAGCGCATTTTCCACGGCGATTGCCACCTGATTGGCTACTTGAATCAAGAATGAGACCTCGTCGCTGTCGAATGCATTCTCCTCCCGTTTCGCGACTGCCAGGACCCCAAGCATCCGGTTTTTGCTGATCAAGGGTATGTCGCAGAAGGAGTGTAAGCCTTCCCCAATTGCCTTGGCATACATCTCCGGGGGAATCTCCTCAGGATCCAACCTATTCACGACGATTGGCTTGCCGCTCTTGAAGGAATCTCCAGGCATGGAGCCATCGATCGGGACATTTACTCCTTCGGTGAAAATTCCGTGGCTTTCAGGAAAGTCGAGCGCGTGCACGCGCAGGTGCGTACCGTCGGAGTCCGCCAGCATAACCGCCGCAGCATCGCAATGCATGACACGGCGGACACTCGCAGAGGCAGCCACCAGCAAATCGTGAAGCTCCAGATTGGATACCACTTGGTTCGAGAGGTCGAGGATCAACTTCAGGCGTTCTTGTGCGCGCTGGGAAATATATAGGTTCACCGCCGCATCGATAGCCAGAGCAATCTGTTCCGATGCCAGACTGAGAAAACGGACTTCTTCCTGGTCGTAAGCATTTGGATAGGATCGCCCTACGCTCATAACGCCTAGACGGCGAGATCCTCGAACCAAGGGGAGGGTACAAGTTGATGCGACACCGTGGTTGGCAAGAAAAAGCCCGTAAGTCCGAAACCGCGTCTCCGCGCCCCAATCGTCCGTGACCAGGGCCAGGCCCGATTCGTAAACCCATGCAATAGGAGAGTGTTCGGAAGAAAGATCGTCAAGCGGTGCCGACTCCACTCTTTCGCCGTTCGTTTCCAGCAACGACCAGCACGCGCGGTTGGTCTGCTTATCGAATGTTGTTACATGTATGAAATCAAAAGCGGTGACTTCCTTCAGTTTCTCGAGTAGCGCATTGGAAGCACAGCCGCAGTCACCTGATGTGGCGATAGCGTTGGCTGCGCGCAGCAACACGAGATAGCGTTGTTCATCCACCATTGGGTAGACTGACGCAGTAGTAGCCATAGCCTCGCTCGTCCTCGCTCGTGCGGAATTGTTCGCAGTGGCGCTGCCTTTTACGGTTCCTGACCCCGGCTTGGGTACGTCTAGTCTGATGCGGGGCGCTGCTCAAAGATTCCGAAAGTCTTGTATGAACACATCGCGGATGGCCGAAACGACGGATGGCCGGCTCCTGGAATGACGCGAGCCAGAAGTCCGCTTCGCACATCAGATTGATTTGCTCGAAGCAGTGTAGGCTACGGTCGCACACGCGGCGGTGGCGAACTTGGTACACTGGCGTTCCGCGCCGAGCTTTTTGTCTTGAACTTCGGCTTGCCGTGAGTGTCCCGCGCGGCGGCGGATTCGGCTATACAGACTCAGTTTCATGAAGGTGGTTTTCTGAATTCTTTTCGTGAAGTACGAGCATTGACTTCACCCCAAGGGGACCCTCGGCGGTTGTGGGTGGTGGCGGGCGTGGCCGGGTTTATTCTGCTCTTCGCCATCCACCTGGCGCTGATCTCACGCGCCAACACCATTACCTGGGATGAACCCGACCATATCTATTCCGGTTATATGTCGTGGCACGGCGACTTCGGCTTGAATCCCGAGCATCCGCCGCTGGTTAAGTTCGTTGCCACTCTGCCTTTGCTTCCCATGCAGCTGAATGTTCCAGAGATGCAAGATCGTCCTTACCGGCTGCAGGCGGTTCTTGGTGGAAGAGATTTCATCTTTCACAACGACGCCGACAAGATGGTGTTCCGCGCCCAGATGGCGGCCTCAATCTTCACGCTGCTGTTGCTGGTGATTGCGTTTCTCGCGGCTCAAGAAATGTTCGGAACCGGCGCGGGCTTCCTTGCGCTCGGGCTTCTGGTGTTCGATCCAACCCTGCTCGCTCACGGAGCGCTGGTGACTACGGATGCGGCGCAATCCTGTTTCTTACTGGCGTCGATCTATGCGTTCTACCGCTATGTGCAATCGCCGTCCGCGGGCCGGGTGGCGATCACCGCGCTTGCCGCCGGACTGGCGTTGGTGTCCAAGCACAGCGCTGTCCTGGTGTTCCCCATGCTCTTGATTCTCGCGGGAATCGAGATATTCCGCCGAGAGTCAGCGAACAGCGGATCGCAACTTTCTTCCGGTAAGCGCGCCGCTCGCTACGCTACGGCCCTAGTGATCATCGGCCTTATGTCAGTCGCAATTCTGTGGTCGGCCTATGGCTTCCGCTATGCGGCGCGCGGGAACGGGTTGCAGTTGAATCCGCCCATGGAGGCGCAACTTGCCAAAGTTCCGAGTCCCACGCAAGCCAAAGTGCTTCACGAATTCGCCCGGTTTCACTTGCTCCCCGAGTCTTATATCTACGGCTTTGCGCACGTATTATTCAGCGCCGACGACTTCAACAGCTACCTTTTCGGCAAATCCTATCCGCATGCCGTCTGGTTTTACTTTCCAGTGGCCATGCTTGTGAAATCGAGCCTCACATTCCTGATCCTGCTGGCGATTAGCGTTTGGGTGATCGCGAGCGGGCGGCTGCAAAAGAGGCGCGAAGTCCTGTTTCTGCTGATCCCGCCGCTCATTTATCTGGCTGTGTCGATGAAGGGCGGAATGAACATCGGCATTCGCCACATTCTGCCCGTCTACATCTTTCTTGCGATCCTGATCGCGGGCGCAATCTCCGTGCTGATTAAGAAAAGCCCCCGCTGGAAGTATGCGGTCGTACTTCTGCTGGTCTTCCAGGCAATCTCGGTGACGCGCGCATTCCCCAACTGCATTGGCTATGCGAACGAAGCCTTCGGTGGCCCAAAGAACGTTTGGAGGTATGTGAGCGATTCGAGTGCGGACTGGGCGCAGCAATTGCATGCGGTGAAGCGATACACCGGCGAGCGCCACATACAAAACTGCTGGTTCGTTTACTTCGGAACCGGTGTGATTGACTACAACTACTACAAGATTCCATGCAAGCTGCTTCCGACCATCGAATCAATCTGGCTGGGTACGCTCTCCGACGCTACTGCTGTGATCGATGGTCCCGTGTTCATCAGCGCAGTCAATCTCACGGGATTCGAATTCGGCCCGCCTCCACTGAATCCTTATGAGCAGTTCAAGACCTTGAAGGCGGCCGATGCAATCGATTCAAGTGTCTTTGTGTACAAAGGACGCTTCGAGATTCCACTTGCGGCGGCGTTGGCGCATGCACAGAAGGCAGGTGTGTTTCTAGCTGGCAAGCGATTGCCGGAGGCACTACAGGAAGCACAACAAGCTGTGGCTCTCGCGCCCGACTCGGCCGGAGTGAATGCACAGATGGGCAATGTGCTGGATGCGCTTGGCAGGCGAGAAGAGGCTCGGCCTTACTACACAACTGCACTGCGACTAGCTCTTACCAGGCAGCCAGAGTTCCAGCGCTCGCTGGTCGCGCCGCTTGAGCAGCGCCTTGCGGCAGAAGATGACCGCGCACAAAAAGGGCACCCATGAACACGATGCCGCGAATAGATCCCGAAGTCGGCATGGGGACGTATGAAGCAAAACGTCCCATATAAACTTGTTTCTGGACCGCGAGGCGAAGTGTGTCGTTGAAGACGGCGCAAGAGCTCCCCGGATGCACGAAGCGCTTATCTAGCGATACTCTGTACTGAGAGGACGCTCCTTGAGTTCGAGGCTAATCCGGTGGCTGGCTTATCTCGGTGGCTGGAATCGGTTCGCGATTTTCTTCATCAGCGAGGATGTGGGCCAACTCCTATCTCAAGGCCGGACCGTCCAGTGGCACGGGTTTCTCGTGGTCTGGCTGACGACCGCATACGCCTGGGCTTTTCTCACACCCTTCGTCTGGTGGCTGGCTAGCCGCTTCCCCATCGAACGAAAAACGTGGTGGCGTAGTGGCGGACTCCATCTCGTATCGAGCTTCTGTTTTGCGCTGATCGAAGCGCTACTGTTCGCGGGGATCACGCCGATATTTGGCCTGCCGCTCTGCGGCGAACTGGACCGGGGAGCGGATTGGGTGGAAAGGGCAATCGAAGAGCGTGACCCATCCATGATGGTCTATCTCCGCTTTGTGGTCTGCAAAGCGCAGAGAGCCAGCCACCGGTGGCCGAAGATCGCGAAGAATGGCGAATCTGTCTGCGTGACGCAAATGCTGCAGACTCTTGGCGGATGACAGTCAAACCGGAAGTTATGCCGAGAATAGACTTTCAGTGACGCTGGCCAGAAGTCTTAGTGCTGTATCTGAAGCGCCCCACGAGTGAAGATCTATCGTTCCGATGCGCTATGAAGGGGCGCTTCAGATACAGCGACTTGAAGGAAGCCGCCCCGGGGGGACTATGGGATTTGTATCTGGATGAGCCGGTCTTGATCGTTTGTGAGTTTGCCGTTGCGGTCAGAGCGCTGGGGTTTCAGTAGAGGGTCGCAGAGAGAATGAAGGTGGGGCGGCGCATCGGAGGGTCTGAATCGCACCACCATACTGCATTGTGACAAGTGCGAGACACAGAACCAGTGTGCGCGCCGAAGCACGAGCGAGATTCGAGGCTGGAGATGTGGATTCATGCGGCGCATCGGCTGCGATGAGGCGGAGATCGGAGGAGAAGTTGCGCGGCGGAGAGGCGCTCGACAACTTGCATGGTTCCGCCGCAAAGCGGACATTGCCACAGTGAGTGAATGGGCAGCGCCGGCGAGGTGGCGTCTGCTGCTGGCTGACCAGAGGGCTGGAGCAACCGCAAACAAAGCGGAAGAAGTTCTGCTCGCCGCCGGTTCGCAAGAAAGCCGAAGTTGCGGATGCGCATAAAACCGCGCGGCAGTAGGTGCAGGAGGAAGCGGCGCAGGAACTCTTCGACCCGCAGAGTCATGAGCCGTTTCTTGTTGCCGTGGGCGGAGTCGCGCCAGCGAAAGGTGACGTGGCCGTTGGCAAGAGCAACCAACCGGCTGTGGGAAATGGCGACGCGATGAGTGTAAGCGCCGAGATAGCGCAGCACGTGTTCTGGCCCGCCGAAAGGCCGTTTGGAGTAGACGACCCAGTCGTGACGGAACAGTATCCGCAGCCATGCGGCGAAGGCGCGCGGTTCCGCAAGCGGCAGGAGATGTCCGTGGAATTGGAGTGCGCCGGCATGAAAGGCGGTCTTGAGTCCGGCGACAAACTTGCCGCGGAAGACACGGCTGAGCACTTTGACGGGAAGGAAGAAGGATCGGCGCGAGGAGATCCAGCGGGAGTGGTCCGGAGCGAGACCGCCCGCGGCCAGCACGCAGTGGACATGGGGATGATGTTGTAGTCGCTGGTCCCAGGTATGGAGCACGCTGAAGAAACCGATCTCGGCTCCCAGGTGGCGGGGATCGCGAGCGATCTCCAGCAGGGTTGCAGCACTGGCGTGGAACAGCAGGTTGTAGATCAGCCGTTTATTCTGCAATGCGAGGGGAGCCAGTTCCCGCGGCAGGGTGAAGACGACGTGCACGTAGCTGGTGGGCAGCAACTCCCGTTCCCGCGCCTGGAGCCAGCGCAGACGGGCGTTACCCTGACACTTAGGGCAGTGCCGGTTTCTGCACGAGTTGTAGGAGATGGCAGTATGTCCGCAGTCTGAGCACTGATCGCGATGCCCACCCAGCGCGGCGGTGCGGCAGCGTGTAATGGCCAGCAACACTTTTTCGTGTTGGCCGTTGATCCACCTGCGGCTGCGCTCAACGAAGGACTGTCCTGCACAGCGAACGATGTCGGCCACCTCCAGAGGAGGCGGGTTCATGCGCTCTGCGTCGGTTCTCCTTCTCCTCGGATCGTGAGTGCATCCAGCGGACTGCCGGTAGCGCTGAGATGACGCCGGGAGAGATGCAGATAGATCGTAGTTTCTTCCAGGTCGCGATGCCCCAGCAGCATCTGAATGGTGCGCAGGTCAGCACCAGCTTCGAGCAGATGCGTGGCAAAGCAGTGGCGCAGAGTGTGGGGATGGATGCGCCTGTGCTCAAGGCCGGCGCGTTCGGCGGCCTGCTGACAGGCGTTCCAGAGAACCTTGGTGGAGACCGGATGACTCGCCGTATGCCATCGGTTCCCGGGGAACAACCAATCGGTGGGCTTGCGTTTCAGCCCGCGCCAGTAGACGCGCAATGCCTCGAGCAGCTTGGGACTGAGCATGACATCACGGTCCTTGCGTCCCTTGCCTCCCCGGATATGAATGACCATGCGTTGGCTGTCGATGTCGCTGATCTTCAGGTGCGCCACTTCTGCGCGACGTGCGCCCGTGGCATAGAGGGTCATCAGCAGAATGCGCTGAAAGGGAAACTCGGCCGCGTCGATCAGACGCGCGACTTCGTCCTGGCTCAGCACCTGCGGCAAGTGCAGAACCTTCTTCGGATACGGTGTCTCGGCAACGCTCCAGCCACGCTTCAACACCTGTACATAGAAGAAGCGCAAAGCGGCCAAGCGCTGGGTTACGGTGTTGGGGGCCAGCTTCCAGCGCGTGAACAACGCGGCCTGATACTGGCGAATATGCTCGGGGCCAAGCTGATCGGGTGAGCGATGGAAGTGTCGACTGAAATGTTCAACCGTGTGAATGTAAGCGTCGATGGTGGACTCGGCGTAGTTGCGGCGCCGTAGTTCTTCAAGCATGATCTGGCGTAGATGGGTCACAGAGAGTTCCTCCTCTGCGACAACAAACTAACTCAGATCACCTCCACCGTCGGCTCAGCAACACGCGAATGCGTCCGCCGCAAAGCGGCTTAGTTCAAGTCGGCTTGGGGGACATCCTGCCTTGATCTCCCCCCAAGCCCGTTTCTGACCAACTTCCCAACCGCCCGATTTAGGAGGACCGCCATCTCGGCGTGGCCATTCCTAGAACAAATACTGTAACGCCGTCGTGCTAGTCACGTACCAGTACGCGAGCATCGATGCGGGATAGCCGCTCGGAACAATCGTCGTTCCACGCCGGTGCGCCAACTTACATCCCAGTTGCCAAGACTAGGATTCCAGCAGCGCCCGTAACTTATGAGCGTATCTGCGGCTCGACGTGACCACCGTTCCTTCTGCCAGTACGATGTCGTAAACCCCATCGAACATCGGACGAATCTCGCTAATGCAGGCACAGTTCACAATGGCCGACTTCCGCACGCGGATGAAGTGGTGTGGCGCGAGCTTCTCTTCCAGGTGCGCCATGGTTTCCCGCAACAGGTGACGGTCGCTGGCGGTGTGTATGCAGGCGTAGTTTCCCGTGGCTTCGATCCACAAAACTTTGGAAACGGGAACAAAGAAAATCCGCTTCTTGTCCTTCACCACAAAACGTTCCAAGGGGCGGAGACTTCGGAGGGATTGGAGAAGTGGTTCGAGACCTCGATTTGCGTCCCTCCGCTGTTCGAGGACCTGGCGTGCGTGAATCAGGGCCTTGGCAAATCGCTCCTTATCATACGGTTTCAGGAGATAGTCAACTGCGTGCACTTCAAATGCTCGAATGGCGTGCACATCGTGAGCCGTGACAAAGATATATATGGGAGCGGAGCCTTTGACTGGTTCCACATTCTCGATGACTCCAAAACCATCCAGATCAGGCATCTGCACATCGAGAAAAACGATGTCCGGATGAAGTTCATTGATCTGCTCCACCGCGCTTATTCCGTTCGCAGCCTCGCCTACAAGTTCAATGCCGTCGTGTTCGGCCAGATAGCGACGGATACCGCGCCGGGCGATCGGTTCGTCATCGACGATGAGGACTCGCGTCTTCAAGGGAACTCCTCAGTGGAATGGTGATGATGGCCTCACAGCCTCGACCGTCGCCCCCGATAAGTTCCAGCGACGACTCGTCCCCATAGAGCTGTTTCAAGCGTGACTGGACATTGGTGAGTCCGACGCCGAAGCGCAGGCGCGATCCCGGTGCCGGACCCGGCCCGTCATCGCGCACGCAGAGCCGGACTCTGCCGTTGTAGCGTTGCGCAGCGATCTCCAGTCGGCCTGCGGCGGAATCGACGCTGATGCCGTGCTTGATGGCATTCTCAACCAGCGGCTGAAGCGCCAGGCTCGGTACATAGACTCCGAGAAGGTCAGGTGGCACGTCCATGTGAACCTTCAAGCGATCGTGAAAGCGTGTCTGTTCGATCTCCAGATACTTGCCGACAAACTCGAGTTCGCTTTGCAAGGTGATCTCGTTCTCCCGGCGTTCGAGTGCCATGCGCAGCAGGTCGCCCAGACTGACCAGCAGATGGCCAGCAGCATCGACGTCTTCCTGCATGAGGACTCCAATGGTGTGAAGACTGTTGAACAAAAAGTGCGGATGTAACTGGCTCTTAAGGTTCTCAAGTTCGGCGTGGGAGAGCTGCGTTTCCAGTTGCGCCGCTATGGTCTGGCGCTCCATCGCGGCCTGGTAAAAGTGGATCGACTGATACAGTCCCACAACTAACCAGTACGTAAGCACGCCAGTGAAGCTCATAGATAGAACACTGACTGTGAACGTCGGGAGAAGGCGCAGCGCACCAGGATCGGTATTGCGAAAAAGTAACCGCAGAAGTCCACTGCTCAGAAAGTATTCGGTGACAGATGTCAGGGGAGCCATCAGGAGCGACGTGATGGTGTGGATCGCTATGTGATGTCCAAACCTCGGCCCCGTCAACGGGAACCGCTTGGCCACGCCAATCACAAGGGGTGTGTACGCCGCCCATACGTTCCAGTAGACGAGTTCGATCGCACCCACGAGCACCCAGTTGACCTGCCCACCGTGAACCTTCGCCACCACGATCTCCTGCACGGTGAACAACAGTCCTACCATCGTCCACGCACAGAGGATCAAAATCCATTTCGCGCGTCCCATATCTGGTGTGGCCTGCAGCAATGGGTGTTGTCCCTCCGGCACGGATTATAGCTGTAGCGCCGAAGGAGACATCACGGAGGACAGAGCCGTCGAGAGCTCCAAATGCCTTTTGACGGCTAATTCCTGCCGCTTGCCTCATCGCGGACACCGCATGTCATTTTTTCTGCAAATATTGGTTCTTCGCGACATATGTTCAGCGAGCAGGACCATTCAGGTTGAGGTAAAGGAGTTTTTCATGAAGAAGATTTTGATGCAGTATGGAGCGTATGTACTCGCGGTCGCTCTGATGATGCCGCTGGCGCAGGCGCAGCCCATAAAAATGCAGGCCGCCTTCGGAGAAGATGCCGGAACGCTTTCCGACAAATTCACGGCGCTGGCGCGCGTTATGTCGGGCAAGTACGACTGGAAGCCCAACCCGGCCGTTCGCTCCGTCGGAGACGTGTTCAACCTGATTGTTAAGGAGAACCACATGCTCGCTGGTGTCCTTTCGGGCACATCGAATACGGGGGCAAAGCCCGCGCCCATCACCGATCCGGAGAAATTGCAGGAAGCACTGAAGGCTTCTTACGTCGATCTGCAAAAAGCCATTACGGGACTTTCCGACAACGACCTGCAGGCGCCGGTGAAACTGTTCGGAGAAGACATGACGAAGCAGGGCGCGCTGATGCTGATTCTCGAGGACCAACACGAGCATCTGGGGCAGTCGATCGCCTACGCGCGCAGCAACGGCGTGGTTCCGCCCTGGTCCAAGTAGGAGCCCCGCAGGGTGAGCTGGCCGCCGCCGATGCCCGGCTGCCTTCTGGCTCTGCGGGCAACGAAGGTCAACCGGATGATTGCCCTTCGAAAACCATGAACTCGGCCGGCATCAATTCAACGCTCTTGCAATAGAAAAGGGAGGAACCATGACACTCAACCACTGGAAAGATAAACTCTGGAAATTTAACGGATGGTCTGTTTGCGGCATCGCTCTGGTCGCCTTTGCCGCTGGATCGCTCAATACTGCCCGCTGGATGCACGTGGATCGAGTGAGCGCCGCCAGCGATCGCGTCTTCGAGCTTCGCGTTTATCACGTTATGCCGGACAAACTGCCGGCGCTGGAGTCTAACTTTCGCAACACATGGTCCAAGCTGCTCGCCAAACACGATCTGAAGGTTGTAGGTTACTGGGTGCCCGAGGGGGCGCCCGCCTGGGACAACACATTCATCTACCTCGTGGCTCATTCAAGCCGGGAGGAAGCGAAAAAGAACTGGGATGCGATGCGGGCCGACCCCGCAACTCAAGAGCTGCTCAAATCCGAGCAGGCCGACAAGCTGCTTGAGAAAGTTGATTCGACTTACATGCGGCCGGAGGATTTCTCGCCGATGAAGTAGTCTCGCATTTCGCGAAAGGAAAATGCCATATGAATAAAAAGGGAATGAGCGCAGTATTCGTTGCACTTCTTATGTGGGGTTTGGCCTCTCAAGTGTCAGCGCAGGACGCGGAGCCCAAATTCAACTCCAATGCCGATGACCTCGCGAAGATTCGCGGCGTATTGGAGGAGTACCGTCAGGATATTATTCGCAAAGACGGCTACGCCATAACCAAGCTCGTGCTGAACCACAATGTGCTCTTTCACCACATCAACACCCAGGAAGAGATTGATAGCGCCCGCAAACGTAACGCTCAATTCGATGGGATTGGCCCGAGCCATCTCGATGAACTTGTGGAAATCTTCGCTACGTCGAAGGACAAGCTCGAAGGGAAATTGCAGAACATCGAGATTCGCCAGGACGGTCCTCTGGGGATGGTGACATTTAACTACGATTTTTACGTCAACGACAGGCTTACCAATTCAGGCCTCGAGCACTGGCAATTGTGCAAAATTGATGGGCAGTGGAAGATCTTGTCCGTTACCTGGACGAGCTATCATCGCAGCTGACAGACAACAGCGCTCCAGAGAACAAGGCGAGCTTATGCCTGGTGATTGCTCCGGACCGCTGCGGAAGGAAAAGCGGATGGTGATTTCTGCGCCGGGCGCCCTCTTCCGTCCAAGCCGCCTCAAAAGCATCTGTCTGAACCAAGCCACAAGGTTCACCATTCAGGCCTCGAAGTCTGGCACATGGCGCCGGTATTCTGCATCGGACGTTCGGTTCCCGCCGCTTAACCATCGTTTTCGGCTTCCATACGCAGAAAGTGGACCATCCTACAGCCGGCGACCAGTTTGCGGTCGTTGATGAACGCGCAGCCTTCGTTCCCTTCGCAAAAATGCAACAATGTAGAGAGATTGTTGCATTTCTGCGAGTTGGGGCGAATCCTTCATTGGCACCTGCGCGGCCCGCTGCGAACTTCCGGTAGAGACAGAGACGCTTATGTCGTCGCCATTGAGCGGACAAAACCTCCGCCTGCTCCAGGTCGCGGATGCGCTACCACGGAAGCGATTTTCCACTCATATCGTGCTAGCGAAACGGTGCCCTTTCACAGTCGAAGAAATCGCGCAGGCAAAAACGCTCAATGATCGATATCGCCGTCGCGCAATCCTGCTAACAGCAAGGGAACTTGAGCCGCACCATTTTTACGAACGCACGCAGCAGGAATTCAAGAACATACAAGGCCACGCAAGCAACCCCGAAGATCGAGCGAACAATACGGCCTTGATGTACTTCAAAGATTAAGCTCGGCGCTAGAAATTGTTGAGGCGAACGCATTCCAGCGCCCTTCGCTCGGGTTGGTCAGTTTATGGTCAAAGAATCCCGCTCCAGGAGGGCATTCGGAAAACGACCGATTTGCTGTAGGTGATTGAAAATGTGGTGGCCAGGGACGGAGTTGAACCTTTTTGGGGTGTTTGCTATCAATCTAACCCTTTAGAATCAAGGACTGCATTGCCTTTCAGGGACAGCAAGGACAGGTTGACAGTACAAATCCAGTACACGGAAGCCGTAGGCTTTAGCGCCGACGGTCGCGGCGTATCGCGGACGCCGTTAGATGAGACTCGATCGTTTCTGGCTTCGACAACACATAAGCGAGCTGAAAAAAGCACGCGCAAGATGAAAGTCAGCTTTCGCAATGAATGGCCTGGTGAGTCACCGCGGGAAGGCCACCAGGCGGTCCAACTGAGACGACCCTATGTATCAACTTAGTCGACCGTAGTCGGTGGCTTTGAGAGTCTCCCTACAAACGTCAGATTTTATCTCTACCTCTCTACCAGACTTTTAGTGATCGCCAGAATCCTCAAGGACGGTTCTGGCGCACTGCGGACACACAACCCGCGTCCTATAAGACTCTTTAAGACTGACCGACAGTAAGTCGGCGCTAGGAGGCGTTTTGCCCGAACGCTGCCGTGACAGCATAGCGGGACTAAGCTTTTCAATGACTTAACAGAACCGCGGGGACTGCCAAAGTTCGCGGAAAGACCACAAATACGCAGCGTTCTTACCCTTGAGGTAAGGCTCTTCTGTTGCCACCGTTTTGTAACCTCCCTTGTTGCCACCATAGCGGTCACGCAATCTCAGGAACTGCGCAGGGAATAAGAGTCGTTGTGAAGCACCCCGGAGAGCTGAACGTCCTAGCGCGCACCCTTTTTCTGAAATGTGCCGATGAGCCTGCCACCGGTTTCATGCGAGTCGAATTGGTCGCACTCATCAAAAATCGATTCGAGCACGCCGCGGGAAATTGTCACGGAAAAATGTGGTTGCTTTGACCTAAACATTGGCAGTTGACCTCATGGCGCAAATGGAGCACATGAGAGGGCGAGAGAAGGGTTGGCCGGGAGAGGGGATTTGACCGCACTGGTCTTCGGCCCGGCAACACTCTGCTTTTCGGGCACACATTGTGCTCCGGGTGGGGCCGCTGGGACGAAGGTAAAAGACAATCCTCGAACAATTGACAATAAAGTGACATCTGCGCCATATCCGAATCCCCCGTCACTGAATCAGATGTTGCATGCGAGCTAGAAACAGCTTTCACGCAGACCGTCGTTGGATCGGCGGTGATGCATCGTAAAACGCATGGCACCCGGGGGCGAACCTGCTCCGGTGTGATGCGTCACCGGGCACACAGAATTATGACCTGCTCCCGCTTATTCCGGCCCCACGAAAATCTCAGCGACGAGGTGAACCGCAAGCTCGTGCAATCGGAAATTGAAGGTGGTGTAAGGCTTCAGGATTTGGAGCCGGGTTCTATGCTCCGGATGCATACGGAGAATACATGTTATGAGATTGTCGTTTTGCACGGCGGATCAGCATACCTTTCGGGTCATCCGCTCTACTGCCCGCAGCCGGTGCTGGTGACCATCGCCGGCTCCACCTGGGGCGGCTCAATGCTCAAGTTGCACTTCATCGGTCGAGGCATGCACCTCGAGTTTCATCATCCGGGATATCCCACACCCATTCTCACCTCTATTATCCGAGAAATCCGAGAATGCCGGAGAACTGCGGTTGACCGGCCGGGCAGGCAAGTTTGGGCTGAGCGGTTCGCTGGCGATGAAGGCGAAAGCCAAGGCGAAGATCCTCGAGCTCGGCTTTCGCCGTAGGATCACCTTAGTTTGTTTTCTGTATGCCGCGCAGGGGCCAGGACTTGGGCGCTGGCGGATATCTCAGAAGTTCTGAATAAACTCTTCTGGATCTGAACCATCCGATTCTTCTCGACGTCGGGGCCGTGTGGTGTCCGTGGTACACACTGCGGCGAATCCATTTCCAATATCCGTGCGGCCGAGAATCTCACGCCGACTTTTTCTCCAGCACGGGAAACTCAATAATTTTCCCTCGTTGGTCCCGCGGAACCCATCTTGCCGTCTTTCGAAATCTCTCTGGTATGTAGTACTCAATCACCTTTGCCATTGCAGTTACCTTTCTCAACTACGCTTACCGCGAACTTGATCGCATAGCATGATTTCCAGAAAACCGGCTGGGAACAGCAGCGCGTCAACAAGTCCTTCTTCGTTTTGCCCGAAGTCTTCCAACAGCTTTCTTCCGGCTAAACGTTGGATTGATAAACAGCCTGGCGAGGTGCGCTGCGGATGTTAAGTGATTGTCAAACGATTGTCAGGTGAGAAGGGACGCTGCTGCACCTTAAACTTGCGGGAAGTGAACTAAAGAACGCGGATCTCTCACCCGGGTAGGCCCATGCGGTGCGCAAGATTTTGGAAGCGCGAGTCGGAACGCAGGGGATCAAAGCCCGGCCGCAAGAGGACGCCCGGGTTAAATCGTTCTTCGTAACCTTTTTCCAGCCAATTCATCGCTTGATCTCTGTCCCCGAGCGCTGCATATACAATCGCAATCTGCGAAGCAAGAGAAGCGCTAGGACTCGAGCGCTTCTTCAGATCGCTCAGCAGCTTTTCCGCTTCGCTTCTTCTGCCGGATGCGGCGTAGGCGCGAGCAAGATTTGCTATACATGTGGGGCTGCCCCCGGAAAGCTGCACCGATTTTTCGAGTTCTGCGATTGCCGGCTCGTACATCTGTTTTTGGAAGTATGCCTGGCCGAGTTGGTTATGGGCGAGAGCAAAATTAGGATCCATTTCGATCGTTTTGCGGCTCTGTCGTATCGATTCGTCATAGGAATGCGCCAGGACAAGTAGCTCTGCCAGATCAGAGTTAATGATGAGCGACAGCGGATCCAGATCTTCCGCTTTCCTCATCTCTGCGATCGCTTCCTCCGTTCGCCCCGTGTAGACTCAGGTGCCAGGCATACCAGTGATGAGCGGTTGCGTACCCGGGGTTAAGCTCGATGGCCCGCTGGAATTCCTTCTCGGCAGCGTCGAAATCCCAGTCGAAGCCATCCAGGCAGAATGCCAGCGAGGTGTGAGCTTCGCCGAGCTCGCTGTCCAGTTCCAGAGCTTTAATCGCGGCGGCCTTCGCTTTAGGGAGCGCTTCTTTGGGAGTCATCACCGCATACTGCCAGTCTCCCAACAAAGTGTAAGTGTCGGCTAAGCCAGAATAGGCTTGGGCGTATCTCGGATCTTGTTCAATTGCCTGTTGGAAATAAGCCAGGGCGGCCTTCAAACCATCCGCGGTTCGCTTATTCCAAAAGTAGCGCCCTTTGAGATAGGACTCGTAAGCTTCTGGATTAACAACTTTTACATTTTTCAGCGAAGCTTGTTCCTGCGGAGTCAAGTTGATCCGAATTTCATCGGCAATAGCGCTAGCCACTCTGTTCTGGACCGCCAAGGTATCGCGGAACTTACCCTCATAGCTTTGAGACCATAAGTGCTTGTCCGTAGAGGCCTCGATCAACTGCGCCGTGATACGGACTTGGTCGCCGGAGCGGAGCACGCTGCCTTCTACCACGGCGTCCACGTTCAGCTCACGAGCGATCTGCGGCAGAGGTTTGCGCGCTCCTTTGTACACCATTACAGACGTGCGGGAAATTACCCGCAAGGCGCTGATCTGCGCCAGGTCAGTGATCAACTCGTCGGTCATGCCGTCAGCGAAATAATTTTGGGAAGGATCGCCAGAGAGGTTATCTAGCGGAAGCACTGCCAGGGATCTGATACCGGTCGGCGTGCTACTACGCGAACGAAATAGCCAGATGGCAAGAATCGAAAAACTCAGCAGAAGGGCCAAGGCGGCGATGATCCAACCCGCCGGCCACAGCTGACGTTTGGGCGCAACGGCCAACCGGGCGTCTTCGACCTTTGGCGCAGGCTCTGTTTTTCGCTCTAGTCCAGGCAAATCTCCAGCCGCAGATTCCGGCCTTTTTGGGCGGGCGTCCGCATCGACCACCGACACCTCCGCAATAAAGCGATAACCACGTTTTGGAAGAGTCTCGATGAATCGTGGATTCTCAGCCGAGTCTCCCAACGCACTCCGAAGCTTCGCGATTGCAATATTGACCGCTTGGTCGAAGTCGCCAAAACTTTCCTCGGCCCAGACCCGGCTGCGCAATTCCTCCCTGGTGACGACTTCCCCCGGACGCTCCAGCAATATCTCCAGAAGTTTCAACGGCTGTTGCTGGACTCTGATTCTCAACCCGGATTTGCGCACTTCTCCGGACTGGAGGGAGACCTCATAGGTCCCGAATCGCACGACGGAGGTGGGCCGCTGTTGTTCCACAGTGCCTTTGGGCGTAGCAGAGAAGTCTAGCACCTCGCGCACGGACTCTCGGGTTCAGGAAATACGCGGACCTAACTCCTTAGCCAGCAATTATTTAAATGGTGATGAACTGGATATGTGGAAAGAATTCGCGGTTAATTGACGCCGACCGACTGATGCGTCAGATTGCCATACGACGTGGGGCCTAGAAGTTCGAAACAGGGGAAAACATATGTGGATGAGGTCATGCGCTGTCTGTAAGGCACTTTTGCACAAGCTTCGATTGTGCGATTCCGTGCGCTGTCACTGCGGATGGATTTGGTAGGGCTAGTGGAGCTGCAGGCTGATTGATGGTACGCAACGATTCTGGAGCAGGCAAATGAAAAGTATTGGATCTGGTCTACAACGAATGGTCGGATTCGGGACTTCCTCCGTCCAGGTCGATCAACCGTTGGCCGGGTTCGAAGAGCTGGCCATGCCCCTGTTCGATTCCCTTCACAACTTCGCGCGCTGGCTTGTGCACAATCAGAACGATGCTGAGGATCTCGTTCAAGAGACTTATCTAAAGGCTCTACGAGGTTTCGGGTCGTTTCAGCCTGGCACTAATTTCCGGGCATGGATATTTCGAATCCTGAAGAACACGTTTCTGAGTTCGTGCTCAAAACTCGACCGGCGCATGACCGTTGGGATGGACTCGGAGGAGGAGTTTCCAGCCTTGCCCGTAGGTTCTGCGACTCCTGAGTCGTTACTGATCGAGCGTTCCGGCAACGAGGCAGTTCAGTGCGCAATCGAGCAGCTGCCCGTCATTTTTCGTGAAGTCATTTTGCTGCGTGATGTTGAAGATGCGTCTTACCGGGAGATCGCGGAAATATTGTCGATTCCGATAGGGACAGTAATGTCGCGTCTGGCGAGAGCTCGCGAGGCAGTTCGCGAGACCGTCCGTAAAGAAGAAATCTTTCATGAAGCAGCACTCTGATACTTGAGCGCGAATCGTAGGGATCCCGCGGAAAGAGAAAAAGGTTATGGCGACCGTCACATTGGCAGCACCCTTGAACACGCAGGTGTCCGAACCACGACTGGCCACAGTAGATCGGATTCTGGTCATCGAGGACGATGAACCTTTGCGGAAAATCCTGCAGCGGCTTTTGTCGTCGGAAGGATATGAAGTCGATGTCGTCCCCGATGGCGTGTCTGCTGTGGAGATGCTTCGCCACAAAACACCCACGGCGGTGATCCTCGATCTGCTGCGCCCCGGATCTTCGGGATGTGACCTTTATAAGACAATCGCGAATTCGATTCCGGGGCTGCCCCTTTTAATTCTCAGCGCGAGCTTAGATGTTGCGGACAAGGTCCTTCTCCTGGAAATGGGCGCCGACGACTACGTGACCATTCCGTTCAGCCCAAGGGAACTGGTTGCGCGTCTGCGTGCGCTCATGAGACGTGCATGGCGCGTCAGCCCGGAAAATGCGTATGGCTTTGACGATGTGATGGTGGACTTTCTCAAGGCAGAGATCACTCGTGACGGCCACAAGATCACCGTCACTGCAAAGGAATTCAAGACACTGCAGTTCTTGATAAAGAACGCCGAACGCGCGATCTCGCGGGACGAACTTCTCATTGAAGTTTGGGGTTACAAAGACTATCCCCTCACGCGGACGGTAGACACTCATATGCTGAGGCTACGACAGAAGCTAGAGAACGACCCTTCGCACCCATCACACCTCCTCACGGTACACGGTCTGGGCTATAAGTTTGTACCTTAAGCTATGAAACCTATGACGCGGCTTTAAACAATCTCGCAAGACTATCGATGTCCGTACCACTCGCGTCGCCGATCACGAAATAGCGAAGCCCTCCTTGAGTCCATGTCTCTATGTTGAATGAGAGTTGCTTCGGTGCGAGAGAATTCTCATCCAACCTAGCTCGCAACGACTGTTCCTGGAACACGAATACAGAAATGTGGTGTTTGCGCACGTCGTAGATCAGATGCGCGCCCGGCGTTTGGTCAAGATAGGTCATTCGGCCGCCCAGCAGAGAGAAGTCGGAGTTCTGCAGTTCCGGCAAGTTGAAGGCGAAGGGGATTTTTCCCTGGAACCACGGTTTCACCGTGTGCCGATCGGTGGAGATCACGTCCACCGGCGACGAACTGGCCAGAGTTGCCACGTGCAAGTCTGCAATCTCACTGAAGACCTGTCCGCTGTCGGCCCGGGTTCCTACATAGGTTGACGTCAACGCCCCGACCGCGAGAATGACGGCCACCGCTGCAGCGAACATCCACCCTAGCCCGAAACTACGCTGCGGTTTGGGTGCAATGCTCTGCCGCACCCGTCGGCGGAATTCAGCGCTGGGAGTAAAACGTCTTCCAGCCACTTGAATCGTGCGCTTCAACTGTACGCGCGTAAGGGCATCCGCCGAGCAAGAGTGGCAGGCGCGCACATGAGCGTCGAAGCTGCGCGTCTCCGCCTCTGGAAGCTCACCGTCGAGGTAGGTGTCGAGTTTTTCGTTCCAAGACTCACAAACCATAGTTAGTTCCTTCCGCAATTTCCATCCCCGCTCCACGGCCTTGCAAGCTCCTCACTAGATGGTGGCGTAACGTGCGTCTGGCACGTGACAAACGCGACATCACCGTGCCGACAGGAATGGAAAGAGTTTCCGCAATCTCCAGGTATGACATTTCTTCCACCTCACAAAGAAGGAGGACCTCCCGGTAATGCACCGGCAGGTGATCGACGGCGCTCAGAACCATTTGGGAATTCGAGTGTCTCAGTAGAATCGTTTCGGGAGTATCGTTCTCAACCGCCAGTTCAGATGTGTCCTGTTCGGGATCAAGAGGCACAGACATGGTGACTCTCAGTCCAGTGCGCGATGTCAAGAACGTATTGCGCAAAATGCGATACATCCACGCCCGGAAATTAGTCCCTACTTGGAAAGACGAAAACCCTTTCAGACCCTTTACATAGGTCTCCTGGACGAGGTCTTCGGCTTCTTCAGTATTCCGCGTCAACCAGCGAGCGAAATTATACAGCTGGTCGAAGAGCGGCATAGCCAGTTCTTCGAACGAGTCGGATTGAGGGCTCGTCCTTGACACGTCTATCTGCTTAAACTACGAGGACGGCGCTTTATTCCCTTCCAGAAGAATAATTCTGTAGGAATAAATCGGTGTCTCGCCGGTTATCAGATGTGAGCGTTGACAGAGCAGCGGAAAATCGGCGGGTCGGGATCTGGGACTCGCAGTGCGATAAGCGGCGGCGGAGCGCAGACGCACCGTCCCGTAGAAACATCCCTGCAAGTCTCAGATGGGGTAAGACGATGGTAAATCCCTTCGATCTCAAATCTGCGCTTCTGGCGAAGCACGCACAACATGTGGTGCTCATCCATTTTCCAATCGCGCTGTTTATCACGGCAGTGGCTTTCGATTTCATCGCGCAATGGACGAAGCGACGTGGCCTAGCTGACGCGGCATACTACAACCTGTTCGTGGCAGCGATTTCAACGCTCCCAGTTCTCGCCACGGGTCTTCTCGCGTGGCAGTTCCAGCTCGAAGGCCAGAAACTAAAGGGCATTTTATTGCTGCATCTAGTGCTTGCGTGCGCCTCGAGTGTGATGATCTGGCTGGTCTGGTGGACGCATTTCCGGGCGCGACGGCGAGCAGAAGCCTTACCGAGCTACCGCCTGGCGTTGGAATTTCTGGGCGTCGGTCTCGTGGCGCTGACCGGGCACCTGGGCGGCTTTCTAAGTGGCGTAAACGGGCCTGGCTAGAGATGCTCCGACAACTCCCGCCCTTGGGCTATGCAGACGAGAGCAAACACGCAACCGTAATAAATCACTCCACGAGCATTCCTTGGCGCACTTGCAGAGCCGGTCCGCTTACGCAATGCCATGCACATTGCTGCCGCGAGTCTACGAGACAAAGACTTGACAATCATGTGACATCCCGCGCGCATCTGGCCGTGGGTCGCCACGTCTAACGTTTATCCGTGAACCACTCAAAATAAAAATCGAAAAGGAAAAAACTAATGAAGAAAGCGTGTGGCCGATTTCTGGCGAACTAGGCCTGTTGTTTGGGTCGGCGGACCCGCGAGTCGGATAACGCTCGTCGCGAACGGTGCCGAGCCTATCCGTAATCTGCGGAGGAGAGCGCTGATCGCAACTACGGTCAGCGTTCTTTTATACGTGTGATTCGGACTGTGCGCAGGCAGAAGAGCCGTAGCCCTTCATCGAAGAGTCCACTGGACCTGTCATCCGACCTTGAGGAATAAACGCAGTTCGTACGAGTTATGAATTTTGAGCAGTCAAATTTCAAGCAACTATTTCGAGGAGAAACTGTGAAACTTACATTTAGCGCAATGATGTTTTTCGGATTGGCGGTTGCCTCTTTTCAAGGCGCGCCAGCACATGCACAAACCCGGACGCCTGGCTCGATTTTTAAGGTCGTCCCAACCCCGAATGAGAACACCAATAGCAATCTTCTTGCGGCGTCGGCGTCCTCGCCGAACGATATTTGGGCAGTCGGGCAGTCAACGATCCACTTTGATGGGACCAAGTGGACCGCCTTTCCAGCTCCCTTCATCAAGGGCATGGACACCGCCTCTCTGACAGGCGTGGTCGATATTTCTCCGACTCTCGCTTGGGCAGTGGGAAATGAGAACAACAACGGACAGAGTCTATTTCAGCAGGTCATCGAACAATGGGACGGAAAAAAGTGGAGCGTGTTTCCAAGCCCCAAGTTTCCGCCGAACTCTGAGGCGATTCTCTTCGCTATGGCCCCGATCTCAGCGAATGATATTTGGGCGGTCGGTGATTTCTTACAAATTGACAAAAACCTTGATTTCAACCTTTTCGAGCACTGGGACGGCACCAGTTGGACGGCGACAACTGTACGAGTAACCAAGAGCCCATTTGAGTCTCTCTCTGGCGCGTCCGCCGACGCTACCAATGATGCCTGGGCGGTGGGATTCCAGGGTTTTGCTCCGCAAATTCTAGCGAAGCACTGGGACGGCACCAACTGGACGACGGTAGCAACTCCCCACCTAGCCGGAAACAATAGTAGGTTGAACGCCGTGCTGGCGCTGGCACCAAACGATGCCTGGGCGGTGGGCTTTTCCACGCCGCGGAAGCCAAAAAACGCTGCCACGCTGACCTTGATCCTGCACTGGGACGGCACCAGTTGGAAGGTAGTCCCGAGCCCGAACGTTGGACCGAAGACCCAATTTCAGTCGAACACTTTGCTGGGATTGACGGCCAATTCAGCCAACGATATCTGGGCGTTTGGTTTCTACTTAGAATCCAACGGGTCGGGACAGGCGAAGACTCTACTATTGCACTGGGACGGTTCCAGTTGGAAGATTGCCCCCAGTCCCAATCCCACCAAGGGCGATTTCCTGCTCGATTCTTTGGTTTCCGGAGTAACCCCGTCGCCAGGCAACGTTTGGATTTTTGGAGAAGAGGATGAAGTTGTTCAGAACAGCCCTGGTATCGGGACGCTGGCGCTGCATACCACGACTGGGAATTGATTACGGCCCAGTTCTTGGCTAACGAGACGCGGCGGGTATGATCCCGACGCGTCGATTTTTTGCAGCACTACCGTCGAGACGGCGTCTTTCGCAGTCCTTAAATTTGGACGGGAATAAAAACGATCTGCCGCAGTTATCAACTCTGAACATCACAAATCACGGAGGACAGATGCCCAACAAAAAGGTAGATTTTATCGATCAAAATTTGCAAGACCTCAACGACGATGGAGTTGATCGCCGCGGATTCCTGAAGTGCATGGCATGGGCGGGCACGGGCCTGGTCTGGACCATGAGTGGTGGCATTCCGGTATCCCGGGCTTTCGCAAAAAGCGGTGGCAAGGGTTCCGACAAAGATGCCGGCAAAGGCGCGGACTTCAGCTTTGTCCAGATCAGCGACAGCCACATCGGCTTTAACAAGCCAGCCAATCCGGACGTCACCGCTACTCTGCAGACGGCGATCAACAAAATCAATGCCATGCCTCACACACCGGATTTCATTATTCATACCGGTGATCTGAGTCAACTCTCGAAGCCGAGTGAGTTCGACACGCTGGATCAAGTATTAAAAGGGGCATCCGCTAAGCAGATCTACTTTGTACCGGGTGAGCATGACATGCTGTCCGACAACGGCGAGCAATTTCTCCAGCGCTATGGGAAAGGTACAAAGGGCACTGGTTGGTCCAGTTTCGATCATAAGGGTGTGCATTTTGTCGGTCTGGTGAATGTCGCCAATTTGAAAGCTGGCGGCATGGGGTCGCTCGGTCACGAACAGCTTGAGTGGCTCGAGGACGATCTCAAGGGCCGATCGGCCAGCACTCCGATTGTGCTCTTTGCGCACATTCCACTGTGGACGATCTATCCCGATTGGGGCTGGGGAACCGACGACAGTGAACAGGCGTTGTCTTACGTCAAGCGTTTCGGTTCCGTGACCGTATTAAACGGCCACATTCACCAGATCATGCAGAAGGTCGAAGGCAAGGTTTCGTTCCACACCGCGATGTCGACCGCATTCCCGCAACCCGCGCCCGGAACAGCGCCCTCCGCCGGGCCGATGAAAGTTCCAGCCGAACAGTTGCAACAGGTGCTGGGCATCACCGATGTGAACTATGTGGTCAGCGGTCGCAGCCTTGCAATCGTCGATTCGCCACTCGCGGGTTAAGGGTCTTCAGCCTTTAGGAAAAGCAAGCAGGAAATCAATCACGAAAGGAAGTAAAAGAAATGACGAAGCAAAACATGTGGGTTGCAGGTTTCATAGCACCATTAATGATCGCAATACTGCTCCTGTGTGCGGGCTCGCCGAACGTCATGGCGAGTAATAACGACAAAGCTTCCGCAGCAACGGCCGCGGTCAAAATCGACAACTTCGTTTTTGGGCCGCAGACGCTCACGGTACCCGTCGGAACGACAGTTACCTGGACAAACAGTGATGACATCCCTCATACGTCGGTCAGCACGGAGGGTGTGTTCAAGTCCAAGGTGCTGGATACGGATGAAAAATTCTCCTACACGTTTACCAAGGCGGGAACGTATCCCTACTACTGCACGATCCATCCGAAGATGACCGGACAGGTCGTGGTGCAGTGAGGTGTGGACTCTTCGATGGCGTTGCGACGGGAACTGCTTCACATCTGGAAGCATGAGTTTGCTTCCACAGAGCTGCTGTTCGCCAAAGAGCGTTGAGCGATTATGACTGCAGAATCAGCACAATTCGGAGTACGAGCAAAGACAAATGATGACTTCGATCTTGTCCAGGCTAGCAGGAATGGGGATGTGGCTGCTTTCGAGCAACTCGTGAAGCGATACGATCGCACACTTCTGCGAATCGCTCAAAGCGTCACGCATAACCGGGAAGATTCGCAGGACGCGGTTCAGGAGGCCTTCTTGAGGGCTTACCAACACCTGGGCGACTTCCGAGGGGATTCCCAATTCTCGACCTGGCTGATTCGCATCACTGTGAACCAGTCGCTGATGAAGCTGCGAAAGCAGCGCGCAATAAAGGAGGAGTCGCTGGATGAGGATTTTGGGACAGGTGAAGACGTGCTTCCACGGGAGGTCATCGATTGGGCTCCTAATCCTGAACAACTCTACAGGACGTCCGAACTACGGCAGATCCTAATCAAGACCATTGAAGAGTTGCCACCGATCCTGCGAACGGTCTTCGTGCTGCAAGATCTCGAAGGCCTTTCAACGGATCAGACGGCAGAAGCTCTGAACTTGAGTCAGTCCGCGGTGAAGTCGCGGCTCTGGCGTGCTCGGTTGCAGCTTCGCGAACGGCTGAACAAATACTTCGGCGAGTCAGCGGAATCTACGCAAGTAGAGTCAAGCTTCTATAAACGCTTGGCACAAGCAGCGCCACGTTCTCATCGTTTGGTTGCAGATCAACTAAGCGCTACTTGATCCAGCGGTCGCCTTCGAATCAGCCTACCGTGATTTGTCCTTCCGCGTGTAACCACCGGGCGACAACGAATTGACAATAAAGTGACATCCCGTCCGCATCTAGTCGTTGGTCGGGCCAGTCTAATCGGCATGCATCGTGAGCAAGGCCTCAACTCTTGAGGCGCGGACATACTTGTGGAATAAGGGGTCACGAGCGCGATTATCAACAATTAAGTTCAATCTAAACGGAGAAATAACGAAATGAACTATGGAAAGTGTTTAACCGCCATGAGCAAGAGCTTGGCGGTAGCAGCGGTAACCATGGGGCTTGCGGCCAGTTCCTTATGCGCAGGTCAAGAGACGGTATTGCATACTTTCACTGGTGTCGAACGCAATTCCGGTAGCGCCCCTGGTAGCCTGACTTTTAACGCGAGCGGAGATCTTTTTGGCACGTTCAGCGCGGGCGGTGTCGGAGAATTCGCCGACGGCGGGGTTTTCGAATTGACGCCGAAAACCGGTGGCGGGTTCACCTACCGCGCGATCCACCAGTTTTCGCAGGCAACCGGCGACGGCGCTAATCCCGGTTCCGCCTTTATCCTCGACGCGAAGGGCAACCTTTATGGGGTCACCCCGAACGGCGGTAACGGCTGCGGCATCGTTTTTGAACTGTCGCCTCCTGCCACCAAGGGTGGAAAGTGGAAAGAGACCATCCTGCACAACTTCGACAGCAACGGGGACGATGGATGCAATCCCAGTGGCCGATTAATCTTTGACCAAGCGGGAGATCTCTTCGGCGGCACCTTCAACGGCGGTGGCGGCATTAGCAATCTCTTCTGCAACAACGGTTGCGGCACGACTTATAAGCTGCACCTGGCGAACGAGAAGTGGACGGAGACCGTTCTCCATCGTTTCACGGGGAAGGGCACAGACGGCCAGAGTCCTACCGGCGGGCTGGCGTTCGACAAGGCTGGTAACCTTTGGGGGACAACGTTCATTGGCGGCGTTGGCAAATCATCGACCTGCGGCGACACGAACGGCGCGGGTTTCTGCGGCACCGTATTCGAACTGACACCCAACGCGAAGGGAACCTGGACCGAGAGCACGTTGTATAGCTTCGTGGACGCCAGCACCGGCTGGAATTCTTTTTCCGGTCTGATCCTTGACCAGGCGGGTGATTTGATCGGCACGACTGAGAATGGCGGAAGCGCCTTGCAGGGCACGGTGTTCAAGATCACCCCGAAAGGCAAAGGGAAAGTCGAGGAGAGCCTGATCCACGAATTTGTCGGTGAAGCGGATGGAACTTTTCCTGGTTCCGGTCTGACCGCGGACGCCGCGGGGAATCTCTACGGCGTGGTCTCGAATGGTGGCGGCCACGCCTTCACGTGCACGGAAAACTCGGGTGGAGGCTGTGGCATTGTCTACAAGCTCACACCGCAATCCGACGGCACTTGGAAGGAGACGATTCTGTATACCTTCCTCGGTGGGGCCGACGGGGCCGAGCCTGGGGACGACAGGCTTGCTCTCGACGCCAACGGCGACGTCTTTGGCTCGGCAGGGTCAGGCGGCGACTTCAACTTCAACCAAACCGGTTGCCCCGGCAACCTCCCCGGCGGATGCGGTGTTTTATTCAAGGTGAAACCGTAACCGCGAGCGGCGCGTCGCGGTCGGAAGAATGCGCGGGTCTCGTTTCGTACGCGGCTCCGCGCATTTGTAAGATGTGCAACTGACCGTATTCTCGAGTAGCGCGCTTCAGGCCTCTCCCCCCAGCAACGGACAGGGCGTCGGCGACGATGAGGATTCTCAAATAAATCGAACTGAGCCCGACGCCCCGTCCTCATCCATCGCGTCTTCGGCTTCTTACTAAGTGGCTAGACGACGGAATATCTCAGGCTGAGCTTGTCTAACCAATTCGTGCCCGCATTCGAAACAACGCGGTCGCTGATGTTACGGATTACCGCTGACTGAACACCTGACTACAAGTGATCGTCGGCACAACTACCGCCGCGGTATTCTCCGCTCCAAACAACCCAGCAGGAGTACCGCGGCGCGTCACAAATCTCGACAAAGACTTGACAATCAAATGACATCCTGCCCGCATCTCGTCGTTCGTCGCCGCGTCTAACCACTATGTTCTGAAAATTTAATAGCTGCGGCTCGGTAGACACTTCTGGAATACGGCGTCACGGGGTGCAGTTATCGATAGCGAAATCCAAAATGTTTCAACAAGGAGAAATCATGAAGAAGTCATACTTTATCGCGGTACTTGCTTTGACTTGCGTGCTGGGGCTGGGCGAAAGTTCCCACGCACAAGACGCGAGCAGAATCGTTGTTCATGTTCCGTTCGACTTTGTGGCCGGAGGCGCCACGCTTCCAGCAGGCACCTACAGCGTAGGTCGAGTCTCTGACTCACAGCGAAGCTTGCTCATTCGCAGCGATGACAAAGGCGCTTTACTGCTTCCCATTGTTTTCGATGGCGCTGCGGCTGATCAGGCAAAGCTTGCCTTCCAACATGTCGGGGATATGTATTTTCTCAGCAGGATTGAGACGCCTGCTGGCGTTTATACCATCGGTACGCCACGAGTGATGACCAAGGTAGCCCAGACGAGGGATCAGGGCACCATGTCTTCGTCGGGCACTAACTAAGTCGACCAAAGTCGGTTGTTACGCCGAGGGAGTTCGAGAGGCTGGATATTGCATCAATCCGTGCCTGGACTCCCTTCTTCCGACAAGAAACGGCTTGGTTGCGGGAAAAGGAAATATCCGGCTTCAAGGTTGTACAAATCACAAAAAGATTACGGAGGACATACATGAAAAAGACATTTCTGTTATTCGGTCTACTCATAACGTTGGCGGTTCCGTCAAGGTTTTGGGCTCAGCAGGCCGGTTATTCCCAGACCAACCTGGTCTCCAATACTGCCGGCGTAGCCACGACTACAGACTCTCAACTGTTAAACCCTTGGGGAATCTCGATTCTTCCCGGGCAAGATTTCTGGATCGCCAACAATAACAGCGGCACCTCCACGCTCTATAACGCACAAGGCACCAAAAATGCTTTGGTCGTGACCATACCCGGTGCCTCAAAGAATCCGAATGGTAATTGCACCCCTGGTTGCCCGACGGGAACCGTGGCGAACACCAACGGCAGCTACTTCGCCGGCGGATCGTTCATTTTTGACACCGAAGATGGCATCATCGCCAACTGGACCGGCGCTAACACCGCAGAAGTGGCCTTCGATAACTCCGCCAGCGGCGCGGTTTACAAGGGTCTCGCCTTACTCAACGGCACCTCGCTTTTGGCCGCGAACTTCAACAGTGGGAAAATCGACGTCTACGATCGCAACTTTAACCCCACTTCGTTGAGCGGTTCGTTCACCGATCCAAAACTTCCCGCGGGTCTTGCTCCTCACGGCATTCACGTCATCGGAAACCAGATCTATGTCGCTTATGCTATGCAGGATGCTGCGAAACACGACGCCCAGCCCGGCGCCGGTCTGGGGCAGGTGGATATCTTCGACGCAAACGGCAACTTCGTCAGCACCTTCGTCGCTGCTGGCGGCAAACTCAACGCGCCTTGGGGCGTGGTAGAAACTCCAGCATCCTTCGGGGCATTTCCAACCGCGATCCTGGTGGGAAATTTTGGTGATGGCACCATCAACGCCTTCGATACAACCGGAAAGTTTCTCGGCCAACTCACCGACTCATCCAATAAAGTGTTGGTGAATCCCGGCTTGTGGGACATGGTGTTTGGCGGAGGCGGACCCTCCGGTGATCCGAACACTCTTTATCTCACTGCAGGAGGCAGCAACCAACCCAATTTCCCTTCTGGCGGCAATACAACCACTGTGTTCGCGAGCCTTGTCCCGGCGGCCGCGGTCACCAATGCAAATTTTTCTCTGAATGTTTCGGCCCAAAGCGCAACCGTCGCGCAGGGTGGTTCGGCTAGCCTGATGGTCAGCGCCAGCGCGGTTGGAGGATTCAATGCTCAGATCGCACTTTCTTGTACTGCGCCAGCTGGCCTCAGCTGCACTTTCAGTCCGGCCACGATTTCCCCAGGGTCGAGCGCGGCGTCTTCCACGCTGACCATTGCTGCCACGTCAACTCCGCCGCCGGTTACCGGTTATAGTTTGTCTGGCATGGCGTCCCTGCTGCTTCCTGGTCTGGGCGTATTCGGAACCGTTCTTACGACTCGCAAACGGAAACCACTCGCAAGTAAGAGCATTCTGTGGACGAGCGCGCTGGGTTTGCTGCTTGTCATCTCCATGTTTTCTCTCGGATGCGGTAGCAGTTCAAACAGTTCAAAAGCCCAAACATCCACATCCCAGGTCACCTTAATGGTGACGGGCACGTCCGGCGCACTCAGCCATACCACGCCCGTAACTGTCACTATCAATTAAAACAAACCAGCCTTGGCCAGGGCGCACTCCCGTGCGCCCGTGCCTAGCATGGTTGCTTGGGATCCGCCGTAGCAACTTTGGTTATCTTCCACTCGTTTTAGCGTCACGGTGGAATAAACCTCAATGGCCTCGGTTATAGAAGACAGGTTGCGGGCTCATTTGAGTCCGTCGGTCAGCGACTCTAAGCCGACGGGACAGGTTAGCCGTCATGAACCCGACGACGCTGCAAAGGAAGGCTGAATGCTGGAATTAACTATTTACGGACTGATATGGCTGGCCGCAATGCTGCTTATCGCGTTCTGGTTCGCGTACGCTGACGAATTCTCATCGCCCCAAGAGAAGTCCTCGTTTGATCTCGTCAATGACGCACCCTCGAAGGATTCTCAGGGGATTGAGATCGCGATGGAGAACCGACAGTCCCAGGGGAAGGTTGTGTAGCCTGCCGTTCGTGGCTCGTCCTTGGAGAGCTTCGCAGTCACCCGATCAGCAGAGAAACTGCTCGGCTAAGAAGACCTTTGGGTGGAACTCCGCCAAAAATCAACTATTGGAGTTTCACATAGTGCAACAGAAGCACAGGAAAAGACGAAAAGGAATTGGAGATAGAAATGTTGTGTGCCAGTTATCAACTCACTGTCAGTGTCGCACGTCGCAGTGATGTGAATACCGCGCGTGACAAAGAGTTGACAATTAAATGACACCCTTTACACATCTCGATGTTGGTCGTGGCGTCTAACCCACAGTACCGCTGCAACAAACTCACAAGCAAAAGGAATTAAGGCGTGAACATGAAAAAAGAAGAACTTCTCCCATCCACCAGCCGTTCAGTTGACCGCCGCTCTTTTATGAAAGGCAGTCTTCTGGCAGGAGGCGCAGTAGTGGGCGCCGGTTTATTGTCAAACGCAACTTTGGCTCGCGCGCAAGAGAGAGGTTCTCTCAATGCGGGCGATGTCGCCATCCTCCGATTTCTCGCGGCAGCAGAACTGATCGAGTCGGACCTGTGGACCCAGTATGCAGAATTGGGCGGTCTCGGACACCTTCCGCCCATTGAAGTTGACCCCACCGAACATTTGAACCCTTATCAGATCGCTTTATCGAACCTCGATTCCGATGGCCCGCAATACATCAAGAGCAACACGCTGGATGAAGTGAGCCACGCCACCTTCCTCAATGCCTATTTGGAGTCCAGAGGAGCCGAGCCAGTCAACTTTACGCAATTCGAAACTTTGAAGGGAAGCACTGCTAAAGGATCAACAGGTAAGTTGCGCCTGACGAACTTGATGCAGCTCAACGTCGACACCAGTTGGTTCGTTCGCTACCGCAGCGCAACCAATCCCGACCTTGGCGCCACCTTTCCTCAGGCGCTCACTCTCCAAGGGGTTACCGCCATTCCCAGAACCGATGCCGATTACAAGGGCGAACACAACAAAAACTTTAAGGGCAACGATCACATTCAGGCGATCGCCAACGTTGCGGCCTTTCACTTCGGATACATTGAACAAGGCGGATCCAGTCTGTACGCAGCTATGAGTCAAAAAGTGACGGATCCGGAAGTGCTGAAGATCACCCTTGGCATTGGTGGAGACGAGATCGCTCACTTCCTGGAATGGGTGGACTTCGCGGGCAACGGGGTGCAAGCTCCTATTGCACCATTCACCGACTCCATATCCGGCCTGACATTTCCCAACTTTTTCAGCCCACTCAATAAGAAGATTCAGCCCAGCCTGATCTTCCCCGTTCCGGTCGAATTCAGCCCCAGCCTTCCCCATGTTTCGATCATTCGTCCGCTGACCGATACATTTGGAGGCGCTGTGGCCACGATCCAAAGCTTCATCGCCGATGGTCTCTTTGTCGGCCAAAGCCAGAAGTTCCTCGACATACTGGCAAATATGGCGGTGGAAGCCGACTCCGCAGTCCGCAAGGCGTAACTGAACTGTAACTGCTCAAAGTGGGGGGCGCCGTCCCCAGAACATATGGGTCGCGGCGCCTGCTTTTCGGTAAATCATTTGACTGCGTCTTCGGACGAGAAATAAAGGAGCACTCAATGTTTGAAGGACTGTTTCAACCGATGCATCTGCTGGTGATTTTCGGAATTGCTCTGCTCGTGTTTGGACCTAAGAAGCTTCCCGAGCTGGGCAAAGGGATCGGAGAGGGCATCCGCGGCTTCAAGTCAGCCATGAAAGCTGACGAAGATAAACCGGTGAGCACGACAACCATAATCGCCAACGACCAAGGCGCAATCAAAGGGTGAACCCATGGGTTTTGGTGCAGAAATACTGATCGTGCTTCTGCTCGGGTTCCTGATCCTGGGTCCCAAGCAGATGCACGCCATGCTCGGCCACGTGGCCCGAGCTAAAGCTCAACTCGAGAATGCGACCCGCGGCATAAAGTCTCAGCTCGCGGCAGAACTCGATTCCGCGCCTCGGGACGGCAAGCGAGGGCGAGCGTAATTCGGAAGATCTTCTTAGATAGCGATATTGATTTCGGTGTTTTTGATTGCGCGTAAGTCGGCTGTGTGAGTGCGCTTCACGGAACAGTTGTTCTAGATCAGCACATTTTAATTCGGAGAATAGGCAATGATCAGCAGAGCAGTGACATTTGGGACAGATCGCAGTGATCATCAGAAATGGTCGACTCTTTATTCATACTCACTGACAGTCTTGGTGTTGGCATTTTCGCTGATGGGTATTTCAAGCGTCCAGGCGCAAACTTCAACAACGGGGAACATCGCTGGTATTGTTACAGACCCGACGGGGGCAGTAGTGCCCGGGGCGTCTGTCACATTGAGGAACCTCGATACCGGCAATTCCACTTCGAAAACAAGCAATGCGGAAGGGTCGTATAATTTCGCTCTACTAGCTCCCGGAAACTACTCTCTCTCAGCGAACGCTACCGCATTTCAAGGGATCGTCCAAAAGGTGACGGTCGCTCTCGGGGCCAGCGTCACGGCAAACTTGAAACTTTCTATTTCGTCGCAGAGCGAAACCGTTGATGTGACGGAACAAGTGACAGGCGTTCAAACCGAGGATGCCAACCTTACAACGAACTTTACTGCCCAGCAAATTGCGGTCTTACCGAATCCCGGCAACGATCTAAGTGCAGTCGCGCTGACTGCGCCAGGTGTGGTTATGAACACCACGGGCGGTTCCGTGTTTGGCGGCGGTAACTATGAGTTCTTCGGTTTACCGTCGAACTCTAACGTATTCACATACGACGGCGCCAATGACAACGATCCCTACTTCAACATCAATAACAGCGGCGCGACTAACCTAACCCTGGGCCTGAACGATGTGCAGGAAACCAGCGTAGTGACGAATGGCTACAGCGGACAATTTGGTGGTCTGGCGGGAGCGAACATCAACTACGTCTCAAAGTCAGGCACCAACTCCTTCCATGGTAATGCGGAATATTGGTGGAACGGTCGAGCCCTGAATTCGAACAACTACTTCCGCAACCAGGCCAACGGGATCGCGGGAAGCGACATAGATCCACGCCTTTTCGTGAATGCCAATCAGTACGCAGCGTCGGTCGGCGGCCCAATTAAGAAAGATAAAGCATTCTTCTTCGTTGACTACGAAGGCATCCGACTTTTGATTCCATCACCAACTGCTGTCAATCTCCCTACTCAGCAGTTTGAGAAATCGGTGATCTCTAACCTTAATGCGGTTAGCCCAGCCTCTGTTCCTTTTTACAACCAGCTATTTGGGATTTGGAACGCCGCGCCAGGAGCGGCGGGAGCCCAAGACACTTTACCGAATGGTGGTTGCTCTAACGTCACCACGCTGGCCGGCACTGCCTTCGGAGCGGGGAATCCTTGCGCGCTGCAGCTACAGGGTGCCACATCGCAACCGACCAACGATTACCTGATCGTCGGTCGTTATGATCAGAGCTTCGGAAACAATGACAAACTCTTCGTCCGAGTCCAGCACGAGAGCGGGCAACAGGCCACTTATACCGATCCGATAAACCCCGCTTTCGACGCTCATAGTGCGCAGCCCGAATGGCAGAGTCAGCTGAGCGAAACTCATACTTTCGGGGCGAATAAAGTAAACAACCTTGTTGCTTCCCTGCAGTGGTATAGCGCGCTATTCACCATGGTGAATCCGGCTGCAGAGGCCCAGGCTCTTCCCGAAACAATTGAATTTGCGGATAATTCACTCTTCAATCTGAACAACCTTGGTTTTAACTTTCCCCAGGGACGCAACGTAACCCAGTACGGAATCGTGGACGACTTCAGTTGGACCCGTGGCAAACACAACTTCAGACTGGGAATCAACTTCCGCCGCGACGATGTCAGTGACCATAATTTTGTGTTCGTGACTCCCGCCGTGGAGGAAATCTCGCTAAATGACTTTGCGTTCGGCGGAGTCGCAGCGGGAAATACTGGATTAGGAAGCGTAATCTCGCAAGCGTTTCCCCTGAATACCAATGTACCGATTGCTCTTTATCAATTGGGCTGGTACGTCTCGGACGAGGTCAAAGTCACTCCCAATCTGAAGCTGACCCTGAGCATGCGCTTTGACCACATTTCCAATCCAGTGTGCCAAACCGATTGCTTTCAGAGCCTGTCCGCTCCATTCCAGAACTTGAACCCCGCCGCACCGGTCAATCAGGCGCTGCTCACCGGCCTGCACACCGCATTTCCATCCGTAACATCGGTCGTTTACGAACCGAAAGTAGGATTCGCGTGGTCGCCGTTCGGCGCAAAGAACACGGTGATTCGTGGCGGTTTCGGTTATTTCAGTGACGCGATTCCTACGGGTGCAATTGACAACATCCTTACCAATGCACCGAACGATCCTTCGTTCAATATCTTTAATGGAGCCCTGGCGCCCGCGGCGGCAAATAGTCTGAATTCACAAGCCGCCGCTGCGAATACCAGCTTTCGCACAAATTTCGCAAATGGAGGAACCGTCGTCCCCTTCAATTTCTTCAACCCCGGGAATGTCCAGGTTCCGCGGTATGCTGAGTGGGACGTCGAAGTACAACAAGCTGTCGGTTGGAATACGATTCTCAGCGCCAAATATGTAGGAAACCATGGCGAGCACGAGGAGATCACAAACCCGGCGTTGAACGCATTTAGCCCCACCGGCTTCGGAGGCCTGCCTGCTACCGTTCCAAACGGAGAATTTGGCGTGGTCGGGCAGACTCAGAACGTCGCCAACTCAAACTATACCGGGCTTACGCTGACGGCGTCGCACAGTATGAAGGGGGGATTTCAGTTCGAGGCATCCTACACTTACAGCCACGCCCTGGATGAGATTTCCAACAGCTCGTTGAACTCCTTTGGCGTAAACACGAACGCCAACGTTGATGTCATCACGCCTTTGAATCCGTTCAATATTGCAAGCTTGAACTACGGCAATGCTGACTACGATATTCGGCAGTCGTTCGTCATGAATTATGTGTGGAGCGACTCGCTCCGCCATCTCACACACTGGGGTCCGGATGCGTTGATGAAGGGCTGGACGTTTTCCGGAACCATCTTTAAGCACACCGGTTTCCCGTATTCCATCTTCAGCAGCAATGCGACCGCGGCTTTGCAACAAGGACTCTTCGGGAGTAGCTCGCTAGCAACCTTTTCTACAGCACTAGCAAACGTGGTCGGAAATCCAAACATTAATTGTGGCAGCTCGGCCGCGCAGTTGGTGGGTGGACTTCCGAACCCGTGCTACAGCGCAGCCAGTTTTTCCGACCCGACAACTACTTTTGCAAGTCAAATTCGCAACCAATTCCGCGGGCCAGGTTATTTCGACACTGACTTCAGCGTGGAGAAGACCTTTGGGGTTCCCAAATGGGAGAGCGCTCAGTTCGCCGTTGGCGCAAGATTCTTTAACCTCTTCAATCACCCGAACTTCGCGTTCCCGAACACAAACGTGGACAGCGGTCAGTTCGGACAAATCACCCAGACTGTTAGTCAACCGACAACCATTTATGGCTCCGGTCTGGGCGCGGACGCGTCACCAAGGGTAATCGAACTGCAAGCAAAGTTCGTCTTCTAGTCAGCGCGGTTTGGGCGGAGGCGGCCTCTCGTGGGGCCACCTCAGTTTCCCAAAATCGTGATTTTCAGCTCGTAGGCTGACTTGCAGCGCTTGGGAAAGATCTTTCATTCGAGGATTACATGAAACTGGCAAGCACCGCGAAGGGTCAAACAATTCGAGAACTCCAATAAACTGGGCACCGCTCTAATGGCGTTCTGGTCGGAGACGTGTCTTGCTCACCCTGGTATGGCTCGGGCCAGATCGTCGCCTGAATTACTGGTTCGGAAACAGCAATTCTCTTCCCCAGTTTTTAATGGGCAGTTCAATGGTTTGCTCAATGAAGTCGCGAGCTGGCTCCTGATCATGCAGAAGAATCTTCAGGGCTTCGGTCCAGGACTTGTCGATCTCTTTCCGGCCGACCTTTTCGTTGCCATCGCCAAGGTGCAGGCGTACGAAGCGAATGAGCTTCTCTGAATCGCCGTCTTTTACAGCTTCGCGCAAATAAGGAACTGACATCTTCTATTCCCTTTTTTCCTCGGCAACGCTGAAGCGAAAAAGGTCAGGTCGCGAGTAGTGTCCAGAGACGTCGAGCGTCATCCACTCACGCTCTATCTCGGTGAGATCAAGACATGCATGCAAAGATAGTTTCCTGATCGAAGACTGGTATCATTTCGAGATTTCGGAGCGCCCGTAGGCACCGGAAGGGAGTTGGTGCGTTCCCTCAAGACTGCTGCCAGAGCCTAGCTGCCGACGGTGCTCGAATTCACAGACCCCTCCCCCGGGACTATGGTCCTTCGTTCTCCTCCTTGATGCCGCCTCTGAGGAAAAGTTACAGGCTGGGAGTCTTAGTCCAATAATTACTTAGATTGCAATTTTTCAGGCTCTGAGTGAGTTGAGAAGGCGGGAACCATAGAGATCGGACGAAACCAAATTCGCATTCTCCATGTTTCATTTCAGCTCCAAGAATCCACAACCATCATTGACGATCTCTCAAGAAGTTGTAACTTCCGTCATTCTCAATACTCTCACGAAAATGCGGCCCGTTATCCAGGGACTGCTATATCCGGAAGTGTGGTTCCAAAATCCGAGGCCCGCATAATCTGTCGAACTCTAAGGAGCATTCCATGTTGAAGATGTCCCATGTTCTGTTGACCACAGTTTTGGCAATGAGCGCAGTTTTGCCAGCCCGCAGTAAAGCTCAAACACCCAGCGCCGCCGGCGGAGCAGTATTCGTCATGACCAATGCAGCCAACAACAATCAGATCGTCGCCTACAAGCGCAATTCGGATGGTTGGCTAGAGGAAGGGCAAACATTTTCAACCGGAGGCCGGGGCAGCGGTGGAGTTACCGACCCGTTGGGATCGCAAGGTGCTTTAACGCTGAACGAAAAGCACACACTACTATTCGCAGTGAATGCGGGTAGCGGGAATATTTCCGTATTTCAAGTCAAGGGTGCGAACCTCAATCTGCTGGAGACTGTTCCCTGCGGCGGTAGCGAACCAGTTGCGGTTGCGGAGCACGGAAGTTTGGTCTACGTGGTAAATGCCGGCGGCGCGAGCGACCTTGTAGGTTTCCGCCTCGCCGCAGATGGACACCTGAAGCAAATCGCGGGTTCAACCACTTATCTGAGTACCGGAACCTCCGGACCCGGCTCGTTATCCTTTAGTCCAGACGGCGAGTTCCTCTTGGTCACGGAAAAGGTAACCAACAACATCGATGCCTTCCACATTCAAAGCAACGGCACGCTCGGTCCAATCACGGTGAATCCGAGTGCCGGTCCAGGTGCATTTGCGGTATCATTCGCACCCAATGGAACGGCTCTGGTGGTCGAGACCGGACCACCCGGCGGAACGAATGCATCCGCGATCTCTTCCTATGCGGTCGTCAGCAACGGAACACTCACTCCCATCAGCACCAGCGTTCCAACCCTGGGGGCGGCAACGTGCTGGCTGGTGGTCACTCCCAACGGCCAGTTCGTATATACCTCGAATTCCGCATCTTCCACCATCTCTGGTTTCGCTCTCAGCGCAGGCGGGGCTTTGACGCCCGTCTCCGGAACCGTGGTAGGGACGAACCCGAGCGGAAGCATCAACCTGGAGATCGTCATTAGTTCAGACGGCAAATATCTTTATACGCTGGATTCAGGTACCGGCACCGTCAGCATTTTTGCTATCAATCAGGACGGAACCCTTACCAGCCTGGGCGATGCAGGCGGGCTGTCCGAAGATGCTGGCTTGGAGGGAATGGCAGCTTTCTAACCGTACAGGGTGACACTCCGGCTGCTTCGGTTTTCGGTCCATTTGATATGAGCCCCCATTTCTCGCGTCCTTGGCGAGGAGTGGGGTTTTTTCGTTGCGTTGCTCTTCAGAATTCGGGGACGTCGGTCCAGAGAAGTTTACCCCGGTGTTTGCGAAACACTCCAAATTGTTCTCGCCCATCGACTGACTTCGCCGCGCTCAATCGTTGACCGGGCTCATGCAGTAAAGAAAGGGAAATCCATGTTCATCGAACTCATGCCACTCATCGAAAGGTCAAGCCGGGCTGTCAGGGAAATAGACGTTAGTTCGCCGAAACCCAGAGGTCAAGAGTGTGGCCACCCCTTCAATCAGACCAAACGTTCATTATTGGGTCTTGCACTATGAAGAAACGGTCAGCTGCGGGGTTGCCGTTTGCCTCACAAACTATTCCGTGAATGCAGCGCATGCCGATAACTCGTCAGCGTGAAGATCTGTATATTTCGTCATGCCGACCATGATAAAAACCTTCCTAAAATGATCGGATAGACCGAAAGTTTGGACCGACTGCCCGGTGTTGCGTGCTTCCATCAGCACCTGAATGATCAGCGCGATCCCACTCGAATTAATGTACTCCACCTTCGATAGATCCAACACGATACGCTTCACCTCGGGTGGCAGACCCTGATAGGTGCCAAGCACTGCCTCTTTCGACGTGCTGGTAATATCTCCTGAGAAGCGCAAAACCGTTATGGGCTTGCCGGAAGGTCCTGCTGTCTCGCTCACTCTGACGCTGGTTGTCCTATTCTGCATTTACTCCCCGTCCGGCTTCTTCAAATGGATCACCAAGCGCGTGCAACCGCCAGTCGGCTGAGAGTTGATCCACTCCACTTCATCCATCAACGCCTGGATCAGAAACTTTCCCATGCCGCGAGGGCTCTCCTCACCACCCATCTTTGAATCAATGTCCGGGGGTGGAGTCTTCGCACCTAGACCGCTCCCCTGATCGCAGACCCTGATTTCAAGCGTCGTCGCAGTCATCGAAAGGATTATTCCCACTTTCAGAGACTCATCCATCCGGTTACCGTGCTCTATCGAGTTAATGCAGGCTTCCGCGACAGCGGTCTTCAGATCCTCAATGCGGTCCTCAGAGAATCCCATTAGCTTGGCTACGCTCGCTGCCGTGCTCATCGCCACCTTTTCGTGACCGAGCTTCGACGGCAGGCTCAACACGAAGACCTCGAGCACGTTCTTGTCCATATGTTCGTCTCATCCATTCCGCAGAAGCACCAGCGCAGTCATATCGTCTCTCTGCTCGGGCTCTGTCGCGAATGCTTCAAGTGTAGTCCAGATGTGGTCGAGTGAGGCTTCCGCGTCCAACGGACCAGTACGAAATGTATCGATCAAGCGGTCTAAACCAAACTCCTCGTCACCTCTGAACACCTCCGTCAGCCCGTCTGTGTAGGCAAGCAGCCGGGCTCCTTCTTCTAGTTCATATTTTTCGCTCGCATACTGAGCCGAAGGCTGCACACCGATTGGAGTGCCGCTGGCTCCTAGCAATACCGGACCGTGCGCCGGTGTAGTCCATAGCAAGGCTGGATTGTGACCAGCATTCACAACTTCCAATAAGTTTTGTTCTGGATCCAGACGAAAAAGTACCGCCGTCACATACCGGCTCCGTGCTTCCGGTCCTTCCGCATAAGACAACGCGTTCAACTGCTGGGCGACTTCGACGAGCGGTACACCTGCCATAATCATTGCGCGAAAGGCCGCCCGGAATGAACTCGCAATCATCGCGGACGTCAGCCCTTTGCCAGCCACATCGGCCACAATCATAATCTGCTCACCTGACGGAGCCCGCAGCGAATCAAGATAATCTCCACCGACCTCGTAGGATGAAATCGAACGGATCGCAGTCTTATAGCCGGCTACTGCATGCACCGACGACGGCAGCAGACTACGTTGAATGGCTCTTGCACTGGCCAAGTCCTGCTCAACCCGTTGCAAATGTATGATCCGCTCATGATTTCGAGCATTCTCAATGGCAATTGCGATTTGCAGAGTGAGCTGCTCAAGGAAATCTGACTCTTCAAGCGTCAGTGGCATGCCTTCGCGCGGGATTACGACGAGCTCCGTTAACAGCTCGCCAGCTTTGCCCCGAAGTGCAAAACGAAAACTTCCGCCGCCCAGTTCGGACCCGTTCGGATTTAGGAGACTATGCGGCGGAATGCGGCCTTCAGAAAACGGAAAGGAGGTGAAATATGCGCCATCCATCTCTAGTTCGCGCACTACGATCTCCAGAGCAACACGCAACACCTCGTCCAGTTGTATGGTTGCGTGGATGCGCCGGCTCACTTCGAGCAGTGCTTGCAGGCGTGCGACTTTCTGTTGAAGATCAAGCGTCTCGTTAACGTCCATGACTTTCACCGCAAATCGATAGAGGAAATCCGTGCTGCTGCATGGTAGCGGACAATCCAGCGAGACCGCACTCAATGCCTACTTTCTAAATCAAGTTGGCAGCGGTTGTAATTCCACGCTCAGCACAGTAATGTCGTCTTCCTGCCCGAAGCGTTGCGCCGCCATAGCAATCAGGTCGGCAGGTTCGATGCTGATCGCGCCAAAGCGCTTGAAACCATAGAGTTCGCCGGACTTGCTGCGCGCTTCGACGACACCGTCGGAGAGGAATACTACGCGATCACCGGGCCCGAGACTAAAGTCAACCTGGTCGTAGGTGGTGTCGGGTGCTATACCCAAGGGCAAGCCACCCGGGGTCTCCAGTTCGCGTCCATGACAGTACGGGGAAAGATGGCCCGCATTCGCGATCCGCAAATGACCATCCGGCCTTATCAAGGCGCAGCAACAGGTCGCAAACGAGCCACCAGTGTGCCCGGAGAGCGAAGTGTTCAAGTCGCTAAGGATGCCGCTAGGCTCGCGCGTTATCTCAACGATCTTCTGCAGCAGCCCGACTATGAGGCTTACGAGCATAGCGGCCTTGACGCCCTTGCCGCTGACGTCACCGATGACGACAAGAAGAGATTCATCGGCGCCCGGGAACAGCCGGAAGAAATCGCCGCCAACTTCCTGTGCCGGTATGTAAACAGCCTCAATTGCGAAGCCAGGTGTCGAACCGATTTGTTGGGGCAGCATCACCTCTTGCATGTTGCGGGCCGCCTCCAACTCCGCTTGAGCCCGCTCCTGCTCACGGCTGGTTTTGTGGAAGCGATGCAAGAGCACAGCGGCGATGCTCAGAACGAACAGCAGGCCATCAATTTGGCCAATATTGACGGGAATTGGACCTAATTGGAAAGTAGGAACGAAATCCGCATCGGTGTCCCGTAGCCTGAGTTCATAAAGCAGCCACGCCAGACTATTCAAGATTCCGTTGAGATTAACGAGAAGGAGAGGAATAACAAGGAATCCGGCTTCTTTAAGTCCGCGAATATACCGCCAAAACAGGAGAACAGGAATTACAAGGGCATAGGGTAGCCCCCAGAGCAACACAGTCAAGTCAGAGGCACTCAGACTGATTAAGCCGAAGAAATACGCCGCAACCACCAGAGGGAGCCCCAACAGCGATAGCTGATAGATGCGCAACCAGAGTGGAATAGACTGACGTAGAAATGCAAAAACGAACTGTAGCAGCAATACTTCACTAATAGCCATCAAGCCAACGTCGAGATACTTTATGGCTTGAATCGAGATGGGAGATATCGACTGGAAATCATTGACGAAGATCCAACCGGTTATCGAAGCGAAGTAGGCCGTTATCCAGAGGTACTCGCTCTGCTTACGCTGAGTTCGGTAGAGAAGGAGCAAGCCGGCTGCCAGCAGAATCGATAGGAACCCTACGCTAAAATCCGGCAACCACTCATAGCGCCTTTGGCTTTGCCACGCACCGTATTCGTCATTGATGGCGTGCGTAGTGCCCAGCACCAAGCCGCGTTCCCCAACAATTCCGCCCCAGATATAACGCGACTCCCATCGCCACCAGCACAGAAAGCGGATAGCAATGGTGATGTCGCCGCTTGCAGTCGAAGGAGGAATTTCAAAAACGCGGACCAAAGCTCCATCCACTCTCTCATCAGGCGGTAACCGGCCAAAACGTCCGACTAACTGGCCATTGACGTAAACTTCGTATGGAAAGGCCGAATAGCCGAACAAGAGACTCAAGGGAGCATGCTGAAGCGGTAATCTCACATGCAGGCGGTACCAAAAGAAGTCGCGAGGCCGGCTTACTCCTTGGTCTTGCCACGACTGTTGCGTGGAGATGATGCGCCAGTGTGAGTCATCGAAATCCGGATGGGACCACCGGGAGTCGTCGCCTGGCTGAAAGGCCCAATCGCCCGAGAGGTTGATTGAGTCTCCCAGAGTTGCGGCATCCACATAGGCTCTCAAATGCGCGCCACTGGCACCTTGCGCCTGGCTTGCCAACGATACCAGCAACATCAGCACCGTCGAAGCGAAGAGCCGCGAACCTAGGCGCATGTGCCGAATCATAACTTCCAGGCTGGATTTTCAGGAACCTTATTTCTCACAGACGTTAGAGTCAAGGGTGCGAAATAAGTTACACGATGAAAGGCCCCGACACTCTCATCGATCGAGATGGCCGATGGCTCCGCATGTAACTTCCTACGACCTACGAACATCCAATCGATGATTCACAAACAATGACTCGTCTTGCGCTACAAACCAAATGTGAGAGGGGAAGAACGAAACATGAAAGCAAAGAACTTGGCCGCGGACCCCGGTAAGGCATCTACAAGCGAGTCGAATTCGGACGTGCGGGCAAAGCAGGTTACAAGAACTCCAGCCGCCGAGGCGATTCAGTTGCGGGCATACGAGATTTATGTCGAGCGGGGTGGAATTCATGGATTTGACACGGACGATTGGCTCCAGGCGGAGCTAGAGTTGTCGGCTCCCAACACCTAAGAGGCGGGCCAAACACCCAACCGGCGGGTACAGGAAAGAAACGAGGTTCTATTATGAGTTTGACAATCAATGTTCGTGAAGCCACAAATGCAACGATATTGCAGGTAGCGGGACGCTTAACTTTAGGAGCTTCCGGGCCATCCCTTCGAGACACCGTTCGTGGACTGCTCGACAGCCTGCGTAAGAATATCGTTCTCGATCTTAGCGGCGTAACGTACTTCGACAGCTTTGGTCTCGGCCAGCTGATTGCGAGCAACGTCGAAGCTACTTCTCAGGGCGGTGCGATCAAGCTATTGAACTTGAACGAAAAAACACAGGATCTGATGTTGCTTACGAAACTCTACACGGTGTTTGCGATTTATACGGATGAATCAACGGCGCTCATGAGCTTCAATGTCGCACCAGCTCACAGTTAGATTCGAAATCGAGCGGTATTCGCAATCTATGAATAGTTGATGAATGGAACAGCCGAGAATTCTTGCCTGACAAGGCAATTGCCTGCTGCGGTACTCGTGGCTGAGTTCGTACGACGCGAGAGCTGCGATCGCGACCTTGACAGACATGTGATCACTCCTCATCTTTATCTTTGTGTACCCACACCAACGTGTCGCTTGTGGTCGATCAAATATTTAGAGACCGAGATCGCTCAACCTTGGATGGTCGTCCGGGCGACGGCCGAACGCCGTCAGTAAGAGCACTGAATAGTCCGGCAGGCGGTCAGGAGCCTGGCTCAGTGAAATTGTGACCTGACAATCCAGCGCTGACAAACCGCCTGCCGTCAAGAACGGCTTCGACGGCAGCGACCAGGTCGAGCGCAGCCCTCGTTTTCAGAACGTATCCCCGTGCCCCTAAGTTAAGGCCTTCTTGCACGACATCCGTCGAGGATTCCTGAGTCAGGAAGATTATTTTGGATTCGGGAGAGAGTCTGCGAATTTGTCGAGCCGCCTCGATCCCGTTTAAGGTCGGGAGTCCGATGTCGAGGAGAATCAAATCCGGCTGCAGTTCTTCCGCTCGCTGAACCGCCTCTAATCCGTCAGACGCCTGGCAGGTAACCTGCAACTCCGGCATTTTTTCTAGGATCGAGCAGAGCAATCGGCGGAATGCTTCGAAATCATCGACCACGAAAACGCGGACGGATCCGATCACGCTCGAAAGCCCAGAGTTCTTTGATTAACCGATAGTCGAGTTCCCGATTCCACTTGCGCCTGAGAAACGCACCTAAAAGAAGTCGCCAATGCATCCCTCATCTTCAGGCGGGCGCGGGAGAGCCTCGTCTTCACACTGGCTTCGCTAATGCCGAGCGCTTGTACTGTTTCGGCGATACTGAGTTGCTGCACGTCCCGCAATACGAACACGGTACGATATTTTTCAGGGAGTGAATTGAGAGCTTTAATAAGTGCCTCGCGAAGCTCTTTCTGTTCCAACGCTTCTGATGGTATTTCTCGCCAGTCGGCGAGGTCTTTCGGAACATAGTCGCCATCCTCGGAACACCAGCCCTCGTCCAACGATTCAGAAAGATGGCGGCGATCCTTTCGCAACCTCATCTTCGCTTCGTTGAGAGTGATCTGAATCAGCCACGTGCTGAACTTCGCTTCCTGTCGAAAACTATGTAGCCCCTTAAATGCTTTGAGGACTGCCTCCTGAACGATATCTTCGGCGTCGGCCTCGTTCCTGACCAGCGACAAGGCAGCGAGAAATATGGCGCGTTCGTAAGGTCGCACAAGCTCGTAGAAGCACTCGCTCTCTCCGTTTAGCACGCGATCGATCAGGCATGATTCCCCGGAATTCGTTTTCGTAACGTTGGCTCCGCGAGCCTTCCGGGACCAGGTTTGATTCTCAACCGGCAGAGCTTTCTCAGAGGTTGTGGTCATCGTGGGTGCCTCTTCCTCAATTGTTGGCTGATGAACGGCGAGCAATTGTTGGGTGATGAATTGAGAGCAGTTGATTTGGGAGACTTGCCTCTGCTGAAGGTCGCGTAGCAGACCGGCTCCCTCCAGGTCAGTAAACCAAAGCTTTTTGAGGTCCAGAGTTATAGTCTTGTTGCTCAAGAGAGCGGTATTGCTCAATTGCCGCAGTTCTTCTACCCAGGGGCCGATGAGCTTACCTTCCAATAGGAAATGGATCGAGACGTCCGAGTCGCTGGTGACCGAAATTCTGAGCACTGGGGATGTTTCCTCCGAAGACTCCTTTGCTGGGGCAAGCGAAATGCCACAGACAACAGCGCAAGAAGAAAAGGCTATGTGATTGCTTAGGCAAGGATTGGAGGATCACAAGCTTGAATTAGCGTTCGGAGAATCCACGAACACTCGTGGGAGCGGCTAGTGGGAGGTTCGTGGCTGCGATATTTCGTGGGGGCGCCGTGACAAAGAACGCCCGATACCAAGCCGCTTCATGCGGCTGCGGAGAGTATTGGGGTGCAGGCCTAGAAGTTTGGCAGCTCCACGAGGGCCTTCGATCACCCCTTCTGTTCTTGCTAGGACTTCAAGGATGTGCCGCTTTTCCACCTGTTGCAATGAGAACGAGGCATTCAGATCTCCCTCGGACTTTGGATTATGAGAAGAAGTTCCATCCCCAACTTCATTTGCGGCTTCTGGATCCTCGTTGGCAAAAGGCAAGAGGTCGCGGCCCAGCCGCAGAATGGGTCCTTGTGACAACACAACCGCACGTTCGATAACGTTCTGCAGCTCGCGAACGTTACCCGGCCAGTCATACTGCGTCAGCGCGTCGATAGTCTCCTGTGCAATGGCAATGCCCTGCTTGCCTAGTTGCCTCGCGAACCGTTCAACAAAAAAGCTGGTCAACAGAGGGATGTCTGATCGGCGTTGTCGCAAAGGTGGGACCGAGACGGGAAGAACATTGAGACGATAATATAGGTCGGCACGAAAGCGTCCTTCCTGGACGGCCTTCTCCAAGTCGCGGTTGCTCGCCGCGATGATCCTGACGTTTACGCGGAGAGTTCGGCTGCTGCCCAGCGGCTCGAACTCGTGCTCTTGTAAGACACGCAACAGCTTGACTTGCGTATCAAGGGGCAACTCGCTGACCTCGTCCAAGAACAGAGTCCCTCCATCCGCGAGCTCGAATCTACCCATCCGGCGTTCCAAGGCACCAGTGAATGCGCCCTTCATGTGTCCAAATAGTTCACTCTCGACAAGGCCGGTGGGGATCGCTCCACAATTCAGTTTCACGAGCGGGCGCCCCTTGCGCTTGCTGTGGCTGTGTATGGCGCGGGCAAACAACTCCTTGCCACAACCGGTCTCGCCTAATATAAGAACCGTCGAGTCAGTGGGGGCAACAGTCTCAACCTGTTGCAGCACTTTAATAAGGGCTCGACTGTTCCCCACGACCTCTTCAAAATTGTGTTCTTTGCTGATTTCTTCCTGGAGATAGACATTTTCCGCTTCGAGCTTATGCTGCAATTCTTTCACCTGCACAAGAGCAGCCTGCAGCTGCGCTTCCGCGCGCTGCCGCTTCAGTTCAGCCGCAGCCCTCGCCGCAAAAATCTTGAGCACGTCGATGGCACGGGGATCGAGTTTCATCGGCTTATCATCAAGAGCGCCGATATGCCCTATGACACATCCCATTCCATCCAGCATCGGCACTCCCAGATAGCTCTCGACGTGCCAGTCCTCCAAACCTTTATCCAGAGGAAACAGAACTTGGACTCCTTTCTCGTAGTGACACACTTCCCCTTGCAGAACCTTCATGCAAGGCGTATCGGCGATATCAAACTCAAAGTTCTTCCCCAACTGATCGGCATCCCAGAAGGCAAGCGTCTTTGCGCGCTTTTGGTCGTCGCACGATGCAATAAAGGCATAACGAAAGCGAAATGCAGCTGCCATGTGGCGCACCAGCGAAGCGAAGAAATCATGTCCGGTTACTGTAGCGGTGCCCACCACAATCGATCTGAAAGTCTCTTCGGCGCTGTGACGCTCGGTGACGTTGCGCACCAGACCAATGATCCCGACAATGCGGCCTTGTGCGTCACGGTGGGGAGCGAAGGTACAAGATTCCCAAACATCTTGGCCTTCCGCCGAATGCTTTGGAATCAAAGTATCAGGAACTCGAATGACTTCTCCCTGCAATGCTCGTTTCAAAGCCGCATCAATGCCGCCGGGAATAAGGCGAGGGAAAACGTCAGTGGCAACCTTACCCAAGACTTCCTCTGCGCGCTTACCCGTGAGGCGCTCCATATACGGATTCCACAATTGATAACGCAACTCTGGGTCGTAGACGATAATGCCTTCCGCGGCGCCCTCCAGGATCTCCTGATTGAACTGGATCGCCTGACGCAGAGCACTTTCATTTTTCTTGTGCTCGGTAATGTCTCGCGAGAGCGCGAGGAGGCGTTCTGGTCTTCCATTCGCATCAAGAATGGGACTGACCACAACGTCCCACCATCGGGGCTGGCCGGTTATTCGGGTCGCGAAATACCCGGCACAGCGTCCCGTTCCCCCAGCTACAGCTTCTTTTACAGCGGCTCTTGCCGCCTCTCTGTCTTCCCCTCCCCAGAAATCAATCCAGGAGCTGTCCGGAGACAAGTCGGCATCGCAGATTTCTAACGCCTGCATGCCCGCCTGGTTCATGAACAGTATTCGGCCTTCGAGATCGAGGATCTTGATGCAGTCCCGGCTGCAAGTGATCAGGCGACTCTTAAACTCCTCACTGGCTCGTAAGGATTCTGAAGCAAGTTGCTGTTCGGCCGCCATCTGGTCCAGTTCGGCCTTTACGCGATGAAGCTCCAACTGCGCTGCATGAAGAAGTTCTTGCTCCTCGTTGGACGCAGCAGTTGGGAGTTCAGGGCTCTGCGGCGGCGAAGTGGACCCGGTCGCCGGTGTTCTTGGGAAGCTCATGCGCTTTGAGTCTAGGTTTCAGTTAGAGGAATCAAACGAAATTATCCCACACATTGGTGCAAGGGGTGGCTCCAGTATTTAAGAACAGCCCCTTACTGTTTGATTCGAGATTCCCGGAAAAGTGACAAACGGATCCTGCCCACTTCAGCCTCGAGGCGAGTTCTGCAGCGTCCCGTTTCTAGAGCCGTAACTTTTTCTCGTCTGCAAAATCTCACGACTACACTCGGGATCGATTTGCTAGGGAATGCGGAGATTTGGCATGTTTAGTTTGGATGTTGGCTAGAGAGCTCATGAGGACATAGTTCCGAACGAATTCCAATCCACATGTCACTTTTAAGGCCAAGTAGCATCCCACGCACATGGGCTGCGGAGCATGTCTGCAGGGTTTCGGGACGGTTGAGGCAGCAAGAGGCAGTGAGATGATGTCTGCTGTAGCCGTGCGAACAGGCCTTCCCGGGACCAGTCTTCGAGTCGGCGGAGAAACATCGGCTGGCACCAAATCTCGGGTTGAGCCGCTCGAATCGGAACTGATCCAGCGCGTGCTCAGGGGGCAGCACGAAGCCTTTCGCGAACTCGTGCGGCCTTGCGAACGTGCAGTATTCATGGCTACTCAAGCCATTCTGAAGAATGAGGCCGATGCAGAGGATGCGGCCCAGGAGGCTATTCTCAAGGCATTTACCAATCTGGCCAAGTTTCGTGGCGACTCGAAATTTAGCACCTGGCTGGTGCGTATCGCCACTAACGAAGCCCTCATGAAGTTGAGAAAGGAACGCCGCCAGAAACTGCACGATTCATTGGACGACGGGCGCAAGGATGAGAAAGGGAATTATGTTCCTCGAGACTTTGCCGACTGGCGCGAGATTCCCTCTGAAGCATTGCAAACAGAAGAGCTGCGGCAAGCGCTATCCCGGGCGCTAACCTCCCTGACGCCCAAGCACAGGGAGGTGTTCGTGCTGAGAGATGTGCAACACTTCACAATAGAAGAAACCGCCAAGGTGCTCGGCATCGGGAAAAGCGCGGTGAAAACACGCCTCCTGCGTGCCCGCCTTCAGATGCGCGACGCCCTTGCACCGGGTATGGATGGCAGTTGGAGCACCGGCCGGAGGGACTACGAACAGGTGAGACCATGGTGATGGAAATCAGTTGCGAAGAAGTCTGGCGAGAAGTTTCAAATTACTTGGACGACGAGATCACTCCGGAATTGCGCGCCAGGATGCTGGAACATTTCAAAGGCTGCAAGCATTGTACGGCAGTACTCGATGGGACTCGTAATGTAGTGCAGTTAGTTGGCGACGCCAAGGCGTTTTTGTTGCCTGCAGGGTTCAGTGATCGTTTATATCAGAAACTTGACCGCAAACTGTCCGAAGATGGCCGGTTATGAAGGGGGGAGATTCGTAACCCTATGAACGACGTCTACGAGATAAATGTCGCTAAGGCGAGGCTTAGGGAGGCCTACAACGCGGGGAACGTCGATCTCCTGTTGACGGCGTTCGCGGACGAGTTTACGGACATGAGTTCCGGAAAGCCAAGCTTCTTTGGCGCCGATGCGAAGTCTGTATTTCGAATGCGCATGACGAACCTTTTTGCGCAACATCAAGCCACTCTTATCGTCACCATCATCGCTATTCGCGTATTTGCCAGTGCGGCTTTTGATTACGGCTGGCATAGCCTCACTTTGACTCCGAGGGAAGGTGGCGAGTCGACAACCACCCGAAAGAGATACTTCGAGACTTGGCAGAAAAACTCCAGCGGCGAGTGGAAGATCAATCTCTACATTGACAACGTGGACGTGGCCCCCATGATGCCGGACGCAGACATCCTTATCCAATGATCTTTTGGACAGTAACACACCGATAAGCGGTCAGAAAACAGTCAAATGCGCTGTAACTTTTTGCCCCAGGTAGTGATCACATGCACGTCTCGTTGCTCCCAGGTTTCAAGCCTCGTTTTGACTGTGGCGCTGAACTCAGGTGGAGAATCCTTGAATCATGTTGACTAACGCGATCGTGAGTTTCATCCTGGTCGATCCATGCCGCGTTTCTGCCGCGAATCGTGGCCGCCACCCTATTGTCGATCCCAGCCAGCACTTTGTGACGAAAGACAAATGAACCAGTTCATCCGGCGAAGCTTTCTGGGAATGCTGGCTGGAGCAGTGGCTAGCGTGCCACTGGTGGCCACCCTCGGCCATCCTCGGTGGAGTGTCATCTTGGGCATCGCCGTGGGAGCAGCCTATGCCGCCATTTCGCGTCCCACCCGCGGCGCCTATGTGGACAACCTAATGGCCGCGGGTGCACTGGGCGTTCCGCTGTGGGGTCTGATCAGCGTGATCGCGTTCCCATTGGTTTCCGGGCAAATGCCGCAGTGGAGTGCGGAGCAGATGCGAGCACACTTTCCAGCTCTGGTTGGCTGGGTGCTGTACAGCGCCTCGCTCGGCCTCATCACCCAAGGCTTCAGTGATATCGCAGAGCATGTGCTCGGCCCGGAGCCAGAATCCCGGTTGCAGGTGCCGCCTGTAACAAAACGGATCGTGATCCTGGGCGGAGGATTCGGCGGCATGCGGACGGCGGAGTGCTTGGAAGAACGACTCCGTGCGGACCGCTCGGTCTTCATCACCCTGGTGAGCGACACAAACGCTCTTCTTTTTACTCCTATGCTCGCGGAAGTGGCGGGGAGCAGCCTCGAACCCAGCCATATCAGCGCACCATTGCGTAGCAGTCTGCATCGGACGGAATTCATTCGCGGATCCGCCGGGGCGATTGACATCGAGCAGCGCCGGGTGATTCTGCGCGCTGATCACGGCACAGATCCGCCACGGGAAATCCAGTTCGACCATCTGGTCCTGGCACTTGGCTCGGTTTCAAATTACTTTGGAATGGCGAACGTTCAGAGCTTCGCCTTCGGCTTCAAGACGTTGCTTGACGCCATCCGCATTCGCAACCATGTCATTGAGATGTTCGAACTGGCCGACCGCGAGTCGGATCCCTCACATCGCCAGCAGCTTCTCACGTTTGTAATCGCGGGAGGAGGTTTCGCCGGCGTAGAACTCGCTGGAGCCCTCAATGACTTCGCCCACGGCATTCTTGCCGATTATCCAAACCTGCATTCCGAGGAGTTGAGCATCGTGCTGGTGCATGCGGGCGACCGTATCCTGCCTGAGTTGAGCGAATCCCTGGCCCGGTATGCTCAGCAAAAGATGGAAGCCCGCGGCGTCCGCTTTCGCTTGGATACTCGTCTCACAGATGCGCAACGTGGGGTGGTTATTCTTAGCGACAGCGAGATTCGCGCGATGACTCTCGTGTGGACCGCCGGCACGACGCCGAGCCCGTTGCTGAAGTCATTACCCGTAGACAGAGACAAGCGCGGCGCCGTCATCGTGGACGACACACTTGCCGTGAAGAATCACAAAGGTCTCTGGGCGCTCGGCGACTGTGCATCGGTGAGCAATGGGAAGACCGGTAAGATGTGTCCACCCACTGCCCAATTTGCAATTCGCCAGGCGGAAGTGTTGGCTAAGAATATCCACGCCCAATTGGAAGGGCGCCAACCCCGGACTTTCCACTTCAATTCTCTGGGAGCGCTGTGCGTTGTCGGCCACCAGACGGCTTGTGCCGAGTTGACCATACCTTTTATCCGCAACAAATCCCTGCGTTTTTCAGGGTTGCTCGCCTGGCTTATGTGGCGCGGCATCTACTTATCGAAACTTCCGGGTATCGAGAGGAAAATTCGTGTGCTGATGGATTGGACCGCGGAGCTTTTCTTTCCCCGAGATATTGTCCAGACCATTGATCTGCGATAGACGTCCTCCGGTAGGAGATCTTAATCATGGCAACCTTAGAGTCTTCGATTAGAGCGGGAGTCACAAGCGGGGTTGCCAGCCAGGTTTGGATTGACACTCTGATCGGACTGGGAGTGGGTGCGGCGGGCGGAGCTCTGCGGAGCGCAATCCTGACAATCCCGCTTACGCATGGCGTGTTGCTTGGCGGTCTTTTTGGGCTTGCTTTTGGCCTGTTCTTCGCCAAGCGCGCAACCAGCGCCGGTGCTGGATTGATCTGGGGTGTGGCCTCCGCGCTGCTTCTGTGGATGGTGGTCCCTGCCGGGATTTTGCCTATGTTGAAGGGAAACCAGCGTTCCATGGGAATGTTGAGCGATGCCCGAGCGCAGTTTCCGGAGCTTGTAGCCTATTTGCTCTGCCTGGGGATGCCCGTGGGCGTTGGCCTGGGCATTCGGGGCGGACTTCGCTCAAGAGGGGGGCAGCCACCGTTCCGTATGGGTCGCGCCATCGTTGCCGGTGGGCTTGCTGGCACCTTTGGGGGCTTGATTTTCGGTCGCTGGATGTCCGAGGGCGATTTCTTCCCCCTGCTTGCCGGGGTCGGCGAACTTCACTCCCGTACCGCAAATATAACCCTGCAGTTCGTCGTCGCGCTATTCATCGGCGCCACCTTCGGGATGCTCTTCCAGCGTGACATCCGCGGGTACGGCTCTTCGATGGGCTGGGGGCTCGGCTACGGGATCTTCTGTTGGTTTCTCGGGCCGCTAACTCTTCTGCCCATCGCCGCCAGAGTACCGCTCGACTGGTCGGCGGAACACGGCAGTGAACTCTTCGGTTCGCTTGTTGGGCATATCCTCTATGGGTTGATCCTCGGCGTCGCCTATGCCACCTTGGACCGCGTGTGGGTTCGGCTGTTCATTCAGAGCGATCCGCTTAATCGGGAAGCCGAAGGACCCGGCATTCATATCCTGCATTCGGTCGGCTGGGGAGCTCTGGCTGGCCTCGTGGGTGGTTTGATCTCGAGTCCGGTGATGCTTGCCACCGGAATACTGCCGAAAATTGCAGGACTGGGCAGCGGCTTTTCCCTTTTTGGGGGTCTGTTGATCCATCTGTTCATCAGCGCCTTGATCGGCATGAGTTATGGACTGCTCTTTCGAAATGAGTCTTCGAGTCTCGGTCTGGGCTTGGGGTGGGGCTGGCTGTTTGGTCTGATCTGGTGGTATCTCGGACCTATGACTTTTTTGCCTCTTATGCTTACCGGTGTCTGCGACTGGAGCACCGATGCAGCTTCGGCGCTTTTGCCGTCCCTCGTGGGCCACTTGATTTATGGCGCTGTGACTGCCTTGACCTTTCTTTTGCTGGAACGCCGATACACCCGCTGGCTTGTCCTCGATCCGAAATTTGCGGCCCGCGAACTGCGCCGGATCCGTCCGGTAGGAACGCCGGCTCCGCCGTTGTGGTTTTTCGCTCTGGTCCTGGGAGTACTCTTGCCTGTCCTACTTGGGTAGAACTCGCATCGATCTCGGGACCGAGAAAGCTGCAGGCCTTTGGCGCGTGGTCCGACAAAATCATGGGCGTCTCAGTGTCAGGCTGCACCGATCAGAAGATTGACTCGTAACTTTTGAGGGCGCTTTGCATCTACCAGATTTAATGCGGCGCATGGATTGCAGATCTTCTCGAGCGGCGAACGGAATCGAGACAGTCTTGGGGACTATGCGATTACTCCTGGTAGGCGTCATCTTTCTTGGAATCGGATTCAGTGCTGCAGCTCAGGACTTGCCAGGCGTTGCGGTGGGCAAGTCCGCCCCGACATTTCAGGCGCGAGATCAGTTTGGCAAAGAGCAAACCATTTCGTCTCTAATGGGGCGCAACGGTCTGGTGCTGGTTTTCTTTCGTTCGGCGGATTGGTGACCCTTCTGCAAGCAGCAACTGGTCCAGTTGCAGAATGCACGAGAAAAGTTCCAGCGGCAGGGCCTCGGGCTGGCAGCACTCAGCTACGACTCGGAGGCGATCTTGAAAGATTTTACTCAACGGCACAGCATTGAGTATTCGTTAATCGCAGATCCGAAGTCCGAGATCATTCGGCGTTATGGGGTATTGAACGCAAACGCGCCCGGATTTACCAAAAATATGGCGTACCCGGGATACTTTTACGTAACGCCAAATGGGATTATCAAGGAGAAGTTCTTCGAGGCGGCGTACACCGACCGCGAAACCGGAACCAGCCTGCTCCTCAAATTGTTTCCTGACCTGGTAGAAGGCAACGGTCGTGAAGTGGCGGCACCTAATATCAAACTCGCGCTCTTGCAATCCGACGAGATCGTAGGTCCCGGCAGCCGTTTCACAGTAGCGGCCGAAATCTCCCTCCCTCCAGGAACCCACGTTTACGCTCCTGGAGTTCATGGCTACAAGCCGATCCAACTAACAATGGAGGCCTCGCCAGATTTCAAGTTGCTGCCGCTCCGCTACCCCGATCCAAGAGTGCTATTTCTTCCGGTAATCAATGAGGCGGTGCCGGTATATGAAGGCAAATTTCGCGTTCAACAGGACGTGGTGGTTTCGGCCGACCGTGCGTTTATCGGTTCTATCGCACAGCCAAAGACAGTCACTTTGAAGGGTATATTCTTCTATCAGGCCTGCGACAGCGTGAAATGCTATTTACCCCAGAAATCTGAACTCTCTTGGGATGTGCGAGTAATACCGCTCGATCGAGAGCGTTCTCCGGAACCGATTCAGCATAAGTAAGAACCACCGGCGGCGCGCCGAATGCAATTATGACGCTGGCGGGGTTGAATCTGATCTGGTGCCCGCACTTTGACAGACAGGACGGAGTGGCGGATGGCAAAAGTACTTCAAGCAGGGGAGAGCGTGCCGTTTGGCGAAGAGTATTCATCGTGATGAGAACACAAAAAGAGGGGAATCACGCTCCCCAAATGGAAGCTTTACGATTTGCGCGTCCTGCTGCAGGGGAACAATTGCGGCAGGCCTCTGGCTTCTTCCAAACCATGAGCGCCAGGCGCACCGTACGGTCGTTCTCCCCCGAGCCCGTGCCGTTCGAGTTAATTGAGACGGCGATTAAGGCGGCGACTACCGCACCCTCCGGCGCCAATCAGCAGCCTTGGCGATTTGTTGTAGTTTCAAATCCAGAGGTGAAGCGTCAGATCCGGGAAGCGGCAGAGGCCGAAGAAAAAGAGTTTTATCACCGGCGCGCTCCTCGCGAGTGGCTTGAGGCACTGCAGCCACTAGGCACAGACTGGCACAAGCCGTTTCTCGAGATCGCGCCCTACCTGATTGTCATTTTTCGGCTTGATTATGGTTTGAGTCGAGGTGCAGAGGGGCAGGAGATCAAGACTAAGCATTATTACGTGATGGAGTCGGTGGGAATTGCGGCGGGCATACTGCTTACTGCTTTACACATGGCTGGCCTGGCCACGTTAACTCACACGCCCAGCCCCATGGGGTTTCTGGGCAAGATTCTGAACCGACCCAAGAATGAGAAGCCGTACTTATTGATTCCCGCTGGGTATCCGTCCGCCGATGCTGCGGTGCCTCGAATTACAAAGAAGCCCTTGGCTGAAGTTTTGGAAGTGGTGTCTTGAGGGACAAATCGTAAGTGGGTAAGGCTGCGCTCTGGTTTCCTGGAGAATCGAAAGATGACAAAAACCCGCAAGCTCAAAGGCAGCGCGATAATCGGGCCCGGCACTCGCTATGTTGTCGAACCCGTATTTGATCGCGAAGAGCTGATCGTTGCCGATCTCAACCTGAACGAAATTGACCAGGAGTTCATGACCTTCGATGCTTGCGGGCATTACTCGCGACCCGATGTGTTCACGTTCGAAACGAAATCAGAACAAGCCGCGCGTACATAGCAGTCCGGAGGCAACACTATTCGGCTATCGGGCAATGACTGATACTTACTTGAACTCAGAAGCTCGATTAAGAGCGCGTTAGCTATCTGAACGCTGCCCGCGCGGCTAAGTTTTTGTGACGTTGGATAAGTAGTGAATTGGCTATTGGCTGAACGAAAAAGCTGAGTGCCTGGAGAACACATGGATAAGTTGTCAATTCTGGTACAACTCGAAGCAAAACCCGGCAAGGAGGATGAAGTTGAAAAGTTCCTAAAGTCGGCACTACCGTTGGTGCAGGCTGAAACTGGAACCACAACCTGGTACGCACTGAAGATGGGTCCATCGAAGTTCGGCATCTTCGACACGTTCCCCGATGAAAACGGGCGCAATGCACACCTTGGTGGCGAAGTCGCGAAAGCCCTCTTCGCAAAGGCCGAGGATCTGTTCGCGAAACCGCCCGCGATCGAACAGCCGGAAATCTTGGCTTCAAAAGCACCGCGAGCCTAGGAGAAATGATGGGCTCACGTCTGGATGTGAGCCCATTTTTATTAAGTGCGAACTCTTCGAACCGTTCCTCGCGTGACTCGCGTACAGAAATGGCACTGTCGTTGCCGCTCATTTTGCCGCTTTTTCCTGCTGCTTCCATTTAGCGCGCTCGCGCGAACTGGGGCTGAACGAACCCCTCGCTTTGAGTGGGACGTGTAACTTCTTTTGCACGGCTGAATCTGATCGGCATGGGCAAGAATATGTTGCTGCTAACGCTGGTTTTGGCAGGCATAGTGGCTGCCAGTCAGGCGCATGGCAACTCCAATCACCTGAACGGGCAGACTTCACTGTACCTGAAGCGGGCAGTTTCCCAACCCGTGGATTGGTATCCTTGGAGTGCCGCCGCTTTTCAACGGGCAAAACAGCTCAACCGTCCGATTCTATTGGACGTCGGGGCCGTTTGGTGTCCGTGGTGTATCCTCATGGATCGCGAGACGTACACCAACGCCTCGGCCGCCGATTACATCAATCAGCATTTCGTCGCGGTCAAGGTTGACTTTGATTCTGCTCCAGAACTGGTGGCACAATTACAACGCGCACAGGCTGTGCTAAACCTTCCTGCAGGGCTGCCTCTCACCTCTTTCATCACTCCAGACGGAAAGCTGTACTTTGGCGGGGGATACCTGCCGTCCGAACGCAAGGCTGACAAACCACCATTCAGAGAGGCAGCGGAAGAAGCTCTGACGCGCTATGCCGATCAAGGCAAAATCGAAAAAGAATCATTTCAATTGGAGATTCCGAAGTGACCATAAAAAAGATTGCTCCTGCTCCTCGGTTTGTTTCTGCTGCCGGTGCCTACTGTGTTCTCCATCGACAACTTGAAACTGAATGAGCACCTCGATTACGGAAGTGACAGCCTCGACGGTCCGCTCATTACTGGATCGGACGCTCAATCAGGATTTGTTCCAGGCAAACCAAACTACGTGATCATCTACGGCGAAGGGTGCTTCAACTCAAAGAGGCAGGCACGCCGGACGGTTGAACTGTACAACAAGTACCGCTCCAGGGTGCACTTTGTGGTCATCGATCTTGACGTTCAACGCTCGCCTGAACAGCAACAATTGGTCAAGCTGTACTACAGGGGCTACATCCCTCACGTGCTCGTTTTGAATGGACGCGGCGAACCCGTCTACAACCAATCTGGCGAGGTGGATTCACGAGTGATTGAAGATCTCTTCAACGGATCTGCCAGCCAGTGAGAAGCGAGATTTCCATACATTAGAGTAATGGGAGAACGCTCGGGAATGTGCGACCGGAATTTGTCGGCAAGACCGGTTTGACTCTTGGCGGATCCAGCAGTATCGGGAAAGCCGTAGGAACACTTCAGCTTGAAAAACGGGCTGAGGCGGTTGTTATTATGGGCAAAAACCAAAAGAAACTCCTGGTTGCCAAATCTTTGCAAAGCGAAGCGTTCTCGTCAGCCTCCGGCCTTCGTGAGTTCCTCCAGTGCGCTGATGGTTTCAGCGGGTTCGGGACGTCTGGTGTAATCCGGGCTCACATTGGCGCTACGAATCACGCTCTGTTGGTCAATGACGTATCGTGCGGGCATGGGCAAGCGGAAAGCGCTTTCGTTGTGGAACTCATTCAACTTGTTTCCGAACTGCAGATAAACCGTCTTGAGGTAATCGGGAAGTACGAATACCAAGCCAAATTGAGCCGCTACTTGCAACCCGAGGTCGGTCAGTACGTCAAAACCCAAGTTGAGGCGACGATGGACCGAGCGCCCGTACCTCTCCAATTGCGGCGAAATCGCAACCAGATTAGCTCCTAGCTGCTGTATATCAGGCAAAGCTGTTTGTAGAGCCTCCAGCTCCATGACGCAGTAGGGTCACCAGTGTCCACGGAAAAAAGTGATTGCCAGCGGGCCTTTGGCAAGGAGTTCCACAGAAGAGATCGGGGTTCCGTCCTGGTTGTTGAGAGTGAATGCCGGCGCCCGATCGCCAGTTTTCAAAGCGCGTTCGGCCAATCCGGACTGGCGCAGCTCTTCCGTGGCCCGATGAAAGATTTCGATTACTGCCTTGGGAGCGTTGTAAGGTGGGCCACCGGATTCGAACTGTGCTTTAAAGTCATCCAGCTTTTGCTGAAGAGTCATTGAGTACCTTCCGTCGCGGTTGTCCCTGTAAGTTCAAAATCTGAGGTAATTTCGAAAGCAGGCCGCAGTGTCTTGTAAACGGGACACTTGTCTGCGTATACGCGGTGGACGCGTTCCACGGTTTCCCTGACCTGCTCGGCTCCATCAAGTAAGTAGTGAACGTGAACTCTGCGAATTACCAGGACCCCCTGATCGGATTCGATCTCCCCTCTCACCTCAGCACGCAACCGGTCGTTGCTCGCATCTATTTTGCGCGCATCCAGCGCGCCCCCGAAGGTTCCGATCATTCAACCACCCAGGGCAGCCACAACGTAGTCTAGCGTTGCCGCATGGGATTCGGTCAATTTTGCCGGATCCAGGCCATAATGCTCAGCAATGGCTCCATGAACGCTGAAGAAGACTGGCTGCGACTCGCCTGGCAAGTGTGCTATTCGGAGAGGCCCTGAGCGCCGTTCAATTTGAACCTTGGACACATACACGGGATTAGACATTTTGGTCCTTTCATTCCTTCGCGAAGCCACCGGATCACGAGATGCTTCGCACATTCCTAAGCAAAATTGCTTTGTCGAATTTGTCTCCGCTTCATCCCCGGGATTTCACGCCATCAGACCGGCAAAGCCTCCAGAACGGACGAGGTTCGCGCTTCTGGGCGGACGCCATAAACATCTTCCACCGTGGCACGCAGCAGTTCTGCCACGCTCCATGCTTGCGCAATGCAGCCGACCGGACGATGGGGCTCATCGCCTTCGAAGATTTCAGAGACTTGCCCAAGTCCAGAGTCTGACAGCCGATCTTTGAAGGCGGAGAGCCAAGATTCTGCCTGTCGCCGCGCTGGCTCACTTCTACCATGCACCTTTATGTATGCAGTGAGGAATGGACCCATCAACCACGGCCAAACCGTGCCTTGATGATAAGCACCATCCCGGCTGGCCTGGTCCCCTGTGTAGCGGCCGCGATATTGCGGATCACTTGGGGCGAGTGTTCGCAGCCCGAAGGGTGTGAGCAGATGCTCTTGGACGACGTCTAACACGCGATTCGCGCGCGCCGGATTGAGCATGGTGTAAGGAAGACTCACGGCAAAGATCTGGTTCGGCCGGATGCTGGCATCCGGCGGGCCGTCATTCACAACATCGAAGAGACACCCAGTCTTTTCGTTCCAGAAAAGTCGATTGAAGCTCTCGCTGGTTAGCGCCGCCATGGCCTCGTAACGGTGATTGTTGACTTCGTCTCCAAGTCGCCGCGCTATATCTTGCATGACGCACAGCGTGTTGTACCAAAGGGCCTGAATTTCGACAGGCTTCCCACGGCGCGGCGTAACGACCCAATCACCCACCTTCGCATCCATCCACGTCAGTTGAACGCCAAGCTCGCCTGAGCTGAGCAGTCCGTTTGAATCGACCTTGATTCCGAAGCGCGTGCCTCCTACATGCCACGAAATGATCTCGGTCAAAACGCCATAAAGCTCGTTGTCCACGAAGTCCAGGTCATCGGTGTAGGCCAGATAGGAGCGAACGGCCTCAATGAACCACAGCGTTGCATCGACTGTGTTGTACTCGGGCGTTTCGCCGGCATCAGGGAAACGGTTTGGCAACATGCCTCGATCGACATGGCGGGCAAAGGTGCGCAGAATGCTGCGCGCGACGTCGTAACGGCCCGTCGTTAGGGCCAGGCCGGGTAGGGCAATCATGGTGTCTCGGCCCCAATCGCCAAACCAGTGATAACCCGCGATGACCGTCTTCTGCTTGCCTCGCGCGACGATGAACTGGTCGGCTGCGGTAGTGAGCGACTCAACGAAAGCGTCTTTCATCGGTGCGTGCCTGACGATTGAAACTCGACGGCAGATTTCTGCTTGGCGATACTCGTCCACACTTGCGGCATCGCGCGGCTGCGTCGAAGCGATGATCATCGCACCTGCTCCGGGACGCAGATCAAAGCGCAGGAGGCAAGGGTTGAAAAGGTCTTCTGTGAAATCGAGCCCTCGTTCGCGCTCGGCCTCATATTCGAAATTGCGGTACCAACTTGCATTGCCGCTTTCAAGTTGCCCGGCATTGTGTGCCAGGTGCAGAGATGGCAGGCCAGTATAGGGAGTGATACTCGCCACTCCAGGCAAAGACGCAACGGCGGCATTCAGAGCAATGTTCTCGTGAGTTGTACTGTGGTAATCGCGAAAGGCGATCAGGGGCCTGAGTTCGAGCGCGATCTTCTCGGGGAGGGATTTGGAACCGCCCACGTTCCCGAGTTGATATTGAATTATCGTCGAGTTCTCGCCGTGCACCATGAAGACCGTCTTCTCGATCTCCATGCCTTCGATCTCGTAGGTAAATACAGGGAAGGGATCAAGGCGAAATTCCTTGAGATAGCGAAACCCTTGGGGATGCACGACCGATGGATAGCGATTCGTCGAGAGATCGAATGCACGTCCGTCGAACAGAAGAGTCTCTTCCAGCTTGGACAGAAGTAGGTAGCGGCCGACCGGAGGTTTGGTGGCTGCCACAAGCAAGCCGTGGTACCGTCGCGTATTCAAGCCAATAATGGTAGAGGAAGCGAATCCGCCTAAGCCATTCGTTTCCAGCCATTCGCGACGCGAGGCCTCATTCAAATTGTCGCAAACGTCTCGTCCAAAACGGATCATACTTTCACTCTATATTTTCCGTGCGCGCATTTTCGATCTTTATTTGGTGAACGCAACGGGCGCCAACATTGAACGCCTTGTGTGTTTGGGAGACTCGCCGCTCTGCTGCAGCAGTTTGGTGACGAGACCGGTCCAACCTGTTTGATGACTGGCTCCAAGTCCCGCGCCAGTGTCCCCATTGAAGTATTCGTAGAAAAGCAACAGGTCGCGCCAGTTGGGGTCATGTTGAAAGTTCTTCAGGTCGCCATACAATGGCCGTCGGCCCTGTTCGTCGCGTAAGAAAATTTTCGTTAGCCGCCGGGACAATTCCGCAGCCACTTCCCAGAGCGTGAGCATGTTGCCCGAACCCGACGGTAACTCGACCTTGAAGTCATCGCCGAAGTAGTGATGGAGCTTTTGCAGTGATTCGATCAGCAGGTAGTTCACCGGGAACCAGATCGGTCCGCGCCAGTTTGAGTTCCCCCCGAATAGGCCAGTTGTCGACTCCGCCGGTTGATAGTCAACGCGGTATTCCATCCCATTCACGGACAGCGCGTAGGGATGATCGCGGTGATATTGCGACATCGCGCGGATCCCGTACGGAGACAAGAATTCCCGATCGTTCAGCATGGTTTGCAACACCCGCCTCAACTGTTCAGGAGAGACTGTAGAGAGCAACCGCCTTTCCCTCATTCCGCGAGTACGCATGCAGGCCACGTTTTTCACCAAGTCAGGCCTGTTGTCAATGAACCACTCGAGCCGTCGCTTGAAATCGGGCAACCGGTCCAGCATTTCCGGTTCCAGCGTCTCAACGGCGAACAGAGGGATCAGGCCCACCATGGAGCGAACTCGCATCGGGTACTTGCTGCCGTCCGGGAACTTCAGCACGTCATAGAAGAAACCATCCGTCTCATCCCACAGCCCTATACCGTCATCGCCACGATGATTCATCGCATTGGCGATGTAGATGAAGTGCTCCCAGAACTTACTTGCAACATCCTCGTAGGCCGGATCTTCGCTAGCCAGTTCCAGCGCGATGGCGAGCAGGTTTAGGGTGTACATCGCCATCCAACTCGTACCATCGGACTGTTCGAGAGAACCCCCGGTTGGCAGAGGCGCGCCGCGGTCAAATATGCCGATGTTGTCAAGTCCAAGGAATCCGCCCTGAAAGATATTCATGCCGTCCGCATCTTTGCGATTTACCCACCAGGTGAAATTCAGGAGCAGCTTGTGGAAAATGCGCTCCAGGAACGCGCGATCGCCTTTCCCGGTTCGCTTCTTGTCGATCTTGTAAACACGCCAAGCGGCCCAGGCATGAACCGGAGGATTCACGTCCCCTAAGCCCCACTCATACGCAGGCAGTTGTCCGCTTGGGTGCATGTACCATTCGCGCAATAAGAGAACGAGTTGTTCCTTTGCGAAATCAGAGTCAACCAGGGCCAGCGCTACGCAGTGGAACGCCAAGTCCCACGCCGCGTACCAGGGATACTCCCATTTGTCGGGCATCGAAATTACATCGGCGTTGTACAAGTGCGGCCATTCTTTGTTGCGGCCGCCCAGGCGCTCGGCGGGAGGAGGAGGATTGCCCGGATCGCCTTCGAGCCACTCCTTAATCACGTAGTGATAGAACTGTTTGGACCACAGCATGCCGGCAAATCCCTGGCGCATGACATTTTGCGCGTCGGAGGAGAGATCTTGAGGTATTACCGTTGCGTAGAACGCATCGGCTTCAGTCTTTCGGGTCGATAAGAGATCATCAAAGCCCTCGAACGCAGCTTCGGCCACACCGGAGAAGTCGATGTCGCTGAGGCGAAGTCGCACAATCGCGGTTTCACCGGCGCCGATTTCGAGCTGATAATGCGCGGCGGCCTTGGTGCCGCTCGATTCGGCAGCGACCGCTTCTTTGACGCCGTGGACGATGTAGTCGTTGATGCCGTCCTTCACACATTTGGAGCGGTTTCCCACTCCGAATAACCGCTTGAAATTGGTTTCGTTTTCCGTAAACAGCAGTTTGGGAGAGCCCCCGCAATAGAGCCAGCGTTTGCCCAAGCTCGGATGGTCTAGTTCAATTGCCCCGGCAACCTGGCGCATCACGGGTCGAGTCGAGTCTCGACCCCAGGTGTTGCGAAACCAGATGGTTGGCAACACTCGCAAACGCGCGGTTTCAGGCCCACGATTAGAAACACTGATCTTTATGAAGATGTCTTCTACATCGCCTTTCGCGTATTCGACGAATATGTCGAAATAGCGATCTTCGTCGAACACGCCTGTATCGAGCAGTTCGAATTCTGGCTGGTCCTTACCGCGGTGGCGATTCTCTTCCAATAGTTGCGAATACGGAAACGGGGCATGCGGATACTTGTACAAATACTTCATGTAGGAGTGCGTAGGTGTGCTATCGAGATAGAAGTAGTATTCCTTGACGTCCTCGCCGTGATTCCCCTCATTGCCGGTCAGGCCGAACAGACGCTCCTTCAGGATGGGATCACGTTCGTTCCAGAAAGATAATGCAAAGCAGATTAACTGGTGACGGTCGCAGATGCCCGCCAAGCCATCCTCATTCCAGCGGTAAGCGCGCGAGCGAGCATGGTCGTGCGGCAGGTACTCCCAAGCATTGCCGTACGGACTGTAGTCCTCACGAACGGTGCCCCAGGCACGCTCGCTTAAGTAGGGACCCCAGCGTTTCCAGTGCTTCTCGCGCCGCTGGCACTCAACCAGTCTGATCTCTTCTTTAGTCATGCACCCATGCTCAGGCCTTTAGAGTGGTACATGGGTGCAGAAGTTACAGTGCTCTGGATGGAATAGCACGAAACTCATTTTAATCCCGCGAATCTAACGAGTATTCGGACCAAGAAGAGCAATCGCTTAGACCTTGCACTCTACAAACAGGCTGTTCTTCGGAGATTGAAACCTTATGGTTGTGACACCGCGGCGCCTCGACGATTCATCGCTTGCCTACGCATTGCTGCGTGTTACCTTGGGACTCAACATTTTCATGCACGGCACAAGCCGTCTGCTGGGTGGCATTGGCAATTTCGTCAGCGGGTTGATCAAAATGTTTCAAAACACTGTCCTTCCGACGGCCGTTATTGTGCCATTCGGATACGCTTTGCCTTGGCTGGAAGCGGGGCTCGGCCTTCTCATTATTATTGGTTTTCGTACTCGGGAGGCTCTGGTCGCTGGTGCCCTTCTAATGTTGGCATTGACCTTCGGGACAGCGCTTCGTCAGGACTGGGATGTTGCCGGGGTTCAACTCCTCTACTCGGCTGTCTATGCAGCGCTAATCGCCGCCCTTCGCTACAATAGCCTGTCCGTGGATCAGAAGGTGTTTGCCGCGGTGAACCGCGAATAAAATAGGTGTCGCGCCGACAATTGAGAAGTCGGGACAACGGATTCCACTTGGCGAGACACGAGCCTACGCAACACACTCCTGCTAACCACCCACCTAACCGGACGCTTACCGTGAATCTGGACCGGCCGTAATAGACTTGCGCACCGAAGCCAGCGGGGCATCATCGACGAAAGAAACGTCACCGTTCTGAGATCGTTGAATTCCCAACTCTCTCCACATTTTTGGCAGATCAACGGTTACAGGTTTGTCTGCCATCCCCTTGTAGAGGTCCTCCAGTACACGCGTTCCACTAGCTTCGTCTCCGGCTCTGAGCGCACGCTCCAGTGGCCAGTCCTCGGAAATGTTGCCGCCGGCAGCGAGAATTCCTCGCAAAGCACTCTCGAAACCTTTTCGATTCTGAGTTTTCTGGTGGATCTGCACGTCTGCAAGAAAGCAAAATAGGGCTCCTCCCCAGTAGGTGCGCCCCCACGTGTGGGTGCGATCGAGCCCTTGATCTCCTGGGCCAGGCAGTCCTTGAGGGAGATCGCGGATCAGGTCACTCCACATCTGCGAAGGTGAGAGAATCCCCGCCTGTACCCGAGCTATCGGTTCCACGTATGTGGCAGTTCCTTCCTCAATCCAGTGATGTCTCTCAGGCACCGATGGGAACGCCAAGTGGACCATTTCGTGCGTCATAATCCAATCCCGCTTGAGATCAGCCACGGTCGTGTCACGGCCGACTGAAATGGTGATTCGAGTTGGCGAACCAAAGGTTCTGCCATGGCGAACGCCTCTGCCCTCGGTTGTAGTGATTCGTACCTCCACGTGAGGCACAGGGTAGCGACCAAAATAGGTGGAGACGGACTTGGAAGCAGCGCTGACCCAGCCAATCAAGTCTTCTTGGGTAACAGCGCCTCCCTCGCCGGAGACAGACACATCGATGCGACCACCAGGGGCCACGATCGTTGTGGGTTTGCTGCCGGTACCTCTAGAAAATGCGAGCACGTAGGTCAGAAGCGCAGCTTTCGAAAGCGCACTGATCATTAACAGCGAAGACGAACCTATACTTCCCCTCATTCCTAACTCCAGGTTTCTGTTTTATAAAAACTTGCAGCAACATGCGGTCGGGGAGGACAACAGAGCGTCGGACCTAATCGCTACGCTGAAAGTTTGGTCTCATTTCGCTTTTCGAGTGAGCCGCTTGCAGCAGCGGGGCTTGACTCATGTGCTGCAACGAGTGCTCGTATTTTGTCCAGCAAGATGTCCAGGGTCGCGCCTTTGCCTACATGAGCGTCTACGCGGCTCAATTCCTGCGGCGCCAAAAGCGCATAACCAGAAATTAGGACGATAGGAGTACCAGGACTGAAGCGCTTAATGGCCAGTATCGGGTCGGATCCAATCATTTTGAGCATTCGATAGTTCACCAGAACCAGGTCACACCCGCTTTGCTGCATCCGTTCCAACGCCTCACCTGCGTCACGAGCGGCTACAACCTTATATCCGCTTCCTTCAATCACGAACTTCAGCATTCTTACGGCCTTTGGGTTGTCGTCTACATAGAGAACGGTTCGTTGATTCCCGGTCTTCCAGCGCCCCCCTTCGGTATGGAACTTCCGATTGCCTGAGTCTTCATCAGGGTCCACCCTGGTTGGAGCTTGGTCAGCCGATCGGGCGTACGGGAGATCAATGTCTCCTTCGTTGGTGGTTTTCCCACTTTCCGCCATGGCCTTCTCAGTCACGTGAAAGTCATTCATGGGACGTTCATTCTCTCTTCCACGATTCGGCGGCACCCGTGCAGCGCGGTTCTTGCCGGCCCGAGGAATCAGCAGAGCATTGCATTCGTGAACGTGTCCCCGGAACTCAACGGTTCGATGTTCACAGATCGTCAGAAGTTACATCAGCACAAAGTGGCCACGAGCGATGCTTCAGAGGAGTCATTTTTCAGGGTAATTCGCCCAATCAACTGAAGTCGGGTGTAAACCCGCATTAGGTTTTGTCGCCGCTCTGTCGAGTTGAGAGTGCAGTCCGAAATCAAGGTCAAGTCCCGCGGCACACATTCTTTTCCCGGTTGTAACTTTCTTGTCCGATCCCACATCGTATGGCCAGAAAGTGACACTCAGCTGATCGGGAGTAAAACGGCGAGATTTCCTTCAACCTGGGGATGACTTGCGACAATTCACTTTAATCCCAAGCAGGGGATTTGGGCTTCTCCTGAGAACGAGTGTTGCTGTACCGAGATGCAAAATCAATTCGCAAAAGGAGCAGGAAGATGAGTAATTCAATGAAGGTGATGTTGGCTGGAGCGGCGCTGGCGGGCTTGTTAACAGGCACCAGCGCGAAGCTTCAAGCACAAACGACGAACCAAAACCAGAATGCCGGGATCAGAGCTGTGAGCATGCAAGATGATGGCGGCACAAACAAGACGGACAAAGACAAGACTGAAAAGCATGCTTGTAAGGGGCAAAACTCCTGCAAAGGCAAGGGCGGTTGTAAGTCCAGTGACAACGGGTGCAAAGGCAAAAACGACTGCAAAGGCAAGGGTGGCTGCGCGACCGACGGATCGAAAAAAATGCCGGACGATCAACCCAAGCAGGAGCAGAACTAACGCACTTCAACCCCAATGGGTCGGGGTTGAGTGTCCCGGCCCTCTTTTTTTCTTGGAAAAACTGACATGCCAGCAAATCCTTTCAACGGATTCACCGATTTTGGAGTGGGAATAGGTCTTCGCGTGCCTCACTATCGGCATATTCTCGCTGAGAAACCAGTTGTGAGTTGGTTCGAGATCATCTCAGAGAATTACATGATCGATGGCGGGCGCCCGCTGCATGTTCTCGATCAGATTCTGGAGCGCTACCGAGTCGTACAGCATGGGGTTTCCATGTATTTTGGTTCCCCAGAACCACCGAATCGGGAGCACTTGAAAAAGCTCAAGACTCTAGTCAAGCGAACCCAGACCCCTTGGCTCACAGACCACCTTTGCTGGGGCAGCGTCGACGGCACTTACAGCCATGACTTGTTACCCATGCCATACACGTTCGAGGCTGCTCGCCATACCGCACAGAAGATTCGCGAAGTACGGGACTTCCTTGAGATACCGATCGCGGTTGAGAATGTGAGCAGTTATGCCGAATTCCATGTGTCGGAAATGACGGAATGGCAGTTTCTCACCGAAGTGGTGGAACTGGCCGATTGCGGAATTCTCTTGGACGTAAACAACATTTATGTCTCTTCAAGAAACCACAACTTCAATCCCTTGGATTACGTGAACGGGGTTCCAGCGGAGCGAGTGGCGCAGATTCATATCGCAGGACACTCGAAGTTCGAAAAATACATTCTGGATACGCACGATCATCCGGTGATTGATCCGGTGTGGAAGCTCTATTCTCGCGCCATCGAACGCACAGGCCGCACGGCGACGCTTCTCGAGTGGGACGACAAAATTCCCTCCTTTGAAGAAGTTCACAACGAAGCACTTAAAGCGAATCAGTTCGTCGCAGACATGGCGGTCACATCATGAACCTGCTCGAAATCCAACACCGCATGCTAGATGCGGTCATGCAACCCCTCACTAACGACGAACAGATGCAGCCGCATACTCGTGACGGCAGGTCCATGCACGACGTGGCCGCAGAGTTCATCAAACCGAATGATCGCCTGAGCTCATTTGAGCGTCTTGAGATTTACAATCGCCAATACTGGTTTCGCGTACTCGCCTCCTTGGACGAGGATTTTCGAGGTCTTCGGGCGATCATCGGCCCACGACGATTTGAAGCATTGTGCAAGGCCTACCTTATCGAGTGTCCTTCTGAGTCATTTACTCTTCGAAATCTGGGCTCTCGCTTAGAGTGGTGGTTACGAAGCCATCCGGAACATCTTCAACCGCGCGCAGGCTTGGCGCTGGATATGGTTCGCTTAGAATGGGCTGAAATCGAAGCTTTCGACGGCGCGGCCGAACCCGCCTTGGTCCCTGGAGATGTTCTGGCTTCGGATCCGGATCCGCGCTTCAGACTGCAACCATACATTCAACTGCTTAGCTTTCATTACGCAGTAGATGATTTGCTGCTTGCTATCAGGAAGGATGACTCTGGCAGCGAGATGGCCAGTAACGCGGTTTCGGAGCGGGGAAAGCGAACCCACCTGCGCAAAGTCGCGCGTCAAAAGCCCCAAGCGATTTTCTTGGTAGTGCACCGCGTCGACGATTCAATCTACTTCAAACGAATCGAGCCTGAAGCCTTCAAGTTTCTCAAGGCTCTGCGAGAGGGTAAGAGCCTCTCGATCGCAGTGACGCAGGCTTTCGAGGGACAAGACATTCAAGAGAATAGGCTGCTCACTACAGTGCAAGGTTGGTTTGAGAACTGGTCGAGCCTGGGTTGGTTTTGCGCCCCCAACTCTACAGACCAGGACTTTATTTCCGCGTCAGGAAGACAATCATGAGCAAGACCATCGATGCTGGTGCGCGAGCATATTCGCTTTTTGAACGGGCATTCTCTTCTTTGCAATCCCCGCTGCTCCTTGCTGTTCGCCTCTACTGGGGCTGGCAATTCTTTCAGACTGGACTCGGTAAGCTAATGCACATTCCCAAGGTCGTGGGGTTTTTCACGAGTTTGGGGATACCGATACCGGCGTTCAACGCATACTTCGTCAGTTCGCTTGAACTTGTGGGCGGAGCCTTACTGTTTCTGGGCCTTGGGTCTAGAATCATCGCACTACCGCTCACGATCGATATGCTGGTAGCCTACATCGCAGCCGACCGCGAGGCGTTATTTTCCATCTTCTCGGATCCCGGCAAGTTCTATGCCTCCGACGCGTATACATTCCTCTTTGCCTCCGTGCTTATTCTCATCTTTGGCCCGGGAAAAATCTCTGTCGATTACGCAATTGGCTATCTGTGGAGGAGGAGAGCCCCGAGGCCGCAAACCCTTCTTGAGAAGTCGGCCCTCGCTACCTGATTCGCGGCACGGATTGATCGGCAATCGCATCTGTTTGAAATCGATGAGGAGCGGGCCACGGTGAAACCCTGCACACAAGCTCTAGTTTTCGACGCTTACGGTACGTTGTTCGATGTGCATTCGGTGATCGCACTTTGCGACCGCAAGTTCCCCGGCCAGGGCGCTGAACTGAGCAAGCTATGGCGCACCAAGCAACTGGAGTACACCTGGCTGCGCAGCCTCGTTGGACGGTACGAAGATTTTTGGAGTGTGACGGAATCGGCCCTGACATTTGCGTGCCGTGGTCTCAGCCTTGAGTGCCCTCCCGAGACGCGCCAAGAGTTGATGGAATCTTATCTGCACCTTGAAACATTTCCTGAGGTGCAGGCGACATTGAGCAAATTGTCGCAATATAAGCTGGCCATCTTGTCGAATGGCTCGCCGAAGATGCTCGCTGCCGCAGTGAAGCACGCGGGTCTGAGAGGGATATTCAGCGACGTGATCAGCGCTGACGAAGTAAAGATCTATAAGTCAAGTCCGCGCGTGTACTGGTTGGTTTCGCAGCATTTGGGCGTGCCTGACAGTGCGATTGCGTTTGTATCGTCGAATTTCTGGGATATCGCCGGGGCCAAAAGCTTTGGGTTCTGGACGTGCTGGGTCAACCGGTGGAATCTTCCTGAAGATGAGCTGGGTATCACGCCAGATGCCACTGTGGACGATCTGGATAGGCTGATTCCTGTTCTGGAGGGATGAATTCATTCCTCCAGGTGCAATGTCTTCAAATCAACGTTGCACGGCGGTGCTCATCGGTGACCGGTTTTTTTCAGTCCGGTGAAAAGAAAACATTGCGTTGAGCCTTCGATCTGCCATCGCAGGACACAGTACGAGGGACCATGAGTTCACGGCGTACGTTTATCCAAAGTGCAATTGGCGCAGCGACGGTTCTCGGCTGCCCCTCCCGACTGCTTGGCCTGAATCGAAAGCGGGCATCGGATCGTCCCAATAGCTCGACACCATTGAAAGTGATTAGCCCTGACCTGCAGGCCCTATCTTTCACAATCGACAATGGAGTCAAGGTGTTCCAACTCACGGCAGAACCGGTGAAGCGAAAAATCGCACCCTGGAAGACGATCGATTGCTGGGGATTTAACGGCTCATGCCCGGGCCCCACAATCCAGGTGAACCAGGGCGATCGTGTCCGCCTGATTCTGGAAAATCATCTGCCGGAATCGACCGCAATCCATTGGCATGGCCTGGAAATCCCTTACGCCATGGATGGAATGCCATACCTTTCCCAGAAGCCCATCGCGCCCGGATCAAGATTCGCATACGAATTCACAGTTCATCAGAACGGCACATTCTTCTATCACTCGCATTCGCCCATGCAACAGATGATGGGAATGGTCGGTTTGTTTATTCTTCATCCCCAGCAAGCGCACATTCCTGCGGTAGATCACGATTTTGGAGTCGTGCTGCAAGAGTGGGCCGTGCTGCCGAACAATACAGTACCCAACACCGCCAACATGGAATGGAACTGGCTGACATTAAATGGTGTCGTGAGCCCCATGACCACCCCGCTAATTGTGCGGCTCGGCAGTCGAGTTCGCATTCGATTTGTCAACCTTGGCATGGATCACCACCCCATCCATCTGCACGGTCATACCTTCGTTGTGACGGGCACGGAAGCTGGGCGACAGCCTGAAACAATGTGGGGACCGATGAATACAGTTCTAGTGGGCGTTGCACAAGCGCGCGACATCGAATTCGTCGCCAACAATCCGGGTGAGTGGATGCTGCACTGCCATATGCCGCACCACAATATGAATGCGATGAGCGATCTGCTCGGCGATCGCATGATGATGACTGCTGACACCGAGGACGACCGGGCGCTTCGCCAGATGCAGACCCTTGCTGACGACGTCGGCTTCGAACATGTGCATCACGCGCCCATCGCGGCGGGCGCGAATCAAGTTCCTGGTTTTCCTCAGGATGCATTCATGGACATGGGCATGGATGAAGCCGTAGCCAAGCCGCAAAACAACGGTTTACCGAGGAACTGGAGTGCCATGATGATGGGGATGATGAGCCTGGTGCGAGTGCTACCGCCCGATCTCTATGATGATGTCATGCGAGATATTCGCAACGGGTATATCAGCCCAGCCTCTTCGGCAACGGACCACTCAAACCATCATCATGAGGGAGGTGGAGAGTGAGGTGGCGATTTGCGGTATTTGCGCGCATCTTCGCGTGTTGCGTGCTGTTGTCAGCACCGGTTTTCCCACAAGAGCCAGCCCCTAATTCGCAGCCCGGGAATGGGTCCCAGAATACGGGTCAGAAGAACCCTGAGCAGCGACCTTTGCCGGAGCCGAAAGTATTCTTTCCCATGGCCGAGCAGCCCGAAATGGAGATGCACCATCACGGCTCGATTCCTGAAGTGATGCCGCAGTTCCCGCACCTGGGAGATTCGCAGCGCATCGTGCCCGGACCAATCTATCAGCTCGAAGATCTGGAACATATGGCGGCTGCCCACAATCCTACTTTGGCGCAGGCACAACGCGCAGTTGAGGCGGCGCGCGGCAGGCAGCGGCAAAGTGGGTTATATCCAAACCCGACGATCGGCTACGAGGGCGACGAAATCCGGGGTGGGGCTTATGGCGGTGGTGAGCAGGGATTCTTTGTCGAACAGCCCATCATTCTTGGCGGCAAGCTTGGGCTTAATCGCAAGGTGGGTGGCGGCGAAGTAAAGGAGCGCCAGGCGGAGGCTGAAGCGCAAAGCTTCCGGGTGGAAAATGACGTACGCATGGCCTATTACCATACGCTCGCAGCACAGGAGAGACTCGCGATCGACCGTGATTTGGTTACCATCGCCCAGACCACGGTGCGAGTCGTTCGTCAGCTTGATAATGTCGGTGAAGCTGACGAAACAGAGGTCCTGGAGGCCGAGGCGGAAGAGCAGGGCATGGAGGTCGCTGCCGGGGTCAGCCAGCACGTGCTGCGGCGTGAGTGGGAGGCGCTTATTTCAGTGGTGGGTGTGCCGTCCCTCCCTGAGGGCAGTGTCGCCGGAGCAATCGACACTGAGATACCTTCGCTAGACGAAGGACAATTGTTAGCTTCGCTACTCACGTCTAGCCCCGCCAGAAAATCTGCGCAAGCGGGCGTCGAGCGTGCTGAAGCTGCGCTGCGCCGGTCGCAACATGAGGTGGTCCCTGATATTACTTTCAAGGGCGGCTTTCAACAGAATTACGAATTGCTCAACGCGTCTCCCAACCGCGAGGTTGGTCTGCAAGGCTTTGCGGAGGTTGGCTTACATCTCCATGTTTGGGACCGCAATCAGGGAGGCATCGCGGCTGCTCGCGCCGACCTCGAAATCGCACAGGACGACCTCACCCGAGTCGACCTCACACTTCGCAAGCGTTCCGCAATGTACACCGAAGACTATCGAAGCGCCCGCCTGACTGCCGACCGATATCGGACCGAGATCCTTCCTCGCCTGCAGCGAGCTTACGCCCTCATGACCAGGCAATACGGTGAAATGACGGCGTCGTTCATTCGCGTCCTCAACCTGCAAAGGATGCTTTACGAGAATGAAACAGACTACATCGAGGCTCTCGAACAGGCCTGGATAAGCAGCGTCGCGCTGAGGGGATTTCTGCTGGATGGCAGTCTGGGCGACTCCACTTTGACACGCGATTCGTTCACAAGTGAGATCGAATCTAACAGACCAGCAGCTCCAAAAGCCGGTCAGTTCGTACTCCCGTCCAATTTTGCGCCTCAGTAACATTTAAAGGAGAGCATCCAGCAAAAAATGGCTAATTACATTTCGCTGACTTTCCGTGCGGGAGCCATTGTGAGGTTTCAGGACATTACCGGGTTTTCCGCCAACAATAAAGGCGGCCTTCAAAACGGACTGAAAGACAACTACGCAATCGGCTTTGTCCAGCAAGTCGTGGGGGATATCGTCGGGAACATCGAGAACTTCCTTCAGCACCGTGCCACTATTCGCTAAACGATCTTCATCTTTTTCCTATCAGCTGCGGACGCCGAAAACGGCAGAATAGGCAAGTACACTCCGCTGGCGAGCGGGCAGATCCTATCGGGAATTTCCTCCGTAACTAACAAGTCCTTTCGTATGCCCATTGCGCATCCAATCCTGAGTTTGAGAAGCTTCTCCAGAATATCCGAGTGGGGCTTCGATACAGGAGGATGAATGGCGCAGGTATGGTTAGTCACCGGCAGCTCTCGCGGTCTGGGTCGCGCAATTGTTGAAGCGGGCCTCGCTGCGGGCAATAAAGTGTTGGCGACAGCTCGGGACATTAAGTCGCTGGCTGATCTGTCGGAACAATATGGAGATCAGGTTAAGCTCTTCGCAATGGATGTGACCGACGAAGCAGCAGCAGCAAACGCGGTAATGGCGGCAGTCGATGTATTTGGCTCGCTGGATGTGGTCATTAACAATGCGGGATATGGCAATCTTTCGTCCGTCGAAGACACGCCTCTATCGGATTTCCGGGCACAGATCGAAACCAACCTCTTTGGAACGATTATTGTGACGAAGGCAGCTCTCAGGTATTTTCGCGAAAAGAAAGCAGGCCAGTTCATTCAGTTTTCATCGGTGGGCGGAAGGATTGGCCCTCCGGGACGTGGGCCTTATTCGGCGGCGAAGTGGGGTGTCGAAGGCTTCTCCGAGGTGCTTTCGCGCGAAGTGGCACCGCTCGGCATCAAGGTCACCATCGTTGAACCCGGTGGCTTTCGCACAGACTTCGCGGGCAGTTCCACCGAACTTCGCGAAGGTCATCCTGAATACGATTCGACGGTTGGAGCTACCGCAAGATTTCAGCGGAACTACAACGGCAAGCAGCCTGGTGACCCCAAAAAGGCAGCTCAGGCGATCGTCCAGTTGACGCAAGAACGGAACCCTCCGCTGCGACTCTTGCTCGGCAGCGATGCGTACGCCGCGGCGGAGAAGAATGATCTTGCGCGATTAGAGGAAGCACGAATTTGGAAGAAACTCAGCGTCTCCACCGATTTTGAGACGAAGTGAAGAAGCAGCAAACATTAAGCAGGAGAATCCGAACCGCGCCAAGGTGGTCAATGGTTCAACTTGGACTGGATTCTTTCCTTCTTCGTCTTACTTGACGATCAGATTGCGCGAATCAGCCGCATGAAGGCGTCGATCTTCTTCGCAATTCGTGCCCGATCGGGGCCGAGATTCTGCTCCAGGCAAATTCCGCTAAAGAACGTGACAATCAAGCCAGCGAGGGAATCATTATCGTCACGAGATCCACGCGCTGCAGCTAGATTGTCGATGAGCAACTGATGGGCTTTCATTAAGCTCGCGACCATGATCCGGCGGGCTTTTGGGGGGAGGTCTGCGAACTCGCGCATAGAGTTCACTGAGAAACAGCCCTTCTGGCCCCAACTCCCATAGCAGACCTTGAGAAAACTCTCAACATTGGTCCAACCCAGAGGCTGTTTCGTCAGGTGTCCGCGTGCCATCAGGACTTCGAAATACCTGCGCAGGCTCTCCACGAACAGGTCTTCTTTGTCCTTGAATTCCGTATACAAGCCAGATTTGCGTACACCTGTGGCCTGTTCAAGGTCCTGAACACTCGTCTCAGCGAGGCCATGCTTCCAGAAGACTGGGATTGCTTTATCGAGGACATCCTCTCGGGTGAACAGTTTTCGTCGTCCCATGGCAACATTATCGGTCAATTCGACTGAGGCTTGCGCATAAAGGACCGAATGGTCCATTATTACAAAGAGAGAGCGCGCGGTGCGAGGCAGAACATATGCTTCAAGGCATGTTTGGAAAAAGATTGGCGGAGCATTTTTCTCTGCTGGAGTCTTCCTCACTTGTGTTTGGTCCCAAGGGAAACTCTCAGGTTGCGTTGACACGTATGCGAATGCCGAACGGCTTTCCTGGACCCACTCCACACATTCCACCAGAAAAGGCTTTTTCGATATCCGTGCACCTGCGCCGTCCCGACAGCATTAAGGGCTGGGGAACGTGGCTTGACGGACGCTTTCATCGTGTCACCGAATGGGATGCCGGCGGGATTCAGATATTCGATATGGAGTCGGAGCCGGTCGCACTGCGAACTTCAGGTTTCGACTCGGTTCACGTCTATATACCCCGGTCAGTGATCAATCGATTCAGTGACGAGAACGAGCAAAAGCGCATTCGCAACTTGCATTGCACCCCGGGAACCAAGGATGACGTGATTCTTCATTGGGCCCGGATGATGTTGCAGTTCTCTGATCGTCCGCTTCAGCTTCCACGCTTAGTTATCGACGAAATGATCATGATGTTCTGCGCTCATCTGAGCCGCACATACCAGGGCCGGAGCCAGCCGCCGGAGGTTGTTACCGGGGGCTTGACGATCTGGCAACAGGATCGAGCGATCGAGATGTTGAACGAACATCTGGATGGTGATCTGGCGCTTGCCGATCTTGCGAAAGAGTGTGCTCTGTCGGCGGGTCGCTTCATGCGCGCATTCAAAAGGTCGTTCGGCGTTCCCGTCCGGCGTTATTTGCTCTATAAGCGAGTTGAAACCGCAAAGTCTCTCTTGTTGCACTCGAACGAATCTTTACTAACAGTCGCGTTGGAAGTCGGATTCACTGACCAGCCAGCTTTCAATCGAAGCTTCCGTGAGATTGTTGGAACTTCGCCAGGGCGGTGGCGAAGAGCAAACGCGCCGATGCCGAAGGCGTTCAATCTCCCCGCGCGTGAAGAGAAGTAAGGGTCGTTACTCATGTTTCCTACCCACTAAAGCCCAGCAGAAAAGCCAAACTGCGGCATTTTCATTCAAGACAAGGATTGAAACTTCCAAAACAATGGGAGGCGTAGTTGGTCACAAAGGCGTCCTCTGACTCAGCTCTGTCTCGCGACATAGAGCCAGGATCGCGAGCAACGGCGAATTTTCAACCTGCCGCTTGTCCGCAATTCTTGTGAACTTTTGTGGAACGACACATGAGTTCTTCCAGATCGATAGGAGACGAAGATGGGAAAAACATATAAGGCGGTCGAGATAACCAAGCCCGGGACTTTTCGCCTCGTCGAGAAGCCTGTCGTCGGGCCGGGTGAGGAACAAGTACGTATCCGGGTAGAGGCTTGCGGTGTATGTCACTCAGACGCGGGTACCGTTGAGGGACAACTGCCCGGCGTCGTGTACCCGCGTGTGCCGGGCCATGAAGCAATTGGCCGCATCGAGGAGGTTGGCCGGCGGGTTACGACCTGGAAGGTCGGCCAGCGTGTGGGAGTCGGGTTCTTTGGAGGCGAAGACGGAACCTGCGAGACCTGTCGCCGCGGCGACACGGCGTATTGCCAGAACCCAATTATCACTGGCGTGACGAGTGACGGCGGCTATGCGGAAATGATGATCGCAGAGGCACGCGCACTGGTCCTCATACCGGATGAACTCAAATCAGAAGATGCGGCCCCGTTAGTCTGTGCCGGCATCACCACATTCAATGCGCTACGCAACAACGGACGTGCTGGCGATACCGTCGCTATCCAGGGTATCGGTGGTCTGGGCCATCTCGGCGTGCAATACGCCAAAAAGATGGGTTTTCGCACCGTTGCAATCGGCTTCGGTCCAGACAAAGAACATCTCGCTCCCAAGCTGGGAGCGCACGTTTACATCGACGCCAAAGATGAGGATGTGGGAGCCGCCTTGCAAAAATTGGGCGGTGCCGATGTGATCCTGGCGACCGCGCCCAGCGGAGCCGCAATCGCCAGCCTGCTTCCCGGCCTCTCCGTTCGCGGGAAGCTCGTTGTGGTTGGTGTGTCGGGCGATCCAATCCCGGTCAGCGGAGTTCCGCTGATTTTTGGGGGCCGATCGGTCATTGGCAGTCTGACAGGAAGAGCGATCGAGACCCAGGACACTCTTGATTTCAGCGTACTCACTGACGTTCGCCCAATGATCGAGACCCTTCCTTTGGAGAAAGCCGAAGAAGCGTATCGGCGCATGATGTCAGGCGCCGCCCGGTTCCGCATGGTTCTCACGATGGCCTAAAAACCACGACGCCGCTGAAAAGCGGCATCGACAAACCGATGTGCGAAGGAGACGCCGATGAATCAGTTCCAGGAAATCTTCGACAAGCAGAAAGCATATTTCGATTCGGACGCGACCAAGTCTTACGAGTGGCGCATCGATCAGCTGACACGCCTTGAGAACTTGTGCAATGAGAACGCCGAGGTTCTTGAGGCTGCGATGAGCAGCGACTTCAAGACCGCCAGCCAGGAAAAAGTATTCGAGATCATGGCGCCTGTAGGAACCGCCGCCTTCGCGAAGCAAGATTTGAAAGAGTGGATGAAACCTGTGGATGTCGTCGTGCCCAAGGCCCTTCGGGAGAGCGGGCATACTGCTAAAGTCTATCGGGAACCTTACGGCGTCACCTTGGTGATCGGGCCATTCAATGGACCACTGACGCTGCTCTTCGACCCCGCTGTCCAGGTTATTGCAGCGGGCAATCCATGCATCCTCAAACTCTCCGAGGGTTTGCCCGCCACCAGCAAGGTCTTGCTCGATCTCATTCCAAAGTATTTCGATCCTCAGGCCGTCACCGCCGTCACAGGCAGCAAGGATGAGGTGACGGAACTGCTCAAGCTGCCGTTCGACTTCATCTTCTTCACCGGCAGCGTCAAGGTTGGCAAGATCGTCATGGAAGCGGCCGCAAAAAATCTGACTCCGGTTCTTCTCGAACTCGGGGGCCAGAACCCAGCCTTTGTCGATGCGACCGCCAATATCCCGGATGCGGCCAAGAAGATTGTCTGGGGTGCGACGGCTTGGGGCGGCCAATGGTGCACCTCGCCCGGATACGCCTACGTGCACGAATCAATCGCAGAGGAGTTCGTTGCGGAGTGCAAGAAGGCGATGGTCGAGCTTTACGGCACTGACCCCAAGAGCAGACCGGACGACTATTCCCGCATTATCAGCCCAAGCGCTACCGAACGTTTGGCGGGCCTGATCGACCAAAAGAAAGTTGTGATAGGCGGGGGTTCTGACCCGGACGCACGCTATCTCGATCCCACGGTCATCTATCCAGTGACTTGGGACGACCCGATCATGGAGGACGAAATCTTTGGGCCGATCCTTCCAATCCTCACCTACAAGGATATGGATGCGGCCATTCGCGAGGTGAAGAAGCATCCGAAGCCTCTTTCCGGCTTCCTCTTCAGCCGAGATCAGAAGTCGATCGATCACTTTCTCGCAAGCTTGTCGTTCGGCGGCGGCGCGATCAATCAGGTAAACATTCACCTGTTTATCGAAACCATGCCATTTGGCGGGGTCGGATATTCCGGCATTGGTCACTACTACGGCAAGGCCGGGTTTGATGCTCTCACGCACGCGAAATCGGTTCTCATTTCGCCGCCCGACGTCGCCATCGAACACCTGTTCCCGCCGTACACGGAGGAAAAGGTCAAGGCGCTCAAGCCAGTGGTTTGAATATTAGGCCGCAAAGATCCCAGAAAAAGCGATCCAAACGAGCACAAAGATAGAAGATGAAAACGAATCCGAAAGACTACGTATCAGCTGCCCAACAGTTCTTCACCGCGTACGATGCCCATGACGTTGATGGCATGCTCGCTCTCTGCGCAGATGGCGCTCTCGGACGATATGCTCCGTACGGCCGCGAAAGCGTCGTGCCAATCCGTGGTGGCATCGATGTTATTTGGCGCGCGTTTCCGAATGCCGTTCCGGACTTCCGAGTCAAAGTGATCGAGCTGATCCCTGCCGAGGGGAACACAGTGGTGATCCAAGCCGAGATGAGCGGGCCTATACCTGCCGAAGTGCATGGGGTTGCAAAGAAGGGCCAGGACGTACACATCCCTCACTGCTACATTCTGCGTTTCGACACGGACTCCAAAATCACACGGCTCGACGCTTACTGGGACAACACCGTCCTCAACAGTATCAAGGCGAGTGGCGTGTGACTGAGCGAGCCGATTGCAAGATCTCCGATTTGCGGCGGCACTGATGAATGTTGCAGAGGCCGGTGCACTGACCAGCGTACCCGCCGACAAGGACAACGAAAACCTTAACAGCTACTACAACGGAAGGAAGGTACGCCATGGCTAACGCAAGCAACACTAACGCTCCGACGCAATTCATCGAGACCAAGCTCGAAAAATATGCCTATCGTCGCTTTGGGAAAGGTAACGGTCTACCACTGTTGTGTCTCCAGCACTTCACCGGGACTTTGGACAATTGGGACCCCGCCGTCACCGATCCGCTTGCTGTAGGACGTGAAGTCATTCTTTTTGAGAGTGCGGGTCTTGGCCGTTCGACCGGCCAGGTTCCCGAAAACATGGCAGGGCATGGCGGCACACGCTCTCGCATTCGTCGATGCACTTGGCCTAAAGCGCTTGGATATCCTCGGCTACTCCCTCGGTGGAATGGTGGCGCAGCAGGTGGCGCTGGAACGTCCCTCGCTCGTCCACAAAATGCTGCTTGTCGCCACCGCTCCGGAGGGAGGCGAGGACATTATGCATATGGAGAAACCGGAACTCAGAAAGATTACGGAAGATCCGAACATGCCTGGGCTGGAGAAACTGGTGAAACTCTTTTTTGCGTCAAGCGAATCGAGTCAAGCGGCAGGAGAGGCCTTCGCGGCTCGGCTCGCAGAGAGAAAGCAAGATGGCGAGCCTCTGGCCGGCCAAAATGTCGCAATCGCTCAGATCACGGCCTTTCGAGCTTGGGAACAATACAGTGGCGAGCGTTTCGCCAAGCTCGGCAAGATCACGCAGCCGTGCCTGGTCGTCAACGGCGTCTTCGACAATATGATTCCAGTCCGCAATTCCTACATGCTGAGCGAGCATCTCCCAAACGCCATGCTGTTGACCTACCCCGACGCTGGGCATGGATCGTTGTTCCAGTTTCACAGGTCTTTCGTCCGACAAGCCTCGCTGTTTCTCGATTCAGAAGGCATCAGCTGAAGGCTCCGGTAGCATTGGTAATCCTAAGCTGCATCCGCTTAGGGATTTAGAAGTGGCGCCCGCTCCAAACATTCGTCGCGAAAGGAAGATGGAATGGCAATTAAAACAATCGAAGTACAACGCTTCAGCCTGACAACGTCACGATCATTCGAGGCAGTCGTAGCTTCATTGAAAGCTGGTGTCGGCCGACTGGATCTTGCCGCGTTTGCCAGTGCATCCAAGTCGCCGGGCACATTCGCTGAATTGGAAGAAGTGATTAATCGAGACATGGGCAAAACCCATTTGATGTTGTTCCTGGAACTTGATCATGGGGCTGTTCTCCGAAAGGAGACGGGACTCAACAAACCGAAGATAGTGCGGCTCGTAATCGGTAATCCCTTGGTCATGAAGGAGATGGCGAAGCATGTTCCCGACGCCGGATCTTATGCGCCGGTTACCATTCTGGTCGATGAACGCGAAGACGGGGTCCATTTGTCCTATGACAGAATGGCCAGCTTTTTGGCGCCGTACAAAAACCGGGAAGCGCTGGCAATCGCTCGCGATCTGGATCATAAGATCGAAAAGCTAATCAATCATGCAGCGGTTGAGTAATCGTTCCGGTAAAGACGACAACGCTCAGAGGAGGATGGTATGGTTTTCGCCGGCATCAAAGTTCCCGATACGGCTCTGGTCCGCGATGCGGTTGACCTATCGCGGAGTTCATTAGAGCCATTTCTTTTCAACCATGTCATGCGCTCGTGGCTTTTTGCCGTTGTGCTTTCCGACCGTGTTGAACACCCTCCAGATTCGGAGCTTTTGGCTGTTGCTGCAGTTCTTCACGATATGGGTTTGACCGATCGCTACACCACTGAGAATCGCTTTGAGGTAGACGGCGCAAACGCGGCTCGCGCCTTTCTGAGTGATCGTGGAATCTCGACGCGGCAGATTCAACTCGTATGGGACGCTATCGCACTTCACACTACTCCCACACTCGCTCTCCACAAGGAGCCCGAGGTCGTAATGACCCATTCAGGAATAGCCGTCGATGTCCTAGGCGCCGGTCTAGATCGAATCCCCCAAGATAAGCAGCGTGCGATTCTGTCGGAGTTTCCCCGGTTGGCCTTTAAGGATCAATTCAAGGGCTGTCTTTGCAGCGTCGTTCGTCAGAAGCCGATGACCACGGTTGACAACATTCTGCGAGATTTCGGCATTCGTTACGTCGAGGGTTTCGCGCTGCCAAATTTCGCCGACCTCGTCGCTGGTGCGCCATTCTCCGAATAGCTAAAGCTGCACGACGAAATACTAATAGTTTTGACCCATAACCCAAGGCCTGTGACTCACATGCGGGACCACCCTGCCAACTCCTTAGGATCTGGGACAAAACTGGCACACCGGGAGGCCTAAAGGGCCAGCAAAACCCCGGTTTGCGACTGATTCACAGTCAGTCGGTTCAATGCAGTGAGCGACTATCAGAAGTCCTGTGAGCCGCTGTCGGTCAACGAGGATCATTGGGTTTGTAAACCAACGACCAGCACCTCGGATTGAACACCAACATCGACACAGCCGTGCAGTGACAAAAGTGCGGCAAAGACCATGGCAGGCCTCGTTCTCGCGGCATTAGGCGGGGACGTAGCCGATCACACTTTAGTCGCCCATCGCGGCCAGCGCATTCTCAGCTGCCCTGTCCAACATGTCCTGCTGCTTCGTCGTAAAGTGAGCGTAATACTTTTCAGTCACAGTGATTGACGAATGTCCGAGCGCCTTGCTGAGCAACCGAATGTCGCCTCCCGCTTCCAAAAAGGTCGCGGCGTACGTGTGCCGCAGGTCATGGGACGTATGCTCGACACCCGCCTTATTGAACACCTTCCGATACAACTTCTGAAAGTACGACGGCGCATCCTCGGGAAGAGTGTTGCCCGACGCGAAAAAATACTTAGGATTGCCGTTCTTCACCTTCAGGAGCAATTGGCCGAGTTCTTCCGTGATGGGATTGTTGACAGAGGTCCCGGTCTTCTGACGGCTGGTCTTGACGCGGAATCGGCCCGCCTCTTTTGTCAGTTCGTCTTTAGACAATCCAACGGCATCGACAATAGCCAACCCAGCCTCGCGCTGCAATCTCATACACGCCTTCACTCGCTCCCGGCTCTGAGGAGTCATCGGAACTTCGTCCACCGCCTTCATGATCCGAGCGTAGACCTTAGAGCGAATAATCCGGTCTTCCGAGACGCGCAGGTCGTTCGTGTCCAACTTCACGGACTTCCATGCTGAGATCGGATTCTTAGAGATGTACTCGTGATTGACAGCGAATCGGAAGAAGTTGCGAACCTTCTCCTGTCGTCCGCGCTTCGCAGCCGGAGACTTCAGGGTCCACGTGTGCTGCCATTCGGTGACGACCGACAGCGTGATGTCCTTCAGAAGTGTGATACCTCGGCCGGCACAAAAGTCCTTCAGTTGCGTGAGCACGGCTTCATGGCGATATAACGTGTCAGCAGCGACCGGGTCGGAGCCCTTCTCTTTGTCGGTCAAGAACGCTTCGATGACATCAGCGAACCCGGTGGCGCGAGTACTATGGATGTTGTGCCCGGAAGCCTCAGCCTGCTCCAACTTCCGTGCCTTGCGTTCCGCGGCATCCCAACTCCGCTCTTTGGAAGACCAGCGTTTTTGCTTGCCATCTCGGTTGGTTTGAAACCATACCGGGCAATGGCAACGCTTATATTGGGGTTCGTCTTTGTGCTCGCAATCGGCGACGTGACGCTTGTACAGTCCAATCATTTCAGGCTCCTCTTTGGGGGAGGCAACCTGAATCAACAGTACATTACCAGCACAAATCAGTCAATGGATGTGTAAGATACTGATTAATATATTATATTTGTGGTGGCCAGGGACGGAGTTGAACCGCCGACGCCAGCCTTTTCAGACCTAGTTCAACCTCAACCTACAACTACTTAAACGGTTTGCGGGAGACTGCCATGTACCTGCAAATACGTATAAGGCTGAGCAATCATGGGCTGGAATCATGGGCTGGGAGTCAGATCATCGTCCCTGGGGAGAAAGCGGAGGGTTTCGCGAACGCGGAGAAGTTATCCCGGCTCGGCACCTGCGGGTTTTATTGGCGGCGGCTGGCGAGATGATTCTCCATCAGATCCGTGTGAGTCCACATCCTCGTCCGCCGGTTGTGGCGTCTCAAAGTCCTGTTCCAAGGCTTCCCTGGTCAGAAAATCCGCATAGCGCTGCAACAAAAAATAGGATCGCGGCTGGGTCAGTCTCGATATACGTTTGAAATCATAAAAGAGTTTGTTTTCGTCTCGCCGAAACGTAGGGACAAATATTCCCTCGTTCGAACATTTGAACACAGTTCTGAGAACGTCCTCGCGTTGTTGTGCCGAAGGTGCAATTCGGTCATATATAGCAACGAGCTTGCGAAGATCATCTTGAAGTATTCCGTATCGCTTCTGCCAAGACGGAACCATACCTGACGTTGGATCATCGGTTAGCACAATCTGAGCGGTGCCGTCTTTGTTATAAACACAAAGGTCCAATACCGCGAGCTTGACCGAGTGGGTTCGCTTGAAGTCAACGAACAGCCGCTTCTCTTGAACGAAGTGTTTTAGTTCCCAGCTGGCATTCTTCCTCTCAAGGGTTACAATCTCCGCTAGTATGGCCTCTTTTATGCCTCCTTCCCGCTGGCCATTATTTCGGACGGCCAAATCACAAGGGGGAAATATGAGAATGAACTTGTGTTTCCCTCGTTCGAAGATGTCGCCGATTGCTAAAGGCAATCTGAGCGTGACGATGTCCGAATCGTCGAAGCTTTCCAAGTGCTGTATAGGCCAAATCTTGTGGGCGGGCTGTTTCGGGGAAGCGGTTTGAACTTCGCTGACTCGGCGTATTTTGCCGCTAAGAGCGTAAACAGCTGCATCGCAAAATACGCGTTTTCGCGCTTCCAACCTTATGAACAAATTGAAGACCCTAACGAGGGTCTCTGGTTCACGGTGCTAATCTTCTTCATTGCCGGTCTCCTTTATCTCTTGCGCTTCGAGCGCGTCGATAACTTGGGAGCCTATCGCATCCCGCCGGAGACCGGCATTCTCCCTCGAAAACAGAGCGGGAAGCGGTGGGTTAAGCAGCTTCAATCGGCTCTAGAGTTACCTTGTTCCCGAGTTGTTGGAGCCGCTTCACCAAATACCGCTTTAGACCGTCGGAGTGGATGCGATCGAAGTAGTTTCCGCCAAGATCGTCGTAGTTGCTCTGGTCCTTCTGCAAGTGATAGCCAATGACTATGAGGGTATGTGCCACCGCGATGATGGCTCTCTTCTTGCCGCGCCTCGCGGCTAAGCGTCTGAACTGCGAGGACAAGTAAGTGTTCTTGGTTCGCGCGGCCGCCCAGGCGCACTGACAAGCCATGCGGCGCAACCATGGGCTCCCTTGACGAGTTCACCGCGCAAACGTTTGCCGGCACTTTCGTGATTGCCTGGGCACAGCGCCGCCCAACTGGCCAAGTGCTCACCGGTTGGAAACTGCGCCATGTTGTTACCTACCTCGGCTAGAAGGGCCCACGCTGCCACTCGATCGACTCCCGGTATCGTGTCCCAGCGAGCAACCGCTTGCGATAGCTCCTGTCCTTGTCGGCCGATGTCCTCCAGACGTTCTTCGAGCAATGCAATTTCGTGTTCCACGAACTGCATTTGATCCAGTAAACGCCGAAGCAAAAAGCGGTGATGGGAACGGATCTTTCCTTCTAGCGCAAGTCTTAATTGCGGAATCTTCACGCGGAGATGACCCAGGGCGAGGGAGGCGAGGTGCTCCGGATCATCTTCACCGTGATGATGTCCTCCAGCATTGCCCGTCCACTCTTGCCGAGAGCGTTTGTCGCCACGCTCGCCAGTTTTATGTTTGCGTCTTCTAGCACTTTCTGAATTCGACTACGGATGCGCGAAGCTTCCTGCGAAAGACTCGCCCGCATTCTCGTCAGGTCGCGTAGATCGCGGATGATTTCGCAGGGCACATAGCTGGGCCGCAGAAGACCATACTGCAGCAACTGCGCAATCCATTCCGCATCCTTCTGGTCGGTCTTGCGACCAGGCACATCCTTGATGGGCTGCGCATTCGCCAAAATTACCGTGAACTGTCTTTCCAGAATGTTCCAAACTGGCTTCCAGTAAACGCCGCTGGATTCCATCGCTACCTGAGTCACACCGAACTGCTGTAGCCATTCGGCAAGCTCACGCAGATCTTGGGTCATGGCGCCAAAACGACGCTGGTGTTTCTGCACTCCTCCCGCTTCACGCAACAAAATGCAAGCAGAAATCGAGCTTTTGTGTACATCCAAACCGCAACACCTCGGATGCAGCACGTCCATAATTACACCTCCATTGACGTGTGATCCAGGACGCGCCGATAGGGTGAATCTCCCTCGCGTGCTCTCCTCTCACGAGGAGGCTACAGTCCGTTGTACCAAAGCGCGTCCCGGGTCAAACTCATCCACGGGCTTTTAAGCACCAGTAAGGCCGAAGACCTCTGGACCACACGCCTCGAACAGCATACTGCCAACGGATCTGATCCCGTTTTCATTGATCGTTGTGGCGCTGTCCGCCATGCAAAACTCATCCCATCTGATTTCGTAAACCATCGATAAACAGCAAGCGACGGGGCAGGACTTTGTTGTGCTATTGCAGCTTCGCGTACTCCGCCTTTGCTTCTTTCAGGATGGGGATGTCAGAGTCGGCGTCTTTCCAGAGCGTGAGGAAATCTTTGTAGGCGGCGAGCGCCCGGACGCGGGCGGCGTCGGCATCCGCGCCCTGCGAAGTTCGCGACTGCAAGGCATTGGCACGAGCCACGCCCAGATGCGCCAACGCTCCCGTCCAGCAGTTCCAAACGATGCCGCTGTGGTCGAGAATCTTCTGAAACTCAGCGGTGGCAGCGTTGCCTTGTCCCGCTGCCAGGTATGCTTCTCCGCGTACGTAAACCGGATAGAGGCAGGAAATATTGTTGACGAACAAAATTTGGCCCAGCTCGATGGGTGAGGCAGCCTGCAGGATATTCAGGGCAGCGGTGGGATTCTTCTTTTCCAGCGCCAGTTGCGCCTGAATCGGTGGCAGCCAAAGCGACTGCATCTGGGTGTCCAGCGGAAAGCGCTTCCCTAGGTCTTGGGCCAAGAACTCGGCTCGCGCGGTGTCGCCCGCCACGGCAAACGCGAGCGCCACTTCACTCTCGACGCCCTGACTCGTGGAAGCAAGCTTCAGAGCCCCTGCCGCCGACTGTCGCGCTTCCGCAGTAGCGCCATACCCGGCTTGTTGAAGGGCGGCATTCGCCCGCCATATTGCCCCGCTCTCCTTGTTGTCCGCTCGTATTGCGGAGTCCACAGCCCGTTTGGTCAGTTCCCGCGCCTTGCCCGTATGACCAGCGTATGCCTCCGTATCGGATGCGAGCGCCAGTCCAAAGTTCTCATATTCGGGCTGGCCCGCAAACCACTGTTGCTGCTCCGCCATTGCCGAAGAGTCCGAGCCGAGAAACGCAAGTGCGTAGCGACCGCCGTGGAGTAGGTAATCATCCAGCTTTCGCGCCTGCGCCTCGTGGATGATCTGCCGTGTTTCGTCGAATCGCTGCAAGGCAAGGTCGTAGTCGGCGAGATTGGCGTACGGGCGTACAAAATCCGGCTCAAAGGGCATGCCTTGCCTCGTGATCGCCCCGGCTTTCTCATATTGCCCCTGAGAGGCATACACTAAGCCCAAATTGATGTACGCACCAGCTGCCCGCGGGTAGTTGTCGATCTCCTGCTGATAGGTTTGGGCAGCTTTATCCAGTTCGCCAGTCACAAGTTGGTAGTAGTCGGCGGCGATCGTCAGCTTTTCCCGTTCGCTGGCATGTTCCCGCAACTGGAAGGCCTTTATGAAATACTCCCGGCCCCGTCCCAGTTCGGCAAGAATGAAGTAATTCACGCCCGCTGACCAATAGCCCATGGCGAAGTTCGGATCAAGCTCAATGGCGCGTTGATCGTAAAGCAGACCTGCGGCGGCGCCTTTTTCATTCGTCGCCTTTATTCCAAGGCTGTATGCTTTCAGAGCTTCCAGAGAAGACGTCGTAGCCTCGGCTAGCGGAACATCAAACTTCTGCACCGTCGCGAGCGATTCGCCCAGTTCGCCGCGCAGCTTGGACGCCGCGTCGCCCAGCGCGTCGAGCACCTTCTCCTTGGACCGAGCCGTCGCCTGCTCCTGTGCCATCGTGTCCCCGTCCTGGCAGTTCACCGCCTTCAATGCCAGCACATAATCGCTGCCCAGACTGCCGATCAATCCGGCAATGTAGGCCTGGCTGCCCGCACGCTGGCAAAGCTCGCGGGTAACCTCGGGGGTGAGTTTCGTACTGGCCGGACGCGTCATCAGTTGAAGGGCCTTCGCGACTTCACTGTCGGAGAGCACATTCAAGAAAGGCGATTGCCGCAGGGAGACGCTGAGCGCCGTCTTCAGCGTGTCATCGAATATCGGATCGCCCGTGCCGTTGGCAAAATCGGCGAGAACGATGGTATCCTTCTCGCTCAGGCGTTTACCTTGATGCGAACGATAAAGTCCGCCCGCCACAAGCAAGGCGACCAGAAGGACGGAAACCGCAATATTCCAGAGTTTTCTGCGCTGAGCCGCTGGAGCTTCTAGCGCGGCCACCGGCCCCGAACTTGCCGCCGCGCTATGCTCACTGTCGGAGTCTCGCTTCAGCCGGTGCAGATCCATTCGCATGTCGGCTGCGTGCTGATAGCGGAGATTGCGGTCTTTCTCTAGAGCCTTGTTGATGATGTCCTCTAGCTTGAGCGGAAGTTCCGGGTTCAACTCCCTCGCCGGGACGGGCGTAAGATTCAAAATCGCTTCGTGCAGTTCGGCCGTTGTGTCCCCGCGGAATGCCTGTTTTCCCGTCGCCATCTCATAGAGCACCAAGCCAAAAGAAAACAGGTCGGAGCGGGCATCCAGTTTCTCGCCGCGAACCTGCTCCGGCGACATGTAAGGCACCGTGCCCATGGCCACACCAGTAAGCGAGAGGCTAAGATCATGGACTGCCGCGGTCTGCGTTTCCTCGTGTGCAAGGCCTTCTCGGTCGCCTGCATCCGTCAGCTTCGCCAAACCGAAGTCCAGAATCTTGGCTTCGTTCCGATTCGTGACGAAGATATTCGCCGGCTTGATGTCCCGATGGATGATGCCTTTTTCGTGAGCCGCGGCAAGACCTTCCCCAATCTGAATCGCCAGGTTCAACAATTCATCGGTCGTAAACGCGACGGCTCTCGCGGCTATCCGGTCCCGCAGGGTTTGCCCCTCCAGCAATGACATGGCAATGAAGGGTCGGCCTTCGTGCTCGCCGAATTCGTAAATGGCGCAGATGTTGGGATGGTCAAGCGCGGAAGCGGCTCGCGCTTCGCGCTCAAAGCGCCCTAGAGCTTTCGCGTCGCTGGCTATCTCCTGTGGCAGGAACTTCAGGGCTACGCGGCGGCCGAGCTTCAAGTCCTCCGCCTTGTAGACTACGCCCATGCCCCCGCCGCCGAGCACCTCCAGCACGCGGTAGTGGGAGACTTTCCTGCCGGTCATACTCGAAACGGATGGTTCCGGCGCCGGAGGCGTAGCCACATCGAGTGGCGGGCTGGCCGGGATCACATCCATTCGTTCCACACGCACCATCAGCCGATATCCACGCCGAGCTACGGTTTCTATGTATTTCGGATCCTCTGCCGAATCTCCGAATGCTTGTCGCAGCTTGTTTATCGCCGTATGAATGCTGTGGTCGAACTCCACTACAGTGTCGTTTGGCCACAGCTTCTTTTGGATCTCCCCACGCGTGACCAAACCACCCGAACGCTCCACCAACATCAGCAGTATCTGGAAGGGTTGTTCTTGAAGACGAACTTTCCCATCACCGGCACGCAGCTCACCCGCCCTCAAATCGAACTCGAAGGCCCCGAGCAGCAAGCGGTTTGGGAGGGCCGTTTCCATGCGGGACCGGCTAGTGCGGAAGTTTACCACCAGAGTGGGGCCGGTAGCGTGTGCGCGTCTTCTACGCAGTTCACTCTGGCGGAAGTGGAGTTTATGGGGCAGTTTGAGGGGCCTCGAATTAATCCTCTGCGTTTCAGTCATTTAGCTGGATGAGTCCCTGTTGAGCGCCAAGTGAGCGCTGGTGCATTGCGTTTCACGAGGGCTCGGTGCAAAGTCAGCGGGCATCCGGGAGACCAAGCATTCAACGTGATTCTAAGGAGAAGAATATGAAGTCCAAGAGTTTAGGCTGCATTGTCGCAATGACCTTGTTTGCTGCGCTAACAATCTCAGTTCGGTCGTCCGCGCAGGAGCAAAAAGACGACCACGGTAACCGCCACCCGGCTACGTTCAAGGAGTTTGAAGCGCCGGGCGCGGGCACAGGCGCCTACCAGGGCACCGCCGCCAACGACATCAACCCGGCCGGGGCGATAACGGGGTTATATTTTGACACGAGCGATGTCGGTCGCGGCTTCCTGCGCAACCCCGACGGCACTTTCAAGACGTTCGCGGCTCCGGGCGCGGGCACAACCGCCGGTCTCGGCACCAACCCTCAGAGCATCAACTCGGAGGGGAGGATAACGGGATTTGACGTTGACGCGAAACTTGTACATCACGGCTTCCTGCGCAACCCCGGCGGCAAGATCACAACCTTTAATGTTAAGGGCGCGGGCACCGGCAAATACCAGGGCACCTTCGCTTATTGTATCAACGCGGCGGGAGAGATTGCGGGAGACTACCTTGACGCGAGCAGCGTGTATCACGGCTTCGTGATCGATTCCCATGGCAAGCTCACTACGTTTAACGCCAAGGGTGCGGGCACCGGCGCATACCAGGGCACGATTACCGCAAGCGAGGATTGCCTCAGCCCGTCCGGGGCGATAGCGGGAGGATACATTGACGGGAGCAATGTGTATCACGGCTTGGTGCGCGCTCCCGATGGCACGATCACGACGTTCAACGTTAAGGGCGCGGGCACAGCGTCCGGCCAAGGCACGTTCCCAGGAGGCATCGACCCGGCGGGGGCGATTGCGGGATACTACCTTGACGGGAGCAATGTGTATCACGGCTTCACGCGCGCTGCCGACGGCACGATCACGACGTTTAATGTGAAGGGTGCGGGCACAGCGTCCGGCCAGGGCACCCTCGGAGAGAACATCAATGTGCCGGGAGTGATTGACGGATACTACGTCGACGCGAGCGGTGTGGCTCACGGCTTCCTACGTGCTATTGGTGGCCAGATCACGACGTTCAACGCTCCAGGCGCGGGCACAGCGTCCGGCCAGGGCACTTTCATAGGGCCAATCAACCCGGCGGGGGCGATTGCGGGATACTTCCTTGACGGCAGCAATGTGTATCACGGGTACCTGCGGACGCCGTAAACGTAGCCGGTAAGTAAGTATCCAGAAGAGAAAAGGGAGCACAGCCGCGCGGCGGGCTGTGCCCCTTCCCTAATATGCTCGTATAACGGCCTACCGCAGGAGTGCGCACCCGACATGTCGATTGGATCCACCACTCGATTACTCCCGGATCGTTGGCCCACCGGAAGTTATCTGAGCTGCCATCCGTTAGGGCATGGTCTCAACTGGCGTAACATCCCCATTACACTCATCTGCCTTCCCTGAGGGGGATTTGAGTGAAATCGCCTGCTTTCGCCAGTTGCAGCAAGACACGGACAAACGGGCGGCGACCGCTATACTACGCCTGCGCGTTTGTTCTTCTCAGCATTAGGAATTGTCGTTGGGTTTAGTCGTGGGCGTGAGCGGAGCGCGATAGCAGCGCTTTTCGGTTCCAGCGAAAGGTGAGGCAACTCATCATTGCGGCGCTGACGGCAATAATTTTACGGTGTGAGCTCGAAGGCTACGCCGTAGCCGCCAGCACCGCCGGTGATGGTGGTGCCGTAGAGGTTGCCCTTGTCGTCTAGAGTCAGGTTGGCGGCGGGTTGCGCACCGTCGATGCCGACGAATGTGTGCAGGACCTTGAAATTCCACTTGCCGCCGATACCCGGCGAGAGCTTGTACACGAGGCCGCATTCGCAGTTCGGGCTGCCGCCGGCGATCGTCGTCCCATAAAGATTTCCGGCTTTGTCCATGACCACGCCGCCGCCAGGTTCAATTCCGTTTGCGCCGCCGGTGAAGCTATGTAGAACGGTTGCCTTCCAGTGGCCATCTGACTGCGGAGTCAGCCTATAGACGGTGCCGTTGCCGGTCGCGCCGCCTACGCTGGTTGTCCCGTAGAGATCGTCCGTACCGTCTATCAGGAGCGGGCCGTCGGGGAATGCCATGGTGTCGCCCCCGGTATCGAAATCATGGAGGATGTGTTCCTTCCAACCACCGTCTGCGGTGGGCTGTAGCTCATACGCGGTTCCGCAACCGCCGCCGCAGCCGCCGCCTCCGCCGTGCAGGGTGACGCCGTAGAGATTGCCCGCCGCATCCACGATTAAGCCGGCGTAGGCTCCGGAGCCGTCCCCGTTCTGGCCGGTGAAGTCGTGAAGCACGGTCTCTTTCCAGCCGTCGGCGCCGGGAGACAACTCGAAAGCAACGCTGGCGGTTCCAAAAAGGTTGCCTGCATCGTCCATGACGAGGCTGGCTTGGGGGCAACACCCGTATTTGTTGAACCCGAAGCTGTGAAGAACGGTCTCCTTCCAGCCGTCGGAGCCTGGGGACAGCTCGAACACCGTACCGTACACGTGCGCCCCACCCGACTCCGTCGTACCGTACAAGTTACCTGCAGCATCAAAGATCAAACCCGCTACGGAGCCGCCACCGTCCGTACAATTGAACTGGCTGCAGAAGTTATAAAGAACTGCCTCGGCCCACTTACCGTTCGCTAGGGGCCTCAGTTTGAAGGCGGTGCCGCCTTTCCCCTTAGCTCCGCCAGCGACGGTTGTGCCATAGACGTTGCCGTGCCGATCAAGCAGCAGGCCGCTATATAAGCCACCGCCGTCGTTACCTCCGGTGAATGCGTGCAGAACTTTGTACTTGCTACCTGCCCATGCGCTGCTGGCCAAAACGAGAGCCATGGCGGCAGCGATTAGGGCCTTGGCACAAGCGGCATAGCGATCTTTCCGGAGCATCGGCGTTGGCTCCCGCTTAGAAGTTGCAGCAGAGGGGCAGGCGATCCACTATAAGGTGCCGCTGAACTGCCCCACACTATACCACTGAAGCAGCCGGTTGGACAGCGGGCGTCGGCGGTAAGGCGCGGCACCCGCCATATTGGGATGCGTTTTTCAATTCTGCTAGTCGACGGCATCATCATCAGGATCTGTAGGCGTGAAGCTCGGGCCGAAGCAACCCTGTGCAGCAGGGGTGATGAAGCATTGAGTTGGATAGTTTACTCCCTGGGTAAAGGGCGTAAAAGTACTTGCACTACCGCCAAAGTTGAAGAAGTCGGAGAGCGAGTATGGGTGCGGACAATTGTTCGCGCAAACGACTGGGCCGTCTGGGGCGAAGACGTCCGCATAGAAGTAGGACGGGCTGATCCCGCTTGTGGGCGGGAAACCTGCGACGTGCAGCGGTTGCCCCTCTGTTCCGAAGGCGTACTCAACGAAGTTGAGAATGCTGCCGAAGTCGTGGATGTATTTCTGCTGCTCGTTTGGACAGCTCGGTTGCCCTGGCTGGCCGCAAGCTCCGGAAATGTAGCCGCTTGACCCCTGCGGACGATAGTTGTAAGCGGAGACCACCAGCAAGGGCACGCGGAAGCCGTAGACGTACTCGCTGCCGCCGCCATCCGGACCGCCGGGGTAGCCGGTGCATTTCCCGTTCGGCCCCGGAGAGCAGTTCCAGGGCAGGACGTGGTCGTACCAGCCGCCCCAGTCGTCCCAGGTAACCAGGACGACAGTGTTGTTCCAATAGGAACACGGGGTGTTGTGTTTCACGCGGTTAATGTCGTAGTAGACGCCGCCGACCGCATTGACGATGGCTGCCACCCAGGCGGGTCCGGCACCGTCCGGGTCCTCTCCGGCGTGGTCGGACCAACTGCCATCGGGAATCACCCAGCTCACCGCGGGAAGCGTGCATTGCGGCTGATTGGGATCCGCCCCGAGGTCGGTGAGGACGGGTGAAAAGCTGTTGGGATACCCGGTCGAATTGGGGAAAACGCTGGCCACGTAGTTAGTCCAGTCATACCCACCGCACAACTGGTCGTTGTTGCCGGTGAGCGGATAGCAGATGCCCTGAATGGCGTCCGGGGCTGTCCAGAGATTGTCCGCCCCGTTTTGCGTGTAGTATCTCCAGCTTAGGCTATTGGCATCGAGGAGGGTCGCCAAGGTGTTGTGGTTATAGCAGGGGAAGCCCTTGTTATAAGAACTGGATTCGTTCCCGGTGGGATCAATATCCTGAATTACTGTGCCGCTTGGGGCGGTGCACCCGTAGAGGGAACCGGAATAATTCTCCGCCGCGAACCACTGGTAACAGGGAGAGCTCTTTCCGGTTGTCGGGTCGTAGCAGGGGGTGGTATCGCTGGAATTGGTGGGCGCGGAGCTCCCGGCCAGCAGGAATTGGTGCGCGGGGAAACTCGGTCCCTGGCTGGTCTGAAACATGTAGTTGCCGTAGCCGTACTGCTGAGCGATTTGAAAGTACGGCACTACGTTTGACGATTGAGCGTACGAGTATTCGGGTTCGATGCCGGTGCAGTTGGAGGCGGTGATATGCAAGCCCCGTCCATGCTGCCGCTGTCATATGTAGGGATCCACCCGCCATTATGCGCGTGATTGGGGTCGCAGGCGTTTCCCAGATTCAGAGACTGGAGCTGAATTTCTACGTTACCGCACTTGCCAAGCTGGACCAAGTCTGCGCCCGGCAGTTGGCGTGTTTGGGCAAAGGCATCGCTGCCGAACAGATTGTCGGGGGTGCGATTCTCTTGGATGACGACGATAACGTGTTGAACTTGCGGAATGTTGTTGGTCTGGGCGTAGGCGAGGCTTGCGGCAAACGAAACTGACAGCAGCAGAATCTTAACCATGAACCTCATGTCGAATCCTCCTCGCAATGCAGGGTTGGTTGACTGGATGTGAAATGTTGGAGGACTACTGGGCCCGACTGCGAAACCGCAAGAAGGGTAATCTGCTTCGAAGCAGGAGACACTAGAAATCCGCGGCGTGTTACGAAATGCGAACAAACGCTTCTCGCTCTTCAGCCCAGGCAGATAAAGCCAGGGCAGCGGCAACAAATACCAGAGCAAGGCAGTGCATGGTGCAGAGATAAAGCGCAACCATTGCGGTCGCATCGGTCCCAGCCTTCGCGTGGCAATGCTGTCACTCGGCGTAAGTGTTGTAACATCCCGATTACGCTCATCTTCCCTCAGCCGGGGATTTGAGTGTAACGGCCTGTTCACAATAGTTACTGTCGCGGTAGGGACGATCATCACTGATCGCCCCCCGCACAGATCCGTACGAGCGCGTCTACGCATACGGCTCTTACGAAGGATGAGTGGCGTAGAAGCGTGCATCGGGATAGGGGTGCAGAACGCGGGGTGGGGGAATCCACCGGTTCAAGACTGGGGTGAAACGTTCCCACCGCATCTGTGCGCGCTGACTCCGGCGGACCAGAACACTCTGCCATAGCCTGCACACGCGAAGTTTGAAGATGCGCAACTGGGTCGTGTTCCCGGGAACAGCGTGGTATTGGTAATAACCCAGCACGACCTTCCGGAGCCACGCACCGACTTCGGCCATGCGATCATGCATCCGGCGTTGAAGCTCAACCTTGATGGCTTTGAGTTTCGCAACCATTCGCTTCTTCGCAGTGATCCGCCATACGGTGAAGGTTCCGCTCTTGTGGCGTTGCCCACAGTAGTGGGTAAAGCCCAGGAAGGTGAAGGTCTCTGGTTTTCCCTCTCCCCGCTGCTTCCGGTCGCGAGCGGCGAACCGCCCGAACTCGATCAGTCGAGTCTTGGCCGGATTTAATTCCAAGCCGAACTTCGCCAGTCGTTCCCGGAACTCTTTCAGGAAACGCTCAGCTTCCGTTCGGTGCTGAAAGCCCACCACAAGATCGTCAGCATAGCGGACGACAACCACATCGCCCTTTGCGACTTTCTTGCGCCAGACATCAGCCCATAGATCGAAGATGTAGTGCAGGTACACGTTGGCGAGCAGCGGTGAAGCCACTGCTCCCTGCGGTGTACCCAGTTTCGTCTCCGACCATTGGCCGTCTTCCGATACTCCCGCCTTCAGCCATTTCCGGATCAGGCGAAGTATCCGTCGATCGGCCACCCGATGCTCGATGAACTTCATCGTCCATTCGTGGCTCAGGTTATCGAAGAAGCCACGGATGTCGGCATCAAGCACCCAGTTCACCCGCTTCCGTTGGATGCCCACCGTCAGCGCGTCCAGCGCCTGGTGCGGGCTGCGTCCGGGGCGGAACCCATAAGAAAAGCCCTTGAAGTCGACCTCATAAATCTGGTTGAGGATCGTCACCACAGCCTGCTGAACGATTTTGTCTTCCAGCGCCGCGATGCCCAACGGACGTTGCCGCCCATCAGCCTTCGGAATAAAGACTCGTCTCGAAGGTTTTGCCCGATACGCTCCACAGTGCACCCGGCTGCGCAGATCGACGAGTCGATCTTCCAGCCCGGATTCATACTCCTGCCACGTTACGCCGTCCACTCCCGGCGAAGCCTTACGCTGAAGCGCGTAGAAGCTGTCGCGGAGTAGTTCTACGTTGAGATGGTGGAGCAAAGCGGTGAACCGCTCCTGCTTTCTTTCCCTTGCTGCCTTCCGCACACCGTCCAACCCCTGGGACATGCGCTTCCCGCTCTGTGTCGGGTGCATGTGCGATTGAGCGATGTTCTCCCTCGTCTGTGTCCTTCCCTCCTCAGCCTCCGCGGAAAGTTGCCCTCCCTTGTTCGGTTGGTTCACAGGTAGTACGACACAGTCCGACTTCTCCGGCACCTGCATGTCCGCCGTTCGGTTTGTGACCTTCGCGGACCGGCCTTGATCGTCAGACCAAGGCGTGCTGGAGATCTCCCGGTTCTCGTGCATGTTGTTTCTCGGCGTGCGCGGGTTCTCAGACTACGCAGGACCGACAGTCCACTCGCGATTAGCGTGGCTGCCGTGTTGCCTTCCTCCTACTCGGAATGAAGTCGGCATCCTGATCTACGGGCTTTTCGCAGCTCAATAGCCCCGCCCACCGATGCCTCTGGTCTACGCTTCAAGCGTCGCCTCGCGATGACGCCTGCAAGACTCGAGGTCAGGATGGATTCGCTACTTCCTTTCCTGTAGGGCTCTTGCATCCCCTACAACATGCCGGTTTATCCCGGCGCACCCCGAGTTGCCCATCGTCCGACGGGAAGGTACCAGCAAGAAACCGACGAAGCGATGGCTGGCAAAGGAGGCTGACGTAACTCCACTTTCCATAATGCCCCTCTGTCACGCAGAAGGTCGTATTCGGGCCCGTCGCTTCCGCGATCACTTTGCAATGCTGTAGACTTCTAGCTTGAAAGAAAATCAACATTGAATAGGCGGGGGATCTAGCCTAAGGAAATCCTGTCTCCCGCGAGGCAGATGATTGGAGAAAACATGCGACAACATATTCTGCGGTTCCTAGCGGCAAGCACACTGAGTTGTATGGCTATGGCGAGTGTAACGCAGGCTGAAATGGATCCCACCAAAATTTATAAGGCGAACTGTGACCTGTGCCACGGAGCCGACGGCAGCGGCGACACCGGACCCGGCAAGGCGTTCCATGCCAAGGATCTGCGATCCGACGAAGTCCGGAACCAAAGCGACGCCGCACTCAGTGAAGTAATCACCAAGGGCAAAGGGAAAATGCCGGCGTTTGGCGCCAAGATCAAACCCGCCGATATACAGAAGCTGATAGCTTACATCCGAAGCCTGCCGGTCAAAAAATGACCCCTTGCGGGACAAATGGGCCTTAAAGGGCTTTAAGACCCGACTCGAGGCAATTGAGGCATTGCATGTTCCGAGGCGGATTCACAATCCACGACCCCCAGGTTTCGCCAACCGGACCGCCTGTCGAAAGCCGGCGCTCGTTTCTCGGAGTGTTGCTGGGCCTCGGCTCATTCTTTGTAGGTGCACTGCTTGCTGTACCACTCGTTCGCTTTGCCCTATTCCCGTTGTTGCGCCGGACCACCGAAACTAAGAATTCGCCGCTGGGAGCACTCAACGAGTTCTCTTCCTTGACTGAGCCTGTGATGCACACGATTCAGATGGAACAAGTGGATGGCTGGCGCAAAGCGATCTCCGAAAAGGTGGTCTATGTGACCAAAGACAGCCATGGCCAACTTTGCGTTCTCAGCGCCATCTGTCCGCACCTTGGTTGCACCATACCTTGGGACGCGGATAAGAAGGAGTTTGTCTGCCCGTGCCACGATTCCGTTTTTGCGGCGGATGGAGCTCGCATTAGTGGGCCCTCGCTGCGGGGAATGGATACCCTGGAAACGTCGGTTCAAGACGGCCAACTGCTGGTCCGCTTCCAGTATTTCCGGCAACTCGTCTCTGACAAGGAAGTCATAGGTTGACAGGGAATGTGTTCCACAACAACGGCGAAAGTGGCCCCTCTCCACGACCCGAGTCGGGACTATGGGGATGGCTGAACCGCCGCACCGGCCTGGATGACTTGCTGCGCAGCGCTCTTGATGAACCCATCCCTGGCGGCGCGCGCTTCGCCTACATATTTGGCTCGGGACTTTTATTCATTTTCCTCTCACAAGTCATCACTGGAATCTTTCTCGCGCTCTATTACGTCCCATCCGCCGACCATGCGCACACTACGGTCGCCTACATTACTAAAACCGTCACCGCTGGGTCGTTTCTTCGCAGCCTCCACGCCTACGGCGCCAGCGCGATGGTCGTTGTCCTGTTCCTGCACCTGTCGCAAACCTATATCTACGGATCCTACAAAGGGCGCCGCGAGATTCTCTGGCTCTCCGGGTGTGTCCTCCTCAGTCTAGTCCTGGCAATGGCATTCACTGGTTATCTGCTCCCCTGGGATCAGAGGGCCTATTTTGCCACCGCCGTAGGAACCAATGCCGTCAGCGAAGTTCCCGTGATTGGGGAGTACATCAAGCGCCTCATGCGGGGTGGCGCGGAGATGGGAACGCTTACGATCTCCCGGTTTTTCGTGGCCCATGTTTTCTTTATTCCAGCGTGCATCTTCGCCCTCGTGGCCTCGCACATCTTCCTTTTCCGCAAAGCGGGCGCGGCCGGACCGGTCGAGGAAGATCCGTACCATCCAGAGGAGAAATCGGAACTCTTCTACCCTCGCCAGGTGCTGATGGATCTGTCCCTGACCGCGCTGCTGATTGCCGGCCTCGGAATGCTTTCCTTCTTCGTTCCGATGCAACTGGGGCCGCCCGCCAACCCAGCGGATGCGCAGTACGTGCCGCGGCCAGAGTGGTATTACTTGCCTATATTTCAGTGGCTGAAATACTGGCACGGTTCGATCGCGATCGTCGGCGTGCTGGTAATTCCAACGCTGCTCGTCCTCGCTGTCCTGGCGCTTCCTTTTCTGGATCGAAGTGTCGAACGCCGTCCGTGGAAGCGCCCCATCGCGATGGCAGCGTACTCAATCGTGGTGTTTTCGCTGGTGGGCCTCGGTCTGCGCAGTCAGTATCTGGACCAGCACGACCCTGGAGTCACCCAGCAATTGGCAAAGCAGCAAGCCGAAGAAGACGCATATATGCACAAGCCCTTCGAGCCAGAACTTTCTTCAGCGTCGCTCGCGGCGGCAAATGTGATACTGGCGGACCCGCTAGCCGCGAAAGGGAAAACGATCTTCGAAGGGCATTCCTGCAACGCCTGCCATGGGGATGGCGGAGTGGGCACGGCCGCAGCGCCGGCTCTTGTTGGCATAAACGCAAAATTCTCACCTGACCAGCTAGCCGAGCTTTTCAAACACTTCACAGCGAAAATGAAGGCTGGCGGCATGCCACCCATCGATCTTCCGCCGGACGATTTGAAGGCGTTGATCGCCTACTTAGAGAGTCTGAAATAACTTACTAGCTGTTGAAACATCCCGATAGCGCTCATTGACCCGCCCCCGCCAGTTCTCAAAACTTGGAATGGCCTATTCTCAGCAGAGTGAGCACTATGAAACAGACTCCTGGCTCCATGATCCCTAAGCTCGGGGAAGGAGATAAAACCATGTCTTTATCCGAAGATGTTCGCCCCCTGCTCGCGGCTCGCGCCGCTACCGATCCTAACGCTGCAAGGCTGCTGGAAATGTTCACAAGAGCCGATGAGATTTTGAGCGAATCGGTCAAAAGGTGTGACCCATTATGTCGTTGATCGCTCGAATACCCCTGAAGGGAGTGGCTATGCTCCGAGACCCACGGAAAACATGGCAGTACTTCGCGCAAGCCATCATTCAGGAAGAAGACCCAGCGAAGCTCACCTACCTGATGCAACAGCTTTACAGCGCCCTGAACGATAATCAGGAACCGCGCGGTCGGGGTATGATGTTCGAGGCCACATAACAGGAAGCTACGCTGCCGCTGGCTTCAGCACGATGTTCATGTAGCTATAGTGGGCGGCAACGGTTTGAACAAATTTCAGTATGGGATCAGAAGATGTTAGATCGCCTTGGCACTTCAGGGAATTACACCTTTTCCCGCGGGTGGTTTTTGCAATAGGCGCCGTGCTGTTTGTTGTCACTCTCATAGCTAGGGACTCTGCCTTAAGCTTTCTTGGCCTTTCTCTAGTATTTGGCGGCGTAGGCTGGAACCTCTTGGGCGACGGCTTGCGTGCTCGCCCAAAGTGGAAGAGCGGGATCGTTCAGGGACTAATCGCGCTGGGGTGCGCCGCGTTCTGCTTCTACGTTTTTCAACATCGGTATTACTCTGGCGATCTGCCCTACTTCCTGCAACGCTTCGGTATCAATAGGTGATCTCACCGTGCGGGTTGATAAAGCGTTCAGCCACGAAGCCTGGGAACTAGTGGCCTGTCGCAGTGAGTTCGTTACCGCGGACGCGGCGGGTGGGGTCGGAGTATTTCCACTGGATAGGCCGAGCATGGGCAGAGTAGGCATTGATGTAGCGGCGGAGTTTGCGAGCCAAGTCGGGAACTGAGGTGAAGATGCCCCGTGCAATGACTTCGCGTTCGATCTTGGCGAACCAGATCTCGACCTGATTGAGCCAGGACGAGTAAGTGGGCGTGAAGTGAAACCGGACTCGCGGATGTTGTTGGAGGAACTCGCGGACCGCTTGAGTTTTGTGCGCAGAGAGATTGTCGAGGATGATGTGAATCTGTTGCCGAGGCGGGCACAAGGATACGACCTCTTGCAAAAAGGCGACGAACTCGCGGCTGGTATGGCGGGCAGCGGTTTTGCCGTGGACGCGACCGGTGGCGGTATTAAGCGCTGCATATAAGGAGAGCGTGCCGTGGCGGTAGTACTCGAAGCCGTGCCGTTCGGCGCGTCCCGGCGAGAGCGGCAGGACGGGATCGAGACGGTCCAAGGCCTGAATGGCGGTCTTCTCATCGACGCAGAACACGGCCGCATGCTGCGGCGGGCGCAGATAGAGGCCGAGGATGTCAGCGGCTTTGCTTTCGAATTCAGGATCGTCGCTGGCCATGTAGCGTTCGAGGCGGTGTGGTTTCAGGCCCGCTTCTTGCCAAACCCGATGCACAGCGTCTTTGCTGACGCCGAGCGCAGAGGCCAGCTTGCGGCAACTCCAGTGCGTAGACCCGTCGCTAGGTTTTCTCCGCGTGGCCGACAGGATGCGGGCGCGCAGAGCTGGAGTCAGCACACTGGGCTTCTGGCCGGGATGATAGGTGTCCAGTCCCTCCATTCCGTATTGCCGGAAGCGTTGCTTCCAGCGAACGATGGTGGGCGCCGTGGTCTGGAGCTGTTGCTTAATCGCGTTGAAGGACGAGCCTTCTACCAGCATGAGGATCAACTTGGCGCGAAACACGTATCCGGCCGGCAGAGCACGGGACTGGGCGATGCTACTTAGATCGGACTGCTGTTGCTTGGAGAGCAAGATTTCGCTGCCAGTAGCCATGACAGCTTTGATGCTAACAGTCTAGTAATGGTTACTCTGCGACAGGCCACTAGGTTCCCAAGCCAGTTTGAAACTGGCCTCTGAGGGCTACGGAGGGCAGCTATGCGGCATTAATCCAACGCCGAACAGACACCCACGTACCGCCGCGTCGTTCTTGGAAGGTGATCACCTTGCCGGAAACGACAATGCCTTTGCTCTCCGGGCAATGCCGAACAGTGATTTGTGACGCGCCTGTGGAATCACTTCGATTCGGTCCTTCAGAATCGAGCCGGCAGTTGATGTGACACCGATCGCACTCAAAATAATCCGTGGTTTTCATGCCTTACATTTTAGTCCCACGCGCGGCCACAGGGAGGGCCACAAACGCGGCAAAACAGGGTATAGTGCGCGGTAAGTTTTGAGGGGGGCTGCTGAGGGTGTCTCCCTATGTTTCGGAGGAGACTGGTGGAGACCTGAGTTGGAGCTATACTTTCAACGGTCGCTGAATTCCTTCCCCGCGTTTGGGCCATAGAGTGGGCCCAAACGCCACACTGTAATGAAATTGTAATGATGAACGGATCACAACCCGTCAAATCGAGTCCACAGCTGACAAAACGATCGCGCTTGTAAGTGGTTTAAGAATCAAATAGAGTAGAAAACTTTCATAACGCGACAGATCCCTGCCGTGTTCTCATAATCCGTAGGTACTTGCTCAAAATGAAAGGCTACGTTTCGTCGATGTATTCGAAATTATTGCCGGGAACCAGTCCATCACGCGTGCCCGCGCGTAGACTATTTCGGAATCAGATACGATCCGGGAATGTTTTCATCAAGCGTTGCTAAGACCGCAGCATTTGCAGTCGCAAGCTTGCTTAAATGACCGTCAGTAATTTGCTTCGGTGCTCTGACCCAGGCAGGCAAATGAGAAACATCGTGTTCATCGGGCATGAACTTGAGAGGAGAAGTACGCGCCTCTTTCAAGCGTAGCAACAAAGTGCGAGCTTGAGTCACGGTAAATCCGAAGGCCGGGGCTTGGGGCAGCACGCGTACAAACCCTAGCTCGGTGATTTGAGCAAACTCGCCAGGTTTGGCAAATGTTGAGATCGCACCCAAGCAGCAAGACGACCATGGAACTCGTGATTCATGAAGCCTAAAGCGACCAGAGCATTCACATCCAGCAGATAGATCATGGGAAGTTTGCCAGTATTTCTTCAACTTCCTTGCTGCTCATGGTAGGCGCCTTAGGCCCCGCACTGAAAGCGGGCAGTCCAGTGACCGGGTCAGTCACCATTTTTATTCGGTGCGGACGTTTTCTTCGAGGCGTCAGCACAATTCGTCCATCCTCGATATTCGCGTCTAGCGGATCACCTGGCCGAATATCAAGTCGGCGGCGAAGCGGCCCCGGCAGAACGACTTGTCCCTTGGTCGATACTTTGGTTTGCATGGTAAGACGATCTTGCCTCAACGGAAGGTTTTTCGCAATCAAACTAGGGTTGCCCGAAAACCACGGGGCCGCCGCGGGGTTAAAGGGGGTTATTTCGAAATGCGGACCCAAGGATCTCAGCCTTGAGATGGTCTTCTGGCAACGCGGACGCCCCAACTCTTCGTGAGACTCGAGCGTCGGGCACGTGCATGCGTCACGGACGGCGCTGGGGGCAGCTCACTTTTTGCGCGAGATGCTGTGGCGGCCGCCGGTTTAGCGGTGTTTGCTCGTGCGGGACGGTCGAGCCTAATCGGCCTACCCACGCGTGCCTTGCACCTTCTTGGAGCGAAGCTCCGTTTGCCTCCAATTCGGTCCGGGCCGTACAGTCTTATTCCCTTCCCGTATCTGGCGTTCTGCCGCTGCGCGTGCGGTTGCCTTCGGTTCAGTTCCGGTTCGCGTCTTGTCGATCATTCCCCAAACGTGAATTCGTGTCTCTTGAATTTTGGAAGTCTATAAAAACAGGACACATATTGGGTTCGTTTTGTCAAAAAGCCCTGCAAAGCGCTCCAATCGCACCTCTTGCCGTCTCAAGTAATATATCGTGTAACGATATATTGCGATATGAACAATCTGCGACCGCCCTTCACACGCAACTACATCGTAATACGATGTATCATTGCAAGAGATTTAGTATCAATTGAGGCGAGCATCAGCAACTTTACACCGAAGCTGCCGCCGGACGCATTCGCCTGCGGGTTGACATTGTGCGTCCATCCAATCTGAACATCCTACTCAGACCATCCTCCCTTACTGGTCGAAGTTGTTGGCCACTTTCCACAAGCGCATGGGCGATTCGGAAGGCGTGCTGGAGGAGGAATCGCCATTGTTTAAGGCGGACCAGATACGCGTCGTCACGGTAAGCTAGCACGACTGCAGGGGTGGCATTCGAATATTGTCGTGCGCGATTGCAAGCCCAGAACGTCGTCGCGCTGATCGCGAAGCATAACGCTTCCATTTCAAAGAATTGCAACTTCATAGCCGATTTCAAAACCTGCCCAAGATAGCGATTCCCCCTTGTCATGGCATGGGTTGGACTGGAAGTTTTGCCAGTTGTTGGCGTGACCGACATCGCGCATTCTTTTGGAGGGCAAAAAAACGACCGCGAAGTGCGCTCCGTCGGGAGCGGTTTTTTTCACCGTCAACGCTGGCAACGTCTCCGAGCGGAAGGATCCGTTGTTTGGTGAAGTCCCCCATGTCGCGCGGCGCGCCCACTGACGTCCGGCTGAATCATCGAGCGTTGCTCTGGAGGGCAACCTGTATGCGGAGGCGAAGTTCGTTGGAACGAGCGGAAAATCATTGAACACGATTCCGCCAAACCGCCTGTGACTGAATTCTGCTCGTTAGGCTTTCTAATCTTTAGTCGCTGAATTGGTGAATGCATCTTGGCTGGTGTTGTTGCCCCACGACTGACCAGTCGATTGAGCATTCCTATCTTCATAGGACTGGGCGTCTCTTCCAACGATTGGAAACTCGCTATGAATATCCGAGTCAGTATTTTTTGCTTCACCCTTCTGTTCACGGGCACTCTCTCCGCGCGTGAGAAGTCCGATGTCATCGTCATGAACAATGGCGATCGCTTCACCGGAGAAATTAAGGGTCTCGATTCCGGTGTGCTCTTCGTGAACTTCGATTACATGGACGGCACGAGCTCGATTCAATGGTCCAAGGTGCATCACCTGGAGAGCAAACAATTGTTTGTGGTGAAGACCGAGAACGGGGAAGTGTACAGCGGGACGTTGGACACCGTGGAAGGCTCTGCCGGGCGGCCGATTAACATTCAGATCTCGGAGAGCACCGAGCGTGTAGAGACGGTCGAGCAATCACAGGTCGTCGAGGTCGATCAGACCGCCGACAGGTTCTGGCAGCGCCTCAATGGTGCAATCAACTCAGGGATCATGTATTCCAAGGGCAACCAAACGACGCAGTACAACTTGACTTCATCCGTTGAATACCCGCAAGAGCGCTGGTCCGCGGCAGCGAACATAAGCTCCTCGTTGGCCTCTAGTACCGGGGATAACCCGTCGACCCGAAATTCCGAGGCCATCGATGCTCTTCGTTTATTGCGCTGGAATAACTGGTACTACTCTGGCACCAGCAGCTTCCTGCAGAGTTCGACGCAGGATATCCGACTTCAGACGAACCTCAGCGGAGGCATCGGACGTTATTTGAAGAACACCAATCATGCAAAGATCTCCATACTCGCCGGCCTCGCTTGGCAGAACACAACATATTCGCAATCCACTAATTCGCAGGCCAGTCCAAACATCGCGGCCGCAGTCGTGGCCGCCGAATTGAAGCTCTTCAAATTTGATAAAACCAACTTGGACGTTACTGCCACGGTATTCCCAGCGCTGACTCAACCGGGGCGTGTCTTTTTCAACACGAACGCGACCTATTACGTAAAGCTCTTTCGTCACCTGACTTGGAACGTCTCGTTCTATGGGAATTGGGACAACCAGCCGCCACCGCACTTCTCAGGCAGCGACTATGGAACGAGTTCCGGAATAGGCTGGAAGTTTGGCAACCGATAAGGCTATTGCCGCACAGGTTGGCGATAATGCCTCCCTGTGATTTTCGGCACTCGTTTGGAATACATCCCGAGGTTTCTAAAGCTCCTTTCGGAGGACTTCGCCCTATCCTATAGTGAAAAGAGGTGTACAGCACTCGAGCTGTTTGTCTCGCTTCCCCTCAGTTTCTGATCTGGAAATTCTTGCTCTGCTTTGCCGCTGCTGCCGCACTGTCAGATTTACCAGTAGTGGTTACGGTCCTTCCTAGCATAATTTAAAAACTATCAAACTCACCGTCCTTGCGACCGGTCGGCCGCAAAGTAGTGCATGGGCAGCTCTGGCAGTCCATGTACGGGAAAGGAGCGCGGTTCGGCCAATGGGCTGATCAGCGATATTTTTGAAAGATAATTGCGCTCGGGAAGTAGGCTTTGAATGCGGACTCTATGCTTCGCCACGCAGGTGTTGCGCCGCGAAATTATCCCGGTAGTTCGAAGCTCTGTTATTCCCAGTTTCACGCGACCCGGCAAAGCGAAAAGCTATGCGATCGGAGTTGTCCTTGCAGTACTCGCTGTGAGTTCCTTCGCGCAAGAAAAAACTCAGACTTCAGTTCAACCGGAACCACCCCCCGTAAACACCCAACTTCCGGTTAACTGGCTATATGGTGCGTACATCCCCAAAGACGCCCCAATGGTTGCGCTGACCGGTCGAGAACGCTTCAAGCTTTATGTTCGTCAAACATATACAACGCCTGGCATTTATATAAAGACAGCATTTTTTGTTTTGCACGATCAAGTGAAGGACACGCCGTCAGCATGGGGAGACGGGTTCTCTGGCTTCGGCAAACGAGTCGTTTCCGATCACGCCACGAATATCATCCAGAATTCATTCACCTCACTAGGTCAAGGAATCGTCGGATGGGAACCGCGTTACGATCGGTGCCGTTGCACAAGGGCGGGGCCACGCTTTCGCCACGCCTTCATCAGAAACTTCATTACTTATGACCACAGTGAACATTCTATCCGACCAAATATCATGCCTTTCGCGGCCGCATTCGGGGCGGGAGCAATTGGTGCGACGTGGAATCCTAATAATCCCACGATCGCGGTCAAGGGATATCAGAGCGTATTCACGCAAGCCTGGGTCGGGGTCCTTATAAATACTATCGGGGAGTTTGCACCTGACATAAAGAAAAAACTCAGCAGGCACACGGATTGATCTTCGAAGGGATTCCGTCCCTTGTCAGTTCATCCGAAATACAGGTCTGTGACGACGCACCCTTCATCTTCACCCGCAGCTATGCTCAAGTTACTGCTGATCTTCGTTCCCGCCGCCATCCTGCTGAACTTCTTGTCGCCTTCATCCCACATACTGATTTTCTTGGCCGCTTGTCTCGCGGTCGTTCCGCTCGCGAGCTGGATTGGTCGCGCTACTGAGGAACTGACCCACAACACGAGCCAAGGGATCGGTGGGCTGCTGAACGCAACATTCGGGAACGCGACGGAGTTAATTATTGCCATCGCGGCTCTCCAAAAGGGCCTCTATCCGGTGGTGAAAGCATCGCTCACCGGTTCGGTGATCGGAAACTTGCTGCTGGTGCTCGGGGGCGCGATTCTCGCCGGAGGTATCAAGCACGAGCGCCAGCGTTTTAACGTCACCGCCGCGCGGGCACAAGTGACCCTGCTCACGCTAGCGACGATCGGCATGATCACGCCGGCGGCATTCCACTATCTGGCGGGTCCCGGTGGGCGGAGCCGGGAGAATGACCTGAGCCTCGAAATCTCGCTGGTGCTGCTGCTGGCGTATGCGGCGCATTTGGTCTTCTCGCTCCACACACACAAGCAGCTATTTGCGGGTATCCCGCCCGAGGCCGCTACGACAACATGGAGCGTGAAGAAGTCAATCCTGGTCCTGGTAGGAGCCACAGTGCTGGTCGCGTGGATGAGCGAGATACTGGTTGGCTCTGTAGAGGAAGCGGCAGCGACGTTAGGGCTGACTCGAATCTTTATCGGTGTAATTGTCGTCGCGGTGGTCGGCAATGCTGCGGAACACAGCACGGCTGTGATGATGGCGATCAAGAACCGGATGGAGCTTTCGATCGGTATCGCCGTCGGCAGCAGTTTGCAGATCGCCCTCTTCGTCGCGCCTGTCCTCATCATCGTGAGCCAGTTCATCGGACCGCGGCCGATGGACTTGGTGTTCACACCCGCCGAAGTGCTGGCGATTTTTCTATCTGTGCTGATCAGCGGTCAGATTACGTCCGATGGCGAATCCAACTGGCTGGAAGGCGCCCTGCTTCTGGCGGTCTACCTGATCCTGGCGATCGTGTTTTTCTTCCTGCCGGGGACAGTAAGTTAGAAGGCAAGCGAGTTCTGACACGGAGGGGAGAACCAAAGTAACGGGACACGAGAAATTACTTGTGAAAGAGTGTGTTTTCGCATCCAATATTCTTTTCGGGAGATTCTCCATACCTCAGGTTACGATCAAAACGGGCGTCACCACTCCGGACGGGCGCGAAGAGTTGCTCACTGAATACCTTTGTGACCACGAGGACTGTCCCAACATTGCTACCCATGCGCTCGGATGCTTCGCAGACCTTCGCCTGGCGTCTGTTGTCTGCGAGGAACACGCGCCCAAGCCTCGGCAATAACAACCGTGCAGTCAGTCTACGATGAGTCGTTGGTATGTCGTGACTGGCGGTTTTTCTAACCATTCAAGAGACGCAATTGAGGGTTCGCGTCTCGTCTCATGGGACGACGTGCGCCCAAGACAGGCGTTAACCAGCGCCGCGCTGTACGTTTTGACAGTTGTTTGCCTAAGCCGGAAATATTAAAACGACAATCTATGAGAAGAACTTCCCTCTGGATGTGTTTTCCCATTGGGCTTCTGTCCTTGGCCTTCCAGCTTCCCTGCGTTGCCCAAGCGTCAGACTCACTCAAGACCCAAGTCCATGTACCGGCGCAGTACTCTGCGGTGGCGTTCGGCCAAGCCGGCGCTGTCGCCGGCAGGAGCTTCAGCCTCTCGGTTTATGTGCAGGAATTAACCAGCGATGGGGACGTCCAAGAACTGGCCGCGACGTTGAAAAACAAAGGCCAAGATGGACTGGTGAGTGCGCTAGAGGACATCAAGGACAAGGGCCGCGTGGCTCCTGCGGGCTCAGTCGGTACCGGGATGCGCTTCATCCGCATCCACCCAACCGAGGACGGTGGCGAACGTATTGTGCTGGTGACGAATCGTCCGATCTCGTTCCCCGAGTTGTATAACGGCACGCGTTCACGTGATTATCAGTTTGGCATCGTGGTACTCAATGTCGACAGGGATGGCAAAGGAACCGGTTCCTTCGCGCCCCTCTGCAAGATCAAGTTCAACAAGAAGAACGAACTGGAGATCGAGCACTACGGTCAGAAACCATTTCGCCTCGCCAACGTGTACCGAAACAACTAAGTCCGAGTTAAGCATGTCCCAGCGGCAATGAATTCGGGCGTCACCGCGTGACCTTCGGAGACTGGCGCATTCCGGCGCACCCTCTCTTTATTTCTGTATTTCTGAGTCTTTATCCAGTTCGCGAGCCTGCAAGCTGTAATTTTTGACAGTTGCGCGGCCGATGTCAGCGATTTACCTTCCGGTTCCGTTAGGACGGATCGGTTCGAAGGGCTTGAGGACGGCAAATGGAGGTGGTATGAGGCGGGTGATTTTTTTCGGAGTTTTGATTCTGGCAGCAACACTGATGCCGATGGGCGCCCTTGCCCAAGTACTGGCGAGCAAGTCGGATACGCAGGACCAAAACTTGCGTGCCGACATCGAGTTGCTGCGCTCGGATGTGCGAGCCAACACGGCCGAGATCATCAGAGTGATGATGCAGCTTGACGACAAAGACGCGGCGGTCTTCTGGCCCATTTATCGCGATTACGAATCGGAGTTGTCCAAGCTGTACGACGAAAAGGTTGCCGGCATCATGGATTACGCCGACAACTACTTGCAGATGACTGATGCGAAGGCAGACGACCTGGCAACACGAGCTCTGCAATGGGAAGACCAGCGGACAAACCTGAAGAAGAAATACTATGAGCGCTTCAAGAAGGCCCTTTCTCCCATCACCGCCGCCCGCTTCCTCCAGATAGAAAATCAGATTCTGATGCTCGTGGACCTGCAAGTGGCATCCTCGCTGCCCATTATCGAGTCCAGCGAAACATCGAAAGAGGGAGGGCGTAATGAAAGCACGAAGATTGATCTTGCCAGCAGTTCTGCTCGCTAGCGGGTTGCTCAACGCCGATATCATCCGCTTCCGCAACGGAGATTCAATAACAGGCACGGTGGTTAGCGCAAACTCAAAAGAGGTGCGGCTCACCGACTCGAGGGGCAATGGTTTCTCCTTTGCGACAGCGGATGTCGAAGCTGTATTTTTCTCGGCGCCCCCGCCACCACCACCGCCGCCCCCCACCACTGCCCCTGCACCTCCTCCGCCCATGCAAGCCACTCTTCCGGCGGGGATGACGGTCTCTGTTCGGCTCATCGACGGTATAGATGTGGACAGGACCGCCGCCGGCGAAATGTTCCGCGCCAGCCTTGACGATCCAATCATCATTAACGGCCAGGTCGTCGTTCCCCGTGGGGCGCCCGCCATGCTCGAGGCGGCGAAAGTTCAACAGTCGGGGAAGATGAGCGGCAGCGACAAAATCACTCTCAAACTAAACACCATCACGATTAAGAACCGTGAGTACCAGGTGGTCGCCAGTTACGCCGAGCAAAAGGGTTCGGGAGAAGGCAAGAAGACCGCGAAGAAAGTCGTGGGCGGCGCGGGCTTGGGAGCCCTCATCGGCGGGATTGCTGGAGGAGGTAAAGGAGCAGGGATCGGCGCTCTCTCCGGCGCTGCTCTAGGAACAGCGATCTCTGCCGGCGGAGAAGAACACCTGAAGGTTCCGTCGGAAACGCGGCTCCAGTTCGACCTCCGTGCAGCAGTCGACGTCATTTACTGACAGGACGAAAGGAAACGCGATCGCACGCTGTAAATAATGACAGTTGTATCGATCACGGGGGCGAACTAGTTTCAATGCAGTAGACACGAGTTCTTCCAGAACTTCTTCAAGGTCCAATAAATATCGCAGATTCGAAAGGGAAGGAAACCTACCTATGAGTGACCAGGACAATATGCAACGAACAGTTCTCCCTATTCCGGATCCACCGCGCACCGGCCTGATCTTATACGATGCCAAGGATCCGGAAAATAAGTATCCACCGATCACCCAGTTGCGCCCACCCAAGGGAGCACCTAATGTCCTGATCATCCTGCTTGACGACGCCGGCTTCGGCTCCTCCAGCGCCTTCGGTGGTCCATGCAACACGCCGAACGCGGAAATCCTGGCTGCGGGTGGTCTAAAATTCAATCGCTTTCACACCACCGCGCTGTGCTCACCCACGCGGCAGGCGATGTTGACGGGACGCAATCACCACACGGTCGCCATGGGCGGAATTACCGAAATCGCCACTGGGTCTCCTGGCTATAGCTCAATTCTGCCGAACAACTGTTCGCCCCTCGCTCGGACCCTGAAGCTCAACGGGTATGCGACGGCGCAGTTCGGCAAGTGCCATGAAGTGCCCGTCTGGCAGACCAGTCCGGCCGGGCCGTTCGATGCGTGGCCTACTGGAGGAGGAGGATTCGAATATTTCTACGGGTTCATAGGCGGCGAGGCACATCAATGGTATCCGTCGCTGTATGAGGGCACCAATCCCGTCGAGGTGAAAAAGACGCCCGAGAAGGGTTACCACTTGATGGAGGACATGACGGACAAGGCCATCAACTGGATCGGGCAAGAGAAAGCACTGATGCCGGATAAGCCGTTCTTCGTCTACTTCGCGCCGGGCGCGACTCACGCCCCGCACCACGTTCCGAAGGAATGGGCGGATAAATACAAAGGGAAGTTCGATCAGGGATGGGATAAGCTGCGCGAAGAGACCTTCGCTCGTCAGAAAAAGTTAGGGGTCATTCCGCCGGATTGCAAGCTGACGCCACGGCACAAAGAAATACCGTCATGGGATGACATGCCTGCCGTCCTGAAACCTGTGCTCATCCGGCAGATGGAAGTTTACGCCGGGTTCATGGAGTACACCGATCATCATGTCGGCCGCCTGGTAGATTCCATAAAGAAGCTGGGCATTCTCGATGACACGCTGATCTACTACATCATCGGCGACAATGGCGCGTCCGCCGAGGGCACACTGAACGGCACCTACAACGAGATGATCAACTTCAACGGCGCCTCGGCGCTCGAGACGCCGGAGTTCCTGATGGCTCACCTCGACAAGCTGGGCGGGCCCGAATCCTACAATCACTTTGCTGTCGGCTGGGCGCACGCCATGAATACGCCGTACCAGTGGACCAAGCAGGTCGCCTCGCATTGGGGCGGAACACGCAACGGGACGATCGTCCACTGGCCCAAAGGAATTAAAGGGAAGGGTGAAATCCGCAGCCAGTTCGCTCACTGCATCGATGTCGCACCGACCATCCTCGAAGTCGCGGGTCTGCCCCAACCGCTTTTCGTGAACGGCATCCAGCAACATCCGATCGAGGGCGTCAGTATGGCGTATGCCTTCAACGATGCCAAGGCACCCGAGCGCCACGAAACGCAGTACTTCGAGATGTTCGGCAACCGCGGGATCTATCACAATGGCTGGACCGCAGTCACACGGCACAAGACTCCCTGGCTCCTCATCGGCGAGAAAACTCCAGCGTTCGACGATGATGTTTGGGAACTCTATGACACCACGAAAGACTGGAGCCAGTCGAACAACCTGGCCAAGCAAATGCCCGAAAAACTGCACGAACTGCAGCGCCTTTGGCTGATCGAAGCGACACGCTACAACGTGTTACCTCTCGATGACAACCTCGGCGCACGCATCAACTCCGATACGGCAGGCCGTCCGCAGCTGATCAAGGGCAAATCGCAGATCCTGTTTGGCAGCATGGGTCGTCTGTCGGAAAACTCGGTGCTCAATCTAAAAAACAAGTCGCACTCGGTGACCGCTGCGATCGTTGTACCCACAACCGGAGCTGAGGGAGTCATCGTTGCCCAAGGCGGAAACATCGGTGGCTGGAGCCTCTACGCCAAGGGAGGCAAGCTCAAATACTGTTATAACTTGCTCGGCATTCAGCAGTTTTATGCCGAATCAAGCGGACCTCTAACTCCGGGTGACCACCAGGTGCGGATGGAGTTTGCCTACGCAGGTGGTGGTCTTGGCAAGGGTGGCACCGCGTCGTTGTATGTGGACGGCAAGAAAGTCGGCGAGGGCAAAGTGGGCGGCACGGCAGCCATGATCTTCTCCGCCGATGACGGTTGCGACGTGGGAGTTGACACCGGATCTCCTGTCTCGCCGGACTATGGGTCGCGTGGGAACGAGTTTTCGGGTCGCATCAAAGGCGTTCAACTCGCCATTGCCGAGGACGCCGTGAGCCTCGATCACCTGGTCTCTCCGGAGGAAGCCATCCACATCGCCATGGCACGCCAGTAGACGAAGTCGCAATTCCTTCGTTTAAGTCCCGCCCAAGGTTTCTCTTGGGCGGGCTTTTTTGGGTCACGGGCAAGCTGAGCGGGGACTGTCGAACACCCGTGTCAAGGCCTTTTGCCACGCCAGGTGTTCGACGACTTACGGGAGGGATTGAGTGACGCTTCAAGCGGATTCAGAGTTCAAGACGGCTTCGATCCCAGGATCATCTGATTTTTCGTTGGTCTTAGGTGGTCCTCTTTTTCAACTATTCCGGCGCACGCATCTCTCCGGGGAGGGTTTGGAACTTCTTCGACGGAGGATTCTGGTCATCGCGACATTCACGTGGTTGCCGCTCCTGCTCTTGTCGGTGATCGAGGGACACGCGTTTGGCGGGAGCATCAAGATCTCCTTTCTGCGCGATATTGAGGCCCACGTTCGGTTCCTAATCGCATTGCCGGTTCTCCTTGGCGCCGAGCTCGTTGTGCACATTCGCCTGGGTTCGGTGGTAGGACGGTTTGTGGAAAGAAATATCGTTATCGCTGAGGACAGGCCGAAATTCGACGCTGCAGTCAAATCAGCGCGACGCGTTCGCGACTCAGTTGCCGTGGAAATAGGGTTATTGATCCTGGCCTATACGGTCGGGGTCTGGATTTGGCGCAGCGAAGTGGCTTTGGGCTCAGCTACGTGGTATGCCCTGCCAGACGCGACGCAGTTGCATCTCACTATGGCGGGCTACTGGTATGCGTTTGTCAGCATTCCCATTTTTCAGTTCATCCTGCTGCGCTGGTACATGCGGCTGCTCCTCTGGTTCTGGCTTCTGTGGAGGTTTTCCAAGCTGAACCTGCATCTCTCTGCCGCGCATCCGGATCGAGCCGGCGGGATCGGCTTTATCGGCGCGAATTCCGATGCCTTTGCGCCCATCCTTTTTGCCCAAGGTTCACTGCTCGCGGGAGTGATCGCCAGTCGAGTCCTGTATCAAGGACAAAATCTCACGGCCTTCCGGATGCAGGCAGCTGGATTCGCCGTGTTCTTCGTTCTTTTCATCCTCGGCCCGCTTGTCATGTTTACTCCGCAACTGGATCGTGCCAAGCGTGCCGGTAAGGTCTACTATGGTTTACTGGCCAGCCGGTACGTGTTCGGATTTGAGGCGAAGTGGACTCCAAGTAGCGCCCCGGGCACCGGCGAACTGCTCACGGATGATATCCAGGGGCTGGCAGATCTCGGCACTAGCTACTCGGCCGTCCGCGCGATGCGACTCGTTCCGTTCGCGCTTGAGGATGTCACGTTCCTCGCCGCCACCACCGTTTTGCCTCTCTTGCCTTTGGCGCTGACGAAGTTTTCGCCGGAACAGGTGCTGGTTGGTCTGGCAAAAATCCTTTTCCGATGAAAGGACAATGACAGGGCGAATTCTGCGCAAGAAGTCGGCCCTTGCTCAAGCTCAGTGAATTTCCGCTGTAGGAATCCGGACAGAGTTTGGGATGGACCGCCAAGTAACCTGATACTACACGGCAGGGAGAAGTTGAAAACGGTAGTAACTGGACTGGATTACAACCCTGCAATCTGCAGCTCCTGCCTGATAAGCCGATTGTTGAGCAGATGAGCGTACCGAGGACACACCACGCGGAAGCGGAAAGTCCCTGTGCGGGAATCCATTCCTCCGGCCACAGGACACCGTTCAGGACGGATCGGCGGCTCTTCCAAGGTCGCCCTCGGCGATCACGTCGTCTTCTTGGTTTCGGGATTAGCGGATCAAGGGTCTTCCACTGTTCGTCCGTTAGGTCACGTGTATGGCGCATTCCTGTGTTGATGCCGTGCGGGCCCTTCAGCGCAGCACCCGGTCGGGGACGGTACTGGCGGTGGGCCGACGGTTCGGGAGTTGACGACGACAAGCCCGTTAATCAGATGGAAGGACTTGACCTAGCTCGCGAAGCATTCGTGGTGCTGATTCGTAGCGGATAGGGACGCAAAAAAGGGAGCAACCCTGGCGCAGCAGCGTTGGTCAGTCGGTAAACCGCGAGGCCGTGTAGGGCGAACATGCAGTTCTCAGCAAAATCAAAGAGCATAGCATTCCACAGAAGCGTAACCAGGATCAGTTGCTGAGATGAGCTCCGCACGGGGACCATCCCAGAGAATGAGGGCGCGGCCAGCCAGGTTGTCGTCCGTAATAAGACGGACAACGGCTTGGGCGACCTCGTCAAGTTCGATCAGTTGCGAGGGCACGCCCTCTGCGCGGCGCTCTTCAGGTGTGAGTGTCTCCCAATATGCCTTGACTTCAGGTACCGCAATCCAGTGCGGGACCAGGCAATTCACACGAATGTTGTCCTTGTCGCGCAGAGAGGACAGAGTGGTGGTCATTCGCAGGACAGCGATCTTGGCGACATCGTATGGCGTCATACCTGAATGCCTGGAACCGTGGGTGAGGGCTGAGGTAGAACTCACGTTGACGACGGCCCCGCCTCCTCGCTTCCGCATGGCAGGCAAGGCGTATTGTAGTCCATAGATCGCCCCCAACAGATCGACCTCGATGGTCGGCAGCCATTCTTCTGGGGGTGTACCCGGCTTGTAGCCGGGACCGGAAGCATTGTTAATGAGGATATCCAGACCGCCGAAAGTTTCCTCAGCGAATGCGACCAGGGCTCCGACCTCCTCCGGTCGTGAGATGTTGCACTGGTGGAAGGCCGCTTTGCCGCCACTCAACGTGATCCGGCGAACAGTCTCATTGCCTCCTGAGTCGTTAATGTCGGAAACAAGCACGCAACAGCCCTCCGAAGCGAGACGGACCGCTTCCGCGCGGCCAGAGCCTTCTCCGCCTGACCCGGTTACGACTGCGATCTTGCCTGATAGCTTCACGGAAATGAGGACGTCCGGCGATCCATGTTATTCCACTTGACTTCGGATCGCCAGCGTGGGCAGTGAGGCTGGTATCGCCTTGTGCGGTTAGCCCGTTTTAACGTTCCTAATCCCGCTACATCTCGGCAAAGCTGACTTAGGATCCTTTTGGTTGAACTTCCGGTTTGCCCATCGCCGGCCAGGGAAAAAACTGGGGTCGAGTATTCCTTCGGCATTATCTCTGACTATAGTAGCTTTGCTTATTCGGCTTTTGCCGTTTTGAAGATGGGAACGCCGTGCCGCACCTGGTGGGACAGGCGCACGCGCCGGCGTACACTGGAACATCGTGACTGCGCAGGCGAATGGACGACTCTGGGGCTGGCGGGCACGCGACTGGGCCGACGTCCAGGAGGGTCAGATGTCGGCTGCCTATCGAAGCATCTTAGCGAAGCTCGCCCTCAAACCGCGACAGTCTCTTCTCGACGTAGGATGCGGCGCCGGAATGTTCGCGTCTATGGCGAGCGAGCGCGGACTGCTCGTGTCGGGCATCGACGCATCAGACGCGCTAATCGCCATCGCTCGCAAAAGGGCGCCGGGCGCACACTTTCGAATCAGCGATTTCGAAGACCTTCCATTCCCTGAGGGATCCTTCGATGCAGTGACGGGCTTCAACGCTTTTCAGTTTGCGACGAACCCTGTTGTCGCGCTCTCGGCCGCCAAGCGCGCTGCTAAGAGGGGTAGTCCAGTTGTTGTTGTCATCTGGGGAGACCAAGAATCATCTGACGCTGCCGCCGTCGTTGCGGCACTCGCGCCACTTTTAGGGGCCCTTCGGAGCACCTCACCGAAGGCCACCGCTCTTACGCACGAACCCGCGGAGTTCAAGCCCCGCACCGCCGGTGACTCGTGCCCACGAAGCCGCCCTTCGGATCGGAGATGCCGCGAAGATCCGGACGAAACGCGTACGCAAGCAGAAGACGGATCGTCAGGACGCGCAGTTGATTCTGCAGTTGATGCTGGAAGATCGTTTTCCGAAGATCTGGGTACCGAGCGGGGAGAATCGGGATCTGCGGCAACTGCTGTGGCATCGGCATCGCATGGTGCAGGCGCGCACGCGGATCATGAATCAGTTGCAAGCGGTGGCGCTCAACGAAGGACTGCGCTGTAAGAAAAAGTTGTGGCGCAAACACGGACGGGAGCAACTGGAGTCATTCCGCCTGGCGCCGTGGGCCAGCCGGCGACGACGCGATCTGCTGGAGTTGCTGGATCGTCTGAGTCCGATGATCGCGGAACTGAGTCAGGCGATCGAGCAAGAGGCCGAGAAGTGTCCGGAGGCGCGGCGACTGATGACGCACCCTGGAGTCGGCGCCCTAACCGCACTGGCTTTTGTGCTGATCATCGGCCAAGCCGATCGGTTTCAGTGTGGCAAGCAAATCGCGAGCTATCTGGGGCTGGTGCCGCTGGAAGATTCCAGTGGGAACCGGCGACGGCTGGGGCACATCACCAAACAAGGCAGTTCGATGATGCGCTTCTTGCTGGTGGAAGCGGCGCAGGTCACAGTTCGCAGCCTTCCGGAATGGCGCAGCAAATATTTCCACTTGATGATGCGCCGGGGGCGGAAGATCGCCAAAGTCGCGATGGCGCGGCGCTTGGCGATTGGTTTGTACTGGATGTGGCGCAAGGGATGGGATTACGAGCAAGTGAAAAAGTTCGGTTCGCACGCGGGCCAGCTCGAACCAGGCCATGGTGTTCAGTAGAACATCGAGAAATTGATTGGGCAGCCCGCTCCTCTTTCACGAGAGGAGTTCGAAGTAGTAATCATGATCAAGGTTGTGACCGAAGAGATGCATGGGTCGGACCGAGTGTCCTGACCTGAATGGATTACGAGCGAGCCTACGGTTGGAAAAGCAACACCTTCAACGAGAGCGAAATGGCGCTCTTCTCCGAGTGCATGCAGTCGTGTGCTCGAAAAGTGCTTGACACCGCCGACATTGTCAGAGAGGCCTGGTTTCGACAGTTGCAGCAAGACACGGACAAACGGGCGGCGACCGCTATACTACGCCTGTGCGTTTGTTCTTCTCAGGATTAGGAATTGTCGTTGGGCTTAGTCGTGGGCGTGAGCGGAGCGCAATAGCAGCGCTTTTCGGTTCCAGCGAAAGGTGAGGCAACTCATCATTGCGGCGCTGACGGCAATATTTTTACGGTGTGAGCTCGAAGGCTACGCCGTAGCCGCCGGCACCGCCGGTGATAGTGTTGCCGTAGAGGTTGCCTTTGTCGTCGAGGATCAGCTCGCCGACGGGCTGGGCTCCGTCGGTGCCGACGAAGGTGTGCAGGACCTTGAAATTCCACTTGCCCCCAGCACTCGGCGAAAGCTTGTACACCAGGCCGCATTCGCAGTTCGGGCTGCCGCCGGCGGTGGTTGTGCCGTAGAGATTTCCGGCTTTGTCCATGACCACGCCGCCGCCAACACTCTGTCCGTTCGCGCCTCCGGTGAAACTATGAATGATTGTCGACTTCCAGCGGCCGTCTGATTGGAGCGTTAACTTATAGACGGCGCCGTCCGCATGGGTCCCGCCGCCCGCTGTTCCATATAGGTTGCCCGCATTGTCTAGGACAAGCGGCCCTTCGGGATACGCCATGTTGTCGCCGCCGGTGCCGAAGTCATGAAGGATGTGTTCCTTCCAGCCATCAGAAGTTGGCTGCAGTTCGTAGACGGTCCCGCAGCCGCCGCCACAGCCCGTACCTGTGCCGCCCATAGCGGTCTCTCCATAAAGATTGCCCGCCGCGTCCAAGATCAGGCCGGCATAGGCGTCGGAGCCGTCGCCGTTCTGGCCGGTGAAATCGTGAAGTACGGTCTCTTTCCAGCCGTCGGCGGTAGGAGATAGCTCGAAAGCAACGCCGGCGGTACCGTAGAGGTTGCTTGAGCTGTCCATGATCACACCGGCCCAGGGACAACAGCCATATTTGGTAAACCCGAAGCTGTGGAGGACGGTCTCCCTCCAGCCGTCGGCGCCTGCGGTCAGCCTAAACACAGTACCCCAATGGCGCGCGCCGCCGGTGGTTGTTGCGCCGTAGAGGTTTCCGGCGGCGCCAAAAATCAGCGGACCTTGGGGGCCTGATCCGTCGTTGCCCTCGCCGAAAGTGTGCAACACCTTCAGACTCCACTTGCCATTCGCGTGCGGCGTTAGCTCGAAGGCCGTGTTTATCGCTGTGCCGTACACGTCGCCTTGTTTATCAAGCAACAGGCCGCTATACAGTCCACCGCCATCTTTGCCTCCGGTGAAAGCGTGCAGCACTTGATACTTCGGGGCACTCGGGGCGATGACGGGTAGCCCGAGGGCCAAGGCGGACATTGCGATCGCCATCAGCGAGGAGGACAGCCGCGCTCGTCGCATTCAATACCGCCTTTCGGCGAGAGGCTCGCGCAGCAAAGAAGAGCCTAGCAAGCGCTCTCGCCGGGCCACAATCATATCACCGAATTTCAACCGGTGCGTCGGCGGGTGCCGGCTGTTGTTTGGGCCAGCGCTCGCCGTGCAGTAAAGCAGCGCCTTCAGTCCCCTAGTCGACGGCGTCATCATCAGGATCTGTGGGCGTGAAGCTCGGGCCGAAACAACCCTGTGCAGTAGGGGTGATGAAGCATTGAGTTCCGTTCGGAGTCGCTGTTCTACTACTTCCGCATCGAAGATCAGGTTCCTCAAAACCACTTGTTACGTTGCATCGACCGCTACGTCAGTTTCGATTTTGTGCGGGAGAAGTTGCGTGCATCCTACAGCGAAACGGGGCGACCGTCGATTGATCCGGAAGTGCTGTTGCGGATCCTGCTGCTGGGGTATCTCTACGGCATCACCAGTGAGCGGAAGTTGCTGGAAGAACTGCGCATGCACTTGGCGTGGCGCTGGTTCACCGGATTAGGGTTCGAGCAGGAGATTCCCCATCACTCGACGTTCTCGAAGAACCGGCATGGGCGCTTTCAGGAGTCGAACCTGTTTCAGGAGTTGTTTGAGCGCATCGTAGAGCAGTGCATGGCGGCGGGTCTGGTGGAGGGCGAACAGATGTCGGTCGATGGCAGCTTCATCATGGCGAACGCCAGCCATCACAGTCGTATTCCCCGCGACCAGTTCACGGAGGCAGCGCAAGTGAACTATGGGGCGCGGAAGTACCTGGAAGAACTAGAGCAGGAGAACGGCGATGGCGAGCCCATCCATCAGCAAGACAAGGTGTCGACCACCGACCCGGATTCGACCTACCTGACCAAGGGAAATCGCGCAGCCGAACTGGGTTACTTCGATAACTATCTGATCGACAATGAAAGCTGTGTGATCGTGGGGGTGCAAGCGACGGCCGCCCGTTTGAGTCAGGAGAGTGCGGCGGCACGAGACATGATCGATCGCTACTGCGAACGATATGGTCGGCGGCCCAAGGGAGTGGCGGCCGATAACACCTACGGCAACGGGGAAATGCTGCAATGGCTCGATCAACATGGGATTACACCTTACATTCGCGTGAAGGAAAGTCCGAACTCGCCCCCGGATCTATACGGGATCGAGAAGTTCACTTACGTGCCGGAAGAAAACTGCTATCTCTGCCCCGCGGGCAAGCCCCTGAACTACGTGGGGATTAACCAACGGAACCGTGCGCACCGGTACTATTCGACGGTTAAGCGCTGTCGAGGATGTGAGCAGAAGCCGCAGTGCACACGCGGCCAGTTTCGCACGATCGGGATCCATACCTGTGAGGCGGCGAGACAGAAGGCCTACGAGGTAGCCAAGACCCCGGAGTTCGCTGTGGCGCTACGCAAGCGACGGAAAGTGGAGGCTCTGTTCTCGGAACTAAAGAACCGGATTGGATTGCGGCGCTTGCGCCTACGCAGAATCAAGTTCGTGCGTGAGCAGTTCTACCTGGCTGCCGTGGCCCAGAACCTGAAACGACTGGTGCGGTTCCTCAACCTGAAAGCGCAACCAGCGATGGCCACCGCGTAACAAACAGACTACCGCAAGAAAAACACGAACCAGAAGAAACTCCCTGAAGGAACAACACGTCTTCGAACCGAGTTTTTCAACACCAACTCCCGATTACACTCATCATGGCCGTGCGCTAGGCACTTGAGTGTAATGGCCTGGTTTCGCCAGTTATCCGATAGCCAATGTCCTGTAATGCTCCCTAAAGTCCCGTGTTGTCACTTGCAGGGAGGGCGGGACGCGCCTACATTACTTCCCGACTGGCAGCCGGTGCCCACCGGTGCGACGACGGGCAAGATCGTCTTTACTACCAAGGGCGGGCGGGTTGCGAGCGCGACGAACTTCACCGTGAACTAACATAGTCCGCGGTGGAGGGAGAGCGGCGGCGGAGGATTTCCATGAGAAAAATTCGAATACGATCCGAAAGAGTCATTCCGAGCAAGGTTGTGGTATTCGCGCTGGCGATTGCACTCGCTGTGGTTACGACGCCGTCCGCGCAAGCCCAGATTTTCACCGTACTTTACAGTTTCACCGGCAGCGGTGTGGATGGGGCAAATCCCGACGCTGGCCTGGTCCAGGACGGCGCGGGGAACCTCTACGGCACGACGCTCTATGGTGGCAGGGGGCCGTTCGGATGCCCCTTCGGTTGCGGAACGGTATTCAAGGTGGATACGGCTGGCACTGAGACCGTATTGCACAGCTTCGGCGAAACGGCCAAGGATGGTGAGTCTCCCGACGACGGCTATCTAATCCTGGACGGTGCAGGAAACCTCCACGGCACCACGGTCTACGGGGGCGCTGACGACAGCGGCACCATATACACGTTGAGCGCCGCCGGGAAGGAGACCGTTCTTTCCTTCACTAGCGGGGCCAAGGGAGCATTTCCTTATGCTGGCTTGATCCTGGACAAAGCGGGTAACGGTTACGGCACCACCTACGCTCGCGGAAGTGGGTGTCCTCCTTACGGCTGCGGTACGGTATACAAGGTAAGCAGTGCCGGCAAGGAGAGCGTGCTGTACAGTTTCACCGGGCCGCCAGACGGAGAGTGGCCGAAATCTGCTCTGGTGCGGGACAGTGCGGGCAACCTCTACGGTACCACCGAGTATGGCGGCGCTAACGGCTACGGAACTGTATTCAAGGTGGCTACGACCGGCAAGGAGACTGTGCTGTACAGTTTCTGCTCACAATCCGGTTGCGTGGACGGATCATATCCGTACTCTGGTTTGGTGCGGGATAGTGCGGGCAACCTCTATGGCACCACGGTGGACGGCGGCGCTAACGGCGACGGAACTGTATTCAAGCTGGCTACGACCGGGAAGGAGACCGTGCTGTACAGTTTCTGCTCACAATCCGGTTGCGTGGACGGCGCATATCCGTTCTCTAGTTTGGTGCGGGACACCGCGGGCAACCTCTATGGTTCTACCCAGTATGGCGGCGCTAACGACGACGCGGGAACGGTATTCGAGGTGGCTACGACCGGCAAGGAGACTGTTCTGCACAGTTTCTGCTCACAATCCGGTTGCGCAGACGGCGGATATGGTATTTCTGGTTTGTTGCGGGACAGCGCGGGCAACCTCTACGGTACAGCATTCTATGACGGCGTCTACGGCAACGGAACGGTGTTCAAAATAACTCCATAATCATGTTGATGGGGTGGGTTCTCACGGTAACGCGTGACACTCTGATCCGAACGCCAATGCAGGAGCAAGCCGCCTCCGAGAGGCGGCTTTTCTGTTGTTAAGGGCCTTCAAGCCGAGGGAACAGAAGGGTTGTTGGCGAAACTTCGCGATAGCGCTCATTGACCAGGGTTTTGAGTGCTATGGCCTGGTTTCGGAAACTGACCGGCTCCTGTTTTCTGCGTGTACTGGTCCTCACGGAAAACCCTTGCACACCGGAGTTACAATGCCCTCAGCTTGCTGCAGCTCAGCGGGTTCAAACTCCTACAGAGGGGGCCAACCTATGTCCCGCAAGAAGTACTTCTCTCCTTGCCCGCGCTACACAGTGCGGTTCGACCTCTCACTACTCCTTGCGGTATGCCTGCTTCTGTTGGCGACGCAGCTCCTGTCGGCACAAACCTTCGAGGTCTTGTATGCGTTCAAAGCCTGGCCGGATGGAGAGTGGCCCATTGCCATAACGCTGGGTCCATCAGGCCGCATTTATGGTGTCACCGCTGACGGTGGTGTTTCTTACGGCGGAGCCGTATTCGAGCTTGTCCCCGGTGGTAAGGAGACTGTGCTTTACAACTTCGTTGCCGGTTACGGCTCCAGTCCTGACTCACAGCTCGTCAGAGACACAAAAGGCGCGCTTTATGGCACCACAGCCTGGGGCGGCGCCTACAACCGCGGGACAGTGTTCAAGGTGTCCCAAAAAGGCAACGAGACTGTTCTGCACAGTTTTCGGCGCGGGGCGGATGGAGGTTGGCCCAACGCTGTGATTCGCGATAGCCAAGGCAACTTGTACGGCACTACGCTTGATGGTGGACCCTTCGGCAATGGGTGCTGTGGGACAGTGTTCAAGCTCGATCCGACTGGCAAGAAAAAGGTCTTGTACAACTTTACGGGTAAGGCAGACGGAGGATACCCATACGCAGGCGTGATCCGGGATTCAGATGGCACTTTATATGGCACTACTCAAAACGGGGGCGATTTCACTTGCGATCCAGACTATGGTTGCGGAACCGTCTTCAAGGTAGACACCGCAGGCAAAGAGACTGTGCTGCATACTTTTACGGGACGGGACGGGGATGGAGCATATCCTGATGCGCCGGTTTTTCGCGATAAGACTGGGGCTCTCTACGGCACGACCAGTGCGACCAATGCAGGAGGGGATCCTAACTGCGTGACGGGGCTGTGCGGAACCGTGTTCAGGCTGGATCCGAATGGGCACAAAACGGTGCTGCACAGGTTTACGGGTACCGGGGGTGACGGGGAGCGTCCGTCGGGCGTTGTGTTGGATGCAGCAGGAAACATTTACGGTGCGGCAGCGAATGGCGCAGATATGAGTTGCTACGATGGTTGCGGGATTCTGTTTATGCTGGACGCGCACGGCAATGAGAAGATCCTTCACACGTTTACCGGCGGCGCGGATGGTGAATATCCAACCGGCGTAGTGCTGGATGCGAAGGGACATGCTTACGGCGCCACAACCAACGGCGGAGACCTAAGCTGCGACAACCTGGGTCCCGGCTGCGGAACGGTCTTCAAGTTAACCCGCTAACCGAGACGTGCGTCCAGCCGCTGCGCGAAGTGACAGGCGCCATGCGACGGCGTACTGAGGTACGTTGAAGTACAAGGAGGGGCTATGAAGAAACCTACCCGGGCTCGGAAAGTCCAGGACCTGCCGTCACCATACCGACTGCAATTGAACTCATACGCCCTCGCGGCGAGCACCGCTGGACTGAGCCTGCTGGCACCGGCCCGACCAATGGAGGCGAAGATCATCTATACGTCCACTCACCATGTCATTAGAGAGGGCGATAGCTATTCGCTGGATCTCACTGGCGACGGTAAGACCAACCTAACCTTCCAAAACAAGCACTTCTCTTCATGTAGCACGGGCGGCTCGTGCCGGAGTAGTCAGTCGCTCTCCGCCAACGTGGCGGCCAGCGCTCAGGCAGTGCACAATTATTTTGGAGCGGTAGCCATGAAACCGGGCATGTGGATCGGGCCTAAGCGTGCGTTTCAGGGGGGCCTGGAGCTTATGGCCAGATTCAGAGGACCAGATTACGGAAGCTGGATCAATGTCAAGAACCGCTACTTGGGAGTGAAGTTCAAGATCAAGGGGCAGACCCACTACGGCTGGGCGCGACTAAGCGTTCAGTATCAGCCCCCTTCTCAAATTACTGCGACGCTCACCGGCTACGCTTACGAAACCATTCCCGGCAAAGCGATCATCGCAGGCGCGACCAAAGGCCCTGACGACGGTGCTCAACCGGTTCCTGCAACGCACACGTCGTCCACTCCCGAACCGGCTACGCTGGGTATGTTGGCGCTAGGAGCACCGGGACTGTCGATCTGGCGACGCGAGGAGCCTGTGGCCGCTACATCTGACAAGAATTGATCTCACGCAAGCCGATACTTGACGATAAATTCCGATTACGCTCATCTTCCCTTGGGCGGGGATTTGAGTGTAACGGCCTGGTTTCGCCATTTGAGAATCACTGAGTTGACTCTTTGATCCTAGGGGACGGATAATAAGCCACTTTTCAAGGAGGCCTTATGAAACGCTCCTCCTGGTCCCGTAAGACAGCTTTCGACCTTTCCGGGTCAATGCATCAGCAGCTGAGCGCCTACGCTCTGGCAGCAAATGCGGCTGGCGTCGGCTTGCTGACTCTGGCTCAGCCGTCAGAGGCAAAAATTGTTTACACCGCTACCCATCACGTCATCTCACCCGGCAAGAGCTACGATCTCGACCTTAACCATGACGGCATAACTGACTTCACTCTTCTTAACCATCACATGAGCACGACCTCGGGGTTTAAAGCAAGTTTTTATGCGGAGCCCGGGCCCGGCAATGCGGTCCAAGGGCACATCCGATTTGGGAGGAATAGCGCCTTCGCGCTCGATCGCGGTGCGCGCATCGGTTCCAAGCGGCCCTTTCCTCTGGGCCGCGCTTCCTTAGCCTACTCTACGTTCTTCTTAACAAGGGGCTATCGCGGCGGCAGTTGGTTTAACGTCACAAATCGTTTCCTTGGGCTAAAGTTCAAGATTCATGGCGAAACCCACTATGGTTGGGCGCGGTTGAGCATTACCGTTAACAGTAAGATTTCTGGCACATTGACGGGCTACGCCTATGAAACCATTCCCGGCAAGGGAATCGTTGCGGGTCAGACCAAGGGCATGGACGATAGCAATATCGAGCAGCCGGATGCGGCGCTAACCGCTCCCGTTCCAGATTCTCCGCAACCCGCTACGCTGAGCACACTGGCAATGGGAGCGCCGGGACTCTCGATCTGGCGGCGGAAAGATTCGGTGGCGGCTACACCTGAACGCAACTGATTTTGCGAAGCCGATAGTTAGCATAACATCGCGATTACGCTCATTGACCTGCGGTCAAAACGTGTAATGGCCTGTGGCTGTTGAGAACCCCCTCTTTTGAAAAAACGGTCCTGGCACAGAGATAGAAAATGTCCACCAAAATCGAGAATGTCGTTTGTAGGGCATCCTAGCGCGATGAAATTTCTGCGAACTTCCAGACCTTGAGTTTTTCAACAGCCACGCCTGTTAACAACAATTTTCGGAGTCGGCGATATAATTGACGGCCATCCAGAGGTTGCCAAGGCTGACGTTGAAACTGTTGGCTCAAGACTCAAACCAAGAAATTCCAACCCAGTCAAAAGGAGGACACCATGACCCAATCAGTCTCTACACAGCAAGCCAGCAAGCAGCCAGCTGACAAGAATGCGATTCGTCCGTTTCAGAAAATAAATATTCCAGAGGCGGAACTCACCGAATTGCGCAGGCGGATCAACGACACACGGTGGCCGGAACGAGAAACGGTCACGGATGCATCGCAAGGCGTGCAGCTCGCGACGACTCAAGCACTCGCTCGCTATTGGGCGACAGAGTACGACTGGCGCAAGATCGAGGCAAAACTCAATGCCCTGCCGCAATTCATCACCGAGATCGACGGACTGGACATTCATTTCATTCATATCCGTTCAAAACACGAAAATGCGTTGCCGCTCATCGTTACGCACGGATGGCCCGGTTCGATCACCGAACAGTTGAAGATCATCGATCCGCTAACCAATCCCACCGCACACGGCGGAAATGCGTCCGACGCCTTCCATATCGTGGTTCCGTCGATGCCGGGCTACGGGTTTTCAGGCAAGCCGACGACGACTGGCTGGGGCCCTGAACGGATCGCGAGTGCCTGGACGGTGTTGATGAAGCGACTCGGCTACTCAAAATTTGTGGCAACGGGCGGGGATTGGGGCGCGGTCATCACCGATTTGATGGGCGTGCAGGCGCCGGCCGAACTTCTCGGTATTCACACCAACATGCCCGGCGCAGTTCCTGCGGATATTTATCGAGCTGTTCTGTCCGGCGCGCCGATGCCGTCCGGTTTCTCAGACGATGAAAAGACTGCCTTCGAGAGGCTCCAATTCGTGTACAGCAAAGGTGTCGGCTACGGCTACCAGATGGGGTTGAAACCGCAGACGTTGTATGGAATCGCGGATTCCCCAGTCGGCTTGGCCGCCTATTTTCTGGACCACGATGCGTGGAGTTATGCGCTGATCGCGCGCGTCTTTGACGGGCAGACCGAAGGTCTCTCACGAGACGATGTCCTCGATAACGTTACGATCACCTGGCTGACGAACACGGCGCTTTCGGGAGCACGGCTCTACTGGGAAAATAAATTTCCCTATTTCAGCGTCAAAGGCGTGTCGGTGCCGGTTGCTGTGAGCGCCTTCCCTGACGAGCTCTATCAATGTCCGCGCAATTGGGCAGAAAGCGCGTATCCCAAACTGATCCATTACAACAAGCTCCCCAAGGGCGGGCACTTTGCGGCCTGGGAACAGCCGAAGCTCTTTTCAGAAGAGGTTCGCGCGGGCTTCCGGTCCCTGCGATCCAGGACGGCGAACTTGGCAGCCTGATCTGACACGACTGACGGCCAAATCTCCGCCACAGCAACAGGAGAGCTTCGATCTTCCCAGCTCTCCTGTTTTGACGAAGCAAAATTGGGCACACGCCATATCCCATTTATGACGGCCGTCGTAGTTAACGGCCCAGCCGTCCAGGAGGAAATTATGAAACTCGCAGGCAAGAAGGCTCTCATCACCGGCGGAAACAGCGGCATCGGCCTGGCCACTGCCCGCCTTTTCGTTGCAGAAGGCGCGGAAGTCGCAATTACGGGTCGCGATCAACGGACACTGGATGAAGCGGTCGCCGAGCTGGGATCGAAGGCGCACGGCTATCGCGCCGACGTTACGGTGGCGGAGGACCGCAAGAAGCTTTTCGACGCTGAACTCGCCAAAGACTTTGGCAAACTTGACATCGTCTTCGCCAATGCAGGCATTTCTGGCAGTACGCCGACTGGCACGACCGACGAAGCCATCTTCGAGAAGGTAGTCCACACCAACCTCAACGGTGCTTTCTTTACCGTCAATTCAGCCGCTCCTCTCATGAATGACAACGGCAGCATCATCTTCAACGGATCGGTGCAAAGTTATCTCGGTCAACCAGGCTTTGCTGCCTACGCTGCCACGAAAGGCGGACTCGTCTCGATGGCGCGATCCATCGCCGCAGACCTTGCACCGCGCAAAATTCGCGTGAACGTGGTGGCCCCTGGAGCGACGAAAACTCCCATCTGGAAGCGCGGGCCACGCGCCAATGTCACGGCAGAGGAATCCGCAAAAGTTTCCGACTTCTTCTCTTCCACGGTTCCACTTGCCCGTTGGGGCGAGCCGGAAGATCTGGCCAAGGCTGTGCTTTTTCTTGCCTCGGACGATTCGTCGTACATCAACGCGGTCGAGCTGGTGGTGGATGGCGGCCTGACGGGTGCTCCCTTCGGAGCTGCCGTTCTTCGCGGCTGACGCGGAAGGCAGCCCATCGAAGGCCGGCTCGGGACAAGGGAGGCAGACATGAAACCGTGGAAAGTAGTTTCGCTAATTCTGTTTGTTCTTGCGATTGCGGCCGCGGTGTACGGGCTAATGCTCGTGCAACACGGCTTCAGCGCACTCGCGACCCCATCAGCGATCGAGGTGTTCGCGGCGACAACGGCGCGCAAATTGGCCGTGCCATCCTCGTACCGCGAGCTGCACAATCCCATCACGCCTTCAACGGAGAGCATTCGGGGAGGCATGGAGCATTTCGCCTTTCATTGCTCGCCGTGCCATTCGAATGACGGATCGGGCCAGACGGTATACGGCAAGGGTCTCTATCCGAAACCGCCCGACATGCGCGCAGCCGGGACGCAGAACAAAAGCGACGGCGAACTCTACTACACAATTGAAAATGGAGTACGTTTGAGCGGCATGCCGGCCTTCCATGGAACGCACACCGTCCCGCAAACCTGGCGCCTGGTTTTGTTTATACGGCACTTGCCGCAGATCACGCCTGAGGAACTCAATGAGATGAAGGGGTGGGACTCGAAGATGGAGGCGGATCCAGCGCATTTCTGAATTGCGGGGAACCGCCGTGCGTGAGAAACACACCACCACTATAGAAGAAGAGCGAGTCTCCTCAATTGTTGAAACATCGCGATAGCGCTCACAGTCCGCATCGTGCGCTCTGAGCGGGCGCGCAGTCTCGGTCGTACGCTTATGTTCAAATCGTACTCCAACCAGGAACGTCGGCTTTCAGTGAAGGCTCCCGCAATTCGTAGAATACAAAAACTTCGTTTGACGGAAAGAACACAGAGCGTGCCGAAACGGTCGTAGACTCGGCTTATTCTCGTACAACTGGATTGGCTTCGCGTGGTTCTTCGTACACAAACGAACAACCGCCAATGGAGAGCAACAAAGTACCGCCTGGCGTCTCAAACACACTCGTTCCAGCTTTTTTTCCCTTCGTATCAGGATTAACTGAGACCTTCGACACTTTCCCATGCAGACCTATCGCCCAATCGATGCCTTGCTCAAGGATACCCGACGTGATTGCTGAAAAGGGCTTTCAGAAACTACGAGGATATGAGCGGAATCGTCCTTCCACTTGCTCAGTATGGTGACGGCGTCCTCTAGACACAAGACCATGTTCTTCTACTACGCTGCTCTGGCAACCGATCGCGTGAGCCAGTCTTTATTTGAGGATTCAATTGACGCGAGTTGGATATCGGCTCCACTCCGGCCCAAGTTGGCGCAGACCAAGAAAGTACAACCCAGGGCTAAGATTGCGAATGTCAATGTCGGCACGGAGAATGACGATGTGATCCTCTAATGTCGTTCTGCCCGTTGCACGCGAAACTTCATCTCCAGCCTCATTCAGCAGCGCGAGATCGTAGCTTCCCTCTTTGCTCCCAATCGGCAAGTCCATAATCAGGTGCTTGGCCGTTCGCGGTATTTCCAAGGCAAGCTGCTTGGTTTCTGCCGAGTTTTCCCCACGAGAGACTGAGTGTTCACGAAGATCTAACACGACAGTTGCGGACGTTTGCACCGACGGCCGAGTGTGCACCCAGAGCCATCCCGTTACCGCAAAAAGAAGGACCGCCGCCGCAGCTAGCCAAAGTTGCGCACGACGGCGCCCATCAACTGCCTGCTTACGAAATTGTGTGAACTCTTGAAAGCACGGGCTGCATGAGCTGAAATGGTCTAGCCAAGGGTCGGCTTCTGCGAGTGCCACCTTGTGAAGGGCGATGCCTTTGAGCATTGCCGAATCGGGGCACCCGACACGCTGCGGATTTGGAAAATCTTGGGATAAACCTCTACTGAGCAGATCCAATATCCGCTTTTCTTCTACGTTGAATTCTTCCTGCTGTTTCAGAACCCGCCTGCTCTCAGTTGAAATCCGCACAAACACACGCCAAGTTTACCGCGATCGATGCAAACCAACTTCCGCAATGCAGTAGTCACGCAGCGCGGCCCAGCCGAGCACGCAGCCTGCCTATTGCATAACGAAATCGAAGTTTGGCCTGAGGCTCGGTCAGGCCCAGATGTACCGCGATTTCCCTCCATGAGTATCCGTACTGCCGAGCCGCCCATACCTTGCGGGTCCAATCATCCATCCTCCGCACGGCCTCGTTGACCTGGATCGATTGCTCCAGATCGTGTACGACTTTTGAATCATGGGCCTGTCGTAAGCGCTCCGGATCACCGCTCGAAGGGAGATGTTTTATTATCTCTCGTTGTCGGCGCTCCTTTTTTAGAGCACGGTTGAACCTGTGGTGGAACGCGCCGAAAAGATAGGCTTCCGTGTTCTTTATTCTCCAGTTTTTCCGGTTGGATCGCTGGACTGTTTTCGCGACAGACTGCAACACACCCTCCCATACCTCCGTGGCCAAACCCAGCGCCTCGTCATAGTTTTTCTCCGGCTGCTCTCTACGCGCATACTTCTTAACGCGCGGCCAAAGGCGTCGCGCGACGATGACCAATTCACCGATCTCGTCTTGGGCAGCCCCGACGGGAGAGATAAACCTTGAAAGAACCCATTCTGGGCCCAACTCGCGGCTGGACATCTGGGAGGGCCTCAACCCGACTGATAATTTAGATGGCCAGATGACAAGAAGCGTGCCATCCAGAACTAGCGGCTGTCAAGGGTTCTGAGCACTCAAACCTACCTGAGTCCAACAATTTCTTTTTATACTTTTCCTTTTCTACCGGTTCCTTGACTAGATGTAGGGGCATTAACCAAGGTCCCGAGATTGGACGGCCCTGTTCTACGCCCCGAAGAGGTGTGAGCCGTGTTTCCCAGCGTTGAAATACGTCACCTGCTTGCAGTCATTGCCTTGGCCGAAGAGCTGAACTTCCGGCGGGCTGCCGACAGATTGCATATAACCCAGCCTGCGCTCAGTAAACAGATTACCGACCTCGAAGCCGAGCACCGATTTCACTTGTTCACTCGCAATAGGCGACGAATTGTGGAACTCACGGATGCGGGCCGTGTCTTCGTTCAAGAGGCGCGCTCTGCGCTCTCGCATACGGAACGGGCCGTGCATCTCGCTCGTATTGCCCACGACAGAAGCATGATGTAACGTTAAGCAAATCTTTGTAAAGTTGCTTCAAGCTGAAGGACAGTTCGCTCAATTACAATTTCTTGGTAAATCCAAAGGGTTGGCGTCCGTAGTTGTCGGAGTTGCGGTCGTGTGCTCACGGAATGTCTGAGCAAATGCACCCATATGCCGTTGTAAGGAAATCTCGGTCATGAATAAAGGCGATACTGAGGAGCAACGATCCGCACTGTTCGACCTTGTCCACCCAACCGCTTGGTCGTTCCTGCTTGCGGCTGGGATCAACACCGCGTTTCAGATCGTCTGGTTTTGGCGGGTCGCATCTCATAACATCAATTACGATGCCATCTCTTACATTGGTATTGCCCGACACATTCGCGGGGGAGATGGGTTTGGTTCGTTGAATGGGTACTGGAGTCCCCTCGTATCGTGGTGCATAGCGGCAATTTCGAGCCCCAGCAGCAATATCACATTGCTGGCACGATTAGTCACTATTGGCAGCTTTCTCCTCTGTTCGCCGATGCTGTATCTATTCACCTTTCGTCTGTGGCGGTCACCCCTGCTTGCTGCAATAACTGTTCTGTGGTTCACGACGGCGCGAGGCGTTGCGGCCTTCTCCGTGTACTTCATCGGCGCGGATTTCCTCCTTATGGCATTCGTTCTGTTCTATTTTGTTTTGTTGTTGCGCTGTTTGCGCCACCCTTCCGGATTGAACTGGATTTTTCTGGGTTTGCCGCACGGAGCCGCGTTTCTGGCAAAAGCGATTGCTATGCCTTGGCTAGCAGTCTCCACGGTGGTGGCTGGTTTCCTAATAGGCCGGTGCGATCTAAGAAAGTCGTTGATGTACGTTTGCGCTGGAATCGCTGTTCCGCTACTGGTGTGGTTTAGCTGGGGAATTGTTTTGCAGAGCAGGTACGGCATTTTTACTGCTGGCTATCAATCGAAATGGAACCTGCTTGACAAGTCCGCGAGAGAAGAGGCGGACCGGAACAGCAGTAACTTGGTGGTGCTTCGCGATACTTCGCGATCTTCAGATTCCTACATGGTAGTAGACAACATGTTTCCGGGATCACCCCTGTGGTTTACGCGTCTTAAATGGAGCAGCGCGATACGGCTAATATTGAGCAAAGAACGCCAGAATATCCCGAAGGCGCTAAAAGAGGTCACGATTCTGTTAACGCCGGGGGGACTGTTGGCCATCATTTTGGCTTTTTTCACTATGCGGAGAGGCACCCAGCAAGTGGAAACCCAACTGATTGGGATCGTGTTCGTAGAGGCGGCAATTCTCATTGTTGCTTACTGCATGCTCGTGTTCGACACCAGATATGTTCTCCCGCTCGTCCCATTGGTAATGGCGGCAGTAGTTCCCTTTATTGTTCCTGCGGGAGAAACGCAATTTCGGCAGGCACGAATGGTCGCCGCCGCTCTGGTTGTACTCGGCACGATGTTCATGCAGGTGTACTGGGCATCGCCCTTCCGGACGCTGCGCCGAGATTATCAACTTAGTTGTTACGACGCCGCACGAAAACTTCAGACGATACCCCACTGCAATAATCTAGTCGTCATCGGGCACGGACCTTATGGGGAGCATGGAGTCGGCTGGGAAGCTGGAGTGTACGCGAGCTACTTTGCGCGATGCAGAATGATTGCCTTCAGTTCGGATATTCCTGTGCTCGACAAAATTGACGCCGCGCAGCGAGAGCTGCTTGCCATTCGGCCGGACGCCATCCTGCTATTTGGCGCACCGGGCGAAGTGCCCTACGAAAGTTTCCTTGGCGCGATCCATAGCTTCCAACCTAGCCTCATGACTGAAGCGATTGTGGACCCTCCTGACCGAGAAGTGGGAAAGCTGTTGTGGAGAGTGGACGGGAACCGTTGAGCAGCAGTGCGGATGTCGTGTGATGAGAGGCCAAGGGGTTCCGGCATATGGTCGCCATGCTGGCCCAAAAGGGCTCCCGTGACCTGTGAAACGTCGATCCACCCTTTACCCCTCCGGGCGGGCGGGTCCCTGCTGGAGGGGCTGACAGGGAATGCACCGCCCGCCTCACGTCGCCATCGATACCAGCAAAGCAGAATTCAGGAAAAAAAGTTAAGCTCCAAGTCGCTCTCCCACCCGGCGGCTGAGCTTTGCCGTATGTGGGGGCTTTCTTCCCAGACTTCTTTTCTCCAGAGAATCCATCAATCGCCTATCTTCCGCGATCAGTTCCGGACTTCTGTGTGTTTCGTAACTTTGGAGTTCAAGGAGCCGTTGCATCAACAGGGCGAAGTTTCTCATGACTTCCTCCGAGGCTGGTTGCCAATCACGATACGAGACGGCACTAACGGAAGAGTGGTCATAAGTGATCAGGTTGGCGCTTTTTCAAAGGCGAATTCCCGAAACGGGCTTTTGCAAAATGCAAAAACATGGGGAGCGGCTGTGCTTTCCGTTCCTTCGTCGATGTGACTCGCGGCTCGCGGAGAGAGCAACATTCCTTTGCCTGCAACGTTCCCACGCGGCACCTTAGTAATGGCACCGTAATGACCCAGACGGTATCTTTTCCCATCTGCTGTAACAGCTAAGATGACTTTCACCAAAGGCGAGACGGATTCATACGGTTCCCCCCGGAACGCTCACCCACGAAAACTCTGCAACCCCTTCCACACTTTGCAGAGGAGCTAAGGAAAAACTGGACGCAGCGCGAGCACGCGGGTAACGAGCCGCAGAGGCGCGAGCCGAACACCGGACTGGAGATTTCGCATGAAACGCTACTTGTGTCTCTCGCTATTGTTGGTTTCCTCGCTGTCTTTCGCGCTCACTCCGGTCACCATTGATAGCGCGTCCATCAACTACACAACCCACACGCTGAGCGTTGTTGGGTCGGGCTTCTGCACTGGGACTCTGCCCGCAGTCACTTTCAACACGACGCGACTTACGGTGACATCTGCGTGCTCGTCTTCCGTGGTCGTAGCCAGTTTGCCAGTGCAGGCGGCAGGTTCTTACAGGCTGATAGTTGCCAACAGCGGTGGAGCCTCCACTACGTTCGCGGTGACTTACGGCGCTGTTGGACCACAGGGAGCGACCGGACCCGTAGGACCGAAGGGAGCCACTGGTTTGACGGGAGCCACGGGGCTGCAAGGAGTTAAGGGAGCAACCGGCCTGACGGGAGCTACTGGTGTTCAAGGGATTGCAGGGCCGCAAGGTCTGATGGGCGCGACAGGAGCAGCGGGGAGCACGGGCGCAACTGGATCACAGGGGCCAGTCGGGTTGACGGGAACGACCGGAGCAGCAGGGGCAACTGGATCAACAGGGCCGCAGGGAGCGGCAGGTCCACAGGGAATGCCCGGACCGATGGGTGCTCAGGGGCTTCAAGGTCTGGCGGGTCCCGCTGGTGCAATCGGGCCGCAAGGAGTGGCGGGGATCAACGGAAACGATGGCGCAGCAGGCCCACAGGGACCACAAGGTCTGGTTGGACCGCAGGGCGTTCCGGGTCCACAGGGGACGCCCAGTATGCCTTCGGGCACTTGGAACTACATCGCTTCCATGCTTACGACGGTCAATGCCGCGCACATTGCCGCTGCGGGCGGAGTATTGAACGGACAGTTCTTAGTTACCAACGGGGCTCAGAGCAATGAAACCGAATCCTACAACCCTACGACCAACCAGTGGACCGTTCTCGCCCCGTCGCCAACGAAGTCAGCGTATGCCGTGGGCGCGGTGATAAACGGCCAATTTTACATGGTTGGCGGCTGCTCTTACGACGGGGACTGCCGAGTCAACGTGACAGGCATCATGCAAATCTATAATCCCACGACCAACACTTGGTCCTCTGGCCCGTCGATGCCAACTGCAAGCTACGACGCAGCCAGCGCAGTGATCAATGGAAAGCTCTACGTTGTTGGTGGGGACATCGGCTGTCCGCCGTGCACCAACGTTCCCACTCTCGAAATCTACGATCCAGTGGCGAGCACGTGGACAACCGGAGCGCCAATGCCTAACGCCCTGATTGGCGCACGCGGCGCGGCGGTAGGCGGCAAGCTGTATGTCGTCGGAGGCGCTTACGGGTCATGGCCCACGCCAACTTCCTCGTTCGCTTCAAACGTATCGATTTACGATCCGATTAGCAATACTTGGACCCAGAGTGCTTCGTCCATACCCGTACCCGTCTGGGGTTCTTCAGCGGTAGTCATGGATGGTTTGGTGTATGTCATCGGTGGAATTGGGACCAGTCAAACTTCTGTGACTGTGGTTCAAGTTTACAACCCAGCCGCAGACACTTGGACATCCTTGACGCCACTGGATACGGCTCGGGACTCAGGTGTGGCGAGCGTTATCAGCGGGGTGATCTATCTAGCCGGAGGTGAGGAACCCGGTTCGATCTATCCGACAACCGCCGAATCTTTCTTCCAATATCCGCAGGGGCCAGCGGGCCCGATTGGACCTATGGGTGCCACAGGTCCGCAGGGTCCTAGCGGGCTGAGTGTGACGGGTCCCCAAGGTCCCGCTGGTCTGTCAGGTCCAACGGGGGCTGCTGGGGCAGCGGGTCCACAGGGTCCAGCAGGTGCAACGGGTGCGATTGGTCCGGCAGGCGTAGCGGGCGCCAACGGAACAGGCTTCAACTTCCGTGGAACGTTCGATCCAAACGCTTCCTATGCGGTTAATGATGTGGCGACCTTCGCCTACACGGGTAACAATATTACCTACAATGTCAACCTAACATTCGGCTCTGGTTCTGCGGTTGGCACAATTACAACCGATGGCACCATAGGAGTGCTGACCCCGTCGAACGTCGTGAACTGGAACCTGACATTGAACGATGGCACCAAGACGGGGGTTCTGACACCGTCCAATACCACAATCTCCGGCAGCGGTTTAAGCGCCACATCAGCCAATCTGCTGTTCGACTACAGCACATGGGGCACTCAGTTCGGTTTCTCGTCATCTGCGGGAGTGCTCTGTTTAACGGACTATACGAACTGCTTCCCCGGAGGAACCGGCCTCGGAACTTGGAGCGTCGGCGGTGACAATTTGTACTCGTTCGCCAGTGCTTCTGGCGTACAGCCAATCGCCACTGGCGGTACCGCCGCGAATCGCGGTACGTCCACTTATGTCGCAACAGCGCCCGTAACTCCGGGGACCGCTACACCGGGCACAACTCCGTGGGTAACGATGGCACAAGCTGGGACGCCGGGAACTCCGGGTATCAACGGCACCAACGGGATTAACGGCGCACCGGGAATCAACGGGATTAACGGCTTGCCGGGCGCTCAAGGTATCCAAGGAATTCCGGGCACGAACGGAACAAACACCCCCACCAATATCTACGTGAACACCACGTTCACCAACGCTCAGGTAAGCGGCTCGGCGGGCATCCAGTCGCCGGGAGTGATCCAACTCACGAACATCCCTGCGGGTTCCTATTTGGCGACTGGGAATATCACTCTCGCCTATGGAATTGATCCCCAAGGTCATCGCTTCGTCAACCCTTGGTGCGATCTTTATGCCTCAGATGGCGGCGGCAGCCCGATGAACATAGGGCAGCCTGCGTTCGCAACGATGGAACTCCCGTTTACTTCTGACGGACAAACAACCACAAGTACGACCTTGGTGGTAAACGGTTGGGTCACTTTGATCAACCCCACCAACCTCATCTATGTCGGCTGCTCCATCAATGGTCCTTGGGACACGACCACCCTTAACACTCAAGTCCAGACGCTCACTGCCGTGCAATCCCCGGTCGTGAAGTCTGCTGGTAGTGCGTATTAAGTAAGTCTATAGCTCGCTCTTCCCGGAGACCCGGAGATTACAGCCGTGCGGAAGCAACCGACCGCACAGGTGAATGGCTCGAACAGCGTTGCCGCAGGAATAAGACCTCGCAGCACCTTGAGGGAAGACGAATGTCCGCAACAACAGGAGACCCAGTGCGGAAATCTTCCTTCTGCATCAGAGAGAATTGCATGTGGGTTGTATTATGACAGCAGGGATGGCATTTCCGATCAAAGTGTGCGCCGTCTGCGGGGAGGAGTTCGAACTGAAGCCCAATAAACCCGGTTTTGCCAACCGCTGCCCGGCGTGCAGCGAACCAGAATCTGCTGCCCCCTCAACGAAGCAAGGCATGGATGCCGACGAACGCAAGACTCTGAAGGACGCGAACGAAGCTCGGAGACGGGCGATGCGCGACCTTTTCTACCGCAAGGACGGCTCATCACGCCCGCCTACTGCGTTCTGTGGAACACGAAAAAGAACACCATGACGCTGAATGCGCCAAACGCATAGATGAACGACGAAAACAACGTCACCGCAGGAACCAGACCTCGCAGGACATTGAGGAAGTTGGAGACGAACGCCCACAACAGGAGAGCCGTCATCAGGATCGTCCCGATCAGTGCAAGCAACGCCGCATTTTTTAGGGTCATGGTTCGGAGTATGAACGTTGGCCCTGTCGGCGGCAACTACGGTTAGGCGTCAACCCGAAACCTCAATGAGTAGCCGTGCTTTGATCCACGGTCTCCCGATTCCTTCCGGCGATGTGGACATCTTTTCCGCAGATGCCAGCGAACTTTATCGCCATGCCAAGGAGCGGAGCCGATATTCCTCTTCCTGATAGTCAGCGGCGAAGGCGTCTTGGTGCATGATGACTATCGGGAGGTCGGGTGCACGGCACGCTTTCGCAAAGTCCGGGAGCATGGTTTCGACAGCAGCGATGAGGTTGGCTTCTTTCCGCGCAAGTTCGGTCTGGTTCCCGTGGGACATGATCAGCACACCTCAATCTGTGAAGGATATTATCTCGTCGCCAGAAAACACCAGCAGCCCGTTTCTTCGCAGTGATGCAGGTGAAATCCTCAGGGCTAGCAATCGGCTCGGAGCCTGTGGGAAACTTGGGTATGACAAAACTAACTCCGAAGAATAAGGCCAAGAGGCAGGAAATCCGAAGCGAACGCAAGGCAGCCAAACAGGAACGCAAAGACCGCCGCGAACTGGAGAAGCGAAGCGAGCCGACGACCTAGACCAATCCGCTTCGCGGAGCACACAACCACACACGATTAAACGTCGTTTGGAGTGGAAACCGTAGCCATCATGCGAGACTGGGTTCTTCCCGATTGTCTTTCAGCACGCGGTAAAGCTCTTGCATCAAGTAGGTGAGCTTCGCTGGATCATCTTCGCGAATGACGGCGTGAGCGAAGTACTGCCATGTTTTCCGTGGATCGCTGTGCATAGTGGCTCCTTCTTGTACGGTGATCGGGTGGGCAACACTTCTCGGCTCTGACCAATCCATACCCACACGAATGATCGGATGGTCATAAACCAACCGAGATTCAAGCACGGCGTTTCATCAAGCCCGACAGTTCTCGTTTGATCTCCCGCAAACGTCCCTTTTTTAAGGCGTAGGCGGATTTCTCCAGCGCGGTGTGCTGGCTCTTGTTCCAATGCACTGCGGTCGTGATCCTTAGATCGCTTATTTCTTGTTTGATATTGTCGATACGCTCGGAAACGTAGCTCGCATCGATCATCAATTCGATTCTCCGGCGAATTTCATGCTGCGATGTCTTCGGGGATGTTCTGCGCATTTGCCCTACACTTCAACGCACTCCGAAGAGCGTGCAAGGCATACATCGCGTCATCTACAGCCTGCTCTTCCTCGATATTGTCTCCTGCTGAATCAACAAGTTCGCGTGCACGGATCACCAGTGCTGTTTCCGCTTCAGCAATTCGATCTGAAACTTTGCTGGCGTCCAACTCAAAGAGCGCAGCCCTGTAAACTTGCGGCCAAACTCTCTTGTATTCGCGGACAGGGCGGCCCCAACTGGCTAATGCGGTGATGGCTTAATTCCTCCTCAGAGGGAAGCTAAGAGGAAAAATTTCAGATGGGCTGACTTAGTTCAGGGAACCTGAAAGAGTAAGAAGACGTAGCTTGCTCGATCACAATGCTAGGCTTCTACGCTGCCGCTGTCAAGGCGCGGCAAAGTTCCGGTAGTGGTGCAGTTTGAAATCTCAGCACGCTTTGCAGCCGTTATGGATAGGCGTAAACTTTCCCTATGGAAGAGTCTTAGTTGGCGATGGTACGCTAAAGCGCTGTTCGTTGTGCCAGTATCCGTTCCTTTCCGATGTACAGCCCACGGTCAATGAAGCATTCGCGAAGCACCTCCGCATAGCGCATAAACCGGGGCAAACCCGCGAGGATGCCAGCCAAATCCGCTCCGCGCGGATCGTGAGAGGGTGAATGGACAAAGCAGAGCTGGTGACCCATCACCAGTGGGGTCCTTGGGCTAGTCATGCTCGGTTTAGCCAGGCTTTCTGGCTGGACTCCGTGGACTTCGGCAACAACACCCGGCACAGCGCTCCTCGTGTGGCTCGGCTATATCAATCTTGCCCTGGGCGCATTCAACATGATTCCAGGGTTTCCGCTCGATGGTGGGCGAGTGCTACATGCCATCCTATGGTGGGCGATGGATGATGCAGAGCGCTCAACCCGGGCAGCGGCAATCGTCGGGCAGATTATCGCTGTTTTCTTCATCGGCTTTGGAATTCTCCGGTTCTTTCAAGGGGCAGGCCTAGGAGGACTCTGGATCGCCTTTATCGGTTGGTTCCTCTTGCAAGCAGCCGGCGCCACATACATGCAGGTAAGATCACGCACACTTCTCCAAGGCATGAGCGTAAAAGATGTGATGTCGACGGACAGCTATACGGTAGATCCCGATCTTTCTTTGCAGGCCTTTGTTCACGAGCACTTGCTGAAGACCGGTCGGCGTTGCTTCCTGGTGGTTCAGGATGGACGCCTGCTCGGCCTCATCACGCCCAACGAAGTGCGCATGGTCGAAACGCGAGCATGGCCGTTCACTCCTGTGCGGAGCGTAATGCGTTCCGCGGATAAGGTCCATTACGTTTCTCGCGATATGCCGGCGATGGAAGCCTTAGAGACCATGGGCCGCGAGGACGTCAATCAATTACCCGTCATGTCGGGCGGACGAGTTGAGGGTATTGTGACCCGTGCTCACGTGCTCCAGGTTCTACGATCACGTGCGGAACTGAAGTTACCCCCAAGTTTACCGCGGGCCGCATGAGGGTGTGACGTTGGAGCACACAACGACGCGGCGGTGCGACTCGGGAAAAACCGATTCGGAATTGAATCAATCGCACGGGGACGCGCTTAGTCCTCCAACTCGTTACATCGGGAAGGTTCAGTTAGCGCTTTGACCCGCCGACGGCGCGGAGCGGTAAACTTGGAGAGCATGACAAAGCAGGTTATTCTTGTTGCGGTGCTGGCCACAGCGTCCTTTGCCCAACTTGACGTCGAGACCATCATCCAACGTTCGGTCGAGGCTAACGCGGTGGATTGGAAGGCAGCTCCTGACTATGATTACATCGAGCGTGACCGGCAACCAGGTGGAGGAACCAAGACATGCGAAGAGTTCATGATCTTGGGCTCTCCCTATGAACGACTGATAGCCGTGAACGGCAAGCCGCTGTCGTCAGAACAACAGGGACGGGAACAGCAAAAGCTGGACACGACCGTCGTTGAACGCCAGAAGGAATCTCAGCAGGAACGGGGGCAGCAGATCGCGAAGTATGAAAAAGAGCGCGAGGCGATGACCTCATGATGGAACAATTGACAAAGGCCCTCGACTTCAAGCTGGTGGGAGAACAAAGACTGGGTGCGCAAGACGTTATGTGCTCAAAGCGACACCCCGTCCCGGCTATAAGCCTCCCAATACCGAGGCCAAGGTGTTGACGGGCATGGAGGGCAAACTTTGGATCGACAAGCAGACATTCCAGTGGGTCAAGGTCGAAGCCACAGTCATACACCCGGTTTCAATCGGAGGTTTTCTCGCCGAGGTCGAGCCGGGTACACACTTCGAACTGGAGAAGATGCCTCTGGCAGACAACATCTGGCTTCCCAAACATTTCGCAATGAAATCGCGGGCCAAAATACTCTTCTTCTTCACCCGGAAGTCGCAAGCGGACGAAGTCTATTACGGCTATCACAAACCTGCGCCACTTAAAGCAGCCGCCGCTGGTCCCGAAGACTGGCAAAGAAGCGACGATCGGCATACTAGTGGCCTGTCGCAGTGAGTTCGTTACCGCGGACGCGGCGGGTGGGGTCGGAGTATTTCCACTGGATAGGCCGAGCATGGGCAGAGTAGGCATTGATGTAGCGGCGGAGTTTGCGAGCCAAGTCGGGAACTGAGGTGAAGATGCCCCGTGCAATGACTTCGCGTTCGATCTTGGCGAACCAGATCTCGACCTGATTGAGCCAGGACGAGTAAGTGGGCGTGAAGTGAAACCGGACTCGCGGATGTTGTTGGAGGAACTCGCGGACCGCTTGAGTTTTGTGCGCAGAGAGATTGTCGAGGATGATGTGAATCTGTTGCCGAGGCGGGCACAAGGATACGACCTCTTGCAAAAAGGCGACGAACTCGCGGCTGGTATGGCGGGCAGCGGTTTTGCCGTGGACGCGACCGGTGGCGGTATTAAGCGCTGCATATAAGGAGAGCGTGCCGTGGCGGTAGTACTCGAAGCCGTGCCGTTCGGCGCGTCCCGGCGAGAGCGGCAGGACGGGATCGAGACGGTCCAAGGCCTGAATGGCGGTCTTCTCATCGACGCAGAACACGGCCGCATGCTGCGGCGGGCGCAGATAGAGGCCGAGGATGTCAGCGGCTTTGCTTTCGAATTCAGGATCGTCGCTGGCCATGTAGCGTTCGAGGCGGTGTGGTTTCAGGCCCGCTTCTTGCCAAACCCGATGCACAGCGTCTTTGCTGACGCCGAGCGCAGAGGCCAGCTTGCGGCAACTCCAGTGCGTAGACCCGTCGCTAGGTTTTCTCCGCGTGGCCGACAGGATGCGGGCGCGCAGAGCTGGAGTCAGCACACTGGGCTTCTGGCCGGGATGATAGGTGTCCAGTCCCTCCATTCCGTATTGCCGGAAGCGTTGCTTCCAGCGAACGATGGTGGGCGCCGTGGTCTGGAGCTGTTGCTTAATCGCGTTGAAGGACGAGCCTTCTACCAGCATGAGGATCAACTTGGCGCGAAACACGTATCCGGCCGGCAGAGCACGGGACTGGGCGATGCTACTTAGATCGGACTGCTGTTGCTTGGAGAGCAAGATTTCGCTGCCAGTAGCCATGACAGCTTTGATTGCTAACAGTCTAGTAATGGTTACTCTGCGACAGGCACTAGGTGACGGAGACTTTTTCGGCGAAGGTTGCCTGCTCGGGAGGCGTTCGCGCATCAAGTCCGCAACCGCATTGACGGATTGCGCCGTTCTGCAAATCGACAAAAAAGCCATGATGGAAGTGCTCCATCGGGAGCACGAATTTTCGGACCTGTTCGTGGCTTATTTGTTATCGCGGAACATCCGTTACGAGGAAGACCTGATCGACCAGCTTTTCAATTCGAGCGAAAAGAGACTGGCCCGGATCCTTCTACTGCTCGCCCATTTTGGCAGGGACGGCAAACCCGGGACTGTAATCCCCAAAATCAGTCAGGAGACCCTCGCAGAGATGGTGGGCACAACTCGCTCGCGTGTCAGTCTCTTCATGAATCGGTTCAGGAAATTGGGATTTATTCACTACAACGGCGGTCTGCAGGTCCACAGCTCGCTGCTTAATGTCGTCCTTCACGACTAGCAGCTCTTTCCGACGCAATTCTCCAAGACACGATTGGCGAAGCGGTTGATCCTCCCTGGTTTTTCGAAACTGTGCACTATTGAACAGTCGCAGCATTGCGACTTGCTCTACGATGTGCCCAATCGACTGCTCAGGTTTGAAAGAGGAGTTAATCATGGCACACAAGATGCATGCCGCAGTTGTCGAGCAATTCGGACAACCGTTGGCGCTCGTGGAATGGGACATTCCCTCTCCCGGGGCCGGCCAAATCCTGGTGAAAACCGAGGCGTGCGGCGTATGCCACACCGATCTGCATGCGATGCACGGCGATTGGCCGGTGAAACCTACACTCCCATTCATTCCTGGCCATGAGGCGATCGGTCTGGTTGCTGCCGTTGGATCGGGCGTAACCATTGTTAAGGAGGGCGACCGCGTAGGAGTGCCTTGGCTCTACTCGGCATGTGGTCACTGCGAGTATTGCTTGACCGCCTGGGAAACCGTGTGCCCGGAGCGAAGTTCGGCGGCTACACCGCCAACGGCGGTTTTGCCGAGTATGTCCTTGCCGACCCGGACTACGTTGCCCATGTGCCTGCCGGTCTTGCGCCTGCGGAAGCCGCGCCGTTGATCTGCGCTGGAATTACGACCTACAAGGGGATCAAGGAGACTGCGGCGAGGCCTGGCGAATGGATCGCTATATCCGGAGTTGGCGGACTGGGACATCTGGCCATCCAGTATGCCAAGGCCATGGGACTGTTCGTTTGCGCAATCGACATCGATGATGGCAAGCTGGTCCACGCCAAGCGGCTTGGCGCGGATCTCATGATCAATGCAAGACTGGAGACCCGGCAGCCGCTGTCAAGAAGGCGACCGGCGGCGGAGCTCATGGCGTTCTGATTACGGCGCCTTCGCTCATCGCATTCAAGCAGGGTGTCGGCATGACCCGGAAGCGTGGCACTTGCGTCCTGATCGGCCTGCCACCAGGAGAATTCCCGGTTCCGCTCTTCGACGTGGTGGCGAATTGCATAACCATCCGCGGCTCGTTCGTGGGCACGCGAGAGGATATGGCCGAAGCCCTCGCCTTCGCTGTCCAAGGCAAGGTCAAAGCGGATATCGAGCTGCAGCCTCTATCTTCGATCAACCAAATCTTCGACCGGCTCGAGCATGGCGATGTGGCGTCACGCGTGGTCCTCGACTTCGAGCCGGCTAAAACAAAAAAACAGCCCTCGGCAGTAGAACAGCATCTCGCAACCGCAAGGGCAGGTTCCGCGAAAGATCTTTGAGCCGCGCTGCCTTTTCACCGGAGAACAACTTGTAAGCAGAACGCGACGCCACAGAGCACGAAGGGTTGAGCCGCCGAACTCCGCGACCTTGTGCTCACGCCCATGTTGCCGCCGCTGTCGCCCACGGCAAGGAGATTTTCTACCTGCTAATGAACTCACCAGACAGGCGCGAAGTGACTCCACGAACGTCGACAAGCTCGCTAAAAAAGTCGCCTCAATGAGTCCTTTTTATTCTTGAAAGTGTGCGCTTTTGAACAGTTTCGGCATTGTAATTGATTTTACAATTTGCGCTATTTCAAGGAGGTGGTCGAGGAAACGGCCAATGACACCGCTGAACATGACGCGCCCTCGTTAATCAGATGCGATCAGGACATCGGGTGAGATGAAGCAGGGCGACTTCGAATCTGCGAGCCATAAAACATCTGTGTCACACCTTCCTAGCAAGCCGCGAAATTCGAAGGGAGCGTGGTAACACGAATGCCAGCGAATTCCAGCGCCACTCGAGTTCTTCTGTTCTTCGTTCTATCTCTTTTCGCTGTCGTATCCGCTCGGGGCCAGGCTGGGCAGCGAGTTGCCGACAAGAGCCCACAATCCGCCAACACATCGGCGGCCAGCGTGCATGGCACCGAGGTCGGAAAGTACGTGGGAGCGGACACCTGCAAGTCCTGCCACGAGGAAATTTACAACGCCTGGGCAAAGACGCCGCACTGGGTTACCACACTGAATAAAGAGGGCGGTCCCTCGAAGCAAGGCTGCGAAGGCTGCCACGGTCCTGGCGCCGACCACGTGGCGGGCGGCGGCGACGTAGCAAGATATTCACCTTCAAGAATGTTCCGGCCAAGGAAATCAACGCTCGCTGTATGAGTTGTCACGCCATGGCGCGCAGCACATGAACGCCATCAACTCCATCCACACCCAAAACAACGTCAGTTGCATCTCCTGTCATTCTCCTCACCATTCGGAAACAAAAGAATTTTTGCTGATGAAAGCACAACCTGAGCTCTGTTACGGCTGCCATTTACAACAGAAGGCCCAGTTCGAAATGCCATTTCATCATCGCGTAAACGAGGGCCTGGTCCAGTGCACCGATTGCCATAATCCTCACGGCACGGTCGGGCCAAAGCAGGTGCGTACCTCGGCGACACAGGATGCCGTCTGCTTCACCTGCCACACCGACAAGCAGGGGCCGTTCGTGTTCGAACATGAGCCCGTAAAAATCGAGGGATGCACGTCCTGCCACATTCCGCACGGAGGCGCCAATCCTCACATGCTGCGCGTAAGCAACGTCAATTTGCTCTGCCTGCAATGCCACACGAATTCCGCTCCCAACGGCAAAACCGGTGGGGCGCCGGGGGCACCTTCGTTTCACAGCCAGGAGACTTTCTTCAAGTCGTGCACGCTGTGCCATAACCAGATCCACGGCTCCAACTTCGACCAAACGTTCTTCAAGTAGAGATCGCTTATGAGCTATAAGCAAGATCGCAATTCCGTAAGGCCGGAGGAAACGTCCACAGATATTTGCGGCTGGCCGTGGGCTCAGCTTTTTGATTCTCGTCGTGGCGCTATTGAGTTTTCGCCATTATCTCATGCGCAGAACGGCTCGGGAGAAACTAAGGGGATTGATTCGGGAAACTACAACATCCAGCAGTCCATCGAGGCTGGCTACCGGAGTGCTTGGATCAATGGGAATACCAACACCTACGATACATTCGTGAATCTCGGTTCGGGCCTTCGTCTGTTCGATTACACGCTGGACATGCGCTCGCTGGATCACAACGGCCTCCTGTTCGACAATCTCGATTTCAGCAACTTTGGATACGGCGGTGATCCGAATGACGTGACCCGCCTGCGCCTCGAAAAGAACAAATGGTACGACTTTCGAGTGCTGTTTCGCCGGGACAAGAATTTCTGGGACTACAACCTGCTCGCCAATCCGCTGAACCCCTCGACTTCGACTCCCGCCGTGGGCATTGCAACTTCGCCGCATTCGCTGGATCTGGTGCGCCGGATGCAGGACTACAACCTGACATTGTTCCCCCAATCGCGCGTGCGTCTCCGGTTGGGATTTTCGCACGATCGGGATCAGGGACCTGGATTCTTTACCACCGATGGCGGCACCATCTCGCAGTTCAATGAAACCTACAGCTACACGACCAACTCCTATCGCGCTGGCGTAGACTTCCGGTCTTGCCTAAGACGACAATTTCTTATGACCAGTTCTTGAGTTACTACAAGCAGGACAACGTGGTCACAGATAATCCGCAGAATTCCGGCTTCCAACTCGCCAACGGTACACCAGTGGACCCGGCATTATCTGGAGTACCGACGGACCAGTTGAGGTTCTGCCGTGTGCCGCGCCGATTGTGACCGCGCCAAACATATTCAATCCCAACTGCAACGGTTATCTGTCTTACAGCCAGGCTGGGAGTCCGCGAAATTTCATGCCTACTGAGCGTCTGCGTTCCAGTCAAATTACTTCAAGAACTTTGAGACGTCGGGTTCGCTGGGTTACAGTACGGCGAACAACTCCGTCCCGTACTTCATGAGATCGTAAACGACTACGTCAGCCGCGACGGTTCGCGTGGAAGCACGACGGGTGGCCCGCCAACGCCAAGCGCGTCTCGGTGAACGCAAACTGGTCAGGAGTTTATTCGGTCACCGACAAGTTTCGCATTCTCGATTCATTTCGTTACGACAACTGGCGTACTCCCGGCCTGTGGGACACGTCAGAGACAAATATATTCGGCCAAATGCAGCCAGGGCTCGCGGGTTTGGCGCAACCCCAAGCGGTATTCACTGCGGCCACGTTTCTCTCTCTCTGCCCGGCGCCCTATACTGCGGCCACCTGTCCGAGTCATAGCGCGAGTTCGTCCGCCGACGTGGTCAACGGCCCAACGTACAGTTTTCTGGGGCAGAACATCCATCGAATACCTTCGAATTCCAATACGACTTCAGGCTCGCCTGACCGGCCGCATGGGTTATGAGTACACAGCTCGCACGATTGCCGATTTCAACGCCACTTTCTATTCGGCGGAAACCTATTTCCCGGGGGGACCTCGGTACCGCCGGGAACGATTATTTCGCCGCGCGTGGAGACTGTGCCATGCCTTCTGCGTGTACCGAGACGTGGATCCTACGACCGGCCAGCTTATTTCGTTGACCTTCACCGGTCCCGCAGCAGGCAATGATACATCTCGCAACATCACGGAAATTCACGAGAAGACGTTGGTCGCGGGCTTTACAGCGCGCCCCATGGACAACCTGCGAGATCACCGGAGATTTCGCGTTCGGTTACAACGATTACTCCTTCACCCGGATCAGTCCGCGGCAGGTGCAAAGCTACAAGATCCATGCGAACTACAAACCCCGCGCCTGGATCAACTTCGACGGCGCAATCGACATCCATGAAAACCGGGACAACGTCTCTACCGTCAACGACCTCGAGCATGGCCGGAGCTACAGTTTCGTCACGACGCTCATGCCGAACTCAAAGGTGTTCTTCGATCTTGGTTATACCTACACAGACATCTACAGCCAGGCGCAGATTTGCTATTACGCCAACGCTTTCGGCCTCCGCCTGCTACACAGTGCCCAGCCAGCTTGGGTTACGCGCCGCCCGCGGTTCCCGGCCTGGGGTCTACTCCAGCAAGCAGCACTTCTTGTATGGCGACATTATGTGGAAGCCCGTTGCGCGAGTCACAACCGGCATCGGATACGCAGGGACCTTCGTCGGCGGTAAACACTCGAATCGATCCACTCCAGGTACCCGGGACCCTCGCTTTCAATTATCAGAAGCCGTATGTGCGGGCGATTTTCGACTTGTACAAAGGTCTCAGTTACCGAATGACCTGGAATTATTACGGGTATAACGGCAAGGGGAGGCGTCGAACGCAATACCGGGGCTGGCGGCAATTCCCATACAGGATTTCAACGGCAGCACCGTCGAATTCGCATTCCGCTACGCTTTTTGAAACGTGGCGGAAAAATCGAGTGAAAATGTGGAGGTCCGGCTAGTGAAACTTCGCGCGATTGGAATATGGCTGGATCTTCGGGTGTCGAGCATCTTGATTATTCTGGGCTTGCTCGTGGAAATTGTGAGTCTGCTCTGGGTTCGTCCAATTTAGTTTGTGTTCTTTACTTTCGTTGGCACAATTCTGATAGGGCTGGGAATCGCAGTCTATCTCATTTCGCTGTGTTCGCCATTCCCCGCCCGCCGAAACCGCGGATGAAATGCTAGCAGGAACAACCAACCTCTGATGGCCACACGTCTGTGGTCGGGAGCCCGGGAATTCCGGCGAGCGCATCACAAAGAAGGGTGTGTCTGGACTGATCGGGGTCGTCATCGCACTGGTGGTACTGACAATCGCGCTGGCCGGATTGTTTCTCGTACGTCCCTCGATCACTGTGGGAGCCACGGGCAAGATTCTCGCATTCGTAAGCCTGTGCGTTCTGCCGGTACTATGCATCAGCTCGGGCATGTCGTTCGACATGCAGCGTTCTCAACCGACGAGCTCCTGATTTCGTGCCACAGCATGGCAAGCCATGGGCAGAGTCTGCACCTGAAAGTGTTGCGGCAAATCACGTCGTCGTACAACTGGGGCAGATGGCGCTTAGCGGTCTAGGCGAGCCAAAATCGCATGGTCGAGCGGTGCCCCAAGCGATACCGCTAAGCGTACTAAATAATCCTTCCGTCGTGCGAACGCATGTTCAAGGAAATCTGAAATCTTTCTTGGAGCTGTGGGTCCCGCTCGATGCGCTTGCGTAATTCTTCCTTCGACATTTGCCGGGGGATGACGCAGCAATTATGATCGCGAAACTGGGCTCCCTGTCGGAAGCGGGAAAAATCGCGCATCCCGACCTTAGGTTGCTCTGACAAGGCAGCCCTTACAGACGGCGCTTAGCTTGAAACTGCGGTTGCATCAACTCCGTTCCGAAACTCGCAGAGCTTGTTGAATAGACATGCATAGGCAAGCGGATAAGTTCTCTTGAGATTCTGTCTCCTCTTATGAATCGCATCGCCAGAAAAGTCTGCCAGATCAGAAGTGCGGTTAATCGCCTGAATCAACTCTGCCCAATGCTCATCGTTATAGCTAGCCGTTTTGTGCCTAATAAATTCGGAAGCCATAACCAAAAACTGATTTTTCCATAATCTGCC
>CAVROB010000011.1:0-366308 GCA_963722725.1 uncultured Acidobacteriota bacterium
CGCGCGAGCCATGTTCACGTCTCGAACGTGGATCGATCAGTTCCCCACTCTGCCTGCAAAGCGAAATTATGTCGGGGTCAGAGTATCGCCGACCACCGATTTGTAGAATTTCCATCCCTTACTTTTGGCCGCTTCGTTCACCCGCCATTCTCATGGCCTGAAGCACGAACCGCCATCCTTCCTTGTCTCTTGGCCTATTTCCCCGGAATTTCACCTGTGCCAGGTTCTCTACATCATCCTCCGAAAGCGCGTTACCTGAAAGAGCAAGCTCATCTCGAAGTTCTGCCAGTCCAGGGGAAAAGTCCGCCGATGCCGGCCGTCTGGCTCGCTGCTTTTTGGCGGTGGAATCTTTGAGCAAATCGTCCAATGTGACATCAAGTGCCACCGCAATATTGTAAACGTACTGGATATTTGGCTTGCAGCAACCCCGTTTTCCAGATCGAAATGTAAGCTTTTGACACCCCTGATTTGTCGGCCAAATCGGCCAATGCCCAGTCCTTCCCCTGTCGTAAAAGGCGTATCGTGGCACCCAACTTCTTCAGATCAATCAGCCTATCTTCCATTAAATTACCAACCCGTTGTAAAAAAGTGTTGACGACGTGACGCCTGCCGTCGCATAATGGCGACGGGTTGTAATTTGGAGGATACCTGACTTCCGAGGCCCCAAGCAACTACAAAGGAAAAAACGGCATGGCAAACAAGAAACATAAGGTCCAGTTTGATGCACATCGCACGGTCCCGAAGAAGTGCCGGTCAAGTTTCGGACTCGCGACGGGGAGCGTGTCTCGTTGGCCAAAAAGAAAATAAAAAGCCGGTGCGAGTGAAGTTCATGGCGAAGGGTAGGAACCGTCGCGATTGGGGCAACGGGTCCTGAAGATGATCACAGGAAAACGAAAGGACAACATGGCTAAACGTGTATCATTGCATTCGCGATCAAAGACAGAAAATATCGGGACTTTCTTGTCGGCCATACCAAACATCCCAAAACGCCATTCGATTTGTCGATATGTCTGCCCAGGAACCTGGTGAGAAGTGGAAAACCAACTGTCGGGCGAGGGTAAGGATGCGATGGGGTCATCCACTGGTTTCGAAGACACCGCCACGCAGACGGCGAACTCTGGGAGATAAAGTGTGCCGATGAGGAAGGAATACCAATCATGCTGATGTGGATCAACGACGAACGACCAAGACTCCCGGCAGCCCTGAGTGGCAGGCGCATAAATATTTGGAGTTGGGCAACCTGGAGACCTTCGTCGGCAAACTGTGAAGACTATGGAAAAGCCCTGGTCGTTGGCATCAATGATTACCCGAGTGCCCCGCTCACGGGTGTGTTAACGACGCAATCGCGATTGGCAATGTTTTCGGAACGCATGGCGACGGCTCACCCAATTTTGCGATAAAGCTGAAAATGTAGTGCACCCTCCAAACTAGACACATGGGGCCGTGTTTGAAGTAAGGGTTTGGGCGAAGACCGGCACGAGCATCGTGCGGGGTTTGTCCGTGGAGTCCGCGATGCGGACGGTCGTGATTGTACTCCTCGATCCAGCGCGCGATGCTCAGCTTGGCCTGGGCGAAGTTCTGATATTCGTTGAGCCACACCTCCTCTTCTTTTAAGCTGCGATGAAACCGTTCGATGTAGCTGTTGCCCTCGGGATGGTTGTAAGCGGTGCGCCGGTGCGTGATGCCCAACTGGTTCAGGGTTTCGACATAACGGGCCGACGTAAACTGCGTGCCGTTGTCGGTCGTCAAAGTCAAACCCGTTCCACGAGAACCGAAAGGCAAAACCTCCAGCACGGCGCGGTTGAGCGCGGCCAGAGCTTCTTCGGTGCGACAGCGCAGACTCAAGTCCCAGCCCACGATCTCGCGCGTGCAGCAGTCGATCACCGAGACCAGATACGCCCAGCCCACACTCGGCCCGGCCCAGACCTTGGTCATGTCCGACTGCCAGACGTGATTGGGATGCGGCGCTTCCACCTTGCCCCAGTCCTTTCTGCGCGAGACTTGAAAGCGGCGCTGACGCACCAGCAGTCCGCGTTCGCGCATCACGCGCAGTGCCCGCTTGCCATTGACCACCAACCCGTGATGCCGCCCCAACCACCACGACCACGCGACGATAACCGTAAGCCGGCTTCTCGCCGCAGGCCAGAATGATCTCCTGATCGTGCGAGCGATCCGCACGGCTGGCGCGCGGTTGCCGCCGATAGTAAAGACTCGACCGGCTGATCTCCAGCGTCTCCGCCACCAACTTGGCTTCGTTGCCTTGGGCCACTAACTCCCGTGCCGACGAATGCGCTTGCCCGCAGCTCACTCGCCCAGCACGTTTTTTAAGATCTCGATCTGCAAATGCGATCGGCCCAGAGCCCGCTCCAGTTGCTTGATCCGCTTCTCCTGCTCGACATCGGGCCGCGCGGCTGCGCTTCTCCCCCCAAGCGCAGCCTTGGCTCCTTCTTCGACTTCGTCTTTCCAGCGGTAATACAGCGTGGGAGCGATCTCGTACTTGCGGCAGGTCTCGGCCACGTTGCCGCTCTTCAGACCTTCCAACACAATCTGCCACTTCTCTTCCGGGGTTCTCTGAACTTTCGGCTTTCTCGGCATTCTCGCCTCCTGGCGGAGGCCCCAAGCCTAACTAACTTCCTGTCCAGTTCTAGCGGGGTGCACTACAAAAACATCTCCAAGCGAAACCATCACACGGGCTACGCTTAGATGTGAAATCGAGAGTATGTTCTCTGGAGATCATGACGTCGTACTTTTGTATTTCTCTGGACACTGTTTATCAATAGTCTCGGCGGCTACATCTTAACGCCAGATTTCAAGAAATACGACGAAGGCGTTTCGATGGACGACATTTTGAAGTCCCAACCTCTCTAAAGCGAAGGACAAAATAGTCATTCTGGAATGCTGCTCATTCTGGTGCTTTCGCGTCACCGACGATTACAGGAAGCAATCTCGCTCAACTGTCAGAGGGGCTGTCGTTGTAATGGTTAGCCGTGATTCAGAGTCTGTGCTTGAGATAAATAGTAATGGTGTTATTACTGCCCTGTGGTCATGCCCTGCAAGGCGGTGCAGCGGATTTACGTGGCCACATAACACACGGAGCATATCAGTCTACGTTGACCAAGCGTTAGGGCCGTGGGATCAAAGGCCAATATTCAAAACGAGTAACTCAGTTCACATCGCTCAGACCCATCACACCGCCTGTTTCCACGGGACGTTCGGAAATTAACTGATATTTTCCCACGCCACAGGACGAGCATAGGCTTGACCCATCCTACGAATTCACCGAACCTACCACCGATCGAAGAAGGTGGCGATATGAAAGCCTCCAAAAATTTGTGAGCGTGGATTAGTTGTGCCGGTGGGCGAAGAACATATGTATTTCGCGGCAATGAATTCCAAATCCTGCAATTTGACCGCTGTGGGTTTTCAGTACTGGCGACTGGTAAGAGAGCACCACTTATGAACGAGGATATATGTCAGATTATCGAATTGAGTCGGATGGAACTGTTGTGGTTTTTCTTAGTGAGCGAAAAACCCAGAGGCGTCAGAACAAATCCCAAATCGGAGCACGGCTGCATTCAAAACGAGAATCGAACCCGCACAGTTCGTTCACGCCGGCGAAGCGCAAGGCTTCACGTTTGAGGGAAAGGAGTTCCTGGCTCAGGCGTCATAAGCCCGCGTACAATAAATCTCGTGAAGATGTCGACTCGCAAGTACGAAACCGTTCCGTGCAAACCTGATGTCACGTGCGAAATCGTCAAGAAAAACGACGGCTGCCTCCACGTAGACTGTACGAAATGCAAGGCGGCGTGCACGTTATTCCCGCTAAAGCAGTCCCGAAGTCTTTCAGGTGGTGAAGCCCGAGATTTTTACCAAATCACCTGTCCGAATTGTGGTCCTTCACCGGAGTTTTATCCTATTGTGCTAAACGCACTGAGCGGCGAGGCCGGCGTTTCCTCGGAGTCCCCCCTCGACTGCCAAACCCCGGGAATCACTCCCGAGGAAACAACCTGGTTTGCGATCGTAGAAATAGCGGAGCATTACGGATCGGATTTCGTTATTCGTAGGGGCTGTCGGGTTTTCTTCATCGTTCTGAGTCCCTGGATGTAACGGGGAACCTCAAAGTACGATTCCGCCGTTCAGCATGACCTCCAAGTGGTGTTGAATCGCCAGCCGTTTGAGGTACCCGAGACCCCTGGATGTCTGTTCGTGATCCATCTCACGGTACTCATCACATGCTGCCGTATCGTGTGGGTGGAGACTGTCGATCTCAGCGACTAGATTATGGACGGCCTCTACGACCTTTCCGGAGGTGTTCACTGCTGCATCCTGGTGGTCTGAAATAAAGTGGTTGATGTGCAGCGGGCCGGGAACCTCCCCTTCGAAGTGAATGTGGTGTACTGCGACGGCATAGGCTGGGCCGCCAGATTCGGCAAAGTGGTTCCCCACGATCGAGTAATCGCCGAAGTCTAAGCGGTTCGGATTGCCAGCAACTGTGTTGGCGTCGCTGAAGAATTCGGAGGCGGGGTAGTCGGCGTTTCTCGGCTGTCGATGAAATCTGTCCGCAATCATCGCCCTGCGGGCAGAATCTATGCCGTTTATGTAGGCCGCGCCGACAGCTCCCTCTATGAACACATGGTGCACAACGTGCTCATCCGTGAGTTGCGTTACTGCCGCTGCATTCGCCGGCAGTCCATTGTAGATGATTGCCACTTCAGAATGTTCATACCTTTGCAGGAACGCAGTAATAGTTGCAGCGGTCGAGTTGACGTTGACTTGAAGAGCCGGGGTCCAGTTATCGTATTCCATCAGTACCTCGCTCGTTAGGCCGGTAAAAAGCGGTTCCGGATTACTTGCGAAGTCTCCGTAGGACGGGTTGGAGACAAAAAGGAACGGCATCGATACCTCGATGTACCGGTCCAGTGATATGCGGTAGTCTGTTTCCGTTTACCGGTTCGATGATGGGGATGATTGACCCATGCTCCGCGATTTCATGCGCCAGTTAGCTAGAGCCATCAGCTCGTTCTGCTTGCCCCGAAGGAAAGGAAAGTACCTTCTCATTTATCAGCGGCTCCTGAAGGCGCGTCTCAATATTGGTCGCCATTGTCGCTGATTTTGAAAAGCTCAAACAGACGTACTTTAGGGATACCGGGGCCGATTCAATCAGTTCGACAAAGGGGCGCTTTTTGCCGCGTCTTTTTACTTGGTCAACCATTAGATCATGCGCTACGTCGGGTGGCAATGAGCAAAACATTTCTCGTGCGCGACGGTATAACTGTGAGTTAGGGACCTGGGGTACGAAGCCAAACGCCTGAGTTACGGCGTGGCAGTACTCTGACTGCCGCATACAGTCGAAAGATTGTCCCGGGATCGGTGAATTGCTTATTAGAAGGCGATTCGCGCAGAACGCTGAGGGCCCCATCCTCCCGCAGCACGATGATTCCGATCACTGGGTCAAGTACCCGAATGGCGGATTCGCCTTTTCTAGCTGTGGTAACAACGTAGATGCGATCGAACACTCGCCTGTAGTCCGAGAGCTGATATCCAGCCGCTCGAAGGAGTCGTACTGCGATTTTATTTCGTAGATCGTGGATGTGCCATTCAAGATCGCAACGTTTCCCCTGCTGCCTGCACTCCTGATCTCGTCGGTCATAAATGACGTGTGAAGGGAGTGTCGTGAGAGAAAAATTCTGGTTGCGATGGCGTTCTTGTACACATACTCACAGCGGTGTCTTTCAAAAAGTAATCTGTAGAAAAACTCGAACCACTCGCTCAGTGACGCGCGAAACGAGGGAGGGACGAGCCGCGACAGTGGTCTGCAAGCTCTAGGATCGTTGGCACGTGCATGCCGCCAGCGACTTTTTCAAGGAACGGCCGTCGGAAAATCGATGCGATCCCGCCGATCGACAGAGCATCCGGACTGGTTCCAAGGGCTGGCATCGGGGACAATTCCATTGTATGGAGTGCGTACACAAACCCGCAATAACGACCTCGATTTGATCTCTGGTTCCGGGATCGCGTTGTCTGTGGTGAGCGCGGGTGAAACCGGACCGGACAGAACGTTCCCTAGTTTTTCGAACGAATGGAGATTAGTGAACGTCCGGCCTGTCCAGTCCTTGATCTTCAAGCCGCATTCACTACGCAACGTCCGTAAAGCTGACTTCTTTTGATTTTCTCTTCTTCGGTCGCATCACATTGATTGCGGCATACCGGTTCTGCTCGCGCGCGGCTCGCACACGGCTTGAAACTGGATGACTTGGAACTGTCATGTCCGGTTCTTATTGGAGGGAGCGGCAGCATAGCGTTTCCTTTACCAGACGCCTTCCCCGATACTAAGAGATTGGAGCTGCACGAAGTACAGCCGCCAGCGGCGGCACGTGCAAGGGAGATTTGCCGCTAAAAACGCCCCAGCGGGGCAGCGGCAAATCAGAACAATCTCAGTGAGGAGAATCCGGGCCGGACATTGGGACGATTACCTCCCTGCGCCAGCCTCCGCCAGCGGCTCCGGCAAAAGACGGCTTGGGGAGGTTCAGGTCAGCGCGGCTTGTTGCGCTGACCTCTTTTGGACTGATCGCGGGTCGCTGCCGCTTTTGACGCCTTGGCCTTGGTATCGTCCGGTTCCGGTTGCGGCAGTTCCCATCCCGCCATGCCCTGCAACACGCGGTCGGCGTGCTTGATCGTATTCACATGCCCGTAGTGCTGTTCAATCATGTGGACGGAAGTTCCCATCTGCTCGGCGAGGAAATACACGTCCACTCCTTCCTGCAATCGGAGCGTGGCATAGGTATGCCGGAAGCAATACGTCGAACGCGGAACGCCCTGCGTGCCTTCGCGCAAATTCGCCTCGTTCAGAAGGTCGGCAATCAGCGAGCTGTAAAGGGTTTTTGCAGGCTTGCCCGTGACGTTGGTAAATACTCTGTCGTTCGGTTCCGTCGCTCTGGAAATAACGCGGATACGCTGCAGATAATCTCCAACGCTCATGGGAGCCACCAGCTTGCGCGACTTGCCCTTGCCCTGCACGAACAGCACAACGATCTCACGCCCCTCGCGGTCTTTTGCGGGCATGATGTCGCGCCAGCGCAGATTCTTCATCTCCGCTGGCCTCATGCCTGTATTACACGCAATCAGGATCATGTTGTAGGTGATGGTGCGATACCAGACGCTGGAAGGTTTATCCGCCTCAGCAATCCACTTCCTTCCGACAGTGTGGAGTTTGCGGTATTCCTCCAGCGTGAACTCGTCGCGCCGCATGGACTTGAGCTTCGGACGCTCGTCAAAACGCTGGCTGGCGGGAACGTAGCGTTTCTTGATGGCGTAATTCATCACCGCACCGAAGATGGACATCTCAAAGCGGATGGTGGAATCACTGATATAAGGAACCACCCGTTCTTCGGAAGGTTTGACTTCAATCGGTCTCAAAACCCTGATGCCGAGGGTCTGCTGAACCTTGGTGCGGCGCTCGGCTTCCTTATCCGCGAAGGCTTGCGCCATGTCGTCGCTGACTTCCCGAACGCCGTTGCGCTTGTGACGACCCGCGCCGTTCTCCCGCCGCCATGCTGGGTAGCCGCCCCAAAGCTCGTCACCGATAAGGTGGACCTGCGTTGATCCTACATATCTGTCTAAAGCGCCTTCGATGACGGCGCGGACCTTCTTGGGCCGCGCGGCGCTGATTTCTCCGCGCTTCGCCCGCGCCTCCTGGGTCAGCAGATACTCTCTCCCCACCTCGCGGAAGGGATGGTTGAACACAGGAACGTCATGTTTTAAGCGGAATCGGATGTCTGCGTCTTGATCGAAGGCGCGTTCCCGCGCCACATCCATGTCGGTTGTCTTGAGCGAAACCGTCTTGTAACGGTCGGCCTTGGGCATCTTCATGCGGCAATACCACATCCGATGCTCCACGTCGCCGCGCCGGAAGAGAATCAGGCCCGGCTTGAGTTCCGATTTGTCGGTGACGAATGCCATATTCGCCTCCATCGTTTGACTCGTCCTGTGCAGATTCCGTGCAGATCTTTCTGGCAAGTCATTGACTCTGCGTATCTGTGCAGGACTCGTACAGATAATATCAAAAGTTTATATCTATTATTTACTTATTGTTATGATATATCTGTCATCCTGAGCGGAACAGTGCGATTCGCACCGCGAATCGCACTGCGGAGTCGAAGGACCCTGAGTTTTGCCAGTGCCGCCAAAGATGTCTCAGGGAATTTTCTCCTTGTCGATGACCGGATGCGCGGTGAGAATTCGCTGATGCGTTTTCGTGAACCTTGATGGCTCGGGGTCCTTCGACTGCGTAGCTGCTCCGCTTCGCGACGCAGCTACTCCGCTCAGGATGACAACTCTTTGAGGGTACGCGAATGGCCATGTTTGTGTCGTCCAGTCGTGTCGTGTTTCTCAGTCTGGTTGTGTGTTTCCTGCTCGCGACGGTGGGCGCGCAGCAGAGTCCCCCTTCGAGAGTAATTGCGCTCCGTGCTTCCCACATGTTGGATGTGAAGAGCGGAAGCGTCGTGCCCGACGCTGTCGTTCTGATTCAGGATGACAAGATTACCACCGCGGGATCCTCCCTGAAAATTCCTGCTGGGGCGGAAGTCGTGGATTTGGGCAATGCCACTCTCTTGCCCGGACTCATCGACTGCCACACTCATCTGATGGCACGGATTTCCGACGAACCTCAGGGTTACGGGTTGAGCTTGCTCACCAAGTCGCAGGCTTTTCGCGCGCTCGAAGGCGCAGCCGACGCTCGCGTAACATTACTCGCGGGTTTTACAGCCGTACGCGATGTCGAAAGCGAAGGCTCGGGCTATGCCGACGTCGCGCTTCGAGATGCGATCAATCAGGGTCTCGTGGATGGTCCTCGCATGCAGGTGGCGACGCGCGGGATCGCCGCGGTTGGCAAATACTTTCCCTTCGGCATTTCGCCGGACCTCGCGGATTTTCCCACTGGCGCGCAATTGATCAGCGGACCGGAGGAGGCACGCCGAGCTGCCCGCGAACAAATCGGGGGCGGCGCCGAACCTGCTGAAAGTTTATGCCGATTGGGGAGTTCCGACGCTGACTATCGATGAGATTCGGCCTATCGTCGAGGAAGCGCACAAGTCCAAGTTAAAGGTGGCTGCTCACGCCGATACCCCGGAGGGTATTCGCAACGCGCTCACCGCAGGGGTGGACTCAATCGAGCATGGGCATCAAGGCGACCGCAGCTCTTTCGAATTGATAAAGCAGAAAAATGTCTTCTGGGTCCCGACCATAGGCTATTACTTTTTTGCTGTGGACACGGCGAAGTCTCCGCAGCCGCACAAATATATGCAAGAGACTCTGGAGCGAACACGCCAGAATATTTCAATCGCCCGCGAGCTGGGCGTGAAAATCGCAAACGGGTTCGATCCTTCGAGCCCGGAGGCGCACGGCAAGAACGCCCGCGAAATTATTGCCATGACGAAACTGGGATTGCCGCCGGTTGAAGCGATCCGCGCCGCCACGACTAACGCGGCTGAATTGATGGGATGGTCGGACAAGATAGGATCGATCGAGCCTGGGAAATATGCCGATATCATCGCCGTTTCTGGAGACCCCATTGCCGACGTGGGTGAACTCGAGCACGTTAAGTTCGTGATGAAAGGCGGAGTGATCGTAAAGAACGAACTCGGCCCTGCCCATTAGGCGATTCCCGATAGCCGCGCAGTTCGATAAGGAAGCGAGCCAAACCCGCGATTATCGGGTCGCAAAGAACGCAATTTTCGCGCGGCTCGCCCAGATTCCTCACCGCGCAAGAACGCTTGGGTCGGAATGACAATCAGAGTGCATCAGATGACTCCTGCATGGCGTGACAATCTGATATTTTTGATGATGCACGGTCATGTCCAAGGACATTCAAGCTCGCCGCTTTCTGGTTCGAGGTCGCGTTCAAGGCGTGGGTTTTCGCTGGTTTGTGGAGCGCGAGGCGCACGTCCTCGGCATTGCCGGATGGGTGCGCAACAATGCCGACAGCAGCGTCGAAGTGTTGGCCATGGGCACCCGCGATCAGTTGTCCGGATTGCGGTCGCGTCTGCGGGAAGGTCCGCGCGCGGCCCGCGTCGACGATGTCGAGGAATCCGAAGCAAAACCTGTCGCTGGCCTGACAAACTTTCGCATCGAAGGAGCCTGGTAAATGCCGACCAATGCAGCCCCGATTAAAGCGAGCGCCAACTGCGAGCCGCTGAAGAAACTCATTCGCGAAGTTCCTGATTTCCCTAAGAAGGGGATTCTCTTTTACGACATCACCACGGTACTGAAAGACAAGCGGGGATTCGCGATCCTGATCGACGGCCTCTCCGAGCATTACGTAGACAAGAAAATCGATTTGGTCCTGGGCATGGAGGCTCGCGGCTTCATTTTCGCGCCGACGCTGGCCTATCGGCTGAATGCCGGCTTCGTTCCCGTCCGCAAGCCGGGAAAGCTTCCCGCCGCCACCACGAAGTATGACTACGCGTTGGAATATGGGACGAACACGCTCGAGATTCACAAAGACGCCATCAAGAAGGGCGAGCGCGTGATCATCGTGGACGACCTGTTAGCCACCGGTGGAACTGCCGAGGCCACGACCAAACTTGCAGAGTCGCTGGGCGCGGAAGTTGTGGGCCTGGGATTCGTGGTGGAACTGGATTTTCTGAAAGGTCGCGATAAGCTGGCCCAGTACGACGTGTTTTCCCTGTTGCACTACGACAGATAGTTATCCCGTCGAAGTTGCGCCGGTTGGCAATCGAGAAGTTCATCGAAGCCAGTGCGAGACGGCAAAGCCGACCGCGGTCCAGCTGAGCGTGACCACCACCAGCACCGTGGCTACCCCTAAGAACCTGTCCCAGTTGACCAGGCGCCTGCGTGGAACCACGCCCAATTCGATCCGGGCGAGGCAATCGGATACGCCAGGTCCATACCATCGATTTTTTCGGCGCTGGCCGAGGAGGTTTCCAAATTGAATGACTTCGTGGTCCATACCTACGCCTATATCTTGAGATGTCCAAATCTCTGGAAGGCTATAGTTGAGTTGTAACGCTTTGGTAAAGAATTGGTCACTATTTCCTCTCCCAGTCCGTTCAGACATTGACTCCTGGCCGTGCGCGCCTTTTTCTGTGCATTGGAAGCGCCAAACCAGCAGGTTCGCGGATTATTCCTTGCTGGGATTGAAATCCGTTCCCGGATCGGGACGGCCGTGGTCGAGCAGGATTTCTGAAGGGTTAAGAAGCCTTTGGGCTCTCGGTCAACATCAACGACGCGTCTTTCGCGATGTAGCTTTTCCGCTGGAACCAGTCTTCCATCGCTGTCTTTAATTCGGACAGGGGAACGTGGGTGCCAATCTCCATGAGGCCGTCGGCCAGAGGCAGGGTGTTGTCAAAAACACTGGCGTTGGTGAAGTTACGCATGGAGAAGCTGTCCAGCCATTTCAGCGGACAAGCAATGCGGCGGCCATTCTGCTCGTATTCCACGCGAATTTTACGGGCGAACATGAGTCTGATTTAACCACAGCGGAGCGTGAAGGCGCATCAAGACACAAAGAGTGATTAGCGCAATAGCGGTGAAATCAGGAGCGGCGCTAATGCGTCGGAGAAGCGGGCGCTGCCGGAGCCGGCGAGGCCGTCTCACTTACTCCCGTATTCACTAAATCCTTCAATTCCTTGCTGGGCTTGAAGAACGGAATCTTCTTGGCGGGGACTTCCACGCGATCGCCGGTCTTGGGATTGCGGCCCACGCGCGGTTTGCGCTGCCGGGTGCGGAAACTGCCGAAGCCACGAATCTCGATCTTGTCGCCCACGCGGAGCGAGCGCACGATACTGTCGAAAATGGTTTCGACGATCACTTCACTGTCCTTGCGGGTTAACTCCGCCAACTGGGACACTTCATCGATCAGGTCAGCCTTGGTCATACGCCTTTTCGCTCCGTCGGTGTCGTAATAAAAGTGGCTTGTGCCTGGGGTCGGGGCTCCCGAGCCACATCAGGGCCTGCATAACCTTCTCAAATTTCAGGGGTTGTGCGCAAGTGGCATTTTTTAGTCAGGCTTCACGAATCAGGCTTTAGGCTTCTTAGTCAGGCTTCGGGGATCAGGCTTTAGGCTTCGGGACCCGACATTGCAGACCGGAAGCGATTGCTTGGGAATTCGACGTCCGTTCCCGAAGCCTGAAGCCCGAAGCCTTTCCCATCACTTCCACAGATAATAAAATCCCACCTGCTGATCCATCAGCTTTTCGCGCGTCGGCAGATATTGCGAAATGTCCCCGAAAAGCAGGTCCGCCAACGTCTTGCGATCTTTGTCCGGACGCACCAGCGTGGGCTCACCTTTGATTCCAACGGACTTCGCGGTATCGTCGACCGCATTCTGGAAGTCGCCGATTTGATCGATCAGGTGCATGGGAAGCGCTTCCTGCCCGGTCCACACTCTGCCGTCGGCAATTGCCTTAATGTCGTCAGCTTTGGCGTGGCGCCCCTCGGCGACCGCTTGCACGAACTGGCCGTACATGTTGTCGATCAGCGACTGCATGTATGCCCGCTCTTCGGGAGTCATTTCGCGGCTGGGGTCGCCAGTGTCTTTGAGCGCACCCACCTTCAGCACTTCCGGCTTGAGTTTGGCCCACTTCATGAGGTCGCCGTAATTCACCCATTCGGCGATCACGCCAATCGAGCCGACCACACTGCCATTGTCGGCATAAATCTTGTTGGTTGCGGAGGAAACATAGTATGCGCCGCTGGCTCCCACAGTGCTGATGGAGGCCACGATCCGCTTTTTCTTGTCGTCGCGGATGCGCTTGACCGCGCGATAAATTTCCTCGGACGCCGCCACGCCACCGCCGGGAGAGTTCACCCGCACGATGATAGCTTTGATCGAATCGTCGTCGCCGAATTTCTTGATTTGCGGCACGATCACGCTGGAGTCGAGAATCACGCCTTCGAGATCGATGACGCCGATTTTGTCGCCAAAGCCGTCGAGCGACGCGTGCTCTCCACCCGCGCGCAGGGTTAGATACACGAGCGTAAACACAGCCAGCACGAAGAGGAAGAAAACTCCTCCCCCGATCACGATCCAGAGTAGAGTGCGGGAACGACCAGTCTCAGCCATACGATGAGGGTAGTTTAGCACCGCAGGGGGCGGCTAAGGGACAATCACTTGCAATGCGGCTCGCGCGATCTTCACTTCGATTGGCGTGCGGCACACATACTCACCGTCCGCGTAGACGTCTTGCGGCTGTCCTGTTTCGAGTTTGAGGCGCTCCACCTGGAAATATTCGACCTGCGGAATACTTAAGTGGCGTCCGAAGTAAATCGTGGGGAAAAGACAAAACAGCTTGAGCTTGTTCATATGGTCGATGACGCAGACATCGAGCCGCCCGTCGTCGAGTTGTGCCTGCGGTGCGATCTTCATTCCGCCGCCGTAGGACGAGGCATTGGCGAAGGCCGTTACGATCGTCGATTGGGTGTCACGAGGGACGAGCACGTCCGGATTCTCGACGCTCGGCAGTGAAATCGACATTGCGACCGGCTCGAATTTCCACAGCGCAGGCGGAAGGCTGAGAGCGTAACCACCACGTGCGCGAAGCCAGCGAGGTAGGAGATTGGCGCGCCGGGCGATTTGCGTGTCCAGACCAACGCCACCCACGCAGCAAAAATAACGAGGTTCAGGTGGGTCGGCCGCGCCTGGCCCATCTGGGATCAAGGGCGTAATGACCCCGAGATCGATCGTTCGCACATTTCCTGCGGCGGAACAAAATTTGCGCCATGCAGCCTGCGAAACTCGAGAGCTGCGCAGGTTAAGCGCATTCGCGAAATCGTTGCCACTGCCATACGGAACGACCAGGACGGGAAGCTGCAGTTCGACCAGTCGCGCCAGATGACGATGTACGGTGCCGTCTCCGCCGAAGATAAGAATTGCGTCGGCCTCGCTGGGATCAGCAGGAGGGCCGATCAGCCAGTTCGTCTCTGAATTTTGCCGGAACGGCTTCAGGTCTCTGGCAGAAGCTCCCGGCCCGAAGATGGCGGCTGCGCGCACGTCCGCGGCAGATTATCAGATATGCAACCGATTGCAGAGCGTAGGGGCGAATTCTTAACCTGCCAGAGTTGGTGCGTTGATCGAGAAAGCGGTACAGTAGTCGCGATAGACATGGCAAATGAACTGAAGCAAAGCGATCTGGAAAAGCAGGCGGCAGCTCGCGCCAGCTCGCGCTTCGTGCGCGACGGCGACGTCGTTGGGCTGGGGACAGGCTCAACCGCGGCCTACGCCGTGCGATTCTTGGGAGAGCAGGTTCGGGCCGGATTGAAGATCCGCGGCATTCCGACTTCGGCGCATACCGGCGAGTTAGCCGCGAGTCTGGGAATCCCTCTGACCACGCTCGATGTGTTTCAACAGACCGATTTCCAGGGAATCGACGTCGATATCGACGGAGCGGATGAATTCGATCCGCAGCTCCATCTGATCAAAGGTGGCGGCGGCGCACTTCTGCGCGAAAAGATAATCGCGTCGGCGTCGCGGCAAGTTGTCATCATCGCCGATTCGAGCAAGCAGGTCGCGGTGCTGGGAAAGTTTCCGCTTCCTGTCGAAGTCATTCCTTTCGCCCAACCGTTGGTTGCGAAGAGAATTAGCGCCTTGGGCTCATCCGTGAAATTGCGGCGGGATGCGAAGGGAAATCCTTTCGTAACCGACGAGGGACACCACATTCTGGATTGCAGCTTTGGCCAGATTCCGGATCCTCCCGCTCTGGCGCGCACGTTAAGCGATATGCCGGGGGTGGTCGAGCATGGGCTGTTCATTAATTTGGCCACGGTGGTGCTGTGTGCGGAAGGCGAGAAGGTCACAGAACTCCGGCGAAATCAAGAATGACCTTGTCAGGAAACTTCTTGGTCTGGGAAGCTTAAGAGGGTCCAGCCCAATCACCGACTGCACCAAAGGAAGGTAAGGATGGACGACAGCGAAGTATTGCTGAGGTTTTCAAAGGCGGAAGCACTTGTGCTCTTCGAGTGGCTGGCAAATCTCGACTCAGCGCCGCCGCCGTTTAGCCATCCTTCGGAGGAAAAGGTACTTTGGAGGATCGAGGCGCAACTTGAGTCCATTCTTGTGGAACCGTTCGCACCTAACTACAAGGACCTGTTGTCTCAAGCGAGGAGAACTGTAGATCTGGCGAGGCATGAGCGCACAACGCGGCAAAGACCCCCATTCTAAGCGGCGATCTGCCCTAGGACCGCGAGGAGACGTTCCACTTCTTCCGCCGTGTTGTAATGCGCCAGCCCGATGCGCAGGAACCCGCCATCTTTTTCCACGTCGAGGCGCTCGGTGAGGCTCAGAGCATAATAATTTCCGTCCCAGGTAAAGAAGCCTCGCTCGCCAAGTTGAGTCGCGAGTTCGAGCGGCGCGTGCCCTTTAATTCTTACCGCGATTGTCGGGCAGCGTTGATCGAAACGCTTGGGGTCGCTGATGCCGTAGAGCTTTAGTCCGGGAATGGCGAGCAATCCGCGAATCAGACTTTCCATCAATCCGCGCTCGTGTTTCTGGATCGCGTCATAGCCGGCTAGCAGGGCCGCGCGACGCGTCGATGCCGACGAATTCACGTGCCGCCCAAGATCCGCCAGATAGTCAACGCAGGCGCTAATGCCAGCGATGCATTCGTGATTAAGCGTGCCCCACTCCCAGCGATTTGGAATCGCGTTCGTGTTCGCCCGAACTTTATAAGGTTGCAACCGCTGCAAGTGTTGGCGCTTGCCGTAAAGTACGCCCATGTGCGGTCCAAAGAACTTGTAAGTCGAGCACACCAGGAAATCGCAGTCGAGAGCGCGGACATCGATGGGACCGTGCGGTGCATAATGAACGGCGTCAATGTAAGCCATCGCGCCCCGCTGGTGAGCAAGACGAATGATCTTCGCCACATCGTTGATCGTGCCCACCGCGTTCGAAGCGTAGCCGACCGCGACGAGTTTCGTGCGGTCGGTGATCTTACGGGCCAAATCATCCATGTCCAAAGTGCAGTCGTCTTCGTGAATCTCGGCAATCCGAATGGTCACGCCGCGCTCTTCTAGCGCGCGCCAGGGAGAAACATTGGCGTCGTGATCGAGATGCGTGAGCACGATTTCGTCGCCCGGACCAAGTTCACGCCCAATGGAACGACTGATGGCAAAGGTCAACGAAGTCATGTTGGGTCCGAAAACAATCTCGTCGGGATCGCAGCCCAGAAAGTCCGCCATCGCAGAGCGCCCGCCCGCAATCATCGCGTCGGTGTGGCGACTCGTGGCGTAGGCGCCGCAAGTGTTGGCGTTGTCACGCTTCAGATAATCCGAGATAGCGTCGATCACACGCTGCGGAACTTGGGTTCCGCCGGGACCATCGAGAAAAGTCGCGGGCTGGCCCTTGACAGTTTGCGCGAGCGACGGGAACTGGGCACGAACCCAATCAAGATCAAGCGCATTAGCAGTTTCGTTCTGAGTGGTTAACATAGAATTCATCGGTAGAGACGTAGCTGCTACGTCTCCTTCACCGCGCGAACAAAATCAGCCAGCATTCCGTAAGCGGTGGCGTCGAGTCCGGGATTGTTTTCGGTAATCGCCAACCCCGGAAAGATGTCTGTTTCAAAATACACGATCGAGGATGTTCCCGCGACCCAGGCCAGCGGATCGCTTAACGGCACTTGCTCAGGCCGGACACTGGCCGTCACGCCCTGACCAATCCGCTGAGCGCGACACACCAACTTATACGGCTTGCCTTCGGCTCGGGCAGCGCGTACCGCTTCTTCACTCAGCTTGCCTATGCCTTCACGCTGAATCTCTTCGAGGCGAATCGGCACGTCCATCAACACACGAATCAGAGCAGCGACCTTGACCGCGGCATCCCAGCCTTCGATGTCATTACCAGAATCGGTTTCGGCGACTCCGAGTTCCTGCGCCTTGAGCAGCGACTCTTCAAAGCTGAGCCCATCTTCCACGCCGCTGAGAATGACGTTGGTCGTGGAATTCAGAATGCCGCGAAATCCCTTTAGATGAATGCATGGCAAATTGTCGCGGAACAAAGAAAAAATCGGCACGCCATCCATCACCGTCGACTCAAAAAGAAATTTCCGCCCCTTCGCAAGCGCAAGTGAACGCAATTCCTCATAAGCGTGCACGATGGGGCCTTTGTTCGCGGTGATAGCGTGCGCGCCCACTTCGAGGGCAGCGCGAATATGATCAATCGCGGGTTGGCCGTCGCGCGGGCTAAGGGACGTGGCTTCGAACAGAACATCGGCTTTCGCCAGCCGCAACCACTCTCGAACATCGTGGGGTGCGGGCGCCCCGGCTTGCGATTGCGCTAGGTCGCTGTTACTGAGAAGAGCCGCTGGATCGAGTCCAGTTTCGTTTGCGACCCAACCCATCTTCCGCGTTGCCACGCCGGTAATCCGCCATCCGATGCCCCGTTCGCGCAGTTCGGAATTCTTTTTCTGAAGCAGGCGAAGCAGCGTCTGGTTGACGTTGCCGAAGCCGAGCAGGCAGAGATTGTAAGTGCGAATGGCTTTTCTCCTGGAAGGACTCGGGGGCAACATGCCCCCGAGACAACCCGGCGGACGCCGGCGCTACGGTCTCAGCCCATGGTGGTTGTGTGCTCGGGCTGGATTTTGTAGATCACGCGGGTTTCGGAGGCCTGCCGATAAGGATATTTATCGACGCCCAAATATTTCTTGGCCAGCTTGTCAATGTGCGCGTCGGCTCCTTGCTCGGTGATCTCGACCACGCGGCCGCGGATCTCGAGATAACGATAAGGATTTTCGGGATCGACGATCGCCATGGCCACCCGCGGGTCGCGGCGCACGTTGCGGTCTTTCTGGCGGCCCTTGGCGGAGTTGAAAACCACGAAGTCACCCTCTAAATCGCACCACACCGGAGTTACCTGTGGACTGCCATTGGGCATCAAAGTTGCCAAACTGGCGAACGCACGCTTGCTGAATAGATCGCGATATTTCTCCGGAATAGCTTCAGGCATCACATCCTCCTTGCGTTAGTATTGCGAAGCGAAGTCGAGTGAATTATAGACGGCGTGAGAGGTTTCGTGTTGTAGCCTCAATTCCCGGTGGCAATCAGCAGGGCTTACGATTCGGCGAGTGAATAGTCGAATTACAGGAGTCGCGGAGCGTCTCAAGGTTGCGTAGAATGCCCAAATTTTCTCAAACCCTAGTACACTGGTAGGCTTTATTGAGAGCGAACCATGGCAAGAATAAACATCCGCAGGAACATGCGATCGCACAGTTTCATCACTTTGCTGTTGATCATTCTTTGCGCAATGAGCGCAGCGGGCGCATCGGCCAAGCCGACTCCCACCATTGTCTTCATGACCGACTTCGGAACGGTCGACGATTCGGTCGCGATTTGCAAAGGCGTAATGTATTCCATCGTGCCGGAGGTGCGCATTGTAGACCTCACGCACCAGGTCACACCGTTCTCCATCCTCGACGGGGCGCGCTTCCTTTACGGCGCGACCGCGTATTATCCGGCGGGGACGGTATTTGTGGTGGTGATCGATCCGACGGTGGGAAGCACTCGGAAAGCGGTGGTGGTGAAGTCGAAGCGTGGGCAGTATTTTGTGCTGCCCGACAACGGGTTGATGACGCTGGTGCAGGATCGCGACGGAATTGAGAGCGCGCGGGAGATCACGAACCGTGATTGGATGATCGGGGCGGCGCTGTCATCGACTTTTCATGGGCGCGATATATTTTCGCCCGCCGGTGCACATTTAGCTCGTGGCGACGATTGGACGAATGTGGGGCCTGAACTCGATGTGAGCAAGCTCGTTCGCTTGGACATCGCACTTGCGAAGCTGGATGATCGCGGATTGAGCGGAGAAGTAATCGCGACCGACGGACCTTTCGGGAATCTGGTAACCAATCTCAGCGGCGACGATTTTCTCAAACTAGGGTATGCGCGGGGCCGGACCGTTCACGTCACCATCGGCAAGAACGAGATGGATATTCCATTCGTACGCACCTTCAGCGACGTTCCGTTGAAGCAGCCATTGCTGTACATCGATTCGCGCGGGCGCCTTGGCTTAGCCGTAAACCAGGAAAGTTTCGCGGCTACGTACGGAGTAAAGCCGCCAGTGACAATTTTCATTCCGCGCGCGAACAAGTGATTCGAGCTCAGGCACAGTTTGAGGAGAAGTCTCCATGAGAAGCCAACACCCGATCTCGGATGGCATTAACCGCAAACTTCAACGCTTGATTTTTCTAATCCTGGCCCTGTTACTCCCCTGCCTTCTATCGGCCCAAAGCTTTCGAGGCTCGATTCGTGGGCAGGTGGTGGATCCGAACGGCAATGTCATTGCCGGCGCAAAAGTCAGCGCCAAGAACAGCGGAACCGCCCAAGTGCGTGAGACCGCCACCGCTGAGGACGGTTCTTACGTGTTGGCCGAGCTGCCTGCCGGAGAGTATGTCGTCGTGGCGGAATACGCTGGATTGTCGCCAGTCGGTCAAAATGTCATCGTCAATGTTGGCTCGGATACAACCGCGAACTTCGATCTGACCCGGGTGGAGAAGCGTTTGGAACAGTTGACGGTGACGGAAGAGGCGCCGGTCATAGACACGACTCGCGACGTGCTCAACGAGGTTGTGGACCAGAAACTAGTGGCGGAACTTCCGCTCAACGGGCGCGATTTCGGCAAGCTGGTTGCGCTCTCGCCGGGTGCCACGGTTGATCCTTCCGGCGTGGCTGGTACGCAAGGTGGTTTCGGACAATTCAATATCAACGGCAATCGTGACCGTTCAAACAATTACATGCTCGACGGTACCGACAACAACGATCCTTTCTTCAACAACTCGGCCCTTAACCAAACCGGTATTGGAGGCGCGCCCGCATCGTTGCTGCCGATTGATGCCATTCAGGAATTCAATTTGCAGTCGCAGTTTGGCGCTGAATACGGCCGCAACAGCGGTTCCGTGGTTAACATCGTGACCCGATCGGGCACTAACAAGCTGCACGGTTCGGCTTTTGAATTTTTCCGGAACAGCGCACTGGATTCACGCAATTATTTCAACAGCGATCCGCAGAAGTCGGTTTTTCAGAACAGCAACTTCGGGGCTTCGCTCGGCGGTCCGATTGTGAAGGACAAAACCTTTTTCTTCGGAGCCTACGAAGGTCAGCGCGAACAAGTCGGTTCCGACTTTTTGCTTCTGGTTCCCACCCAGGCCCAGATCCAACAAGCCCGCACTATCGCAGGCGCGATCAACGGAACGCCTGGCAATCCGATCATTAACCCTGGCCTCGATGCCATTCTCGCGTTTTATCCGAAGAGCAATACCAGCGAGATTCCCGGCGTGGTGCGCGACAAAAACGACGGCGACAACTTCATCGCAAAAATAGACGAGAACCTCACCAACACAGAGCTACTGACGGGACGCTACGCCTTCAGCCAGAGCAATCAGGTTTTTCCTTTCGGCTCGCCCGGCGGATACGGCGCGGGATCGCGACTGCCTCAGTTCGCCCAAACGTCGCCCACCCGCGTGCAGGTGGTTTCGGTCAGCCTGCTGTCGAGCTTGAGTCCTTCGAAGATCAATGAAGTGCGTTTTGGATACAGCCGTTACCGCACTTCGTTCAGTTCGCTCGATGCCAACTTCGATCCCAGCAGCATTGGGCTGAACTTCGGCACTGGCAAGCTGGGATTGCCCGAGTTCGACTTCACGAATATTGAGAACCTCGGCGCAACCGGCTTCAGCGTTCCGCGCGGGCGCACCAGCCAGACGTTTCAGATACTCGACAACTTCACTTGGCTAAAAGGTCGCCACACCTTCAAATTCGGAGGAGAGTTTCGCCGTGCAGCCATCAGCAATTTCAACGATAACCTGGAGCGCGGCATCTTCCAGTTCACCGCCGGAGTCGGCCTCAGTACCGATCCCGTGGTCGACGCGCTGGCAAACTTCTACACCGGCGGCTCGCAGGACACAACTTATTGCTGCACGTCCGTTTCCGTCGATACCGGCAATACACAACGTACTACCTACAACAATGGCTTCAGCTTCTTCGCGCAGGATGATTACCGGCTGCGTTCCAACTTCACTTTGAATTTCGGCCTGCGCTGGGAATATTTCGGGCCGCTCAGCGAGAAGAACAACCTGCTCTCAAATCTCGGCCGTGACGGCAACCTGGCCATGGTCGGCACCGACGGCCTCAACGGCTTATACAACCGCGATCTGCACGACTTCGGCCCGCGCCTGGGATTCGCCTGGGAAGCCGCGAAGAACACCGTAGTCCGTGCTGGCTATGGAATCTACTACGACTACGTTCCTCAGGACATCCTGATTGCGAACTTCACTACGTCCGCCGGAGTCGTGACCAATCCCATCGGATCCAAAGCGATTTTGCCGTTGAACTTTGATCCGACCGCATTTAACGGCACCAATCCAACGCCGAATGCACCCATCATGAACGGCATTGCATCGCCGCCGTATTCCATTTTCGTCACGCCGCAAAATTTCCATTCTCCTTACACGCAGAACTGGAACTTCAATGTGCAACAGAAACTGGTGGAGAATGCTTCCTTTGAAGCTCGCTATGTAGGCAGCAAGGGCACGCACCTGGTACGCCTGACCGACCTGAACGAACCCAACGCGGATAGCGTCCGTCCTAATCCAAACTACAGCGCAATGGACGAGCTTACGCCGTCGAGTTCATCCAGCTACAACGCGCTGCAGGCAATCGGACGCGTCCAAAATGTTCATCACATTTCGGGATTTGCCGCCTATGTTTGGTCGAAGGCAATCGACGATGCGTCGGATGGAATTGATTTCGTTCCCGGTGCGGCTTTTCCGCAGGATCCGGGTAATCTCCCGGCAGAGCGCGGCCCGTCGCTTTTCGACACCCGGAATCGCTTCACGGCGGCCATCAACTACGAACTTCCCTCCTGGGGCTCACGGCCTAGACTGGGCTCAGGCTGGGAATTGAACTCGATCATTACGATACAGAGCGGCCGTCCGATCCCAATCGCCAATTCGACGGATACCAGTGGCCGTTTTTATTTCAATCAACGCCCGAATGTTGTGCCGGGAGTGAATCCTATCCTGCCCAATTGGACGCCGAGCACCGGCTATCTCAATCCTCTGGCTTTCGTGCAGCCGGCTTACGGAACCTTCGGTGATCTGGGTCGCGACTCGATCTTTGGCCCGGGACTTAGCAATGTCGATTTCTCCATCACCAAGAACACCCGGCTGACGGAGCGGCTGAACCTGCAACTGCGAGCGGAATTCTTCAATATTTTCAACCATCCGAATTTTGCCCTGCCCGCACATACAATCATCCCGGGATACATCGACAATGGGACTCCGGGAAATCCGCAGGTAGTACCGAATCCCGCGGCTCACGTGAACGGCGACATCACGCAGCCGCTGCTGCCCATGGGTTTAATCACGCAAACGCCCGACGTCGCACAGACGAATCCCGGCTTAGGCGGGGGTGGCCCACGTGTAGTTCAACTGGCAGCGAAGTTCACGTTCTAGCAGGATTGTGCCGCGGGGCGTACCCGGCTTACTGAATCTCGACATCCGCCGCGATTTCTGGCAAGACCGCTCGCAGCAGCGCCACGAAGTCTCCCTTAACCCGCTCTCCCGTAGCGAGCACGTCTTCATGCTTGAGGACCTCGTCGGAAATTCCCGCGGCCATGTTGGTCACGCAAGAAATGGCCAGCACCTTCAATCCCATGTGCCGAGCGACGATGACTTCAGCAATCGTAGACATGCCCACCAGATCCGCGCCTATCGTGCGCAAATAGCGGATCTCCGCCGGAGTCTCATAACTCGGGCCCAGAAGGCCGGCATAGACTCCTTGATGCACCGTCTTGCCGAGGCGGCGCGCAGCCTGAAGGGTAATCTCGCGATACGGCTTGCAGTATGCCTGAGTCATGTCGGGGAATCGCGGCCCAAGGTGATCGTCGTTCGGACCAACCAGGGGATTGGTCCCCTGCAGGTTGATGTGGTCGGAAATTACGACGAGCGCGCCCTGTTTGTATTCGAGATTAATGCCGCCGGCAGCGTTGGTCAGGATGACCGCGCGAATGCCCATTCTGCCAAACACGCGGATGGGGAACGCGACCTCGTTCGAAGAATACCCTTCGTACAAGTGCACGCGTCCCTGCATCGCCGCCACCGAAACTTCGCCAACATTTCCAATCACCATCTGCCCAGCGTGGCCGACTGCGGTCGAGAGAGGGAAGTAAGGAATATTCGCGTAAGGGATGCGCGTCGCTTCGGAAAGTTCGTCGGCAAAACTGCCCAGACCTGAGCCCAAAACTAATCCGATGGTGGGACAAAGTGCGGTCTGCAAGAGCAGGAACTGTGCTGCAGCTTCAGCGCGAGTGAAGTCGTCCATGGAGCGATGCCTTTTTGCTAAGAACCGAGAACCGACAACTAAGAACTGCTTTCAACCTTTGTTCAGAACTGCCTTCAAAACTTCTTTTCAAATCCAGCAAATTGCTCTTCGAGATTCCATTGTGTCTGCGCCCGCTGGTTAGCGTCCAGAAACTTCCGGCACGCAGCGGAGATCTTCTGTGCTCCAGCAGGATGATTCGCGCAGGCCGCAACGGGCCGGAAGTCGTCCATCCACAGGCTGGATCCAGGTAGAAAGCTATGCTCCAGACTCATTCGCGCCATGCGTTTTAAGTCTTTATAGCTCAGAAAATCGTAGGTTTGAACTGCGCGCAAATATTCATGAGTCATATCGGAGCGCGACACTCCCTCGTCGTCGGTGGCCAGGGCCACAGGCACGCCGTAACGCAGATAGATCGGCAGAGGATGCGCATCGCCTATTACTCCCAGAATCACATCATTCGAGGTCAGGCAAATTTCGACCAAGATTTTTTGCTTAGCCATCTCCCGCAGTAGGTCGAGCGGGCGATCTTCGTTCATCACGTCGACTCCATGGCCGATGCGCTCCGCGTGCCCTCGCTCAATCGATTCGCGTATGTGGAAACGTAAACCCTCCGGCGGCACGAGGCCCATCGCCAACTCCCCGGCATGCAGGCTGATATGCACCTTGGGATACACGCCGTGGAGGTAGTCGATCATCTTCATGTGCAATTCGAAATCGTGCATGGGGACGTACCAATCTTCCGGCATGACGAGATTCAGGCCGACAAAACGCGGGTCGGCCTGCGCGAGTTCGAAACCAAAAAGTATCTGGGCAAAGACCATCTCGCGAGGGAGTCCGCGCAGTACCTGGTACAAGTAACGAATCTTCACGTTGCATCCTTGATTCGCTTCGGAAGTGCCGCATTTGAGCAGGGACCGCATTTTGCTCTCGTCGTCATCAAGCCGCTTGCCGGTGGCGACGACAATGTCTTTCAGGCCTCCGGCGAGTAACTTGTCGCGCATGCGGGCGAAGTCATCGTCCCATCCCAGTTTGGCGCCGAGCTGCCCGGACTGAATGGAATCCGCCGTGTGCATCAACTCTACATATTCAAGATGGTCTTGCGCAGCCCGGGATGCTTCCTCAGCAAGAGCGTCCCCCGTGTGGTTGTGAGTCGCCAGAGAGAATTTGTCGAAGGTCGCGAAAAAATGATCGTGTCCCGATTCTTCTCCCGGCTCCCAGTTACGCATTGACCACGCATCGACAATCGAGTTGTAGAGCACATGATCGCCGTAGGCGCAACGAATGAGCGGCTTGTTGGTGAACTTTTCGCAGGAATCGTCACATGGCGGAGCGATGAGTATCGCGGTCGTGCGATCCACGCACAAGTTGTCGCTTGCGGCATAGTCGATCAGATTTTCGGCGTAAAGGGCACCACTTAAGTGGTTATGCAGATCGCCGCCCTTGGGCATCTCGCGCAGGAAAGCCAGCTGAAGGGATGGCTGTCGCCTGATCGATTCGAAATAGCGTATGGTGCGCTCTTCAGCGATCGCGGCAGACTGCGCCGATGCCGTACTGTTGGCCCAGACGATAATCAAAAGCAATCGAGCGATTCGCGCCACAGCTTTTCCTCAGAGATGTTGCCGGAGACGGGCATTGTACCTTGACGCGGAGAAAACAAGGAAACAGCGCAACCGCTGCCCTCCGCGCGTGCTGCGGCTGTCCTCTGCGACTTAAGTTCTGCTCTTGTCGAGGTTCATTCGGCAGAAAACCACGGAAATGCCGTATCCAGCACGGTTTCGGCGAGATTTTCACAAGGAGAATCCTTCTCTTTGCACAAAGCTCGGCAGCGTTGAATAAGAATATGCACAAGAATTGCGTGTTGGCGCACGTCACAAAAGCTTGTGACGGATGAGCTGCACCAACTTTGCTACACGGGCCTGTGAACCGCCTGCACTCGATTGAAAATTCGGCAGATAGACTTCTACAATTTTCGTTGACTCTAAAAATGAAAAGAGTAAAACCATAATCGTTCTTTGACAACTTCTGAAGTTTTCCCGGTTGGTGCGGCGTCCGGGGCTCAAGCGAAGTCACCCTCTACATTGCAAAATGACTGAGGGAGGGTTAGCAAGGGTCTATAGCAAAGTGCTGGTCGAGGCGAACAAGAAGATCTGTTGAAGGCAGGATAGAGTCCCGAGGCGTTGGGTTGGTTTATCCGGTTGGCGGTAAGCCCGGAGCCCGAGCAAAGATCGCGAGTTGCCATCCGCAAGGACCGCAACTTTGGCAGGTCGGCGAGGGTCTAAAGCGAGCTACTGGCCGAGACGAATGATCCCAACACCACCTCGGGACTCTTAATTTTTGTCCGCAGCAGTGGTGGGCAGTGGTTAGCCTGAACTGCAAGCTCTCCCCCAAGGAAATTGCGAAACAGTTAGCAAGGACTATCCGCTGCCCACTGTGTTACGGCCCCTGCAGCATCTGGAACCGTTCCTTCGGCACCAGCCGTGCCCGATAGATTGAATTCGTCGCAGCCACTTCCGCGACCGCGTCCACGTCCAGTTCGTACGACCCCTGAGGCAAGTTTTCTCCAAAAGAAATTTCTTTCCCGGTGTCGTCTTTCTTCAAATTGAAACGCTGGTAGCCGATGGCGGTAGCGCGTCCGGTTTCGTTTACAGCCATCATGATCACGGTTAAATCAAAGTCCTGCTCGGTCTGATTGGACACGATAATTGAGCCCTCCAGGCGTTGGCCTTTCACTTTGGGATAGCGCCCCCACTGCGCGAAAAGCGGCGCCACCACGGTCAGCACAAGTTGCTGGTTGCGTTGCGCGGCAGGCCTGCCGCCGTCGGTCAGCGTCACCGTGAACTTAAACTCACCGGTTTCCGCCGGAATGCCGCTGAGAACTCCGTCGTGCCCCAGCACAATGCCGGCGGGCAGCGTTCCCTCCTTCAATTCCCAACGCAGCGGCGTGATTCCCCCGTGCGCTCCCAAATGAATTTCGTAGTGCTGTTTGAGGTATGCCTTGGGCAAGCTTGTGGTTTGAATCACAAGCGGTTCGCCGGTTGCAGCCCCTTGTTGTGCGCGGGCGACACCAGCAAAGATGCAAAGACAACAGAAGATAAGAACGACGTAGCCATTTTGGAGCCGCATCTCAAGTCGGAAGGACACAAAAGTGATTATAGCCTCGTGGCCCTCGACGCCATCGCTGCCCTCACGATAAGCTAGATAGTTTCCCAGAAGGAGGATTCGAGTGCATGCGGGATGCTGTCGCACGGTTGTGGCCTGAAATTCAGTGGATTGAGAAGCCCAAGCTGCGTGAGCAAGTCACCCAGACCTGGATCAAGGCGCTGGAACGCAGTCCGCTGAAACCTGACGACCTCAACCGAATTCCATTCACGCTGCTTGTGCCGAACTGCCCCATCACTTTCATGGAGCACAAACGGTGCGTGGTCCACATTGCACGCCAGAGCGCCGAGTCCATGCATGAATTCATGGGCCGCGCTCTACCGATTAACCTGGACACGGTGATTGCGGGCGCAATCCTCGCTGACGTAGGCAAGCTGCTCGAATATGAAATCGGACCCGACGGCAAGAGCCGTCAAAGCGAGCGTGGTGAAGCTTTGCGGCATCCCTTTACCGGGGTCGCGCTGGCTCTCGAATGCGGCGTACCCGACGAAGTTTGTCACATCATCGCAGCGCATGCCGCCGAGGGTGATCTGGTGAAACGAACGACCGAAGCCTACATCGTGCATCACGCTGACTTCATGGCATTCTTGCCGTTCAAGAATCCGAAGAACGTGAAAGTGAAATGAGGCGCAACCCGAGGAGAGATCTTGTCTGCTGCTAAAGAAGCTGTAGCCACCAAAGAAACCATTACCGCGAAGATGTCGCGCTGGGCCGCAAGCCTTGAGTACAAGCAGCTCTCGCAAGACGCAGTCTATCAGGCCAAGCGCTTCCTGTTGGATTCCGTCGGCTGCGCCCTCGGCGGCTACCAACAGCACGACGTGAAAATAGCCCTCGAAGTGCTTGACGAGATCGCGGGCAAAGGACCAGCCACCGTGATCGGCACCGGCAAACGGATCGATCCGGTTTCAGCCTCGCTCGCCAACGGCCTCATGATCCGCTGCATGGATTACAACGACATTTACTGGAAACAGGATCCATCGCATCCCTCCGACATTTTTCCCGCAGCATTCGCCGGTTGTGAGCGCGCTAAGAGCGGTGGCAAAGAACTAATCGTCGGCCTCGTGCTCGGGCACGAATTCGAAATGCGTTTTTGCGAAGCCGCATTCCCCGGCATCCGCGAGCGCGGCTGGCATCATGCAACCTTGACTGCTTTCGTCTCGCCCTTCGTTGCGGGACGCGCTCTGCATCTCCCGTGGGAGCAGATTCAACACGCGGTAGGCATTTCAGCCAGCCGCCATGCCACGCTGGGCGCGGTCACTGCGGGCAAGCTCACAATGATGAAAAACACAGTCGACCCCATGGCAACGCAGAGCGGCGTGCTGGCCGCGCTCATGGCGGAAAAAGGTTACACCGGGCCCGAGCACGTGATCGACGGGAAAGAAGGATTGACCCACGTTTTCGGGCCAGAGTGGAAATTGAATATCCTGACTGACGGGCTGGGCGATTCATGGCGCATCACCCAGTGCGGCATGAAAGCATTTCCTACGGAGGCGCTGACCCATACCCCGATTTCTGCGGTGCTCGACATCGTGAAGTCGAATGACCTGCATCCGGATCAAGTCAACAAGATTCAAATCCGTTCGCTGGCCCGCGCCGCCGACATTCTGTCCGATCCCAGCAAGTACGATCCTCGCAGCAAAGAGACAGCCGATCATTCGCTGCCTTACGTGATCGCGGCAGCTCTGGCTGAGCGGCAAGTAACCCCGGTGCAATTCACCATGGAAAAGATTATGGATCCGACGATTCGCGCCCAACTGCAGAAAGTCGAAGTGGTCGCCGATCCTGAGATCGAGAAAGTTTTTCCCGCATTGCAGCGGGTGATTGTGAACATCACGACGACGGATGGACGAACGTTTACCAAGCAGCTCGATTATCCCAAGGGCGATCCGCGCAACCCGCTCACCGATCAGGAAGTCGAAGAAAAATTCGCTGCGCTGGCAGAAGGTGTATTGTCGCAACGTGCCCAGAAGAAGCTGAAAGACGCCATCTGGAGCCTGGAGAAGATCGGATCAGTGAGCAAGCTGATGGCGTTGATGAAAGCAGATGTGCGAGCGAAAAAGGCTCCGAGCAAGCAAACGGGCAAGAAAAAGCGGCGGTAGAAGCGTTGCCTGCAACGTTTGCTTTTGACTTGATCTTTATTAGGGTTGTCATTGCGAATTAGGGTTGTCATTCCGAGCGCAGCGAGGAATCTGCTTCTTATTTGCACCGGGAGTATCCCATGCCCCAGACCATCGTCGAAAAAATCGCGCAATCCCATCTCGCCGAAGGCCCTAAGCGCCCGCTGCGCACCGGCGACTTCCTGTCCATCCGACCGCATCACGTGATGACGCACGACAATACCTCTGCAGTGATGAGCAAGTTCAAAGGGATCGGCGCGAAAAAGATTTTCGATCCTAAGCAACTAGTCTTCGCCCTCGACCACGATATTCAGAATAAAGACGAAGCCAACCAGAAAAAATATCGCGCCATCGAGGCATTCGCCAAGGAGCACGGCGTCGACTTCTATCCGGCCGGTTCAGGCATCGGCCATCAGATCATGGTGGAGCGTGGATACGTCGTCCCTGGATCATTTGTTGTCGCCTCCGACTCGCATTCCAATATGTACGGGGCGCTGGGTGCGATCGGCACGCCCATCGTCCGCACCGACGCCGCCGCGGTCTGGGCCACGGGAGAATTCTGGTGGCAGATTCCGCGCTCGGTGGAGGTTGTACTCGAAGGCAAGCTGCCCCAGGGCGCGACTGGCAAAGACATAATCATTACCTTGTGCGGCCTCTACAACCATGATGAGGTTCTAAACGCCGCCATCGAATTCAGCGGCCCCGGCGTGGCCAGCCTTTCTATGGATGCGCGGCTCTCCATCTCCAACATGACCACCGAATGGGGACCGCTTGTGGGCTGGTTCCCGGTGGATGAAGAAACGATCAAGTATCTGAAGAACGCATATCAGCGGCTGAAAGCAACAGGGGTCGAACGGTTTTCGGAAAAAGACATCGAGAGTTGGACGAAGAATCCACCGCGACCCGATGCCGGCGCTGTTTACGCAGCTCGCATCGTGCTGGATCTCGGTCAAGTGACACCGCACGTTTCGGGACCCGACACAGTACAGGTGATGGCATCTCTCGCCGAGATGGAAAAGAAAAAAGTTGCGATCCAAAAGGCCTACTTGCTCTCCTGTGTGAACTCACGCGTCGAAGATCTGGACTCCGCAGCCAAGGTTCTGAAAGGCAAGAAAGTCGCGCCCGGAGTGAAATTCTATTTGGGCGCGGCCAGCAAGTGGGTGCAGGAAGAGGCGGAGAAGCGCGGCATCTGGCAAACCCTGCTCGATGCCGGGGCAAATCCATTGCCCGCCGGGTGCGGCCCATGCATCGGACTCGGAGTCGGACTGCTTGAGCCCGGCGAAGTCGGAATTTCCGCCACCAACCGGAATTTCAAAGGCCGCATGGGATCGCGCGACGCCAAATGTTACCTGGCGAGTCCCGAGGTCGTCGCTGCATCTGCTGTCGCAGGTTACATTCGTGGACCGCATGAAATGAGCGGCCAGGAGCCGGTGCGCAGCTACACCGAATTTGCGGCGAGTGCTGCGGCGGAGAAAGTGGACATTCTGCCGGGTTTCCCAGAGAGAGTGCATGGTCGTCTCGTCTTCCTGCCGCAAGACAACGTCAATACCGATGCGATTTACGGAAAGGACTACACTTACCGCGACGACGTCACCAAAGAACTGATGGCAAAAGTCGTGATGGAAAATTACGATCCACAATTCGCTTCTCGCACCCTCGCCGGCGATGTGGTCATAAGCGGATTTAACTTCGGAACCGGGTCAAGCCGCGAGCAGGCAGTGACCTGCCTCAAGGCTAAAGGTATCCCGCTCGTCATCGCGGCGAGTTTCTCGCAGACGTATCTGCGCAACGCCTACAACAATGGATTCCTCTGCGTCGAAGTGCCGGTACTGGTCCAGCAGTTGCGCGAGTATTTCGCGGATAAGATCGCGGCAAAAGAAAAGACGATTATTCCGGGAGAAGAAATCGACATTGATTTCACTTCAGGTGTGATTCATTGGCGTGGAGAAGAGTTTACGTTCCCGCCACTGGGCAGTGTCCCACAGTCGCTGGTGATCGCCGAAGGAGTGGAGAATCTGGTAGCCAAGCGTCTAGGCCTGAGCTGAAGTCAAAACAATTCTGTAGAGACGTTGCTGGCAACCTCTTCGAGGCCGAATCGGAAACTCTGTGCCTCTGTGGTGAAAAGTCTTAAAGGTTTATTTGGGAGAAAACGCATTCATGGCTAAACATACGGTCGTCACGATGCCCGGCGATGGAATCGGAAACCAGGTCCTGCCTGAGGCATTACGTGTTCTAAAAGCAGTCGGCTTCGACGCCGAATATATTCCAGCCGACATCGGTTGGGAATGCTGGAGAAACGAAGGCAACGCGCTTCCCCAACGCACGATCGATCTCCTGGCTAAGCACAAGCTCGGGTTGTTCGGTGCCATCACCTCAAAACCAAATAAGGAAGCACAAGCTGAGTTGAAGCCGGAGTTGCAAGGCAAGGGGCTGGTTTACTACAGCCCGATCGTGACCATGCGACAGAAGTTCAGCCTCGATATCTGCATGCGTCCATGCATCGGCTTCAGCGGCAATCCTCTGAACTATATTCGCAAGCGAGTTGACGATGACTACGACGAGCCCCAAATCGACACCACTGTATTTCGTCAGAACACAGAAGGAATGTACGCCGGAATCGAATGGACGAACCCGCCCGAGATTGTACGGGCCGCGCTCAACTCGCACCCCAAGTTCAAAGCCTTCGCCGACGTGCCCGGCCCGGACATTGCCGTCAGCGTCCGCATCATCACTCGTCCAGCCGCTCGCCGCATCGTTACTGCCGCCTTCGAGTACGCGAAGAAGCGCGGATTCAAAGGGCGTGACCATCTGCGAAAAGCCCAACGTCGTTCGCGAAACTTCGGGAATGATGGAAGAGACTGCGAAAGAAGTAGCCAAGAATTATCCTGGGATCGCGCTCTGGTCCACCAACATCGACGCGCAGTTGATGTGGCTGAACAAGAATCCCGAAGACTACAACGTGATCGTAGCTTCGAACTTGTTTGGCGATATCTTGTCAGACGCTTTTGCCGGCTTAGTCGGTGGCCTGGGATTCGCCGCCTCCGGCAACATCGGAGACCAAGTCGCAGTCTTCGAGCCTACGCACGGATCAGCGCCCAAGTATGCTGAGTTGAATCCGCCGATCGTGAACCCGATCGCCATGATCCTCTCCGCCGTCATGATGCTGGAGCACGTGGGCGAGAACGACAAGGCTAAGAGAATTAAAGATGCCATCTCGACGGTAGTGAGAGATGGCAAAGTGCGAACCTACGATATGATGCGAATTTCCGGCGGTGCGAAATCGATCGGCCAAGGCGCTGCTTCGACCATAAAGATGACAGACGCAATCCTGGCCCAGATAAAGTGATTCAGAGAATACCGTAGGTATTTCTTTGCGGATCTTAGTGTCTTTTGCGGTTGATTATTTTTGATGAGCAGCGACAATACAGCCACGACCGCGCATCCCGCAGAAGCGGGTCATTACGGCAAAGACGTGCGCTCTGACTTGCACGTGGCTATCGATCCGCGCGATAGCGGCGGCCTGGAGATCACGCTCGAGTCTCGCGTCGGACTCTACTACGGAACTTCCATCCTGAGCCAGACCCGGCAAGTGCTTGAATCCCTCGGCGTCAAGCACGCACGAATCTCAATCCACGATGAAGGTGCATTGCCGTTCGTGATTTCGGCGCGGATTGAAGCGGCAGTAAAACGCGCGGGCTGGGGCGGAGATCAAAGAGCATTGCCGGAGAAGATCGCGCTCCCAGAGCCGACGACTCGCGATCGCTTACGGCGCTCTCGGCTCTATCTCCCCGGAGGAGAACCTAAGTATTTCATTAACGCCGCATTGCATGGGCCGGACGCAATCATTCTTGATCTGGAAGATTCGGTTCACCACGCCGAAAAAGATGCCGCGCGAATCCTTGTACGCAACGCCTTGCGCGCTGTCGATTTCGGCACTTGCGAACGCATGGTTCGCATCAACCAGTCGCCGCTGGGTCTGCAGGATTTGGCCGAAGTAATTCCGGAAGCGCCGGACCTCATACTGATTCCCAAGGTTGAGACGCCCGAGCAAGTAGCTGATGTCGATCGTATGATCGTCGAATTGAAAGCCCGCGAAGGCATTGATCGCGCGATTTGGCTGATGCCGATCGTGGAATCGGCTCTGGGGATCGAGAACGCGTTCGCGATTGCCGCCGTAAGTCCGAATATTGCCGCCCTGACTATCGGACTGGAAGACTACACAGCGGACCTCGGTGTGGCCAAGACTTTAGAAGGCCGTGAATCGCTGTACGCGCGAACGCGGTTGGTGAACGCCGCGAAGGCAGCGGGCATCCAGGCCATCGATTCTGTCTTCGGCGATGTCGGTGATCTTGCCGGGCTGCGACAGTGGGGAGAAGATTCCCGCGCTCTCGGATTCGAAGGCATGGGATGCATTCATCCCTCGCAGATACCAGTCATTCATGAAGCTTTCGCACCTTCGCAGGTGGAGATCGAAAAAGCGCTGAAGATTGTGGCCGCCTTCGAGGAAGCGCAGCAGCGTGGGCTCGGTGTAGTCAGTCTGGGATCGAAGATGATTGATCCGCCGGTGGTTGAGCGCGCACGCAAGCTGGTGGCAAGAGCGAAAGCAATGGGCAAAGCGCAATGACGGAACGCATCGAACTCGCGCAGAATGCAGCCGGACGCAGCGTGCCCACCATGGTCAACGGCAAGCCGCAGATTCCGTTTCTGGGTGTCGCGAAATATCAGCCGCGCGGACGAAAGGCTGCCCCACCCATTTGTTCGAGCAAAGATTATCCCGAGAACGGTGACAAGCGCGTGGCCAATCTCGAAACCGCTCTGCGCAGCTGCGGACTGCGCAACGGTATGGTGATCTCGAATCATCATCACCTGCGCGATGGCGATCGGGTCGCGCTCATGGCGCTCGAAGCGGCGGCCAGAATCGGCGCCAAAGATCTGATGTGGTTTCCAAGCGCCTCTTTTCCCTCGCAAAAAGCCGCGATCGAACTTATGCAGTCCGGTGTCATCCATCACATTGAAGGCAGCATGAACGGCCCGCTGGGCGACTACTGCACCCAGGGCAAGATGCGCGGCATGGGCGTACTGCGCTCGCACGGCGGGCGCTGGCAGGCGATTCAAGACGGCGAAGTCCACATCGACGTTGCGGTGATTGCCGCGCCTACTGCCGATGCATTCGGCAATGCCGATGGTTCGCACGGTAAGTCGGCGTGCGGATCACTCGGCTTTGCCCTCGCCGATTCGATGTATGCTGACCGCGTCATTGTGGTCACCGATCATCTGGCTCCGTTCCCTTGCATTCCCTGGCAGATTCAGGGCAACAATGTGGACTACGTGGTCGAGGTCGATTCCATCGGCGATCCCGCGAAGATCGTCTCCGGTACTACGCAGATCACGCGCTCTCCTGACCGCTTGCGCATCGCGGAATTCGTCGCCCGCTTTCTGCGCGATGCCGGAATCATGCGCAACGGGTTTTCTTTTCAAGCTGGCGCCGGCGGAATCGCGCTTGCCTTTGTCGACTACCTGCGCCGCATGATGAAAGAAGATGGCGTGAAAGCCCGCTTCGTCCGCGGCGGATCGACCAAGTATCTCGTCGAACTTCTGCAAGAGGGTTTGACCGATTACATCCTCGACGGACAGACATTCGATCTTGACGGAGTGAAGTCGATGGCCAACGATCCGCGTCACGTGGCTACTTCGCCATTCACTTCGTACAACTATCACGGCAAGGGGAACTTCGCGTCTTTGGTCGATGCCGTCGTACTGGGCGCGACCGAAGTCGACGTGAATTTCAACGCCAATGTTGTCACCCATTCGGATGGACGGTTGTTGCACGGCATCGGCGGCTGGCAGAATTGTTTGGCGGCGGGGTGCACCATCCTTGCCTTGCCGTCTTTTCGCGACCGTATTCCCGTGATCATCGATGAGGTAACCACGCTTACCGGGCCGGGCGAACTGATCGATGTCGTCGTCACCGAGCGTGGCATCGCGATCAATCCGCGCCGCCAGGATTTACTGGATGCGGTGAAGGGTTCGAGCCTGCCCATCCGTCCCATTCAAGACATCAAGGCTGAAGTCGAGCGCATCTGCGGCGGCAAGCCCGCGCGGCCGAAGCTGGGCGATCGTCCAGTCGCAGTCGTGAAGTGGGTCGACGGCACCGTCCTCGACACCATCTGGCAGCTGAGTTAGCTCTTGGCTTTTCGCGCCTGGCCGGTCTGCCTTAGCAACAGCGAATACTCCCTGGTATCGAGAACCGCGAAACCGCTTGGGCTTTCTTTGCGAATTCTAACTCTGACCTGCTGAAGCGTGGAGCTCATCGCGCCGATAGAGCTGTCATGAGAGCGATGAAGCGACTCCTCGCAATCGGCATGATTCTGGGCGGTTGTCTGAGCTTGGGCTGGGCGCAGGGGATTCAAGGCAATGTGAAACTCAGCGGCAAGGCGACTATCGTCTCAACCGGGCATGGGATCACTCTCACCTGGAAGGCCAGTCAGGGCGCGGCAAGTTATTCCATCTATCGCGGGACTACAGAGGGTGGCCCCTACGCAAAAATTGCCGCAGGAATCCAGACGACGAATTATACCGACCTACAAATAACTCACAAGCAAACCCTCTATTACGTAACTACAGCGGTGAGCGGTAGCGAGGAAAGTGGCTACAGCAACGAGACCGTTGCTGTGGTGCCCTAAGAAATCAGGAGATGAAATGAAGAAGTGTCAGCTGGCGGTCATGCTAAGTCTGCTGTCGGGAATCTCGTGGGCACAATGCGCTACGGGCGCTCCAGGCACAAATTGCAGTGGGCCGTTGAGCGTGCAACCGCAAAGCGGAAATAATACACAATCGGCAATCACTTTGATGGATCTTGGCCTGCCTGTGCTCGCTCCGGCGGCGGGCCAGTACACGTTGTCGGTTGCCAGCGGCATGATCGTTGAATCGGACAACGGAAACAGCTATCACTCCCTGATGGGACCACAAGGGCCACAAGGGGCAGCGGGAGCAGCCGGCTCTCAAGGGGCGACAGGAACAACGGGAGCGGCGGGTCCACAGGGGCCGGCGGGAGCGATTGGCCCGGCGGGAGCGACAGGTGCCACAGGAACGACAGGAGCGACCGGGACGGCGGGTGCACAAGGAGCGGTCGGTCCGATTGGCCCGCCCGGAGCGACCGGCGCGACCGGAAGCGCGGGTTCGCAAGGGTCAGTCGGACCGATTGGCCCGCCCGGAGCGACCGGCGCCACAGGAACGACGGGAGCGACCGGAACCGCAGGTCCACAAGGAGGGGTCGGTCCGGCCGGAGCGGTTGGACCAGCGGGTCTGCAAGGAGCAGCCGGCCCAGTTGGCCCGCAAGGAATCACGGGAGCTCCAGGAGCCACTGGTCTGACCGGAGCGGTCGGACCGATTGGTCCGCAGGGAGTGACAGGTGCGACAGGAATCACAGGAGCGATCGGACCAATCGGCGTGACCGGAGCGGTCGGACCGGTGGGTCCGCAAGGCGCGGCGGGCGCGACAGGAACCGCAGGAGCGGCAGGAACCGCGGGAGCGACCGGAGCGGCCGGAGCTGCGGGAGTCGCTGGAGTGCAGGGTCCGTCCGGTCCACAGGGGCCAGCTGGAACCATGGCCGCTCCGTCCGATTACAGCTTCTATTATGGGACCGGGTACAAAGCGGGTACGGGCACGGTTGAAGTCGCGGGCACCTCCGATCGCAATCAGATTGACATGACCAATGCGATCTCGGTCCGTTGCGTTGCCACGATCGGGCCAGCGGCGCTGCCGAGCGGCAGCTATGCTGAAGCCGAGTACACGCCTGACGGGACAAACTGGTTCCCGCTGTCGGGAGAAGTTCCTGTGACCACGCCCAACGGACTCTACTCAAGTAGCTGGCAGGGCTTGCCCACTGGAGCCAACGGCGATTACATGGTACGCATCGTTGTATTGAACGCGGGCACTGTCGCTGCCCAGATCGGGCTGCGCCAACTGCATCTGCAGTTCAAGTAGGCCGTGCCCGTGCACCGGCCGATCGGGCACACTCCGAGCCGGGCAGTCTTGAACTGGCTCTTTCCTATCCTTCCGGAATCTCCACTCGGGGATGGCCCAGGGATTTAGCCTTGCTCGCCGACAGCTTCGGCCCGGCCCACACCGCGATCCGGTATCCAAGCAGCACCGCGAGAATAGCTCCGTACTCGAGCGGCTTGTGAATGTCGGCCTTCACCAGCCACCAATAATGAACCACTCCCGCGATCGCGCTGAAATAGATCAAACGATGCAACGCTTGCCAGCGTTTCCCGCCCAGACGCCGGATCCATCCCTTAGTTGAAGTGAGCGCCAACGGGATGAGTAAAACAAATCCGGCGAATCCTACGGTGATAAATCGCCGCTTGGCAATATCGTGAATCATCTCGTGCAGGTCGAAGAATTTGTCCAGCCAGATGTAGGTCAGGAAATGCAACGTGCCGTAGAAAAAGGCAAATAAGCCAAGCATGCGCCGGTAGCGGATCAACCAAAGCTGCCCGGTGAGTTTGCGAATCGGCGTGACGGACAATGTGATGAGCAGGAACCGCAGGGTCCAGTCGCCGGTGGCGTGGGTGATGACTTCGATCGGATTGGCGCCCAGGCCGCCGCTGTAGGCTTTCCATCCGAGGAGGGCCAGCGGGATCAGGCAAGCGAGAAAAACTACGGGTTTGAACCAGCGAATCATGTGACGGTCAGCTGTTTGCTAGTTGGCGTACTCTTACGTGAATTGTCATCTGGAAATATCTCTGCAAAATGCCACCAATCATTCTAAAAGCACCGACGATCCGTGTCAGGATATGCCTTCAGGCATATCGTTCAGTCATAAGGGGAGATTAGGGCTCAGCAATCACTCGACTGCAGTAGCGATATGGCTAAAGCCATATCCTGATACGAACCGCGCATGTTTTGTGGCCTGGTGGACCGAGGACGACTCAGAAATTCTTTTTCAAGTCCATGCCGGCGTATAGGCTGGCTACCTGATCGTAACCGTTGAACATTCGCGTAGGGCGCTTCAGAAATTCGCCGAGGCGCCGTTCCTTGGCCTGACTCCAGCGAGGATGGTCTACATTCGGATTCACATTCGCATAGAAGCCGTACTCGCGCGGAGCCATTTCGGCCCACGTAGTCTGGGGCTGGCTGTCGGTGAACCGAATACGCACAAGCGCCTTGCCACTTTTGAAGCCATACTTCCACGGAACCACGACACGCAGCGGAGCGCCGTCCTGGTTGGGCAGCGCCTCGCCGTACATGCCGAAGCAAAGCAGAGCTAATGGATGCGTGGCTTCATCCATACGCAGCCCTTCGACGTAGGGCCAGTCGAGCACGTGGCCGCGCTGGCCGGGCATCTGTTGCGCATCCAGCAGGGTCGTGAACTCGACGAATTTCGCTTTGCTGGTCGGTTTGGCTTTGTTGATTAGTTCGCTCAGGGAAAAGCCAACCCATGGCACGACAATAGACCAACCCTCTACACAGCGATGGCGGTAGATTCGTTCTTCGGGCGCAGCCATTTTGATAATTGCGTCAACGTCGAGGACTTGCTTCTTCTCGACCGCTCCGTCGATGGTTACAGTCCACGGCCGCGTTTTGAACTTCTTAGCCAGGTCTGCGGGCTCATATTTGTCGGTAGAGAACTCGTAATAGTTGTTGTAATTGGTGACGTCTTTGTAGGGCGTGACGGTCTCGTTGGTCGAGAATGAACTTTTCTTGATGCCGTCGATCTTGGCGTCGGCGTACACGGCCGTCGAAGGAGAGACCAATTCACGCAGGCTTGTGCCTGCGATCCCCGCGACTCCCGCAGCGGCTGCTCCCGCAAGAAACGTACGACGGTTCAAGTACAAACTTTTCGGCGTGATTTCCGACGACGGAATATCAGATGGCTTTTTGATCAACATGGAACGTCCTTACTCTAAGTGTACGAGAATCATCCGGCCTTGGATTGCCGGCTGGCATGGCACACTGTCCATAGGACTCACAATAGCCGGAAAAGTTGCAAGCTTGCGCTCTTTGCTGGAAAGAGAAGACGTAGCTTGCTACGTCCTCAAGAGTTGCCCTCGCCGAGAACTTCCCGCACCTTGCGAGATAGCATTTGCAGGGTAAATGGCTTCTGCAGGAAAGCAGTATCGGGATCGACCGCGCCCTCGTGCACGATGGCATCTTCGGTGTATCCCGAAAGGTAGAGCACCTTGGTTTGCGGACACGACGCGCACAACCGGGCGGATAGCTCGCGGCCACTCATTCCCGGCATTACGACATCGGTGATCAGCATGTCGATTTTGCCGGAATGTGTGGCAACGATTTGCAGCGCCGCCTCTCCATTTTCAGCCTCAAGAACTTTGTATCCCTTCGACTCCAATGTTTCGCGGACCAACTGGCGCACGGATTCTTCGTCCTCGACCAGCAACACGGTTTCCGAACCGCCCGCGTGGGTTCGGGCCGTACCCACCGTGCCTGTTGGCTCGAGGGCATCTTCGACTCGCGGCAAGTAAATCCGAAACGTCGTACCCCGCTGGAGCTCGCTCTCGACCAGGACATAACCGCGACTCTGCTTGATGATGCCGTATACCGTCGAAAGCCCCAGGCCCGTGCCTTTTCCTTTTTCCTTGGTGGTGAAAAAAGGTTCGAAGATCCGCAACTGGGTTTCTTTGTCCATGCCCTCGCCCGTGTCGGTGACTGAAAGTACGACGTAGGAGCCGGGTTGGATATAGGTGTATTCGCGGCGGCGATCTTCATTATCCAGTCTGGCGTTGGCGGTCTGAATGGTAATTTTTCCGCCTTGCGGCATGGCGTCTTTGGAATTGACCACCAGATTCATGAGGACTTGCTCGATCTGACCCGCGTCCGCGCGGGTCCGGCCGAGGTCGGGCGTGAGGTGGGTTTGCAACTCGATGTTCTCTCCGATCAAGGGACGCAACAGGCGCTCCATGTCCTCGATGATGATGTTCAAATCCACCACTTTTAATTCCAAAAGCTGTTTGCGGCTGAAAGCCAGCAATTGGTGCGTCAAATTTGTGGCGCGATCGGCTGCCTGGTGTATTGCCTCAATCTTTGGATATAGCGGATTGCCTTTCCTGGTCTGCTCCAGAAGAACTTCCGCGTAACCGCTAATGACCATCAGCAGATTGTTGAAATCGTGGGCCACCCCTCCTGCCAAACGTCCCACGGCTTCCATCTTCTGTGCCTGGCGGAATTGGTTCTCCAGCACCCGCCGTTCCGTAATATCCTCCGCGATAATCTCCACAACCTCGGCTGTTTCTTCCGGGTTGTTGACTACGCGGCCACTCAAGCGCACGGTGATCGCGCTTGCGTCTTTGCGCTTCCAGCGGACTTCCATGTGATCCAATCGCGCGCCACGTTGAAATTCACGCATAACGCGTTCCTGTTCGCTGGGATCGAGAAAGACATCCGATTTCGGATCCAAAGCCAGAAGCTCTTCCGCCGAATCGTAACCGAGCATGGTGATCAAGGCAGGGTTCACGTCGAAGAATCTGCCCTCCAGGCTGGATCGGTAAATGCCGTAAACCGCGCTCTGTACCAGTGAGCGGTAGCGCGCTTCAGAACGTCGCAGCGCGTCCTCGTTGCGCTTATATTCAATTGCGCCGGCGAGTTGTTGCGAGACGAAGGTCAGAATCTCTTTCTCCTTCTCGCCAAAGCGCACATTTGCGCTGTAGCTCTGCACCACCACCACTCCAAAAGTATTGTTTCCGGCCTTCAGCGGAACCCCCAGCCAGTCCAGCGATGGAGCGCCGATCGACTCGACTTCTTGCTGCCTCGCCAGACTGTCAAAAACCTCAGGAGTACATAACAGTGGCTCGCCGCTTCGCAGCACATACTCGGTCAGACCTTTGCCCAACCTCCTCGATGCCGGCCTGGAATCCGTCTCGTCCTCGAAATAAGCAAAGTTCAGTAGCTGGGTCAGTGGATCGTAGATCGCAATGTAGAAGTTGCGGGCATACATGAGCTCGCCCACAATTTCGTGAACCGCATCGTAGAACTGTGGCAGGTCGTCCGCTGTGCTGGTTTCTTCGGTGATGCGGTGCAGCGCCGAATGCAGCGCCTCCGTCCGTTTCTGTTCGGTGATGTCACGATAAAGAACGCACATCGCCACCTGCTTGCCCTCGTTCATGATGGGAGCAGTCGAAATAAAAACATCCAGCAGGGTTCCGTCCTTCCGCTGCCGCTTGGTTTCGAGGACAACCTTTTGTCCTTTCACCAGCAGTTCGCCAATCCAGCGGGTTTCCGCGCTGCGGTCGGGCGGCACGATGAGCGAGTCAATGCGCTGTCCCAGAGCCTCCGCCGGTCCAAAGCCAAAAATCCGCGTGAACTCGCCATTGAGGCGCGTAATCCGGTAGTCCGGATCCAGAATACTGATGGCCTCCGGCGCGCATTCCACTAATTGCTCGAGGTAGGCTCTTTGTAATTCGGGACTATCCTGGGCAAAGCTGGGCGTGATCGTTTCAGTGCTTGCAGTGATGGTCTCGGCTTGGCCGGGGACTACCAGCGTGCGGCGTTGCAGAGCCTCTCTGAGAAACTTCGCGCGTGCAAGCTCAGCCAACGTCGCTGGCTGGGTGATTTGGTCACCCATTCGCATCCCCCTCGGTTCAAAACCAGAGCCGATTCAGATGTTAGAGTACGCAACAGTTACTCGAAAGTTACGGAGGTAATTCCGGAAAGAAAAACATCGAAAGACGCCGCTACTGCCCCGTCGCCAGCATTTCACAAACCCGGCGGAGCACGTCCCGCTGCTGTTCGTTGACTGCGAGAAATTCAAACCCGTGAAGCAATCCGATACGGTAGCGCACCAGCGCACGAAGCTTCAGCGGATACGCCGCCAACGGCAAAGACAGTTCCATGGAGACCACTTCGCCGACCTCCAATTCCCCGGTCAGCGTTCCGCCCACGCCATCCTCACCCAACTCATTCGAACGTCCCCACAACGATGTCGTCTCACCCGAACGAAAGATCTGCACCGCGATCCGCATGTCGACCTGATAGCGCGGAAATCGCCGTGCACTATGTTTAGCCGGTTTCGAATTGGAGATAAAAACCTCCGCTTGGTTGTTCCCGAAAAGCCGCCAACTCTAGTTCCCGTGCAACGGATACCCGGGCTCCAGCGGCAACTTTCCACCAACCTTCAACACCGTAACCGCGCCACTGATCGAATACACATCTACCACACCGACCGCGCCCGATAGCGATTCCACTTTCTTCACCACCGCTTCGTCGGAGTCGACCACTACAATGGCCGGATGATTCGCGCGGCTGTGATTCGCGCTCGCGATCGTCGCCTTCACTTCGTCCTTCGACATGCCATAAACTTTCTCGAGCAGCAGCCTCATTTCCGGCGCCGTCGGATCGCGAGTGATGAAACTCACCGGCTTGCCATCCGGCCAGCGGCTCACCTGGCCCTTGCATACCTTCACCAGTTCGGGCAGCGTGATCGCCACTACTTCATTCGATTTGTTGGAAATAAGCGCAAGGTCTTTCGCCTGGGCCACTGCTGCCCAGCCCAAGAACCAGAAGCAGATGACCAGTGCGGCGGCAAGCACGCGTCGCGAGTGCACGTCCCCTCCAATCCCTCCGAGCCTGCGAGTGTCTTTGATTCTCCTAGAAGTGCGGCAGCGGCTCAATCGAAAGAACGTGTATGTACCACCGGAGGCAATAAGCACTTGGCAGCGCGCCCTCCTAACCCGCCGCGCCTCCAATTGCGTTAAAATCACTAGGCGTGCATCGTTTACCCGAACCTGATCATCCTTAGTAAGCCAAGGAGGAATAAAAATGGCGCATCAGCTACCCGATCTACCGTATGACTATTCGGCTCTGGAACCGACCATCGATGCTCAAACCATGAAGCTGCATCACGATATGCATCATGGGGCGTATGTCAAGAATCTGAACGCGGCTCTCGAAAAATATCCCAACCTGCAATCAAAGAGTGCTGAGGACTTGATCCGCGACCTCAATGCCATCCCCGAGGACATCCGTGGTGCCGTGCGCAATAACGGCGGTGGACATGTAAATCACACGATGTTCTGGAAGATCATGAAGCCCAAGGGTGGCGGCGATCCCAGCGGCGCGATCTCCGAAGTCATCAACAAAACTTTCGGCAATTTCAAAGATTTCCAGACCAAGTTCAACGAAGCCGGTGTCAAACAATTCGGCAGCGGATGGGTCTGGCTGGCTGGCAAACCCGGCGGCGCTGTGCAAATCATCAGCACGCCCAACCAGGACAGCCCATTCTCGCAAGGCTTGTTCCCCATTTTCGGCAACGACGTCTGGGAGCACGCCTACTATCTGAAATACAACAATCGCCGCCCCGAATATTTGGCGGCCTGGTGGAACGTGGTGAACTGGGATGAAATCAACCAGCGCTTAAAAGCATTCCAGAGCCATCACGAACCAGCATTAGCCGGACGATAAGAAACCAATGCGTGTGTGGGCCGGGTTTCCGACCCGGCCCAATTACATGGAGACAGCCGATGGCGTTTGTCCCCACGTGTCCTTATTTGTTAAACGCTCTTATCCACTTCTCGCGATACACTGCATTCGAGAATGGATAACTTCACTCCCGCCGAATTTCGCAAACTTCGCAGCCTCAAAACTCCTCACGGAATCCAGCGCTTTCTCGACGATATGCCTTACCACCTGGCCGATACTGCCTGGTCCCCGCGCCGCGTCCTGCGTGAAAACACTTCGCACTGCTTCGAAGGCGCGACCCTGGCCGCAGCCGCCCTGCGAGCCATCGGATTCCCTCCGCTGGTCATCGACCTCGAAGCCGAACACGACACCGACCACGTCGTTGCCGTCTACCGCATCAACGGCCACTGGGGCGCCATCGCCAAGTCCAATTACACTGGATGCCGTTACCGCGAGCCCGTGTATCGTACGCTGCGCGAACTCGCCCTTAGTTATTTCGATGTTTATTTCAATCTCCGCCGCGAGCGCTCGCTGCGAACTTTCTCGCGCCCAGTCAGCCTGACTCGCTTTGACCCCCGCGACTGGATGACCACCAACGAACACTTATGGTTCATCGCCGAGTACCTGTTTACCATCCGCCATCACTCACTGCTCCGCCCCGGCATGGCCAAGCGCCTGCATCGCCTGGATGACCGCTCCTTCCGCGCCGGCTGCCTGGGAAGAGCGGAGAACTAAAGATCAGCGCCCCTTCGCGTTTGTTCTCTGCGATTGAAAGCTTTTGACTTCAGACGGTTCCCGCCCCAGAAAAATAAGGACGCAACTGCCGGGAACTCGCCACACTCTAATCACGTAACATGAGCATGTTCGTCAGGCCCGCTGTGGTCGTTGTTCTCACGTTGGGCTGCGTCCTTGCCCAGGACAACCCCGCGCCGTCGCTCTCCCAGGATCAGATCCGCGACCTCATTCGCCAGACCGCGGCCAATGACATGGAAAACGACAAGCGCCAGCGCGACTACACTTACATCCAGCGCGAGGAACAGCATCATCTTGATGGCAAAGGCCAGGTGAAGTCCACGGAAACGAAAACTTCCGAGATCCTGGAGCTCTACGGCGAACAAGTAGAACGTCTGATCGCGAAAAACGACAAACCACTCCCCGAGAAAGACGCCAGGAAAGAAGAAGAAAAAATCCAGAAGGTGATCGACAAGCGGAAAAATGAGTCCGAAGAAGAGCGCGACAAGCGTGAGAAAAAAGAAGAAAAAGACCGCGAGCAGGACCGCCAGTTCGTACGCGAAGTGGCCGACGCCTACAACTTCACCTTCGTAGGTATCGATTCACTTTCCGGTCGTGATACTTACGTCATCGACGGCGAACCGCGCCCAGGATACGAACCCCACCTCAAAGAAGCCAAAATCCTTCCCAAATTCCGCTTCCGTGCCTGGATCGATAAAGACGAAGCGCAATGGAAAAAACTCGACGTCCAATGCATCGACACCGTTTCTTTCGGCCTGTTCCTCGCCCGCGTCCACAAAGGCTCGCGCATCATCATCGAGCAAACCCGAATCAACGACGAAGTCTGGCTGCCGCAACACATCGCGGTAAAAATCGACGTACGCCTTGCTCTGTTGAAGAACTTCGACGTCGAGGACGACATCACCTACCGCGATTACAAAAAATTCCGCACCGACAGCAAGATCATTCCCGTCGGAGAAGCGCAGCCACCACAGTAAAGCGCCAAACGGCAGTCTCAATAAACACGTAGCCCCGGACGCCTCCGTCCGGGGACCGAGGCCGCGAATCGACGAGGTGATGCCCCGCCAAAAACAAAAGGCTCCTCCGACATAGGAGGAGCCAAAATTACTCCAGACCTAGAACCTGAAAACGGCCGCCAACTGAATTCCGCGTGGTCCGCCACCACCCAAAAACGGATTGCCAATACCCACGTCACCGGTCGCAGTGATCGGATACCCGCCAGTTCCTACTTCGCGGTTTCCTGCGAGTTGAAACCCGTTGATTCCCGGATCGGCTATGAACGCCGGCAAGAACGGATTGGCAAAGTTCGGATGGTTGAGCACATTAAAGAACTCAGCCCGCAACTGCACGCTCAGCCGTTCCGTAATCGGCGTTGTCTTATAAACCGCGAGGTCCCATTGTTTAAATGTTGGCCCGTGCAAAGAGTCGCGCCCCTCATCACCGAAGTGCCGCGTACCCGGCACACAGTCGGACGCCGCTCCGTTTGCCCCGCCCGCCGGATTCACGGTGCACGGAATCGCAAACGAGCTGAGGTCAACATAATTCAAAGGATGCGCTCGGGTGGTACACGATGGGCCCGACCACATCCGGACGGTCCCAACCGTTGCCGCTTCCGCTGAAGTCATCCTCGAAATTGTAGTTAAACTGGAATGGCTGCCCGCTCTGCAGCGTCACCGAGCTGTTCATGCCCCAGCCGTTCTTCAACCGCTTCCAGTTCCCACCCATCGTCGGCAGGTCGTAGGCAAAAATCCAGGTGAAGCGGTTGGGCACGTTGAAGTTCGAAGGAGCATACTCGAGCTGCGGCCGGGTGCTGTCGTTGGGCTGCGCCGCGTTGGGTTCGAAGTCATCGCTGTCGCTCGAATTATCCATCGAGCGCGACCACACATAATTCACAATCGACGTAATTCCATGCCATCCGTTCACTCGGAAGCTGGTCTGCAACGAGTTGTAATTGGACTGCCCGCTGTCGTTCTCCTGCAACACGTAGAACGAGTCGTAGGGATTATTGTTGAATGGCCGCGCTACGCCGCCGTAGTCGTTAATGCAATTGCAAGCCAGATCGGCCGAGTTGATCGCTGCCTCGCTGGGCTGGCTGATATCGAAGAACCGCCACAAATGATGGCCTTGCGAACCCACATACGCGATCTGCAGCACCGTCTTGCTCGTGATCTGCTGCTGGATGTTCAGATTGAAGTTCTCCATGTACGGCGTCCGAATATTTTGCTGGAAGCCGAAGGTATCGCACTCAAAATCGCAAGTCGTGGTTGGCGGGAATATCGCGGCGCCGGGTACGATGGGGCCAGTCGTCGCAGTCTGCGAAAGAATTGGATATGGTCCCACATTGTTATAGGCCGGGCCCGGGTCAAAATATGGCGAGTACGGCAAGTGGGCCAGAACCACGTCCTGCGAGAAGGAGTCAAAGAAGATCCCGTATCCGGCACGCAGCACCGTCTTGCCTTTTCCGGTCACATCCCACGCCATGCTCACGCGGGGGGCAATATTCCTGTAGTCCGGTTTATACAGGTTGCTCAGCCCGCCCTGTCCTACCTGCGTGAGCGTAAAAGTTCCCGTCCCCGCCGCCGGAGCTTCGCTGGTGATGTTGCTGAACAGGTTGTTCTTCTCGCTGACCACGCCGAAGTAATCCCAGCGCAACCCGTAGTTCAAAGTCAACCTTGGCGTCGCGCGATAACTGTCCTGCAGGTAGAGGCCGTAGCTCCTTTCGGATGTGTGGCGAAGCGAATTTCCAAAATATTGGAAACCCCCGTCCACGTAACCCGAGAGGAAATCCGCCAGGGCCGTGGTTTGTTCCGTAATCGGACCAATCGTCTCACTATGGCCTGTGAAGTCGAGCACTCCACGGAAGTCCTTGTCGAAGTACTGCTGAATGGTGGTGCGGTGAAAATCGAAACCAAACTTGAAGTCGTGCCTGTTGACCTTCCAGGAAAAGTTGTCGAGCACTTGGTCGTTGCTGTCCACGCGGTGCCGAGGGACGCTGCCAGTCGAACCTAGCTGAGCGTATCCACTCACATCCATGATAGGCAAACCTGCGTTTGCGGCTCCGGTATTCAAGCCAATGGAGCTAGGTTGGAAATTCTGGTCTGCGGGGAAGAATCCCTCTGCGAACCGGTTCCAGCCGACCCGTAGTTCATTCACTTTGTTCGATCCAATCGTATGCACGTAAGAAATGGAAACCAGTTGCACTCGCGTGGGCGTATACGTGTTGAAGCCCGGCAACTGACCACCGCTAGCCGTCAGAGACAAAGGAAACGACTGAACGCTATCGCCGAAAAAGTACCGGCCGGTGAGGGTGTTATTCGTATTGAAGCTGTGATCGACTTTCCCGATAAAGCTGGTTAGCCGGTTAAACGACGGAGACACAACTGAAGAGTTCGGGCAACTGCCGCTCGCAACTGCGGCGCTGAGGTTGGGCGCAGGCCAGGGATTCTGCGCAATCAGCGCAGCGATAACCGGATTGCTGGCTTGACTGGGACTCAACGCGCCGTTTGGTCCAGTACCCACCGGAACGCAAGCCAGCGTCACCACGCCCACAGGCTCTTGCTGGCCTTCGTAGTCGGCGAAAAAGAAGGTTTTATTCTTGATGATCGGTCCGCCCAAAGAACCGCCGTACTGATTGTTATGGAACTGCGCTTTCGGTTCGCTGACGGGATTGAAATAATTGCGCGCGTCCAAGGCATCGTTGCGGAAATATTCTACCGCCGTTCCGTGGAGAGCGTTGGTCCCGCTCTTGGTGACGATATTCACCACCGCGCCGGCATTCCGGCCGTACTCCGGCTGAAAGTTCGAGATCACATTCACTTCGGCCACAGCGTCGATCGGCAAGATGGCCGAGGGATCGCCAAACACACCCGCCTCGTTGATCGCCGGATCATTGCGGTAGCCGTCATTCATGTCGGTTCCATCGAGCAGATAATTGTTCGACCGCCCGCGAGCGCCGTTCATCGAAAACTCGCCGTATGAGCCCGGAGAATCCGAAATCTGGTCCGGAGACCCCGCCACGCCAGGGTTGAGATAAATCAGCTTGGTGTAGTCGCGGCCGTTCACCGGAAGGTTTTCGACGTTCTTGCTGGTAAGCACGCCGCCCAGGTCATTGCTGGTGGTTTCGATCTGAGGCAGGCTCTCGCCCGATACCTGTACCTGCACCGTGACCTCTCCGGGCTTGAGCGCAACATCGACGCGGCGCTCGACGGCGACATCAACGGTTACAGTGTTGGTGACGGAGGTCTGGAATCCGTTTTGCGAAACCGTCACAGTATAAGTCCCGACTTGCAGTTCGGACACGGCATAGCTGCCGTCCGCGCTGGTCTGAGTGGCTCGATCCTGTCCGGTGTTCACGTTATGGATCTTGACTGAGGCGCCGGAAATGACCGCCCCCGAAGCGTCCGTCACCGTCCCCAATATGGTTCCGCGAAACGTCTGGGCAACCAATGCCGTTGCCAACAGAACAACCAAAGCAGCCAGGAACATCCGCAATCTCATGGTCTTTCTCCTCCCAAGCCAAATCGTTCGCTGTGACGCCGTTACTCGTGACCGAACATAGTACCCGGTCTAGCCCCGTCTTGCCGGACCACCGCCAACTAAATTCTTCATCGATTCCATCGGAATTTCAGCAAGATACCCGAAAACGGCACCCCGAAGGGGCCATTTTCAAGAACAGGCATTGTAGCGCAAGCAGGCCACAATACAAGTATGAAGCGGGTTTACCACGCGGGTTAGCGCCGGGTTGACGCGCAGGGACGCCTCGCCCGCCAAGCCGCCCAATGTGAAATCCAAAAGCAAACGCCCAACCATAAGGCTGGGCCGTTTCTGAATCCTCAGTGCTGAATGCCAAGTGCTAAGTGCCAAGTGCCAAGTGCCAAGTGCCAAGTGCCAAGTGCCAAGTGCTGAGTGCTAAGTGCTGATTGCTGAATGCAAACCGCTACCGCTTGACTTCGTCCTTCTCCACCACTCCATCCTTGATATACACCACGCGATGCGCGTATTCCGCAATGTCGTGCTCGTGGGTTACCAGGACAATCGTATTTCCCTGCGCCTGCAGACGATCCATCAGGGCCATGATTTCGTTTCCTGTCTGCGAATCCAGATTCCCCGTCGGTTCGTCAGCCAGAATGATGGACGGACGATTCACCAGCGCCCGGGCAATCGCCACTCTCTGCCGTTGGCCGCCGGAAAGCTCATTCGGCTTATGCATCATGCGCTGCTCCATGCCCACCGAAGCGAGCGCCGCTTTCGCCCGCTCCGCCCGCTCTTCCGCCGGCACGCCCGCGTAAATCAACGGCAGCTCCACATTGTGCAAAGCAGTCGCCCGCGCCAGCAAATTAAAAGTCTGAAACACAAATCCAATTTCCTTGTTCCGGATGCGCGCCAGCTCATCGTCATCCAGTTCGCTGACCTGCTGATTGTTCAGCCAGTACTGTCCCTTGCTCGGCGTGTCCAAACACCCAATCAGGTTCATCAAAGTAGATTTCCCCGACCCGCTCGGCCCCATAATTGCCACATACTCGTTGCGCCGGATGTTCAAATTCACGCCGCGCAACGCATGCACCTGCTGCTCCGAACCCATGTCATAGGTCTTCCATAGATCCTGCGTGCTGATCATGAAGTTTTCAGGCGAGAACGACACTGCGGGTTGCGCGATGTTGATTACTTCTGCGGTAGCCATGCTTTTCTCCGTTTCCTCTTCGGACACTTGCCCGCGCTCCGATCTTTGCTCGCTTCGCCGGCTCTCCATTGGACGCTCCATGGGCGCGAAGGTTAGACCAAACTTACGAGCTGCTCTCGTCTTCTTCCTTCTTGGGCGCGGCGTTATCCACCTTCACGCTACTGCCCGGACGCAGTGTGCGCAATACTTTGTAACTGCCGGTCACGATTTCGTCACCCTCTTTAAGTCCCTTCATCACTTCGATATCGGTTGTGCCCGCGATCCCTGTATCCACGGGCACAAATTCGGCTTTATGGTTGCGCAGTATAAATACGCCCTGGATCTCCTCTTTATCTTTCGACGGATCTTTCGCCGGCGCTGCCGCCTGCACCGCACCCTTTTCATCCTTCGGGACCAAATCTGACTGACGACGAATCGTCAGCGCTTGAATCGGAATGGTCAGCGCGCCGCCTCGGGTTGCGGTCGTGATCTTCGCCGTAGCCGAAAGACCCGGACGCAAATCATCCGGCGGATCCTGCAGCGTCACCACCACTTTAAAATCTTTCGCCTCCTGGCTGGTCGATATCTGTTGCGACGTGGACACGCCCGTCGAGCGCACAATCGCGTTATCCCCAATCTGGGTCACGACAGCCTTGAACGTCTTCTTCGGAATCGCATCAATCGTCACCTGTGCCGCCTGGCCCATCTGCACATTCACGATGTCAGTCTCATCCACTTTAACCTCAGCCGTAATCACCGACAGATCCGCCAGCGTCATCAGCGTGCTGCCCGGGGCATTCTGGATTCCGATGACTACCGTCTCACCTTCGCGTACCGGCAAATTCGTGATCACTCCATCGAACGGAGCCTGATAAGTCGTCTTCTTCAAGACATCGGTCGCGTGAGTCAGATTGGCATTGGCCTGTTCAATCCGCCCCTCCGCCGATTCTTTCTGTGCCTTCGCCTGTGCCACTCGCGCCTGCGCCTGCGCCAATCCGGCTACAGCCGTCTGGTGATTGGCCTTCTGCATGTCGTAATCCGACTTCGAGATCAACGCATCTTTGTACAGACCTTGCGCGCGCGTCCAATCGAGGTCCGACCGTTCCGCATCCGACTTCGCCCGGTTGAGATCCGCCACCGAAGTATTCAGCCCAGCCTCCGCCGCCACCGCATCCGTCCGCGCCGCATCGAGCGAAGCTTGCATCGCGTCCATATCCGCCGCGGACTGCACGTTCTCCAGTTGCACCAGCATCTGGCCGCGCTTCACCTGATCGCCTTCTTTTACGTACAGCTTGGTAATCTTGCCGAAAGCGTTGGCCCCAATATTCACGTAAGTCTTCGGCTTGATTTCACCGGACGCGCTCACCACCGCAACCAGATCCATCCGCTGCGCCTTGCCGGTCTGTACCGTGACCACATTCTTGTGGCTCTGATAAACCGCAATCCCCGCAATGGCGGCAACCACAACCACCGCCCCAGCCCCAATCGCAACTTTTTTCCATGTCTTCATAGATCAGGTGCTCATGAATCCGACGTTCGTAAATCAGGCGATCGTGCGTTCCTTGTCAGCTTCTTGAACGGCAGGACAGGAACCTCTTGCGCTTCACCGTTATGGCTCGTCCGGCCGTCCTGCGATACACCAACCCATCCAGTTCCGGTGCACACCCTCAGATACGGGTACCCCCAGGCAAAAGTTCCCGTGGGCGGAAAACAACCAGGCAGATACCAGAGAAGCCAACACTCCCAAAGATCAACACGACATTATATCTTGCCCAGCCAACTGGGAAGTAAGGAGAGCGTGTTTCATAAATGCCTTTTCAGCTCGGGCAACACCGATTGAGAGGCCGGCTAGCGCCCGCCCCTTGCAAGGAGCGCAAGGAGCGGGGCACCCGGCGGGCCTAGAATTTTGCAACTGCCCAAGCAAGCAAAAAGAGGCCGACAATCATGAAGATTAGAAGTGCGAGTTGGACGGTGGTAACGCGTCGCAAGCCACCTTGGGTGTCAATATCGTTTCCGTAGGTCAGCCATGCCGCGGTCCCAAAGACCACGCTCATAACTATGAACGGCAGTCGCCACGACCAGCGGCGAGCATCCAAGGCACCGATTAGTGGTAGCACGCTAGAGAACAGCACGGCTTTCGTTCGAGTCATCTGCATCGCCACTTGTTGTACTCGAAATGGCAAGGTGCTTCAAGAGCTTCCTCCCGCAGTCCGTTGTAACCAGGCCATAGCACTCAAAACCCCTCAGCGAGTGTAACCGCGATGTTACGCCAACGAGGAGGATGGAACTAACTTTGGGATTGGTCTAAGTCAGTAATTGGGCTGGTTCATCAGCGCCAGGGATCCGTCGATCATGGCCTCTCCGCTTCACCCGTCCGCGTGACGCAAGCGCCGCGAACACATAGGCACCGGCGAGCGCGCCAAAGCCCTTCCAGATGTTTGTCCACGTCATCTCGCCATCGAATAGCTTCAAGAGATGACCAGTGGCAAGGTAAACGTGCACGCAGGCGATGACCAACGCCGTAAGCGGATGAAGGACAAACGCGGGCAAAGGAAGCGCGCGGAGAAACACACCGCTATGGACCTTCATTTGAACAATTCCACTGCTTCGAACGGCTGAGCCGACCACGGCCGGAAGCGATTGAGTGTGAGCCTCGTTGCCTGTCCCGGTATGACATCCACGTGCAGGTAGCTGTATTCCTCCTTGGGGTCTTCGCCGTTCCAGTACAGATCTTGGGGGTAGCCTTCGGGGAGCTTGTTGTGCGTCCTGCCGGGAAGGATCGGGTCTTGCTCCGCGCCGCCGCCGCCCAGCAGCAGGTATTTCACGCCGTCGACCTGGTAGAGTTCGGTCGTGTGCACGTGCCCGTTGAAGACCACAATGTCCAGGTCCTTGGCGTACGCGGCAATCGTTTTGTGAGGATTCTGCGCTTCCGGGATAGGGCCCAGACCGCAACTGGCGAAGGCAGGGGCGTGGAAAGAGATGAAGACTTTCTTGATGCTCTTCGCCTTGGCCTCGTCCAGCCATGCCCGCAGCTGCTTCATCTGCTCTTCATAGACGGGCTCGGTTGCGTTCCACGCCGAAGGTTCCTTTTCGTCGTATCCTCCGGTCCACAGGAAGATGAAACGAACGCCCTGGTAATCGAACGTGTAGATGAACTTCTTGTCCGAAACTCCCATCTTCTTGAGATAGGGGAATAGAGTCAGCAACCCTTCCACGTCGGTATCGCCCCACACTTCATGGTTTCCGACAGCGGGAAATATGCGCCCGTCCAGGCCCGCTTCCGTCATCTTTCTATCCGGATGCGGCAACTGCTTGAGCACGTCCTCGTTTACCAGCTTCCAGTACGGGCTGTCGGATGGTTTATCCCCCTGCTTTCCCCACCACACCAGATCACCGGTACTAAGAATGAAGTCGGCCTGCCCGGTCTGGACATCCTTTACCACGTCGCGGGCAACCCACTCGCCGCCTGCCGCGCGATACATCGTGCGGCTCACGCCCGGAAGGAGCTTTACGTCCTCCACCGATGCCTCAGTCACCCAGCCTCGGTCGAACTTCAGCGTGGTCACTTCGCTGGGCGTCATGTAAGGCATTACCATCTGCACCAACTCGTTGCTGGTTGGGTCATAGGTCAGCTTCACGTACTTCTGGACCACCCCAGCCGCGAGCTCAGGCGGAACTGCCAGTTCGAACATGTCAACCATGAGCTTGCGGGCTTCTGCTTCCTGGTCGGCCTTGTGCGGGAGGTACATCATCGACCGTGAGTCCCCGTACACATCAAACGAGAACGCGGCTGGGATAGATGCCTTCTGGGCTTGAACATTTCCCAGCAACATTGCGATCACGACCCCGAACAGACACGGAATGAAATTGAAATGATTCAAACGCAGCTTCATTTATGCGCTGTCCTCTTCGATTTACTCTGAAGGATATGCTCAGCGTGAAGACACGATAACTGTCAAAATAGACAGCGCCGACAGGGCGGGTGGCCTACAGAACTACTTTTACATCGTATTTGTTTAGCCAAGTCCGGAGTGCAGCAACTTGCACATAATCTGCCAGAGGAAGCACATTGCCCAACATTTTCTTGAGACCGATCGCCTGATCTAACGTCTTTTAGTGATATAGATTGGCAGGGCCAGAGCGGGAGCCGTGTGCAGGAATTTGGAAATGCTCTCCGCTCCCAGTCACTGCAACTCGAGGTGCCAACTGGCGGCCAACCGACCCGTGGCTTTGCCCTTTTGCCACGTACGTATGTAATGAACATGATCACGACAATATCCGGTGTTATGGAGGATTTCGATGTTCAGAACGATTTGTGGGATGTTTTGTCTCTTTGCTGTCTTCGCCATTGGAGTGCAAGCCCAAACTTTCAAAGCGATCGTCGCCTTCAATCAGACCAATGGCAGATCAGTGTTTGGTCCGCCTATCGAAGCTACTGATCACAATTTTTACGGAGCCACTGTGTTTGGCGGGGCTTCGGATGACGGCACGATTTACCGATTAACCAGACAGGGCACTTACAAAGTACTTTACAGCTTTTGCTCGAAAAGCGGTTGCGCCGACGGTATCAATCCCGCGTGGTTGATGCAAGCTGCGGATGGTAAATTTTATGGCACGACCAGCGGGGGCGGAAAGAATGGAGGAGGGACGATCTTCAGCATCACGCCCGGTGGCAAATTCACCTTACTTTATACTTTCTGCTCCAAGGCCAACTGCACGGACGGCACCGAGCCTCAGTCATCATTGGTCCAAACTAGTGACGGAACTTTTTATGGGACAACCATTGGGGGCGGCGCCAACAACAACGGCACAGTTTTCAAATTTACTGCCACTGGCGGGTTGACGACACTTTATAACTTCTGCTCCAAGACCGGCTGCACGGACGGCTCATTCCCCTTCATCGGCTTGACCCTGGCCAAGGATGGAAATTTCTATGGAACCACGGCCGAGGGGGGAAAGCATAACAGTACATCGTGCCCCTTGGACGGCTGTGGCTCCGTCTTCAGAATTACCCCCTCGGGCAAGTTGACCACTCTATATCGTTTCTGCGCAACCAGCACTTGCAATGATGGCGCGGTTCCGCAAGCCTTACTAGCACAAGGTAAGGACGGAAACTTGTATGGCACAACCGATAATGGGGGCACCGAACACAGCGGCACAATCTACAAAATCACTTTGAAGGGAAAGCTCACTACCATGCATAACTTCTGCGAAAGCGGGATATGCAATGATGGCGCAATCCCTTACGCAGGCGTGATTCAAGGCGCGAATGGGGACTTCTACGGAACCGCTTATCTGGGTGGAACCGGAGGCTGGGGAACGGCCTACCAAATGACCCATGCAGGGACGCTTACGGTGCTTCACAACTTCGACGGTAAGGCCGATGGGTCCTATCTCGCAGCCTCGCTCCTTCAGGCGAGTAATGGAAGTTTGTTCGGTGGTACCGAAGGAGGCGGGAATGACGCCTGTGATGCGCCAACTGGCTGCGGAGTGATCTTCAGGATATCCCAAAAAGCAGCTACCCAAGGCGCCCCCGAGGGTTCCACGCAAGCAAGTGATCGCGGAGATCAGACGACCATCCGCCCCCCGACTCCGCTTCCGCTGAACTGGCGAAGCGACGCGCCCTACCGGTGAGATACGAGGAAGTGTTCGCCAGGCTGGGTGGCCCATTCAAGCCGTTCTTTGGCTTGAGTGGGGCTTTGCGGCAGGGCCGAGTCTTCCTGCCGCTCGTTCTCGCTTCCGAGCTGTCCATTCGCATTCAATCTCCACCCTCCTAAGGCGCACACGCTCCAGCGCGGCCTCGAAAACTTCCCTGGGGATGGGTGTCCTGAACGCGGGACCACGATGGAGGGTGGCCCATTCAAGCCGTTCTTTGGCTTGAGTGGGGCTTTGCGGCTGGGCCGCAGTCTTCCGGCCGCTCGTTCTCGCTTCCGAGCTGTCCATTCCCATTCAATCTCCACCCTCCTAAGGCGCACACGCTCCAGCGCGGCCTCGAAAACTTCCCTGGGGATGGGTGTCGTGAACGCGGGACCACGATGGTAATAGCAGAAGGTCAGTGAGTCTGCCCGGACGCCTGAAATCGTTTCAGTCCCCAAGGCATGAGTTGAGCCTAGCCGCAGAAGTGCCCCACGCAAGCCAAAGAACGGCTTGAATGGGCCACCCGGCCAAGCCAGCTTACTCGTACCGACAAAGAAACGTTGTGACGCCCGACCTTGCCGTTCCCACCTTTACAAAAAACGTAAAGGTGGGCCAGCCCCCCTTTAGCGTCTGGGTCACGCCTCAGACTTCACCAGATGTCCATAAGGCTCGGTTACAAGCTGATCTCCCCTTGCCGCAACTGTGATCAATTGCGGAGTAAAGAGAACCCATTGATCGCTGGAATGATCTTCGCTTGCGGTCGCCGCGAAAGTCCGCAACTTGCATTGGTTTTGAAACGTGATCTCAAGATCCAGGCCAGGCCGAGTCAATGCAATATCAGTTATCTCAATTCCTGAGATCCTCTTCACGGCATTCACGGCTAGGCTTCGTTCGTGCTGACTGGCAGTGACTATTGAGTCCCCGCATTCCAGCCTCCAAGCGCATTCGTAAAGCCAGAGGCGCCATTCCCCGTGAATTCTGAAAGCCGATTGGCGGGGATCCCGGACACCGAATTCCAGCGTCAGGACCGACCCAGCACCCAACATGACTTCCCACGACGCCTTACCTATCAGTGACTTGATGATCTCTTCTGATGCGTTCTTAGACATTTTGTCAGCGCGCTCCCCCCGCTTTTTCGGGACAGACGATTGCGACGATATCGTTGACAGCTTCGCCAAAGCTCCCGTAGTGTCCCCAGTGCAGCAGGTCGTGTATCTGATCCGGAGTTACTCGACCCGGCCCACAAATCTTTTCTACAGCGCTTGCGACATCGCGCGCAAATTGAATATCACGTTTCTGAGCGAAATAGTGAGTGGCCGTAACTAGTCCGACATAGACCGCGCCTGCAAGCAGTGCGTCTTGGCATACAGGCGACAGCGCACACAAAGTCAACGTGCCAAGACCAACAGTTGGGGGCTGGCCCACCTTTGCGGGGGCTGGCCCACCTTTACGTTCTTTGTAAAGGTGGGGACGGCGAGGTCGGCCCTGACAGCTTTTCCTTGAAGAGGGCGCAGCGCGAATCAACAAGCAGCGAGGCTAAAGCTCCCGGACGCCAGCGGCATGAGTCCCCACCTTTGCCAAAAACCGCAAAGTGCCAGCCGCCGCAATCCCGTAGTGCGAGGGTTGGTGCAGGAGCCGGAGCAGTGGCCGTGGAGCAGCTATCGGAGTTATGCTTTCGGGGAAGAGGGCGCGGTGCGAATCAATCAGTGGGGCGAGATCAAGATGAAAACCCCGGCGTCGGCAGCATGAGTCCCCACCTTTACAAAGAACGTAAAGGTGGGCCAGCCCCGTACTGCATTGAACAGAGAACAACATTCCAAAAGGAAGATCGTGAACGGCAAAGGAACGGAGATCGTGGGAGGCAAAGGAACTGTGTCCCCCGCCCCCAGAGGGTTTCGTCGGGTTGTGGCGTGGCTCTTGGGGTTCGCAACCATTTGCGTGCTTTTCGGCGGCCTGCTGGTGGTGTTCTTTCCGAATGACGTGAACATTCTTGGTGTCCCCGGCCCGTACCCACCGATCATTGGCTGGTTGGCTTTAGCAACAGCTACCCTGATAGTCATTTTCACGACGGGTCACTGGGTGAAAGCACTTCCGGGCATTCTCATGCTCGCGGCTTTCAACGGCCTCCTTGCCGTGGGCACGGGCCATCTCACCAATGCACCCGATGTCCCAATCTCGCGCCTAGCCGCGTCAATCATTACATTTCTCCTGATCGCCAGCACAGTTCTGTCGTTTACTTTTAAGTCTCGCGGACTAAACTGGGTGGACCAAATCGCGCTCCTAGCAGTCGTCTTTGCCCTGGCTTGGGGCGTACTAGATGAGCCTAGAGCTTTCCTGTCCTTTGGGACTGTGCTCTTTGCTCTCCTTTTCGCTTGGCTCTGCGACCGTCTCGACTTTCACATCCCACCGGTTCCATGGGCTAGGCGCAGAGAACGCCCTGAGCGGCGATGAAACATCCTCTGGAGTCTTAGCAGCAAAAAACATTCTATCTCGCAGGGGGGTGGCCCATTCAAGCCGTTCTTTGGCTTGAGTGGGGCTTTGCGGCAGGGCCGCGTCTCCCGGCCGCTCGTTCTCGCTTCCGCGCTGTCCATTCGCATTCAATCTCCACCCTCCCTGCGCAGCCCGTCGCATACTGGCGAAAACTGCTCCACTCCCCGTCCTCTGCGCGCTGGCGCAACCCGCGCTTCATCCGGTTCTGATGAATATATCGAAGCTTTTCCACGACCAAGGTAGATCGACCCTCATCTCAACTGCAGCTTCGACGCTGGTGTTTTCCGGCTCATCCGGTTTGGGTTACGGCCTCGGAGGTCATCGGTGGTTTCTCAGCAAGTCCCAAGCCTCTTTGTAAGGCGTCCACTCATTCGCCAGGCCGTCCGCATACAGTGTGATCGAGGTTCTTTTCGGGCGGAAGATCAATCCCCCCGGAATGATGAACCAAACGTCTTCAGGAGTGAGATAAGCCGCCAGGAAATCAAAGTCTCCCCGCTTGTAGAGTTCGCTGCCAGGGCTCGGATGGACGCCGCAGACGTATCCGCCATTAGGCTGCCGGTTCGCGGTTGATTTGACCTGCACCCGCAGGAAGCGTCCCCCGGTTTCAACCACCACGTCGTAGCGCGACGAATCTCCCCACGGTTTGGCCATGCGTAAACCTTCCTTCGCGGCTCGCGCCATAAACTCGAGTTCCGACCATTCGCCTCGGCGTTTGCAATTCTTTATCTGATCTTTGAATTTCTTGGGTGATTTCATTTGGGCAATAAAAAACGCGGCCTGGAGAGGCCGCGTTCCTTCCTTTGACTGTCTGCTTCTATTATACCAATGTGAAATAGGTAACTATGCCATGTTTGCCGGAATTATATTTGGATTGGATGCAACAAGTTAACCTCATTCGTGTAGCTTTTGCCTATTGACAAGATTTTCCCGACTAACCAGTTTGGGTCGCCTTTCGTTTCGCTCGTTGACAGTGTCTTGAGTCAAGAGTAGCGTTGCCCAAACCTGCAGAATTCTAATGCTCGCGCGCACAGGAGGACAGGAATGTTTTCCAGGCTATTCTGGACGGTGCTGTTTGTGTGTCTGGCGCTTCATGCCGTCTTGGCACAGGATCCCACCAAGGTCGAACCCCAGCACTACAAGTTGGCATTCGAGAATGAATGGGTGCAGGTGGTCGATGTCCACTATGGACCACACGAGAAGTCGGGCCTCCACGACCATCCCGGCGGAGTCGTCGTCGTTCTTACCGCCGGACACCTCCGCTTCACCGACGAAAACGGAAAGGTAAAAGAGGTCTTCGCCAAACCCGGCGAGTCCAGATGGTACCCGGCGTTCAAACACAAAGTCGAAAACCTGGGCGATACCGCTTACAACGCCGTCTACATCGGGCTCAAGACCAAGACCCTTGCCGGCAAAGCCATCCCGCCAGACGGGCAGCCTGCTATGCATCAGCAGACGATGGATGCGCAGAAGATGGATGAGCGGACGGCAAAGATCCTGGCAAAGTACGCTTTAGCTTCAGCCAACAAATAATCCCATTTCGAGCCATTTTGAAAAATTAGAGACCGCAGCCACAAACGCCTATGTGCTTTCCTTTGTGAACCTTCGTGTCCTCTGTGGTCAATGCCTTCCTCCAACCGCACGAAAAGGCCGACCGCGCTCGGTAAGGCAACAAAACACTCGACGACAACCCGCCCGGGCAGGCACCTCTTTCAAGGTTGCCTGCATCCTACAATTAGTTTAGTGCGTGCGGGTTAGCCTTGCCTTCAGGTACCCGAAGACATAGAATGTTATCCACGAGATAGTGTGTGTTTGAGGAGTACCCCTTCTATGTTCCAGGTAGCTTTACGTCGCGGCCTTCTTTCATCTTCTTTGGTTCTAGTACTGTTCCTTTTTGGGCTCACTTTGTTCGCAGCAGCGCAGCAGGATGCCAAGCCAGCCAGCACTGATCCGGCTCAAGCCCAAGCCGCTCCCGCCGCCGCTCCGGCTCAAACGAATTCCGCGCAGACCGGCCCGGCCACGGATCCGCTGAAGCGTCCCATCAGCGAAAAACAAAAGAAAGAAAACGCGAAAGCCCTGAAGCAGGAACTCAGCAAAACCTACAAGAAGTGGCTGGACGAAGACGTCGTCTACATTATCTCGGACGAAGAGCGAAAAGCTTTCAAGCAACTCTCCAACGACGAAGAACGCGATCAGTTCATCGAAGCCTTCTGGCAGCGCCGCGATCCCACCCCGGACACCGAAGAAAACGAATTCAAAGAAGAGCACTACCGCCGCATAGAATACGCCAACGAACACTTCGCCGCGGGCCTCCCCGGCTGGAAGACCGACCGCGGCCGCATCTTTATCATGTATGGGCCGGCGGACGAGATCGATGCGCATCCTAGCGGGGGGACCTACGACCGTCCCATCGAAGAAGGCGGGGGGACCACTTCGACGTTTCCGTTTGAAGACTGGCGCTATCGCTATCTCGAGGGCATTGGGCAGGAAGTGGAAATCGAGTTTGTGGACACTTGCATGTGCGGCGATTATCACATGACCATCGACCGCGGCGAGAAAGATGCGCTGCTGCACACGCCCAATGGCGGAGAGACGCTTTACGAGCAGATGGGGCTGGCGAGTAAAGCCGATCGCTTTACCAGCAATGGACTGGAGACTCTAGGACCGGGGCCGAATAGCACAACGCAGGCGAGCAAAGAGTTCGACCGCTTGGGGCGGTTTGCCAAACTGACGGCGCCTCCGCCGGTGAAGTTCAAGGATCTGGAGGAAGTGGTCAGCCACAAGATCAGCATGAATTTGATGCCGTTCGATGTGCGCGCGGACTTCGTGAAAATCACGGGCGATACCGTACTGGTTCCTTTCACTGTGCAATTGAAAAACCGCGACATCACGTTCGCGAACAAGGATGGAGTGCAGCGCGGGGTGGTTAACATCTTCGGGCGGGTTACTACATTGAGTGGGCACATCGCGCAGACTTTTGAAGACACGGTGCAGGCGGATATTCCGGCCGAGTTGCTGGCCAAGGCGGCGGAAAATTCGCAGGTTTACTGGAAGGCGATACCGCTGCGGCCGGGACGTTATCGCGTGGACATCGTGGTAAAAGATGTGAACGGCGACCGAGTGGGAACGTGGAGCAAGGGGATTCAGGTTCCGGATTTCGCGGATGACCGGCTGGACGCCTCTTCGTTGATCGTGGCAGATCTGGTCGAGCCGGTAGCCTCGAAGAACATCGGCACGGGAATGTTTGTGATTGGGGCGACGAAAGTGCGGCCGCGAGTTCCTCCGGCGGATGGTAAACCGATGATGTTCAAGCGCAACCAGAAGCTTAACTTCTGGATGCAAGTTTACAATCTGGGCGTCGACGACAAAACGCACAAGGCGTCGGCAACGGTTGAGTACAATGTGATCAATGCAGCGACGAACAAGCCCGTGGTTCATACCGTAGAATCCACGGACACGATGGGCAACATTGGCGACCAAATGACCCTGCAGAAAACTCTTTCGGCGGCCAATCTTGACCCGGGTGTTTATCGCATTCAAATCAAAGTGAACGACAACATCTCCAAGCAGACGTTAGACCCTTCGGCGACTTTCGCCGTAGAGTAAACGGAAACGCTTGGTCTCCCTTGAGGTGGCGGGCTGGTGATACTCCGCAAGCTTGGGTTCTCGTTGCTGATGCTGGGGTTGACGCTTCCGGCGTGGAGCGTGGACAGGCCAGGCACGATCTCGGGATACGTACGCGCGGCCGGCGGCAGTCCGCAGATGGGAGCCGCGGTGGAAGTGCTGGGCGCGGCGGCTCAAGGTCTCAAAGTATTTACCGACGAGCATGGGTTCTACTCCGCTGAAGGGCTGTTGCCTGGAGTTTACAATCTCAAAATTTCCGCGCCTGCGTTTCTACCCGCCTTGCGGGAGCACGTTGGGCTTCATGCGGGTGGCAACACCGTAGTCAACGTGACTTTGAACACGTTGTTCGATGCCATTCAAATCACTCCCGCGCACACCCCCGCCGAACGAGACGATTGGAAGTGGGTGTTGCGATCGGTTTCGAACCGGCCTATCTTGCGGCTGGTCGACGATCCATCCGCAGATAATCAGTCTTTGGTTCTGCTGGGCGATTCAGAAAAGAGCGATCGGGAACTGAAGGGGACGTTGTCATTTGTCACCGGGGCGCGTCGGAGGGATTTGGCAGCGTAGGCGATATGAGCACGGGCTTCTCGGTGGAGAAGTCGATTTTCGCTTCCGACAGGATTGGATTCCGCGGCAATGTGGGATACGGAACCAATTGCCCGACTTCGGTTCTGCGCGCGTCCTTCCAGCACAACATGGTGGACGGTTCAGGGCCATCGATCGCGGTGACCATGTGGAATGCACCCGCGCCTGACCTTGTCCTGCATAATTTTGAGGCGCTGGCGCTGACCAGTTCTGACGATATGAAGTTAGGCGATCGTCTGGAAGTCAAGTTTGGCAGCGAACTGGAGAGCATCCAGTTCATGGGACGGGTGACGACTTTCCGTCCATTTGGAGCGGCCGATTTCCATCTTTCGCCGAACACGATGGTGGAATATGCCTACACGACGTCGGAACCGGATAGCCGGTTGGAAAAAGGTTTTGACTCGGTGCCCACGGATGCGGACGAGTCTACGCCGCGGGTGAGCATGACGGCGTACTCGCCAACAGTCGAACACGCGCATCATCACGAGGTTTCGGTTTCACGACGCATCGGCAAGACCAACCTGCAACTGGCGGCGTACGCGGACCGCGTATCCGATCCGGCGCTGAACGGGGTTGGGGAATTCACCACGGACAATGGAACGGTTCTGCCGGATGTGTACTCGGGGACGTTTACTTATCAGGGGAGCAATTTCCACACCGAAGGCGCGCGCTTCGTGGTGCAGCGCCAGTTGACATCGAACGTGACGGCCGCATTCGATTTCGCCTATGGCGGCGTACTGGATCTGGCCCAGCCGAATGTGAGCCTGGCGAATGTTTCGCAATCGAGTGTGTTGCGGCAGCGGCAGAGTGCGGCGGGGAAAATCAGCGGCATCCTTCCGAAGTCAAAGACGCGATGGATGGCGTCCTATCGCTGGGTGAGTGGAGAAGCTCTGACTCCGGTCGATATGTTCAACGCGTCGGCGGGACGCGCTGATCCTTTTCTGAATCTCTTTTTCCGGCAACCGATTCCTGGAACCGGGTTCTTTCCCGGCCACATCGAAGCCATTGTCGATCTGCGCAATCTTCTGGCGCAGGGATACGTTCCCGTCCTAGGGAGCGATGGGCACACCGTTTACCTGGTGCAATCGGCACGAGCGATAAGCGGCGGCGTGGCGTTCACCTTCTAGCTGGCTTTCTCAGAGGAGGATTTATGACCCGCTCTCCCAGGCCCCGCACGAATCTTACTGATTCACTTCACCGGCAGCTCAATATGTACGCCCTCGCGGCTGGTGGAGCCGGAGTGGCTGTGCTCGCCATGGCTCAACCGGCGGCGGCGGAGATTGTTTACACGCCAGCCGACATTAGATTGGGTCATGGGATAATTCACATCGACCTTAACCACGATGGAATTGTAGATTTCGAATTGTACGGCGCCGCCTCGACCAACTCAAGCTGCAGTCGTCAGTGGTTGAGCGTACGCCCGCAGCACGGCCAAAACGCCATAGTGGGGTATGTTGGAAAGTACGCCCACTTCGCGAGCGCCCTTCGCCCCGGCGCTCGTGTCGGAAAGGCCCGAAGCTTTTCCCCGGGATTCAATCTCATGGCCGAGGAGAGCGCCTGCTCCTTCAGCACCGGCGAGCGTTGGGGAGGCCCATGGGCGAATGCCGGCAAGGGCGTCAAGACCCGCTATTTGGGACTGAAATTCTTTGTGAAAGGAAAGATCCACTACGGATGGGCACGGCTGAACGTCACTATGACTGAACAGGACAATCTTGGCACTCCGACCAGACATCCACATGTACCCATCGCTGGCACGCTGACCGGATACGCTTATGAAACCATCCCGGGAAAGCCAATCATCGCAGGCCGGACCAAAGGCCCGGACGACGATGTTCAACCTATTGCCGCAACGCACCCTTCGCCCGCTCCCAAACCGGCTACCCTGGGTATGTTGGCGCTAGGAGCGCCGGCATTGTCGATCTGGCGTCGCGAGGATCCCGTGGCCGCTACAGCTAACGGGAACTGATCTCAACCCATGCCGATAGGCGACGATAAATCGGCTTTCATTCGCTGTCCATCATCAAGGAGGAAACATCATGAGCTATAAGAAATTCCTGGGAGCCGCCAGCGCGGCTCTGATGATTGTCATCGCATTTACTCTGGTGCTGGCGCCCGCTGCTGACGCAGCTAGCAAGTACAAGGTGCTGCATGCATTCAACGGAAAGGACGGAGCCGACCCCTCAGCCGACCTGATCTTCGATGCGGCTGGGAATCTCTACGGCTCGACCGAGCAGGGTGGCGCTTATGGCCCGGGCACGGTCTTCAAGCTGACCCCGAACGCAGACGGAAGCTGGACGGAGAGCGTGCTGCACTCGTTCAACGGCAGCGACGGGCAGCTTCTCAAAGCCGGCCTCATCTTCGATGCCGCCGGAAATCTCTATGGCACGACCTCCGAGGGTGGCACTCATAACTTTGGCACGGTTTTCAAACTGACGCCAAACGCCGACGGTAGCTGGACGGAGAGCGTGCTGCACTATTTCAAACCCAACGTACTGGGGCCCGAGGCGGGCCTCATCTTCGATGCCACCGGAAATCTCTATGGCACGACATACGGGGGCGGCACTGATAACCTGGGCACGGTTTTCAAGCTGACGCCAAACGCAGACGGAAGCTGGACGGAGAGCGTGCTGCACTCGTTCAACAGCGGCGACGGGGCCAACCCCTGGGCCGGCCTCATCTTCGATGCGACCGGAAATCTCTATGGGACAACGGAGTCGGGCGGCGCTCATAACTTTGGCACGGTTTTCAAACTGACGCCAAACGCCGACAGAAGCTGGACGGAGAGCGTACTGTATCGCTTCAGAGGTGACCCCGCAAGCACTCCCATTTTCGCCGGCTTGATCTTCGATGGGGCAGGCAACCTCTATGGCACGGTCTCGGGCGCCTCCGCATCAAGTGGCGGCGCGGCTTTCAAACTGTCGCCCGATCAGGATGGAGGCTGGACGTACAGTTTGCTCCACGTCTTCCAAGGCAAGCCCGCCCATACTCCGTATGGCGGCCTCGTTCTCGGCAGCGCTGGCACTCTCTACGGTACGACAGGGTCCTGCAGCAGCCGCTGCCAGGGTGTGGTCTACCAGATCACGCCGTAAGCCGGGCTCTCCGGCTGCTCGGGGAGCGAGCACCGAGTGGCCGGAGACCGACTCATGACGCCTAGCTGATGTAACATCGCGATTACCCTCATTGAGGGATCTTGAGTGGTCACCGCAGGGTGGCTCCGTCCGACGGGGTATGGACTTTTAAGGCAACGGGATAACTAGAAAACCATACGAAAACGGAGCGGTATTCAAGGTGGATAAGAGGGGCAACGAGACGGTACTGTACAGCTTCCAGGGAGGATTCGGGGACGGGTGCAATCCTTATGGAGGCCTGGTTCGAGACGCAGAGGGTAATCTGTACGGCACAACCCCGACTTGCGGCGCTTCCAGCAACGGAACCATATTCAAGGTGGCGAAGAACGGCAACGAGAAGCTGCTGCACAGCTTCGCCGGAGGTAAGAAAGACGGGTCAGATCCTCTCTATACTGCCTTGACTCTGGACACGGAGGGCAACCTTTACGGCGTGACCGCGTATGGCGGTTCTCAGGACCTGGGAGTGCTGTACAAGTTAAGTACAAGCCGCAAGTTGACCGTGCTGCACAGCTTCGCCGGAGGAACCGACGGGTGCTATGCCCATGGAACTCCGGCGATGGACAAGCAGGGAAATCTCTATGGCACAACCAGCAGATGCGGTTCCGGCAGCGAGGGAACCGTGTGGAAGGTGAGTCCAAAGGGTAAAGAGACTGTGCTGCACAACTTCGCCGGGGGATCGTCGGACGGAGCCAATCCCATCGGAGGCGTGATTCTGGACGCGCAGGGTAATTTCTATGGCGATACCGACTCGGGCGGACCCTCCGATGATGGAACGATTTTCGAACTGAGTAACAAAGGGACGCTGACCCTGCTGCACAGCTTCGTTGGCTCGGACGGCGCGACTCCGTACGGAGGTGTGATTCGGGACGCAAAGGGAAATCTGTACGGCACAACGCTCGAGGACGGCAGCGACGGAAACGGAGTGGTGTGGAAGCTGACCCCGTAGTCCAGGTGGCAACAGCGCCCGAGCAACGCAGTGTAGACCTTGTCGTCGAGATAACTGTTCTGTCGTAATATCGCGACCTCGCACATTACGAGCAAGGCGTATTGCGCCGCGGATCAAGCATCCCGGCACCGTCAGAGTTTTGCATCCACGCGCGTTGCCTCACAATCCAATTCCGGGTAGCAAGTTGGTTAATTGACTAAGAGGGACCGGACATGCCCGATGCACCTGCCGCCGTTTCCGCACCGCGAAGAACTGCAGTCTCCAACGATTGCATCGACCAGATTTTCCGCGAGGGCCGCACTCATAATGTCTGGCTTTCCCGGCTGGTTCCTTCCGAGGTACTGCGTCGTCTGTACGAACTGGCCGCTTTCGGCCCCACGAGCGCCAACACGACGCCCGCACGCTTTGTATTTCTGACGACGCCCCAAGCCAAGGAGCGTCTGCGTCCCGCTCTTGCCCCCCTCAATGTTGACAAGACCATGGCTGCGCCTGTCACCGTGATCATTGCCTGGGATACCGAGTTCTACGAGAAGCTGCCAAAGCTTTTTCCGCACAAAGATATGCGCTCAATGTTCCTGGGTAAGGCTGACATGATCGAAGCAACTGCCTTCCGAAATAGTTCGCTTGAAGGTGGCTACTTCATTCTTGCTGCCCGCGCGCTTGGCCTCGATTGCGGTCCCATGTCCGGATTCGACGCGGCCAAGGTCAATGCCGAATTCTTTCCCGACGGCAAGTGGAAATCGAACTTCCTCTGCAATCTTGGCTATGGGGATCACACGAAACTTTCCCCTCGAAATCCGCGCCTGCCCTTCGATGAGGCCTGCGTGGTTTTGTAAGGCGGTTTGCCGCGAGATTCCTTCACCGGCGTGGCACTCCTTAACAGGGTTTTGAGTGCTACGGCTTGATTGCAATCGCTATATATTGCTGAGCGAATCGACGGCGTTGACATCGGAGACTAGCCTTCTTTGGATACGAAGAATTCAGGGATTCCGCTCTGCCGGTCTTCGAAGTCGTGGCGGGAGATAGCCGAGACGACCGTTTACTTCACCGGCAGTCAGTTCGCGGAGGCACAATCGCGTCAGGTCTCCTGAGTCACATTGGTAGATTTCGGCCATCGGCAGGTCTTGAGGTTGCACTACATATCGACCCTGCTCCATTGCGTCCTTAGCGTCGACTGAATCTGTCACGATGGGATTTCCAGGCGTTGCACGAATTCGAAATTTCCGCTCCGGAGCTTCGTAGTTTGAGTATGTAAAACACGAGCCAATACACGCTCGGTCTACCATATGTGCGATCGCCACTCGCGAACCCGGTGGACCAAAAATCGTTGGCACGACACGCGTGCCGTAAGGCAATTGATGTACAAGCATCTGCGCCTGCTCTTCCATCTCGTTCAACACGCCCGTATCCTGGTACATCCAGGAAAAGAACACGATCATCATGCAAAACCAGCCGACGAAGTGCACCTTCGAGGGCCGCATACAACCCAGTATGCAAAGCCCCAACACTGCCGTAATCGAGCTTAGCCGCTCCCCTATTGCGCCAAAACCTTCCGCATGTTGAGGAAAGAAAATTTGTTCCCATAACATTGCTGTAGCAAACAAAGCCATGCCCCACAACTCAATCGGCGTGCCTAGCGTTCTCCACAGTTCAGGTTTTTTCAGGCCGCGAATTGCACCAATGATGTAACAGAGGACAGCGAACAACAGGGCCGCCTTTGCGAGCGTGTTATAGCGGTAACCATACAGCACCAACTGATCCACTCCGGTATAACCATAAACGACCAACTGATCCACTCCGTTAAGGTGGAGGAAGCGGCGGAAAATAGGTGATTCTGTCCGAAGATGATGGGCAACATAGATGTGGACTACGATAATCGCCAGCAGTGCGCCCGCGAACAGAACGACACGCGTCCAACCGTGCAACCTCTCCCGTAACAAAATGTACACTGCCGTGCCGATCAGCCAAGCGAAACCGACAGCATGCGCCAATAAAGCGAGCGTCGTCAGGAGCAGCCCAAGGACCCAGTCCGCAAGCGACCCTCGCCAGAACAGTGCCACGGCAAAAAAGGCGAGACCTAGAGAAACGCAGTAATTCATGAAGCCCATCTGAAACGACCAGCCGTACGCGACCATCGCAATTGCCGGAACTAGCGACCAAGGCGTCTGTCGCGTCGCCGCTGCAATTAGCGCAAACGCACCCCAAAAGAAAATCAGCACGCACATGGCGGCTGTGAGCTTTGCCGCATTCGTAAATCCCAGTACCGCACCCAATCGTTCGAGCAGCACATCCACCAGGACATTCGTCCACGGCCAAACCATGTAAAGGCCGGGCGCATGCCCATGACGGATTAGCTGAGCCAACCACGCGTTGTAAGCGTGGCTGCCGAAGTCTCCCGCCTCAACCTGCCGATGCCAAAAGCACGGCACGACTAACGCGACCGAAAGCCCTGTTACCAGCCAAGGCCTTGCCCGCACGAAGTAAAGCCCTTGAGCCACGGCCAACCCCGTCTTCGGCCTGCGATCCATTCTTGCCGCTTGCTTTATCCTGCTTTCTGAGAGGTTATTATTCAAATCAGACATCGGGTGCTTCCTCAAATCATAGGGGACGCAAAGATATATGGTTTGCGTGCGATTTGCCAACCACAGCTACGACGTGCTGTGCCCCAGGGCACAAGCCGAAAATCATGATTGTTGATAAATCCCTATTACACTTATTGACCTACCCACCCAATTCTCGAAACGTGTAACCGCTGTTAGCGTCACTTGACATTAAGTTCCAGTTGCCCGTTAGCTTGGATCTAATGGCTGAACGCCCGTCATTGCGTGGATTGGGATTTCGCGGGCTTGGTGGCCGCGACGCGAGTCTCTTTTCCGCTCACGAACACCTTCATAGAGCTCTCGCTTTCGCCCGACTCATCGGTGTATTCGTAGGAGTCCGGTGAAACAAACTTCATGATGTACCGGGTGTGATATGGCTTCCCGGCAAAAATGCTCTCCCCGAGCCAGGTCCATACGTCGCCGTTCACCGTGCCAGTCTTGTTTTCTATTCCTCCTGAACTGTCAACTGCGTGGTATTGGTATGTCTTGGAAGTCGGATCGTAGTAGGCGAAGGAAGCCTCCGAGTATTCCTTTCCGGGTCTAGAGAGTGTCGCCTCGCAGATCACGGCGAAGCCGCCTTGCGTCCATCTGCAATCCTCAGTGCCAGTGAATTTCATCGCTGGCGAGTTCGGCCCCATTGCCCCGGCTTTCACTTCGTCTTCGACTGTGAACCTGCCGACCAATACTGCCAGCTTCTCCACTTCGGGGCCACGCGTTGTCTGGGACTGAGCGCCAGCCACGCTTACGCTCGAAGCACACGCCAACACAAATGAGACCAATCTTTGGGTGCCACTCACTTGGATTCTCCCTTCAGAGGTATCACGGATGCTAGCACAAAACGAACGAGAACCAGGAAATGCGAATAGTTGGCGTTAAATCCGATTCCACTTATTGAGGGGATCCGAGTGGTCGCTGCAGGGTGGCTCCGTCCGACGGGGCTATGAACTTTCAGGCAACGCGATAACCAGAAGAAAAGTTATCAGTTGCCGGCTCTCGGTTCTCGGTTTGTTCCTGAGAAGCATCGGCGCCCATCTCCTCGGTGCCTGCGGCAACCGAGGTCCGAGTTTTTCAGTAAACTGTTTAGCCGCGACGTTGGGCCTTTTGGGCTGCCTTGCGTTGCGCCTTCTGGTATTTGTTGGCTGCTTTCTGCTGTTTGATGTAGGCTTTGTTTAACGCTTTTTGCTGCTTGATGCCTGCCTTCTGGGCTTGGCGCGCGCTATTGGGGCCGGTGAAGATTTGGGCCGCGGCCGGCATCGACGATGCGACGCTCAACGCGACCAGCAGGATGAGAGATGGGATTCGCTTCATAATGTGCCCGTAATGGAAGATCCTACTGAGAGTTTACACCGAAGGTGCGACCGGGGCTGGCTACGAATCCGTTGCCGGACATTACAGGAGTAACGGCCACAGGAAACCGGTTGTCAGTTGCCGGTTCTCAGTTCTCAGTCTATTTCCAGACGATCCGAATTCGTCTGACAAGGCTAGCGCGGGGCAATCAAACCCAGTTGTTGGAGAACTCTGGCTTGATCCCAATAAATCCGCTCGCCGCATATTTTGCTGTCGCGGAAGTAGACGACTGCGACCAGATCGACTGCGACCTTCTTGTTGGTGGGCGGCAGGTTGGGCAGAATCCAGTCCATTTGCGTGCTGTGGGTAAAGGTGAGGACCAATTCGTCAACCAGTGCGTCGTCGCCAACGACGCGGTGGGTAAGCTGGGTGGCAATGTCGCTGGGCAAGAAATCGACGAAGCTGTCGCGATAAAAAGCGCGCACTTCGCTCTTGCCGCGTCCGCCCATGCCGGTGGGGATGTTGAGGACGAAGGCGTCGTCGGTCATGGTTTCGAGCGTGGCTTCGACGTCGTGCTGCAGGAATTCCTCGTCGGTGTGGACTTTCCAAAGTTCTTCCATGGCGCGTTTTTCCATCGCGATGTGCTCCTTGGAGGATAGGGGTCGGCGTCTGCTTCTCGATGGATTATAGTCTGCCTGGATTCTGTGCCGGTCATTCCTGTCAAGGTAGGTAAATGTAACCGCGGAATCGAGGACTGCATCATGTCTTGGGAGCGGATCTAAATCCGAAGGACGGAGCGAGAGATCTTGCCTGATTCGAACTCGAAAATCGCGCTGGCATCGCCTCCGGCGGAAGAACAATCCGCCGGGGAAGTGAAATCGAGCGCGCGCAAGATGATTCGAGTGGCTTTGATCAGCATCACCCTGGTTTGCGTGTGGCTGACCGTACGATTTCCTTTTCAGGCTGAGTCTGGCCTTGAGTATCTATTGAATGGGCCCAACAGCGTGAATCCGCAAACGCTGCATCTTCGCGGCGAATTTGTGGAAAGTAATTTGGGATCAACCGAGGATGCGGGCGGCGGGGTGACGGTCCGGATGATCGCGGAGCAGTATCTTTTTGTTCCGCAGTGTGTGGTGGTGCCGGCCGGGGTCCCGATCCGTTTTCGGATCACGAGCGCCGACGTAGTCCACAAACTGACGATCAGCGGGACCGAGGACGAGATCAAGGCGGTGCCCGGCTATGTGGTCGAAACCCGGTTGCAGTTTGCGCGGGCCGGGGTATACGAGATGCCCTGCCATGAGTTCTGCGGGCCTGGACATTACACAATGCGAAGCCGGCTGATCGCGGTTCCTCCGGAAGCATTTCGAAACCTGAGTCGAGAGGCGAGGAGGGATTGTGCTTTGCGGTAGGGGGTTAGCGGAGGAGCGCGAATCGGGAAGGCGAATCGGTTCGGCCGCGCTGGCGGTCGCAATCGTAGTCTGCATCTCGGGAAGTGCGCGTCTCCTGGGATCGGACAATGCTGAACCTCCGGTGCGAGTTCCTTCGAATGTGGCGTGGACGGCGGGAACGATCGCGCAGGCTTCCTCGGGAAATCCACTTCGCGGGCTGATCATTGCGCGGCGTTGCGACCGCTGTCATGGCCGCGAGGGTTTCAGCTCGAGTCCTTCTGTGCCAAATCTGGCGGCCATGGACCGGCTGGTAGTGTGGAAACAACTGGATGATTTCCGAGCGGGCAAGCGAAGCTCTCCGGTGATGCAGCCGATCGCCAATTCGTTATCCGCGCAAGACACGGCCGATGTCGCGGCGTATTACTGGATGATGCCGATTGCGCCGGATCCGCTGGACGATCGCGCCTTTCCGCAGCCGATGCCTGATCCAAAGCATGAAGCCGTGGCGGTGCGGCTTATCACGGCTGGCGACGGAAGCCGCGGGCTGCCACCTTGCCAAGCCTGCCATGGCCCGATCGGATTGGTGACGGGAGCGCCGTCGCTTACAACGCAGAATGCTCCGTATCTTTTGGAACAGATTGAAGCCTTCGCCAGCGGAAGACGGGCCAATGACATTAATTTGAGGATGCGCAGTATTGCGGCACAATTGACTGAGGAAGAGAGGCAGGCTTTGTCGGAGTCGTACGGTGCGGGTCTGGCTCCAAGCGCGGGACCTCCCACGCGATGAGGAAGATCTTTGCTTCGCTTCGTCTTTACTTGACTTTGTCCGGAGATAGTTTATCGCGGGTCGGCGAGCTGATCGATGGTCGCGGTATTTGAGGGCAAGGTCGGTTTTGCCATGAAGAAATTGTGATCGTAGAGATTGCGATACATCAATCCGGCAATCTCCGCTGCCTTGGGACCGAACGTCGGACGCCCACCTTCGAGGAAGACGACTACGACAATGTGACCAACGCTGGTTTTGGCGTAGGAAGCAAACCAGCCAAAGCGGGTTCCGGCGTGGGAGCAGGTTCCAGTTTTGCCTAGAACTTCTTCTTCACTGAAATTTGTGCGGAGGCGGCGCGCGGTACCGAATTCGACGGCGCCTTCCATTCCGTCAGAAATTTCGGGGATGAGAGGAGCGATATCTAACCGGCGCTTTACCACAGGCTGGAAGTCTGCAATTTCTTCCGGAGTCGTCGGATGCTGCAGGTAATAAAGCGTGCCGCCATTGGAGATGGCTGAAACCAGTGCGCCGAGTTGCAGCGGCGTTACGGAAACGCCTTCACCGAAGGAGCACATCTTTCCGACACCACCGAGCTTCGAGGAGATTTCTTCGTTGGGATAAATGCCCAGCTGTTCGCCAGGGATGCTGTAGCCGGCCAATTCGCCGAGTCCGTATTGATGGGCGTAGTAACTGACTTTTTCGAAACCTAATTGACGGCCGAGCGCTTCAAAGTATGCATTGTTTGAATGGGCCAGGGCCATGGTCAAATTCATGTGATAGGCGCCACCCAAACGAACCTGGGTTTCCTTGGTGATAATGCCTTCATTCAGAGCGGCGAGCGCTACTGAGAGCTTGATTGTCGAACAAGGCTGCGCGCCACTCGAAAGCGCGAGCTTCTGATTCACCATGGCCAGAATGCGTCCGCTGGTGGGCTCGATGGCCACGACTGTGCCATTCATACCGCCGAGAGCGTCGATGGCGGCTTCGCGCACAATGGGATCTTCGCCGGTGGTGACGTCGCCTTCGGTAATATCCTGCGCAAAGGAGCTGGTGTAGAAACGTTCGTAGTAGCGATGCCGAGTGTGCAGCGTAGTGTGTGCGGCTGTGGTTGTAGGCGTTGTAGCGCGGGCGTGCGCCAGGTGATGCATGCGCCTGCGCGCGTGCTGAGTCTCACTGATTTTTTGCTTGGATTTGTGGGTGGTCAGAGAATGGGTGCTGACTGTAGCGGCGATGCCAGCTTGGCAAACCGCTACAAGAAAGATACCTGCGAGAAAAAGGCCGATGCCAGTGGAACGCTTCCCTGAATTCAATTTACTGTACCTGTCCCCGGAGTTCACTGCTCTATGTAGCAAGAAACCGGCCAATGATCGACGCCACTGGCTAAGTCCCCACTAGACTAGATGTTATGAAACTTCACTTAGATAAGCAATCTTAAATGTGTTTTTCGCGAAACCGGCGCCGCGCAATCTAACCCTTTGCCAATGAAAGGGTTGCAGTCAATTCCAGACACCGGTACAGCCCTTTGGTAACGTTCCGTGGTTACTGGAACGATACTGCCTCATAGTGGAAACAGTTTTCTCTCGGCCCGACCTTACATGGTTTCATTCCGCTTACGTAGAAACGCCGGAACGTCGAGGTCGGACTGCTCGAAGTTCGCGATCATAGCGTTGCGCATACTGTCGACAGAAATGGATTCGGTCGAGGCTGCGACGTGGTGCGCGGATTGTTCCATCACCATCGGCGGAGGCGGCGGCTCGGGATCAAGCTCGCGTTCTTGTCGAGGCTCGTCGAAAAAATCGTCGTGAGGCGAAGCGTTCTCTCGCGTAACGATGAAAGTGGGCCGCTCTTCGTGGCGCCGGTGATGACGATCCGAGTCTTTGAAGCCGGTGGCGATGACCGTGATCTTCACCGAGTCTTTCATTTTTTCATCCATCACGGCGCCGAAAATGATGTTGGCATCTTCGTGCGCGGCACTTTGAATAATGGTGCAGGCTTCCTGGACTTCGGCGAGTTTGAGCGAACTGGATCCTGTGATGTTAATCAGGATGCCGCGGGCGCCGTCGATCGCGCCGGCTTCGAGCAGTGGCGAGGCAATCGCTTTTTGTGCGGCTTCGGTGGCGCGGCGTGCGCCGTTGGCCGTGGCTGCGCCCATGACCGCGTAGCCCATGCCAGCCATGATGGCTTTCACGTCGGCGAAGTCGCGATTGATGATGCCGGGAATGGTGATGATGTCAGAAATGCCCTGAACGCCTTGGCGGAGAATATCGTCGGCGATGCGGAAGGATTCGAAAAAACCGGCATCCTGCGCGACTGCGAGCAACTTCTCATTGGGGATCACGATGGTGGTATCGACGGATTCCATTAACTCGGAGATGCCGCGCTCCGCCTGCTGCATGCGGCGTTTACCTTCGAAGGCGAATGGCTTGGTGACGACGGCGACAGTGAGCGCGCCCATCTCGCTCGCTAGTGACGCGATGATTGGAGCGGCTCCGGTGCCGGTGCCGCCGCCGAGGCCAGTGGTGACGAACACCATGTCCGAGCCTTCGAGGGCTTCGATGATTTTGTCGGAGTCTTCGAGCGCGGCTTTGCGTCCTACCTCTGGGTTGGCGCCGGCGCCGAGGCCATTCGTGAGCTTGACTCCAAGCTGAATTTTCATGGGCGCGCGCGACATGCGCAGGGCCTGAAGATCGGTGTTTGCGACTACGAATTCGATGCCCTCCATGCCGGCATCGATCATGCGGTTCACGGCGTTGCCGCCGCCTCCACCCACACCGATGACTTTGATTTTGGCGTCGTTGCGGGCTTCTTCGTTAAAGCTGATGCGAATGTCGTTTTCATTTTTCATGGTTACTGCACCTCGATGGATTTTCGTTCTGGCCTGCTGAAACCATTAACCACAAAGGGCACGAAGGTACACAAAGGAGTTCGCCGAAGGAGGTCCTTGGTGAAACTTTGTGTCCTCTGTGGTTATCGGTTTTGATCTTCATGCTCCCTTTTTTGCGAACAACCCCATCAGGCGCGAACTCCAGCGGGTGTCCTGCAGGCCGCGGGCTGTTCGTGAACGATGGCCGTAAAAAATCATTCCTAGAACTGTGGCGTACTCGGGCTCGGCTAAAGTCGATGGCATTTTCGCAAGCGCCGTTGGCCACGATAAACGCAGAGGACGCCGCAACACAGATTCGGCGATATCGAGAATCCCGGCCAGACGCGACGTGCCTCCACTCAACACAATTCCGCCCACGCAAACATCGAGCATGCCGCTGTGGCGCAGATTGTCGCGCAGCATCTCGAACAGTTCGCGGGCCCGGGGCTCGAGAATTTCTCCGACCATGCGTTGTGAGACCAGACGTGAAGGCCGGTCCCCGACCGAGGGAACTTCGACTTCGTTGCCTTCGGGAATCAGGGTCACGATCACGTTGCCGTAGAGCTTCTTGATTTTTTCCGCTTCGGCCAGCGGTGTACATAGTCCGACCGAAAGGTCGCTGGTGAAGTGATCGCCGCCGATCGGGATGACGGCGGTGTGAATTACCGCGCCTTCCTGAAAAACGATCAGGCTAGTCGAGCCTGCGCCCAGATCCATCAGGCATACGCCGAGCTCACGTTCATCGGCGCGGAGCACGGCATCGGCGCAGGCCAGGGGCTCGAAGACGGTATCGTCGACATGCACGCCAGCGCGGTTCACCGCGGTAACGACGTTTTGCGTAGCGCTTGAACCGGCGGTGACCATGTGCACGCGGACTTCGAGGCGCATGGCCATCATGCCCAGCGGATCATGCACGCCGCTTTGCTCGTCAAGAATGAATTCCTGGGGCAACAGGTGCAGAATTTCACGGTCTGCGGGCAGAGGGATGGCGCGGGCTTTATCGACGGCAAGCCGGATTTCATCGCGCGCAATTTCGCGCGCACGTGTGCCAAGGCTGAGGCCGCCATGACTGTTCATGCCGCGAACATGCGAACCCGCAACGCCCAGCAGCGCATGCTCGATGGGTGCGCCGCAAACGTCTTCGGCCTGCTCGACGGCCTTCTGGATCGATGCTACGGCTTTTTCCAGATCGACGATCACGCCTTTGCGCGAGCCGCGCGATTCGGAAATTCCGTGCCCGCGATAGCGCAGGCCGGCGTCGGTAGCCTCCGCTACCAGCACGCAGGTCTTGGCGCTGCCTACATCAATTGCCGTCAGAAAATTATGCTGCGGATTCGCCATGCTTATGGACGGTCCTCTCCTTTGGCAATTGCTGGACTCGGTTTGCCTGCTGGTTTTACTGCGACCGTTCCCGTAGCCGGCGGTGCGGCTGGAGTTGTTTTGATCGATATGCTGGTCGCGGACGCGCTTGGTAACGATGCGCTGGTTGGCGACACGCTTGGCGACGACGGCAACTGCGTCGTCGGAGGGTTACTCTTCGCTACGCTTTGGTTCTGAGTGGGCGCGCTTGGTCTCGCTGTCGCTTTTGCTGCCACTTTGTGATGCGGTTTCTTGGCGGCTTTCTTTGCCACGGCTTTTGTCGGCGCCGCCGGAGCGAGAACGGGCGTCGATTTTTGCGCGGGAACTTGCGTAATCAGAGCCGCGGGTTTCATTCCCGCTGCCATGGCGATCTTGGCGGATGACTTCGAAAGCGGCGGCTGCCTGATCGTACCCTGCAAATCCGGGTTCACGATAATCTGGCCGTCGTAGCGCAAGTCGACGGATTCCAGTTTGTCGAACTGCTGGCGCCACTCGCGCACATGGCTCACGTACACCTTGTAGCGTTCGAGGTAGTTGGACGATCCCAGATGCACCAGCACTTCGCCTTGAGGGTCGCTGGGGAGGACCTTAACGTCTTCCGCATCGGACAAATCTACTTCGCTCAGTTCCTGCGAATAGTGTGCCCCGCCCGCGTCCAGTTGGCTGACCAGGTCGTTGTAGATTTTCATTCGCGCGGCGCGCGTGGAGGCGGGTTCGCCAGAATTCATCCCGAGGATCACAGGGAACGAATACTTTTTCTTGCCCGCCGCGGGGAGATCCATCAGCGTGCCTACGGGGTCGATCAGCAGAATTTTGGAGCTGACGCGGGCGAATGCTACGGGCGTGCGTTCGTGAATTTCGATACTCAGGCGATTGGGAACGAAGCGCATCACGCTGGCCGATTCCACCCAGGGAATTTTCTCCAGAGTCTGCTTTCGCTCGCTCAGCGGCACAAAGAAGATGTTACGTCCGATGTCGCCGCCCATGACTTCCAATACCTGATAGCGAGTGACGTTTTGTAGTCCGGTGATTTCAATGTCGTCGCTGGAGTCAACCCGGAAGCGCCACGAGTGTTCGCCGTAGTGATACAAGGCCGCAACCGCCGTGCTGCCGACAAATAAGACGACCGCCGCGAGGATGCCCCAGGTCAGGCCAGTAGCAGCTTTTTTGGGCAGAGATCCGCGGCGAACGGAGACACGCTTTTGTCCGCGCAGGAAGGGCGATTCCTGTTCCACGTCCAGGTCGAGCATGCGCGCGTCGTCGAGTGCACCGTCAGGCGCTGGGCGCGCCGGCTCGTGGGCCGGTGGATACAACTCCTCCTGCGAGATGGTGGAACCGCTTTTTCGCGCCATCAGAACAGGTCAGTTGTCGTCAGTGAATCGCTGAGCGGAATAACTATAACTGCTTTTGGGGAATTGAGGTAGATGAAAGTTGGTGCATTGTGCAGAAAAAGTTAGGGCTGCGATTTTCCGGGCTTGCCTGATCGCTCGTGTGATCGAAGATCGGACAATTCCGTTGTAGAACCGTGGCCCGATGCCCGTTCTACGGGATTCTGACGGAGGCTTGTAAATGAAACTTCTATACCTGTTCGGGAATTTCGCCGTAATAACCTTGGTCGCGCTGTCGTTGGTGGAGATACCGGCCGCGACAGCCCAAGCGGTCATCAGCAACGAAACCCTGGTGACCACCACCTTCGTCGTCAACAAGAGGGCTGCCACTGCCCAATGCGGTGCAACAGGCCGCCATGCAACAAAATCCATGTTCGCCTCTATTCCCGTCACCTGTCCGACCGCCGCTGGAAAGACTTGCACCTTCCATATCTCGCTCGACACGAAGACCTCAATCGAGTTCCCATGCGGCGCGGGGATGTGAGGAGTGGGGGCCTCTCGGTTTCTATCAGTTCTTAGTTGACGGAGTTGCCCCGAGTATAGGACCCACCAGCAAAAACGGGAATTACATCATTGCGAAGAACATCGTGACATGGAGTAGCGGCTCTGCTTTCGAAGCGCGTCAGAGCTACCCGGCTTCGGTGCTGGCGGGCGTGACGAATGCAAGCGCAAACGCTCGTCACCTGATCACGGTAAGTGTGGGCTGCGCGGATATCGTTCCCGAAGGCGGTTGTTCCGCGACCGCCTACTGGAGCACTATGAGAGTCGATGTGTCGAGCCCTAAGCGGGCACACATACGGACGATATCACGCGGCCCGCTTGCTTCGGCTGCTCTTCGCGATCTTTTCCACCTGACCCAGATGGTTCAGGTCGTGGCCGGCGAACATGCGGACGATGTGAGTGATCGTCTCTTTGCCGCGTTCCTGATGCATGCCGTAGTTTTCCCACAGATTCTTGGGCAGCGCCTTCAGCATGGTCAGATTGTTCTCCCGCAGGACGCGAAACGCTTCGAGAGAAGCCGCCGGATCGCGTTTCGCATAGGCAAACGTCTCCGCCCAGACGTCCTGATCAAAAGGCTGCAGGGATACGCCATTGTTGCCCAGGATGAGACGCATGCGCCATCCGCCGACCAGTTCCGCGTCGGCGAGGTGAGCGAGAATTTCGGCGATCGACCACTTTCCCGGCTCTGGCCTTTGCGTCAGTTGCTTCTTGCTTAGCGGTTTGACCAGCTTCTGCAGCTTCTTCGGGGTATCGCGCTGGACCTGCAACGGGTCTTTGCCATCGATGAAGCCGAGAATGCGTTGGATGTACTGCTGCGGGGTTTCCTGCATGAAATCCTCCAGTCAAAGGATTGGACGTTCGATTTTGACTTTCAGGCGCGGAAAAAGAAAGCGGAAAAATCTGGGCGTTTCCCGGCGACCTGCGGGAGCAGATGTTAAATGGTTCCGTCGCGATGCAACTGCGGCATGGCCATTCTCAGATTCTGTCGCGGACAAACGATCGTGCCTCGTAGTTGCTGCAAGTCCATCAGTTGCTCGCGCTCGGCCTGAACCTTGGCCAGAGCGGCTTCGTGGCTCGCGAGAACCGTCTGCACTGAGGCCAGTCGATTCTCAACACAAGCCCTCGCGCTCTGCGCACGAGCGAAGTGGGTCTCGCCGCCGCCAAGCATCATTTCCGCCGTCGCCATCAACCGGGTGGTTTGGCTGGAGATCTGCTCGACTGCCAGCAATGACCGGCTGGCGAAGCATCGAACTCCATTCTCATAGCGGCCCGCGAAATGGTTGCTGACGAACAAAGCCAATAAGCCCACCGCTATCCAGTAACTCGCTTTTGCCGAAATCATATGCCTGCTCCCGTTCGCTAATATGAATCAGTTACCGGTTAGACGGGCCACCGTAAAGTTCGTTATCCGCGGCTTAACAAATGTTATGTACAAGCGGGCGCTGCGCGCCGGGTCCACACACGAGGCTCGATTTTCGGGCTGGGTTGATCGACTTTTGTCTATCAGTTGGTTAACAGTGAGTTCGGGAGTCATGCGATGCGCGTGGAATGAGCTGTGTGGAATCAGCGACCTGGAAGCCGAGAAAGGTTACCGGGAACCTGTGCTCTAATTCGTAGACTCGCCGACGCCCGAGAATTTCTTTTCGAGAGCGGACCACGTGAGAAGTGCCCAAACGTATCCGGCCAATGGCCACACCAGCAGGCTCAGCGCGATCTCGAAAACGTAGTCAATTGCCGTACGTTGGCGTGTCGTTTTGCGGATCAAGTCCAGCGCCGTCATCAAAACGAACATGCTGCCACCCCACCGCATAACTCCCACGCGTAGAACGAACCTCTTCTTACCTCTGGCTTTCAGTTGTTCCCAATATTGCCGTTGCGCCGGAGTGGGCGGCTTGCGTAGTGAGCGGATTTTCATCAACCTTCCAAAACGACTGCATCTTATCTCCAACAGCACGAATCCGCAAACGGCTAAATCAACGATCTTGCGTCGCACCCTGCCGGAGCCACTCACTTTGTGGCCTTCTCCTCAAGCAACCGCATCCCCTTCAGCACGGCCTCAGGAACGGCCTTCTCGTAGTGAGCCTCAGTCGTGGCTGTGCCGACGTGTCCTAGCGCGTCTCGGCGGAGGGGACACGTGAAGCTAGCCTGCGGTTCGTGCATCTATAATCCATTGCGTCTGTGATTTAGCAGCGGGACACGTTCACCAAGGGGAAAAGCATGGAAAAAGTAAATATTGCTGAAAAGTTTGCACATATTAAGGAATCGTGGAAACCGCACATCGCAGCCGAGCTCAACGGCCAAATGGTCAAGCTCGGCAAATTCACCGGCGAGTTCGTCTGGCACCATCACGAACATGAAGACGAAATGTTTCTGGTGGCGAAAGGCCGTTTTCGCATGGAGTTTCGCGATCGCCACGTCTGGTTAGAAGAAGGAGAGTTCATCGTGGTTCCGAGGGGCGTCGAGCATCGCCCCGTGGCCGAGGAGGAGTGCTGGGTGGTGCTGTTTGAACCGGCTTCTACGCTGAACACCGGAAATGTGGTGAACGAGCGCACGCTGCACGAACTCCAGAGGGTCTGAGCGAATTCTTCTCGGCGCTCGCGTGGAGTTTGATCACGACGCGCGAGATCCTTCACCGGCTGGTGCCGGTTCAGGATGACGTCGGTTTCAAAAAGGTCAATGAATCTACGAATCCGTGGGCGGCGGGATCTTGGCTGAGCCGATTGTGGGCTCGCACCAGCCTAAGCGCTCGACGAACTAGATGGAGCATTGCTCGAGGTCGACTGGAAGTCCTGCTGCAGCGTGGTGTAAGCCTGCTGCGCGGCAGAGAGGTTGCCGGATTGCAACGCCTGGCCTAATTCGCTGAACAACTGGGCAACGGGATTTTGCTGGGTCGCGCTGGAATCCTGTGCGTGGCTGTGGTGATGGTGCCCGCCTGCCTGGCTCTGAATATCCTGCTGGATCGTCGAAAAATCCTGCTGTGCTCCCGAAAGATTTCCCGATTGCAGATCCGTGGCCAACTGCTGAAAAGCCTGGGCAATGGGATTGTTGCTGGTTGACGATGTTGCGGAGCTCGCTTGCGGATCATTCTTCTGCAAGGTGGCAAAATCGGCCTGCGCGGCGGAAAGGTTTCCCGCCGACAGGTCCTTCCCCAACTGCTGGATCTCCTGCTGCACCTGCTGCTTCGGGTTCTGCGCGCTGGTGGACTCAAGTAGATCGAAAAGACTGCTGCTGGAAATACCTGAAACCGACATAAGAATCTCCTTTTACTTGGGCGGCACGGGTTCGCGCCTCTGCATTCGACTCATTGAATAGATCGGCAAGGCAACTACAAACTTTAGTTTGGCAGTGCGGCTCTATTCTCGATGATTCTCTGAGCAGGATCACGGCCAAAGCATTCTGGATACGGCCCTTTGGTGCAGGCTGCGTTGATTTATTAGTGTAGGCGCGAGCGTCCACGCTGGTGCAGGTTGGGCACGGGCAAAGCTCGGGCAAATAGAGAGGTAAGCCCCAATCCGCCGGGCAGAATCTGCCGGCTCTCGTGAACGACTGGCGAGCGTTATTCGACCCCGCGCATCGGAGGTGTGATTACATAAGCGTTCTCTGTGCGAAAATAGCTGTTTCTCTCCACACTCTAAGGAGCTTCTCATGAGCTTCAGCCGAATTTTGCTGTCCATAATCATTGCCTCGCTCTTGGTCGCTCCCCTGGCTGCCCAATCGAAACCACAATACGAGATCTACGCCATCCGCTATGCCACGCTGCCCGGGTTCCCGGTTTCGGAACTGGTACCCGACGTGGACCCCGCGCGGAAAATGGATATCGCCATGATGATCTGGCTCATCCGCGGCAACGGCCGCAATATTCTTCTCGACTCCGGTTTCTATCACGATCGCTTCTTCAAGGATTGGCATGTCAACGATTTCATTAAGCCTTCCGACACGCTGAAGCCGCTTGGCCTTAAGCCCGAAGACATCACCGACGTGATCATCAGCCACATGCACTGGGACCACGCCGACGGCATGGACCTGTTCCCCAACGCCCGCATCTGGATTCAGAAGGACGAGTTGCAGTACTACGCAGGAGAAGCTTGGCAGTCGAAGGATACGCACGGTGGAATCGACGCCGACGACGTGCTCGCCCTGGTAAAGCTGAATACGCAGGGCCGCGTGGGCATGGTCGATGGCGACGCCAAGGAAATCCTTCCCGGAATCACCTGCTACACAGGCGGCCGCCATACCTATGCTTCGCAATACGTCGGCGTCAGCACCGCCGCAGGAACCGTCGTGCTGGCCAGCGACAACATGTATCTCTACGAGAATCTTGAAAAGCACGTGCCCATTGCAGAAACGCTCGACGCCGCTTCTAACTTGCGTGCGCAGGATCGCATGAAACAAATCGCATCGAGTCCCGGCCTCATCATTCCGGGACACGATCCCGCAGTCATCGCGAAGTTCCCAAACATCGCGCCGGGGATCGCGAAGATCGAGTAGATCGATCGACACGTAGCGCGAAGCCTCGTCAAGGCAGCAGAGACGCCTGCGACTTTCCACCCGATGCCAGCATCTAGATCTGACCATGCAAGTAACCGTCTACTCCGCGTTCTGGTGCCCGGACTGCCGCGAAGCCAAGCGCTTTCTCAAGGAGCACAACATCGCGTTCGAGGACATTGATATTGAAACCACGCCCGGAGCAGCCGACGAAGTGGTCAAGCACACCGGCAAGCGTGCCATCCCGCAATTCGTAATCGACGGCGAATGGGTTCAACCGTACCGGCAAGGCGAAGGCTTCCTCTATGAAGAGATGGCCAAGCGGCTGGGGATCGAAGAATCCTAGCGATCGCGGCGGTTCAGAAAAAACCAGTTACTTCGGTTTCGAAAGTTGGGGTACTTTCCGGGCATTGGCGAGCTGGGCCTGACGCTATACCATCGAATGCATAGATGTCCCAGCAACGAACACCACACACATCCCTTGCCTTAGGCGCTGACCGTCGTCGCATCCCGCGGTATTCCTGCAGCGGTCACGCCCAAATCGCAAGCTTTCCGTTGAACGGAAGGTTACTCAGCGGCAGGATCTGCGACCTGGGGTTGGGTGGGTGTTGCATCGAAAACATCGAGACCACTTCCCCGTTCGACCTTGGCGCCCAGACCGAGATTCTACTGAAAGTGAACTCGTGGTTGTTCCGCGCGATGGCCCACGTAAAGGCGGTTCGTGACCGCTCTGGAATCTCAGTGGAGTTCATGCGCATGAGCACGGGCGGGTACGGCATGCTGACAGACCTCATCGCCGACCTCGAGCGACCGCGACCTGGGTCGATCCGGGTAAAGGCAATCGCCGCGGCGTCGAGTTTCGAGCTCCGACGCGGACCGGAACCGAAGACGATCGCTGCAATCGTCGGAACCATTGTGCCAGCCGAATCCGCCGAAGATGCTCTCGCCGCGAGTCGCCAGGCTTGGGCTCAGGATTCGTATCCCGGAGCAACCTCCCTGGATATCTTCGCGTAGTGTAAAAAGGCGCAAGCGTGACGCCACGCCAGCGTTAATCGTTGTCTGGCGCCTCAGGCGGGTGAGAAAAATCCACAAAATAGGTTCTCCTGGGCGAAGGCTGATCGATGAGCTCAAACAGGTTTCTTGCGGCGACGCGGCTGCGTGATTTTGAACAGGCCCGCGGGCGTCGCAAACCTTCGAGGAAGAGCAGACACAAGAGATTTCAGGTGGGAATGACGGCTTGTTCGCGAGGAAACGCGCTAAGTCCTTTTAGGCAGGCCCTTTCGCTCTGCTCCAGTTGTACATCGCCCTCCGTACCGTAGGAACTGTACAACGCTGAGCGCACAATAGACCTCACACATCCGGCAACTGGCGCAAGATTCTCCCCTCCAACTCGCCGCAGCAATCGTGCAAAAAGGGGCTCATGGCCGAAATTGATTCACAAATTCGCGAAGAGCGTGTCTGTACTGTCTGGCAACGGATGCTTGAGGCGGTGCTGGGAGTCTGCCTGCTGGTTGGCCTGATTCTAATGGCCCGCTATTCTCCGGCTGCACATACGCCCGATCTTCAGAAGACTGATCTTCAGAAGAACGAACTCCAGAAAGACGACCTGCAACGCCAGGTGCTGCAACTGGGACACGAAGTGCAACAGCTCGAGCAAGAGCAGGCCATGCCGGCGCTGGTCCTGCACCGTTATCGCAACTCCATCTGCTTTATCTACGGTGTCTATCGTGTCGGATTCCCTGGCCGCCAGCCGGAGTTTCGCGCGCGCATTTCCGGCACCGGCTTTGTCGTTTCCGACGGCCTGCTGGCGACGAATCGTCACGTGGCTGAGCCCTGGTACGAAGACACTGAATCGGCGTCGTTGATTCGCCGAGGCGCGAAGCCGCGCCTCGAAAAACTGCTGGCGTTCTTTCCCGGATTGCCCACGCCGGTCAATATCACTCCCGCTGTCCTATCCGCGCAAGGAGACTTGGCCGTTCTTCGCATCGCCCCTCTTCATGTCGAGGATGCGAAGGCCGTGCATGAGATTCGACCTCTGCCGCTCGCCGCCGATATGCCGAACCCGGGAGAACTGGTTGCGGTAGTGGGATACCCCATGGGCGTGCTGGGTATGGTAGCGAAATCGCCGCCCGCCGTGTACGAGCGCCTGGCTTATCGTCGTGACGATCAGGGAGCCGCGAACGAACTGGCTGCGCTGTCGTTAATCCGGCCGTCCTCGACCTGCGGACATTTAGGAGACGTGGTCGGTGACAAACTCATCTATGACGCCCCCACCGCCCACGGTGGCAGCGGCGGTCCGGTATTCAACTCGCAGGGCGAAGTGATCGGGGTCAACGCAGCCTATATCGACGGCTTCTCCGGCGGCACGCTGGGCGTTTCGGTCCGCGCGCTGAAACCGCTGATCGAGGCAGCCAAAGCTGGCACGGCAAAAACAGTCCCTCAGGAAAATAAATCACAGTTGGACGACGCACCTGTGTCAACAGATCACTGACACAAAGACCTTTCAATCAATACTCTTTCCCAGACTGGCGTCATCCTGAGCCGGCGGCAGCCGGTGAAGGATCTCGCGCCTAGCGGCCAAACTCCATGCGGAAACCAAAACACTTTTACGTCTACATCATGACGAACAACCAGCGATCCCACGTTTTGTACACGGGAATTACTGGCGACCTGCCACGCCGCGTACACGAGCACAAACACAAACTCACTCCCGGCTTCACGAGCAGCTACAACCTGACCCGCCTGGTTTACTGCGAAACATTTAGTTACCCAGGCGACGCAATCCAACGCGAGAAAGAAATAAAGGGATGGGTTCGCAGCAAGAAAATCAAATTGATCGAGAGCAAGAATCCCCACTGGCACGACCTGGCAGCCGACTGGGAAAACCTGTACAAGCCGAGTGACCGCACTCCTGCCACTCCGCGCGAGATCCTTCGCGGCGTGACCGCCACTCAGGATGACGTCAAGTGATTAGAACTTTTGAACTGGCTGATCGACGTCGATAGCCCCAATAAAAATATACTGTCTGAAAAAGCCGTCATCCTCGGCGGCAGCCGGTGAAGGATCTCGCGCGCAGGGGCCAAACTCTACCAAAGAAGATTAGAACCCCTTGATCCAGCCCGGCTCCCTAACATGCTCTTCGTCCAGACGGCGCAAGCGCGCGGCCATAATCCCGGGCCGACCCAGATAACCCACCACTTTCCGAGGATCCTTGCGGTCGACGACGGCCAGTCGGCCGATGTTGTTGCGCAGCATCTTGGACGAAGCGTCGTGCAACATCTCATCAGGATAGGTGACTATAACCGCATGCGTTCCGGCGTCGAATACGGTCGCGACGCCGCTCGGGTCCGCGTCGAGAGCACGCATGACATCGCCACGGGTGATCACGCCGGCCAGCTTGCCGTCGTCGTCAATGACGAACATTCCCTGGTGTCGACCGACCGCAGGATCGCGCCGCGCGATCAAATCCGACAATTCACTGACTTTCATGTTGGCGGGAAGCGTGGGCACATCCGGATCCATAGTCTCGGAGACTCTGACCTGCTGCATCACGTCGGCTTCGTAGTCTTGATGGATGTGCAGCCCGCGCCGCGCCAACTTCTCTGTCATGATTGAAGCCCGCGGCATGAGCCACATCGCGATGCCGTCCGCAATCACACTCACCAACATTAACGGCAGCACCGAGTTGTAATCTCGCGTGATTTCGAAAGCGAAAATAATGAATGAGAACGTAGCCCGGGATGCCGCTCCGAAAACCGCGCCCATCGCGACTAACGCAAAAGCTCCGGCCGACAGGTTCGCCGCGGGCAAGATGCGATCCACGCCCATGGCGAACACTCCGCCCATGGCCGCGCTCGACATAAACATGGGAGCAAGCAGCCCACCCGACGTCCCCGATCCCAACGAGATAACCAGCGCCACCGCCTTCGCGACCATCACCACCAGCAACAGCTTCCATGCCAGGTTCGCATTCAGAATGTCACTGATCGTGTCATAGCCCACGCCAAGAACACGGGGCACGAAGTAGCCAATGATGCCGAGGCCCAGAGCCCCAATCGCCGGCCACCAGAGTTCATCCACCGGCAGTTTTTCGAACTGATCCTCAGTCCAATAGAGCAACTTACTGAAGCCGACGGCAGCCAATCCGCAGACCACACCGAGCACCAGATAAAACGGCAGGGCGTGAGGGATACCAAAGTCCATGGGCGTGACTTTGAACATCGGACCTGCTCCCAACAACTGCATGTGGACAGCGGTAGCCAGCGTGCTCGCAATCACCAGAGGGATGAAAGATCGCGCCTTGAATTCAAACAAGAGCAACTCGATGGCCAGGATCACTCCCGCGATCGGAGTGTTGAAAGTCGCAGACATACCTGCGGCCGCGCCGCACGCCAGCAGTACTTTGCGTTCTGAGGCCGTAGTGTGGAATGCTTGCCCTACCAGCGAACCGACCGCACCCCCAGTTTGAATAATCGGTCCCTCAGCTCCAAAAGGGCCGCCGGTACCGATCGCAATGGCAGCCGAAATAGGTTTCAGGATCGCAACCCGCGGCTCGATGCGGCTGCGATTCACCATAACCGCTTCCATGGCCTCTGGAATCCCGTGCCCTTTAATCTTCGAACTTCCGTACTTCGCCATGAAGCCGACGATGATTCCGCCAATCACCGGGATCGGAATCACCCACAAGCCAAGCTGGTTATGTCGCGCGCTCAGGAATTCAGCGGCGAAGCGGTGATAAAAGAAAATATTGGTGAACAGGCCGATCAGCTTGTACAGGACAAACGCGATTAAACCCGCCAGCAGCCCAATCCCTCCCGCAAGAAATGACATCAGCACCATGCGAAACTGTGCCGGTTCGGCAATCCTTACGTCCCCGACTTGCCCCCCGGTGGCCGCAATCGTGGCTGGAGGCGAACTCGCATTGCTTTTGTTTTCCGACACTTTATTTGTTTCTCCTGCCGGTTGACAAAGTTTTAGCTGGAATTCCGTTGAAGCGTTTGCCCACTTGCATGGCCTGCTTAAGAGCCGCGACCAACGCCGGCCCTTGCGTGCGCAGCTCACCCTTGTGGTGGAGTGAGAGAGTGCGCAAGATTTTCTCGCCCTTCGGAGTCAGGGAAAGCAGCACCTCGCGCCGATCCTCGCCGGCGCGCCGACGCTTCACATAACCACCCGCGGCCAGCCGGTTCACCAGTTCGACCGCGCTGTGATGCTGAATCTGTAGCCGCTCCGCCAGTTCGCCGATCCTGGGCCGCGTTCCCGCGGGCAGACCCTTCAGAGTGAGCATCAACTGGTGCTGCCGTGGCTCCAGCCCCGCATCACGAGCAGCCTGCTCGCTGAAGTGCAGAAAACGGCGGATTTGATAACGCAACTCCGACAGCGACTGATAATCAGCCAACGTCAGTAACTTTTCCATGAATGCGAATTATATCGTATCAAGATAAACAATGTATTACATCGTAACACGATATATAAGATGCCCGAAAACCGTGCCAGGATCTTTTGTTTTGGTCTGGACTGGCCATTCAGGTTCACCAACGTTTAGAATCCCTAGTCCTTCTGTTTTGCTGAGAAATGAGCGAAGGAGGGCGGACGACCCCACTCGTCCTCCATTAAAATTTATGAGGTGACGCAGCCGTGATCCCACGCTATACCCGCCCTGACATGGGCCGCATCTGGAGCGATGAAAATCGCTTTCGCACCTGGCTGACAGTCGAAGTCGCTGCGACCGAAACCCTCGCCGAGGCGGGCATGGTCCCAAAAGATGCCGCCCGCGCCATCCGCAAACGAGCCAACTTCGACTTACAGCGCATCCACGAAATTGAAGCCGAGGTGCGTCACGACGTGATCGCCTTCACCACCGCCGTCGCCGAGATTGTCGGTCCCGAGGCGCGCTGGTTTCATTACGGCCTTACTTCCAATGATGTGGTCGACACCGCTCAAGCTTTGCTGATCGGGCAGGCATCTGCCATCATCGCCACTGATCTCGAGCGGCTTTCAGAAGTCCTGAAGCGCCGCGCGTGGGAGTTCAAGGACACGCCCATGGTCGGCCGCACCCACGGCATCCACGCCGAGCCCATTACGTTCGGCTTCAAGCTGGCCAACTGGTATTCCGAGACGCAACGGAATATCGAGCGTTTCCAGCGCGCATCCGAAGACATGCGCGTAGGCAAATTTTCCGGTGCCGTCGGAACTTTGGCCCACCTCAGCCCCGAGCTCGAAGAAAAGATTTGTGCCCGCCTGGGATTGAAAGCCGCAGCCGTCTCCTCGCAGGTCATTCAGCGGGATCGGCACGCCTATTACCTGGCCACCCTGGCCGTGATCGCGAGCACGCTGGACAAGATCGCCACAGAAATCCGCCATCTGCAGCGCACCGAAGTCCGCGAAGCCGAGGAGTTTTTCAGCGAAAAACAAAAGGGCTCGTCGGCCATGCCGCACAAACGCAATCCAGTTACCTTCGAGCAGATCAGCGGCCTGGCGCGCGTCGTGCGCTCGAACGCGCAGGCTGGATTCGAAAACGTAGCGCTCTGGCACGAGCGCGACATTTCCCACTCTTCCGTCGAGCGCGTCATTATTCCCGACTCCACCACGCTGCTCGATTACATGCTGCAAAAGACTTCGAACCTCATCGACACAATGTTCGTCTATCCCGAGCGCATGAAGCGCAACCTCGAGAGCACCGGCGGTCTGGTGTTCAGCGGACAGCTCCTGCTCGATCTGGTGGAGCACGGAGTGTCGCGGGAAGACGCGTATCGAATGGTCCAAAGCAAAGCCATGCGCGCATGGAAAGAGGATCTGAATTTCCATGACCTGGTGCTGAAAGATAAGGAAATCACCCGCAGGGTACCGCGCCAGCAGATTGAGCATGCGTTCGATCTGAAAAGGCAACTGCGGAACGTCGACAAGATTTTTGCGCGTGTCTTCAAGAATGATCGCACCGACTCGAAGCCCCGCAGAAAGCGTAAACATTAGCAGTCGGGTTTCAATCTCTTTTCGCTCAGGGAGACTTCAGCCGCTCCGCAACACCGGCGGGTACAATACGGGAGTGAGCGCAACCACCACATCGCCGGTATCGAGCGAGACGTCGACCCAACCTCGGCCGTACACCTTGTGGCAAAGATTCCTGCTGTGGCTGATCACGTGGGCGGGCTTTCTGGTGGTCCAGCTGATCGGTCCGACGCTGCGTTTTTCGGCGTCGTATGAAGATGACGCGCCACCCACTCTGGAGACACGGCCGATCGTTTACGCGTTTTGGCATAGCTGCATCCTCCCGGCGATGTATCTCTGGCGAAACCTGCAAATCAGGGTTATGAGCAGCGACAGTTTCGATGGGGAATGGATGGGGCGCATCATGCGGAAATTCGGTTTTGTGAAGGTACGCGGATCGAAGAGCCGAGGAGCAGTACGCGCATTATTGGGCATGCGCCGGGAACTCGAGCAAGGCTGGACGGTCGCTTTCACCATCGATGGCCCGCGTGGTCCGCGATATGTGGCCAAGCCGGGGCCGGTGGTGTTGGCGCGCGCGACGGGGATACCGATGGCGGTATTTCATATCGCGGTCGAGAGGGCCTGGATTCTGAATACGTGGGACCGATCCATGATTCCGAAGCCATTTTCGCGAGCGTTGATGCGGGTTAGTTCCAAGATTCCAGTTCCGGCGGATGCGGATGATTCCGAGAAAGAAAGACTTCATGCGGAACTGCAGGCCGCGCTGGAGCGAGTGCGGGAGTTTGCGGAGGCGAACGTGGGGAAGGTCGGAACAGCGGAGTTTCCGGTGATAAGAAGTTAGATCGCGCTGAATTTTGTGGAAGGGCAAGGCTTCTCTGCGGAAATGAGGGTTGATGGCTGCGACTATTCTGGACGGTAACAAAATCGCCAGCGAGATTCGAGCGGAAGTTGCGTCTGAAGTGAAGACCATGACGGCTGTGGGGATGCGTCCGGGACTAGCGGTGGTTCTGGTCGGCCACAACCCAGCGTCAGAGGTTTATGTTCGTGGCAAGGTGAAGAGCAGCGCCGAGGTTGGAATTTACAGCGAGCAACACGCGCCACCAGAAACGGCTTCGACTGAAGAGTTGCTCGAATTGATTGCTGAGCTGAACCGGCGCGATGAGATCGACGGAATTCTGGTACAGCTTCCATTGCCGGCGCAGGTGGACGCAAAAAAAGTCTTAATGGCGGTCGACCCGGCGAAAGATGTGGACGGGTTCCATCCAATGAACGTGGGATTGCTCTCTACGCAGCGACCTGGCCTGGTGCCGTGCACACCGGCGGGAATCATCGAGATCCTGAAACGCAGCAAGATTCCAATCACCGGACAGGATGCCGTCGTGGTGGGGCGGAGCGACATTGTGGGAAAGCCGATAGCGATGCTGTTGCTCAATGGAAATGCGACAGTGACGGTTTGCCATTCGAAGACGCGTGATCTTCCTGGGGTCTGCCGGCGCGCGGATATTCTGGTTGCGGCGATCGGACGGGCTGGAATGATTACCCGCGAATTCGTGAAACCGGGCGCGACCGTGATCGATGTAGGAATGAATCAAGTGACGGACCGCGCGGAGTTCGATCGACTGTTCGCGGGGAATGCGAAGCGGGAGGAAACGTTTCGCACTAGAGGATCGACGCTGGTTGGGGACGTGCATCCCCACGTAGCGGAGGTTGCGGGTGCGATCACGCCGGTGCCAGGAGGCGTAGGACCGCTGACCATCGCTATGTTGATGGCAAACACGGTGCGGGCTGCGAAGCTGCGTCGTGGAGGCCGGGTGGCGGAGCTTTCGCGGGTTTGAATTTTTCACCACAGAGTCACAGCCTTTCGGTGGTCTGTGACTCTGTGGTGAGTTGGTTTCCAAGATGAGGCAGGATTGCTGAAAGTCGGACTCACCGGCGGGATTGCTTCGGGCAAATCCGTGGTGGGTGAAATGTTTGTAGCGCTCGGCGCTCACCTCATTCAGGCCGATTCGATCTCCCACCAACTGATGGGGCCGGGTGAAGCGGTTTATCAGGAAGTTGTGCGGCATTTCGGTCGCGAAATCCTCAACCCTGATGGCACGGTCAATCGCGCGCGGCTGGCGGAGGCTGCATTTGGCGCTCCTGAGACAAACCAACCTTCCCGCATTCAAGAGCTGAACCGGATTGTGCATCCCGCCGTGCTTCGAAGGCAAGAAGAGTGGATGGCCGAGGTTGGCCGGGAGAATCCGGGGGCTGTCGCGGTCGTAGAAGCAGCTCTGATTTTGGAAGCGGGTGCGGCGAAAGATTTTGATCGACTGCTGGTGGTAACTTGCCATCCCGAACAGCGCACCCGACGTTGGGCGAACCGTTTGGGCGTCGACGAAGAAACCGCCCGTCGCGAGGTAATGCGGCGGATGGCGGCTCAGTTCCCGGATGAAGAAAAGATCAAGGCTTCTGACTACGTGATCGACAACTCGGGGTCATTGGACGAAACGCGGAAGCGAGTCGAAGAAGTGTACGCCGAGTTGAAGTGCGAGGCGGGGACAAAAGGATAAAGGCCTTAAATCGCAGAGTCGGCGAGCAAGAACGCTGAGTGCGCTGGGGCCCGCGCTGTAGTGGAACGTGGCCTGTCGATAATTTAATACAATGATTTGGAAGGTTTTTGACCTATGAAGCTGCTTCGGCCTGTTTTGTTTGGTGTGATGATCGCGGGCGCATTCTTTTACTTCACCACTTATCGTGCGAACCGCGGCACGCTGACGGATTGGATCGGACGTCCAAATACAATCGAAATCAGTGAAGCTTCTAGCAATGATTCGCTCGATGCTGAAGAGCAAAACAACATTTCGGTCTATCGCAAAAATATAAGTTCGGTGGTGAACATCACTTCCAAGGCAGTCACGTTCGACTTTTTTTACGGGCTGGTCCCGGAGGAGGGACAGGGCTCGGGATTCATTATCGACAAAGAGGGACACATCCTGACCAACTACCACGTGATCGCGGATGCGCGCCAGATCGAAGTTACGCTGCACAACCGCAAGAAATATAAAGCCACGATTGTGGGCACCGATCGCTCGCATGACTTGGCCGTGGTTCAGATCAAGGTTCCAGATCTTACGCCGATGGTGCTGGGCGACTCGGGCAATCTGCAAGTGGGTCAAAAAGTATATGCGATCGGCAATCCTTTTGGCCTGGCAGGCACGCTAACGCGAGGCATTGTGAGTTCGATCCGCCAGGTGCAGGAGCCGGACGGCATGACGATTGACGAAGCCATTCAGACCGATGCTTCGATCAACCCAGGAAATTCGGGCGGTCCGCTACTGAATATGCATGGCGAAGTGATCGGCATCAATACCATGATTGCGTCGAATGTTGGCCAGAGCGCGGGCATTGGCTTTGCCATTCCGATCAATACCGCCAAAGCGGTGATCAATGACCTGCTCACCCTGGGCCGGGTAAGGCGGCCGGCGCTGGGCGTGCGCACGATTCCCATCGATTCTGAGTTGGCGAGCCAGATGGGCCTTGCTTCGGATTACGGACTGCTGATTGTGCAGGTAGTGCCGGGAGGGGCTGCGGACAACGCGGGTTTGCGCGGCGGGACCGAGCGCGCATTTCTGGGTAACATTCCGATCATGGTGGGCGGAGACCTGATCGTAGCCATCGATGGAAAACAAATGGAGGATCAGCAGGAGCTGGCGCAGATTATGAACAATCATAGGGCTGGCGATACCGTCCGCGTTACCGTCTACCGGGGAAAGAAAAAAATGGATGTGAACGTGGTGCTGGGTGAGGCCAGGCAGGAAGTGTAGAAGGAGCTTTCGGTTTGTGGTCCAAAGGTTTCGGACAGCCAGGATGTGGCGGACAGGAGTGTCCAACGCACGCCCAAACGCGCCTACACTGGTTTTGGGTTTCTGGTGAATTGGCGTTGGTGCCAGTAGGGATAGGCGGGAGTTACGTCGCTGGCGGCGTCCAGTTTGGCTACTTGGTCTGAGGTCAGGTTCCATCCTACCGCCGCTAGATTTTGGCGGAGTTGCTCTTCGTTGCGGGCGCCAATGATTACGTTGGCTACCGTCGGTCTTTGCAGGAGCCAGTTCAGGGCGATTTGAGGGACGGTTTTTTCGGTTTCTTTGGCGACTTCGTCGAGCGCGTCCACGACTTTATAAAGATATTCGTTGGGAACCGGCGGGCCTTGTTCGGCGGTGCTGTGCAGACGGCTTACTTCGGGGAGCGACTTGCCTCGTCGGATTTTTCCGGTAAGCCTGCCCCACCCTAATGGGCTCCAAACTATCGTCGCCACTTTTTGGTCCAGGCCTAGCGGCATCAGCTCCCACTCGAAATCGCGGCCCACTAACGAGTAATAGGTTTGGTGGGCAACGTAGCGGGCCCATCCGTATTTTTCGGAGATGGCGAGGGACTTCATCAGATGCCATCCGGAGAAATTTGAGCAGGCGATGTAGCGGACTTTGCCGCTTTGGACCAGCGTGTCGAGAGTCTTGATGGTTTCTTCGACTGGAGTCTGCGCGTCGAATCCGTGCATGTGGTAGACGTCGATATAGTCGGTGTTGAGGCGGCGCAGGCTGGCCTCGCAGGCCTCAATCAAATGGTGGCGGGAGGAGCCCAGATCGTTGGGGCCGTCGCCCATGTTGAAAGTGGCTTTGGTGGAAATCAGAATTGCGTTGCGGCGTCCGGCGATGGCCTTGCCGAGGATTTCTTCGGATACGCCCTTTGAATAAACGTCGGCGGTGTCGAAGAAGTTGACTCCGGCTTCGAGGCAAATGTCGATGAGGCGCGTTGCTTCTTTTACGTCGCTGTTGCCCCAGGCGTTGAAGAACTCGCCGCGACCACCGAAGGTGCCAGTGCCGAAGCTGAGGACGGGAACTTTTAATCCGGAGTAGCCGAGTTGTCGAAATTCCATGGGGCAATAGATGCTGGTGGGAAGTTCGGGGATTCGGCGGGGGTATTTAAATACTCCGCGCGAGATCCTTCGGCCCGCTGGAGAGAACGCGGGCCTTCAGGATGACCGACTCAACAGAAGGTCGAACCAAATTCAATGGCGCGCGCAGGAGTGTCCGCCCTACGCAGGCTTCGCTTGGTGAAGATTGAGGACCAGATGGAGTTCGTCGGCGTAGACTTCGCCTACTTTTAGAGCTCGCGGCTCGCGGCCGTAGATTTCGAAACCCAGTTGCAGATAGAGCTTTCTGGCGGGAGCTTGGCCGTCTGCGACTGCTAGGTTTATCTGCTCCAGGGCTGGTTGCAGCCGGGCTCGGCGCACGAGTTCTTCCATCAGTGCTTTTCCGACGCCTTTTCCGCGTTGCTCGCGTTTAACATATACGCCCCAGACGCGCCCGGTGTGCCTGGTCTTCTCGTCTGGAGAGCGAAAGAATCCCACCATTCCGACAAGCTGTCCATCGACAAATGCTCCGAGCACAAAGTTGTCACCAGGACCGGGACCTAGACGAGAGGCCATGGAAGCGGGCGTAGTCAATCGGTGCGTGGCAGCGGATGACGAAAAGGCCAGTGGTTCGGTCTCGAGGGCTTCGAGTCGAAGATGCCAGAATATTTCCGCGTCTTGCTCGGACAGGATTCGAATCTGCATGCCTAAGTTTATCTGGGGAGGGATAGGTCTCTCCATGCTTGAGTGTGTCCGGTTATCGAAGCTCAGGAATCAGAGACAGAGATCAAGAAACAACATCAAGATCAACGGCGTAGACAGGAGTGTCCCCCTACACGGTTCTGCGAGAACCGGTTTAGCGCAGTGCTACTGATTGCGTGCAAGCGGCGACGAGGATCAGGAGCAGAGGTATGAAGAGGATGAGGCCGCTTGCCACTAGCACAATCTCGCTGAGCAAGTCAGGTTTCATCAAGTCTTCGCGGTGCATTGGCGGTTGCGGATGAATCATGGGCGCTGCCCCCTTCGAGCGGAATACTAGATGCTCGAAACGCTGCAAAGTGCGCATCCTACCATAAAACGGCTGGACGTTTACTGGGGAAAAACACAATTTCTACAGGGATTCCCCGACAGGGCCAGGTCGGCTGCTGCCTCGCCAAGCGGTTCAACCTTCCGTCAGGCTACCTTCGAGAGGATTCCGGCAACTAAGGGGTGCGCCGAAAGTCGGCGCGGGCAATGGAGGAAGATTATGACGCAAACTGGCCAGAAGAAGTGCACACATGTTCTGTGTAGCTGCAATGCGAGCGACACATACTGCAGCCAGGCATGTAAGGATGCCGGCAGCAGGGAAACCGACGTTGCCTGTCCGTGTGGCCATCAGGGCTGTGCTGCTCACATAAATTTCTCCGCGCCGGGTTTCAGCCTGCTTGCAGATTCGCCGCAAGATTCGCTGTCCAAGTTTCGAACCTAGGATAGTCCATCAATAAAAGGAAATGGAGGCAACAACAAATGAAGTTGACGACAATTTTGAGCACGACCGCATTGGCTGTACTGCTGGGAATTTCCATACCCGTATTTGCGCAGGACGATTCGCATCCGCAGGAAGAGAAGCGGGCAGAGCCGGATGCCAAACAAGATAAGCAGGAAGACAAGCAGGTCGACAAAGATAAACAGATCGACAAAGAGAAAGCGGACAAGCAGGAAGACAAGGACAAGCACGAACAGGAAGATAAATCCATCGCTCATCAGGATGCGAAACAGGACCAGCGCGCAGACGCCAAGCAAGGCGGACGAATTCCCGAGGACCGTTTCCGGGCCAATTTTGGCCGGGCGCACACCTTTTCCATTGGGCATCCAGTCATCGTGGCGGGAACACCGCGTTTCCAATACGGCGGCTATTGGTTCGTGATCGCGCAACCGTGGCCAGTGGGTTGGGCCTACACGGACGTGGTCTACGTCGATTTCATCGACGGCGGATATTACCTGCTTAGCCCAGTGCATCCCGGGATACAGATTTCGATCAATGTAATTTTGTAGCAATTGTCGGAAGGGGGAAAGGCCACGTTCATCATCGAGCGTGGCCTTTTGTTCTTAGTGTGCTTCGGTCATGGTAGCAGTCGTTGGTGCGGATGGCGCTTCAGCAGCTACCTCGGGAGTGGTTTTTTCCGGCTTGGCGATGGGCTGGATCTTTACCGTCGCGAGCATCCAGTTCAGTTGACGGAAGACTTCGTTGCCATCGACCGGCTTGACGCCAGGTTTGGGCTGGTCCGAGTTGGATTCCGCTGCGGTCTCGAGACCCAGAGTGAATTCGTAGCAGCTTCCGCTTTGGAAGACGTGATAGAACTTCACGTCCGCCTCGTTGCTCTCGGTTTCGGCGAAGGCCTCTACTGCATGGAATTCGGTGGGACCAATTTTTGTTTTCGAGATGGTGACAGGATCAGCTTTTGTGTCAGCCGTTTCCGGAAACGCAAATTGCTCACATTCCTCAGCAGTCATGTTTGGATTCACGCTGACATTGAAGAACGCGGTGTTGAAGTCTGTGCCGGCGTATAGCCACCGGGGCAGTTCTACGGCACTGATGGTGGTTCCACCCGGCTCAACGAAGTTCATTTCAACCGGGCCGAGACCGTCCAATTCCAAGTTGGCGTCGTCGCCTTTTTTCAGGTTGTCATACTTCGGGTAGCGGAACGAGACTCCGTAGGTCGGATTGGTGTATGTCGAAGCCGCGAGTTTTCGTTGACGAGACTTCTTTTTTGCAAGCGGTTGACTGGTTGCCGGGGTGATGGTTGTAGATACGGTCGCGATGGGTGCAGTCGGCTGACTGGCCACGGTTTGATTTGGCGGAGCGATGGCCGATGTCTTGGCTGATTCTTTCGAGCAGCCGCTTTCGAAGACGAAGACTCCGAGCAGCGCTGTCGCAATAAGTGAACCGGCGAGCGCCGCAGTTTTTTGTTTCTTGGTAGGTTGCTTTTCGTTTGAGTGCGAGCCGGGTCCTTTCGGCGATGGAGCTTGGGTTTTTGTTTCTGGTTTCTTGTCTGGACTTCCGGATAATCCGAGTTGCGTGAAATGCGTCATGTTGGTCTCCTGTGCTGGTTTCCCCCAGTCGGGAACAGTAGGAGCAAGATGGCGGCCTTTGGGAAATGGGCTGATTTTAAAAGGGTTGGAGGAAGTGTGGTTCGGCAAGGAGCGTGTTTTGTGAGAGACGCTGTGGCGGGCGGGACACGGAGTTTCGCGAGGAAACGGGCAAGTATAGGTAGTCTCCCACGTCTCGAAACGCGAGACGTGGGCACCCGGTCTTGTCCCTCACGACAACTAGAAAAGCGCGGTTGGACGGCGCTTCCAGGGCTTACCTTTTTCTGTGGATGTCTTTTCCACATCGTTCACATAGGCGCCGGTTTGGGTCAGGACGTGATGAAGGTCGTTGCCGAGGCTGATGAAGGTGAATCCCTTTTCCAGGAACTCGCCCACGCGAGCGGTGCCAAAGAGGAAGAGTCCGAGAATGACTTTGTTCTTGCGGGCCTGCTCGACGAGTTTTTGGGTGGCCGCTCCCAGCTCCGGCGATGTGTACATGTGGGGGAATTCATATTTTTCGAAGAGGCCCATCGACATGCACAGATCGTTCTGCCCCAAGAACAAGATGTCGACGCCTGGTACGGCGGCGATCTCAGCCATGTTCTCAATGCAGGAAGCGGTTTCGACTTGTAGCGCGACGATGAGGTTCTTGTTGGCATTGCCGGCGTATCCGAGCAAGCCGGCCTTGTTCATGCTGCGCTGCGGAAAATACACCGAGCGCGTGCCGGTGGTCGGATACTTGTTGCAACTCACAGCTTGCCGCGCTTCTTCCGCGTTGTTGATGTAGGGGATGAGAACGCCATCGGCGCCGAGGTCGAGAGCCTGCTGGATTCCTGGGCGGTCGTCGTATCCGCCCACGCGGACGATGGACTTGGCTCCGCCGCTGGCGATGGCCGCCAGCATGTAAGAAAGTTTCTCGTGATCCATAGGGCCGTGCTGGGTGTCGACCAGCAGCCAGTCGTAGCCACTGTGAGCCAGTTGTTCGGCGACCGTAGGGCTATGTGAATTCAAGAACAGGCCGACTTTCGGCTTGCCATCGCGCAGTTGCTGCTTAAACTCGGCGCCACTGAGGGCGGCTTCGGACATAGGAAAATTCCTCCTGAAGAAAGTTCTTTAGTTTAACCTAAGCCGGCGCGTGCGTCGGGCATTGCTTGGATTTTTGTTTTAGAGTTTGTGACCCGAGGACAGATAGATTGGCAGAACGGCTTAGTGCCCTCGTTGACTTGCAGGTTTTGCCCACGTAAGATTCGCGACGAAATGAACGACCGTGCTAAGTCAATTTGAAATCTGAGGAGGCGGGATGCAGCTACGCCTGGAGAGCCGCCCGGTTGGCGATGTTCTGGTGATTCAGTGTCAGGGACGGATCGTTGCGGGGAAAGAAGTGTTTACGTTGCACTCATACGTGGGAGATTCCTTCGTCAAATACGGCGACGTCGTGCTGCAACTGGACGAGGTAGAGTTCGTCGACAGCAGCGGATTGGGCGCGTTGGTACGGCTGATGCAAGCCGCACGATTGAAGGGAGGAGATCTCAAACTTAGCGGGCTGACACCGAGAATTCGCAAAACGATGGAGATGACGAGCCTGCTCGCGCAATTCGAAACCTACGATTCCATCGAAGAAGGAATCACGGCTGCCTACTTAGGCTCGCGGTATTCGCGTGGGAAAACCGGCGATGCACGGCCGCGCATGCTCTGCGTTTACGATTCGAACGATGTGCGGACGTTTCTACGCGAGGTACTGTGCAGCGCGGGATACAACGCGATGACCACGGCTACCGTGGACGATGCCCGAATCCTGCTCAAAGCGACGAAAGCGAAACTGGTGGTCATTCCCGCCCGGATGCAGTCGGTGCACGGGAAATCGACGCGAGAGAAGTTGGAGGAAATTGATCCGGCCGTAGCACTCCTCGTTTTGGACGAGAACTTTGCCACGCAGGATCCCGGAGAGGCGGCAGAGGCTCTGCTGAAAGGCGTTGGCAGCCGGTTGGCGAGGCCCGATTGACAGCTAGCGGGGAATTCGTGCGTCGATTTTCACAGCTTCGCGTACATGCCTTGGCTCGTTTTAGGATTCGCTATTCGAACTGCTTTCGGAACATAGCCAACTGCCGCTTCAGGTCGGCGACTTCATTTTTAAGGTCGGATACCTCGTCTTCCAGTCTGGCCATGCGGTCGGGGTCAGGTGAGTGGGTGTACGCAGACGCGGGCGAGGGCGCCCGCGCCACACTTACGTCAGCAGCGTCTTCCGCATCTCCCGCCAGCAGGTGTTTGTAACGCGATTCTTTTGTTCCGGGTTGTCTCGGGAGAACTCTTGCCAGGGGAGGGTCGCGCTGCATCAGGTGCTGCAAACTGGATTGCACTTCGGTGAGATCTTCGAAACGGTGCATGCGCTCGGTGCGTCCGCGAAGTTCGCCAGGCGTTTGGGGGCCTCGCAATAGCAGCACACAGAGGATGGCAGTCTCGCCCCGAGTGAAGTTGAAGACCTCCTGCAGTCGATGCTCGTACTTAGTTACGCGGCTATCCGCGCTGCTGGTGGGGCCTGCGAGGCGTTTTTCCTGGAGGGTGCTCAGGGCATGATGGACGGCCTCTTCGTCCAGGTTCATGATGGGGTCGCGGTTGTTTTTCTGATTGCAGGCATGGACCAGGGCATTCAGCGAAAGAGGATAATAGTCGGGAGTAGTGACGTCTTTTTCTACGAGTGAGCCCAGCACTCGGGTTTCAACGTCGTTCAGGATAATGTTCATCGGATGATCCGCTCGAGACTGCTCGAGTCTTAGAGATTGTACAGAAGCTCTGCATTGCAGGTTGGATGAGTCGAGCGTTGCTCGGCCAGGCGCACCAGGGCGGGTGTCCCCACACAAGCTCCTGAATAGATTCCTTTAATATGTCTCATAAGCTTTTTTGATTGGCAGGAGGTGGAACTCCGCGTTACCCTACCAAGTTCCGATCATCCCCCGATATACATCTGAGTTTTGTTGCAAACTTAAGGAGATCCATGCCGACCGAACTGCGAAATTTCCTGGCAATCCCGTACGACGAACTGGAAGAGATGAATTTGAATGCGAAAGAGCAACGCAAGAATCGTGTTGCCATGCACAAGATTCAAGAGGAGCGCATCGAATACCTGACCGAGGAAAAACGGATTAAAGCTGTGACCGTGCTGTTCAGCGACCTCGAAGGCCGCTTGCACATGCTGGATTACGACAAGAAGTTTCTGATTAAAAGCTGGGACAACCTTACTTTTGACGGTTCTTCGATTCGTGGATTCACCGCGCAGCGGGAGAGCGATCTTCGTCTGGGCATTGACTGGAGCGCCTTTTACTGGGGGCCGGCGGATATATTCGGGCCGGGCAAAGTGCTGGTTTTCGGCGATGTGATCGATAAGGGTGGGACACCCTATAGCGCCGACATTCGCGGCATCCTCAAAACCTATGCTGAGGGGTTGTACAAGAAACACGGCTACACGCTGAATGCAGCCAACGAAATCGAGGGCTTCCTATTTCTGGGGTCGGACGCAGAGCGGCGCTATCACGAAACCGGCAAGTTCGAGTATGTGAACACCGGCGGCTACTATCATTCGCTCCCGGGGGATGTGTTGCGCACCTTCATAGACACCACGGCCGAAGTGCAGCGCGCGATGGGTTTCCAGAATGAAAAAGATCACCCCGAAGTGGCACCCTCGCAGTTCGAGATCAACTATGGCTACGGGGAAGTCGTGGCAGCGGCCGACCAGATTCAGATCTACAAACTGATCTGCCGCCAGGTGGCCACGAAGATGGGTTGCACTGCATCGTTCCTGCCCAAACCGGTGGTGGGCGTGAACGGCAGCGGAATGCACACCAATGTCTCGATCAGCAAAGGCGGGAAGAACCTGTTCTGGGATGCAAAGGGCGAGGAGAAGCTGAGCAAAATGGGGTGGGAGTTCATCGATCGTATTCTCACCCACGGCAATGATCTTTGCCTGCTGCTCAACGCCAGCGTCAACGCTTACCGCCGTCTGGACCCGCACTTTGAGGCGCCGAACCAGATCAAGGCCTCGCCAACAGATCGGGGATCGATGATTCGTATTCCCATCGGCAACGAAAAGAGCATGCGCGTGGAAGTGCGCTCGGTCGCGCCGGATGCGAATCCTTACCTGGTCATGCACTCGATCTTCAAGACGGGCCTCGACGGCGACACCTCGAAGATCAAGAACTTGCGTCAGGCGCAGCGCTACCTGCCGGACAACATCTATGACGCGCTGGAGAACTTCCGCAAGGCGGGGTGGACTACGAAGCTGCTGGGTGAAGATGTGAAGGCACGCTATGCGGATTTGAAGCAGGCTTCAGCGGATCGCTGTCCGCGACTGTTGGGGACATTCGTAAAGGCTCCTGAAGTGCAGTATCACCACGATGTGTACAACCAGTTTTTGTGGAATTTGTTCTAGGGCGACCGCGAACGGCTGGAGCATTTCGTTCCAGCTGTTCGTCGGTTCCGAATCCTGGTTTTCGAATTCTGGTTTCCAAACGAAGTTCGGATCCCTCGTGTCGGTTGGTAAACCAGAGACGACAAAGGAATAGGCGTCGCTGCAAGGCTTAGATGCGCGAGTCGCCCATCCCGACACGAACCCTCTGCACACACCAAAGTGGAACTGTCCACAGTACTTCCGTGCTTCATCATCCATTGAGCGTCGAAAGAACCGCCTGTCATAATCAACTGTTGATGGAGCGTGCTTCCTGGCAACCTCAGTGACGGCAAACTTAGAAGATCGCTGGCTGCCAGCGTCGATTCTCGCCTTGCGCAGTTACAGCCTGAACAAGTTCCTGCATGACCTGATCGCAGGGGTGACGGTCGGACTGGTCGCGCTGCCGCTGGCTATGGCATTTGCCATTGCGTCGGGGTTGACACCGCAGGCGGGAATTTATTGTGCGGTGGTAACTGGGTTTCTGATTTCGGCATTGGGCGGTTCGAGGACGCAGATCGGCGGCCCGACCGGCGCCTTTGTAGTGGTCATCGCTGGAATTATCGCCGTGCATGGCGTGGACGGTCTGTTCATGTGCACGATGATGGCTGGCGTCGTGCTCATCATTCTTGGAGTTACGGGCATGGGCACGGCGGTGAAGTTTATCCCGCGGCCTATTGTCATCGGTTTCACCAATGGAATCGCGGTTCTGATTGCGAGTACTCAGATCAAGGATTTCTTTGGATTAACCATCAGCAAAGTTCCGGGAGTGTTCTGGCAGCGCATGCAAAGCATCGCCGCTAATTTTCATACTTTGTCGTACGCGGCAACGGTTCTTGGTGTAGTGACACTGGCGGCTCTGCTGCTATGCCGCGCGGTTTCGAATCGCATCCCCGGTCCGATCGTGGCCATGGTCGCAGGTACGATTGCGGTCGCCGCGCTCAAACTGCCAGTCGAAACCATTGGAACACGTTTTGGCGGGATTCCGAGCGGGTTACCTCATTTCGCGATTCCGCACTTCCGAGCCGATCTCATTCACGGGCTGCTGGGCCCGGCGCTCACAGTCGCGATGCTGGGCGCGATTGAGTCTTTGATGTCGGCGGTGGTCGCGGACCGCATGAGCAACGACCACCACAATCCGAACGTCGAGTTAGTCGCGCAAGGCGTGGCCAACATTGTTTCACCCATGTTTGGCGGGTTACCCGCAACTGGCGCGATTGCGCGCACCGCGACCAATATCCGCGCGGGCGCTCAGACGCCAGTTGCTGGAATGATTCACGCGTTAACCCTGGTCTGCGTATTGCTCTTTGCGGCGCCTCTGGCCAGTTTTATTCCGATGGCGTCGCTAGCGGCGATTCTGCTGGTGGTCGCTTACAACATGGGTGAGTGGCGGGAGATTCCGCAGCTGCTGAAACTGACCAAGACCGACATCAGCATCTGGCTGGTTACGTTCGCACTCACGGTATTTGCGGACCTCACCGTGGCAGTCGAGGCCGGAATGATTTTGGCGGCGTTGTTGTTTATTGGGCGGGTGGCGAAGACGACGACTGTATCGCAGGTTACCGACGACTACGTCGAAGATGGGCGCGTGCACATTCTGCAGGACAAGGACATCCCGTACTACGCGACCATTTTCCGCATTCACGGGCCGTTCCTGTTTGGGGCGACGGATAAAGTTTCGGTGATCCTGGAGAGAGTCCATGAGTTGCCGCCGGTTGTGATTCTGCGCCTGCGGAACATGACTGCGATTGACGCGACTGGGTTATTCGCTCTGGAGGAAGTAGCGCGAGAACTGCACGCCTCGAAGCGAACCTTAATCCTCTGTGGCGCCCGCGAGCAGCCGGCTCAACTCATTCGGCAGGCGGAGTTTGAGGAGGTGATTGGGCGTGAAAACATTTGCGACAACGTGCAGGCAGCACTACGGCGAGCGGAAGACGTTTTTGAGAGAATGGAAAACAAGGCCGCAGCGGGCGCCAAGTGAGATCGGTCCTCCCCCGAAGTCCGAACTCATTGGTTCGACGCCCGCCAAAGCCCCTTGCCAGATCTTCAAACTATTTGCTGCTTGCGGCTACCGGCGGTGCTGATGCCTGCGTTATTCCCAAGTAGCTATTCACCGCTTGAGTCGATAGGGCCGTGTTTATGACGATCTCTGCGACCGTCTCGCCTTGGGAACTCATAAGCCGAACTTGCGCACCGTCCGAAAGTCTTACAGTGTCGCCGCCGGTCGTCTCAATTTTGGTTGGTTGGCTAGCGGATGCGGATGCGGTTGTGGTGGGCGGTTGCACAGTTGCCGCTTGCGCCGCTGCACCAAAATCGAAAGCGCTTCCCCCAGAAATCAGAGTTGTCATAAGTTTCCTCCTTCAACCTACCCTTATCAATGAGTATCGGCGATACTGCGGATAACTTTAGGTCGTACGCAATCGCAGAGGCCAGACCCGTTTATTAGACTGTTTTCAAGGGGTTTAGATCGATTCCATGCTTCTGGGTTTCGGGTTCGCGCGACTCTACTTCTTGCTTTGGACCAGCGCTGCGAGTCTGGCCTTGGTTGCTCTGAGATAGTCGTCGGGGCCGATCAGGATTTGCAATCCGCGAACCCCGGCAGAGATTGAAATCGTGTCGAAAAGTTCGATGGTCTCATCCACATAGACTGGATAATCCTTCTTAGCTGCCAAGGCCGTGACTCCTCCGCGAATATAACCAGTTAGACCCTGCAATTCCTTTACCGGAACCAGTTGAATCTTGCGGTCTCCGGATGCCGTGGCCAGAGCTTTGAGGTCGAGTTCGGTATTGCCGGGAATCACGGCCATGCAGATTCCGCGGAGATCACCTCGCGCCACCAGTGTCTTGAAAACCTGCTCGGGACGCAATCCGATCTTGGCTGCGACTGTTTCTGCTGCAAGGTCTTCGGGGTCGACTTCGTATTCCCGCAATTCGTAGCCAATGGCGAGTTGATCAAGCAGACGCGCCGCATTGGTCTTGTGGGCCACGCTTTCAGTTTATGACGGCGCTTGCCGGGTTGCTAGGTTGGGCATGGCCGCTTTATAGTCTGTTTGCAGTCGGGAGGATCGACTTATGCTCCGAATGCTATTGCACTGGTTCGTCAGCGCGCTGGCGGTTTGGATCACCTCGCGCGTGGTGCCGGGCTTTTACGTCGATGGTGCGGCGGCCGCGCTCATTGCAGCCATCGTCATCGGACTGGTCAATGCCACGCTCGGTCTCTTTTTAAAGGTCATCACCTTCCCGCTCACGATCCTCACGTTGGGATTGTTCTGGTTCGTGATCAATGCCATCATGCTGGAACTGGCCTCGGCATTTGTGCCGGGCTTTCATATACGAACTTTCGGAGCGGCGTTCGTAGGTGGAATCGTGCTCACGCTGGTGAACATGCTCCTGAAGTGGCTGGTGATGCCATCACCGCGGGGATGAAGAACTGATCAGTTTCCGTCCGTGCTTTGCGCGGCTTCATAGACTTCCAATCATCTTCTGTCAGTAATCTTCCGAGCGCGCTGAACTCGCCTGCGCCTTGCAGTTGTTCACCGCCATCCATCACGACGACCTCGCCATCCCGATCGGGAGCATCGGTTCCCAGCAGTACCCCTTCGCGGACGCCTTTGCGCCTGACCGTGTGAACGGGAACATTCCGTTGTCCGATTTCTTCAAGTTTCCGTACCGGAGCTTTACGCAGATCCTGGTGCCTGCCGGTTTCGACGCAAGCTATTTCCAAAACTATTTCGTCAACAATCCGAGTCAGACTCCGGACGGCCCGGACGCGGACGACGGCGACGACGACTGACGCCTTTGATAATTAAACCTGCTATTTACAGTAGTGCTGCGGGCGCTGGCTGAGAGGGGCTAGCGCCTCCAGTCCTGCGGACTCGATGATATACTGTGGCGAATTGAAGGGGGCTTGGCTCTCTCCTGTGGCCTTTTAGTTGTGTTCCCCTAGATTCTCGAAAGAGGTACCCTCATGTAGTCCGGCGAATCCTTGACAGCGTCCCCGAAGCTGCTGGGCGCCATTGCGTTAGCTCTTTGCTGCTGGCAACAGAGGCCGGGGCCGACCCTAAGTACAAGGTGCAGCGCGCTTTCGGGCAGGCGGCGGGCTGTACAGCAGCCTCATTCTCGCCGCGGAAGGCAACATCTACGGGGAGAGCTGGGGCGGGGGCGCCTACAACTACGGCACGGTCTTCGAACTGAATCCCTCTGTTAGCGGCGCCTGGAGAAGAAGGGTGCTACATAGTTTCAATTGGCGTACTGACGGAAATGCCCCTAGCGGCGGCCTGATCTTCGACGCCGCAAGAAATCTGTATGGAACAACAAGCGAGAATGGTGCTCACAGCCAAGGTGCCGCTTTCGAGTTGTCCCCCACTTCAAAAGGCGAGTGGGCCGAGACTAAGCTGTATTCTTTTGGCTCTGATCACGACGGTGCTGGTCCCCGTTCAGGCTTGATTTCGGATCCTAGTGGCAACCTCTACGGCACGACATACGGAGGGGGTGAATACGGCGAAGGCACGGTTTTTGAATTGACACCTGAGTCCAATGGCTGGGCCGAAACCATTCTTTACAGCTTTTGCGCCAACATTAATCCCTGTCTCGACGGCGATGGCGTATATGCCGGCGTGATCTTCGACAGCGCGGGAAATCTCTACGGCACGACCGAATTCGGCGGCAAGGGTAAACAAGACTACGGCACTGCTTTCGAGTTGAAGCACATGCCTAACGGGAGTTGGCAACACCTGCTGCTGCATAGCTTCCCGTCATTCCCCGGCGATAGTGAGCTTGTCTATGCGGGACTGGTGTTTGATCGCCTGGGTAATCTTTACGGCGCAACCAACAGCGGCGGTGCCTGCAACACTTGCGGTACGGTGTTCAAGCTAACTCGCGGTACGGACGGACGCTGGAAGGAAAGCATCCTGTATAACTTTCCCAAGCCTTATGACGGAAGCTCGCCGGGCGCGAGCCTGGTGTTTGACGCGGTTGGTAATCTCTACGGGACAGCGGCTACCGGCGGCAACGACGCGTGCCCGAACGGATGTGGCGTGGTCTTCAAGATGACCCCGGGATGCAGGCGAGATGACAACAGGTCGTCATCGGTTCGACTTCCGCGACGGAGCCAATCCGGCGGCGTTGATCCTGCCCATAAGCGCGATTCCAGGAACGGCTATCAAATGCGCCGCGGGGACAGTGTCTATTCGAGATGCGGGCCAGAAGCAGTCTGATAGTGCTTCAGCGAGTCAACGTTTTCAGCCAAATTCCCATTGCCGCAACAGGATGTCGAGCGGGCCGTCTTTCCAGATGGAGTCGATCATTTGTTCCACGCGGAGCAGATCGCGAATGTCGCAAGGGAGAGATCGAATCTTGCCTGGAGCTACGCCGCTGAGTTCAGTTTCTGTTTCGGATAGAACCTGCTGGCGGCGTCCACAGATGTAAACTGTGGCACCCAGCTCCAGAAAACGGTGGGCCATGCCTTTGCCCAATCCCGTGCCACCGCCGGTGATGAGAATGCGCTTGTCGCACAGCAGATTGGATTGAAACATGCCGAAACCTCCGCTATTGACGCGATGGGACTGCGAGCGATTGTAATTCAGGAGAGCCGAGTGTCTCGATCAGTTGGCGGGAGTCGGCTGCTTTTTCTTGCTCAGTTTACGGCGAATGTCAGGCCAGAACTCCTTTACCACATAGGTGAGGGTGTCGTAACCAACTTGTGTTCCCCGAACGCTGGCAGTGTTGGGCAGAGTGCGATCGGCGCTGGGGTGGTAGCTTTAATGAAAGGGTAAACCCAGGGGAGCGGAATCCACTCGTGTTTTACATTACTTTACAGAAGAAGAAAGAATGGTCGGGACGGGCAGATTTGAACTGCCGACCCCTCGCACCCCAAGTTGAGCCGATTTGCGGGCGTGAGCGAAGCGGAAGCCCGCAGGCGAAATCCCGAGCGTACTTTGCGAGGGACCTGCGTTGAATTGGTCGGGACGGGCAGATTTGAACTGCCGACCCCTCGCACCCCAAGCGAGTGCTCTACCAGGCTGAGCCACGTCCCGACGAGTAGGAAACCCGCTGCTTCAAGCCAGCCGCAGCGGATGGGGTTGACTTGAGAATTTTACACCACCCGGGAGCATTTTCGTTTGGTTGACACATTTTATTGACCAAAATGCTGCGGAGCTTTGCTCCGCCTAGACGGGCGGGGACGCCCTGCCTCCACTTGAGTCACGATCTTCGTTTTCGCTTCGCGGGTCGCTGCGGTTTTTCCTCGAACGCGGCGAACTGAATTTTCTTTTCGACCGGATCGATGCGATCCACGAGCACGCGGATCTTCTGGCCCAGTCCGTAGATCTTGCGGTTGCGCTGACCGATAATCTCGCGGGTGTTTTCGTGAAAAGTATAGCGATCGTCGGTTAACGAATCTAGCGGTACCAGGCCTTCGATGAACAGGTCGGTAAGTTCGACGAAGAATCCGAACTTGGTCACGCTGATGATCAGGCCGTCGAAATCTTCGCCGACCCGGTCCTGCATGAATTTGACCTTCTTCCATTCCATCAGGTCGCGTTCGGCCTCGTCGGCGCGGCGCTCGGCGCGGCTGGATTCTTCGGCGATCTCCCGAAGTTCTTCCAAGGAGATCGAACCTCCGAGAGGTTCAAGCGCCTCGCGATGCGCAGTATGGTCTCGTCGTTTGGACCACGGGGAGGGTGTATCCGTCGCCGCAGCTTTCGCCGGCGTGGGCGCCCACGCCACACGATCGCTCGCGCCGTCTCGCAATACCTCTTTCAGAATGCGATGCACGATAAGGTCGGGGTAGCGGCGGATGGGCGAGGTGAAATGCGTGTAGGTTGGAGCCGCCAGCGCGAAGTGTCCCAGGTTTTCTTCTGAATAGCGCGCTTGCTTTAACGAACGCAACATCAGGTAAGAAAGAATTCGTTCTTCCGGCTTGCCTGCGATTTTCTCAGTCAGCTTCTGGTACATGCGCGGCGTGATGTGAACTTCTTTCGGGATTTCGATTTCCCGCGGGCGTTTGCCGGTGCCGTGGCTGGCGCGACGCTCGGACTTGAACTGCACCCGCTGAATGGGTAGAGCACCCACGCCCAGCGAATATCCGAAGGCGGCGGCGATGACTTCGAAGTCGTAAACCCGCTTGGCATCGGGCTTCTCGTGGATGCGATAAAGCGAAGCCACCCGCTTGTTCTCAAGATATCCGGCGACACATTCGTTGGCCGAGAGCATGAATTCTTCAATCAGGCGATGCGCGATGTTGCGCTCGGAGCGTGTAATGCTCTTCATCAATCCGAATTCGTCGAATTCGATTACTGGCTCGGGCAGATCGAAGTCGATGGATCCGCGTCGCTCGCGCTTGCGTTTCAGAATCAAGGCGAGATCGCGCATCATCTCGAAAGTGCTAATCAGATCTGCATAACGTTTTCGCGTGGCGGCATCACCTTCGAGTACCGCATTTACGTCGGTATAGGTCATGCGTTCGGAGGAGCGGATCACGCCTTCACACAAGTCATAGCCAAGAATTTCACCGCGATGGTCGATTTGCATGACACAGGAAAGCACGAGCCGGTCGACATGAGGGCGGAGGCTGCAGATGTCGGTCGACAGCTCGAGCGGCAACATGGGCACGGCGCGATCGGGGAAATAGACACTGGTGCCGCGCAGCCGCGCTTCCTGATCGAGCGCCGAATCGGGCGTGACGTACTGGGCGACGTCGGCGATATGTACCTGAAGTTCGTAGTTCCCGCCCTCAATTTGACGGACCGTGACGGCGTCGTCGAAGTCACGGGCGGTCTCGCCGTCGATGGTGACGATCGGGAAATCGTGGAAATCACGCCGCCTCTGGACCTCAGGCGCTGGAATGATGGGCTCAATACTTTGTGCTTGGGCGAGAACCTCCGCCGGAAAACGGTGCGGCAGGTGGAACTTGCGGATAACAACTTCGACGTCGACGCCAAAATCGTCTTCGTAGCCTAGAATCTCAACCACTCTTCCTCGCGGATTCTGCGTGGCCGACGGCCAGTCGGTGATTTCAACATCCACGACTACGCCCTCAAGATCGTTCCATTCGCGGCGGGCGGCTTCCTCGCCGAGAACGCGATCGACGGATTTCGTTTTCCTTGAAACAGTATCGCCTCCCCGGTTCGGGCGGGACGCCCTCGGCGAGCCGGCGGCATTAGTTTGTTCTTCTGGGTATTCCATCCCGGCCGGAATTACGATTTCCTGAGAAATCTTCTGGTCGGTCGGCGTCACGTAGTTGCCACGATTGCCGTGATGAAAGATTCCGACGACAGTGCTGTGAGCACGCACGACGGGGCGAACAATGCGGCCTTCGGCGCGACCGTCGGGTCGGATCGGGCCGACCTCTACCAGCACCCGATCCCCATGCATCGCCGAACCCACAGCGGGTGGCGGAATGAAAATATCTCCCGAGAGTTGAGCCTTCAGGCGTGGGTCGAGGGTAGCAGCATCGGGAGTTACAAACCCGTAGCCGTCGCGATGCATGCTCAGCTTTCCGACGAGAACGTTCTTGCCTGCGGAAGCCTTTGGAATTGCGTAACGGTCCGAGTCGACTTCAACCAGTTGACCGCTGCTCACAAGACTCTGCAGGCGATTGGAGAGTTCGTGGCGTGCGTCGCCGTGAAGCCCCAGTTCGCGCACCAGTTGCTTGAAGCCAGCCATGCTCTTAGGCTGGCGTTCGATCTTCTTCAGAATGGCGGAATCGGAGAGTCTGTCCAAGATCGTGAATTGCCTGAGGCTGGATTGTCTGCGGCTCAAACCATAATACGCGACAACCGGGTCTCGTTATCGAGCACTCTTACCACGTGTCACCCACTTGCTCTGGCCAGGAGTTCAGGAGCCGGCGCAACAAGACTATTTGCCCAATGTGATAACTGTTATGCACTGCCGTCTGCCACAGGACGGCTAAGACCGAGGAAGATTGCTGACTATGAACTGCATGCGTGGCCTTTACTTCACGATTCAAGAACTCTGGATCCGACCGAGCGAATGCGGAGAGCTCTCCGATCAAAGCGACGAATCGTGCCTCGGCCTGCTTCCACTCCCTGTCAGTCACTGGAGACAAATCGGATGGCCAACTCTCGGCGGCGCGCGAAGGGTAAGGGGGATCTTCTTGCCTAATTCTTCGGAGCTCGTACTCCATCCAGAAGTTCATGTGGAAAAGAATCTGGAAGATCGAATGCGGGTAGCCTTGCAGTCGGCGACTGGCAAGGTCGGATGGGATCCCATGAACCGATGCGATCGGATTTGCGTGCGCACCTTTTCCATATAGCAACTCGATCAGGGTTCGTTGGCTAACGGTTTCAGCCATACTCTTCAAGGGCCTGTTACGACGATTCCAGGGACAACCCCAAACAGCAAATTCCCGAACACCATACTAGCGGTATCCGCGACAGTATAGAAACAGCCCCTGCGTGGCAGAAATTACATTGGGCTGGTTTTGTTGCCCGTGCATAAGTAGGTTACGAAAGGGTCGAAAAGTGTAGAAAGCACAGAATTTCCACAAGACTTGAGCTGGAAGCGGGAGTAGAATTTATTTGGTCACCAAAGTGCGGGCTTGACCGTTCAACCTACTTGTGAGGAAAGGAATTTTTCGACATGTGGAAACCCACTAATCAGCCTTCTACGACGCCTTCGCGGCCAGGTGAGCCTGAGCGTCCCGCTATGCCAACTCCGGTGACGTCTGCGCCGAGCGAACCCGCCAGCGCGCCTCGTCCGGCGGTTGCGGCCAGCACGGCGGATCAGGCCACGATCGGGAAATCGCTGGTAATCAAGGGCGAAGTAACTGGTTCAGAGTCGCTTTATATTGACGGTCGCGTGGAAGGTTCCATCAACCTCGCCGGCAACCGGGTCACGGTTGGCCGCAATGGTGTGGTGGCCGCGAACATCAACGCTCGTGAGATCGTGGTCCTGGGGAAAGTACGCGGCAATCTGACGGCCAGCGATCGGGTGGACATCCGTAGCGACGGTTCGCTTACCGGCGACGTGGTAGCAGCCCGCATCTCGATTGAAGATGGCGCGTTCTTCAAGGGCGGCATCGATATTCGCAAGGGCGGCCAGAAACCGAATGGCGAAGAAGTGAAAGCCCCGGCCGCCGTGGAAGCGGTCGCAGCCCGAGCCTAGTTGGACCTTACCTTCAGGTCTCGATCACGTAGAGTAGTGGTTGGGACCTGAGAGCTTGTCTACGGCACAATTCCCTTGGTCAACTCTTCGGCTTGTCTTTCCGCCACGCGGGGGAGGACTGGCCCTTTACGTCGGCGCAGATCGCCCGGCAACTTCGACCGCGTCAGCCACAATCCCGCCGCAACCGCCCCTGCCCAAGTGATGCCGATCAGAGCAAGCGCTTCGATATCGGCAACACGGCTGCCACTAACCATGATTGCGCGCGCGACCCGGTAACTCAAGAATCCCGCCGCGGCTGCAGTGACGGCGGCTTTCCCCAACTCTCCCCATTGCAATTCGTCCCACCGAACCAGCTTGCGAAAGTGCAGCAGAATAGCCATGGCCAGGCAGTTGGCTGCGATCCCCAGATCGGAGGCGAGCGCAAGCCCAACCGATGAGAAGGCATGGTAGAGCGCGCGGTACATGGGCAGCGATGCGATCGTAATCAGGCTGCTGGCGACCATCGGGGTGAGTGTGTTTCCCGCAGCGTAGAAAGCGCGCGCATAAAGTCCCTGTGCCGACCAGAAAACCAGGGACACGGAAAACCAAAAGAAGTAAGTTGCCGTGGCCTGCGAGTCAGAGAAAACGAAGTGTCCGTGGGGCAGCCGGTATACCAGATCAATTAGAGGGAGCGCCGCTGCCATCATCAGACTCGTCGCGAGGAGCGCAGCGGCGGCGGTCCGATAGACCGACCCATTTACCGTGTCGGCAAACTCCTGCATTCGTTTTTCGCCAAACAGGCGAGCAAAGAATGGAAGCGAAGCTTGGCCGACAGCTTGTCCCAGAATCGCGATCGGCACAGCGAGCAGACGCTTGGCATAGTTGATGTGACTGATTGCCCCGGCGGCATCGGATGCGAAGTAACGCAGAATCCAATCGTCGGCGCTGACCAGCGAGACTCCGATCATTAGAGGAATCGACATTCGCACCCATTCGCGAAACGCCGAATTGCGCACGTCGAAGGAAACGCGGTAACCAGCCCCGACGCGTGCGGCTCCGATTGCATTGATGAGGAATGGCCCGACGAAAGTGCCTACAAGCGCTCCGTATGCCAGCGATGCGATTCCGAACGAATGGGAAAGCGTGATGCCGCCCAGGATGATGAACCCGTTGTAAATTAACGGCCCCAAGGCTGGGAAAAGAAAAAGCCGCCGCGAAGACAACACTGCGGAAACGACGCCACCGACGTAGAACAAGATTTGGGCGGGCAGCAGAATGCGGGTCAGATGCACGCAAAGATCAATCTGTTCGGGCTTGAAGTTGTGGAACATGAGTCGCGTAATTTGCGGAGCGAAGATTTCCGCCAGAATGACGCCGATCCCCAGCACCAGGGTCATGACTGTGATGATCACGGAGAAAGTTCTTTGTGCGTCGTCCTCTCTTTTTTCCGCCAGGAATCGCGTGTAGATCGAGACGAACGTGATGGAAATCGTGCCGCCCGCGACCAGGTACGCTAGGAAATCAGGAATCTGGAAGGCGGCAATATAAGCATCCGTTGTCGGGCCAGCCCCGAATGCCCAGGCGGTATAGGCCTCGCGAAGATAGCCGACAATACGCGAGAGAATCATCGCCGTCATCAACAACACTGTGGCGGAAAAGGCCGTGTGCTGGTGAGATGGCTGAAAGAGGCGCAGCCAGCGTGCGGAGACGCTCAACGGGCTGCGGGGACCATTTGCCGGAGTTGCCATCAAAGGCCGATTCTACACGGCCACTGCTGATCCTTTAGATAGGACACGTGGTTCACTCGCGATGCTCACATGGATTTGCTTTGTTTAGCGTTTTGACACCCGTGGGCAAGCCGCCGGATAATTCGAGACGTGCCGGAATCCCCTGTGATTGATCCTTCTTCGTATTCCGCCGTTCTCCGGCGTTCGTTCCGCAAGACTTTTCCTCCAGCCGTGCGCGGTGAAGGTGTTTATCTGTGGGATGCGCGCGATAAACGATATCTCGATTTCTCTGGATCTGCGGCCGTAAATTTCATCGGGCATGGAGTGGTCGAGATCGCGGCCGCGATGGCGGCTCAGGCAACACAATTGGAGTTCGTTCACAGCAGCCAATTCACGACTCCAGTGGCTGAGGAGTATGCGCTGGAGTTGCTCGATTTTGCAGGCAAGAATTTTGAAGGAGGCTGTGTTTACTTTACTTGCGGCGGCTCGGAGTCAATCGAGACCGCACTCAAGCTGGCGCGTCAGTATCAGGTGGAGATCGGTCAGACCGGTCGCTATCAGGTGGTCAGCCGTGGGCAAAGCTACCACGGGTCCACCTTGGGTGCGTCGTCAGTCTCGGGAAATAAACGACGGCGCGAGATTTATCGTCCGATGGTGCGGGAGTTCGCTCACATTGGATTTCCGTATTGCTATCGCTGTGCGTTTGATTGCACGGATAGCTGCCGCGCTTGCGGGCAGGAGTATGCCGCTGAATTGGAGCAAGCGATCGAGGCCGCGAAGGGCGAAGTTGCTGCCTTCATTGTCGAACCGGTCAGCGGAGCGACCTTGGGCGCAGTCGTGCCGCCGCCCGGCTATTTGCAGAGTGTGGCCGAGATTTGCCGCAGGCATGGCGTTCTTTTGATCGCCGATGAAGTGATGACCGGCATGGGCCGCACCGGGCGAAATTTTGCTGTCGACCATTGGGACGTCGCTCCCGACCTTCTCGTCACCGCCAAGGGGTTATCGAGTGGCTATGCCCCGCTGGGCGCGGTTATTGTTTCGAAGAAAGTAGCAAGCGCGATCGCCGACGGCTCGGGAGCGTTTCTGCACGGGTTCACCTACAACTCGCATCCGATTTCGCTGGCCGCAGGCAGGGCTGTGCTGAGATTTCTGCAGGAGCGAAAGCTGGTGCAGACTGCGGATTCCGATCGGCAAAGCTCGACGGCCGCGACCCTTCGCCAAGCGCTCGAGAGGTTGCGCGATGCGAAACCAGTTGGCGATGTGCGCGGGATTGGATTGTTGTGGGCCGTCGAGTTCGTGGCTGATAAAGCTACCAAGCAGCCGTTCGCATCGGAACTAAATTTTGCCGGTCGCGTAGCGCAAGCGGCGGTGAAAAGAGGACTATTGGTTTATCCCATGCAGGGATGCGTGGACGGAGCCTTGGGCGATCATGTGCTGATCGCTCCGCCGGCGGTCATCACTACGGACCAAATTGATTGGGCTGTAAGGCAGTTGAGGGAAGCGGTTGACGAAGCTGATATAGGGTGAGCTCTGTTGAGCCGTGGAAAGAAGACGTGCTTTAGGAGGCGACTTTTTGCGATGCGTCTTCTGGCAATCCAACCGCGAGCAAAGCTTTGTGCGCCGCGTCGCTTCCTGATCGGACACAATCAGGCACTCCAATTCCGCGGTATCCATTGCCTGCAAGCGCTATCCCTTGAAGCGACTGTAGTAAGCCATCGATCCGCTGCAACCGCTCCAAATGACCGACTCCATATTGCGCCATTGCGCGCCTCCAGCGGTAGACACGCGTGAACAGCGGATTAGCCCTCAGTTTGATGATTTGGCCAAGTTCTTCACGAACCATCCGGACGATTTCTTCATCGGGAGCCTCAAGCACCCGCTCGTTGCGCGCCCCGCCAACGAAGCAGCGAAGCAGGGCGCGATCGTCTGGAGCGCGGTGTGGAAACTTGTTATGCACAAACGTGGCCGCGAGCATGCGTTTGCCTTCGCTGCGAGGCACAAGAAAACCAAAGCCCGGCGGCAGGGATGCCCGCACGGCGCGGTCGTAGCCGAGATTGACCGTGACAGACGAGGTGTACTGGATTCCGCGGAGCTCGGCTGCGAGATCCTCATTGGTCATGCTGAGAAGCTCCGCCGCCGAATACGCAGGTATGGCCATAATCACTGCGTCGAATTCATCGGAAGCGTAGCCGGCGGAAATCACCCACCCTCCATTCTGCCGCTCAACCCGTTGCACCGGAGTATTGGCATTGAGTGCCGAAGCAGGGAGGCGAGACACTATCGCATCCACCAACTGCTGCATGCCATCTTTCAGCGATGTGAACAACGGTCTTGCCGAAACCTTCGAAGCATGGCCCATCTTTTTACGAGCCGCCAGCATGGCTCGCCCCAGGCTGCCATATGTGGCTTCCATCTCGGCAAAACGCGGCAGAACGGCGCGCACGCTGAGTTGTGCGGCCTCGCCACCATACACGCCGGAAAGCAGCGGATCCGCGAGACGGTCCACCATTTCAGGGCCGTAATGGCGCTCGACAAAGGACGCAACAGTCTCATCCCCCTCGGCTTTTCGCGGCGGATGGAACCATTCGCGCGCCATCTGCAGTTTGGTGCGCGTAGAAAACAACGGCGACAACATAGTTGGCGTGATCTTAGTGGGCACCATGAACATCAGGCCGTCGGGGATCACCACCAGTTTCCCCTTCGCTAAAATGTAGGTTATACGGTCAGCGTCATTCGATCCGATGAGTTGATCGCCCAGTCCGACTTCGCGGCTGAGGTCGCTCGCCCAGGGTTTTTCGGTGAGAAACGAATCAGGGCCGGCCTCGACCAGGCAGCCATCCACGCGTTCTGTAACCAGCACTCCCCCGAGCCGCGGGCTGGACTCAAACAGAGCGTATTCCAGCGAAGCGCCAGCCTGGCGCCGCTTTTCGAGCGTGAAGGCAGCTGACAATCCTGAGATTCCGCCGCCGATGATGGCTATTCGCTTCATTTATTGGCGAGGAGTGATTGCGAAGACCGTGATCTGGCAACATCGGCCAAGGCCGCCGCCAACAACGACGAATCATTCAGCGACTCTGCGCGCCACAGGCGCATGCCTTGCTTGCCCGCGAATTCCTTGAAGGCAATGTCGATGTCATAGAGCACTTCCACATGGTCACAGAGAAATCCTATGGGTTGCAGAAATACATTGCGATGTCCTTTTTCTTTTAGCCGGAGAATCGTATCCTCAACTCGCGGACCCAGCCATGCTCCGCCGGACATGCCCTGGCTTTGAAATGCGAACGTCCAGTCTTCAGCAGCCAGTGCGGCCTCGCGCGCCACGAGTAACGCGGTTTCTTTTGCCTGGCTCTCATAGGGATCGCCGTCCGTGATGGTGCGCTCGGGGACGCTATGCGCAGTAAAGATGATTGGAACGTTTTCAGTCTTCGCCTCGTCGCAGGCGCGATTCCATCCGATCCGCAGCTTTTCGGCGAACGCTCTGATCAATCCTGGCTGATCGTGCCAGGACTCAACGAAATCAACAGTAAAGGGAGTGCCGGTCTCAGCGAGAGCGGAGCGATAAAGACCGACACTGGTCCTTGAATTCTGCGGTGCCAGGCAGATTGCGACAGCGTACTCGATGCCATCCTTGACCATATTGTTTACCGCATCGGCGATGAAGGGGTTCCAGTTGCGCATGCCAACATATACCGGCATGCCCATTTCACCTCCCAGACGTTCGGCTTGCATCAACGTCAGTTCGGTGAGCGGTGAACGGCCAATCAGCCCGTAACGATGCTTCACTTCATCCACGACAGGTTGCGGGAGCGGCCGCCCACCGGTTACCCGCAGCAGAAAGTCCGGCACTTGATCGACGGAGTCGGGGCTGCCGTGAGCCAGCAGCAGGACAGCAGTTTTCTTTGAATTGGCCAATCGCTACTCCTATGCTGGAACGCTTCTTGCGGAGTGTTCCTGCACAAATTGGGCCAGCGCTTTCACATTCTCAACCGGAGTTTCCGGCAAAATGCCATGACCCAGATTGAAAATATGTCCGGGACGTCCGGCTGCGCGACGCAGAATGTCTTCGGCTCGCGACTTCAGTTCCTTCCAGTTCGCGAAAAGCAGAACCGGATCGAGATTTCCCTGCACAGCACATTCGAAATCGAGGTTCCGCCAGCCGTCATCGAGTGGAATGCGCCAATCAAGCCCAATCACTTCGGCGCCAGTCTCTCGCATTGAAGGCAGAAGCGTAGCGCTGTCAGTTCCGAAATAAATTATAGGCACGCCGGTCCTTTGCAACGCCTTCACCAGTTCGGTCGTGCGCGGGAGCACGTAATGCCGATAGTCTTCCACGCTGAGGCAGCCGACCCAACTATCGAAAATCTGGATGACGTCGGCGCCGGCGTTGACTTGCTCAGCGGCATATTCCGAAACCACGGCTACAAGCTTCCGCATCAATTCATCCCACCCCGAGGGCGAGGAATACATCATCTTCTTCGCGTGAACATAATTGCGCGAACCGCTACCTTCAATCATGTAACTGGCAAGTGTGAATGGTGCGCCGCAAAAGCCGATGACCGGCAGACGCCCTCCAAAATGCTTGCAGACGAGGCGCACCGCGTCGGAAACGTAACCCAGATCGTCAGCGCGGTCGGTGCGTAGGAGGTTGATGTCTTCTTTTGTCCTTACCGGCTTCTCGATCACCGGGCCTTCCCCAGCTGAAAAATGGAAAGGTAGTCCCATAACTTCCAGCGGCAGGAGCAAGTCGGCAAAGATAATCGCCGCATCCACCCCGAGGGCTTCAGCAGCAGTGATAGTCACCTCGGCCGCGACTTCGGGCTTCTTACAAATCTCGATCAGCGAATATTGTTTGCGGACGGCACGGTATTCCGGCATGTAACGACCGGCCTGCCGCATGAACCAGACGGGTGTGCGGTCCACTGGCTGCAGCTTGCAAGCCTTGACGAATCGGGATTCAGGCGCGGACATGGACCTTCCAATGTAGCATTTTCGAGCCCTGCTCTGTGCCGCGGGCCCAAAGGGTTCATGGGCGCGTTCACGGTCTGGCGAGGATGTCCAAACGCTGGACAACCTGCCCTTCCGATTAGGGCGCACCAAAAGAGATAACGTCTCTCCCTTGGGGAATCGGCCTATCATTCATGAGAACAATCAGTGGAGGTGTAGACATGGCAGCGAATCAGGTGGTTCTCTACTTCGACAAACAGGAGGACGCTTTGCTTTTCACCCTGGCTGCCAGTTCAGTCATGTCGGCGGATGGGCCGGTCCACAGCAGTGACGCTGTGGTCAAGGTAGCAGAGGAAATTTGCAAGGCCAGTCGAATTACGACTGAGGGCGTTCTGAATAACAACGAACTAGTCTGACCACGCTAGTCTGACCAAGGCTGCGGCGTACGATCCCAGCGGTGCTTTTTCAAGGCTTGAAGCAGTGCCGCGTCGAGCGGCCCGGCATCACTCATCGCAATGTTTTGCCGGACGTGCTCTAGTTTTCTCATTCCCACGATCGTGGTACTCACCGTCGCGTCCGATAAAATAAATCGCAATGCTGCGTCCGGCAAACTCATATTCTTGGGAATCACTGGCTTTAGTTTCTCGACGCGCGCCACCGTTTGCGTGAGATTTTCCGGGCTGAAGTATTTGGACCTCCAATCGATCGCTCGGAAACTTGGTTTCTGCCGTCATCTTGCCGCCGAGGCTGCCTTCATCGAGCGGGACTCTGGCGATCACGCCAATGTTCATCTCGCGGCAGGCGGGAAACAATTTATCTTCCGGAGCCTGATCGAAAACGTTGTAAATCACCTGCACAACGTCTACTAGCCCGGTCCGGATGGCTTTGATGCCGTTTTCCGGTTGCCAGCGATTCAAGCTGAGTCCAAAGAAGCGGATCAGCCCGTCGCTCTTCAGCTTTTCGACGGTCTCACGAAATTCTGCTTCGCCAGTCCAGTTGTCGTCCCAAACGTGAAATTGCAGAAGGTCAATCGAGTCGGTTCCGAGCTTCTCCCGAATCAGTTTGGCATATTTGAAAACGTGCGTGGCTGGGAAGACGTCGTGGTACTTGTCTTTCGGAGAAGCCGGCCACTTGTCGTTCAATGGTGGGATTTTGGACGCGGCATAGAATCGCTTGCCGCGATTGGCGGATAAGATCTTGCCCAGCAAGGCGTCACTCTTGCCCTCGCCGTACGCCCATGCGGTATCGAAGAAATTGCAGCCGAGATCGACCGCCAACTGCAGAGCATCGAGCGATTGCTGGTCGTCAGACCCGCTCCAGCCACTCATTCCCCAAAGTCCATGCGCAATTTCGCTGACTTCGAAACCGGTGCGGCCAAGCCTTCGATACTTCATGAACCCTCCGCTGGAGATGAAAAAATCTGGTTGTTGGGATTTGACATTGCCGCTCTCAGCTTTTTAACATATAAGTTCAGCCTTGAACTGTTCAAGCGTAGTACGGTTCGGGCATTTGCAGACCCTAATTCCCTTGCAAAAAACCTCTTATGATTACAGTTAAAGAGCTTACCAAGAGATACGCTCGGAATACTGCTGTCGACCACGTCTCGTTCGAGGTTGGAAAAGGCCAGATTGTCGGTTTTCTCGGGCCAAACGGGGCCGGGAAGACGACAACCATGCGCATGCTTACGTGTTTTCTGTCGCCCACGTCAGGCAGCGCGACCGTCGCCGGATTCGATGTGCTGGACCAACCCCTCGAAGTCAAGAAACGCATCGGCTATCTTCCCGAGACGCCACCGCTGTATCCCGAGATGGAAACAGGAGAATACCTGACTTTTGTCGGCAAGCTCAAAGGGCTTTCGGGTACGGATTTGCGCAAACGAGTCGACTACGTTTGTGACCGCTGCGCCGTTGCCGACGTTAAGAACAAGCTTCTGGGTAGACTTTCGAAAGGCTATCGTCAGCGCGTGGGTCTGGCTCAAGCGATCGTTCACAATCCCGAGGTGCTGATTCTTGATGAACCGACGTCTGGTCTCGATCCGAAGCAGATCAACGAAACCCGCGAACTGATCAAGAGCCTGGGTGGCGATCACACTATCATTCTCAGCACGCACATCCTGCCGGAGGTGGAACAGACGTGCGAGCAAGTGCTCATCATCAACAAAGGCAAGCTGGTCGCGACGGACTCAGTCCACAACCTGCAAAATCGCGCGCGCGGCGCGGAGTCTGTGCTGCTCGAGGTCAGCGGACGCAATGGCAGCCTCGATTTTGCGGCAGTGCAACGGCGGCTCGAGCAGGTCGCTGGTGTGAGCCGGGTCGTGGCGAAGCAGAACCTGCAGAACCGTAGCAGCTTCGAGGTCGAAAGCGGGAAGGGGTTTGTCCGTGGCGATCTGGCGCGGGCTGTGGTCGAGTCCGGTTGGGACTTAAACGAGCTTCGTCCTGCCGCGATGAGTCTCGAAGAAATATTCCTGCAACTCACCGGCGGCGAAGCAGCTGCAACAACAGAAGAAGTCGCAGTCAAGGGGGCACAGTAAATGCGAAATATTTTGATCATCTGCCAAAAAGAGCTTCGCAGCTATTTCACGTCGCCCATTGCATACCTGTTGCTGACCATGTTCGCTTTGATCTTCGGCTTTTTCTTCTGGAACTCATTGGGTGTTTTCGTCTTGATGGGCATGGAATCGCAGATGCGGGGTCAGATGATGCCGATGAATCTCAACGAAATCATCATAAGGCCGCTGCTGTCGAATGTGGGCGTGATCGGGCTGTTCTTCATTCCGATGATTACGATGCGTCTGTTCGCGGAGGAGAAACGCAGCGGCACGATTGAACTGCTCGCGACTTCACCGATTCGTGATGTTGAAATCATTATCGGAAAATGGCTGGCGGCCCTCAGCCTGTACGCCTGCATGCTGCTGGTTGCGGCAGTGAATTTCGCGTTCCTTTTCAAATACGGTAAGCCCGATTGGAAGCCGTTGGCGATTGGCTATCTGGGATTGCTGCTGCAGGCGGGAGCGTTGCTGGCCATCGGCACATTCATTTCGACTCTCACCAAGAATCAGATCATCGCCGGAGCCGCGACGTTCGGAGTGTGCCTGCTGTTGTGGGTTCTGGAGTGGGTGAGCGGATACGAAACCGCAACCTGGGCCCAAGTCCTCGCTTATATGTCAATCATCACGCACTTCGAGTCGTTCGCCAAAGGCGTGCTCGACTCGAAGGATGCCATCTTTTACGTGACGGTGATTTTCCTGGGGCTGTTTTTCACGGCGCGTTCCATGGAATCTCTCCGCTGGAGGTCGTAAGTGAATACACCATTGCTGAAAGCGAGACAGACGAAATATGCGGCATATGCGGTCGTCTACGTCCTTGTCGTCATAACCGCGGTTGTGATCGTGAACATACTTGCCAATCGTTACACCAAGTCCTACGACGGAACGTCGAACAAGCGCTATAGCCTGTCCGAGCAGACCGCGAAGATCGTCAAGGGACTGAAAGACAATGCGACCATTCTCTACTTTGATCAGGGGACGCGGTTTCAACACGCGAAAGACCTTCTCGATGAATATGCGTCGCTTTCCCCGAAGGTCCACGTTGACTACATCGATCCCGACAAGAATCCGCAACAAGCTCGCGAAGAAGGCATAAAGAATTACGGAACGGCGCTGGTGCAGGTTGGCGACAGGAAAGAAGAAGCCAAAAGCATGACCGAAGAGGGCGTCACTGGAGCGCTGATCCGCGTGCTGAAGAACAAGACGCGCACGGTGTGCTTCGTAGCCGGCAGCGGCGAGCATCAAATCGACGACTCCGACCGGAACGGTTATTCCGATTTCAAGCAACTCGTCGGCAAAGATAATTACGAAGCGAAGTCCATCGACCTGCTGCAAAAGGCCGAAGTCCCGAGCGATTGCACGACCCTGGTAATTGGCGGACCGACTCGCGACTATCAGCAGCCTGAAGTCGATGCCATCAAGAAATATGTCGAAGACGGTGGGCGCGTGCTGTTCATGCTCGATCCGCCGCTGAAGATCGGGCGCTCCGACATTGCGGAAAATGATGCGCTCACGAACCTGCTGCAGACTTGGGGTGTGACCATGGATAAGAATCTGATCCTGGACCTCAACCCGATCGGCCAGTTGGCCGGACTCGGTCCGCAAGTAGCCCTTGTCACCAGCTACGAATCGCAACCGATTGTGAATGGCATGAAGGGCACTGCGACCGGGTTCCCGCTTTCGCGTTCGATCCAGATCAAGAATGGCGACAAGACTACGGTCCAGAAATTGTTCGACTCTTCAACCACGAGCCTGGCGACGACCAACTTGAACTCTCCCGCGATCGACCCGAATGACCCGAAAAACAAGAAGGGACCGATGACGATTGCTGCCGCTGGAACTTACAACACGGGTAAGCAGGATTCGCAGGGCCGGTTCGTAATCGTAGGTAGTTCGTCGTGGGCAGCAAACTCGTTCATCAAGTTCAATGGCAACAGTGATCTGGCTTTGAACACCATCGATTGGCTGGCGTCCGACGAAGATCTGATTTCGATTCGCCCCAAACAGGAAGAAGATCGCCGCATCACCATGACCAATGCTCAATTGAGTTTGGTTCGGATCACGAGCCAGTTCCTGCTGCCCCTGGTTGTCGTCTTCGCCGGTGTGTCGGTGTGGTGGCGGAGGCGGTAGATGAAACTGCGCGGTCTTATCGTCGCCGTCGTCGTCTTGGGCGGGCTCACTGGAACACTGTATTGGTCGAATCATCACAAGGTGGCGGAGAGCACCGAGGCTTCCGCCGATACGCCGCCGAAGATTCTCGCGGTTAAAGAAGCGGACATTTCCCGGTTTGACCTCAGAAAAAATGGCGCCGACCAAGTCGCGGGCGAGCGTAATAGTTCGGGCCAGTGGCGCATTACTTCTCCAACATCCCTCCCCGCCGATCAGAGTGCAGTTTCCAGCCTGCTCGGTACTTTTTCATCTCTTAACTCGCAACGTCTGGTGGAAGAGAAGGCCGGCAATCTCGCTTCCTACGGTCTAGACGCACCGAAGCTCGAATTTGATCTGTCTGAAAAAGACAACAAGACTCAGAAGCTCCTGCTCGGTGATGACACTCCCACGGGCAATGGAATCTACGCCAAACTTGACGGCGATCCGCGCATCTTCATCATGCCCAGCTTCGACAAAACCAGCATTGACAAGACCGCGAACGATCTGCGGGACAAGCGCCTGCTAACGCTTAATCCCGACAAAATCAGCCAAGTCGATCTGGCCGCCAAGAAGCAGGAAATGGCATTCGGCCGCAACAAGGACGAATGGCAAATTGTGAAGCCTCGGCCGTTGCGAGCGGATGGCTCGCAAGTTGATGAACTCGTCCGCGCTCTCACCGATGCCAAGATGGAGCTCAATGTATTGGATGATCCGAAGAAAATAGCTTCCGCATTCGCCTCGGCTGCCCCGGTCGCGACGGCGAAGCTCACGGCTGAGTCCGGAACGCAGGAACTGCAGGTCCGAAAGAATAAAGACGATTACTATGCCAAGTCGAGCGCGGTCGAAGGTACTTATAAAGTTGCAAGCCCGCTTGGTCAGGCGCTCGATAAGAACCTGGACGATTTCCGCAACAAGAAGTTGTTTGACCTCGGCTCCGACGATCCCAACAAAATCGAAATTCGCGACGGCATCAAATCCTATTTCCTGACGCGGAACGGTGAAGATTGGTGGTCAGGCAGTGCGAAAAAGATGGACCCCGGCACCGTTCAAGACCTGATCGACAAAATCCGCGATCTTTCCGCCAGCAAGTTTGTCGACACTGGACTCACCTTTGCACCCTCAATCGACATCACCGTCATATCGAACGACGGCAAGAGGGTCGAGAAGGTCGGAATGGCCAAGCTTGGCGACAACTACATCGCGATGCGGGAAAACGATTCCACCCTCTACCAGATCGATTCCAAGGCGATCGACGACCTCAAAAAATCAGCTGAAGATGTGAAGCCCGCCAACCCACCCGCCAAGTAGTTCGCAACCTGCGGGATAATTCGCGACCCGGAAGAAGTGAGGATTCGCGAAAGCCCCTGTCTTTTTAATGGCTTAGCCAGTGATCCTCCTTTGTCCTCGGTTTGAGCGCCGATGCATTGATCTCCTCCACCACTGTGCGAGACATTGGGCTTGGCAAACCCGAATCGGAGGCCAGAGCAATGTCCACGCAGACTTACACGCAAATCAAACCGGCGACACTGACGTTCTCTCCCGCCAATAGGCTGCAGCAAAGTTTCGCCGCCGTGGCGGAGAAAAAGACTCTGATATGGCTGGCACTACGCACACCTCGCTGGATCAACTCCGACCACCTGACCATCCTCGGATTTGCGTCGCAGTGCCTTGCCGGCGTCTGCTACGCGCTGGCGCGATGGAATCGTTACATGCTGTTGCTCGGCATCGTATTTCTGGCTTTGAACTGGCTCGGCGACAGTTTGGACGGTACCCTGGCTCGAGTCCGAAACTGTCAACGACCGCGTTACGGATTCTACGTGGACCACATCGTCGACACATTTGCCGCCCTTTTCTTGATCAGCGGCTTAGCGCTGTCAGGATACATTCACCCTGCGATCGCCTTGGGAATGCTCATCGTTTTCCTGATGCTCTCGATCGAGGCTTATCTCGCCACTTACACGCTTGGCCAGTTCCAACTGTCGTATTGGAGGTTTGGGCCGACCGAAATACGCCTCCTGCTTGCGCTCGGCAACCTGGCGCTGCTGCGCTGGCCAACTGCAAAATTAATTGGCATGCATTTCCGTTTGTTGGACATCGGAGGTGTGATTGGAATCGGCGGGATGGCGCTGATGTTGGTCGTCTCAGCGATTCAACACACGAGAACGCTTTATCGCGAGGAGAAGATTTCGTGAGCGACAACGCACGAACGAGTTGGCGTTGCCTTCAGCGCCCGGTGAAATTCGCTTTGGTGGGCACCATCGGCATCGTGGTTCAGTTTGCTGTTCTCGAAGGGCTAACCGCCCTAGGCTGTCAATATCTGTGGGCGACCGGACTCGCTGTCGAAGCGGCAGTGCTCAATAATTTCGTCTGGCATCAACGGTTCACTTGGTACGACCGTGGCTATTTGGATTTGGCGCAGACCGGAGTCCGCATGCTTCGCTTTCACCTCAGCAATGGAGCCATCTCAATCTTCGGCAGCCTATTGCTCATGCGATGGCTGGTCGGCCAGCTAGGCATGCACATCCTTGAGGCAAATCTGTTGACCATTGCAGCGTGCTCGGTGATGAATTTTCTTGCGAGTGATCGATGGGTGTTCCCGTCGCCGGTCAAAACAGGTGCGAGAGAATCGTCACGAAGCGCGCTGGGGATTTTGCGGACGGTCCCCCATCAGCAGCAGAGTCCGTTGCGCGAACGGGACATAGATGAGGGCGGCAGTTGCGGCCAGCGACAACCCTAGTCCAATTTGCGGTGCCAGAAGAAATGGCGACAGCGCCCACAGTTCATCAAGAAGTAGAGTCACAGGGAAGAGCCGCTGGAATTTGTGACTCAGCCCAGAAAGGTCAAAAGCCGCGGCCGAAGTTAAATACATGCGAATCGGCAGCCCAACAACTGCCGAGATTACCATCAAGGTCATCGCCCACGCGGGATAACTGATTGTCTGCTCGAGCAGTTCGTGTACTTGCGTTGACCGTGCCAAAGCTGCGATATAGAAACTCAAATACATAACTTGAATCAAAAGGAAAAGAACACGGACATATTGGCGTCGAACCGCGGGAACGTCCTCAAGACGCGTTAGAACCGAGACCGACAGCGATGGCTCGGCGGACGCTGACGCATTAGAAATTTCAACCGGCGCCACGATTGTCGTTGGTGTGAAATGCTTTTCGACGAATTCAACAGGAGCCAGAAATCGATATCCGCGACGCGCCAGGGTTTCAATAAAACGCGGATTCGCCGCTGAATCGTTCAGGGCTTCGCGCAGTTTATTAATTACGGTGTTCAGGCTGTGATCAAAGTCGACAAAGGTATCCGCCGGCCAAAGTCTTTGGCGCAGCTCTTCCCGCGTAACTACTTCGCTCGGACGCTCCACCAACATCATCAGAACCTGGAAGGGCTGCTCTTGCACCCGCAGGCGAATCCCCGCTTTGCGCAGCTCTCCCGATGCCGGATCGGCCTCGTAAACACCGAAACGGAAGATTCCGTTCGTGCGGTTGGGCTCCATCGAAACCATCTTACCCCACGGAGGTTTTTGTGTACCGTCAGCTATTCTTAACCTTTGCTGTAGTTCTGCTCATCAGTTGCAGAGCCCGAAGCGCGGAACTGAGGCCCGAAACCAACGCTGCATTCGATCACTACGTGCAGTTGAGCGAACAGCGCATGCAGAACGCTATACGCTCGGGGCCGTTCTTGTGGGCGGACGGATTGCCCGCATCGCAACGTCAAGAAGTGTACGCACGCCTTAAACGCGGAGACGTTGTAACCCAGAAGCTGGAGACGCTTGACCGTGGCGCGTCGATCCCAGTTCCCGGGGGCCTCATCCATCATTGGATGGGAGTTGTTTTCATTCCCGGCGTGAGCCTCAAGCAGACCCTCGCGCTCTTACAGAATTATGATGAGCAATGGCGAATCTACGCACCACGTGTAGTTCGGTCCAAGCTCCTGCAGCACAACGGCGATAACTTCAAGGTTTTTTTTCGGCTGAGCGACAAGAAAATAGTAACTGTCGTCCTCGACACCGAATACGACGTGCATTACTTCTCGTTGGACAAGGCGCGGGCTTACAGCCAGTCCTACAGCACGCGCGTGCAAGAGGTGGAGAATTCCGGGCGGCCGGACGAGCATGACAAACCAGTCGGGCAAGACAACGGTTATCTCTGGCGCATCAACTCATACTGGCGTTTCCTGGAGCGCGATGGTGGCGTGTACGTTCAACTGGAAGCCATCTCTCTGACTCGAGACATTCCCAGCGGGCTGGGCTGGCTGATCGGACCTTTCGTGACCAGCATTCCGCGGGAATCGCTGACGTTCACGCTGGACCGTACCCGTGAATCGCTTCATTAGCTCCGTGCCAACTCCGCGTGTGCCCTCGCGTGACTTCTTTTGAGTCCACCCTGGTGGTAATCTTCTTGGGCGATGAAAAATCTCACGCGTCGCCGATTTGGTAAAACCTTGGCCGGCACTGCCGCGGCCGCCTTTGCAAGTGCCTCCTTGCCGCGGATTGCATTGGCGCAAATGGCCAGGCCGGAATTACTGCGATTTCCTCCCAACTTTATCTGGGGCTGTTCTACCGCGTCCTACCAGATCGAGGGTGCGGTGAATGAAGATGGACGCAAGCCATCCGTGTGGGACACTTTTTCGCACACGCCGGGGAAAACTTTTCAGGGGGACACCGGCGATGTCGCCGACGACTCCTACCATCTTTACCGGGAAGACGTGAAGCTGCTTAAGAACCTGGGCGTACGCGGCTATCGCTTCTCCATCGCGTGGTCGCGCATCTTTCCCGACGGGACCGGCCAGCCGAACCAGAAAGGCCTAGCCTATTACCAGCGGGTGTTGGACGAACTGCTCAAGAACAATATTGCTCCGTACATCACGCTCTTTCACTGGGACTTGCCGCAGGCTTTGCCCGGCGGCTGGCAGTCGCGCGACACTTCCAAAGCGTTCGCTGATTATGCGGGCTATGTTTCCAAGCAGCTTTCAGATCGGGTGGGCCACTTTTTCACTATTAACGAATTCACCTGCTTCACTGATGAGGGTTACAAAACCGGAAAGTTCGCCCCAGGCCTGAGGTTGCCGGATGCTCAAGTGAATCAGATTCGCCACAACGCTGTACTCGCGCACGGCATGGCGGTGCAGGCGATTCGCGCCAACGCCAAGCCCGGAACCCAAATCGGCCTGGCCGAAAATGCTAAGGTCTACGTGCCGGTGATTGAGACGCAGGAGCAGATCACCGCGGCGCGGGCCGCGACTCGCGAAGAAAATGCACCCTTTCTAACGGCCGTCATGGAAGGCAAGTACACGGACGGTTACTTGCAGCGCGAGGGCGCGAACGCTCCCAAGGTTGAGCCCGGCGACATGAAAATCATCGGCAGCCCGCTCGACTTCGTCGGTCTCAACGTTTACGCGCCAGAATATGCGCGAGCAGACGCGTCACCAGCTGGTTACGTGGTGGAAAAGCGTCCGTCTTCGTTTCCTCGCATGGCCTCGGATTGGTTGTACATTGGCCCGGAAGTGATCTATTGGGCAGTTCGGAATGTCAGCGAAGTTTGGAAACCACGGGCGCTTTACATCACCGAAAACGGTTGCTCGTCGGACGATGTAATAACCGCTCAGGGACGAATCGAAGACACCGACCGGGTAATGTATCTGCGCAATCATCTTACAAATCTGCATCGCGCGGCTTCGGAAGGCTACCCGATCAAAGGGTATTTCCTCTGGAGCCTGCTTGATAACTTCGAGTGGGCCGACGGCTATAGCAAACGCTTCGGCCTTCACTACGTCGACTACAAAACGCAGGTGCGTACACCGAAGCTAAGTGCCGAGTGGTATCGCGATGTAATTTCACGCAATGCGGTCGAGTGATGCAGTAATTACGCGCCAATAATCCGGAGTACCCTGTAGCACTTGTGACACGCGTTCATAATGCGGCCCACGCCTGTTCCTTCCATTTTTGTATAAATCCATTAAAGAAAAGCAAATCTTTGTAGTGCCCAGCAACCTCTGCGAGGAGTTCTCATCTCATGAGTCTGGGCCATGCAGAGGCGAATCGAACTCGATGCGGCACGAGGCGCGATGCTAGTTTGGATGACGCTCACCCATCTGCCGACGATCATCAGCACCTACTTCAATCAGCCCTTTGGATTCGTATCAGGCGCAGAAGGGTTTATCTTCTTGTCGGCGCTCTTCACGGGCCGCATTTACTTCCTCGCGGCCGAACAGAACGGCTATGAAACCATGGCCAAACAGCTGCGGATGCGTACGGCGCGTCTTTATCTCTATCATGTTGCGCTGCTTGGTGTCGCATTTGTGGTTGTAGCGCATCTCGCTGCTGGCGGCAATCGGCCGGCCTTGCATAACCTGCTCGACTTTTATTTCACTGCTCCGAAGCAAGCTCTCATTTATGCCGCATTGCTGATCTACCGGCCGCCGCTCCTGGACATTCTGCCGATGTACATTACCTTCCTGTTGATTACGCCGGTGATCCTGAAAGTATCGAGGCAGGCGGGTTGGAAGCTCATTCTGAGTGCAGGATTCGCACTATGGTTGCTAGCGCAGTTCGGACTTCGCCAAGTGCTCTACGATTTTGGCACGCGCGCCTGTGAAATTAATATTCCGCTGAGCGCGACGGGATCATTCGACTTGTTCGCGTGGCAGTTCATGTGGTTAGTAGGCCTGTATTGCGGAGTGCGCTGGTCGAAGGACGATTTGCCCGTCAGCGAATGGGCCAGACGGATGCTGATACCTGCCTTGGTGATCGTGCCGATCTTGCTCGCCCTGCGGTACTCGGTAGGACGCGGCATCGAACTCGGAATGTTCGAGGTCTCGTTCGACAAATGGCATTTGGGAGCAGTGCGAATCATCAATTTCGCGGCCATCGCGATACTGCTGGTTCGGTTCCAAGCGGTCATGAAGGCGCTCGCAATTCGACCGCTTGTACTGATGGGTCAAGCTTCCCTGCAAGTCTTTTGCGCGCACATATTATTCTGCTTTGTCGGCCTCACAATCATGGGCGATGCTCCGTTTGTGAACGGTTGGCATAAGGCGATACTGTTGACAATGACGTTGGCGGGGATGCTTTTGACTGCACGAATCTTCGGCAAACAGCAAAAGAGCGCGAAGGACTACAGCTTCAGGGACAGATCGACGGGCAGGCCTCTCGCACAATTCGGCGACTGAAACGGGGCTGCTCGTTGGCGTTCATACGGACAGAGCCTCTACTGTACGGTGACCGTTACCGTCGCCTGGGTGCGGCCGTACTGGTTGGTCGCGTAGAGAGTGTAGGTGGTCGTCTGCGTCGGAGTGACGGTTGCGCTGCTGCCGCGTACCGCTCCAATTTGCGGTGAGATGATGTTGTAAGACGCGCCACTGGTTTGCCAACTGAGCGTCACTTGCGTTCCAGAACTCACACTGGAGGAGTTCGCGGCAAAACTGGCGATAGTTGGGGCCGCTCCCTGCGGCACGTTTGACGCGGTGTAGATTGGGTTCATCTGAACCACTTCGAACGCGGACGCCGGCACTTGAGAAAGGTTGTGAAGGTCGTCGTTATTCCAGCGGTTGTCCGGAGCACCGCTCAGATACATGGGGCTGCCATTGTCGGCCATAATCATGCCATAGGTCTTCAGCGCGGTCAGAATGACTTGAACATTCGCCGAGAATTGGGAGATGTCATAGCTGGCCTTGAGCCGCAGTTTCATTCCCATGGGCGGAGCGATCGGGTTCGAGGAAGTCGCCGCCCAGTGCGACGCTGGCGGCACCATCGCGGCCTGACTCTGCGGCAAAGTGAAGCGGATCGCGTGCTGAATCTTGCCGGCAGCCACTTCGTCGTAGCGCACCAATCCGGGGAAGATGGGCAGTCCTGCTGCGTCGGCGGATGTCCATGTCCACGGACGCTGCTCACCATCCAAAAGATCCCACACCGCGGCCGAGCCTGCATTCCAAGTGCCGTCGCTGTTGGGGGACGCGCTGTAGAGCTCATACAGAAAGCAATTGCTGTTATCAATTACCAGCACGTGTCGGTCGCCATTGCCAGGATTGGGATAGCCTTCAATCTGAGCATTCGCCGGGATCGGCATCGGGCCGGGATCGCTTTCATCGCCATAGGCCGTGAAGTCGATGTTCACCATGCTCTGCGATGCGCCGACTACGCTATAAGGAATGCCCATGCTCGATCCGTCGTAGAGGCCAGCGCCGAAGTCGGGATGTAGGCCCACAGTCGGGCCGATGAAATTGATGATCGCGTCTGAGTTCGGGTCGACAGCAGCGCTCGAGATGTCCTGATTCCAGGCATTGCCGGCGGGGAACGGCACGAAGCCGTTCAAACTCGATCCCTGGCCGGTGGAAATGACGCTGCAGGCATTGTTCTGTGATCCCCCGCCTCCACCAGTTCCACCGCCCGTTCCGCCTCCACTTCCACCCCCGGATTGCGATCCTCCGGATGAGACGCCGTTGCAACCCGCCAGCATTAGCGAGAGCAGCACGGTTAGAAGGAATACGTCTAGTCTGGAAAGTTTGGCGCCCAAGCGAAAGATTCCCACGAACCATTGTCGTCGGATATGGCATCGCCACAACGGGCAATCAGTTCAATTGCGATACGAATTTGGGACATGTACACACGATTGCCGGCCCGGGAAAATCACACCCAGATTTACTGAACTCGTCGAACTTTCGAATTCCGTCAAGCCGAGGCGAACCGGGAGAAAAATATAAGTGGCGAAAGAGTATAAATAGGGGAAGCAAACGCTGGTGAATGCATTGTTCTCTGAAAAGCCTCACCATCGACGTTCTGAGGAGGTTCTATGGATCGCACGAAGACTTCAATTGTCGTGATCGGATTTCTAGTCGTCGCTCTCGGAGCGCTCGCACAACAATCGTCCGTCCCGCCTGGGAGCGCCAGCGCGCCCGCATCCAACGTGAGCACCGTTCGCGGCTGTCTTGACGGCCAGCGCGGGAACTACATCGTGGTCGAGGACAAGACTGGGCTGGTGTACGTCCTGAAGGGAGTGGGAAACAAGCTCGATCCTCAACTGCACCATGAAGTCGAAGTGAAAGGCCGGCTACGTTCTGGGACCATTAAGACCGGCGTCAATCCGATGAAGTCGGGCAGCAATCCCAGCGATACCGAGCACGGAGTGGACGGCGTACCGCTCGAGGTCGCGAACGTGCAGACGGATGTCCGCACTATTTCGAAGCACTGCAAAGCCGCAGATGAAGACTAACGCGGCGGCGCGGTTCACTCCAACCGTCTTGGCTCTGCCCCAGGAGTAACCGCGCTCGCATTAGCCCAAACTGTCCAGTTTCGTAAAGTTATGCAAAGATTATGAGAATCCCGCTTTTCCCCGCAACTTCCGGTTCATAATCCCATTCATAGATGTAGACACGTCGTTTTGAAAGGAAGGATTCCATGCTCAAACAATACCTGCTAGTTCTGCTGGCGGCGGGAGTGATCTTGATCAGCTCGCCGTTCGTGGCGGCCCAGGACAGCTCGTCCAACGACCAGCAATCTCCACCCGCCCAGAGCTGGTCGCGGACATCACGGCATGCCCGACGCCGCTCAACGCACCCAGGAATTGACCAAACAACTGAACCTCACGGCTGACCAGCAAACCAAAGTGCAGGACATACTTACGTCCGAGCGTTCCCAGATGCAGAGCCTGCATCAGGACACCTCGCAATCGCAACAGGATCGCCGCAGCAAAATGATGGACATCCACAAGACCAGTGACACCCAGATCCGCGCGCTCCTCGACTCCACGCAGCAAAAGAAATGGGACGAAATGCAAGCCAAGCGCGAACAGTGGATGCAAAATGGCCATCACGGACCGCCCGGTGCCAGCTCCGACCAGCAAGGTGCACCACCTCAGTAATCGTCAGTCCTTAGCAACCCGAAGCCGAACGCCCTCTCGCGGGTAACCCCGCGAGAGGCGTCAAGGAACGACCCCGCTCCGAAACACAAGGTACTGATCTTTTCTGCCCCCTCGGCGCGCGCCACGTATAATCCAAACCATGCGAAAGCTGTATGCGCGGAAGGCGGGGTTGGGCAATGCCCGAGTCCATTGACTGGCCGCGGGCGTATCCGCCGCGCCGCCGTCGTAGCCTCCTTCTTATTCTCGCCGTATTTGTCGGCATTGCCTTCGTCGGACGAACTGCGCTCTCGTATTACGTTGATGTGCTCTGGTTCGAATCGCTCGGCTACGGCGCCGTCTACTGGAAAACACTGAGCCTTCAGTGGGGAATCTTCGCGGTCTTTGCAGCCGCGACATTTCTCATTCTGTTCGGATCATTCCTGGCCCTGAAGCGAGCGCATCTCCCGGATTTGCCAAGCGGCCACACGATATTCATCGGCCAGCAGCCAGTGAGATTGCCGGTCGAGCCCGTCCTGCGGCTCATCGCGATGGGCATTTCGCTGGCTATCGCCCTTGCAACCGGCGCCGGGATGATGGCGGAGTGGCCGACGATCGCGCTGTTTTTGTACGTGCCGCCTGCCACGGGTGGCGTGGTCGACCCGATTTTCGGCAAGCCCCTGAATTTCTTTCTGTTCACTTTGCCGGCATGGCAGCTCATGGCTGGCTGGCTGCTTACTTTGGCCGTAATTACTTGCGCGCTCGCGGTTTTCTTTCTCCTTGTCACAGGTGGAAGCAGTGTGCTCGCGCGTCGCACAGCAGTTACTTTGCCCTGGCGCGGATTTTCCATCACCTTTGCGTTCCTGTTGCTGGTCCTGGCAATTCTGTCCTATCTCGGGCGCTTCGAGCGTTTGTTCGAGGATCACACGATCTTCGGAGGCGTGACCTACACGGATGCGCATGTGACGCTGACCGGGACTCTCGTTGTGTGTGCGGCGCTTCTCGTCGGCGCGGTGATCGCAGCCGCCAACGCTGTGTCGATGCAACGCGGACGCTGGCTTATAGCGGCAATTGTTCCTGCCGCGGTGTGTTATTTCGGGGTTCAGGTCGTCGGCTGGTACGTCAGCAGTTTTATCGTCAAACCAAACGAGCTGGTTCGCGAGCAGCCGTACATCGCCCACAACATCGAATTTACTCGGCAGGCCTACGGGTTGGACCGGGTTTTGCAGCGCGAATTTCCCGCGGAGACGACCGTCGAGGCCGCCGACCCGGCGAACAATCAGGCTACGCTGCAGAACATCCGGCTGTGGGACTGGCGCGCCCTGCAGGATACGCTTCGTCAGATCCAGGAAATCCGCACCTATTACGATTTTCCTGACATCGACATTGATCGCTACGAAATCGACGGCACCACTCGCGAGGTCATGCTGGCGACGCGCGAGTTGAACGTCGACAAGCTTCCGGAGAGCAGCCGCAATTGGATCAACGAAAAACTGATCTATACCCACGGCTTCGGCATCACCATGAACCCCGTCAATGGATTCACGCCGGAAGGGTTGCCCACTCTTATTCTGAGCAACATGCCGGTGCAGAGCACGGTACATAGTTTGAACGTGACCCGGCCAGAAGTTTATTTCGGCGAGTTGACGAATACCGACGTCTACGTGAAAACGCGGCAGAAGGAATTCAACTATCCGCAAGGCCAGACCAACAATCTGAACTCCTACGAGGGCAATGGTGGCATCCTGCTCGGCGGCTTTCTCCGGCGTATCATCATCGCCCTCGACCGCGGTGACCTTGCGAAGCTGCCCTTCAGCGATGACGTGACTCCGGACAGCCGCTTGCTGATGCGGCGCAACCTCCGCGATCGCGTAGCCACATTAGCGCCGTTTCTGACTTTCGATCCCGATCCATACATCGTTCTCGGCGACGATGGCCGGCTGTCTTGGATTATGGATGGATTTACCGTTTCAGACAGCTATCCGTACTCGACCCACTATCGTCTCGACAGCAATGCCATTAACTACATGCGGAACAGCGTCAAGGTGGTCATCGACGCTTACGATGGCACGACGACGTTTTACGTGTTTGATCCTGACGACCCGATCATCGCGGCTTACCGCCGCATCTTTCCTGGCCTGTTCAAGGATGCGGCGACAATGCCTGCCGACCTGCGCAAGCACGTTCGCTATCCGGAATTGTTGCTCAAACTGCAGGCCGAAGTTTACGGTCTGTATCACATGACGGATACGGAAGCGTTCTACAACCGTGAGGATTTATGGACGGTCGCCACCGAAGTCGGCATGAGTGAGGGCGGCGAACAAACCACACAAACGATGGAGCCGAATTTCGTACTGATGAAACTGCCGGGCGAAAGCGGTATGGAGTTCGTGGAGATTCTGCCATTCACACCGGCGAATCGGAACAATCTGATTGGTTGGATCGCCGGTCGCAGCGATGGCGCACACTACGGCACGTCGGTGGTCTACAACTTTCCTAAGACAAAGCTGGTCGACGGACCTCTGCAGATCGAAGCGCGAATTGATCAAAACGCGCAGCTTTCCGGACAATTGACGCTGTGGAATCAGCAAGGTTCGCACGTGCGCCGCGGCGCGCTGCTCGTGATTCCGACTGGGAAGGCGCTGCTGTATGCGGAGCCGATTTACCTGCAAGCGGAGCGAAGCCCGATGCCGGAGTTGCGCCTGGTCGTGCTCGCTGTGCAGGATCGGCTTGCGTATGGACCAACCTTTGAGTCGGCAATGGCGGCATTGTTTGGAGGGGCGTCGTCTTCGCTGACTGCCGCGTCGAGTGCTGCACCGACTCCCGAGGCAGCGCGAAATGCGCCGCCATCTGTTGCGTCACCGCAGACCGGAGAGGATCTCAACGCACTTATCGCCCACGCCGCCAAAGATCTCTCGGACTACCAGCGCCTCACGGCGGAAGGCAAGCTGGGTGAGGCTGGACAGAAGCTTGAAGAGTTGAAGCGCACTCTCGACGACTTGAACAAGCGCAAAAAGTGATCGGCCCGCCACTGCCGGTCACTTTTCGTCTGACAACCTCCCTCGGAACTGGATAATTCGGCGCCGATCGCGCTTGTCGGGCCTGCCGGCAGGTAATTGTTCGAATTGCTTCATCGCTCTGCGCTCCGCTGCCACCTTCAGCCGTAGTTCGCGACTCGCCTCCGTTTCGCGATAAAGAGTTTGTGCAACCGACGCGGGACCGCGCGCTTCGCTGAGGCCCAAAACTTCCACTTGAAAGTCCCCGCCCTCGTTGGTCAGTTGCAACATGTCGCCAATGCGCACCTCGCGCGCAGGCTTGGCGGGTTGCCCGTTGGATTGAATCCTGCCAAGTTCGCAGGCTCGCGCCGCCAGGCTGCGCGTCTTAAAAAATCTGGCAGCCCACAACCACTTGTCGATTCGAACGCTGGCCATGATTTATCTTAGTAGTTCGCCCAGTAGCTCGCTTGCAAAAACGCAGTCGCGCACTGCAAGCTACGGAACATGCCGGAACTGCCAGATATCGCCGCTTACATCAGTGCGCTTGAAGCACGGATCGTGAGCCAGCCAATTGAGCACATACGATTAGCGAGCCCCTTTCTGCTTCGCACGGTACAACCATCAATTACGGATGTCGAAGGCCGGATTGTGCGCGAGTTACGGCGCATCGGCAAGCGCATTGCAATTGGGGTAGAAGGCGATCTCTGGGTGGTGCTGCACTTGATGATCGCCGGCCGCTTGCACTGGCGTCCGCGAGGAGCAAAGCTGGCGGGACGCAAGAGCCTGGCAGCTTTCGATTTTCCCAACGGATCTCTCGTGCTCACAGAAGCAGGCACAAAGCATCGCGCGTCGTTATATCTCTTCGCAGGCGAGGAAGCTTTGCAGGCTGTGGACCCCGGCGGAATCGACGTCTTCAGCAGCAATCTCGCCTCGTTTCGCGAAGCGCTGACGGCCGAAAACCGTACGCTCAAAAGGGCACTAACCGACCCGCGCATACTGAGCGGCATTGGTAATGCGTATTCGGACGAGATCTTGCACGCTGCTCAACTGTCTCCGATCACGCTTACGCAAAAGCTAAAGCCGAACGAATGGGAGCGCCTATTCGCAGCGACCCAAAACACTCTGAAGCTTTGGATCGACCGGCTGCGCGCCGAAGCGGAGACTGGCTTTCCAGAAAAAGTGACTGCGTTTCGCAAGGAGATGTTCGTCCATGGACGCTATCGCGAACCGTGTCCGCGGTGTGGAGAAAAGATTCAGCGGATTCGCTACGCGGACAATGAAACAAATTATTGTGCTCGTTGCCAAACCGGGGGGAAGGTTCTTGCGGATCGAAGCTTGTCCCGGCTGCTGCGATCCGACTGGCCGCGTACGCTGGATGAACTCGAAGCTCTTAAGCGCCGGTAGGATTCGCTGTCGTCGTTTTCGTCGGGCGTCGTGAATCAGCGGGAGCCAGCGACCGGGGCCGGATTCCTTAAGACCAGAGAACAGCGCATCCTGCCACCAATAAGGCAATGGCCCACACGAGGTCGAAGTTGAACCATGTGTTTCGCAACAGCCGAAGGCTCAGCTTTTCGTAGGTTTCAAAGAACAGCAGCGCTAAAATCCCGGCCACGACGAGCATGCTTACGGTGTGAATCAGGACGGCAAGCCCAATGACCGAAGCGCTCAAAGGCGGATATGCAAGAGTGCTTCCCATCTGGGCATGGGTCATGCCGGACATCGGCTGTGCCAGCAACACTGGCATGAGCATCAGCCCCGCGCCATGAGCTGACGCCATGAGGAACGACCAGATAAGCAGGTCTTTTCCGCTGGCTCTCATTCCTGCTCCGCGGGGATGGCTTGCCCGGAATATTCGATATGCACCCAGACTGAAAAGAATGCCGGCCACGCTCCACTTCAGAATATTCATGGGCAGGAAGTGCTGAAAGAGCCGTAAGAGAAGAATTGCGACGGCAATCGCGGCTGCGTGTCCGAGAGCAATGGGGAACAGGGCGCCGATCACCGCCGACCGGCGTTTTTCCTGTAGTCCCAGAGCCAAAGCAAACAGCCAGCCCATGGCTGGGTTCAGACCATGGTATGCCCCGAGCAACGCAAGAACTGCCCAAGGCCAAGTATGGCTCATGGATAGCAGTAGAAGTCCGACGATGCGTCGCCGCCCTGCAGCCTAACCTGATGCCCACGCAGATCGCCGAAGTCGACAAACAATTTCGGATCAAGCTCAATGCCTCCCAAGGGGTTCACATCCAGCTTGACCATCCAACCGTCAATGCCGTCGGGATAAAACTGCTTGTCCCATGCGGCGTATAACGAATTAGTGAAATAGACGCGGCGACCGTCGCGGCTGACTTCTACCATCTGCGGACCACCGTTCAGTGGTTCTTTCGGCTTGGCGGGATGAGCTGCGCGTCGTACGATCCCGCCAATATGAACCGAGCCGACCAGCTTGGGATTGAATGGGTCGGAGACATCATATTGACGCATTTCACCCGTGCCCCAGCAGGAAGCGTAAAGAAAATGGTCGTCGACAGAAAGGTTGATATCGGTGAGCAGCGGAGGCACTGCCTTGAAGCCCTGGAGCAGCGGAGGCAGTTGGCTTGGCTCGGCTGGCTCGGCGGGAATCTCAATCACTTTCTTGATTTCCCATTTTCCGTTCGAGGCGCCATGCGCCCGATGCCACAACCAGATCGAACTGGAAAGATCCTTCAGCGAAGTGACCACTCCAACAAAGCCGTAAGCTTTCGTCGGATCGTGCGCCGGGCGCAGCTCAAGCACCATCTGCTGTTCCGCTCCGAGATCCAAAGTTTGAATGTGCCGCCGCTTGCGGAGATCCCAGAAGTGAAGGCTGTGCCCGTACTTCCCGGCTAACAGCAGTTCTGGATTCACGCCGTTCTCCACCATGTTCGGCGTGCCCCATTCGCTCGTCACGGCGATGTCGTATCCCAAATGCCATGCGAAGTCATAGCCAAAGTATTGCGGACCGCGCTCGACCTCCCACCGTCCCAAGGGCTCGAAAGTGTAATGATCGAGGGCAAAGATTCCGCCCGGCCCGTCGCCATTGGGCGCGCCGAGAGCGCTTACGTAGATGCCGTCGGGGCCGCAGTGCAGGGTGTGGGGACGACTGTAACCAGTTCGATCCGCCAGCGTTTGGGGCTCGATTACTTTTACGATCTTCGGCTTTTTCGGGTTCGGCTTGGTGTCGAGAATGTGAATTCGCGAAGAGCGCAGACCAGGAACAATCAGATATCGCCGCTCCACGTGCGGGTGCGGAGCATAAGGGCAAAGCGCGGAGCTGCAGGCATTCCAGCCAAAGTGATGCAGTTCATCTCCGGCATTGGGCATCTCCACTCGACCGACAATCTGACCGTATTTCTTGGACGCCTCGTCCAGATCCACGACGACCAGCGCGTCAGGCTGAGTACCACCGTTCGCATTCAGAGCTGCTACATAAGCAAGCTTTTCAGCGGGCGCCTGACCGGCGAGTTTGGGAGACGGATAGAAAGTCGGATCGGCCTTCCATAGCATCGGATTGACCTCTTAAATTTGGAGTCCTGAGTCTGGCGCGCATTCCCAACGCAGCAAAGCTTCTACACTTGTCCGATTGAATCATCGGCGTAGTTTCTACGATGTAGGTTGCCGAAGATTGGCTGCATCGAGCCCATTTCGACGCCTGTCGCGTGCCGAACTTACACTAATTTTACTCCGGTCACGAATAGAAGCGCAGCCACGGCGGGGCGCAAAGTTCCCTCAGGAATGCGGCTGGCTATGAAGCTCCCCAGCCAGACTCCGGGAATAGATCCCAGCAGAAGGCCCAATACCAGCGGCAGGTTCACATCGCCCAGACGCCAGTGCCCGAGCGCGGCCACACCAACAATGAGCACTCCGTGGAATACATCGCTGCCCACCAGCCGGTTCAACTTCTCGCCGGGAAATATGAGCAAGAGAGTAGTTACGATGAGGCTGCCGCTTCCGACCGAGGTCAAGGAAACGAGAACGCCGACGACGAACCCCAGCAGCGGTACTTGCCAGCCTTCCAGGTTCTCGTTCGTTGCGGACCGAGTGGCCGTCACCGGAAGCCAATGATGGATGTATGCTTTGAAAATAATCCCCACTGCCACCAGAATCAGCGTTCCGCCCAGCAGTCGAACGATCAGGTGGTCGACGAATTCCAGGCCTGCATGCTTTTTCAGCGTGCCCAGCAAGTAGAGGCCAACCAACGCTCCCGGAACGCTTCCGCTCGCCAGCCGCCAAACCAGCTTCAAATTCACATTCCGATGGCGATAATGGACCGCCGCGCCCACGACTTTGGTTAGAGCGTTCCAGACCAGATCAGTTCCGACCGCAACGGTGGGCGCCGCCCAGCCAGTCCAGAGCAACAGCGGAGTCATCATGGCTCCGCCGCCCATGCCGGTCAGACCAATTAGGAAGCCAACCAGTAATCCTATTGCTGCTGCACCCCACGGCATACATCTACCCCCACAGAAACTTATTCAGGCCGCTTTGCCGATGGCCTGAGCGCCTTCTACTTCAATCAGCTTTCCGGACTGCACGTCATATATAAATCCGTAAATCGGAATCGACTTAGGGATCAGCGGATGAGTACGAATGCGTTCGACGTCATCGAGCACAGCTTGCTTCTGATCTCTAATCGTTAACCAATCGATGTGCTCGCCGGCACTGGACCCGGGCCCGCGGCCGACGTCACGAAACCTTGACGCCAATGCCAAAAGACTTGCTAGGCTCGAGAGGCCCACTGACCAGGGATAGTGTGTTCATTCTTGTCGCGTTTCGGCGGATCTTGGGTATCCCTTGGATCAACTACGGCGACACCCTGGAACCAGCGCAGAACGACCACGCTGGCAAGCAACCACCACAGGAACCAAGTCTTTGCGAAGAGTGCAGTCATAAAAGCCTCCTTACTTCCGTCAACGCGCCTGCCCCATTCAGCAACATCGGGGAGAAGCATACCACATAGTCTATTAACATACTATGGATTATTTGCAAAAAAATCCGGGCGGTCGGGCTATGCCGCAGTCCGTTTCACTGAAATTCGAATGCTCTCGCAGCCGTGCACGGATTTGAGAAACTGGCGATCGGTGAGCCTATAGCCCGGTTCGCGCCGCTTACCGGCACGACCGTAGATGGGAAATTAAGCCTATTTATTTCAAGGATTTGTGGCGACGGAAATGAAAGCGCTATTGATTTATTTGTCTTCTTCGCTTCGTTCGCTTCCGTCGTTCCCCAATCAAATGGAAGAACGTAGGCTGGCAATATCGCGGAGATTCACGACCTCCTGCTCCAATCTGCCCAGCCTTTCCTTTGCCGCCTCCACAGCTGATGCTCCCTCCTCCCGCACCGTTCTTGCGTTGTTGAGAGCCTGCTCCGCCGCCCGACTGACTTCGCGTAGCAGCTTTCGAATCTCAACCTCCAGGTATGCCTGACTCTCTTGAATGCGGTTCAGGATATCGCTCTGCACCCGCGTGCTGTTTACTTCGAGCAGTTTGACCAGGAACTCTCGCCCGCCGTCGTTAATAGAACGCAGAGCCCCGACCAAACTCAGCAAGACGTCACCTAGCCATCGCAGCGGTGATACGGGCTGCGCAACCTGAATGAAATCCGCGAAAGTGAACCTCGAACGAACTCGAAAGCCGGTTTCAGGGTCGAGGGCGTGCGGCATCCGCGCGAGCGCGGGAATCCCCCCATCAGCGAGCCTTCTTAGAAATGCATTAGCCGTCTCCACAAACCGAAACGAGACCTGGCGGTACTGCTGTTCTGCTTCCTCTTGCTCGGGTTTCAACCAGGGAAGCACATAACGTTTGGCGATTTCCTGTGCTTGCCTCATCAGTCGGCGACGATAACGTGGACCCAGCCCATAGGGGAGAGACGAGATTGCTTGTTCAAGCTGCTCCTTCGCTTCCGGCAACACTCTCGCGAGAAATGCCTTGTGCCGGTCCACGAACAAATCGGAAACGTGTTGCTGTTCAGCCATGAATAAATACCTGAGTTCTCGCATCGATTGTTCGGCTTCCGTGACCGTGATCTTCATCGTGGCAATCCGCCGTTCCGATTCTTCGATGGGCCGCTGCAGCGCGTCCCGCTCTTCGCCTATCACTACCAGTAGTTGCTCGCTGAGTCGTCCGATCCCTCGCTCACAGGCGGAATAGATCAACCGCCGTCCAGATTGCTCCACCAGTCGGTCAAGGGCATCCACCAGTTTTTGCCAATCGCGTTCCGGCCCGCGATTGTCGATTCGTTCCGTCGCACTCACTTCCAGAATCGGACCAACCCCGCGTTGCAACCGCTTTTGCAATTGCCGGTCTGCGAAGTTGATGGCGGCGGCCTTTTCATCTGGCGTTGTCCGATCAGCCTTGTTAAGAACCAGAACGAGATCCTGGACGTGCCGCGCTACTGCTTCTACCAGCGTGAGCTCTTCTCCAGCCAACGGCGGATCAGCCCCGATCACGACCAACGCTGCATCGATATGGGGTATGAAAGCCTGGGTTGCCGCCGTATTCCCGGTGAACACGGAGCCGAGCCCGGGCGTATCCACGAAGCACATTCCGCTCGCCAATAGGGTGCTTGTAACGAAAACCTCGACGCCCCGAACACCTTTTGTGTTCTCCGGGTTACATTCTTCCGACACGTACTGGTTCAGATCAGAAATACTAACGTCTTGCCAGGAACCATCTCCCGCCTGGATCCGCGCTCGGCGCCGATCTCCGAACCTGATTACGGTGGGAACTGCGGTTACGGGGGTGAAACCAACTGGGAGAACCGGATCGCCAATCAGAGCGTTGATCAACGTGGACTTTCCACGCTTGAACTGGCCAATGCAGGCAACGTAGAACCTGCCCTCTGAGATCCGATTGGCAAGATCCCGCGCTTCGTCGGCGATGCGACCCGAACCCAACTGATCTGCCAACTGGGCGAGACGGAGGAGTCGTGCGGCACCGTCCGCGTCGCTCGTCACTGTAGCAACCTCCGAGAAAGGATGTTCCGGTTGCACACTAACTGCGGTGGGCGAATTGTCTTCGCTGTTCGTCATGCCCTCAGGATGCGGGGGAACGAACACCCTCTTGATGCACGTATTTGATCACTTCGACGTCGGACATGGCGATCAAGCCCTCGTCCACCATCTGATCCAACGCGGGCAGGAGTTTGCGGATGTTCTCGTGCGTGTCCACAACCGACACCATAATCGGACGGTCGGATGATCTGAGAAGGTGGGCTTTGTGAATCAAAGTGCTGGCACCGTAGCCTTCAACTCCGCGATAAACCGTTGCTCCGGCAATATCGAGTTCCCGGCACTTCTCGACAATTGCCTGGTAGAGCGGCTTACCATGCCACTTGTCGTCTTCGCCGAAGTGAATCCGGAGCATCTTGGCTTTGCCTTCAAGTTTCATACGCGTGTCTCCTGACGCCGTTCGGCCTTGGCGTAGTCGTGCGTGTACTTGATGACATCCACGTCGGAGAGCACAACCAAACCCTGCTGCACCATTTCATCCAGGATGGGCATGAACGCCTTGAGCTTTTCTTCCGTGTCCACGATGGAGAGCAAGATGGGACGGTCATGCGAAAGACTGAGCGCTGCATCTTTATGGATTCTCCGATTCGCGCCGTAGCCCAAGATGCCACGGTAAACCGTGACACCCGCAATATCGTGGGCCCGTAAACCCCCTACGATGGCTTCATACAAAGGTTTGCCATTCCACTTGTCGTTTTCGCCGATGTAGATCCGCATCAATTTGGCTTTGGTTTCACTCTTGAGCGCGGGTTTGCCAGTGACAGCCGTTTGCTCTTTTTTTGTCTGGGCAGGCTTCACGATGGTCGTATCGTGCATTTCAATCAGGCCTGTCCCGACCATCGCGTGCAGTTTGGGCAGCAACTCCTCAACTTTCTGCGCAGTTTCGATGAACTCGACCTTGATAGGCAAACGAGTTGCGAGGTCCACGAGTCGAGTCGTGTGCATTTGGTGATCGGAGCCAAAGCCGGCAATCCCTCGGGTTACGGTTGCGCCCGATACGCCCCGAAAGAACAGAAAATCGAGGATGGCCGCATAGGCCGCACTGCCGTGATAGTGCTGGTCCTCTGCAACGTAAATGGCGACCTTCTTAGCAGGTCCAGATGTGAGCACTTTCCCTCCTCCGCTCTACAGCCCCCGCTGGCTGACAAGGAATTCAGCCACACGTCCTAGTATCCCACCACCCGTGTGATCTCCTTGCTTTGTGTGTTCCAGGAAATCCCCGAGCTCCTGCTTTAGTTCGGTCCGAGTTCGTTCGACGATTTCGTCAATGAGCCGCCTCATCTTTAGCGGAGCATGAACCTGCAGTTTGCGTGAGTGATTCAGGCAGAGACCACCCTGGCTTTTCATCCACTGGACAAATATCGCACGCCGCATCTGTTTCACAAGGTCTCGCAACTGCAATTTCTCTTGTTCGAGAATTCTTTGGCAAATGCCGCAATCCAACGCGTCAAAGTTAATCTCTGGCGAACCTTCGAGCAGCTTTAGATAGACTGCCGCCGCATCCTTGGCCGGAGCTCCGCGCGCCAGGAGCCAAGTATGGAAATTACAAAAGCTGAGGTCATCGTGCGTATGGATATTTTCTGCCAGCGCCGATTGAAATTCCTTGAGCACGCGACAGATCGGGCAGGCCCCTCTCACCAACGCCTGCCCGACGTTGATCTCGTGCGATAATGCGTCAGCCTTCATGGGATTACCCTCCCTGCAACCACCCCGACCCAGACACCTGCAAATCCAATGACCACGCTCAAGGTGATGTTGAGCATCGCCGTGAGCAGCTGACCGTCCTGAAAGAGTCGAAGCGTCTCATACTCAAAAGTGGAGAACGTCGTGTATCCGCCGATGAAACCAATAGGAATGAGATATCGCCAATTCGAACTCCAGTGTGCTTTCGTGGCCAATACAGTGAGCACCATGCCGATCAAGAATGAGCCGGTGACATTGATCACAAAAGTGCCATAGGGAAATCGAGCGCCCAACCTTCCGCCGATAAAACTTCCGAGCCAGAAGCGCAAGACCGAACCTAGAAATCCTCCGATTCCAACCATCAGATACTTGATCAAGTCGTCGTGTTCCTTTCGTTCTTGCTGAATTCTTCTTCCGGGGAATGCACTCGCGAACGAATTTCGCGAGTCACATATTGATCGAATTCTGTCGTAAGACTGACCAACTCCGAGGCAATTCGATTGAGATCCGTCGTGGCCTCAGGCGAAATCTGCCCGTAACCGCGCATGTATCTCGGCTTCAATTCCTCAGCGGCAATAACAATAAATGTCAGTGCCGTATGCAAGTACCGGCTAACAGGAATGGACGGCTCTGGACGCTCGATGCCCTGGCCATCCAGGATACGAGCCAACTGAGTCCGGATGCGGGCGATGTACTCTTCGATCCGAAGAAATTGTGTCGGCGTGACGTCAGACAGGTACTCGGGAAAAGCCTGCTTCGAACTCGCGACGCCAAGCGCATTTTCCATGTCGGCGAGCAGCTTGTCGATGTGGCGACACGTAACCGTCAACCGGCGAACGTGGTTCGAATTGAGAGACTCCCCTGGCATGAAACTCCAACCGACGCACAAAGGCACGCGTCCCGCTGAACATGAGACCGGCTGCTCGTGCTCACATGATCTGAGGAATCTCTTGGAATTAGAAGATGGAGGGGAAAACTCTGAAATCAACCCCTACCAAGAGAATTCCTTCTTCTTCGTAGGAGTCATCTGCCCAAGTCGGGCGGTTAAAGGTGAACTCCAACACCCAATCGAATTATGCCAACCCGGGGAGGCGAAGTCAATTGCCGATAACGCCACCACGGACGCTGGACGGGTTATGAGGCAGGAGAAGGCCTTTCTCGAGTGCCGCGGTAAATTCTGTGTCTGGTTCGATTCCTATTGTCCAGTCTTGGTTATGGCTAGTATTCTCCCGAAAAGGAAGGAGCGGTGGTGATCGCGCACAGCGGCTCGACTGACCTTGCCTGACAAGCTTTTCGTGCCTGCTCAATCGAAGCGACCAAGGAATGGCTACTGTGAAGAAAAATGGCTTCAGAGCGGCGATCGAGGTAGGATTCATCATCTTCCTGTTTTATTCCAATCTTTTGATGGGAGAATTTGAACGCTCAGGCATGGGACAGAAGAGAGGGATAGTTTGGGCAATCCGAGATGTTTTCACCACGGCCAATTTTGAAATTGCCACAATAGCCGCGCTCACCGGCTACGTCTTGTTTGAATCTCTTCGAAAGAAATTCTAGGTAAATGTGGCTCTGATTCTGGGCTGCAAAAGAAACCACAGGAGTGCACCAGCGATAATGAAACCGCTCCCGCCGCGCAGCCAGTCGCCTCTGACGCAGTTAACAATATCCCCCATCACCTGAGTGGCGAAGATCGCGACCGCTAGTCTCCATCCCCAAAGGCGGCGTTTTAACCAACCCGTCCCAGCAAGCGCTAATGTTGCGCTCAGCAGAAGAAAGAGAATCCCCGCAGTTTGCCGAGAGCTGCAAGCTGTTTGTGGGCTGTGGGATTGAGAGCCCATACCTTATCGAGAGATGTGCCGGGCCAAGTCAATATGACCCCAGCCAAGGATGCCATCGTAGCTCCGAAGAACAAGAACACGCCGATGGCAAATGTTCCGCGCGGCAGCTCGTGCCGAGCGAAGTCTTCAGTGCCAGAGCCAGGGCAGTCCCGCATCCGTTGACTATACCCCCGACAGGAGTTCAGCGGCTTCGAACTGCGGGCGTCCAATTCATGCGGAAGTCAATGTAGAGCGGCGTAATCTTGATGTGCTCGTCGGAACGATACTTTGGACACTTGGCCATCTCCAGCATGGAAAGGATCGCTCCTGGATTTCCTTCACTCAATTCCACCACTTTTGCAAGGAATTCCTTGATATTCGATGCCGACAGCCCCGCTCGTCGGACTAGGTCTTCAGCGAATCGCTGCGCGGTGGCGGGGTCGAGGTTCTTCAGTTCGTATTTCTCAGTCCGATCGGAATACAGCGGCTGGAGGAAACCGGTGTCTTCCATGTGACTGGAGCGTGCTACTGCAATAACCGGTGTCGCACACCAGCTGATGATTTCCCGGACCGCCGCAGCGAAGGATTGCGATGGCCGATTCAAATGGTCCATGACAATCCAGTAACTTCCTTCGCGTAGCGCATCCATTACGATGCCTTTGACGGAAACTGCGGATTTCGCCTGGATGCCGTCCCGATTCCGGCAAGACACTAATACCCGCCGATCACCTAGCTCGAGCAACGCCTGTGCCACACTGCGAAACACAACTTGCGTTGTTGCCGAGTTCTCAGAATAGAGAGCGGCCGGCACCTGTGGCAGCAGACTGCGGATCAGTAGGGTTTTGCCAACACCGGTTGGCCCATGAAGAAGAAACGGCTTCCTTTTCAGCAGACGCTGTTTCAGCGCCTGCAGTTCTTCCACGCGTCCGAAAATAAAGTCCGACGTTTGCATGGCGTGTGTTTCATTGCACGACCATCACCGGGCAATGGGCGTATCTCAGAACGCGCTCTGAGACTGAGCCCAGCATCATGCGGGAAATCATCGATCGCCCCCGTCGACCGACAATAATCAGGTCAATACCGTCCGTTTGGGCGCGATGAATGATCTGCTCGCCGGGATGACCGACCGCCATATCCGTCTTTACTTGCAGGTCATGGGCTCGCGCCTTTTCGAGGATTTTCTTGAATCCCTCTTGGTAGTGCTCCTTGGCATCGTCCAACACAGCCCCCAACTCAACCGATGTTGCCGGCTCCGGGGGCCGAGCAACCGCGAAGATCAGCACCGTCGAATCGATGCAATCGGCTAGTGAAAACGCGACCTCCACTGCCTTTTCCGACTGCGGAGATCCGTCATATCCCACCAGCATGTGTTGAAAATGCGCATTATGTCTTTTTCCACTCATGGTGTTTCTCCCTCAGGACTTAGGGTGACTGCCTGGGAAACTACAGAACTTTCTACTTTGGACTTCGACAGCAAGTGCCTGGGCATGAACCAGGCATTGGCGATCATGGTAGGAATCACTGCACTGCCAATCACTGTGGCCACCAAATGTGAATACTGCGCTTGATCAATAATGCCGTGGTTCAAGCCAAAAAGGGCAGAAATCGTTCCAAAAGTGAGGCCGGTGGACATCATCAACGTGAAGTACAAACGTTCCTCACGCTGGTAGTTGAATGCCTTCACGGTTGGGAGCAATCCAGCCACCTTCGAAATCATCTTCGCGAAGAACAGCACGACGAACACTAGCGGCGCGGCTCGCAGGGCTGGCACCGAGACAAATGACCCGGCCCGAATGAAATAGAACGGTGTCAGCAGACCAAACGTGAGAGTACGGAGCCGCCGGATCAAAACATGGTCTTTACCAACCGTTCCCGCCAATACCATTCCGATGATGTATGCGGGCAAAACAGCTTCGCTCCCAGACCATACCGCCAATCCACCCATCGCGAACAGGACGAATAGCAGATACTTCGCTTCGAGTTCCGAAACTCTTCCCCCATAGAACTTGAAGAACCACGGAGTGAGAAAAGGCAAAACCGCAAATATAACGACGCTTGCGCCCACAAAGATCAGAGTCTTGATTGTAAACGGCGAGAAGATGAGGCCAAGAGCGATTACCGTTCCTAGATCGTTCACAAAACAGGCCGCCAGAATGGCCTTCCCGAAATCTGTGACATTGAAACCGAGTTCCAACATCACTGCATAAACAACAGCTACCGAGGTCGTGGACAAAGCAACTCCCGCCAGCCAACTCGATCGGGTTGTCCAATGCAGGACGTAATGCGCGACTGCCGTGCATCCCAGGAACGGTCCCACAAACCCCACCATGCCAATAACCGTTGCCTCTTTCCATTTGGTTCGGAAGATCTTGGGATCGAGTTCAGCGCCGGCCAGGAAAGTGAGGACGATGGCTCCGGTTCCAGCCAGGAAACTGATCCATTCACTCTTGGCGGCGAGACCGCCCTGCACGATGAAAGCGCCAAAGATGAGCTGGGCAACCGTGCCCACAACAATCTCTGTGAGCGCTGTAGAAATCTTGAACCAAATGGCGAGAAGAGTCGCCACCAGGGCCAAGCCGACCCACAGAGAAGCAAGAACCCAGACGTTCTGCATAGCACACCTCGACTTCTGAAGTTTGCAGCGGATTCTTGCCGGTACCATGACTCCGCGACAAGGCCCGCTTGTCAGGAGTCATCAGCTGTTCCCGGCGTAAATGTGGGGCAGCGGTTGACGGTGAACTCCTTCACCGTTGCACGATATCTAAAGGCACTCTCAGTTGGTGAAGTGGCGGAGAGTGAGGGATTCGAACCCCCGATACCCGTTAAGGTATGCCGGTTTTCAAGACCGGTGCCATCAACCACTCGGCCAACTCTCCGCATTGTACGTCAATAGATTATCAGAGAGCGAGCTCGATCCCTTACGCTCTGAAATGCGGGAGAACCAATAGGATAGTCCGGCTTGCTAAGCTGAAAGCAGAAAAAAGAGAACGTACCGTGCCTTCGCCAGAAAACCTGGAATGGCAGTAAACTGGTTTCTGGAGCGAGGTTAGGAGCGTGTTGATAGAGGTCGCCAAGCCGGTGGTTTTCATTCTGTGCGTTGTCTCTTTGTACGCTCTATTCATTCACGCCTTTCTGCTTCCATCCAACGATATGCACGAGAAGATCTACGATTGTCTCAGTCTGTTGATATTGGCGGCGGGAACTTCGCTGATCAGCGGATTGATCTTCCAGCGCGCAACGCCTGGACCCAAAATACGAGGCACACCGCTCCTGGCCACACTTCCGGTTCAACTCTTTTGTTGGGCTTCGAGCATCATGTTCGTTCTCTTCCTCGTTTCCTGGTACTTGGAAAGCCACTGCATTTTCTATCGAGATGTACGCTTCTGAAGCTCGCAGTGAGTGAGGGGCGATTATGAAAAAATCTTCGGTCGAGGCTAATTCCTGTACGCGCGCGGGGTACCCGGCATGATAGGGGTTTGGGCGCGGCCACTGGGGCGAGTTGCAATCGTAATCGTCGTCCTGTTGGAATTGCTGTTTGTAGGCGACTGGGCGGTGCTGCAGTTTCGTGTCTCGCGTGGGACAGCGTACGGCGTAGTCGAAGTCAATCAGTTTCTGGCAACGCCTCTGAAGGGCAGCAAGGTGGAATATGACCTGATGGGTACGGTGCAGAAGAAGTGCACTCGGTCAATTTTCCCGCAGAAAGGGAACCCCTCGTGCTGGTGGCTGGAACGGCATAAATCGCAGTGGGAGTGAAAGCCAGTCGCGGAAAATGCATCCAAGTTCGGAAGCCATTAAGGATGGAAATTGAAAATTAGATCACGGGCGGACGAGAAAGAATTATGATGGCGTGGTTTTTGAAGTTAAAAAGAAAGTCCCGGCCTGGACGGCTTGTGAAGTTGTCCGCCTTCGCGACTGCACTCTTCTTAGGGCTATCCGCAATCTTCTTCACTTGCCCAACGCTCGGACAGACCGCGTCTGCTGCCCTCGGCTCCCCGGATGTCGTCGAGTTCTTATCCAAGACCATCGATTGGTATCGGCAAACCAGTTCCGCCGAGCAGCAAATCGCCACCGACCCGGTTGACCTGGCCTTCGGAGATAACAATCGTCGCACCGCCGACGAAGTTGTGCGCATGGCGTTTGACTTTGCGCGCCAACAAGAACAAATGCTCTCAACCCAGGCGACGGCCAATCAGCCACAAACTCCGAACAACAAGTTGTCTCAGTATCAGGGGCTGGTTCAGGCCGCTGCCAATGAGGATCAACAGGTCCAGCAGACCCAGGCGGAACTGTCGCAGCTAGAGCAGAAAAAAGAGACCGCAACGGGGAAGACGCGCAAGGATTTGGATTCGCAGATTGCGGAGCTGAACAGTGAACTGGGCTTGATGCAGGCGCGCCGCGATGTGCTCCACAACATGATCGATTTTGTGGGACAAGCCAACACCAGCGGTTTGGGAACAGTTGGGCTGCGGTCGCAAATCGATCAACTGGCGCGGTCCGTTCCCGCGTACTTAAGCGAGCCCCTGAATAAGGGCAACAATACTCAATCCTCGCCTCCTCCGCAATCAGCTCCCACAACGGCGGCGCTGAAACCTGCGCCCACAGGAATTTGGGGCTACATAGCTGATCTTTTCCACCTTTCTCGCAAAGAAAGCACTCTTAAGCGGGAGATCGCTTCGACGGATACGCTCGAGCAAGAGGCCAGCCAACTCCGCAATCCGTTGCTCGCGACTCTCAAAACCATGATCCAGAATGGGGATCAGCTCGAACATCAAGCGGACACCAGCGATGCGGCCGCCTTGGCGCAAGAGAAACAAAAGCTCGACCAACTCACGGCCGAATACCGGCAGATCTCCGCAGCCCTCGTGCCTTTGAGCAAGCAGGCCATTCTCCTTGATATTTACAAACGCAGTTTGAGCTCCTGGTATGAGACCGTCAAGAACGATTATCTGGAAGACCTCAAGAATCTCCTGGTGCGGCTCGGGGGTCTCGTCGTTGTCATCGGAGTGGTCTTGGGCATCGGCGAATTGTGGCGGAGAACCATTTTCCGATACGTGCAGGACACCCGCCGACGTTATCAATTCCTCCTGTTGCGACGCATTGTCCTTTGGATCGCCATCGCGATTATCCTGGTTTTCACTTTCGCTACGGAACTAAGTTCGATAGTGACTTTCGCGGGCCTGATTACGGCAGGAGTCGCAGTAGCACTACAAAACGTAATCGTTTCGATCGTGGGTTATTTCTTCCTGATCGGGAAGTATGGAATTCGGGTTGGCGATCGCGTCCAGGTGGCGGGGGTAAAGGGCGAGGTCGTTGACATTGGCATGGTGCGGTTCCATCTGATGGAACTGGCTGGGGGCACGATGGATTCCGAGCCCAGCGGGCGGGTCGTAGCGTTTTCGAATTCGATTGTTTTCCAATCCACTGCGGGCCTGTTCAAACAAATTCCCGGAACCAGCTTTGTCTGGCACGAAATCAAGCTTACATTCGCGCCGGAAAGCGACTACCACACGGTGCGCGAGCGCGTAAATCACGCGGTGGACGCCGCGTTTTCGGCATACCAGGAAAATCTGGAGCGGCAGCGCCAGGAAATGCAACGCAGTCTGACCTACGTCTCAGCTTCCGCACTGAAGCCGAAAGTTACTCTGCATTTTACGACGTCTGGAATCGAAGTTTTGATCCGGTACCCCGTAGTGCTGCAGAAGGCGGTTGATATCGACGAACATCTGATGCATGAATTGTTAGCTGAAGTGGATCGAGAACCAAAGCTTAAGCTGATTGGAACGGAAGTTCCCGAAACCAAGGCGGTCGCCTAGGTTAAGCGCGCAAATCGTTTCGCGCGGCAGCCGTAACAATCCAGCCGGGCGAATGCGGTTGCCGTTCGAGCATGCCGGGCTGGAACTGGTTTCACAAATAGGTTTATGCTTGGACATGGCGCCAGGGCGCAAATGCAATCCGTTGGCAATCGAGCACGAAGCATCATGAAATCTGATTATTTCCTGCTGATCGTTTTCTCGGTCTCTCTCTCAGTCTCTACGCTGACCCAACCATGTGCGCACGCGCAAGACCAGGGCAGCTCTGATGCCTCAAGCCAATCGTGGACCGCCACGACCCAGCAGCGACTGCCCAGCAACGACAATCCCACCAGAACATCAGAAACTCACACTGACTCCGGCGGCCGCACTATCGATAATCAGCATACGGAAAACATGGGGATGGACGGTCACTATGAGCCCTATTTGGACGTGCAGAAAGAGTCCGTCAAAGTTGATGCCAACACGACCCGAACCGTTGAGCGCACGTTTGGGCGAGATTCCGATGGGCGGAAAATCCTGGTTCAGGTAACCGAAGAGGAAAGCCGGACTTTGCCGGGAGGCGAAGTGAAAGTCGTGCGCACGACATCGGATCCCGACGCTAACGGCACTCTGCAGACCGTTCAGCGAGAAGTTCTGGATACGCGGCAGATAAGCCCCAACGTGCAGGAGACCAAGAGCACGCTTCTTACGGCCTCACCGAACGGCGGTCTAACCCCGTCCGTGCAGACCACGGACCGTGAAACCAAGACCAGCGATCACAATGTTGAGTTTCACAAGTCCACTTCGCTGCCTGACTCCAACGGCAACTGGCAGCTCAGCGAAGTTCGAGAGGGCACAGTTAAGGACAATGGCAAGGATCGCACCAAAACCAAAGAAGAGCGCGTCCTACGCCCGGGAACTGACGGGAACTTGTCTGTAGTCGAGCGGACAATAAGCAAGGAGTCGGAAAACGCCACGGGCGATAAACGTGAGACCGTGGCAACCTACTCGACCAACCTTCCCGGAACTCCGATTGACGACAGCCTGCACTTGAACCAGGAGGTTACGACAGTTCATCGCAAGTCCGATGGCGTCCAAACCACGCAGACGCTGGTAGAACAGAGAAATCCGGCAGAGCCAAGTGGCAGCCTTCGAGTCACGCAGGAGGCTATCGACATTATTCGACCCGGCACTGCCGGTACAACCCGGGAGACGCAGACGCTGCAGTCGTTAGATTCCAACGGCGAGCTCGGAGTAGTCTCCGTGGATACTCGAAAACAAGACAATTCACCCGCAGTCCACGTTGACATCGCGCCGGCCAAAACTCCGCAGCCCGCAGCCGCTCACTAGCCTAAACCTATTTGGTCACCACGCCGCATGCAATGCGAGCCCCGGAGTTTCCCGACGGATCGGTCTTCATGTCATCCGCGTCGGCATGAATGACTAGCGCAGTTCCGCCGTTGCTGAACAGCGAGTGGCTGTTGCTTCCATCGCCCAGAACCACGTCATTGTCAACCAGCTTGAGCTTGGCAGTGCCTTTGTCGGTGACGCTGAAGTTCATCATGTCACCCGCGTGGTGTCCATCGGGATTCTGAAGGCCGTGCTTTTTTCCGTCTGGATTGAAGTGCGGCCCTGCAGACTTGAAATCGGGGCCATCGCATTTCGCGGTCTGATGAAAATGGATCCCGTGTGTCCCTGGCGGCAGGCCATGCAGGTCGAGTTTGAGCCCCACACCCGTGCCCTTCGAACCGGTTCCGCTTTCCGATATCGTAATTGTGCCCACGCTATTGCCTTGGGCATCTTTCATCTGGACCACAGTTTTGGCCGCACTGGCAAGCGACCAGAAAATTATCGCGCACGTTACAGCGGCAATGAAAAATCGTTTGTCTTTCATGGCACCAGATTATAACCAAGCTGCGGGCTACGCGCCATTTCCTCGCCACATGCGCCAAGCCCGTTTTGTTATTTTGGCGTGGCGTTCGCATGAGACAACGGGAACCTCACAAGTTTTCCATTTTCCTTTGCAGTTCTTGCGCAATCCACTCGGCATCACTTCCCGGCTCGAACTGCAATGGCGCGCCGATCCTTACTCTCACCTGACCTGGGCGCGCAAATTTCTCTCCTGCTTGCTTCAGCTCGAACAGGCCATCAATACGGATAGGCACGATCGGAATTTGCAGATTGTTGGCTAATAATCCAATCCCCGCGCGGAACGGAAGCAGCCTGCCATCGGTAGTGTGACGGCCTTCGGGAAAAACCAGCACGCTGTAGCCGCGATCTACGGACCCTCCGGCGTAGGCGAAGCTCTCGCGGAATCCCGCCTCGCGGGGCAAGGGAAACAGATTGAGCAACGACACGCCGAGCGCCCACTTCACGCGGTCGTAGGCCTTGCCGCCAAAGCTTCGCGCAGCAGGCGGAGTGCGCAGGATCTCAAGCGCCTCACCGCCGGTCGCGATCGCCAGCTTATGCCGTAGACGAGCGGGAAGAGCGGTCAGAACGAATCCTGGATCGACATCGCCAATATGATTGGAAATGACGAGCACAGGCCCGCGCACTCCGTGCAAATTCTGTCGGCCCTCAACGCGAGGCCATCCCAGGAGAAATACGGCAGGCCGCAACAACACGTAATGCACAGCAAGACGCAACCAGGTGACCGGCCAGCGTTGCACCCAGCGGGGATAGTGGTAAGGCCTTCGCGGCGGGAGTTTGCCTTGCAGCATGCCCTCCAGCTCACCGACCGTATTCACGGCTGCGAACCGAGTCTCGCTGAGGTCAATCTGATAACGATCTTCGAGCGCGCTCAGTAACTCGACGCGGTCGAGCGAACTAAGATTCAGCTCAGACTCGAGCTTCGCCCCCGGCGCGAGCTGCGATGACGAACGTTTTGTGATTCGCGCAATCAATTCCGCTAGAGGACTCGAAGGCATCTGTTCAAGAGATTTCTGCGCCAGCTGAGCTTGCACGGCCTGCTGAATTGCGTTTCGGAGCGGCTTCTGTGTCGAAGTGCGCGGAAAATCTTCCTCTGGCCATACGACCCACATGTGCATACGCTGGTACTCCGCCAGAGATTGGTTTGCGCACTTCAAGACGGGTTCAGGATCGGTGTTACCGTTTCGAAGAATGATCGCCGCGCAGGGTTCCGCGTTGCCATTGAGCGGCAAGCCGACCACGACCGCGTCCTTCACCTCCGGTTGCCGCCGCAGCGCCGCTTCCAGATCCTCGGGATAAACGTTCATTCCCGCCGGCGTCACGATAACGTCTTTTTTTCGTCCCTTGAAATAAAGGTTGCCCTCAGCATCGAGTTCGCCGACATCGCCAGTGCGATACCAGCCGTCATCGGTCGCAACAGAACGTAGCTCGTTTCCATTCCAGTAGCCCGCGGCGACTCCGCCGCCGCGGACCAGGATTTCTCCATCTTCCGCGAGTTTGATTTCGCGCCCCGCCAGCACTTTCCCGATCGAGCCTTTGCCCAGTCGAAAAGGGTGGTTCACGCTTATGAGCGAAGTGGTTTCGGTGAGGCCATAGCCTTGAACGGCGGCGTAGCCGAGGCGTCCCCAGAATTCTTCGGTGTCGCGGTCGAGAGCCGCCCCGCCTGAAATGAAGGCCCAGAATTTCCATCCGAACTGACGATGGATGCGGCGGAAGATCCACCAGCGGTGCAGAAAGTGCTTACCTCCAGAGGTTCGAAACATTTGGCGGAATTGCTTTGCATCACCATCGTCTTCGAGATCGCGTTCGATTTTTTCTTTGAGTGATTGCAGCACACGGGGCACCGCGACCAATACGGAAACGTGCTCGCGACGGATGGTTCCGATCACGTCCGCCGGCTTGAATGTGTTCTCAAATATCACCGTGCCGCCCATGAGTTGAGGCAGGAAGATTCCCAGAAATTGTCCAAAGACGTGGCTGAGCGGCAACAAGTTCAAAAAACGGACCGGGTGCACCCATCGTTCGTACTTAAGATATTTCCGGATCTCCACTTCCAACGGTGCAATATTCGCAAGAACATTGCCATGCGTGATTACAACTCCCTTGGGCTCGGCCGTCGTGCCAGAAGTGAAGACGATTTCCAGCGTGTCCGCGGGTTCGACCTCGGCGGACTGAAAGGCGGCCGGCGAATGCGGTTTCAAGGTTTCCGGCAAGTCCTCCAAAGTGAGTGTTGAAACCGACTGTTGCACGTGGTCACGCGCGCACACCAGCAACTTGGCGTCGACCTGTTGATGCACTCGTAAAGCGAAGTCAGGGGTTGCGATATCGTCCATGGGCACGACCACGACGCCACGCAAAGCGCATCCCAAAAACACTGCAACCCATTCGGCCGAATTCGGAGCCCATAGCAAAATCCGCTCGCCCTTCGTAATCGAACGAGCATCCAGTTCACGGGCAAACTGAAACGCGAGGTCCGCGACTTGCCGATACGACCAGCGAACAGTGCGATATCCGTGAGGCTGAACGTAGGCAGTCTCGTTCCCTCTTTGCAGAAAATGGTCGAGATATTCGAAAAGCGAGCGGCGCTCCACGTATCGATGTTAGCGCCTTACGGGCCGGTCGAGTTGGTAAAGCGATGAAGAGTGCGTCTCCTGGCTGGTCAGCTACCCGGATTGCATCCGTGATGCAGGCAGCAGACTATTCCCGTCCAACGCCCAGAGCGTCAGCCACTCGATTGATGTAGTTGAACCACGATGCGATGAGAGTGATCTGCAAAATTGCCTTATCGTCGAATCCCGCGCCTCGCAGGCGATCATGATCATCTTTCCAGACTTTGGTGGCATCTTTTGTGAGTTTGACTACGTAGTCCAGCATCACCCGCTCTTGCTCGGTGATGGGGGCGGTCGTGTAGTCCCGCTTCAGTGCTTCAATCAGCGTCTCGTCCAACGTTATTCGACGCAGAAACTCTGCGTGTGACTCGATTCAATACACACACCGGTTGGTGACGGAAACCATCGTAGTAATCATTTCGTGCTGCCGGCGACTGAGCGGCAAATCGGGCGACATGAGCGTGCCAAAAGTCGCGAAGGCGTGGTAAAGCGCTTCCGGAATCAGGCTGTGGGAGGCAACGATCGAAGAACCACCGCCTTCGACGGGATGCACCGGCGTGGCGTACTCCTTGGGATAGAGCAATTTCTGGTCTTCCATCGCTTTGCGCAGCTTTTCATCCGCCTCAGAAAGAGGAACGGTGCGGATCCACGTCATAAAAAACTTGCCTCCAATCGCGGGTCTTGCCTTATAATTCGTGGCCAGTAAACCTACATTGAAGCGGTGTGATGTGCCAATACCCAAATTGTATTAGTCGGGCTTGGCAGACAGATTCATTTCGCGGAACTTTCCCGGCGAGGAGGATCGAGATGAGCATCGTAGTGTGGAGGGTCTTGCGCCGACTGCCCAAGCCGTTGTTGTTGGCCTTGCTGTTGTTCATGATGGCGGCGGCGTGCCGGGCCTAAAGTAGATGGAGTATTTTCGCGGGAGCAGGCCTCATCAGAAGCGACAGTAAGGCAGAAACTAAACCGCAATCGTAACTTCTAAATCAACGAATTCCTCCGTAACTACGGAAAAATCTCAAACACCAAACCGAAGGTCGTTTCCTGGTCCCCAAGTGCGGTGCCATAGAAGTTGCCATGCCCTCAGAGATCATTCACGCTGAGCGGCCCCCAATACGTAAAGCTCGTTGATGTAAACCGGAACCCCGTATGGGTGGGGCAAGATTTGCATTCTGTCTTGCGGGCTGATAATATGAATATATGTTCATGTTCATTTTATGAATTTCCGTCTTTTTCTTTTCGGAGTTGGCATCTGGCTCGCGGCCACCATCGCCTTGCGAGTCACGGGACAGCACTTGCTTCGTCCAGGCGATTGGAAGGGCACGCTCATCCTGTTCACGATTAGTTTTCCGTTGATGGCTTGGCTCGTGCGTCGGCTGTGCCGACGCTTCGAGCCGCGCCCGGAGCAATGGCCTGCTGGCGCCATCTCGATTGCTCTGCCAACGCTCCTGCTCGATCCGTTTTCCAGCGCCTTCTTTCCGGTGGTATTTCCGAATATGTCTCCGGAAGTCGCAGGCGTGTTCGGCGGGTGGATGCTGTGGTGCTGCGCCGGCGCCCTAGTCGGTGTGACCATCCGTCCAGAGCGGCGTTCTTGAGCCTGCGTCCGAACCTGCTCTCGGGTGAAGGCCTTCCAGCGGAACCACGTCAAAAACGCAGTCTCGAAAAGCGAGCCCGACTAAAAGCGGCGGGACTCGCGTTGTTCGGCGAAAAAGGTTACGAGAGCACTTCGATCGACGAGATCGCGCGGCGAGCGAAGCTCGCAGTCGGTACCTTTTACCAGCACTTTCGCTCCAAGCGGCAACTACTGCTTGCGCTCATGGACGAGTTGCTGGATAAGCTAAGCCAGCTTGATTTTCGCCCAAGAGGTGTCAGCGATGTACGGGCGGTTGTGCGTGAGTTGTTGGCGCGCGCGTTTTCCCACGATCTCCGCTACCTGGGCGCATACCGGGCATGGCAGGAGGCGGTGCTTTCTGATTCGGAGCTGGCGCGTAAGCAAGCGCAGATTCACGCTTGGACAACCACGCGGGTCACGACCGTATTTCAGTTCCTCCAACAACTGCCCGGCGCACGGTCGGGAGTAGACGTTCCCGCGTTGGCCCGCGTGATGGACACTTTCTTCTGGAGCCTGCTCGCGCAAGCCGTGCGCATGCCTGCGGTCGAACTGAATCAGTGGATCGATTCAGCGACGCACCTCATTTATCACGCACTGTTTTTCGACCCTCCGGAGAGCCGTGGAACCAAATGATGTTTCTTGGCACCACAGCACCGGCGAGGACGCCTAAGCCTACATTTGCAGGGCTACCCGGTCGTACACTCCCTTTCGGTAACCCTTAGTAACCATACGATTCTGAGTACCCAGCCGTACAATTACCCTTGTCCTAAAGACCATCCCTGATATCAGGCGCAATTGCCGATGGAATGGTCAACTTGGGCACGTACTCTCGTGTGGTAGAGAAAGCTTTCGGACGAGAGACGAACCCGGAGCTGGAGTCCGCATTCTTATGGCGTTTGGTTTTGGCTTCAACAAGCAGAAGGTTCTCAGTGCTGCGGAGAAGTTTGTCCAGCAGGGCAAGCTGCCAAACGCAATCACTGAGTACGAAAAAGTTCTCAAAGCCGACCCCAAGGATCTCACGGTGATGAATACCGTGGGCGATCTCTACTCGCGTCTCGGCAACTCCGAAAAGGCTGTGGAATGCTTCAAGAGCGTTGGCGACGCTTACGCTTCGCAGGGCTTCACGGTCAAAGCGATTGCGATGTACAAGAAGCTGAGCAAGCTGCAGTCGTCGCTGGAGAGCGTGCTCAGGCTGGCCGAGCTTTACACCCAGCAAGGTCTCTTCAATGATGCGCGTGCTCAGTACTTGCAAGTGGCGGAAGAATTTCTGCGTGAAGGTCAGTTGGAACAGGCAGTACGAATTTTCCAGAAGACTCTGGAAATGGATCCCGAGAACGTTGCCATGCGGACACGTCTGGCTGAGGTTTATGTCCGCTTAGGCAAGAAAACAGAAGCCTGGCAGATTTTCTCTGCAGCCGCCGAAACTTTGCGCGCCAAGGGTCAGCTCGGCCCAGCGGAAGAAATTCTGCAGCGCATGATCACACTGGATCCGGGCAACGGCTACGCTTTGCTCATGCGCGGACGCAACGCATTCGATGCAGGCGACATGGCAGCTGCAGTCGAGTGTCTTGAGAAAGTTGCGGACCTCGACAGCCATCCCGACGGATTACGAACTTTGCTGCAAGCCTACCTGCAAACCGGGCGTTTGACTGAGGCTGGCACACTGGCGGCGAAGCTGCTCTCGGTTCACAACGACATTAGCGCAATTCTGTCTTACGCCGACGCCCTTATCGCAGCGGGTCAGGCCGAGGATGCTCTGCGCATTTATCAGCAGCACTCGGATCGGCTGTTAGCGGCGGACTCCGGAAAGATTCTGGAAAACCTGCATTCCCTGATCGGCCCGGTGCGCGACAATCCGCCAGCCCTCGAAATGCTGCTCGACCTGCTGAATAAGGCAGGAGAGAACACCCATCTCACCGAAGTCTATGAGCTCCTGGCCCACGCCTATGTGCAGGCGGGAGAACTGGAGAAGGCGCGCGACTACTATCTCAAGCTGACGCAACTTGAGCCTGAAAATCAGCTGCACGCCCGCAATTATCAGCAAGTCGTGGGCAAGCTCGGCACGCCGTCCAGTTCGCACCTTATTACTCCGGAAGAAGGCGCCGTCATGGTGGACGAACTGGAAGCCACTGCGCCCTTCATAGATCAGCGCTACGCTGACGATGTCGCGCTTTTCGTTCGCGCCGCTCTGACCGATGCAGAACTTTTCATTTCCTACAACATGCCGGCGAAAGCTTTGGGCCCGCTGCTTTCTGCGTTGCCCCAGGCGCCTCGCGATCTCCGCGTAAACCAGCGCTTAGCTGCTCTGCACACGCGGGCCAGCCGTTTCACCGAGGCTGCGGTTTGCTGCCGCACCCTTGAGAGTATTTACCACGACGCCGGACACCCGGACGAAGCCACTCGCTACGGCGAACTCGCGGCCAAGTACGAAGAACGCGCCTCTACGATTCCGGATCTCAGCCTGCCAGCGGCAATGCATGTGGCACCGCCGCCAGCAATTCCTGAGGCTTTGATTGCCGACGCCGCTCCTGAACCAGCCATTGCAAAACCTGCGCCGGCCGAAGCAGCGATAAGTGCTGCCGCAGGTACCGAAGTCTTCTTCCATCCTCCCGCAGCGCCCGCGCCTGCTTCGGCACCGCAAAACGCAGAGTTTGAAATCCAATCCGCTGCCCCGGAATCTGTTGCGGCAGAGAAGGAAATCGATCTTTCGGCAGAGTGGGAAGGTTCGCTTTCGGACGAATCCGAATCCAGCCCTGCACCGCACAGAGAGGCCGTTGAGGTTGCTGCGACGAGTCAAGCGGCGGTCTCCGCCGATCCGGAAGCTATCAAAGAAGCCGCCGAAGAAGTTCGTTTCTACTTGTCGAATGGGATGCATGAAGAAGCTCGTGCGGCATTCACCAAGTTGGAGCGCTTGAAAGCTGAGCCTTCTTTGTTGTCGGCTCTGCGCGAAGAGATTGAGGCTGGTTCAGCGCAAGCTGCAACTCCAGAAGCCGAGACGATTGAAGAACTTTCAATTGCCGACATCCCAGCAGTGGCAGAGCCAGAGCCAGTTCCGGAGGAAGCTACGGCCCACGCTCCTGAACCAAAGCCTGGGGTCCTCGATGCACTTGTCAGCGACCTGGAATCCTCGCTCGGCGATGGTTTCCTGCCGCAGACCACCGCGCACGAGGTAGCTCCCGAACCAGAACCAGAACCGTACGTGGCGGAAGTTGCCGCAGCGGCCACCGAACATAAGCCGGCCGGAAAGCTGGACAGTTTCGTTTCCGACCTCGAAGCTTCTCTTGGAGACAGTTTCCTTGCCGAAGCCCCCGTCGCGAAGGCCGAGCCCCGAAGTAAACTGCGCGCCGTCCCAGAGCCTGAGGCGATGCCCGAGCCGGTTGCAGCCAAATCCGCAACGGTCATTCCAGTCAACGCTCCACCAGCGCAGGTTCCGGCTGCGATGGCGGCTGCCGCAACCCAAACGGGCGCAGCCCACGAACTGGCGACCGCCCCACCAACTTTCACCTATCAGCCTTCAGCCGTGCGGCCTTTAAGCAAGCCCGCATCGGGTACACCCCTGCCTAAGTTCGATTCCGGCGCTGGAGTCGACCTTGCCGATATGTTCGGCGAGCTGAAACACGAACTCGAGGAAGACTCCGCTGCGGCCGACGAAGACTCGGAGACTCATTACAATCTGGGCGTTGCTTTCCGCGAGATGGGACTCTTGGACGAAGCCATCGGCGAATTGCAAAAAGTCTGCCAGGCTGTGGATCGCGGTCATCCCTTCCCGCAAATCATGCAGACTTACACCTGGTTGTCCCAATGTTTCCTGGATAAAGGGATGCCGGAAGCTGCCATCCGCTGGTACGAGCGGGCTCTCAAATTGTCCACCATCGATGCAGAGACGCGCACCGCGCTGCACTACGAGCTGGCATCTTCTTACGAGGCTGCCGGAGACAAAGCCGCCGCCCTCAACCATTTCATGGAAGTGTATGGCAGTAACATCGATTACCGGGATGTCGCCGAGCGCATTAAGACCCTGAAGTCGTAGAATGTCCGAATGGGTTTCTATCTTCTTACGCTGGGAATGTACGTTCGCAGAACCCGGCCCACCACATCGGCTCTCTTCGGGAGCTCACAGTGACGGCGGATCCGAATACACCCCAAACCATTCCTCCGGCTTCCCTAGGGTCGGAGTTGCCTTCCCCGGAACGCAGTGACTCTTCGGCAACGGTAGTAGAAACTGCGCCGACGCGTCCCGAAGGAAGGCGCTACGCGGGCTTGGAGCTTTGGCTGCATCGGATTACCGTGCTGACATTCGGGTTGGTGTGCGCCGTCGTCGGCGTGCTTCTGGTGATTCTTCCCTGGAGACCGGAGTGGACAGATAACCATCTTCTAATGGTGTACCCAGGACTGCGGGCATTCGTCGCTAACGGCTTTGTTCGCGGAATCTGCAGCGGGCTGGGAATCCTCGACATTTGGATCGGATTCTCGGAGGCAATTCATTACCACGAGGAAAAACGTACCTAAAGGCAAGCAAGTCCGAGCCGGCAGATTCGCATTTATTCCGCACGGCCTGCCGGACAACTAAGTTTCCCGGAATTCACGGAAAGACGAACTATGAGTGAAAGTGATATGAAACGTGCGCCGCTGGCGTACGAAAATGAAGCCTTTGTCAACAGCCCCGATGGCCGGATCCTGCGTATTCTCTCCGAGTACATGGAACCCATCGCCCGCTTTCGCCGGGAGCAGATTCAGGACACGGTCGTGTTCTTCGGCTCGGCCCGTTTCCACAGCCGCACCGTCTCCGAGGACAAACTCGCAGCACTCGAATCAAACGCGGAACAACTTTCCGGCGGCCAATTCGAGCCCCTCAGGAAACGGGCGCTTGCGGCCGTGGACATGGCGCGTTATTACGAGGACGCGCGCCAGTTGGCTTTCCTCTTGAGCAAATGGTCAGTTCAAATTCCCGCGCGCCGTCGACGCTTCGTCGTCACCACCGGCGGCGGCCCTGGCATCATGGAAGCCGCCAATCTCGGAGCGCATCAGGCGGGCGCCAAAAGTATTGGGTTGAATATCGCCCTCCCGTTCGAGCAGAGCCCTAATCCTTACATCACTCCGTCGCTCAATTTCGAGTTTCATTATTTCTTCATGCGCAAGTTCTGGTTCGCCTATCTGTCCAAGGCGCTGGTGATTTTTCCAGGCGGCTTCGGCACCATGGACGAGCTCTTCGAAATTCTTACGCTCGCCCAGACCCAGAAACTGGCCAAGAAGATCCTCGTCGTCATTTACGGCTCCGAATACTGGAACCGCCTGATCAACTTCCAAACCATGGTGGACGCGGGAACCATTTCTCCCGAGGATCTGGAACTTTTCAGGATCGTGGACTCGCCGGAAGAAGGTTTTGAATTTCTGCGCGACGGCCTGACCAAGTACCACCTCGTGCAGGAAACCAAGCACAAGGGCGAATCGGCCGAACGAGCTCCCGAAATCGCGAAAACAAACCCGTAAAAGTTTGCTCCTCCTCTACATCACCGATCGCAAGCAGTTTCCGGGAGACGAGAACGCCCGCCAACGAGCTTTGCTTGCGAAGATCGCAGAGGCGGCTCGTTGCGGCGTAGACTTCATTCAGTTACGCGAGAAAGATCTTCCCGCTCGCGACCTCGAAATTCTCGCACGTACAGCCCGACTGAGAACTGAGAACCGGGAACAGACAACTGCCTTACTCATCAACTCACGTAGCGATATCGCCCTTGTTTGCGGTGCGGCCGGAGTTCATTTGCCGACTGACGATCTTTCCCCATCCGAAGTAAGAAAGATTTGGGCGAAGGCTGGACACGCGACTCAACCGCTAATCACCGTCTCTTGTCACTCTGCGGACGAGGTAGCGCGAGCCGCTTCCGAGCAAGCCGATTTCGCCATATTCGCCCCAGTCTTCGAAAAAAAGGATGCCCCACACGCGAGCCCGTCCGGCCTCGACGGGTTGCGTGAAGCTTGCCGCCAGAAGATCCCCGTCCTCGCTCTCGGTGGCGTCACACTCGAGAACGCTCGCGCCTGTGTGGATGCGGGCGCGGCCGGTGTTGCCGCCATCCGCTTATTTCAAGAGAACGAGATCGCCGACGTGGTGCGACTCTTGAAAGCCTAGCCAGTCCATTTCTTGCCTGTCTTCAAAATATCCATCACCTTCGCCAGTCGTCGAGCACGAGTCTCTTCCTGCTTGGCTCCATTGATCGAAAGCACGATCTCTTTCTTACTGGTAAACGAAAGCTTTTCCCAATTCGCTTGCGCCGTCTTGCTCTTGGCCAGCTCTTTCTTCAGAATCAGCGGCACTTCCACGGTTCGCTCGGCATCGTCACGCTCCATGACCACGCTAACCATGTCGCCGCCTTCCACTCTTGCTCCTTTGCGCAGAGCCTGGTTGACAGGCATCCCGTGGCAACCGCCCATCGGCATCAGCGACGAGCGAAACGGAAACCCGTTGATGGTGCCGCGAACCGGCACTCGCGCCCGCGTACCAAACACTTTTACGACGTCGAAGGGCGGGTTCAACCACGACATAGAAGTGCCTCGGCCTTCCAACTTCACTGTGAATTCCAGCTTCTTCATTTGGCGAAACCTCGCTCGCGCCGAATCTAAGCCGCGCCTTTCGCCGCGCTCTTCAAGTAAGCCAGCACCTCTTCCGCATGGCCTTCCGGTTTCACCTTATGAAAGATGTGTTTGACCTTGCCATCCGGACCAATGATGAACGTAGTCCGAACCACGCCCATAACTTTCTTGCCGTACATATTCTTTTCCTGGATCACGCCATACGCATTGCCAACTTTCTTGTCGGCATCGCCGAGAAGAGTAAAAGGCAGACCAAACTTATCTTCAAACTTCTTCAAAGCTTTCGGTTCATCCGGAGAAACCCCCAGAACCACGGCACCAAGCTTTTCCGACCTTTTGAAGGAATCGCGGAACTCGCAAGCCTCAATCGTGCATCCCGGCGTATCGGCCCGCGGATAGAAATAAAGCACTACATACTTCCCCCGAAAGTCTTTCAGCGAGACCTCGTCGCCATTCTGGTCAGGCAAAGTAAACTCCGGGGCTTTATCATTGATATTGATATCCATGCGTATCTCTCCTTTTCGGTCAGCTGCTCGATCAACGTTATACCGCACCACCCGGTGGCGCGTCATCCTGGGCGTCTTCGCGGTGTGCATTTTTCTGCAAATAATGTTGCCGCCAACCCTGTCTGGGCAGGTTGGCCACGCAGCCAAGACCACCAAGGGACCGCGAGCTTTGGGTCTACTTGAACTCGGACCCAACGGAAACGCGCGCCTGATTCCCATCGCCATTCTAATCGACGGCAAATATTACGATGCCAGCGCCTACAAAGCCGCTCCAGTGCCCATGGCGCTCTGGGCCGACACGGTTTATGAAGGGATACGCACCGGAGTTTCTCAGGGACTGTTTACCGTAACGGCCCCGCAGCACGGGAAAGATGAAAGCGGAGCGACTGTATGGTGGGCCGACGGCAGATGGCAGACGGCGGATTCCATCAAGGCCATGGCGGCAAAGAAGAAGCCGGTGCCGTCGACCCCTCGCGGGATAAACGACGACGAGGGTCCTCCGGTGTTGCGGCGCGCGGGAGCCGAAAAACCCAAGCCGCCGGAAGCGCCGCCCGCTCCAGCGACACAGCCAGCTCCAGCTGGCGCACCTGCGCCGGCACCCACCGCGACCCCGTCGGAAGCGCCTGCCGCGTCGGCATCGTCTTCGCCCGCTACTCCACCGCCGTCGCAAGACAACCAGGCTCCAGAAGACAAAGATCGTCCCACCTTGAAGCGAGGCCAGGCCGGTGCTACCTCCGCTGAGGAAGCTCAGAAGAAAGTATCGACTTCCGCCTCGGCCGAGGGTGTTACCCCGTCGCCATCCGCGGCCCAGCCCGTAAACCAGGTCCAACTGATTCCCGCGATTTCAGATCCCCAACCGTCCGACTCGCTGCCTTACAACTACAAGATGAGTCCGCAAGAAGAAGAACAGTTCCGCAAAAAGATGCTGGCCATGGCAGCGGACGAAATCCGAGCCCGCGCTGCACAGCTGGCACCCGGCAGCGCTGCGGCAAAACCTGTTCCCGCTTCTTCGCTCCGAAGCAAAGCAGCTGCAGCTAAGCCGGTGCAGCCCACTTTCGAAGATGTGCAACTTCACGTGTTTGATCTCGCAGATATCAACGAGCCTGAGCTGGTGCTCACCGCGAAAGCCCATATGCCACAGAGCTCACACGGAAAAGACAGTACAAATCCCGGCCCGCAATACATGATCACCTTGGTAGTTCGCGACGATGTGAACGGCGAGCTTCACAAATCGCTGGCCAACGTAACCGACACCCAGCATCTCGACGTCATTCCCCGCCTCGACCTGATCGATGCCGTCGATGTCGACGGAGACGGTCGGGCCGAGCTTCTTTTCCACGAGGTCTCCGATACCGGCAGTGCCTTCGTGGTCTATCGCGTGATTGGGAACCAGCTCTATGCCCTGTTTCAAGGCTCTCTCGGAGAGTAGTTCTGCAGTTCGACTGTCATACTGAACAAGCGTTCTTTGCGCAGCGAAGAGCCTGTCCCGAGCGAAGTCGAGGGAATCTGGGCGAGCCGCGCGATCTGTCGCGTTCTTTGCGACACAATAATCGCGCGTTTGGCTCGCTTCCCTATCAAAAACTTCACCACACTACCCTTGTCTCAGCTTCTGGACGTTCGTGGTAATCCGGTATAGACTCTCGTGAAGCCGCGCTGTCTCTGGCCCTCCCCGTGAGACGATGCCAAATAGTTCAAAACACTTAGAGCCACGGTGGCCTGCAATGCTTGCCTTGCTTGCCGTGGGCGGACTGCGCTTTTCTCTGCCCGAATCCCTGTCAGCGGGCCCCGACTGGATGCTCATCGTTATCGTCGGAGTGCTTCTGATTCCCACGACGTGGGCGCGCCAACGCGGTAAAGATGACCTCAATAAGTTCCTGGGCTATCTGCTGAGCTCCATCGTGACCGTCGACATGATCTGGTCGCTTGGACTGCTGGTCGCGGCTCTACCCGCGCATCGGCAGTCTCCCAAGGATCTGTTGCGGTCCGCAGCTGCCTTATGGATTACCAACATCCTGGTCTTCGCCTCATGGTACTGGCGTTTGGATGCAGGTGGCCCGCGCGAACGTGAGTTGCGCGGCGTGCATACCGACGGAGCGTTCCTTTTTCCGCAGATGACTCTCGATCAGCAAGCCAAGCGCGAGATGGGAGAGCAATGCTGGAGTCCAGGTTTCGTGGATTACCTCTTTCTCGCCTTCAATACCAGTACCGCATTTTCACCAACCGACTGTCCCGTATTATCGGGATGGGCCAAACTACTCATGATGATTCAATCCCTCATTTCCCTGACCACGGTGGCTCTGTTGGCAGCTCGCGCAGTAAACATTCTTTAGCAGCCTGGGCGCTGACAAGATAACCGCGGGTGGCAAGATTCCCGATTTGAAACCGCGACCGCGCTTCATCCGCTTTTCTCTTGATTTACGGCGATCACTTCCGATAATATATTTACACATGCATTATCTCATAGATAATCGCGGAATCTTTGACAACTTAATCAAGGACGCCGCCCTTCCACGCCCCCGAACCCGAGTCCGCCGGGAACACGCTGATGTCTTAGCTCCCGCGCGGTTCCAAAGCGGGACCGCAGCCGCCGCCACACGCCGTAACTCCAATGTTTCCAAGATTTTGCTTGTAAGTACCTTAAGAACCATAGATCTGCGAGGAGGAAAAATTTCCGGCTGTTTGTTTTCAAGATTTTGCGGGAAAACGCGTGTTTTTTTTGAGGGAAATCCTGCACCAAAATATGTGTAGAGTTCGCAACTAAGGCTTAGCCCACGAGGTTTTTGGCAGGCCCAGGCAAGACGCTTCGGAGACTAAGTGCTAATTGCTAAGTGCTGGCCTTCTCAGGAGGACCGGGTTGCGGACAAGACACCCTTACTTCTGCGTGGCCACCAGTTGGCCGTTCTCGACTTTGATGTTGCCCACATCATCTGGCAGCTTCAGACGGTCGCGTTGTTCGCTTAGCTTCTGCTGCAAGGCGCTACTGACCATGGACACCGGAATACTCAGGTCGCCCACTTTGAATTCGGTCGGATCGAAGGTTGCATAGCCGTCCTTGGAGCCTAGGTGTCCGGCAAGGGTGACGTAAACATCCTTGCCACCGATTTGGGTAACAAACTGGCCACGCGCGACGTCGCCATCGAAATTGACTTTGTAATCCTTGACCTGAGGCTCACCCTCCCCGATTACCGCATCAGGCGAAGCGGGAACCGAGGTTGGCGCGCCAGTCTGCGATGCTGCGCCGGGAACGGCCATCGCAGCAGATGCGGTCATGCTCTTGGGAAGCCCCGCCGCAGCCTGCGCCAAGGCGGCAGTGATCTCGTCGGAGTTGAAGCGAACCTGCGCCGGGGCTTGGCCAGGTTCTTTGGGCTGATCCAACTGCTCCAGTTTCTTCTCCACGGACTCGACATTCGCAGCAGCAGCCGCCGGCGACTGCGCGGGCGCCACGGGCGCTGGCTTCCTGAGCACGAGGACCAGAGCCAGCACGGATGTGACCAAAGTGGCCACGCTGATGATGCGGTCGAGCTTCCATTTCATTGTCTTTATCTCCCCAGCAGCGCTGGTGCTTATGTTACCGGGAAGACCAGTCAGGGATCACGTGACGGAAGGCACTGGTCCGGGAGTGACCTTTGACAAGGCGTTTGGCCCTGAAGTTGGCGGCTCGCGGTTTGAAAGGGCTTTTTAGTTTGAACTTTCGGTGGACTTGACGATCGCGACCGAGCCGGGAGACCAGAAGTAGTGCTGTTTGCACTGCATGCACTCCGCGTCCAGTTGATCGTCTTTCGTATTGAATTGGAGTTTTACGTCGCTCTCTTTTTCGTTGGTCACCATGAGATTCAAATTCTCGCAAAGAGTGCAGCGAACGAAAGCGGACTCGCCCGGATTGAGAGTCAAAATGTACATGCGGATGCAGCTTAGTTGATGAGAAATTGGACGCCTTAGTTGCCTATTCGTCAGGCCCTGGCGCGACCTACAAACGATGCGGCAGTCATTTCACGGAACGAAGGGGCGATGTAAATCTTAAAGCCTAAAGAGGCAGAATAAATCGACCACGAACGGAAAATCAAATCGGGCCCAGCCACTTCGCTCGCGGAAGTGGCGATTCAGAGAAGAAAACTACTTCGGTTGCTCTTACGCAGATTGTTCCTGCTTCGGTTGCCCTTACTTAGGCTGATCTTACTTAGGCTGATCCATGGTGATGCCCTGGGCTCCGGGCTGCTTCTCGGCTTTGGCCTTCTTGGTGGCCATGGTCTTGTCGACCCATTCATCAGCCGTCTTCAAATCCGCCGCTCGGGCCGCGAGATCGTCGCATTCCACATCCGCTTTCTCGCGATACATCAGATTCATGTAGGCCATGGCATCGTCGTAATCAGGCCGCAACTGCAGTGCCTTGTTGAGCGCGTCAATGCCGTCCTGAATGTTGGCCCAGTTCTTCTGTTTGAGCTCGTCGCAACTTTTCTTTTGATTCTTGTCCTTCGGATTCAATTGCTCATCCGGCTTCATGCCCAGCTTGGCGCGTTCTTCCATGCGTGGCTGATAAGTCTGCGTCCAGTCGATCACGCCCACTGAATAGTAAGGCTCGGGATCGTTGGGATCGATCTCAAGAGCTTTGCGATAGTAGGTCTTGGCGTCTTCAAACTTTTTCATCTGCAGGTAGATGTAGGCGATTCCTTTTACGCTATTGATGCTTTTGGGATCCCGCTCCAACACCGCTTTATATTGGTCGACTGCCTGCTGTCCCAAACGGTTGTTGTCTTCGGCGTCGACTCCCGGAATGTACTGCTGGGCGTACGCGGTCGCTAGATAAAGACGGGCATTCAGCAGACTGGGATCGAGTGTGACGGCCTGCTGGAAATGATCGATGGCTTCCTCATAACGGGCATTCTTGTAGGACGCGACGCCCTTGTTGAGTTGGTCACGCGCTCTCAGCTTGTCGCAACCCGCCGCAGACAATAAGAGTAATCCGACCGCCATGAGTGCCAGCAACCGCACACTTTTTTTCATTGCTTTATAAGTCTCCCTCGCCAGGATTCGCTGGGATCTGATCGAAAATATGACGTACAAACCAGCGCGCAACCGCATCCGGCGCGGCCGGGTTCAGATCACATCGGTAAACGCACCTGAAATTCTGTAAATGAAAACTCTGCCCGCGTGTCTAACCGCCGGCTTCAATCTTGGCGGTGATCAGACCAACCTTGTCTACGCCTGCCGCGTGCGCAATGTCAATGACATTAGCGACGTCGGCAAACGGAACATTGTCGTCGCCCTTGACGAACATCACCTTCTCAGCGCGGGTCTTGAAAATATCCGTCAGACGTCCCTGTAAACCGTCCCAGGTTGTGTCTTCATTGTTGATCTTTACCCCGGGCTCCTGGCCCGATCCGCGATCAATCAACTGCACCACGATAGTACGATCCGGCGTGTTGTTCTTGGGCGCGTTGGGCGGCGGTGGCTGGGGCACCAGAGCATCCAGCCCCTTCGGGGTCAAAGGTGTAATCACCATGAAGATGATCAGTAAAACCAGCAGCACGTCGATGAGGGGTGTTACGTTGATAACGGCGCTTTGGCCGCCGCCTCCTCCAGCTGTCATTCCCATATCAATCTCCTCTATTGTCCGCCAGTCGCTGGCGGTGGCGGAGTTCCCGTCGTTTTCTTCTGATCGGTCAGTAGACCCAATTGATCGACGCCCGCGGCGCGGACGTTATCCACGACTGCCACGACCGAACCAAACTTGGCCCGGGCATCGGCGCGCACGAAAACCCGCTTATCAATCCGATTCGCCAGACGATCTTTAACCTTCTGGGTCAGCTGATCGGGCGGAGTTTTGTCGTTACCGAAGAACACCTGGCCATCGCGCATGACGGCCACGATCAGTGCGTCTTCCTTGTCGGCATCCGGCATCTGAGTCGGGTTGTTGACCTTGGCCAAATCCACGCTCACGCCTTTCTGCAACATAGGCGTGATCACCATGAAGATGATCAGCAACACCAGCATGACGTCGACCATGGGGGTGACGTTGATGTCGGAGTTGACCTTGGCTCCTTCGTTCCGTTTGTTCAGCGACATAATCTGATCTCCTGCGTGCTCGCGTCCTTATCGATCTCACATTTCGATTGGTTCTCGGCCCCAGGGAGGTCAAGACTCGGCGCCGAAGCAGTGCTCCGGCGCCGGTCAGCAACTCATGGTCGAAAACCAACCCTGCTTGAAAGCTAGGACCGGCGAACTCCCCGCTTCTTGAGGAAGTAATCGATCAATTCGCTCGAGGAGTTATCCATCTCCACGTCGAAGGCTTCCACGCGGCCCGTCAGGTAATTGAACATCATGACGGCCGGGATGGCGACGAACAGTCCGACGGCGGTGGTCACCAGGGCTTCCGCGATACCGCCTGCGACAGCTCCCAGACCGGTCGCCTTCTGCTCCGAAATGCCTTTGAAGGCGTTCAGGATGCCCATCACCGTGCCGAACAGGCCGACGAAGGGTGCGGTCGAGCCAATCGTGGCCAAACCACCCAAGCCACGCTTAAGCTCGGCATGGACGATGGCTTCGGTGCGCTCGAGAGCGCGCTTGGAAGCTTCGATGGTCTCGCCCGGAATCTCACCGCTTTCCTGGTGGGCCCGGAATTCCATCAAGCCGGCGGTAACGACTTTCGCCAGATGGCTCTTCTTGTTGCGCTCGGCAACTTTGATGGCCTCATCAATCTTGCCGTCGCGCAGAGCGCCAGCCACCGCGGGAGCAAATGCCCGCGATTGCTTGCGTGCCGCGCTGAAGGCCATGGCGCGGTCAATCATTACGCCGATCGACCAGCCAGACATGATGAATAGAATGACGACCACGGTTCTCGCGATGAATCCCATCTGTTTCCATAGCGAGATCGGGTCCCAGGCCACGGGTTGGTCCTGGAACATCCAGACCGCCATGGTGGACATATGACTTAGGGTATGGGTTGCTACATTGGCTACGAACATGAGTTGCTTTTTCCTCCTCAGAAATCTGGTAATCTCTTTGCCGCTTGCCGATCTGTAGTGCGAAAACTGCCGGATCCGTAGGCCGAGGCTACAGGCTTGAATTCCGCGGACCGCCCCGCTCCCGAGCTAGCGTCAAGAAAGGATTGGGGGAAGACAACCTTCTCAAACTTCTCTTTACATCTACATCTGCTTAGAGAAACTCCTCTGCCTCAGGTCTACCCTCCGGACAGAGTGAAGTTCACCGTAATCTGGGTTTCCACTTCCACCGGTTCGCCGTTCAAAATATATGGCTTGTACTTCCACTGTTTGACCGCTTCGATGGCTGCCGGTGCCAGCATAGGGTGGCCACTGATCAAATGCAGGTTCTCAATGGATCCGTCTTTGCTGATTTCGGCTTGCAGCAGCACACTTCCTTGGATGCGTGCTTGCCGTGCCAGAGGTGGGTAGTTCGGCTGTATTTTGCGGATCAACAGTCCCTGGGTTACGCCTTGGGACACGCGCACGCGCTGTGGTGTGGCAACCTTGGGCACGGCAACCGGCGTGGAACTGATAATGCCGCCGATGACGCCGCCCATCTGTCCGCCCGGAATGCCGCCGGGAACACCGCCAACCACTCCGGCCGACATGACCGGCGGCGGCGCTTCGTCTTCCTTGATCATTTGAACTTTCTCGGGAATCTTGGTGGGCGTCCGCAGTTGGTTGTTAATGATATTGGTCTGCACCTGCTTCACGATCTTGACCGGAGCCGCAGCGGGCGGTGGCGGAGGTGGCGGAGGCGGTGGCGCTACCAGAAAGGTCATCAGCTGCGTCTTGGGCAGCGCTTCGGTGAACAGCAAGGGGATGAGCACCAATACTCCGACCAGAACGGCTTCCAGGACAAACGAGAAGACCGTCCAAATGCCTCTCTTCGTCTTAAGCCTTCCACCGGACTCTATCAGGCTGTCTTCAAACATAAAGTTTCTCCTACGTCAGGCCCTAACTACCCTTTAGACACCGACTGCGCCCACTTTGCTCCCGGCGTTCCACCGTTGCGACGATTGAACTGAAAACCGGACGATACTACCTCAAATCCCGACCAATCACAAACTTATGGTTGTAAAAAATGCCCCGCCGCGGACTACGCCTTAGCCTTCATCTTCTCCCGGCGGTTTGCTTCCTTACCGACTGGAACCATGGCAGGTGGCTTTCCGCGGCCCGACCGCCAATCCTGATAGGCCACTAAAATCGGCGCCGCAATCGCAATCGACGAATAAGTCCCGATCAAGATACCGATAACCAAGGCAAAAGAGAAGCCCTTCAGTACCTCGCCGCCGAAGAGATACAGAGCCAGGACTGTCAGGAATGTTAAACCTGCTGTCAAGATGGTCCGGCTCAGGGTTTGGTTGATGCTGCGGTTGACGATGTCCGAGAGTTTATCCCGCCGCATGAGTTTCAGGTTTTCGCGGATGCGGTCAAAAACCACGATCGTGTCATTATTGGAATAACCTATCAGGGTCAGAATGGCGGCGATTACGGTTAATGAGATCTCTTTGTTCATCAGAGAAAACGCGCCGACCGTGATCAGGGTGTCGTGGAACACGGTAATGACTGCCGCCACGCCGTAAATCCATTCGAAGCGGAAACCCAGATAAACCAACATGCCAGCCAGCGAGTAGACCACCGCGAGTTTGGCCTGGTTTTGCAGTTGATGGCCAACCTGCGGGCCTACAATGCTTACATTTCGCACTCCGAAATCGGACAGATAAAAACCATCCCCAAGAGACGCCACGACCGCGGGGTCGGCCGCTGCCTTCAATTCATCGAGCGAACCAAGCACGCCACTTTTGACTTTGTCGCGATAGTTGACGATGGCCTGAGCTTGCGCAGTGTAACGCTGCTCAGCATCCGTCCCGGCCCGCAGTGGATCTTTTTCGGCTATGTAGTTCTTCAGCGTCAGAAAACTCGTATTGTTAAGGTCCTGCTTGCCGGCCGGGGCATTCGATTCCAGCGCATTGATGATCGCAAGCTTGCCCTGATCGAGCGCCTGCTCGCTGGTTTCCTGCAAAGACAGATCAATCAGCACTTCGTTGGATTCGGGCTGCCCGAAGCGCTGAATGCGAGCATGGTGCAATCCCGCGCGATCCATCGCCGCACGAATGGCGTTGTCGTCAGGGCTGTGGGAAAACTTGACTTCGACCAGCGTGCCTCCGCGAAAGTCAATCCCCAACGGGATGCCATGCCAGAACAGCATGGAAAATACACCGGCCACGCTGAAGACCAGCGAGAAAGCGAGGAAGTACCACTTCTTGCCGAGAAAATCTATGTTTGGATTACGAAAAAATTCCACGCCGCTTAGAACTCCGTTTCTTTGACTCGGACATAAATGTCCGGCCTTATGTGTTTGCCATTATCCGATGCTCAACGCTTCGCCGCGCTGTTTGCGGCTCAGCAACCAGTCGAAGATCACGCGGGATACGAACACAGCCGTGAACAAGTTCGCGAGCAGACCGAAACTCAGCGTGACCGCGAAACCGCGAACCGGACCGGTGCCGAAGATGAACAGAATGACCGCTGAAACGATGGTCGTGACGTGCGTATCCACGATAGTGATCCAGGCATGGCCGAAGCCCTGTTCCACCGCCGAAGGCGGCGTTTTGCCATTGCGGAGTTCTTCGCGGATACGCTCAAAGATCAGTACGTTCGAGTCTACGCCCATACCGACAGTCAAGATGACTCCCGCGATTCCCGGCAAGGTAAGGGTCGCACTGCTGTAGCCAAGGAAGCCGAGGAGAATGATCAAATTCAAGATCAGGGCGATGTCCGCGTTGATTCCCGCCGCGTGATAATAGACCAGCATGAAGATCAGCACGGCTAACATGCCGATGACCGCAGCGGTTACTCCAGCGCGAATGGAATCGCTGCCCAGCGATGGGCCCACGGTGCGCTCCTCGAGATACTTGATGCCCGCAGGCAAGGCACCCGAGCGCAGAATCATGGCCAAGTCCTTGGCTTGCTGCTCGGTGAAGCGCCCGTTGATTACACCTTGATCGTGGATCTGATCTTTGATGACGGCGACTTCCTGAACTTTGTTGTCCAGCACGACAGCGAGATTATCGCCGACGTGAGCGCCGGTAAAACTGGCGAAGCGACGGCCACCCTCGCCGGTCAGAGTGAAGCTCACCGAAGGTTGTCCGTTTTCGTCGCGAGACTGGTCGGCAGCGCGCAAGTCGCGGCCCGTAACTGCCGACGCGCGCGAAATCAGATACCAAGCCTGTCCACCCTCGCTATCAGTGGGACCCACGCTACGGCCCGGCAGTAACATCTGATCCGGCGGCAAGACTCCGCCTTTATCCTGCAATGCCTGCTGCTCGCTGGGGTAAGGCCCGCCAAAGGATTGCCGAATCTCGAGCATGGCGGTGGACTGCATGATGTCCTTGACCCGCGCGGGATCGTCGACGCCGGGCAGTTGCACCAGAATTTGATACTGCCCGAGTCCGTGCTCTTCGATGATGGGTTCGCTAACACCGAGTTGGTCGATGCGGTTTCGGATGGTCTCAATCGCCTGGGTCACGGCGCGATTCTTCAAGTCGGACAGAGCCTGTGGCTTCATCGCAACCGTCCAGGTGTTCTCCGCGCCCGAGGCCAGATCGTATTCGGGGAGACGATCCTGAACGATGGAGAGCAAGTCGGATCGGGATTCCGGCGGCACACCTTTCAGCACAATCTTGTCGGGGGTGTTGACGGAATCGGGCTTGCTGATTTCTGTGTAGTTGATCTTGCGCGCTCGCAAATCGGACTTAAGCCGCTCGACCGCATTATCCGAATCAACATTGACCGCGTCGTTCACCTGCACCTGAAGAATCAGGTGAGTCCCGCCCTTAAGGTCGAGCCCCAAATGAATACGGCTCTGCAATGCTGCCAGCAGCCCGCTGCCCGACCATCTTTCCGGTATACCGAAGATGCCGAAAAGGAAAAACAGCAACGTGGCCACAATAACGATAAGTTTCCAGCCCAGATTCTTATTCATGAAAAAATCCCAATGTAGACGCGGGCGTTCTCGCCCGTGCACTGCCCAAAGTGAAGATTGAAAATCCCAGTGTTCATTTCGCCGCCTCTTCGGCGGTTGTTACCGAGGCCACCGAGCCCCGGCTCACTTCGATCCGCAAATTGTCGGGAGGAACTCGCAGATGGATGTAGTCATCCTTCAGCGCAACAATGGTACCGTGCAGGCCCCCGGTGGTTACAACCTTATCTCCCGTTTTCAAATCGTTCAGCATCGCCTGCCACTTCTTTTGTTTCCTCTGTTGCGGCATGATCAGCAGGAAATAGAAAATGGCAAAGATGAAGATGAGCGGGGCAAACCCCAGCCATCCTGCCGAACCGCCGCCAAGCTGTATTGCCAATAAGTGCTGAACCATATTATGAGGACTACAAACCCACTTACCGCTAAGTAATTCGAGCTGCGCCTGCCGGCGCACTCGCCCTTACAATTTTACCGCTGGAGTTCTCGCGCTATGAGGCCGGAGATTCCTTCAGCTTCGGACACGAACCGGGGATGCCGAGCTATGGTTTCGGTCGAGACTGGACACACGGAGAACCAGTCTCTTTCCCAAGTGCAATAGAATGACGCACCGCCCGCATAGTGTCAAGGTAGAAGCTCAGATTGTGGACGGTATTTAAGACCTGGGCCAGAACCTCGTTCGATGCATAAAGATGCCGCAAGTAGGCTCGGGAGTAGCGCTGGCACACCCGGCAACCGCAATTCGGGTCGAGCGGAGCCTCATCACCCGCATACCGAGCCTGTTTGATAGAGATTTTTCCCTCTGAGGTAAACAGCAGTCCATGCCGCGCGGCGCGCGTGGGCAGTACGCAATCCATCATATCGACGCCGAGATTGGCGTATTCGACGATTTCCTCCGGCGTGCCCACTCCCATGAGGTAGCGGGGTTTGTCGGCGGGCAGGTGTTCGAGCGTCGACTCGACGACTTCCCGGGTCAGAGCCCGTGGCTCGCCCACGCTCAGCCCACCGATGGCGTATCCGGGAAAGCCAATTTCGAGAGTTCGCTCGGCCGATTCTTTTCGCAGAGCCCGATCCATACCACCCTGAACGATGCCAAACAAAGCTTGCGTGGCTTCTGCTTGCGTGGGGGCGGCTGTCCCCACGTGATTTCTCCACGGGACTTCATCTTTATGTTCTTCAAAATGCTTCTTGCTTCGCTCCGCCCAGCGCAGGGTGAGCTCCATCGACGCCCGCATGCGTTCCCGATCCGCGGGATACTCGGTGCACTCGTCAAACGCCATGATGATGTCGGCGCCGAGGCCAATCTGCGCATCCATCGCGCTCTCCGGGCTGAAGAAATGTGAAGACCCATCGAGATGCGAGCGGAATGTCACGCCCTCTTCCGTGACTTTGCGCAGATCGGTAAGACTGAAAACCTGGAAGCCGCCGGAGTCAGTGAGAATGGCCCGCGGCCATGACATGAAGCGATGCAGTCCACCTAACTTCCGGACTTGCTCGACTCCCGGCCTCAAGTAGAGGTGATAAGTGTTGCCTAGAAGAATCTGAACTCCCAGTTCCTCGAGAATGTCCTGCGAAACGCCTTTGACCGATGCCAGCGTACCGACGGGCATGAAGACCGGGGTTTCGACTTCGCCGTGAGGGGTGATCAGGCGGCCGGCGCGGGCTGAGCCAATTCGAGCTTCGATCTCGAATTCCATAGACACTGTGAGGATTGTAGCAATGCGTGAGAAGTCAGTTCGCAATTGGCGCTCGGCCGGCAAACCAACGTCGCTTCGAGTGGCGCAATAGCAATAAATTCCGAATTGAGAGGAACTTCGTACAAACCTTTACAACTTTTTTACAGGCTTTTGACAAGCCTTGCACCCGGATTATGGGAAAGTGCGCTGCAGGAGATCTCATGAGGAACGCCAACAAGAGGAAAGTCCCAACTGCTTTTATAATGGCTTCACTTTTCGCCCTGTCCTGCTTCGTTGTTTTGACTGCCGCGGGTGCTCCTGCGGCAATGCAAGGGGACGAATTTCAGGCAAACCCCGCCGCCGGCTCTGGAAGTGTGATCGTCACTCCCAAGTTTGGTGGCCAGATCCTGGGTTACGACATCGATCGAAACGGTACGGAAGGCCTCTTGAGCGAGTACGTCGCTCTCTCTGACGGCGAATCGCTTGTCGCTACTGAGACCTTCAGCCAAAAGACCGGTGCCATCCTTAAGGTCGTCGCAAAAGAAAACAACACGAAGGACGACTACGATACCGTGGGAATTTTCGGCAACGTCGGACTCGACCTGTACCAGCACGCCGGCCAGAACCATTACCTCACTATCAACCCCCTCGACGGCGGCAAGTTCACCGGCAAATGGACGCCTCCGATTAAGAAGAACTACCAACTTTGGACGACCAGCGTCAGCCAGGGAACTCCCAACGTCGCGGCCTACCAATCCTCCTTCGACACCGGCCTGACCTACGTATTCAGCTCAAATATCGCGGACAATACCTTCGGGCGACAGATCTCGCTCAAGCCCATCATCAACGTGGACGAATTCTTTCACCCGCAGATCGCGTTGGACAACAAAACCAATCAGGCGGTTCTGGCGGATTCACTGGGGTGCCCGGAGCCGGGCTGCGTATCCAGTATCGCGTTAGTCGACCTTGCTACGGGTAAGATCAGCAAGTTCACCGACAACTTAGGACTCGGCACCGTCAACGGTCTTGCTGTCGACTCAGAAAACGGCATCGCGTGCACCACCACTTTGAGTGACGGAGGTGTGGAATTCTACGATTTGGCCAAGAAGACTGGCTTCGAGGTGCAAATCGCCAACTACGACGGAACGCCGCTTGATTCTGGCTTGGATGTCGAGTTCGATCCCATCCATCACGTTTTCCTGATCTCGCAATGGAGCTCCAATGGTGGCAATGTGAACGACCCACAACCCCAGGTTTACGTCTACGACGAGGAAGGAAATCTGAAGGAGACAATCCCGGTTCAACGGCTCCCGATCAGTCCCGTGACGATAGCGTTGAACCCCGCCAAGCGAATCGGCTTTCTTTTAGTTATCGTGGATGAGCAGGGTCTCGAGCTTCAATCCTTCACGTATTAGACCCGGAGTCGATTTTTCGTGAGTGGGCTGGTAGTCGGGAAAGTATCTAAGCAGCGAGGATGTCTGCTGGCTACACTTCCAGTTTCACGATTTCCGATCCCACTCGCCCGTTAGTCAGAAGCAGGCGTCCGACGCTGGCCGGCAGCTTGAACCGTTTCGGCCCTGCGCTACCTGGATTGAAGTAGAGCACGCCGTTCTTCCATTCCTGCTTGGGAACGTGGCTGTGTCCATAGATGACCGCCGCGAATTCCGCGGCTTCCGGCTTTAAGTCGAGTTCCTGCAGATTGTGCAACACGTAGATGGATACCTCGCCGATCTCAAGCACATTCGTGGCCGGAATTTTCTGCGCCCATGCGCCGTGATCAACATTGCCGCGCACGGCAGTCAGCGGCGCGATGGCCGCCAACTTGTCGAGAATCTGCGGATCGCCGACGTCACCGGCATGAATGATGTAATCGGATCCCTGCAAAGCGGCGAGAGCTTCGGGGCGAAGCAAGCCATGTGTATCCGAGATCACGCCGATGACCACAGACCGATTCTAGCGGACGACGGGCGAGGACGACCTTCGCTCCATTTATTCTTGCGGCCTCACCCGTTAGCTAGCTCCTTTGCTCTCTGCGCGGCTTTTACCACCGCTTTGATGAGCGTGACCCGCAGTTTTCCTTCTTCAAGTTCCAGAATGCCGTCGATGGTACAGCCAGCGGGAGTGGTTACGGCGTCCTTGAGTTGCGCCGGATGCTCGCCAGTTTCGAGCACCACGGTGGCTGAGCCCATAACCGTTTGCGCAGCCAGCAGCGTTGCCACATCACGTGGCAAACCAACTTTCACGCCCGCTTCGGCGAGAGATTCCAAAATAATGTAAATGAACGCTGGCCCGCTCGCGGACAATCCAGTGACAGCGTCCATCAATTTCTCGTCAACCACGACGGTCCTGCCCACCACTCCGAATAGTGCGCTCGCGATCTCCAGGTGTTGCGCTGTGGCGAACTTTCCTTTGCACAAACCAGTCATGCCGCAACCGACCACGCAAGGCGTATTGGGCATGGCCCGCACTACCGGCGCAGCGCGCTTCAAAACCCGCTCGATGCGACTGGTCGGTACAGAGGCAGCGACTGAGATAATGAGTTGATTTTTTGTAATGCTCGGCCGAATCTGTGCCATGAGTTGGTCGACGATCTGAGGCTTTACGCACACCAGGATGATGTCCGCATTGCGCGCCGCCGCGCGATTATCGGTGCTCACGGGAATCCCTAGCTTCTTGCTAAGCGTGCGAGCTTTCTCTTCGTGCTGGACAGTGGCGACCGTCGTCTTGCTCGAAAACAACTGTTTTTCCAGAAGCGCCTTAAGCAGGATTCCGCCCATCTTTCCCGCACCTAAAACCGCTACGCGCTTCCTCGAAAAGTCAGATGGCATGAAATAAATCTCAGCGGCTCGGAGCCGTTCTGATTCGATGTAAATCTATCCCCTTGTCATTCCGAGGAGCGAAGCGACGAGGAATCTGGATTTCTGCTACCCCCGGCAAGAACCCAGATCGCTCGCTTTGCTCGGGATGACAACACTAGATTGTCGGAGATTTCTCCGCGATCAGCTTCTTTATCTTCTCGACGAACTCTACGGCTGGCATGTCGTCGGTCTTCTCTTTGCCACGAGTGCGGACATTGACTTTGCCGGCTTCGGACTCTTTGTCCCCGACAACTAATAAAAACGGGACTTTCTGCATGGCGTGCTCGCGGATCTTGGCATTCATCTTTTCGTTGCGGGCGTCGACTCCGACGCGAACCCCGATGGCCTTGAGCTGATCGGCAACTTTATTCGCGTATTCAACGTGACGCTCCGCGATCGGAATCATCACGGCTTGAACTGGAGACAGCCACACCGGGAACGCGCCCGCGTAGTGCTCGATCAAAACACCGAAAAAGCGCTCGATCGATCCAAACAGCGCGCGATGCACCATCACCGGCTGTTTGCGCGTGCCATCTTCGGCCACATATTCGAGATTAAAACGCTGCGGCAGATTGAAGTCGACCTGGACGGTCGAAAGCTGCCAAAGACGTCCGATCGCATCCACCAGCTTGATGTCGATCTTCGGCCCATAAAACGCCCCTTCGCCGGGGATCACCTTGTATTCTATATTCCGCTGCTTGAGCGCATTTTCGAGCGAGCGGTTGGCCATGTTCCACTGATCTTCCGATCCCAGGAAATTCTTGCGGTCATTCGGATCCCAGGTGGAGAGCTCGGTCTGGTACTGGTCGAAGCCGAAGACTTTCAGCACCTCGAGCGCAAAATCCAGGCAGCCGCCAATTTCGCTTTCGATCTGTTCCGGAGTACAGAAAATGTGGGAGTCATCCTGCGTGAAGCCGCGCACCCGCAACAGCCCGTGCATGACTCCCGAACGCTCGTAGCGATAGACCGTCCCCAGTTCACCCAAGCGTACCGGCAGATCGCGATACGACTTCAGCGAGTCTGCGTAAATCAGAATGTGGCCGGGGCAATTCATGGGCTTCAGACGGTATTCCGCATCGTCGAGCTCCATGGAGTCGAACATATTCTGCGAATAGTAGCCCTCGTGGCCGGAAACATGAAACAGCTGCCGCCGCACCACATGCGGCGTGTACACGAGCGAATACCCGCGCTTGATGTACTCGGAACGCATCCAGTCTTCCATTTCTTTGCGGATGATGCCGCCCTTGGGATGCCAGAAAATCAGCCCCGGGCCAGCGAGTTCCTGGATGGAAAACAAATCCAGCTGTTGTCCAAGAACGCGATGGTCGCGTTTCTTGGCTTCTTCCTGCTTATTGAGAAAGTCATCGAGATCTTTCTTCGAAAAGAACGAAGTTCCATAAATGCGTTGCAGCTGCGGATTTTTCTCGTCGCCCAGCCAATACGCGCCGGCAATGCTCAGCAGCTTAAAAGCCTTGATCTTGCCGGTCGAAGGCAAGTGTGGCCCGCGGCAAAAGTCGGTGAACTTTCCGGTGCGATAGATGGAAATCTTTTCATCGGGCTTGGTGAATTGCTCGATGAAATGGCACTTCATGAAATCGCCTTCTTTTTTGAATTCCTGCAGTCCCTGTTCGCGCGGCAAAAACTCGCGCGCGTAGGGGATATTCTGCTGCACCAGCTCCTGCATCTTCTTCTCGATCTTTTCCAAATCCTCCGGAGTGAACGGAGTCGGGCGATAGAAGTCGTAGAAGAATCCGGTTTCAGTGGCTGGGCCATGACCGAGCTTGGTCTCGGGGAAAAGCTCGAGAACGGCCGCCGCCAGCAGATGCGCGGAAGAATGCCGATAAACTTCGAGCGCCTCAGGATCGCGGTCGGTCAGGATGCGCAGATCGGTATCTTTCTCCAGCGGCCGGGCGAGATCGATGAGATCGCCATTGGTCTTGGCGGCAAGAGCCGCATCGGCCAGTCGCTGGCCGATGGACTTGGCAACATCGAGCGCGGTGCTGCCCTTAGGTAGGTCTTTCACGCTCCCATCGGGGAGTTTTATATGAATGCTGTCTGCCATAGGTTTAAGTATAAAACACGCAGGGGCGGACGCCCTCGTCCGCGCGAAGGCTTGACCGTTCCTGCGATTCAAATCTAAGCTGGCACCTCACCAATTGCTGATTTTTTCGTCTATTAGCTTTGGTCCTCAGGATTTCTAAGAAATTGGAAGGGATTACGATGAATCAGAAGAGAGCCCTATTGGCATCATTTGCAGTTGTGTTTCTTATGTGCGCAGGGGCGCTTGCCGCGCAGACGCCCGCTCCGGGCGCTTCCAGCATGTTGGCTGGAACTCCCGAATCATTCATGGCGTCCTGCCACAGCGATCTGGATTTGACGAAGAAGCAAGTCGCCGAGATCAAGGCCACCAGGGCGCCGCGCGATGCTGAGGCCACCCTGCAGGCATTCGACACCGCTGTCCTGATTGCGAGTGATGCCGCCGCCCGTTCGGGTCTCGCCGAGCAGGTGCATCCGTCAAAACCATTTCGAGACGCCGCCCAGGTCTGCGAGCAGGAAGCGAGTCAACTGCTGACGGACATTTCGCTCGATAAGGACATGTACAACGTCCTCGCCTCGCTGGATGGTTCCAAGCTGGACAGCGCCGGTAGTTATTTTCTGCGGACGTCGCTGCGGGATTACCACCGTTCCGGCGTCGATCGCGACGATGCCACGCGAGCGAAGATCCGGCAGCTTCAGGATGAACTGGTAAAAATTGGTCAGGAATTTGAACAGAACATTCCCGCAGATGTGCGTACGTTGCAACTGGACGCTTCACAATTAGACGGCCTTCCCGAAGACTTCAAGCAAGCTCACAAGCCAGACGCATCAGGCAAAGTAACGCTCAAGACCGACAACACCGACTACCTGCCTTTTCGCGAGTATGCCACCAATGACGCGGCCCAGAAGGAGTTCTATGAGCTCTACACTCACCGCGCCTATCCGAAGAACATCGAAGTTCTTTCGCGTTTGATGCAGAAGCGTTACGAATTGGCCACGACATTGGGCTATTCCGACTGGGCAGCCTACGTGACCGAAGACAAGATGGTTGCGACCAAGCAGAACGCGGCCGATTTTATAGAGAAAATCACGGCAGCGTCGCAGGCTGGCGCGCAGCGCGATTACGACCAGCTGCTGGCTTACAGAAAGCGCCAGGATCCGACAGCGACCACCGTCGACATTTGGAATTACCACCGTTTTCTGCACGAAGCGACCATTGAGAAATATGGATACGATTCGCAGGCCATGCGTCCCTACTTCGAATACACGCGCGTTCTACAGGGAATTCTCGACCTCACCAGCCACATGTATGGCATCACCTACAAACGCGTGACCACAGCCGAGGTTTGGCATCCGGATGTGACGGTTTACGATGTGTTCGATGGCAACAAGCTGCTGGGCCGGATTTACTTCGATATGTTCCCGCGCGAAAACAAATACAAGCACTATGCCACCTTCAGCCTCGCCACCGGCAAAGAAGGATTTCGGTCCCCGGAGTACGTGCTGGTTTGTAACTTTCCCCAAGCCACCAACGGTCCCGGCTTGATGGAACGGGACGACGTGATTACTTTCTTTCACGAGTACGGCCATCTGCTGCATGGAATTTTTCGCGGAAGCTCGAAGTGGCCTACCGGCGATTTAGAAAACGACTTCATCGAAGCTCCCTCGCAGATGTTCGAGGAATGGCCAAAAGACCCTGCCATCCTGCAGACCTTCGCCCGCCATTACCAGACCAACGAGCCCATTCCGGCTGACCTGGCCACAAAAGCAAAAGCTGCGGACGACTTTGGCCGCGCTCTAGGCGTACACATGCAAATGTTCTACGCCGCGACGAGTCTCAATTTCTATAACCGCAACCCGCAGGGACTGGACACGACCCAGCTCGTGGCCCAATTGCAGGAGCGATACACGCCGTTCAAGTACGTTGCGGATACGCACATGCAAACCGCATTCGATCACCTCAACGGCTACTCCGCGGTTTATTACACCTATATGTGGTCTCTGGTGATTGCCAAAGACATGTTCACGGAGTTTAAGGCGGATGGCCTGACTAATCCCCTTGTCGCGAGAAAGTATCGCGATACGGTTTTGGAAGAGAGCGGGACCAAGCCAGCTGCGGGGTTGGTAAGCGATTTTCTCGGCAGGCCTTACTCATTCAAAGCTTACGAAGAGTGGCTGAACGGGAATTAGTCGCACCTGCTTTCCCAAGGGCACTCAAGCGGGCTAGGGGATTGGTTCGTTCGCTACACTAGGTGCGATGTCTGCGATAGCTGAAGTCGCTGTGGCCAAGCGCGTCCGCCTGGAGTCGGTCGACATTGTTCGTGGCGTCATCATGATCGTTATGGCGCTCGATCATGTCCGCGATTTCTTCGGCGTTCCTGGCGTGAGTCCCACGGACCTGGATCAGACGACGATCGTACTCTTCTTCACCCGCTGGATCACCCATATCTGCGCTCCCGTTTTCTTTCTGCTGACCGGCACGGGCGCGTATCTCTCGCTGCGCAGAAAATCCAAATCCGAGTTGTCGCGATTTCTATTCACTCGCGGTCTCTGGCTGATTTTTTTGGAAGTAGTCGTGACCCGCTGCTTGGGCTGGCAGTTTAACTTCGACTACCACGTTACTATGCTCATCGTCTTATGGGCGCTGGGTTGGGCGATGATCGTACTTTCGGCTCTGGTCTACTTGCCTGCCTCGGTGGTGGCCGCGTTCGGCGCGGCTATGGTCGCGAGTCACAATCTGCTTGATTCGGTGCAGTCTTCCGGGCCGCTATGGTCAATTCTTCACCGGCCCAATTTCATCATGAACCGTCCGGAGCATTCCATATTTGTGGGGTATCCGCTGATTCCCTGGATTGGAGTCACAGCCGCAGGTTATGGACTCGGACAGATTTATCGTTGGCCATCGGATCAGCGACAGGCTTTTCTGTTGCGCTTGGGAATCGGCTTGAGCGCGGCTTTCGTTGTGCTTCGCGGCATCAATGTTTACGGCGATCCGGTTCGCTGGACGACTCAGAGATCCCCGGCATTCACTGTTCTCTCATTTCTGAATACTACGAAATATCCACCATCGCTGCTGTTCCTCCTCATGACGCTTGGCCCCGCAATGCTTTTCCTGTGGGCTGTCGACGGCACGACGCCGCGATGGATGCGGCCCGCGCTCGTCTTCGGCAAAGTGCCGATGTTTTATTATCTGCTGCACATCCCGCTCATTCATCTGCTAGCGATCATCGTATGCTTTGCGCGTTACGGCCAGGTCCACTGGATGTTCGAGTCACCAACTCCCAATAAGTTTCCTGATCACTCCACCGCCGGGATGGGGATTCTCTCTGCCGATTGTTTATTTGGTCTGGGCTTTTGTTGTAATCGCGCTCTATCCGCTATGCCGATGGTTCGCAGCCTTGAAACAACGCCGGAGCGACGCATGGCTCAGTTACTTCTGAACAAAGGTGCTCCGAGGATTAAGAACACGCAGGGCGAACGCCCTCGTCCGCTGGTGGTGCGCAGCCCCGCGACGACGGCACTGGAGAACTTTGCTGGCCTGCCTGGACGGGAGTCCGGGCCTACACGATCACTGCTTTGTAGAGTATTTATCGCCGCCCGCGAACTGCCCACGCCCGGGCTGGGAGCTCGATTGCTCCGCCAGAGGACAGAGGAAGCGACGCGCGTAGCCGCTCGCGAATGGCGCCTCGAGTCAGTTCATCGCGTGTAGCAAGATAGTTGGGAGCAGAACCCTGTCCCGTAAGGAGCGGTTGCCAGTAGTCATCGAAATTCTCAAACCTTGTCGTGATGTCGAGGGCGCACGCGGTCACTTGCTCGAGGCCGGCGCGCCCAAGGAGTTTCTGCAACGCCTTGGGGTTGCAGATAGGAAAACGTTGGGCCTGATCGTATATCAGCGCTTCGCTGTCTACGGTTGCAGCCCCATCCCAGAACTCGCGGAGAAACCGCGCTCCGTCCGCGTAGTCCCAGACGTAAGCTGCGATGACGCCCCCGGGAACCGTAACCCGGCGCATCTCGTCTAGTGCACGTTCAGGGTCCGGAATGTAATTCAAACCCAAGCCGCAAACCGCGATATCGAAACCGGCCTCAGCGAAAGAAAGCGCCATGGCATCCCCAGTCTCGAAAGTGACGGCGGGATAAACGCGACGCGTCCGGGCGAATTCAATCTGGTAAGGAGACGCGTCCACGCCCGCAACCCGAGCGGGTGCGAAGCGGTCAGCGATGACTTCTGTGAGTACACCGCTTCCGCAGCAAACGTCGAGCCAGCGCAAGTTCGAGGGCAAATTCAGCCAGTTCAGGAATTCATCCGCCAACAGGCGGCTCCAACGTCCCATCCACTGGTCGTAGGCTGCCCCAGAAGTCCATTTGTCCATAGTCACGCAAAGCGGGTAGGGACGGAAACGCGTCCGCAGCTTTTGAGTTTAGCGAAAGAAGATGCCGCGCGACCGATCCACTATAGCGAGCGCTCGCCTGCCCGTCCGGGCCTACGCGGGCTTGGTTAATCCCGGATCATCGCCTGTGTAGTACAGATTTTCCATCGCCAGATGAACCTTCTCCGATAACGCTTCCATCTCGCGCAACGAGTATCCCGCAGTCGAAATAGGCTCGCCTACTCGCATCTCCAGCGGACGCGATTTGATGTGATAGGTGTTCATCGGCAGCAGTTCGTAAGTTCCAACCAGCGCGATAGGAACGATATCCACCTGCGCCTTGATCGCCAGATAGAATGCTCCCGGCATGAACGGTTTGATCTCGCCATCCGGTGTGCGGCCGCCTTCAGGAAAAATCACCAGCGGCATGCCCGCCTGCAGGCTTTTCACCGCCGACCGAATGTGGGCAATCGATCGGGTCGGCTTCTGCTGGTCGATGCAAACCTGTCCCGAGCGCCTCAAGTGCCATCCGACGATAGGATACGAGAGCAATTCCTTCTTGAACAGAATGCGGAATTCGAACGGCAAATTGACGTACAGGACCGGAATGTCTAGCGCAGAAGCGTGTGTCACGGCGTAAACATGCGCCTTCGAAGTGTCAATCTTCTCCAGGCCAGTGACCTTCACCGGAGAAAGAATCGTCTTCATAATCAGCCACGACCAGAAGCGCGCAAAGCCGTGCAGGATGCGACTCTTCTCGCCAAAGAGAGAAACCGGAATGGAAACAATGCCGAGGATGACGGTGTACAGCCAGATCAGAATATCGAAGATGATGTAAGAGCGCAGAGCGCTGAGCACGCCATATTTTCTGAGCGGGGCGGTGGAGGTCGCGTCTTTCCGGGCGAGTTCAGCCGTCCGCTCCGGAGAAATCCGCGCAGACAGGGGCGACTCACTCTGCGCCTGCTCCCCGACTGATGTATGCACGTCCTGCATCGAAACCGCTAAACCTTTACCCCCAAGACTCGCATTGCTTCTCCTACAATGTATATCGAACCGGTTATAACTACTACGCCCCGCGGACCAGCAAGAGAACTGGCTCGATCGAGCGCGGAGGCGACATCGATAGCATCTTCGATGTCAGTCGCAGTGCGCGAGGCTGCCTCTCGAATCTCATTCGGCGTGGCAGATCGCGGATTATCAGCTTTGGTCGCAATGACGTGCGCTGCGAGCGGGAACAGGATCTCCGCGATCTCGCCAATCGCTTTGTCCCGCATCGCGCCAAAAACGAATGTAAGCGGGCGGTCTTCGTAGCAGCCGGAAAGAGCTGAACGCAACGCCCACGCACCCGCCGGGTTGTGCGCTACATCAAAGACATACTCAGGCGCAGTGCCTTCGGGAGGGATGACCTGAAAACGTCCTGGCCAACGTGTTTCGCGAATGCCACGCTCGATCGTTTCCGGCGTAATTGCGAACCCCTGATGACTCAGCACTTCAGCGGTTGCAATCGCCAACGCGATGTTTCGCAGTTGATGCCGGCCAACCAGCGGGGTTTCCACCAGTATCTGCTTTCCCATCACCTGCAGCGGATAGCGCGATACAAGCGCCGCGCGTGTGTTGGGATCTTTCTGTCGTCCCGCTGGGGCTTGATCATCTTGCTCTTCTGACCCACGGCTGACGCCCTGGGCTGTATTCGTGCGCCGCTCCGCGGCTGACTTGGCGGTGCGCATCAGATATTCATCGCTACCTGGAGACACCGGAGGCACATAAGGGACTGCGCTCACGCCTTGCGCTCCCAACTCCAATATCGTATTTCCGATCACGTCATTGGCCTGCGGCTGTTGTGGCAGCGTCACGACGACTCCGCCGGGACGGATGATTCCCGCTTTCTCGCGCGCGATCTCCGCTACGGTGTTGCCTAGAAACTTCTGGTGGTCGAGCGAAATGTCAGCGATTACGCTGACTCTAGGCTCGATGACGTTGGTCGCGTCCAACCGTCCGCCCATGCCTACTTCCAACACGGCAATTTCCACTTTGTTTTGCGCGAAGTATTCAAATGCGATCGCGGTTAGCATCTCGAAGAAACTGGGATGCCATGGCAACTCGCCATCTTCGACCAGGCGTTCCGCCGTACGATCCACCACATCGTGCAGCAAAGCGAAATCGTCGTCGCTAATCTCGGCGCCATTGATGCGGATTCGCTCATTGATCCGCACCAGATGCGGCGACGTGTAAAGGCCCGTGCGCAGACCGGAGACTCGCAGGATCGAAGCCAGCGTAGCCGCCGTCGAACCTTTGCCGTTTGTTCCCGCAACCAGGACGCCGGGAAATCGCCGTTCGGGATGATTGAGCGCTGCCAGCAGCACGCGCATATGTGCCAAATCGAACTTGTGCGACAAGGTCTGGCTCAGTTCGTGACCGAGCGCGTACATGCGCGCAACCGCAGTTTCGTAGGGCAGGGGCAAAGTTGTCCGCCGTTAGCCTTCAGGTATCAGCTTTCAGATTACCAGTTTGCAGGCTGGGATTCGGGGTTTGCCACAGTCCCTCATTCAACGTGGAGAGATGCGGCCTGAACGGAGTAGAAGATGGGTTGGCTGAAAGCTGACGGCTGATCGCTCTACGCGGCGGCCATGAATTCCAGTGCCCGCCCAATATACGGCTTCAACTGCTTGCGAGGGACAACCGCATCGAGCATGCCATGCTCGAGGAGAAACTCGCTGCGTTGAAAGCCTTGCGGCAGCTTTTGTCGAATGGTCTGCTCGATTACGCGGGGTCCGGCGAATCCGATCAAGGCACCAGGCTCAGCGATGTTCAGATCACCAAGCATGGCGAACGAAGCGGTTACGCCTCCTGTAGTTGGATCGGTCAGCACTGATACGTATGGAACCCGGGCTTCGTCGAGCCGGGCCAGCGCGGCTGAAATCTTTGCTAATTGCATCAGGCTGATGACGCCTTCCATCATGCGCGCCCCGCCCGAAGCCGAAACGATGATGATTGGAGCCTTGCTTTCGGTGGCGTGCTCAATCGCCCTCGTAATCATTTCGCCGACCACCGCGCCCATGCTTCCGCCGATGAACGAATATTCCATGGCACTCACAATCACAGGACGTCCGTTTAATTTCCCCCGCGCGTTGATGACTGCATCTTTCAATCCGGTTTCAGCCTGCGCCTGCTCCAGTCGCGAGGAATAGGTTTTCAGGTCAGCGAATTTCAGCGGGTCGGTCGAAACCAGATTGGCGTCGAAAACTTCGTATTGATTGTCGTCCAAAAGCTGTGCCAGGCGGGTTCGTGCGTCGATGCGGAAGTGTTTATCGCATTTGGGGCAGACATTCAGATTCTCTTCCAGATCTTTTTTCCAGATGATCTGCCGGCAATGCTCGCACTTAACCCACAGGCCCTCGGTGCGGACTTTCTTGTCAGCAATCGCATCCAGATCGCCGGATTGTCGTTTAAACCAAGTCATAGGAATTGGTAATTACCCTATTTCAGTACTCGATGCCTCTTTGCGCCATGACGCCCTTCTCATACGCGTGCTTCACTTGGCGCATTTCGGTGACAGTGTCGGCCAGTTCGACAATTGCCGGGTGCGCATTCCTGCCGGTCAAGATAACATGAACCATCTCCGGCTTGTTTTTCAGGCTCTCGACAACCTTCACCGGATCGAGCATACCGTAGCTGATGGCATAATTGATTTCGTCGAGGATAACCAAATCCCACGCGCCGGACTGGATCGCCTGCTGGCCCTCCGCCCATGCTTCTTCGACCATCCTTACGTCCTCGGGGTCGGGTTTCTCGGTTCCGACTTTCACGAAACCGCGCCCCATTTGCTTCATGATGAACTTATCACCAAAGGCTTGCACGGCATCGAGTTCGCCATAATGCCATGAGCCCTTGAGGAATTGCAGCATGAGCACTTTCATGCCCTGGCCCACTGCCCGGAGAGCCGTTCCCATGGCGGCCGTAGTCTTCCCTTTGCCGGGCCCGGTATTCACAATGATCAGACCGCGACGAATGTCCTGCATACTTGGGATAATTGATTGTACCTTCTTCGGGCGGGAAGTAGTTGCGCTCGCCCGGGTGAGGAGGCTGCGCCTGTGGCAGATTTATTTTGCGTGCCTGAATCCGGCGGTGCGCTGTTTACTTTTTCGTTAGCTGGTACCCCCTCCCCCCGATCTTTTGGAATCATGGGTTTAGGGACTGACTACCACCAAAATCTTTGAGTTAGAAGGACTTATATGCAAAATCTTCCGGACAAAGGAGTTAGCGGTTTCGATCATTATCTTCAGGCTGATTCGTACAGTTACAGGATTATCTGGGACGGTGTATGAAAGTCAAGAGAAGAATGGCCGAAATCGAAGGGCATTTCCATTTTGGGACACGGTGTGACAGAAAACCCATGGGTATCTCAGAGTCAGGGAAAATTCTCATCCCTGGCTGGAAGCAGGCATCCGGAACGAAGGGCCGCGTCCGGAGGACACACTTGCTCAGCAATGAGCGATATCGGATTTTACGCCAACAATCCCAAGGACCGTCACACGCGGATTTTGGTCGGGGGCAATCAAAATCCTTCTGGATCAATTCACTATCCTTCTGGATCAATTCACTATCAGTGGTTTGTCACTATCAGTGGCTTGCCCTTCAGTACAAGCGGCTGGTGCTGGCGGGTCCATTCGACTGCTTTTGCCTTCCCCTTCTCTAGCTCTTTGGGAGTCAGTTCTTTTTCCAAGCTTGCCCTCTGCTGCTTGGCTTCCGGCAGGTCGGACGTAGAGGCCAAGTAGATGAACTCGTAAGCAGAAATCTTATCCTGTTTGAGGCCCTCTCCCTTCCAGTACATCTCTCCAACCCGTAACGCGGCTACTGCGAGACCCATATTTGCCGCTTCATTGAACCATTTCGCCGCTTTCGAAAGATCCTGTTGTACTCCCAACCCCTGCTCGTACAAGTGGCCCATGCAGTAGGCTCCTTGAGGAGAGTGCAGATTTGTTGCCTTCTCGCAGAGACGATGCACTTCCGCATAGTTAGAGGTCCCGCTCTGGTCCTGAAGAAGCAGGTTCGCTAGCTTAATTTGCACTCGTGCTGCCCCATTCTCCGCCGCTTTGCGGTACCAGTTCACTGCTTCACTCAAACTCTGCGGCAGATCATCACCCTTCTGATACATGTCACCTATTTTCTCGAAGGCTTCAGACTGCAGGTTTCCGGCCGCTTCCTTCATATGCTTGGTCGCTTCAGCAGCAGGCTGGCTGCCGAAGTTCTGGGCCAGTAAAAACCATGCATAAGCGGCGACGTCATCAATTCCGATTCCGTCCCCGTTGTAGTAGGCGGTGCCCAGATTGAACATGCCGCTCGGATTTTCTTGTTTTGCCGCCTTTCGATACCATTTGACCGCTTCGAGTTTGTCCTGTTCCACACCATGCCCGGTCCTGAACATTAGTCCGACGTTATTCTCAGCAGTTGCATTTCCCTGTTCCGCAGCCGCTCTGTACCACTTCACCGCCAGCTTGTCGCTCTGCGGTACGCCGTTGGCGTCTTCGTACGCCTTACCAAGGGTGAGCTGGGCGATAGGATCGCCCGATTGGGCCCTGGTCTGGAGTTGGTTGACCTCGAGGGGCGACAACGAGTTGCTGGCCAAGGACGGGGCCTGCGCCACAGCTTCTTGGACGAGGCAGATCACGCCCAGAAAAAGAACGACGGCCGAAACACAATCCGATTTGCGCATGTCCAGCCTTTGGAAAGAACTATGCTTTGTATCACTTCCGTAGGCCCGAAGCAATTCATTCGCCGAAATCGTTGGAATGTTTTACTGATAGTTGACGCTATCAGGCCATTACACGCAATATAAAAGGCGCCCACTTTGAGGTAGGGTGTGATTGGTTGGACCACCACTTACCAAAAGGAGCGCCGTTATGAACCAAGAAAAGTATATTGGCATGGACGTTCACCAGGCAACGATCTCGGTTGCCGTCATGGATAGCTCGGGCAAGCTGATCATGGAATGCATCCTGGAGACGAAAGCGGCCACGATTTTGGAGTTCATTCATGGGCTACGCGGAAGTTTATCGGTAACCTTTGAAGAAGGAACTTCTGCCGCCTGGTTACATGATCTGATGAAGCCGCATGTTGCCCATCTGGTGGTTTGCGATCCGCGAAAGAACGCGCTGCTGAAAGATGGCAGCAAGAGTGACCGGATCGATGCCCGCAAGCTGGCCGAGTTGTTACGCGGCAACCAGCTGCATTCGGTGTATCACGGAGAGCACGGGGTGCGAACCTTAAAGGAGTTGGGTCGCAGCTATCAGACGCTCACGAAAGATGTCACCCGCGTGATGAGTCGGATCAAGGCGCTGTACCGCAGTTGGGCCATTCCCTGTAGTGGTACGACCGTCTATGCCGCGCGGCATCGCGCGGAGTGGTTGGCGAAGATTCCGCAACCCGGAGTTCGTCTGCGAGCGGAACGGCTGTATCAGCAACTGGATCTACTGCAACCGGTGCGGCAGGAAGCGCGCCGCGACCTGTTGCGAGAGAGCCGCAAACATGAGGCCGTGAAAAGGCTGCAGCAGATTCCTGCGATCGGTCCGATTCGTGCCGCCTTGCTGGTGGCCTTGCTGCAAACACCTCATCGTTTCCGTACCAAGCGCCAGCTGTGGGCCTACAGTGGTTTCGCCATCGAGACACACGACAGCGGCGAGTACCGCTATGTCCGAGGAAAGGTGCAACGAAACCGGGAACGCATCACGGTGCGCGGTCTGAATGACAATCACAATCACGATCTGAAGAATCTGTTCAAAGGCGCCGCTCTCTCGGCCAGCACTCAGCCCGGACCGCTGCACGATTTCTATACGGCGCTGGTGGAAAAAGGAATGCGGCCGACGATGGCCCGTCTCACCCTGGCTCGAAAGATTGCCGCCATCACGTTAACCATTTGGAAGAAAGGAGTCAGTTTCGACGCCAAACAACTGCATCGGCAAGCCGCTTGAGCGTCTCTGGTAAGAGGCCTTTCCATCTCCGGTGATTCTCTCCGATGGTGGTCGGTCGGGTTCTCGAGACGCTCGGTTCGAGGTGAGTATCAGTCAATGAGATCGGCCCTGTGTGCTTCGGCACCGAGTCACCCATTACACGGTATGCCGCCTCGGATAACCAGAAATAGCGATAGGCCACGAGCCTCCGATAGAACCATGGTTGACACTCCAAGACCAGGTCCGCTTGCCCTGTCTTAAGACTCGATTGGCGTCGTCACCAGCGGAAGATGAAACCCACAGGAAGGGCAAACAAGCCAGAGCAAAACCTGTCGAGCGAAATCGATGGGCACTACAGACAGTGGGCTGGATCTCGAGACTAAAATCTTCTCGACCTCCGGTCGAGGGAGAACTTTTTTCTTGACATCCCTTTTTATAGAACGCATTGACCGAGAAGGGCTAGTTCGGCCTCCCGCGCGGCCCTCTGGTTGGATTCCATCGCAGAAAATACACGCAGGCGAGGGCGTGTCTATATCGACCGCCAGTCTCGGGGTCTTTTAGGGCATACTCACGACTTGCCGATACTCGACTTTGCCGTCGTTGGGAGGTTCTTCTCCTAGCAGCCTGGCGGTGATCCGAAGCGCTTCTATTTCTTGCTTGATTCTCGAAATTTCCTGTTCCTTCATCCGCAGTACGTCGAAGGGGTTCTTCATGGGGGAGGGCTCCTTAAATCAACAATCTAACGCCTAGACTAAACTGCATCCTGGAGATGAGAAACATCACGAAGGTACCTGCCTCATTTCGCGAGCGTCTCAGTGCCCCAGGTGGTACGGGTGTCCTTTCAAAATAGTGAACGCGCGGTAGAGTTGCTCTAGCAATACCACTCGGGCTAACTCGTGGGCAACTGTCATCTTCCCTAGAGAGAGTAACAAATTCGCTTCCTGCCGTATTTCAGCAGTGAATCCATTCGCCGGGCCCACGGCGAACAGCAGCGGCAACGGATTGCGATCCTGATAATTCCCGAGATACTCGGCGAACTCCGCCGACGAAAGCTGCTTGCCGCGGGTGTCGAGCAAGACCAGAGTGTTCCTTGCGGAACGCGCATTCCCGCTGCGTAGCTTCTGCAATGCTGATTCGTCTTTCAGCGCCGTGCCTTCCGTGTCGGCGTAGTGAGACAGCCGTTTAAGGTATTCGTCGGTCAACGACTCGATGGCGGGTTCTTTGGTTTTCCCAATCCACGCTATTCTCAGCTTCACATTTGCACCGGATTTAACCGCAAAGAAAACTACGCCACGGATTTTCACGGATCAACGCGGATAAAGATTTTTTTCTTTAGTGATCCGTGGAATCCGTGGCTGGTTTTTCTAGGCCCGTTTTTTCGCGACGCTCCGGGTTGCGGCTCGTTTGGTCTTGACCAGCTCCGACGGTGTCATTCGCTTGGCGGACTTCCACAGACGTTCCAGATCGTAGAACTTGCGCGCCTTCTCGGAGAACACGTGCACTACGAAATCGACGTAATCGAGCAGGACCCATTCGGCTTGCTTGTAGCCTTCGATGTGAGTTGGACACTGTCCCGCTTTCTCTAGCCGCTCTTCGACTTCGTCCGAGATCGCTTGGACTTGTCGAGGATTGTTCCCGCTGCATACTACGAAATAGTCGGTAAACGCCCCCGATCCCTGTTCGAGTTCTAAAATCGTAATTTCTTCCGCCTGTTTCTCCTGGCAGGCGGTGATGGCTTCGGATACCTGTCGTTTCACATCAGTCTTTTTCATTTAGTGGTTGGTCGTTCGTCGTCGGTCGTTGGCGTTGGTCTGTCTATTCTAACTGAGAAGCCGTCATCCGCATGTGGTCCGGCTGAAAACGCAAGGTCCCTCCACTTCGCTTCGCTTCGGTCGGGATGACAGAGTTGTTTCTATCGCCCTCGATACAATCCCACCTTCTTGATGTACTCCGCCACTCCCGAATCGACAAACTTGGTCAGCGGCTTCTTGGCCGCGACGGCGTCCCGAATCGCTGTAGCCGAGACGTTTTGATGCACGTTTTCCAGCAAATGTACTGTCGCCCCAGGCAGCACGAGATCGCCTTTTGCCGGTTGCTTGGCAAATGGCTTGGTCACCGCTGATCTCGGGCGCAGCGCTTCTGGCAAAGCATGGGCCACGTCGGCCAGGGAATATCCCGGACGGCTGGCGACGATGAATTCACATTCTCGGAAAAGCGCGGCTCCTTCGTGCCAGCTCGCGATGTCTTTGAATGCATCGATCCCGATCAGGAAGAAAAGCCGGTCACTTTTCCTGAGGGTCTGCTTTAGCCGGCGGAGAGTGTCGATGGTGTAATTCGCCCCGGCTTGCGCGTGTCCTTTCTTGCCGGTGCTTGCAGCCGTGGGCGCCTCGCCCGGAGCTTCCAGCAGAGAAGGCACGAATGCCTTCTCGTTCATCGTAGCCAACGCAACCATGGCGTAGCGATGAAAGTAGGAGGAAATCGGGTGCTGCTGCTTGTGGGGCGGAACGTTGGCCGGAGTGAAATAGACGCAGCCCAACTGAAAACGCTCCTGCGCTCCACGCGCCAAAGCGAGGTGCCCGTGGTGAATGGGATCGAAAGTGCCGCCAAAGAGTCCGACATTCATGGATATCCGATAGTCATACTGGCCTGGTTCTCATTTTCGTGCCCGTGTATCTCTTGATTCACGAAATCCGAAATTTTAGGCGATCAGTGCGATTCACAGGCCTACTCGTTGTAGATTCAGCCTAACGATTGTGGCAGTGGTTGTACACATGGTCAGCGCCCACCCATCAGCAACCACATGAACTCCCGTAACTCGCGGAGTTCCCATTTTGGAACTAAAGTTGGTTCGTATGCGATTGAAGCTCCCCCTTCTTCGCGCACGCTACATTCCCCCGGCTCGGGCGCCCATCCTCCGATACGGTGTCGCCGTCCTTAGTATTACCCTTGCCCTGATCCCCGCATTAATGCTGGCGGACGTCGTCGAAAGCCGCCTGGTCGTATTCGCCGTCGCCATTATGGTTAGCGCCTGGTATGGCGGCTGGAAGCCGGGGCTGGTGGCGACTTCGTTCGCGCTGACCGTCAGCGCCTACTTCTCTTTAGCCGGAGAACACTCTCCCGCCGAATATCGCAAAGCTATCATACATCTGACCCTGTTCGTGTTTGTGGCGCTGCTGATCTGCTCGTTTAATGCGGCGCTGAAGTCGGCGCAGGAGGCTTTGCGGCGCTCGGAAATCAACTTTCGCTCACTGGTAACCAATGCTCCGTACGGGATTTGCCGCTGCGATTCGGACGGCATTCTGCTGAGTGCCAACCCGGCGCTGGTCAGCATGTTGGGCTATGCTTCGCCTTCCGAGCTTGTAGACGGCAACCTGGCCAACCTGTACGCGGACACTCAACAGTGGTTTGTGGTGGCCGATCAATTCCGTTCCTCGCACCGCTTCAACGGGCTGATCGCGGATTGGCTCCGCAAGGATGGCATTCCCATCACGGTGCGCCTTTCCGGGCGCACCATTCGGGACGAGCATAACTCGACGTTCTTCGAACTATTCGCCGAGGACGTGACCGAGCATCGCGCGCTGGAACAGCAGCTCCGCCAGGCCCAGAAGATGGAAGCAGTCGGCCGCCTGGCCGGAGGCATCGCCCACGACTTCAACAATCTGTTGATGGTGATCTCAGGATACTGCGAGTTCTTGCTGGAGCGCATTGGCCCGGATCCGGCGGTCAGGGGCCCGGCTCAGGAAATCGCGAATGCCGCCAACCGTGCAACGGCGCTGACGCGCCAGCTGCTCGCCTTCAGCCGCAAGCAGATGCTCACCCCCAAGGTCCTCGATCTGAATGCGGTGGTCACCGAAAACTTCAAAATGTTGACTCGTCTCATTGGGGAAGACGTCGAGTTAGTCATGGTGCCCGGAGCCGACTTGGGCGCGACCAAAGCCGATCCCGGACAGATCGAGCAGGTCATCATGAACCTGGCGGTCAACGCCCGCGACGCTATGCCTCGGGGGGGAAAGCTCACCATTGAAACTGCGAATGTCTCCTTGGACGAAAGTTACGCGCGTCTCCACCCTCCAGCGGAACCGGGTGAATACGTGATGCTTGCCATGAGCGACACTGGCGTCGGAATGGATTCAGAAACCCAGAGCCGCATCTTTGAACCGTTCTTCAGCACAAAAGGCGCCAAGGGCACGGGCCTCGGCCTTTCCATGGTCTACGGCATCGTCAAGCAGAGTGGAGGCTACATCTGGGCGTACAGCGAACCGGGCAAGGGAACTTCGTTCAAGGTCTACCTGCCGCGAGTGAGTGCGACCGGCGAAGTGGCTGCCGTGCAACCTGCAGCCGCAGCCAAAGACGTTCAGCAAGGCCGTGAAACCGTTCTGCTGGTCGAAGATGAGCTCACCGTCCTGCGCCTGGCCCGCGAATACCTGGAACGCCAGGGATACACGGTGATCGATGCCGGCGACCCCGCGACTGCAATTCTGATTTCAAACGCTCACTCCGGCCCCATTCACCTGCTGCTGACCGACGTGGTCATGCCGGGAATGACGGGGCGCGAATTGGCCAATCATCTGGGTCCGCGCCGGCCCGAAATGCGCGTGCTTTATATGTCGGGCTATACCGAAAACGCGATTGGCCAAAACGGCACGCTGGACCCGGGAATCAACCTGCTCCAGAAGCCCTTTACTCTCCTCACGCTTAAGGCAAGGGTGCGCGAGGTGCTCGATGCTCCACTCCCCAAGGAGGTCTCTATGTCTGCTCGTTTAGCCATGCAAGCTGAAGCCGGTGTTGTCAACGGGAAGTTGTCACCTTTCCGCGCGCAACGTTTCAAACTCCAATTGCCGCTGAAGTACCGTCCTCTTGGCGAGGAAGCTTGGCGCGCCGGCACCACCGAAAACATCAGTCGATCTGGCCTGCTGTTTCGTGCGGAGGAATTAGTTCCCGCCAACGTCCAGCTTGAAATCAATCTGGTGCTGCCCGCGGAAATCGCAGGCCTGTCGGCGGCGGAAGTAGTTTGCCGCGGTGAAGTGGTCCGCACGATGCAAGCCGAGACTCCATCGATGAACCCAGCCTTAGCCGCGAAGATTCTGCAATACCACTTCCAGCACGGCTCGCATATGCCCGAGGCGTAGGGTGCGAACAGTCAACGTAGAGAAGTGACATCCTGAGCCGAGTTGCTATCGCGTAGCGAGAGCAACGCAGTCGAAGGACCCCGCTTGGCCCATGCGACCACCATCTCTCAGGAGTTCTCCCGCGATTTTGCGTTGGCACAGTTTATAAACTAACTGCGCGAATGCCCTAACTGGAGCCTCTCCGCGATCGCTGCGGGATCTCTGCGTCCAAAGGCTCTTCCTGAAGCCCATCGCCGGAAGCCCGAAGCCTGGCTTCATCCACTTTGTCCGCCATGGCGTATTTCAATTCCTCGATGCCCTTACCTGTCACGGCTGAAAGCGGAAACAACTCGAGACCCTGCTTCTTGCAATAGCGCTTCAACTTCGCCAGCTTGTCTTTATTCGCGACATCGATCTTTGAGGCCACCATAATCACAGGCTTCTGATCGAGTCCCGCGCCAAAGCTTTTCAGTTCGCCGTTGATCACTTCCACATCCTTCACCGGATCTGGCCGGCCGCTGCCATCCGACACATCCACCATATGCACCAGCAGACGCGTGCGCTCAATGTGCCGCAAAAACTGTATGCCTAGGCCCGATCCCAAATGAGCCCCTTCAATCAAACCAGGAATATCCGCCACGACGAAGCTGCGTTCTTCTTTGGCTTCTCCGACCGCCACGACGCCGAGGTTGGGTTGCAGAGTCGTGAAGGGATAGTCGGCAATCTTCGGCCTCGCTGCCGAGATGCGGGAAATCAGCGTGGACTTGCCAACATTGGGATAACCGACCAGCCCCACATCGGCGAGCAGCTTGAGTTCCAGGCGGAAGACGCGCTCTTCGCCGGGTCGTCCTTCTTCATGCTCGCGCGGAGCTTGATGCGTGGACGTGGCAAAGCGCGCGTTCCCTCGACCACCGCGCCCGCCGCGGGCAATCACGACGCGCTCATCGGCGTGGCTGAAGTCGTGGACTTTGTCGCCGGTTTCGGCGTCGTACACAATCGTTCCCACAGGGACCTTCAGCAAAACATCCACGCCTTCGCGTCCCTTGCAGTTCGAACCTTCGCCGTGGCGTCCGCGCTCCGCCTTGTATTCAGGGTTGAAACGGAAGTGCACCAGAGTGTTGTGACGCTCGCTCGATTCCATAATTACGTCGCCGCCATCGCCGCCGTCGCCCCCGGATGGCCCACCCCGCGGAACATACTTCTCCCGGCGAAAAGCCAGACAGCCGTTGCCGCCATCCCCAGCCTTTACTCGGATTGTGGCTTCATCGATAAACATAAGGGTTGGCTTTTCTTCGTGGACTTTTGTGTCCTTTGTGGTTGATGCCCTTAAATGCCTTAACCACAAAGGACACGAAGGTACACAAAGGAAGACGAACCAAGCAACAAAAAAGCCCCGGCCCGAAGGCGAGGCTGTGTGGCGCGGGCGCCCTCGCCCGCGTGACGACTCACAACTTTACTCCACAGCGACGGGTTCGATCATCACGTATTTACCCAGCTGACCCCGGTCCTTGAACACAATCTTACCGGTGATCTTGGCAAACAGCGTGTCATCCTTGCCGCGGCCGACGTTCAGCCCAGGCTTCACGCGCGTCCCGCGTTGGCGCACGATAATCGTGCCGCCGGGAACCAGTTGTCCGCCAAAAGCTTTGAAGCCTAACCGTTGCGCGTTTGAATCGCGCCCGTTTCGAGATGTGCCCTGCCCTTTTTTATGTGCCATGACTTAGTTTCCTAGTTTTGAGCTTTCAGCTTTCAGCTACTTCTTTTTCTTCGGCGCAGCCTTCTTCGCTACCGACTTCTTGGCCACAGCCTTTTTCTTCGCCGGAGCCTTATGAGCCTTCGCCTCGACTTTAACCTCTTCCGCCTCTGCGGGAGCTACGATCTTCGGCTTGGCCACCTTCTTTGGAAGTTCCGGAGCGGTAAACTTCTGTCCATCAAACGCGATTTCAGTAATCCGCACCGCCGTATAACCCTGACGATGTCCGCGCAGCTTTTTGTACTGCTTCTTGCGTTTGTAATGGAAAACGAGAATCTTCTTCGCGCGGCCTTGCTCGACCACATCGCCACTGACAAGCGCACCGGGCTGTGGCTTGCCGATCTGGCCATCGCCAGCCGAAACCGCCAGCACATCGCTGAACTCAACTCGACCGTCGGTGCCGGTAGCACGCTTTTCCGAACCCACGCTTTCGACGCGGATAACATCGCCGGGCGCAACCCGGTACTGCTTCCCACCAGTGCGGATGACCGCGTACATGCTTATGTCTCCTAAGTCCTGGCGCGTCCGATTGTAGAATGAACTAAAAATCCATCCCGTCGCACACCGGCGCGATCTACAGAACCTGATGATTTTCTATGCTTGCTGCTTTCCGCGTCGGCGCTCACGGCAACGATGGCGGACGGCCCCAGAACGGAACCGCAAGTACAGGCAAACTCAACTATTCTAACGTGCGGCGTAGAGAAGCGTCAAACCAAGTGGCAGTACGATCCTGATTCACAGGGTGGTCAAGCGGGCGTGTATGTGGGAAACTGTGTTCATGGGAAACAAAGACGCACCAAAACGCGAGAAAAGAAAACCGCCGAAAAAGAAGTGACCGGAAGGCAATGTCTCGGGTGTTGATTCGCCCGCGCATGAAAAAGCGGGCACCTTTGCGATGCCCGCCAAACCTCTTGTATAGCTACGATCCCCCAGGTTATTTCTTCCCCGAAAAGACTCCAGGCAACACTTCTGTGCCTTGCATCTGAACTGCCTGCAAGCTCTGAGGATTGAGCCCGAGAGCCTTCAGGATTGTCGGAGCAATTTGCGACGTGGTTACCGGAGCGGTTAGAGTCTTGGCCGCGAAACTCGGGTTCGACACCAAGATCATTACGTTGGTGTCGTCATGCGAGAAGCCACCGTGTTCCGCCTGCTTGGTGGTGCTGCCCGAATACGTCACACCCACATTCGGAGCAACGATGATATCCGGGGTTCGCGAATCGCCGTTTGGCGGGATGCCGGGCGGGTTAAACAATTGATCGATAGACCGTTCGAAGAAGATTTCGCCGATGCCGGCAATGTTGTTCGACGTCGGGGACTGGGTTTCGAGAATCCCGACCTCGGTTGCCGCGTTGCAGGACTTTTTCAGCCACAGGAGCGAAACGTCATCTTCCGTAGGGCCAAGTTGGCCGCCTGCGTTTGACTCGGAGGGCGGCAAGCAGTCGTCGATCAGCATGCTCGGCGAGGTTGTCACCGGTCCTGACGTGCTGATCCGAACGTAGCGTTGAGAATCGATTGGACTCTGACCGTGCTTCGCCGTGATGATGATCAGCGTCGAGTCGGACAAGCCCTGTTTTTGCAGCTCCGCAATCCATTCTCCGATGGCCGCGTCCACAAACTGAATCTCCTGGACTAAGAGGGCGCTGGGAGTTGCCATTGCGTCCGAATAACCACCGCTGCCTACATTGGCTTCGATCAGCTTTTGTCCCACGCTCACTGCCTGAAAGTTCATGCCGAAGATTGTGGGCACCTGAGTTTTCTTCTTGCGGTTATGGTTGTAGCCATCGATTTCGTTGAGAACGCCGTTTACCTTGAGTGTGTCGTAGCACTGAATGTTTTCGAAACTGTCGGTCCAGGCTGCGAGTTCTGACTGGTCCGGAATCGGATCGCAGGCCAGCCCAAGCGGCGTCGTGACGCCGGGCAGGGCAACCACGATCGAATTGATTTCTGGCGAATAGTAGTCGTCCAGATTCGAGCCGTTACCAGGGCCGCCAACCGACGAATAAGCTGGATGCTTATCGGACCACGCGGTGTACCCACCCGCGGCATGAATCACACCGAAGATTGTGTTGGTCCGAACGAAGTTCCACGGATACACCGCAAGACAGTTGTTGAACGGGTCGCGAACCAGCCTCGCCGGATCAATCGAGTTGATTCCGCCATCTCCGTTCTTCGTGTTTATACCGTCGATGCCATTCAAGAAATTCTGGTTAATATCGATGCCTTCGTCGTACTCGGTCGAACTGCCGTTCGCCCGGTTGACCGTGCATGGGCCGCCCTTGAGGCCGTTACCCGTGGTTTTCAACGGAGGCGCGAGCACCCGGTCGTAGGCGTCATCGTAAAACACGCCCATGGCGCGCGGTGTGCCGCCGGTCATAATCGCCATCAGGCCGGGGAATGAATCCGAGGGCCGCGAGGTGCTGGTATCCAGATAATTCACGGCCGTTGCGCCCAGTTTCGCAAGATTCGGGCAATAGGGTTGCCCACCGTTTACTCCAGCGACTCCCTGCGAGCAGTTCAAATAGTCCACGGCATGAATGCCGTCAACGCTCACCAGCAATACGTGGCTGATTTGGCTCTGTTTTCCTGAATTTTGCGCAACCACGGCCGGTACCAATGCCGCAGCGAGAAATAGAATCGCGAGAAGGGCTTGTAAAGGCCTCTTGGTTTTCATTGAAAAAATCCTCCTGAACCCGGAACTGTAGCCGCGAAATGTTGCGCTCAGGTGACGCGCTAATGAATTTTTGTGTACGCATGTGGAAATCTTGGATTGCCAGACCCTATCATCCCGACCGGAGCCCTGCCCGCGCTACAATCAACTTGTGCAGCCACGTATTGCCATCCCGGTTTCGCATTCCACCGACCCTGAATATGCCAAGCGCTCCATGCCGCAATATGAACGCGCGATTGAAATGGCTGGAGGAGAACCAGTTCGGATTCCGTTGGATCAGCCGCCCGCGGAAGTGATGAAGCTGATCGAGCGCTGCGACGCGGTTTTACTACCGGGAAGCAAAGCCGACGTCGATCCTGCCAAGTACGACGCTGCTCGAGATCCGAAAACCGCTGCCGCCGATGCCGGCCGCGACACTGTCGACGAGTTGCTGCTTCAGGACGCCTACAACATGCGCAAGCCAGTCCTCGGCATCTGCTACGGCCTCCAGATACTGAACGTATACCGCACCGGAACGTTGATCCAGCACATTGAGTCTCCGGTGAATCACGCAGCGGGACGGCAAGTCGCGGTAGCCCACAACGTAGAAGTGACGCCGGGATCAAGGCTCGCAGGGATTGTCGCCTCTTCGGTGGAAACCTCCGACGGACGGAAGTTTGTCGTCCCAGTGAATTCCAGTCACCACCAGGCAGCAGACAAGCCCGGGGACGGTTTGCGGGTGGTCGCGCGCTCTCCGCAAGACGGAGTCATCGAAGCAGTGGAGGGCACCTCACGGGATCACTTCGTCTTGGCGGTGCAATGGCATCCCGAACGGTCGGTGGATGAGGACGAACCGTCGCGAGCGATATTCCGGGCGCTGGTCCACGCCGCAAGGCTCAGACACGAGAAACTTAAGGGAGAATTCGAGTCAGTCTGAAACCCGGCCACGGATAAGCACGGATTCGCACGGATCAAACCGAGAGAACGAATTCGGTTTATTGGTGAGAATGGGTGCAATCTGTGGCTAGTGTTTCTTTTCCAACAGCACCACTGCGTTCGCAATCGCAGCGTTATCGGTGCCCAAGCCTTCCGGCGTTTTGGCCTTGAGGCCAACGCAATCCACGGAAATGCCCAACAATTCCGCAACATGCTGGCGAATAGCAGTGGCATGAGGACCGATCTTGGGTGCAGCCAGAATAAGCGTGGAGTCTACGTTGACCACGGCATAACCGGCGGCGCGAACGCGATTCAAAGCCTCGCGCAAAAAAACGGCTGAGTCCGCTCCCTTCCACTTAGGATCGGATGGCGGAAACAGCGATCCGATATCAGGCGCAGCCACAGCCCCCAGCAGAGCGTCCGTAAGCGCGTGCAAAAGTACGTCGCCATCGGAGTGGCCACCGAGCCCTTTCGGATGAGCCAGAGTGACTCCCCCGATTTTAAGCGGAATGCCAGCTTTGAATTCGTGAGAATCCCAGCCAAAGCCAATTCTCATCCGGAAACCCCGGCCACGGATTTCCACGGATTTTCACGGATCTTTTTTCTTTCGTTGTCAAACAGCAGTCTGCGAAACTGGGGCCGCGAGCCGAAATTGAGTAGCATGCCGACTTCAATCTCCGTGGACTTCAAATAGTGTAGCAACTGAGCCTCGTGAGCGGGATCTAGCGACCGAGCACTCTTCAGTTCGAGCAAAACGCTGTGTTCGACCAGCATGTCCGCTCGGAATTCACCGACTTTATGACCGCGAAACCAGACTGGCAAATGTATCTGACGATTCGCAGTAAGCCCCGCGTCAGTAAGGGCAATCACGAGCGACTCCTCGTACACACATTCGAGAAATCCATAGCCGAGTTCGTTGTAAACATCGTAAAAGACACCGATGATTCTCTCCGTAACATCCGCATGCTTGAGTGTCGCGATAGCGCCCATATGAACAAAGTGTAAAGCGCATTCCGAACCGATCCGTGAGAATCCGTGCAAATCTGTGGCCGCCTTTACCGTTTCAGGAAGAACTCCGCCAGCTCCATGTCCGCTGGAGCCGTGATTTTTATGTTCCTTGCGGACCCCATCACGACCGCCACTGCGTGGCCTGATCGTTCGACCAGAGAGGCTTCGTCCGTTCCCACGAATCCATCGGCTGCCGCCTCGTCGAAGGCCTTCTTGATCACATCGTAGCGGAAGCCCTGCGGGGTTTGCGCCATGACTACGCGCTCCCGCGGAATTGTGGCGGTGATCAAGGCGCCATCGGAAGTCCGCTCCACTTGTTTTACGGTGTCGACCGCCGGCACGCCGGCGATTGCTGCGCCGTATTTTTGTGCGGCCCGGATCACATCATGAATGATCTCCTCGGTTACAAACGGACGCACGGCGTCGTGAACCAGTACAACATCATCGTCGCTGGCGGAGACGGAACTTATCGCATTAGCGACCGAATGTTGCCGGTGCTCTCCGCCTTCGACCAGATGAATCTTCTTCTGCAGAATGTCTTTGGCATCTTTTTCCAGGCGGGCGCGGAATCCTTCGATCTCGTTCGCTCGCAACGCAATATAAATCTCCGACACTTCTGGACTGGCCACAAACTTCCGCAGAGTGTGAATAAGAATCGGCACACCCCCAAGCTCGGTGAACTGCTTGGTCGACGCAGGCTTCTTGCCTTTGGTCTGCGGCGCCGAAGCCATACGCGTACCCAAACCTGCGGCCGGAACAATCACAATTACCTTCATAGCGGGCTGCAAGTATACGAGGGTGAGGGCTGCAGTTCAAATCGGATCACGGCGTCCCACTGCGCTTTCCCATACAGGATTTGCCTGACCCACATTTTGCTCTGGTCTGGGAAATCTCTTTCCTCCCGGCACAACGTCCCGCGGACCGTGCCACCCCAAGTCAAATGTGTTGAATAACTTACATGCAACCCAGCCCGTGAACACCGTGGCAATCCAGTTGCACTACTGAGCCGTGGCAGGGGCAAGAAGCTGCAACTTAAGGAGCAAAGATTTGAACACGAGGCCATCCTGGTTCACGCTCATAACGCTCTGTACTACGCGGACGCTGGTGGTTGCTCTGAGTTCAGCCGTTCTTTTCACGGGCGCAGCCGTCGCGTTCGCAGCCGCCGATGGCGGAAAGCCGACGACAAATCAGGAATCAAGCAAAGTAAAAGGAAGAGTTTTTGCCGGCTTGGTTACGGATGATCGTTGCGGCGGACGGCATGACATGGATTCCGGGAAGAGCCCGATGGAATGTACGAAGATGTGTGTACGAAACGGCTCCAAGTACGTGCTTGTCGAGGGGGACAAGAAGTACGCCTTGGCAGGAAACGAGAGCGAGCTTGACGGGCTGGCAGGTCAGCGCGTGAAAATTGTGGGCAGCCTCGACGGTAACACCATCAAGGTGACTTCGATAAATTCGGGACAGTAATCCCCAGTAACCGGTAACTGCGGGCAGTCAAGTCCATCCACCCGAAACCTGAGCCTTCCGGCACAGCCTACTCAGCCGGCCGTTCCACGACAAGCGGTGCAGTCTTCTTCGGTTCCCCATTCGGAATCACGGTTGCAGCCGCAGTCGTGACTACGACGGCCGGGCGTGGCTCTGTGCGAGCCATGGCGCGCTCATCCCATTTGCCGAAGATCATCTTTCCCGCTGTCGTTTGCAATACCGACGTCACCGAGATGTCAATTGTCTTGCCAATCATTTTTCGCGCGTTGTCCACGACTACCATGGTGCCATCGTCCAGGTACGCGACGCCCTGATTGTATTCTTTGCCCTCTTTAAGGATGAACACCTTCATGGTTTCGCCCGGCAGCACGATCGGCTTCAGCGAGTTGGCCAGTTCGTTGATGTTCAGTACCGCGACTCCTTGCAGTTGGGCCACCTTATTAAGATTGAAATCGTTGGTGATAATTTTGCCCTCGTAGAGCTTGGCCAGTTCAATCAGTTTCAGGTCCACTTCGCGAACCGCGGGAAAATCGTCTTCCACAATCTGGATTTGCACCGAAGCCATCTTCTGCAGACGTTGCAGAATGTCGAGGCCGCGGCGCCCACGATTGCGTTTGAGCGAATCGGCGGAGTCGGCTACCAACTGCAACTCGCGCAACACAAATTGTGGGGCCACAATCACACCATCGAGGAAACCGGTTTCCGCGATGTCGGCAATACGTCCATCGATGATGACGCTGGTATCCAGAATCTTGTAGCTTTTCCTGGATTGCTTCTCGCCCCCGAAAAGGCCACCCAGCGCAGCCAGATTCAGCAGATCGCCTTTGTTGGCGCCCACAATCAGACCGACGTACGCCATCAAAAACATGACCATAATCTGCAGAAAGCTTTGCGTGTGTCCGGGAGGAATGCTGTTACGAATCACCAGGGCGAACAGGTAGGCGCCGAAAATACCCAGCACGCTACCGATCGCAGCTCCGATCAAACGCTTCAGGCTTACCAGACGAAGCCGCCACTCGAAAGTGACGATGGCCACGCCGAGTAGGGCTCCGAGTCCCGCATCGAGGTTCGAAGGAAGGTCGAAGGGCTGAATCTTGTAACAGGTGAGTGCAACAAAAAGAACAAATAATAGACGAACAGCTATTAAGTCCATTTTATGGACCTCCTCGGAACCCACGAGCCTAAAAGTTAAAGTGGAATTCCGCACCGGCCGCCCAACGGCTCAGTCTATTGCGGCCAGTGATCTTTATCGCAGAGCCTATGAATGAAACGGCTAAGAAACAACGCTCCGCTGTCTGTCCAGAAATCAGACAGAGTCATCGTACAAATATTCCAGTGGAAGTATATACCTGCTGAGCAGTCTCCGCGATTACGTAGGTCACGGCCCCAGGTGAAAAGCGAGATAGCTGGAATCGGCTCACGGTAAGCTTGCTGCTAGACTCATAAGTTATGAAAGCTATTGTCATCAGTCGGTTAGGTGGACCGGACGTGCTCCTGCTGCAGGATGTCCCAGACCCAGCGCCTGCGGCCGGACAAGAATTGGTCCGCGCCCACGCCGGTGGGCTAAACTTTGCTGACGTCATGACGACGCAAGGCGGCTATCCTGGAACGCCAAAGCCTCCATTGGTCGCTGGCCGCGAGTTTTGTGGGGTGCGGGAAAGCGACGGCCAACGGGTGATGGGCTACGCCCAATGGGCAGCATTCGCTGAGCGCATCGCTGCCCGCGCTGAGTTGTTGTGGCCAGTGCCTGAAGAATGGACGGATGAAGAGGGAGCAGCTTTCCCGGTGAATTACTTCACGGCATATTTCGCATATTGGAAGGCCGGTTTCGTCGGCAACGCGCCACCGGGTAGGGTTCCGCGAGTGCTGATCCACGCCGTCGCCGGAGGCGTAGGAACAGCCGCAGTACAGATTGGAAAGCTGCTCGGCGTCGAAATGTACGGGACTACATCTTCCGACGATAAGCTTGCGCGCGTTAGGGCACTGGGGCTGGAACACGGCATCAACTACAAGCAGCGCGATTATGAAGAGGCGATCAAGGATCTGACTCATGGCGAAGGTGTCGACGCGGTTTTTGAAATGCTGGGCGGTGACCACACCAACAAGAGCGTCCGTTGCTTGCGCGACTTCGGACGCGTGATCGTATACGGAAGCGCGACCGGACAAAAATCGGAATTGGACACGCGGCTGCTCTACGCCAAAGGCGCCAGCGTCCACGGACTGTGGTTGACCTATCTATCCGCGAAGCAAGAGTTGATGAAGGATGCATGGAAGCAACTTTCCGTCTGGATTTCGCAAGGCCACTTGCATCCCGTCATTGGCCACGTCCTGCCTATGGAGCGCGCCGTCGAAGCATACCGACTGTTATCCGAGGGGAAAAACTTCGGGAAAGTAATTTTGAAGATCACTTAGCCGAACAGGCCAAAGTCGAACGTGCTGAAGACTCCGTCAGCCAAGGCTGCTCGCATTTGAACCCAATCAACCCACCACATTTTCTCGCTTCACATTTGCAATTAACAGATGATTGTTCGTTCTTGATACAGACGCGACTGGGAAGGCGCGACTGCAGCCGAGTCATGAACTTGTGTGAAGTTTCGTTAACATTCGTAAAAATAAAATGTCTCTGTATAGACAACACAAAGAAGAAGTGTGTCTATTGTTGCAGTTGCTAACGACACGCGTAGTGAAGCGTCCAAGTGGGTAATTGCGATTTGCAGCGCAAGGGAACTTCGAGGCATCAAAGAACGTATATTGAAATGACAAGCACGAAAGTCCGGGCGAGCGACCGGTCGACTTGGCTTTCAGGAAACGATTTCAGGGGTTAAGGGACTGGCTCATTCTCGGTTTGGCGGCCCAGGTGAGCGCAATCCCTGCAGCAGAGAGCTCGCGGTCTTGCGACCACACGCTTTCTCCTTAACCCCGCGGCAGCATTGTAAGTCTTTCGCGGGAAAACGCAAGTTTTTCGTGGAAGGTCAAAAACCAGGCCGCCCAGAAAACGATTCCCGACGCTTTTCGGGAAAGAAAAAGGAGTCTCATGAAATTCGCAAATACTTCCAAGGGCTTGCTGCTGGGATTGGCTTTGCTGCTGGCAACAAGCGCATTCGCGGCTGCGAATCAGGGTTCGATGCAGCTTCAGGATCCCGTCACTATTAGCGGCAAACAATTGCGCGCGGGCGATTACTCGGTGAAGTGGGATGGCAACGGCCCCAATGTCGAATTGAGCATCATGAAGGGCCACAAGGTTGTCGCGACCGCCCCTGCGCGTCTGATCGATCTGAACGAAAAATCAAACCACGACGCCGCCGTTGTGCAGAACAATGGCGATGGCACCAAGTCCCTGGCTGAAATTCATTTCAGCGGCAAGAAGTACGCGTTGGCTATTGGCAACGAGTCCGCCGGCATGGATGGAAGCGGCAGCAGTAAGTAGAAGTGCTGATCCGCAAGAAAAAAGGGGAGCGGCAGGCTCCCCATTTTTTCTCAGTCCGTGGTACCGAAACCAGATGACTACCGAAAGTGGGAGACGTCTGCGAGCTTTATCTGCCTTGAGATTCCAGTTCCGCGTTGATATTCACATTTCCCCCCGTAGCCTTGACCTTCCTCTCCCACATTTTGAAGCCAGACTTGCTGAGCGTGAGCGTATGGTCCCCGGGCGCAACTTCAATTTCGGACGGCGTATTGCCGACAAAACTTCCGTCCAACGTAATGTCCGCATTCGCGGGTATCGAGGAGACCGCAATCTTGCTTGCGACTGCAGGTGTTGCTGAGTTGTCGCTGACCGCAACCAGTTGCGCGGCCTGTTTTTGGGCCGCAGACCTGCTGGCGCGCGTCGGCCAATCCTTTGTGATGGCCTCGCATGCGTCTTTCACCGAGTTGCCCAGCGACCGGGTCGAGTGGCTGACAATGGCGTCGCCGTCACTGTTGAAAACTGCAACCTTGTTGTCGTGCGCGAGAATACTCTTGCCGCCTTCGTGGTCGAGCACGACGACGTAATCGGCTTTGTCCCTTTGGTCGTTGACGACCACCTGAGAGCATCGTTCACCAAAAGTTTTGATGATCTCAGCCGTTTGCGGACGGGCCCCACCGCCGAAATGGCTACCATGGGCGTCGCTTGTGCCACCGCTGTTGCCGGTCATCTGCCAGGATTGGCTGTCGGTGATGAAGACTCGCGCCTTCTGCGTGTCAGAATTCGATGTTTTCGCGGCCGCAGGAATCAGTAACAACGATAGAACAGCAAGATAGATAACGGATCGCATTTCGTCCTCCAAGAAGGGTGATCGAGAGGGGATGCGTCCATTCTTGCAGGCGTGGGCGGGACGGTATAGTTACGGGTGTTGCTGTCCGAACGGAAACGGAAGCGGAACAGGCGGTCACATTGAGGTCATTAAGCCTCGACGCGATGAGATGGACTCTCAGCAGTTAGCAGTCAGTACCTGCAGCCCATCCGAACCATCTTGTTGAGAGTTGCGTGCTAAGTGCTGACTGCTAAGTGCTTTCAATATTTGGGCATTCTGGGGTCGACGCGGTCTGCCCAGGCCAGTATTCCGCCAGCGAGATTGTGCACTTTCCTGAATCCTGCCTGTTGCAGGAACGCTACCGCTTTGGCGCTGCGCACGCCGGAGCGGCAATGGGCCACGATTTCGCGGCTGGAATCGAGCTCGTTGACTCGTCTCGGCAGATCGCCCAGCGGGATCAGATGCCCGTTGATGTGGCAGATCTGATATTCGTGAGGCTCACGCACGTCGAGCACGAAAAGATCATCGCCTGCATCGAGACGCCGCTTGAGTTCTTCGACTTGCATTTCGGGAATGCCTGCTTCCACTGGTTTCTCCTGGCTTTTTTCTTGGCTTTTTTCTTCACCGCGGATGCCACAAAACTCGTTGTAGTCTATCAGTTTTGTGATGGTGCGGTGCGTGCCGCAGGCCGGGCAATCTGGATTCTTACGCAGCTTGAGCTCGCGGAACTTCATGCCCAGGGCATCGATGAGCAGCAGCCGTCCAATGAGTGGGTCACCCTTGCCGAGGATCAGCTTGATGACTTCAGTCGCCTGAATTACACCCACGAGACCCGGCAGAATGCCCAGCACTCCGCCTTCAGCGCAAGAGGGAACCAGTCCTGGCGGCGGCGGCTCGGAATACAAACACCGGTAGCAGGGGCCATCCGCGGTCGCGAAAACGCTGGCTTGTCCTTCAAAGCGAAAAATGGAACCGTAAACATTTGGCTTTCCGGTGAGCACGCAGGCATCATTCACCAGATAGCGGGTGGGAAAATTGTCCGTTCCATCGGCAATGATGTCAAAGTCGCGAAACAGATCCAGCGCGTTCTCGCTGCTCAGCCGGGTTTCGAACTTGCGGATGTTCAAAAATGGATTGATCGCCTTCAGCTTCTCTGCCGCAGAATCAAGTTTCTTGCGCCCCACGTCTGCCGTAGTGTGAATGATCTGCCGCTGCAGGTTCGTGTAATCCACCACGTCGAAGTCCACGATTCCGAGCGTACCCACACCAGCCGCGCCCAGATAAAGCGCCAAGGGCGAGCCCAGCCCACCGGCTCCGATACACAACACGCGCGCGGCCTTGAGCTTCTGCTGACCCTCCATGCCGACCTCGGGCATGATTAGGTGACGCGAGTAGCGCAGGATTTCGTCATTGGTAAGTGGAGCATCGGCGAGTGCGGCGTTTTCGGGTTTCGCTTGAACGGGTTTGACTTCTGTAATGGCTGCCATAAAACCTCTGTTGAGAAACCTTAGATTTTAGCGATTACGAAATGGACAACTAGAAACAACAACAGAACGGACAACAACAGCAGGATCTGTAGGGAGGCATTCGAAAAGTGGTCCATCCGCAATTCATCGGTTTCACCGGCCTCCAGCAATCGAAGGCACTATCGAAATAGTATCACTGTCCTTGATCGCAGTTGCTTCTTTTTGCAGGTAGCGGACGTCTTCGTCGTTCAAGTAAACATTTACAAAAGAACGCAGTTTACCGTCGTCGGTGTAAAGATGCCGCCTCAGATCAGGGTGCTTGGAAACCAGCCCGGACAAGGCTTCCGCAACGGTGCCGGCCTGGACCTCGACCGTCGGTTGCTTGCCAGCGTATTGACGCAGAGGGGTGGGAATGTGGATTTTTATCATGCAGTTAAAGGATGCGAGAAGGCCGCGTCGGGATTCAGCTCGCTCGAATCTACCGTAGAAAAGTAGCTCGTTACGTTTCTGTTTGCGCCACCTCGATCGTCTCGTCCAAAAGCTTTTTATCGCCCTCATCGCTGCCCGTAAGTTCGAACGAGTTCGTAATCGCCGCTTTGCCCTTTTCCACGCTGGTGATTACATACGAGCAGCCAAACCAGTGCGCTTCCGCAAGATCAGTCGGCGACCAACGTGCCGGATGGTCAGGATGCGAATGGTAGAAGCCGACAATATCTTCGCCGCGCTCGCGGCCTTCGCGCTGAATGCGAACCAGTTCCCGCGGATCAATGTGATAGCGGTTCTGCGGCGAATCCGTGCGCGTGTTGGAGCAGCGAGCGATGGAAGTGACTCGGCGGCCGTCCCCATTCATTTCGCCAAGCAATACACCGCAACACTCGTGCGGATAGGTCTCCTCGCCGTGTTGGCGAAGAGCTTCGTAATTTTTGCGTCCAATTCTCAACATAGCAAATTCGGCTCACCACGGAGACACGGAGTCACGGAGAAGACAATAAACGGATCTTTTCTTCTCCGTGACTCCGTGTCTCCGTGGTGGATCTACTCTTGCCAGAATCTCTCGCTCAAATACTTGTCTCCGGAGTCGCACAGAATCGTCACAAAAACCGCGTGCTCGTTTTGCTTCAACTGCCGCGCCAGTTGCAGGCAGCCGACTACCGCCGCGGCCGCCGATACTCCTACCAGTAAGCCTTCCTCGCGGGCCAGACGCTTGGCCATGACATACGACTCTTCCGTCGAAATTCCTAAATCTGCGTCCGCCAGCGACGGATCATAAATTTTCGGAACGATGGCGCTGGCCATGTGCTTTGCGCCTTCGATTCCATGGAAACGCCGAATCCGGCTGCAGCGAAATACAGCGAATGCGCGGATTCAATTCTTTCAGCCGCCGCGTCGTCGCCCACGAACGTTCCACTCGTGCCTAGCATGGACACGAAGTGCGTGATACGTCCTTCCGTCTGTTGCCAGATTTCGTTGGCTGTGCCATGGTAGTGAGCCTGCCAGTTGGCGTCGTTGGAATATTGGTCGGCGTAGTAATAGAGGTCGGGATGCTTGGCCGCCAAGTTCACGCGCCATGCGAATGGCGCCGTCGGAACCGTCCGCCGGATCGGTGTACAGGATGTTGGCGCCGTACGCTTGCAGGATGCGCTTGCGCTCGACCGATACATTCTCGGGCATGCAGAGAGTCACAGGAAAACCCTGTGCTGCGCCAATCATGGCATAGGCGATGCCGGTGTTGCCGCTGGTTGAATCCAGCAGAATTTTATCGGATGTTAACTTGCCACTGGCCCTGGCTTGCGCCACGATGTTAGCTGCGGCGCGGTCCTTGACTGAGCCTCCCGGATTGAGCCACTCCGCTTTGCCGAGAATCTCAACTCCGGGCAAATCGGCGCCGATGCGCACCAAGCGAAGCAGCGGAGTGTTGCCAATGCGATCGACGGTATGCGTCCCTAAGGGGCTTCCTGGTTCTTCGTTTGTGTCTGCATGTGCCGATGAAATAGACACTTTGCCGATCTTTATGGGCGCGGGTTGCATATATTTCAAACTCGAAGACCGTGACTTACGTAATGTTCCTCAGAAGCAAAATCAATCGTGACCAACGCTTGATTAGATTATAAGAGAGACTGGTTAGTTCCACCGAAGATGCGGCTTCGTACCTTTTTCAAGAACCTGCATCTAACTTAAGCGAGAACGAAGGACGAAATGGCATCGAAGGTAGAACAAAGGACTTACGAAGAGGCGCTGAATTGGCTGCGAGATCACGGCTTTGATCTGCTCGAAGCGCCCGGCACGCAGGCGCGTGTGTTCCTTAGAAAATACAACGTGTCCGCCGCCATTCAGAAGAATGGCGACGACGGCGTAAAGATTTTCGCTTATCCCGGCTACCTGATTGGCAGCGAAATTTCGAAGCTGGTGAACAAGGGATACCAGCAGTTTCTGAAAACCGCCAAGACAGAAGTTCCAGCAACCGCGGACCATCTTAAAGCCCTGCAACAGTTCACCGAGGAAATGAAAGAAGGCTTGGGCTTGCCCACTCTGTACAACGAATCGCTCGGCACGGTCAGCGAATCGTACCACTACGACCGCATCGAGAACCGCGACAAACCTGCGGCGGACCGGCCTAAGCGTCCTTGGGAAAAAGCCGGAGTCATAGCCGCCGCCGCGAAAAAAGGGCGGGCCTGAACCCGTCCACCTTCGCGGGATACGATTCCTTCAGATATCATCCTTCTGCCGGCGAACGGAATCCCACTGCTCTTCTGCGCGATTTCCGTTATATTTTCCTAGATATCAACCGGCTTGAATGGCGCCGGCGTGCAAGTCTCCTGATTGACGCACGATAATTTCAGGCGGTCCATAGCGAGGTCGAAGCGAAGGAGCATGAACTCATGCGTTTATCGTTGGCGGCCGCTGCACGACTCTTTTCCGCACTCGTATTGATTTTCGCAATGCTGCAAGCTGGACTCGCACGAGAGAGAGGCCCTCGCGTTGAAGTGGTTTGTCCGGCACCGCCAATCCCGGTCAAAGTAGAAGACAAGCAGGTATTGGTGTATGAGTTGCACGTCACCAACTTCGACACAGTGCCGTTGACCTTGAAGCGGCTGGAGATTTTCTCGGATTCCGACAGGAGTCGACCGCTTAAGACCATCGCAGATGCTGCCTTGTCCGCGATCATGACTGAGGCGGGGACAGTGAGCGGAGCGAAAGACTCGCAGACCATCGGCGCGGCAAAGCGTGCTGTTATTTTCCTGTGGATCGAAATTGGACTGCATCAACGCACACCCGTTAGGTTAAGCCATCGGATGGTCTTTGTGGCCGGTGTGCCAAGTGAAGGGAGTGCTCTGACGGAAACTACGCTCGAGGATTTTCCGGTTGCAGTACGTCAGGATGCGGTGCTCTTGCTCAGCCCTCCATTCGCTGGCGGCGTCTGGCTCGCGGGTGACGGCCCCTCGGACGATTCGGCGCACCGGCGCAGTATCTTCGCCATTGACGGCCATATTTATTCGCCAGAGAGGTTCGCCATTGACTGGGTCAAAGTTGGTCCGAATGGGGACTCGCATGACGGAACCACGCGCAACGAAAATTGGTGGGGCTATGGCGAGCCGATTCTTGCCGTGGCGGATGGAGAAGTAACCCAGGTTGTGGATGGAATACCGGAGAATACACCCCGCATCCTGCCCAAGCCTGTCACTCTCGACAACATCGCGGGAAACTTCATCATTCTTCGTATCGCCGCCAATCGCTATGTCACGTTTGCGCACTTACAGCCGGGAAGCATCAAGGTTCGAGTCCATGATCACGTACGCCGAGGGGATATTCTGGCTCGGCTCGGAAATAGCGGCAACGCGACTGGCCCGCATCTACATTTTCAGGTGACGGATGGAAACTCGGTCCTGCAATCCGAAGGCGTCCCTTTTGTCTTTGAAAAATTCACGGACCTCGGACCTGGTTCCGATTACGAGCTCGACAAACATCAATCGGTTCCCCGAGAACGCTCTATTCCTGGAGAAAATGACGTTGTCGAATTCACTCCCGCGAAAAAGCAATAAGCGTGGTCGAATAAGACTGTTTGCGTCACGAGGCACCTGAATGCGTAAGAACTGTGCGATTATTGCAATTGCAGTAACTCTGCTTTCCTGCTCATTAACCGTCACCGCCCAGAATTCCAAATCGGACGTACTATCTGCCATCGAGCAGGTTTTGCGCGGGCAACAGGAAGCCTGGAACCGACACGATCTCGAAGCCTTCATGTCTGGCTACTGGAATTCTCCTGATTTGACATTTTTTTCGGCAGCAGAGAAGACGTCCGGCTGGGAGTCGACCTTGGAGCGATATCGCAAGAAGTATCAGAGCGAAGGGCGGGAGATGGGACGACTGGAGTTTTCAGACTTGGACATTCAGGAACTCGCCCCGGATGCCGCCTTCGTGCGCGGAGCATGGCATTTGAACATGACAGACGGCAAAACGCCGCACGGCCTGTTCACCCTGATCTTCCGCAGGTTTCCCGACGGATGGAAAGTCGTGCACGATCACACTTCGGCCGCGGACCACTAGACCCACGGTTCGGCGAAATGTCAGACGACCGGTTCAACTTCACCTTGGTAATCACGAACCCTCTTCCGTGTTTCGCCATCTGGCTTTATGCTGTTTAAGATGTCGGGGCTGTTGACTGCGCAGTTTCTTCCAGAAGTCATGATTCCAACTCGTCTCTATGCCATGATCTTGGGTAGCGCGGGCGCCTTGCTGGCGGCCTATCTGCTCCTGCGTCGCAAACCCAAGGGGCACGATGAAGTCGAACGCGAGCGGCGGGTGTGGCTCAACCGCGTGGGACGGATTACCGACGGCACCGTCATCGACGTTCAGGAGATGCAGCCCGAAGGACGCAAGCCTGCCACCTTCCTGATCTTTCAGTACGACGTGGCCGGCGTGTCCTACGAAGCCTCGCAGGACGTGACTTACTTGCGGCAGCTCATCAACCTGCAATCTTGCCGCCTGGGCCTGCCCACATCCGTGCGTTACGATCCCCAGAACCCGGGGAATTCAATAGTGGTGTCCGAGCGCTGGATGGGATTAAGGCAGTGATTGACACGTGCTTCGGGTGCGCCTAACCTGAGATCGAATGGAAGTACATCTTACCCCCGATCAGCAAGCCTTTGTGCGCCAGGCCATTGAGAGTGGACGTCTGCGGCGGGCGGAAGACGCTATTCAGGAAGCTCTGAGCCTTTGGGAAGAGCGCGAGCGCGCTCGCGCGGAAATCCTGACCGCTGTCGACGCGGCAGAGGCTTCTTTCGCACGCGGCGACGGGCGAATCATCACCCAGGAGTCAATGCGGCAACTGGCCGAAGAAGTGAAGCAGCGTGGGCGCAAACGCCTGGCAAGTGATCAATCCTCTTCCCGCTGATGGCCCACCGCGTTTCACCAAGAGCCGAAACCGAACTCGATAACATCTGGTATTACGTCGCCAAAGAGAGCGGTAGCATCGAGATTGCCGACCGGCTCATTGATTCGATCACCGCGCGTTTCTATCTTCTGGCTCGCCACCCGCATATCGGCCGCCGTCGCGACGAGGATTTGCGTCCCGGTCTGCGTAGCTTCGTCGCGCGCGAATACGTCATCATCTATCGCATTGAAAAGCAGGACGTTCTAATCCTTCATATTTTTCGTGGCAGCCGAGATCTGGAAGCGCTGTTGCGCCAGTAATTATTGGGTTCGAGAAGCTGAAGGCTGAAAGCTGAGTGCTGAAAGCTGTTCTTCTAGCTTCCCGCTGCGAATCCGCCGCCATGCGCGACGGTCAAACGTAGGAATTTGTGGGGATTGACTGGAGTGTCATTGATCCGGACTTCGTAGTGCAGGTGCGGTCCGGTACTGCGACCGCTCAACCCGACGTATCCAATGGTATCGCCGCGGCGCACATACTGTCCCGGGACCACCGCATAGCTGGCAAGGTGCCCGTAGCGCGTCGTGATTCCGTGGCCGTGGTCAAGCGCGATGGCCCGCCCATATCCACCCATGAAGTCGGCAAAGATCACGACGCCGTCGGCTGGAGCTATGACTGGTTGTCCGTACGAAGCCGATATATCGACTCCACGGTGGAACGCGCCCTCACCGTTGAATGGATCAATTCTCTCTCCAAACGAACCCGTGATCGGACCTTCCACCGGCCAAAGGTTAGGAGCCGAATTGGCCCGCAGCCAGTCCGCTGTGGTTACGTCGCGAGTGAGACCGAGCGAAATCCCGGTCGCAGCGGCACCGCTCAGAGCAGTGTCCTTCAACGCATAAAGCCGATCCAGGGAAGAACTCACTTGGGCGTCTTGAATGTGATCAGTAGATTCCGATTCCAGCACAGGATCCGATTTCAGACCGTAGAGGGAAGAAACTTCGCTGGCCAACGAACCCAGCGACGCGACCTGAATATCTCTCTCCTGGGCGACCTGCTCTAATCGCGAATAGCGGGTTTTCAGCGCGTCTTTTTGGAGTTTTAGCTCATTAAAGCGGGAAACCTTCAACAGCATTCGCATGTAGGAGCTGGCAATTCCGGTCAGGCTCAGCATGCCGATTGCCGCCCCCACCACTAATACGTAAAGATAGTGGACTGGGATGGGAATCTTACGGAGTTGCCCATCCTCGCCACGCGCTACGAAAAGTATGTAGAAACGCTTACGCAATATGTTCCCTTCGTTCAGAAATCGGATCTACGGCTGCGGCAGGTTCGCCGCCTTTGATCCTACTACCCGATCCCTGTTGCGACCATACCTTCCCCAACTTGGGAATTAGGTCAGTAAATCGCTCCGTCCTACCGGAACCAGGGCCAGGCTCGAAATCCTCTGTGCCTGCAATCCTAACCGCATGCGGCACTTAGCTCGGCCAGAGCTTTGGAAGCAGCTTCGCAACGGTACCAAAGTAGATTCTCCCTGTCAACGACCCAGCGCACAGCCCAATGTTACGAAAGGCACTAGAGCACGTGATGCTTCGGCGGGTTACCAACTGCCAAACTCCGAGGGCTATGAAGATAGTAAAGAACGATTCGGCCGTAGGCAGCGTTGCAACAGGGCCTGCGATGCACGGCTGCCCAGCCGGGGACTCCGATTCGATGGATTGGCGCCAGCACGGGTTGCCCTCAAGAACTGGGCATTCCGCACCCGATTTCGCCTGCTCAAGTTTCATAGTTTGTATATCATTGATCCCACCTTGCCTCTGGCCGAAAAACTCTTGATCTCTCGCATCCGGGAGCGGACAGCCGGAAGAAGAGGGATCGCAGCCGGCATCGGAGATGATTGCGCCGTCCTGCAAATCCCCGCCGGTCACCGAACCCTGGTTACTACCGATTTCAGTCTGGAAGGAATCCATTTCCGGCGTGAATGGCATTCCCCCGACGTCGTGGGTCATCGCTGCCTCACGCGAGGCCTCAGCGATATTGCCGCCATGGGAGGCATTCCGGTTGCCGCATTCTTATCCCTCGCCTCGCCGCCGAACCTAACCCAGCGTTGGGTTGACCAGTTCCTGAAAGGCCTGCTCCAGTTGGCGGATCGGTTCCACGTGCCTCTCGCCGGGGGAGACACGGCACAATCCCCAGACGGGATTTTGGCCGACATTGTTGTCGTTGGTTCGGTCCCGAAAGGGAAAGCAATCCTCCGCTCGGGTGCCCGTCCCGGAGACCGAATCTATGTGACTGGCGCTTTAGGAGGCGCCGCCGCTACGCTGAAGTTGCTATTCTCGGGCAGAAAACTTCGGCCCGCCCACTTCCCCAGCCACTTCAATCCGATCCCTCGAATCGAAGTTGGCCGCATTCTGCGAGAAAAAAGCCTCGCCTCGGCCATGATCGATCTCAGTGATGGCCTCTCGACCGATCTCGGACACATCTGCGACGAAAGCGCTGTTGGCGCGGAGATCTCGGCGGACGCCATTCCTCTTGCACAGATCGACCAGCCCGCCCGCAAAGTCGATCTTCAATCCGCACTGCACGGCGGCGACGACTACGAGTTGCTCTTCACCGCTCCCAAAGCTAAGCGCGTTCCTTCTAGAATCGCAGGCGTCGCCATCACTCAAATCGGCCAAATCACCCGAGCCAGGCAGGCTATTCTCATCACGCCCGACGGGGGCCGAATCAAGCTTCGCCCACAAGGCTGGGAACACTTCAAGGGTTGACTTGCAGCCCAGCCTGAAGCCCAAGGCCCAAAGCCTGACGCCTGAAACCCATGTGACTTTCGTGCTACCCGAGCGTCTTCTTTCTATGTCGCTGATACGCTACTCGGACTAAAGTAAACCTTATGTCGTCCCCAAAATCTCTTCTACTTCTGACTACGTTCTGCATGTGCCTAAGCTTCACGCTGGCCGCGCAGCCGGCATCCGTGTCTCCCGCGGCCAAGCCCGCCGTCGACAACGCCTTTGTTCAAAAACAATTCGGATCCACATGCTCCCTTATCGGATTCGAACCGCTCATCGCTGACCTGGACGGCGACGGCGTTGAAGATATCGTCATCCCGGCGCGCTGCACCAACCCGATGATGGATCAGATGGAAGACAGCTTCGTGGTTGTCGATCCCTACAACAGCTACTTCGGTTACGGCAATCCCAAGATCACCACGCAATTTTCTTCCGACGATCCGGAACGTCGCGGGTACTCGTTGTTGGTAATTCACGGCGCGGGCGCCGACGCCTGGCGCTCCGCCACCCCCAAAGCGAAATTCCTCATTGTGAATCTGCCCTTCAAGCAGGTGGTGGTGAAGAAACTGGCCATCAAGAAGAAGAGGATGGTCATGGGAATTTTTGCGGAAGAAACCGGCGGCGATCAGGCGACCTCGGTAACATTCTGGGATGGCCGGAAATATAAGTACCAGCCTCTCGGCGCCAGCATGGAGTAGTTGCAGCTCTAATCTGTACGCGGCGTCGCGCTGGCCAGCGCGAGAATCGCTCCAGCAAACAACAACGTGTCAAAGAAGTAGTTGATTCCCTCAATTTTGACATCGGTGCTCGGGTTGGCCAGCGCCGCAATCAGAATCGGACCGTAGATGAACACAACCACCAACACAATCCACGTGCCGAGATAAGTTGCGGCCATCCGCGTCTTCTTGTCCAGCAGAATGCATATCCCGGCAACGAAAAGAATTGCGCCTGTCAGCCAGCCAATGAGCAAGTGCGCCGGAATCCACGCGGGCATCAGTTTTTCGAGCGGCACGCCCGGAACGTTCGCCGTGTGCAGAGAATTCTCAATGCCGTAGAATACGGCGGCGACCCCGATGATCACGCGACCCACGGTTATGAGCTTGCTTCCGACCTGCCCACGGCCTTGCTCGCGCAGGGCGTTTCCCGCAAGAATCCAGCCTCCTCCGCCGAACAACATTTCGCGGAGAGTCAATATCCAGCCAAACCTGTCTTTGGGGTTGGCGAGAGTTCCCGGGATGTCCATCATTGCCACAAAACAAAACATCGCGATCCCGAACAGCAGGCCCGACCAGCGAACTAGAATTTTTGTGGATATGCTCAAGGACGCGGCCAGCAGCGCAAAGCCGAAGAAATACGCCCAAAACAATTTCCACGGCATATACGAAGGCACCATGGTCGCGAGGCCTTCAGCGGCCGCGAGATGCAGGGCGCCGAAGACCGCCAAGGGGGCGGCGAAACACAAATTGCTCAAGGCTACGACCTTGTCCAGGCCGTGAGCCCGCGTGATATCGCTCTTCGCAGCCAAGATCGCAACCAGAATAATTACGACGCCGGCAGTGCACATCGAGGACACTGTGCGAGAGATCAGAAAAAATGCGGCGAGAATTGTTATGTGCATGTGGATTTCGAGCCTAAATTCAGGCGCTCGATCTGAGTGCGTTATCCCGAGTCAATACAGCTTCAGTTCTCGCTGGGATGCGTACATAAGTATATTTGGTTGCTAAGCTGGATAAGCCCCGATCTGCCTTGGGTTACTTTCTCGTCCAACCATTTTGCCTTGATATCAATCGGCCCGGCCCATTCCTGATCCTCCCCAACCCGCTATAATTCTCCCGCGATGAACCTCGAACAAAAACTGGCTGAACTGAAGAAGCGCGACCACCTCGCCGAAGACGGCGGCGGCCAACGACGGCGCGAAAAGCAGCACACAGACGGAAAAATGTCGGCCCGCGAGCGCATCGACTTCCTTCTCGACGACGGCACATTCGAAGAAACCGACAAACTGGTCACGCATCGCTGCAACGACTTCGGCATGGCCGAGCAAAAATTTTACGGCGACGGCTTCATCACCGGATACGGCCGCATCGAAGGCCGCCTGGTTTTTGTCTTCGCCCAGGATTTTACCGTATTCGGTGGTTCGCTCTCCGAAGCCAACGCAGCCAAGATCGTTAAGGTCATGGATCTCGCTGCCAAAATGGGCGCACCCATGATCGGCCTCAACGACTCCGGCGGTGCCCGCATTCAGGAAGGCGTCATGTCCCTGGCCGGCTACGCCGATATTTTTTTACGAAACACGCTGTATAGCGGAGTCGTTCCCCAGATTTCTGCGATCATGGGCCCGTGTGCCGGCGGCGCTGTTTACTCACCCGCGATCACCGATTTCATTCTGATGGTCGACAAAACTTCCTACATGTTTATCACCGGGCCTGATGTAATCAAAACCGTCACCCACGAGGAAGTCACCAAAGATCAGCTCGGCGGCGCGGAAACACACAACGAGACCTCAGGGGTGGCCCACTTTAAAGCCCACGACGACGCCGAGTGCCTGTCGATGGTGCGAGAGCTGCTTAGCTTCATGCCCTCCAACAATCTCGACGATCCGCCCCGCAAGCCCTGCACCGATCCCATCGACAGAGCCGATGCCGCGCTGGACAAAATTGTTCCCGATCAATCGAACCTGCCCTACGACATCAAGGACGTAATTCACGCGGTTGTCGACGACGGCTACTTTTTCGAAGTCCAGGAACACTACGCCAAAAACATAGTCGTTGGATTCGCCCGCCTGAACGGAAAGCCAGTAGGGATCGTCGCCAACCAGCCCGCATTTCTAGCTGGCACCTTGGACATCAATGCCTCGATCAAAGGCGCGCGCTTCGTCCGCTTCTGCGACTGCTTCAACATCCCGCTGGCGACTTTCGAAGATGTCCCCGGATTCCTCCCCGGAACCAATCAGGAATACGGAGGCATCATCAAACACGGCGCCAAGTTGCTGTTCGCTTTTGCCGAAGCGACCGTGCCCAAGGTGACCGTCATAACCCGCAAAGCCTACGGCGGAGCCTATTGCGTCATGGCCTCGAAACACATTCGCACCGACGTGAATTATGCCTGGCCCACGGCAGAGATCGCAGTCATGGGCCCGGAAGGCGCAGTCGACATCGTCTACAAACGCGAACTGGAGAATGCCGAGAATCGCGACGCAGTTCGACAAAAGAAGATCGAGGAATTCCGCGAGCTTTTTGCCAACCCCTACGTAGCCGCCGACCGCGGCTTCGTAGACGCCGTAATCCAACCCCGCGAAACCCGCAAAAAACTGATCCAGGCCCTGGAAATGCTGGAAACCAAGCGCGACAAGAACCCGCCCAAGAAGCACGGCAATATCCCGCTGTAGCGCACATATTGGACCGGACACTACTGTCCGCTGCGCCGACGTTAAAGCTAGTTGCGCACAAAGGCAAGTCAACAGTTGCATATATAGCGTTTACAGGATAAGCTGCTTGTAGGCCCGAATCGCGCAAAAGGAGGTCTATGGCAAGCGAAGCCCCAGCCTTTGATGTCTCTCTAAAGGAGCAAAAAGAAATTATCGAGACCTACGCCAAGCTTCGCGAGGCCGAGGCGAAGCTCATCGGCCCCGACGGCAAGGCCGAAATTCTTCCCAACAATCTTTATTCGTTTCTGCTGCGATTGCTGTCTGACTTGCGAGCCGGAAATTCCATCACCATCCTCCAAAGCCGTCACGAGCTGACCACAGCAGAGGCTAGCAAGATTCTCGGCATGTCCCGGCAGTTCCTGGTGCAACTGTTGGAAAAAGGAGAAATGCCCTTTCACATGGTCGGCACGCATCGCCGCCTGTATGTGCGCGATGTAATCGCCTACAAAGCCAAACGCGACACTTCCCGCCGAAAAACTCTCGACGATCTAGCCAAGCGCGAATTCGCCAAGGGAGACTACAGCAAGGTCCCAGATGATTTTCACGCCGGGCAGTGACTGTTCTGCTGTTCTCGACGCTTGCGTTCTTGTGCCCATGGCGCTCTGCGATCTGCTGTTGCGCCTGGCCGAGGAGCCGGCGGTGTATCGTCCGCTATGGAGCGAACGAATATTGGCAGAGATGACCAAGGCCCTGAAGACCAAGCTGCATCGATCCTCCGAAGAGGTAGCTTGGAGGCGCCAGCAGACGAAGGACAACGTTCCCCGAGGCGATGGTCACGGTGCCGTCCGCGCTGCTGAAGGCAGTCGAATGCATTCCCGACAAAAACGACCGGCACGTGCTCGCGGTCGCAATCGTGGCGCACGCCAACACAATCATTACTCAAAACCGCAGGCATTTCCCAAAAGAATGTTGCGAGAAATATGGCGTGGTCTGCCAGAAGCCAGACGATTTCCTGATCGACCAATACCATCTCCACGCGCAACTGGTCCTGGACAAACTGGACGATCAAGCAGCCGGCATCTCCCAGAACCGAGAGTTCGTGGTCGCAAGCTTGAAACCCGCCGTGCCCAGGTTCTGCGAGTTGCTGGAGGGCTCCAACTGAGAACCGAGAACTGGCAACTGACCACTGGGTTTTCGTTGTCGTTGTGCAGTTCCCTCAGCCCGCATTTCTCATCGAGCTGTCCGCAAACGAGCAGGCCTTTGCCCTTGACGCTCGCTTCTTCAATCAGATAACCTAATATCACTAAACATTATCTACTGGATAATATTTGATCTTTGACAATTTGACGATTTGCCTGTCGCCAGGTGATGGCGTCAGTTCCGAAACGGGACGGGTTCGCTCCGCGGACCCTCCGTAACTCCCATGTTGTCTAGATTTTGCGCGTAACTCCCGCAAACTCAAAGATCTAGCACATAGTGAAAACTTAAGTCATTTGCTCTCTAGATTTTGCAGGTGACAGGGGGAGGGGGGTACCGCTACTAAACAGTAAACTCCGTCCCAAAACGGGAAGGTGCAGAGAAGTTTGAACTAAGTGTGGAGTACCCACAAACAATAAGAGTCCCGAGGTGGTGTTGAGCTCATTCGTCTCGGCCAGTAGCTCGCGTTAGACCCTTGCTGACCTGACATAGTTGCTATCCTTGCGGACTGCAATTACCGATCCTTGCTTGGGCTCCGGGCTTACCGCCAACCGGAAAAACCTGCTCAACGCCTCGGGACTCTATCCTGCCTTTGACGTGATGTTCTTGTTCGCCTCGACCAGCGCTTTGCTATAGACCCTTGCTTGCCCTCTCCACTTTTCATCTTGCGATGCCGCAGAGTGACTTCGCTTGAGTCCCGGACGCCGCACCAACCGGGTAAACTCTAGAACGTGTCAAAGAACGATTATGTTTTTACTCTTCCTATTCTGGGAGTCAACGAAAAACACGAAAGTCTATCTGCTTTGAATGCAGCCGAGTGCAGCGACTCCACAAGCCAGTGACCGAATTTGGTGCACGCGGATGAAGCCAACTCGCGGAGCGCGCGCTCCCAGTGCGTTGTTTAGCCGATATCAATGCTGCAACCTCGCATTGTGCTCAGGAACTAGCACCAATTACTGGATGTGGAAAATCCAGCGCAATCCTTGTTGAGAGCGGAGTTCAGGAATTCTGAAATCTTCCGCGCAAGAAAAAAAACGCCAGCGTCCGAGCGCTGGCGGTTTAAGTCTCACGCTAAGAAACTCACTTCTGCGCCGGACGAGGAATCAGCCTCGACGAAGGAATTTGCCTCTGGCCTTCGTCGTCGTAGTAGAACTTCATCTCGTGATCGGACTTCGCGCCAGCCATGGGCTTTTCGCCTTTCGAGCTGAATCGAGCCTCACTGGCCTCGGCCAGCAGCGGCTCTTTCGTTGTGTACGCAGCTTCGTTCAGCAGTTTGCCGGACGGAGCCTTGGCTACGATAAATATGCCGAACGGGTTTCCGTTGTTATACGTGACACCAATGTAGTCCGCGACCATATATCCCTGGTCGGAAACTGGCAGCCAGGTTAGCTGCATCGGCCCAGCGAGTTGTTTTCCTGCGGTCCACGTTTTACCGCCGTCCGACGAAGTCGTGAAGCCCACATCCAGCTTGCACGAATTGTTGCAAGCCGAGACCGGGTAATAGTAATAAACGATGGTCAAGTGAGCGGTGCTGCCGGAAGTGGCTGGGTCCGCGCCGATTCCGGGAAGGAAGTGATCGACCGTGCTCTTCACCGGATCAATCGGAATACGAGTGACCGCGCTCCAGGTCTTGCCATCGGCGGAGGAACTCATCACGACATCGTTGGCGCTGCAGCCGCTGCGAAAGCGGCAATCCGACCAGACGACGTAAACTTTCCCGGAGCCGTCAATGGTCGCCCCAGGCAAATCAAAACCACTGCGGATGCCGCCGTCGTCCTGATGGGTTTCGAAACTGGCAACGTTAACCGTCGTGCTCCAGCTTTTGCCGCCATTGGTGGAACGAAAGGCGTCGACGCCTCCGCCGTTGAATGGCACAATCACCGTGCCATTCGGTTGCACCACCGGCTCACCACCGAGCCCACCGGCGTGGTCGGCTGAGGGTATGCCCGGACTCCAGGTCAGTCCGCCGTCGTGGGATGTGCTCATCAAAACGTCACCGGTACCGTACGCCTGATCCCATTCGGTGTAGCAGTTGCCATAGTACGGGCTCTTGGGAGAGTTGTCGCAGGTAGTCCAGTTCTTATCGTCCAATTCGGTGTTATCGACGAGGATTGGCTTTCCCCAATGGATGCCGTCCTTGGAGCGACTGACGGCGACATCCCCGATGGTTCCAGAGTTTTCCTGGCCTTTGAGCGGGAGCGTGGAAATCAACCATTCGCCGTGTTTCGCGTCATAGGCAACCGAAGGATCCGCGGCCCAACCGAAGGGTCCGTTTTTATAATTGTCGGTCAGCGCCGGGAGAATGCCATACGTCCACGTTTTACCGGCGTCAGTGGAGGTGGCCCACCCCACATCCGCGCTGCCCCAACCGATCGATCCGGGCACGCGGGCGACGTGGAATGTGCCCACGATGGTATTTCCCCAGGAGGCAAAGTCGGGCTCAACTTCGGTTTTGTGCACGCTGTCGGAGTTGTGGAGCGTATCGGTGCTGATTTTCACCAGGGTGAATTGCGCATGTGCAGGCGCGACCAGGACTCCCGAAATCGCTAACGCGAGCACAACGGTGAGGAGGGCAAATGGATTTCGATTCATCTGATTTTCCTTATGTGAGATTTCAATATCCCCGAAATTTCGACTTGGCGCTTGCTACCTCACGCGCCAGCCGGCTCGACATCAAGTTCTACTTCCGATTTAAAGGTCGTCCCTGCTTCGAAGGCGGGATGGGATACTTTCCATCATCGTCATAGTATTTCCAGACGTATTTACCCTTGGCATGAGGTACGGGTTTTTCACCCCTCGAACTGAATCGAGGTTCTTCCATCGACGCCAGCAGCGGAGACTTGGTTGTGTACATGGCCTCATTAAACAGGCCACCTGAGAGTGCCTTGGCTACCGCGAATACGCCAAACGGGTTTCCGTTCGCGTATGCGACGGCGAGATAATCGGCGACCATCAACCCGTTCTGGGTTTCCGGTAGCCAGCTCAACTCCATCGGTCCGGCCAATGTTTTTCCCTTCGTCCAGGTCTTGCCGCCATTCTCCGACGTCGTATAGCCAACGTACAGCTTGCAGGAGTTATTGCAGCTGGCGACCGGGTAGTAATAATAAGTCACGGCGAGGTGAGCTGTTTTCCCCGAAGTAGTTCGATCAATGCCTATCCCGGGGATGAAATGGTCCACCGTGCTGCTAATCGGGTCAATCGGAATGCGGGCAACTTTGGTCCACGTCGTGCCATTGGTGGAGGTGGTCAGGACGAGGTCGTCGGTGCTGCAGCCAGAACGAAAGCGGCAGTCCGGCCACACCATGTAGATTGTCCCGCCGCCATCGATTTGTGCTGTGGGCATGCCGAAACCGTCGCGCAGGCCGCCATCTTCCCCGCGATAGTCTTGATTGGAGATAACGGAGGTGCTGCTCCAACTCTTGCCCCCGTTTGTCGAACGGAATGCGATCATGTTGCTTAAGGTAGAGATCGGAACCACGACCGTGCCATTGGGCAGCACCAGAGGCTGTCCGCCAATGCCGCTGGCCTGATCTCCCGTATTCATAGCTGGCCCCCAAGTCACTCCGCCGTCAGTGGAGGTGCTCATGAAAATGAGATCGCCGAGCGCGGGCTCGTCCCATTCGGTATAGCAATTGCCATAGTGTGGGCTCGTAGTGGTGTTGTCGCAGGTAATCCAATTCTTGTCGTCCGAACCGCTGTGATCCACAAGGATTGGCTTGCTCCAATGGATTCCGTCGGTCGAACGGCTGGTGGCCACGGCTTCTCCGTCATCGTTGATGATAGGAAGAGTCGAGATCAGCCACTCGCCGTATTTTGCATTGTAAGCAACAGCGGCATCGCTTGCAGCCGTGAAGCTTCCACCTTTGTAGTTATCGGTCAAGCCTGGCAAATAGCCGCTGGTCCAGGTTTTGCCTGCGTCGGTGGAAGTGGCAAAACCGATGTCAGCGCCACCGCCGTCGGGAACGCGCGCTACCTGGAAGCCAGTCACAATGGTTGAGCCCCACGCGAACGTATCAGGCTCAACTTCAGTGTGATGGTCGCTATCAGAATTGTGAAACGTGTCCGTGCTGAGCTTCACGAGATTAGATTGCGCGCCCGCGGGAATGACCATTGCAAGAGCAATCGCCAATGCCAACGCCAACGTGAAGAAGTGAGACATGTGTCCAGTCCTGGGCTCAAGGAAAATTCGATTCATTACGATCATCCTCTGCTACGTTTGAGTTCTACCGCCGGCACATTGTGCCGGCGGATTTAAGCACAGTTGCTATTTCTGCCCGTCCTTAGCTGGAGGAGCGGTTGGAGACTGTCTCTCTTCGCCCTGAGATCTGGGGAACGGCCGATCCGCATGGATGCCGGGGATGGGCTTCTCGCCTTGCGAACTGAAGCGAGGCTCGTCGGCCGAAGCTTCGAGCGGGTTCTTCGTGGTATAGGCGGCCTCATTGAACAGACCGTTGGCCGGCGCCTTGGCCACCATGAATACTCCGAAGGCTTTGCCATTCACATACGAGGACGACAGATAGTCAGCGAGCATAGGCCCGTTCTGCGAGGCGGGCAGCCAACTGATCTTCATCGGCCCAGCCCCGAGATCTTTTCCCGCTGTCCAGGTCTTGCCTCCGTCTTCAGAAGCCGTGAAACCTACATGTATCTCGCAGGTCGTATCGTCGCAGCTGGCTTTCGGATAGTAGTAGTAAGTTGTCGCCAGGTGCGCGGTGCTGCCGGAGGTCGCGCGGTCAACGCCCAGCCCGGGGATGAAATGGTCGACCGAGCTTTTGAGCGGGTCAATTGGAATGCGCGCTGGCGTGGTCCACTTCGTGCCGTTGGTGGAAGTGATCAGCACCAGGTCATTGGTGCTGCACCCTGAGCGGAAGCTGCAATCCGACCACACCACATAAAGCTTTCCCGACTTGTCGATGCCGGTAGAGGGAAAGGGCAGACCGACGCTCCGCAAAGTGCTATTACCCTGAAAAGTATTGACGGGAGCGATGGTGAAGCTCGAACCCCAACTTGCACCGCCGTTGGTCGAAGTGAAGGCCTCCATGTCATTTCCCAGGAAGATCACCACTACCTGGCCATTCGGCTGTACCAGCGGCTCACCTCCGGAACCCTCGACTTGGTCTTTGCTCCCCTTGGCCGCTCCCCAGGTCAGTCCGCCGTCGGTGGAAGTGCTCAGCAGGATTTCCGGAGTGTCCCATTCGGCGTAGCAATGGCCATAAAACTTACTGCTGGCATTGTTGTCGCAGGTGATCCAGTTCTTGTCGTCTCCACCACTGCTGTCGATCATGACCGGCTTGTCCCAGTGGAGACCATCCGTGGAGCGGCTGACCGCAACGTTGTCTCCTGAATTGCCGATCGGCAGGGTGCAGATCAACCAAACGCCGTGTTTCGCGTCATAAACCACGGACGCATCACTGGCGGCCGAATTGGGCCCATTCTTGTAGTTAACGGTGAGTCCGGGCAGAGAACCGTAAGTCCAGGTCGTGCCACTATCCGTGGAAGTGGCAAACCCGATGTCCGCCCCGCCGCCGTCGTCAACGCGAGCCACTTGAAAAGCCGCAACCATGGTCGAGCCCCAGGAATAGGTGTCGGGTTCAACTTCAGTCTTGTGCTGGCTGTAAGAGTTGTGGAAGCTGTCGGTGCTGATCTTGACCAGTTGCGCGTGCGCCGGAGCCACGGCAAGAGAAATTGCAAACGCCAAAAAAGACGCAATGAAGGCAGACCTGCTCCTGCGACTTTGGGAAGTGAAGTACGCTCGATTCATCGGATTGTCCTTGGGGGCTGGGAGTGTGATATTCGCGGCTCGGTCCCGACGCCAAAATGGGGAGGGCATTTCCCGGCAGCAACGAGGCGCACTAGTAGATCAAACGTCGGACGAACATACATCGAGCATTCGGGCGCTGTCAATGTGCATGATTTTTCACCTTTTTCGCTGATTGTTATGTGCTGGAAGGATTCAGGGGCATTCAATCCAGACTCTCATCCGCTCCACAAGACGCGCTGAAAGCCGCGCTGGGTGCGCCCCAGACAAAATCCTTTGTTCTTGACAGGCAGGTCCCCTTGAGGCACAGTTACGTAACTTGGCCTCCCTCGAGCCCGCCTTCCTTGGTCTACGAAGGGCATTCGCGAGATGGAGCCGACTTCCAAAGGGGGTGTTATGCGACTCAAAGCTGCGGTTTCCATGCTGCTGGTTTCACTTGGTGCCACGGTTGCACATGCCCAGGCTCCACGACATCATGGCAATTCTCTGAATGTGGTCGTGATCTTCCAGGAAAATCGCACGCCCGACAATCTGTTTGGGAGCAACCCGAATTTCTTGCCAGGTGTGGACATCGCCACGAGCGGGATGAATTCCCAAGGACAGACAATTCCTCTGACGGCCGTGCCGTTGGCGAACAATTACGACCTGAGTCACGCCCATGCGGCGTTCCTGGCGATGTACAACAACGGGAACATGAATGGCGCCAATAACGTCACAGTATCCTGCAATAAAAACGCGAAGAATTGCCCACCCGCCGATCCCCAGTTCAAGTACGTGGACAATTCAACAGGAAACCTCGATCCCTACTTCCAACTGGCGGAACAGTACACTTTCGGCGATCGTATGTTCCAGACCAACCAGGGACCCAGCTTCCCCGCGCACCAATTCATCATCTCCGGTACTTCGGCGCCAAGCGAGAACAGTAACTTGTTCGCTGCGGAGAATCCGGCCGGCGTCGCGAATGCCCTTAACAACACAGGCTGCACAGCTCCTTCCGGCGAATTCGTTAAGCTGATTGACCCAGAAGGCAGCGAGTCACAGACGATGTATCCGTGTTTCGAGCATGAAACTCTTGTGGACCTGCTCGACTACTGGGGAGTGAGTTGGAAATATTACGCGCCATCGGCGGGTTCCATCTGGACCGGGCCGAATGCCATCCACCATCTGCGTTTCGGATCGGATTGGAACAATGTCGTCTTGCAGCCTTCGCAGGTGTTGACCGACATCGCCAACGGCCAAATGGCCACCGTCAGCTGGGTAATTCCAACTGGGCAGGAATCGGACCACGCCGGAAGCAATGAAGGGTTGGGTCCGTCCTGGGTTGCGTCGATTGTCAATGCCATTGGCCAAAGTCAGTATTGGGACAACACCGTCATTCTGATTACATGGGATGACTGGGGAGGGTGGTACGACCACGTTGCGCCGAATATTTATAACTCGTACGAATACGGTTTCCGTGTTCCGTTGATTGTGGTCTCTCCCTTTGCAAGGCAGGGTTACGTGTCTCACGTCACCCATGACTTCGGCAGCATTCTGCATTTCATCGAAGAAGTTTACAATTTGCCCTCGCTCGGATATGCAGATTCCAGGGCTGACGATCTCTCGGATTGCTTCGACTTTCATCGGCACAATCGGTTCCAAAAGATTGCAGCGCCACACGACGCTAAGTTTTTTATCGATGACAAGACCCCGCCGACTGACCCAGACAACGATTAACGGTCGGCGAGAAGACTAGACCAATCGACGCGGACATAGCTGCGAAGCGCACGAAGGCATATCAGCCCTGCTAGGATATGCCTCGTGCCTTCGCTGCTTGATATCCGGCATCTCACGGTCGAGTTTCCCGCATCGGACTCTGCTTCCTCACCGCCCTTCGCTGCAGTCCGTGACCTCAGTTTGACTATCGCCCCCCGTGAAGTTCTCGGCCTCGTTGGCGAATCCGGCTCAGGAAAGTCGGTCACTTCGTTAGCCCTGATGCGTCTGCTTCCCCCGCAGGCGCGTATTGCCGGGGAACTCCTGTTCGCGAACGGAAACGGTTCGGCGCACGATTTGTTGCAACTTCCAGACGAAGGAATGCGGACTCTGCGGGGATCGCAGATGGCCATGATTTTTCAGGAACCGATGACGGCGTTGAATCCGGTGATGCGAGTGGGGGAGCAGATTGCGGAGGCGGTTGCAGTGCATGCGCAAGTCACAAAAAAGGCAGCCTGGGATCGGGCAGTCGCAGTGATGGAGGATGTCGCGATCCCAGACGCAGCCCTTCGCGCCCGCGATTATCCGTATCAACTCTCCGGAGGCATGCGCCAACGGGTCATGATTGCCATGGCGGTGGTGAATCGTCCTGCCCTGTTGATTGCCGATGAACCCACCACTGCTCTCGACGTCACGGTGCAGGCACAGATCCTCCAACTCCTGGCCGAATTGCGATCCAAGTTTGGTCTCGCCATGCTTTTTATTTCCCACGACCTCGCGGTGGTCTCGCAGGTTGCCGATCGTATCGCGGTAATGTATGCCGGAAACCTCGTGGAACTGGGATCGAAACACGACATTTTCCATGCTCCGGCGCATCCCTACACGCGCGGACTTCTGAATGCGGTGCCCACTTTGAAAACGGATCGCACCCGTCCGCTCGCCACCATCGAAGGCACAGTGCCAGCGATGAATGCGGTTCCTCCTGGATGTCCGTTCGAACCACGATGCGACTTTCGGGTAGCGGAATGCACGCGCCATTTGCCGCCATTGCTCGAAGTATCGCGCGGCCACTGGGCGCGATGCCCTGTGGTGAATCCAAGGTAGAGCGGACACTCGCGCCCGCTTCTTAAGCCATCATCCTGAATCTGTGAAATCCATGACCGACACCCCATCAGAGACGGCGGACAGGAGTATCCGCCCCACATGCTCGGTTTGGGTCTATAATCGCCATTTTGCCCGGTGACCAGTGCGCGTACTTCTGTTAAGCGACATTCATAGCAATCTCGAAGCTCTTGATGCCTGCCTCGCGGCCGCTCCCGCCTACGATGTGGTCTTTAATTTGGGCGATATTGTTGGCTATGGGGCGAGTCCAAACGAAGTCATTGAACGCTCGCGCCGACTGGGGAAGTTCTTCGTCCGCGGCAATCACGACAAGGCCGTGTGCGGTCTGGTCAACATTGCTGATTTCAATCCCGTGGCCGCTCTGGCTTCGCAATGGACCCACGATCAGCTCAGTTGGGAAAATCTGGAATGGCTCCGTTCCTTGCCGCAGGGGCCGGTGCAGATCGAAGGACTTCCAGGTGTTCAATTTGTGCACGGATCTCCGGTCAACGAAGATGAATACGTGGTAACCGTGGGGGACGCGGTCGAACCGCTGATGGCGGCTCCGGCGGTCGTCACGTTCTTCGGGCACACTCATCTGCAGGGAAGCTTTATGCTGAATGGCGATCACATCAACTCCGTACACCCCGCCTACAGGACTGTCGGGCAAATCGAAACTTCGGAATTCCCGCTCAAGAAGAACCTGCCCTACCTGGTCAATCCTGGGTCAGTAGGGCAACCTCGCGATGGCGATTGGCGGGCGGGCTTCGCCGTTTACGACTCGGACGCCCGCATCGTTGAGTTCTACCGCGTGCCCTACAATCTCAAGAGTGCGCAGGATCGTATCCTGGCCGCCGACCTGCCACAGCGTTTGGCTACCCGGTTGGCTGCGGGAAGATAGCTGCCGCGGAGGAACCGATGCAACGACGATCATTCCTCAAAGGTAGCGGAGCGGTCATCATCGTAGTCACGGGTGCCGGAGTCTGGCGCGCTTATGACGAGGGCGTTTTCAGTGTTGGCGAAGGTCCCGCCTACCAGCCATGGAAGGACTGGCAGAACGAGAAAGATGGGCCACTGGCGCTCGTGCGCGCGGCGATTCTAGCTGCCAGTCCACACAACACCCAGCCCTGGCTGTTCAAGGTCACCGACAATCAAATCGAATTGTATGCAGACACCGGCCGGTATCCAGGCGCTCTTGATCCTTATTTGAGAGAACAGCATATTGGTTTGGGCTGTGCATTGGAAAATCTTATGCTCGCGGCCGCGGCGAACGGTTACAACGCTACAGCCACTTTGCTTCCGGGAAAACTTTTGCCGGTTCCTTCTAATCCCCAGCCGGCATTGGTGGCCCACGTTGACCTTTCACCGGGCCGCCGTCAAGCCAGTCAACTATACGACGCGATTCCCCATCGCCATACCAATCGAGCTCCGTATGACGTGCTCAAGCCCGTTCCGGCCGAAGTGATGGATGCGCTAAACGGTTTGGTTAGTGAGGAACCAGAAGTAAAGATTTTTCTCTTCAACTCGGAATCAGACCGAAACCGGATCGTCGATCTGGTCGCCAAAGCAAACAAAGAGGTGTACGCGGATCCGGATGTGGAGAATGGAAGCGAGCGCTGGATTCGATGGGACTGGAGCGACGTACAGAAGTATCGCGACGGCCTCACCATTGACGCATTCGGCTTGCCGCCAGTGACTACTGCGATCATCAAGATCGCGCCAAAGCGATTATTGAGAAAGTTCGCTTCCCGTGGCAATGGAGATCCCTACGCGGATCTGTTGCGCGCCACGCCTGTTTTCGGCCTTATCGCTGTGCGTGATCGTTATGACCAGGAACAGTGCCTTCGCGCGGGGCGGATTTGGCAGCGAACGCATCTGTTGCTGACCAGCCGGGGAGTCGCGGGCAGGCCGATCAATGAAGCTGTGGAACTCATCGATCATGAACGGCTGCGAAATCAGGAATCGCGAGCCTTGACTCAGTTGGCCGAACTCACGCATGACGCCACATGGCAGCCGACCTTCATGTTCCGCATCGGCTATCCAATTCGCCCAGCGCTGGCCAGCCCCAGACGCCCAGTCAAGGATGTAATTATTTGACACCCTTGGTCGTGAAGTAGTCTGATCATCAGTCGCCTTATGCTCTTATTTCGAGTTTACTTTTGCCCACCATAATCCCGGGAGAAAAAGTTGGAATGAGAACGAACCGTTGGAAGTTCGCAAGACTCGCAATTCCGGTTGCTTTATTGGTCACCGCGGTTGTTGCCGCGCAGGCGCAAAGCCCCAGCACCATCGCCCGAAACTTCGATCAGGTCGCGATCTCGCCGGATGGAAGCCGCATTGCATGGGTGGTGCAATCGCCGCTAAATGAATCCGGGGAATCCGCAGGAGGCTCGGGTATTTATGTTCAGGAGTTGAGATCTCCTGGCGCCAAGCCGAAACGAGTTTCCGCAAGCAACGACAACCAAGCCGCAAGCGAGGACACCATTGCCTGGTCCCCCGATAGCAAACATTTGGCTTTTCTTTCCGACCTGGAAGGCGATGGGCAATCTAACTTTTACGTTGCGAACGTAGAGGCTGGAGGAGTGCGCAAGCTGACCAACCTCAAAGGCTACCTGGCCGACCCCGCATGGTCCCCCGACGAGAAGACGCTGGCGTTCTTGTTCACCGAAAATGCACCTCGCGCCGCCGGCCCTCTGATGCCCATGGTCCCTGAGACTGGCGTCATCGACCAGAAGATTTACGAACAACGATTAACCCTGGTGGACCTTGGGTCGGGGAAGGTACGTCAGCTCTCGCCGCCGGATATGTACGTCTATCAATACGATTGGTCACCAAACGGAAAGACTTTCGCCGCGATTGCCGCGCACGGCTCGGGAGATTCCAATTGGTATGTAGCCGAAATCTATACGCTGAGCGCGGAAAGCGGCGAACTCAAGCCGCTGTACAAGTCTTCTCTGCAGATCGCGGTGCCGCGCTGGTCTCCCGATGGCAAGACTATCGCATTTATCGGCGGGCTGATGAGTGACGAAGGATCAATCGGCGGCGACGTCTTTACCGTTTCAGCGACCGGAGGCGATGCTCGCAACGTCACGCCCGGAATGGCAGCATCGCCGTCGTGGCTTTACTGGGATTCGCCGGGCAAAATTCTTTTTACGGAAAATATTGACGGTCAGACGGGAGTTTCCGCGGTTGATCTTTCCAGCGGAAAAATCTCTTCCCTCTGGTCTGGACCGGATGTCATTTCTACGGAGGTTGAGGGTGGACCTACGGTCTCTCTCACTGCCGATCGCCAGTCGTCGGCCGTGATTCTAAATTCATCCACGCGGCCGCCAGAAATCTGGGCCGGTGCGATCGGGCAGTGGAAGCAAGTCACGCGCGTAAATGATGGTATCCATCCGGCTTGGGGTCAGCCGAAAAGCCTTCATTGGTCGAACGGTGACACGAAGGTTCAAGGGTGGCTCATGTTTCCTACCGACTACGACCCCAGCAAGCGCTACCCCATGGTCGTAGTAGTGCATGGCGGCCCGGCCGGGGTCGCGCGTGTCGGATGGCCCGAGGTTTTCTTCAACACTTACGACCTCTCTGCCCACGGATATTTCGTGCTCTATCCCAATCCCCGCGGCAGCTTCGGCCAAGGTGAGAAATTTACGCAAGCCAACGTGAAGGATTTTGGTTATGGAGATTTCCAGGACATTTTGAAGGGCGTGGACGAGGTCGTGAAAACGCTGCCGGTGGATAACAATCGCATTGGCGTTACTGGCTGGAGTTACGGCGGCTACATGACCATGTGGGCGGTAACTCAAACCAACCGTTTTCGTGCCGCGGTAGCCGGAGCCGGACTAGCGAATTGGCAAAGCTACTACGGTCAAAACGATATTGACGAATGGATGCCCCCCTATTTCGGCGCCACGGTGTACGACGATCCTGCGATCTATGCGAGGAGCGCTCCCATCACCTTCATAAAAAATGTGAAGACACCCACACTGGTGTTGGTCGGCCAGTACGATGGCGAATGCCCCATGCCCCAATCCCGCGAATTCTGGTGGGCCCTCAAGACGCTAGGCGTGAAAACGCAACTGGTCATCTATCCCGGCGAGGGGCACGAATTCCTTCAACCCGAACACCGGCGCGACGTAATTGATCGTCTGACCGCATGGTTCGACCACTATCTAAAGTAAAAGGATCTGGAGTGACGGGCGGCTCGGCAGGAGGAGATACCGAGACTACGGAGTGTAAACTTTTGCCATGCCCTCGTATTCGTCATCTCACTCCAACAAAGAACTGTTCAATGCGCGAGAGAACCCGCCCGCGCATCATCTGGTTGCGTTCAGCGACGGCGGAGCACGGGGCAATCCCGGTCCGTCCGGGTACGGTGTTGTCATTAAAGACGAAGACGGACGAAAAGTTGCCGCGTTAAGCGAATATCTCGGTCATCAAACCAACAATGTTGCCGAGTATCAAGGATTAATCGCGGCGCTCGAGTACGCCGTGGCGAACGGCCACAAGGCATTGAAAGTGATTAGCGATTCTGAGTTGCTGGTTCGGCAGATCAAGGGGATTTACAAAGTGAAGAATGCCGCTCTGCAGGATCTCCACGGTCGCGCAAAAGAACTGATCGCACAGCTCGAGTGGTTTTCCATCGGACACGTTCTCCGTGGCCACAACGAAGAAGCCGACGGGCTGGCGAACGCCGCCATGGATAAAGGTATGGGACGCGTGGCCCGAGCGCCGTCGCCCGTGTCTGAGTTGGGAAATATTCCAGCGGCACGTGAAGAATTCAGCGGAGTCGTCCGCGCGGGAAAGATCGAACTACTCGATGGCAAACTTCCTGAAGGAACCCAGGTCCAAGTACGCGTGAAGAAGTAGCACAAGCTTCGATGGAGGACTGACGCTGTCTTCCACTTACGCGCCTACTCGTCGACCACCGCATTCCTCAACGTCCCTACACCCTCGACGCTGATCTCAATCACATCTCCCGCAACTACTGGACCCACGCCTTTAGGAGTACCGGTCGCGATCAAGTCGCCCGGAGCAATCGTCATGGCCTGCGAAATGTAGCGAATGATGACACCCAGTGAAAAAATGAAATCGCGAGTGTTGCCCTGCTGACGAACCTCTCCGTTCACTCGAGTTTCCACCCCGACACCCGTCCAGGGATTGATCTCATCGGTGACCAATGGGCCCACCGGACAAAACGTGTCGAAGCCCTTAGCGCGCGTCCACTGACCATCTTTATTTTGCAAGTCACGGGCAGTCACGTCGTTGAGACACGTATAGCCGAGAATGTAAGGACGCACATCTTCGTCCGCCCTTACCTGGTAAATTTTCTTGCCGATCACGACTGCGAGCTCCCCTTCGAAGTCGACGCGTTGCGAAAGCTTCGGCCGGCGGATTTCACCGCCGGGCGCGAGCAGCGACGACGGAGGCTTGAAGAAGATCAAAGGCTCAACCGGGACCTCATTGCCCAGTTCCGCAGCATGTTCACGATAGTTGCGGCCTACGCAAATGATCTTTGACGGGCGGACTGGCGCGAGCAACGCAGCCTCAGCCAAACCAATCTGGTCCATGCGCTTGGACGGCAGATCCTCGATGTCACCGTCTGCTTCCTCTGGCGACTTGAGCAGTAACCGCGTGATCTGCTCGGCTCCCGCAACCGCTTCAACCAAGCCGTAGTGGAATTGATCGTTAAGTTCGAACCGACAATATTTCATAAGACCCCAGTTCTGAGCAGTTGGCAGTTAGACTTAGCAGTCAAACATATCTACGATCACCCGCGCAAAACCAAATGCTAAGTGCTAAATGCTAATTGCTGCTTTTATGGTACCGCCTCACTCGCCTCTGACGATCGCGCGCTTTCGTTCCCACGCACGTCGGCCGCCGAAATGGAATACACGTAGGTTTTACCTGACTCCACGTTCATGTCCCGAAACGCCGGTGTCTTTACCAGTTCCGTATTTAGTTTCACCGCCTCAGTCCCCGCTTCATGACGGAACACGTTGTAGCCCGCTAGATCCGCGTCGGCGTCCGGTGCCCAAATTAAATCAATGAACGGTTGCTGACCCGCTCCCGAAAACACAGCCTGCAAACCGGAGGGCACCGCGGGCGGAAATACATCGTGAGCAGACACTTCTACCGCGCGTGTGTCGTCACCCTCAAACTGAGTCTCGGGTTTTCCTTCCGCGTGGATCAGTGTGACCGCGGTTGCGCGATAAAAATACGTTTTCTCCCACTCGAAGCTGTGATCCAAGAGCTGCGCGGCGGGCGCTTCGTTCAGTGGCACCTCTCCCACAACTGTATCTGTATTTCCACCTTCCGGGCGGCGATACACTCGATAAACGTATCGTAAGCCAGTCGTTTCGGCGGCGTGTGAAGTCCCGATCCAACTTAGCAGGACTCCTTCCGCTGTGACTCGAGCCTGAAAGTCAGAAGGTGGCGGCAAAGCCGGAACCGCCGGCACACTCACGATATTCGAGATTCCAGCGCTCCGGCCCCTGCCATTCAGAACTGAAATTGCATAGAACATTTCCGCGTCAGCATTCTCAACTAGAATTGTTCGCGGAAGATGATCGATGTAGCTCGCGCGTCCCATCGTAGTCGGCTTCGCAGACTTTTTCCTCTGGGGACTCGCTCCGGCAAGCTGTGGGGCAGGCACCTCTCCCACTGGATTCGCGCACTCGCTAATTGGTGCGGGGGCTCTGCAAATGTTTGTGAGGCCTAAGTGCCTTACGGCAAGTCGATCCGTCGTTTCCGAGGGCACAGTCCAATCAAGATAAACCCGATCGCCTTTGCGCACCGCCCGAAGATCATTCACCGTCTGTGGGAGATCCAACGATGGAGGCTTAGGAATGCCAGGAACCCCGCAGCCCACAAGGGCAACGGTGGCAGCCAACAATACAAGAAGATGGGTGAGGAATTGCCTCATCGGCAGAACAACAAGATTATCAGATGGGCAGATGCTTGCAGGATTGCGAATGCTACAGAATATATCGCGACAAATCCTGATCCTTCACGATGTCGGCCAGCATGTGGCGTACGTAATCTGCGTCTACTTTGAAGTGCTCGCCCTTTTTATCCGGCGCGTCGAAGCTGATCTCGTCCAGCACGCGTTCCATGATGGTATGCAAGCGGCGCGCTCCGATGTTTTCCGTGCCTTCATTGACCCGGAAGGCAAAGCGAGCAACCTCTTCCAGCGCATCCTTGGTGAATTCCAGCTTCACATTTTCGGTCTCGAGCAGCGCCGTGTATTGCTTCACCAACGACGACTTCGGCTCAGTCAAAATGCGGATGAAGTCTTCCATGGTCAGCGACTGCAATTCGACGCGGATCGGAAACCGGCCTTGCAGTTCCGGGATCAGGTCACTCGGCTTGGAAACGTGGAACGCACCCGCCGCCACGAAAAGAATGTGATCGGTGCGAACCATGCCATAACGAGTGTTGACGGTCGTTCCTTCCACGATCGGCAGGATGTCGCGTTGCACACCCTCGCGCGAAACGTCAGGCCCATGCCCGCTTTCGCGGCCGGCGATTTTATCGATCTCGTCGAGAAAGATGATGCCCGAATCCTCTACGCGATCAATCGCGGTGCGGGTCACCTGGTCCATATCAATCAGCCGTTGTTCTTCTTCCTGGATCAGATACTCAAACGCTTCGTTGACCTTCATCTTCCGTTTCTTCGTGCGCTGGCCGAAGATGTTGGGCAACATATCCTTGATGTTGACATCCATCTCCTCGACGCCCTGATTGGAGATGATTTCAAAAGACGGAAACGCGCGTTCGCGCACATCGATCTCCACCATGCGTTCATCCAGCTTGCCTTCGCGCAATTGCTGGCGAAGCTTCTCTCGCGTGCGGCTCTGCGATTCGTTTGAAGAAGAGGAAGTCGTTCCTTCGAGGATGAACCCGGCCTGCGCTGGCTCCGGAGGTCGAGCCGGAGCCGGAGGCGGCAGAAGAATATCCAGCAAACGTTCCTCGGCGTTGAGTTCGGCCTTGTCCGAAACGTCTTCGAGTTTTTCCTCACGCACCATCTCGATCGCGATCTCAACCAGATCGCGGATCATGGACTCAACATCCCGCCCGACGTATCCCACTTCGGTGAACTTCGACGCTTCTACTTTGAGGAAAGGTGAGTTGGCGAGTTTGGCCAAGCGGCGGGCGATTTCAGTTTTCCCCACACCCGTAGGGCCGATCATGATTATGTTTTTGGGAATAACTTCTTCGGCAAGCTCGGGCGTCAGCTTCTGCCGGCGCATGCGATTGCGCAATGCGATCGCCACAGCTCGCTTGGCGTCTTTTTGACCGATAACGTGCTTGTCCAGCTCTGCGACGATCTCACGCGGCGTAAGTTCGTCGAGAGCAATCTGTTCTTCGTCCACGGTTCCGGGTAAGTAAATGGCCATAAATATCTCGGGCGTCAGGCGTCAGGCCAGCTCGCTTCAACCTGAAGCCTGGCGCCGAGCACCTGAAAGCTAGAGCTCTTCAATCGTAACTTTGTCGTTCGTATAAATACACATGTTTCCGGCAATCTTCATGGCTTCTTCCGCAATCTGGTGAGCGGAGAGCTGAGTGTGAGCAGCCAGCGCCTGCGCTGCAGCCTGCGCATACGGCCCCCCACTGCCTATGGCAGCAATACCGCCATCCGGCTCGATCACGTCACCCTGGCCGCTGAGCAGGAAAGTCTGTTCCTTGTCGGAGACTAGGAGCAGAGCTTCCAAATGGCGCAGGAACTTGTCTGTCCGCCAATCCTTCGCCAGTTCGACAGCTCCGCGGCCGATATTGCCATGATACTGCTCCAGCTTGGCCTCGAACCTGCTAAAAAGCGAAAACGCGTCCGCCGTCGAGCCCGCAAATCCGGCCAGAATCTTATCCTGGTACAAACGGCGGATTTTCTTGGCCGTATGTTTGATCACGCCTTCGCCGAGTGTGACTTGTCCGTCGCCTGCCATCACCACATGGCCGTCCCGCCGAACGCAAAGCACCGTGGTCGAACGCACTAAACGCTTCTTCATCATGAGCACAATTTTTTATTATAACAGCGGAACCTTAGTTCCCTTCAGCTCACCACCACGTCCGCTATCCGCGCCGCGTCGGCGCAAGCTCGCACATCGTGCGTGCGAATAATGTGCGCTCCTTTCAGGATGACGGCCGTCTCCGCGGCGACAGTCCCATAGAGACGCTCGGTTACGGGCGCATCGTTGCCGTTGCGCGCCAGCGCACGTCCGATAAATGATTTGCGCGAGACTCCTGCCAGCAACGGATACCGCAGTTCATGCAGTTCGTCAAAGCGCTTGAGCAGCGGATAATTTTCCTGAAAGCTCTTGCCGAATCCGAAACCTGGATCGAGCACGATTCGCTCGCGCTTCACGCCTCGCAACAGTGCGGTATCGGCCCAGGCCCGCAGTTCGCGTTTCACCAGCGTCACGACATCGGATACCGGTGGCAAAGTTCGCCATTCCTCCGGCCGCCCACGCATGTGCATGAGCACGGCCCCGCATCTTAGTTCGGCTAGCGTCTTCACCATCTGCGCATCCCAGCGAAATCCGCTCACGTCGTTTACGATCTCGGCTCCGGCTTCAACTGCCGCTCGCGCCACGCTTGCCTTGTAGGTGTCTACCGAGATCACTGCCTCCGGGCGTCTTTGCTTCAGCGCGGCGACCACGGGAATCACGCGTCGCAATTCTTCCTGCTCGCTGACTGGCTGCTTCTGCGACTGCAATCCAGCCGGCGCGATGTTGCCGCCATCGGTTTCCGTCGAAGCCAAAACTGGGGCGCCCGGCCGCGTCGATTCCCCTCCGACATCGACGATGTCGGCGCCATCTTCCAGCAGACGCAGTCCGTACTCCACAGCGCGATCGCAGTCGAAATGCACTCCTCCATCGGAAAATGAATCGGGAGTGACATTGATGACCCCCATCACCAGCGTGCGCTTCCCCAATGGCAGGGAACGCGATCCTAGATTCCATTCAAACACCGGACGCATGGGCCCGATTCTAAACCCAGCACTTGGCACTTAGCAGTTAGCTCTTGGACTCTGAACAGGACTTGCAGGATTCTCGCAACATCACCGGACCAAATGCTAAGTGCTAAATGCTGTGTCAAAGCTCGCCATAACCCGGTGCTACAATCAACTGTCACATGCACCAAAAACGCGCGCATTTCGCGATTGTTTCCTGCCTGCTTCTGGCGACGCAACTCTACGCAGCCTCGCACGATCCAGTTGCAAAACGCATTGACACCATCCTCGCCGCCCCTGATTTGGCCCGTGGATTTTGGGGCATCGAGGTAGTTTCACTCGATAGCGGAAAAATCATTTACGCCCAGAACGCCGACAAACTATTCACTCCGGCTTCCAATACGAAGCTGTTTACAACCGCTGCCGCTCTCGCACTGATCGGGCCGGATTACACTTCGCGCACTACCGTTGAAACCAGCGGAATGTTGGACAAATACGGACGCCTCACCGGCGATCTGGTGTTAGTCGGCCGCGGCGATCCGAATCTTTCCGGTCGCGAATTGCCCTACAACTTGAAAACGGCGCGCAACGATCATCCCATTCAAGTGCTCGAACAACTCGCGGATGCGCTGGTACAGAAAGGCGTGAAGTATGTCGATGGCGATATCGTCGCTGACGACTCCTATTTCGCGTTCGAGCGTTACGGAGAAGGCTGGAGTCAGGATGATTTAGTTCTGGCGGATGGCGCTCCAGTTTCGGCACTCACCATCAACGACAACGTTGTGTTCGTGAATATTCTTCCCGCAGACCGCGCCGGGGAACATGCCTTCGTCAGCATCACGCCCTTCGCGGATTATTATCACATCGACAATCGCATTATCACGACGCCTGCGGGAACAGGGCGCAAGATTTTCATCAACCGCGAACCCGGATCGACCTCTCTAACGTTGTGGGGCAATGTGCCGCTCGATGATGCCGGGGCAAATGAAGCTCTCGCGATTGAAGATCCCGCGGAATTCGCCGCCGCTCTCTTCCATCAGTTGCTGGAGAAGCGCGGCATCGTCGTCTACGGCAAACAAAGCACACGACACACGGAACTGGCGAGTCTTTCCACTTTGACAGTCACGGCTATGGCTCCCGCGCGTGGTGGTGACGAATCTTCGCGCATCTTGCCGAATCAGCCGTTAGTGCTGGCTAGCTATCAATCCAAACCGCTGATTGAAGATGTGCGCGTGATCAACAAGGTCAGCCAGAATCTGCATGCCGAAATTCTATTGCGTTTGCTAGGGCGAGAGAAAGGTGCAGCGGGCACCGTCGCAGGTGGACTGGAAGTGCTGCACGGTTTTCTCAATCAAGCGGGCGTGCCCAGCGACCAGTATGTTTTTTACGATGGTTCTGGCCTCTCCCGCCAAAATCTGGTCACGCCCCATGCCGTGGTGCAACTGTTGCGCTACGCGGCGAGCCAATCGTGGGGCGCGAGCTTTCGGGGGACGCTGCCGGTTGCCGGTATCGACGGATCGCTTGCGGATCGCTTCCCGAATCTTGATCCGCGGACGCACGTTTATGCCAAAACCGGGTCACTTGGCGGAGTGAAGGCGCTCTCCGGTTATGCAACCACCGCGCGCGGTCAGCAGGTCGCGTTTTCCATTCTTTCCAACAATTTCAACCTGCCTAACAAACGTGTTCTCGATGCCATCGACAGCGTTGTGGAAGCGATTGTGAGTGAGAAGTAGATCAGCATTCAGCACTTAGCAATCAGCACATCGCTCACAAATTGTTTTCGATGGAACTGCTGAGTGCCAAGTGCTGAATGCTTCTTCTCACCTCGGCATTTTTTTTGATTGACGATCACGGACTGCCCGGACTCCGCCGGGGCCGGTGCCGGTCGGAGGTTTACGCATTCCTTCCAGCAGATCTTTAAGCACGGTCGCGTTATTTTGTTCTTCGTTCCTGGAGGCAAAAAGTAAGGTCAGCTTCTTGCGCTGATTGGCCAGGCGATAGAGTTCACTGAGCGCCTCCACGCATTCTGGGCGCGCCAACTCTTTGAGATAACGCTTGCGAAAAACTGGCCATCCATCAGGACGCGCGTGAAACCATTTGCGCAACGCGTCGGATGGGGCCAGGTCGCGCAGCCACCTGTCCACCGCCGCACGCGCCTTGCTCAGCCCGCGAGGCCAGAGGCGGTCCACCAGAACCCGCGTTCCGTCGGTGCGGGCCGGTTCTTCGTACACTCGTTTTACGTTTACTTGTTTCGCTGTCACTCGATTCCCGCACCAGTCATGGCTTTGCTTTATTATTGTAGCGGTTTGTTTTTGTATTTTGACGGACAAATGAAACGATCTCGCATTCTCATTATTCAACAAACCCGAAAGTTAAAATTGGCTCTGAGTCTCTGTGGCTCCTTGGTGATGGTATCGTTTCTGGCCGGCTGCGATGTTCAACGCCGCAAGAGTGACGCCGAACTCGGACTCGATCCGCAGCAGATCGCCGGACGCCGGATTTACGACAATTATTGCGACCGGTGCCATGCGCCGTACTCTTCCCGAGGCCGGCAAGGTCCCAGCATGAAAGGTGTTTTCCAGCGACCATATCTGCCAATGAGCGGGATGCCGGCAAATGACGACCGGGTCACGGATATCGTTCGTTTGGGGCGCAACAAGATGCCAGGCTACGCCCAGGTTCTCAGTCAGCAGCAAATTAACGATCTGCTGGCGTATCTACACACGTTGTGAGTTCAGAGTCTCAGGGGGCTTCCGTTCTACACTAGGACGGGGGGCAGCTGTCCTCACGTGATTCTCGCGTTTCTCACACATGGGTTTGACATCATCTGTTTGGTTCCCTACCCTTGTTTGTCCTGAGCTATGAAGATCCTGGTCATCGGAAGTGGCGGACGCGAACATGCACTGGTGTGGAAATTACGCCAGTCCCCGCGAGTTTCGCGGGTTTATTGCGCCCCGGGTAATGCTGGCATTGCCGCCGAGGGGGAATGTCTGCCCGTCGATGTGAAGAGCGTTGAGTCCCTGCTGGCGCTGGCGGCGCAGATCAAGCCCGACCTGACGGTAGTAGGCCCGGAGTTGCCGCTGCAACTCGGCGTGGTGGACGAGTTTACACGTCGTGGATATCGCATCTTTGGTCCCACGCAGGCTGCAGCGCAGCTCGAATCCAGTAAGAGTTTTGCGAAAGAGTTCATGCAGCGCCATCACATCCCGACGGCGCACTACGCCATTTGTGATAACCCGGAGGATGTCGGCGAGGCCTTGCCGCATTTCCATATGCCGGTGGTGGTGAAGGCGGACGGATTGGCCGCCGGCAAGGGCGTAGTGATCTGCAAGAGCAAAGAAGAGGCTTCTGCGGTTGCGGCAGAGATGCTCAGTGGGAAGATGCTCGGTGAAGCTGGCGCGCGCGTGGTGCTCGAGGAGTGCCTCAAGGGTGAAGAACTTTCTTTCCTGGTGCTGAGCGACGGCGAACGCGTAGCTGCGCTGGCTGCAGCGCAGGATCACAAGCGCGTGGGCGAGGGCGATACGGGCGCGAACACCGGCGGCATGGGCGCTTACTCTACGCAAGCCATGGTGGATGCACAGATGCAGAACTGGCTGTTGCAGCACGTGGCGCGTCCCGTAGTTGCCGGAATGAAAGCAGAAGGCACAAAATATAAAGGTGTCCTGTATTGCGGCCTCATGATGACCGCTCGCGGACCGATGGTGCTCGAGTTCAACTGCCGCTTCGGCGATCCCGAGACGCAGCCGATTCTGATGCGTCTGGAGAGCGATTTACTGGAGGCGCTGGAAGCTTCGATTGATGGACGGGTCAGCGATGGCGACTTCCGCTGGTCCACGGATGCTTCAGTTTGCGTGGTCATGGCTTCGGGCGGATATCCGGGCACGTTCGAAGTGGGCAAGAAAATAAGCGGACTCGAAGATGCGGAGAAAGTCGCGGGCGTAAAGGTTTTTCACGCGGGTACGACGAAGCACGATGATGCGTACTTTACCTCTGGTGGGCGAGTGTTAGGGGTTACGGCGCGGGCTGCGAGTCTTGACGCAGCGGTGAAGAGCGTCTATGAGGCAGTGCGGAAGATCAGCTTCGGCGGAGCGTACTATCGCAAGGATGTTGCGGCGCGGGCGCTGAAGAAATAGTTCGTATTCAAAGCGCGAAGGAGAATTTAGTCACTCCGGAAGAGAAGCAAATCCTTCGCGTTGCTCAGGATAACAACGCCAACTAGAGGAAAATTTATGAGCAAGCCACTGGTTTCGATTGTTATGGGCAGCGATTCCGATCTCGACATTATGCGCGAGGCGGCGAAGGCACTCGACGATTTCGGGATTGCTTATGAAATCGATGTGACCTCGGCACATCGCTCGCCGGATCGCACGGCGGACTTTGCACGTAAAGCCGCCGGCCGCGGGATTCGCGTGATCATCGCGGGAGCCGGCGGGGCGGCGCATCTGGCCGGAGTGATTGCCGCGCATACCACTTTGCCAGTGATTGGCGTTCCCATTCCTTCCACCGCGCTGAACGGGATGGATTCACTGCTCGCGACCGTGCAGATGCCTGCGGGGATTCCAGTCGCTACGGTTGCTATCGGCAAAGCCGGAGCCACCAATGCAGGAATTCTGGCGGCGCAAATTCTCGGGACTCGCGAGTGAATCCCTCGCCCGGAAACTGGATAGTCTTAAGGAGACGCTGGCCAACAGCGTGGAAGAAAAATCACGAAAATTGAAGATCACTCTGGGCACCTAGCGTAGGCTCACGGCAGGGATGCGTACGGTCTGTGTATGGGTGCTGCGGGCAAGATGCAGAGATCCGTCGCTGCGCTCATGATGACGGCGGACTTTTTAAAACTCATGACGGCTTGAGTTCGTGAACTGAGGTGCGCATGCTGCGGCCGATTCTTCCGCTTGTGGTCCTACTGTTTGCCGTGACTATGGAGTCTTCCAGCCAAGACCGTTCTTACGGACGCTCCGTGGTTATGACCGACCGCGGCATCGTCGCCACTAGCCATTATCTGGCGTCGCAGGCCGGAAGCCAAATCCTCGCTAGAGGTGGAACGGCGATCGACGCCGCGATTGCTGCCAATGCCGTGCTCGGCGTCACCGAGCCGATGAACAACGGAATCGGCGGTGATCTGTTTCTCATTTACTGGGACGCGAAGACCAGCAAACTCTACGGCCTGAATTCGAGCGGCTGGGCGCCACGTGGACTTTCCATCGAGTTTCTGGCAAGACACGGCATTACGTCGATGCCCGAGGACGGGATTCACAGCGTCACCGTCCCCGGTGCGGTTGAAGGATGGAGCCAGTCCCACCAGCGCTTCGGGCGCTTGCCCTGGAAAGATCTTTTTGCTCCGGCCATCTACTACGCGGAACAAGGCTATGCCGTACCCGAGATCATCCACGACTATTGGGTGGAAGAAGAAGCCAAGCTGCAAAAGACCAGCGAGTCGCGAAGGGTTTTTCTGCAAGCCGGCAAAGCTCCCGAGGTCGGCGCCAAGTTTTCGAATCCTGACTTAGCCAAGACTCTCCGCTTGATTGCCAACCAGGGCCGCGACGCGTTTTATAAAGGCGAGATCGCGAAAGCGATCGTCAGCACGTCGTCATCGTTTGGCGGAACCATGCAGTTGGACGACCTGGCCGACTTTTCCGCAGAGTGGGTTGAACCTATTTCTATCGACTACCGCGGCTGGAAGATTTACGAACTTCCTCCGAACGGACAAGGCATGGCGGCGCTCGAGATGCTCAATATCATGAGCACGTTCCAGCCTGACCCTGGCGGGCCGCAGGGCACGGTCGAATTGCACAAAAAGATTGAGTCCATGAAACTGGCGTACTCCGACCTCTATCGTTACAACGCCGACCCGCGGTTCGCCAGGGTTCCAGTGCAGGGCTTGTTATCGAAAACTTACGCTGCCGAGCGTGCGGCTCTCATCCATCCGAACAAAGCCAACTGCAATCCTGGGCCAGGAAATCCCGCGACGAGCGACACTGTGTATCTCGCGGCCGTGGACAAAGATGGTAATATCGCGTCGTTGATCCAAAGCAATTACGCCGGATTCGGTTCGGGCGTTGTCGTGAATGGAATGGGCTTCGCGCTGCAGGATCGGGGAGCGTTGTTCGTCCTCGATCCTGGTCATCCCAATGTGTTGCAGCCGCGCAAGCGTCCGTTTCACACCATCATTCCCGCGTTCATGGAGCAGGGGGACGTACACATCGGATTCGGCATTATGGGCGGTCCGAACCAGCCTGTGGCGCATGCGCAGTTTGTCTCTAACTTCGTGGATTACGGGATGAACATCCAGGCCGCGCTCGAAGCGCCGCGATTTACCGTGGCTGACAACAAGGTAAGTTGTGACATCCCGATCGAGTCGCGGGTCAAGCCCGAGGTTTTGCAGGCACTGCGCGACAAAGGCCATAACCTGATCGTGCACGGGGCCTACACAACGGCGATGGGACGCGGACAAGCGGTGATGCACAATTCGAAAACTGGCATGAACTCAGGTGCGTCCGATCCACGTGCGGACGGTGTGGCCGAACCGGAACCACCAGAAGTGCATTTCTAAATCAGACCTTACAGCTTCAACCCTTTCAAATACTCGCGCAGCGGGCCGCCTAGATCCTTGCGCTTGAGCGCAAATTCGATTGTGGCCTGGAGGAAACCGAGTTTGTCGCCGGCATCGTGACGCTTTCCTTCGAAGACGTAGCCATACATTTTCTCTCTCTTCAGCAGGGCGCGCATGCCATCGGTGAGTTGCAACTCGCCGCCGACGCCAGCCTTGGTTTCTGCCAGCGTCTCAAAAACCGTTGGGGTCAGGATGTAGCGTCCAATGACGGCAAGATCGGATGGCGCTTCTTCCAGCTTCGGCTTCTCCACCATATTGCGGATTTCGTAGAGCCGGCCGTCGAATCGTCCGTCTGCCGGTTTTACATCGAGTACGCCATAAGCAGAAATCGCCTTGCCCTGGATAATCTGAATCGCGATCACCGACGATTGGGTCTGGTTGAAAACGTCAATCATCTGCTTCAGGCAGGGAGGGTCAGCGTCGATGATGTCATCGGCCAGCAACACGGCGAAGGGTTCATTGCCTACCAGTTCGCGCGCCATAAGTACGGCATGGCCCAAGCCGAGCGCTTCTTTCTGCCGGACGTAGGCAACGTGGATCATGTCGGAGATGCCGCGGACGATCTTGAGCAGATCGGTTTTCTTGCGCTCTTCGAGCATTTTTTCCAATTCGTAACTGACGTCGAAGTGGTCTTCGATGGCCTGTTTGCCACGGCCGGTAATGATGATGATCTGATCGCATCCCGAGGCGAGCGCTTCTTCCACGCCGTATTGGATGATCGGCTTGTCGACCAGCGGCAGCATTTCTTTGGGTTGAGCTTTGGTGGCGGGCAGGAAGCGCGTGCCCAGTCCAGCGGCAGGAAATACGGCTTTGCGAACTCTCATAGCCATAAGCGATCAATCGTCAGCGGCGCTGACTTACGCCGCCATAAACCAAACTAATGATTGTACCGGATTGTGGTCGCCAGCCGGGACGCCTTCGCGACCGACGCGAAGATGTATACGCTGCCGAAAATCACAAGAGTGCGTCGGGGCGCCCGTCTAGCGTGTTAAAATTCCACGAAGTACCTCCATGCCCGGGACCCCATTGATCGAGCTAGCGCCGTCGATTTTGTCGGCTGACTTTGCCCATCTGGCGGAGCAGGTCCAGCTTGCGGCTGAAGGCGGTGCCAGCGTCATCCATGTGGATGTCATGGACGGGCATTTTGTTCCCAACATCACCCTTGGACCGCCCGTGGTGAAGTCGTTGCGCAAGTTCACCGCTCTGCCCCTGGATTGCCACCTGATGATCGAGAATCCCGATCAATACATTCCCGACTTCGCGGAGGCTGGCGCGGATTGGATGTCGGTTCATCAGGAAGCCTGCAGGCACTTGAACCGCAGCCTGCATCTCATCCGGGACCATGGCGCTCGAGCGGGCGTCGTGATTAACCCGGCAACGCCGGTCGAAACGTTGAGCGAAGTGCTCGACATCGTTGATTATGTGCTGGTCATGTCGGTGAACCCTGGGTTCGGCGGACAGAAGTTCATTCCGGGGGCGGTGCATAAGATCCGCAGGCTGGCGGAGCTTCGCGAGCAGCGGCGGCTCAATTATCGGATTGAAGTCGATGGCGGCATCGCTCTGGATACCGTGGGTGAAGTGGTACGGGCGGGAGCCGAAATTCTCGTTGCGGGCAACGCCGTGTTCGGAAAAGGCGATCCAAAGAGTAACGCGCAAAAACTGTTGAAGGCCGCGACTGAAGCTATGCTGCAAAAGGTGTAGCGGGTGCCTGGGAAAAGCCAGGTCAGAGTGTCGGCACACGATAATCTGAGCAATACAGTTCAGGGTCTGAGGGTTCATATGTCTCGTCGTATTCCGGTGATGCTTCTTTTGGGCGTGCTGGCTGTCACTGTGGCTTGCACAAACAAGAAGGTCAGCAACCCAATCGCGAATGTCGATTCGAAGCAGCCTGACAAGGTTCTATTCGACCGAGCCATGGACGCGATGAAACATAACCGCTTCGACGTGGCGCGGCTCTCGCTCCAGACTCTGATCAACACCTATCCGGATTCCGAATACATTGCGCGCGCCAAGCTGGCGGTAGCTGACTCCTGGTACGCCGAAGGTGGTTCGGCATCGTTGGCCCAGGCGGAAATTGAGTACAAGGATTTCGAAACCTTCTTCCCCAACATGCCGGAAGCGGCTGAGGCCCAGCTGAAGCTGGCAAACATTCACTATCAGCAAATGGAGAAGGCAGACCGCGATCCCACTCATGCCATGCGAGCGGAGGAAGAATACCGGCAGCTGATCATGCAGTATCCCGACAGCAAGCTGGTACCGGAGGCCAAGCAACGCCTCCGGGAAGTACAGGAAGTGATCGCCGAACGCGAATTTAGCGTGGGACGCTTCTACTACCTGCGGCAGTCGTATCCAGCCGCGATCGCGCGCTTGGAATCTCTGGTCGACAAGTATCCGCTCTACAGCAAAGCCGACGAAGCTCTGTACCTGCTTGGGCAGTCGTATGAAGGCGAGATCGCCCTGGTGCGGGCCCGTCCGGGAAACGAAGCCGCCAAGTCCCGCATGATCGCTGATTTTACCAAAGGCGCCGCGGCAGCTTACGACCGCATCCTGACTCGCTATCCAGTCATGGACCGAGCCGATGATGCCAGGACACGGCTTCTGGCCCTGCATCAACCGGTGCCGAGAGCAACCAAGGCTGCGGTCGCACAAAATAAAGCGGAAGAAGACAGCCGGCGTGAGGCAAGCACGTTTTCGAAGGTCATGAAGAGCTTCGCAAAACATCCAGACGTTGCCGATGCGACGAAAGTAGGCGAGCCTACGCTGGTCGATCCCACCCCGATGAGCGCAACTCAGGTGATGCAGGCGGCCACAAGAGCCGCGATCGGGACTGGAACGGACAGCCACTCTGTTTCCATCGAAACCGTCAAGGGCGGACCGCCTGGAGCGGATCAACCTGCTCCCCGCTCGGATACTCCAGTTCCGGCGGATGCGGCTGCTAGTAATCCCGCAGCAGCCGATGCATCTGCGCCCGCAGCCACTCAGCCTGACCCGAACGAGTTGAAACCCAACGCCGGACCGGCAGACCCTAATGAGCTGAAGCCCAACGTCAGCGATGATAATGCTCAGGCCTTGCCTCCCCCGCAGCAGGTGAATGAGATCCAGAGCGGAGTGGCTAGCCCCTCGGCAGGCGGTGGAACCACCGCGGCCACAGCCAGCGATCCGAAAAGCACCGGCTCGTCGGCGTCTTCCTCGACCGATCAGGCCGACGACAGCGATACGACCGCATCCAGCAAACATAAGAAAAAGAAGGGCATCCATAAAATATTGCCGTTGTGAACCCGGATTCTGCCAGCTTCTACCGGTTTGGTTTGGGTGGCCTAGGCTTTACGCAGTGGTTACTGGCCCGTCGTAACCTGTTTAATGTCGTATCCTCATTGACTTAGAGTCCGGGACAAGTTAACTTCGCGCTATCTCCCCTTTCAGATAAAAGGACATCGCTTGGCGCGGAAAATACTGCTCGCCGATGACAGTGTGACAGCCCAGAATATGGGCCGGAGAATCCTCAGCGACGCCGGCTACGACGTCATCACGGTCAATAACGGCTCGGCAGCGCTCAAGAAAATTGCGGAATCGAAACCCGACCTCATCGTGCTCGATGTGTATATGCCGGGCTATGGTGGGCTGGAAGTGTGCCAGCGCTTGCGCGAGGCGCCGGAAACTGCGCGCATTCCAGTATTGCTGACTGTCGGCAAGCTGGAGCCTTTTAAGGCGGATGAAGCGCGCCGGGTGCGGGCCGACGGCTTCATCGTCAAGCCCTTTGAAGCTAGCGAACTTCTGACTGCGCTTACCAAACTGGAAGACAAGATCGTTCCCCAAAGTCAACCCACCCGGCAGAGCCGATTTGCCAAGGCACTGGCCGGGGTGGAGGAACTTAATCCTTCGAACGAATTCGGCAACAGCGAGACCGGATGGAAGAATCGGCTGTCCATTCCGCCTCCTCAATCCAAGCATCGTGAAGCACCGCCCGAGGAAACGTCCACCGTAGTCGCGAGTCTTCGCGAGGCTGTAAGAACTGAAGAGCCCAAGCCCGCCGAAATGAAGTCGGGATTGGAAGAAGCCTTGCTTTCCTCAATGCCACAGGACATTACACCTGAGGAAATCGCGGCCATAAAAGCTGCCGCTGCGGCGCTCAACACTCCGGGCAATGAATCGAGTTCCAGGATGCGCCGCCGCTCGACTGATCGGGTGGAAGTGCCAATTCAAGAGCCCGTTGCCAAAGCTGAAGAGTTGACATCAGAATCTGTCGTCAGTGAAGTAACTCAGGCGACCGCGCAAGTGGAACCCTCAGAAGTAGCAGTCGAGAACAACGCGACCGCAGAATCCCGATCCGCAGGCGATGTTCCCACCGAAATAGTAGTGCCAGCCGAAACCGTTGTTTCTGAACCTGACTCATTCCAGGTTGCCGCACAGACCGGGAAACTGGGCGACGAAGAAGTCACAGCAGCTCTGGCCTCGTTGGCGCCAACGAACGGCCATGCTGCGGAGCATAGAGAAAGAGAAGCAGACAAGTGGGAACGGGAATCAAGGGAGCCGGTTCCGGTGACTATGGCGGTCGCTGGTGCAACGCAGGAGTTCAGCGGCCCCAGATGGATTGCCGAAGCGGTTCCGCTCAGAGATGATGAGGCCACGCTCATCCTCGAACAAGAGATGGAAAAGGCTTACGCGGCTTTCGCCGCAGCCGACGCAGCCGGAATGAGTTTTGCAAACTCGTCGGCTCATGAAACTTTTTCGCCGATTGTGGAGCCGCCGACAGCCGCTTCAGAAATGCCGCCGTCTCCGGTCGAGTCGTCTTCAAACTCTGGTAGTTCTGAATCAAACCCACAAGAGCCCACGCCGCAAGCGGCTGGGAGCAGTGACGAATCAGTAGCGCATCAGGCCGAAGTAAACGCAGCGGTTGCCCCTCCAGTCGCAGATGCAGTCAGCGAAATTTCCGTTGCAGAGATCACCGAAAGCGCGGCTTACGCAGCGGCAGCCTCGGCCAGCCCAAGCGCGACTGAGCCAACGATCGCTACAGATGTGACTGCAGCTAACAGTCCGGCGCTGGTATCTTCTGAAAGCGTTCCCATGGCTTCTGAGCCCGGCGAACGGCAAGGTGAATCGGAGCTGGCTGCGGCTTGGGCAAACTGGAAGCAGATCCGCGAATCCGTGATCGGGTCGCAGATCGATAGTTCGCAACTCAGCTCACAGATTGCCGACGCGGTCGCGGCACCGAAAGAAGATACCGCTGAAGCAAAGTCCGACTCTGAGCCCGAAGATTCGCACTCCGCTGGCGAGGAAACCACCGAGATCGCGAACATCGTGGATAGCGTCCTGGCCGACCTGAAACCCAAACTGATGGCAGAGATCGCGAAGAAGATGGGCAAAGAGAAGAAAAAGTAGTCTCGCCCGAACCCACTTGAAATCTTAGTGAGTTTCTTTGGGAGGGTCCTCGGGGCATGTTCGGATATTTTTTGATGCGGTCTCGTTGCATTGTTCTCGTTTCTGGGGAGCTACGCGGATTCCGTTCGCGTGCTCCCCTTGTTGTTCCCCGCTAGTACTCGCCGCAATCGTTTTGATCTCGTTCTTCACATTCAAAAATGAAAGGAAAGACAGATCAAAATCTACTTGACCCGGACCGGCATTCTCACGGAAGGCCATTACACTCAAAATCCCCGACTTGACCGCCCCCGGATGCCAATTTGTTGTCATTCTGGTCTTCGGAAACAGGGGAGGGAGCATTTTGCCGTCGCCCTACATAGACCCTGGTCCAGTTTGACCGGGTTTTCTGCCCGACTGTAAGATCAAAGATCAGCTTTCAGCTCTCAGCCGTCGGCGCTCAGCCCTTGGAAATTTCACTTGCATCCTGCAATTGAAGCCTTCTTGTCTGATTGCTGAATGCTAATTGCTGAGAGCATCTTCAAAATCATGGCCCACGATCTTCCCAAAACGTACGAGCCGGGCGCGATTGAAACGCGCTGGGCGGAGTACTGGATCAAGGAAAAACTCTTTTCCGTTCCGACGCCTCCGCCGGGAGAGACGCGTCCGGTGTTCACGCTGCTGTTGCCGCCGCCCAATGTGACGGGACAATTGCACATGGGGCACATGCTCGGCCAGACGCAGATGGACATTATTGTGCGCTGGCATCGCATGCGCGGCTTTCTGACGTTGTGGCTGCCGGGCACGGATCACGCGGGCATTGCGACCCAGATGATGGTCGAGCGCCAGCTTGCGAGCGGAAGGCAAGAAGCGCCGCGACATGGGCCGCGAGGCGTTTATCGAACGGGTCTGGGAGTGGAAGCGGCATTATGGCGGCGCGATTCTCGACCAGATGAAGCGGCTCGGCGCGTCGGTCGATTGGGACCGCGAATATTTCACCATGGACGAGAACCTTTCGCGCGCGGTGCGCGAAGTTTTTGTTCGTTTGTATGAAGAAGGACTGATCTATCGCGGCAAGTACATCGTCAACTGGTGCCCGCGCTGCGGAACGGCGATTTCTGATCTCGAAGTCAAGCACGAGGAAATATCGGGCAAGCTGTATGAGATTCGCTATCCGGTGATTGGTACGAGCGAGTTCATCACGGTGGCCACCACGCGGCCGGAGACGATGCTGGGCGACACGGCCGTCGCGGTGAATGCAGGAGACGCGCGTTATAAGCATCTGCACGGGAAGAGAGTTTTGTTGCCGTTGATGAATCGTGAGATCCCGATCATCACCGATAATCTGGCACAGCCGGAGTTCGGAACCGGCGCGGTGAAAGTGACTCCAGCGCACGATCCTAATGACTTCGAGGCTGGGCTGCGCCACAACCTACCGCAGATTGAAGTCATCGACGACCAGGCTCGCATGAACGAAAATGCGGGACCGTATGCCGGATTGGATCGCTACGAAGCTCGTAAGCGTGTGCTGGAAGACCTGCGCGAACAGGGCTTCCTGGTCGGGGAGAAGGATTACACCATCTCGATTGGAAAGTGCGATCGCTGCGGCACGGTGGTCGAGCCACGGCTGTCGACGCAATGGTTCATCAAAATTGGGCCGCTCGCCCAACGCGCAACTGAAGCCGTCGAGAACGGCGAAATCACAATCGTTCCGGAAAACTACAAACAGATTTACTTGAACTGGATGCACAACATCCACGACTGGTGCATCTCGCGCCAACTGTGGTGGGGACACCGCATTCCGGCGTGGCATTGCTCGTGTGGCGAAATTACTGTTGCTCGCGAGGCTCCAGAAAAGTGCACGAAGTGCGGCGGCTCTAAACTTACGCAAGACACCGACGTGTTGGATACATGGTTCTCTTCGGGATTGCTGCCGTTCACAACCTTGGGCTGGCCGGAGAAGACGCGTGATCTGGAAGTTTTCTATCCAACCACGCTGCTCATTACGGCGTACGAGATTTTGTTCTTCTGGGTCGCCCGCATGATCATGTTCGGCTGTCATTTCATGCAGGGGCATCAGCAGGATCCGAAGGTGAAGCAGGCTAGCGGGTGGGGCGACAAGAAAGACGATAGCGTTCCCTTTCGCCAGGTTTATATTCACGCGCTGGTGCGCGATGCCGATCGGCAGAAGATGTCAAAGACCAAGGGCAACGTGATCGATCCGCTCGACATCATCAAACGTTTTGGGACCGATGCCACGCGCTTCACGCTGGCGGCCATGGCTGCGCCGGGGACCGACATCGCGTTCAACGAGAGCCGGACTGAAGGCTATCGTAATTTTGCTAACAAGATTTGGAATGCGGCGCGGTTCATGTTCATGAACATTGACCGGGTAGAGCCGGGTCTTCGGCCCACGGCTGGATCTCGCACAAACAGTGGAGTGGCCGGCGCTGAAGCGGTCGTACTGGAGGATCGATGGATCCTGTCGCGATTTAATCGTGTCACCAAAAGCGTGAACGAGTCGCTGGAGACCTACCGCTTCCACGAAGCCGCCAATCAGATCTACGACTTTTTCTGGGGAGAGTTTTGTGACTGGTACATCGAATTAATCAAGCCGCGGTTGTTGGACGGAGCTGACCGCCAATCTAGCCGTATCGCGTGTACTAATTTGCTGGGTATTTTTGAAGCTGCGCTGCGGCTCTTGCATCCGGTAATGCCGTTTATTACGGAAGAAATCTGGCATGCGATTTACGATGGTCAGCCGCCTTTGCAGTCGATTGCTCTGGCGCCGTATCCGCAGACGGATGAAAAACAGTTGGACTTGGCTGCCGAGACCGAGATGGCGATCTTGCAGGATATGATCGTCAGTGTGCGGAATCTGCGGGCGGAGTTGAAGGTCGATCAGAAACAGCGCGTGCCAGTTCAGATCTTCGTTACAGAACCGGAAATTCGTAAGTTAATTGCACAGAATCAAGGCGCAGTGGAGCGACTGGCAAACGTCGAGAAGATTGAGTTCGTCGACAATTCACTGGGCAAGCTATCGGGCACGCGGCACACAGCGCGTTTCGATGTGCATGTCATCTATGAGAGAAAGATTGACGTCGTCGCGGAGCGGGAGCGGCTGAAGAAAGAATTGGAACAGATCGAAAAAGAGTATGCCAACGGCCAGCGTCAATTGGGCAACGAGCAATTTCTCGCGAAAGCTCCGGCGAAAGTTGTAGAGGGAATTCGAAGGCGGGCGCAGGAGCTGGAAATTCTGCGCGAGAAAGTAAAGAGTAAGCTGGATGAGTTGGGATAGGCGAGCTTCGCTCGACCGGACAGGCGAGGACAGACTGTCCCCACGTGCAACTAGTCAATAATCTATGGACTGGAATAGCCGACGCATTACTGGGGTGATCGAGAACGCGCTGCTGGAAGATCGCGCTACGCGCGACGCGACCAGCTACGCCTGCATTGATCCCAACCAGCGCGCCTCCGCCACGATTCTCGCCAAGCAGGATTGCATCCTTGCGGGCATCGGCTGTGTTTCGCGCATTCTGGACTGCTATGCGGCCTTGGACGGCGCAGTTACATCGCATTACGAAGTTACGACTCATCCTGAAATCTTCGATGGCATCCGCCTGCGTACGGGGCAGTCGATTGCCGTGATCCAGCACAATGCGCGGGTGATTCTCTCCTGCGAGCGCGTGATTCTGAATTTCATGCAACGGTTGAGTGGAATCGCCACGTTAACGCGGCAATTCGTAGATGCTGTTTCCGGCACCAAGGCGCGAATCCTGGACACGCGCAAGACAGTGCCGGGACTGCGTATGCTCGATAAGTATGCGGTGCGTTGTGGAGGCGGACAGAACCATCGTCTCGATTTATCGGACGGCGTTCTGATCAAGAACAATCACATCGCGCTGGCGGGAGGCATTGTGCCCGCGCTGGAACGCGCTCACAAGAACCGACGAGGCGAACAGATTATCGAAATCGAAGTCCGCACGCTCGAGGAGTTGGAGCAGGCCCTCGAGCATGGTGGCGAAGCTATTCTGCTGGACAACATGTCGGTCGAAACGGTAAAGCGCGCAGTCGAGCGCTGCTCCAGGGCGGAACGCCGGATTCCACTCGAGGTCTCGGGTGGGATCACACTGGAAAACGTCCGCGCTTACGCCGAGACGGGAGTGAATTTCATTTCCGTCGGCGCTCTTACTCACTCAGCCAAGGCAGTGGATATGAGCATGCGCTTAGCCCCGGCCTGACCCCAGGATTGTCCTCCCGCAAGCCCTCGTTGAAATTCTGGCACAAAAACTTCCTGTCCTGTTGGACAAATTCTCAGGCCCGACGAACCATTCCGAGAGTGTCCTTTCGAGTAACGATTTCGCCCTTAAAAGCGGTAGAGTATTCGGAAACCGGAGGCCCTCCCCCATGAATCACCAGGTCCGGCATACAGCCGTTGCAATGTTGATAACACTGCTTTCTGCAAGTAGCTCTTCTGGAAGCGGTGGTGGACTCCCAGCGGCTGCTCCCGCGACACCTGTTGGCGAATCCAGGCTCGCGCAGAGCACAAATTCTACTCGGCTGCCGGCCGCTGCGCCTGCAACATCAGTCAATGTCACTGTCGACGTTCTCGGTGACCGCCATGCAATCAGTCCTTATGTTTACGGTGGGAGCTATCCTCAGAGCGCCGCCACGATTACTGACAGCGGCCTTACAGTGGTTCGCTGGGGTGGCGACGCGACCTCCCGGTATAACTGGCAGACCTTCACCTACAACGCGGCCGCCGATTGGTATTTTGAGGATTTTAATTATTCGGAGATCGGGGACAGCGATTCGGTGAAGTACATCAAGGATGTGGAAGCGGCGGGAAGCAATCCGCTCATGACGATGGTCATGCTGCCCTGGGTTGCGAAAACTTCGGGCTGGAGCTTTTCAGTGGCCAAGTACGGGGCACAATGCGGAGCGGACCCTTATAACTCCGACGCCGGAGATGGAGTGATGCCGGGCTGCCAGACGAACATAACTGGGAATGACCCGACGGATGCCGATGTTGAACTGAAGGACTCGCCGCAAAATGGAGATCCGCCGGGAACCGTGTATCGCGACCAGTGGGCGCCAGCCATGGCTGCGGCATTCGGCAGCGCACCACATTTCTACGACATGGACAATGAGATCGACATCTGGGGCAGCACGCATCGCGATGTCCATCCCGATCCTTCGGCATACGACGAGATGCGCGATACTTATGTTGCAGAAGCAGGCGCTCTCAAGGGCTGGGATCCAAATGCGATTCGCTTCGGTCCAGTCAGCTGTTGCTGGTGGTTCTATTGGAATGGCGCGAACAACAACGACAAGGGCGCGCACGCGGGCGTAGATTTTCTGCCCTGGTGGCTGAACGAAGTTTACTGGCAGGACCAGTTAGCTGGCGCGAGGTCGGTTGACGTATTCGACATTCATGCATACCCGGACGGCCCAGACACATCCGGTTATACCCAGGCGCAGAAGCAGGCGCTCTCGTTGCGCATCTATCGGGATTACTGGGATCCGACGTATGTAAGCGAATCGAGCACGATCAATCAGAAGTGGACCACCTTTATTCAGCCGAAAAAACATATTCCGTTCCGCATCCCGCGAATGCGAGCAATCCTCAATATGATCTACCCTGGGACCCCGCTGAGCTTCACGGAGTGGAGCGCGGCGTTCGCCGGCGAATCGGATTTCTCGACTGCGCTGGCTGATGCCGATGCCTACGGCATTCTGGGACGAGAACGCATGTATCTGGCTTCGCGGTGGGTCGCGCCCGTTGCGACGAATCCCAACTACCAGGCCTTGAAGTTGTACCGGAACTACGATGGACAGCACGACACCTTTGCGACGACCTCGGTTTCAGCAACAAATGATGGTAATCCTGACCTGTTCAGCAGTTATGCTGCGCTGAATTCGACGGGCACGACCCTCACCTTGATGGTGATTAACAAAAGGCCGCTGAGCACAGTTCAAGCGCAATTTACGGTGAGCGGATTCACCCCGCAGCAGGTCACGACTTATACGCTGTCCCCCAAGTCGCCGACAAAAATTGTGGCGTCCTCACCGAGGGCATGGAGTTCCTCGATGAAATTCGCGCCTTACACCGCCACCCTCTTGGTGGTGACGGGCTCGATGTCGGCAACGCCGAGCGCCGACTGGGATCTGAATCCGGATACGATCATGGTTCCAGCCCGCGGAACAACTACGCTTCAGCCGAAGATCGTCTCTGGGTCAGGGACCGTGACCCTAGGTACTCCGCAGTCGGACACGGGAATCACATTGGTGGTCACGCAGCCAAATCTTACCTCCACGCAAGACGGAAGCATCACGGTGACTGCGGGCACCGTACCAGGTTTCTATCACTTTACTGTCCCAAGCACCGACAACACTGGCGTTGCCGAGACCCAGAGCGGTTGGATCGTTGTAGGAAATCCGCCAGCGACGTTCACCAAAACCGGGGACCATCAGAGAGGGCAGCCTGGCAGCCAGCTGAATTTGTCAGTGACGCTGCACCCTGGCAGGTCTGGCGGAAGCGCGGCGGGCGGGACTGTCTTGTTTACAACCAACGGCGGGACTCTGTCGAATCGAATTGTCAACACTGACTCGAATGGGAATGCCCCCGTCGTACTTACCTTGCCTGCGAACTCTGGCACCGTACACGTTACTGCTGAAGGCCAGTTTGGACTTGGTCACCCGGTCGCCACTTTTACTGAGACCGTGGAATAGAGTTAGACGACAGCAGGCAGTGCTTTGCCCGCGAACACGGGCGGAGCGATTGCTGTTTCGCGGTCCATCCCTCATAATTCCCGCATCAAGAAATCGGCGACAAAACGGAGGTCGCGGGCAACTGTGGCCCCGCCACAGAAGGCTGCGGCACAAACTGACGCCCGCCTGGGACGCATTGTCCGTCTTCTCATCGCTCACGCCACCGTCGTCGTGAGCGGAACAAAAATCGCCGAGGAGATCGGCACGAGTCGCTCGGAGATTTGGCGTCTGGTTCAACAGTTGCGCGATCTGGGAGTCGATATTGCCGGGCATCCATCGACCGGATATAGTCTGAGGTCCATGCCTGACCTGTTGCTGCCGGATATGCTCACCCCGCAATTGCATGGAACACTTTTCGGCGAGCACATTCATCACTATTACAAGATCGGATCGACCAACACGGTTGCGATGGAAGCTGCGAGCGCCGGCGCTCCCGAGGGTAGCGTTTTCCTGGCGGAGCAACAGACGGCTGGACGCGGCCGCGGAGCCAACCAGTGGCACTCGGAACGTTCGGTTGGAATTTATTGCTCTGCGCTCTTGCGTCCGGCGCTGCCACCATCTGATGCGCTGGTTCTCACACTCGCTGCCGGATTGGCCGTACACTCCGCGATTCAGGAGATCGACTCGCGGGTGGTTCCGGACCTGAAGTGGCCTAACGATGTTTTGATCGATGGAAAGAAAGTCTGCGGCATCCTGACCGAGATGCACGCTGAGGTTACGCGCGTGCGGTATGTTGTGGTTGGCATCGGGATCAATGTGAATCAATCGAGCTTTCCCGCGGATTTGCAGGCGATCGCCACTTCCCTGCGTTTGGCGACGGGTAGCGAGTGGTCCCGCGTCGAAGTGTGCGTGGCTTTGTTAAGATCGCTTGACCGGGAATATCGCAGCTTGCTGGAGAATCCTGACGCGACTGCTTCGATCCTGCACCGCTTTGAGGAGCGATCGTCTTCAGCTCGCAGACAGCGCGTCGTGGTCGAGGACGGCGGCTTCGAGGGAGTAACCGAAGGCTTGGATTCGCGGGGTTTCCTGCAGGTCCGTACCGCACAGGGTATGCGCACTGTCTTGAGTGGCGTAGTGAGACCAGCGTAGCTTCTGCCGAGCAGGGCTCGGCTTGGACGGCCGGGGCGGCCGTCCTCAAGTATTCTTATATGCTTCTGGTTCTTGATGTCGGCAACACCAATACGGTGCTGGGCGTTTTCGCCAAGGTCGCAAGAAGCGCAGGCGCTGTTCATGGCGTTGAACCAGAATCGCCACGCTATGAATTGCTGGTTGCGAATTGGCGAGTTGCGACGGACGCGACTCAGACTGTGGACGAGTACGGCGTGCTGTTCCGCAATCTTTTCGCGATGGGCAACCTCGAAGCGAAGGGCATTCACGGCATCGTGATTTCATCGGTCGTGCCGCCTCTTGATTCCACGCTGGGGCAAGTCTGTGAACGGTACTTCGGTACTAAACCACTTTTCATCGAACCAGGCGTAAAAACCGGGATGCCCGTACACTATGACAACCCTGCCGAAGTGGGCGCCGACCGCATCGTGAACTCCGTTGCTGCGTTCGAAAAATATGGCGGCCCTTGCGTCATCGTAGATTTCGGAACCGCAACGACGTTTGATTGCGTGTCTGCCAAGGGAGAATACTTAGGCGGTGTCATCTCGCCGGGGATTGGAATTTCGGCCGACGCCTTGTTCGAGCGCACGGCGCGCCTGACTCGCGTGGATATCCGCAAGCCGGCTCATGTGATTGGCAGCAATACTGTGAGCAGCCTGCAATCTGGCCTCTACTACGGCTATCTTGGCCTGGTCGACGGAATTCTGGAATTGCTGGTTCAAGAATTGGGCAATGAAACCAAGGTAATTGCCACTGGCGGCCTGGCTTCTCTGTTTGGCTCGGGCTCGAAACACATTCGACAGGTCGATGAGTTCTTGACCTTAGAGGGCCTGCGTATAATCTGGGAGCGCAACCTGGTGGCGAAGCCCGCTCGTGAGGCCGCACCGGCTAAACCTTCTTCCGGAAACAAAACACGCTCGCGCTGATGGTCGAGACAAACCCTTCGTGGAAAACTACTTCAACTACTTCACCGAAATCGAGGAACATTTTCAGCGACGACGCGGACGCATCCAGTTATCTCCACTCGATTGGGCGCTCATCGAAACCTGGAAGGATGCCGGTATCCCGCTCGAGGCCGTGTTGCGAGGCGTTGATGCCGCGTTTGAAAAGTACGAGCAGCGTCCGTCGAAGTCACAGAAGATCAATAGCTTGGCTTATTGTGCGCAGGCGGTACTCGTGGCGGCGGAGGAGATGAAGGAGGCCGCGGTGGGTGTGGCGACGCCCGATGCACAAAGCCGTCCCACTAGCGGCTTTCAGGCGTCCGAAATCTCTGCCTTCCTCCGGCGTAACGCGGAACAACTCGACGACGCGAAGCTTCCCGAAGCAAAAGGGATTAATGCGACGCCGTTGGCCAGAGAAACCGCAAGCACATTGCGCGAGATCGCCGCCGAATTGGCCTCCAACAAGTCACTGCCGCGATTGGAAGATCTTGAGCGGCGGCTCACGGTGGCGGAAGAGAAATTGTTTGCGGTTGTACTGGCGGCCACCCCTGACGAGCAGATCGTGGGCGTGCGGGCGGAGGCTGATCGGGAGCTTGCGCCGTATCGGCGTAAAATGCCGTCAGCCCAAATCGAACAATTGCAGAAGCAGTTTGTGCACAAACGTTTGTTGGAGAAATACGGGATTCCGAGACTCAGTTTGTTTTATATGTGAAGTCGCCAGCCGATTGGTTTTTACTGCAAGCGGAAACGCTCGTTCATCAACCTCTGCAAGCGTGGTTTGTACAGAATGTCGTAGGCAAATTCTTTGTCGGGAAACATTGCCAGTGCGGCTCGCTTCGCGCCGGCCACCAATTCGGAAGCTTCTTCGACGGTGAGATTAGGATCCTGACCAATCACTGACATCACCATGCTGATCATGATTTGCAGGCGTCGGATCTTTCGCGCCTCCTGTTCTCTTTCGCTCGCAACCGCCGGTTGTCCACGCCGCTCCAAACTACTCATGTAGCCCCCCACACCGTTGTTAGATGTCCCCTGACGCGCGCACGTTGCGCTCGCCCTTGCCAACTATTGTCGCGGTATGGGGTGTGCAGCGCAATGGCCTCGTTGGTGTAGACCTTCGGTTACCTCAAAAGGAAATTGGGCGTGCAGAGATCGCTGCGAAAAGACTCCTGGCGACGAATGTGCCCCCTAGACTGGCTTGGTCGAGTTAGAATCAGACACACGCGCTCTGGAAACAGGCGCGGCGGATTGGTCCTTTTTGGCCGATCCTGATCGGAGGTAAAGATGGCAGATCCGACTTCATCTCAACAAGAACGTCCGAATCCGAACGAGAAACTGGTGCGCGTGTTTGACACCGAACAGGAGTCAGAGGCTATGGTGGTGCGCGGCTTGCTCGAATCCGGAGGCATTGACTCGGACTTGACCTCCCTGGACGCGCAACAGGACATTTTGCCCGGCGTGGGTGGAACTGTGATTCTGGTGCGCGAAGAAGATGCGGCGGAGGCGCGCCGAATGATCGAGGAATATCGGCAAACGCCCGACGAGCTTGAGACTGCGGAGTTTGCAATCAATGAAGAGCCGCCGGCTGAGAGCTAACAGTTTTTCCGTCAAGGTAGAACGTGACTGCCCCGTCCATATCTGTCCGGTAGGTCAAAACGTGCGCTGCCGCCAGCCGGTCCAATACTTCCTGCCGGGGATGCCCGTAAACATTGCGCGTGCCCACTGAGATGACCGCAAATCGTGGATGCACCGCAGCCAGCAGTTCGGGGATGGTCGAGGTCGAGCTTCCATGATGCGCGACTTTAAGAAGGTCAGCTTGCGGATTCTCCTCCACAACCTGTTTTTCAGTTTTCTTCTCCGCGTCTCCCTCCAGTAAGGCGGACGTTGCCCCATAACTGATTTTGATGACCAGGGACTCGTCGTTCGGCCGGGAAGGATGCGCCTCAGCATCCCGTGGCGGCGCCAGAACCGCGAGCCTTGCACCTCCTATTTCAAGATTGTCTCCGGCCCTGTGAAGAACGAAGGGAATCTTTAGTGCCCTCGCTTCGCGCAGAAGAGTCTGCAATTCCGGACTTGGCGAATCCACTCCCAGCCATAACTCGCGCGGATGAAAATTGGCCAATACCGCTGCCATGCCTCCCATGTGATCGGCGTGTGCGTGGGTCAGCGCCACTATGTCGAGCTGATGAAAACCCCGCGACCACAAGTAGGGCGACACTACATCTTCCCCGATATCCAGCTCCGAGTGCATCCAGGGTGGTATGCCGCCAGCATCGACCAAGAGCGTGCGGCCTTGCGGCGAAACTAGAAGGATCGAATCGCCCTGGCCAACGTCGATGGCGGTGAGTTCGAGCACTCCTGGCCGCATCTGCGGATGTGGCGGGACTGCGCAGATCCAAAAAGCGCTGAGAGTTAGCCCTGCCCATCCGACTGCTACGAGGAACCAGCGACGGCGGCGACTGAGCACCATCGCAAGAATGATCGCGCCGCTGCCCAACAGAATGAGGCCAAGTTGCGGAGTGGGCACGCGCGTATCGGCAATTCGCAAAGCGCCCAGCCATCGCACCGGACCATTCATTGCGTGAAGGGCGACTGTCGCAATTAATGCTGGAAGCCTGGCCAGGGCAAGCGAGGCATAACTTGCCGCGATGGCCGCAATAGCAGCGATCATGATGATTTCGGTGAGAGGGACGGCCAGAATGTTCGCGAGCAACGAGACCAGAGTCGCGCGATGAAAGTAGTAAGCCATGGGCAAAGCGAATCCGGCCTGGAGCACGGTTGAGATCACAAGAAACTCACAGGCCACAAGCAGCAGCCGCGCGGTGACTGATAGCAGGATCACCGGACTGCGCTTTCCGAAGAAACGTTGCAGCCGGCCGGCAACCATCCTCAGGTCGAGCCGAAATTGCGCCATTGATGGAGGCAGTGCTGCGTCATAACCGATGGAATCCAAGCTTCGCAAAGCCCGAGACACAGGTTGGGTCGTCCGCTCCAGAAAAGGCGCACTGATACCAGCAATGACCAGCACGCAGAGAAAGCTGAGCTGGAAACTCGCTCCCAGCAACGCCGAGGGATCGACAATCAGCAACGCTAGTGCCGCGGCGCCAATAGTGTTCAGAATTGATTTTCTGCGATAAAGCAACCGTGCACTCAGATAGAGCGCGAGCATAAGCGTAGCTCGCCAGACCGGAGCTCCGACGTCAGTCAAGAGAGCGTAGGCGACGGTGAGCAAGACCGTGATTGCGCTGGCGACGAGATCACTCACCTGCATGCGGCGCAGCAGCCAAAACGTTACAAGCGCGAGAACGGCAACTTTCAATCCAGAGATCACCAGCACGTGGTATGTGCCGGTGCGCTGGAAGTCGGTGAGAATGTCGCGGCCGAGGAACGAATTCTCGCCGATCAGCATGGCATCCAGCAACGCAGATTCGTCCGGCTTCCAGAGGATATGGATTCTCTCGATCAAAGCTCGGCGGAGGCGGGTCCGCGACAGTTCGGCGCGGCTGCCGGCAAAGCCTGGCAGGAGTTCAACAGAATCCAACTTGGTTGAGCCAATTGCTACGATTCCGTTGTCCGCCAGATATCCCGTGTAATCGAAGGCGCCAGGATTTCGAAAGTTGTGTGGTGGATAAATCTTGGCGTGAAACCGCAATCGTTCTCCGTAACGGAACCAATGTATGGATCGAGCGCCGGATTCTTCGGACTCGTTATTTTCCTCGGTCTTTGTCTCGTGGCCATAAACGCTGATGCGAAGCCCGGAGTGGACGGTTACGTTTTCGCTTCCCGTCTGTATCTGCTCGGTCCCCAAATCCAACCTCTGTTGCACATCGCCCCACTTCTTTTCCTGCAAAACTCCTTCCTTGACCACATGGGCGGTGACGATTACTTCGCGACCGTCTGCAAACGCAAGAATGCCGGTACTGTCTTGACTATTTGGCGCTCGGAGTTGCATCACGCATGCCCCCGTCACAAAGAGAGCTGCTAATCCGAGAGCAAAGGCGCTCTTGGCTCGCGAGTGCAGAAAAAACGCCGCCGATGCTGAGAAAACGATGGCTGCAACCACCCACCACACCGGTGACCGCAAGACATAGACGCCGGTAACAATTCCCCCGGCATATGCCACAGCAGCCCAGAGCATAGGTTGGCGCGACAGCGGTTTCGTCGGAGTGGTTGAGGGTCCGCTCGCCTGCGGATTCACCCGGTCGCCCGAAGGAAGCAATCAAGAATTGGCGAACCGGCTTGGATATTGGCCCCCTCGGCGTTGGCAGGAACGGTCAGTACGGGCTAATTTCTGAGTCTCAGTTACTAGCTGGCAAGATGAAATACGCTCTCCAAGTGGTAGGTCTGGGGGAACAGATCGATCAGGTACACCTGCTCGATGCGGTATCCAGCGCTGAGCAGGCCAGCCAGATCACGAGAGGCAGTCGCCGGATCGCAGGAGATGTAGGTCATCCGGTGCGCTCCCAATCCGACGAGACTCTGGACCACACTTTCCCCCAGACCGCTCCGTGGCGGGTCCACCACCACGAGATCGGGCCGCGACTTACCGCCTAGGCTCCGCAAGAAATTGGCAGTAGTCGCCTGGAAAGCCTTCACGTTCGAAGGGGAATTGTGGAGCAGATCAGCATAAGAAGTCTGTGACGATTCAACCGCGATTACCTGTGCAAATCTTCGGGCCAACAAGGTGGAGAAGAGTCCCACCCCGGCATAGAGATCGAGCGCCGTTTCGCCCGATTGCCCCTCAGTGACGATCTTCACTAACTCATTGATTAGATAGCGGTTAACCTGAAAGAAAGCTCCGGCGCTTACGCGGTAGGGGGCGGCGTCGGTGTTATACATAAGGTCTCTCGTGCCGGACGAATAGATTTGCTTCGGCTCGGCTGTGCCGGGCGCGTTGGATAACTTTTCCCTGAAAATCACAATGCCTGCGACTTCCGGCAGAACGCTCGGCACAGTTACTGCCCATTCTCTTACCGGAGTGCTCGGGGTTCCGGGTTCGCAGGAAGCCTCGATCAAGAGTTGCGTTTCATCAGCATTGGCAAAAAACTCAATCTCGCGAATTCCGTCCGGTACTGAGTGTTCGCGTCCCATTCGCCAAAAGGCGGCAATGGCGCGATTAATCAGTGGCGAACTGACTGGGCACTCCTCGATCGGAAGCAGTTCATGGGAACCGAATTTGTAGTACCCGAGTGCGAACTCCGGAATCACACGAACCTGAAGCCGACTTCGATTGCGATAATTCCACATCGGTGAAGCATGAATCTTTATGGTTGCTTCCAGATCGAGCTTGGCGATGCGGCGAAGATTTTCTTTCAGGATCTCCGCCTTGCTCTCCAACTGATGCTCGTAGCTGATGTGCTGATAGTGGCAGCCGCCGCAGCGCTGGAAGTAAGGACACTTTGGCTCTACCCGTCGGGGAGAAGCTTGCAGAATTGCCTCCACCCTGCCTCTGGCAAAACCGCGCTTCTGTTCGAGCAACGAAGCTTCGATGCGTTCGCCCTCAAGAACAAAGGGGACGAATACTGCTTTGCCGGGACCGTGTTCATCCGCCGGCAGCCGTGCCAGTCCGTCGCCGCCGTATACCAGTTTTTCGATGGTGAGTTGCAAGCGAAGATTCTATGCTATTGAGCGCACAAATCATGAATGATCGTGGACTCTCGATTTCCGGCCGGCGGGAATTGGCTATGAATCCACACGTTTGACCCTGTCAACCGCGGCGGACTAGACTGCGCTGTGCAGCGGAGGTATTCCATGAAGCCAATTCTATTGGCCTTCCTCGTAGTGGTTTTGTTAGCGTTTGCGGCGTTTGCCGATGAAGGCAATCATCACGAAGATCTGACCACGGATCAACTTGGAACGGTCCATTTTCCGGTTTCGTGCGCGACAGCGGTTCAGAAACCGTTCGAACGCGGAGTCGCGCTGCTGCATTCATTCTGGTACGAGGAAGCGGAAAAAGAATTCGAACAGATCGCGAAAGACGATCCGCGCTGCGCGATGGCGCACTGGGGAGTCGCCATGAGCATCTGGCATGAACTCTGGAACCAGCCAGACGCAACGACTATCGCGCGAGGCCATGCCGAGATCAAGAGCGCCAGATCCCTGCATCCGAAGACCGACCGAGAGCGCGACTACATCACTGCCTTGGACGAATTCTACCGGGGCAAGAAACGTGACTATCACGATCGAGCCAACACATACTGCCAGGCAATGTCAACCACCTACAAGGATTTTCCCGACGATCGCGAGGCAGCCGCTTTCTATGCGCTATCGCTGCTCGCCTCTGAGCCGGACAACGATACAACCTTTGCCAATCGAAAGCAGGCCGCGGCGGTCCTGGAAACGCTATTCAAAGTAGAGCCCGACCATCCCGGAGTGGCGCACTATTTAATCCACAGCTACGACAAGCCTCAACTGGCTCAACTTGGACTGCCCGCGGCGCAACGTTATGCGAAGATTGCTCCAGCCGCCCCTCACGCGCTGCATATGCCATCGCATATCTTTGCGCGTCTTGGCTTGTGGCAGGACGACATCGACTCCAATCTCGCATCCATTGCAGCCACGCGCAAAACCGCTGCCATGCACATGGGCGGCGAGGGTCACCAGTTCCATGCTATGGATTTCCTGGTCTACGCTTATCTGCAGTCCGGGCGCGAAGCCGAAGCGCAAAAAGTGATCGAAGAAGTCAAGGCCATTCCAGCAAAAAAAGACGACATGTATGGCATGGACTTCGACCCACGCATCAATGCGCTGGTAACTTTTTCCGCAAGATACGCGCTGGAGATGCATCACTGGAGCGAGGCTGCGTCCCTTGCACCGGTTTCTGGGGCGGAAACCGGGGACAATTCGATTACCTACTGGGCTCGGGCAATCGGCGCTGCACGAACTGGTAATCTGGCCGACGCGCGCAAAGACGTGGCCGAAATCGAAACCATTCACAGCTCTTTAGTGAAAGAGAAGAAGACGGGCTTTGCGGATGCTGTCGAGCAGGATCGCCAGGAAGCCGCGGCTTGGGTGGCCTACGCGGAAGGCAACAAGGACGAGGCGATTAAGGCGTTACGGACCGTTGCGGAAAAAGAGGAAGCTGAAGGCGACGAGCCTTTGGCGATTCCCGCGCGCGAGATGCTGGCCGACATGTTGATGGATATGAACCGCCCGGAGCAAGCTTTGGCAGAGTATGAGGTGGATCTGAAATTCAATCCCAACCGCTTCAATGGCCTGTACGGCGCGGCGCGAGCGGCGGAGATGGCAGGCAAGAGCGAAAAATCGAACACATACTACTCCCGGCTGGTGAAGGTATGCGATGAATCGAATTCGGCCCGGCCGGAACTCAGCCGGGCAAAATCTCTGCTGGCTCAGAAATAGTTAGAGCCGGAAATCCGTTACTTCTTCTCGATCCTTTGCAGGCGGAAAAGCAGAGTTCCCCATCCCAATTTTGATCGCATCTGCACGCCCGTGTGGTTGGCGTCATCGGTGAACCACGCCCACACCGTGCCCTTGCCCTGCATAGCGCCGGAAATTGCTTCTGCCTTGACCCGCACCGTTTGGAATGTGCCAGCGGGTACTTTCAGTTGTTCGCGGGCTTCTACGCGGACCCTGACTTCGGTCGTTTTGTTTCCGTCGTTGATGGGGAAGGTAAAGCTATTGCCGGGTTGCAGAGGGAGTGACGCCAGATAGTAGAATCCGCTAACCACATCTGTAACGCAGCCCGGAATGTCGTTCTCCACGTGCTTCTGTTCGCCGGTCTTCCGGTTTTTCTCATCGAGTACGCTTTTGTTTCGCGTGTAATCGAAACGCAGCTCGGTTTGCCGCGAGTGAGAACCTTCCTCCGTATCTTTCGACACGCGCAACGAGCAAAATGTGTGTGGGTCGAAGAATGCCTCAAAATGGTCTTGCACTTTGTACAAGGCGTTGACGACGCCCGCGGAGTTCGCAATCGCCGTGACGTGCCCCTGGCCGCCGTCGAGGGCGAGCGTCATCTCAGACGTTCCGGCATTGAACAAATGCCATTCAATGCCATACACATAGGTTTGCCCGTTGGGAAAAGCATAATTCGGCGGCGGCGGAATAACTCGGGCTGAAGGGGCCGAGCTAATGGTCGGGAGCGGCGGCTGGCTCGACTGCGCCGCGGGCTGAGTCTGCGCGTGCAGCGACGAGGCGAAAAGTATTGCGATGAAACACCATGAGCGATTAGATCTTGAGAAAGTATGCATTGTTGATTCGGTAAAGGATTCCAGCGTGGTGAGATACAAAATGCCAGGCCGGGGATGTCCCACAATCTTATCGGCTATAAAGCCACCTAGCCATTAAAGCTGACATGATTAGTGCAGATCCTACTGTCGCATTGTACTCGCGATGCTTCCAGTACAGGTCCCAAGAAAATGACCCGCGACTGGTGCTAAAGGAATTGAGCCGTGGCCACAGCCGAGGTACCTGCCGCGCGTATTCGGCAAACTCGGCGAAATGTTCTCGCAGGAATGTTTCTTCGCCATGGATTACAGGCAAGTAGATGGCCAGAAAAATCACGATCAGACCTGCTCCGATCCACAAGTTTCGCGCACTGATGGCAAAGCCAACTGCGAGAATCAGCGACCCCAGGTATAGCGGGTTGCGAGTGTAGGCGTAGGGCCCGGTCGTGGTGAGTTGCTCATTTTTCTGTACGTGACCGGACGCCAACCCACGAACCGCGAGTCCGGGAATGATGAGAGCAGAGCCGATCAGCATGGATGCAGCCGTGGGTGTCGCGAGCCACAAATAGACTGCTGTGAAAGCAAAGCCCAAAGGTACGCGGATGCGCCGTGCGATCTTTGCCCAACTAGCGCTAGCCATGGACACTCCCTAGCAACTCTCGTGCGGCAGCAACCACCTCATCGGCGCTAATCTCCATCATGCCAGGATCGGGTTGTGCGCGGCGGGAGTGCGTGGTCGGACTGATCCGGCTGCGCAATACGATGCTGCGAGTCCCGAACGGCCCATTGCGCGCCGGGTTCGTAGGTCCGAAGATTGCGACCACGGGAACGCCCAGCGCTGACGCCAAGTGCATGGGGCCGGTGTCGCCGCCGATGAAGATACGCGCATGACGCGTGAGAGCAATCAATTCCGTGAGCGAGCAGGCTATGCCTTTCGCCGCGCCAGCGCTGGCCGACTCGACTGCTTTCATCAAGGGCTCCTCGCCGGGGCCGAAATTAATGAGCGACTTCAGACCATCTTCCGCCAATCGCCTCGCCACTTCTCCGTAGCGCTCCGCCGGCCAGCGTTTTGCGCCCCAGCCTGCGCCCGGGTTCACCAACGCAAAATCGCCACTCTCTTGCAATCGTGCTTCGTATTGCTTTTCTATTGCGTCGTCGCACGGAAATTCTATCTTCGACACTTCCAACGGGCGGGATGCTACCGCTTCCGCCAACGAAAGATTCTGCTCGACAATGTGGCTGCCACGGGCAATCACCTGGCGCGAATACAACATGCTGGCAACATTTTCGCGTGGCTGCGCAAATCCGTATACGGTGGGCGCTCCAGACCAACGCGTCAGCAAGGCGGATCGGGCTGCACCCTGGAAATCGACTGCCACTTCGTATCGTTGAGCGCGGAGTTCGCTGAGCCCGGCTGCAATCTGCTCCCAAGTCTGGGTAGAAAACAAAGACCTGCGCCACGTCTTTGTATTCACGGTGTGAATCCGATCAACCAGCGGCCTTCGCGGTGAACGCGGCCCCGAGCGAGGCTCGGGCAAAGTGCATAGCAATTCCGCCCACCGCTCCTCGACGATCCAACCAATGCTGGCCTCGGGGAACGCTCGTCGCATTGCAGTCACGGCGGGAAGGGTGTGAATGATGTCCCCCATCGAACCTAGACGAACAACCAGCAATCTCCGGGGAGTCGATGAAACAGAAGTTTTCGAAGCACTTGTGGCCGGCGATTGCATGCTCAGGGATGTCGCGGTCCGATCCGCGAACGGATAATCTCGGTCGCCGAATGATTTTTCGGATCGCCGACGATTTCGACCCGGCCGCCGCACTCGGCGACCACATCCCGCTCGGGAACGGTGTCGGCCGTGTAGTCAGTTCCTTTTGCATGAATGTCAGGGCGAACTTCACGTATCAGGGCTCTCACGTCGTGTTCGGAGAAAATGACGACGGCGTCCACATCGGCCAGCGCAGAGAGAATCTCAGCCCGCTCTTCAGCGGGCATGAGCGGACGACCTTCTCCTTTCAACGCGCGCACGGATTCATCGGAATTGATGGCAACGATCAATCGTCCACCGAGTTGCTTGGCTGCGCGCAGGTAGCGCACGTGGCCGACGTGGAGCAGATCGAAGCAACCGTTGGCGAGAGTAATCGCCGCGCCCGCCTGCTTCCATGCGGTAACTCGGTGCTTCAGTTCTTCGCGGCTGAGGATTTTCTTGGTCGACATTCAGTGGGCTCTGGTCGCGGGTGGCGATTTATCGAGCGCATCGAGCAACTCCTGCCGAGATACGGTTGCGGTCCCGCGTTTCATCACCACAATTCCGCCCGCATAATTTGCGAGTTGGGCGGCCTCCTCAGTGCTGGCACCGGCCGCAAAAGCGGCGGCGAAAGTGGCGATCACCGTGTCTCCAGCTCCGGTCACATCCGCGACCTGATCCGAGCCAAAAATGGGGATGTCCACGGGTTTGTGTTTGCCGGCGAATGCGGCCATGCCATCGCGCCCGCGTGTAATCACGAGCGATTGCAACTTCATGCGAGACATTACTTGCTCGCCCGCTGAGCACAAGCGCGACCAGTCGTTGCCGATCCGTAAACCCAACGCCGCTTCGACTTCCGGCTCATTGGGCGTAGCTGCGATCGCGCCGGAATATTCCAGCATCCGGTACCGGGAATCGAGAATTACTGGGATCCCATCGAGGCGTCCGCGCTCGCGGATCGCGTTGAGAATCGCAGGACTCGCCGCGCCATAACCATAATCGGAGATGAGCAGCGCATCCGAGGCGCGCGCATACTCTCGCGCTGCCAGCACAAGTTCACGTCTCAAATGATGGTTGGGCGCGGTCTCCGGTTCGCGGTCGACGCGCACCACCTGCTGCCGGGCGGTGTGCGTCATGCCCGCCAAAATGCGGGTTTTGGTCACAGTCGTGTAGCTCTTGTCTTTCAAAACACCGCTCAGCGGAATACGTTTGTGCCGAAAAGCTTTCAGCAGCAAGCGCCCGGCTTCATCGTCGCCAACCACCCCAACCGGCAGGACGTTGACTCCCAAGTCCGCGAGATTATTGATCGCATTGGCGCCACCCCCGGGTACAACGGTTCGCTCCCGATGTTTCAAGATCAGCACCGGCGCTTCTCGAGACACGCGCGAGATTTCGCCAAAGACAAACTCGTCGGCCACCAGATCGCCGACCACGGTGACGGTTATTTTCGCAAACGACTCGACGATCTTTCTTAACCGTTCGGTCTCTTTGGGATGTTTAGTCATTTAGAAATCGCGTTCCGCTGAATCGGATACAGTTGAATCAGTTCTCAGGCACCGATTTTCTCACGCCTTGCGCTTCGCTCCGCGATCATCCGTAGCATGGTATCGACTGCGTTAGCCGCGTCCATCAAATCCATCTTGACCGGAATCACAGCCAAAGGTTGCAGTGCGTCGAGATACTTGCCCAAGTTGACGGCATCTTTTTCGGTGGTGACAAATCCTTCTGCTTCGCTCTGCCGGCGCAGATTCAAGAGATCATGAATATCCTGCTCGGTGTAGGCGTGGTGATCGCGGAACAGAGCCTGCGCCGAAGGCTCAACGCCTGCGGTACGCAGTTGCAGCAAGAAATTTTGTGGCCGCGCAATTCCGCAGAAAACTACCGGGCGGATGGGAACATCGGTCAACAAAATGCCCCGGCGCACCCGCCATACCGACTTGCCACTCAAAGGAAACGATTCAGGTGACGCTCCACTGGTCAGGACAACCGCATCGGCCCGGGCCAACGAAGAGAGTGGCTCGCGCAGACGCCCGGCAGGAAGCAAACGGTCGCGCGCGTCCTCGGGCGTAACCAGGACGATGTCGAAATCGCGCGCCAGGGCGCGATGCTGAAAGCCATCATCCAGCAGATGAAGTTGTGGGCCAAAGCTTTTTTCCGCGATCAGTCCGGCTTCGTAGCGATCCTCGCCGACGATCACAGGTACTTTCAGGCGGCGAGCCAGCAACAAAGGCTCATCACCGAAGTCCTGCGGCAAACCGGCGGGATCGACTCGCGCGACACCGCGTGTCTTGCGCCCATAACCGCGGGAGAGTATGTCGAACTTCACGCTGCGAGCCTTCAGCAATTCTCCGAGAACCAGAATAAACGGCGTTTTGCCCGATCCGCCAACCGATAAGTTGCCAACGCTTACCACCGGACCATGCAGTCTGTTGGCGCGCGCGATGCCTCGGTCGTACAGCGTGTTGCGTGCTCGTACGCCTGCTCCGAAGATAGAAGATAGAGGATTCATTGATTGCGCCTAGGACAAGCTCCGACCCGTCCCTACGCCATCACCGACTGGCAACAGCTTTTCCAACGCTTGCAGCGTCCTCTGCGTTGCCCCCATTTGCGCCCGCAGAGTTTCTCCGCCTCGGCGGCCCAGTGCGATCCGTTCGGCTGGGTTGGAAAGGAGTTCCATGAGCATCAGCGGAAACTCGGCCGGACCGACCACGCGAACCGCATCTCGGCTTTGAAATAAGCTTACGATGTCGCGAAAATTCTCAGTGTGATTTCCTACGACGATTGGGACGCAGTGCAGAGCGGGTTCGATGATGTTGTGTCCGCCGCGAGGGACAAGGCTGCCGCCGACAAATGCGATGTCCGCCAGCGCATAAAGGGCTGCCAGTTCCCCAATCGTATCGATCAACAGAACTCCACCGCCAATCGGATCGCCGCTCCACAGAGAACGGCGCCAAAATCGGATTCCAAGTTGCTCGAGCAGTTTTGCTACTTCGCCGAAGCGCTCGGGATGGCGCGGCGCCAGAATCATTACAGCTCGAGGATGGCTGGCCAGAACATTCACGAAAGCCTGCAGCAACATTGGTTCTTCGCCATCGACCGTGCTTCCGCAAACAATCACCGGGCTGACGGGAGACTGTTGGAACGCCGAGCGCAGGCTGGCTATGATCGGCGGCGCAGTCGGGGCAGGTACGTCAAATTTAAGGTTCCCGGTCACGTGGATGCGTTCAGCAGGCGCGCCAATGTCCGCCAGCCGGCGAGCATCTTCGCCGGTCTGCGCCAGGAAAAGATCCACGTTCCGCAAAACTCCGGCCAAAAAACGCCGGAGGCGTCGGTATCCAGACCAAGAGCGGTTCGAGATGCGGGCATTGACCACGGCGATCCGGGCACCGCTCGCATGGGCAAGTCGCAGGAAGTTTGGCCAGAACTCGGTTTCTGCAATCACCACCAGTTCGGGCTGCAGCAAGCGCAAATATGGCTGGATCGCAAAAGCGAAGTCGAGCGGAAAGTAAAAAACATTCTCCGCGCCGAACCGAGTGCGCGCCAACTTCTGACCCGTGTCCGTCGTAGTCGAAATGACAACTCGATGCCGGGGAAATCTCTTCGTGAGTTCCGTTGCTAACCCATTAACAGCCAAAACCTCGCCCACCGACACCGCGTGAATCCATATCGCGGGCCGCGCGGGCTGAGCCGCCAACCGCAGCGGAATCCTTCCCCAACGCTCCCCAAAACCGGTACGGTACTTACCGTGACGCAACCTTTGCATGAGCCAATAGGGCAGGCTCACCAGCAGCCCCGCTGCCAGCAGCGCAGTGTAGATCAAATACATGCAGGAAAGAACATTCTACCTGCACACGCGCCAACCAAGGCACCACCGTTTGCAAAGCTTGCATCCTATAATCGATAACGATGCCAGGCGCACGTCCAACTTTTTTCCGGCTGCTTATCGCCGCCTCTGTTCTGTTGTTCTCGTCACTCGTCTGTCTGGCGGGAAAACACTTTGTTATGCCTGCTGCGCAACCCGCGAAAACTTATCCGGCTCACGACGAGCATCCCAGCGAAGCGGTCACCGTCGCGCTCGATCCTTACGACATGGCCGACAAGGCAAGTATCTTCTCGGTTCACTATGGCGAGATGGGTCTGATGCCAATGTTCCTGGTGATTACGAATGACAGCGATCAGCCAGTCTCATTGCCAGGAATGAAGGCGGAGATGGTTACCTTCAATCAGACCAAGATTCCGGCGGCCACGGAAGAGGATATTTACCGGCGGATTTCGCGTCCCGCAGGAAAGATTTCTCAGAATCCGCTGCCCTGGCCCAAAAAGGCCAGCGGCAGCATGAGCAAGGACACAATGGACGAGGTTCAAAACTCTCAATTCGCGGCCAAGGCGGTCGAACCGCACGGCACGCAGGCCGGCTTTGTGTTTTTCGATGTGTCAGGAATTTCCACGCCGCTGGCGGGGGCACATTTTTATCTGACCGGCGTGCGCGATGCCAAGGGAAATGAATTGATGTTTTTCGATGTTGCACTGGAGAAATACCTGAGCGCACCCTCCAAGCCCAATTAGCCTCGGGATGAGGCAATCGCCGGGAACCCACTATAATTGAACGGTATGGCCACGACGACGGACACTTCTTTAGCGGCCCGCGCCAAGTACGAGCCTGTGATCGGGCTGGAGGTGCACGTCCAGCTTCTGACTGTGTCCAAGATTTTCTGCTCGTGCTCTACACGTTTTGGCGCTCCTCCGAATACCAATGTTTGCCCAGTTTGTCTGGGCCTTCCGGGAGCTTTGCCGGTGCTGAATCGTAAAGCGGTGGACTTTGCGGTACTGGCAGCAATGGCGCTGGGCTGCCGCATCAACGAGACGTCCATTTTCGCGCGCAAGAACTATTTTTATCCCGACCTGCCCAAGGGCTACCAGATTTCGCAGTATGACAAGCCGCTGGCGGAGTTCGGCGGGATCGACATCACGATTGCCAACAGTTCTAAGAAGATCGGCATTACCCGGCTGCACCTGGAAGAAGACGCGGGCAAGAGCCTTCACGAAGGTTTCGCCGACTCCGCCGAGACGACGGCCATTGACCTGAACCGGAGTGGAGTGCCGCTGATCGAAATCGTCAGCGAGCCCGACATCGCTTCGCCCGCGGAAGCGCATGAATACCTCACGCGGCTGAAGGAAATCATTCTGTACACCGGGGTAAGCGATTGCAATATGGAAGAGGGTTCGTTGCGTTGCGATGCAAATGTAAGCGTACGGCCTCGCGAACAGAAACAATTCGGCACGAAGACTGAAATCAAGAATGTAAATTCGTTTCGTTTTATTCGCGAGGCGCTCGAGTACGAAATCGACCGCCAGATAGAGATCGTCGAGTCAGGCGGCAAAATCACGCAGGAAACACGGCTCTACAACTCGGGGGAAGGCAAAACCTATGGCATGCGCTCGAAAGAACAGGCGCACGACTACCGCTATTTTCCCGAGCCTGACCTTCTGCCCCTTGTGGTAGATGAAAAATGGCAGGCAGAAATTCGCAGCACTCTGCCTGAGTTGCCTGAATCGCGGCGCAGGCGCATGGTTGCCGACTACGGGATTACCGACTACGACGCGCAGGTGCTGACAGCTGCGAAGTCGTTCGCCGATCAATTCGAGGCGGCTGCAAAAGCCGCGAAGAATCCAAAACGCGTGGCCAATTTGGTGCAGGGCGAGTTGATGGGGCGCTTGAAAGCGAAGGGTCTTGAGATTGAACAATCGCCGATTTCGATGAAAGGCGTGGCGCTGTCTGCGGATTTGGTGGAGAGCGGAACAATCTCGGGCAAGATGCTGAAAGACCTTTACGATCTGTCGTTCGAGCGCAGGCAAGACTTCGGCGAAGTTTACGAAAAAGAAAAGCCGCAGCAGATCACCGATTCTTCCGCGATCGAAAAGATTATCGATGAAATCGTTGCTGCCAACCCCAAGCAGGTGGAACAGTATCGTGCGGGCAAGAAAACCGTAATCGGCTTTTTTGTCGGCCAAGCAATGAAAGCCTCGAAGGGGCAGGCAAATCCGCAAATGGTCAACGAACTTCTGGCAAGAAAGCTGGAGGGCTGACAAGCCTGTTCAAGAAAATTCTTATCGCCAACCGCGGAGAGATTGCGGTACGGGTTATCCGCGCTTGCCGCGAACTGGGGATTGCTTCGGTTGCGGTCTACTCGGACGTCGATCGCGCTTCCTTGCATGTTCGAAAGGCTGACGAGGCTTATCACATCGGGCCGCCTGCGGCAGCGGAATCTTATCTGAACTTCACCAAGATCTTGGACGTTGCGAAGCGAAGCCGTGCGGATGCGATCCATCCAGGATACGGTTTTCTCTCCGAGAATGCGAAGTTCGCGCAGGCGTGTGGCGATGCTGGTGTCAAGTTCATTGGCCCTGGTCCGGCATCGATGGAAATGATGGGATCAAAAACCCGGGCGCGGCAACAAATGGAAAAAGCCGGAGTTCCGTTCGTACCCGGGACTTCGCGAGGGCTAGAGTCAGCCGATGAAGCCGAGCAGGTGGCCAGGAAGATTGGCTATCCCGTAATGCTGAAGGCGGCGGCGGGCGGCGGCGGAAAAGGCATGCGCCTGGTGCATAGGCCAGAAGAGCTGAAATCCGCCTGGAAGCGGCACAGAGCGAAGCCCAGCGCGCATTTGGCGACCGCGAAGTGTACATCGAGAAGGCAATCGTGAATCCGCGACACATCGAAATGCAGGTGTTGGCGGACGAGCATGGTAATACGGTTTATCTCGGCGAGCGCGAGTGTTCCATCCAGCGTCGCCATCAAAAAGTGCTCGAGGAGTCGCCGTCTCCAATCGTTGACCCCGATATGCGGCAGCGCATGGGCGAAGTCGCGGTCCGAGTGGCAAGGGCAGCGAGGTACACCAATGCAGGAACCGTGGAATTCCTGGTCGATCAGGACAAGAATTTCTATTTCCTCGAGATGAACACGCGGCTGCAGGTAGAACATCCAGTGACAGAATTGATCACGGGATTGGATCTGGTACATCTGCAGATTCGGGTCGCGGCTGGCGAGAAGCTGCCGTTTCGACAGGAAGACATTCAGATTCGCGGACACGCTATTGAGTGCCGCATTTACGCCGAAGATCCCGACAACAATTATTTTCCAAGCCCCGGGAAGATCACGTTGCTGCTGTCGCCGTCGGGGCCGGGAATTCGCCGCGATAGCGGCATGTACGAAGGCTGGACGGTTCCCATCGATTACGATCCGCTGCTGGCCAAGCTTATTGGATACGGGACTGACCGGACGCAGGCAATATCACGATTGACTCGCGCCTTGCATGAGTATTTTGTGGGAGGCATCAAAACTAATATCTCGCTGTTCCGCCGTATTCTGACAGATGCCGATTTTCAGGCGGGAAAAGTGGACACTGGCTATCTGGATCGATTATTGAAGGCGGAGCCTCCGCACGTCCGGCGTGAAGACGAGGAGGTTGCGGCCATCGCTGCCGGAATATTCGCGATGTTGGATCCGACGTCGGCGGTCGCTGCAAATGGAAACTCATCTGCGACTGGGAGCGCACCAGCGAATGGCATTGCTGCCTCAAGTTGGAAGCGAGCGGCAAGAGTAGAAGGGTTGGGTTAAGAAGAATCATTCTGGCTTCTTCGGCGGCCAGTCGAGCATCAACGCAGCACGCTGGTTTCTTATGGTCTACGACGTTTCCATCGACGGCAAACGCTACCGGCTTGAACTCGAGCGGGAAGAAACACGCTGGCATTGTCGATTGAACGGTCGCGAAGTGGAGATGGATGCAGTGCTGGCTCGGCGCGATGTGCTATCGGTCCTGATCGCTGGAAAAGCCTACGAGATCAAACGCGAGCATACAGCGACGGACATGCATCTGTGGGTGGGTAGCGTTCGCTACCTGGCGGAACTGCATGATCCGCGATCACTGCGTGGCCGTCGAGGTGCGACCGCGGATGAAAAAGGTCCGAGGAAACTGCTTGCGCCTATGCCCGGCAAAGTTGTGCGCGTTCTGATTCGCGAAGAGCAGCCGGTTGAGGCAGGACAGAGCATCCTGGTCGTGGAAGCGATGAAGATGCAGAACGAAATCAAATCGCCAAAGAAAGGGATGGTACGAAAAATCGTGGCTGCCGAAGGTGCGAATGTGAATGCCGGAGATGTGTTGGCGATTGTGGAGTAGGAAGCTCTTGGCTGCAGCTCATTGGCTTTCAAGTACGCGCTTCCGCTAGTGGTAACTCTTACTCAGTTTGCATTGCCGTTGCCTTCCAGCACCTTCTGCGCGTAATAATTTTCCACCTTGGCCTGATCGCGCAAAACCTCATAATAAGCTGCCTTCAGGAGTTGTTCTCGTCGGTCCCGAAGCTGGGAGCGGATTGCCTCTTGGACGCGCGGATCTGATAACTCACGCTGTCCCGCACTTTCTTTGGTAATCAGTTTCACGATCCGGAAGCCAACGAGCTGCTTGGTCATTGGATTGACGACCGTGATGACCGGGGTATATTGGCCAGGCTTGAGCTTGATGACGGCGTCACGAGTAACGGGGTCGGTGTTCTTCAAGGATGATTCCGGAGTGAAGCCTAAGTCGCCGCCATTCCCCGAAGTCTCCGTGTCCTCGGAATAGTTCATCGCGAGCGTTCCGAAGTCGTCGCCGCTGTCCAGGTGATTCACAAGCATTTGAATTTTCTTACGCGCATCCGCCTCGTTTTGTGCCTTGTCGTTTTTCAGATTGTGGACTTGGGGATTAGGCGCGACGGTCACGAAGATCTGGGCCAAATGATACTGAGGTTCGACCAGGTTGAACTCCGCCTTATGCGCATTGTAGTAATTCGAAATGTCCTGATCGGAAACGTTGATCTTCGAGGTCACTTCTTTATTCAGAACCTTGTCAACTGTAAGCGATCGGCGGAGGTCGCGCTTGAAGTCGTCGAGGGTGAGTTTCTTCTCCTTCATGCGGGCGTCGAACTCTTCCTTGGTGTAAGGCGACTTGATCTCGTTGAGCTTGCGCTCGACTTCATCGTCGGTGGCCAGGAGGCCAAGTTTTTCCGCGCGGCGCATCAGGATCTCATTATCAACCAGTTCGCGCAGGATGCTGAGGCGCAGGCTGGTGGCTTGTTCTCCCACGGGCCGCTGCTGGGAGCCCGCGGTCTGGTTGTCGTAGTACTTCTCGACGTCGGCCCGATAGATCTTGCGGCCGTCGACCGTGGCGGCAACATCATCGCCCGCCAGTTTGGTTCCGCAGCCCACGCAAAACGTAAGAAGAGAAGAAACAAAAAGTGCTGCCACGAAGAGACGAAATAGCGGGTTGGTTTTCAATTGATCCTCTCGACACTACTTGCTGGGCGGCTGTGGATCGCTGGCGGCACCGGCCGGCGCGTGCGACGGCACCGGGACGCCCGCCCGCTGCAAAGCCGCATCGATGGCTGCCCGCATTTCGCTGGCAGGAAGCGCGCCATCCATTTCCTCCCCATTCACGAACAGCGTCGGCGTGGCACTTACGCCCACGCCTTCGGCTTCGTGCATCGAAGCCTTAATCGCGTCTTCATTCTGCGCCTTGACGCAGGCCTGAAGTTTGGTCTGGTCAAGGTTGTGTTTTTGCCCTTGCTCGAGGGTCAAGCGGTCCAGCGCCGCGAACTGCGCGTCGCGCCCCTTCTCGGAATTAACCTCGTGCTGATTGGCGTGAATGTGGTCCGCGAAATCCCAATATGCATCGTTGTTTTGAGCAGCCAGACAATTCGCATCCACTGCGGCGTGCACAGCCCAGGGATGAATGTCGGTCAAAGGGAAATCTTTGTAGACAAATTCCACGCGGTCTCCATATTCCTTCAGCAGTTCAGGAAACAGCGTCTGGTGCATGCGCGAGCAGAATGGACACTGGAAGTCGTCGAAGTTGACCACCACCACTTTGGCATCCTTGTTGCCACGCGAGGGGCGACCATTCAGGTCGATTTTTTTCATGGCCTCGACATAGGGATCTTTGGTCAGGTCCAGTTTGGTCATTCGAGCCAGAGTCTTACCGTCTTTGGAAAGAAGGAAGTCGTAGGTCTGTTTTTTCTGGTCGCCATCCATGGTGATGGTCAGCGCGTCATAATTCGAAAAGTCACTGGGACGGAGCGGGCCAACCGTGATCTTCACGCTAGCCGGAATACTGTAGGTAACCCGTACCTGCCGCTCGATTTTCTGGGTCAGATCAGAAGGTACCGGCGCGAGCTGAGCGGAACAGCCAAGACAAACCAGCATGAGGACAAAAATCGAACGTCGCAATATCGTCACCAAAAACCGCCTGTACATTAGGAATAACGGAATAATCAAGATTATCTCACACGCTGGCGCACCAAAGCAGCTAACCATGCGGGTTTTGCGCAGATTCCAAATGTAAAGAGGCGTCTGCCGATCCATTCTTACGGGAGAGTTGTTCGGCCGGCAACAAAGAGTTCATCGAGCCGGAGCGGAATCCCTCGAGATCCAGAGTCACGAATTTGAAACCGAGACCTTTGAATATGCGCGTGAATTCCGCTGCCATCGTGGAACTGAGCGCGCGAGGCAATTCGTCGCCAGCAATTTCGAGACGCACGATCTCGCCATGGTGCCGCACGCGGAACTGCCGAAATCCCAAAGCGCGAATTGCATCTTCGCCTCGCTCGACCGTGCTCAGAGCCTCGCGCGTAACCGGACGTCCATATTCGATACGCGAGGATAAGCAAGCAGACGCTGGTTTGTCCCAGACCTGCAGATTAGCGCTGTGTGCCAATTCTCGAATCTCCTGCTTGGTCAATCCGGCTTCGAGCAGGGGGGCGGCAACGTGATGTTGGCGAGCCGCAATTTGTCCAGGGCGAAAATCGCCTTGATCGTCCACATTGACGCCGTACGCGATTGAGTCGAATCCGTGCGCGGCCCGAAAACCTTCCATTACAGTGAACAGCTCGTCTTTACAATGAAAACAACGGGAGGCGTCGTTTCGCACGTATTCGGCTCGGTCGAGTTCGCTGGTGTTGATAATTTCGAGCGGAATACCTTCCTCACGAGCAAACGCAACGGCCTCGGTGAGATGGGTACGAGCCAGGCTTGGCGAGTCGGCAATCACTGCGAGCATATCCGAGCCCAGTGCTTTGTAAGTAGCCCACGCAAGAAAAGCAGAATCCACGCCGCCGGAATAGGCTACGAGCGTTCGACCCAAAGCCCGGATCTTCGTATCGAGCAGCTCGCGTTTGGACGCGGTGGTGGCCGCAACTGGCATGCAGATATCCTAATACGTCAAGCCTTGGGGCGGTAGCGCTCTTGCGATCTGTTTCTCAGCATCCCCTGTGCTGTAAAGCAGAATCTCGATCCCTGGAAAATCGCGCTGCACAACCACCGGATAGAACTTCCCGAGCAGATTGGTGAGTTCAATCGACCTCGCATCCAGGAGGCCCGACTGAGTTTCGGCGTAGGTGAGCACGAGCCATGCGCGCGGATGCTGGTGCAGAAAGCTTTCAAGCTGGGCATCGTCAGGCTTCTCGACGAAATCAAGAAACGTTACGCGATCACTATGGTGCGGATAAAGAACAATCGGGGCCGTGGACCTAGCTCCTAGCACGGAGTGATAGAACTCGTAGGGCATGCGGCCCATGGGTACATGAAACAGCAGAGCGTCCCCGGATTGAGCATGGTCCAGCAGGTATCGGGTCGCGGCTCGCCAGTCGTCACGTTGAATGTCCACGTCCTTTTTGTAATAGCCAATGGTTCCACCGAAGGAAAGGACAAGAACAACCCCAAGCGCAGGCACCATCAACACAGGTCGAAGGCGGGCGATTCCGCAAGCCACAAGCAGCAGAAGCGCGGGTAAACAGAAAATGAAATACCGTGGGACAAACAGCGGCTTGACCAATGAGAGCGCCAAGGTAAGCGCGATTGGAAAAACCAGCCAGCACACAAGAAAGCGGTAACGCCAAGTCTCCCAACGTGCGCGCCGCAAACTACAGGTTCGCCAAACCGGAAGCAGTGCCGCCAGGCATGCCGTCACGCATGCAAGCAGCAACCACGGGCCTTCATTTCCGTTCAGATGCAGCGCAAACACCCAAACATCCTTCAAACTGGGGCGTTGCACCCAGCGCAGCGGACCCGTACCGGTGGTGGCAGCGAAGGCTAAAACCGGCGACGCCAGGAGTGCGATCCAGCGCCAGTCATTTCTGATCTGCCGAGGCACCTGTCCTCGATCCAGCATTTTCAAAGAAAGCCAGTGCGCGATCACCAGCAGCAGCGAAAAGAATTGAGCATAGACCGCAAGCACGCAGCTGACGATATAGGCGATCCGGTTGCGCTGCGACGGCTCGCTCAGACATTTCAAGAAATACAGACTCGAAAGCAGACAAAGAAACACCATCAGCGAATAGCTGCGGGCGTCCTGCGAATATTGGACGTGATAGGCGTTAACCGCGAGCAATGCAGCGGCAATCAGACCAACCCGCGAGCCAAAGAGGCGGCGTCCCAAGAGGTAGATCACGGGGACAGACGCGATAGCAAAAAGAACCGACAGAGACCGAACGAAAAACTCGCTTCCTCCAAAGTCAAGCCAGAAGTGAAGAAGAAGATAATACAAAGACATGTTGGCTTCGCGCCGCCACAAGATGCGCACAAAGTTATACCAATCCAGGCGTGCTATGGCGACGCTTACTCCCTCATCGAACCAGAAGGATTTTGCGGCGAGCGAATGGAACCGAAGGGCGGCAGCCAGGGCGGTGATCAGAGCAAGCAAGATCAGTTCGAATGGTGACGAAGCTTCCTGCGGCGAGGAAGTAATGAAGGATTCCGGGCTCTTTTGGTCACCAGCGCCGCCAGCAGTAGCGTCCACAGTCTTCACGATGGAGGTCCATGGTATCGCGGACCGCACTCGTCGCCTAGCAAGCTAACGAAACTAGAACAGTCGTTCCGTTCGCCTAAGATTTCCCAGAGCACCGAGATTGGCCAGTGCGAAGGTGAAGCGATACTGATTCTCGTTACGCACTTCGCCCAGGGCGAAGCGGCGGAATTCCAGGCTGATTCCACAGCAATCCCAGTTATACGTGGTTTGCGCTGCGGCGTACTGCACAAATCCTAACTTCGCATCGAATCCAACATTGGTTGCAACGCTGAAACCCTGCTTGCCTGTATGCCCGTAACCCAGCAAAAGCCGAAACTGATTGAAAAGCTGTGGCCAGAAAATGATATTCGGATCTGTGGTTGTGTTGAACATACAAGTGCTAACGGCACATTCGCCGGGAGCTTGCAGATAAGCATCACCGCCGCCCACCGTGAACTGACCGAAGCGGTAGTTGGCCAGAATCGTACTCGCGTTAAGACCGCCGCGCACGAAATCGTAGTCCACGTCCCACTCGATATCAGTTCGGTCGCTGGTCTGAATGCGCAGGCGGGAGATCAGCGGTGAAAGATGACGAGGCGCGGTCAAGAATGTGGTGCCGGTTAGATCCGCGGTGCTGGTAAAGACATTGCTCTGTCCGGTGACGAGCGCCCCGCCAAAGGTTGGATCGATAAAGTATTTCTGGGTAAGTTCCCAAGTCACGACCTCCCGCACCTGCGGTTCAGTCTTGCAGGCCGCCTCGGCAGTTTCCCCCTGCCGCTCCCACGGGATGCGGTTGGGCACGGGAGCTCCCCCGAGAAACAAAGCGGGCATTCCAGGTTTTTCGCAGTCCTCTGTCTGCCCGGATTTGCGCTTCGTGTAAAGACGATTCACCACGCCATACTCCACTTCATTCGTATTGGTGAGAATGTCACGCTCGTCAAAGCGCAGAATGTTCGGGAAGTTGTTTACCCCCGTCACGTAGCTATAAACCACGCGGGGTTCAACCACGTGTTTCCATTTGCGTCCCATGAACTCGCGATCAAAGATGCGGCTTAGAGCAGGCGGGCGCACCTCCACCGAGCCCTCGACAGCCCACCGATTGATTGGATCGGACTCCGCCACTCTCGCCCCGCTGCTGGACGTTCCCAGTTGCTGCGTATACTCGGTGTCCCGGAGCGAAAATTCTGGCCGAAACGACCATCCGTCAAGCTTCAGCGGCAACGACACGGTGGGCTCAAGATCGAAGCGTCCGACCAGGGCAGCCGTGCTGAAACCGGGTTCACTGCGCGAAAGTCCTTCGGCCGCAGCCTCGTACGACCAGTAGAAGGGCGATGGGCCGAGTTGCCGATCGACGCTCGATACTTCGAAGCTGGGAGCGTGAAGGATGGTCACGACATCTCCCGCAGTTGTGCTCTCGAAATCCTGATAGCGCTGCATGGAGGCGTTGTAGAAAAAATCATCAGTCGTGTTCGAGAGAAAAGCCTTGGACTTTACTTCGGAGTCCACCGCCTGGGCGAAAACGTCATTAAAGGCCAGGCGAAAGACGTACGAGCTTAGGTAATCGATGTTGGCGACCCCGCGAAAGTTGTGGCCAAATTCCCCTTCACCAGTCAAACGTACTTCTTCGCCTCCCTGATTCACTGTCGGGTTGCCGACGCCACGGTCGAGCACTTCGTAATAATTCAGATCGAGAAAAGAGTTGGCGCCGGGCTGTGCACGAAACTCGGCCTGCGGGGCCCATCCCCGAGCCGAGAAATACTCCGCCCCAATATGCGCGTCCATGCTTCTATTGATGGCCCAGAACAGCGATTCACCCAGGATCGTTCCTTTTACAGAGGAGGTCCCGATATTTGGAATGAGAAATCCTGTCTGGCGCGGGAAACGTTGTGCGGGGAGAGTGGCGAACGGAAAATACAGAACCGGAATGCCTTTTATGCCGAACAGGCTGTGATAGATCTTGGCAGTGCCCCCGACGTTGACAATCACCTTGTTGGCATTGAATTGCCATCGGGGATGAGGCAACTCGCAGGTGGTTACCGTCCCGTCATAGACCATGTAATGATCCGGACCCGTTTTCTCTACGACCTTTCCGGTGAAAAAAAAGGGATTTGAGGACGTCAGCATCAGCCGGTTTCCGCGAGTCTGCACGCCAATGCTCCCGGTTACGTTCTCGAATCGCCCGCTTTCCGCACGGACGTTGTAGGTTCCATGGCTGGCTTCGATATGCTCGTCGTTAGGTCCACCTTCCAGCACAACATGGCCATCGGCTGTGGAGTCGCCTGTGTCCGCGTTGTAAGTAACCTCGTCGCCATGAAGGATGTAAACACCGTAATGAATCTCAGCTTTTCCATGCAGTTTATAGATACGTCCGATTTTCTCCTGCGAAATGGCGCTTATGGTCACGTCCTCCTCCCTGGGCACCGAGGGCGTATTAGGCAGGTCTTGAACGCCATCGGACACACTGGCGGGAGAACGCAACTGGCTGGTTACTAGGGGAGGCGCGAGTAGCAGATGACAAACGAACGCTGCCGTGATAAGGAATCGTGTGCGGGAAGTCATCGGAAAGCGCACGAACTCCCCGAGTGTGGAGTCCACGCTGGGGTATCGTGAAGTTAGCACGCCGCTGGCCCGAGTGGCAAAGTTGACATTCCGATCTTCGACGAATTTGAAGGCTCTGGCTTCGTTCTGCTTGCGTTTGCTGCTTAGTATCGGAGCACGGTCCATCCGCTGGCTACTCCGCCGGGCGGTCCATGGTTGTGGGCGGAAGTCCGTCCAGTTTGAGATGGTCAGACATGAAATCCAGATTTGAACCCGATGTCGAGTCCAGCTTGAAGCTGCCTCCTTCAGTTCGCTTAATCGACCCTGAAGCATACGATGCCAGCGAACAACGCTTTGCCGCCAGCGTCGAAGAAAAGTCTGCGCCTTCGCGGTTTGTGTTGGATGCTGCGCAAGAAAATTCTTCCCAGGCCGAAGGTTCCAAGAATGCGCCGGCCCGGGAGCTAGACAGGCCGCTGGTTGCTTCCGCCGATGACGGTATCGTGACCACGGAAATGGGACAGGACACGGCCGCGACGCCCCGTACGCTTCAGACGGAACTTCTGGAACCGCAGGGTTCGGAGTCTTGGCGCAACGAACTGGCAGCTCGCGTAAACAACTACCGGGCGCGAAGGCGCCCGCGCCTACCTCGTTATCCGTCCTTGCAGTTGAAGTTCGACGCTCCTGAGCCGGCATGGACGGCTCATGCGGACAGCAGCCAGCCTGTGCCCCTTCCAGCGACGAATCGGCTCGCGGTCGCAATGCAGGACGCTCTCGGAACTCAAGAAGAACAATCGATCCCCCTCAGGATTGCCGAAACGGACGCTTCGACCGTAGCCGAAACCGGTGCAAGAATTCTTGAGTTCCCTCGTCCCCCAGTCCCTCTGCCAGTCTTTGACGAGCTTGCCGAGCCCGTTGTCGATCGCCCGCGCATACTCGAGGTCCCAGAGCTTGTGCTGCCGCCACCGGCGCTTGGCGGCATATTGATGGATGCGGTGGAAGAACCAGCGCAGGAACGGCGTCCCGGTTTCGAGTTACCGCTGCAAGCCGCGCCCATGTCAAGACGCCTCTTGGCGGGCGCCATCGACAGCCTGTTCGTGGTCACGGCATTCGCGGGTTTCGCGTACATCTTTTTCCGTATCACCGCGATCGTGCCGTCCTTGCAACAGGCAGCAGGCATTTCCGTTAGTCTGATCGCTCTCTTCTGGATTGCTTATCAATACTTTCTCATCGTCCATGCGGGAACAACGCCGGGGCTAAAACTGGCCCATCTGCGACTGAGCCGCTTTGATGGCACAGCGGTTCCCAGGAGAATCCGTCGTTGGCGGGTGCTCGCTTCCGTGCTGTCGGGATTATCATTGGCGTTAGGGTACGCTTGGTGCTTTCTCGATGAGGATCGGCTCTGCTGGCATGACCGCATTACACGAACCTACATGGCGCCTAGACCACCCAAACCGGACAGCCCGTCGTCTGGCTAATATCGGCCTGAGCTCCCACGGGCAAGTTGTTATTGGAACTTCTGCCGGTCCGGTCACAGATTCTGCTCCCCGGCTGTGCTAAATTCGTAGACTTACATTTCCCGGCATTTTTTTAAATGTCCTCATCCGTCCCCAACATCCGGCGTCCCGCGGTCAAGGTGTTCGTCGCCACCACGGTGATGCTCACCTTCATCTCGTTCTGGCGTGCGTCGGCCATTGTCCTGGCCGACCTTGCTTCATCGGCTTATTACGCTGGCGGCGACGCCGAGAAAGTCATCGGCAAGAGCGCCCCATGGTTCATTCTCGCGGTGATGTTGTTCAGCTACTGCGTGCGCGCTCTCTATATCGAGTCCAGCAGCATGTTCGTTCGCGGCGGTGTGTACCGCGTGGTCAAAGAAGCCATGGGCGGCACGCTGGCCAAGTTCTCGGTGTCAGCTTTGCTGTTCGACTACGTGCTCACTGGCCCTATCAGCGCGGTCTCGGCCGGCCAGTATCTCGCGGGCTTCATCGAGGATATCGGCAAGTATGTACACCATCCCTTGATCTTTTCCGAGGACCACTTTTCCGCAGTCTTCGCTATTCTGATCGTGGTGTATTTCTGGTGGAAGAACATTCAGGGCATGCATGAATCGAGCGAGAAGGCCCTGCAGATCATGATCGTGACCACCGTGATGGTTGTGATTCTGATCATCTGGTGCACCATCACCGTCTTCAGTGCGCCGATTCATTTGCCGCCAAACCCTCTGCATCCCGGGGTAGTGAAGCTCAACAAAGAATCTCTTGGATGGCTGAACGGGACATGGATCAGTCATCTCACATGGATCATCCTTTTCGTCGGATTCGGACATTCAGTCCTGGCTATGAGCGGCGAGGAAACGCTGGCCCAGGTAAACCGCGAGATTGAGCATCCCAAGCTGAAAAATCTGGAAAAAACCGGCTTGGTTATTTTCATCTACAGTCTCCTGTTCACGTCCCTGGTCTCGTTCTACGCCGTCATGATTATTCCCGACGGCGTTCGGCACGACTACTTCGCCAACCTCATCGGCGGCATTGCGATGTATTTGGTTGGTCCGACCGTGCTGAAGCTGATCTTCCACGCGTTCGTCGTGCTGGTCGGCGTATTGATTCTTGCCGGCGCGCAAAATACCTCGATCGTCGGTGCGAATGGGGTCTTAAATCGGGTGGCCGAAGACGGTGTGCTCACTGACTGGTTTCAGAAACCGCAAAAGAGATTCGGCACCAGCTATCGCATCATCAACTTGATTGTTGGGCTGCAGTTGCTGACCATCATTCTCAGTCGAGGCAATGTGTACGTGCTGGCCGGGCTTTACGCCTTCGGAGTGATCTGGAGCTTCGCCCTGAAATCGCTGGCAGTTCTGGTTTTGCGTTTCACCGAGCCGGAGAATCGGCAATGGAAGGTTCCGGGCAATTTTCACATCGGTAGTACAGAAGTGCCGCTGGGCCTGATCGCCATCTCTGCTGTGCTGCTGATCACTGCGTTAGTGAATCTGTTTACGAAGTCTGAGGCCACCATCGCCGGGGTCACGTTTAGCGCCGTTTTCTTCGCCATCTTTGCCTACTCCGAACGTCGGGTCGCGAAACAGCGGCATGGCAAGCCGGAGAACCTGGATCAATTCAGGGTCTACGGAAACCAGGAACTGGGATCTGGAGCGCTCGGCGTGAGGCCGGGAAACATCCTGGTTGCCGTCCGCGATCCCAGAAATCTTTATTACCTGCGCGACATCCTCAGGACTACCAACACCAACCGTCAAGACGTGGTCGTGATGACGGGGCGACTGTACCATCGCGAGCATTCTTTCAGCGGCAGTGCTGTGGTCGAGGCTTCGCAGGTCTTCGATCATTATGAGCAGGAGCTGTTCACGGCCGCTGTCGCGGTTGCCGAAAAGGAAGGCAAACCGGTCTCGTTGCTGGTGGTCCCTGCCACCGATATTTTCGAGGCGATCATCGTGACCGCGCAACGCTTGGACTCGAGCCGGATTGTTTGCGGACTCTCTAACAAGCTCACCACCGACGAGCAAGCTAAGCTCACCGGCGATGCGTGGGAACGTTTGCCCGAGCCTAGACCGCGGCTCATCCTGGAGATACATGAGCCCAGTGGAAAAGTTCGTGAATACCCGCTCGGGCCGCACGCCCCTCGCATGCGTTCACAGGATCTTGAACTCATGCATCAAGTGTGGCTCGACATTACCTCCGACCCCAAGTACTGCGGCGCTCATCACTATCACATCGTCGCCTTGGCCCTGGAAGAGTTGCGACGCGAACTGAACAGCGACCAGCGGGCTGAGGTGCTGGCGAAGTTGCTCGATGAGATGCATCGGGACGAACCGCCGAAAGGTGAGACTAAACCTCCAGATTGCTGAGCTTCAGGTGGTGCGGCCGCAGGTGATCCATTTCTGCTCTCCTGTTAACATCATTTCGTGAACCAAAATTCTCCCGTCCGCGTGCGTTTTGCGCCTTCTCCCACCGGCCACTTGCATGTGGGAAACGCTCGCACTGCTTTGTTCAACTGGCTCTTCGCCCGGCAAAAGCACGGCACCATGGTGCTGCGCATCGAAGACACCGACGTCGAACGCAGCGAGGTGCGCTTCGAAGATCAACTCATCGCCGACCTCAAGTGGCTGGGCCTCGATTGGGACGAGGGTCCCGACGTCGGCGGCCCGTACGCGCCGTATCGTCAATCCGACCGGCTGGATCTTTACCGCGAACAGGCTGAGCGCCTGCTGAACGAGCACAAAGCGTATTTGTGTTTCTGCACTGAGGACGATCTGCAGAAAGAACGCGACCGGGCCCTGGCTGAAGGCCGCCAGCCAATCTATTCCGGCAAATGTCGCGTGATTGATCCCGACGAAGCAAAGCGTCGCCGCTCAGCCGGCGAGGCCTGCGCGATTCGGTTGCGGATTCCCGAGCACCCCATTCGCTTTCACGACATCGTTCACGGAGACGTTGAGTTTTCCAACGAAGTCGTCAGCGATCCCATCATTCTGCGTTCCAACGGCATGCCCGTCTACAACTACGTGGTCGTGATTGACGACGCGCTGATGAAAATCACCCACGTGATTCGCGGCGACGATCATCTTTCGAACACGCCCAAGCAAGTTGCGCTGTACGAAGCTCTCGGCTGGCCAGTGCCAGAGTTTGCACACTTGTCGACCATCCTGGGCGCCGACCGCGAACGCCTTTCGAAACGTCACGGGGCGACTTCGATCGCGAACTTTCGCGACATGGGTGTCTTGCCCGAAGCGCTGGTCAATTACCTGGCACTGCTGGGCTGGGCGCCGACGGGCGGCACGAGAGAGATCTTCAGCCTTAAGGAACTGGCAAAAGAATTTTCCCTCGAACGGATCACGCCCTCGGCCGCTGTCTTCGATATGGAGAAGCTGTATTGGCTAAACCGGCAATACATCAAAACGTGGCCGCCAGACGATCTCGTCGCTGTCGGCGTGTGGTTCTTCGCCAAGGCCGGGCTAGTCGAATCCAGCGATGCCGCATGGCTAAGTTCCCATCGCCTCCCGATTGTCCAAGTGAGTAATGATTTGCGAGATTGGTTGGGACAGATCGTCAGGCTGCTGGTGCCGTACGTGGATCGTCTGGAGCAGTTGCCCGAACGCGCGTCATCGATTTTCAACTACGACGCGAAGGCTGCATTGGCCGGACCGGACAACGCCGAGGTTCTCGCCTGGCCAAACACCAGTGCCGTCTTCGCCAGATTCACCGTCAAGGTCATGGCGGACGAATCAGCGAGCACGGGCCACCTGACTCCGGAGCAGTTCAAAAAGATCGTCAACGAAGTGAAAGCGGAAACCGGAACGAAGGGCAAAGAACTTTTCCATCCCATCCGCATCGTCATCACCGGCTCTCATTCGGGCCCGGATTTTGACCGGTTGATTCCCATCCTCGAAGCCGGCAGCCATCTGCATCTGCCCAGGCACGTGCTCAGCGTTCGCGAGCGAGTCGAAGAATTTGGCAAGGCCCGAGCCCAATAATTCGGCCACGGATCTCCACGGATCGGCGCGGATTTTTTTTAACTGAAATAACAAGAGACAATCGTGATAAGTCCGCGCAGATCCGTGGCCGATTTTTATTTTTTTAAAATGCCCTCTAACGCCGCTCTCAGAATAGGCTTCTGAAAGACATAGCCACTCGCCAAGAGCTTAGCCGGTTCCACGCGCTGGCTGGCCAGCAGGAGTTCGTCGCCCATCTGGCCAAATACGAGGCGTGCTGCGAAGGCTGGCATCGGGAATATCGCTGGGCGCGAAAGGGCCGAAGCGAGGATTTTAGTAAATTCGGCATTCATCACTGGGTTCGGCCCCACGACGTTGACGGGCCCTCGCAGCGTTTCGGCCTTGATAACGTGCTGAACCGCTCCGACTAAATCGTCGATATCAATCCAACTCCACCACTGGCGCCCGTTGCCCATGTTGCCGCCGATTCCCATAGCGAAAGGGTGGCAGCATCTTCTGCAGCGCTCCGCCGTGCCGGCTCAGCACCAGACCAAACCGCACCTGCACCGTTCGGATTCCGGCCTTTGTCGCGGGTTCCGTGGCATCCTCCCACTCTCGGCAGACTTCAGGAAGAAATCCCGATCCCGAAGCGCTGTCTTCACGTAACGCTTCGTCGCCCCGATCCCCGTAATATCCAATCGCCGAAGCCGAAATCAACACTCGGGGTCGCTGCGGCGCTTGCGCGAGAGCTTCGGCCAGACGCAGCGTACCCTGCACCCGGCTTTCACGAATGCGCCGTTTCTTGGCCTCAGTCCAACGGCCAACAATGGATTCACCAGCAAGATGGACAACGGCATCGAAGCCGGACACCGACTCAGGCACCAGAGGCTGCGCCGGATCCCATTGAATTTGCTCTCTTGCCGGATGCGGTGCCACGAACCAGGCAAGTGATTTCGTATCCACTCTGACTTAAGGGCAGGGATCAGCGCGGCACCGATCAGGCCGGAAGAACCGCTGACTAAAATCTTGGCAGGCATGGAATCAACGACCGATCAACTCTATCAGTTCAGCCAGGAAACTGTAGAGACGTTGCTCGCAAAACCTCGCACATGATCTCGTTCGATCCCGTCTTGAAATAGTCGGCCAGCTGATTTCACCTCAGCCGGTCGGGGAACGGCTCTGGGCCCCGATTTCGAGCGATATAATTGAAATAGCAAAGGCGCTTCACTTCGAGGTTCTTAGCCCGCCGTTCCCCAGCTATAATCCATTATGGCGACGCTGCGCGAACAGATCGCGACCACCGCCCTTACGGTGACCAAGTTCCGGGAGTTGTTGCGCATTATGCGCGCCAACCGGCCGGGCGACGATCTGGAACTGGTGCGCAAGGCCTACGAGTACTCCCAAAAGAACCACGCGGGCCAGTTACGCGCTTCTGGCGAGCCCTACCTGGTTCATCCCCTCGGAGTTGCACAGGTTTTGGCCGAGATGAAAATGGACGCGGTCGCCATCGCCGCCGGCCTGCTGCACGACTCCGTCGAAGATACTTCTGTCACGATCGTTGACATTCGCCAAGAGTTTGGCGAGCAGGTAGCGCACATCGTCGAGGGCGTGACCAAGATCAGTCAGATTGACTTCGCAACCCGCGAGGAGCAACAAGCCGAGAACCTGCGCAAAATGATGCTGGCCATGGTCGATGACATCCGTGTCGTCTTGATCAAACTCGCGGACCGCTTGCACAACATGCGCACCCTCGAGCACCTTACGCCGGAACGCCAGCAGAAGATTGCGAAAGAGACGCTCGAGATTTACGGTCCCATCGCCCACCGCCTCGGGATGGGCAAGATTCGCGGCGAACTCGAAGATCTCGGGTTCCGCTACCTCGATCCTCTCACCTATGAACAAGTGCGTGATGCGGTCGACGCTCGCCGCAAGAAAGGTGAACAATTCCTGGCGCGGGTCGAGCAAACTCTCCGCGACAAGCTGAAAGAAGCCGGAATCACGGCTGAAGTCGAGAGCCGGATCAAGCGCCTGTTCAGCATCCACAAGAAACTGGTGCGGCAGAAAATCAGCGTAGACCAGGTCTACGACCTCTACGCCATGCGAGTGATTACGAAGTCATTGCAGGATTGCTACGGCGTGTTGGGAATTGTGCATAACGTATGGCGGCCCGTGCCCGGACGAATCAAAGACTTCATTGCCATGCCGCGGCCAAATTTTTATCAGTCGCTGCATACCTCGGTGATCACCGAGGATGGCACGCCTTTCGAAGTGCAGATCCGAACTGAGGAAATGCACCGCATGGCGGAAGAAGGCATCGCAGCTCACTGGAAGTACAAGGATGGCCCAGTCTCGGCCCAGGACGAGCAGAGGCTGGCGTGGCTGCGGCAAGTGGTCGAGTGGCAGCGCGATGTGTCCGACCCAACTGAGTTCCTTTCCACCCTCAAGATCGACCTGTATCCCGAAGAGGTTTACACGTTTACCCCGAAGGGGAAAGTGGTGGTGCTGCCGCGCGAATCGACACCCATCGATTTTGCCTATTCCATTCACACCGAAGTCGGCCACAGTTGCGTGGGCGCCAAAGTGAATGGACGCATGGTGCCGTTGCGTCACAAGCTCCACAGCGGCGACATTGTGGAGATTGTCACCCAGCCAGGGCGCACGCCCAGCCGCGACTGGCTGGGCATCGTCAAGTCCTCGCGCGCCCGCAACAAGATCAAGCACTGGCTCAACATCCATCAGCGTGAACGCGCCATCGAAATCGGGCGCAAGCTGATTGAGAAAGAAGCGCGGAAATACCGGGTCGCGTTGAAAGAAATCAAGGACGAAGAGCTGCGTAAGATCGCTTCCGACTACGGCCTGGGCCAAATCGACGACTTGATGGCGGGAATTGGATACGGCAAATATTCGGCGCGGCAAGTGCTGGCTCGTTTGGCCCCGGCTTCCGCGGCGCCGGTCACTGAGAGTGAGTCTGGCAGCATCGCGAGCGTAGTCAGGCGAGTTTTCGGCGGAGACAGCGGCAACAATGCCATCCGCGTGAAAGGGCCACGGAGACCTGCTCGTGTACCGCGCCCGCTGCTGCAATCCTATTCGCGGCGAAGACGTGGTCGGTTACGTGACCCGCGGCAAAGGCGTCGCCGTCCACGCGGTGAATTGCCCCAACGTGGTGAACCTGCTGTATGAACCGGAGCGCCGCATCGATGTGGAATGGGCCCGCGACGAGGGAACCCCGAGTTCGTACCCGGTAAAGCTCACGGTCTTCTGTGACGACCGCTTCGGCATGTTGAAACAGATGACAGCCGTGATCAGCGATGCCAAAACCAACATTCGGGATATGCAGGTACGCAGCTCGAATGGGCAGGCTAACATCGATGTCATTCTCGATATTGCTGACCTGAAACATCTCGAAAACATCATCAACGGCGTGCGCAAGATTCCCGGGGTGCATGACGTGCAAAGACTGCAGAAGGTCTAGTCGTTCGTCGTTGGCATACGCTAACTGAGAACGGAGAACGATCAACTGACAACTGGTTTTTTCTCGATGCTGCTTCGACCGTTTGACATCGTCAGCGCACATCTGCGTTAATCAGCAGCGGCAATAATTGTGGAGGGCGGATGCGAGACGTAATTTCCACCAAAGACGGTCCGCAGGCGATTGGGCCGTATTCGCAGGCGATCCGGGCCAATGGATTCGTCTTTGTTTCTGGACAGGTGGCGATTGATCCGGCCACGCAGCAGGTCATCACCGGTGACGTTGCAGCCCAAACCGATCGTGTGCTTAAGAATCTTTCCGCAATTTTGCGAGCCGCTGGAACCGGACTGGAGAAAGTAGTACGCTCCACCGTGTTCCTGAAAAACATGGGCGACTTCGCTGCTATGAATGAAGTTTACGGGCACTACTTCGCTTCAACCCCGCCAGCCAGATCGACCGTCGAGGTGGCGCGTCTGCCAAAGGATGTCCTGGTCGAAATTGATGTGATCGCACTGGCATGATCGTACCGGGACAGAGATGAGCAATTTGCGATTTTGTGTCGCCAAGTTAGAATTCGAGGGTCCAGTCTTAATCGAAAATCAACTCAGGGAGAAAACTTTGATGCTGAAGAGTGCGTGTTTGCTTGCAATTGTCACATTCCTGGCCACGGGACTTTTTGCGCAGGGCGGTTCCGCGAAACCTGACACCAGCGCACCTACAAAAGTAACGGGAAAGCCTACGACGACCGTCGACGGCCTCGAGTTTTGGGACATCACTGTCGGCACCGGCCCCGTCGCCACCAGGGGCAAAACAGTCAAAGTCCACTACACTGGGTGGCTCACCAACGGCAAGAAGTTCGACAGTTCCGTCGACCACGGCCAGCCGTTTACATTCGACTTGGGGAGCGGCCAGGTGATCAAAGGCTGGGACGAGGGCGTCGCCGGAATGAAGGTCGGGGGCAAGCGGCAGCTGCGAATCCCTCCGGAACTCGGTTATGGAGCTCGCGGCGCGGGAGGCGTGATTCCCGCCAATGCAACCCTGATCTTCGACGTCGAACTGTTGGGCGTGCGTTAAAGGCACTAACCACGGAGGACACTAAGGTTCACAAAGGAAAACTTGGAAAAATATTTTCCTTTGTGAGCCGGAGCAGAATCGAAGGGTGCCCTTTGTGGTTCTAGTTCTCAGGCTTTGACAACTTTGCCGCTGCGGAGGCAGGAGGTGCAGACGCGCATGCGCTTGGCTCCGCCCTTTACCTTGGCGCGAACCGGACGCAGGTTGATGTTCCAGCGCCGACGCGACACGTTGTGGGCGTGGCTGATGGTATTCCCAAATTGCGGCCCTCGGCCGCAGATATCACAAACTTGTGCCATGACGACTCCAGACAGATTTAGAACTTGATGTGCAAAACATAGATTTTACCGGAGTTGAGGCGATTTCGGCAACTTGGAAGGGGCGAGGACGCCCGTCCTCCATAAAACTCGCATGTCCTAGCGTTCCAGCACCCACTCTCCAACCGCGTTCAGCATCTCCGGCGTTTCTGGATCCCAGAGCGTGGTGTGGGGCACATCCGGATAAATTTTGAAGCACTTATCGGTCGAGACCGAGAGCTTATCGAAGGCGACACATTCCCGGTGGCTTACAACTCGATCCTTGCCGCCTTTGATTAGCAGCGTAGGCGCATGCACGCGAGGCGCGATTTTCCACTTCCAGCCGAAGACGATGCGCTGCACGTCGAGCAAGTATCCGAAGCTGACGTTTTTGTAAGCCAGCGGGTCCACCCGGCGACGAGCGATGAACTCGGGGTCTCGAGAACTCTCCTCAAGACGTTTGCCTACAAGATTGATCACCGGCTCGCGGTGCGCCAGCACGAAATAAGGCATCAGGCTCAAACTCTCCAGGCTGAGGAACTGGCTCATGTGCAGATTCAGGGCCAAGGCCAGAAGAATCAAGCCGGCCAGCTCGCGGCTGTTGCGTTTCGCATAGTTCAGGGCAAGGCTGGCCCCCATACTGTCGCCCAGCAGAAAGATCTTCGCCGTGGGCCGCTGCTGCTGCACGAAGCGGATCATGCATTCGACGTCGGCACCGACCTCGTCCGAAGTGCCCACGAATCCGCGGCGTCCCTGGGACAGCCCGTGCCCCCGCGAGTCCAAGCCGTAGACATCGGTGCCGTGAGGGTTGAGCGCGTCGGCGATAACCTTGTAGGGCGCACTGTGATATCCGATGCCGTGAAGGACAACCACCACGCGGCCGTTCCAGGCCGTGCTGGCAGGCCAGTGGCGATAGAAAAGCTGAGTCTGGTCGACGGATGTGACGTATCCGTGCCGGTCGGGAATCTTGCCCGAGAGATGGGAAACATCTTCGGCGCAAGTAACCTCGGGCGGCATTACCGCCTCTATCTGAGCGGAATCAAGCATTATGGGATTACGAACGGAGGCTAACGTCGCGCTTCCGGGTATCGCTCTCGGGACCCTTTCGAGGTCGTCTGCTACTACCTATTGATACCACGCCGCGAGTGTTCAGGTCACTCCCTCCCGGTTACTTTCGGTACTCTCATGCCACGCGGGGCAGGCTGCGGAGCGTCTGTGTGCGTCCTTGAAAAACGCTGAAGTCTCTGTGCGATACTGAATTCATGGCCGCCGCGACGGATCCAAAGTCGGTGAAAGTGAATCTGAGCACCGGCACAGGACTGGACATCGAGTGGAAGGACGGCCACCGGTCGCATTATTCTTTTCCGTTTCTGCGCGATGCGTGTCCGTGCGCCCTGTGCGACGAGGCGCGCTCCAAGGCGCACCAGCAACCGGGAGAGCCTCCGAAACTTGCCGCCGGGGCTTTGCCGATGTACAAGCCCGCAGTCAAAGCGGTTTCGGCGGAAGGCGTGGGCAAATACGCGATCAAGTTCCATTTCAACGACGACCACGAGCTGGGAATTTATTCGTGGCAGTTCTTGCGGGACTGGTGTCCCTGCGAGGATTGCAAGGCAGCGCGTGCCGGCCAGGTGGGCACTCATCACTAGAAAATGCGATGGCCCCGATTTCTCGGGGCCAAACAATTCTTGGGTACTTACAGCACCCTGCGACTCTTTCAGTATAGACCGCGGCAATTCTCAGTCGAGTTACTTTTGTAGGGAAGCTATCCCTGCCTTTGCTCCCCACAGAACTCGCGCCCAGAAAAACTGAGCGTGGACCCGACGGGATTCGAACCCGCATCTGCTACCGTCGCAGGGTGCTGTGTTCCCGTTACACCACGGGCCCGGGTAGAGTTTATTCACGTTCCGAGCCAATTACACGGTTGGATGTCACAACAATGGGCGTGCGTTTCAAAAGAGGAAGTCCGCCGACGAATCCCTGTAAAATCTAAATGGCTGGCTTTGGAGCCTTTCCGGACTTTGTCTTTTCTCGACCAACTCAATCCGCAGCAGCGCGAGGCTGTTGAAAGTACCGACGGGCCGGTGCTCATCCTGGCGGGCGCCGGGAGCGGGAAGACTCGCGTCATTACTTACCGCATCGCCTACTTGATCGAGAATCTCGGGGTTATGCCGGAATCCATCCTTGCTATGACGTTCACCAACAAGGCGGCTTCCGAAATGGTGGAGCGTGTCGACAAGCTGGTGGGCGGATTATCGATCGCCAAGCCGGTGATTTCTACGTTTCATTCTTTTTGCGTGCGGGTGTTGCGGCGGGACATTGAGGCGCTTCGCATTCCTTCTTCTGTTCCGGGCGCGCCTGCGATCGGACACACCAAGAGCTTCGTGATTTATGACGAGAATGACCAGCAGCAGTTGGTCAAGTCGGTCATGCGGCGCCTCGGGATTGACGACAAGCAGACCACGCCGCGCGCGGTGCTGGCCCATATTTCGTGGGCAAAAAATCACATGCTCGATCCGCAGGAAGTTTATTTGCAATCAGCAGATCCCAAGACCGAGCGAGTGGCGCAGATTTACGCTGAGTACAAGAAAGAACTGGCCAAGGCGAACGCGCTCGATTTCGACGATCTGCTCCTCGAAACCGTTCGCCTGCTGAAAGCTGCCTCCGAAGTTCGCGAATACTACAACCGGCGATTTCAATACATTTTGGTTGATGAGTATCAGGACACGAACCGTCCGCAGTATGAGCTGATGCGGCTGTTGGCTGGAACCCGGCACAATATTTGCGCGGTCGGCGATGAGGATCAGTCGATCTACTCCTGGCGCGGCGCGGACATCCGCAACATTCTCGAGTTTGAAAAAGATTTTCCCGAGGCGAAGATCATCCGCCTGGAGCAAAATTATCGTTCGACGCAGAACATCCTGCAAGCAGCGTCGGCGGTGGTCGCAAACAACCTCAAGCGCAAGGGAAAGAATCTGTGGACTTCGCGGCAAGGCGGCAGCAGGCTCGGCTATTACGAGGCGCCAGATGGCGAGAACGAGGCACTGTTTGCCGCGGACTATATCGCGAAATATCTGCGGGAGGCAGTGGACCAGGGCGAGAATGTGCGGGCGGCAGTGCTTTACCGCACGAACTCGCAGTCACGTTTGTTTGAAGAGGCGATGCGCCGCTATCAGTTGAAGTATCACGTTGTGGGTGGATTTTCGTTCTATGAGCGAGCCGAAATCAAAGACATGATTTCGTATTTGAAGGTCATTCACAACGTGGATGATTCGATCTCGTTGCTGCGCGTGATTAATACGCCGGTGCGTGGGATTGGCAAGACCACGATTGAGACTCTGGAACGGGTCGCGCTGGAGACCGGAACGTCGTTATGGGGTGCGCTCGGTGAAGCGATCAAGCGCCAACTTCTGCCGCAGCGAGCGCTCGCGGCACTTCGGAGCTTTAAGCGACTGATTGAAGATGGCCGCGCCATGTTGGCCGGAACTTATGTCGAGCGGTTAGAAGATACGGCGCGAGAAGATCAGCATGCAGACCTCCCAGCGGATGAATCGCGGGAGGATGCTGACGTAACCTTCGATCCCGGCGAAGACGAAAATATCTCATTCGACTTCGGTGTTCCCGATGAGGTTGACACTTCCCCTGAGACTACTGGCCCAGTCGTAGCGGGCGAGGGCGCCCGCTCTACGCCAGCAGCGGAGCCTGGCTTTCGCACTCCAGGCGAGGCGGCGAACACTGCCGAAATTCTGAAATTCCTCATCGATCGCACGGGTTACATCAAGCAACTTGAGAAGGAAGACACGCCGGAGGCGTACTCGCGGATTGAGAACCTGCGCGAACTGGTGAATGCGGCGATGGATTCGCGCGACCGGGGCGAAACTCTGGATCAATTTCTCGATCATGCGGCTCTGGTCAGCGATGCGGATGCCTACGACGAGCGAGCGCAGATCACTTTGATGACTCTCCACGCCGCCAAGGGGCTGGAGTTTTCGCTCGTGTTTCTCTGTGGTTTGGAAGAAGGACTGTTTCCCCATTCCCGGACTTTCTTGCAGCCGGACGATATCGAAGAGGAACGGCGATTGTGCTATGTCGGCATGACCCGGGCGATGGATACTTTGGTCCTGACAAGGGCCGTGTATCGGCGACGTTATGGAACGGATTTGCCCGAGGCTAGCGTCCCTTCAAGGTTCCTGGAAGAAGTTCCCGCAGAGTTGGTCGATGAATTGGGAGGATCACGGCGCAAGCGAGAATCTTCGCGGACGAGGGTGTCCGCGCCACACGAGCCTGAGCCGCAAACCCACTACGCTTACGAGGATGAAGATCAGAGCAGCGCGAACTGGGCGGCTCCGAGCAAGCCACGGGATCCGGCTTATTCCGGACGCAGCTACAATTCGATTGACAACATCGCGGAGTTTTTCGCGTCGCGGGGGAAGAAATTCAACGTCCCGAAAACGCTGGTGGAAGAACCTAAAGGCAAGAAGGGTTTCAAGCCAGGTCAGAAGGTGCGGCATCCCAAATACGGCGAGGGGACGGTGTACCATCGAGAAGGAGAGGGTGAAGAGGCCAAGATTACGGTACAATTCCCTCGCTTCGGTTTAAAGAAGCTGGTAGAGAAATATGCCCAGTTAGAACGGGCATGATTTAGTGGCGATGCTCACGTGGGTACCGGCCGCCATTGTTCAGCCGAGCTTTGCTCGGCAGTGAATCGCGAATTATCTTAAGGAGAAATAAACAGCATTCATGGCAAATACAAAGAAACTCACTAAGGAAGAACGCAAGAAAGTAAAACGCACCGCCCGCAAGAAAGTGAAAGCAGAAAAGCCGCTGAAGCCACGGGAGTACGCCCGTGGATCGAAGAAGCGCAAAGTGAAGAAGATGGTGCGCGGCGCGGCGAAGAGGTAAAGGCGGTGGTCTGCATTTAGGCACTTGGCCCGAACGGCTTCAGGGCCAAGTGCTAATTGCTAATTGCTGCATTCCGGGAGACAACGCCTTTTGGCACAAACACCAATCACCACCAATCCGGGCCGCGAGGGCAGTCCTCGAACCTCGGACAATCAGCTTTTCTGCTGCAAGTCGATCGACAAGCTGATCTCCGACTCGGAAGAGCCGGAGCGAAAGCTGAAAAAGACTCTGGGTCCGGTCTCGCTTACTGCTCTCGGAATCGGCGCGGTGATTGGGTCGGGAATCTTTACCGTCATCGGGACCGCGATTGGGGGGCAGAAGTTCGACACTTCTTCGATTCTCAATGCTCCTCTTCTCGATTTTCTGATCACGCATCATGCCACGCTGGGCCGGCCGGGTGCTGGGCCAGCCCTCGCGCTCTCGTTGGTCCTGGTCGCCATTGTCTGCGCCTTCACTGGACTTTGCTACGCGGAACTGGCATCAATGATTCCGATCGCCGGCAGCGCGTACACATATACCTACGCAACCATGGGCGAGTTGATTGCCTGGATCATCGGCTGGGACCTGATTTTGGAATATGCCGTCAGCAATATGGCGGTCAGCGTCGGCTTTTCAGCGCACCTGGTGGCCATGTTTGACTGGTTCGGATTTCATCCCGCATTGCGTTGGATTTCGCCGGCGTATCTTCCCGGTGGCCTTACCGACCTCAAGGGCAACGTGCTCTATACTCCCGGCCTCCACTTTGGTTTCAATTTTCCGGCATTTCTTGTGGTCATGATTTTGACCGTGATTCTGGTTCGGGGCATCCGCGAATCGGCTGAAGCCAACAACGTGATGGTCATTCTCAAGATTGCAGCCATTCTCGCGTTCGTGATTGTTGGCGCACAGTATGTGCATCCCAGCAACTGGCATCCGTTCGCGCCCATGGGATGGTCGGGCATCCTGACCGGCGGCTCGATCATTTTCTTTACCTACATCGGATTTGATTCAGTCTCGACCGCTGCAGAAGAAGCGCGCAATCCTCAACGCGATTTGCCGATTGGAATTATTGCTACCCTGATCGTTTGCACGGTTCTCTACATCGGCGTTGCCGTTGTGCTTACGGGGATCGTGCCCTGGGCGTCCGTCCGAGACGATGCCGCTCCCGTAGTCAACGCGATGAAGTTGCTGACCGTCCAAACCGGTTCGCACACCCTGAATTGGGTCGATCTGGGAGTGCTCTTCGGCGCGATGATGGGGATGATTTCATCGCTCTTGGTTTTCCAGCTTGGACAAGCGCGGGTGTGGTTTTCGATGTCGCGAGATGGCTTGCTGCCTCGGCTGTTCGGGCGTGTGCACCCGCGTTTTCGCACGCCAGCAACGGCGACCTGGATCGCCGGTTTCCTGGTCGGCATTCCGGCAGGCTTTTTGGATATTGGCACGCTTTCTGATCTTTCCAACATCGGGACGCTCTTCGCCTTTGTGCTGGTGTCGATCGGCGTTATCATTTTGCGTTACCGCGATCCCGGCCGGCATCGCGGGTTCCGCGCTCCGGGCGGCATTGCGGCGCCGGTGCTCAGCGTGTTCTTCTGCGTTCTGCTTATGTCCGGTCTGCCCATTCTGACCTGGCTGCGATTCTTTGCCTGGCTGGCCATTGGCCTAAGCATCTACTACCTCTATAGTCGGCATCACAGTGAGTTCGCCGGGAAACCCTAGCCGGCAACTGCGTATGCGAATCCCCGTCAAGAGTTGTTTGCGTGGATGATGCGATCCACACTCGCTGTTGCATCGCCGGAGGCGGTCCTGCCGGTGTAATGTTGGGCTTCCTTCTTGCGCGCCAGGGCATTGAAGTTGTCGTGCTCGAAAAGCATGCGGATTTTCTGCGTGATTTCCGAGGCGACACCATTCATCCGTCTACGCTTGAAATCATGTTCGAACTCGGCATTCTGGATGAGTTCTTGAAGCGTCCGCATCAGAAGGTGACTGAACTTGGCGGCAAGGTCGGCAGCGAAACCGTCACGATTGCGGATTTCACCCACCTTCCGACTCACTGCCATTTCTTGGCCTTGATGCCGCAATGGGACTTTTTGAATTTCATTACCGAGCAGGCTAGCCGTTATCCCACATTCCATTTGCGAATGCAGACCGAGGTAACCGATCTCATCGAAGTGAACGGCACTGTGGCAGGTGTTCGCGCAAAGACGCCGAACGGCACTCTCGAAATTCGAGCCTCCTTAACCGTCGGCGCTGACGGCCGCCGCTCTGTAGTCCGCGAGCGAGCACGCCTAAAGGTGATTGATCTCGGCGCGCCGATGGATGTCATGTGGATGCGGCTCAGCCGTCGTCCGACCGATCCACCGCAGACTCTTGGCCATTTCGATCGTGGCAAGATTCTGTTTCTCATCAATCGCGAGGATTACTGGCAGTGTGCTTTTGTTATCCCGAAGGGAACAGCGGATGAAATCCGGCAGCGAGGGTTGGAAGCATTTCGCCAAGAGATCGCGGCTCTCGAGCCATTCTTACAAGACCGCATTGAAGAGCTGGGCGATTGGAAGCAAATCAGCCTTCTGACCGTCACCGTCGATCGGCTCGCGCGCTGGTCCGGGCCCGGAGTCTTATGTATTGGGGATGCTGCTCACGCTATGTCACCCATTGGTGGTGTAGGAATCAATCTCGCAATTCAGGATGCGGTCGCGGCAGCAAACCTACTCGGTCCAAAACTTCGGCAAAACAACGTCACTGAAAACGATCTTGAGGCGGTTCAACGACGGAGGAGTTTCCCGACTCGAGCCACGCAACGGTTCCAAATCCTGATCCAGAACAATGTGATCCGGAAAATTCTTGGCAGCGACAAAACTCTCTCGGCTCCGTGGGTTTTGAAGCTCCTGCAGCGCTGGCCGGTCTTGCGTCGCATTCCGGCTCGGGTCCTCGGGCTTGGTTTTCGTCCTGAGCATGTGAAAGCCCGCTAGATCGGATGGAGAATTGCCATCTGGACTGCAGTGCACAAATCGGTCTCGCTTCTTTCGGGTGTTCGCAAATCTGCGGTCTGGAATCTACAATCTGAAGTGTGAGCGCCCAGCCCAGCCAGTTCGTCATCACCCTGCCCAAGGCTGAGCTACACCTGCATCTGGAAGGTTCGATCGATCCTCCCACGCTACTCGAATTGAAGAAGCGTCACGGGAGAAATGGCACGCTCGCGGAAGTGGAGCAGCTTTACCGCTATAAGGACTTTACCGGGTTTCTGATGGCATTCAAGACTGTGACCCAAGAGTTGCAGACTCCCGAGGATTATGAGCTCATCACTTACCGGTTGATGGAAAAGCTTAAAGCGGACAACGTGCTGCACGCCGAAGTCTACGTGTCGGTGGGAGTGTGCTTGTGGCGCAAGCAGGATTTTGATTCGATCTTCGCCGGCCTCGAACGCGGGCGGGAACGGGGGGAACGGGACTTCGGAATATCGTTGCTCTGGATCTTTGATGCAGTCCGCCAGTTCGGAGCGGAGAAAGCCCAGCCAGTGGCTGAATTGGCGGCACGGTACAGGAGTCCGAGCGTGGTCGGATTCGGCATCGGTGGCGACGAGCGGCAGGCTGCTCCCGAATTATTTCGCGATGTCTATGCCTACGCCGCCGCGAACGGCCTTCGCCTTACGGCGCATGCAGGCGAGACTGCAGGGCCGGGATCAGTGTGGGGCGCGCTCAATCTCCCAGCCGAACGCATCGGTCACGGGTTTACCGCCTCGCAAGATCCCGAACTGGTGGAGGCACTTTCGACCCGCCAGGTTCCGGTGGAAATTTGTATTACCAGCAACCTGCGCACCGGCATTTGTGCGACGATCGCCGAGCATCCGGTACGCAATTATTTTGATCAAGGGGTAATGGTCACGCTCAACACGGACGATCCCGCCATGTTCGAGACTTCTCTAAGCCGGGAATATCAGCTGGCTCAGGATACCTTCGGCTTCACCGACGAGCACTTGCGCGAGCTGGCGCGCAATTCCTTCGAGGCGTCATTCCTTCCAGCCGAAAAAAAGCTGGCCTTCCTGAATCTGTTTGACGCGGCTGCGGCTCGATCGTAGCCTGATGGCCGCCCAACGGATTCGACACTCATGACCAGGCGCGCATTAAGGTTTTCTCGAATCCCCGGCCAATTCGCGGTTTTCCAATTGCCGGCCAACGCGCCGCTCCCGGAGTGGGCATGGCGCGGGGCTTTTACTTCGCTGACTCGGACCGTCGATGAGCTGTCGATCGTGTGCGCCGCGGATGGCGTTCCGCAGCAGCATAAGCCGACGACTCCTTGGGCGTGCCTTAAGATCGAGGGCCCATTTTCTTTTTCTGAGGTTGGCGTTCTAAGTTCGTTCATCAGTCCGCTGGCAGAGAAAGGAGTTCCCATCTTCGCCATCTCCACCTTCGATACCGACTACGTACTCGTCGGCGAAGGCTACGTTGAAACGGCTCTGCAAGCTCTGACGGATGCGGGTCACGAGCTATTGCCGTAGCCATTCGACCTCTAAAAACCTCCGATTGATGCTACCAGCGCCAAGCCGGCGGCACCCATATGCTCTAATAGAGTTATCGTCAACTTCATGCCTGCTCGCCTCACAACTCTACGTCGGCGCATGCTTGCGCTCCACCGCAATCTTCGCGGGGCAAGCATGATTGCTCGCGCGTTTGTGTCCACCGATCATCCTCTGCTGGCGCACATTATTCCCATTCGCCGATGCAATCTGGCCTGCGAGTACTGCAACGAGTACGACGATTTTTCCAAGCCGGTTCCGACTCAGACGATGTTCGCGCGGGTCGACAAGCTGGCCGAACTGGGCACAGCAGTGATCACAATCAGTGGCGGCGAACCGCTTCTGCATCCTGAGTTGGACGAGATCATCCGACGCATTCGCAAGCGCGGCATGATCGCGGGTCTGATTACGAACGGCTACCTGCTGGTCGCTGATCGTATTCAGCGGTTGAATCGCGCCGGACTTGAATGGCTGCAGATTTCAATCGACAACGTTACACCGGACGATGTATCCAAGAAGAGCCTCAAGGTTTTGGATAAAAAACTCGAACTCCTCGGCGAGCACGCCGATTTCCATGTGAACATCAACTCGGTCGTGGGCGGGGGCGTGTGCAATCCGCAGGATGCGCTAACCATTGGTCGACGTGCGCTGGAGCTGGGTTTCAGCTCGACCATTGGCATCATTCATGACGGCGGTGGGCAACTGCAGCCCCTCGCGGAAGAAGAAAAGCGGGTGTATCACGAGATGAAGGCGATGGAGAAGAGCAGCTTCACCCGCATTAATGGTTTCCAGGACAACATTGCGCAGGGGCGGCCAAATCAGTGGCGCTGCCGTGCCGGGGCGCGTTACCTCTACATCTGCGAGGACGGGTTGGTGCACTATTGCTCCCAACAGCGCGGCTATCCTGGAACTCCACTTGAGACCTACACTGTGCACGATATTCGACGCGAGTACGTGAGCGAGAAATCCTGCGCGCCGCATTGCACTGTTTCCTGCGTGCATCAGGTGTCGATTTTCGATTCCTGGCGCGCTCCGCAACATACGGTGCCGAGCGCCGGAGATCTGGTGCAGATCCAATAAGTACGCAATTATTTTCTACCAATTGGGTGTGCTATTTCTTCGGCTCCGCCGTGGGTGGAAGCAGGCCATTCAAACGAAGATAAATCGCGGCAGCGCTGTAATGGTCTGCCCAATCGTTGGTAAGACTAATCAGCGCGGATGCCACGGTGCCTTGCCTTCCGCCAAAAAACTCAATCGGGTTGCCGAGCTTTGAATCGTCCACTCTGCTCAAGGCAGCTTCGCAGTACATGAACGACCTCGTCAGCCCTGCCTGCAGCCGAACTTTATCTGCCTCGGGCATGGGCTTCATGGGCGGGGGCGGCATGCTTGCTGCTTTGCTGCACAGTTCGATGTTGGACATCGTCATGTGTATTACCAAATGGCCGAAGGTCATTTGCGCGGGCGTGGGGCTGTAGCCGAACTTGTCGGGCGGCATCTCTTCAACCGCGCCCAGCAAATTGTTCTTCTGTCGCGCCAGAATTTCTCTCACCGTGTCGGATACGGGGTTCTTGGCCGACGCCGCGGGTGCCGGCGTAGTCTTGGCTGGTTCGGTTTTACTTGGTTCCGGCTTATCTTGCCCGAACAAAAAGACAGCGGAAGTGAGCAGAGCGAGCACCGCAATGATTTTTTTCATGATGTCTCCATTGTGCCGTCCAAGGATAGCCCCGAGCAAGTTGGTGTCGTGCAGGCCTCCTCAAATTCCGGCAAATTCCGGCGGAAGAATTCCGGCGTGAATTGTAATCCGCAGGCCAAGGAACAAACAAGCGGCTGCGGGACCGTCGATGCGTGTCTCCGTTCCACTGGGCGAGCGGATGCCGTCCCCTACCAAGTCAGGCCATCACCTCGGGCGTTGCCTCCAGAAGGCTGCGAGTGTAGGGATGCTTTGGGTGCTCCGTCACCTGCTCGGTTGAACCGACCTCGACGATCGTTCCACGATACATTACGGCGATGCGAGTCGCGAGATAACGCACCACTGGCATGGAATGCGAAATGAACAGGTATGTAAGGCCGAACTCGCGTTGCAGTTGAGCCATCAGATTCACGATCTGTGCGCCCACGCTAACGTCAAGGGCGGAGACCGGTTCGTCCGCCACAATGAACTTCGGACGCAGGGCCAGAGCCCGGGCAATTCCGATTCGCTGGCGCTGACCACCACTGAATTCGTGTGGAAAGCGGCGGAGGGCGGACTGGTCAAGACCTACCGCGCGAAGCAATTCGGCAACTCGTGCGCGCCGCGCGGAAGAACTGGTGCGCTCGTGGACAATTAGCGGCTCACTGATCACATCTTCCACCCGCATACGAGGATCGAGCGATCCAAAGGGATCCTGAAAGATGATCTGCATGTCGCGGCGCAGGCGGCGCATCTCGCCCTGACTAGCTGCGAGCAAGTCACGGCCTTCGAACATAATCTTGCCCGATGTCGGCTCAATCAGTCGCAGCACTAACCGGCCCAGTGTGCTTTTGCCAGATCCCGACTCGCCCACCAGTCCGAGGGTTTCGCCGGAGTGAATATCCAGCGAGACATTATCAACAGCACGGACTTCGCCTTTCGCGCCACCGCCAAAGACAGATTCGCCCAGCGGAAAGACCTTAGTCAAATTGCGGATTTCAAGCAGGGGCACGAAGAAGATGGTAACAGCAAGGGCAGCGACAGATGCTTACCTGATCTGCGCGGATCAAACCAATCAATCGGTGCCAATCTGCGTAAATCCGTAGCCGGACTTCTTCATCGCCAGGCGATCATGGGCACTGCCAGCAACGCTGCCACCATGCCCAGGGCTTTCCAGCGCGTGAAATGTTCTTTCAGAATAAAGCGGGCGAGCAACACAGTGACCGCTGGATAGAGCGAACTGAGCACGACGGCCGCGTCAAGGCGTCCAGTCTGGCTGGCACGAATGAACAACACGCTGCCAATGATGTCGAGGCAACCCGCCAGTATGCCAAGAGCGACGCCGCGCCGGTCAATGTCGCGGGCGCTGCGTCCGATCAGAACGATCAATCCAGTGAGAGTAAGCGAGGCCACTTTCGACGTAGCTGCAATCCAAAACGCCGAGCCGTCCCCGGCCTGCCTGATGCACAGATAAAATCCCGCAAAGCCAATGCCTGCGAGTGCTGCCATCCCAATACCTTCGCGAGAGCTTTCATCTTCGGTGCGCGAGATGAGCCAGATTCCTGTCGCAGCCATTACGAAACCGACGACTTGAGCTGCTTGGGGCAAGCCTTCGCGGAAGATTCCGAACGCGGTTGGAATCGCGGCGCCTAAGACCGCCGCTACCGGGGCGGTCAAGCCCATCCTGCCGGTGGCCAGCGCGCGATAGAAGATAGCTAGCGCGCCGCCTCCAGACAAGCCTCCCAACAAAGCCCACGCGACTGCGCTTCGTGAAGGAAAGGGAGCGTGGCTTGCCAGCGCTATTCCTGCCATAAGTAGCAGGCCGCTGAGATGCGCGATCGCGGTAAGCATGAATGCATTCGCGCGCCGGGAGCCATATCCCCCAAGGAAATCGCTCGTGCCCCAGGCGAATACGGCGGCCAGGCTGAAATTCGTGGGGAGCGATAGAAATTGCGGCATCATTCGTCGTTCATCAATTCAGAGCAAATGAGACTAACACGCACGGGCCACTCGGTGTCCCCTTCACCATTGGGGCGGTCCACCCATAGATTGTCATCCCTCGAGCAGAGCGAGGGATCTGGGTCCTGCTCGGGACGGGATTCTGGTAGTGCAGGCAAGAACCTAGATCCCTCGCTGCGCTCGTGATGACAAGTTTGCAGCACTGGGCGACATCGCAAACGGTCTAGCTGACTTTTTCGGGCGTCGATGCCGCCTCGGGAACCTCTGCGGCTAGTTTTTCCAACAAGGTTTCTAGATGGTCCAATACTTCCTCGGCCGCAGTCGGCTTCAGGAAGAACTTCAGCATCCCGTCGGGAGTGAATTGCGCGCCCCGTTGCGAGGACACAAATCGCGCCAGCTTCCCAGGATCGATCACCGCATTTTGTCGAAACTTGATGGTGACAAGATCCCGTTTGCGCTCGATGGCGTTCACTCCCACGCGCACAGCCAGCAGTTTCAGCGAGGCGTAGTCGAGCAGATTGCGCACCGCGGCGGGAGGCTCCCCATAACGGTCTTCGAGTTCGGCGCCGACATCACTTAGTTGGGACTCGGTTTCGACGCCAGCAACGCGCTTGTACATTCGCAGCCGCTGGTTTTCCTCCGGAATGTAATTTACCGGGATGCGAATATTGAGGCCGAGGTTCAGCTGGGTCTCGGCTTCATCCGGCCCAGCTTCGCCCTTCATTTCGCGGACCGCGCGGTCGAGCATCTGCGTATAGAGTTCGAAGCCGATAGCTTCGATGTGCCCGCTCTGTTCCCCGCCCAGCAGATTGCCAGCACCGCGAAGTTCTAAATCCAGGGCGGCGATTTTAAACCCTGCACCCAGATCGGAAAACTCTTTCAGCGCCGCCAGGCGTCGCCGCGCAATCGGCGTGAGTTCGATGTCGGCAGGAATCAGCAAGTACGCATAGGCTCTCCGATTCGATCGCCCCACCCGTCCGCGCAACTGGTAAAGCTCAGAGAGACCAAAGCGATCGGCGCGATTGATGACGATGGTATTACACAGTGGGATGTCGAGACCGTTTTCGATGATGGTCGTGGCCACCAGAATATCGGCCTCGTGATGCATGAACTTTAGCATCACTTTTTCCAGTTCGCCTTCCGACATCTGTCCGTGCCCCACAATAATGCGCGCCCGTGGCACCAGTTCCTGCAGCTTCGCCGCGATCTCCCAGATGCTCTCCACCCGATTGTGCACAAAATATACCTGGCCGCCGCGGTCCAGTTCCTGCTCCAGCGAAGATTGAATCAGCTTTTCATCCCAACTCGCCACGACAGTCTGGATAGCAATACGGTCTTTGGGCGGAGTCTCGATCACGCTCATATCGCGCATCCCAACCAACGACATGTGCAGCGTGCGCGGAATCGGGGTAGCAGACATGGTAAGAACATCAACTTCTTTCCGCATCTGCTTCAGTCGTTCTTTATGACGCACTCCGAAACGCTGCTCCTCATCCACCACCAGCAAGCCGAGGTCGGTGAACTTGATGTCCTTCGAGAGCAGGCGGTGGGTGCCGATCAGGATGTCCACCTTCCCCGTCTCCACCTTTTGCAGAATTTCTTTCTGCTGCTTCGCGCTTCGAAAACGGCTGATCATTTCGATCTTGACCGGAAATGCCGCAAAGCGTTGTTTGAAAGTTTCAAAATGCTGGAAGGCAAGCACGGTTGTAGGCGCAAGCACGGCGACTTGTTTGTTGTCATTGACCGCCTTGAACGCCGCGCGCATGGAGATTTCCGTCTTACCGTAGCCGACGTCGCCGCACAGCAGTCGATCCATTGGCTGCGACGATTCCATATCGCGCTTCACGTCCGTGATTGCCAAGTCCTGATCTTCAGTCTCGGTAAACTCAAAAGAGTCTTCGAACTCCCGCATCCATTGATTGTCGGGCGAGAATGCGAAGCCCTTAGCCGCCCGGCGCTCAGCGTACAGCTTGAGCAACTCGTCGGTCATGTCCTTCATGGCATTGCGGACGCGCGCTTTTGTCTTAGCCCAGGCTGCCGTTCCGAGATGGTTCAGCGTAGGCTTTGCGCCCTCCGACGACCGATATTTCTGAATCAGATCAAGCCGCGTCAGCGGAACATAAAGCCGCGCACCTTCCGCATACTCAAGCAGCATGAACTCGGCGTTGCCGTCGCCTTGGTTGATCTCCTTCAACCCCTGATATTGCCCAATCCCATGCTCGACGTGGACCACGTAATCGCCGACTTGCAGGTCGCGGAAATCGGAGAGAAATGCCGAAACTTTCGACTTGGTGCGCTGCGGACGCGAAACCACAGAGTCGGACTCATCGAACAGATCGCGCGATCCGAGAATCGCCAGATGAGCTTCCGGCAAGACGACGCCGTCCGGCACATACGCTTTGGTCAGCGTGCTGGTGAGAATCTCGCCGGCGAAATAGGCAGTTTCGTCGGCATAACTTTCTCCGCCGCGAGTGCGGCTACCTAGGCGGAAGGAAAGAGCGTATTCACTGAAAACATCCGCCAGGCGCTCGACCTCGCCGATGTTTGGCACAGCGATCAACACGCGATTCTGTTCCGCGATCTGCTTCTTGACATCTTCCAGCATCGCCGGAACCGAGCCATGAAACCGCTGCGTGGGCTGCGAATGAAACGTGACTGCTTCGGATTCATCGGGACGCGCAATTTCGAGGTGCTCGATCGACGCTCCTGGAAGAGTGTCCAGTTTTCGCCACCAGTCTTCAGGAGCGAGATACAAGTCCGTAGGCCGCACCAGGTTCCCAACCTCGCTGCGCTCGTGCGCTTCTTCGATTCGCGACCAGGTGTGATCAAACTCTTGCTTGAGATTATCGGGTTCATCCGCGAGCACCACCGCATTAGGGAGAAGATCGAAGACGGTGCGATCGGCCCCCGCCACAGGCGCGTAGAACTCCCATCCCGGAAACACGCTGACGCCGCCGGAGCGCACGGCTTGCTCGACAACCTCTTCCGCACCGGCGATGCGCTTTCCCGACAGGCGCACGTGAATCGCTCCCAGGAGGTCGTCGCTGATCGGAGTTTCCGTAAGCGGAAGCAGCAACGCTTCATCGACTGGAGTCGACGATCTTTGCGTCGCAGGATCAAACTTGCGGATGGACTCGACTTCATCGCCAAAGAATTCAATCCGCAGTGGACGGTCAGCCTCCGGCGAATACACGTCGAGGATGCCGCCTCTTATGGCGTACTCGCCGGGCATTTCGACGACATCCGTCGAGGTATAACCAACAGTATTCAGGTGGCGCAGCAACGGCTCGGTGTCAAGAGTCTCGCCCCGGCGAACCATTCGCGCCAGATCGGCATAGTATTCTGCGGAGCGAAGACGTAAAGCGGTCGCTGCAATTGGCGAAACCAGAATGGAGACCGCGCCAGTAGCAACCTTCCACAGCGCGACCGCGCGTTCTTCCTGAATTTCAGGATGCGGCGATAGATTCTGAAATGGCAAGACATCGCGCGTCGGCAGCGAAACCACGGAATCCGGATCGTTCCCGCCAATCAGTTCGTGGAACGCCTGCAACACCGGCACCAACTCTTCGGCTACGCGGTTGTCGGCAACGACCACGATCAGGGGCCGTCCGGCGGCCTTCTGCAATAAAACCAGCAGCAACGCTTTCGCAGTGGGCGTGAGTCCGGAGACACGTATTCTCCCCGTGCCCTCCCGCAGGTGGGAGGCTACACGCAAAAAGGCAGGCAACTTTTCCACGTCCGCGAACAAATCACGGACGAAAGGCAAGACCATCGCCATTCAATTCTAACAGCAGACGAATGATGGAGGACGGCGTCCCCGCCCGTCAACCAATGAAGCCCGACAGGCTCCAGCGAATCCGAGCGGGTTGTTGTCATCTCGAGCGACTTCTTCTGATCCGGAGTGAGTCGTTGTCATCCCCAGCGCAGCAAGGGATCTGCAGTGCTTTACCATTCAGTCAAACCAAGAGTCGCCCGTCAATGAGTCCTATGGATTTATCGCCAACAATCCTCTTTAGATACCGCCAACTCCACAGCCACGGCGTGGCACCGCGAGGTGCATTTTTCGCTTCTCGTTCGGGCATTCTAGGGACACCGCTGCAGAGCATCAATCGCTTGAAATCTACGGCGTCAACCCCACCCGGCGAACGAACTCTTGGAAACGTGGGACACCGCGGAGCTGATCGTACGTTGGATCGACCTTGAGAGCGGTCAAACTATTGGAATGTTCCTGGTAGGCCTTTTCCAACCATAGCAAAGCCTCGTCATTGTTGCCCAAGCCGATGTAGGCGACGGTAAAGCATAAAGAATCCACCGCCCGGTGCTGTTTTATGTTTTGCAATCGCTCCAAAGCAGCGTTGGCCCTCGCCCGGTCGCCCGAACGGCTGGAGATGTAAGCGATCATGGCCCAACTCCAGGGATTATCCTCTTGACGACCACCCTGCGCCTCGGCGTCAGCCAGCGCGTCGGCGAATAATCCTTTTTGTGCATACGCCCAGGCCAGCATGTGAGCGCGCGGGAAGTCCGGCTCTATTTCAAGCACGCTGCGAAACTGCTCGATGGCACGGTCGTACTGACGAGAGAAATACAAAATTGCTCCGTAGTCGGTGGTGATGATGAGCGACAGTGGATCGAGTTTTCGTGCGATTCCGATCTCCGAAAACGCTTCATCGAAACGGCCCTGCAATGCCAAGCACTCGGCGTACCAATGATGACCAGTCGCGTAGTTCGGGTCTAACTGGATCGCCCTCCGGTATTCTTTCTCCGCAGTTTGCCAATCCCAATCGTAATTCTGGGCAATGACCGCCAGCGCCGTATGTGCCTCGGGCAATTGTTCGTCAAGCTCGAGTGCACGGCGGGCGGCCGCCCGCGCCTTCGCCATGAATTCCTTTGGGGGCAAACCAGTGTAGCCGCCCATCAGGGCGTAAGACTCCGCCAGCCCTGCGTAAGCGCGAGCGTAAGCGGGGTCTTTATTTATCGCCTGCTGAAAATATTCAACCGCCTGCTGCAGACCCTCCTGCGTCCTCTTGTTCCACGAATAACGTCCTTTGAGATAGAGATCGTAGGCCTCGAATGCCTTTGTAGACGTGGAAGACTGAGAAACAGGGCCCGCCGACTCATGAATGTGGCCCAGGGTAAGCTGAATTTGGTCGGCTATTTCGCGGGCAATTTCACCTTGCAGAGCGAACACGTCGCTGAGTTCGCGATCGTACTCCCGCGTCCAAAGATGCGTCTGGTCCCTCAACTGAATGAGCTGCGCCGCGATGCGCACCCTGCCAGAATCACGCCGCACGCTCCCTTCAAGAACGTATTGCACGCCCAGAGCACGGCCTATCTGATCCAGAGGCTCCTGGCTGTGCTTGTAGTGCATAACCGATGTTCGTGCAATTACTCCGACATGCTCAGGGTCCAAGTCCCCCAATTGCGAGATCATCTCTTCCGTCAAGCCATCGCTGAAGTAATCCTGACTGGCATCGCCGGTGAGATTCTGAAAAGGAAGAACGGCCAGCATTAGTCGCCCGCTCGGTGCAGAGACGCGAGCCTGGGAGCGGGACCACTGAAAATAAATACCCAGGACCGCGATTACAACAACGATCCCCAGCAGGATGGGCCATCGCCACCGGATCGGCCGGTCCATCGGAACCTCGGTGACTGGGACCCGCGGACTCGGAACGACAACGGGTCTTGCCACGTCAGTATCGGTTACGGAGGCGATGAAGCGATACCCCTTGCCCGTGACCGTCTGTATAAAACGCGGCTGTTCGGGATCATCCTTCAGAACTTGCCGGATCTTGCGAATCGCTCCGTTAATGCTGTTATCCGTGTCGAGGAAGACATCCTTGCCCCAGATTCTTTCGACGATGTGCTCCCGGCTGACGATCTGTCCCTTGTGCTCAACCAGGATCGCCAGAACCTCTGAAGGAATGCGCTCCAGTTTGAGCAAACGACCGGAGCGGCGCAGTGCGTATGCGGAGAAGTCGAACTCGAAATCCTCGCCAAATTTAATTAAACCCGGAATTCTGATCGGCTCTGATGCCACAGGAACGCCCCAAACAAAGTAGGACATTCTACCCCGGTTTCGCGATTTCGCGCCATCTACTTATTTTTCAATCGATTGGAGGGACATAAAAAATAAGACTCCGACAGATTCACCGCTATTGCCGCCGCAGTCGGCAGGCGGCATGATGCCGGGCGTCGCAGAGGGGGCGTCGCCGGACTAGAGCTTCCCCCACGAGTCTCAATGCTTGGGCGAACGGTTGCGATGGGCTTCGGGGAGAACAGACTTCTCGGGGGGAGAGGTCCGAAACTCCCGAACTCGGTACGGCCTCAGGTGTTGCGAAGCCTGAGGCCGTCCCTTCGAGTGATTGGCCAAGCACTGGATTTGCACTCTGAAATTCTTGTCTTTGCCGTACACAAAGGGCGTTTCCTCCCCCTAAGCACTTAGTCAGCCGAAACAATAAAAGGAGAATCTATGTTGCGTATCAGCGTTTTTGTTTGTGCGTTTTTTCTGCTTGCTTGCTGCGTGCTGTCGATGGCTGTTCAGCCACCGGCGGCCTCGGCTAGTGAGATCGTGCCGCCAGCAACAACGTTTTATGGTTGCGTCAACAATTCCACCGGCGCAATCAGGATCGTACAGTCCTTCACTTCTTGTAAGTCGACCGAGCACAAGATTCACTGGAACCAGGTGGGACCGAAGGGGCCGCAAGGACCTAGAGGACCTCAGGGACCGAAGGGTGCTACCGGACCCCAAGGACCGCAAGGACCTACGGGACCACAAGGACCTCCGGGAATCTCTGTGGGCTATTCCGCCACAGCTGGACCGGGGTCAGACATACCGATAAACAGCTTCCTTCCGGGTAATCTGATCCTACAAACCGACACCATTGCTACGTCGGGCTCCTACTTCATTTCTGGGTCGGTGTTGCCGGCTGTTGCGACCGGCGACGAGTATATTTTTTGCTACGACACCCTGGCCAGCAGCGGGATAGCGAGCCAGTATGGCGGACAGTATGCGTCTGGCCAAACCATTAATTACGCACAGGTAAGTGTTAGCGACGTGCTTTCCATCAGCGCCGGCGACGCCGTCCAGTTGTGGTGTTACACCGGGGGAAGTAACGGGAGTTATGCGTTCAATGCTGGACTCACGGCCACTTTGATTAATAGCTCAGACAAAGCTAAAAAAGTGAAGTCCCAGCACACGCATGCGACCCCAGAACAGGTGCGTTAAAGCCGGTTAAAATAAAAACTAGCTCGTCTTTCAGGTGCCCCACCCGGCCTCATGCCGTGGTGGGGCACTTCTTTACCGCCAGGATCGGTTCTCGAAATTGCGATTCCCCCGTTGATGTAAACAAGCCGTTACACTCGAAACCCGATCCTGGCTCCGCTTCCCGACCGACGTTCGAACGTGTACCTGGACGGCCTGCAAGTTCGCTGAAAATAGGCTTGCAGCCCCCTGATGACCGGTTCGACGCTCGGCCGTTAACTCGTGCCGTCCGCTGCAGTTAGAGAGAATGCACGTACGATTTCGTACATATTTCGTAGCCATCACGGAATGTTCCACGTGGAACACTTCTTCATTTTCATGATTAAGAAATTAAAAGAGGCCAGCCTCACGCTCGCAGCAACGGCCGGGTCAGGCAGGTGGGGCCGCCGCTTCCGTTGATACAGAGCTCAGAGCCAGGGAAGGTTCGCACATCGAATCCCGCAGCGCGCAGTTTCTCATTCGTCTTCGCGTTTTCTTCCAACGCGAGCACGCGCTTTTCGCCCAACGAAAGTACATTGCAGGCAAGCGTATCTCGCTCGGAATAATCGATCTCGACGAGGTTGTGCCCGCGCGTGCGAAGCAGGTCGACGGTTTCAACCGCGAGCCAAGGCAAATCGACGAGAACAGTTTTCTCATCGAGCAAACTGATCAGCGACATCAAGTGCAGGCAAGCCGCGGGCCCCGGTCCGTGCGGCAATGGTGCCGAGAGCACCTCCACTCCCTTGGGTTTGAGCAGGGCTCGCAGCTGCTGAATGCCTTGCGCATTCGTGCGATAACCGTGGCCGACGAGCAGCGTCTTGGCATCAAGCCATACCATATCTCCAGCCTCCGTGGTGGCCGGAGCCGTGATCTTGGCCAGCATGGGAACGCCCAGAATCTGGCAGAAGGATCCATGATGTTTGCCTTCAGGAACACGGTTCGTTTTGCCAGGACGCATCAGGATCAATCCGAAGTCCGTCGGCAACGATGCATCGTGGGCATAAACAGCATCGAGGGAAAGTTCCATGGCCGGAGGAATATCCTCAACTTCGGCGCCACACGCTTCCAGTTCGCGACACAAAGCTTCGTGCTGCGCTTGAGCCACCTCGAAATCCGGCGCATGCACGAAACCAAGTTCCCGCCACCTGGCCGCCCGCTCGGGTTGATGCCAGCAGGCTGTGCGTGGCGAACAGACAAGCACGCGTTTCAATGCGCCCACCATGGAATGGCCGTTGAAACGAGGCGTGGTCGTCGGGGTAATCCCGTCCATGACTAATTTTTCGAAGCCGCTAGCCATAAAGGAAATCTAAACTGGTGATATGGCAAAAGCAATATGGGAAGGCGCTGTTCTCGCTGAATCCAATCAATGCGTCGAGGTGGAAGGCAACCAGTATTTTCCTCCTGATGCCATCAAACTGGAACATTTCAAACCGAGCGATGCTCATAGCGTTTGCCCATGGAAGGGCACGGCCAGCTATTACGACCTCGAGGTGAACGGCAAAAAGAATCTGGGCGCGGCGTGGTATTATCCCGAGCCCAAGCCGGCAGCCAAGCAGATCAAGGGGTACGTTGCCTTCTGGAAGGGCGTGAAGATCGAGAAGTAGAGAAGTCGATTGGCCTTGCAAATCTCCTACTGCTTTACTTTGTGCTAAAATGTAAAGTCATGGCACAGGCGACGGTTTCTTCCAAGAATCAAATCGTAATTCCGCGGGAAGCCCGGGAGGCGCTCGGCTTAAGGGCCGGCGATAAGGTGCTGGTCGTGGTCCGCGGCAAGAGAGTACTGGTGCTGCAAAAGCCCAAGTCGCATAGGGCGGCAATTCGAGGTTTGGCGGGTGCCACCTATCCATCTCGACATCTCCATAAAGAGCGTCAGAGTTGGGAGTAGAGCGCCTTCGGCTATTTCTCCGGCGTCACCGCCGGATCGCTCTCGACACCAGCATCTTCATTTACCAGATGGAAGCGAATACCCGGTACCTTGCCCTCACAGATTCCGTCTTTTCGTGGGTGGAGCGGGAAGGCCATGAGGCCGTGACCTCCACGATCACAATGACGGAGCTCCTGGTCCCATCGTATCGCGACAACGACGAGCAGAGAGGTGACGCATTTTATGGTTTGCTCTCCACGTATCCTAACTTGCGATGGATGGCGCCTGACCTGGAAACGGCGGACCTGGCAGCGCGAATGCGCGCCATGTATCGCCTCCGGACGCCGGATGCGCTGCAGGCAGCCGCCGCCCTCCGAGCGCAGGCGACGGGGTTCATCACAAATGACCCAGTTTTCACGCGAATTGGAGAGTTCGAGACAGCAATCCTAGATAGGCTTCTCTGATGCGCGGCAGGTGCTCGTAGCCAGTGGCTAAGCGCTCGGGGATCATTAAGAATCCGGCGGATCCCTCAGAACTCCATGTGGGCGCGGAACGAGGGCACAACCACCGGGCCGCGATCGCGATTGTATCCCGGATCGTTGATGTGCTGCACACCAGGCGCCACATAAATGCCGCGCCACACGTGGACCGTGTAATACGACTCCACGATATTCTCCCGACCATAATTAAGCCTGCCATCGCCGAGCAGAAAGCCGAGGCCGCCATCGGCGAGGTAAATTTGATGATCTTTGCAAATTGCATTGGTGACGAAGGCAACTCCCGCCCGGTCTTGTTTGCGATGCCACCAGGCGCCTTTGGCTCCGATTCCTAAATCGAAGGTTTGATCGACTTCGGTGTAGGCGAAAGATTCAGTCTTGCCGTTGTCCCAGCCGAATCGGCCAAACGCCGTCAGATATCGCGTGAGATTCTGTTCCAGGTTCACTCCGAATCCGTACTTGCGGGTAATGTGCCAGGGATGGTCGGTGATTTCCGGAGTCGGCGTGAGGCCTTCTTCAAAATTGGCGATGGCCTGGCGATAGATTCCCATGTTGGCATAATTCGTATAAGCCAATAGACGAACCACTCCCCCTTTTTTCGGGATGACGCCGCGCCGTAATTCGTATTCGAAGTTTTCCGCGTGGGCTTGCCACACCTTGTATACGAGATCAATTCCGTTCGCGACCCTGGGCATAAGCACCTCGGCGAAGCGAAAGCCCCAATTGCGATCTTCATAATCGGCTGTAGCGCCCACAGTATAGCCGCGCGTATCAGCGGCGTAGTCCCAAGCGCCATTGTTGTCGACGGTCCAGTTGGTGAACTGAAAGTGGGTATCCGAGCCCACTGAATTGATATCGAAAAAATCCGGCATGCTGAACTTTCCGAAGCGAACTTCCAGCCGTCGGCGCGGCAGTTCGTCAAAGAGTGAAAGAAAACTGCGATCGCTTTCAATTTTATCCTTGCTCAGCGCAAATACTTTGTGAATCATGCCCCGCGCCAGATAAGGCGCTTTGCTCAGCGAGGGATTGCGCACGATATCGAGATCAGTATTGCCTGCGAGCCCGAGGCCTGTACTGAGAGCGGCTCCGCCTGCTTCTTCGATGTCCACCAAAATTTCAGTGGAGTTGTTGAGCCGCACTCCGGTGTAGAGCGTCAGCACCCGCGACGTGGCTTTCTCATAGTTTGGGCTCAGGCTGTGCGGCCCGCTGTAGAGCGCGGGGAATGAAGGATGGGTCTGAAAAATGAAGTTCATTTGCCCCGAAAGCCAGAAACGCGTGTCCTTGAAATGGGGGAACATCGTTTCCACGCTGTCATCTGCCGGCGGATCAGAGGGCGGATCAGCCTCATTTGCCCCCGACGCCGCGCTAACCACCTGCACCGTGTTCGCCTGCGGCGGCGCAGATTGATCCTGCGCTTGCTGCGCGACCGCGCAAAAAGGGCCGGCCAGCGCAATCATCAACCATAAAGCGAGAGGCAACCTTGCCGGGGGTCCCGCCATATTGAAAATGAATTTCAATTTCATAATTGCAGATTAAGCCAGCGAAAGAATCTCACTCAAGGCGCGTTATCACCCTCCCTTGTGATGTTCGTCACCTTGTTAACCTGACTATATCATGGGATGTTAACTATAGTTAACCACAATGCCGGGCATTCGACTGGGTGGTTGACGAACATTCCAACCCTGGATCAGCGCCGCCAATCCACCCAGCCTACGCAGCATTGGTTAAAGGAATGTTACAGGTCACGGTCGATGCCCTCAGCGATCCGCGACCGCGACCCAGTGCATGCGAAGCTGCCGCCGCCCGCATTCGTCGGTGACCACGACCCAGCTCATGCGCAAAGACTTGTGTTCCGCCTTCGGTTCTACCCGCCACAAAGTGGAATCTTCGTGGTGGATTGCGCTCGCGAGCTGCGTCGTCGCCATCGCCATTGGCTGTAAGAATAGAGTCATGCAGTTCATCGTCGTTCCCCTCCTTTCTCTGGATTTCAGCTACCATGCGATTTACGCTCCTGAGGGATTTAGCGGCCTCTGGGTCCGCGATGGATTTCCCTTCTAGAATCTTATATCATACCCCCCTACGGTATTGTAAAAGGGAAAGCTGAAGAAAGCAGGCAAACATGCAAGATAAGATTCCCGAAATTTCCAAAGAAAAACAGAAACTGCTGTTCCGCATCAAGCGAATCCGCGGTCAGTTCGCAGCCGTCGAACGCGCCCTCACCGCCGGCGACGAATGCGCGGACATCCTCATGCTTTTGGCCGCCATTCGTGGCGGCGTCAACGGCTTGATGGCGGAGATCCTCGAAGACCATATCCGCCTGCACATGATGAATCCTGATCACGCCGTAGATTCGCCCGAGGAGTTGGGCGAGGATTTAATCGGCTTGGTTCGCGCGTACCTGAAGTAATTAAGCACGAGCCAAAGAAATGAGGACAGCTCGGAGCCCCCCGAAGCTGTCCTTGAAACCCTCCCGGTTAGAAGGGCGTGTACTGAACAGAGAGTACCCAGAACGTGTTTCAGGACTGTTGCGAGACTGTAAATATCCGGTGAATTCCGTATCTCTTTTGAGGCTCAACTCAAGGCGTAGAAAGTAAAGATGCACTTTCCAGTATTGGCTTTTCGCGGTCTTGCGGCCCCTCGCTGTTACCATATAGGACCAGTTCTTCGGAGAGCCCATGGCCCGCAAAACTGAGATATCCCGCAAACTGCAGCAACGCGCCGAGCAGATGATTCCCGGCGGCGTGAATTCGCCGGTTCGCGCTTTTGGTTCCGTGGGCGGCGACGCGCCCTTCATCGTGCGCGGGCAGGGTTCCCACATCTTCGACGCCGATGGCAACGAGTACATCGATTACGTCGGCTCGTGGGGTCCGCTCATTCTCGGGCACGCTCCCTCCAAAGTGATCGAAGCCATCATGGATGCCGCCTGCAACGGCACCAGCTTTGGCGCCTCCACTCCATCCGAGGCCGACCTGGCGGAAATTGTGCTGTCTGCGTTCCCTCACATGCAGAAAGTCCGTTTTGTGAATTCAGGCACGGAAGCGACCATGTCCGCGATCCGGCTCGCGCGCGCCTACACCAAGCGCAAATACATTGTGAAATTCGAGGGTTGCTACCACGGACACGCCGACGCTCTTCTTAGTGAAAGCCGGTTCAGGCATAGCCACGCTCGGAATCCCGGGCTCGGCCGGCGTTCCTGAGGAATTCATCCAGTTCACGCTGGCCTTGCCTTTCAATGACACCGACGCGCTCGAACACGCATTCAAGAAGTTCAAGCACGAGATTGCCTGCGTCATCGTCGAACCCGTGGTGGGCAATATGGGCTGCGTACCGGCTCCCGGCGGATATCTCGCGGCCCTGCGTTTGATCACCCAGCGGGAAAAGAGTGTACTCATCTTTGATGAAGTCATGACCGGATTTCGCCTGGCCTTCGGCGGCGCGCAGGAACTTTACGGAGTGACTCCGGACTTAACCACGATGGGCAAAATTATTGGCGGCGGACTTCCGGTGGGCGCGTACGGCGGTCCCTCGGAAATCATGAACCTGGTGGCGCCGCTCGGGCCCATGTATCAGGCGGGCACGCTCTCGGGAAATCCGCTGGCCATGGCTGCGGGCTTGGCGACGCTGCGTCACTTGCGCGAGAACAAACAAGAGATTTATCCGCGTCTCGAAAAGCTTAGCGGCGAACTGGTCGAAGGAGTCGCGGCTGCAGCCAAAGACGCAGGCGTGTCTCTCTGCTATAACCGCGTGGGCTCCATGTTCACCTGGTTCTTTACTCCCGGCCCCGTAACGGATTGGGATTCGGCGGCGAAGTCCGACACCGAAGCTTTCGGCCGCTTCTTCCGCGCCATGCTGGATAACGGCGTCTACTTACCGCCGTCGCAATTCGAAGCAGCATTTCTAGGCGCAGCGCACAGCGACGAGGACATTCAGAAAACGATCAACGTAGCCAAGCAGGCGTTCTCGTCGGTACACGCGTAGGAGAATTTCTTGTTGCTGTAGGACGGGGTCTTGACCCGGGCGTGGCACCAACGCTTTTAACTGAGAACTGCAGGCTGAGAACTGAGAACTGACTTTCCCATCATCTGCGGAACTGTTACAAATTCGTATCCTTCAGACTTGTAGCGGGCAATGAGCCGATCAGTGGCGACTACAGTCTGCGAACGATCCGCTCCTGATGCCGCATGGCTGCCGTCGTGCAACAGAATCACATCGCCTCCGCGAATCTGCTGGCTGACTTTTTTTTCTACGTATTCCGCCGGCTTTCCCTTCCAGTCCCAACCAGTCACGTTCCACATCACCGGCTCCAGACCAAGCGCGCGTACGATTTTCAAAGTGCCAGGCCTGCGTCCTCCAAACGGAGGACGAAAAAGCCGGGAATGCTCTCCCACCGCATCCATCAGGGCCAGCTCGCAATCCCGCAGTTGCATCGTGGTCTCGCGCGCCGAAGCAAAGATCAAATTCGGATGGCTGAAAGTATGATTGCCAACAACGTGTCCTGCCCGCACCAGCTCGAGGGCGATATCCGGCCTTTGCTTCACGTAGCGCCCAATCAAAAAAAATGTTGCCTTCACGTTGTGTCGAGCCAGAACCTCCAACAAACGCAACGTGTGTGGGTCGTTCGGACCATCGTCGAAAGTCAACGCCAGTTGCCTGGTTCCCCGCCTCAGCCCGGTAAAAGTCCGACCATACCACTGCCCGGTCGGCGCCATAGACTGGTAGCCAGCCGCGACGGCCGCTGCTGCTACGAAACCCGCGCCGATGACGAAGCTACCCACAATGACGCGATTGTAAATTGTTTCTCTGCCTCTCTGTGACTCTGTGATGCACAGGGGTTACTCTTCCCTCAATTGCGCTCGAAGCTTTGTCGGGATATCCTGCCATTCGAAGCTCGAGCCCATGGCCAACCTTTTCGAACTGCCCCGCTACATTGCCGTAGAAGGTCCCATACGCGTCGGTAAGAGCACGCTGACGCGGATTCTGGCAGAACGTCTCAATGCCCAGCGGGTCATGGAAACCGAGGACAACCCCTTTCTGCGCGCCTTTTACGACGGCGAACGGGGCGCGGGATTCCAGGCCCAGTTCGCTTTCCTGATCCGCCGCTTCGAACAGCTCCGCGCGCTGGACCTCGGGCCTCGGTCGCAGAAATCGGTGGTCACGGATTTTGTGTTTGAAAAAGACAAACTCTTCGCCTGCCTCAATCTCAACGATCATGAACTCGAAACCTACAATCGCTACTACAACTATTTTCGCGAACAGCTCCCCACGCCCGATCTGGTGATTTATCTACAGGCCAGTCCCGAAGTTCTAAAGAAACGTTTAAAGAAAAGGAATGCGCCGGGAGAGAAAGCCATCAACGAAGAGTATCTCGAAGAAGTGATCAAGGCCTACGAACACTTCTTTTTTCACTACACCTCATCCGACCTGCTGATCGTGAACACTTCCGAAATTGATTTCGTCGAGCGCAACGACGACCTGCAAGAGCTCCTGAGAAAAGTTTCCGCCCCAATCAAAGGCACCCAGTACTTCCTACCCTTGGGAAACCAGGAAGCCGCCAGCGCCTAAGAATCCCCTATCTTGATGAATGGAGCGACGGGCGTCCCTGCCCGCCCCGCTCGGGTAGACACCATCGATTCTCTTACTTCTCATGCCTCGGCAACGCATAGACTGCCAGCGTCTTCCCAACTTTCGCAAACTCGGGATCTGCTGTGACCAGCCAGGCGCCGCGTTCGATAGCCAGTTCTGCGGCGAAGGCATCGGCATAACCCAGGCTGTGTTTCTGCTTCAACGCGCCAGCCCGAGATGCCCGTTCCCGATCCACACTGATAACGGCAACCGGCATCTCCTGCAACCGCGCTTCGGCTTCCAGAGCTTTCGCCTCGCCGTGCCGTCGCCATGCGATATAAAAAACTTCGCCCCAATTCACGGCGGACATCAAGAGTGGCAAATCCTGTCGCAGGGCTTGCTCCAGCAAGTGTTCAACCTTTCCCGCAGTACCCTCACGGTCCTCGAATAAGCCGATCAACGCGTTGGCGTCGAGCACATATCGCCGTGCGTTCTCACGAGAGAATGCTGGCGTCATTGCTTCTCTCTTTTGCGCTCTCGTTCGCGCTCAGCGAACGAGTCTTCAAACATGGATGGCGCGCCGGGCGCAGGCTTCAGAAATCCCCTGATTTCGCGCAGCCGGCGTTTGGTAATCGGGGTCAGCACCAGCTTGCCCTGCTCCTCACTCCACGTGGCGGGAGTGCCTTTCTCCAGCCCGAATTGCTCACGCAACTCGGCCGGAATCACGACTTGCCCCTTGGAACTGATGACTGTACGGTACGCTTTCATATTGTGATCTTACTATCAAGTAAGACGAATAGCAAACATCTTACCTACCCGAAATACACTCTTTTCGACACCTCTAACCCCCATCGACGAACCACCCGCTCCGGGTCTACAATACTTCCAGCAGCATCCAAGATGGGTACGGGCTCTATCCGCCAAGGCGGAGGGGCACTGGAGGACATCGTGAGTATCGCACCGCTTGGCGAACCTCGCCAAAAGATTACTGTCGCCTCTCTTCGCGAAAAGAAACTTCAACATCAACCCATCACCTGCCTGACCGCCTACGACTACGCCAGCGCCCGCCTGGTCGACGAAGCTTCCATCGACATCGTCCTGGTCGGCGATTCTTTGGCCATGACCATGCTTGGCTATCCGGATACGCTCTCGGTCACGGTCGATGAAATGCTTCATCACACCAAAGCAGTGCGGCGTGGCGTGAAACATGCTCTGCTCGCCGCCGACATGCCCTACGGCTCCTATCACGTGGGCGCAGACGATGCGGTGCGCAACGCAGCGCGCTTTATGAAAGAAGCTGGCGCCGAAGTGGTAAAGATCGAAGGCGGAGAGAAACGCGCCGACCTGATTCGCCGCGTGATTGATGCCGAAATTCCCGTGGCCGGCCACATCGGCCTCACTCCGCAGTCGGTAAATGTCATGGGTGGATACAAAGTTCAGGGAAAGTCGCTAGCCGAGATCGAACAACTCATGCGCGATGCCGTGGCTCTCGATCGCGCAGGCGTAGCCTTTTTAGTTCTCGAAGGCATTCCCCGCGAGGTCGCCAGCATGATCACGGCGGAGGTCGCCACTCCAACCATCGGCATCGGCGCCGGCCCGGACTGCGACGGCCAGGTGCTCGTCTTCCACGACATTCTGAATCTCACTTTCACTCCGCCGGCGAAGTTCGTTCGCCGCTATGGCGACGCGGCCGCGCTCATCACCGATGCCGCGCACGCTTTCCGCGAGGACGTGATCGCGCACCAGTATCCCGCGGACAGCGAGTCTTACCATCTATCCAAAGAAACGCAGCAAGCGCTGGAAACCGTGCTCGAACGCAAACGAGGGATGCGCCGATAGTAAAATGCTGGCATGAGATATTTGCTTCCCAGCGTTTTGGCCGCGAGCGTTGTGCTGCTTACTTCCTGCGCCAAGCCGCCAAGCGCGCCAGCACAGACATCAGCGTCGGTCAGCCCCGAGGCTCGTATCCAGCAAATTCCTCCGGCCGATCCACAAAAATACGCCGCGTTAAAGGACATGAAAGCCTGGCGCAATCCTTACTTGATCATCCGGCTCGACGGCGTTGGACTCCTCGACGTCAGCAACAGCGAACAGCAGATCGTCGACCCAGACAAATTGCCCGAGGCATTGGCCAAGCTGCCCGCGTCCGCGTGGCCCTACGGACGCGTAGTTGCGATTCAGGAGATCAGCGCCAACACTTCTGATCAGGACCACGCCACGCTTCGCAAGAATCGAGCCTTGGTCGCCGGATCATTAGAAAGCATGAAAGTGGAAATCAATTGGGTTCCATCCTCCTAAGAGCGCCATGAAAATCTGCAAAACGATCGACGAAATGCGCGCCACTTCGCGTGCGGCGCGTCACGCAGGAAAACGTTTGGGATTGGTTCCGACCATGGGCGCGTTGCACGACGGGCCATCTCTCGCTGATGCGCGCTGCAAAATCGAAATGCGATGCGGTCGCCGCTTCCATTTTCGTAAACCCTCTGCAATTCGGCCCCACCGAGGATCTCGCAAAATATCCCCGCACCTTCGACCGTGATGTTCAGCTGCTTGAAAAAGAATCCGTCGACATTCTTTTCGCGCCCGCGCCCGCCGAAATGTATACCCCGGGCGCCGTCACCTACGTCACCGTCGAAGGCCTCAGCGACAAGCTTTGCGGCAAATCGCGTCCCGGACATTTTCGCGGCGTCGCCACAGTCGTCGCCAAGCTCTTCCACATCGTCGAGCCCGACCTCGCATTTTTCGGACAAAAAGATGCCGCGCAAGCCACCATCATCCGCCGCATGGTGCGCGATCTGAATCTGCCCGTCGAGATCGTCGTCTGCCCCATCGTGCGCGAGCCCGACGGCCTGGCCATGAGCTCGCGCAACGTCTACCTAAGCCCGCAGGACCGCAAGTCCGCGACTGTCCTGAACCGCTCCCTGACCGAGGTCAAACAACGATTCGATCAAGGCGAGCGCAACGCAACAGCACTAATCAAAGCCGCCAAGAAAATCCTGGCGCAGGAACCCACCGTCCGTCTGGACTACTTCGAGATCGTCGATCCCTCCACCCTAGACCCCGCGCCCAAGCTGACCGGCCCCGCGCTGGTAGCCGTCGCCGCCGTCGTAGGCACCACCCGCCTGATCGACAACCTCCTGCTGCAGGGCTGAAGGCGGTCCCGCTTCGTCATTCCCTTTTACTTTGTCATTCTGAGCGGAGCGAAGAATCTGCTTTCGCTCTCCCCTACGCGTCACCTCGCAGCAAACCCCAAGCCTCCCGATACCGCGCATACTTGTGCCGCTTGCTATCCGGCGTGAAATGTAACGTGCAGTTCGTCTCCCCCATCACCGCATACGGAATGATGTACCAGGTATCGATCGGAATCAGATACACCGCGAAAAAGTCCACCACGCCACTCGGATACCCCTGCCGATGCGCCCCCATCACATTCAAGCTATAACACTCGCCCCGCCGCTTATACACGGTCGACTTCACCTGCACCCGCAGAATCCGCCCCTCGCGCCCCGGAGCCACCCACTCCACCCCCACGTCGTAGCTCGACGAGTCCCCGTAAGGCTTCGACACCAGCAGTCCCATCCCCGCCGCCCGCGCCATAAAACATAGCTCCGCCCACTCGCCCTGTCGCTTGTAAGTTCCCCACCCGTGCCCTGGTTTCCGAGTCATACCATCTCCCCAATTCTTTTCTCGATAAGATTTGCCGCAAATAGAAAACGCGGCCAGGAGGCCGCGCAGTGTTTCGCCAAAATTTGTGGAGCGGACATTCCTGTCCGCTGCCGTTGACCTTAAAATTCTAAGAAAACCGTTATCCAGGAAAGAGTGCCGTTATCCCGAGCCGGCGGTTTTTGCCGAGCGAAGGATCTGAGCCTGCTGCGCGCGCGCCGAGGCGCAAAAACGCGCGTTTAGCAACGCTTCCAAATTGCTCTTTGTATGTTGTGAAATTACCGCGAGGCCCGCTACAAACTACCCACTACCTCTATGATAGCTGGATGAATAGGGTAACTATGCCATGTTTTCAATAAATATATTCGCCCTGCCAACAACAACTTACGAAGATTCGACCCCGCCAGGGGGCTTGACAAGATTTCGGCAAAAACTCGTTTTTGCACCAATTTAGGTGCATTCGTGTCGAATGCGCTGTAGACCACCAGAATCCGTCATCCCGAGCGAAGTCGAGGGACCCTGCGTTTAGCCCGGCGATGCAGGGGTGCCCCACCCTTTATTCGCGCCCTTGCGAAAAAGGATGGGAGGCGAGACCACCCTAAAGCCCGGTTCGTAAAAGGGCACGACTTCAGTCGTGCCGTAAAGCCCAGAAAACAGATTCAGGCACCGCAAACCCGCCCAGACCGGACAAAAAGAAGATCGCCCGCTCACCTCTCGTCCAATCCCTCCGCCGCCCGGTGAATCATCTCCCAAGGGATGGAATCATTCTCAATCTTGACGTTGCCGTAGGCAAAGCTGCGCCGCTGCCGTTCAGCCTGCTCCGGCGTCATCCGTATCGTTCTCGCCATCTCGATCAACTCGTCCAATTCTTCCGACACGAGCGTCCCTCGCTCCGGCCCCGCTGCCTCAAGTACAGCTGTCGCTATGTGAAGACGAAATACTCTTCCGGATACAGATAGTCCTCGCCCGACTCATCGATCACTCGCAATTGATGTCGTTCGGACGCTCGCTCATCGGCCAGCATCCGATAGACTTTCCGCAGTTCCAACCCAGCAGGATAGCCCTCGTTCCGCACGCAAAGGACGAACTGTGCGCCATCCTTCTTCGCGTCACCCGGCAATCCGCTGGACCTCATGAGCTTAACGTTTTGCGTTTGGTCCCGGTAGCTTGATCGTGCACAGAGACGAGCTGATTAGCCAACAGCGCTGCCAAGTACTCCTCCAGCACCGACAAGTCTATTTTCTTGTCAGCCCAAGCTTTATCCGCGGCCTCAAGGGCCTTGTAGTAAGGAGTCTTGTCCCGCGAAATCTGATCCGGGATCGTGTTACTTCCAGGAAGGCGGTAGCCTAATCGCAAGCACAACAGCAGGTAGGAAATCGCCCGCGCAGTTCGTCCGTTTCCATCCGTGAACGGGTGAATCCAGTTAAGCTTCCACAACGCATAGGCGCCCAAATGAATCGGGAGACTGTTCTCCCAATTGTCATTCACGTAATCGCACATGTGCTCAATCTCTTCTGGCACCATGTGTGCACCGACCGGTTCGTGCTTACTGCCGCGGATCTCTATGCCGGCAGGCCGGAAGTTTCCGGCATACGAGCTGAGTCCTTTGAGGGCAATGCGATGGAGATGCAGCAACTGCGACGGGCGAAGCTTGAATTTGTGTTCAGGATCGGAAAAGTATTCGGTCAGCTCAATAACGGCATCGAACTGCTGCAGGCCGTTCCGGGCTTCTACTCGGGCTTTCTCGTCGGGGTCGGTGACAAGCTCGGCTTCTAGAGCCTGGCTATGCCGATCCTGTTCCTCGCTCATGCTTCGGGGCTCCTAACGATTCTGCCTCTCGGTCAACCGTTTCCCGGGTAATGCGAGGATTCTCTATTTTCGTATTGCCGTACGCGAAGCTCCGCCTCTGCTCTTCTTTCTCTTGTTGCGTGGGAACAGCTTTTTTCGCGGCTTCCAACAGGTTTTCTAAATGTTTCGTCATTGGTGCAACCCCCCGGGATTGTGCTCCCAAGGCACCTTACCATAATACCTGCTGAGGAAAACGAAGCGACCACTTTTCAGTGAGGAGAACCAAAGTGCTACCGATACGGGACTCGAATGACAATCAGGAGAGGTGACTCCTCATTTGTCCGAATAGCGCAGGCGCACCCATACGCGAGGGTTCCACGGAAGGGTACGACTTCAGTCGCGCCGATTCACATTAGGATCGGCCTTAGCTTCGTCTCGAGCTAGTCATTTAGCTCGGACTTCTTGCCGAGTCGCTTAAGCTTGTGAAGCGCTGCAATATCGGCATCGTCCAACACTATGATGATGCCCTCGGTGTTGCTCACAACATCTTGCAGTCGTTTAAGCAGCGTCTGCGCATCGTCGATCTGTCTGCAAACCAAAATCCCAAACCTGCCCCTTTTTCGACTGAACCTACCCATCAACTGGTCGAGTTCGGGGTTCTGCGGGTCTTCCGTATAGTTCTTACACTCCACTGAGACATATGGGCAATGAATCTTGTGAGATTGGACGAGTCGAGAGAAGAATCCTTCCTCCGCAGAGTTACTGAACTGTATGTCAATGCGCTTTCGACCATCGTCGACCTCCTGCTCCTTCACGGGGTGTGTCAAGGATGGATAGAAGATTTCCGTCAACAGGCCGAGAATCGTTGTGTGGTACTTTCCCGCGGATTCCCGTCCGGGGGATATTTGTTCCAGGGTCGTGTCAGGATCTGACGTCGCCGCGCGTGGAACCTGCTGTCTGAATTCAATTTCAAGGGCTTCAATGGGTTTCGCCTTTTCGGGCAGTGTCTCTTTGTACGCCTGCAGGACCTCTGGGTGTTCTTGCGTGAATTTGAAGAGGAACTCCTTTGATAGCGGATACCTGTTTTTCAAATCGCTCTTGTAAACCTTGCCCGTGCCATTCTTCAATAAGGTAACAAGGGAATCATTTGCCTTCAGGTGTTCGGCGCTCAAAAAGTCCAGGACGAATCTGCTGTAGAACTCCTCGTAGCTCGGAACCAGCCGGGCTCTTACCGCAGCCTTCGGAACCAGCACGATTCGCCGGTCTTGGTAAACGGGCAGATCTGCGTATCTGCTAGCCCACCTCTTGTTCTCGTAATCCCAATACAGCCCTGAATTGATACGCCCTGTTGGAACGTTGTAGAGTCGGCACTGCTCCTCAGTGTACGCAACCAACTCGCCACGAATGACATTCAGCGTGAGGTCAGAGATCTTGTCACTTCCAATACCCGGCATTAGGAGCTCTATGTCGCTCAAGTCTCTTAGCCGGCCGCTCCTGACGGCAGTGCTGTTCTTCAGAGTCAAGAGGAGCAAGTGGCCTTGCTTACCTCCCCATCCCCGCCCCGCAGGCCGGCCCAACGATAAGCCAAGGTGAGCGTCGTTGGGCTCGTGGAGATTCGAGATAAGGCTCATTACCTTTCCCTCGTCCCCATCCCGGATCGCAGCGAGGAAGTATTCGAAAAAATTGACGACTATGTTGCCGCACTCTCTCAGCCAGTCATTAGGCGAGACCGAAAGTGCGTAGGGGTCGACATACAAACTCACATCGGTATCCAGCGGAATGTCGACGAAGTCAAGCTGCGACTGGGGTTGATCGATACCGAAGTGATCCGAAAATCGATATTGCCCCCTTCTGCTGGGTGCAATTCCCCGCGACGGCGGCGGGACTGGAGTCTGAAACGAACGTGTGTCTTGTCGATTGTTTAGCATAAATCTCCCAAAAACGAAATTAGGCACGGCGTTCGCCGTGCCCACCTCACAGCTTGCGTCTAAACTGCTAACGACTTGTTGGCCTCGGCGGCTAAGGCCGTCGAGGTTGGTTGCTGTTTCGGCATGACTGAAGTCATGCCCTACCCAAACCCGCCAAATCACGCCTAATGAGTCGTCTTTGATCCGCGCTTGTACTTGAACCCGTTTCCCGATTCCGACGTGGGAGGAATTCTTTCGCCGCGCTCGATCACAGTGCGACGCCCGTCTTCCACCTTGCCTCCACGCGGACCAATCTCAATTAATTCTCCCGAGTCCGGCGCAATTTCCTGGCTTATACGTAGTCATTGTTTGTTCTCCTTAAACTGTAGAAAAATATTTCTAACTGCACCCGCTCGTGCTGCCGCAACTCCCGCATCTGTAGCAGCTTCCGTTGCGGGTCATGATCGATCCGCAGAAGGAGCAGGTTGGGGCGTCGCCGAGGTCGATGATTCCGGCGAGGGCGTCGGCGGCGTGGTGGCTTCCGGCGGCGGGGCCAGGCAAAGACGCCCGGCTTCCACTTACTTCCGTCGAGCCGTTTATGTCTCCTACGGATTCTGCTGTCGGCGGCGTGCTTGGCCGCAGGCGCAGATTCTCGAAGAGCATTTGCTGCTGGCCGGTGGAGAAGCGCAGATCGAGCCAGCGGAAGATGTAATCCATGATCGACTTGGCGAAGCCGATGTCGGGATTGCCGCTCCAGCCGCTGGGCTCGAAGCGGGTGTGGGCAAACTTCTCGCACAGCAGTTTCAGCGGCACGCCGTGTTGCAGCGCGATGGAGACGGCGCAGGAGAAGCTGTCCATGAGGCCGCTGACGGTCGATCCCTCTTTGGCCATGGTGATGAAGATTTCGCCCACGCTGTCGTCGGGATAAAGTCCGACGGTGATGTAGCCCTCGTGTCCGCCCACGTTGAATTTGTGGGTGATCGATCGCCGTTCCGCCTGCAGCTTGTGCCGCACTGCCCGCGGAGGCCCGTTGAGATTTTCTTCTTCGCGTGGAGCAGCCGCAGCAGCCGCATCGCCCTTCTTCGAAAGCGCAGTCGAACTTCCGGCCGCGCTGAGTGGCTGCGACTTCTTGCATCCATCGCGATAAACGGCGACCGCTTTGAGCCCCAGCTTCCACGCCTGCAGATAAGCTTCCATGATGTCTTCGACGGAAGCGTTCTCAGGCAGGTTCACAGTCTTCGAAATCGCTCCGGAGATGAACGGCTGCGTAGCCGCCATCATCCGCAGGTGGCCCATGTATGCGATCGACCGAGTCCCCTTGGCCGGCTTGAACGAACAATCAAACACCGCGAGATGCGCATCCTGAATGTGAGGCGCGCCCTCAATCGTCCCCGTCGCATCGATGTAGCTGACAATCTTGTCCGCCTCGTCGTGCGAGTATCCCAGCTTGAACAAAGCCGTAGGCACAGTGTTGTTGACAATCTTAATCATGCCTCCGCCAACCAGCTTCTTGTACTTAACAAGCGCAAGATCCGGTTCAATTCCGGTTGTGTGCGCAGTCCATCATGAAGCCTATTGTGCCTGTGGGGGCCAATACTGTTACCTGGGAGTTTCTGTAGCCGTGCTTTTCGCCGTGGGCCAGGGCTTCGTCCCAGGCTTGTTTGCTGGCTTCGTGAAGTAAGGGTGGGACATTGTTTTTATTTATGTTGTTGACGGAGGCGCGATGCATTCGGATTACGTCCAGGAATGGTTCGCGGTTTATGTACCAGCCGGGGCAGGCTCCTCCGGGCATGACATTTGAGCCCAGGTTGGTTTCGGCCAGGCCTTTCTTTGTGGGCTCGGTTGCTGGAACCAACGGCGGGCAGAGCTCTGCGATCTTGGAGGATTGCAGATAGGCTTGGCCGCACATGATTGCGGTGACGCAGGCGGCGTAGTCGCGTCCGGCGTCGGAGTCGTAGGGCAGGCCGGCGGCCATCAGCAGCGCGCCTAGATTTGCGTAGCCTAATCCCAGCGGGCGGTAGTCGTGGGAATTCTTGCCGATCATTTCTGTGGGGTAGCCGGCGTTGTCGACAAGAATTTCCTGGGCTGTGATCAACACATCGACCGCGTGACGATAGGCTTCCACGTCGAAGGTTCCGTTGGGTGCGAACTTCAGCAAGTTCAGGCTGGCGAGGTTGCAGGCCGAGTCGTCGAGGAACATGTATTCGCTGCACGGGTTGCTGGCGTTGATTCGATTCGTGTTCTTCGAGGTGTGCCAGCGGTTGACTGTGGTATCGAATTGCATGCCGGGATCGCCGCAGCGCCAGGTGGCGTCGGAAATCTTGTAGAGCAGATCTTTGGCTTTGAAGGTGTGCAGCGGCCGTCCGTCTTTGACGGCTTTGGTGCTGAAGTCGGTGTCGCGGAGAACGGCGTACATGAAATCATCGGTCACGCGAACGGAGTTGTTTGCGTTCTGGAAAAAGATGGACGAGTACGCGTCGGAATCGGGCGAGGATCCGTCGTAGCCGGTCGCGATCAGGGCGTGGGCCTTGGCTTCTTCTTTCGACTTGCACTCGATGAAGTCGATGATGTCGGGATGATCGATGTTGAGGATGACCATCTTGGCAGCGCGGCGAGTCTTGCCTCCGGATTTGATTACACCGGCGAAGGCATCGAAGCCTTTCATGAAGCTGAGCGGACCGCTGGCTGTGCCGCCTCCGCTTAGACCTTCGGTCGAGGAACGCAACGGGGAAAGATTGGTGCCGGTGCCTGATCCCCATTTGAAGAGCATGCCTTCGGTCTTGGCAAGAGTCAGGATGGAATCGAGCGAATCCTGCACTGAGTTGATGAAGCAAGCGGAACACTGCGGACTGCTGTAGCCAGTGACGCCGAATTCGACGCGTCCGGCTACGGGATTCCAGTGCCAGTTGCGGGCGTCGGAGTTGGGCTCAATGCGATCACAGCCTACATTGAACCAGACGGGAGAATTAAAGGCCGCATACTGGCGGAGCAGGATGTGGGCGAGCTCATCGTGAAAGGTCGCGCCATCTTCAGGAGTTTTGAAATAGCCTTGCGCCAAACCCCAGTCGCGGATGGTTTCAGCGACACGAGTTACCAGGGCGCGAACTCCGGATTCGCGGTCGGGCGTGCCGATGGTTCCGTGCAGGTATTTCGAGGCCACGATGTTGGTCGCGGTCATCGACCAGTCTTTGGGAACTTCGACGTCCTTTTGCTCGAAGATGGTGTTGCCTTGCGCGTCGGTGATCTGAGCGATGCGGCGTTCCCATTCGATCTCGTCGTAGGGCGAGACACCGGGCTTGGTAAAGAAGCGGCGGAAGGTTAGACCTGGGGCTTTCTTGGTCGTGGAGACTGTCTCAGTGGTAGTGTGGGCTCCCTTTACAGTGACTTCCGACATTTCTTTTTTCTCCTGCGGAGTCTTTGCTCCGCCTGTTTTGAATATCCGTGACCGACAAAATTGTTGCGCCGTGTCGCTCCATCGTGAAGTTTCTTCCTGAAAACACTTCTACTCCAGTCTCGGGTCCGGAGGGCTTAGAAACCGGAGGGAATCGGGGATGGTGGCCCGATTTGGTCCTGTCTATTTGATGATTCTGAGTACGGCAAAGCATCTGCCGCAGCGGCTAAAGCCGCAGTTGATATTGCAGTGGTTGCGGCACGACTGAAGTCGTGCCCTGATACGGATCCTGTGTCTGGCCGTGATACGGATCCTTGTCTGGCCGTGATACGGATTCGTTGTCTTGTCCCGACACGAGTTCGGTGTCTGGTCTCGATACGGATCCTGTGTCTGGTCTCGATACGGACCCTGTGTCTGGCCTCGATACGGACCCTGTGTCTGGCCGTGATACGGATTCGTTGTCTCGCCCCGATACGAGTTCGTTGTCTCGTCCCGATACGAGTTCAGTGTCTTGTCTCGATACGGGTTCTGTGTCTGGTCCCGATACGGATCCTGTGTCTGGCCGTGATACGGATTCGTTGTCTTGCCCCGATACGAGTTCGTTGTCTTGTCCCGATACGGGTTCGGTGTCTCGTCCCGATACGAGTTCAGTGTCTTGTCCCGATACGGGTTCGGTGTCTGGTCCCGATACGGATCCTGTGTCTGGTCTCGATACGGATCCTGTGTCTGGTCTCGATACGGATCTTGTGTCTGGCCGTGATACGGATTCGTTGTCTTGTCCCGACACGAGTTCGGTGTCTGGCCGTGATACGGATTCGTTGTCTTGTTCCGATACGAGTTCGGTGTCTGGCCTCGGTGCGGATTCGGTGTCTGGCCCTGACAGGTACCGTGAGTTTTGCGAACCGGGGGCTGAGGTTGAAGTGGCCGAGCTTCGCTCGACTCCCCGGACGGGGGCGTCGGGGGCTACGTGGGTTTCATCGGGTACGTGGGTATCGCCTGAAATTGATTGCGGAACTCCGGTGACGGCTTCGGCTGATGAGGTCATCCAACGCTGCAATGCTGTAAGCGCGAGCTGGCGCTGGGTTGGGTCCTCAATCACTACGTAGCGGGCGAAGCAGCGGCCGCTGGCAAAACGTTCACGCTCCGGGCTGCCGGACAAAAATAGACGGCCTAGCGCCATCCCCAAGTCCTCAGCTTCCGCGATCTGGAACAGGGCCAACATTCTTTTGCCTTCGCCGACGGCCAACTCGCCGGGAGCAATGACCTCTTCGGCCAAGGCGAAAAGGCCGGGCTTGCAAGGAGCCAGCACGAGACTGAAACCGTCCTGGCAGCGAAACCAACTCGACCACTGCAGCCGCCGGTGGTCAAAGGCCGGTTCAAAGCCGTGGCGAACCAAGGATTCCGCGACCAGATGCGCTAGACCTTCCATTGGAAACCCTCACACTCATCTCGAAAGAAGAGGGCTGCGAGCCCTCCTTTCGAGGCATTTTCCACAACCTGGCTGTCAAACTGTTGTCGCTCCCGTGGGGATGTCCGGAAGACCGGACCGGGAGACGGCCACCGCTCGTTTCAGGCTTCAGGCGTCGGGCTTCAGGAAGCCCTGACGCTCTGGTTGACGTTGGCGGGGCGGCGCGGGGTCACCTCGGCCACGGCGTCCGCCCCTGTTTTCTTACACTTACGCGCTTGCACTCTTGCATCGCTCCGCCTCCGTTTTCGGAGGCGTTTACTGCCCTATGGGATGGCAACAGTACTCCCGCCGGTTGTGGCTGTCAAGAGGTAACACTACATATTGTATCCTAATGCAATTACTGCGCAGATGCGGGTTTGCGGACCGGTTTTCCACAAGTGGCCTTGATTCAGCGGTATCGGTGTGACGAGAAGACATTTTCCGAGCCGATGTGCGGAAGGGTGCCGATATTCTTCCGTGGCCTGAACCTCCTTTCTGACGCTGACCCAGGACTTACGTCCTGGGCTATTGTCTGTCGCCCCTCCGGGGCTGGTGCGTGGTTCTGCGTTCGTTCCGTCCGCCCGGTCCGCTTCATGAAGCTCACTTCGAGTAACCGAAGCTTGTCGCTGACTACAACTGCGTCTTCGACGAATCCGGCGTTGCCTTCGGCAGGCCGACGAGACGTTCTGGGCTACGCGCGCGTCGCACGGCTAATCGGGCGCGGACGCGCTTCCTCACATTACGCCGTGGCCGTGGGGCGCGCGGAGATGCGACGTTTCGGAGCCTGATGCGCTATCTCGGCTCCCAGGCCGGGCGTCCATCGATCGTCTGCCAGACCCATGGCCACGTAAACGTCTTCAAAAATGAGCCGCGGGGCGATGCGGCGCGCACCGTCGGAGGATTCGACCAGATAATCGCCGGGCTGGCCGCGATGTTCCCGGCCAAGCGCGTCGACAAAAAGGAGCGGTTGGGTGAGTTGTCGAGCTTTGATTAAAAAACGCGTGCGATAGATTTTCCATGTTGCAGAAGTTTTTCTCACGTTCATTTACCCTTCGGGGGGAGGGAGAATGAAAAGGCCTTTCGCTTTGCGACTGCCGATTTTCTACCGCTCTCTCCAGCTCAGCCTCGATGCCGGAGGCGTAATTAATTTTGTTGGCTGAATGTTGTAGAGGACGAGCACGAATCTACGCGTGAGAATGGTTGCGGTCAATTACCAATGTTTGGTGCAGTCGAGGAAAAAGTTGGCGCGGATTTTCCGGGATGCGCGGCGATCAAAGAATTTCCGACAGGAGTGAGTTTGTCTATGTTACGTGCGGTTTTTCTGCCCGATTCAAAATAGGAAGTGAAAGCTGGTGGGCACGGGCAAGATAATTTCCACAGACCGTGCACAGGAAATGCAGAAAGGCAGTTGTCGGTTCTTGGTTCTCGGTTCTCAGTTGGATTTAAATCGTCCAGAGAACCCAACGGATCTTCGGCAGCATTGCGGAGCTTCGCTGCTGAACGGCCAGGGGAGTTGTTTCCCACACGATTATAGGAATAGATCTGCCAGTTCATGGGGCTTGTCTATGGTGACGTCAGGCGGGGCTTCGCAAAGGGTGTGCGGTGCGAAGCCGTAAGTTACGCCGCACGTCCAAAGGCCGGCGTTGCGGCCGGTGATGACGTCAACCGAGGAATCGCCAACCATCAGGGTTTCTTCCGGACGCGTCCTGGTTTCTTTCAAGATCGTCTGCGCGCCTTTGGGATCAGGCTTCTTGGTGGAGAAGCTGTTTCCGCCGTAGACGTGGGTGAAGAATCCGGCGAGGCCGAGCGCTTCCACGATAGCGCGCGAAGGAATCACGGGCTTGTTCGAGAGCACCGCCATCTGCCGGCGGATGCCGTTGGAGTTGTGCAGCACGGTCAGCATGTCTTTGACGCCATCGTAAACGTGGGTGTGGTCGAGCTTGTGAGCGCGATAGTAGGTGAGGAAATGTTCCAGCCCCGCTTTTATCACGCCTTCATCCCGAGGATCGCCAAGGGCGCGACGAATCAGAGTCGGGGCGCCGTCGCCCACATAGGAGGCGATCACGTCGCCGGGCAAGTCGGCGCGTCCGAGATGCCTGAGCATGGCGTTTACCGAGTGGATGAGGTCGAGACGCGAATCGATGAGGGTTCCGTCGAGATCGAAAATCAGCAGCTTCACCTGGCTGGGTTCGAATTGGCGTTGGAACTTGATCATGCGCTCTCAGGATAAATGATTGAAGAAGAGGTCAGCATTCAAGCGCCGGCCAATCAGCATCTGGCTTCTGGAAATTGGTCTCACCGGGTTTTGACGGCGGTGGAAGCGGACGCGCCAATCGTGTTAGGTTTGGAGATTCTTGGATCGGAGGATTGGATGACAATCAGCGAAGGGTTGTTGCCGGAGTTTGATCAGGAGATGGCCAGCGCTCGACGAACCCTGGAACGCATTCCCGAGGACAAGCTGGCGTGGAAGCCGCATGAAAAGTCGATGACGCTGGGGCGACTGGCGGGACACGTAGCAGAGTTGCCAGGCTTCGGGGCGGCTGCGATTACGACAGAGAGCCTGGATTTCGCCAACCGGCCGGCTGGATCGAAGCCGCTGGTGGCGGAGTCACGGAACCATGTGCTGGAGATTTTCGATAAGAAAGTGGCGGAAATGCGGGCGGCCATTGCGAAGACAGGCGATGCCGAGTGGGCCAAGAATTGGAAGTTGTCCGCCGGGGATAAGGTATTTTTCAACGGGACAAAGATCATGGCCGTGCGACGGATGATGATGAACCACATTATCCACCACCGGGCGCAGCTGGGAGTGTATTTGCGCTTAAATGACGTGGCCGTGCCGTCGGTGTATGGGCCTTCGGCGGATGAAGGGAAATAGTCGTTGAAGGGTGGGCCACCCCGCTACGCGTCTATGGACGAGGCCGTGCTACGACGCAAGCGTCTCGGGGGCGTACCGGTCCTGAAGTTTCGGAAGACTGAGACTGCCCGGGTTTACATTGTGTTCGCCTGAGTGAGAGTTTCCAACTGCTTCACCGCGAGTCGTCGCTCCCGCTTGTCTGTGAATCATCGCAGCTTCAAACCTCCACAAATCTTTACATTCTGGGCCATTTCTCCCGCATCCAATCATTTAACTAACCAGTTAGTAAGTGAAGCAGGGAGGACAGACATATGACAACTTTTCGGCGCAAGCTGGGTTTCTTCCTTGCAGAGGATCGGAGGGTACAGTTTATGAAAGCGTTTCTTCGGAGTTGTGGTTGGTTTGTTGGATTGGCCGCGTTAAGCGTGAGCATGGTGGCGCAAACGACCAGCGCAAGCCGCTACGACGCCACAATTCAAGCCAAGGTCACGCAGCAACTGGCAAGCAAGAAAGAATTTCGTGACGTCACGGCGACGGTTGACGACGGCATCGTCACCCTGAGCGGCAATGTGGATCTGTATCAACAGAAACTGGATGCGGCCAAGAAAATCCGCAAAACCGAAAATTTGCAGGGAGTGCGAAACCTGATCGCGGTGAATGGCAAGAGCGTTCCCGACGCCGAACTCACCGCACAACTCGATCGCAAGCTGTACTACGACCGCATGGGATACGACATCGCGTTTAATTTCGTGACTGCCTCGGTCGATGATGGCGTGGTGACGCTCAATGGCGAAACCCGCACTGAGGTTGACCGCGACTCCGCTTTGGCGCTGGTGAACGACACTGCTGGGGTGAAGGACGTGGTGAACAACATGAAAGTCGCTCCGGTTTCTGGCTTCGACGATGAGATCAGAATTCGCGCGCTGCGGGCGATCTATCACGATCCCGCGCTCGGCCAGTACGCGATTGATCCAGCGCGGCCGATCCGCATCGTAGTCGATCGCGGTAACTTGAGCCTCTACGGCGTGGTTAACAGTCCGATGGACAAAACGATCGCGGGCATCCGGGCAAGCCAGGTGTTCGGTGCCTTCACCGTGAAGAACAACCTGGAAGTGGCGAAAAAGTCATAACGCGGTTACATCTTGGGTCGGAGGACGGCACGGCTTCGGCCGTGCCTTTTTTTGCCCACTGATTATACGGAGAGGCAAAGTTTTATTACCGAAACTCAATCAAGGTTTTGAATCCACGATAGATGTGTATACATCTATCACGCTATGAGCGACACCAACCGCACGCTTCCCGACCTGCTTTGCATGTGCGGGAACTTCCGCCGGGCGTCGCGGGCGCTTACCCAGTTGTATGACGACGCGCTCCGCCCAACAGGTCTGCGAGCCACTCAATTCACGATTCTGCAGGTGCTGTCGCGAGCCGGAGAGCTGTCCCAAGGTGAGCTAGGTCAAATACTGGCCATGGACAGCACAACCCTCACGCGCACGCTACGGATCATGAGCCGGGAGGGATGGATTGCAGAACGCCGCGGTGAGGACCGGCGCGAACGATGGCTGCGTCTGGCCAAGGCGGGCCGCGATCAATTCAACCGCGCTTTTCCTCGCTGGGAGAAGGTGCAAGCGCAGTTGGAGCGCCAGTTGGGCGCAAAGCGCTGGCACGACCTTCACCAGCTAGCCAACGAAGTTACGGCCGCACTCACAAGGAAAGGAGATCTGTCATGAAAAACGCAAATTATGGAAGATTGACCGCCGGGCTGATCGCTGCATGGTTCGTCTTTGCATTTTCGGCCGGGGCTCTCCAGGTATTCAAAACTGATCCTAGCCTTCCGCCGCTCGCGCTTGGTCTGGCCGGGTTGATCCCGATCGTCGTGTTTCTATTCTGGTTTGCGACATCAGAAGGATTTCGAGAATTCACTTTGTCTTTGAATCCACGCAGCTTGACCGTCGTGCAGTCCTGGAGGATTGCCGGGTTGGCGTTCCTTGCTCTCTATACGGTCGGGCTGCTGCCGGGGTTTTTCGCTTTGCCCGCAGGCTGGGGTGACATTGCCATTGGAGCAACCGCGCCCTGGGTAGCGACGAAACTCGTGAACTTCAGCCACCGGCAAAGCTTTATCTTCTGGCAGATCTTCGGAATTTTCGATCTGGTCTCGGCGGTTACCCTTGGGACCACCGCCCGGCTGATCAGCCCCCACGGACCGACGACTGCGCTAATGACGGTGCTGCCCCTGAGCCTGATTCCCACCTTCGGCGTCCCGCTATTCACTATGCTTCACGTGATCTCCATTGCCCAGGCCAGGCGTTGGAAAAAGCTTCAGTACGCGTATGTCGAGGAGCAGTTACCAGCTTCGGCATAAGGGGAGCCAGGGCCGGCAGGGTTTAGCCCATCGCCGGCCCTTAGATTTTCCTTTATACCGTGGGACCTCAGTAGTCCGAAGGAACTCGAGGATTACAATCGGTTGATCAACGCTGCCACATAACCCGCGCCAAATCCATTATCAATATTCACCACGCTCACATTGGACGCGCACGAATTCATCATCCCCAGCAACGCCGCTACACCCTTAAAGGATGCGCCATAACCGACGCTGGTGGGGACCGCGATGACGGGAACTCCAACCAGCCCGCCAACCACGCTGGGCAGTGCGCCTTCCATTCCGGCGCAAACAATGACTACACGCGCCCGCGTCAACGTTCCACGATTCGCCAGCAAACGATGAATGCCGGCCACGCCCACGTCATAAAGATGCTCAACCTCGTTGCCCATGATCTCGGCAGTGACCACGGCCTCTTCAGCAACCGGAATGTCGCTGGTTCCCGCCGAGACCACTGCGATAATTCCCTTGCCATATTTCTTCTTGTCCCGTTGCAAAACGATTGCCCGCGCCAATTCGCGGTACTCTGCCCCGCGCACTTTCTTTTTGACTGCGGCGAACTGCTCTTTGCTGGCCCGCGTCGCAAGAAGGTTGCCGTCATGCTTCGCCAGTCGCGAAAATATCTGCGCCAATTGCGCCGGCGTCTTGCCCTGTCCAAATATCACCTCCGGCATGCCTACGCGCAATGCGCGATGATGATCGACCTTGGCGAATCCAAGGTCTTCAAACGGCAAGTGCCGCAGGCCTTGGACAGCTTCGTCCGGCGAAATCTTTCCCGCGCGCACCTGCTCGAAAAGTTTGCGGATGGATTCAGGGTTCAAAGAAGCACTCAGCAGTCAGCAGTCAGCAATCAGCACTTAGTAGTTAGCACTTAGCCATCTAGATTAGCATCTTGTACGGGGGTACCACGGCGGGGTTGTCGCATAAGCATACGTCAACGCGTTCTCGACTTTCTGTTCTGGGGAAGGTGAAAGGCCGGTTCGCCAAATGCTAATTGCTAATTGCCAGGTGCTGATGGCTTGAGTTACTGCGCTGCCGCACACGGCTTCTTGCGGCTGCCGCGGATCTTTCGCGAAACTTCAAAGCAGGTGGTTCGCGCCTTCCCCGGTTCCTCAATGCGCGCGAGGAACAAATGCCGAAGGACGCTTCGACTCACGCTTCCTCGCAAATATGCGTCGTAAAGTTGGCTGCCCAATGTGTAGCCCAACTTCTGGGCCAGTGAGTCGAATTTGTTTCGATCGCCGCGCAGCGCCTCGTGCATGAGTCTTTCGCAAGCCGCCCGCGAGAATTCGCACGCCTCCTGATCGCCGATCGCCGGCCGCGCTGGATATAACACGCGGGAACCGAAGTAGGCCAACGCGTGCTCCAGCGTTCGGGCATAGAACCTGTCGCCAGGCTGCATGTCAGGCTCAGCAGTGGCGATGGCACGACCGTTGCGATGCAATGGCAAACCACGGCAAGCGTGATGCAAGAAACGGGAAGCCTCTTCCGCAGCGCACGTCATCTGAAATTCACGAACATAAAAAGCATTGATCGCCGGTAGATAAACGCTGCCTCGCGATTCAACCTTCTGCAGCATGGCTTCGATTCGCTCCGCCTCGCCAGTGACACGCGAAAGCAAACGCCGCAAGCGCGCGTCGCTAGATCCGCAATGCACCTCGGGCAACAGATCAACCAGAAACTTCGGCTGCGTTCCGTTGTGTGGGGAGTAGCGGTTCACATCAAGAAAGCGCAGCAAGCTATCGACGAGGTTGTAAATCGTAGGTGCGATGTCGGGCGGCTGCTCGCCTTCCCGATTCCAGCGCGCCAGACAGAGGCGATAGCTCTCATACTTTTCCAGCGGCGTAGAATTAAAAACACAGACGACGTCATCGCTCACCCGCACTGCTTCAACCCGCTCCTGTTGCACCCCAGTTGCTTGCCAGTAAAGCGCGTCCACGTTTTGCAAAACCGTGAGGACGCGATGTCCCGGCAGTCGTCCACGCAGCACGCGAGGAAGATGCTGAGGAGCCAAATGCGATTCGCCGAACAGTACCAGGACCACAGCATTCGGATGGCGCTGACGAATCTCGGCGATCTTGTCAGCCGCGTGCCGATCTCGGGCTCTGATTTTGCGCAAGTCCTCCCTCGGCATGCAATCTAAACCATAAACGGCGTCTGCGTGTTCGCGGGCGGTTACCAGCAGTTCGTAAAAAGGGGGCCACTCATAACTCCAGTCGAGATCGAAACGGATGCGCTGGCGGAACTCTTCTTCATCGATCTCACGGCGCCACCATTCATCGAGGATGTGCTGATGCCGGGAGAAGATCGTCTCGACTCCGAGCACTACCGGACGGTCCCCCGGTTGCGCTCGCTGCTCCAGCAGGGTCGCCGCAAAACGCTGTGCCGAGGGGAGCGCGTGATAATCGCCGATCAGGATCACGTCGGCCGCTCTGACCGTAGCGGTCAACTCTTGCGCATCGATAACCGACTCGTAGGAACGGAAAGCATTGCTGAAGTCCCGCAGATACTTGCGGCGTCCGCTGGAATCATTGGCGCGAACTTCGCGCTCGACGCAAGCCAGCGCGTGCATCTGCGCGGCGTTGCGGCGGGATCCCAGATTGGTTGAAGTCGCCATGTAATCGTCGTTCGTCTTTGGTCGTTCGTCATTGCCAAGCTCGTGTCGTCAGCGGCGTGGCCAACGACGAACGACCTACGGCTGCTTGACTTGCTCCTCACTCGCTCCCTATGCTCAGGACGCAAGCTGCATCTAGCCTGTAGAGATGCATCTAGCTACGTCTCTACAGAAAGATCCGAACTAAGATCCGAGGAGCCATTGCCCAACCCGCCCGAGAATCTGACTGTCGCGACAACCGGAGCCAGCGGGTCGTTGTTTCTTAAACAGCTACTAGTAACAGTCGACCGCGATCCCCGCATCCGCACCGTGAACTTCATCGCCTCCGACAGCGCCCTGCGCGTCATGGCGGAAGAACTCGGACTCCGCGGCCGCAGCAACCTGGTGAGCCAAATTCTCGGCAAAGCTTCCCGCAAAATTCACCAGCAATCGAACGCCGACATCGGAGCCAACGTCGCCAGCGGCTCCTATCCCGCCGATGCTATGGTCGTCATCCCATGCAGCGTGGGCACGCTTGCCCGCATTGCCAACGGCATCGCCTCGCATCTCATCGAGCGTGCCGCCGACGTCTGCCTCAAAGAACAGCGCCGGTTGATTCTCTGCGTGCGCGAGACCCCGCTCAACAAAATCCACATCCGCAACATGTACCGTGCCGCCGACGCCGGAGCTACAGTCTTCCCACTAATTCCAACCTTCTACAACCGCCCGGCAAGCTTGGATGCCATGGCGCACGAGTTCGTCAACCGCGTCCTCGCCCACCTCGGCCTGCCCCAGTCCAAGGCCTACCACTGGAAGGGCTGACGGGTCTTTTCCCTGCAGATCGGCAATTTAAAGACGCTCATTGCCAGAGATCGGATACTTTTGCGGGGAGACTTCAAGTGTAGAAACACGGAGGTACGGGGACGAGATTACTTTGGGATATGTCCTGCGGGTTTTGCCACGAAATCATGGGTTGGCGGAATTTGGCCTTGCAGGAGACTTGACAAGATTTTGCACAAGACGGGAAGCTGAGACAAATCCAATGCGCGGTGGTTCTCCGCTCCGTGACAAGAAAGTTGTCCGAATGGCTTGCGTTTTGCGCAAGGTCAGGCTGTCGTGGGGCTGGCGAAGATATCCCCGGACTCGCTGACGAAGCGGCCCCGCCATCTTTGCGTTTTCTGCACGTGTGCGTGGTGGGATAGCGCATAGAACCTTCTTCGAGACCCGATGAGGCTCGTCGGATGCGGCCTTCGAAGCGCCCACTTTCGCAGGGGATGCGAAAGATGGGGCAACTTGCTGAAGCGCACATGCTGGGTCGGCGCCAAGGCCAGGACCGGCGCAAGCACGCACCAGGATACGAACTTAAGCAATAGCATGCGCCGGATCATTTGCGCACCGCACCGCGGCCGGCCATGAACATGATGACCGCGATCCCAACGGTCATGGAAATCGAGATTGCTAAAACCAAGCCTCCTGCGAGCATTTCAGTCATTTTCTTCTCCTCCAACCTGCCTGTTGCGGCCCAGGTTTTCTGTCCAGCCTGAACTTTCGCACGATGACCGACGGGAGCACATCACGAGATGCAGTGTTTTTTTGCTACCACGAGAGGCTTGCAGGCACGTACCTCGTTTGGGGGGATAGGCCGGCATGTTCAGACAGAACGGCCACGAGATGATCTGGTGTGTGTTCGGCTCGATCACGCGGAGGTTGCGTCCTTCAGAGGCCAAAACGGTGTGCAGGACAATGCAGGACGGGTACAAGCCTTTGACGTTGCTGAATTCTGCCTGTTAGACTGAGGAATTGTCAGCACCATCCAGAGGTATTCAGAAGGGAAGTTCGTGCGCGCAGAAACCCGCCATCAACTGAAAACGGACCGGTTCAGCCGAGCCACGATCGACGCCGCGGAAAGAACCGCGCACTGGTCGGTTGAACACAAGAACAAACTGGCTGTCGCGATTGTGATCGCGCTAGTTGTCGCGGCAGGGGCGGCCGGAACCTGGTATTACTTGAGTCAACAGGATCAAAAGGCTAGCCTGGATTTGGGCCAGGCAGTGCGCACGCTGGATACGCCGGTGCGTCCGCCGAACATGCCGGCGCAGCCGGAGGAGCCTAGTTTTGCCAGCTCCAGCGAGCGCGCAACCGCGGCGCACAAACAATTTCAAGCCATCGTGGACAAATATCCGCACACCCATTCGGCCGAATTCGCCCGTTATTTTCTGGGTCTGACCTCGGCGGATCTTGGGGACAACGCCTCGGCCGAGCGTGATCTCCAGGCAGTGATTTCATCGGCCAACAGCGACGTTGCGGCGCTGGCCAAGATGGCTCTGGCATCGGTATATCGCAATACCGGGCGTAACAAGCAAGCAGAGGATCTCTACAAACAGCTGGCGGCAAAGCCTACCAGCACGGTGGGTAAGGTGGCGGCTCAAGTGGAATTGGCCGCGACCTATCAAGCGGACAATCAGCCGCTTGAAGCCAAACGCATCTACGAAACCATCCAGAAGGAAAACCCCGCCAGTGAAGCCGCACAGTTGGCTTCGTCAAAGCTGCAGGAATTGAAGTAGCTGTCAGTCCTCAGCCTTTAGCTGCGGCCTCTAGCGCGATTTTCAGCTATGGTCATGGTATGATGACCATAGTCATTTGGAGTGGTTATGAAGATGATGCCAGCCGGACAATTCAAAGCCCGATGCCTGAAAGTCATGGACGATGTCCAGTCCACCCGCGAGCCTGTTGTGATAACAAAGAGAGGGCGTCCGGTAGCCAAATTGGTGCCAGCGGACGGACGACCTGATGATGTGTTCGGATGCATGCGGGGAGAAGTGGAGATTGTCGGTGATATCGTGTCTCCGGCCGTGCCGCTCGAAGATTGGGAAATCCTGCGTTGATTCTTCTCGACACCCATGTGCTCGTGTGGCTGCTTGTTGACGAAGACCGGCTTTCCCGGCGTGCAACATCCGCGATTCAGAGAGCGAGAGTTAGCGATGGATTGGCAATTGCGGACGTCACGATGTGGGAACTGGCGTTCCTCATTGCTCGAGGTACCCTTCGGACACGCGGCACAATCGAAAACACCGTTTACAATTTTGTGACCCGTTCTGGTGCCAACGTGAAGCCGATCACGGCTGAGATCGCGGCTCTTGCAACTCAGTTCCCGGATAATTATCCGAAGGATCCCATTGATAGGCTTATCGGTGCAACCGCGCGGGCTGAAGGCATTGCGCTGGTCACACGTGACGAAAAGATTCGGCGCAGTCCACTTCTGAAAACGATCTGGTAGACGCTTCGCAACCACTCCTTCACATTACCTTCGTAAGCCTTAGTCCGCCTTTTGCCGTGAGTCTCGGGTCCGACTAAAAGACAATTCTTCTGACTTCACATTTCCTGGTTCATTGAGGCCCTATGACTCGATTTTTCTGTCCCAGTCATCTGTTGCTGGTTTGCAGCCTTTTCTACGGTTCGGCTCTTGGCCAGCAAACTGTCTCTCCCGCGCCAACCACTAACAACGATTCAAACTCTTCCGCGGATCAGGGCCAGAGCCTGGGAGAAATGGCGCGCAAGGTTCGGAAGGACCACACCACAGAAGTGCAAATGTCGGATGCGGACGCGAAGGAACTTTTTAAATCGGTCGACAAGATCGTGGCTTTCGCTTCAGAGGACAGCGGTTTTCCGAAGCGGGCCGTCGTCAAGCGCCGTCTGGTCAGCTCGGCTGGCAACCAGATCATCGAAATATAGTTCGACGCCGACCAGACGGGCACTAGCGCTGGACATTGAACACCTCCAGAAAAAAATCGGTTGAGGATGGAGCACAACTTTAAGCTAGTAGTTTCGCCGCGTCCTTCGCGTGGTAAGTCAGAATAATGCTGGCGCCGGCCCGTCGGATTGAGAGCAGCGATTCCATCATGACTCGCTCGCGATCGATCCAGCCATTGCGGGCGGCGGCTTCGATCATGGCGTACTCGCCGGAAACCTGATACGCGGCCAAGGGCAGGTCAAAACGTTCGCGGGCTGCGGCAATCACGTCCAGATAGGGCATCGCCGGCTTCACCATAATCATGTCCGCGCCTTCTTCGATGTCGAGTTCGATTTCGCGCATAGCCTCGCGCAGGTTTGCTCCGTCCATTTGATAAGACCGGCGATCGCCGAACTGCGGCGTCGAATCCGCCGCTTCACGGAACGGGCCGTAAAAAGCCGAGGCAAACTTTGCTGCATAGGAAAGAATCGGCGTATTGGCGAGGCCCGCATGATCGAGCGCATTGCGGATCGCGCCCACGCGGCCGTCCATCATGTCGGAAGGCGCGATGACATCCACGCCAGCGCGAGCCAGCGAAACACCGGTACGGGCAAGAAGTTCGAGTGTCGCATCGTTGACGATTTCGTAGTCCGTCGCGACTGCGGGTGGCGCGGCAACGGCAGCGCCGAGCGACTGCGGATGGGCACGCACAATTCCACAATGACCGTGCGACATGTATTCGCACAGACAAACATCGCCCATGATCACCAGCTTCGGAACCTCGCGCTTGATAGCGCGGGCCGCCTGCTGCACGATGCCGTCTTCCGCCCACGCGCCCGTGGCTAGTTCGTCTTTCTTTTCCGGCAGCCCAAACAAGATGATCGATGGCACTCCCAGCGAGTACGTCTGCTGCGCCTCTTTCACCGCCTCATCGACCGAGAGGTTAAAAACGCCCGGCATCGAGCGCACTTCTTTGCGCACGCCTTCGCCCGGACAAACAAACATGGGATACACAAACGACGTCGGAGAAAGCCGCGTTTCTCGGACCATGGATCGCAGCTGTTCACTTTGGCGAAGACGGCGAAGGCGAGTGATCGGAAAGGCCATGGAGGCAGTCCCGGACGGGTACAGGACCCATCCCACAACCAACGATTCTAGCAGAGCCAAGCTCGATTGCTTCTTGTAACATTACTTCTGATGCTTCCCCGGACGGTTTCCCAGACTAGCTCCCGCGTGCTGGAATTCGACTCTCTGCGCGACTTGCTGCGTGGCTATGCCTCTTCGCCCTTGGGACAGGGGTTGATCGCTCACCTCGGGCCGTCGACCGATCGCGAGTGGATCGAGAATCAGCAACAGCTCACCACCGAGATTCGCGAGTTCCGCCGCGTCGGCGGACGCTTCGATTTTTCCGGCCTACTCGACGTCACGAAACTGGTGGAGAAATCCCGAATTGCCGGTGCCGCGCTTGAGACCACCGATATTCGAGACGTGGTACTTATGGTGGATCGTTCCGCGGAGTGGCGCGAGATCGTCCTAAACCCGCCAGCTGCGATGAAGTTCGAGTGGAAAGCGGTATCGCAGCTTTCAGCAGGAATCGCCGATTTCACCGATACGCTGCGAGCTTTTCGCAATAAGATCCTGCCCGACGGCACGCTCGACGATAAAGCCTCGCCGGAACTGTCTCGCATCCGCCGCGAAATAGAGAAGCAGCGGCGTTCGATTCAGGAGTCGTTGCGAGGCTATTTGCGCCGCCTATCCGAAGGTGGCACGGTTCAGGACGAACTGGTCACGATTCGCGGTGAGCGCTTTGTCATCCCAGTCAAGGTCGAGCAGAAACGGCGAGTACAGGGCGTGGTGCACGGCGCCAGTTCGAGCGGCCAGACGGTTTTCGTAGAACCACTTGAAACCATCGAACAGAATAACGAGTTGGTGCGACTGCTCGATGAAGAGCAAGCAGAAATTCACCGCATCCTGGTCGAGATGACTCGGCGGATCGGGGAGAATGCCGGGCCAATCCTCGCGGCAGTAGAAGTGCTCAGCGAACTCGAATTGCAGTTTGCGAAAGCACGTTTTGCCGAAGAATATAACTGCGTTCCCGTGGTTCTCTCGGAACACTCAAGTGGGAACGGACGTCCCCGGCAGTCGATGTCGCGCGAAGATCGACTTGTTCTCATCAAAGCCCGCCACCCCCTGCTCGAACACAATTTAAAGGCGAAAGGCCAGAACGTCGTTCCTACCACTGTTGAACTTGAAAGCGAAGCGCGCGAACTCGTCATTACCGGCCCGAACACAGGGGGCAAGACTGTCGTGCTGAAAACCGTTGGCCTGCTCGCGCTGATGGCGCAGTCCGGCATTCCAGTTCCCGCCGACCGAGCCGAACTGCCCGTATTCGATGCAGTGCTGGCCGACATTGGCGACTACCAGTCCATCGAGCAGAATCTTTCAACGTTCTCCGCGCACGTCACCAACATTGATTTCATTTCGCGCACCGCGACCGCGCAATCATTGGTGTTACTCGACGAACTCGGTTCAGCCACTGATCCCGAGGAAGGCGCAGCTCTGGCTGTCGCGATTGCCGAACGCTTCCGCCACATCGGATGCATCGCTATTATTTCCACGCACCACACCTCGCTGAAAGTCTTTGGCGCGAACACAGCGGGTGTGATCAACGCTTCCGTGGGATTCGACGAAGCCACATTGCAGCCCACCTATGAACTGAAAATTGGCGTGCCGGGAGCGTCCGCCGGCATCAACATCGCGCAGCGACTGGGGCTCGATCCGACAATTATTGAAGCGGCCCGTGCGCGCCTGGGTTCGCAAGCGCGAGATGTCGGCCAATTCCTGGATCGCTTGCATGCTGAATTGCGGGAGGTGGAAGCCGAACGGCTGCGTTTGCGCGCTCGCGATGAAGAAATTCAACGAGAGAAAAATTATCTTGCCGCGGAAGGCAAGAAAGAACAGCAGGCGAAAATCAAAGAGATGGAAAAGAAGCTGGACACCCTGCTGCGCGATTTCGAATACCACGCGCGAGAGATGGTCAACGCCATTCAGGATCGGGCGGCAGCGCAAAAATTGTCCAAAGATGCCGAACGGCGTATTTCCAAACTACGCCGCGAATTTCGCGAGCAGTTTGATTCGTCCGTGGTGGCCCACACCAGCGGCGCCGATCAGGGCGATCCCCATGCCCAGCCGCAGTTGGTTAAGCATGTCTCTGAAGGCGATACGGTAAAGCTGAAGTCGGTCGGTCGTCCCGCTGTGGTGTCACGTCGAATTGATGACAACCACTTCGAAGTCGAGATCGGCGCCATGAAAATGAAGATTGCTCGCGATGACATTGCGGATGTGCTGGTGCATGCTTCAGATTCTCCTGTCAAAGCCGCCCGTGCGCGTGGAATCTCGGTGTCGCTGGAAAGCGAGAACCAGAGCATGTCTTCAGAGATCAACGTGATCGGACGCACGGTCGACGATGCCACGCGAGAAGTGGAGAAATTCGTAGACCGCGCCTTCCTGGCCGGGTTGCCTCGCGTTCGGGTGGTTCACGGGAGCGGTATGGGAATTCTGCGTAAAGCATTGCGTCAGTATTTGCAGAAGCATCCGCATGTAGAATCCGTCACCGAGCCTCCACAAAATGAAGGCGGAGGGGGCGCAACCGTCGTCGAGTTGCGCGTCTAAATCGCCCGTCGAACGGACCAGGTCGACTTGAAAGGGCGCGTCTTCAGACGCGCCGCTAGGCTTCCATCCAAACAAAGGGTTCTAGCCAGCGAAGCACGCCGCTAAATCCACAGCCCTTTATTGTCCACCCATCACATCCAAGTCCTCGAAAGTAGGGATAACATTCGACCTTTTGGGTAGTTTCGAGGACTTGCCATTTGGCAGTGCTTGCCGTGCAACACGTGCGACGAATGCGGGGCGGAGCACAGGGGCATATGATGCGCTGCTCGGATGGAAACTTTTACGTGGTGAAGTTTCGCAACAATCCTCAGCATCTGCGCGTTCTGGCCAACGAATTGCTCGCCACGCGACTTGCAGAGGCAGCGGGATTGCCGGTTCCGCCAACCGAGGTTGTCGAAGTTGGCGATTGGCTGGTGGAGAATTCGTCGGAGCTCAATATTCAGCTTTCTGGCAGCGTGATTCGCTGCCAGCCCGGCCTGCAATTCGGCTCGCGATATGTAGTCGATCCACTGCAAGGACAGATCTTCGATTATTTTCCAGTAACCATGCTGGAACGAGTGCGAAACCTTGAAAGCTTTGCCGGAATGCTGGCGCTCGATAAGTGGACCGCAAATTCAAACGGCAGGCAGGCAACGTTCTGGCGAAAAATGCGGGAGAAAAAGTATACGGTCACCTTCATCGATCAGGGATATTGCTTCAACGCCGGCGAATGGACATTTCCGGACTACCCGCTGCGCGGCGTCTATGCCCAGAATGAAGTCTATTTAAACGTACGTGGGTGGGATTCATTTCAGCCATGGCTCGCGACGATCGAGGGCATGAGCGAAAGCCTCATCTGGAACTGTGCCGCTGAAATTCCACCCGAGTGGTATGCCAGTGACTGGGGTGCACTCGAAGAACTGATTCGCTGCCTGCTCGATCGAAGGACGAGGGTACGCGAGCTGATCGTAGCCTTTCGGATGTCCGCAAGGCAACCATTTCCGAACTGGAAGGAAGACGCGTGAAGTCGCCCCCGATGTCAATGGCTGACCTGAAGCAGCTCGAGTTCTATCTACTACGGTATGTCCCTTACTTAGTGAGCGGGCGGTTTGTAGATATCGGAGTGCTGTTGTTCGAACCGCACCCCACTGGTTTGGGATACGCTGACGTGCGTATGACGAGCGATTGGCGCAACGTCTACCGGCTCGACAAAGAGGTTGATATCGAAGTGCTGCAGGATCTTGAACCCTATATTCGCATGCAAATGCGGAATTCGCAGGATGTCAGCTTGTTGCTGCGTAAGTTTGAAGAGTCGTTCGCGAACATGATCCAGCTCTCGCCCCGAAACGTTTGCTTGGCGGCGGAGCCCGGCCGAGAGCTAGAAAGGCTGTGCTCAATCTATTTGGAAGAGCCGCCGTCGGACGCAATCCCCGCTCGACACCGCCCCAAGGGTGAGCGCGCAATGATTCTTGCGGGAATAGAAGATGCCTTGACCCGAGCCGGAATATGGGCTTTGCGCTTGGAAAAGATTTCCGCAATTAAATACACGAAAAAAAAGGGGGATTCGCTGGTTTTTGATTTTGGATATCTAGTCGGCACCGAGGTCCGATTCTTTCAACCTGTTCCCCTAAAAGCAACCACCCATCAGGCGGTTATTCTTGCCCACCGCTTCCCCAAGATTGCGGAGCGCATTTCTGCCGAAAACGGAACAATCGCCCGGCTTACCGCGGTTGTTTCGGACGACCTTGATCGCACAAATCCCGACATCGAGTTTGCGTTGGGCGCCTTCATAGAGAATGGCGTGAAGGTGGCTACGGTAGCCGAAATGCCGTCAATTGCGGATGAGACAAGGGAGGCCCTGAACGCGTTGGGTCGATAGAAAGAAAAATGAACTGAATAAACCGGGGTTTTCCTCTGACGTCAACCGTTAACTATCAAAATTCACAGCTTTTCCGCCATCGCAAAGCTGCTGCTATATTCCATTTAGCTCCTCTTTCCCTCAGAATTCCTGCGGGGAATTGTGTTCACTCCATGACCGACGCCATCGACTTCAAAGAAATCGTTAAGCAGCAAGCGGACATCGTCCGCGTCGTCGGCGACTACGTCAAGCTAAAGAAGGCCGGGGCGCAGAATTTCTCGGGGCTTTGCCCCTTCCACAACGAAAAAACGCCGTCGTTTTCCGTCCATGCTACTCGCCAGTTCTTTCACTGTTTTGGATGCGGCGTTTCGGGAGACGTCTTCAGCTTCGTCCAGAAAATCGAAAACGTCACTTTCCCGGAAGCTGTACGAGCAGTGGCCCAGAAGCTCGGGATTGCGCTTCCCAAACTTAGCTACAGCAGTCCCGGAGAAGCACAGGAAGCCAAGCTGCGTACGGTGCTGATCGAAGTCCACGAGCGCGCCGTTGCATTTTTCCAGGAGTGCCTCCGCCGTCCCGAAGGTGCCCGAGCTCGCGAATACCTTGCTGGACGCGGCTTGACCCAGGATGTCATTAACACTTTCCGGATCGGTTACGCCCCAGATTCGGGCTTCTTCTTGAAAGACCGGCTGAAGGGAGAGTTCGATGCGGACGTGCTTCGCGCGAGCGGACTGTTCTCCTGGAAAGAAAGATCTCAACTTACGACGGCCAGTTCTCGGCAAGACGCAAGGTCCCTCGACTTCGCTCGGGATGACAAAGAAGATGACAAAGAAAGGGAGAACCAGCAAGAGAACGGCCGCGACCCAGAACCCGAGGCCCAAAGCCCGAAGCCTGAAGCCAGCCTCGCCGACATGTATTCCAAATTCCGCAACCGGGTCATGTTCCCCATCACCAACGAGGCTGGGCGGGTGATTGCATTCACCGGGCGCACGCTTTCGACTGACGATAAAGCCGGACCGAAATACTTCAACTCGCCTGAGACCGCGATCTATTCGAAATCTCGCGTGCTGTTCAATCTCGACCAAGCCAAAGAAGCCATTCGCAAGCTGGACTACGCCATCCTGGTCGAAGGGCAGATGGATTGCATCTCGGTCTACGCTGCCGGCTTCCATAACGTGATCGCTAGTTCCGGAACAGCTTTCACTGAACTGCAGGCTCGGTTGCTGGGCCGCTCCAGCAAGAACGTAGTCGTGAATTTCGATCCCGACACCGCTGGCGCGAAAGCCACCGAGCGCACCCTGGGTCTGCTGGTCGAAGAGGAATTCCAAATCAAAGTGTTGACTCTCGAGGCCGGCTTCGACCCCGATCTCTTCATTAGAAGAAAGGGCAAAGACGCGTATGGTGAGGCACTCAAGCACTCTCAGCGTTATTTTGATTATCTGATCGAGCGTGCCCAAAGCCAGTTCCCGATCCGCAGCTCTGAGGGGAAGGTCAAGGCTCTAAATTCCCTGCTGCCGCACATCCAGCGGGTGCCGAGTCGGATCGTCCGCGACGAACTGGCGCGCGAGATCGCGCAAAAACTCGGCATCGATTCTGCCGTTCTGCGGCAGGAACTCAAGCATGCCGCCACAAGCCGTTCGGCCACTAGCCTCAAAGCCGCTGCCGATGCCCAAGTCACCGACGCCGAGAAGCTGTTGATCCGGGCATTGACCTCGGCGGGCGAGATGCAGACGTCGGAGGAACGCACCTCAGCGCGCGATGGTACCGAGGAAGAGTTTGATCCCGCTCGTCAGGCTCATTTTGTGCTCAAGAACGAGCGCCTGCACGTCGGACTAGGCACCGAATCCCTCATCCAATGTTTGTTAAACTCCCCCGGCGGAGCGGTTGACGTGATGGAATTGCCGCTGCCCGACTCCGACCGGAATCTTGTTGCGGCAATCCTGATGAAAGAAGACGAGGAACTCACGGCTGAGCGGTTGGAGGGCGCGGTGCGCGCATTGCGGCGGATTCAGTACCGACGTCAAATGGATGTGGTTCAGCGGGAGCTCCAAGCCGCCAAAAAACATGAACCCGACCGGCTGCTGTTCTTGCTGCGAGAAAAAGACCGCCTGAAGAGGGCACTCATGGATCCCGGCTTATCGGATCCCGGTTTGTCGGATAAAGGGGCAGTCCAAAGGCTGGCTTGAATCATCTAGGGGGTTGAAACTAAATGTGGCGCCTTGAAACTAAATGGGCTGTTGTGCCATCTAAGTTATTAACAGCGGGCAACATAGGCGGCGGGCGGTTTCTGGCATAAAGTTTGCATGTGATGGGAGACTTTTTCCGTGCTATACTTTTAAGGTTTGTGTCGGCGCTAATCCCGCCACTTCACGTTCCCGCCGCAATAAACGAGGTTTCGACGTCCTTCCATGGGACGACTTGAGGAAAATCTTTCTTGGCTCTTGACGACAAGTACGACGACATTAAAAAGCTGATCGATACAGGCAAGGAAAAGGGATATCTCACCTATGATCAGGTGAACGATCTCATCCCGCACGATGTGCATTCTCCTGAAGACCTGGACGATCTGCTGACCACGATTGGTACGCAAGGAATCGATGTGCTGGAGGGACCGAAACTTCCCTCCTCCGCGCTCGATAAGAAGTTCGACGAAGACGAAGCTGGCGAGGACGTCGAACTCGATTTAACTCCCGGCGCTCTGGAAAAAACCAACGACCCCGTCCGCATGTATTTGCGCGAGATGGGCACTGTTCCCCTGCTTACCCGCGAAGGCGAAGTTGAAATCGCCAAGCGCATCGAGCGGGGACAACTGCGCGTGCTGAAAGCTCTTTCACGCTCTCCAATCGTCATCAATGAACTGTTGGCGATGGGCGAAGACCTCAAGAAGGGTGTCCGCTCCATCAAAGAAGTGGTCACCTTCGATGAGGAAGAGATCACCGATGAGATTCTGCAGAACCGTCTGAAAGAATTCACCGGAAAGATCGACGACTTGGCTAAGGCTTACAAAAAGGCCAATCAGCTTCTGGAAAAGTTCGCAGCCGTCTCGCAGAAGAAGCGTCCAAAGGACTATCGCCGCTACCGCATCGCGTTGGCTCGTGCCATCGTTGATGTCTCTCTGTGCGTCCGCAAACTGGGCTTCACCAACACCGAACGCAAGCGCCTCATCGACCGGGCCAACAAGACTGTAGACATGATGCGGTCGCTCGATCGCCAGTCGACGAACCTCGAAAAAAAAGCAGACGCCACTCGTAGCGAAGAACAACGCAAGGAATACCGGCGCCAGTCGCGTGCTATTCGCACCGAACTGGAGAAGCTCGAAGTCGAAGCCGGAGTGTCGTTCCAGGAACTCAAGCGAACTCAGCGCGAGATCATCCAGGGAGACATGGATGCGGAGCAGGCTAAGCGAGAGCTGATCGAAGCCAACCTCCGACTTGTAGTTTCGATTGCGAAGAAATACACCAACCGCGGCTTGCAGTTCCTCGATCTGATTCAGGAAGGCAACATCGGCTTGATGAAGGCCGTGGACAAATTCGAATACCGCCGTGGCTACAAGTTCTCCACCTACGCCACGTGGTGGATTCGGCAGGCAATTACTCGTGCAATTGCTGATCAAGCGCGTACGATTCGCATCCCGGTCCATATGATCGAGACGATCAACAAGCTGATCCGCACTTCGCGGCAACTGGTGCAGGAGTTGGGACGCGAGCCTACGTCGGAAGAAATCGCCAAGCGCATGGACATTCCGGTGGCCAAGGTGCGCAAGGTGCTCAAGATCGCGCAAGAACCAATCTCCCTCGAAACGCCGATTGGCGAAGAGGAAGATTCGCATCTGGGCGATTTCATCGAAGACCGGGCCGTGGTCTCGCCCGCCGAGGCTGTGATCAACGTCAACTTGAAAGACCAGACTTCGCAGGTGCTGCGCACGCTGACTCCACGCGAAGAAAAAGTCATCAAGATGCGCTTCGGCTTGGAAGACGGCAGCGAGCACACACTGGAAGAGGTGGGTCAGTCGTTTGCGGTGACTCGCGAGCGCATCCGCCAAATCGAAGCCAAGGCTTTGCGCAAGCTGCGTCATCCATCGCGTTCGCGAAAGTTGCGCGCGTTTATGGATGGGGTGCGAGACTAAGGGCTTTTCACCACAAAGACACAGAGGGAATCGGACGCTAGGGCACGGCTTCGGTCGTGCCCTTCTTTTTGCCGCACTCTTTACGCACGGGCGTACAAGGCCTTGCGTTTACGTTGACTTGTGTTCCATATTTTGCAAGACTTAGTTTATCTAGTATTGAAGGGTTAACTTCGAAGGCCTTGCTTCGTTTAATTTGCGGTCAATGGAATTGCTGCTCAATATCGTTTGGTTGACGCTGGCCTTGCCCGCTATCTGGATGTGGCGCCATCAATCGGCATGCCCGGCGGACGGATGTCGCTTGAGTCGGATCCGCCCGTTCCTGCTTTTGACCTGCGTTCTGATGCTCTTGTTCCCGGTGATTTCGGCTACCGACGACCTGCATGCAATGCGGCAGGAAATAGAGGAATCCAGCCCATCGAAGCGCATGGTCAAGCAAGCCGTCGGGGATAAATCGGACGCTAGCGCAAACGTTTCCTGTGCTTTGTCGGCTTGGGTTTCCCCTGTACCGGTTGATACCAACGACCAGGTTTGCGGACGGGTCGTGGTGATCTCGGTCGTCCCTCCCCAACAAGCGCACGCCACCGAGCGCGCTTCTCGTGCCCCGCCGTTCGCATCACTTAATGGATGTGTCCGTTTCGCCGCCTAGTTCTGCGGCGAAAATCCCCGGTTCGATGTGAGTCCCCATGTCTTGCCTCGATAGGCGGTGTGTTTGGCTGTCGCCTATCTGTTGCCGGCTAACCCGGCGACGATTGATTTATGGTGTAGTGGATGAACCAGACGCTTTGGAGATGTTCCGGGCTTTTTGTCTTGCTTTGCTGGGCCTGCAGGCAAGCGCGCAGCAGACTTTGACCTGGGAGCAGGTGCGGGCGCGGTTCGAGCAGAGCAATCCTACGCTCTTGGCAGACAAGCTGAATATCGACGAATCGAAAGCTGAGGAGGTTACCGCATTCCTGCGCCCGAACCCAACATTCACGCTGACGGCGGATGGGACCCAAATTGCTCCCAGTCACGGCGTCTGGGAGCCATTCGCGGGCACTTTCGAGTCACCCGCCATTAGCTATTTGCTTGAGCGGAGGCACAAACGCGATCTGCGGCTGCAGAGCCAGCAGAAGGCGACTCTGATTGCCGAATCGAGTCATGCTGATCTAGAGAGAAGCCTGCTCTTCAACTTGCGTAGCGCATTTGTGTCAACCATGCAAGCGAAAGCGGTGCTCCAGTTGGCGAAAGATGACCTCGAGTACTATGACCACGTGCTCGATATCAGCCGGAACCGATATCAAGCCGGCGACATCGCGCAGATCGATCTTGATCGATTAGAACTGCAGCGCGTGCAGTATGAGTCGGACGAGCAAACCGCTGAGGTCAACCTGCGCACCTCGAAGATCCAGTTGCTCACGCTTTTGAACGATCGAACTCCAATTGAACAGTTCGACGTCGCCGGGTCATTCGATTTCAACGACCAACTGATGACTCGCGACGAGTTTCGAAAGATTGCTCTGGATACTCGGCCGGACCTGAAAGCGGCCGTGGAAGCCGTCGACAAAGCTCAAACCGATCACAAACTCGCCGTTTCGAATGGTTCCACCGATCCCACATTCAGCGTGTGGTACACGCACAACGCGTCTACCAATAATCCTTTTGCCACAAACACTCTCGGCGTCAGCGTGAGCATTCCATTGCGTGTCTTCGACCGCAACCAGGGCGAGAAACTGCGCACGCAGATCGATATCACGCGCAATGAGAGGTTGCGCGATGCGACTGAAGCAGGCGTCCTGAGTGACGTAGATTCCGGTTACGCCGTAGTCGCCAGCAATCTGACTCTGCTGCGGCCGTACAAAGCGAAGTACCTGCAACAGTCTTTACGGGTGCGGGACACGATTTTCTTTTCTTATCAAAATGGCGGGGCTTCGTTGCTGGATTTTTTGAACGCACAGTCGGAATACCGCAGTGTGCAATTGAACTACGTGAACCTGGTTGGTTCGTATTTGACAGCCGCGGCTCAATTGAATATGGCCGTCGGCCGGGAGGTAATCCCATGAAAATTACACCCAGATTTGTCTTCACCACTCTGGCTGCGACTCTTTGCCTGCTCCCGAACGTGCTCCTCCTCGGTTGCAATGAAGGCAAGGCCGATCCAAAAGCAGAAGCACCGCCTAAGGCAGTGGTCGAGGCCGATTTGGACGCCAACAACTTCAAGGTTGACCATCCGGAACTGTTCCCGCTGGTGACAGCAACGGAATACAAAGCCGCGCCGGCCCTGAAGGTGACCGGCGTTGTGCAGCCTGACATCTCGCGCGCAGTTCCCGTGATTTCTTTAGCCGCTGGGCGTGTCGTAGAAGTTAAGGCCAGGCTCGGCGACGTGGTACAGAAAGGCCAACTGCTCCTGAGAGTACGAAGCAGCGACGTTTCCGGAGCGTACCAGGCGTATTTGAAAGCGGTAAACGATGAGCGTCTGGCCCGTCAGCAACTGCAGCGGGCGCAGACTCTCTTTGACAAGGGCGCAGTCGCCAAGAGCGCGCTGGAAGCCGCTGAAGACGCGGAACAGGATGCCAAAGTCGACCTCGATGCATTTGCCGAACAGTTAAGGCTGCTCGGCGTAGACAAAGACCATCCCTCGGGAATCGTTGATGTGGTCGCGCCCATCTCGGGCGTGATTACGGACCAGCAGGTTACCAACGCGGCCGGCGTCCAGGGCTTGTCTGGCCCGAATCCATTCACGATTTCTGATCTCTCCTACGTCTGGATCATTTGTGACGTTTACGAAAACGATTCGATGCCGTGCGAGTGGGCGATACTGCCGACATTCGTCTGAGCGCCTATCCAGATAAAGTTTTCAAGGGGCGGATCGATAATATCCTGCCGGTTCTCGATCCCAATCTTCGCACTGCGAAAGTTCGGATTGAAGTCCCCAACCCGGGGCTGATGCGCGTCGGGATGTTTGTTACTGCGACATTCTATGGCAAGCAAGCGCAAACGCTGGCGGCGATTCCTGCGGCCGCAATTCTGCATTTGCATGATCGTGAGTGGGTTTATGCGCCGATAGGCGCGGGACATTTCAAGCGTCTCGAAGTGGTCACTGGAAGTATGCTTCCGGGCAACATGCAGGAAGTCGTTTCAGGTATCAAGCCTGGAGACCAGGTAGTTTCGAGTGCTCTGGTGCTGCAAAATACGGTGGAGCAATAATGATCCGCCGAGTCGTCGATTTTGCTCTCGGCAACCGCTGGCTGGTTTTGGGCTTCGCCCTCTTGCTTTTCGCAGGAGGCATCGTCGCCTTCCGTCACCTTCCCATTGAGGCTTATCCCGACGTAGCCGACAACAACGTCGAAGTTATCACTCAATGGCCTGGGATTTCGGCGGAACAAATCGAGCAGCAGGTCACGATTCCGCTCGAAATCGTGATGAACGGCATCCCCCATGTCGTGCATCTACGCTCGTTCTCGCTCTTCGGACTCTCGGATCTGAAGTTGATCTTCGACGACGGATCGGATAACAACTGGAACCGGGAGCGGGTACTGGAACGGCTGAGCCAAGTCGCTCTGCCACCGGGCGTGAACCCGCAGATGGGCACGGATTGGAGCCCGGTCGGACAGATCTATTTCTTCACGTTACACAGTACCAATCCAGCGTATGACTCGATGGAACTGAAATCCCTCGAAGATTGGGTCATCGGGGGGAGAAACAAGGCAGTGCCCGACATTGTCGATGTTGCCAGCTTCGGCGGCCCCACGCGCGAATATCAGGTTCGGGTCGATCCAAACAAGCTGGTTGCTTACGGCCTGAGCCTCGCCCAGGTCGAGCAGCAACTCACGAGCAACAACCAGAACGCGGGCGGCAGCTTCATTCAAGAAGGATTACAGCAGATCAACGTGCGTTCCGTTGGAACCGTCGACCGCTCCCAAGACATCGCGCAAACCGTCGTCTTGACGAAAAACGACCGCGTTGCGCGTAAAAGACATTGCCGTGGTTTCACAAGGTCCCAAGATTCGGCTGGGCCAGTTTGCGAGAGCTATTCACCGCGAGAACGGAAAAATCAT
>CAVROB010000012.1:0-64862 GCA_963722725.1 uncultured Acidobacteriota bacterium
GAATTGGCTTAATCCTATCTACGAAAATGGAACTGAGAACCTGTCCTTGTAGCGGCAGCGGTTTCTCTTTAGTCCGTGAGGAGGGAGCCATGCATCGTTCAAGCGAGTCCGGCCTATCGAACTGTCTGCACAAGATACTTCTTCTTGTTGTTCTTCTTGCCATTCTCGTGCTGGCCCCGGGTGCTCTGTTGTTTGCTCAGACCGGCCCACCTAAGTACGATCTCCATACTGAAACCAAGCTCAAGGGCACGGTGGAAGAAGTTAAGCTGCCACCGAAAGCGAACGATGTTGTCCACCTGATGATGAAAAACGGCGAGGATGTGGTTGACCTCTACTTCTGCCCGAAATCATTTATGGACGACATGGGGGTGAGCTTCAGCAAAGGGGACGAAGTCGCGTTTACCGGATCGAAAGTAAAATACGGTGGAGTGGATCTGATCCTCGCGCGGGAAGTTGTGAAAGGTTCGGACACGCTGGTGTTGCGCGACGACAAAGGCAATCCGGTTTGGAGCTGGAAGCATTAGGCCTGAAAGCCTCCGTACCGACCGCGAGGTTTTAAGTTGTGGAAGCCCGATGGATCGGCAAGGGCTACGCGAGGTGCTGTCGAACCGCCGCGTTGGCCAGGTCGTTTGCTTCCGCGTTGAGTTCGCGGCGGACGTGCGAGATGGAGAAATCGAAAGAGTGGGCCAGCTTGCGGCAGATCCAATGCAGGGAATACAGGCGCGGACTTCGGCAGGTGTATTCGCCTCTCATCTGCCGGACTACCACTTCAGAGTCGGAGTAGACGTGCAGCTTTCTGGCCCTGAGGGTCAGGGCACATTGCAGGGCTTCGAGCAGAGCGACGTATTCGGCCACATTATTATCCTGACGCCCGATCCACTTGGCGATTCTGATGGTGCGGCCTTCAGAGCTGTCAAGCACGACTCCAATTCCGGACGGCCCCGGATTGCCCATAGAGCCGCCGTCCACGTATGCGACTACATCTGACATTCTCACTTCTCTCCTGCAACCAACATGCGGTACGCGTCGCTTCGACGTCAAGATGATTTGTTGGTTCGCGGACATTTTAATGGATTCGAGCCATAGGGCGTCGCTGTGCATAAGGTTGTGGAAAAACAGGAAATGCAATTTCCCTGTTCTCTAAACTTAGGCTCTTCAATGAGCTGCGTTGTTCGTGTTTTGAGTTTTTGCGCGCGCAGTTTGCACCAACAATCGGCATTGACAATTTCGAGTGAAGTGTTTACCTTTGCCCCCGTCGACGGCTGAAAGGGTTGGTCAAAATAAACCGTGGCCAGTCCAAAGTAAGCTGGGTGATTAGTTCGCTGGGGCGACCCGGAGAACGACCAGACCCGAAAAAACCGACTGCTCTGCGAGGGGTAGTTGGGGTTTGGGACTGCGAAAGCAGTGATCGCATCAAGGGCCGTGATGGTGCATACTCCACGCAGTTCGCTCCCTCGCAGGAGCGGGCGGCTAGAGCATAACCAATATCACGGCCTTTACCTTTTGTGCTCCACTTCTTTTTAAAGGGCCCTCGCCTTTTCTTTCCACTCAAACGAAATGTCCATTGGGAAGGCTGCGGCTTTTCGTGGAACTTCCAGTTCAACGGACGCGCTCTCCTAAAAGTACTTCGCTACCGTCTTCGAACGCCTGAGATGATTTGTTCCCACATGCGGCATTCCGAGCCTTACCCCACTTGTGCTACGCGACTACACCAAGAGGCCATTTACCAAGTCCGTTAAGAAAAGTATTTTGACTGCGACGAGTTTTTTGGGCAAGAACGTTCATGAAGCATGCGTGACTTGTGGGGTTGCGCGCGCTCATCCGATGGCGACGTGCTTGCCTGTCCGAATCTCCGACTCGGAAATTAAAAAATGACAAACAACTCTGAGCACTCTTTTGCGGTCATTCGGTTCAACGAGAAGACCTACATTTCGGGCGGCGTCATGGCCGTCGTCAAAGGAACGGAGAGTGCGCAAAGGACTCTCAACGACTTCGAATGGTGCCAAAGCCAGGAAGACCGAGGCGCGGGCTGGCGTTACTTCCTGGAGGAGACCGATCTGCAGCCTGGAATCGACCCGGGGAAGGCAACCAGGCTTCGGCAACTGCGGCTTGATCTGCAGGAGTCTCAAGCCAAGAGTCTGTAGCAAAAGCCCCACCGTCGCGATCCATGTGCCTACTGTGTCAACCAGAAATCGAGCAGATTCCGAGTAGTATGGCAGCGGAATGGTTCCCTTGCAGAATCTGAGACACTCTAAGATTTCAATCACGCTTGCTCAGGCCGCTACGGCATGAAACAAGTATTGCAGCGGGCGCGCTCGGGCGAGATTGCCGTTGTGGATGTCCCGGTTCCCAAGTTGCTGCCAGGATGTGTTCTGGTAAACATCGCAGCGTCGCTGGTTTCCGCGGGCACGGAACGGGCCTCCTACGAATTTGCCAGCAAGAACCTTCTGCAAAAAGCAAGAGCCCGCCCGGACCTGGTACGCGAGGTCATCAACAAAGTTCGACGAGATGGCGTCTTCTCAGCCGTCGCTGCTGTGCGCAGCCGTCTCGATCAGCCGAACGCGCTGGGTTACAGCAGTGCTGGAACAATCATTGGCGTAGGAGAAGGCGTTACCGATCTCAAGGTGGGTGACCGTGTCGCGTGCGCCGGAGCGAGTTACGCCGTGCACGCTGAGTTTGCCTGTGTTCCGCGTTTGCTGGTCGCCAGGATTCGTCCCGGCTCAGCCGTTAGCTTTGAGGATGCTGCCTTTACTACTTTGGGCGCTGTGGCTCTGCATGGCGTCCGGATGGCAGAGGCGAAGCTCGGAGATGTGGTTGCGGTCATCGGTCTCGGCCTTCTCGGTCAACTGACGGTGCAGATACTCAAAGCATCCGGGTGCCGCGTGCTGGGAATGGATATTGCTCCTGCACGCGCCGAACTGGCGTTGCGCCTGGGCGCGGACGACGTCAGCATCTCGGGAGATAGTTTGCGCGATCTGTGCATGAAGCACTCCAGCGGTTATGGGGCCGACGCTGTTTTGATCGCGGCAGAGACAGCCAGTAGCGAACCCGTCGACGTGGCGGGAGAAGTCGCGCGTGACCGCGGTGTCGTCGTAGCGGTCGGGACGGTGGGCATGGATATCCAGCGCAAGCTCTACTTTGAGAAAGAGCTGGATTTCCGTGTTTCCCGCTCCTACGGGCCGGGGCGATACGATTCGGCGTATGAGCAGAAGGGCCGCGATTATCCCATCGGCTATGTGCGCTGGACCGAAACTCGAAACATGGAGGCCTTTCTCCAACTGCTGTCGGAAGACAAGATCGATGTGAAACCGCTGATTTCTCACCGTTTCCCTATCGAACGTGCTCAGGGCGCTTATGATTTGATCACCGGAAAGGTGGGCCATCCATTCCTCGGTGTGTTGATCACATATCCCGAGCAGGCTGAAGAGACTCGCGAAATTCAATTGCGCGGGAAGGGAAGCGCGGCACTTCGTGCCAATAAGCAGTCGATAGCGATTGGGGTTCTGGGTGCGGGCAACTTTGCCATGAGCACATTGCTGCCTGCGATCAAACGACTTCGCGCCGCGGAACTCGTTGGACTATGTGCTGCAAATGGTTCGCACGCGCGCCACGCAGCAGAGAAGTTTGGCTTCCGGTACTGCGCGACAGACGAAGAGAAAATCCTCCACGATCCGGATGTCAACACTGTTGTGATTGCCACGCGACATCACTTACATGCGAGCCAGATATTGGCGGCGCTCGAGGCCGACAAGCATGTTTTTTGTGAAAAGCCGCTTTGTCTGAACGAAATCGATCTCGCGGAAATTGTTCATGCATACGCGAGCCGCATGCGTGGTTCCCTGCTAATGGTTGGCTTCAACCGCCGGTTCGCTCCCATGGCAGTAAAGATGAAAGCGTTTCTCAAACCAATGCAAGAGCCGCTGGTGCTGCACTACCGAGTGAACGCCGGTTTTGTCGCGCGCGATCACTGGGTCAACGATCCTGAGCAGGGCGGCGGGAGAATTCTCGGGGAAGTCTGCCATTTCGTAGACTTCCTGACCTTTCTTGCCGGCGCCCTGCCGATCGAGGTGCAGACACGCAGCGTGAACGGTCTTGAAACGTACTCCGACGACAACGTGATTATTGCACTGCGATTTGCGAATGGATCGCAAGGCACGATCAGTTACCTTGCAAACGGTGACCGATCCTATTCCAAGGAACGAGTAGAAGTTTTCGGCGGAGGCTCGGTCGCCGTGATGGAGGATTTTCGGCGATTGGAACTTGTGCAGCATGGCCGCAGACAAACATTTCGCTCGCGTTTTCGTCAAGACAAAGGGCATCACGCAGAACTGGAGGCTTTTGCTGCTGCGGCATGCAGTCAAGGCGAACTTCCAATTCCGTTTGATGAGATTGTTTCGACCACTCTAGCGACTTTGCGAGCGCTAGAATCGCGCTCTTCCGGACAGCCGATCGAGGTGGACACAGCCGATTTTATAAGATCCAATTCGCCATCACGCCGCGCTGCTTCCTGATCCGAACTGAACTCTGATCTACCTGGTCGCTGTCTCCTTATTATTAACGTCAAAAGTGAAGATTCGGGCCAAAACCCTTGTCCATGGCCCGATTACGAGGCCCGAGGTCACAGCGATAAGGCCAAGTTTCCAGGCTGTCCGCGGCGCGCTTACTCGTATCTACATTATTTGCCAGTGTTTGCCGGATAGTTGCAAGCGCTTGCGACGGTTGCAAGAATTATCAGTCTTGACCAGGCTTATCACACGAGATACATTGCCTACAGTGTGTTACGGATTTGGTGAACTGGTTCCCCTCCTGATAGTCACCGATACCCAGTAATTCCCCCCAAAGACGAGACTTCCCCCAGTTAAGAAATCGTAGGAGAAAAAATGATTAAGTTGACCCAGAAGTGGTGGGGTGCGGTTGCGGTGGCATTGTTGTGCTTTGCGCCGTGCGCCTTTGCCAATAGCAGTCTGACCATGACCGGTGCGGGAAACAACGTCATGGACGGAGTCTATGTTGGTCCTTATTACGCGACAGTCAACGGCGTTGCGAATTCGCCAGTCATTTGCGATGACTTCGCGGATGAAAGCTATATCGGCAGCTCGTGGAATTTCACGAGCAACAACTTCTCGACTCTCGGCAGCGCGTTATGGGGCAACCAGACCAGCAATTATGAGGCAGCAGCTTGGTTGACTCTCCAGATGCTTTCCTTGAACGGCAACTCGAACAATGCCTCGCAGGTGGGATATCTTTCGTTCGCCATCTGGTCGTTGTTTGACAAGGCCGCGCTTAACGGTTTGACTTCGGCTCAGTTGGCCGGCGTGAACAGTTGGCTGAGCAAAGTTCCGTCGAACCTGACACCTGGTGAATTCGCCAACTTCGTCATATTGACGCCGCAAGGCTGCGCCAATGGTCCGGGTTCTTGCCCAGGTCAGGAGTTCCTGATGATGGTGCCCGAAGGCGGAGCAGCCGCACTGTACTTGCTCTTCGCGGGGCTGTCATGCTTTGGGGCGATGCTTCTACGGCGTCGGGGACAATCGCCGTCGACAAACTCCAGAATGGCGTGATTTCTGGCGCGCACGGCTGAAGGCCCTCCCCAATCCTTCCGTCGATCCCTCGATCACTGGTGGCGTGGCGCCGGTGCTGCGTCCTGCTCGTTCGCCAATCGGTCAATCATTTCCTTTGGCAGTTGCTGTAGTAGCTGAAGAAAAACTCCGTTCGTCCAGCCGAAGCCGACCACATTGGCTTGATATCCGGCGCTGACCTGCACGTCCGAAGACCGCGTCACAACATCGTACTTTTCCCGGATGGTTCCTTCTCTCCTGAAATTCTCCGCCACAGTAGAAAGAAATTCGTACGAAATTCGATTCGCATCGTCCGTGAATCCGTAGCGGCGTAGTCCTTCCACGGCAAGTAATTGAAGAGGGGCCCATCCATACGGATAGTCCCACTGCACGCCTGTTTCGTTGGGGCTCGTGGCTAGCCCTCCTGGTTGTTCGAAGACTTTCACGTTTCGGGCTACGGCTTGTGCCTGCTGTGGATTTGCGAGCCCGGCCCACAGCGGATAAAACGTGGCCAGATATTCGTAGGCTGATCTGGACTCGGTGCGGATGTCGTAATCAAAGAACAGTCCTCGCCCACCGTCCCAAAGATATTTGTCGATTCGTTGCTTGCGTTGCTCTGCCCGCTGCTTCCATTGTTCGGCTTGGGCAGTCTTGTCGAGCAGGCGGCTCATTTCTTCGAGGTCGTTCTCCGTTTTATAGAGGAGACTGTTCAGACAGACCGGAGCAAAGTGATGCGTGGCCGCGCCGTACGGCTCGAAGCGGAAAGAAATATCAAACCCTGATTCCCGCATGCTGCGATCTCCCTTGTAGTAGTCAGCGGTCAATCGCACCGTTCCGGCATCGTCGCATCCCGGGTGGGCCCTGGTTTGGGCCGCATCGCAGACTTGCACGTTGAACTCGGGGCCAGTTGCTGTCTGGGCCTGCTGCGCGTTTTTCGTTATCACGTAAACCCTGGCCAGTTCCGGATGAATGACAAAATAGCCGGCAACTTTTCGATGCAGTGCCGCTTCGTCCTGCGCGCCCTCCGCTGCCGGCCCGCTGCCAAAATCGTAATAACGCGAAAGTCCGGTTGAGCCTGCCAAGTGGGGCTCATGAGTCCACATTTCATAGTCCCGCGCAGCGAATTCATAAGCGCGAGCAAGCCAGGCTTTGTCGTCATGTCCGGCAGCTTTTTGCGCGTTGTAAACCTCCATGATCATGGAAGTCAGAAACGGTGGCTGGGAACGGGTCAGATAGTATGTGCGGTTGGCGTTCAAAACTGTCCCGTAATGCTCGATTTCAAAGAAGAAGTTCTCCACCATTCCGCGCGCCAGGTCAATTCGACGATCGTGCAGCAGCCCCAGAATGATGAAATAACTGTCCCAACCATACATTTCGTTGAAACGGCCGCCGGGTACAACGTAACTATTAGGAAGGAACAGCAGACCTTGGGGAGAAATCGTGCCGAGGCCGGCCTGTCCCGGACGCTGGATGATCATCGGCAAGTGTTCGACGCGCACTTTACAGGCCTTTTCCATCTGCTTTACGGAATCCGGTTCTGGAAAGTCGGCTGGCAAATATAGCAGGGCAGCTTCGGGCAACTTTGGATCCACGACGCTGTCGCAACGTGTCATGGAGCGGGTAAGCACATCCCAGTCTGAAGTGATGTATTGCAGGATTGTGCCGAGGCCGGGTTCGGCTTGTGCCGACGCGGTCCTTGGGAAGCATTCGAAAGCGAGCAGAAAAACCGAGAGGATGACGTAGCTGAAAGTGAAGCTCGATAGACGTTTTCGCAGCATAGCCGCCGAATCCTCTGGTGGTTAAGAGTACATCGCTCGTACGCCATCGAAAAGCCTGACCATTCGGGCATTTTGCAGCGTCCTTGCGGAGGCCGCCAATGGAGGGAAAATCTACCAATTTGGCAATAGCGCGACCCTAAGAATTTCCGCTCTCCAGGCCTTGTTTAAGCTACCATTGCTGGGACGATTTGATGGAACGGGACCCTAGAATCAAGCGGGACGCGGCGGGGAATGATGCTGCGGGCGTACGAACGCCCTCGGAAGGAGGCAGTTCCTCGTCCGACGCAAATCTGCCCTCCGATTCTCCAACCGTCGTGGATTATTCGCCAGATGCTCCGACGATTGTCGACTTCTCTCAGGGATCTCCAGTTCTTCCGCCGAAACAGAAAAGACGTCCGTCCATCGTGTATCCGCAACAAGCCACACTGGAGCCGGGAATGGTGCTGGCGCAGAGGTACGAGATCGTCGAGATTCTGGGGCAAGGCGGCATGGGCGCGGTCTATAAGGCAACCGACCGCGAACTCAATCGCACCGTGGCGATTAAGGTAATCAGGCCCGATTTAGCTCGCGACCGAGGCATCGTGGATCGCTTCAAGCAGGAACTTCTGCTGGCTCATCAGGTGACGCACCGTAATGTGATCCGCATTTACGACCTCAGCGAAGCGGACGGTATGAAGTTCATCACCATGGAGTACGTCGAGGGCGAAAATCTGCTCACCCTCCTCCATGAGAAAAAGAAGTTTTCTGCCGAAGAAGCGGTGGAAATTATGCAGCAGGTCTGCCGGGCCTTGGAAGCGGCGCACACTGTGGGCGTGATCCATCGCGATCTGAAGCCGCAAAACATCATGCGCGATAAGACCGGGCGGATCCTGGTGATGGATTTTGGCCTGGCTCGCACGCTCGAAGGCGACGGCATGACCCAGAGCGGCGCTTTGGTGGGGACGATGGAGTATATGTCTCCCGAGCAGGCACTGGGGAAGCCTCTGGATCAGCGATCTGACATTTTTGCCCTGGGACTCATCTTCTACGAGATGCTCACCGGACAGATGCCGTTCAAGGCGGATAGCACAATCGCCAGCCTGATTCGGCGGACCCAGGAGCAAGTCGCGCCATTGTCCGATCACGACGCCAGCATTCCACGGTCCGTGAGCAGTATCGTTCAGAAGTGCTTGGAGCGCGACCTGGAGCTGCGGTACAAGACCGCGGCTGAGCTTTTGGCCGACTTGGAGACTTGGCAGGGTAAGCGAGCCGGGGCTACGCTGAGCTTCGAGCCCAAGATAGGTCCGTGGGGCCGAACCATCCCGTGGCCATCCATTACTGCAGGCTTAATCGTGGTTCTGCTCGCGATTGGCGGATACCGATTCCGCGACAAACTGTTTTCGTCCTCTTCCGCACGACCCAGCGCAGCTCCGGCGGTCTCGCTGGCGATTCTGCCTTTCAGGAACGCTTCCGGAGATCCGAGTTTCGACTGGTTGGGTTCGAGCCTGGCGGAGATGTTGAGCACCGATGTAGGACAGTCCTCGCAATTGCACACGGTGAGTCCCGACCGTCTGCACCAAATATTCTCTGACTTGCGCATTTCTCCTACAACCGTGCTTGATCCGACGGTAATTCGTCGCGTCGCTGATTTCAGCACCGCCGACCGCGTGGTTTGGGGCCAGTACGCGAAGTTCGGCGACGCAATCCGGATTGATGCCACCATGCAAGACATCAAGAGTGGGGTGACGGTTGGGCTCAGGACCGATGTCCCCAACGAGAAGGACATTCCGAGCGCGATCGATCGTCTGGCCGATTCGATCCGCCAGAAACTCGCGCTTCCCGAGAATGTGATTAAGGAGTTGAAAGCCAGTTCCTTTCAGCCGACTTCGCAATCCGTAGATGCGCTGCGCGACTACAATCAGGGTATCGGTTTCCAGCGCGACGGGAAGAACCTGGAAGCGCAAAAACAATTCGACGCCGCGACCAAGGCAGACCCCAACTTCGCACTCGCGTTTTCCAAACTCGCGCAGACATACGGCAGCCAGGGCTACGACGGCGATGCCGAGCAGGCTGCAAAAAAAGCGGTCTTGTTGAGCCAAAACCTTCCTGGGGCCGAGAAGTACTTGATCGCCGCCATCCAAGCACAAATCAGCAAGAATTTTCCCGAGGCAATCAAGGCCTACGAGAACCTCGCCAAAGCCTCTCCCGACAACACCGACGTGCAGTCGGCCCTGGCTGCCTTATACGAAGAAGCTGGCGATCTAACGAAAGCCAACCAGTACAACCAGGCAATTTTGAAGTCGAACCCCAAAGACGTCACCGCGACCCTCGCGGTCGGGCGGCTCGCCATCAATAGCGGCAAGCCACAAGCCAGTCTCGATCCCTTGAACCGTGCGTTGACGCTTTCCGTTCAGCTCGATAACAAGGAACAAAAAGCCGCCAGCCTTCACCTCATCGGCCTCGCTTATTGGCGCATGAACAAGCCCGAAGACGCTCTGCGCAACTACCAGGAGGAACTGGCAATCTGGCGCCAGCTTGGACAGAAGGGTGGAATTGCCCTCAGCCTCAACGAGATGGCGAAGGCCCAAGATGTGTTAGGCGACAGCAAAAGCGCACTAAGCAATTTCCAACAGGCCTTGGCGATGCGGCGGGAGATCGGCGATATGCGAGGCTTGGGCGACACGTTGATCGACATGGGTAATTTCTACGATGAACGCGGCGATCATGACCAAGCTTTGAAATTCTACAAGGAGGCCTTGCAAATCCAGCGCGATCTCGGCAGCGAACGTGCGCAGGCAATTTGCCTGAACAACATCGGTGCAGTTTATTTTGAGAAGGCGCAATACGAGGACGCGCTCACCTATTACCAGCAAGCACTCCAACTGCGCGAAAAGGCGAACGTGCCACAAGACCTGGTCGAAAGCGTTCATAACCTGGCCGAGACTTCGGTCAGGATGGGCCAGTATGACCAGGCGGTCTCGCAGTACATGCGCGCCCTGGACTTGTGGCGCAGCATGAATGACACTCGCGGCGCTGCCGTTGAATCGTACACCCTGGGAACGATCTTCGATTACCAGGGGCGGTTCGGCGCAGCCATCGATCCCATGCTGGATGCTCTCAAAACTTTTCAGGAAATGAAGGACAAGACTGACTGGATGGTGCAGATCGAAGGCGGCTACGGAGAGGCGCTCACCCTTGCGGGTCGCGGTGATGAGGCCAGCCCGTACTTGAACGATGCGCTCAGCCTCTCACGCCAATTGAAGAACCAGGGGTTGGAGTCGCAGATTCTCGTTTTTCAGGGAAACGTGCCCTATTACCGCGGCGATTCCAAATCCGCAAAGGCCCTTTATGAACAGGCATTGCAGGCGGCAACCCACAGCAAGGAGCCGGAGCGGATCCTCATCGCCAAGGTGGCTCTGGCGAAGATTTCGGCTGCGGAAGAATCTCTTCCGCAGGCTATTAGCAGCTTTCATAAATTAACGCAGGAAGCTGACGATCAGGGTGTACCCAATGTCTCGGTCGAGTGTTCAATTTATATGGCCGAGGCCATGATCAGAAACCACGACAACGAGCGCGCGCGACAGGAACTCGAACGCGCTCTGCAGCGTGCAGACAAAATCGGGCTGAAGCCGCTGAGTGTCAAAGCGCATTACCTGCTGGGCAACGCCATGCGAGCCTCCGGCAACGAACTCGAAGCCCAGCAACACTACCTCACGACCACCCAGATGCTGGACGATATGCGCAAAGAACCGGGCAGCGATAAAATCCTGCAGCGCTCCGACTTTAAGACGATGTACGACGAAGCCACGCGCTTAAGCCAGTCGGCCGGCCAATAAAGAGAATTCCCTTCACAGCGTAGGAAAAACTTCGATTTTGATGGCGCAGCGCTTCGGGGCTGCGACAAGTGTCATCGATGATTAAGGGCTTAGCCCGGCGTTAACAAACATGCATTTTCTCGCGAAAGCTTAAGCGCCGCGTTGAACTTACCCCCGGATTTACACTCTGCACGGGTGCCAACACTCCGCTCGGCACCAAAAAAGGGTGCAGGCCGCAGCCTGCACCCTTTCCCCGTCAAGAACAGTAGATCAGTCGAGGTACTGGAACACCGCTGGTGCCGCAGTCAGCCCGCTGTCAAATTGCAGTACTACGCTGACCTGACAGCCCGGCAGACCTTTTATTTTCGTTGCAGTATTCCAGACGAAGGTGTACTCCCCGTGCCCAAAATTCAGGAGACCCGAATTAAACAGAGAGGGCAGCGGGGACGATGCCGCCGCGATCGCCTTACACGCACTGCTCGGAGACAACGCCGTCAAGTACGGATATACCCAAGGTGCGGTACAGCCCGTGCCGCTCGAGTTCAGGCACAACGTGAGATTCGTAACCGGCTGGCCCAAACTATTGTTGTAGTCCCAGCTGAGAGGTACCGGCAGCGGGATAACAATCGGGTTTACCTTGGTATCCGAGACCGGAAATTCAAATCCAAAGAAAGTTGAAACTGTCTCTCCGGGAGGAACCGGTTGCGCGGTCGGATCGAAGGCGGTCACAAAACAAGAGTTTCCCGTGCCGCCGCCTCTTATAGGATCGGGTTTGGTCGCAGTATACGATTCAAAGATATTGACATTGAAGCCCTGGGTTGGGCACTGGCCGTTGTAGCCAGCGGGGTTGCCGTCATGCTCGCCCAAAAAGTACGCGCCACCGATTCCGTTCGGCAGAATCGAGTTATCTATGTTGAAGTCGGCTGTCGCGGTGTAGGTGAACTGGCAGGCGTCGGCTTGCGCCGGTGGGCAGTCCAGTTCGAGCTCAACGCAATTGGGGCTCCCGCCAGTGTTGAAATCAGAGTAGGGAACGCAAGACAGGGTTGGGTAGTTGGTTGCGCTGAACGTCGAGAAGGACTGTGCCACAGGCGCAACTGTAAGCGTGTCACCGGAAGCACTGTTCACGGGCGCGAGCTGGAGGGCGTCCCCTTCAGTAGAGTTTTCCGTACAGGTGATGCCACCCTCTAAACTGCCGCTACAGGTAAATGGGCCAAATGGGAATGAGGTTGTCGAGCCCGCGGTGAGCGTCTTGTTCTCCCCGATCGCCGCGAAAATGGTCGGAATGCCTTCCAAAGCAAACCACGTGCTCCCACCCGGCGGGATTGGGGTCGCGAACAAGACCTTCCCGGTCGTGGTGTCCGGACTGATGCCGACGAATATGTTGTCCGGGCCTTCATAGCCGGTGGGAACGTAGCCTTTGGGAAAGTTGGTGAAGCAGTCCAAAGAGTTGTAGAAGCAAGGTCCATCACCGTCGAATCCGAACGGGTCTTGCGCGGGGGTTCCGCTCAGCACAATGGCACCCACGGTGACAGAGGTGGAAAGGTTTTGGATTCCGACCAGCTGATCATCTTGGTAATCATAGGGAAGCCCTGATCCGCTGATCGTAGCTATAATATTTCCCGACGTACTGCCTGCTTCTATCGTAATCACGACGCCACAAGTGGGCGTGGTATTTGGAAAGTTAGACGTGTTGACTGCTGGCCCTATGGTCGGAGTCGAGCAGGGGTCCGCCCAAGCCGGACTGGCGAACAGTACGAGCAAGGTTCCGCAGAGGACGGTAAAAATCGCTCTCTTCACAGTGGCTGGCAGAAGATGTCCTTTCGTTCGTAGGTCTCTCTTTTCCCTTGTCAGGGTGAGACAAGTTGCAGTCATGGCATTCCCTCCTGGGGATTCTTGTCTAATATTCGAAACTCGTATTCGAAACTCGAAGCGAAAACTGGGATACAGCTTGGAAGTCTAAGAACTAGCGAATCCACTTCCTTCGGGGGGAGAAAAGAACCCGGCGATATTACCCGCTTTGTGGCCAATAGTCAATGCAATTCAGGCTCTGGTCGTGGCTTTCATTTGACTTGCTGGTTTGGGAGACGTAAGATTTTTGCGCCAGTGATTGGGCAAACCATTTCGCACTACCGCATCCTCGAAAAACTCGGTGGTGGCGGGATGGGCGTGGTCTATAAGGCCGAAGACACAACCCTGCATCGCTTTGTCGCGCTGAAGTTCCTGCCGGAAGAACTTTCCCGCGATCGCCAAGCTTTGGATCGCTTCCAGCGTGAAGCCCAGGCGGCCTCCGCCCTGAACCATCCCAATATCTGTACCATCTATGAGATAGGGCAGCACGACAACCAGCCTTTTATTGCGATGGAGTTCCTCGATGGCCAGACCCTCAGACACCTGGTCATTGGACGGCCGCTGGATATCGACCAACTGCTTGAAATCGCCATCTCGGTCGCGGATGCGCTCGACAACGCTCACGGCGAGGGGATTATTCATCGTGATATCAAGCCCGCCAACATTTTTGTCACCCGGCGCGGATTGGCGAAGGTGCTCGACTTTGGCCTGGCTAAGGTCGTTACCCGCAAAATGGCCGCAATCGACGCCAGCGCGACTGCCTTTAGTGAAGAGCATCTGACCAGTCCCGGCAGCACGCTGGGAACCGTGGCGTATATGTCGCCGGAGCAAGCCCGGGCGAAAGAACTGGACGCGCGAACAGATTTGTTTTCCTTCGGCGTCGTTCTTTACGAAATGGCAACCGGCACGCTTCCGTTTCGCGGCGACAGCACAGCTGCGATATTCGAATCGATACTGCGCAAGGCACCCGTGCCTCCGGTGCGACTTAATCCAGATCTGCCCCAGAAACTGGAAGAGATAATCAGCAAGGCGCTGGAGAAAGACCGCAATCTGCGCTACCAGCACGCTGCGGATATGCGAGCCGATCTTCAGAGGTTGAAGCGGGACACTGAATCTGGAAGGACTGTGTCCTTTGAGATTCCGCCTCCAGCGCCTGCACCTCCAACGTCCGCGCCAGCCAGCGCTCCAGCGCCCACGGTCACGCCTCCTCCCATGGAGCCGGCGAATTCTTCTGTCAGCGCATCATCGTCGCGCGCCCAAGTCGCGTCCGGACCGGTGAGTCAGTCAGCCACCACGGCTCCGGCAGGGAAACGCACCTGGTTGATTGCTTCTGCCGTAGCCGCTTTGATTGTCGTGATTGCAGGATTCTGGTTTTTCCGCGGCCGAACTGCTCACCTCGCCGGCGGCCAGGCCCACAAGTCCATCGCCGTTCTGTACTTTTCCAATCTCTCGCAGGATCAATCTCTGAACTGGCTCGACAACGGCCTCACCGACATGCTGACCACGAACCTGGCTCAGGTAAAAGGTTTGGATGTTCTCTCCACCGAGCGAGTGCTGGGCGCGGTGCAGCGCGCCAGCAAAGGTGGCCAATCTAAAGATGGCCAATCGATGGATCCCGCGCTAGCACAACAAGCCGCGCGCGATGCCGGTGCCGACGCTTACATCACCGGCGCATTGTTAAAGATTGGGCCGACACAACTTCGTCTCGACGTGCGCGCGCAAGACACGAGTAGCGGACAGATTCTGTTCTCGGACAAGCTCGAAGGGCAGGACGTGCAAAGCATTTTCGGCATGGTAGACCGGCTGACTGCGAGCATCGCCAGCAGCTTTTTGCCTGCGGCAGACGTACCGCAAAAAGCGCCGGAGATCGAGCAGTCTTCCACCTCCAATGTCGAAGCCTACCGCCATTACCAACTCGGTGTTGACTACGCCCGCCGCTATCTTGGAACCGACGCCATCCGCGAATTGGAGGAGGCGGTCCGTTTGGACCCGCAGTTTGCTCTGGCAATGCTCCGTCTCGCCGACCAGTACCGCCTTCAGGGCGACCTGCGCCGCGGCAACGAAATTCAGCTTAAGATCGAGCAACTCCAGTCGCGCCTGCCTCGATACGACCAACTGATGCTGCAGGCAGTGAAAGCCAGCCGTTCTCAGGACCCAGATGCTGAGTTAGCAGTCCGCCAGCAATTGGTATCGGAATTCCCGCGCAGCACCATGGACCGCGGTCTTCTCGGCAATATGCTTGCGGGTTTCGGTAAGCGAGAGCAATCGCTTGCGCTATTCAAACAGGGACTCGCTTTGGATCCGAAAAGCGAGGATCTCCTGAACTTCGAATGCTACACCTTGGCCTTTGGAGGCGATTTCGATGGCGCACTCGCGGCCAACGATGCCTACATGGCGATTCGTCCTGGCGACCCTAATCCGCTGGACACGCGCGGTGATGTTCTCTATATAGCAGGCCGGGATGATGAGGCCGTGGCCGCTTACCGCAAAGTACTCGAACTGAAGCCGGATTTCGGCGATTACGGAGAATACCTGAAGCTGGCGATCGTCTACACCGATCAGAAGAAACCCGACATGGCCAACGCCGCCTTCCAGCAATTTGCCCAGCGGGCATCGCCAATTTCGCGCCTTTACGTTCCGGGTTTCGAAGCGCAGTTTAAGCAGACGGCAGGCGACCTCGACGGCTCGCTCGCAAGTTATCGAGAGGCAGTGCTGCAGCTCGGGCGCGCCAAGCAGAACCAGTCTAGCGAGAGGTTTCTAAGACCGTTCGCCGTCTTGTCTGTAATGTTGGGGGAGGGTGCCTCCGCTCTCTCTTTTGTTCAACAACAGAAGCTCGACGACTACGAACTGCGACCTGTGGCGTTTCTGCAGACTATGGCGGGAAACCCGTCGGCGGCGCAGCGAAGTTTACAGGAATTCGCGTCGAGCCATCCCTGGATCGCGCCTCGGGCTATTGAAATTAATCAAGCGTACTTTGATATGAGCGCTGCTGTGCACAACGGTGACGGGCAGGGCGCCCTCAGCCGGGCCACGAGCATTCCCGATTTTCAAGATGCTTATCTGCTTTACCTCAAAGGGCGCGCCCATCTGCTGATCAGTGACTATGCGTCCGCCGAAACCGAGTTTCGCGGAGCCTTACGAGCCGGGCGTGCATTGGCCAACTCGAATTCTCTGGTGCAGAGATTTCCAATGATTGAAATTCTCTCCCACTACTATCTCGGCCAGCTCTACGAAAAAACCAACAAGCACGATCAGGCAATTAACGAATACCAGGAATTTCTCTCGCACTTCCAGAATTCGCAATCTCGCCTCCCCGAGGTCGGAGAAGCTCGTGCAGCCCTCAAACGCCTGATGCAATAAGCACGGGGACAGCAGCCCTTGGCTGTGCAACCGAGCATAGCTCGGAAGGTGTCACGCAGCAGCCGCCGGCAAACCGCTGCGGGTTCTATCCTCCGATTACTGAAGCAGAGAGTCTGCCGGTTGCTTCTCCAGTCTCGTGACGCTGTCGAGAATGGTCTCAACGGCAGTTTCCTCGCCAATCGAAGAGTTGATCATCAGTTGAAAGCGGTGTCGATCGGGCCATTCGACGCCGAAATATTGCTTGATGAACGCCGCCCGGTCGCGGTCCACGGTTTCGGCGAGGTGCACGGCTTCGCTGGCGCTCTTCCCGCCCGCTTGCAGTCGTCGGACCTTCGCATCGAATGGTGCATATACAAAAACGTGAAAGGCATCGCGACGGCTTTGCAGATAATAGGCAGAGCCACGGCCCACAATTACGCACTTGCCACCTTCAGCCGTATCTTTCACAACCCGCTCTGTCACTTCGCGGATGCACTCGGTATCTGCCATCTTCAAACGCGGAGCATTCAGGCTGCCTTCGAAGCTGCCGCGCATGAAGGCCTTGAAGAGACGGTAAAACAAGGGATCCCTCTTCTCTTCGCGCTCCTCCACGACCCGGTTGTCGCAGTCCATCAAACGCGCGATTTCATTGGTCAATAATTGATCCCAAAGCTTCCAGCCGAGTCGGCCCGCCACTCGCTTCGCGATGTCGGCCCCGCCACTCCCATATTCGCGCTCGATGGTAATCACTCGGATCATGGATGCACCCTAGTCCAAAACAACCCGGCCGCCACCAGGCGTATTTTTCTTCAACGCAAAGGAAACCACAAACATGATCGCTGCTCCGGTTGCCAGAACCCAGTACGTGTCGATGTAGGCTAATGTACTGGCCTGCACAAACACGGTTTGATAGACAATTCCATAGGCTTGCTTTGCGGCATGCTCGGCGTTCACGCCGGATGCAATCAGGTGTGCGGTCGTGGCTGCAACCGCGCCGGAAAAGGTTGGGCGTCCTGCCGTGACGTGCGCCACCAGATAAACCTGATGGACCTGCGCCCGGCGCGCAATCAAAGTGGTGACCATCGAAGTTCCCACGCTGCTGCCGATGTTGCGCATAAAGTTGACCAGGCCAGCGACGCTGCCGCTTTTCTCCAGCGGCATTCCGACGTAGGAGGTCAAATTGATGGGAACGAAGAGAAAGCCCAAGCCAAACACCTGCAGCAGGCGCAGCTTGCTGGCGCTCCAGAAGCTGATTTGAAGGTCGAGCTGTTGGGTGGAAAAGTACATCCCGATGCAGAGCGTCAGCCAGCCAAACGCGACCAGATAGCGGGATTGGACCTTGGACGAGAGAAACCCCACGACCGGCATCAGAATTAACAGCAGAGCACCGCCTCCGGAAAGCACCAGGCCAGCCGACTCCGCGGTGTAGCCCATCAGCGATTGCAAGAACAGAGGCATCATCACAAGGGTGGAAAACAGCATAAGACCCAACACAAACATCATGCCGTTCGCCCCCAGGAAGTTCAAATTCTTGTACAGGCGAACGTCGATGATAGGATTTTTGTAAAACCACTCCCAGATCACTACCGACACAAGACCAACCGCCGCAAGGATGGCGAGAGTCGTGATGAACCGCGACCCGAACCAATCATCCTCCTGGCCCTTGTCGAGCATGATTTGCAAAGCACCAACACCCAGAACAAGCAGCGATACGCCGACGTAATCGAATCGCGCCAGTGCGCCCCTAACGCGCTTCGCCCAAGGCGGATCTTCGATCAAACGATAAACCAGGAGTAGGGTGATAATCCCGACAGGAATGTTGATGAAGAAGATCCAGCGCCAGGTGTAGTTATCTGTGATCCACCCCCCTAAAGTCGGCCCGACCGTAGGGGCGACGATGACGGTGACGCCGTAGAGCGCGAACGCCAGTCCGCGTTGTTCGGGAGGAAATACGTCGGCCAGGATGGCTTGGGCCATCGGTTGCAGTCCTCCCCCGCCGGTCCCTTGCAGAATGCGAAACACAATGATCGCCCCGAGACTCGGTGCGAATCCGCATAAGAGGGAACTCACGGTGAAAATTGCCAGGCAGGTCATGAAAAACCACTTGCGGCCCATTACGCTGGCAAACCATCCGCTGATCGGTAGCACCACGGCGTTCGACACGAGGTATGAAGTAAGAACCCATGTGCTCTGGTCGTTGGTTGCTCCCAGATTGCCGGCAATATATGGCAGAGCGACATTGGCGATACTGGTATCGAGCACCTCCATGAACGCAGCCAAAGCGACCACGACCGCAATCAACCAAGGGTTGTACTTGGGCCGCCACTGTTGAGAACCGGTGGGAGACGGTGCGCCTGTTTTCGGCGGCGAGTCGGGGAGAGTTTCAGCGCTGTCTGCCATACGCTCGAAAGCTTAGATGAAGATGCACCAGCGTAGGTACCGATTATCTTTTGAATTGAATTTGCAGGCAACTGGGCGAAAATCGGACCTGCGCGCGGTCGTCAAATTTTGATCCGAAATCCGTCCATCTTCAGAAATACATTTTGAGAGCGAACTGAATCACCCGCGGACCGCGGTCAGAGCTGATCTGCCCGAACAACGAATCCCCTCCAATCGTGCCGTCCTGAAGTGTCGGACTGTAAAACTGCACGTGATTGAATGCATTGAAAAACTCGGAGCGGAACTCCAGGTATCTGCTTTCCGTAAACTGGATGTCTTTCAGGATGGAAATGTCCCAGTTGTTAATTCCCGGTCCACGCAATGCATTTCTCGACAGGTTGCCGAAAGTGAAGAGCGGCACTCCACCCGGCGTGAGCAGAGGGTCGGCAGGCAAGCCAATCGGCGAGCCCACAGAGCAAACTAAATTCGTGGGGTTAATCAGGAAATGTCCAGTCACAGGGCCGGGCAAACAGCTTCCGTTTACCCCGTTCGAACTCGGAGAGAACGTTTCCTGCTGGCGCACGTTGCTGAAAACCTGTATCGGACCAATTACATCCGGCCGGTCAAGATAGTTGTTCAATTCGCCAGAATTGTTTTCGGAGAAGAAAGTAAATGGATTTCCTGATTGAAAACTTGCGATGGTGGCAACGCTCCAGCCGCCGAGCACCTTGCGCGTCAAAGAGCTTCCGTGCTTCCCCAGTGGGATCTCCCAAATGGGGCTGAAGACTAACCTTTGAGGAGCATCAAAGTCGGCTAGTCCGCGGTCCAACGCCGGGTTAGCCGGATCTGTAAAAGTGTAAGAACGGGCCCGAAAGCCAGATTGATCGTCGATGGTCTTCGAGATGGTGTAAGCCACGCGGAATTGCAATCCATGGCTCAGGCGCTTATCCACGGTGAGCTGGAATTCATTGCTGGAGGAATTGCCCTCGCTCAAATTCGTATAAATCTGCGTAGCCCCAGTCGGCAGGCCGGTAAATGCGGGCGTTCCGCCGGCGCATGCTGCCAGAGGGCGGGCGCAATCCGGGTTTATTTCGAAAGCCGTGCTTTCCCCCGTGTTTCCCTCCTGGCCAAGGAAGTAAAGATATTGCGCCTGCAATCCATTGGGCCCGGTGTAGGACGCGTAGTTCAACTCCGTATCAACAACGGCCTTTCGGCTGAGGCTGCCTACGTATACGGCTTCGATCATGGTGTCTCTGCTCGCCTGATATTGGAAGCCGTAATTGAAATTCTCGGCATACGGAGTACGGAAGTGGGGATAAACCACGTACGCGAAAGGCAGCGCCGGAGAAAAGAATTTGCCGTAGTTTCCCCCGGCAATGAATGGATACGGGTGGGGATACAAACTCTGAAAGGGATCAGCCACGTAAGAACCGTTGGCTTGCGCAGCCAGGCAACCGTCCGAATTATTGGCTTGAACTCCAAAACAGGGGAAGTTGTTGGCCACATAGCCGAACGGGGGTTGGCCGCCAAATTGTTCGTTCAGCGCGCCATCCTCTATGTCATAGAAGATTCCGAAACCGCCGCGCATGACCAGCTTGGCATTACTCAACACGTCCCATGCGAAACCGAATCGCGGCGCGAAGTTGTTTCGGTCGGAGTAAATCAGACCACGATTTGGCGTGCCCGGATCTCCCGGATACAGAAATCCTGGCGGGGCCGCGGGAAACACGGTGGACTGTTGCCCAGGGTACCAACCGATGATCTGGTTGTGCGGGTCTTCCTGCGGTGAATTGTATTCGTAGCGCAAGCCGTAATTGAAGGTCAGGTTGTGGGTCACTTTCCAGGCATCCTGGCCGAAAAAGTACAGCGAGTGCGTGCGAATGCCGTAGACTGCGTTTGAAAACTGATAGTAGTTGTCGAAGAAGCCGCCCACGAAATCGGCCAGCGTGCTTCCGGTAAATGAACCGCCCTGTCCGAAGGTGAAACTTCCATTGTTGTAGAAATCGAAATTGAAGTTGTTCTGAACCCAGCGCAGGTCGCCTCCAAACTTCAGATCGTGCTTGCCCTTGGTCCACGAAATCGTGTCCTGATACTGATAGGTCATATCGTGAATCTTCGTCGGTCCTTGAGGGGATGGACCCAGGTTAAAGTTGCCGGTCACACTCATCAGAGGCGGCGCCGTCCCCTTGGGATCGTCGGGAGTGACCGTCAGAAATCCCAACTGCGCAGGCGAAGTCGTGGTAGTCGGGACGGCATCGTAGGTGGCGGAGCGGTTGACGGCGAAGCGCAGCTCATTGACCAGATTCGGCGAAATTGTTCGTGTCCACGTGATATTTCCTGCCTGATAACGATTTGCATCGGTGAACCCGGAACCGACTGGCACATCGCCGCCGGTAGATGCGCCATTGATGATTTGGAATGGATAGTTGTCCGGCGTGTCGTCGAAAATATAAACGCCCGACAGAATATCTTTCGGCGAAATGTTGTAGTCAACACGGAAAATAAACTGAGTGTCGCTGATTTTGGCCACTGGATCAGATTCAAAAAGATTGCCCGGACGGTTGGGAGATGGCAGATAGGCGTTGATGTAGTTCTTAATGACCGGATCGACCGGCACTTGATTGTTGGGATACGGGTTGCCAGTGGCCGGATTTGTCAGTTGAACAGAAGGTAACAGTTCACTGAAATCTCCCGTACGCTCGGCCGGGCTCAGCACTGGCAGGGGCCCCGGGTTCTGGCCTTCGCTGCGCTTCGTCCCCTGGTACGAAGCGAAGAAAAACAATTTGTCTTTCTTGATGGGAAAACCGAGGGTCGCTCCAAAAATGTTTCGGCGCAGAACCGGCACGGCTTGCAGGAAGTAGTCGCTGGCATCGAGGGCTGTATTGCGGAAAAATTCAAACGCGCTACCGTGAATCTGATTGGTTCCGGACTTGATGACCTGATTGACGATGCCGCCGGAAGTTCTTCCATACTCAGCCGTGTAGTTGTTGGTGAGAATCTTGAACTCAGCCACGGCGTCGGGGTTCGGATCGACAACAATGTTATTGCCCAGAAAATCGTTGTTGTCGGCTCCGTCGAGCAGGAACGTCATGGATTCAGAACGCTGCCCGCTTACCGAGAACGGATTGCCCGAGCCGTCGTCCTGATCGGGAGCAAAAACGCCTGCCTGCAAAAGCCCCAATTGCAGAGTGTCGCGCTCCACCAGCGGAAGCTGCAAGATGCGTTGCGTGGTCTCTACTTTGCCGAGGGTCGCGCTGACGGTGTCCACTTGAGAGACATCGCCTTGCACCTCCACCACCTGACTGATGGAGCCGACTTTCAACGACACGTCTAGTCGCGCATTCTGATTGATCTCGAGCGTGATCCCAGAGTGTACGTACTTTTCGAAACCTCGCTGCTCAACCGTGAGCTCGTAGGCACCGATCGGCACGAGCGAGAAGGAATAGTACCCATCCTTGTTTGTGGTGACGCTGCGCGCAATGTTGGTGTTCGAGTTCCTCAAAGTCACTTTCGCGCCCGCGACCACGGCACCGGACGGATCCTTGACCGTCCCGGTGATGAGCGCGGTGGCTTGTTGTGCCTGCGCTCCTGCAGCCTGCAACACGATGCAAATCGCCAGGCAAAGAATCCACGATGTCAATTGTCTAGGAGAAATCTCACTCGAACCACATTGCGAGGTCATAGAGGGCTCCCTGAAACGTTACGCCAGTGAGGCAGAGAAAACTGACCAAAGGTCAGCTCGCGTTAAAACGTTTCATGTTTTGTTGGGACGCAATTTTGCAACTATCGGGTTACAGATGCAAGCCTTTTCGGTGGGCTTTGGATAATTCTCTGGGGGCAAGACTTCATGGAGCGCGCAGGCCAGGCCATAAAGACCCACGGTCACGTCGGATCAAAACGATTTTCTACCCGGCCAAGAATTCAATCGCCGTACTTAACCGAGCAGCCGTAAGGACGCGTCGCCGCCGTCTCTACCGGCTTGCCGGCCATGGCCTCCACCAGTGCGCGGCTGACGTAATTGGTTGCGCCCGGAACGTCGTTCAGGTCGGTTGTTGGTTTGTCGTCGATGGCTCCGTCGTATATCACGACACCCTTCGGGTTGATCACGATCATCTGCGGAGATGTCTTCGCGTCATAAAGATGGCCAATCTGGCCGCTGGGGTCGAGCAGTGCGGCCGTCGGCGCGGCCTGCATCTTCGAGAGGTAGTCGTTCTCTTCGCTCGCGGTCACGTATCCCTGCTTGCCCGGTGCGGAGGACAGAATCGTCAACCAAACCACGCCCTGGCTCGTCCACTGCTTTTGCAGTCGCTGCATATTGCCGCTTTTGTAGTGCTTGCCCACGTACGGGCATCCATTGTTATGCCACTCGAGGACCACATATTTTCCGCGATAATCCGCAAGATGAACGGTTTTGCCATTGCTCGCCGTTCCGGTGAAATCCGGCGCAGGGTCGCCGACTTTCGCCGCCGAGACTAGTGAAGAGGTGCAAACAACCAGAGCAACGACCAGCAGGCTTAGGATCGTGCGTTTCATATTTGAAGTCCTCCGTTTAAGGATATTATGGCGCACTGGAACTGCTTCCCGCCTTGCTGATAGGCACATCGATCAAGTATGCCCGATCGTTGGAAAGCGCGAGTACGCCTTTCAGTTGTGAGATCGGTTTGAGCAACTGATCCGACTTCATCAGCGTCAACTGAAAGCCACTCCCCATCGGCAGCAATCTCTGCGGCCCCGCGTTGGAAATTTGTGATTCAGCAACCGCGAAGAAAACGGCCTGCGTGATTGGATGACCGATGTTCGCCGTGAGCACAAAACAATCACTTTTCTCACCCACTTTAACTTTCCAACTCCCCGGCATTGGCAGGGGCAAAGACTTTCGCGTGGTGGCGAACAAGGCAGCAGTCCGAGGATCGGGCAATGGGGGTTGTGTTTTGACAGGCAAAGTGAGAGAAAGCTGCGCCTTCCCGGGGATGCACATTTCACGGCTGCAGACGAGCAGCTTTAACCCGGCACCGAACTGGACGGGCTCTGTCGCTAGGCTGGCGTCCGGGTACATCGGCACGATTAACGTCACCGAGTTCTCGTAACCGAAGTCCACGATGCCCGGGGTCTCAAGACGGTGCGGCGTGGGCCATTCGATGGCTCCGGCAGTGACGCCCGGTGGCAGTTTCCACTCCACGCGCGGTGGTTCGCCTGAGTCGCCGGGATTAACCCAATAGATGTGCCAGTTTTTCTCAAGTTGAAAGTGCAATCCAAGAAAGAGCTTGTGCCCCGGCGTAATCCATTGGTCCTCAGCGACGAGTTCCAGCGTGCCATGCGGGATCGGTGTGCTTTCCGCCTGACTGCTTGCCGCGGACAACATTAGAGCAAGTCCGAGAGCGAGCGCACAGCGATAGGCTGAATTTCGTTTATACCCTCGGCATTCTTGATTCGATGCGCAAACCCTCCAGAATGTTCTTCCGATCCAACGTTCTTCCCGAGGCGGCGCGATGAGTCACTGGGGCTGCCGAAGCTTCGAACCAGGGATACTGCCTCACAACTTGTATGAACAAATTGTCATGTTCCGGAAAAAGCCCGGTAATGTTGGCGACCTATGATGGACCGATAGTCCTGTCGCGATAAGACAGTATCGCGACGTCAGATTCCCACGCGGGGTGCGCACGACACCCCGCGAAGGGACTGGAAAGAGGGTTTAGTAAAGACTCCTCGATCGATCGAAAATGAACGCACATACCGTTGAAATGCGGGCTGCGGTCAGTCTTACTTGAGCTCAGGAATAAACCGTGAGGTGAAGGATGTTGACGAATGTCTTTCGCCGTCGGCGTAGGGGTGCGCCGGCGATAGTTCTGTTTTGCTTAGTCTTTACTTCAGTTCCTTTTCTTATCGCCCAGAGCGGAGCGGGTGAATTATCGGGGAGGGTTTCTGACGCGTCCGGCAATGCGGTTGCAAATGTCACAGTGACAGCGACGAGCGTAGACACTGGGCAGGGGCGAACCGCCGCCACAGGGACAGACGGCATTTATAAATTTGACCAGTTGCCATCAGGCAACTACGAGATGAAGTTTGAGGCAGCCGGTTTTAATACCGTGGAAATTCCTTCCACAACCGTCAGCGGAACCGTGCCGGCTGTTCTGGACGAAAAGCTGGAGGCGGCTACTGAGGTAAAACCGACAATCCCGCAAGAGAATTTGCCGAACGCACCATCCAGCGGCTCGACCGCGCCTACGCTGTCGGATCTGGGGCTTACTCCAGAGCAAACTCAAGGAAACCCGCGCGAGCAGGCCCTGCTCGACAAGCGAACGCACATGTTGAAGATTCATCAACGGATGGGCTTGATCACGACCATTCCATTGATCGCCACGGTCGCCACTTCTCTCAACGCCGGAGGCAAGAACACCAGCACAACTTCGCGCGACCTGCACGCGGCTCTCGGCGGGTTGACGGGAGATTTGTATTTCATTACCGCCTACTATGCAATCTTCGCGCCCAGGGTGCCAGGAACCGAAACTCGCGGTCCAATCCGTTTTCACAAGGCCATGGCTTGGATCCACGGTCCAGGAATGATTCTGACGCCAATCCTGGGGATAATGGCTTTCGATCAAAAGAATAAGGGCGAGAAGGTTCATGGCATCGCTTCCGCGCACGCGCCAGTGGCCATCGTGACCGCGGGGGCCTTCGGGGCTGCTCTTCTGTCAGTTTCCGTCAAGTTCTAAGCACAATTTATGGGTAAAAAAATCCTGACCGCTTTCTTGCTCGCCGCACTCCCCGCGTTTGTGATTGCCGACAGCCAATGGATCCTGAAACAAAGTACACTCACTTACCACGTGTCGCATCCTCTGCATCAGTCTGAGGGTGTAAGCCATGCGGCGAAAGGGAAAGGCGTTTGCCACGCAGGGCAATGCGATTTCCTGATCGCAGTGCCAGTCAAATCGTTTGATTCGGGAGACAGCAACCGCGACCTTCATATGCTGCAAGTGACGCGCGGCGCGGAGTTTCCCATGGTGACCGTACGCACGCGGTTACCCGAATCGGCCGAGACGTCATCGACCGTCAATGCCGATTTGGAGATTCAATTTGCCGGCCAGACCGCCCAGTTCAAGCAGGTTCCTTTCAAACTTGAAACCCAGAACGGAGAGACTCGCATCACGGGAATAATCCCAGCTACGCTCACTGATTTCAAAATCGACCCTCCGACCCTGCTGACGATGCCGGTCAAGAACGAAATTCCCATACGCGTGGATATGACCTGGCGTCCACGGTGACTAGACGCGTTCTTATTAAAATCAGCCGGAATCGTTTCGTGCAGCCTCCTTCGGAGCGTCAGTCAGGCTCGAAGTGGGTTTAGCATTTGAGTAGTTTCCTGCATCCCGCCCTGAGGTGTAAAGTTCTTGAGCAGGCGAGAATCTCCAATGCGATTGCTCTTAGTCGAGGATGACGTCTCCATTCAGCTGTTCCTGAAACGCGCCTTGGTAGAGGCTGGATATCAGGTGGATACGGCCAGTAACGCGAAGGCCGGGGAAGCCATGGCTCTGGAAGGCATTCACGATGCCTTCATCATTGATCTCGGCCTTCCCGACATGGATGGATTGGACTTGATTGCGCATTGCCGGGCGCAGGGCAGTTCCGCGCCAGTTCTAATCCTGTCTGCGCGGCGTTCTGTGGATGAGCGTGTCCGCGGCCTGGAACAGGGAGGAGACGACTACCTCACGAAACCTTTTGCCCTCCCGGAATTGCTCGCGAGATTGAGAAATCTTCTTCGCAGATCTGCCGCTCCACAAAACGAGTCGGTGCGCCTGCAAGCCGCCGACTTGCAGCTGGATCTGGTACGGCGCGAAGCCCGAAGGGGCGATCACTTGCTGCAATTGACCCCGCAAGAGTTCTCACTGCTGGAGTATCTTTGCCGTAACGAAGGTCGTGTAGTGACTCGTACCATGATTTTGGACCACGTTTGGCGGATGCGGATCGACCCTGCAACCAACGTCGTGGATGTCCATATTTATCGTCTACGCAGTAAAGTCGACCATGACACTCCGCGCCCGCTGATCCACACCATTCGTGGAGTAGGCTACGTTCTCAAGCATGCCTAGGAATTTACGCGCTACCGCAGCTTGGCGGATCTCGATTTGGACGACGCTGGCGTTCGCGCTGGGAACCGCTGGGGCTTTTTGCATTGTCTACTTCCTGGTTGCGCAGGGCATCCGGGAGCGCAGCGACACCTGGCTCAGCGGCGAAGCCGAAGTTCTTGTGCAAGTCTTGGCCGACACTCCCAGAGATCACTTGCACAAGCGGATCATCGGTGAAGTAGCGGAGCTCGCGACGCGCGAAGTGCCGGACGAACGCAATGCGCGCGGCGAGAGGCTGAACTCGGTTTTCTTTCTGGCAACAGATCCTAACAACAGCGAATCTCCATTCTGGGTGGGTCCAAGCTCGAAGGATGTTTTTGTCGCGGGGATTCAACTGGCCAAGCTCGTTCCGGGCACCCCGAAATCCATAAAAGTGGAAGGATGGCGGCAGACTTTCCGGGTCGTTGTTCAGGCACAAGACGGAAGAACGGTTTACCTGGGTCTTTCAGATCGTGGAGCAAAATATCTGCTGCACATTCTGGCACGACGTTTTTTCCTGGTCTGGGGCGGCATGTTTCTGCTAGGTTTCGTGATCTCATACTGGAGCGCGCGCCGTACCCTGCTCCGGGTCGAGCGTATTACGGAAACCGTTGCGCAGATAAGCACTGAGGATTTGCAGAAGCGATTGCCCGAACCCGCGAATTCGGACGAGATTTCGCGATTGGCTAAGACCTTTAATCACATGTTAGACCGGTTGCAAGCTTCGGTAAGTCAGCTGCGCACCGTTACTGGCGCTGTCGCTCATGATCTGAAAAGTCCGGTGACCTTGATTCGCGGAACGCTCGAATCCGCACTATGCAAAGATAGAAACGACCAGTGGCGAGACTCGGTTGGGCAAGCAATCGAAGAACTGGATAGACTCTTGCTGTTGCTGAACACCACGTTGGATCTTGCCGAAGCTGAAGCTGGCGCACTTCACATGGATCGCGGACCAGTCGATTTGTCCGAGGTTGTGAGGCAACTCGTTGATATTTACCAGCCAGCTATGGCTGAACGCCATCACGACGTGACCATCGATCTTGAACGCAATGTGGTTGTAGATGCTGACTTGCCTCTGCTGAATCGCGTGGTCAGCAATTTGCTTGAAAACGAGTTGACTCACTTGCCGGTGGGGTGTCGAGTGAACATTCGGCTCCATTCGCTCCAGGGGTCAGCGGAACTCGTGATCGAGGACAATGGCCCGGGATTCCCCCCGGATATCGGCAGCCGGGCTTTCGAGCGCTTCGTAAAAGGAAAACATTCTCCTGGACACGGCCTCGGACTGGCCTTTGTGGATGCGGTTGTCCAGGCCCACGGTGGCGCAGCTAGAATTTCTGATCGTGGGGGAGGCGGTGCTGTTATCACGTTGTTGCTGCCCGTCAGCCTGCTCCAAGTAGCGTAGAGTCTTCAATACACCGACGTAAGATTTTGACGCACTGGGCATCGTTGTCGATGAAAAAGAGGAAGAGGAAGAGGACATAATGCATCCTTTGACACGCCGCAATTTCATGCGGATTGGCGCAGGTTCTGTGGCTGCGGCAAAGATCACTTTGCTCGAACCGGCCGCATTGTGGGGCCAAGGTCGAACGGTTGCGCCGAGCGATACGGTGCGCTTTGCCTCGATCGGCACGGGTACGCGCGGATGCGAGCTGCTCACGGCGTCGCTCGCCGTGCCCGGTGTTGAATGTGTTGCCGCGTGTGATCTCTATGACAGCCGCCACGAGGCAGCACAAGAAGCCGTGCAGAAGCAAATCCCGACAACGCGTAATTATAAAGAGATCCTCGACCGCAAGGATGTCGACGCGGTGATTGTCGCTGTAGCCGACCATCAGCATCGACGGATCGTGGTCGACGCATGTGCAGCAGGCAAGGACGTGTATTGCGAAAAGCCGATGTCGCATACGCTTGAAGATGGCTTCGCCATGGTGGATGCAGTACGGAAGGGAAATCGCATCCTGCAGGTAGGCAGTCAGCGTGTGAGTTCCATCGTCTATGAGAAAGCGCGCGAGATTTACGCGTCGGGCGCGCTCGGCGAAGTGTTCTTCATTGAAGGGTTCTCGGACCGCAATTCGCCGAGCGGCGCATGGGTGTATCCGATTCCGCCCGACGCGAGCGAGCAGACCATCGACTGGGATGCATTCCTGGTGGGCGCGCCCAAACGGCCGTTCGAAGCAGCGCGCTTCTTCCGCTGGCGTTGCTACTCCGACTACGGCGAAGGTTTGGCTGGCGATCTGTTTGTGCACTTGCTCTCAGGAATTTTCTTTGTCTCGGGCACGAATGAGGCCCCGCAGCGCGCCCAGACGAGCGGCGGATTGTTTCGTTGGAAGGACGGACGTGACTTCCCGGATGTGATCGAAACCCTTTATGACTTCCCGAAATTCCGCGTGGTGCTGCGCTGCAATCTGAACAACTCCGGCGGTGAGCCGATCAGATTCTACGGCACCAAAGGCACCCTGGAAATCATTGGCCAAACCCTCACCTTCACGCCGCAGGATATAACCCCGAAGCCGGAAACCTATTCGACCAAGGGCTGGCCGGAGCGGCTGCGCAAGCAATATCTGGCGCAGTGGGCAGCAGAGCATCCGCAGCCTGGGCCGCTCGAATACCAAGTGGACGAGGCGGAGACGTTTACCGCACCGGCGGGATACAGCGACGTGTCAGCCCATCAGGCAAACTTCTTCAACGCAGTTCGAACCCGCAAGCCAACCGTAGAGAACGAGGTGTTTGGCAACCATGCGGCGATCGGCTGCCATCTGGCGAATTACGCCTATTTCAAGAACACGATTGCGACCTGGGACGCGAACGCAAAAACGATCCGGGGATAACTGAACTCCGAACTGAGGATTGAATTTATGCACGAGGTTTCGAGAAGAGCTTTTTTAAAGACCGCCTCCGCATCAGCCGCATGCGCGGCATTATGGAATAGCGCACCCTGGCTGATGGCCGACCCGCTGGGGCTGCCGCTGGGATTGCAGCTGTACTCGGTGCGAGACATCTTGCCCAAAGATTACGAAGGAACGCTGAAGCAGTTGTCGGCGCTTGGCTATCGCCAAGTGGAGGCCGCAGGCTTCTTCGGACGTACGCCAGCACAAGTTAAACTCGCGATGGATCAGGCAGGGTTGCATTGCGTGAGCGCACACTATCCCATGGTTCAACTTCAGCCGCACCTCGACGAAATCATTCAGTTCGGCAAGGACCTGGGACTTGATTACATTGTCTGCGCATCCCCGGGGCTCAAGGATCCGTCGGGCGTAAAGGCCCCCTCCCGAGCGGACCGGGAATCAATGACGCTTGAAGATTGGCGCTGGAATGCGGAGCAGTTCAATCATATCGGCGAACGGGTGCATGCCGCGGGCATGAAGTTTGCGTATCACAATCACACCCCGGAGTTCCGCTCCCAGAATGGCGTAATGTTCTACGACGAACTGCTTCGTTCGACCGATCCGTCGAAAGTCGCCATGGAACTGGATTGCGGCTGGGCAATAGTTGCCGGACAGAATCCGGTGAATTTGCTGACGCGCTATCCGACGCGCATTTGCATGCTGCACGTGAAAGATTTCAAGATGACCGCCGCAACGAATCCGTCAAACGCTCCGCCTTCGACAGAGTTGGGCCGAGGCACGATCGACTATCGTCCGATTTTCGAAGCGGCGAAGAAGGCGCATATCGAGCATGCCTTCGTTGAACAAGAAGAATTTGACATGCCCCCGATGGAGGCATTGAAAGTCGACGCGGATTACATGCACGCGCTGAAGGTGTAACGGGCCACGACCATTGGCGCCCTAGCGCAGCGCGCTCCGAATCGCCAGATCCAAACCTACCATCAAAACGGCCGACGCGGGAATCACCAACAAAGCTTTCTTCAGCCGCCGCGGATCCCCGCCCGCGATAGCCCCGATAATGCGCGAACTGACGGCGAGCCCCGTCCATCCGCAGGTAATCACGAAGCCAATGGCGCTGCTGGTCATGCGTGGGAACGCATCGCCGACGATGGCGATTGTAGTAGGGAATACCGGCGCCATCGAAATCCCACTCAGAAAAACCAGCACCGCGGCCGCCGCAGGTTTGCTGGTCCGCAACGCCAGAAAAGTTGTCACTGCCATCGCGATTGATCCAATCAGAGTGACCGTAATCGCAGGCACATGACTCAGAATCGGTAAGATGCCGGCGCGTCCAATCAGCAGACCAAGTGCGAATCCGAGCGAAAGAATATTGAGCGCTTGGGATTCCGGAATGCCCTGCGCAATCAAATGGCGGACCAGCCAATTCCACATTCCCACCTCGCAGCCAATATAGAGAAAGAGGAAAAGTCCGATCAGAAAAAGCACTGGGCGTCCAAGCACAGGACCCGCATCCGCAAGAATAAAGCCGGTGCCAGTCGGCCCAGGCATTTGTGTGATCATTTCGATCGCCAGCGTGGTGACGGCGAGGAACGCGACGGTGTAGCAGAGACGAACCCAATTCCGTCTAAAAAGATTAGCAGCAATGAACGGCGTGGCAAGTCCTCCGAGGCCGAAGAAAAGATTGACCAGGTTCAACGCCGTAGCGCGATGGGCCGCACCGACATCGCTAACCAAAGAATTCGCGGCAGTCACAAGCGTGCCGCCACCGACTCCAAGCAGGAAAAGGAGCAGCAGGATAGTGCGGAAGCCGGGCGAGCGCGGCAAGACAAAAAGCGCAACGGAGATGAAAACGAGGCCGAGGACCATGCCGAGCTTGTTGCCTTCGTTATCGAGCAACGGCCCGACCCCGAGCGAAGCGAGAATCAGCCCCAGCGCCTGTGCAGAAGCGATCGTGCCATTCTGGCTCGGTGAAAGATGGAATCGCTCAGATAGTTCAGGCAGGATGGTTCCGAGCATGGCGGCGATCATCCCGTACACAAAGATCGCGAGAATGGCAGCGAGAATCAACACGCGTTGGCGTTCCTTTCAAATGCTACTTTTCAGGCGCCGGTACCTCGGCCCACGCTCGCGTCCGATGGCTCCGGAGCACGGCGTCGAGGATGGTCAGTTGCCGCAGGCCATCGACAAACTGCGGATATTCGGACACATCGCCTGCGCCGATCGAAGCGTAGAAGCGACGGAATATCTGTTTGAATGTGTCGTCGTAACCTTCGCTGTGTCCACCGGGAAGGTCGGCGTAGTTTCGCGCCGCGGGCTTGAGCAGAGACGGATCCTTAATGAAAATCTCATTTCCCGTGTCACGGTGGCCCACCCATAATTCGTCGGGACGTTCCTGGTTCCACGCTACGGAAGATTGTGTGCCGTAGATCTCAATGTTGAAGCGGTTCTTGCGTCCGGCGGAAACTTGACTGGCAGCGACGCTGCCGCGGGTGTGTGCACCCATGCGGAAAATGACGGCGCCGAAATCCTCCGTATCTACGGCAGTTTCAATATAGTCTTCCGGGTCAAGCAGCTTATTCGCAAAGGTCTCTACCGAATGTCTCGGCTGCTTGCGCGTGGGGTGGAAGGTTTGAAGATCGGCACAGAGCGAACTGACCTGCAATCCGGTGACGTGCTCAGCCAAATCAAACCAGTGTGAGCCAATATCGGCCATGCAGCGTGAAGGCCCGCCGGCTTTGACGTCGACGCGCCAGTTCCAATCCGTTTCGTAGAGCAGCCAGTCCTGAAAATACGTGCCCTGCACGACGAGAATTTCACCTAAGTCGCCGGCTTCGCGCATGGCGCGCATCTGCTGCACCATGGGATAGAAACGCAAATTGTGACAAACGCAATTGCGCACTCCACGCTCAGCGGCAAGCGCGACCAGTTCCTCGCCCTCTTCGACGCTAGTGGCCAGCGGCTTTTCGCAAATCACGTGCTTGCCTGCCTGGAGCGCGTCCTTGGCCATAGGAAAATGCTGCGCGTTGGGGGTGCAGATATGAACGGCATCGACCGCTGAATCGCGCAAGATCTCGCGATAATCGGTCGTTATCTTCGGAACAGAAAAGCCCGCGCCTAATCGTTGGGCTGCCTCTGCGTTTCGTCCTGCGATGGCTGCCGCCTCGACAAACTCCAGTCGCCGCACCGCTTCAAGATGGACACGGCCCATGAATCCGGTGCCGAAGATTGCTGTCTTAATCCGTTTCATCGTTCCCTATATGCTCCTTGCTAGACCCACCACGCAGCACCAGGCTGCTCACGAATCACAATGTCGTTGAGGAAATCTTGCGGCCTTCGACAATCCCTCTTCCGGCGAGAGCAGGCTGTCTTCGTGTTCGATGGAGAGCACGGAGTCGTAACCAAACATGCGCAAGGTAGAAACAAACTCGCGCCACCACTCGGCGCCGTGACCGTATCCGCAAGTGCGAAAAATCCACGCACGCTCGCGCTCTTGAGTGTAGGGTTTTGTATCGAGCACGCCGGTCCGCGGCAGGTTGGCAGGGTAGATCTGCGTGTCCTTGGCATGGACGTGGAAAATCGCGCCTTCGAGCACGCGAACCGCAGCGATAGGATCGATGTTTTGCCAGAAGAGGTGGCTGGGATCGAAGTTGCAACCGACGCTAGACCCTGCAATGGAGCGCAACCGAAGCATCGTCTCTGGACTGTAGACTACGAAGCCGGGATGCATTTCGATAGCGATTTTCACGCCATGGTCGGCGGCAAACTTCGCGTGCTCGATCCAGTAGGGCGCGACTACTTCGTTCCACTGCCAGTCGAGCACTTTGAGATAGTCCGGAGGCCAGGGACAGGTGACCCAGTTGGGAGCAGTGGCGTGCGGCGAATCGCCGGGGCAACCCGAAAAGTCGATCACCACAGAGATGCGGAGTTTTTCGGCGAGCAGAATAGTCTTGCGGCTGACTTCGCGATCCTGTTGCGAGCGAGTCTTATCCGGGTGCAGCGGATTGCCGTGAGAACTCAAAGCACTAATCGAAGCGCCGTGATCGGCAAGAACCTTCTGAAACTCAGCGAGAGCTGAAGCATCTTCGAGCATTGAGAGCTTGCAGTGCGCATCGCCAGGATAGTTGCCGGTGCCGAGTTCGATAGTGTCGATTTGCAGCGTCTTAAGTTTCTTGAGAACGGCAAACAGCGAAAGCTGCGACAGCAGGGGCGTGAACACTCCAACGCGCATAACGATTTCTATCTCCCAGGATCGCAAGTCATCATAGCTGATTATTGCGGAATCAAGGATTCCTCAAAAGACATGAATTGTGGCCGTGCGGGCCATTCGATAGCCGTTACCTCTGTAATCGCCGTTAATCACCAAATTCTTGCGGAATGAACTGGCCTGCGAGAAGGTTAAAATGAATGGACGAAGTGGGGGATCTATGCGCAACCGATTCGTAGTTCTTGTCGCTTTCAGCCTGCTGGTCAGCGTGGCTTGGGCCCAGCAGACCCAGAACACCGCCCCGACCGGACAACAGAGCATGCCCGGCATGGACATGTCAGGCATGAAAGATATGAAAGGCATGCCTGCGGCTGCTGACAAGGACAAGGACACCGACAGCGGCGGCGATAACGATAGCGACGCCAGCGTTCACGCGATGCATTCCATGGAAGGCCACATGGATATGGGCCCGCACATGAAGATGACTGCGCTGCGGCCGTCCAAGCCCGGCGACGCTGACCGCGCTCAGCAGATCGTTGAAAGCGCGCGCAAAGCCTCTGAAAAATACACGGACTATCGCACCGCCCTGGCAGACGGCTTCAAGATATTCCATCCGGAAGTTCCGCAGAAGATGTATCACTTCACCAACTACGGGTATGCGATGGAAGCTGCCTTTCGCTTTAACCCTGAACATCCCACGTCATTGCTCTACGAAAAGCACGGCGACGATTACAAACTGATTGGTGTGATGTATACGGCGCCCAAGCGGTTTGACGAAGCTCAACTCGACGAGCGCATTCCGCTGAGTGTTGGCCAATGGCACGAGCACGTGAATTTCTGCGCGCCGCCGGCGGACAAGAAGGCTGAAATGAGGTCGCCGCATCCCCAGTTCGGTCTGAGGGGATCAATCACCACGCAGGAAGCCTGCGACGCGGCCGGTGGAACCTTCCATCCCGTGATCTTCAACTGGATGGTGCATGTCTATCCCTTCGAGAAAGATCAGGCAAGCATCTGGTCAGTCGAGCGCCAACACGGCGACGCCGACTAGTTAACTCGCCATACTGGTTTGGCGTCCTGTAAATTCACGGGATAAGCGACCTCACGGTTGCGGAAGGGCACGTCACTCAGCCGTGCCGGCTGGGGGATCAATAAGAATGCGAGCTTCAGCCCTGAGGCGGCTTCCGCCATGCTTTGTTTCTTTATCCCGAAACGCTGCCTAAGGGGAAAGATACATACTCTGCATCCACGCCCCAGGGTCGATCAGAACCAGGAAAAAGAAGCGTTCGCCCAATAACCGCTGTTTCCGGGCGCGATGTTATCCTTGAAGCTTCTATTCCTCCACCAGGTTTTCGAACATGTCCGATCCAAACATCCCAACTCCTCCGGCCACCGAAGAACAGAACGAGTCTTTCGGAAACATTCTTTCGCAATTCGAACAGGGCCACACGGTCCAACGAACAGAAGGTGCGCGGGACGGCACCGTCGTCTCCGTGTCGGCAGATTCGGTGTTTATCGACATCGGGTTCAAGTCGGAAGGCGTTTTGCCGCTTTCGGAATTGCAGAATCCGGAATTGCAGAATAACGATAAGGCCGTGAAGCCAGGCGACAAGCTGCAAGTTACGATCAAAGGCCGCGCTCCCGAGGGCTACTTCGAGTTGACCCTTGGAAAAGCTGCCCGTCCCACAGACTGGACGGCGCTCGAGAAAGCCTTCGCAGACAAGACGACGATTGTGGGGACGGTGACTGCCGTGGTGAAGGGCGGATTGAGCGTTGATGTGGGAGTGCGCGCGTTCATGCCGGCGTCCCGTAGCGGCGCACGCGATGCGGCGGAGATGGAGAAGTTGGTCGAGCAGGAGATTCGATGCCGAATTATCAAGCTCGACGCCGCGGACGAAGACATTGTAGTGGATCGCCGGGCCGTCGCCGAAGAGGACGAGCGGACGGCCAAGGACCGCCGCTACTCCGAAGTCAAGGAAGGCGATACGGTGAGCGGTACGGTGCGAAGCCTCACCGACTACGGAGCGTTCGTTGACATCGGCGGCGTGGACGCTTTGTTGCACGTCAGTGATATTTCCTGGAGCCGCATCAACAAGCCCGCAGACGCGCTCACAGTAGAGCAGTCGATCGAAGTCAAAGTTCTCAAAATCGATCCAGAAAAGCGGCGCGTCTCGGTTGGACTGAAGCAGCTGCAGCCGCATCCGTGGGACGCGGTCGCGGACAAATACAAAACAGGAGAGCGCGTCCGCGGCACCGTGACTCGGGTGATGGACTTCGGCGCATTCGTCGAACTCGAGCCGGGAGTCGAAGGATTAATTCACGTCTCCGAAATGTCTTGGGTCAAGAAAGTAAAAAAGCCGAGCGACCTGGTGAAACCGGGCGAGACCGTCGAAGCCGTGATCCTTGGCGTGAGCGCCAACGAGCGGCGCATGTCACTGGGATTGAAGCAGGCGCTGGGAAATCCTTGGGCGGACGTGGCGCAGAAGTTTCCTGTTGGCTCCGTGGCCGAAGGACCCGTGGTGAGCATTACCAAGTTCGGAGCTTTTGTGGAAGTTGCTGAAGGTATCGAGGGAATGATTCACGTCAGCGACATGAGCGCTGAGAAACGAATCAATCATCCTCAGGACATGCTGAAGGTCGGGCAAACAGTAAAGGCGCAAGTGCTCGAGCTCGATGCCGAGAAGCGAAGACTGAAACTCGGAATGAAACAACTCGTTCCGACCGACATTGATGAATACCTGGCGGAGCACAAGGAGGGCGATGTAGTCAGCGGCCGCATCATCGAAGTTTCAAGCGGCTCGGCGCGAGTGGAACTGGGAGAAGGGATCCAGGCAACATGTCGGATCGCGGCAGAAAAAGTAAAGCAGCAATCCTCCAGTGCAAACCAGTCCGCTGACACCAGGTCAGACTTGGCATCGCTGACCTCGATGTTGCAGGCGCGCTGGAAAGGTGGCGCGGTTGCAAAATCTGCAGAGCCGCAAGAACTTCAGGCAGGTCAGATTCGCAGTTTTCGAATCACGAAACTCGATCAGCCAACGAAGAAGATCGAGGTTGATCTCACATAGCTTAGTCAATAGCTAACAAGTCGCGCCGCCTGTTTCGCGCTTCTCTTGCCGAGCCAATAGAGCACCACGCCGGCGATCAGCACCAATCCGGTTAGACCGACGATCTTCGCGACGGCTAATATTTTGTTGGGTTCATCCGCTGCGGGAATCAGAGACAAGCCAATCGTGAACAATGTCGTGCAGAAGCCCACGGAAGCCACAATAAGTGCGACGGGTTTCCCGCCGGGAACACGAATCACGCCCGGTCCCGCCGGCTCTCCCTGCAACTTGAACATCGCTGCGAAAAGATAAAGGAACGGAATGAAATACGTAATGATGCCCATGCTCACGAGTACGTCATAAGCACCCTTCACGCTGGTGCCCAGTTGCCCGAGCAACGCGAATACCACGCCCAGCGCTGCTTGTGTAGAAAGAGCAAACCACGGCGTTCGCCATCGGGAATGAAGCGCACCGAATATTGGGGGAAGAGCGCGATCGAGTCCAGCGACAAAAGGCAGGCGTGCCACAGCGGCAAGAAATGCGCCTGCCGCTCCCAGATTACTCAAGGCGATCAAGAAAGCGGCGTAGGGAGTGATGCCATCGAAGCCGATGCGATGCGCCGTCTTCGATATCGCTTGCATGAGCCCTTGCAGATTGCTGACTTCTGATTGAGGCAGCGCAAGCAGTACGGCCACCGTTCCCACGATGTAACAGAACGCGACCGTGAGTCCGGCAGTAAAAAGAGCAAGAGGGATGGAGCGCCGCGGATTCTTGATTTCCCCTCCCATAAAAGAAGCGGTCTCGCAGCCGGCGAAGGCAAAAATCAAAACCGACCAGAAGAGGACGTCCTTGAGCCTGAAGCTGGGAACGAGAGCAGCAGGAGCGAATGAAGTCGCCGGACCGAATCGATGCCACGCAATCAATCCCATCCCGACAATGATCAGGACCGGTATCCACATGGCGAGCGCACCCAGGTTGTGCAGCCATGTGCCCACTTCTAAGCCGACGATGTTCAAACCAGCTGCAATCACAAGCGCGATGATCGAAAACCAAATGTAATAGCTGGTGTCGGATGAGAGATGCATCCACGCCCGCGGCCGCATGAACAATGCATTGCTGGCGGCAAAATACAAAACAGCAGGGAAATACGGCAGGTTGCAGGTCCAGTAAGTCCACGCCGACATAAATCCGGCAAAGTCGCCGAACGCCCGCTTGCTCCAGACGTAGAGTCCGCCTTCGTTCGGATAGCGGGATGAGAGTTCGACGACCGAGAGCGCGAGAGGCGTATAGAAAACGAGCCAGGCGCCGATCCAAATGACGACCGAGCTCGGGCCAGCCGAAGCGGCAGTGGCGATCCAGCGCAGGCTGACGCCGGTGACCACGTAGAACAACACCAAGTCACGAAAGCCGAGCACGCGGCGCGGGCGGCGGGAATCAGCGGCGACCGAAATGCCTGGTCCGCCAAGCGCGGTGTCTGCTGGTTCGCCCGAAGGCGGTTGATGGTCCACTCGACGATTTCCCCGGCGCGGTCTGCTTATCCCTTCTCGCTTCCAGCTACTTGATCATGCCCGTAATACTCATACGCCGACATCGGTTTCTCGCCACCCTTTTTCCACAAACGCGAATCCTCGGACACTTTACCCAGTGCTCGCGCCATTTCGCGAATATGAATAGCCACGGCACCGCAGCACGCGCCAATGTAGTTGACGCCGATCTCGCGCGCTTGAAGCGCATAATCGGCCATTTCCTTGCGCGTGAGTTGCAAAGGATCGAGCGCGTACGGAAACTCGGCCAGACTGGTGAAATCCGGTTTCGTGTGCGGCGTGCGATAAGCGACCGGTTGGCACGCAATGTAACCGGGTACCGCCTTCCGCATTACCTCCATCGACGGCAACATGTGCTCAGGCGGACGCAAACAGTTCATGCCCACGATATCCGCCCCCGCGTCAAACAATGCTTTAGCTGCTTCCGCCGCAGTCTTTCCCTCCGCGGTTTCATCTTTGTTCTCAAAGCAGATCGTGACCATCGTCGGCAGTCCGGTCTTCTTGCCTCGCTCGACCGCAATCAGCGCCTCTCCGAGCCAGGAAAAAGTTTCTCCAATGATGAAATCGATCCCTTCATCCACTTGTACCGCGAGTTGCTCATCGAAGGTTCTGCGGACCCGGTCTGCGGCCGACGGGCTGTTCGGTTCGTACATCCAGGTCAAGCATAGATTACCCGCGACCAGACACTTATCTCCGGCGACTTCTTTGGCGATGCGCACCGCAGCGCGATTCAAATCTTCCAGTCGGTCTTCCAGGCCAACCGTCGCCATTTTGTCGCGGCTGGCGTAGAACGTGAGAGCCTGCAAGACTTCGGCTCCCGCTTCACGAAACTCAACGTGCAGCTCGCGGAGCGCTTCCGGATGAGTTAGCGCCACCTCGGGAGTAAACGGACCCGCGCGCACCCATCCGCGCTTCTCCAGTTCCAGCAAATAGCCGCCGTCACCCAGAACGGGGCCATCTTTCAAACGCTCCAGTATGCCTTTTTTCTTCATGCCTGCTCCTTAACACACTCGTACTCGCTCGCGATGACCTTGTCCTCGGCATTCACGCGGCCCCACTGAACTGCCGCTTCTTCGCATCTCGCAAAACCTGATGAGCGGCGTTGTGTCCGGGAGCCCCCGTGACTCCGCCGCCCGGATGTGCTCCCGCCCCGCACAGATACAGGCCGCTAATCGGTGTCCGGTATCGCGACCAACCAGGCACGGGACGCATGAAGAACAACTGCTCCAGCGTCAAGTCACCGTGAAAAATGTTTCCTTCCGTCAGCCCATAGGTTCGTTCCAAATCAAGAGGTGTTAGCACATGCTGCGCCAAGATTGCATTCGCCACATTCGGGGCATGCTCGCCGATTTTTTTTATTACGCGATTCGCCAGCAGGTCGCGATTGTCATCCCACGAGCCGTTTTTCAGGCGATAGGGGACGTACTGCACAAAGCACGTCAGGATATGCTTGCCCGCTGGAGCGAGGGAATCATCCGCGTTCGAAGAAACCACGCAATCCACCCAGAGTTCCTCCGGAATCTCGCCCGATCTGGCAATGTTATAGCAGCGCTCCGCGAATTCGAGCGAGGGAACTAGCGTATAAAAGGTGCGCTCCAAGGGGGTGGCGTGGGGAGGCGTTCCCGTGAACCGCGGCTCCTCAGCGAGAACCAGATTCAACTTTGCGCAGGGGCCGTCCATCTTGATACCGTGCACCGCACGCACAAAATCTTCAGGAAGTTCACAGGCAGGTACCATTTTCAAGAAGGTACGCTTAGGGTCGGCATTCGAAAGGACAAACTTCGAACGAATCTCCGTGCCGTCTTCAAGCACAACTCCGCGAGCCCGGCCGTTCCGAACATCAATCTGCGCGACCGGAGCGGCAGTGTGAATCTCCACTCCCAGTTCACGCCCCGCTGCCGCAAGCGCTTGGGTGATAGCGCCCATGCCGCCCATCACATGCCCGTAGAACCCTTGTAGTTCATGCTCTCCACCGCTCAACAAATGGAACAGCAGGCCGATGGCAGTGCCAGGTTGGTAGGGACCGCCGTGCTTGCCGTAAACATTGTTGGCCAGGAACAGAGTCTTGATTTTGTCGGACTCGTAGTTCCGATCGAGAAATTCTCCCAGGCTGCCAGTGAGAAACGAAACGAGTCGCGAAATTTCAGCGGCAGAAATCGATCGGAATCGTTTGATCACCCGAAACAGATCGGACCACCCCTGCACGCTCTGAGTATCGATCTCCGGCGGCGGCTCCAGGAAAAACGGCTGCAAGTAGCGAGCTAACTTTTTGAGTTGATCGTCGACGCGCACAAATGTCTCAGCATCTCTACAAGAGAATTTGCGAAAGTCCGCGGCGGCGCGATCACGATCGGCCCACCAGGGAACCACCGTCTGATCGGGGAAGGCAACCTGGATCGATGGATCACATGGCACCATGCGAAGTCCGTGCTGCTGGAGATTGAGATCGCTGATCACTTCTGGCCGGAGCATGCTGGCGACGTACGAAGTAGTCGAGACACGGCAGCCCGGAGCAATCTCCTCAGTCACGCAACAGCCGCCAACAATCTCACGGCGTTCCAGGACAAGGGTCGACATACCCGCGCGCGCCAAATAAGCTGCGGCAGTCAGGCCGTTGTGCCCACCTCCCACAACAATCGCGTCGTAACTTTGTTGGAAGTGGCGTGCCAATGTCTTTGTATTCGCGGTCACATTTATCGTGCGGGCATCCACATTAGCGCAGAATCTCTAATATCTAAAATGAAATTCAAACAACTGCAGTGGATGTTATGTCAGTGACTCGTGGTCATGACATAGAGGCAAACTCAAGGTCGAACAAAACGCTGCGTGGAGACGATTTTCCCTGGCGCAATATGGGTGCTGAACTGCATCTACAATAATTCCCCGGGTTCCAATAATTAACCCCTATCTAAGCTATGTAAAATCAATTATTTAAGTCGATGTTGCAACGCATTGCAACCGGTTGCAAGAATTCTCAGTCTTGACAAGGATTCTGGGAGGTCTAAACTCACGGAGTATTCGATTAAGGCTGGAGAAGTCCGATGTTGCGAAGTCTTAAGTTAGCCGCTACTTGCGCTGTGTTTCTGCTCGTGGTGTCCCTCTCCGCATCAGCTTGCTCCGGCGATTGTTTTAGCAACGTAAGTCTCGTTGGCAACTCTGGCGGCGACGCCTCCGGTTCGTTCGCCTTTAACACCTCCACCGACACGTTTTCCAATCTCTCCCTCACCTTCAATAGTGGTGCGTTTAGCGGTGTTACCGCACAGGACAGCAAAGGGGGAGGAGGTTGCATACTCGGCATCTGCGGAATCTCCTGGAAAACCATAGTGGACGGCGACACGGTTTGGAACACCATCGTTCTTAATCTGAAAACCGGTCAGTATGAGGATTACGGCGGGATTTACAACTGGAAGAATCAGGGAGAATTTAATTACATGTCAGCTCCCGAAGGTGGGAATTCGCTGGCTTATTTGCTGCTGTCCGGCATCGCCTTGTTTGTCGCGATTTTCCTTTCGCGAAAGCAGCGCCGTCCTCTGCGCGCCGCGCAATCGATTTAACAATCCAGTTCCTCCCGGGTACGTTCTGAGCGATTTCCGTTTGTCCCAAGAAATACTTACGCAAAAGTCGTATCTGTCATCGATAATTTCGATTGGACTCGCAATCCCCAGTCCCCTATAGTTGCTTCAAGGGTGCCAATCCTCAGGAACGCTGAATTATTTGACGGCGTACGTGTGTTTTTTACCGGTTAACTGCTGGGGGCAAGTAGACGCCGACCAGGCAAGACAAGCGTCTCCCGTTCCTTAGGTAATGATCAGCTAGATACTTCGACCGGATGTGGCGGATAAAATGGAACCAGAGAGCTTGGAATTAGAAGAGAATCGGAACGAGGTTCAAGAATTGGATCTGACCGGCCACACGCGCGATGTCACCCACGTCCTCACTTTGGAGGAAATCACCAACCTCGCGGGCGCGGAGGGTGAGCCCGCAGAAACCCTGATGAACGTCGTCGCCTTGATTGCCAGGCGATTTGAGACCGGCGTTTGCTCGGCTTATTTGCTTGAGCCCGATCGAGCCAATCTGGTGCTGGCCGCGACCGTCGGCTTGCGGCGGGAATGCATCGGCAATCTCCGCATGGCGATCCACGAAGGACTCGCGGGACTGGTCGCGGAACAAGTGCGGCCCGTGGCTGTGGAACAGGCGCACAGTCATCCACGTTTCAAATACTTCCGCGAAGCCGGCGAAGATGACTACCAATCGTTCCTCGGGGTTCCACTGATCGACCGAGGAGTGTTGCAAGGCGTTCTGGTGGTTCAAACCGTAGAGCCTCGCATTTTCCAGGAAGAAGAGATTCACATGCTGACCGAGGCAGCGGCTCAGGTGGCGCCAGTGGTCAGCGAAGCGCGGACCCTGGATCGCTTCATCGCTCCCGCCCAGGAACGCCTTTGGGCGCTGGCGCGCAATCTGTGGTGGAGTTGGGACCACGATGCCGGAAGCCTGTTCCGCGATCTCGATCCAGTGCGCTGGAGGCAGTTGAATCAGAATCCGGTTTCGCTGCTGGCGGAGTTTCCCCTGGCGAAACTGGAAAGTCGCGCCGCGGAACTCGTGCTCCACAGCCGCATCAACTATGCCTGTCGCCGGTTGCAGGAATATTTGCAGGCAGACCGCACTTGGGGAACAAGACACGCCGGGGTTTTGCGGCCTTCACCGGTGGCGTATTTCTCCGCCGAGTTCGGGTTGCACGAATCGCTTCCGGTTTATTCGGGTGGCCTCGGTGTTCTTGCCGGAGACCACATTAAGAGCGCGTCCGATCTCGGCATTCCGCTGGTCGGCATCGGTTTATTTTATGGGCAAGGATATTTTCGCCAGCGCCTGGATCGCAAAGGCTGGCAGCAAGAGGAATATCTGGAGACCGATGTCAATCAATTGCCCATGGAAGTTGCGATCGGCAAGAACGGACGTCCGGTCGCGGTGCAAATCGAAACTCGTAGCGGCTCAATTCATGCCAAAGTCTGGCGGGTGACGGTTGGACGCTGTGACCTGTTCCTCCTTGATTCAGATGTCGAAGACAATACTCCAGACGACCGGGAGTTGACTTCCCGTCTCTATGGCGGAAACGCGCGCACACGTATCCGCCAGGAGTTAGTCCTGGGTGTTGGAGGCTCCCGCGCCCTCAGAGCGATGGGAATCACGCCGGGTGTTTTTCACTTGAACGAAGGGCACAGCGGATTTGCCGTGCTGGAAGCGATCCACATGCGCATGAACGATGAAGGCATTGGGTTCGACGCCGCCGTGCCTCGCGTTTCTCGGGAAGTGGTATTCACCACTCATACTCCGGTGCCTGCTGGCCATGATCGCTTTGACGCGGATTTGATTGAAGAACATCTTGGACCTTTACGCGAACAGATGGGCCTTTCTCCCGAAAGTTTAATGGGTCTGGGACGCGAGGATCCGAATAACCAAAGCGAAACGTTTTGCATGACCGTGTTGGGCCTGAGACTCTCACGCCGCGCCAATGCCGTGTCCGCCTTACACGGCGAAGTATCCAGGGCAATGTGGACCGGGCTCTGTCCGGGTAAGCCGGAAGACGAAGTTCCCATCGGACACATCACCAACGGCGTGCATGTTCCATCGTGGCTCGCTCCGCAGATGTTTCGTCTCTATGACCGTCATCTGGGCACGAACTGGCACCAGCACAGCAGCGAGGCGCGCATCTGGGAAGGCATCGAGAACGTCGACGACGGCGAGCTCTGGGAGACGCACCTTAGCCTGAAATCGCAGCTCCTGGAATTCGTGCGCCGCCGCGCGGTGGAGCAAGCCGAACGCCGCGGCGAATCTCGAGAGGTCTTGCAGAGGCTGGGCAAGGTGCTCAGCCCGGATGCACTGACCATTGGATTTGCCCGCCGCTTCGCGACCTACAAAAGAGCCAATCTGATCCTAAGCGACATCGAGAGCCTGGCTTCCATGGTGAATGACCCCAAGCGCCCGGTGCAGTTCGTTTTCGCCGGCAAAGCTCATCCCAACGATGAGCCCGGCAAACTGGTTCTGCAGCAGATTGCGGAATTGATGCGCAATCCGCAGTTCGCGGATAAGTTCGTCTTCGTGGAAGACTACGACATCAACGTTGGGCGACACTTCGTGCAGGGAGTCGATGTGTGGCTGAACAACCCGCGGCGTCCGCAGGAGGCATCGGGCACGAGCGGTCAAAAGGTGGTTTTGAATGGCGGCCTGAATCTTTCCGTTCTCGATGGCTGGTGGGCGGAGGCCTACGACGGCATGAACGGATTCGCCATCGGCACCGGCAGAACCCACTCCAACATGAACGTGCATGACACCCGCGACGCAGAAGAGTTGCGCCGCACCCTTCGCGAAGAAGTGATCCCGCTCTACTACCAGCGTGATCGCGACGGCCTGCCGCGCGGTTGGATCAAGCGCATGAAGCGAACCATCCGCACTCTGGGCTGGCGTTTCAATGCCGACCGCATGGTCATGGATTACACGCTGAAATGCTACGTCCCCGCAGCTGGAGGCACGTCCAGCGACATGAGATCCGCCTGGTGACGCTGTAGTCTACGGAAAGCGCACATCCAGGCTGTAAATCTCCTGCGTACTTCTATCCCGCATGAGAAGCGCCGAGTCATCCGGCGCCAGCCCAACCCAGAACTCCCATGGATCAAACCCACGCGGAATTTCTTTCAGGGTGAACAAGTGTTCCACTTTTCCGTTGGGCAAACTCACTCGCACCAGGTCATCGATGTTGTCGGAATAATCTTCCGCATACAAATGCTTTCCGTCATGGGACCAGTTTTCGAATGCGAACAGCGACTGTGCCAGTTGCGACCAACTCTTCCTTTCGAAATCGTAAAGCATCATCTTCGTGGAGTCTGCCGAGAGTGCCGCCAAGTAATGTCCATCCGGCGAAACGCGCGGGCTGAAAAGGTTCTCCGACCCGGGCACATCCGACACCTGCGAAGTCTTCAGGTTCACGATGTGAATGTTAGGTCCAGGAGCGGGCGCGTATTCCAGCCAGGGAACTCCCGCAAAGACAATCGAATCGCCGTCAGGCATCCACGTTGGATCGCCCTGATTATGTTCCCCCGCAGCCACTTCACGAGGCGTACCCCCTGCGGCTGGCATCACGAAGACTTTCCACGGCTTTCCCGGACGCGATGCGATAAACGCGACCTGGGTTCCATCCGGTGACCAACGCGGCGAATGCGCCTGCATCGGCCCATACGTGAGTTGCGTCCGGGAACTTCCGTCCACTTTGCTTCGCCACAACGTGAGTTCCGGATGCGCTACGTACGTCATCCACTCGCCGTTATGCTCGATGTCGGCTTCCCCGGCCGATACTCCCGGCATGTAGATGGAAAACTGCGACTTGCCATCCAAACGGACCAAATCGAACCGGCGCTGCTGCCCGATTACGAACAGTTTCTTTCCATCCACGCTTGGTGTCGGATTGCTGAACATGAGCGGTCCTACCGTCAGTTGCGTCGGTTCAGCGGCGGTCTTGTGAAAGAGTGACCCACCCTCGCGCAGAGCCCAGATATTCTCGCTGTGGTCGCGAGTCGATTCGAACAGGAAGTATTCTCCATCTGGCGTCCACGTTCCCCCCGACTCCTGCGCAGGACGGTTCCAGTCCGGCAACAGCGGATGCAAGCCTTTGCCGTCCGCTGCAACCTCCCACAACGTCGAAGTTCGTTGGTTCGTGTTTCGTATCGTAAAGCGCAGACGGCGGCCATCGGGAGAAAATCGGGGTGCTAAAGGAATTCCTTGCACGGCGATGAGTTCGCGCGAATCCGTTCCGTCCGCATTGCACAGATATAAACTCGAGTTCCTGGCATACACGATGTGCTGGCCGTCGGGTGCCCACGTGGCCGCATGGGCTAGGATGTTTCCCACCGGCCGGATTGACCCTGCAGGCACTGGCAACACCCAAACCGGCCACTCCGTCTCCGAACCCTCCGCTACACCTTTGACCAGCAATTCAGAACGCCCCGGATAGAAATCATAAATGTCAGCGCTTGCCAGCGACGTTGGTACGGGCGCAGTTTCTCCACCCGAAGTCGAAACCTGCATCAGGATCGAGTGCCCGCTCAGATGCTCGGAAAAATATAGCCGAGCGCCGTCGGTGACCAGAGAGCGCTTCGACGTGCCGTCATTCGTGATCTGCAGCGACGAAATCACCGCCGGCGGCGACTCCGGGGATCTTGCGAACCAGAAGATCGCAACCAACACTGCGACCGCGACCAGCCCCAACGCCACCCACTTCACCACATTTACCTTAGGTTGAGGCTTAGGAGCCGACGCTGCAGCCGCGAACATAGCGCGCAGCCTGTCTTTCGAATCCGGCACCTGCCTCGGGGCCAATCCAACCGTTACCGCCGATCCTGAATCTATTCCGCGCCGCAGGCGCTGCAAATCTCCCCGCATCTCAGCCGCACTTTGATATCGCAACTTAGGATCTTTCTCGAGCGCCTTGGCCACGATGCGTTCAAGCTCGGGAGGCGTCGCCGGATTAAATCGAAGAGGTCCTTCCGGCGCGCTGTGAATGAGCGAGTCGAAAAACGCAGCCGTCGTCTGCCCCTGGAAGGGCAGCACTCCAGTCGCCATCTCATAGAGCACGATTCCGAACGAGAACAGGTCGGTACGGCAGTCCAAAGGCTGGCCCAGCGCCTGCTCCGGCGACATGTAATGAATGGTTCCCAGAGCAGAGCCCATGCGTGCCAGATCTTCCGGTGACTGCGTGACGCCTCCAAAGGTATTGCCGCTAACGCTGGCTTCGTCTCCAAGCGTGAGTTTCGCCAGTCCGAAATCCAGAATTTTGGCGTGGCCGCGCTTAGTGACAAAAATGTTTGCTGGATTGATATCGCGATGAATGATGCCATGCGTGTGCGCCGCGTCCAGCGCGTCGGCAATCTCGATTCCGAGCCCCAGCAGAGGGACAATTTCCAGCGGACGCCCGGCAATGCGGTGCATCATGGGCATCCCGTCCAGAAACTCCATGGCGATGAACGCTTCGCCGTCCTGCTCACCAATATCGTAAACCGTACAAATATTCGGATGATTCAGCGCCGATGCGGCTTCGGCCTCGAATTGAAAACGGGCCAGCGCCTGCGGATCATGAGCCACCTGCTCCGGCAAGAACTTGAGCGCGACGAAGCGATGCAGCCGCGTGTCTTCAGCCTTATAAACCACACCCATGCCACCGCCGCCGAGTTTCTCGACGACCCGGTAGTGCGAGATGGTTTGCCCAATCAATCTTTCGTCGATCATTCGAAAACGCCCGTCTGCCAGGTCGTTTCATCTTACGGACGCCGCTCTGGCCCCGTCAATGAACCCCATGTGCCAGGTGGCGGCCGGCCCAGTTCCTGCGGCAATTCGCATCGCCACGAAAGGAACAAGAAGTGTCACCTATCTACTGCACGAGGACAGTCTCTCCAAAATCCCATGATTTTCTGCTAGTCTGTTCCCGGTAAGCCGGGCCTCAACCGGGCCGCGTCCGAGAAAACTATGGTCTTGGTGATTTCGCTCTTTCTGGCGCTGATTCCTCTCCTTGGTATCGCTTACATCGTTTTCTTCGGTTCGCCGACGACAGTGGACGGTTTGTTCATGTCCCTGATCCTTCTCTCTATCTCGGGCATTCTTGGTTTGAATGTCTTAATTGAGTTGCGCAAGGGGAAGTCCGCGTTTGCCCCTAGCCGCAGTGCGCCCGCCACCAGAACGGCCGGGCCGGTAGCGGAGGGTTCCCGGCTGACAGCCCGCGGCAAGGTAAAGGAAGTTGTGTTCTTCGAATCCAACGTGGGCCAGCCCAACAAATCCATCGTCACCCTTTTCGACGGCGGCGGTTCTTCGCAAACCCTCGCCCTTGAGGGAGACGTGCGCAACGCCCTTCCCGTGGGCCAAACGCTCGAAATCACGCTGCGCAAAGAAGCTGGCAAGAACGTCCTGGTAGACGTCAACCAGGCCTGACCCGAACTGAGAACCGGCATCTGCAACCGACAACTGATTTTCTTAGCGCTTCTTCTTCGACGAACAAGTAAAGCTCCGGGCCGGCATAGATACCGAATTTCCCTCCCAGACCGGCCAGTCGGCTTTCTTTGTCCTCGACTCGCACCGCCGCCTCGGGCTGATTACGAACGTAACTCGCAACCCTACTTCCGCCTCGCTAGCCTGTGCGAATCCAGTAGAGAATTACTAAGCAGCGCTATTTCGCCGGACGAGTCCGTCCGAAGCGGAGGGGAAAATGGACCGGACGAGAGAGGAACAGGACGCGCCTGCGCCTACGATGTTGGCGCGCGCGGAACAGATTCAACGGGAGATTCAGCAGCTCTCGGGACGCGACTTGCAGTTGTGGTCGATCGTGATTCTGGTCGTTGTCGTGCTCACGGCGGGCATGTTAGCGCTAGTTTTGCCCAACGTGATCTGGGCGCAGCGGGTTATCCGCATTGAACATGTTTATCTCCCGCAACTCTTCTTCGGATTGATCTCGCTGATCCTTCTCTTCAATATTTACCTGGTCGGGCAAAAGGTCACGTTGAACAATACCCGCCGCGCCCTGATCAGCGAATTGGTGCTGAATGAGAGGTTGGAAAGCCTGTCTCTGATCGATCCCTTAACTCAGCTATTGAACCGGCGGGCGATGAACGAGCTGATTCCGCGGGAAGTCGCGCGTGCCAATCGCCTTTCCAGTAATCTTACTTTCCTGACCATCGACCTCGATGGCTTCCGCGCGATCAATTCGAAGTTCGGAAATGTAGAGGGCAACCTCTTACTGAGAGAGTTTTCCAAATTGCTAACCATCATCTTTCGAGGCGGCGACATCGTCTTCCGCCAGGGCGGGGACGAGTTCCTTGTGGTTATGCCAGATACCAGCGAGGAAGATGCCGATTTTCCCATCCGTCGCCTGCACCGCGCGCTGGAGCAGTGGAACCTCAGCAGCGGCAAAAGCTATCAGCTCTCGTTCAGTTGGGGTATCGCTGGCTATGTGACCGGCAGCGAAGTTGAAGATGTCCTGCGTACAGTCGACCGCCAGCTCTACCAGAAGAAACACAACCTCGTTCCCGTATTCTAATATCCTGTATTCTGGTCACCTGAGGATGGGGCGAGGTCCTCGCAGTCGGGGCTCGACGCCAGGACTTCGCGGAGCCGCCATAACATCCAGCCTAACGCTGCCACTCCTGCGATCCACACCGAGAAGCAAAGCTTAACCACCCAACCCGGAGCTTTTCCCACTCTTCGCAGCAGAAATGGCAGAAAATTCCACGTGGTGATGTGAACGTAGTCCCACTGATCCTCAGTCATAGCGTGATTGCTAAGTCCCCATGAGCCCATCTTACCCAACGCAAACGCGACGATGTTCTTCAGGCGTAGTGTGATCACGAAGGTCGGATGCCTCAGCGTCTCCATCTGGTAAATCTCCAGCGGCAACCAGAACGCAAGTGACGCTAATTGGATGGCGGCGCTGACCGCGATCAGCGTCAGTCCGATCGTCCAGATGAACTTTCCCAGATCTGCGCGATAACGCAACAGCAACGGCACTGAAATAAACCCCACCAGCTCCGCCGCAGTTGAGACATAGCGGTCGCCCCAGGCGAAATCACCACTCCACACCGTGTATTTGGCATAAAAGCCTACGTATGCCAAAAGTAGCAGGGATGCAGCGACGACGTACGCCCTGATTTGCGGGCGGAAGCGCTTCCACGCCAGTGCCGTAACGATAATCGTGAGGATCACCAGCGGATCAAAAAGGAAGATCGACTTCTCCGGCGCAAAGAGCGCACCCAGAAAGCCCACACGGAAAGGATTCTCAAACGGATAACTCGCCGGCAGCGAGGGATCCAGAAGGCGGCGTTCGACAGCAAAATAGTGTACGTAGGTGTTGAAGAACGATCCGAAGCGATAGTACTGGTACAGGCGGTCGGCGAGCAGAAAGATCGCATATACGGGCAGGGCAATTTTCGCGTACGCAGCGAACCGTTCCCACAATGTCCGGCCGCGTACCCGCTCGAACCACAGGACTAGAAATAGAAACGCGGCTCCGGCCAGTAGGTCGAGGCCGGTGGTCAGGCGAGTCAGCAGGTTGAGTCCAAAGGCAGCTGATCCGACCAGCAATGCGCGGCGGCTGCCGGTTCGCAGCCACTCATACTGAAATGTAAATCCAACCAGAGTCAGCAGCATGATGTAGTTGTTCTCCATCAGGTTCTGGGTGTAATGGAGATGAGTCGTGCAGAACAGCAGCGCCAGCACGCCGGCCGCGGATTGGCGGGTAGTGAAACTGAGCCAGCGCAGAAAGCGGAGGCCGACCAGCGCGGTTAAAATGCCGAGCAGAATGTTGGTGCTGTAGCTGACCACAATGTTGCGCACGCTCGGGTCGTTGCCGTTGTAGTGTTCGAAAAGCGCTAATTTTTCGACGTAGGTTCCAACAATGTCTGCCGGCAACATGAGCAGGGGCTGGCCGATGCCATACCAGTCGAACAGTCTTCCTCCGCGGCCGTGCAAACCGAACTCGGGATACTCCTGCGGGAAAACCGACGGCTCCGAAGTCCAGAAGGAATGGGCGGTCTGAAGGCGATGCATGGTGTCGGCCGAGCCAAGCTCGCCCGACTGCACGACGAACGCGCCGAGGCCTGCAATTAACGCCAGCAGAACCAAAGGATCCCGCAGCCAGGCCCGAGCGCGCGCTGTCATGGCTAGGTCTTTCGCGATCTCACAATCGCTTCTCTCGCTTCCTTGTCCGCGGTTCTGCGACGTTCGGTCTCGCGTTTATCCCATAATTGCTTGCCTTTTGCCAGTGCGATCTCAACCTTTACTTTACCGTTCTTGAAATACATCCGGGTGGGGATCAGGGTCAACCCGCGCTGCTGTGTTTTGCCGATCAGCTTGCGGATCTCCTCTTTATGCATCAATAGCTTGCGTGTGCGCAGAGGCGCGTGATTGAAGATGTTGCCATGCTCATACGGACCGATATGACAATTCAGCAGCCAGAGTTCGCCATCTTTGACCAGGCCATAAGAATCTTTGAGATTGGTGCGACCCGCTCGAACCGATTTGACCTCTGTCCCGGTCAACTGGACGCCAGCCTCAAATTTTTCCAGCAAGAAGTAGTTGTGTGACGCGATCCTATTAACGGAGGCATCGCGCTGCCCTGCCGCTGTGGGATCGCGACGAGGGTTTTTCTCCGGATTCGGCCGGGTTGGTTGCATGGGCTGCCGTGGCATGGTGTTCTACTAGCTTATCTCATCAGCGAGAGGTACGGCGTCGAGGATGGCGAAGCCGCCGCAAGCAACGTCGTACCACGTGTAGAGACGTAGCTTGCTACGTCTCAAGCTCGTCAGGTTTCAAGCCGCGGTGGAGAGAAAGCGTAGACACAAAATAGGATTTGGCGAATCCGAGAGCTTCGAACCTTCGGTACTAGAACCAAAGAGTGTAACTGCCACTACGGCAAGCACATCGGAAGGCTTCGAGGCGATGCTATAATCGCGCAGCTAACACTATCTTTGGCAGATATTTAGAGTTGCATCCCGAGGTCCGAACCGACCGGCGGGAGAAAACTGCTCTAAGAGGAATTTTGATGAAACGCTTGCTCCGCTCGGCGGCGATGGTCCTGCTGGTTTTGGCCGTAACCCTAGCCATCGCGGCCGACAAGGCCAAGTCTCTATACAACAAAGGGAAGGATGCGGAGGCTCGAGAGAACTACGAACAAGCCTACGATCTTTACAAGCAGGCTTACGACCTCAAGCCCACCGAGCTCACTTACAAGTCCGCGTTCGATCGCTTACGTTTTCTCGCCGGCGCATCCCACGTGCATCGCGGACAATTGCTCCGCGACGCCGGCCAACTGGACACTGCGCTAGCCGAATTCCAGAAAGCCGCCGACATCGATCCTTCGAGTGCCATCGCCCAGCAGGAACTCCAACACACAAAACAGATGATCGAGGCGGCCAAGGCTACCGGACCAAAAGCGGCAGCCCCTCCAGCGAGTGGCGTGCAAAAGCGCCTGGAGGAAGCCGGAGGCCCGGTCGAACTGGCAACCATTTCGAATACTCCCATCAATCTCAAGATCACAGAAGATTCGAAGGTCATTTACGAGACGGTAGGCAAGCTCGCCGGCATCAACGTGTTGTTTGATCCCGACTATACTTCCCGTCGCATCAAGATTGAGCTGAATAACGTATCCCTCGAGGAAGCGCTGGAGATTATCGCGCTCGAATCAAAAACCTTCTGGCGACCAGTAACGCCCAACACAATTTTCGTAGCCTCCGACAATCCCGCCAAGCGCAAGGATCTCGAGCAAAGCGTTATTAAGACTTTCTATCTGGCAAACCTTTCCCAGCCGACCGAACTGCAGGATGTGGTCAACGCCATGCGCCAGATTCTCGAAATCTCCCGCATTCAGCCGTTACCCTCGCAGAGCGCAATCGTAGTGCGCGGAACTCCTGACCAGATCGCGCTGGCGCAAAAACTGATCGGTGATCTGGATAAAGCCAAAGCCGAGGTCATCGTGGACGTCGCGGTTTTGCAGATCAACCGCGACAAGTCGAAGACCTTGGGCATCAGCCCACCGACTAGCGCAACTGTGGCTTTGCAGAACAACATCACGAACACGAGCACGACCGGAACCACTCCCACCACCGGCTTAACCACTGCCAATACATCGAGCACCACCGGTACGCCCAACCAGCTCAACCTGAATCAGCTCGCGAACCTGAACGCAACCGATTTCACCATCACCATTCCACAGGCGACGGCTACTGCGCTGTTCAGTGACACCAGCACCAAGCTGATTCAGAAACCGCAGATTCGCGCCGTGGACGGACAGAAAGCTTCGCTCAAGATCGGCGACCGTGTGCCTGTAGCGACTGGTTCTTTCCAGCCCGGCATCGGCGGCGTCGGCATCAACCCGCTGGTGAACACGCAGTTTCAATATCTGGACGTCGGCGTGAACATCGATATCACTCCCAAGGTCCACGCCAACGGCGAGGTCACGCTAAAAGTCGTCATGGATATTTCTTCCGTGACCGGCACCTCCAACATCGGAGGCATCAGCCAGCCGATCATCGGACAGCGGAAAATCGAACACGAAGTTCGGTTGAAAGAAGGAGAAGTCAACCTGCTCGGCGGCATGCTCGAAGACTCGCAGACCAAGTCGCTGAGCGGCATCCCCGGATTGGGTCAGATTCCGATCCTGAAATATCTGTTCGCGCAGTCCACTACCGACCACTCGGAAACTGAGACCGTCTTCGTCCTGATTCCGCATATCGTGCGCGCCCACGAATACAACGATATGAATCAGGAGGCCATCGACGTAGGTACAGCGAACGCAATCGAGCTGCGCCGGGTCAGCCATCAGTTGGCACCGCCGGCTCAAGTTCCTGTGTCTCGACCCCAAGCTCAGCCGCAAGGCACGCCAGCGCCGGCTCTGGGCGCGCCGGCAACTCCGCCTCAAGGATCAGCCGCCGTTGCCCCCGCCGGTCCTGCGACCTTCAGCTTCGATCCGGCCACGATTTCGCAGCCGAAGGGGTCGACTTTTGCCGTCAACGTGATGCTCACCGGAGCCCAGAACGCTTTCTCCGTCCCACTGCAGATCAGTTACGACCCAAAGATGCTGCAGGTGATCAATGTTTCGAATGGAAGTTTCCTGTCGCATGACGGTCAGGCCGTAGCGCTCGTGCATCGCGACGATGACACCACCGGAACCCTGCAGATTACCGCGACCCGGCCACCGGGAGCCACGGGAATTTCGGGTGAGGGCTCGATCGTGACTTTGACACTAGTTGCAAAGGCTGCTGGACAGTCCTCGCTAACCATTGCCAGGGGAAGCGTGCGCGACCCGGGTATGCAAGCTGCGCCAGCGGCCGGTGCGAACGTGACCGTAACGGTTCAATAGTGAATTGCTCACTGGAGGACGGGTGTCCTCACCCGTCGCCATCGACGCAATGGAGCCAAGTTCCCCCGCCAGCCGCGAAGCGGCGTAAGAATGCAGCCGACGGCGCAAGCCGTGGGCAAAAGTGGGAAGCGGCCAAGCCCCAGCGGGGCGAAAGACCAGTTCTCATTAACACTTAAAATGCTGATTGCCAGAAAAAACGTCGCGCGAAAGGCGCACGGCTTCACGCTCATCGAGTTGATCGTGGCCACGGCGATTCTGCTGATCCTGAGCACTCTTGCCATCCCGCTGGTGCGGGTAAGCATCAAGCGCGAAAAGGAACACCAGTTACGACAGGCTTTGTGGGATTTGCGGGATGCCATCGATCGCTACAAGGACGCGGCCGACAAGGGCGCATTCCAGACCAAGGTAGGTTCGGAAAACTATCCCCCAGATCTGGACTCACTGGTCAAAGGCGTGGATGTCCAAGGCAAGAAATTAAAGTTTTTGCGCAGAATTCCGATTGATCCGATGACGAACAGTACCGAGTGGGGACTGCACTCCATGCAGGATGATCCGGAGTCCGACTCCTGGGGTGAGCAAAACGTTTTTGACGTGTTTACCAAATCGCAGGACACGGCACTCGACGGCACCAAGTACAAGGACTGGTAGATGGCAAGAACTCGCGGAAAGCACAGCCGTGGCTTCACCCTGATTGAGATGCTGATCGTCATGAGCCTCATCCTGATCCTTGTGTCGGTCGCGCTCCCGGCCTACCAGCAATCGATCTGGAGAGCCAGAGAGTCGGTATTGAAACAGAATCTCTTCGCGCTCCGCTCCGTCATCTCCCAATACACTCTGGACAAGCAGAAGGCCCCGCAATCTCTGGAAGACCTGGTGACCGCAGGATACTTCAAGCAAATTCCCAACGACCCCATGACCGGCCGCAGCGACACTTGGACCGTCGAGGAAGAAACCGACACAATTATGACGGTCAACCAGCAGGAGCCCGGAATCTACGATGTGCACAGTGGCTCGACCGCCGTCGGCACCGACGGCACCGCTTACAACACCTGGTAGCACAGCTTCTAGCTTTCAGCCATCAGTTCGTCTCGAGCATGCCGCACCCATAACGTCTTCCACCCCGCCACACTGTCATCCGCCGCCCCCACGGCTCTCTGACGTGGCATGATCGGTGACTTCAGCAAGTGTAATGGCCTCAATGCAGCGGTTGACTCCTGCCCATCACAGGGCGATACTTGAGTGCTGCCAGTTGGGGAATCATGCCACGCACGCTTGGGAACCTGCCAAGTCCTGCAGGTTACTTCATCAACGGCTCGTCAATAGTAAAGGCCAATTCACATCAAAGGAATCTCAAATGACTCGATTGTTGCCCAGATTTTCCCAAGCAAGGTTTTCCCAAGCAAGCCGCCGTCTCCTGTTTCCGTTGTTTCAGCTTGTAATCTGCCTCCTGATTCTTGCCTTCTCAGCCTTGGCGCAGACTTCGTTGGAACAAATCTCCACGCCCGCTCCGCAAGGGTTTACAGGAATATTTGGCGGAGGCCCGTTTTATAAGACTGCGAATTTCAATATCCCGAAGAACATCGCTGAAATTGAACATGCTGGCTACTCAGAAGCCATCGTCTGGAGCGTTGAAGTCAATAGCACAGGCGACTTGAACTTCAACGGCGAGTTTCCGTTGACTTCGAACGGCGTCTATGTGGGCAACAAGACCTATCCGAAATTTGCTGCGGATATGGCCACATTAAAGAAAGCAGGAATTGTCAAAAGAGTCACCTTCAGCATCGGTTCCTCCAATTACGGAGACTGGGAAGACATTACTAATTTGGTGGAGGCGCAAGGCGTCGGCCCGAAGAGCATTCTGTACAAGGATTTTAAAGCCCTGAAAAAAGCCATCCCCGCTTTGGATGCCCTCGATTTTGACGACGAAAATAGCTACAACCTCCCCACTACGGTTAAGTTTGGGGTCATGGTCGGCAAACTCGGCTATCACGTCATGCCGGATCCTTATGTCGACGCCAGCTATTGGCAGAGTGTGGTTTCAGGCATCAACAAGAAACGCCCGGGCACGGTGGATGGAGTACACCTTCAGGCCTATGCTGGCGGTCAAGGAAACAGTCCATGCTCGGGCTGGGATTTTGGAAAGGTGCCTGTTTTCCCCGGCGTCTGGGACAAGAACTACACGCCAAGCCAAGTGGAGATGGTGATGAGGGGCTGGCACAATGAGTGCGGGATAATCGGCGGGTTCATGTGGATCTACGACGACTTTGTGGGCAATGGCCTGGCCAAAAAGTACGCCACCGCGATCAACAAAGGAGTCAAATAGAACGGCCCCAGCTGGCAGGTTGTCTAAATCGCACATATAAAGCCGGGTGCCCCACCCTTCCGCGTTCTGTGCGGAGGGTGGGCCACCAAGCCGCCCGGGGTAGAAGCCCCACGGTAACAGCTGATGAGGCAGACCTGGATTTGAAGACTTGTCTTTAAAGCACTAACATCTAAGCATGCCGGTTGAAACAGAAATCACTTCCTCAACCTATACGCCGATTCGTGCTCCGCGTGGCAACAGCATTTCCTGCAAAAGCTGGCAGCAGGAAGCCGCCATGCGCATGCTGATGAATAATCTCGACGAAGAAGTCGCCGAGCGACCGCACGACTTGGTCGTCTACGGCGGAACCGGCCGTGCGGCGCGCAGTTGGGAGGCTTACCACGCAATCGTCGCATCATTGAAAAGCCTCGAGAACGACGAAACTCTGCTGGTGCAATCCGGCAAGCCGGTAGGCGTGTTCAAGACGCACGAGTACGCACCACGCGTGTTGATCGCCAACTCGAACCTGGTCGGGCATTGGTCGAACTGGGAGAAGTTCAACGAACTCGAGCGCGCAGGATTGATGATGTATGGCCAGATGACTGCCGGCTCATGGATCTACATCGGCTCGCAAGGAATTGTGCAAGGCACATTCGAGACATTTTCCGCGGCTGGAGAAAAACATTTTGGCGGAGACCTTGCCGGCAAACTCATCGTAAGCGGCGGCATGGGCGGCATGGGTGGAGCTCAGCCGTTAGCGGCGACCATGACGGGCGCAGCTTTCCTGGGTATTGACGTCGATCCTGAGCGCATCAAGAAACGCCTCAAAACCGGCTACTGTGACTTTATGGTCACTACGCTCGATGAAGCCCTGCGCATCCTGAAAAACGCGATTCGCAAAAAAGAAAATGTCTCGGTCGGCTTGGTGGGGAACTGCGCCGACTTGATTCCCGAACTCGCCGAGCGCGGCGTCGTGCCAGACATTCTCACCGATCAGACTTCCGCGCACGATCCATTGAACGGCTACGTGCCTAACGGCATGACGCTCGAAGCGGCGGTCGAATTGCGCCAGCGCGATCCCCGCGGCTATCAGGAGAAGTCGCTGGATGCGATGGCAAGCCACGTCGAGGGCATGCTGCGCCTCCAGAAGATGGGCGCGGTGACTTTCGACTACGGCAACAATATCCGAACGTTCGCGTTCCAGCGCGGAGTAAAGAACGCGTACGACTTTCCAGGATTCGTGCCCGCATACATCCGTCCTCTATTCTGCGAAGGCCGCGGCCCATTTCGTTGGGTGGCCCTATCGGGCGAGCCTTCGGATATTCACGTCACCGATGACTTGGTTCTGGAATTGTTCCCGGAGAATCGGATTCTGCGTCGCTGGATTGATCTGGCCCGTAAGCGCATCAAGTTTCAAGGACTACCCGCGAGAATCTGCTGGCTTGGATACGGCGAGCGAGCCGAGTTCGGGTTGGCGATGAATGATCTGGTAAAGAAGGGCAAGATTAAAGCCCCAATCGTGATTGGTCGCGATCACCTCGATTGCGGCTCGGTCGCCTCTCCATTCCGCGAAACTGAAAGCATGAAGGATGGCAGCGACGCCGTAGCCGATTGGCCGCTGCTCAATGCCCTGCTGAATACGGCCGCCGGCGCTTCGTGGGTTTCAATTCACAACGGCGGCGGCGTGGGCATCGGCTACTCGCTGCACGCCGGACAAGTAACCGTAGCCGACGGCACTGAAATGATGGCGAAACGAATCGAGCGCGTTCTGACGACCGATCCAGGCATGGGCGTGATCCGCCACGTAGACGCGGGCTACGAAGAGGCGAAAGAGTTCGCGAAAAAAGCCGGCGTGAAGGTGCCGATGAGAAGCTAAGTGCCAGCCTTGGACCGATCCAGAAAAGCAAAATTGCGACAGCCTGCTCTGCTGCTGATCAACATCGGTCAGCTTCTAACCTTACGCTCGTCGCAAGATAAGTCGCGTCCGCGACGCGGAACCCAGCTCAACGAACTTGCCATCATCAAAGACGCCGCGGTTCTTTGCCTCGGCGGAAAGATCGTCTCTGTTGGGAAGAGTAAAGATGCGCTGCGCGATTCCTGGCTCGGGAAGAATCGCAAGACGATCGTCGAGATCGATTGCGAGCGCCAAGTCGTCTTGCCGGGATTCGTCGACTCCCATACTCATCCCGCTTTCATCGCGCCACGCCTCATCGACTTCGAAAGACGTATTTGCGGAGCTACTTACGAAGAAATCGCCGAGGCCGGCGGCGGCATCCGGTCGAGCGTCGAAAGCGTGCGCAAAGCAACAAAGAGTCGACTGGCCGAGCAGGTGCTGCAAGCGTTGCGCGAAATGGCCGAACAGGGCACTACGACGGTCGAAGCCAAGTCGGGTTACGGACTGACCTTGGAATCAGAATTGAAGTCCCTCGAAGCCATACGCGCGGCTGCCAACTGCTGGTGCGGAACGCTGGTCCCAACTTTGCTCGGCGCTCATGTCGTGCCGCAGGAATTTCGTGGCCGCTCTCGCGAGTACGTCGAGTTGATCTGCGAGCAAATGATCCCGCAGGCGGCCAAGCGAAAGCTTGCCCAGTTTGTGGATGTGTTTACCGAGCGCGGAGCCTTCACCGTCGATGACACGACAAGAATTTTTGACGCTGCGCAAAAGCATGGCTTGGGAGTAAGGGCTCACGTCTGTCAATTGAGCCAGACTGCGTTGCATCGGCTTTTGCGCTACAATCCAGTGTCGTTTGACCACATGGATCATGTGAACGATGATGACATTCGAGAACTGGCACAACGCGACACGATTGCGACGCTAGTGCCGGGAGCGAATTACTTTCTCGGCTTGCCAACCTTTCCTCCAGCGCGAAAATTGATCGATGCGGGCGTGGCCGTGGCGTTGGCCACTGATTACAATCCGGGATCGTCGCCAACTCCTAGCATGCCTTTTGTTTTATCGCTCGCCTGCACGCATATGAAGATGTCGCCGGCTGAGGCAATTTCCGCTGCCACGATCAACGGCGCCTGGGCATTGCGGCTCGCTGAATGGAAAGGCTCGATTGAACCGGGAAAGGACGCGGACCTGGCAGTATTCGAAGCCGACGATTATCGCGAAATTCCGTACTGGGTCGCATCCAATCGATGCGCCTTCACAGTTTTGAATGGGACGCTGATTGCCTCATCGGGATCGGCCGTTCTAGGGTGAAACTTTCGGCGCCGGAATTTCGTATAGAGATAGGTCGAACAATCGCGCGATTCCACCAAGCTATTAAAATACCGAGGGAAAAATGAAACGAATCTTCTTGCTGGCTGGCTTTTTTGTGTGTCTGGTTGCCGTTTGTGCGGCTCAACGTTTGCCGGAACTCGCCGTTCCCGATAACTACAAGCTCGCCTTTGCCCCAGACTTCACCAAGAATAACTTCTCGGGGGAAGAGACCATCCAGGTTCGCGTGCTGAAGCCCACTTCGGAGATCGTGCTCAACGCCGCGGAAATTAATTTCGACGCTGCGACCATCACTAGCGGAGGCGCAAGCCAGAAGGCTAAAGTTACGCTCGACAAAGAAAAAGAAATGGCGACGCTAACGGTAGGCAACTCGCTTCAGCCCGGCGCCGCGACTATCCAGATCCGCTACACGGGAATCCTCAATGATCAACTGCGCGGTTTTTACCTGGGCAAAGACTCCGATGGCCGTAAGTACGCAGCCACACAGTTCGAAGCCACCGACGCGCGTCGCGCGTTCCCCTCGTTCGACGAACCCGCTTACAAAGCCACCTTTGACGTGACCGTAACCGCAGACCAGGGGATGACCGTCATCTCAAACACCAAGGTAGTCTCGGATGCGCCGGGACCCGGAGATGGCAAACACACGGTCCATTTCGCGACCACTCCGAAGATGTCGTGTTATCTGGTCGCAATGGTCGTGGGGAATTTCGAATACATCGAAGGCTCCGCCGACGGCATCCCAATTCGCGTTTACACCACCCCAGGGAAAAAAGAATTGGGCACATTCGCACTGGACGCGGCTGAGAACATCATGCGGTATTACAACCGCTATTTCGACATCAAGTACCCCTACGGGAAGCTCGACCTGATTGGGCTCGCCGACTTTTCGGCTGGCGCCATGGAAAATACCGGCTGCATCACCTTCCGAGAAATCCTCCTGTTGGTGGACGAGAAACACGTTTCGCTAGGTCTCAAGAAGGAAGTGGCTTCGGTTATCGCTCACGAAATGGCGCATCAATGGTTCGGAGATTTAGTCACGATGCAGTGGTGGGACGACATCTGGCTGAACGAAGGCTTTGCCACCTGGATGTCGAGCAAGCCGGTGGAGGCGTGGAAGCCGGAATGGAACATGGATCTCGATGATGTAAGGGAGACCGGAGACGCTATGAATGCTGACTCCCTGATAAACACCCATCCCATTCACCAGCAAGCAGAGACGCCGCAGCAGATCCTCGAGTTGGCGGACGATATTTCCTATGGAAAAACAGCGGCCGTGCTGCGCATGTTGGAAGCTTATCTCGGCCCGGAAACATTTCGCTCCGGCGTCAACGCGTACCTGAAACAACATGCTTACGCCAATGCCACCGCTTCTGATTTCTGGAACGCGCAATCCCAGGTTTCCAAGAAGCCGGTCGATAAGATCATGCCCACCTTCGTGGAACAACCAGGACCGCCGCTTGTGAGCGTGAAGAATCAATGCTCGGGAAGTTCGACGACGGTCAGCTTGTCCCAACAGCGGTATTTTTATGACCGCCCTTTGTTCAACGTAGGAAGCAAGGAAGTTTGGCTGATTCCGGCGTGTCTGAAAGCGAGCAAGGATGCGGGCACGGAGAAATGTGAATTGCTGACTAAGAAGGAGCAGTCCTTCAACCTTTCTGGATGTTCGCCTTGGGTTCTCGCCAACGCAGGCGCGATAGGTTATTACCGCTCGGGCTATGAGTCCGACGCTGTGCGCTCGATGGCAAAGGATGTCGAAACCGCATTGACCCCCGCCGAGCGGATCAGGTTGCTGTCCGACATTTGGGCCTCCGTCCGCGTGAGTCGCGAGCCCATCGGTGATTACTTGGCGGTGGCCCAGGGAATGCAGACGGACCGCACCAGCGCGGTCTTGAGCGAAATGATCAGCCAGTTGGATTACATCGGAGAACACTTGGTGAACGATTCAGATCGCGAGTCGTATGATCTGTGGGTTCGTCAGCTTCTGACGCCTGCGGCCAAAGATGCCGGATGGGCACCGAAGCCGGGCGAGAGCCCTGATCAGACCAGCCTGCGTGCCCGGCTCATGCATGCTCTGGGCTATACCGCGCGTGATCCTGAAGTAGAAGCCGTAGCCGCTAAGCTGACGCAGCAGGCAATGCAGGATCCGTCGTCGGTGGATCGTGAGCTTTTGTTCGCGGCTTTGCAGGTCGCGGCGCGCAACGGAGATGCGGCCTTGTACGACGCAATCCTGGCGCACGTGAAATCCGCCAAGACCCCGGAGGAAGAATACCTCTATCAGCGAATACTCACGCGCTTCAGCGATCCCAAACTGCTGGAGAGAACCTTGGAATACGCAATTTCGCCCGACGTGCGCTCGCAAGACAGTCTGATGGTGATTTCCGGCGTGCTGCGAAACCCAGCCGGAACCAAGCTCGCGTGGGATTTTGTGCGGGCTCATTGGAACGAGATCGCGAACCTGGGCGGCGCATTTGGCGGCGGAATGATCGTGGAAAATACCAGGTCCTTCTGCGACGCGGGTATGCGGGACGAAGTCAAAGATTTCTTCTCCACGCACCACGCGCCCACAGCCGACCGCGCGCTCAAGCAATCGCTGGAGAGCATCAACTACTGTGTCGATCTGAAGGCGCAGCAGGGAACACAGCTCGCTTCCTGGTTGCAGACTCACGGCAATTCGGTTGGAGAGTAAGAGCGTAACCCCTGCAACTGCGCTCCATCGATAAGTGAGTCCTGCGACGCAAGAAAGTGGCGGCGTGTCCGAGATCTGCCCATAGTGGATTCACCAGGTTCGTCTTTGATGACACTGCGAATGAAACTACCGCGCGCATTGAGGGAATCCAACTTGGTTGTTATAATCGGGGCTGTTCCACACGCTCCCTGCGTTTCGACTGCCCGCGATTCCCGGCATGTTCGCCAAAGTTGGCGTAGCCCACAACTCGCAACCGTCCGGCAGTGGAGCGGCACGAACGTGGCCAGGTAGCTCAGGTGGTAGAGCGCAGCCCTGAAAAGGCTGGCGTCGGCGGTTCAACTCCGTCCCTGGCCACCACATTTCAAAGCACTTAAGCGCAACCCACGAAATTTCTCAGCCCATGGTCAGCCCATGATTCGGGCTGATGTGCTCAATTTACGGCTTCGCTGCTCGGTTGCAGGATGGCCTCAAGCATCTGTCCTTGAGCTGCCATCCGGTCTTCACTGATGCTGTGAGCATAAAGTTGAAGAGTGGTTTTCACATCCGAATGCCGTAGCAGAGCCTGTACGGTTTTCGGATCCGTCTTTGAACGGACCAGGAAAGAGGCAAGGCTGTGTCTCAGGTTATGGAACCCAAAGCGCACCTTGCTCTCTTTGCCCAGTACGCCTGCTTTAACGGCTGCGGGCCGAAGATGAGACTCCACCAGCATGTTCGCGACCCGAGGTTGTTTCCCCTTGCGCTTGAACGACGCGAAGACCCAATCTCCGGGTTGGGAGAATGGGGTCGCGTTCTTCCATGCCTGCATGACCTCAGCCAGCAACGGATGCAGCGGCACGGGAGCGTGGGAGGCTTTGCTCTTCGGCACTCCCACCTGGCCACACGTCCACGTGCGGCGAACGTAAATCTGCGATTGCTCGAAACTCACGTCCTGCCACTGCAAGCCCAAGCATTCCGAGATACGAAGTCCCGTGGCAGCGGCCAGTAAGGTCAGCGTGCGTTCCGGCTCTTGCAGGTGCATGAGAACATCAAACGCCTGCTTGGGAGTCAGAATCATCGCCTCGTAGCCGCTGGTCGTCTTGCACCGAACAAATCGCATCGGGTTTGCTCCCTCGGTTCGGGGAATCAGCCCGTAGCGTTGTGCGTGCTTGAAGACCAGACTCATTACCCTTCGTATCTTGTCGAGCGTGGGATTTGCCAGATTTTCTTGCTGCTTCAGAGCCTTCAGCCATTGCTCGATTTCGAGTGGCTCAAGACTGAGCGCCGCCCGTTTGCCCCACCTGTCGAGGCAGCGGTTCTTGAGAATCCGCTTATATCCTGCAATCGTAGTGTGCGATTTTGGATCGGCGGTTTCGCTCTGCTCGCCCAGTTCGTGAGTCATGAAGTGGTGGGCGAGGTGAGAAAACGTCAGGCGAGCTTTGAAATCTGGTCCGTTGAGTTGTAGATGTTGCCGTTCTACTTCCCCCCATGCCGTCGATTGCGTAGGGAAATCATGCACAAGACCAATCGGAATCTTGTGTTCCACCCTCCGCCCGTCCGACATTCGGGTTACGAAATAGCGCAACACCCAGTTTGGTCCATTCTTGCGGGATTCGACCCGCAAACTTCCACGTTGAAACCGCGCCATTTAGCTCGTCTCCTGTCTTGGCGCGGGAGACTGCCGGGGGTAGTTTACACTTGACGAACGCAGTGCGGTAGCCACCTCTGAGCGCCGGAAACGCCACGCGCGACGCGAACCTGTGCCTAATGGGTAAGCCGGTATCACCCCTTGGCGAGCCAGTTCCAGCACCCGCCGTGGGCGTATTTGGAGGAAATCGCCGACTGCCACCGCATCAACAAAGGGTTCGCATTCTAAATCTGCTGTCATGCTCGGTCTCCGGTTATCAATTGGTCCAACTGGGTAGAGAGAGAACAATCGTCACCACGACCGCTCGAATGGTTACACCGGTAACTAAACAGTGAAACTCAGCGGCATCTTCTTTCTAGAGCCATACTAAGATCACTGCAATGGACGAAACCCGCTGGCTACTTTTGTCCACGGCTTCAATCTGAAGGGAGGCCGTCCGATGTTCGACTTTGAAGAATATGTGGAGTCGGGATTCGCCCACACCGGTCCGAGAAACCCGTTGAGAACCTTGGCCCCAGAAGACAAGATCGTTCTGGTGAGTTTGTTGACCTTATACCTTGAGCCTTGCCCCCCGGAAGACGCGGCGTTTGAGCAAGCAGCGGAAACAGCCGCGCACGCGTCCGCACTCGCAGAGAGAATTCGCCAATTATTGGGTACGTCCTTCGCTCAAGCGCTACAAGATGTCCTGGGCGATTTTCATGACCTCGCAAT
>CAVROB010000013.1:0-1900507 GCA_963722725.1 uncultured Acidobacteriota bacterium
TGACAGGGCAGCGTTCTAACCAACTGAACTACGTCCCCACTCGCCAAATCAACGAGATGCGTAATCGCCAGTGTTTATGCGGCTTTGCGCGATTTGCATACCGTGCATCGAGTTGCCTTGGTTGCCCAAAAGAGCGCGATTCCTGTCCGAACCGCCGCCGAAAATTGAGCAATCTTCGGCACAGAAATATCCTAACAGCTTCTCGTGACAATGGGAAAGTCCGGAATTATAACCTGACAGAATAACCCTCGCTTAAGAAGTCATTGGACGACACCACCTCCGATTCGCTAGAGTGACCAACACATCAGTCCAATTTGATCAGTCCGGGGGCTCATCAGGAAAGCTGCAAACTCGGACAAAGTCTCAACCACATGATTCCCAACTCAAGTCGCTGCGCCCCGCACGGCCATCCGGCCATTTCACTCAGCGTGTAGCTGATTTCCCTGGCTCACGGCGTCGCCGTCTCCTCTTTTCAATTCGCGAAAAACGATTGTGGAAAGGATAGTCATCCCGCCCAGCACGAAGAACGCCCGGTGGATACCGTGGATGAATTGCAGCGGATTGGAACGGTAGCGATCGGGAAGAAAGAAAGCAGTTACTAACGATGCCGACGCGACGCCGAAACTGATGGCCATCTGCTGCATAGTGCTCGCGATGGAGCTTGCACTGCTCGCCTGTTCTTCCGTGACATCGGCATAGACAAGGGTGTTCATGCTCGTATATTGCAGCGAAGTGAAAAAGCCGTAAAAGAAGACTTCTATCACGATCAGCCACACCGGCGTGCCCCTTCCGATCGTGGCAAAAAGCAAGATCATCAAGCCGATGATCAGTGTATTGGAAACCAGTACGGCACGATATCCAAAGCGCGCAAGGATTCGCGGCATGGTCATCTTCAGGCTCATGGCAGCGATGGCCTGCGGCATCATGAGCAGGCCCGATTGAACCGGCGTGAACCCGAGCCCGACCTGATACAACAGTGGAAAGAGAAATGGAATGCCGCCAATGCCAAGGCGAGTCAGGAAGCTGCCGCTAACGGCTGCGCGAAACGTGCGGATACGAAACAGGACGAGTCGCAGCATGGGGTAAGCGGTCCTGGTCGCGTGAAGTCCGTAACCCGTGAGCAGGAGGATGGAAACCGCCAGGGCTCCCAGAATTTCGCGTGCGCTCAACGTATGTTCGCCAAACACCTCCAGCACGTACGAAAGCAGCGCGACGCCGGATCCGAACAGAATCAGCCCGGCCACGTCCAAAGGATCGGTGTGCTCGCGGTAGTCCGGCAGGTGGAAATAGACCAGGCACAGGCCGACGAGACCAATCGGAATATTCACGAAGAAAATAAGCCGCCAGTGAAAGTACGCGACGATCAGGCCGCCGGTGATCGGTCCCAGCATGGGGCCGATCAAGCTGGGAATGGCGACGAAACTCATGGCTCGAACCAGTTCGGATTTTGCGAACGTCCTCACCATGGTGAGGCGGCCGACGGGTACCATCATTGCGCCGCCGCAGCCCTGCAGGATACGGCAGGCAACCAGCAAATGGATGTTGCTCGAGATGCCGCATAGAAATGATCCCAGCGTGAAAATGCCGATGGCGGAGGCGAACACCCGACGGGTTCCGAACCGGTCAGCCATCCAGCCACTGATGGGAATAAAAACCGCAAGGCTCAGGGTGTAGCTGGCGAGCACCGACTTCATGCTGAGCGGAGCAACGTGGAGTGCGGCTGCGATGGTCGGCACCCCGGTGTTCAGAATCGTGGTGTCCAGCGATTCCATGAAAAACGCCACTGCGATAAGCCAGGGCAGCAGGCGCTTGCTGGAATCGGCCAACGAGGGTTGCGAAGGAGGACCTTCGATCGGACGGGAATCGCTCACATTCGTCGGGCTCGGCCGCATCGAGGTTTTACGATTCCAGCCAACAAGCTGAGACACTATGCAATTCGCTGCAGTAGTTGGCATCCATCTCTTTTAGCCATCTTAACTGTCCATCCCGCAGTAAACCAATCGGTGGCGATCGGATATCCCAACATTTCGCGGTCCCGACTGGCGGCATCGTCATAGCTGCTCTGCAAAGCTCCAATTTGAGTCGGTTATCGTGGGATCGAGCGGCGAGACCAAAAAAGAGTGGCTCGCAGCATCTGCTACGAGCCGTGAAAGTACTGGTTTGTCTACTAAGGTCGTCGTTCTTCGGGATGAGACTCTTTCTCCGCCGGATGGGACTGAGCCTCAGGTCGGGCAGCAGCCTCCTGACGAGCCTGAGGTTGAGCGTGAGGCGCCTTCTCGGGTTGAGCCGCTGCTACCACTTTAGGTTTGTTCTCTTGACTCGGAGCTGCCTTCTTCGGAGCAGCCTTTGCGTGCGTTGCATTCTGTGGTTTTGGCGTGCTCGCCTTGGCGGTCTCCGGACTAGGCTTGCTTGCAGGCTTTGCCTTATTCTCGGCTGCCTTGTTCTCATTGGTGTGAGTTGCAGCTGCCTTAGTTGCAGTTGTCTTGTTCTCATTCGTGCGGGTTGCAGCTGCCTTATTCGCAGTTGCCTTGTTCTCATTCGTGCGGGTTGCGGCTGCCTTATTCTCGGCTGCCTTGTTCTCACCCGTGCGGGTTGCAGCTGCCTTATTCGCAGTTGCCTTGTTCTCACTCGTGCGGGTTGCAGCTGCCTTATTCTCGGCTGCCTTGTTTTCATTGGTGCGGGTTGCAGCTGCCTTATTCGCAGTTGCCTTGTTCTCATTGGTGCGGGTTGCAGCTGCCTTATTCTCGGCTGCCTTGTTCTCATTCGTGCGGGTTGCGGCTGCCTTATTCTCGGCTGCCTTGTTCTCACTCGTGCGGGTTGCAGCTGCCTTATTCTCGGCTGCCTTGTTCTGAGCCGCTTTGTTCTCGGTGGCCTTACTTTCAGCCGCCTTGTTCTGAGCCGCTTTGTTCTCGGTGGCTTTATTTTCGGCCGCCTTGTTTTCAGCCGCTTTGTTCTCGGTGGCTTTACTTTCGGTCGCCTTGTTTTCGGCCGCCTTGTTTTCAGCCGCCTTGTTCTGAGCCGCTTTGTTCTCGGTGGCTTTATTTTCGGCCGCCTTGTTTTCAGTCGCTTTGTTCTCAGCCGCCTTACTTTCGGCCGCCTTGTAAGGTGCTCCCGCCTCTTTGGCCGCTACCGCACCCTTGCCGGTAAATGCTCCTGGCTTGGACGTTGCTGCGACTGGCGGCTTTCCTTGATTCACCGAAGCTCGTTGTTCTGGGTTAGCGCGGGCAGCCGCCACCTGTTGGGTTTGAGCGGCAACCGGGCCGACATGTTTCTCGTGGGCAGCGGCCTCATCTTGAGCCGTTGGACGCGCGGTGATCCCACCTTCGCCACCGTTATAACTGACGCGGTTCACTGTCGTATTGTTGATCACCGTGGTGTTGTAAGTATTGTGAATGTTGGTGACGTTCACGTTATTCACCGCAGTGTTGTATTGGAACTGCCCGTTGTTCCAGCGGCCACCTTGATAACCTTCGCCGCCGTAACCGAAGCCATAATTGATCCCGCCATAGAAACCGACTTGAGGACCCCAGTAGCCTTCATTGAAAGCAAATCCGCTGCCACCCCAGCCCCAATAGCCTGGGGTCCAGAGGAAGCCGGGTTGCGGAGCCATGACCCAGGTACCTGGCACGAAGAAATAACCGTCGTTGCCGTTAGCCCAGTAGCCAGGCGTCCAGAGATAACCTTGGGCGGGGACGGGCGGCTGCTCGTACACCGGCAGCGCGGGCGGACCAACTGAAATGGATACACCGATTTGCGCGAACGATGCCGCCGAGATGGCCAGCATTACGAACGCGAACAACAGCGAACGAATGGAATGGGTGATACGCATTGTGCAATCCTTTGGCCGGTTCATCCTTAGGCTTGCCCGGTGGTGCTCTACTGCTGCGGGTTGCGTGGATGGAGAGGCCCATTTCCGGACGAAACGTACTGCACACGCCTCGCTCGCAAATGGTTCCGTAATGAACTTTCTCATCTCGGGAGTTTTAAGTCTGATCAAAAACGCTCAGTTCGATCTAACTTTTTGCGGGTTTACAAGGCTGCGATTGAAAGCGTGTTGTTCGAAGTGGGCAGTCCCGCTTGTTTGTCACGAAGTACGCCCGACGCGATTTGCGAACATTTAACATGGCAGCACACGGTACAATCTTCGTACTATCTTCAAAGGAGTTCTGAAATGAGCACCCTGGCGGTTCTTCAATCACTAAAGGAAAGTGTCCTCAGTCAAGCGAGCGTGAAGGCCATCTACGGCGAGCCTATCTCAGCCCACGGAAAGACAGTCGTGCCGGTCGCGAAAATAATGTATGGCTACGGTGCCGGCGCTGGCACTGGCGGCGTGGGCGACGCGAGTGCTCGGGGCGAAGGCGGAGGCGGCGGAGGGGGAGTACGCGCTATTCCTGTAGGCGTGATAGAGATCAGTGACCATCAGACCAGTTTCGTTCCGATCACCGACCGAAAGAAGTTGACCGGAGCGGTGCTGGCGGGGATCGGTTTAGGTATATTGCTGGGTTGGCGAACAAGGCGCTGAAGAAAAGTTCGACTCCTTCTCACCACTCAAGTATCCGCACCTGCTATATAATGGTGCCGCCTTAAACTCGCTTCGAGCGCTCTGCGCGAGGTGATGAGTATGTCTCTCCTTAGATTGTTTCTGATGGGGTGGCTCTCGGTTGGGATCGTCGTGCTGGCTTTCTTATTCTGGCTTTGCAAACATACCCCGATTAGAGAAGTGGGCTCGTTTCCCGATACTGAAACCCAGTCGCGCGAGGCTCGTGCCGCGTAACCCTGCGATGGCGTCCCGTTCCTACCGGAAATACTGTAGGAAATCCCGGACCCTCCAAGAGTACAATTTCTGCCCGAATGGCAAGTCCGAAGAACAGCGCTGCACCTAACGAGTTTGCTGCCAGCTACTAAGGTACAGACATATCCACAGTTGGTTTGGCACAGCTTGTGCAGCCATATGTTCCAGTGTCTTGGCTCAGCGTGAAATGGAGAAGGGGCGTTCTCCGTTAGTGTAAGATTCCGCCCCTTCGGGGCGGGGATTTTCAAGGCATCTTGGGGTCTATCGTCCGATGGCTTTTTCCTTGCAGTGCACAGCGCGAGAGGGTTGGCTCCCGCGCTGCTGAGCATCGGCTCGATGAGCCCCGCCAAGTTATCCCTCAGCATGGTTGCGTCCCCGCAGAGCCCGCTTCCGTTTCACTTGGCGAAGTCATTTTAGCTGGATTGCAGAACCGCGCAAACCTCGAAGACGTTGTCTGCTGCCGGCGAAGTTGCCGCTGGCTACGAGCTGCTTCTAACTTGTGATCGCGAGCCGCGTGGATCTCGGCCTGTCGTCCGGCGAGCCTGTCCTGCGGCGTCACATAGCCGATCGCGCTGTGCAGGCGCACCGCGTTGTAGTGATCCACGTAGATTTGAATCAAGCGGCGTGCATCGTCCAGCGTCAATGGGGTCAGGGGCCGGATACATTCCCGTTTGAGCGACTTATGCCAGCGTTCGATCTTCCCGTTCGACTGCGGGTAAAACGGCGAGGTACGCACGTGCGTCATCCCCGAGATACGAATGAACTCCTTGAAGTCCCGGGCCATGAACTGCGGTCCGTTGTCGGAGATGATCCGCGGCTTGGCTTCCGGGTACTTCTCTTTGGCTCGTTCCAGAATCATCTCAATGTCTGCTTCTTTCATCGACTCCCGCAGATCCCAATGCACCAGAAAACGACTGCATCCATCCAGCACGCTGCACAGGTAATAGAACGTGCCCGACAAGTTGATATAGGAAACATCGACATGCCAGTGCTGGTGCGGCTGCAGCGGTTGTTCGAAGCCTGTGCCCTTGCGCGACGGCTTCGCTTTCCAGCGCGATAGGAGGCCCGCTTGTTTCAGCACTCGCCATACGCTCGCCGGACTCACTGCCACTACATCGTGATCTAACATCATGAACGTAAGTCGCCGATAGCCTTCCAACGGATTGTTCCCATGGAAGCCGATGATGGCTTCTTTCTCCCACGTCTCCAACCAGAAATCGCGGGGTACCCAACCGTTGTGCTCATTCACTCGCCCATAGCGCTGCCGCCAGTTGTAGAACTTGCTCACGGTTACGCCCAGCCACGAAATGAATCGCCCGACGCTGATCTCGGCCTTCTCCGACCAGCGTCGGACGAAATCGACCACCTGATCCCGCACATCGTGCGGCACCCAGGTCGCGGTCAGAGGTCCCCAAGGCTTTTTTTTAACGCGATGTGCTCCGCCATCAGCTCGGCCAGGACCTCGTCCTTGGTCTGCACCTTCTTCTCCAAGAACTCAATCCGTTTCTGTTTTTCCTCCGCTTGGCGGCGAGGGCGTTCCGTCGTTTGGAAGGCGGCCGCTCCGTTCTCGAAGAACTCTTTTTGCCAGCGGTAGAACACCGTCGGCTGCAAGCCCAGTTCCTCACACAGATCGGAAACCGGGACCTTGTCTAAAAGATGGCGCCGTAGAATGGCCACCTTTTTCTCAGCAGTGTAGTGCTTGCGCTCTTTTTTCATACGTTCGCTCCGCTATCTTAACGGACGAACGCTTTCTCCATTTCCAGCTGAGGCGGGACACCAGGGCGGAGGTGCTTTGATGATTAGGTCTCGATTCCCACTCTGCACTATCTGTAGAGAGCCGGTAGACTTGCGCATCGCCAAGACCGACGATGAAGGTGAGGCAGTTCACGAAGAGTGCTACCTGATGAAGATGAAGGATAATCCGCCGACCGAGAATTCCGAAGAAACCAGCCAGTAGCTACTGGGCTTCGAGCAGGGCTAAAATCTCTTGCATGCGGTCGCGGCGCTGGTCGTGGGCAAGGCTTTCTTCCTTCGACATCCCGCCATATCCCGCGTCTCGGGTCGCACTAGTGTGCAGCTCCCACAGGCGTGACAGTTCATCCTTAAGATCCTTACGCCGTGCTTGCGTAAGGTTGTCACGAATCATGACAGCAGTATTTCACAATCGGCAAAAGATAGATACTGGCTTCGGTTGCAGATCGTTAGGGTGGGTCGAGAATTCGCAGTTTCCGATCGCCAGCAGGGATGCGCCTCTATTAAAATTGATTGCCCATAAGTTAATTGGTGGGCAGTGCAGGACTCGAACCTGCGACCTCCTGCTTGTAAGGCAGGCGCTCTAACCAACTGAGCTAACCGCCCCTCGCCCCCTGGGTTTCGTCATGGGGCAAATCGCGACGTCACCGTTACATGATAGGCCTCGCAGAGATGAGGGGCATCCACACGAAGAGTTTTTAAGTATACGTTGCGGTATTCGGAGCGGTCAATGTGAGTGGAGCGGTCAGCACTTAGCACTCAGCACTTAGCACTCAGGCTCCGAGAATCGAACTCGGCCGCCAAGAGTCGGCGGCCGAGTGCTGAAGACTGAATGCTAAGTGCTAAGTGCTGACTGCTGAAGACCCTCTGCTAGACTGGCGCGTGCGGCGCTTGATTATCAATGCGGATGATTTCGGACTTACTCAGGGGGTGAACCGCGCGATTGTTGAGGCGCATCGTCACGGGGAGGTGACCTCCGCAACACTCATGGCGAATGGTCAGGCGTTTGATGACGCGATTGAGCGCGCAAAATCTGAGTCACGCCTCAGCATCGGCTGCCACGTGGTACTCGTCGACGGATTGCCGATACGAGGCCCGCAACAAACTGCAACGCTCTCCGACAAGAAATTTCCTGATGGACGCTTCTACCAGAGTTTGAACCGCTTCACTCTGCGCGCGGTCGGTGGGTGCATCGATGCGGACGAGATTGAAGCCGAAGTGACGGCGCAGATTCGAAAACTGCAGGCGGCTGGTGTTGCCGTCTCTCACCTGGATACGCATAAGCACACCCACATATTTCCTCAGGTTTTGCGGCCATTACTACGGGCAGCTCGGGCGTGCGGTGTGCCAGCTGTACGTAATCCCTTCGGACCGGTCCGCTTTTCCAGCCTGGCAAAATACCCGAGCTTATGGAAGCGATACAGCCAAGTCACCATTCTGAATCGGCTCGGCGGAAGGTTTCGAAAGTCCGTGGCCGATGCAGGTATGCTCACGACCGACGGAACTGTGGGCATTGTGGCTACCGGCGCAATGGATCACTACCTGTTTGAAAATACTGTCGATAGTCTTCCCGAAGGCAGTTGGGAACTGGTCTGCCATCCGGGCTATAACGACGCCGATCTGGCAAACATTCGAACCCGCCTGCGCGAGTCCCGGGTTGAGGAATTGCGGGTTCTGACCTCGCCGGAGGCTCGCGAAATGCTGAACCGAAGCGGGGTTCAGCTCATCTCCTATCGCGATCTTGCCTGAAATTACCGAGTGCCGCGACCCCGAACGTACACGGCCTTTGGATAGGTGGAAGCCACCGAATTGCTGTAACAAGGGCGCGAGGCCCAAGGTATCATAGGCCAGCCGCGGTGAATGTAGCGGAAGGCACGGACAAACATGGACAAAAGACCGGAAACCCGGGTCGCGATCGTAATCCTGGTACGAGCGTGGGGCATGGACGCGGACGGCCGTCCGTTTTTTCAGAACGCCAACGCCACCAATCTAAGCAGCGAAGGCGCACGGATCCTGGGCATCAGTCATCCCCTGAAGTCTGGCGATGTCATCGGCGTGCAACATGAAGACAAGAAGGCGCGCTTCAAAGTCATATGGGTGATTGATAGCGGCGTGGCCCGGCAGATTGAGGCTGGTGTACAAATTCTCCCCAACCAACAGGTCCCGTGGCAAGCCCTGACCAAGGACGATAAAGTTGCCGTCGCCCCTGCGAAGAACAAAAGGAAGTACGTCCGGCACAAGGTTTTGTTTCCTCTGGAAATTGGCTTTGAGGATTCCCGGCGTACTCACATGCAGACGAATGCGACTGACATTGGCGGGCGTGGCTGTTATGTAGAGACGCTGCTTCCTTTGCCGATCGGCACAAGAGTCAAAATCACGTTCTGGATGGACTCGGAAAAGATCCAAACCAGCGGCGTGGTGCGGGCCAGCGATGGAGGGGTCGGGATGGGGATTGAGTTTACTCAACTGGACAATCAGATCCAGGACCGCCTGCAAAAACACCTGGATAAGCTGGACGAGGGCCTTGCGAGCCGGGACGCGGCCAAGGGCGCCAGCAACGCCGAATCTTAGCTCCGATGCTTCTCACCCGTTTCTGATTGTTTCCCCAAGCCACTGCCAGAATCTGAATCCCATCGCACCGGTCACCATCGAATCAGAGAGCCGATAGGCTAAGCCTGAAAGGACCGGAGATGAAGATCGGAATCACATGCTATCCGACCTACGGTGGCAGCGGAGTGGTTGCTACTGAACTCGGCGTCGAACTGGCCGAGCGTGGACACGAGATTCATTTCATCTCTTACGCCCAGCCCATCCGGCTGACTGAACTGCATCCCAACATTCACTACCACGAGGTCGACGTTTCGCGTTATCCGCTGTTCGAATATCCACCCTACGATTTGGCCTTAGCGACGCGCATGGCGGAAGTCTCAGAGCTTTACGCGCTCGATCTTCTCCATGTGCACTACGCGATCCCGCATTCGGTGAGCGCTTTATTGGCGCGGCAAATGCTCGCGGCCAAACCCCAGGGACAGAAATTGCCTTTTGTGACCACGTTGCACGGCACGGACATCACTCTGGTTGGACTGGATCGCTCTTACTTGCCGATTACCCGCTTTTCCATCGAGCAGAGCGACGGCGTGACTGCGATTTCGCAATATTTGCGGGAGCGCACGCTGCGCGAGTTCGATGTTAAGAACAACATCCAGGTGATCTACAACTTCGTAAACTGCGACCTTTACGTTCGCGACGCGGGTGCGGCGCAGCGGCGGCTCGAGTATGCTCCAAACGGCGAACGCATTCTGGTCCATCTGTCCAATTTCCGGCCGGTGAAACGCATTACCGATACCATCGAGATTCTGGATCGAGTTCGCAAGAAGATTCCTGCCAAATTATTACTGATCGGCGACGGGCCAGATCGCTCGCGCGCGGAGTGGCTTGCCGTCCAGAAGGGAATTCACAACGATGTTTTGTTTCTGGGCAAGCAGGACAACGTGCACGAAAAGCTCGCCATCGCGGATCTGATCCTCATGCCGAGCGAATTGGAGTCTTTTGGTCTCGCGGCTCTCGAAGCCATGGCGTGTGAGGTCGTGCCCATTGCAACGCGCGTGGGTGGCGTGCCTGAGGTGATCGAGCACGGCAAGAGCGGGTACTTGGCCGACGTCGGAGATGTCGACACTATGGCGCGATACTCGATCGAATTGCTGAGCGACGAGAGCCGACTGCAGGAAATGGGGAAGGCTTGCCGCGCAGTGGCGAAGTCCAGGTTTTGTTCTTCGAAGATCGTCCCGCAATATGAAGAATTCTACCGGCGCGTGCTGGAGCGTTCTTCGTAAAGTGTCGCCGGAATCGATCCTTCGCTCTGCAGAACGGGCAGACGCAGACGAATCAACGTGCCTTTCCCTTCGTGGCTATCGATGGTCATGCGCGCGGTTTCCCCATACAACACTTTCAACCGCTCGGCGACGTTGGCCATGCCGATACCGGTTCCTCCGAGCCCCGTGGGTTTCTCCAGGAGGTTCGCGGCACCCATGCCTACGCCGTCGTCTTCGACTTCGATGATCAATTGGGAGTTAGTCAGGCGGCTGCGTAGAAAAATGCTGCCGCCCTCAATTTTGGAGGCGAGCCCATGCTTGATCGAGTTTTCGACCAGCGGCTGCAGAAGCATGCTGGGCACCATCACATCCAGCGAGGCGGGCTCCAGTTCCTTCCTGACTTGTAACTTGTCCCGACCAAATCGGACCACTTCGATGTCGAGGTAATTGTCGATGAACTCCAGTTCTTCGCGCAGGGGCACGAAAGCGTCGCCGGTGTTCAATAGTCGTCGCAGAATCGTAGCCAGTTTGATGATCAGTTCGCGCGCTGTATCGGGATCGAAGCGCACCAGCGAAGAAACCGAATTCAGCGTGTTAAACAGGAAGTGAGGGTTGATTTGATTTTGCAGCGCTTCCATGCGCGCGTGCAACAGCAGACGCTCCTGTTCTTCGAGTTTGATCTGAAGCCGCACGCTGTTCCATATCTTCAATTCGATCCCGATAACCGTCACCGAAGTCGCGTAGATCAGTGCTTCCACCCACAGATTTGGACTCTCCAGACTGAACGTTGCCTGGGGCAGGAAGTGAGATATCTCGGTCTGCACGAAACGCAGCGCCACGATGGTCACGAAGAACATGATCTGCCAATCGAACAGCCGTGGAGTCGGCAAGTTGCGGCGGATCATGCGATAGATGCTCAGATCGATAAACGGAGAGAACGACCAGATATCCTCGCGGTCCGGAGTGAGGGTGCGCAGTTGTCCGGCGACGAAGCCCACGATCAGATTGAAAGGCAGAGTGGCCCACTCCCCGTGCAACAGAGCTGGAAGTGCGAGGAGCGCGCCTCCCACCATACCGGTGAACCGGCCACCAATAACCCCGAGCAGCACGGTGGTTTCAAAAGATAAATCACCCGCCAGGAAACTTGTCTGAATGAAGCGGACCCACACCCCCAGAGCCATGGGAACGCCGATCCACAGGATCAGATAAATCCGCTGCTTAAGGGCGCGGCTTTCGCTGAACAGAAGCGACTTGAACTCCACCGAGCGGACGAGAACGCTGGCCACGGCAGCTGCGACGCCCAGCTTGATCAACAGATTAACGAGGATAAGGCGCTGTTCCATTGTTTCGGCTGAATGAAGAGATCCGCTGAGGAGAATGTAGCATGAAGCGAGGACTGGAGTGGCCTGTGCGCGCTGTGCAGCACGAACCGCCGCCTCGGCAGACTATTGAAACGCAAGAGCCGCCTTGTCCTGCACGTTAGAATTATCCGCGCGTGGAAGCAGCGGTGCTTAATCCCTTCTTGCTCGACTTGGTGGCCGGCGACAACACCGGCCTCGCCAACTTTTCTCGATCCAGTGCCTGGCAAAGTTGGTTAATAATTCGTAGCAACTCATTGGGATCCTTCGCCTCCACTGCGGCATTGCAGAGATCCTTCCAGTTTTCGGAATTGTTCTCAGCCATGGTGTGATTCCTCCAAGATTTCGTCGGTAATTCAGAACGGCTTGCGATTCTGCTGAGAGCCCAAACGCCGTTGACCATTCGCTAAATGGAATACTGGTTAGCGAGCCAAACGAATTGGAGAAGGCTGGACGAGCGGAGGAGGTCGAGTGTAATGAGTGCCGCTTGCATCAAGAGGGACGATCGGATCCGATGCCTGCATCAAGGGCGAAAACGCGAGCGGAATCGCAGGAGAGAAGACCGCGATCGCAACGCAGCCATATGCTTCATCTTGATCAAAGCAAGGCTTCGGGCCATGCTGCCGGCTGGAGTTGACGGTTGGGCTATTCGACGATACATGCGGGATGCTGCCGGGAGCGACACGCGTCAGCAAAAGAACAACTAGCGCTAGACCGACGAAGGCCGAACACGAGGGCACCCATTTTGCGTTAGTCCACGCGCGCCGGATAACCAACGAGAACCCTCCCTTTTGAGGCAGATGATTGATCAACGACTTTGGTTGCCCCTCTCGATCGCTCAGAATGTCTGCAGTACGCCGCGGGTGTAACTGGGGGTTCCGTAAGGGCGATGACGCCAGTCTGCTTTTCACCCAAAATTAACATCCGCATCAACTTCCCGTAACTTGTGCACATTAGGGTCGCTGATTACGTGTCGCCGCGTGGGATCTCTTGAAGTTCTTGTCAGCGTTCAGGGCAGTAGCAACACGAGATTGCGTCCATGAAAATCAACCCAAGAACGAAAAGGTTCCGTGTATTCATCGCAACACCAGGCCTGCTCACTGCGCGGCTGGTCCTCGCCGCATTATTCGTTCTTGTAGGCATGGCCCAGCTAGCAGCTCAGAACGTTGTTCTGACTGGGGCGCTTAGCGGACGGATTACAGACCAAAGTGGAGCGGTAGTGGCGGGAGCGTCGTTGGCTGTGCAGAACCTGCAGACTGGCTTGTCCCAGTCTGCCGAGACAAATCAGACCGGACTTTACCGCTTTCCGGTGCTCACGCCGGGATTTTATTCCATCGCTGCAACGCGCAAAGGTTTTCGCGATGTCCAGGCTCTGGTGCGGGTGCAGGTAGGAAATACCACGTCGCTCGATATTAAGCTACAAGTGGGCGCCAGCGGAGACACGATTAAAGTAGCCGGAACCACGCCGTTGTTGCGGCCGGAGGAAGCCTCTGCCAGTACGGTGTTGGACCGCTCGTTCACGCAGGACTTACCGCTCAATGGACGCAAGTACACCGACTTCATGGTACTGACGCCGAACACCAGCTACGACGGCGACACCGGTCTGGTGAGCGTTGCTGGACAACAAGGTGGCGAAGACTCGGGATACGCCAATGGAAATGGCTCCAATGCTTTCACCGTCGACGGAAGCAATGCGACCAACAATTACTTCGCTGACATCGTGGGCCGGAATCGCATTCCTTACCTGTACGGGGAAGACGCCATCGAGGAATTTCAAGTCTCGGTAAGCCCATATTCGGCCGTCTATGGGGGTGGAGCGGGGTTCATCAATGCGGTGACGCGGTCAGGAAGCAACGCGTTCCACGGCAGCGCATTCTATTACAACCGGAACTCCGCGACGGGAGCCAACGACGCCCTCGACAATGCCGCCGGCATTCCGAAACCGGAAGATGCTTTGCAGCAATTCGGGGCCGGGGTGGGTGGACCTATCATTCGCAACCGTCTATGGTTCTTCGTGGATTACGAGCAGCAACTGCGAAACAACCCGATTTCTGTTATTAACACGGCGTTAGCGACGACGCCCGCGAACTTACCTGGTTTCTTGAGCGCGAACTTTGGCATTCCTGCCGGGACAACGCTACCAGCACCAAACGGACCCTTGCCCGTCCCAGGGGCCGACACCGCTCCCGATCCAAGCAATCCGGTATACCTCCAGCAAGTTTCAAATGTGGTGAACGCGCTCAACTCCAACCTCGGCACTAAAGCAAGAAAGGAAAATGATTGGGTGCTCACGCCCCGGTTGGACTATCAGCCCACGTCACGCGATGCTCTGTTCTTCAGCTTGAATTTAAACCACTTCGATTCGCCCGGAGGTGTCATTACCGACCCTACTGTGGGGAATTATGGGACGCAGACGCTGGCCAACGCTTATGTGCATACCTTTCAGGCCAGCGTGGGATGGACACACACGCTCTCTTCCCACCTGCTGAACGAATTTCACGTGAGCACTTCACAGGACAATGAGATCTCGACCCCGACCGGTCTTGCGCCGAACACGCCGACCGTGGTTCTGGACAGTCCCGCCGCCTTCATTCTAGGCAACGCACCTTTCTCGGTAGGGAGGGTATTTGAGAAGCAGTACTCCCTGTCCGACCGTATTGACTACGTGATTGGCAAACACACTTTGCAATTCGGCTTCGATTGGAACCGCTCTTGGGATGCGGACACCAACGACGGTGGCGCGGACCCAAATGAGGCGATCGATTTCGGCTCGCCGCTAGGCCTCTATGAATTTCCCAACCTGGAGGCCTTCGCCCTTGGCCAATACATCACGTTCAGTCAGGCATCGGGAAAGCCGACCTTTTCTTTCTCGGTGCCGTACTACGGATTCTACGTGCAGGACACGTTCCGGGCTTTGCCGCAGCTGACGATAGAAATGGGTTTGCGCGAAGACTTCCAGGTTTACCCGCAGCCGGCGGAAAATCCCGCGTTTCCACTCACCGGACAGTATCCCAATCAGTTTCTACGCTTGGCGCCTCGCCTCGGATTTGCCTGGCAGCCTGCATCGAAGACGGTCGTGCGCGGAGGATTCGGGCAATTCTATGACAACATGAATGGGCTGAACTATCGGAATGCAGTGATCTCGAACGGTCTGGCTTCACAGCAGTCGGAGGTGAGTGCCAGTTACAACGGAGGTTCGCCGAACCAACAAGTCCCAACCTTCCCGGCCATCCTCCCTGGTAACTCTCCTCTGTTTGGGGCTTCTCCCGACATTTCTCTGGTTTCTCCGCAGTTTCGGGTGCCCTATATATTGCAAGCGAGTTTGCAGATTGAGCGCGAGCTTTCCGAGAACACAACTGTGAGTATTGGCACCATGTGGAATCACGGGGTGCACATCTTTTCGGGCAGCGCCTACGACGCGAACCTGGAGCCGTTGCAAGGTACGACGACGTACATCGTCTGCCCTCCCAGTACAACTACGGCGCCGTGCAGCGGCCAGTCCATTACCCTGCCGAATATGGATAACAGCCTCCTGACTGAAGGCCGTATCAATCCCAATCTTGGCCAGATCAACGAGCTGATCAGCCCGGCGCAAAACTACTACAACTCGTTCTTCGTGCAGTTGCAGCGCCGCATGTCGCGAGGCCTATCGTTGCAATTTGCCTACACCTACGCCAAGAGCAACATGCTGGATGGCATGGACTTCAACAATCAGTTCGACTTCAGCAATACCCATGCTCCCTCGCTGTTAGATCAGCGGCATCGGATCAGCCTTGCGGCGGTTTACCGGCCCCGGCTGGAAACACTGACGAGTTCTGACAAGGCGCGGGCGTTGCTTTCGGGTTGGACACTGAGCACGGTCATGGATTTTTCTTCCGGTCGCCCGTACGCAGGGTTGTTGAGTCCCGCATGCACCAGTTTGACGTTGTCATTCGGCAATTGCAACGGCGCCAACGACAACCTGAACGACACCGCCTTCAACCAGGACACCGCGAACACCGCGGGCGGCATCAATGGCGGCGGCCCAACACCGGGGATTGGCCTGAATTCTTTCTACGGCCCGTGGCTGGAAAGGATCGACGTTGGACTCGCCCGCAGCTTTGCAATTAAAGAAGGTAAGGAATTGCAATTCCAGGTGCAGGCTTTCAATTTGTTCAATCACGCCAACTACTACGTGCAGAACGGCGACGGGGTCAACCAACTGCAATACAATCCGATCGGGACCAACTGCGGCGACGGCGCAACCCTGAAGCAGACCTGCTATCTGGTACCCAACTCAGGACCGGGCAATTTTGGCACGCTGCAGGAAATCAGCCCAAACGGCCTTCCCGAGTGCTGCAGTTCTCCGCACGATTCACGTTTTAGGCCCGCTGCGTGGTGTGCGATCGCAGAGTACCTACTTCGAAATCATCCCAATCGTCCCCAGCCACGTCTCCAGCAACTGTGGCCATCCCGTGATCGGAAGCGCCGTGCGCCGCAGTCCAAACGCATGCCCGCCCTGCGCATACAAGTGCATTTCCACAGGAACCCCGGCGTTCTTCAGCGCAATGTAATAAACCAACGATTGCTTTTACACCGTCCACGTTGTCATCCTCCGCTTGCAGCAGAAACGTGGGCGGCGTCCTCCCGGTAACAGGAATTTCCGGATTCAATTCAAATTCTTTCGTCGTGTTTTCCAGCATGTGCCCGGGGTAAATCGCCACAGCAAAATCCGGACGGCAGCTGACTTTATCGGCCGCATCCACGGGTACGTAGGCACGCTGTGCGAAATGTGTGCTGATATTGGCCACCATGTGTCCGCCCGCCGAAAACCCCAGCACCCGGATCTTGTGAGGATCGATGTGCCACTCTACGGCGTGGAAGCGCACGAGTCCCACCGTCCTTTGTGCGTCTTCGAGCGCCGTGGGTGCTTTCGGATGAATATGGCACTGGCAATCGTCATGCCAAGCCGGACCCGAATCCGGAACTCGATATTTCAGCAGCACGCACGTGATCCCTCGCGACGTCAGCCAGTCGCAGACCTCCGCGCCTTCAAGATCGATTGCCAGAATTGAATAGCCCCCGCCTGGAAACACGACGACCGCCGCACCGGTATTCTTTCCCGTCGGCGAGTAAACCGTCGCTGTCGGCCGGGAGACTTTTCCTACCGAGACCCAAGGCCGACCTGCAACCAGCGGGTCCGTCTCCGTCTTCGTTTCGTTCTCCGGGTCCGCGACAGGCTGCGCATCAGGTACCACCCCCGGCCATATCGGCACTTGCACATGTCCGGGCGATGGCTGCCAGACAGGCGTTTGGGCGCTTAGACCGCCAAACCCAAACACAGCACAGAGAGCAATGAGCAAAGGCTTCATGAAAATCCTCCCAGCTTATAAAAAGGGAAACCGCCGTCGCGGCATCAGGACGAAATCAGGACCGCCTTTGGATGCATTGTAGTTGTCGAAATGGCTCGCCTGCTTGTCCGCTAACCCGCGAGAATGGTCGATCAACTCCCAGCTGTACTGGCCGCCATCGTGCATGGGGAGTCGATCGTGGAGCGACTTGCAGAATGCACCATTTCCGCGATCGGATATTTATGAGACTGGTTCTGAAGGCCGCCATTATCCGTTGATGAGAGTCCTAGGTCAATGTTCAAAGCCAGGCCATTACACGTTTTGAGAATTGGCGGGACCAGCGTCTGCAGTCGATGTCCGCAACCTGACTTTGCCTTGAGGCATGAAACAAAAAACCCTCTCCCCGAGAATCGGGGAGAGGGTGGTGTTGCAATCGGAACGTGTTTTATTCGTCCCCGTCCCCGTCGTCGTATCCCCGGCGGGTGCCGGGTTGTTGAATTCGCTCGGTGGGCGAACCGTGCTTCTCGCCGGGATAGGGCCGCGTAAACCCGGTGGCCTCGTACCAGTTCAGATGGCCGACCGTGTCCGGGTCTTCGGCATCGGGCTTGGTCAGCTTGCCGGCGAAGATCTCCTCCTTCTTCTGCTGCCAAGCCGCCCTCAGGGCCTTGATCGTAGCGCTGCCCTTGGTGTTGGCTTCCTTCTCTCCGACACCCTGGTTCAGCGGGATCTGGTTCTTCACGTGCGTCCAGGGCTTGAAGTTGTTCGTGGGAGGGTTGTTGGTGAAAGCTGTCCTCATCGGCGAGGCGACGAGGTCGAACTGGTTCATGGGCGTCAGACCGAGGATTTGCTCGATCGTCCGAGTCATGTTGACCTGCGTGTAGTAGTAGTGTTGCGTGGGTCCATTCTGCACGGCGTATGGGCTGACGATGTAACCCGGGCTGCGATGACCGTCAACGTGGTCGACGCCATTCTGCGCGTCGTCTTCCTCGATGAAGATCGCCGACGAGGACCAGACTGGGCTGTGGCTGATGTAGTCGATAATGCGTCCAACGGCCAAGTCGTTATCGGCCTCTTCGGCCAGCACCGTCGGCGGACCGCCGGTGTGGTCGCACATTACCCACAGCATGCTCAAAGCGGGCACCGTACCGCCCTGTACGTCATTATTGAAGTCCTGCACCCACAGATCGACGCGGAACTGGTCGGGGATGCCCAAATCGAACTGCGGGAAGTTCTTGATCAGGTGGTCATACACGGCCGGGACAGAGGACTCTGCCTGGACCGTGTTCTGGAAGTACAGCGTCTTCTCTTTGCCATGCTCGAAACGCAGCGAGTCATTATAAAACTGCGACCAGGTCGGTTCGGTTTTCGACCCGTTCGGCTGCAGGAACGTATCGTTCTCGACGTATTCTCCGTATATCTTCAGCGGCAAGCCGGCGGCGGCTGCTTCCGAGAACAGGAAGCCCTTGGTTTGATAAGCGAGTGCATCGCCGCCGTTCCCGCCCGGATAGCTGCGGACCCAGTCAGGTGACTGGATGTCGTCGGCGTAGGGCGCCATGCCCTCCTGGATCCATTGGTGACCGTCAGCCGACTGGCGGCTGGGGTCGTAGAAATTGTCGAAGAGAGGGAAACGCTTCACCAGTTGGTGCACGTTCGGAGTGACCGGGGTACCGCCGGCTGCGGTGCCGTCGCCGAACACGGCCAACGAGGGGTCGCCATTGCCGGCGGCCACGTCGCCCAGTATCTGATCGTAGGTGCGGTTTTCACGGATGATCAGGAACACGTGCTTGATCAGCGACGGATCGCCAACCTTGGCTGGGATTGCGACCGGCTTTGTGTTCGGGTTGCCACCGGAGGCAGACTGGATATTTTCCGTCAGATCCCAGTGGTTGTTCTGGAAGACATCTTTCGTCATCTTTGCCAGAGTCGCGCTATCCGGCACAGGGACGATATTGACGGTGCCATTGTCCTGGTGGGTGTTGTAGTCGCACACGCCGTAATCGCACTCGAACGAATAACGCGTGCCGATGCCCTTGTCGTTGGCAACAATGAGCGCGTCATTGGTGCGGTCCAGCACGACCGAAGACGGCGCATATTCCACCGGGATCATGCCGATGACAGGGTTCTTCACGCCTTTGGTGAGGTTGACTACCCCGATCGCATTGGCATTGTACAGCGCGACGTAGGCAACGCCTCTCGAAGCATCGACGGCGATCGAGTTCGGCGCGGCGCCATAGGCCGGTTGGCCTGCGCCGGGCACTCCGATTGGCAGCCCAAGGCTGATCGTCCATGCCACTTCGTTCGTGGTCGTGTCGATCACCGAGATGCTGTCGCTATAGGTATTGGCGACTAAGAGGTACCGTCCATAGAACGCCAACCCGGTCGGGTGCAGACCACCCGTGTTGATGTTTGCAGTGACGGTCATCGAGGACAAATCAACCACAGAGACAGTGCCCGTGATAGCGGCGCCGACTACTGGGTCAGCGACGATTTCAGTGCCGGCGGACCAGATCTGGAAGTCCGCTTCCGTAGCCGCCCGGCCACCCTCGTTGCTAACGTAGGCGGTCGTGCCCTTGCTGTCGATCACGACGCTGTGCGGCGCGTTGCCGACGCGGATCTGCGTACCCTGCTGGTTCGTAGTCAGATCGATCTGCGCTAGCGTATCGTTCTGGTTCAGCAGAGCGTAAGCGCTCTTGCCATCCTGCGAGAGCGCGAGGCCGCCGGGATAAGCGGTGCTCGGACTATAGAACGTGCCGCAGGGTACGGCATAAGCGCCCGGGGGGCTGTTCGGAAAGCAGGTGATGAAGGAATTGTTAGGCGGCACGCTGATTTGTGCGTCGTCCGACAGGAAGCCTTCATCATCGACGTTAGCGATGGTGACATTGCTGCTGTCCTGGCTGAACACCAAGTGCTTGCCGTCCGCCGAATAAGCTATGCCGCTATAGCTGCCGCTCGAATCGGTTCCGAACGTGATGTAGTTCTGCTCGACCACGCCGGTGTTGGTGTCGAATATTTCAACGGCCTCCGCCGCGCCCAGGGTGAGGACGGCGGCAGTGTGAGTGCGGATATTGGGGTTCACCGCGATGGCCTTCGCACGCACCTGGTTGCCGAGGTCAACTTGGATGCCGGCTGGGGTGAGGACTTGGCCACTGCTGACGACCCACGAGCCGTTCGGCTGCGGGCCGGTGAAGTAAGTCGGAAACTCCTTGGACTGAGCAGCGGCGAGCCCCGGAAGGCTCAGTCCCGCCGCCAGCAGGCCGGCGAGCGGACGCAAACGGTTGATCCGAGATTTATTTCGAGATTTTTGTCGGGAGTTATTTTGAGAGTTCTTTCGGGACATGTACCGTTCTCCTCTTTGGATTTTTTCGTTACGCAGCTGGGATCGGCTGTGCGACATCGGGTAGAAGTACTACCGGCGCGATAGTACTAGCGCTAATCTTTACAGACGACCCGTGACGGCTCTATGACGACCCGGTGAATTTTCCGTTAAATGGGCGGAATCTTTCTCGCGGATTGTCACGCGCGCAACTCAGCGTCAAGCAGAGTCTGTTTCGTGGACGTTGTCTTCGTGCGACAGGACCATGAACATCGAATCTGCACAAGTCCCTCCGAGGAACGAGCACTGCGCCTGCTTCAGCTTCGGATCGTCGGCGGCTCAGAAACTCCCCAATCGGCGATAAATCAGATAAAGCTGACTGCGAGGGGTTTTGAGTGTTGTGGCCTGTTCGCGATAGTTACTCGCGCAAACGACGGCGCGCGTGATGCAAAAGAAAAGCCGCCCGGACGTTGGGCGGCCTGTGTTCTTTAATTTCCGAACGGCTCAAAGTGTCACTTCGTGACCCGGAAGACCACGTTGCTCTTGAGCGTTCCCTTGGGTGTCATCACGTCAAGGGTGCCGGTGGTCGCGCCAGTTGGTACGGCTGTCTTGATTTCGGAGTTGGAAACTATAGTGAATTTCGCCGCCGTGCCGTTAAAGGTGACGCTGGTCGCGTCTGTCAGATCCGTTCCCAAGATTCTAACCGCCGCTCCCGCGTTGCCAGAATTCGGTAACGTTTCCACAAACGGCCCCAGACCCACAGATAGGCTGAAGACCGTGCCACAGCCATATGGGCAGGCAGTGCTCGAACCGCCGGCGTAAGTTGCCCCGTAAAATTTCCCATTCGTGGCCTGAATCAGCCCCGCGTAGAGATAGGAGCCATCCGTGCTGTCAAAGTTGTGCAGCGTCGTAAATTTGCCCCTGGGGGTAATTTTGAAGACTGTCCCAAAGTTGGGGTACTTCCCGCCATAGGCCGCGGTACCGTAGAAATTCCCATCCGTGCCTTCGACCAGATTTGAAATGGGGTTGTCGCCGTCCGTTTGTTCGAAGCTATGCAATGTCGTCACCTTGCCGCTTGGGGTCATCTTGTAGACCGTACCGAAAGCACCATAAGGGGAGGCTCCCCCGAGATCCGTTTGACCGTAGAAGTTCCCATCAGTGCCCAGGATTAGCCCACCGAACGGGTATGCGCCGTCCGAATTGTTGAACTGGTGGACCACGGTATATTTTCCTTCCGGCGTGATGGTAAAGACCGTACCGTAGCTATCAGCGTTCCCCAGAGCAGATGCCGTCCCGTAAAGCTTCCCGTCCGGGGCTTGGACCATCGTAGCGAGCGGAGCGCCGCCATCAGGTATACCGTTGAAGTTATGTATCGTGGTGTATTTGCCCTTCGGGGTTATCTTGAAGATCGTCCCACAGCCCGGGTCGCATTGACCGGCGGCCGGACCACCACTCGATGCCGTCCCATAGAAATTCCCGTCGCTAGCCAGGACTAGCCCCCCTATAGGAGCGTACCCCGTGCCTGCGGCGAAACTGTACAGCGTCGTGAGCCCGCCTTTTGGGGTGAACTTGAAGACTGTTCCCAAATTGTTAACCCCGCCACTGGTGGTTACACCGTAAAAGTCGCCGTTGGCGGCTTGGACTAATCCCGCGTAGGGCTGGGAGCCATTTGTCCCGTCGAATTTGAAAGTGGTCAGCTTGCCATTTGGGGTGATTTTGAAGATCGTGCCACAGCCCAAGCTGCAGGCAGTGTTTCCGCCGTTCTGTGTTGTCCCGTAGAAGTTCCCGTCGTTGGCCTGCAGCAGCGTCGCCCAGGGAAGGGCGGCGTCTGTGTTGTCAAAGCTCTTCAGTGACTTAAAAGTCTGTGCAGGCAAGGTAACCGTCGTCGTTGCCCACAGTACAAAGAGAGCGCATGCTCTCATACAAAAGTTCAATTTTCTCATTATTCTCCTCATTCTCCTCGTCGTGATGGTCCTCAGGTGGGCTTTACGCCACCAGTTGCTGAATTATGTCTTAAACTTCGAGACAAGGAACAGTACCGGAGAACCGTCCCAAGGAATGGTCAACTTAGCACACTTTCCGAAATGAATTTTTTAGTCTGCCTTACATCTATGCGCACGGATGTGACAGACCTCGACTCTGTTGGCGTTAAAAGATTTCACTCAGGTTCCCTCGCGCCGGTCCTTTGCGGCGAGTGGCACCGGTTCACGTCAATCATGATCGAGCGATACTCGCGTCCAGTTCCGAGCGTCAACTCTGCTAAACATCGGCGAGCGCGCGCAGCGGACCCAGCCAGGGTTCGTAGCGTCGCCAGCGCTCAACCGACGTGCGATAGATTGGCTGCCGCGTTTGCCACTTGCTGGGGGTCTTGACTGCGCGCGGATTGGATTCGGGGCGCAGGCATGCATCGTGCCACACGAGGCCGCAGGCCGCAATGATGCGCCGGATGACTGGTTCGGGGGCGCGGGTCAGGTCTTCGTAATCGACCTCGATGAAGCGATCCGCCGGCAGCACGCTTCGCCAATGGTCGACGAGTCGCTGGTAGCTGCGGAAATACGCGACCAGTTCAGCGCCTCCCGTCGGAAACGGCATGGTCGGATGGAAATGAGTTTGGTGGATCGACAGCGCCGTGTCGATCGCAGCGCGGCGGCAATGGATGATGGTGGCGCGCGAAAATGCGACGTGGATCAGCCCGGCCCAGAGGAAGTTGAACGGCATCTTGTCGGTCACTCGGGCCGCCGTCGGCGCGATCGCGCGCAGCACGCCAAGATAGTCTGCCGCCGCCTTGGTGAGAAGTGCGTCCTCCTCCGCGGCGGAGCCTTGCCACGCTGCTCCGCGCTCGTTCCAGAAATTCAACTCGCCGCCGGCACCGACCTCGGGATGCATGGAGACGATCTGCTCAACCAGAGTTGTGCCGGACCGCGGCATACCAATGATCAGGACCGGGGTCGCATCCGAGTTGCCGAGTTTCGACGTCCGTGCGATGAATTCGGGTGTGCAGCGGGCAATCAACCGGTCGATCTCGATGGAGAACGCGGCGGAGTCGAACGACGCAGCGCTTCTCCTCACAGCGTCTGCAGCGTCGAAATGTTGCATGGCCAAGCCATAGTCGCCAAGATCCTCCGCTGCCTTACCGATCGCAAGATGAAGCCGCTGGCGTTGCCCCAGTTCCAGTCCCGGCGTGGCCAGGGCGGATTGCATCTCTTGCAGTAGACCCTTGTCACTGTTCGTGACCGGGCGGCACCGGACCAGATCATAGTAGCTTCCCGCCAGCAGCGGCGCGATCGCGACCGTCCGTTCGAAACACGCGCGAGCCTCCTCGAAACGGCCAAGCTCAGAGAGCACGCTGCCCAGCAGATCGTATGCCATGGGGTTCCGCGGATCGGCCACCAGCATCTCCCGCAATACCTGTTCAGCTTCCTGATTGCGATCCTCGATCACCAGCGCACGCGCCTTACCAAGGCGACCGAAGCTGGTCTTACCTCCGGTCGCGGTCGCACGACGGAAACAGCCGATCGCCTCGCCGACATGGCCGAGTGTGTATACCAAGGCACCAGCGCGGAACCACGCCTCGGTCAGGGATGGGAGCAGCTGAGTGGCGCGGTCGTACGCAGTCAGTGCCCCGCCAATGTCGCCCAGTTTCTCCAAGGCGATTCCCAGGCGGAAATGCGCATCGGTGTAGCGCGGGTTGCTGGCGACGGCACGCTGCAATGCCGCGATGGCATCCGGTAGGCGGCCGACCTCAAGGCAGGCGAGGCCGAGATCGTGCTGGATGATGGCATTGGACGGTTGCAGCAGCGCCGCATCGCGCAACGGCGCGATCGCATCGGCTGGTCGCCCGGCCCGGAGAAACTCTGTGGCCAACGCAAGCAGGGGCGCCACTTGCGGCGCAACTGGGTTTGGAGACTGGGACATGGCGCGAACCTAGCGTGGAAACTGTAGCATGGCCATCGGAATCGCCAGCGTAATTGTCAGGAAACGCACAATATTACCGCACGATCGAAGTCCGGCGAGCCCAGTTGCCTGACTTGCTGGCTGACGAACTCTTGATACTTCCTGGACAAAGCCATCAGTCCGTAACCCTAAACCCCGGAAATGCGAACCTTGCCCCGTATGTAAGACTCTTCGCGGCTTCCGGTTGTTGCGGACGTTGCTACATCAAAGACCGCGTCCGCGGTCGCGCGGATGCCATGAAGAAGTTGGAAGAAAAGATCAGTGGTACAGCAATTGCACAGTAGACAGTAGTAAACTGGTCGGCAAACTTCTGGGGTCAATCCGGTCCGCCTCGGATTCATGGGTGGTAACGATATGGCAAATGCGATTCAGTTTAAGGTAAACGGCGTAGCGCGCTCCTTCGAGGGTGACCGAGATACGCCTCTGTTGTGGTACCTCCGCGATACTCTGGACCTGACAGGCACGAAGTTCGGCTGCGGTATCGGTCTTTGTGGAGCATGCACGATACATAAAAATGGCGACGCGATACGTGCCTGTATTACTCCCATGAGTTCGTTAGCGGGAGCCGAAATCCGGACGATTGAGGATATCGGCGCCAACGGGCTCCATCCGGTCCAAAAAATGTGGATGCAGTTCAATGTTCCTCAGTGCGGCTACTGCCAGTCCGGACAGATAATGCAGGCCATCGCCTTACTGAAGAGCAAACCCAAACCAACCGACGATGACATTGATGCAGGCATGGCCGCGAACATTTGCCGTTGCGGCACTTATCAACGCATCCGAGCGGCCATCAAGGCGGCTGCGCAGGAGCCGGCATGAGCACGATTGAAAATGTGAGTCGGCGTGGGTTTCTGAAGGGACTGGCTGGCGCCGGAGCGCTCATCGTAGGCGCTTATTACGCACCCAAAATATTGTGGGGACAACAATCCCCCGGCGTGCGCACTGACGCCGATAACGCCACACTTCATCCCAATGTTTTTGTGGGCGTCGAGACTGACGGAACTGTCTGGATTGTCGCTCATCGCTCGGAAATGGGCACGGTAATTCGCACCACTCTTCCCATGGTGGTGGCTGACGAACTGGATGCCGACTGGAAGCGTGTGAAGATTGATCAGGCGATTGGCGATCCTCGGTACGGCGATCAGAACACTGACGGTTCGCATTCCATCCGAAGCTTTTTCGATGTGGTGCGGCTGTCCGGCGCTACTGCGCGGGTGATGCTCGTTCAAGCCGCGGCTCAGCAGTGGGGAGTGCCCGTCGGCCAGTGTAAGACAGACCTTCATGCAGTGGTGCATTCTTCATCGGGCCGCCGCCTGGGATACGGCGAACTCGCGACGGCAGCCTCAAAGCTTCCTGTGCCGGCGAAGGATGAAGTTCAACTTAAATCGAATAGTGCGTGGCGCTATATCGGCAAGGGAATGACAAGCTACGACTTGTCCGATCTCGTCACCGGAAAAGCGGTCTATGGGATGGATGCTCATCTCGACGGGATGTTGTACGCATCGATCGAGCACCCGCCAGTATTGGGAGGCAAACTCAAGACGGTCGACAATGCCGATGCGCTGAAAGTTTCAGGCGTATCCCAAATCGTCGTCATCGATCCATTCAAACCGCCCCCCGCATTCCAACCTCTAGGCGGTGTTGCGGTATTGGCCAATAGCACCTGGGCTGCGTTTCAAGGACGCAAGAAGCTGAAGATCGACTGGGACAACGGTCCCAACGCAACCTACGATTCGGATCAGTACAAAAAAGAGCTGCAAGAAACCGCCCGAAAGCCTGCAAAGCTCATTCGCGGACAGGGAGACGTTGACAAGGCTTTCGCTTCGGCGGCCTCGACCTTTGAAGCCGATTACTACGTTCCGCTTCTCGCCCACGCTCCTATGGAACCGATGGTGGCGCTGGCTGAGTTCAAGGACGGTAAAGTTCATGCGTGGGCGCCTACGCAGAATCCGCAAGCGGCCCAAGCAATCATCTCGAGCGAACTCGGAATTCGCAAAGAGGACGTAATCTGTCACGTCACACTTCTCGGCGGCGGCTTCGGACGGAAGTCGAAACCGGATTACGTCGCTGAAGCAGCGGTCCTGTCGCACAAAGTCGGGCGTCCGGTGAAAGTTGTCTGGACGCGCGAGGACGACATCCAGTTCGATTACTACAACGCGGTCGCGGCAATGTACATGAAGGCCGCGCTGGATTCGAACGGCAAGCCAGTGGCATGGCTGCAGCGCTCGGTCTTTCCTCCGATCACGTCCATATTCGACGTCGACGCGGTGTATGGAGATCCCGGCCATCTGCAGCAAGGCTGGACCGATATGCCGTACGACATCCCGAACCTTCGTATCGAGAACGGTCCGGCGAGGGCACACGTTCGCATCGGCTGGCTGCGTTCGGTGGCAAATATATATCACGCGTTCGCGGTCCAGACTTTCAGCGATGAGCTCGCTCACCGCGCCAAACGCGATCCTGCCGACTACCTGCTCGAACTGATTGGCCAACCCCGGACTCTGAATTTCGCTGGCGTTGCCTATCCAAATTACGGAGCAGACTACAACACTTACCCTTGGGAGACGGGGCGTCTGCGGCGCGTGACGGAGATGGTGATTGAGAAGTCCGGATGGGGAAAGCGCAAACTGGGCAAGGGATCCGGTCTGGGCATTGCGGCCCATAAAAGTTTCCTCACCTATGTTGCGACCGTGGTTGAAGTCGAGGTGAACGACCAGGGAGATATTCGTATCCCACGCGTTGACACTGTAGTGGACGCTGGTTTAGTGGTGAATCCGGAGGTCACGAAAGCGCAGTTTGAAGGCGCGGCGGTATTCGGAACCAGCGTGGCGCGAACTGGTGAAATTACAGCCAAGAACGGCGTGATTGAGCAATCGAATTTTGACAGCTATCCGGTTGCCCGCATCAACGAGGCCCCATATCAGACCAACGTCTACCTGGTTGAGAGTGATGCTCCGCCAGCGGGCGTGGGCGAGCCTGGCGTTCCGCCGTTTATTCCGGCGTTGTGCAATGCCATTTACGTCGCGACGGGTAAACGAATTCGTGAGCTACCGCTCTCACGAACTGATTTTGCGAAGCAATCTTAGCGTGGCGCTTTCCTATCCAAGCCACTGCGGATTCTGGTAGGTGCCGTCGAAGTGGTGGCTGGTTTTGTACATTTCAAACTCGCCCGATTGGGCAGCCTTTGCGGTTTTCGCTAACAGCGCGGCCACCTCGTCTTTTCCCATCGGCTGAAAACTGCGCGCCGCATCCAGAGCTTGCTGCAGGATCTTGATGGAATCGCATCCCGTGATCACCACACTAGTCGGCAGGTTCATGGAGTAATGCAGGCACTCGACTGCGGTCACGGTTTTGCTCTGCAGAATGAAGGGATCGCCCATTGGCTTCATTCCCAGCACTCCGATGTTTTGCTTCTGTAAAACAGGAAGCACCTTGGCCTCGAAGCTGCTGAAATGGTGATCCATTACGTTAAGAGGCATCTGCACCGAGTCGAAAATGAATTGATGAGCGGACGCTGTGGCCAGCATCTGCAAATGGATATCGGGACTCTTGTGCCCGGTGAATCCGATATAGCGGACTTTGCCCGCTTTCTTCGCTTCAAGCACGGCTTCAAGCGCGCCTCCGGCGGCGAAAATGCGGTCAGGATCGCTGTCGCGAATCACTTCGTGAAACTGCAACAGGTCGATGCGGTCGGTCTGCAGACGCTTCAACGAATCATTGATCTGACTTGCGGCAGTAGCCTTGTTTCGGCCATCGATCTTTGTCATCAAGAATGCTTTTTGCCGATAGCCGTCGCGCAGCGCCTTACCCATGCGGAGTTCACTCTCTCCGCCGTTGTAGTCCCAGCAATTATCGAGGAAGTTGATGCCCTGATCGAGGCCGGTGCGGACGATGCGGATACTCTCGTCTACATCGACTCCCGGTCTGGCCAGATGGTAGCCGCCAATGCCAACCATCGAGACTTTTTCGCCCGTGTGTCCAAGGGTGCGCATGGGAACACCACTTTTTGTGCCAGTTCCCCACGCTTGCCCGTCGATCCCGGCGTTGATCATGGTTGCCGCTGCGAATCCGAGAAATCTTCGTCTGGTAGACATTGTACTCACCCCGTCCGTTGCTTTTTCTTGGACTTAGCTCTGACTTGCGTCCAGAAGGACTGCAACAAAAATACCAATTGTCCGCTTGCAATTTTACTAGCGTAACTTGCTCTGTCTGCGGCATCGTCGCATGGCCATGGTCTTGGGATCCTGGCTATCAGCTCGAGTCCGTCTTCCGACACGCGTCCCCCCGCGGACACATCTGACTCAATAACACTTCATGCAAAGAGGAATTCCGCAGTGCTAAGGTTGCTAAAGGCATCAAACTTACACCCTTTTCTGGCTTCGAGCCAGGACACTACTTTCGGCAGATCAAATGCAGCCGCTGCCTGGTAAAAAGAATCTACGTCGGTGTGGAGGTGAGCAATTTATGTCAGAAACGCGGGTCACGAGGGTCCTCGCAATTGCAACGCTCGTAGCAGCCACCGCAAGCCTTGGATTTGGACAGTCGGCGAACAGTTCGGCGGCAAGCCTATACAAAACCAACTGCGTTTCGTGCCACGGTCCGGACGGACGAGGAAGCGCGGTGGGAAAGAGCTTGAATGCCGCGGATTTTCACTCCGCACAAGTTCAACAGCAATCCGATGCGCAACTGGCTACCGTCATCGCTGAAGGTCGAGGAAATATGCCTCCTTTCGGGACTCGGCTGAGTAAGGACCAAATCGACGCTTTGGTGAAGTACATTCGCACTCTCGGGAAAGCAAAATAGTTCTTCATCTGACCGCTTAACGCCTCCATAAACACGGGGCGGAAGGTGTTGGGCTGAGGCCGCACGAACCTTTTCAGGAATACATTCGTTAGGCTACGCTAGTTCCGACCATTGGAACTGCGTTTGCAACGAGCAGTCGAAGGAAGGTTTTGATCATGGGAGCGACACCATCTATGAACAATCTGACTGCAGATCGCGTGAAGCTTGGATTCATTGGCCTGGGCAATATGGGAAGCCTCATGGCAGGACGTTTGCTGGATCACGGATTCCACGTCGAGGTATACGATCGAGATCTCGCTCGAGCCGAAGCCATGGTTGCAAAGGGCGCTGTTGTCGCGAAAAACAATGTTGAACTCGCGCGCTCCGTTGATGTGTTGCTTTCATGTCTGACCAATGATGAAGCTGTGCAGAGCGTTTACGGCGGGGCTGAGGGGGTTTTTGCGCGGGCACGAGCGGGAACTGTCGTGCTCGAGATGAGCACGATCTCTCCAGAAAGCTCTCGCGAACTTCATAGACAGGGCGCGACACTTGGGATTGAGGTGATGGACGTTGCGATTTCAGGCAGTACTCCCGCCGCCGAAAGCGGCGCCTTGACCTTGCTGGCGGGAGGAGACGAAGAACTGTTCCGCGCTGCGACGCCAATCTTCGAGGTGCTGGCGAAACAATATTTTCTGCTAGGCGGTCCTGGCTCAGGGACAACGATGAAATTGGTTGTCAACACGCTGCTTGGTCTGGGCATGCAAGCGATCGCTGAGGCCGTCGTTCTTGGCGAGAAAGCCGGCCTCGATCGCAAGCGCTTGCTCGACGTCCTGTCGCACACAGCGGTGATCGCGCCGGCTCATATGGGAAAGCTCGCGCGGATCGCAATCAACGATTACACTCCACAGTTTCCACTCCGCCTGATGAACAAAGATTTTAAGCTGATACTGGAGGCGGCCGCTCAAGCCCGGACTCCCATGCCAGCGACAGACGCCGCCCTTCAGGTGAACTCTGAAGAGTTGGCAAGCGGTGAAGAGGAAGATTTTTCTGCTGTGTTGCGGCGGATGGAACAACTTGCAGGCATCGCGGCTGACCGTTCGGCGCGGGTGGCAAGTTAATCTGTCAGGTAACTCCTCCGCGGACTGCGCTGTGGGTGGAGCGCAACCTACATTTGGGGCTCACGATTTCGCGGACACCAATCGGACACTAAATAGGACATCGGGCGCAATGCCCGAATCCGTAAACTGATTTTTTCGAAGAGGTTAGATGGAGCCGACGACCAGAGTTGAACTGGTGACCTGCCGATTACGAATCGGCTGCTCTACCAACTGAGCTACGTCGGCCCTGTGCAGTGTTTATGCGGCTATCAGCGCTTTTTGCGTTTGCCGCTGGCCCTTGATTGGCCCTTATTCGCCAGTGCAGTTTCCAGTTTTTGCATGGCTTCCTGCCCAGCGTTCCTAGATTCTAGCACTATGTAATGTTCGCGGGTGGTTGAAACATTCGCATGGCGAAGGATGGTTTGCGCCACTTCCGCAGGCACGCCCAGCCCGAACAGGTTGGTGGCCAGCCCGCGACGAAATGCGTGCCAGCCGTGCCAGCGATCTTTCAGCACGGGCCGGATTGTGCGACGGGACAGGTTATCCAAGTGCAGCGCGAACCCCTTCTTTTCACCGGCGAAAATCCAAGCAGCCCCGTTCGCTGTGGCCCTGTGCTGATCGAGGAGCCTTCGCAGCGGCGCGATCACTGGCACAGCGTTCTTACTTTCAGGCGTTTTGGTTTCACCCACGTGGGTGCGCCAGATCGAACGGCGGACGGACAGTTCCGCGCCCGTGTAATCCGCCCACTTCAGACCGCGTATTTCACTTTCGCGCAGCCCGGCGAACGCTGCCACGGCCACAACAGTGCGGGCGGGTTCTGAAAGTTTCTTCAGCATGTACAGCACTTCATCAACCGTGTAGGCGTATTGCTGCGGATCGTTTCGAGCGCCTTCCGCTTTCGATTCCCGGACGGGGTTCGCGCCGCTGACAAAGCCCAGCCGGATCGCATAACTGAATATTGCGGACATGGTTGTTTTGATCCGCAGCAGGCTGTTGTGAGTTAGCGGGATTGAATCCAGCACTTCCTGCGCGTGCCGCGTGGTGAATTCGCGCAGGCGCACGAACCCGACGCGATCCTTTAGGTGGTTATCGTGGGCTTCCTTGTAGAACTTATGTGTGGACGGTTTCCGCTTGGCCTTGATGAATGGCAGAAAATATCGTTCGGTGAATTCGGAGACTGTTAGGGACCCTTCCGGTTGCGCTGCACTTTTCCGCAAGGGAACAAGAACTTCATCCGCCAGCGCCCAGCAATCCTTTGCGGTTCGATATTCATCGCTTACCCTGCACAACGTTTTAGTGATCTGGCGACGAACCGGCGTGCCTTCTGGCCCGATGATGTTCGTGTAGTAGCGCAGTTGCCAACTGCCATGCCGCTTGCGGATATTCCCGTGTTTCATGGTTTCTTATTATAGGTTCCGGCCTGCGCCTAATCGAGCCGAAAGACCCGATCTGCCGGACAATGCCAAATTTTGGCGTTGAAAAGTTGACCGACAGTTGCTAAGCTATTACCTATGGGCGGCTTGTTTCTAATCGGATTGTGGATATTGGCAAAGGCGCTGTATCGCCGCGCCGCCACGGTTTTCTATCCCCAGCAGCCTGCCCGGCCTACCTTTCAACCCGGCCTAATTCGCGCCGCCAGTACCAGCCTACCCTAAGCCACAAATCTTCACTGATCGCTGTTGAACTAAATTCAAGCCGGATCACCCGGCATGGGGAGATTTGTTTTTATGGCAACTATCAATGCGGGCACACTTGTGCCCACGCAAGAAATTCTGCTGCGCCCTGAGGACGTAGCGCGATTGTTGGGCACCAGCACTGCATGGGTGTATGAAAAAACCCGCAACCGGCAGCGCGATCCGCTGCCTTGTTTACGGTTAGGGCGCTATTGCCGATTTGAGAAGGCCACAGTTTTGGCATGGGCGCGGCAGCGCGGCAACACTGCTGCGCGGAAGATTGCGAAGGCGGTGCCACGTGGATAACGCACTGGAGACATTAGCACAAGGCTACAGGCTGAAACTTCGGCGGGATTATTACGGGCAGCCGTTCATACAGGGACAAAGGGGCGAAATTCTAGTTGGCGGCCCCGGACATTTCCCCAATGGATATTTGATTCTTTGGATACGCCGAAAAACGTTCAGGCAAATGGTAAATGCAGCAAGAAGGCTGAGCTTAGCAGGTTGCCGCCGCGTTGTGGAACATCCTTGCGACATCGAATTATTCTTCTACTTCGACTGGGTGAATGGCCATCAGGCGGAACTTGCAATTAAAGAGGCCGGGATACGCCCACGGCGAATGCCCCGGCGAAAGGCAGGTGCGCGGTGACAAAACCAGACTTGCTGAAAAAGCTGGAGGCCATGCTTGAGGAGTTCGAGCGTGGCCGCACGTGGGGCACGATAGAGATCCAAATCAACGAAGGAACGCCCTATATCGTGCGCCGAATGACAACGGAAAAATTACCGCAGCCACAGGAGATAGAAACCCGTGCCCGATTCAATCACAGCAACCACAGATAATCGCCACGCCCAAAGTGTGACGCCGGTAGTTACCAAACTGCCGCCTGATGCGGCATGTTCGCTGAAACGCCATTTCCGCAACGCCCTGCGCGAGGTGGTGGGATACCTTGACTTGCTTGCCAAAAAAGACCCTGAACGGTTCGTTTATCCCAAAGTTTCCGCAATCGTGGCCGCCTGCAAGAAATATGACCAGGTGGATGAAACCGGCAAGCGGATTATCTACAGCAGGCGCATCGTTGAAAGTGCTTTGGAATACCTGCGGGCAATGCTGTACATTTGCGGACCTGTGAAACGCTGGCGCGGCCACGCGCTGCGTAAGGGTTACATTGTTGTGCCACACGACGCGCTGACGCGCCGAGCAGGCGCGAACTGCTTTATGGTTGGCTGGCGGATTGATCGCAACCCCACCACGCCCGGATCGTGGAAAACCGAACCCAGCAATGGCATGGTGTATTGGACAGCGGGCGATTGTTCGGCACGCTGTGCGGTTAACTGTGCGGAGCACTGTGCGGATAAAAATTCCAACTGTGCGGAGCACTGTGCGGACGAAACCCAAAAATTGTGCGGGGAACTGTGCGGGGAACTGTGCGGAACCGATCCGCCGCAAACGGTTGACAGTTCAGCAAATACAACGTTGGGCGACGAAAAGTGTGCCAGCACTTGCGCCGAACTTGCGCCGCCTAACCGTGGGAGCCGTGTTCAATCAGCCGTGGTATCCGTGCTACCCGTGGTATCCGTGCTTGAACAATCCAGCAGCCAAGTGGGTACAGGCGAAACCAAAAACCAAAAGCCGGGCGGTGAGGCAGGTGAGGTGGAGAAGCAACCGCTGATTGAACAAACCATAGGCCAGCATTTCGGCCCGGAACCTTACAGCATGGTTCCGCTGGCCCGCATTTCAGACGGCGTGCTAGTTACGGACACAAGCCAATGGGATTTTGAAACAGAACGCCAGATGCAGGAATGCTGCGGGGAAGTAATTCGCAAAATGGCTGCGGAAACGTACAACCGCGAACGCACAGCCGCGAATTCGCACGCGCAGATCATGTGGGCCGCTGGAAAACTGTTCAACAAGACACACGGAAAAAAATATCCATCTTCGTGGTTGCGCGTGCTGAATGAATTGCGGGGCACAAGCACGGCGGGGTAACACGCGCCCGATCACAGTAGGAACATGGCAGATCAGAACCAACCCGATTGGGCCGCACTGGCCCACGCCCGCTGGCCCCGATACCGGATAACCGGCAACGGGCCGTATTCCGTTGTGTGCCCGATGACGTTTTCTGTTGCACTTTTCGGCAGTGCTATGGAAGGCAGAATTCACAGCATGATTGAACACGAAAACGGCTGCGCTGTTCTGCACAAAAGAATTCTGCTTCACGCGCCACAATCGAACACGATTGGGCGCAGCCCAGCAGACTGTGAAAGGGACAAATGAAAACTTGCGATAAACGACAGTTCAGTAGCGAAGCGCACGCCCAAGCGGCTTTGGAAGCCCTAATTCACACACTGAAACGGGACGGAAAAGCACAGGACACAAAGTACCTGAATGCCTACCTGTGCGCGTGCGGATATTGGCATCATGGGCGCAGCTTCAAAACCAGACGAAAAGTAACTGCGTTCCGTGAACCGAAACCGACAACCGAAAAGGTTCCAAGTTGGGGCCAACTGATGCGCCACTACCAACGCATTCTGAAAGCGGATGACCGCAAGCGGAATTACATCGTTGCAGAGATAGGCAAAATCGTGGCCAAGGACATGCTGGAATTACAACAGGCTGCCGAACAACGCGAGGCCAACAGATTCCGCGCAGCAGATTTGCTTGATAGCATTCAGCAGGCGGAACACATCGCCTGAAACGATCAAACCCGCAAGAAACAGGCAAAGGCGTTTGAAGTTTGGAAGAATTCGTGGGATTATTTGAGGCGAGAGAAGCAAGGATTCACTGCATGAAACGAATCGCATCCGGACTATTCGGCACCATATTGATGATCCTGTGCCTTCTTGCCACTGCTTTGATGGCGCAGGGAATGTATCAGCAATATTGGGCGCTTCCGCATCTGGCTACCGAACTTGGAACAGGGTATCGGATGCCACTTGCACCCTCGATGATTGTGGGCAGAATAATCGGCTGGGTAATTATCTGCGTGCTGGGATTCGGCTCATATCGACTTCTAAAGTTCAGTTTCCGTAGTTGCGCCCGCTAGAAACTGGCAACCCCACAAGCAGCAGACTAATACCGCATGGCTGCACGATCAGCCGGGCAACTAACGCCTACACGCGTTCCTGTGCGCCAGCCCTATGGTTCCTGACGCGCCGCCCCGTGCGCCAGCCCGAGGGGCCGCGTAGAACGGCCTACTTTCGCCCATAAATGGCTTCACTTTCGCCCCTGCGCTAGTCCTAAGTTGTTGACCACGACAACCCGTTGGACGCGCTGCGCGTAAGTGTTGTGCCCACAGCGACCGGCAGTGAGCGGTGCAAGTTGTTGAGGGTAGGGGGAGGCAATTCTACTTTTCGACGTTGCCGATAACCGTTCGCAGAATTCTGACGGTAACGCCGCACTTCACGAAACTGGCCCCAACGTTGGGTTATCTACCGGCTATATCGCCCAATGGCCGCCTGATCGCGGCTAAATTCAGTTGCCGAATTTTCCCCGGCTGACTTTCCCAGACTACCCGCCAGACTTTTGACAGACTTTCCCAAAGCGAACCCCGTAACAGCCCAACGTTAGGTTGTGAGCACTTCAGATGCAGCCCGCGAACTTGGCCGCGTGCGTTCAGCCCGCAAGGCGAACGCTGCCCGGCAGAACGGCAAGCTAGGTGGCCGCCCGCGCAAAAACGCAGTGGTTGTTTCATCGAACGAACCAAGGGGAATTTATGACGGAAAAACGATTTGCAGAGCAGACGGTGAAAGTGTGGCGATTGCGCGAGCGCGTTTCACGCCTAAAAGCACAACTTAAAAATCGGGGCGTTCCAATGGCGCAGTTCCATCTGCGTTGGGTTCGCTTCACAAACAACACACTTGACCGCCTTGCCGAACGCTACCAAAACGCCCGGTACAAGCTGGCGATGGCTGCCGTGGAGCTGGCGAAGTGAATTCCGACCGACCTTTGTGGTTTCGTGCGCAGACGATTTCCGGGCGTTCAGGCGGGCTAGGTTTTCAGTGCCCGGATTGCCACCTTGGTTATCGGCATTCCGCCCCTGCAAAGATTCAGCACTGCGGGCGAGTAGAAAACGCCCCAAAGTTCACGTTGCTTTTGCCTTCGTTTCCAATCGTGGAAACCGCGCTGCCCAGCAACCTGATACCTGTGGGGTGGCACGGCGACGATGGTTGGGCAAAAAAGGACGACGAACAATGAGCAAGTTATTCAGCATGAAGCTTAACAAGTTTCCGGAGAAGGGAACTTGCGGTGATTTGTACTTTTCTAGCGATACGCGGGAAACATTTATCGCGCTAGGCGACGGCAGACTTTTTCCGCTGGCAGGGCTGCTTAGTGTTGCGCCCGGCGCAGGAGTGGGGCCACAGGGGCCACAGGGAGAACGCGGGCCAGCCGGTAGTGATGCCAAGCCCGCAGTTGACGGCCGTGATGGAAAGCCGGGCATTCAGGGGCCAGCAGGGCCAGCCGGAAAAGACGGGAAATCGATCATGGGGCCAGCAGGGCCAACCGGCGCACAAGGGCCGCGTGGTGACGTGCTTATCCCCAACGATAGCGAACTGGCAGCGGCAGTGATTGCGTTGCGGCAGGAACGTACGCGGGTTCAGGCGGCGCTGCTGGAGGAAATCAGCAGAAGCAACAGCCTACCAACAAGCACACGCAGACACGTGCAGTTCACTTTGCAACGGGTAAAGAAAGCAGCGGGGCTGTAACAGCCATAGGAGAAAACGACATGGACAAAAACACTTTCAGATTCGCAGGCCGAACGTTCACGTACGACGAGGCCAAACCTTCGCCCACAGGCAACGAACCAACCGGGCCGTATATCGAACGCGCCAGCAAGATTGCCCTGAAGAACGCTGCCGCCGATCAGCGGGCGTTTCAGGCCGCGCAGGCCGCGAACGCGAAACAACAGAAGGCGCGTGATCGTGCCTTGGCCGAACAGTTGGCCCGCGACTTTGAAATCACGTAGGGAAAGGGAAACCACTATGAGGACTTTTACCCCAGAAGAAATACGCGCCTTGAGCGCAGCACAGGACAATTGGCCCGCAATTCCGGACGGCGTGCCACAGCACATCGTTCACGGCATCTGCGAACTGCGCAGCGCCATGCTTGCCGGGCACAAGGTTACCCCGGCGCAAGCGCGGCTGGCCAGCGCCGAGGCTGAAAGCCTGCGCGAACAGCTTAGGGCTATTGCACTTTTCTAAATACGCGGGGCACGCGCAGACAGTGCCAGAAGAAAGGAATTACCATGATCACCCCAGCGGGCATCCGCGAGATTAGCAAACTTCAGCACGAAGCCAATCAGCTTCTTTCCAAACGCAGCATCACACGTGGCGACGGCAAGCGGGCAGACATTCTGCTTGGCCAGATTGCCACCATCAAACAAACCGGCTTCAGTTCCCTTGAACTGCGCCAGCAGTTGGCCAACGAGCTGGGCCGCGAAATGGGAATTGCGCCCACGGACTTTGCCAGCGGCACGCCCGAAGAACGCGCCCGGCAGGACTTCTTCAAGAAGTATCTGTGTGGTTGGGACGACGAGCAACTGCAAAAAGAAATTCGTTCTAGCAACGTGTTCCTTGCAGGTTCCGCTACTGTGGGATACACGGAAGGGCCGGAAGGCGGGTTTCTTTCGCCACAGGCATTTACGCAGAATGTGATGGAAGCACTGGCCGCCGTTGATCCGCTGTTTGACGAGGACGTTTCCACAGTGTTTCAGGAAGACGCTTTCAAACTGCCGCCGCTTTCCATTCCCGGTTTTGACCTTTCCAGCTTTACCGCTGTGAAAATTTCTGAAGCGCAGCAGCAGAACCCGCAGATCGTGCCGCAAGTAGACACGCGCCTGCTGAACCGCTACGTGTACCGCGCATCGTTGGTTGCCAGTTTCGAGTTTGATAATGACAACAAAGCCTACGGGAGTGCTGAAGCCGCAATGGCACGCGCATTCGGCGTTGCGTTCGGACGTGGCGTGGGCGTTGACACAATCACCGGCGACGGCGCTACCGGCCCGCAGGGCGCACTAACCGGCGCGGTTAATAGCGGCGTGACCACGGCGGTTGCCGACGTGCTTATGGCCGACGACTTCACGAACATCTTTTTCAGCCTGAACAAGATTTACCGCAACAGCCCCAAGTGCGCGTGGGTAATGAACGACGCGACCTACAAGCTGGCGCGGCAGGCTGTGGACTTAAACAACCGCCCACTGATTAACATGGTGGGTGAACAGGAGCAAATCCTTGGCAAGCCCGTTCTGATTTCGCCTTCCATGCCCAGCGGCGCAGGGCAGCAGGCAATTCTGTTCGGTGACTTCAGCCACTATGCCATCCACGCCAGCAGGCCGTTCATTCGGCGCAGGATTAACACGCCGGGCATGGTTGAGTACGGCAAGGTGTTGTACACAGGACTGCTGATGGTTGATGCAGTTGTGAATGACCCAACCGACGGCGCGAACAGCGGCGCGTATTCGCCTATCAAGTACGCCACGCTGCGGGCCAGCTAAAGTTTCTAAGCGCAGGGAATTGTGCAAGGCGCTGCGCAGGGTTTCGCGACCTTCATTGCCGCCTGCAAAGTGTTGGGTTACCCTGCCCGGCGCGATTTCGGGGCCACGTTCGCTAACCGGCAGCGTGACCCTAAAACTTTTTGGGCGTTACACGCGCCCGCTAGATCGAGGACTTTCTGCATGGCCACAGCAACGCCGACCATCACGATCTGCCCGCCCGCGCCGCCGCGTGAAGGACTTGGTTGGACTGCGCATCCCGGCAAGCGGTGGTTGCCTGTTAAGGCCGCACATGCCACAGCGCACGGCATGGAATCCGACGGCCTAACGATTAAAGACTTGGACAGTTTCCAGATCACGGAAAAGAAAATTGACTACAGGCGCGAAAAGGAACGCCCGCTGTGGGTAACGGACAACAAGAAACTTTCGCTTGTGCTGGCCCGCTTGATGGAACGCCGGGCCGCAATCCGCTACGCCGGAACCGGAACCCCAGCAGAAAGAATCAAAACCGCGCAGGCACGTATAGCTGCCGCCCGGCCAAGGATGATTGCTACGCTGGACGGGCTGTGTACCCGGCTGGTAGCTGAAAAGAACAACCCCACGCCCGACCCCACGCAGATTGCCGTGCTAACGCAAAGCATCCGCGAACTGGATACGCGGTTGCGTGTGGATGAAAAAGATGGCGGCCTATCACTGGCGTACGGCGTTGCCAATTCCTACTACCTTGAAGGCAAGGACAGTTTCGAGATCGCAGAGGAGATGGGCTTGCTGGCCACCCTTGTGCGACAGACTTTGTGGCGGCTGGACAAGGCGTGGGAGCTTGTTCAGGACGAACAGTTTGTTGTGCGCGTTCCGCGAATGCGCATCAACCTGCTGCGCGGCCTGAACGTGAATGCCTTGCGCGTACCCGGTAAGCAGCAGCGCCAGTGCTGGGTTTGCGGCCTGCTGTTCTACCCCGTGCATGGCAACCACAAAAGATGTAGCGACAGAAAAAACTGCAAGAAACGGGCCAAGGAAAACGCGCCCAAGGAAAAACAGATTCGCCGCTTCTACTGCGGGCCGAACTGCAAAGATGTGGGCTACCTGTTTCCCAAGCGGCTGCCGGTTCCAACGAAGCCCGGCGTGGGCACGTTCGTTCCGGTTCCGAATGGCGACCGCTATCAAAACTATTTGAAGTTCTGCTTGGTAGTGGGAACCCCGCCCATGACCGAAGAACAGTGGCGAAGAGGACTATGATGAACGCAGCTTGGATTGAATACGTTTTGTTTTGCGCCGCGATGGGAATTGAACCTGCGATGTGGAGATCCGGCACGCCGGATTTTTCCAGCCAACGGCGGAGTTCTGAGCCGGATACGTGCTACAATTCTGCGCCCGAAATTGAAATGACCTAAGGCGATGCGAATTCCCTACATGACGCTGCTATTTGCGTGCTATGCAGGTTATTGTTTGTGGACTGGTTTCTGGCCGAAAAAACCGATGAAATGGTATGATCGCTTCATTCGCATTACGGGCGGAGTTTTCCTTTCCGGTTGGGTAGTGCTGATGATCTTAGTGGCAAGACACAAGTAGTGGCCCACATTTTGGCCCTTAAAACGCCGCTGACCAGCCCGATTTACGCCGAATTGATCTGCTGAAACCTAGATAAACTATTGAATTTCCAAGGGGCCGGTACTAGGCAAGTAAATTACGAATCGGCTGCTCTACCAACTGAGCTACGTCGGCCCGGATTTGATTCTAAATGGGGGCACAGTCAGCGTAAAGGGCGTGAGAGACACGGGTCGTGTGGGGGGGGCGCCGGTCCCCCACACGGGCATAGCACGGCGTCCCGCTCAGGTTGCGCTGACGGTTCTCGCTTCTTTTTCGTACTCAACATCCGATTGCGCTGGAAGTAGGACCCAGAGCGTGTAAATTCCGAGTGCCGTTCCGAATGGTACGTTGAAGAGGAGTGAGGGAAATGCAAGCACCACTGCGACCATGCGCGCCCAAGGTTCCCGTTGCAACAAACCCCAACCTGCGACAAATCCCGCGAAAGCTTTTACGATCACGATCGTGGCGATGAAGCTCAAGAAAGGATGCAGGAACGAAGGTCTTTCCGGATGCGTGACCGGGTTGAAAATAACATTGGCTACGACGTATGAGGCGACCCCCACGAGGCCATCGAGGCCCGACAGCGCAATCCAGAGGATTCCCAGAAGTCGAACATGCTCCCGGACTCGGCTGCGTTGCGGATATCCCAACATCGGTCCAGCGATTTCTTTTCCGCACCGGCTGCAAAACTGCTGATCTGACTGAAGCGTCGCGCCGCATTTATCGCAGAACATGAATCCGCCTCTCTGAACTGCCGACTGGATCAGATACGCACTATAGCGCACGAGTGTTCCAACAAAATAGGGGATCAATGCGGACGATGCATCGACTCGCGGGCAAGGGCGCCCGCCTCACACGATCCTTGCATGCAAAATGAAAAGGCTACCCGGCAACTTGGGCAGCCTTTTCTTTCAAGGGAGAATAGTTCTAACGGAGATCAAAACCGTCAAAACTTTCTGGCGAAATCTTATGAGTCTAAAAAGGGGGGTGTCAAGAAATATCTCGGAAATAAGCAGCTTTATTTTCAATGCTTTACAAAATAGGTTAATAGTCCCTGTGCGTTGCTCATTGTGAGACAAACGGAGCGGTAAACGAAGCTAAAGCGTCTTGATTGTGTGGCTTACAGTCTCAGTCGCGGCTCAGGTGGCTTTTCAGAGAGGTGCAGCGAGATGAATTCCCGGTTCTGAGCTTGCTCAAATACCCGGTCCGGAAACAGGCGCTTGGAAAGGATGCGAATGCCACCGAAGGCCACGCCGGCGACCAGAGCAAAGCCAATAATGATGAAACAGAGAATGATGACGTTTACCAACAGGTTTGCGAGGTTATCTCTCTTGGTGAAATACGTGTTCTCGTTCCAGGTGACATTCGCGTCATAATTCACCGAAGCCAGCAGCGACTTGCCTTCGGCTTGCGATATCGGACCAGACACTACTACCACGATAGGACCCGTGCGCTTATCAAAGATTGGGCCTTGAAGATTGGGATTTGCATTCGCGGAAGACGTGCCGCCTGGTGTTTGTGAGCTCTGCGAGTGCGCTGCCTCGATCCGTCGAAGATGCTCGGCTGCAATTTGTGGTGTCGGATAGGCGATCAACATCAAAGTAGCTTCCCCGCCTGAGCTGTTGTAATTTCCCACGACCACCTCCGCCCCGGCGTTGAAGTCCACGAGCTCGGCTTGAATGGGAGCGTCTACATTTTGCAGCGCGGAGGGTCCGACAACGTACTTCGCGCTGTTCTTCACATACGATTGCGTTGGCAGATAAGCGGGCAGTCCCGGGAGATTACGGGTATTTCCCGAGGGCAAGGGAAGGCCGTCTGCCATCTCCCGCAACTCAGCGGCGGACATCGCCGACAGCTTCTGAAAGACGGCGTCGACCAGAATGTTGCCTCGATAAAACAGGACGCGTTCGTTTAGCGACGCGGCTCCGTCGCCGATCTTTTCAATCAACATCGGCACCGTCTTGTAGTAGGTATAGGCGCCGTAGGCTCCGCTGGCATCCTCGAAACGGGCTGCTTTCAAGGTCAGCTTGCGGCCATCATCGCGGGTATAGGTGGCGGATTCGAATCCGGTGAATCCGTACTCTTTGAGAACCGCGGTGTTGACCGGGTCGGCGACGGCCGGGTCGGTGCTGGTTCGCGACGGGCCGGAGATTTTCCATCCGCCGAACTCTTTGGGAAGAATCGAGGTCGAGGGAGCAGGGTCCTTTGCCAGCGCAACCCCAGACAGTGAGATGACGAGCACGAAAGCCGTAATCAACTTAGAAAGCTTCATGAAGACGCGAAAACAGGAAAGCGCACAATCCTTCCTTAATTAGACTACCGGGGAGGCGGGAAAGTTTCCAGAGCGGACTCAAACGGCGAGATATCCTCCGTCAACCGGGAACACCGATCCCGTTACCCAAGCAGACTCATCGCTGGCAAGGTAGACCGCGACGCCGGCGATATCTTCCGGCTGGCCGAGGCGGCCGATGGGATGCACGGCAATTCGTTCCGACCGAACCGCAGCCGGATTGGGGGCCTTGCCGATTACGGCAGCAGTGAGATCAGTCTCGACGAACGATGGGCAGATGGCATTCACCCGGATGTGTTCCGGTCCGTGATCGATGGCCATGCACTTGGTGAGCAGAACCACGGCACCTTTCGAAGGGGCGTAGGACGCCCGGTTACGCGCTCCGTTGATTCCGAGGACTGAAGCCATGTTGATGATCGACCCGCCTCCGGCTTTTCGCATGGCAGGAAGCACGGCCCGTGAAAGCAGCCAGAGACCGCGAACATTGACATTGAAGGTCTCATCCCACTGCTCGGGTGTGATCTGCTCGGCGGTTCCAACGTGAAGCACGCCCGCGTTATTCAGCAAAACGTCGAGGCCGCCGAAATGCGCCAGGGTTTGCTCAACGACGCGGGTAACCTCGTTCGGCTGAGTCACATCCGCCGCGAGGACAAAGGCGGAACCGCCGCATTCATGAGCTGTTTCTTCGAGCCGTTCTCGACGGCGGCCGACCAAAGCAACTTTCGCGCCTTCGCGGGCTAACGCGATCGCGCAAGCGCGGCCAATGCCGCTACCCGCTCCGGTAACGATAGTGATTTTGTTCTTGAGTCGGGAGCCCACGCTGAAACTAGTTTAGACGATTCACTGCCGTTCAGTAGCCGCCGCTCTCGATCCGCACTTTGCCGCGGAACATACGGAAGATGAAAACGAAGTAGCCGAGCGCTACCACAAACGCGATGCACCACCACGTCAGGCCAACGACGAGCCCGTGATGTCCCGCAGCCGAGTTGTAAATCGTCAGGCTGTAACTCGGATCGGTGCTGGCCGGGAGCACGACCGGGTACAGGGCAAAAGCGGCGCCAACCAACATGCTGACAATGTAAAGGGCGGAAGCCACAAACGCGGGTTTCTCTTTTCCCTTCAATGTGGCCCACAGCATTGCGCCAAGACTTGCAAGCACGAGCAGCGGTATCACTAAGCCGATAGGATGTTCCCGATAGTTATCCATGACTTCCGGCTTCATCCAATTAGTTGCGATCAGGCTGACGACCGTCAGAAGGAACTGGATCGGCCACATGAGCAAGGCCACTCTGCGGGAGCGGAGGCTTAAGTCGCCTTCTGTCTTGATGACGATGTAAAGCGCGCCGTGTGAGGTCAAAGTCACCAAAGCGATCACGCCTGCCATGACGGTGTACCAGTCCAGAATGCCGGGATTTGTACCAACCCGGAAATCGGTCCACAGCGGTTCAAAGAAGTAGCCGTCTGGCCCCAGCGGAACTCCACGGATCACATTGCCCAGGGCCGCACCCAGGAAGATGGTGAGCAGAGCGCTTGAGGCAAAGAAAATCGCATCGAAGAAGCCAATCCACACCGGATTCTCCATATGCGCTCTGAATTCAATGCCGATGCCGCGCAGCATAAGCAGCCAAAGCACCATCATCAAAGGAAGGTAAAATCCGCTGAAGCTGGAGGCATAGAGTTGCGGGAAGGCAAAATAAAGCGTGCCACCGGCAGCCAGCAGCCAGACTTCGTTCCCGTCCCATACCGGACCAATCGCGCGCAGCACCATGCGACGCTCCGCGCTACTCCTCGCCACGAAAAGGCAGATCACACCCGCGCCGAGATCGAAACCGTCGAGCACTACGTACGCGGCCACCATCACCGCCACGATCATGAACCAGAGCGTTTCCATAGATCCTCGAATTCGATACGCCTAATGCTCAAGGGCCACGGCCGCGGCCGGTCCGTGGTCAATCTCACGATGAACCAGGAACAGGAAAAGAATCCCAAGCACCAGGTATATGCCCATGAATCCCAGCAACGTGAACATGCCGTTTCCAGCTGACACTGTTGTCGAGTACCCATCCGCCGTGAGCATCAAGCCATAAACCAGCCAAGGTTGGCGGCCCAACTCGGCCGTCATCCAACCTGCGGTGTTGGCAATGTAAGGGAACGGCAGACTCAACAGCAGAACCCACAACATCCAGCGCGCATCGAACAGCTTGCCGCGCCACAACAGGAAAGCAGACACCACCATGATCGCGATGAAGATCGTGCCGAGCCCAACCATAATGTGGTAGCTGTAATAGAGCAGCGGAATATTCTGCGGCCAGAATCGCTCGGGGAAGGAATCCAGACCTTCCACATTCGCCTCCCAACGCCGGTAGGTCAGGAAGCTGAGCGCTTTGGGAACCAGCAGAGGGTTGTCAATTTTCCGGGCCTCGACGTCAGGCTGTCCGATGATCACAAGTGGCGCACCCGGTTGGCTGGTGAACAATGCCTCCATCGCAGCCAGCGTCACTGGTTGATACCGCGTCACCATCCGGCCCTGGCCATCGCCAGTGGGAAAAAGCTGCAGGATGCTGAAGATGCAACCCGCCACGACGCCGGTGCGCAGAAAAATCTGTCCGTGTTCGCGATGCTTGTTGGATAGCAGATAGAATGCCCCCACGGAAGCCATCACAAAAGCGCCCGTGACGACCGCACCGCTCATGTTGTGCGCATATTGCCACCACGCCCACGGGTTCAGCATCAGCTCCCAGAAACTGCTGAGTTGGGCTGAGCCGTCGGGCGCGCGCTCGTAGCCGACGGGATTCTGCATCCAGGCGTCGGTGACAATGATGAAGTATCCCGAAAGCCATGAACCGAGAAATACCGCGACCGCCGACCACCAGTGCGCGCGCGGGCTCAGCTTTTTCTCTCCGTACAGGAAGAGGCCTAGAAATGCCGATTCCATGAAGAACGCGAACATACCTTCCATGGCCAGGGTCTGGCCGATTACGCCGCCGGCGAAACGCGAGAAATGCGACCAGTTAGTGCCGAACTGAAATTCCATGGGAATGCCCGTCACCACGCCGAGCACAAAGTTAATCCCAAAAATGCGCGCCCAAAACCGAGCCGCCTGGTTGTAGATTTCATCATTGCGGCGCAGCCCCAGTGTCTTTAGCACCACAATCAGTGGCGCGAGCCCCATGGTGAGCTGTGGAAACAAGATAGTGAAAAGTAACGGTGAAGGCAAAATGCAGACGGTGAACCAGCAGTGCGCTATCCATGAAGAACTCTCATTTGAGTGTGAGAAAAAAGTACCTCAACGCAACGAGCAGGCGCTGTGACGCGCGTCACACCCTAGCGCAAGCTGCTTCGTCGTCGATCGAGATGCTCCTGGCGTGTTTGACGACGCCTCCCAGCATCATCGTAGCGCCGGCGCTGATCGTCGGTTTCAGGAATCACCGCCGGAACCTGGATACGGCGTCCGCCGGCGTCAATCGCCACAAACGTCAAGTAAGCCGAACTCACGTGCCGGCAATCGTCAAGGATATAGTTTTCCACCCAGGCCTTTACTCCCACCTCCATCGAGCTGTGAAACACGCGATTGACCGAGGAGCGGAGAATTACTAGGTCTCCAACATGCACCGGAACCCAGAAATCCATGTGATCGATCGCCGCCGTCACAACATAGTTCCGGGAATGTCGATGCGCGGCCATGGCCCCGGCAAGATCAATCCAATGCATCAGGCGACCGCCGAGCAGGGCGCCGAGAGGATTGGCGTCATTCGGTAAAACAATCTCGGCCATTTCAGACTGTGAATCGCGGACGGGGCGAGGCAACGCTGGTTCAAGATTCTCGTTCATGGATTTGTGCTCGAGGGGAGACTCGCCGCGGCGGGCCGGATTCTACGCGCCAGATACGATTGCAAATAACATTCTGCCATCTTCTGAATGCGCACATCGGGGTGAAAAGAGGTCCACCGGCCGAGAGAAACATCGTATTCCAGAATTCCGTGGCCGGCTGGACGATGCCTCGATTCGCAAACGAACCAAAACTCCAGCTGCGCACCACGATCACGAGCGATGGAAAATCTCACCGCATCGTACGGGCGTTCCTCAGGCAGCCGCGGACAACCGACAGCGTACCCGAGATTACAGAGTTCCCGTAGCTCCTGATTCGTCGGTTCTGCGCCTTCATAACCAGGCGCGGAGCAATGCCCAATCCATCCTCCACCTAAAGGCAGACGCGAAGGATGAAGCCAGCCGCCATCTTCCAGCTTGCTAGTCGGCATGAAGAATGGACACGCCACTCGCTAAAACTCCTTTTGATAGATGAAGGCATTGTACTCAGCGGGAGAATGGATCGCCAGTGCTGAAAACAATCCGCTCGAAAAGAGTTCATCCCGTGTTGTAGTAATCTGTCTTGGCTGAGAACTGTGAACTGACAACCGAGAACTGCCTTATGGACCGACTCGCAATGCTAAACGAAATTCTTTCGCAAAACCCAAACGATGCCTTCGCGCGTTACGGTCTTGCCATGGAACACTCCAAAATCGGCGAGGTTGAACGCGCGCTGGAGGAGTTCGGGACGTTGCTCTCCATTCATCCCGATTACACGGCCGGATACTTCATGGCCGCCCAGACCTTGGTGACCGCGAATCGAGTGGATGAAGCCAGGAAAATGTTGGTGGATGGAATCTCGTCGGCGAGGCGCACGAACAATGCCCACGCCCAGTCCGAGATGACCGCCATGCTGGATGAGTTGAAATCTTCCTAGGATGCAACTCCGTAGACCGCCCGCTATGCTATAGATCTGCCCCGCCAAACACTTTGTCATTCCGAGGAGCGAAGCGACGAGGAATCTGCTTCTTCTCGACAACAACAAAACGCAGTCACTCGCTTCGCGAGGGATGATAAATTCTCGGATTCGCGCACTACACGCGCTCCCGCGCCATCCGCACCATCGACCATTCCACCAATCCCGGAAATAGCTGATAGATCTTGATCACCGGGTGCATGAACCACGGCACAACCACTTCCCGCTTCTGTTTTAAGTAGCCTTGAAGCACTGCGTTGGCGACCCGTTCGACGGTGATTCCTCGCACTCGCGCCGGCCGCACTTGCTTTTGTTCTCTGCCTTTTATTGCGTTCTTGCTAAAGTCCGTGCGCACGTAGCCTGGACAGACGGTCAGCACGTTGATCCCGTTACTCATGAGCTCGATCCTCGCAGCCTTGCCGATCGCGTTCATGGCAAATTTGGTCGCACTATAAACTGCATGAAAGGGAATTGGAATATGTCCAGCCACGCTCGATATGTTAATGATCGCCCCCGAGCCTTGCTGCTTCATCACGGGAATCACCGCCTGCATCGCCTCAAGCGCGCCGAAGAAATTAGTCTCGAAGGTTTCACGAACCGCAGACATATCCACGTTCGCGACGGAGTCCAATATTCCGTGACCGGCGTTGTTGATCCACACATCGATTCGCTGAAAGTGGTGCAGAGTGAGCCCAACCACACGATCAATCTCTTCGCGATTGCGCACATCGCAGGCGAGAGCCAAGGTCCGTTCCGCGTGCCCAACCCGCCCACGGGCAGCCTCCGCGCGTTCGGCATCGCGCGAAAGCAGCACGACGCTTGCACCACGGTCGGCGAAGAGTTTGGCAACAGCCTCGCCGATGCCCATCGATGCACCAGTGATCACGGCGACTTTTCCCGAGACTTGCATTCCACTCGATCCCATGTCGAGCTTCTATTCTCCTTGAGCGCCCAAGTCAAGCCGGACAAGGTCAACCTCTGGCGTACAATCCTAGAAATTCGCGTAGCGTATCGGCTTGACGCATCCTGGAGGCCGTTTCTTGAGCGCATTGCTGCCCTTATTTCCTTTGGACCTGGTTCTGCTTCCGGGCACGCCGCTGCCGCTGCACATTTTCGAGCCGCGCTATCGCGAGATGATTTCCGAATGCCTCGACCGCAGCCAGCACTTCGGCGTCCTCCGAGGCAAGGAACAGGAACTCGCTGAGATCGGCTGCACCGCAGAAATCCTTACAGTGACCAAGAAATATCCCGACGGGCGCATGGACATCGTCACTGAAGGTCGCAACCGCTTTGAAGTCATCCAGCTAAATCAGGAACGATCGTTTCTGCAGGCCGAGGTTCTCTTCCTGCACGACGAACCTGAGATCCCGTCAACAGACGAAATAGCGCAGGCGATGAAACTGCACGGCGAAATCATGACCCTGGCTGGAGCCGAGCCGGAAAGATCATCGGAGGTCGCGGAAGGGCAACTTTCGTTTCACTTGGCTGGATCGCTTCCTCTGGACCTCGATTTCAAACAAACATTGCTGGGAATGACCTCGGAAGCCGAGCGTCTGCGCGCCCTCATTTCGTTCTTTGAAACCATCCTGCCGACCATGCGCCGTACCATGCACGTTCGCCGCAAAGCCGGTGGCAACGGGCACGCGGGATAAGTTAGAGGCAAGCGTATAATCGGGCCAGAAGCAGTTCTCCTGGGGGTTTTTCGATCATGAGTCTTCCACGGACACTCGGCGAGTTACGCCACAGTCCATTCTCTGAACAACAACTGCGAACCCGACGCGTGAAGGACGAACTACGCGACAACCTGATGGCGAAACTTCGCCAGGGCGGGCCGATATTTCCTGGGATTGTCGGCTACGACGATACCGTGGTGCCGCAGATCGTTAATGCCATTCTTTCGCGCCATAATTTTATTCTGCTGGGACTTCGCGGCCAAGCCAAGAGCCGCATCTTGCGAGCGCTGACCACGTTGCTCGATGCGCAGACGCCGTACATTGCCGGCTGTGAAATTCACGACAATCCTTACGCGCCCATCTGCCGCCGCTGCCAGGACCAGATTGCCCAACTCGGTGACGAAACGCCAATCGCGTATCTCACGCCGGAAGAGCGCTACGTGGAAAAGCTGGCCACGCCCGATGTAACCATTGCCGACCTCATCGGCGACATCGATCCCATCAAAGCCGCGCGCGGCGGCCACGAACTCGGCAGCGAAATGACCGTGCATTACGGATTGCTGCCCCGCGCCAATCGCGGCATCTTCGCCATCAACGAATTGCCTGACCTCGCCGGCAAAATTCAAGTGGGTCTGTTCAACATCATGCAGGAAGGCGATGTGCAAATTAAGGGCTACCCCATTCGCCTGCCGCTCGACGTGGCGCTCGTGTTCAGCGCCAACCCGGAGGACTACACCGCTCGCGGCAAAATCATTACTCCGCTGAAAGACCGCATCGGGTCCGAAATCCGCACTCACTACCCCGCCACGATTGAAGAGGGCATCGCGATCACCACGCAGGAATCCTGGACGCAGCGCGACGGATACAAACTGCACATTCCGAAATATGTTCAGGAGGTCATCGAGCGAATCGCCTTTGCCGCGCGCGAAGACAAGAAAGTCGACAAGCGCTCGGGCGTAAGCCAGCGCCTGCCTATTTCTTGCATGGAGAACGTGATCTCCAACGCCGAACGCCGCGCCATTCGGCACGACGAGAAGCTGGTGGTGCCGCGCATTGGAGATGTGTATGCTGCCATGCCCGCCATCACCGGCAAACTCGAACTGGAGTACGAAGGCGAGATGAAAGGTGCCGACCACGTAGGACGCGAGCTGATCCGAACCGCCATCGCTAAAACTTACGACGGATATTTCAAAGGCACGGATATGAACCAAGTCGTGCAGTGGTTCGACCTCGGCGGCGAGATTCAGTTAGCCGACAGCGCCGGCGCGACCGAAGCCCTGCAATCCCTCCGCACCATTCAGGGTCTGATGGAAAAAGTGGTCAAGCTGAATGTGGGACCGAAAGAGAGCCCGGAGACGCAAGTCTCAGCAGCAGAATTTGTCCTCGAAGGCTTGCACGCCCACAAACGCATCGGACGAAACGAAGAGCGTCTGTTCACCGCCGGAGAAAAACCGCCGAAGGTCGCAGAAAAGCCCTTCGAACGGGAGGATCAGCCGTTCCGTGGGAGAAGGCCCTTTAATTAAGCTGTTGGTCGTTGGCCGTCAATGATTAAAGCCGGAATTGTCATTCCGAGCGAAGCGAGGAATCTGCTGTTTGCTTGGCTAACGACGACTGACCAAGGACCAACAACTGCTGTCATGAAACGCATCCGCTATTCCAAATACGTCCCCGACCCGGCCGGCGAAATGAGCATGGAAGACCTGCTCAGCGCGCTCTCTGATTTTCTCCTGCAAAGCGGATTTCAGAATTACCTCTATGACGATTTCGGCGATGGCGAGCAGACCCTCGACGATCTGCGCCGCGCCCTTGAGCAAGCATTGCTTGACGGCGACTTGCTCGACGAACAAATGCGTCAGCAACTCCAGCAAATGCAAATGGAAGGCACGCTGGACGAACTGATCGACAAACTGATTCAACGCATGCAGCAGGAAGATTACATCAGTATCGACCAGGCCCACGATCCTTCACGGCAATCGAGCGTGGGCGGACAGGTCGGAGATGCACAACAGCAAGTGAAGTTTGAAATCACCGACAAGAGTCTTGACTTTCTGGGTTTCAAAACCCTACGCGACCTCATGGGATCGCTGGGAAAATCAAGCTTTGGCCGTCACGACACGCGCGATATGGCCACCGGCATCGAAGCCAGCGGCGCATCCCGTCAATATGAATTCGGCGACACGCTTAATCTCGACATCACCGCCACGCTCTCCAGCGCCATCCAGCGCGAGGGCCTAAAGCTTCCGCTGAATATCGAATATTCCGACCTGCAAGTGCACCAGTGCGAATATCAATCTTCCTGCGCGACCGTGCTTATGCTCGACTGCTCGCACTCCATGATTCTTTACGGAGAAGACCGCTTCACCCCGGCAAAGAAAGTTGCGATGGCGCTATCGCACCTGATTCGCACCCAGTATCCGGGAGATTCTCTATCGTTGATCTTGTTCCACGACTCAGCCGAGGAAGTACCGCTTTCGCAACTGGCACGCGTGAAAGTCGGCCCGTATTACACCAATACCCGCGAAGGCCTGCGCCTCGCGCAACGCATTCTGCAGCGTCAGCGCAAAGACATGAAGCAGATTGTCATGATCACTGACGGCAAGCCGTCCGCGCTGACTCTCGAAGACGGACGCATTTACAAGAACGCCTTCGGCCTCGATCCGCTAGTCGTCAGCCAGACGCTTGAAGAAGTTTCCAAGTGCAAGCGCGCGGGCGTCCTGATCAACACGTTCATGCTAGCGTCTGATTACGGCTTGGTGCAGTTCGTGCAAAAAGTAACAGAAATGTGCCGCGGCAAAGCCTACTTCACCACACCGTACACGCTGGGACAATATCTGCTGATGGATTACATGTCACGCAAGACCAAAACCATTCATTAAGCTAGAAGCCCTAGCGCGGATCTGACGGCGCGCTCGCAACGCCGTCGGCATTGTACGCAGTCACTCTGTAGCGAGCCCCGAACAAGGTCGCATGCGGATCCGGCCAGGGATCGTCAGTATCGGTTGCGCAGCGATCGCAGATTGTTTTCCATTCCTTCGTGCCTGCGTCCATGCGCTCGATCGAGTAGCGCACTGCGCCTGCCGAGCCGCGCCAGGCGATAAGACCTCCGATCACAATCGAAGTAATCACAGGCGCTGGCGGGATCGCGTGTTTTGGCAAGGGCGTCCCCGACATTGCGTAAGCATGCGCGCGGAGTTGCTGAGCCCGCGCGGCCATATCGTCGGCGGAATTCACCAGCGTTTTGATGCCTGGATAATAGAGCGCCCACCACTGGCCACTTTCACCGGTCTCGGCATAGGCAGCATTGTTGGCGTCCGCCGGAATCGGCTGGAAGCCGAAATTATCGAGATGCGCCTGCAGTGCCCAGAAGCCATCGCCCGAAACGTTTGGGTCCTTGGCTAAAGCGTCGAGAACATTCTGAAGGTCTTGCTGAGTCTTCCAATCGGTTCGGTCCCACCCGAATTCATTTACGATGTAAGTTTTTCCGTGACTCGTCACGGCCGCGGCATCGCGGCCAAACGTCTCCGCCGTTGTGTGCTCACCCGTGCCGAGCAGCGCGTCCCAATGGGGATAGTATTCAAATGTGACCAGGTCCGTACTCTTGTTGTCGAGAACATTTGGATAGGCACGAAAAATCCCGGACGTGTCCAGGTAAAGGTGGCGCGGATCCTGCTGCTTGATGTGCTGGCCGATGGTCTCGACCCAATCGGAAATCTGTCCCAGTGCGCTCGGTCCACCGCCCATCAGCAGCGAAATGAGCCCGCACATGTTGCAATCTTCCCAGGCAAGAATCGTCGGGTCATCCTTGTAACGCACGCCGGTCAGCGCATTCACGTGGTTCAGTACTGCATCGACATGCTTTTCATACGCGGCAATCAGCGCAGGATCGGTAAAGAAGTCTTGCGGATTCTGCTTCCCACCCCATGCCAAAAACTGGCCGATGCCACCAAGCGAGCAGGTCGCGCAATCGCCCACCAGCGTGATGATGATCCGAATGCCATTCCGCTTTGCCGCGACCAGCGCATAATCCGAAGCCTGGAACGCTGCTTCATTGAACTTGTCTAGTTGGGGTTCAACGCACAGAGCACAACCCACGGTATCGCCCATGGTCTGCGCTCGCACCACTCGTGCGCCCATTTCCGCGGCAGTTGCAAACGCGTCATCGATTTCGAAGTGGCTCGGATACCGCGGCCCCATCGGATCGTGTGGGCCGTAGCCCTCAAGTCCCAGCCATTCGATATTCGGCCCGCTATATCGAAACGGCGCACCATGCAGCGCCAGCTTGGTTCCAGCGCGCTCGACGAAATCTCTTGCGCCAGCAGTTTGCGCTTCAGTCCTGAAGCACGAGAGAGCCGCCAGCAGCAACACAGCCGAGAGAATCAGTCGCCGCGCAGCGCTCGCTTCGTTAAGCTTGCTCACTTCACCTCTAGCCATCGGACTTCTTCACTGCCAACTCGGCGCCCTGGAATCCGATTTTGCTGTGCGTCCCGTCGCAAAACGGTTTGTTGACTGACCCTCCGCAACGGCAAAGCGAAAAAGCTGGTTTGCCGGTCAGGTCGTACTTAGTACCGTTGACGTCAACCAGTTCGATCGAACCTTCAGGAGCTTCCACGCGATAAGGACCGTTCGGTCGAACGGTAATTTTGACTGTAGCCATGAGGCCTCCAATTGAATTGAGTCTGAGTTATGAAGATACCAGCTTCGATCCACCGGCTTCCAGTTCTCGGCGGGAAAAGCAGATTCCTCGCTCCGCTCGGAATGACAATGTGTAGAGGGTGGCGAAGGCAAAAACAGAAATGAGGAACAGGATGAGCCAGAAGCTAGGAGCTAGAAGCGACATGCCAAAAGCCAGACGCCTGTAGCCCGAAGCCTCACGCCGCCGCCAGCCGCGCCCCGATCAGACTGTGATAAAGCCGCACATATTCATCGATCATGCGTTTGGCAGTAAAGCATTCGCGCGCACGTTGATAAGCGCGGGTCGCGTAGCCACGGCACAAATCGCGATGCTCGTGCAAGCGTCGAATCACATCGGCCAGGCTCTCCGCGTCGTTGGCTTGAAAGTAAATCGCGGCATCGCCCCAAATCTCGCGGAAGGAAGGAATGTCATTCGCCACGATGGCGCAGCGCGAGAACGCGGCTTCGAGCGGCGCCATTCCAAAAGCCTCATATCTCGACGTAGCCGCATAAATCGATGCGCGGCTGTACAGGTTGCGCAGCTGCGCTTGAGTCTGTGGTCCCTTTATGGCCACACTAATGTGGTCGATCGCAAGCTTTACATCCGTCCGGATCGGAATCTCCGCGTCGACCACCGGCGTCTCCGCGCCCACGATACAAACCGGCAGAGGGTGAGTGTATTGCGTCAGCAGGCTGACTTGTTTGCTGGCATCGCACAGACGTCCTACGGCCAGCACGGAATCATCCTTACTCACGTAAGGATTAAATGAAACCGGATTACGGCCGTTATAGATGACCGCGTCCCGTCGCGGCTGCGTGTAGCACTTGCGAATCGCATCCAGCATCCATACCGAAGGCGCGACCACCGCGCTGGCATGCCACAAGCCACGCGTCACTACTTCCCGATACCAGTGCATCCACCGGCTTTCTTTGAATTCGTGCCCGTGGATTTCCTTCCACCAACTGATCAAATCGCCGTGCGCCACGACCACGCGCGGAGCGTCGACGGGAAGGTTTCCATAACACAATTGATTCAAGTGCAGCAGATCAGGTTTGAGTTCCTTCACCAGAGCCACGAGATACGCGGAGGAGTCTTTGAGGTCCTGTTCGGCTCCGTGCATCCACTCCAGGCGAAAGGCAGTTGGACGATATTCCAAACCCTGCAGTTCATCCATCCACGAAGTTTGTTGCGGCAGGGGAATGTCGCCGAGGCTAACCAGTGTCACTCGCACTCCGCGACTTACCAACCCAGTGACCAGTTCTTGCGTGTAGGTCCATACTCCGCTTAACGTATCGGTGGTAACAAGAACGTGCACAAAATCTCCAATGCCTGCGCGGGCGTGTCGCGCCGTGTCGCGCGGACCTATTCTATTTCGGAATGGCTACAGATTGAAGCAATTCTTTTTCAGTCAGGGTGGAACTCACGGTTGGATTTAGAGTGCATCATCTTGCACCTGCCCGCAAGCAATTGAGTCGCAATGCTCAAGCTACAATGAACTCATGCTTCGCTTGATGTGCGTCACCGCTCATCCCGACGACGAGGCTGGAGGCTTCGGCGGTTCGTTGCGCCTCTACCACGATCGCGGCGTCGAGACTTGCGTAGTCTGCCTGACTCCCGGACAAGCCGCGACCCATCGCGGTGGTGCCGCCAACGACCAGGAATTAGCCGCCCTGCGGCGTAAGGAGTTTGCCGCCGCTTGCGAAGTCCTGAAAATTTCTCGCGGAATCGTGCTCGACTATCCCGACGGTCAACTCCACCGCCAGGATCTGTACAAGGTCGTCTGCGATTTGACGCTGCGCGTTCGCCAGTTCCGTCCGCACGTGCTCATGACTTTCGGACCCGATGGCTCCGTCACCGGCCACACCGATCACTCCATGACCTCCATTTTTGCCACCATGGCTTTTCACTGGGCGGGGCGAACCAATCGCTATCCCGACCAACTGACCGGCAAAATCACTCCGCACCAAACTCAGAAGCTTTACTACGGCACAGTCAACTTCACGCTCCCCGACCGTCAGCCGGTCACGCTGCCGCCAGCAACCGCGATCATTGAAATCGGAGATTACCTCGAGGCCAAGATTGCCGCATTCAAGGCTCACGCCAGCCAGGCGCCCTTGTGGTCTCTCTTCGAATCCCACGTTCGCCAGCGCGGACGCAAGGAAATGTTCCATCTGGTAGCCCGAGTCACTCCGGGATTGATTGAGCAAGAGACCGACTTGTTCGTGGGAATTAAAGAAAACAGTTAGGACAATTTCTCTGCCTGCAGTTGCACATTTGCGGTCAATTACCGACCTCGAAACGGCTCTACTACTGTCGCAGTTCCCGGAATACTTGCAGCAATGAACTGTGCCCGAAGGGCGCCGGCGCCAAAGTCAGAATCAGCATGACCAGCCCAAACCCGGCAATCCATCGCCGCACGCCGGTCACTCCCGGCCATTCTGCAACCATGGGATGCCGCATACCGCTGATCCGCAGAAGAATCGCCCAGATCAGCCAACCCGCCCAGAAATAAAGCGCCATCGGAATAAGCGCAAGAATGGTTAACCGAGAAACCGTCTTGTGCGCCCGCGGAGCGAGCGAGAACACAATGTGTCCACCATCAAGCTGCCCGCCAGGCAAAAGATTGAGCGCTGTTGCGAACATTCCAACCCAAGCCGCGATCGCACAGGGATGAAAATAAATCGAGTGCAACGCCGACGAGTTCGCTTTTAGCTGCGCCAGCGGAAGAACGTACCAGGCCAATCGAAAAATCAGCGGGTATCCCAATTGAATATCAGAGCCCGCCATGCCCGGCGACATCACTTTGGAAAGTGGTAAGGCGAATATCAAGACCGTGACGGCCACAACAAATCCGGCAATCGGACCGGCAATTCCAATGTCGAAAAGCGCTGCCCGCGAACGAATCGGAGAGCGGATGCGAATAAACGCGCCCAGCGTGCCGATCAGCGTGGGCGCAGGAATGAAGAAGGGCAACGTCGCGTTCACGCCGTAGTAGCGGCAACACAGATAGTGTCCCATCTCGTGCGCCAGAAGAATCAGCATCAGCGTGGATGCAAACGGCACGCCCAGCAGCACCCGCGACGGCTCAGCCAACATCCACCGCAGCGGGAAAAAAGGCACCTCGTCATCATTCAGCGAAAACGCGGGTTGGTTGTGCTCGAAATTAAATTCCATCCGCGCGCCCACCACCAGCGTAGTGAAAATCGTAGCCAGCAGCAGCACGATGTGCAGCCAGTATCGCTGCTTCGGAGGCTGCACCACGAAGACTTCGACGGGACGGTAATACTCGGTGGTCGAAGAAGAGACTGGGGGAAGAAATTCAGGCATCAGGATTCCGCGTTGTCAGGCCAAAGCAATCGCGAGCGGGAACGCCCGCGTCTCCATCGTACGCGAGACCAGGTGTTTCAGTCGATGGCTTGCAGTTCCTTGCCCGGCTTGAATCGCACCGCTTTGCCCGGCGGAATGGAAACCTCAGCGCCCGTACGCGGGTTGCGTCCGATGCCGGTCTTGCGTGGCCGGACATTAAATACGCCGAACCCACGCAGTTCAATGCGATCGCCTTTGGCCAGCGACCGCTTCATGCTTCCAAAAACCGTTTCCACGGCCAATTCGGCCTTGGTCTTGGTGATTCCGGTCTTGTTGACCACTTCGTTGATGATGTCGAGCTTGATCACAGGCGGCTCCCCCGAGCGTTGGAGTCAGTAGCGTTGCACCAAGTTATTGATGCTAAGGAAGATATGAGAGATTGTCAACGGGAGGTTATCTTGTCAGTCAAATGCAGAAACCGGCTGCAGGCTTCGGGCGGCAAGCGCCAGACCTGAAGCCTGAGGCCGAAAGCCTAGTTCCCAGCGTTCTCACCCTCTTTATACATGTACTTGATCGCAGGTTTGTAGATCATCATGTTAGGTGAACCGTTGCAGGTTACTTTCAGGCAGCTCTTGTCGTACCACTCGATGACGCCATGAATTTCTTCGCCGTCGCGGAGCACAATGACCATCGGCGTCCTTGCCTGCATCTGCTTCTGATAATAGAAATTCTCCGCGTTGGTTTGCTCGGGCGGTGCGATTTTGCGACCGCCGCCGTTCCGGTCGTTGCGGTCGTTAGTGCGTTCAGGGCGGTCCCGTCGCTCGCCCACAGGTGCCGGCGAATGATTGTGGTCGTTGCGGTTTAGCGAAGGACGAATCAGCTTTCGGTTGGCAAAACTTTCAGGTTCGGTTGTCCGCTCGTCCGGCATGGAATCAACCGCATCTTTTATGGCCATAGCTTCACCTTGTTCGACACGCTTTTTTACGCGGGCCACAACCCGGCGCGACTGTGATTGTGGATTCTGAAGGCGTGAACTTTCCACTACCGTAGCACAGGAACAGCAGAGATGACAATCCTCAACTTGCCCCACCGCGCTACCGTTCCGGAAAAAAGTAAAGGCGAAAATAAAGTTAAAACTAGACTGAGTAGTAGCTCGTTTCCTGGTGTATATTGTGACGGCTGATTGCTCTTGCCGTTGATGGCGGGGATCCCAAACGCCCCCTTGGGAAGCGAGGATGCGGTTTTCCACTATTCCGCAAACTTTTTCAACCGTGATGATTTTTACGCGCGGAATAAGCCATTTGTTCTTGCCCCGCGGCACCACTTGCGGTTAGCTTGATTGGTCCTATTCTTGCCCCCTGAAGGAAGAACTATGCGGATTTCCCTTAGATCCTGGTTTTCGCACCTCGCCCCGGTGTTGGTGGTCAGCCTTTGTTTCGCGAGCGGTTTTGCGGTCGGTGCGGATCAGCCTCATTACGTCGTCACCAATGACGATGTGCCACCCAGCCTGGGCACTAGTGTCGGCTTCTATACCGTCGCGACCGACGGTCAACTCACATTGAAAACCAAAGTCTCGACCGGACAAGGTGGCATCGGCGGGGGCTACTTTGCCGCGAATCGGGTGAATGTACTGGACAGCGGAAATGCCGAGTGCGTCTACGCCTCCAACGCACAAACTGGCGAGATTCTGGGCATCAGCGTCAAGACCCTCAAAATTGATGGCCACGCGAATGGCTCCAAGAAAGATACCGGCGCCTCCAACGGCATCGGCCTTGCCATGAACGCCCAATACCTTTATGCCAGCTTCACCGATTTCAGCACCATTGGGACCTTTCAGGTTCTGCCCGGCTGCAAATTGAAATTTGTCAGCGACATCACCGTCGCCGGACTGCAGGGCGGGATCGTCGACGGCATGGTGCTGCATGGCGACATGATGGTCGTCACCTATGGCGATGGCTCGATCGAATCTTTCAACATATCGGCGGGCGTTCCGGTTTCGAATGGCGATGAGCAGAATTCCACCGGATCACGCAGGGGCAATACTTATCCCAGCGGCATTGATATTACCCAGGATGGTCACTACGCCATCTTTGGCGATACGTCGCCATTCACCATAATCGAGGTTTCTGATATTTCCTCCGGCAAGCTGACTCCAACAGTCGTCTATCGCCTCGGGAATGCCATCAATTCCAGCAACGTCTTGCTGAGTCCTGACGAGACGCTGCTCTATATCAGCAACAATCAATCGGGCAAACTCTCCGCTGCTTTTTTCGATAAGACTACTGGCAAACTTTCCAAAGGTTGCGTCTCCCGAGCGCTTAAGGGATTCGTGACCGACTGGTCCTACACTGCATCCCTGGCCTTTGAACAAACTACCGGGACTGGCGGAATGGTATACATCGCCGAGTTTGGCGCGCCGTCCTCGATCGGGGAGATTGAAGTGACTTCGTCCGGCGGCAAATGCACGCTGACCGAATCCTCCAAATCGCCCATCGCTGACCCAAACAGTCCGGGGTTGCTCTCCATTGGAGCTTTTCCACCCCGGCCGTTCTAACTGAGATAGAAGGAGTTGAATATGCGCTCTGCGTTTAGATATTTGCTTGCGATCCTGCTGTGCGGCTTTTCGTTTGTAAGTCTGCAGGCCCAATGTCCTGCCCGTCCCGACTCCGGCACCGTAGTTAAGGACGCCCTCACTCTCGATAGCGTGAATGGCGTTCTCAACGCCGATTTCACCATGAAGCACTCGGTCGATTCCGCTGGCTTCAACCATTATTGTTACATCTATGACACCGCGAAGGGTGAAGTGGAGGCCCCGACGTTGCGCCTCCATCAGGGCGACCATCTTGTCCTCGATGTCAAAGACCGCATCGAGAGCACGGATGAGGGCGAGATGAGCGGAATGGACATGGATATGTCTGGTACGCCAGTGTGCGGCGACACCGGAACCCCCACCTTGGCTTCAACCAATGTCCACTTCCACGGCCTGAATGTCCCGCCGATCTGCCATCAGGACGACGTTCTTACCACTCTCATTCAGCCGAACAAGCCCGCGTTTCGCTTCGACATGCAGATCCCGACGGACGAACCGCCGGGGCTCTATTGGTACCATCCCCACGTCCACGGCTTCACCGAGTTCCAGGTGAACGGAGGCGCAGCCGGAGCGCTGATCGTCGAGGGCATGGAAAACGTGCGTCCAGAGGTAAAGGGACTGACTCAGCGCGTCTTCACCATCCGCCAACAATACTTGGTTCCTTGGGTGCCCGGACCCTACCAGTTGACCATTAACTTCCAGGTCGCTGCCTCTCCCAGCTTTCCTGCGCCCATCATACAAATGAAGCCCAACGAGAAGCAGTTCTGGCGGATCGTCAATGGCACCATCCAGGATTTTGCGCCTTTGCAAGTTTGGTTTAACGGCAAACCGCAGAAACTGGAAGTGATCGCTCTCGACGGATATCCTCTGTCCAAACCGAGATTCGAGGACACCGTTCTGGTGCCTCCCGCTGGCCGCGCGGAGTTTATCGTGCAGGCTCCTCCCGAGGGAACCCAAGCCGAGTTCATGTCGCTCGGCTATTCGACCGGCCCGACTGGCAACCCCGATCTCGAACAGGAACTCGGCAGTATCGAGCTCACCAGCGACGATGGAACCCAAGCCGCAGATACCAAGCCCGCCCGGCCGGGGCGTCCCATCACAATGCAAAACATCATGTTTTCCGGCTTGGAAAACCTAAAGCCAACCACGCTGAGGAAACTATATTTCTCCGAGGAATTTGGCGGAACCAACGGTCCCATCCAGTTCTACATCACCGTTGACGGACAAAAACAGAAGATTTTCGAACCTAACGAGAAGCCCGCAATCACCACTCATGTCGGCGCGGTCGAAGACTGGATCATCGAAAACCACGCCCTCGAGACCCATGACTTCCACATCCACCAGATCCATTTCCTGCTCCTCGAAGTGGATGGAAAGCCTGTGCCTCCGGAGATGCGCGACACCTATGAGGTTCCCTTCTGGGAAGGTCCGGGTCATCCCTACCACAGCATCAAGGGCCGCTTTGATTTCCGCGATCCTACCATTGCTGGTACCTTCGTGTTTCACTGTCATATCCTGTTGCACGAAGATCTAGGCATGATGCATAAGATTCTGGTTCTTCCGAAAGAGGACTAAAGCGATGCAAAAGAGGATTCTGTTTGTCCTGGGAACAGCGCTCCTGTTTGTTGCTGGATATCTCATCGGAAACAGGAGCGCGACCGTCGCTCACGCCCAGGCTCCCACGCAAGGAACCGTGCCCAAATCCTACGGTCGTCTTGTCACCGCGATCGCCGACCAGATCGGAACCGGACTGATTTTCGAGGACGCTCAAGGCGTGATCCGCTTCGTCAGCGTCACCGGCATGAAAGAGGGAGAACTGGCGCGCTACGACCAAACCCCGACTCGCGGCGGCATTCCCAAGTCCTACGGTCGTCTGGTAACCGCGGTCGTGAACCCCGAAGGGACTGGCCTGATCTTCGAGGATAGCGATGGCGTAATCCGCTTCGTCACCATCGCCGGCAAGAAAGAAGCAGAACTAACCCGAAACTGAGAACCAAGGACTGGGAACCGAGAACTGGTGTAATCGCCGACCGTTCTCACTTAGTCGATGCTGCCCGCGGCCTGTGTTCACAACTGGCCGTGTTGATGCAAGACTCTTTCATCACTAACCGATCCACCGGCCTCCCGCCCACGATGTGAGAGTCGATGATTTCATCGACGTCTGCCAGCGTCACTCCTCCGTACCAGACCGCCTCCGGATAGACCACCAGGTTCGGACCGTGCTCACACTGGTCCAGACAGCCCGACTGGTTCGCTCGCACTTTTCCCTTGAGTCCGCGCTGCGCTAGTTTTTCCTTGAATAGCTTTTGCAACTCGGCTTTTGCCGCCGGGTCGCAGCATCCTCGCGGATGCCCCGCCGGCCGCTGGTTCCCGCAGATGAAAATATGCTTCTCAAACTTGCCCATCACAACAATGTACAGGATGCGTAAGGGTCCGAGCGGTCGCGTAGGCCCGGACGCTGCCTACCTAAGCCCGGAAGAGGGATCCAACGATCTTAGCCGCGGAGCGGGGTAAGAATGCAGCCCATGGCGCAAGCCGTGGGTAAAAGCGGCAACCGGACGAGCCCCAGCGGGGCGAAAGATGAGTTTCCCACGCAGATTGCCGCGCCCGTCAATCCTTCAACGGCACAATCGCCTGCCCGCCCCGGCAGAAAGTCGCTACATGCTGCAATCCGCCATCCGGCCCTTTCACCAGCATCACCGGACCATAGCAGAACACGGCATGACCGCTCTCGGCCATATACCATGTGCCACTCTCACGCGCATGTTGTGCCAAGGGAAGGTCGACCGGCGGACGCAGAGGCGCCGCCACTTTTGAACCGGGTAGAGATAGAGCGAGTAGTGCCATCGCCAGGGCCTTCATTTGCTTCCCCTGGCCCTGAAATTCAGATCGTTTTCACGATCCTGCGTCCGTCCACAATATCCGAAATACCTAACGGCGGTTTCGGCGGCATCGTCTTTCTCGTTTTGCCTGCATTATGGCTGCTCTGGGCGGCAGCTCCCGCTTTATCCTGGGTCATTGGAACCTGGGTTATGGGAGCCTGAGTCGACGGAACCTGGGTCATTGGAACCTGAGTCAACGGAGTTTGCGCCTGGGAGCGGGATCCTGCCTTCGCCTGGGCCTGAGCGTCGGCATACCTCTTTTGAACCATCTTCCCTTTAATGCTGCTCAATTCGCTGCTGTCGCTGAGCAGCGACCGGATCAACCATCGCTGGGAAGCAATGGTTCGATCCTGTTCTACCGCCAGCGTGCACATCAATCCATACGAAATCAGGAATAACACAATCAGAACCGGGAGCAGCGTATGTTTGCGCTTGGGCGGCGCAGGCGGCGCCTGCGGGATTGCGACCACGGCATCTTGCGTCCAGCTTAACAATTGGGACCCCGATCGAATGCCCCAAGGCAGCGGGCACAAGGGGAAATGCAGCTAGACCACCATCGCAGCAAGCTGCCGCAAGTAATTGCAAAACAATTACTTAAGTAAGATCACCTGTTGACTGTCAACCCCGTCAGATGCAACCTAATGCACATTTACGAACTAAAATGGGCGCCCTTCCGCCGCTGGTCAGATCATTACCGCAAGCGACGGAGTCCATGGACCGAGCCAAGGCCTCGCACTAACCGTCCCATCTCACCTCAAGATCCAAAAACCTTACGTAATGCTATTGACACACCACCAAACCGGTGAAGATAATCTCTACGCCAATCGTGGAGCCTTCTGACTCCCGCTGTACCCGTCAGGCGACTCTAGTTCAGAGTCAGCGATTCGCCGATGGAGCCACTTCTTCACTTCACTGCAAGGAGGAGAAAACTATGAAACATAGCAAATCAATCCTGTGCTCACTAGGCCTTTTACTGGTGTGCGTATGCCTGGCCACTGCGGCCGATGCCCCAACTATCACCTTCAAGTTCAAGACAGTCAAAATTCCTGGGTCCATTTCGACGGAGCCCGGGGGCATTAACAATGCGGGCGCTTCGGTCGGGTTCTACGTCGACAGCGCCGGCCTCGATCACGGCTATATCCTGAGCGGCAAGAAGGTAACCACGCTGGACGATCCGAATGCAGTGGCAGGAACTACGGAAGGCAGCAACCTGAATCCTGATGGCGCGATTTCGGTGGTTGGCTTCTATACCAGCAGCAAAACCGGCAACCCCGTGGGATTCGTTTACAAGGGCGGCAAATTCAAAGACATTGTAGGTCCTAAAGGCGCGGTGGCTGTGTACGGCGCCGCCATCAACGACAGCGGCGCGATCGTGGGCTACTACTCTGATACGGCCGGCGTCTATCACGGGTATCTCCTGAAGGGTGGGAAGTACAAAACCCTGAACGTGCCCGGCGCAGCCGATACTTTTGCTACTGGCATCAACACCAGTGGCAGCATCAGCTTCTACTGGGTGAGTTCGAGCAGTGGCGTTTATGAATCGTCTGTTTACAATGGCAAAACCTACAAAACGGTTAACGTCCCCGGCGCGTCAGACTCGTTCGCGTTGGACCTGGATAAGGCCGGCGACGTAACTTACGAATGGGAAGATAGCGCTGGCGCCATCCATGGTGCTCTGCTTCATGCCGCAAAATATTACAAATTTAACTACCCCAAAGCCGCAGACACCTACGGCGGCGGGATTAACGATAAGAACGAAATCGTTGGAGGGTATGGAAGCTCGACTTCCGGTCCGTGGTCTGCCTTCCAAGCCAGCTACTAGTAAGTAGTCGTCTTGCGGTGCCAGGTTCGCGTCCCTTCTTTGGACCCGAACCTGGGCCCTCACCGTCGCGGATGGCCCACTCATTCGAAGCGCGGCTCTAAACCACATATAAGAGGAGGGGTGCCCCATTCTTCCGTGCTTGCGCGGGTGGCCCACCCATTCCACTCGGAGTGACAGATTCCCAGACCTTGTCATCGTGAGGCAGCGGAGTCCTTGGCTTCGGCGATGACTCCCGACGATGGATCGCTGTATTCGGCTTCGCCAGGCTTCTTTATTTGTTGGCAGATGCCGGCGAACTCGAAGACGGTGCGGAGATCGCTCCAGTTTCCCGCCAGGGCGCCGGGGATTGCGGCTTGTGCTTGTTGGATTCGTTCGTATTCTTTCTCGTTGTGGGATGGATCGCGTTCCGAAACGCTGGGTTTCTTCCGCTCCTTCGGAGCTGGGTTGTTTTGTGCTTTCGTCCCACGGCTTCCGCCGTGGGCTGTGTTCTGTCGCCGCTTTGCGGGTTGCGGGTCGGCTTGGGCCTCCAGTTGGACTACGGCGTTGTTCGTGGCCTCGCGGACCAGAGTGTCCTCGGCAGGCGGGCTTAGGGGAGGGCCGAATTCGGGGTGTTCGATTAAATATTGTTGGGCGTAGTCGGGGACTTCGCGGACCATGCTTTGCTTTTCGGATTCGCGCTTGGTGTCGAAGCGGACGTTCTTGGCATTTCTCGCGGCTATGCGCAGGGCCTGGATGATCAGGCGGGCACGGGTTGGGTCAAGCGTGCCTTTGATCAGGCCGTCGACGACGTGCATGATCGAAAGTTGGATGGACTCGCAATCTTCGAGCAGGGCCATGGAGTGAAGCTGCATATCGACGCGCTGTTGCACGCCTTTGATCACGCGGGTGTGGAAATAGCAAAAGAATTCGCCGCGCAGGGCAGGAGAACCGCATTGCTGTCCGGTGACTTTGATGTGGGTGCAGCGGCGAACGTTGGGACGATTGGGTAATGAAATGGGCATGGGACTACTCCTGAAAAAAACGCGTGAATTCGCGTAAATCTATGAATCGATTGAGTCGGGTTGCAAGGGTACCGGCCAGATCTATGAAACCAAAGGGGTTGCAGGCAAAATCTTGGGAACAAAGGAGTTGCGGGGTGGGATTGGGCTGGAAACGGGAATTCTTGGGGGAGGGCGGGAGCATTTTGACTGTTCCTGTAGGGGATATAAGGTGATCATATTATATATCTTAAAGCAAAGTCAAGGAAATAGTGAGAAAGTTTGGACGCGAGTTCCAAAATGGGAATGGTGGGGTTGAGTTTAGCTATCAGCTTAGGGATCTACGTGCTGCCGGCACCCGCCCCTTGCACAGCGCAAGGAGCGGGGCACCGGGCTAGTAGGTAAACGAGCGGAGCTGGCTTGGAACGTTTTGGTTCGACAGGTCATCCACGAAACCGCTGCGCGTTTTCGGATTAATTCCGATGTGCATGGGAATCACGGTGAAACGATTGGAGAAAGTGAAACCGCTGAGTGATTCAACCAGGTTTCCTTGTATGTTGTAAACATAGATCATGCTAGGTCCCTGTTGAAGTCCGGCATTCGGTTGGGCGACCAGGAATAATTTGTGTACCGGATCGAATTCCACGTCCGCGCCGCCCGGAGGGTTGTTGCCTACGATCGGTAGCGGCTCGGCGAATCCAGTTTGGTTATTGAGGTCGTAGAATTCGACATCCCCGTCCTCCTCGGTCGTGGTGCAGACGATTCCATCGTCTGAATCGACTGCGAGACCACCCACTCCACCGCCGAAGCCATCGCCCTGAAAAGTGAAACTGGTAAACTCTCCAGTCGTGAGATTGACGAGGCCGACTTCGGGAGCGCAGCTCTCGCATTTGCTGCGTACGGCCAGCACGGCGCTGTTGGTCTTGCTGTCGAGTCCAACTTTCACGTTGTCAGCGGCCTGGAAACTGGGATCAGTCAAAATCACCTTGGGCCCAAATGTGTTCTTGGCCACATCCGAGCCGAACACGTAAACTTCGTTGGAAGCGTTATTGCTGACATAAAAAGCGTTGGTGGATGTTCCCTGGTTCCGGCTTATCCCGAAGATGATCTGATTTTTATTGAAGCCCGGCGGAGTCCACAGACCGGTGAACTTGCCCGCCGTCAGTGGATTCGCCATATGATAAGTGCGCCGGTCAACGAATCCATTGCTGCCCACATGCTCGTCCTCAATGAGTCCGACCGAAGTGCCAACAACGCCGAGCGTGACGTCCTGGTCATTGGGGCCGGTGGTGCTGACGACTTTAACGATCTTGCCGGTTTTCAGATCAAAGGTTTCAACTGCAGAACTGACGCTTCCGCCGGCCTCGGTCAAAATGCCTTGAGTTCCGCTCTGAGCGAGATCCCAACCAAAGATTGCTCCGCCAAATTTCGTGTGTACGAGGATTTTTCCCGCGCCCTTGGAAGGGGTAGACGCTGCTTGTGCGAAGCAGGAAAAACCAATTAGAGCTGCCAGTGCAGCATGACATGACAAACGACAAAACTTGCCTCTGAATTTCACCTTCGCCTCCAAAATCTTCCAGTGTGATTTTTATTGCAGGTGGTGCCGCAAAACTAACCGCAGAGACAGCATATGGCGCAGCTTTGCGATCGTGTGTCAGGTCCTGGTCACAAATTTGTCAAAAGTCAACAGCGCAAGGAGCGGGGCACCCGCCTTTCGGTTATTGCAACCAGGTCCGAATGTCGGTAGCAAGTTAAAATGTCCGGTTTTTGTAGCAAGTGAAATGTCCGGTTTCAAAGTTGTGCCCTCGCCGATTGGGTTGGGTTGGTTTTGGGGATGGGGTGCAGGGGAAGGGGGCAATTTCCCCTTCCCCTGCTCGGCGCTGTACTAGCCTTCCCCGGCAGCGGCCGGCCATCTGCGTCATAGCGACCCAGGCAATGCGGTCCGTGGGTGAGACTTAAAGTTCCATTCAGATGTTGGTGGACCACCACCTGGCAACCTGCCAACGTCGCCCGCCAGCGCACCCGCTCGATCTGCAAGCTCAGATTCTGAAAGCTCACCGTGTTGTCGCGGTTCACGCTGCGTTCAAACTGCAGCGAGAATATCCGTTCCAAGTCACGACTCCGGCAGGGCACGAAAGCATTCCCCCGCTGCCGGGGCGCGACCTGAAAACGGCGGTTGAACTCGGCGATGTAATCTTCCCGCAGAAATCGGTTCGCCGCCCCCAGCGTCCGCAACTGGCGCAGCCGCAACTCCTGCGGCAAGCGGCCCTGCCAAGTGCCGAAGTTGCGCTCGCTGCGCCCTCGCGCTTGCGGCGAGTAGGCCGGAATCATCTGCACTCCCAACTCGTGCAACGCCCGTCCCACCTGCGTGCGGCGATGATAGTCCACCTTGCCGCCCACCTTCGGCGTCAACCAGAAATGGCTCCCCCGGTCGCTGTACATTGCGCAGAACACGCCTTTGCGCTCGATTACCTCTTTCAGTCCCGCCATCACCGTCACCGTCGATTCCTCCTCCACCAGTTGAGCGTAATAAATCTCGCTGCTAGCATCGTCCAGAATTACGATCAGGTCGTACCAGCGTTCATCCTGAAACCACTGATGGCGGCTGCCGTCGATATGCAGCAGCATCCCCGGCAAGGGCCGCCGCTCGCGCCGTTTGCGATGCGCCCCGCGCTTGCGTCCGCGCGCCACCAGCCCCGCTCCCTGCAGCGCCTGCTTCACCCAGGTGTAACTCAGTTCGATGCCGTGCTCGGCCCGCAGCTTCTCGTGAAAGTGCTGCACGTTCAGATCAAAATACTTTTCCCGGTACAGCGCGAACACCTTTTCCACCGTGGCTAGCGGAACCCGGCGGCGCGACGGCTTGCCCCGCCGCCGGTCCAGCAACCCGTTGTAGCCCTCTTCGACGTAGCGTTCCCGCCACCGCCGCATGTGCCGGTCGCTGATGCCCAGAATCTCCGCCGCCTGCCACCACGTGATCTTCTTCGCCATCGCCTGCAACATCACGTCCTGTACTTTCATCGCCCGCTCCATCGCGGCCCTCGGATAAGTTTCCATGCTCCGCATGGTCTCCCATCCTCACCGCCCGCAAAGCGGACATCTCATGTGCTATCTCAACCGGACATATCATGTGCTACTGACATTGCAACCAGGTCCGAATTGACAAGGCCGCCGCTACGGAGGATAATTCGGCCCACGTTTCGGGCTGATCTTCCTTTCTCCCCTTTGTTGCCCGGCACACGATCTCCATACCGGCTTTTGACTTAAAGCGTTCGGGCCTGTCTGAAAATCGCAAGGAGTGCAGTCCATGAAAAAACTAAAGAAATTTCCCGCCAGTGGCCTGGTCACCGCGGCCCTGGTCGCGGCAGTGATGTTTAGTGGCGCAGTGTTAGCCGCCGCCCAGACTGATTCCACGACTTCGGGTACCCGGACCCGCTACCCGCGAGAAGCAATTCTCTCGACGTCTCCGGCTGTCACATTTAAGACGCTGGTGAACTTCAATGGAACGAATGGGGCCAACTCTCACCGTCCCCCCATCCAGGGACCAGACGGAAATCTTTATGGGACGACTTTGGGCGGCGGAAAATATGGCCAGGGCGTGCTGTTCACAATGACTCCGACCGGGAAAAAACAGGCTCTCCTTTACAGCTTTTGCTCACAAACAGGATGCACCGACGGCAGCGGCCCAGGGGCCCTCGGGCTGGGTGCGGACGGCAACTTTTATAGCGGAGCGGAGAGTGGCGGGATGTTTGGCTATGGCACAATCTTCAAGTTCACCGGAAGCGGCACCCCGATTACGTTGCACGACTTCGACGGCACGGACGGCGCCAGACTGTATGACAGAATGGTGCAGCTAGGCGACGGCAACTTTTATGGGACAACGCCTTATGGCGGCAACCTCGGCGAGTGTGCCGAAGGTCCCGGCTGCGGCACAGTCTTCCAAATGACTCCCAGTGGAACGCTAACCACGCTCCACGACTTTTGTAGCCTCCCGGACTGCGCTGACGGTGCAGTGCTTTATGAGTCGCTGGCGCTGGGTACCGACGGCAACTTTTACGGAGCAACATGGGCAGGAGGATCGGCAGCTGACGCCGGCACGGTCTTCACGATCACGCCAACGGGGACGCTGACGACGATTTACACCTTTTGCGTCGACGGTTATCCCTTCTGCGGCGGGCCTGGGGCTCTCGGGCCTGCGCTTGGCAGGCATGGAGACTTTTACGGGACGACCGCATTTGGTGGGGCCTACGGCGAAGGATCGATCTTCAAAATCACTCCACAGGGGAAGCTGACCACGATTTATAGCTTTTGCGCGCAGATCGCCTGTACAGACGGCTCCGACGCTCGCAGCGGCGTTATCCTGGGCAGCGATGGGAACCTTTACGGAACGACCTACTACGGAGGAACCTATAACGAGGGCACGGTCTTCCGAATCACACCGGCCGGTGTGCTAACCACGTTGCACAGCTTCGACGGCACGGACGGCTACTATCCCATCGGCGAGATGTTTCAAGCGACTAACGGAGTTTTCTATGGGCAGACCACCCTGGGCGGTTCCGGCGCCGATGGCACGATCTTCAGCGTGTCGTTAGGTCTGCGCCCCTTTGTGCAAACCGCGCCCACATCCGGGACGGTGGGAACGAACCTCATTATCCTGGGAAATAAACTGAAGGGCACAACTGGAGTCACTTTCAACGGAACGGCGGCTGTTTTCACCGTGGTCTCGAGTTCCGAGATCACGGCCACCGTACCCAGCGGCGCCACGACCGGCCCGGTCCAGGTGACGACGCCGACCGTCACGCTGACCAGCAACGTGAACTTCCTGGTGATGCCATAGAGAGCGGACGTTGTGACGGTCCCATGATCAAAGTCAAAGGGCACGATTTAGGAGGGCAGCTGAGCTCAAGATATCTCTGGCGCACAGTTTTGATCGTCGCTCTGAGCCTCTGTCTTGTCACACCTGCTCGGGCAGACAAACTGCAGACGGAAGGCGAGGAGATCGTGATCGGAATTGTAGCGGTGTCGGCGGCCCTGGTGGTCGGGACCATTCTGATCATTCACTATTCCAAGAAGCGAAGCATTACGGGATGCGTTGCCTCGGGAGAGAACGGTATGACCCTCACCGACGAAAAAGACAAGCAAATTTACGCCTTGTCTGGCGACACCGTGGGCGTTAAGCCGGGTGATCGGATGAGGCTGCGAGGCAAGAAAGTTAAGCCGAAGGGTCCCGACAAGAAGCTTGTGTGGGAAACAAAAGAGGTGAACCGAGACTACGGGCTTTGTCAGCCTTAGGCGGCTTCAATCCGTGAGGAGAAAAATCGATGAAGAACTGCAAGTCCATGCTGTGCGTACTCGGGTTTGCGCTGGTGTGCTTGGTTCACGCAAGTCCAGTCGATGCGCCGAAATTAACCTTCAGGTTCACCAAGGCCAACATACCGGGAGCGTTGCAGACATACACTTATGGGGTCAACAACGCGGGTGCGATGGTTGGCTCATACCGAGATAAGAGTTCGGAGCACGGGTATATTCTCAATGGCAAGAAGCTGACTAAACTGGACGACCCGAAAGGTCAAACAGGCAGCACCATTGCGAACGGTCTCAATCCGAACCGCGCGATTTCGGTGGTCGGCGTCTACAGCACGGCCAGCGGCACAACAGTGGGGTTTTTGTATAGGAGCGGAAAATATACGGATATTCCCGGTCCCACGGGCACGCGGCAGTCGTCGGCTAATTCGATCAACGACGCCGGGGCAATCGTCGGCTCGTACGTAGACTCCAACGACGTTATGCACGGGTTCCTTTTGAAAGACAAGAAATACACCACGCTGGATGTGCCCGGCGCGACCGAGGGCAGTTCTGCCGCCGGCATCAATAACTCGGGTTGGATCGTGTTGTCGGGGCTGGATTCGACCGGTGCTAACTCAGCGCTTACTAAAGATAATGGCAAAACCTACAAGACCATCAACGTTCCCAGCGCGGTGGCTTCATTTGCCAGCGACCTCGACAGCGTGGGTGATGTGGTCTATGAATGGCTGGATTCAAGTCACCTGGCTCACGGCGCACTGTTGAAGGCTGGGAAATATTATAAGTTCGACTATCCCAAGGCGGTATTCACTTACGGCGGCGGGATTAATGACAAGAGCACGATCGTAGGCTGGTATCAAATCAGCAACACCGGTGCTGTATCAGGCTACAAAGCGACCTACAAATAATGACTCGGTTTGGAATCGGCGCAGAGCGCGCGGATTGCAGCGGTTCCGCCGGACGGGCGAGGGCGCCCGACCCCACGCGGGAGACGCGGGTTTAGAATATCGAGTAGAGGTTCTTTTGGTGGCTACGCTTCGCGATATCGTTTATTCGCAGGTTCGCGAGGGCGAGCTTTACGAGAAGCTGGACCGCAATCGGGTGCGCTGTTATGCGTGCGGGCATTGCTGTCCGATAGCGGAGGGACAGCCGGGCGTTTGCAAGGTGCGCTATAACCGCGGCGGCACTTTGTATGTGCCGTGGGGATATGTGGGCGGGGTGCAGTGCGATCCGATTGAGAAGAAGCCGTTTTTTCACGCGTATCCGGGTGCGCTGGCGTACAGCTTTGGCATGCTGGGATGCGATTTGCATTGTGGCTATTGCCAGAATTGGGTGACGTCGCAGGCGTTGCGCGATCCGGATGCGGTTTCGCCTCCGCTCGAAGCGTCGCCGGAAGCGCTGGTGCGGGACGCGGTTCGGCAAGGCGCGAAGGTTCTGGTCAGCACCTACAACGAGCCGCTGATCACGAGCGAATGGGCGGTCGCGGTATTCAAAGAGGCTCGGGCCGCGGGTTTGATTACGGGATTTGTTTCGAACGGGAACGGCACGCCGCAGGTATTGGAATATCTGCATCCGTGGATCGATCTGTATAAGGTGGATTTGAAGAGTTTCGACGACCGCCATTATCACGAACTCGGCGGACGCATTGGGCCGATTCTCGAGACCATTCGCAGCCTGCATAAGATGGGAGTTTGGCTGGAGATTGTGACGTTGCTGATCCCTGGCTTCAACGATTCTGAAAAAGAGCTGCGCGGATTGACGGAGTTTCTGGCGAGCGTCTCGCCGGAAATTCCCTGGCATGTGACTGCGTTTCACAAAGATTACAAGATGGAAGATCCCGATGATACGCGGCCTCGGGATTTGTTGCGTGCGGTCGAAATCGGGAAGCAGGCGGGCCTGCGCTACATCTACGCCGGAAACTTGCCGGGCATGGTGGGCGATCAGGAAAACACTAAGTGCCACAGCTGCGGGGATACGCTGATCCGGCGGCGCAGCTACTTCGTCGAAGAGTATCGCGTGAGTGCCGATGGCCGTTGTCCCTCTTGTAAGATGGCGATTCCGGGGCGCTGGTCGGCGAAATTCGAGGGGCAGATCACGGACCGTCCTTTCTTGCCGCAGCGGGGCTCGCGTTTGGTTACAATCCTCAACTAGACTCAAACCAAACTTCATGCGGACACTGCGAATCGCGCTCGCGCTGGGATTGCTGTTGATCGCATCGGCATGCTCGCCTCGCGACTTTCTCACGCGGCGGCTGGCATCGGATTTGATCGCCAGTTCCGAGACGTTTAAGAGCACCCAGCAGTTCTTTCTGCGGACCGGTTTGATTTCGAACAAAGATTACGTGTCTCCGGAGTATCTGGTTTTGCAGCGGCGCGGCTGGATCACCGGCTCGCCGAGTCCTTGCACGGCCGACGTTGCGCCTCCGCCTTGTTGGGAGGTCGCGCTGACTCCGATTGGGGTGGAGACCTTTCACGATCTGATCCCTGGCGGCCAGGCGGAATCGCACTACTTCAGCGTGCCGGTGGCGCGGAGACAGTTGACGGGAATATCCGGGATCAGCAAAGAGGGAAGCGCCGCCGATGTGGACTTTCTGTGGAAGTGGGTTCCGCTGAATGAGGTCGGAGCCGCGCTTTATGCGGGCGGCGTGCAATACAAATCGACGGTGGGGTTTCGACGATACGACGACGGCTGGCGAATCATCGAAGGCAGTGCGCCTAAGAGCAATCAAGGACTCGACGATGCCTTCAAGAATGCTGAACCTGCGCCGTGATTTGGCGCTCGGCGGACGGTCTATTAAAAGTGATGGGAGCTAGCGGGACCGGCGAAACAGCAGCTCCCTCTACTGCGCTCGCTTCCGCTTCGCTCCGGTCGGGATGACAAATTTTATTTGTTGCGGCTGAAGTGGCGTTCCTACTATCTGCGAGCTGAGTATGTGACCCGCGGTTCAGGTGGCGATTCGGGTTTACAAGCGTTGCCCGCTCGCGATATACCTCTGTTTCGGCCCATGACAAACGGACGGTTTCTGCAAATCTCTATTCTTGTTGTATTTGCTCTCAACTTTGCTTGTGCCCTGGTTTACGCCGCGGAGAAACCCAAGCTCACGCTTGATGAGTTCTTCAATTACGTCGACATTCTTGCGGTGGCGATCTCTCCCGATGGGAATTCAGTTGTGATTAACACGGAGCGGGCGGATTGGGATCAGAGCATCTTTCGCCGAGACCTGTGGCTTTATCGCGACGATGGCCACGGCGGGCTGACCCAACTCACGCAAGCCGGCGATAATACCGAGCCGCAGTGGTCTCCCGATGGAAGATGGATCGCGTTTGTCTCGGAGCGCAAGAGCGCAAAAGAAGACAATGCCAAGGAGGAAGAGGTTGCGCAGCTCTATCTGATTCCGGTCGGCGGCGGGGAAGGGTTTCCGGTGACCCAAGGCGATGAGGAGGTTCATTCGTTTTCGTGGTCTCCGGATTCTCGCACGCTCTACTTTGCTACGCGCACGCCCTGGACGAAGGCTGAGAAGGATGCTTACAAGAAAGAGTGGAAGGATGTTTTGCAATATCGAGCGGCGGAACGGGGCGACATGATTTTCAGGATCGATGTCGCGGATGTGATTGCGCGGCGGGCGGCTGAGGGAACAAAGCCGGAGCAAGATTCGGAGGATGAATCGGATGCGACTCCGGGCGCTCTTGCGCTAACGCGCACGCCATGGCGAGTGCATGAATTGGAAGTCTCGCCGGATGGGAAGAAACTGGCATTTGTGACGGAATCGGTTTCGGAGCGCGAGGAAAAGATCGGCGAGTTCGAGATTTATACGGTCGAGTTGGCCAACGCGACTGTTGATCGTCCGCCGCGACAGATCACGCACAATGAGGCGCAGGAACAAGATCTGCGCTGGGCCAAAGACAGCAAGCATATTTTCTTCGAAGTGCAGTATGGCTCGGTCGAAGGAGAGTACAAAGACAGGCAGACGCGGCTTTACTGGGTGGACGCGGAGACAGGCGAAATCCAGCGCTGGGCGGCTGATTTCGAAGGCGCGGTTGGACGGTATACCATCACTCCGGATGGCGGTGTGGTTGCGGCCGGTCAGCTTGGCACCGAAACGCAGACGTATTTCCAGTCCAAGGTTTCCGCGCCTTTTTCCAAACTGGCTGGCGTGCCGGGCACATACGGGTTGGTTGCTTGTAGTCAACATTCGCAGCGCATAGCTTTTGTGCACTCGGCGATAGAGGAACCGGCCGAGGTGTACTTAGCAGACAGTAGCGACGCGTTGAAGTCGGCTCGTCCCATTACTTCGTTCAATAAATTGTTTACTGAGCGCGATCTGCCCAAGGCCAAGCCTTACCACTGGACTTCGGATGACGGGACAGCCATCGAAGGCATGCTGATGTATCCGCCGGGAAGGTTTGAGGCAAAGCATCTGCCCATGTTCGTGTTTCCGCACGGAGGGCCCGACGATGCCGATGGCAATCACTTCGAAGCCGATTGGTATGTCTGGGATCGATTGGCGGCGACGCAGGGCTGGCTGGTGTTTGAGCCGAATTATCGCGGTTCGACTGGCTATGGAGACAAGTTTCTGGCGGGCATCGTGCCTGAAATCGTTTCCCGTCCGGGCAAGGACGTTCTTGCCGGCGTGGACGCGCTGGTGAAAGAGGGCATCGCTGATCCCGACCACCTGACTGTCGGCGGCTACAGCTATGGCGGCTACATGACCAATTGGCTGATCACGCAGACGTCTCGTTTCAAGGCTGCAGTGACGGGCGCGGGCGCGGTGGAAAACGTTGCCAATTGGGGCAACGACGATACCAGCTTTGACGACATTTATTTTCTTGGAGGCTTTGCCTGGGAGGTACCGCAGCGTTATCAGGATGAAGCCGCTATTTTCCAGATGAATAAAGTTCGCACGCCCACGCATATCGTCGCTGGGGCGGACGATATTCGGGTAGCGGTGGCGGAAGCGTATGTGCTTGATCATGCGTTGCATGCGCTTGGCGTTCCCAGCACGCTGCTGATTTTTCCAGGGGAAGGGCATGACCTCGATAAGAATCCGTGGCACGGGAAGATCAAGGTTCGAGAAGAGCTGAAGTGGCTGGAGAAGTATGGTGGTATTGCGGCGGCTCAATAAAAGGTATCGGCCGTATGGAAAATGGATCAGGAGTGCAGTCCAGAAACTGTGATCCCACATTACTCATTTAGCAGTTTGGTAAGCTCGCTCCGGATTTCTTGTAACCGATCCTGTCGGCGGAAATGGTCTTTCTTGGCTGCATTGCTGGGGTTTGTCTGTCGCCAATACAGTTCGTTGGCGTAGTGGATGAAGTCTATCTCTTGCTGCAAGATGGCTATTCTCGCTTTCCTCGTCGCTTCAGGGTCCATCGTTGATCCATAACAGGTTCAGGCTCGTGACCTCCTCTGTCGCCGCGTTGCCAGCAGTGGCTACCTAGCTTTTTTAGGGAGGTGGTCAGCGCAAACATGGGCGGTAAACTCCTTGTCCCGCTGTAACTCGAAGCTGCGGAGCATTTCGTCGAAAGAATTGCCGATAGGAGCTCCAGAAGGTCTGAACCGCCAGTCACATTCAGAGCAACCAAAGCCCCGAAAACGCTCTTTCTCAATCCACACCAACATGCGGCTCATATGTGCCTCTTCTGCCGCGTGCTAACGAGTACCCGCTTACTCCTAAGAAACGAAAGCTTCCGGTGCGCCATTTGGCCTCTCCTTTCGCAGTGGCGTACGGCTTGATTGCAGAGAAAATCTTCGACCAGCTCGGGCGCGGTCGAAGATGATAAAAGGATGGGCGGAGTCTATCTGCGCCAATTTTGATTTGTCTGTCGGTCACCCTACATAGATAAAACGTTCTTGATCGTGCGCACGCCCGGCTCCGGGGCTGGTTGCAGCGTGGATTGTTAAGTTTTCTTTGCCAGCCTGGGTGGGTCCAACGGCGTGCTCTGCCTGCCTGAGCGCGCTATGTGCTACCTGCTCTTTGCTGGAATGTGCCTTATTGCTCAGACTCAGCTTTGATTCCAAGATAACTTTGCTAAGTCGTGAAAAAGGAGTTCAGTTATGGCCCACACTTTGAAAGATGAAGGCTGGCAATCCATTGCAGAGCGTGCCAGTAAAGAAATGGACTCGGCGAAGCTGATGATCCTGGTTGAAAAGCTCTGCTGCGCGCTGGATGGCGAGCGCACGCGGAGGTATCAGTTGACAGCTACATCGAAGGGGAATGAGTCAAGATTGTTTCCCGGAGATTAAGGCACAACACGCTATCAGGCGAAGGATGGTTTATGGAAGGTAAAGGTCTCCCACTCGTGCATTCTGGCGAGCGGACGAATACTGAAGGAAAACCAGTCAGCAGTCTTATACTTTTATCGCTCCCGGATAGCGACTATCGCTCGCTGCGTCCTCATCTCGAATACGTGAGCTTGCCGAACCATCTGGTGATTCACGAGGCGGGTGAAAAACTAAAATTTGCATACTTCCCGAATCGTGGTTTGATTTCTCTTGTGGTCGTGATGAAAGATGGAAGAACCGCCGAAGCCGGCATAGTTGGGAATGAGGGCTTCACGGGAACACTGGCAGCTGTTGGCTTGAGCAGGAGTCCGCTTCAAGCGATTGTGCAAATCACGGGGGACGGATTTCGGGTCGAGGTCGGAGCGCTGCAGAACACGTTGGAGTCCTCTCCACACATGCAATCGATGTTGAGCCGCTATGCTGTAGTCAGGAGTATGCAGATTGCGCAAACAGCAGCGTGTAATCGGCTGCACGATATCGGGCAGCGCCTTGCAAGGTGGCTGCTGATGACTCAGGACAGAGTGGATTCAGGGTCGCTGCCCATCACTCATGATTTTCTGGCAACTATGCTAGGTACGGATCGACCGACCGTAAGCGTCGCAGCCGGTGCTCTGCAGAAGAAAAAGCTTATCGAGTACGTCCGTGGCGCAGTGGAGATTGTAAACCGCAAGAAACTTGAAAACTCCGCCTGTGAGTGCTACGGGGTTATCCGGCAGTATGATGGCGAGCTGGGCTTGAAAATCGGGAAGTGAAGATTCGCTTTCGCTCCTCGGAATGAGAAGGCGAGGTGGTTGTGGAGTGACAGCGGGATCAGAATTCGCTGCTTGACCCTTGGATCGAGAGAACGGATAATCACCCGGTTGCAGAGGTTCTATGAGACACCGGGGCCGCAAGACAGTTGACCTTTCCGATTCAGTTCACCGACAAGTCAATGGGTATGCGCACGCGGCGATTCCCGACAAATCTATTATCGCGGGCCAAACGTGCCGGCGCTAGGATTTGCCGAGGAGTTCCTGACGCCGAAGAACTCCGGAGCCTATCGCGAGAGTATTGCGAAAGCGGTGGAAGCTTTGCTGGATGCTTTTCCAACTCAACCGTACAGTGGAAAGAGCCCGGCGGAACTGGCTGCGCTCCTTAAGGGGGACGTTCTACCGCGACGTGGATCGCCGGTCGATGAAGTTCTCAGAAGAGTGCGGACGATCGTTGCGCATTCGGTCGCTGTAACGCATGCCAACGCCATCGCCCATCTGCACTGCCCGCCTCTAATTTCTTCGTTAGCGGCTGAGATCGTCATTTCTGCATTGAATCAGTCGATGGATTCCTTTGATCAGGCTCCGGCTGCGACAGTGCTGGAACTGGCGGTCACGCGTTGGTTGACTGAGGAAGCGGGGCTGCCGTCCGGATCGGATGGGATCTTCACCGCGGGAGGCACGCAGTCAAACTTCATGGCATTGCTGCTGGCGCGTGATGCGTGCATCAGTTCGCATTGGAACTGGCAGGTGCAGCGGGACGGCCTGCCTGCGGACGCATCCCGGCTTCGCTTTCTTTGTTCGGAGGTCGCGCATTTTACCGTCGAAAAATCGGCGTACCAACTGGGCTTGGGCACGGGCGCGGTTATTCGAGTGCCGGTTGACCGATCTTTTCGCATGCTCCCAAAGGCTCTCAGTGAATCTCTGGCGGAGTTAGGGGAAAAAGGATTGATTCCGGCGGCCGTGGTGGCAACTGCCGGTACAACGGATTTCGGTTCGATCGATCCCTTGCCCGAGATTTCCGCTCTGGCGCAACAAGCGGGAGCCTGGCTGCATGTGGATGCGGCTTACGGGTCGGCTCTGCTGCTTTCTGATCGGTATCGCGAGAAACTGCGCGGGCTGGAAAGCGCGGACTCGATCAGCATGGATTTTCACAAGGAGTTTTGGCAGTGCATCAGTTGTGCTGCGCTCCTGGTTCGCGATGCCGGCCAGTTGCGGCATCTTCGAATCCACGCTGACTATTTAAATCCGGAGGCTGATGAAGAAGCGGGTGTTCCGAATCTGGTGGGCAAATCGCTTTCGACGACACGGCGCTTCGATGCGTTGAAGCTTTGGTTTTCCTTTCAGGTTTTGGGACGAGAAAAGTTCGGGAAGATGGTGGACCGGACGATTGAGCTTGCAGCCCATGCTGCCAGGTTTATCCGCTGCAACCCGCCGCTCGAGTTACTAAACGAGCCCGAATACGGCTGTGTCGTGTTCCGCTATCGCGCCTCCAGCCCGGAGATCGACGGAGACCGCTTGAATGGCGTTTTGCGACAACGTCTGCTGGAACGCGGACTGGCTGTTATCGGGCACACGCGCGTGGAGGGGCGGCAATATCTCAAGCTGACGTGCATGAACCCAGCCACTTCTGAGCAAGAGATCGAGGCTCTGCTGCGGTCAATCGCCGAGGAAGGGAAGCGGCTGGACGCCGCATAGTCTGCCCATTCGTTTGCTGTTCTGGCTTAGAATGCTCGCGTCTATATGCTAACCAATGTCGTTTGGTACGCGTCTCACATGTGATAGACCTTGGCGCTCCCAAGTCAGGCTCGGGTGCTGTTCAGTTGACGCTTAGCTAACTGACGAAATATATTGAATACGCGTTTTGCCGCCTGCAGGGTGCAGGCCATGATCGAGTCAGGAAGACGACTATCTTGCTATACGCACCGAATTGCCAGGAATGAGGACAAAATGAAAAGAACTCTTGTGATCGCTGCATTGCTTTTACTCGCCGCATCGGCGGCTGCACAAACAGCCTCCGCGCCGACGAAGAATCCCGTCAGCGCCGCCCTGAGAGAGGTTTTGCCCGGCCGGCAGAAAAACACTATTGCCGCCCTCGAAGCCATGCCCGCCGACAAATTCAACTACAAGCCCACCGCCGACCAGATGACGTTCGGCCAACTCGCCGCCCACGTGGCCGAAGCGAATTACCTGCTCTGCGGCAAGACCACCGCCGTCGCGCCTCCCAAGGTCGATGAGGGCAAAGGGACGGAACCGAAAGACAAGCTTGTGGCCGCGGCCAAGGCCTCCTTCGATTTTTGTTCCGACGCACTAGCGAAAATGGACGATTCGAAGCTGGCGGAGACCACGGAAGGATTCGGTGGAAAACAAGTTACGCGCGCCTGGTTCAGCCTGATCCTGTCCGGCGCTTGGGCCGACCACTACGGCGCAGCCGCAATGTATCTGCGCCTGAACGGTGTGTTGCCACCGACCGCAAAGAAGTAAGAATGGCAGATGCGTGGGACGGGCGTCTTCGCCCGTCCGCGTTATAATGATTAGGGAGTTTCCTAATCGTATAATGATATCGACCGTCGCAATCCGCGCCCTCGCGAACGAGCGCAGACTACAGATTCTCGAATGGCTTAAGAACCCGACAAAACATTTCCCCCCGCAAGTCGACGGCGATCTGGTGAAGGATGGGGTTTGCGGCTGCCTGATCGCGCGCAAGCTTCGCGTAAGTCAACCGACCACGAGCGAACATATGAAGATTCTGTGCCAGGCCGGGCTGACCCGCTCCAAGCGAATCAAGAAGTGGACCTTCTACAAGCGGGACGAAGCGAGAATCAAACAAATCAAGAAGGTCATTCTGGCGAAAGTATAGGAACTGCCAGCTGTTGTGAGCCCGTGTCACGGCCCGATAGTTACGGACTTCAGTAGGACTGGGCTGTTGCTTAACAAGCGTCCGGTCCTCGCCGCTGTTTGACAGCGCGCGAGCAGAAGCCTAGCATCATAAGTGAGGCAAAGTACTCTTGCTCTTTCAGGTTCTCTGAACCAAATCAGCCCGTTCTGAAGTTTTCTCTCTTGTCGCATGTCATCTATTTGTCACCCAGAGAATGGAGATTGATGAAAACCATCAAATTTGTTGTGAAAGTAAACCGTGGTGGTACTCGCGTCCCCGAATACGTTCAGCGAACGGATCGGGCCCCCATCCAGACGACAACCCAACGTAAACTGGCGCTGATTATGGGAAGATTCACCGCCGAAGACGCTGTCAAATCCATCCAAAATTCGCGGTGCAACCCCGAATTAGTGCCCGTGCAGGTGAATGTCTAGTGTTTCCAGCTGGGAATTTCTAAATATCGCCTGATGTCGACTGATGAGAATCCAGCAGCACTTTCGCAAACACGGCGCGATCGACGTTGCCGCCGCTGGCGACCAGTCCGACGCGCTTGCCGCGCAACGATTGTTTCTCTTTCAATGCTGCCGCTAGTCCAGCCGCTCCTGCGCCTTCGACCACGTTGTGTGTATCCGTGAAATAGATCATCATCGTGCGGCCCATTTCCTGTTCGCTGACCCGGACAACGCGGTCCACATTCTTCAGAACGACTTCCAGAGAAGCTTCGTCAGGCACGCGGCAAGCCATTCCGTCGCCCAGCACGGTTGTTACTGGAGCTGAGATATTTCGTCCCGCTTCAAAAGACAGTGCGTAGGCCGGGGCTCCGTCCGGAACCACCCCGATAATCTTCGTTTTCAGATTCAGTCCGTTGCGAACAGCGCAGCAAGACGAGATTCCCGAACCTTGCCCAATCGGCACATAGACCACGTCGAGATCCGGGACGGCCGAGAAAAACTCCAGCCAATAGGTCGCAACTCCCTTCACGATGTTGTGATGATACGGAGGAACGAAGTGCCAGCCCTGCTCGCCGGCGAGCTTTTGCGCATGTTCCTTGGACTCCTGAAAATCGCTGCCGAATTCGATAAGGTTCGCTCCCTGGGCCCGCATCGCCGCATTCTTCTCCGCACTGTTTCCGTGGGGCACAACGATGTGCGCGGGCACTCCGAACCGGCGTGCGGCCAGCGCGACTGACTGGCCGTGATTGCCACGAGTCGCGGTGACCAGACCCGTGACGCCTTTCGATTCTCGAAACAGTTCCTCGGCATAAACGACCGCGGTCCGTGCTTTGAAGGCGCCGATCGGAGTGTGGTTCTCATGCTTCACCCACGCCTCAGTTCCCAGCCGCTCACATAACAGAGGCCAAACAATTTGCGGCGTCGGAAGCATCACCGAATAGACAAACTGCTGAGCCTTGCGGATTTCCTCAATGGTGGGCAACGACAAAGACGCAGTCATCAACGATTCTTCGAACATGGGATCCGGTTCCTCCGCGTGAGCTGGTAACGCTTTTTGATCCCAATTCGTTCACGATAGATTCAACAAAAGTGAGAGGGGAGTATCGGGCGTGGATTCTTGATCTAGCGATGGCCGCAGAAACGCTGGAGGCAATGCCCACTGATCACGACGACGGCACGCCGGTTTCACTGCAGTTGTGCGCTGGACCTGTGTGGACGTTCTTTCAGGCGAAAGACGAAGCTCAGGGTTAACCGTAAATTGTTCTGGGGCTCCACTGCACCAGCAGCATCGTAAAACGATGTGCGCAGGTAGTCTCCGTTGATCCGAACGGCCAATTGTCCTGAAACGAACTGCTCGACTCCTCCTCCAACCGCGTAGGAGGGCCGTACCAACCAGCCATGAAAGTCCTGGGATTCAGTTATCGGGACTGCGCCGTCCACTAGACTCATGCCAGCCAGCGCGCGAACGAAGACGCGGGTGTTTCGGTGTTCAATCGGATAGAACACTGGGCCAGTGTAAAGGCTCAGGACATAGCCTTGGTGGCGAGTATCGAGGATGGCAGGCGTATAAAGGTAATTCGAGTCCAGGGTTGCTCCCCAACGCGGGCTTAGATCGATGCTTCCAGCAAAATCCAAACCATTGAAATTCGCACGCCCAGCCGAGGCAATTGGCATCGAGATCCGGCTATAACCGAGGCTCACATCGTAAGCTGGCCCAGAGACTGCAGGCGACGGCGCGTTTACCATCTGATTTTGCGCGAGTGCGGGCGCTACCATCACGAACCCGAAAAAGCAGAGCTTCCCAATGGTCCTCATCGTGTTTCTCATTACGTCCTTTCTCATCGGCGGTACGAGTTAGGGAGAGGATTTAATTCTGACGGTCGACGAACAGCCACGGTCGGCCGTCCACTGGTTTACGGACGTACCGAACTCTGGGCCACAACTTTTCTGTCAGCCTGGCTATAGCTTAGAGAGGGGAAAAATGGGGTGACCTCGAAGGGCATCTTTTCCCGCGGGGACAAGAGCGCAACCGGATTCGCATTCATCATCGTCAGTTGGTTGCTCCACGGATCCAACTTGACCCGGCTACCGATAGGGAGCGCGGCGATCTGATCAAGGCGCTGCTTCTCCAAAGCTGGTGCGGAGTTGAAAAGGGCGGCCATGCGGGTGGTGTTTCCACTCGCCATTCTGCTGCCGAGCCTTGGGCTGATCAAGTTGGGCAGCGCCGGTGACTGATCGCGTAATGCTTTGAGGAACAGCCCTGCATTGCCTAGTTTGTCTTTGTATGGGGAGTTCGCCAGCAACTCCAGAGCTTTGCTGTCGGCAGCCTTTTCCTCGGCGGCATCCCGCTCAAAATGCAAACGCTGAAATGCGTCGGCATCGGCGAAGAAGAAGCGGTCGTCGAAGGCAAGCTTGGTATCGACGTGGTGACCCAACACGATGTGACCAAGTTCGTGAGCCAGGATCGTCGCCAAAGATGCTTCATCGGGCAGCACATCCAGGAGACCGCGACTGACTACAATGGTGTGCCCGATGGTGAAAGACTCCAGGGGCAGCGTCAGAAGTACACGGCAGCGTACATCGGGCTCGATTTGGAGCTTGTTGGTGATGATGAGGTTGTCGACCACGGTCTGCAGGATCTTATCCACATCGCCCGAAGGCGCGAGCAGGCCGATCTTCTGCAAATGGTCCACTGCATTGTCCTCGGCCATCCTCTCCCACATACGCTGGGCTTCGACGGGGCCATTGTCTTTGGCCACGGGACGATCATCCACGGAGTTATCAACTTTGATCTGGGTAAACTCTTCGTTGTGATTCAGCTGTTCTGGATCGTAGCCCCACAGACGCGTCTGCGCCTTGAGATACAGATCGTGGAACAGTGGGCTATTGCGTTTTGTGCCGGACTCCTCAACGTAGATGTAGGAAGGCAGCCACGTATCGCCTTGCAGATTAAAACGCCAGCTGTCAAAGTGCAGGTAATGGGTAAAATTTGAATGACTGGCATAGGTGCCGTTGAAGCGGACAATATTGAAGTCGCGATCTTCGACCCAGATTCTTCCGGTAAACGATCCTTCTCGTGCTTTTTTCCCAGGTTGCACATCTATCACAATGCAGCGCGCTTCGCCTAAGAACTCGCGTCGCACAAAAGTGAAATGGTAATTACTCTTCTGGAAGTCCGGATCGAGCACTACCATTTGGGCGAATCCCTGGGGTAAGAACTTGTAGGCGAGAGCAGAAGAGATGGGATTCGAAACGTGATGCAGAAATCCTTCGTGCTGCCTTTCGAACATTGAATCGTGAATCCCGCGATTCAGGTCAATCCGCCCCAGGAAATACTGATCGCTGACCGGCTCGACGTTGTGATCGTTATCTTCGTGAAGATTCTGGATATAAGTTTCGGCCAACGGGTGCATGCGCTTCATGGTCACGACAAACCCGCGCTCGCGTTCTACCACTCGGTCGACTGTTTGGTCGAAGGAGAGTGCCGGCGATACCGTCGGGTTTTCAGCCACAACCCCAGCCGTCGAAGTTAAAAGCAGCAAGAAAACGATAGTTCTGAAACTGCGCATAGCACTCCTCACGAAATAAGTTCGAAAATGATGTGGACCTGAGCCCTCGAATCAATCGGCTGGCCTTCATGCAAAGCCGGCTTAAACTTGATTTGCTCAGCAGCTTTTACGGCCTGTTCGTCCAGTCCGTATCCCAGCCCTTGCACAACCCGGATCACGTGTATTTGCCCGTTGGACGCGAACAACACCTCCAGGCTCACTTCTCCGTTGATCTTCTGCTTTCGTCCCTCGTCGGTGTAATCGGGCTTGGGCTTGAAAGTGATCTGGACCGGAGCATTGGCTCCGTTATTCGGCTGCTGCGATCCTGTTTTCGGATGGCTGCCAACGCCGTTGAAAGCTTCAATCGCCCCGTTGCCAAATCCGGAGCTTGCCACCACGCTCGAGTTTGCGACTCCGATCCCGTTGCCTCGGCCCGACCCACGGGCCAAGTCGAAGGATCCGGTTTCGCGGATGTTGGCGGTTCCGCGATGCTCGGATGCAGGCACACCGTTCGGGTCGCCGAAGCCGCCGGTCTGCACTGCGGCGGCTGCAGGTTTACTGGCCGTCGCAGTAACTGGACTGCTGGCAGAAAAAGTACCAACGGCCAGGATCTTCGACGTTGGTGCAGCGGGAATGGCGGGCATCTTACTTTCGAATTTGAGCTCTGGTGCAGGGCGATCAAGCTCCTGCAGTTTGTGTTCCGGTATCGCGCGTCTCTGCGGCGTGACTACAAGGGTTGCGACCTCGGGCTTGCTTTCGAGTAACGGCTTGGCTTCGAGCGTTGGCCTCGGCCGCGGAAGCACGTTTGGGAGAACCGGTTGCTGCTGGTGCAGCAACGGTTCGTAGGCGACGAGATTGTTCACCCGATAGTCTGCAAGCGGGATCAGGTTCTGGTGGAATCTGGCGCTCACAAAGATAAGACCTGCCAACGAGAGAACTTGCACGCTCCAGCCAGTCACAAGTGATTTCCAGCGTGACTGCGGCGATGGTAATAAAGTAAACAGTAGCCCCTCCACTAAGGTTGCCCCACTCGGGCAAGGTATGGGCAATCGCGATGCCACTACGGATGACAGGATGTGTCAGCAGTGAGGATTCTGTTTCCCGCATCCCTGAAGCGTCAGAATTCGCACGAGCGAGAGCATTTAGCTCGCGGGCGACCGTCGAAGAGGGCGGCCCTTGAGAAGTTTCTCTGGCACGATCGTAACCACCATCGAAGGTTACGAGTTACGCGTTGGTAATCGTAAAATGAGAGCGGCGCGGAAAGAGTATTCACAGGGGAAAAGATTTTCCCATCGGATGGTCGCCGGTTAGAGCCCTACGCTGCCGATCAAGGTAGGAAACTTCACACAGCTTCCGACAAGTAGATCGTCAGCTGTTACGTGAAAGAGGCGCCTCTAGTTTTCGCATCAGAACTCGAACCGCATTCCGAACTGGAAGTACCGGGGCAGGTAGCCCGCTGCATCGGAGGTAATCGAGCCGAAGCCGGTCTCTTCGAAAGCTGTGTTTGGGGCAGCGAAGCGCGGATGGTTTAAGAAGTTGAAGATTTCAGCTCGCACCTCGATCTTCATGCCTTCTTTGGGCACAAACGACTTGTAGAGGTTGGTATCGAAATTGTGGATGCCGTTGACGCGCAAGCCGGAAAAATAGCGGGGAGCGTTGCCCGGGTTCTGGTCGCCAGGATCCGCAAAGCAATTGCTGTTGAAGAATGACAGCGGTGTTGGGTTTTCCCAGCTCAAAGCAACATCCTTCATACTCAGACCACTCTTCAGTTGGGGACAGACGACATTGGGACGTTGGCTGCCATTCGCCAGCCGGGCAAAGGAATCAGAGATCGCCATGGGCTGGCCCGATTGTTGCGTCATCAAGGTGGAAATCGACCAGCCTCCAATGACGGCGTCCAGCGCCCGGTTCATATTGCCGCCAATCCATTCGTTGCGACCGACGGGCAAGTCCACGACGACGGCGGCCGTGAGCCGTTGCGGCGTGTCGTTGGCGCTGATGCTGTGCTCCAGGTTCAGACGGTCCAATTGCTGCGGCAGTCCGGCGGCAAGGGAGCCGACCCAGTTGTTCCTGCCGGCCGAGGAATCGTCGGTCGACTTCGAAACCGTATAGTTGCCTTCGAAGCTGATGTGGTGCGTGGTGCGCTTCTGGAAGCGGATCTGCATCGCGTTGTACCAGGACTCGGCTTCCTCCAGCATCAGTGCTTCGAAGTCTCCTGTGAATTGTGGATACGGATTGAGCAGATATCCCAATGGGATCTGGGGAGCGGTGTAGAGCGAATCGGGCTGGTTGAAACATGGAGTGGACGGTGTGGGAGTGCAGGGCGAATTGAACATGGAGTAGAACGGATTATTCACCAGCGTCTGCAGAAAGTTGCTCACGCAACTATCGGCCGAGCAAGTCGGATCGGTCGGGGTCACGGCGGCGGAAATCTTCGCCAACAGAGATGAGGGAATGAAGTCCCGATTGTTTGTCCCGGACCAAGGCAGATGGGTGGCGCGATTGGCAACGTAGTCGACGCCGACGACGATCTGGCTGGGCAACTCTCGCTGGATTCCCAGATTCCACTGGTAAATGTCAGCGTCCCGAGCCGCGGTCGTGCCCAGGTCGTTGTTGTTCGAGTATCCCCACTCAGCCAGTGCTCCATACTTCGTGCCTTGCGGACCGGAAAAGCCGGCGGGAAACGGATTTTCCAGGGTCGCATATTGGCTGGCAAAATTGTTTTGAGTAAAAAACATTGTGGCAGTTTCGCTGAACGCAGTTCCCGGATACTGGAAATTTGTGGCGGGACTCATCCCAAAATAAATTCCGGCCCCGCCGCGCACCACTGTTTTCAAATTGAGCGCGTAGGCAAAGCCCAGCCTCGGTCCAATATCGTTGCGATAGGTTGGAACGGTCCTCATGCTGGAGGTGGGGAACTGAGTGGTGCCATACAACGCTTCCGAGGACGGCAAATTCAACCCGATTCCCTGCATTGCAGCCTGCGCGCTGGTCGCACCTCCGCTGGCCAGGTTTATGCTGACGCCGGTTGGGGCGGTGAAATTACTGAATTGGATGCGGTTGTCGCGCTCTGTATACGGCGTACTCCACTCGTAGCGCAGGCCGAGGTTTACGGTGAGCTTCGAAGTTACTTTCCAGTCATCCTGGACATAGAACCCCGTCTCTTTCGATTTGTTGGCCACCGCGGGATAGACATTGAGCGCAGTCGGCTCGGAAGCAAAGGGATTGATATTGTCGGCATACCCAAAAAGAAGACTGGCAAATGGATTGCCCGTGATATTGCCGTTAGCATCGGTCTCACTGTTCGGAGTCGGCGACGTCGTGTAATCGGTAAAGTTGAAGGAGCCAGTGGGATCCGGCGGCTGGAAGAAGTTGTTGTAGAAGAGTCGCTGCTCGCCGCCGAACTTGATCAGGTGCGAGCCTTTGGAAACCACCAATTGGGACGAATAACTATAAAGAGTGTGCGCGAAGGTAGTGTTCAGACAGCACTGATCGAACAGATCGGCCGTAGTCGATGAATTCGACGCGAGGGCAGCTCCCGACATGTAGAACGCCGGCATTCGGTCTGACCCGTTGGCCTGCTGCAACACTGCCGGCAACGGTGGCAGGCCGTTTGCTGCCTGCGTAGCATTGAAGCTGGAAATCGTGGGAATGTTTGGCGTCTCCACTTCGTGGACCCGGTCGACTGCAAAACGGTTGGTCCAGACAATTCGCGGATTCAGCGTCCAGGCGTATTCGAGCGAACCGTTTTGCGCCGTCGTGGGAGTGCCTCCGATTCCGTCTCCGCTTCCGTTATTATCAAAGCCGTCTCCCAGAAAATACGGAGTGGAATAAGTGGATGATTCCCGGCTGTAGCGGCCGCTAATGCGCTGCTGGTCGTTGATCTGATGATCCAACTTGATGTCGAACTGATAATCGGGCGCCGTCGAGACGCCGCTAAAAAGGTAGTTATTAAATTCGCCAGCCAGATTGGGCTTGGGATAAAGATTGATGATGCCTTTTCCGATAGGGCTTATTTCGTTCGGCGGAATCACATTCGCCTGGCCGTTGTACTGGACGGCCGGTCTCGGGAACGTACATGGATTCCCGCAAGCTTGCGGGGTCGGGTCGTAAATCGTAGTTGCCGTCGCCGAGAAATCGCCGGTTCGTTCAGCCATGGTTGGCACAGTCGCGACACCGTTGAAGCCATTGTCGGAGCGAACTTTTTCAAAATCGACGAAGAAGAACGTGCGGTTCTTCTGGATCGGCCCGCCGAGTGAAAAACCTCCCTGGTCGCGTTTGCCGTCGGGTTTGGGGTTGGGCGCAGGGTTAAAGAAATCGCGAGCGTTCACCTGCGAACGCTGCAGGAAATACCAGGCGGTGCCGTGAAACGCATTAGTCCCACTCTTCAGAACCATGTTTACGACCGTACCGCCGTTGTTGCCGAACTCCGCCGAGAAGCTGTTGTTCTCGACCTTGAACTCCTGCACGCTCTCGATCAACGGCTCATAGTAGATGTTGGAGTTTCCGCCCTCGCCTTGCTCTGGAGCGCTGATCAACGCGCCATCGATGCGCACTTCAGCTGTCGCATTGCGTTGTCCGTTGGAAACGAAGTTTGTCCCAGAGGGATAGTTATCTTGGGTGCCCGAACCCGCTACCTCGGTCACACCTCCGGCCAAAAACGTCAGACCGAAGAAATCGCGGTTGATCAACGGGATTTGCTTCACATACTCGCTGGTGATGTCCGTGCCCAGCGTTGCATTCTGCGTGTCCAGCAACGGCGCGGTCGTCGTGACCTCGACTTTCTCGCTCACACTAGCCGGCCTCAGAGCGAAATTGAGGGTAGCTTCCTGGTCGACCGCAAGCACCACTCCGGTCCGCTCTTCGGTGCGAAAACCTTGAATCTGAACTTTGACGGTATAGGTCGACGGCCGCAAACCAGTGAAGTAGTATTCGCCCTTTTCGTCGGTGTGTGCCGCCCTTGAGATATTCGTGCCTGCATCGGTGATGGTTACGGCCGCATTGTTTATCACCGCTCCCGTAGCATCGGAGACAACTCCTCGAAGCTGGGCGCGGTAACTGCCCTGTGCGGCTGCCAAAGTCGCAAAGCATCCACAGAAGCACACCACCAAAATGTAAGACAGCAGTGGTCTAGTCGGTGTCATAAAAATCCTCCGTTTGCCTCGGGAACTCACGGCTCGTACCAGAACACCGCGCCCTTCTCAATCGCGGGCAGCTTGTAAACGATGCCGCCGCCGTCTCCCGCAGTTCCAGGCAGCGTCTGCACGTCTCCAAGAAACGGGAGAAAGAATCCGTGGCCCTTCTGCGCCCCAGACACGGTAATCTGAACCCCAGTCTGCGGGCTCTGAATCGGATTCACCCCGCCTTGCAGCCCGGCGAAGTTCGCAAAAAATACGTGCGTCTTTCCATTCACCTGTGCGATCGAGGTCGCAATCATATGCGACGCCAGCACGCGAAGCGGCGTGTCCACCTTCAGACTTTGCAGAAATTCATGCTCTTGATCGGGCGTCGACTCAGCCACGCTCTTCTGCAATGCCGCGTAGTAGTCTTTTCCTGGGCACTTGCTGAACCGCACCACACCTGCGGCTTCGCCCAATTGGGTAGCATCTTCTCCCGTGATCGCCAGCGTGTTGCCACCATCTACATATTTCCGCAGCCAGGCTTTTTCGTTGTCGCTCAGCACCCGCACGTCGGGGAGAATCAACGTGTGTCCCCGAAAATCCGCCAGCGTCCGCGGAGTGACCACCTGAAATTCCAGATGTTTTTGCATGAGAAGAATGACGATGCCGCGGTAGGAGGAAATGAATTCGTCTGCGTAATAATTCCGTGTGTCGGGAGAAAAGTAAACACCGATCGGGGCGATCTCCTTTCGCGGCAAGTAAAAAGTGTCTTCATGCGCCTTGATCCAGGAGAAAATCTGCCTCCTGGTCGCAGGATCATTCGATCCCGCCATGGAATGTCCAGGCGCATCCCAGAAGTTCGATCCCGTCATGATTTCTGAGGCTGCCAGATTCATCATGGCCTCGCGCTTGTCGACTTTCTTATCGCCATCCCACGAGTAGTTCAGTATCCACGTCGCCTTACCCTGCGCGAAGGCTCGAAACGAGTACATTCCCACCTGATAGTTAAACCAATCCAGCGGCGTTCTCGAAGAAGCCATGTGGTCGCCTTCACCGAATTCGTACTCATGGGCGATGGCGTCTATGACTCCGTACAAGCTGTAAACATCGGCTCCAACCCGAACCGACTCTTTTTCAATGCCCGGATAAATCTCCGCGATCGTCTTGATCTCTGGATTCACACTCTTTGCGTTGCGGTCAATTTCCTGCATGAAGTCGGTGAAGGTTTGAATTCTGAATTCAACCCACTTTCGAAAATTGCTGTCGGAAAAGTCTCCCAGCTTCAAGTCTTTCCTGGCATCCAGACCTGTTTCTTTTTTGAAAGCTGCCACGGTATAGTCGTCGAAGCTTGCCCAAGTGTCTTCCCAGCCGTCGAAATGCGTCATCCAATAAGGGATGTCGACGTAAATTCCATCGATCCCCGTCCCTGCAATTTGCCGCACGCGCTCCATGTAGATCTTCCGCCATTCCTGTGCGTAAGGGCTGACCCAAACATCCTCATCGCCTTTTGCTATCCAGAAGGCGGTACCGCCTCCAAAGATCGCAGGCTCTCCGGTGATCTTGCGCTGCAGCCAATCTGGATGTTCCTTGGCAAGAGTATGGGTGGTCTTGTCGCCATTTGCCGTAATGCACTCGGTCCCAGCGATGTACACAAAAGCCCGGTTGCCCGCCGCATGTGCCTTCTCGGCCACATCGCGGATGGCCTTTAGCTTTTCCTCAGGATGGACAAAACTCTCATACCGTCCCTCAATGTCGTTGTCGACTTCAATCCCAAATACGCCGTCTTCCTTGGCGCTACGGACGATGCGTTCGGCATTATCGCTTCGCAGCCCATAAGCTCCAATGCGCACCGTGTTCGTCCAATTCTGTTCCGCCGCATCGGGAGTAGCCTGCAGCGAGGCCTCAAGCAGCAAAAGGAGAATGACAGCCGACCGCGTGACGGTTCGGAAAATGCTCGGAGTAGCTGCAAGTTGTGGATGGTTACGTATCATTGCGTTCGATAACTTTTACTTTCGTTTGTGTCCAGCTGTCAAGTGCAAAAACACGCCTTACGCTGCTTCCGGGAAAACACGCAAATCCCTGTAATATCAGCGATCGGCCATATGGTCTGTTGTCGAAGTAGTAATCTCCAAATCGGCAACCGTCCGGATCACCGCGAGAGAAATTAAACGCGCTGCTTTGGTAGGAGGGTGCTCGCGATTACCAACCCATTTGGCGCATTCGCTCAAGGATGAGCGCGCTGTAGTTATTCATGCGCTCCGGCCGCCGCTTCAGGGGAGCCGGCAGAATCGCGGCGAGCCGCGCCGCTTGTTCCCGGCCGACATTCCGGGCGTCGGTTCCATCGTAGTAACGACACGCCGACTCTGCACCATAAATACCGGGACCCCATTCGACCGCGTTGAGGTAGATCTCCAGAATGCGCCGCTTGCCGAGGACGAATTCGGCCACCGGTACCAGCGTGAACTCCGCACCCTTGCGGAGGACGGAGCGGCCCGTTCCAAAGAACAGGTTCTTAACAAGTTGCTGCGTAATGGTGGAAGCTCCGCGAGTGCGACCGCCTTCCAAATCGCCTTCGGCGGCGATTTGGATCTGGTGCCAGTCGAACCCATGGTGCTGGTAGAAGCGCGCGTCCTCGGCGGCGATTACGGCGTGCTGGAGATCGGGTGAGATTTGGCTGAGCGGGATGAATGTGTAGCGTTCGTGATACGGAGTGTTGTGAATCCAGGCTTGCAAGCGGCGCTGGATGTGCACCGCGGTAGTCGGCGGGTCGATCCAGCGGCCGGCCAGAAGGGTCAGCGCTGCCAGCGACCAAACAAGCACCACGCCGATGGCAAGCCATCGAACAAAGAATCGGAGAGAGCCTTTGCGAAGCGGGGTCTTTGATCGTGTGTTTAGCTTTTCACTCACGTTTCAGAATAATAGACTGGACTGCGCGTTTCTCGGTACCGCCCCGCTCTCTTAGCGGCCTGCTTCCCGTTTCCTGCGAATTCGGGTGCAACCACCGAGAGGTACTACAATCGGTCCGAACCGCAGCACTGCGAATTTCAATGGCAGCAGGAGATAATTCCGATGCAGCGTAGAGATTTCCTGAAAAATACTGTTGCTGTTGCCGTAGCTGCAGAACTCGGCATGGGTAAAGCGAGGGCGAAGGTTCCCGCCCACAACTGGGGGAACTACGACTTCGGCCCCGGTCCCCGGGTGGCAGATCGCCTCAATCAGGGTCCGTTCCCTCAATACCCACCTGATGCTGTCATTCCCACTGACGACGTCGTGATGACGACGACTTCTTCTGCAGACGTCGTGCCGAACTATGGCAAGGGACTGGTCACCTATATCACGGCAGACAGTGGTACAGAGGAAATCAAGTCAGACAATATTCCGCAGGCGATCGAGGAGCTGGTTCGATTTCCCTTGGGCCAGCAGCTTTATATCCGTCCGACGTGGAGGGAAGTGCAACCGCGCCCTGGCCGTCTGGAGATGCCCGATTATCTGAAGCTGGTTTTTGAATTGGCGAAGAAGAACAGCAAGCGGGTCGGATTGCGAATTCAGATGTGCGCTCCAGACTATACCCACGAAGCGGCCCTCCCGGACTTTGTCCTCGACAAAGTGCCAAAAGTTGATTTGGTCCTGAGCGACCAGGAAAGCAGTGCTGAGGCGCAAAGATTCTTGCGGAACCCGCACTCGCGTTATCAGCCCCGCTATGACCATCCTTTTTTTCAGCAGGCATTCAAAGAACTGGTTGGCCTGTTGGCAGCGGAGTTCGATGGCAATCCGCTGATCGAGTATATCGACACGTTCATGTATGGCTTTTGGGGTGAAGGGCACACTTGGCCGTTTGGCAATAATCCTTTTCCTGATTACCAGACAGCAGAGCGCACCTGGACCAGCATGCTCGAAGTCCAGCTCGAGCACTTTTCGAAGACTCCTCTACTGACCAATACTCAACCGGACTATAGCCGGGTCGGCAATTCAGAACTACTAGACCGCACGGTCCGCAGCAACAATTGGATTCGGAGCGACACCATCTTTATTGAGAACGAGCAGATTGAAGCGCTGAGCAATCGCCCACCATGGACTGCGGCATTGCTCGAACAGGGGCTTCCGGGTAAACCTCCCGATCCGAACGTCGAATTTGAAGGAATATCCCCGGCAGAGAACATGATTGCTCATGTGATTGATGTCGGGGCGAATTACTGGTCGCTCTGGAACTTTCACCAAATCAGCGCAAAGAATCTGATGAACTACTACCAGGCTTATCCGGCAGCGTTCGACGAGATCAATCGCCGAATTGGTTATCGGGTGAGGCCATCTTTCATCTGGAGCTATAAGAACAATGGTTACGTGGGGCTGATCGTTGGTTTCGCAAATGACGGAATCGCCGGAGTCCCTGGCGTATTGCGGGTGACCGTCGAGAGCCAGGACGGAAAGGTGCTCAAGAGCGGCTGTCTGGACGCTGGTTATCCGTTACCGGGGAAGATTCGGCAGGCACAGTTCGTGCTTCCAAACCTCACCGATTGGAAAGGATTAAAACTTAGAGCTGAGATTGAGGTAAAGGGAATGCGCTATCCGGTGCGGTGGGCTTGTCACCAGAAGTTGAACGACGACGGCTCGCTCACGCTCCGTCCCAACCTCCGTCAGCAAGTCTAGGCTACAAGCAATTTGTCAGGAGCAATCATGGTCCAAGATAGCTTTATTCCGGTTGCAACCAATGCCATGTCGCGAAACGACCTCCTCGAGCGCGGGTTTAGTCGGCAGCCGCTCAGAGTTGATCTAGATATAGCGCGCGCGCTGGAAGCGTTCTCCCACGCGGCCTGGTCCATTCCAAGGGACAAGTATTACGACGGGGGCGACAGGTTTCGTTCCTTAAACCGTCTCGGGGCCGAGATTGTTGAAGGCGGTGTAGAGGTTTGGTTGAGCGAGGAGAGCACGCCCTATGTGCAGCTGAAAAAATACAACACGACAATCGGCGGCCTGCCGCGAGAGTACGCACCGCTGCCCGCGGCGATCGCTGGTTCCATAGGCGTCCGCAAGATGATTGCTTACCATCTTCATCACCTGCCGCTCTCGGCAGTGGGCACGAGGTATTTGGTCAACCTCCATCTGATACGGTTCACGGCTACGCCGGGTCGGCCGTGCGACACGAGCCCACCGGGCTTACATAAGGACGGAGAAAAGTACATCGCCACGCATCTCCTGGGCCGCTGCGGCGCTGACGGTGGCGAAGTCATCATCACCGACAATGACAAACGCGAACTGGATCGCTTTACGATGCACGAATCGGGTGAGTGTTACGTCTTCGACGATGATCGCATCTGGCATATGTTGACGCCAGTGACCGTACTGGAAGGCAATCAGTACGCCTACCGTGACACGCTGGCATTCGATATGCTGCCAGAGGGCTGGGAACCCTCGAAGTAATCCGGGAGAATTTCGGCTCCGCGGAAAAGCAAAGCAAACTAGGGCAGCGGATGCACTGTGGTGTTGAACAATCGCGGATCCTGAAAGTCCGTTCGGTCGCCTGGCTTCTTGTTCGGAATAGGCTGCAAACGTGCCGAGAGCGGCTTGTTCCACTTGGTCGCGAGTGAGGCAACGTCAGCGTAGATACGTTCCATTTGATCGAGGCTGATGTCGCCGGGGAGCGGAATCGTATCCAGTCCGGTACCGCAAACGGCCGAGTAAGCGAGCAGGGAATCGATGTCGTAGGTCGACTCAGCCCAGCGTTGTGCCAACAGCTTGTCCTCCATAACCGGTACCATCAATCCTGAGTAGCCGACTTGTTTCAGTGGCACAGCCTTCACTGCCGTGGTGATGATGCGAGCCGCAGTGAGGGTTCCGCTGGAGCCGAATTTGGCGCCAGTAAAGGCTTCGATCGCGGCCCCGATCGAAACATCCCCAAGAGGCGCGGGGGTAGGGTCGACTCCCACGTAGGTCCAACCTGTCTCTGCTGCCACCTTATTGCCGACCGTGTCTGCGACTGATGCATGTTTCGTCAGCGCAGCGGTCAGGTCAGCGACGGCGGCGTCAGCGTTTCCTTTGTCCCTTACGAAAACGTCGCGAACAACATTGGCGCCTTCGAAACCAATGGCGAATTGTCTGCCAGAACCGGTGTGGTAGGAGCCGGGGAAGAAGGGTGACAACGGTTTCAGCATCGCTGTGGCGGTGAACTTGAATGTCCCCTGGCTGCGGGGACTGTGTTCGCTGACATATTTCACAAGTTCAGCGGTGCGACGAATCGTCTTCCAATGAATGCCGGCGTCATCCGCGATGATGGCGCTGGCCTGGATGTTCGCGAGAGTCGATAGAGCCCTCTCCAGCAGGTGCATCGTCGCAGGGTCATCGCTCTCGTGCATCATGCCGGGTCCAACGTTTGGAATGAAATTCTCTTTGGCGGAGAGCTGGTCAAGCTGTGCGAGAAACGCCAGCGCCTGATCTTCTGGCATATCCGCGACGAGCTCGGCCAGGGGTTGCGTGGTCACGCGTATGGTTTCCACTTCGTAGCCAGAGGATTGAAAATCGGCCTTGGCCTTCCGCAAAACTGCGAGCGCCTCGGCAATTTGCTGCTGGTATTTTGCTCTGTCCAACCGAACGAATGCAGTAATCGTCCTGACCTTCGGATTCGAAGAGGGATCTGCAATGGAACCGGTCTGCGCGGCCAGCAACGCGGACATAACCAGAATGACGGCGAGCGCAATTTGCTTCACTCAGGTTCTCCGGATGAGAGATCGAGAGAAGTATAGCGGACTCAATCTGCATTCCGATTTCTATTTCCAAATGCAAAAAAGGGGACGCATCATCTGCGTCCCCTTGTGACCCCTTTACCGAGTCTTTACTTAGCGAGTTGCCGTGCGACCTCAGGCAGAACCGCCGTGCCTTCGATTCTTACAGCGTCGAGCAAACTTGGACTCAGACCCAACGCCTGCAGCATCGTCGGCGCAATTTGAGTGGTTGTGGTTGCATTGGATACTGTCTGTCCCTTAAAGCTCGGATTCGCGACCAGCATCACAACGTTGGTATCGTCATGTGCAAACCCGCCGTGATCGCCGATCATCGATGTGCTGCCGGAATACGTTACGCCGATGTTTGGCGTCACGATAATGTCGGGCGAGCGCGGGTCGTCACCGGGGCTGTCTCCGCCTTTGTTGTAATTGAGAGCTAGCGAGGGACCGTAGAGAATCTCACCCATGCCGATCTCGGTGGCATCGTTCTCGAGAATATCCACAGCGACATCTACGTTCACGCCTTTCTTCAGCCACAGCACCGAGACATCGTCCTCGGTGGCCCCAATGCCGTGCGTGTTGAGCGGTGACTCCGACCATGGAATGAGTTTCCCCAACAACGTCGCAGGCGTGTCCGTGCCATCTGCGACATAGCGAGCTGGGTCAATGGGCGACTCGCCGTGCTTGGCAGTGATAATGAGCAGCGTGTCGTCATAGATGCCAGCTTTCTTCAACGCGTGGACGATCTCGCCGATGGCAATGTCGACATACTCGATTTCATTGAGCAATTCCGCGCTGGGCTCGGCGGCGGCATTCTTGTAACCTCCCACGGCCACGCCTGCTTCGTTGACGGATTGGCCAACGTACACCGACTGGAAGTTCATACCGAATACGGCCGGAACCATTGCCTTCTTGCCGCTGTGAGTTTTGCCTGCAATTTCGTTCAGCAGTCCATAGACCTTGATCGCGTCATAGCACTGGATGTTTTCGAAACTACTATTCCAGCCTGATGTGTTCGTCTTGTCGCGAATGGGGTCGCACGGGATTCCATTCAGTGTATTTGTGTGAGGTAGCGGGACCACGTTGGAGTCGACTTCCGGCGAATAATAGTCATCCAGGCCTTTGCCGCCAGGCCCTCCCACAAACGAGTAGGAAGCGTGTTTGTCGATCCAGGCTGTGTAGCCGCCGGCCGCGTGAACGACGCCAAAGACTGTGTTGGTGCGGATGAAATCCCAGGGATACACTGGCGCGCAACCCTTCTGGGGGTCGCGCTCCATTCTCTTCGGGTCGAGGGAGGCGATGCCGCCCTCCGTCAGACCCGCGCCGGGGGCGCCACCGTTGAGCTTGGTATCGTCGAACTCATTGCCCTGATCGTTGTCCGTGGTGGTTCCAGTTGGCGTTCCATAGGGCGTGCACGGTCCCGCTCCTAAGCCTGTGCCCGTCTTTTCTTCGGGCGCGTCGAGCGACCTGTCATATGCAACGTCGTAGTACAGCCCTGTGCTCTTCGGCGTGCCTCCGGAGGCTAGTGCCGCCATTCCGGGGAAAGAGTCTGAGGGTTTTGACGAGATGGCGTTTACATAGTTAATTGCGGTCGAGTTGAGTGATGCCATATTCGGGCAATAGGGTTCGCCGCCGTTCACCCCCACAATCCCGTTCGCACAGTTGTAGAAATCCACCGCGTGCATGCCGTCAATGCTCAACAGCAGAACATGTTTGATTTTTCCTGAACCCGGGCTTTTTTGTTCAGCTGCGCGGGCATGCGTAGACCATGCCAGGGCGATCATAAGGGCAGCAAGGACCAATGCTTGCGTTTTCATCTTCATGGGAGCCTCCAGGAGAGTATGAGTATTGCCCACTAGCAGCGACCGAAATGTGACGCAAGGGTTAATTCTCTGTGAAAATGTCATTCAGATTTTGTGTTGACGGTAGGAGACCGGCGCAGATCTAACTTGTGTGCCAGTGTGGTTCTAGTGGCCCTGTAACTGGCTAAGAGGTAAACGGATTGGGAGGAAAGGCCAGGCGAATGTACTTGCACAATCGGTCCGAAGGGTTAAGACCATGTGCTCGTTCGTCGACGGTTTGTCTCGACAGCCGTAACCGTAAACCTGCATACTAGCTGGTATGTTGGCAGTTAGAAAGAAACCGAGACGAAAGGTGGCCACGCCTCGCAACCCGGAGCGCACACGAGTACGTTTGTTGCAGGCTGCCTTCCAGGAGATACACCACTCAGGATTTCGAAGCGCAGATCTGGATGCCATTCTGGACAAAGCGGGCGTGACTAAGGGCGCGTTGTACTACCACTTCGACAATAAGGAAGCCCTTGGCTATGCGGTGGCGGACGAAATCATTGCCAGTAGAGTTCACCAGAAGTGGGTGCAGCCTTTACAGAACGTCGAGAACCCCATCGACGTTCTGATTCGCATTTTTCAGTCCGAATCGCACAAAAGAGAAGACGTTCAGCGTGGTTGCGAATTGCTCAACCTGTCTCAAGAGATGTCAGGTCTTGATGAGGGATTCCGCAGAAGGACGGCAAGAATTTATAAGGACTGGCACGACGCCATGGCGGAGGCACTGCGCGAAGGACAGAAACATCGGGTGGTGCGGAGCGATATAAACGCGAATGAAACGGCTACGTTCCTGATCGCGGCTTGGGAGGGGTACGCTGTTTTGGGAAAGAATTCGCAGGATCCCCGGATCTTGCAATCAGGAAAAAGAAGCGTGCGTCGCCATTTGGAAGCGCTGCGCCCGGCGCGCGGCCGGACGCGAGCGTCAGGCCGAGACTAGGCCGCTGTCTTTTTGAGGGGTCGTGACCTGCTTAGCAACCGCCCATCAGGACCGGGAAGGTTCCCGCGGTTCCGCGCGAGCGACAGATGGTTCTTCGCCCTAACGCGCAGGTCTCGCAATGCCAACATACATACCAGTCGGTATTATAAGGCAACTATCAACGATGACTGCCGCATCACAGGTTTAATGGTCGCGATGTACATAAATTTGCATCGAAGGGGAAATCGATGAATCCGACGGTAATTAAGGCAATCGCATTGGGTGCCTTTGTACTGGGCGCTTGGCAAATGAAAGCAGAGGACTCCAAAAATCCATATCCCACCACCATGACCTCAATCGATCCCTATCTGATGGACCGCGATGCGGAGATTGCGATGGCCCGCAGCGCGGCTCCGCCATCGATTGCCAAGGACGCCACGGTTATGGTCCTCGGAAGGCATGGCTATGAAACAGCCGTGGAGGGGAAGAATGGTTTCGTATGCGCGGTTGGACGATCGTGGGATTTACAGAAAAACAATCCGGCTTTTTGGGATCCAAAGATACACGGTCCGATCTGCCTGAGCGCTCCGGGTGCGCGGTCTTTTCTTCCGATCTACTTCAAGAAGACTGAACTGGCGATTGCTGGACGTTCGAACACACAGATAGAGGACGCCATCATAGACGGCATTGCGAAAGGCGAGTTGCCCACGCCCGAACCCGGTTCGGTGTCCTACATGCTGTCGAAGCAGGGGTATTTGAATGCCGGCATCAAAGGACCATGGCTTCCCCACGTGATGTTTTTTGTCCCCGAAATCGACCCTAAAGCCTTGGGATCCGACTTGGGAGATGACGTCCCGTTGGACGCGCACGAAGAAAAAATAGGCCGCTATACCACAATTGACGTTCCGGTAAGCAATTGGTCAGACGGAACGCCGGTGAACCCAAACACGGATGGTCACGCTCACTGAGATCCGTGACGACGACGATGGCCAGAACGCTATGCGGAAGCGTGCGCAACGAGAAGACGAAGCGCGAAAATCAACATTCCCAGCTTGGAGAAATCGAATGAAGACCTCGCACATTGTGGTAGCGACTTACTTAGTCTTCTCCTTGATTCTTGGCATAGAACAATGGCATGTGTTGAAGGCACACGCCAGCAACGAGGTGAAAGCCCCATATTCGGCCATGGCTCCGCTGGAGCAGTACCTGATGGACCGCGATGCGGAGATCGCGCTGGCCCGAAGTGCAGCCCCGGACTCAATTTCCCACGATGCGACGGTTATGGTCCTTGGGACGCAAGGTTTTGAGATCGGAGCCGAAGGCAAGAACGGGTTTGTCTGCATCGTCGAACGGGCATGGACGAGCCCATTCGCGGATGCGGAGTTTTGGAACTCCAGGAAACGCGGTGCGATTTGCTACAACCCGCAGGCGGCGCGAACCATCCTGCCTATCACTTATATGAGGACCAAATTAGCGTTGGCAGGAAAATCGAAGGACGAAATCAAGGAGGCAATGAAGGCCGCCGTCGAAAAGAAGGAACTGCCGGCTCTGGAGCCGGGCGCGATGTGCTACATGATGGCGAAGCAGGCCTATCTCACCGATAAAGGCATTACCCAGGATGGGGCCCACAACATGGCTCATATGATGTTTTACACCCCTAAAATCAACCCGGCGGAGTGGGGCGCGAACATGGATAAGTCTCCCATTGTGATCGATCCACGAGCCAAGAACGACCCGGAACCGATCAATACATTCATGATGCTTACAGGCACGTGGTCGGATGGATCGCCTGCCCCGCTCAGTTGAATGCACAGTTGCAGATCAAGGTGAGGAATCGTGGCAAACAGCAATCCAATGCAGGGTCACAAAATCGCTCCTCAGGTCTGCGCTCGCAGCGGGACGGGGCGGCTCCCAAGATCAGTGTTTTGCGCGGCTGTACTTCTGCTTTCGTCGATTGTTCCGGGGCATGCGCAAGCGCCGAATTCGAAGGCTGAGCCAGAGTCGGCGGCAGCAACCATCCGGCCGTTCAAAATGCATGTTCCCGACCGCGTTCTCATTGATCTTCGACACCGCTTGGCGGAAACCAAATGGCCCGATCAACTTCCGGGCACGACCTGGGAATACGGTGCCGACATCAAGAAGGTCCGAGAGTTGGCGGATTACTGGCAGAACGGCTACGACTGGCGCGCGCAAGAAGCCAAGATCAACCGCTTTGACCAGTTCACCACTGAAATTGATGGACAGCAGATTTATTTTATCCATCAGCGCTCGCCTCGCCCCGACGCAATACCGCTGCTGTTGATTCACGGCTGGCCCGGTTCGATTGTTGAGTTTCTCGCATTGATCGATCCGCTTACCAATCCCACGGACAGCCGCAGCCCGGCATTTCACGTCATTATTCCTTCGCTTCCTGGATTTGGCTTCTCCGGACCCACCACAACTCGGGGCTGGGGTCCGCAGCGTATGGCGAAGGCCCTGGTCGTTCTGATGGATCGTTTAGGCTATTCACGATATGGCATCCAGGGTGGCGACTGGGGTTCGCTAATAGCTCGCGACATGGCATACCAAGCGCCCGCGCACGTGATCGGGCTTCATCTGAACCTTCTTACCGCAGATCCGCCAAACCCGGAGGCAGTCGCGCAAATGAGCGATGCGGAGCGGAAACGGTTTTCGTACTTTGACCAACCGGAGAGCAGTTTTTTTTTCCTCCAGGCCAGTGAACCGCAGACTCTTGCATATGCCCTGACTGACTCTCCGGTTGGGTGGTTGGCCTGGATGATAGGCAAATTTCAGCTGCTCACCGACAACAACGGCGATTTTCTTACGGCTGTGGACCGCGACACGTTTTTGACCGACGTCACTCTTTACTGGGTTACAGACACGGTGGGTTCCGCTATGCGAATCTATCGCGAACATCGGCTCACGGCGGAAGATGCGGCGCCATCGCCGCGCCTCGAGACTCCCATAGGGTATGCGGATTTTCCGAAGGAGGTAGCTGTCCCTCCGTTCCGCTGGGTTACGCAGACCTACAACGTAGTGCAAAGAACTGAAATGCCGAAGGGCGGACACTTCGCCGCTCTGGAACAGCCGGATCTCCTGATTGACGATATACGGAAGTTCTTTGCCAAGGTTGATCAGAAACAGGCCGAAATTGCGCCCTGATACGGAATGCAGCCAAGTCGTGTACGCCGGAGGAACAGAGATGGATGAGAGGGAACCATGCGGGTGTTGATCGTGGATGATGAACCCATGGCCGAAATGGCTTTGGCGAATATTCTGTCGTCACGGAGCGACGTGGAGCATTTCGATTCGGCCAACAATGCGAGCGAAGCGCTCGAGAAACTGGCGACGGACGCTTACGATGTTTTGCTTCTCGATATCAATACCATGGACCTGTCGGGCAGTGAACTATTAGACCAGCTTAGGGAACGGCACTTTCTTTTGCCCTCCATCGTGTTTGTAACCGCACACATTGAAGACGCGATCGCAGCCTTCGAGAAGCACACAGTCGACTACGTGCTAAAGCCTTTCTCGAACGAAAGCATCAGCGAAGCCTTGGACCGGGCCTCTCGGAGGGCAAAGGGCGAGCGAGCCGCGAAATTGATCGAATCTTTGCCGCAGTTGCAGAAGCTATCTCGTCCGCAGTCGCCGAGGATTGCAATCAAAATTAAAGGAAGAATTCTATTCATCAATCCTGTGGATGTGGTCGCAGTTCAAGCTGAGGGCAATTACGTGTTGCTGCGGCGGGAATCGGACTCCTATCTGCTGCGCGAGTCAATCTCGGTAGTGGCAGAAAAGCTCAAGCCATACGGATTCATTCGGATCAATCGTTCTGCGCTGGTGAATACCTCGTTTGTGGTAGAGATCAAGCCAAGCTCGACGGGAAAGTACGGTCTCCGGCTGGAAGGTGGGAGGGAATATGCAGTTGCCCGGGGTTACAAGAAGAATCTCAAATCCCTCACAGAATTCCAGATCGGTAGCGTATTTTCCTAGCGGAATAGCCTGCTCCTGAAGCTGCGTCGATGCTACAAAAATGCGGGTGACTTCTAGAGTCAATTCAATCAGGGTTGAGAAACTAGAGTTTCTGCGCGATTCACGGGGCCAGGTTTTCGATCTCCAGGGTCTGACACCCACAACCAGGCGCGCCGGCCATTTTCACGAAGGACGGTGCGCGCTTCTCCATATTGCACCAGTCGATTAAGTACGGTAATAACCGAGGCAACCAGATTCTTGTGGCACGGCAAACCGGTGTTGGTTTGCCGCTGAATCTGTTCGCTTACCTCCCGTGCGTTCACGGGACAGCCAGCCTCCATCAACACCGTACGGCACAACTGGGTGAGCCCCGATCGTCGTACTCCGGCTTTGCAATTCACCAATTCGCGTAAGTCATTGCCTAGTTCATGGTCGCCGATCAAATAGCACAGCCCCGCGATTGTTTGCTTGATGGTGCCAATGCGCTTGATGATCTCGGCACGTTGTTGGATAAGTCGCCGTAGTTCTTCGTGTGCAACCGCAATGGTCACTTGAACATGAAGAGCGCTTTGATTCTGGAGGTTTTCGTTCCTGTCTTTATCACTACTGTGAAGCCCGAATTCCATGACTCCCCCGGGAAACCTGCGACGCTCCAGTTAAATCCTGGTGCGAATTCAAACGAAAAGGTCAGAAGTGGCATCGTCAGAAGTGACATCAAGGAGGCAAAAAAGGCGGTCTCTTTCGAGACCGCCTGCTTCAAGCGACCATAGCTTAGAAGTTAAGCTTTGCGGTCAACTGGATCAAGCGCGGGGCAGCGTCGCCGCCGAGGAATGAACCTAGGATGCTGGTTGGAGTATTGACCATCCGCAGGATCTGGCCGAACTGGCCCGAGCCATTGGAAATATCGCGGTCCGGTTGGTCGAAGTTGGGGTGGTTCAGAACGTTAAAAAACTGCACGCCAACACCGAGCTTCGCGCTTTCCCAGTGAGGAATGCCTGTGTACTTCATCACGGTGAAATCCGTGTCGAAGTATCCCGGACCAAAGAACTGGTTACGAGCCTGGTTGCCGAAACCAAAGATGGGAGCGTTGGGGGTGGCGCCAGACGCCTGAATGATGGGCGAAAAGTCCGCTGCGTTCAAACACGGAGATTTCGCGCCGCCATTGGTGGAAGAGGCCGCTCCAACGCCGCAGCTTCCCTGAGCTGCACCGTTGTAGCCGGCAAACATAGTGTCGGCGTTTCCGTAGCCGGTTGAGGCCAAAACGTTGTTGACTGTCGCGTTGTCAACGACCGTGTAGGGAAGGCCGCTGCGAGCAAACGCAGTGCCGGAGAGCTGCCAGCCTTGCATGAGCGGTCTCGGTCCAAAGCGGTAGGGCACTTCGTAGACATAGCTCAAGCTGAAGTACTTCCGGGTGTCGTAGTCAGCGTTGCCGTACATCCGCCGAATGTTATCGGGTTCGATCGGAAACACTGGGCTGGTGTTGGTGTCGTCGTTAAAGGGAAGGAATCCGCCGTTGGAGATTTCGTCCAGGGCGTGGCTCCAGCTGAAGTTACCCTGCAACTGCAGACCGTGACTGAAGCGATGCTGCACCGATGCAGTCAATCCGTTGTAACTGGAGATTCCAATGGACTGGATCTGATCCACGGAATTGAAGCGTGGATCGATCGGTGCCGACGGAAGCCCGGCGAAACCGTTCGGGCAGGATGACGGTGGGCAATAGCCGTTGACAGCCTGGTTGTTCACGGTTTCATGGTAGCCGTGGTTGCCCACGTAGTTGAGGGTGAACGACGTGTTCGCGCCGATGCCTTGCTGTAACTGAAGGTTCCACTCCGCGTACATCGGGTTTTTAACGGTGTTGACGGTGTTGATGTTTGGCAACTGGAAGCCCGCAGGAAGGTTTCCGACGGTTCCTCCGTTAGCGAACACGGTAGTGAACGCCGCGTTGGTCTGGGCAGCCTGGGTGAAAATACTGCCGGGAACATTGGGTGCCAGAGCTCCCTGGGAAACAAGTGTGAAACTGTTGTAGTTCGGCGGGTTTAAAGCGGCGTTGTCGGCTACTTGTCCGGGGAAGGTATCGGCAAACAAACCGATGCCGCCGCGGACCACTGTGTTTTTCAATCCGAACGGTGTCCAGGCAATACCGAGGCGTGGCTGCCACATAATTGTGGTAAACGAGTTCACGGCTTGGTGCTGACCGCTGATGATCGCCTGGTTGTAGGGGATATCGGCGCTGTGGTTCAGATCCGCGAAGTCTGTGGCCAAGTTGGCGAAGCAGTTAGTTTGGCAGACTGGAGGGGAGTTGTGGTCCATGCGGAGATCCAAGGTCACTTTTAGCCCAGGAGTTGCGCGCCATTCATCCTGTACATACCAACCGATGCCATAAATTCCGATGGGAACCTCCGAGGACGTTGCGAAATTCTGCTGCAGCTCGGTACCCGTTGTCCCTCCGGCATAGAAGGAGCCGATATTAAACGGAATCAGCAGCCCGATGGCGCGGTTGCCGAAATCGTGGTCTCCGATGTCGTAGCGGTGGAAGTTTTCACCCAACTTCAGGGTGTGTTTGGTGCCCAGAGTGTAGGAGAAATCATCCACGAACTGATACTGGGTGACGTTGCGACCCGACGGGAAATCGAAGTTTATACCGCCCAGAGCGGTTCCCTCGAAGCTGTTGGCAAATGTGCCGTCGCCCAAAAGCAGGGTTGTTGGATACGCAGCCAGAGAAGCAGTTGGATTGTTGGCGTTGAAGATCGCGCTGTAGTACGTGAATGCCGCGACCAGGTTGTTCACAGCCTTGGTGCCAAAGCTGTGGGTCCAACTCGCCTGCGACTGATATTCAGGCTGGTCGCTGCCAGAGTTAAACAGCGGGGTAATGGGGTCGGTGTAGGTGGCTTGGAAGCCCTTGTCTTCCTGTGCGCGGATAAAAAGTTTATCGCTGTTGGTAAGGTTGATATCAACTCTGCCGGCCAACAAGAACTCATGGGTTAGAGCACTGTCCGCCGACTGGAAGCTGTTGGCGCAGGGAACCGCGCTGCCAAACAACGGAGAGCCGGGAAGCAGTGCAGCAACGCCGCTAAGTCCTCCCGCATTTTGCGTGGAGCAACCACCGAGAGAGTTTCCACCAAGCGGGATGGGGGTTGAACGGCTCGCGCCGGGCGCATTGTTCCAGAGATTAAACATGTTCTGGAAGTACGGAATCTGCGCGCCCTGTCCGATCGCGGTCAAGTTAGCCAGCGTTGAAGTTTGGAATTGCGGGCTGGGGTAGGTGACAGTCTGGGTTACCGGAACCAGCACGCGCAGACCTTCGTAGTTGGCGAAGAAGAAAGCCTTGTCCTTCTTGATGGGTCCACCGAAAGACGCTGCCCACTGATTGGCGTTGTCGAACGTCTTCGGAGTAACCGGGGTGGTGTTGTTGTGGAACCAGTCGTTGGCGTTCATGGACGAGCCATTCCAAAAGTAATTTGCATTGCCGTGGAACTGGTTCGAGCCTGACTTAGTCACGTAGTTCACAGTCGCACCAGCGAAACCGCCGTACTGGCCGGAGTAGCCGTTGCTGGTGACCGACGCTTCCTGAACCTCATTGTTGCCCAGCAGCAGGTTGGTCGCGCCCGAGTTGTTCACGTTCAGAAACGGATCGTTGTCATACATGCCGTTCATGGTGAACAAATTCGAAGTTGCCGAAATTCCGAAACTGGAGAAGTTGCCGAAACCGCTCTGGGTATTCATCACCGAACCGGGGGCGGTTTGGGCGATGAAGCTCAGGTCGTTGCCGGGGTTGGGCAAGCTCTGAACCGCGAGAGTGTTCATCGTAGTGGAGATTTCGGAGCTGTCTGCTTGCAGCATCGGGGCATCTCCGCTGACCTCGACGGTGGTTCCAGTGGTGCCAAGTTCCATGATGATATTGGTGATCGCGACCGCGCCCACAGCGACAGGTTGGGTCACCGTGGTGGTCTTGAATCCTGACGCTGTTGCGGAAACAGAGTAATTGCCGGGCGCCAGAAGTGAAAACCGATATGCACCCTGCGAGTTCGAGGTTGCACTCTGGGTGATATCCCTTATCGATGCTCTTTAAGGTAATTGGGACATTGGGTACTACGGCACCGGAAGGATCGCTAACGGTACCGCTAATTTCACCCGTAGTCGACGACTGGGCTAGCAGAAGCTGACTCGCAAAAAGACAGCAAGCTGCAGTCAGAAGAAGTACAAAAGTTGAGATGCGTTGAAGGTACATTCATCCTCCTCTTAGTTGCGGAAGCCGCTTGGAAAGCCGGTTTCGCGCGAACTAGGGGATTGCAAGGCGAACGCCAAAGAGCAGTCATCAATTCCTCAAGCAGTTACAGTAATCATTGGATCAGCGCTAATGAGATTCCGGATGTAGTCCGACCTTGCTCGGAACGTATCTCGGTCGCGTGGGAGCGCTTTTCGGCGCTGGTCGTCCCACTTGTCAGCCGAGAAATGACAGATGGAAGACAGGATTCGGAAACTCCCAGATTCTGGAGATTCCGACGCCGTCCTGCCAACGGCCGCGGGTGAGAGATGGTTCGGTCGCCCTAACGTGCACGTCTTGCAAAGCGAACATACATACCAGTTGGTATTTAGGAAGCAACGATTAACAATGATTACCGCATCATAGCCACAGGAAGCCGAAGCGCGAGCGTCCGACATGGTTGGGACTTACGGTTTTTCGTTTCGTTCTCCGGGCGCGGGAGCGTTGGTATTTGAATAAACCTTGATCCAATGATTGCGCACTTCGGGGCTTACTTTCCGGCCATTCCAGTTAAAGACGATGAGGTTGGTCTTCTGTTTTGGCATATGACAGTCAACGCAGTTGCTCGCAATTGACTGTTCGATCTTTGGATGGCTCCCGGCTTTATGGCACTGCAGACAATGCACGGAGAATGCCGCCGGATCTTTCTGCGTTGCATGAACATCGTGACAGGTCAGACAAGTCATAGTCGATGATTGAAAGCAGCGGCTTCTCTTGAGCAGTTCCACTTGGCTTCCGTGAACATCCACCGGGGCTTCCGGGTCGGGTTGTGGCAACTCTATATATTTTCCCAGAGGGTCGCCGGGAACGTAGGAGAATGTCGCGAGGAGCGGTTCGCCGTGACCCGCGTGGCACCAGGCGCAAAGATCCATCTGCCGGTCGCGTGAGAATCGCGCTGGATTGAGGATGGCAGAGTCGGATGAACCCCCAGCCGATTTTGAACTGAAGTGTTGAACGTGTGCCCGTCCAGCTCCGTGACACTTTTCGCAAGTAATGCCAACGACGAACCCGGTCTGGCTGTAACGATGTTGAGGAGGCGCGAGCGACTGAAAATAAGTTCCATGGCATTCAAGGCACCGCGGAATCACGGGTCGATCAAAGTATGCGACGCCGTCACGATATCCGGGGCTATTTACCCAGCCAATTTCCTTCCAGTAGGAAACGGGCAATTGAAAAAGCAGATCAGCTTTCCAGAACAAAAAAGTTTGTCCCTTGCCTCCCGATCCAACTACCAGACCGAAGCGCTCGGTGCGAGATGTTGTGTAAGGTGATTGTCCCTGCACAGCCGTCTGGAAAAAGCTGCCGTCCCGTGCTTCCATTCGAAAATACAAATCGGGATTCGAAGTCTTGAGAACATTCGCGTCCGCGTTGAAATTACCGAGAATCGAATCTTTATCAGGAAGCCTTGACGTCAGATAATGCGCGGTTCGGTGGAAAGTTTCAACCTTGTCTTGATGACAGCTACGGCAGGCATCATCACCGACATAATTTTCGCGAGGATTCGGCGTCGGAGACAGAATCGGCGAGGGGTTCGTCTGTGGACTACGGTTCTGACTCGCAACTTCCGCAACCAGAAGAAGCGTCGCAATCACGACTAATTTGAAATTGAGATTCATCTTGGCTGGCCAAGGGCCAATGGCGCATTCAAGACGACACAATCGCCATCACTTCCATTTTGGATGGCCCTCGACGATCGTGATGTAGCGGTCAATGGGAAGATCCGTGAAGCGTTCGGCGGCACCACCGGGCAAGGGCCACTTGATTTCCAGCCAGTCGATCTTGGTTCGCTGGCCCAAACCCAGCACAATGCGAGGATCATGCGAAGAGAGGAAGCTGCCACCGCCAACTTTCATTCGGTGGCGCGTTAGATCGCCGGCCTGATAGGTGATCCGGGCGCCGATCGCGTCTCGGTTTGATTTTGTCCCAACCAGATTGATGCCAAGCCAATGATGTTGTTTGGCTGCGTTGTTTCGCAGCAGAAGCGGCGCGCCGTCGTTGACCGAGATCAGCACATCCACCGCGCCGTCATTATCAAAGTCACCGATCGCCATTCCACGGGCCGACAGCGGTCTTGCGAAAACGGGACCGCTCTCCGCGCTGACGTTCTGAAAGCTTTTGCCATTGTTGTGGAACAGAAGCATCGGTTCCTGGTAGCCCACATCTTTGCGAACGAGCTGGATCAAGTCATCGGGATTGCCGTTAGCTAGAAACAGGTCAAGATTGCCGTCATTGTCATAGTCGAAAAACTTGAGCCCCCATCCACTCATCAGCCGGGTCGCGGTCGCAATCCCAGTGGGAGCGGCTTGATCGTCAAAGGTCTCGTCGCCGTTATTCTTGTACAACGAATACATTTCGTGGTCGATGTTGGCAACGAAGAGATCCATCCAGCCATCCTCGTTGAAATCTGCCGAGTCAAGGCCCATGCCGGAGCGTGGGCGACCAGCCTCGCTGTATGCGACGCCGGCTTGCGCGCCGATTTCCTCGAACTTTCCGCCGCCGCGGTTGGCGTACAGAAAGTTCTGCACGGTATCGTTGGCAACAAAGAGGTCCATACGGCCATCGTTGTTGATGTCAGTTGCAACCACTCCCCACGCCTTGCCCAGGTGGTTGCCAATTCCTGAACTCTTGCTGACGTCGCTGAATGTGCCGTCTCCGTTGTTGTGAAACAGCCAACTGGGCATTGGCTTGTAAAGGCGCGGAACACAGTATCCCGGGCTGTCTCCCGCGGCACACGGCAAGTTTTTGGATTTGTCAAAGTCCACGAATCGGCAGACAAACAGGTCGAGGCGTCCGTCATTATCGTAGTCGAACCAAACTGCGCTGGAAGACCATCCCGGCGCAGCGACACCGGCTTTTTCGGTTACATCGGTGAAAGTGCCGTCGCCGTTGTTGTGATAGAGGATGCTTCGACCATATTGAGTGACGTAGAGATCGGACAAGCCGTCTCCATCGTAATCGCCCACGGCTACACCTTGGCCATAGCCGCGAGCAGCCACGCCAGCTTTTATGGTTACGTCAGTGAAAGTTCCGTCGCGATTATTTTGGTACAGCGCATTACGCAGGGGCGGATCGGGATTGAAAAAATCACAGTGCCCGCTGTTGACCAGGTAAATGTCCATCCAACCGTCATTGTCATAGTCGAGGAAAGCGCAACCTGCGCCCGTGGTCTCTGGCAAGTATTTTTGCGCCGACTTCCCCGCGGTGTGCTTCCAGGTAATGCCACTCGCTGTTGGAAGAATTTCTTCGAAGGGATAAACAGCATCGGGCAGCGCTCGGGCAAGTTGATAGAAAGATGGGAGAGCGAGACTGGTTGCTAGGCCGCGCAGAAAACGGCGTCGAGAGAAAATTGCTTTTCGATTCGGCAACAAGGTCACGGTTTACTCTTTGGATGCAGCTATTTTACGGTGTGCGTGAAATTGTCCGCACGGGTTTCTCCGCGCAACGCGTAAGCCTTGGCGCCGCAGGAAAAATACAGAGATCCCTCGATTCGCTTAGGATGACAGGACCCTACACTAGTTCGGTTTCGCCTGCGACTGTGGATTGTCTTCTCCTGCGGCACCCTTCTGGGTCAATTGCCTTTGAATGGCAAATTGCTTATCGCCGTCTTCCTTGCGCCCGGTGCGGTTGTATGCGATTGCGAGCAAGTAGTGTGGGGCGGGATTCTCCGGCTCAAGTTTGATGGCATTCTCCAAAGGTGCAATCGACTCCGCGTACCGCTTGGCCGAGCCGAGACAAGCCCCGAGTCCTACAAAGGCGTCGCCAAAAGTCGGATCCAGTTTGGCAGCGCGCGAAAAGTGACCTATTGCCTCGTCCCATTGCTGGTTTTGTTGCGCCAGCGCGCCCAGGACGTACTCGGCGCCTGCATTCGAAGGATCGATCTCGAGTTCCTGTTGCATTTCTTTCTTTGCTTCTTCAGCGACGGTCGGGCTGGGATTGGGCTTGGAGAGCAACAACCGCCCGATGCGGAAATGAATGCCAGGCATACGCGGGTTTTGCTGCAGGATCAAGCGATATTCCTTGGCCGCCTCTTCCCATTTCCCTTGTGATTCGAGGGCCTCGGCTTGAGCTCAAGTCCCTGAGGCGACTTGGGCGCGGTAGTGGCCAGTTCCGCCGCGGCTCGGCTCGATAGATCCGAGTAGGTATGGACAGAGAGATAGAGAACGTCAGGATCGTGGGGGAACTCGCGATTCAAGAACCGAAGAAAATCCTCCGCCACATCCGGCTGATCGGCAAACATCGCGCAACGCACGCCAGCAAAGCCGACGCTCCGTTTCAGTTCCTTGTCCCCTGCGCGCGGCATCGCTTGTTTCAAGAGCGGCAGCGCTTCTTTACAGTCACCAGATTGGGCGAGGTTCAAAGCTCGCTGCGCTGACGAGGCGAAATCCGCAGCAGCTGGCTTTTTGGAAGCCTGGGCCGCTAACAAGGTCGGAGCGGATCCTAAGAGCAGGATAAAACCGAGAATACGATGGCGAAATCGAAACATAAAAAAGAGGGCAGACGCGGGGGAGAAGCGCCTGCCCCATGGTACAACGCTAGGCTCAGAAGTAGAACTTCAGAGCGAACTGCAACTGCCGAGCGTCCTGGCTCGAGTTGATGACGCCGAAAGTCGGAGTTCCGAAGCTAAAGTTCGGTACCGCGAAGTTCGGATGGTTAAACAGGTTCAGGAAGTCAGTACGAAACTGGACTTTCATGGTTTCTGTGATCGGGAAATTCTTCTGCATGCTGATGTCAACATCAGCATATCCCGGCCCAATCACCGGGCCTTGAGCCGGACAATCTCCAAATGTGCCGGCGGCAGGCTGGGAGAATGCACCTGGACTAAACCACTGCATACCCTGGACGCTGACGGTCTTCGGGTAGCTGACGGGGCCATTGCAGTTGGGACGATTCTCCGGGCTGTTGGTTCCGGAGCTGTTGCCTCCAGAGATAGTGAGTGGGAAACCAGTGTGCCAGGAAACAATCGGGTTGATCGACCAGTTGCCGACCACGGCGTTCGCGGCCTCCGGCATGTCGTGGCCAAATTGTTTACCCCGGCCGAAGGGCAACTCATATACGGCGTATGCGCTGATAATATGCGTCGAATCCCAATAGCATCGTGCGTAATCGCCAGCGGGGTTATAGAGGTTTTGCCAGTAGTTACCGGAGGGTGCGGCCTGAGTGGTAGTGCCCCAGGTACCGTAATAACCGTCGTCGTTGGTCATGCACTTTTCGTAGGTATAGGAAACCTGGCCCTCGAGTCCGTGGCTATATCGTTTCTGCAGCACCACCTGCAGCGCGTTATAGTTCATGTTGCCGACGGAGGCAGTGTTCTTCACATTGCCGAATCCGTTGGGACCAAAGGTTGGGGTCGCGGTGGTAACGCCATTAATGACCGTTCCTGTCGGATTTTGGCCTCCAATCAAGGGATACGTGACTGCGCCATTCGGCTGCAAATAGCCTTGTGCCAGCCACTCAGGAACCATCAGGTGAGTCGTGCTCTGGCCAACGTATCCCACCTGAAGAGTCGTATTGTTGGCAAGCTCGCGCTGCACCGAGAGGTTCCACTGGTTTGCGACCGCAGGTTGCACAGTGCCGCTCCAAGCCAGCATGGTAGCGCCGATGAAAGGGTCGGAAGCGGGTGCTGCGATAGTAAAAGCATTCTCGGTGCTAAATGATCCGCCGGTAGCCACGTTGTTGGCTTCGACCTGCGGAGCTGTATAAGGAGGATTCTGCGGAAGGCGCAAATTAGTGCCAGTGCCTTCCAGGTAAGAAGAGACGGTGAAAGCGCCACGAACCACGGTTTTGTTTGACTCGCCCGGGCTCCAGGCGAAGCCGAGACGAGGTTGATAGTCCGGTCTTCCGTAGGTGGTCTTATAAAGGCTACGGCTGAAACCGTTGCTTCCGACAACGCCGGCAGGCACAGGTGTGTTGCCGATGAATTCGAGGGCGCCGGTATCGATGTTCACTCCGACCTGGCGATTATTCATTTCGACCCAAGGCGTACGGGCTTCATATCGAAGACCGAGGTTCAAGGTCAGGTTGTGCGTCACTCGCCAGTCGTCTTGGACAAACCCGGCGAAGAGCCAGTCGCGCTGATGCCATTCTCCGGAACTGGTGCCGCGGCCTACGTCTTCTGGAATACCAAGGGCCCAATCGGCAGATGGGTCGCCGCTGTTGGTAGTGCCGTTCCCCGAATAGTTGCCGCCGGGGCCGTCGCCAAAGAGTATGGCACCCAGTTCACCGCTATTGCCGCTGTAAAACACGTTGATGTTGTAACGATTCATCTGATAGCCGGTCTTGATCACATGCCGGCCGTGCGTGTAACTGAGGACATCATCAAACTGGGTCACGGTGGAAGAAAACTTCTCAGTAACGCTCGCGGATCCGAGATTTTCCAGGGTCCCCGAAGTAATGTTGGTAATCGAACCGCCGCCAAAACCAAACTCTGGCAAACCATCAACTCCAGTAGGATTGCCATTCAGCAAGCCAATACTATTGCCCAAGGCTCCCACGGATGGGTCGAACGTGGTCAGACCGTGGGGAAGTTTGACGTAGTTTTTTCCGAAACGAGCTTCGTTGAGCAGATTGGACGAAAACGCGTGAGTCCAGCTGATGACACCTGCCTGCAGATAAGCTTCGTTCACCATGTTGCCCAAGAGGGGCTGGGAGTTGACCAGAGGATCGTACTGATTGCCCTTGGAATAGCGGAAGGATATGTGATCCTTGTTGGATGCGTTGTAGTCGAGCTTGAGGTCGCCCTGATCGGAATTGTATTGCTGGTCCATGATGTTGACCGCTTGACCAAATCCGTTAGGGAGCGTGGCCACCGCTTTTGGATACAGCGCATTCGTGACCAGGGAAGTAAATGCAGGATTCAGCATGTTTGCCGGAATAATGTTGCCGGGAAATGGTGTCCTGGCAGAAGGAGCCAGGATCGTACAGGGAGTAGCGGAGGTTCCGCCTGTGCCAGCGGCACACGGATTGTAGAGCGGAGCGCTCAGAGCACTGAAGTTGCCTCCGATTTCGGCGGGGGTGAGCACGGTGATGGTGCTGGAGGATGCGGGGTGGTCCAGGCGCCCGCCCTGGTAATCAGCGAAGAAGAACAGCTTGTTCTTTATGATGGGACCACCGAAAGTGCCGCCAAACATATTCCAGCGCAATTTCGGGGTAGGCAGGACACCGGTCGGAGTACCGGCGGTTAACCCATTCTGCCACTGGTTGGCGTTGAAAAAATCGTTGCGGAAGTATTCAAAAATATCTCCGTGGTACCGGTTGGTGCCCGACTTAATCGTGGCATTGACGATTCCGCCGTTGTAGTTGCCGAATTCAGCGGAAGCATTCTGGGTAATGATATTGAACTCTCCGATGGCATCGGGAGAGGGCGTGAAGCCAAGCAGATTGTCCGACACCTGATTATTGTCAATGCCGTCCAGCAGGAAGTTGTTGGCCTGCTCGCGGTTTCCGTTGATATAGGGACGGCCAGATTCCTCGGCGGTGTTGGATCCGAGATTCATGCCATGGGGATCGACCGAGACAGCGCCAGCAGAAAGCAAGGTCAACTGCACGTAGTTGCGTGTCTCCAGCGGAAGGTTGTCGGCGGTTCTGGAGTCGATGATGTTGTTCACCTGGGCATTTTCCGTTTGCAGTACGGGGGCAGAGCCGCTCACTTCCAGAGTCTCCGAGACCTTGCCGATCCTCATCTGGAAGTCGAGACGTGCCGTCTGGTTGAGCGTCAGCGTAAAGGGCGCATGAATGGCAGTGTCAAATCCCGGCGCGGTCGCTTTCACTTCGTAGGTCCCAATAGGAAGGTGCTGTAAGTTGAAGGCACCAGCATCGTTGGTCTGGGCCGTGTAAAGAACGCCGCGCTCCGTGTCTCGAGCGACGACCGCAGCGCCCTTTATCGGTGCATTGCTGGGATCTACAACCGAGCCCACGATTGCGGCGGTGACTTCTTGTCCCCACGCTGCCTCAACCACCCCAAGGAGTCCGATCAACAGCAAAAGGGCAAGGCCAACTTTTATCGACTTACGCATCGCCACACCTCCACAGAGAACATCCTGAATTCAAATGCCAAGCCTGAGAACCTGAACATTACACACGACAACAAAATAGGGACTGGCAAATGCTATATAGTAGATGGAATGTCATCGTCAAGCGAAAAATGAAAAGAATGTTAAGTTTTTTGGCGTTGTCAATAATATGATTGATCTATAGCAGATGACCAGGAGGATCCCTCTCACGGGATGGCAACCGGCGATCCCTGTGGAAAACCAAGAAGCCAAGGATACAGAAAATGGTACATTCTTCCTCTAGGGACAAGCCTTTGCGCTATGATATGTTGCGGAATTTCTGAAGGATTCCAAGGCGAGGCTAAAGTGGAAGTCCTTATTAAAGGAGCGTCTGCTCTATAGCATAGGTAAACAAACGCTATAGTGCAATTGAAAGGATAGCAGTCAAGCAGAAGCGTTTCTGTCGATTGCCTAGCTCTATAGCAGATGTCCCAAGCAATTGGAACGAGTTTTCGTTCGTTGGCAGCGCAAGCGTGTTATAAAGTCCATGACCTTCTCAGCCGAATGACTCCGGAGAGCATTCATGACAGACAACCATCGGGACGGAACGCCTGCGTACAGGAGAATTCAGGCGACCATATTGAAGCGGATTGAGAGCGGAAATTTAAAACCAGGCGACGCCGTCGAGTCCGAGCGGGAGCTTGCCAAGATCCACCACGTGAGTCTAATGACCGCTCGCCATGCCTTGACGGCGCTTGATCGCGAGGGCGTGGTGCAACGGCGGCGCGGTTCCGGAACCTTTGTGGCGCCTCCCAAGATTCACTTCAACAAACTGATGGGCTTCACTGAGTTGATGGCAGGTCGAAATTTGAGCGCTTGCTCAAGAGTTCTGTCGTTCAGCGTGGTCGATACCGAACAGGCAGTTGCAGCACGCCTTGGCTTGGCGGACAATACAGCACTGAGCAAACTGTCACGGCTGCGGTTGGGAGCTGACCAACCATTCGCCCTGGAAACCTGCTACTGGCCCGCCCAGGAGTTTAGCCACCTCACGCGTGCTTCGTTTGCGCGCGGATCTCTGTTTTCCATTCTGGAGCGCGACTACGGTATTCAGTTGGCCTACGCCGATGAAGAAGCTGACGCCGCTGCCGCCGAGCCCACGACGGCGAGTCTCCTCCAGGTTGCGCGCGGGCATCCACTGCTTCGGATTCGCCAGGTTATTTATTCAACTCAGGGAAAAGCGACGCTGTATGTGTTGGGTCTATATCGATCAGATCGGTACAATTTGATGGTCCGAAGGTTTCGTTAGACGCGACCACTAAGTGTCGCCCCTTTGAGTGCCTGGTAAGCGGCTCCCCAGACCGGAGCATCCTCGTTCACGACAACCGAAACTGGAATTCGCGACAGCACCGACGCGAATTTGCTCTTCCCGCAAAAAGCGCGCAGAAAAGCGCCATCGCGAAATTTCGACAGGATTTTTGGAGCGATGCCACCGGCTATGTAGACTCCGCCGAGAGCAAGGGTTCGTAGCGCCATATTTCCGGCCTCAGCGCCGTAGGCCTCAACCCACACTCGCATGGTTTCGACGCACACCGGGCAAGATCGCCCCATTCCTCGCTCTGTGATTTCTTTGGCTGCATCCCCTTCCGTAGAATCAAAGAACGGATGGCGCAATGAAGAATCCAGAAATTCGTGAATCCTGAGAAAGCCCCGGCCGGAAATAACCTCTTCGCACGAGACGTGGGGCAACTGCTTGTTCAAGTGGGTGAGTAGTTGAATCTCGAGTTGGTTATGTGGCGCGAAATCTGCCTGTCCGCCTTCCGATGCGGCGACACGATATTGCTGGCCATCCCAGAAGAGAATGGCCTCGCCTAAGCCAGTTCCCGCAGCAATGACTGCCTTCGTGGCATTACGCTCAGCGGTTCCTTGATTCAAGATGGCGAAGTCATTCGAACCGAGCCGATCCAGACTGAGAGCAGTCGCTGTGAGATCATTCAGCAAAACTATTTTGTCCAGATGGAGCTTCTGCGCCAGTGCCGATCCGTCCAGCACCCAAGGAAGATTCCTGGCGTGAAGGGATCCGTCGACAACTACTCCTGCCGAACCGAAGCCTGCCGCCTCAATCTCCTGTCCACGCCCGCTTATGTTGGGACCGGCCGCTCGTTCGAGGAAGTCGCCGATCAGGTCCTCGAATCCGGAGTAGTCTCGGGTGGCAAGCCGGCTCTGGAAGACCGAACGAAGGGATGGTCCATTTTTGGCGAACAACCCCAAACTGCACTTTGTCCCGCCGACATCGCCTGCCAAAATCATCGTCGTTCGATGCGTCTCATGGATGAATTGATCGCTGAGGGTAGATGATCTCTGCCACTCCAAATTTCTTCTTGTCACCCGCAAGCAGCGACGACATCCACCGAACCAGGGTCTACTATACTGCATTCACAGCATAGCGCTCATCTTCCCGAGGTCGCCGAGAGCGTAAAGGTATCGCGCCACTTCTGTGGGTAGGAAATGTCCAGCTGGCTATCCTTTCGCCAGGTAATCTCCCACTATGGTGGCGCAGGCTTCGACAAAGTCCTGTTCCGATCTAGTGAAAGTACCGACAAAATAGCTCTCGATGTCGAGCTCGGCCGCGAGCTTGTTCTTCACGAAGATGGGGACAACGATTTCAGATTTCACCAAGTGCGATCCCGAAAGATAACGCGGATCTTTGGAGACATCGTGCACGATTACGACCTGCCCACTGCTGGCCGCGGCACCACAAAGTCCTGTGTTGAGAGGAATGCGAGCATTGGGCGTAAAGCTGCCGACAAAAGGTCCAACCAACAGGACGCCGGGCTCCGACGGGTCGACAAGATAAAACCCTACCCAGTTGTAACGCGTCATCTTTTCGTGCAGATGCTGCGCGATATGCTCCATGACCGACTTGGCCGTAGGAGCGGTTAGAGCAAAGTCTTGAAATTCCCGGAGAAGTTCTTCATGCATAAGCATCATCTTTCGGTCCTATGCCCAGATCATTGTCCCGCGCCATGGCTTCACTTTGTGAGTGGTAGACTCACCGACTTGCCGGTCTGAGCCGACTGTCGTGCTGCATCCAGAATCTCGGACGCGGTCATGTTGTTGTTCAGAGACGACAGGCTATTTCCTTCCTCAACGTCTCCATTCAGGACGGCAGCCAGGTAGTGCAAAGGATCGTCGTATGGCGCGGTGAGGCTCTCTCCCTTCAGGATCCTGCCTTCCGACTCATTCGCCTTTCGGACCTCGACGCGCTCGGAGTCGATTGCCTTCGCATAACCTGTGCGGCCGTACACATCCATCTGCTTCAGAGCGAAAGGCCAATTCCAGGATGCCTGAATAATGGCAACGGCATTCTTGTAGTTGAGGATGATGTCTGCCTCATCGTCTACCTGGGGATACAGGTTCGGTTGCAACTGCTTGGTCACCGCTGTTACGGATAGCGGAGTTTCGCCATCCATCAGCCAGGTCATGAGATTCGCGCCATAGCAGCCGAAATCGAACAGAGCTCCTGCACCGTTCTGCTTCGGATCGATGAGAAAGGAGAGGAACTCAGGGGGAACCCCGATCCGCTTGGGTCCCGCGTGGCCGTCACGAAAGACGGTCTTCACGATTGGCCCCAAAACGCCTTGCTTCAGTAGATTGAAGGCCTCGGAATTGCTCGAATACCACGATGTTTCCAAGTTGACGAGCACATGGATCTTTCCACGATGCGCGGCATCCTGAATGGCCAGCGCATCTTTGTAGCTGATGGCCAGCGGCTTCTCCACCATTACATGTACGCCTAATGCGGCACACTCCTCAATCACTCGTCTGTGCTCACTCGGGGCAGTGAAGACCAGCACTGCCCGCGGATGCGATTGCAAGACCATTTCTTGAATGCTGCGGAAGTGCAAGCTCGCGGACAAATGATGGCGCTGCGCATACGAGTTGAAAAGCTTCTCGTCGGGCTCAACAATCCCAACGACCTGAACGTCAGGGCGATTTAGAATCCCGCCAGCCGGTGTCAGCGAGCCACCGTTCAGAAAACTCTCGACGTGACCGTGAACCAGACCAACGATGCCTATCTTCATGGGAGAACCTGGAACAGCGGCAGGCACAGCGGCATTCGCGTGAACAGCGAGGAAAGTAAACATCAGCACAAGAATCAGTTTCATAAATGTCGCTCTTCAACTAAGCTGTAAAACGCAACGCAAACCAAATCGAAACTCCTCCGTCTCTATGGAGCTCGCCTTTCCTCGATTATGCACGTATTTGTGAACCCTCGATTGACGAAGGTGGAATCTTTTTTGTCTTTCTGATCCACTCAGACGTTCTTTCTTCAGATGGGTTTAGTGTTGTGCCGCACTTGCGTTCCGCCCGATGAGCTCGAAGCCTTCGGAACGCGCGTTTTTTTCGGTTTCCTCAAGCCGTTTGCGACCCAGGGTGGGATTTGTCCCATGCAGTTGAATTTCGCCAATGGCAAGGGAAGCTTCCAACTCGATTCGGACTAGTCCCAACTTATGGGCTTCCATCGCCACATTTCGAGCTAGCCGCTCGGCGTCAGGGAGATTTTTTGCCGCCGCCTGCATATAGGCATTCTGAATCTCGAGCGGCAGACGGATAGTAACATCACTGCTCTTCTTGGAAAGCGTGATCGCTCTTGCGATCGACTTTTGGGCATCTTCGAACTTTCCCTGTTGGAGAAGCGACCTCGATAGCAAGGTTTCAGACTGAATTTCGGCGTCTGCTTCTCGGTCCGCACGAAATTCCTCGATAGCCGTCCGCGCTAGAGTCTCCGCTTCGGAAACTTGACCGGTGTCGCAATCAAGCTCAGCCAGAGCCATTTGAGCCTCAGCGGCCAAACCTTTCTCTCCTGATTTCTGGAGCAGCGAAAGCGCTTCTCCATAGTTTTTTCTTGCCCCGTCGCTGTCTCCCATTTGCCGCCGCAGTCTTCCGATCGACATGAGAGACTGCGCGTAATACATCTTGTCGTCAATTTCGCGTTGAATGCTCACGGCCTGCTGGTACATCTCCATCGCGCCTTTAAGGTCACCCTGGTCCGCCAGCACATCTGCGATGACCTTGAGGTCAATTGCTTCTGAACTCTTATGCCCTACCTCGCGAGCCAACACCAGCGCGTCTTTGTATTCTGAAAGAGCATCTCCCAGCCGCCCCTCCGCGTGCAGGATGTCGCCAGTGTTGCCTTCGGTTACGGCCATGGAGTGCTTGTCGCCGATATCCTGCGAAGCCTTGAGGGCGTCCCCGTAGAATTTCAAGGCAGTTGGGAAATCGCCCTCCTGAGCGTAAATCACGCCGATGTTTCCGAGTTCCCGAGCCGTGGCTTTCTTGTCGCCAGTTTGCCGCGCGAGCGCCAGCGCTTGTTCATACAATGTTTTTGCTTTTTCGAAATCGCCCTGGTCGATCGGAACTTCGGCCATCGCATGCAAAGCTTGAGACTCGCCAGCCAGGTCTCCGGCATCGTGGAAAATCCGCCGGCCCTCTTCGCAATCGGCGGTTGCCGGCTGGAATTCCCCGAGATTAGCCAAAGCCCGACATTGAGATATTTTCGCCCGAGCCAGCAAGAGTCTGGCGCCCAATGTCGTAGCTTTTCGGATTGCCAAGTCATCCGCAGCCGCGGCCCCCTTATTGTCAGACAGAGAAGAGTCGGCCTCTGCCTCCGCCATATCAATACGGGGATCCTCTTTCACCGCCGCTGACAGCCCTCGCAGCCGCGCGATCGATTGCAATGCGTCGCGCCCTCGTTCTCCTTCGACCTGAGCGTTGGCGAGAGAGAGACCATACTCAATGTCATCGGGAGAAGAATTGGAGAGTGTTCGGTAAACGTCAATCGCTTTATCCCAATCCTTATTAACTTCGTAGTAGCGCGCTTCCACCAACGAATGTTCCTCAGGGGAAAGCTTGCTGGAAAGTTCCAAAGCTTTCCTGGCTTCCTGCAAGGCGTTCGCGTTGTAGCCGAGGGCCATCCATGATTTCGCCAATTGCGCGTGAGCCAGAGGGTAGGCCGGGTCCGAGCTGACGGCGCGACTCAACAGGTCGCGAGCCGCGAGGGCGTCAAACGTTCGCAGCTTCTCCAAGCCTTCGGTGTAGAGTCGTATTGCCTCAGGGTTTGAAGCTGTTGACGCTCGAATTCCCACCGATTCAAGCTGCGAAACCTCGTCAACTCCCAAGGCTTCTCGCAGCTTTCGTCCGACACGCGACACAAGATCAAGCAACTGCGCCTCGGTACTGGTTCCCGAAACCATGGCGATGGTTTCTCCTTTCGCCGTGTCTTGCACACGAACATCGAGCCGGATTTCGCGCCCAGAGTCTTGTCCCAGGTCAAAATACGAACCGACCACGACATAGTCCGTGCCCAGATTCTTGCGGACCTGCCCAATGGCTGCAGGAGCGAGGTTTTCTGTGTCCGGAAGGCCGAGGTCAATTTTCATGCGTGCAACAGTTTCTCCGGGAACCGTACGCAGCTTTTCACCGGCTGCCAGTTCAGTCGCCAACATTTCGGACAAAGCAGTTGACACCCACTTCGTGTCGGAGCGATCAGAGAGATTCTTGAAGCCTAAGATGGCGACGGAGCGCCGCGCCTGAGCCACGGCGTGGTTTACCGGAGAACCGGCAGCATTTTGGCTTGAGATCCTGTGCATCTCCCAGCTCGCGATGCCCGCTACGATCGCAAGAACCAGCAAAACTGCGACCAATGATTCCTGATGTCGGCGGAGGTATCTTGAGCTGCGATAGGCGAAGGTAGATTTGCGAGCTCGCACAGGCATGCCTGTCAGATAGAGCTCGATGTCCCGCGAGAACTCTTCGGCAGAGGCATACCTGCGTTCGGGCTCCTTGCGCAGCGCCTTCATTACGATTGTGTCGAGGTCGCCCCGCAACCGCCGCTGCAGTTCGCCCGGCTGCAAGCCGCGCTGATTGCTCACCGACTCGGGAGTGATTGCAGTTCGGGCTTCGCCGTCGCGAGTTGTCCTTTCTTCTGTCGTGTTGATGACAGCGCTGGGTTTTTCCGGGTCCGTGTCGCAAACGAGACGCTCGATTTCCAAAAGAGATTGGCCGGCGAAACGATACGGACGATGGCCGGTCAGCAACTCAAAGAGCAATACCCCCAACGAATAGATATCGGTTGCGGTCGTGACTGCGTGCCCGCGAATCTGCTCGGGGCTGGCGTATTCCGGAGTCATAGGACGCCAGTCGGTTCGAGTGATGAGGGGAGTTTGGAAGCAGTCAGGATTCAGCAGTTTGGCAATGCCAAAGTCGAGCAGTCGTGGCACACCGCCCTTCGTGATCAGAATATTCGCGGGCTTAAGATCGCGGTGGATTACTCGACTCTCATGCGCATACTGCACTGCGGAACAAACTTCGCGAAAAAGCCGCAGGCGATCGTCGATGGCGAGCTTATTAAGATCGCAATACTGATCCATCGGCAGGCCTTCCACGTACTCCATCACGAGATAGGGGGAACCATCCTCGCCAGTGCCGCCATCGAGGAGTTTCACAATGTTGGAGTGGTCCAGTGCTGCGAGTGTTTGTCGCTCATTGCGGAACCTCTGCAGGACTTGTTCGGTGTCGATTCCAGGCTTAACCATCTTTATCGCAACTTGCTTGCGATAGTTCTGGTCGTCGCGCCCGCCCAAATAAACCACCGCCATCCCACCCTGACCAATCTCGCGGATAATGCGGTACGCGCCCAGCCTTCTTCCCGCTGTCACTTGCGACTGCGTGGACAGAAGATCAGCGGCGGGGCAATCTTCAAGAAAGGTAGCTGCACCATCGAAACTCGACAGCAGGGATTCTATTTCGGTGCGCAGAGAGTCGTCGTCACCGCAGGCCTGTCGCAAGAAACTGCTCCGCTCCTCAGGATCTCGCTCCAGGGCCAGCGTGAACAGCTCCTTCACTTGGTCCCACTTCTCAGGCATGCTTTTCATCGCCTTTGCGCAGTTCGCGCGCGAGCCACGCCTTTGCCACGTTCCAGTTGCGCTTAACGGTCGTCCGGGAAACTCCCATAACTCCGGCCGACTCGTCGATGTCTAAGCCACCGAAAAAACGCAACTCGACGAGGTGAGCTTGCTGCGGATCGAATTCGGCCAGTCGGGTGAGAGCCTCATCCAACGCAATGACATCGGCTGCCTTCCCTTTGGAAACGCCTGCTGCTTCGTCCAGGAAAACTTTCTCGAAACCTTTGCCGCGTTTTTGGGCGCCATGGCCGCGGCTGTAGTCAACCAGGATGCGGCGCATCAGCTGTGCCGCAACGCCCAGGAACTGTTCCTTGTTTTTCCAACGAACTTCTCTTTGATTGGAAAGGCGAAGATAGGCCTCATGGACCAGGGCAGTCGTTTGTAAGGTGTGATCACTGCGTTCCCGCTGCAAATAGCGAGACGCGAGACTGTGCAATTCCGAGTAGAGCAGCACGACCAGCTCGGCGACTGCCTTGTCACTGCCGATATCGAGTTCACCCACGAGGGTGTTCACATCTATTGGCGTGTCCATAAAAAACTCGGAATTTGCGCTGACTGGAATCGCGGAGTGTGGATGGACAGCGCAGTCGCAACCACTCGAACTTAGAAATATAGAAAAAGATGAAAGTGAGGGAGGATGCAACGCCAGCCGCGAAGGTCGGGAATTCAGTCGACCAATCGCGATCTCTACGGTCCTGAAGTATATACCGAGTCGAACGCGAAACCAACTGCGTTTACGCCTTTGTTTTAGCCTATTTGGAGCTTACCAGCGCCGAAAACCAGAGTCCCCTTCGCCCGTTTGCCAAAGAAATGTGGACCTTTTGCCGTCGTTTCTGCGCGTTACCTAAATAGAGGCCGAGGATGGATCGCAGGCCCGGAAGACACAAGTAAACGACAGAGGTCCAGCGATCTGTGCAGCGGCGCTATCCAAAATTTCAAAAGAATAATTCAAGGAGGAGTGCTTTATGAAAAAGGTTCATGTGGTAATGCTTTCGGCTTTGGTGCTGCTGGGCAGCTTGGTGAGCAAGGCGCAGGAGTCGGCTACGGGTGAAATCTCACCCCCTGTGAGCGGGAGCGGCACAACGGATTATCTGCCCCTCTGGACCAATGGCACGACCTTGGGCAGTTCGGTGCTATTCCAGTCAGGTACTGGAGCGAAGGCCAAGGTAGGTATCGGCACCACCACGCCAAAATCCACTCTGGACGTGAAGGGCGGAGGCACGATCCGTGGGTTGTTCAGCCTGCCGACAACCGGTACTGCTACGACGACAACCGGCTTCAACTCACAGCCCATGGATCTGGCGGCTTCGGTGTTCAACAGCAGCACCAGCACGCCCGTGACGCAGACGTTTCAATGGCAAGCCGAGCCGGTGGGCAATGACACCAGCAGCGCCAGCGGTTCTCTGAACCTGCTGTTTGCCGAGGGGAGCGGCAAATTTGCGGAGACTGGGTTGAACATTGCCAGCAACGGTCAGATCAGGTTCGCCAATGGGCAGAGCGGCTCGGGACTAAGTAACGTAGACGCCAGTCAGCTTGGAGGGCTCGGTGCGAACGCGTTTGCACAGTTAGCCACGGCCAACACCTTTACCGCCAATCAGACCGTGAATGGCAATGTGAGCGCCACACAACTGGTCTCGACTGTTGCGCAAGGCACAGCTCCCCTGCAAGTGTCCTCAACCACCCAGGTATCAAACTTGAACGCGAGTCTGCTCGGCGGATCTCCCGCCAGCGCATTCCAGCCCGCCGGCTCCTACGCCGTTCTCAACACCAACATGGTCTTTGGATATCAAGTGGTGCCCACCAACGGTGGAGCTACACTCATGACTATCCCGAACCTGGGGACGGTACTCGTGGATTGTGACAGTAGCCTGTCCAGGATAGCTTTCTTTCCAGCGGTGTCAGGGTCACTGTGGTTCGTAAACGGAGGTGTGACCGGGTTCGCCAGTGGCAGTAGCGGCACACAGCTCTCCAACCAGTCGACGGATGACCTGATCACGGCGCAATTCGCCACCGCTACTCAAAATGTAACTATGGTCATCTCCGGGCATCCGGCGTCGACGTGCATTTACGCCGGCCAAGCCACGGTGCAAGGCCCCGGGTTGGGCAAAAAAGAAGCACGAGTTCATCCCAGCCGCGTCCCACACAAGTAGCCTGCAGTCGACTTGTTCGAGGCCGTGATTAATCTTGTGGCCGGGCAGAAGATTCTGCCCGGCCTCTTCTCCACGACACCGTGTCCTGCCCGGTATCGGAACTACCAACCCTATTCGGACACTGCTGGCGCCTCAAAGCAGAACTGCCGCCGGTCTATACCAAGAAAAAATGGACCTTTCTTGATCGTTTCTTCGCGTTACTAGATAGAGGCCGAGTTTGATCAGATCGCGGCCGACTCAAAGTTGGCAAAATTTCTAAAAGGAGATACTTCCATGAAGCAGCGCATCGGTTGTGTGGTAGTTGGATTCTTGTCGTTGGTTCTGTCACTTCAAACTGCATCCGCCGCCCCGGTCAAGGGAGAGAGGTTGAACCTCACCGGAGCGGCATTCATTTGTGTAAATGCTGCGCAAGGCGGCTGCCCTCAAGCTACATTCGATCCCGCCCTTGGTTTCCTCGCCAACGCTCAAGGGACATGGGTGGCCAACGTCGCCCTTCCCGGTCACACCGTGGTTGCGGCCGTTACCCTATGCGGCAACTTCAACGAGGTGGGCTCGTCCATTACGGCGACATTAGACAGCATTCCTCTCACGGCGTACGACCGGATTCCCGTCTGCGGTCCCCATGGCGAGTATTCAAAGCTCCGGCGCCTCCAACCAGACGCAGTGCTTTACGACCACGACGATCGCAAATCCAACCATTAACAACAAGGAGAATCAATACTATGTCGTTGTCGTAGTGCCGGACAACGACGGAGTCAATTTCACCAGCGTCCAGATCGAGTACTAACAATCGCTGGCTGCGGAAAAGGGAGCCGGTAAGCACCGGATTGAGGTCGTTGCGCAGGAATTAGAGCGTGAAAGCAGATATAACTTCCTGGGCAGGCTACAAGCCTGCCCAGTCTTAGAGGCTCAGCAGCGGCAGGGTGCGGTACCGCTTGCCGGTCAAGCGAAACAATGCATTCACCACGGCGGGGGAAATGACCGGAACCGGTGGTTCGCCGCATCCTGTGGGTTCTTCCGTGCTCGGCGCGATGTGAACGTCGACGGCAACCGGTGCGTCGATTATGTACGGCGGAGTGTAGCCGTCGAAGTTGTTTTGCTCCGCATGGCCGTTCTTGAAAGTTATTGCCCCTTTCGCCATTAACTGCGATACGCCGAAGCTCACACCAGCCTGAAACTGGCTCTCGATCGTCAGGGGATTCACTGCGATGCCGCAGTCGAGCGCAACGGTTACGCGATGGATCTTCGGCCGATTGTTCTCGATCGAGACATCCACGGCGCACGCAACATTGGTTCCGAAGCACTCATGGCACGCGACTCCGGCGGCGTGGCCCTCCGGCAGGTGATTCCGCCACGAAGCGCTCTTTTCGTCCATCAGATCGAGCACTCCACGCATTCTTTTTTCATCCGGTTTCAGCAGCTTTTGGCGATAGGCGATCGGGTCCGCTCCCGCACGACTCGCCAATTCATCGACCAGCGTTTCCATAACGAAGGCAGTATGGGTGTGCCCGACAGAGCGCCACCACAGTACCGGCACGTTCGGCGTGGGGTGATGCGCTGTAACCGTGAAGTTCGGGATCTTGTAAGGATTGTCGGCGGCGCCCTCGACCGCCGTTTCATCGACTCCATTCTTTATTAGCATGGCAGCAAACGGTGTGCCCGCCACGAGAGATTGTCCCACGATCACATGTCGCCATGCCAAGGGCATGCCATCCGCTCCGATCCCAATCTCGATCCGGTGCGCGAACATAGGACGATAGTAGCCACCTTGCACGTCGTCTTCGCGGGTCCAGATGAGTTTTACAGGAATGCCTTTGCAACGTTTGGCGATGGTAGCCGCCTCGCGCTGCACATGAGAATCAGGCACCGCTCTTCTCCCGAATCCGCCGCCCGCCATCTCGGTGTGAAAGGTAACCTGCTCCGGCTTCAGGCTGAGGGTTTCGGCGATCGCCATTTGATCGAAGGTTTGAAATTGAGAACCGGCCCAAACTTCAGCGCGATCGCCATCAAAGCGGATGGTTGTGTTCAGTGGCTCCATCGGAGTGTGAGCGAGGTAGGGAAATTCGTATTCCGCCTCAAACCGGTTGGCGGCGTTGATGCCATTCAGCACGCTGAGGTCGCCGCGAGTCACGGCAACATTGCCCGGAGTGGCAGCCAGTTCTTTGTACTTCGCCCACAGCTGCTCGCTGTCTGCCGGTTCGACTCCAGAGAAATCCCAATCGATGGAAAGCCGATCGCGCGCCTGTTTGGCGGTCCAGAACTTGTCCGCTACAACGACTACTGCGGTTCCCCGGCTGGTGGTAGGGATTTCGAATACATCCATCACACCGGGAATGCCTCGCGCCGCCTTGTCATCGACTGATTTGGGTCTTCCACCGAAGATAGGAGGGTGCGCCACAACTGCAACCTTCATTCCGGGCAGATCGAGGTCAAGGCCGAACTTCAAGGAGCCATCGCACTTCGGACGGCTGTCGAGCCGTCGCGTGTCTTTACCAATCAACTTGAACTCAGATGCTTTCTTGAGCGGCACATTCTCCGGCACAGTAACCTGGGCCGCGGCATCAGCGAGTTCGCCATAGGTGGCAGATCGCCCGCCGGGACCGTGCACAACACTGGCCTCAGTCCGGCATTGCAGCACCGGGCACCTTCCATTGTTGCGCGGCAGCGGCAACCAACATGGCACGGGTTTTTGCTCCCAGTTCGCGGTACTGCTGAAAAGAATGCGCAATCGAGCCCGAGCCGCCAACCATTTGGATCCCAAACACCGGATCCTTATAGACATCGGCGGCTGGGGCGAGTTCGGCCACGACATGCGCCCAGTCAGCGTCCATCTCATCGGCCAACAGCATCGGTAGCGAGGTCTGAACTCCCTGGCCGAACTCGAGGCGATTCACCTGAATCACAATCTTGCCGTCTCGCTGAATGTGAACGAAGGCATCCGGAGGATAGGTCTTCGCTGGCGGAGCCTGAGCCTGTACTGGGAAATCGAAATAGAGAGCGACGATCAACCCGCCGGCAGCCGTGGCCGAGACGCGCAGGAAACTACGGCGGCTGAGACTTGATTCCGAGCTTAACATGGTGGTCGCGGACATGGTGTTCTCCTTTACGCCAGCTGCTGTGCAGCAGTCTTGATCGCTTTGCGGATGCGAACATAGGTGCCGCAGCGGCAAATGTTTCCGCCCATCGATTCCTCGATGTCCTCGTCCGTGGGTTTCCGGCGGCTCTTAAGCAACGCCACAGCGCTCATGATCTGACCGCTTTGGCAGTAGCCGCACTGCACAACGTCTTCGGCCACCCACGCGTCTTGAACGGCGCGGCCCACGCGATCTTCTCCGACGCCCTCGATGGTCACGATCGGCCGGTCGCCTACCAGCGAAACCGGAACCACGCACGAGCGAGTCGCGACTCCTGCCAGATGCACAGTGCATGCACCGCATGCAGAGATGCCGCAACCGTATTTCGTGCCGGTCATCTTCAGATCTTCCCGCAGCACCCAGAGCAGCGGAGTGCCCGGGTCGGCGGTGACCTCTCTGGTTTGTCCGTTTACTGTCAGCTTGTAAGTTTGCATAAGAGTCTCCGAGTTCAAGGGTTCTGTGGACAAGGCATTCCAGCATCGACCCACGTCCGAGTGGCGGCAACAAATTGTTCATGGGTGAGCGGTGGCAGAGATCGCGTAGTGCCGTCGCGGTGACGTCCTGGTTGGAATGCCCAGAGCACCAAAGGCTCCTGCTCATGATGCCGCACGATGCCAGGGCCATCCAGGCTGCCATTCTTCGAGCGATCGGTAAGAGACTGGCAAACCGCTGTGCTCGACAGGATGTTGTCGTTGGTGTCCTGCCACTTCATGGCAAGAGGCGCCAGGTGCCAGTTGTAAGCCCCGGGAACACCGGTGCTATCCGCGTTAGCGGACTGATGACAGGTAGCACAATTCAGGCCCGCCACACCCTTGCCTTCCGGCCCGCGCACGACGTTGAACAAATGACGGTGCCGGTCGTCGCCTTGCTCCGGATAGTTCGTCGCGGTGTGGCAATTGATACAACGAGGAGTTGTCAGCACGGAGTAGACCTGCTGCCAGGCGGCGAGACCCGCTTCACGCGTCGTTGAGGCAGCGGTTCCCTGGGCGGGGGAAGGTGTGCTTGACCACGCGACGCATGCGATCAGAATAAGGACAGCGGACGACCCACGGGATGCTGTATCGGAGTACACCATGCGATCTCCCCTTGTAGTTCAACCTTTTGCCTGCGCACAAATATATCCGATTGATCTTACTCCACAAAAGAAACCAGAAAAGCTGCACGAAGTAATGGGAGCATCTGCCTTGAGCACGATGCGATCCAGAAATAGCGGAGGCCGGGAACGAAGAACCAAACTTTGAGTGAATAGTGGGCCACACAAAGTTGCTCCGCTGCTGGCTTGTAGCGATCAGTATCGAGAGGTCGGCTTCGCGGAGATCGCGATTGATCTCCCCCAGCCCGTTTCGTGAGAGTGTCCCGCTTGCTGGCGACACACCCAGAATCGTCGCACGTTCTTTCGACGGGTTGCATCGTATTTGTGCTTTGAGAGTGAGGATCCAAGTTCACTCTTTCCTTCGAATGCCAACACGCCTGCGACGGTTTTGGCAGGAGTCGAATGCTACACGGATTCCTCGACGACGATCTGTAGTCTTTTTTTACTATTGCTGCGTTTCGGCGATCGCAAGTAAGGTTTCTCGCATTCAGAACCGTCAAGGCGCGGCAAGTTCAGCTTGCGCTCCGATTGAATTTCTGATTCAGATCAAAGGACCGCACACCATGCCGATACCGACCGAACCCATTGGCAGCGTACCCCGTCCTCCGGAGTTGTTGGCGGCGATGCGGGCTCGCGCTGCCCGACAGATATCGGACGAGCAGTTCCATGCGGCGGAAGAATCAGCACTACGCGATACGATCAGCCGCTTCGAAGCTACCGGATCGCCCGTCATAACGGACGGTGAACAGAGCAAGCCGAGTTTTGCGACCTACCCACTCGTGGGCCTGGAGAATCTCGCCGCGGATGGCGTCACCATTCCTTTTGCGGACGGTCACACCCGGCAGTTGCCTCGATTAACCAGCGGCCCATTTCACTATGGCATCCATGCTGTGACCTACCTTAAAGCCGCTCAGCGACACGCTCACCGGCCGGTCAAGCAAGCTGTGATCTCGGCATCGGCCTTGAGCCTGCTCTATCCGCAGAATGGCCTGAATGGGTATACGCGCGAGGCGTTTCTGGAAGACCTTGTTCAGGATGCAGCGAGGGATATTCGGGAGTGTCTGGAAGCCAACGCCGCGTGCGTGCAGATCGATTTCACCGAAGGGCGACTGGCGCTCAAGCTCGATCCTTCCGGCGGATTGTTGAATACATTCATTGAGCTGAACAACCGCGTGCTCGATAAGTTCTCGGATGCTGAGAGGACGAAGATTGGAGTGCACACTTGCCCCGGCGGCGATCATGACTCGACCCATAGCGCCGATGTCGACTACACGAATTTACTACCTGCCTTGTTCAAGCTGAAGCTCGGCCGCTTCTATGTTCAGTTGGCCAGCGAAGCAGATCGACGTCGTGTGCTAACCACGATCCAAAACCTGCTCAAACCTGGCCAGATGCTCTTCGTGGGTGTCACGGACCCAATTAATCCAAAGATTGAGAGTCCCGAAGCAGTACGGGATCGTGTGCTCGAAGCAGCAGAATTCATTCCTTTGGAATCGCTCGGAACAACCGACGATTGCGGCTTCTCGCCCTTTGCCGATGACACGTCCACATCGCGCGACACGGCCTTCGCGAAAGTGAAAAGCCGCGTCGAGGGAACCGCGATGGCAGGGAAGATTCTTGGAGTTTAGATATTAGAAAGGAATAACTTCATGGCCCACATTCAAGTACCGGAAGGTGCCCCTGGTATTCTCGGCCCGATGGCGATCAGCCCTGAAAGCACAAAGGCGCTGCGCGAACTCGTGGAGGTTCTGTTACGCGGCCCGAACACTTTAACCCCGGCCGAACGCGAAATGATCGCGACTTTGTCGCTTCGCCGGAAAATGATGTTTACCGCCAGCGTTACAGGGAGGGTGCGCGGTTGGGCTGGCGAACCGGCAATTTTGCCGTCCCCAGCCGGGAAGGTGGCACTCTTTTCACGCTAGAAGTGTAGTCGGCATTTCGTACGGGTGATCCCTGCTGTCATCCTCTGACGCCCAAGTCCCCGATGACGGGTAACTCTGACGTAACCCGATTAGGTAAGGGTTGCCGACAACACACCCAGAATTATTGCCAGCCGCGTGCAACGTGCTGCACAGGCTATAATTGCGCCCACGCATGGCTCTAACCTCTGGCACGAAACTTGGCCCCTACGAAATCCAGTCTCCCCTCGGCGCGGGTGGCATGGGTGAAGTCTATCGGGCCCGCGACACGCGGCTCGACCGAACCGTGGCGATCAAGGTTCTAGCCTCTCATCTTTCCTCTTCGCCGGAGCTGAAACAGCGCATGGAGCGCGAGGCTCGCGCCGTTTCTTCGCTGAACCATTCCCATATCTGCCATCTCTACGACATCGGCTCGCAAGACGGCGCCGACTATCTGGTGATGGAATACCTCGAAGGCGAGACTTTGGCGGAACGGTTGCGCAAAGGCCCGCTGCCTCTTCCTGAAATCTACAAAATCGGAATTGCCGTGGCCGAGGCGCTGGCATTCGCGCACCACAACGGCATCGTTCACCGCGACCTGAAGCCGGGCAATATCATGCTGACCCCGGGAGGGACGAAGTTGATGGATTTTGGGCTGGCGAAACCGGTGGGCACACAGGCTGTAGCTTCGGGATCCGGAACGGCACCGCCTTCGTTCACTGCGGCGGCCACGCTGAGCGGGCCAAGCCCATTGACTCCGCTGACCACGGCGGGCAGCATCATCGGCACGATTCAGTACATGGCTCCGGAGCAGATCGAAGGGAAAGAAGCCGACGCGCGGTCTGACATTTTTGCATTCGGTGCCGTGCTCTACGAGATGGTCGCGGGGAAGCGGCCGTTTTCAGGGAAAAGCCAAATCGCTCTGGCCTCAGCCATTCTAGAGTCCGACCCACAGCCCGTCAGTGCAATCAAGCCATCCACTCCACCTGCTTTTGAGCATGTTGTGACCACCTGCTTGCAGAAAAATCCTGAAGAGCGTTTCCAGACCGCGCACGACATCAAGCTGGAGTTGCAATGGGTCGCCGGCGACAAGTCAGCGCCTGCGGTTGCCACCGCACCGCCAGTTCCTCCACGCAGCCGCGAGCGCCTCGGCTGGACCTTAGCCGTCGCAATCGCGATTGTTCTCGGCATCGCTGCCGGAGTGTTTTTCTTCCGTCCCGCTCAATCCGGCCTCTCCATTCATGCCAACCTGAATCCTCCCGCGAACGCCGCTCTAATCCTGGTCGGTGACTTCGCTGGACCGCCCGTCTTGTCGCCCGACGGCACGTCGATCGCCCTCGTGGCCGCCGGTTCGGATGGCAAGAACATGATCTGGGTTCGTCCCTTGAATGCGCCGGAAGCGCACATGCTTGCCAATACCGACGGAGCAACCTTTCCCTTCTGGTCGCCCGACAGCCGGTCTGTGGGTTTCTTCGCCGGGGCCAAGTTGAAGACGATTGACCTCAATGGCGGATCACCGTTGGCCGTCTGCGACGCCCCTTTTGGCCGCGGCGGTACCTGGGCCCCAGGTGGAACGATCTTGTTCGCTCCCGAGGCGCAATCGCCTATTGTGCGGGTCAGCGCCAGCGGAGGAACTCCAGTCCCCATCACCAAGGTCGACCCGGCGCAGACTTCGCATCGCTGGCCGTTTTTCCTCCCCGACGGGAAGCATTTTCTGTACCTGTTCATCGACCCCCGCGATCCCGCAACCGATGCCGTGTATTACGCGTCGGTCGACGGCCGCGAAAAAAGCAAGCTGATTACATCCCAATCGAACGCCATCTACGCCGATGGCTTTCTCCTGTTCATGCGTGGCGGCCAGTTGATGGCGCAGCCGTTCGATCCCAGCAAGGGAACCTTGAGCGGAGAGATACAGAACCTGGCCAGCGGAGTCATGGAAGATGCCAGCACCTGGCACATGGACGCTTCCGCCACGAGCAACGGGCTGCTGGTATTCAGCAATGGCGGGACGGGCGATCAACAGCTGGTTTGGATGGACCGCAACGGAAAACAGCTCGCGACCGTGGTCAAGAAGATTGCCAATCTGCTATCTTTCAAGCTGTCTCCTCAAGCTGACCGCATTGCTCTCGAAATTGACAACGGCCCCGGCGCCCACGACATCTGGGTATACGATATTGCCCGCGAAGTGCAAACGAGGCTTACGTTCGGCCCCCTTGAGAACGACGCCCCCATCTGGTCGCCCGATGGCAAGTGGATCGTCTACTCGGGATTCGATAGCAATCTCAACCTCCACGCTAAGCTCTACCGCAAACCCTCCGACGGGAGTGGCGCGCCAGAACTCTTGCTCAGCGACGACCAGGTCGCCGACGCTACCGATTGGTCGCGCGATGGCAAGTACCTTCTCTATGCGCGCGGCCCTGCGTCGAACTTCTGGGAGATTTGGGCCTTGCCGCTGGAGGGCGAGCGCAAGCCCTGGCTGGTCGTGCCGCGTAGCGGCCCGAGTTCTTACGCCAACGAAGGACATCTCTCCCCAGACGGCCGCTGGCTCGCCTACACGTCGGCGGAATCCGGCGTTCCGGAAGTGTACGTGACGGCCTTCCGCAGTGGCCAGGGCAAGTGGCAGGTTTCCACTAACGGTGGATATGGACCGCAATGGAGCCGCGACGGCAGGGAGCTGTACTACTTCAACCAGACCTCCCGGTCGGTTCTTGCCGTGCCGGTCAGTGAAGTCAATGGAGGATTGCAGTTTGGCGCCGCTCAGTCGCTCGCGTCTGCCTCGATGAGCAACAGCACAGGTTTCTACGACGTCACGCCCGACGGCAAAAGAGTCCTGCTCAATGTGGTTTCCCAGCAGGTCAGCCAATCTGTCACCGTGATCACGAACTTTACGGCCGTTTTAAAGAAGTAAGTGAAACAACCAGGTGTGATAACAAAGTCCTTCATCTTGTGACCCTGCCAGCAACCCTGATTCAGGCACCGAGGCAGCGGAACCTTGTCTGGTTCCGGTTGACGGCTACTCGGAAATTATGATCTGGCACAGACTTTCAACGACGCTGGCCAGAAGTCTTAGTGCTGTATCTGAAGCGCCCCACGAGTGAAGATCTATCGTTCCGATGCGCAATGAAGGGGCGCTTCAGATACAGCGACTTGAAGGAAGCCGCCCCGGGGGGACTATGGGATTTGTATCTGGATGAGCCGGTCTTGATCGTTTGTGAGTTTGCCGTTGCGGTCAGAGCGCTGGGGTTTCAGTAGATGGTCGCAGAGAGAATGAACGTGGGGCGGCGCATCGGAGGGTCTGAATCGCACCACCATACTGCATTGTGACAAGTGCGAGACACAGAACCAGTGTGCGCGCCGAAGCACGAGCGAGATTCGAGGCTGGAGATGTGGATTCATGCGGCGCATCGGCTGAGATGAGGCGGAGATCGGAGGAGGAGTTGCGCGGCGGAGAGGCGCTCGACAACTTGCATGGTTCCGCCGCAAAGCGGACATTGCCACAGCGAGTGATTGGGCAGCGCGGGTGAGGTGGCGTCTGCTGCTGGCTGACCAGAGGGCTGGAGCAACCGCAAACAAAGCGGAAGAAGTTCTGCTCGCCGCCGGTTCGCAAGAAAGCCGAAGTTGCGGATGCGCATAAAACCGCGCGGCAGTAGGTGCAGGAGGAAGCGGCGCAGGAACTCTTCGACCCGCAGAGTCATGAGCCGTTTCTTGTTGCCGTGGGCGGAGTCGCGCCAGCGAAAGGTGACGTGGCCGTTGGCAAGAGCAACCAACCGGCTGTGGGAAATGGCGACGCGATGAGTGTAAGCGCCGAGATAGCGCAGCACATGTTCTGGCCCGCCGAAAGGCCGTTTGGAGTAGACGACCCAGTCGTGACGGAACAGTACCCGCAGCCACGAGGCGAAGGCGCGCGGTTCCGCAAGCGGTAAGAGATGTCCGTGGAACTGGAGTGCGCCGGCATGATAGGCGGTCTTGAGTCCGGCGACAAACTTGCCGCGGAAGACACGCCCGAGCACTTTGACGGGAAGGAAGAAGGATCGGCGCGAGGAGATCCAGCGGGAGTGGTCCGGAGCGAGACCGCCCGCGGCCAGCACGCAGTGGACATGGGGATGATGTTGTAGTCGCTGGTCCCAGGTATGGAGCACGCTGAAGAAACCGATCTCGGCTCCCAGGTGGCGGGGATCGCGAGCGATCTCCAGCAGGGTTGCAGCACTGGCGTGGAACAGCAGGTTGTAGATCAGCCGTTTATTCTGCAATGCGAGCGGAGCCAGTTCCCGCGGCAGGGTGAAGACGACGTGCACGTAGCTGGTGGGCAGCAACTCCCGTTCCCGCGCCTGGAGCCAGCGCAGACGGGCGTTACCCTGACACTTAGGGCAGTGCCGGTTTCTGCACGAGTTGTAGGAGATGGCAGTATGTCCGCAGTCTGAGCACTGATCGCGATGCCCACCCAGCGCGGCGGTGCGGCAGCGTGTAATGGCCAGCAACACTTTTTCGTGTTGGCCGTTGATCCACCTGCGGCTGCGCTCAACGAAGGACTGTCCTGCACAGCGAACGATGTCGGCCACCTCCAGAGGAGGCGGGTTCATGCGCTCTGCGTCGGTTCTCCTTCTCCTCGGATCGTGAGTGCATCCAGCGGACTGCCGGTAGCGCTGAGATGACGCCGGGAGAGATGCAGATAGATCGTGGTTTCCTCCAAGTCGCGGTGCCCCAGCAGCATCTGGATGGTACGCAGGTCGGCACCGGCTTCGAGCAGATGCGTGGCAAAGCAGTGGCGCAGAGTGTGGGGATGGATGCGCCTGTGCTCAAGGCCGGCGCGTTCGGCGGCCTGCTGACAGGCGTTCCAGAGAACCTTGGTGGAGACCGGATGACTCGCCGTATGCCATCGGTTCCCGGGGAACAACCAATCGGTGGGCTTGCGTTTCAGCCCGCGCCAGTAGACGCGCAATGCCTCGAGCAGCTTGGGACTGAGCATGACATCACGGTCCTTGCGTCCCTTGCCTCCCCGGATATGAATGACCATGCGTTGGCTGTCGATGTCGCTGATCTTCAGGTGCGCCACTTCTGCGCGACGTGCGCCCGTGGCATAGAGGGTCATCAGCAGAATGCGCTGAAAGGGAAACTCGGCCGCGTCGATCAGACGCGCGACTTCGTCCTGGCTCAGCACCTGCGGCAAGTGCAGAACCTTCTTCGGATACGGTGTCTCGGCAACGCTCCAGCCACGCTTCAACACCTGTACATAGAAGAAGCGCAAAGCGGCCAAGCGCTGGGTTACGGTGTTGGGGGCCAGCTTCCAGCGCGTGAACAACGCGGCCTGATACTGGCGAATCTGCTCGGGGCCAAGCTGATCGGGTGAGCGATGGAAGTGTCGACTGAAATGTTCAACCGTGTGAATGTAAGCGTCGATGGTGGACTCGGCGTAGTTGCGGCGCCGTAGTTCTTCAAGCATGATCTGGCGTAGATGGGTCACAGAGAGTTCCTCCTCTGCGACAACAAACTAGCTCAGATCACCTCGACCGTCGGCTCAGCAACACGCGAATGCGTCCGCCGCAAAGCGGCTTAGTTCAAGTCGGCTTATGGGAAGCGTAGAGTCGGCGAATGCCGGGCGCTGGAATTCCAAGAATCTGGTTTCTAGATACTTCCGGTTGCCGACATTTCTGGATTTGAGTTCCGGCGAATGCATCTGCGTTTCCGGGCTCAAATTTCGGCGTCGCGATATCCAACAAGTTGGGTTCCCGCCGATTACGCCTTTACCCTAGACTTGTCTTCGTTGCACTGGATTCGCGAACATCATCAAGGAACATCGAGCCGGAGGTTTTCTGCATGTCCGACAAAAGGGATTCATCCCCCCGCAAGCGCGCAGAGGGTTTCGCCCGCCAACTGGGCATTCGCCTGCCGATTCTCTTGGCGCCCATGGCCGGAGCCTGTCCTCCGTCGCTGTCGATTGCCGTGGCCAATGCAGGAGGGCTGGGAGCGTGCGGAGCTCTGCTGATGAGGCCGGATGAAATTCAGGCTTGGGTCGCGGCATTTCGCGAAGGCAGCACGGGAGAATTTCAAATCAATCTTTGGATTCCGGAGGCACCGCCGGATCGAGACTCCGATTTAGAAAAGCGGCAAAGGGAGTTCCTCGCAACGTGGGGACCGCCGGCTTCACCAGCAGCGGGCGATGCCGTGCTGCCGGACTTTGAAGCACAATGTCGGGCCATGTTGAGCCTGGCTCCGAAGGCCATTTCTTCGATCATGGGACTCTATGCGCCGGCCTTCGTGGCGGAATTGAAAACACGCGGAATCCTGTGGTTTGCGAACGCAACCACGGTTGCCGAGGCAAAGGCCGCCGAAGAGGCAGGCGCTGATGCCATTGTTGCGCAAGGCATGGAAGCCGGGGGACACCGTGGATCCTTTCACGCGGATGAAGCGGAAAGGCAAATGGTAGGTCTGATGGCCCTCTTGCCGCAGGTGGTTGACGCGGTCGCCGTGCCAGTGATCGCCGCAGGTGGAATCGCCGATGCACGCGGAGTGGCAGCGGCGCTGATACTGGGCGCGAGCGCGGTACAGATAGGAACCGGGTTCCTGCGATCTCCGGAAGCCAAGATGCATTCCGCTTATTCCGATCGGCTGGCGCGTACTGAAGCCCACGAAAACTATGATTACGCGTGCCTTCAGCGGACGGCCCGGGCGCAGCGTGGCCACCGCATATGTTCGGGCAGCAGGCGCTCCGGATGCTCCCAGTCCAGCAGCATATCCGGTTCAGCGCTGGCTGACTCGCGCGATGCGCGAAGCAGCACACAAAGCTGGAGATGCCGATCGTATGCAATTGTGGGCAGGACAGGCAGCCAAGCTGGCGCGGAATCAGCCCGCAGGTGCCATCACTCAGGAGTTGTGGGAAGAAGCCTCTCGGCTGTTGTTGTAATCTGCGGCGTCTATCAACGAATGGCTCTTAACTTGGGTTCCGCGTTCGCAAGGCCGCTAGGGATTTCACGACCATGGCCTTCAACACTTGTTGGTCCACGTCAGCGAGTTTCTTGAGGTAGAGGCAGCCCTTGCCGGTCGTGTGCTTGCCGAGTTTTGCCTCGAGCGCCCCGGAGTCGCTGGACTCGATCACGTTGTACAGAACAGTAGCGGTCTTACGCGGCGAAAAACTGATAAGCGGCATGTCGCCCTCACGACCGCTGTCGTACCGATAATGGTAGCTACCGAAGCCTATGATGGATGGCCCCCACATCTTCGGCTTTTCGCCAGTCGCGTCTTGCATCAACTTGACGAGCGCTTTGGCGTCTGCGCGCTTGGTAGGATCGGTGATGGCATCAATAAATGCCGCCACGCTCAATTCGGTGGGTTTGGTTTTGTTGTCCGCCATTCTTTCTGCCTTTCGTTTTTCCAAAGGCTAACCTAAGTGTTGGATAACGAGCAAACCGGGGCTCTTCGACAACCCTCGTCCTGTTCCGGTGACGAAAACATCCGGTATACGGCGGGCTCGCGAGCAGCGTCTCAGACGGATGCGAGATTTCCATCGTTCCCTCTGTTAGCGGTGGCCGAAAGAATTACTGTCATGAGCAAGCAACATTGGCGTGTGCCTGCCACTCCGAGACTCTGCGGATTACGGGCAAACGAAAAGTACAGAATTGCTACATCTGCTCCGACGTGATGCACAGGCTATAATTGCGCCGACCCATGGCTCTCACTTCTGGCACGAGACTTGGCCCGTATGAAATCGTTGCGCTGCTCGGCGCGGGCGGCATGGGAGAAGTGTACCGAGCGCTCGATACGCGACTCGGACGCGACGTTGCGGTCAAAGTGCTGCCCGAAGGGTTGGCAAAAGATCCGGACCGATTGCGGCGCTTCGAACAGGAAGCGCGAACCATCGCGGCGCTGAATCACCCGAACATTCTCGGAATCCACGACATCGGGACACACGACGGTGCACCGTTTCTGGTCAGCGAACTTCTTGAAGGGCAAACCCTGCGGGAGAAGCTTGAAGCCGGGCCGCTTCCGGTGCGACGCTCGATCGAATATGCGCTCGGCATCGCGCAGGGACTCGCAGCCGCACACGAGAAGGGAATCGTGCACCGGGATCTGAAGCCGGAGAACGTGTTTATTACGCGGGATGGACGGGTCAAAGTTTTGGATTTCGGCCTGGCCAAGCTGGTGCGGCCCGAAGAAAGCCACGACACTGTGGCGACGCTGGCAAGTCCGGCGACCTTGCCGGGTATGGTGTTGGGAACCGTCGGCTACATGTCGCCGGAGCAGGTGCGGGGTGAGTCGAGCGACGCGCGCTCCGATATTTTTAGTTTTGGTGCCGTGCTGTACGAAATGCTTACCGGCAAGCGCGCCTTCAAACGCGAGACGTCTGCGGAAACGATGACCGCAGTCTTGCGGGAAGAGCCGCCGGAGCTCAACGAAACGGGTTGGCAAGGTCCGCTGGGACTGCAGCGGATTCTGACCCGTTGCCTGGAAAAGAGTGTCGAGCGACGGTTCCAGTCGGCAAGTGATCTGGCGTTTGCCATCGAATCGCTGGGCGGAACGTCGTCAACAAAAAGCGTAGCGCAGTCTAAGGAGAAGCGCGCTTGGGTGCCGTGGACAGTCGTGACGCTGGGTCTGTTGGCGCTGGGGGCAGGGCTGTGGTTGATGGGAAGGTGGTCGGCCGCAAAACCACAGCCAAAGTTTACCCGGCTAACCTATCGACAGGGCTATCTATCGAATGCACGCTTTGCCAAGGACGGGCAAACGGTCGTCTATAGCGCGCAGTGGAACAGCGACCCGTTGCAGGTCTACACCGTGCGGATGGAGTTTCCGCAATCCACGAAAGTAGATCTTCCGAGCGCGACCCTGCTCTCTCTTTCCGCCAACGGAGACATGGAACTTGCGATAGAACCGGTGAGTGGGCCGTACTTTCTCACGGGCACGATGGCGCAGGCGCCGATGGCAGGTGGTACGCCGCGCTCGCAGGAGAAGGACGTGATTTCGGCGGACTTCGCGCCCGACGGCAAGACGCTGGCGCTGGTGCGCCAAGCGAACCGCAAAATGCAGCTGGAGTATCCGGCGGGGAAAGTCATTTACGCAACCGCTGGTTATCTTGATTATGTTCGAGTGTCCCCCTCCGGCAAGGAAGTCGCATTTGTGGAACATCCGGTCTACGCCGATGACCGGGGCTGGGTGTGCGTTTTCGATGCTACCGGTGAACGTAAGCAGCTGACCAGGGAGTACGCAACGTTACAAGGGCTGGCGTGGTCGCGAAGCGGCAAGGAGATCTGGTTCACCGCTTCCGATTCGACGGACCGTCACTTGTATGGAGTGAGCCTTGGGGGGAAGCAGAGGGAAATCCTCACGACCCCGCAAGGGATGCGGATACTGGATATTGCGGCGGACGGTCGCGTGCTTCTTTCGAGTGAGCAGCACCGCACAGAAATCGCCGGGAGCGACCCCGTCACTGGCAAGGAACGGCACGGCCTCGAATGGTTCGACGGATCCATGTTGGGAGACATCTCGCCGGAGGGGAAGGCGATCGTGTTCCTGGAATGGGGAGGACCGGCAGGGCCGCTGTACTTGTCGGTTTACCGGAAACTCGATGGCTCTCCGCCAGTGGCGCTCGGACCTGGAGGGGGGCCGAAATTCTCGCCAGACGGAACGATGGTTGCCACCAGAATTGTAACCAGACCACCGCAGGTGGGCCTGAACCCGATTGGAACCGGGGAAAGCCGTCGGTTGCCAGTGGGAGACATTACTAGTCTAGGAAATGTCGTTTGGTTCCCCGATGGCAAGCATCTGCTGCTGACTGGAGCGACCGAGGGACAATCGTTGCGGTCCTACGAAATGGATCTGGAGGGGGGAAAGCCACAGCCTTTGGGTCCTCCCGATTTCGTGGGCAGCGCCATAGCCAGGGATGGAAAACAGATCGCCGGACGGAATGGTTCCGCGGAGGCCGTGGTATTTGATCGACAGACACAGAAGCTGCAAGTGGTCCCGGGCGTGGAACCCCACGATCAAATTGAAAATTGGACCGAAGATGGAAAAGGTCTGTTAGTAGTTTCGGCGACACCGTGGGATGGCCGCATCTACCGTGTGGACACGACGAGCGGAAAGCGAACGCTGCTTCAGGCCGTGGACCCCAGCGAGAAAGCGGGTTCGACCCAAGACGTGAGGCTGGTATACGCCGAGCGCAGCAAGGCATATGCCTACAGCACCGTGCGAGTTCTTGGGGCGTTGTACGTAGTGGAAGGATTGGAGTGAAGTGAAGGCGCGGAATATGTGTTTTGACTTGCGCCCGGATTGAGTTTCGTCGCGCACCTCGAGTTTCCTGACTGGCTTCTTCCACACGGGAAGCCGCTTCTGAGGCTGGGTGTTTCTGTGCTTTCCGTTTGCTGCCACTCTCCCGTACTAACTTCCGTTTCCATTCGATTACGGCAGGGTCGCGAAACTTTGCGTGTCTTGGCCGCGCCTCCGAGAGTAGTCACCGCCTCCACACTTCTATGGCGTCACCCGGAAATTCACGTTGCTGGTCAGGGTGCCGTGGGGTGTAACCACTTTCACCTTGCCAGTGCTCGCGCCCGTGGGAACAGTGGTTGTAATTTCCGAACTCGAAACCACGTGAAAGGTCGCTGTAGTCCCGTTGAAGGTGACGCTGGTCGCGCCGGTCAAATTGGTTCCTAGAATCTTGACGTGCGCTCCTACCTTGCCGGACGTGGTTTGTGTTTCCACGAACGGACCCAGACCCACAGACAGGCTGAATACCGTCCCAAAGCCGTTGGCCCCGCCCGCGAACGTTGTCCCGTACAAGTTCCCGTTGGTGTCCTGGACCAGCGTCCCGCGGGGGTCGTCGCCGTCCGGGCAGCCGCTTTGCGGGCAAAAGCTGTACAGCGTCGTCAGCGAGCCGCCTGGGGTGATTTTGAAAATAATGCCGTAATAGATCTGCGCCCCGCCAGAGGGAGCCGTTCCGTAGAGGTCACCGTTGGTGGCCTGAACCAGCGCCCCGAAACGGGGGAGGTCGCCGTCCGCGCAATCGGGATATCCCACTGAACAAAAGCTGTGAACCGTCGTCAAATTTCCGCTCAGGGTGATTTTGAAAACCGTGCCGAGGTCGTGGGCCCCGCCCGCGAACGTCGTCCCGTAGAAGTTCCCATTGGTGGCCTGGGCTAGCCCCGCTTGGGGGTCGCTGCCGTCCGGGCAGCCGCTTTGCGGGCAAAAGCTGTATAGCGTCGTCAGTGTGCCGCTGGGAGTGATTTTGAAAACCGTGCCGCGACTGTTGGCCCCGCCGCCCGCGTACGTTGTCCCGTAGAAGTTCCCATTGGTGGCCTGGATTAGCCCCGCCTCGGGGTATTCGCCATCCGCGCAGTTGCTTTGTGAGCAAAAGCTGTGCAGCGTCGTCAGGGTGCCGCTGGGGGTGATTTTGAAAACCGTGCCAACCCCGCCGGCGCCACCGAAGGTCGTTGTCCCGTAGAAGTCCCCATTGCTGGCCTGGATCAGCCCCGCCTCGGGGTAGTAGCCGTCCGAGCAGCCGCTTTGCGAGCAAAAGTTGTACAGCGTCGTCAGTGTGCCGCCGGAGGTGATTTTGAAAATCGTGCCACACCCGTCGGGGGCACAGTTGGCGCCGCCCTCGTACGTCGTCCCGTAGAAGTTTCCATTGGCCTGGATTAGCCCCGCCTCGGGGTATTCGCCATCCGTGCAATTGCTTTGGGAGCAAAAGCTGTGGAGGGTGGTCAGCGCGCCGCCGGGAGTGATTTTGAAGATCGTGCCACACCCGTCGGGGGAACAGTTGGCCCCACCCTCGTACGCCGTCCCGTAGAAGTTTCCATCGGTGGCCTGGATTAGCCCCGCCAAGATGAATGCGCCATCCGTGTTGTCGAAGCTGTGTAGTGTGGTGAAAGTCTGCGCTGACAGTGAAAGAGCCAGGGACAACAATGCACCGATTATGCAACCAACGCGAAGAACCTTCATTGAGATTTCCTCTTTCTACGATTGAATCGTGCTTTGGTTTTGAAACAATACGCCGATGGGGCCGTGGCTCAAAGCCTTGGCCCCCTCGGTTTCAGCGCAAGCGCCGTCCCCCGACAGCGCTTACTTCGGTTGAACAGCCAATGGTTGTAGCGCAGCCCGGGCTGGCAGCACCGGTGGTGTTGACATCTTCGGACTGGCTTTGGGCGCAGAGGACGGCCGCGAACCCAACATCTTCCGGCTCTGGGCTTCCTGTTTGTTGAGTTGCTCGGTAAGGTCCGCGAGACGAACTTTTTCATAGCCCACACGCTTGGCCATGATGCGGTAGTCGAAGGCGATGTTGGAGCTTCCGCCACGCTGTTCGTGAACCTCAAATCCCTGCGGCGTTTCCTTGCTAACATACAGACCTTCGGAATCGCCCTTCGGGGTCAGGAACACGTGATACTCGACTCCGGCATTCACGGTTTGCGCGAAGGTGGGATCGAGTTCGATGCGGGCGGAGCCGTTGGAGAGTTGGGCGGAGCCGGCATCCTCGAACCAGTTTTCCGGCGATTGCATGGCATAGAGCGCGACTTTTCGCACACCGTCCACCTTGACTGCGCCTTTAATCGTGCCGTTGCAGGTCAGATTCCCGCTCACATCGATGGTGCAAAGGCCGCCCTCATTATCACCTTTGGCTACCAGGACGAGGTCAGTACTGTTCGCGGTCGAGTTGTTTCCGACGAAGAGAGTTGCTTGAGGAGAGTTGTTAAAGAAGTTACCAGCGCTGTTGTCGTCGGCGGTCCCAACTACCCCCACGAACCCTGACTCGGCCGCGCCACCCGTGTCACCCCATACGCCCGGAGAACCCCCAAAAAGCGTGCTCGTGTTGCTGGCGCCAGATGCCTCCCCTAATACGCCGTTATAGGGACTCTGACCTTCAACACCGGAGCCAGTTGTGCCGGTCGCGCTGCCATACACGCCGATTTTGGCCCCCCCTCCCGCCACGGCTCCAAAAACCGAGCTGGTTGAGGTTCCAATGACGGCGCTCGCCGAGGAGTTGGCAAAGAGAGTGGCATTCACCGTCTGGTTCGCCGTGAACGTGTTAGTCGCCGCGAGTTGCGGGACCACTGAAGTGTTGATCGTCAGGGTGCCGCTGCCGGTGATCGGACCACCGCTCAGTCCCAGTCCGGTGGCAACGCTGGTCACGGTGCCGGTTGCCGGGTTCGCGCAAGCCCACGCGCCGCTGATGAATTGCAGAATCTGGTTTGTGGAGCAGCTCTTCAAGCTCAGACTCGTGCTGCCGCCCAGGGATACACCTCCGCCTCCCGTCAAAGGACTGTTGGCTGTCACCGTTAATGACGAGTTTGCCAGCATCGCATTGGTGACTCCGCCCGTCTTGATGCTCAGGCTGCCGCTGGTCGTGATGGGTCCGCCCGTCAGTCCAGCGCCGCTGCCTACGCTAGTAACTGTGCCCGCGCCCGGAAAGGTCTGGCCGGATATGAATGTTACCAAGCCCTTACCGCTGACTTCGAAAGCCGTGCCATGAACCGACAGACTTGGATGGGTCAACTTGGGGAAAAGGGTGAGAGTATCGCGGACGTCTCCGGTGCCCTTCACATCGAGTACGGCGGCCGGTGTAGTCGTTCCAATTCCTACGTCGCCACCGACAGTTTGGAAAATCTTGGAGTCCCCAATGGTGCTCGCGCCGGTGAATACGGGAACGAAGTCAGCTGTGCCGCTGCCGGTGATGGTTCCCGGAGGCAGGATGGGCGACTGAGACTTTGAGTTCGACGCAGGCGCCATCATGAAGGCCGAAGCCGGTTTGCCGCCGATGGTCTCGGCGTCGAGAGCTTTCAAAGCATAGGGCACGCTCATCAACAGGACGCGCGGCTGTTCCGTGTGTCCTTGAACCTGCACGCCCAGCCAGCGGGCTTCGCCGGAAGCAAAGACGCTGGCAGGCAATCCCTGGCTGCTGGCAGAGCCGAGCGCAACCGAGTAATGTCCGGTTTTGTCAGCTTGCACATTTTGGGTTTCCAGCCAGAGCGGCGCGCCTCCTTGCTGCTCTTGGTATAGATAGAAAGTGACACCGACCGTGCCACTGAGCGGCTTGCCGTTGGTTTCGGCCAGGACGCCGTTGAAATTTACCAACGGCGGCACTGAAGAAGAGGTTGAGCCGCTGCTCGCAGTCTGAGCGGCTATAGAAAGGACGAACAGCATAAATCCAACTACCACAGAACCGATGCGAAACTTCATGGGAATTCTCCTTTTTGTAAGTTTGCGAACGTTTCTTCCAACGGAACCAAATGCTTTAGCCTGAGAAGCCGTTACAGAAATCAGTGCGATCATTCCTCAATGGCACTCTGGTCACCCTGAAATCGGACCTTTGGGAAGACGAAGCCGGGCTTGTTCCGCCTGCTCCGGCGCGAGCTTGGTTCCGCAGAGCGGGCAGACATCAAAGCCCGCAGCCGCGTCACCAACCAGCAGGGTTACCGCTTCCCGCTGGACCGTCACCTCGGTATGAACCGTACGGCTGGCGGTATTCACGGTCGTGCCAGAACGGAAAGAACTTGCCCGCCGGCTCAGCCATTGGTAAAGTCGCTTCGTGCGTTCCCCCTTTACTGCCCGCGAACATTGCGGCAGTCGCCGAAAAAAGGCCAGTGACCAGTTCTCACAGGTTCTGACGAGTTGTGAATGGCCAGCAAGTCAATGAAACCCGAGGGAATATACGAATTCGGAAAGTTCCGAATCGAGGTTCTCTCGCGCACGCTGTGGCGGGAAGAAGAGATTGTCACGCTCAACCGCCGGGCCTTCGATGTGCTTCTCTACCTGGTGCAGAGCCCGGGAAAGGTTGTCAGCCGCGACGAACTGCTAAAGAATGTCTGGTCGGACACCTTTGTGGACGAGAACAGCCTGACTCAAAGCATTTCCGTGCTGCGGCGGGCGCTCGAGGAGAAGCCTGGTGACAACAGCTATATCGTCACCCTGCCGGGGCGAGGGTATCAGTTTGTTACGTCGGTGCAGGTCGTTGTATCGGGAAACTTGAGTATTGCCCCGGATGTTGCAACCGCCGCCGGCCACGGCTCCCGCGGGTTGCTGTTTCAGGAACACACGATCCGGACCAGTATCACTACCGAAGAGAAAGAACAGCTGAGTTTGCCAGTTCCCCGAAATCGGGCGGCAATGAGACTGCTCGCTATTGTAGCCATAGCCGCGACATCGGTTGCCGGCTATTACACCTGGACGCAATTCCACCGAGTCCAGCCGCGGACGAATCCAACTGCGCCATCCCTTGCGCCCCGCCGTTCCATCGCAGTTCTCGGCTTTCGCAACTTGTCTGGCCGCCCCGAAGAAGCCTGGTTGTCCACGGCCTTGTCAGAAATGTTGAGCACCGAACTGGAGGCTGGAGAAAAGCTCCGCCTGGTTTCCGGGGAAGACATCGCGCGCACCAAACTCGATCTTCCTCTGGCCGATGCTGACAGCCTCTCCCGAAACACGCTGGCACGATTGCACAAGGACCTGGACAGCGACTTGATCGTCCTTGGCTCCTACACCGCCCTCGGCGAAAAGCCTGGCACCCGCATCCGTCTCGACCTGCGCCTGCAAGATACGGCCGCCGGGGAGACCATCGCTGACGTCGCGGTAGTTGGAAGTGAGGCGGACCTGTTTGACATCGCGACTCAGGCAGGTTCCCGACTACGCGAAAAGCTGGGCGTGGAAGCAGTTTCTCCGGTGGAGGCCGTCAGCATCCGTGCTTCTTTGCCTTCAGATCGTGGCGCCGCCCGCCTTTATTCCGAGGGACTGGCTCGGCTGCGTGTGTTCGATGCACTGGAAGCGCGTGATCTTCTGCAGCAGGCTGTAGCCGCCGACCCAAAGTTTTCCCTGGCTCACTCTGCCCTGGCCGAAGCCTGGTCCCGCCTGGGCTACGACAAGAAGGCGCAGCAGGAAGCCCGTCAGGCCTACGAATTGTCGGCCAATCTTTCTCGCGAAGAGAAGTTGTTGGCAGAAGGCCGTTATCGCGATATCAATCATGAAAATGAGAAGGCGGTCGAGGTCTATCGTACCCTTTTCGCCTTGTTCCCCGACAACCTCGACTACGGGCTCGGGCTGGCAAGGATGCAGGTCCGCGGCAGCAAAGGGCAGGACGCTCTGGCCACGGTCGAGTCGCTACGCAAACTTGCGCCTCCAGCTTCTGAAGATCCCCGTATCGAATTGCAGGAGGCAGATGCCTGGGATGCGCAGAGCGAGTTCAAACACCAAGAGCAGCCCTTGGCAAGGGCTGTGGAGAAGGCGCGGGCGCAAGGGTCGAGGCTGATTCTCGCCCGCGCGCGGGAAAACCAGTGCTGGCTGTTCAGCTATTTTGGGCAAGTGCAGAATGCGGTTGCCGCCTGCCGCGAGGCCAGGGACATTTACGCCGCAGCCGGGGACCATCAGGGCGAAGCCACAACTTTGCGCGCCTGGGCGGATGCGATAACCGAGACCGATGCACCCGAGTCCATCCGTCTATATCAGCAGGCGCAGACCCTTTTCCGCAGGAATGGATCCGAAAACGGCGTGGCCAGCGTGCTCAACAACCTCGGTCTGGTCTATGAAGCACAAGGCGATCTCGCCACCGCCGAGAAAATGCATCGCCAGGCCCTCGCCACTTACCGGCTCCTCGATGATAGGAGGCACGAAGGTTCGGCCACCTTGAACGTTGCCGATGAACGAATGGAGCAGGGCGATCTGCCCGGCGCTCTCCAGCTATATCAGAAGTCACAGCAGTTGTGGGACGCTGAAAACGGTGGAGGTGAGGCCCTGTCGGGTTACAATATCGCGCTTATTCACGAGCTGCAGGGGGACCTTACGAGCGCAAAGCAAGGATTCGAACAATCTCTCGCGACTTGGCAGAAGACCGGCGATCAGGATAAGGCCGCTTATGCCATGTGGAGTTTAGGAAGTCTGTTACTCAAAGAAGCCGACTTTCCTGGCGCCCACAAGATGTACGAGCAGGCATTGGCGATTCGCACCGCCGCAGGCGAGAAGCTCAGCATTGCTGAGACTCAGCTCCGGCTCGCAGATTTGTCGCTAGAGGAGGCGCATTCTGCTGCCGAACAAGAAACGGTGATTCGCCAGGCCGTCGAGGTGTTTCAGAAACAAAAGGCCCGCGACGACGAAACCGAGGCTTGGTGCATCCTCGCCCGTGCACTGGTCGCGCAGGGCAAAGCTGCGGGCGCGAAAGACGCGATGCAACACGCACGGTTCCTCGCGGCCAAGAGCCAGAACCCTGAAATCCGCTGGCGGACCGCGATCGCCAGCGCCCGCATCGAGAGCTCCGAAAAAGACGTCGCCCACTCCGCTGCCGGGATTGCGACACGCAAAGATCTGGCCGCCATCATCGCGAAGTCGCGAGAGCTGGGTTATCAGGGGATTGAACTCGACGCTCGTCTGGCGCTCGCTGAAATTGAAATGAAGGCGGCACAAACCACGGCAGGACGTGCCCATCTGACGGCAGTCGAGGCGGATGCCAAAGCCAAAGGCTACAACCTCATCGCCCGCAAAGCCGCCACCGCTCGCGGCTGAGTTTCCCGGCTCAAGCTAGGGCACGGCCATGTGCTCTCGATTTTCGTATCCAAATAACAAATGCGAGGATTGCATTTTCAACCAACTGTCACATCGTCTTCGGGCCAAAATGCTAGTCGACCCATGCAGCGGGAGTAAGGCCTCGAAGGCACCGGATCAACACATTGGGGGTCTCTTTGCGGAATCTAACCTTTAAGAACGGGAACAGAAATGAGGTTCCGGGCAGCGTACAAAGGCAAATGCGCCCAAAACGTGGGAGGGATCCTATTCGGTGTTGCCCGTCAATCTGCAGATAGTTGCAGTCGTGGGCGGGATTGCAAGGGTAAGTCAACGAAAGTCGTGGAGTTGCGGGTATCTGCGGGTATCTAAAGAGGATTGTTGGCGTAACATCCCAATAGCGGTCATTGAGGCTCGCCTCTACCCTGACTGTAGTAAAACGGTAGTAGTTCTAGGGACTCTCTGAATAAGTAAGTGTCTGACCGCGCAAGTCTAGTACTTCAGCAATGGTGGGTTGATGACCATTGAATTTGCATAAATGCCTCCCCACAGCACGGCTTCCTTCAAACCGCTGTATCGGACGCGCCCCGTAGTGAGTGGCACCTTGATTCAGCAGTCCGGCGGCGCGCGTCCGATACAGCACTAGCGTTTCTGGATGGCTCCCGAATGGCCGACAATCCGCTTGAAGTCCATTACCATTCATGCGCTGCAAACACGTAGTCTTGCCTTGGTGATCGGCTAATGCCTCACGTAAAATTCAGCCGTGCTGCATGCGCAGATTTAGCGACCGCGTGACAGTTAATGCCTATTCTTCGCCCATTTTTCTGATGAGCACTTCCATCCCAAAGCGCCAATTCTTCTCCAGGCCCTTTATTGCAGCATCTATATCGTGCTCCCTCAAGTCATGGATGATCGCGTTGTGCTGAGCAACCGATTCTGGAAGGAGCCGAGTATCGGCCATGTAAACCATCTCGTAACGCCGTATGCCAAGCCGCAATGCTGACATCGTTTCGAGCAAGCGTCGATTTTGTGATTGGCTGGTTAGCCGCTCATGCCACAGCGTATCCAAATCAAGGGCCCGCTGTGGGTTCCGCGCCTTGGCGAATTCGGAGTTGATGCGAGCGAGTTCTGGCACAAGTAAATGCGCACAAACGGCGCTCGAACGCAGGGCAAGTCCTTCCAAGGTCCAAATCATGGGATAGATTTCCCGAATCTCGCGGGCGGACAAGCGCTCGACCGAGAATCCGCGTCGTTCGTCCGAACGGATGAACCCTTCTTGTTCCAATTGCAGCAACGCCTCGCGCAATGGTGTGCGGCTCACTTTCAACTGCGTGGCCAGATGCGACTCGTTGACGGGTTTTCCAGCCTCCAATTCGCCGACAACGATTTTGCGCAAAAGAGTTGAGCGAAGGTCCTGTCGCAGGCGACTCGATTTTTTCGATGGAGCCACTTTTGGCAACGATTTCATTGAATTTGCCCAATCCACGCCAGCAGTTGGTCCCGGGTCGCGTTGCCTCCGGTAATCGGAGTACAGACTACACCCTGGGCAAGCGTGGAATGGCTAATCAAGGCAGCTACGCCTGCCGCACCTGACGGTTCAGCAATCAAGCCCAGATGCTTGTAGATGAGACGAAGAGCCAGTTTGATGGCATCGTCGCTGACGAGAACGATGTCATCAACAACGCCTTCAAGGTCCGCTAGTGCTTCCGGAACCGGTACGCGAACTGCAATGCCGTCAGCAATTGTGTCGACGCTCGGCGTGCTGAGTGCGGTATGAGTTTGCCACGATTGTGCCATCGCAGGCGCGCCCTCAGCGCAAACGCCGACAATGCGTGTCTGAGGAGAATGTGCTCGAAACCAACAACCAACGCCGGCGAGCAGCGCCCCATTGCCTAGAGGAACCAGCATGGTGGCAATCGGTTCCGCCCAGCCTGTGACTTCCATTGCCATGGTTCCTGCGCCGGCGGCAATCGCTGGTTCCCGGCCATCCTCAACATACATAACGTTCATGTGCTCTGCGTCCAGGCGGGCGTGGTCCTTGGCCTCGTCAAAGTCCCGTCCCGCCAATTTCACCACTCCACCTACGGACCGAATGCGTTCGATTTTGCCCGAACTGGCGGTCTCGGCAGCATAGACCGTCACCTCAATTCCCCGCCGATTGCCTGCGTAGGCCAGCGCCAGTCCGAAGTTGCCAGCAGAGGCCGTCACCAGTGCCTTTACACTCGCCGGCAGCGCGTTAATAAAGGAGTCGGCGCCGCGTCCTTTGAAAGAACCGACAATATTCTCGCTCTCGATTTTGCAAACCAGTTGAACGCCGATCTCTCCTGACAGTTCCTTGTGCTCCAGTTGCCGCGAGTCGAGAAATTCAGAGCCGATGCGGAGGCGGGCCTCTTCGATCGTTCTTGCAGATATGCGTGGGGTCGCGGTCGAGTTCAGCATAATAGTTTTATTTCTGTTTTCTCATTGTATACAAGCAATACAATGTTGTATACAATAATTAAGACAACTTGCCTCAAAGGATCTACCTATGGTCGCTCTCATGATTAAACGCTATAAGTTAGTCGCATTCGCCTGCACTGTGCTGCTTTTTTATCCAACTTTTGTGGCCTGCGCCGCGGATAAAAAACTCTCGGTTGAAAAAAGCGCAGGCCAGCATGGCTTTGATTACGAACGCCCTGCCATCCAACCATCGACGGAAAATCTTGACCTGGCCATGTATTCGCGCATACGGGAAGAAGGGTTCAGCCATTCGCACATCATGGAATACGCGAGCGCATTATTTGATGGTATTGGACCCCGGCTCACGGGCTCGCCGAATTTGGCTAAAGCGAATGCGTGGACACGCGACCAGTTAACTGCCATGGGTTGCGCCAATGCGCATCTGGAAAGCTGGGGCGAATTCGGCATGGGATGGCGCCAGATAGGTACCTTCGTCGATCTGGCCACGCCCGACACGGCGGTCTTTATCGCTCAAGCCACTCCATGGTCGCCTCCGACGCCCGGAGAAGTCACGGCGGAAGTCATAGCTGTGCCATCCCTGAAGGAAGAGAAAGATTTCGAAAAGTGGAGGGGCAAACTAGCGGGGAAGATCGTACTGTATGGGGATGCGCCCAAGATTAACCCCGACCCGGCTCCGCTCCTGGAGCATTACGATGCCACTAAACTTCAGCAAATCTATGAATTCCCGCTTGACGGCGATCTGAAGGAGCAACACATATTTTCAGGCGGACCAGAGCACTGGGAGGACGTTTTCAAGAGAGTTAATTTTAGGGAGAAGGTGTCGAAGTTCTTTGCCGATGAGCACGCGGTTGCTCTTCTACGTTCCAGCTATGCGGGCGATGGCGGAATCATGCGCGATGACAATGGCGAGACTATGGGCCAGTTTGTCTACCTGCCGGATCACAAACAGCCGATACCCTCTGCAGTTATGGCTAATGAAGGATTTGGGCGAATCTCTCGCCTTCTGCAACACGAGGTGCCGGTTACGGTCAGCCTCAATATCAAAACCGAGTTCACTGGCGATCACGAGCAGGGCTATAACACAATCGCCGAGATTCCCGGCACCGATCCGGAGTTGAAGGACCAGGTAGTCATGGTTGGCGGCCACCTGGATAGTTGGATTGCAGGCACCGGAGCTACTGACGACGGTGCGGGCGCAATCATCGCCATGGAAGCCATGCGCATCCTCACGGCCTTGCATGCGCGGCCCCGTAGAACCATCCGCATCGCATTGTGGACCGGTGAGGAGCAGGATGAATATGGATCGAGGCGCTATGTGCGCCAACACTTCGCCGCTATCGGGCTTTCCACCAAGCCCGAGGAACTCGCCATCCCTGAGTCCCTGCGGGAACAAGTGGGGCCGCTAACTCTGAAACCGGAGCACTCGCTGATTTCCGGTTACTTCAATCTCGACAATGGCGGCGGCAAGCTTCTGGGGATTTATGCCGAAAACAACGCGGCGATTGTTCCAATTTTTGAGCAGTGGATCGCGCCACTCAAAGACCTGGGAGTAACTACCGTGAGCATGCGCCCGACCGGCTCAACCGATCACGAGAGCTTCGATCAGGTAGGTATTCCCGGCTTTCAGTTCATTCAGGATCCTCGCGACTATGAGACTCGAAGCGTTCACACCAATCAAGATGTTTACGAGCGGCTTTCTGCTGGAGACTTGAAGCAGGCTGCAGTAGTTGAAGCCATCTTCCTCTACAATGCGGCGATGCGCGATCAGATGTTGCCACGCAAGCCCTTGCCACATCCCGAGCTGTTAGAAATCGCGCCGCAAATTGGCGGCAGACGCCCTACGAACTAGTCCCGGCCATGACGAAGTTGACTCTCCGCAAGATCTTGGAGGGCAAAGACGGGCTCCGCGCCGGCTGGAACGCGCCGGGGAATGGTGTCATGTGCCGCGCGAATTGCGCGTATCGGGTCGTGTGAGGAAAGCCGGAGACGGAAAACCTCTCCTCTGAATCAGGCGGTAGATGCGTCTTTCTCCCTCGCGGATCGCTGTTTGGGAGGATCTTCGATCGACGAAGGGGGAATCTTCTTGGTCTTTCTCATCCACTCGGCCGCTCAACCGGAGCACAAATTCCGTGTCCGTTCTGATCAGCGTGTTCCGGCTGGCAATCACCTAGTGCGCATCGCCTTTAGGTATGACGGGGGCGGCTATGGTAAAGGCGCGACGGGTGTCTTGTTTGTCGACGAAAAGCAAGTTGCGGAAGCACCCATTCCGGTGAGCATAGCGATTCGATTTTCCCTGGATGAGACATTCGATATTGGTGAAGACGCGGGAACGCCAGTGGTCGAGGACTACGCGGATAAAATGCCTTATCGGTTCAGCGGGACCCTCAAGAAAGTCGTCGTCGTCCTCGAACCAGAAAAGCTGACAGAGCAGGAGAAGGAGCGACTGCTTGAGGAAGCGGCACAAGCGTGCATGGCTGTGCATTGAAGTGCACTGCAAGGAGCAAAAACGCGACAGCAGGCTCATACGCGGTCAATTGGCGACTCTGGTTTTTCTCGCCACGCACCATGGCGATTTCCTCGGCGAGGGAGGCAGTTCCAAAGTGCGAAGGTTGAACGATCCGTGATTCTTCTGCGATGAGCGACCTGGTGGGACCGTCCGCTGTGCTGGGGGAGGGAGCAGCAACATCTACATGTCGTCGCCCACGGAACAACCCATCTGCGAGTTCGGTTTAATAGCAACCGGTGTGCGGCGTGAAGCTTTGCCGGTAACTCAAGTTGTCGATGTCGCGGAACATTGGTGTTCCGGGCGGCAGGTTTTGTGGCTGCGTGAAGTCCGGATCGAAAATGTAGTTTCGAGCCGGCGGTTCGTATACAGTGCCACCGCCGTTTTTGTCAGTTCCCGTAGAATACGTGGAGTAGTAAAGGCTTGCCATCGATCCCTTGTAATTAAGGGTCTGGCCACTCCAGCTCTCCAGCTGACGCAGGAAGTTGTGTAGTCCGCCATCAGTGCCCCAGTCGCCTACTGCCCATCCCGCACAACATGTGTTGACGAGGAAGTTGATGTTTTTGCCGCCGGAGACAGCAACTCGATAGTAGGTTGTCGCAGCCGGGCGTCCCGCGTCGTTGCTGGGAGAGTTCAGGCTGGCGAGGTCTGACCAGCTATCAGACAGCATCGTCACCGCATCCGCAATCACCCCAGCCGCCGCATGCGGAGGGTCCGCCGCATTCGGATTCGTCCAAGTGGGATCCGCGACACTGCTGTTGTAATCTCCCTGGATGTAAACCGGATTCTCGGCAGCGACGGTGAACCCACCCAGGCCGTTGTCCGACCTGACGGGCACGTTGCCGAGCGAGCCGTCCACCAGTTTTAGAACGTGGCGCGCGCCGCTGATCCAGTTCTTCTGGCCTACGATGCAACTTGGGATTCGTCCGGCAACCAAGTATGGATCGGGGCTGCCCGCAGCAGCGTTCCGGATCAAGTTGTTCACACTGTTGGCCGCAGCATAGGTAGTGACGGGTATGTAGCCCAGCCCCAAACCAAGGTTACCCGCTCCCCAATTGTCCAGCACGCCATTGTTGTTTACGTCTTCTGGAGACTGGGTCTTGCCGGGTGGAGTCGGCTCTAACAAACCGTTTGGATTGCCGGCCACGTTGGGGGAGTTGATGGAATCTTCCAGACCCGAGTCGCCGGTTTTCGTGCCTGCGGGATCCACTTGCGTGCCGTTAGGATTGGGCAGCATGCCCCTGCGGTCGGAGAAGTACAAAACGTATCCGTTTTGAAAGACAGGGTCGACCAGCAGCCCGCTGACGCCAGTCTTGCCGGCCAACCATTGACTCAGGTTGCCCACATCGATTTCCACGGCATTCATCACACCGGCGGGCGCGCAACTGGCATTTCCCTGGTTCACATCGCGGACTTCACCTTCGCGAGCGTCATAGAAATTGATTGGATACCAGTTGAACTGGGTTGGGCTCGCCCCATTCGGCGCTGTGCTGTTGCCATACCGGCCTAATAGGTCGCCAGGAGTCGCAGGGTCCTTCGTCACCTCGGGCGGCTCGCCGCTGGTGCACGTGTATGTGCCACCGCTCTTTATGCAGGCTGGCGCAACGCCGTTGGGGTCTACCGCGCCGTTGCCATTGCGATCCGCAAGTTCCTGCAGAATCAAGATCGCATTCGGATTAACGGGATTGGTGCCGGGAGCCGTCGGAGGAGTAGGGCCCCTCGCAAATCCCAGTTGCAACCACTCCTGTGTAACGGGGTGGTACACGCCGTTGGCGTCGCGATATTCGACTCGCAGGTATCCGTCCAACAGGTTCCAGGTGCTCATCTGCAGAGTCGGGGTCGGATAAGCAAGCGGCGTGTAGTACGGATACGGCGCAGCCGCCGCGCAGCTACCCGTTGCCGCGTTGCACGTCGACAAAGCGATTGCCGGTGGCGCGTTGTTCAAACCGTCCTTTCCTTGCGTAATGATTGGCGCGTTGGCGTCGAACAAGGTCACGTCACCAGCCGGTGGTGCAATGGGTGAAAACTGGAAGTCGGCTGGAAGGGTGGTTACGGTGCCCGTCCAAGTGGTTGGATTTGGAACTCCCGTCGACCCTGTGGCGAAATACGTGTTATAAGTGCCGCCCGTCACCAAAGCTGGCAGCCCCGCTACGGGCGTGGCTGGCACTCCGAACTGGTAATTCACTCCATTCGAAGCATCATGAAAATTCGCCAGACGAATATTGTTGGGGTCGGCAGAGCCGAGGGCAGAAAGCTCCGCCGGATTATCGGAGAGCATCACTCGGATCTCCGCTTCGTTGTAAAGGCGCGACGAGCCTAGCGCTGTCGTGGCTACTTCCCCCGCTGGAGGCCGCCGGATGATTTCAAAGGGTTGTGGTTGTCCCGCGAGTCCAAGCGCGTTGTTGATAAAGGGCAAAGACAGTTGCGTGGCCCCGGTACCACCCGGATTTCCATAATTTCCATCGATAATCCAGCTATTGTAATCTCCGACTGAAATTGTGGGATTCCATGCTAGGTTCTGTGCAGAGGTCGGTCCGGCCACGACGCTGCCCTCGGTTTGGGCCATGGCCCGGCAGGCCGGCTGCGCACCACTACAACCCTGAGACGCAGTCAGAATGTCTACCGTGCCCAGGTGAGCTGTAGCCGCGGATGTGTTCCCGTTCGCCAATACAGTACGGATGACATTTCCCCAGGCCGTGACTTTATCCTGAAATATTGTCGTAGCCCCTGTACCAGCATCCAGATACAGATCCCCGTTGGTGTGCGTCCGGCCGGCGAAGGTCAGGTTAACGCCGGCGAAGAAACTTAAGTCGCTTTCGGAGAACACACCGAACTGGAACACCGGAATCAGTGCCACTTCCACGGTCCGCGACATGTTCACTTCATCACCCACTGTTCCCGCCCCAAACAGAGAGGTAGTCGCGGTTACTTGCAGGGTGACCGGCAACACCTGCGCGTACAGGCCCTGGTAGGTTCCGCTGGCGATTTGCCCCCAATTGGTGGCGAGGGTTCCGTTAGGATTCGTGGCCGGCGTCAAGCTATAGATGGGGTAACTCATAATGTTGTTGCTCGCAGGCGCATCCGAACTCAGAGCCTCGATCTCGGATGCCGTGGGTGATTCGATGTTCTGAAACATGCTGGCCAAATCCGAGGTCATGTGTTCTATGCCACCTTCGGCGGCGTGGAACGCCAGGTTGTTTTGCGTATCCTGGCCACCGACTTTACCTTCGGTGTTGACCATCATGAGCAGACCAATCGCAATTCCCGACATGATCAACAACAGCATCAGGGTTGCAATCAGAGTGAATCCTCGAGTTTCACGCGTAGGAAGCATAAATTCTTTCCTCCTTCGGGGAGTCCACCCTCAGACCTTCGTTCCCAGTGCCATTTCGGGATTGAGCCGGTAAAGACGCCGCATGTTACTGAGAAGAGGGGATGTTCTGCAGTCGGCGCCACCCCAAGCCTAACCCGCGTATGAATTCAGGGTATGAACGCGAGGGGCGAGCGTCAAAGCACCAAAGGCCTTGAGAGTTCGTTGGACCTACGTAACGTAACTTGGGGAGGTAACTCTGGTCATTTTGGCATTCTGGCGAAGTAGGCGCCCCGGCCTCCGCGCGCGGAAGTCGGGGCAATCCAAAGCGAGGAGCGACCCACACTTTAGATCAACAAGATTGTTGGCCGCTTTGTCGGCTCAACGCAACCGGAAAATCAAATGACTCCACACAACGGTAACCCGCTCGTGGAAATGCTTGGACTACGGCTTGCGGGTGCCGGGCGTCTCGACGCTGGTACCTGCGTGGTCTGCGGAGCTTGACTTACCAAAGACAACCAGGTCGGATCCTTATTACTATTACTCCTGCACTCGACAACAGGCGGATCAGATCCCCCCTGGCGCGCCCGAGTTTCTCGACAATGCGGTAGTGCGAGATAGTCTGGCCGATCATCGAGTCGCTGTATCTTAGGCGGGAGGCGAGGAGCAACTCAATGAAAGCGAGCGGGTTGGCGGCCGTTCAAAGGGATAATTGGCGAAAAATGTTTTCGCCATTTGATTTCGCCGGTTGAGAATCGCCTATTCGTTGCAGTTTAGACGAAAACCGTTTCACAGTGTGATGAACGGTGAGACGGGTGTATGATCCCTGGCGTTCTTTAAGTCAAAAGACACTCCGATGAATTGCCCGTTGATTTGTTCTTTTGCCAGAGTAGCGCTTAACGAGAGCACTTCGTGGCAGAGCTCAACGTTTTGAGGGCATCATGACTTGGGAGGAAACTGGTTATGAAAAACACCAAGCAGGCGGTTTGCGTAATTGGGTTCGTGTTAGTGATGGCACTCGTGGCGCTGGCAGGCGATGCGCCGCCACTGACTTTCAAATTTAGTAAGGCGAACGTGCCGGGAGCCAAGCAGACCACTCCCAGTGGGATCAACAACGCAGGAACATCGGTTGGGAACTACATTGACAGCGCGGGCGTCGGCCATGGCTACATCCTCAGCGGCAAGAAGCTTATTACACTGGATGATCCGAATGCTGAGAGTGGCACTACTGGAGGTAGCAACATCCAGTACAACGGCACGGCGGTTGTCGGGTCCTACACAAATTCTGCCGGCGTCTCGGTCGGATTTTTGTACAAGGCCGGGAAATATACGGACATTCCTGGACCCCCGGGGAATATCGGCACAGCGGCCAACTCGATAAACGACAAGTCGGCGATCGTCGGCAACTACACGGACTCCAGCGGGGTCACGCACGGATTTCTGTTAAGAGCTGGGAAGTACACAACCTTGGATGTCCCCGGAGGCTTGGGTACCGTGGCTACAGGCGTCAACGACAAAGGGGGCATTGTTCTGTTCTATGCGGTTAATTCAAGCGGTACCGTCGGAGGAGCCATAACTTCGAACAACGGCAAAACCTACAAGAAAATCAATGTCCCCAAAACCGGGCCGTCGGGCTCCGAAGCTCTGGGTCTCAACAACGAGGGCGATGTTAGCTTTACATGGTTCGACAGCGCCACTCTGTTCCACGGTGCCCTGCTCCACGCAGGGAAATACTACAAGTTCGACTATCCCAAGGCGGTGCAAACCTACGCCGCCGGACTAAACGACAAGAGCACAGTCATAGGCGGATACCAAGCGGTCAGAAAGGGACCGACGGCGGGATACAAAGCTGTTTTCTAATCACGATTGACACAATAGGGTTCTGGAGCGGGGGATGGTCGGACTCACAACGTCGGCATTTCCCTAGTTTATTCGGTGACCCTGCGGCGCCGTTTAGGGCCGCTCACCCTAAATACTTGGCGTAACATCGCCTCTCTGACAATGTCGGCCCGTGTCAAGCACTTTTGAGCGCACTACTGCATGCACTCGAAGAAGAGCGCCATTTCGCTCTCGTTGATGGTGTTGCCTTTCCAACCGTAGGCTCGCTCGTAATCGTTTTCAGGTCAGGACTCAGTCCGACCCATGCATCTCTTCGGTCGCAACCGCGATCATGATTACTACTTCGGACTCCCCCGTGAAGAGGGAGCGGGACGCCCAATCAATTACTCTGTGTTCTGCTGCACACCATCGCGATGTCCGGGCTGTCCCTAAAACGAGACTTGCATCCAGGGAGGCGCTCTACGACCCCTTCCTTCCCTCCTCCCCGTCATTCATTGACTCACGGATACAGCGTTCGTAAGATGAATCGACCTGGGGGCCTGGGGTCTGCTGGTGATCGGCAAAACCATATCGCACTACCGCATCGTTGAGAAGCTCGGCGGCGGCGGTATGGGCGTCGTGTATAAGGCTGAGGACATAAAGCTGCACCGTTTCGTAGCGTTGAAGTTCCTACCTGACGGGATCTCTAAAGAAGCACAAGCTTTATCGCGCTTCCAACGCGAAGCCCAGGCTGCATCCGCGCTGAACCACCCCAACATCTGCACGATTTACGAGATTGACGACCAGCACGGGCAAACGTTTATCGCGATGGAGTTTCTTGACGGTGCGACTCTAAGGCACCGTATCGCCGGGCGGCCGATGGACACCGACATATTAGTGTCTCTTGCCATTGAGATCGCCGCCGCACTCGAAGCAGCCCATTCCGCTGGCATCGTTCATCGGGACATCAAGCCGGCAAATATCTTCGTCACCAAGCGAGGACACACCAAGATTCTCGACTTTGGACTAGCCAAAGTTAGTCTCGCAGGAAGTGCTGCAATTGGGATGTCGCAAGCGACCGTCGAATCGAGCGCCGAGCACCTCACGAGTCCGGGCGCTGCGTTGGGAACGATCTCGTATATGTCACCCGAGCAGGTGCGCGCCAAGGAACTCGACTCACGGACGGACTTGTTTTCGTTTGGAGTAGTTCTGTACGAGATGGCGACCGGGACGTTGCCATTCAGGGGGAAAGTTCGGGCACAATCTTCGATTGCATCCTGAACAAAGCCCCTGCTCCCCCGCTGCGGTTGAATCCAGACCTTCCAGTGAGGCTGGAAGATATCATCCACCGTGCTCTAGAGAAAGATCGTGAACTTCGTTATCAGCACGCCTCAGACATGCGTTCCGAGTTGTTGCGGCTGAAGCGCGACACCGATTCCAGCCGTCATGTCTCGATCAGTGCAGAGTCGAGCACAGTTCAGTTCGTGCACACCGATAGCACTGTCGTCGCCGCCGCGAAGCAGCATCGCTGGGGAATCACGCTTGGAGTAATTGCCGCGTTGATCGTTCTCTGCCTGTTAGGTTTCACCTTCTACTCCGTCTTCCTACGTCCTGCTGCTCCCTTCCAGAATTTCACCATTACGCAAATTACCAATACACAAGTCCACAACTCGGGTCTGTTGGGTTCCACCGCTATTTCGCCAGACGCCAAGTTCGTGCTTAGCGTAGTGGACAACGACGGCCAGAGTCTATGGCTTCGCAACGTACCCACCGGTAGCGATACGCAAGTTGTCGCTCCCACGCCCAGCGACTATGCAAGTCTGACGTTTTCGCCCGACGGAAACTACTTCTATTTCCGTAAAGCCGTGAATGCCCTGAGCACACACCACGATTTATACCGTGCTCCCGTGCTTGGCGGCAGCCCGCAAATCATTGTGCGGAACATCAATAGTGACATCACGTTTTCTCCCGACGGGCATCGGATCGCCTATGTTCGTGCGAACGATCCTGAGATCGGCAAATACCGTTTGCTCACCGCGACGGTGGACGGGAACGACGAAAAGGTTTTGCAGATTGTGGAGGTCGGGTCATCGACCGACTTCGCACACCACTTGGCATGGTCTCCCAGCAACCAGATCGCTTATCAGTTGGTTCAGCCGGGTGCAGCCACGGGCGGAATTGAGTTATTCGATCTTGAAGCGGGCAAGTCCCACCGGCTTGCCACCTTCGACGACCAGTATGTTACTGGATTGAGTTGGCTGCCCGATGGACGGCAAATCCTCATCAACTACTGGACAAGACCCGACGCTTATCGCGGACAGATTGGATGGATGTCAAGCACAGGAGGGGACATCCACCCCATCACTCGGGATACGAACCGTTACGACGGCATAACTAGTTCCGCCGATGGGAGAACGCTGGCTACCGTTCAGACTAAAATTACCAACCACGTGTACCTTCTTCCAGGAGCAGGAAGCCAATCCCCACAGGCCGAGGCTCTTTCTTCGCAAGGGCGCAACTTTGTTGGTGTCAACTGGGTGGATGTCAACTGGACTGCCGACGGGAAGCTACTTGCCAGCGATGGGCCTCGGTTGTGGACAATCGAAGCTGGCGGACAGAGTGCGACCCAGTTGTTCGGTGACCCCAACGCAAGAATTGGCTGGTTGACGACCTGTGGCAACCGATATCTCGTGTTCAATTGGGCCTTCCATGAACGAAGTTCGCCGAGCATCTGGCGGGCGAATGTGGACGGATCAAACCCCGTCCAGCTAACCAGTGGCAGGCGTGATCTTCACCCTGTTTGCTCGCAGGATCAAAAATGGGTCTTTTATTACGACTTGCCCGCTCAGAGGCTTAAGCGTGTGCCGTTGGACGGGTCAGGCAAACCCGAGGCACTTCCGCGTAGCAGCGACTTTCCAGGGTTCATTGTGTGGGGGAACATGGAGATGTCCACTGACGGAAGGTCGTTGGCTTACGTGGTCGAAGTCGTAAATAAAGAGACACAGGAGGGTACGCGAAAGATCGCGTTGTTGAATCTCGAATCACCGACATCGCCCAGGCTACTCGATGCTAACTCGCACATTTCAGGTGGCGTGCAGTTCACCCGCGACAGAAAGGCCATTGCATATCCGATTCGCGAGAACGGAGCGGATAACTTGTGGGTTCAGCCGCTCGACGACTCCGCTGGACACCAGATCACGAACTTCAAATCCGACCAAATTGTCCAATTCCATTGGTCGCCAGATGGGACTAAGCTCGCCGTGCTCCGCGTACACTCAGAATCAAACGTGGTTCTGATCCAAGAAACGAAACCGTAAGAGTTCTTTCACCGCCGTTCGTGACACGTAGTCTTGCCTTGGTGATCTGCTAATGCCTCACGTAAAATTCAGCCGTGCTGCATGGGCAGATTTAGAGACCGCGTGACCGTTAATGCCTATTCTTCGCCCATTTTTCTAACAAGCACTTCCATCCCAAAGCGCCAATTCTTCTCCAGGCGACTCTCCGCAAGATCTTGGAGGGCAAAGACGGGCTCCGCGCCGGCTGGAACGCGCCGGGGAATGGTGTCATGTGCCACGCGAATTACGCGTATCGGGTCGTGTGAGGAAAGCCGGAGACGGAAAACCTCTCCTCTGAATCAGGCGGTGGATGCGTCCTTTTCCCTTGCGTGTCGGTTTTCGGGAGGATCTTCGATCGACGAAGATGGCATCTTTTTTGTCTTTCTCATCCACTCGGCCGCTCGTTGTTCGGCCTCGAGCAGTTGCTCAATGGTCATCGATTCGTTGACATGATTTTTGGCTCGGGTGATCTGCTCATTGGCGATCAGAAACCACATGTAGGCATACATCAGATCCTTTGGCCCAGAGCGACGAGCCGAATAAAGTTGTGCCAACGCCAGCTGTGCGGTCGGCAGGCCCTGTTCCGCTGCCTTTTGACAGACGGCGATCGTCGCCTCATCGTGTCGACCGCCATTGGCCAGAAGGGAAGGTAGTAATGATTGCGCGGGACTGGCCTGGCTCAGAGTCATGAACAGCAGTTCAACTCGGCTGGAGACGCCTAACTTGTCAAACACTCGAAACAGGTAGTTCTTGATGGTGTGCTGACTCAGGCCCAGTCGGTCGGCGATTTCACGATTGGTTAGCCCCTCGGCCAGACTGCGGACGACTTCCATCTCGCGTTTCGAAAGCAGATCCAAACCATTCGCATCCACGGCTTTTACGTTAGGCGAAGATGCCAGGGCTTCTACGGCATAGGACATCTGCAGGCTCGTGGCCCAGATCTGGCCCTCGTGCACGCTCCGGACGCACTTGCAAAGCGAGTCAACCGAGTCGTGACGGCTGAAAATTCCTCTTGCACCCGCGCGAAACGCATGCAGGATAAAGTCGCGCTTCGAGGAATCCAGCAGCATCACAGCGCGGATCTGCGGATGCGATGCCCGCAGCTCCCGCAAAACTTCAAACACGCGGTGGGACTCCTCGTCCAGGTTGGAACTGATCAGCAGAACGTCCGTTTTATGAGCGGCGGCGGCTGCGATCACACCGGTCGAATCGGAATCCGCGCCGGTAACATTCAATCCGCGGTCCCGCGCTATTGCATCGGCGAGCAGTTGAGTGTGGATCCTGGTATTGTCCGCAACCAATACACGGATCCGATCCTCCCTCGCACCTTGGGTATCCATAAGCTTCTCCAGCGACATCATTCGAATAGGTCACCAAAACCGGGACCAAGCCAACAAATGCCACAATCAAAAAAGCTGCGCTGAGACGGGGGAGTATCTCCCACAGGCGGGGGGATTCTGTTCTATTCGGGGGATATTTAAAAACGCAAAGGCCGAAAAAAAATCAGCCAACAGATAGTAATAAAGGATGCACAGTGACTACAAACAACAGTACCAACCGAGAGGAAGTTTACCGTATCTGCAGCTGGAATACAAGGGAAAGGTCGCAAAGGTTTGCATTAGTTGTAGCTGGTTGCGACCCTTATGAAATTGCATCGGATTGCCTTCAGCACCTGGAAGGCTCGATTCTTTGATTTTAGATACGGTTCGATAGTCGGAGTGCGTTTGTATCCCATGTAGAATCAATCGTATATGCTCAATCTTGGTTTTCGATTTTCCAGCTAGGTAGATCGGGCGCCCAGGCCGATAAGATTGGCAGGGCGTCGTCGAAACTCTCTAGGTGAGGAGAAGTTCTTCTCTAGGTTGGTGATCTTCCCGCACGGAGAATCTACACTCATGTCGAGATGAGAAATTCGTCGCGGAGAGCGTGTACCTCTTGCAGCGTCCTGCATACGAATGTAATCTGAGTTCACTTTCGGGCAACCAACTCATAGCTGAGTCCCATCCCCCGTGCCCGGTAAGCTAAAATTTTCGAGTCAATGAAGTATGCGCAGGGATTGGTGATTCCTGTGATAGGCGTGCCACTTGACACGAAAAATATATTGCAATAATCTTGATCGACTTAGTATAGATTAATTCTCCCCCCAGTATTTCTAAGGTACGTTCCCCCGGGTTGCTGTAATTGGGCAGATCCCCCGTCTTTTTTGAAGCCATTCGCAGGTGAAGAAGTCACATTTGTGACTCAGAGGGCGAAGCTATGAGTGCCGGCAATCAATCGTGGGACTCTCCGAGTATGGCACCAATCGTGACAACCGGCATTGAGCAGTGGTATGCGGTGCATACTCGCGCCCGACACGAAAGAGTTGTTGTCCACCGACTGCGCGAATTAGGCGTCAACACTTTCCTGCCGATGGTTACCGAGGTGCATCGTTGGAGCGACCGGCGGAAGTCGGTAGAACTGCCACTCTTTGGCTGTTACGTGTTTGTGAAACTGGCTCCAACCGGCGACGAGCGATTGCGGGTGCTGCGCATCGACGGCGTGTTCAAGTTTGTGGGCGCTCGCGGATTGGGAACGCCAATCGCCGAATCACAAATCGAGGCAGTTCGAACCTTGATCGGGCAGCAAATCCCCTGGAGTGCCCATCCTTTTCTTCAGATCGGACAGCGCGTGCGAGTACGCGGCGGCGCATTGGACGGAGTCGAAGGGATTCTCCTCGCCCGCAACGATGACAACACCCTGGTGGTCTCGATCGACGCAATTCAAAGATCGCTGGCCGTGCGCATTCAGGGATACGACGTAGAACCTCTTTAGAATTCTTACATTCTCTTTCCCTCGGCATCTCCCAAAGGAACTTCAATCCCGTGATAGAAAACGCAATCGAAGCGGTACGCCTCCTGGTCGTCAGTAAGGAGCCCACCGTGGTTCGCTCGCTCTGGTCGATCGGGGAAGCCAATTCCTGGCAACTGGAGACGGTGGGCAGCGGTTGGGAAGCCTTGGAGTTCGTGCAGGCAGGGGTCACGCCGGACCTGCTTCTTTTGGATCTGCCTCGTGGGGATGCGGACAGCCTTCACATTTTGCGTTGGCTGCGCCGACTTCGTCCGAACCTGCCGATCATCTTGCTCTGTTATCCCGACGATGCCGGACGAAAAAATGAGGCCATTCGTCTGGGTGCCCAGGATTATCTGGTGAGGCCGGTCGACGACGAGCAGCTTGAGAGCGTGATTCGGGGCCAACTCAGCTCCCAACCCAATGGCATCGAGATGGAGTTAGCCAGTGAGGACATCGAACAAGTCAGCGATGACGCATTCTTTGTAGGCGCGAGCCCGATCATGCGCAAGCTTCGCGCCCAGGCCGAATTGCTGGCCCAGGCTAGCGTTCCGGTCTTGATACTAGGCGAGAACGGAAGCGGAAAAGATACCGCCGCTCGCCTCATTCACAAACTGTCGGTCCGCTCCGGATTCAAGTTTCTCAAGGTGAATTGCGCAGCGCTGCCCGGCGATCTGCTCGAAACCGAGCTCTTCGGGTACGAGCGCAACGACTCCGCCGGTTCAATGAGATCGAAACCCGGCAAACTTGAGTTGTGCGAGAAGGGAACAGTTCTGCTGGACGAGATCACCGAGATGCCAACCAGCGTCCAGAGCAAGCTGCTGCAAGTGTTGCAGAACAAGATGTTCTTCCGGCCCGGCAGCGGCGCAAAGGTCGAGGTCGACGTCCGAATTCTGGCTTCAACCAGCGCCGACATTGAGCGAGCCCTTTCTGAAAAGAAACTGCGCGAGGATCTCTATTATCGCCTGAGTGCTTTCACGGTTCAGGCACCGCCCTTGCGCCAGCGGAAAGATGAGATCGCAATTCTTCTTCGCCACTTTATGCATCATCTGGCGAAACACTATAGCCTGCCTCCGCGCACGTTTTCGCCAGCGGTTCTGGATGCCTGCCATGCGTATTCGTGGCCAGGAAATCTGCGAGAACTCGAGGAGTTCGTAAAGCGCTACCTGGTGATGGGGGACAAAGAGCTCAACTTCGCGGCAATAACAGAACACAAACCAGGGAACGGCAAACCGGGGAATGGCAAGCCGAGTAATGGTCACGCGATGGAGGCTCGGGAACCAGCCGCGGAAGCCCTCGATGACGAGGAAAATCGCGAGCGATCTGGCAGTCCCAACTCACTCAAGTCACTCGTGCAAAGTGTCCGGTTTGAAGCAGAAAGAACCGCGATCGCTACCGCTCTTGAGAAAACCGGCTGGAACCGAAAAGCCGCGGCCCGGTTGCTTAAAGTCAGCTATCGAACCCTGCTGTATAAGATTGAGCAATACCATATGAGCTCTTCAGAAGCCTATCCGACCACATTCCCAGGAAATGGCTTTAGGGGCAATGGAAAGCGGATTTAACGCCGAATGGGGACTAGCGCGCTACAATTGCTCAGTTTGGAGCAAACCATGACAATCCCAGCGAAAAAGATGTGTCGGCGTTTATCGATGTTCGCCGTTTGCATTCTGATTTCGGGTTGGCTGGCGGCACAGACTGACGCAACGAAAAACACAAAATCGGGAGCGCAGTCCACTGCTAGCGACCCCGTTGCCGGTGGAACTGCAGTCCTGGCGCACAACGATACTTATGTTATTGGTGTTGACGACGTTCTGGCGATCAATGTCTGGAAAGAACCTGACGTATCTCGCACCGTTCCGGTTCGTTCCGACGGGAAAATCTCATTGCCTTTAGCCGGCGAGGTGCAGGCGAGCGGAGAGACGCCCCTCCAATTAGAGAAACTGCTGGCCACGAAGCTACAGAGTTTCATCTCGGAGCCGGAAGTTACGGTTATCGTTTCGGAAGTCAAAAGCCAGAAATTCAACATCCTCGGCATGGTATCGAGGCCTGGATCGTTTCCGTTGACAAACTCCGCCACCGTATTAGACGCCATTGCGTTGGCCGGGGGCTTCCGCGATTTTGCCAAGCAAAAATCCATCTACATCCTCCGTCAGAATCCTGACGGCTCACAGTCACGCTTGCCCTTTAACTATAAAGAAGTAATCAAAGGCAAGGATTCGGCGCAGAACATAAAACTCCAGCCGCGTGACACTATTGTGGTGCCTTGACAGCAAGCATGCTAATTCGAGTTTTCATGAGTATGACTCTCTTGGGTGCGTCCGTTCTCTTCGCGCAGTCCGACTCGTCGGGCGCGGCCCCCACGGCAAACGGGCCCGGCGGTAGCGGGGGGGCGATGTTGATGCCCGCTCCGATCAGCGGCGAAGGGTATTCGATGGGATTTACCTCCGAAACGCGTTCCAACTATCTGCGCGGAGGGCTGGCTTTCGGCAGCGCCTACGATTGCGACGCTACGACCGGCAGCAATGGCAAGCCGATCGGTGAGATGAGCTACTCGATATGGCCGACGATTTCACTGGACCAGACTCGGTCACGACTGCATTGGGTTTTGACTTATAGTCCGGGATTTACTTTCTACCAGAAGACGAGCTCGCTGAATCAAGCCGATCAGAATCTGGGGGTAAATTTCAGTTATCGTTTGAGCCCGCACGTGACCTTGAGCGTGCGAGATACGCTTTCATGAAAACGTCGAACGTGCTCAATCAGCCGAAGTTCAGATCTTGCAAGAGCCCAGTTTCCGGCGGAGTGTCTGTTCCCAATAATTCCGTGATTGCGCCGATTGCCGATACGCTCACGAACACTGCGAACGTCTACGATCACCTACCAATTCAGCCGCAAATGGGATGATCGGAGCCAGCGGAACCTTTACGAATCTGCACTATCCGAACGAGGCACAGGTTCCGGGCTTATACGATTCGAGTTCGAAGGGTGGATCGGCCTTCTATAACTCACCGACTGTCGAAAATGCACTACATCGGGGCCACGTATCAATACCAGATGTTCCTGGCCTATCCGACTGTGGGGCAGAGCGAGACTCAGACCCACAGCATTTTCCTTTTTTATACCGTCTATCTGAAGCCGACACTTTCCATTTCGATGTTCGGCGGCCCGCAGTACTCCAACACCGTCACAGTTCGGTCTTCCGACGATCGACGGGCGTGGTCTCCGGCAGGCGGCGCGAGCATGAGCTGGCAGGGGAAGCTGACCAGTCTTGCAGCCAGCTACTCGCGAAGCATCAACGGTGGCGGTGGTTTGAGCGGAGCGGTTCAGGCGGACATCGCGAGCGGCTCGTTGCGTCGGCAATTCACGCGAATCCTGAGCGCGTCGATTGGGGCGAGCTACGCGAGCAACAATGTTCTGGACGCGTTGCCAGCGTTCAACAACAGTGGGCATACAATCTCGGGAAACGCCTCGGTGCAGCGCCAGATCGGCGAGCATTTCAACGTGCAGCTGCAATACACGCGATTGCATCAGAGCTACAGCGATATCGCGGCGATATCGAGCATCCCCGACCGAAATCGAGTGTGCGCTTACGTATCTCGTATCAGTTTTCAAGACCGCTGGGACGGTAGTCTGAGAAGGCATTTATGGTAGATGAATTAGAAGAGAAACCGGGAGAAGGCATCAATCTGCAGCAGTATGTCGACGTGATTCGCCGTCGGCATATGTACTTCCTGATACCGTTTTTTCTCGGGTGGCTCGTGGTCTGGAGCGCGAGTTGGGTTCTGCCCTCGCGTTACAAGTCGGGCACACTGATTCTGGTCGAGCAGCCGAGCATGCCGAAGGATTACGTGACCCCGAACGTAACGGATGATCTGCAGTCTCGGTTGCAGAGCATGACCCAGCAGATTCTCAGTCGCACGCGTCTCTTGCACATTATTGATGAACTCAACCTGTATGCCGACAAACGCGGCCGGCTCAATCCACGACGAATTGGTCGAGCGTATGCGCAAGGATATCGAGATTGCGCTGGTGTTCGATGAACGACATGCGGTCGATTACTTCATTCAACATCTACTATTCTTCTCACGATCCTCACGCTCGCCCAGCAGGTTACGGGCGAGCTGACCAGTCTCTTTATCAGCGAGAATCTGGAGCTGCGGCAACAAGAAATCTGAAGACACCACGAAGTTTCTCGAACAACAACTGGAAACCGCGCAGACAGAATTTGGCCGAGCAGGAAGAAAAGGTCCGGGTATACAAGGATCAGCATCTCGGAGAGTTGCCGTCCCAGTTGACAAGCAATGTACAAATCCTGTCCGGACTTCAGTCTCAATTGCAGAACGAAGAGGATGGTCTCAACGCCGACCGGCAGCAGAACGCTTACTTGCAGTCGATGCTGGAACAGTCGCGTGCTTTGCAGACGACGACCAAAAGCGGAGACGGCGCACCCGTAGGAATACCCGCTTTGGACCAACAACTGGATAAGCTCAAAGCGCAACTCGCCGATCTCCTGCTCGCACTACACCGATCGTCATCCCGACGTTCGTAAAGTGAAAGACGAGATTGCGAGGGTCGAAAAAATGCGAGATCAGGCTCTCGCCGACCTGAAGACGAGCGCGGCGACGACTTCAGCGAGTGGCAACCACGCTGCGTCTGCGCCGGACGATTTGGATAGCAGAGACGGGTCTGCGACGATTCAGCTCCAGGGTCAGTTGAAGGCCAATCAGATCGACATGTGCGAACAAGGAACACGAGATCGCCGCCCTAAAAGCGAAGATTAATGATTACCAGAGGACGCTTGAACGAGGAACCCGTACGTGAACAGCAATTCGCCGACCTGACGCGAGGCTACGAACAGTCCAAGGCAAATTATGACGAACTGCTGAAGAAGAAGAATCGATTCGCAAATGGCCACGAGCATGGAATTGCTGCAGCAGGGCGAGCACTTCCAGATGATTGATCCTCCGAGTCTTCCCTTGAAGCCTGATTTCCCCAACCGACTTAAGTTTTGCGGCATCGGGCTCGGAATCGGAATCGCGTTAGGTGGCGCCCTCGCTGGTGGAACCGAGTTCCTGGACGACCGGCTTTACAACGAAAAGGCGCTCAAGGATCTGCTGCCGGTGACAGTGATTTCGGAGATCCCGCCGATCACCAGCTCCCCAAGAGGAAAGAAAGCAGGAAAGGAAGCTGTGGGTGGGCTGGGTAACGGCAGGTATTGTTTTTGCAACTATTCTTGCCGGATCGGCGATAAGCTATTTGCGTGGGTAGCGTTGGTAGACAATGTATAAAGCTTTCTACAATCTGAAGCGTAACCCGTTCGAGATCACTCCGGATCCGTTTTTTCTTTTTCCCACTCGGAGACATAACGAGGCGCTGGCGGCGCTGTACTACGGCGTCCGACGCCACAAGGGATTCGTGGTTATGACGGGGGAAGTCGGCACAGGCAAAACACTGCTCGTCCGTTGCTTGCTGCAATTGTTGAATCAAAGTGACGTTGCCTACGCCTATGTATTCAATAGCCGGCTCTCGCCTGTCGAGTTCTTGCAGTATGTTGCTGGCGACTTTGGACTTAATGTGGCGGGCAAAAACAAGAGCGAGCTTCTTCTGATATTGAGCAATTACGTAATTTCGCGGCATCAGAAGAAACTCACTACCGTCCTGGTAGTCGACGAAGCACACCATGTCGCAGCAGAAGTGCTCGAAGAGATCCGTCTCTTGACGAACCTCGAAACGACGAACGAAAAGTTGCTTCAGATCTTGCTGGTCGGGCAGCCCGAGTTGGACGAGAAGCTCGACTCCATCGAGTTGCGGCAATTGAAGCAGAGAATCGCTCTACGCTCACAACTTCTCCCATTGAACTTGGACGAAACCGCAGGTTATATCCAGCGCCGCTTGCAGCTGGCCGGAGCAAATTCCAATTCCGCTCTGCTTTTTCCCGCCGAGACAATTGTAAGAGTGCATCGGCACTCGCGAGGGATTCCGCGCCTGATCAATACCGTGTGCGAAAACGCTCTGATCACGGCCTATGCCAGACAGGCGCGCAGCGTGACCCCAGACATCATCGAGGATATCGCCGCCGATTTCCGCCTCGGCGTAGTGCATCAACCCAAGGTTGAGGCCGCTAACGGGAATAATGAAGAAGGCGATGCGCGGCGAGCCGCGAAGACTCTGCTCCTCCTGCACGACTATCTGCAAAAACTGCAATCGAGCCATGGGGAACCGCGCGCAGCGGCAGCAACTGGAGCCAGTAAACATGAGCCGTATATTTGAAGCGTTACAAAGGTCCGAGTCGGAGCGATCAGGCGTGGCAACCGCTCCCCCTGCGCTTGCGACGGAACTCTTGCAGGCCGTGGAGCGCAAGGCGAGCGCGATCGCACCTAAGGATCTGCCCGCCCACGAACTTACTCCCCATGACTTCGCCGAGCAGGAATTCACTGAGAACGACTTCGTCGCGAATGACCTGAGTCAGTTCCAGTCGTTGTCGGTATCCCCGCCGCCGGACAGCAAGTTGGTATGCCTTAACGCGCCGGAAAGTTTCGGCGCGGAAAAATTCCGATTTCTCGGGGTTCGCCTGAGGCAACTCCAGCACACTCGACCGCTGAAAAAACTGCTGATTACCAGCACGATTCCCGAGGAAGGGAAGAGCACGGTGTCGGCAAACCTGGCGACGATTTTGGCTAGGAGGCAGCAGCCGAAGATTTTGCTGCTGGAAGGCGACCTGCGGCGTCCGTCATTGGCCAAACAGTTCGGTCTCGGGCAGCCTTCCGGGCCTGAGCGAGTGGTTGAAGGGTGAGCCCCGACCAATTCAGGACATCTACCGTCTCGAAGGCTTGAACCTGTGGTTTCTGCCGGCTGGCCGGCCCCCGGAGAATCCGCTCGAACTGATGCAGTCGGGAAGGCTTTCTCAACTCTTGAATCAACTCTCAGCGTGGTTTGATTGGATCGTCATCGATTCTCCGCCGATCTTGCCTCTGGCCGATACCAGTGTTTGGGCACGATTAGCGGACGGCATTCTTCTGGTAACGAGAGAAGGAACCACTAAGAGGCGGATGTTACAGCGAGGTCTTGCAAGCGCTTGAACGAGTCGAAGTTGCTGGGCGCGGTAGTAAACTCTTCTGCGAATACCGATCACAGCAACTATTACCAGCGCTACGGCCCGGGGATGGCGCGGCAAGCCGATGTTGTCGAAGAGTAGTCAATCCCCGGTTCGATCACCAATCCCCAGTAGTTAGTTTGTTTCAGTTCCAGTTCTGTACTCCCCCAAGCAAGCACAAAGCAGCTTCAGAGTAGGTCATTTGTTCCTGCGCCTAAAAAGACAAGCAGGAAGAGGAGAGGGAGTCGTGAATGTACGGCGCTCAGGCGGTATAGCAAATCTGGATACTCTGTCGGCGGAGGTCGTGCCGGTTGAGGAACGCGGCATTTTGAATGAGGGAGCTTTTCACAGGATGATTTCGCTCGAGCGAAAGCGAACCGAGCGCTCGCGAAAGCCTTTCCTGTTGATGCTCCTGGATATGGGGAATGGTCTGCGCTCCGATAACAACAGTAAGGCCCTCGATAAGATTCTTTCGGCACTCTCGCTGTCAACACGAGAGACAGACGTTACGGGCTGGTACCAGAGCAACTCCGTTGTAGGAGTCATGTTTACAGAATTTGGGGCTGAGGATCGGAACACGATACTCACCACGATGATGACCAGGGTCAGTGAGACGCTGCGCAACAATTTGAGTTCGCAGCAATTCGGTTTGATCAGCATCTCATTCCACCTATTTCCGGAAGAGTGGAACCACGATATTCCCCAAAGGCCCAGCAACCCCACTCTGTATCCGGACCTCGCCCGCCGCGATAGTGCGAAGAAGTTCTTCTGCGCGATCAAGCGGATCATGGATATTGTCGGCAGCGCCCTTGCCTTGCTGCTTTTCTTCCCGATTCTCCTCGCCATTGCCGTCGCCATTAAACTGACATCGAAAGGCCCCGTCTTCTTCCGGCAGAAGCGGGTCGGGCAATACGGGGAACAATTCGTTTTCCTTAAGTTTCGCTCGATGCACGTCAACAATGATGCCAGCGTTCACAAGGCTTTCGTCAAGAAATTGATTGCCGGTAGCGCGGAAAGCCAGCCGGGGAACAGCAATGGCAACGGCGTTTACAAACTGACCAAGGACTCCAGAATCACCCGTGTCGGCGGTTTCTTGCGCCGCAGCAGCCTTGACGAGTTGCCGCAGTTTATCAATGTGCTCAAAGGCGAGATGTCTCTGGTTGGGCCACGTCCTGCCATTGCCTACGAAGTCGAGGCTTACGACATTTGGCATCGGCGCCGCGTGCTTGAAGCGAAGCCCGGAATTACCGGGTTGTGGCAGGTGAACGGACGCAGTCGCATTAAGTTCGATGACATGGTTCGCCTGGACTTGCGGTATGCCAAAACGTGGTCGCCCTGGATGGATCTGAAGATTCTGCTGCGCACTCCCGTCGCAGTCGTGTTCGGCGACGGCGCCTACTAAAAAGCCTCCCCCTGCATATATGTCTACTGTTTTACATCCCGCCAGTCAGTCTATTGAACCGGCCTCGAATGAATCTATGCACAAGGGGAATGGTGAAACTGTGGTTAAATTCGGCGTAGTCGGATACGGATATTGGGGACCGAACGTGGTCAGGAATCTCGACCAGTTGGATGGTTCCGAAGTAGTGGCGGTTTGCGACAAGAGCCCGACGGCACGAAAACGCATTCACAAGACCTACCCGCACATCAAAGTGGTTGCGGAAACTGCTGAGCTGATGTCCTCGACTGAGATCGATGCCGTCGCCATCGTGACTCCGGTGTGGACCCATTACGAGCTAACCAAGGCCGCCCTGGAAAATGGAAAGCACGTATTCGTCGAGAAACCTTTTACCAGCGATTCGGCGTCAGGCGGAAGAACTCATCAATCTGGCGGCAAAAAAGAATCTGCAAGATCATGGTAGATCACACCTTCCTGTTCACCGGAGCGGTGAAAAAGATCGGCCAGCTGCTTGAAGAAGGTACGCTCGGAAAGATCTACTATTACGATTCGACGCGGGTCAACCTTGGCCTATTCCAGCACGACGTCAATGTGATTTGGGATCTGGCGCCTCACGATCTCTCGATTATCGACCATCTGATCAAGGAGACTCCCGAAGCCGTGTCCGCTACCGGCCAGACCCATCTTAATGGCCACGAGGATGTCGCGTTCATCACCGTCTACTTTCCCAATAAGATAATTGCCCACATCAATGTCAACTGGCTTTCGCCCGTCAAAGTCCGCACCACGCTGATCGGCGGCGAAAAAAAGATGTTGGTCTGGAATGATCTGGAAGCCGACGAAAAGATCAAGGTCTACGACAAAGGCGTGCACATCACGAGCCGGGAAGGCCTGTACAACCTCCTGGTGAACTATCGCTCGGGCGACATGTGGGCGCCGCAGGTGGAGCAGATCGAGGCCCTGAGGCAGGAACTCGCATATTTCATCGATTGCATTTCCAACGATCACAAACCTTTTAACGATGGCGCCGCCGGCCTCCGCGTTGTGAAACTGCTCGAAGCAGCCAACCAGTCCGTGCAAAAAAGAGGCGCTCTGGTTTACCTCTGATGCCTCGTGTCTAGAAGTTCTCTTCACTCTATGAATCCACATGTTTGTATCGCGCCGGACGTGAAACTTGGCCGGGATGTGAAGCTGTCCAAGTTCATCAATCTCTATGGATGCGAAATCGGCGATGAGACCAAGATCGGCGCATTCGTTGAGATTCAGAAAAATGCAGTGGTTGGCAAACGTTGCAAGATCTCAAGCCACACCTTTATCTGCGAAGGGGTCACGATCGAAGACAACGTATTCATCGGCCATAGCGTGACCTTTATCAACGATTCCTATCCACGGGCGACGACGGCCGAAGGCGGCTTGCAGACTGAAGCCGACTGGAAGGTCGAACGGACCCTAGTCAAGAAGGGTGCATCGATCGGTTCGGGCTCTACGATTCTCTCCAACATCAGCATCGGCGAAAACGCCATCGTCGGAGCCGGAAGCGTGGTCACCAAGGATGTGCCTGCGAACAGCATCGTAGCCGGAAATCCAGCAAGACTGTTGCGTCAAATCGACGAAACTTTGGAGGTCATAAATGAGCGTCAATAGCAATATTCCTTTCTTAGATCTGGTTACTCCACATATGGAGCTCGAAAAAGAGCTGACCGCGGTTTTTCACAAGGTTCTGTCGACGGCTGGCTTCATCGGCGGTCCCATGGTTGAAGAATTCGAGAGTGCGTTTGCGAAATTCTGCGACACTGACCGGGCAGTCGCTTTGAGCAACGGAACTGACGCTCTGCGTTTTGCCCTCATGGCCTGCGGCATCAAGTCCGGCGACGTAGTCGTGACGGTGCCCCACACTTTCATCGCAACTACCGAGGCGATTTCGCAAGCGGGCGCGCTTCCGGAGTTCGTTGATATCGACGAGCAGACCTACAACATGGACCCAGAGAAGCTTCGCGAGTATCTCGAGGTCCAGTGCACGAAAGACAAATCAGGCAAACTCATCAGCCGCCGTAGCGGCCGGCCGGTGACTGCTGTCATTCCAGTCCATCTTTATGGGCAGATGGCTGACATGGATGCGATTCAAGAACTAGCTGATCGATACCATCTCACTGTCATCGAAGATGCTTGCCAGGCCCACGGCGCAGAATATTTTTCCCGAAAGCATAACCGCTGGATGAAGGCAGGTTCGATGGGCCGGGCAACAGCTTTCAGTTTCTACCCGGGAAGAATCTGGGGGCTTGCGGTGAAGCCGGAGCGGTGACCACGAATGACGCGGCCTTGGCCGACAAAATAAAGATGTTGCGCGATCACGGTCAGGCCAAGAAGTACTTCCACGATATCGAGGGCTACAACGGAAGAATGGACGCGCTGCAAGCCGGGATGCTGCACGTGAAATTGAGCCCACCTCGCGAAATGGAACGCCCAGCGGCGTGAACGCGCCGCCGAGTACAAGCGACTGCTGTCCGCTGCGCCAGACGCAGTGATCCCACCGTACGAGCCTTCCTGGTCGCGCGCCGTATATCACCTTTACGTCGTCCGCACCGACGATCGCGAAGGAATGATGTCGCACCTCAAGACCGCAGGCATCGGTACGGGAATCCACTATCCGGTTCCGCTACACCTTCAGAAAGCTTACAGCTCCCTGAATTACCGCCGAGGGGACTTTCCAGTGGTCGAGAAGATCGCGGCTGAGATCGTATCTTTGCCGATGTTTCCGCAGCTCACGACGGAGCAGCAAGCGCGCGTCGTGAAGGAGGTCGTGCACTTCGCGCGGATGGCTCGAAGGCCCAAAGATGCTGCACGAGAACCGATGGAATTGGCAAAAGCAGAACGGATGGCATAAACAACTACTGACCCACTCCTCCGTTGACTTTCACAATGAGTACTCGAAAACTAAAAATCGGACTCCTCGGTTGCGGTACCGTGGGTCGTGGCTTGGTGGAACTGGTCAACCGAAGTTCCTCGCTGATCAGGCAGCGAACAGGGGCAGAGTTGACGATTACAAGAATCCTGGTACGGGATTTGCAGAAGGAGCGTCCCGGCGTCGATCGCTCCCTTTTAACCATCCATCCCGAGAAGGTCATCGAGAACGGTTGCGACATGGTGGTCGAACTGGTAGGCGGGATTGAACCTGCTCGCAGCTTCATCCAACAATCGCTCGCCTGCCGAAAGCACGTCGTAACCGCGAACAAGGCGCTCCTCGCTCTGGATGGGTTCGGCTTGATGAAGGCGGCGGAAACTCGCAAGGTGCGGCTCGGATTTGAAGCCAGCGTCTGCGGGGGGATTCCCATCATACGGGCTCTGCGGGATGGGCTCGTCGGCAACAACATTCAGAGTCTGAGCGGCATTCTCAATGGCACTTGCAATTTCATTCTGACGCGCATGACCGAAGATCGTGTCAGCTTCGAAACTGCCCTCCGTGAGGCGCAAGCCAAAGGTTTTGCGGAGGCCGATCCCTCGCTCGATGTTGACGGGCACGATGCGGCTCAGAAGCTCAAGATTCTGGCTGAACTGGCGTTCCATGCGGAGATTTCGCCGGACACAGTGCCAGTGCAGGGTATTCGCGATATTACCGCCTCCGACATTGAAGCCGCAGCTGACTTCGGCTACGTCATCAAGCATCTCGCCAGCGTGGAATTGGTGAACGGGAATATCTCGCTACGGGCCGCGCCTATGCTACTGCCGGCAGCACATCCACTGGCAGGGGTTCGCGATGAGAATAACGCCGTATTACTTCGCGGCGATGCTGTCGGCGAGATGCTGTTTTCCGGAAAGGGAGCAGGCGCCTTGCCCAGCGCCAGTGCCGTGCTTTCCGATGTTGTGGATATTGCCTGCCACAAAGGCGGCTTTGCCGTTAGTTCGGAAGGTCGAGTCGACCCCTACGGCCAGGAGCTATTCAGGGAAACATTATTTGCGTTTCACAGTTGGAAATCCCAGTGCGATCGGCCCCATCACTACGGTACTCGAACGAAACGGAGTGAACGTGGCCCGCGCCGCAGCCGTCTGGGCGAAAGGCGAGTCTGCACACCATCAAGTTCGAGTACTCACCCACGCGAGTCCACGGAGTGCGATCGACTCTGTTCTTCGGGATGTCGCCCTGCTGGGAATGGAAACCGGCAAAAACATAGTTCTGAGCGTAGCCGCCTGATTCGTTCGCTAGCGGCGATCTGCGATGTTTCGTTCCCCCGTGCTTTGAACTGGAGATTTGAATCAAGGTGAAACCTACAGTTTTGGTCGCGACAACGGCGCGTTGGTTTCCGACCACGCGGCTGGCGATGGCTCTGGCAAAGGCCGGTTTCGCCGTGGAAGCCGTCTGCCCCTCGGGCCATACTCTCGGCCGAACGGGTGCAGTACGCCGAATCCATACTTATCAGGCCCTCACACCGTTGGCGTCCTTTGCACATGCGATTACCGCGGCAACACCTGATCTGATCATTCCGGCTGACGATCTTGCCGCCAGGCACCTGCACGAGCTTTATAAGCGGGAACGCGATAACGGGAGATGTGGGCACGCAGATTTGCGAATTAATCGAGCGCTCCCTGGGCGCACCAGAATCTTTCGAAACAGTTTATGCGAGAACTGCCTTCATGCAGATCGCCCAGGAAGAAGGCGTTCGGGCTCCGAAAACCGAGATCATCACCGATACGCATGACCTGGCGAAGTGGATTGCGCAAATGGGTTTTCCGACGGTCCTAAAGGCGAATGGGACTTCCGGGGGAGATGGCGTGAAGGTCGTCAACACGGTTGAAGAAGCCGAACACGCCTTCCGTAAGCTGCAAGCGCCACCGCTGATGGCACGAGCGATCAAACGAGCGTTGGTCGACCGGGACCCTACACTGGTGCCGCCCTCGCTTCTTCGCCGTCGATTCGTGGTCAATGCGCAAGCATTCGTAGCCGGTCGCGAAGCGACCAGCACTATCGCCTGTTGGAAGGGCAAGGTTTTGGCCAGCCTTCACTTTGAAGTGCTCAAGAAAGCGGCTTCGACCGGGCATGCCACCGTCCTGCGATTGATCGAGCACCCCGAAATGGCGGAGCGCTGCCGAAAAGATCGCCCGACGCTTCAAGCTTTCCGGGTTGCACGGTCTCGATTTCATGCTGGAGGCGCACACGGGGAATGCGCACCTGATCGAAATCAATCCCCGAACTACACAAGTGGGACACTTGGCGCTCGGCCTTGAACGCGACCTTCCAGCCGCTTTGTATGCAGCCTTGACTGGCAAGGAGATTCAACCAGCTCCAAAGATCACCGAAAACGAAACCATTGCGCTATTTCCGCAGGAGTGGGCGAGGGATCCGAAGAGCGAGTTTCTGCAGTCGGCCTACCACGATGTTCCGTGGGAAGAGCCTGAGTTGATTCGATCTTGTATCCGCAAAGTAACACGGACCGCACGGCCTTCTCGCCCAGGTTTGGCCGCGGCCCTTTCGGGAGATCGCCGGCTCTCGCCCGTGGTCGCTCCATCGCAGAGTAGTTCCGTCCGATTGGATTGCAAAGCCGAGTAAACGCATCGCCAAAACTTTCTGCCCGTCGAAATCAAGTCAACGTCCGGCAGCAAATTCCAGATAAGGACAACGAAAGAACAATGAAAATATCAGTCATTGGCGCAGGCTATGTGGGCCTTACAACGGCGGCTTGCCTGGCACAGATCGGTCACGAAGTCTTCTGCAGCGAAAGCGACGTCGAAAAACTTTCCAAGCTGGAGAGTGGAGTTATGCCACTCTTTGAGCCTCATCTCGAGGACGTGATGAAGGGGGTCCGAAAGGTTGGCCGGTTGCATTTTGGGTCCACGGAAGAAGCAATTGTCTGGGGAGAGGTGATTTTCATTTGCGTGGGAACGCCGCCATTGCCCAACGGCGATGCGGACCTTTCTGCCATCGAAGGAGTCGCGCGAGCGATTGCAAAACGTGCGACCGGATATCGTCTGATCATCGAAAAGAGCACCGTGCCGGTTCAGACCGGCGCACAACTCCGAAAGCACCTGTCGGTGCATAGCACGAAGGGGCTGAAATACGACGTAGCCTCCAATCCAGAATTTCTCCGAGAGGGAACGTCGGTCGAGGATTTTCTGCATCCTGACCGGATCGTCATCGGGGCCGACTCGACCCGTGCAGCCGGTCTTTTGCGCGAGATCTATGAACCGATTGTCACACAGAGTTTCACTTGCCCCATCCATTCAGGTTGCCCAAAGCGCAAGGAGCCAATTTTCCTGGCCACGGACACGAATTCAGCAGAACTGATCAAACATGCCTCCAATTCTTTTCTTGCGATGAAGATTTCCTTCATCAACATGGTGGCGAATCTGTGCGAAGAAGTCGGAGCCGATGTCAGCGAGGTCGCCTACGGGATGGGACTCGATCCGCGAATCGGTCCGGCTTTCTTAAGTCCGGGAATCGGGTTTGGGGGATTCTGCTTTCCGAAAGATGTGCAGGCCTTCATCCGGATCGCCGAGAAATCCGGTTGTGATTTCTCCCTGCTCAAAGAAGTGGAGAAGATTAACCTGCGTCGCGTCGAACACTTTGTCGAGCAGGTGCGCAAGGAACTGTGGGTCTTGCGCGGCAAGAAGATCGCGGTATGGGGTCTGGCGTTCAAGCCCAATACCGACGACGTGCGCTTCGCGCCCGCGCTTTCCATTATTCGCTGTTTGCAGGCTGAGGGAGCGCAGATCCAGGCATACGACCCGGAGGCCATGGAAAAAGCGGAAAAAGAAATCCCCGATGTGACCTACTGTCAGGACGCCTACGAGGCAGCCAAAGGAACCGACGCCGTGTTGCTGCTGACCGAGTGGGAAGAGTTCCGGAAAATAGATTGGAATCGCCTCGCCACGCTAGTGGAGAGACCGCTCATCATCGATGGGCGAAACACCCTGTCCCGAGAAGACGTCGTATCCAACGGGTTCCACTATATTGGAATCGGTGGAATCTCAGCCACGCCGCAAGTAGCAACGTCTCTGACTGCTACCTCGCACGGGAGTTAGTGTGCTGGCCCTAGTCCAACCCCGACGTGATCCTCTGGTTCGTCTGAAGACACTGCCTACGTACGTTCTCATTACTCCGGCGCGGAATGAGGCCAAGTTCATTGAATTCACCCTCCAATCCATGGTCGGACAGAAGTTCCGTCCACTGAAGTGGGTGATCGTCAGCGACGGTTCAACCGATGGGACCGACGATCTCGTACGCAAATACAGCGCAGACAATCCATGGATTGAGTTGCTTCGAATGCCAGAGCGTGCGGAGCGGCATTTTGCCGGGAAAGTTCATGCCTTCAACGCCGGCTATGCCAGAGCCAAGGAGTTGAATCCGGATGTGATCGGTAATCTTGATGCCGATGTCTCAATCGAGCCGGACCACTTTCAGTACTTGTTGAGCAAGTTTGGCGAAAACCCTGAACTGGGCGTTGGCGGATCGCCATTCCGGGAAGGATCGCAGCAATACGACTACCGCTTTTCCAACATTGAAAATGTCTGGGGAGGCTGCCAGCTGTTCAGGCGACAGTGCTATGAAGCGATCGGCGGATATACTCCCGTCAAAGGCGGTGGAGTCGACCATATCGCGGTCGTCTCCGCGAGAATGAAAGGGTGGAAGACCAGGACTTTCCCCGATAAGGTCTGCATTCACCATCGAGTGATGAATACCGCCGAGCAGGGTGCACTGAAGGCCAAGTTTAAACTCGGAGCCAAAGATTACTCTTTCGGAAACCATCCGGTCTGGGAATTGTTCCGGACGTTTTATCAGACGACAAAGCCGCCTGTCGTCCTGGGAGGCTTGGCCCTGGGGGCAGGCTATTTCTGGTCGATGTTCCGGGGAAAAGAGAGATCCGTATCTCCCGAACTCGTTGCCTTCACCCGTCGTGAACAGATGCAGCGCCTGAAGAAGTTTATTACCAGGTCTTGAGAATTACTGTAGTTGTAGCGCGCGGGTGCCTCGCCGCTTTCGTTGCAAAGCAAGAACAAACAGATCGTCTTCTAAAAGAACAAATCGTAATGGAGAATGGGAGCATGTACATCGTGGATCGAACTGCAAGGTTCGTGCGCGCGTTTCTCTGAGCTATGGCCCGTCGAATATCAAGAAGCTTTTTTGGGACAAGGAATATTCCTAGGAGAAGTGGGCCTTCGCCTATAACACGGTTGGGGACTGCGTGTACCCTCACCTGGAAAAGCATACTAGAGAACGAAGTATACTGGACATCGGCTGCGGCTCGGGCAATACCGCGACTGAAATGGCCGCAACTCTATCAGAGTTATCTCGGAGTGGACATCTCGGAGGCGGCTTTGGCCAAGGCGCGCAAGCGCAGTCGAAGAATGCGGCCGGGGCAGCAAGAATCGTTTTGAATGCGGCGATTTCCTCACCTACGTTCCCAGCGGTCAATACGATGTGATCCTTTTCCGTGAGTCGATGTATCACGTCCCCTTGGGTAAAGTGAAGGCGACGTTGGACCGCTACTCGGTGTACTTGAAAGATGGCGGAGTCTTCGTCGTCAGATTGTTCGCCTCGAGTGCGGACAGCGTCCGAATGGCAGAGGACAAGCGCAGACCGGCCGCAATGCTCAGCATCATGGAAGCCGAATTCGACGTGCTCGAGAAAGCCCGCTATGACGTTCCGGGGCAACCTACTGTGATGGTTTTTCGGCCCAAGGCGCGGCTAAAGAACTGAACTGACTTCGAAAACAAGAACGTCGAGTGCGATGCTCCGGTCGCCTGACTGCTCGACAGCATCAGAAAGCACAGCTGGAAAGCGTTACGTGTTTCAGATGTTCCGAGAAAGACGATCTCCAAGAAAAATGAAGCCATGCAGAAAAATACAATTATCACGGTTTGCGGCAAGGACATGAAAATTCAGGGGACGGTTCATTCGCATTGCTCGTCTGGAAGGGGAGAAGCACACGATTCCCCGAGGATCCGGAGGCGGTTATCGACGGCTTGAGAAACTCCGGCAGCGCGGGCGGACATCTTTACCTTCATGCAAAAAGTCTCCGATACCGCGCCGAAGTATTCGTACCCAATGGAGTGGGACAACTTGGCTGTCCTGCCAGTCATCCACTTTCGACCACTGGTGGAATGATCAGATACGCTCTTACCCACGCAACCGTGCCCGCCAAGCGGAAAAGAAGGGGAGTGACGTTTCGTGAAGTGCCCTTCGGTGAAGACCTTATTCGCGGGATTTGTCGGATCTATAACGAAACTCCGGTGCGTCAGGGCAAAGGCTTTTCCACATTACGGAATGACGCCCGGAGCAGGCTCACGACTATGCCTGGGACATTTCTCGACCAGAGCGTTTACATCGGGGCTTTTGTCGGCGACACGATGATTGGCTTTATCAAGCTGACCATGGACGAGGACCGGAGCCAGGCCTGCATGGTACATATTCTCTCCATGATTCAGCACAACGACAAGAGCGCCGACCAACGCCCTGATCGCGCAAGGCGGTGCGATATTGTGCGCGGAACACAGAGGATTCCGTCACCTGATGTACGAAAGTTCAATTACGGTAACAAGCAGGGTGACAGTCCTCTACGGGAATTCAAGAAGTCGAAACGGATTCGAACGGAGATGACTGGCCCCGATACTACGTCCCATTGACCGTGAAGGGAGCGTCAGCGTGAGGCTGAGGCTGCATCGCGGTCTTCTCGGGCTCCTGCCCCACGGCGTAATCACCTTCTGGTGAATGCGCGCTGCCAAGCTATATACCTTTAAACATGAGCCGGTGTAGCTCAATGCCAGAGCGGCCGTATCGTAAACGGCAGATGGGGGGTTCAAATCCTCCCGCCGGCTCCAATCCATAGACTCGCTGATCATTGCTGTAACCCTCCAGTTTGAACCGAAAATAATGCCTGGAATTTTTGGTCTCATAACCAGTAAGCCTCGCGAATGGGCCGAGCCGCAGTTGCTGCGCATGCTTAAGGTCCTCCGCCACGAATCTTTCTACGTGACGGGAACCTGGATTGACGAGACCGCCGGGATCTACGTCGGGATGGACGGCGCGCGAGAATTCCTTCTCGGACGGAATGCCCGTCCAAAACGAGCGGGGCGACATCACCCTCGTGTTTTCTGGCGAGGAGTATCCGGAACCGAACACCGTCCAGAGCCTCAAGGAGCGCGGTCATCAGTTCAAGGCGGAGGGACCGTCGTATCTGGTTCATCTCTATGAGGAGGATCCCTCCTTCCCGAAGAGCCTGAACGGACGATTTCAAGGGCTCGTGTCAGACCGTACTCGCGGAGTAGCGACGCTCTTCAACGACCGCTACGGGATGCATCGTCTCTACTATCACGAGTCGAATGATGCGTTCTATTTCGCGGTGGAGGCCAAGGCGATCTTGGCCGTCCGTCCCGAGCTTGCGGCGGCCGGATCCTCGCAGCCTGGGGGAATTTGTTGCGTGCGGATGCGTATTGGAGAATCGGACGCTCTTCGAGGGCGTCCACGTGCTGCCCGCCGCGTCAGCCTGGACCTTTCGGGCAGGCTCGGTCGAGACGAAGAAAACATATTTCGAGCCGCGCGAGTGGGAAGAACAAGAACCTCTGGATCCGGAATCCTATCACCGGGAAATTCGGGAGATTTTTTCGCGCCGTTTCCCTCGCTACCTCAACGGCCATGAGAGGATCGGCGTATCACTGACCGGAGGGCTGGACACTCGGACGGTGATGGCTTGGCAGAGGTTCCCACCCGAATCGCTGCCTTGCTATACATATGGAGGCATCGATCGAGAATGCCGCGACGTCGTGGTGGCGCGCCGGATTGCCCAGGAATGCCAACAGTCCCATCAAGTGATTTCCGTGGGAAACGAGTTCTTTGCGCGGTTTCCCCATTACGCGGAACGCAGCGTGTACTTGACGGATGCTTGCGTTGACGTGACTCGAGCCCCCGATTTGTACCTTAGCGAGAGGGCTCGCGAGATCGCCCCGGTAAGGATGACGGGACTCTACGGGGACGAGATACAGCGCCCCCAGATTCGAGCGTTCAAGCCGGTAGATCCCGCTCCGGGATTGTTTAGTCCGAGTTTTCTCCCCCACGTCAGTGCGGCGCGCGAGACATACGCGGGACTCATTCAAGGGTCATCCGACCTCTTTTTCTGCGTTTCGACAGGCGCCCTGGCACCACTACGGCATTTTGTCGCTGGAGCAGACTCAACTGGCGGTGCGAACTCCATTCCTCGACAACGACTTCGTCCGCACGGCGTTTCGCGCGCCCAAGTCGGTAACCGCGAACAACGACGTCCGCGTGCGCCTCATTGGCGACGGCAGCACAGCCATGCAACGGATTCGGACGGATCGCGGCTTTGGCGGGAACCCAGGCCTCGTCAGCTGGGTTGACCGGAATTTCCAGGAGTTCACGTTCAAGGCCGAGTATGCCTACGACTACGGCATGCCGCAGTGGCTGGCCGGGCTCGATCATTTCTTCTCGCCGTTGAAGTTGGAGCGTCTCTTCCTCGGCAGACACAAGGTGTACCACTACCGGGTCTGGTACCGCGACATTCTGGCCAGCTATGTTCAGGAGATGTTGCTCGATTCGCGCACACTGTCGCGCCCGTATCTGGAGCGGAAGGGCGTCGAGGCCATTGTCCGCGGCCATCTCAAGGGCAATCGCAACTACACAACCGAGATTCACCGGCTTCTTTCGCTGGAACTGATCCACCGGCTTTTCTTGGATGCCAAGATGACGTTACAGGCCAGCCTTAGCCGCAACTGATCTAAGTAGAATGAATCCTTCACTCGCTAGTCTTATCTGCGCCTGCGGAATTGCCGGGCTTTTCTACCTTGATCGAGACAATACGGTCCGCACCTCCAAGGCTCTCTGGCTCCCGGTCATCTGGATGTGGATCGTTGGATCAAGGCCGGTGTCGGCATGGCTCGGCGTCAGCCCCACCGGGGGCAACGTGCAACTTGATGGCAGCCCGTTCGACGCCGCCATTTTCGGAGTTCTATTGGCTGGCTGCGATCGTCGTCCTAATTCACCGGAGCAGCCGGACGCGCGATCTACTTGTCGCAAACTGGCCGATCTTGATTTACTTCTTCTATTGCCTCATCAGCGTTGCCTGGTCATATCATCCGGACGTTTCGTTCAAGCGCTGGATCAAAGCGATCGGCGACCTAGCGATGGTCTTGGTCATCGTTACGGACGGGCACCCAGTTGCTGCTCTGAGGCGCCTGATCTCCCGCGTCGGCTTCCTTTTGTTGCCCGCTTCGGTGCTATTGATCAGGTACTACGGCGATCTCGGCAGAGGATACGACCCGGCGGCGGGCCGATGAATACCGGAGTAACGACAAACAAAAATACACTCGGAGTCGTGGTACTCGTCATCTCACTGGGCACACTATGGCGCGTAATAACTCTCCTGCGTGCTAAGCGGCCAGCCCAACCGCCGTCGACATCTGTTAGCGCAGATGTGTTACTGGCGTTCGGTGTCGCGCTTTTGGAGATGGCTGACTCGGCGACCAGTACCGCATGCTTTGTCCTCGGCGGCGTGCTCATCCTCGCGACAGGTCTGCGCACGATCAGAAGCCGGCCAGCCCGAGTGCATGTGCTCTGTCTGGCATCATTCTTGCCGGCGGGCTCACGATGCTCTTCGGGGGCGAGATCGTTGCGACAGTGCGCTGGGCAGGAAGTCGAATCTTACTGGACGAACGGAAATTTGGGCGGCCGTGATTCCCGCGGTGCCCAACGCGATCGTCGGCGCTGGATTCGAGAGCTTCTGGATCAGCCCCTCCGTGCAGAACTTTTGGCGCAAGCTCGTGGGTTGGTGGCACCCTGAAGGTCTCAACGAAGCGCACGATGGCTATATAGAGGTTTACTTGAATCTGGGGTGGATCGGCGTGTGCTTGATCGTCACTTATTCTAATAAGTGGATATAGGCGTGCAGTAGCAGCATTCCGGCGTGAACCCGTCCGTCGGTGGCCTGATGCTAGCGTATATCATCGCCGCCGCAGTCTACAGCATAACCGAAGCTGGATTCAGAATGCTGGATCCGATCTGGATCTTTCTGTTACTAGCTGTGGTCAGCGCGAGTGGCGTCGTCGCCGGTCTTTTCGGCGATCGAGGGTCCAAGATTCTTATTTCGCGCGGCGGCGCAGCGAGCAGATCGCCTGCCGGCAATGCACTCGTCCCGGAGGGGGAGACCATTTACGCGCTGCCCAGCTCAAAGTTGACCCAATTCGAAATCGCTCGCAGCTCAAATAATGCTCCGTCTAAAGTCAAGCAATCCGCGCCAACATTGTTAAAGGATAATAGTTGAAGCCTTTTCAGCCAGACGGCACCTTCCACCCTATCGCCACAGGCAAGGGACTTCGGCGGACCGCAGTTCGTGGCGCCGGGGCGGCCATTGCTGGTTCGGCGGGTAACTTCGCTGTGGGGATCGGGTCAGTGGTCATCCTGGCACGACTGCTTACTCCGTCTGATTTCGGGATCGTGACCATGGTCACCACCTTTAGCCTTCTGCTTCGCAGCTTCGGTCTGAATGGATTTACGGAATTGATCATGCAGCGCGAGGAACTCACAGATTCTCTCGCGAGCAATCTCTTTTGGATTAATCTGGGCATCGGCACGATTCTCGCTCTGGCGTTTGCTAGTTCGGGTCCGTTGCTGGCGCTTTTCTATCACAACCCGGCCGTAGTTCAAGTAACTCGGGGCATGTCGCTGACGATTGGGATTGGCTGCCTGGGCTACATTCATACGGGTCTGTTGCAGCGTGCCATGCATTTCAGGACTACCGCAATCATCAATTTCGCTGGGCAGGCACTTCAGGTGATTGTCTCTATCGTCTTGGCGATGGCGGGTTGGCATTACTGGGCGCTGGTTTGGGGCAGTGTGACGCAGACGGCAGTCGTAGCAGTGGGTGCTTGGTTGGTGTGCCGATGGATACCGAGTCGGCCGGGTCGCGCCTCGGGCACTGGTTCAGGGCTGAAGTTCGCGATGAACGTCTATTCACATTTTGCTTTCAGCTACTTGACTCACAACACGGACAACCTTCTCGTTGGCTGGCGGTTTGGCGCTCGGGCACTTGGATTTTACAAGAGGGCGTACGACTTGTTCGTTCTGCCAGAAACGCAGTTGTTGTCGCCATTGTCCGCCGTGGTCGTGAGTACCTTGAGCCGCATCAACCGGGACCGCGAACAATTCCAACGCTACTTTCTGCGGACAATATCGGTTTTGGCGCTCGTAGGGATGGGAATCGGAGCGGATTTTGCTTTAGTGGGACGAGGATATCATTCGATTTCTTTTCGGGCCTGGCTGGGAGGAGGCTGGTCGAATCTTCGCCTTATTCGGTCCGGGAATCGGAGTCATGTTGCTGTACAGCACGCACGGGTGGATTCATCTTTCGATCGGCCGCCCCGAGAGATGGTTTCGCTGGGGTTTGATGGAGTTTGTGTGTACCGTGACGTCTATTCTTGCTGGCTTTACGCTGGGGCCCTTCTGGAATCGCCTTTGCTTGGACGATTTCGTATTTCCTCCTGATGTTTCCCGGCTTCTGGTATGCCGGAAAGCCGATCGGACTAGGTATTGGGCCGATATTCGCCGTCATCTGGAAATTTTTTGCGGCATCGGTTGGGGCTGGCTTTGGGACTGCTCTGATCATCAGGGCTATGCCGTATTTTGCGACGGACGTTCGGTGCCTCCGGCGCTTTCGTGAGGATGGTTTTCGTTTCTTTGGTATTTTTCGCGCTGTATATCGGCGGAGTGATTGCGCTCCACCAAGGGCTTAAACCCCTCAGTGAGACCGTTTGCTCTGCTTCGTGACCTGCTGCCCGAACGGACGGTCAGGCCTGTCGAAGAAATTGAAATCTACGATATCGAGGCGATGTTAACTCTCTGCGGCATCGACCACGAACACTTAGCGCCTACACTGGGCCGCCTCACACATCCGATTCAGCTCGGCTTTGAAAAAGAGTCTTTCACAAGGGAGATCATACATGAATCGATTACGAATCTTGCTCTTAGCGCCGTTCTGTGATCCGGACGCTGTCAGCATGCCTTATGTCACTTATTCTCATGCGGCAGCGCTCGCCGAACTCCATGACGTCACTTTGGTTGTTGGAGCGCCCGTTGAGAACAAGGTGCGCCGAGCAAAGGCACCGTTTCGCACCATCGAGGTGGTCCGGATGCCATTGCTCGAGCGCATCTATGCGTGGATTTTTCGCAGGATCTTCAAATCCAACTTTGACACTCAGATGTTGACCGCTTCTCGGCTATCCGTTTTCTCTTGCCTTTGAATGGCGCGCCTGGCGACAGTTGCGGCGCCGCATCTTTGCGGGCGAGTTCGATGTCGTTCTGCGTCTCCTGCCGATGTCACCGGTCTTGCCGAGTCCTTTCGCTTTCTTCCTGCGCAAGGGGCCTATACCCTTCGTGATCGGGCCGCTCAATGGTGGTTTGCCCTGGCCGCCGGGTTTTAGCCAGCTCGAGAACCAAAAGGAATGGGTCTCCAACCTGCGGAATCTATATCGATATCTGCCTTTCGCTCGCTCCACCTATCGCCACGCGGCAGCGATCATAGCCGCTTCGTCCCAAACGTATTCCGAGTTTGCCGCGTATCGCGACAAGCTGTTTTTTGTCCCGGAGCCCGGCATCGCTCGCTCCCTGTGTTTCGGTGACTCGCGCAGTCCGGAGCCCGGCGCCAAACTTGAGCTGATTTTCGTTGGCGGCTTGGTTCCCCGGAAGGCTTGCGATCTTGCTTTGCGCGCGGCTGCTCCTCTTTTGCGAAGCGATTTGGCCCGCTTCACCGTGGTCGGCGATGGCCCGGAGCGGAACCGCCTCGAGCAGCTTGTGAGATCCCTTGGGATCGAGAAGGCTGTTTCCTTCTGCGGCTGGCTCAGCCATGCGGAAGTCCTCAAGCGACTTGCGATCTGCTGATGTGTTTGTGTTTCCATCCCTTCGCGACAACGGTGCAGGCGTGGTTTTCGAAGCTCTCGCCACTGGCGCCGTGCCGGTGGTCGCGGACTTCGGCGGGCCCGGAGATATCGTTCATCCAGAGGTGGGGTACAAGGTGCCTCTTACGAATGAGAGCGAAATCGTGGCGCAGATGGAAAAGATTCTGGCGGAACTAGCGCACAATCGGGATCTGCTCGAGCAGTTACGGCGGCAAGGAATGTCATACGCGCGGGAATGCCTAACTTGGGATGCGAAGGCGCAGGCCACTACGTCGAGTCTTGAATTGGGTCGTGGGGCAGGGTCCGAAGCCAGATCTTCCGCCGCCAAAGGTCTTAGCTGCCGGTAGTGGCTCCTCGCGACGAAGAACTGCGGCGCACGCCAGCAGTGCGGTGTCCGGGTAGGCAGTTTTTCCTAAGCACGGACGCGAAGCCTCGAAGAATCCAGCCCACAATGGAAGTCGGGTGTAAATACGTATGCAAACGAGTAGCGTTGCCGAGAAGTCTCCTGCCAAGGAGCTTGAGATTCAGGAGCGGGCAATACCCGATTCACCGTCGGGAATCGAGATTGGTTTGCTGACTGGCTGCCAGGACAGGCCTTATGCATTCGGGTTGGCGATGGCGCTTATTTCGAAAGGCGTATATCTCGATATCATTGGCAGCGATGAAATAGACAGCCCCGAGCTGCACACAACTCCGAATCTGCGTTTTCTCAACTTTCGTGGCAGCCAGAGAAACAATGCCAACTTCGCGGAGAAGTTGTCGAAGTTGCTTGTCTACTACGCGAGGCTGATCCGATACGCGGCGCGTTCCAAACCAAAGATATTGCACATTTTATGGAACAACAAGTTCGAGTTCTTCGATCGCACGATCCTGATGCTGTACTACAAAGTGCTGGGAAAGAAAATTGCCCTCACTGCGCACAATGTGAATCAAGCGAGGCGAGACGCGAAAGATTCGTGGCTCAATCGCATCACGCTCAAAATTCAGTACCGGCTTTGTGACCACATTTTCGTCCACACGCAAAAGATGAAAGACGAGCTTTGCCAGGATTTTGACGTGGCTGAAAACGGCGGTCACCGTGATCCGGCATCCGGTTAACAATGCTTTCCCCGATACGGAACTCACGCCGGCCGAGGCAAAACGACGCCTGGGTCTCAGGGATGACGAAAAGGCGATCCTGTTCTTCGGCAGAATCAGGCCCTACAAGGGCATCGAATACTTGCTCGACGCTTTTCGCCTGCTCTCGGCCGATGCGCAGGCGAATTACCGGTTGATCGTCGCCGGGGAACCGAAGAAAGGATCCGAAGAGTATCTGCACGAAATCCGAGCAAACCGTCAAGAGAGATTTCAATCAAGGGCAGGTCATCCTGAGGATCCAGTTCATTCCCGACGAGGAAATGGAGTTATATCTCAAAGGGGCAGATGTTCTGGTTCTTCCCTACAAGGAGATATTCCAGAGCGGCGTGCTCTTCTTGGCTTACAGCTTTGGCCTGCCAGTGGTTGCGACTGATGTGGGATCTTTTCGGGAGGAAATTGTCGAGGGCAGCACGGGATTTCTATGCAAGCCAGGCGATCCGGCAGAATTGGCCAAAGCCATCGAGACATACTTCGCGAGCGATCTGTTCAAGAATTTGAGAGTCCGCCGACAGGAATTAAAGGATTACGCTAACGCAAACCACTCGTGGCATGCAGTCGCCGAGTTGACCCGGAACGCGTATGCGAAAATGTTGGGGAGGAATCCATCATGAAACCCTTGGTATCAATCCTCATTCCTGCGTACAACGCAGAGGCATGGATATCTGACACTCTTCGTTCCGCGATCGCGCAAACGTGGGAGCCAAAGGAAATCATCGTCGTCGACGATGGTTCGACCGATCGGACGCTGGCAGTTGCCCGGCAATTTGAATCTGACCAACTCCGCGTCGTGACGCAGAAGAATCAAGGTGCAGCTGCGACCCGGAACAAGGCCTTCTCGTTGTGCCAGGGAGATTACATCCAGTTTCTGGATGCGGACGATCTCATGGGACCCGACAAGATTGCCAAGCAGATGGAGGCATTGGGACAATCTCCGAACAAGCGGACGCTTGCTGTCCGGCAGCTGGGGACAGTTCATGTATCGGTATTATCGGACGAAATTCGTACCGAGTGCGTTGTGGTGCGATCTGTCTCCGGTCGAATGGTTGATACGCAAGATGCAATTAAATCTTTACATGCAGACGGCCTCGTGGCTGGTGAGCCGCGAGTTGGCCGAGGCGGCGGGCCCTTGGGATACCAGATTGTTGGGAGATGACGATGGCGAGTATTTCTGCCGCGTTCTGCTTGCCAGCGACGGAGTTCGATTTGTACCGGAGGCAAAAGTCTACTATCGCACTTCGGGCACGAGCAGTTTGAGCTACATCGGCCATTCCGATAGAAAAATGGTCGCACAGTTGTGCTCGATGGAACTGCACATCCGTTATATCCGTTCGCTCGAAGACAGCCAAAGAGTGCGAGACGCCTGCGTGACCTACCTTCAAAACTGGCTGGTTTTTTTTTATCCCGATCGGCCAGACCTGGTAAAGCAAGCCGAGGAAATGGCTGCGAGCCTGGGCGGAAAGTTGAAGCCTCCCCCGCTCTCCTGGAAGTATTCGTGGATCGCGGCGCTTTTTGGACGGCAACAAGCGAGGCGAGCCCAGGTGGTTCTGCCGGGCTTCAAGTGGTCATTGATACGACGCTGGGACAAGGCTCTGTTCCAAATCGAAGGTCGCAAATTCGAGGAAGTTTCCTAAGAATCTGATTCAGCGGCAAATACGGCTCGGCGAAACCTAGGAGGATTATTTGATGGCACGTCCATGGAAGCCACATGATTTCGACTCATCGTATGAGCGATACATATGTCAAGATGAAATGCAATTTGGTGGGCGAGATTACCATCGACGATATCGCTCTCGTTACAAAGAATGCATGCGGCGATTTGCAGCGTTGGCCCCCCCTAATCCTGTGGATGTCCTGGAAGTAGGTGGAGGGCAGTTGGCGGTTTTGTCTGCCAAACTGTGGAACGACTCGCGGCGTTGTGGCAGACCTTCCCGGGCCACATCTGTCGTACATGGCGACAGCAAGGCGTGAAAACGATTCACTGGAACTTATGCAAATCTGAGCCGCCTTTTACACCAGATTCGACTTCATCTTTTTTTCTGAAGTCATCGAGCACTCTGCCGATACCGGGGTACTCGTACTGCGAACGTCTCCGTAAAGTTTTGCGGCCTGGCGGCGTCCTCATCTGCACCACGCCAAATCTCTACCGCCTCCGAAACGTGGTGTTTATGGCGCTTGGGGCGGCAGATCTTCGACTATTTTCGATACCCAGATGACGACATCGCTCTCCTTCATGTGCTCGAATACAGCCGCGATCACCTCGATTGGCAGTTTAAGAAGGCCGGATTCACAAAATACCGCGTGGAATATTCTCAGATGCACCATTTGCCCACAAATCCGCTCTATGTCGCCACTCGCTTTGCTGGGCTATCCACTACATATCGTTCCTCGGTGGCGCGACTATTTAGTCGCAACCGCGTACGCGCCGCGCGACACCGAAGAAACGGGTACCGTGAATCGTGGGCGCCGCCGATTTTCCGCGTAAGGTGGAGGATTGCTGGCAGGTGCCCGAGCGCGATCTTCGGCTCAGAAGGCCATGGCCGAAGGGTCAGAGGCGACTGCTCTTTGGGGCCAATGGCGTGTACTTCCGTGTCTGGCGTTCGACCGCGTTGCATGGCTAAACTCACCTTACGACGCAAAACGTCGTCGGAGGCCAGAGGTAAATGAGACGCGACTCTAGCATCTTTCCCCCTTATCTCGATGTTGCTATTGTTTTCTACACTTTCGCATGGGCAGGCGTGGTCCGGTATTCTCGCGTCCAGCCGGGCGATCGACTGGGCAAAGTCCGGACTTCCCGCAACCCTTCCGGACGGAGAAACGACGCCGAATCCATGGACTCCGCCGACGCCGAACCCAGTGTGCGACTCACAGTGCGACACCGTCAGCGGGGGAAGCGTCACGGCGACGACCATCAATGCAGCCATTTCCTCCGCCTCCGCGGGTACGTATGTCCTGATGCCCGCTGGCACGTTCGCCGTTGGCGGAACTATAACCATGAAAAGTAACGTGACCCTGCGAGGCAGCGGGGCGGCAACGACTTAGCTCACGGGCCGGCATCAATTGGGGGTCGTCTGGCCAGGGTGCATGGGCGAGCGGTTCGCTTCTAACGGGTACCATAACTAAAGGGGCTACATCGGTCACGATAGCCAGCGGTCAAACCGTGCCTACTGCTGGAAGGATGGTTGCCCTAGCGCAGTGCATGACTAATTTCAGCGCCACTGACGCCAACTATACGCACTACTCGGGTGGGGGATGGGTTACTAGTTGTACTGGAACAGTTGCTGACCCGAGCGGCCCGTGGGTATGCGGTGGGTTTGCCGCAATGCGACCGGAACGGCAGTCGGGGCGAGACCAATCCTCATTTTCAGGGCCAAATATTCTGGATACCCACGGGCGGGATCAGCGGGAACACCGTAACCTTCGCCACTCCCATAGCGTCTCCACTATGGTCGACCGGGAACTCCGCTTCACTGATGGGGATGAGTGGCTCTCATCACGGGAGCCGGCCTCGAAGACTTGACCGCGGTGGACTGGGCTTCACCTTAGTGGCTGTTACGCCTGCTGGATAAAGGGTCTGAGAGTGATCTTTTCGGGTGGCGGCACGCCGCAATCTACCCAGTTCGTCAGCCACGAGCTGATCGCCAATAACTACTTCGTCGCGCAACAACGCCATCGGCAACCTGAACATGATAGAGATGGGAGGGGAGAACGATCAGACTGTCTACGACTCAGACATGCTGATACTCAACAACATTTTCTACAACCTTATCTGGAGGAGGATGGAGGAAACAACGAGGAAGTGCTGGCCTACAACTACTTTCATGGCCACCGAGGAGGGCGGCACTGATTATTCCGGCGAGTTTCCCCACAACCCAGGCGGGCATATGTTCATCTTGCGGGAGGGGAATCAGAACTCGATGGACTGGGACGACTCTACTTGGACGGCCCGCAATTTCGATACATGGTTCCGCAACTGGGACTCCTGTTACGATCCGGTGTCTGGCACACCAAGTCGCTAACTGCATCGACATCGGTGGTTATTCACGGTTCGATAACGTCATCGGCAACGTGGTCGGGAGTCCGCACTGTTACGCAGCCCTATAGCAATCTTTTGGGGGTTAACCGGAGCACGCTGAGCCCTGGACTCACTGCCTCCGCTATGCGGTGGGGCAACTACGTGATATGTACGGGAATGCGCCGGATGGAACCCGGACTGCGCAGGTCTCTGGCGGGTCATTTGATACTGCTCAAGTCCCCACAAACCTGTCGAGCTACGGCGGCCAATTCCACGCCATATCAGAATAGCGTACCCGGCCAATCACAATCTTCCTGCCTCGTTCTTCATGAACAGTATGACTGCACATGCAAACGGAGGAACAGGATTGAGCTGGTGGAAGACCTGCACGAGTTGGACGACTTTCCCAACGAGTTGCGCTTCGTACTCGACACCGCCGATGCCTCCCATCGGCCCCGACGTCACTGGCGGGCAGAACATGAATGGGTATGCTTATAACATACCGTCGTTCCTAGCATGGACTAACCTGCCGACTGATCCGGCTTATGGAAACGGTATACGCCAGTTCGACGAGCGCGTGTACCAAAACGATCCTGGTGGGGATCCTCCTCCCCCCCAACGAACCTCAGCGCGGTTGTTAACTGATGCCGCCCTTGCTGTGGCGGACTTGATCTTGCGCGACGCACGGGCGATTGATAGCTTAGGCTAACCCTTTGCTTTTATTCTCATCTGGCGTATATGGGTTTGGGGCTTGCAAGATAAAGCACCACCCATACTGTCGCGCCGACGGACGCAAACCCAGCATATGTCCGGCCACTGTTAGTAACTTTAGGACGAGGATGAACAAGACTGCGCTGGTGAGTGGCGCAACCGGTTTCATCGGCTCTTACTTGGTCAGGTTTCTCCGGTCCAAGGGTTGGAAGGTAATCGGATCGTATCGCTCGCGCCACTCTGACGCACTCCCGCGGTTGCCGAACTTACACTTTGCCCAATGTGATCTACGCAACCGTCGGCAGGTTGAGCAGCTGTTGAAAAAGCACCATCCGACGCATGTCTTTGATCCGGCCGCGCAGAGCTTACCCACAGTATCCTGGGTGGATCCGGTTACGACTTTCGAATCGAACATCATGGGCTCGCTGCTCTTATTTGAGGCGGTTCGTCGGTTGAAGCACCCTCCGGTAGTAGTGTCGGCATGCTCGAGTGCAGAGTATGGTCACGTGCAACCGGCGACCATACCTGTCATCGAAGAGCATCCTCTTAGGCCCCTGCATCCCTATGGTCTGGATCACAAGATTCCGACGGTTAGCCTACGGCTTTTCAACACCACCGGACCCGGCAAGACAAACGATGCGCCCTCCGACTTCGTGCGACAGTTGGTCCGGGTCAAAAAGGGCTTGCAGCCCCCCGTAATCGAAGTCGGAAATTTGAAGCCTCGACGGGCATTTTTGGATGTGAGCGACACAGTGCGGGGTTTTTATCTTGCCGGCGATGAAGGGAAAACGAGGCGAGGCTTACAATTTGTGCGGTAGCGAACCATAGCATGAGGCAAGTTCTGCAAATGGCGATCCACCTGTCCGGCCTCAGGGTAAAGGTTCGGTCGGCTAGCCCACTTGATGCGGCCCTCAGATGAGAAGATCATTTTTGGCAGCACGGCTAAATTTCGCAAACATACTGGTTGGAAACCCACGTTGTCACTTGAGCAGACCCTAACGTCGATGTTGGAATACTGGGAGAGGGCCATATAACTTTGGCGACGAACGCTATCGAGCGAGTTGGTCTCACAGTCAGAAGAGCATGATGCGCGACGTCAAAGCGGTTCTTCTGGTTGGTGGATTGGGAACAAGATTGCGTTCCGCAATACCGTCGGCGCCCAAGGTGCTCGCGTCGGTCGGAAAGAAATCCTTTCTTCATTTGCTGGTTAGCCAGCTGCGATCCCAAGGAATCCATCGTCTTGTGATGTGTACGGGTTACCTAGCAGAACAGATCGAGCACGAATTCGGTAATGGCGACGCTTGGGACGTTGCGATTGAATACTCCAAGGAAGAGCAGTCCCTCGGTACCGCTGGTGCTGTAAAACTTGCCGCGCGCTATCTCAAAGATGATTCCGAATTCTTGGTGATGAATGGCGACTCGTTTCTCGAAATCGATTTCCACAACTTCATGGCGTTTCATCGAAGCCACGATGCAATGGCGACGATCGCTGTCTTCAACGTAGAGAATACTAACCGCTACGGAACTGTGAACGTCGACGCGAACGGTCGAGTCCTTGGGTTTGCGGAGAAGACCGGCAGGGAAGTTCCCGGCTTGGTGAACGGTGGGGTTTACGTTTTTAAGCGGGCTGTTCTTGAGTGCATTCCGGAACATCAGTCGAGCTTGGAAAAAGACATATTTCCTCGATTAGTCGATCAGGGTGTGTACGCGCAGGAGCAGCACGGGATGTTTATCGATATCGGTACACCGGCAGACTACGCACGAGCGCAGGGGCTTTGCGATTCTCTCAATACCGCGGCCTCGAGAGGTCGAATTTCCGGCTTTCTGGGATAACTTCGTTGGTGCTTGGTAGTGTGGATTTAAGTAGGGAGCAAAATGAGAGATATGGATGATTTCGAACAGCGCGTGAGCGCCTCGATTCGGGCATCGATTGCGGTGAAGGAACTTCTGCTCAGAAATACTGAAGTGGTGTCTCTCATCGCTAGGGTAAGCGAGCTCTTGGTCGACACTGTCGACAAGGGGAACAAGATACTTTTATTCGGTAACGGTGGAAGCGCGGCAGATGCTCAACACATCGCTGCGGAATTCGTCGGACGCTTTGCTTTCGATCGTCCCGCCTTACCTGCTTTGGCTTTATCCGTGAATTCGTCATGTGTCACAGCGATTGGCAACGACTATGGGTTCGACCTCGTCTTTTCACGACAGATCGAAGCCTTAGCGCGCCGGGGGGACACGGCGATCGGCATTTCGACCAGCGGCAATTCGTCGAATGTGCTTCACGGCCTTTCGACAGCCCGGGAAAAAGGATTGCGCACAGTGGCATTCACCGGTTGCGCAGGCGGTAAACTCAAAAACGCGGCGGAGTACTGCATTTGTGCGCCATCAAACGAGACGCCGCGCATCCAGGAATGCCACATTTTGATCGGCCACATCATTTCAGAGCTGGTGGAAGAGACAATATTTCATGAACAAAGCCGCGTTTCTCGATCGTGACGGCGTTATCAACCGAAAAGCTCCGACCGAAGACGAGTACATAACCCGCTGGGAGGAGATGCACATTATTCCCGGGGTCGTGGAAGCAATTGCTCTGCTGAATCGAGCCGGTTTCCGCGTAATCGTCGTCAGCAACCAGCGGTGTGTGGCGAAAGGACTGGTGACAACTGGTCAACTGGATGCCATGCATCAGCAGATGTGCCGCGAGCTGGGAGCGGTAGGCGCCAAGATCGATGGGGTTTATTACTGTCCGCACGAGGAACAGCCGCCCTGCAGTTGCCGTAAGCCTGAGCCAGGCATGCTGTTCACTGCCGCAGACGATCATGAAGTGGATTTGACATCTTCTTGGATGATCGGTGATTCGGAGAAGGATGTCGAAGCGGGTAGAAGCGCCGGATGCAGAACGGCCAGGATCCTGAGGCCTGGCGCTGTCGCAAATGGTAACGCTGATGTGCTCGCACGATCACTACTTGAAGCAGCCCGCCAGATAACGCGGCTTGAGGAGTCGAGCCCCGATCGTTGGCGAACCGACGTGGTGCAGAGTAACTGATGAAGACGGAATGCACGGCTGGTTATTTCTCCAAGTTAGTTAGCACGATCGCAGTGCGATCTTGCGAAAATTTGATTCGGTCACGGCTGAAGCGCCGTCGCTTTTTACCTCGACACATGGAAAACTACAGACATGATCATTACTAGTACTCCGCTTCGCATCTCCTTTTTCGGGGGTGGTACCGATTACCCTGTTTGGTACCGTCAGTACGGGGGATCGGTATTGTCGACCACGATCGACAAAAGCTGCTTCATCACCTGTCGCTGGTTGCCGCCGTTTTTCGAATATCACAGCCGCATCTCCTATACAAAAGTCGAGAATGTCGGCCAGAACAATGTAATTCAGCATCCATCCGTTCGGGCTTGCCTGGAGTTTCTTGGAATTGACGACGGCATCGAGATTCACCACATCGCGGATTTGCCGGCCCGCAGCGGTCTAGGGACGAGTTCTGCGTTTACAGTGGGGCTTCTCCTTGGTCTTTATGCGCTCAAGAATCAGATGCGCGACAAACATGCGCTTGCGGCGGAAGCGATTCACGTAGAGCAGGAGTTGCTTCGAGAGGCCGTGGGTGCACAGGATCAAGTCAGCGCGGCGTACGGAGGCTTCAATCGCATCAATTTTGACACCGACGGCTCGATCGAAGTAAGGCGAATGCTGGCTTCGCCGAGCAGGCTAGTGGAACTCGAGCAACACTTGGCACTTTACTTTACCGGGTTTTCTCGGTTTGCCTCAGAAATCGCTCAGGAGCAGCTAAAGATGACGCCTCACAAGAAGCAGGAGTTGGACACCATGCTTCAGTTCGTTGATGAGGCGGAAGCAATTATTGCGAGTCCCGATCGTCCATTGCATGAATTCGGTCGATTGCTGCACGAGAGTTGGAAAATAAAGAGAACGCTGACACATAAGATCTCAAATGCCAGCATCGATGAAATCTACGAAGCCGGGATTAGTGCTGGTGCCCTCGGCGGCAAGCTACTGGGAGCTGGCGGCGGAGGTTTCATGCTGTTCTTCGTACCGCCGGAACGGCGGGAAGCGTTGAGAACGCGGTTGAAAAAGCTGTTGTGTATTCCATTCGCATTCTCGAACAGAGGGAGTCATGTGGTCGTCTATGAGCCAGAGGAGCAGTACGACAAATCGCTCGCCAGTGAGCGGAACTCGATATATGCCGAGGCTTCCAGCGTGGCACAAGCTCCCAAATGAAACTGTTGCAGGACCTGCAGCGGATGAGCTCTGCTCGAGTATTTGTCAATCGCAGATGCGCAGTTGGCTTCCGTTTCCGCCCGAGCGCGTGAACCAAATTGTTCGCAGAGAGCGACAACAGAGAGGAGAGATTTGCTTTGGACTGTTCGGTGGAGCGTTCGAGTGAGACGGGTTCAGTGAGGGCCGATACTCTGGGTCCATTGCTAAGCGGGAATTGCATTTTTCACCACATAGGGTTTGTGGTTGCATCGATTTCCGAAGTCGCTGAGGAATTTGCCGCGTCCATGTCGGCGCAGTGGAATGGGCAAGTAACTCATGATCCGCTACAGCGAGTTCGAGTAGCCTTCTTCCGCCCTGTCGATGCGCGAAACCCAATTTTCGAGCTGGTGGAACCAGCCGACCAGGCCTCGCCCGTGAGCAAATTCCTCAAGAGAGGTGGGGGATTTCACCACGTGTGTTACGAAATCGACGACTTGAATTCAGGATTAAGGGCGGCGCGGGAGGCGGGTTTAGTCACGGTGGCCGATCCAGCTCCAGCCGTTGCCTTTGGTGGACGCAGGATAGCGTGGGTATGCTCGAAGAGCCGCCTGCTGGTAGAGTTGCTCGAACGTTGACTCTAGCTCTCCGCAACGGACCGGAATTGCTATGAACCTATTAGACGCCCTAGAACTTCTGAAGCGACCCATCCCAGAGGCGGCATCCAGTCAGGAGATCTTGCTGGAGTGCGGGTTTACTCCGCTTCATCTCAAGACCTTTCTAGCGGCTCATCTACGCCAGTGCTTCCCAAAAGACCATATCGAGATGAGAACCGGCTTATTCGGTGACCTTGCCGGGAATCTCGAACGAGTGCGGCCATCAGGCCGTTCAGTAGTCTGCCTTGTTATCGAGTGGTCAGATCTCGACCCCAGGCTTGGAATCCGAAGTCTCGGCGGATGGGGTTCACAAGGGATCCCCGATATAGTCGAATCGGCGCACCGGCAAAGCGAACGACTCGCTCAGCTCATTAAACAGTTAGCTGACCGGCTGCCGATTTGCGTGAGCACACCCACGCTTCCCTTGCCTCCCATTTTCACGACAAGAGGGGGCCAAGCCCATAACCACGAATGCCAATTGCGAGAAATCGCTGCGTCCCTTGCGACCTCACTTTCGGCATCTGGAAGGGTGAGGTTGGTAAACCCCCAACGACTTGAGGAACTGTCTCCTCTCGGACGGCGTTTCGATGCGAAGGCGGAAATCACAAGCGGCTTCCCGTACCGTCTCGAACACGCGTCAATTCTAGCCGAACTGCTAGTAGAATTGATTCAGGATTCGCCGCCGAAAAAGGGTCTTATTACCGACCTAGACGATACCCTCTGGGCCGGAATTCTGGGTGAGATCGGTGTGGAGGGGATCTCATGGGATATGGCAAACCGCGCTCACGTGCATGGCCTATATCAGCAATTCCTCTCTTCGCTAGCGAGTGCTGGGGTGCTCCTCGCCGTCGCTAGCAAGAATGACCGCGCGCTAGGAGAACGGGCACTGGGGCGCAGTGATCTGTTGCTTTCGAAGGACAGCCTCTTCCCGCTCGAGATACATTGGGGGGCTAAGTCTGAGTCGATAAGGCGGATATTGGAAACGTGGAACGTCGCTCCGGTAGATGTTATCTTCATTGATGACAGCCCTATGGAAGTAGCCGAGGTTCGCGCCGCCTTTCCTCAAATGGAGTGCGTTGTATTTCCAAAAGGTAGTGATCAGGCGGTATGGGATCTTCTGAAGCGATTACGTGACTGCTTCGGGAAAGTCATTGTCTCTCCCGAAGATGAGATCCGGCTACGCAGCATTCGGGCGGCGCTGACGTTGAGAAGTTCCGTTCGGGAGCGTGGTTCCGCTTCGGACGATTTTCTTCGCGACGTCGAAGCTACCATTACCTTTCACTTGGGAACTGACGCGCGCGACCGAAGGGCTTTCGAGTTGATCAATAAAACAAACCAATTCAATCTCAATGGCCGCCGATTTAGTGAATCGGAGTGGCTAAGTTTTAACCAAGACCCATCTGCATTTCTGCTCACTGCCTCATACGAGGATAAATATGGTCCTCTGGGCAAAATTTCGGTACTCATGGGGAGAATGAACTGGCCACAAAGTTGTATGTGGATTCCTGGGTGATGAGCTGCCGGGCATTTTCCCGCCGTATCGAATACCGATGTTTGAACTACTTGTTCGAAAAACTCGATGTGGATGAGATTGTTTTCGAGTATGAGGCGACCGATCGCAATGGTCCGCTGCAGGATTTCTTTGCGGAATTGCTGGGAGGACCGACTAGATCGCCTCTATCCGTTCGGAAGGATATTTTAAGCGCGAAGGCTCCGGCCTTGTTTCATCGCCTTGTGGAGGTTGCAATTGTCTGAGCTGGATGATCGGTTGGTGCGGTGTTTTGCATCGGTGTTTCCAACCCTGAGTGAAGGACAGATTCGAGCGGCTGACGTCGCCGCCCTGTTTGATCTTGATTCGTTTGCAGGCGTAACGCTCGTTACGCTGATCGATCAAGAATTTGGCGTGAATGTGGATCCTTCAGACTTGTTGGAACTCGGTTCTTTTGAGGCGATCGAGCGACTCCTCCGGGAAAAGAACCCTTCAAGGGTTTCGCAGCACGAATGAGAGGGTGAGTGAAGGATTCATTATTGCGCGGTTTAACAAACCGTTCTTTTCAATTACTGGCGAGAATCGTACCCGGTGGCGAAACCTTAGCGTGATGCTTCATCGTGCACGCGGAGTACATATCGGGAAGGACGTCTTTATCAGCCAGGACGTGATTCTTGAAACTGCGTACCCAGATCTAATTACACTTGAGGATCGCGCGTGGATAGGCATGCGAGTGACAATTATTGCCCACTTCAGAGAATTACGTCAGGGTGTCAGAATTGAAAGCGATGCCTTCCTCGGGCCCGGAGTGATCATTTTGCCGAACGTAGTCGTCGGGCACGGAGCGGTTGTTGCTGCGGGAAGTGTGGTGACACGTTCAGTGCCGCCAATGACCGTCGTTCAGGGCAATCCTGCGGTCCCGGTGGCCCAATGCGGGATACCGCTCGGACCCAATGTAACGAATAAAGAATTTTCCCGGCGGCTCAAACCATTTGCCGTTCATGCAACGGGACCGAAGCGGCCAGGCCTGAAGCCACTGCAAGAAGCAGGCCCGGCGGAAAAACAGATTGTCTATGAAACTCGTCGTCCCGCACAACGGTGAACTAGAGCCTGCAGACGCTCGCCTGATCCGTCTCGCTGAGTTTCTCGGGATACGTTGCGAACTACTTCGTCTGGAGAAACAGGTTCAGGCAGCGGGCGGAGTACCTCGAAAGAGCAGTTCCGGAACAGAATTCCTGCTTGAGTGTAAACCCGCAAGTCATGCGAGAGTGGGTAGGCGGGAATGTTCTCCCCGCGGACTTGGTTTCTTGCCTAGTGTCACATTTCCCCCACTTACTTGTGCACGCGTGACGCAAGACTCCTTCGTCGACGGAATCATGGTCTCACTTTCGAACGGCAGATTGCGATCGGTTCAGCCGGTTGCGGATGCCGGACAGCCCTATGAGATCAGCGCGAACTCAAGAGATTTCTGCGGTCCTTTTTCGGGTCTCTCGTTCGGCCCTATCAACGTCGCTAACGACCGTGTACTCGCCGTCAGCTCCGACGACGCGACTGTGAGGAAACTGATCTGCATCGGCGGGCACCCCCTTATGGCAGCCGTAAAGCGGGATAAGACGGAAATCGTGTTCCTCGCCAGTGAAGACACTGCGGACGTCGATGCTGAAGTCGGTTACGCGCCCGTAAGCGACTATTTCTCCCGATTAATACCACACGCCATGGCGCTACGACAGATCTTTAGGGAGGAATGCTGGCGTCCTGGTGAACCTCACGCTTCGATCATCATTGATGATCCCCTGCTGCGGAGGGACTATGGTTATCTGAATTTCGAATCCCTACTTCGCCTCACGCAAAAATACAATTTTCATACGACTATCGCATTCATCCCTCACAACTACCGGAGGAATTCGGCGCGAATCGTTCGGATGTTCCGGGAAAACTCCGACCGTCTTTCGATCTGCTTCCACGGAAATGACCATACTGCGGCGGAACTTGGGTCAACTGATAGCATCCTACTTAATAACATGCTGGGTATCGCCGAAGAGCGGATGAATAAGCATGAGCGGATGACCGGACTTCGTTGCGGCAAAGTGATGGTGTTCCCGCAAGGGTGTTTCTCGGTAGAAGCCATGGAGGCTCTCAAGTGCCGAAACTTCCATGCTGCGGTGAACACTGTTCATGTTCCCATCGGGCAGAAGTTCCCTCTTACAATCGCTGATTTAGCCCAGCCCGCAGTGCTTCGATATGGAGGGTTTCCTTTATTCATACGAACGTACGTCAAGAAAACCCAAAGTCAAGACATCGCTTTCAATCTCTTCTTTGGAAGGCCTGTTCTGATCGTCGAACACCATGACATCTTCAGGCACTACGAATCTTTGGTGGAAGTAGTCCAGAAGGTCAACTCTGTTGCGCCTGGAATTTCTTGGTCCAATCTTGAAAGCGCCGTGGACAATTCAATTCTCAAGCGTCGGGGCTCGGATGGAACGGTGCAGGTTCGCGCTTACTCGAGCAATGTTCGCATTAGAAATGATTCCGCGTCCGTCGAGCGGTTTTCCATTGAATGGGGCCAGCCTAGTGAATGCTCCTCCTTTGAACAAGTGCTTCGGGATGGCTTCGGTTCCCCGGCGTTCAAGTCGATGATGCCGGAATTCGCGTCTTAGCGGAATTAGCTCCCCACACTTCCCAGACATTTTCAGTGCTCTATCAGAGTGCGCATGGTTCTCATAGGAGCCTTGGCGTTCGGTGGAATGCCAAAGCATTCTTACGGAGAAGGCTTTCCGAAGTCAGAGACAATTACCTTAGTAGGAATGAATATGTGTTGACGGTTGCCAAAAGCTTGCGCCATCACTTTCTAAATTGAGTCAGCGTGGGGGACAATATCTTCTTCCTCGTACGGTTGCCCGTGCAGCTCCACCGGGAGCCATCGTTGCGCTCTATTGTCAGGAAACAGCGGGTTCGGCGGCCTGAGTTATATTGGTCGATCGGCAAGAAAAGGAAAGAATCTTGAGAGTTAGCATTTTTGGTTTGGGCTATGTCGGCGCCGTTTCGGCGGCATGCTTCGCCAGTGAAGGACACGAAGTCATCGGCGTTGATCCAATTCACACCAAGGCCGACCTTATCAACAAAGGGCGTTCGCCGATTGTCGAAGCCAATCTCAGCGAGATCATTGAATCGACCGTCAAGGCGGGCCGGCTGCGCGCGACCGACGATTCCGCCCACGCGATCCGCGAGACTGAGCTGTCGTTCGTTTGTGTCGGCACACCAAGCCAGGCGAACGGGAATCTCGACTTGCGATATATTCGGCGGATTTGCGAGCAGATCGGCGAGGCGCTCAAAACCAAGACCGCACGCCACACCATCGTCATCCGCAGCACCATCTTGCCGGGCACGATGCACAAGATCGTGATTCCTACTTTGGAGGAGTTATCGGGGAAGAAGGCCGGTGTTGACTTCGGCGTCTGTAACAATCCCGAATTTCTGCGGGAAGGTTCGGCGGTGCAGGATTTCCGGTATCCGCCGAAGACGGTCATCGGTGAGTTAGATCGGGCAAGTGGCGACATTCTTGCGTCACTCTACGAAAAACTTGAGGCACCATTGATCAGGACGAATCTGGAGGCGGCCGAGATGGTCAAGTATGTCGACAATAGTTGGCATGCCCTCAAGATCGGATTTGCCAATGAAATCGGAAATCTCTGTAAGTCTTTGGACCTCGATGCGCACGAGGTAATGAAGATTTTCTGTCAGGATCGAAAGCTAAATATTTCTCCTGCGTACCTGTTGCCCGGCTTTGCATTCGGAGGCTCTTGTTTACCTAAGGATCTTCGAGCGCTGTCCTATCAGGCGAAAATGCATGATTTGCAACTGCCGATTCTCACCTCCATTCTGCCCAGCAACGAAATGCAGATCGCACGGGGCCTGCAACTCATTACGCGAAAGGGACACACCCGCGTTGGTATTTTGGGCTTCAGTTTCAAAGCGGGGACAGACGATCTGCGAGAAAGCCCCATGATCGAAGATCATCGAGCGCCTCCTGGGAAAGGGATATGACTTGCGCATCTATGACAGAAACGTGAATATTGCGAGTTTGGTGGGTGCGAACCGGGACTTCATCCTCAACCATATTCCGCATATATCCAAACTTATGGTCGGCGACATCGACGCCGTGCTGAATCATGCGCAGACCGTCGTGATTGGCAACAAGGATCAGGACTTCAGCAAGGTGCCCGAGCGGCTGCACGAGGGGCAATTCCTGGTTGATTTTGTACGAATCATCGACGGAAGGAGCAATAATGGCAAGTATGATGGCATCTGTTGGTGAGCGGCGTGTGAACCCAGCTTCCAATACTCCTTTGAAGGTCGAAATCTATAAGTTCCATTCAATAACTCTCTGACTATACGGTGGAGAATGACGATCCAATCCACTCCATAGCGCCTGGACCCAAATAGAGTTCCAATCGAAGAAAGATCGGGGCGACGGAACCGTCGGCCGAGAGCGGCCAAGTCAGGTTCATCGACGTGAGCAATTCGTCCCACGCGATCTTCGGAAAGCGGAGAAAGCGGTGACGACAAAGTCGTCTCGATCCGGTTTCAGTACGGCTTGATCGACCGAACCGTCGCACCGGGTCCTAGGATTTCACATGAGTCTCCCAAGAAACCTGATGCTTTGATAACTCCTGCATTCGAACAAGAACTTCACATGAAATCGAGTACGATGTCAATCAAAGTAGAGCGCTCCGAAGAGGGCGCGCACAGTTCAAGCGTTGATTTACTGGCCGCCGAAGTTACGACCATCCGGGAATTGATTGATCGGATGGCGGAGAGTCGACGTGAAGCTTCTTTCCTGATGAGCCCAGAAACTGGACAGGGCTCGACCTTCTTCGGGCTACGGGAGCAATCGAAATTTATTTCCAGTCAACTTCAGCGATGGGGATTAGAGCGGGGCGACAAGGTTGCGTTCTTGATGGACAACAGCGTGTTCACAGCGCAGCTATTTTTGGGAGTGATGTACACGGGACTTGTCTCGGTCCCCCTGAACGTACGCGCGGGCGTATCTCAGTTGAGCTACATGGTGGAACATTGTGACGCCAAGGTAGTTTTTGTTGGCGACGAGTACGAGGCGTTAGCGACAGAGATGATGACGGAGTTGCGCCGGCCGGTACGAGTGATTCGGTCTGATGACCCCTGGGCGACGCGCGACACGGCAGTACCGAGAACTCTCACGGCGCCGCCTTCTCCTGACGACGTGGCACTCCTAATGTACACGTCTGGCAGCACGGGGCATCCCAAAGCGGCGGTGCACACGCATCGGACAATCTTGGCCGGGGCAAGGAATTCGGTGGAGGCGCACCAACTGACCGCCGCAGACCGCTCTTTGCTGGTGCTTCCGCTTTATCACATCAACGCCGAGTGCGTGACGCTGATTCCAACGCTTCTGAGCGGTGGATCGGTCGTGGTGCCGCGCCGGTTCAGCATTAGCCACTTCTGGGACTGGCTGGACGGCTACGAGTGCACGTGGTCGGCCATTGTGCCGACCATAGTCTCGCAATTGTTAGATTGGCATGACCCGAAATCAGATCAGCGTGGCCCCGCTTTCCGAAGAGTTCGTTTCCTGCGATCGTCTTCAGCTCCACTGGCGCCCTCGCTACAGCGAGAGTTTCTAGCCAAGTTTCCGTTGTTGTTGATCCAGGCGATGGGTTCAAGTGAGGGGGGAAATATATTTTCCAACCCGCTGCCTCCCAGAGTGAACAAGATCGGATCGCCCGGCCTGCCTTGGGGTTTTGAGGTAAAGATCGTTGATCGCGAGGGTAGGGAAGTACTCGCCGGGGAACCCGGGGAAATGCTGATTCGGGGCGAGGCGTTAAGTTGCGCTTATTACAAAGAGCCGGAAGCGACGGCCGCCGCTTTTGACTCTGAGGGTTGGCTGCATACAGGGGATTTGGCCTACCGCGACGCTGACGGCTATTTCTTTGTCGTTGGCCGATCGAAGGAGCTGATCATCAAAGGGGGAGTCAACATTGCTCCACGGCAGATTGACGATGTGTTGGAATCGCATCCGGCTGTGTTGGAAGCGGCCGCGGTCGGGGTTCCGGATCGTCATTTGGGCGAGGATGTCGTGGCTTTCGTGGTGTTACGGGCAGGAGTAAAGTGCGACGAGCCGGAACTGCTGGGATTTTGTGAAGGCCGCCTAGGCCACTTTAAGACTCCGACGCGGATCCACTTTGCGGAGGATTTGCCAAAGGGGCCTTCTGGTAAGGTGCAGCGATTGCGACTCGTGGAGCAAGCCGCGAAGCCAGATGCGAGTGGGTTGGCAGCGGCCCCGACGGGATTTGCCTTGGCGCGCGGCAGCGATCAGAACGCGAAGGAAGTCGCGTCGACACTACCGGCTTCGATCGAGAGCGCGATCGCCGACATCTGGGCGGAGCTTCTCAAGGTCCCGCAGGTGGGAGTGGATGACAATTTCTTCGCCTTAGGCGGCGACTCGTTGCTTGCCATTCAGTGTGTCTCTCGTCTGCGGGACAAAATCGCCATTCGGCTAACGTTGACGGATTTCTTCGAAAACGGCACGGTGGCGGAGCAGGCAGCGCTGATCCGCGAGCGGTACGCGATGTCGGGCCACCTGAGCGATCAATCGCTTCTGAAAACATTGAGTGGACAGATTCCTGGTGCCCTACACTTCGCGGCACCCGAGACCGACGCTCAGGCGATTCCACGGCGCGATCGCTCCGTTCCTTATCAGCTTAGTCCCTTGCAGGAACGCCTGTGGTTTATGGAGCAGTTGAACCCGGAACAGCCCGCATACAACGAAGTTGAAGCGGTGCGTTTACGGGGAGAACTGAACGTTGAGGCGCTGGAGCGAGCGTTGAACGAGGTGATCGCGCGACATGAAATGTTACGGACGACGATCGACGCGGTAGATGGGCTGGCGATGGCCAGAGTGTGCGAGTCGTATCTTCTGCGCCTGAAGATGATCGATCTCACCAGCAGGGCCGCCGATCAGCGCGACGCAGAATTGGAGAGCCTGCTGATCTCCGAACCGCGGATTCCCTATCATCTGGAAGACGAACCGGCCATCCGTGCCACCTTGATTCGGCTGGCGGAGCATGAGCATGTCTTCATTCTGATGATGCACCATCTCATTTGCGATTGGTCATCGGAAGGCGTGTTGTGGCGGGAATTGTCGGCGTTGTACCGCAGCTACCGCCGTGACGAGTCGTTCACACTGCCGAGCTTGACCTTGCAACACGGTGACTATGCTGTATGGCAGCGGCAGCAGTTGACTGGAACTGCTGTCACTGACGATCTGGCTTTCTGGAGGGAGAACCTCCGTGGGGCGCCTCCGCTGCTGGAATTACCTTCAGATCAACCCCGCCCGCAAGTGCAGTCATATCGAGGTGCCCGCCATCGTTTCTGCATCAACCGCACTTTGACAGAAGCGTTCCGCCAGTTGAGCCGGCGGGAGAAAAAGAGTTTATTTGCCCTGTTTACGGCCGCGTTCGACGTGCTGCTCTATCGGTACACGGGACAGGAAGACATCCTGCTGGGAGTGCCTATCGCCGAGCGGGACCGGCCGGAATTTCAGTCGATAATCGGTTTTCTACTGCACACCCACGTCTTGCGAACCATGGTAGAAGGCGAACTGACGTTTCGGGAATTGGTCGGGCGGGTGCAGCAGGGAGCCCTTAAATTGTATGAACATCGTTCCGTGCCCTTTGATCAGGTAGTGCGTGCGATGCAACCGGAACGGAGTTTGAGTTACTCGCCGCTCTTTCAGGTTATGGTCAACTGGCGAGACCGCGATCAACACCTATGCTTTATCGGGCTGGACGGGCTCGAGATCGAATCGGTGTTAGTCGACACCAAAATCAGCAAGTTCGATCTCACGCTCTTCTTGACCGATATGGGTGAGGAAGTCTGGGCGGAGATCGAATACAGCACCGATCTGTTCGATTCAGCAAGCATCGAGCGAATGTTCGGGCACTATCAGACCCTTCTGGAAGCAGTGGCGGCCGATCCCGAGCAGCGGGTGAGCGAGCTTCCTCTCTTGCCGGATGCTGAGCGGCGTCAGCTCTTGGTGCAGTGGAATGACACAAAGGTCGACTACCCGGCGTGCGCATGCATCCACGAACCGTTCGAAGCGCAAGCCCGGCAAACTCCCGATCGGGTGGCAGTGGTATTCGAGCGACAGACATTGTCCTACGGAGAACTCAACCGTCGCGCCAATCAACTCGCGCATCACCTGACGGGTTTGGGGGTTGGGCCAAACGTGCTAGTGGGCCTGTGCGTCAAACGCTCTCCAGAGATGCTGATAGGCCTGCTCGGCATTTTGAAAGCAGGCGCAACGTATGTGCCGATGGATCCAGATTATCCGAAGGAACGGCTGCAGTACATTTTAGAAGACTCCAAGGCCTCCATTGTCCTCACCCAGGATTCTCTCGTCGATGGCCTGCCGAGCTTCGCTGGAAAAGCGATCTGTCTGGATAAGGATTGGGTCAGAATCGCAGTGAATCCAGCGGAAATCCGCTCGGACAAGGGAATCCGGAGGACCTGGCTTACGTGCTATTCACCTCGGGGTCCAGTGGCAGGCCCAAGGGCGTTGAGATTAGCCATCGCGCGGTGGTTAATTTTCTCAACTCCATGCGGGAAGCGCCAGGAATAAAAGAGCAAGATACACTGCTGTCGGTCACAACCCTGTCCTTTGACATCTTCGGCTTGGAAATATGGCTGCCGCTTACCACGGGGGCCAAGGTTGTGATCGCGCCGGAGGAAGTGGCGAGGGATGGAAAGGAGCTTGCGGCGCTGATGCGAGCAGAGTGGAGCGACGGTAATGCAAGCCACTCCCTCCACTTGGCGGTTACTGCTGGAGTCCGGATGGGAAGGCAATCCTCATCTGAAAATCCTGTGCGGAGGTGAAGCTTGGCCGGCCCAACTGGCCGAGCAATTGTTGCCTATGTGCGCTGAGCTTTGGAACATGTATGGGCCTACCGAGACCACGATTTGGTCCGCCGTGCACCAAGTCCGGGTGGGGATGCCTGTTTTGATCGGGCATCCCATTGCGAACACGGAGTTTTATGTGGTCGATTCGCACTTGCAGCCGGTGCCGATTGGAGTGCCGGGGGAATTATTGATCGGGGGCGCGGGTCTGGCACGCGGTTACTTGAATCGTCCGGACTTGACCGCTGAGAAATTCATTGCCAATCGTTTCCGCACCGATACCGCGTCGCGGCTGTACCGTACTGGTGACTTGGTGCGCTACCGGGCGGACGGCGCCCTGGAATTTCTGGGTCGCATCGATCATCAGGTCAAGATTCGGGGATTCCGGATCGAACTAGGGGAGATCGAGAGCGTTTTGCGCAGCCACCCGGGAGTGCGCGAGGCGGTTGTGGTGATTCGGGAGGAACGAGAAAAGCAACTCGTCGCCTATGTTGTGCTGGCGGGAGAGCCGTCATGCAGTACGGCTGAGCTGCGAGATTGCCTCACACAGAAACTACCTGCCTACATGATTCCAACAGCACTTTCCGTGCTGGAGAAAATCCCCTTGACGCCCAACGGCAAGGTGGATCGCAAGGCTTTAAGTGGTGCGGATTACACTCCGTCTGAGCGGCAATCGCCGCAGGATTTGGTCCTGCCGCGAGACTCTCTTGGAGATGCAGTTACTCCAGATTTGGCAGCGCATTCTTGGTTCCCGAAACATCGGTGTGCGCGATAACTTTTTCGAAATAGGTGGCCATTCGCTGCTGGCCGTCAGTATCATTAATGAGGTCAACGCGTTGTTGGACGTCAACCTCACCATTCCAACATTTTTCTTAAATCCATCCATTCAAGGCATTGCACGAACTCTTGAAGAGGAGAAGAACCTCAACGCGGTTCCAACACTGGTGCGATTGCGCCCTTCCCACACTGAAGGAACTCTTTATTTTGTTGAAGCCTCGATGGGAATGTGCCGACTGGCAGAGCGCCTTGATGCAGCCCAAGCGTCGTTTGCCGCGGTTGTACCGATTTCTTCTGCAGTCCTTCAGGCGGCCGTCGAGGGTCGCTCAGCCGATCTGCCCAACTTCGAGGCTATGGCTGCGCCGTATGCTGAGCTGATCGGGACTCATCAGGCATCCGGGCCATGCGTGCTAATCGGACACTCATTCCGTGGAGCGCTGGCCTTTGAAGTGGCTCATCAACTCCAGCGACAGGGCAAACGTGTTGACATTGTCGTGCTGCTGGATGCGAGTATGCGGGTGCCTTGGTGGGATCGGCTGAAGAAGTTAACTTATAAGCGCTTGTGGTGGGCTATAAACTGGCGCCTCGGACGTGTAAGGAAAGCCGCGGTGGAATGGGTCCAGGCGCTGTTTCCAAATCACCCGACACCCCGGGACCGGTGACTTCTGATTCCGTGCGTGGGCAGCTCTACCGACCCTTCGCTGCCGTGCCTTGGGAGATTCTCCACAGGATCCTTGCCAAGGCCTCTCATTCATACCGAGGCCGACAACTCAAATCCGTCGGGATTTTGTTCCGCGCTCAAGAAACAGATCGATACGAACATTTTGCAGACATGGGATGGGGTGGATTGTTCAGCGAAGGATTGGAAATAATAAATACGCCCGGAGATCATATGTCGTTGTTGGAGGATGCTAACATCGATCACCTCTCCCAGGCACTCCAAGAACGTTTGACTCGGCTGGTTAATCACTGAGAGATTCAACGCCTTCAGCGCGCGAGGGCTATAAGCACTAAACCGTCTCATGCAAATTCCCGCAAATCATGCTGTTTGGAGGAGAGCGTGTCGGTTCTGTGTCCTCAAGCGTTGGCGTTTAGGCTCCTATTGGAATGGCGCAATCGCAGAAATCCCTTTGCGTTGGAAACTTTCTATGGAGCCCGAGACGGTTTTGGTAGGAATGGTGAAATTTTGGCTGACCTATTTGACAGGGAGAGATTGATGGAGCGTGAAAGAGTACTGATTCTCGACACGTCGCTTCGCGATGGCGAGCAGGCGCCGGGATGCAGCATGAACATAAAAGAAAAACTGCTGCTCGCCCGGAAACTCCAGCTATTAGGAGTGGACATCATTGAAGCGGGTTTTCCGGTTGCTTCACCGGGCGAGGCCGAGGCTGTACGGCTCATTGCTGGCGAGATTGAAGGGCCGATTATTGCAGCGTTCGCCCGCTGCACCGAGAAGGACATTCAGGCGGCTTGGAATGCGCTCTGAGCCGTTCCCCGCGCCCACGCATTCATACTTGTCTTTCGACTTCGGACATTCACCTTACGTTCGATTTGAAGATCGGCCGGGAGGAAGCGTTGCGCAAAGCTGCGATGATGGTGGCCTACGCGCGTTCGCTCTGCGCCGATGTCGAATTTTCTCCGCAGGATGCTACGCGCTCTGACCCCAGCTACCTGTGCGACGTACTCCAGGCCGTAGTGGAAGCCGGAGCGACTACGCTCAATATTTGCGATACGGTTGGCTACTCCACGCCGACCGAATATGCTGGGTTGATTCGTTTCATTCGAAGTCGGCTGCGGAACGCAAAGCACGTTATGCTGTCGGCACATTGCCATGACGACCTCGGTTTGGCCGTGGCCAATTCGCTGGCTGCCATTGAAGCGGGGGCGCGGCAGGCCGAGTGCACCGTTAACGGCATCGGTGAGAGGGCCGGAAACGCCTCATTGGAGGAGATCGCTACGGTGTTGCACGTCCGCCGCGATCTCTATCCGGTTGAAACTGGCATTCGCCATGAGGAGATTTACTCGACCAGTTGCTTGCTCGCGAAGATACTAGGGTTTGAACCGCAACCGAACAAGGCCATCGTGGGACGGAATGCCTTCGCGCACGAAGCCGGCATGCATCAGCATGGCGTACTCAACAATCCGCTATGCTACGAAATCATGACGCCGGAATCGGTTGGAGTACCTCCTAATCGCATTGTGCTGGGCAAGCACTCAGGACGTAATGCTCTTACCCATAAGCTCAGGGAAATGGGGCATGAATTTTCCGCCGAGGAAATCAACCGAATTTACGACGAATTTGTCCGGCTCGCCGATTCAAAGAAGCACATCTACGATCAGGATCTATTGTCCATTCTATCCGCAGTGTGCATCCCCAGCCCTCAACATGAAGGTACAATGCGCGAGTCCTCGGTGGGCACGAGGGACTAGATCAGCCCGACCTAACACCAGGAAATGTCTTCATGGAAAATCTCGCCATCGAAGCTGCACAGAGACACCGTAGAACACATTGTGGCCGAAGAGGCGTTCGAACTGGTGCGTCTCGACTACGGAAATAAGGATCGAGATTGCGAAGCAGCCCTAGAGCGTCTGCAAAAAGGGGCTGGTTTCTAAATAGATTTTGTTCGAATCGAAGGAAGGAGCAATAATGGCAAGTATGACAGCATCTGTTGGTGAGCAGCGCGGAAACCGAGGCGCGAACCTGGCTTTGAAGGCCACGATTTACGAGTCCATTGCTCGACTCTCACGCTGGTTAGAAGAAAATGACTACCGCGGCTATGATACTTTCGACGGGCTCAACGCTCGGTTTTTGCGGCCACTTACTTTCAATAACAAGTTCCTGCGTATCGTACTCCAGCAAAGCGTGAGACGATTTCCTGTGAACATGCGTCCTGTGTTGGGGATTACTAAAGAATACTCGAGCAAAGGCATGGGCTTTCTGGCGCGCGGCTTCACGCGCCTTCACAAAACGGTGGGCGACCCAGTATGGGCTGGCAAAGCCGAGTTTGCTCTGCAATGGCTGATCGACAATCAGTTGCCAGGTTACAGCGGCGCCTGCTGGGGCAATCATTTCGATTATCAATCACGGGGCTCTTATATACCGAAGGGATTCCCGACTGTCGTGTGGACCTCATTGATTGGGCACGCTTTCCTGGATGCCTACGATCACTTCCAGAGAGACCGCTACCTGCAAATCGCCGTGAGCGCGTGCGAACACATTCTCCGTGACCTCAAAGCCTTCCCCGAGGGAGACGGGGTTTGCATCACCTACGTTCCGGGTTTAGATAGCAGAGTCCACAATGCCAACACTCTTGGCGCAAGTTTGCTCGCCCGGACTTATTCACATACAAGGAATGAGTCTTACGTGGATTTGGCGCAAAAGGCAATGCTATACACGGCCCAACATCAGCGGCCTGATAGGTCCTGGTACTATGCAGAGAAGGCAGATTCGCATTGGGTTGACAGCTTTCACACTGGATACGTCCTGGACTGCTTTAAATACTACCAGGAGGGTGCCGGTGATGACCGCTTCAATCAAAAGTTGATGAGCGGATATGAGTACTGGAAGAAGACCTTCTTTCTCGCAGATGGGACACCGAGATACTACGACTACAAGACGCTTCCCCTTGACATCCAGTGCAGCTCCCAGGCAATCGATACCCTGGTTTTCTTCAATAATCTCGACCCTGACAGCGTCAAATTAGCTGCAAAGGTCGCGCAATGGACGATCAAAAACATGCAAGACCGTACCGGCTACTTCTACTACCGGCGATATTCGCCTTGGCTCGTCAACAAGACCCCCACACTGCACTGGGGGCAAGCGACGATGCTCTCTGCCCTCGCGGGACTCTACCAATTGCTCTAGCCTGAAAGAGATTCTCAGAGTGAAGAAAAAAGTTCTGATTATTGTCGAGAACCAGCCCGTCCCGTTCGACCCTCGGGTGTTCAAGGAAGCCTGTTCGCTGCATCAGGCAGGATATGAGGTCACCGTCTTGTGTCCCAAAGGCAAGGGGGCTATGCAGGGACACGAGATTATGAGTGGTGTCCGCATCTATCGACACCCCACGCCTGAAGAAGGGAATAGCCCTCTTGGATACCTGTGGGAATATGGCTGGGCGTTGTTTTGGGAGTTCTGGTATGTGTGGTGGATCTACTTGCGGCATGGATTCGATGTCATTCAGGGTTGCAATCCTCCTGACAACATTTTCTTAATCGCATTGCCTTTTAAGCTGTTCGGAATTAAATACATCTTCGATCACCACGACGCGATTCCAGAGCTATACCTCTCGAAATATCGCAGGCAGGGAATCCTCTACAAAGCGCAGGTTTTGCTGGAGAAGCTCACCTATCGCGTCAGTGACGTGGTCATCGCCACCAACACCAGCTATAGAGATCTTGCCACAACCAGGGGACGCATCGCTCCCGAAGACGTGTTCATTGTTCGCAACGGACCGGACCAGGAAACTTTCAAAGCCGTTCCTGCGAATTCGGCGCTAAAGCATGGCAAGCCATACCTGGTCGGTTATCTAGGAACCATGAGTGATCAGGATGGCCTGGACATTCTTCTGGATGTGGCCCAACACATCAAGAAGATCGGACGGCTTGATATCCACTTTACTTGTGTGGGAGGAGGGCCCTCACTAGCCAGTCTCCGCCGTATGGTAAAGGATAAGGATCTCGGGGACACGGTGAATTTTACGGGGAGGATTCCCGACCGACAGTTATTGGAGATTCTCTCCACCGCAGATGTTTGCGTGAACCCAGACAAGCCATGCGAGATGAACGATATTTCCACGATGATCAAGATTATGGAATACATGGCTCTGGGCAAGCCTATCGTTCAATTTGATCTACGCGAAGGGAGATTCAGCGCGCAGGACGCAGCCCTTTACGCCGATACGCAAAACCAGGTAGCCGATTTTGCCGCTAAGATCCTATGGCTCATCGACAACCCTGATGAAAGAAGAAAGATGGGCGAGTTCGGGCGCAGACGGGTTGAAAGAGAACTCGCGTGGGAGTACTCCGTCGAGAATTTGCTAGCAGCCTATCAGAGAGCTTTCAGTAAAAGAGCATTCAAGCAGACAGTTCTCAGCGACACGACGATTTCCAGCCAAAGGGTTTTGTCGAGCGGACACGACAAGATCCAGATGAATGATCGTCTGGTCGAATATTATCGGTGTCCCGAAAGCTGTGTGCAACTTAATCTGAGTGGGCCGCTCTCAGAGCGTAGCGGTTACTTCGACTTCGGGACCGACACAAGGTGTTATGGAAGGTGTGCAGGCTCAGTTCCGTCCGACTCTCCGGCAGAAGCGATCCCTGACGTCTGGTCGGATGCAATGATCGACGGAAATGCTGTGAATCTGCCATTTGATTTGAAAGAGGTCGTTGATAATCTCCGTTGTGAACTGTATTCCGATGGAGTTGCCAGTTCGGCAGAAGCTAGGATGCTGGCTCAAGCCTATTACTTGGTGCGCCCGTTCCTTCCGGTGTCTATTCGCAAGCATATGCAAAGATGGCGTCTGAGAGATTGGGAGCGGCTGCCGTTTCCGCACTGGCCGGTGGATCGGACTGTAGATCAGTTGTTCGAGCAGACAATGCTGCTGTCCCTCAGGGCACAGTCCGCAGATCAAATTCCCTTCATTTGGTTTTGGCCAGAAGGGGCCACTAGTTGCGCGATCATGACCCACGACGTGGAAACCGCATTAGGGCGTGCGCTCGTGCCCGTATCTTATGGACATGGAGGACGCGTACGGCATCAAAGGGTCATTTCAGATAATCCCTGAACAACGCTACGAAGTGACCGACGATTTCTTGAATTCCATCCGGCGACGTGGCTTCGAGGTCGTGGTGCACGATCTGAATCACGATGGACAACTTTTCAGAGATAAGGACCAATTCCTTCGCCGCGCTCAAAAAATCAATTCTTACAAACAACGTTTTGGCGCCTCTGGATTTCGAGCTGCGGTCTTGTACCGAAAGCAATTGTGGCTCGACGCTCTAGACTTCTCTTACGACATGTCAGTGCCCAACGTGGCCCATCTGGACCCGCAAAGGGGAGGGTGCTGCACAGTCATGCCGTATTTTGTGGGGAAGATTCTAGAGTTGCCCGTGACGACGACCCAGGACTATACGCTGTTCAATATCCTCAATGACTATTCGATCGATCTTTGGAAGAAGCAGATCAATCTGATAATGGAGAAACATGGGTTGATCAGTGTGATTGTGCATCCTGACTATGTTGGCGGTCCTCGCGAAAGGACTGTTTACGAGGCTCTGCTTGCGCATCTGGCAGATTTGAGGAGAAAGCAAGGGATTTGGATTGCGACTCCCGGTGAGGTCGATCGTTGGTGGAGGCAAAGAGCGGAAATGAAGCTCGTGAAGGACGACCTCGGTTGGCATGTTGAAGGTGCGGGCAACGAACGGGCGCGCGTAGCATACGCCAGTCAAGACGAGGGACGACTCTTCTACACTTGCATCTCCGTGCCGGCTGAGCTCAGTCGGACTTCCCGCTAATTTTCCGGAATTTCATGGGCGATGGAGCTGCGAAGTTAATGTCCAAAACTGCCGTAGACAATCGAAGCTGGATTTGCTGGTGAATTCTTGAACAGCGTTGCCGAGGTTAGTGAGCATGGGGAAGAAATGTCAACGAACAAAATGAAGTCGAAAGCTTGCGGCGTACTTATGCTAATTGAGAACGCTCCGTTCCCGGGTGACCGACGGATGCGCCACTTGGCTGAAACACTGTTCGAGGCCGGGTACAAGGTCAGTGTGATCTGCCCAAAGGGGAAAGACCACGATCGGAGCAGTTTCGAGGTCGCTGACGGAGTTAAAGTCTACCGCTACCCAGGACTGTTTCAGGCAAGTAAGAGGCTAGGATACGTTCTCGAATATCCTTGGGCCTTGTTTTGCTTGGGAATATTGTCCCTTCTGGTCTGGGTTCGCGATGGTATTGACATAATTCACTGCGCAAACCCGCCCGACATAATGTTTCTTCTAGCATGGCCATTCAAACTACTCGGGAAAAAGTTCGTCTATGATCAGCATGATTTGTGTCCAGAGCTTTATCACTCAAAGTTCCAACGGGTAGATGGAGTTTATCGAACCTTACTGTTCCTCGAAAAGCGATCGTACCGTTTAGCCGATTTGGTGATATCGACGAATGAATCCTATCGTGACATCGCGCGCGAGCGCGGTGGGATAGCCGATGAGCAGTCGGTCATCGTCCGGAACGGAGTTGACATTAATCGCTTTTATCGGAAGACGCCTCGCCCGGAACTCAAACGACAGTTTCCACACATGGCCGCATACTTGGGGGTTATGGCGAAGCAGGACGGTGTAGACCGAATTGTGCAAGCTGCACATCATGTCGTCCATACATTCGGACGCCGGGATGTTCTATTTTCGATGATCGGCACGGGCACATGCTGGGATGATCTCCGGAGGTTGAGCGAAGAGCTAAAGGTAGCTGACGTAGTACAGTTTTTGGGATACGTGCCGGATGAGCTTTTGCTTGACTATTTGTCGACGGCAGATGTGTGTTTGGCGCCCGATCCGCCCGATCGAATGAACCAGTTGTCCACCATGACAAAAATCATGGAATACATGGCATGCCAAAGGCCGATTGTCTCGTTCGACTTGCTCGAGACACGCCGTTCTGCAGGGGATGCGGCACTCTATATCGAGAAAGAAGATACCAAAATGTTCGCCCGTGCTCTGTTGGAATTACTCGACGACCAGCCTCGTCGAGAACGGATGGGCAATATCGGTCTCCAGCGTTCAATTCAACTTGTGGGGCTGGCTCGATCACAGAGGGCGCTTTTAGAGGGTTATTCTCGTTTGAGCAAACCCGCGACACTGTTAACCGTTCCCCCCGAAGTGGATTCGAAACGAAAAGAAGCGGCAGATGTTCCTGTTATCCAATGATAGCGACGAACTGTGAGGGAACTTTTCGACTCAGTGCCATGCGTTGCAGAGATTGATAGAGCACAATAACTCTCGGGGAAAGAAGGTCGGTTCTTCATGAAGGTGAATACCGTGGTCGCAAGTTCTGCGAAAATTCGTAGTGGACCGCTCATGGCGGATTGTGATGTTGCTGTCATCGGAGCCGGTCCTTATGGACTTTCCGCCGGAGTCCACCTTAAGGCGAGAGGCATGGCTGTGCGCATTTTTGGTGAGCCGATGGAGTTCTGGGCCCACAAGATGCCGGAAGGAATGCTTCTGCGCTCACCCCGGGTGGCGTCCAGTTTGTCCGACCCTGACCGAGCCTTTACGCTGGAGGCCTACGAGGCTGCGTCGAAGAAGGAGCCGTGCGCCCCGCTCCCGCTGGACACCTTTGTCGAATATGGCAGGTGGTTTCGGCATCAACTGGGTTCGGATGTGGACCAGAGAACGGTTCAGCGTGTCGAGCGCGACCAGCCCGGTTTCAGGCTTACTCTCCAAGATGGCACGGAGGTTCGCTCGACTTCGGTTGTGATTGCCGCCGGGGTTGGACCGTTTAGGAAGAAGCCCGCGGTATTCCAGAATCTCTCTCCGCAGCAAGCAATTCACTGCTATGAAGGTCGAGAAGTGCGAAAGTTTGCGGGAAAGAGAGTAGCGGTGATCGGTGCGGGACAGAGTGCTTTGGAATCCGCGGCCCTCCTGCATGAAGCAGGTGCCCACGTTGAAGTGATTGCGCGGCAAGACGAATTCAAGTGGATTGGTCAGCATAGTTGGTTGCACCACATGGGCCCACTTTCTTCAATGCTATATTCTTCGCATGACGTGGGTCCGCTCGGCATCAGCCGGTTGGTGGCGTATCCGAAGTTGGTCTCTTATATTCCGCTGGGGATTCGTGACAAGATCAGAAAGCGAGCCGTGCGGGCTGCAGGTTCTCGATGGCTCAGCGCGCGCTTGGCGAATGTAAGACTGACGCTCGCGAGAAGTGTTTTGGAGGCCAACACCATCGGGGACGAGATTGCCCTCAAACTCGACGACCGCAGCGAACGTCGCGTCGATCATGTCCTGCTTGGAACCGGGTATCAGGTGGACGTATCCCGATACGATTTCCTTCCGGCTGATCTTACGAGCGATATTGAACAATTTGACGGCTATCCCGAACTTGCCAGCGGTTTCCGTTGCTCCGTACCGGGATTGCATTTCATCGGTGCTACGGCGGCCAGGAGCTTCGGGCCCTTGCTGTATTTCGTGGCGGGCACCGAGTTCGCCTCTCGCGAGCTGGCTTCCAACCTTTGGAGAAGTCGCCGATAATTCCAACCGCCGCCATGGAAAACCTGACCAGCAAAATGCTAATGAATCCCGAGAAGGTAGGAGCAATCGTCATCGGCGGCGAACACCCGGGACTCGGTATTGCTCGAAGCCTCGGACGCCGAGGCATTCCAATCTGCATCATTGATGACCAGCACTCAGTTTCGCAATTCTCCAAATATGTGACCCGCGTCGTTCGCGTAAGGGACTTGCGAGATGAGACCAGAACCGTAGAGTGTGTGCTGGAAATAGGTCAGCGTTATGGGCTGAAGGGTTGGGTTCTATTTCCGACCAGAGACGAAACCGTTGCTGCATTCTCCCGTCACCGGGATCGGCTTGCGGAGTTCTTTCGGGTTACTACTGCAGGCTGGGACACGGTAAAGTGGGCTTGGGACAAGAAGAACACCTACGAGCGTGCTGCAGAGCTGGGGATTCCAGTTCCGCACACGTACAACCCCAGGACTGAGCCAGAGCTCAAGGCCTTGTACAGCCGCTTGCCCCTCGCTCTCAAACCGGCCGTTAAGGAGAATTTTTTCTACGCTACAGGCGCCAAAGCCTGGCGTGCGGAGACTCCTGATCAACTCATCGATTTGTTTCGGAAAGCCATTCGGCAGATTAGGCCGGAGGAGATTCTAATTCAAGAAATTATACCCGGCGATGGCCAACAGCAATATTCGTACTGTGCCTTCTTTCGTGATGGCGAAGCGCACAGCACACTAGTTGCCAAACGACTGCGCCAGCATCCACGAGAGTTTGGTCGCGCAGCTACTTATGTAGAAACGGTAGAACACCCTGAGATCGAGAAACTTTCTGAACGCTTTCTCAGGGCCGTTAACTTCTATGGGCTCGTGGAAGTGGAGTTCAAACGGGATCCTCGGGATGGCCAATTCAAGTTGCTGGATGTGAACGCTCGAACCTGGGGCTTCCATAGCATCGGGTGGCCGGCAGGCGTGGACTTTCCTTATTTACTTTATGCGGATCAGGTTGGTCAACCCATCGAGCGATGCAGGGCGAAGGCAGGAGTGGGTTGGCTTCGAGCAGTCACGGATTTGCCAACTGCTGCTTTGGACTTATGGGATCACGAATTAGATCTGCGTTCCTATTGGAATTCCCTCAGAAATACGCGAGCGGAGTCGGTGTTTTGTCTACAAGATCCTCTACCTTCAGCGGCAGAGGTATTGATGCTTCCTTATCTCGTGGCCAAGAAGTACTTTGTGAAGTCGGCAGGAAAACTAGAGAATCAAGCCGCCGGTGACCGTGAAGACGCAGACTTGCCTGTGGATAGTGGATCTGTTAGATAGTCGGAACTTGACTTCGCAGGCAGCCCGTGAAAGAACGTGACCTCACCCTGCTGGCGGTACTGAAGATCCCTCGCAGCATTCTTGACGACGGAACTACATCCCGGTCGCACGCGGTCATGAAGCTCGATGGCGATGACTTGCACGTTCCTGATCCAAGGGCAGGACTCGAACACTTCTATTTCCGCGCCTTCAATGTCTACTTTCAAGAAATCAATTGAACGAATACCGGTTTCACGGATTAGCGTGTCCATCGTAATCGCACGTGCTCGTTGGTTTCCGTTCTCAATTACTTGAAAGGCTCCCTTAGGATGGGCGTTCGATGCGCCCAGGGTAACCTCGCCGTCCTCTCGCCAGAGGGCAGCCTGGATCGGCGTGATCGTCTCGTAGGGAGCTGTGTTTCTGACCAGTACGGCGAAATTCGAGGGTTCGGGCTCGATGGCAATGATTCTGGCCGTGGGGTACTTGAGTGCGAACAGAATGCTCGCCATGCCGATATGCGCGCCGACATCCACGATTGTGCTGGGGCTAAAATCCGGGATGGCCGGCTCATACGACTTGCTCTTGAAGACCAAAACGTCCCGGTAGGCACAAAAATCAGACGTATCTATTCGGAGGTACACGCGGTGATTCGATTGAAGCGGGGTAATAGCCAGTTCGCGTGGTCGGCCGAACAGACGAAAAGAAGCCACCGCGCATGACACCGCGGCCTCCGCACAGTTCGTAGTACCATTTGAGTCCTTGCCAAAGCCCCACTGAATCCTCGTGTAAAGGTATCGATTTTACTACGTAGATTGGTCCGGCTACGAAGGCTTTTTGACGCAGAAGGCCTGCACTGTTCCGCTACCATGCGCAATCTGGCTAACTATTGGAGAGTTGAATGTCCATCCCCAGGATTCCCCCGATTCGACGTTTTTTTCAGCTGCAGATTCCGCAAGCCTTTCGACCAACTGTAACTTCAGTGTTGGCCAAGACTGTTGGCCGCGTGAATCTCGAGATCCCAGCTGTGGGCCTTACTGCAGTCGCGTACTGGGTGCGATTTTCTCGGTGGTGCAGCACTCATCCCACGCCTGGGGCCAGCAATGGGAAAGATGGAAAAGGTCGGGACTGGCTCTATCGGTCGGTCATGGAGCGAGAGGCCTTGGACGAGGCATCCGATCGCCTATCTCGAGTTTGGTGTATATCGGGGTGATTCGTTGCGATTGTGGCTAGCCGGGATTTCCCATCCCGACTCGCGATTCGTAGGGTTTGATACTTTCACGGGTCTTCCTGAAAGATGGCGATCAACCGAGCCCGCGGGGCACTTCAACGCAAACGGCACAGTTCCGGACATCAAAGATCCACGTTGCAGCTTCGAAGTTGGATTGTTTCAAGACACGTTGCCTGCTTTCGTGGCCCGTACTGATCTATCAGGTCGATTGGTCGTCAACTTGGATGCTGACATGTTCACCTCAACGCTCTTTGTCCTCAGCACACTAGCGCCGTATTTGAAGGCAGGGGATCTAATTTTCTTCGATGAGTTTTCTTGCCCGCTCGATGAATTCCGGGCTTTCGAAGAATTCGTCCGATCGTTCCGGGTGAAATACGAAGTGATCGCTGCAGTTTATGGTTACACCCGAGTTTGCATTAAGATCCGATAGCGTTTGCCCTCGCCCGCCTGCGTGGCTTCGTTTGCCGACACAAGAATCGGTGCCCAATGTTAACCGTTGAAAATCGCTGCAACTCCTGCAAGGCTGTGTGGACTGTCGAGATGAACAAACGCACTGACAATAATTGGGAATCAGAAACGGAATGAATCTTGGCGCTGCAACAGCCTGTAAACTCAGCTCCGCGGCGAGCCCCGCTCCGTCAGAGAGCGCCGAGGCTTGCGTGGCGAGGGTTTACGAAATCAACCCCTTATCTGATCCGCGGTGGGAAGTGTTCATCAATGGCCATCCTCGATCTTCTGTATTCCACACCACAAAATGGCTCAGAGCCCTAGAGAGAACATACGGTTACGATCCGGTTGTTGTTACGACTTGTCCAGCGGGTGCCCCTCTGACCAATGGCATTGTATTTTGCCGGGTCAAGAGCTGGTTAACAGGCAGGCGATTGGTTTCCTTGCCATTCTCCGATCATTGTGAACCATTGGTAAACGATGCAAATGAGCTGTGTAATCTTCTATTACACACTCGGCGACACGAGGATGTTGGCGAATGGAAGTACATTGAGATCAGGCCGATCTTCTGGGAGCCCGGCAGTCAAACCGGCCTCAGCAGAAGTCTTGTGTACAGATTTCACTCTCTGGACATGCGTAAAAGCACGGAAGAGTTGTTTCACAACTTTCACAAGGATTGTGTCCAAAGAAAGATTCGGCGAGCTGAGCGCGAGAAACTGCACTATGAAGAAGGAACCTCGGACCAGTTGCTCCAGAAGTTTTATAAGCTGCTGATCATCACACGGCGACGGCAGCATTTGCCGCCACAGCCACTTTCCTGGTTCCGCCGACTGGTTGCAGATTTCGGCGGGGATCTGCAGATTCGAGTTGTGACCAAGGACGATTTACCCATTGCTAGCATCCTCACGCTCTCGAACAAGAAGTCAATGGTCTACAAGTATGGTTGCAGCGATGCGCGGTTTCACAGGTTTGGAGGAATGGCCCTTTTATTTTGGAATGCCATAAAAGAAGCCAAGGACAAGGGATTCGAGCAATTTGAGATGGGACGTTCTGATAGGGGCAATCTTGGACTCATATCGTTTAAGGAACATTGGGGCGCCGTCGGAACAGACCTTAGCTACTGGAAATATCCGCACAAGCCAAAAGCGGCTGTGGGTAACTGGCAGCGAAAGGTCCTTCATCGGCTAACTCCACTTGTTTCAGATTCCGTCCTAAGATTCATGGGCGAAATCCTCTACCGGCACGTCGGCTGAGCGGAGTCCGTTGATGCCGGTAGTCCGGCTACTCCAAAGGCGGCAGCGTCAGGCGGGGTATTCCGCCTGTTGCCGAATCGGTCGACAGGCCGGCAAAGGCGAGCTGCCAGCGTGCTTCAATTTGTGGGATCTCCTAAGATGCAAGCCAGGGATGTGAGAAAGGAGGAAAAAGATGATGCGAGATCTTGTAGAGAACGTGCTGTTCTACCGCGATGGGGACAAGACATTTTTTGAGCCGGAGGCGTTTGGTTGGGTTCCCAGCATAGAGGCGGAATGGAAAGCCATCCGCAAGGAGTTGGACGTTTTGATGGTACGCCGCGAAGAGATCCCAAATTTCCAGGATGTCTCGAAGGCACAGAGAGCTTTGACCCAAGGCGACGAGTGGAAGACGTTTTATTTCTATTCGTTCGGCAACAAAAACAAGGAAAACTGCGCAAGGTGCCCGGAAACGGTGCGACTCCTGCATCGCATACCGGGGATGAAGAGCGCGATGTTCTCGATTCTGGCTCCTCGTAAGTACATCGCTCCGCACCGTGGGCCTTACAAAGGCGTACTGCGTTATCACCTCGGGTTGATTATTCCCGGACCGGAGGGCAGGTGCAGGATTCGAGTCGGGAAAGATGTGCGCTCTTGGAAGGAAGGAAAGAGTATGATTTTCGACGACAGCAACGAGCACGAGGTCTGGAACGACACCGGTTCCTATCGTGTGGTGCTGTTCGTCGACTTCGTGCGTCCAACTATTTTCCCTCTCTCAATGGTCAATCGCGCGATTATCTGGGGACGAGGCCGCTATCCACTCTAGAAACTGGAATGGTTGTATCTGACGATCCGCATCGATACCCTTTGTTTGGAATCGACTGGATGAACACCAAATCACTTGTTAGTCGTGTCTGTAGCCGACTTTACGATAGAACATTAATAGTTAAGGGACCAGGCAAATTCTAATGCAAGCATCTGCGCGGTCGGAATGACGATAAGAAACGTCTTGCTAGCGAATATGTCTGTCGGTTTTGTGCGGCATGCTGGTGGCTGGGCTTTGGCCATTTCGTGCTCCCAGAAATGAAGTTAGTTGGTTGAGCGGAAGAAACGGTCTTCTACTCGGCAAGCACGGCACAATCGTGAGCGCGAGTCCGTTCGAGGCTCGTGCTTCCGCGAGGCGACGATTCTTGCACTCTGGAGATGTGGCTGGAACCGACCCGGGTCGATTCCGGGGGCATGATTCTAGCGTTTTACTGGCCGGCGAACAGGGTCGTCCCGTTTGCGGTGCGCCAATATCGAGGTGGGGTCTAGTGCTGGAACGCGAAAGCCAGAGCCACTTGGCCAAAAAAACAGAGACCTATGTCGGCGATGTCTTCAAGAGCATGAAGCCCGTCTTTGTCACGATCACCACGGGTGAAGCAGGCGCGGCCATCTATGTAGACGGCACATTGGTCAAAAACTTTTCCCAGCTTTGCCTTTTCACGCTGAGGACTTGACCGGTCAGCTCATAATAGGCAACGCTCCATCGACGACCTATACCTGGTCCGGGCAGTTCAAAGGACTTGCAGTCTACGATCGGGAGTTGACGGCCGGTGAGGTATCACAGCACTATGCAGCCTGGACGGCGAACAGGCAGGCGGATCTTGCTAAGAGCGGGGGTGTTGTTGCGCTCTATCTTTTCAATGAAGGGAGCAGGCACAGTCGTTCGCACCCAGGTAGGGTCAGCGCCCGACCTCCTAATTCCGGAGCGCTTCCTTGTTGTTCATAAGTGGTTTCTTGAACCCTTCTGGAAAGAGTTCCGTCCCGGTTGGAGCTATTGGAAGGACGTCGGAATCAATATCGGGGGCTTCATTCCGCTGGGCTTTTTCTTTTGTTCATATTTTTCTTTGGTACGCAGGATCGAGAACCCAACGCTGGTCACCATTGCGGTAGGGTTCTTGGTCAGTCTTACGATCGAAGTCTTGCAGGCATTTCTGCCGACGCGAGATTCAGGGACGACCGATCTGATCACGAACACATTCGGAACGGCTCTGGGGGTGATTCTGTATGGCTGGGGCATTAGGCATAACTGGTTGACGCGAGCGGGCATTTCGGTCGACTCTTCTGCGGGAGAAACGACAGAAGTTCTTCAATTAGCTGGGCGATGGTGAATCCGAGCATGGCATCGCGCGCAGAGGGTGATGAGATTTCCTCTGAATCAGGCCCGGATTGGCTGCGAAACTGTTTGTGGTGAACTTCCAAGATTGGACATTGCACCGCACGACTGGCATCTTCAGCTGTCTCGGCGGAGAACTTGATTGCGAAGCTGGTCGTATAATTCACAGTTCAGACGCAGGCGCGGGTGCTTTGATCGCAGACTATTCACGAAGCTTTCTCCGTCGCATGATCGAGAAATGTCTTTTGTTCTGCGTCCGAAAGGAAGTTGAACAAGCGCTGGACCGAGTACAACAGCACGCTCGAGTTGCCAGTGTCGAGATTGGCTCCTGCTACCACGCTGGAGTCGAGGATCAATCGCTCGCTGGGTGGCCTGCTCAGGAAGTGCTAGTCGGGCGCTCATATGAAAAAGATTCCCCAACTGGACGCCGTTCGCGGCATCGCCGTGCTTTTGGTATTGGTGCACAACACCGACATCTATCCTTCGCTGCATTTGAGCCAATCTCGGCCAACGGATGGATGGGAGTGGATCTTTTCTTTGTCTTGTCCGGACTTTTGATCACGGGGATTCTGCTCGACACGAAACAATCCGACGGATATTTCAGAAACTTCTATGCCCGGCGCTGTCTTCGCATCTGGCCTCTGTATTATTCAGTGCTGCTTTTCATGTTCGTAATTGTTCCGATCATCCGGCCCTCTGAAGCTCACGCCGTTTTCGCATCGCGGTCGTCGCCGTGGTGGGCCTTCCCAATTTTTCTGCAGAATTTCCTGATTCCGATTCCGACCATGGCTACCGGGGCTCTCGGTGTCACCTGGTCACTTGCCGTCGAAGAACAGTTTTACTTGGTTTGGCCACTGGTGGTGCGGTTCTTTAACGAGGCCCAGCTTCGCAGGATCGCCATCGCAGTGATTTGTATTTCTCCGGTGCTGCGTTTTTATCTGGTGCGGCATCACGTCAACATCTACTCAAATACGTTCTGCCGTTTGGACGGACTCATGGCTGGGGCACTTCTGGCGCTTCTGATCCGTTCGGTCAGTTTTGCGCCGTCGAAGTTTCTGACGCGCGCGTGGATTGCACTGCTTGTTTCGGCACCACTCGCGCTGATGCTCGAAATGGCGTTTGACGCAAAATGGATTGTTTTCTCTTTGACCGCACTGGCCTCGGTTTCTTTCATCTACCTCGCTCTGTTCTCGACGCAGAGATGGTTGCAATTCGTTCTGACAAATCGATTTTTGGTTTATACCGGGACAATCAGTTACGGAATCTACTTGCTACAAAAGATTCCGCTGGATGCGGCGAAAACGTTTCATTTGGACCGGCACCAGTTTCTGGCACTGCCGATCACGGCTGCTGTAACCTACGTGATGGCGACCTTATCTTGGAATCTGCTTGAAAAACCGGTGCTCAGGTTGAAACGGTTTTTTGAACCAAGCACTATCCACACAGGGCAGGTCGATAACGGGCTTTTGAGTCTGGCCGAAAGATAAAGATTTCTGCGCGGGGGCGCAGGACCCTTTCGCCGTCACCCCAATGTGGTTGCCACTGTATGTAGTTGATTTTAAGGGTCAGAGAGGGATGCTCGCAAGGCGGCGTCTGTGATAAGATCGAGGTCTCCCTCCAGTTTTCTTCCCCCGCAGCTGATTCACCGACACGACCCTGGGTTTCGGCAGTAAGTGAGGTAATCCAGCAAAGGAGCATCCCTTCCGGCATGTTGAGTACTGCAATCATTGGTGCAGGTCCGTATGGGCTTTCTGTCGCCGCGCATTTCCGGCGTTGCGGTATTCCATTCCGCATTTTCGGTCGTCCCATGGACAGTTGGCTGGCGCACATGCCGAAGGGCATGATGCTGAAGTCGGACGGTTTCGCTTCGAACATTTACGATCCCGAAAGTGAGTTCACCTTGGGGCAATTTTGCGCGGAACATGGCATCGAATACGCCGACTCCGGCATTCCGGTGCGGCTTGACACCTTCACTGCCTACGGGCTGGCCTTCAGGAGCGGATGGTGCCGGAGCTCGAAGACAAGCTGGTGACCAGCGTCGAGCGTTTGCCGGATGGATTTCGGTTGCGACTCGATGACGGCGAAACGATTCAGGCTCGCAAGGTAGTGTTGGCTGTGGGCATCACCCATTTCGAATTATGTTCCCGAGAATTTGGCGCATCTGCCGCCGGAGTTTCTTTCGCACAGCTCCCGTCATCATGATGTGGAGCCGTTTCGCGGTCGTAAGGTGGTCGTGATCGGCGGCGGTTCTTCCGCCACGGATCTGGCGGGTTTGCTTCATGAGGCTGGCGCTGATGTACAGCTTGTCAGTCGCCGGGGCGCATTGAAGTTCCATAGCCAGCCGACGGGTAAGCCACGTTCGTGGTGGCAGCAGATCCGGCATCCACAATCGGGGCTTGGTCCGGGATTGCGCTCGCGTTTCTTTGCTGACGCACCGATGGCCTTTCACTATTTGCCCGAGAGTCTTCGTCTGGAAGCGGTCCGCAGAACTCTCGGTCCGTCGGGCGGATGGTTATTCGCGAAAAAGTGATGGGCAAGGTGCCCTTGCACCTGGGATGCACGCCGCAAGCGCGCCGAGGTACAGAACGGCAGAGTGCATTTCAGCCTTCGGGCTGCGGACGGCGCGCGGGAGAAATCGTGACTGAGCACATCATTGCCGCGACGGGTTACAAAGTGGATTTAGATCGCTTGAAGTTCCTCGAGCCCGGAAATTCGCTCGAGGCTAAAGTCGGTCCAGCGGAGCGCCGGTGCTTTCCTCGAGCTTTCGAATCGTCGATACCCGGTCTTTATTTCGCGGGCGTGGCCGCGGCAAACAGCTTTGGGCCGGTGATGCGATTCGCTTTTGGCGCTGGATTCGCTGCTCGCACGCTTGCCCGCACGTTTGACGAAAGTCGCTCTCAGGCAGAGTCCGACGTCGGTTCCGGTTGCGGAGCGTAGCGACTGAAGCGCGAAATGAAACGACGCTCGGTTCGTGGCTTCTGAGGTTGGTAAACGAATGAAGAGAGAAACCATTGCCATTCACGCCGGCTACGACGGTGATCCCACCACGAAGGCCGTGGCGGTGCCGATCTACCAGACGATTGCGTTCGAATTCGACAGCGCGGAGCACGGCGCGGCACTATTCAATCTCGAAGTCCAGGGGAACATCTACACCCGAATCGGAAATCCCACGAACACGGTTCTGGAAAAGCGCGTCGCTGCGCTCGAAGGTGGAGTGGAAGCGCTCAGCGTCAGCTCCGGAATGGCTGCGATCGAATATTCGCTGATCAACATCGCCGAGTCGGGCAACAACATTGTTTCTCTTCCCCAGCTTTACGGCGCCACCTACACCTTGCTGGCGCACATCTTTCCGAAGCGCGGAATCTGCTGCGCGTTTCGCGGAGAGCGATCGTCCCGAAGACGTGGAAAAGCTGATCGACGAAAACACCCGGGCGGTCTATTGCGAAAGCGTCGGGCAATCCCGCGGGCAATGTCGCGGACATCGAGGGACTGGCGAAGGTCGCGCACAAGCACGGCGTGCCTTTGATTGTCGACAACACGGTCGCGACACCGATTCTGTTGAGGCCGATCGAATACGGCGCTGACGTGGTGGTGCATTCCATGACGAAATTCATGGGAGGGCACGGCACCACGCTCGGCGGAATGATTGTCGACAGCGGGAAATTTCCCTGGCGCAAGTATCCCGAGAAATTCTACATGTTCAACCGGCCGGAGATTGCCTACCACGGCGTGGTCTACGTCGAGCATTATGGCGATGCCGCTTATGTGGCGCGATGCCGGACAGTTTGCCAGCGAAACACCGGGGCGACGCTGTCTCCCTTCAATGGCTTTCTGCTGCTTCAGGGAGTTGAGACGCTTGCCCTGCGCGTGGAACGACACGTGGAGAACGCGCGCAAGGTGGCGGAATTTCTGCGCGACCATCCGATGGTGGAATGGGTCAACTATGCGGGGTTCCCGGACAACCCGCTGTATCCAATGGCGCAACGGTATCTGGGCTCGAAGCGCTGCTCTCTCCTGACGTTCGGAGTGAAAGGCGGCTTCGAGGCCGGCACGAAAGTGTTTCAACGCGCTGACGTCTATTCAAGCGAATGGTGAATATGGGCGATGCGAAATCGTTGGCGTGCCATCCGGCGTCCACGACGCACCGGCAACTGACGCCCGAAGAACAGGAGAAGTTGGCGTAACGCCGGAAATGATTCGGCTCAGCGTGGGGATCGAGCACATCGACGATATTATCGACGACCTCGCCCAGGCGCTGGATGAGGCCAAGGTATATGAAGCTGCTGGAAGATCGTAGCTGGCGTTCGGCTGAGGAGGGATGTCATGCCATTGATCATTGACGGCGGTCACGTTCCGCCCCGTTGGGCGGAGCGAAAGAGTTTGCGCTCGGCCGAGTCAGTGGATCGACGACAGCGCGCGCGGACTGCGTCAGAATCGCGCTCATCAACAACATGCCGGACTCGGCGCTGGAAGACACCGAAATCCAATTCTTCGAACTTACTAGATGCTGCGGCCGGCGACATTCCAGTGTTCGTCAGGCTCTACTCGCTCCCCGGAGTTCCGCGAGGCGAACGGGGACAACAGCATCTGAGTAGCTTTTACCGTCGGCACTGACGATTTATTGAACAGCCAGTTTGACGGCGTCATCATGACCGGAACGGAGCCGCGCCAGCCCAACCTGCGCGACGAACCCTACTGGTCTGCTTTGACCAACGTTCTTGACTGGGCGGAAAGCAATACCGACCTCGACCGTATTGTCATGTCTGGCGGCACACGCCGGCGTCCTGCATAGCGACGGCATTGAGCGTCGTCCGCTGAGTGACAAGCAGTTCGGTGTGTTTGATTTTGCCAAAGCCTGCGATCACAGGCTGACCGACGGTACCGGCGACATCGGTGCGTTTCCCGCATTCTCGATGGAACGAAGTGCGAGCTGATGCACTGGCTGCGTGTGGTTATACTGTTCTGACCCAATCGGCCGAGGCTGGAGTGGACTTGTTTGTAAAGAAGAAAAAGCGGAGCCTGTTCGTCCACTTCCAGGGCCATCCGGAATACGGCGCCCAGACACTACTGAAGGAATATCGTCGGGATATAAAAAGATTTCTGAGGAAGGAGCGAGAGACGTATCCGTCGATGCCGAGCGGGCTATTTCGATCCGGCATCCGCGAGACTTCTGAGCGACTTTCGAGAGGCCGTGCTCTCCAACCAGCGAGAAGAGCTCATAGAAGGTTTCCCAGAAGCTTCCCTCGCCGGGACACTGCAGAAGACATGGCACTCGTCCGCGAAGACGATTTATCGTAATTGGCTGCACTACGTGGTGTCGAAGAAGTCGGACCTTCCGCGGTTTTCAGCGGTGGCGGCTACCCGTCAAAATGTCGAGCGAAAGCGATCTGTGCTGCGGTGAGAAGAAAGGAGCACACACGTCCAATCTCCACCGTTTCGGATGCGAAAATGAGAGGTAGGAGCTGTTGATGCTGCCAGTTCTGCTCAGTAGGCTTGCGGGTAGGATCGCCTTTATGGCTCCTGGGGGATTCAGTTTCCGACCGTGGCTGCAACGGCTGCGCGGAGTTGTGATCGGAAGCAACGTCTGGATTGGCCAGCTTGTGTACATTGATGAAATACATCCCACGGACGTAACAATCGGAGACAACTGCACAATCGGGCTCAGAACGTCGATAATTTCTCACTTTTACTCGGGACCTAGAAGACCAACAAGCAACGGGAAAGTTGTTATTGAAAACGACGTCTTTATTGGGCCGCATTGTGTCATCCTGCCCAACGTGAGAATCGGCGAAGGGGCGGTAATCCGGGCTGGTACCGTAGTGAGCCGTAATGTGCCGGCGCACACTTTTTGGGGACCTCCCGCAGCCGAGGCCTTGGGAGTGGCGACGGTTCCACTAACACCGGAATATCAATACGAAGAGTTTGTGGAAGGTCTGAAGTTGCGCATAAATCGCCAGCCTAAGTGGCGTGATAGCGAGTCTAAGTGACTCCGAAAGTATTTCTGATCTGGACGTTTTATGACTGAACGAACATCGGTTAATCCGTCGCACGCAATGCCTCGGGCAGGAGGGGGCGGATACGGAAGCTGGAGCATCGCCGCATACCGCCCGGCCCTCAGGAGGAATATAGGGTCAGTGGCGACCTTCTGAACTGGATGGGCCGTCAGTTCGGAATCTTCGGTGACATCTTCAAAGCCTCAATGTATGGGAGCAGCGTCTATGCGATCAGGAACATCGAGTTTGCGCACCATGTGATGGTTGAGAACTGGCAGAACTATGTAAAAGGTCAGGCCATCAAACGCGTGGCCCTACTCCTTGGCAACGGTCTCATGGTGAGTAAGGGCGACCTTTGGAAGCGGCAGAGGCGAATGATACAGCCAGCGTTCAATCATGAATCAATCGGACGCTGGGCCAAAATGATCGTCGCCGTCAATACGAAACTCCTCGGCAACTGGCAACTGGCGGCCCAGAGAAACGAGAGCGTCAATGTTACGCGCGACGTCAGCAGCATGGCGCTTGAGGTGGTGCTCCGTTTCATCTTGGGCGACGATTACGAAAAGGTTGGTTTCCATTTCGATCTTCTCTCGCAGGAACCAGCGCGCAACATCGAATTTGCAATGTCGTTCCGAGCCTTGGGGAAGACGATTCTTCAAGTCATCGAGCAAAGGCGAAAGGAAACCGCGACGCCAACTGACGCTCTGGGGATGCTCATGCAGGCGCGCGACCCCGAGAGCGGCCGATTCATGGAAAACGGCCAATTGATCGATGAGATTCTGACGATGATCGTTGCCGGTCACGAGACCACGGCGAGCACTCTCAATTGGGCCTGGTATCTCATCTCCCAGCACCCAGAAGTCGAAAACAGGCTGTCGAATGAGCTCAATACCCTGACTGCCTGTTCTGAGTTGGTTGATCTGCCGCGATTTCTCTATACACGACAAGTCATCGACGAAACTATGCGCTTATATCCAGCTGGTTGGTTGCTGACCCGTAAAGCGCTTCGCAATGATCAGCTCGGAGAGTACTTCGTTCCGGCGGGAACTGAAATCTATGTTCCACCTTACTTCATTCAGAGGCATCCCGATTTATGGGAGGAACCAGATCGCTTCAATCCAGACCGGTTTCGACCTGATAACACGAAACGTCGGCATCGATTGGCGACTATTCCTTTCTCGGCAGGTCCGAGAAACTGCGTCGGGGAGCATTTTGCCCGTATGGAAATGCAGCTTCATCTGATGACAATCGCAAGATCCCTGCGGTTGCGATACATTCCATCGAGGCCGGCAGAGCTCGAAGCCGACGTGAACCTGCGTAGTAGATATGACTTCATCATGTACCCGGAGGTCAAAACAATCGGAACCTCGGAGGCAGCTTGAACTCTTCTCAGATGGGCTTTCCCCGTTCAACTTCTGCGTGAGAGTTAATCAGCGAAAACTAGGGGAATATATGCAAATGCAAACGACAGAGATCGAACAAGAAATTCGTACCTTCCTGACAGAGACGTTTCTTTTCGGACGCAGCGACGCGCTCAGTGACGATACGCCCTTGTTGGGCAATGTAATCGACTCCCAGGGGGTGATCGAACTGATCGTGTTCGTTCAGGAGCGCTTCACCATCGCAGTCGATGACGAGGAAGTGACGACTGACAACTTTGCCTCTGTGAAAAGTACCGTCGCCTTCATTGAAAACAAGCTTCGGAGCAAATGAGGGAACGAACCGTGTCGCAACATCAGCTGCCCCAGTTTCGACAAACACTTCAGAGTCCATGCGCATCTCCGACGTCGTAAAGCCCTGGGCAGACTTTTTGCCCGATCATAAAGCTATCGTAGATCCGAATGGCAGCTGGACGTATCGGGAGCTCGAGGGAATCATCTCGCACACTGCTGATTGGCTTCGCGGCTCCGGAGTGCGAGCCGGTGATCGGGTCATGATCGTCGGTGAAAACTGCCGGGAATTTGCGGCCGTTTTGCTGGCAGTCGCCAGTCTGGACGCTTGGCCCGTGCCGGTGAACGCACGTTTGTCGGCGCGCGAGATCGATGCGATCCGTGATCACTGCGAAGCTCGGCGCTTAGTCTACACGACAAGTTTGTCTGTGCATGCCACCAAACATGCGAATCGCCACGGAGCATTGGTAGAAGAGGTGCGAGAGTTAGGGCGGGCAGATAGGTCTGGGCCCTCTAAACGAGAATGTCAAACCCGAGCCGATCGATGCTGACATTGGGAGTCGCGTCGCTGCCTTGATTTATACGTCGGGTACAACCGGCCTTCCGAAAGGCGTCATGTTGACGCACAGCAACCTGCTTTTCTCGGCTGGGGGGGCCGCAAAGATCCGGTCCTTAAACTCCGAAGACCGCCTTTATGGCATTCTGCCACTTTCTCATATCGTTGGACTTTCGATAGTTTTCCTGGGAACCCTGCTCAGCGGAGCAACCATCTATTTTGAGCCTCGATTCGATCCCGTGGCTGCGCGGGTGGCGCTCGAGAGAGATCGAATAACGATCATGTTGGGCGTGCCCTCCATGTTTTCGTTGTTCTTGCAGTACGCGAAGATGAGAAACTTGCAGTCGTTCGACTTTCCCGCCCTTCGGATCATTTCTTGTTCAGGAGCCCCACTGCCCTCTGCCATCAAGTCATCGGTGGAACGCCTCTTCGGCCTACCCCTTCATCACGGTTATGGCATAACGGAGTGTTCTCCTAACGTGGCGCAAGTGCGGGTCGAAGCGCCGCCGCGTAACGATAACTCGGTCGGCCCGATGTTTCCGGGAGTGGAATCCAGATTAGTTGGCCCTGATCGTCAACCGGTGCCCGTCGGAGAAGTGGGTGAGTTATGGGTGCGCGGGCCCAACGTCATGAAAGGCTATTATCGCGCGCCCGAAGAAACAGCAGCCGCAATCGATGCGGAAGGATGGTTTAACACCCGTGATCTTGCCCGCTTCGAGGACGGAAATCTCTTCATCGTCGGACGCACAAAGGATCTCATCATCCGATTTGGCTTCAACGTCTATCCCGCCGAGGTCGAGGCGGTGCTAAATGCCCATCCCGCAGTGGCGCAGTCGGCCGTGGTCGGCAGAACGACCCACGGAGATGAGGAAATTCTGGCCTTCGTTCAAATGTCACCAGGTTCGCTTCTGACAGAAACTGATCTGGCCGAATACGCTGCAAAACACCTTGCCCCGTACAAGCGACCGTCCCACATTTTCTTTGTCTCAACCATGCCCATGACGCCAAGCGGGAAAATTGCGAAAGCCGACTTGGCCAAGATGGTCGAATACAGCACCCAATCGGGGTGATGACTTAACTGGAAGCCATCTCAGAGCAACTTCCGCCTTGGGACTGCATCCAAAGTCGGCGCCCTAAGGGCCGCTGACAGGGAGCTTCATCTGGTCGCAATTACATATAGCATCGTCTTGCCGGCATACAACGAGAGCGCAGGCATTGCAGATACGCTGAATAAGATTCTCGCCTACATTGCGAAGCGTGGATGGAGCGCTGAAGTCATCGTGGTCGATGGCGGCTCGAGTGACGGCACGCGGGAGATCGTGCGAGAGTATGCTCGGAAGCATCCGGTGGTGCGGTTGCTGGAAAGTCCCGAAAACCGAGGTAAGGGATATTGTGTCCGCAGCGGAATGCTGCACGCGAATGGCGACGTCCTGCTGTTCACCGACGCCGACCTCTCCTCTCCGATCGAGGAAGCCGACAAGTTGTTTGCCGCGCTGGCGAATGGTGCGGACGTGGCCATTGGCTCGCGCTGGCTGGATCCGCATCTGCAGACTCTGAAGCAGCCGTTACATCGCCAGCTCTTTGGGCGGATCTTTAACCTTGTCACGCACATCATCCTGGGATTGAAGTTCAGAGACACACAATGCGGCTTTAAGGCTTTTACCCGGCGCAGCGCGCTCGCAATCTTCCCTTTGCAGAAAATCGAACGCTGGGGATTTGATCCGGAGTTGCTCTGCCTGGCTAGAAAATTCGGGTTTTCAGTCGGCGAAGTGCCGGTCGTTTGGGCGGATCACAAAGGGTCGCGCGTTAGCCCGTTCCGCGACGGTATCGGCATGTTCGTAGAAATGCTTCGAATCCGCTCGCACGTATTGAAGGGGAATCCTGCCCCAGCCAGAGCAGTTTACGAACCGCAGTAAACGCGCCTCACCCTTTCACCCATCACGAAGTCTGTCAAACGACACGCGGCTAGCTCGGAGAATTGGGCCCTGCCAGGAAGCCGCCGTCGAGAACAAGGGACTGGCCTGTCATGAAAGATGCGCGGTCCGAGCACATCCATACCACAGCTTCGGCGATTTCCGTCGGCCTTCCAAAACGGCCGATGGGATGGCAACTAAGAACGTATTTGTGAACCCCCGGAGCGCGAAAAATCCGATCAGCCATGGGCGTTTCGATAAATCCGGGACAGACTGCGTTAATCCGAATCCCGCTTCTAGCATTTTCCAGTGCGGCGGTCTTCGTCAGCCCTATCACACCATGTTTGCTCGCACTATACGCTGCTGCGCCCAGCAGCACCGACCAGGCCGGTAATCGACGCCATGTTTACAATAGCTCCGCCGCCGCCCTGCTTGAGCATCTGCCGAATTTCGTACTTCAGGCAGAGCCAGACACCTTTGAGATTGATCTCGATGGTCCGATCCCAGTCTTCTTCGGATTGTCTGACGATGGGCGCCCAGACACCCTCGATTCCGGCGTTATTGAAGGCGATATCCAAGCGGCCAAATCTCTCCACCGTCTTCTGGATGAGCGCCTCAACTTCGGAGGCTTTCGAACGTCGGTTTTCACGAACAGGCCATCGCCGCCGGCGGCGCGGACCAGCTCGACGGTTTCCTTGCCTTCCCGTTCGCGCCGTCCCGCAACCACCACTTTGGCTCCCGCCTTCGCGAAAAGTACGGCGGTATCGCGGCCAATGCCCGACGTCCCGCCAGTCACGAGCCCAACTTTGCCTTCCAATTCCGTGTGTCATAGTTTTTCCTTCACGAATCAGACATCTCAGCACAGAACCGCGGAGTGTAGGCGTTACGCTGAAGTTTCCGTCAAACGGGTATGCTCAAGTACTTTCAATGAGACAGTCGATGAGTGTCAAGTGTGTTTCTCTGCTCAGCTGTTCCGCTGCTTGCTAGTTGACCTCAGAACCTGCGCGGGCGCTTTACAGCCACACTCCGCGTACATAGAATCGAAGGAGAATCAGATGGAACTGCAATTCTAGCGATGGCTGACGCGGTTGTATCGGGGCCCACGAACGACAAACTTGTAGGCACGTGGAAACTGGTGTCCGCCTCGAGCACAACATCGACAGGGGAGCGAAGCGAAACTCCCTATGGCCCCAACCCTGCGGGTTTTCTCACCTATACTGCGGATGGCAGAGTAACCGCCCTGATCAGCTACGGCGGGCGAAAGCCGCTCTCTGTCGGCGCGGCACGCACGGAAGAACAGGCTGAGGCGTTTAAGACATTTCTTGCCTATGCCGGACGTTACACGCTGAACGGTGACAAGGTAACCCATCACATCGAAATCTCATCGATTCAGAACTATGTAGATAAGGAACTGGTCCGCAGCGTCAAATTCCAGGGTGATCAAATCATATTGGTTACACCACCGACGCCGGTGAACGGAAAAATCCAAACCGTCGAATTGATTTGGCAGCGTCTCCCGTCGGCTTCGAACTCCAGATGCTTACCGAACTGGATTTCCGCACTCCGAGTTTTCGCTCCATTCTCCGAAACTCAGCACAGAATACTGTGCTAAACTCAATGGCAGATCGTTAAGTGACAAATTCTGATCTTGCGAGGGAAGGTTGTCCAAGGTTATCGCTCCGGGACAAGAAAGTTGTTTTCAACGACGAAATTCTGCAGGACCCGTATCCCACATACGCTCGCTTGCATGAGGAAGGTCCGTTGCATTACTTGGAAGTCGGCGGCAAATGGGCGGTATGGTCGATTTTCAGCCATGCCGAGTGCTCCTCGATTGCTAAAGACCCCAGGCTTTCCGCAAAGCGCGCGAAGCAGATGCTATTGCCTCTGCCGCTCAGCCGCCAGTCCGAGTTCAGCGAACTCGCGCGCATGTTCGGCTTGTGGCTGATTTTCATGGACCCTCCGGAGCACACCCGGCTGCGCAAACTTCTTAACAAGGGATTTTCGCCTGCGGCGGTTGAAGGCTTGCGTCCGCAAGTCGAGGCCATCGTTGATCAAATGTTAAAGCCGCTGCAGCACGGCTCCGAAGTCGAACTCATGCGCGAATTCGCGAATCCCCATGCCAGTGCGCATCATTTTGGAAATGCTCGGAGTGCCGCAGGAACTGCGTGACACATTCGTCAATTGGTCGCGGGCCATCGCAGTCTTCCGAGGCAATCCAAATCCCACGGTGGAACAGGCACGCGCGGCGCAAGATGCTCTGATTGAGTTAACTGAGTTTTTCCGAAAGACCGTGGCGGAGCGGAGACGCAATAAAGGGAACGACCTGATCAGCCTTCTCATCGACATCGAGGAAGAAGGGGAAGTGCTGACCGAAGAAGAGCTCTACGCGCAGTGTATCGCGCTGCTTTTCGCCGGGCACGAGACTACTCGAAATCTGATCGGCAACGGAATGTACACGCTCCTGCAGCACCCGCAAGATGCAGCGGAGTTACGAGAAAAACCCGAGATGATCCGCTCGGCAGTGGAGGAGCTTTTGCGTTACGAGAGCCCGGTACAATTCACTGCTCGCGTACTCAAGGAAGATATCGAGGTTTGCGGCCAGCCCATACGGAAGGGATGGACGGTCCTGTGCATGCTCGGTGCGGCGAACCGGGATCCTAAACAATTCAAGGATCCGAATCAATTAAACCTGAAGAGGCTGAACAACCAACACCTGGCGTTCAGTGCGGGTTTGCATTTTTGTATTGGAGCCCAACTCGCGCGGTTAGAGGGACAGATTGCGATCCTGAATCTGGTGCAGCGCTTTCCGGAGATGAAGCTCACTGGCCCGCGTCCAGAGTGGGCTTCTACATTTGGATTCCGAGGCCTGAAAAGTCTTCCGGTAATTATGTAAGAACCTCGTTCGACCTGCTCAATCATGATCGATGGCGCGAGGATTTATCGCAGCCCGGATTCGGCTGGCCTAGCAACTCTACAAAGGTACCTCGATCAAGCTCGGACCCTCGCTCTCAAATCCCTCCCGCAGCGCCTTAGAAAAACCCTCCAACGAAGTCACCCGCGATCCTGGCACTCCCATACCTTTTGCCAGCTGTACCCAGTCGAGATCGGGACGACCGATCTCAAACATGGCTGGCTGCCCGAGGTCCGGGATTGCCCACACCCAAGATAGGAAAACTCACGTTTCAAGACGGCGTAGTCGTGGTTTGCGAAGACTACAATCGTGATGTTGAGACCCTCCCGCGCCATGGTCCACAGCGCTTGTAGTGTGTACATGCCGCTGCCGTCTGCAGTCAGGCACAATACCCGCCGATCAGGGCAGGCCACCGCCGCACCCACCGCTAGCGGTAAGGCAATTCCAATCGAGCCGCCCGTGTTTCCCAGCCAGTCATGAGGCGGAGTTCCCTTGGTCGCGGCCATCAGCCCGCGTCCTGATGTCATGGACTCGTCGACTACGATGGCGTTTTCGGGCAGGAGCGCGCCGACCACCGCAGCGAGTCCTGGCAAAGTAATTTCTCCGCCTGGCATCGATGGCCGCTCCGCTTTTTCCACGTCTACCTTGGCCCCACGCGCTGACAAGGCTTCCTCGAGCGCTTCAAGCGCGCCGACATAGTCTTCGCCGGGGTTCGCCAATGTATGGATCTCACATTCTGGCGACGTGAATGCACTGTTTTTCCCTGGGTAGGCGAAATACGCGACTGGAGCTTTCGTACCCACCAGAATCAGCTGACGAAACTCCTTGAACTGCTCGATCCCTTGTTCGAGGACATATTGGACTCGGTCCACTCTCGGGATTCCCGCTCCGCGCTGAAGGCGAGTGATTGGGTAGGGAGCCAGCAGCTTGGCCCCGGTTGCCGACGCGATGCGCCCAGCCGTAATCAGCCCTTTGCCGTATAGCGCATTTCCGCCAATCAGGATCGCGGTTCGCAAGCCTGAACGGAGCATGGCGGCTGCGCGGTCGATAGCACGAACGTCCGGCAGCGGAGGTTTAGCCGACGCCGGGACGTCCGCGATCATAGCGCCTTCGCTCCAGGAAACATCCGCGGGGACAATCAATGTGGCAATCTGGCCGGGCGCTGTGCGAGCAGCCACCACAGCCTCCGCTGCGTCACGGCCTATTTCAGAAGAAGAGCGAGAAGTCCGCAGCCACTTGGAATACGGTCGCGCGATGCCTTCGATGTCTGAGACGAGAGGTGTGTCGTAATGGAGATGGTACGTCGCGTGTTGGCCGACCACGTTGATGATCGGTACCTGCGCCCGGCTGGCGTTGTGCAGATTCGCAAGGCCGTTGCCGAGTCCGGGACCGAGATGAAGCAACGTGCATGCCGGTTTCTCCGCCATGCGAGCGTATCCGTCGGCTGCGCCAGTGACCACGCCTTCGAACAGGCCCAGCACGCACCGCATTTCTGGAATCCGGTCAAGCGCGGCAACAATATGGATTTCTGAAGTACCAGGGTTTGTAAAACACACCTCAACCCCGCCAGCGAGCAGCGTGCGAATTAGACTTTCCGCCCCGTTCATTTTGTGATCGTTAGATTATCTTTAACAGACCCTAAGCGGGTTGGCAAAACATAGCTCGTAGTGGGTGGGCTAACGGAGCGCTTCCTCCACGTAACGAGAGAGCGCGGATGCCAACTTCTCGTAATGTGTGGACATAATTCCCAGATGGTCTCCCGGCACCGTTTCCACATCGAACCCAGCCGCCAAGTGAGCCCAAACTGCCGCCGGGTCAGCGGGGAAGTCGGTGGGGATTTCAGCCCTTACGAACTTGATCTTGCCGGGATAAAATCGCGGCGCATATCGAGACAAGGCCAAATAAGCACACTCACGGGCACGTTGTACGGCGGGGGATAGCGACACATCCACCGGCGGTTTATAGGATACTCTCGGCGCGCCCGAACGTCGCCGCGACGGGCGGATGATGAGAGAAAGAGCATCGCCCGCAGGCAATTTCATGGTGGTAGTAGCGCGTCGCCGCGCCAAACGGGTCACTAGGCGCGCACGCTGTGCGAGGGACAAGTAGCGTATGTCCGGGTAAGAGTCCAGCATTGCCAGCAAAGCTACTTTTTCGCCAACCGCAGTCAGTTGCTGTGCCATTTCAAGAGTTACCAGGCCACCGAGCGAATAACCCGCCAAGAGATAGGGCCCCTGGGGTTGCACTTGCCTGATCGCCTTCAGATAAAACGCGGCCATATCCTCGATGCGATCGAACGGCTCTTCGGCTCCTTCGATACCCTTTGCCTGCATTCCCTGAATGGGGTGCGCCGTCTGGATGTGCTTTACCACCTGAAAGAAATCGATGACGCTTCCCCCCAAGCCGTGGGTGATAAAGAGGGGCGGTTCTGCGGGGCCATCCTTCAGCAACACCAGGGGCGGAAGTCGGAGATCAGCAGGTTGTTCCAACACCGCGCCCAGGGCCGCAATCGTGGGGGCGCAGTAGATGGTCACGGGTGGAAGTTCTCGACCGCAGGCCCGCGCGATTTCGTTGAAAAGTTGCAGGGCTAACGAAGAGTCTCCCCCGAGATCAAAAAAATTATCTTCGACATCGATGGATGAGCGTTGCAACACCCGCTCCCAGATTGGGGTGAGCATCTCGACCATCGTAGAAGTCCGCGTCGGGTTCACATTTCACCTCGATACCCAGAATCGCGGTTACGGCCCAAGATTCGTCGTTGCCTGTGTGATTCGCCAATCATGAGTGTGCAAACTTCCAATAGAGTTCTCGAGCTTTCGTGTACAAGGGGCCGAAAGGAAGGGAACGATCGCCGATCCGAGTTACGGGAACGACCTTGGAATAGTTGCCGGTCGAAAAGATTTCATCGGCTCTCTCGAATTCCTGGTAGGTGAGAGTCTTTTCGACCACGGTGACCCGGTTATCACGCAAGAGTCCGACCACCCTCTGGCGAGTGATGCCTGCGAGGAACGTTCCATTCGGAATCGGAGTAAACACGACTCCATCTTTCGCCATGAAAACGTTTGAGGTTGCAAGTTCTGCGACGTTGCCCAGCGCGTCGCAGACAACGGCGTTATCGAAGCCGCGGGAGTGGGCCTCGAAGAGTGACCGCGAGTTATTGGGATAAAGACAGCCAGCCTTAGCATCGACTGGCATCGTCTCCAGCGTCGGCCGACGATACGGAGACAAAGTGATGGAGAAGCCTTTGGGCGTTCGCATGGGCGCCTCGTAGATCGAGAGGCACCACTGAGTAGACTCGGGGTCGTGTGCCTGCACCCACGGGCCTTCCTTTTCGGCCCAGTACATCGGTCGGATGTAAAGAGCGGCGTCCTTGTCGAACCGTTTTATGCCTTCTCGTGCGAGCTTGACCCAGGTTTCCGCTGAGACTGTCGGCTTAAGAAATAGTTTCTTCGCGGAGTCGTTGACGCGTGCGCAGTGGAGTTCAATATCTGGCGTGACGCCTTCGAACGATCTGGCGCCGTCAAACACTACCGAGCAAAGCCAAGCGGCGTGAGTGCGCGGGCCCATAATCCCGATGTTGCCTTCGTGCCACTCGTCCTTGAAGTAGGTCCAGGTTTTGGTCCAGCCATCTCCAATGCTCAATCGATTCCTCCACGTTGCAGTTCCTGCGCCAATTTTCTGGGCGATCGGAGCGCAAATACAAATAATAGAGGGGGAGAATTAACCTGCTGAAACCGATCCCAGGGAGGTAGATCGCTGCAGTTTCTGACTGCATTCAAGGTACGACATGCTGCCTTGAGGAGTCAATGATAATTCGTTTCCTGGCACGCCTAAAACCATACCTATAGTAATGAAAATGCGACAGGTTACGACTTTTCACTTCTCACTTGTCGCGAAACCGAAGACTGCCTTCAACTCAAGGAATTCTTCAAGCCCTGCCTCGCCCCACTCCCGGCCGTTGCCCGACTGTTTGTAGCCGCCAAAACATCCTCCAAAGTCGACTCGTGCACCATTGATGTGTACGTTGCCTGCTCGAATTCGTTTCGCCACGCGGCGGGCGCGCTCGATGTCTCCGGAGGTCACGAATCCTGACAGCCCGTAAGGGGTATCGTTCGCGATTTGTACCGCGTCATCTTCGTTTTCATAAGGGATGATGCAGAGCACAGGGCCGAAGATCTCCTCGCGCGCAATGGTCATGTCATTGCGAACATCGGCGAAGACAGTCGGCTTCACGAAGTAGCCTTTCGTGAGCCCATCCGGACGGCCGGGTCCACCAGCGACCAAAGTCGCTCCCTCTTCGATTCCTTTGCAGATCAAGCCCTGCACCTTCTCAAACTGGACTTTGCTGACCAGCGGTCCGAGGTGCGTGCCTTCGGTAAACGGGTCACCAACCTTGGTTGCGTTGGCTGCCCGCTGCGCGGCCTCGACCACTTCGGCCATCTTGATCGGGGAACCAGCATGCGAGTGGGAGCGTTGCAGGACTGGCCGCTATTGCGAAAGCATGAGCGAACACCTTCTTCGACAGCATTCACAAGATCGGCATCATCAAGAATGATATTAGCGGACTTGCCACCCAGTTCCTGCGTGACCCGCTTCACGGTGGGAGCGGCAGCTGAGGCCACCGCAACTCCGGCTCGCGTAGACCCGGTGAAGGAGACCATTGCGATATCGGGGTGCGAAGAAATGGCGGCGCCGACGGTTGGGCCATCGCCGTTCACCAGGTTGAAGACACCTGGAGGAACGCCTGCTTCATGGAGAATCTCAGCGAAAAGATAGGCAGAGAGTGGCGCCAGCTCACTCGGTTTCAGAACCATGGTGCAACCAGCCGCGAGGGCGGGCGCTACCTTGCAGACAACCTGGTTCATGGGCCAGTTCCACGGAGTGATCAGTCCACAAACTCCAATGGGCTCTTTTCGCATTAGGGTTGAGCCACGAAGTTCTTCAAACTTGAAGTGTCCAAGGACCTTCGTGATCTCTAATAAATGGGCGAGTCCGGCAGGAGCCTGCGCTGACCGTGATAGCGATATGGGCGCGCCCATTTCTTGCGAAATGGTTTGCGCCATCTCCTCCATCTTCGATTTGTAGACCTCAACAATCCGTGTCAGGAGCGCGAGCCGATCCTGCACCGTGGTTTCAGAGTACGATTCGAATGCCCGTTTGGCCGCTGCGACCGCCCGGTCGACATCGGCCGCACCTCCGAGTGAGATGGTTGCAATGGCCCCCTCGCTCGCAGGGTTGATGACTTCAAAGTCATGGGTTTCGATCGGATCGACCCATTTTCCATCGATGTAGAACCGGCGGCAGTCCCTCATAAATTCCGTTTGACGTGAGGAGCAGCAAATTCTAAGCGGCCGGGGAGCGATGCCATCCGACTAAAGCCGGTGACGCTTGGTAACATTATCGAACAGCAGGCTCTCCGATTTCGAACCACCCCCGCATCTACTACCTGCTCAGGGGTTCGTCGAGATCGAGTCTTTTGGCCGCATACGCACAAGCCCGTACCCAAAAGAGATAATCCGCTGCACCGTCTGCCTGGCCACAAGCACAAGCCATGCCAACCGTCCAATGGAAGGTTGGCCGGCAGTCTTCCAAGTGAACCATAGCACTCTCCAGCGCTGGCGATGACTGACTCTAATCTTCACTCTCTTTGACGCGATGATGTCGTAGGTTCTTCCTTCCACGATGGCTGACCGAATATCTTTGAGAATGCACTCTATCAAAGATAACGAAATGGCATGTTGGACGGTGGCATTGGTGACAAAGAAAGGAAGTTGACCGCATTTCATTAGATTAGCCAGCAGCAAAGTGTCTTCTGCCCGGATTGCGACCGGGTCAAATAGACCTTCCTCAATGTTCACTGCGGTTCGTCGAATCGCAAATCCGGCAGTGTTCAAGTAACGAATGCGGCCGTCCGGTTGGAGCATGTATTCTTGGAAGCTCCTGAGCCGTAAGTCTTCCGCTCGGCCAACTGTTCTCGAGCAATCTCCAACGAGGTGGAGTTGAAAGCAATTGTGCTGCGGTGAGTTTGTGATAGTGGAACCAAGGGCCGCAAGGCAATCTGTTTGGAGTCGGCAATCAGCGTCCACGAAAAGAAGTATCGCCCCTCTGGAAATCCGAATCCCGTAATTTCTGGCAGCGGAAATTCCGGCGTGAGATTGTCTGACGATGCTCAATGGGAGGCAGTCGACCCATTGACGAATCACTTCGGGGGCGGAGTCGCTACTGCCGTCATCTACCACAATGACTTCAAAGTCTGGCCCATGCATCTGCTGTGCCAGGGAACGCAGACAGGGATTGAGTGCGATCCAGTCGTTGTAGACAGCTATGATGATGCTGAAGATTGGCATCGTAGTTGAGATCGATCGGTACTCAACCATAGCTTCGTTCGTGGGGCCCTCCCAACAGCAAATCCTACCGAATGAATTAGCATGGCACACTCAATCCTGGAATCACAATTCAGCGAGATGACCTTGGTCACATTGCTAGCAGGCGCCCGGCTGAGTCGCAATGAATTTGCGCCTTTACTTGGCCCGCACCGGAGCAGAGCCTGATTACGTTTTTTCTGCATGCCACGCCACTGGGCATCGCGGCTCGCGGTTGGACGCGGCTAATGAAAGGGAACTAGATTGTTGGATCCGGAAAGCTTTACGGAGAAATAGAGGTAAACTGCTGCTGAACACGCAGGACTTCTCAAAATGGGGCTTTCGTCGAAATTCACAAGGGCGTCGAGAATAATTATTGGCTTGCTCGCTCTTCTAGTTGTGTGGATAGGCTTTCAATTTGGTACCCACCGTCACACTGGGATATTACGGACGCTGGTTAAAGCGAAGCACTTTCTCAGCGACACGTCGATTACTTCCTTTGTGCAGCGATCGAGCGCAAGCGCACCGGCCGGGCCGCAACATAGCGTCAGTCTGTCCTGGAAGCCGAGCAGTTCTGTAGTTGTTGGTTACAACGTATACCGTCGTGGCGCGTCGGGCTTGGTTAAGCTCAATGTAGAACCGGTTGCTGGAACCAGCTACGTCGACCATACGGTTCAGCCGGGACAGACCTACTTCTACGTGACCAAAGCGGTGAGTGCGAAGGGAGGCGAGAGTACAGCCTCGAACGAGATTCGAGCCGACATCCCTTCGAAGTAGATTTCGTCAGGTGACGTGCAGCCCTGGGCATGTTCGCGTCCCGCAAGTGAGTTGCTCTCAAAAACCCCTTTTTGCTCGAAATGAGGTGTAGAATGCGTGAGATTTGGGGTAAGACTCTGGCGTATGTCCTTACCCCAGACGTCGGAAGCTTGTCTGACCGATAAACCTAGGAGGGTACCATGGGCCACTTCGATCGTCTGCAGTTGGTAGGAAGAATCACGTACTATCTCGGCTGGATCACGCTGCTATGCGGGGGGTTGGTGCAACTTAACATCGGCAAGACGCTCTTCATGGCAATGAGCCTGACCAAGCGAAACTTGTTTGAAGTAAGTGTCATGCTCTTTATTATCTGTATGGCCACCCAGCTTCGCGCCCTAGCGTTGGCGGGCAATCAGGTATCGGTCGGGAAAAGAGGAGTGGCTGCGTAGGGAAACGAGCCTGACTGCTCAGATGCGATTAGGGGTGTTAATTCGCCGACTTCTCAGTAGACGCTGACCAGCCTCTATGCTCCGCCGCTTAATCGCAGTTTTTGTGATCCTGGTGGCCATCGCTATGGTGATGGCCTGGCGCGATCCGGATCTCTGGAAAAATCGCATCCCTGGTTCTTGGAAGGATGGCATTAAGCAATGGTATGCCACACCCCTTGAGCTGAAATCCTTACAGCTGCCGGCGGGGTTCGCGATAAGCCTGTATCGCGAAGACCGAATCGCCGCGCATGATGGCATTTAGTCCAGGAGGCACGCTACTCGCCACGTCTGAGGCTGGGGGAACTGTAACGGCTTTGCCGGATCCGCAGCACACCGGCCATGCGTCAGCACGGGTCACGGTCTTGAAGGATCTCAACGGCCCTCATGGCATCGCATTTCACAACGGGCGCTTATATATTGCCGAAGTCACTCGACTGGTTCGGTACGACTGGGACGAAGCGCATCTTCGCGCGACAAATGCGGCTGTGATGGCGACTCTGCCGGAGAGCGGCGAACACATGACGCGCACGATCCTGTTCGTTAACGACAAGATCTATGTCTCCGCCGGCTCGAGCTGCAATGTGTGTGCGGAAAGTGACCCCAGGCGGGGCGCAGTTTCAGAGATGAACGAGGACGGTTCCAATGCACACATTTTTGTCAGTGGACTGCGTAATGCGGTCGGGTTGGCGTTCAACGAACGGACGGGCACGATTTGGGCGACCGACAACGGCCGCGACTGGCTAGGCGATGACCTGCCGCCGGATGAGATCGATGATCTCGGCCTCGGTGGTGGTGACTTCGGCTGGCCCTACTGCTACGGCAACCGTATTCCAGACACGACCTTTGGCGGAACGCCAGCGCGCTGCAGTGCCACAATTCCTCCCAGGGTTGAGCTGCAAGCGCATTCAGCGCCACTGGGACTTGTGTTTTATTCCGGACAAATGTTCCCCGCCGAATACCATGGGGATTTGTTCGTGGCATTCCACGGTTCGTGGAACCGTAGCGTGCCTACGGGCTACAAAATTGTCAGGGTCAAAATGAACGATCACGGGGAGCCTCAAGGTGTGCAAGACTTCATAACGGGATGGCTTCCGCCGGGCGAGACTCGCAGAGGCAAATGGATGGGACGGCCGGTAGGACTGACGATTGGACCGGACGGATCGCTGTATATTAGCGACGACGGCAGTGGATCGATCTATAGGGTTACTTGGGACGGAAGATGACGCAGAGGCCATCTCCAGCAGGAAAATCTCCCAGGCCATCAAAAGTTATGCACATTCTTCACGTGGTCGGAGCTAGACCAAACTTCATGAAAGCCGCACCTGTCATGCGCGCGCTCGGGAAGTGGGCTGACGTTCGGCAGACCTTAGTCCACACCGGCCAGCATTATGACAAGAATTTATCTGACGTTTTTTTTTCACAGCTCAACATTCCGCTGCCGGACGCAAATCTCGAAGTAGGGTCTGGCAGTCATGCCTGGCAGACTGCGGAAGTAATGACGCGGTTTGAGCCAGTGGTTTTGGAGCGAAGGCCGGACGTGGTCGTGGTTTATGGAGACGTGAATTCCACGGTAGCGGCGGCTCTGGTATGTTCGAAGTTGCTCATTCGGGTGGCCCACGTCGAGGCTGGACTTCGGTCGTTCGACCGTACCATGCCTGAAGAAATCAATCGCATCATCACTGACCGGGTCGCCGATATGTTATTTACGCCGTCGGAGGATGCGGATATCAATCTTCAGCGCGAGGGTATTCCGGCGGACAAGATCTACAGAGTCGGAAACGTGATGATCGACTCGCTCGTCCGACTTCTTCCGGTTGCCATGCAATATCCGAGGAACGGCCTGTCGGAGCGCTATGCCCTGGTCACGTTGCATCGCCCCTCCAATGTAGATGACAGCGCGAGCTTGCGAAGTATTCATCAAATCGCTTCTCGAAGTGAGCGAGCAATTGGAAGTAGTTGTTTCCGGTTCATCCACGCACCCGCCAGCGGATCGAACAATTCGGTATCAACGTCGAAAAGCTTCATATCCTGGAACCGTTACCTTACATCGAATTCCTGTCATTGCAGAACCGCGCTGCAGTGGTTATTACCGACTCAGGTGGTATTCAGGAGGAAACAACTTACTTAGGCGTGCCATGCTTGACGTTGCGCACTAATACCGAACGACCGGTGACGGTTAGCACGGGGACAAATGTCTTGGTTGGCCAGGATCTGGAATTGCTGAACTCTGAGCTGGCAAGGATTCTCGAAGGAAAAGCCAAGAAGGGATCGATACCGCCATTGTGGGACGGCCATGCGGGGGAGAGGATCGCTCAAGTCCTGCATGCGTGAGCGGGGCATATCTTCGACCTCGCCGTTTCCGGGCCAGCCGGTGGCGACTCGATCGATTTCGTCGCGAACTCCGATCGAGCCGTATGGAGTTGGAGTTCTCGAGACCGACAAATGGACCAGATTCTAGCCAGCACCGGATCCAAGTGTCTAGCGCGAGAAACTCTTAGCCTATGTGCGGAATCTGCGGAGTCTTTCATCGTGACAGCAATTTCCGGGTTGAGCGTGGCGTTCTTGCGGGAATGAACTTGCAGATCGTCCATCGTGGACCTGACGATGAAGGAATTTTCATCGACGGAAATGTTGGTTTGGCCATGCGCCGTTTGAGCATTATTGACCTTCAGAATGGCCACCAGCCCATGGCCAATGAGGACCAAAATCTCTGGATCGTCTACAACGGTGAAATCTATAACCACGAGCAACTGCGGGGTGTTCTGGAGTCTCGTGGGCACCGTTATCGAACTCGGAGTGATACAGAAACCATCCTGCATGTTTACGAAGAGTACGGCGCCGATTGTGTGAATTATCTGAGTGGGATGTTTGCTTTTGCAATATGGAATAAGCGCGATCGCCGTTTGTTTGCTGCGCGTGATCGTCTCGGAATCAAGCCTCTTTATTATTGGCACGACGGGAGGACATTTCTGTTTGCATCCGAGATCAAAGCTATCCTCGCACATCCAGGAGTCAGGACGGAGTTCAATAAAAGCGTCCTCGCCGAGTACCTCGCCTTTGGGTACATCGCCGGACCGGCAACGCTGTTCGCGGGGATTCAAAAGCTACTCCCCGGACATACTTTGGAAGTAAGTGAAACTGAGCAGATCCAGATTCAGCAATACTGGGATCTCTCTTTTGAACAAGGCGCGAGTGAGCACTCACGCGACTACTACGTTAAGAGGTATCGAGAGTTGCTGGAGGAATCCGTAGCCTCCCACCTGATGAGCGAGGTTCCTTTGGGAGTGTTCCTGAGCGGCGGGCTCGATTCTAGCGTGGTGGCCGCTCTTGCCACCAGAGCCCGCGGCGGGCCACTCAAGACTTTCTCAGTCGGGTACGCTGAAGATGCGTTTAGCGAGCTGCCGTACGCGCGCCAGGTTGCCGAGCACATTGGCTCCGAGCATCACGAAGTGCGGATGAGCCGTGGGGAGTTCTTTGACGCTCTCCCAGAACTGATCTGGCATGAGGACGAGCCCATCGTATGGCCTTCGAGTGTTTCCCTAAATTTCGTGGCCAAATTGGCGAGACAGCACGTGACCGTCGTGCTCACCGGCGAAGGCGCAGATGAAACTCTGGCTGGGTATACGCGTTACGCTTTCACATTGAAGAATTCCCGAGCGGACGGTTTTTACCGCGCCTTAACCCCGGCTGTGCTGCGAAAGTTGGTCCGCGAGGGAATCAACCGCAGTCATTTGCCTGCAAAACTGCTCAGGAAGCTAGAGCATACGTTTCTCGTCCGAGATGGCGGGGCGTGGTCCTCCTTCTACTTCGACAACTTCTATTCCGCTTTCACTGCAGACGAGCAGAAAGAATTGCTGGTTGATGAGGTCGTAGATCAAGCCGGGGATGCTTATGCAGGCTCCATGAACTATTGGAACGAGTCCAAGGGGAATATGCTGCACCGTCTTCTTTACACTGACATCAAGACCTACCTGGGCGAGTTGCTCATGAAGCAAGACCAGATGAGCATGGCAGCATCCATCGAAAGCCGCGTGCCTTTTCTCGATCATCGACTGGTAGAGTTCACCGCCACGATACCCGCGAGATACTCCGATTAAAGGGCTGGGCGGAAAAGCCATCTTGAAATCAGCCGCGGAAGATCTTCTGCCAAAGTCGGTTATTTATCGTACTAAGATGGGGTTCCCCACGCCGTGGGCTCACTGGATGGCGGGTGACGCACTGGATGGTGTGGAGCGCAGACTGCTGAACTCGCGGAGTCTTGATCGCGGCTTGTTCAAAACAGAAGCAATCCAGCATTTATTCACCGAGCACCGTGCCCGCCGTCGCGACCACGGCAATCGGATTTGGCGGCTGCTAAATCTGGAGATCTGGCAGCGGATCTTCATCGACGGTGAAAAGCCCTGGGAATCAAAAGATCCTTTGATTTCCCATTCCAGCCATTGCAGGATGGCGAGCTGAATGGCAAGGTAAAGCAGGCGGCTGGGTTCATCGGCGTCAGATTGTGAAACGCCTCGAATCAGGCGCGTACAGAACCGGTCGAGGAACGATGGCGCAGGTCAGAACGACGGCTACACGGTTCTTATTGATTGCACACTCCGCATGTCAAAAGGGGACGCGGGGCCGATTGCCAAGACGCGTCGGTAATCACAGGATCACAAGGGATTACAACTTGCACGTGCTTTGAGAACTTGCTCTCTTGGCCCCTCAAGTTGACCGCTCTAGCGACGTAGTAATATGTGCAGCCTGCCACCACATGCCGGTCTATGTAGTTTGTGCTTGGATCCAGAGAATGATTGATCTTCTCGTATGGCCCTCGCCTTCGATTGCCGCGATATAGGTTGTATCCAGCGACATGTTTGGAAGTGCTCGCCTTCCACGATAGGTGAACCTTGTGCTGAAGCGGGCCAACCATGCGGACTGTCACGGCTTGCTCGGTGGGAGAGTTCTCGGCATCGCTGGCAAACGAAAGTATGGCAGATGAACTATCGCTGCCGTGTGGAACAAATGTGACGGTGAATGGAATGCTGTGGCCCGCAGGAATCGTGAAGGGAAATGCTGGCCCGTTCAATTGAAAGTTTGTGCTGCTTGTTGTTGCGGAAGAGACAGTTACATCGGCACCTCGTCGCGGTAAGTTGAACACTTCTGAGTTCCGGTCGATCCCACGCTCGCATCTCCAAAATCGATCGCCGCCGGAGTAACTTGCAACTGCCCAGTCGCCCTGCCTGTTCCGGATAGCTGGATCGTTAGAGTCTGGTTGGGTGCTTCGGAAACAATCGAAATGCTTCCGTCAACGCGACCGCTCCTCTGCGGAGCAAAAGTGACACCGAACGTAAAGCTTTCACCTGCAGCCAAGGTTAAGGGCAAGTCCAGTCCATTCAGACCAAACTCAGTGCCTGTTGAAGCGGCCGAAAGAACGATGAGTCGCGTTGTACCGCTATTGGTAATCGTTATGAGTCTGTCGCGTGTCTGCCCAACAGCGACTTCACCAAGCTGCAGCTTTGTGGCAGCACAAGTCAGCTGTGTCTGCGCAGTATGAGAACTGCGGTGTACCTACTAGCTGGTTCTCCGCGAGAGCGAGCCCCGGCGGCGCAAAGACTGAGACGCAGACTAGAGACACAAATATCCAATATGTAGTTCGGGGGAGGAACGACATTCACAGAGTCTGCAGGTTTGTGAGTTTCGGCGGAAGATCCGAGTAGTACATCTGTGCCGTCGAAAATTATCGGTCGGCCCAGTTTTGGTTTCGGTTCTAACCAGCAGGCTTAGTTGTGTTTCGATTCGCACCGCTCGCTCACTACATAAGGCCGCCATTCTCAGCTGCGATGCACTGCCGCGTGGCAAGCATTGCACAGCGTGATCAGGTTCTCTTCCGAATCGTCGCCCGAGTGGCTGCGGAAATCTTTATGGTGGACCTCAAGGTTGGACATCGAGCCGCACGATTGGCATCTCCAACCATCTCGGCGGAGGATCTGGTTGCGCAGTTGTTCGTAAACGTCGGGCTCGAGCCGCAGGGTTGCACTTTTCGGTCGAACCTGATTCACGACGCTTTCTCGGTCACGTGGTGCAGAAACGTCTGCTTGTCTTCGCCGGGGAGGAACTTGAAGAACCGTAATGCCGACTGCAAGAGAACCTCGGGATTTTCATTCTCCAGATTCGTTCCAGCCAGGAAGTCGGCACAGATCATCTCCAGGCAGTACCCCCGGGATTTGTCGCTGCCCAGCATCAGAGCCGCCGTTTCAATCGCCTGCTCAACGACCGGGATCTGGCTCTTGTACAACTTGAAATAGACCATCTCCCACGGCTCTGTTTCTTGGCCGGTTAACTCCTTCTCGACTTCCTGCTTAAACTCTTCCTTGGGCATTTCGCGGGCTTTGTGCAACCAGGTTGCACAATCGAAGTGCTGCCGGTCCCTCCTCGCAATCTTCGCCAACTCCAATCCCTTCGTCCACCCCACTTCCTTCAACTCCTTCCTCGCCTGCGGTGGCAAGTGCTCGTGGATCGACATCAGGTAATAAGCTTTTCTGCGCGACTCCGGAAATCGTCTTTCCAGGAATTCGTCGAAGGACTTCACGTTCTCCACCCGCCAATACTGTCCCGCGCGAACTTCGCACAGATAACGTCCGAGTTCGACGAACCGGGTATCGCGTTCGATTTCCTTCTGCTTTTCCCAAGCAAGAATCTCGTCGATCTTGGTGAGCACGAACAGCGCTCGTCGACGATTGAGCTTGGGCAGCATGGGCGGATTCCTAGTACGTAAGTTCGTCAAGCCAACCAAGGTTCTCGGCTCCTGGCCGCCGCACCAGGGCGGCATCGACCAACTCTTGCTTTCCCAGGCAGAGTCCCAGGTACGGGCAAGTGCTGCAAGGGTTCTGCGGGAAGCGAATACCGCTGTGCGGCAGAAACTGTGCGGACTCGATTCGCCGGATCGTGTCTTCGACCAACTGGCCGAACTCCTGGCGCTGTGCTTCGCTGATTGTGGTGTGCAGATATTGGATCTCGACCAACCGCTTGCGAACGAAGACCACCTGAGCCACTTCGGAAATTCCGGTCATCCAGGAATAGCAAACCAGTTGCGGATCGAGAGCCAGCAGCCCGGCGGGTTCTTCCGGGTAGCGGCTGGAGGTGGTTTTCCATTCGAGCAGGCAGCGCGTCCCGTCCAGCTTTCCGATGGCATCAACATAGGCGACGAAATCGTTCTTTGCGGAAACTTGTCGCGTGAACTTGATCTGCAGGTTGCGGCGCGGCTGACGAATGCGAATGCGGTCATCCTGACAGAAGCGGTCCAGAAGCTGGATGCCTTGCTGCAGCATGCGATCCCAGGTATCTCCGCTGGAATAGTGCAAGCCCTGGTTTTGACATCCGCTCCATTCGCGAAACAAGACAGCCGGCTGCATCTTCGCGCAGGAAATAAGCAGCGAGTGCCCGTTCAAATGCCCGCCCGAAGAGCATGGCGGCCCGTGTATCTTTTTCCTGCCAGCCATCGAGATAGCGATGGCGATAGCGCCGCGGGCAGGTCAAATATTGGCTGACTTGCGTGTAGCTGTAGGTCATCAGGCCACCTGCGAGCCATCGAGATTGGAGGGAGAAAGTTCTTCCCAGCGACCGGCGGGGGCAAAACCATCCAGCCGGAGCAGGGAAGCGCCGTTGATGATGACATGGCTGATCTTCACCACGCCGGTGAGGCCAATCAGCTGCGATTCATCGACTTCATCGCGACCGAGCAGTTCGACATCGTAGCCAAAGTCGCGCAGGAACCAGTTGAACTTCCAGAGGGCTTTCGGGTTGCAATAGAGGCGGCTGGAAATGACATGGTCGGAAAATCGGCCGGGTTCGAGAATGGCTAGAGCCAGAGTGTAATACGGCTTTTGTGCTTGTCGACGGAACTAGACTTTCTGCACTCGAACCAGAAAAAGCCCGTCGGGGATTTGGTCGGCCGCGCAGCGATCGGCGGCGTGGAGGCCTGCAATCTGGCGTTTCATGCTGCACCTTCTTTCTGGCCGAGATAGCTGTTGAGCTGGCAGAGTAGGGCATTGCGGTTTTTCTCGGCCCAGTCGGCCAAGTGCGCGACGAAAGTTTCGACTTGCTCGCGCGTGGCATCGCGCAGAGCCTTGGTGCCAGTGAAATCGACAGCGTAGGCTTTGACCAGATTGGCATCGAGCTGATGCTGACGAATGATTTGGCAGAGATGATCGCGGACCGTGCGACCGCCGTAGCCATTTCCGTTTGTAGGCTGCGGCGTTTCTTCGATTCGCCGGTCGGTTCGGTTTGGCCCTTGAACGAGCCGATTTCTTCGACCGAGCAGATGCCGATACCGTAGGCCTTGCGCAGAGCCCGGTTGACGGCTCGTGTTTCCGCGACGCGCATTTCGGCGCCGTGGACAAGCGGAGAAACATTGGAGGGATCCGCGTCGCCATATCCGACAAAGCCTTTGCAAGTAGGCGACTTGTAGACGGTTGCTTCGAAGGCCCAGCGCAAGGCAGAGACATCGCAGAATTGCAACACAGGCCGAACATGTATTCCGACACACCGACCGCGGCGCGCCAATCCCAACAATCCTGCATGCGTGACGTACCATCGGCCGTCGAGCAGCGATAATTCGCCCCTCCCTGGTAAGAGCGGGATTTCTGTAAGGAGTGACCGAAGACCTTCCAAGAGTTTAAGGTCAAGGTCTTTCCAGATTTGCTTCGCGACTCGGATCTGGTGTCGAACTTTGTCTGACTTTGCCATGGAGTTCCTCCGTGCGTATGCGACTCGCATGCATAACGCTAAGCAGATGCATAGCGCTAAGTATATGCATAGCGGTATGCATGTGTCAAGTAAGGTATTGATTTTTGTTATCAATGGCGAGTAAGTTCAAGCCAGAAATGGTGAAAAAGAAACCCAAAGACCCTCACGCTGTCCATCTCGGACGTCTGGGCGGGCAAGCACGGGCTGAAAGGCTGAATTCAGAGCAGCGTCGTGAAATAGCAAGGAAGGCAGCCCAGGTAAGGTGGGCCAAAAAGAAGGGAAAAGAGCATACATGAAGATCACAGCTCGTTGCCCAACCAACCATGGGGCTAATCGTTCGGCCCTTTCCGCGAGAAGGAAAGAAGCGAAATCGGCGCAGAGATACTTTTTCGGCTCGCACGTCGATCAGGAAAAACTGTTGAGTGGCTGCTGACCGGCAAGGATGGCGCGTAGCGCAAAGCCCGCTAAACACATAGCTCTGTAACTCGGGAAATGCGACTCAAAACAAGGCCCTAGCCTGCCCTTTCGAGACCTATGAGGTCGACGTTGAAGTTGGTATCATGTACGGAGCAGTTCGAGTTTTATATGAAGAGCAAGAAGGCTGCGTACGCGAAGGGCGATACCACCAAGGTAAGTGAACATCAGCTGGTCAGAGCCTTCAAACGAGCCTTGAAAGGAGCACAAGCCGTAAGCGAAACGGTCCCGTTGTTAGAACAGGAGCTGATGCGATATGCGAAGCTTCAAGAGGAAATCAAAGTAGAATTTGGCGGCAAGCTTTTTCTTGCAGATGGGCCCCCGACGTCAGTGGAGAACATCCGCCGTTTTCGCGCGTACTTCCGCATGCGGAGGTCGGCGACGACGATCATCATAAAGTTGATCCATGAAGTGATGCGAGCCCACGGAGTCTGTCCAGATCATCCGCGCCTCATGTGCGAACTTCAGAGGTTTGACGGGAGAATTGGAGCAGCCGGAGCACCCACGGGAGTGCCACCTCAACAAAAGCCAGGCGGGCAACCTTATTCCCTGAGAGCTCATCGGAAAGGCAGGAATGAAATGTCTCACGTTTCTACTTGACGATAACGTGACGTGCGAAGGCAGGCGAGTAAGCTCTCCGTAGATTGCTGAAGTCGCGATTTTTTAAGTCTCCTTAAGGTCTTCTCGAACGCGAATCATGGGAATGAGCGCGAGTCATTAGTCTGGATTCAGCACCCAACATTAAAATCTATCGGGCTGAGGTGATGAGCCGTTGGCCGTGTTTTGAAACCGCCAACGGCGCTGACTAGGCCCTCAAGGAGATGCTCGTGAAACACACAAAAAATGTCACCGACGCCGTTCGGGCCGCCAACCGACACAACGCACAGTCGTCTACCGGTCCTCGAAGCGGACACGGAAAATCGCACTCATCTCGCAACGCCCTACGACACGGCATCTTCGCGAAAAGTGTCGTCCTGGAAACCCACGAAAAGCGGGTGGAGTTCCGCAAGTTATTTAAACACAATGAAAACTATTATCGCCCGGAGGGGCCGCTGGAGGAGTTTCTGGTGGCGGACATTGTACTCCTGTCTTGGAAGCTCGGGATTTCAGAGGGCCTTGTAATGCGGGAGCTTTCCCTTCGTCAGGATGTGCCGAATCAGCTGGATAGCATCTTTCACGGCGAACTTAATCTTCCCATCGATGAGTCGGATCTTCCGCTTGATCGAGGGTGGGATTGTGAACGGCTAGTGGTCCGGGCTGTTGCGGGCAAGGATGTGAGCAGCTCAAGTGCTTCTCGTGGTCCGGCAGTCTTGCAGAACCAGGTCATGAAGGACTTTCAGAATTCCGGAGATCATAGCACCCAGGAACTTGGTCACCTCGAAGTCGAGGCGGTCTTGGGCAATGCTCTCGAAAAGATGACTCGGTACCAGTCGGCGTTGAGGCGCGATCTCTACCGCGCAGTCGAAATGCTCCGGACCGTGCAGGCGGACAGACGTAAGAGACGCGAACGACGTAAACGACATGAGCGAGAGAAGTAACTTCGACTGACCGAGCAAATCGTGCATGTTGCAAACTGGATCACGTTATTTCAGAGGAGTGAAAGAGATGGAACGAGTCGTTGCACTATGTGCAACCACTCGTTCCATGCGTGATGTATCGTGATACGATATATATATATTTACTTAGACGCTGAAAATTGTCAGCTCGCCAGGGAGTGCCGGCATGAGCTTTTTGCGAAACGAACCCACTAAGTTACCCTGTCTCCACAGACTTACAAAATTTAGCATGCGAATTAGTGGCATTCAGCACGTCTGGATCGGTGCAGCTTAACATCAGAAGGACGCTCGGGACTCGGGCAGCGGGAGATGAATTGTTTTGCCGAGCTGTGGCTTAGTCAAGCGATCTGTTCCACGAGAGGCGCAGAATGATTATCGATCAAGCCCGGCGAAGCAGCAAAACCAGGCAAACATATCTGCAGATGCTTGGTTGGCATGGCTATCGGAGCAGACAGCTCCCTTCTGATCTCATACGATGGTGAAAAAATCACCTAGCCATTTGTTACAAGTACTCCCCCGCCTGCTGCGGTACCCGCACGACGTGGCCCTGTCACTACAATGGCCGCAAAGTGCCGGGATGCTTCCAGAAGGACCGGCGCCAGTTGCCGAGGGATATATCGCATATGAGGAATATGAACCATTTGTTTATATTACTCAATACATCCTCCAGGCTTGATGAACTGATAGCGACATGGGACGAACCCGAAGCCCGGCACGCTCGCCAAGAATTCGAATGCGAATCCGATGAATTCGAATCCACTTTCACGCCAATCCCAATAAAAAGTTAGTGCCGTGTGAGACGCCGTGGAGGGCGAACTTCATCCCAGGGTCGCGCCCGGTCTGGCGCCGCCTTTGAATTTGCAGCCTCGTGCGGTCGAGGCCGCGGCCCCCAGCCCGACATCGCTTACTACCTCCCCACCGACTGACTTAACATTACCGGCAGCAAGCACACCCTAATGCCTCACTAAGGCGGCAACCACTCCGTTAAATGAATCGTTCCAAGCATGAGCGATCATTCCAGGGCGAACGCTTCCGCGCCAATGGGCCAGAATCCCGAACATTGCTCCGTATAGGCCAATCAAAATCACCATCCGGAAGCCCTGGTATGCGTGAGCCACGCCGAATGCTGCGGCAGAAAGAAGGATGCCGGCAGGCGCGCTCTTAGTCAAAGCCATGAACTGTCGTTGTAGATAGCCCCGAAAGATCGTTTCCTCGCAAATACCGGCGCTAACCGAGAGCACTATCCATAATGTCAGTTCGATACCTCTCTGCGGGAGCATGGAGACATTCCGACCCAGAGTTGCGGTGCGCAAGAGCCAACCAAATATCCAAAGAAGCATCGCCGCGACGATCCAGAACCCAGCGGCAATTCCAAAATCCCGCAGCACCTGGCGGACGGAATGCCAATGGTCTCCGAGAACTGTGATGACAGACGCGCCACTACGCCGCACGGCCGCCACTACCAAAACGAACAAGAGCCACTCATAGAGAACCGTGACTCCATAAAAGAGTATGCGGTTCGGACTAGCCGTCGCGCTCAATTGATCTGCAAAAATCCTATGACCGATCGCCCAACCGCCAATCGCGGCGAGCACCAAAATCGTGTGGATTGGGCTGGCGACTCGGGGATAACCGCTCGACGCGGACGGAGCCGGAGCAGAAGTCTCCATTAGTCCTCCTCTAACTAGAGCGCCATTCGAGCAGTTTATCAGCCCTTTTGTAACAAGACCGTGGGTTTCGGAGGTGAGAGGGCACAAAGACTTCAATGTACGTGGAAGCCGCCAGCACTGGCAGTATGTCGGAAACCGGAAGTTATCTGAGCAGCCGCCGCTGCTGGGGTTTGTCTCAAGTGGCGTAAAATCTCGGTTACACTCATTGATCCGGTTTGGGTGTCATTGCTGCGGAGCAACGACAGGGCCAGCAAAAAAAAGCTACCTTCGATTCGGCTCGGTCTGTTTGCTGCTGCCCGTTGAGGGGGTGGGTGTCGCTTCACGGCGCGCCCTTTGCTACTCCGGGTCTCCCCGGCAGCAGGCCGAGCATTTTCGCCCCGATCCTCAGTAGTATAGATGTTGCAAAATCCCGTTTACGCTCAAAACTCTCAATGAGCGAAATCGCCTGGTTTCGACAGTTAAGAACCGTCAGCTTCATCCGATCTACGGGGTCACGCCGGTCGGGGCCACCAATCGTGAGAATCAACATTTCGACAGTGTGCAGAATTGCTCAGACAACTGGCTGACAGGGTTAGTAGCGTTATCCGGAGTGGCGAATCTCCTCGCGAAGAGACCAATATGAGCACAACTGTAATGTTGCAACGGAATGCAGAAGCATCGGCGCGTCCCATGGCCAGGATTACCGGGGTCGTGTATTTGCTTTACTTTCTGACCGCGATATTAGGCGAGCTCTTCCTTAAAGGCCTTGTGGTAGATGGCAACGCCGCTGCCACAGCGAACAACATCCTGGCGCACCAGCCATTATTTCGATTGGGGATAGCAACCGGACTCATCGCTACGGCGTGCTATGTCGCGGTGACGGCTCTCCTCTATGACTTATTTGAGCCTGTGAACAGGCGCCTTTCTTTACTCGCTGCGTTCTTCAGCCTCGTGGGATGTGCCATTCTGGCTTTCGCTAGCCTCTTTCGGCTCGCACCGCTTGTCGTCCTGGGAGGCGGAAAGTACTTGAGCGGTTTTAATGTGGAACAGTTGCGGGCGCTGGGTTTTCTATCTCTCGAATTGTATGGTCACAGCGTCAACATCTGCTTCGTATTTTTCGGAGTTTATTGCCTTCTGATCGGCTACCTGATTTTCAAGTCGACCTTTCTTCCTCGAATTCTGGGCGTGCCGATGGCGTTTGCCGGCTTGGGTTGGCTGACCTTTCTGTTCCCGCCGCTGGCAGACTATCTGTCCCCCTACAATCTGGTCCTCGGCTTCCTCGCGGAACTAGCGCTGATGCTATGGCTGCTCGTGATGGGCGTGAACGTTCAACGATGGGAGGAGCAGGCCCGCGCCGCATGAAAGCCACCGTCTATCGTCGCAACGGTCAGCTGGGCTTCTACTCGAGGAACCCGTTCTGATTCCTACGAACCCCTGATTCCAGAGCTCGCACAAGGAGGAAAATATGGGCGCAGCAGTAATGATGAAACGGATTGCAGAAGCGTCACCGGGTCTCAAGGGCAGAATGGCCGGTGTTCTTTTTCTGTTCCTCGTACTGACGGCAGCATTCACCGAGTTCTTCGCTCACGGCAGGTTGAGTTCGGCAGCGGAAATCGCAGCAGGCGTCATAGAGGTCTCGTGCATGATCGCTGTGACCCTGCTCTTCTATGACATCTTTAAGCCGGTGGACTGCCGCCTTTCTCTGCTCGCGGCATCCCTCAATTTCGTGGGACTGACCCTTGAGCTTTTTCAATTTCTACCTCACGGCGTGAACATCGGCCTTGGATTTCACGGACTCTATTGGATCGTGATCAGCTACCTGATTTTCAGGTCAACCTTCCTGCCTCGAATTCTGAGCGCCCTGACAGCGATCGCAGGCTTGTGTTGGCTGACCTTTCTGTCACCGGCGCTCACAAACTATTTGTCCCCCTACATTCTGGCCTCCGCCTTCCTCGTGGAAGGATCGGTGTTCCTGTGGCTCCTCGTGATCGGCTTGAACACTCCTAAGTGGGAAGAGAAAGCAAGCGGGTTGGCTAAAGCGGCGTAGCCCCGTATAGCACCCTGCGACTGGATGTGCTCGAACGTCAAGCATTCGGATCGGTTCGCTGCACTACATCCCTTAAAGCGCTAGTTGGCGAAACAGTGCGCCGTGAAAAGGCGCTGGACTTCAGCGGGTGCAACTCCCGCCCGGGAACTGGTTCGCTCCACCCGGTAGCAATCGAAGCGGCAGCAGAGGCAACGAAGCTGTCGGAGCTTTCGGTGTAAAGGGTCGCTAGGCGACTCCGCGAGCATGCAGGCCATAACATGAGTGAACGCTGAGCAGGCCCCGAAAAAACAATTGCAGGAGTCGACCTGACTGTTACACAGGGAAGACCGCAGTCGATGGAGATAGACGAGCGAACAAGCTTCATCGAACCTGGCGGGGTAATGGCGATGGCATGTAGGCATAGGAGACCAGACGCAACACGGGAAGCCCCAACGGTGATCATCATAAGGATCAACTGGCAACTCGCGAGAGACAGGCCGGGCCGTGTGGGGTGGCGGAGAGGCTCGTAGTACTGAAGAGGCCGGGTAATGCCGGTGGAGGGAAGGGGCCTCAGTTAAAGACGGACGCAAGAAGCAACGCAGGACATGGGGATTGACGATGAGTCTAGCCACCCCGAGGTGTGTTCAGAAGTTGCAGGCGGCGTCACACGGAACCTCGTGTGTCTTTTCCGAGAGCCGGATGCGGGAAATCTGCCAGTCCGGTTCGATGAGCGGGAACAGGAAACAGAGTTACGCCAAACCGGATTGAGGCGGGTCACGCGAAAGCGCCCCAACAGCCACCGGGAGGCTAAAGCCACTGCGCCTGTTCTCGACTCTACTCCCCATAACGCTCATTTGACTCCTGAGGAGGGGGTTTCGAGTGTCACGGCGTGGTTACATCAACAACCCTCTGACTCGGTTCGCGGTTCGACAATTTCGCAAAGCGCGGGCGACCGGATTCAGTGAGCGAACAAGGTCGGGCCCTGACAATTCAACCAGTAGGTCATGAGTGCTATGGCATGTGGCTGTTGAAAAACTCTTCTTGAGCTGAAATCGCGCGAAAATCCGTTCGTAAGTGATTGAAGATTCGTTCGAGAAATTGCGCAAGTGCGCCCGAAATTACTCCTTTGGTTCTTTGTTCAACAGCCACGCCTGATTTCAACAGTTAAGAATTTCTGCTTTGTTGGCGAACTTAGGTGAACTGTCGCTCAGCCGCAGCAAAGCCCCCAAAAGCCTTGACAGCTCTGGCATTCGCGCAGTAGCATTCCGGCCCATCTGTTTGTCGGGCTTCCGATCCCCACGGTCCTCCCGACCAAGCTTTCCAAAGAAATCAGCGTCCGTTAAGAGGAGATCACAATGAAGCTCTCTATTTGCTGTTTGCTCCTTGCCGTGTTGCTTTCACCTTTCACCAGTTTCGCTCAAACGCCGAGTGGCCAGCTCGGAGTGCCCTCACTTTCTACGGATGTTCCAAAGGTGGTGAGGTTCTCCGGCCCAGCGATGGACGAAACCGGTAAACCACTCACTGGGGTACTGGGCGTGACCTTCTCACTGTACAAAGATCAGCAGGGCGGAGCCCCGCTGTGGGTAGAGACACAGAATGTACAAGCCGACGCGAATGGCCACTACACCACACTGCTGGGCTCAGCGAGCGTGGAGGGAGTTCCGTTGAGCCTGTTCAGTTCCGGGGAAGCGCAGTGGTTGGGAGTTCAGGTTCAGGGCCAGCTCGCGCAGCCTCGCGTCTTGCTAGTCAGCGTTCCGTATGCGCTCAAAGCCCATGAGGCGGAAACCCTTTCAGGAAAAAGCATCTCGGATTTCGTGCTCTTGAACAAGAGTGCAGCGGCCCCGATAACGGCGGGTAGCGCTCCCGCTATCTCGAATGGTGCCAGTGGCTCGAAGTTGCCCTCAGCAGCTAATGGACCGACAAGTTTTGTGGGAACCAATACGACTCAAATTGTGGCTGTAACCCAGAAAGGTACTGGAGCCGGATTGTCAGCCACCGCTGTTTCGAAGGCGGCAGTCTCGGGCACGATCACAGGGAAGTCAAATACGGCCGTGTATGGTCTCGCCACCAATACCGGCAAAGGCAGCAATGCCGCCGGAGTTACGGGAGCTGCCAATACGGAAACGGGGCCAGGCGTCCAAGGTGTCACCACTAGTCCGAAAGGATTTGGTGTTCAGGGTGTAGTTAACTCGACCACCGGCGGAACCGCCGTCCAGGGCCTCAACAACGCAACGTCTGGAGTCTCTAGCGGCGTGTCCGGGCAGAGCGCAAGTACGGGCAACGGGAGTGTGGGAGTAGCGGGCTTCGAGAGCGCCAACAAGGGGCAAGTTTACGGCGTTAGTGGGGGCACGAATAGCACGACGAATGGAGCGGTTGGCGTCATCGGGTACAACAACGCCACCAGCGGGGTTGTAGCCGGCGTCGTCGGAACGACGGCAAGCAGTAGCGGCACCGGAGTTTCCGCTGCAGCTACAGCGGCGACAGGGAGCGCGAACGGCGTGTTTGCTCAAAGTGCCAGCACCAATGGCACTGGCGTGGTTGGCTATGCTAGCGCGACCAGTGGACCGACAATTGGGGTTTTCGGCGTGGCGACGAGCCCAAGCGGCGCAGGAGGCATATTCACAAACCTAGCGGGCGGAAATGCCGCAGTGATCATCGGCAACGGCGCCAACTCCAAGCCGATCTTCGTAGTTGATGCCAGCGGTAACGGCCACTTAGCCGGAAATCTCAACGTCACCGGCAAGCTGACCAAAGGTAGCGGTTCGTTCAAGATCGACCATCCGCTCGATCCGGCGAACAAGTATCTCTCCCACTCGTTTGTCGAGTCTCCCGACATGATGAACGTCTACAACGGTGTTGTCGTTCTCGATGCGCACGGTTCGGCTTGGGTCATGCTTCCTGATTATTTCGAAGCGTTGAACCGTGACTTCCGGTACCAACTCACGGCAATTGGGGCACCGGGACCAAACCTCTACATTGCTCAAGAGGTCTCCGGCAATCGCTTCCACATTGCTGGAGGCAAGCCGCACGCGAAGGTGTCGTGGCAGGTTACCGGGATTCGTCACGATGCTTACGCCAACAACTACCGCATTCCGACGGAGGAGGAAAAACCCGCCGCCGAGCAGGGCTACTACCTACATCCCGAAGTCTTCGGCCAACCTGCTTCGAAGAGCATTCAAGCCGCCAGCCAAAAGGCTCCCGCGAGCGACCAAGTGGCAAAGATGTCAAACCCATAACACAAGCATTTCTGGCATCGCGATTCAGGAACGGGCCTCTCGATTCGAGAGGCCTTTTTCGCTGCAGAGTCAACGGAGCAGGGCGTTATTCCGGTCAGGGCCAATTAATTCACAACTCGTCACATGAGGGTTGTTGGCGCAAAATCCCCATAGCGCTCATTGACCCCAACGAGTAGGGGTTTTGAGTGTAACGGCTGAAATTTGGGTTCGCGTGCACCGCTTGCGCGATTCGGAAAAAGCTTGCATTCAGCAGATGGTACCTTTAAAATCATTCTAGTTTTGGTCAGCCACGGTATGTATCCGCAGCAAGTTATTGGTCAGTTTGGTTTCCATAGTGCAATTCAAGACAAAATTTAACCGCTAGCTTTCGGCTTTTGAGGTCGCCGGCGCAGATAACGCCGTTCGTCCCCGAATTCCGCCGATTGTTGCGGATGGAGGCGCCATGGAGACCCTATGGGAAACGGGAGCATTTGCAGAAAAACTTCGGGTGCGAGCCACCTGCGGAGAGATATTGCCGACTGGTGAGATCCTCGATCTGGTGGCCGCGGCAGATGGAGAGCTCGATCTTCTTCGGTGGGACGTGACGCAAAAGCTGGTTATCGCTCCGAGGATTGAGTGCGATGGTGTTCTTTATCATCCCGCCATATTGCACCCCAGCATCCTTCAGGCAATGAGGTTTCCTAATGGTGCGGCCGAGTACGGGACCGACGCCGAGCTTTTCGGGAGAATCGCCGGCCTGTACCGCGAGTATGCGGATCTGCCGGAAGATTTGGCGGCCTACACAACTTGCTTTACCCTCGCCTCGGCGGTCCCGGAATTGTTGCCCATCCCGCTTACGCTGTGCGTGAGCGGCGCGCCCGTACACCAGATTCACAAATTATTTGGGCTGATCCGCGAGCTGTGGCGGCGGGGGCTCCGGGTAGCTGAACTCAACCGTCGCCTTCCCTTCTTTTTGCACCCGACCCTGATGGTGGATGACCCGAGGCTGTCGGGCAAGGCGCGGGCGTTTTGGGTTTCGGCCAGCCGTCAAGGGATGTTCGTTGCGGGGGCTGGGGACACGGTGCGCGAGCTGGCCTGCTCCAAGGTAGTTCTCTCGCGCCCCGAAGATCCCGAGGATGCGTGGGGCGAGGACGCCATGCATTTGGTGTTGCCGCACGCCGAACTGCCGACCCTGAGCAATGACTTGTTGACGAGGATCGCGGCCGAATTCCAGCCGCAGCTCGAGATGTTTCGCCTGCGCCATCTCAGCGGGGTAGATCCCTTCGTGTCAGCGACGCATCCCCTGGCAAGATTTGATTTGGCACGCAACCTGGGGGCGTGCATTCCGGAAGACCCTGGAATCATCCAGCTCCTGACCCCGCTGTTCGAGTCGTACCAGCAAGACATCTCTGCGCAACGGTCCCGCGATCCCAGAGTGGCGATTCTGGAAGCAATCTGGTCGCCCTCGCACGACCAGGAAGAAATGACCGTGGGTGAAATCACAAAGCGGGTAGACGCAATTTTGCGGTCGCGGGGTGTGAATCAGGACCACAACGTGAGGCAAATCGGCTGGAAGCTGCGGGATCTCGCGTTGTATTCGACCAGCAATGGAAAATGCAAAGTGCTGCGCTTCTCGGGTCAGATTCGCGAAGGCATCCACGAATGGGTTCAAGAATTCCGGCTGCAGTTGCCGTTTCGAAAAGATTGTTCCGGTTGCCAAGCGTTGCAAGCACCTGACAAGAAATCGGATAAGTAGTTTTGCCGTTCTTGCTGTTTTTTTATAGGAGGAGAATATGTCGATCTGCAAACCGAGGTTGAGCCGTGCGAAAGAAGCCGAGCATCGAGATTACCTACGGAAACTGCAAGCCGAAGGCGTCGATGTTGAAATTCCTGAGGAGTGGCAAGAGCATTTGCGAGCACTCGACATCGTAGTGGGCGGGCCGACAGAGAATATGGTCTTCGAATCGGCCACCGGCGGGATCCACTATGCTGTTCTGCTCCGCCTGGTTGTTGAGCGATCTGGGATGATTTTGACGGGTTGGGATTTGTCGACTGATTACGACGACCAAATCGTGACTGAGTCGTTCGATGATCGCGATCGGGTTTGGAAACTGGGAGGGCGGGAGTATTCGCAATCCGAAGTGCTGAACTCGCGGATTGCAAGAAATCTGATTCTCCCTCGCGGTCGAATCATAGAGGGGTGCCTTTTGGCCACGGGCCTCCGACGGGTTCCGGCTCATTACAGTAATTTTGCAGCCGTGCCGTTTCGGTTGAATTTGTGGGATCAGTTTGGCAACGAAATCGGGGCAGAGGAGGGGACACTCTCAGTGCTCCGGAAAGCCCAGCAAGGCAACGCCAGTGTCGGCAAGGGAAGTGGTCTCCACGGCCCAGACGTAACCGGCGAGCGCCCGGAGCCGTCCGTAGGGGTAGCGTCGCAGCGCCGATATATCGAATTGCTCGACCAGGAGAAACTGGCGCAGGAGCAAAAGGTGGCCGGTCACAACGGTGCCGGAGTAGTTGAGAAAAGAACCGAAGCGGAATGGGCAGAAGAGGAGCAGAGAGTGATGAAGAGGCTTGCCGAGGAGATGGGGAGGACCCGTCGCGATCGCACGTTTCGGGAATGATCGACAAGACGCGAACTGGAACTGAACCGAAGGCAACGGCACATACCGCGGAAGAACGCCAGATACGGGAAGGGAAGAAGACTGTACGGCCCGGACCGAATTGGAGGCAAACGGAGCTTCGCTCCAAGAAGGCGCAAGGCACGCGTGGGTAGGCCGATTAGGCTCGACCGTCCCGCACGAGCAAACACCGCTAAACCGGCGGCCGCCACAGCATCTTGCGCAAAAAGTGAGCTGCCCCCAGCGCCGTCCGTGACGCATGCACTTGCCGGAGGATCACAAGCACCCATTTTCAGTTCTGGCATTTCGAGTCTCACGAAGAGTTGGGGCGTCCGCGTTGCCAGAAGACCATCTCAAGGCTTGAGCTCCTTGGGTCCGCATTTCGAAATAACCACCTTTAATCCGAAAACATTCCCGGGTCGTATCTGATTCCGAAATAGTCTACGCGCGGGCACGCGTGATGGGCTGGTTCCCGGCCGTAATTTCGAATACATCGACGAAACGTATCCCTTCATTTTGAGGAAATAGAACCGACGGATTATGAGAACACGGCAGGGTTCTGTCGCGTTATGAAAGTTTTCTACTCTACTTGATTCTTCAACCACTTACAAGCTTGTTGATTTTGTCTATCGTGTATTCGATTTGACGGGTACTGATCCGTTCATCATTACAATTTCATTACAGTGGCGCCGATTCAGACTGGTCTGTGTCGAAGTTACCACGCCGGGTGCCAGAAACTACCGAACCTGCTACCTCGAGTAAGCCGAGCCCTGGAATGTGTGCGGAACCCGTCCTGCGGGAGAGCGAGGAACGGAAGGCTCTGAAGTCCTTCCGCCGCTTGAACTCCGCGGCAGACGCAGCACGTAACGGCTGATCGCCCACTGATGGGTTCAGACCTCGACTCATTCCCTAGCGGTCCGCCTGCAGAAGGCAGTCTCGCGGCGGCGTGACCGGCCTTTGCGGTCATGTTCGACAGTCCTGAAGCCCTGCGGCGGTCGAGGCTCGTAGGACCGAGTGGGTGTAACCACGGAGTCGAAAGGCACTTCCGGAGAAGGCTTGGTCGCCGTCTTTTCCCAAACACCATCCTCCGGGCCTTGCATCTTGTGACCCGCTGGCGTCTGCTTATTCCGATTCATCGCGCTCAATTCATTGAGACTAACTTATCCCGTGACATCCTGAGATAGACACCTAACTTTAAGAAGGGACAAGTTGGGCTTCACAATCGATTTAGAGGCCACCCTGTTTCGTGACTTCGGTAATTAGCTCCTTTTAATCTTTCGTGCGACGCTGGGTAGAAATACGGATGTTATAAATGCAGTATCAGTCCCATCAGTCGGTCACTGGAACCATCCTGGTCGCGGATGATCAAGCCGCCAACCGCGAACTGTTAGATGAACTCCTCACAACGCAAGGATTCAAAGTCGTCACTGTGCCGGACGGTGCAGCTGCAGTTGAAGAACTCACTCGAACTCAATTCGACCTAGTGCTTCTAGACGTGATGATGCCCCACCTGAACGGGTTCGAGGTGTGCCAGAAGATCAAGGGCAACCCGGAAACCTATTTAATACCCGTCGTCTTGATTACGGCGCTATCGGACAAGCAGGACCGGATCGAAGGCATCAAGGCTGGAGCGGATGATTTCCTGACCCGCCCGGTAGATCGAGCCGAACTGCTTGCGCGAGTAGGATCACTTCTAAAGCTCAAACAACGGACTGACGAATTGGAGCGGGCCGAGTCCGTGCTGTTCACTCTGGCGCAGAGCATTGAGGGCAAAGATCCCTATACTCATGGTCATTGTGAACGCTTATCAGACTATTCGGCGCGTCTAGGCGAGCAGCTCGGGCTCACCGGAGATGAAATTACGGCCTTGCGGCGTGCCGGCGTCGTGCACGACGTGGGAAAGATTGCCGTGCCCGATGCAATTCTGTTGAAACCCGGAAAACTGACCGAAGAGGAGTGGAAACTGATGCGAGAGCACCCCGTTGTGGGTGAGCGCATCTGTGCACCATTGAAGTCGTTTCGTTTGGCACTGCCGATCATCCGCCACCATCATGAGAAACTGGATGGCTCGGGATATCCCGATGGACTTCGAGGAGAGGCGATCCCAATTACCGCCCGCGTGCTGCAGATTGTCGATGTTTACGATGCCCTCACCAGCGAGCGACCGTACAAGAAGGCCTTTTCTATCGCCGATGCACTGCAAACCATGAAGAAAGAGGTGGCGAAAGGCTGGTGGGATCCCCACATTTTCGAACAATTCGAGCAGCTGATGAAGAGCGGCACGGCCGAGTCTCTATCTCGAGGCGCAGGGGCCGGACAATAGGCAGCGATTCAACTGGGCATTACAAAGTATGAGGGTTTTCGGCGGCGTTGAGTAAGGTCGCGGAGGACAATGACTGACATTGGTGGGGTAATTAGCGGCTCTTACGACTATCGTCTGGTTGCTCTATCCGTTTTGATCGCGGTGCTCGCCTCCTATGCTGCACTTGATCTGGCCGCCAGGGTAACCGCCGCACGCGGCAGGATGCGGTTCGCGTGGCTTTTTGGTGGCGCCGCGGCGATGGGGACCGGCATATGGTCAATGCACTACATTGGCATGCTGGCCTTCAGCTTGCCGATTCCGGTGCTCTATGATTGGCCCAGGGTACTGCTATCTCTACTGGCTGCTGTTTTTACCTCCGCCATTGCGTTGTTCGTCGTGAGCCGCAACAGAATGGGATTGCTGGCAGCTATGGTGGGCAGCCTCATTATGGGCGCCGGGATCGCAACCATGCATTACACGGGCATGGCAGCGATGCGGATGCCGGCGATGTGCTCATTACTCTGCGGCGCTCGTTACACTTTCCGTAGTGTTCGCTATCGTGATCTCTCTCGTAGCCCTTTGGCTGACGTTTCGTTTCCGCAATGACGTGAAGGGGAAATGGCGGCCAAAAATGGCGAGCGCCGTGTTAATGGGAGCGGCGATTCCGGTCATGCACTACACCGGCATGGCCGCCGCCAGTTTTACATTTACGGGTGCGATGCCGGACCTGTCCCATGCCGTAAGCGTCTCTTCCCTGGGAATCACCGGAATAACGATAGCTACGTTTATGGTCCTCGGTCTCGCCGTGCTGACTTCGGTGGTGGACCGTCGATTCTCGGTCCTGGAATCCAGCGAGGAGCGGCTTCGCTTAATCATCAATACGGCCTTGGACGCCGTCATCACCATGAATGCGGAAGGCCTGATCACAAACTGGAACTCGGAGGCCGAAAAAACCTTCGGCTGGTCTTCTCAGGAGGCGTTAGGCCGGCGGCTATCCGAGATCATCATACCGCACCGGTTTCGGGAGGAGCACGAGCGAGGCCTTCAACGTTTCCTGGACACGGGTGAGGGAAGATGCTGCGGCAACGGACAGAAACTACATCGCTACACCGCGACGGTCACGAGTTCCCTGTCGAGATGGTGACCTCACCGGTCAAGTTCGGAGGGCAGTGGATATTCAGCAGCTTCATACGGGACATCACGGCGCGCAAGCAAGCAGAAGAAGCATCGCGAGAAAAAGACGAGCAGCTTCGTTTATTGGTAGATGGCGTCAAGGACTACGCCATTTTTATGCTTGATCCAGAGGGACGGGTTGCCAGCTGGAATCAAGGGGCCGAGCGCATCAAAGGTTATAGCGCTCCCGAAATTGTAGGCCACCATTTCTCCTGCTTCTACCCTCCAGAAGACCTGCGGAATGGCAAACCGGAGCACGAACTCCAGGCCGCCGTCACCGAAGGCCACTACGAGGAGGAAGGCTGGCGGATACGGAAAGACGGATCCCGATTTTGGGCCCATGTCGTTATTACGGCCGTGCGAGACGAAACCGGCAAACTGCGCGGATTTTCCAAGGTAACCAGGGACGTTACCGAACACATGCGGGCGGAGGAGTTGCTGCGGGAGAGCGAACAGAGGCTTACTCTCGCCTCCACCTCCGGCGAAGTGGGTGTTTGGGATCTGGACTTGACTGCCGACCAGGCATGGCACTCACTCCAGCACGACCGGATTTTTGGGTACGAATCCCTCCTTCCTAACTGGGGCGCGGCAGTTTTCCTCGACCACGTGCTTCCCGAGGACCGCGAGCTTGTGAAGCAACGATTTGAGGTGGCATTTCAGAACGGCCGCCTTGAGTTCGAATGCCGAATCATTCGAGCGGACCAGGCTATGCGTTGGATTTCCGCAAAAGGAGAGGTCCTCCGCAACGAGCAGGGCCAGCCCATTCGGATGATGGGCGTGGTCACAGACGTGACCGAGCGCACGCGGGCCGAAGCAGAAAAGCGCGAATTCGTGAACCGCTTGGCTGCTTCCAATCAAGAGCTCGAGCTTCGCAACCGCGAGGTGGAGCGCGTGACAAAACTGAAGAGTAAATTCCTGGCGAGTATGAGCCACGAATTGCGCACCCCGCTCAATGCCATTGTGGGCTTTTCGGACCTCCTCGCCGAAGGGACTCCGGGAAATCTCAACGACAAACAGAAACGCTTTGTGAATCACATCAAACAGGGTTCAGCCCACTTGTTGCAGTTAATCAATGACATCCTGGATTTGTCGAAGATCGAGGCCGGGCAGCTCGAACTCCGATGTGAAGGTTTCCAGATCAAAGATGCCTTACCGGAGGTTCTTTCCATTATCCGCCCGCTGGCCATGGCAAAAAATATCCAGATCGAGCAGACGATGGAAAACGATCAGCACGTCTACGCTGATCGGATCCGTTTCAAACAAATCCTTTACAACCTCTTGAGCAATGCGGTGAAGTTCACACCGAAGGCAGGCCGAATCGACATCGATTGCCACGGGGATGATAACTCGGTTTGCATCTCGGTAACGGATACGGGTGTCGGCATTCGAGCCGAGGATCAGGCGGTGATCTTCGAGGAGTTTCGGCAGGTCGAGGGTCCTGCTGGAGCCACCCACGAAGGCACCGGCCTTGGGCTGGCGATCACCAAGCGCCTGGTCGAGCAACAAGGGGGCAGAATTTCGTTAGAAAGCGAGTTTGGGAAAGGTAGCCGATTCACCTTTACTCTTCCTGCGGGTTCCAGAGGAGCCGAGACTTCGTTGGTGAACGAACCACCGAGTCCGTCGATCGTGATAGGCGAAGGTCGCGGGAAACCGCTTATCCTGGTTGTGGACGACGAAGTCACCGCCCGCGAGCTTCTCGCCAGCTATCTATGTCCTGGATATCGGATTGCAATGGCTGAGTCGGGAGAAGAAGCGGTTAAGCAGGCTCGACACCTCCGGCCAGACGCAGTCACTTTGGATGTAATGATGCCGGGTGCCAATGGCTTCGAAACCCTCGCAGCCCTGAAAAAGGCCCCCGAAACGGCAAACATCCCGATCATTATTGTTTCCATAGTGGACCAGAAACAGGTGGGATTCGCTTTGGGCGCAGTGGACTATCTCATTAAGCCCGTTCGTAAACCCGAGCTGCTTGACGCGATACGAAAATACGTACTGCCTCAGTCCGACGAGGACGAGGCGATTCTGCTGGTGGACGATGACCCCGGAACTCTGGAGTTGTTGGAGGAGACCCTACGCTCAGCTGGCTACGAGACCGAGAGCGTCCGCAGCGGAGCTAGAGCTCTGGAAGTGCTGTCCTCTAAGCTTGTCAGTGCAGTCTTGCTGGATCTGCTGATGCCGGGCATGGACGGTTTCGAGGTCATCCGCCATGTACGACAGGAACCTACATTGAGAGAACTACCGATTTTTGTGATGACCGCGAAGAGTTTGACTAGAGATGACATGACTGTTCTCACTCGTGAAACCCAGGCGCTCTTTCACAAGAATGGCTCCTGGCAGCAACAGCTCATGGTCGAGGTTGGAAGAGTTCTCCAGGGCCGCAAGCTCGCGAAGTCTGTGGGGCAATCATGACCAAGGTTCTCGTGGCTGAGGACAATCCAGTCAACCGCGAATTGCTCCGCGAGCTGCTGGAGAACCGTGGGTATGACGTAGTGGAAGCGTGCGACGGTCAAGAAGCGCTAAGGATGGTTGACGAAACTCAACCGGACATACTGCTGTTGGACATCGGAATGCCAGTTCTGGATGGGTATGCAGTTGCGCGCAGGATCCGGGAGAATCCCGCACTGGCCCCGCTACCGTTATTGGCCATTACGGCCTATGCGATGCAGGGCGACCGTGAAAAAATCCTACATTCTGGTTTTGATGGGTACCTCTCGAAGCCGGTCAATGCGCGCGCCCTCGCCGACGAACTCGAACGCCTGTTGCGGTAAGCAGGAGGATCGAAACAACGCCTCCTAATCAATCCCACGAAAGTCTGTGATCTTCAGTCGTATGCAACTGCCTATTCTTCTACTTCGGAGATGAATTCCCGGATCGACTGTTCAATTTTTGGAGTCACATTCGTGAATTGGATGCCCTGGCGAGTTTCCTTTGCCCAGATCACCGTGCCCACCGCGTCGAGCAACACACCTGAGACCGGCAATCGAAATGACACTCGCACGGTATCCTTGGGTTCCAAGCCGTCAGCTTCCACCTGCATCCCGCCTTGGCTCAGATTCCAGGTTAACCCGCGTAGCGTCCGAGAACCCACGGTGCACATCACCTCGGTTTGGATGGGAACGCGCGTGTGTCGGCGCCGATTCTCCAACATCCCGCCACGCACGGTCCGGAACAAAATGCTCAGCTTTTGCCTGTCCACTGGTTTTTGAAGATAGAAAGTTGCTCCGATCTTGAACGCCTGTTGCATGGTGTCTCTCTGTTCCCGCCCAGTCACGATAACTATCGGTGTGGACTTATTCCAGGAGGACTTGCGTATGAGGCGTGCCAGATCGAAACCATGCAGGTTGGGCATTTCCAGATCCAGGAAAATCCCATCGAACCTTTCGCGATTCACTAAGCCAGCTGCATTCTGGCTATCGCTGACCGGACGCACTTCCGCCTCAAGCGAGGTGAAAACTTCGGTCATTAATTCCAGGCTTGCGATGTCATCTTCCACAATAAGGAGTTTCAGCGACGCCATGCATCGACCTCCTCTAGACCCAATCGTCAAAGCCACCGTCAATACTTGCTAATAACAGCTGGCCCGCTCTTGCTACTTTACGGATTCTACTCTTCGAAAAAACCATAGAGAGTTACAAACGTTAGCCTGGGAGTTGCCTTGAGGTGGCACTCAGTCAACTGAGCAGGAGGTGCCAATCACCGGAACGCTCGTGAAACGGCATTGGTCAGATGTCCCGGTTGGCTCGTGTTAGAAAACTACTCATTCCTAACATCCCGGGCAGCTGCTCCGAACGAATGTTTCTGCGGGTCCGAAGCGTCCGTTTTTCAGCGGGTTTTCTAACAACATGGAAAATCAGCTCATTCTTTGAAGGTGAGGGCCTTTGTATTCAATCTGTGTATGTAGAAGATGTAAGTGCGAGCGCGTGGGCTGTCCACACCTGACTGTCGGAAGATTGCCTTGGGACAAGCATGACGGCTTAGGGGGCGAACAGACGGCGCAAGCTTGCGCTATGGCCTGGCTTCGTCAGTTTGTCCTATGGAGTTAATCAACTGGGCCGGCAAGCCCATTTCGTTGGAACATATGGGTCTGAGTCCATGGCTTGATTGGCGGATACTTTCTGAACGAGGCTAGGTGTTCCACCAAAATTTTCCCCGCCGGGTCAGGCGTTTTCATCGAAGTCGGGCCAGCAGAGACAATGCCGTCAGTCTGCTGACTACGGTATACTTTCCGCGATCGCGAAAAGTACTGGTTGCAGACGCGTACTTGATGGCGGTCGGGGGATGGTGCTCGGATTTGCTTCTCGTAGGCTATGGCCTCACTTCCTCCGGTTTGGAGGAACGCCACATCCTTCCGAATTTTCAAAGCTCTACTGGGACGCACCATATCTGTCACGGTGTTGTCGGAATTAGCACGATGCCCAATCTCAGTCCTGTGCAACGCGGCGCTTGTGGTATCGACATAAAATCGTGTGGACGGAACCTTTGCCCTAGGAGAAACTATGCCGGGTACACCCTTTCCTCCTAGACTCAGGCTCCGGGCTTATTCGTGGCCGACCGTCGCCGTCGCCCTTCTGTTAACGCAGGCAATTCTCTCACTCACTCTGAAGCAAGGCCCCGGCTTGATTGCATACTGCGAAATCAGCTATTTCGTTTTGCTTCTCATTGCCGGTGGCGTTTCCGCGTTGAACGCTCTTCAGAGCAGACAAACTATCCGCTTATTTTGGTCATTTCTAGCAGCGGCTTTCGGACTGTGGGCTCTAGTCCCGTGCTCCTGGTTCTACAGTGTGGTCCTGCACGGCAAAATTCCTGCCTTCCTGTTCGACAACCCTCCATTATTTTTGCATATTGTGTTGCTGATCGCGGCTGTGGCTTCCCGTCCTCACCTGCGCGTACCGAGTCGCCGGCCATACCGAGCGACGTTGAATTTTCTGGTCTTGCTTTTTGTCTGGGTTTTCGCATACGCCTACCTACTGTTTCCATACCAGTACGGGCAGCAAGCCTCGGCCATGATCTTGCGCTTTGAGGGCCTTTACTTCACGGAAAATCTCTTCCTACTCGGCGTCCTGGGCATGCTGGTGTTTCGATCCCGACCTCCTTGGAAGCCCGTCTATTGGCATCTATTCGGCGCATCTGCTCTATACGCATTCGGTTCATTGGCGGCAAACATCATCTGGGCCCTGAAAGACCCTTCGGGCGATTTGACGGGAACGTCTTTCCCCGCAGCCAGAGGTTTGATTGGAATGGTTTTCACCGCCTCCATCTCCTGGTTTGTGTGGGTTGGTCTGCAAGGCCGGAGACTGGCGCCGGAACTGACGCAAACCGTCCAGTTGGATACTGCCGGCACGAGGTACACTTCAGTGCTGGCCATGCTCGCGGTGCTGGCAATTCCGATTGTCGGCGTCTGGGAACTGTTCCGCACAAATGAGCCGTTGGGAGCACACGAAATTCGCCTGCTTTTAGTAATGATTGCCGTCCTGGTATTGGCCGTCGGGGTCTTTATCCAAGATTACCTTGCCAACAGCGAGTTCACTTCAGATGTCGGCGTAGCCCACGATCGCCTTCGTCTGGCTATGGAATCCAGCAAGTCGATGGGATGGGACTGGGATCTGATAAGCGGACGCAACATTTGGTTTGGTGACCTGCAGACAGCATTCGGCATCAGATCCGACACCTACCTGCCTGGAGATCAGGAATTCTATCAACGCGTGCACCCGGACGATCGTGAGCAAGTTTCGAAAGCTATCGCGGATGCGATTCAAAATCGGAAGCCGTACACGGCAGAGTTTCGTGTTGTGCGACCGGACGGGTCTATACGTTGGGTCACAGACCGAGGCAAGTTCTACTTTGCACCCAAGGGCGTGCCCCAGCGCGGGCTGGGCGTCGCAATGGACATCACGGACCGCAAGCAGGCCGAGGAAGCGATACGCGAAACCGAGGAGCGCTTCCGCCTGGTGGCCAATACCGCCCCCGTGCTGATCTGGATGTCGGGTACCGACAAACTATGTACTTACTTCAACAAGCCTTGGCTCGAGTTTTCCGGCCAGTCACTAGAGTCGCAACTTGGGAACGGCTGGGCGAACGGCGTCTACCCGGAGGACTTGCCCAGCTGTCTCGATACTTATACGGGAGCCTTCGAACGCCGGGAAAAATTCAGGATGGAGTATCGTCTCCGCCGCCACGACGGAATATATCGATGGGTTGTCGACATTGGCGTGCCGAGGTTCATTGATAATTCTTTTGCTGGTTACATAGGGTCGTGTATCGATATCACCGACAGCAAACTTGCGAAGGAGGCCCTCTCCGACGTGAACCGCAGGTTGATTGACGCGCAAGAGCAGGAACGTACCCGAATCGCCAGAGAGCTCCATGACGACATCGGTCAACGTCTCGCGCTGTTGACGATTGAGCTTGAAGAAATCAAGCAGCATCTCGCGGTTTCAGATCCTGAAGCCAGCACGCGAATGCAAGGAATAGCGAAGCGCGCCGTGGAGATTGGTGACGAGGTTCGCGCGCTATCGCATCGCTTACACTCGTCACAGCTGGAATACCTGGGTATCGGGACTGCGGCCGCCAGCTTCTGCAAAGAGCTCTCTGAGCAGCAAAAGGTGAAGATTGATTTTTCCCAGAGCGGCTTGCCGCGTGCGGTGCCGCGAGACGTCTCGCTTTGTTTGTTCCGGGTTTTGCAGGAAGCCCTGCACAATGCGGTGAAGTACAGCGGAGTGCAGCGCTTCGCTGTGCAACTGCATGGATCCTCAAATGAGATTCATCTCAGCGTGCGCGATTCCGGCACGGGCTTCGATCCGGAAGGGGCGATGAATGGGCGCGGTCTTGGCCTGATCAGCATGCGGGAGCGCGTAAGTCTGGTAAAGGGCACGATCTCAATTGCGTCGAGGTTGATGGGCGGTACCGAGATAAGCGTTCGTGTTCCCGTCGACACTGGTACGGCAGCAAATCAAATGGACTTGTCGGCTTGAACTAGAGGAGTCACATGGGACTTCCGCGAATCCTGCTAGCTGATGATCATCGCGAAATGCTCGAGAAGGTTAGCCAAGTCCTCGCGCGTGATTTTGAGGTCGTAGCCACCGTCGAAAATGGCGAACAGCTAATTGAAGCCGCCAATAGACTTGATCCCGATGTCATCGTGCTCGACATCTCCTTGCCGGTCCTGAACGGCTTTGAAGTAGTTTCCCTCCTCAAAGAGTCTGCTTGCAGAGCTAAAGTGATCTTCCTTACTGTTTACGAAGACCCTACGTTCGTGACGGCTGCTGTTGCGGCCGGCGCTCTTGGGTATGTTCTCAAAACGCGGATTACCGTTGACCTGATTCCGACTATTCGTGAAGCTCTGCGAGGTCATATCTCTACTCCTGGTCTGGTTAGCGTGCGTTGATGCCATTACTATGCTCGGATATAGAGTCCCTCCGTTTTCTTGCAGGTTCGCCGCCTTGGGCTCGAACTTGAGTTGGGGAAAGGCGCGAATTATGAAGCGCGATCTCATAATATTCCTTTTGTTCTTGTTACATGCCACATCGTCACACGCCCAAACATTTCGTGGCGCCGTCAACGGCACTGTCACCGATCCGGCCGGTGCATTTGTTCCGAATGCACAGCTAGAGGCCACCGAGATCGCAACCAGCGCAAACTACAATACCGTCAGTACGACGGACGGGCAGTTTTCTCTCCAAGACCTTCCTCTCGGCGCCTATAAGATCACCGTCACGGCTGCCGGATTTGCACCGTATACCACAGATAACGTTCTGGTAGCAGCGGGTTCCACTTATACGCTACCGGTTCAATTGTCTCTGGCTCAGGAGAAGAGATCGATTGAGGTATCGGCTGCTGCTCTCACGCTTGACGCCACTACTGCGACTCAGAGCGACACGATCCCCGAGGAAGCCGTGCAGAACATGCCGCTCAACGGGCGGGACTTCACACAACTGTTCGCAATCGCGCCCGGCTATGGAGGCTACTCGATCAACGGAGGCGGCACAATCAACGGGGCTCGCAACAATGGAGTGAACTGGCAACTCGACGGCACGGATAACAATGACTTCTGGTACAACATTCCCGCTATCAACCAGGGCGGTGTCTCGGGAGTCGCCGGAGTGCTGCTGCCCATCGACGCCATCGACGAATTCTCCACGCAGACGGAATCCAACGCCGAGACCGGGCGCGACGCCGGAGGCACCATCAACGTGGTTCTCAAGTCCGGTACCAATCAACTGCACGGGAGCGCATACTATTACAACCGCAATGAGTTCTATGCGGCGCATTCGCCATTCTTCGTGCCGAGTCCGGAGTTCCCCAGAGCGCCCAGATTGCGCAATGAAAATTATGGATTCACCCTGGGCGGGCCGATCCTCAAGAACAAGACGTTCTTTTTTCTCGGTTTCGAAAAGCAGAACTACATTTTCGGACTCACAGGCTTGGCTACCGAACCGTCGGCGGCCTGGATACAGAATGCTCAGGCTCTGCTAAGGAAATACAACGTCCCACAAAGCACACTCTCCACAACCCTGTTTTCGACGCTCTGGCCGAACTCGATCAGCACCCTCCCCGGCACGATCAGCAACTTTTTCGCGAACGTCCCCGCGACTGGATACAGCTACAACGGTGTCGTAAAGCTCGATCATAATTTCAGTAATAAACATCATCTTTCGGGACACTGGTTCATGGGGCAGGGAAATCAAATTCAGCCGCCCGGCGCGGCTTTAGTGCTCGTGGAGGCGAGTTCCAATCTTGGTTACTATTTTGAGGCCGCTCCTATTCGCGTAGAAAATTATTCCGCGGTGCTGAACTCAGAGTTCACGCCAAAATTAAGCAATCAGGTGCTTTTTGGAGTCAGCTATTTCAATCAGATATTTCACGATGCCAACAACAGTTTCGATACCAGAGCCCTGGGCCTGTACCTAAGCCCCGACGCGCTCAAGAATGGACAACCCATTCTCGGTGCACCGAATATTGTCATTTCCGGGTTTGATCAGGTGGGGATCACGCCTCCGGAAGGCCGCAATGACATTACCGGCCACCTGACGGACAGCGTTTCCTACATTACCGGCAGACATCAGCTCCGTTTCGGAGGAGAAGTGCGGCAAGGACGAGTCGACGAATTCTATTTCCGCCGATCACTTGGAAGCTTCGGTTTTGACGGTACGCAAGGGCCATGGGCGGGGACGTGCGCTACAACCAACGTCGCGTGCACGGATACGCTGGCTCTGGCCGACTTCCTGGCTGGCGACGTGAGCACGTCGTCGATCGCCGTGGGAAATGCGGAACGGCACGTCTTGGTCAATTCATTCGCTTTCTTTGGGCAGGATGCCTGGCGTGCGACCCAGAAGTTGACGCTGAATTTCGGCCTTCGCTACGAATATATTGGGCCGCTGCACAATGGCGATAAGGATCTTCCGGTTTTTATACCCGGAAGAGGTCTGGCCATTCAGGGAGACGCCATCGATTCCATCTACCCGGCGGACGGAAACAATTTCGCACCGAGATTTGGCTTCGCCTACCAACCGGCAGCCAAGAGTGATCTGGTTGTGCGGGGCGGATTCGGCGTCTTCTACGAGCAAACCGCGATAAGCCCGTTTCTGGACAATCGTCCGCCAAATGCTGCGGCCAACGGTTTGGAAAACAATCCGGCAGGTCCAGATGCGGTCGACAACTACAGCCGCAATGCCTACAACTGGCAGACGGTACAGCAGGGCGGACAATCCATCTTTCCCGGAGTCGTGACTTGCACCAGCCTGAATTACACCATCGAACCAGGCTGCGGTATTCCGAATCCGGTTACTGGCGCGAATATCTATAACGTTTTCTCGGTCGGCCAGAATTTCCGCACACCTTATTACTTTAACTACGACTTGCAGTTGGAAAAGGGTTTCGGCAAGGTCGCGGTGTTGCAGGTGGGCTACGTTGGAAGTCAGGGACGCAAGCTGACGATCACGGAGAACCTTAATCAGAACGGAACATTCAACTCCCAATATCCCAACGTCGGCTCCATCAATCAGTTTAATAGCGCTGTCACATCAAACTACAACTCCTTCCAAAGTGTGCTGAAGATACGCTCCTGGCACGGCTTTACTTCGCAGTTCGCCTATACCTGGTCACATGCTCTGGATGAGGCGACGGAGTTCCGCGGAGTGATTCCGTTCGATGGCACTAACCTGAATCAGGAATATGGAAACAGCGACTTCGACACACGCCAGAATTTTACCGGTTATTGGACGTACGAAATTCCCGCCTCTTCTCGTGGTCCGAAAGTTCTCACTCACGGCTGGGAGTTGAGCGGATTATTGTCATTGCACTCGGGACAGCCGTTTAATTTCCCCGGGCCTGGCGCTTCGGGCAGCCAGCGCCCCGGCTTAAACCTGATCGGCGATCCATTCGCCGGAGTGTCGCACACTTTCAACCCCGCAACTGGAGAGCAATGGGTCAACCCAGCCGCCTTCTGTGTGCCTTCGCCTACCTGCCTGCCTGACAATCCTAACGGTGACCTCTCCCGAAATGAATTCTACGGACCTGGGTTTGCCGACGTGGATGTTTCCGTCATCAAGAACATCCCGATCACCGAGCGCTGCAAGCTACAGCTTCGCGCGGAGATGTTCAATGTTTTCAACCGGATCAACCTCGCGACTGGAGGCGGTTCCGTGGGATCAAACGGATTTGTGACCGATACCATCGGCGATTTCTTCGGTGGTCCCGGCATTGGACCGGGCGAGCCGTTCAATATGCAACTGGCCGGGAAGATCATTTTTTAGTTCAGCAGGCCAGGAATGCGTCTTTGAAGCGACGACTGAAGCTGACACGCAAACACTCACTTCGAGCCTAGCAGCCCGTGGCAGAACTCCTGATATTTCGCGAGCGGTGACCGGGCATGCGGCAACGGAAAGATGATGCGAGAGGCCGACCAACGGCGGCAGTAAGTCGCTGGGTCGGCGAAACGATCGTCATCAGGCACAGCAGAAATTGCAAAAGGCGCCAAAACACCTGCCCGGCGCGGTTTTTCAGCTCGCGCGGCGTACCCGCTCCCAGCAACTGACGCAGAATCAGGCTCAGGTTGAAAGCCCCGACGTGGATCAACTGCCGTTTCAAAATGTTTTGCCGCCCTCGAAGATGGCAGCGTCGCATACCGCCCGTCTCGTAGCAGTGCGCGAAGCTGCGTTCGATTAGCTCCCCGCGCCGGCGAAGTAAGCTCTTGCCGTACTCGCCTCGCACCCGTCGCCGGTTCGCGTAAACCGCCTGCTGCTCGCCGCGTTTGTCTTGCCAGTCGCGTCGTCCCTTCTGCTTCTTCTCCGGAATATAACTGCGCACCTCATAACTCTTTACCCGCTGCACTACCGCCCCGCTGTGGTAACCCTTGTCCGTCACCAGTTCTTCGATCCCTTGCAGGTGGACCTTCGGCTTATCCTGGGGCCGCAACTCGGCCTCCCGTCGGATCTGTTCTGCAACCTGCTCGCCCGCCTTGCACAACGTTTCATCGAGCGTCGTTGTATCGCCCTGGTCGGCGGCTTGCAGCGTCACCGCCACGATGGCACCCGTGTCCAGATCCACGGCGTGCTCGGCCTTGTGGGCCAGGTGCGTCCGCCCGTCTTTCATCTTCGTGATCCGCGCGTCCTCGTCCGCCGGACTCTTCCACTCTTGGTTCGACATCCGCTTCTTGCGCTTCCGATCTAGCCGCGCCAGATCCTCCCGCGTCGGCGTCTCGATCCCAGACGCCTTGGCCAATCCCCGCAAGAACTCTTCATAGCTCTCCCCCGTGTCCCGTCGCACGATCGAACGCATCGCCGCGTTCGCTTCCAAGGTCGTCGCGTCGATGCCCATCCGCTGCCCTTTCAGCAGTCCGCGTTCAGCCAACAACCCCAGCACCCAAGCGAACACTTCACCATGCGTGTCGATGTCGATCAAGCGCCGGGTCCGCGAGATCGTCGAGTGGTCCGGAGTCCGCTCCTCCAGTCCAATCCGCAGAAACCGTCGCAGCGCCAGCGAATCCGCCACCCGCCAGGCGATCCCACGCTCGCTATCGATTCCCTCGAAATATCCCACCAGCAGCGCCCGAAAGTAAACCCCAGGCCGTAGCGAGGGCCGTCCTAGTCGCGCATGATAGAAGCGAGCACTTAATCCCTCCACAAACTCGTCGAACCCGGCACCCTCCAGTAACTCATTCAACCGCTTATAGAAAGGATGGCCCGGCGCCACCGCCAACTCCGTCTGCGCGATCCAGATGTCTTCTTGCTTCTCCCCGCCACGCCGCTTGCTCATCGCCATGCGCGCATTCTACGGACGATCCCTGTGGATCACACCACCTTTTCTTTCACGTACCCAGACTTTCACCACGGGCTGCTAGGCATCACTGCCGTCCACAGAACTCGGCTCCGAATTGCGTCCGCTCGCAGCAGGTGGCAACTCTACTGCTGCGTAGCCCGGTAGTCATTACCATTACTAACATACTGTCCACCCCCGCATACTGTCTCTACGGCAGCTAGGGACTCTCTGAATAAGTAAGTTTCTGACTGCGCAAGTCTAGTACCCCAGCAATGGTGGGTTGGTGACCTAGCCTTCCACTTGGATTTCGTTGCTTTCGCCTTCGTCCGTCGGACCGGCTTTCATCTACGCGCTCGCTGTCAGCAGCTTCTGACGACTGAGAAACAGATTGACCAACCCGCAGATCACGAACAGCTGATGCGCGTTCTTCTTCAGTCCTCGGTAACGTAGCTTCACAAATCCAAATTTCAACTTCATCACCTGAAATACGTGCTCCACCTTGGACCGCACGCTCGATTTCGTCCGATTCTTCGCCCGCTCTTCTTCGTCAATCGCGTTCTTATAGCGGTAGCGACGGTGCGTGTGATCCTGCGCCCGGGGTGCGCACTCCTGGATAACCTCAGTTTGTCCGCGATACGCCTGATCACCCCATACCCGGGTTTCTTCCCCGTGCAACAGATCGGGCAGCACCCTCGAGTCGGCCACATGGGCTGGCGTGGCTACTGCCGTATGGATGATCTTGGTCTTGCTGTCCACTCCTACATGGGCCTTCATCCCGAAAAACCACTGCTTGCCTTTCTTGGTCTGGTGCATCTCCGGATCGCGCTGCTGCCCTCGGTTCTTGGTCGACGTGGGCGCGTGCAGGATGGTTGCGTCCACGATCGTGCCGGTGCTGATGCGCACTCCCCGGGCTTGCAAGTGCAGATTGACCGTGCCCAGAATCTTTTCCCCAAGTCGATGTTCTTCCAGCAAATGCCGAAACTTGCACACCGTGGTTTCATCCGGCGCCGGCTCCTGCCCCAAATCGACCCCCACGAACTGCCGCATCCCCGGCGAGTCATACAGAGCCTCTTCCACCGCCGGGTCCGACAGGTTAAACCACTGCTGCAGAAAATAAATCCGCAGCATCCGCTCCACTCCCACCGGCGGGCGCCCATTCCCCGGCTTGGGATAATGGGGTTCGATTAGCGCGCACAACTCTCGCCACGGGACAACTTGTTCCATTTCTTCCAGAAATACCTGCCGTCGTGTCTTCTTTGTGTACCGCTCAAAACCATTCATCGTCGCCAGACTCCTCTGTTGTTTGTTCGTCGATCTCATCTGGCGCAACTTACTCTATATTCCTGTGGAAAGGGGAGACCTTATTCAGAGTCTCCCTAAGAGGATCAGATCCGGCTGCAGGATTTCGGCCTCACGAACGGCTTCACTCCCGTCGGACACCTCGGCGATGACCGAGAAGAGTACGTTTTTCTTCAGCGTTGCACAGACGTAACGCCGAAACGGCTCGTTGTCATCGACCACTAACATGCGGACCATTTGTACCCAGCTCTCTGGCCAAGTTTATATTTGGCTACCGCCTGGTGTCTCCGGGCAACTGTCATAACTACCAGTGCCGGATTGTTCGCGGTATCAACGGCTGCAGAAGACGCAATACGGCAAGAGTTCGTTTTGCAAGGCGGCACCAGGTCCACGGTGAAGGACCATATTTTCTTTCCCGTCACCGCGTTGAGAGCATAGAAATTGCCATTCCACGCGCCCAGGAAGACCATCGACGTACCGTTGACGGTGGCGATGGCGGGAGAAGCAGAAACTCGTAACCGATCGAGAACGTCCATTTAGTCTTCACCGTCTGCACATTGGAGGAATTGATTCCAGTCTCTCCGCTGTCAGCGTTATTCTGCCAGCTTTGGCAATAGTGCGCGACGCAACCGGCTTCAGCCACAGCAATGCCATGAAGGCGGCGATGATGTCGCAGGCGATCATCACATAAAATACCGGCATCCAAGAGCCCGTCCTGAGCATTATGTACGCAGCCACCGGAGCGGAAAATACAGCTGCCGTACCTTTCGCGGTGTAGACGATCCCATAGTTCGTCGTGGCCCACCTTCTGCCATACAGGTCTGCCGTGAGGGAGGGGAACAGCGAGAAGATCTCACCCCAGGCAAAAAACACTACGCTAGACAACAAGACGAAGAGCAGCGGCCGGCTGATGGTCTGCAACCATGCCCATACCGCAAGACCTTCGACCAGAAAGGCCGTGAACATTGCGTTCTCCCGGCCAATATGATCGGAGATCCAGCCCCACAGAGGGCGAGTTACACCATTTACGATGCGGTTCAACTGGATCGCCAGAATTGACGCGGACATGCCCCAGGCGATGATGACCTTGTCTACTTTGTAAAAGTCGGCAATCTCCACGAGTTGCGAAGTGACGACGAGACCGCCGAATGCCACCAACGTCATCATGACGTATATGAGATAAAAAGATGGTTGCTGTAACATCTCCCACCAAGTCATGTCAGTCGTGACTTGATGGACTCTGGCGACAGGATTCCACGTCTTTGGTAGCCATCCTCTCGGTGGTGCCACGATAAACATGGCCGCAACGGTCACGATAATGCCCTGCACGATGCCCCAAACGATGAACGCATGCTGATAGCCAGAACTATTGATCATTTTCTCGATCGGAGCGACCGTCACCGCGGTGCCGATGCCATAGGCGCCGGATACGATGCCAGTGCAAAGTCCGCGGTGGTCGGGAAACCACTTCAGCACGTTGCCGGTGCAGCCACCATAGACGGCGCCGGCACCAATTCCACCGATGGCGTACCAGATGTAGAGTCCGGTTGTCGTGTAGGAATAGCCGCATCCGATCCAGCTCGCGCCCACCAACAGGCCCCCGATCGCGATGACCAGCCGCGGCTCGATACGATCAATCAGGTAACCCTCGAACGGGACCAGCCAGGTTTCACAGAAGATGAATGCGGCAAATGCGATTTGAACCGCGGCTAAGGTCGTGTGCAGACTTAAGGTTAGGGGTTTGGTGAAGAGCGTCCAGGCGTATTGAAGGTTGGCGATGGCCATCATCGCGACGATGCTGGCCAACATTTGAACCCAACGATTGACGATCTTGGGCTCTGCAGGAAGAAACCGCTTTTGTATTTCATTGCACATATTCCAAATTCGGTGGAACGAACGGACTTCATCCTGCGCATCAACTGACTGACTTCTCTAGGCCAGATTTTCCGCGTTGCTGCGGCCCGCGCGTCCGCCGACGGCTACGGCAGAAACGCGAGTCATCAGGTAAATCAATGCCCACTTTGTACAGAACCAGCAATTCCTTCCAGCCATTCTGCTGACGGTATAGGCTCTGAGCAAGGTTACCGGGGTCACACTAAAGTGCCCTCGCTCCGAGAGGATGCTTGTGGCTACTGTCTCGCTCGGTGAGCCATGAAATACCAAGTGAAATTTTCGACCAAGCAGGTCGTTGCGCGCGGGCTTTCGATTCCTATGCCGAGCGGTCTGACGTCAGCGATTCAAGTTTCCCGGAGGCAAACTTGGTCGCCACCGGTAACCTCGGTAACTTGATTCTGCCTCGCGAACGAACGCAATCTGTAGTCAATGCCTTCAGGAGTACAGCGTTACGAGCGCACCAAGATGGTGCTGCCGGTGCGGTTCTGGCCCGACGACGAGAATGGTCCGAACGCCGGGCCTCAACTTGCCCATACGGTAGACATCAGCCCGATCGGGGGACGGTTGGGGGGATTGCGCAATCCACTGCAGCCGGGTCAAACCATCATGCTACAGCGGGGCCAAAACAAGTTTCAGTTTCGGGTGGTCTGGAGCGAGCAGATCGGTCCAGGCGAGATTCGAGCGGGTATTGAATCGGTGGTGTTCGAAAGAAAAGTCTGGGGAGTCGATCTTCCCGAACAACCTGTAGCTCCCGGCAGTTCCCATACTAGAGATAATCTTGCAATCTCGACTCCACACTCGTCCGCTGGCCCACGTCGAGAGTGTCCACAACCCCGTTGGGTCCTTTCTCCCGTGGCGCAACTCACGAATCTGCGGACGCGCTCGATCGCTATCGCGGCCAGCCTACTCCTAGCAGTTTCGGTACTAGCATTCGTCAGCTTTCAGATTCTAAAGAACTCTGGGCAAGCTGCAACCATTGCGCTGCCAAAATGGACTCCCGCTGTGATTGTGCCTGCGCCTGTGGTTTCAACCAACCCAAGAACTTATGGCGATGTCAGAGTAACTTTCCACAAGAAAGAAACCGGCTCCGGCCCAAATCGTTTGCAAGTGGCGGAAGCGCCGCTGGGCCATGTGATAATTCCTGCCGCTCCCGACGCCAATCTTACTGGCAAAGTCGGCATGAACGTCGTGATCGCCACCGATGGCCGGGTGAAAGAAATTCAGGTGTTGGGTGGCAATCGGATCTTGGCCGTGGCCGCCGTTGAGGCTGTCAGGTTCTGGCGCTACGCTCATCATCAATTGAATGGCGAAGCCGTCGAAGCCGAAACCAGCGTGACCATCAGCTTCCATGGGCAGGACGCTGTTTCTATCAGTTTTCCGTTCGCGCTCCGCAACAACGGGCTCGCGCTGAGGCCCGTATCATCGCAAGCGGGAGCGACCCCAGGGCGGAGCGGTAAGATGTTACAACCTTCTCTGTGTGAGAGGCATTTCAACCGTGTATAGAGGAGGCACTCCAACCGTTCGTCGAGGACGTTTTTCTATATAACAAAACTGGTCCGCCTGCTCTACCCGCTCACCCGATCTTCTGAGCCTAAGTCGCAGCTCCTATCTGACGCGTTGAATCACAGAACTGAAATCCCGCCTCTAGCGAACTTAGCCATGGGAGCTGAACGAGCGTCGCAGATCATACGTATTCATAAATATATCGTTACACGATATATTACTCACGGCGGGAAGAAGGGCGATTGGAGCGCTTGCTGGCTTTTGGATAAAACGAACCCAATATGTGTCCTATTTTTATAGAGTTCCAAAATTTGAGAGGCACGAATTAGTCGCTTACGGTCGTCCGTCCGTTTTTCCCGGTTCCTTGCAGATGAAGAACGAACGGCATTCTTGGACACCGTAACCGAACAAGCGGCATGACCTGTGTGCGGCCTAAGCAGCCTCGTCTGCAGCTCGATCCCGAGTGGTACGAACAGCTGCGCAACGAAGTGCTGCATCGCGATGGCTGGAGATGTCAGTCGTGCGGCAGAAGATCCAATCTTGAAGTCCACCATTCAGGAGCCAGTCGGGCGACGATTCGGAAGAAAATCTGATCACGCTGTGTCACGCATGCCACGCGAGGATGCATCATGGTCGAGGCGATGATTTTAACTGTTGACCTGGCTACGTTCTCAGATGGGATGAGGTTTGCAGAGAACAGGGTGAGCTGGTGGCGGGCTCGCAACAAGTTATCAAATGAGACCTTCGCCCAAGTCCGCTAAGGCGCTGATGATCGTTTTCGGAGTATTTGCTCTTCTGGTGGCGTGGATCGGGTTTCAGCTTGGCACGCACCGGCACACCGGAATCTTGCGGACTCTGGCCAACGCCTAGCACGTTCTCAGCGAAGCATCGACGTTTGCCAGTGCGCAACAGCGGACTTTAAGCGCGCCATCCGGCCGGCAACATAGCGTTACTCTGTCATGGAAGGCTAGCACTTCTCCAATCGTTGGCTACAACGTGTATCGACGTGGTACGTCCGGCGTAGTCAAACTCAATTTTGAACCGATCACGGGAACCAGCTATGTCGACAGTATGGTACAGCCGGACTTTTATGTGACCAAAGCGGTGAGCGCAAAGGGAACAGAGAGCACAGGCTCGAACGAAGTCCGAGTCGACGTTCCTTCGCCGTAGATTCGGCAGAAGGCGTACGGGGAATAAACGGGCACCCACGCATGAGTTGCCAGGGGAGGGTCCTTATCGCTTGACATCAGGTGAAAAGTGCGCCGAGCCCTTCTTCGCGAGTACGATCCACTCAATGATGGCCGCACTGGCGGAAGGCCGCAATCGCAGCTGTTCGCAGACGTCGGACTTGAGTCGTAGGGGTAGCTTTTCGTCTGGACGCACTTCATGTCACTCGTGTAGCGGAAGATCCGGCCTTGAGGTCCACCACATAAAATTCAGGAGCCGGTCGGCGATGATTCAGAGCGAAACGTCATCACGCTTTGCTCTACATGCTACGTCGCGGTGCATCGCAGTTGAGCATTTCGGCGAACGTGGAAACGTCGGGAGTGAGTTAGGAAACTACCTCTTGCGATGCCAATCGCGCTTGAGAGTCTTGATGACCAGATAGCCGCCGACCGCACCGGCGATGCCACCCACCATGTTTTGCCTGGCATTGTTGCTGCCTTGCAAGTTGGCCGCGAGTCCGACGGTCACGCCGGCTGCGAGACCGATCCACGGTCTCGTGAATGTGCCGGTGATCGCGGAAGCGCACCCAGTAGTGAATGCCCACGCGCCCGGATCGTGCTCCACGGGTCGTGGGGATGATGAAAGTTCCACGCCCATGGCCGAACTGGCCAGAGCAAGAATTAGAAGGAGTGCAGTGACGCTCTTCATGAAAGATGATTCTTCCCTTGGAATTTGGTCGTGTTGCCGGTGCCTATTTCTCGGGGGATAAGGAGGCACGAGCTTGGTCAGCGGGCTGTGCTGTGCTGTCCTGTCCGTCTCTCGAAGTTCTAGGTGTAGGCCGATGTGCTTTTGTTAATTGAGGCGCCGACCAAACCCGTACAAAGGCAGCGCGGATGATTCTTGTCATGGATCTATGCCGGGGAGCGGGGGGCACTACTCACAGGGCAATCGCGGTGCCAGCGCAAACCTGGCGCCATCGGACAGGCGGAACGTGGCGCTCTATGCTCGCCTGCAGCCAGGGAATGGTAGAAGCGGGAGGACTTAGCACATTAGCGAATCCAGCGGAGGCGGGCTCATGCCGAGCCCTCTTTGCTCACAGAGTTACTCTGAGCGTTACCTTTAGCGTACGACGGTAACTAAGGATTTTGGTGGCAATGCAAGAGCTTTCCACGAGAAAGGGAAAATATGTTCCACACCCGTGAACCCGGAGCGAGTTCCCAATGGTTTGTCATCGATGCCGTAAGCAATTTCTATAGAGTGACTGGAGATCGCGGCGGTTTTCAGCAGTTCTGACGGACGTAGACGTTTGACATACCGACAAGACCCATTGGTGACAGACTTGGTGGAAGAGCGTCTAGCAGCGCTCGAAAAAGAAGATCGTATCGAGCAGTTGCTGGTGGGGTTGAAAACGAAGCGCGGAGCATTAGAAGGGAAATGGTCCCTGGTGGGTTGATGCCGGCGACTAAGTTGCCCGCGCCACAGCCTTTACCTGCGCCTCGCACGTCAAACCTGACGATGGTGGCCGACGCTAAGCTTTTTCTTAGCAAAACATCGAAATCTGCCAATGTGTGATAGCGGAGTGGAACTCCGCCAGCCACGCAGCAACATACCGTCAATCCGTCCAAGGACGGCTTGTAGCAAGAATATCGACTAGCGCGAGTGCAACGCTGCGGTGCAAGGCCCTCACTGCCAATCGCGCAACCGTCGATCCAACCCGGCGCTAAGCCCCAACGGTGAATGCGACCCCAGGTAAGTCACGATCCGATCCCGGCGGGCTCGATTCGCTAATAAAAAAGTTGTGCAATTTGCGGACAGCGAAGTAGAATTAATAAAGCGCGAGTGACACTTGCCGTTTTGGTCTTGGTCTCGCGTGCTAAACGGATTTCGTTGAGGGAAGTGCGGGCAGCAAATCTTCGAATTTGTATGTATAGCCATCCTGGCAGCTGGTAAGTATAGAAATCCCCAAAATTCATTGGAAGCGGTAGGCGCGGCCGTTCGAGCGGCGGGTTCACTTCATCGAACCCGACATCGCCCGAACCCCGTGTACACGGTCGTCGCGTCCTGCCGCCAGGAAGGCTCTACTACCATGACACGCACAGCCGCAGATTCTCGGACCGAAAACGCCGTTATCCCAACTACGACAGAGATCTTAGGCAAGGCAATTATCGATCTCGTCTTGCGAGACATCGGGACCGGACCGGAATTGTTGCTTTCGACGCGCAAGAAACACGTGATCGGGCAACAGGTCACGCACGACGGCAAAACTTATCGGGTCCCGTACATACACCCCAGCATTGTGCAAGCGACCCGCCTCGCCAGTGGCATCACGGACTACGGCACGACGCAGCAGCTAATCGAGCCGCTCGAAAAATTGTTCGAGAAGTACATCGGTGTGCTTGCATCTACAGCCCAGCTGCTGGTTCTGTGGGTTCTGAGCACATATTTCCCCGACAGTGTCCCGAGTCCGTCATGCCTGGCGATCTCCGGGTTCGATATGGGTCTTGCAGTCAGACTTTTCCTGCTGCTGAAATGCCTGGTGCGTCGCGGTCTGCTACTGACCGAAATCAATCGCTCCGGATTTTGCTCGCTGGTGATGCTGTTGCATCCCACCTTGCTCATAAACCAACCGGGGCTGCCGCTTGAGGTCCGCGCCTTTTTTCGGGCCTCGAACTTTCCTGGTCTTGTTGTGCCTGGCGGCGGCGGTGTTGTCGGTGACGTGTCGGGCTCGAAGGCGGTCTTCGTAGGAACTGACGTGACAACCGACCCGTGGAGTGAGGCAACGATTCACATCGCGCTATTGCCAACGCGCGACGCGCTCCCGCTCCTCGACGCGCGCACCCAAAACCGCATCGCCGAAGAATTCTTGCCCAAACTCTTGCTCTACCGGCTCCGGAACGTCCCCAAGGTGCAAGAATCGATAAAGTCGAAAGTTCCCTCAGTTCCGAACGCAGACGCGTTGCAAGCGTGGGGCGTCTTGGATGCGCCGGACTTCGCCCAATCGGTCTTGCCGCTACTGGAAGCGCAGCGTGAGGATCTCACTTCGCAGCAAAAGTTTGATCCTGCTCGGGCCATCGTCGAAGTAATCTGGGCGCCTTTTCACGAGAAAGCCGATCTGCGTCCGAGGAAGATTGCGGACTTGATGAATGCGTTATTGCGGTGTCGCGGGGAATTTCGGGAGTTCAGCGCGGAAGAAGTTGGCTGGCAACTGCGACACCTGGGGCTCTATCGCCAGCGCGAAGCCGGTGGCATGGTTTTGCGCCCGGGCCGCGAAAATAGCCGACGTATCCACTTACTCGCTCGCCGGTTCGGCTTGGATCCGCCAGCCGTAAAGGGTTGTCCCGACTGCGCCGAGCCCGCAGTCGTTTCGGGATAGCGGGGCTGGGAGTTCTGTAGGGAATGTAGGTTCCTTGCGAATGAGTGATCCCAGTCGCCGGAATGAAAGGCAAGTCATTTGATTATCGAGGAGGCCAAATGCCAACACGCAAAATCCGTCTATCGACCAACGAAAAGGTGAAGTATCTTGCATCCGCGCGCGAATTGCGGGACGCAGGATTAATTTCCGAAATCCCTTCGGAATGGAGGGGGAACAGATGCCCTCTCGAGATCCAGGTCGCTCCACCACCGGACAACATTGTTTGCGATCTCGCCAATGGCCAGGTGTGCTACGCGATGTTTCTTCGCCTGATCGCAAGATCGGCAGTGACGTTGCAAGATTGTCAAATCCTCACCCTTTGGGATGATGAAGTCATGCTCGAAACCTTTGATAGGCGAAAGAGGGTGATTGACTTTGGTGGGCACCTCTATCAGCAGAGCGACATTCTGAATGGGCGCCTTGAAGCCGGTCTTCGGGTCGGCTGCGGCCGTTTGCTCGAGGGTTGGATCTTGGCATCAGGTCTCCGACGGATTCCGGCCGAGTATCGCGATTTTTTCATCGTGCAGTGTGAGGTAATCGTTTGGGATCCGAACGGCCGCGAATTCCGCGCGAACGCAGGTCTCTCCGCATTGCGCATGCCGCGACGGTTCAGCCTGAGTACGCGCGGATCCGGATTGTATGGGCCGGCGCAAAATGAAAAATCACTTGAGTTGCCCGTGGCTGAAGCGTCGGGGCTCCCCTACCTGGAATTGGTCCGTCAGGGAAAAATCGCAAACCAAGGAAAGGCTGCCGAGAGTGCCGATACGGGACGAGTCGAGAAAGAACCGAAGCGGAATGCGCAGAAGAGCAACAGAAAGTGAAGAAGAGGCTTGCCGAGGAGGTGGGGAGGGCCCGTCGCGATCGCACGTTTTGGGAATGATCGACAAGACGCGAACTGGAACTGAACCGAAGGCAACGGCACATACCGCGGAAGAACGCCAGATACGGGAAGGGAAGAAGACTCTACGGCCCGGACCGAATTGGAGGCAAACGGAGCTTCGCTCCAAGAAGGCGCAAGGCACGCGTGGGTAGGCCGATTAGGCTCGACCGTCCCGCACGAGCAAACACCGCTAAACCGGCGGACGCCACAGCATCTTGCGCAAAAAGTGAGTGCCCCCAGCGCCGTCCGTGACGCATGCACTTGCCGGAGGATCACAAGCACCCATTTTCAGTTCTGGCATTTCGAATCTCACGAAGAGTTGGGGCGTCCGCGTTGCCAGAAGACCATCTCAAGGCTTGAGCTCCTTGGGTCCGCATTTCGAAATAACCACCTTTAATCCGAAAACATTCCCGGATCGTATCTGATTCCGAAATAGTCTACGCGCGGGCACGCGTGATGGACTGGTTCCCGGCAATAATTTCGAATACATCGACGAAACGTAGCCTTTCATTTTGAGCAAATAGTACCTACGGATTATGAGAACACGGCAGGGATCTGTCGCGTTATGAAAGTTTTCTACTCTATTTGATTCTTAAACCACTTACAAGTGCGACCGTTTTGTCAGTTGTGGACTCAATTTGACGCGTTCTGATCCGTTCATCATTACAATTTCATTACAGTGTGGCGTTTGGGCCCACTCTATGGCCCAAACGCGGGGAAGGAATTCAGCGACCGTTGAAAGTATAGCTCCAATACAGGTCTCCACCAGTCTCCTCCGAAACATAGGGAGACACCCTCAGCAGCCCCCCTCAAAACTTACCGCGCACTATACCCTGTTTTGCCGCGTTTGTGGCCCTCCCTGTGGCCGCGCGTGGGACTAAAATGTAAGGCATGAAAACCACGGATTATTTTGAGTGCGATCGGTTTCACATCAACTGCCGGCTCGATTCTGAAGGACCGAATCGAAGTGATTCCACAGGCGCGTCACAAATCACTGTTCGGCATTGCCCGGAGAGCAAAGGCATTGTCGTTTCCGGCAAGGTGATCACCTTCCAAGAACGACGCGGCGGTACGTGGGTGTCTGTTCGGCGTTGGATTAATGCCGCATAGCTGCCCTCCGTAGCCCTCAGAGGCCAGTTTCAAACTGGCTTGGGAACCTAGTTCCCAGGCTTCGTGGCTGAACGCTTTATCAACCCGCACGGTGAGATCACCTATTGATACCGAAGCGTTGCAGGAAGTAGGGCAGATCGCCAGAGTAATACCGATGTTGAAAAACGTAGAAGCAGAACGCGGCGCACCCCAGCGCGATTAGTCCCTGAACGATCCCGCTCTTCCACTTTGGGCGAGCACGCAAGCCGTCGCCCAAGAGGTTCCAGCCTACGCCGCCAAATACTAGAGAAAGGCCAAGAAAGCTTAAGGCAGAGTCCCTAGCTATGAGAGTGACAACAAACAGCACGGCGCCTATTGCAAAAACCACCCGCGGGAAAAGGTGTAATTCCCTGAAGTGCCAAGGCGATCTAACATCTTCTGATCCCATACTGAAATTTGTTCAAACCGTTGCCGCCCACTATAGCTACATGAACATCGTGCTGAAGCCAGCGGCAGCGTAGCTTCCTGTTATGTGGCCTCGAACATCATACCCCGACCGCGTGGTTCCTGATTATCGTTCAGGGCGCTGTAAAGCTGTTGCATCAGGTAGGTGAGCTTCGCTGGGTCTTCTTCCTGAATGATGGCTTGTGCGAAGTACTGCCATGTTTTCCGTGGGTCTCGGAGCATAGCCACTCCCTTCAGGGGTATTCGAGCGATCAACGACATAATGGGTCACACCTTTTGACCGATTCGCTCAAAATCTCATCGGCTCTTGTGAACATTTCCAGCAGCCTTGCAGCGTTAGGATCGGTAGCGGCGCGAGCCGCGAGCAGGGGGCGAACATCTTCGGATAAAGACATGGTTTTTCATCCCCTTCCCCGAGCTTAGGGATCATGGAGCCAGGAGTCTGTTTCATAGTGCTCACTCTGCTAAGAATAGGCCATTCCAAGTTTTGAGAACTGGCGGGGGCGGGTCAATGAGCGCTATCGGGATGTTACAACAGCGACACGGCAGTCTCGCACCGAAATCGGGCAAGCGTGGCCCGTACAAGAAGGAAGGACGAGCAGTAGAGACTCAGTTCGCCTTGTCGACGAGGTACACTCTCGCTAAGCGTTCCTGCTTGACATCTAATGCCCCATTAATTTCCGCTATCAACGCTTCTAGTTTCTTTGGGTCTTGCTCACCGGATGCCAACTTGCACAATTCCAGCCATCTCTCAGTTTGCATAAGAGATTGTGTCTTGGGCGAGGAAAAACCGTCTGTTCAATTGTGGACAGTTTTAGGTTATTTTCAAACTGAGGCACGATTACACGTTTTTAGAATTGGCGGGGCGGATCGCTGTGTGTAATCGGGATGTTACAACAGTAATCCCCTCGACGCCCGCTTCGTTGCTACACTCTTACGCGGGTATTGGGAAGCAATCTGTGACGAGAAGCAAGGAAGAACAACAGTATCCGGGCGTCGCATTCTCGCGCATCCTCCCGCGAAGAATTCGATGGGTAGCAGCGGCGGCAGGCTGCGTTAGAGGAACTGCCCTTCTGGGTCTTAGTTGGGTCGTCCTGCCTCAGTTGGAAATGGAGAAAGCGTTCGTCCGTTAAGATAACGGAGCGAACGTATGAGGAAGGAACGGAAGCATTTCACCCCAGAAGAAAAAGTAGCCATCCTGAGGCGGCATCTTGTGGACAAAGTACCCGTCTCGGAGCTGTGTGAAGAACTGGGCCTGCGGCCAACGGTGTTCTACCGCTGGCAGAAAGAACTGTTCGAGAACGGAGCCGCCGCTTTTCAGTCTCAAGAGCGTCCCCACCGCCAAGTGGAGGAGAAGCAGAAACGGATCGAGTTCTTGGAGAAGAAGGTGCAGACCAAGGACGAGGTCCTGGCTGAGCTGATGGCTGAGCACATCGCGCTAAAAAAAAGTCTTGGGGAACTCTAACCGGTATCTGGGTGCCGCATGATGTGCGGGATCTAGTCGTGGATTTCGTCCGGCGCTGGTCGGAGAAGGCCGAGATCGGCGTCGGACGGTTCATCCCGTGGCTGGGCGTGACCGCCAGCAAGTTCTATGACTGGCGGCAGCGGTACGGGTGCGTCAACGAGCACAACGGTTGGGTTCCCCGTGATTTCTGGTTGGAGCCGTGGGAGAAAGAAGCAATCATCGGGTTCCATCTGAAGAACCCGCTGGAAGGTTATCGGCGGCTGACGTTCATGATGCTCGACGCTGACGTTGTGGCCGTCAGTCCGGCGAGCGTTTGGCGAGTGTTGAAGCAAGCTGGATTGTTATCCCGGTGGAAGAGCCAACCTTCGCGCAAGGGAACCGGTTTCGAGCAGCCGCTGCAGCCGCATCAGCACTGGCATATCGACGTTTCCTACATCAACCTGTGCGGCACCTTCTATTACTTGTGCAGCGTTCTGGACGGGTTCAGCCGTTTCCTCGTGCATTGGGATTTGCGTGAGTCGATGCGGGAAGCGGATGTCGAAGTAATTCTCGAACGCGCCAAGGAGAAGTACCCGGAAGCGAAGCCGCGAATCATCTCGGACAATGGTCCGCAGTTCATTGCTCGCGATTTCAAGGAGTTCATTCGCATCTCGGGCATGACGCACGTCCGAACCTCGCCCTACTACCCGCAGTCGAACGGAAAGCTGGAACGCTGGCACAAGTCGCTGAAAAGCGAATGCATTCGACCGGGGACGCCGCTGTCACTGGAAGATGCAAAACGCCTGATTCAACAGTATGTGGATCGCTATAACAATGTCCGGTTGCACAGTGCGATCGGCTACGTGACACCGAAGGACATGCTTGCAGGCCGACAGGTCGAGATTCACACTGAGCGCGACCGCAAGCTGGAAGCCGCCAGACAGCAACGTCAGAGTCGCCGCCAGCAAGCTGCGTGAAGAGCGAAGTGGCTAGCCGCCGCGATGTCGCTAGCATAATTGGTGGAGCAGCTGCTGCAGCGAGCGGCCAGTAAAAACTTGCGGATGACTTCTCTGGCCACAGAAGCATAAGATTTTGGCGTTTACTTCATAAAACTTAAGGAGCGTCTGATGGTCGTCTCAACGGCCCAGCAACAACCGCCCACCGTCACTTCTGTCCTCAACATGCTTATGGTGTTGTCGAGCAGGAAGTCGTTTCCGCTGCTGAAGCTATGCCCGAAGACAAGTATTCCTTCGCGCCTACCAATGGCGAGTTTAAAGGCGTACGCACTTTCGCTGAACAGGTGAAACACATCGGCTTCGCCAATCACCTTTATTTTGGCCCGCTCATGGGCGAGACGATCGACGCTAACTCCATCGAAGAAAATGCCAACGGCCCCGCGGCGCTGAAAACCAAGGCCGAAATTGTCCAGTATCTTAAAGATTCCTTCGCGCTCGGCCATCGGGCCATTTCCGGGGTCACCTCCGAAAACGAGGTCACGCCGCTGCCCAAGCCCGTATCCCCATTCCTCTCAACGCGTCTCGCAATCGCCATTATCGGCGCCTTCCATCCGAAGGATCACTACGGTCAGATGGTCGAGTACCTGCGGATGAACGGTATCGTCCCGCCCGCAAGCCGCCCGCGGCCACAACAACAACAGTCCTCGCAACCCAAACCTCAAAAATGAAGGCAGGTTTGCAGCAGCTGCCCACATGGTGAGAGGTTTCCCTGTTCGGTAGTCTCACGAGCAAACTGGAAGTTGAGAACAGCATGGCGCGCGGAGCTAAAATGAACTTGCCGGGTGAAACGGAGGCAGGCTCTGCAGGGATGCAACCATGCTGAGGGATAACCTAGCGGGCTCATCGAGCCGATGTTCAGCAGCGCGGGAGGCCTTCTCTCGCGCTGCACACTGACACGAAAAGTCATCGGACGATAGACCCCCATGCCTTGAAAATCCCCGCCCCGCAGGGGCGGAATCTACACTAACGGAGAACGTCGCTTCTCCATTTCAGGCTGAGCCAAGACAAGTGGGCCGGTGTTGGGGACCAGCGGTATCAGACGTATGTGGACGAGTGATTAACCCGGCAGGAGAGCGGCTGAACGGAGTTGAACTGAGTCTGACCAGCGAATCGGATTCTGCGACCTTCGCTGTGGAATCAGATGGTGTCGGCAGCTTCTCGTTTTGCACCGGTTCCCAAGGGCGACTATACGTTGCACGCCACGGCTCTCCATTACCACGGTGCTGTGCGGCAAATCCTTATTTGCCCCAAGCAGCGACAAACCCTGCACAGGAAGAATCGTCATTACACTCGGTTTTGATGTATGTGATACAGGCGTTCGAGTTAAGGGCACAGATAAGTGATTCTGTGCTGGTAGCTGTCGCAAAATCGGCCATTACACGCTCTGAGGGTTGAGGGACAGGGTCAATGAGCGTAATCGGGATGTTTCGCCATCTTGACCTGGCTTTCTGGCGGGCGCAGAATCATCTTGGGAATCAGCTCTCTTCATTCACGCGAAAAACTTGGCGAAGCTCTTCTGCAAGTCCAGCCTCTTGGACGCATCGCAGAACTAAGGAACGCCATCTTGGCCTTCTACACTAAAATCCGCGAGGAACATTGGCTGCGCGATAAACTTGAGGAAGGCAGAATTGTCATTCTCGAAGACGAATCCATATGGGAGGTTCATCCATGGGATCGGCAGATAACCAAGCGCTGGCTGCGAATTTCGACGATCACCGTGAAGCACACTGAGAAAGAGGGCTATCCGTATCTCCTTCTCAAACAGCACCGAGGGAGAAGATGCGCGGGCCAATTACCTCGGCGAGTCTGCCCGGACGAGCATCACGCCCGAAGTGGCTTAATCCAGAGCCACAGAACCAAGGTCAATGCGTGAAATCGAGATGTTACGCCAAGTGAGACGCTGCCTACCCAGCGGCGGTTGCGGTAACTTCCGGTTTGCTTTTTTTTTTTTTTTTTTTTTTTTTTTTTTTTTTTTTTTTTTTTTTTTTTTTTTTTTTTTTTTTTTTTTTTTTTTTTTTTTTTTTTTTTTTTTTTTTTTTTTTTTTTTTTTTAAAAAAAAAAAAAAAAAAAAAAAAAAAAAAAAAAAAAAAAAAAAAAAAAAAAAAAAAAAAAAAAAAAAAAAAAAAAAAAAAAAAAAAAAAAAAAAAAAAAAAAAAAAAAAAAAAAAAAAAAAAAAAAAAAAAAAAAAAAAAAAAAAAAAAAAAAAAAAAAAAAAAAAAAAAAAAAAAAAAAAAAAAAAAAAAAAAAAAAAAAAAAAAAAAAAAAAAAAAAAAAAAAAAAAAAAAAAAAAAAAAAAAAAAAAAAAAAAAAAAAAAAAAAAAAAAAAAAAAAAAAAAAAAAAAAAAAAAAAAAAAAAAAAAAAAAAAAAAAAAAAAAAAAAAAAAAAAAAAAAAAAAAAAAAAAAAAAAAAAAAAAAAAAAAAAAAAAAAAAAAAAAAAAAAAAAAAAAAAAAAAAAAAAAAAAAAAAAAAAAAAAAAAAAAAAAAAAAAAAAAAAAAAAAAAAAAAAAAAAAAAAAAAAAAAAAAAAAAAAAAAAAAAAAAAAAAAAAAAAAAAAAAAAAAAAAAAAAAAAAAAAAAAAAAAAAAAAAAAAAAAAAAAAAAAAAAAAAAAAAAAAAAAAAAAAAAAAAAAAAAAAAAAAAAAAAAAAAAAAAAAAAAAAAAAAAAAAAAAAAAAAAAAAAAAAAAAAAAAAAAAAAAAAAAAAAAAAAAAAAAAAAAAAAAAAAAAAAAAAAAAAAAAAAAAAAAAAAAAAAAAAAAAAAAAAAAAAAAAAAAAAAAAAAAAAAAAAAAAAAAAAAAAAAAAAAAAAAAAAAAAAAAAAAAAAAAAAAAAAAAAAAAAAAAAAAAAAAAAAAAAAAAAAAAAAAAAAAAAAAAAAAAAAAAAAAAAAAAAAAAAAAAAAAAAAAAAAAAAAAAAAAAAAAAAAAAAAAAAAAAAAAAAAAAAAAAAAAAAAAAAAAAAAAAAAAAAAAAAAAAAAAAAAAAAAAAAAAAAAAAAAAAAAAAAAAAAAAAAAAAAAAAAAAAAAAAAAAAAAAAAAAAAAAAAAAAAAAAAAAAAAAAAAAAAAAAAAAAAAAAAAAAAAAAAAAAAAAAAAAAAAAAAAAAAAAAAAAAAAAAAAAAAAAAAAAAAAAAAAAAAAAAAAAAAAAAAAAAAAAAAAAAAAAAAAAAAAAAAAAAAAAAAAAAAAAAAAAAAAAAAAAAAAAAAAAAAAAAAAAAAAAAAAAAAAAAAAAAAAAAAAAAAAAAAAAAAAAAAAAAAAAAAAAAAAAAAAAAAAAAAAAAAAAAAAAAAAAAAAAAAAAAAAAAAAAAAAAAAAAAAAAAAAAAAAAAAAAAAAAAAAAAAAAAAAAAAAAAAAAAAAAAAAAAAAAAAAAAAAAAAAAAAAAAAAAAAAAAAAAAAAAAAAAAAAAAAAAAAAAAAAAAAAAAAAAAAAAAAAAAAAAAAAAAAAAAAAAAAAAAAAAAAAAAAAAAAAAAAAAAAAAAAAAAAAAAAAAAAAAAAAAAAAAAAAAAAAAAAAAAAAAAAAAAAAAAAAAAAAAAAAAAAAAAAAAAAAAAAAAAAAAAAAAAAAAAAAAAAAAAAAAAAAAAAAAAAAAAAAAAAAAAAAAAAAAAAAAAAAAAAAAAAAAAAAAAAAAAAAAAAAAAAAAAAAAAAAAAAAAAAAAAAAAAAAAAAAAAAAAAAAAAAAAAAAAAAAAAAAAAAAAAAAAAAAAAAAAAAAAAAAAAAAAAAAAAAAAAAAAAAAAAAAAAAAAAAAAAAAAAAAAAAAAAAAAAAAAAAAAAAAAAAAAAAAAAAAAAAAAAAAAAAAAAAAAAAAAAAAAAAAAAAAAAAAAAAAAAAAAAAAAAAAAAAAAAAAAAAAAAAAAAAAAAAAAAAAAAAAAAAAAAAAAAAAAAAAAAAAAAAAAAAAAAAAAAAAAAAAAAAAAAAAAAAAAAAAAAAAAAAAAAAAAAAAAAAAAAAAAAAAAAAAAAAAAAAAAAAAAAAAAAAAAAAAAAAAAAAAAAAAAAAAAAAAAAAAAAAAAAAAAAAAAAAAAAAAAAAAAAAAAAAAAAAAAAAAAAAAAAAAAAAAAAAAAAAAAAAAAAAAAAAAAAAAAAAAAAAAAAAAAAAAAAAAAAAAAAAAAAAAAAAAAAAAAAAAAAAAAAAAAAAAAAAAAAAAAAAAAAAAAAAAAAAAAAAAAAAAAAAAAAAAAAAAAAAAAAAAAAAAAAAAAAAAAAAAAAAAAAAAAAAAAAAAAAAAAAAAAAAAAAAAAAAAAAAAAAAAAAAAAAAAAAAAAAAAAAAAAAAAAAAAAAAAAAAAAAAAAAAAAAAAAAAAAAAAAAAAAAAAAAAAAAAAAAAAAAAAAAAAAAAAAAAAAAAAAAAAAAAAAAAAAAAAAAAAAAAAAAAAAAAAAAAAAAAAAAAAAAAAAAAAAAAAACGACCATCCGGACGGAGGTGATCAAACTCCTCGCAACCACTGCTCAGGCCATAATTACGGCACACGTCGGGGCAAGCTGAGGAGGATAGCAGTTCCGCGCGGAAGAGTGTCGGTCGTTTTTCTGATCGTGTGCACAACGGAACAGATTACGGAACTAATCCGATAGACACTACCCTCGTCCAATCATCCGATTTTCGAGGAGTTCCAAATGACTCAATCCAAAGCAACCAGAAGCATTATCGACACTCACCGGCACATTTTCGGTCCGAAACTGCGTCAGAAATTCGTTGAGAATATAGGCTTTGATGACTCAAAGCCGTTGCCGCAGGCCAATGCCGGCGAAATGTTTTTCTATCGCGAGTCGGTTGACGTTGATTATTCGATGGAGATTCAGCAGAAGAGTGGGGTTACGCTCTGCGTGAACAGCTATGGCGGCGAAATAGAGACGTTCGCCAAGAACATCATTAAAGCAAGCACCATCGACACGCTCAAATTCCTGCACGACGAGTCCTTCGAACTGCAAGATAGGTTTCCCAAGGATATTGTCAGCATGGCCAACGCTCATGCTCTGGAAGAGAATACCCGTGATGTCATTGATCCCCTGATCTCCAACAAACAAGCTTGCTGCATCAGTATTTGATCAGCTACGGGGCTGGTGCAAATCAGATCTTTCTCGACTCGCCCAAAGCCGAATGGCTATGGGAGTACGCGCAGGACAAGGATGTTCTCGTTCATATTCACCCGCCCCTGGTAGCGATCGGCGCTGCTGCAATGCAGCAGTACAGGCTTAACGAAGCCTTAGGCCGGCCATTTGATACGGCGCTGTCGGCAGCCCGCATGATCTACAGCGGCGTCTTCGATAGGTACCCAAAGCTAAAGGTTCTTTTTGTTCACATGGGCGGAGCCCTGGCCCCCCTGATTTGCAGACTCGATTGGAATTGGGACTTGAACTACAAAGGCATCCAAAACCCACCGATCCAAAAGGTCGATAAGAACCTTCGAGGCCTTCGGAGTATTTCAAGTCAAATATTTATGTGGATACCATGGGTCCAAGCGCGATCGGCCTCAATGCCATGATCGAAATGTGCGGCGTTGACCGCGTATTGTTTGGAACCGATTTCGGGCCAGTTCCAATGAGCCCAAAGCTGCACATCGATCTTGTAGACGAGACGATCACTGACGCTGGAGATCGCAACAAGATTTTCTCAACCAATACACTTGCCTTGCTCCGTTTGACTGAAAGTGCACCGCCCTCGCACCCCGAGCTGCTTAGTCTTCATGCGCGAGTCCTTGGGAAGTATGTGGAGCTTCCCAGGGTCCAAGGTGGTAAGTACGTTGAGCGCATTTGAGGTCCTTTAGTGCTGGCCAGAAGAACTGCAGGCGATATCGCTCATTGACCTGATGATGAGTGAAATGGAGTGGCTGTTGAAAAACTCTTCTTGAGCCGAAATCGCGCGAAAATCCGTTCGTAAATGATTGAAGATTCGTTCGAGAAATTGCGCAAGTGCGCCGAAATTACTCCTTTGAAAGTATTCCTTTTTCAACAGCCACGCGATATTACGACAGTTGTCTCTTAGCTCGATTGCTCTTTGCGTTCTTGCGTGCACTGTTATGGAACCAGAACTCCATCACTGCCCCCACCACCAAGAACGAGAATGGGGATCACCAAACGTAGGCGGGCAGGAGCCGTATGCCGGATAAAAAACAGCCAGAACTGTGATAACCGACTACAGGCCACAACTGAATGGAGCGACTATTGCACAGGCCAGATGAAATCGCCGTGTGAACCTGCTCATTGTGCCACGACAATAGGAAGAGCCGCAGTTGCTGCGGCTCTCCTGAGACACGCACAGCACCTGGGATCACTCAACCGAAATGCGCCTTCCGGTGACATCCCCGGTTACCTTTTTGACGAAGTGGCCGGTGGGGTCATAGAAATCCAACTCGAATGAGCCTTTGTGCGTATTGCCGCCTTGGCCTAGAGTAAGCGTCTCACTCAGGTGGATGGTTCCCAGGAAGTCTCCGCTTGAGTCGTAGCTCCAAACGCGGTGCGCCAGCGCATAAGTCCCAGTCGCCTGCTGCCACACGCCCAGGCAGACGTCGCCCGTTCTCGGATCGACATTCGGGTTGTGCACCTCGGTTCCACCGGCATTCCAGAGCTGGTACGCTTCCTGGATGGTTTGGCCATCGACCTTGAACTGGACGTGCCAAAGGCCAACGATGGACGACTTGACGGCTTTGTCTCCGGATGAGGGAGCGTCATGTTGCATCGGGCGGGATTGACTAACGACGGCAGCTGCGCCCGCTGCCATCGCAGTTAGGGAATCGCCGCACGACGCTAACGCGCTGGCACTGAGTCCAACTACGAGGACCATGTAAGTAGCAAATTTGGCGAATTTCAGATTCTCAACTCTCATACAGCCTCCTTAGTGTGAGGCATCCTGGGGCAAAAAGGAGATTTCGACAAGGCAGCGCAGGTGAAGTCAGGGTGAAGTTTTGGTGAAGCTGTAAGTCACTGGGTATAAAAGACTAGATCATCGTGATCCGCAGTAAGTGGTATATTTCTAGTCTTTCGGGGCTTGGATATGCCGTCCGGGGTAGCGCGATTTGCGGACTTCGAGCTCGACGCCGGCCGTTATGAGCTGCGCAAGGGAGACCATGTCCTCAAGCTGGAAAAGATCCCCATGGAGCTCCTCACCCTCCTGGTGGAGAGTAACGGCCAGCTAGTCACGCGCGACCAGATCATCGAAAGAATCTGGGGCAAGGGCGTCTTCCTCGATACTGAGCACGGCATCAACACCGCTATCCGCAAAATCCGGCTGGTGCTCGGCGACAATCCGGAGCAGCCCCGCTTCGTGCAAACTGTTACAGGGAAAGGCTACCGATTCATCACCCCCACGATTGAGATTAGCGAAGGTGGGAACGGATCGGCTACTGGCGCAGATTCCCCATCCCCTGTCGATGCACCCGACGCAATTGGGTCCAAGCCTGTGTTGGAGCAAAAGAGCCGGTGGCCCCGGTTTTCGATGCTGGCTCTTAGCTGCGCACTTGCGGTTACTTTCATTGCCTACTTCGCCTGGCGGCGAACACACGCGGTCCCATCCTCGAATGCGGGCCACGTGGACGGCCCGTCAAGACGTGACATCAAATTCCTGGCTGTGCTTCCGCTGGACAATCTGTCGGGCGATCCCGGTCAGGAATACTTCGCGGACGGCATGACCGATGAGCTGATCACCATGCTGGCGAAGAACTCAACCCTGCACATCGTCTCCCGCACTTCCGTCATGCAATACAAGGGAGCGCATCGTCCGTTGCCTGAAATCGCCCGGGAGTTGGGAGTTGATGGCATCCTCGAAGGATCGGTGGTTCGCTCCGCTGATCGGGTGCACATGACCATCCAATTGATCGAGGCCGCCAGCGACACACATGTATGGGCGGAAAGCTACGATCGGGATGTGAATGACTTGGTTTCGCTGCCTCGGGAAGCGGCGCAGACGATCGCAAAACGGCTCGACAGCGCTGTTCTTCAACCAACGCCTCCCCGCTTTGTTCGCCCCGAAGCTCACGATGCCTACCTGCGCGGACGTTATCTCTGGTTTATGGGCAAGAACAAGGAGGCTGGCGAATACTTCAGGAGAGCGACCGAACTACAGCCGGATTTTGCCTTGGGCTGGGCTGGAGTATCGACCTACTACAGCGCTGGTGCTATGGGAGCTACGCTCAGTCCCGAGGAGTCGTTCGCGCAGGCAGAAGCAGCAGCCAGCAAGGCGGTTGAGCTCGATGAGTCGCTTCCGGAAGGGCACCTCGCCTTGGGAGGGGCCTACTTCCTCCAGTGGAACTGGGCGCTAGCAGATCGGGAAATCGCCCGCGCCATTGAGCTCAATCCCAATTTCGCCGAGGCCTACCATCTTCAGTCGCTCGTATATGGCGTACTCGGTCGTAACCAGGATTGTATCGAGGCGCAAAAAAAGTCCACGGAATTGGATCCGTTTGCGCGACCCTACGCCATGGCTCAGGCCTACGCAACCACCCGTGACTACGACGCCGCGCTGAACGACGTCCGTATGCGACTGCAAGCTCTTCCTCAGAATTATGATTTGCACTGGGAGCTCCATGAGATATACCGCCTCACCGGCCAGGAGAAGGAAACTGTTCAGGAACTGGAGAAGATGCTTCAGCTCACCGGGGAGGAGGCGTCGGCTGCGAGTGTCCGGCGCGCCTTCGAAAAAGGGGGTTATAAAGCCGTGCTGCAATGGCAGGTGAATGATCTCAAACAAAGGTCCTCCACGCGCTACGTCTCTCCCGTTTTACTGGCCAGCCTGTATGCTCAACTCGGGCGCCGGGAGGAAACTCTTGCGTTTGCCAAGGAGGGCTATCGGCAGCACGCTCCGCTGCTGCTATTTATCCAGATCGACCCAGCGTTTGCTTTCCTCCACTCCGATGAGCGCTACCGTTCCATCATCAGAAGGGTCGGACTGCCGCCGACCTATTAAGCTGAGACTCGGACAGCTTCGGCGCACAGCCAGATATCCCAACGCCTGGGACCTCTGCGCCGACTTCCGTATGGGAGTTCTTGCTCCTTGCCACGGTCCGATCTGCGGATTATATCCACTGGCCCTCACGGTGCAGTCGGTCCAACTGGCGAGAACATGCCATTTCACTCAAAACCCCCGGTTGCAGGGGTCAATGAGCATAATGGCGATTTATCGTCAGTTGTCCTGGGGAGGTCTTTTTGGGTCGGCTCTCATGTAGAACTTGTGCTGGTCTTCGTGGGTGATCCGAAATCCGCGCTTCTCATAAAAATAGCGAGCGGGATTTATCTTTACAACCGCGAGCGTCATGGCCTTTGATTGATCAGCGGCGCGCGTCAAAAGTATATCCAAAACTTTCGTCCCGATGCCGCGTCCTTGCATCGCGGGCAGCACATAGAAAGAGCCGAGGTTGACCGTCCTGTCTTCGACTTGCTCCTGAATCCAACCCACATCCTGTCCGTCGGCGATGATGATCCTGACTTCCTCGACTTTGAAGAACCCAGCAAAGTTCCTCTCCTCGCGCTTCTGATCCCAACCGAAAAGGCGTTCGATCATTCCCCGCATGGTCTCGAAATAGAGGTTGCGGGCGAAGACGAAGTCTCCACCGCACGCCGTTCGAAGCGCGATCTTCACCGTTCGCTGCCCTGTCACATTCTGCCCCTTTTGAACAGTGGCAGGCAAGGTCATTGAGCGTAATGGGGATGTTACAACAGCAATCGAATTGATCAGGTTCCAAACGGAGGATCGTGAAGTTGAAGTCCACGCGGCAGCCCGAACCTACTGCCTGTCGCTAACCAACTCCTCGCGCCGCCAAATGGAGAGCCCGGGTGCCCCTAAGGCCAACGTGCCGAGGGTTGCGGGTTGCGGAGAAGGTGCAGTTAGAGATGCATGCGGTTCTTCGATGGTCGTATCGTCCGGGCCTTTGGTCTGACCAGCTATGATCGACTTGTTGGGGATCGTCTCGTAAGCGTAACCTGTCAGCGTAGCGGTAATTTGAGTTGGGAGTTGAACAGCCACAGACAGCCGAGCCCACCCAAAGTGGGTCTCTCCACTGATATTGAATTTCACTCCCAGGTAGCGGTTACTGACATTGAGCCAGCTTCCATATGGCCCGCGGCTAGCAAGAGTATCCAGCCGGGCCATACTTTCTAGGCCACCGTGAAAGGCGAGTCGGGGACCGATAACGACTCCCGGTTTTATCGCGACGGCGCCGAAGAAAAAATTGTATACGACGCCGTTGCCCGGAACCGGAAGCACTGCGAGCCGCTGAAAGTAGCTGCATCCGCTGCTGTGGCAAGTGCCGGTGGAAAACTTGTTCTTGAAGGTAAAATCCGCAATGCCATCGTGATTCAGATCCAGTCTGAAACTCTGGCCATCTACGATGACATGATGGGCACGCGTGTAGACAATCTTTCCTTCCGAGGGCCGGGCCAAGGCAAGCAAACTTACACCGGCTACGCTTGCCGCGAGTGCGTACCCGTCCAGACGACGGTGGAGTGAATCTGAAAGATCAGCCGTTTCCCGTTGGGACCGTTTCATGACTCCTTACTCTTCTCCGACGCGAAATATTGCACTCTTAATCCTTCGCGAAACTCACGCAAGTTTCGGCCTCAAGGCGTCAGCTTGAACACCGTCCCGCAGCCAGAGGAATAATATGCGCTGCAGCTTAAATCGCCGCCCCAGACGGTGGTGCCGTACAGGGCACCCGCTGCGTCTATCGCCAGACCTTCCCCACCTAAGGGACTCTCTCCGTCTGTTCCGCCCTGAAAGGTGTGCAGCACAGTCTCCTTACCGGTCGGATCAAGCTTGAATACTGTCCCGCAGCCATCTGGGGCGTAGCAGCTCAAATCGCCGCCATAAGCGGTGGTGCCATACAGGTTGCCTGCGCTGTCCAAAACCAGACCTGCATAGGGGCTCGCCCCATCTCCTCCGGTCCCGGTGAAGCGGTACAGAACCGTTTCCCTCCCGGCCTTGTCGACCTTGAACACTACGCCGCAGCCATTGTAGGACTCACTGCAGCTTGTGCCGCCAGCGGTTGTGGTGCCGTAGAGGTTGCCTGCGGCATCTCGAACCAAACCTGCGACGGGCTGCTCTCCGTCTGGTGGCCCAGTGAACGCGTGTAACACTGTCTCTTTTCCTTTTTTGTCCAGCTTGAATACGACTCCGCACTCAGGGCAGCCGGAGGCGTCACCACCTGCGAGCGTCGTACTGTAGAGGTTGCCTTCCGCGTCCCGGATCAGAGGGGCTTCCGGAACGGCGCCGCCCGCCCAGTTATGCTGTGGGTAGAATGTGTACAGCACGGTCTCTTTCCCCGTTTTATCCAGCTTGAAGACCTCTCCGCCGGAGCCGTTGCGGTACTCGGTAGTTCCATACAGGTTGCCCGCTTCGTCCATAATCAGGCCCGCAGCGGGCCACTCCCCGTTCGTCTTGTTGAAACTGTGGAGCACAATTTCACGGCCGGTCTTGGTTAGCTTGAAAACGGTTCCTTGATCGTAAGCGCCGCCCATGAAAGTAGTCCCATAAGAATTTCCATTGGCGTCGCGGATCAAACCCGCGGTGGGATTTCGTCCGTAGCCGGCGAGGAAGCTGTAGAGCACAGTCTCCTTGCCACTGGTATCCAGTTTGTAGGCGCTTCCATAGAAGGAAGCCCCGCCCTGATAAGAGGTGCCGTAGAGGTTCCCGTCGGAATCCAGGATGGGATTCGCATCTGGCCACGACCCGTCCGGCGTGCCTTGAAACGAATAGAGCACCTGGTAAGTCTGGGCATGCGCCGATGCAGTGACGGTGATCAGTGGCACAAACGCGACTACGAATGCCAGAGCGGCACTGGCCAGTCGCAGAGGCATACGTTGGGCGGCGGTGCTCGCGGCGACAGGATACTCATTGAGTTGTCGACCAACGGAATCGGGCAGGGTACCTGTCTTACGGGGACGAGGAGAGCGCTTCATAGGTGTCCTCTCCGAAGGCACTGCATTATCCATCTTCTCGGAACTGGAGTCAACGCGCGTTTCTCCGGTGATGTAAATCAGATGGGATGAGTTCTACATGGCGCCCAGCGCCACAACGATTAGTGAAAACGGGAAGCGTTGGCGGTATGCTGTGGCGAGGCGTGTGGTCCAGAGGTCTTCGGCCTTACTGGTGCTTGAAAGCCCGTGGATGAGTTTGACCCGGGACGCGCTTTGGCACAACGGACTGTAGCCTCTTCGTGAGAGGAGAGCACGCGAGGGAGATTCACCCTATCGGCGCGTCCTGGATCACACGTCAATGGAGGTGTGATCATGGACGTGCTGCATGCGAGATGTTGCGGTTTGGATGTACATAAGAGCTCGATTTCTGCTTGCATTTTGTTGCGTGAAGCGGGACGAGTGCAGAAACACCAGCGTCGCTTCGGCGCGATGACCCAGGATCTGCGTGAGCTTGCCGAATGGCTGCGGCAGTTGGGTGTGACTCAAGTAGCGATGGAATCCAGCGGCGTCTACTGGAAGCCAGTTTGGAACATTCTGGAAAGACAGTTCACGGTAGTGTTGGCGAATGCACAGCACATCAAGAATGTGCGTGGTCGCAAGACCGATCAGAAGGATGCGGAATGGATCTTGGTGGAAACTACTTCGATCGCATCCACTCCGACGGCCTAAAGCGCTACCTGGTGAAGCGGCTGCAACAACTCGGACTCAAAGTAACTCTACAGCCGATCGAAGCCGCTTAACCCACCACCTCTCCCAGTGGTTTTCGAGGGAGAAGGCCGGTCTCCGGCGGGATGCGATAGGCTCCCAAGTTATCGACGCGCTCGAAGCGCAAGAGATAAAGGAGACCGGCAATGAAAAAGATTAGCACTGTCGGCGGCAAAGCAGAGCAGGAATTTTCGCGAGCAGAAACTGACCATCGGTCTGGACCTGGGGGATCGATCGAGCTGGTATTGCGTGCTGGACGAAGCTGGGGAAGTGTGCTGGAGCAGAAGCTGGGCACGACTCCGAAAGCGATGAAGGAAGTATTTGCGGCCATGCCGCGCAGCCGGATAGCGCTGGAGACGGGGATGCATTCGCCGTGGGTGAGCCGGTGTGTTGAGCGAGTTGGGACACGAAGTGATCGTGGCGCATGCCCGCAACGTGCGCTTGATCGGAGAGAGTCGACGGAAAGATGATCGCTTCGACGCCCGGACTCTGGCCCGGCTGGCGCGGATCGATCCGCAGTTGTTGTCGCCGGTGAAGCATCGCAGTGCCCAGGCGCAGGCCCATCTGACGGTGATCCGGGCGCGAGCCGGACTGGTGCGGGCACGGACGGCGCTGATCAACACGGCGCGTGGACTGACGAAGTCCTACGGAGAGCGGCTGCGCGGCTGCAGCCCACGCAACCTGAATGCGGAGAAGGCACGACAACTGGGTCCGGAACTGCAAGCGGCGCTGGAACCGTTGCTGGTCGCCATCGAATCGCTGAGCCAGCGGATTTACGAATACAACCAGCAGATCGAGAAGATCGCCAAGGAAAGTTATCCGCAAGCGGCGCGGCTGAAACAGGTGAAAGGAGTGGGCACGCTGATCGCGCTGACTTACATGCTGACGCTGGAAGATGCGCAACGATTTCGCAAGAGCCGCGACGTAGGCTGCTACGTTGGGTTGCAACCGGGACGGCGGAACTCGGGGCAGAGTGAGCCGCAGCTGCACATCAGCAAGGAAGGCGATCCGTATTTACGAACCCTGCTGGTGCAGGGAGCGCACCACATTCTGGGACCGTTTGGAGCGGACAGCGATCTGCGGCGTTGGGGTCTGAAGCTGGCCGAGCGTGGCGGGAAAAATGGGAAGAAACGAGCGGTGATTGCGACCGCACGAAAGCTGGCCGTGTTGCTGCATCGCTTGTGGGTAAGCGGAGAGGCTTACGAACCGCTGCGCAACAGCCGAGCGATGCGACTGCCGGCAGCCGCATAGTTTCAGATTCTTCGAATCGGAAGCACCGCGCCCAAATGCCGAGTTCCGGTGACTGCGTCTATGGCCTGGCCCAACTTCCATCGCGAGATGGAACGAGAGGTCGACAAACAGGTGGCAGCACCGGCTGAAACGAGAACACCCAACTTGCACCGAGCGAAACAAAAATCGCTCACGAAGAGTGCGGATGGAAGGGTGGCGACAGGGTTGGTTGGGGCGCGAAGCAACAACTGAGGAAAGACAAAAATCGGGAGCGACTGCCCCTTTCCTTCCTGACGGAATGGTGACAGAGCGGTCCTCGCCGTCAAGGGTTCGCTAGGCCGCAAAGAACGCGCCCTTGACCGCTCCGGGCCGCTCTGCACACCTTCCGCCATGAAGGAAAGGGAGATTTCAGGAAAGGCAAATCAAAATCTACTTGACCCAGACCGGCATTCTCATGGAAGGCCATAGCACTCATGACCTACTGGTTGAATTGTCAGGGCCCGACCTTGTTCGCTCACTGAATCCGGTCGTGTGTGAATCGGTCACGCCCGGCCCAATAGGGACACTGGGGACAAGAAGCTCCTTCCGGGTAGTCTGTGCCCTCTTCGTGCGGGCAGCCGATAATCCTGTCGGTGACCACGGTGGAGCGGGGTGCGTAAGGCTTGAGGAAGGCCAGAATCTGCTCACCGATGGCGAGATCATGGCGTACGTCCAAGTCGCCCTCGGAGAACCAGCGGTTGAGAATGTCCGGCTCGTTACTTTCAGTGAGAATCACGCTAACGACGACTTTGGTGGCCAGTTTGTCGTTCGGTCCGTAGAAGGCTATGGTGGCAACGGAGTAGCCGCGAAAAGCAGGGCGAAAGTTCGTGCCCAACCACGATTGGATGAGTGGTCTCTTCTTGCGGAACCCCTTCCTTCTCTTCACCAGAGCAATATACGCCTGCGCTTCGCGAAATTGTCGAAACCGCGAACCGAGTCAGAGGTTTGTTGATGTAACCACGCCGTGACACTCGAAACCCCCTTCTCAGGAGTCAATGAGCGTTATGGCGATATTTCGGCAACAACGTGATAGTTCCGAGTTCGGTGCCTGCTGCTCACAAAGCCCCCCCGTAAGCCCGAAATGTCCTGATTTGTCCCGTGATGTCCCTTGCCCGAGAAAGGTTCCTCTAGTATGGTCCGCAACGGTACTTGTAAACACTTCAGACAGTTCCCTCACTGTCTTTTTCGCCCGAGGTCGGCGGACTCCCCGAGAAGATCCGCGAAGCGCCGGAAAGATCCTTTGCACTCTCAGGAGGTTCTATGAATTACGCCCGGCAACAAGATAAGCCCTTTAGCATGATGGTGGCATGTGTGGCCGCGATGGTTCTACTCACCCTCACCGGGACAACGATCCCTGCTCAAGCCCAAACCTATAAGGTGCTTTACGAGTTTCCCATCAACGGTCCAGCCCCGCAATGGCCAGGAGGCCCCCTCGCGCAGGGACGCAATGGCGACCTCTACGGCTCGTCATACGAAGGCGGCACCAATAACGATGGCTCACTGTGGAAAACAACCCCCTCGGGGTCGGTGAGTGTGGTCTATAGCTTCGAAGCCCCTCCCGGGCCCGATTGCCAAAGCGGCATGACCCTGGGCACCGATGGCAACTTCTACGGCACTGCTCTTACGAGCTGCGCCGGCGACGGGTACGTGTTCAAGCTAACGCCCAGCGGAACCCTTACCGTGCTGCACACCTTTACCGGCACCCCCGACGGATCGGGACCCGGGCTGTTGGTCCAGTACACCGACGGAGATTTCTACGGTGTCACCAACAAGGGCGGCGCGAATAACTATGGCACGGTGTTCAAGATCACGCCGAGCGGAAAGTTAACCATCCTCTATTCATTCGATGACACCAACAATTTCGCCAACCCAACTTATGGTCTGACTGTGGGCAACGACGGCAACTTCTATGGCACCTTTGCACTCACCGGATATCCCGGGGGCGTTTTCAAGATAACCCCGGCCGGCGTGGCGACCGTTCTCCACACATTTACTAGCAATCCCGACGGGGCTGACCCAGTTAGCGGGGTCATCTTGGGAAAGGACGGCAACTTCTATGGAGACACCGAGGAGGGCGGCGAGTACAACTACGGGACGCTGTTCAAAATGACTCCCTCGGGCAAGCTGACCATTCTCTATAGCTTTAATTCCAGCACGGATTACGCGACCAATCCGACAGCGCCATTGTTGCAGGCGACGGACGGCAATTTCTACGGGGTGCTCATCAGTAGGTTTCAAGACCTCTTCAGGTTCACGCCCGACGGCAAGTTGACCGTTCTGGAGAAGTTCATCCTCCCGGGCGGCGTGCTCCCGTACTGGCCATTGATCCAGGATACGAACGGGATTCTTTACGGGCTGCTTCAGCAGGGCGGCACGGTTAACGGAGGCGAGCTCTTCAGTCTGAACATCGGCGCAAAGCCGTTCGTCAGTTTGGTTTCCACCTCGGGCAAAGTAGGCTCGAAGATCGGCATTCTGGGCCAGGGATTCAGCAAATCCTCGGTCGTGAAGTTCGGCGGGGTGCAGGCTACGACGTTGACGCTAGAGGGAACGACATACATTTCGGCGACGGTGCCCGCGGGAGCGATTGACGGCACGGTCACCGTGACCACCGGATCAACAGTGCTCACAAGCCTACAGACTTTTATCGTTCACAACTCCTGGAGCAGTGGCGCGGTGATGCCCACCGCTCTCATGGGTGCTGCAGCAGGAGCGATTGGGAGCGAAATCTATGTCGTCGGTGGGTACACCCTAAGCGGTGCTGTCGGGAACAATCAAATCTACAACCCCGAGAAGAACACGTGGACGAGCGGCGCTGCCGACCCGAACCCGCGCGCATTCGCGGCTTACGCCGTGGTCAATAAAAAGCTGTACATGTTTGGAGGCAGCAATGGCTCTGCGCTTCTGAGCGTTGCCGAGGCTTACGATCCTGCGACCAATACGTGGTCAACGCTGGCTCCCGTGCCCTACGTCAGCGAAACCGCATCCGCAGTCGCGGATAAAGACGTCATCTATGTGATTGGCGGCCAGGACTACAGCGGCTATCTGACGACCGTCGAAAGCTATAACACCACGACCAACACCTGGACCGCAGAGGCCTCGCTGCCGGACGCGCAAGGGTGGGCGGCCGTGGGTCTGCTGGGAACGACGGTCGTGGCGGCGGACGGATCTAACGGCTCCATCAACCTCGGTGTTAACCAGGCCTATAACGTGACGAACAACACGTGGTCCGAACTCACGCCCGATCCTACCCCCCGCGTACCTGGATGCTATGGGGTTATTAATGGGAAGTTATACGTCGCTGGCGGGCTTACCCAAACCATGATCACCCTGAACGAAGACTACAACCCAGGAACCAAAAAGTGGGTAACTCTCGCGCCGATTCCGCAGGGCCCCGGCATTGCTGCCGGATCAGCGGTAGCTGGTGGCAATCTCTATTGCTTCGGAGGCGGCATTTTTCTGACCAACGTTTACGATTACGTGCAGATCTATCAGCCGTAGACTTGCATTTGACCCCCAGAGTACGCCCGCTGTGCCGAGTCACGGCGGGCCTCACAGTGAATTCCGATAACCCAGTAACAGCAGACGTACCGACGTACCCAGAGGTCCTGCCAGAGTTGGAGTTGGAGAATGATAGTTTACGAAACCAGGTCAGCATGACCGGAATCCGGTCACAACGAAGCATGAAAAGAGGTCCCATGCGAACCATCTGTTTGCAGTCAGTTACGGCTCTTTTCAAGGGAGGCCATAGCGCTCCTTGAGGGGTTTTGAGCGTAATCGAGATTTTGCAACAGCTACCCTCTGGCTTTTGCGTTGTGCCCATCGCCGAGCACCGTACTTCCCGATGTGATCTCTGTCACTGACATGACGAGCTTGTGCGTATCTCAGTGATACGTCCCGCCTCCCCGAAGAGCAGTTCCCGCCATGGGACGCAGCACCCCCTGAGGCGAACGACCAGAATTTCCGGGAAACGGAATTTTGTCAGACCAATTTATCTTTTGGAGGTTCGCCATGAAAGGCATCAACATTCTGGTTTTGATTCTCTGTACGTGCTTCGCGTTCACAGCTTGGGGTCAGCGGCCGGCAAGCCGGGTCTGCACCGGTTGGAGGGAGTTTCACAGGCCCGACATGCAGCGATTCAACCCGTGCGAAAAGGTGCTTAACGTCAAGAATGTTGGGGGCCTCCAGCTGAAGTGGAGCCGCGCCATTGGCTCTTATTATTCTTCGCCCTCTGTGGCGAATGGAGTACTGTATATCCCCTCGTGCTGTACTGCCTCCCGCGCGTATGCGCTGAATGCCCGCACGGGCCACAAACTGTGGAGCCACCGCGCTGGCTATGGGGAATACTCGCCCGCAGTCGCCAATGGGGTAGTTTATCTCGGCCCCACCGACGGCTATGTGCGCGCTCTGAACGCTCGCACCGGCGCCGAGCTGTGGAAGTATCGCACTGGCAGCGGGAATCGGGACTCCTTGACATCCTCGCCTGCGGTGGTGCAAGGGGTCGTCTATGTCGGCTCGCACGAAGGCAATGTTTACGCACTGAACGCCATCACCGGCGCTCTGCTGTGGAGCTACACCACCGGCGACAGCGTGGATTCCTCGCCCGCGGTGGCAAACGGGATCGTCTATGTCGGCTCGTATGACGGCAACGTGTACGCTCTGGATGCAAGCACCGGCGCGCTGATCTGGAGCTACGCCACGGGCTACGGGGTGTCCTCGCCCGCCGTAGCGAACGCGGTCGTCTATGTTGGCGGATCGGACGGCAACCTGCACGCTCTGGATGCAAGCACCGGCGCTCTCCTGTGGAGCTATCCCACCGGCGACAGCTATGCGTATTCCTCGCCCGCTGTGGCCAACGGAGTGGTTTATGTCGGCTCGTTTTACGGCACCGTGTACGCGCTGGATGCAAGCACGGGCGTTTTGCTGTGGAGTTATTCCACCAGCCGCGGCTATGCATATTCCTCGCCCGCGGTGGCAAACGGAGTGGTGTATTACGGCTCAACCGAGTTCTATGCGCTGGATGCTAGCACCGGTGCAATGCTGTGGAGCTATCCCACAGGGATAGAATTTTCTTCGCCCGTCGTGGCAAATGGCATGGTTTATGTCGGCTCGGATGACGGCAACCTTCGCGCTTTTTGGCTGAAGAAGGGTACGAAGTAAGAACTTGTCACACGAAAACGTTACTCTCCGGGGAGGTTAGGCGGGACACTAACCGCTCCGGTCTCTTGTCGGTTGCAGCTCCCCAGTGGACTCTCAGAGGATTAGTTTCCGCTATCAGACGATAGCGCTCAAAACCCCACAATGAGCGTAATCGGGAGTGGCTGTTGAAAAACTCATTCGCGAGAAATCCGCAGAAATTTCATCGCGCTAGGATGCCTTATAAACGACGTTCTCGATTTTGGTGGACATTTTCTATCCCTCGGTTGGGACGGTTTTTTCAAAAGAGGGGGTTTTTCAACAGCCACGGGATTTATCGTCAAGTGCTGCCCCAAGGTACAATTTTCCGGTGACTAGAGAACGCTGGGCTCAGATAGGAATCACGACTGAATTTTTTATCGTCGTCAGGACTCTGAGTGAGTTCTTCCGGCTCAGGCACGTCCATGGCACGAATTTCTCGACCGCAGTGGCTGCGCTCTATGTCGGCGGGGCTTTGATCGCGGCTTGCTCCTGCTGGGCGGGCGTGACCTTCTACTTCTTCCGACGCTATATGCTGTCCGCCTGGATCACGCTAGCGACCGTACCCGTTCTGCTGGTGTACAAAATTGCCGTGATCGGCTGGTAGCGGCAGCCTCGCTCTGATGATGAGTCGAAAATCGCGCAGACAGGTTCCGGTCTATTTGTGTAATTGATTCCATGACAATGTCGGCTCCGATGCCCGAGTAGACTTTGGTGGTGCTGAATCCAACCAAAAGGCTCGGAGAAAGGAGCCGAACATGATCATTATAGGAGCAGATTACCACCCGGGCTTTCAGCAAATCGCATTTGTGGATACCGACAGTGGAGAGTTCCAGGAACGGCGACTGCAACACCCTGAGGAAGCGGAAAAGTTTTATCGCGATCTCGCGGCCGAGGGGATGCAGGTGCGAGTGGGGATGGAAGCCAGTGGACAGGCGCGCTGGTTTGAACGATTGCTCTCGGAGTTGCACTTCGAGCTGTGGATCGGAGATGCAGCGAAGATCCGGACGAAGCGAGTCCGCAAGCAGAAGACGGATCGCCAGGATGCGCAGCTGATTCTGCAGTTGCTGCTGGAAGATCGTTTCCCGAAGATCTGGGTACCGAGCGTGGAGAACCGGGATCTGCGGCAACTGTTGTGGCACCGGCACCGCATGGTGCAGGCGCGCACGCGAATCATGAATCAGCTGCAAGCCGTGGCGCTCAACGAAGGACTGCGCTGCAAGAAGCGATTGTGGCGCAAACACGGACGGGAGCAACTGGAAGCATTCCGCCTGGCGCCGTGGGCCAGCCGGCGCCGGCGCGATCTGCTGGAGCTGATCGATCGGCTGAACCCGACTATCGCGGAGTTGAGCCAGGCGATCGAGCAGGAAGTGGAGAAGTGTCCGGAGGCGCGGCGACTGATGACCCATCCCGGAGTCGGTGCCTTAACCGCACTGGCCTTTGTGCTTATCATTGGCCAAGCCGAACGCTTTGATTGCGGCAAGCAGGTGGCGAGTTATCTGGGACTGGTGCCACTGGAAGATTCCAGCGGGAACCGGCGCCGCCTGGGGCACATCACCAAACAAGGAAGCTCGATGATGCGCTTCTTGCTGGTGGAAGCGGCGCAGGTGACAGTGCGCAGCGTGCCCGAGTGGCGCAGCAAGTATCTCCACCTGATGATGCGGCGAGGACGGAAGACTGCCAAGGGTCGCGATGGCCCGCAAGCTGGCGGTTCGCCTGTACTGGATGATGCGTCAGGGATGGGATTATCAGCAGTGGAACAAGTTCGGTTCGCACGCGGGACAGCCCGGAAATCGCGATGGTGTGTAGTCGAACACCGAGTAATTGATTGGGCGTCCTGCTCCTCTTCACTGAGGAGTCCGAAGTAGTAATCATGATCGCGGGTTGCGACCGAAGAGATGCATGGGTCGGACTGAGTCCTGGCCTGAAAACGATTACGAGCGAGCCTACGGTTGGAAAGGCAACACCATCAACGAGAGCGAAATGGCGCTCTTCTTCGAGTGCATGCAGTAGTGCGCTCAAAAGTGCTTGACACGGGCCGACATTGTCAGAGAGGCGATTTTGCAACAACGAACGATTAAAATCCTAGGAAGCTGGTCGCAACCTAGACTGCCTATTCGACTAGTTTGCCCTGAATTATCCAATGGCCTGTATGCGCGTCAGTTGACTGCAAGTCCTAATGCGAATTTTCGCTGCGGCGCTCTGCAACCATAAGCCACGGCCATTTTTTCTGCTTGGGACCGGATTCGCGAGGTATCGAATTGAGCGGAAGATATCGGTGTGCACGTCGCCAGTCGCGCACACGACAACTCGTGCGATCAGCTATTGATGAGAACGGAGACCTCCAACATGAAGCCTAATGAGCCCAGCCGCACAGCCCTTATAGTCGCCCGACAACGAGCTGCTCATCAGGTGCTCGATCATGGCTCAATCCTCTATGACCCATTTGCCATGAAGATTCTGCGTGAAGACGAAAAGGAAGTGCTTCAATTTGCGAACGGACACCCCTTGGCCAGCATCGGACATCTGTTCACCACCGCGCGAAGCCGGATTGCGGAAGATGCTTTGTCAAGAGCTGTCCAAAGAGGGATTCGGCAGGTCGTCATCCTTGGCGCCGGACTCGACACTTTCGCTCTCCGGAATCCCCATGGCGCAGGACAGATCCTTATCTATGAGGTGGACCACCCCGCGACGCAGGCATGGAAACGCCAGCGCTTGGCTGAAGCTCAAATCGCACTTCCGCCATGGCTTATTCTCGCGCCAGTCGATTTCGAGCGGGACGATGTGGGAGAGAAGCTCGTCGCCGCAGGCTTTCAGCAGAACTCGCCCGCGTTTTTCACTTGGCTCGGGGTTGTGCCATATCTGACACAGGACGCTATCGGCCGCACTCTGGACTACATGTCGTCAATCCAGAACTCGGAGGTGGTGTTCGACTACATAGAACCTCCCGAGGCATTCTCCGAAGAGCTAAGGCAATTAGAAACGGAGCGGACCGAACAGCTTAAGAGAATTGATGAAGGTTCATTCAGCTGTTTCGAGCCGGCTGGCATTGCGGCGATTCTTCGCTCGCACGGATTTTGTGCCATCGAAGACATCAATTTCCAGGAGATCGCGTCCAGGTTCGGCGGCGCCGTTCAAGGACTCGCGCCCGGGCACGCCGGTGTTCATGTTGTCCACGCTAAGCACTGACGGTGAGAGGCAGATCAATAGCATGAAGGGTAGTGAAAGGCTACCAAGGCCAAAGCGCCCCCAGCGTGATTGACGAAATCAGACCATAGCACAAGCTTGCGTCGTCTGTTCGCCCCCAAAGCGCAGTGGTGTGCTGCGGCGAGGGGGGTGAGCGTTATCGAGATGTTACGCCAACAGGTCTGCGTATAATGGCTGCGATGTGCGTCAAGTGTGATGGGTTCAAGGAAAGACTCAATTTCCCCACTCCCCGAGAATATCGAGGTATTGCCCGCCAACTGATTGACGTGGTGAACCAAGGAACATTCCGCTTGGTCCATGCAGATTGCCCACTAGAGGAGATACTCGAAGAACCGTACTTACCCGGAGACTTGGTTAGGCATGACTTTCAATGCACGACGTGTGGCCACTCCTTCCAGTTGTTCGCAGACACGTATCACGGCAACGCACACTGGTCCGCAATTTAACGTTTATCAGGCGATTCCACATTTTGACCACTGCTAATGAGTGAAATCGCGTTCCTGCCTTTTTCTGGCGTACCTTAACTGCAGTTCGTTCTTATTGGGCGGATTCAAACATGAACGGAACCACTCCAATTTTCTGCCACTGTCCCGGTGATATAGGAGTGGTCAGTCCGGCATAGATCCCGTCGAGGAATTTCTTCACACGTCTGTACTGAGGAGCAGGAGTGTAACCGCTGTATCCCGCAGTATCCCACACAATCAGCGCTTTGTTGCCGCTGGCTTCTATCAGCGGACAGCTCCACACCGTGCCTTGATTCGTGCACGAGGCAGTGAAACTCGCACCGCTGAGCCACTGCATCATCGTGTAGTAAGTCGTGTCATAGCCGCCGCTGCTGAAGCTTTTCCAGTTAAACCAACCTACTTGGTAAGCGCCGCCCCCGCCTCCCTGATAGGCATACTGCAGGACGTGCCATCTCACCATCTGGCCGCGACAGTCTTCGGCCGTGTATTGGGTAGAGCAGGTGAACGTGGGGAGGCTGTACCCGGTCTCGGTATTCATCCACGGAGTCGTGGCCCACCCGTTGGCGTTCTTTGTGTCCAGCATATCCTGAACCCACCCCATGCGCACCTCTGGGGTATAGTCGAGCAGGTAGACGTGGAAGCCGTAGTAGTCGGAAAGCCTGCCGTAGGTATTCTCCAGCGTCATCCAACTGGCCATCCATGAAGTATGTGCACACACCGGAGGAGTCGAGACTTTCGCGCCCGGAACGTGATTGCGGATGATCGGAATCACCGGTGCGAACATGTCATATAACTGGCTTGGAGTGCCCGTCCAGTAAGGTGGGTTGTCGGGCTCGTTCCACATCTCCCAATACTTGATGTAGTCCTTCACACAGTGGCCAGCCGGAGAGCAATGTTGTACCAACGCGGTGACGAAAGCGGTAAACGCGGGACTGCCACTGGCAGTAAGGTCGCTGGGCGGACTCGGCGTAAAATTGTGCCCATTGCCCCAGCCTTGATGATCGCAATTGGTATTGGAAATCCAGCATGGAGTCAGGCCGAACGTGTAGATGACCGAACGCGGCTGCTGTTCAGCAATCTGATCCAGCCAGGTGTCCAAATGGCTCCAGTCGTAATCGCCTCCGCTGCCACTGTCCAGGAAGGCCCATTCGGTGCCCGCCTGCCACAGGCGGACCGTCCCCGGTTGTGCCTTTGTCGTGATCCAGCCGTTCAAACAATAGAAACACTCAAAACTCCAATTTGCAGATGATATGGGATGACTACCCATTGGCAGAGGAGCGGACTGATCATTCATTGGCGAAGTATTGTCTTGGGCATGAGACTGAGAAGTAGTTCCAAGGACACACAGCAGACATAAGGCAAAAAACGCGAAGAAGTTGCGCATTCGGGGGCCCTCCTACGGAAAAATTGGGTCAGCGTAGCCCGTCGTGATTCGGAGTATAGGTGGGGGAGTAACAGCGTGCTACGTTACGCAGGTCGGCGTCCTTTTTCCCCCTTGATGTGTGCTAGTGAGGGCGCTTTCTCTGTTTACAGCCTCTTGCATCTAGCAATAGGTTCAACATATCTTTCAGAGACCTATGGCTGAATCGCTCGCAGCCGCTCAGCGACTTGCTTACATTCGGCGAATGTTGTAGCCCCCGTATGTACTGAGCGGGAATGGTCTAAGCGTTAGGAGCAATTGTGCATCGCGAATCATGCTATAGCCAAAGGGCGTGCGACTAACTGAGCCATCCTAGTCCTACGAAGCTGCCAAGCTCTCGCATTGCTGGTACCGCAGGTTGAATGTTAGATTCCAAAGCTGCAAACCATGAGCACCTTGCGCGGGATGAGAGCACGCCAAAGGCTCGTTCGTAAGCTAAGAGAACAACAGGAGCTGTAATTCCAGGATTAACTGGGATCAAGGGCTTGTCACTAATTCTGTTACTCAATCTGATTCACGCCGACTTGGACCTGAAGTTGTTCGCCGGTCGCGACTCTGTCAGGCGCGAAGCTCTGAGGCTTACGGGGATAACTGTCGCAAACATTTCACTCAAAACCCCCGGTCAGGGGTCGGTGAGTGTAACCGGGATTTTTCTCCAGTGATTCCAGGGAAGCTGAGTTTTCGTATTCACGGAGGATCATTTTCAGACTAGAGTGACAACAGCAAGTCCTCTTCGTCGTTAGTTCCCGGGAGGCGTTATGAAGTGGAAGAGCTTTTGCCGCATCTGCCTGGTCTTAGCTTGCGGTTTTGCTGTTGTAACCTCGCTTCGATCGCAACAGAAAGCCACCTCTTCGAAGGCGACTCCGCTAATCATCGAGGAGAACGACGGCGAACGACGTGTCGTGAGAGGCTGGCCAGGGCACCCGGAGCCGGGGGAGAGCTTTATTCTGAAGGTTGACCCGAAAAATGGCGGCTCCTCGCACCTAGTCTTTATGACCGTGAATCTCGGCCCTGGGGGCGAAATTCCGACTCACCGTCACCCCGGTGCTGACGAGATACTCTTTTTGCAGAGCGGAACTGCAAAGGTGCAGTTGGGAGATCTTTCACGGGAAGTGCATGCTGGGGCCACCGTCTTCATTCCTGCGGGCACGTGGATTTCTCTGTCCAATATCGGGAAAGACAAGATCCAGGCCATAGGAGTCTTCTCCTCGCCTGGTTTCGAAGACTATATGCGGGAGGTCTCCGTTCGTGAAGGAGAGAAAAACGTTCCCGTTTCCGAAGTGGAAGATGCGGCGATTGCGAAAAGGCACTCCCACGCCGTGATTTACAAAGAGCCGTAGCTATCGCGGCCTATCAATGAGTTCTATAAAAAGGGATGTCAAGAAAAAAGTTCTCCCTCGACCGGAGGTCGAGAAGATTTTAGTCTCGAGATCCAGCCCACTGTCTGTAGTGCCCATCGATTTCGCTCGACGGGTTTTGCTCTGGCTTGTTTGCCCTTCCTGTGGGTTTCATCTTCCGCTGGTGACGACGCCAATCGAGTCTTAAGACAGGGCAAGCGGACCTGGTCTTGGAGTGTCAACCATGGTTCTATCGGAGGCTCGTGGCCTATCGCTATTTCTGGTTATCCGAGGCGGCATACCGTGTAATGGGTGACTCGGTGCCGAAGCACACAGGGCCGATCTCATTGACTGATACTCACCTCGAACCGAGCGTCTCGAGAACCCGACCGACCACCATCGGAGAGAATCACCGGAGATGGAAAGGCCTCTTACCAGAGACGCTCAAGCGGCTTGCCGATGCAGTTGTTTGGCGTCGAAACTGACTCCTTTCTTCCAAATGGTTAACGTGATGGCGGCAATCTTTCGGCCAGGGTGAGACGGGCCATCGTCGGCCGCATTCCTTTTTCCACCAGCGCCGTATAGAAATCGTGCAGCGGTCCGGGCTGAGTGCTGGCCGAGAGAGCGGCGCCTTTGAACAGATTCTTCAGATCGTGATTGTGATTGTCATTCAGACCGCGCACCGTGATGCGTTCCCGGTTTCGTTGCACCTTTCCTCGGACATAGCGGTACTCGCCGCTGTCGTGTGTCTCGATGGCGAAACCACTGTAGGCCCACAGCTGGCGCTTGGTACGGAAACGATGAGGTGTTTGCAGCAAGGCCACCAGCAAGGCGGCACGAATCGGACCGATCGCAGGAATCTGCTGCAGCAATTTCACGGCCTCATGTTTGCGGCTCTCTCGCAACAGGTCGCGGCGCGCTTCTTGCCGCACCGGTTGCAGCAGATCCAGTTGCTGATACAGCCGTTCCGCCCGCAGCCGAACTCCGGGTTGCGGAATCTTCGCCAACCACTCCGCGCGATGCCGCGCGGCATAGACGGTCGTACCACTACAGGGAATGGCCCAACTGCGGTACAGCGCTTTGATCCGAGTCATCACGCGGGTGACATCTTTCGTGAGTGTCTGATAGCTGCGACCCAACTCCTTTAAGGTTCGCACCCCGTGCTCTCCGTGATACACCGAATGCAGCTGGTTGCCGCGTAACAACTCGGCCAGCTTGCGGGCATCGATCCGGTCGCTCTTGCTGCCATCTTTCAGCAGCGCGTTCTTTCGCGGATCGCAAACCACCAGATGGGTAACATGCGGCTTCATCAGATCATGTAACCAGGCGGCAGAAGTTCCTTCTTCAAAGGTCACCGATAAACTTCCGCGTAGCCCATGAAGGAACTCCAAAATCGTGGCCGCTTTCGTCTCCAGGATGCATTCCATGATCAGCTTGCCCGAGCTATCCATGACGGCAACCGAGATCGTTGCCTGGTGAACGTCCATGCCAATATACTTTTCTTGGTTCATAACGGCGCTCCTTTTGGTAAGTGGTGGTCCAACCAATCACACCCTACCTCAAAGTGGGCGCCTTTTATATTGCGTGTAACCGCGATGTTACGCCAGTTGACGCGCTGATTCCGTTCTGTGTCTAATTGTTTCTCAGAATGGCAACGCTGCTAATAGCCCTCGCCAATATCGCGACGATCGCTTGTCCGATTGCTCTTCATTTTGATGACAGCGAGCAATAGCTTGTGAGCGCTTAGGAGGTCAAGTGTTATGGGAAACGGCAGGAACCAGCTGTTATCGCGGTGGACTGCAGTCTTTGTGTCGTTTCTTTTTTTCGTCCACATCGCTGTGGCGAATCTGGCCGATGCACAGCAGTCGGCCGAGCGAGGAACGCGTACTCCGCTTCCTGCTGAGGTCGCTCGGCCAGCCAGCCTCTACAAATACAAAGCTCTGCATGACTTCTGTCGGGCTTTTGACTGCCCGGACGGACTGGCCCCCAATGGGGACCTCATTTTCGACGGCGCCGGAAACTTGTACGGCACGACTTTTGGGGGTGGTGATTTTTCTCCCTGTCAGGCGGTTGGGTGCGGTACGGTGTTCCAGCTTTCGCCCGAGGGGAATGGGACCTGGAAGCACACCATTCTCCACGAGTTTCACAGCGAGTTCGAAGCTCAACCCTCTGCGGGGCTGGTAATGGACGCCGCCGGAAACTTGTACGGGCCAATCGCCTGTGCCGGCGGTTGCGGTGCTGTGTTCGAGCTTTCACGGCTGGGTAATGGAACCTGGCGATTCGCTACAATCTCCACATTTACCGGCAAGAACGGGCTCGATCCGCAGGCGCATCTCATGCTCGATGCCGCCGGGAACTTGTACGGGACCACGGTTCAGGGTGGAAACGCCACCTGTTCCAGCGGGTGCGGCACCGTGTTCGAGCTTTCGCCGAAGGCCAATGGAGCATGGAAACTCACTACGCTGTTCAAGTTCAACGGCACGAACGGAGCGAGTCCTTACGCGCCGTTGATCTTCGATGCCGCTGGGAACTTGTACGGGACCACGGCAGGTGGCGGCAATACCGCCGCCTGCTCCGGTGGGTGCGGCACGGTGTTCGAACTTTCACCCAACGCCCATGGAGCGTGGAAGCACAGGGCGCTGTTCAAATTTAACGGCACAAATGGAGCTGGTCCTGAAGGAAGCCTGGTGTTCGACAGCACCGGAAATTTGTTCGGAACGACTCAGGTCGGCGGCAAATTCAATATAGGCACCGTGTTCAAAACTTTCACCGGAAGGCAATGGGACGTGGAAACACACAACGCTGCTCGCCTTCGACATTCAGAACGGGAGCTTCCCTACAGCCGGCCTCATCTTTGACGCTGCCGGAAACTTGTACGGGAATGCGCAGGACGGCGGCTTTGGGGTGGGCATCGTGTACCGCCTCTCTCCCAAGGACAATGGAACATGGAAAGAGACTACGCTACTAACATTCAACGACGAGAACGGCTCGCAACCGGTGGGTGATCTGCTTCTGGATGCCGACGGGAACCTATACGGCTCGGCGTACCTGGCGGGCAAGTACAGCGGCGGCGTCGTATTTGAGCTTTCGCCAAAATGAGCAACAGAACAAAAGAGATTTCTTGGGCCCTTCCGAGCAGCTTGCCTGGCAGCGAAGGATCCATGCGATGGATTCAGCGCGAATTTAATTACGACAAATTTTATTACGATCCTTGACGAGTTCGCTGTCGCGGCTAGGATGGCGCCGTTTCTTCCCGGGCGATCCACCCAAAATTCCACGCGCTCAAACCCTCAATGAGCGTTATCGGGAGTGGCTGTTGAAAAACTCTTCTTGAGCTGAAATCGCGCGAAAATCCGTTCGTAAGTGATTGAAGATTCGTTCGAGAAATTGCGCAAGTGCGCCCGAAATTACTCCTTTGGTTCTTTGTTCAACAGCCACGGGATATTTCGCCACCATCGTCAGCACATCCGTTTGACGTTCCTTTGACTTATACGTTAAACAAATCGGGAGTTAGGGTTACCGGCTAGATATATCTGCCGCAAGGCGTATCATCGCGCTGTGGTGAGGGCAGCTACACCATGAGCGAAGGGATCGCGGCCAGCCGCACAATTGCCATACAGGCCGGGAAGGCGCTTGTTCTTTTTGCGCTGTTCGTATTGCTTACCTTCGGTCTGCCGATGGGCCTGAGAGCGCTCGGCGCGGGCCATTGGCTCAAGTCGCAAGGCTTTGGCGCAGCCGCCTTTCTATATCTGTTCATCCTCTGCGGACTCGTTCTCGTTGTCGCGATCACGATGGCGCTCCGGCGCACCGGTCTGCCGGGCGCGCTTTTGGAATTGGGCCTGCTGCCGCTCGGTCTTCGCGGCATCCTTCTCGCACTGCTTTCCGTGGCAACGATGGTCGCTGTCGTTCTGGTTTTGGGCGGCGCGTCCAACGCAACGGCCACTGCCGCAATCATCGCGCGGAACACCATCGGACCATTCGCAGAGGAAACTCTTTTTTGCGGTTTCCTCTTCCTTCAGTTCCGGCGCTGGGCCGGCATTCCCTTCCGGATCGCGGCCGTGCTTTCCTCGCTTGCCTTCGCGTCTGGCCATCTGTACCAAGGCCACACGTTGCTCACCAAGCTGGAAGCGGCCGCCGTGACCTTCGTGGGTGGCGCTCTCTTTTGTTGGTTGACCGAACGCTGGGGCAATCTTTGGCCGGCGATTGTCATTCATGCGGGCTTCGACCTCGTCTGGATGATTTTCCAATTGGGCGACAATGCCGTGGGCGACCTTGTCGCTAACGCGGCTCGTCTTGCAGCACTTGCCGTTTCAATTGCCGGTACGCTTGTCTTTACACGACGACAACCGCTGGCGTGAAAGGAATGAAGGCCCGCCACATCTGCAAGTTCTTAGGCACCATAAGAAGTGGAACATTCGATGCTTCAAACCCGCCGCCCAGCAACCCTAAGTGTTGTAACCAGGCGATTTCACAAGTTTGCGCCGTCTGTTCGCCCCCAAAGCGCAGTGGTGCAGTGTGGTGAGGGGGTTTTGATATTTCGCCAGTTGACGAAAGAGCCCGGCGTTACAATCGATGACGATGACGAAATTCGCTGACTGGCCGCTGTGGCTCCAGTTGTTGGTGGGCGTACACGACACCGGGCAGGATTACATTACTGCGGCCACTTTACCCATTCGCGAATTTGCAGGGGATAAATCGGACGGTGATCATTCGCGCACAAGGCACTATGGTTACGCCAGTTCGTCTGCATGTGCGTCGACAACTCGTCCTCATGTATTTCGCGGTTCACTGGTGCGAGAAGTATTACGCGAGATTCACAACCTGTTTTGGCGCATTGGAGAGATACGTCGTAGAGGGTTAGATCGTATGGGAATGCAGATAGATCCATGCCCAGAAATACCTTTGCCCCACGAGCAACGAGAGCGCGCGTTAGCGTGTTGCATTCAGGACACGCATAATTTATGTAAGTCTCGTCCTGTAACCTCGCCGATTGAAGTTGAATTATTCGTTCGAGGATGGGGAGCTGGTGCCGCGTGGTTATTCCGCAATTCGCGCACTGAACCTCTCGCATGAACACGTCAACCATAGGCCGCGAATTATAGGCCTACGGCCAGTGGTAGTAACTTGTTCAATCCACCTACACTCTCAGGCAAGTAGCACCCTGCCGCCGTCATCTTCCATCCTTCGAAGTGCGTGATGAGATGACGGCGGTTCCTGAGCGCCGCGAATGATACGCCGTTTCCTCGGTGTTGTTCCGAAATCGTAAAACTGTAGCAGGTGTTGAGAGGGAATGGTCGCGCTGGTGGTTGCAGACCTTCGGGAGTGCATTTCGAAGCGATGGGTGTTCAGCGACGAGTGCGGCGCATCGACTTTGAGCGTATCGAGTGTCCAGCATGCGGGGAGCAGTTCATGCCAAGGCGGTGAAGGCCGACAAAGCGGACGTAAGCCGGGGACGTAAGAGCCTACAGTTGACTCAAGGGAGCGCGGGGAGACTCACTTCTATCTCGGCCCGGCCTGTTTTCTGCAATGGGGCCCACAGCTTGCCGAACTCGTCTTGCGGCATCCCGTTAGCAACTAGTTGTCTCAGCAGAGCATTGTATTCAGCAGCGCAGGTCTGGGGCGAGAATCGGTGGCTCTTGCTTTTGATGTGGAACAATTCATCCCCTTTTTCAACAATCAAGATGTCCTCCATAAGCACCTCTTTCAGGCATGTTATGCCCGCCGATCCGGAAGTACCAAGAAAAAGCCCGATCGGTGATCAGATCGGGCTCCTCTGGAGTGGGTGTGAACTTTCACAGTGGAACATCTTGGTCGGTGTGTGGACTCTGCCATACTTTCTTCAACCGCTTCTCGTAGTCATCTGGTGAGAAGCCAGTTGCAACCAGGTCCCATTTGCCGTCCGACCTTTGGACGTAGATCTTCTCTCGTTTCTTCTTGTAGGTCCTGCCGTTGCACGACTTCCAGACCCGGCTCTGAGGGTTCACGCTCCGGGTTTGTTCCATTAGGAACCAGCCTTCGCAGACTTGCTAAGAAAGTTCTGGAATCGCTCATCATTTTTCAGAGCGCGAAGATTGTCCAATGCAATCTGGATAGAGTTCTCGAGTAATCGAACTCTAAGGTTCAGATCTTGTGGAGGTTTCTCTTCAGGTTTCTTCATCTACGACCCAACCTTCGCGGCTTTTCCTCGCAACGAGGTGAGTAAGCTCTCCAGTGTCTTGACTTGCTCGTCGCTTAACTCGCGACGTGATTCCTCACGATCAAGGACTCCGGCCAATAGGTCAGCCGTCTCTGTGCGTTCCTTCAGGGCCTCTTCCATGTCCTCTGCATTCTCAGGAACACCAGCCGCGATCAGTTCTTTGATTCGCTCGGGGGAGGGCTTAGGTTTCCTCATCCACCCACTGTGCCGCAAGTCCCGAAACCTGCCAACTTACTTTCGTACCGTCTTTAACTCGCAGGCGCCTCAAAACATCAGTTTCGTTTGCGCTCCAACAATAGGCTTAGACCTCTCGAACTTCTCTTCCGGCTGAGACTCCGATCCCACCCGCAATCTTGTCCGCGGCTTTTGGCGGTGGCAACACTCCCTTAGTAGGTGTGGGAACCTAGTTCCCCGGCTTGTGGCTGAGAGTTTGGCCGCTTTCCGAGCAAACACGCCTACGGCATTCGGTGTATTGTCTTCGGCCAGCCCTTGCATTACCTTCGCTATCGAAGCTCACAACTCCGCGTACTGAAGGAACACCAACTGGAGATCGCCCACATCAGCATTTAGTCTGGCATGGCCATCGTGCTGCGATATACAGCATTCCACGCATCAGTTCTAAACTAGCCGTAGGCTTATTTCAACGAACGCGAAACATCGCAAGCACCGCCGGGGAGATCCTCTCAATGCCCTGGCGGTGCCGTGCGCCATGGTAATACGCTTCTTCAATCGCTGTGTCACATAACTGCAGGTTTAATCGTTCAGCTTTTTGCGTTCTTGGCTATAGGGGTGTTCGGCGCAAACGTGGGAAGTAAACTCGTTGTCGCGCTGCAACTCGAAGTTCCGCATCATTCCATCAAAGGAATTGCCCGTGGGCGCGCCGGAGGTCTTGAAGACCCAGGCGCATGCGGAGCAACCGAAACCCTGAAAACGACTTTTTTCGATCCATATGAGCTTGCGTATCGCCGACATTACAGCCGGAAGACAAAATCTCGGGTGCTGATGTTTTGTACCATTTTTCTTATCCTCTTCTCCTTAGAATATGCAGCATCATTCAATGCAGTTAAGTGGCCCTCCGCATGAATCCCCGCAACTGGCTGTTTCGATACGCCACCAAGCAGATCTAGTGCCAGAGAGTGTGGGTTCCACCGTGTACCTTTGGGAGGAAAGCAAGCACAAACGGCAGACGATCAGCCGCAACCCGAAAACTCAGACAGAAGTAGTTCTAACTTTCAGTCGAGAGTGACGTGCTGGGCGTATCTCTGCGGCGATTTTCCTCCGCCTCCAGAAAACGGTTTACCTTGTCAAGAAGATCCATCAGTTTTTCGGGGTCCTGCTCAGTCGCAGCCTGTTCACATAGAAGCAGGCAATGCTCTTTCTCTTGGTCTATCATGCGGCACCAGCTTTGCGGAGAAAGGATAGGAACCGGGCCGGCTCGCTTATACCATAGACGTTAAGGAAACAACCGTCGGGTATCGAACACAATATATCGCTTCACGAACCTCCTTGGTTCCGGCACACAACTGACGAAACCAGGCCATTTCACTCAAATCCCCTCGGGGAAGGCAGATGAGTGTAATCGGGATGTTTCAACAGGAATGTCTGGCTTTGCTTTGTGACAGCGCAGAAGTTTGCACATTGACAGGTGTCATGCGGGAAAATCAACGCAACCCGCCCTCGGTAATCCAGCCACAAAGTCGTGGGTCCGGACCGTGGGGCTCGCTCGTATCGCATTCTTCTTTGGGCGAAGCCCCCACTATTCATTTCTTGTAACTAATTGCACCAAACAGGCCAGCCTTCTCCTTAGCGGGGCCAGACGCGAAGAAGAGCTGGTTCGTCTTACCGTTTTCGGAAGTTCCACTTCCGAAAGCAATCCCCCACAGTCCGCTTTCGCTGATTATTTTTCCCTGCGGCGTGGTCAGAGACCCCATAAAGCTTCCGGTCGTCGCGTTAAAAGCATTGATGCGGCCATCGTTCAAGTTCCCCACCAACACAGCCTTGCTCATGGGGCCGAATTGCGCGGGCGCAATCGCTAATCCCCACGGGGCTTTGAGTTCGCTCGCCAACGTGAAATTCTTGACCAGATTGCCGGCCATGTCAAAGATATCCACGGCGCCATGACCCACGGGGATCGTAAAAGCCACGAACAGCTCGCCCTTGATGGTCTGAGCATTAAAAGGACCAGAACCCGAGGGAAGATTCGGATCGGTGAAAGACTTCACCAAATTGAACGAGCCATCGTATACGTCCACCTTGTTGTTCTTGTGATCGGCCGCATAGATATAGTTGGCGCCTTGGCTCACACCGATGGCCAGCCCCGTGTAAGAAACGCCGTTGCTGGAATTATCGATCACGATGATCGCGGTGTTGGAGTTCACCTTCGAGTTCCAACCGCTGATCGTGCCGTCGATGGTGGCAAAAATAAACATCGCAGGACCAGACTTCCCGTCCTGCGAAACCTGAAAGTCGGTCGTGCCGTTGAACACGACTCCAGTAGGAGTCCCATGGTTCTTGTTGTTGGCAGCATGAGGGACCGTGATCACGGTGGACTGCTTCACGCCCTGAGCGTTATAGAACGTCGCCAGACCAGCGCCAGCATCAGCGACACAGATCGGACCCGAAGGGGAATGCGCGATTCCCCAGGCGTTAAGTAGATCCGTGTCTTGATATTTCGCCATTCCAGCCTGGCTGGCCACCAGATTCGTGACTTTGTACTGAGCGGCCGCAGGCCGCGAAATGGTCCCGAACCCAATCAGCAGCGAAGCGAAAAAGATGAGCGCGCGACGCGAACGATTTTGAGCAAACATGGTTCCTCCTAACGTGTCTCTTTGATGATTGTTTTGGCCCAAGAGTGAAGGAAGCAGCGGAAGGGGCGGCGTTCGGAAATGTACTCCATGGGAGTACCCTCCAAGGAAACTCACGAACTGGATATAATCGCAGTCCGACAACCCGACACAGACAATCTACCACCCGGCGCAGGATGGGTGTCAAGACCGTTCCCGCCAAGATGAGAGGGCCTGTGTTGCCTGCCCCCGACTCGTCCTTCATTTCAGGCCGAAGGCGTAGACGTTCCGTCAGATACGCCATCCGTCAACGGTATTGCCATTAACGCCATTCCAAGTCGCAGCACGAGGCAGCCGTCAACAAGGCTCATGCCATCCCGCAACTTTTGGACTAATTCGTCAGGTAGTGCGTCTGCACTCTGCAGAGGGGTACCATTGGTGAGACGCTGGCTCATTGCTCGATTAGGTCGCATGCAGATTGGAATTATATGCGAGCCTTCCGTCGTAACTGTCGAAACCAGGCCACTACACGTTTTGACCGCTCGTCAATGAGCGAAACCGCGACGTTACGCCAACCATCGCGCCGACTGAACCCCGCTGACCGGGCAAATGTTAGAATTCCCATCAATCTCTGAGGTAGAAGGGAGATTCCAGTGTCAAATCTCTTTAGCAACAACCCACCCAATTGCATCTCTACTGTGGACCGGAGTTTTCATCGAACTCTAGTCGAAAAAGACTCCTACGACGCAGGGAGGCGTAGAGAGCAATGCGGCCCCGTCTGCACCTTTGTCGCAATACTTTACGGCGTTATCGGAATACTTTTCTACGGTGGCATGTTGGCATTCATCGTCCACGTTTGGTTCAGCGAGCACCCTCATTGGGTCTGGTAGCCATCATGGGTTTGTCTAAGGCATAACTGCGGGTCATCGTCCTCTCCAGCGTTGCGTTACGAAATCGAGGTTTGTTGCGAACTCGAAGAACGACGGGCAACTCGGTAAGTGTATTTACTATTAATTAGCAGATAGCAGATCTCTGATGAACGACCTCGGCATTCTGATCGATCTGACGCACGCCTCGTGGGAAAACCCTAGACCTCGGTACGATGTCGTTGCGGTTCGTCTCTGGGAATCCTCCAAATATATCGTGATACGATATATGCTCGTGATATTAAAAGACCTGTGATGTGCGCCTAACAGGACTTTTTCTGTCAAAACGAACCCAATATGTGTCCTGTTCTTATAGACTTCCAAAATTTGAGAGACACGAATTCATGCTTGAGGGAATGATCGACAAGACGCGAACTGGAACTGAACCGAAGGCACCGCACGCGCAGCAGCAGAACGCCAGATGCGGGAAGGGAAGAAGACTCTACGGCCCGGACCGAATTGGAGGCAAACGGAGCTTCGCTCCAAGAAGGCGCAAGGCACGCGTGGGTAGGCCGATTAGGCTCGACCGTCCCGCACGAGCAAACACCGCTAAACCGGCGGCCGCCACAGCATCTCGCGCAAAAAGTGAGCTGCCCCCAGCGCCGTCCGTGACGCATGCACGCGCCCGACGCTCGAATCTCACGAAGAGTTGGGGCGTCCGCATCGCTAGAAGACCATCTCGAGGCTGAGCTCCTTGGGTCCGCATTTCGAAATAACCACCTTTAATCCCGCGGCGGCCCCGCGGTTTTTCGGGCAACCCTAGTTTGATTGCGAAAAACTTTCGCTGAGGCCGAACCTGGCGAGTTGCTCCAGTCGGGAGGCACGGAGCATTTCTCAGATCTGCGAAATTCTGCTGACGATCGGTACAGAGAACTATGGCAAGGAAGGATACCAAGCGCCGCATGGCCAGATTAGAATCGCCATCGACCTTCCATGCGGATACCGAAGAAAGTCCCGCCCGCCAAAGCCGCCGCGAACAAACGCAACGCGGGGTTCGGAAAACTGCCTTACGGGGACGAACTCAAGAATTTTCTCAACGCCATCGAGCTCGTTCAATCCGTTCGGCAAAAGGGCGGTGACCGCCCGGATGCAGAGATGCACGCCGCGACGGAAGCATCCTTGGCCGCGCCCTTCGGCAGTCTTTGTGCAACCCGATGATTCGTTCGAAGGCCGCGCGATGCCAACATTCCTACGATTTCTCCCACAAGCTGCGACCACCGAAGTGCAGTATCCTGCAATGAACCCGTGGAGCTCGAAACCTCGACGTCCGACGAAGATGAGAAAGCGGTGCACGAAGACTGCTACGTCAGCAGAATGAAGCGGCTGAAAGAAATCGCACCTCCGTATAAAGCCTCTTAACGCAATGCTTCCGTAGCCCATTTGTGCTGCAACTTAACACGCGCGTGCCATTTACGACTTTTCAGTTGAGAGCATATTGTATGGGCTAAACTAGTTTGGGGGCGGGCTGTTCGGGATAGCGTTCTTGACTCTGTGGGTCTGGGTCTGGGTCTAGGACGCTTTCTCTTTGCGATTGAAGTGGTGGCTATTGTTTTGTAAAATCTCGTCGGGCAACGCTGCGTTGTTGCTGGATCATCAACGATTAGCAACGGGTTCATTCTTCATTCATGGAGGCTTTCCACCGTGGCCCGTGTACAGCAGTTTCCGGAAGAAGACCATGCCATGCGTGTGACATGCTATTTGATCTGGGGACTCGCGATTGCCGTCTCGCTAGGTCTAGTGGTGTACGCGATTTTTCTGTAACCGGGCACTCCGGAAGCGTCCGCACCTCAAGACAAAACCAAACAAGAGTCAAACGACCAAAATCGTGTGGACTAGCGACTTGAGATAGTGGTCTGACGCGGACTGAGCCAGAGCAGAAGTCTCCATACTTGCCTCATCTATCGAGAATCGTACCTTCAAGTGCCGCGTCAAGTGCCATTTACGAAGAAGCAACCTGCGGCGTCCGCACTACCGAGATATACGGTCGAGGGAAGAGAAAAGATGCACTCGACAGGGAAACCCAACGACTGCTGAGCTCATCTCCACTCGAGAGGCGATAGAACCAGGGCGAGAACGTGTATGCTGGTGCCCAGGTCGCATGCTGCTGCATCGACGTTCGCCGATGGGAAGCGACAAGGTAACGTCGGAGTTATGCTGATCCATCCAGATCGTCTGTTCCCGGCCGAGCCCGGCCCAAGAAAGATAGCCAGGGCGCTCTATGGGCATGTGCGATTGTTGCCCATCGTCAGCCCTCACGGGCATACCCATGCAGCATGGTTTGCGAGGAACGAGCCCTTCCCCGATCCGGCAAAACTCTTTGTGCAGCCCGACCACTACATTGCTCGTATGCTCTACAGCCAGGGAGTCTCGCTGGAGGATCTCGAGATTGGGCGGCCGGTGTTAAACGATGCGCGGAAAGTCTGGCGCACCTTCGCCACTCATTATTATGTATTCCGCGGAACGCCGACGCGGATGTGGCTGGACTTCGCGTTCCAGGAACTTTTCGGACTTACGGAGCGCCTGTCGGAAAAGACCGCCGATCTGTACTTCGACACCATCTCGGAAAAGTTAAGGACGCCAGAGTTCCTGCCACGCGCTCTTTACGAACGCTTCAATTTGGAGGTGCTGGCGACGACGGATTCACCACTCGATTCACTGGGCGATCACAAGGCCATACGCAAATCGAATTGGGGAGCGAGGATTCTGCCGACCTTCCGGCCAGACCCGGTTGTCGATCCCGAATTTGCTGATTTTGCCGAAACCATTGCCAAGCTCGGCGAGCAGACCGGGGAAGATACCTCGAGTTGGGCAGGTTACCTGAACGCGCTTCGAGCGACGCGCGTCCGCTTCCGCGAACTCGGCTGCGTGGCCACCGACCACGGGCATCCCACTGCGCGAACTATGAATCTCTCCACCGCAGAAGCCGGGGAACTATTTCGCCGGGTAATCACCGGCGCCGCCGATGCCCGGCAACATGAACTCTTTCGTGCCCAGATGCTGACCGAAATGGCGCGGATGAGTCTCGAAGACGGACTGGTCATGCAGATTCACCCGGGCAGCGCGCGTAACCACAATCGCAAACTCTACGAGCGATACGGCCGTGACGTAGGTGCGGACATCCCGATGCCGACAAATTATGTTGACGCGCTTCGCCCGTTGCTCGACCAGTTCGGCAATGAGCGCGACCTGACGATTATTCTTTTCACGCTGGACGAGTCTGTCTACAGCCGCGAACTAGCTCCGCTGGCAGGTCACTATCCGTGCCTGCGCCTTGGCCCGCCGTGGTGGTTCCACGACAGTCCGGAGGGGATGATGCGTTTCCGCGAACAGGTGACCGAGACTGCGGGCTTCTACAACATGGTGGGATTCAACGACGATACCCGCGCCTTCCTTTCGATTCCAGCGCGGCATGATGTGGCGCGGCGCGTAGACTGCGCTTTCCTAGCGAAGCTTGTCGCCGAGCATCGGCTGGACGAAGAAGAAGCTTTGGAAGTAGCGCACGATCTCGCCTATAGTTTGGTGAAAAAGGCATATCGGCTCTAGGAGCGCGGCTTGGCAGATCAAGCGGTTTTCGACAACCAGAGGGAAAGCGGCTCATCTCCCGGGTCGTCTACCAGCTCTCGTTTGGGACATGTGCGCTGGACGATCTGCGCCATGCTATTCGTTGCCACTTCAATCAATTACATGGATCGCCAGGTGATCGCGATCCTCAAGCCCACGCTCGAGCACGATATCGGCATGACGGAGGTGAGTTACGGCTACATTGTGGACGCATTTCAAATCGCATACGCGATTGGCCTGCTGGCCGCTGGCCGGCTGATCGACAAGCTGGGCACGCGCATCGGCTACATGTTGGTAATGGCGGTCTGGAGTCTCTCCGCCATGGGCCACGCATTGGCCAACACAGTGCTGGAATTCGGCTTCGCCCGCTTCTTCCTCGGACTCGGCGAATCCGGCAACTTCCCCGCCGCCATCAAGACTGTGGCCGAATGGTTTCCGCAGAGAGAACGCTCACTGGCCACGGGCATCTTCAACTCGGGATCAAATGTTGGAGCGATCCTGGCTCCGGCTATCGTGCCCTGGGTGACGCTGCGCTGGGGCTGGCACTGGGCCTTTCTGACTACCGGCATTTTCAGTGTGCTCTGGATTCTGTGTTGGTCTCGGCATTACCGCGGGGCCACCGATCATCCCACGCTTACAGCCAAGGAACTGCGTCACATCTATCAGGATGCGGCGAGCGACCTGGGCCCGTCCGTGCCTTGGCGGCGATTGTTGGGCTTCCGCCAGACATGGGCGTATTCGTTCGCGAAGTTCCTTACCGATCCGATCTGGTGGTTCTATCTGTTCTGGCTGCCGTCTTACTTTAGTGCGAAATTCAATTTAAATCTTTCGCATCTTGGACTGCCGCTTATCGTGGTCTATAACGTGGCGGCAATTGGCAGTATCGGCGGAGGCTGGTTACCCACGCCTTTCCATCGCCTCGGACTTTCGCCCAGCTACGCGCGGCTTGCGGCAATGCTCTTCTGCGCTTCTCTGGTCGTTCCCATCTATATAGCCACTAATGTCAAATCTCTGCCGAGCGCCGTTGCGCTGATCAGCATTGCTGTGGGCGCACACCAGGGTTGGTCGGCCAATCTGTTCAGCACATCATCGGATATGTTTCCGCGCAGCGCGGTGGGCTCGGTCGTCGGTATCGGTGGCATGGTGGGATCCGTCGGCAGCGCTCTTTTTGCCTTTTTTGCAGGCCACATCCTGCAACTCACACACAGCTACTCGAGCCTGTTCGGTATCGCGTCGAGCGCTTACCTGTTGGCTCTGATCGTTCTATATTCGCTTGCGCCCGGATTAAGGAAGGTAGAATTCAGCGGATAGGGATGAAAGCCTACTGCGGTAAATTGTAGCGATGAAACAATGACGATCAATATTTTCAGCCTGGAAGGCAAGACTGCAGTTGTAATCGGAGGGACCTCCGGGATTGGACGCACCCTGAGCCTCGGGCTCGCAGATGCTGGAGCGGATGTCGTTGCCTCAGCGCGTCGCCCGGAACACGTCGGCGAAACAGCCGCTGAGATCGAACGGCGTGGACGCCAAACCCTGCGCCTCTGCTCGGATGTTTGCGACCGCGCATCGCTCGAGCAACTACTGGCGGCCTCGCTCCAACGCTTCGGCAAAGTCGACATCCTGATTAACTGCGCCGGAAAGATCAAGCGCATGCCCACGCTCACCATGCCGGAAGAGGAATGGGCCGATATCGTGGACACGAACCTTACAGGAACGTTGCGGACTTGCCAGATCTTCGGAAAGCACATGCTGGAGCGTGGCTACGGCCGCATAATTAATATCGCATCCCTGAGCAGCTTCGTTGGGTTCAACGAAGTCGCGGCATACGCGGCCAGCAAGGCAGGCGTTGTCTCGCTCACACGCTCGCTCGCCGTGGAGTGTTCAAAGAAGGGCCTTACGGTGAACGCCATCGTGCCCGGCGTCTTCCGCACTGCTCTGAACGCAGACTTGCTGGACAGCACGCAGCGGGGACAAGAGCTGTTGACCAGGACGCCGATGAGTCGCTTCGGCAAGACCGAAGAACTCGTCGGAGCGGCAGTCTATCTCTCCTCCGATGCCGCGTCCTTCGTTACCGGACAGACGCTGGTCGTCGATGGAGGTTTTCTGGCCAGCGGCGTCAACCAATAGACCGGCGAAGGCCGAAGTAGCGACGTAGAATCGTCGGAAGAGCGGGAGGTGAATTCATGGTGTACACACGACGTAGGATGCTCGCAGCCACCGGATTAGCTGGGCTCGGGGCGCTAGTGCCGTCTCTGGTCAAGAAAGCTGCAGCATCCTCGCGAATGCAACCGTCGTCGAGTGCAAGCGCATGCCCATTCAGGTTAGCGGTGATCAACGACGAAATCGCACAGGATTTCGAGAAGGCATGTCAGATCGTGTCCGGCGATCTTGGGCTCCATTGGATAGAGCTACGTTCGATGTGGGACAAGAACGTTACCGAGCTCGAAGCGAAAGAAGTTGAAGATGCACGGAAAATCCTCGAGCAACACAAACTGCGAGTCACAGATATTGCAAGCCCGCTGTTCAAGACAGACTGGCCGGGAGCTCCCCGGTCGTCGCAGAGCCAAACCCGCGACCAGTTTCACGCGGACTTCGATGCCAGCGCCCAAGATAAGCTGCTGGAGCGGTGTATTGCGCTTACGAAATCTTTCAACGCAGACAGGATTCGCTGTTTCGACTATTGGCGGCTTGATGATCCGAAGCCGTACCGGGCGGCGATTAATGGCAAATTGCAGCAGGCGGCGGAGCGCTGCGCAAAAGACAATATTATCCTGCTGCTTGAAAACGAGATGTCATGCAATACCGCCACGGGCGAAGAGTCGGCTGCCGTGTTGAAGGCGATTCCAAATAAAAACTTCATGTTGAACTGGGATCCGGGGAATGCCGCTGCGATTGGAAGCACTCCCTATCCGAATGGCTATCAGCTATTGCCCAAAGACCGCATCGGGCACTGTCACTGCAAAGATGTGGTGAGCAAGCCGGACCATAAATACGATTGGGCTCCGGTCGGTGGCGGCAATGTCAATTGGGTAGGACAACTTCAGGCTCTGCAACACGACGGTTTTCACTACGGCCTGAGCCTCGAAACTCACTGGCGCGGTGCAGGCACGCCCGAAGCGTCCACCCGGATTAGCATGGACGGACTCAAGAAGGCGCTGACGAAAGCTGGAATTTCCTGCTGATCACAACCTATTTCGTCAGCCGGTGAAAGAGCGGCGATGCCCGCACGTTATGAGGAAGAGAATGACAGTCACACGACGTGAGTTTCTCGATGCACTTGGAGCGAGCGCGGCGGGGCTCGCCATCGCCACTACGGCGAAGAGCTATGGCCAGATTCTTGGTTCTAACGACCGCCTCAACTTTGCGATTATCGGTCTGAATGGCCGCGGCTACGCTCATCTCTCGGCGCTCCACGCGAACCGGAGCGCTGCCCGCATCGCGTATGTTTGCGATGTAGACAGCAATATTTTGACGAAGTTCGCCGATGCCGTACAGCGGGAGATGGGCGAAGCCCCGGCGACGGAGAAAGACTTTCGTCGGATTCTCGAGCAGAAAGACGTGGACGCCATCACCATTGCCACACCCGACCACTGGCATGCACCGATGGCCATCGCCGGATTGCAGGCGGGTAAGCATGTCTACGTGGAAAAGCCATGCAGCCACAATCCGGCTGAGGGCGAGATGCTGCTACTGGCGCAGCAGAAGTATCGCAAGCTAGTGCAGATTGGCACGCAGCAGCGCTCTTCACCGCACACGATAGAAGTCGTCGAAAAGATTCGCGAAGGCATCATCGGCAGGCCCTATTTTGCGAAAGCTTGGTACAGCAATGTGAGGAAGTCGATTGGCAGCGGAAAAGAAGTGCCCGTACCGCCGCAGCTTGATTGGGACTTGTGGCAGGGCCCGGCGCCGCGCCGTCCGTATAAGGACAACCTGCATCCCTATAACTGGCACTGGTTTCGAATTTACGGCACCGGTGAAACGCTGAACAATGGCACGCATGAAGTCGATGTCTGCCGCTGGGCGCTTGGCGTGGGCTATCCGCAGCGAGTAACGGCGTCGGGCGGCCGATATCAGTTCAAAGACGACTGGCAGTTTTATGACACCTTGATCACAAGCTTCGAGTACGAAGACAAGATGATTTCGTGGGAAGGCAAGAGTTGCCAGGGAATGAAGTTTTACGGGCGCGATCGTGGTTCGGCAATCATGGGAACAACGGGTACGGTTCTGGTCGATCGGGATGGCTACGAGATCTACGATCTCAAAGGGAATAAGGCAAGCGAATTGAAGGCTGGCAGCACGAGCTCATCTTCCGACCTCATTGGCCGCGATTCCATGACTGACGCTCATTTCGCGAACCTCATCGCGGGAATTCGTAAAGGCGAGAAACTCAACGCTCCGGTGTCCGACGGCAACGTCGCGGTTACGATGCTCGAGCTCTCAAACATTGCGTGGGAGGTCAACCGTGAGCTGCATCTCGACCCGAAAGATGGGCACATTCAGGGCGACCCGGAAGCAATGAAGATGTGGGGGCGCGAATACGAGAAAGGCTGGGCGCCGCATGTCTAAAGAAGACATTGTCTCCCGCCGCGATTTCGTTCGCTCCGGCGCACTGGTTGCGGCAGCGCTTGCCGGACCGAGCAATCTCTTCGCCGCCGATTCACCGTCCAGCGACGAAGCATCGCCAATTCGTCTGGGCCTGGCCAGCTATACGTTCCGTAACTTCACTCGCACGCAACTGATCGGTTTCATGAAGCAGCTCAATGTATTCGCGTTGAATGCGAAGGACGTCAAAGATCATCTCCCGATGGATCCACAAGAAGAGTCGGCTGCGCTCGCGGACTATGCAGCAGCCGGTATCAAGCTCCACGCTGCAGGAGCCATTTATTTCCCGAAGGATGAGGATGCGGACATCCGCGCCAAATTCGAATATTGCAAGCGAGCGGGCATTCCCGTCATTGTCGCCGGCGATCCCGCGCCACAAACTTTGCCGCAAATTGAGAAGTTCGTAAGGGAATACGACATCCGCATCGCCATCCACAATCACGGGCCGGAGGATAAGTTGTGGCCTTCGCCGCTCGATGTATTGAAGGCAGTGAAGGGCATGGATCCGCTCATGGGGTGCTGCATCGACGTCGGGCATACGGTTCGCGCCGGCACGGATGTGGTTCAGGCAATCCGCGAGGCCGGCCCGAGGCTGTTCAACGTACACATGAAGGACCTGACGAACTTCGACCGCAAGGAAAGTCAAGTCGCCGTAGGAGACGGCATAATGCCGGTGCGCAAGATGTTCGAAGCCCTTATCGCCACAAAGTACAAGGGCTTCGTTGATCTGGAGTACGAGGTTCATCCCGACGATCCGATGCCGGGCGTGATCAGTAGCTTTGCTTATATGCGAGGCGTGCTGGCAGGCATGGGCTATCCGGGCCACGGCTGAAGGATCCGATTTCGATTAATCGTGGATTTATGCGGTGCGATCTTTGGTGAAGCCCTCTGACCTCGCTAAACGGCGTTTGCCTCCTTAGCCTCATCCTGGATCTGTCGAGCCGGCCCCCGACACGCGCTTTATTTTCGTGGTAGAGGATCTCCCCGGAGGTCATCTGGCGGCCGCTTGCGTGCGGGTAGTCAGATCTTGACACCGATCAATTTCTGGGTCGTGATCGCCGCTACGTCTACGTTGCCAGATAGCGGAGTCGCGTTGGGGAACCGAAGATTTTCCCCTCCTGGCCATCCTTCTGCGGATAGACCCTAATTAACGGCCCAGAGCGAAGCAGCCCGAATGCTCAATGTTTGCTGGCGCATCTTGCTCAACCTTCCAGACAGAACACTCCCGTAACATTGACTTGTTTGGCTCCGGTTGTAATGCTACTGCTGATGCGGCAAAAGTTGCAGAAGTCTCGGAAGAGCACCCGTCCGCCGCGCATTCGGGTCCCCAATAATGAGCGGGCCTTGTTCACCCTCGATAACCAGAAGTTCGTCGGAGTGATTCAGCGGCTCTCCCTTACCGGTGGTTCTGCCATCCTGTCGAAAGGGCCGATCCCGCAAGGATCGCTAGCCGACATGAATTTGAACACAGTGTTTGGGAAGGTGACGGCGCATATCCAATTCCTGCACGGCGGAGCGGATGGGATACCACTCGCGCAGGCATTTCGCTTCATTGACATGGACGAGGTAAGTCGCGAACGATTCAGCGCCGCCGCGGCGCAAATGGAGAAGGCGGGTTTCAGCGATGTGACAGAAAACGGAAACTCTCTTGGCGATCTGACATCTGAGAGCCTAAGTAAACTCCGAGACAGCATCTCCCGCCTTTCCGTACTGATTAATTCTGGCCGACGAAAGAGTGCAAGAAAGTGACCGGTCAGATCCTCGCTCTTGTTCACCGATTGTGATTTGTCTTTTTGCCTTGGCCCACGGGCCAAACTTACGGATTCCTTCCACATTGCTTTCATCTATCCGCCACGGCAAGACAGTAGAATGGCGGAGTAGTTCGCCCTTCATGAAGCCCAGGCGTTCAAATCAACTAAGCTCCCTTGCATACTAACGATTCGTCTGATGCGAAACCTACTCAATCTCTTTCTGATGCGGCTCGGGTGCCTGGCAGGAAGATAACCGACTAATTGTGTGGAGTGATCGCGATTGCACCCGGTGACGGGCTATGTGGGGAGTAACGGTTGTAATCAGCCATTAGACGTTTTGAGAATTGGCGGGCGGGTCAATGAGCGCTATCGAGAGTGGCTGTTGAAAAACTCACTCGCGAGAAATCCGCAAAAATTTCATCGCGCTAGGAAGCCCTATAAACGACGTTCTCGATTTTGGTGGACATTTTCTATCCCTCTGCGGAGGCCGTTTTTTCAAGAGGGGGTTTTTCAAAGACGAGATTTCTCGTCAATTTGACAGGTCTGCAGACATGGGGCGACTGGTGTAATGGTCCTACCAGTGATATAACTGGCAACATGTCATCTGCCCGAGTTCTCGTGGTCGAGGATTACGAGCCCTTTCGGCGATACATTTGTTCCACGCTAGGCAGAAGTCTAGACTTCTCGATCGTCGGTGAAGTTTCCAATGGACTACAAGCGGTTCACGAGGCCGAAGCCCTGCAGCCGGACTTGATACTGTTAGACATCGGTCTGCCGGGGCTGGATGGAATCGAGGCCGCACGACGAATCCGCAAGCTCTCGCCCAATTCCAAGATATTGTTCGTCAGTCAAGAATCGTCTCTTGACGTGATCGAAGCGGCTTTCAGTTCAGGGGCATTGGGTTACGTCGTCAAGGCGCATGCCGCAAGTGAACTCTTACCCGCAGTGGAAGCGCTCCTTCAGGGCAAGCGGTTCGTCAGTCGGGGATTGACGGGGCAGGTCTTGCCGGACTCCAGATATGCGCCAGAGGATTTTGTGGCCGATAGTTCTGACGGCATCTTTCGCGTAGAGATGGATTCTCCGATGCCTGTGGACTTGCCGGAGGAGGAACAGATTCGGCGCATTATCTACGACACCTATGTATCCTACTGCAACGACTGCCAAGCCAGGATGTATGGTCTGGCCTCTGCGCAAGACCTAATCGGCAAACGTATGGCGGATATGGTTGTGCCCGATGATCCCAAGAATATCGAACTGACACGAGAATTCATTCGCTCCGGCTATCGAGTGCTGGAGAGGAAATCCTACGAATTGGATTCGAAGGGAAACCCCAAAGTATTCCTGAACAGCATGCAAGGAGTGGTGATTGCAGGCGAACTGGTTTCGACCTGGGGCGTGCAATCGGACATCACCGAGCGAATCTTCGAGCAGTGAGGGATAGCGGACCGCGAGAATTTTGCGGGACTGAAAAGTTAGGCGGCAGCGTCTTCGGTGAGGCGGCACAATTCATTCTCAGAAAGGGTGAGTTCTGTGAAGCCGCACTCCAGGCAGACTGTGAGCCTTGGGAATACTAAGACTCCGGGCTTGTCCACGTTTTTTCGACCTGCGAAGTGAATCAAGATCTCTGAACTGAAGTCTGCCACAGTGCTCGACCCGCACGATTTGCAAGACATGACCACGCCCCTTCTGATGGCGGCGATTGTATCAGGAGTTTGCACGGCCAGTAACAGTGGCGAACCTGGCACGTCCCCCCGATGACCAGGCGCATTGAATCCCTCAAGGTCAATAAGTGAAATGGAGATGTTACGCCAACAACCTTTGAGCCGTTGACAACTCCATGGCGTTCATTGACTTGCCGATGCTTCCGCCATAGCATGTTTTTGCACATGGTCGGCGAAACCATCTCGCACTACCGCATCGTCGAAAAGCTGGGCGGCGGCGGGATGGGTGTTGTCTACAAAGCCGAGGACACCGAGCTTGGGCGGTTTGTCGCGCTTAAGTTCTTGCCGGAAAATCTAGCTCAAGACCCACAGGCATTGGAACGTTTTCGCCGCGAAGCACGTGCGGCGTCTGCCCTGAACCATCCGAACATCTGCACGATCTACGAAATCGGCAAGCATGATGGTCGTTCGTTTATCGCCATGGAGTTTTTGGAGGGGATGACGCTGAAGCACCGCATTGCCGGGCGTCCACTGGAAACCGAACTGATTCTGTCGCTCGCCATCGAAATTGCCGATGCCCTCGACGCTGCCCATTCCAAGGGGATCGTTCATCGCGACATCAAGCCGGCAAACCTATTCGTGACCGAGCGCGGACACGCCAAGATTCTCGACTTCGGGCTGGCGAAGATCACTGTGAAGGCGGAGAACGTTGCCATGAGCGCCCCGACGATAGACTCGGCGGAGCATCTGACGAGTCCGGGAATGGCGGTGGGAACCATCGCCTACATGTCCCCAGAACAAGTACGCGGGAAGGAACTTGATGCCCGCACCGACATGTTTTCCTTCGGAGCCGTTCTTTACGAGATGGCGACCGGGCAGTTGCCGTTCCGAGGCGAGAGTTCCGGCGTCATCTTTAATTCCATTTTGGAAAAAGCTCCTGTGCCTGCGGTTCGGCTCAACCCTGACCTCCCTTCGAAACTGGAAGAAATTATCAACAAGGCTTTGGAGAAAGACCGCGACTTGCGTTGCCAGTCGGCAGCCGAAATTCGCGCCGACCTCAAGCGCTTGCAGAGGGACACCAGTTCCGGCAGGATCGCTGCTTCTGAAGCAAGCGGCGGATATACAGCGGTTTCTGCCGCAACTACCATCACCAGCGCGACACCAAAGTTCGGAAGAAGACTGGTCGGAGTGGCAGCTTTGGCGATTTTTGCTCTGCTTTCCGGTGGCCTTGCGGTGTATGAACACTGGCATCGCCCGCCGTCCCAATCCGGCCCAAACAAAATCATGCAGATCAGCCATTGGAACAAGCCCATGAACCGCGCCGCTCTCTCGCCCGATGGACACACGGTTGCCTTTACTTCCCCAGCCGGTGGCGTGTTCCAGGTTTTCGTTATGCTCTCCTCCGGTGGCGATCCTCTGCAACTCACCAGCGACGAAGGTGACAAACAGGTAGACAGTTTTTCGCCGGACGGGGCCGAAATTTACTATCGCCGTATTTTGGGTCAATTCGAGACCTGGGCCGTTCCCACCTTGGGCGGATCTCCGCGCAGAGTCGTATCCGGCTTCGCCCTGGCGCCCTCGCCCGAAGGCAACTCGATTTTTTATCTAAAAGGCGATAGTGCGGCCATCTTTCGCGCGGATAAATCCGGGCTGGGAGAAGAGGAGGTGTACAGCTTCAACGCTTCCGAAAACCAGCCGGGGGAAATACTTTCTTACCCGGATGGGAAAGCTTTACTGGTGAGCGCCCGAAAGGTGGCACTGGGAAAACGGTGGCTCTACAAAATCACTTTGTCGCCACGCGCTGCCGACGATTTAGGGGAGGTGCCTGGTGTGCTCCGTGGCTGGGACGAACCGGGAAAATCTGTTCTAGTCAGTCGTACAGTCAACGGGCTCACCAACATTTGGAGGTACTCGTTGGCAAAGAGAACTTTTGCGCAGATCACTTTTGGCCCTGGGCCCGACGATTCCCCCATGCTCGACCCCACAGGCAAGGGGATTTATTACGTGAATGGCAAGTCCTCCGGCACGCTGGTGGCCTATCACGTGCGATCCAAGGAGTCAGCCGATATTGTCTCGGAGAACGCTACCCAGCCGGTTATCTCACCAGACGGTAAGCGTGTCATGTACATCACGCTCCCAGAAAAGGAGCGATCCGAGCTTTGGGTTTCGAACATCGACGGCAGCAACAAGATGAAGTTGGCTTCGGCCCCGAACCTTTCGACTGGGACGTGGTTCGCCGACAGTTCCAAGCTGGGATTCTCCGACAACAGCTCCGCCGACCAAGGACGCGCCTATGTGGTTGGTGCTGACGGCAGCGATCTTCGGCAGATTGCAGTGCCCGCGAGATTCATCGCCATGGTGCTCTGGGGAGTCGACGGGAACTCCTTGTACATGGGTGGGTATCCGAAGGCTGGTCCTTCGACTTTTTTCATATGGAAAACGAGCTTGCAGGGTCCGACAGAGGTGCTGACAGAAGGTTGCGGACTATTAACGGACATTTCTCCGGATGGAAAATATCTTCTCAGTACAGACTTCTCAGGGCAGAGGGTTGGGGTCTCCGAGTTCTCACTCACTGAGAAGAAGTGCACGCAACTTCTGTCCGGAGTTACGACTTTTAATGCTTGTTTTGCACCCGACGAAAAGTCTTTCCTGTATGCGGTGGCATCTCGCGGAGAGGTTAGCATTCATCGCCAGCTTTGGCATGAGGGCAAATTAGCCGGTCCCGATCAAGTCGCGCTCAAAGTTCCATTCGCTTTCAGTTTGACCTATGGGGGGAACGGCTACGACTTTTCTCGCGATCTATCCACCATCATCTATGCTCGTCCGGGAGGTCAAGCTGACCTTTACCTTCTTAGTCAGAAGTAAATCCGTGTTTGGCAATGTGAAATCAGAATTTCCTCACCCTCTGGAAAGACGGCGGCCCCGACATTCCCATCCTGAAGCAAGCCAAGGCGGAGTATGCGAAGTTGCGGCAGTGGCAAAAAGTCCTTCCGTCGCTTCCTGCTTACGATGGGTGGCTGTTAACAGGCCTTTACACGTTTTGACCGCCCGGTCATTGAGTGTAACCGGGATTTGGCGACAACAATCCGCAGGCCGGGCTCCGCTCTTACTCCAGAACGGCAACGGCTTCAATCTCGACCAGGAAATCTTTGCTGGCCAGAGCGGATACCCCGATCCAAGTGCTGGTCGGCAGAGTCTCTGCCGGGAAGAACCCAGCAAGGCTTCGCGCACCGATCGGGCGTTGTGGATGTGGTCGCCCACGATGTACAAACACAAGGACACGATATCCCTCCGACTCCCACCGGCTGCCACTACGGCAATCTCGATGTTCTCCAAAGCTTGGCGGGTCTGCATCCCGAGATCGGCGGGATCAGTGATCTTCTGCGTAGCATCCCAGCCCACCTGACCGGATACATATACCGTGGTTTTCCCCCGCGTGGCGACTGCCTGAGAGAAACCATACTGCCGACTTGGGAAAAGAGCACGCGGATTCAGATATGTCTTCGACATGACTAGCTCCCATGCTAGTGGCGAGTTCACTTCATGGAAAGCGTGGGGATGCGCCGCTTTATATGAAGCTCTTCAACATTCGAACGTGGCTTGCAATGAGGCGGGGGAAAGCAGCCTCTGCCCGGGCGATAATCTGGTACTCTCGCCGCAGCGTAGCTCAGAGCACACTGACACCAAGACGGCGCGCTTTCGGGCAGCCATCCTTGCTTACATCGATTCGGTCTTAGTTCTTGGTATTACGAACGACGGGTGCGAAATAGCGCACCGTCACGTCTTCCCCCATGTCAACGACTTGATATTGCCCGACTGACTCGCGACGCGGTGTGGATTTGGGTGTGAAATAGCGCACCGTCACATCTTCTCCGATGTGAACAATTTTCGTCGCGAGCACCACCGTGTGGAGGAGCGCGGCTGTCCTTGCGTCTCCCACTGCAATTGGCATGCTCCGAAACCTGGGCTTGTTTTCAGCGGGCACTGTCTTTGCGGGTGGCAGGCGTACCTGCTCCTCGATGGTAGCCATGCTCTGCAACTCTGAAGATCCCAAGAATAAACGTGGGTGACGGTTGCCGTAGGCAATCCAGCAAGCTAGCACAAGGAGGGTAACAACCGCTGCTAGATGCCCGTTCCACGGCCTCTTGTGCCAGGGAATGTGCTTCGCTGGCTGCATGAGCAATGTCGTAAGCAGGTCGGGCTGCTTTGGTCTGTGCTTTGGCATCGTGGCTTGGCCAGGCTGGTAAATCGCATTCTTGTTTGCTGAGGCCGGTGTGGATGCACCGTCATTGAGAAACTCCCCCGCTGAGGGGAGCTTGAGGACATAGCACTCTTCGTGAACGGCCTGCCCGTACTCATCCGTCTGACTGGTCTCCAGGAGAACTGGGTTATTGCAAATACAGCACGCTGGAAGTGGCTGCGAGCCTCTCAGAATGGAGGAAACAATCACTCGCTGGCGATCACTGAGCCGACCGGATAGAGTTGTCGCGGAGCGCGGAACGATAGCCCGCATTGTTGTTCCATGACCATCCGATTCGATTTCCAGTTTGCCGTCCAATTCGTTCATACGCTCACGCATTCCGGCCAGGCCGACCCCCGTTTCCGCCCTTGCTTCACGAAGTCGAGCCAACCGCTCCACCGGTATACCGGATCCATCATCTCGTATTTCCAGAACTATCTTTTCCAGTTGGGGATTAAAGCAGACGCTGACCTCCGAAGCGCCAGCGTGGCGATGTACATTCGTCAAGCTCTCCTGGAGAACCCGGAAAAGAGCAATTTCTATCCCGATTGGGAGTCGCTCTTGAGCGGTTGCGATATCCAACTTTACCTTGACCCCGGTGCGCTTGGCGAAGCCTTCGACATACCACTCCGCTGCACAAGCAAAGCCGACCTCATCCAGCAGTGGTGGGTGCAGCAGGTAAGACATGGTGCGAATTTCTTCGATGGCCTGATCCGCTAAGGCGGCAACCTCGGAGGCAAGAAGCATGGTGGATGGGTTTTGTTTGCAGTGTTCCTCAAGAAAAGAAATACTGATTTTCAGAGCTGCCAATGTTTGACCCGTGCTGTCGTGTAGGTCACGAGACAACTTGCGTTTCTCCTCATCCTGCACTTTGAGGAGCCGCTGCGACAGACGCTGCAGTTCGGCCGTGCGTTGTAGAATCACCGATTGAAGTTGGGAATGCTCAAGCGCCATTTGTCGAGAATGCTTTGAAAGGGGCCACATAAGTCCTCCTGAAGCGGCAGCGGCCGAATTCCAAATTATTCCCTTTGACCCTCTTGGAATCTGATCAAAATTGCACACACGGTCCCACCGGGCGAGGCATGCTGGGGAGTTACACTCAGGCAACCGCTGTTCAGTGGCTGTGGGCAGCCCAGCGCTCGGCACCCGCGTCCAAGCGAGCACTCCCGGGAATACCTGCCCTCGAGGAGAAATTTCGATGTCGCGGACAACCATCTGCCGCGTTCTGGCGGCAATCCCCCTACTCCTCTGTGCCGCCGTCCTACTTCATGCACAAACGCCGCTGCCACCCGTCGCGCCCGACGCGGGCCTCTACACCAATTTTTCGCCAACGAACAGGCAAACAATCAGAATTCGGGCTTGACAACGGTGAGTACACGCATGACATGCGGATGAGCATTAGCCAGCTGACTGATTCGCAGGATTATGGAGCCAGCCCACGGGATGTTGTGCACATAGTGCTCCAGGTCCTCGACTCGATAGCTCGTCTCATGAGGTACTTTACCGTAGCTGGGAGCAAACTTCGACCACTTTGGAGCCCCGCCGATGAAGTGCTTCTCTTTGCCCCACAATTCGCCTGTTCTTGTGCCCGGGTACGGTGCGGCATTGGCGTTGGTAGGCAGACGATAGTAGCCTGGATAATCATGGAAGAAGCTCATCCGCAAGTCGGTCTGAACCTGATTTTGCTCGAACATCAGCGGCAATCTTCCGGGGGCGAGATGCATGCGTGTTTGGGCTTCTGAAACTCTCGCAAACGGAGCGGGGGTATCAACAAGTTGGATCTGGAGCTTCTCTAGAGGCGATTTACTCTGCGCACACGACAAGTGTGTGAAAAGCATCAACAGGCTGACCAACAGAATCGGAGAAAGGTGCGAAAGCGAGAGAGCTAAGTCCCGCATGGATTCCCTTCTTTAAGGCTCTGTAGTAGGCCAGCGCCTTTCTTTCAACCACAAAGGCTCAAGGTTGGCGGAAGTACGGCTCGGTGGGTCTTCGTGGTCACAACAACACTAGACGGTTCCCAGATGTGCGTCTGGTCAACATTGCACACTCTCAAACGGACCAAGGCAAGGCGCGCCCGGATCACGGGCAAACAGGAATTAATCTGTGCGCCTACGACTCGCTTGAGGGTAGTCATCGGAGAGTCGAACTGGCGATTGCAAAAAAGATTCCCGCAGGCCGGATACTGAATGTGAGCCTTAAAGCTCAGACGTTAACCTCCCAACCAAGTACCGTGGACCTCGGCATCCGTTAATCTCTAACCTCTCAACGAAGGAAAGCCGATGAAAAAGAGAAATTTGGTAGCAAGATCCGTCGTGTCCTCTGTAAGCGGCCGATGGTTGACATTCGCGTTCGTCCTGATGGCCACTGCGGGCATTACCCAGTCGTCACAAGCCCAAACCTATAGAGTTCTTTACACGTTTAACGGCACTACGGACGGAGCCAATCCCGAACAGGTACTACTGGTTCGGGATTCCGCCGGCAACCTTTATGGCACTGCGTCGAACGGGGGAGCCTCTGGAGGCGGGGCCGTATTCAAGCTGGATGCAAGCGGCAGAGAGACGGTGCTCCACAGCTTTACCGGCGGGAGCGATGGAAGATCTCCGGCTGCTGGTGTGATAAGAGATGACACAGGAAATCTCTATGGCACTGCCCAGCTCGGAGGAAACACCGACTGCCAGACTTATGGCAATTATCAGCGTGAGGGCTGCGGAGTTATCTTCAAGGTAGATTCAGCGGGAAGGTTCAGCGTGCTTTATACATTCAGTGGAGCGGAGGGCGCGTTTCCTACGGATAGCTTACTCGAAGTTGCGAGCGGCACCTTTTACGCGACGACAGCAGGAGGAGGCACGAACTCTAGCTGCGAGGATACCGGAGACGGGTGCGGTACGGTGTTCAAGTTGACGCTCACATCTCGGGCTTGGACCGGGAAAGTTGTGTACAACTTCGGCTGGAATAAAGGGTGGCAGCCCTATGCCAACTTGATCGCCGACGACGCCGGCAACCTCTATGGCACTACCGTAGGTTGCAACGACGGTACGGAAGTTCCCTGCGGAGTTGTCTTCCAGTTGACGCCAGCTACACACGGCTGGACCTACAAAATGCTACACGGCTTTACCGGCGGCTACAATGGCGGCCCCGATGGAGCTTACGTATGGGGCGCCTTGGTTCGAGATTCCGCGGGAAATCTTTACGGCACTACAAACCGCGGCGGCGCTCATAACTACGGAACGATTTTCCAGCTGAGCGCAAGCGGGAAGAAAACTGAGTTGCACAGTTTCAACGATTCGGACGGGGCCTACCCATATTCAGCTTTGACTCTGGATAACTCTGGCAATCTTTACGGCACAACTTTCCTCGGAGGCACTTCCAACAACGGCGAAGTATTTAAGCTCGACAGCGAACGTAAGTTGACAGTGCTGCATAGCTTTGCTGCCGGGGATGACGGGCAGTATCCACAAGGGCCATTGCTCTTGGAGGGAGCAAAACTCTACGGTACAACCCTGGCAGGCGGAGCCGATAGCAGCGGAACAATCTTCGAGCTAACTCCTTAAGGTTAGAGGAACTGCGAATCGGCGGATTTCACGACTTGGACGTCTGCGGCAATGACAGTAACAACGAGTACCAGTCTTTCACCACCGACGATTCCGCGGGTGATCTGAATTATCTGGGGGCTACTTCTGCTGCAAGCCCCGGACTCCAGCGGACAGCGGCGACGGCTGGGCACATTACCAAACAAGGCAGTTCGATGATGCGTTTCTTGCTGGTGGAAGCAGCGCAAGTGACGGTACGCAGCGAGCCGGAATGGCGCAGCAAGTATCTTCACCTGATGATGCGGCGAGGACGGAAAATCGCCAAAGGTCGCGATGGCCCGCAAGCAGGCGGTTCGTCTGTACTGGATGATGAGTCAGGGATGGGATTACGAGCAGTGGAAAAAGTTCGGTTCGCACGCGGGACAACCCGGAAATCGCCATGGTGTGCAGTCGATCACCGGCTAATTGATTGGGCGTCCCGCTCCTCTTCAGTGAGGAGTCCGAAGTAGTAATCATGATCGCGGTTGCGACCGAAGAGGTGCATGGGCCGGACTGAGTTCCTGACCTGAAAACGATTACGAGCGAGCCTACGCTTGGAAAGGCAACACCATCAACGAGAGCGAAATGGCGCTCTTCTCTGAGTGCATGCAGCCGTGCGCTCAAAAAGTGCTTGACACCCCCGACATTGTCAGAGACGCGATTTTTCGCCAACAACCCTCTTGAGCTGCCACCAACTCCACAGGTTTCATTGACTTGCAAGTTTCACGGACGTAAGATTCGCGCCAGTGATTGGCCAAATCATCTCGCACTACCGCATCGTCGAGAAGCTGGGCGGCGGGGGGATGGGCGTCGTTTATAAAGCCCAAGACACGCGGCTGCATCGCTTTGTCGCGCTCAAATTTCTCCCCGAAGACGTAGCTCGCGACCCGCAAACTCTCGCCCGTTTTCAACGCGAAGCTCAGGCGGCGTCGGCGCTGAACCATCCAAATATCTGTACCATTCACGACATTGGCGAACAAGAGGGAAGAGCCTTCATCGCCATGGAATTCCTGGGGGGAACGACCCTCAAGCACCGCATCGCGGGACGTCCAGTGGAAATTGAAACCCTGTTGTCGCTCGCCATCGAGATTGCGGACGCGCTTGATGCTGCACATGCCAAGGGGATCGTGCACCGCGACATCAAATCGGCCAACATATTTGTGACCGAACGGGAGCACGCCAAGATTCTTGACTTCGGCCTGGCCAAGATAGATCTCACGCGCCGGCGTATCGAGAGCGGCTCCGGCCCCGAAGATCCTACCCTCGAAGACAAAGATCTTACAACCGGCGGTAGCACGATGGGCACGGTGACGTACATGTCTCCGGAGCAGGTGGCGGGGAAGTCGCTGGATGCTCGCACCGATCTGTTCTCGTTCGGAGCTGTGCTCTACGAAATGGCGACTGGTCACCTTGCTTTTGAGCGACCGACACTGGGCGCAACCTTCGCCGCCATCATGCATGAGGACGCGCTTTCCCCGCGTCAGTGGAATGCTGACTTGCCGCCACAGGTGGAAGAAATCATCGGGAAGGCATTACAGAAGAATCGAGAGTTACGCTATCAGAACGCCTCGGAGTTGCGGGCCGATCTGCAACGACTGAAGCGCGCCATAGACTCGGGGCGGATTGTGGCGGAAGGAGTCGAGCTCCGTTCGACCGGACAGCTCCATCGACCGCGCTCAGGGCAGGCTCGGGAAACTGTTCCCCGGCGAGCGTCGCGAAAGGCTTGGTACGCCGGTGCAACAATCCTGTGCGCTCTCCTCATCGCCGGTGGGCTCTACTATCGTTCGCATCTCCAGAACCGGCATCTGACTGACAAAGACACGATTGTTCTTACCGATTTTGCTAACAGCACGGGCGATGTGATCTTCGACGATACTCTGAAAACGGGACTAACCGTTTCGCTGCGGCAATCGCCATTCCTCAATGTGCTCTCCGATAGACAAGTTGCAAGAACCTTGCAACAAATGAAGCGCCCATCGGGCACGAAACTTGCACCCGACGTAGCTCGCGAGCTTTGCCAGCGGGCGGGGAGCAGAGCTTACATTGCCGGAGCGATCGGCAGCCTGGGCAGCGAATATGTGCTGGGATTGAAGGCAGTGAATTGCGAGAATGGCGACACGCTGGCCGAAGAGCAGGTGACAGTGGCGTCCAAGGATAAGGTGCTGGACGCGCTGGGCCAAGCGGCATCCAAGTTGCGCGGCGAATTGGGCGAATCCTTGGCTACGGTGCAGCGGTTTGATGTTCCGCTCGAACAAGCCACTACATCTTCGCTCGAAGCTCTGAGAGCGTACAGCCTTGGTAGAGAGGCAACGAACGAAAAAGGTCCTGCCGCTGCGCTGCCGTTCCATGAACGAGCCATCGAGCTTGATCCCAATTTTGCCATGGGCTACTTGTCATTGGGCGGCGACTACTGGAGCCTCGGCCAAGTCGGCCGTGCGAGCGAGTACTACACCAAAGCATTCCAGTTGCGGGAACATGCCAGCGAACGGGAAAGGCTGGACATCACAGCCGACTATTATTCGAATGTAACCGGAGAACTAGACCAGGCGGCCCAAACCCGCGAGGAGTTGATTCAGAGCTACCCGCGCGAAGCCGGAGCTTATGGCAACTTGGGCACCTTGTTCGCGTCGCAAGGGCGGTATGAAAAAGCAGCTGAGGTCACTAGGCAAGAACTGCATCTTGCACCGGATCGAGCCTATCGGTACGTGAATCTTGCAAACTACAGCCTCGCTTTGCAAGGTTTCGATGAAGCGCGACAGATGACTGACGAGGCACATAGGAGGAAAGTGGATGACCTCGCGTTGCACAATGCTCTCTACGCCCTTGCCTTCCTCGGGGCAGACTCCTATGCGATGTTGGAACAGCAAAAGGAATTTGCAGGCAAGTCAGAATACGAGAACTTCGGACTTGCTCTCGCGTCCGACAGTGAGGCGTATGGCGGCCATTTTGCCAAAGCACGGGAACTGACCAAGCGAGCCGTGGACTCTGCAATGCGCAGTGATAGCAAGGAAAGCGGGGCCGTATGGCAAGCGATTGCGGCTCAGTGGGAAGCGGCTTTTGGCAACTCCGCAGAGGCGCGCCAGTCAGCGGGGCAGGCTTTGAAGGTAGCTCCGGCGAGTCAGGGCGTTGAGACCGAGGTCGCGCTCGCGTTTGCCATTGCCGGCGATACCGAACAGGCCGAGTCTTTGGCGCGAGACTTGGGGAAACGTTTTCCGTTAGACACACAGGTGCAGTCGCTTTGGCTACCTCCGATTGAGGCACAAGTAGCACTAGATAGAAAGGATCGTGATCACGCGCTCAATATTCTGAAGGCTTCTTCGCCAATCGAGTTAGGGTTAATTCAGTTCGTCGAAAACATTTCCTGCCTTTATCCGACCTATGTGCGCGGAGAAGCCTACCTGGCGACCAGACAAGGCGCCCCCGCCGCAGCTGAGTTTCAGAAGATTCTCAACCACAGCGGCATTGTTTGGAACTGCTGGACGGGAGCCTTGGCGCATCTGGGCGTGGCTCGTGCGAATGCTTTGCAGGCGAGAACTTCAGAGGGAGCCGATGCCGATGCGGCCCGCGTCCGTGCGCTCGCCGCCTACAAAGACTTCCTCACGCTCTGGAGAGACGCCGACCCCGATATCCCCATCCTGAAAGAAGCCGAGTCGGAGTATGCGAAGCTGCAATAGTCAACTGACGAAACCAGGTCAGCATGACCGGACTCCGGTCACAACGAAGCATGAAAAGAGGCTATACGCCCCCCGTTTGCAGTGAGTTACGGCTCTTTTCAAGGGAGGCCATAGCGCTCATCGAGGGGTTTTGATTGTAACCGGGATTTTGGACAGTTGAGAATCCCTTCACGCCAGATGGTCTGTTGTCGGTTGATGGTGGTTGGTAAAGGCGGACGAGTTCCGAAATCATCAACCCCCGGCAATCTTCCTTCATGCGAGGTATCTCTGAACCTCAATCATCGCCGACCGGGAATCCGGTCCTGGGCCGAGAGGCACCACTTCGCAATCGGTTTGGCTTTGTCGCTGGTTGGGCTTGCGGCTGTCGGTACGATACATTTCCTGGGCGCGAAGGGTTCTTTTGCCACGATGATCGGAGCCCTTGCGGGTTTTGCTCTTCTCTTCGGAGAGGGCTACCGTCGGAATCGCGGCGCGATCTTTCCGCCTTCCGAGATCAATCAACAAAACCGGTGGAAGTATCTGGTTCTCGCGGCGGCTCTTTGGGGCGCTTTGTTTCTTCTCTGGCGGTTCCGGGTCCGACTGTTTGCAAGGTGACGGATGAGTGGAACGTTACAGGGCGTAGCATCGCGCTCAGGCGGTCAATGAGTGAAATCGGGATTTTACGCCAGTTGACCTGCAAAACTCATGCGGCTGGCCCTTAATCTAGAATAGTTGTGTGAAATCTCTGAACGAGCGTAAGCAAATCACTTTCGGGGAAAGAATTAGGAAGCTCCGCCTCAAGCGCGGAATGACACTAGCGAAACTGTCAAAACTGGCGCACCTCGATCGAAGTTATACAGCCGATGTCGAACGAGGCGAACGTAATCTTTCGCTACTGAAAATCCTGAAGTTGGCGGCCGCGCTGCGCGTGCATCCGAGCAAATTGTTTGTGAAGTTCTGACCGCTCGGAACGTCTGGCCTTTCACTCATCTCTGCTCAATGAGTGAAACCGCGAGTGGCTGTTGAAAAACTCATTCGCGAGAAATCCGCAGAAATTTCATCGCGCTAGGATGCCTTATAAACGACGTTCTCGATTTTGGTGGACATTTTCTATCCCTCGGTTGGGACGGTTTTTTCAAAAGAGGGGGTTTTTCAACAGCCACGCGATTTTACGACAGAAATCTTGTTGAGACATCGACAAACATGCATGGGATGGAGCGGGTGTGTGGCGTCACGCTTTCAAAGCGGGTGAAGACGTGCCGGTGAACCTTGCGATTGCGCCAGCTACAATAAATTTAGTGGACTCGCGCTTCTGATGTTTGCGGATGAGGAGAGTGCTCCGATCCGACGGCAATCACATCGGGACTTTGCCCGGCGCCAATGTTACCTCGACGCGCGGTTAGATCACGCTGGTAAACGCGAATCTCTTGAAGTGGAGGAAGGCCGGGATCTGCGTCTCTCCAAATTGACGCGGCCTCGCGATATGCCTGGGCAGCGTGCACTTGGTCTCCTATCATCTGATAGGCACGGCCCAGCTTAAGTTGTGTCAGCGCGTCGTAGACTGGGAACGCTGTCAGTAAGCGATGGTCCAGCACTCGCTGCAACTCTCTGATAGCTTGCTGTGGCTGATTGTCCTGAATATAAGCCAAGCCCCGGTAGTACGCCGGTGCAGGTCCGATGGAGGCGCAAAAATCAAATGGTCGAGCTTCTTCCAGAGATTTAATAGCCCCTTTGGAGTCGTGTCTTTGCAAATCTAGTGCAGCGCGGACGGAGGCGAGTATTGCCAAGTTCAGAATGGTATCCAGGGGCGCCTGAGAGCTAGCCCTACTTGACTCCGCCTCAGCTCGGGGAATATCGCCCGCCCGAGCCAAGGCAAGTGCGGCCATACCCTGCTCAGATGCGTACCCCGAAGCAAGAGCCAAGCTAGTCTGCACATCTTCCCTGGCTTCATGCACGAGGCCGAGGTCGGCTTCCAAGTTGGCGCTATCCAGCAATAAGTCTGCTGCCAATTCGGCTAAGTTATTTTGCAGCGCATTTTGTTTCGCTTGGGCTAACAGACGTCGGGCTTCCGAGATTCTTCCACGCGACGCCGCAATCCAAGCCATATCACTCAATAACATACTTTCATAAGGCTTTCCATGCGCCCACTTCAACTGGCGCTCCATGCCGGGCTCGTCATGTTGCGCAAAAGCCGCCGCGAAGCAGGCGTTGTGGAATCCAACAAAATCGTCCTCTGCATGCGCTGGGTCCAGGCAGAGCACATTCTCATCGGCGAAGTCTCCGGTTCTCGCATAAGCCTCGGCCAAGTTGCCGTAAGCGAGCTGGCTGGTTGGATTCAGCTGGATTGCTTTGCGTGCGAACTCCACAGCCTTTTGAGGTTGGCCGATTTCCAAGTACTCAACCGCCAGATTATTTGTCGGCACGAAATCGCGAGGATAAATCGTGCGCCACAGATCATAGTCCTCGATTGCACGCCCAATTTCGCCGGTAGCAAGGGCATAGTAGTGAGTAATGATATAGAGCCGTTCTCGGTCGGTCGTACGATCGCGCAGGTCGAAAGCTTTCCTGTAATACTCGCGGCCCAGCGAAGGCTGCCGCATATTCGAATAATCGGCGCCTAAATGTGCGTAGGCGAGGGCAAACTGCGGATCGAGATCAATGGCCAGCTTGTAGTTTGCTATAGATTCCGGGTAAAGCCCGAGCAAACGTTTCTCTTCCCCCAGAGTGAATACTTTCAGCGCGGCCAGGGAAGCTGTCGTCACTTGCATCACTGGGACATTAAACTTCCGCAGGGAACTGTCGGGCTCGCCGAGTCGCCGCCGCATCTTCTCGGTGGCGCGATCAAGAGCCGATAGAATAGCCGGTTGCGAATCCGATTCAGCTTCTTCAGTGGTCAGCAATTGGCCGCCCGCACATCTCCTTGCCATGAGCAGAATCCGGTAGCCATGCGAGAAAGCCAGGATTTGCCCATCGAGAAGCAATTGCCCGCCGACAGAAACGCACGCATGAAGTTTATCCTGCAAGGGTGCAGTATCGGGGTTCTTCACCAAATGTCGAAAGTTCTGGTCCGGGATTAAGCTCAAATAAGGCGATTCCTGCAACTTCAACAGCATGGCGAAAGGCAGTGTATTGTCAAGATCGGGATTGCCGGTGTTGTTCGTGAATCCTCCTACCACGATCCGGTCCCGTTCATTGGCCACGGGTCGATGCAGAAATCTATAGGTGTACGCACCAAGGACGGCCGTGGCGACAACGGCTAGCAGGCAGCCAGTTGCAATGTGCCACACCCGACGCTGGGCATCCGGTTTTGTTTCCCCGAGCGGCTCTGGCGGCACGGCTTCAGCCAGTGACTCGGAAGCCGCCTCGAAACCAGGAGTCACGTCGCCGATGAAACAGTACCCTTGGCCTGAAATAGTTTTGATGAAACGGGGCCTGGTCGCATCGTCTCCAAGCGCCTCACGCAGCTTCGCGGCCACGACGTACAGGCCTTTATCGACCTCGACAAAGGTCTGACCCCAAAGCCGACGTCCCAACTCCTCCCTTGTCAATAGTACCCCTGGGCGCTCGAGTAGGATGAGCAGCATTTGAAATGGCAATTCCTGGAGGTGGAGGCGATCCCCTGCTTTGTAAACGACGCCAGCGCGGACCTGGACCTCGAAAGAGTCGAAGCGATAGGCGTCGCAAGGTCTCGATCCCGAGTTTGGGGCCGTCACGAAGCCAGTATAGTGCCTTGCCGGAGTTAAAGATACGATTCCAACGCAGCTGCGGAAGGCCATGTCTCACGACTTAGAGCCTACGATAAGCTTTTGATTTCGTTGTGCTTATCAAGAGTTTAGTGCGGTTTAGATCAGTTTGGATCGGTTGTGTTGACTTTCGGCAAAGGAGATGCTCTGCTTTCCGCCGGTGAGGGTTAGTGGTGTGCGAGTTGACGTGAACGGATTTGGGCCCGTAGCCAGATCACAACCTTGCCGGATGCCTCAGGGCATTCTCTTATCCAAATCCAGGATGACCTCGGTTCTTGGGCGCAAGCTTGGGTCCAGGGACCAAAGGACAAAAGAAAAAACCCGAAGGTCCAAGGAAGAAACGCTGCCTTGCCGCCAACTCCCGGCAACTAGCCGCTGGTTCGACTTTTTCCACGGATTATCTGAACATCACCGGCGCGCGATTATCTACGAGTAAGCCGCCTCCACACGATTAAAAATGAAAAGGTGAAAAATGATGAAACACAAACTTACACTCAGTCTCCTGATTCTGTTTCTAGCGCTTGGTCTGACCGCCGATGCCCATGCCAGCACTTTGTACGTCAATGGCGCGAAAGGGAGTGACAGCAACAACTGCAAATCACCCCAACATGCCTGCAAGACCATTGGGCATGCCATCTCGCTGGCTTCGTCGGGGGACACGGTCAAGGTGGCTGCGTCGACCTACAAGGAGAATCTCACCATCGGCATCAGCTTGAATATTCTCGGTGCCAATGCCCGCACGACCATTGTTGATGGCAATCAATCCGGAACGGTCTTCACAATTTCGTCGGGCGTTGTTCTTCTCTCAGGGTTGACTATTCAAAATGGCAAGGTAGACGATGGGTACGCCGGCGGCATCGAAAACAAGGGCACGCTGACAATCAGCAACTGCACCATAACGGGGAATGACGGATCCGGTGGGTACGTCGCTGGCGTCTTTAACTACGCCGGCACGCTGACAGTCCTCGGCAGCACCATAACGGGGAATAGCGCAACCGGTGCGTACGTCGGTGGGATCTTTAACTACAACGAGGGCACGACGACGGTCACCAACAGCACCATAACGGGGAATAGCGTATCCGGTGGGTACGTCGGTGGCATCTTTACCGACGGGGCCACGACGACGGTCAGCAGTAGCACCATAACGGGGAACAGCGCATCCGGTGGGTACGCCGGCGGCGTCTTTGGCGACGGGGGCACGACGACCTTCCAAAACACTATTATGGCCAACAACTCCGGAGGAAACTGCTACTCCACCGTGAGCTCAGAGGGCTACAACCTGAGCAGCGATGGCAGTTGCAACTTTAACGGCAAGGGCGATAAAAACGACACTGAACCCAAGCTTGGCAATTTGGGTTACCACGGTGGCCCTACCCAGACTTTCCCTGAACTGACGGGGAGCAAGACGGTTGACAAGGGTAATCCGAAGGGCTGTACCGACGGCGAGGGCCATAAACTGACCACCGATCAACGCGGCTACCCGCGTCCCGGCAAAGATAAGCACGACAAGCGCTGCGACATGGGTGCTTATGAGCGTCAGACGGATTGACCGCGCTTTCACCTTAGTACCGACTGCGTGAGCAAGGCGGTCTTCGGGTGACGAGGTGGTGATCCGAGCGTTTCGGAGAATCAAGGAACAGAGGCCGCCTGATACGTCTGGGCGGTCTCTTTTTGCATTATGCCGTGTGGTGGTTGAGCGGTAACTTCCGATCACAGGCGATAGCGCTCAAAACTCCCAGTCCCAGGGTCAATGAGTGCGATAGAGATTTCTCATCAATTGAGCAGACTTCGTGCCATTCTAGGATCGAAACGGCTTCCCTTGAAACAGTACATTGCTGGTAAGCGTTCCCGTCAGCGTCGTCACGGCGAGGTAGCCGGTACTGCACTTCCCCAGATTCAAGTTGTTGCTCTCTCCGGTTGTGCCGGTCATTGACTCGCCTATTTCGTCCACGTAAGATTCGACGATGATCGGCCAGACCATCTCGCATTACCGCATCGTCGAAATGCTGGGTGGTGGTGGAATGGGCGTCGTCTACAAAGCCGAGGATACCGACCTTGGCCGCTTTGTCGCGCTGAAGTTTCTACCCAATGATGTCGCGCAGGATGCCTCCGCGTTGGAACGTTTCCGCCGTGAAGCCCGCGCCGCTTCGGCGCTGAATCATCCCAATATCTGTACGATCTACGAAATCGGCAAACATGGCGACCAGTCTTTCATAGCCATGGAGTTTCTGGACGGCATGACGCTGAAAAGCCGCATCGCCGGGCGTCCGATGGAAACGGAGACGATTCTGTCTCTGAGCATCGAAATTGCAGACGCGCTCGACGCGGCACACGCCAAAGGAATCGTTCACCGCGACATTAAACCCGCCAATATTTTTGTCACCGACCGCGGCCACGCCAAGATTCTTGATTTCGGGCTGGCGAAGGTCACGCCCACAGGCGGGTCGCTCAATACCCAGACGCGAACGGTCGATGAGCACCACTTGACTAGTCCGGGCACTGCGGTGGGAACAATTTCCTACATGTCTCCGGAGCAGGCGAAAGGCAAAGAGCTGGACGCCCGAACGGATCTGTTTTCGTTTGGCGCGGTGCTTTATGAGATGGCGACCGGGACGCTGCCGTTCCGCGGCGAAACCTCTGCGCTCATCTTCAAATCAATACTGGATAGTGCTCCGGTTCCCGTTGTGCGCTTGAATCCTGACCTGCCTGCGGACATGGAACGGATCATCAACAAGGCACTGGAGAAGGATCGCGATTTACGCTGCCAATCGGCGGCGGAGTTGCGCTCCGACTTGAAGCGGCTGCAGCGCGACACGGGCTCGGGGAGGATTGCGACTTCGGCATCGAGTGCTCCCGCAATTGCGACCGCTCCATCTTCAAGTGGCACGGCGAGTGGAATAGCGATTGGAACATCAACTGGAACTCTCGCCGCTCCTTCCGGCACGGCGGCCGAAGTTGCTACGTCCACTTCATCTGCGAAGAAATATCTTGTGCCCGCCTTATGCGTGGCAATCTTAGTCGCGGCCGGATTCGCTTATCGCTTCTGGCCGCATGCGCCCGCGCCCAGCCTTCCCGGCAAAGTTTCACAGATCAGCCACTGGAACAAGGCCATGTACGGCGCGCAACTCTCGCCCGACGGACACACCATCGCTTTCTCGTCTCCCACGGAGGGCACGTTCCAGATTTATGTGATGTTGACTTCCGGTGGCGATCCGCTACAGCTCACTCGCGATGAAGGCGACAAACGTCCGCTCGGCTTTTCCGCCGACAGCACCGAAATCTACTACGCCCGCAATGTGGGGCGCGCCGATGTCTGGGCGGTTCCCACCCTCGGGGGCAACCCGCGCCACGTCGTCAACGCCATCACGTTGGCGCCTTCCGCGGACGGAAAATCGCTGTTCTACGTCCCCGAGGGTATCCACTCCATATACCGCGCGCCAGTCTCCGGCTTGGGCGGCGAGGAGGTCTTCAAATTCGAAGACCAGGATTCAACCCCCAGGTTTATCTTGCCCTACCCCAATGGGAACGAGCTTCTGGTAGCGCTATTTAAGCCGTTCCAAGACGAGGCTGAGTTGAAGGACGTGCACCTTGACAGCCGCAAGGCGACCGATCTCGGCAAAATCCCTGCAACTGGCGCACCCGCCTGGGAGCAACCGGGCAAGTCTTTGCTTTTCAGCCGCACCGAGAATGACATCCAGAATATCTGGCGTTATGACGTGAACGACCGTTCCCTGACGCAGGTTACCTTCGGCGCGGGCCCGGATTACGATCCCATGGTGAATCAGGCCACCAAGGGCATTTATTACGTAAGCGGCAAAGCTTCCGGTTTCTTGACCGCCTTTAACACACGAACCAAGCAGTCCCTCGACCTCGTGGACGGTGATGCGACCCAACCGGCCATTTCGCCGGATGGCAAGCGGGTTATGTATATAGCGCTGCTCGGTCCACATCGCCAGGAAATATGGGTGTCCGATATTGATGGCAAGAATAAGGCGAAGCTGGCCTCCGGTGAAACTTTGTCGACAAATACCTGGGCGCATGATGGATCGCAATTGACCTTCATCGATTCAAGCGGAGGGCCAGCGAAGGTCTACGTCGCCGGAGCAGACGGAAGCAACATCCGGCAAGTGCCGTGGAGTGGCATCTATATCGGAGTCGCAATATTCACACCCGACGGCAAGTCGCTCTACCTGAGTTCGCTCAAATCGCAGGCTTTGCCGGTGCAGATCTTGGAAATGGGCGTGGACGGCTCCCACCTCCAAATGGTCGATCAAGGGTGCGGATTTGCCACTGACGTCAGCCCGGACGGCAGGTACCTGTTGTCAATCGACCAGCGCGGTTCCGAGCAGGGTATTCACCAATTTTCGCTGGCCGACCACAAGTGCTCGATGCTAGTTCCGGGCGTCACCACGTTTTCTGGCATCTTCGCGCCCGACGACAAGTCATTCCTCTACGCCGTATCCGAACGGGGATCCGCCACGATCTACCGCGTGCCCTGGAGTAGCGGCAGAACCACAGGGGGGCCGCAAGTCGCCTATAAAGTGCCCTTCGCCTTCAGCATTGCTTATGGCGGCAACGGATACGACTTCTCGCGCGATCTATCAACCATTGTCTACGCCCGTCCCGGCGGTCAGGCCGACCTCTATCGGCTGAAATAATCCTGCAGTCCGTGGAGCTTAAGCGTTTTGACTGTTATCATCAGGCCCATTTCACTAAAGTGCCTTCGCGCAAAAGCCACATGAGTGTAATCGGGATGTTACAACAGCCAGTTGTGCACGGATGCGCTTCTACGCGGTCAGCGGTTCAAGAGCGCGTCCAGCGAGAGGGCTCCCCCTCCCGCAATGACGCAGGCCAGCGCCATGGCGATGAAGGCCAAGTTGGCCTCGAAGCCGTGGCCCTCGCCAGGCGCGAGCTCCCAGTTGATGAAGAGACCGTTCTTCCAGTGAACTTTGACGATCGCGCCAACCATCACAATGATGACCGCCAGAGCCGCAAGCCGCGTAAGCAGTCCTAGCAGCAGGCCAATGCCGCCAAGGAACTCGTAGAAGCACACGGCGTACGCGATCACAAGGGGATCCCGGTTGAAGTCAAATAGGCCGTCGTTCCTTTGAGACCGTACCCACCGAACCATCCAAGCACCTTCCGCGCTCCGTGAGCGAAAAAGATCACGCCGAGCGTGACACGTACAAAGATGATCGCCCAGGATGAAGGGCTTCCGAACAGGAGATCCAACACATCCTCACCTCTCCCTGATGCAATTCAGAACATGCCGTTGGCATGGGGTGGCCTTCTGCCGCCTCGCAAATCAAATTGTTTCTTCGATGGGCTCCTCATAGCTAGTGAGCCGGTTAGCGTTCCGACGCGGACCGCCATGGTCAGGCGGCCACCCGTTCCAAGGATCGGGCTTCGTGCGGCGCGCCGACGTAAGGGAACCTGTCCACTGGCTTCCATCCCCACTCGCACCTTCTGGCCCGCCAGCGCTCGATAGAACTTCTCCGCCTCTTCGCGATGGGCTAGCCGTTTTTCCTGAAACTCACCGGTGTCTATATCCACCGAAGTAATTTGCTGAAACTCGGGGTGAAAATCTACTCCTAGAATGATCATCGTTCGGCTCCTTTCTCCCGAGCCTGTTGGTTGGATTCAACACCACCAACTTTACTCGAGCATCGGAGCCGACATTGTCATGGAATCAAGAACACGTTTTGAGGAATTGGCCGGGGCGGGTCATTGCGTGTAATCGAGATGTTACGACAGTTACCGCAATGCACCAATCGGCCAGTTTGTGCGTGAGTCGTCTAATGCAAAGAAGAGGCAAAACGGGGCGACTTTCCACTCGCAATGTACTGTTCTTTTGAAACTATGCGCTGTTCCTGATAGTGCCGAAGTTTCTGGAGCGGCGGAAAGTTGCGATCCGCATCTTTCCAGACCATTTCCACTTTCGCGAAAGCAGAGTTGGCGCTTGTCGAATCGCCCAAGAGTTGGTAAGCGTGGCCAAGCTCAAGTTGCGAGAGAACGAGATATACGGAGAAAGGCGGCGCCAGAAATCTATGGTCGATAATCTGCTGAAACTGGCGAAGGGCCATTTCTGGTTGATTGTTCTGCAAATAGGCTAAGCCGCGATAGTAACTCGGGGCCAGTTGCATGCAACTGCAGAGCTCAAATTCACGGGATTCTTCAAGAGCCTCCACAGCACGTGCAGGATCAGCCTTTTGCATGTAGACCGCAGCGCGAACCATGGCAAGCATGGTTGAATTAATGAGGTCATTGAGAGGCGCCATCCCGGCTGCCTTCTTGGCAATCGTCAGGGCGAGCGCCGTGTCACCAGATCGTGCTAGCACACGCGCCACATTAGCTTGCTCTGAGGCACCTTCGAAGGGAAGTTTTAGGACCTCTCGCGCAACTGTCCTCGCTGCCGGAAGTAATCCTAAGTCGGATTCAAGCAGGCCCTGATCGAGTTCGATACCCGCTGCGAGCTCCATCGATTTGTTCTGTACGGCGGAGTCTTTTGCCTTGCGGAAGAGAACTCTGGCATCCGATATTCTGCCGAAATACATCGCGGCCCATGCGGAATCGTCTAGGGCTTCACTCTCTTGTGGGTTTCCGTGAGCCCATTGCAACTGTCCATTCATCGCGACTTCATCATTTTGCCCGAATGCAGCTTCGAAGCAAGCCAGGTGGAATCTCATAAGTTTCATGTTTCTATGCGCCGGATCTTCGCACATTTTCTTGACGTTGGCGAAGTCCCCTAGCCGCAGATAAGCTTCCGCTAGCAATTCATAGTGATTGTCATCCGTTGGTTCGAGCTGAATGGCTTGCCGGGCCAAGTCCAGAGCCCGTTGCGGTTGACCGATCGATAGGTACTGGGCTGCTAGATTGTGAATCGGAGCGACGTCACGAGGGTAGAGGGTCCGCCATAATTCGTAATCCTCTATCGTCTGCTTGATCTGCCCGGTAGCAAACCTGTAATAGAGTGTGATGAGATAGAGTCTCTCCCGGTCGCTTGTCCGGGTATCGCGCAGTTCAAACGCTCGCTGAAAGGCTTGGGCGCTAAGAACAAATTGTGCTGCGTTGTAGTACACAATCCCAAGTCGACCGTATGCAATAGCAAATTGCGGATCAAGGTCGACAGCGAGCTTGTAGCTGGCAACCGCTAGCGCCAAGTCCCCTGTGAAGCGCTTCTCTTCCCCTAAATTAAAAGCCCTGAGCGCTGCGAGCGATGGAGTTGCAGCCTGCACCGTAGGTACGTTGAATCTTCTCACTGAGGCTTCGGGTTCACCCAACCGCCGACGCATGCTTTCCCCGGCAAGATCGAGAGCAGGAAGGATGGTAGCTTGCGAGCTCGCAACCGCCTTCTCGGTCGTGAGCAACCGCCCGTTGGCGCATCTCCAAGCGCTCAGCGTGACCTGATAGCCTTGCGCTAGAGATAAGATGCGGCCCTTTAGAAGTACCTGTCCCTCGAGTTTGACACAGGCGCGGAGTTCATCCTGAAGGGATGCTGATTCAGGGCTCTTGATCAGCGCGCGAAAATTATTATCCGAAATAAGATTTAAGTAGGGAGACTGCTCCAGCTGCGATTGAAGCGCGCTGGAGAAGGTTCCATCCAGATCAGCGTTGCCAGTACTATTAGCGAAGCCCGCGACGACCACTCCATCATGGTCGTTCATGAGTGCACGGTGTTCGTGCTTATACGCCGCAAAGCCCATGCCTAATACGGCAATGATCGCCACGGCCAAAAAAAGACAGGCAGTGCGCATGGAGGTACGTCTCACCCTCAGCTCGGTCTGTCCAGCAGGCAAAGACAGTGGAGCACCCTCCTCGGAGACGGGAGCAAACACCGGAGTTACAGAAGCGATAAACCGGTACCCTTTGCCAGAATCGGTCTTAATGAAACGAGGCTGACTTGCGTCGTCTCCGAGCACCTGGCGAAGCTTTCCCGCAGTGACGTAGAGGCTCTGATCTATCTCTGTGAAAATGTTCTGACCCCAGAGTCGACGGGCGAGATCCTCTTTGCTAACTAGTTCACCCGGTTTCTCGAGGAGGGCAACGAGCATCTTGAAGGGCAAGTCCTGAACTCTGACGCGTTCTCCTCGTTGCAGCAGAGCGCCGAGCCTGAGTGACGCCTCGAAACAGTCAAACCGGTACGCCTCACATCTGGGCCTCCGCGGTTCTGGTGTCAGCGTTCCAAAATTATTTTTGCCAGTTTGGATTTTGAGAGACCTCTGCACCGAATCGGCGAAGTTTCCCATCACTTCCTCCAATCGTTGGCCACCGCATTGGTTGGTTGACATAAATAATAGGCGACATCCCTAACACAAGACTGGTCAAAAGTGATCAAGTTTTGTGGGGGCTTATCTTAAGGCACAACTCCGGGGTTTGGGGCTTGCTCCGACATATGCAGTTCTGCCGTTTTGGCGTCCAAAATGTTTCCCTATAAATCATTGATCCTAGGTTGCTAAGAGGGGTTAGATCAATTTAGATCAATTTAGTTGACAAGTACGGGAAGGGCGATCTTACTTGCGCAGTAATCAGCCTGAAAACAAACACAGGCTGGATAACGTGACCGGTGTCGAAAACTCCCGGCGGACAAGCCTTCGCCGATTACTTCAACCCTACAACCCAGGCGTACAAGAAGAACTGCACGTCCAAAGCACGACCACGAGTGAGGAGAAAATGAGCAAATTGAACTTTTGTGTGAGAGCATGCGCTCTCTTTGTACTGTGGGCAACAACGGCGGTCACCCTGACTGCACAAACCTTTAAATCACTGAAGAGCTTTGACAACGCCAATGCCGCCTTCCCCTGGGCGACGCTGGTCCAGAGCAACGATGGGAATTTCTACGGGACAACACAGAACGGCGGAAACACTGCCTGCTCCTCCGGCTGTGGCACGATTTTCGAAATCACGCCAACTGGCAAGCTGACCACGTTCAACTTCGACGGGACGAACGGCAATGGCCCCCTCGCGGGGTTGGTCCAAGCCGCTAACGGGGACTTTTACGGTGTAGCCGGCGGCGGGGCTAACGGTTTTGGGACGGTCTTCAAGTTCACCCCAAAGGGCGGGCTGACCACGCTGCACAACTTTAATGGGACGGACGGTAACGGGCCTACAGGGACGCTGATTCAGGCCACCGACGGAAATTTCTACGGAACAACCGAGGGCGGGGGTCCCGTCAATCAAGGAACGGTCTTTAGAATAACTCCAAGCGGCAAGCTAACCACGTTGTACACCTTTACCGGTGGCGCGGATGGCGTCGCCCCCGTAGCAGGTCTGATCCAGGCTACGGATGGGAACCTGTACGGTACGACATGGGGGGATGCGTACGACAATCTGAACGAAGGCACGATCTTTAAGATTACTTTAAGCGGCAAGCTGACCACGCTGTTCTCCTTCGATACGACGGACGGCGCAAATCCCCAAGGGGGACTGGTTCAAGGCACCGATGGAGACTTCTATGGTGCGACCGAAGAGGGCGGGACCTACAATTATGGCACGGTCTTCAAAATGAATCCGAAAGGCAAGCTGACCACGTTGCACTCTTTCAGTGGCGGGACTGATGGAGACACCCCCGTATCCACGCTGATCCAGGCCACTGATGGGAACTTTTACGGAACAGCGTCCTATGACGGGAAGTACCCCAACTTTGGCACCGTCTTTAAGATCACTCCAAGCGGGGAGTTGACCACCGTGCACAACTTTAACAGCAAGCTCGGCTCCTATCCCTACGCGGGTCTGGTTCAGGCCACCAGTGGGGGATTTTACGGGGCAACCTTCGGTGGCGGCTCCAGCAATGCCTGCTCGTATGGTTGTGGCACGGTCTTCGGTCTGTCCATGGGTCTAGGACCGTTTGTCGAAACGCTGCCCAACTCTGGCAAGGTGGGAGCGGCCATTAGAATTCTGGGAACAGATCTAACAGGCGCAACCAGCGTCACCTTCAACGGTACGGTGGCGAAGTTTAAGGTCGTCTCGAAATCGGAAATCGAGACCAATGTCCCATCAGGGGCGACCACGGGCACGGTAGAAGTGACGACCAAGAACACGCTCAAGAGCAATGTGGTGTTTCGAGTGACGAAGTAACACTTCGAGCCGTTCGGAATTAAAGAATACAGGCCGCCCCAACACTGGGCGGCCTTTTCTTGGCATCGCGCGGAAAGCTAAGGACGACAACGGTTGTTATCAGATGGGATGAGAATGCCGGTCTCCGGGGGGATGCGATAGGCTCCCAAGTTATCGACGCGCTCGAAGCGCAAGAGATAAAGGAGACCGGCAATGAAAAAGATTAGCACTGTAGGGGCAAAGCAGAGCAAGAATTTTCGCGAGCAGAAACTGACGATCGGTTTGGATCTGGGGGATCGATCGAGTTGGTATTGTGTGTTGGATGAAGCGAGGGAAGTGCTGCTGGAACAGAAGCTGGGCACGACTCCGAAAGCGATGAAAGAAGTGTTTGGGGAGATCCGCGCAGTCGTATCGCGTTGGAGACCGGAATGCATTCGCCGTGGGTGAGCCGTGTGTTGAGCGAGTTGGGGCACGAAGTGATCGTGGCGCATGCGCGCAACGTGCGCTTGATCGGGGAGAGTCGACGGAAGGATGATCGCTTCGACGCCCGGACGCTGGCCCGGTTGGCGCGGATCGATCCGCAGTTGTTGTCCCCGGTGCAGCATCGAAGTGCGCAGGCGCAGGCTCATCTGATGGTGATCCGGGCGCGAGCCGGACTGGTGCGTGCGCGGACGGCGTTGATCAACACGGCGCGAGGACTGACGAAGTCCTACGGAGAGCGGCTGCGAGGCTGCAGCCCACGCAGCCTGAATGCGGAGAAAGCACGCCAACTGAGTCCGGAACTGCAAGCGGCGCTGGAACCGTTGCTGGGAGCCATCGAATCGTTGAGCCAACGAATTTACGAATACAACCAACAGATCGAGAAGATGGCCAAGGAAAGTTATCCGCAAGTGGCGCGGCTGAAACAGGTGAAAGGAGTGGGGACGCTGATCGCGCTGACTTACATGCTGACGCTGGAAGACGCGCAACGCTTTCGCAAGAGCCGCGACGTAGGCTGCTACGTTGGGTTGCAGCCGGGACGGCGGAACTCGGGGCAGAGTGAGCCGCAGCTGCACATCAGCAAAGAAGGCGATCCGTATTTACGAACGTTGCTGGTGCAGGGTGCGCACCACATTCTGGGACCGTTTGGAGCGGACAGCGATCTGCGACGTTGGGGTTTGAAGCTGGCGGAGCGTGGCGGGAAGAATGGGAAGAAACGAGCGGTGATTGCGACCGCGCGAAAGCTGGCCGTGTTGCTGCATCGCTTGTGGGTGAGCGGAGAGGCTTACGAACCACTGCGCAACAGTAGCGCGGTGCGATTGCCGGCAGCCGCATAGTTTCAGATTCATCGAATCGGAAGCACCGCGCCCAAATGCCGAGTTCCTGTGACTGCGTCTATGGCCTGGCCCAACTTCCATCGCGAGATGGAAGAGAGGTCGACAATCAGGTGGCAGCACCGGCTGCAACGAGAACACCCAACTTGCACCGAGCGAAACAAAAATCGCTCACGAAGAGTGCGGATGGAAGGGTGGCGACAGGGTTGGTTGGGGTGAGTGGTCCGACCACTTGTGGTATAACACTGCGTTAAGGACGGGAGGTGGCGAGATGTCGTCGGTCCGCGTTCTCGTGGTCGAGGATCACGAACCATTTCGGCGCTACATCTGTGCAACTCTTGGGAAAAGGCTGGACGTCTGCGTCGTCGGAGAGGTTTCCGATGGACTACAAGCGGTTCACGAGGCCGAAGCCCTGCAACCGGATTTGATACTGTTAGACATCGGCCTGCCGACGCTGAATGGCATTGAGGCAGCACGACGAATACGCCAGCTCTCCCCCAAGTCCAAAATATTGTTCGTCAGTCAAGAATCGTCTCCTGACGTGATCGAAGAGGCTTTCAGTTCAGGGGCATTGGGTTACGTCGTCAAGGCGCATGCCGCAAGTGAACTCTTACCTGCAGTGGAAGCGCTCCTTCAGGGCAAGCGGTTCGTCAGTCGGGGATTGACGGGGCAGGTCTTGCCGGACTCCGGGTATGCACCAGAGGATTTTGTGGCCGATAGTTCTGACGGCATCTTTCGTGTAGAGATGGATTCTCCGATGCCTGTGGACTTGCCGGAGGAGGAACAGATTCGGCGCATTATCTACGACACCTATGTATCCTACTGCAACGACTGCCAAGCCAGGATGTATGGTCTGGCCTCTGCGCAAGACCTAATAGGCAAGCGTATGGCGGATATGGTTGTGCCCGATGATCCCAAGAATATCGAACTGACACGAGAATTCATTCGCGCCGGCTATCGGGTGCTGCAGAGGAAATCCTACGAATTGGATTCGCAGGGAAACCCCAAGGTATTTCTGAATAGCATGAGAGGAGTTGTGATTGCAGGCGAACTGGTTTTGACCTGGGGCGTGCAATCGGACATCACCGAGCGAATCTTCGAGCAGTGAGGGATAGCGGACCCCGAGAATTTTGCGGGACTGAAAAGTTAGGCGGCAGCGTCTTCGGTGAGGCGGCACAATTCATTCTCAGGCAGGGTGAACTCTGTGAAGCCGCAATCTACGCAGACAGCGAGTGCTAATATACCTTCTCCTATGGAAAAGCGAACCGCACAGACGCGAACAACCGACGACCAGCTTTTCTATGATGCTTTCAATGCAAGCCCGATCGGGATTGCACTGGAGAACCTGGAAGGACAGCCTATCTTCGTCAATACATCCCTTTGCGCGATGCTAGGATTCAGCGAAGAGGAAATGCGTGGCAAACACTGCGTCGACTTTTCTCCTCCTGAAGATGCAGAAAAGGACTGGGCTCTGTTTCAGCAGTTGCGAGGGGGTTCGATAGATCGCTATCAGTTAGAGAAGCGGTTTATTCGACGAGACGGCTCGCTTGTGTGGGGACGCGTGACTATCTCTTTGTTGAATCGCACATCTCCATTGGTGGTCGCGATGGTGGAAGACATTACAGCGAAAAGGACGGCTGATGCTGCGCTCTCAAGCGTGACCCGCAAGTTGATTGAGGCACAAGAGCAGGAGCGTGCCCGCATCGGCAGGGAGCTTCATGACGACATGGGTCAACGTCTCGCTATGGTGGCGATCGAATTACAGCAACTCCATGAAGACCCTCTCATTTTGCCCGAAGTCCGCAATCGTACTCGCGAACTCCAGAAGCAGATTACGGAAATAGCTAGTGATATTCAATCCTTGTCGCACGAGTTGCACTCGGCGAAGCTGCAATATCTGGGTATTACTGGAGCGATGAGAGGTTTCTGCAAAGAGTTCGGCGAGCAGCAAAGAGTGGAAATTGACTTCCAAGCCCACGATTTGCCAATCCCTTTGTCGCCGGAGATTTCTCTTTGCTTCTTCCGAGTGCTGCAAGAAGCGCTCCATAATTCGGCGAAACACAGTGGGACTCGGGACTTCGAAGTGCGGTTGTGGGGAACGTCGGATGAGATTCATCTCACGGTTAGGGATTCTGGCACGGGCTTTGACCGCGAAGTGGCAAAGAATAGCCGGGGACTTGGTCTGATTAGCATGGAGGAGCGTCTGAAACTGCTGAACGGAACCTTGTCAATAGACTCGCAACCCAAGCGTGGTACCACGATCCACGCTCGTGTATCTCTCAGTTCGGGGAAACGATGAAACCGTTTAGTTAGCGTCCGCCGTTTCGCTGGGAGTCCTTTATCAACACCAGGTCAGAGGGTGAATCCCCGCGTACCAATGCGAGCTGCTTGCCGTCGGGCGACCACTGGTAGGAATAAATCTTCAGCGAAGTGAAGTTGGTCAACTGCCGTCCCGGCCCGCCGTCCAACGGCTGCAAATAAAGATTGTCCACACCCTTATCGCGGATGGGATAGACAAATCCCTTTCCGTCGGGGCTGAAGCGCAACACGCCCTCGTGACGAGAATCATATTCGAAGTTTTTGATCATTTGCCCGGTCTCCAGCGAGAACAGGAAAATGGTTGGCTTCCGTACCTTGAAATCGTAGCTTCCGAGCACGGCCATCTTGCCGTCCCGGGTTACGTCGAAGCTGGCGCGACTTTCGGCGGACGCGTTCAGCCAGGGTTCCGGTTTCCCGCCGCTGAGCGGTACCTTCATGTACGCGAAATGGGTCGCGTCCACGTAGAAGACCCACTTCCCGTCCGGAGAGCAAGCGGCCCGATCCTCAAAGTTTCCAGTCGTAAGCTGTCGTAGTCCGGTGCCATCTACCGAGCTCACCCAGAGATTCCGCGTGCCCATCTTGGCGATGGCTCGAGTGAAGACCACGAGACTATCCCCGCAACCGTGCGGATTTTGGGCGCTCGTGTCCTTTTCCGTGGGCAACGAATTGCCTGCGCCATCCAACCCCATCGCTTTGATGGTGGCATCCTGCTCGGCCAGGAGCTTGTTGTCCCCACTCCACGAAACGGACCACAGCAGTTCGCCCGAACTCACCTGTTTTGCATCCGAGAAATCCGGCTTCGCGCCCGTGCTCACGTAAACGTCCCGGCTAGGCTGGCGCATGACGCTGGCGATCGTAGATCCGTCGGAGGAGACACTCAGACTCGAATAGTCGTTGGTATCCGCGGTAACCTGGCGGAACTGCAGCCGCGGGTAACTCACAATGCCAATTTGTTGCTGCCGGTAAGAGGTGTCCGGGCCGGCGAAAACCGTAGCCAGTCCATTCTGTCGAGGCAACCACGCCTGGTTATTGATGACGATATCCGTCGTCCGGTACACGGTTTTCTGACTTCCGTTCACCGGATCGATAGTCACCAACGAGCTGATGTCGCCCTCCGTCAGCGGATACACCAGGCCGGCAATCACCGTACCGTCGGGCGACCAAACCGGCGCAGACAGCGGAACAGCCATCGAGCCGGTCAGAATAGTCTTTTCGCCGCTGCCATCTGCGTTCGCGATCAGGACGAAGTATTTGCCGGGCTCGGGATCGTTGGCGCGCACGAATACAAAGCGTTGACCGTCAGGAGAAAAGCTCGGAGTGGAATCGATGTCCTTTATCAGCAGTTGCGGGTTCCCGCCCAGCACCGGAGTGCGGTAAAGATCGTAGTCTTGCGATGCCGGACCGCTAGCCACCTCCGAGTGCGTGAAATAGATGTAGCTCCCGTCCAGAGAAAAGCACATCGCGTCGTACCGAACGTGCTCCGGCTTGACGATTTGGACGTTGCTCTCCGTAGCCATATGCCGCAGCCACAAGGATTCGTTGCCTTCCTCATTGAGGACGTACGCCAGATACTTCCCGTCCGGCGACATCGCGCCCAGGCGTGCATTGTGGGTGCCGCTGACCTTCGCAATCTTGATGCTTTGAAATGGCACGCTGCCGTGGGAGAAGAACAGCGAGTAGATCCCGAATCCGGCAGCAACTGCTAAGAGCAAGGCCACAGCCGCAATTACTCCCAGACCTGTTTTGTGCTCCCGCGCCGCCGCTGCCAGAGACGAACTACTGGAAGACGACGCGGCTGTCGCCGCCACCGTTCCGCTTGATTCTCCAGTTGGCGGCGAACTTACTGGCGCGCTCTCGCTTGTCGAGGGCGTCACCGCGCGTCCCGATTCCGTGTCCCGCTTGAGCCGCTTCAGATCACTTCGAACTTCTGCCGCCGACTGATAGCGCAGGTCCCGATCCTTCTCCAGCGACTTGCCAATGATGTCTTCCAGTTTAGCCGGGAGGTGGGGATTCAAACGTCCTGCCGCCACCGGAGCCCGGTTCAGAATGGCGTCGAAGATAATCGCCGAGGTTTCTCCCTGAAACGGCACCTTGCCCGTCGCCATTTCATACAAGACCGCACCAAAAGAAAACAGGTCGGTGCGAACATCGAGGTCTTTCCCTTTTGCCTGTTCCGGCGACATATAAGCCACCGTCCCAACCGCAGTGCCCGGGCTGGTCAGAAATTCCAGGTCTGGCCCGGCGGTCGCTGCGGTCATCCCATCTGCGATATTTCCCGATGAGGACTTCACTTTGGCGAGCCCGAAGTCGAGGATTTTGGCATGCCCGCGCTTGGTCACGAAGATGTTCGCCGGTTTGATGTCCCGGTGCACGATCCCTTCGGCGTGCGCCGCATCCAGCGCGTCCGCAATCTCGATCGCCAGCGGCAGCATAATCTCCAAATCCATGACTCGCCCCGCAATGCGGTGCTTGAGCGTCATTCCGTCCAGAAACTCCATGGCGATGAAGGCTTGTCCTTCGTGCTCGCCAATGTCATAGATCGTGCAGATATTCGGGTGATTCAGCGCGGATGCGGATTGGGCCTCGCGTTGAAAACGGGCAAGCGCTTGAGGATCGCGAGCCACCTCTTCCGGCAGGAACTTGAGCGCAACGAAACGATGCAACCGGGTGTCCTCGGCCTTGTAAACCACACCCATGCCGCCGCCGCCGAGCTTCTCCACGACGCGGTAGTGCGAAATAGTCTGACCGATCACGTGAGAAGGTTGGCCCCTCGGCGCGATCATGTTAGGCGTCAAGAGGCCCGGAAGTCAATTGCGTCGCGGGAACCGGCACGGTTTGACTCCGTCGGGTAATCTGACTGATCGCCTCACAAATATGCTGCACAGTTTCAGAGGCCGGAAAGCGTCGAAGTCCTGTATTTATGCGTGAGATTGGGCTGACTGAAGTCTGGCGCTAGGCGCACAAAGGGCTGAGAGTGTCAGGTCTGAAAGACAGTTTATTTTCAGACCTACTTTTCGGGGGAGGATTCGGCGCGGATCGGCTTTCTTGGAATCAGGCAGAGGCGCCCGGGCGGGGATCCTTTCTCGGTCGTTTGCTCAGCCTCTCTTGGCAGAACAGCACCTTGCCTCCAGTTGCTAGGTATCTCTCCTGAATCAACACGCTATCGGCTTCAGCCCAATAAGGCCCGTCAGGTGAACCGTTGCAGGTAATGTGGTAAAGCTTAAATTTTAGGTCAGGGTAATACTCTCTCAGGCTGTCAGGGATCGACCCGGCTCGGTTTACCACCAGAGTGGTTCCAAATTTACTGAGCACGTCCTGCCAGAAGCACTTCCAGGTTATATCTTTCGGGGTCTCGTAAGAGTTTGACATAGGCAAGTTCCGGAAGTGTCCTGGTGCACCATCAGGTGCAGTGTGGACCCTCATCAAATGCGCGCTCCACCTTTTGGTGTTTAGTGCGGGGGGAGAATGAAACAGAAGCATAGTACTCGCGTGAGGCTCTGTGAAGCAAGGAGTTTCCCCTGGGGAAATGCAGAGCTTTCCGAAAGAGTTCACCAGTCGCGGGTACAACGGTTGACGACGCTACCGATGGCGTCTGCTTGGGACTGGACGCGCATCGAGGCAGCGCGTCCAGTGGGAGAGTGCCACGGAACCCGAATCGGCCATGCCGCCAACCGCCCGGTACGACAACCTTTGTTCTCAAGGTCTCCGAACTACGCCGGGGAGAGGCTCGGTTCCAAAATGCATTGAGCCCGGCGTCCCGAAAGTCAATGCGACATTGGAAAATTTGACGGTGGTGCCACCCGTAATGTCCACTTCCAAGGGTGTAGGTGAAATGGGCGCGGGGTTTCCATTGAGGGTAACAATGGCCGTACCGTTCACCTTAAATCCGCCTGTAATCGGCGTGACATCGGCATTGACCATAGTTATATGGTGAGTATGGGCGCCCCTGCCGTTCGGATCGAAGTTCCCGTCTCCCAGCGTTAACACCCAACCGTCAGACAGTACCATGTTGAGGGCAGCGAAAAAATTCGCCTTGGTTGAGTTTGCGTTTAACTGCAAGTTCCACAGACCTCGAACCTCGTAGGGACCTGTGGTTGTGGTTTGGGGCGAATAGGCATTGATGATCCCGCTAAACTTAAGTCTTTCAGGCGCACGATTTTGGGCCAGTACGCCGATGCTTGCCATCAGCACGAGAACTCCGATCTGTGCCGCACACCGCAAATGCTTGCTCTTCATAACAGACCTCCGAGTCTGAAGTAAATTGCTAGCGCGCTTATCGCTCAAAGACTGCCCGCTAAGCAATGCAGGTGCTATGAAGAAGAGGTAAAGGTTAGATAACCCACTAAGTTGCTGGTGCAGTTGCTTCTTGTCGAATTATTGGCGCATAATTTCGTGCGACGCACGACAGGAAATATCCAGAGGACTTACGCCCCAAGAATTTCATTTCGGGGATTTCACCCTCGATCAGTCGCGCTACCGGCTGCAACGAGGTACACGTTTGCTGCGCCTCGAAAAGCTCCCCATGGAATTACTGATTTTGTTGGTTCAACGCCATGGGGAGTTAGTGTCACGCGACGACATTGCCGGCTGCCTTTGGGGCAAGGACGTCTTCCTAGATGTCGATCACAGCATCAACACTGCTGTCCGCAAAATCCGCGTGGCGTTGAAGGACGATCCCGAGAAGCCTCGATTCATAGAAACTATAGTCGGAAAGGGATACCGGTTTGCCGCCACAGTGATTTGCAACAATGGGGATTCGAATCCGCAAGTACAGCCGCCACCACCGGCTCAGCTACCTGCGGAGTCGACGGTTTTACCTGCTCAAAAGAGGTTTCTTTCTATCCGCGTCTGGATGCTGCTCGTGGTAGCAGCGATACTGGCGGTGGGCGCGGGTCTGTGGCTTAAGAGGACGGAGTATTTTTGGCGAGACCCGATCGCGGCGGCGCGATTCCAGACGGTCACGGAGTTCGAGGGAGTCGAGCAGGCTGCTGCGGTATCACGCGACGGACAGTTTGTGGCATTTCTTTCCGATCGGGACGGACAGATGGACGTTTGGGTCACACAAGTGGGGTCGGGACGGTTCCACAACTTGACCCACGGGGGCCAGGCGGAACTGGTCAATCCATCGGTCCGCACTCTGGGGTTCTCGCCAGATGGCTCTCAGGTTACATTTTGGGTTCGCAAGAGAGACGCTTCCGGCGAAGGTGACATCAGCATTTGGTCGGTTCCGACGCTGGGGGGACAGCCGATGCCATACCTTGAAGGCGCGGCAGAGTTCGACTGGTCGCACGACGGCTCACGACTTGCCTTCCATACGACAGCGTCGGGAGATCCGTTGTTCGTGTCGGATGGCAATCGGCAGGCCAACGCGCGGCCTATCTTCACCGCACCGGCGGGGATCCACGCGCACTTTCCGTTGTGGTCGCCTGACGATCGGTTTATCTACTTCGTGCAGGGCGCTCTCCCCGACAAATTGGACATTTGGCGAATCCCTCCATCCGGCGGAAACCCAGAACGGATCACGTCCCACACTGGGCGCGTGAGTCACCCTGTTTTCCTTGACCGACACACCTTGATGTACCTGGTGGGCGATCCGGAAGGCAGGGGAGCTTGGATTTATAGCACGGATGTCGAACGCCGCATTCCTCACCGGTTAAGTTCTGGCCTTGAGCGGTACGAGTCCCTGGCGGCCAGTGCAGATGGTCGCCGTCTGGTGGTCACGCTCGCAAGCCCGATGAGCACACTTTGGCGGTCGCGGATCGCTGATTCACCCGCTCAAGCGTTGGCCCCTGCTCGAATCTCGCTGACGACTGGCACAGGTTTCTCACCACGACTCGGTCCAGATTTCTTTCTTTACGTTTCTGCGACGAGTACGAGCCAGAACCTCTGGAAGCTCGCGGACGGGGCGGCCACGGAGTTATGGAGTGGCCAGGAAGCGCAAGTCTTCGGAGGCCCCGCAATCGCTCCCGATGGAAATCACATCGCATTCTCGGTCCGCCACGGCGGGCAAACATTCTTATACGTGATGCAAGCCGATGGCGCGAACGCGCGAGTTGCGACCGATGCGCTCGACCTGCAAGGTGCTCCAGCGTGGGCACCCGACGGTCAGTCGATCACCTCGGCGGCGAACGATCACGGCATCGCACACCTTTTCCGTGTGCCGATCGATGGTCGGCCGCCGACTGCGTTTGTGCAAGAGTACTCTGTCGATCCAACCTGGTCGCCTGACGGCCGGTTCGTTGTTTACTCGGGAGCTGACATCGGCACCTCATATCCGGTTAAAGCCGCTACTGCTGATGCCGCGGCGTATCCCTTGCGTGCCTTAACACTGACTCGCGGGGCGCGCCACTTGGCGTTCCTGAACGGAGGGCGGGAACTCGTCTTCGTGCGTGGAGATATTCGGCATAAGGATCTCTGGTCAATGGATATGGGGACGGGCGCGCAACGGCAGTTGACTTACCTCCCTGCGGACTTTGATATTCGCGACTTCGACATTTCCGCAAACGGCTCCGAAGTTGTCCTCGAACGAGCGCAGGAGCATTCCGAGGTGGTGCTGGTGGATCTCCATCGACCATAATCCTGAATGGAAAAGCCGCTCCCAGTCTGGTCAGGTCGCACGCATTGACTCTGGTCGGCCAATTCTCAGTTTGCGTAAATCGCTTAATTTGCTGCGAGTGGATGGCGTGCGGCTTCCCAACTGCAGCCGGATCGTGAGTCTACCAAGGGATCAGTGAGATTAACCATCATATTTTGTCAGGCAGATCAGGGTGCAGTGATTGAGGCGTGACTTGCTTGCGGATGACTGGGTCGCAGTTGGCAACTCGAAGTAATCCCGGCGGCCTGCGCCCTTTGAGAGGTTAACTAACAGGCAACTGTTATAACATCTCGATAACGCTCATTTACCTTTGATGGGGGGAGCGCTATCGCTGGTTACAACAGTTACTTCGGATTGCATTTCGCCGCGCCTATTCCCACGCCTCATGCTTCGCAGTAATGTTCAATTTCATGCGTCGCGGATTTCGGCCAATTTTGGCATCGGACCGAACCGGCATGAAGTGTTGAGCCTGCTTGCCTTTAGATCACTGAACCTGTTGCGACGCGAGTCGCAATGCCGCAGGCGTCGTTTCGTCCGCATTCTTTTGTGGTTCTCCGCGCGGCGACACCTGCGCTACATGGTTCAGGAGTTCCTGTTCCCCTGGCGAAAAATTTCGGTATCGCCCAGATTCGATCTGTCGCCGCCGAGCCTCGGGCGGCATGGCAAGCAAAGCTTGAATCACATTTCGCACTTCTTGCCGCGGAACCGTGTGTTGCTGGTAGTTCGACAACCAGTACTTTGGAGAGTCAGTGTCCCCGGCCGTTTTGCGGCTGACGAACTTCATCGGAGGAATGTCGTTTACGCTGGGCGATCTCGGCCCAGGATAGCTCGAATTCTGCCGCTGCGAGTTGTCACGCCGGTCTCGGTTGCCACCGTCGTATGGATCCGGGTTCGGTGGCGCATCTGCGCCCGGCCCATAGTATGGGCGATACGGATAATAGGGATAGCCATACGCATACGGATAGTAGGGGTAATAGTAAGGATAGCCGTAGGCATACGGGTAACCCGCCCAATAGGAACCCCAGCCCCAACCAAAGCCGACGCCCCAGCCTGGGTAACCCCAGCCGCGCCAGCCATAACCGCCCCAGCTTCCATGCCAGCCATAACCGCCCCAACCACCGTGCCAGCCAGCTCCACCCCAGCCACCGTGATACCCCCCGAAGCCAGCGCCATGGAACCCGCCACCAAATCCGCCGCCGCCGTGGAACCCTCCACCGCCGCTGCCGCCGTGGCCACCAGCCGCGAAACACGACTCGGGCAGGCAGATCAGGACAACCGAGGTAACCAGAATACAAAGAACTCTCAACAGGTTGGATTTATTCATCTCAAGTCCTCCACCGCCCGCCCCTTTAATTTTGATGATACTCCCGCTTAGCCGGTGGATCAGAACTTTCAGGGTTCAAGCCGAAAAAAAACCCAAAGACGCTCACACTGTCCATCTCGGACGTCTGGGCGGGGCAAGCACGACATTGATGATCAAATACCGCGAAGCTGTGGCCTAGGTGGAGAGCGATTTGTTGCCGATCTCCTGCGCGTCAATCAGGAATTCGACTCCATACAGGTAGACTAAGCGGTTGCGAACAATTCCGCTGACGCGGGCGGGTTTACTGCGATCGGAGTCCATGAATTCAACATCGATCTGAGCGCCTACGGCTAAGTTCGCAAGAGCAAACAAGCAAATGCCACCTGCGCTCATCTTGGTTCCGCGAGCCGGTATCACCGCCGTGCCGCTCAGATCATCAGCGACTACGCGGATTGGCACGTCAACCGCACGTCGCTCCCATCGGCGCGTGTCTCCTGACGGGTGTCGGTTCAATGCCATACTTGCAATTTAACAGCATCGTGAACCCGCGTACGCCTTACGAAGGAACACGTCCGGTTGAAACTCCCAATTGTTGCATGCAAGACCGGAGGTTGTATGGGTCCGACGACCGCCGTTCCGGCGAGGATCCGGGCCTGGCTACCTTTCCAGATGGGATGAGCTTTGCCGCGACAACTAGGGTGAGCACGTGGCTAGCCCGCAGCGACTTACCAACTGAGATCTTCGTCCAGGTCACAGGCGCTGATGATCGCGAAGCCGGGCCTTATAATGCCCGAGCGAGATTGTGCTCTCAGGAGGAGACGCATGGGGGCGTGGGGTACCGGAAGCTTTGAGAACGACGACGCTGCAAATTGGATTGCGGAACTCGGCACAATAGTGCCTGATGATCTGGCGCAGATATTGGTTCAGGCCGCTGACTATCCCAGCTATCTTGAGGCACCCGCCTCCCGCATCGCTGTCGCGGCGGCTGAGGTCATCGCCGCTCTGAACGGCTCCCCCGCCCAGGAAGCGCCCCCAGAAATTATCAAATGGACAACCAATCGACAGACGTCCACTCGAGAGCTCAAGGCTCTGGCACTACGAGCTTTGGAACGTGTGCGGAAAAACTCTGAACTGAAAGACCTATGGCTCGAAGCCGACGGTCTGAACGACTGGATCGCAGCGATTCAGGATTTGCAGACTCGAGTAGCGCATGATGATCGGTGAATGATTGCTCTCGCGCTACGTCCGGTTTTGCGCTCGGCCCCGCATTAGCGCTCCTCGTCTTTTGGCAGTCGTTCCGATACCTATGTACTATGGTTCGCTATGCTGACTCGACGCACTTCCAGGTCAGGAATGCAGTTGGTGATAGGTGTCTTCGTTTCTGTCTTGGCTGCGGGCCAAGCGCCTGCGCCGGACTTCCGTCTTCCTAAAATCGCGCGCCCAACCCGATACCAGTTGGACCTGACGGTCGTGCCGAGTATGCCCAGTTTCCAAGGTTACGAAGTGATCGGCATCGACCTGCAAGAAGCGAGCGACATTGTGTGGCTCAACGTGAAGGACCTCACGATTCAGGAGGTCAACGTGACGGTCGGTAAAGTCCGCAAACCGGTCCGATGGCACTTGACGGACGAGTTCCTGGCAGTCGAACTCCCCGAACGGATGCAACCGGGACCGATGGAGGTTGGAATCCGGTACATCGGAAAACTTGATGAAAAGTCCAACGTGGGAGCATACCGGAGGAACTCGGGTAACGATTGGTATGTCTACACAGCATTCACACCGATCGATGCTAGACGTACCTTCCCCTGCTTTGACGAACCGGGCTACAAGGCGCCATGGGAAATCGTGCTCCACGTGAAGCGTGATGAAGTGGCGGTGTCCAATGCACCGGCAGTGTCCACGACAGATGAACCTGACGACATGAAGCGGGTGGTTTTCGCGCCGACACAACCGCTGGCTTCGGAGGTTGTCGCGTTTGCTGTCGGACCGTTTGATGTGGTAGACGCTGGTTTGGCTGGCCAGCGCAGAATTCCGGTGCGCATTATTACTCCGCGTGGAAGGGCTACGGAGGCAGCGGCAGCGCGCACCGCCACGCCAGAGATCCTGAATCGACTGGAACAGTACACCGGAATCCCGTATCCCTGGGAAAAGCTCGACCACCTGGCTGGTCTGGAGTTGCCCTTCGGGGGCATCGAGAACCCAGGGCTGATCATATACGGCGACGAGATCCTTCTGGCGCCGCCGAACCAGGACACGCAACGACGGCAGCGACGTATGCGGGAAGTGATGGCACACGAACTGGCGCACCAATGGTTCGGCAACCTTGTGACTCAGGCATGGTGGGACGATGTTTGGCTGAGCGAAGGTTTCGCGACCTGGCTGGGTACAAAGATCTCCGACTTGGAGTTGCCCGCATTTGAGCGCGGTCTTGCCATCACCGACGTGCGCGACGGAATCTTACTTTCCGATTCGCTCGCGACGAGGCCGCTGCGGCTCGAAATGCATTCACGCAAGCAGACAGAAGATGTGTACGACCTCATCGTGTACTTTAAGGGAGCGAGCATCCTCGAAATGCTGGAGGACTGGTTAGGACCAGAACGCTTTCAGCGGGCGTTGCATCGCTACCTCACTGATCATCAGTTTGCGACCGGCAGTTCGGAAGACTTAGCGCGAGCCATTGAAGAGGAAACTAGCGTGGATATCCGACCGGTTCTCTTCGGCTTCCTTGATCGATCCGGGGCGCCAACATTGCGCTTCACACTTGCCAATACGGGGCAAGTCCCAAAGCTCGAAGTCGAACAAGACGGGCGTCCATGGATAGTGCCAGTTTGTTTTCATCTGGAAGGTGGGGAAAGAAAGTGCGAGCAAGTGAGCGATGCTCACGTCGAACTGCCATTGCCCCAGGCGTCAACGTGGATCTGGCCCAATGCCTTCGGCAGCGGCTACTACCGGTCCTTCTTGGCAGGAGGCGGCCTCGAGACATTAATGGAGAAGGGCTACAACCTTCTTGAAGAACCGGAGCGCTTGGCGCTCGTTGGCGATCTCGAAGGCCTGACCGTTAGCGGCGCGTTGCCTGCGGCAACGGCGATGAAGATTCTCCCGGAGATGATTGGAACGCCTGGAGGTCCAGAGTCGCGAGTCGGGTGGCATGTAAACGCTCTCGCACTGCAACTTGCTTTAGTTTCGCCGGAAGCCATTCGTGGCAAGTATGCCGAATGGGTGGGGAAGACGACGCGGATGCCCTTGATCAAACCGGAGCAGACCAGGAGCATGGAAGAATTCTTTCGAGACAAGCCGTAGAGCGTCGTCTTTCTTAGCTGCGATGGATTCTTGTGTGGCAATCATTGCAACAGTGTGATCAGGTTTTCCTCCGGATCTTCGCCCGAGTGGCTCGGGAAATCTTTATGGTGGACCTCAAGGTTGGACATCGAGCCGCACGATTCGCATCTACATCGATCTCGACGGAGGATCTGGTTGCGCAGTTGTTCGTAAACCTCGGAAGCGAGCCCCAGAGGTGGACTCCGTAGCCCAGAAAGCGGCATGAATGGGTTCGACCGAATCAACCTCGGCTGCGGTTGAATCCGGAGCGTACGAACACGGCTTGAGCACACAACTCCCGAATACGTCGTTCCCAAAGCTCTCGATTGAAGTCCATAAATAGCACAGGTGTGGTAACTGGCAGCACAAATGGGCCACGCAAGTTCTGAATTACGAGGCTTTGGATGGGGGCGTGATTTCCTTCAGCCGCATCATCCTTCCAACATAGCAGTCTTCGTGAACGGCTTTCCCATCCTCATCCGTCTTCGCGGTATTAAGCTCGACCGGTTCATTGCAGATACTGCATTTCGGTGGTCGCAGTTTGTGGATAAATCGTAGGAATGATGGCACTGCAGCCTCCGGATGCAAAATCGTCAGATCGCAAATGCGACCAGGGCCGAAGGGCGCGGCGGAGAGATGTATAAGCGACTCCTTCCTTATACCACGGTTGGGCACGTCCGTGGTGTTCGACAGCTACAGTGTGTAGGGTATGGAACAGCTTCGTGCCCGGTGTCATGATTCGTGACATCGGGGTATCTCATGAGCTTGGGCAGGCGAATCCGTGACCTCTGCTCTCAGGCTGTCGCAGCGAAGGACGCGGACGCCTTGCGGCCTATTATGGACGAACTCAGGGATGCGCTCCGCGAGCACAACGAAGACCTGGAACGTATCCTCGCCGAATATCCCTTCCTGCTAGATGACATTGTGAAGCCAGCCGCTTAAGGTATCGTATCGGGGGATCCCATACTGAATAACAATTGGCCGAACGATGACACGGTCAATGAGTGTGGCGATATTACGCCAGTTGGGAAGTTCCCTCCGTACGATTGACACTGCAGGCTGACTGCCGTATCGTTCTGCGGAATCGGCCAGCTAGAATCGGGAACTCCCTTTTACTCGGGTTCCGAAAGGGAAGGACTTTATGAGCGAAGATGCGAAGAAGGAAATGGTTTCGCGGCGTGGATTCCTCGGAAAGGGATCGGTGGCACTAGCGGCTGCCGGAATGCTGTCGGCGGCGGATGCCCTGGCCCAAGATCAAAAACCATATCCTACCAGGAACGATCGAAGTGCCAGCGCTCCTGGTCCAGGCAATCCCCCGCTGGATGCGCAGAACCCAGATTCTTTCTTGCCGCCGCCTTCCGACGCAGGCGGCGTGCAGACTTTCAAGTATCCTTTTGCACTCTCTCACAAACGGATGCAGGAGGGTGGATGGTCGCGCGAGGTCACGGTTCGCGAGCTTGCGGTTTCCAAATCAATTGCAGGCGTGGACATGAGATTGACCGCGGGAGGCATCCGAGAGCTGCACTGGCACACGGCTGCCGAGTGGTCCATCATGCTCTACGGAAACGCACGCATCACGGGACTTGATGCGGACGGCAAAAGCTTCGTCACCGACGTAACGGAAGGCGATCTCTGGTATTTTCCCACGGGAATTCCGCATTCCATTCAGGGATTGAATCCCGACGGTTGCGAGTTTCTGCTGGTTTTCGACGACGGCAACTTCTCGGAATACGAGACCGTCCTACTCACCGACTGGATGGCGCACACGCCCCACGACGTGCTGTCGAAAAACTTCGGCGTGAGTGAGCAGGCCCTGGAGAAAATGCCGAGGCGCGAGAAGTTTATCTTCCAGGCCGAAGTGCCGGGCCCGCTGCCTGCTGACCTGAAGGCAACTGCCGGCTCGCTCGGCTTATCGCCCATCGATTTTTCCTTTCGTACATCGCAGCAACCGCTCACGAAGCGCACCAAAGGGGGCGAGGTGCGGATCATCGATTCGAGTAAGTTCAAAATATCGACGACCATTGCGGCAGCGATCGTCACCGTCCATCCCGGAGGAATACGCGAACTGCACTGGCATCCCAACGCCGACGAATGGCAGTACTACATCAGCGGAGCGGGGAGAATGACCGTATTCGCTACTGGAGGCCGCGCTCGCACAATGGACTTTCAAGCCGGAGACGTGGGCTATGTCCAGAAGACGCTTCCCCACTACGTTCAAAATACGGGTGACACCGACTTAAAATTTCTGGAGATGTTCAAGAGCAGCCTCTATCAGGACCTTGCGCTCTCGGAGTGGCTCACTCATACACCGCCGGAACTCGTCATGGCTCACCTCGGCCTCGATAAGGCGACGCTGGACGCCATGCCGAAGGACGAAGTCGTGGTGATGCCGAAATAACGTGGCACATCATGTTCGCTTCAGGCATCCCTTCGATTTTCATCCCTATCGGCGGGCCGGGCCTATGTGAGACTCAATGAGCGAAGTCGTCACGCCATTTTTGGATGAAATAGATAGAAGAGGCGAGGCGCACGTTGTTCTTTTCGATCGAACAGAGCGCAGGCTATAATTACGAGCACTCATGGCACTCACCTCTGGCATGAAACTTGGCCCCTACGAGATCCAGTCCCTGCTGGGTGCGGGAGGTATGGGCGAGGTGTATCGTGCCCACGATTCTCGCTTGAACCGCACGGTTGCGATCAAGGTTTTGCCCGCATCGTTCTCTGCGGATCGTGACCGGCTGCAGCGTTTCGCGCAAGAAGCGCGGGCGGCGGCGGCGCTCAACCATCCTAATATTCTTTCCATTTTCGACATCGGCGAGGAGCAAGGCGCGCCTTATGTCGTCTCGGAATTGCTGGAAGGCGAGACTCTTCGCGAACGCCTGCGGAACGGCCCGCTTCCCATCCGCAGAGTAGTTGATTACTCATTACAAGTGGCGCGCGGGCTGGCGGCGGCGCATGAGAAGGGCATCGTCCATCGCGATCTTAAGCCGGAAAACTTATTTCTGACCAGCGACAACCGGGTGAAGATTCTCGATTTTGGTTTAGCCAAGCTGACGGGACCGGAAACGAACGATGGCAGCGGAGACGCTCCAACCGTGCAAGTGGCGACCGACGCCGGCGTGGTCATGGGCACTGCGGGTTACATGTCGCCCGAGCAGGTCCGCGGAAAATCGGCCGATCACCGCTCCGACCTTTTTTCTTTTGGCGCGATCCTTTACGAAATGATTTCGGGCAAGCGGGCCTTCCACGGCGAGACGTCGGCCGACACAATGAGTGCGATCCTCAAGGAAGAAACGCCGGAGCTTTCCGAAACCGCGCGCAATGTTCCCCCAGGTCTGGAGCGAATTGTGCGGCACTGCCTGGAAAAGCATCCCGCGCAACGTTTCCAATCGGCGGGAGATCTCGCGTTCGACCTGGAGGCGTTGACCGACGTTTCTGCCGCTACCAAGTCTGGTGCGCAGGCTGCGGTACAACAAGCCAGCGTGAGAAGCTCGCGTCGTCAGTTGGCGGCAGCCGCGGGTGTGATCGTGCTCGCAGCAGTTATGCTTGGTCTGGGTTGGTGGTTGGGGCGAGGCAAGGGTGCCCCACCCCTGGCGGAGTACAAGCAGATCACCTTTCGTACCGGTTTCATCGGCAACGCCCGGTACACGCCCGATGGCGGCATTGTTTACAGCGCGTCGTGGGATGGCGGCGACTTTCAGCTTTACCTGGCGCGCACTGACGACACGGTCTCACGCGAACTCGGGCTGAAACATGCAGAACTGCTGGCGATCTCGAAGAGTGGAGAGCTTGCCGTCCGGCTCAATACCGTATTCCTTCCAGGGTATGCCCGCATCGGCACGCTGGCCCGCGTTCCGCTGGGCGGCGGTACGCCGCGCGAAGTGCTGGAAAACGTGCAGGATGCCGACTGGTCCGCGGACGGCGACAGCATGGCCGTAGTTCGTTTTGTCCCAGAGAGCAGCCACTGGCGCCTCGAATACCCGATCGGCCATGTGTTGTTGGACAGCGTCAATTGGCTCAGTCATCCGAAAATCTCCCCTGACGGCCGGCAGATTGCCTTCGCCGATCACGAGAATCCTGGTGGTGATGACCAAGGCTCAATCGCGGTCGTGGACATGCAGGGACACGAGAAGAAACTCTCGTCGGGATGGATTTCTGCGCAGGGGATTGTGTGGTCTCCCAAGGGCGATGAGATTTGGTTTACCTCCTCAGATACGGGCTCGGCAGAAAACCTGCGCGGAGTCACGTTGGCCGGAAAGCTGCGGACCATTACTAATGTTCCGGGAGGGATGTGGCTGGAAGACATACGCAACGGAATGCCATTGATCCTTACAGATCAGAAACGCATTGGACTGCGTGGCGTGCCTCCTGGCGGTAAAGAGGAGACGGGAACTGGGTTGGTTGGGATGGGCCATTCCAGGCGACATCAGCCGCGACGGGAAAAAGGTTCTGTTCGAAGAAGAAGCCGACGGAGGCGGCCCGAATTACACGGTATTTCTCCGCGATACCGACGGTTCGCCTCCAGTACGGATCGGGGAAGGTAGAGGGCTTGCGATTTCGCCAGACAGCAAATGGGTCATTACGAAGCCGGCCAAAGGCGGTGCGTTGAGCGTGGTTCCGACCGGCGCCGGCGAAGCCCGGCAGTTGACCCATGACAACGTCGACTACACCCAGGCCCGCTATCTGCCAGACGGCAAACAGCTAGTGGCAGGGGGAATCGAGGCGGGACACGGGGCGCGCGATTACCTGGTCGATTTAAGCAACGGCAATGCCAAGCCCATTACGCCCGAGGGCGTTGCAGGGACGATTTTATCCCCGGACGGCCGCAGCTTCGTGGTGTTAGGGCCTGACGGCAAATGGGGGGTCTGGCCGTTGGACGGCAGCGGCCTGCGTCCGCTCCCCGGAATCGACTCCCGATACTACGTGAGCGGCTGGGCCCCGGATGGAGCCTCAGTGTATGTGGTTGAGAGTCACTCGCACGAGCGCACCGTGAAAATCTTTCGCGCGAACGTAGCTACCGGGAAAATGGACATCTGGAAAACCTTCGGAGACTCCCTGCCAACGGGAGCGAACGCTGGCGGCGTGCTTTTTTCGAGCGACGGGAGCGCCTACGTCTACCTCTACGACCAAGTCCTGTCGCAGGCTTACGTGGTCAAGGGACTGAAGTAGCTGTGCGGAAGGATCTGTACTTCCGCGGAGCAGTTGCAGACTGCGAAACAAGCTAATCATGTTCTTCACTCCGTTGAGCGTCTTACTTCCGACTGAAGACTTTACCTGCTCAGTTGGGTCGGCATCGGGCATGGTTGGCGAAACATCGTCATAGCGCTCATCGACATTCGAAGGGGATTTTGAGTGTTATGGCGTGCTTTCTTTGACAAGGCGTCCCGCCTCAAGCGGCCTCTGGGAACGCTCCCCAAATATATCGCGATACGATATATTGTCGTGACGTTAAAAACCTGCGGTAGAGCGCCTGCACGTCTTTTCTTGGTCAAAACGAACCCAATATGTCACCTGTTGTTATACAGTTCCAAAAGTTGAGAGGCATCAATTCGCCGCTTACGGTCGTCCGTCCGGTTTTCTCCAGTTCCTTCCAACACGTTGGCTCTTATTGACTTGGCCTGGTATCGGGCATAACATGACGTGCGCCATGATTGGCCAAACCATCTCTCACTACACCATTGTTGAAAAGCTTGGCGGCGGTGGGATGGGCGTTGTCTACAAGGCCGAAGACACGGAGCTTGGCCGCTTCGTAGCGCTAAAATTTCTGCCCGATGATGTTGCGCAAGACGCGGCATCACTGGAGCGATTCCGGCGCGAGGCCCGCGCTGCCTCGGCCCTCAATCATCCGAATATCTGCACGATTTATGAGATCTCCCGGCACGATGGACGCATGTTCATCGCCATGGAATATCTGGAGGGCAGCACCCTCAAGCATCTGATCATGGGACGCCCGCTCACGCTGGAGCAAATTCTCGAAACCGGGCTTGAAGTGGCCGACGCTCTGGATGCGGCGCACGCAAAAGGCATCATTCATCGCGACATCAAGCCCGCCAATATTCTCATCACCAATCGTGGGCACGCCAAGATTTTGGATTTCGGATTGGCGAAAGTGACGCCCCTGTCGTCTGCCGCCAGCGCAACTGAAGTCACAATGCCCAGCAATCAACTCGAACATCTGACCAGCCCGGGATCGGCGCTTGGAACTGTCTCGTACATGTCTCCAGAGCAGATTCGCGGCAAAGACGTGGACGCCCGCAGCGATCTATTTTCCTTTGGTGTCGTGCTTTATGAAATGGCGACGGGGATGCTCCCGTTTCGCGGAGACACTTCAGGAGTGGTCTTTGATGCGATCCTCAACCGTGCGCCGGCGCCTCCGATCCGTTTGAATCCGGATTTGTCGGAAGGCCTGGAACGAATCATCAATAAGGCCCTGGAGAAGGACCGCGAAATCCGTTATCAGCATGCATCCGATCTGCGGGCGGACCTGAAGCGGCTCACGCGTGACACTCAGTCGGGCAGCGGGCCGGCGGTTGTGGGGGAAGCGCCGGCAAAAAAGCGTAACTCCGCGCTCATTGGGGTTGGCGTGGCCGTGGTCCTGGCAGCAATGATCGCCGGCGTCTGGTGGCTGAGGCGGCCGAATCCGGCGGCTGTGCCGGGTTCTACCGAATGGGTACAACTCACCAACTTCACGGACTCAGTTTTCAGTCCTGTTCTATCCCCAGACGGCCGCATGGTGGCGTTTTTCCGTGGCCAGGCCCCCTTCACGCCCTCCGAGCAACTCTACGTCAAGCTGCTTCCGGATGGTGAACCGGTCCAACTTACGCACGAAGAAGCCCTCAAGATGCAGGCGGCGTTTTCGCCCGATGGCTCGCGCATCGCATACGGTTCGGTCAGCGGTGACTGGCGCACCATGGTCTTACCTATCCTGGGCGGCCAACCCCTGCTCCTACTCTCCAACGCCACCGGACTCACGTGGGTTGACCCGCATCACGTCATGTTCAGCGAGATTCGCGGCGGCTGGCACTTTGTGGTGGTAACCGCCGCTGAGAGTCGCTCTGAACAGCGTGACATCTACGTGCCGCAGCGCGAAACCGGCATGGCGCACTTCTCCTATCTCTCGCCCGACGGCCAGTGGGTGCTGATCGCCGAGATGGATGCGAATGGCTGGCTTCCCTGTCGGCTGGTGCCGTTCCGGGGAGGTAGTGGCAAACTGGTTGGCCCTCAAAATGGAGCCTGCTACTCAAGCGCATGGTCACCCAACGGGAAGTGGATGTACTTTACTTCGAGTGCAGGCGGGCACGGCACCCACATCTGGCGACAGCCTTTCCCGGACGGCACGCCCGTACAGATCACGAACGGACCATCGGAGGAAGACGGTATTGCCATGGCGCCGGACGGTCATTCGTTCATCACCTCCGTCGGCGCCGAAGAACGAACGGTCTGGATGCACGACCCACAGGGCGATCATCAGATCTCTTCGGAAGGCTACGCACACAGCGCGAGTTTGTCGTCCGACGGCGCCAGGTTGTTCTACATGATGGCCCGTAGCGGCTCGGATGTTGACCGTGGGAATGAGCTTTGGGTTTTTGATCTGCACTCGGGACAGGCTTCAAAGGCACTACCGGGAATAGCAGTTGTGGATTACAGCCTTTCCCGGGATGGCAAGCGTGTGGTTTACGAGGTGCGCAACGACGATGGAAGCCACCTTTTGTGGTCAGCGTCTCTCGACCACCGGTTCACTCCCAAGGAACTGGCAAACGGCGAGGGACCGAAGTACACCGCTTCCCGGAACATCTACTTTCTGCGCGCGGAAGGCAATCTGAACTACCTCTACCGCATGAACGAAGACGGCGGTCAGCAGGAAAAGGTTTTGCCGGAGCCAATCATCACTTTCCTCGGAATCTCTCCCGATGAGCGATTTGTGGCCGTCCGTCGCGCCCTTAAGGGAGAAGGCAGCCCGACTGAGATCGCCGCTCTTCCGCTTGCTGGAGGCTCCGAAGTTAGTATCTGCTCGGAGTTCTGCGGGGTTGATTGGAGCTTCGACGCTAAGACGTTCTATCTTCGCCTGCCCGCGATGAAGAGCACGTCGGGAATTACAAAAACGTATGTCTTCCCGCTTGCCCATGGCGCCGATCTCCCTGCCCTACCGGCCTCAGGCGTGCAGTCAGACAAGGATTTGCCGGGCAACCTGACGGTCGTGAACGAATCGATCATCGCCGGCCCGGATGCAGGGCACTATTCCTTCAGCCGCCGCAGCGCGCATCACAATCTCTATCGCGTTCCTATTCCCTGAGTTCACCTCTATCCGCCTGGAACTTACAAGGGAAACCAGCAACCTGTCACGCGCACTTGGGAGGTTTGGTATGCCGAGGAAATTGGGTCTGACGTCCGCATTGTTGCTCACGATACTGACCCAGAAGCTGGCGACCAGCAAACCGATTTAATCGACATAACGTATGGCGAACCTGATCCCTCGATCTTTGCCCCGCCAGCTGGATATGCAATTCAAGACGCCCGTCCATAGAAATCGCGAGCATCGTCTGACCTTCAGAACGCTTCGCATCATCGTGGATGTAATCAGCCATAGCACTCAAACCCTCTGGACGTTCATTTGCTTCCGTTCCGGCTGGGACCGAGACGGCCTGTCGTTACCCTTCAACCGTCAGTCCCTCCATTCTGTCGACTCCCAGCGACTCCATCTTGGCATAGCGGGACCACTTGAGCGAATCCCACTTGACTGAACACGACAAGGAGAAGTAAACGAAAGGGAAGGGTAAAGTCTTTTTTCACAACCTGCTCCAACGTTCTCCGATTCTCGGCTGAAAAACTCCAACTTGCGTTATTGGACGCCGGAAAATGCATACTAGGCCAGCCCGATCTTTAATGTCTAGAGGGTGAGCTGGCGAGAACCGATTACACTCGAAACTCCGGTCACGATGTCAATGAGACAGTCCTATGGCGGTCCTCCCAGCGAAGATGGCCCCCGGAATCCCCGACAGGCCTCAGCCAGGAAAGACTGTTTTTTCGAGTCCAGCGTTTTCTGTTGACGTGAACTCGTAGCTATTTTCGAGTTTCTGCTACCCAAGCCCGCGCGGCTCTCGTCAAAAAGCACCGTGATTAAAGTCATTCCCCTGAAATCGAGGCCTGAATGGAGGTATCCGTCGCCGGCCACCGGGTGGTTCACCTATCCTGAATGTTATGTGAGTGCGATTTTGCTGGTGATTGCGGGCTGCGTCACATGCTCGGCTATCGGAGTCCTGGGACAGCAATCGACCTCTTCCGTTGCCTCGTTTCCCCTCGATTCCGTTGCGGGTTTGGAAGTATTCAACGGGAAGGCCGAAGTCGCGAGCTACCGCGGACGGCGCGGAGTCCATTTGATAGCACCACCCGGCCGTTCCGACCCTGAGGACAATGAATCGGTCCACGCATTCGTGGCTGGCGTCGATTTCAGGGACGGAACAATTGAGGCTGATGTCGCGGGTGCGCCTATCCCCGGAGCGCCAGCGGATGCACGAGGCTTCATCGGCATCGACTTCCGCAGCCAGGAACATGGCGTTCGCACGGAAAGCATCTATCTGCGGCCCACCAACGGCAGGGCCGATGATCAGTTGCGCCGCAATCACTCTGTGCAATATGACTCGCTGCCGGATTTTCCCTGGTTCCGCCTGCGAAAAGAGAGCCCCGGAGTTTATGAATCCTACACCGATCTCGAAGCGGGCGCGTGGACGCACATGAAGATCGTGGTTTCAGGGACCAAGGCGGCGCTGTATGTCAATGGCAGCAACCAGCCGTGCCTGATTGTGAGCGATCTGAGGCTTGGCGAAACCCACGGGCAGGTCGGCTTCTGGGGAGAATGGAGCACGGACGCGTACTTCTCCAAGCTGACTATACGGAGCGATCGATAGCGCCAGGTGCAATTTGTTTGACGGTGCCGCTGCTGTGCGCGATTTGCCAAAGCTCGTCAAGGAGAACACGAATGCATCGAATCCTCTGTGTTGTTGTGCTCTGGTTGTGCGCATGTATCGCCACGTCCGCGCTTGCAGCAGATCAGGAGCAGACCAAGGTAGTCAAAATTAATAACGCGATTTACATGGTGCCGACCTCAGGCAACGTCTACATGGTCAAAACGCCGGACGGGAACGTGCTCATCGATACGGCGACATCTGAACTGGCGGCGGAGGCCAGGAGCCTGCTGCTGGCGCAAAACCTCGGGCCGGTGAAGTACATCATTCTTACCCATGGCCATGCCGACCACATCGGCGGGATTCCGCTGTGGAAGGAGCCGGGAATCCAGATCATCGCCCAGAGGAACTACGTCGAATTCGTCAACTACGTTGCGCGGCTTGAAGGTTTCTTTGCTCCTCGCAATGCGGCCGCATTCGGCGGTCCGCCCAAACCCGTCGGGCCCTGGGCGGGCAATTACGGCGCGAAGATTGATCCGAATATTTTCTTCGATCAGGAGTACAAGTTCACGCTGGGCGGAGTGGAATTCCAACTGTTCAGCACGCCCGGCGAGACACCGGATCATCTGACAGTGTGGATTCCGGCCTACAAGGCCGCTTTCATCGGCGACAATTACTCGGGGATCGGAATCCCTGAGCCGAATTCTTTCCCCAACCTTTACGCGATCCGTGGCACCAAACCTCGCTGGGCACTTGACTGGGCCAGTTCGCTGGACAAAGTGCTCGCGCTCAAACCCGATATCGTGCTCAATGGTCACGGCCAGCCGATTGTCGGGAACCAGGAGATAACCCGGCTGCTGGGCCGGTATCGCGACGCCATCCGATATGTGCACGATGAAGTGGTCAAGGGGATGAACTCCGGCAAAGATGTCTACACGCTGATGCAGGAGATCAAACTTCCGGCGAGTTACAACCTAAGTGAATCGTTTGGTAAAGTGAGTTGGTCGGTGCGCGGGATTTACGACGGGTACGCCGGTTGGTATGACATGAATCCGACCACCATGTACGAAACACCAGTGTCGTCGGTCTATCCCGACCTGGTTAAGCTCGCCGGAGGACCGGAACCGGTAGTGCGTGCGGCCCTGGAGAAACTGGACGCCGGCAAGCCAGTCGAGGCACTGCACCTGACGGACGTTGTTCTTGCTTATGATCCCAAAAACAGCGGTGCCCTGAATGCGCGATTGAAAGCCTTAAGTGTGTTGCGAGATCGCTGCGAGAACTACGTGGAAGAGGGGTGGCTGGAATACGGTATCGCCAAAGCGAAAGAAAAACTGGGATCGCAGTAATCTGTTGTTGATCCACCTGCTGCTGGCCATCTCTCGCGACCCGGGTACGGCAAACCCTGATAGGTTTGCTGGCCGGTTCCATTCCCCTATCCTATTTTTTATGGTCGCGCACAAACTCGGGGCAGACACTCCTGTCCTCCGCCGATTTCGGCAAGTGACGATTTCCTGAAGACGTTTCAAGCGTGCGATTCGCCTGCATGGGCGGCTAATGCTTGAGGCTCATGACTCTTTGTTTCGCGGATCACGATGGACTCGATCGCTTCAAAAAGATCTTTAGCCGAGAGCGGCTTGGCCACATAGCCGTCCATGCCCGTTTGAAGACAGTGCTCTTTGTCGCCGATCATCGCATTGGCAGTCATGGCGATGATCGGGAGATGCTTCCCGGTCGTCTTTTCTCTCTCACGGATCGCGGCGGTAGCTTCGAGGCCATCCATCTCGGGCATCTGAACGTCCATTAAGACCAAATCGAACGTTTGTTTTTCCACTGCTGCCACGGCTGCCTTGCCAGTTTCCGCCACAATCACGGTGTGCCCTCTTTTTTCCAGCAGGCGCCGGGCCAGGGTTTGATTTACCAGATTATCTTCCGCTACCAGAATGGTTAATGCGTTGCGGCTCTCCCGTATAAAGTGCGTGGTGAGGAGAGGTTGATTTTCTTGCTGAACTTCGCGCGACCCCATCATCAATTTGATGGCGTGGAGAAGGTCCGAACGTTTTATCGGCTTGGTCAGGTACGCGCTGATGCCGATTTCCCGGCACTTTGCGGCATCGCCGCGCAATCCGACCGAAGTAAGCATCACGACTTCGGATTCTTTGAACTTCGGGTCGTTCTTGATTTTGCCCGCAATTACATATCCGTTCATCTCCGGAATATGAGCATCGAGCAGCACCAGAGGAAACGAAACCCCGAGCGCTTTCGCCTCTTCAAGCAGGGCCAATGCCTCCGGTCCACGCGCAGCCAGCGTGGGATTCATCCCCCAACCCGTCAGCATCTCTTGCAAGAGCCGGCGACTGGTTGCGTTCCCATCGACGACTAACACAGGCAGGCCAGCCAACTCCGCCAGATCGATTTCTTCCAACGGAACTGCATTCTTTTGCAAACCAAAGCGGGCGTGGAAATGGAATACGCTTCCAGAACCCGCTTTGCTTTCCACCCAAATACTGCCGCCCATGGCTTCGACCAGGCGGGAGGAGATGGTAAGACCGAGACCGGTCCCTCCGAATTTCCGGGCCATCGAACTGTCGGCTTGTGAGAAACCTTCGAAAATGGATTTTTGTTTCTCCAGCGGAATGCCCACCCCAGTGTCGGCGATCGAGAAATGCAGCGTCGCTTCCGTTTCGGATTCTTCTACTCTCTCTACGCGGAGCACAACCTCACCTTCCGCTGTGAACTTCACCGCATTGCCCACCAGATTCAGCACGATCTGGCGCAAGCGCGTCGGATCTCCCAGCAAAGCCTCGGGCACGTCGGGAAGAATGTCATACACCAACTCGAGCCCTTTCTGGTGAGCGCGGATACTGATCGCTTTCATGGCGTCGTCCAAGTTATGGCGTAAGTTGAATTCGATAGTCTCCATTTGAAGTTTTCCGGCTTCAATCTTGGAGAAGTCCAGAATGTCGTTGACTAAAGAAAGCAGAGCATCGGCAGAACTCTTGACCATCCCCAGATACTCGCGTTGCTCCGGATTGAGGTCGGTTTCAAGGGCGAGTTCCGTCATTCCGATAATTCCGTTCATCGGGGTCCGGATTTCATGGCTCATATTCGCCAGAAACTGACTCTTGGCCCGGGTCGCCGCTTTGGCTTCCTCGACTGCCACGCGGGTCTTGACCAGGTTTCTGGTCCGGTTCGCGCCAAAAACGAGTAGCGTCACCGAACAGAGATATAGAAACAAACGATAACGGTCGCTGGTTTTCTGCGCACTTTCGTAGTCTCGAACATAAGCCAGAGAGATTGCATCGATGCTTTCTGCGGTGGGCAGCGCATTTAATTCCTCAGTGATCGCTTCAACCTGCGGTTTCGCGCTGATGATGGTCGCAGCGTGGGCCGACGCGTTGTTCAGAGTGTCCACTAGTTCAGGATGTCGAGTGGTGTCCATTGCAAGCAGCGCGATTTCGGTGTTCACTTCGCCGGCAAGATCAGAGTGCGGTGTCAGATCGTAGAGCAGAATGTCTCGCAACAAGTTTGAAAGACGAGCCTGTAATTGCGGATCTTTGGCCGCCGCCGCGGTCCTGGACGCCTCCCCGATCAATGTAGGAAAGTAGCGCAGTGAGTTCTTGAGTATCGCGTTTCGCGATTTGAAAGTCTCTACCAGTCCCACCTTTTCGTATCTAAGTTCTGATTCCTGCTTAAGAAGCTGCTGAATTTGTTTCCGTTTGCCTCCACTAACAAAGGGAGGAATGCGCTGCAGATCGGTCTCGACCTCCCGCATTTCATCCAGCTTTTGTACGAAGGGATCGTAGGACGCCAGCAGATCGAACCGCGAATTAAGCAGATCGCGGTTAACTTCGGTGTCCAACTGTTTCAACTGGTTCAAGCCGTGCATGAAGCGGTGATGCTGCTGCGGATCGACGGGCCGCTGTTGAATGAAGAGGAAGGTCAACAACAATGCCGCTCCCGCAGCCATTGCGACGCTTCTTATCGGCGCCATAGTCATAGCGCCTTCCCATTCAACTCACCGGTCAAGGTCTTGAGGAACTCAACGATCAGTTCGACTTCCTGATCCGTAAGGTGGCGGCCTAGCTGATACTTGGCCATCATTCGAACCGCATCTGGCAGCGTAGCCGCGCTCCCATCGTGGAAGTACGGCGCGGTCAGTTCGACGTTCCGCAGGCTTGGAACCTTGAACATGTACATGTCGCGTTGATCGCCGGTTACATTGAAACGTCCCAGGTCAGCTTTGGTGATATTGCCTCGATCGGTGAAGTAAGGCGCCATGACTCCGAGCTTCTGATACATGTTTCCGCCAACGCTTACCCCCTGATGGCAACTCGCGCAGCCGAACGACTTGAAAAGTTTGTAACCCTCCTGCTCCCGGCTGGTCAGAGCTGCGTTATCGTGGCGGAGAAATCGATCGAAACGAGAGTTAGGAGTGGATAGGGAGCGCTCAAACTCAGCAATGGCATCCCGGACGTGGTCGCTCTGAATTTCATCACCATAGATTTGTTGAAAAGCTTGGACGTAATTCTTGTCGCGCTTTAGCTTTTCAATCACTTCGGGCCACGTCGACCCCATTTCTATGTTTGACTGAAGGGGGCCATCGATCTGCGATTCGAGTGTGGCCGCTCGGCCATCCCAAAACTGACTGAAGTTGTAACCGCTGTTAAGCACGGTAGGAGCATTGATTACGCCCACCGCGCCATTGATGCCGGTCGACCGCGCCTTGCCGTCGGCGCCTCCGGTCTTAAGATTGTGGCAATGCGCGCAGGAAAGTTGGTCGTTATGAGATAGGCGTGGATCGTGGAAAAGCTTTCGTCCCAGTTCGATTTTCCGCGCGTCCAGGCCGGTCAGAGGTTCAATCGGCTGGATAGGTTCGTTTGACTGCACGACTGCCGCAACTGCATTTTCTGTCGATGCAGTGTCGCCAAGATTCCAGAAATAAAATAAACCGATGCCGATGGCAAAGCAGCCCACAACGATCCCTGACCACTCCAACACTCTTGTTCTATCGACTCGAACGGTGCCAGGTCGTGATAAGTTCATTCACCGGTCCTCTGCCCTCATCGGCTGCGGCTTCACCCTTTAAACTCAGAAAGACTTAGCGAGCGCGAGGGTGCGCGTATAGAAATTCGATAAGGAATAGATCGGCATTCAAGCTAAAAGCTTTAGATAGTGGGTTTAGCGCGTGAAGCGCTGAACAAGTGGGCCGATGCGGAGGGCAGTGATTCCTTTTTCCGCATTAGGGCAAGATAATTCTGCAAGTTTGGTAGTCTGTCTCAAAGCAAGCAGCCTTTAGATTGCACCCCACTGCGCTCGATTGGCAGGAAAGAATGACCCAAACTCATCGAATCGCGATCCTGATTCCATTAATGGTGGGCGCTTGCGTTGTGTTATGCACGATCTTTATCCACGCGCTAGCTGTGAGCGCGACGGTAAGCTTCGTTCGTTATGAAAAAAAACTCGGCCGCGAGGGTGTAAACCCTTGGATCGATATTGCAATCGTTGTGCTGGCGATGGCAGTCGTGCTCGTTGCGCACCTGATTGAAATCGGGTTGTGGGCAGTGTTGTTCATAATCTGTAAAGAATTTCCAGACTTCGGAACGGCTTACTACCATTCGGCGGTCAGCTACACGACGCTCGGTTACGGTGATCCGATGATGACGCCGTCGTGGAAATTGCTGGGACCGCTGGAAGCGGCCGACGGAATGCTCATGTTTGGTGTCTCGACCGCGATTATTTTTGCAGTCATTCAACGGTTGATTCAGGCACGGTTTGTGGATCTCCGGGGCTGATCTTGTCGAGCTTGCCGACACCCAGAATCAGCTTCTTACCTAAACGGGGACCTCCTGCCAGAACCAAGGATGGACCGAGGGTCCTACGTTAATCTCTCGTTCAGATCCCACACGATAGTCAGCGGATCGCGACCTTTGCCGGGACTAATGAGTCCGCGCTGTTCGAGCGCCTTGATGGTATTGCGATTGGCAGACATAGGGCGCATTTCTTCATCATTTTTCAAGTGCCGCAGAACTGGGTTGCCGCCGAGCGAATCAGTTTCAAGCTGGTATCCATGTTGGATGTGCGAAAGCAGGTCTTGTTCAGTCTCGGTAAGTTTCGCCACAACACTAGCAGTTTTCTTCTTCTTTGCCATTTTTCACGTTCAATCGCAGGAGGTCTAGCTCTCCCGTTCCCCGAGTCGCAGCACTGGCGACTCGGCTCGGCAGCAAACCCCAAAATCCTGCCAAAGCCGAAACCATGGGCTATGTGTGAGTGTTTCGTCGTGCCTTCGATTTGCAGCAGAGATGTCGCTTGGGCTGAGTGGCCTTATATCCGGCGCTTCGAACATTTCCTGAAGCTGCTCGATGTCGTCAATGATGCGTTCAACGTCCATGCGTCACAATATCTAACACGAGCGTGGCAATCGTCAAACGCGTCGGCTTCGGCATGTAGTGCATGGCCGCCAGACTGATGAAGCGCCAACACCATTCGAAAAGCTGCGATTGAGGTAAGATTTTTGTAGATGAACCCCCGGAAGCTGCCCATCGTTTCATTTTGTTTCGTCCTGGTCTGGCTGCTCTCAATCGTTGTTCCTGCGCAGACGAGCCAGCACTCGCCGAAAAACCTCCCTCCCTCGGCATATAAGCTCGTCTCGATCAAAGTCACTGGCACGAAGCGTTACCAGCCGGAGGACGTGATCCGGGCCACCGGCCTGCAACTCGGCCAGATCGTGCACAAAGAAGACCTCGAGAATGTAGTCCGGCTTCTGGGAGAAAGCGGGGCGTTTACCGACATTCTTTACAATTTAGAGTCCGATCCCGAGGGCACCAGACTCAAGTTGACGGTCCTGAACTCCAAGAGATTTGTCCCTGCCCATTTCGATAATGTGGTCTGGTTCAGCAGTCAGGAGCTCTTCAACAAGCTACATGCCAGAGTCCCTCTGTTCGATGGGGAAGTTCCAGTCACGGGCCAAATGGTGAATCAGATTTCGGACGCCCTGCAGGCGCTGCTGGATGAGAAAAAAGTGGCGGGACAGGTTGACTCTCTGCAAGTGCCGAGCGACGGTCCCACCGAGGCTGTCAGGTTTACCGTGACCGGGCTCCATATTACGATTCGGAACATCGAATTCTCAGGCGCTGATGCAGCGGAGTTGCCCTTGCTCGCGGCTACCGCAAGGTCACTACAAGGGGTGGAATATGCGCTGCCCACTCTTCGCGCTCTGGCCGACAAGAATTTCCTGCCGGTTTATTTTGCACGAAGCTATCTGAAAGCTGAGATCGGCGATCCACAACCTCAAGTGGTTTCGACCGAAGAGGAGCACGTATTGGTGGACGTCACCTTCCCCGTGCGTCCCGGTAAGCAGTACCAGGTGAGCGGACTTGAAATCGTCGGCTGCAAGGCTGTACCGGAGGACACTTTGCGGGGCCTGATCCATTTGAAAGCCGGAGAGACAGCCAATGCCATTCAGCTTGAAAAAGACGTGGAAGCCGTCAAACAGCTGTATGGTACACGCGGATATGTGGCAGCTAATGTGAGGCTGGAGTCGAGACCAGACGACTCGCGGCCCACAGTCATGTACCTGGTTCGCGTTTCTGAGGGTGATGTTTATCGCATGGGAGATTTGAAGATTCGCGGGCTGGATTCCAAGGCAACTGCCCGACTAGAGAACGACTGGACCCTGCGACCGGGCGATGTCTATGACTCCAGTTATCCCGGGCGGTTTGTGGAGCAAGCCTACAAGGAAATCGGGGACTGGGATACGAGCGTCCACGAGTCTGTCGACGAAAAGGACAAAACAGTGGATGTCGCAGTCCGCTTCGCTCCGAGGCCATAGGCCACGATCCAACTTCGGCCGTTATGACCGCCTGAACCTGAGACTCTGGCGAGGTCGGCGGATCGTCAATGCTTCGCGAGTAAGAGGTTAAGTGAGCCGGTCCAGGCAACAATGGCCGGACGGGCGGAAGGGTCTAATGCAGAACCGCGCCAATCCAATTGCGGTGCCTGTTCCGAGGTCGACACGGGGACATATTGTGGGAGAACTCGTAGGATGAGTGAGCTACGCGTCGCGCTAATCCAAAGGAGCAACCATGCGCAGGCTGATTTTCTTTCTGTTTTTTCTGGCATTATCAAACACCATCGTGTGCGCACAGCAGTACGAACTGGTACTCGATGGTGGACGCGTCATGGATCCCGAAACCGGCCTGGATGCAGTGCGTAACGTTGGCATCCGCGACGGAAAGATTGTCCGCATCTCGTCCGAGGCGCTGAGCGGACGCCGTGTCATCCATGCCGGTGGGCTGGTGGTCGCTCCCGGATTCATCGACCTGCATCAGCACGGCCAGGAACTGGAGAGCCAGCGCGTCAAGGCCCTCGACGGCGTAACCACCGCGCTCGAACTGGAAATCGGCGCGCCTGATGTGGCTCAGTTCCTGAAAGCGAAAAAGGGGCAGTCGCTCATTCACTACGGCACGTCGGCCAGCCATGTGGCGGCACGGGCTCTGGTATTCGGAGCGGCGCTGCCGCCCGGAGAAATCCTGCCGAAGAGCGGACCCGCGACCGATCAGCCAGCCACACCCGAGCAGATCGAGGCGATGCTGGAACGCTTGCGCGCAGAGTTGGACGCCGGCGGCTTGGCCGTAGGGATGGGAATCCAGTACACCCCGGGAGCAACTCGGCTGGAAGTGATTGACATGTTCCGTCTCGCGGCCGAACGGAGACTTCCCGTATACACTCACATGCGCAGTTCGGGCCGCATCGAGCCCGGCTCGGCCATTGAGGCGACCAGCGAAGTCATCGGAGCAGCCGCTGTCACGGGGGCTTCACTGCACATCGTGCACATTAACAGCACGTGCGCGCGCGACGCTATGGAGTGTCTTGCCATGATCGAAGGAGCGCGTGCTCGTGGCCTCGACGTCACCACCGAAGCCTATCCATACATTGCGGGTATGACCTTTATCAACTCCGCGGTCTTTAACCCGGGTTGGCAGGAAAAGCATGGTATTAGCTACAGCGAACTCGTTCTTCCTAACACCGGCGAGCACCTCACCAAGGAACGCTTCGACGAACTCCACAATTCAAACACTCCTCAAACGGTGCTGATCTTCTCCAATACACAGGAGATGGTGGACAAAGTGATCCCTCACCCACTGGTGATGATTGCCAGCGATGGTATTCCCGGCCATCCCCGCAACGCCGGAACCTACTCGCGCGTGCTGGCTCAATATGTGCGCGAAAAAGGGACGATCACGCTGATGGACGCGCTGCGAAAGATGAGTTTCATGCCGGCGGAGATGCTCGAGCGTTCCACTCCCGCTGCCCGGCAAAAAGGCAGACTGCAGGAGGGCGCCGACGCCGACATTGTTGTGTTCGACGCTGCAACCATCAGTGATCGATCCACCTTCGCGAAGCCCATGGAACCGAGCGTGGGCGTGCGCTATTTGGTGGTAAGCGGAACCATTGTTGTCGACGAAGGCAAGATCGTGCCAGATGTTTTTCCCGGCCGCGCACTGCTGGGGGTGGGAAAGCGCTGAGCATTCGATTAATTCCGTCGTGAAGGTATGTCTTCTGCACGAGACCGTTTGTGCCAGCGGTAGAAGAATGGAATACCGAGAATAATCACTCCCAGTCCCAGCGAGGAACGTACGGGCCGGAGCATCCACAAGTTGACCGTCAAAGCCATCGCGGCAGCCAAAAAGATGAGCGGCGTCCAGGGATATCCCCAGGCGCGGTAAGGCCGAACCAGGTTGGGCTCTTTTTGGCGTAAACGTATCAGGGCAATCGCCACTAATCCGAAAAAGATCCAGACGGCAAAGACAAAAAGTGAATAGAGTTCCTCGAACGTCCCAGTGAGCGCCAGCAGCGCAGCGATCGAGCCCAGGAAAAGCAACGCGCCGGTCGGTGTACGAAGGGAAGGATGAAGGCGCTCGGCGAAACGGAAAAACAAACCGTCGCGCGCCATGGCGTATGGAATGCGAGCTCCGGTCAAGACCACGACGTGCAGCGCCCCAAGAGCCGACACGGCCATGGCGACCGTGAGCCAGGCTGCGCCGCGCGAACCAGTCAACGATTGCACTACGTCCGACGCAACATGCTGAGACGCCGCCACCTGTGCGAATGGCAACACATGAAAGTACACAACATTCGCCATCAAATACAGCCCGCCCACAGTGAGCAGCCCAAAAATGATGGCTCTGGGGATATTCTTCTGCGGCTGGACAATCTCTTCCCCAAGATCGCCCAGATCGTTAAAGCCGTTGTACGCCCACATCGCAGGAACAAGCGCCGTCAGCAAGGCGCCGATCGTTCCCCAGTTGAACGATGTGATCGCTGGCGCAGTTGAGCTAGCATGTTTCGTTCCGAACACTACGCCTCCGGCAACAATGACCAGAATTGTGCCCACCTTGAGCGACGTCAGCAGCACCTGGATAGCGCCACCCATCCGCACACTGAAATAGTTGATCGCCGTCACGATCACCACGATCAACGCCGCAATCGGCTGGGCTGTCGTGAATGTAAATTCGTAACGCCCGATGTGACTGCTGAACAGAGGCGTGGCAACAATGGGAAACAAAAATCCCAGGAACCGCACGAAACCCGCCGCCAGAGTGGCCATCGCGACTGGCCGCTCGAGAAACGAACTCATCCAGCCAAAGAGAAATCCCCAGAGAGGGCCGAGTCCGCGGCCAAGATAGACGTAGGGGCCGCCGGCCTTCGGGAAAGCCGCACCGAGTTCGGCATAGCAGAAGGCGCCCAAAAGCACGATGAGCAAGCCAAGGATCCATGCGATCAACACCAGCGTGGCGGAGCCCACGGCGCGCGCCATGTCGCTAGCGACAAGAAAAACCCCCGTCCCGATCGTGTCGCCAATGACGATCGCGATCGCCGACCCAAGACCCAGGCCACGAAGCAAATCACTTCGCTCGGAATGCTCAGATGGAATGCTAGCCAACATCGCGGAAATCAGAGCCTACTAGCAGCAATGGAGATGGTCAACGACCCGCCAGGTTGAGTAGTGGTGCTGATGGGAATGCATACGTAGCGCTGATTCAGGCTTGCGCGATATGATCGAAGGCGATGGCAGCGCACAGATTCATGCTGGGCGAGTTCCCCTGGGACGAACGTCACCGCGTAGCCGCGATTGAAGATGTCCTTACTCCTGCGCTTGTGATCTATCCGGAGATCGTGGCGTCAAACATTGCGCGGACTTTGCATCTGCTCGGAGGCGATCCGGATCGCTGGCGTCCGCACATCAAGACGGCAAAGCTGGCCTACACGCTTCACATGCTAGTCGAGCGGGGCATCCGGAGTTTCAAGTGCGCAACCACGCTCGAACTGCTGGTAGCTTGCTACAGCGGAGTCGCCGATGTCCTCCTTGCCTACCCGGTGGTGGGCGCAAATGCGCGGCGCGTGCTCGAAATCGCGAATCAGTTCCCGCACGCCCGGATTTCTGTCCTGGTCGAGAACGAAGAACAGGTGCGGCAATGGCGAGACAGTTCGGTCGGCGTGTTTGTCGACATAAATCCTGGCATGAATCGAACCGGAGTCGAACAGGGCCAGGTCGATAAAGTGGTTCAGCTTGTGCGTGCTGTTGAAGAAGCAGAGTTGCAATTCAGCGGCCTGCACTACTATGACGGCCAGCTCGGGGGACTCGACGAGCCCGAACGGACCGCGGCGGCGCATGCCGGCTATGATCGTTTGCTGAAACTTGTGGTCGCGATCCAGGACAGTGGGATGAGCGTGCCGGAAGTCATCACCGCAGGGACGCCGACGTTCCCCTGCTCTCTCGCGTACAAAGGTTTTCAGGGCGCAGCGTTCATCCACCGTATCTCGCCTGGAACGATTGTCTATTGCGATGCCACCAGTCTGGCGCAACTGCCCGCTGAATACGGCTACGCGCCAGCCGCGTTGGTCTTAACCCGCGTGGTTAGCCGGCCGCACGACGGAATCATCACCTGCGATGCGGGCCACAAAGCTGTCTCGGCAGATGCTGGCGTGCCCACGTGCGTGGTCGCCGGACATCCAGAACTGACGCCTCTCACGCCCAGTGAAGAGCATCTTCCAATGGCATTGAACCGCGAAACCGCAGGTCCGCAGGTAGGCGAAGCGGTCTATCTCCTGCCGCGCCACGTCTGCCCCACGGTGAACAACTTTGATTCCGCGCTCCTCGTGCGGGACGGCCAGATCGCATCGGTAGAGAAAGTTACCGCCCGCGGACGCGAAGCGCCGCTGCTGCCCACATTAGCGTCAGCCAAATCCTCGGTGGATCTCGCGGCTACCGAGCTAGCTTCAGCGAGACAGACTCGGAAAGAAATTCCACGCAGTGACCTCGGTCGGCGTGGCCCACCCTTATGAGTGTTATTTGTGAAAGGAAGTAAATATTACTGGTTCCGGCGGCTCGCCTTCTTCTTTGTCTTCTTCTTTGCCTCAGGCACTGGTTTCGGGCCCGTTTTCTTCACACTGTACGCAACGCAGTCGATTTCGATCAGCATGCCTGGAGTGTGACCAAGATCGCTGCCGACCGTCGTGCGAGCCGGATACGGCGGCGAAAAACGTCGCCCGTAAACCGCGTTGTAGCGCGCGAACAAACTCGTGTCACTCAGGTGCACATGGACTTTCACCACATCGCGAAGGGACCCTCCGTCCGCCTCAAGAATGGCAACAATGTTATCAATGGTCTGCTCCGTCTGCTGCTCAATGCTGTCGCCGACCAACCCGCCATGTACCGGGTCCGTCGGCCCCGTTCCGCTAACGAAGACGAAATCCCCGGCCCGCCATGCCTGGGAATAAGCTCCTCCCGGTGGTGCACCACGCTTAGCTTGAATCACGTATTTGGCCATCTTCTCTTCTCTCCTCTTCTCTTCTCTCCGTGGTTCCTTTTTTCGCGTCATCCCGCTGACTCCTGCCGTGATTTTGGCAGCTTCCCAGGAACTATCACATAGTAACTCCCGAATTACCCGCAAAGCGGAATCCATTCAGAAACGGGATTGGAGGAGACTAACCGCGATCTCTCGAAGCCGACTTGTCATTTATAGTGGAAAGGCGCGGTTTTGACGCGTGCAAGGCTCGCGCCAAGGCCAATCACGTCACCGGAGCCCGGATATGCCGGTGTCAGCCCGGCTATAACTAATTCGAATTCGAGCGCCTCAAACTGAATCCATTTGGCGCAAACCGAAATCTATTTAGGGACCTATTGTTTTGCGCGCTTGCCGTAGCGAAACGATAATGTATTGAAAGACTTTGGAGAACATGTGACGAAACGGTTGATCGTAACGTTAGTGGTAATGGCCGCTGTATTAGGGGCGCTTGGATTCGTGAAGTTCCGGCAAGTCGAGGCTGCAATCGCGCAGGGCGCATCCTTCCAGATGCCGGCAACGGCGGTGACTACCGTGGTCGCTCAGCGAGACACCTGGCCCTCCACATTAACGGTGATCGGCACAGCCGCGGCGATCCAAGGCGTAACCGTCAGCGCCGATTTGCCGGGCACGATCGACAAAATTCATTTCGATTCGGGTCAGCAGGTACACGAGGGGGATATTTTGGTCGAACTCGATACTCGCCAGGAAAGGGCGCAGCTCGCCAACATGGAAGCTCAGCGGGATCTGGCGGTTATCAACTACGGTCGCGCCCAGGAACTCGATAAGGCGGGAGTGATTGCGCATTCTGAGTATGACAACGCCAGCGCGCAGCAGAAAGCCACCGAAGCTCAGGTCGGTGACATTAAAGCAGCAATTGCCCGCAAGACGATACGTGCTCCATTCACCGGACTGCTGGGCATTCGCCAGGTAAGTTTAGGACAATACTTAGCCGCAGGTCAGGCGATTGTCTCGCTGCAGTCAGTGGATCCGATTTATGTGAACTTCGGAGTCCCGCAGCAAAACATAGCCGAAATGAGGCCGGGGCGCGTGGTGCGCATAACGAATGGCGATTTGCCGGGGATGGCATTCGCGGGCAGGATTACCGCGCTTGATTCTGTGATAAATGAGCAGACGCGCAACATTCAAGTACAGTCGACCCTTGAAAATAAAGGGAACAAGCTGCGCCCGGGAATGTTTGTGCAAGTTGAACTGCCGCTTGGGCAACCCCGTCAAGTTGTGCCTCTGCCAGCTTCTGCGATCAATTACGCGCCCTACGGTGACTCGGTGTTCATAGTCACTCAAATGAAGGATGCAAAAGGAAACACGTATCGTGGGGTGCGTCAGCAGGTAGTAAAGGTGGAAGGCGCCCGCGGCGATCAGGTCGCAATCACTTCCGGCATCAATCCCGGAGACGAAGTTGTGAGCTCGGGCGTCTTTCGACTGAGAAATGGCGCTCCGGTTCAGGTGAACAATACGGTCAAGCCAGGAAATAATCCAAGTCCGAAGCCCGAGGATAGCTAGACTAATCCGGCGATTTGAGGAGCGTAGTGTGAAGTTTACAGATCTATTCGTTAAGCGACCCGTGCTGGCGATCGTGGTAAATCTGGTGATCCTGATCGCCGGTTTGCAGGCCATCCGTTCGCTGAGTGTGCGTCAGTATCCGCGTAGCGACATCGCCGTCGTGCAAGTGAGCACGGTATATGTGGGCGCGAGCGCTGATCTGGTTCGCGGCTTCGTCACGACACCGATCGAGCGCGTTATTGCCAGCGCCGACGGCATCGATTACATGGAGTCGACGAGCGCTCAGGGGCTGAGCACGATCCAGGTACACCTGAAAATCAACTATGACACGACTGCGGCACTCACTCAGATCCAGGCAAAAGTGGCGCAGGTTCGCAACGATCTTCCGCCCGAAGCTCAAATCCCGGTTATCGATCTGGAAACCGCGGACACGCAGTTCGCGGCGATGTATATCGGGATTTCTTCCCCCGATCTCGACCAGAACCAAATCACTGACTACCTGACCCGCGTCGTCCAGCCCAAGTTAAGCTCGATCAGCGGTGTACAGCGTGCCGATATCTTGGGCGATCGGACATTCGCCATGCGCTTGTGGCTGAAGCCTCAAGAAATGGCCGCGCGCGGCGTTTCGCCCTCCGATGTTCATGATGCGCTGGCAAAGAACAATTATCTTTCGGCGCTTGGAGCTACGAAGGGTTCGATGGTTTCTGTAAACCTGATTGCAAACACAGACCTGCGCACTCCAGAAGAATTTCGTCAGATGGTGGTGAAACAGCAGAACGGCGTAGTGGTCCGCCTGGGCGAAATCGCGGATGTGCAGCTCGGCGCGGAGAATTACGATCAGGATGTTCGCTTCAACGGAGAAACCGCGACCTTCATGGGCATCTGGGTCCTTCCCACTGCGAATTCTCTGGAAGTAATTCGTAACGTGCGCAAAGAGTTGCCGGCGATTCAGCAACAGCTGCCGACAGGGATGAAGTTGGGTGTTCCCTACGACTCGACCGAGTACATTCAAGACGCCATCAATGAAGTTCTGCACACGCTCGTCGAAACCTTGCTGATCGTGGTCGTCGTTATTTTCCTCTTTCTGGGATCATTCCGCTCCGTGTTGATTCCTGTAGTCGCTATCCCGATCTCGCTGATTGGTGCCGTCTTCCTAATGCTTCTGGCTGGTTTCACAATCAACCTTCTGACCCTGCTTGCCATTGTGCTTTCGGTCGGATTGGTCGTGGATGATGCCATTGTCATGGTGGAGAACGTCGAGCGGCATCTCCACATGGGCAAGACTCCATTTCAGGCTGCGAGAGACGCCGCGCGTGAGCTGGTCGGACCGATTATCGCCATGACCATCACTCTGGCAGCCGTTTATGCCCCGATCGGAATTCAAGGAGGGCTGACCGGCGCGCTGTTCCGTGAATTCGCGTTTACTCTGGCTGGAGCTGTCATTGTTTCGGGCGTTGTGGCCCTTACCTTGTCCCCGATGATGGGTTCGAAGTTGCTGCGGGCCGGCGACACGGATCGTGGCTTTGCCGGCATTGTCAATCGGGGCTTCGAACACATCCGAAATCTGTATGTGCGGTTGCTGACCGGAACATTAAATTATCGCCCGGTAGTGCTCACGGTTTGGGTAGTTGTCGCTGCGCTGATGATTCCTTTGTACATGTTCTCTCAGCACGAGCTGGCGCCGTCCGAAGACCAGGGAGTTGTATTCGGAGTTATTCAATCCTCCGCGAATTCGACTCTCGACCAAACCAACTTGTTTACGCAGCAAGTCTACGATGTCTACCACTCATTTCCCGAGAGCGCGAGCATATTCCAGATCACGAATCCGGGAGGTGGATTCGGAGGTATGGTGACGAAGGCATGGAGCCAGCGAAAAAAGACCGCACAAGAACTCCTGGTGGAGTCGTCGGGTCCGCTGTCAAAGATTGCCGGCGTCCGTGTGATTCCCCTGACTCCGCCGCCCCTTCCCGGAGGCGGCAACTTCCCGGTTGATTTTGCAATTGTGTCGGCCGCCGAACCAGAGCAGGTCAGTCAGCTCGCCGAGCAGATCGTCCAGAAAGCTATGGCCAGCGGCATGTTCATCTTCGCAGACACAGACGTAAAGTTCGACCAGCCGCAAACCGAAGTTGTCTTCGATCGTGACAAGCTTCGCTCCCAGGGCGTGGATTTGAGCCAGGCAGGAGCGGATCTTTCCACCATGTTGGGTGGGAACTATGTCAACCGCTTCAGCATTCAGGGACGTAGCTACAAAGTCATTCCCCAAATAAAGCGAATGGATCGCCTAACATCGGATCAGCTCTCGCAGATCTACGTGAAGGGTTCCGCAGACCAACTCGTCCCGCTTTCAACCTTCGCCACTCTTAAAACCACTACCGAACCGAGGTCGCTGAACAAATTCCAGCAGCTGAATGCGGTGCGGATTCAGGGCGTCATCCCTCCGAATGTTCCTCTCGATAAGGCTCTAACTTTTCTGGAGGACCAGGCAAAACAGATTCTGCCCCAGGGATTCACTGTCGACTACGCGGGTGAGTCTCGCCAGCTTCGCGTGGAAGGAAGTAAGTTCCTCGGCACGTTCTTGCTTTCGGCAATCTTGATTTATCTCGTGCTTGCCGCGCAGTTCGAGAGCTTCCGAGATCCCTTTATTGTTCTCGCGGGTTCGGTGCCGTTGGCGATCTCGGGTGCCCTTGTGTTTTCGTTCCTGAACTTCACAACTCTGAATATCTACAGCGAGGTCGGCCTGATTACTCTGGTTGGCCTCATTGCAAAGAACGGAATTCTGATCGTCGAGTTCGGGAATCATTTGCAGGAAACCGGTCTGAGTAAACTGCAGGCGATTATCGGCGCTGCAAGCACGCGACTGCGCCCCATTCTCATGACAACGGCGGCCACGGTTTGCGGCCATTTCCCGCTGGTTCTTGCTAAGGGCCCAGGCGCTGGAGCACGAAACAGCATTGGCATCATGCTAGTAAGTGGAATGATCATCGGCACCGCTTTCACACTTTTTGTAGTGCCGTCCATTTACATGCTTGTCGCGAAGACCCACGTACGAATCGAGACGAGCGATGAGATCGAGCTCGATCAGCCCGCTGAAGCTGCCGTTTAGCTTCGAAAAAGAACGGTCGGGGTTTTAGATCGAAGACCCCGATCGGCCAACTCTCGGATGAGTAAAATCGGCTAATCGAATCCCATCTGGCACCGGCGACACATCAAGGGTAGGTCATTTGAGGTACTTCTCGGGCAGCGTCAATCCTGGCCGTTCGTCGTCCCACATTATGCTGGCCACCCAGTAACGCCCCTGGGCATGGATGATCTGGATCGAGTTAATGCCCCGTGTAAAAGGTTTGGGGTCATCCGCTGCGTGGCGGCTCTCGTAAGTGCTCCAAACATGCACGAGGTTGCCGAACTCTTCGACACGATTTGCGATACTCCGTTCGAAAAAGCCTTGCGTTTTGAAGTACGGGTCGTCGCGCTCGACATACATGTCTGGGGTAAGGAAGACGGCGTCACTTTTGCGTGCGGGCTCCTTCGCTGTGGCAGGAGCGTCAGGACGGATCACACCCAGCCTGCCATCGGGCAGAAAGAGAGAGCGGAAGCGGTCCCAATCGCGAGGTTTGCTCTGAGGTCCAGAGATTACGTCATAGAGTGCCGCTACGAGATGCTCAACGGTGTCTACATCGCTCGTGTTCTTGGCAGAGGGCCATCCGGGATGACCCGCGAGCGATCCCACCAGCGGAGGCGGCGCAGGTTTCGGCACTGTCGATGATTGCTGCGAAGTAGCTTGCAGTGGAAAACTGACCAACAACATACTGAATGCAGCCAACCGTGTTGCTTTCATCATGAGCTCCTTAGAATCTAGTCCCAATCAGGGCGCATATCGCCCGCCGCCGCTAGCTGAATGCAGTGCTATTCCGGGAAACTCAGTACATCTTAACTGCAACCGGACTAGAATCGCGACCTGCTCGCCGGGCGGTGCATCGGGGAGTAGTTCGCGTAACATGCCCATAACGCTCAGCGAACCGCACCGCCAATTCTCAAAACGTGCAATCACCTGTTACAAGAGTTGGGCTGCCTCGATTCGTGGTTTCCTCTTGCACATCTTTCGTGCTGATATAGCGTCTACTTGTCCTCGGCGTGTTCCGGCAGATCGCTTGGATACGATCTGGGCGGCAGCAGGAATTGCAGGCCAAAATATCCAATAAAATAAGTTTGATTGCTGCTGCTCGGCCTGAGTGCGCGCCCGGCCATGAAGAGGAAAATAATCGGGGAATGGATTTTGTAGCGCCCGCCAAAATCGATCGTGGGCTGGTTTTGCGAGGGATGAAACGCGCCCTGATTGTACAGCTCCGCGTCCAACTCGAACTTGTGTGTAACATCACGACCAACGACGAGACCTGCAATCCAGCCATTCGGTCCCTTGTGGACAACGTCGTAGCCCAGTTCGAGGTCCATGTCGAGCGGCCCCACCTTGTTCGAGAACTCAAACGGCAATTCAAAGGTCTGGCTCGCGGGCGTGATACCGCGGCGCACGGCGTCGTTGGGATTGTTCAGGAAGAACTGCGGGAACACGGATATGGAAAGGTGGCCTTCGCCAGCATCGTAAAAGCGCCACTTCACGCCGGGATTCGATTGGCCAAGGCCAAAGTTCGGGTTGGCTTCCGGCGACTTGACGCGCAGCCATGCATTTTCGTAAGTGAGCTGGATGCGGCTGCCGACGCCGAAGTTGATATCCACATCGGGCGTGTGGGAAATTGAGTGGCCTTGGAAGTAGAACGGCATGTAGCCCAGGTTGATTTCCCAGTTGAGATTGCCGGGGGTGCCGGGATCGTTGGTGTAGTAAGGCGGACCACCCTGCGCACTCGCAAACGTGGTGCACAAAATGATGAAAGCGGTCGCCAGCAGCACTTTCGCACATTTGTCGGCCACGGCGTTATTAGCTTTGACGGTTTTCACTCGAAAGATTCCCACGAACGTTTATAAGCAAGAACGGGAAGCGTGTCACTGTCGAATATGATACATTCAGCGATTTTGGAAAAGTGTACGGAGGACGAGCAGGATCGGATCGAAGGTATTAAGGTTGGAGCGGATTTTTCGAGCGCACTACTGCGTGCCCTCAGAGAAGAGAAATGACCCCACCTCCGGTGTCGGATGGCGGGGTCATCGCCAAGCTGAAGCCGAAGTGGCCAATCTCTACGGAGTTACGCACCCGCGCGGGCTGCCTTGGTTTTTCCTTGACTGCCGCTGTTGTCGATCTTAAATTGCTCGACCAGGCGGCGGAGTTCTGTCGAGGTCTCGACCAGTTGCTGTGCGGCTTTCTGGGTGTCGGTGGCACCCCGCGATGTGCTCTCCGCAGCCTCAGCTACGCCTGCGATATTGCTGGTAATTTCTCCGCTGCCGTGCGCCGCTTCGCTGACATTGCGTGCCATCTCGTTGGTGGTCGCGTTCTGCTCCTCCACCGCCGTCGCGATGGTACTGGAGATGCCGTTGATCTGATTGATGACTTCGCTGATGGTGCCAATCGAATCCACCGCTGCTTTAGCGTCGATCTGAATGGTTTCGATCTTGCGGCTGATGTCTTCCGTGGCCTTGGCGGTTTTCTTGGCCAACTCTTTCACCTCGTTGGCAACGACTGCAAAACCCTTGCCCGCCTCACCTGCGCGGGCGGCTTCAATGGTCGCGTTCAGAGCTAGTAGATTCGTCTGCTGCGCGATCGAAGTGATGACCTTAATGACCTGCCCGATCTCGGCGGAAGACTCGCCAAGCTTGGTTACGGTGGTATTTGCGGTTTCGGCAGCGCGGACAGCGGCACTGGCGACTTTGGCAGCTTCGGTGGCGTTCTTGGCGATCTCCTTGATGCTGATGCCCATTTCTTCCGCACCGGTGGCGACTGTCTGCAGGTTCTGGTTGACTTGCAACGTGGCGCCGGAAACTACCTTGGTCTGCGCCGAAGTTTCTTCTGCGTTGGCGCTCATCTGCTGGCTGACCGTGGTTAAGTTATCGGACGCCGTGGCAAGGCTGGCAGCACTCGCCCCGATGCTGCCGATGCTTTGGCGAAGATCGGTGAAGAATTTTGCCAGTCCTTCTCCCATTTGCCCGATGGCGTCGCTGCCGCGTACCTGGATCTCCTGTGTCAGGTCGCCCTGGCCCGCAGCCGAAACCACGGTCAAAATGCTATTTACTTTGTGAGTTAGTTCTTCAGCGGCTAGCCGCTCACGTTCCGCCCCCTGAGCCACTTCCGCGCTCGCTAGCTTTTCCCGGTCCACTCCCTGGGTAATGCTGCGGCTCACGGACGTGGCCAGGACCAATAACAAGAGGAGCGATGTTCCGCACATTCCGAACATGGTGTTGGTGGCGCGTGCCGCCTTCTTCGTCGCGCTCACTTCGGCGTCCTGCGCACTCTTCCCTAGTTGATCGCTGGTCTCTTCGATTTTTCCCTGCAGGTCTTTGTAAAGCTGCAGATAGGGGCCAAGCAGGCCGGGAGCAGTGCTGGGATTGTGAATGATTGCGTTGATCAGTGAATCGCCCGCAGTTATGTACTGACTGCTCAACTGTTTCTCGGTATCCAGCATTGATTGGCTTGCGGGATCTGTCGCAAAGTCTCGTGCCTTGGCAAGGCGATCTTGCAGCAGCTTGCTGTGCTGGGCAAATTCTTCTGCTTTGTTCTGCTGCTCATCGCCTTTTGCTGTGAACACCGCAGACGTGTCAGTCCGGGTGAGGTCGTTGTAGACTCCCGCTTCAATGTGATTGCGAATGGCGGAGCCGGTTGCGGCCACCTCCGCAGTTGTTTTGTGGACCGAGGTGATACCCCAGTATCCGGTCACACTCACCCCGGCCACGAACACCAGGCCGCTGATGGTCAACCCGAGCAACCGCGTCTTGATTGTCAACTCCATCTGGCACACCTTCCTGATCTTGAGCCGCCGTCCGCGCTCTACATTTTGATCTTGTAGCCGGGATCGCTAGCAGTGGTATCGACCTTCACGGCCTTGACTGTGGTATCGCCCGCGGGCAGGTCGCTCGCCTTGAGAAAGCCGATGCCGCCTGGTGAACTGGCGACAAAGCTCTTCACCGCCGCCGCGCTGCCGACTTCTTTCGGTGGTGTCGCCGACTTTCCCGTGAACGCCGCTTGCAGGAAATACTTGCCAAAGTCGGCGTCGTTCATCCCGCAGACGATCTTCAGGAACGCAGTTCGTTCAGGCGCACCTGGTGCGAGCATCACTGGTGCGACCGCTTTTCCCGTATCCCAGCGGCTGCGGTCCCCGAGGAAGAGCTTTTTCAGGTCTCCGATGTTCAAGTTATCGACGGGATTTGCGTTGTTAACAATAACCACGATCGGGTCGCCGGAGGCTTCTACCGGAGGGACTGAGGCCATCCACCATATGCCCATCGCGACGGCCAGGATTGCAAATGCACGCGTAACGCTGTGTGTGTTTTTCATCGTCGTCTCCGTTAGAACGTGAATGCAATCTGAGCGGTCAGGCCATTGACAGTCGGCAGGTCTCTCTCAGAGATTCGGTCATACTGAAACTTGAACGCCGAGTGTGCCGTGAAGTCATAGCGAATTCCGACTGATGGACCGTTCACTCTGCCCACAAACCCGTTGACGTAGGGAGGTGAATAGTCGTTTGGACTGGCGAAGACATAGACCGGATCGTTGCTGGGAGCGTTGAAATACTGGTATCGGAAGTAAGGCCGATAGGCATGGAACGCGCGCGAGAATTGGGAGTAGAAGCCGGTGGTAGTGAAAACCGGCCCGATGTCCTCGACATGCCTCACGAGCATGCCTTCGTTGAGAATTTCGTAGCCGTTATTGATGTAGACCGCGTGAACTGTCGCGATGGTTTCGGCGACCGCCGGCCCAGGAATCGTAAGGTTGTCATGACGCACAGAAAATCCCATCTGCAGACCGGAGATCTTTTCGGGACGAATGAACAGTCCTCCGTTGATGGACTTACTGTTATTCGCGTCCTGGTTATTCTGCGTGGGCTCCACGTTCAATCCCCACGCCCGGCCGTTGCCCAATTCCACTACGTAGTTCAACCCTAGCTTTCCCGAAGGAATCTTGCCCGTAAAATTTACTCCGACCTCCTGCATCGGCAACACACCGCCCTGATCGTCGAAGGCGTACATGAAGGGACGATCGGTCGTAGTTTCCAGGAATTCTCCATCGTTAAATGCAGTGTTGTAGTAACCGACCCAGCTGTGGTAACGCCCGACGGACGCCGCGAAATAGTCGTTCTGGCGGTAGGTCAATAACAGCCGTTCGACGTCCGGCGAGATGGAATTGTCGTTTTCCGCAGTGAACAGCACTTCTCCCAGCGTCGAAACCTTGTCGGAGATACGCGCCGTCATGAACAGGTCCAGCGATCCAAACATAAAGGTATCGGGAATGTGGTTGTAGCTTTGAGCGCCCACATCGCCGAAAACGTTGAGATGCAGCCGCGGCGCGACCTCATTGACCACGGGCGCGTCTATGGTTGGCTGCGGCTCCGGGGCAGGCGGAGGAGCGGGGGCAGGTGGCGCAGGCTTGTCTTCCAGTTGCTTAACCTTAATCTCAAGTTCCTTGATGCGCTGCTGCAATTGTTGGTCGGAATCGGCTTGAGTAGTGACGGCGCTCGTCGCTTGCTGGGCATGAACCGAAGGCGCGAACGTCATTATTAAGGCCAAACTAATGATGCGCGGCACTTTCAGAACTGGTGCGAAAGCTGTTTTCATTTCTCCCTCAAGGGTGGCCCACCGTTCGCTCACAGCAGTGAACCTGGATTGGTCGCTAGCCTTAACTTCGGTAGTTTGGCTGAAGACTTTAGGCGGGATCGGCACGAAGGACCCTAGATGAATGGGGAATCACGGAATTAGGGGAAGCAAAGGAACGTGAACCAGGGTTCTTCGCAGGTCCCTTTGCGGTGCCTGCGGGCCAAGTCCTCAGTATGGCGGTGAGCTTACGAACCCGCGTAGGCTCTCTTGCTGGCTTGACCGGCGTTTCTCTGCCCGTTTGCGCCGTCGTCGATCTTGAATTGCTCGACCAGGCGGCGGAGTTCTGTCGAGGTCTCGACCAGTTGCTGTGCGGCTTTCTGGGTGTCGGTGGCACCCCGCGACGTGCTCTCCGCAGCCTCGGCTACGCCTGCGATATTGCTGGTAATTTCGCCGCTGCCATGCGCCGCTTCGCTGACATTGCGTGCCATCTCGTTGGTGGTCGCGTTCTGCTCCTCCACCGCCGTCGCGATGGTACTGGAGATGCCGTTGATCTGATTGATGACTTCGCTGATGGTGCCAATCGAATCCACCGCTGCTTTAGCGTCGATCTGAATGGTTTCGATCTTGCGGCTGATGTCTTCCGTGGCCTTGGCGGTTTTCTTGGCCAACTCTTTCACTTCGTTGGCAACGACTGCAAAACCCTTGCCCGCCTCGCCCGCGCGGGCGGCTTCAATGGTCGCGTTCAGAGCCAGCAAGTTCGTCTGCTGGGCGATCGAAGTAATGACTTTAATCACCTGGCCGATCTCGGCGGAAGACTCGCCAAGCTTGGTTACGGTGGTATTTGCAGTTTCGGCAGCGCGGACAGCGGCGCTTGCAACTTTAGCGGCTTCGGTGGCGTTCTTGGCGATCTCCTTGATACTGGCGCCCATTTCTTCCGCGCCCGTGGCTACGGTTTGCAGGTTCTGATTGACCTGCACGGTCGCGTCGGAAACCACTTTCGTCTGGGCTGAAGTTTCTTCGGCATTGGCACTCATCTGCTGGCTGACCGTTGTCAACTCTTCCGACGCGGAGGCCAGGTTCATGGCGCTGGCTCCGATGCTGCCGATGCTTCCCCGAAGATCGGCAAAGAACTTTGCCAGTCCTTCTCCCATTTGCCCGATGGCGTCGCTGCCCCGCACTTGAATCTCCTGGGTGAGGTCGCCCTGGCCCGCCGCCGAAACCACGCTCAGAATGCTATCCACCTTTTGGGTTAGTTCCTGGGCCGCCAGCCTTTCACGCTCCGCTCCTTGAGCCACTTCATCAGCGGCTAACTTCTCCCGCTTGGCTGCCGCAGAAATGTCGCGGATGATGAAGAACGCCACAATAATTCCGATGAGCACTCCCACGGAGGTGGCGACCGCCATCGTGATGTTCATGGAGCGTGTTTCCGCGTCCATGTGCTCCGTTTCTTCCTGCAGCAGCTTGTCATTGGAATCCGATATTTGGCCGATGGCCGTCTTGATTGCCTCGTTGGCTGGCGTAGCCTTGTCCGCGAATTCGTTGCCTGCCCGGCTGACGGCATCATGCTCGCTGCCGGTTGCATGCTTCATGGCTGTTTCTTGAGCATCCCGCAGCGCGGTGAGCTGCGTCTTCGCCTCGGCCAGTGCGTCTCGGTTGGACTGCAGGGCCCAACGCGATGACAACTCGTCCAGCTTGGCAACGTCCTTTCCAATGGCGTCCCAGTTCGAATCGAAGAGCTTCTTCGCAGCCTCCCAACGGGCGGATTCGGCTCCGGCGAGGACAGCCTGTCGACCTTTACTCTGGGTCTGGTTCAGGTCCCTCTGCAGGTCGGTGATAGCTCTGACCGTAGGCACCCGCACGGCCATCACCCGGTTCTGGCCCTGCTTGAGCGCGCCCGCTTTTATAGAGGTGAGCACAGCGCTAACAATCATGAGAGCGAGGACGATTCCAAAGCCCAATCCGAGTTTCTTTCCAGTTGTAAGTTTCATTTCGTCTTTCTTCTCCTTCAAGAGTCTCAAGACACCACGCTAGCGTCAGTTTCCCGGCAGTCGTAGTTTCGCAGACCGCTTAGAACGCCAGCCGCGAGGTGAAAATCAGCCCATGGTTGTAGGTGTGAAACTGGGTCATGGCGATTTGTTCGCCAGCTCCGAAAGTCAACGAGAGCCGATTGCTGGGATTGTGTTCGAGTTTGAACTTGCTCAAGATCAATCCCGGAGTTACGAAGTCCTGAGACTTGCCGTCGTGCGATCCGCCGCGATAGTAGGTTGCATTGTTCTCAATCTCAGGCCAGAAGATTTTGCCAACCCGGTACTGAGCCACCGCGTTCCAGACCACCGGCCGCCCGAGCTTGGCGGTGTGCCCCGTGGGTAGAGTCTCACCCACGCTGGATTGCACATCGAGTTTCCGGAAACCCTTACCGCCATAGAAGGTCGGCGAAATACTCCCGGCCGTACTTCCGTTGCTATGGCTTCCAGTCGGAATGGTGCCGCCGGCGGAGAAGCTCATGGAATAGGCGTGCGCCTCGCCATCAGAGAGGATTCTGTATTTCAACAGCATGCTGACGTCGCCAAAGCCATCTTCAACTTTCGGAGAATTGTGTTGGATATAGGGAGGGACTGTGACATCGAATTCCGTTCTGTACCACGGAATAAGATCCAGGCCTTTGCTGTTGCCATAGTTCCAGGTGGTGATTTCAGTGGGCGTGATCTGGCGAACAAAGTCAGTGCGAAAGAGCTGAACCAGTCCGGCGTTGGCCGTAACTACTGCCGTGGGCCATGCTGGCTGCGCCGCGAGAGTAGACCGAGCCCGGTCTTCCCAGGAAGAGAAAAACCCATCCTGCGCGTGTGCAAACGACGCTAACACCAGCAATCCAAGTATGATTCTCAACGCTCGTAACGGTTTCATGCTTTTCCCCCCAATAGAACGGTCTTTGCAGGTTCAGGGCGGCGACACCCACGTTATGGGTGGTGACGCGCTTTGTCCCCATGAACATCGGCGGGAAGCGCCTTCACTTAAGGCGTATGCCGAAACCAAAGGAAGAAGCCCCTTGGGAACGGATGTCACCGTTCCGCAGCTGCGGCTTTCGTGATATCCGCCATGTGGCAGGCTCTTTCGATGTCCAGCACAAGCATGAGACGGTCGTTTAGTTTGTGGACTCCGACGATCATGGCTCGGACTGAGCCGCGCAAGGTTTCCGGGGGCGGTTCGAAGCTGGTCTCGTCGACTTCGACCACATCGCCAATTTCGTCTACCAGCAGGCTGACCGCGCCGTCCTCCGATCGCACCACGACATTCATGGGCTGCATGTCCGGTGGTGCCGGATCCAGTTCCAGCCTCCGCCGCAGATCGACCGCGGTCACAATCTGGCCGCGCAGGTTGATCAGTCCGCTCACTACCTCCGGCGCCAGGGGCACCTTGGTCATCTCCAGCGAACGGATGACCTCCTGCACGCCTTTCAATTCAACTCCGAACAGCAGCTTGTCCAGATAGAAAGTGCAGAACTGTGAAGTGTGGGCCATGGTTTAGTTCGCAACCTCCGCCGGTCGGGCAACCGGGCCCGGGTGCGGATGGCTCGCATCCGCGCTTCGCAGAATGCCCGGGATATCGAGCATCTCCGTTACCCGGTCCCCGATGACGACCGAATAAAGTACTGCGGACCGGGTCGCCGGCGACCTCACGTCGGCGCGGTCTTCGACAATGTCCACAATCCGATCCACCACCAAACCAAAAGAGCGCCCCTCGTGATTCAGCACCAGCACCTGAATCGGCCCTGAATCCAGGGTTGGCGGGGCTTGCAGAGCACGCAGCTTGTTGCGCCGTTCTTCCAGGGCGACGTTGAGCCGAACCAGGGGCAGGATCTGGCCGCGATACTGCGTCACCCATTGGCTGCCCGACATTTCCACTTGCGCGACAGGAAACTCCTCCAGGCGCGCTAGCGTGCTGAGTGGAATCGCCATGCGCGAATCGCCCGGACCGGCGAACAGCAGGAACGTCTGTTTTTCGTTCGCCGTCATGACCGATTCCCTAGTTTTTTCGGTCACACTGCGGTCGTGGGTTTCCGTGATCACGCTGGCACGCTGTGCCAGGCCGAGTACGTCCAAGATGAGCGCTACTTTGCCGTCTCCCATGATGCTGGAGCCAGCAAATGTTCTTACCGTCTTAAGCTGCTTGCGCAGCGGTTTGACCACAATCTCCTCGGTATCATTGATCTGATCGACGATCAATCCGAACCGCCTGTCGTCGGCTCGCAGCACCACGATGTTGACCGCGCCGTCGCTTCCCATTGGGCTCCTCGTCTCATCGGCAAGTTTGAGCTCACGGTTGAGATACACCAAAGGCAGCAGTTGTCCGCGCAGCCGGTAGACGGGCGCGCCGTGAACCAACTCGACGCTCTTGTCCACATCGTCAGGCTCAATCCGCACCAGTTCGAGCAGACTCACCTGGGGAATGGCGTAACGCTCGCCCGCGCAGGTCACCACCAGCGCCGGTATGATGGCCAGGGTCAAAGGAATCTTTACCCGCACTGTTGTGCCCCGGCCCAAAGTTGACTGAACGTCCACCGTCCCGCCAATCTTTTCCACATTCGTTTTCACTACATCCATGCCGACGCCGCGGCCCGACACATTGGTTACCTTCTCCGCGGTGGAGAATCCGGGCAGGAAGATCAGACTGAAGATCTCCCGCTCCGGCATGCGGACGGCTTGTTCAGCGGTGATCAACCCGCGTTCGACCGCTTTCTTGCGGATGCGCTCGACATTCAGGCCGGCACCATCGTCGCTGATCTCGATATTGACCTGGCCACCCTCATGAAATGCACGCAGAATCAAACGTCCAGCGCGATCCTTGCCTAGTTTCACCCGCTGTTCCGGAAGTTCAATGCCATGATCCACTGAATTGCGCACCAGATGAGTGAGCGGATCCTTGATCGCCTCGATAATGGTCTTGTCGAGTTCAGTTTCCTTGCCCTCCATCTCAATGCCCACTTCCTTGCCGCAACCCAGCGCTACGTCGCGCACGGTGCGGGGGAACTGGCCCCAGATGTTTCCGATGGGTTGCATACGGGTCTTCATGACTTGCTCTTGCAGTTCGGTGGCGATCAGATTCATGCGTTCGGAAACCGCCTGCAGGCCAGTGTCTTCCAACGTACTCGTCAGTTGCATGAGCTGGTTCCGGGCCAGCACCAGTTCTCCGACCAGCGTCATCAGCTTGTCCAGCAAATTGACTCCGACGCGAATGGTGTCAGATACGGCTTCGCGCGGTTTCGCTTCCAGGGTTTGCTGGGCAGCCAACACGTCTTCCATTTTGGCCAGTCCCAAAGCCACGAGAATCTCGCCAAGTCGTCGGCGATCCCCGTGTTCCTGCTCTTCCAGCGCTCGCGCGATGTCAGAAGCCTGCACCACCCCCCGCTCGACCAGCAGGCCACCGATCTTTCCGCGTGAGGGTTTGCGCGGCGCATCGTCTTTCTTTTTCCGAGGCTCGGTGATCGCTGCATTCTGTGCCGGCGGCGCGGTTTCAGAAGAAGCTGGAAGAATCCCCGTTACAACCGCTGATCCAGACGCCTCCGGGCTGGGCACCGGCTTTGGATCAACTACAGGAGGCTGAGGCGTTGCGATGGCGACGCTCATGGCGGCGGAAGTTTGCAGCCGAGTGAGAGTTTCCCGCAGTTCCGGATAGTCCACATCTCCGTCGTGACCTGTCGATCCGATCTCCTTCAGCATTTGGCGGACGGCGTCCACCATACCGAGCAGGGCGGTAGTGATCTCTGGATTGAGCGTTAACTGACCGTCGCGCAGACGCGTAAGAAGGTTTTCACCAACGTGCGCGACCTTCTCTAGTTTGTCGAAACCCAGGAAGCCGCATGTGCCTTTAATGGTGTGGATGGTGCGGAAGACGCCTGCGAGCGCTTCCCGATCTTGCGGATTTTTCTCCAAACCAACCAGATCCCGGTCCAACCGGTCCAGGTTTTCGTAGCTTTCCACTAGGAAATCTTGGACGATGTCGCTATCGCTCATCGAGGTGGTTCCTTTCTAAGCGAGGGTGATCGCATAGGCGGTCAGGCTATCGGCCGCCGGCTTCTCACGCCATTTGGAGGCAGCCTGTCTGGGCGCGCCAAGTCCCGTGTCGAGGGAATAGATTCCCTCTTTAGAGGTCTATCGTCCGTTCAGCCAATTTTCATTAGGAAGCCCGGTTTGACCGTGGCAAGCGTGGAGGAAAAATGGCAATTGTGGCGCGGAATCTCGGTCTGTGAGAATGATGGGTGGGCACGAGGGTTGCCGGTGACTAGCACAAACGATTCGGACGTCTTTCCGCTTGCCCGCCGCCTGCACGACATTCTAAAGGCTTTTTATGCTAGCGACCCGCCGATGGTGCGGGATTTGATGACTGTGCTCCGCCTGCACGACAGCTCAATCGTTGTTCAGTGTTTGCATTGACGGTCTACTTCGCTTCCTTGTCGTCCGCGGTGTCTTCCTGCATCACTTCAACCTTTTTCCAAGTAGAATCGGGATTGCATTCCTTCATACTCTTGGCGCGAGCCTCAGTCTTTTTGCCGAGATCTTTTTCATAGACCACGCCGTCCTGATCAACCTCGAACGTCATCACACCGGACGACCTGTATTCCGCCGGGTACGCCACGAAGGCGAAACCCTCGGTCATTTTGCCGTTTACCACGTAACTCTTCGCGCCGCCTGGCTCGTTTTTCCCCTGACGCGTCACGATGTGGTAAAAGTACCCCCGAAAAGGAATCGGAGCGCTGTTTTGGATTTTGGCGTCGCTACCAGCAACGGCCGATGCCACGAGGGGTCCGATCGGACTCTTGGGTTCGCCATCTGCGGCTTTCCAGTAAAGACCGTTGTGCTGCCCTTCATCACTCAAGATTTTCTGCGCGTACTCGTTATGCTGCGAGGCGTAATATTCCTTTTCCGCTGCCACCAGCTCTTGACAGACGCGAATGGTCGACATTTCGTTGCGGCCAATTCGCCTGTACAAGATTTCTTGCTTCGCCGCGTCGGTATCGAAATACCACGAACTCCCTTTGTTCACGAGCGGTATGGGCGTGGGCCAATTCTCCGCGCCGATATATAAGGTGGTCGTTCCGTCCGGCTCTTTTACCAGACGGTGCAGCTGCTGATATTTCTGTACGAATTTAGCGCGAGTTTCCGTGTCCTCGGCCTCGTCTCCCGAAGAGACGATTTGCTTTCCGTCCCGTCCGAGGATATCGAGCATCGCTTTTTCGTCGTTGCTCTGGATTGCCATAAACAAAGCGCTGCCAGCATCTTCGGGCGATGAAAACGTTCTCTGGCCCGGCTGTTGCGCCGCCGAATGAACGGACAAGCAACTCGTCAAAACAACAGCGATCACCGCCAGTTTAGGCATACTCATCCAACCAAGTTCGTTGAATTTCAGCTCCGCTCGCTGCATAAAGCATCTCTCCATTTCCAAGTCTCACAAGCTAGTTAGGAAATCCGGCGAAACCTCGATCACCGCCGGCCGCCGCCACCGCCGCCGTGAAATCCTCCCCCTCCACCACCGTGAAATCCGCCTCCACCACCGAAGCTGGAGCTTCCACGCGACGAAAAGCTTCTGGCCTGGCCACCATGGTCGTACCCGCTGAAGGCATTCGAGCGGACGCCGCTCTGATCGCTGTGCTCGGCGTATCCTCGATCAGCCTGAGTATTTCCGCGCTCAGTGTATCCTCGATCAGCCTGAGTATTTCCGCGCTCAGTGTATCCTCGATCAGCCTGAGTATTTCCGTGCTCCGCGTATCCTCGAGCTGCCTGGCTACTTCCGTTGAAGGGTCTCGGCACTGCCCCGGGATGGTTGTAAACGTTGCCGTGCCCGCCGTAAGGTCCGCGTCCTGATTGATAGAAATTGTTGCGGTTGTAAAACGTCCTGCTCACGGAGTAGTACCGGCGACCGCCGTAAATCGGGTATCCGCCATGCCAATTGAACCCCCAGTGACCCCAGCCCCATCCAAAACCGCCGAACCATCCGATTCCAAAGCCGAATCCGAACGAAAGGTACGGGCCGCCAAACCAAATCCCAGGGTAGGGATACCACCCCGGCCAAGGATAAACAGGGCCGCCGTAAACCAACCAGGGATTGTATGCGGGGACGTACACGACGTCGGGGCTGGCGGGTTGAATGACGACGGTCGGTCCTTGCGTGGTCACGACTTGCTGCGGCGTAGTCTTCAGGTTGCCGGCGTCTTCGGCGCGCTTGCGCATCACCTGCACCGCATCCATCACATCCTGCTGTTGGTTGTAGTAAGCGTCGCCTAAAGACGACGTCCACGACAAGTTCTTGTCCATATTTCCCAGCACGGACGGAAACGCCGTGAGTGCCTTGACGCTCGGGTCCCAGGGTTGCTGGTCGACGGCTTTACCTAACGCGTCACCCTTCAAATCAGGATTTGCCTGCACCCAGCGGTCCGCCTCGACCACCTGTTCGGGAAAAGTAGACGCCGCCAGAACCTGCGCGACCAGCGAATCCGGATACAGCGCGATCGGTGCTACCAGTTGCTGCAACTGAGCAGGAGTTTGCTGTGTGTAGGGCGGCGCCTGAGCCGACGATCCCGGCGGAGCCTGTTGCGTAGCCTGCGCCGTTGCTTGGTCTTGTGCGTCTTGATAGGCTAACGCCTCTTGAGGCCAAGTCGCGAACAACAGTGCCAACGACAACAGGGTAACCAAACTCTGCTTGCCCAATCCGGGCCATGAAAACCCTGCTCGTTCGAAAATGTTCATGTTCTTGAACCTCCCACGCCTACTCTGTTAGATGCGATTTCCAGCTCGTCTGCTGCACGAAGAAGCTACCACACAAACATGCGGGCACCGGAACTCGTTGAACTAGACCCTCCACTTTGGCCAGAGGGATCATGGTCGACGTGCGGTAGCGCAGACGCCGCCCCACTGACCTTCTCGACCCCCACGGCTCCGTGGCGATTCATAATCTCGGCAGCCGCCTCCGCCTTTTGGCCGGTTGCGAAAACTATGACCCCGCCGCGCTGAACCCCTTCGACATAGGCCTCGGCTTCCGCTTGGACCACCCCAAAGGCCATCAGATCGTGAGTCAAGTCCACTTCAAAATCCGTACGCGGTGTGCTCAACACACCTTCACCAGCGATCTCCAGCGGCTCGCTGACCACACGAATGTCCTTGCTAAGAATGCCATTGCTCTCGAGATCGCGAACCACTCCATCGACCAATCCAGAATTCTCAAACAACCCAACCGCGGTTTTCGTCATAGTATCCTCCTACACTCTCTAGATTCATCTAACCCCTCTTTGGATACGTTCCATAATGAGAGCCTCTGTTTTTATTGAGGATAAAAGGTTCCAGAAGCGACCCTCCCTACGGGCAGATCCCCGAATTCAGCCCAGCGTAGAACGAATGACACTTTTCATTCCTTTCGCGGGGATGCAATTTGCAGCGGGAACTGCTGCGGGCTAGGTAGCCGAGGGCCTGATGGGGAAGAACAGTGTTGTAGATCTACCGGACGAGTAGAGCAGCTTGACACTACTCTTTTCCTGAATGACAATTGTCGCGCTTGAAGGTGCGATGTCCGATTGATCGTACGGCTCGCAGTCGGGCAAGACCCCGGGAGCATTCCACGGTGGTCCCGTCAGTTCCATCGAGGAGGCTCCATGATGCGCAAATCCTTCGCTCACATCTGCAATCTCAACGTTGTTTTTCTCTTCATCGCATCTTTCACGCTGGTGGCCGCTTTTGCTGCGTCGGCCCAGGAAACGGGCTCGACCGCCGACTCCAACCGGCCGTGGCAACACTTTGCGCGGTCGGGGACTGGCGAAGCTCAGGGTTCTCCGGTCACCGGGCCGCAGAGCGACGAAATACTTCCGCAACCTCGAGTCGTAGGGCCAGTAAATTTCCGCAAGGCGGTCCCTTATATAACGAGCGGATACAACCCTTACTCGGTCGCGATTGCGGACGTGAATGGCGACGGTAAGCCCGACCTGATTATCGCGAACGAGCAGCAGAGCAAGACCGATCCTGCAGGTGCGATCAGTGTCATGCTCGGCAAGGGTAATGGAACATTTCACGCGGCTGTGAATTACAGCTCCGGCGGGGAAAGCGCTTATTCCATCAGTGTCGCTGATGTCAACGGCGACGGTAAGCTCGACTTGGTGGTGGCGAATGGCTGCCTGGGAAGCGATTGTTCGATGGGTAGCGTGGGTGTGCTGCTGGGAAACGGTGACGGAACTTTTAAGAAGGTGCGGACTTACAGATCAGGCGCCGCATCGGTTTTTGGATCGCACGTGGCGGTCGGCGATTTGAACGGCGATGGCAAGCTCGATCTCGCAGTCGCAACCACGGGCACCACGTGTTGTTCCGAGGGCTTGGTCGGCGTTTTGTTGGGAAACGGCGACGGAACCTTCAAGAAGGCCAAGACCTACGCCACCGGCGGATTCGATGCCATCGGTTGGGTCGAGATCGCCGACGTAAATGGTGACAAGAAGCCCGATCTGGTGGTGGCGAATTATTGCGCGACGGAATGCAGTTTTCCACCGTCCGAGGGATCGGTCGGCGTGCTGCTGGGGAACGGCAACGGAACATTCAAGGCGGTCAAAACCTACCCGTCAGGCGGGGACGGCGCCGTTTCCGTAGCAGTAGCGGATTTGAATAACGATGGCAAGCCAGACCTTCTCGTGGCGAATTGCGGGCCTGAGGCGTGCGGCCCTGGCTCTCCCGGGGGCAACGTTGGGGTATTGATCGGGAATGGCAATGGCACCTTTAAGCCGGTGGTGAACTACCCGGCGGCGAACTCGCCGTTCGACGTGGTCGCTGCCGATATGAACGGTGACGGGAAGCTCGACATCGTGGTGTCGAATTGGGGTACGCCGAACGCAGACACGAATGCCGGTGCCGTCACCGTTCTACAAGGCAAGGGCAATGGCACGTTCCGACCGGCGCAAACCTTCCCATCCGGCGGAGCCGAAGCACCGTCGGTCGCGGTTGCGGATGTGAATAACGATGGTCGTCCGGACATAGTGCTGGCATGCGTCGCTGACAGTCTGAACCAAAGTTCAACAGGCGTGGCCACGGTGCTCATTAACGATACTAAAACCGTTCGTCATTCAGCCAACCCTGCGGTGACAATCCAGTAGCTCAGGGCAGACGGCGGTATCCGCCCTCCGGATGCAGCCCTGAATGCCTACCCTGGTCTTGCGAAGGTCACGCCACCAGACTCACCCAAGAGCTACTTGGCCGCAGCCGAGCGAGTTAGCAAGACGCATGTCTGGATCTTTCATGGAGCCGACGACGACATTGTTCCGGTCATCGAATCTCGGCGGTGACCGAAGCAATGAAGCAGATCGGCGCCGAAGTTCACTACACTGAATATCCAGGTGTCGGACACTCCTGCTGGAACAAAGCCTATAACGAGCCAAAGTTATTTCCATGGTTTTTTTCCAAGTCTCTCGCGGATTAGTGTTTGCCGCGTGACGACACTCGCGCAAACCTGAACCCAGCAATGCACAAACTGAAAATGTGTTGATATACTGCTTCAACTCTTCCAGCGAGCGCGGGACCGGCGGCAACATTTTTCAACTCGATAAGCCAAGGAGACAAGACGATGTTCAGGCTTTTTGTGACCCTCACCCTAATTACCTACGCACTCACAAACTGTGCAGCGGCCGCGGTCACTTATCATGTAGGTTCCATTCAAGAAATCAGCCAGGGATGTGCTGGGAGTGCGGAAGTGGAGCAAGCGGTTGATTCAACGCAAAGCAAGTATGTGTATGAGGCGTGGATCGGGTGCGGAGGCATCGGCTTTGCCCGCTCGACTGACGGCGGGGTCAGGTTCTCGGCGCCGATAGCGATGCCGCTGTCTCAGTCTTCATTTTCCTGGGATCCTACGGTTGCGGTCGGCCCCGATGGAACTTTGTATGTGGGGTATATGCTGGCCAGCAACACGCAAATGTTCCCCGTTGTTGCTGCGTCGTTCGATCATGGGATTAGCTTCCCGCAGGTGACGCAGCTGCTTCCGCCCGATCAGAACAACTGGGGCGACCGCGTCTTCCTCGCAACCGCTCCCGACGGCGCCGTGTATGCCACGTGGGATTACGGCCCTTTTAATTCGTACATACAGCTCATTTGTTCGCAAGGAGGCAGCTGTTCTTATTCCTATGGCGATCTGAATGCTGTGGTGCAAAAGTCGACGGACCGGGGAATGACTTTCGGCGACATGGTTCATGTAAGTCCGGATTTTCCCGGGGGCGGAGCCGAGGCGGCTCCCATGGTCGTGGAATCGAGCGGCCAGATCGACACGTACTACCAGGCAGACCGCACTCTCAACCAACAGAACTTCCGGTTAGCCCCTTGGGGCGGGCACTTCACTTCGTCGGTCGATGGCGGCGCAGAGTGGTCGAAGCCAATTTTCCTTACTTCCCGCACGGGAAGAGTAGCGCTTCAGTGTGGTGGATCGACGGCGCGATTGGCATCGATGCCGGCGACAATCTTTACGCAACCTGGGACACGCAGGGCAAGAACTCCGACGGCAGCCCGAACGATATCGGCTACTTCGCTTATTCGACTGACCACGGCCAACACTGGTCGACGCCCATCAAGCCGATCCCAGACAAGCTCAGCGTTCCACACATCGTCGAAGTTGCGGGAGGTGCGAACGGAATCGCTTATGTAGCCTGGCTCTCCGACAGCGATTCACGCGGATACGCGCTTTATCTGCGGACGTTTTCCATCACGAAAGGATGGCTCACCCCGCCGGTTCGCATTTCGAAAGGGTTTGGGAACAGCGGCGTGTGGCCCGGCGACACGTTTGGCATTTCGACCAGGAGCCCCAACAGCCTCGTCGTAAGCTGGGGCAGCACGGTATCACCTGACAATCAGCCCAACATCTACGCCGTGCCGGTTAAAGTGAGTTTTTGACCTTTTGGGAGAAGGGCCTGCCCGAGGAGCTCGTAGCGCTACTTGTGGTCAACGAAAACTTTCGAACTCCCCCATGTCCCTGAAACCTGAACGGGCTTGCTCAACAAGAGCGGCCGCTTTGTTCAGCAGCACTGCAAATTCCCGGTGCTTTCGCAAAGGAAGTAGCCAAGGGTCAGATTTCAACGTCTCCGGTGTGCAGATGAAGCCTGCACGTGCTGCTTGTTGGAGCGCTTTGATGGAGCAGTCGAGCATTCGCATATGGCCGTAGTGCCGCGCGAAATAAACCAGGATTTCCGGTTCGTGGCTCGTGTCGGCCTGATCCATGATGGTTCTCGCTTCGTCCGCTTTTCCTTCGAGGATTGCCAAGAGAGAGGCCATAAGAGCTGTCATGAGCTTAGAAAATGAAGCGTGGCTGAGCCGTTCCCGCAGGAGAGCGACCGCTTGCTTTCGGTCGTCCAGCGCAGCCCATGCGGCCGCGTCGAGGTAATATCCGGTTCGCCCGCTGTAGGCTTCGATTGCAGTTTTGTACTGTCCTGCTAAGAAGAAGGTATGCGCCACGCTCGTTGTAACGGCAGGGTCCAGCTCGACAGCTCGCCTGTGCGCTGCAACAGATTCTCGAAGCATTCCGCGGAATCGGAGCACTTGAACCAGGCTGGAGAAAGACTCCGCTTCTGTCGGATGATGCTTCAGTCGTTCGAAAAGCCGACGCATCGCCTCATCAGCACGGCCAAGATCCACTTGCAGGAGTGTGTAGAACTGGTGAGCGGAGGCCAGATCGGGATCGAGCGCAAATGCGCGTTGAAACACAGCTTCAGCCAACTCCGGTACAACGGAGCTGCTGTGCGTGAATTTATCGAGGAACCAGCAACACCGGCCCAGCCATGCCCAAGCCGGCGCAAAGTTCGGATTCTCCGCCAGACAGGTCCAGTACAAATCTCGCGCGAGAAGCATAGACTCGAGAGATCGCTGCGTGGTCAGCTCCCGAGCACGCATAAATTTTTCGTAAGTCTGCCGCCTGACGCCAGGTTCTCCCGAGACGGGCAATTCAAATCGATATCCGTGCTTGGAAACGGTCCGAATCGCATCGCGGCCAATAATTTTCCTAAGGCTAACGATCAGGTTTGTGAGATTTCGCTCACTTACGTGTACATCGGGCCAGAGTGCTTCACTCAGCTCCTGCTTGGAAATCATGTGCTCTGCCCCTCGAACCAGGCAAACCAGAGCGTCGAACGCTTTTGGTTGAAGAGCAATCGAGGCAGTGCCTCGCTTGAGTAGGCGGTCGCCGGGATACAGCGCGAAATCGGCAAAGCGATACGCTGTCTCGGCGGCGCTTTGATTTTTCTTTGAAAATCCCTGTGCCATATGTGCTGCGACCGCACCGAGAACAAGCCTACACTGCAGGCATGAAAGAGACCAAAGCAAGAGGCATTCGAGATCTACTCAGGGTTGTGGCGACTGTTCTTCTGGTCAGCATGGGCTGGCAGCCGCGCGCGTTCTCGCTCGGGCAGGGGACAGGCGCGGAACAGGCGCAGGCGCGAGACGGATCGCACGATTTCGATTTCAACACTGGCGTGTGGCATACGCACATACGCCGTGTGCTCGATCCGTTTTCGGCTTCGAGCGACGCAGTCGAACTCGAAGGCACTGTCACGATACGACCGGTCTGGGGTGGGCGCGCGAAGTTGGAAGAGATTGAGGCCGACGGTCCGAAGGGACATTGGGAAGGCCTGTCGCTGTTTCTGTACAATCCGCAGTCGCACCAGTGGAGTCAGTCATTCCTCAACAGTAAGATCGCAGTTCTGTCCGGAGGTTTAGTCGGCGAGTTTCATGACGGTCGCGGCGAGCTGTACGCGCACGACACCTTTCACGACAAGTCGATCTTCGTACGGGCAGTGTGGTCGGAGATCACTCCCAATTCGCATCGTTACACGGAGTCGTATTCGAATGATGGAGGCAAGACGTGGTTTACATCATTTGACGCACATAAGACGCGGGAAAAGGATTTGCCGCCGTCGGACATGGCTGCTGGGGCTGAGCCGATGAGCGCCGATCCCGATGGGCACGCGTTCGATTTCGATCTGGGAACGTGGCATTCGCAGTCTTCGCGTCTTATGCATCCACTGACGGGGTCAACGACATGGGCTGATCTGGAGGGGCAGACCGTGGTTCACCGAGTGTGGGGCGGACGCGCCAACCTGGCGGAATATGTGGGCGATGGCTCGGCTGGGCACGTGCAGTTGCTGGCGCTGCGATGGTTCAATCCAAATACGCACGAATGGAACCTCGACTTCGCTACGCCGAATGTTGGCACGCTAGGCGAGCCGGGAGTGGGGCAGTGTAAGAATGGCCGTTGCGAATTTTATGACCAGGAGGAGATCAACGGCAGACAAATCTGGGTTCGATTTTCCATCTGGAAAATCAGTGATGATTCCGCGCAATCGGAACAGGCATTCTCAGATGACGGCGGGAAAACCTGGGAGGTGAACTGGATCAACAAGTACACGCGGGGCAACTAAAATTCAGTGTGGGGGGTAAGGAAATGCCGCGTTTCTCTATTTCAAATGAACTCGCGCGGAGGACTGATGCCAGAGTGACTAAGCGCCGCGGACTTCGCGCCCTCCTCAATCAGAGTAACGCCGAGGTGCAGCGATAATGACCGCTCCCTGGATTGCGATGGGAAATGTTTCTTCTGTGGATTTGCCATCAAGGCCCTCGGCCGTGAACCGCACTGTGTAAGTGCCTGCGGCCGTATACGCATGGGTGAGGGTTGCGCCGTCGGCGACAACTCCATCGCCGAAATCCCAATGATATGAGAGCGCCGGGACTCCGTACTTTGATACCACGCTGGAAAGTTGAATCTCCTCACCAATCGCGGCTTGAGGCGGCACTTGAAACGTGATCGAAGGCGCAGCGATCGGAATCGAGGTATCAATGATCTTGATCAACTTGACTGAATGCGCGGGCTGATTATCCAGACGCAGCGTTTCGTGGTCCACCGCCAGCGGCTGATCTTGCGCGAATAAATCAATTGCCTTGTAAAAATGCCCAGCGGGAAGCTTCAAATCGGGAAAAGTGAGAGTGTGAGAACTCGCCTCCTCCGTCCAGTTAAACACCGCCAAAATGGACTGACGCTGGTCCTCGAGCAGGAGAAAAACACTTGGTTGCTGATCCTTGTCTGTATAGGTCAGGAGATCCAGAGGCAAAGCGGCACGGCCAAGTTTCGCCATTGCAAGCAAATCAGGATTCGTGACCAACGCCAAACGCTCCGGATCTTTTCCCAAGATTGGAAGGTCGTCGCCAATTTCAAACATTCCTCCGGAAACGGCAGCCAGAGCGATCGAGACCTCGGCCTCATTTAATGTGAGTGGAGCTTGAATGGTTCGCTCCTCAAGCAATTGCCGGGAAACTGTGAACGCGTCAGGATCATCAGTGAAGAAGTTGCGATGCATATAATAACGCGCCGCGATGCCTGGCTCGGCTTCTTTGCTACGGAGAAACGCATGACCGGTGTCTTGCGATATACGGCCTTCATCCACCAGGCCGACAGGGTTCAGCATCGGACTCCCATCTTTATCGAGAAGTACGTCTTCGCCGACCGCCTTGCGGATAATCTCGAGTCCAATTCGCTGTGCTTCGAGTGCAGTCGTGTTCGGCCGATGGTAATAACCCTCGATTGCCGTGTTGTCCATGAAATCGAGCTTAATGTAGCGCGCACCCCATTCACGGCTCAGCGTGCGATAGGTCTGTCGAAGATATTCCTGCGCGTCAGGATGAGTGACGTCTAAAACGAACAGGCGCTCGCCCTCGACCTCTTCGGCCTTTCCAATCGAAATCGGATCGCCATGAGCGTTGTGCAACAGCCAATCCTTATGGTTTTCGTAAATCCAGGCCCGCTCGCCTACTTCAAAGGGAGCCGTCCAAACTCCTACCTTCAAACCCAACCGGCAGATGCGGTGGGTCAGATCCCACATGCCACGGGGAAATTGAGAGGCATTGGGCGTCGCATATTCACTGCGAGCGTATGCGTAGCCCAGGTCGAAGTGAAAATAGTCGTAGCCCAGGTCTTTGAGATGCTCGGTCAGCCATTGCGCGTTGGTAAGCGAAGCGCCTTGCGTGATTTTCGTGTAGAAGGCTGTCCAACTCCACCACCCGAGCATGTTTTCTGCGCTGACGCGACTGTGATGCAGCTCTCGAACTGCGGCGCCGTAGTTCTCAAGTTGTGAGTGGTAGTCTCGTCCCGCGGCAAACATTACGCGTTCTGACGTTATTGATTCGCCCGCAGGAAGGGGCACACTTAGTGCAATCAGATTTTCCGCAGGTCCCTCCCTCAGACCGGATTCGGGATCGGTTGCCTGTATCTCGGTGGTTCCAGTTGAATCGACCGTGTACGAAGCGATGCCGGATCCATCCGGTGATGAAGTTTGCGTTTGCAAATGAATGATGGTGAGAAAGCGGCTCGAAGTCAGAGCCCCCAGGAACAGACTCTCCTTGCTATCCCGGTTGTAGATGAGTTGGCTGCCGACAGCCTGGTGCATGCCTTTGGGGGCCTTTCCTAAATCGTAAATCTGCAACGGCGGCCAATCCTCGCTGAAACTGTCCGACAGAACTCGGTCGCGCTTCTGCGCTCCGCCGAGGTCGATGATTCCGCTTCCAACGGCCTCGACGTTTCGGATACTTTGGATTGTTACCGGGTGATCAGTGTGATTTCGAACCTCCGTCTCGATTACGCCAAAAGCTCTGCTGTCGTAAATTTGTAATGTATAGACAAGATCAGGAAAATTCGAGAGCCCAAATGAAGTAACTGCTATTTTCTTGCCGTGTCCGAGAGCATCCTCAAAACTCGATTCAGATATTTCATGTTTCGGGTAATCAGTCGATTGGACCCACTTATGATCGATCTCCGCTGCTACTCTTGCCTGAATGACGCTGTGTCCACCATCTCCCGTTGCAATCTGAAATGTCCCGTCGCTCGCCCGAACAGCCACCGACAGGCCCTCGGTATGTGCCACAGCGTCAAAGCCAGCCGGATCAGAGGAGCCCATACAACCTTCTGCCAAGCACAGCACGCAGGCTATCAAGAGACTTGCGATTGCCACCTCGCGGATTTTTCCAGTCAATCTTCGAGGCAACCCAAAACCACTGCGATTAGGCTCAATCATGTATTCCTCTGTGCTACGTATCGAACCTTGATTTCTCTCTTACTGAGAATCCAGACTCGCATTGAAAGGCCATGTGGCTTTCCACTTCGCCCAGATGAAGAAAACCACAACGCCGGTTAGTAGCGTCAACAAACCGATTTTGATGTAGAGCCAGCCCGAAGTCAGGAAAATATATGCCCACCCAAAAAAAGCAATGACCACGGGGATGGGATAAAACCACATCTGGTACGGCCGCGCGCTGGCGGGAAACTTTCGCCGCAAGAGTGGAATGGCGAACAACTGTCCGAGAAACTGCACCAAAATTCTGGTGGTGATCAACGCGCTTACGAGCTGATCAAGCTTAAGGAACGCGGCAGCAATCGATACACCGCCCAGAACCAGAAGGGAAACTTGGGGATAGTTTTTCGTAGGATGCAGCCGGGCGAACGGACGGAAGAAATAGCCGTCAATCGCAGCTGCATACGGTATTCGCGAATAACCCAGAAGCAGCGCAAACACAGAGCCAAAGGCCGACCAGAGGATCAAAATTGTTACCGCGATTGCCGCGCCCCTGCCATACAGGCGCTCCATGAAGTCGGACACGATGAAATTCGAATGAATTCCTTCGCGCCACGGCACTACTCCGATCAAGGCGAGATGCAAAGTCAGGTATCCTACACAGCAGATCGCCAGCGAAAACAGAATCGATCGCGGCACTACGTAGGAAGGATTCTGCACTTCGTCGCCGATATAACAGACGTCGTAATATCCGAGATAGTTGTACACGGCAATCAGGGTAGCGCTGCCGAGGCCAAGCACGAAGCCACGATTAAACGCCATTGCTCCCGGAGGAAAATCGAACGCTATACGGGCGTTGAAGTGAGGTAAACCGGTGACGATGACGGTTATCATCGCCAGTACTGTACCAATCCAAAGGGTGAGCGTGATCTTGCTTAAGGCTGTGATCTTTCGGCATAAGAGGAACAAAGCAAGCAAGCCTGCGGCAACTGCTACGTATTGCTGACCTCGACCGCTGAGTCCGGGCCAGAGATATGTAGAATAGTTCCCAAATCCGATCATCCCGGATGCGATTTCCAACGGCCCACTCAGAACGAATTGCCAGATGAAAAGAAAAGCCATCAAGCGACCCCAACTTTGATGGCCGTAGGCCTCGCGAAGAAAATGGTAGCTGCCGCCCGATCCCGGCAACGCCGCCCCCAGTTCGCTCCATATCAGGCCATCGGAAATTACGATGAGCGCACCCGTCAGCCAGCCCAGCATCGATTGCGGGCCGCCCATGGACGCCATCAATAGGGGGATTGTGATGAAAGGCCCAATGCCCACCATGTTGGACATATTCAGGGCCGTGGCAGGAAGCAAGCCGAAGGCGCGCGTCAGGTGGGGGTGCGTTTCAGCTTTCACTGGCATAGGGGGCAAGAGTCGTGAGAGTTTTTTATAATTGCGCGAATCTACCGACAGCCTGGTCGTTTGTCAATTGGATTGTTTGTTTTTGATCGATCGTGACTCCCGGTGGTACATTTCTTACGGTACAAATCGTTCGCATCCCAAATACAATTGGCTCCGCGGAACAACTGATCGGCACTACATTGAGGTGCCAGGAGAGCGCAAAAAGTATGCTCGCAGAAGAGCGTAGATTTCGCATCCGGGAAATGCTTTCCCGTCAACGCACTATTACCGCTTCCGACCTCTGCGCCGCTATGGGCGTTACCGCAGTGACGGTCAGGCGAGATTTGGCAGCGTTGGAGGAGGATGGCGTACTGGTCCGCTCCCATGGGGGAGCGGTTTCCCGCATGTCCAGCACAAACTTCCAACCTTCCTACGAAACTCTGTCGCATAGCCACAGCGCCGAAAAGCAGGCGATTGCTCGCGCGGCCGAACATTTGGTGCTTGATGGCGAGACCGTGTTTCTTGAGGGGAGCACCACGGTATATGAGCTTGCCCGCAGCTTACATCAGCGGAATCGGCTGACCGTGGTGACAAACTCTCCGACGATTGTTTGCCAGTTGCAAAGAAGTTCAGGCGTCGCTGTCCTCTGTACTGGCGGCGATCTTCAAAAGGACACGTTCTATTTTTCCGGAGAATGGGCACAGCGTGCGCTCTCAGAGATTCGGTTGGATAAAGCGATTCTGGGAGTGAGCGCAATCGATCTTTCGTATGGAGTTTCAACTGCAAACCACGCCGAGGCACAGATCAAGAAGATGATCACGAGAGCTGCGAAGACGAGGATTGCCTTAGCGGATCACAGTAAATTTGGTACTCAGAGCTTCGCGTATGTCGGTCCCGTGACGGACATCGACATCCTCGTAACCGACTCCCGCACCGATGCAAGATACATTAAGGGCATGCGAAAAGCCGGTGTCGAAGTAATTGTTGCAGAGTTGCAAGAATTGCAGAAAGTGCGACATAAAAGAGCATATACGAACAAAATCGGTTGACAAGCTCTCACATGCAAGATAATTTGAGGCCGTCTAAAGCGCAGCGGGCGTGAGGAAACTGTGAGCGATTGCGGAAAGAAGATTCGGTTGAATCGGCTGCTGGGAGCCTCGGAACGGCGAGCCCTGGTAGTGGCTTTCGATCACGCATTGGTACTCGGGCCGATTCCTGGAACTGAGGACCCGTTACAAAAGATTCGCCAGTTTGCCAAGGCCAGAGTCGATGCATTGCTTTTGAACCTTGGGCTCATCCGCCAATTCGCCAACTCGAAAATCGTCGGCCCCATACCGGCTCTAATTGCCCGTCTGGATTGGACCACCGTTTGGTCTGCGATTGGGCAAAACGGAACTGGCGCGCTGCACAGCGCCCTTCTCGCCCGCCCCGAGGAAGCGTTACGACACGGAGCAGACGCTGTTCTCACCTATCTCGTCGTGGGTACTGGCGATGCGGAGTTCGAAATGAAGGAGATCACTCGCAATGCCGAAGTCGCCCGCGAGTGTGAACGAGTTGGAATCCCACTGATTGTTGAATCTCTTGCACGGGGGAAGGATGTGCAGAATCCGGGCGATCCCAAGTGGCTGAACCTGCACACTCGGATGGCAGTCGAACTGGGCGCGGATGTGGTTAAGACCGACTACAGCGGGGATACAAGCTCGATGCGATCTGTGGTAGAAAAATGTCCGATCCCGATCCTTGTGCTTGGTGGAAGCCGTCATGCATCGGACAAACACGCACTTGATGTCGTTCGTGAAGTTGCCGCTGCGGGAGCAGCTGGTGTCTTCTTTGGCCGCAATGTTTTCCAAGCCGACAACATGAGCTCATTTTTAGAACAGGCGCGTGCTGCTCTTGACGAAGCGTGAGCAATTCCGCCACCCATGGCTCTGCCTTGGGAGAGGCGCAGCCTGTCCCGGCAATGTGGATGAACACCCTTGCGGTAAGAGCAAGCGGGACTAAAACCATCATGAGTTTGCTCGCTATTGATATTGGTTCGAGCAGATGCAAAGCGGTAGTGTTTGCGCCGACGGGTGAAATACTTGCCCAGCACACCTGCGCGTACGCACCAGAGTTTCCCGCTCCTTCACACGCGGAGATAAATCCCGAGCGCTTTTGGCTGGCGGTGTGTCATTGTTCACAAGCGGTATCAAAGAATCTTTCTGATCCTGTTCGAGCACTGTGCTTGAATTCGCACGGTGAAACTTTCGTGCCGGTAAATGGGCGTAACGAGGCAACCGCTCCCGCCATCCTCAACCAAGATAATCGCGCCACCGAAGAAGCCGCTTGGCTCGACGGAATATTTGGGAAAAAGCAGCTTTTTGAAATTACCGGCCAGGTGGTTCATCCCATGTATCCAATTCCAAAGTTACTGTGGCTGCGAAAGCATCGGCCGGACATTTTTGCTTCCTCAGTTCGCTTCCTTAGCGTGATTGGGTATGTTCTTACACGATTAGGATTACCCGCCTATATCGATTATTCGTTGGCTTCCCGATATCTGGCCTTTGATATCCGTCAGAGGTGTTGGTCCAAAGAAATTCTCGCCGCCACAGAACTAAGCGCCGAATGCCTGCCCGTCCCCGTACCTGCGGGAACGATTGCCGGAAAATTAAATGGAGCTGGTGCCATTGAACTCGGTCTCTCCCCGGACACGATTGTTGTAGTGGGAGGGCACGATCAACCCTGCGGTGCATTGGGAGTTGGCGCGATCGGTCCGGGCCGCGTGGTCGACTCGATGGGTACTTACGAATGTATCCTGGTTGCTTCCGATAAGCCCTGCTTAACGGATGCGGTGCTTGCGGCCTCGCTCAACTCTTATTGTCACGTGGTTCCAGACAAGTTCGTCACGCTAGCGTACTTTCCGTCGGGAATCATGATCAAGTGGTTCCACGATCTTCTGTACGGTGAAGAGACACACGCCGGGGACGGAGACTCTTCAGACGTGGAGTCGATCCATTACGCGACTCTGGAACGAGACACACCGGCGGGCCCAACCGGCCTTTGCATTACTCCCAACCTGATCGGTACGTGCAATCCGGACTTCAACCCCCGTGCACGCGGATTTATTTCCGGCTTGAGCTCGAGTACAACCCGCAGCCAGATTTTCAAAGGCATCCTGGAGGGGCTTGCCTGTGAACTGTCACTGATGATCGACATTCTGGCAAACGCGGTAGGAGAATTTCGGGACGTCTACGTCACCGGCGGAGGTTCACGATCAGCTTTAGGTCTCCAGTTGCGAGCTGCTTTATCGGGTCGGCAGTTACATGTAATGGAGTGCCCGGAGGCAGTGTGTCTCGGAGGAGCCATACTTGCCGGGGTCGCGTCTGGAGAATACGGGAGCTTGCAGGAGGCCGTGGAACTTGTTGTACGCGACATTTCGGTAATATCACCGGACGATGCGATCGCAGAAGCTTATATGGAACAAACCAAACAATATCGCCATTTGCGTTCCGTCCTTACGGCGATCACAAGTGCTGGAAGTTCGAAAGGCCAACAGGAGGAACGGTGATCCAAGCCACAATCGGATTCATAGTTTTTGGAGTTCACAAAGATGGTCTAAAGGACCCGATGGGTAATCCATTCATCGATGACATGTTGGTTCAGCGCGCCAAGAGCGCCCTGGTTGCGGCAGGTCTGAAGGTTGTGGAGCATGGCGTTGTTGTCGCCAGCAAAGAAGAAGCTCGGGCCGCATTCAAGAAAATGAAATGCGATGATGCTATCGGTGCGGTCGTGCTATTTTCCGGGACCTGGGTTTGGGCGGCGCACATGGTCGGCGCTATTCGCGATTACTGTGCATCCGGAAAAGGTTTGCTACTGTGGACGCATCCCGGATCGCAAGGCTGGCGGCCGGTTGGCGGATTGGTTCTGCACGGAGGGTTGCTCGAAATCGGCGTTCCGCACAAATTTGTATACGGAAGCCTGGAGGAACCAGATACCGTAAGCAAGATCGTCAGCTATGCCCAAGCCTCGCATCTGAAGAACTTCCTGAACATGTCGACCATTGGCACATTCGGCGGACGTGGAATGGGGCAGACTTGCGGCGCTGCCGATCCCTCCCAGTGGATGAGAATGTTCGGCATCGATATCGATTCCCGAGACACAACTGAGTTGAAGCAAGCCGCTGAAGGAATCTCATCCAGCGAACTGGATCAGCTGCGGCCCCGGTTGAAGCAGTTGTTTGGCAAGGAGCCCGAGCGAAATCCAGTGACGGAGCGCTCGATGCGTCTTTATCTTGCTTTGAAAAAAATTGTAGCGAAGGAAAAATTTGATTTCTATACCATTCAATCTTTTCCCGGTCTAGCCGGCGATTATTCTGCTACTTGCTTTGCGCAAAGCATGATGCTTGAGGATGGAGTGGGAACTTCCACTCTCGGCGATTTCAATACCGCCCTCACCGTTCTCTTGCTCGGCAAGCTAAGCAGAGAAAGAGTGTATTACGGCGACCTGCAGCATATCGACAAGCGAACAAGAGAAATCAAGATCATCGGGGACGGTGCTTGTCCGCCTTCGTTGGCAGGCAAGCTGGGTCCGGCTGGCTTTTCTGAGCATGGCATCCCTACGGAAGGCGAAGCGGGCGGCCTTTCTGTAAAGTTAATCTGCAAAGTGGGAGAAGGCGTATTGGCCCGACTCGGCAGAGTGAACGGAGCGTTTCAAATGGTCATCACTCGAGCCAGCATTTTCGAGCCTGCACCGAATGAGATAGAAAGCCGGCTCAACGAATGTGGCATCCCATTCTGGCCCCACGGCTTTGTTACCGCGCGCTCCGACATCGAAGTTTTGCTCCAGCATTGGACCAATGAATATGCCTGCCTGGGTTACGGAGAAGAGCTATATCCGGCTTTAATCGATTTTTGCGAGATTACGGGAATAAAAGCAATCCTTCCCTGAAACTTCAACCGAGGGATCATCGATTTAACTGGGACCTGAGAGCACTTCATGCCAAAGACATTCGGAACCGACAGAAGGACTTTTCTGAAAGAGGCTGGGGGAATGTTAGTCGCCGCCAGCATGGATGCGCGTTCCTATGCCCGGATTCTCGGAGCCAATGATCGTATCCGTCTGGGACAACTGGGATGCGGAGACCGGAGCGAAGGCCATGTACATATGGCGCAACTTGCCTCGAAGCAAATTCCGGTAGAAATGGTTGCCGTATGTGATCTCTGGAACCAGGCGCGGGAACGCCGTGCCGCGCAAGTATCGAAAGGCTTTCGGCCTCGAGCCGCAGATGTATCAATATTCGGAAGACATGTTGGCCAGAAAGGACATCGACGGCGTCATGATTGCGACCGGAGATTTCCAACACGCGAAGCTCTGCTGCGAGGTGGTTAAGGCAGGCAAAGACTGTTACGTCGAAAAACCTTTTGCCAATGTACTGGTCGAGGCGAAGGAAGCTCGCGAAATCGTGAAGGCGTCCAAGCAGATCGTGCAGATGGGAACGCAGCACCGTAGCCAGCCTTATCCGCTGGCAGTGCGCGACATCATTCGGTCGGGAAAGATCGGCGACATCGTCTCCATCGAACAGGAGTGGGACGTCAATGAGGAGCGCTGGCGTTTTGTCGGGGTAGATACCGGCAAGTCGCCAGAGATGTTGAAGGATCTGAAGATGGAGTGGAAGAGTTGGCTCTATGGTCGAAGATCCCAACTCCGCGAAGAGGACACCGACTGGAAGCGCTGGCTGTTGGGCAAACCAGATCGGCCATTCGACCCCCATGTTTATCTTGAATTCCGGCTCTACAAGGACTTTTCCTCCGGGATATTTGACCAATGGCTCAGCCACGGCTGCGATCTGGTTCATCTTTGGATGGACGAAACCTATCCCTCGAGTGTGGTGGCGAATGGTGGGACTTTTATCTGGAAAGATGGACGGGAAAATCCTGATACCTGCGTGGCCGCTGTTACCTATCCAAAAGGATTTCTGTACACCTACAAGACGACCTTCGGAAACAGTTACCGGAGCTTTTCGCGCATTCAGGGCCGGGACGGAACGATCGAAAACTACGGCGGGGAGGGTGCTTCACTGTTTGTCATCACAGAAGAAGGCGGAAGGAAGGAATTCGACCCGTGGGAATCTGGTCCGGTGTATACCAAGCCACCGAATGTAGGGCCGTCCAGCAATACAGCAGACATTCTGAGGGTTCCGGGGGCGTCGGCGCCCAATTCTCTTGGGCCGGATGACGATGATGTGCTTCATCTGGTGAACTGGCTTGAAGCAATGCAGGCGCGGAAAGAGCCGAATGCAACTGTCGATCATGGCTTTTCCCATTCCGTTGTCTGCATCATTGCTGCGCAGTCGTATTGGACCGGAAAGAGGTTGTACTGGGATCCTCGGAGCGAGGAGATTACCGATCAGCCAGTATGATCTGTTATCGTCGCGCCCTCGGCTGGAAAAACGCTGCGATAATACGTTTCAACTCAATGGAGGAATCGGTGATCAGCAACTGGATCAGGCTAATCGGGATGGTGTACGCGGTCAAACTGATTGCAATTCTACTGCTTGTCGGCGGCGATGTTCCCGCACTCCGGGCGCAATCGTCTGGCGAAGAGCACGCGTTGCAAATCATCGTGAACCCGGCGGATGGCAAGTACACCATCGCGATGCCAGGATCCAACTCTTCTGCCTTGCGAGCGGGAGTAGGCGCCGAGGTGGATGGGCACTGGCTTCATGCTTCCGATTATCCAAAGCATTCGGTAGAGCACTCGCAGGCTCAAGGATATCTGGGCGACGCTATAGACTGGCAAGTCACCTACTCGGGATTGAGCGGGCAGCCAGACTTGATTTATCACCTGCGGGTTTACTCGAGCCAGCCTTTTGGCGATATTCAAGTAACGGTTCGAAATACGACTGGAAAGACCATTCACGTCGAGAGCATCCGTTCTCTGGAAGCAACAGAGGGACCGATTGTTGATCTGGGAGGACCAGCCCTCGACAATCGAATTCTCTCCGACAGCTTCAGCGAAGACCGGCCAGCCATTACCATCCGCAATTTTGCGGATGCCGAAAAGCAGATGCATCGCGCGGTCGGCGTTCAGCTTATCTACAATCGCCGAAGTCATGAAAGTTTGTTTCTTGGAGCGCTGACATCGGACCGCTTTCTCACTATTCTGCGACTTCACCTTGTCGCTTCTCCCGGAGGTGCAGCCCGTTCTACCGCCTACGAGGTCGATTCGACTGGGTCCACCGAGATGGCGAAGGAGAATTCTCTGGAGCATTCTTCTCTAGAGGATCAGGTGCAGTTGAGCCTGCCGGTCGCTCCCGGTGCAGAGCTATCCTCGGAGCGTGTGCTGTTCAGTTTGGCCACGGATTATCACGCGCAGTTGGAAACCTATGGTTCGTTGATTCGACAGATTCACCATGCCAGAATCTCTGCGCCTCCGCTGATGGGCTGGTGGAGCTGGACGGCATACTACTTCGGATTGAACGAGGGAGCAGCCCTGACCAATGCCCAGTGGGAAGCTGAGAATCTGAAATCGCTCGGCTATAACATTTTCCACATCGATGAAGGCTATCAATACGCGCGCGGAGAATACATCACCCCGAACGCGACGTTGTTTCCCCAAGGTCTGGCCGCGCTCGAGTATAAGGTCCACGGCCTCGGGTTGGTTCCGGCGATCTGGACTGCTCCCTTTGAAATATCGGAGCGCTCCTGGGTTTATCAGAATCATCCGGATTGGCTGGTCAAGAATGCAAAAGGACAGGCGATCCATGCAGGCACAGTAGTGGACGACAAAGATCAGCTTTTCGTATTGGACACTACGAATCCAGGTGCACAGGAGTATCTGCGAAAGACTTATTCCACCTTGGTGAATGCGTGGGGTATCCGTTCCATCAAGATGGATTTTATGGATGACAGCTTGATCGAAGGTTACTACTCCAGTCCAAATACTACCGCCCTGGAAGCCCAAAGGATTGGACTGAAAATCATCCGCGACACAGTTGGAGACGACGTCTACTTAGACAAAGATGGAAGCGCCATGCTGAACCCGGTAGGTTATGTGGATTATGGCCGGATATCGCAGGATACAGGACACACATTTGGCGCCAGTAAAGAAGCCGCACCGGGAATTGCTGCGCGGTATTACATGAATCGCAACTTTTTTGTAGCTGATCCAGATGCGTTTACGGTATCGACGCAAACCATCAGCGATCAGTCATGGCACGAGAGCGATAAGCCAGCTACTTTGGATGATGCCAAGGTTTCCATCGCACTCGCCGCCGTTTCTGGCGGCATGTTCGAAATCGGAGACGCCCTTCCATCGTTGTCGAAGGCTCCTGAGCGCCTCGCGCTGATTCAAAATCGGGACCTGATCGATATGATCCGTCTGGGAAGGGCGTCGGTTCCATTGGATTTGATGAATTTCGAAGCTGAAGATCAGCAGCCGAGTATTTTCTTCCTGAAGGAGAACGACCGGCAAAGCATTCTGACCGTCTTCAACTGGACAGATCAGGACAGAGATCGCTCCATCAACCTGACCATCGCCGGATTGCCTGCTGCGGGCAAGTATCTAGTTGCAGATGTTCTGGATGATCGGGAGATCCCCGCTCCCGCCGCTGGTGTGCTGGCTTTTCATCAGTCCCCTCATTCCGTGCGAGTCCTGAAAATAGTCGACGCCAACACCCCCGCAGTTGCTCCCACGGTGACGACAGACCACCCCACCGTTGGGAATGCGGGAGCCACACTTAGCTTCGCCGCCAACAGCCGCGGCGGCGACGCGGTGGTTTCGTATCACTGGGATTTCGGCGACGGCGTAACCCTGGAGGGCAGGGAAGTGAATCACACCTATACCGAGCCGGGTGAATACAAAGTGCATCTGATGGCCACAGGTCTCAATGGCCTGGTTGCAGAAGATGCTTTCAAAGTGCATATCTCTGGATACATGCCGACGACTTTCGATCCTCAGAATATCAAGCGCTACCAACCTGCGCAGTGAGCGGTTCCTCCGCACTTCAGAACAGAGTTTTCGACGGACTAAGCAGGCCTTTCTAACGTTACGGGTTTCGTTTGTCCAGGCAAAAAAGCGGCGATGGAAGAGCCCGGAACAGGTGGGAAGGCCTGCGGATAGAAGATATACGGGAAAGCGAGGCGGTGTCGGTAGCAAGTTAAAATGTCCGGTTTTTGTAGCAAGTGAAATGTCCGGTTTCAAAGTTGTGCCCTCGCCGATTGGGTTGGGTTGGTTTTGGGGATGGGGTGCAGGGGAAGGGGGCAATTTCCCCTTCCCCTGCTCGGCGCTGTACTAGCCTTCCCCGGCAGCGGCCGGCCATCTGCGTCATAGCGACCCAGGCAATGCGGTCCGTGGGTGAGACTTAAAGTTCCATTCAGATGTTGGTGGACCACCACCTGGACGGGAAAGCGAGGCGGTTGAGTGCTGCGATTTTTTGTGCTTGACTTCTCGTCAAATCGAAAGTAAATGTCTATAATACGTAAGGAAATGAAAGTTTGCTCGAAACCAACGTCGGGACATCCGCTGACTGTGCAGAACTTTGTGAGGTTTCCGTAGCGTGAATGCTCTTGCCAAACTTCTTGATCTTTCGAGAGAGCAGAAGACCGAACGCGGTCTTTTATATACTCCCGCGGAAATTGCACAGCAACCAGCCACTTGGGAATCAACATTTTCTCTGTTCAAAGAACGCCGTACGGCACTTGCGGAGTTTTTAGAGAACAGCGGGTTGAATAATTCTGGCCAGCCGAAACCAACGGTTTTTCTCATCGGAGCAGGCAGTTCCGACTACGTGGGCATAAGTCTTGGCAATTTGCTTCGTCGGCTCTGGAAGTGTGAAGTCGTTGTCATTCCCAGCACCAGCCTGCTGACCCACGCGGAGCAGTGGCTGATTCCGGGTTGTAGCTACCTCTGGATTTCGTTCTCACGCTCCGGCGACAGCCCGGAGAGTGTGTCGGTTATAGAAAAGGCGCTGGTGCATCATCCGGACATACGTCACATTATCGTGTCGTGTAACGCAGAAGGTCGCATGATTCGTGGCGTCGCCGGCAAAAGACAAGCATTTACCGTCGTCTTGGACGATGCTGTTAACGATCGAGGTCTGGCCATGACCAGTTCATTCTCGAACATGGTCGTATTCGGCCAGTGTATGGCCCACATTCACAATCCTGCGGATTATGAGCCGATCCTCAGCCGGCTCGTGGAAGCGGGAAAAACTTTCCTCCCGGTTGCCGCTGACGCTGCAGCGGCGCTCGCGGCGGAGCCTTATGACAGGGTCTGTTTTCTCGGATCCGGTGCGCTTGAAGGCGCAGCCGTGGAATCTGGATTGAAGGTCCTGGAACTGACCGCAGGCAGAACGCTGACGATGTCGGAGTCAGCCTTGGGATTGCGACACGGTCCTATGGCGGCTCTCGACAAGACCACGCTCCTGGTTGCTTTTCTCTCCAGCGATGAAACGGTTGCCCGTTATGAAAGAGATCTGTTGCACGAGATCGCGAACAAGCAACTCGTGAAAACTCGGATCGCAGTGGGTGGCCATTCCGAAATGCCGTTGGATGGCCTCGCAGACCGCTATCTTTCGCCAGACATTCACACTGCGGTGCCGGATGATTGTCGTCCGCCGGTGGACGTCATGTTTGGTCAGTTGCTCGGGTTGTTTTTCTCCCTGCGCTGGAACTTGACGCCGGACCATCCCAGTCCCACCGGCGTCATCAGCCGGGTAGTCGAAAACGTGAAGATTTATGCATAAACTCGCCTCGAGATACGAAGATGGATTTTCATGCTGGTTGCTGGATCTGGACGATTTGTATCGCAATCGTGCACTCTTTCGGGCAAGAATCGATCACAAACGAACAAAACAATTGACAAACAGACATCGTGCAGATAAATTCGCGCGATCACAAGACTTTCATTGCGAATAGCAAGGACCTGCAGAATTAGTGGGCGCGAGTTCGATCCAGATGTGAGGAGATGGTGACCATGAAAAAAGCTTGTCGGCACCCATTGCTAGAGCTTGGGCTGTTCTATATCCCTCTCGGGCTGGTTTTGATTTTCGCATCCACGATCCCGTCATCGGCCCAGTTCACGACGGCGCGCCTCAGCGGAACTGTGAGTGATCCGTCAGGAGCGGTCGTAGCGGGAGCAACCATCACCGTTCAAGATCTCGGGACAGGTTACAGCCAGACCACAAATAGCTCGCCCGCCGGCGGACAATATCTCTTTCCCAGCCTGCCGGTAGGCACTTATCAAATCACGGTTTCAATGGCCGGGTACAGCAAGTATGTCCAGAAGGGCATCGTCTTATCCGTCGGTCAGGCGGCTACCCAGGATGTTCAACTGAAAGTGGGCTCGGTTTCAGAACAGGTTGTCGTGACCGCGAACTCATCCCTGGTGACTACGGACTCCGCCACGGTTGGCCAGTTGATCAATGAGAAAGAGATCCAGGGATTACCGTTGAATGGCCGTTACGTGCAGGAACTGGTCTTTCTCGCAGCAGGAACCACCAACGTGACCTCCAACTATTGTGCTGCCAACTGCGAGGGAGGCGTCTTCCCCAGCGAGCAGTATGCGAAGGTAAACGGAGGCGGCGCGAACGGGGTCAATTATCTGCTGGATGGCGTGGATGCTAACGACACCTACATTAATACGAATGTGCCCTTCCCCAATCCTGACGCGCTCCAGGAATTCAATCTAATCACAGGCAATATGAGCGCCGCGTACGGAAACGCAATCGGAGGCGTTGTCAACGTTGTTACCAAGTCGGGAGCGAACCAGATTCACGGAGATGTATTTGAATTTCTGCAGAACTCAGCCCTGGACGCGAGCGATTATTTCTCTGGGGGGCTTGTCAATCCACTTAAGCAGAATCAATTCGGGGGAAGCATTGGCGGGCCGATTCTTAAGAACCGTCTCTTTTACTTTGGAAGCTACCAGGGAACGCGCCTCCACACCGCCAGCAATGGCCAGATTGCCGCCGTTCCGAATGCGAATGAACGTACTGGAGACTTTTCGGACCTGCTTCCGAGCACGCAGTTAGTGAATCCGACTACCGGGGCGCCGTACCCCAACAATCAGATTCCGGTTAGCCCTATTGCGACTTACATTCTGAACCAAATCCCCCTTCCGAATGGACCAAACGATGAGCTCACGTTTAATGGGGGCCCGGATATCCAGGATACGGACGAATATCTGGCTAAGGTAGACTTCAACACCTCGAAGCATCATCTCAGCGGTCATTATTTCCAGATGAATTATACGGACCCGACCTTTGTTCCGCCCCCCTCAAACCTGCTGCAACTGCGAGGCGATGCCGAGCATCTGGTTCTCAAAAACATCAGTGTTGTCGATATCTATACGAAGTCATCCAGCCTTCTGTTCAGCACTTACTTTGGCTATAACAGTGTGAATGGCACAACACTTTCCTCGGCTCCCTTCAGCATGGCTGATGCTGGCGTGAACATGGCAGTACCGCAAAACCGTGGAGGAGGCAATGCCGCTGTCCTGAATGTGACGGTAGGCGGAGACTTTACTCTTCCGGGAACGCCGTACGGGAACTGGAATCGCAATGATCAGTCTATCCGTGAAGTCGTCACCTGGATGAAGGGAGCGCATGAAGTGCAATTCGGCGGCGAACTTATGCGGATTCGCCTGCCCATGGGAAATCAGTACCAGGAAAGCGGTGTTTTCGACTTTGAGGGCTTAACTGGCAGCCCTATTGCCGATTTCGAACTGGGCTACCTGGGGGCCTTCACGCAAGGCGGAGGGCTATACCTGAATTTCACCGGCTACAGGGAAAACCTCTTCGTGCAAGACAACTGGAAAGCTACTCCCCGGCTGCTGCTGAGCGCGGGACTCCGTTGGGATCCTTTCTTTCCGTACACGGATAGCGAAGGGCGAGTCGCCTGCTTTGTTCCCGGAGCACAATCTGTACGCTTTCCCAATGCCCCGCAGGACATGCTGTTCGGCGGAAGCAACCACGATCCCGGATGCCCGCCCTCATCCATTTACAACAATGCGAAAAACTTCGCACCCCGGCTAGGTTTCGCATACCGGGTTACAGAAAATGGCAACACGAGCCTTCGCGGTGGCGTCGGTTATTACTATGAAGCCCCGAACACGGTTGCCTTCGAAGATGTGGTTGGCGTTCCGCCTTTTGCTCCAATTATCAACTTGGGTAACGTGAGCTTGGCTGACCCGTATGGGAGCGCAGGAGTGTCGAACCCGTTCCCGGGGCAATTCGGTCCCGTCAATCCCGGCCCGAACGCAACCTTCCCCACCGGAGGTATCTCTTTTAGTCAGATATTTGACCGCCATTTCCGGTTACCCATGGTGCTCTCCTGGAATCTGACGGCGGAACAGGGTTTCCAGAAGAACTGGATGTTACGCATGTCTTATGTGGGGAATACCGGACGTCGCCTCAGCGGCACAGGCGACCAGGAAAACGGCTTGCTGCAATTGAATCCCGCGATTTACATTCCGGGGAACAATCCCCTGACAGGCCAACCGAATTCCACGCTGGCCAACGAATCGGAGCGACTTGTCTATCCTAATTATGGCTCCATTGGTTCGATAAATTCCGGAGTCAACAGCAATTACAACGCCGCTCAGATAACCGTCGAAAAGCGCATGACCCATGGCTTCTCGTTTCTCTCCAACTTTACCTGGTCCAAGGAACTGGATGACTTCGCCCCGATAGGCGGGTCTCCTTACTTAACCAACACCTGCTACTGCGGCCGCTACTTCGATTATGGTCCCTCGGATGACGATGTTTCGAAGGTTTTCAAAATCAGCGGCGAGTATATGATCCCGCATGCGGCGTTGCCCAAGGTAGTTGGCGCAGTCGTGAATGGCTGGCAACTCTCCGGGACGGTCCTGTGGGAGTCTGGATTTCCGTTCTCCCTCTTCAGCAATGTCGATAATTCTTTGAGCGGCATGTTAGGAGATCGCGCCGATCTCGCCGTACCTAGTATTCAGCAGGCCATACTGCCTGGTGGCCGTTCCCATGCCGCAGAAGTACAAGAATGGTTTAACACTAGCGCATTTCAGCCGAACGCAATCGGGACATTCGGCGATACGTCAAAGAATATCCTGCGCGGGCCGAGATTTTTCGATACTGACATAGCTATAGTCAAGAATGCCAAACTGACCGAACGGCTCAATTTTGAATTCAGAGCCGAATTATTCAATGCATTCAACAATGTCAATTTCGGAAAGCCAGATGGCAACCTCCTGGATTCCACATTCGGACAAATTACGGGACTGGCCGGCGGATCTTCGTCCAATACCTACGGCACCGCCCAGCCCAGAATCATTCAATTCGGAGCGAAGCTCTTATTCTGAGCATCGCATTGAAATCCCGAGGCGAAAATCGGTCTGGATTAATTCTGGACCCAGTGTTTCCCAATGATTGGTTGCAAGATTTCTCGCACTCTGGAAACGCGGCACCCCACATCCCGATCCTGAAACAAGCGAAAACAGCCATCCGGCTTAGGCATCTGCCCGAATCGCTAGTCGAGGACAAATTGTCCCGGATCTACTTGAGGCGGGGACAAATCGTCCCAGACGACAAAACGCGACTTTCTAACCCATTGATTCTTCAAGGGTAACGGAGCCCAAGTCCGGCTGGCCAATTGCAGTTTAGTGCTTCGACCTCTCCCGCATTCGTGGCTGGGCCGCTGCGCCCGGCCAGAGGACTGAAGACACTATGAAGAAGTTCGTTCTGTTTTGCTTGCTGGTGACGGTCACATTTGGCTATGCCGATGACTCCAAGATTTCGCCCGAACTCCGGGGCTACAACTCCACCCAACCGGTACAAGTGATCGTGCAGTACGCGCCCGGAACCCAGCCCCCGGCGCAGGCGAATTGCGGCGGGCTGCTCGGCCTGGTGAATTGCGTGGTCAGCGACCTTTTGAACATCGTGGGTCAGTTGCCTCTTATCAATGGCGTCGTCGCTCTGGTGGACGGCACTGGTATTGTGAACCTCTCAAACCAGTCGAACGTCGTGTACATCAGTTCGGATCGCCAATTGTCAACCCTCGATGTTGCGGGCCCAGCGGTGAATGCGGAAGTTGCCTGGCAATCGAATTACATTGGCACCGGCATCGGCGTCGCCTTGATCGACAGCGGCGTCAACAGTCATCCGGACCTTTACACGGGGATTCTTCCAATTTCGCGGGTGGTCTACAACCAATCCTTCATCTCCGGGACGTCGAGCACGAACGACCAGTACGGCCACGGAACCCATATCGCGGGCTTGATTGCAGGCGACGGACTCGCTTCAACCGGACCTGCATACTCGCAAACATTCAAGGGAATCGCGCCCGGCGCCGAGATCGTCAATCTGCGCGTGCTGGATGCGAACGGAGAGGCCACTGACAGCGAAGTGATCGCTGCCATCAATCAGGCGATCTCGCTCAAATCCAGGTACAACATCCGTGTGATGAACCTGTCGCTCGGGCGCGCGGTGTATGAGAGCTACAAGTTGGACCCCTTGTGCCAGGCGGTCGAAAAGGCCTGGCAAAATGGAATCGTGGTGGTCGTGGCTGCGGGAAATAACGGACGCTACCTGCCTACTTCTGGATACGGAACCGTCACCGCGCCGGGCAACGATCCCTATGTGATCAGCGTGGGCGCGATGAAACCGATGGGAACGCCACAGCGGACCGACGATCTGATTGCGAGCTACAGTTCGAAGGGCCCGACGGCACTCGATCGCGTCGTCAAACCCGACCTTGTCGCTCCTGGCAATTTATTGATCTCAACGGATACTCCGGGAACTACACTGGAAACCACGGAAACCAGCAACCTCGTTCCGTACAGCGATTACATGTTCGGGGGCAACTCGTCGCCATCGGCATACTACTTCGAACTGAGCGGAACCAGCATGGCGACAGGCGTTGTCAGCGGAGCCATTGCCGACCTGCTACAGGCTCAGCCACGTCTTACTCCGGATCAGGTGAAGGCGCGTTTGATGAAGACGGCTTACAAGACATTCCCGCAATCGAGCAGCGTGTATGATCCGACGACGGGAAATACCTATACAGACCAATACGACATCTTCACAGTCGGCGCCGGGTACCTGGATATTGCCGCCGCATTGGCCAGCACTGCCGTGGCAAACGGGACGGCGATGTCTCCTATCGCAAACTATGATCCAACTACTGGCGACGTTTATTTAAGTTCTGATCCGTCGGCGGTATGGGGTACATCCGCAATGTGGGGCTCGTCGGCGGTCTGGGGTTCGAATCAGTTCACCGGCGCAACTTCTGCCATGTGGGGCTCGTCCGCGATGGCGGGCAGCAGCGCGATGTGGGGCAGCAGTGCGATGTGGGGCAGCAGCGCGATGTGGGGCAGCAGCGCGATGTGGGGCAGCAGCGCGATGTGGGGCAGCAGTGCGATGTGGGGCAGCAGTGCGATGTGGGGTAGCAGCGCCATGTGGGGCAGCAGCGTCGCCGGCGGAGAGCAAAACTGAGCCCTCTCGTGCCCTGTTCATGCCGTGGAAATGACGAATGAAGAGATGTTGATCTAGCGGATCTTCAGACAGAATCTGGACTGAGCTCGGGAAGGCAGCCGTTATGATTGAGGCCAAAGTCAGATACTCCCCAACTGGCTCCGCGAGTTCCTTAATTTTCGACAACGACATGCTGCTGGAGAAGGTTCAGCATGCATCGATCGCAATGCTGAGGGCCGCAACCGCCGCGATGGGCATGCGAAGGCCTGACGTTGGCGTCTGCCTGACCGATCTCGGGGGCGCTTGCGTGGCCTACAATGGTTCAGACGTACCGTTGACGTGCGCCATCGGAGTTGGCACATCGACCGCTCCTGATCCCAGCGACATTGAAGCCATCGAAGCTTTTTACAACTCCCGAAACTCACCCGTACGCATCACAATCTCCGGCCGAACTCACACCGCGGTGAATTCCTTATTGGCGAGCCGGGGATACAAAGCCGGAACGCCGATGGAGAATTGGTGGAGGCCGCTCGCTGATCTCCCGGCCAAGACTGCTGCCGACGATATCCAAGTAACTCCAGTTACCATTGACGAAGCCGACGTCTGGGTGCGCACGGTGGCTGCGGGCTTCCAGGAATCCGACGCGCCAGTGGACGATTCCAAATTACCAGCAAGATTGCTCGACACTTTTTACTGCTTCGGATTCGCCGATGGCGCGCAGCCGTTTCTGGCGCGACGAAACGGGGATGTGGTGGGCGGAGGCGTTCTCCACATCAACGGAGACACGGCGCACCTACGGACTACCAGCTGTCGATTTGTGCATCGCCGCAACGGAGTACAAACCGCTCTGCTGAGCACCCGCTTGCAGCTGGCCGTGGAAGCAGGATGCCGCTTCGTGTTCTCAAGCACGGGCGGAATCGGAGCCTCGGCCAGAAATCTCGAGCGCTTCGGCCTCCAGCCACTCTCCATCAGTTTCCTGATGTCGAGGCCTTGCTGATAAAAGTGACGTGACAACCGGCAGGTATGACATCGTTTCCAAGCTGACGCCGACATCCACCGGAGGATGGAGTTTCGGCGTTCTCTACGCCTGCTTCGGTGCACCAGCAGACACTCCTTACGTCAGCTCGCTGCGGCTCTGCACTGAGAGCGGAATATCCAGCCCTTAAATCACTTCGACCACGGCGGCACAACGCCTGTCATTCTCGCGTATGCAACTAGTTGGCCCATGTGCTCGTTGTTATGAACGATGATTCGCAGGAAGATGCTGTCCACTGTCGTGCCTGTATCGAAGAATTTCGTTTTTCGCTGCAGATCCGTGGGCGTTTCAGCGGCGCGAGCCTCTTTCACCGCCTCCAACGAGCGCTTCAGCCAGCGAATCACGTCGGCCTTGGAAGTCACCGTCGTTACAATCCCATCTGTAAGGTCAGTGGGCATTTTGGACCCGATCGCGTTCAGCATCAGGAAATTTGCTCGCACAATGTGCATATACACTTCGCTAGTGGAGCGGACTCCGCTCGCCGGTCGCCACGCGAATTTTTCGGGCGGCGTCGCCTCCGCCAGAGAGATTAATTGCTCGGACACGTGATTCCATTCGCCCTCGTATCCCTGAAACAGATCGGGCGCTTCCTGAGCGAATGACATCGAAGTGCTCATCAATAACCACAGCAACACGGTTCCTACCAACTTTGCTTTCACAGGGCAGTTCCTCCCAGACGGTCATTGCTCTCGCTGCTGATTGCGAGCGAGCGTTAGGCCGGCGATTCAGCCTGACCCAAGCCGGTTTAGACGGTTGTCCACTGCAAACGTTAGACAGATCGGCGACGTTCTCGATTTTGGTGGGCATTTCCTATCCTTCGGCTGGGACGGTTTTTTCAAAAAATCCTTCCCTGCACTTGCAACCTGTGTGAGGCGTTAACCGGGTGTATCGTGAGATTCCCGCGACTCTCGTGATAGGTATTCTCTATCTGATGAAAGAACTGGGGCACGGCTTAACGAATTAAACCCGAAGAATGTGATCCGAGATGCAGTTTCCGGCATCACTAGCTGGGGGCGGCCAGGTTCAGGAAGAGACCCTGCCGTGGAACAATTAAAAGCCCGACGTAGACGGTGGCCGGGTGCTCAGTCATCGGCGGCCGAAAACCAGTGTTCTAAATAGGTCGAAAGTGCATTGTGAAAACCGTGGCTTGTTGAAAGGAGAGAACCGTGATCAAAGTCACAATTGACGGTCGTCAGTTGGAAGCTCAACCCGGCGAACTGCTTATCGACTTGATCGGGCGTTCGGGAGTTTCCGTTCCCCACGTCTGCTATCACCCACAACTGGGCCCGGTGCAGACATGCGACACTTGCATGATCGAGGTCAATGGGCGTCTGGTGCGCTCGTGCGCCACTGCGGTCGCGGATGGAATTCAGGTCATGACCAAGTCGGCCAAAGCCTCAGCCGCGCAAGTGGAGGCATTTGATCGGATTCTTTCCAATCATCTGCTCTACTGCACGGTCTGCGACAACAATAACGGAAACTGCGTCGTCCACAACACCACGAAACTGCTGGCGATTGAACACCAAACCATTCCGTTCCGGCCAAAGCCTTACGAAGTCGACACTACGAACCCGTTTTACCGCTATGACCCCAGCCAATGCATTCTTTGCGGGCGCTGCGTGGAAGCGTGCCAGAACGTTGAGGTCAATGAGACCCTCTCCATCAATTGGGAAGATCCGAATCCGCGCGTGCTCTGGGACGGAGGCTCAACCATTGGCGAATCGAGTTGCGTCTCCTGTGGTCACTGCGTGACGGTTTGCCCCTGCAATGCTCTGATGGAAAAATCCATGCTGGGACATGCCGGTTTCCTGACCGCGATCAGAAAGTCGGCCCTGGAAGGCATGATTGACGTGGTCAAGGGAGTTGAGCCCGAAACCGGGTATGGAGCGATCCTTCAAGTTTCCGAGGCGGAACATGCCATGCGCGAGCATCGCATTCGCCGCACCAAGACGGTTTGCACGTATTGCGGTGTTGGCTGCAGTTTCGATGTGTGGACGAAAGACCGCTACATCCTGAAAATTGCGCCGGAGCGTGGTCCCACAAACGGCATCTCCACCTGCATCAAAGGCAAGTTCGGCTGGGGACACATCAACAGCGAGGACCGGCTCACCTCACCACTCATTCGCGAAGGAGACAAGTTCCGCAAGGCAACGTGGGATGAGGCGCTAACCCTGGTTGCGCAGAAACTCTCGGAGCTTAAAGAGTCGGACGGTCCGGATTCAATGGCGTTCATCGCATCTTCGAAGTGCACGAACGAAGAAGCCTATCTCATGCAGAAGTTGGCGCGGGCGGTGGTTGGGACGCATAACGTCGACAACTGCTCGCGCTACTGCCAGGCGCCCGCAACCACGGGATTGTTCCGCACGGTTGGCTATGGCGGCGACTCCGGTTCGATCACCGATATCGAACAAGCCGATCTGGTCATCATCATTGGCAGCAATACGGCTGAATCCCATCCAGTACTGGCCACGCGCGTCAAAAGCTCTCACAAGCTCAACGGACAAAAGTTGATCGTCTCGGATCTTCGCGAGCACGAAATGGCCCGCCGCGCGGATCTTTTCATTCATCCCAAGCCCGGGACCGATATTGTCTGGCTCTGTGCCATCAGCCGCTACCTGCTCGATCATGGGCTGGCGAACTCCAGGTTCCTCGATCAGTGGGTCAACGGCCTCGAAGCCTACCGCAAGAGTCTTGAGCCGTTCACCATGGAAGCGGCTTCGCGTATCACCGGCTTGCCGGAAGAGACGATGCGCACCGTTGCCCAAATGATCGTCGACGCCAAGAAAGTCTGCATTCTTTGGGCAATGGGAATCACCCAGCACAGTCATGGCTCGGACGCTTCGACCGCGATCTCCAATCTTCTCCTGGTCACCGGAAATTACATGCGTCCTGGGACGGGCGCTTATCCGCTTCGGGGACACAATAACGTCCAGGGCGCGGGCGATCATGGCGCAGCGCCGAACGCCTTGCCCGGATACCAATCCGTGGACGATCCTGAGGTGCAAAAACGCTTTGAAGCTGCGTGGAAGGTCAAATTGCCTTCCACAAAAGGTCTCGACAACCATCAGATGGTAGATGCGATCTATCAGGGCAAGCTCAAAGCCATGTACCTGATCGGCGAAGAGATGAGCATTGTCGATTCCAACGCGAACTACGTGGGCGATGCTTTCGCCAAACTCGACTTCTTCGTCGTGCAAGATATCTTCTTCAGCGAAACCTGCCGCTTTGCTGATGTCGTCCTGCCCGGCGCGCCAAGCCTTGAGAAGGAAGGCACGTTTACCAGCACCGAGCGGCGAATCCAACGGCTGTACCAGGTTCTCGAACCGCTCGAAGGTTGCCGTCCTGATTGGAAGATCATTCAGGATGTGGCCAATCACCTTGGCGCCAACTGGAATTATCAACATCCTTCCGAAGTGATGGACGAAATCGCATCGCTGACGCCGCTTATGGCCGGCGTAAATTACGCTAGGCTCGAAGGATACAAATGCTTACAGTGGCCGGTTGCTCCGGATGGCAGCGATCAGCCTCTGCTCTACACCAAGGGCTTCCCGTTTCCAGATGGAAAGGCCCGGCTGTTTCCGCTTTCGTGGATGGGAGTGACCGACGCTCCCAACGCGGAGTTTGATCTGCATTTGAACAACGGCCGCTTGCTCGAACACTTCCATGAGGGCAACTTGACTTATCGCAGTGAAGGAATTCGTGAAAAAGTTCCGGACGTGTTTGTCGAAGTCTCGCCTGAACTGGCGGAGGAGCGGAGCATTCAGAGCGGAACCTGGGTGCAGTTGATTTCGCGTTACGGCCAGGTGCGAGTTCGCGCGCTGGTCACCGACCGGGTTAAGGGCCGCGAGCTGTACATGCCGATGAATTCGGTCGAAAGTCCAGTGAACCGCCTGACCAGCAGCCACGCCGATGCCGTGACCAACACTCCGGCGTACAAAGAGGCGAGCGTGCGCATGACGGTATCGTCCGATGTTGGTGCAAGTCCTCTGCCGCGCATCAACTCTCGATTTGGACATCCGACTCCGCAGCAGGGAGTCGAAGTCGAGCGCAAGTGGAAGCGTCCGGATTACCAGCAGCCCGGAAACGGACTGGTGCAACTGCAAACCAAATCGCTCTAGGAGAAAGACTCATGGCTCGGCCGATCCCACTTACTATGCCCCCGCGCGATGTGCATGGCGAATTACACGATCAGTTGCAGCAGGCCCCGGATAAGCACGCTGAGGCCCTGCTGGCCGCTTACGCGGTTCTCCAGGAACTGCACAACAGCGGCGCGCTCGAAATCGCGCGCGGCGCGTTGGCAGCAAGCGACGACATCATAGAAAAAGTCGTCGATGAGGCGCGCGCTCCGCAAGCCATTCGTGCCATCAGAAACCTGCTCTTCTGGCAGCAGATTCTGGGGAGCATCGAGCCGCAATCGTTTCAGGCGATCTTCAAGGCAATTCCGGAGGGAATCGCCAAAGCGACCGCCGAAAAAGATAAACCAGTCAGTCTTTTCGGTGTGCTCCGCCAACTCATGAGCAAAGACAGCCTCCGTGCCCTGGCGGCGACCGCGGATTTTCTGCAGGCATTCGGACGCCATCTGCAATCGGAGAAGGCGGGCGAGTGAGTGGAGTTGGGGCCAGGGCAGGGCCATCGCGTCGCTCCAGGGGAACACGCAGCTCATTTGGGAGGTTTAGACTCGGACTACGACGCAGGACACGGAATGCGCTCGACCAAGACGCAACGCGACGAAGAGCAGGCTGATGAAGTGGCTTTCTTATTCTGGCAATTGGGGAACCCTCAATTTCAGCCCGCGCAACCGCACAAGTAAGTTCGCTGGCTAGTAACACAAGACCGGAGTAATCGCGCTTATGAAAATCCCGAGGAACACAACGTCATCGCGGTGGTTAGGAGCAGTTTCGGTCGTGATGCTTCTGTGCTTAATCTCCGCGGGGCAGGTGACTCTCGCCGCCCAGCCGCTGGTCGACTCCGCAATATTAACGTCTGTTGATGCGGCTCAGCCGGCGACTCACTACAAGTACGAGGCTCTGTATGAGTTCTGCGATTCTTCTGGTTGCCCGGATATTCCCAACGGCGACCTTATCTTTGGCGCGGCCGGAAATCTCTATGGAACTACGTTTGAGGGTGGCGATCCTGGCTGCGGCTTGGGGTGCGGCACGGTTTTCCAGCTTTCGCTAGAAGCAGATAAAACCTGGAAATTCACCACGATCTTCAAGTTTGATGGCAAGGACGGAGCTTATCCGGCCGCGGGTTTAGTGACGGACGCCGCGGGAAATCTGTACGGGACAACGAGCAGCGACACCGGGCTGGGCGATGGCACCGTGTTTGAGCTCTCGCCGCGCAAGGATGGAATCTGGACGATCACCACGCTCGTCAAGTTTGCGGGAAAGAACGGCAGCGATCCTGAGGCGCGACTCATTCTCGACGCGGCAGGGAACTTGTACGGCACTACTAGCGCCGGTGGCAACTCCGCTTGCGATGGAAGCGGGTGCGGCACGGCGTTCCGGCTTACACCGTCCACAAACGGAAAATGGAAGCTTACTACGCGCTTCGAGTTCAACGGCACAGACGGCGCAAGTCCTTATGCGGCTTTGACCTTCGATGCCGCCGGCAATTTGTATGGAACAACGTCCGGCGGAGGGAAATTCGGCGAGGGAACGGTGTTCAAACTTTCACCTAGCAAGGGAGATGATGCGTGGACACATACGACTCTTTTCGCCTTCAATGGTGCGGACGGTGCTGGTCCCCGAGGGAGTGTGGTCTTCGATGCTGCTGGCAATTTGTATGGAACGACGGTCGGCGGCGGCGGACTCGGCTTCGGTACGGTCTTCAAGCTCTCTCCGGAGGGCAATGGAGGCTGGAAGCACACGACCCTCGTTACCTTCGACATCGCCAACGGGAGCCAGCCAACGGCAGGCCTCATCTTTGATCCCGATGGAAACCTATACGGGAACGCCAACGACGGACGTTTCGGCATAGGCATTGTGTTTCGGCTCTCGCCGCAGGCCAACGGAAGTTGGAAGAGGACTACGCTTCTGACCTTCAATGGCGAGAACGGCTCGGGACCGGCGGGAGGCTTGCTGCTAGACGCCGCCGGGGATTTATACGGGTCGGCTTCAGTTGGGGGCAAGCGCAGCGGCGGTGTCGTATTTGAGCTTTCGCCTACGAGAGGCAAGACACAGTAGATTTCTTATAAGACGAGATTCCGAAGCTAAACGGGATCCCGACCAGCAACGTGAACCTCCTCGAATTAATGCTAAACCGAAGCAACAGCACGTACAGCGGAAGGACGCGAGATAAGGGGACGGAAGCGGGCCGTCGGTGCGGAGGCGACCGCCAGCCTCCGGATCTATCGACTCTGCGAGATGCTGGTGGTATGCCGTATGGGCCAGTCGTGAAGTCCTTTGCTTGGCTCGATCATAGCGGTTCGTTCCCGAATCTCGTTGCTAATGCTGACGCAGAGGACTACCCTTAAGAAGTCCCTTTCGCATCTCTCCGTCGTCCTTGCGGGGCCCTTTCTTCGCGACGGTCCCATTGCGCAACCGATAGAAATGAGGGTCCTCTTTATGGAACCCGTCTTTTATTCACTACCGGCAGGTCGAATCGAGAATCGCCGAGCAGGATCACGTTTATGAACGCAACCACTTTCTCTTTCGGTCTCCTGATTGTGCTGTTCACGATCCTGCTGCTCCACAGGATGCACAAGCTGAAACCGCAGATGGCCGGATACGGATCACAAAGGATGTGCCCATGTTGTGGATTGATCACATCTCGATTGAAGGCGTGCTGCTTGGAGTGCGGCAAGTCTCTTACGGACGTGAGTGTGACCCCGATTCTGGAGAAATGAATTTCTCGTGAAGGCGAAGCGGGGTAGCGCACCCTTGAAAAATACTAAAGTTCTTGTAAAACTGAATCCATCTTCGTTTTGGGGGTGATGAGCGTGGCAGAAGTTCGATTGCAAGAAGGCGAATCGGTGGAGAATGCTCTTCGTCGATTCAAGCGCAAAGTTCAAGCCGAGGACATCATCAAAGAGATGAAGCGTCACTCCTTCTATCTGAAGCCGGGCGATAAGCGTCGAGTCAAGCAAGCTTTGGCGCGAAAGCGTGCGCGGAAAAAGATTCGCAAAGAGTCGGATCGAGATTGAAAGTCGCGACATTCGAGCCGATGTTGCCGAGCCGAGGCCTTCATGGCCAACACAACGTGGTTATGCAAGCAAAAACTTCAGGAGACAAATGTCGAAACACGATACCGCCACCAAACGCCACCGACGCCCGAAGTCCGCGAAACGCGTAGATTACACGGCACGTACCATGGCCGCCCTGAAAGAACTGCGACGAGCAGCGAAGGAAACCAGTAAGTAAGTGAATTTCCGAGGCGACGTGGTGATGTGGTTTGCCACTCCTTCGGTCTTAAGTCCACAGTTATCCGATGTGTGCCATAGGCCGCCAGCAATGGCGGCATTCTCATAAGCCGCCACAGTTCGGTTTGGGCCCGGCTGTCGCCGAAGACTCGCACAATTGTCTCTCCCGGAGTGGCTCAAGCAAACCCGCCAGTTGCCGCGCCCTCTGGGATGAGTAGGCCGTGTTTCCTTGACCGTGATTTCGTTCGCAGAAGACCGAAGGCAAAGCAACCGCTCTTCTTGGTGAGCCGCCAGGATACCGTCATTCGGCCAAAAGGGGCATATAATCAAGCGTGGACGATGCGATGTCGGAACTGGAGAAGCGGGTAGGGGAGCGATTCGGAGTTCTTCCCAATTTCTTCTTTCTCGCACCTGAGGCTCCCGAGATCACTGAGAAACTGTGGGGATTCGCAGAAGCTGCCTACCTCGACAATCCTCTACCCTCCGTTTTCAAGGAGCGTCTTTTCGTCCACCTGTCGCGCTTTTGCGCAGTCCGCTACTGCATTGCTCGTCATGTTGGTTTCTTGCTGGGGCTTGGTCGCCCCGCTGGCGATGCGACTGCACGTGCGCAAAGTGTCACAGACGTTGTTAAGCTCCTTCAACGCCCTTTTCCACGCGGACAAGAACTTCAGTCTCGTATCTCACTGTGCGCAGCCTGCCCCGCACCCATTGTTGAAATGCCGAGGCCCGACACGCAGATGGAAGATGCCGTCTTTGTGTTGGCAGCGCATGTCTTCTTGAAGACCTCTGACTATTTGTTGTGTCTTGACGCACTGACGCGGCTGTTTGGGCCGACTCGTCTTCAGTACTTGCTGTTGTTCTTAGCGTTTGTCAGAGCCGCGCACTATTGGACTGAAACGCATCCTGAAATCGCCTTTGAAGATGACGTAAATAAACTCCTGGCGACGCATGAAGCGCTGGCGGATTGCATCCTCAATGACCCGGAGGCTAGAGACAGCGTCAGCGAGTCACTGTTGAACGAGTTGCCAGCATTACGCCTCAAGGCGGATAAAGCTATTGGCTTGCTTGCCGCAATCGTGGACTCATCTGACGATGCCATCGTCAGCAAAACGTTGGATGGTGTCATAAGCAGCTGGAACGCAGCGGCGGAGCGGTTGTTCGGCTACACGGCCGCCGAAGCAATAGGCCAGCACATTTCGTTCATCATTCCGCTCAATCGTAGGGACGAAGAAACGTTCATCATCGAACGCATCAAGAAAGGCGAACGAATCGAACACTTCGACACCATTCGCGTGCGCAAAGACCAGACGCCGCTCGATATTTCCCTCACGATTTCCCCTGTTCGGGACGCCAGCGGGAAGATTATCGGAGCGTCGAAAATTGCTCGGGACATCAGCCAACGTAAACGAACTGAGCGAGAGTTGCGTGAAAGCGAAGAGCGTTACCGAACATTGGCGGATGCCCTCGACACCCAAGTGCAGTTCCGCACTCAGGAACTTGAGAGAAGAAACTCGGAACTGCATCAGCTTTCGGGGCGACTCATGGAGTTTCAGGATGTGGAGCGGAGGCACATAGCACGGGAGTTGCACGATAGTGCGGGGCAGACATTGGCCGCGCTGGGTATGCTACTTGCACGAATCAGAGAAGACGCAAAGAAAGATGCTGCGCAACTTGCTAAGAACGTGCAGGACGCCGAAGAGTTGGTCCAACATTTGACCAAAGAAATACGCACGACTTCCTATCTTTTGCATCCACCGATGCTGGATGAAGTCGGTATTTCCTCGGCCGTGGACTGGTACGTGCAGGGTCTCACGGAGCGCAGCAGTTTACAGATCGACCTGAAGGTTTCCGAGAACTTCGGAAGACTTCCCTCGGAAATGGAACTCCTCATATTCCGGCTTGTTCAGGAAAGCTTGACGAACATCCATCGTCACTCGGGAAGCAAAACCGCGCAGATTCGAATTGAGCGCAGAGAAAACGCCGTCCACGTGAAGATTGAAGACGAAGGAAAGGGAATGTCCCCGGAACGACTGGCGGAGATTCAGTCCAAAGGCACGGGAGTGGGGATCAGAGGAATGCGCGAGCGTGTGCGCCATTTTCTCGGCGATTTGGTTATCGAATCTAACGGTTCCGGCACGAAGGTTCACGCGATTCTCCCATTGAAGCCCCGACCTTCAAGGGATCAGAGCAACACGCAGCAAGATGTAGCCTGAAAACCTAAATCCCTGACTAGCGGACAGAGCTTGCGGCATCGTTACGGCCGTTGATCCGAGAGTCATAGCGCCGCACATAATCCGGGAGAGTGACGCCTTTGATTAATCTGTCGTCTGGTACGGGCGGACGAGAAGTTATCGCGAGCGGCAATACCCCGGCCCATACCGGCAAGTCATAGTCATTCTCGTCGTCCAGTGGCGGTCCACTTCGTACCTTCGATGAAGCCTCGCTAATCGAGAATTCAAGCACCGTCGTCGCCTTCAATTCCTTCTCGCTGGGTTTACGGACGTCTGCCCACCTGCCAGGGATAATGTGTTCGGAGATAATGCGCAAGGATTCGACCTTCTGCCCTGGATCTGCGATCTTCCGCGCACTTCCAAATGCAACTACGGAGCGGTAGTTCATGGAATGATGGAAGGCAGACCGCGCCAAGACCAATCCATCCACGAGAGTCACCGTCACACAGGTCGGGATGCCGGTTTCAAGTTCCCGTAGCATGCGACTGACCGCGGAACCGTGCAAGTAAAGTTTTTCTCCATCCCGGCCATACAGCGTCGGAATGATAAACGGCTGGCCATCGACACAAAATCCGACGTGAGCGAGAAAGCCCGCGTCCAAGATTTGGTTAATCGTTTCCCAGTCGCGCGATCCTCTATTGGGGATGCGGTGGAGTTCAGTGCGCTTTGTTAGATTCATCGTTTACCCGGGTGTCCGTCGTAACCCAGTTCACTTCCCAGGTCTTGCCTCCATCATCTGAGAAGGCTTGTTCAAAGTGGCAAGAACTGGAAGTAATGTCCGACCAGACATTTCGGACCAGGATATTTCTGCCATTAAAAGGCTCCGTATCGAACAATTCGCCGCGTCCGTTTTTGAATTCGCCGACTGCTGGGACGCTCAAAGTACCTCCTTTGCTGCTGGCGTAATAAAGACTCCACTGGCGAGATTGGGGGTCATAAAGGCGGAGAGACAGGTTTTCGATATGACCAGCGGCTGGGCCATCGGCTTCGAGTTCCACCAAATTGGCGCGGCCGTTCCAGACCTTGCGGACGACCGAAATACCGTCAAAATCAACCCAGGTCGTGGACCCTGTTAATGGATGCAGAAGTCGCGATCCGTGCGACTTCCAGGTACCAATCTCGAAATCAAAATCGTGTTGCCCATCCCGCTCTGTGAGCCCTGGTTGAAATCCTGTTTTCGCTGTTTCTGAATTCTCTGGGGCCGGGGTTTTGACAGCTTCATCATTTACCCGCGTCTGGTCCGTAATCCAATTCACTTCCCAAGTCTTGCCGCCATCCTCCGAGAATGACTGTTCAAAGTGAGGCCTATTCGTAGTGGTGTCCGACCAAACAAATCGAATGAAGATGCTTTTTCCGTTCAGCATGTCCTGGGCATAAAACTCACCCTTTCCATTCTTGAACTCGCCGATCTGGGGCGGGAAGATGGCGCCGCCTTTACTGTTCGCCCAATAGAGACTCCACTGGTGCGATTGGGGATTGTATAGACGCAGGGTCAGACCTTCGATGTGGCCGGCCGCAGAGCTATCGGTTTCGAACTCCTCCAGCTGAGATCGGCCATCCCAAACTTTTCGAGTAACGGACGTACCGTCAAATTCGACCCATGTAGTCGAGCCCGTTAAGGGATGCAGGAGCTTCTTGAGATGAATGTTCCAACTTCCCAATTCGAAGTCAAAATCGTGTTGCCCATCGCGTTGAATACTTGTTCTCGAAGTGTCTGCATTTTGCTGCGCGCGCGCCTGGAGGGGTGCCAACACGGCAACCAAGCTACACAATATGAGATAAGTCCGAATGTGTTTGATCTTCATCAAAGCCTCCTTTAATTCGTCTGTCTATCCTGCGTAAGCAAGCTGTTTCGCCATGACCCAAGCGGTTCGCTGCCACCCCATCGTGAGCGGTATTCTTTCGGAGAATCCTCAGGTTTATGTCGCAATCTTCCGCGTGAAATCAATTACCCAGTGCTTGATCCAGGTTTTGCCGCCATCCATGGAGCGGTGACTCTCCCAGTGGGCGGATCGCTCGGTGATCCGCGACCACGTCAGACAAGAATGAACCTGGTGTCCGGCCTCATCCTTCCACTGGCCGTGAAGATTGATTGCGCCGCCTTCAAATCGTCCACGCCAGACCAAGAAGCCACCCGGCGCGGAAGTATCCGTCCACGTATGTTCCCATTGGGAGGTTTGCGGATTGAAGGCGCGGAGTCCGAGGCCTTTGATGATCGTCCCCTGATAGGGTCCGTCGAAGAATTCCAGTGAGACGCAGCCATCCAAGACCTTGCTTGCCCTCAGCGACCCCGGACCTTCGCCCCAGGATCCATCGGGCAGAGGAAAACGGCAAATGGCGTTCCACTCGCCTTCGAGAAAATCAAACTGCGTTGCCTCCGCGTTCGTGGTATCAGAAATCACATCGCTCACATTGACCTGTTTGAGCAGGTTCATTACGGCCTCCTTTGATGGTCTGGCTACCTTTCTAAGCGCAACGAGCCTGTCGTCATAACGCTGATAGTTTTGCCGGAATATACCGGCATGGACCACGCGGTATTCGAGTGCGCCCCCCAGTCCCGCAAGAAAAACTTAACTTGAATAGTGGTCTGTAACAATAGCCACTCTTGTCTGTTACGATATAACCACTCTCAAGGTCTTACCAGATGAAGTATGTGGGTTGCCACGGATGAAACGCATCTCTGCCAGCTTCCTCCCGCCGATAGCGCTTGCCTACGACACGAAGACTCCAATGTATCGCCAGTTGTATGACTGGTTTCGCAAGGCCATCATCGACGGCCAACTGCGGCCTGGACAACGAGTGCCGTCTACCAGAGGCTTGGCCGCTGAGCTAAAGATTTCACGCATTCCGGTCTTGAACGCATACGAGCAATTGCTTGCCGAAGGCTACTTCGAGACTTTCGTTGGAGCCGGCACGTGCGTGGCTGGATCCATCCCGGATGACAGGCTGAGTCTACCGGCCGTGAAGGCGCGGAAAGGGAATCAAGGAGTAGTGGAGAAAGTAGGTCCACGCCGAATGTCACGACGCGGGTTGGCACTGGCGCACGTTCCCGCTCAATCATGGTTGGACAACATGGGTGCGTTTCGAGTGAGCCTGCCCGCACTCGACCACTTTCCCATTGGCGTCTGGTCGAAGCTTGTGGCTCGGCATTCTCGAAGGCCGCCAAGGGGCAGCATGGCCTATGGCGATGCCATGGGATATCTGCCATTTCGCGAGGTCATCGCGGAGTATCTGGGCGCAGTTCGGGGGGTACGATGCGAGTCGTCGCAGATTCTGGTAACAACCGGGTCACAGCAGGGATTGCAGCTTTCCGCACAGGTTCTGTTGGATACGAAAGATCGGGTATGGATGGAAGAGCCGGGCTATCCTGGCGCGCGCCAGGCTTTCGTGACGGCCGGGGCTCAGTTGGTTCCGGTTCCGGTGGATGACGAGGGCATGAACGTGGCAGAGATCATCCGCCGTGGTCGCAATTCGCGGGCCGTGTATGTCACGCCATCGCACCAATATCCGATGGGTATGACGATGAGTGCCGCCCGCCGCATGCTTCTCCTCAATTGGGCGGTGCGCTCCGGTGCCTGGATCATCGAAGACGATTACGACAGCGAGTATAGGTTTGGAAGCCGCCCAATTGCGTCGCTGCAAGGCCTGGACACGGATGCGAGAGTCATTTATGTCGGAACCTTCAGCAAAGTCCTGTTTCCCGCGTTGCGCCTGGGTTATGTAGTTGTTCCCAGGGATCTGGTACCCGCTTTCTCCGCAGCTCGAGATGCTGCAGACATCTTTTCGTCGACTCTTTATCAGGCCGTCTTGACTGATTTCATCCGAGAGGGACACTTCGCACGTCATATACGCCGGATGCGAATGCTCTACATGGATCGGCGAAGGATTCTGGTAAATGCGATCCAAGACCAGCTAGGAGATGTGATCGAAGTGATTGGCGCCGAAGCAGGGATGCATCTGGTGGCATTGCTGTCGCCTGGCATTAACGATGTGGCGGTTTCGAGGAAGGCTGCCCAGAGGGGCATTTCGGCAATGCCCTTGTCCATATGCTACTCGAAACCGCCGGCCAGGGGCGGCCTGATTCTTGGCTACGGGGGCGCCAACGCACATCAGATTCACGATGGGGTTCGCAAACTCAGGATGAGCGTACATGAAATCGCATAGCGTGCATTGGGCGTCTCCACTGGGAATAAGGACCCTCCTGGCCGGACGATCCATCCGCTTTCGAGTAATTTCGTAGTACTCTCTGAGCCATGCGCATGCTTGTTTCCCTCCGCTTTCTAGTCGTGATTGCGTTCTTTCTGCTACCAAAGCTCGTCTGCACTGCCCAATACAATCCTGCACCAGGCCCGACCGTCATCACGCACGCAACGGTCCTCAATCCGGGCACGTCGTCGGTTCAGAGAAATCGGACGGTTGTGATCACCGGCGATCACATCACCTCTGTCTCTGATACCGACAAATTCCAGTTACCGAAAAACGCGCGGGTCATCGATGCCACGGGTCAATATCTTATTCCCGGACTTTGGGATATGCATGTGCACTCCGCCTTCGGCGATTGGTTTCCCGGCGGACGCGACATTATCCTGCCGCTGTTCATCGCCAACGGTGTTACTGGCGTGCGCGACATGGGAGGAGACGTTCCGGTTCTTATGGAGTGGCGCAAAGAGATTGCGTCCGGCCAGATCGTTGGCCCGCGCATGGTCATCTCCGGCCCCATGCTCGACGCGTATCTGCCGAACGGTAAACTGCGCTTTCCGAGTTCGATTGCCGTTAGTACTCCGGCTACGGCGGTTGCTGCGGTGGACTCGCTCAAAGCACAAGGCGTGGACTTCATAAAAGTCCAGTCCGTCATTTCGCACGACGCTTACCTTGCCGCTGCCGCGGAAGCCCACAAGCAAGGGTTGCCCATTGTCGGCCATGTTCCGGATAAAGTTCGCATTCAGGAAGTTGTCGAGGCGGGGCAAAAGAGTATCGAGCATCTGATGGGGATTTTTGAAGGCTGCTCCACGGAAGAGGACAAATTCATCAAGGGCGAAGGCAATCTCAAATTACTACTCACGACACAGGACCAGCAAAGATGCGACTCGCTTATTAAACTGCTCGCACAGAACCAGACATGGCAGGTACCCACGCTGGCCTGGCAACGCGGCGGAACCTTTCTCGACCAACGTGATTTGAAGCACGATCCACTCGACAAGTACGTTCCTGCCTACTGGCGCGATGTAACCTGGCGTCGCTTCACCGATGAAATGATGCCCGACCTTCTACGCGATCCGCTGGCGCTGCGCCAGGAGTACTTCGCGCACAATCTACAAATGGTCGGCGCAATGCATCGAGCCGGAGTGCCTTTCATGGCGGGAACGGATACCGCCCCCGGCGTTTACATCGTGCCAGGCTTCAGCTTGCACGACGAACTCGCCAATTTCGTCGAGGCCGGTTTCACGCCGATGGAAGCGCTCCAGACGGCGACCAGCAACCCGGCGAAATTTCTTGGGATGGAGGCCAGCTTTGGTTCAGTCGAACCCGGCAAGATCGCCAATTTGCTGTTGCTGAGCGCAAACCCGCTCGAAGATATCCGGAACACTCGGAAAATCAGCGTCGTCATCGCGAACGGCCAAATCTTTGATCGGGCGGCGCTTGATCGGATTTTGAAGCACGTCGAGGCAGCTGCGAAGCGTCAGTAGTGAGATCAGTTTCCGAACGAGTGGCAATCCTGAAGTAACCCTAAGGTAAGGTTAGCCGATGACTCGGGGTTTAATCGCCGGCCAGGCGCGCTGCTTGCGTCATGAGGTAATTCCGTTCCGGGATGCTCGTCGTCCGGGCAGCTGCAACTCGGTAGTGTTTGATGGCAGCTTCATAATCTCCTGTCCGTTCCAGTAAATGGGCACGAACCGCAGCGAGACGATAGTGACTGGCAAGGCGCGGGTCAGTATCAAGCGCTCTTAGCAGTTCGAGGCCCTGGGCAGGGCCGTGCACCATAGCGGCTGCGATTGCGTGATTGAGGGTAACCATCGGACCGGGAGAGACGCGTTTCAGTAATTCATAGAGAGCCAGAATCTGTGGCCAATCAGTGTCCTCGGGTCGCTCGGCCTCGTCGTGCACGGCGGCGATCGCCGCCTGAAGCTGATACAAGCCCACGGATGCTTTCGACAGCGCGGCCGTGAGAAGCTCAATGCCTTCGGAAATCTCCACGCGGTCCCATAAACTTCGATCTTGTTTATCGAGCGGGATGAGGTCTTCATCCGGCCCGGTTCGGGCTGCGCGTCGCGCGTCGGTTAACAACATCAGCGCCAGAAGTCCTGCAACCTCGGAATTATCGGGGAGTAGAGTTTTCGTATTGCGCGTCAAGCGAATCGCTTCCCGGGCAAGGTCGAATCGTTGCAGATGCAACCCGATGCTGCTGGTGTATCCCTCGCTGAAGATGAGATAGAGCACGTGCAGAACTGAGGGCATGCGTTCAGTTCGCTCGTGCGGAGAAGGGAGACGGAACGGCGCACCCGAAGTTTTGATGGTTTGCTTCGCGCGGCTGATCCTCTGCGCCATCGTGGCCTCGGGAACCAGGAAGGCATTGGCGATTTCAGCCGTGGTCAAACCGCCGACCGCCCGCAACGTCAGTGCGATTGCCGAGGACGACGTGAGTGCGGGATGGCAGCACATGAACAACAAAATCAGAGTGTCGTCGGGATCCATGTCGGCCTCGATTTCAGGGAGAGGCGCCAAGTTTTCCGTTTCCGTGGCCACTGTCGTCTCCCTCTCGCGGCGGGCAACTTCGCTGCGCACATGGTCCATCATGCGGCGGCACGCCACCTGAATCAGCCAGCCCCGGGGGTTTTCCGGAATACCCTCCTGCGGCCATTGAGTGAAAGCGGCAATCATGGCCTCCTGCACCGCATCCTCGGCCGAGGAGAAATCCCGGAAACGGCGAGTGACAGCGCCGAGCACCTGCGGCGTAAGTTGACGCAACAGATGCTCGGAAGTCGCATCCCATTTCTTGGTCATTGGAGCTCCCGTTACAGCATATCTGGCGGCGGTCCGCTCATGACCTGGCGTACTTCAATCGGCATGTTCAACGGCACACCACCAGGGCCTGGCGCGGCGGACGCCTTGGCGGCAATCTCATAAGCTCGTTGTGGACTGTCGACATCGATAATCCAGAACCCGGCGAGGAACTCCTTGGATTCCGGAAAGACTCCATCGGTGATCGGCCGTCCATCCTTGCCCGCACACACCAGCTTCGCCTGGTCCGGAAAAGACAGCCCCTCCGCCGATACCAGTTCGCCACGTTCGTGCAACTCTTTGTTGAGACCGATCATAAAAGCGATGTGCGCCTGCAGGTCCTTCTTGGGCCAGCTCGGCACGCCGTGGCCAGACTTCATGGTGTTCATCATCAAAATGTATTTCATTTTCTTCTCCTATCAAGTTTGTTGGCACTGTCTTCTCGCGCCTTCATCACCTGGTCGGAACCAAGGTAGCGTTCTCGACATTTGGTTATCGGGATTTGGCTTCATAGGTTGCAAACTGCCGCACCTCAATCGGCATGTTCACGGATGCAGCGGAAATCCGTCCCGCGATGGCATAAGCGCGCTCGGCGTTCGGAACGTCCACGATCCAGTAACCCAACAGAAATTCCTTCGATTCGGGGAAAATACCGTCGGTGACTGGGAGGCCGTTCTTCTCGCCGCGAACGACCTTGGCTTCCCTTGGTTCAGCTAAACCCTGTGTGGCGACAAATTCTCCGGAGTTGGTAAGATCCTGGTTGATGCGGTGGAGAACCGCCATATGTGCCTCGATATCCTGTTTCGGCCAGGCGTGGTACGCCTCAACGCCTGCCCTCGTGCCTGACATCAGCAAAATGTATTTCATGTCCTTTAATCCTTCCGTTATGGTTATAGCGCCTGCGATCTGCGCTTTCATCCCGTAGTCGGAGCCGTCCCATGATTCTCTACATCTTCGTCAGAAATATTTTATGGGTCAAAAGTCACTACCCGATGCCGATCCAGGAGCGCCAGAATGCCAGCGGTCAATGGTCGCATCGGAATTGAGCCCAGGGTCGATGCCGCCCAACTGGTTAGGGGAGGCCGACAAGCCGGGAATTACTGCGTGGTGGCTCGATCTGAATGCCGAGTACCGTCACTTCTGCGGTTGGCACGCTAATCACGCATTGGGTACGATCTCGCAGGAGACTACTTGTGCGGCCGATCCGTTGTCTTCGCGGAAGTGAGAAGGTACTATGTGCGAGCTAGGCTCCAAATCGAAAATTCTGGCAAAATTTACGGATGACGCGGGGTTTGCACGATAACGCCGCGCTGACGTGTGCAGCGCGGTGGTAGAACACGTCAAAATTTTGGGAGGTCTGGGTTAACAATGCTGGACGAAGCGACGATTGCAGATGTCAGAGCCCGCTTGCACGGAGGACTGATCGAGCCAGGCGATCCGAGTTACGACACGGCTCGCAGGGTGTACAACGCGATGATCGACCGGCGGCCACGACTGATTGCGCGCTGCGCCGACGTAGCCGACGTTATGACAGCGGTGAAGTTCGCCCGCGAACAGAAAATGCTTGTGTCCATCCGCGGCGGCGGGCACAACGCGGGCGGATTGGGAGTATGCGACGGCGGATTGGTGATTGATCTTTCGCCAATGAACTATGTTCGCGTAGACCCCAAGAAGAGGACGGTACGGGTCGGGGGAGGAGCGCTCTGGCGCGACGTAGACCACGCGACCCATGCGTTCGGTCTCGCGGTTCCCTCGGGCATCGTCTCGACGACCGGCGTGGCCGGACTGACTTTGGGCGGCGGTATCGGTTACTTGACCCGGCGGTATGGCCTGACTATCGACAATCTGCTGGCCGTCGAAATGGTGTTGTCCGACGGCCGGTTCGTTACCGCCAGCGCCAAGGAAAATCCTGACCTGTTCTGGGCGGTACGTGGTGGTGGTGGCAACTTCGGTGTGGTGACATCCTTTCTGTTTAAAGCGCAAAGCGTGCACACGGTTTACGGCGGTCCGATGCTGTGGCCGATGGAAGACGCGGCCGAGGTTATGCGCTGGTACCGCGATTTCATTGCGAAGGCGCCCGATGACCTCTATGGGTTCTTTGCTTTCCTCACCGTGCCGCCAGCCGCTCCGTTCCCCGAGCACCTGCACAACAAGAAGATGTGCGGCATCGTATGGTGCTACACCGGACCGATCAAGAAGGGGGAGAAAGTGTTCAAGCCGATCCGGAGCGTGAAGGCTCCGGCGCTCGATATGGTCGGGCCAATTCCGCATCCCGCACTCCAAAGTATGCACGACGGTCTCTATCCGCCGGGCCACCAATGGTACTGGAAAGCCGATTTCGTGCGTTCGCTACCGGACGAAGCCATTGCGGTGCATGTGAAATACGCGGCGAAGATGCCGTCGATGCAGTCGACCATGCACCTGTACCCGATCAACGGCGCCGCCGGCCGCGTCGAGAAGAGTGCCACGCCCTGGGGCTACCGCGGTGCAACGTGGAGTTCTGTGATTGTCGGGGTCGACCCTGACCCGGCGAACAAGGAAAAAATCTCCTCGTGGGCGAAGGAGTATTGGAGCGCACTTCATCCCTACTCCGCCGGCGGCGGGTACGTTAACTTCATGATGGAAGAGGGCGAGGATCGCATCCGCGCGACGTACGGCAAGAATTACGAGCGTTTGGCGAAGATCAAGAAGCGCTACGATCCGGGGAACTTATTCCGCGTAAATCAGAACATCAAGCCGAAGTGAAAGAGGAAGCTGAGACCAAATCCTGATCAGCGGCTTTCTACTGCTTCCATTTGTTCTCAATCCGCGGCGGATGCTGCAGGGTTTGCATCACCACGCAATATTGTTCGGTTTTGGCCTGCAACGCGCTTAACTGCTCTGGTGTTGCCTGCGGTGCACGGATGTCGAAAATGACGCGGATGCTCTGAAATCCGACCGGGGCTTCTTTCGAGATTCCGAGCGTTCCTTGCAGATCCAGATCCCCTTCGACTGTGACATCGATCGCCTCGGTGGGTATTCCCATGGCCGAAGCTACCATTTGGCAGGTAATCTGGGCGCAGGCGGCTAGCGCGCCCAACAGCAGGTCTCCTGAGCATGCTCCGGTACCGGCGCCACCAACTCCTTTGTGCGCTTGCGCGGCGTAAATGGCACGCCCCAGGTCCACAGAACAAGCGATCGGTGCGTCAGCCTGAGTGCCGCGCGCGGTCAGCGTAATTTGCGAACTGCCCGGGTCTTGCCGGTACATATCTTTCAGGGGCCGCTGGAGCGATCGAATATCCATTAAATCCCTTTCCGAATTCTGGGATATTATAAGCCCACCGGGGGCGCTGCCTTGGCTTTGTCGCAGCCGCGAACGATTTACCTGTAATTGCGTAGTAGGTAAGAGTCCGCTTCGGCATGCCGAGAAAAGCTTTACCCAAGTTTCATGAATCCACCTCCCACTTCAGATTCGTTGTCATCCGCCCTGTCGCCCGGTGCGCGCTTTGGCAGTTACGAGATTCTTCAGCGACTGGGCGCCGGCGGGATGGGGGAGGTCTATCGCGCTAAAGACACGCGCCTCGACCGGGAAGTCGCAATCAAGACCCTTTCGCTCGACCACGCTTCTCATCCGGAAGCCTTATCCCGTTTCGAGCAGGAGGCCCGTTCTGCCAGTTCGCTGAATCACCCAAACATCGTGACGATTTATGAACTCGGGCGCGAGAACGGCACGCGCTATATCGCGATGGAATTGGTCGATGGAGAAACGGTGCGTTCGCTGCTTGCCTCGGGCCCGATTCCATTTCGCAAATTAGTTACAATCGCCGCGCAGGTTGCCAACGGTCTCTCTAGAGCGCACGAGATTGGCCTCATTCATCGCGACCTGAAGCCAGAGAATCTAATGCTTTCTTACGACGGTACGGCCAAGGTGCTGGATTTCGGTCTGGCGAAACTTCTTAAACCCGACCGCGGCGATTCGGATTCGAGCACCACCATCACCGAGCATGGAACGGTGCTCGGCACTGTCGGGTATATGTCGCCGGAGCAAGCCACCGGGGAGGAACTGGATTTTCGTTCTGACCAATTTTCCTTCGGGTCCGTGCTTTACGAAATGGCCACCGGAACCCCCGCATTCAGAAAGAAAACGCATGCGGAAACGATGGCAGCAATCCTTCGCGACGAGCCCGAGCGGCTCGGCGCCAAAACGCTGCAGGCGCCGGCTCCCTTTATTTGGATCATAGAGCGTTGCCTTGCCAAGGATCCGAAGCAGCGTTACGCCTCCACCCGGGATTTGGCTCGTGACCTCGCTGCGGTGCGCGACCGCCTGGCCGATGTGCCTGCCCGGGAATCGGAACCTCGCCCCAACAACCTTCCGGTGGCGCGCACTGCATTCATTGGACGGGAACGCGAAACCGCTGATCTCCGTCAGCTTTTGAGCCGCCCTGACGTACACCTGGTGACTCTGACCGGTCCGGGTGGCATCGGGAAAACGCGGCTCGCATTGCAGGTGGCCGGCGAAATGGCCGACGAGTTTCCCAGCGGTATTTGTTTGGTCGCGCTGTCTGCGATTGGCGAACGTAGTTTGATAGTTTCCGCAATAGCGCAAGCCGTGGGCGTGCGCGAGACCGGAAATACTTCGCTGCAGGAAAACTTGATGGAGTATATCGGCGGGCTGCGCCAGCCGATGCTCCTCGTTCTCGACAACTTCGAGCACCTGGTCTCAGCCGCGCCGCTCGTAGCGCAAATGCTCAGTGCCGGTCCCAAACTCAAAGTTGTGGTCACGAGCCAGGCTCCGCTTCATCTCTACGGCGAACATGAATTTCCTGTGCCACCGCTGGCGCTGCACGATCCCAAATCCATCCCGCCTCTCGAAGTGCTTTCTCATCTTCCAGCGATCGAGCTGTTCGTGGAACGTGCGCGGGCAGTAAAGCACCAATTCGCGCTGACGAAGGAAAACGCACCGACGGTGGCCGCCATCTGCTCACGCCTTGATGGTCTGCCACTAGCCATTGAACTGGCAGCGGCGCGTATCAAGCTGCTTTCGCCGTCCGCCATGCTGGCACGTCTCGAGAGCCGTTTGAGCCTGCTCACCGGTGGCGCCCGTGATCTGCCGACCCGGCAACAAACTCTTCGCAACACTGTGGAGTGGAGTTACGGCCTCCTCAATGACGCTGAACAAACTCTCTTGCGAAGGTTTTCGGTGTTTACCGGCGGATGCACACTGGAAGCCGTGGAAGCGGTGTGCGACACCAAAGGTAACTTGGGGCTGGACGTGCTCGACGGGATGGCCTCGCTGGTGGACAAGAGCCTAGCTCAACAGGTGGAGCAGGTTGATAAAGAAGCGCGTTTTATTATGCTTTCCGCCATCCGCGAGTACGCTCTCGAACGGCTCGCTGAGAGCAACGACGAATCTGCGACTCGCCGTGCCCATGCGGCTTATTATCTCGTGCTTGCCGAAGAAGGTGCCCAGGATATTGCCGCCCAACACGAATGGCTCGACCGTTATGAGGTCGAGCATGATAACTTCCGCCTGGCAATCGACTATCTAATTAGAACTGGAGATGCCGAATGGGGCCTGCGCCTTGGCGCCGCTCTGTTCCGCTTCTGGGAGACACGCGAGCATCTGGCCGAGGGCCGCGATGCCCTCGCCAGGCTCCTCGCGTTGGAAGGAGCCCGGGCGCGTCCGAAGCTGCGGGCGCGCCTGCGGTTCGCTGCTGGAGTTCTGGCAGCGGCACAATGCGACTACGGTTCCGCGCGGCCACTGTTCGAAGAGAGCCTCGATACCTGCGTCGAGCTAAACGATAACCGCGGTGTTGCCGTCGCACTTAACGCATTGGGTGTCAACGCGCGCGATCGTGGCGAACTCACTGACGCGTCTTCACTCTTCGAGCGCTGTGCCGCCATTTGGAAGGATTTTGGCGATCCCGCTGACATCGCCCGAGCCCTTAGCAATCTCGCCAGCGTGATGAAGTTACAGGGCAAATATGAGCGCGCGTCCTCGCTTTACAATGAGTGTCTGACAATGTTCCGTCAGGCCGGAGACGGCGCGGGTGCCGCGTGGACTCTGAACTACCTGGGGGACGTTGCTCGGGAAAAAGCGGACTTGGTTGCCGCGCGTTCCTATTGTGAACAGAGCCTGTCGGAGTTTCGCCGACTGCATGATAGCTGGGGAATTGCGAGTGCGCTCTCCGATCTGGCAAGTCTAAGCTGCGATCAGGGGAACAACGCCGAGGCGCGTCGTCTGTACGGGGAAAGCATCAAGATGTTTCAGGAGTTGGGTCACAAACGCGGCATCGCGAGAGCGCTTGAATGCCTCGCTGTGAGTGCCGCAGCGCAATCGAACGCCAAGCAATCGCTGCACTGGGCTGGAGCTGCGGCCGCGCTTCGCCAACAATTGGGTGTTCCGCTCATGCCCGCCGAGCAACGAAGGCTGGACAAAGCCCTGGAATTTGCCCGCCGGACGCTCGGAAATGCTGCAGGCCTCACGGCGTGGATGGAAGGTTGGGCGATGCCAGTAGAGCAAGCCATCCAGGAGGCGCTTAACTGAGACGTGGAATCAGGTCTGCGGACTCGAAACTCCGCTTACGTCAAATTGCGGTGTCGGGATCGATCATGCGACGCACTGCCGAGATGCGATTCGCCGGAAAACCTCCGCGGCGTGCGTGTTCGCGAACGGTTTCCTCGTCTGGCGCCAGGTACACACAATAGACTTTATCGCCGGTGACGTAGGAGTGGAGCCACTTGATTTCCGGTCCCATATCCTTCAATACGCCGACCGACTTTCGGGCGACCGCTTGCAATTCTGCATCCGTTAAACTACCTGCGCCTGGAATCTCCCGCTCGATCACGTATTGGGGCATGCCAACCTCACCAAGCGGTCATGGTAGCAGATTTTGCGTCTCGAAGTGCATCGCATCACAGTCCTTATAAAAGGATTGAGCAGGATCTCTGTCGCCTTTCAGAACAGCCGCCCGCGCTAACCCCTGGTGGGCAAGCGCAGCAATGGGCTCGTCGAGGGGCACGAATGACCGTCAGATAGTGGAACTGCTCGAGGGCGTTCTACGAATACTGCTTCGCGAGGTTGTCGGCCAAAGCCTGCGCTCGCGCACGGTTCCCAAACAGCGTTCAACGCACAGCGAATCACAATCAGCTTCCGACATGCGCGTCGAACACGCCGGTCTCGATTTGGCCATGCCGCTTAACCTGCACGAACAAACGGTAGTCGCCCGGTTGGGGAAAGCCGTAGGGAAACGAAACTTCGTCAGTAAGCGTCTTCGTCGAACCATGGTCCATCGGCAATCCGAAATCCTTCTGCGCAACCATGAGTGACGCCATCGGCACCGAACCAGCCGGATGGATGTGCGCGAACACGGAAAAATCTGATCTAACGAATTCCGCGTGACCTGCCATCCCCATATACGGTTCAAGGTCGCCAACCGGCTTATACTGCGCGTCTACAACGCGGAAGCGTAACCAGGAAACCTGGCCAGCCTTCAAAGCTGTTCCGTCTTGTTCCCATACCATCCGACCACCATCCGCCAGTGGCGAGACATCCGTCGCGCGGCCCGAGGGTTCGTATGCTGAAGCATCCGCGCCCGAGTCGTCGCCGGAGAATGCTTCCCCGGTCACATTGGGCAAGTCGATTTCGCTAACCATGGTTTCCGGGAATCCCGTGCCGCGAACAATGTCCGCGAAAATCTTGTATTTCCCTGATGGAATCGCGGGCAACTTTAGAACGAACGATCCGTCGTTCGCTTGCTCCGGATGTAAATGATAAAAGCGGTCCATCGCGGGTACGCGTATGAGAAATGCATGCATCAGGTGCCCGTGATCCGGAATCAAGGTCATCGACCACTGATCCTTGCGGATTTTGTGCCAGAAGTCTTCCTGCATCCGCAAAGTCAGCTGGCCGGTTCCGTCGAACGAAACTCTGAGAGGCGGAGCGCTGTACAGCATATTTTGCTTCAGATCAGCGGCCTGGGCGTTCCACCACCAATTTCCCAGCGCCAGTAGGATTACAACCAGCGCGCCGGAAACGGCCATTGCAATTCGTCCAAGACGTCTGTTGTGTGGCGAAGGAATGGCTGCAGCCGAGAGGCCACCCTCGCGTGCAGCCGCCCCGGCGATGGAAACGATTCCGATTGAAAGCAGCAACATGAGTGCGAATAGCAGGGCTCCCAACGCTTTTTGCATAGGCAGGATTCGCCGCGCAAATGCGGGCACAGGCACTGCCAGGTTGCCAATTCCTTGCGGCCCGGAAACCTCAACACGAATCTCCCACGAACCCGATTCCATCAGCCAAACCTTGCCGGTGAACATTTGCGGCTCAACCGCCGGTTGCATCAAGTCGGAAGTCGGGGGCAAGCCCTGATCTTTGCCACTTATGTAGACCGGTGCAATGCTGATGGTGTTTGCAGTCCCCGACGTAACGCGAACTTGCACCTGGGCTACGCCAGGAACCATCGCCGGTGGGTTCACCGTGACCAGCAAGTGATAGGGGCCTGCATCGCCCTCGAGATACACATTTGGGCTTCCCACGTGTCCGAAGGCGGAGGAACTCAAGATGAAGATCAGAACAGTTAGTCCGTAGGCTCGCATAACACTCATCCTCAAGACGGGCACAAGTAGCAATACTCCGGGGCTCGATCGCTATCGGCGAATACGACGCATCCAATCGCCCCAGAGCATTCCAATGCGCGCTGAAATTGCGGTCGCCACCAGCGCGACGAACATCCCCACCCAGAATTCGACTCGCGTCTTTTCGTAAGGCTGCAACTCCCACGCCAAGTGATATTGAGAAGGCGGAACGTTGTAGCCGAATTCGTTCATCGCAAAGACCCAGTTGCGCGCATGGGGAGACATCATGAAATAGGCAAATGGCCAGTTCACAATCAGACTTGCAGCCATGAAGCCGATGCCACCCAACATGGCTTTCCAGGTGTCACCTCGACCGGAAAATCGGTCGAGAACGAGATCCAGAGCGATCGCTCCGGGAAGCAGCAGTACAGGAAATCCGAGCGGCACCATGTGAGTGATCGGAGTGAACACGGGTCCAAGCTTCGCCTGCGCGGGAAACCAGGGGAATATCCAATTCCCGGCGAGCCACAAGGCGGTGTAGATCGAGGCCACCGTGGTGGCAGCCCAACGACGTCCTGAAGTCCGAGCGATTCCGACCAGCACGACCGGTGCGATCATCCCGAGCACGCGATAGTAAATCGCGCTATGCATTAGAGTTTGGTCGCCGATATATTCATAGCCCAGCATCAGCAGCAAACACAGAAGCAACGATCCGTTGTATAGCAAGATCCGATTAAACTTATCTCGGCTTTCCCCTGACGACAGATTCATCTGGCCGGTGGTCAAGATTAGTCCGCCCAGCCCCATGACGAAGATGCCCACCAGCAGCACTACGTGGGGCGGGCTAAGAATTGTTACATCTAATCCGTAGGAGTTGTGCCACCAGTTGTCGAAGGGAGCGGAGGTGAGCATGCAAAACCCACCCCACGCGGCAATGAATGCGCCCAGCGGGCCACGGAGCCCCCAGATCTTTACTGACTTCGCTTTACTTGCGTCGTCACCCGCGAAAGTGGTGTGCAGAATAAGATAGGCGCAGGACAGCCCGGTAAGCACGGCTCCAAACTGGATGGCCAAATGGGCGGGCGTCCAAAACGTGTCCCGTCCAATTCCGATGTGCCATGAAATATCCCAGTAAAGGCCGAAAGTGGTAGACGTCAGTGCCAGAGCGGCCGTGCGCACAAACCAGGGCACGGCGCTTACTCGAATCGAAGGCAGTTCTCGGACCGCCGCAAAGACTGGCGCGTTCATTTGTACGCTCTCTGCCATAGAATCACTCCTCGACGGCCGGAACTACAGCGTAACCCACGAGCCGTGTTCGAATGAACCTGACTTCAAATAAAGTCGAAACTCACTTCGCGTAGATTAGCGCCTTTCGAGCTAAGTGACTTCTCCAAGTCCACGGTTCGCCGGAGAAGTGAGTTCAAGCGAGGGTTCCACGCGATGAACCGAGGCGACCTTGGCTATCACCGACCTACTGCCGGGACTCGCCGGAATGGTTCCCACTGCAGGTATGTCAAGCAACGCCACAGCCATTCCAGCGGACCGAACAAGAAATGCCGCAGCCAGATCGGCGAAACGATCAGTTGCAAAGTCCATATCGCTAACACAATGGCGAATTGCCACACCCGCTCCACTTTTCCGAACAAGGCAAATCCGTGTCCGTAGAAGAGTGTGGTGCAGATGATTGTGTGCAGGATGTAATTCGTGAAGGCCATGCGGCCGACTGCTGCCAGTCGACGCGTGAAGGGAAGCGGCGCTACAACTTTGCAGGCCAGCATGATTGCGCCAACCCATCCGAGGCTTACCAGCAAACTGGCCCAATAGTTGAATTGCATGCCGTAGAAGAAGGAATAACGGAAATCCCAGCCGGCTGCGAAGTCGCGATGCGTGCCGTAGAGCGTGATCGGAATTCCGTAACACAATGCGATGGCAATCATCGTCCAATAAACTGACGCTGGTCGTTTGGCGCCGAAAACGCCTAGCTTGAAAAGTGCCATGCCAGCCAGCATCAGTCCTGTCACCCGCCAGAACGTGAACACCGCGAAGAATACGGTTTCCATTTGCACTGACTCGGGCACGCGAAACTTTATCTGCGCCGTCCAGTTGCCCCGGTAGGCTGCGATCTCGTTGGCCGCCTGCGAGGGCGTCGGCATCCATAACTGTTCACGCGCTATCTGCACCTCCACTGGAGACCAATGTCGCGACCATGCGCCGTACGAGGCTAAAGAAGCAGACGCAACTGCGATAGTCAGCAACCCCAGCACAAGAAGGTTGCGCGGCCGGAGCTTGCGGCATGGGTAGACCAACTAACCCGCACATCCCGTAGGCGACCAGAATGTCCCCGCTCCATAGGAGATACGCATGAGCCAGGCCAAACAGAATGAGCCACCCCATGCGCCGATAATGCAGAGAGGCCGATGGTTTGCCGGTGGCTTCAATTCGGCTAGTCATCAAAAGAATTCCAGCGCCGAACAACATGGAGAAAATCGTCATGAACTTCTGGTCTGCCAGAACATGACAGAATAACCATATCCAATAGTTTGCTCCGTGCAGATCGCCATAGGCCGTCGGGTTGTCATACGCAGCGCTGATCATCGAAAAATACTGGATGTTCATGGGTAAAATGCCGAGCAGCGCAAACCCACGCAGGACGTCAATGCTGACGATGCGTTCCTTCTCGGCGACAGGCTGCGGGACGGTGGTGAGTCGCTGTGCACCAGTTCGATCGAGTTGTCGTTCTTTCAAAACAGAAATACTGGACATTGTTCCTCCTACTGTTGAACTTTTGCGCCATCCCCGGCAACGGCGTTGGGGGCGTGGACCTGCTGGAAGACGTCCGTGGTGGCTTTGAGGTAGTCGCTGAACTCACTTACCTGACGAATCCGAAAGCCTTTGACGATTTCGCGCCCTTGGGCCACAAAGTCTTGGCGTTTCGGCAGCCATATCTCTCCGCTCATTTTTTGCTGCTCGACGAATCCCTGGAAACTTTTTACGTTGACCAGAAAGTTCATGCCCAGCGGAGAGACGCTGACGAATTCCATACGAACGATCTCAGCGGCTTCTGGATTAACCCACATCGTCCCCTTCATATCGCTGGCGATTTTTTCGTCGGCACTCCCGTGCCGAGTCGGTTGTGTTTTCGGCGCAAAAGAATAAACCACCGTGGCAGTTCCATTCACATCCTCCCAACTCAGAGGATTGAATTGAGACTTGGCGATAATGTCACCGAACAGAAGAGTGTCTTTGGGGCGAGCGCCCGGATTCTTTTGAGCCTTGCGCTCGTAATTCTGTAACTTATGTTCGATTTCCTTCTCCTGCCTCTCCGGGTTGCTCTGCGAAATCGGTTTGCCGTCGTGGCTGATGTGCAATGTGAAAACCTCGTACGGCGTAGGCGTGATGTAGGAAATATCCGTATGCTGACTTCGCACCGACCCAGCCTTGTCGAGCATGTAAAGCGTGGCCTTATCTGTGAATGTGTATTGGGTCAGCAGTGCCTCGACATCCTTCTGGTGTTCCGCTACCCGTGATATCAAGAGGTCAGTGTCTGGGAAAGGTCGCTGAGAGGACGACGGACTCTGGGCTCCAACCGGCGTAACGAAAACGGCCGCGACGATAAGCGCGAGAATGTTTCTCGCTCCTCCGTTGCCCGAAAAATACCTGCGCGCATTTCGTATTGCCTCGACCATCCTTCTCATCGGATCTAGCTCCTTTGAGAGAAAAGTACCTGACATCGGACGCCGCCGTTTGGTCTTATCCGCCAGACGCATAAGCCATGCGACGAACCGCAGGTCTAGCGCGATGGGCTGCGGTTGGACCATGGCGCTTCTGCGCTAAAATGCAGCTGATGGCAAGTGAGCGCCCACTACAGTTCCCCTCGTTCTGGCGTCTCCAGGCGGCGGGATGGGTCTGCCTTTACGTACTGGTGCTGGTCGCATGCATCCCCGATCTTTTCCAAAAACCTGGAGTGCTGCGCGACAGCACCGTGTCTGTCGCTTTCATGTTCCTCGGAAGTTTCGTTCTGCATCCCGTTTGTCGATCACTGTTGCGCCGCTCGCCTTCCTGGCTTGCATTCGAACTCAGGATTTCAGCATGGTCGCTCGCTGTTGGAACTGTGTGTGCAATCGCAGCTGAATTAACGGTGCTAGCTTTCCGCAGAATGGATTGGCCTGATTTGGCGGGGAACTCCGTACAGTTTTCGGTGGTCCTCTTCCTCTGGTGCAGTCTGTACTTCAGCATCAAGCAGTGGCAGCAATCGACCCAGGAGAGAGAACGTCTGCTGCGTGCCGAAACCGAGGCCCGCGAAGCGCGGCTGAGCGCTTTGCGTTATCAGTTGAATCCGCACTTTTTGTTCAATTCGCTGAATGCGGTTTCCACGCTCGTTCTCGACGGCAACGCTCCCGCCGCCACTCGGATGCTGGCGCAGATCGGAGAGCTTTTGCGCACCAGCCTGGATAACGAAGTGATGTCGGAGGTCACGCTTTCTCAGGAAATGGCGTTTACGCAGCGATACCTCGCTATCGAGCAGACCCGGCTGGGCGACCGATTGCAGGTCGACTTGGCGATTCCGTCCGAAACTCTGGATGCCCTGGTACCCAGCATGTTGCTGCAGCCGCTGGTCGAGAACGCCGTCCGCCATGGCGTGGTGCCGCTGGTTCAAGGGGGAAGGATTACGATCGCGAGTGCGCTCCGCGTTCATCGATTGCAAATTGTCATCGGAAATTCTGGAACGCGAGGCGCTGAAATACAAAGCGAAAATGGAAATGGAATTGGCCTGAGAAATACCGCCGAACGTTTGAAGACGCTGTACGGCGATGACCATCGCTTCACCTTGCAATGGCCGGACGCCGGTGGTTGTCAGGTAATCCTCGAGTTGCCTTTCCGAAGAATTGCTCAAAATGTAGAGGAAGCGACGTGCGCACAGTAATTGTCGACGATGAGCCGCTGGCACGACGCGGAGTCAGGCTCCGGCTGCAAAAATTCAAGGACGTCGAAATCGTTGGCGAATGCGGAGACGGCGCTTCGGCGGTCGGAAAGATTCTTGAGCTCTCTCCGGATGTAGTCTTTTTGGATGTGCAAATGCCCGGCATGGACGGGTTTGAGGTTCTCCGAGCTTTGCCGCGGGAGAATCTACCCTCGGTCATCTTTCTCACTGCCTACGAGCAGCATGCTTTGCGTGCGTTCGAGGTCCACGCATTGGACTACCTTCTCAAACCCGTCGACGACGAACGCTTTAGCGCCGCTGTGCAAAGAGCAAGGCAGGTGGGAGAATCTGGTTCGAAGATTCAGATGGCCGAACGAATTCTTCAGATGCTCGAGCGCGATTCCGTAAGATACCCATCGCGTTTCCCCGTTCGAATGGGTTCAAGGATTCAGGTTGTGCTTACCGACGACATCGAGTGGATCGCGGCAGCGGGAGATTACGCGGAACTGCACGCTGGCGCACGCTGTCACTTGTTGCGCGAGACCATGAACTCTCTGGAAGAGAAACTTGATCCCGCGCAGTTTCTTCGCGTTCATCGCTCCCGAATTTTGCGGGTCAAATGTATCCGCGAACTTCGAGCCATCGACAATCGGGAGTATCTGGTGAAGCTGGCTGACGGGTCAGAGCACCGCTCCAGCCGAACCTACGCAGATCGGCTTGAAAATTGGCTGTCTTCCACAAAACCTTGATGGTCTGCAATCAGTTGGGTGAGGGATTTTGTTTGAACGGGACTCAGCAGCGCTACAACTAATCATCCCCTGCGCGCAGCAGACTTGCCGGCAGCTCGACTGAGGTTACGGCGAAAGCGTTGGACTTTGGCGCGGTTACCGCACGCCTTCATATCGCACCAGCGTCGCATCCCATTGCGGCTGTTATCGACAAACAACCAGGAACAACTTTCTCCCGAGCACTGCCGGACGCGCGTCAACGCCTCTGACGTCAGAAGGTCCGCGGCCGAACGGGCGATCTCTTGCGAGATGCGCTCCAAAGGATGAGTCGCCGCTGGCCACATCAGCCGGTAGTGATTGGCCGTTGGGTGAAATTCGGCGCACCGGATCGCATTCTGATAGAAGCTCTGAAACTTCTGAAGTGCCCGTGGCGTGGGCTTCTTTCCTTTTGCCGCCCGACTGAAGATTTCATATAGCCACTCGCGCAGCGCTAAGGCGCGCTGGAAGCGCACCTGGTCAGCGTGAATCCTTCCCAGTTCGTGGATTTCCGTGTCGCGAAGCACTCCCGCCTGGGTTGCCCATTCCACGAGGTCCGCGACGCTCTTCAGATCTTCGCCAGGATCGGACTCTCCGTGGCTGTGCAAGGTGTTGGTGAAATCAAGCGCCAGATTGCCGCCGAGGAATTCATGGTCCATGTTGAATAGTGTAACTCGTATGCGCCCATTGACAGGTTACCATATCATCGTTAGAGTAGTAACCGCTATACATGATAATAGCGGTTACTACAAATCTGACCTGTCTGCGAACGGAGAATCTATGGCCATCCAGCCTTTTCAACTACCCTATTCCGAGAGTGCCGTCCAGGACCTTCGCGAACGGCTCGCACACACCCGCTGGCCCGATACGATTCCTGGTTCGGGCTGGGATTACGGATTTGATCTCGAGTATCTGCAACGCATTTGCCGTTATTGGCGCGAGAAGTACGACTGGAAAGCAGAAATTGGGCGGCTGGCATCCCTGCACCACATGCGATATATCGACGGCGACCAGTCCATCCATTTTGTTCACGAGCGCGGACGGGGACCCTCACCGATCCCGATTTTGTTGCTCCACGGCTGGCCCGGATCGTTTCTTGAAATGCGAAAGCTGCTTCCGCGGCTTACCGATCCGGCAGCGCATGGTGGGGAACCATCCGATTCGTTCGATGTAGTCGTGCCATCTCTCCTGGGTTTTGGATTTTCCAGCCGACCAACAGAACGTGGGATGAATACTGCCCGAATGGCGGACCTATTTGCCGGGTTGATGACGGAACTTGGATACGAACGCTTCGCCTGCCAGGGCGGCGACTTTGGAGCCGAAGTGTGCAGTCAGCTGGGACGTCGTCACGCGGGGCGCATCGTCGCGCTGCACTTGAATTACACTCCCGGGTCGTACCGGCCCGGCCTTCAGCCGGGAGCAGTCCTAAGTCGAGAAGAGCAGCAGTTTCTCGCGGACGCGGACGGGTGGTTAGAAGAATCTGGCGCATACGACCACATTCAGTCTCGCACGCCGCAAACCGTTGCCTACGGACTGAACGACTCTCCCGCTGCGCTGGCCGCATGGATATTGGAAAAATTCAGAGACTGGGCCGACTGCGACGGCGACCTTGAAAAACGCTTCACCTGGGACGAGTTGCTGGCGAATGTTACGCTTTACTGGATGACCGAAACGATTCGCTCGTCGTGCCATTTGTATTTCGAAACGAGGACTGCTCCGCTTCATCTCGCAGCGGGGGAGCGGATCGAAGTACCTTGCGGCATCGCGCACCTCCCGAAGGAAGCGCCATTCCCGCCCCGGTCGTGGATCGAGCGCGGCTACAACGTCCAGCACTGGACTGAATTCGCGAGCGGGGGACACTTCGCAGCGATGGAAGAGCCGGAAGCATTGGCGACGGATATTCGCACCTTTTTTCGACGATTCCGGAGTGACTTTCGAGCTTAAGTTCACACACAACTTGAAATAGACCATCTCCCATCGCTCGTTTTCTTGACGGTCGGTTTCCGGGCAAGGCTGCTGCGAGTTCTGGTGCCAGACGAGGGATTTCACTTACAATCATGGCGCGGTTCCTCCGTCCGGATCCGCACTAGACAAACGGGGGTTCATTTGAAGCGCACGCTTGCTTTCGTTACGTTCGTTGCCATTGCACTGAGCACTTTCTGCACGCTTGCTGCGGCCGCCAATGCGAAGTTCGGCCCGTCGAATCCGTTTTATGCACCCAGTACACTGCCGTTCCATGCGCCTCCTTTCGACAAGATAAAGGATGAGGACTATCAACCGGCCATCGAGGCAGGCATGGCCGAAGAGCTCACCGAGATCCAGGCGATTGCCGACAATCCGGCGGCACCGACGTTTGAGAACACCTTCATTGCGATGGAGAAGGGCGGTCAACTCCTCCAACGAGCGTCGGAGACGTTCGATGCGGTCAGCGGCGCGAATACCAATCCCGTACTGGAAAGAGTACGCACCGAAGAGGCGCCGAAGCTGGCCGCCCACTCCGATGCCATCTACCTGAACGCCAAATTGTTCGCCCGCGTGGCTGCCGTCTACAAACAGCGCGAGTCGCTGAACCTCGATCCGGAATCGCAGAGGTTGCTCCAGGTGACCTATGACAAGTTTGTTCGCTCGGGCGCAGGTCTTTCGGATAAAGACAAAGCCGAGCTGAAGAAGTTGAACCAGGAACTCTCAACACTCTCGGCTGATTTTTCGACAAAGCTACTTGCGGCAACGAAGGACGGGGCCTACGCCACGATGGATAAGAGTGCGCTCGCCGGCTTGACCGACGCCCAGATCGCAGCGGCGGCACAGGACGCGCAGAGTCGCAAGCAGCAGGGCTATGTCCTCCCGCTCCAGAACACGACTCAGCAGCCGGATCTGGCCTCGCTCAGCGTCCGCGCCACACGCGAAGCTATCTTCGAGAAATCCTGGAACCGCACCGAGCGCGGCGATGCCAACGATACCCGCGACATTATTTCGCACATGGCGCAGCTGCGTGCGCGCCGGGCACAACTGCTCGGCTTTCCCAACCACGCGGCGTGGAAGTTGGGAGACCAGATGGCCAAAACTCCAGAGGCGGCTTTGCAATTCATGGATGCCCTGGTGCCGGGTGCGACCGCGAAAGCCGTGAGCGAGGGCAAGGATATTCAGGATGTTATCGACGCGCAAAAGGGAGGATTCACTTTGCAGCCCTCAGACTGGGAGTTCTACTCCGAACAGGTGCGCAAAGCGAAGTACGATCTGAACGAGGCCGAAATCAAGCCATACTTCGAACTGAACAATGTGCTCGAAAACGGTGTCTTCTACGCGGCCAACCAGCTCTACGGAATCACCTTCAAGGAACGCAAGGATATCCCGGTCTATCAGGCTGATGTTCGTGTCTTCGAGGTCTCGGATGCGGATGGCAAGCCACTGGCACTGTTCTATTGCGACTATTTCAAGCGCGACAACAAAAACGGTGGGGCATGGATGGATGTCCTGGCGGTCCAGTCAAAACTTCTGGGGACGCTGCCAGTGGTCTACAACATCGCGAATCTGCCGAAACCCTCGCCGGGAGAGCCCGCCCTTATCAGCTATAGCGATGTGACGACTATGTTCCACGAGTTTGGCCATGCGCTGCACGGCATGTTCGCGAACACCGAGTATCCAGGCTTATCGGGCACCGCAACAGCATCAGACTTCGCGGAGTTTCCCTCGCAATTCAATGAGCACTGGGCGCTCTATCCCGCGGTCCTCGACCACTACGCCCGGCACTACAAGACGGGCGAGCGGATGCCGGCCGAGTTGGCGGCCAAGATCAGAAAAGCGGCAACTTTCGATCAGGGATATCTGCTGACTGAGTTGGTTGCGGCGGCCGAACTCGACATGCAGTGGCATACACTTCCGGCCAGCGCACCGCTGCAACAGCCGGACGCTTTTGAGAAGCAAGCGCTGGAGAAGACCCATCTGCTGCTCAACACCGTGCCGCCGCGCTATCGCTCCAGCTATTTCGCCCACATCTGGGGAGGCCCCGGCTACTCCGCCGGTTACTATGCTTACCTGTGGGCGGAGATGCTCGATGATGACGCGTACCAGTGGTTTGAAGACAACGGCGGCTTGACGCGCGCCAATGGCGACCGCTTCCGGCAGATGGTGCTGTCGCGTGGCAACACGGAGGACCTGGCGAAAATGTACGCAGCCTGGCGCGGCAAAAACCCGAGCGTCGAGCCGATGATGAAGTACCGCGGCTTGCAGGAGTCTGGACAGTAAAGCGCAAGCCCAGCAGCGCACGTCGATTCGTAACGTTTACCCCGAGGCCGAATCTCGGCGTGGCATGAAGGGACAAGATGAAGTCAATTTCGACACTTCTGACACTGGCTGCACTGGCAGCCACCAGCGCATTCGCGCAGATGAGCCAGCCGATGGTCAGCGAGAACACAACAAAGAATTTCCGACCACGTCTGGGCGATCATGGGCTTCCCTAACATTGCAATTGTCGTTGGCAGCCATGCAACTCTCGTGGTCGACACAGGCCTGGGGCCAAAGAATGGAGCGACCGCCGCGCGCGCAGCCGCAAAACTTGCGTTCAACAACTCGACGCTCTTCCTCACGACCACGCACTTCCATCCCGAGCACGCTGCCGGTGAGCCTGGCTTTCCTCCTGGTACCATTCTGATCCGCAATGCAGTGCAGCAGCAGGAAATGGAGAAGCACGGTCAGGAGATGATCGACATGTTCAGCCAGCGTTCGGCGCAGAATAAAGAGTTGCTGGCGGGTGTTGTATTGCGCCCGCCCGACGTGACTTTCGATCAAGAAGCGAGGATCGAGCTTGGCGGTGTTACTGCCCGCCTGCTCTGGTTCGGTGGAGCCCACACGAAAGGCGATGAGCTGACCTTTGTCGAGCCGGACCGCACGTTGATCTCGGGTGACGTAGTGCAGAACAAGACTATGCCGAACATCTTCGGCGACGGCGGCACGCCTGCGAGCTGGCTTGCGGTGTTGGAGAAGGTCGCCGACCTCAACGCCGCCCATGTGTTGCCGGACCATAGCGCTCCCGGGGATGGTTCGCTGGTGGCGGCGGAACGGGACCTGATCTCCGAAATTCGCAAACGAGCGCTCGCGCTCAAAAGCCAAGGTGTATCGCCCGATGATGCCGGGAAACAAATTAGCGCCGAACTCAAAATGCAGCATCCCGACTGGCCCAACACCAATGCTTCTGGATTCGTCAAAAGCGTCTACGCAGAAGTTCCCTAGGACACGTTGGCGCTAAACGGTTAACAGGCAATTCAGAAATTGACCGCAATGAAGTCGACTTCCCAAGCCATGAGAATGCTAGAATATCCCGGTAACCCTCGTAACCTGCGAGATTAAGGCCGTTTCGCTGTATGCTCTATCTGACGGCTGAGCAATTTTGGACATCCTCACAAAGACGGCTGGGGCGAAATGGTTAGCCCTCCTGTGCATCACGTTGCTTCTGCTCGCTACGGTTGCGCAGGCTGCACACTTCTGTAGTCTCCAGTCGTCCGACTTGACCGACGGGACACAGTTGCGTGCAGATTCGCCTAACGCCACACTGTGCCTGATTTGCCTGATGGCACAGTCGGTCGCTGCCATCGTGCTGTCCGTCGTTTTTTCCTCGGTCTTTCGCCGTTGCCTTCAGGTCTCGCCACCTCAGATGCATCCCCGGCCTTTTCTGGAATCTTTTCAGTTGTACGTACGTCCTCCTCCCATTTCCTAGGGTCTTTTGTTCTCCCCGGTCTCGGTGTTGCCGAAAGGTGATCTGAGTTTTTCTGTACGCTCAGTAGCCTTATACAAAGAGCTGATGGCTGGCCGGACTTACCGCGTGTTTCCTGAAACGCATATTGTTCGGGCAAATTCTGCAGGATTCGAAAAATTCTATTGAGCTTACGACGCTTCAAAACGCTTGTGCTTCGCGGGCAACTGCCCGTTAGAATCGATCGCTTTGAATTGGCGTCGATAGGCTTAGAACAATTTCTGCCGCTCGCCGTTCTTCCTTTCTTCTTGTTACTCGCAGTCCAGGTGAGTGCAGGACAAACGGCCACTCTGATCAGTCTTGATCAGGCTATCGATCTGGCGTTGGCCCACAACCATGCACTCAAAGCCACGCGGACTCTGATCTTTCAAAACCAGGCGCAAGAAACCACCGCGAACCTGCGTCCCAATCCTGTGCTCGAAGGCGACGCCCAGTTCATCCCCCTTTTTACTCCAAGCGATTTTTCCAGCGACGACTTGGATCTGGCCCAGCAGTTCGATCTCGGCCTTTCGTATCTTTTCGAGCGTGGTCACAAGCGCCAGAGCCGCCTGCAAGCCGCGCGCGATCAGACCGCCGTGACGCGCGCGCAAGTCACGGATGCTGAGCGCACACTCGCGTTCAACGTCGGCCAACAGTTCGTCAGCGTTTTGCTGGCCGAATCAACTCTGCAGCTTGCCCTCGAGGATTTGAAGAGCTTCCAGACGACGGTGGACATTTCAGAATCGCAGTTCAAGGCGGGCGCGATCAGCGAAGGCGACTACCTCAAGATCAGACTTCAGTTCCTGCAGTTTCAAACCGATGTATCCTCGGCCCGTCTGGCGAAGGCGCAGGCACTTATCGGTCTGAGGGAAATGCTTGGCTACAACGCGGTGCCGGCCGACTATGACGTCATCGGCGACTTAGCGTATCAGCCGCTGAAAGCCAACTTGGAGGATTTGCAAGCCAAGGCGCTCAAACAGCGCCCCGATTTTCAGGCCGCTGTGCTCGGCGTAACCGCCGCCCAAAGCCAGATTCGGCTGGCCAAGGCCAACGGCAAGGTCGATGTGAACGGGACCTTCGACTATACCCACACTTCGGGACAGAATACCGCTTCCATCTTTGCCAGTTTCGAGTTGCCGATTTTCAATCGCAACCAAGGCGAAATCGCGCGCACCGGCTACGCTCTTACCCAGGCCCAGGAATCGCAGCTATCGGCGAGCGATACGGTGTTGTCGGATGTCGGCAACGCGTATGAAGCGATTCGGAGCAACGACGAAATCGTCCAACTTTACACTTCTGGATATCTGAAACAGGCGCAAGACTCGCGCGATATCAGCGAGTATGCCTATAAGCGAGGCGCCGCGAGCCTGCTGGATTTCCTGGACGCTGAGCGTACTTACCGGGCCGCCCAGTTGGCATACCGCCAGGCTCTGGCTTCTTACATGACGGCGCTTGAGCAATTACGGGAAGCGGTAGGAACGAGGAACCTGCCATGAGAATGAACACGGAAGCTAGTGTCCGAGTTATCGAGAGGACCAGCGAATCGCTCCACGTTTCACCGTGGGTGAGCGGCGCGATGCTGGCCTTGGCGCTGGCGCTGGCCGGTTGCAGCGGAGCCGGAGAACAGGCCGGCAAGATGACTTCGTTCTCGACCGCGGAAAGCCGCGAATCTAAAGCCGAGTTGTTCTCGCTGCCCGCCGACCAGATGTCGCACATCCAGGTCGTGACGGTTGGGCAGGGGCCGTTAGCGCGCGTTCTCCGCCTGACGGGCGCGGTCGAATACAACGACTTCAAGACCACGCCAGTAATCACCCAGGTGGGTGGGCCGGTCAGCCGTGTCGTGGTTGTGCAGGGTGAGCATGTGCGCGCCGGTCAGGCGCTGCTTTACATCGCGAGCCCGGACTACTCTTTGCTGCGCTCGGCGTATATCAAGGCACGCGACGCTTTCCAGCTTGCGGACAAATTCTACCTCCGCGCGCAAGACCTCTATGCGCACCACGCCATAGCCGAGGCGGACCTCGAGCAAGCTCAATCGAACCGTACGCAGGCGCAAGCGGACTACGAGTCCAGCGCCGACGCCATTCGTGTGCTCGGCATAGCCGATCCGGAAACGATTGTCACTAAACCTCCCTCGCCAGAAATCCCGCTGTTTTCGCCGGTGGCGGGAGAGGTTGTGGATCGCCAGTGCTCCGCGGGGCAATTGCTGGCAGCTGGCGCCACTCAATGTTTCACGCTGTCGGACATGGGTTCGGTGTGGATTCTCGTCAACATTTATCAGAACGACGTGGCTTACGTGCACGTCGGTGATCCTGTAACGATTGAGAACGAATCGTATGCCGGCGTGGTGCGCGGGAAGATTGAGTACATCTCTCCCGCGCTCGACCCGAACACGCGTACGCTGCAGGCGCGTATTGAATCGCCGAATCCGGGCGAACGCATGAAGAAGGAAATGTACGTGACCGCGGACGTCCAAGCGGGCGTGATTCCCAACGCGCTGTTCGTCCCCAATTCGTCCGTGCTGCGCAACGAACAAAACATGCCCTACGTTTATCTGCAGACGGGAGAAAGACAGTTCGCCAGGCGGGACGTGACGCTGGGCGAAACCCTGGAAGGGAAAACACAAATCCTTACCGGCTTGCAAACCAACGACCGCGTGGTCGGCGACGGAAGTCTTTTCCTGCAGTTCCAGAATTCGCTTCAACGCTGAGGGGACAGGATCGCAGATTGATTCATCACATCGTCCAATTCGCTCTCCGTCAGCGCTTCCTGGTCCTGATGCTGGCAGTGCTCGTGGCCGTTGTCGGCACGATCTCGTTTCAGCAGATGCCCGTGGACGCGTACCCAGACCTTTCGCCTCCGCTAGTCGAGGTGATCACGCAGTGGCCCGGGCACGCGGCGGAGGAAATCGAGCGCCTGGTTACACTGCCGATTGAGCTGCAGATGAACGGCGTGCCGCACATGGTGTTCATGCGTTCGATCTCGCTCTACGGTTTGTCCGACGTCATTATGACGTTCGAGGACAGCACGGACAATTATTTCGCCCGACAAGTTGTGTTTGAGCGGCTCTCAACCGCCAACCTTCCTCCAGGCGTGACCGGCAGCCTGGCGCCGCTTTCGAGCCCATCAAATCTGGTCTATCGCTACGTGATCGAGAGCCCGGACCGCACGCCGCAAGAACTCAAGACCTACGAGGACTGGGTGATTGAGCGCGCCTACAAATCCGTGCCGGGCGTGGCCGACGATTCGGGCTTCGGCGGTACGGTGATGCAGTACCAGGTGCTGCTCGATCCGGCCAAGATTTACGGCTACCACATTCCCATGCCGCAGGTGCTCAATGCTCTGGCCGCCAACAACGCCAACGCTGGTGGCGGATTTTACTCGCAGGGTTCGCAGTTTTTCTACGTGCGCGGACTGGGGCTGGTGAGCAAGACTGAAGACATCGGCGATATCGTCGTGGGCAATAACAACGGTGTACCGGTGCGCATTCGCGACGTCGGCGAAGTTACCATCGGCCACGCTCCCCGCCTCGGAGAATTCGGTTTCCAGAACGATGACGACAGAGTCGAAGGCGTCATCCTCATGCTCACAGGAGAACAGACGCAAAACGTCCTCAAACGAGTGGAGGAGAAGACCAAGGAGATCAACCGCGACCTACTGCCGCATGATGTGAAGGTCCGCCCGTACTATGACCGGAGCGACTTGGTGCAGGTGACCATCGACACGGTAGAGCATAATCTTCTGCTCGGCATGGCTCTGGTCTTTATCGTCCTGATTTTCTTCCTGGTTAGCGTGCGAGCGGCCATCATCGTGGCTCTGACCATTCCGCTGAGCCTGCTGTTTTCGTTTATTTTCCTGCATGCGCGTGGCATTCCGGCCAATCTGCTTTCCATCGGGGCGATCGATTTCGGAATCATCATCGACGGCACGGTCGTGATGATGGAAAACATTTACCGCGAACTGGCTGCACGCCATGGGCAGGAATATAAACTTCACGAAGTGATTATTGCGGCGGCACATGACGTCGACCGTCCCATCTTTTATTCCATCGCTGTCATTCTCGCCGGTTACATTCCGATTTACGCGCTCAGCGGCCCATCCGGTAAGCTCTTTCACCCGATGGCGGAAACCATGTCGTGGGCGCTGCTCGGCTCTCTGCTCTTCACCCTTACCCTGGTGCCCGTCCTCGCGTCCTACTGGTTCAAACATGGCGTGAAGGAAAAGACGAACCGCGCTTACGAATGGCTCAAGGACGAGTACGCTTCGGAACTCCGCTGGTGCCTGGACCGGCCGAATCTTACGATGGTTCTGGCGACGGTCATCTTTGCTGCGTCTGCTTCTTCTAGTTCCTTTCATCGGCGGTGAATTCATGCCGCACTTGGACGAAGGCGCCATGTGGGTCCGAGCGACCATGCCTTACACGATCTCCTTCGAGGAGGCGGCCAAATTTGCTCCGCAAATCCGGAAGATCCTGATGTCCTACCCGATGGTTACCGAGGTTGGCTCGGAGTTGGCACGTCCCGACGACGGCACCGACCCCACGGGATTCTTCAACTGCGAGTTTTACGTTGGGCTGAAGCCCTACAAGGACGCAACGTGGACACGGGGACCGATCCACAACAAGGCCGAACTGACCAAAGACATTCAGAAAAAAGTCGAATCGTATCCTGGAGTGATTTTCAACTTCACGCAACCGGCCGAAGACGCCGTGGATGAAGCGCTCACTGGCTTGAAGAGTGCGCTGGCGGTGAAAATCTTTGGCCCGGACCTGCAAGTCCTCGAAGATAAAGCGGTCGAGATCAAACGTGTGCTGCAGCAGGTACCCGGGTTTACCGAGCTAACCGTGGTGCGCGAACTGGGTCAGCCCAGCGTGCAGATCGATGTGGACCGTGACAAAATCGCGCGTTACGGAATTAATGTGTCCGATGTCGAAGGCGTGATCCAGGCGGGGGTGGGCGGCCAGGCGGCTACGCAAGTAATTCAGGGCGAGCAACTATTTGATCTGGTAGTTCGCATGAAGCCCCAATACCGATCGAGCGAACATGCCATCGGCAATCTGCTGGTGCCGACTCCTTCTGGGCAGCAGATCCCCATTTCCGAATTGGCCAACATTCATCAGGGCAACGGCGCGTCGTTCATCTATCGCGAGAATAATTCGCGCTACATCGGCGTTCAATTCAGCATCGAGGAGCGCGACCTGGCCCGCGCCGTAGACGAGGCGCAGAAGGCAGTGCAGTCGTCGGTAAAACTGCCGCAGGGTTACCGGCTGGATTGGGGCGGCGAATATAGCGAGTACGTCGCTGCGCGACAGCAGTTCGCGCTGATTGGCCCGCTTGCCGTTCTCCTTATCTTTATCATCCTGTTCGCGCTCTATGGCAATTTCAAGTTTCCGGTCACCGTGGTCATCGGCGTGGTAATGACCGAGCCAGTGGGGGCGCTGCTGGCGCTCAAGCTCACGCACACCACTTTCAGTGTCTCTTCCGTTCTTGGTCTACTCGTGCTTATGGGCGTCTCGGCGGAGACCGCGATCATTGACGTTTCCTATATCAACAAGCTCCGGCTTGAAGGGCAGGGAATTCGCCAAGCCACGCTGGATGGTTCGTTGATCCGGCTCAGGCCAATCATGATGACGGCGCTGGTAGCCTGCCTGGGTCTTCTGCCCGCCGCACTGTCGACCGGGGTGGGCTCGGACTCGCAGAAACCATTTGCGATCGTTATTGTGGCCGGACTTCTCTCACGGTTGTTCCTGGGCCGTATCGTTAGCCCGGTCCTCTACCAGATGGTGGCTCGCGATGGTGATGTGCTGCAGGTCTAAGGGGCGATTTTCCGCAGAAAAGCCCACGAATCAGCCTTCAGATGATGCCCTTGCGAACTCTCTGGAGGAAATCCTCGGCATCGGCATGCGCCTTTTTCATCATTGTTGGATCGCGGCCATATTCAATTTCCGTCTCCTGAAGTGCAAGCTCCACGGCGACCTTCGGTTTGTACCCTCGTTTGATGAGCATCCGAGCGCGCTCGACGAAAGCGCTGTCAACGTCGTGTTTTGCTTCCGGCGTGATCGCAGAAATGCGCGTCCCAGCCTCACATAGGTGCTGGCGGAACTTCGCAGCGGCCAGGCGGTCATACGCATCCTTCGCCTCTTTTCCGCTAAGCAACGTGGGCACGGGGAACCTCCATAGACAGTTCGAGCAGGCCCATCCATTCACATCGTTTTCCATCCATATCAACGAGCGTTCCACGTCGGCAACCCAGTGCGGTATTGCTACGAAGAACATGATATGCGCAAACCTGGTCGGGAACCATTCCTGGTTATCGACTGAAAATGCGGCTCGCGCATTTACACGGCAGCGCTGCTTTGTAATATCGCTGCTCCATCGATGGTCTGTCGACCGGGCAGTGATGTTCAGACATCAAAGCGCGGCTACTCGGCGTTGTACCAGCAGAAAGTATAGAGCCATCAGAATCAGGAGCAGGCCGTTGACCCCGAGGACGATAGGCGCCGTAAACATAGGAACGAGCCATCCCGACAACAAGTTTCCCATCGGCATGCCACCACGGAATGCGCAGTTGTAGACACTCATCACGCGTCCGCGCATTTCGTTGGTGGTAATCAACTGCACGAGCGAAGTCACTGTCGCAAATACCGTCATCATGGAAGCGCCCACGAGCACCAGCATGGCGTAGCTCAGGGGAAGCGATCGAGAGAGCGAAAATCCAGTGATGCCCACGCCCAGGGTGATGAGTGTAGATAGGGCAACCCGTCCCTTGCTTCGTATGTTGCCCATCGCAGCAACAGTCAACGACCCGCAGATCGAGCCGATTCCCATCAGTGAAAGCAGGTTGCCATAAGTTTCCGGGCCGCGGTGGAAAACGTCTTTGACAAACACGGGAATGTAGGTGCGCATAGGCATGCTCAAGGCGGTCATGCAGAACGCCAGGACGATAAGCGCTTCCATCGACCCCTGTTTACGAACAAACTCGATGCCTTGCTTGAGGCTGCCGAAGAGTGACTCGGTGGTTTTCTCTGGCAAGTACCGGGCCGTAATCATGGAAAGGGAAATGATCGGAGCGAGGAAGGACAGCGCATTCAGTCCGAAACACCACGGCTCGCCCAACTTCGCCAACGCTTGACCGGCCAGTGCGGGGCCAATGGTTACCGCCATATTGAACTGGATCGAATTCAGCGCAATGGCATTCGGCATATCCTCCCTGTCGACGAGGGAAGGAATCAGCGCCGAGTACGCGGGTCCGCCGAAAGCTTGGGCCAATCCGGAAACGAACGAGAGGCAGAGCATATGCCACACGTGGATTCGGCCGGTCGTGACCAGCACGGTTAAAATTGTGGCGCAGGCCATCTGCACATATTGCGAGCCGAGGAGAATTTTGCGTCGTTCGGCGCGGTCCGCCACGACACCGCCGATCAGTGAGAATAGAAAGATAGGAATACCAGCTAGAAACTGATCCATCGCCAGCAAGAACGCGGAATGGCTTAGCCGGTAGATCAGCCAGCCCTGGGCGACGATTTGCATCCAGGTGCCAATGCTGGACATGCAGGCACCGAACCACATCAAACGAAAATCTCGATATTGAAATGCTTTAAATACTCTCCGAAGAGTTGACGTTTCCATGTGTTTCGCGCTGGTTCGGGTTCCCTATCTCTATCTTTGCACGGGCGCAGGATTCGCCGCTTGCGTGATGAGCAGTTACCTCAACCACATATAGATTCACAGGTCGTGCATAAGTCTCACGAGTCACGACGGTAATGAGATTGTAATGATGAGAAGATCAGAGGCTCTAAAATTGCATCTCTATTTGACAACACTGTTGGCGGTATAACTTTTGCGGAATTAATTAAAGCAGGGGCTTTTCAAAACGCGGGAAGTTCCTGGCTTACCGTCATAAACCGAGCCTGACCGCGGACGACACGGTTTGCCCGGGTCGGCTTCTGAATTCTACAATCCGCCGGCCTCGAGGCACTGGATCAGAAGTGACGACGGCCGAAACGAAACTACCTGGGTATTTTCCCGTTAGTGATTTTTACGCGAGTACTGTCCTTTGAACTCCGTCGTCCAAGTGGCACCGCTGTCGGCCGATTTTTCCCATGACTGTTCAACCTTATTCTCGGCCAGTCGTACCACTCTGATTCGGTTCAGAACCTCTTTTCCGTCGGGTCCACGGCTCGGTCCCGTAAACTCGGCAGAGCCTTGCGCAACCTTTCCTTCAAACACGTGCACACGGCCCTGGTTATCCGCGAACATGCCGTGCCAGCTCTTATCGTCCGAACTGTAGGCGAACAGATTCTCCCCACTGTGACCCTTGCCTCCGTCCCACGTTTCGGTAAGCAGACACTTGTCGAGCCTGAGTGAGACTGTGCTGTTCGCGCTGCCCGGCATGCCGGGATACGTTACCGTCCAATCGCCCAGCCAGAAATCCAGTTGCCGGCTCTCCGAGTTTGCGGAGCAGGAGTCGGCATCGGCAACCGCTCGTGCAGATGGCATCGCCAGGGAAAATGATCCCCCGATTGCAACCAGCAAGAGAACGCTTCTGAACCACTTCGAACTCTGTATAACGATATCTCGCTTCATAACTGTATTCCTCCTCTTGATATCAATTCACGACCTGTCTTGAACTATTAGCGCGCTACCGGCTTCCGTGCGTGGAAGCGAAATACACCAGCGCACTTTTCCAGTTCCAAAACTTCGAATTTCGCTTCTGCAAGCCGCACACCAAACGTATCGGGCGCAATGGGGACAAGCGTGTCGCCGACATGGATGATCCGCATAAATAGACTTTGCAGGCTGTCGCTGCCCACAAATACTCCTCCCGGCTTAAGCACGCGCCATACCTCGCGGAGTAGCTTGTCCTGCAGTTCCGGAGAAGGCACATGATGCAGCATGGTGAACGAAACGCTTCCCGAAAACTGGCTGTCCGCGAAAGGCATGACAGTGGCATCACCGGTGACGACTTCAACATTGCTGCCACGCAGACGCGAACGCAGTGACTCCGCCAATTGTCGGTCAACTTCGATAGCCGTGATGTGCCCCACCATGAGCCGCAACAAATCGGTCGTAAGACCCGGCCCGGGTCCGAGTTCAAGGACGTTGGGCCCAAGCTCGGCGCCTGAAACGACCCACGGCACCCGCTGCTGGATAGTTTTTCGCCACCGGGCAGAACGGCATAACCAATCGTGCAAGCGGTTCACGCGAACCCACCTTCCATTTTCAATTTCAGCTCTCAGCTTAGTACTTGCATGGCTTGCGTACTTTCGATATTGTGACAATGAATGTCGCAAAAGCGCCAAAAGGCGATTTTTGATCCTTCGAGAGATCGCCATGCCCAGATCACGACTCACACGCACGACTACACCGCAGGGCACATTATCCCGTCGCATTTTCACGATCGAGACCAACTTGTCTATGCGTCCCGCGGTGTGATGACTGTGCGCACCAGCGACTGCGCCTGGGTCGTACCGACGCACCGGGCGGTTTGGATCCCAGCGGCGATTCCGCACACCATCACCATGTCAGGCGAGGTTGCGATGCGAACTCTATATTTCAGGCGGCGCCTGGCGAAAACTCTGCCGCGAGGTTGTTGCGTAGTGAACGTCTCGCCGCTGCTGAGAGAGTTGATTCTGAAAGCCTGCACCTTTGCCGGATTGAGGAAAACCAGCAAGCGGCAGCGTCATTTGATGGATGTGATTATCGACCAACTGGAAAATATTCAGTTGGTTCCTCTGCGGCTCCCCAATCTTTCCGATCCCCGAGCCCTTCGAGTCGCTGCAGTACTCTTAGCCGACCCAACCGACCATCGGCCGCTAAAGCGCATATGCAAGACAGCGGGTGCCAGCAGCAGGACGGTGGAAAGACTCTTCCAGGACGATGTGGGTATGACCTTTGGCAAATGGCGGCAGCAGTTGCGCCTTATGCAAGCGATGCGATTGTTGGCGGAAGGAGCGAAGGTCACCCATGCCGCCCTGGAATCCGGCTACAGCACACCGAGCGCATTCATTTCCATGTTCAAGAAAATACTCGGAACGACACCAGCGTTGTATTTCAGGCCCGACCTACGGTGATGCGCATTGGGAACGACAAGGCAGGCAAAGTCCGCCGCGAGAACGGACTCAAGCTGAAACGAAGAACAACACGAGGATTGTCAAACATGCCACGCTGAGCGAAAATGTTCCGAACTTAGACGACTGAAGGAGCAAACAATTGAGAATACGAACCGGCGCCTCATGCCTAGTGGTAATGTCCGTCGTCTGTCTGGTGCCAGTTGCCGGTACAGCTCAGTCATCGTCCCAGTCGAGCGGACAGAGCGTCCGCGAGCGCGCCAACACACTTCTGCAGCAGATGAGCGTAGAAGAAAAGGTGGGGCAGCTTAACCAAGCCTCGGGAATAACTGCAGCGGACTTTGTTAAGGAGGTTTCAGACGACGCCGTCGCAAAGGGACAGGTCGGGTCGATCCTGTGGCAGGTGGATGTGAAAGAGATCAATCGACTGCAGCACGTGGCGGTCGACCGTTCGCGGCTGCACATTCCTCTGCTGGTGGGTTTTGACGTAATCCACGGGTACCGAACCGTCTTTCCGGTACCCCTAGCAATGGCTGCTTCGTGGGATCCTTCGGTAGAAGCTCAAGCTCAAAGAGTGGCTGCGGAGGACGCGCGTGCAGCAGGCATCCAGTGGACTTTCGCGCCGATGGTGGATATTGCGCGGGACGCTCGGTGGGGTCGCATTGTGGAAGGTGCGGGCGAAGATCCATACCTTGGCTCGGCTATGGCGCGCGCTCAAGTGGTTGGATTCCAGGGGACAGAACTCGGTCCCACAAGCGTGCTGGCCTGCGCCAAACACTTTGCCGGCTACGGCGCGGCCGATGGCGGCCGAGACTACGACTCCTCCTATGTTCCCGAGGACTGATGTGGAACGTGTACTTGGTACCGTTCCACGCGGCGGTGAAGCAGGGCGTGGGCAGTTTGATGAGTGCCTACATGGATCTGAACGATGTCCCGGCGACCGGCAACCGGTGGCTCCTGCACGACGTGCTGCGCGAGACATGGGGCTTCCAGGGATTCGTGGTTTCAGATGCGATCGCCGTGGGCAACCTCGTGACTCATGGTTTTGCCGCCGACCCGGAGGACGCTGCGTATCGCGCGATCACTGCTGGGCTGAACATGGATATGGCGAGCGATACGCTGATAAAGAACGTTCCGAACCTGGTAGCTTCCGGCAAGATTACGCCCGCTCAGCTCGATGATGCGGTGCGGCCGATTCTCGAAATGAAGATCCGGCTGGGGCTCTTTGAACATCCGTTTGTCGACGAAACGAAAGTGGATGCGGTGTTGAACCGGCAGAGCAGCCGCGATTTAGAACGAAGACTGGCAGCACGATCGATGGTGCTCTTGCGCAACGAGAGCCACACTCTTCCACTGACGAGGAGCTTAAAAAAGATAGCGTTGATCGGTCCTCTGGCGAATTCCGCCACCGACCTCGAGGGCGGCTGGACGGTGGAAGGTCTGTTTGGAGGAAGCTCCCAAGAGCCACGTCGTCACCGTCGAGGAAGGCCTCCGGAACAAGTTGGGAGCCAGTGTGAAGATCACGACGGTCAGTGGGCCAGCGTTGAGGCGCGATTATCCGGCGCTGATAGACGCACTGTTCGGCAAGAAGCCGAAGCCCGGTCCAACACCAGCGGAAGTGGAGGAGTCGCTGCACCGTGCGGTAGACGCCGCTAAGCAGGCGGACGTCGTGATTGCTGTGATGGGCGAAGCCGCGGACATGAGCGGGGAAGGAGCTTCGAGAGCGATGCTTGATCTTCCCGGAATTCAAGAGCAGATGCTGGAGGCAGTCGCCGCCACGGGAAAGCCAATCGTACTGGTACTTGTCAACGGCAGGCCTCTGGATATTCGCTGGGCGACGGAGCACGTGCCGGCAATTCTGGAAGCGTGGTATCCCGGCACCGTCGGTGGTGACGCCGTGGCTGATGTGCTTTTCGGCGATGTGAATCCCGGCGGCAAGCTGCCGGTGAGCTGGCCGCGAGGGGCAGGCCAGGAGCCGATTTACTACAACCATAACCTGACGCATGATCCCGACGACCGTCCGAAGTTTACCTCGCGTTACTGGGATCTCTCGAGCAAGCCACTCTATCCTTTCGGATACGGGTTGAGTTATACCAGCTTCCATTTCGACCATTTGCAATTGAGCAAGACGCAAATTAAGTCGGGGGAAACAACCGAAGTGTCGGTCGACGTTACCAACGCCGGTCAAACCGCTGGTGATGCAGTCGTGCAGATCTACATTCATCAATGCGCGGGATCGGCCTCGCGGCCGGTTCGGCAATTAAAGGGATTCCGTCGCGTCGCGCTGGCGCCGGGCCAGACTCAAACTCTCACCTTTCCACTCGGGCGCGACGAGCTCAGTTTCTGGAGCCCGCAAGGGAAGACCTGGGTCATGGAACCAGAAAAGTTTGATGTCTGGGCGGGGGAAGACTCGACCGCCCCGCTACACGCCGAGTTCCAGGTAACGGCTCAATAGGTTGCACCTCGACTATTTCGTTTCACGCTCGGCGGGCGGCAGCGTGCCAATATTTCCTCTCGTTTCCCCTCATGGTTTTGCCTTTGCTCCGCCAGCCAGCCACCAAGTTTCAATTTCCTCCAGGCTGCGTCCCTTGGTCTCGGGAACTGCAAGCTTCACAAATAAAACCGCTGCAACACAAACGACGGCGTAAAGCAGGAATGCGCCGGGCGCGGTCAACACGCGTACCATCGACAGAAACGTGAGAGTAACGACCAGGGTCCCGCACCAGAGAAATAAGGTTGCGATCGACATGGCGCGTCCTCGTATCCGGTTCGGACAGATCTCTGACATCAACACCCATGTTCCCGTGCCGATGCCGATTGCGAAGCAAGCGACGTAGATCAGGACGAAGAGCAAAACCGTGAAGGGTGGGCCATGGAAATGAATCGACGCAGCCACGCCAACTAAGGAAGCGCCCATGCCGGCAAATGCGGATGTCATCAATGGCTTGCGGCCAACGCGATCGATCAGGTACATCCCTAGGATTGTGGCTGCGAAGTTGATGGCTCCGATCATGACATTGGCAAACAGCGCCGTGCTGGCGGTCTGGTTGGGGACGTGCTCCAGGAAAACCAAAGAGCCGTAATAAATTATGGTGTTGATTCCGGTGAACTGGCTGAAGAGGCCGATTAATATGGCGACCACGAGCGGCTTTCGAAAGGCCGGATCAAGCACGTTTCCGCTCTCCTCGGCTACTGCGGCACGAATCGCCTGGATTTCTGCTTGAGCGGCATCCCGTCCCTTGATACGGGACAAGATAAGGTCGGCCTCGGTCTCTCGACCCTTTTGTACCAGCCAACGCGGGCTTTCGGGAACGAAGAGCAACGTCACCAAAAAAAAAGCCGAAGGAACCGCTGCCGAGGCGAACATCCATCGCCAGTTCGCCGAGCCCGCTCCGGTGAGGCCGTAGTTAACGCTGTAAGACAGCAGAATGCCGGTGACGATGGCTAACTGGTTAACGCTTACCAGCCGTCCACGGATGCGGGCCGGTGAAATTTCCGCGATATAGAGAGGCGAAAGCGTGGAGGCCAGTCCGATGGCGAGGCCGCCAACCAGGCGCGCGAGCACGAACTCAGTGATATTGCGGGGAAGTGCCGCCCCGATTGACGAAACCGTAAACAGCGCCGCTGCCGCCAGCAGTGACTTCTTCCTGCCGAAGCGGTCGCTGGTGAAGGCGGCCAGGCTCGCTCCGAAAACGCATCCCAGAAGCAGGCTGCTGGCGCCGATTTCGGTTTGCGAATCGGTCAGCGCAAACTGACGCTTCAAGAAAACGATGGCACCATTGATGACCGCCGTATCGAATCCGAACAATAACCCGCCGATCGCGGCGACAGCAGCGGGCAGATACAGATAACGCGCCGATCCATCTTTCGCGCGAATCGATTCCTGCACATTGGTTGGGTTCATCTGGTCTCGCGTGCCCCCGTCGAGGTGATGGATCCGGTTTTAAATTGTCAGCAATCCTTGTTGAAGGAAGACGAGCCCTGCGGCACCGGCAACTCCCCCGTACCCGCCTGTAGTTTGAAGAACGATCGGTACCTTCCTACCCAGCAGAACACTGGTACGACGCGCGACCTCTTCATGCAACCGGGCCAGCAGTTGCGGTCCGGCCGCGGCGATGTTGCCACCCAGGATGAGTAGTTCGGGATCGAACACGTGCAGGAAGCTTACCAGTGCCGCCGTGAGCGATTCGAAAGCGAGATCCAGCACGCGTCGCGCGCTGGGATCGCCCTCGGTTGCCGCCTGAAAAATAGCCTCCGTACTCGGAATCCGGCCGGCATCGTCAAGCCCTAAGCGAGTCGGCGAAGCTCGATGGATGTGGGCCGCGTAAGCGGACTCGATAGCACGCGAAGAGAAACAAGTTTCCAGGCAGCCGTAATTGCCGCAAATGCAGAGCCCGCCGCGAATGTCGAGAGTGACGTGACCCAGGTGGCACGCTGCTCCCGACGCGCCCCGGACGATTACGCCATCGACCAGCGCTGCGGCCCCAACGCCCGTACCCAGAGTGAGCAAAACTACGTTTCGTCGGCCACGAGCCGCTCCCCACAGGACCTCGCCGACCAAGGCCGTGCGCGCGTCGTTGTCGGCGCAGAGTGGCAGACCATTCACGCAGACAAGTTCGCGCAGCAAACATCCTTCCAGAAAATTCAGATCGCCGGGCAGGCGGTTCACACGAGTGGTGGCGGCATCGATGACCCCCTTGCAGCCGATCCCGATTCCGAGTACTGGACTCGCGGCGCGCTTGCGGACGGAGAGGACAAAATCATGGAGCGCCGAAGCGGTGCGCGGCGAATTCTCTTTGAATCTCGCCAGCAGATCGCCGTTCCATCCGACCAAAGCGGCCTTCATCACGGTCGCGCCGATGTCAACGCCGATCGCGACTGCGTCCGCATGAGCTGCTGTTCGAGTTTCGCTCACAATGATTCTGAATTATACTCACGTCGATCCTTCGCAGCTCCTCCAAGGCGAAAGGAATCAATTTCCCCGTGACCACAAAAGCCCCGGCGCATCCGATGGTGAACTCGAAGCAGGCCGGCTTGGCCTTCTTCGACCAAGCGATGGCGCTGCTCGAGAATCTGCGACGCACCCAGGCCGACAACATTCAAAAAGCGGCTGATCTATGCGCCGAGCGCATCGCGTGCGGCGGCCTGGTTTTTCTCTTTGGCAACGGACACTCGCGCATGATGTGCGAAGAAATGACTCCCCGGCAAGGCTGCTACGCTGGTTTCGTAGCCTTAGTTGAACTCGCGCTCTCGAATCATGCGTCGATTATCGGCACAAACGGTCTGCGCGCCCCGCTTTACCTGGAGAACTACGAAGGGTACGCGGAGCAGATTCTCCGCAGCTTCCATTTCGGAGCGAATGACTCGTTCATCGTAGTTTCAACCAGCGGCATCCGGCCGGTGGTCGTCGAAATGGCAGCGGGAGCGCAGAAGCGCGGGCTGCCGGTGATCGCTATCGTCTCCAAAGCGCATTGCGAACAGGCCAAGCCCGCACATTCTTCGGGAAAGAAACTGATCGACTGCGCCGATTTGATCATCGACAACCAGTGCCCGCCGGGTGACTGCATCATCGAGTTGAAAGGTCTGGAGTGGCGAACCGGGCCGGTTTCGACAATCACCGGCGCTACCATCATCAACATGATTCGTTGCGCGACCGCGGAAGCGCTGCTGGCGCGAGGCATCAAGCCGGTGTTGTTGCCCAGCCACCAATTCGTCGGAAATGCCACCGCCACCGAGCAACTGGAAGCGTTCTACGAGGCCTACCGCAAAAGCCTCAAACACCTTTTTGAATAGAGGCCATGTGAGCGAAGTCCTCATGGTGACTGGTTCGTCGGGTATTGCGGCGGCGACAGCGCGCCTCTGGGGCGACAGCGTGTTCGTCGTTGGCGTGAAAGAAGAACAATGCCGTTCGCTGGCGGCGGAGTTGCCCCGGGCAGGCTTCCACGCTGCGGATGTGCGGGATGAAGAGGCTGTTTGCAAGAGCGTAGCGGCGTGCATTGAACGATTCGGGAAAATCGATGCGCTTTTCAATGTAGCCGGAATCAGCGCGCGCTCGCTGGGCGATGGCCCGCTCCACGAATGTTCGACTGATGCCTGGAACACTGTGATGGACGTGAACGCCAAAGGCACATTCCTGATGTGTCGAGAAGTGCTGCGGATATGGACGAAGAATTCGGAGAAGGGCGTCATTCTCAACATCGGAAGCGTTCTGGCGCAGCATCCGCAGCGAGAACATTTCGCCACCGCAGGTTACGCCGCAAGCAAGGGAGCCATCGAGGCCATGACGCTTTCCGCCGCCGCCTATTATGCGCCTGCCGGCATCCGGATCAACGTCCTCGCAGCGGGACTGGTTAAGACGCCAATGAGCGCGCGTGCGCAGGGCGACGCCAGCATCATGGAATACGTGGCCCACAAGCAGCCTTTGACGAAAGGCATGATCGCGCCCGAGGACATCGCAAAGACCGCGTGCTTTCTTTTGCGAAAAGATTCGAGCCCGATCACGGGTCAGGTCATAACTGTTGACGGAGGTTGGACGGTGAGCGCATGAGTGAAGCAAGAGAACACCGGCCTCTGCGAACGACCGTAATCGGCAGCTACCCTTTTCCGGGATGGCTCGAGTTTGCCTCAGCGCATCTGGATGAATTTGGTGAAGCTGACCTCGAAGAGATGCGGACCGACGCAGTGATCGCCGCCGTTCACGACCAGACGGACGCAGGGCTCGACGTAATCACCGATGGAGAGCAGAGCCGCTACGACTTTAATCTGTCGTTCTACGGACGGCTTGAGGGCATTCGCGCGACACCGTTTTCCCCGCGCCGCTTCGGGCCGCCGGCGCACGATCAACGAGGAAAATATCCGGTCACCGGAACGATAGCCTCCAAACATGGGTTGGGGGCAGTGGCTGAATTCAAACTCTTGCAGAAGGTCGCGCCTGCAGGGCCTGTTCTCAAGGCCAGTGTGCCGGGGCCGTACACGCTAAGCGGTCGCATCGAGCCTGGCGGCGCTTATCCCAGCCGCTGGGAAGTCGCTGATGCATTGATCCCGATTGTCCGCGCTGAACTGGAGCAACTCGTGGAAGCTGGTTGCCGGGAGATTACTCTCGACGAGCCTTCCATGAGCTGCTATGGATATCGCGAGAATCCCCGCCGCTTCGTGAAGATCTTTTCCGAGACCGTCAAACCTATCGTTGGTCGATGCCGTCTCTCCACCCATCTTTGTTTTGGCAATTACAAAGGTCGCGCGGTTGCGCCGCGCCGTTACGCTCCGCTGTTCCCAGTGTTCTTTGAACTACCCGTGAACGAAATCCACCTTGAAATGGCGAGCCGCGAGTTCGCCGAAATCGAACTTGTAGAAGAAATTGCGAAGCGGGGCATCGATGTAGCGGTCGGAATCATCGACGTAAAAAACTACTACGTCGAAACTCCCGCCGATGTTGCAGATCGAGTGCGTCTCTGCCTCAAGTACGCACCTGCCGACCGGCTTTCGTTCGCGCCCGACTGTGGCCTGAGTCAGACTGCGCGCTGGGCAGCCCGGCAGAAGCTCATCAACATGGTCCAGGGTGTGGCAATCGTGCGCAAGGAGTTGGGGCTCGCGTGATCCGTCCGGTGCAGTCGCACGCCGCGCTGCTCGCCGACATCCGCGCCGCGGACCGGAGTGATGGCGGCTTCCGTCTGTGGTGGTTGGGGCAAAGTGGATTTCTACTGCAATGGCAAGGCATCCATGTTCTGCTCGATCCTTATCTTTCGAACTCACTCACCCGAAAATACAGCCAGACTGATAAGCCGCATGTGCGGATGACCGAACTGGTCGTCGATCCGACGGAGTTGTCGTTCGTCGACATCGCGACCTCCTCGCATAACCATACCGATCATCTCGATGCGGAAACGCTGAGCCCGATTCTGGCGCGTAACCCGTCGCTGAAACTTCTGATTCCGGAAGCCAATCGCGGCTTTGTAGCGGATCGTTTGAAGGTCGATCGCGCGATGCCGATCGGACTCGATGATGGGAGCGCCGTCGAACTCTCGGGGATTCGATTCTCGGGCGTCGTGTCGGCGCACGAAACTGTGGAGCGCGACGAGCACGGACGCGTGCAGGCTCTGGGCTATATTTTGCAGTTCGGCGACTGGAGCCTGTACCACAGCGGCGACACGCTGCGCTACGAAGGGATGGCGGAAAAACTGCGGCCGTTCGCAGTCGATGTCGCGCTTCTTCCCATCAACGGCCGGGTTCCAGAACGGCGCGTGGCCGGCAATCTGTCCGGCCCTGAGGCTGCCCAGTTGGCGCACGACATCGGCGCAAAACTGGCGATTCCATGCCACTTCGAAATGTTTGAGTTCAACACGGCGACTCCGGATGCCTTCATCGATACCTGTCGCAGTTTGGGGCAAGCCTTCCGTATTCTGCGTTGTGGCGAACGGTTCGACGGCGAACGGTGAATGAACTACGAACCCAGCTTGCTCCGCGAAAGTGGCAATTCGCGGATGCGTTTTCCCGTGGCCACGAAGCTTCACGTCCGCCCTCTATATTTGCGATTCATACTCCATTCATATTATTGACCTGTAAATTCTCGTCCCTATAATCGCCCCACTTCGAAATCAAGACGATCGGTGAGGAAGAATGGGGAGACAACTGAGCGGGTTAAGAAACTTGGCGTGTGTGTTGTTAACAGTTGTTGCAAGTCTGAACCTGGTTGCACAGCAAATCACAGGAAGCATTCGCGGAAATGTGTTGGACCCGAGTGGAGCCATCGTCCAAGCGGCCACCATCACCGCGACGCAAATCGAAACTGGTCTCACTCGCACCGCAATGACAGGCCGCCAGGGAGACTACGTGCTGATCGAACTCCCCATCGGACACTACCAGTTGGAGGTCAAGGCGCGAGGCTTTCAAACCTACCTGCAGCAAGGGATTTCGCTGGACATCAACGAAACTGCAACGGTCAGCGTCCATCTCAAAGTTGGGGCGGAGGCGCAGCAAGTTCAAGTGAGGGCAGACGCTGCGCTGGTGCAGAGTACAGTCAGCAGTCTCGGGGAAACTGTCATGGAGCGCGAGATTCTCGACCTGCCTCTGGATGGGCGCAACTTTTCTCAGTTGGGCCTGCTTCAACCCGGCGTCGTGCCTTTGACTCCCGGATTGCTCGAAGCCGGAGGTCCCGCACGTGCAGGCCAGGCTTATGCCGTCGACGGCCAGCGGCCCGAGTCCAACAATTTCATGATCGACGGTGCTGACAATGTCAACGCTGTGGACGCCGGTTATGTGCTTAAACCACCAATTGATGCCATCGCCGAGTTCAGGATTCTCACTCACAACGCGAACGCGGAATTCGGGCGCAACACCGGCTCCACGACCAACATCGTAACCCGCGGAGGTACCAATTCATTTCACGGCGCGGCGTGGGAGTTCCTGCGCAACAACGCCATGGATGCATCCGACTACTTCACTCAAAGTGTTCAGCCCCTGAAGCAGAATCAATTTGGCGCGACCTTTGGCGGTCCGATTCTCAAAGACAAGACTTTCTTCTTCGGATATTACGAGGGCTTCCGTAATCATCAGGGTGAGACCGTGCCCGCAACCGTGCCTTCGCTCGCAGAAAGACAGGGCAACTTCGCACAGCTGTGTACCTCGGGCTTTACCAATGGTTTGTGCAATGATCCTAATCCTGCGGACGGCCAGCAGCTCTACAATTTCCTCACCGGCGCCCCGGTTCCGAACAACCAACTGACGTCTATAGATCCTATCGCCAATAACATTTTGCCGTTTTTTCCTCTCCCGAACAGCGGCCCAAATGGATTCATCACTACGCAGACGCTAAGCGAGAACAATGACCAATTCGGATTGCGCCTGGATCATTATCTTTCCCGCGCTGACACGCTGAATTTCCGCTACATGTTTAGCGCTGGCCCGACCACGGATCCGCTCTCTCCGGTAGGAGCCAATGTCCCGGGCTTTCCCGTGGGCGAAGACGATCGCGCGCAGAACTTTGTCGCCCAGGAGACTCACGTCTTTTCGTCAAACACCATCGGGGTCGCGCGCTTTTCGTATCTCCGCAATAAGTTCCTGCTCGACGAGCACCTGAATCATGAATCCCCGTCGGATTTAGGCTTTGAGTACGAACCGACACTGGCCTCGGCCGCCGGACCCCCGTTTATTCAGGTTGGTGGATACGCCTCGGTTGGCGATCCGATCACTGGGCCGCGCAACACGTTTCAGAATACCTTTGACGCGTCCGGCTCTTTGAGTTGGATCCATGGCCGCCACGAACTCAAATTCGGCGGTGGTTACCGGCGCGACCAAATCAACGCCTTGCAGGGCATCGCCAGCAACGGTTTTTTTGTTTTCTCGACCTTCCCCTACAGCGACGGATTTGCCAGCTTCCTGTCAGGCAATCCCGTGGTCTTTCTGCAGGGCGGCGGCGATTTTAGTCGCGAAATCCGTGAACGCGCTTTCGATGCTTACGCCCAGGATAACTACAGAATCACGTCGAACCTGACGCTCAACCTCGGACTTCGTTACGAGTTGCCCTTCCCCGCCACAGAAAACAAGAACCGGATGAATCTTTTCGTTCCGGGAGCACAGTCGCAGGTAATTCCCAATGCTCCGCCGGGACTTCTCTATCCCGGCGATCCGGGCGTGCCTGCGGGCTTAATTCCAACACAGAAAACTGCTTTTGCTCCGCGCGTCGGCTTTGCCTGGGACCCGCGTGGCGACGGCAAAACTGTGGTCAGCGCCGCCTACGGAATTTTCTACGAGCCCTACTACACAGGGGAGGGCGGTCCGCTCCAGGATCCCGTCAGTGCGCCTCCCTATCTGAAGACGCAGCAAATAAGTTTTCCCGTCAACTCATTTGCCAATCCGTTTTATAGTCCGGACCCTTTCGGTCAGCCCTTCCCCGAACCGATGACCCTGCTCGTGCTCTCGCGCAACCTGCATCTGCCGTACGCGCAGGATTGGAACCTGAACATTCAACGTTCCTTCGGCGCGGACTGGCTCTTTCAGGCCGCGTACGTGGGCACGACCGGTGTGAGGTTGCCACGATTCATCGAAGGCAATCCAGCGGTGTTTGTGCCCGGTCTTGATAGCAGCGGCAATCCCATATCCACCGAGAACAACGTAAACCAGCGGCGGCTGTATTCTGGATGCACGCTGGCGCTACCGAATGATTGTGTTTACAGTTCGGTCGGTGAAATAGCGAGCATCGCTAACTCCAGCTATAACGCGCTGCAAACCAGCTTGCGCAAGCGCTTCAGCCATGGGCTTTCTTTCCTTGCGTCCTATACATGGTCGCATTCGATCGACGACGTTTCATCCTTCAATATTACGGGTTCTGCATCGCAGCCCGTAGCCGGAGAAAATGATCTCGCGCAGAATCCCTTCGATCTGGCGGCGGAGCGCGGTCCCTCCATGTTCGATGCTCGTAATCGTTTCGTGCTGAGTTATCAATGGAGCATCCCATTCTTACAACACTCCAGTAGTTGGTATGGCCATGTTCTGGGCAATTGGCAGTTGAACGGGATCTTCACGGCCATGAGTGGAACGCCGTTCACTGTATTCGACTCTAATGATGTTTCGCTGCAAGGCCAGGCTCCGGAGATTTCCGGATTTTCCAGCAACCGTCCAAATGTAATTGGCAATCCGAATTCTGGACCGCGCACCGCAGCGGAATGGTTCAACGTGAGCGCTTTCCAAAAACTCCAGCCGGATCCTCTGGGCCGCTTCGAAGTATTCGGGGACGAAGGCCGTAACGCAGTCCTGGGGCCTGGCTATGTGAACTGGGACTTCTCCGCGCTTAAGAACATTCGGCTGACGGAATCAAAAGATCTTCAATTCCGCGGTGAATTGTTCAATGTACTGAACCATACCAATTTCCGCTTGCCGGTCAGTGACATCGAATCGCCGACTTTCGGCCAAATCCAATCGGATGTGAGTCCGCGCGTGATCCAGGTCGCTCTGAAGTTTCTGTTTTAGCAGAAGGATGTACTACTCGTCGGCGGTAACGTTGCCTCGCTGGAGCCAGGAAGCGAGCTGCGGTCCTTGATGCGTTTTCATATCCACGCAGTAATTGATTTGCTCGATCGATTGCTTCAGCGAACGTTCCGCTGCGGGAGCGGGATGGCTGGTGAAGAAGGCTTGCACTTCATCGCGCATGACCGGGTCGCAGAAACTTCCGGTGCCTTGGACAATAATTCCACCTGCAAAGGCTCCGCCCAGGTTCTCGATACTTCCCCAATGCGCCTGAACAAAAACCCACGCCTGTTTTTCCGTGGCCGGATCTCGCATCACGCCGGAGATCAAGTACGGAGCATCCTGCGAGCGCATCTGCGGGGAAATAGCGAATTCCAGAGTTTTCTCAACCAACTTGGGATCGCTGAAGTGCCTGAGAGCAGAGATGTCGGTGAAGTAGGCTTCCGGTGTTTTGGCAGCTTTAAGATCTGCCGTAATTCTGTCGTACAAAGCCTGATCGCCGTTGAGGGCAGCAATTCGCAGGGCAATGGCGGCGATCTCGTGATCGACAGAGGAAGGATCAGCAAGATACTGGTCGGTGAGCTTTCTTGCGAGCGCCTGCACTTGCGGATCACGGGCAACTTCGCCCAACGCCGTCATCAGTCTCGCACGCAGGCCAGCCTGATCTTCGGCTTCGCCAGGCTTAGCTTCCCACCCCACATCGCGGGCCACCGGATCGAGAAGCTGGCGCACCCAAAGATCGAAGGCTTCGCGATCGGCATCGCTCACAAGGTAATCGCTGATGTAGCTGAGTTGGTTGATAATTTCACCCAGAACGGCGCTGCTGCGGTCCGCCTGCAGTCCTTCTGCTAAGACGAGATAATCTCCGATGGGTTCGCGATCGACGCGGACCGAGGCCCAAACGTCGCTGAGCAGCATCATGCGTTCAGCCGGAGTAAGGGCGCTCTCGGCTACTTTGGCGATGGAGCGGATGGCTTCGGAACTGTAGGCGGAGCGATAGAAACCCTTTGCCTTGGCGTTGGCGTAAACCCACGGCGAACATTCTTGGAGAGTGAGGCTCGCCTGCTTTTTTGTGATCAGCTCACACTTTTCTGTTGCTGATGTCGTCGACCCAACTTTCATGCATACAGGAATCTGCCACAGCTCCGCACTCCCCGCATTCAACTTCGCCCGGTCATAAAAGTAGCGCTGCTGTTCGAGCGCGACTGTCTCGGAGTTGCCCGAGCACTCGGTTTTTACGGTTACGAGCGGCTGCCCCGCTTGTTCAGTCCAGGTGGGCATAATTTTGTCGATGGGTTTCTTTGAGACCTGGGTCTGCGCGTTCCAAAAATCAAACGCAGTCGCGTTGGCGTAGGAGTGTTGTTTCAAATACAAATCCACACCGGCACGAAACGAGTCTGCTCCGACGTAGGATTCCAGCATACGCAGTACGGCTGCCGTTTTTGTGTAGGTGATCGCATCGTCGAGTTCGAGGATCTGCGCCGGTGTGTCCGCTGGCTGATGAATGGGGTGGGTATTGACGAGCGAGTCCTGGCCCAGCGAGTATACGGTGTCGCTGACTTCATCGAGTTGTACATTCCATTCCGGCTTCCACGCTGCGACCGGCTTGCTCGACATCCAGGTGGCAAAACCCTCGTTGAGCCACTTGTTGTCCCACCATTGCATGGTCACCAGGTCGCCAAACCATTGGTGCGCCATTTCATGGGCGATGACCGAAGCCACAGTCTTCTTCAGGTCAATGGCCGTGTGCTTCTCATCCAGCAGCAGTAGAATTTCGCGGAAGGTAATGCAGCCGGTGTTCTCCATCGCACCCGCCGAGAAATCTGCGAGCCCGACCAGATCAAGTTTGCCGTAAGGATATTTGATTCCGAAATAGCGATCGTAATAGCTCAGGTTAAATTCGGCTGCCGCCAACGCAAAGCGGCCCAGTTCCTTCTTGCCGGGACTGGTCCACACGCGAATCGGAATACCGTCCGACTCGCCTTCTATGTATTCGAAATTACCGACAATTACAGCCACGAGATAAGACGACATCTTGGGGCTCGTTGAAAAATGAACCGTATGTTTTAGGTCGCCAGGACCGGGCGCGTCGGAAACCACCTTCCCATTCGAGATCACAGTCATGTCTTTGTCGGCGATGACGGTGACGTCGAATGTGGCCTTGTAGTTGGGCTCGTCAAATGAAGGAAAGGCGCGACGAGCATCGGTGTCTTCGAGTTGAGTGGCCGCGTATTTCCGCCCTTGATCGTCTTTGCCGATGTAGAAGCCGCGCAATTCATCATTCAGTTTTCCGGCGTAGCGAATTTGAATTGTCGCCGGACCCTGGGCAAGCGGCTTGTCGACCGCCAGGTGCGCCATCTGTTTTTCTTTGTCGAGAGAGACACGGGCCACTTGGTCTCCAGCGCTACTCGCAATGGTCACCGATTGAAAGTCAATACCCGCCGCGTTGAGCACGATCTCTGGGGTCGATTGAAGCACACGCACCTGGATGGTTTCCACACCCGCAAAGGTGTTGTTCGAAAAGTCCGGCGCGAAACTTAATTTGTAGCTTTCCGGATCTGCAATGTGCGGAAGGCGCTGTGCCATGCAGAACGGAGTCAGTAAGGAAATCGCAATCAACAAGACAAGTTGCTTCATTTCGCCCTCTCAATCCATGAGCGACGGTCCCGCCAGAACCGGCGGGTGATCATCTCATGACACACTCCACATTGTTTATAGCCAAACGGGAGAGTGGTCTCTTGAACCGTATTAACATGCGTAAAATTATTTATGGTGTGGTTTGCAATGAGAATTGAAGGTTCCTGCGAAAAGCGGAAGGAGTGAGACCGGTCGACTGTTTGAATGCCCGGCACAGGTGTGCGTGATCCGCGAAACCACAAGCGTACGCCACGTCCACGATCGAATTCTTCGAATGGAGAAGGAGTCCGAAAGCCTTGCGGATTCGGATTTTGGCAAGATGATCGCCGAATGTATATCCCAGGAAGCGACGAAAACTGCGCGCCACATGCACCGGATGTACGCCAACCGCGAGAGCCAGACTGGCCAATGATAACCGCGACTCCTCGGTTTCATTGCAGAGTTGCAGGGCGCGGTTGAACCAAGCCGGTGGACGCCGCTCGAATGGACCTGTGAAGAAAAAGCCGAGCAATTCGGTTGCTACGTCCTCGAATCGATAGGAGCAAGTGCTGAGTTCGCGATACATCCGCAGACCGAGCGCATAGGGAAGGCCGCCGCAAAATATATGAGCGCGCGCGACCGATTCGAGTGCCTGCGAGGCGTCTTCCAACCAGGCAGCATCGATTTCGAGATCGAGCAAATGGCCGCCCTCGGAGCGAAACTGGTCGGCGTGAGCTTCGGTTCTCGGATGCCAGATTACCGTCCCCGGCGAACAAATTCGTTCTTCGTGCCGAAGGATTTCCACGTAGGACCCGGTCAGAAGGAAGGAAACGTACGCTTTTTCATGCTCGTGCAAGGCAAGCCTCTGGCTTGGAGAATGGAACTTCTCAACGATCCGGAACGGACCGACTTGCTTGGTGCGAAGAGTGTTGCTGAATGGGTTCATTTCCAAAGCGCCGGGGCTCAGTTTAGTTTCAGAAGGGAATACGCTGAATTTCCTCGAAATGTTCAACTCCGGGAGCCTCTCACGGCTGTGGAATCTGGCGTCACATAGATCATATTGCCTCATTAACTACTGTTTAGACGGCCCTGCTTTAATTTTGTATCCTTCTCGACACCTAAAATAACAGCAAGGACTTCGTGTTTGACGATTTCACACCCCAAACCGCTGATGCGTTGACGGGCTGCGGCTACGTCCGTAAGATGAAGCGACCTGGAAGGGACACGTTTTCTCGCGCCACATCGTGGAATGATCGGGCAAACCATCTCGCACTACCGCATCACCGAGAAGCTCGGTGGCGGCGGCATGGGCGTAGTGTACAAGGCTGAAGACACGCGCCTGGATCGCTTTGTAGCGCTCAAGTTCTTGCCCGACGACGTGGCCAAAGATCCGCAGGCCTTGAGCCGTTTTCGGCGAGAAGCAAAGGCTGCGTCCGTGCTGAACCATCCCAACATTTGCACGATTTATGACATTGGGGAGGAAAATGGACAGGCGTTCATTGCCATGGAGTTTCTGGATGGGCTGACGCTGAAGCATCGCATTGCTGGTCGTCCGCTGGAAACGGAGCTGATTCTATCGCTGGCCATCGAAATCGCCGATGCGCTGGACGCCGCTCATTCGGCTGGCATCGTCCATCGCGACATCAAGCCTGCCAACATCTTCGTCACTAAGCGCGAGCACGCCAAGGTGCTGGACTTTGGCTTGGCTAAGGTCGCGAACACGGCCGGCTCTTCCAATCAGGTCGGTTCCGCCAACACAATGACGGCCGACGAGCAGCATCTCACGAGCCCCGGCTCTACGATCGGCACCATCGCGTATATGTCGCCGGAGCAGGCGCGCGCCAAGGACCTGGATGCCCGCAGCGATTTATTTTCTTTCGGCGCAGTGCTCTATGAGATGGCGACCGGTGCACTTCCATTTCGCGGCGGCAGCTCCGCGGAGATTTTCAAATCTATTCTGGATGCGGCCCCCGCTCCGGCGTTGCGCCTCAATCCCGACTTGCCGCTCGAGTTGGAACGCATTATCAACAAGGCGCTGGAGAAGGATCGCAATCTTCGCTACCAGAGCGCTGCGGATTTACGGACTGATCTGACGCGCCTGAAGCGCGACTTCGATACCGGGCATTCTTCAGGAGCAAGTGCGCAGTTGTCCGCAAGTTCATCCTCAGTTCACCCGGCCGCTTCGAGCGGCCGTTCGCTAAAATACGTCGCTGCCGGCGGTGTCGCCGTTCTGGCGATTGCAGCAGCTGCGGGTTTTTACTTCGTGCGCGCGAAGTCCGATACGAAAAAGATCACCTCCATCGCAGTGCTGCCCTTCGTTAATGCAACTACTGATCCCGGCAACGAATATCTCAGCGATGGCCTCACCGAAAGTTTGATCGGCACGCTATCCCAACTGCCGGACCTCAAAGTCATGGCGCGCAGCACAGTCTTCAAGTTCAAAGGCAAAGAGGATGACCCGCGGCAGATTGGCCAGACGCTCCAGGTGGGCGCCGTTTTGATGGGACGCATCACGCAGCATGGCGATGAGCTGGGGATCGACGCCGACCTCGTCAATACTGCCGATGGCAGCGAACTTTGGGGTTCCCACTACGCCCGCAAGGCGACTGATGTGTCGGAAGTTCAGTCTGACATCACCCGTGACATCTCCAGCAGCCTGCGTATTCACTTGAGCGGCACCGAACAGCAGCGTCTGAACCGCGCCTCGACCACGAATCCGGAAGCCTACCGTCTCTACCTCGAAGGCCGACAGCTTTGGTACGGACGCACTCCTGATGGCATCAAGAAGAGCATCGACTTGTTTCAGCAGGCCATCGCCGCCGATCCCAACTACGCCCTTGCCTATTCGGGGCTGGCCGACACCTACAACATCGCCCCTAGCTACGGCGTTGGAATCACTTCGAAGCAAGGCGAAATGCTGGCTGACGAAGCGGCCCGCAAAGCTCTCGAACTGGATGACTCCCTGTCCGAGGCCCATGCCGCGCGTGGCTTCGCCCTCTCGAACCTGAGAAGGTGGAGCGAGGCGGAACCGGAATTTCACCGCGCCATTGCGTTGAACCCCAACAACGCCGCTGCCCGCTACTTTTACGCCTTCGGCTATCTGGCTTTGGAAAACCGCATGGACGAAGGTCTGGAGCAATACCGGACGGCGATATCGCTCGACCCTCTCTCCTCGATCATCAATACAAATTACGCTGTGATGTTGATGAACGCCCGGCACTATCCCGAGGCTCTCGCCCAGTTCCAGAAGGTGCTCGCACGCGATCCCAACTTTCCTCCGGCCCACTACAAGCTGTCGCAGTTCTACGCTACCACCGGCCGCTTCGCCGACGCTGTGAACGAACTTCAGGGCGCATTTCCGAAGCCCATCCCGGTGAGTGGCGATGCGAAAGGCTATCTCCAACTCATATTACGGTTGGAAGGCTCGGATCGCTCGACCGCCGCAGCCATTGCATCGGCGCTCGCCGGAAACCGCGACCAAGCCTTCGAATATTTGGAGAAAGCTTATTCCGATGGAGACAACGAACTGCTGATCGCTATTCGCTATCCCGCGCTGGACCCGCTTCGTTCCGATCCGCGCTTCGCTGATTTGATGCGCCGCCTCGGACTACCCGAGTAGCGGTTTCGGGTTCTGCTCGCGAGCCGACATTTATGCTGTTCAGCAGGCGTCATTCCGTGCCGAGGATCTCATGAAGATACGAGCCAGTTTTTGCTATTTCCTCGTCGTTTTAATCACGCTCATAACCGGTTGCTTATGGGCGCAGACAAAAGCTCGGTCAACAAAGGAAAGCTCTTCCCAAGAGGCAATGGATCGCGACCTGCTCGAAATCACTATCCCCCAGTTGGAGCAGCTATACCGCAGCCGCAAATACACGGTTACAGAAGTCGTGCGCTGGTACATAGCGCGCATCGAGAAGTACAACGGGATCTACCGCGCCGTGCAAAACCTGGATGTGCCTGGAGCTCTGGCCACGGCTGCTCGCGAGGATGCCGAAGCAAAAACCGGAGGCAGCGGTTTTGTGCGCGGTCCCATGTGGGGCGTTCCGATTGTTACGAAGGCAAATACCAGCATCAAGGGTCTCGTCACTACGGATGGATGGAAAGGCTATATCATCCCGGGCCATGAGCTGGTTGCACCAAAAGATGCGACCATCATCGCAAAGCTACGCGCGGCGGGAGTTGTCATCCTCGGGCAGACAAACATGCCGGATTTCGCCGCCAGCGACACGAATCGCAGCACGGCCTACGGGCGTACCGGAAATGCATACGATGTGCGCTTCAGCCCCGGTGGTTCGTCCGGAGGCACGGTCACAGCCGTCACCTCAAACTTTGCATTACTGGGCAATGGGACAGATACGGGCAACTCGATCCGCATGCCGTCTTCCACCAGTTCCGTTGTAGGTGTGTTCCCAACACGCGGTCTGGTGAGTATCGCTGGCATCGCACCGCTCGACTGGTTGCTCGACAACACCGGGCCAATCGCCCGTGACGTGACTGATGCTGCCTTGGCGCTCGACGTCATGGCTGGAGAAGATTCGCTGGATCCCCGTACGAGCGGTTCTGCGGCAAAGGCCCAGCCCGGCCCGTATACACGATATCTGAAATCGGATGCACTCAAGGGGAAGCGCTTCGGCGTGCCTACCTTCATTCTTGAAGGAGCCGGCATTCCGTTTCAAGGCATTCCCGCGTCCGAGTCGGCGGCTGAGGTCGCAGAGGACACCGCTGCCGCCCGCCTCCCGCTACGGCCGGAGACGCGCGCGGCCTTTATGAGGGCTCTGGAAGGCCTGCGAGCGGCTGGCGCAACCGTCATCTTCGACGATTCAATCCTACCCGACAGTTTTGCCGTGACCGTAGCTCGCGTCGGCACCTTTCCTTATGTCCGTGAGGGAACAGAAAAATTTCTAGCCGAGTATGGTCCAGCACAATACCATTCGGTCGACGAGTACCAGAAAGCTGTTGGATCTCCTCTGCCGTCGACGATCATCGGAGGCGTGGATGAGAACACCCGAAAGGATCGGCCGCCATTGATCCAAGCCGTGTTCGAGACCGATCCGCAAGCCGAAGCCAACGTCCTTGCTCCCCGGCGACGGGCACTCGATGCCTACAACGAAACGCTGGATCGGCTGCACCTCGATGGATTCGTCTACCCGGCAGCACAGATGCCTCCGCCCGATGAGACCATGCCGCAGGACGGCAAGATCAGTGAAGGTCCACACAGCGACACAGGATGGGTCAATATGATCGGTGTTCCCGCGGTGGTCGTTCCCGGCGGGTTCTACCCCGATGGTCTCCCGTTCGGGTTAGAGCTATCGGCCCGGCCCTGGAAAGATGGCGACCTGCTCAGTTGGGCTTATGCCTATGAGCAGGCCACCCGACACCGCAGGCCACCTGTACTCGTCGAAAAGGGTTTGCTGCCTAACGCACGATGACCGGCCTCTCGTGGATGTAACCTAACAAGTAGGATCGAACGGGCAGACGACGAGATTTGTTTCGCAGCCGGAAATAACATGCGGTCTAGAGGGAATCACGCAAATGATCTTTCGTCTCTTCATTCTAATCGCGGTTCTGGCTCCTCCATCTTTAATCGCGCAGATACAAACGCAAACCATCAATGGCTGGCAGATGCAAGACGCCGCGAAGGTCGCGGCGGTTGCTTCGATCATTTCGACAGCCGCCTTTCAGTCGCAGGGTTGGTATGCCGCGACGGTCCCGGGGACTGTGCTTACCACGCTGGTCAACGACGGGGTTTATCCGGAACCACTGTACGGCGAGAACATGCGGGCCATTCCGGAGAGCCTGAACAAAACCAGCTATTGGTACCGCACCAGCTTTATGGTGCCTGCAGCCTACAAAGGCCGCCATACTTGGCTTCATTTCGGTGGCATCAACTACACCGCCGAGGTCTGGGTCAACGGCCACGAAGCTGGGACCATGCGCGGGGCCTTCATACGGGGCGACTTCGATATTTCTGAATTTGTGAAACCTGGGCGGCACGCCGTTCTGGCCGTGCTGGTTTCTCCGCAGCCTCACCCTGGCATTCCGCACGAGCACAACGTTGCTCTCGGCGTCGGCAAGAACGGCGGCGAGACAGCCATTGATGGCCCCACCTTCCTTTCCACTATCGGGTGGGATTGGCTTCCCGCAGTTCGCGATCGTGACACCGGCATCTGGCTACCGGTCACGATGGATGCAACCGGGCCGGTCGTGGTGAAGGATCCATTTATTACTGCGGATTTGTCGGCAGCGCACGACACCGCGGACCTTCACGTTTTCTCTACGCTGGAGAACAAGTCGCCGAAGCCCATCACCGGTACGCTAACCGGGATCATTCAGTTGGAAAACTCGAGAGAGCATGAGATCACCTTTCACACATCCGTGACCATTGCGGCGAACGGTACGCAAGCGGTCACGCTGGACAGTAAATCCACGCCGGAACTTCATCTTTCCGATCCCAAGCTGTGGTGGCCCAACGGCTACGGTCCGCAGAACCTGTACACGCTCACGCTGCGCTTCGATGTGGGGAAAAAATCTTCCGATAGCGCGACCCGGCAGTTTGGTATTCGCAAGATCGAGTACAAGGTCGCCGACTCGGAGAACCTTACGCTTTCAGTGAATGGGGTTCGCGTGATGGCGCGCGGGGGCAATTGGGGTCTCGACGAGGGAATGAAGCGGATTACGCGAGAACGGCTGGACGCTCAGTTTCACATGCACGCCCTGGCCAACTTGAACATCATTCGCAACTGGGTAGGGCAGAGCACCAGTCCCGACTTCTACGACATGGCGGACAAATACGGAATCCTGCTGTGGGATGAGTTCTTTCAGCCTAACCCCAACGACGGTCCGGACCCGACCGACATTCCGACATACCTCGCCAACGTCACCGATAAAGTAGTTCGCTACCGCAACCATCCATCCATTGCAGTCTGGTGTGCGCGCAACGAGGGCTATCCGCCCAAGGAACTCGACGACACACTGAAGACGCTGATGAGTCGCCTCGATCCGACGCGGCTGTACCAATCGAACTCCGCTGACGGCCGCGGCGTCTCGTCGCATGGACCTTATTATTGGCGTTCGCCGCGCTTTTTCTACGCCTTCAACGAAAGCTTCAAGACCGAGACTGGCTCGGTCTCTATCCCCACCATTGAATCCATCCAGGGCATGATGCCGCAGAAAGATTGGGAGACGATCAACGACGACTGGGCCCAACACGACATGGCGGCTGGCGCGCAACGGGGCAACGAGTTTCCAACTTCGCTGGCGGAGCGCTATGGGCACATTCGCAATCTCGCCGACTTCGTACAGAAAGGCCAACTGGCCACCTATGAAGCTTTCCGCGCCATGTACGAAGGGCGCAACGCCGAAATGTTCAAAACGACCACGGGCGTGATCACCTGGATGAGTCACCCGGCCCAGCCCAGCTTCGTTTGGCAGCTCTACCACTACGATCTCGAGCCCAACGCTGCGTTGTACGCGGCGAAGAAGGCCTCGGAGACTGTTCATGTGCAGTTTAATGAGGAAAACCGCGGCATCGAGGTGGTCAACAACCGTCCGGACGCGCTCAACGCGCTTCAAGTCAAAGTGCTCATCTATCGTTTTGACGGCACGCTGGATTCACAGAAATCCTATCCAGTAGCACAGGTCCCCGGCAGCACAACAATCAAGGCCGCGCAGATCGTGGTGAACGCGCGCATCAGCCCGCTCTATTTCATCAAGCTCGACCTGACCGACGCGAACGGAAGCTTGCTCTCCAGCAATTTCTACTGGCAGCATGTGGCGCAGGATCAGTTCGACGGTCTAATGAATCTGCCCACCGTCACGCTCGACGCCGAAGCCAACGCTCGTACCCAAGGCGACAATACGGTGCTCACCCTAACCTTGCACAACAACACCAGCCACGTCGCTCTGCTCTCGCACCTGCAGCTTCATCAAAAGAAGAGCGGACGACGCGTCCTGCCCGTCTTTTACTCGGACAACTATATTTCGCTTGTGCCCGGCGAATCCTCGACGGTCTCAATCGAAGCGGCGACGAAAGACTTGCAGGGAGACCTGCCACTCGTCGAAGTGGATGGGTACAACGTGGATGTGAAGCCGGTCGATGGCCCAGTCTCTATCGTTGCCAACATCAATGCGCAGCCATCGCATTGGCCCGCGTCGAACATCGTTCCTGACAACAAGTAAGCCGATGCTCTCGTGTTCTTGGAACGCAAGCTACGTGCCAGATGGGCCCCAAGCTCACTGGCTCAGATTCAAACTCCGGGACAAAATGAGGTCGTATGACCTGCCCTAATCGTGTCCAGCGCACATCCGAGCGACGCTGCGGCAGGGTACGTCTGAGAGGCAACGCGGGAGCGCTGAAACGCAATTCCACGCTTTAAGGGAGACTTGCCGGGCAAACCGACTAGTTGATAGACTAGTATGCATGGCCCGTCCAAATACTGTCGGTGTCTTCGACGCAAAGACGCACCTGAATAGCCTCCTGAAAAGAGTCTCCAAGGGCGAGACGATCCGAATCACGAGAAGAGGGATTCCGATTGCGAAATTGGTTCCGGCCGATGCCGGCGAGAAAGAAGATCCGGCCGAGGTTGTGCGAGAAATTCGCGAGCTTCGAAAAGGTGCGACTCTCGGAAAGATCACGATCCGCGAGTTGATCAATGCCGGGCGCCGTTATTAGGCGAATCGTCTTGGATGCATCTGTGGCCGTAGCCTGGTGCTTCGAGGACGAGCGGGCGCCATTCACAGAAGGAGTTCTCGATTTGCTTTCGGCTGGAACCGAGGCACTTACTCCTGCCATATGGCCCTTTGAGGTTGCGAATGCCTTGCTGGTGGCGGAACGGCGCAAACACATTACTGTCGCACAAGTTACCGCTTTACTTCGGCGTATTGCGGGGCTCCCTATTTCGGTCGAGGCCACGGAGACCGGACGTGCCTTCGAGCAGATCTTGTCGATTGCGCGACAACAGAATCTGAGCCAGTACGATGCCGCTTACCTGGAGCTGGCCCTGCGGACCGGACTTCCGATTGCCACTCTGGATGGCAAGTTAAAAGAGGCTGCTAGGCTGCTCGACGTCGGATTGGCAAAAATCTAAACGCCGACTCCAACTAATGTTTTGCGGCCTGATTCGACGACTGCAAATTTAAGACTTGAACGAGGCTCGATCGCCTTGACCCTGTTGGAGTGAAACGGTTGGCTCCAAATCTGCACAATCCATTCAAGCCGGGATCTTCCGGTACTTCAATCAAGGCGGAGTGCAGGTTCGTCACGGCCTTGCCAGGCGCTGGATCCGTACGGCTGATTGAGAGGAAACCTCTATGGCCGCAAACCCAAACGTCGCTCCCCAAGTCAAGACCGTTGTCGAGAAGGAAATCATACGGCTGTGTGAGCCGAAGCCAGTAACCTTGAAACAGCGGGTCCGGAATCTTCTAGTCAAGATGTTCAAGGGATACGAAGAATTTCTTGGCTGGACACCCGATTAGTTTTCAAGATGTACTCTCGCTCGGAGAGTAAAGCGCCCATGCGGTTGCCAAATCCTGGACGATGTGGCCAAGGGATTTATACACGGTGATCTCGTCCGCCGAGCGGCGGCCCTCGACTTCTCCCGCCAACACTTGACCGATCTCGGCCACAATGTGTTCATCACCAACTAAGCCAGCAGCCTTGGCTCGGAGAAATTCCGCGCCTTGATTTAGAACGCCTTCGCGACTGTCGACAATGAAGCGCGAGCGGACGACCAGGTCACTGTCAACTTCCGCAGGCCCGGCGTAGCTCGAGCCGACTAAATTCAAGTGTGTCCCCGGCCGCACCCATTCGCCCTCCAGGATCGGCTCGGCGGCGGAAGTGACGGTACAAACAATGTCGGCTTCGGCGACGGCTTCTTTTACGTCTCTGGCGGCGGTCACCGGTAATCCAAGTTCCGATTGCATGCGCTCCGCGAAAATCCGCGCGCGCTCGAGAGAACGACCCCATACGACGATGGAATCAAGATTGCGAACCTTACCGATTGCGCGTGCGTGGGTCGCGGCCTGTTCGCCATAGCCGAGTAGCGTCAGTCGACCTGTACCTCTGCGGGCCAACGCGTCGGTAGCCACGGCACTGGCCGCGGCCGTGCGGATCGCCGTGATTTCTCCCGCATGGAGCACGCAAACCGGAGCGCCGGATTCCGGATCGAACAGGATGACGAGGCCTTGATGTGACTGTATTCCACGAGAGAAGTTCCCGGGGAAGACGCTGATCAACTTCGCTCCGAACGGGGCATGCGCGCCCATCGCACCGGGCATGACGCCGAAAAGTCGGCCTTCGGACAGCGGGATAATCGAACGCAACAGTTGCTTGGTTTCGCCTCGTGAGAAGGCAATCATCGCATCGCGCACGATAGGGATGCACAAATCATAGGTGAGACGTTTGGCAACCTCTTCGCGGTCTATGAATCGCATTCGCTAGTCCAGGTCGTGAGCGCTCCATAAATTGAGCGTGCTCTGTTGGAATTTCAGCTTCCACTGGCCAGCCTGCTTCACCCAGGTATCGCTTAAGTGCTGGTATTTCTCTAATTGGCTGCCAGGAAACACTGCCTTGTAAGTTACGACAGCGCAGCCTTCATCGAGTTGCACGACATCGAACTCGTAAAAAATGGGGGAAGGCTCGGGGTGTTCGGAGGGATGAATATCACGCACGAATTCTTTTTTGGCTGTGCTGTTTCCATTGGTCTCGACGGATAAGAAATCGTCAGCAACAGCGTTCCTGACATATTCCGCATCGCCACGCTCCAGCGCATCCTGAAAAGCTCTTTGGGTGCGGATCAATTCCTGCTGAAACTCCGATGGGCTCGATTGCTGCGGTGCGTCGCTATTAATGTTTCCGGCGTGCGCCGCCATAAGCGACGTTAGAGCCAGGCAGAACACACGCACGCTAGTCCGTCGAATCTTCATCGAAAAGGCTCCTTTTCTTCTGCGGTCTTGCGCAGTCATTATCTCGCATTTCAGGCCTATTGAAACGAATGAATAAAGGATATTATCTAAGGAGCGACAACCCAGCCTGGGCGGAGTCGATGGTGCCGTACTGCCTCCTATCCCGGCACTGCGACGGTTCTTTGTTTGAAAGGGTTCGAACCATGAAGACTCCGGGCTTTGTTTTTCCCTCGTTACTGCTGGCTGCTCACCTTGTGTATGCGGCTGCACTCTTCGCGGTAACGGAACCATTTCCGGTACTGCCTCTGGCCGATGGATGGGCTCTTCAATCCTCGGGTAGAGTTGGGGAGACGGGCGACGTGATTTCGACACCGTCCTACGCGCCGAAAGGATGGTACACGGTTACCGTGCCAACCACCGTGGTGGGAGCCTTGGTGAAGCAAAAGGTCTATCCTGACCCCGCCTTTGGCATGAACCTGCGGCAATTTCCCGGAATGACGTATCCCGTGGGGGCAAACTTTTCGAACCTGCCGATGCAGCAAGACAGCCCGTTCGCCGTGGCGTGGTGGTATCGCAAAGCGTTCACGCTTTCCCCGGGTTACCGGGGCAAAACAATCTGGTTAGACTTCAACGGTATTAACTACCGTGCGAACATCTGGGTCAACGGGAAGCAGATTGCCAATCTTCAGCAAGTCGTGGGCGCGTGGCGAACCTATGAGTTCGACATCACCGCCGTTGCGCGTCCTGGGGCGGAGAATGTTGTGGCTGTTGAAGTGTGGGCTCCCGAAAAAGACGATCTGGCGATTACCTTTGTCGACTGGAATCCCGCTCCCCCGGACAAGAACATGGGGCTCTGGCGGGATGTGAACGTCAGGACGAGCGGTCCGGTCGCCCTGCGCTACCCAGCGGTTCTGTCACACATTAATTCTCCCGCAAACGACAGCGCTCAAATTACCGTGACTGCACAGGTCAAGAATTCGTCCAATCATGCGGTGAAGGGCAAGCTCAAAGGGACAATTGAGAAGGCGCAGTTCGAGCAGGAAGTAGAACTATCGCCGAACGAAGTGAAGGATGTAACTTTCGCGCCCGATAAGTTTTCGCAGCTTGCGCTTTCTCAGCCGCGCCTCTGGTGGCCGGCGCAGATGGGCAGTCCGGAGTTGTATGCGTTGCATTTGGAGTTCGATATCGATGGACAGGTGTCCGACGCGTCGGACTCGCACTTTGGGATTCGAGAAGTCACTTCGCAGCTCAACGACAGCGGCAATCGCGTTTTCAGCATAAACGGTAAGAGGATTTTGATTCGCGGCGGCGGCTACTCTTCGGACATGATGCTGCGATACGATCCCGAAAACATTGACGGCCAATTCAAATACGTGCAGGACATGGGGCTCAACACAGTTCGGCTGGAGGGCAAACTCGAACCTGATGATTTTTTCGAGAAGGCTGACCGCAAGGGCGTGCTGGTGATGGCGGGTTGGTGCTGTTGCGATCACTGGGAGCACTGGTCGAAGTGGTCGGACGCGGATTACCAGATCGCGAAGGAATCGCTGGTGTCGCAGATGTACCGTCTGCGCAGCCATCCGAGCTTGATCATGTGGCTGAACGGCAGCGACAATCCGCCGCCTCCCGATGTTGAGCAGATGTATCTCGATGTCGAAAAGCAGGCGCTGTGGCCGAACCCAATCGTTTCCTCAGCCACTGCCAAGCCGGCCGGTTCTTCCGGAACTAGCGGAGTAAAGATGACTGGGCCGTATGAGTACGTCGCGCCCTCTTATTGGCTTACCGATTCCCTCAATCATCCTTCTCCCACCGAGTGCAACGAAGGCGGCTGCGGTGGTGCTTACGGGTTCAATACCGAAACTAGTCCCGGACCGTCCGTTCCGCCCATCGAGAGTCTGGAACGATTCTTGCCCAAAGAGCACCTATGGCCGATCGATGACTACTGGAATTACCATGCCGGCGGCGGCGCCTTCAAGGACATCCACGTGTTCACCGATGCATTGAGTGCGCGCTATGGCAAGGCCGACAACGTTGAGGACTATGCCTTGAAATCCCAGTTGATGGCGTACGAGGGAATCCGCGCCATGTACGAAGCCTACAGCCGGAACAAGTACACGTCCACGGGAGTGATTCAATGGATGCTGAACAACGCCTGGCCTTCGTTGATCTGGCATCTCTACGACTATTACCTTCGCCCCGGAGGCGGATATTTTGGTGCGAAGGCGGGCATGCAGCCCCTCGATCCTATTTACGGCTACGATGATCACTCGATATGGCTGGTCAGCAGCGAGTACCGGGACGCGAACAAGCTTAAAGTCACGGCCAAGGTTTACAACCTGGACATGAGTGAGAAATTCTCCCAGGAAGAAACGATCAACGCATCTGCGGATAGCACGAGCAAGATTTTCACCCTTCCCGACATTCAGGGCCTGAGCCCAACCTATTTCCTGCGTCTCACGGTTCAGGATTCGTCCGGAAAAACCGTGGGATCAAATTTCTATTGGCTATCCACGTCTCCCGAGACACTGGATTGGGAAAAATCGAACTGGTATACGACTCCTACGGCGACTTACGCCGATTTCACAGCCCTCAAGCAATTGCCCAAAGTGAAGCTGAACGTCACTACCAGCAGCGAGCGAAAAGGTGATGAAGAAGTCACACGTGTCGCGATCGAGAATCCGAGCAAGAATCTGGCCTTCTTTGTACGCCTGAAGGTCGATAAGGGCAGGGGTGGTGAAGAGATTCTTCCGGTGTTGTGGCAGGACAACTATTTCTCGCTGATGCCAGGCGAGAAGCGCGAGATTACCGCAAGGTATCGCGTCCTCGACCTTGGCGCCAAGAATCCAGCAATCGAAGTGGGCGGCTGGAACGTCGAGTAGGCACTCTTGCCGTGTCGTGCCGAGGTTAGATCCCTGCCTGTGGGTTCGACGAAGTCTGTCCGAACAACTCAATTCATCCGAGTCGCGGCCATCCTTGAAATCAACAAAGACAGGTTTGCCTGCGGATCGCTGTCGCATCGCGCATTTGATCGACCAGCCTCATGCTCGAAAGCCAAGCAAACTTTAGCTTTGAATTACCTACGTAATTACCGACGTAATTATGGGGTGTGATAGACATCAATATGGGCTGCAGGGCGGCAAGCTGTTTTGATGCTGTGATTTGCCTTTCAGAGTGGCAGTTGCCCAGGGCCTCGACGTTCCGGTTTGAGGAGAGCGATGTCAAAGAAAATCCTTGTAGTGGACGACTCCAAGACAGCCTTGATGATGGAGCGCGAGATCGTCGAACGGCGGACGACCTATCAGTGTGTGACAGCGAGCGACGGCCAGGAGGCGGTCGAGAAGGCGCTACAAGAGCACCCTGATTTGGTTTTGATGGATGTGGTGATGCCGCGCATGAATGGGTTTGAGGCCTGCAAGAGGATGCGTCAGCAACCGGGCACGCGCGAGATCCCCATTGTTCTGGTCACTACTCGCGGCGAGGAATCGTATATGGAGGCCGGGTTTCAAAGCGGATGCAATGACTACATCACGAAACCTGTGGATAGCGCCGAACTTGTGGCGTTGTTGCAGAGCTACCTGGGTGAGTAGGGAACTGACGACGATTTAGGTTTTCTGCATTTCATCGAATCAGCGCATCAAGGATCTTCATGAACGGTGACAAGAACAGTGCATCTGCGAAGAAGTCCACGGGAGCCGGGATGAACGATCTACGGTTGGAAGCGGCGCGCAAGAGGCTTAGCGAGAGCAGGAGTCAAGAGGATGCAATCGAGGGTCTGCGCGAAATTGTGGCCAACTTTCTTGGCTCGGAGGAGATTGGTCTGTTCCGAGTGGAACGTAGAACCGCAACGTTCCAGGTGTATTGGTCCTTCGGAATTGACGTGGAGAACTACGATCTCGTGCGAGCCCTGGGCGAGGCCGGCCTTCAACGCGTCATGCGCGGTGAATGTCACGTTGTACGCCCGGATCGCGACTACTCCGGCGCAGTGGTTAAGGTCCAGGCCTACATTCCGATCCGCTTCGCAAACCAGACCGTAGCGATCCTTGCGATATTGCGCTTGCTTCCGCAAAAGGTCGCTTTCGACAAGTCGGACATGGAACTGTTCAAGCTTCTCTCCGACGAAGCCGCGAAACCCTTGTTTGGATCGAGTGTCCATTCGACGCCAGTGGTTGACGGACCAGGAATGAGAACATGACAGAGGCCAAATTCAATCCAGCGGTCCTGCCCGCGGAGGCCATGAAGAATTTCGATCACGCGGATTCCGAAAAGGCCAGGCACTTCCTCTATCCAGGACAGGTCTTTGTAACCCGCGATCCCATGACTATCTCCACCATACTCGGATCGTGTGCCGCCATCTGTCTCTGGGACAGGCACAAGAAGGCAGGTGGGATGAACCATTATCTTTTGCCTGAAGGTCAGGGTGCGGGGCCGAACCGGCTGCGCTACGGAAATGTCGCGAATGCTGAACTTCTGAAACAAGTCCTGGCGCTGGGATGCGAAGTTCGAAATCTGCAGGCCAAGGTTTTCGGGGGGTCCTGCGCTTTCGGTAATGACCCTTTGCAGTCGCTGGGAACAAGGAATGTTCAGCTGGCGGAGAGTTTCCTTCGCTCCGCTGGCATCCCCGTGGTTGAAAAAGAGGTCTCGGGAAAACACGGCCGGAGATTGGTATTTCAGATCTCCGATGGTTCGACCACAATCAAGAATTTCGACCAGGTGTAACAGAAAACGTCGCACCAGCCGGCGCGACCAGAGGAGAACCGTGGATTTAGCGGATTTTGACCGTGAAGCAGTTCTCGCGTCGTTCCTCGTCGAGTCGGAAGAAGGCTTGGACTCGATGGAACAGGCGTTAGTTCAGATGGAATCAAGTCCCTCTGATCTGGAACTCCTTCACAGTATTTTCCGCGTAGCCCATACCCTCAAGGGAAACGCAACCTCGTTGGAGCTCAGCGCACTCGCAGGCTTCGCCCACGTGGTAGAGGACCTGCTGGACGTTTTTCGCGAGCAGCAAGTCCTCCCCGGAGCAGACTTGATTTCTCTGCTGTTAAAAGCCGTGGATGAACTTCGTGCGATGGTCTCAACTTCGGCGGCCGGACCGCGTGAGCTTACTCCGGGTCAACAGGTGCTCAGAAAAGAAATCGCGCGGGAAGTAGAAAAGCGGGCGAACAGAATTGTGACCGCCAGCGAGGCCCCGGGAGAATCCAGTTCGACAGCAAAGGTTGAGATGCTTCCCGGCACCGCTCACCGCACACTGCGCGCCGATGTCGACAAACTCGATCACATGTTGAACCTGACCGGGGAGATTGTGATTGCGCAAGGCCGTCTGCGTCAGATGATCGAGAAGCTCGACGCCGAGCAAGGGCGTGCCATGTTGGAGATGCATCGCGAGGCCGAGCGGCTGTACATGGATCTGCAAAGTGAAGTGATGAGCATCCGCATGGTGCCAGTGGGTCCGCTATTTCGCCAGTTCGTCCGTCCCGTAAGGGACCTTGCGAAGAGCCATGGAAAATTGGCCCGTCTGGAAGTGGTCGGAGGTGACGTCGAGGTTGATACCACGGTGCTCGAGCAATTGAAAGATCCGCTCTTGCACTTGTTGCGCAATGCGGTCGATCACGGATTTGAGAAGCCGGCTTTGCGCGAAAGCCGAGGCAAGAACACTTGCGGGCTGATCCGGCTGACGGCGGCACATAGCGGCGGAAACATCATCGTGAAACTAGAGGACGACGGAGCAGGTTTTGATCGCGCCCGCATTCTCGAAAAAGCAAAACGCCTCGGACTCGTATCCGCTAAGGACGAAGTTCGCGACGAGGACCTTTACCGTCTGGTATTTCAGGCGGGATTTTCAACTGCTGAATCCGTCACCGATATTTCCGGTCGCGGAGTCGGCCTCGATGTCGTTCGACGCAACATCGACAATTTGCGAGGCACGGTGGAAATATCAAGCGCGGCTGGCAAAGGCAGCACAATTACCATTCGCTTGCCGCTCACTTTGGCGATTATTGAGGGTTTCTCCGTCAAGGTGGGCGCCGAGACTTTTATCGTTCCTCTGGAACATGTGACGGAGTGTACGGAACTGCCGGAGGGACAGCGCAGCGCAGACGCCAGCGGGATTGTGAGCCTTCGCGGAAACGCCCTTCCCTATGTGCGACTGCGGCGCATCTTCAGTCTCTCGGGCGTGGCCCCTAAGAGAGAGAACATTGTTGTGGTCAAGGTCAACGAGTTCCATGCCGGAATCGCAGTGGACGAGTTGCTGGGTGGCATGCAGACAGTCGTGAAACCGCTAGGCAGAGCGTTTCGAGGGGTCCCAGGTATCGCTGGTTCAACCGTTCTTGGTGATGGACGTGTTGGGTTGATCATCGACGTACCCAGCCTTCTCCGTGGAGTGATGCAATCGACTTTGCAGGCGCAAGCCTAGTCAAAAAGGGCAGCTATTTAGAGAGGTGAAGGACAATGAAGACTTGGCAAGATCAGAAAATAGGCACGCGACTCGGTGTGGTCTTTGGGGCAATCCTGCTATGCGTGATTGCGGCTGGTGGATTTGGGCTGACCTGGCTCGGTCGCCTGAACTCCAAGATGTCAGCCTCGATCCAGCAGCGTTACAACACGGTTGAACTGACACGCGAGACCATTGAGCACTCAATCACCAACGCCCGCATCACCTTTCAATTGTTCGAGACCACCGACCCGGAACAAGAGAAGGCTTTGAACCAGCAAAACGATGCGATCAGTCAGGAAATCAGCGAGCAGGTCGCGGAAATCGAAAAGAGTCTCAGCTCAACCCAGGAGCGAGAGTTGTTTGAGGTTGTCACTCAGGACCGGGATGCCTACAAGCTGGCGCGACAAAAAGCCAAGAAGCTGTTGATGGACAAGAAACGCGACCAGGCCATGGCAGCGTTGAGCGGAGAGGTGATTCCAGCGCTCGATAAGTATCGTGCTACCTGGGAAAAGTTCATTGACCTTCAGAGGGCTGCCATGCAGCAAAGTATGAAGGATGGCCAGGACGCCTACGCCATGGGGCGCAGGGTTGCATTGCTGCTGCTGGCTGTCACTCTCGTCATGGCCACGTTCGCGGCAATCAGCGTCACCAGGAGCATCACCACTCCGATCGAACAGGCTGTCGAGCACGCGGAGCGAATTGCCGCCGGCGATTTAACACGGGAGATCAATGTCACGAACCGTTCCGAGACGGGTAAATTACAGCAGGCCATGCGCGAGATGAGCAGCAAGCTATCGGGCATCATCCGCGACGTTCGAGAAGGATCTGCAGCGGTTGCTTCTGCAGCTCAGCAGGTTTCAGCGTCCTCGCAGAGTCTTTCGCAGGGAACCAGCGAACAGGCTGCTTCGGTCGAGGAGATGAGCTCCAGCCTGGAACAGATGAACGCGTCCATTACTCAAAACGCCGACAATAGCCGGCAAGTGGAGCAGGCCGCGGCCAAGGGGGCCACGGCAGCAGAAGAAAGCGGCGACGCGGTCAAAGAAACTGTCGAAGCCATGAAGCAAATCGCCGCGAAGACTTCGGTGATCGAAGAGATCGCCTACCAGACCAATCTGCTTGCGCTCAACGCGGCAATCGAAGCGGCTCGTGCCGGAGATCAGGGTCGGGGGTTTGCGGTGGTCGCGGTCGAGGTTCGAAAGTTGGCGGAGCGGAGCCAGTTAGCTGCGCAGGAAATCGGCGGGCTGGCCGGAAAGAGCGTCAGCGTAGCCGAACGATCTGGACAATTGCTGTCTGATCTAGTGCCATCCATCAGGAAGACTGCTGAGTTGGTGCAGGACGTTGCTGCAGCCTCCACCGAACAGTCAGGCGGGGTGACACAAATCAACAAGGCCATGTCCCAGGTCGACACGGTTACCCAGCGCAACGCATCGTCTGCGGAAGAACTTTCGAGCACCGCGGAAGAATTGGCTGCGCAGTCCGAACAACTGCAGCAGTTGATGACATTTTTCCGCGTAGCGGGAGAACAACCTGCCCAACGTAGCAGTGGTGACAAACAGCGCGTGGTCATGCCCCTGAATCCGGCGTTCAGGAGTGATTTCGCGCAGCGTAGCCGGAATCAATCGGCGAGCGGTAAGGCAGCAGAAGAAGCGAACTTCGCTCCGTTCTAAGAAAGTAGACGCTGTCCGGCTCAGCCTACGTACTGGCGTTGCCGCGATAGCGAGCGCATTCGACGAAGCAAACGGCATAGATGCGAGGAGTGAAAACTATGGGAGCGTCGAAACAGGGGAACAGTCAACTCCCTCAAAGCCCGGTCCAATACCTTACCTTCTTAACCGCGGGCGAGGAATATGCGATCAGTATTGTGAAGATCAGCGAGATTGTTGAGTACGAGGCTGTCACAACCGTCCCCAACACTCCAGTCTGGATCCGCGGTGTCACCAACCTGCGAGGCAAAGTTGTCCCGGTGGTCGATCTCGCAGTGAAGTTCGGGTTGCCATCCAGCCGCGTTACAAAGTTCTCTTGCATCATCATCACCGAAGTGATGTTTCAGGGCGAAAAGCTGACCATGGGTGTTCTGGCCGACTCGGTGAGCCAGGTCATCGATCTCTCCGCCGACGAAATCGAGGAGACTCCGCCGTTCGGCACTCGGGTCAAGACCGAATATCTGCTCGGCATGGGCGCGTTAGGGAAGAAGTTTTGTTTGATTCTTGATATCGACAGAGTCCTGTCTGCCGACGAATTGCTGGCGGTGACCGAGTCGGTTGCGGATGAAGCACGCTCAGACGACGCCGTCGTTGATGTACCGGCCAAAGAAGCACACTTCGAGACGGGAGCGTAGCTTTGCCCGCTGGAACCGCTGCAGGCAAGGATTCAGGCAGCTTGACTCAAGGCGATTCCTACCTTGAGCAGCCACCTCATCTTTCAGTGAGCCCCGCGTTATTCCAAAAGTTCCAGAAATTGATTTACTCCGAAACCGGCATTTGGCTGGGGAGTTCAAAAACGGCCTTGCTGTGTGGACGACTTTTTCGGCGGCTCCGCACGCTGGAGATCACCTCACTGCAGAATTACTACGAATTCGTTTCACAGCCGGAGCAGCATCAGGAACGAGCCCGGATGATTGACGCCATCACCACGAACGAAACGCGCTTCTTCCGCGAACCCAGGCAGTTCGAGTTCCTAATGCAGAAAGTGTTTCCTCGTTGGCACGCGGACGCTGAACGCGGGTTGCGGCCTAAGCGAATCAATATCTGGAGCGCCGGATGTTCTTCGGGAGAAGAGCCATACACAGTGGCCATGCTCCTCGCCAAGCATCTACCTGCGGAGCAAGGCTGGGACGCACGGATTCTAGCCACCGACATTTCGAACCGAGTGCTGGAAAAGGCTCGAAAGGGGATTTATCCCATTGCGAGGGCAACCGAACTTCCTAAGGACTTGCTACACGCGTTCATGTTGCGCGGAATGGCGGAGCGGCAAGGCGAGATGAAGGTGAAAGTTGAAATCCAGCAAATGGTCGAGTTCCGAAGGTTGAATCTGGACCAGGAGTCGGATCGGGTCGAAGGACCATTCGACGCGATTTTTTGTCGCAATGTCCTGATCTATTTCGACGCGGCTTCGAAGCAAAGGGTAGTCACGAGCCTGGTCGGTCATCTCGTCGCCAACGGTATTCTGTTCGTGGGCCACGCTGAAAACCTGAACGCAGTGTCCCCCGAGTTACGCAGCCTTGAGCCCACGATTTACACCAGAGCTGGAAACAAAGAGCACTTGTGAGAACCGCGAATCAAGCGACATATTCCGCAGCCTTAAGCGCCTCGGAAGGGAAAGAGCGTGCCGCGTATGCATGGAGATGACTTGCACGTTTTGGTGGTAGATGACTCCGCAATGGTGCGCCAGGTTATGCAGGGCATCCTGAGCACCAACAGCCGGGTCAAGGTCAGCGTCGCGGCAGACCCCCTGATTGCATGGTCGAAGATGCAAAAGGAACCTCCCGACGTCGTAATTACTGACCTGGAAATGCCGCGAATGGACGGATTAACTTTCATCCGGAAAATTATGCAGGAAATGCCTACGCCGGTCGTGGTCTGCTCCGGCTTGGCTGCCCGCGGCACCGAACTCGCATTGCGAGCGCTCGAGGAAGGGGCCGTTGAAGTCATCACCAAGCCCAAGGTTGGCGTACGGGACTTTCTGCACGAATCAGCTGTGACTCTTGTGGATGCGGTCTGGAGCGCATCTCAGGCACACGTCACGTCGCGGCCTGCTATGGCGGTGGTTCCGCGTCTGACTGCTGATGCGGTTCTGCCGCGCAAAGCCAAGTCCCACACTGCAGGGGAATCGAATGGCGTGATTGCGGTCGGCGCCTCGACGGGTGGAACCGAGGCCCTGCGTGTTTTTCTTGCCGCCATGCCCGCCGACTGCCCACCGATCGTGATTGTGCAGCATATGCCGGAAGGATTTACCCGCGCTTTTGCAGACCGCCTGAATAAGGAGTGCACGATTGAAGTCGAGGAGGCACGGGACGGCAGCCAGTTACAAACCGGGAAGGCGCTGATCGCAGCTGGCAACCGGCACATGGTCGTCAATCGGAGCGGAGCAGGACTGTTCGTCCAGATCCTCGATGGGCCGCTGGTCTCACGTCATCGTCCGAGTGTCGATGTACTCTTTCGTTCAGTGGCCGTTTCCGTGGGAGCAAAAGCGGTTGGAGTTATCATGACAGGCATGGGCGACGACGGCGCCCAGGGGCTCGGTGAAATGAATGAGGCAGGAGCGGCTACGATTGCACAGGACGAAGCCAGCTGCATTGTGTTTGGAATGCCCAAGGAAGCCATCGCCCGCGGTGCGGTGAACCTGGTTGTGCCGTTGGAGCGAATCGCCAGCACTGCCCTGAACTTGCAGAGCGGTCGGATCGGATGGAAAGACGAGCTACAGAAACGATAATGAAATTAGCGAATCGCTCGAGGTCTTTCTGACAGCTGCTTGGCGCCGCATCGGCTTACTGGCGCCATCCGAGGTGCTCTTCGCGTCCCTGGAAAATCTCATGTAGCAGACGAAAGAAACGCTGCTTTAGCGTCAACGGCTTTGCCTCAGGCGTTTCCGTGGTTGTGGTTTTCGCATCTACCTCTGGTTCGCGAGCTGTAACTGCACCAGTCGCCATGAATTAAGGCCTCCTTCTAGAAGTTGCTTGTCATAATCCCGATCGCTTTATCTGCGACAGACTTCGCGGCAATTGTGGGCCGAGAAGAATTTCTGATTGAGCCCTTATTCTAAGAAGGTTCTAACCTTGGGGTAAGATCACCAACGGTATAGCCCTTCGGGGTTAATTTCTTGGTTGAGGCTGGGCGTCCTTAGTGCCCGGACTTGCCACCCCGGATCGGGCACCGCAATATGGTTATATGGTGATGTACGGAGCAAAACGGAGTTTCCCTATCCATGAAGAACGTGAATGCCTCCCAAGATGGCGAAGCGACCATTGACCAGACTTTCGCCGGACCATCCGCACTATCCTCTACGGGAATGAGCCGTCGAGCCGCCCTTAAGTCTCTTGGCTTCGCCGCTGCGGGCCTGATGTTGCCGATTAGTCGGAGCGATGGGTTTTTCCGTGGCGCTGAAGGTAGGCCGAACTCGTCAGGCCCCGTAAAGAATCCCGCATGGTACGGGTTCAACCTGCTCGAATATTTCTCCACCGATCCGGATTGGATGAAGTACTTCCCCTACAAGAACGACGGGATGTTCCAGGAGGATGACTTTCGCTGGATACGTGACTGGGGCTTCAATTGGGTTCGATTGCCGATGGACTATCGCTTTTGGACTGACTCCCAGGATCTGCTCAAGATTCGCGAGGACAAGGTCGTGCCCATTGATCGCGCCATCCAACTGGGCGAGAAATACGGAGTCCATGTCAACATCTGTCTGCACCGAGCGCCGGGATACTCCATCCTGGACACTTTAGATGAAGCAGTCACTGGCATTCACATCACTAAAGAGAAAAGCAGCCTTTTTGCCGACCCGAAAATGCTGGATGCATTCGTCCATCAGTGGACTTATTTCTCTGATCGCTACAAGGGGATCTCCAGCGAAAAACTCAGCTTCAATCTGGTGAACGAGCCGATCGTGACCCCGACCGCCGCCGAAGTGGAGGAACTTAAGAAAGCGAAACCTGAGTCTCAGAATTCGCTGCGCGGGGAGCTTGCGAAGCGTCACGCGGCGGACTACACCCGCGTCGCTCGTGCGGCCATCGAGGGAATATCAAAGCACGATCCGAAGCGCCTCATCGTCACCGACGGATACAACGGAGGTACGGCGGTCATCCCCGATTTGTTCGAAACCGGAGTTCTGCAGAGTTGCCATACCTACCATCCCGTACAGCTCACCCACTACCAATGCGAGTGGGCGCGTGGCATACTTACCGGGACCGAACCGGTACCCACCTGGCCGCTCAAGGGCAGTAAAGGTGTTGTCGCCGTTGATCGGGCCGAGGTGGCTCGGACATTTCGACCGTGGGGCGACTTGGCCGCGCTGGGTGTTCCCATTCACTTTGGAGAGATGGGTTGTTATAAGCACACGCCGCCGGAAGTCGTTCTGGCCTGGTTTGACGACACTTTAAGCGTGCTTAACGACCTGCACACGGGCTGGGCGCTGTGGAACTTTCGGGGACCGTTCGGCATCCTCGATACCGAGCGTTCCGGCACCAAGTTCGAGGATTGGCACGGCCATCAGCTTGATCGGGCGCTGCTCAGCCTGCTTCAGAAACGAATCAAGTCGTAGAATCCGGCAAAGCCGCGCGAGCAAGAGTAGGCGTACCACGCGCCACCGGAGCGAGGCAGAAATGCGGAAACGCTTTGATTGTGTACCGTCTCTACTTGTGGCCTTCGGCGGCGCGGCAAGCCTGAACTTCGCTCGGGCTGACCGGAACGCTAATCGGCTTTCCATCACGGGTAGCGCTGCCCCCACCCTTCACGACGGGGTCGAAGCAATCTTTCCAAAGGCCATTGTCCTTTTTCCACTGACCCTGAATGAATCCCAGGTTCTTGCATTCGGCGATGATCTTCTGGCAAGCCGGGTTCTGTTCAGCGCGAGCCTGCGCGGACTTGGAGGCCTGAGTTTGCTGTCCGGTAGGGCTGGTAGCGGGGTGCACGGCGGTTTGTGCTGAGACGCTGGCCCCAATCATGACTGACGCGAGAAACGCACCTGACACTAAAATCCGACTGATTGTTCGCCCATCCATGAGACTTCCTCCGGTTAGAAACTTTACACGAATCTCTCTGCCCCAAGGCGGTTACGAGTGTACACCGTGTCGCCCGCCAGCAACAGGGTCTGTGTACTTCCAATTATCGCTGCTTGGCAGTATTTTGCGCGATTATAACTGTGCTGATGTGCATCAAGCTCCGCCCACGAAGGGCAGAGCTTGATGATTCGGGATCGGTCGATCCGATCAGGCATCAAGGAACACCCGACTACAGAGGTGGTCAGAAGCTGATCTTGAGGATGGCGCCACTGTTGCCCACGAACCATCCCGCTTGCGGATTCGCAAAAGCGACGGCCCAATAACCGCTTACTTCTTTGGGCAGTTTGAACCAAGTGTGACCTTCATCGGGAGTCCAGGCTCCTGATCCTGAGGTGAAGTTTGGCTCAGTCTCAGCGGTAATTACGATCGTCCGGTCGCCGTGATCATGTCCTTCGTGACCGCGACCCATGCCCTGTATGTAACTCAGGCAGAAAATGGCTCCGCTTACGGGAGGCTTATTCGTCAACTGCCAAGTCATTCCGCCATCGTGCGAGGCAGCCATGTCCGCGCTTTTGTTTGAGGACAAATCGCCGCCCCCCACAACGCCATTCCGCGAATCGCGGAAGGCCACGCTGATCCCGCCCGCGCTGGCCGAACTGACCAGCGGGGTGTCATACGCGTTCCAGGTGTTGCCACCATCTCGCGTGGCCAGGATCCGTGCGATGGTTGCGCCGCCGGTGGCAATCCATGCGTTCCCTCGGCCCTGAGTTGTTATGCAGGTTCCGCTGGCCGCGAACGAGGCTTCGCCTGACAATGCCGGCGGCATATTATTGGCTATGCTCTGCCAGGTTGTTCCATCGGTTGTGCGAATGTCGGGAAATACTCCGTTCACCGAGTCGCTCTGCGCAACGCCCCGGTTCGGTGTCCAGAAGGCGAAACAGTCGTAGAATGCGCTTTCCGTCTCGTTCTTGAATTCGATCTTCCAAGTCGCGCCGCCATCGACGGTTTTGTAGATACGAAAACTTCCAGTGTTGTTTCCGATGGACATTAAATACGCGACCTTGTCACTTACGCCTTGCACATCGCGGAATTGGAGTTTTTCTGCCCCGGGTACGACACCAGCTTTCCAGGTATTCCCGCCGTCGGTCGTGACTACATAGGTGCCTCCGGTTCCTGCTGCCCAGACCACACGGGAGTCCACCGGACTGACCGCGATGAGCAACTGCGTCGTGCCGCTCTTCTGCGGAGTGAGTTTCGGTTTATGAGACTTCCAATTTTGCGCAAAGCCAAGAGTTGCGGAAGCGGCAATCAGAAAAACAGTCAGCGAACGTTTCAGCATAGAGGTCCCTCCAGACGCGGGTTTCGCGGCGCGGAGCAAGTATAGGAGCCGCCGCAAAGGGGTGTCAAACCGCCACTTCCTCAATCTTCACTATTGGGGCTCGATAACTATAAGGCCCGTGTTTAGGAACCGATCGCGATGCTTTGGCCTCATGCGAAAGATTTTGCTACATGTGAAAATCATTGCACAGAGTTGCGAACCAGCGAGATGGCTGTAAAATGGACGCCATTTCGAAACTGGGAAACGAATCTGGGGCAGACCAGTTCATGGGAAAAGGAGTGGTGTATGCAATCGCCGCGGATGTCTTTCGTAATCGCAACCATCGCAATCGCGCTGGTTCTGGGGAGCATTTCCCTGGCACAAAGCCAAAATCGGCAGGTAGGCACGCAGTATACCGTGACCGCTGATCCCCTGGTTCCGCGACCGTCAGAGCAACCCTGCAAAGCGCAGTTGTTTTCTGGCTATCAATTCGCGTTCTTTTCAGAATCGGATCAGACTTTTCAATACACGCCACCAGCCGATTGTCCCGGACCATGGGCGGCCGTAGTCTTCGAGGCTGATTTCAGCGAGAACGCGGGCCAACAATTCGATCGGACGGCCAGCATCTATCTTGGCAACACCGACATTTATTTCGGAACCACTCCCGAACCGCTGTTCACGCTCACCAACACCTGGCACGTCGAGCGCGACGTGACCGATTACAGTGCGTTGCTCGCCTCGGACCAGCCGGGCACGATCGTGCTGCCGAACTGCACCACAGACTGCCCGCCGCCTTACAACACTGAGCTCAACGGAGTATTCACGGTCAGCGCCGATCTCGAGTTCTATCCCTTGAAAGGCCAAGGTCAAGCCAGGCCCGACGCGGTTATGCCGATGGTGCAGCCAAACGGCAGCGGCGGATACAACTTGCCCGGATTCGTGTACACGCCTACCGACCAACTCACGACTACCTTCACCCTGCCGACGAACATCGAACAAGCATATTTAGATGTGGTTACTCAGGGACAGCAAAATGACGAGTTCTGGTACAGTTGCGTTCCGAATGCTCTGACGACCGAATTGCAGAGTTGCGGAGGAACCGCTTTTCGCGAAGCCGAGATCAGTATCGACGGCCAACCTGCTGGCGTCGCCCCCGTTTTTCCCTGGATTTTCACGGGTGGAATTGATCCCTTCTTATGGGTGCCGGCGCCGGGCGTGCAAACACTGGATATGGTGCCCTATCGCGTTAACCTCACGCCGTTCGCGGGTCTTTTGAGCAACGGACAACAACATACCGTCGCCATGAACGTGGAAAACGTCAACAGCCAGTTCAGCGTCACCGGAACCCTGCTGCTGTTTGAGGATCACGGTTCGCAGCAAGTGACTGGAGAAGTCACTTTAAACACCATCCAAAATCCGAATCCGGTCGTAACCACAAACCTGCGGGTCAATGGGAACAACGTTACGGGAACCGTGAACACCACTTCACAGCGCCGGTTCCAGCTGGCCGGCTTTGTGAACACATCTCACGGGAAAGTTAGCACCCTCATACAGCAAAGTGTGAACTTCAACAACCAGCAGCGGTTCAACATCAACGCAAACCAGTACGTTCAGGATATTTCGCAGCTCACGCCGACGAATTCAGACATCTATACGCGGCAGGGCTACAATTCGTCCTTCAGTGCCGAATCGTTCCTCTATCCCCTGACCGCCGACATTAATGTCACGTTCCCGAACGGCCAGACCGTGCAGACAACAGTTGTGTCGCAGGAATTCAAGAACTTCGTCGTGAGTCCTTCGTTTAGTGGTGGTGTAGACAACAAGGTAAATGCTCAGGACACATTGAATTTCAATACTGGACAGAACACCAATGCGAGCAGTTCGCAGCGATACAGCTCCGGAGATGCCCACGGTCAGTTTTACAGTTGTGACATCGCCAGCGAGAGTAACGTGTTGCAATTCGTGAGTCAGGGGTGCAATCAGACCATCAGGTTCAAATAAGTAACCCGGTCAAAACGGAATTCTCCAGGACGAGCTTCGAAATCGAAATTGCACAAGCTAAGCGTGTTCTCGGAGATAGCGGACTCCTGCTTGCCAAATGAAGAGCCGCGTTTGATTGCCGATATCCTCTTCCCGATGTAGGATTCAAAGCTTGTTCAACAATTATTCTCAGCCGGCTTCGTCTAGGCGGGCTAGGAGTCTGGGCGAACGAATTCCGCGGAACAACATTCGGCGTCGAAATCCAATGAGGGCCAACACTGTGATCGATCATAGTCAGACGAATGCAAACCATACTTACACGCTGCGCATCACGATCTTGATCCTGACGGTTCTAGTCGCGGGGGTCGCCATCGGGCACGCGCAGGACGTTCCCTCCAATGCTCCCTATAAGAATGCGAAATTGCCGGTCGAACAGCGCGTGCAAGATCTGCTCGGCCGCATGACTGTCGAAGAGAAAGCCAGCATGTTGGCCGGAGCGAACTGGATGGAGAGCGTCGCGGTGCCGCGCCTGGGCATTCCGTCGATCAAGATGGCGGACGGGCCAATGGGCATCCGATCATGGGCTGGCCCGTCGAAGATCACCAAAACGGCCCCACACCCATTCAATAGCACCGCCTTTCCCGCGGGAATTGCGGTCGCCGCGACCTGGGATCCGGCGGTGGCGCAAAGCGTAGGTCAGGCGATTGGCCAAGAGGTCAGAGCGATTGGCCGCGACATGATTCTCGGCCCGACGGTTAATATTCAGCGCGTACCGCTGTGGGGTAGAAACTTCGAGGGCTACGGCGAGGATCCCTACCTCGCCGCGCAAATGGGCGTGGCCTACATCAAAGGTGTACAGGGCGAGGGCGTTATTGCCACCGTTAAGCACTTCGACGCCAACAATCAGGAATTCGAACGCCATCGCATGGATGAGTCCATCGACGAGCGTACCTTGCAGGAGATTTACTTTCCGGCTTTCAAGGCGGCTGTGCAAGAGGCTGGAGTTTGGTCGGTGATGTCTGCCTACCAAAAGGTAAATGGACTTTATTGCTCAGAGAATCCATTTCTGCTGAAAGACATTCTGCGAAAAGAGTGGGGCTTCAAGGGTTTTGTTGTTTCAGACTGGGGCAGCACTTATAGCACCGTCGGCCCGGTGAATGCCGGGATGGACCTCGAGATGCCGGGAGGAGAACCGGTTCGGTCATGGTTGATGACAGAGGGCGCAAAGAAAGTTGGCAACGGTGGCGACTGGCTATCGCCAGAGAAGGTTCTGCCCGAAGTAGCCGCAGGCAGAATCACAGTGGCAACTCTTGACGACAATGTGGGCAGCATTTTGCGCACCATGTTTGTCAGCGGCGTTTTCGATCGCGCACCAACGGCACCGGGGGAAATCGATACTCCCGCACAGCGAGCGGTAGCACGCCATGGGGCGGCAGAGAGCATTGTGCTGCTCAAGAACGACGGCAATTTGCTTCCGCTCGATCCTGCAAAGATCAAGTCGCTTGCTGTCATCGGCCCCAGCGCAGCGGTTGCCAGAACCGGTGGTGGCGGCAGTTCCCTGGTGCATCCTAATTATTCAATCACGCCACTGAGTGGAATCAAAGAAAGAGCCGGCGACAGCATGCAGATCAGCTATGCGCTCGGCACTTCTATGCCAGGTGAGGACCCGGCAAAAGACACTTCTGAAGCCCGCGACGAAATGCGGAAAGAAGCTGTGGCTATAGCAGCGAAGGCAGACGCAGCAATTGTGCTGATCGGGAACTCCCCGGCCATTGAATCCGAAGACTTCGATCGGACAACTTTAGACCTGCCAGCCGGGCAGGACGAACTCGTTCAGGCGATTGCCAAAGTCAACCACAATACGATTGTGGTCTTCAACGCTGGCGCTTCGGTCAACGTAAGCCGCTGGGTTGGCCAGGTTCCGTCGGTTCTGGATGCATGGTTTGGTGGCCAGGAGATCGGCCACGCAATCGCAGATGTTTTGTTCGGCGACGTCGATCCTTCTGGAAAACTTCCTTTTTCCTTTATCAACGACTTCAAAGAGTCTCCTGCCTACGGGAACTATCCCGGAGAGGATCTGCACGTCAAGTATGCGGAAGGAATGTATGTCGGCTATCGCTATTTCGACAAGCACAGCATCACGCCTCAATTTCCTTTCGGATACGGCCTGTCGTATACCAGCTTTGGCTATAGCGATTTGAAGATTAAACCGGGCAAAGCCGCGAACGGTCAAACCTTCGAGGTGAGCTTGAAACTTCGCAACCAGGGAAAGCGCGTGGGCGCGGAAGTTGTGCAGTTGTATGTTCACGACGGACATTCGAGCGTAGACCGTCCAGTCAAAGAGCTGAAGGGGTTTCGTCGAGTCGAGTTAGCGCCCGGTAAGTCCACGACTGTCAGCTTCACGCTCGACAAGAGTTCAATGGCTTACTACAGCACGCAAAAGAAGGACTGGGTCGCAGAGCCAGGCACATTCGATGTGCTGGTGGGCGCATCCTCTGCAGATATTCGACTGAAGGGATCATTCGAACTGTCGCAGTAAGCGTTCGGGTGTCAACGCGGCTTTTCGGAAGATGGCCGAAAGATGAGATCAAACCAGGGTTTCCAAGTCTTGCCGCCGTCGATCGACGTCACCGCGACTTCGCGTACACCGTCGGAGACCGGTTTCCACGTGCCGCGAACATATCTCGTTTTTCCATCGGATGTGCGATCCGTGCCACGCAGAACCATTTCGCTACCGTGCATTTCGCCTTCGATGACGAGCAGCACTCCTTGATTGGTGACCCAGGTCTGGTGCCATATCTTCCTGGACGCGTCGTAGATGGTGAAACTCTGACCGTGCTCGCCGTCTGTGCTCTGGTAGTCCTCGAGTAAGACGCAGCCGTCGAGTATGCGATCCACGCGGTTGTGCGCGACTTTCTTGTTCGGATTGTCGACGTCGAACGCATCCCAATTGCCAACCCAAAAGTCGAAGCTCCGATATTCGGGCGCCGTACACGAGTTTGTCTTCGCCGCAGTGGATTGAGGCTGAGCATGAACCACGGAGCCTGACAATCCCATAATAAGTACAACCGCAAAAGCCAGGGTGGCATTCCATTTGGCGATGACCGGATTCATAGCGAATTCTCTCTCCGCTTTTCATTTTAGATCGAGGTATTGCGGGACTTAAAATATTAGGCCTCGGCGCAAACATGAAACGGATCGTCCTGGGTCAACTATGCCGTTCTTTCGGATTAGCCAATACGAGGGCGGAACATTTTCCCGCCCGCGCTGGTCGACGCGATGACTGTCAGACTGAAAGTCGAGCATTTTGCGTCGCTCGATTCTCACTTCGTTGCGGCAACCCCCAGCGCTGTGCGGCTGAAGAAGGGAAGCTGTTTCTTCATCCTTTCCGTGAGAATGGACTGCCGCGGATTGGGGTCAACTCTGGCTCTCGACGCAATGTCTGGATTGCCACTCCCATCGAACACGGGAACTGCCAGAAAACCGACAGTTTCGCCACTGCTGGTGTCGATCGCAGTGCCGGCGATTTCCCCCGCGTCGTTGATGCCTTGCGCCAACGTTAAATACAGGGACGTGGGCTGAATGACAAGAGTATTCAAGTCGCTCAGTACATTGTTTTGCCAGAAGACCGCTCGTGAGGCCCCGCTGTTGGCGTTGAAAGATTGGCCCACAATTTGGCCTTTCTCGTTGACATCGAAGGCGATGTCATTCGTGTCAGTGCCGTAGGGAGGAATGGGTTTCATCCCGGACGCTTTTGTCCAGATGAAAGCAGTCGGACTGAGCGCGGCATTTACATCGCCGCTGGTGTTTGCAAATCCAACAATTTGACCCTGATTGTTGAGGGCGACGGGAGTATTCCATGCCTGGCCTCCGATATTGCCCAGATCGGTAGGAACGCCATTTTCCCAAAGCAGAGCATGCTCGGCGCTCGCGCCCCCAACCGCAACCGAGCACAAACCAGAGATCCCGACGACCTGGTCCTTGTCATTGATCGCCGTCGCGGCAGAATCAGGATCAGGCGTCAGCGGCGGAAGTTGCGTCATCTGATTTAGTCGCGGCCCCCAGATCACGGCCTCAAACTGGAGCACTTGTGTTCCTGCGCAGGTTGGGTCGTGAATGGTGTTCTCTGCCCATCCAACGACTCTTCCCTGGTTGTTCACGCCGGCTGCGTAACCGTCATATCCGCCCAGCGTCGGGAGTTCCGACATCACGCCGTCTTGCCACGCGAAACCGCGACATATATAACCATCGGCACCGAAGAAAAAAGCCGAGCAACTCCAGGCCTCGCCCAATGGATTCATTTGTGAGGTCTCGGCAATACCCACAATCTCGCCCTTCGTGCTGTGGTTTGGCCACGCCACGTTGCTATTGGGTCCTCCAAGAGTGCCGAGGTCCATCGGAACTCCAACCCATAGCACGGCGTGCACGCTGGTATTGGACGCCAGATTCGCGCCGCCCGAGATCCAGCCCAGGTCGTCGATACCAACCGGTTCAGGAACTCCCCCGAGTGGCGAGCCGAGGTTGAAAACATAATACTTGGGCGGTTGTTTCTTCTGCTCGACCTGTGCTCGGAGTGGAAAGCCCGTTGCGAGAATCATGAATACGATGGCTGCAGTGGTGTAGGTCCGAATCCTGAGTTGCATGTTGCCTCCATGGTGGGACTGGTTTGGTGGCTGTCGAAGTGGGATGCATCCGCGACCTCTCGGCTGCGGTTCGAGGCCGGCAGTGCAGCACACTCGAGACCATAGCGAAATGGATGCCCTCTCATCGGACGTTTACGGACACCGATGCCGCATGCCGGACGTTTTCGGACGTTGCTACCCGATGGCCACAAGCAACTCGAGAAACCGGTCCGAAAACGTCCAACATCTGCCGCAGGCTCCACTATGATGGGGAAGCGGTGGCGAAGTAGCGGTCGTGATTACCATGGGTTCGGAATAGCTATGAATCTTGATTGGCGGGTGTGTTCGCGAGCAAGACTATCGCGCGATGCGCGTTTCGACGGCAAGTTCTTCATCGGGGTGCGGGGCAGTCGGGTTTACTGCCGTCCAATCTGTCCTGCGCCAACGGCGAAAGAAAAGAATGTCCGATATTTTCCGACGGCTGCTGCCGCGGCGGAAGCCGGTTATCGTCCGTGCCTCCGTTGCCGTCCGGAATGTTCGCCGGGAACTCCGGCATGGTTGGGAACCTCGAATACCGTATCGCGGGCTCTACGCCTGATCGGAGAGAGCGCGTTAGAAGCCGGGGGGATGGAATCTCTCGCCGAGCGCCTAGGTGTCGGCTCGCGGCATCTTCGCCGCCTGTTCATCCGGCATCTGGGCGCAACCCCGAGCGCCGTCGCTCAAACCCGGCGTTTACATTTCGCGAAGAAGTTGATCGACGAAACAAGTTTACCGATGAGCCAACTGGCCTTGGCTGCAGGTTTCGGTTGCGTGCGAAGATTCAATGCTGCGATCCGCAAGACCTACAAGCGAGCGCCGACTCAAATTCGGCGGCTGTCGCGACAGAAGACGATTCAAGCGGAGAATCAATACATCTTTCATCTTCGTTTTCGTCCTCCTTATCACTGGCGGGGAATATTGGCATTTCTCGCAGCCCGCGCAACACCCGGCGTAGAAGCGGTGAAGTCTGGCCGCTATCTTCGTACGATTTCCGTAGACGGTACGGCCGGCTATTTTGAAGCCTCGCTCGATGAAGAGCATGACTCGCTTAAAGTGCGCATTCACTTCGCCGATCCACGTTCGCTGTTTTTTATCGTCGAGCGAATACGCGCCATGTTCGATCTGAATGCCGACTGGACGGACATCGCTAGTGTTTTGAAAAGCGACCCAGTGTTGGCGAGACGGGTTGAACTTGCTCCCGGGCTCCGGGTGCCGGGGTGCTGGAACGGCTTCGAACTGGCGACGCGCGCGATTCTTGGTCAACAAATCACGGTTCGTGGCGCGACCACGCTTGCGGGAAGGATCGTGAAGATGTTCGGGCGCGCCTGTCCCGCAACCGATGAGCTTACTTATCTGTTTCCGCTGCCGGAGGTTCTCGCAGCTGCCGATCTAAGCGATATCGGCATGCCCCGATCGCGGGGCGAGACCATTCGCGCTCTTGCTCGTGCCGTCTGCGAGAGGCGCATCAATTTTGAAGGAGTCATTGATTCTGAATCATTCCTGGAACGACTAATGGAGATTCCGGGTATTGGAAAATGGACTGCCCAGTATGTGGCCATGCGAGCGCTCGGCGAACCTGATGCTTTTCCAGTCGGCGATGCGGCCGTGCTGTCCGCCCTGAATTTGAGCGTTCCGGCGGAGCTCGAGCGACGCGCTGAAGCTTGGCGACCCTGGCGAGCCTACGCGACCATGTATCTGTGGAACACCACGAATCAAAGCACAGTTCCCAGCAAGCCGCGAACGCAATTTAAGAATCTGACTGTTGTGGGTGACAGTTCCAATCGAGTTCACCGAGACCAACCGTTTGCCAGTTCGTCAAGCAACGGATGAGGCTCAAGTCAGGTCTATCGCTCCCAATCGCGCACGCCTCTTACGCGCTTTGCTGTTGACCAACCAAAGAATGATCCACCATCGATCTCGATGAGGAACCTTTTGTGCAATGGCCTCGTAGTATAAATGGAGCGGGATCAGACCACGATGGAACTGCGAATCGAAAACCTCTCCAAACGATACCCCAACGGCACCCGAGCACTGCAGAATGTTTCGCTGAACATCCAATTGGGAATGTTCGGCCTGCTCGGGCCAAACGGGGCGGGGAAGTCCACACTCATGCGAACCTTGGCCACACTGCAGGAGGCCGATAGCGGCCGTGCCGTGATGGGGGACATTGATATCCTTCGCCAAAAAGACGCGGTGCGACGCGTGCTGGGCTATCTGCCCCAGGAATTTGGTCTCTATCCGAAAGTGTCGGCAGAGGATTTGCTCTCCTACTTCGCCGTGCTCAAGGGCATCTCCAACGCGAAGGAGAGAAGGGAACTGGTGCAGTCCCTGTTGCAACAGACCAATCTTTACGAGCATCGCCGCAAAGCGCTGGGTAGCTTTTCCGGCGGCATGAAGCAGCGCTTCGGCATCGCGCAGGCGCTGCTCGCCAATCCGCGCTTGATCATTGTGGATGAGCCCACGGCTGGACTCGATCCCGAGGAGCGCGTCCGCTTTCATAATTTGCTCAGCATGATCGGGCAAAACATTATCGTCATTTTGTCCACCCACATCGTTTCCGATGTCAGTGACCTTTGCAGCGCCATGGCCATCATCCATGAAGGGCGGGTTCGGGTCGCAGGCAATCCCTTGGAGTTGGTCGCAGAACTGGACGGCAAAGTATGGCGCAAATCGATTGCACACGACGAACTTGCCCGTTACCGGGATCGCTATCAATTGATTTCGATGCGGCTGTTCGCCGGGCGAACTCTGGTGCACGTACTGAACGAGCAGCCGCCGGAAGCCGGCTTTGAGCCAGTTAAAGCTGATCTCGAAGACTTCTATTTCGCGACCATTAAAGGCTTCATCTACCCGGCTGCGGCGACGGTGAACTGAACCATGGTCGCTCGCATCCTGGCATTTGAGTTTACGCAGCGCTTGCGCCGCATCTCCACCTACGTCTATTTTCTCGTGTTTTTCGCACTGGGATTTCTTTTCGTGCTCATGTCGGGAGGTGCATTCTCGGGCGCCTCAGTGGACTTCGGCACCGGCGGCAGAGTACTGGTCACCTCGCCCTTCGCCTTGAACCTCATCATCATGTACATCAGTTTCTTCGGAGTGGTGGTGAGCGCGGCGCTGGCCGGCCAAGCGACTTTCCAGGACGTAGAAAATAACACAACGGCATTTCTCTACACTGCGCCCATCAGCAAGTTCGACTACCTGGGCGGACGCTTTCTGGGCGCGTTGGCTGTGCAGTTGGTGATTTTCACCAGCGTGGGACTGGGAGCGTGGGCTGGCACTCTCGTGCCGTGGCTCGATCCCGCGCGTGTAGGACCGCAGAGCGCGCTCGCTTATCTCCAACCCTATTTCACGCTCGTCATCCCCAATCTGATCCTCACTTCCGCGATCTTCTTTGCGCTAGCGGCGCTGGGAAGGAAAATGCTACCTGTGTACGCGGGCAGTGTGTTGCTGCTAATTGGCTACTTTGTGGCCACACAGCTCTCGAACGACCTGACGACGAGCGCACTGGCCGCGATGGTCGACCCATTTGGCGGCAATGCCGTGGGCCGACTCACGCAGTACTGGACGCCCTTCCAGCGCAATACGCAACTTATCCCGTTCACCGGAGTGTTGGTGTGGAACCGTCTGCTGTGGCTTGCTTTCGGTGCGGCCATTCTGGCTGTTACCTACGTGCGCTTCTCCTTCAGCTACTCACCGGGCAAGGCTACGCGGCAGTCGCAGCCTGAGGCGACGACACAGTTCATTGCAACGGCTCGTGCTCTGCCTCTGACTCACCCCACATTCTCGACGGCCAACTCTCTGCGCGAGCTGGTTTTTCTGACGCGCCTCCAGTTCACGGAGACGGTCAGAAGCGTGTTTTTCGGAGTTCTCGTGCTGGCTGGAGCTCTCTTGGCCATCCTTTCGGCCAACGGAATCAACAATCCGTTTTCCACTCCGGTATACCCAGTCACGTGGCGCGTGCTGGAACTGGGCGGAGGAGGTTTCACGTTTTTCATCCTGGTGATCGTGACCTTTTTCTCTGGCGAACTGGTCTGGCGGGAACGCGACGCGCAGCTCAACCAGATCATGGATGCGTTCCCCGTCCACGAATGGGTATTCTTCGGCAGCAAGCTGTTTGCGCTGATGCTGATCCAGGTCGTGCTCATTGTCATGGTGATGGTTTGTGGTTTGGTCGTCCAGCTTAGCCACGGCTACCACCACTTCGAGTTCGGCCTCTACTTGACGGACCTGTTCGGTCACCGGCTGATAGCCTTCTGGATTTTGTGCGTGATTGCGTTCCTCGTACACACGATCGTCAATCACAAATACCTCGGCCACTTGATCATGGTCTTGTACTTCGTGGCCGCCATCGCCCTGCCCCAGATGAATTTTCAGGACTACCTCTACCTTCTTGGAGAATCTCCTGTTCCCGTTTATTCGGACATGAATGGTTACGGTCCGTATGCGGCGCCGCTGTTTTGGTTTCATGTTTATTGGGCAATCGGCGCTGTGCTGCTGGCCATCGCGATTAATCTGCTGTGGGTGCGCGGCATGGAAACCAGCGGTCGCAACCGCCTTCGGCTTGCGCGAGGCCGATTGTCGAAAGCATCCGCGTACGGGCTTATAGCGTTCGGAGTGCTCTTCGTCGCCGTAGGCGGCTACATTTACTACAACACGCACGTTTTGAACTCCTATCTCACGACATTCAAAATTCAGGAGGCGCGCGCCCAATACGAAATCAAATACAAACAGTACCAAACCCTTCCACAACCGCGGGTGACGGATGTTCAGGTCGATGTTGATCTCTATCCCGAACGCAGGCTTGCCGTCTTCCACGGAAAAGGATGGCTTGAGAACAAGACCGACGCACCCATCGACCGCATCGCCGTGACAATTTGGCCCGAGGACGTGGACGTGATTCCGCGGCCTCGCATCGAAGTTCGAACTCTTAGTTTCGAGGGCGGCCAGACCCCAATCATCGAAGACGCGGCCCTCGGTTTTTATCTCTATCGACTCTCGCAGCCTCTGCCGCCGCATGGCCGAATCGCGCTCGATTTTGCCTTGGAGTATCCCAATTACGGGTTCGTCAACTCCAATCCCAACGGCGACATCGTACACAACGGAAGTTTTGTTAATGGCAGCTATCTGCCGTCCATCGGATATTTCCAGGACGTACAACTCGTCGACGACAGTGCCCGCCGCCGCCACGGTCTGCAGAAATCTATCGGGCTTCCGAAGCTCGAGGATGTGGCCGCCCGGCAGAACAACTACATATCCACTTGCTCCGATTGGGTGAATTTCGAAGGAACGGTCAGCACCAGCCCCGATCAGATCGCGATTCTGCCTGGCTATCTGCAGAAGGAATGGATGCAAGACGGCCGCCGCTACTTCCATTACAAAGCCGACGCACCCATTCTCGCGGGCATTTTCTCGGTGAATTCCGCCCGCTACGCCGTAAGGCATGATCACTGGCGCGACGTGAGCCTGGAAATTTACTACTATCCTGCTCACGAATTTGATCTCGACCGCATGATGGCAGGCATGAAATCCACACTCGATTATGCGACTGCCGCTTTCAGTCCCTTTCAGTTCCGGCAATTGCGTATCATCGAGTTCCCGCGATATGGCGACTTCGCCGAATCGTTTCCCAACACGATTCCATTTTCCGAAGGCGTCGGCTTCATCACCTACGTCGACCCGAGCAAGAAGGACGCGATCAACTTGCCCTTCTTCGTTACCGCGCATGAGGTCGGCCATCAGTGGTGGGCGCATCAGGTCGTTAGCGCCAACACGGAAGGTGCCACCGCCATCGTCGAAACTTTGGCCCAGTACACCGCGCTCATGGTCATGCAGCATACCTATGGCGCCGAGTCGATGAAGAAGTTCCTGCGCTACCAACTTGACGGCTATTTACGCGGACGCGCGCAAGAGCACGATGAAGAGAAGCCACTGATGCGGGTTGAACCGATGCAGGGATACATCCACTACAACAAAGGCGGAATGGTCATGTACGCCTTGCAGGATTACATCGGCGAAGACCGCGTGAACCAGGCGTTGGCCGCGATGGTGAAAGATTACGCTTTCAAAGGCCCGCCGTATCCGACCACTCTCGATCTGGTCAACTATCTGCGCAATGTCACGCCGCCGGAGTTCCAGTATCTCTATGAAGACTGGTTTGAAACCATCACAGTCTTCGATAATCGCGCCGTTTCAGCCAGCTACTCCGCCCTTCCAGACGGCAAGTACTCGGTCCGCATTGCGGTGGAAGCCAAGAAATATCGATCGGACGGCAAAGGACAGGAGCACCTCATCCCACTGCACGACCTGGTGGACATCGGAGTGCTCGATGCCGACGGGAACTATTTGTACCTGCAGAAACACAAAATCGAACAGGAGCAGCAGGAGTTCACGGTTACGGTCGACAAAGTGCCGAGTCAAGCGGGCATCGACCCGCTCATCAAACTTGTTGACCGTAACCCGGATGACAATCTGACAGAGGTGAAGAAGCAGTAAGCGTAACGCGGTCCTCTTGCCCGCTTATTTAGGCTCGATGATGTGAAGTCCCTTCACTTTCGCGAAGTGCCGTTTGTTGAATGTGGCAATGTCACTTCCGCGTTCGAGCGCGGTGGCGGCCACAATCAGGTCATAAGCTCCAATCATTTTGCCAGCCGACTGTAAATCCGCCCACAGGCGTGCGTGTTCGTACGCTGTCTGCTCGGTGTAGGGAATAATGGGCAACGCCTGGACGATGGCCTCAAGATATTTTCGCCGCTTCGACCTGTGGGACTCGCCTCCCCGCTCTACTCCATGCCACAGTTCGGCAACTGTGATCGCGGCAATTTCAAAGCGATCGTTCGATCGGGACGCAGCCCACGCTGCGAGGTCAAAAAGTCCCCTTTCCCCACGAATGATGACATCGGCATCGAGAATTATCGCCATTTGTCCACAGGGGGCTTGATGGCTTTGCGGGCAATTCGGAGATCCCGGCGCCACGCGCTAGCCTCGCTCGTCGATAAGCTCGCTTCATTCAGAACCTCGGCAAGATCGCGGCCAAAGCAGATTTTTTCGCCGGCGGGCGTCAAGCGAGCGAACGGCGCCCCGTTCTTGAGCAGCACAAAGGTAATGTTTTGATAGTGGGCACGGTTGACGCAATCTGCGAAATTGCGGGCCGCTTGCGTGACACTAATGGGAGTTTTTTTCACAAAATAAGATTATCAGATTATCTGTAGTTGATTCAAACAGTAGCTTTCGCGCACTGCCCCGCCCGGCGTCGAAGTGTGCGCAATCTCGATCAGATCTAGCTGGTTTTCGAGAGGTCTGTACCTCGTTTTTCCCGGCCGCTCCAGGTAACGATAGCGACCAGCGATGCAACAATCACGACCGTCCATGCAAGCACCGGCGGATAGCTTCCGCCGTAGCGATGTTCGACGAGATTGGCTTGCATTACCGCATTGCGCGACGAGAGAAAATTGCCCACCTGATAGGCGAATCCGGGAAAAGTGGCGCGTACCGCGGGTGGGGAAAGTTCGTTGAGATGGGCCGGAACCACGCCCCACGCGCCCTGCACCATGAATTGCATCAGGAAGCCACCCAGCGCCAGCATGGGCACGGTGTGCGAGTAAGCCCAGAGCGGAATCACCGGAATCGCAAGCATCGCGGCGATGACAATGGCTCGTCGTCGGCCGATTCGCTCCGACCAGGTGCCAAACAGAATCCCTCCCAACAACGCACCAACGTTGTACACGATTGCAATTAGCCCAACGATTTGCGGAGAGAACAGATGGTTCTTCTGCAGAAAAGTTGGGTAGAGATCCTGAGTGCCGTGGCTGAAAGAATTGAACGCGAACATCAGGACGACCAAGAAAAGAAAATTGCCAAGGTGGGCCGAGATATCTTTTCCCAGATGACGCTCCGCTTCTCGCGACACACGTCCTTGCAGCCAGGCCGGCGATTCATCGACTTTAGTGCGAATGTAAATCACCAGGAATGCGGGCAGCGCTCCGATCACGAACATGCCGCGCCATCCAACGAACGAGAACAAAGTTCCATATACCAGAGCGGCCATCAGATAGCCAACGACGTAGCCTTCCTGCAACAGGCCGGAAAAAAATCCGCGTCCTTCCGCGGGTAACGATTCGAACGCCAAGGCCGCGCCGACTCCCCATTCGCCGCCCATCGCAATGCCGAAGAATGCGCGCATGATCAGAAAGAATTTCAACGAAGGAGCGAAGGCTGAGGCCAGCTCGAAGACCGAATACGCAATAATGTCGATCATCAGCGCCGGACGGCGGCCAAAACGGTCGGCGATCAGCCCGAATAAAAATGCGCCGATCGGTCGCATAGCGAGCGTTAGAAAAATCGCTTCCGTGATAGTCGAAACTTTGGTCTGAAACTGAACCGTCAGCGCGTTCACGCAAAAAATGAGGATGAAGAAATCAAAGGCATCGAGTGACCAGCCTAGAAAGCAGGCGATGAATGTATTCCGCTGTACGGGAGTCAGCCTGCGAAAATGTCCGAGGAATTCCATTCGACAGAATGTGTCCGGCGAAAGTCACCCGGATGCTAACACAGTTGGCACAGCAGCTATTTTGTCCCGAGGAAGCGGATGCGTGACGTGAAGGAGCGACGATTGTAACCGCTGAATGTCAAGAATTGGGGAGAGTTGACGTCGGCGTTGACTACGACTGGATTGGATGCGCCGGTGATGTCGTCGAAGCCGCCGCGCAGCGCCCAATAGTAACCGAAGAGATGAAAACGTTTCTCCAACTGCAAATTCAGAGTGAAATAAGTCGGGAAGCGATAAGATCCGGGCGATCCGTAGAGCAGTTGCTGATCGGTAAAGACGTTGAAGGGGAATCCGTTGCGCGCCTCGGCGGAGTAGGCGAGATCCAGTTCGTGGATGAGGGGAAGGCGGAAAAAAGGCAGGAAGCCCCAGGACAGGAAGCGGTTGGGTGCATCCCAAAGAACTGGGCCGGGAGCTTGCGGACTGCCGATCAAGGATGTTCCGGGAACAACGTGGCCGAGTACTGGGTTATCCACGTTGAAATCGAGAACCTGGTTGGATGTACTGCTGGACCGCGTGTACGAGCCCATGATCATATAGCGCTCGCGGAAACTGCGCCGCAGAGTCAATTGGAACGCGTTGTAATGGTCGTCACGCGTGTTTTGCAGGATGAAGTTGCCGCCCGGCAAGTTGTTCGGCGTGTTGTAGACAAAGTCGTGGGTGCCGCGGCGCTGCATGAATTCCGCCTTCATGAACACGGATGCTGGAAGTTTCTTTTCCAGCGCAACGCTCCAATTCAAAAAATGCGGCGCCTCGATGGCCTGGTGGTTGACGGTGAAGGTGGAGAGAACGGGAGTTGGGCTGGAGATAATGGCGCCGCCGAGATTGGTAGGCTGCCCGGCCGAGTTGAAGAAGTAGTCTTGGCGTGAGCCGGCGTTAGGGCGCGCGATCAGGATGAGGTCGGTCGCGTCGTAAACCACGCCCACGCCAGCGGAGAGCTTGGTGTTGCCAGAGTTATCCAGGACGTAAGTGCCAGCCAGACGAGGGGACAACAATGGGCTACGCACGATTTCATCCCAATCGACACGCAAGCCGGGCTCGATGAGAAAGCGGTTCGTGATCAGCCAGCGATCTTCCGCGTAGGCGCTAGCTTCGAAATTGTATGTGGCGGAATAGTTGCCACCGGAAAAGATGGAATAGCGGATACACGGCGAGGGTACGATTGGCATTCCGGCGGCGTTGGTGGGACAAGCGCCGTTAGGCGTAGTGACACTCTGGCCGGGCCAGAACGAAATCGGCTGGCGGAGGAATTGCGCGTCGTAGTCGATGCGATCGAGGTCGACGCCGACTTTAATGTCGTGACGACCGTGGGCGTAGCGCGGGCGGAAATATAGATTCGACAGGCCCTGCCATCGGCGAGCGTGGGTTTGCGAGTTGAGGTAGTAATTGCCACCGGCGGTGTCAAGAGTCATGTAATAAGGCTGCGTGCCGGCTGGAGTCAGCGCGAGATTGTACTGGTCGACATTAAAACCGGTTTCCAACAATTCGCCGCCACTGAAATAGTGCTGGTCCTTGACAGTGCCGACATATGCGAATTCGACGTCGGCCGGCGTACTGGGAGCGGGCTGAAGTGGCGAAAGGCCAGCGTGCTGGTCGTCGAGGTAATTAAACAGGAAGCTGGTGGTGAGGATATTGCGCGAGGAGATATTCGCTTGGACTTTGGCCAGATTGCCGGCGCGCCAGAAGTGGTCCGCGTCAGCGTTAGATGGTAGTTGAGTGATGATGAAATTGTCGTACTCGCCCTCGAGTGCGTCGAAGAACCAAATTTTACGAGTGCGGATCGGACCGGAGAACGTGACGCGCGGCGTCCATTGGTCGAGCGCAATCCCGTTCTTGTTTTGTAGCGAGGGAATGAAATTGGTGGCGATAATGTGGAACTGATCACTGCCAATACCGGTGTTCAGACTGAGGACTCCGCCCGAACCTTTGCCATATTCCGCGGGCTCGCGACTGGGCTCGACCTCAACGGAGCGGAAACCGTCGGTGCTGACGCGCACGAGCAAAAGCCCGTTGGCGGGTTGAGTCACGTTGAAGCCATCGAGTAAGGTGACAGTTTGATAAGTTTGCGCGCCTGCAACATGGGGCTGGCCGGAGGCATCCTGCACCACGCCGGGAATGAAATTCAACACATTGCGGTAGTCGTGGGTTGCAGGATAGGGAATATCGATGATGTCGATGCCGGAGATTTGTTCTTTGGAGGAAACCTGAGCCGGATCGATGGCGGATGGAGACTCGCTGACATTAACCACGGACCGGACTTCCTGGAGACGGGATAGAGTGACGTCAACAGCGGCGGTAATCTCTGGCCGGACCGAAGGCAGGCTCACGGCATAGAAGCCTTGCTTTTCCACTAGAAGCCGAAAGGCAGCAGTGGGCAGGCTGGTGAAGCTGCAGTGTCCGGCGAAGTCGGTTTCGCAACGCGTAGGCGAAACGGTTTGCGAGGCAGCGGTCAGAAGCACCAACGCTGAGCGAACCGCGAGCCCGTTTTCGTCGACGACGGTTATATCGAGCTTGTGAGCGTCGGGCTGCGCGGGCTGAGTTTGAGCCAAACCCGGGTAGGCGAGGCACATCAGTGCGACAAACCGAAGACTCAGTTTCTGGATGGATGCGAAGCCACACACGGAGCTGCCTGCTAAAGACGTAGATCCATCTTCTCCCGTTGCCTGCGCCGCGTCCCGACTCTTTCATCGACCGGAAGGTTGCCCGGTGAATATCCGCTACGCGCTAGGGCTCGGTCGGAGCCGGTGCCGGCGGGGCATCCGGCACCAGTCGCAGCCTCCTATTAATGCTAGGCCAGTACTGGCGCAGCAGGTGCCCGCCGAATTTCCAACCCAAGTCGGCTCCGTAGCGTATGAACGTACTGCTGACTCCCCGATTGCCTTCAGGATAGTAGGTGTTGGCCAACCCTTCCCCCGCCAAAGGGCCAAGTACCCCGGCAAAATTAACCACGCGATTTCCGCGGTCACTGCGCGTAATCACTACGCGGACTGCGGCATACTTCAGAGATTCCTTGAAGGACAGGTTTCTTCTCACGTAGAAGCGCGGGTCCTCGTGCAATGCGGACGCGATCAGGAAAGTTCCAAACAGGTTAGCAGAGGCAGAGCGTGCCATGTCAGCTCCAAAGCGCTTGGCATATCCTTCGCCGCCCTGGTGGTAACCCGCAGGGCTATTAATGGCTTGGCCGTAGGCCGAGCCGAGTAGCGCCGCGCTGATGGTGGCGAGCGACACGCTGTTGTTTGCCGCCAGCTTGAACTTCTGCCATCGGTCGAGCGGTCCCGCGTTCGTCGCAAGGTCAGGGAAAAAGACCGACTTCCGCTGCAGTAACTGGAAGAAGACCACGCTGCTTTGCAGGGGATTCGTTCCCTGCGGTGTGGTTTGCGTTTGCCCGCTGGCAGATGGCGCGTTGGGAACTGAGCCCGATTGGTTCTGTTGTGCGACACCGGCCGAACAGACCAAACACAAGATGATTGCGATCGGCATCAGATGTCGCATCGCAGCCTTCCGCGCGTGACCGATCACAATTTGTCGACTTGCAACGCGGGCCGGAATCTGGCGCGTGTGGCGCGACGGCGCGCACGGTTGCCCCGATGGCCCGTCCCTGCGTGATGATCTCAAGACTCTTGCAAAAGACATTCCTGATGATTCCATAGCTGAAGCAGGCTGGCAACTTCATTGAGTGGAAGTCGCCCGCGTGCGGCGCTCGTAGATCTCCGTCTCATCATCATGGATAGGGATATCCTCCCGCGAGCACTTTCTCCAACTCGGAATCGTATCCGTAGATGTCGTCGAAGAAATGAACCTGGTTATCTTCATACACAATCGCGGTGCCGTAGAGAATTAATACCGGTACGGGATTGGTGAGATTGACTTGCACATTGTCTTTGCCGGTCTCCATGGCGGCGCGGACGCGCTCCAGCGACCAGTCTGGCTTATCGCGTAAAACCCACGCAGCCAACTCCGCGGGCTTTTCCACGCGAATGCACCCATGGCTGAAATCCCGACGCGATTGCGAGAACAATTGCGGCGATGGAGTGCTGTGCAAATAGACATTGTATTCGTTGGGGAACATCAGCTTTACCAGTCCGAGCGCATTCGTGGGGCCCGGTTTCTGCCGCACCAGCAGCTTCCCCGCGCTGAGCTGCTGCAGAATGTCATCGTTGATCGTGCCGGAAGTTACTACGCTGCCCTGTGGAGTGACCACCTCAAAACCTTTTTTTGCGATGTAGTCGCGATCCTTTCTGATTGCGGGCACAATTTCAGAACGCTGGATGCTTGGCGGCACATTCCAATAGGGACGGAATACCACGTACTTCATCTCCCTTTCGAATACCGGAGTCTGATGGCGATAAGCCTTGCCCACGATCACGTTCATTCGAAGTCCGATCGTGCCGTCCTTGCTGTAAGCTCGCAGGCGAAACTCGGGAATGTTGACCACGATTGGTGGCTGAGAGAATTGGAACGGTATCCAGCGCCAGCGCTCCAGCGTCAGACGCAACTCTTCCACACGAAAGCTCAACGGCGTATTTAATTGCTTCAGTGTCTGCGCACCCAGCCGTCCGTCCGGGGTGAGGCCATGTCGTGCCTGGAAATGTTTGACGGCATCGACGAGCGGGCTGTCATAAACATTTTCATTTCCGGATGCTGTAGTCTCTGGCAGATCTCCCAGAAGACGCAGCAGGCGGGTCAAGCGCGGTGTTCCGTCATACGAGTTGCCGGGTTCGACGGGCTTGACCGGAACCGGCAGCTGTTCCCCATCGTCCTGCCGCGACAACTCTTCATATCGTTGCAGCGCTTGCTGGGTGCGTTTGTAACCGGCGAAGGGTGGTTCTACCTGATCCAGTTCGACGCGGATGTCCGCTCCATGGATCAGCTTGTCTCGCAAGAACGACGGCAGGTCATATTTTTTCGCAGAGACGTTGAGATTGAACTTAAAATGCTGCGGATTGACTCGGCCAATATGTAAGTCGGAGACGTAACGCATGACACAGACCGTTAGCGCGGCATCGAATCTTGCGCGGTCTTCGGACGAGGGCGATTGACGAAGCCGAGCCATGCGGTCAGCCCAACGTGAAGCGTCGTAATCTTCGGCGTTCAGCCCCTTGCTATCGGCCTCTTTTAGCACATCGATCACAGCTTGGGCTTGTTGTGTTGGCTCGTTGTCGTTCAGCCAGGCAGGAGCGTAGCCAATTGAATCATAGAAGTTCGTTACATGAATCCGGTAGTCGGAAAAATCGGGCCATCGAAGATCAGGGAGCCTTCCGGCAACAGCGATCTGGCGCAGCGCGCCACTGAATGCAGATGAGGCGTCGGGGGTCGACGTACCTTGGGTCGCAACAGACGGTAGTAGTGGGACATCGGTGCCCAGAGTACTCGCGTGCAAGCCAGAAGTGGCTGCCAGCACAATAAGAAACACGCTCTTGACCAGGAGCGATGGTTCAGCTTTTGTCGGCGACCGCCGTTTCATTATCACCCTTTGATGGCTGGGCATGATTCCTCCGACCGCGCTCTGCGCGCTTGGGTTCGCTGTCCCGATTTCAGCATTTTTGCGCCCACAAGTATTGCACTTGTTCTCGCCCTTGGAAAGCGGATCGTGCAGATGACGCCTCGAGATTTAGCGCGTTGGAACTGGCAAATTGCTAGAATAACCGACGCATGGAGACTGCAAACGGCCAGGTCGCCGGAACCAAAATGAATACGCCGACACAAGGAAAGCAGCCACCCGATTTGCGCGATTCTCTAGCTGCTGAGCGGACCTTTCTCGCGTGGATTCGCACTGGTCTGGCGTTAATGGGATTTGGTTTTGTTGTTGCACGATTTGGTCTCTTCCTGCAGCAACTCCAGGTAGTTGAGCACGCTGCTTCGACACAGTCTTACAGTATGTCGCTCTGGTTTGGCACCGCGCTGATCGCGGTAGGCGTGCTCGTGAATGTTCTTTCTGCGTGGCATCATGTTCGATTGGTCCGCGAGTTAAATCGGGGAGGGCCCATGCCCTCTCGTCCATCGACCCAGGCTGTGTTGATCGCCTTGTTTCTGGCTTTGATTGGACTGGCAATGGCGATCTATCTGGTTTCCGTACACAGCTCTGCAAACGTGCATTTCGAAATCAATGAGGAATTATCCATGACACCGGCGGCAAATATGAATAAAGGAATTGTCGACAAGCCGAGCAATCACTCAGTAGAGCAGACGGTGCAGAAGTTGAAGAATATTCTGCAATCGAAAGGAGTGACGCTGTTTGCCTTGATCGACCACAGCGGAGAAGCGGAAAAGGTGGGAATGAAAATGCCTCCCACAAAGCTGCTAATCTTCGGGAGCCCAAAGGCTGGCACTCCTCTGATGCTGGCTGCGCCCAGCAGCGCGCTCGATCTTCCGCTTAAGATTTTGATCTGGGAAGATCTCCAGGGAAAAGTGTGGGTCACGTACAACAGTCCGGCCTATTTGCAGGAGCGGCACAACCTGCCTCCGGAACTGTTGCCGAACATCGCGGTCATCGAAACTTTGGCGACCAAGGCTGCGGAATAGCATTCGATTTCGTGCACCGCGAAATAGCGAACGGCTGGACGGGTTAGATCCCGTAGTTCACGCGACGTAGTCCATCCTTGTAGGCTTCGCGGGCTTCCGTGGCTTTCTGATGGGCATCGTGCTCCTTGAAATGGGCAGCATCCCAGTGCTCCATGGCGATCATGGAGTGGTCGGGAGTGGCTAAGGCTTCTTCCGCGCGAATGGTATCAACCCATTCATCAACAGCTTTTTTGTAGGCGAGGCGGGCTTCATCGAGATCGGCATTACTCATAAGCCATGCAGGTTAAAGCCACATCCGGGCTCTGTCAATTGGACCGGGCAAATTTAACGGAAAATTAATGGAGCGGTTGAAGGCTCTTGCCGCCATTACCGTAGTTTCGCGAACCAGTCGGGGGGTTGGGTTACCATGGTCGAGAAGCCATGCATATTCCCTCCGGTCGTAGCTTGACGGAGTGATGTTTTGAGCATTTCCATGTCAACAGCCAGAGGCACGATGGCAAGGATACCTCCGTCTCTACGGTTTGTTCTTTTGTGCGTAATATCATTGGTTGTCGGCTGGCACTCGCTATTCAGCACTCTCGTGCTGGCGCTGCGAGTCGATGAGTATACCCACCTGCTCCTAATTGTGCCGATCAGCGTATCTTTGATCTTCTCCGAGCGAGACTTATTAAAACTGGCGCCCGAGCCAGCTGTGGGACTTGGTTCATTTCTCTTGATTGCTGCGATTCTGATCGGTGCCTTTTCCCGCACTATTTCGCAGATCGATGTGGAGCTTTCCTTCAACATGCTGGCAATCGTGATTTGGTGGATCGGGTCCTTTGTGTTGTGTTTCGGTTCCCACGTCGCGCGGCTGTTTCTGTTTCCTCTTTGCTTTTTGTTTTGGCTGGTTCCGATTCCGGCGCCATTGTTAGAAAAGATCGTTGCCATCTGGCAACATGGCTCCGCTATCTCTGCCAGTTTGCTGTTTTCAACCTTGGGAATTCCAAATACTCAAGACGGCGTCATGCTGTCGATACCAGGACTGAACCTTGAGGTCGCGCAGGAGTGCAGCAGCCTGCGGTCCAGCCTTATGTTGATCGTGACCAGCATGGTGCTGGCGCAGCTTTTCTTGCGATCCTTTTGGCGGAAGACTGTTGTCGTTCTGGCCGCGATTCCGCTTTCGATTGCCAAGAATGGGGTTCGAATCTTCACTATCTCGATGCTTGGGACTCGCGTTGACCCCGGATTCTTGCATGGCAACTTGCATCGGCATGGTGGAATTGTTTTCTTTCTGTTGGCGCTCGGTGCCGTAGTTCTGTTGCTGTGGTTGTTGAACCGTAGCGAGAACGGCGTTCACACGATTAGCTTGAAACCTGTCCCTGTTCAAAAGCTTTGACTGTTCTGCTTCTTCCTTCTACCATGCTTACGCTTGGGAGTTGTTCTGAATTTTGTTTTCTAACCCTTGCTCTCCAAGCCTTGCTCTCTAAACAATGATCGGCCAGACTATCTCGCACTACCGAATCCTGGAGAAACTTGGCGGTGGCGGCATGGGAGTCGTGTTCAGGGCCGAGGACACTGAACTCGGTCGTTCCGTAGCCCTGAAATTCCTGCCCGAAGAAGTTGCTCACGACGAACAAACGTTGGAACGGTTTCGGCGCGAGGCGCGAGCCGCGTCCGCACTGAATCATCCCAACATCTGCACGATTTACGAAATCGGAAAATATGAAGGCAAATCCTTCATCGCGATGGAGTATCTCGACGGGTCGACGCTCAAGCATCTGATCAATGCTCGCCCGCTTGAGATCGAGCGCCTGCTGTCAATAGCGATCGAAGTCACGGACGCGCTTGACGCGGCGCATGCCAAGGGGATCGTCCATCGCGACATCAAGCCTGCGAACATTTTTGTCTCCAAGCGCGGTCATGCCAAGATCCTGGACTTCGGGTTGGCTAAGATCACCGATGTTGGCAAGTCAGTCAGCGGCGATTCTCAAACCATGGCCGATGCCGCCGCGCTCCACCTGACCAGCCCGGGAACGGCGTTGGGGACCTTGGCATACATGTCTCCCGAACAAGTACGCGGCAAAGAACTCGGGCCGAGTACGGACCTGTTTTCCTTTGGCGTGGTGCTCTATGAGATGGCAACGGGAGTGCTGCCGTTCCGCGGAGATACTTCGGGGGTCATTACGGAAGCGATTCTGAACCGCGCCCCCACCGCCCCGATTCGCCTGAACCCGGATCTGCCGGCGGAACTGGAACGCACTATCAGCAAGGCCTTAGAAAAAGATGTTGAGTTGCGATATCAAAGCGCAGCCGAGATTCGCGGCGATCTGAAGCGTCTGAAACGCGGATTGGATTCTTCGCGCCTTTCCACCAGCGTGACCGAGGTCGAGACTGGCGGGAAACAGACGGCATCCGCTCCCGCGAAATCCGCGCCATCCCCCGTGGCAAAAGTGGTTCCTGCCAGCCGCTACCATCGTGCGCTCGCATTGGCCGGGATAGCTCTGCTTGCGCTGATTGTCATGGCGTTCTTTCTGGTGCGGCGCAGCGGACCAATAAACTCTGCCTCCTATCATCTCCTTACCTATCGCCGGGGCACCATCCGCATGGCCAGGTTTGCTCCCGATGGGCAAACCGTGGTCTACAGTGCCGCGTGGGAGGGCGCGCCGGTCGAGGTATTTACCACGCGTTTTGGCACGCCCGAGTCCCGCCCCATTGGAGTTCCCGGCGCCGAGATTTTGGCTATTTCTTCCACCGGGGAAATGGCGCTCTTGCTGGACAGCCAGCAGACCACGTCGCAGGTCCACAGCGGAACACTGGCGCGCATGCCACTGGTTGGCGGCGCTCCCCGCGAAGTGTTGGAGAACGTCCAGTGGGCCGATTGGTCTCCCGACGGCACTCAGCTCGCTGTTGTGCGCGACGTTGCGGGGCGCAATCGTCTTGAGTATCCAGTGGGAAAAGTGCTTTACGAGACTGGGGGCTGGATCAGCCATCCTCGCATCTCCCGCCACGGCGACATGATTGCCTTTCTGGATCACCCCATTCAGGGTGATTCGATCGCCGGCGTCTCGGTGGTGGATATGGCCGGGAAAAGGCGGACCGTGACCGAGCCTTACGAAGGTGGCGCCATCGGCCTGGCATGGTCGCCAGATGGAGACGAGATCTGGTTTACTGCAACTCAACTGGGAATCGATCGCGCGCTCTATGCAGTCAGCGTATCGGGCAAGAAGCGGTTGGTAGCTCGTGTGCCCGCTGACCTGACGCTTCAGGATGCCTTGCCCGATGGCCGAGTCTTGCTGGCACGCGACTACTGGAGGCGCGGACTCATCGTCCGCACCGCCGGGGACGCCGCAGAACGTGACTTCACCTGGTTGGATTGGTCCTACCCGGTGACTCTCTCCAACGATAGCAAGACACTCCTGTTCCGCGAAGAAGGGGAAGCAGGCGGACCGAGCTACGCCGTTTATCTGCGCAAGACTGATGGTTCGCCAGCAGTTCGGCTTGGAGACGGGCAATCGCTGGCGCTTTCTCCGGATGGAAAATGGGCGCTTTCCAGCCGCGGCGACAATCAAACCGACCTCTTCCTTCTGCCTACTGGACCGGGCGAGCCGAAACAGTTGGACGGTCACGGAATCATTCACAGCAGAGCGCAATGGTTTCCGGACGCAACTCGAGTTCTATTGTCTGGAACAGAAGCAAACCATGGCGTCCGGCTTTATGTTCAGGACATCAGCACGAACAAGATCGAGGCGATCAGTCCGGAAGGAACCAACGCTCTCTCTTTTGCTCTGTCGCCCGATGGGCAGTTCGTCGCCGCGGTTGGCCCTGACGAAAAGGGTTATCTCTTTCCCGTTGCCAAGGGCGATCCTAGGCCGATTCCCGGTCTGCTGCCCGGAGAAGCGCCGGTCGCGTGGAGTGCCGACGGCCATTCGCTATACATCTATCGCGGTGGTGAATTGCCGGCAAAGATTTTCCGATTGGATATCTCCAGCGGCACCCGGACTCTCTGGAAGCAACTGATGCCTCCAGATCCCGCAGGCGTAGAGTACGTTGGCCCCATCCTCCCCTCGCCTGACGGGACGGCTTACGCATACGGCTACCGCCGCCTCCTCTCTGATCTCTACCTGGTGGAAGGCTTGAAATAGAACTGCGATCGGTAGCGTACGCGTTGATCGGGATTGTTGCGACGCCTGCGCCGCGCGGAGGGTTTTGATGGTTGGCAGCACGGTCACCCACTACCGCATCCTAAGCGTGCTCGGCAGGGGTGGTATGGGCGAGGTGTATGAAGCTGAGGATATGAATCTTCAGCGGCATGTCGCCTTGAAGTTTCTGAGCCCTGAACGTGCGCGCAAACCCGAAGCGATTGAGCGATTCCGTCGCGAGGCACGGATGGCTTCCGCGCTGAACCATCCTCACATCTGCACCGTGCATGAGATCGGCGAATCGCAGGGGCAATACTTTATTGTCACCGAATTGCTCCGCGGACGAGATCTGCAACAGACGCTTGCCCGCGGGCCCATTGAGGCAAAGCAGGTTTACCAGTTTGCGATGCAAATCGCAGACGCGCTCTCCGCAGCCCACGGCCACGGCATGGTCCATCGCGACCTCAAGCCTTCGAACATTTTCATTACCGACGAAGGCCAGATCAAGCTGCTGGATTTCGGGCTGGCCAAGCCAGCGGAGTCCGGTTTGTCGTATCCCGCCGACGCTGTCACCATGGCACAAGACTGCCTTACACGCGCCGGGGCAATTGTAGGTACCCTGACGTACATGTCGCCCGAGCAGCTTCGCGGTATTCCGCTGGGCACCGCCTCCGATGTCTTTTCCTTTGGGATCGTTCTGTGTGAGATGTTGACGGGAATTCATCCGTTCGTGAAAAGGACCGCCGTCGAGACGGCGAGTTCAATTCTTTCCGACGTTTTCCCCGCGATCGATGGTTCGTTGCCTCCGGTTCCTGAACCGTGGCTGGCAATTTTGCGGAAGATGTTGAACAAGAACGAAAGCGAAAGATATCGCAATGCGCAGGAAGTACGCACCGATCTAATCAAGTTGAGCAGTGAGACTGGATTCAGCCAGTTTGGCGTCATTACAGTAGGGGCAGTGTCTCCTGCAAGATCTTCCATCGCGGTGTTGCCGTTCCGCAATCTTACCCGGGATCCGGACAACGAGTATTTCAGCGATGGCTTGACCGAGGAGCTTATCAATCTGTTGAGCAATATCAGTGATCTGCGAGTTGCGGCCCGCAGTTCTTCTTTTCGTTTCCGGGAAAAGGCGCTGGATGTGAGGGAAATCGGCAGAGAATTGGCTGTGAGTTCGATTCTTGAAGGTAGCGTACAGCGATCTGGCAACCGCGTCCGCATTACCGGACAGTTGGTCGATGTGGCCGATGGGTTCCAGCTATGGTCGGGAAAATATGACAGGGAATTGAGCGACGTGTTTGCCCTGCAGGATGAGATCGCACAAGCGGTTGTCACGAGTTTAGAACCTGCTTTGAACCGTAAGACCGTAGCGATTCCGGTGCGCCGCGTGATTAATGCTGAGGCCTACAATCTTTATCTGCAAGGACGATTCTTCTGGAATAAGAGGACGACGCAGGATCTCAGAAAGGCGATTGAATGCTTCGGCAATGCCATCGCCCTGGATAGTACCTTCGCTCCCGCGCTTGCAGGTATCGCGGATTCGCATATGGCGCTGGCAATTTACGGCGCGGAAGCTCCGAAGGCGGTGATTCCCCTAGTCAAAGAATCGGCGCGCAAAGCTTTGGCGATCGATCCGAAACTTGCCGAGGCGCTCACTTCTCTCGGATGCGCGGAGGCGGTGTATGACTGGAACTGGGAGAGCGCTGAATGCCAGTTTCGGCGCGCAATCGAAAGCAGTCCCAGATACGCCACGGCTCATCATTGGTATGCAACGAGTTGCCTGTTGCCACAGGCGCGCTTCGAGGAGTCTCGCCGGGAACTTCATCTGGCACGTGAATTAGAACCACTTTCGCTGGTCATCAGCACCACGTGGGGGCTTGGGCTTCTACTGGAGCGACGACTCGACGAAGCGATCGAGGAATTCGCCAAAGTCGTTGCTATGGACAAGAACTTTGGCATGGCCCACTTTTTCCTCGGGCAAGCCTATTCTCTAAGAGGAATGTTCGGCGAGGCAGTTCGAGAATCACAGATCTCGGCCGAACTGAACGCGCGCAGCTCAGAATCTCTGGCAGTTCTGGGATGGGCTTACTCGCAGGCTGGTCGACGGGACGAGGCAAGCAAGATTCTAGAGGATCTGCGCCAGCAGAGCCTCTCAACCTACGTGTCTCCCGTGCTCCTGGCGCAAGTGGTATTGGGATTGGGAGAAAAACAAGATGCTCTCGATTACCTGGATCAGGCTCAACAGTCGCGTGCCGTCGATCTAGTTTGGCTGAAGGTCCGGCCGGCGTTCGATCATCTGCGCGAGGAACCGCGTTTCATCCAACTCTGCAATGAGATCGGGCTCCCGAGCTAAGCCCTGGCGGACGTCGTTGCTTTGAGACCGGACGCCGCACCTGCTCCTGCTTTGTGCAGAAGGTAAACGTAGATCACGTCGAATATAAAGATGCAGGCGAATAAATAGTCCAACAAATAATGAGTACCTCCCTGACGTAGGAAGGCAAGATACGTAGCCAGAGCCATGATGCCAGTTCCGACCATTTTTGCCCAGGCGGCTCCGTAGGAAAGTCCTCTCAGATCGCGACGATTGAAATACATGAACACGAAGAGAACGCTCATGACGAAGTTAATCGAGTAAGCGGACTCGTCGCCGCCGCTGTCAGCCAAGCGATGGTGGAGCGCCATCTCGCCCGTATAAGCGAGCGCGAACGTGCACAACACCACGGCATAGAAGTGCTGGCGAATCTCGGGGACACTCTGAACCGCCTTGCCGAACCGGAACAGCAACCAGACATTGAAAACGTCAAACACCAGCCAGGCGATCCGCAACAACATGACTATGTGGTTGTCCGGTGGGTAGAAAAAAACGTAGATGAACTCCCAGGAGAAATTCAGCGTGATGGCTACCAGGGGCAAACCGTAAGTTTGATCCCGATAACCTTTGAGGGCCATCAGAATGTAGGCCAGCACCCAGAGCAGCGAACCAATAATCGCGGCTATCATTTCAAAGCCGTGCGAGTCGAATAGTAAGTTGAAGAAATGGAAGATCATGGTTTTCTCTGTGGCGATACGGGCGGACAAACAAATCGTAGCGAGAGCGCACTCCGATCCCGCTAACCGTCTGATTCACCGTTCGATCTTCAACAGTAGCTTCGGCAGTACTAAGTTAAGTAATGTTGCCCGTGCCGCCGCCGCCGAATGCTGTAGCCACTTCGTCGAGCGCTTTATAATTCAGCTGCTTTAGAGCCGCCACTTGATCTGCAGTGGCTTTTACTCCCGCAGTTTGTAAAGCCTTGGCGGGATCCTTGCCGAGTTCCTTCCAGAACTTCGAGTTGTGAAGAGCCTTTTCGAAAAGTTCCTGTACCGTCATGTTCGCTCCTTTTTATTCGGTTGCTGCGTATTCTGAATCTACTCAGAAGCTCGAGCCGCGGGCTGCTCTGTGGCGTTGGCCACAGCCTCCAGAACCTGAAAAGCTTCGCCGATTCGAGTCTTCTGGCCTTCCAACATAGCTTACCCGCAAGTCGAGATAACGGGCGACAGCGGGACTATTCAACGGTCGAGCCAGATCGCGCAAAGCGGAGAGTTCCCGCTGTAAAGTTTCCAAACCCTGCTGAAATCCTTCGCGGATCACCCAGGCATCGACTGTGTCAAAACCTTTGCGCCGGTTGGCCTCGGTAAGGAAATAGGATGTTTTGCCATGGTGCAAATCGTCATGCCAGTCGAACAAATCGTCCTCCATCTGGGACCATCGCGCTAGGGCCAGGGCAAAGTTTTCCCAGCGTTGCATGGTCTGACTAGTTCCGTACCGGAAGCCCACAGCCGCCAGCGGAATTCTGGCTCCTGCGAGTTTGGCCACCGTGACCCGCTCGAATTCAGCTTCTCCGATGCGATCCAGATTGAATTCGTGCGTGACCGCGTCGCTGGCAGAAAACCACGCTGAGCGAAACACCTCCCAGAAAGGGTGGGCGGCCTCGAAATATTTCTGATACGTCGCTTGAAATTCAGTATGAAAAAAAGCTGTTGCCGGCAAGATTTTCAGCTCGATCGTGCCATGATCATCCATGAGGTTGTCGAGCAGCCGGATGTAGTAATAGCCATTGACCGTCGAATAAATCACATCGGCCAGGAATTGGTCGTCGGGTTCTGCAGTAAAGCTTTTGGCCGCCCACAAGGGTAAACGCAGCAAGGGGAACATGCGCGGCTGCAGAAAGTAATCCGGAGCCTTGCCCGCAGGAGACAGTTGTGCCATCCAGCCGCGAACCTGCTTACCAAGGAAAGGAGCGCGGCAGTTTAATTCGTTTTGGATTCGAGCGCACGCGTCGCTAACCAACTTTTGTAGTTGGTCGTCGTGAAGAAACGAAGACTGATCTACCGGGCTTTCGTTGTGGCGCGCCATCAAGGCCCGTTCCATGAACATGGCAGAGGAGCGGAAACGGATGCTATCACTCAAGCTATACCGCGTCAAGCACGACTCTGGGTTTCACGAAGGGCGGTCTCGGCGAGCCCAAGATCATAGGCTGCGCCCAGCTCGCGAAATATTTCGCACGCACGTTGTAAATGCTCGCGCCGGCTCGTGCTACCCGCAGCGATGCTGCGTCCGATCTCGAATTCGATTAAGCCTTCCGGGTAGGGCATTTTAATTTCGCGGGCGGTGGCTATGCCCCGTGACCAGGCAGGCTGAGCTCTGGCGTCGTCGCCACCAAGATGCCGGTACTGCCCCGACCGTAACCAGGTTATGGGCTGGCCAATCGGAAAAACGCGGGTGAAGCTGCGCAGCGCGCTGCACGCTTTCTTAGCTCCGGCGCGGCACTGCGGCAGAGCTTTCGGTGCCGGCGAGTTCCATTCTTTGGACTCTATCCGTTCCCAAAGGCTTAGGTAGACGCCGGCCACGGTGCCGCGTTCCAGGATCAGTTCATGCGTGGTGTTGGAAATCTTCGCCAGTCGAGCCGCAGCTTCCTCGATCGACTCCAGTGCTTGAGGATATTCCCGGACACGCAGCTGCAAGCTGGCGCGCAAGGCGAAAACATCTCCCAGATTCAGGAGGCCTCCACTCTTCTCAGCCGATCGCAACTTGGCCAGTTCTGCCAGGCATGTGGGCAGCGTATCTGTTTTTCCCAGTGCCAGGAGGCTGTACGCTTTCCAGCGCAAGGCCTCAGCTTGCAATCGCGGGTCGTGTCGCTTCAGCATGAAGGCATAAAGTACTTCCGCCTCCTGCACGGCAGCGGCGAAGTTCCCGCGGAAATAATGCAGCATAATCTGGCATTGATTCGCGTCGCTCAGGCTCCTCGCATCTCCCAGCTGAGTACTGATTTGTGCCATCCGCTGAAAGTCGCTGGCGGCTTCGTCCCACTTTCCCAAGCCGGACTCGTAGATGCCTTTGCACAGCAGAACCCAGCTAACGGCCGACAAATCATTCACCGCTTCGGCGGTTTCCAGCGCGCGCTGGCAGTACGCGGAGGCGGCGCTGTGCCAAGGAATAAAGCCGAGGATGGCGCCCAGCGAAGCGTATCCTCGCGCCAGTTCCGGCGACGGCCCGGCCGACTCGGCAAGATTGAGTGACTTCATCGAAGCGACCAGCGTCGGCACCGGGGCATTCTCAACGTAATAAATCTCCATCAGCCCCTGATAGGCTCGCGCTGCTTCCAGCAGCGTCTTCTTCTCACCTGCGTTCTTGCCTAAAAAGCGCGACGGCCAGAGACGATATACAAACTGCCGCAAGGTTTCCCCCAACAGGACGCGGCTGGCATTCACCATGGATCGAGGAGCCGGTTGCCGGAGGGCGGCAAGCCCACGCTCCAGATTAGCCCGCGCATCGCCGTAGTTGGAGAGGTTCACCTGTGCTCTCCCCAGCCAAAGCCGACATAGCGCAAGTTGCAAATCTGTTTCGCCACCGGCTAATTTGCCCTGTTCAGACAACTCGATCGCGTCCTGCAAAAATCGGATCGCTTCCTGGTTGGCAAAGTTTTCCAGCGCCTGCGCTCCGCTTTTGATGGAGTAGTCCATGGCCTTGGGAATCATTTCGGCGTGGCGCCAGTGATAGGCCAGAAGCGGGTAATACGGAGTCAGGTCCTGAGGATGTTGCTTTTCGTACCACTCGGCAATGGCCCTATGCAGTTCGCGCCGATTGCCGAAAGACACCGAAATGTACACGACTTCCTGAATCAGTGCGTGTTTGAATTCTTCGGTCGGATCGGAAGCTGGAACGCGGCGCGTGAGATCGACTTTTTCCAGATGTTCCAGGTGTGACGGAATGTCCGGACGCTCCCCCGCCACGGGATAGATATTCTGCAGCACAAACAGCGCGAAGCTTTTGCCGATCACGCTCGCGACCTTGAGCGTGAGTTGCTGCGGTGAAGGCAACCGATCGACGCGACTGGTAATGACTCCCTGAATCGTGTTCGGAATATTGAGCGCTCCGAAAGCTCGCTCCAGGCCTTCGGCGGAATCTCCCAAGCCTTCGGAAACCCGACACTCGCCGAGAGCGATCTGGATGAGGCCTGCGTCCCGCAAGGCGTAGGCTAATTCCTGAATGAAGAAAGGTTGACCTCCCGCACGGCTTTCGAGAAGATCCTTCACCGACTGGGGCAGCGACTTCACTCCCAGTCGCTGCCGCGCAATCTCCAGCGCGTCATCGAGCGCGAGCGAATCCAATCTCAGATATTGCGACCCAACCGCTGTTTTTATTTGTTCAACCTCCGTTGGCACAGGATCGGCAAAGGGTCGCGCGGTAATGATCACGAGCAACGACTGCGTCTGTTGCGTGACAAGCGCTGCCAGGGCGAGAGACGAAGGGTCCAGCCAGTGAGCATCTTCGAGAACCAGCAAATAAGGCGCGGAAGAAGCCGATCTCGTCAACAGTTGAACCAGCAACTTTTGCGTATTCTCGGCTCGGACCTTGCCGGTCATTTGCGTGGTTACTTCGTTGTCCGGAAAACTGAGCGGCAGGACTGCGGTCAACAGCGGTGCTAATTGGAGTAGGTCCGGGTGTGGCCGCAGTGCAGTTGTGATGCGCAGCGCCTGCGTCTCCGCACTCGCAAGCGGGTCGACACGGAACAGAGTTTGAAACACGGTTTGCCAGGCGTGATAAGCGGATGAACTCTCCACCGCATCGCCTGCGCCCTGCAAGCAGGCTACGTTCAACTTTCGAGCTTTTTCCAGAAGATACTCGACCAAGCGCGACTTTCCGATTCCCGGTTCTCCTTCGAGAACAATGACACCGCCTCGCCTTTCTTGCAGCAGTGATTCCAGCGCGCGCGTTAGCGCGGCGCGCTCAGCTTCCCGGCCAACTACGCCGCTTTCTTCCCGAGCCTGTGCCTTCAACGGAACGTAGACTGCAAGTGGCTCCGATCTACCTTTCACCTTGATGTCCCCAAGGGATTCGAATCTCAAGCCCGGATGCGCTTGCGAGGCTCGAAACGTCGCTTGGTCGCAGAGCACGCGGCCTGCCGCGGCTTGCATCAGGCGTGCCGCCATATTCATCACGGTTCCCACCGCCGTGTACTGCCGCCGAGTTTCACTGCCGACGACCCCACAAAATGCGCGTCCCGTGCTGATTCCAATCGAAACGCGCATGCCTGTGGGCTGCAATTCACCTTGTATGGCAAGCGCGGAACGCACCGCGCGGGAAGGATCGTCTTCGTGAGACGGCGGTGCTAAACCGAACGCGCCGATCAGGGCGACGCCTTTGTCATCCATCAGAAACTGGTACACGCAGCCCTCGTGTCGGGATAGAACTTCCTGCATTTTGCCCACGACAGGGTGCAGACTCGAGCAGAGATTAGACTTCCCATCGTCGAGGTTGGTCAAATGAATGAACAGAACGGTGACGTTGCGAAACTCGGCGAGCCATGCACCCTGCCCCGCGCGCAAACGGTTAACCACAACCGGCAGGACATAGGACTGCAGCGTAGAAACAGAAAGCTGATCTGGCGAGGAGGCGAGAGGAACCACCGGCGCAGGCTGGTTCACGTCACGCAGCTTGACATGGCCAGATGGCAGGGTGTCTCCGGCACAGCGCGATTGCACGAGCGCCCATGCAGTTGGTGACAACACGACATCACCGGAGTTGGCGTGTTGGCTGGTTTCTCCAGCCTGCGTAATCGCGTCGCCAGCGACCAGGAATTGCCAGCGGCCGTCCGTTCCGCCCACCTCCATGATCGATAACGGTCCGACGCCAACGGCGGCCCGCTGCCGCAAAGTGAAGCCCTGCGCTCTGTAGTCCAGCAGTTCCGCTTGCACAGCGCGCGCTGCTTGTGCTGCCCGGCAAGCGCACTGCGCGAGTTCCACATCGTTTTCCGCTAGCCACAGGACCAGGGCCGCATCTCCGGCGAACGTCAGAATGTCGCCGCCATGCTCAGTCAGGACCTCTGCCATCCGCCCGAAGTAGGCATTGAGTACCTTGGAGAGTGTCTCCACCGCGGCCGCGCCTTGCGCCGCGAACTGTTCCGCGACCTCAGTGAAACCTGTAATATCAACCAGCAGGATGCTACCCGCGCATTGCTTTTCCCATGGTTCCGTCTGAAGCCCGGTCCGAGCAGCGATTGAACGCAACTGAATCTGTGGCAAATAAGTCGCGAGCGGATTGTTCGCAGACCACGATGGGCTGGTCACCATATGAGAGCGAAACGTCTCTCGAGGGGGGTAGAGAGGCCAGAGGTCAGCATCATAACGCTTGCAGGAGTCAAAGTAAAAAGTTGTCCATCAGTAGATCCTAGGAAGCAACCGGGCTGTGCGCGCCGAGTAGTTGCCGTAGCCGGGCCCGAAGACTTCCTGCAGGTGCGTTTCTTCCAGCCGAATCCGCCGCCGAACCATGAGAATCGAAGCGACCAGCGAGATCCATGCCAGAATGCTGGCGAACAGAAGAGTAAATCCAAGCTTTGCCAAAAGAAGACTGGCATAGCGTGGATGCCGGACGATACCGAACGGGCCGGTGGTCATTAGTGGCCGATTGTTCAGATCACCCTGAAAATGGCGTGTCAGGTAATTATCGGTCCACATCAGCCCAGCGACCGCACATGCGTACAGCACCAAACCGGCGATCTGCAGCGCGGACTGCCGGAGTGCGGGCATCAAGTGCCAATGGGCGTAGTCCAGAAACACTGACAGATCCGCGATTGCGAGCATGGTCCCCAACCTGATGGTGGCGGGATCGTAGTTCAACCCCGATGCTTCGCGCAGCTTTTCCTGCGAGTCAAAGATCCCAAGGCTGAATCGAACCCGATGCAGAAGCAGAAGTGCATTGAGCACGAAGAAGCCGCCCGAAAAGAAATCCAAATCGCGCCAGGGAGCGGCACTTCGCCAGTGCAGCAGACAAAGAAGAGCGGTGACCTGGTATAGAAACGACGAAAGCAGTGCCGCGCGGATCGATCTCTTACGTCCGGGCTGAAGGCAATCGCTCACGTTTGGCATCTTACGACAAGACGACATCCGTCCAGACCAAGACCTTAGCCGCCCAGTTGGGCTACAGGTAAGCAAGCTTTCATTGCCGAGCACTCAGGGGCCACTCGACCGCGCGGATTCTTCCGTCGGGGTCGCGCGTGATCGCCGGGGCGTAGAGCCCTAAGAACTGACGGCGCCACCACAGCCCAGTCTTACGTTTCTCCTCCGCCGTGGTGAACCAGTATTGCCAGAGAACTGCGCGTACTTGGCGCGGCGGTTCGTGCGGGAAAGGATTTCCGGCAAAAAGCGCAAGCACGTCAGGGTCGTTCGAGAGTAACTGTATCTCGGTACTGAGTACGATTGGATACTGGCGCCACGAGCCGAGAGAGGCGAACCACAAGTTCCAGTCGAAGCGTGGCTGATAGGGCGCGTAAATACCCGGCGGCTTGGTCGGGTCCTGTGGTTTATAGCGGAATGGATAAGCGTCCCAGGTCTGTCCGTCTTGTGAGCCTTGGAACTCGATCTCATAGCGGCCGCGGGTCATGACGGCGAAAAGGCCGTATCGATTGGCAATTCGAAACGGGTCGAGCGCTTCGACCGGCGTCGTCGGCAGTTTGAGCGAAGGCCAGAGGATCCAGATCATTTGAGCCGTGGTCGAATAGAAGATCCAGCCCAGCATTAGTCCGATCAGGGAAAACTTAATCGCAGTAAGTTGCGGATGCGCAGAAGGATTCCGCGCCTTAGCCGAAGAAGCAGGCTCCGTTTTTCCGGTGTCGGTTGCCCGCAGTTCAATGACCCGATCCGCTTTCAGTTGATTGCGCAAGTATGGTTTCCATCGCCGCGGTACCAGGGACAGCAGCAGGCGGTCATCTAATAGCAGGAATCCCAGGGCGAGTACCAGATAGTTCAGAAACGTGTAATTGGCCGTGAGGATGATGCCGATCTGCCAAGGCGTCACGAGGAAGAAGCAAAGGATTCTCCAGCGCCGCGGTAGAAATAGCATCCAGACCAGACCGAGTTCGAGCCCAAGCGTGGCATATGCGGTCGAGGCATGAAACCAGTGAGGCAGATGCTGCAGATACCAGCCGATCCAAGTGGGCAAGGGCCCATTCTGGTAATACTCGTCCATGGCAGTCATGTTGCGCCATTGCGGATCGCCACTCGCGATCTTTACGACGCCGGACTCGAAGTAGATGCGAAACCACTCCCACTGCAGGAGAAATAGGCTAGCGCGAGAAGGTGGGTGCACCGCGCCGAGGCCGGGCCGAAATCCGGGCGGCGCAAAGAAAAACGCAATGAATCCAGCCTCCAGCAGCATGCCGTCGGACTGGTAGCCAGAAAAATCTCCGGCTGCGCTGACGAATGAAACAAAACATACGAAGCAAACCGCGAGCGCTCCGCGCGGCCAGATATTCAAAGCGAGCAGTACCGACGCTGCCATCCCCACCCAGCAGATCGCCACGAGCATCTGCGATCCGCTCGAAAACCAGAGAAGAGTCGGCGCATACCAGAAGCGTGCGTGGCCGAACGAATGCGCTACCGCCTGTAGATAATCGCCTGCGGGGAGGATTCCTTCAGGGCCGATCAGTCCGCGGATCTGAAAAATCAAGGAGAAAAATGCGGAGAAATAGATGAAGCCGAGCCAGCGTAAAAAGATCCAGCGTGGAATCAGGCGGTCGGACGCGCCATGCTCCGAGTCCAACAGCCAGCGGATGGCGGATGCAGGAGCCCAGTCCATGAACGTTGGGAATTATACACAGAGGGGAGTTGGCGCCCTTCTATGGGGTCACGAAGTTAGATAGCGGACTAAAGACGAGCAGGCTCGTTGTGGTTTGGAATACGAGGATTTTTGTGGATTTCGGGCGGAAGGCTGAAGCATCAGCGAGAACGGCGAGCTTAACTATTCTCCGCCCCGCGACAGAGCAACGACGGTGTCCGTGTCCCGCACGCCATTGTCCAGCACCTTAATCGTGAAGTTCACGGTGATGTTGGCTTGCGTTTCGACTGGCTGTCCGTTCTGCAGGTAGGGCTTGAATTGCCATTGACGGGCGGCTTCGCGGGCTGCCGAGGCCAAGATCGCAGGACCGCTGAGCACACGCAAATCGCGGATGAAACCGTCGGCGCCGATCAAAGCCTTTAGTAGCACGGCACCCTGAACTTTCATTTGCCGGCCCAGTAAAGGATATGGCGATTCGGGCGACGGAACCGTAGCCTTAGCCAGAGACATCCGCACTCGCTCGGCGGCGACTGTTGGTCCCTGCAAGGCAACTGTTGACGTTGCTTCCGATTTGGAGTCGGGCGCCCCGATTTTCATAGGGCTGTTGCCCAGATGGATGCTGTTGCGTGCGTCGCCAGCGATTACTTCGACTTCGAGCGGCGGAATCACAGCCGGTCGAGTGACCGTTGGCTGACTAACTGTCCGGTTGCTTGCGCTGGCTGAATGTTTTACTACCGGCTCGGCGGAACTCTTGGTGGCAACCGCTGTTTTCGTCGTCGCGACGGCAGGCGTCGCAGGCGGTTGCACTACCGTATTCGGATTCCACTCCGGTGTGTTGTCTTCTGCGGTAGCCGCGTCAGAATTGCCAAACCAGAAATCGCGATCTTTTACCACCAGTACGGCAAGGGCAGCCAGCAGAACAACGAGCGCCATGAACATCCGGCTGCGATCGTTTTCGTAAGCCGTACCAGCCTGCCGTGTTTTCGTTTGCCCTAACATTTTTAGTGGTAGCGTGCACTACTAAGATGATGCCTTTCGCCATTGCGCACAATGGCACGGGGGTGGATTGCCATGGCACGACAGGGCCATACGCCAAAAAGGCCTCTTTAGCGTCGAAACACCCGATAGAACGGCTGGTCGGAACACTTTTCAACACCTCAGTGGAAAACACTGTGGAAAAGCACGGAAGTAACCTTGTAACTACCTCTACCAGAGATGCTTCTACACCTTGCACTGAGTTAGTTGCTGGCACTTTGGTGGTAAGTTGAAAGCTCAAGACTGCAGGCTCGACGGAGACGACTTGAAAGTCAGACTCGACAAGCTCTTGCTGGAACGTGGGCTCGCCAGTTCTCGAGAGCGGGCGCAAGCTCTGATTCTGGCAGGCAAGGTCTTGGTGGGCGGACAAAAAACGGAAAAAGCCGGGACCGCGGTGGACGCGGAAGCCGAGATTCGTCTACTGGGAGCAGACTTGAAGTATGTCGGTCGCGGTGGCCTCAAGCTTGAGAAAGCGCTTGCGCATTGGCAGATCGAGGTTGCCGGCAAAGTCTGTCTCGACGTAGGAGCGTCTACGGGAGGTTTTACGGATTGTTTGCTGCAGCATGGGGCAGCGCGTGTGATTGCGGTCGACACTGGCCACGGCCAAATTGATTTTCGTCTGCGCCAGGACGCGCGCGTGCGCCTGTTGGAAAAAACCAACGCCCGCTATTTGACCCGGGACCAACTCGGCGAAGTCGCTGACTTCATCGCGATGGACGTTTCGTTCATCTCTGCAACCCTGGTTATCCCGGCAGTCATCGCGGCCGCTTTCCCCGAATCACCAGAAGAACGTCGTGGCCGTCAAATGGTAGTGCTGGTGAAGCCGCAATTTGAAGTGGGCCGCGGACAAGTGGGGAAGGGAGGCATCGTGCGTGACGACGCTGCGCAGCGAGGTGTTATCGAAAAGGTGCGTCTCGCGCTCTTGGCGCAAAATGGTACGCAAACCGATGTGATCGAATCCCCGATTCTAGGCGCGGAAGGGAATCGAGAGTTCTTGCTCTATTCGGTTTTCTGACCTGCACGCTCTCGACCGAAGCTGAATCTTTTTCGACAATTTCTGTACAATTCAATCTTCACATGGATATTGGGAAGCTTCCATCCGCAAAAGGCAAAGCTGCAGCCATCGTCTCCAAACCGGGTAAGCCGGAACTGGCAAGCATTGTGCCTGGGCTCCTCGAGTGGTTTGGCAAGAATCAGTATCAGATTGTTGTGGACGCTGAGACGGGACCGTACGCGGCCGGCGTTGAAGTTCTTGGCCGCGACGAAATGGCCTCCCGCCCACTGAGCTTCGCCGTGGTGCTCGGTGGCGACGGGACGTTGCTCTCTGCTGCGCGTTCGATGGCCAAGGCTGGAATCCCGGTGCTGGGCGTGAACTTGGGTTCTCTAGGATTCCTCACCGAAGTGCCACTGGAGGAACTCTATCCAACTTTGCAGGCGCTCGAAGAGGGAAGTTGCAACGTGGAGACGCGCTCCATGGTGCATTGCGAGGTGTTCCGCAAAGATTCGCTGGTCGCCAGCTATGACGCGGTCAACGATATTGTGGTGGGTAAGGGAACCATTTCCCGGCTCAACCACTGCGCTGTCTACATTGATGCTGCGTTTGTCTCCGTCTACAAAGCGGATAGCCTAATCGTTTCCACTCCTACCGGTTCGACAGCCTACTCGCTGGCGGCGGGCGGGCCAATCCTGATGCCCTCAGTGAACGCGTTTGTGGTGACGCCGGTTGCGGCCCACTCACTGACACATCGGCCGCTGCTCGTCCCCGACACGTGCAAGATTGACCTCGTGGTCAACACTGGCCAGGACGAAGCTTACTTGAGCATCGACGGTCAGGTCGGCATGCCAATGTTCGACGGAGACCGCGTCGCTTGCCGCAAGTCGGAGCGTCAGGTCAAGTTGCTGCGAATCAAGGGAACATTTTTCGATGTTCTTCGAGCCAAGCTGAAATGGGGACAGAGTTGAACATGATTTCGTTTCGCGGGAAGTTCGCAACCCTGATCTTGATTTGTATTATGGGAAGCAAGCTGCTGGCGCAATCGAACCCCGCCGCCGATCTCGTCATCACCAACGCCACAGTATGGACCGTAGACAAAGCCCATCCCACGGCGCAGGCCGTCGCTGTTCTTGGCGACCGCATTGTCGCTGTGGGGTCGAATGCTGATGTTGATGTTTGGCGCGGCCACGACACCAAAGTGATTGACGCCGGCGGCAAGTTAGTTCTCCCAGGATTCAACGATGCTCACGTGCATTTCGTTAGCGGCGGCTTGCAACTCGAATCTGTACAACTGAATGACGCTACCAGCAAGCAGGAATTCGTTCATCGCATTGCCGCCCAAGCGAAGAAGACTCCGAGAGGAGAATGGATTCAAGGCGGCGATTGGGATGAGACAAAGTGGAGTCCTCTCAGCCTGCCGACCAAAGAGTTGATCGATCCTGTCACTCCTGAGAATCCGGTATTCGTCAGCCGATATGACGGCCATTCTGCGCTGGCGAATTCGGCCGCGTTGCGATTGGCGGGCATCACATCGCAAACTCCCGATCCGCCGGGCGGCGTAATCGTCCGTGATGCGCAGGGTAATCCCACCGGCGATTTGAAGGACGCGGCTACGGACATCGTTTTCAAGGTAATCCCGCCGCTCTCGCATCAGCAGCGTCTGCGCGCAGTGCGGCGAGCGCTGGAGTACGCGGCTTCGCTCGGGGTCACCAGCGTGCAGAACATGGATCCCGATTACGCCGACATTGCAGCTTATGCGGAGTTGTTGCAAAACGGGGAACTGACCACGCGCATCTATGCGGCCCCTCTGATCGATCAAGTCGACGATCAGGTGAAAATCGGCATTCGGCATGCATTCGGCGGGCCATTTCTCCGTATCGGCGCAGTCAAAGCTTTTGCCGACGGGTCGCTCGGCTCGCGCACGGCATATTTCTTCGAGCCGTTCAGCGATGAACCAGGTAATCACGGATTGCTTGGCGAAGAAATGCAACCATTATCCCTGATGCGCGATCGCATGATGAAAGCCGATGCAGCCGGCCTGCAAATTTGCACCCATGCAATCGGTGATCAGGCCATTTCCATAATCCTTGATCTGTATGCAGATGTCGTTAAAGCTCACGGCGAAATGGACCGCCGCCTTCGCATCGAACATGCGCAGCATATGGCGGCGAAGGATTTCGATCGGTTTGCGCAATTGAACGTAATCGCGTCGGTCCAGCCCTACCACGCTATCGACGATGGACGTTGGGCTGAGGGCTACATCGGCCACGACCGCGCCACCCGGACCTATGCGTTCCGCACGTTTCTCAATCATGGGGTGCATCTGGCTTTCGGCACCGATTGGGATGTCGCGCCTCTAAATCCGCTGTCGACGATTTACGCCGCGGTTACCCGCGCGACTCTCGATGGAAAGAATCCCAACGGCTGGTTTCCCGAGCAGAAGTTGACTGTGGCGGAAGCCGTTGAGGCTTACACTATGGGGTCGGCATACGCCGAATTTCAGGAGAAGCAAAAAGGCTCGATCGCGCCCGGCAAATTGGCGGATATGGTCGTGTTGAGTGACGACATCTTCTCGATCGATCCAGCAAAGATTCGCGATGTGAAGGTGCTGAAGACAATTGTCGGCGGAAAAGTGGTCTGGGGTGAGAAACAGAATTAGCGTTCGCCCCGAACCAGATCGGCGACAGTCTCACGACGGCGAATTAGTTTTACCGATTTTCCATCCACCAACACCTCCGCCGGTCGGGGCCGAGTATTGTAGTTGGAGGCCAGCACCATTCCGTACGCGCCGGTGTCGAGCAGCGCGAGTAAATCTCCTTCCTGCGCGATGGGTAGGTTGCGGTCGCGGGCAAAGAAGTCTCCGGTCTCGCAGATCGGTCCTACAACATCGACTGTCTCGTCCGGTTCATCTTCTGATGACGCGTTCGATGATCGAACGGGGACGATCTCGTGATGGGCGCGATACAGCGAAGGCCGCAACAGGTCGTTCATTGCCGCATCGACCACGAGGAACTTCTTGGTGCCATTAATCTTCTTGTAGAGTAACCGTGTGATCAGCGCCCCGGCCGGCCCCACAATAGCGCGGCCAGGTTCTAGAAGAAGATGTATTTTCAGACCCTTAAGCGGGGCCAGCAACGCGTCCGCGTAGGAAGCAACCTGTTCAGCGAATCCGGGCGGGCTGTCATTCTCGTACGTGATACCAAGTCCCCCACCCGCGTCAATGTATTTAATCGAGTGGCCGTCTGCCCGCAGAGCCCGCGTCAGCTCAGCTACTCGCTCCATCGTTTCAGCGAACGGCTTTACGTCGGTGATCTGGGAGCCAATGTGTACGCTGACGCCGGCAATCTCCAAAGACTGCCTTTCCGACGCCTCAGTGTAAAGTCGGCGAGCGTCGTCAATGGGTATGCCGAATTTGTGTTGATGCAGGCCGGTGGAAATATACGGATGCGTCTCGGCCGCAACGTCCGGATTCACACGGAAAGCAATCCTGGCTTTTTTCTTTACTCGGGCAGCGGATTCTGCGAGCGCCCACAATTCCGACTCGCTCTCAACGTTGAAAAGTAGGACACCGGCTTTCAGCGCCGCATGCATTTCATCCCGCGTTTTACCCACACCCGAAAAGACAACTTTGTTCGCAGCGCTTCGGCTGACGCGCAGCACTCGCTCCAACTCTCCCCCGGACACGACATCAAAGCCGCAACCCATTCGGGCGAGCAGCCGCAGAATGCTGAGGTTCGAATTCGCCTTCACCGAATAGCAGACCGTGTGGGGGACCTTGCGAAAGGCGTGTTTGAAGGCGCGCATGCGTTCGCGAACCATCGACGCAGAATAGACGTACAGCGGGGTGCCGAAGCGCTCTGCCAAACTCGTGAGAGGCGCCCGGTCGCAATAAAGCTCTAAGCCTGACGACCGTCCGGCACGATCCTTGTGCTTCACATCTCGGTAGGAAAAAGCCGGAGGCCGGCCTTGCGCCCGGTGTTTCGTGGGCATCACTTGCGCTTCCCGGCAGAGCCCTTGACCCGAATCGCAACCACGGTCTGATCGTCGAAAGCTTCCACTCCCGACGCATGCTCAGCGACTGCCTGAAAGATCAATTTGACCATCTCGTCGGCCGAAGCGTTAGGGTTTGCGGCGACGATTTCTCCCACCCGCTCACGCCCGAAGAGTTCTTCCGCTTTGTTGCTGGCGTCCAGAATGCCATCGCTGAAGAATACAAACATGTCTCCGGGCTTAGCCCGGAAACTAAACTCATCGTAGTCCGCGTCATCAAACAATCCCAGAGGCAGGCCCGTGGCTTCGATGATCTCAATCTTGCCATCGTGGCAGTAAATTGGGCGCGGGAGCCCAGAGTTGGCCACCTGCAAGGTTCGATTCCGATCATCCCAGACCGCGTAGATTAGAGAAACGAATTGGCCATCGATCCGCCGTTCCCCCAGCGAGAAGTTCACGGCAGACAGCATTTCCGCAGGCCCGGGCTCGATCGGCGCATGAGATCGCAATATCCCGCTGACCAACGCGGCATAAATCGCCGCTGGAGCACCCTTTCCGCTGACATCTCCAATCACGATGGCCGTGCGCGACATAGAATAACCGACGAAATCATAGAGATCGCCGCCGATGGCTCTTGCCGGGACGAACTTCGCTGCTATGTCGAGATGCGCGAGCTTGGGAAGCGTAGGCGGCAGCAGTCGGAATTGCAACTGGCGCGCCATCGCCAGGTCGCGTTCCAGGCGTTTTTCCTGCCGGGCAATCTGCTCGTACAGCTGCGCATTTTCGATTGCGATCGCCACTTGTGCCGCCAGCGTTGTCACAGTTCGTTTGTGATCGTCGGTGAAAAAGCCGCGCCGCGTGTGCTCAAGGTCAAGCACTCCGATCACCTTGTCTTTGTAAACCAGTGGTACTGCAAGTTCGGACCGCGTCTCAGGGTTTCCTTGAATATACCGGGAGTCCTTCTTTACGTCCGGCACCAACACTGCCTGCTTGTGTTGCGCCGCGTAGCCCACCACACCCCTGCCTAACGGTATTTCATGTTTAAGCTGAATATTCTCCTGGAAGCGCTGCGAGAAACGGTGCTGCAGCTTCTCTCCGGCTTCATCGAGCAGCAGAATGCTGAACATCTGATAATCAATCAGCCGGCTTAGCAGTTCCGCAATACGCTTCAGTAACTCGTCCACGTTGAGAATGGAGGTCAACTCGCGAGCTATCTCATTCAACAACACCAGAGTGCGCGCCTGTCGCGTGGTGCGCGTATACAATCGCGCATTCTCGATTCCAACCGCCATCCGCGAAGCGATCAGCGTGAGCAACCGCTTATGCTCTTCGGTGAAATGGTTGGGCTGTGGCGATTCGATATCAATAACGCCGATGAGCCGGTTCTTGATGATGAGCGGAACCGCCAGCTCCGAACGTACGTTCGGAACCGCGGAAATGTAGCGCTGGTCTTGCGCGACATCGTCAACTAGAATCGCTTCCCGGCGCTGGGCTGCGATCCCGGTCACACCTTCGCCTACCTTGATCCGCATACGCTCGGCAACTTCAGGCGAATATCCGACCTGAAATCGAAAGTACAGTTCCTGCGTCTTTTCGTTCAACAGGAGGATGCCGAAGATTTCGTAATCGATGACTTTGCGTACCAGTTCGGCCACGCGGCGGAGCGTGGTGTCCAGGTCCAAGGTCGTGTTGACCACGTCTGCAACTTCCAACAGCAGCGGATCCACCTTGGTTTGAAAGTCAGTCGGGCTTGCTACCATTTCCACTTTCCTATGATAACAGCCGGGGTTTTCGTGCCCTCACCACCGCATCGTCTGTAACGGCGTTGCAAGCAAATGGTCGTGATCAGCCTTCTCTTGGGACCACGCAAATGTCCGGGAGGTTGCGGTACTTTTCCGCATAATCCAGCCCATATCCGACTACGAACTCGTCGGGAATGCTGAAGCCTACGTAATCGGCCTTGATGGGTTGTTTTCGTCGGGATGGTTTGTCAAGCAACGTGGCAATGCGCAAGCTTTTAGGTTGATGGCCCTGCATGATTCTCTGCAGATAGTTGAGCGTGAGACCCGTGTCCAGGATGTCTTCCACCAGGATCACATTTCGATCCTTCATCGACTGGTCGACATCTTTGGTCAGCTGCACTTCCCCAGTCGAATCCCATCCGAACTGCAGTTCATGGGCCGGGCTGGGTCGGTTGCCATAACTTGAAACTCCGATGAAATCGAAGGTAGCATCGAGTTGGATTTGGCGTGCCAGGTCACTGAGAAAAATCGTCGCGCCCTTGAGCACGCCCACCAGAATGACCGCTTGTCCGGAAAAGTCGCGGGTGATTTCCGCGCCCATCGCACCCACACGGTGCGCAATCTGCTCGCGCGATATTAGAACCTTGAGTTCACTCACGGCGAACTATATTAAACTAGCGGTTGGCATTTAGCACTTAGCATTTAGCCAACCGACGTTCGCGGAACTCGGCAGTATTCTTGAACGACCAAATGCGAATTGCTAAGTGCCAACTGTGATCCCAATATTATGAACCTCAACGGCATCAAACTGACCTGGCTGGGCCACGCTACATTTCGGGTTGAAACGCCCGCTGGCAAAACAATTCTGATCGATCCCTGGGTCATGGGCAACCCCATGTGTCCAGAGAAGGAAAAGAGCGTCAAGAAAGTCGACGTTATGCTGTGTACTCACGGCCATTTCGATCATATCGGCGACGCGGTCGAAATCGGCAAGAGGCACAATCCCCAGGTAGTCGGCATCCCCGAGTTATGCGGATGGCTGGAGAAAAAAGGCGTGAAGCAGACCTCGGCCATGAACAAGGGCGGAACGCAAACCGTCGGCGACATCAAAGTCACCATGGTGCACGCCGATCATTCCTGCGGCATCCAGGACGGGGATGAGATTGTTTACGGTGGTGAAGCCTGCGGATACGTCGTCGAATTCGCCAACGGAGTCAAGATTTATCATGCGGGCGACACCAACGTCTTCGGCGATATGCGGATTATCCACGAACTTTACGCGCCAGAGATTGTCATGATTCCGATTGGCGATCACTACACCATGGGGCCGCGCGAAGCCGCCTATGCCTGCAAGCTACTGAAGGCGAAAACCGTCATTCCCATGCACTTCGGAACGTTCCCGGTGCTGACGGGCAGGCCGAGCGAGTTGCAGAAACTGGTGCCCGAAGTGGAAGTCCGGGAGATGAAGCCGGGCGAGACAATTTCGTAAAGCTCGTAAAGGACGGGCGCCGCCCGTCAAGATGAGCAAACCTCAGCTGTCCCGCAAGGAGAAGAATTGCCCAAGTCAAAAGCAACAAAGCCAGGCTGGCAGATGTCCGGCATTACAGCCGGACCTGTCGAAGACTACCTCTATTCCATGCTTCCGGCGCGAGATGAAGTGCTTGCGAAAATGGAAGAGGAAGCTGCCAAGAGAAAGATTCCCATTGTTGGTCCAGCCGTCGGCCGCATTCTGCATCAGCTGGCGCTCGCGATTGGCGCGAAAACAGTTTTCGAGATGGGGTCCGCCATCGGATACTCGACCATCTGGTGGGCACGAGCCGTGGGCACTGGCGGGCTGGTCTTCTACACCGACGGCGATCGAAAGAATGCCGAGGAAGCCCGCGGATATTTCGAGAAGGCCGGAGTTGCGTCGCGCATCAATGTCTCGACCGGCGATGCGCTGGAGCTTCTTTCCGAACACAAGCAAGAGTTTGACATCATTTTCAACGACGTTGACAAGGAAGACTATCCGCGCGTGCTCCGACTGGCTCTGCCGCGTCTGCGCAAGGGTGGGTTGTTTGTTACGGACAACGTTCTGTGGAGCGGGCGAGTCGCCCAGAAGAATCCTGACAAGACGACGAAAGCCATTCTCGAATTCAACCGTCTGCTTTACGGCTCTCCGGATTTATTTACCACGATTCTGCCGATTCGCGACGGGCTTGCGGTGGCAGTGAAAACGTAAGTAGAGAGCGGGCAAGCTGTACGATTTTCGCGATCGGGGGCATGCTGCAGGACGACAATAAAAAAGAGACCGCGCCGGATGAAGCGGTTGATGTTTGGGATGCCATTGCGGCAGCCGAACGTATTCTGCCGGGCGAGGCTGCCCCCGAAGACACTCGCGATCCTAGGTGGCAAGCGATTATAGCGGTCGGGCACTTTATTCCAGCGAAGCCGGATGCCATCTGGTCATTCATTCTTCGGTGGGGTAGTAGTGCCGATGAGGATTTACGCGACGCCGTAGCGACGTGCTTGCTTGAGCATTTGCTCGGGCACCACTTTAGCAGCCTCTTTCCGCGAGTCGAGGAAGCAGTGCGTGGTAGTGCACTGCTCGCAGACACATTCCTGAGGTGCTGGAAGGTTGGGCAGTCAACGGAGACGCGAAACGCCAAACGCTTCAACGACCTTCAGGCCGAGTGCCGAAAAGCCAGACCGAAAACCTAACGGTTCGCGAGTGGAAATAGCTCCACTCTTGCACCAAAACCATTTCCGCCGCCAGGAAGGGTTTTGCGTACGTCACGCTGGCCAGCAAGCCGTCCAACGCGAGAGCGATTGCTGAAATCAATCGCCTGATCGATGCTTCTCCGGTTTGTTTAACATGATCTTGCCGGTCTGCGATGGGGCTGTGCTGGCGATGAAGCGTAGTCTCGGCAGTGACTAAAGCCGGTTACGCTCCAGTTGGCGCTGAAGCTTGCGCCCGCGTGCTCTCATGCCGGCTGTGCCGCTTCTGGTGAGTTTGGTCAACAACTTTCTTACTTCTGGTATCAACTCATCATCGATGTGGGCCAGGTCGGCCATGGCTTGCATCGCTGTGGTCTTCACAATCGAGCTTCGGTCACTCAGGTATAGTCGGAAGGCAACAGCGGCGCGCCGGCAGTCTTTTTTCGACAGACGCAGCCTGGGTATTATCTGAGCCAGATGCCAGCGCAACTCTTGCTGGGTTGCCTCATCCAGCAGGCGTAGAAGTTTTGCTTTGAAAGGTCGGAGCAGATCAGGTCTTCGCAACGACACTTTCTCCACGGCATCAGCTGCTCGCATTCGGATCAGAGGGTCTCCGCTCCACAACCCTTGCATCAGTTGGGGGAACAGCGCGGGTCGTCTCAGGACAAGCGCTACGACTTCGTTCGATCGGCCAATCGAACGGCGGTCACCGCCTGTCAGATTGTTCAGCAGTTCCTTTGACGAGAACATTGGTAAACCGTAAGGGGCGCCCTCAAATCGACTTCACCGGAATTAATGTCAGGTCTTCCACCAGCCCGACTTCTTTCTGCAGAAACGGTTCCGCGTAGGTCACGCCTCCAAGCAGGCCGTAGAAGCGTGCCATGGCTTCAATGCGGGCGCGAATGTCGGCCTGAACAGGGAACAGGTCTTTGCCAGCTTCCTGATCGCTGAACTGCGACTTGTAGGCCATCAGCGCCTGGAAACGGGCCTCAAAGAGTTCCGTGATGTCCACCACGAACGTGGGCCGGACATCGTAGTAAAGGGTCGCATAGATAATTTTGAAGGGCCGATGGGGCGGAAGATTTGGAGCGCTGCCCCGCTGACTCCCGGGCGAAGGCGCCCGCGTCCATACTCTGAGTGCTTAAGTCCAGCTTGGCTAATCCCGCTAGAAAACACGCTTCATATCCCAGCGTCGACGCCGTGTAGTGATCCGGATGGCGTCCCTTCCAGTAGGGAAGAATCACGACTTGAGGCCGCTGCTCCCGGATCACGCGCGCAACTTTCAGCCGGTTCTCCCAGGTGTTCTCGACCCGCCCATCCGGAATGTCGAGAGCATCTCTCCACGAGACGCGCAGTATCTTGGCGGCCTCTTCGGCCTCCTGCGCGCGGCTTTCCGCCGTGCCCCGAGTTCCCATCTCGCCTCGCGTGAGATCGAGAATCCCAGTGCGCCGTCCGTGCTGCGCCATCTTCAACAACGTGCCGCCGCAAGTTTGTTCCACGTCATCGCGGTGGGCAGCAATTGCGAGGATGTCGAGAGGTGTCGTTTGCATATAGTAAGGGAACCCGCGCTACTTTTTCCTTTCTACCAAAAAGCGGGCCAGAGCCTTCAAAGTATCCGCGCGCGAGCCAAAAGCTACTAGTGAATTCAAGGCTCGATCCACCAACGTATCGGCTTTCTTCAGCGATTCATCAATCCCGAACAAAGCTGGGTAGGTCGCCTTTTCCGCTGCCATATCCTTGCCCGCAGTTTTTCCTAATTGCTCAGAAGTCTGCGTCACATCGAGCACGTCATCCACGATCTGGAAAGCTAACCCGATCGATCTTCCGAACGACCTCAGTTTCTCAACCGTTTCTCCATCCCCGCCGCCATAAAGACCGCCGCTAACCACGCTGGAAGTGATCAGAGCCGCAGTTTTCGAGCGATGAATGTATTCCAACATTTGCACGTCCGGTTTGGTGTGCTCAGCTTCGAGATCGACCACCTGACCGCCAATCATGCCATCCACAGTGCCCGTGCCATGAGCGATCTCTTCGATGATTCGCACCCGGGCATCCGCCGGGCACCGCAGGCCAGCCAGTGTTTGATAGGCGTGCGTCTGCAGCGCGTCGCCTGCCAATATGGCAATGGCCTCGCCAAAAACTTTGTGACAGGTCGGCCGGCCGCGACGTAAGTCATCGTTATCCAGCGCTGGAAGGTCGTCGTGGATTAAGGAATAAGTATGCAGCATTTCCAGAGCGGCGCCCAACTCCTCGATTCCAAGGGGAAGGGAACCATCCACCATGCGTCCAGCTTCCATGCACAGAATGGGCCGCAAGCGCTTGCCACCGGCGAAGACACTGTGACGCATGGCGCGATGAATGGAAACTGGATACTGTGTGGCCGGAGGCAGCAGGCGCTCAAGCGCCGCGTCAGTCAGCTCTCGGCCTGCCTCCAGGGTGTCTTTGAGCATGACGGTGAGTATAGCAAGCGCGCATTCGCGTTTGCCGGACAGGGTCGCCGTTCCGAAATAAAAGGGACGCCCGCAAGGCGTCCCGTTTGTATATGTCACTTCTATGCAGCTGCGGAGTGGTTCATGACGTGATTTCCCAGCGCAGCCCGCAGAATGCCCCGCGTGTCGGATGGAGGACAAACGTCGGCGGCGCCCGCGTTCAGCGCGGCCGCCCACATGTCTTCGTCCGCCAAACGGTGGGTGCAAACGATTCGGGCTTTGGGAAACTCACGCGATAGATGTTCGACATCGGAAATCGAGGCGGCCTCCATATCCAAAATGGCAATACCCGCAACGTGCTTTTCGATGCTGTTTCGCAATTCGCCGAATGACTTCACCTGGCGAACCGATGTGGAAGAACTAGCCAGGGCGGAAACAAGAGACTCTGCCACCCTGGAATCGCTCTGGAGGAGTACCACATTGAGAGGCTGCATTCTTACTTTCCTCGGCTTCTACCGCTAGGCACGGCAGCCTGGCTGTGTCGGCGTTGCACGGGAGTGAACGCGGTCACAGGCGTTAATACTGATGAGCGGCGCAGCAACCGATGCGGCCTTTATCTTATATCTTTATCTTTTCCCGGCCGCGCTCTCGGTTAAAGGCTCAAACGACTCAGCCTGGAGCTTCCCGTTCTGCTTGAGCAGGATTTCCACTTTGCCTTCGGCCTGTTCCAATTCTTTCCGGCAAGTGGCTGAGAGTTGCATGCCTTCCTCAAAAAGCGTCAGAGATTTCTCCAAAGGCACTTCGCCTTTTTCAAGCTCCTGAACGATCTTCTCCAGACGCTGGAGGCAATCTTCAAATTTTGCCAACGGATTTCTGCTCCTACAGGTATTCTAATCCACACAAGGGGTAAATGTGTCCAGCGGAGCACGCACTTTAAACAAGATTTAACAAAGATCACACCGAAGTGGGACGGGACGTTCCCAAAGCTTCCAGAACGTCCGCCGCCAGGCTGTATCGGCCCATGGGCGCTGATCTCTGTGCCTTACAGCCCTCTAGCAAACGTCCCTCAACAACGAGGAACCAATCGACGCCTTCTGGCACTCGCTGCAAAGGCGAGTATCGAGCGTAAGAATGACTGGCTTGTGCGGAAAGTTTTGGCGGGCGATTTCAATCAAGCTTACATCGGTCGGACCGTATCTCGCAACGAAATCGAGATCCATATCGAGGAGCCTCACAAGATTTTCTTCCATGCCCATGTTCTCGAATTCTTCTCGCGCTCGTTCCCACAAGCGCTTCTGCCCACCTCGATCAGTATCTCGAATCCAATAATGAAGTTCGGCGACAACCGACGCGCTCGTGATCCTTTTCTGAAAAGAAGTGAGGAATCTACCGCAGTTCTCATACGCCTCCACGCTGGCAAGGTGTTTCAGCTCGGGGCGCAGACTTTCGAACCCGAAGCCAAACACAGCATGGTACGTAATGAGCTCGCGGATCGGGCCGGTATCGATTATCAGGGCACCTCGACCACCAACACTATCTGAGTGATGCATTTTCTGCAGGAGTTCCTCGTGGTGGCTCGATAGGAGCGGCGGGGATGTCGAACTCGCGGCACAAGGTTAATCTTAGCGTCTCTAGGTCGATCCGTAGGTGTCCCGACACGTTGCGTAGCTTGTTCGCGGACTCGTCTCTCGCGGCGAACGTCTGGCGCTCCTTGAAGCGATTGAACTCGGGTGCGAATGACTCCCAAAACGCATAGTGCACATAATGCCGGGGCAGGGATTTGGTATTGTTCACGAGATATTCCGCGATGTACTCAGCCGCTCTCTCCCGTGTGTGGCCAACTAGCTCTGGGTAGGTCGGGTTTGAGGTGCGCGCTTGAGATTCGTAGGTGCTCAGGCATTCGGCAACCTGTTCCTGGAACAACTTGGATTGAAGCAGCCCCTGAACAAATCGAGCTGCGGCCTGCTCAATACCCGCAACCGCAGAATCATGTTCATCAAAGCGCTCACCAAACGTGGGGTTCTCCGCCAAGAAATCCTCGAGATTCGGCCGCTGTTCGAAATCGATGAGTTCAGCAACCGGACGGATGTACTCACAGCGCCGGCTGTGTACCCGCCACGACAGGTTTCCGGTCTTCAGCAGCTCTGTTTCACGACGGAACGAGTCGATCAAAGGGTTCAAGATGGCGTAGACCCAGGCTTTAACCCGCTCGGATCCTCTTCCGGGTTTGATATCGAAGGCCATTTGTATTAGCTTAGCTCGAAAACAACTGAACAAGAAGCACTTCTTTGGGCTTGCTCAACGAGCAGAGGTACCTGCAGTTCCCAAAGCTTCCAAGACGTCGACCGCCAAGCTATATCGCCCCATGGGCGCGCTGATCTGGGCCCCCTGCGCCATTTCGCGTACCGCGATCAGCATCTCACGCGCGATCGCTACCCCTTCTTCTCGCGCTGCCTCCGGAGTCTTCGCTGCGGCCATGCGCTCCAGAATGGAATCCGGAACCGAGACCCGCAATTCGTTCTTCATGAATTCCGCGTTGCGCACGCTCACCAACGGCCAGATGCCAGCCACCACCGGAATCCGGCAGTGCTCAATCCGGCGCATAAAGCTCTCCAGCAGACTAAGGTCGAATACGGGCTGGGTCACCGCATACTCGGCGCCCGCCTGCACCTTGTACTCAAAGCGCCGGATTTCTTCGTCCATGTCGCTCAGTCCAGGGTTCGCGCCCACGCCGATCACGAATGTCGTCCCGGTCCCGATCGGGTTGCCACCAATGTCGAGGCCGCGATTCAGATTGTGAACTATATTCACCAGGCCAATGGCATCCACGTCGAATACCGCGGTCGCGTCGGGATAGCTGCCCATCTTCGGCGGATCGCCCGTGATGCAGATCAGGTTGCGAATGCCGGTAGCCGCTGCCCCCAGCAAGTCCGATTGAATGCCCAGCACGTTGCGGTCTCGACAGGTGTAGTGCAGGATGGCTTCGATTCCCACTTCCTGCTGGATCAGCAACGACAGCGCCTGATTGCTCATGCGGGCGGAAGCCCGCGGACTATCCGGGACGTTGATTCCGTCCACGCCCACCGACTTGACGAACCGTGCGCCCTCAATTTCCTTGCGAATGTCCGTTCCCTTAGGCGGAACAATCTCCACCATGGTCAGGAATTCGCCCGAGGCAAGTTTGGCGCCCAACCGGGAGCGATTCTCGAGCGCTACAGTAGAAGTTGCGGCAGGCCTGGCTTGGGTTGCCGTCGGCGCCGCTGTAACCTTCGCACGCGCATCTCCGATTCGCAGCGCGGACTTCATCACCCGAATGTGGTCTGGAGTAGTACCGCAGCATCCACCCACGATGCGTACACCCGCAGCTACAAACTTGCGCGCATAGCTCGCCATATATTCCGGCGAGCAAAGATAGATGTTCCGGCCCTCGACCGAGCGTGGCATACCGGCGTTGGGCTGCGCTGACAACGGCAGGGAGGTTGCCGTTCGCATACGCTCTACCGCATCGAGCATTGCGACCGGGCCCACGCTGCAATTGCATCCGATGACGTCCACGCCCCATTCTTCCAGCCTCGGAGTGAAGGTTTCCGGGGTCGAACCGTCAAGACAATTTCCATCTTCGTCGATGGTGACGTGAGCAACCACCGGGATCTTAGGATTCACGTCACGGGCGGCCAGTATGGCTTGATGCAGTTCTTCCAGATAACCAAAAGTCTCCATCATCAACAGGTCGACGCCGCCCTCGATCAGAGCCGCAATCTGCTCACGGAACGCAGTACGAGCCTCCTCAAACGAGGTTTTACCCAGCGGCTCAATGCGTACTCCAAGTGGTCCGACAGACCCGGCGACCCATACATCAAAGCTTTTGGCGGCTTCACGGGCCAGCCGCGCTCCGGCAAAGTTGATTTCGCGTACTTGGCTCGCCATGCTGTGTCGCGCCAGCCGGAATGAATTCCCACCGAAAGTATTGGTTTCAATAATCTCCGCACCCGATTGCAGATACTCGTGGTGGATGCCACGAATCAAGTCGGGCTGCGAGACGTTCAATTCGTCGTAGCTGCGATTGATGAAGATTCCCTTGGCATACAGCAGGGTTCCCATCGCGCCGTCACAGAGAACGGCTGACTGTTTTATCCGTGCCAGTAAGTCAGTCGACATTGTTTTCAGGATACAAGAGGGAGGCCGCTTTTGCATCTTGGCGGCCCGTATGCCTGGATGGGCCCTAAATTCTCCGAAGTCGCTCTGTTATAATCCGGTTTCTTGCATCTAAATCTCTATCCTTCATGCTCTTCGGAGTCTCAGGTTTGAAGAGAATCTTAATCGGCATTTTTGCGCTCGCGGCAGCCAGTCTGACCATCATTGCTTGCGGAAAGAGTAACCCCACTGGCGCTACCACCAGCACTATTTCGACCAAACCCAGTGGCCTCGCATTTCGCGTTTTCATTTCGAATGCGCTTTACCCCACTACCACAGGCACAACCGGGCCGAATGCACCGGTACTGAACATTGTGAACGCCGCCATTAACGAAGACATCCTTTCCCTTTCTGTCGTTTCCCTGGTTGGTAGCAGCACTCAGCCCGGCCTGATGGCGCTTGCTCCCAACCTGCAATCCACCCTGGTTTACAGCCAGATCGGCAATACGGTGACCGTCGTCGACAACGCCAAAGAAACGGTCGCAGCCGTCGCCGGGAGCACGACTCCGGTGCCGGCTATTACTCTGCCTGGCCTTACCGAGAGCATCGCGGTCAGTCCATTCGCTACCGCCGCCTATGTTGCCGTACCCACTGCCCCGGTATTTGGACAAAACCCAGGTGCCGTGCAGGTCTTGAACTTGCAGAATGGGTCCACCACCGCATCGATTCCAATACCGGGTGCGCGCTTCGTTATTTGCAGCCCGGATGGCAATCATCTCCTGGTGTTTAGCGACAACTCCGACATCGTGACCGTGATCACGACGGTGTTGATCGGCACCAACACTGATCCCCGGAGCTACATCACTGGCTTCGACCGTCCGGTCTGGGGTATTTTCACCAGTAACTCCAGCGCTTTCGTGATGGATTGTGGGGCGCAATGCGGCGGTAAGGCTGCAGGGGTCAGCGTCCTCAACCTGGGCGCGTCTTCATCCTCAAGTACGACGCCGGTCAGCGCCGCGACCTATGGTCTGCTGAACAACTCCACGCTTTACGTGGCAGGAACTCCGCCCGGAAGTAACACCTGCGCGGGGAGCCCAACCTCGGCCACCACCTGCGGCAGACTGAGTGTCGTCGATACTGCTTCGATGACCGTCACCGGTTCAGCCGTTATCGCGGATGGGTATCACGATCGCATGCAAATAAGCCAGAACGGTCAGCTCTACATCGGCTCGCACAGCTGCACCAATATCAACATCTCCGGTGGCGAGGTGCGCGGCTGTTTGTCGGTCGTAAATACCAGCAATGGTGGCGTCGTGATCCCGTCAAACAATGGCGACGTGACCGGTCTTCAGCAAATCACCGGCCGCGACATCGTTTACGTGATCCAGAATGGCGCCCTTCAAATCTATGACACCGACACCAACCAGCTGCAGGTAACTTCTGGCAACACTCAAAACAATGATGGCCAGGTGGATATCGTTGGACAGCTCTACGACGTTAAGCTGGTCAATTGACGTGACGCTCCGGGTATGGCGCAGTTTGAATTCGTTTTGAAGGGGCGCGGCTTCAGCCGCGCCGTATACTCCATCAAATGAGTGCGGCTTTAGCCGCTGAGGGCGCGTGCTGTTCAAATCGACGCGCCAATATCAACGGCCGCATTTACGGCTCCAGCACGACCTCGTGCGCACGCTCTTTGTCGACCGCCGCTCCCGAAAACGGCCACGGGAACGTGAACCCCTCGTACCAGGCGTTCCACTGGTCCATATAAAACGGGCTGAACAGATTCCCGGCCTCGCCCGTCACCAGATTCAAAGTCGATTGATCAAGATTGGCGAGATCCACCGTGATTCGTTCCGACGGACCATGGTCGAGCGATACCGCTTTCACCGTGAACTGGCTTCCCGATTGCGGCTGCAATCCCGGCCCGGTCCAGCGCCGCAAGAGAAAAATCTTGCCGTAAATGGGATGCTGAATCTTGACCGGATGAAAACTTCCCCATTTCCACGAATTCAGATCCTGCGGAGCATTCGATCCCCGCGCCGGATTTGAATCAACCGCGGCCTCAACCGCCGCGGTCAGAAGGTCGTCATAGTTCGCATAGGTCTCGGGCAACCAGCGCTTCGGTTGATGCTCGACCACATTCTCCAACCAGACCGTGCCCATCATCCATTGATAGCTTTTCCAATTGAGAGTCGTTTCGATTTGTTCAGCATCCTTCGGAGCGACGCCCAATTTCGGTTCGAGCAGTAAACGCATCAACTCCCCGCGCGCCCTAACCGCGATTGTGGGCGCAGCCGAGCTTGCGATCATCCTTCCATCCCACTGCCGCAGAATCTCTGCCGCCGCCTTGGCTCGAGCCGAAGGATTCTTGGCATGGTCCACCGCGTATACAAACCGCTCGCCGAAAAAGCGATCCATGTCCGAATAAACGTCAGTTTCAAGTGCCAGCATGTCTGCTGCCGAAAACTTTTTCCCCGACTCGAGCACGCGGTAGATGCGAGCGGTGCGCCACGGAGCTTCCCATTCCGTGCTCAGCGAATATTTATAAGCGTCCGGCGTAATTCGGCTATTCGCGGTGGCAATAATGCCCGAGGGCGGATTGTACACGCTCGGCAGCTTCTCAAACGGAACATAGCCAGTCCATTCATGAGCGTCGTCGCTGCCATTCTCCGGCAGGCTACCATCGCCCGCGGCTCGAATCGGAATCTTTCCGGTCGCCTGATAGCCGATGTTGCCATCTACATCCGCATACACGACATTTTGGCCCGGCGCATCAAGCTCCGAAAAAGCGCGTCTGAAATCTTCCCATTTTTGCGCTGAATCTACTGCAAAGAAGGGACTGCGCGTGCCATCATACAAAGTCCAACGCAGCGCCAATTTGCGCGTCTCACCCGGCTGCAACTCCGTAACGATCGGCCCGTGACGCGTCACCACCACGTCCAGTATTGCGTCCGGCTTCTCTTTCACGCGGATTACTTCACGACGATGCTCGGCCTGCTTCCATCCATCCGGTGTGAGATATTGTCCGTCCGCATTGAAGGTCTCAACGTAGACGTCCTCAATCGTCGGACCGAGATTCGTGAATCCCCACGCGATGCGCTGGTTGTGCCCAACGATCACATAGGGATATCCCGGCAACGTGACCCCTGCCACATCGAAGTTGCCGGCACTATAACGGAGATGAGCTTCATACCAGAGGTTCGGCATCTGATGGCCGAGGTGCATATCATTCGACAGCAACGGCTTGCCCGAAACTGTATGAGCCCCCGAGACCACCCAATTATTCGACCCAAGCACGATAGGATGCTCATCAAGAAACATTTCAGGCCGCTGCGGCAGAATATCGAATCGCGGCGTCAAGCCCGTAACCGAGCTGTCCGTGCCTGAATCGTCGTCTTCGTCCTTCATCGTCATTCTGATCTTTATCTTTGATCTCCTGATCCAAACCAGGCCGCTCCACCGTCGGAGGCCGGTCATGCCAGGATGAATTCACATACAAATCTGCCGTCAACTCAGGCCCCAGCTTAGCCAGAATTTTCTCGCGCATCAGCGCGTGCCGCGGACTCGTACTCAGATCCTCTACCATCTGCATCCCGATCACCATCGAGTCCTCAGGCGTCCATGGCTTCGGCGAATACCGCAGAATGCGAAACTCCAACGGCAATCGATCGCGATGCGTCTCTATATACGCATTCACGCCCCGGGCATAAGCCTCGAAATGAGTTCGAGTTTCCGGCGGTGTGTTCTCCGCCATCTTTTTTGCCATCGCCCTCAGCCCCAGGATTCTCTGCTGACGGTCATGCTTTACAAAATCGCCTCCCAGGATTTCTGCCAGTTCACCTCCTGCGAACCTGCGCATTCCATCCATCTGGAACAATCGGTCTTGCGCGGTTACGTAACCCTGCGCGAAAAAAAGATCATCGAAGTTGGCGGCCTCGATCGTCGGCGCTCCATGAGCATCGCGAATCACCGTTACCGGCGCCGAAAGCCCCGCCACGCGGACCTTCCCGTCCAATTGCGGCAACGCGGATCGCGCCATCGAATAGATCCAGGCGCAGATGCCGAGCACAACCAGCAATATAAAGCTGAGGACGAAAGCGATAATGCGCAAGATCCGCAGACGCGGACGAGGATAAACCGGAGTACTAATGGTGGCCATAGAGGACACTCGATTTTAGGGCTTCGCCGCTCTGGAAAACAAACTGAATGCGCGCCACGGTGTCGACGATGTATCATTCGCGAACGGAGCGCACAAGGTGGTTGCCGTACCCCGCAGCGAGGATCACGAATATTTCGCTCTCGACTTTGCCGATCGCAATCAGGACAAGGCGGAACACGTGAGTATTCCTGCCCATGCGACCCAAGTCGTTAACCTGAAACCTGCAACGAGTCGATAGGGATTCGAGCGTCGCGTCAGCCCAGTCAAGTATGTCAATTCTTACCCTGACTTGATCTTCCCGGAGTTGGCGCGTTTCCCAAAGGCCAGTATCATTCAGAAGGCTGCCAATATTGCCGAAGCTCTATGCTGCAAAAACGCATTGACGATCAGCCTAGCATCTCGCCCGAGATGGTGCGGGAAGCTCAGCAGATTCTGCATCAGCATCTGAAGCGTGTCGGTCTGAAGCATACGGCGCAGCGCGACACTATCCTGCGGACTTTCCTCGAAACTCGCGAGCACCTCTCCATCAACGAATTACATCGGCTGGTACAAAAGAAAGATGCCCGCATCGGTTTCACCACCGTCTACCGCACCCTGAAACTGTTCGCCGAATGTGGACTCGCCAGCGAAGTCGCTTTTCATGATGGCATCGCCCGCTATGAACATCAATACAACCGCCGGAGCCACCATCACATGGTCTGCACCGGGTGCGGGAGTTCAGTAGAATTTTTCTCGCCCGAGGTGGACGGACTGGAACAGGAAATCGGAAAACGATACCGCTACGCCACCACTCGCCACACCTTTCAGATTTATGGAGTCTGCGAGGATTGCCGCAAAAAGAACTCTTCACGCCGCCTGGCCTAAGAAAATCATGCCCATCTCATGTCCGCAATGCCACGCCGAGATGCCCGACAACGCCGCTTTCTGTCCCGGCTGCGGCCGCAGAATGTGGGTCCCCGGCCAGGAAGCGATTCAACCTGCCGCGACCCGGCCCGCGGCGAGCCCGCCTGCAGTACGCATTCCGGCTCCCGCACTCGACGGCAGCATCCCCGTCCAGCAACCCAAGGACAATCTTCTCGGTGCCTTGGCCTACGTGACATTTATCCCCGCCGTTGTCTTCGTGCTCATCGAGCCTCTTAAGCGCAACCGCTTCGTCAGATTTCACGCCTTCCAATCCATTTTCTTGACAGCAGCCACAATCGCGCTCGCAATCGCCATGCGGATTCTCTATTCCGTGCTTACTCTGATCCCTGTGATTGGGTTCTTGCTCGCGTGGTTAGTCTCAGCCTTGACTTTGCTGGGCCTGGTCATCCTTTGGCTGGTGCTGGTGGTGAAAGCCTTGCAGGGCGCGACCTTCCGGCTGCCTCTGATCGGGAGCCTCGCCGAAAAAGCTTAGACCCGCTGACAATCCTTTGACAAAAGCTTTACCCCCTCCTGACACCTCTGTCCGTGATGTCGAATAAATTTCAGCCGGCGTCGCAGTCTGGCGAAATCCGAATCGAGGGAGTTGTTTATGACACGAAAGACGCACTATCTGCGTTTCACATCTCGTATGATTCTTATGGCGATTAAAGCTGGACTTGCTGTTGCTCTTCTTGCCATGGTCGTAACATCCCGGTCGGCACAAGCGCAAACTTTTACCGTTTTGTACACGTTCGAAAACACGCCCGACGGTGCCTATCCCGTCGCACCTTTGGTCAGAGACGCCGAGGGGACTCTCTACGGCACCACATTCTTCGGCGGCACCGATACCTACGGTACGGTGTTCAAGTGGACAAAGACGACAATGAAACCGTCTTGCTTAGCTTTTCGGGCGCGATCGGCGGGTCAAGCGGGGCATTTCCATCCGGAAATCTGATTATGGACAAGGAGGGAAATCTTTACGGCACTGCGCTCGAGGGCAAGGGCGGTTCGGGAGTGGTCTACAAACTTACTCCGAGCGGGAAGGAAACCATCCTGCACAATTTCGAAGGTGGACTCGGCACCAAGGACCCAAAAGTGCCGGAATCGGGTTTGCTCATGGACAACGCTGGCAACCTGTATGGCACAACGATATGTGGTGGCGCTTCCGAGAATTGCTACACCGGGACCGTGTTCAAACTCGCTAAGAATGGAAAGCTGACCGTGCTACACAGCTTCACCGGAGGCTCAGACGGCGGCGCGCCCATGGCCAGCTTAATCATGGACAACGCTGGCAACCTCTATGGCACGACCTTTACTGGTGGTGATCTCAAGTGCAACCTCCAAAACGAGCAGGGTTGTGGAGTCGTGTTCAAGCTCGATCCATCCGGCAAGGAAACCGTACTGCACGCGTTTTCCGGAAAAGCGGACGGAGCATTTCCCCTTGGCGGTGGAGTTAGCCTCGTCACCGATACCCCTGGCAACTTGTATGGCGCTGCCGGCTACGCTGGTGCTTTCGGAGGACAATGCGGTATTTACGGCTGCGGAACCGTGTTCAAAATTGACGCGAACGGCAAGTTCACCGTCCTTCACACTTTCAGTAAGGATGGCACGGAAGGGGAGAGCCCGAACGGAGCGTTAGCCATCGACCCCGCTGGCAACCTGTATGGCACGACACAGACCGGTGGCGCTGCCGGGAATTATGGAACCATCTTTGAAGTAAGTAGCACTGGGAAGTTCACCGTGCTGCACAGCCTCAACGGCGGCACCGATGGCGCGACCCCATTCGCAGGATTGGTCCGAGACTCAGCAGGGAACCTCTACGGAACTGCGTATCAGGCCTTCCTTCGATTCGAGCGCGTCGGAACCGTGTTCAAAGTAGCACCGTAACCGCAGTGGCCCATCCTTGATTGCCGCACTCTTGATCGCCGCATCAACCATGGGCCATCCTTTTCTCGGTAGTGGCTTTCCTCTCTGCGCCGTTAGTGAGTAACCGCACTCCCGAGCTTCGTGAATCGATGCGCGAAGGCTACGTGCGACATTTCTCCCGATCCCGCCTCGCCCTCACCCTCTTCGCTAATTTCAATAACCGAGAAGTGAACGTAGTTATAAATGTCAACGTCTTCTACTTTCACTCGTAAGCCCGTGGGATCGCCGCATATATCGCCTCGATTTAGTTGAAAATCGCTCATCATCTCCAAACCTCCGATCTGTTGATTGCCGAAAACTCTCAATGACAAAGCTGGAACCCCGTGCCACTTGGGGTTCCAGCGCGCTGAGATCAGTATGGAAGATTAAGCCGACATCGCGCGACGTTGGGACCGAGTCTCTCGGATCGAGGCAACGCCACGGCGGATGTTCAGCCACCCCTGCTCTTGAAACAAATGGAACAGGTCATAGCTGTAGGGCACCTCGCCGGTGATGATCTCTTCTTTCCCTTGATCATCGGTAACGGCGAAGGCAACCTGCACCGGCTCATCGGGTGAATTCTGCTTGGTGAAGTGAACCAGTTTTACGTTGAGGGTCGCTTGCTCTTGAGGTTGCATAGGCATTTTTCTCTCCTTCGCGTTGATTGAGTTTCATCGTACAACTTAGGAAGGATCGGCAGCGCGAGTGATGCGAACAAATTTGTAAAGACTTGTCATCAGCGGCGAAATTTTTCATAGCTCACGCGCCCACCCTGACAATCCACGCCACGGAGCGCTGTGCCTGTGCAACTTGCCAGATATCTTTCACGGATAATCTCAACGAAGCGAGCAGTGCTGTTGGAACGAATAGGGAAAGAGAACTCCGTTATTTGGTCGGTCGTCCGAATCGCAGTACGATAAAAAGTTGCATACGGTATTTAATGTAGGACCGTAATCTCGACGCACCTCATACTTCGCGACTCACCGACCCGGTTCGAGAATTAATTTCTGTACCCGCCAATTTAAAATTTCAGCCACGTAAAGCTCGTTTTCAGATGGACAAGCGATCTCGTGAATCCATCCGAACTGCCCCGGTTGCTTCCCCGACTTCCCGAATACGCCCAAGACTTTTCCATCGAGCGAAAGTTTGTAGATGCGCCCAGGAAAGCCATCGGAGCTAAACAGCACTTGATTCGGAGGAGGCGTGATACAGATTGCCCAAGGCGCGCCCGGCGCTCTCGACCCAGTCGTCTGCACCCGCTTATTTCCGATCGCTGGGCGCGCATCGGGATCGACTGGCACGTCGATTGTGATCTGACGCAAGAACTTTCCTTCGCCATCGAACACTTGAATTCGCCGGTTGCCGCGGTCGGCCACGTACACACTTCCGGCGGCATCAATGGCAAGGCTGTGCGGAGTGTCGAACTGCCCTGGTCCGTTGCCGGGTTCGCCCCACGACTTGAGCCAGTTTCCGTCCTTGTCGACTTTGCCTATACGCGAGTTGATATAACCATCACTGATGTATGTGTTGCCAGCCTTGTCCCAAGCGACGTCTGTCACCTGTCGAAACATTCCATCTTCCGGGGGCAGCGGCGGATTTGGCTTTTTCAGCGGACCGGTTCCGTCGTCGGAAGCTTCCTGCTTGCGCCCAAACACCATGGCGACACGCCCTTCCGGGGTGAACTTGATTACCATGTCCGATCCCTTATCAGTCACCCAGATGTTGTCTTGTGGATCGATCTTCACCGTGTGCGCAAAAGACCATGCGTACAGGTTGTGGCCGATCTCGCGAACGAACTTGCCATCGGCATCAAACTCAAAAAGTTGCGCTGCGCTCGCTCCATAGGCAGGTCCAGTGGAATTTCCACGCGAAAAAACGAAAATGTGTCCCTTGGAATTGACCGCGACTCCAGGAACCTCGCCGAAATAAGTATTCGGCGGAAGTTGCAAAAAGTCGGCAACCGCGTGGTAGCGTATCTCGGGCACCGCGGCTTGCTGCGCGTAAAGCGAACCCAGTGCCAAAAACCAAACCAGAATCATTTTTCTCACTGATTCCTCCCTGCCGCACAGTTTTGGTACCACAATATAACTCACTACTTTCTCGAATGGCGGTTTTAGCCGTCGGACAACATCCTTCAAACTGATCCCGTACGCTCGATCTTCTGCCTTGACGTCGTTCTCAATGTGGGATAATGTTGATGCGATTGTATTATCGTAAAGATAATCTATGATCTTTGACAATCTGACATTTCGCGACCTGCCCGCCGGCTTCCGGAGTCAGCAATTATGTTCCAAAACGGAACGCAAAGAGGTGGGCCTCGCGACCGTAACTCCCATGATCTCTAGATTTTGCGTATAACTCCTGCAAACTCAAAGATCTAGCACAGGGTCGAAAATTAAAGTCCTTGTTTTCTGGATTTTGCGCGCGAAAGGGGGGAGGGGGGTACCCATGCCAAACAGTACTCTTTCCCGTTGTGGGAAAAGATCTGAGAACCCTGTGCTATCATGCGCGCAATTCTCATGCATCTTGGAAACTTCTTTGGCTGGTCGGCGATGGTGACGCGGACTATGTCTCGTCAGGAAATATCCGGGCTTGCCTTACTGACAGTGATACTGGTGCTCGTGGTCCCGTCGACTCTCGCCGACGAAATCCGCAATCCATTTTCCGGTGACCCGAAAGCCGCGAAGGCTGGCGAATTTGAATTCCGTATCAACTGCGCATTTTGCCACGGCCTCGGCGCTCGCGGAGGTGGTCGCGGTCCCGATCTGACTCGCGCGCACAAACGTCACGGCGACGCGGACGCCGATCTGTTCCAGAACATCAGCCAGGGAATCCCCGGCACGGTCATGCCCGCCAACGGCACAAACGGTCAAGGCGTGGGCATGACCGACGAAGAGATTTGGCAGATCATCACGTATCTGCGCAGCATTCAGGTTCAGTCACCGGCGAAGCCTGTTGGCAACGCTGCGCATGGCAAGGAACTTTTTTACGGTGACGCCAACTGCTCGTCGTGTCATATGGTGGAAGGCAGCGGCGGACGACTCGGGCCCGACTTGACCTCCGTCGGCACAGCGCGAACCGTAGATTCGCTCGTCGAGTCGGTTCGCACTCCGAGCAAGCGGCTGGCTTGGGGGCTCACGGAACCCACGAAAGAGTTTGCGCAAGAATATCAGACCGTCACCGTCGTGACCCCGGACGGGCACGAGATCAAAGGCGTCACTCTGAACGAAGACCAATTCAGTCTGCAAATGATGGACACCGCCGAGCACATTCATCTATTCGAAAAAGACAAACTGCGTTCCATCCAGAAGAGCCGCGATTCCCTGATGCCGGTTTACAACCCAACCATCCTGAGCGACCCGGATCTCGAGGACATCGTCGCTTACCTGCTCAGCGTGGGTTCAAAGTGAGCATGTCGATGAAAAAGCTGCGTGGCGTTTGTCTGCTGATGTCAATTTCCGCTGTGTTCGCGGTCGAAGCGTGCGCTCAGGTCACCTTCGAGCGACTGGTCAATTCTTCCAGCGAACCACAGAACTGGCTCACCTATTCAGGTGATTACGCAGGCAATCGCTTCAGTCCTTTGGATCGAGTAAACACAGCGAATGTGACTTCGCTGACGGCCAAGTGGGTCTACCAAACCGCCGCTACAGGAAAGTTTGAGACCACTCCGCTGGTCGTGGACGGAATCCTATACGCTACCGCTCAGGACGATCGCGCATTTGCTCTCGACGCCCGCACTGGCCGACCCATTTGGCTTTACCAGCATCAGTTGCCCTCGGATATTCGACCATGCTGTGGCCGGGTAAATCGCGGCCTTGCTATTTTGGGCGACAAAGTTTTCCTCGGCACGCTCGATGCCCACGTCATCGCGCTAGACGCTAAAACTGGAAACGTTATCTGGGATGTTGTCGCCGTCGATTACAAAGAAGGCTACAGCTTCACGGTGGCGCCGCTAGCGGTAAAGAACCTGGTGATTCTCGGTGTCTCCGGCGGCGAATACGGCATCCGCGGCTTCATCGATGCCTACGATGCAGACACTGGGCAGCGGAAGTGGCGGTTCTTCACCGTCCCCGGACCCGGCGAGCCTGAACACGATACTTGGGAAGGCGATTCGTGGAAAATTGGCGGCGCGCCTGCCTGGAACACGGGTGTGTACGATCCGAAAACCAATCAACTTTTTTGGCCAACCGGAAATCCTTCGCCGTCCAATCGCGGTGAAGGACGCGCTGGCGACAACCTTTACAGCAACTCTCTGCTTGCTCTCGACGCTGACACCGGAAAACTGAACTGGTATTTTCAATTCACCAAGCACGACGAGCATGATTGGGACGCCACACAAGTTCCGATCATGATCGATTCCGGCGACAAACACCTGGTCGCGCAGGCCAACCGTAACGGTTTCTTCTATCTTCTAGATCGCACGACGGGCAAGCTTATGTCGACGAATGCCTATGCCCGCACAACGTGGAGCGACAGCAAAGACGTGGATGGACGGCCGGTTCCAAACCAGCAAAGCTCACCCACACCCGAGGGTCGAACAGTTTGCCCGGGAGCGCTGGGCGCGACGAACTGGATGGCCCCCAGCTTCGATGCGCGAACCAATCTCTTTTATGTGACGGCGCGAGAGCAGTGCGACATCTTCAGCACCGCGCCGCAACCCTATGAGGTGGGCCATGCTTATTACGGGAGCGCCTACTTTCCTTCCGACAAGGCAGAGCCGTACTGGGGTGCGCTGCGCGCTATCGATCCAACAAGCGGCCAGGTGAAGTGGGAGTTTCGCCATATCTCGCCGACATGGTCGGGCGTGCTCTCGACTGCTGGTGGATTGTTGTTCACCGGCGACGCAGAAGGCAATTTCATCGCGCTGGATGCCGCCTCAGGAAAACCGCTTTGGCATTTTCAGATGGGTGGGGCAGTCTATGCCTCGCCAATGGCCTTCGCCGTGGATGGAAAAGAGTACGTGGCCATTGCCGCAGGCAGTTCGCTGTATGCGTTTGGTCTCCCCTAATTTTTCTTTTTCAAGCCGCACGCCGCAGCGTAAACCCTCAGAACCGCTCGGATGTTCTCTTGGATCATGTCTTCAACATTCAGTCGAAGACACCCGGAGCGGATCGCTTCGTACTGCATCGGCAGATATTGGCTCAGCAGCGTCAGAGGCGGAGGAGAAGCATCAAGGTTCGTGCGAAGTTGGGCCAATTCTTGCTGGACTGTGGCATCGACCCAGTAGTAACGGCATCGATCGCTGTAACTGTAGACGCGGGCAAAACGCATCTCGTCTTCATTCCCTCGATAGTACGAACGCCAGTACGCCGGATTGCGCAGCATGGCGGCTTCGAGGGCGTCCCGGACTTGCGAGAGCCGAACTCCCCTGCGATGACCGAGCCATTCGTGCTCGATCGCGCTTAGAGCGAAGACCGCCTCTCGAAATGCGAATGTCAGCCAAGGCCCAACTTTCAGGATCGCGAAATGATCTTCCACCATCTCGGCGAGAGCTACTGGCTTCTGGTAATCGGTGGAGTGCGCTTCATAAACGAGAGGCGGATCGTTCGGCAAGGCGGATGAAAGTGAACTCGCCTTCTGGCGGTCGTAATCGAAAATTATGTTTTCGCCGAACTCGACTCCAGGTTGCACGACCAGGCCTATCACTCTTTCCCATGCCGAAGTCACGTCCTGCTCAGCGAAAGCAGCGCGGAAAAGTTCCAGGGTGTGATGAATCTCGTCGGCCGAGGATACTGCTGGACCCGCTCCAGCCACTGATTCGCCGCCAGGAGCAGGAACTTCGGTGCCGATTACATAAAGGACAGGCGAAGAGCCTGGCGGTAGCTCGTCGAATGCGCGCTCGGCGGCGTGGCACAGAACAGCGGCTCGTCGCGCGACGGTACTTTCGTCGGGGCTGCTGTTGCCGTCATCGGCGCAGGCCATGCTTGCATCGAGATGAATCTTGTTGTATCCGGCGAGCACGCAAGCACGAACCAGTTCGCAAGCCTTGTCCATTGCGACCGCCGAGGGCTGGTCTCGCCAAGGATAGGGGCCGAGGTGGTCTCCGCCCAACAATACTCGTTCGCGCTGGAGTCCGGCATGTTGCGCCGCGGAATGAACAAATTCGGCGAACTGGGACGGAGTTTGCCCTGAATAGCCTCCGAATTGATTCACCTGGCTTGATGTGGATTCGACGTGCAGAACTGAGTCATCGTCGACCGCCTGCCGAACAGCTGCCACGATAACGCTGGGATGAGCCGAGCACACCGCGTACACGCCGGCTTTCTCGCCTCGCCGATTGCGATGGATCATCTCCTGCAGTCGTTCACTTGCGTTCTTGGGCTGAGAATCCACGGTTGGAGTTTTACTCGGGCTGAGCTTCAATCAGCAAGTGTTTCTCGAAGTCGGCAGAAATCATTGCCTTGGGGCCGTGGACATTTCCAAAGTCTTTGCCATTCACATAATCCACGATGTGATACGTGCGGTCCTGCAAGCCGCGTAATTCAATCGGCCCGCTCCAATGACGAGCAAAAAATGCGTAATACATTTCCGCGCCTTTGCGGATCGCATGAGCCTCAGGGAGATCGAAGCCGATGTCGTAGAGTTCTCCCCGATACTCGCCTCGCGAGAGCATTTTCTCTCTGTAAATCTGAAGCCATTTTTCAAATACTTTCTCACGCTCGGGTGTCAGGTCGGACGTGCTGTGCTTCTTTACAAGATTCGGAAGCACGAATTGCGTGCCTACGACTCCGCCGACTCCAACCGTGGAAGCGAAATCATTTGCGCCGTCGCTCAACTCAACGTGGTCGCCGAAATAGGGAATATTGTCGCCCATGAGCGCTTTCAGGGTCTTGCCCTTGGAGCGGATTTGAAATGAACTTTCCGGATCGGACGCAACCGACATATTGAAGTGGGGCATGGTGAAAAACGAGTACGCAGTGCCACACGGGCAAAACTCTACCAGCGCGTCCGGCTTCACACTACGGGCAGTTTCATAAATCTCACGAAAGAAATCAGGCAGCGCTTCCACCGAATCGTCCGGGGCTTTTGTGGTGGTGCGCGGGATTGTAGCAAGGAGGAACGGCGTTCATGTGCTGGCCATCGAGTTTGAGGCCGTCGAATCCCCACTCGCCCAGAATCTTGCGAACCAGCGCTTTGTGGTATTCCACAACGGCGCGGTCTGCGGGACAAAGATAAAACGAGTTCCACCAGGAAATCTTTCGCTTCGATCCATCCTCGTTTAGCAGAACGAAGTCGGGATGCTCTTTCAGCAGTTGCGAATTCGGGACGGCGCTCAGCGGCGACCACCACAGCTGGGCTTTGAATCCCTCTGCGTGGATGCGATCGACCAGCGCTTTCATATCGGCGTCGCCATGCGGAAACTTCTTGGAGTCTACGCCCCAGTCGCCGTAGTTGTTTTGCCAACCATCGTCGAGCGTGACCCAGGCGAAGCCCATTTTCTTAACCGTCGGAAGCGTGTCGTACACCTGCTTGAGCTGAACCGAGCGGCCGTAACCCCAAGCGCACCAGATCGGGCCAAACGCGCTGTCGGGCGCTGACGCCATTTGAAACCCTTGCCGCACCATGAGCCGGCGGTATTCGGTGAGCGTGCGAAAATAATCTCCTTGATGCACCGAGACAAAAGTTCGAAGAGTGTGAAAGCTCTCACCCGGGTCGAGCGTTCGTTCTTTATTCGAGCTGACAGCGATGCGGGCATGGTGCGCATCCGGCATAGAAACGGGAAGCGAGATGAGCCGGGGTCCCGGTTCCACGTCACCTACGGCGAGACCAACGTCCTTACGCCAAACATCGACGATCGGAGTTCCTCCGCCATAGTCGCTCGCGTTCATGCCAAGATAGTTTTCCTGGCGGAATCCCGGTCGCAACGGGAGCACCCAATTCGGACGCTTCTCGTACGAGCCACTTTGATAGGACCAGAACGCAGAACCATGAGTCGTGGGAAGTGAAGTCAGTGAATACCGATTGTTGGTCCAGCCGCGAATGGTAAGTGGAATCGTCCCTTGGTTCGAGTACGTAACGTCGAAAATGGCGATAGAAGGGAAGTCGGCGTAGATCGTAACAGCGACGGTCTTGCGTAAATCTCCGGTCTGGCCGGTCAACGATAGTCGCTCACCGGCGCCGAACGCGTCTGAGACTTGCTCTCGGCGGGCCGACGTCAGCGCAAAGTCGCTCCAGGTGCGCCCACCGCCAGCTACCGTTTCGGACGCAGAAAATGGAGTCAAGGGTTTCGAGTCCGGAGTGAACAACGCCACCACTCGGCTGTGCAGGTTGTGATCGAATTCGATTCGTAAGACGGAGCTTTGAATCTGAAGATCAGTCGTCGCGTCACTGGCGGCAGGCGCCGGACGCGAATTATCTTGGCGGGAGTTCGAACCGAGCAATGCAAGGCCAAGCAGAACACAGCAGGTTAGCGCGACTCGTCTGCGCCTCATAATTGAAGCGTACCAGCGATCGTATTTGACCCCATGCTCCAATGAACTGACTTTGCATCCGGCAAATCGTATGCGGGAAGTTGTTGGCCGAACCCAACAATTGCGATATATTGCGATCAATTACTTTTACTTTCGTTTGCTTTACGTGTCAAGCTCAGATTATTGGCTCATGGAGGCTGAACTCGATGTCGATCAGAAAACCTGGATCCCTCGCTTCGCTCGGGATGACAACGACCATGAGGTGGGTTTGTTTCCTATTGTTGTGCGCGTCAACCTGGACGGCTGCACAGACCGCCTCCAAACAGCAGGACAAAGCCCAAGATCAAATCGGATACAAGTCCGCGGCCGATGCCGAACAGAAGAAGACCCTGCTGCTAAAAGACTTTCAACCTGTCCCAATGTTGCATGCGCCGGTGCACAACGTGGATCGCGCCAAGTACTACGTGATTGACGTTCACAATCACGTCAACGACGCAATGGGCATCGATGAACACATGCCGCCGGAGCGCGTCATTGAGATCATGAACAACACCAACGTGAAGACGGTCGTGATTTTGACTGGCATGTGGGGTGACAAACTCCAGCGCGTCATCGACGAGATGGTGAAGCCGTATCCGGGGCGCTTTATGGTTTTTGCCCAGATCGACTGGAGCAAAATCGACGATCCGAATTTTAGCCAGGAAATGGTCGCGCAGCTTGATGATGCGGTTGTGCGCGGCGCGCGCGGCCTGAAACAGTTAAAGGATCTCGGTCTAACCGACCGCGACAAGTCGGGGAAATTGGTTGCTATCGACGATCCGCGCATCGATCCCATTTGGGAGGAATGCGGACGGCTCGGCATTCCGGTATCGATTCACTCTACCGATCCCGAAGCATTTTTCCATCCGGTGGACAATACCAACGAGCGGTACGAGGAGTTGATTGAACATCCTGACTGGAGTTTTTATGGCCCGCAGTTTCCCAGCAAGGAGTCGATCCTGGCCGCACGGGATCGGATGTTTGCCAAGCATCCGCATACGACATTTGTGGCGCTGCACATGGCGAACTGGCCCGAAAACCTTGACTACGTTTCTCATCTGCTGGATACACTTCCTAATGTGATGGTCGAATTTGGTGCGCGGGAAGCCGAGCTAGGTCGTCAGCCTCGGCGGGCGCGCGAGTTTTTTCTCAAGTATCAGGACCGCATTATGTTCGGAACCGACAATGGCATGGATGAAGCCATGTATCGCAACCATTTTCGTTGGCTGGAAACGGCGGACGAATACTTCGACTATTGGGGATATCCGGGGCAGGGGCGCTGGAAGATTTATGGATTGGAGCTTCCGGACGCGGTCCTCGAAAAGATTTACCACAAAAACGCAGAGCGCATTTTTGGTCAATTCCGGGGAGTTGCCAACGTCAAATAGTCGAACTAGACCAGCGTCACTTCGATTCCGGTTTTCTTTAGCGCGGCGAGGTCGGGCTTGGGAATGCCTCGATCGGTAATTAAATGGTGTACGGCCGAAAGCGGGGCAATCGACGACAGGCTGCGTCGTCCGAACTTGCTGGAGTCGCAGACCGCAACCGTGACCCGGGCAACGTCCATCATGGCGCGGTTGACTTTGGCCTCGAGCAAGTTGGGCGTGCTCAGCCCGTAGTGCACGTCGAAGCCATCCACGCCGAGAAAAAGAATGTCTGCATTCAATCGCCGCAGGGTCTCTTCCGCGATCGGTCCCACGAGCGAGAAAGAATTCTTCCTGAGGGTACCACCGGTCAAAATAACCTCGAGGGAAGAACCAGAGAGTTCGGCGGCGATATTCACAGCGTTCGTGATGATGGTCAGATGCTCGCGCTCGCGCAGAGCCCGTGCGATCGCAGTGGTTGTGGTTCCGGAATCAAGAATGACTACCTGGCCTTCTTTCACCATGCGAGCGGCTGTGGCCGCGATTTGCGACTTTTCCTTGCGGTGGAGCTTTTCTTTCTCACGCAAGGTAGGATCTTCCAGCGCGCTTTCTCGCGCTGGCAAGGCGCCGCCGTGAGTGCGGTGGATGCGGCCATGGGCCTGCAGAATGTCCAGATCTTTTCGAATCGTGACTTGAGAGGTGCGGAAATGCCGGGCCAGGTCGCCGACCAGTACACGTCCGTCGTGACTCAGAATCTGCAGGATTAGTCTGCGTCGTTCTTCGTTCAGCACAGGCTCACTCGAAAGCGCTCATTTTCGCGCGTATGTATTTTACGCTTGACAGAGCAGTATAACCGAAAGTAAAAGTTATTAAACGCAAGCGTACGAAAGATGGCGCCGCATCATCTTCTGTCCCGGTTACAGAATGTTAGTATGCACTCCTGACTTGAGTCCTCAGCCCGCATAACTCACGAAAGGTACGTTTGAATGATTGACGTCTGCGTCGTCGGTGAGCTGAACCTGGATCTCATCCTTTACGGATTGCCGAAAGATCTTGTGCTGGACTGCGAGCACCTGGCGAGCGACATGGCGTTCACGTTGGGAAGTTCGTCGGGCATCTTCGCGCACAACCTGTGCGTGCTGGGCACGCCAGTCGGTTTCATCTCGAAAATCGGCGGCGATCCTCTAGGGAAATTGGCAGCAGATCGGCTTTCGGAAGCGGGCGTTGACCTCAGCCGGATGAAGCGAGGAGCGGGAAAGACTTCAACCGGACTCACAGTCGTGCTGCCTCAGCCTCAACACCGATACATGCTGACGTATCCGGGGACGATGTTTGAGATGCAGTATTCCGACGTTGATATGGACTACGTCCGGACGGCTCGTCACTTCCATCTTTCCTCTTTTTTTCTGCATCGCGCGCTCCGGCCGCAAATCCTGAATCTGTTTCAGCAAGCCAAGCAAGCCGGTCTGACGACATCGCTCGACACCAACGACGACCCCGAAAACGAGTGGGCGCAGGATCTGCTCCAGGTCTTGAAATACGTTGATGTATTTCTACCCAACGAGCGCGAGGCAAAAAAGATTGCGCGCACGGAAGACTTTTCGCAAGCGCTCGAATTTCTGGCTGGGCTATCCAAGATAGTTGCCGTGAAACGAGGTTCGGCGGCCTCTGTGTGCCGATCAGGAAATGAGCAGTGGAGCGAGGCGCCGCCGAGCGTGAAAGTCGTGGACGACGTCGGCGCCGGAGACACTTTTGATTCCGGCTTCATCCACGCCTATTTGCTTGGCGCCAAACTGGAAGACTGCCTGGCCTTCGCCAACCTCGCGGCCGCATACTCAGTGACAAGAGCGGGCGGTACCGAGGCGTTTCGCGATCGCGCCGGACTGTTCAGCTTCTTGCGTGAGCAATGGAAACTGATGGGCAGAGGAACCTTGCCCCTGAAGGAAGAGAAGAAATAGTTCTGCACTACTCTTCGGGCGGCGTTTGTAGCGCGCTAGCGCTTTGAATGCCAGTAGCGATTTCCGGAATGATTCCCAGAGTTCGGTAGATCGGGCGGACAAGGTCGCGCATCGCGCTCAACTGGGAGGCGAACCAAGCGGCGACGGCGATGCAGATGGTTCCGCTGATCATCACAGTTCGCGGGGCTCCGATCTGGTGGGCGAGTCCGCCAGCCAACAAACTCCCGAACGGCGCCATTCCGAGAAATGCCATGGAATAGAAACTCATCACGCGTCCGCGTTTGTCATCCTGCACAATGGTTTGCAGAATGGTGTTGCTCGACGCCATCTGGGTCATCATTGCGCCGCCGACAAACGGCATCAGCAGCAGGGATAGCCACAGAAAGCGGGAAAGCCCCAGCGCAATCAGCCCGGCTCCGAAAATTGCCGACGCCAATGGGACCACGCGCCCCAGGCCGAGCACATTTTTTCTGGTCGCGAGGAACATCGCGCCGCCCAGTGCTCCCACGCCCGACGCACCCATGAGAAAGCCCAAAGTGTGCGGTCCGCCATGAAGCACCTGGGCAGCAAAGATCGGCATGAGGACGGTGTACTGCATGCCGACGAGGCTAATCACGGCCAGCAGCAGAAGAATTGACCGTATGGGTACGAAGTGCGTGACGTAGTGCCAGCCCTCCTTCAATTCATGCCAGACTGGCTTGTCCGCGCCTCGGGCCTTGCCCGGGGCGATTCGCATGGCAAGCAGAGACGCAATGACTGCGAGATAACTGAAGCCATCGATCAGGAAACAATAACCTTCGCCGAACGCGGCGATTATGATTCCGGCAATGGAGGGCCCGAGAAGTCGAGCCATGTTTACCATGGAAGAATTCAACGCAATAGCGTTGCCCAGGTCAGTGCGGTCTTCGACCATTTGAATGACGAAGGCCTGGCGAGCAGGCATATCGAAGGCATTGATGATGCCCTGAGCCAACCCCAGCCAAATGATTTCGCGAATAGTAATGATTCGGGCCAGAGCCAACCCGGCCAGTGCAAAGGATTGCAGCATGGAGAGAATCTGAGTGACAACGAGAGTCTGGTGGCGGTTCCAGCGGTCCACCCAGACACCTGCGAACGGCCCCAAAAGGAAACTTGGTATTCGAGACGCGAAGCCCACGATGCCCAAAAGCCACGCCGAGCCGGTTATTCTATAGACCAGCCAACTCGTGGCGATCTGCGTCATCCAAGTGCCGATCAGCGATACCGACTGGCCGGCGAAGAACAGGCGATAGTTCCTCGAGCGCAACGCCCGGAGGGCAAACTTCCAGCTTTCGCCCTGGACGCCCGATCTGATTGCGGGACGACTCGAAGGCGAGTTTAAGTCCGGATTTGCTGAGTCAGTTCCAGGCATTGACGATCCTGATGACGGGCAAAGCTGCTAGGTTCAGGCCATGAGACAATTCAAGTCCCACGTAGCATGATTGAGTGTAATTTCCAACACGAGTGTGATGGCAGCTAACGATTCAGCTACCAAAGATATTAATCCCTGGCTGATCGCGATCGCGGTCATGTCCAGCACTTTCATGGAAGTGCTGGATACAACCGTGGTCAATGTTTCGCTGCCGCACATCGCGGGAAACCTTTCCGCCACGACGGACGAGGCTACGTGGACACTTACATCGTATCTCGTGGCCAACGCCATCGTTCTGCCGATGACGGGCTGGCTGGCTACAACCTTCGGACGCAAGCGCCTGCTGATATTATCGGTCACCGGTTTCACCACGGCTTCGTTTTTCTGTGGGCTCGCACCATCGCTGCCGTTTCTGATCTTCTTCAGAGTCATTCAGGGAGCCTGCGGCGGCGGTTTGCAACCTTTGTCGCAGGCCATTCTTCTGGAATCGTTTCCTCCGGAAAAGCGTGGCCAAGCCATGGCCTTCTGGGCTCTCGGCATTGTGGTTGCGCCCATGCTTGGCCCGGTGGCGGGCGGCTGGCTGACCGACAACTACAGTTGGCGATGGGTTTTCTACATCAATGTTCCAATCGGCGTTATCGCAATCCTGCTGACCCAGGCATTTATTTTTGATCCACACTATTTGCGCAAGGAGTCGAAAGGAATCGACTACTGGGGGATCGGTCTGTTGGTATTGGGCATCGGCTCACTGCAGATCATGCTCGACAAAGGACAAGAGGATGATTGGTTCGGCTCGCACTTTATCATCACCTTGGCGGTGCTGGCGGTCATCGGCATCGGCGGTCTGCTCGTCCGCGAACTTAAAGCTGAACACCCGATCATCGATCTCAGCGTCTTCCGCTACCGGTCCTATGCGATCGGCACGTTCATTATGACGGTCGTTGGATTCGTCCTCTATGGCAGCACGGTTTTGCTGCCGCTGCTGATGCAGGAGTTGCTCGGTTACACAGCGACACATGCGGGCGTTACCAATCTGCCGCGCGGAATGGCTTCTTTCATCTTCATGCCGCTGGTTGGTTATCTAACGGGAAAGGTCGATTCGCGAAAACTGCTCGGAGTCGGCTTCCTGGCTACAGCGTTCGCGATGTACCAGATTTCGATGTTCAGTCTGGGCGTGGCTTCGTCGAATTTCTGGCTGCCGCTCACGGTGCAGGGTGCGGGTCTAGGATTGATTTTCGTGCCTTTGACGACGGTGACAAACGATCCCATCCCCAGGGAACGGATGGGCAATGCTACTAGCATCTTTAACCTGATGCGCAACATCGGCGCCAGCGTCGGCATTGCCATGGTCGAGACCATGCAGGTGCGCAAGGCGCAAATGCACATCAATATTCTGGATAAGCACGTTAACCCTGCAAATCCGATGGCTCGCCAAACCATCAATGGGCTGCAAGGGCTTTTCATGGCGCAGGGCAAGGATGCCGCAACCGCAAATCGCGATGCCTACGCCGCAGTTTGGGCTATGGTGCAGCAGCAGGCGGCGATGCTGGCCTACAACGATACGTTTCGTTTTCTGGCGCTAACCTTCGTGTTGATGCTGCCGCTCGTATTCCTGATGCGCAAACCGAAGAAGGGTAAAGCAGTGATGGCTCATTGAGTGTTCAGACATGAAAATACCAGGTCGCGATTAATTCTTTGCAGTGACCTGATCTTTAATCTTGTCGTATTCGGGTTGCGAGATAGCACGCCGGCTCACCAGTTCGGACGCGCTGCTGTAAGGGCGCCCGGCGATTATGTGATCCGCTCCCTCGCTGCTCATTCCCGGCAGGCTGAGCAATTGATCTTTGCTGGCGGTATTTACATCGAGTGGCTGATCGCGATTCCATCCTTCTTTCACGCCTTGAGCCAAGGCCTTCGCGTCCTGCTTGATATCTGACGTGGCTTGTGCGGTTTTTTCTCTTACTTCATCAGGATTGGGCTTCTGCGAAGTGCATCCGGTCACAAGGAGAAGCAAAACGACCGCAAACGGGGAGATTGTTTTCACGATCCTTCGATGCAGTCAGAGTCGGCGAGGTTGGTCTCATCGAGCTGGGGTAACGGCAGCGGCCGCCAAGAGAAGCCTTAGCCCATCGCGAGCATTCGAAGGCGAGAACGAAATCGACTGGCAGTTTTCCACAATCCAATCGGCGCCAGCATCTCCGAGTTCTGCTTGACCGGCCGTGGTTCTGCAGGCAATGACCCGAGCGCCAGCAGCCTTGCCCGCGCGGATGCCCGACGGAGCGTCTTCTACTACAACGCAATCTTTTGCTGATACTCCCAGGAAGGCCGCACCCTTCAAGTAAGGCTCAGGATCCGGTTTTCCATTCTTTATGTCGTCACAGGTGACAAACCGGTCGGGGACAGGCAGTCCGGCCGCGCGCAATCGTGTTTGTGCCAGTCGGCGGGTACACGAAGTGACGATGGTCCATCGATCTGGAGGAAGAGCCCTCAATAACTCGCGCGCCCCTGGCAAAGGCACTACGCCCTCCAGATCTTCAATCTCGCCGCGTTCCACTTCGCGATTCTCGACCTCAGCGTTGGCGTGTGGCAAATAGTCGCGGATGGTTGCAATGCTAGGACGTCCGTGCGCTCTGCGAACAACTTCGGTGGGGTCAAAGCCGCGCGCGATTGCCCATCGCGACCAGACCCGAATGACCGCCGGCGTGGAGTCGACCAGCACGCCATCGAGGTCAAACAGAAGAGCGCCACATGTGATTTCGGTCATTCACCACGATAACAAATTGCGAATGACTACTGAGGTTCCTGAGTAAGCTCGGGGTTCGGCAAAGGTCCCGATTCGAGCTCCTGGTGGCGCTTTTCACGAGCCGCATTCGACAACTGGGTAAAGGACTGCATTTCGGTCTTGGCTTCCTCGACGCGTCCTAAACGCTGCAACACTTGTCCTCGCAAATAGTGAATGCCCGGGCTGTCGGGATCGAGCTTGAGGGCTGCGTCAGCCTCGGTCAGCGCGTCGGCGAATTTGTTCTCGCGCTGATACACGCGGGCGAGTTGGAAATGAGAACTGGCAAGCTGAGGATCAAGATTCAGCGCCTTGCGAAACATCTCTTCGGCGTCCCGATCTTGCTGCTGAAGGTAGTAAATTTCGCCCAGTTGGTCGTAGTCGTAGGAGACATCCGGCTCGATGGTGATGTCCTTTAGGAATTCCGCTTTGGCGCGCTCCAAATCCTGCTTCTTGAGATATGCCATTCCGAGATTGAAGTGGATGAAGGGCAGAGTGGAATCTCCCTTCGCTGCCAGTTCAAGCTCGGTGATAGCTTCATCGTATTCTTCTCGATTTAGGTGAGCCTTGCCCATCAGCAAATGAAACTCGGGAGAGTTCTGGCCAATCTCGACTAAATGACCCAACGCGCGCTGCTCAACATCTGCGCGCCCTGCTTTGTTGGCGGCAATACCCAGCACATAGAGATAATTCAACTGGCCGGAAGCCTGCGACCAGAGCGGTTCCAGCGTGGTCGCCGCGTCTCCATAACGCTCGACGAAGAAATAGCACAGCCCCAGCAAATAGCGCGCCTGGAACGTGTCCGGTACGTCGTTTACCACCGATTCGAACGGAGGAATGGCGTCTCGAAAATCGTTTTGCCGATAGTAGACGAGCCCGATGTTGAGCCGGATCCCCGCAATTTGCGGCGCCAGGTCTTCAGCTTTCTGCAACATCTCCAACGCCGGCTGCCACTGTTTACGCCTCATGTAAATGACGCCCAGGTTCGCATACGCGCCCGCGACCTGCGGATTGATTGCGAGCACGCCTCGAAACGAGTGTTCAGCCTGATCCAGATCGCCGCTTTTCAACGCTGCTTCACCCTGCTGAAAAAGCTGCTGGGGATCGGCATTCTGCGGAGATGCAGCGTGCTGTGGTTGCTGGCTTTGAATGGGTTGCGTTGTCTGCGCACGGCCCGCCTGCCAGGGAACTAGCAACAGGACGGTGAGCAGAAATCGAATAGTTGAGCTTGACACTGATTGCACTCTCTGCTGTAGTGTCCGCCAGCAGCCGCACGAATTCAAGCCACGATGATTTACGACAATGCAGTCCAAGGATGAAAAACTCGCAATGAAAGCTGCGACAATCACGATTCGAGATGTGGCGAAGGACAGCGGTTTTTCGTCAACCACGGTCTCCATCGTTTTGAACAATGCTCCTTTGGCGCGCTACATCCCCGCCGTGACCAAGAAACGAATCGAGCAAGCCGCCAAGAAGCTGGGTTACCGCCCAAATCTCTTCGCCCGTTCTCTTCGCAGTAAGCGCAGTCACACGGTCGGGGTCATGGTCTTCGACATGACCGACCCTTACTGCACCCTGGTTCTGCGCGGCATCGAGAACACTCTGTACCAGTCGTCCTACCTGCCAATTCTGACCGACGTTCATAATGAGCGCAGCCGCTTCGAGCGCTACCTGGAGATGCTGCTCGATCGGCGGGTGGAAGCGCTCATCGTTCTGGCCAACTGGCTGTTCGTCGATATCGACGTGCTAGCTGATTTGGAGAAGAGCAGCATTCCGACGGCGATGATTGGACGTGAGTTGCGAACTGACTCCGTCAGCTCCGTCATGGTCGACAACGAACTCGGAGCTCATGCCGCGCTCGAACATCTATACTCGCTCGGGCACCGCAAGATCGCTTTCATCCGTGGACCAAAAACTCTGGCGGACAGCGCTCCGCGCTGGAAGGGAATCCGCTCCTTCGCCAAATCCAGCGGGCTGGAAATGGATCCCCGGCTGATTGTCGATCTGCCCGAATCCCGCGACCCCATTTCCAGTTTTGAAGCGGGTTATAAGTTAACCGAGGATTTGCTCCGGCAGAAACGGCCGTTTACTGCCCTGGTGGCCTTTGATGACATGACCGCGTTTGGGGCGATACGTGCCTTGTCGAAGGGTGGACTACGTGTTCCTGAGCACTGCTCGGTCATCGGTTTCGACGACATCGCCGCTTCCAGTTTGTACACGCCCTCGCTGACCACGGTGCGTCAGCCCATGGAAGTTATGGGCACGATGGCGGTCAGTATTATTGTGGACGGAATCAACGCGGTTCAGGAGAAGCGGGAATTCTCCGCCGTACATCGCAAAGTAGCTCCCGAATTGGCAGTGCGAGAGTCGACCCGAAGCCTTTTCTGAGCGTCAGCGCGGTTTTTTCGCTTGACTCTGGAGGTAGACCTACAGCACTATTAACACGTTTTAATAAACGGATTTTCGTCATAGCAGATACATACCCGGTTCGACCGTGGGGCGGGCTGGGTTTCTGGGGCGAGACTTGGCGTAGTTTCCAATTACGTTTCGAGCATTAGGAGTTGACGATGAAATCCCGTCTCCTGTGGTTTGTTCTTCTTGTGTTTTCGTTGTGCTCGTCCGCTGCACTTTTCGGGCAGGACACGGCATCGATTACCGGCACGGTCACCGATCCTTCCGGCGCGGCAATTCCGGCCGCTCAAGTTACCCTGATTAGCGCAGAACGCGGCATCAATCGAACCACTGCCACGAACGGCAGCGGCGATTATCTGTTCGCCTCCCTTCCTATCGGCGCGTACGATCTCACGGTCAGCGTCGCGGGATTCAAGAAATATGACGCCAAAGGCATTGTCCTGCGCGTCGCAGAAAAAACTCGGGTGAACGTCACGCTGGAAGTGGGCGCGATCAACACCGAAGTGATCGTGCAGGGTCAGGACGTCGCCCAGGTTGAAACCCAATCCTCAGATCTTGGCGGCACTGTCACCGGAAAAGAGATTACGCAGCTCGAACTGAACGGACGCAACTTCACGCAGTTGATCACACTGGTTCCAGGTGTAAGCAACCAAACCGGGCAGGATGAAGCCGGAGTCGGTGTTTCGGGGAGTGTTTCCTTTAGCGTAAACGGCGGCCGCACCGAATATAACGCCTGGGAAATGGACGGCGGCGATTCTATGGACAACGGCAGCAACACCACGCTCAATGTCTATCCGAGCATTGACGCCATTGCCGAGTTCAAGGTGCTCACTTCCAATTATGGCGCCCAATATGGCCGGAACGGATCAGGCACGGTTGAGGTTGAGACCAAGTCCGGCACCAGCAGCTTCCATGGCGACGTGTACGAATTCGTGCGCAACGACTTTTTCAACGCCACGCCGGAGTTTCAAACCGCGCCTCCAGCGTACAAGAAGAACGATTTCGGTTTTACCATCGGTGGCCCGGTATACATTCCCAATCACTACAACACCAATAAACAGAAAACCTTTTTCTTTTGGTCGGAGGAGTGGCGCCGCGAGGTTGTACCGTCATCCGGCTTCTTCAACGTGACTACTGTTCCTACGCTGGCAGAACGAACTGGAAATTTCAGCGATGTGTGTCCGGCTCCGAACTCGGCGATCAATCCCAACTTTCCAAATTGCCCGGTCGACCCACAGACAGGCGGCTATTTCACAAATAACCAGGTGCCCATTACCAATCCCACGGTAGTCAACGCTTTGCTGCCATTGATCCCGACTCCGAATTTCGGGCCGAACGCCTGGTTTGCGACTCCGTCCCTCCCTACGAACTGGCGCGAAGAACTCTTCCGCATCGATCACAACATCAATGACAAAGTCAGGGCTACTTTTCGCTACATCCACGATTCCTGGGACCAGGATTATCCCGTGCCCTTGTGGACGAGCGGCACCAGCTTTCCGACCGTTCAAACCAACTTCAATGGCCCAGGCGTCAGCATGGTGGCGCGGGTCACCGCGACGGCCTCGCCAACGCTGTTGAACGAATTCGTCGCCAGCTACACGACCGACCACATCACCACGAGCCTCATCGGACCGTGGCAGCGCCCCGCCGGATTTCCCCCGATTGGAATTTATAACAACGGTTTCGACGGCAAAGTGCCCGGCATCAGCCTGTCTGGCGGCCAGTACAGTTTCGCAGAAGATCCAGGTTACGTTCCGAACGGCCCGCTAAACTCCAATCCGACGTTCACATTCCGAGACAACATCACGAAAAGCGTCGGTGCGCACAACATTCAGGCCGGCATCTACGTCGTAAGCGCCCACAAGAATGAAGTCCCCCAGCCAAGCTATGGCGTGAATGGCTTCTTGCAGTTCAGTACCAGCGCCGCGGTCACGACCGGAAATGCGTTCGCCGATATGCTTCTGGGAAATATCGGCACCTTTACCCAGGAACAAGCTGCGTTGAAGATGCACGAGCAATATCACATCTTCGAGCCATTTGTTCAGGATGACTGGCGGGCCACGTCGCGCCTGACGTTGAACATCGGCCTACGGATGAGCTTCTTCGGAACGTATTCGGAAAAGAACAATCTGGCTTGGAATTTCGATCCCGCGCGCTACGTTCCTGGTGCAAGTAGCGTGGACCCTGCCACGGGCCTGGTCGTCGGCAACCCCTTCAACGGATGGGTAGACTGCGGGGTTACGCCCGGAGTGCCCAAGGGTTGCATGGCCAATCATTGGTGGAATCCCGCTCCTCGCCTTGGTTTTGCCTATGATCCCTTCGGCAACGGGAAATGGGCGATCCGCGGTGGTTACGGTATCTTCTTCGAGCACACCAACGGCAATGAGGGCAATACCGAGTCGCTTGAACAGTACAACATCAACACCCAGACCAGCAGTGTTGTGAATGTGGCGGGATATGCGAATCTCAATCCCGGTCTTCTCGGAGGTGGCACGACACCGCTATCGTTCGTTTCGATTCCGAGCAAAGCCACATGGCCCTACATGCAGCAGTGGCATCTCGACGTGCAGCACGATATCGGCAAGAACACGGTTGCGACCCTGGCCTACGTGGGCAGCGGCGGAGTGCACCTGACTCGTTCGTATGAATACAACCAGATGCATTCGGTTGTGCCGAGCCAGAATCCTTACGCGCCGGGCCAGGCGATCAATACGTCGTTCGACTGCAGTTGGGGGCCGGGGAACAGCCAGCCTAACGTTGTTGTCGACGCGTACGGTGTTCCTACAAACGCAGTAACTTCCTACGGCACGCCGATCCCCTACACGCCTCCCACGACCGCCGGGGGCCTTCCATCCGGTCCAGCGGTCAATCTTTTCGTGGCTTGCGGCAACAACGCCAATTTTTTCCTGCCCTACGCAGGAATCGGATCCATCACCCGCAAGGATCAAACCGGATCCTCGAACTACAATGCCCTGCAGGCTTCTTTGCGCCACAATATTGGCGGCCTGCAGTTGAATGCGTCTTATACCTATAGCCACTCGATCGACGACTCTTCCGACTACAACGATTCAGGTTTTGTCGACGCCTACGCCTTGAACGCCTACCGCGCAAGCTCCAACTTCGATGAACGGCACATCATCAACATTGGTTACGTTTATGATTTGCCTTTCTTGAAGGGCAAGACCCTCACCGACAAACTCCTGGGCGGATGGCAATGGTCCGGCATCACGGACATCGAAAGCGGAACGCCGTTTAGTGTTTATAACGCGGGCGGAGGAAACATTCCCGCCGACAACGCCGGAGTTTCTAACACTTTTGCCACTGCAGCTTCTTATCCCGACCTTGTCGGCAATCCGAGCGCCGGGATACCGGCCCTCCCCCCGGGTAACCCAGCATTGCTCTATAATCCGGCGGCGTTCGTCGCTCCGACTGGGCTCACGTTCGGCAACGCTGGAAGAAACATTCTGCGCAATCCATGGAGAACCAACTTCGACATGGCATTGCTGAAACACTTTGCTGTTACGGAATCAAAATATTTCGAGTTCCGCGCCGAGGCCTTTAACGTTTTTAATCACAGAGAGTATTCCTGGCTGGGCGGGGACGCGGGTTCTGCAGCAGACAACGCCAACGGCACCGGAATCACGACCGCAAACTCCGTCGGCTGCTATGGCGGGGCCAATCTTTCAGCCGGCGATCCGAGTTGTGCCGGCAGCGGACTGCTTCAACCCAATTCGGCGCACAACCCACGCATCCTGCAGTTGGCGCTGAAGTTTATTTTCTGAGCGAGCATGCAAGGCATTCCTCCGGCCTGGCCTCCCGTGAGGCCAGGATTTTTTGTCTTATCCAACCTGCGCGTGTTGAGGAGAACTCACAACCGTGAGCGCCTGCTCGAGGTCGGCGACCAAATCATCCGCATTTTCGATTCCCACCGATAGCCGGATTAACTGCTCAGTCACGCCCATCTTCTGCCGTTGCTCGGCTGAAATCATGGCATGGGATGTCAGCACAGGAATCGAAACCAGGGAATCCACTCCGCCGAGGCTGGGCGCCAAGGTGAAAAGGCGCAGCGATTCGGTGAGCCGCCGTGCATCATCACCCGAGCCTTCGACCTCGAAGCTCACCATGCCGCCGCCGCCGCGCATTTGCTGCATAGCAACCGCCCGTTGCGGATGGACCTCGAGAAACGGGTAGTGAACCCGTCGCACTTTAGAGTGTTGAGCCAGGAACTGCGCGACGCGTAGGGCGTTCTCATTCTGTCGCTGCACGCGCACTGCCAGGGTCTTGATCCCGCGAAGCAGCAGCCAGGCAGCATGCGGATCCATCACCCCACCCAGCGTAGTGCGGGTCTCATGAATCTTCTCTATCAAATCCTTGCGACCCGCAATAATGCCAGCCATTAGATCAGAGTGCCCGCCGAAATACTTCGTACCCGAATGCATAACCAGATCAATACCAAACTCAACAGGGCGTTGGTTGATCGGTGTGGCAAATGTGCTATCGATCATGCTGATGAGCTTATGTTTCTTCGCAATGGCAGCGGCTTTTTTTAAATCAACGATCCGCACCGCGGGATTGGTCGGAGACTCCAGATAGAGCAGCTTCGTATTCGGTCGAATGGCCTGCGCGTGTTGTTCGTATTCAGTGGTATCGACGAATGTGGTCTCAATTCCGAGCTTGGGAAGCCACTGGCCGAAGAACTTTCCTGCGCCGCCGTAAATGTCCCGCTGTGCCACAATGTGATCACCGCTTTTCACCAACGCCAGAATGGCAGTCGTGATCGCGCTCATGCCGGAAGCAAACAGCAAGGCGGCGTCAGCCCGTTCTAGCTCCGCGATTCTCAACTCAACCACGGTATTCGTGGGGTTGCCGTAGCGCGTGTAAAACATGTCCGTCGGAGTCACGCGCAACTGTTCATCGTTGTCCGTAACCTCAAACGTGGACGTCTGGTAGATCGGCGTGGAGACTGGGCCATGCTTCTTCTGCAAGTCGGCCCCCGCGTGCACGGCCTCAGTGTCCTGGTGGTGCTTGCCTTTTTTCATCACGACTCCATCTGCGAATACCGGATTAAGAGTATCGTTCACCGGCCAAGTGGGCAAGGGAGCCGAAGCCGGGTCCAACAACCGTTGCACGCTTTATAATTCCAATCTCATGGATACAGGCCTGAAAAACCGCGTAGCGATTGTCGCCGCATCTAGCCAGGGAATTGGCCGCGCAACCGCAGAGGCCTTCGCCGCCGAGGGATGCCGGGTTGCCATGTGCGCCCGCAATGCCCAAACGCTGCACGCTGCCGCAGAGCGCATTGAGAAACAATACAGCGGCGAAGTGTTCGCCCGGGCTCTGGATGTAACTGACGCAGGGGCGGTGCATCACTTCGTCGAAGCAGTGGCGTCGAAATTTGGTAGCGTCGACATCTGTGTGACCAACGCCGGAGGCCCGCCGGCAAAGGGTTTTCTCGCCGCCAGTGTGGAGGAATGGCGAAAGGCCGTCGACGCCAACTTTCTCAGCACGGTTTATCTTGCCCGCGAGGTCATTCCTCACATGCAGCGCAAGCGTTGGGGACGCATCATTACAATCACTTCCATTACGACGAAACAGCCAGTGCCAGACCTTGTCCTATCCAACGCGGTTCGCGCCGCAGTCGTTGGATTGGTAAAGAGTCTTGCCAATGAATTCGGCAAAGATGGCATACTCGTAAACAACGTTGGGCCCGGCTACACTGCAACCGATCGGCTAAAGGAATTGGCCAAGACTCGGTCCGCGGCTACGGGCAAGAGTGAACAAGAAATCTTCGAAGGATGGAGCGCGGACGCACCGCTGAAGCGGCTTGGGGAACCTCGCGAGATTGCGGACGCGATCGTGTGGCTAGCGTCTGAGAGGGCTTCGTATGTGACGGGGCAGACAGTACTGGTGGACGGCGGACTGTATAAAGGTTTGTAAGTAGAGAAGGACTCGGCCAGTCCGGACGGGCGTGGATGGCCCCGTCTCCACTCGCAAGAAGGATTGGAAAGGCAAACCATGCGACAGCTAGCTTCACGAATGGCGGTTATGACGGGTGAGGGCGCGTTGTCCGTTTATGCGCGCGCCAAAGAACTGGAGCGTGAGGGCCGCTCCATCATCCACCTTGAACTCGGCGAGCCCGATTTCCATCCGTCCGCTTCAGTAAATGACGCGCTCAAACGCGCTGTAGATGATGGCAAGGACCGCTATTGCGCGGTCGCGGGCGTTCTACCCCTGCGCGAGGCAATCGCTTCCTATCTTCATGACACCCGCAACATCAAGGTTTACGCCGACAACATCGTTATCGCCCCGGGCTGTAAAATCGCCCTCTTCATGGCAATGATGGCGCTCATTGATCCAGGGGATGAGGTTTTGTATCCCGACCCAGGATTTCCTGGGTATCCGTCCATCACTCTCGGCCTGGGTGGTGTGCCGATACCGTTCGAACTCTCAGAGCGTAATCATTTCCAACCGAATCCCGATCAAATCGCTGCGAAGATTACAGCTCGTACAAAAATCCTGATCGCAAATTCTCCAGGCAATCCAACTGGTACCGTCTACACCGATCAAGTGCAGCGCCGGCTGGCGGAACTCGTCGTGAAGCATGATCTGCTCGTGCTCTCCGATGAAATCTACGCCCGAGTTATTTACGGCGGCCAGTATGTCTCGCTCATGGACTATCCGGGAATGGAGGAGCGCACGCTGATCATCGACGGCTTCTCCAAGAGTTTTGCGATGACCGGATGGCGGCTGGGATATACGCGTCGCTCCGCCACGCATTGTGCCGGCGTTGAACATGCTGGCAGTCAACAGCTATACCTGCGTCGCGGAGTTCAGCCAATATGCAGCCATCGAAGCGCTTAAAGATCGCGAGGGTACAACTCCTCGCATGGTCGGCGAGTTCACTAAGCGACGCGAGCAATTCATTCGCGATCTGAATCGTATTCCCGGATTTCGCTGCTCACAGCCGGAAGGCGCATTCTACGCCTGGGTGAATATTTCAGACACGGGAATGAGCGCGGAAGAACTTTGCCGCATTCTGCTGGAAGAGGCCGGTGTCGCGGCCATCCCTGGCGCAGCTTTCGGGGACGCGGGCACTGATTTCGTCCGCTTCTCATTTGCTTCGTCAACTGCGACGCTGCAGGAGGCCGTAGAGAGGATTCTGCGGGTTTCCACTGCTTGGCAAGGTACTGTGGCTACGCGATAAAACGATTGCAGCAGGATATTTGTTTTGGAATCACGGCAGGACGGAGACTTCATGAGGCGAATGCCCGAGCTGTTTTTGATTACGATTTGTGGATTCTCGATCTTCGCCGCCGGCCAAGCACGCCCTCTGCCCGGACCGGACGTGCAGCAAATCTATCAACGACTGCTCCCTCAAATCGAAAAGATTCCCATCTTTGATCATCATGCGCATCCTGGTTACTCCGACGATCCCGACGTCGATGCTATGGCCGCGCCCCCTGGAATCTACGCCCTGCGTATCCGTGACACGAACCCGGAACTCATTGTGGCCGCGAAAGCCCTCTTCGGATACCCGTACGACGACCTCTCGCCTGACCACGGTAAATGGCTGATCCAGAAAAAAGCCGAGCTCAAGAAGGAAAAGGGGACAGCCTATTTCTCCGACATTCTCGATAAGTTGAACATCGAGCAAGGAGCTGCGAACCGCGCGATGATGGCCGACTATCTGGATCCCAAGCGGTTCGTCTGGGTATTCTTTGTGGATTCATTCATGTGGCCGTTCGACAATCAGCGGCAACGGTCCCGTAACGCCGACGAAGAGGTTTACATTCCACTGCAGGAAAAGATGCTGCATCGTTGGATGCAACAGGAAGGCCTCAGCAAGTTGCCGGCGAATTTTGGCGAGTATCTGAAATTTGTCAGCCGTACCCTCGAAGACAATCAGAAGAAGGGCGGCATCGCCATGAAGTTTGAAGTCGCTTATTTCCGCTCGACTAAGTTCACTGATCCCGCGCGCGAAGACGCCCAGGACATTTACGACCGCTTTGTCTCCGGCGGAATCCCCAGCCCCGATGAATATCGCACTTTTCAGGATTACATTTTCCGCTACCTGATTCGAGAAGGTGGCCGGCTTCGTCTTCCAGTCCACATCCACTCGGCGGTTGGCCCCGGCGATTATTTCAATCTCACCGAGAGCAACATCATGAACCTGGAAAATGTGTTGCGCGATCCGCGTTACTCGAATGTCACGTTTGTGATGCTTCACGGCGGATATCCTTATGATCGTCAAGCCATCTGGTTAGCAGCGGCGAAGAACGTTTACCTGGATACGTCGGAAACCGAATTTCTGCTCTACCCCTCGGAATTCAAGAACGTTCTCAAGCTGTGGCTCGAGACATTTCCTGAAAAAATTACCTTCGGCAGCGACGCGTTTCCTTACAACGATGTCATGGGCGCCGAGGAGAGTTATTGGCTGGGAGTGCAGTCGTCGCGCACGGCTTTGGCCGCCGCGTTGGCGGAGATGATTTCGATGGGCGAAGTCAACGAGACGCAGGCGCTGCAGATGGCCCACGGTTATTTGCATGACAATGCAGTCGGACTTTACCCCGGAAAGGTGCACTGATGGCAAAGGCAAAGAAAGCAAAGCGGGCAACCCAGAAAAAGATTGCGCGAAGTGCGTCGAAAAGACGTGCCGAGGCTGAGCTGAAGCATATCCCGTGGAGTTCGATCGATCTTGAAGACTTGAACCCCTTGCTGCAACGCCAGTTCGTGGTGGGACAAAACGTCATGGTCGCGCGTGTGCTTCTAAAGAAAGGATGCGTCGTGCCCGAACACAGCCACCACAACGAGCAGATTACCTATATTCTGGAAGGGGCGCTCAAGTTTTGGATCGATGGCAAAGAGATCGTAGTGAAAGCAGGCGAAGTGCTGGCTATTCCTCCGCACATGCCGCACAAAGCGGAAGCCGTCGAGGACACTGTCGACCTCGACATATTCAATCCGCCGCGCGCCGATTGGATCAACAAGACGGATCAATACTTGCGCGGTGGGAAGTAGATTTGCACTGGTCAATCTTCCGCTGGCCCCAATCCGGATGACCGATCAAATCCCATCAAAGTCGAATTCGGTCCAACCTTCGCAACTGCGTTGTATCGGCTGCGACAGGGTGTTCGAGAGAGCAACGCAGAATTTTCGCTGCGCCCGTTGCGGCGATCTATTGGAGATCGTCTATCCCGATCGGAATACGAGCGACGCAACAAGACTCAATGCCGCTAAACTCAAAGATCTCTGGCGTCAGCGCCGCACTTCTGGACTCCCAGTCGATGAAAGCGGCGTCTGGCGTTTCCGTGAATTGCTGCCCAGCTTCGACGAACACGACGTCATCACTCTGCGCGAGGGGAATACTCCGCTGTATGAAATGCCCAACTGCGCCCGCGTCGCCGGATTGCCGCAACTCTACGCCAAGCATCAGGGCATGAATCCCACAGGATCATTCAAGGACACAGGAATGACTGTCGCCTCATCAGTCGCGCGGCGTGAGGGATTTCGATGGGTATCGTGCGCCTCCACCGGTAATACTTCGGCTTCGATGGCGGCGTATGCCGCGCGTGGCGGCATGCGTAGTTTGGTGCTCATCCCAGAAGGCAAGGTGTCGTGGGGTAAACTTTCGCAGGCGCTCGACTACGGCGCCGTAACCTGCCAGTTGAAAACCGATTTCGACGGCTGTATGCGCGTGTTGAACGAGGTTGTGCAGCGGATGCCGGTTTATCTGTTGAACTCGGTGAATCCATATCGTCTTGAAGGACAAAAGACGGCGGCAATCGAACTGATGGAACAGCTTGATTGGCAGCCGCCGGACCACATCATTGTTCCCGGCGGAAACCTGGGGAACTCCTCGGCGCTGGGAAAAGCATTCATTGAGATGCGGCAACTGGGGCTGATTTCGAGGTTGCCGAAAGTTTCCATCATTCAGGCCGCAGGGGCCAATCCGTTGGTGCGGACGATGCGGGAAAATGGCGGTAAGGAACTGATTTCCGTCCAGGCAGAAACTGCTGCCAGCGCCATTCGCATCGGAAATCCCGCATCGTGGAAAAAGGCAGTAAGGGTGTTGCAAGTCACCAGCGGCACCGTCGAAGAAGTCAGCGAAGTGGAGATCGCTCTGGCCAAAGCCGAAATCGGAGCCGATGGCATTGGCTGTGAACCGGCGTCGGCTGTGACCCTGGCGGGATTAAAGAAGCTGGTGAAGCAAGGCTTCGTTAAACCGGGAGAAAGCGTGATATTGATCTTAACCGGACACCTGCTGAAGGATCCGGAGTTCACCTTGAAGTTTCACCGCGGCGATCTGTTCGCTGGCGCCGTGAGCGAAAAAGAAGTTAGCATTCTCAGGCCTCAACAACGCGCACCCATCGTGCTGGACGCAACCGTGGACGCAGTCGTTCAAACCTTGAAAGCAGCAGACGACCAGCTGGAATTATGACTGATCGCACCAGAAAGAAGCGGCCTAAACCGCAGTCCGTTGAGATTGTCCTTCCGGCGACTTCCGCGAATCTTGGTCCGGCGTTCGACGCCGCCGCACTGGCCTTCTCGATGTTTCTTAAGATAAGCGCGAGTTCCGCAGATGAATTCTCGATTGTGGCGCGAGGCCGCGATCGTGAGATCTGCGCGCATATCGAAAACAATCTTATTCTGGAAACTTACTGCGAGGTGCTGCAACAGGAAAGAAAGACGGTGCAGCCCATGGCGCTCCGCATTGACAACCAGATTCCTATCGGCAAAGGATGTGGATCGTCCGCGGCTGCGCGGCTGGCTGGGATCGCCTTGGCAGTGCGCTTCGGTCGCTTGCGCTGGAGCGATAACCGAATCGTGTACGAGGCAGCGCGGCGCGAGCACCATCCCGATAACGCTGCTGCATGTTGGATGGGCGGGTTAGCAATTGCGCGAATCTCCGCCAATGGCGAAATGCAGATTGCGCATGTGAGGCCAAAAGGGGAGTGGCCGCTGTTGCTCGCCGTCCCCAAGGAGAGCCTATCTACCGAGGATGCTCGCCGGGTTCTGCCCAATCAATATTCTCGCTCTGACGTCGTGGCCAACATCCAGAATTCTATGCTGCTTCTGGCGGCATTTCTTCAGGGGCGAAAGGATCTCCTCACGGTCGGCCCTAGAAGATCGCATCCATCAACCCTATCGCGCGCCGTTGTGTCCCCTGCTGCCCGCATTGCAAAAGCTCAATGGAACTCGCGGAATATTGGGGAGCGCTTTGAGTGGGGCAGGACCCTCGGTGTTGATCTTTCTCGATCCAGAATCGAGCGTACAGCAAACTGGAAAGCGTGTGCGTGAACACCTGCGAAGGCAAGGGCTCAACCCGGAGCTAATTCACAGTAAGATCACCGCGAGGTGTTAGCCTGGGAATTCGTTAAGGATTTCGGAGTTTGGGCTGGTCTTCATTGCCGCGGATCTTCTCTCGTGCCCGGCGTGTGAGTTGCGGTGACGATGCTGGATAGGTGCTGCTGGAAACTCAAGTAAGGCTCGCGGGCGAACCGATCGGGGTAAGAACTTACTGCTCGAAGAAAACTGTCTATTTCCTGTTGGACTTCGAGTTCACGATCGGCGTCCGATGCGAGCGAATCTGCCGCATAATGCTTCTTAACCTTCATCTACTTCTCCCTGCCATCAGGTTGGTTCGCGGGCCCACCTGCACATTCGTACTACGGCGCACACCTCACCGTCTCACGGTTTCGCCTCGCAACATTGTTTAGCGAAAAGGGGAAATTCAAAGTATTTCCAATATTTGGACATGTAAATAGCACTTTCGTGCCATATGGGAGTGCCAGGCCTGATCGATTCAATCCCCATACCGTATTTTAGCGACTGGCCGGAGGAACGATGCTGTTCATTCGCAGATATACCACCATCTGCCCATAGTGATCGAAACAATGCCCGACGATCAGAGTGGCCAGGCCCAGCCGCGTCGTTGTGCTGTCGCTGAAGGGGCTCTTGATCGGGTTCAGCAGATTTCCATCATTAATCGAAGCCACCGCCTTGTGGAGGTACGCGAACGAGCCTTTGAGGAAATTCATAATGTCCGCTTTAGTATTCATCGAATCCGGTCCGTTTTCACCACCAACCTCGAGGGGCGGTTTTTCCTGAAGAATGGCCCCTGCGACCATGTAATTGATGGCGGCAACGTGCTTCGCCTGTTGCGCGAACGTACGGACGCCTTTGAATTCGCCGGCGCTGGGCGCGAAGGAGTATTTGTCCTCAGGCATTGCATCGGCGGCTGAAACAAACTCATTCTCCACACCACTTACTCTGCTATCCAGGACCTGAGCCACAGTGCGAGGTTCCGCAGGCTTGGCATTTTGTCCGGTCGCGAGACCGGTGCCGGCAAGCAATAACAAACAGGCAAACAGCCACTTCACTGTCTCCATAAGACCTCCTTTGAAAGTCACCGAGTGAATTTAGAAGCTAGGGCCTGGTTAATCCCGCACCACGGACGGCGCATATTGTAATTCCTGTGACGTTAGCGGATAGCGTCGCACACTTACCAGTCCAGCCACAAGGGCGATTGCGGAACACAGAAATGTCGTTGGAATTCCGACCCGGCTGGCCAGCGCGCCCCAAAGTGCGCTGCCGATTGCCATCCCTCCCTGCAGGACTAGCAGATACAACGAGAGAGCCCGCGCCCGCAGAAACGACGGTGACATGGTCTGGGCAGCGACATTCAGACAAGCCAGGATTCCAATCCACGCAGTTCCGCTGGTGAACAATACAAGTTCCAGCCAGCCGAATGTTTGTACTTGTCCCGCAGCAAAGGTCATGGCGGCAAAAACCAGGATGGCGATAGTTACAACGCCGTCTACAGAGAGCGTACTCCGCAGTCGAGGCAGCACCGCTGCCCCGGCTAACGCGCCCAGGCCAAATGAGCCGAGAAGCAGGCCGTAGCCCGTGGCCCCATGCGGGCGGGCAACAATGGGGAGCAGAGCCAGTAAAGAACTCGCCGCCAAACTGAACGCGCCCGTGCGGACGAGCACACAGCGAACCACCGAAGCATCACGGCCGTAACGCAGGCCGGTGAGAATGGCATCAGAGACCCGGCCCGTTTCCACATTGTCAAAGCGCGGACGCTTCCAGCGATACAGAAAAAAGATGACTCCAAAAAACGACGCTGCATTCAGCAGGAAAGCCACGCCCGAGCCCGCGATGGCAATGACAATGCCGCCGATCGCTGGACCTACAGCGCGAGCCACGTTGAATCCGACGGAGTTCAATGCCACGGCAGGCGCGTGCTGCGCGGGAGAAACAATCTCCGGAGTGATGGCTTGCCACGCCGGATCGTTCATTACTGCGCCCAGGCCCAGCGCGAATGTGAATAGGAGAAGAATCCACGGGGTCACATGTCCCAGCAGGGTGAAAATGCCTAGCAGCGCCGCGGCCACGACCATCCAACCTTGAGTGATCAGCAGGAAGCGACGCCGGTCGACCATGTCCGCGAGCGCGCCTGCCGGCAAGATGACCAGAAAAACCGGAAGCGTTGTCGCCGCCTGCACCAGGCCCACCATGAACGGAGACATTGTGAGCTGCGTCATCAGCCAGCCCGAGCCGACGTTCTGCATCCAGGTTCCGGTGTACGAAATTACGGCCGCAACCCAGAGTGAACGAAAAAGAGGCTCGTGTAATGGAGCCCAAGCCGAACCGTTCGCAGTTCTCGGCAACATCGGCGTGTTGACCATGTCGGCCATGCTATTTGCCTGCAATCTTGGTTGCGGGTGCGTACTCTCCAAACGGCCACTCCCCGTGATGCCAGGCCCGCAGGAGATAAATGATTACGCCGCTGATCAGGATCAGCGCAGCGTAGCGAATCTGAGTGAGCGAGTTCGTTCGCGAAATCAGTACGAACACAAATCCAACCGATGCAGCCAACGCAGGCAGCGGGTAAAGCCACATGCGGAACGGCCGAGGCAGGTCGGGTCGGCGGATGCGCAGCACGATCAGGCCAATCGCCTGCAACAGAAACTGCAGCATAATGCGGATCACCACCAGCCCAGCGATTACGTCCGCCAGCGATAAAAAACAAAACAGCGCCGCCACCGCAGCCAGAGCGAGCAACGATACATACGGAAACCGTCCCTCCGTATGCAAGCGGGCAAACGCTTTGAAATAATTTCCATCAAGCGCGGCCGCGTATGGCACGCGCGAGTATCCCAGAATCAGTGAAAAAACCGAGGCGAATGCCGTCCACATCACCAGTCCGGTCGCGAGATTGGCAGCCCACGGCCCATAAATCTTTCGCATGAAAATGGACACAACATACAAGCCGCGATTGTCTTGGCCGGCCTGAATCTCGCGCCACGGAACGACACCCAGAATACTGATGTTCATCACCACGTATAGACATGCAACCAGAAAAATGGATAGCAGGATCGCCCTCGGGATCGTTCTGCCCGGTTCTTTGACCTCATCACCCAGGAAGGCCACGTTGTAATATCCCCAATAATCATAGGTGGCGATGAGCATCGCTGAACCCAGCCCCAGAAAGAAATTGCCCGACAGCGTGAATGCACCGGGCGGGAAACTGAAAGCCTGCGCGGCGTCGAAGTGGCTCAGCCCCGCGACGATGATCCAGAACATGGTTCCGATCACGCCCGCCAACAGCAGCTTCGAGATCCACCCGATGCTTGTGATTTTGCGGTACAGAAGCACCGTAGCGAGCGCAACCATACCGATTGCGACAAACGTCGCTCCGGAAACCAGCCAATGTATCTGCAACCTTCCCAGCAGCGGTAAGGCGAGGGTCCAATGGCGAGCTAGGTATTGTTTTTCCAGTCCGGGCCAGAAGTACGATGCATATCCCGCGAGGCCAATGGCGCCGGATGCGATCGAGAGAGGCGCGCTGAAGGAAAGTTGCCAGACAAAGAGAAATGAAATCAACCGGCCAAGGCGATTCGGTCCCGTAGATTTCGCGCAGGTAACCATAGGAACCGCCCGACTGCGGCATGGCCGCACCCAGTTCCGCCCAGACCAAGCCATCGCACATGGCGAAAATCGCGCCCAGAATCCAGCCGAGCATGGCCTGCGGCCCGCCCATCGCGCTTACGATCAGCGGGATGGTGATGAATGGGCCCACGCCGATCATGTCGATCATGTTGAGCGCGGTTGCGCTCCCGAGTCCCACGCCGCGAATCAGGTGCGGCGAATTCTGGTCGGTCTGAGAGGGATGCGGCATTCGGAAAGCAACTGAGAACCGAGAACTGAAATCTGAGAACTGACGGTTTCGACTAAAGACTAATCACCGAGCATTGTCCTTCTCATGTCCCGCACTCAACAAGTTCACATAAAGCCGGATCGCTCCTGGCACTCCCGCAGGCAACTGGCGGAAGAAAGCGTATCCCGTGTAGATATAGGTTCCCTTGCCGTATTGCGCGCGCAACAAGCCGCCCTTCTGCGGCGATTCTCCGGGATCATGGCAAGCCAAAAGCGGCTTGAAATTACTGTCCCACTGATCCATGAAATACAACCCGCGCTCCTGCACCCATCCGTCGAAGTCGTGCTGCGTGATCTGGTTGGGGAAGTGAAAGATGCCATCGTCCGGAGCCAGAATCTCTACCGGAGCCTCTTCGACCGAAACCCGTGCCCGGCTGAGTTGTGCGGGATAAGGCGTAAATTTCCCTTTGTTGAAATCCGCGACACCAGTGTTGTATTGCGCCACCAGCGTGCCTCCGTTGTAGACGAAATCGAGCAACTTTTTATTGTTGGCCGCGACATCCTTTTGTGTATCGTAGGCGCGGATTCCCAGAACAATCGTCTGGTACTGGCTCAGGTCCTCGCTGGCGACTTTGTCGGCCGGAATCATGGTCAACTTCATTCCAAGCTGTCCGAGCACAGCAGGAATATCGTCGCCCGCGCCCATGATGTAACCGACTCTCAGGTCTTTAGCCACTTTCACGTCAACAATGCTGATGCGCTGCAGCGCGGGCTGATAGTAGTAAAAGCTGTCGAGATCCTCACGAGTCACCAGGCTATAACCCTCGCTGTAATTCACTCCGCCCGACTCGAAAACCGCGCGGATCGCCGCTCGCCCCTCTTTCAGGCTAGCCGGGGATATTTTGAATTCGACTTCTTGTTTCTCCCCGCGCTTATGAAACTCCATCGCTATTTGTGCGGGATCAACGCCCCAGCCTGTGGGGGCTTCCAGATGAAGCGTGCCTTTAACAGCACCCGACAAATTGTTCGAAACTCCAACTTTCACGTGCTTCTCGCCATCGCCTTCCGTCGGAATTACTTGTTGTCCAGGTTCCAGCATGACGGAAAATGCGGGGACAATTGCAAGTGGCTGTGTCCGCTCTCCGCCCTTGTCGTCTACGAACGGCGTTACCACCGAAGTTGAAATCGCCGTCTCCGGTCCGTTCGATCCTCCCAGTTCATGCGTCCCACCGAAGAGGGTCAGATCGTGCGGCGAATGATGCGTGTGATACTCGACCGTCGCATGGAACGGAAGCGGCGGGAAGGGCAGCGTGACGTAGCGCTCATCGTCGATCGTATTGATGCTTTCCGTTTCCGGGTCCGTTCGATGCCAATAAGGACGTGTGTAGAAATGGCCGTTGGCCGCATCAGCGGGAATCTGCACGACGAAGTTTGCGTACTGATCCGCGCCGGGGGCGACGGCCAGGACAACTTCTTTGTCGATCTGCTTCGCCCATCCTTCAGGAGCATCGAGCTTTATGCCGTCGAGTACGAGCTTGTACTTTGAGCCATTGTGAAATTTAAGCCTGACTAGAAACTTTTGGCCCGGCGAAACAGCGGTCAGTGCATCATCCTCCTTCGGCAAGCCCGTCCCCTGCGGAGGAGCGACCGTCGCTTCCAGCGAGATATCCATGGCCAGGTTCAAGGCCGTGCGCATCTGTTGCTGTTTTTCGCCGGAGCCTCTGTAATAAATCCTGCTTAGGCGGCGTGGTGATCTCACTGCTGTCCACACGGCTTACGACAGAATCGAGTTTCTGCAATCCGACTAGCAGCGATCCCGTCGCATCGCTTTTATCTTTTTCGCTTCTTTGAGTCGCAATCTGAACTTGGTTTGCAATCTCTGTCAGCTCCGAACGCAGCCACGGCACCTTCGATTCTTCCGCTCCCAATCTCGACGCCAGCCCCGGCAGACTGGTATCGATCCCGTCGAATAAATCCTGCTCGTGGCCATCTTTGTCGGTCGTGGACGGCAGAACCGAATCCACCAATTTGTAATACGTATATCGAGGCCCCGCATCAATAGAGAACGCTCCCACGCCTTGGGAAAGCTGATGCCGTAATCCCTCCACCGCGAACTGGGCATACGACATGCCCAGCCTTGGATTCGGCTCTCCTGTATTCAGCCGTACCGTGTAGTTCTCTGCTGGGCAGGTCTGAGCGCCAAACCCACACACGTTCCCGATGTAAAGCTTTTTCGCCTGCCACGGCAGCAAGCCTTGGTTGATCTGTTCGGGAAACCGCTTCGGATCGGCCGCCGCACGAAATGCCTCACGCGTAAGGATAGACGAAGCCTGGTGATGACCATGTCCGTCACGATCGGTGCCTGAAAAGCGGGCAACGAGGACGTCAGGCCGAAAAGTGCGAATCACCCGCACCATGTCGCCGAGGGCGATGTCGTGACCTTGCCACTTCTGAAATGTTTCATCAGCATTTTTGGAGAAGCCAAAATCCGCAACCCGAGTGAAACGCTGTTCCACCCCGTAATAGCGATCTGCTCCGAGCAGTTCAAGCGTCCGCAGAACCCCGAGGACGTCGAACAAATTACTGCCGACTTTGTTCTGTCCGCCTTCCCCGCGATTCAGAGTCAGCAGCAAAACCGTTGCCCCCTTCCCACGCGACTCCAGGGTTAACATGCCGCCATCTTCGTCGTCGGGGTGGGCTACGGTTTGCATCAGGCGCGCAGTTGTCCGCAGCCGCAACAGCGTTTCCTGCAAGCCAGCTGCACCAGTATCCTGCGGTAAGGGGTCTACAAAACGGGGGGCGGTTGGGTCCGCCGGATTTGGTGTGGTTTGCCAAAGCGCAGCGACGGTCCCCAGCAGAATCAAGAATAGAGCAAAAAGAAAGTGTAGCGACCTGGGCCGAACTCGTCGGTGCCAGACCCCACGGTCATCATCGGTCATAGGTAAAGGATTGTTTTTCTTGCGGACGGGAACCAATATTTTTCCTGATATCGTGTTTGGTCGTTAGATTGAGCACAAGCAAAAAGGGTAGCGCAACTCTCATTAATAATCCTACGTGATTCACTGCCCCTGCGGGTTACGCACACTTTCCTGGCACTCGTGGGCAGCGGTCAGAACCGCATCGAAATCTTTGCTGCTGCGCAGGTTTGCCAGCAGAGGATCAGACAGCAGCGCCGAATAGGAGCAATAGTTCTGTTCTACCGCTGCTGTGAGCATATGCAGGGCTATAGTAGGCTTTCCGCAGAATGCCATGATGGTTCCTTCGTAGTACCACGGCTCGGGATCAGGTTCCGCCAACACGGAAGTTTCCGTCTCGGTCGCGATCTTGTCCAACTCTGACGCGGGACGCATTCCCAAACACGCCTCGAGCAGATCCCGATGATAGCGGGGATTGTTCGAAACCTTCTTTACGGCCTCGCGTGCCTCTGCCAGTTTACCTTCGCGTATAAGAACCGAGAGAATTGCCGAGTTGGCCCACTCCGAGCCGGCATCCAGGTCAACAAAGTCCTTCGCGCGCTGCTCTCGGCCCAACTCCATGAAAGCCCAGGCGCACGAGCGGAACTGGTAGTTCCCCGGAGACAACTCGATCGCCGTGTCGCACTCGCGTGCCGCTTCATCCTGCATTCCGGCATAGCGGAGCACGAAAGCCAGCGTGAAATGAGCCTGACCGCTTTCCGGGCGGCTTTTGACCAGCGCCTGTGCCGCCTCATACGCCTTGGTTAACTCGCCGCGCTCGACGCGGTTCGTAATCAACTGGCCTGCCGCCACGATCCGATTGGGGTCAAGCGCGATAGCGCGTTCCGAGGCTTTATTGGAACGCTGGAACATCTCTTCTCCACCATTGGAATAGTCGGCATCATAATAACTGCGCACACCGAGTTCCTCCCAGGCGGGAGCATAGTTCGGGTCCATCTCCACGACGTGCTCCAGCACCGCGATTGCATCTTTGTTGGGTCCGGCATCATGGGGCAGCGCGAGGCTATGCAGGTAAAGGTCGTAAGCTTCCTGGTTCTTGGGACGAGTGCCAGTATCGAGATAATTTCCGGCCGCCCCCAGAGTTGGCAACAAACCTCGGCGGAGTTGATTGGCGAGTTGCGACTGCAGGGCGAGCAAGTCCTCGCTTGACGCGGTGAAATTCGTCTGCCACAACATTTTATTGCTCTTGGTTTCCGTGGCTTCCAAGGTCACCAGCAGATGATCTCCCTGACGCAAGAAATGCCCAGTCAGGACATTGCCAACATGCAGCTCGCGTCCTACCTTTTGCGGGTCGATGTCCGGACTCGTATATTTTCGGGTGACGCCGGAAGGTCGCACGTCCAACGTCCGGCTGTGGGTGAGAACGTTCGAAATTTCGTCAGCCAATGCGAAGCGCAAGTAATCGACGCTGAAGTCACCGTTCAAGTTCTGCAGGGGAAGCACGGCAATCGCGTTCGCGCCGGGGCTCGCGATCGTGCTGCGGTGCTTGAACCACCAGGTGCCCACGGCGGCCAACACGGCAATTAAGAGACCCGACAACCCGAGCAGCAAATATTTCTGCCACGCATTCGAAGTCTGAAAAGCATTCGTGGCCACGCGCAGGGTGGCTTCCCGCGAATTCGTTTTGACCGATCCTGATTCCGTTTGTTTCTTCAGGCGCTGCAGGTCGGTTTTCATCTGGACGGCGCTCGCGTACCGCTTATCACGATCCTTTTCCATCGCCTTCCCGATGATGCCTTCGATCTGCGGGGGGAGAGCGGGATTCAGCGTACGCGGCGCGACTGGCTTCTGATGCAGCATCGCGTCCAGTGTGGTGACGACATTCGCTCCCTGAAACGGCTTTTTGCCAGTGGCCATTTCGTAGAGCACAACGCCGAAAGAAAACAGATCGCTTCGCGGATCGAGGTCTTCGCTGCGCGCCTGTTCGGGCGACATGTAAACCGCAGTCCCAGGCACGACTCCGATTGCGGTGAGCGAATCCTCGTATGGCGTGTCCTCGGACGCAGCCACGCCCTGGTCGCGGGACAACTTGGCCAACCCAAAGTCCAGAATCTTCACCTGCCCGGTGGTGGTGATAAATAAGTTGGCAGGTTTGATGTCGCGGTGAATGATCCCCTTGGAGTGAAACGCCTCCAGCGCCTCCGCCACCTGCACAGCAATGTCGAGAAGTTCTTCAAATTCGAGCGGTTTCCCGTGGATGCGCTGCTTCAGGCTTTCGCCTTCCAGCCTCTCCATCACGATGAAGGGGTGGCCGTCGTTGTCCTCGATGTCATGGATAGTGCAGACGTTGGGGTGGTTCAACCGCGACGCGGCGCGGGCCTCGCGCTCAAAGCGGTCCAGAGACTTCCGATCACCCAGGAGATTGTCGGGAACGAACTTCAAGGCAACGTGACGGCCGAGGCGCACGTCTTCCGCCTCATAGACAACGCCCATGCCTCCACCGCCGATTTTTCCCAGAATGCGATAGTGGGAGACTGTCTGGCCAACCATCGAGACGAACCGCCGTTCGCGGCTATGTTAGGCTGCGCCGAGACTTAGGTCAACCGCCTCATATGGGGAATGTCAGTAGCACATGATATGTCCGGTTGAGATAGCACATGAGATGTCCGCTTTGCGGGCGGTGAGGATGGGAGACCATGCGGAGCATGGAAACTTATCCGAGGGCCGCGATGGAGCGGGCGATGAAAGTACAGGACGTGATGTTGCAGGCGATGGCGAAGAAGATCACGTGGTGGCAGGCGGCGGAGATTCTGGGCATCAGCGACCGGCACATGCGGCGGTGGCGGGAACGCTACGTCGAAGAGGGCTACAACGGGTTGCTGGACCGGCGGCGGGGCAAGCCGTCGCGCCGCCGGGTTCCGCTAGCCACGGTGGAAAAGGTGTTCGCGCTGTACCGGGAAAAGTATTTTGATCTGAACGTGCAGCACTTTCACGAGAAGCTGCGGGCCGAGCACGGCATCGAACTGAGTTACACCTGGGTGAAGCAGGCGCTGCAGGGAGCGGGGCTGGTGGCGCGCGGACGCAAGCGCGGGGCGCATCGCAAACGGCGCGAGCGGCGGCCCTTGCCGGGGATGCTGCTGCATATCGACGGCAGCCGCCATCAGTGGTTTCAGGATGAACGCTGGTACGACCTGATCGTAATTCTGGACGATGCTAGCAGCGAGATTTATTACGCTCAACTGGTGGAGGAGGAATCGACGGTGACGGTGATGGCGGGACTGAAAGAGGTAATCGAGCGCAAAGGCGTGTTCTGCGCAATGTACAGCGACCGGGGGAGCCATTTCTGGTTGACGCCGAAGGTGGGCGGCAAGGTGGACTATCATCGCCGCACGCAGGTGGGACGGGCGTTGCACGAGTTGGGAGTGCAGATGATTCCGGCCTACTCGCCGCAAGCGCGAGGGCGCAGCGAGCGCAACTTCGGCACTTGGCAGGGCCGCTTGCCGCAGGAGTTGCGGCTGCGCCAGTTGCGGACGCTGGGGGCGGCGAACCGATTTCTGCGGGAAGATTACATCGCCGAGTTCAACCGCCGTTTTCAGGGTCGCGCCCCGGCAGCGGGGGAATGCTTTCGTGCCCTGCCGGAGTCGTGACTTGGAACGGATATTCTCGCTGCAGTTTGAACGCAGCGTGAACCGCGACAACACGGTGAGCTTTCAGAATCTGAGCTTGCAGATCGAGCGGGTGCGCTGGCGGGCGACGTTGGCAGGTTGCCAGGTGGTGGTCCACCAACATCTGAATGGAACTTTAAGTCTCACCCACGGACCGCATTGCCTGGGTCGCTATGACGCAGATGGCCGGCCGCTGCCGGGGAAGGCTAGTACAGCGCCGAGCAGGGGAAGGGGAAATTGCCCCCTTCCCCTGCACCCCATCCCCAAAACCAACCCAACCCAATCGGCGAGGGCACAACTTTGAAACCGGACATTTCACTTGCTACAAAAACCGGACATTTTAACTTGCTACCGACACCGCCTCATATGGGGAACTGAGAACCGAACAAGGAACCGAGCGCTGCAAGCCAAACTCGGGAGGTCTGAAACCGGATCCGCGAGATCCAAGAGCCACACGCCTAAAGCCAGAAGCCTAACCCATCATTCCGTATAGAACCCAGCCGACGAACCCACCCATTGCATGTTTTTGTTGTGGTCGACGCCCATCATCAGGCCGCGTCCCATACGAATGATGGTCATGACCGGCAGAAGTTCGTCCAGCCAGATGTACATGATCCGGATTTCGGCCTTGGTGCCGCCCATGGGGGTTTCGATCACCGGCTCAAAGTGCATTCGCTCCTGCAGAATGTACTGTGAGCGTTTCGCCTTGGGAATGTTTGCCAGGTCTGCTTTTGTGGGATTGAGAATGACCCCTAATCCGGCGAAGGAAAATAACGGCTTGACCACATAGTTTTCAAGATCGTTCGGCAGTGGCTCCACGCGATCAAGAAAAGATGTCTTGGGCACGCACTGGTGACGCAGGAAAGGCAGGGAAAACTTGCTCATGCGGAAATACCAGTTGGGATGTCCAGCCCATTCAACTTCGAGTTCGTCGGTAAAGTTAAAGGAAAGCTTGAGCTTCTTGCGTACCAGTTCATCGACGATGGCGCGGTTATAAATCCGGCGAATCGGAGTGCGCTGGCCTTCGCGATCATAAAACAGTTCCTTGCCTCTTTTCTCGATCGTGGTTATGTCGACAGTGGGGATGCCAAGCAGTTTTTCTGTGAGCAGAAAATCCGGCAGCGTCTTCTGGTGGCTGGGATCGATTTCCATCAGAATGACATTCTGCGGATCCTGATCGCCAAGGATGGCGCGTCGCAGCAGCTTCTTGTATCCCTCCCAGTCCAGTCCACTCAAGAGATACTTCAGGTTTTCGTCGAGTTCAAAGGCCTCCATGTAGATTTGCGAAAGCATGGCCTGATACGCGTAGAGAGAAGGGAAGCCCTGTAACTCAACCAACTTGGGTTGCAGCTTGCCTGCCGCGTCGCGCACCAATCCGAAATCCACTTGAATGAACATGGGATGCGGCGCTTCGCGCGGAACGTTGAAATCGGGGGGAATCGCATCGAACGAGGCTTTCCGGTATTCCAATCCGCCAAGTTGCTGGATCAGCTCTTTGCCATACTGCGACATCTGGTCCAGCAGCGGCTTGGGAAAAAAGCAAGGCGTTTCAGAAACCTGAAACTTGACGGGGGCACCACAGCGTTCCTCCATCAACTTCAGGAACGACTGGTACTTCTCTGGCGTGAAGTTCGTGTTGAACTGCTGACGCAGGGCAGGAATCATGATTTCTAAAGAACGTTGAGTGCACCCGCAGAATGCAATCTTCTTTGCTGCGTTCTGTAGAGACGTAGCTTGCTACGTCTGCGGTTTCTCCACGCCCAAGAGGTTGCAAGCAACGGTTCTACGGGCTCCTTACGCTTCGATCAAGAACTTCCCATCTCGCATGATCTGTTCGTCATCCACCCAAATATCGAACTTTCGGCCTACAACATCGATGTGAGTCGACGAGTACCACTCCGCCCCGGTATGTGCGCCGTAAGGATTGCCGAACGCGATGTGCACCCCAGGATACTTCTCGTCCTGAAGAATCTGGCCGATCACATCCTTCAATTCAATATTCGTGCCGATCGCAAACTCGCCTACGCGATCGCTGTTCTCATCGGTGTGGGTGTAGCTCCAGAAATCTTTCTCCAGTTCAGGATTTGAGGAATGCGCCTCAACTACCCGATTTTCCTTTACGCGAATGGTCAGCGGATGTTCCCGCAAACTGCCAAACTTGGCGCAAAGCCAATCGCCGACGACGCCATCAATGACGAATGTCCCATTGACCTCGCCCGGAGTCGTGAAAACCTCTCCGCCTGGCAAATTTCCCCATTTGTCCGGGCTAATGATCCCGCTGGTCTTCACCCAGCGATAATTTGGATTCAAATCCGCAACCAGATCGGTTCCCGCCGGCGTTTTGGCTCGGACCTGCTTCGCTCGGCGTACCATGTCGATTACTTTGACGCTAATGCGGTCCACCTTGAGAAAGTCCGCCCGCATTCCCTCCAGCATGATCTGCCGGTTGACATTGACCATGTGTGCGTGACGAATCTTGCGTCGATTGACCACGTCGGTCATCTGCATGCGCGAATGCAGTTCATTGGCCTGCGCCTGCACAGCAAAGATACTGACCTGGCTGGTCTCGAGATCGTCAATGATTTCCTGTGGAAGATCGCCCAACGGTCGCGGCGCCAAGTCCTCCAGCACCCACGCGCGATATGGAGCACCGACGGCTTCCAATTCGCGAACCATACTCGCCGCGATTTCCTTGGTGACCTCGTCGGTGATGACCGTGACCTTCTCTCCCGGTTGTACTCGCAAACAAACGCTTACCGCGTTGCGGGCTCCGGGGGTGAGTTCAGGATCGAATGGAATCGTATTAAAATTGCGGTTGGTTGTGCTAACTGGAACGCTCATTACCCTACTTTTCTAGCGGAAGCTGTGACCGGCATATCTGTCACGCCGACTTCCGTCTCAGCGATGATGTAATCCACTACGCTCTTGAAGTCCCTGGTCCGCTCGTAAACGCGCAACTGGCGATCTGCACCTGTTCCCATCTCGAGGATTTGGTGAATGTAGTTCAACTCCTCGCGCGAATCCAGTTCATCGACGACATCGTCCACGAAGTCCAAATACTCAAGAACCAGTTCGCGCGCTGGAACTTCTTCCTGCTTGCCGAAATCAACCAGCTTGCCTTCCAGCCCGTAACGCGCTGCGCGCCACTTATTCTCCATCACCAGTGCGCGCCGATAAAGGCGGAAACCGGTATTCGCGGCATGCAGCTTGTATAGCTTGGCGACCGTCGCTTGGATGAGGGCAGCCAGCGCAATGGTTTCATCCACCCGCATCGGTATATCGCAAATCCGGAACTCCAAAGTATTGAAGAATGGATGCGGCCGAATATCCCACCAGATCTTTTTTGCGTTGTCGATGCAGTTCGTTTTGATCAGCAGTTTGATAAAGTTCTCGTACTCGCCCCAGCTGGGAAAGTAGTCCGGAATATTCGTGCGCGGAAATTTGTCGAAAACCTTGCACCGGTAGGACTTCAGCCCGGTATTCATTCCCAGCCAGAAAGGCGAGTTAGTCGAGAGCGCCAAAATATGCGGTAGAAAATAACGCGCATGATTCATCAGTTGGATGGCAGTCTCGCGATCCTCAATTCCGATGTGAACGTGCAATCCGAAAATCAGATTCGCGCGCGCGACCAGCTGCATATCCTCGACAATGTGTTTATAACGATCGTCGGGCGTGATCTCCTGTACCCGCCAATCCGCAAAGGGATGGGTCGCGGCCGATGCCAGCCTGAGACCATTGTCCCGGGCCAGTTTGATCATGTCCCGGCGCAGGGTTTTCACCTCAGCTTTGGCATCTTTGATCCCAGTGCAAACCGAAGTCCCAACTTCCACTACGGCTTGATGCATCTCCGCCTTCACCCGTTCCTGGAGGCGCATCCGTCCCTGCTCCATCATTTCGGTATGAATGTGTGAGCGCAGGTCGCGGGTGACCGGATCGACGGTCTGGTATTCCTCTTCGATCCCGATAGTAAAGGTAGGTCGCATCGTCAGCAGGCTGGCCGAGCATCAGTATAACAATTCAGAGCCGGAATAAGCCCGCTGTTTCTTGTCTGGGGACAGCCGCCCCTGACTGTACGCCGAGCGAGGCTCGGCTTCCTTTCAATCCCTTGAATTTAAGCCCGCACCCGCTTCCGAGGCGCCGGCTTCGACTCGGGGGCAGACACCGGCACAGGTCCCGCCAGAAATGCTGCCCAGCGCAACTCTCGAGCCGGATTCTCGTCGCTAAGAGCTTTTCTTACAGCCATTTCCGCGACAGCATTTACTACCCACTCGAAGTTTTCCTGGCCCACCGAAGTGGCCTCCGCATCCGGCGCCGGATTCATAAAATCAATCGCATAAGGAATCCCATCTTCAACCGCAAACTCGACCGTGTTCAGGTCATACCCCAGTGCCCGGCACAAAGTCAGCGCATCCTTCTCCACACGTTCCAGCAATTTGGCATGGGCCGGAACCGGATTCCGCACGTAACGTTCATGGAATGGCGCCCGCGGGTCGTAATACATAATCCGCACCTTCTCCTGTCCGACCACATAGCAACGGAAATATTCTTTGAACTCCACGCCGTGCTGCAAAGTCATGCACAAGTCGCCGGTCTGATTGTAGTGATGGAAGAATTCCTCCGGCGAGTGAACCTTGTAAACATGCTTCCAGCCTCCGCCGGAATACGGTTTCAGGAAAGCAGGGAAGCCGACATACTCAAAAATCTCCTCCCAGTTCAGCGGGTAGATCAGATTGCGCATGGACTGGTCAGTCGTGCCCTCGGGGTGTTTGTTATGTGGCAAGAGAACGGTCGGCGGAATCGCCACCCCCAGCTTGGTCGCCAGCGCATAATTGAAGAACTTGTCGTCGGCCGTCCACCAGAACGGATTGTTAACCACGATCGTCCCGTTCAGTACCGCATTCTTCAAGTACGCCCGATAGAAAGGAATATCCTGCGAAATCCGGTCAATGATCACGCGGTACCCGCTGGGGCCCGCCATCTTCACCCCACCCAGCTTCACAAACTCGGCGGTCACGCCATCAACTTTCATGCTGTTGACCTTTTCCACGAAAGCCGGCGGAAAAGTATTTTCCATGCCAAACAAAATTCCAATCTTCTTCATAAAATCTCCTGTACAAGCCGTTGCTCGCAACGTCTCAACTCGCAAACAAATCACCGCTCACATCACAAAAATTCTATTGTCATTCCGAGGAGCGAAGCGACGAGGAATCTGCTGTTACCCTGCCGCGCGAAGAAATTAACCCCTCCGTTTACGAGAAATATTTCCCCGCCATTCTCTGCCACAACGGCCAATCATGCTGCGAATGATCGCCATACACATCCAGCCAGTTCGGTACCGCCTTTTCATTCAGCATCGTCGACATCTTCACATTCTGATCCAGACACATATCCCAGTCCGCCGATCCCAGCACGATCTTCATCTGCCGCCAGTGTGTCAGAAACCAATCGTCATTCATTTTCGGCACATAATCCGGCGGACAATTGAAATAACAATCGTCGTCGTAGTAGCCATCCAAAAACTGGTGAATGTCATAAGCCCCGCTCATGCTCACACAATGGGTCACGACATCCGGATGCTTCAACGCAAAGTTCACGGCGTGGTAGCCACCAAAACTGCAGCCGGTCACGGCCAATCTGGGGGTTTGATTCTTCCAGCGTAGGAAGGGAAGGAATTCATGCAGAATGTAGCGCTCATACTGCAAATGGCGGAGCACGCGCTGTCGCGGATGAACGCTTTTGTTGTACCAGCTCTCGGTGTCCACCGCGTCAGGACAAAACACCTGCAGTTCGCCGCTTTCAATCTTCGACGCCACCACCCCGATCATGCCGCGATCTTCGTATTCGAAGAACCTGCCCATCGAGGTTGGAAAGACCAGCAGCGGCGAGCCGCCGTGTCCGAAGACCAAGGCTTCCATATCGCGATGAAGTTCCTGACTATAGCCTCTGTGATATTCGCGGTCCATTTGTGAGCAGAGCAAACGACGAAGTATCTTACCTGATTCCACTCCGGCGAACCACATGTGCGATTGCGGTGACACCTCTCTGAGCCTGCTGTGCTAACCTCTCCGCTTCGACGTCCGAGGCTGAAGGAAATTGACCAGACCAGGAAAATTCTGTCTCGCTGCAGCGCTGCTTCTTGTCCTGATGGCCCTCCTTGCCGGCGGCGCAGCGAGACGCGAATCCGTGACCATCGACGAAGTCGCGCACGTCGGCGCCGGAGTGAGCTATCTGCAGAAATTAGATCTGCGGCTGAACGAGGAGCATCCCCCTCTGGCCAAGGTTATGGCCGCCTTGCCGCTGGTCCTGCGCGGAGCGCACGCCGATTATTCCCATCTCTCCTGGACTTTCAGCAACAAGATCTTCAACCAATATTTGGCCGAGTGGGTCTTCGGCGATTGGTTCCTCATGCGCTGGAATGACCCTTACTCCACGATGCGTTGGGCCCGAGCACCGATGTTGCTGGTGACATTGCTATTGGGACTCGTGCTTTACATTTATGGCTCGCGGCTGGGTGGCGCCTGGGGAGGCTTGCTGTGTCTTTCAGCTTTCGTAACCATGCCGGCGTTTCTCGCATTCGGACCCCTTGTGCTTACCGACATCGTGGTCACGCTGTTTTGGGTGCTCACGGTCTGGCAACTTCCGAATATGTGGCGCTCGCCTACCCGGGGGACAGTTGTTAGGTTTGCTCTGGCACTGGCTGGAGCGTTGCTTTCCAAGTTTTCGTCAGGACTGTTGTTCTTCGTATTCATCGCCTACGCGTTGAGTTTGCGATGCAATCCGTTGCCGGAGCAACCGGTTGAGAAAGCCGAACTCCGCCGCTGGCGTCGACGAGCGTGGCGCAATCTTGCAAAAGGCACGCTTTGGGCCGGGTTATTTGTTTACGTGGTTTATTTTGTGCTCTCCTGGAACCAGCCAACGGATTCCTTTGGACTCATCCCTCATTTTCCGGCTTCGCCGATTCTCCGGCGGCTACTCATGCCCGTATGGCTCTACTTGCGTGGGCTGGTGCTGTTTGCACTGAGTGCCGGAAGTCGGCCCACTTTCATCCTCGGCCATGCTTATCCCCACGGAGTCTGGTTTTATTTTCCCGTTCTCTTTCTTTTGAAATCGCAGTTGACGTTTCTTTTGCTGCTCGTTCTTGCGGCCGGGACGGCCTTGGCCGTAAAACGCCGTTTGCCCGGGCAATCTCCAATACCTGCCGGTATGGAAGCGCACTGGCGCAGCATTTGGGTTTCTCTGGTGGTTTTCGTCGCGGCCTGCATGCTGAATCGATTGGACATCAGCATTCGCCATTTCTCGATTGCGCTGGCGCTGATAGTTCTACTGCTCGCCCCGCTCCCGCGTGGGCTTGAGCTTTTACGCGAGTCAAGCCCGCAAGCAGCGCGCATCGGAAGCTGGGTGACAATTGCGCTCGCGCTGGCTTCCATGGTCACAGCAATACGCGCCTACCCGAACTATTTTCCTTACTTGAACTCGCTCAGCATGGCACGTCCGGGCTACCACTTGGTCAACGACTCGAATCTCGACTGGAATCACGCGCTTCCCCAGGTCGAGATCTTCACGCGTCAACATGGTCTGAAGCGGATTCTGCTCGACGAGTACGGATGGTCAGAGCCTGAACGTTACGTCCCTCAGGCGTTGCTTTGGGATTGCCAACGTCCTGCGGCCCGCGACGGCGGCCAATGGGCTGCAGTCTCCGCCAACTATATCGAGGAGTCCGCAAATTGTATCTGGCTGCTGCAGTACCCGCATGAAGTTCTGGCCGGCGGCGGTATGTACGCCATCCAACTTCCCCAAGTCATTCCTGCGGCAGGCGCGCCTGGCGGCCCGCCGCTGCCTGCCGATTACCACTATTTCGCGGGCATGCAACAGGGAGGTTTCGATGTGCGGTCGGTGTTCTTGAACTGCATTCGCGACCCGCAACAACTGCAGCCAACCATGGACCGGATGCAGGCGATGATGGCGGAGTACCGCAAGAAGAAGTGAGCTACGTCGATACTTCACGTAGAAGAAAAAGCCCGCTCCGTAAGAAGCGGGCTGCGCGAAATCTAACTACATCGACTTATTTGCCAAGCAAGCCTTTGTCTACCCCGACGCCCGTGCAGAAATCCCATCCGGTGGTTGCGCTGTGTGTGCCGCAACTCCCGGAGGTGACATCGGTAAAGTCGGAGGGGTTGGTGTAGTTCGCATAGATCTCTGTGTTCTCGGCATTGCTGCTGGTATTGAAACTCCCAGCATTGTTGACAATGCCGGCCAGCGAGGGTGAAGCCACGCTGGTTCCATAAACTTCGAGCCATCCGCCGTAGCAGTTAGAGTTGTACACGGCCACCGGGGAACCGCCGCTGGAATCAAAAGAGAAATCGGGCGTGCCCCGCTTGGTGCCAACGATGCCAGAGATGCCGCTCTGGAACGACGGTCTCGACTCGTATCTGCTGGCGCCGCCTCCACCATCGCTCCACGCGGTCTGGTTGGTATAGTTCCCGCCGCTACGATTCACTTGAGTGCCTCCGGCAGAAACCACGTTGACCGATGAACTGGGATAAATCACGCCGGGAGAATCGCCGGCTGAGGCGAAATAGACCACGCCCGACTGCGTGAAGTAATGGTCGGAGCCAGTCTCGCTGCTGGTCTCACTGCCGCCCCAACTCATCGACACTTCACCCTTGCCGCCATGAGCCACGATGTAAGAATTTGCTGCGGTCACGGCTTGGTACAAAGCAGTGTTGGAGGCGGAAGAGGCTTCCATCAGGACGATCTGAGCATTCGGAGCCATGGCGTGCGCCCATTCGATATCGAGCGACTCCTCGCCATTCCATCCGCTGCTGCAGCCGTTCGCCGGTTTTCTTCCGCTGGCATACTGCACCGAGAAATTCGGCGCGGGTAGACCGAAGTCGCTGGAGAAAGTAGCCAGGTCCGCTGCGGCGCTGGGATAGTCGTAAGCGTCCACGATCACGATCACCCCGCTGCCGCCGGTGGGAACTTCCGACGCGGTCGCGATCGGGCATCCCGCGATCGGGGTCGATACAATGTCATACACACAGCCCAACGATGCCGGTGTTTCTCCGCCTGGGTTGAACTGCGGCCGAATCACGCCATCCGGCGCGTAAATAATGTAGTTAGTGTGCATCCTTTGGCCAACGTCCTCGGGCCTCTCGATGCTCGAACGCGGAACAATGCCGTCGCCCCGGCGCACTTGCGCGGAAGCGACACTTGCCGCGACAAGCACGGCGATGAAAATCATCTTTCGCATTTTTTCCTCCTTGCTTAATAATTGGACCACGAGCCAATCCAGCCCAGACCTATCGCTGCTTCGATATTCCCGAGCCGGATTTCTAGCAACTCCGAATCAAAACAACCGGCAACGATTCTTAATCTGCTTGTTATGGATGTCAATGTTATTTCGCCACAGGACCGCGATCTGGTTTCAAATAAGGACACTTAGGAGACTTTTTGTCTGCTTCCTCTGTCTAGATTTTAGACACTTCAATAGCTTAGGTAAGACTAATCAAGGTTCATTTGAGCGGACAGTTGCCTGCGAAGCTCTTTGATGCTGAGAAGGTTTTCTTCTCCAGCAAGCCGAGTCCTGACAGTCGCTCGACGATGGGCAACAATTCCCACATAGGCTGGCCAATCCGTTCGGCGATTTCCAACAGGCTCAGGCGTCCATCGGAATAGGTGATGAGATTCATCATTACCCGGACTTGCTCGCTAGACTTCTTGGTAGAGAGAGTCGGATAGAGTTCTCTTTTTCCAAGCTGAGGCTCGCATAAAACAGTCACCCGCGGATAACAATCGCCTTCGATACATTCCAAAATGCGCTTGTAGGCAAGAAAGCCACCGCCAAGTCCAGAAGCCGTGACCAGGTTCAAATCGTCGAGCGATGTGTGATACTCGGGATACTCCGCATACTTGCTGCGCATCACGGAAGCAACCGGCAGGTCGACTCCAGGACTGCAATACTGCCGCTCGTCGCTTCCCCGATCCAGGAAAGAATATTTTCTATAGTCAGGCGCCAAGTGGCCGAGAACGTGTGTAGCCGCGAAGTCCGCAAGAGAATTCCCCATCCGCGAAGGTAGGAACGAATAGGTTCGATCGTCGCCAATGCAAGTCACAACGTATCCCGCTACCGTCTTCGACTTCATTTGCGCCAGGTGTAGGCTCAGATACGCAATCGATCCAATCGTTTCTGGAATAAAAACAATGCGATACGTAAATTTGCGATGGACCAGACTTCTTAACCATGACGTCATCGCCGCCGTTACCACCGGGCCTGACAATTCATTGTTGGCCATCGACGGATGACAAATGTAGGTCGACAGCAGAATCTCCTTATCGGTTTCGCCAGCGAGGATCACCTCGCCATAGTTCAAAACCCCGGGCTTCAATTCGCTCCGAATCACTGCGTGGTAGCGAGCCTGCCTCAGTGATCGGCGCTGAGTCTCGGTCATGCAAAATCCCCACCGCCGCGAATAATAGGAGGTCACGTAAGGAATGGCATCCGGTTGGTCGGGAAGAGAATGTAGATGAGATTGCAGTTCTTCAAGCTCGAGCCATTCGTCCACGGGGATCGAATACCCGACCACGTGCAGGTTGTTGTTCTGAAAATCCACGATGCGATTACCAGATTTATCTTCGATGAAGGCATCCGTAATCGACCACTCGTCCGGTATCGTCCAGTCAAAACACTTGGTTCCGCTTGGAATGGATTGTACGCAAAGCTCGGGAATTTCCTGCTTGAGGATTTCCAATGTTTTTCTTACCCCTGGTCCGGTGATACTTCGCGTGATGGGCCAGAGTTCCGAAGCCAACTGATGCATGAGCAAGCCCACGTCAGGCCCCTCAAAGGCAGAAGGATCGTTACTGAATCTCATACAACAACCCTCTGGCCTTGCCCTGGGTAATCACCGTTGCAACTTCTTCATAGAGTTTCGAAGCGTCGATCACTCGCAAGCCAGAGCCTGTTCCCTGGCGATCTCCTCGATACAATCCCTTTGCCCACAGCACCTCCGCCATAGGATTCACTCGGGTTACCACGCCTTGATCAATCTTTCGCACAAAAAGTCCATACGTGCGATTGCTGGTGATGCCGTCGAAATCTGTATACAAGCCTGAAAAGTGCTTGTGAAACCGATATTCCACAGACATCGATTCTTCGACATAGTGATAGAAAGTCATGCTGTCTTGATCAGGTAGGTCTAGAACCGCGATCTTGCCCGCGGCTCTGTGAAGGATGCCAAACGGTGAATCCGCTCCGTAACCGCTGAAATTATTCAGCTTTCGAAATCGATCTCGCACATTTCCTAAGACTGCAAAGGAATAGATCGGATGTCCGGTTCGTACTGCCTCAGCACGGGTTCGACCAGCTTCGGTCAAAGCTCCCATCTGGCTGGGTGTGCTTCGAATATCAAAGGGAACCCCGCTGGCAAAGTCGAAGTTGAACAGTGGCAGTAGTAAGGTTCCGGCAGCCCCGAGAGCCTGAAGAAAGCTGTCAAGAATCGTTTGTATGTCGGGAGTGAATCCCCATTTATGTAGCTTACGCAAGGTTCGTTTGGTGCTGCTGTGAAGCAGCAGCATGTCACCATTTTCGACTCCCGATTTGCGCCATTCTTCGCTCAGCCTGCTTACAGCAGTCTCATTTGTCACAGTGACAATTTTCCGATGTAGGCGCGAGCGTACACGCTCGTGTGGCGTCCATTCTAAATTCGTTCGCGCTGGGAGTTTTCCTCAATCCTTCCCAGCATCGAAGGGCCGTAAGAAAATCGCAGGTTGAAACTTGAAATATGCGGGCGCAACGTGAACGTTCTTCCCGTCCACCGACAAGGCATTAAATTTCGATCCCAACCCCTTAGCCGCTTCGTTCAGGATGGTCGAACCAAGCATAGGCCACTTGCCCGTCTCCAAACGGCTGATCAGCGCCCCGAAGGCGACTACGGTCTCCGCCGGAGTAAACTCGCAATGCCCCGCGCGATGCACAAACAGCTGACGCAGCAGCGCGCCGTCGCTCTCCCGGTCGACAACATCCTTGTAAGCGGTTTCGTCTTCCACCACTACAAGACCATCGCCCTTGGTATGCAGGGTCAAGACGGGGATCGGAATCTTTCCGTTGAAGATAATATTTTGTTCGAGGTAGGTCAGAGCTGATTGCTTGGCTTTGATCCGCGCAGCATCGCTCAAAGCCTGAAGGTCCACCTCGAGACTTAGGCCTGCCTTCCGGTAGAGCACCTGAACCTCGGCGTAGGCGATGGAATTCTTGAGCTGCGTCTCATAGTCAACTCCGTTGTTCCACGAACCATTGCCGCCGGCGCGCCCTTCCAGTTCCGCCCGGAGGTCAAAAGCAAAGGGAAAGTCGATGTTCGCAAGCCAGAGGTATTGGTTCGCTTCCTGTGCCGCATAATCGGTGGGAGACGGTTCGGGCGATAGAGGATCGTACCAGCCAGGCGTATCGTCCAAAGCGGCAGTGAGGGCGATCCGCGCCTGTCCTTTAGCATCGTCCTGTGCGGCAGAGAGGATCTCTTCGGCAATCGTTACATTCTTCACCGGGTCTTTGATATTCACCAGTTGCAATCCCGACCCTGATCCCAGAAGCACGTCGAAAGCAAAAGCCGAGTCCAACGCCTGGTTCCATGTGCCAACGCTTCCGGCCACAACGCCGCACATGGGCAAAGCCGCGTCAAAGCGCTGAGGATAGAGTTGCACCAAGCCAGCCGTGACCATGCCACCCAGGGAATGTCCCCACGCGATGGTTCGGCTGGGCGCGCCCACCAAAGTCTTGAAAGTATCGAGAACTTTTATCTGATCGGGAACCGCCTGCTGAAAGGCCCAGCCGGTTGTGGCGTAAGAAGATCCGCCTAAGGCATAACCGTTCGCTAGAAGGTAGCCGCCAGTGATCGGATCGCCCACATCCTGTGCAGGATTCGACGACCCCGGCAGCACATATCCATGGCTGTACAGCACCAGCGTGCCATTCCAATTCGATGGAACCTGGATCAGGTACTTCGCCCCGTCCGAAAATTTGCCCCGGTAGGTTTTTACCCCTGACGCTTGCGCGTCATCAAGAGACAGCCCGAGCAGCACGGCCGAGAATACGGCCAGGAAAATTGTCTGCCTGATCATTTTCCGCATGGCCTGCCTCCTGCGCACGAAAATTGCGGGATAGGGACGAATCGGAGGCAAACTTTATCTTCGATGCGAAGCTTTGTCAACCAGCTTCGAAAGCCGCAGGAACTCTTTGGATGCCTAAAACTGTTGTGCCCACCCACAGCCGGTGGGATGGTCACGGCCAGCGGATTTGCCTCTCTACTCGATGCCCAGTTGCGTTCTCGCCTCAGGGCTCAAACGCTCGGGAGTCCACGCCGGTGTCCACACCACATTCACCGTTGCGGTCCGAATTCCGGGCAACTGCTCCAGCCTGGCTTTCACCTGCTCACCGATCATGACATGCGATGGGCAGCCCGGTGAAGTAAGCGTCAGATCAACCGAGACATCCTGCCGATCCTCGGCGACGGGTTCAAAGCGGACCGCATAAATCAGACCCAGATCCACGATGTTCACGGGAATCTCCGGGTCGTAGCACTGTTTCAGAGCGCTTAGAACTTCGCCTTCAGTTACGGCAGCCATGGTCTTCTCCTCTAAATGGGCGTGGACAGAGCGCCGCGCCCGTATGTAAGTTTACCGCATCCAGCCCGGATTCGGAGTACCAGATTCGGACAAAGACTCGAAACCTTGATTCCGAGGGGTTGCAGTGGCTAGAGTCTGGTAAGGTTACGCTTGATGCAGATCAGTTCTGAACTTAAACAAAGGCTTCAGCTCGTAATGGTCGTGGCGATTCTGGTTTCGGGTTGCCGCCTCGCCTACATCTTGTACGAACGGCATGTGAGCCAGATCGAGGAAGCGAAGAAACAGGCGCCCCCGCTGAATCCCGACTATTACGTGACTCCGAAGAAGCTTTATCCCTACGATTTGAAGTCAGCCCACCAACTCACCCAGCAGCCTGTTTGGGTTAAAGTTGGTTACGCCTACACGTACTATCCTTACGATCCGACCCGGCATCGCGTGGACTTTTCGCAGGAAGCCGGCAAGCTCCTGCCAATTGAAAAGCTGCAAATCAAAGAGGTCATCACCGCCGACACACCGCAATCGCCCGGCGAGCGTCAGGTTATGGCAGTATTTGAAAAAGATAGCAAGGGTTACGCCTTTTCCGTCGGATCAATCAAGGGGATCGACTACAAGTTTTACTCCGATGACATGCTGTTCATCGAGGATCCCCACGAACTCTACAAACATTGGCCGGCGGACGTCTGGGATGCCATCGACAAACACCAGGTCAAGCCGGGGATGAGCGAGTTGCAAACCGATTTTTCTATTGGCTTGGGGATTCCAGAAAAATCAGGCGAGCCCGGAAATCGGACGGTCAACTATCCGAACGGCAGCAACCCGCTCAGCATCAGCTATCACAACGACAAAGCGACAGAAATCAAGCCCGGGCCGGCTAGCTAGCAGTCGATGGAGAAACCCGCGTCCTCGCCCGTGCGACTTGGCGTCACTTCACCGTCGGCGAATTCTCGTCTGCCGCTTTCGTCTCGTCGGCGTGCATAACTCCATCCTCATTGGCGTAGAAGGCGCGATGCTCGGCGTCCACTTGCTTCGGAGTCATCGTCAGTTCGTAGCCGTCCTTGCGGGAGTGGAAGCTTACGGTGTAATCCCCCCGATCGGTCTGGGTCATGCGCTTGGTGAAAGAGCCGGTATGAACCAGATCCGCGAGGCTTGCTGCGTACTTGTTATTCTTTTTGTAGTACTGCTGCTGCGCCCGGATGACGGTACGCATGTAACCGAGGGCATTGGCTTCGGATTCCGATCGCGCCGGATCTCCCTTAAACTTTGGCTGATACGCGGTCTGTGCCAGGGAAATCAACGTTCCTGCGACCAGCAACAGCGCGATGCCGCACATTTGTTTCCCGGACCGTGATCGGTAAGGTAACCTCATGAATTTCCTGCCTCTTCCTAACAATGTTTGCATGTTACTGCCGTAATTGCAAAACCGTTACCGTGCTTTGCATCAGGGGCGAATGCGGCTATGCTAAACCATCTACTCGAGTAGGAAAGCTATGAAATCAGCAATGGCCACGAAAGCTGCACCGGTAAAGAAAGCGCCGATCCGTATTGCCGTAGTGGAAAGTGATCCGCTGCGGTTCGTGGGATTTAGGGCCCTGTTCGACAATGAGTCGGATTTCGAGTTGATCTCTGCCTCGCTTCCCGATCTTTCTGCTTTGCAGGGCATTGATCTCGTCCTGCTGGGCAATCGCAATGGCCAGAACCTGTTCGATCTGATGGCCACCATGAAGGCCACGCGCCCCGACCTGCGCATTATTGTGACCGGTTCCGGCATTGATGAAGAGACCATTCTGAAGGCCATAGCCTCAGGCGCCAAGGGCTACGTGGACGAAGCCGCTTCGCCAACCGAGTTTGTGCAGGCCATCCGGGTAGTGAATGAAGGTTCGGTGTGGGCGCCTAGGCGGGTGCTTTCCATGTTCATCGAACGGGTGTCTTCGTCACCGGGACGCATCTTTCCCGCTGGCCGCGTGACCTTTACCGACCGCGAAAAAGAAGTTCTGGAAATGCTGGTGGCCGGACGCTCCAACAAAGAAATCGGTTCCGCGTTAGGCATCGAAGAGCGAACAGTGAAAGCGCACGTCGCCAAGTTGATGCGAAAAGTTGGCGTCCAGAACCGCATTGCGCTTTCCGTGCATGCCATTACGCATAACTTGGTAGCGGCGAAGTAGATCTCAGTCCATTCGTGATATCTGCCATTCCCCACGGCGGATTAAAACTATCCCTTTGCCATGGGAGAGACACATGAAAAACTTTTTCTTGCCGGCAAGTGCCTGGTTCAAGAATGGCCGACCGCGATCAGAACATTCCTACAGCCCGCATTGGCGAAGACATTTGTGGGCTGCGTTTTGCATCGCCCTCGTAATCTCGTCCGCCCCTTCGTCCTACGCTCAAGAAACCGAATCAGTCGGGGACGCGGCTCGCGCTTTTCGCGCGCGGCGTGCAGCCCAGGGTAATCCGGATGCGAATCGCCCTGCGCAGAACCCGCTATCGGCGACCGCTCTCGTGGAATGGCAAATTGCGGGAATGGCCGTTCCCGAGGTATTGAATGAGGTTCAAGCTCGTGGAATATCGTTTGCCGCTGACGACGCGCATCTGAAGTCGCTGAAGGATGCTCACCTCGCGCCCGAACTCCTGGCCGCTTTGCCCAACGTACCTCTGCACCCGGACGCTTCCAGTCCCTCGGATGTGCCTCCAGAACTGACCGCAGCGGCTCAAGCATTTAGCACTAAAGATTACGCTTCGGCACGCTATGCTCTAGAGATGCTAACCGCCCAACATAGTCAGGATGCGGGCCTCTACGCAGCGCTGGGCAATCTGCATTTTGTGAGCCGCGATTTCGACGCTGCGAAAACCGACTTCGTCCGATCTGCTCAACTGGATCCTGGCTTTGCCTACGCGCATGTCCGCCTAGCGCAGATTTATTACCGGCTCGAGCAAGGTGCTCAAGTAGCGGAGGAGGCAAGGCAGGCACTGCGTCTGCAGCCTACCAATGCCGAAGCGTACAAGTACCTCGCCCTGTCTTCCACCCTGCAAATGCAGAGTTCAGGAGGAGCCGCGGCCGGCGGCGTTGGAGTTGAAGACCTGTCCGATCTTCAGGCGGGAAGCAATATTGAGGCGAAGAATCTGAACAATCAAGCGATTGAACTAGCTCAGCAGAATGACTGGTCCAAGTTCCCCAATGCCGAGGCGGCGTACAAGCGAGCCATCGAACTCGACCCCAACGTCGCCATGTACTACTACAATCTTGGCAACCTCTACACGAAATGGCAACGCCCTCAGCAATCGCTGGCCGCTCTCAATAAAGCCAAGGCACTGGCTCCGCAAAATATGGCGATTCGGCAGAACCTGGGCTACACCATGTGCAAGTTCAATCTGTTTTCGGATGCCGTGACTGAATTTCGCGAAATGCTTGATATGGATCCGCATTGGAACATGGCGCGGCCTTGCTTGATCAAAGCTCTGGATAGCCTCGGCCGAAGAACTGAAGCGGACCAGGTCGAGAGGGACTACAAGCTTTACAAGTCCAGCGACGACTCTGGTGAGGACGCGGATGCGGATAGCGATGACAAGGAAGCGGGTGTGAAACTGTAAGACGACCATCGAAGTTACCAAAGGACAATGACCCTCGTAATCTTGTCCGCTTTCCCCGCCTGACGCATACTCGATTCACCTACCACAGAACCTGGGAGACGGGGTTGGGAGCGGAGATTAGGGTCACCGTTGCCAACCCCGCATTTTTTTGCTTACCTGAATCCGCAATACGCCGCTTGCTCCGCAGCAAGCCCTTTCTAGCCTCAATAATCAGTGCGGCGCCGTGGTTTGTTTGACGTAGGATTTCCCCGGTGCTACCGTCACAAGTTCCCCCAACATGCGTCAGCGCCTCGAGTACGCCCTTGCCTGGCTGATCATCAAATTCATAGGAGCGTTGCCTCGTCCGTTGGCCCGCGCTGCGGGAATCGCGCTTGGATGGATCGTTTACCTCCTGCACGTGCGGCTGAGGCGAGTAGGTATGCACAACTTGGCGATGGCTTTTCCGGAGATGAGCCGCCACCAACGCGCCAAAATCCTGCGCGGCGTCTTTACTTCGTTCGGAAGGCAAGCCGCGGAAGTGTGTCTGTTCCCCAAGTACACGCGGGAAAATGTAAACAAAGTCGTGGTCTACGACGGATTCGAGAACTTCGAGCGTGCGTTGGCGCGAGGCAAGGGTGTGCTGTTTCTGACCGCGCACCTGGGAGCGTGGGAGCTTTCAGCCTTCACTCATTCGCTACACGGACATCCCCTGCACGTCGTAATGCGTCCGCTCGACAACGTCTACCTCGATCGCCTGACCCGCCAATATCGCACCATGCACGGCAACTCCATGGTCGACAAAGACGATTTCGTCCGTGGCTTGCTGTCCGCCATGAAGGCAGGAGAAACCGTCGGCATTCTCATGGACACGAACATGACTCCGCCGCAGGGAGTCTTCGTCGACTTTTTCGGAATCCCGGCGTGCACGGCCAGCGGCCTGGCGAGAATCGCATTGCGCACCGATGCGGCAGTCGTTCCAGGTTTCACCATCTGGGATCCCGCCCTGCGAAAATATCGCTTGCGTTTTGACCCCGCAATCAATCTGGTGCGTACGGGAAATGATGACGCCGATGCGGTCGCAAACACAGCCTTGTTCACAAAAGTAATCGAGAACTATGTGCGGCGATATCCGGATCAATGGCTATGGGTCCATCGCCGATGGAAGACAAGGCCCGAAGGCCAGCCCCCGCTGTATTAGCAGCTGTAGAGACGTTGCTTGCAAAGTCTTCCGCTCAAAACCAGTCGCTCCGATAGGCGATCCACCAGCTCACGTAAACAATCGGGATGGTTGCCGCCAACGCCCACCATAGCGGCAAAACGAAATCCGCTGCCAGTCCCAGCACCGTGAAGCTGATCCAGAAAATCCTTCTCTCCATTCGAACATTCTAGCCCCAGCTTTCCTTTCCCACGGCAAACGTATAAAAAGGTGCCATGACTTTAGTCAGGGGGCGATCGGTCAAAGAGGTCGCCGAGTTTGTGCAGGCCCGCGTGCTGGGAGACGAAAATGTGCAACTGACCGGCATCTCGAGCGTCCAATCGGCAGGGCCGGGCGACTTGATTTTCGTAGACGACGAGAAACATCTTCAATCAACGCTCGAATCGCGTGCTTCCGCCGCGATCGCAGGCGATTTCGCGACGGGGAAGCCAAGCTCGAAGCCACTGCTGCTGGCAACTCAGCCTCGGCTAGCCTTTGCTCGCGCCGCACAACTTCTCTGTCCTAAACCAGAGCGGAAGCCTGGCATTCATCCGAGCGCCATCGTGCATCCGTCGGCGCGGTTGGATAAGAGCGTCACCATTGAAGAACGAGTCGTCATCGCCGAGGGCACGCACATCGGAGAGCGCACGCGGATCGGCGTCGGCAGCATAATCGGTGCGCAAGTAATCATCGGACGCAATTGTGATCTCTATCCGAACGTAACTCTCTATCCCGGCGTTCGCCTCGGCGACCGCGTAATCATTCATTCCGGCGCCGTACTTGGCAGCGACGGTTTCGGCTACGTACGCGACCAGGCGACCGGCCGTTATGAAAAGTTTCCGCAGCTCGGACGCCTCGAAATCGAAGACGACGTCGAAATCGGCGCCAACACGACCATCGATCGCGGAGCCTTGGATACGACCCGCATCGCCCGAGGCACGAAAATCGATAACCTGGTGCACATCGGCCACAACTGCCAAATCGGCGAAAATGTTGTGATAGCCGCGCAAACCGGGCTCTCAGGCAGTATCACCATCGAGAAAGATGTTATCCTCGGCGGCCAGGTCGGCATCGGAGAACACGCCCGCATCGAGGAAGGTGTCATGCTCGGCGGCCAAGGCGGCGTCCTGCCTAACAAAATCTTGCGCGGGAAGGGAATTGCCTTTTGGGGCACGCCGGCCAAGCCGGTGCGAGAATATCTGAAAGAGCTGGCAACGTTAGCGCGCCTGGCAAAGAAAGAGTAGACCTGTTGTATGGCGCGCCCGCGAACGGGAACCTATGGCAATCGTCGTCATCGGCGGACACTCCCGCAGCGTAGGCAAGACCAGCGTAGTCGCCGGCCTGATCGCCGCTCTGCCCGAATATCACTGGACCGCGCTGAAGATCACGCAATACGGCCACGGAGTCTGCTCCCTCAACGGCGAATCCTGCCACTGCGCTACCGACGATCACAGTTGGGCGATCTCGGAAGAAAAAGATCGTTCGGGGGATTCCGACACCTCGCGCTTTCTCGTGGCGGGTGCAGTTCGAGCCTTGTGGGTTCGCACTGAACAAGGTCGTTTGGCAGAAGCAATCCCGACTATCCGGCGCCGGCTTGCCGAATCAGAGAACACGATCCTCGAATCGAACAGCATTCTAAAATTTGTTCGTCCGGATCTCTACTTGACGGTTCTAGATCCAGCCACCGCAGATTTCAAACGCACTGCTCAGGAATTCCTCGACCGGGCCGATGCGCTCATTTTGCACGCGTCGAAGGAAGATAGGCCGGCGTGGACAGGCATCTCCCTAAAACCAGTTGCAGGACAACCGATCTTCGAAATTTACCCTCCCAACTACGTAACGCCAGAGATCGTAGAGTTCGTCCGAAACAGAGTTGGTGCAGACCTGAAGCCAAAAGCCTGACGCCTAAAGCTTGAAGCCCGCCTTTTGCTATCCTGCTCACGTGTCACAAATTCACAAAAGTGCCTGGCTTCTGGTTTTGCTCTCCGCTGTCTTGCAGATCCTGATATTCCCGCTTCCCAATCTCTACATGCTCTGCTGGGTGGCGATCACGCCGCTGCTGATTGCGCTCTTGCGAACTCGACAGCCGCAGACTCTGCAGCTGCGAGCCGGGATCAAACTGCTTCCCGCCAGCCCGCTGCAAGGGTTTTTGCTCGGATACGCTTGCGGGATCCTCTGGTACGCCGGTACCTGCTACTGGATTTACAGCGTCATGCACCAGTACGGCGGTGTGAGCATGCCAGTCGGAATTGTCATTCTGATTTTGTTCTGCCTTTACCTGGCGATTTACCACGGTGTCTTCGGCCTGTTAGTAAGTCTGCTGGCTGGAAGCAGGCCATTCAACCAGCGAGCACTGCTGCTTTCGCCGGTGCTCTGGGTAGCCGTCGAACTGGCTCGCACCCGCATCACCGGATTCCCCTGGGGTCTGCTCGGCACGACCCAGGTGGATAACATTCCTCTCGCTCGCATCGCCTCAGTCACCGGTGTCTATGGGACATCGTTCGAGATCATGCTGGTCAATGCGGCGTTGGCAGCTGCTTTTCTCGTGCCACGCGACAAACGAAAACGGCTCTTGCTAGCGACCGTCGCCGCGGCCCTTATTCTGCAAGCCGGAAGTCTGGTTCCCACGCCCGCACTTCCCGCCGACCGCACTGCCGTTCTGGTGCAAGCCAATGTGCCCATTCTCGAAGGCGCCGACTGGACGAAGCAGTATTTCAACGACACCTTGCGCGATCTAACTGAAATCAGTCTGGCTGCCGCCAGCGGTCCGTCGCATCCCGATTTGATTGTCTGGCCTGAGAACCCTGCGCCGTTCTACACCAGCGATCCACTCTTCCGCGACGCAGTGAGCAACGTTGCGCGGCAATCGAACGCGTGGGTGCTCGCCGGCAGCATTGGTATTCGCAATGCCAGCGCGACGCCGAATCAGCCCACTGAAATCTACAACTCGGCCTCGCTCGTAAGCCCGAACGGCGAATGGATTTCTCGCTACGACAAGATTCATCTTGTCCCATTCGGCGAATACGTTCCTTTCAAACAAATCTTTTCTTTCGCCGGAGGCTTGACCAAAGAAGTCGGAGATTTTTCCCGAGGCACTTCGCGCATGCCCCTCGACGCGGGCGGAAGCAAGCTCGGCGTCTTCATCTGCTACGAATCCATCTTCCCGGACGACATCCGCCAGTTCGCCAGCAATGGAGCCCAGGTGTTGGTTAATATTTCCAACGACGGCTGGTACGGCGACAGCGGAGCCTACGCTCAGCACCTCAAGCAATCCCGCATGCGGGCCGTCGAAAACAACCGCTGGCTTCTGCTCGATACCAATACCGGCCTCACCGCCGCAATCGATCCCGACGGACGAATCGTCGCCAGCGCGCCCCGCAAGACGCGCACCGCGTTGGCCGCGCCGTACGCACTTGTGATCGAGACCACGTTCTACACCCGCCACGGCGACTGGTTCGCCTATCTGTGTGCGATAATTTCAATAGCCGCGCTGTTCACGCGGTTTTTAATACGCAAGAGACGAGAGGCGTAGGGAGAGCCTACAAGCTAGCCCGCCGACCCCTCCATTCTTGTTATTCCGAGGAGCGAAAGCGACGAGGAATCTCGTTTTTTGCCGGCCACATGAAAGACCCAGACCCCTCACTTCGCTCGGGATGACAGTGGGCTGGGGTTATGTGGCAAACACGATTTCAAGAGGACAAAATCATGGTCGAAGAGTTAGAAAAAGAATACGCACTCCTGAAAGACAAAGTTCGCGAACTTCGGGAGTATCTTTGACGCGGGTAATCTGCGCCAACATCTGACCGAGATCGAAAAACAAGCTTCCGAACCCAATCTCTGGTCGAATCCACAAAAATCCCAGCAGGTCATGCGCGAGAAAAAGCGCCTGGAAGATATGTTGGCCAACGAAGCCAATCTTATCCGCCATAGTGACGACATTTCCGCGTACTTTGATCTGGCTCGCGAAGGCGAAAGTGTCGATGCCGATCTGCGCCGCGAAATCGACTCGCTACGTCAACTCGTCGACCGCCTCGAAACCGAAACTCTACTCTCGGGCGAGAACGACGCGCGCAACGCGATCGTCACCATCCATCCCGGAGCAGGCGGCACGGAATCGCAGGACTGGGCAGACATGCTGCTGCGAATGTATTTGCGATGGGCTGAGCGCCAGGGGTTCGAGACTGTACTCTATGACTACCAACCCGGCGAAGAAGCCGGCCTCAAATCCGCGACCTTCGCGGTCAATGGCGAATACGCCTTCGGCCTGCTGACCAGCGAAATCGGAGTCCATCGTCTGGTGCGCATTTCCCCGTTCGATCAAGCCAAGCGTCGCCATACATCTTTCGCCAGCGTCTACGTCTCGCCCGAAATCGACGACAGCATCGACATCGTCATCAAGCCCGACGATTTGCGCATCGATACTTATCGTTCCAGCGGAAAGGGTGGGCAACACGTCAACACCACCGACTCCGCCGTGCGCATCACCCACATTCCTACAGGTATCGTGGCTGCGTGCCAGAACGAGCGTTCGCAGCACAAGAACAAAGATCGTGCCATGAGCATGCTTCGTTCCAAGCTTTACGAAAACGAACTGGAGAAGAAGCGCGCAGCCACAAAGAAGATCGAAGACTCGAAACTCGACATCGATTTCGGCTCGCAAATCCGTTCGTACACCCTGCAACCGTATCGTCTGATCAAAGATCACAGGACCAAGATGGAAGTCGGCGATGTGGACCGCGTAATCGACGGCGATCTGCAGCCCTTCATCCGCGCATATTTGCAAATGCGCCGCAGCGAGAAGCAACAATGATCGTGTGCGGACATCCGCCTGAGCCTGCCCTGAGCGAAGTCGAAGGGGCTGTCCAGTCCAGCGAAGCTCGGCAGCGATTCCCAATGGCTTGCTGTGTCATCACGAACAACGTGAGGTATCTGGGTTCTTGTCGTGGCCGGCGAAAACCAGATTCCTCGTCGCTCCGCTCCTCGGAATGACAAGGACTAGTTTGTAGGCAATCAGCGCGAAGCTCGGCATTCCAAACTTCCGGAGTCGCCTTTCTCTTCGCCGGCTGATAACATTCCATGCCTGAGGCCCAAACCAACTGCTGAACCAGACCATTTCGCACTACCGAATTCTCGAAAAACTCGGCGGCGGAGGCATGGGCGTAGTCTACAAGGCGGAAGACATCAAGCTCGGCCGTTTCGTAGCGCTCAAATTTCTGCCGGACGATGTCGCCAAGGATCCCCAAGCCCTGAGCCGTTTCCAGCGCGAGGCCAAAGCCGCCTCCGCTCTAAATCACCCCAACATCTGCACTATTCATGAGATCGACGAGCAGGACGGCCAGGCGTTCATCGTCATGGAATTTCTCGACGGTGTGACTCTGAAACACCGCATCTCAGGTCAGCCGCTGGATACCGAATCCCTATTATCGCTGGCCATTGAGATCGCGGACGCGCTCGACGCCGCCCACACCGAAGGCATTGTTCATCGCGATATCAAGCCTGCCAACTTATTCGTCACCAAGCGCGGCCACGCAAAAATTCTCGATTTCGGTCTCGCGAAACTCACCCCTGCGTCCGGCAAATCCGGCGACGCAGGAGCAACCGCGGCAACCATGGCGGGAGTGAGCCAAGTTTTTCTGACCAGCCCCGGCACCGCCGTTGGCACCGTCGCGTATATGTCGCCGGAGCAGGCCAAAGGAAAAGAGCTGGACGCCCGCACCGATCTGTTTTCCTTCGGGGCAGTGCTCTACGAAATGGCGACCGGCACGCTGCCGTTTCGTGGCGACACTTCCGCGATGATTTTCGACGCCATCCTGAATCGCATGCCGCCCGCGCCGGCGCGCCTCAATCCGGACATCCCATCCCGTTTAGAAGAGATCATCAACAAGGCGCTCGAGAAAGATCGCGACCTCCGATACCAGCACGCTTCCGAAATGCGCGGCGACCTCAAACGATTGCAACGAGACAGCAGCTCGGGCCGCGGCTCGGCATATCAAACTGCAGACGAAGCGGCGAGCCCGTCAGCACAACCGGCTCCGCCGAGTGCAAAACATCCGCCCGATTCCGCGCAGGTTTCCGCGGCGAGCGCATCCGCACAAGTCCCAGCGCGCCCAGAAAACGGAAGCAAGAAATTGCTGGCGATCACTCTGGCAGTGGTATTGGCAGCCGTTGCAGGTTTCGGAATCTACAAATTCACCGGCCGTCCCTCGAAACCAGCGGCGGCAGCGTTCCAAAATATCCACCTAACCCGTTTGACCAACACCGGCAAATCGCGCGTGGCTGCGATTTCTCCCGATGGCAAATACGTGGTCCACGTCATCGAAGACGCTGGACAACAGAGTCTCTGGGTGCGGCAGGTTACGACGGCGAACAACGTGCAAATCGTTCCCCCCGCGGAGGTCGTGTACTTTGGCATGACCTTCTCCAGTGACGGCAACTACGTCTACTACGTCACCGCCGGCAAGAATGAGACCCAGGCGTTGCTCTATCAGGTACCAGTGCTCGGAGGACCGTCGCGAAAGTTGGTCGTAGATATCGACGATCCTGTCACTCTTTCGCCCGACGGCTCCCAAATCGCCTTCGCCCGGTTCGCCCCATCGAAAGGGACGGACGATCTCACGGTCGCGAAGGCGGATGGTTCCGATCAGCACGTCGTGGCCAGCCGCAAGCTCCCCACAAGGTACGCTGCCTCCTGGTTCAGTAACAGTGCCGGTCCCAGTTGGTCGCCGGACGGTCGGACCGTCGCCACGCTCGCCTCCGAAGGTATGGGTGCCGCTGAATACAGTTTGGTGGGTGTGCCGGTCCCGGGCGGGGCAGAAAAAACGATTTCGTCCAACCGGTGGTCCAGCCCTGGCCGCGTAGCCTGGCTGGGCGACGGCAGCGGGCTCGTCCTCGACGCCGCCGATCAAAGTTCCAGCCTTTTGCCGCAGCTCTGGTTTGTCGCTTATCCCGGCGGAGAGACGCGGCGCATCACGAACGACTTGAACCGGTATTTCGGAGTTAGTCTTACGGCTGATTCCAGTGCGATGGTTACGGTGCAGACCGAAGTCCGCTCGTCCATTTGGGTCGCCCCGCAGGGCGCCGCCGCGACCGCTCGACAGCTCACATCCGGGAGCGGGACCAGCGACGGTCTAGCCGGCATCGCGTCCCTGCCGAACGGTGGCGTTCTGTACACTTCAAACGCAAGCGGCCATCGTGATATTTGGAGCCTGGGCGCCGACGGCAGCAGCCCTGCGCAATTGACCATGAACGCCGGCAATAACCTCCAACCCGCCATTTCCCCCGATGGCCGAACTGTGGTTTTTTCATCCGATCGCGACGGTCGTCGCAATATCTGGAGCATGAATGTTGATGGCAGCAGCCAAGAACAGCTCACTGATGGCGGCAGCGACGTCACTCCGCGGATCACGGCCGACGGAAAGTGGTTGCTTTATGAATCCTCGCGCAACGGGAAAATCTGGCTTTGGAAGCAGCCTCTCTCCGGGGGAACGTCTCAGCCCCTCACCCAAAGTACGGCAACCAATCCTACAATCTCTCCCGATGGAAAGTGGATCGCGATTTATGCGCTAGAGGAACCAGCAGACCGCTTTGAGATCGCCTATATGCCAGTTGAGGGCGGTGAGCCAATCAAGATTTCCTACTTGGTGGACACGCCGTTTGGATGGTCCCCCGATAGCAAGGCTGTGATGTACGTGGATAACAGAAACGGCGTTTCCAACCTGATCAGCCAGACCCTCGACGGCCATCCGCCCAAGCAAGTGACAAACTTCACCGAGGGCACGATCTTCAATTTCGCATGGTCCCCCGACGGCAAGCAATTGTTCCTGGCGCGCGGATCTGTAAACAGCGATGTAGTCCTGATCAACAACGTGAAGTAGACAGGCAAGACCTAATGTACGCGTGAGAACTAGAAGTTTGGTGTTCCGGTGGAACAAAACCGTTGGTCTCTCAGCCGCCGAAGGCCGTAAGAAAGCAGCTACGGCTTAAGCCGCTGCGGATCATTCCCATTTGGGTGGCTCACACCGACTCCCAGCGCTGCGATGCCTGCCTTCGAATGAATAAGCGTTCTAACGCCAGAGGTAGCGAAAGTGTGTTTTTCCGCAGTGGCGTGAGCTGTCGGAAAAGCGGGAGAATCGGCAAAGCATAGCAATCGGAAAACGCAAAATTGCTTGACAAAGCCTACTCTTGGAGGCAAGATTCCGATGCGCAGAAGGCAGTGGACAGACTATTCCGTACCCAGTTCTGTTTTCTTCTGCCGGTGGGCGGATCCCCCGAGAGCTCACCGCTTATTTCCGATCAACTAACTAGAGGAGGTTTCCCATGGAAACTACCATTGGCGTTTTTAATTCCCGTGACCATGCTGAAGCCGCGGTAAAGGAGCTGCTGGCCAGCAAGGTGCCGGAAGATTCGATTGTGTTTCTGACCCGGTCCGAAATAGAAGCCCAGACCATCGGCAGGCAATTCGGAGCCACCGTCGGCGGCTTCATAGGCGGAGCCAGCGGTATGGCATCCGGCGTGGTGGTCGCTAGTTTGCTGCTTCCTGGGATTGGGACCTTGTTCGCATTGGGATTCGGCGCGGCCGCGCTGGTAGGTCTAGCAGGCGCGGGGGCGGGGGCGGCAGTTGGGAAAGCCGCGGCTGGGGGCGGAAACACCGGACCACAACCCACCAAAGATGAAAACTGCGCGGAGGATGTCAGCTTCTTTCGCGCCGTATTGGCGGAAGGCAAATCGCTGATCGTGGTTCGCACCGAATCGCACGAGCTGGCGCAAAAGGCGTGCGAGATTTTAGACCGGCTCGGCCTCGGCATCGAGGGCCGTACGCCGGTAAAGACGCAAACCTCAACCCGCGAAATTGCAGACGTGGTAATTGTGGACGTGATCGGAAGAATTACTCTGGGTGAAGGAAACGTCATGCTTCGCGAAGTGATCACCGGGCTGATCGACAAAGGCAGTGCCAAAATCCTGCTGAATCTTCAGGACGTCGGCTATGTCGACAGCTCCGGGGTGGGTGAGTTGGTTCGCGCCTGCACCTCGGTTCGCAACCGGGGAGGCCAGTTGAAGCTGATGAATCCGAGCAAGAGAGTGGACGATTTGTTACGAATGACCCGGCTACACACCGTCTTCGAAATAGAACCGGATGAGGCCAGCGGGATTCAATCTTTCAACCGGCCATCCTCGCAGGCGGTGGCGTAAGGGAATAGCGGTGGTCGGATGCCATATCGAGTGGCTCCCACCTATGAAACGACGCCGGCGAATCGCAGTGAAACTTGGCCCACGCTTCGAGCGCGCTCTAGTCTTTGCAACTCGCAAACATGCGGGTCAAGAACGCAAGGGTACGCCTGTGCCCTACGTTTCCCATCTTCTCGGCGTGGCCGGTCTGGTACTCGAAGCCGGAGGCGATGAAGATCTCGCCATCGCCGCGCTTCTCCACGACGTCGCAGAAGACTGCGGCGGCGTTCCCATGCTCAACCAAGTCCGCCGCCGCTTCGGCAAGCGTGTGGCGCATATCGTCGAAGGCTGCAGTGACGCGTTCACAACTCCCAAGCCACCCTGGCGAGAGCGCAAAGAGCCATACATCAGGCATCTCCGCACTGCCGATGCCGACACCCGCCTGGTATCGGCGGCGGACAAGTTGCACAACGCCCGCTCCATCGTCGCCGACTATCGTGAGCTCGGAGAACAAATCTGGGAACGCTTTCAGGGAAAACGCGATGGCACGCTGTGGTACTACCGCGCGTTATTGGACGAATTCAAGCGAAAGAAACCCAATCGCATCGTGAATGAATTCGAGCGGGTCGTCCTCGAACTGGAAGCCCTGACCGCATCCCCTAAGTAATCGCACTGATCGAAGTGCCTTTCGTAACGTTACTGCTCACCAAATTGCTGGCGAAACAGCCCAGCTCGGCGCGATCCTATACTGTCCAGCATTCTTCGGAGCTGACCAACATCTATGCCACGCATGATCGACACGATCCGCTCGTCTATGGCGTCCTCGCAAGTGATGCAGACCGCCGCTCGGGGAGCACTGTCCGTGCCACCTCAGGAAATGCTCGAGATTCTGGTTTATCTGGCGACCCAGACCAAAATCTTCGCCGAACGCGCCCGCCTCACTCTGGCGGGATGGGACGAATCCTCTTCGCGCAAAGCCGCAGCCGATCCGTCTACGCCCAAAGAAGTCTTGGCCTACCTGATCACGCCCGGGAATCTTCGGCCAACGCTGCTTCCTGCATTGCTCGAGAATCCCGCAGTCTCCGAGCAGTCGTTGGCTGAACTTGCCGCCGCGGCCTCTCGCTATATGCTGGAAACCCTGGTCAAGAGCCCGCGCGTCAATCAGTCCCAAACAATTCTCAGCGCATTAAGCTCCAATCCTAACTTGAACCCGACGCAATCTTCGGCGATAGCGGAGAAGCTTGCTTCATTCGCTCCGCCCGCGGCACAGGGATCCCAGACTACAGCGCCCCCGCAAGAAGTGACAGCCGAACCCATAACGCCAGAGCCTCTTAATCAATCAGCCGGCGTTGAACCCGCAACGGACGAAGCGACTGACAAAACGACCGTTGCCTACCTGACTGAGCACGCCGTCGAAATCACCGCCGAAGGCGACAAACCGTTCCACCCGATCGGTGGGATAGAAGAACTTCCCGCCCCCACGTTTCCCGAACCAGCGCCCGTCGCGGCAAAAATAGAAGTAGTTGCTTCAGGCTCCCAAGGCGCAGCCACGGCAGTGAAGAAAGCGCCGTCTCCGGTGAAAAAGGCCTATCTCAGCCCTGAAGAACAACGAGGCAGCGCGCTCCAGAAAATCTCCAAGCTCGGTATCACCGGACGCATTCAACTGGCGATGAAAGGCAGCAAGGAAGAACGGTCGCTCCTCATTCGCGACGGGACGAAAATCGTGGCTCTCGCTGTGCTCGAATCACCGAAGCTGACTGACGGCGAAGTCGAAAAGTTCGCCAATCAGAAGAATGTGCTCGAGGCGGTTCTCCGTGCTATGACTCTGAAGCGCCGCTTCATGAAGCAATACGCGGTCGTGCGGAACCTTTGCAACAACCCTCGAACGCCGATCGACGTCGCCCTGGGCCTGATCAAGCACTTGCTAGCCACGGATCTTAAGAACCTTGCCGGCAATAAAGAAGTCTCGGATACCGTGCGCAAAATGGCGCTCAGAATGTTCAGGCAGAAGTCGGAAACGGTCAAGAAAGATTAGAAACTGCAAGGCTGCAAAATTGGCTTCCTCCGACCGCCGTCGCTACAATGCTTGGGATGTCTTCATCCCCTCAACCTGATCCTATTGCAGATCTGCTGAAACGTTCGAAAACTATCGCCGTAGTCGGACTATCGAACAGCCCCCTGCGCCCGAGCCACGGAGTTTCTGCCTACATGCAGTCGAATGGCTACCGCATCATTCCAGTCAATCCTAAAATTAAAGAGGCATTGGGCGAAACGGCTTATGCATCGTTGCTCGATGTTCCTGAGAAGATCGATATCGTGAACATCTTTCGCCGTCCCGAATTCGTGGAGGAAGTCGTCGATCAGGCGATCCAATTAAAGATCCCGGCTATCTGGATGCAGGAAGAGGTCATCAACGAAAAAGCTGCAGAGAAAGGTCGGAAAGCCGGGATCTTCGTAGTCATGGACCGCTGCATCCTGAAAGAACACAGATCCCGCCTCAGCTAATGCAGGCGCGGGCGTCGACGCCCGTGCGGTAGCGACGACGACCTACGCTTTCACCAAAATGACAGTCGCGTCGTCATGCAACCCTTCCCCGTCGGCGAACGTCCGCACATCTTCGAGAATGCTCTCCGCCGAAGCGTCCGCCCGCCGAAAGTGCTTTTCAAGCCTTTCCGCGCCGTATTCTTCCCCCTCCGGATTCGTCGCTTCGGTGATGCCATCGCTGTAAAACAGCAGGCGTGAGCCTTGGGACAAATGGATTTCCGCTTCGGAGTACTCTCCCAATCCAATTCCCAGTGGCAAGCCCCGCTCCGTCTCCAGAAAGCGTGCTTGCGAATCCTCGATCAAGAGCGGCCGCAGATGGCCTGCACTTGCGAATCTCAAGGTCCGTTCAGTTGGATCCAGAATCGCATAAAGCATGGTCACAAATCGGCCGGAAGGAAAATCATTGACCAGCAACGGGTTCAGCTTCGCCAGTACCTCGCTGGGGCAGCATGCGGTCGCCAGCGAGCGCAGCATGCCGCGAGTGGCCGACATCAGCAGTGCCGCGGCAGTACCTTTTCCTGAAACGTCAGCCAGCACCAATCCCCAACGGCCATCCTCGAACGGGATAAAATCGTACCAATCTCCGCCGACTGCGCCTGCTGGGGTCGAGAGCCCAGAGATCGCGAAGCCGGGAATGTACGGCGAACTCCGGGGCAGCAGCGCCTGCTGAATCTTGCGCGCTTCGTGCGCCTCGCGGCTCATCTCCCGCCGCCGGTCCTGTTCTTCCTGAAAGCGCCGCGCATTGTGGACCGCGACAGCCACATAGCTGCAGAGGGCCTGCAAAAGTCGAAGTTGCTCCGCGGGAAACCCATCCAACTGAGGATGCGATGCGGTGAACACGCCAATCAGCTTGCCATCAACCTGCAACGGGATCGCGACCTCAGACAGCGTCGACTCTTCGCATCCGATGTAGTACGGGTCTTTTCGCACGTCGGGCGCATAACGCATCTGCCCGGTGCCGGCAACGTAGCCAACCATGCCCTGTTTTCCGATCTTCAGACTGTTGCCGGTGCCGCAAACTTCGCAGCCGGCGCAACCGTGGGCGCAGGCCAGTACCAATTCCCCGCGTTCTTCGTCGTGCAAGTAGATGTCTGCTTCGACGCACCCGAACGACGGCGCCACATCGTTCACGACTTTGTCGATTAATCGATCGAGATCAAGGATTGAGCTGATTTTCTGTGCTGCCTTCTGTAGCTTCAGCAGATCGTTGACCTGATCAAACGCCAGTTGATGCTCACCACGATATTCGGCTGTTGTCACTCCCGGAATGGTCGCCACGGCCTGAGTCTCCTATTGGGTAAATGCAAGTAAAAATGGCACTTACGTATGCATATAGGATGCCCAGGCAAGGACTTACGATTCATTATCGCAGGGCGAACGAGGGCCTCGCCATTGGCGCTAAAGTGCGCGTACTCACGGATTCGGACTAGCTGGATTCTCCCTGTTCGCCCGAAGCGTGCGCTTTCATATAGGCGCGCAGGATGGCGTTGATGCGGGTTTGGTATCCGCTCTGTTGTCGAAACCAGGCCAGCAAATCCGCATCCAGTCGCATGGTCACCACCGTTTTTCGGGTGGGCCATATGACTTTAGCGTCTTTCCAGAACTCTTCATCCGTGGGGCGCACCTCGGGGTCGGAGGCAATGCCGTGGCGTATCTGGGCGTCGGTCCGGTGACGCAGCTTGCCCCAGTCCGTACTCGCGCCTGGCTTAGCTTTCGACGTTTTGCCAGTAGGAGCGTCGTTCGTGCGGCTCCGCCCGCCACGCCGAGATGATCCGTCTTTCGTCTTCGTTTTCATCTGTGTAAACCAGCGTAATTTCCAGGCCGTTCACCAGGCCAACCGCATGGACGCGAGTCTCGCCGTAGTCGAAGCGGTCATCAACTTTTTCCACCGTTGGCCCATCAAAAATGCGCTGCGCATCCTCGAAAGCGATCCCATGCCGGATGAGATTGCGGCGATTTTTCTCTCTGTCCCAACGGTAGCGCATATTTTGTATTTACACAATGTCAATATGTGTCGCTCGTGCGCGTGGTGCGCCGTCTTCCCGGTCGCGCAGCACCGGGACGAGGCTATCCTCCTTTTCAACAGTTCCGCTGTGACCAACCACCACCCCTACCATCAGTCGTCGCCGCCGAAAAGCCCAACTGTCCAGCGCAAGCCATTGTTTCTACGATGGATAACTGATTGCGAGGGAATGGCCGAAAACAAACTCAAGAAAAGGCTTGACACTTGTTCTAGTGTTATAGTTAACTATAACAGTGCTGAGCAACTCAAATCCCAGCAAGGGACCCGAGAAATGAGAAAAAGGAGACATTGAACATGAAACCACGCATCGCACTTTCGGTTGTATTCCTTCTGATCGCCGCCACCGCGTTCGCAGCGGACGCCACCCCGACCCCGTCTGACGCCCAAAAATCCTTCGATCAACTGAAAGCTCTGGCCGGTTCCTGGCAAGGGCTGGTCGCAGCCCCGAAAGACTCTGGAATTCCGGAGGGGACGATTGTGAAGGTCCAAATGCGGATCACTTCCCGTGGAAACGCTCTGGCGCACGAAATGTACGATTGGATGAAGCCAGACGATCCGACCAAGAACGACCATCCAGTCACCATGTTCTATCTCGACAACGACCGCCTCCTGCTGACACATTATTGCGACGCAGGCAATCGGCCGCGCATGATGGCCCGCACTTCGCCCGACGGAAAGACGGTGGAATTTGATTTCGTTGACGTTGCCGGTAGTACGCAGTACGGACACATGCAACATGTAGTGTTCACTATCATTGACACCGACCATCACAGCGAGGAATGGACGTTCCTGATGCCGGGAGACAAACTCATGCGCGCCCACATGGATTTGCAGCGGATCAAGTGACGAAGTCTGAATTAAGCCATGAGTTGCCATCCGAGAAACTCGGGGGCAACTCATGACTCTGAGGAGATTGCCATGACCTTCAACCCGAAAGCGATTTTTCAACGGAACGACAAATACGAAGGCGTCCGCAACATCAACATCTACCTGTTGCGCTTGCTTTATGTCCTAATGTTCTTCGTGCTGGGCAGGATCACGTGGACGCACGTCCTTACCCATCAGGGACCATGGGAGCCGACAAATGCCGTGGCCTGGTGCGTGTGGACGGCGTTCGCGACCTTGGCTGGAATAGGAATCATACGTCCGGTGAAGATGTTGCCGATCGTCCTGCTGGAGATATTTTACAAAATGCTGTGGCTGATTCTCGTAGCGTATCCACTCTGGTCAACGGGTACGTTGGCGGGATCGCCCGCGGAAGAGATCACCTCACAGTTCTTGTGGGTGCTGTTGCCCATCGTCGCCGTGCCGTGGGGGTACGTGTTGGCGAATTATTTTTACTCGCCCAAGAAAGTAGCACCTGTTCTTTCGTAGCTCGATCTGGCTTAGTTCGATTTGGAAAACACCATGGACAGTGAGTGGAACGACAGTCAACCGATTTACCGCCAGCTTCGCGATCGCGTCGTCGCGATGATCCTCGACGGCCTGCTCAAAGAGGGCGATCCGCTGCCCTCGGTGCGCAACGTCGCGGCGGAGTATCGGGTCAATCCACTGACGGTGCTCAAGGGCTATCAGCAACTGGTGGACGAGGGACTGGTTGAGAGTAAACGAGGTCGCGGCATGTTTATCAACACCGGCGCGCGCAATCTGTTGCTGCAGGGAGAACGGCAGAAATTTCTTGCGGAAGAATGGCCGAGGGTCTACGCCAACATTCAGCGGCTCGGCTTAACGCCGGAGGAACTGCTGGAAGCCGCTAACGGCAGGCCGTCAAATGCCAAAGACAAGAATAAAGACAAAGACGAGGAGCCAAAGTCATGACAGTCATCGAAGCACGCGGCCTGCGCAAAGCCTTCGGCACGACCGTCGCGCTGGACAGCATTAATTTGCGCGTCGATGAAGGCCGCATCCTCGGGCTGATCGGTCCGAACGGCGCGGGCAAGAGCACGGCGCTCAACGCGATTCTTGGCCTCACCCAATATCAAGGGGAACTGAGAGTGCTCGGACGCGATCCCTGGCTGGAGCGCGATCAGCTCATGCGCGATATTTGCTTCATCTCCGATGTCGCCGTGCTGCCGCGCTGGATACGGGTTTCGCAGGCGCTCGACTATGTCGCCGGGGTGCATCCGCGATTCGATCGCGCCAAGGCGGAGGGTTTTCTGACGAAGACCGATATCAAGCGCACCAGCCGAGTCCGCGAATTGTCGAAGGGCATGGTGGCGCAACTGCACCTGGCTCTGGTCATGGCCATCGACGCGAGATTGCTGGTGCTCGACGAGCCCACGCTCGGCCTCGACCTTCTCTATCGCAAGCAATTCTATGATTCGCTGCTAAACGATTATTTCGATCGTAGCCGCACCATATTGGTGAGTACGCATCAGGTGGAGGACGTACAGTACGTTTTGACCGACCTTATGTTCATTAACCGCGGGCGCATCGTGCTCGATTGCAGCATGGAAGAATTCGAGTCGCGTTATGCGGAGGTGACGGTGCGTCCGGAGCAGGTCGCGGCGGCGAGAGCGCTCAAGCCGGTTCGCGAGCGCCAGGCGCTCGGCCGCAGCATTCTGCTGTTCGATCACGTTGAACGTCAGCAACTCGCCGCGCTGGGCGAAGTGCGCACTCCCAGCATCGCCGATTTGTTCGTTGCCATGTTGGGGGACGGGCCCGGAGATAAGGGCGGTGCGGCACAAGGAGCGACTCGATGAATACGCCATTGAACTCGGTGCGCGAGTCTTCGTTCGGTTCGCAAGCAGTCGAGCCGGTAGTGGCCTCGGAGACGCGGCCGCTGTACTGGTCGATCCGGCGCGAGTTATGGGAGAACCGGTCGATCTACATCGCGCTGCTGATTGCCGCGGGCGTCTATTTAATTGGCTACACGATCAGCCTTTTTTGGGTACCGCGCGGCATGCACGGCATGGGAGCGGACGAATCAACGCCTCTCATCGTCCAGCTTGCCATGCCATACGCCCACGCGCAGATGATACTCGCGCTCACCGCGTTCTTAGTTGGCATCTTCTACTCGCTCGACGCGCTGCACGGCGAACGTCGCGATCGCAGCATCCTGTTCTGGAAATCGCTGCCGGTTTCGGATTTTACGACCGTGCTCGCCAAGGCGAGCGTTCCTCTCGTGATTCTGCCAGTGCTGGTTTTCGTGATCGCCGTGCTGCTGCAAATCGTCATGCGGCTGGAGAGCGGCGCAGTTCTTCTGGTGACGGGTGCGAGCACCGCAAACCCGTGGGCTCCGCCATTGATCGAGATGCAATTGGTGTTTCTCTATAGCTTGATCGTGATGGTGCTCTGGCACGCACCTCTTTACATGTGGATGCTGCTGGTCTCGGGCTGGCCTCGGCGGGCCACATTTCTCTGGGCCGTGTTTCCGCCGTTGGCGCTTGCTGCCCTTGAGTACATTGCCTTCCATACCACCTATCTTGCCACCATGCTGCATGGTCGACTGTTGGGTTTCGACGCGCTCGCTTTCGACCTCGTGGACAAGAATGGCGTCCCCGTAGATCCACATTTTATTCCGCTGGCACAACTGGCTCCCGGGAGATTCCTAAGCAGCCCAGGTCTGTGGCTCGGTCTGTTGTTTGCCGCCATATTCCTGGCCGGCGCGGTCCGGCTGCGCCGTTATCAGGGACCAATTTAATTGACATGCGCTTGATTCGGCGAACTCGCGCAAGGAGGTAAAGAGTATGAGCGCAACATTCACGACATTATCGATGGAACGAATAGCTGAAGCGCCTCCGCGTTTCAAGGCCAAAACGGCCGGCGTCCTCTATTTGCTCAGTGTACTGGCGGCATCGTTGGCCGAGATCTTCGTTCACCGCAGGATGAATGTCGCAGGGGGACTCATCGCGGTCTCGCTAATGATCGCTGCGACGCTGTTCTTCTACGACGTTTTGAGCCCGATGAGCAGGCGCCTCACTTTGCTCGCCGCGTCTTTCAACCTCGTGGGACTCGCTTTTGAGCTTCTTCGATTGCAGCCTCAGGGCGCGAACGTAGCCGTTGTCTTTGACGCGTTTTATTGCATTCTGATCGGCTACCTCGTTTTCCGGTCGACCTCCGGGCCGCGATCTCTGGGGGCGCTAACAGCGTTGGGCGGTGTGGGTTGGCTCACCCTCCTGTCTCCCGCGCTCGCAAGCTCCCTGTCTCCCTACAATCTCGCCCTCGGCATTCTGGGGGAAGGGTCGGTCTGCCTGTGGATTTTAGTGATGGGTGTAAACGTACGAAGTTTTGTGAACACAGATGATGAGGTACAAAAATGAAAAGTTACAACGTTCTTCGCGTACTGAAGATTCCGTTGCTCGCGGTGTTGTTTGTCGTCGTGCTGGTCGGGTTCGGTTTCGTGGTCATGGGCTTGTGGAACTGGCTGATGCCGGCACTCTTCGGATTGAAATTGATCACCTACTGGCAAGCCGTGGGACTGCTCATCTTGAGCAAGATTCTGTTCGGTGGATTGCGTGGCCCGCGAGGGCGAAGCGGCCCCCGGCTTCATGGTTGGAGAGAACGCTGGAAACAGCGGACGCCGGAGGAGCGGGAAAAATTCCGTCAAGACCTTCGTGCCTGCTGGAGCCGAATGACCTCGCCGGATCCAAAGCCGAGCGCCTGAGCGCACCCAGGCTGGCTCCGTTCGCGCAAGCCACCGGGGAAACGCCGAACCAAGGAGTGGAGAAATGCGATCGCCGATATTGCTGCTTCACATTATCGCGGGCACTTTGGGAATGCTGTCTGGATTTGTCGCAGTGTTTCTCCGCAAAGGTTCGCGCCAACATGGCCTCGCGGGAAAGCTATTCGTCATAGCAATGCTCAGCCTGTCAGCCAGCGGAGTGTACCTGGCGGTCTTGAAATCTCAACCAGGCAATATTCTGGGAGGCACACTGACGTTCTACCTGGTTGCGACCGCATGGATGACTGCCCGCCGCAGGGATGACGCGAAACCCGGCGTCTTCGATTGGGGTGCGCTTCTCATCGTCTCAGCAGTCGCCGCCAGCCAGATGACTTTTGGCGTAGAAGCGGCGTTTAGCCAGACGGGGCTAAAGTACGGATATCCCTCTTGGCCCTACTTTTTCATGGGCTCCGTGGCTGTGCTCGCCGTCACCGGGGACGTTCGCATGCTGGTGTGCAACGGCGTTTCCGGCAGGCAACGGATCGCGCGGCATCTTTGGCGCATGTGCTTTGCGCTGTTCATCGCCGCATCGTCCATATTTCTGGCGCGGCAACAACTGTTCCCCGCGATATTCCGTAAGACAGGCGCGCTTGCTTTCCTGAGTTTCCTGCCACTGCTGTTAATGATTTTCTGGCTGCTCCGGGTTCGTTTCACAAATGCGTTCAAGAGGATAGCGATTGCTCACGCAGCCCCTTTGATTCAATCCCCTCTGGAGAGCCGAGTCGGGCGCATCTCTATTGGCCAACCGGCTGAGACCGCAGCAAGAATTTAATTCGACTTAGGAGGACGTATGGAAACGCTTATCGGTCTTAACTGCTCAACCGTTGAATGCACTTCACCGACCGCGCCGATCTGGCAGGACATCCTCGCCCAGGCAGTGACCGGCGAACTGATGGCCGCGATGAACTACGCGTCCTTGTCGGAGATCTGTCACGATCCCGAAGAAGTGGCCGATGCCTTGGAGCATGCGAACATCGAACGCGGGCACGCCGCTCGCTTCGCCGCCGAGGGCCGCAAGATCGGCGTAGAAATCGCCAACAACGTCGACGCAAAACATTGGAAGCGACTCCGCGAAGCATTCCTGCGTCGCATCACCGAGCGTGATTTCATTGGCTGTCTCATCGTCCAGGAAATCATGCTCGAGTCGTTCGCGGTCGCCAGCTATGCGCGTGTCGGCAAAGTGGCGCCCGGTAGTCTGGGCACAACCTTCGCATCCATTGCTGCCGAAGAAGAAGAGCATGTCGATCACGCCATGGCCATTCTCCGAGCCGAACGAGCCCTGGACACGCAGCGCTTCGACGAGAAAGTGTACCGGCTGCATCTCGAGGTGATGACCACACTCGCGAAGATGCTGGCGAAAGAGTGCAAGGACGGTCACTGCGAAGTGTGTCATGCGAGTTGCGTGAAGCCGGCACTGTTCGATGTCCGCTTGAGTGCGGCCGAGCTTCGCGGAGCTTCGCTGCAACAGTATCTGAAGACCCTCGACACGCTGGGAATACCCGGTGAGGTCACACTTGCATGGGTGGCTCAGTTGCCCGTTTAATTGAGCCGAGAGCGGACTTATGGACGTCGATTTTGCTTTGATCGGGCATCAGGAAAGTTGGCGAGCGGCCGCGGATGTACTCGCTGTCCTGCGCGGACCAGAGCGTTCGCCTCTCCCGGACGAGGAGATCAGAGACATCCTCCCTTGGATTCCGCCCAGAGCAGTCTGCCACGTCGAGGTCGAATCAACTATCGGCACCACGGCGCGCGGCCTCTACATCGACTGCTTTATTCCGCCCGACCGGCTCGGATCCGACTGCGTGCACGAGAACGTCGCCCGCGTTCGCGCGGCGGCGGCATGCGCCATCAACGCGGGAGCGAAGATCGTGAGTCTCGGCGGATTCAGTTCCATTCTGATCGAAGGCAACTTCGATCAGCTTCCGGCAAGGCACCGCACGGTCTTCACCACGGGCAATACGTTGACCGTGGGTTTCGTCGTTCAGGGCATCAAGAAGATGTGTGCGCTGGAGGGTCGGAACCTCCGCCGATCAACCCTGCTCATTGTTGGAGCCACCGGAGATGTGGGTTCCGGCTGTGCTCGCTGTTTAGCGCCTCTGGTAAAGCGCGTCCTGCTTAACGCGCGCAACGAAGCCCGACTGCGCCGCCTCGCTGCCGAGTTGCAGGCCGATGGAATTGATGTACAGATCGGAACCGATCTGGAGCAATTCTCAGCAAAGCCCGACCTTGTCATTTGCGCCGCCAGCCTCGCATTGCCTTCGCTTCTGCTGGGACGAGTCGCGCCCCACGCCATCGTGTGCGATGCGGGTTACCCGAAGAACCTCTCTCCAAATACGCACATGCCGAACGCCAAAATCTTCTTCGGAGGCCTGGGACAGATCACCGCTGGCTTGAGCTTCACTCCGGATCTTCACGGAGTTCTAAATCGGCATCCATTCCCCGATGTGGTCCACGGATGTCTACTCGAAGGCATGGCTCTTGCGCTGGAAGGCCGCTTCGAACCCTTTTCTCAAGGAAGAGGATTTATCACTCCGCGGCGGGTCGAGGAGATGGAGACAATTGCGGCAAGGCATGGCATCTATCTCGCTCCGCTTTACAACGCCGACGGACCCGTGGAAAACGGACTTCATCGCCAGACGGAAAACACTAGGCTATCGTCCTCAGCCAACCTGGCAACCCTGCAAAATCCGCGCTCCGTCGTTCGTCTACGAGCCTAGAAAGAACGTGGCGGACTGGAACGAGGCCTGGTTATTCCGTGCGGTTGACCAGCACGCCATGCGTATTGCCGGCGGCGTCGGTATAGAAGCCGACGATCTGGCCGCTGTCGTTAATACCCTTCAACACCGTCCCCATGATCCCGCTGGGATCGTTGATGTAAGTCGTTTTGCCACTGATCGTGTTGTAGATTACGCCATGCGGAAAGGTGTCCGTGCCGATATAGAAGCCGACCGCGACGCCGTGGTCGTTGATGCCAAGAAACTGCGTTACCGAGCTGTTCTGGGCGGAAAAAGTGATCAATGACCCTCCCGACAAGGGCTGCACGAAAGCCTGGGTCTGGCCGTCGGGAAGCGTGAAAAAGCCGCAAACCAGGTTGTGATTGCTGATTCCGGTGGCCGCGTCTGAAATCGCTCCTGCCACCGTCACCGGCGTGAACAGCCCGGTGCTCACCGCATAGGAGTATCCCTGCGGCAAATTATTGCCATCATTGTAGAAGCCAACGGCAATATTGCCCTGATTGATGCCCAGCAACTGGTTGACCTCGGGCGTGCTGGCCACCAGCGGATTGTTAACGCTGAGGTAGAGAATGGCGCCGCTCTGCTTGACCAATTGAATGAAGCCGAAATTTGCGTCGCCGTTTCCGGTGTTCGTCGGAGACCAGAAACCAGCCCTGCTCGAGTTGTTGGCGATGCCCGTCGCCTGGGTCTGCACCGAGGCGGGAAGCATGTCCGGCAGGAACGACGTATAGGGCGGTGCAATGGTGTAGCCCTGGTTTGGGTGACCGGCGGCGCCGCTCCCGAAATAGCCAGAGATAACGCCTGCGTCGTTGATGCCGAGCAGTTGGTTGAAAGTAGGATCTCCCGGGTTATCGATGGTGGTAAAAGTGGTGCCTGCGAATGCGGATGCACTCAGCAGGGCGGAGGCGATGGCGATGACGATGGCGAAGAATTTCATGCGAAGCATGGCTCTCTCCTGGGCGCCGGGTCTTTGGCTCCGGACTGGGCCGGGTCCGCGGTCGCGATTTTGATTTTGTACAGTGTGCCTGACTAAGGCTGGCTGTCCCTCACTAATAAGAGCGACGTTTTAGAGGTAATTCCCTCACGAGGGCAAGAAGCCTCTCGGTAAGCATTGCTATTGTGAAGATTCTAGGCAGCTTACTTCGGAGAAAACAAATCGAGGCTGGAGTCAGATTAGTGTTGGAGACCCAGGTAATTCAGGGGACTTATTCAGAGCGTTCAACACAGCAGCTTTTACTGGGGGAAGTTCTTCTTTTACCGTGTTCCAAACGACCTCGTCGTCGATTCGATGGTACCCGTGCCGCAGTATGTTTCCCATCCCTCGAAAGCTCTTCCAATCAACACCAGGACACAGGCGGTCCCCATCCTCCCCCAGACGAACCGCAGCCTCGGTGATGATTTGCAGCTGCCGCTCCACGGCCGACTTTGTTTTCAGGTCCCCGCGGTAGACATCAAAGTCCATATCGCCGAGGAATGTTTCAATACTACTGATGCTTTCGAGGATGTCCCGCAGGTGTTGATCGGTGGCTCTAAAAGGCAAGAACCGCCTCCCGCAAAGCTTGTTTACGGACAGGCTCCTTCATCCATTCTTCTGAAGACAAATCGACGTTAACGCCCAGCAATTCTGTCAGACGGCTTTGCAGTCTACCAACCGTCACCAGCGTCAACCGTCTCGATTTATCGAAGTCCGCCAGCAGGTCAATGTCCGATTCGGCAGACATTTCACCCCGTGCCACGGACCCAAAGACGCGCAGATGCAGAAGCCCCGCCGCTCTTAATTCGGGAGCGTGCTGGCGAAGCTTCGCAATGACCTGGTCGCTATTCATGTCCCGTAACCCTGCCATAGACTGCATTTTTCCGCAATCCGGGAAACGAAGCCGCCGGCTGGCTTATCTCCTCAACAATTATTACATGGCCGGCAAGCGCAAGCCCCGCAGAGCAGGTGCAGGACGGCGCCGCCAAGAGTTGGGCCAGCCCGACTAGCAAGTAAGTATCGGGCCTGCACGTTCAAATTGGGCTAAACTGGAGAGGGGAAAACGTTTCTGCGAATGCGCAAGATTCCCAATTTGGAACTGGACCGGACGCCCCGACCGTTTTTCGCTTGCTCTCATGCTCTCACTTACGATAATATATAGACGCAACGATTATCTATAAGATAATCTACGATCCTTGACAACCGAATCGTCGGCGCAGCTTCCGGGAGCTGAAGTCCGAGCGAGCACGTGAAGGCGAAAGCCTTCGACGCCTGTCTAGTTCGGCTCGCAGTTCCAAAACGGAACCGCGAGCAGGCTGGCCTGACCGTAACTCCCTTGTTTCCAAGATTTTGCCCGTAACTACCTTAAGAACCATAGATCTGGAGGGTACCCAGAATTTCCAACCCTTTGTTTTCTAGATTTTGAGGGGAATGAGAGATTTTTTTTCAACCAGCCAACTCTCAACTTTTTCCCGAATCGGGAGGGTCAGGCGATTTTGAGCGGTGCCGCCTGATCTGCTCCATGCGCTCGCGAATTCGCTTTTCGACCCCTTCGCTCGTGGGATGGTAGTAAGTGCGGTCGCGGAGATTGTCCGGCAGGCATTGCATGTCCGCGATTTTGCCCTCGAGGTCGTGGGCGTACTGGTAGCCTTGACCGTATCCGAGGCCTTTCATTAATCCGGTGGGCGCGTTGCGCAGGTGCAGGGGGACGGATTCGGCCGCCGTCGCCTCGACATCCTGCTGCACTTCGGCATAAGCGGTGTACAGCGCATTCGATTTGGGCGCGAGCGCGAGATAGACGACGGCCTGGGCCAGCGCGAGATTGCCTTCGGGCATGCCGATGAAATCGACGGCGTCGCGTGCCGCCATGCAGAGCGCCAGCGCATTGGGGTCGGCAAGACCGATGTCTTCGACCGACATGCGTACAACGCGGCGAGCGATGTACAGCGGATCTTCGCCCGCTTCGAGCATGCGGCCCAGCCAGTAGAGCGAAGCATCGGGATCGCTGTTGCGCACGGATTTATGTAGCGCGGAGATGAGATTGTAGTGCTCTTCGCCGGTTTTATCGTAAAGCAGCACGCGTTTCTGCAACGCATCGGTGACGATGGCATCGTTGATCTCCGCGCCGACCTCGCTGGTAGCGCGGGCTAAAGTAGAGGCAACTTCGAGCACGTTGTAAGCGCTACGCGCGTCGCCGCTGGAATAGGCCGCGATCTTTGCCAACACCGCGTCGGAGGCGCGGAGCTTCATCGCTCCCAGCCCGCGTTCCTCATCGGCAAGCGCCCGCTTGAGTAGCAGGACGACTTGCTCCTCGGTGAGCGGCTTGAGCACATAGACGCGGCTGCGCGACAAAAGCGCCGAGATGATCTCGAACGACGGATTCTCGGTGGTCGCGCCGATCAGCCGGATGTTGCCCTTCTCGACGTGTGGTAAGAAGGCATCCTGCTGCGCTTTGTTGAAGCGGTGAATCTCATCGATGAAGACGATGGTCCGCGTGCCGTACTGCCGCGCGCGTTCGGCGTCGGCCATAACCTGTTTGATTTCCTTGATGCCGGTCAGCACGGCGGAGAATTCGATGAACTCGGCTTTGGTCATGCGCGCGATGATCTGCGCAAGGGTGGTCTTGCCGGTGCCGGGAGGGCCCCAGAAGATGAGCGAGCCAATATCGTCGCGCTCGATCTGGATGCGGAGCGGTTTGCCGGGCGCGACCAGGTGCTCCTGGCCGACAAATTCATCGAGGGTCCGCGGCCGCATGCGGTCAGCCAGCGGACGAGTGCGGTCTCCAGAGTTGTCGCCGCTCGGGATGGCTTGGAAAAGACTCATAAGTCAGTTCACCACGGAGACACGGAGGCACGGAGAATTCAGGACTTAAAGTACTCTGCGTACAATTCCGTTCTTGAGAACGGCTACATTGAAATTAATCAGCAGACCGACCTTCTTTCCTGACAGGCGCAAATATGTAAGTAGCTGCGCTTCGTGAATTGGCGAGATCTGCTCAATCGATTTCAGTTCAACGATCACGGCGTCCTCGACCACGACGTCCAATCGATATCCACAATCTAGTTTAAGGCCTTTGTATGCGACTGGGAGTTCAACCTGCCGCTGAAAGTTTAATCCGCGCAAGCGCAACTCGTGGCAGAAGCATTCCTCATAAGCCGATTCGAGAAGTCCAGGGCCAAGTTCGCGGTGAACGTCAATGGCGGCGCCGATGATCGGTTCTGTAATCTGTTGCTCAAGCAACATGAACAAACCTTTCTTTACTCCGTGCCTCCGTGTCTCCGTGGTGAATTGCTTTGGCGGGCGGCTTCGTAGAGCACTATGCTTGCGGCTACGCCCGCGTTCAACGATTCGACGTTCGGCGAGTGGGGGATGGCTACGGTCTCGGTCATCTCCGCGAGCAGTTCATGCGGCAGGCCTGCGCCTTCGCTTCCGATGAAGATAGCCAGCGGCCCGGTCAGCGTGGCTTGGTCGAGTGGGGTGCCTTTGTGCGATGAGGTTGCGATCAGGCGCAGGCCGAGCTCGCGCATCTGGTCTAGAATTCCCGGCAACTTGGTCTGGACGATGGGGAGCCGGAATACCGATCCCGCAGACGCGCGGATTACTTTGGAGTTGAATGGGCTGACTGTGCCTTCTCCGAGCAGCACCCCTCCGGCGCCAAAGGCTTCTGCGGAGCGAAGAATGGTTCCCAGATTCCCCGGGTCTTGCACTCCGGCAATCGCCAGCAATGGTCCGGCGTGCGACTTCCCCAGCACGTCTTCCAGCTTGAAAACCTTGCAGCGGACTAACGCCGCGACGCCTTGCGGAGCTCTCGCTCGGGACAGCGCTGGCAAACAGCTTGTCAGGGAGCAGCAAAGTCTCCACGTGGGCGGCGAGTTGGGGCAGCAGGCGTTCGGCGCGGTTTTCGCCGGAGGCGCGAAAGAAGACCGACTTGAATTTCAGGCCGCTGCGGATGGCTTCTTCGAGAATGCGCATGCCTTCGATGGCGCAATAGCCGTCGGGTGTGAGTTCACCATGGGCAAAAGCGCCGCGCAGTTCTTTGACCAGGGCGTTGTGGCGTCCCTCGATGCGTCGCAGGCGCTCGCCGGGAGCCGGGTCGTGATTGGCTTTTTGTTTCACAGCTGGTCAGAATCATAACTGTTTATCTCTCCTTGCGGTGATGGCCCGTGGTATGTTAGCTTTCGCGGATTCGGAACAGTATTGGGAAGGAAGCGTGTGCGCGCGGAAATTCTCAAGATAAACAGCGAGAAGCCGGAGACGTCGTTGATCCGGTATGCGGCCGATCAGATTCGGGCCGGCGAAGTGTTGGGCATGCCCACCGACACATTCTACGGTTTGGCTGCCGACCCCTTTAACCTGCGCGCCGTCGATCGCGTGTATGAGATCAAGTCGCGCTCGCGGCACAAGCCGCTGTCGCTCTTGATCGAAAGCGAAGAGCAGGCTGAGGAATTGGCCCGGCCGTTGCCCGATGAGTTTTACAAGCTGGCGCGTCGTTTCTGGCCGGGGCCCCTGACTATCATTGTGAAAGCCGCGTCGCGGCTGCCGTTGAAAGTCACTGCCAATACGGGCAATGTGGCTCTGCGCATACCAAGCGCCAAGATTCCTCTTGCCGTAGTACAGGCGGCAAAAATTCCAATTACTGCGACCTCGGCGAATCTCAGCGGGGAATCGGAGTGTACCACGGCCGAAGCAGTGCGGGATCAACTGCAGGAGCGAATCTCCATCATCGTGGATGGCGGGACCTCGCCGCGCGAAACGGCTTCTACCATTGTGGACCTCACCGATGAGGAAGCTCGCTGGCGCATCATGCGCGAAGGCGCGATTTCTGCTCAGGACATTTCCGAGTTCTTCGCACAAGGATGAGCGACGCGGCTGCGAAACGGCCTTGGCGACGCCATGGGCTGCTGTGCCTGGTTGCACTGGTTGCGCTTGCGTTGGTAGCTTGGCTAGCCGCAATTTGTGCGGGAATTGTGCGCGAGTCCTCGCGACAAGAAATTCATTCCGCTGACGCTCTTGTAGTGTTCGGAGCTGCCGAGTATTCCGGCCGCCCGTCTCCCGTGTACCGCGCCCGCCTCGATCATGCTTTTGACCTGTTTGAAAAAGGAGTCGCTCCGGTGGTGATTACGACCGGCGGGGCGGCGGCTGATCCCAGTTTCAGCGAAGGTGGGGTGGGCCACGATTACCTGATGCATCGTGGCATCCCGGACTCCAGCCTCATTGAGGAGACCCAGGGCTCGGACACGGCGCAGTCCGCGGAACGGATTGGCGTAATCATGCGAACGAATCACATGCACAGTTGCGTGGCGGTGAGTGATGCGTACCATGTTTTCCGAATTCGCAAGCTCCTCGAGCACGAAGGAATGCAGGTGTATGTTTCGCCGCGTCCCGACTCGCGTCCGCATTCGCTGTGGCAGCGTGGGGAAGCGGTGCTGCGCGAGGCGGTGAGCTATATGGTTTGGCGGGTGCATGGGCTGGTCTAGAGGTTCAAGGATTGTGAGTTGGCGCTCAAGTTTGCTCCCTAAGATAGAATAATCATGAGGTAGCCATGGCACAGATGACGCCAGAGGTTTCGAAGCTGCTGGAGCAAGCGCTCTTGCTCTCGATTGAAGAACAGGAAGCGCTGGCGGATTCCTTGATTTCTAACTTGGGCGGCAAAGTGGACGAGGGGTTACAAGCAGCTTGGGAAGCGGAGATCGGAAAGCGAATCGCCGAGCTGGATGCTGGTGAGGCGAAGACCACGTCTTGGGCCGAAGTACGCAAGCGAAACTTGGCAAAACTGCCTCATGTCCGATAGAGCAGTCGAGCTTCATCGAGAAGCAGCTGCCGAATACGACGCAGCGTTTGACTGGTACCTAGAGCGCAGCCCAGAGGCCGCGCGCAAGTTCGACGCTGAGGTTGGTCGCGCGTTTACACAGATACTACAATCCCCTCAGCGTTGGGTCGTCGGCCCGTATCACACTCGCAAGTTCTTGCTTAGACAATTCCTTTTACTCTGATTTATCGGGAACGAGTGCTAGGAGATGTTCAGGTCGTGGCTGTCGCGCACACTAGTCGCAAACCTGGCTACTGGAAACGGCGACTCTAATTCAGCCCTACCAGCCCATCTTTTTTCTCAGTTCCGTAATATGTGCAACGTGATGCTTGCCGTGCCAGGCGTAGAGCGCGAGATTCCTCTCCAGAGAAACGGTGCCTAATTCCGGATGGCGAAAAGTTCGCTTCCAGTCGGCCGGTTGCAAGGAGCGCAGAAGACGAACCCAGCGGTCGTGTAACGATTCAAGCAACGAAAGAGAAACTTCCAGCGGCGTCGAATGTACCTCCGCCGTATCGGCCCAGCGATCTTCCAGGTAGGGTTTGATGGTGGGCTCGTCTTCAGTGAGCGCCAGCTTGAAGCGCATGTAACTGTTCATATGGCTTTCGGGAACGTGATGCACGACCTGTCGTACGGTCCAGCCGCCTTCACGATAAGGAGTTTCGATTTGTTCTGGCGTCAGGTTTTTCACGGCGTTCCGCAACGCTGCAGGAGCTTGCTCGATATCATCGATGAACTTGGTTCGTTGGGCTTCGCTGGCAGGACCGTCGAAGGTGAATTTTCCAATGGGATAACGCGGGTCGCTCATGTGTGCCTCTGGGGTGGAATGCGCATAAAATTCAGATGAGGGCGGTTCGTGGAAAGCTGCAGAGATTCTGGGGCAAGCCGTTTATTAGTGGCACCGGCGAACAGCAGGTCCCTCCACTGCGCTCGCGTGGCTTCGCTCCGGTCGGGATGACAATGTTTGTTCAGCGCACGAGTGCCAGGATTCGCACCGGGCCGTCGGATCCGCTTTCGAGTTTGGTGGGAGCGACCACGACCATGCTGCCGGCGGCCGGCGCGCGATCCAGATTGGCGACGTTTTCCAGTTGGTAGACACTGTGCGCCAGGGTGTACTGGCGGACCGGGAAGTCTTTCGATGGGCCGTAATCGATGCTCAAGGTGTCAATGCCGAGGCCCAACGCATTGCGTCCTTCAATCAGAAACTTCACCGCATCCTGGGAATATCCGGGGAAGTGCATCGTGCCTTTGAGGTCGGCGTTGCGATAGTCTTTGAGCGACTTCCAACGCGAATCCCATCCAGTGCGCGCCATTACTACCGAGCCTAGCGGAATCTGGCTATGGGTTTGCTCCCACTTAGCAATGTCTTCGACCGAAATCTGGTAATCCGGATGGTTAGCGGTGTTGGCGCGCACATCCAGCACAACCAAGGGTGCTATCAGGCGCTCCGTGGGGATCTGATCCACGGTCCAGAGGCCACGCGCAAAATGCGCGGGAGCCTCTATGCGAGTGCCGAGGAGCTCGGGAGACACAACGGATTTTCCCGTAGGTTCGTAAGCCAAGGCGTGAGCATCCATCGCATGAGTCAAATCGACGACAGCGTGAAATTCAGTCGGGGACGATGCGTCGGGATGGCGTTTGGCAAACAGGAAAAGCGCGAGTGCCAGCACATACCCTATGATCAGCGTGCGAATTTTCATCGGTTATCGACTTCTGTCCCTGGCAAAAATACTGCGAAATCCTGTTAAACAAATTAGATGCTCGGGCCTTTTCCAGAGGTGCTCCTTAGATTCTCCATGGCATGACGGTAAGCTTCAAGGAACTGCGGGACATGAACTAGTGGGGCGCCGGAAACGTTGCACGCAACGTTTCTACGGAGGATTCATGCGCGTTTCTGGAGAATCATGCGAGCAGGAATGCGGCGCTCGCGGCGACGAGCGTGCCGAGAAAGTTAACCGCATCATTGTTCAAAAGCTTTCGCCGTTCCAGTAACGCGCCTAAGTAGCTGTCCGCAATCATGCCAGCGAATGCAGCCACTATTGAAATGCCCAGCCATCTGAAAGGCACGAGCTTGGTTAGAACGCAGACCCAGCTCACAAGGGCGGCGGCGGTAATTCCGGCCAGTGTTCCAGCCCAGCTCACTCCTCCGTCGGTACCCGCAGCAACTTCTTCCCAGGTTGTGATCAGGCGCGCTCTTGCGCTTCGAGCTTGGCCCAGTTCGCTCGAGACTGTGTCCGCAGCGGCTTCCGAGAGCGCGGCTGAAACTGCGAGAAGGAAGACCGATTTCGCGGTGAGGGCTGACAACCCGGCACAACCTGCGGCTACTGCGAGGTTGGCTAGAACTTGCAAGGCGGTTCTGCCATCCCGTTTTTCAGCAGTTCCCAGCTTCTCTTTGCGGCGATACCCGAAGCGGGTGGAGATCCAGGTCAGCGCGAAAACCGACACCAACGCCACAAATGCGCCGGCGCCGGCGCTGACATACAACAGAAAGCACACTACGGCTCCCGCCATGGCGCCGGAAAGGGTTACTCCTCGCAGCCAGCGGGCCAGGGTAGTAAATACTACGGTGACGATCGTGGCCGTCCACAACGGACGCACTGCGGCGAGTTCCGCAAGACTTTCTACGCTTCGGGTCAGGTCAGCCACAGGGAAGATTGTCGCTCCAATTGGCTTGTTAGAGTGCAGGTGCCAAGCCCGCCAATACTATCTATAGGGTTGCGTCCGGTGCAGCCCCAGTGTATCGTGCTTTGACTCTGGGTTACCTGCACCAGCTTTGTGCATCAAACGGTTGGTTGTAGTTTAAACTCACGAGCGCGAGCTTGCGAGTTGGCGTGGCTGGCAATGCAGCACAGGCATGGGCGCCCGCGCCTAAACTTCCGAATACAGGGTGAACTATGGCGGCTTCGGTTTGGTCTGGGTATCTAACCTTCGGTTTGATTTCGATGCCGGTGAAGCTGTTCTCCGGCGCGCGCAGTTCGGGGATCTCCTTCAACATGCTGCACCGCGACGACCTCTCGCGCCTGAAGCAGCAATATGTCTGTCTTGCCGACGGCAAGGTCGTGGAACGCAGCGACATCGTGAAGGGCTACGAGTTCCGCAAGGATGAGTATGTGGTGATCGAGCCCGAGGAGATCAAGAAGATCGAGCCGAAAACCGCGAAGACCATGGAGATTCTGGAATTCGTAAAAACCAGCGAGGTCGATCCGGTTTACTTTGAGTCGTCCTATTACATGATTCCAGACGAGGCCGGCCGGCGGCCCTATGCGCTGCTTACCAAGGCGATGGAGGAGTCCGAGTATGTTGCCATCGCAAAGCTCACCATGCACAATCGCGAGTACACAGTTTTTCTGCGTCCGCATGAAGGCGGAATGATGTTGCATACGATGTATTACAAGGAAGAAGTTCGGGAGGTGGAGGGCTTCGGCGCACCCGATGTTGAACTTAAAGACGCAGAAGTGAAGGTTGCGCACCAACTGATTGAGGCGCTGGCGGATGAGTGGGATCCGGAGAAATATCACGATACCTTTCAGGACAATCTTAAGAATCTGATCCAAACTAAACTCGAAGGCGGCAAGATTGCAGAAGTGGAGAAACCAAAGAAGCTCGCACCCGTTGTCGACTTGATGTCGGCGCTCAAGGCGAGCCTGGCGGAGATGGAAGGGAAGAAGAAGCCAGCGGCTCACGCCGGGGAAGCTGCGGCTTCACGAAAGAAATCGGGCGGAAGGTCGTGAACCTAATCCGCCCGAGCATAACGTTTTATTTGCCGCGTCGATCTGCGGTTTGAGTCTATGGTTTCAGTTTGAAGACGACCCCGCAGCCGCTAGGGAAGCACAATCCCGTGCCACCGGTGTAACCGCCGCTGATCGTAGTGCCATACAAGTTGCCTGCCTTGTCCTGAACCAGGCCCGCCAATGGCTCGTCTCCGTCCGTCTCACCTTTGAAGCTGTAGAGAACGGTTTCTTTGCCAGTTTTGGCAAGTTTGTAAACCGTTCCACACCCTCCGGGGAGGCAGTTTGCACCGCCGGCAGCCGTTGTTCCATAGAGGTTGCCCTTGGAGTCCAAGACCAGATTCCCATAGGGCAGGAACCCGTCGCGCAGCGAGAACTTGTGCAGCACGGTCTCCTTGCCGGTTGTGTCGATCTTGTAGATGGTTCCGCACCCGGATGGGGGGCAAGCCACAGTATCGCCGCCCTCCCACGTAATGCCGTAGAGGTTCCCGGCTTTATCGATGACGACGGGTCCGTTGGGTTCGTTTCCATCCGAGCCGCCTTGGAAGGCGTACACGATGGAAACTTTGCCCGCTGTGTCGACCTTGAAAACGGCCCCACAGCCGATGCCGCCGCAGCCGGTTCCTCCGCCAATGCCGACTACGCCATACTCGTTGCCGGCAGCGTCTCGCACCAGGTATCCGGCTTCCCAGTATCCCGGCTCGTTGAAACGCGTGGTTATCGTTTCCTTACCGGCTGGGTTGAGTCTGAAAATAATTCCGCAACCGAAGCCGCATCCCTTCCCAGGGCCCTCGATTGTGGTTCCGTATAGATTGCCTTCCGAATCGAGGACTACGCCGTCGGGAGCTATCCCATCCTTGGGGGTCTTGGGAAAGTAGTGAAGGATGGTCTCTTTGCTGGCCGGGTCGAGTTTGTACACAACACCGAGCGAGCCCGCACCTTTGCCGCCATTGAGCGTAGTGCCGTACAGGTTTCCAGCCTGATCGCGGACCACACCCGATGACGGGGCTGACCCGTCATCACCGCCCACGAAGGTGTGGAGAGTAATTTCGTTGCCCTTGGGGTCTATCTTAAAAACATCGCCGCAGTAAGAAGTGCAGCCCGCCTGGGCGTTTTCGCCAGTCGTTCCGTAGAGATTGCCCGCCTTGTCTAGAATTAGGCCCGCCGAGGGATAGGCTCCGTCCGTGCCCCCCATGAAGGTGTAGAGAACGCTGTAGGTTTGCGCTTGAGCCGGTTGGATCAGAGCGGTCGATAGCAGAAATGCGAGGGCCAATGCCAACGTGACAATTACTCCGCGCGAGTTCAGTCGCAACGTCCTGTCTTGATAACTTCCCATGATCATCCGATTCGCCTCCTCGGCGAAGGCACGGTAACATATCTTTCTCGTCAGCAATGTAAAAAGAATGTCAAATCATGGGAGGGGGACTTCCCGCTCGGGATAAGGATTTCGGCAGGTACGGGCGGGTTCCGGTCGGTTGGAAGGTTGATCTGGATCAGTGGGTATGCGGGAGCGATTCGATGCAAGCATCCAACCCTACGCTAGTGCGCTCGCATCACTTGAGAAATTGAGAGGTAGGAACCGACAATCGAGTTTGTGTATCTGCTTCTCTGGCGCGGAACGCGGCCAGCCGTTAGAATAGAGAACTCTTCCAGGATTCTATGCAGAAATGGATTTTGTGGCTGAGGTGTCGATGACTGGGGTGCGCGCGGCGGCCGTTCTGGTGCTCATGTTGATTTGCATTAGTTGCGGGGAAACATACCGTCCTGTGGCTACTCCGATCCCGCCGCTCCCACCAAGCCCCGCTGTTTCTCATTTGGTCGTGGTGATCAGTGGCAACGGTTCCGCTCATCCGGGCGCGAGCACATCGATCGATGTTTCGGGCGACACAGCCGTATCTCAATCTGCCGTAGGCCTCATGCCGGAGCAGGCTGCCTTGGTGCGAAATGGCACGACCGTCTACGTTCCGAACAGCGGAGACGACACCGTTTCGACGTTCTCGCCTTTCAGCGCTGTGCCGGTAACGACGATCAGCTTGCCTACGGGTTCAAAGCCGAGCTTCGCGGCTACGGCCGAAGCCGCCACGGTTTACGTCGCAGCCTCGGGTAGCAATGCGGTCTTCGCCATCGAAACATTCAGCAACGTGATCGAAGCGCCGCTGTCCGGCATTCCGGTCGGGATTAATCCCGTAGCGCTGGCAGAAACGCCGAACCAGCAATATCTTTACAGCGCGAATCAGGGCACTGGCGGCAGCGGCGGTTCCGTGACCAGCATTGACCCCATCGACCGAACGGTCAGCCCAGCCATCGCGAATGCGACCTGGATTTCCCCAGTATCGGTCCTGGCGCGGTCGGACAGCAATCGAGTTTACGTGTTGGATCAAGGGAGTGGGTTGGTTTCTGCAATTGATACCGGTGCCAACGCAGTGGTCAATAGCGTTTCGGTGGGTGTAGGAGCGAATTTTATGGCCTACGATCCCACGCGAAACCGGCTTTATGTAACGAACCCAACCAAGAACGCGGTGACTTATCTGGATGCGTCGAGCGATGCGCTCTCGGCTGTGGTTATTCCGGTGGCGAATCCGGTCTCGGTGGCGGCCCTGATCGACGGCAGCCGGGCCTATGTATCGAGCGCGTCTGTCAACGGCGGAAATGTGACCTCGAGCGTCACGGTCATCAATGCCTTGAGCGGCAGTGTCTCAAGCACGATTCCCATCACCACGGTGCCAAAGGTATGTGCTTCGAACCCATCCGAATTGTCCATTGCGGCGTCTGCGGACAGTACGAGAGTTTATGTGGGGAATTGCGATGCGGGGAATGTAGCGATTATTCAGACGCTGAACGATACGATCGTGCTGCAAATGCCGGCTCCGCTGAGCGCTGCGTTTTCATCGAGCGGGACGCCGCTTCCGCAGAATCCGGTGTTCGTAGTGGCTGGACCATAGGTCGAATTCCTAATCTCATTTCCCTTCGGTGGTCGAAATCAACTCCTGATGCTACTGTCCCACTGCGGCTGCCCGTTCCGGCTGCCGAGTGGCATTGTGCCGCAAGGCGATGTTCAGGAATACGTTTCCGACGGGAGTCTCGAAGCAGATAACCAGTGCCTCGGTGTCTTCGCTGCTTTTCGGTCCGTGCTCCGAGGTGTGAAGTACGGGAGGATGCACGCGAAAATGGAATCCCTGGTCGTTTAGCGATGTGACCGCGTTGCCAATCACCTGATTGGCTAATTCGCAGACGGTTTCGCGTACCAGGTCGTCCGATTCCGGCAGCTCCGCTCCAGCGAATTTGCTGGCTACGCGCAGGGCGGTCTGCGGGTCGAGGTCGATGACGATGCGTCCTTCGATGTCGCCGGTGACCCAAATCAGCGCCGCGACGCCTTTGCGGCGGTAAGCCTCTTCGTCCATGCTGAGATTGCCGACGGACGTAGGACATTGCAGTCCCTGCGCCAACACGGCGTCAGCCGCGTTGATGAAAGGCTGAATCAACTCCATCTTCATTTCAGGCCCCCGCGCCTGCGGCTTGAGCCGCAGTGCCATCCTCACCCATAACATACTTGATTACTTCGTACAGGACTTCCGCCTTTACCGGCTTCTGCACGAAATGACGCGCGCCGCGTTGCAACGCCGCCACGATGTTCTCCTGATATCCGACGGAGGACACCATGACAATGCGCGCTTCCGGATGTTGCTGCACGATTTTCTCGGCAGCCTCGATGCCTTCCATTTGTGGCATGGTGATGTCCATGAGCACGATGTCGGGCTTAAGGCGTTCATATTCGGTTATGGCGGTCACACCGTCTCCGGCTTCGCCTGCTACCTGCCCGCCGAATGTTTCGATCATCCGGGCCAGGTTCTTGCGCGCGAAGACGGAATCATCCACTACCAGGTAGCGGACTGGCTGACCGTCCTTGCTGCGTTTCACTGCGACAAACTGCTCCATATACAACCTCCCGCCGTTTTCAAGTTCCGGCATCCTGTTCTTGCCTGCCGGACAAAATCAGATTTTGCCAACTCCGGCGGCTCTGCCGCCGTCTTCCACTCTGGTGCCCTTTCGATCCTGCATGCACTGAGCTTGCAGGGTGTTGGCAAGTGCATCAAGAGCGATCACTCGCACGGCATAGCCGCGCTCGATGGCTGCCTTCGGCATACCGTAGACCACACAAGATTCCTCGCTCTGGGCGATGGTCATGCCGCCCGCTGCCTTTACCAGGCCGAGTCCATGAGCTCCGTCCTCTCCCATGCCGGTCATGATCACGGCAATGCCCTTTTCGCCGAACTCCTCGGCGACGCTCTTGAACAACACATCGACTGAAGGACGGTGACCGTTGACCCGCGGTTCGTCGCTGAGTACGGCGACATCGCCTAGCGTCAGTCGCTTCACTTTGAGGTGCCGGTTCCCGGGGCAAATCAGGGCGCGTCCGGCCAGCAGCAGATCTCCCGACTGTGCCTCTTTGACGGTGATAGCGCAGATTTCCTCCAATCGCCGGGAAAACATCTCGGTGAATCCTTCGGGCATGTGCTGCACGATCAGAATGGTTCCGGGAAAATTCTTGGGCAGTTGCGGCAATACATATTGCAATGCTTGTGGTCCGCCGGTAGAAACCCCAATCGCCACGATGCGAGTGGCTCGCGTTTTAGTATCTGGCTTAGATTTCGGCGAAAGATTCGGAGATTCGAGTGGTGCTGAGACATTGACTCGACGGCTATGGGCGGCGGCCTTGATTTTGGCAATGAGTTCCCGCGCGATTTCCGGCATGTTGGCGGAGACATCGCTGGGCTTGGCCACGAAATCAAACGCTCCCATAGACAACGCCTGCAGCGTCACTGACGCTCCCTGGGTGCTGTGCGAACTTACTACGATGACCGGCAGCGGATGGCGCAGCATGATCTCTTTCAGCATGTCCAGGCCGCTCATGCCCGGCATGTCGAGATCAAGCGTGATGACTTGCGGTTTCATTTCTTCGATCTTTTTCAGACCGAAATTCCCATCCATGGCAGTGCCGACAACTTGAATGGAGCTGTCGGTCTGAAGGATCTGTGGAATCAGCTTGCGCATCAGCGCTGAATCGTCCACTACCAACACGCGCACAGGAGAGCTCATGCCTGACCTCCCATGGCCATTTGCGCAGGGCGCGCTCGCTCGGAGCGCGAAAGAAGCAGACCCATGCCAGGACCGCCAATGGTGTCGGGTCGTGATGTGGCAAAGCGTTCGACAATGGCGGCAAGATTTAGAATGAGCACTACATGCCCACTGCCCAGAATTGAAGCGCCACTGACCAGATCGGTTTCCGCGGTTTGTTCATCGAGAGCCTTGATGACCAATTCCTCTTCGCCCTCGATCGCATCTACCAACAGCCCAAGTTTGCGCTCACCCATGGCGATGACGAGCACGAAGACTTTTTGTGGCCGGCCATCAGACCGTTCTTCTGGCGGCCTCCCCAAGCGAGCTACGGGCAAGACAGTATTGCGCAGTTGCAGGACTTCGCAGTTATCGACTTGGTGTATGTCGGATTCGTGGGCGCGGGCGATTTCGGCGACCGCATTCAACGGAATGGCATACAGGCGCTGCTCTACGCGGAATAAAAGTGCTTTGATGATGGCAAGGGTCAGAGGCAATTGCAACCGAAAGGTGGAGCCTTGCCCCGGGCGGCTGACCACATGCACTGTGCCCTTCAGGCGATGCAGGACGCTTTGCACGATGTCGAGACCGACGCCGCGTCCAGAGATTTCGGTGATCTCATCGGCGGTGCTGAATCCGGGGCGGAAGATGAGATCCAGAATGTCGGCTTCGCTGAGCCGGCTGGCTTCGTCGCGCTTGAGGAGGCCGCGTTCGATGGCGCGGGTCTTAACCTTTTGCGAATCGATGCCCCGGCCATCGTCAATGATTTCGACGATAACTTGATTTCCCTGATGGTAGGCCTCGAGGCGGATGGTTCCCTGAGCAGGCTTGCCGGCGCGAGCACGTTCCTCCGCGCTTTCGATGCCGTGCCCAATCGCATTGCGAACCAGGTGCGTCATCGGTTCGGCGATGGCATCAAGCAGGCTCTTATCCAGGGCAGTGTCTTGTCCATTCAAAACCAAGTCAACCTGCTTGTCGCACTGCTTGGCAACGTCGCGAACCATACGGGGAAACCGGCGGAACAATTGCTCGACCGGGACCATGCGGACCTTCATCACCGACCGCTGCAGATCGTTCAATACCCTGGACTGAAAGGCCATAGCATCGGCGAACCGGCTGCGCATGGAATCCTTGGGATAGTGCGCGGAGAATTCGTTGAGCACCTGCTGAAGCATGGATTTTCCGATGATCAGTTCGCCCACGAGATTGAGCACCGTGTCGATGCGTTCGGCATCCACGCGCAAGACGTTCTCTGCCGGCGCGGGACTTGGTCTGGCCGCGGCCTCGCGTTCAGAAGATGGGGTCAGGACGGTTTCGATTTCCTCGACCGGTTCGGCTGCGATACTTGCCTCGGGAGTCCCGGCCGGGGCAGGGCCATCGACTGCGGGAGGCTTCGGAGCGCCATCAACCGCTTTTGCTTTCTGAATTGCCGGCTGCGCCGGGGTTCCAATGCTTTGGATGCTTACCTGTGAGATGACAGTCGGGATGCGGCACTTTGCACTTAGAAACTCCGCAGTCTGATCGCTGGCCACCAGTAATTGAAATTGCATCGCGTTCTTGGTGGATCCCGGCTCGGGCCGAGTTCCCAGCACTTCGCCGTTTTCTGTCAGCGCCTTGAGTACGAGTTGCTGAGCGGCGATGGGCATGGCACAGTTTGGGTCAATCTGCGCGACCACGTGGTACACATTCTTTCCCTGTTTCAGTGTGGCTTGGGTAGAGAGCTTTTCATACTCCGTCCAGATTACTTCTGGAGCTGAGGCTGTCCGGGCTTTCGGGCTGCGCGGTTTGCGGGTCTTCGGATCGCGCGCCATTTTGCGGATCATCTTCCGCACTGGCTCGGACGAGGGCAGCTTCGCTCCCTCGCGATAGGAAGCCAGCATCGCGCCGAAGGTATCGGCGGCGGCGAAAGCTACCTCGGCGAGGGCTGCAGGAGTCGCGGCTGCTTCCAGAGCTAAGGCGTCTTCGAGTTCATGCGCCAGTTCGCTGAGTTCGTGGTACCCAACCGCGGCTGAGTCGCCCTTCAGGGTGTGCACGATTCTGCGGATGGTGCGGACAGGTTCGAGATCGCCCGGTTGCTTTTCGAGCTTCAGCGTCTCCTCGTTGAGCGACTGGAGCAATTCCAGAGCCGTCTCAAAGAAAAGTTCTTTCAATTCCGCCGCACGCTCGTCCTGGAACTGGTTCACTCGGCCACCTCGATCTTCTGGTAGGCGGTACCAGTCTCGCGGTAGATCATGTTGAATTTGTCAGTCAGCCCCAAGAGGCTTTCGGCGTGCCCTACGAACAGGTAGCCGCCTGGATTCAGGCAGCGGAAGAATTTCTCAACCAGACGTTTCTGCTCGGCTTCGTCGAAATACATCATCACGTTGCGGCAGAAGATCACGTCGTTGCGCTGCGGCAGGTATTCGGTTTTCAAGTTGTGAAAGTCGAAATGGACCAGTTCCTTGAGCGCTTTCTTCACTGCATAACGCTCGCCAACCTTATCGAAATGACGAAGCCGGAAACTGTAATCCACAGACGCCATCTGACTCTCGGAATAAGTTCCTTCCTGGCCCGCCCGCAGAACCGAATAGCTGATATCGCTGGCGAGGATTTCGAGCTTCCAGGGCGGAGGGATCAGCGGTTTTGGAAACGGCGTAGTGTAGTTCGAAGGATTGCGCAGAGCGTGATAGGAGAGCGCGTCGGCAACCTGCATTGCCATGGTGTAGGCTTCCTGGCCGGTGGAACATCCGGCGCTCCACAGGCGCAACGAAAAATCCCTGCGCTCCTGCTTGCCGCGAAGGATGCTGTCGAGAACGTGTTTGTGAAACAGATCCAGCTGTGCCTTGTTGCGGAAGAAACTGGTCTCGTTAACCGTCAGGTTTTCGAGGAGCTTGCTTAATTCCTCCTTGCCTTCTTTGCTGATGAGCAGGCGATAGTAACTGTAGAAGGAATCGAGCTTGCATTCTTTGAGGCGACGCTGCAAGCGATCCTGGAGAAAATCGGCGCGGCGGGAATCAAAGTGCATTCCGCACTCGTGATAGACCAGCGCCTGCAAGAGTTTCAGTTCGGGTTCGGTGAGTGCCGCCTGTACGCCAGCTGTTCCCATGCGCTTTTTTGTCACCTGTCCTGGCTGCTATTTCGAAGCTGCAGCGATCGGTGCAGTTACCGCTGAGGCGGGTTGAGCTGCACTCTTCGGTGCCTCGTTCTTCAATCGCGTTCCGCTGAACTCCAGCACTTTGTCAATATCCAGCAAAACGATCAGCCGGCCTTGGTACTTGCCCAGTCCGGTCACGCAGTTCAATCCTCCGTCCACAAACTCGGTGGGGGAAGGATCGATGTCTGCGGTTGGAATCTTGAGCACGTCGGATGCGGAATCTACGATCAGCCCGCAGAGGCGGCCCCGGTGCTCAACCACCAGGATTCGATTGCGCTTGCTGGGAGCGACCGTAATTTCTCCGAGCCGCTTCCGCAGATCGAGCACGGAGACAATCTTCCCGCGCAAATTGATTACGCCCTCGACGTAGTCCGGAGCGTCAGGCACGACCGTGATCTCGGGCACGCGCACGATCTCGCGAAGAGCGGTGATAGGTACGCCGTAGGTTTCACGGCCCACTCTAAACCCGACAATGTGCAGTTCTCGATTCATTCCTGAAATCCCTGGAGATTAGCTATTCGATCCGGCCACGGCTTGCCGAGCCCTGCTTCTGAAGTTTTCTTCGCGATGAGCTCCCACGGCCTCCATCTGTTCCAGCATGAATCGGCCCATGGAGTCGAGTAGATCGCGCGACATTTTTGACATCTGCTCCGCCGATGCGGCCAATTCGGTCGAACCCGACGTGGTGTTCTGGACCAACTCGCGCATTCGTTCCATCGCTTTTACCACTGCGTGGGCTCCCGAAGCCTGCTCTTCTACCGCTGAATTAATTTCGTGGGTGATCTCGTTCAAGCGCGTTGTGGCGCGGGCAATCTGCGAAGAGCCGTGGGACTGCTCGTTCGTGGCTGCACCAATCTCCTGCGCGAACTTGTACACTTCCGTGACCACGTTCGAAATCTTGCGCAATGCTGTATTCAGTTCCTCTCCGTGTCCCAAACCTTCGTTGACGATGGCGGTGCTGCGGTTCATGTTCTCGACCGCTTTGCGAGATTCCTTCTGGATGCTTTGGATCAGTTCAGAAATTTCTTTGGTAGACTGGGCGGACTTTTCCGCTAGCTTTCGGACTTCGTCGGCGACCACGGCGAAACCCAATCCATGCTCTCCGGCGCGCGCGGCTTCGATGGCGGCGTTCAATGCCAGGAGGTTGGTCTGCTCGGCCAGATCATCGATGACTTCAATGATCTTGCCGATGTCATCGGCTCGTTGGCCCAGCACGTCGATGATTTCGCCTGAAGATTGAATGGTCGTGTTGATGCGATTCAGGCCGTCGGTTGCTTTCTCCATGGTCGCGATGCCGTTGTGCACTTCTTCGCGCGAGCGGTTGGAGATGTCGAGTAGAACTTTGGCGGTATCCGCTACGCGCTGGATCGAGGCCACCATCTGATCGATCGATGCGGATGTTTCGCTTACGCTGGAAGCCTGCACCTTGGTGCTCTTTACCATGTTCTGCACATTGACGCTCATTTCGTGCATGGTGCTGGTGACTTCGTCGATGGCGGAAGAAGTTTGCAGACTGATCTTGGCTGATTCGTCGGAAGCTCCCGCTACCTGATTGGAAGCGCTGGCCACCTGCTGCGCGGCATCGCGTCCGTTGCGGACGAGTTTTCGCAAGCCCTCGATCATGCGTGCGAAGGCCTTGCCCAGTGTGTCATTTTTGGATCGAGGCTGGACATCGACTCCCAAATTTCCGCCTGCAATGGCCTCGGAAACCGAAGCCATTTCCCTGAGGTAGGTGACCATCTTCGAGAAAGTTCGAGCCAGTTCACCGATTTCATCGGTGCGATGAATGTCGATCTCGTGATCCAGATCGCCGGCATCGGCGATCTGCCGGGCGATCCGCATCAGGTCATTGAGCGACGAGGTTATGGACTTCGCGGTGGTGTAGGCAATCACCACCCCCAAGGTCAGCGCTACCAGAGTGCTCAACAATGCAATTACAAACGTTGCTGTGCCCGCGGTCTCGTCGGACTTTCTGCGCGCCTCGAGCACTTTGGTATTTTCGAGGTCAGCCACGTCAAGATATTCAGTGGCGTTTTTTACCCAGGAAGATGCGTCTTTCTGCAAATAGAAAATCTGAAGTTCGGCGACGGTGGCATTGCCGCTGTCTACTTCTTTGCGCTTGTCCATCAGCGGTGCGGCAAATTCCCGCGCCCAGTTCTGCTCGCTGGCCTGTACTTTGTCGAGTGCGGTTCGCTGCTGCTCCGATGTCGTAAGGCTCTCGCCAGTCTGCAGCTTGTCTTCCAGCACTCGCATGCCATCGTTGAGTCGTTCGACCTCGCGAGTGTCGCCGCTGAGCAGGTAGTTGCTCAACGACAAGCGGTTCTGCATCATCTGGAATCGGATCTTGTCTGTGGTCGCGGCCATTTGCAGCGCCTGGGAAGCCGCAGCCTTGGCGCTATGTTCCCGTTGAACCGCGATGAGGTTGATAAGGAAAAGCACAACGACCATCGCAAGGACGGCTCCGAAGTTTAGGTAGAGTTTCTTGCCAATCGTCATTCGCTATTCCTCCGCTGGTCTCGTTTCCTACCCTGCGCCTCCCAGCCTGTATTCAAATCGGGTCTAAAATCAGATCGCCGCTCTCCGGAACTGCGGTTAGAGTCCCGGCTAATCTTGGGGTTGAAACTTGAACTCCACGGTTCCAGTGCTCTCGCCGTCAGCCGGCTCAAATTTCCACTTTTTCAGAGCATCCATAGCGGCATTGACCAGGATGGGATTTCCGCCGACGACCTTCGTATCCTTCAAGCTCCCATTCGGTGACACCACGACCATCACTTTGACTGTACCCGTAATTTTCATCCGCCTCGCCAACTCTGGATAAGGCGGCATTACTTTGGTTTTGGCTTTGCGAGTCAATTCTGCTTGCGCTATTGCAGGCGAGGGACGAAAAGTTGTTGCCACGAATGCCAAAAAGCCAACCATTGCCCACCGCCGCATCTTTTGCAAAGACACTGGTCCTCCCGGTCAAACCCGTTTTGTCACAGCAATGTCTTTGCCACGATTGCGGAATTCCCTCGGGCGTCGCAATCCTGCGGTTAAAACACTTTTACTCAGCAACTTAAGTTGATTTTGTACAATCGCATTAGGGCATTGCGAGAGGCATAAATCGTCTCACCAAAGCCTGATGCTCTCAGACTGAGACGATTTTCGAGGTTTCACCAAGATTTCACACTTGGGCACTCCGAACGGTATTCGCTTGACTCAATTTGAGATGCCAGTCTATTTTTCTTGTATATTCAATTACTTGTAGTTCGGTCACGAAAGGGCGGTGCCTTTCTGATTATGCGTGCCGGAGATGCGACGGTGCTGGAAAAGTCCAGCCCTCGATCGGACGATGCTTTCCAGAAACTGCTGCTGCGATTTTCGGAGGCAGCTGCCCGAGGAACTGCCGCCCCCGCCCTGATTGGCCTCTTCTGCAAGGAAACGCGCAGCTTCTTTCGCGTGGATGGTACCTACTTGTGGCGGTGTGCTTCTCCGGAAGAACTCTTCGGCGCGGAAGCGGATGGGTTGATGGCAGCAGATTTTCTGGGCCGCCGGCTTAAGGCGCGCGAGAGCGCCGTCGCCATGGAAGCCATTCGGCTGCGGCGTACGGTATACGTGAACAATCCGGCTCCGGGACGGTACCCCGTGGCTGCTGAATTCCACGCCAAGTCGCTGATGGCCGCTCCCTTGATGGTTTCCAACGAGGTCATTGGTGCCGCGGTATTTCTACACGCCTCGGAGCCGGATTATTTCAACGACGATCTAGCTGCAAAGGCGACCATCCTTGCCGGTCAACTCGGAACTTTATTAGAAGCAAACCGCTTCAATGGGCCAACGGAGGAGCATCACCGCGCCGAGATATTATCCGAGGTCGCGCAGGCGGTGCATGCGGTCCCCGACTCTGCGTTGGTGGCACAGACCGTGGCGGACCGCGTGCGGGTTTTGCTGCGCACCCGGCTGGTCTGCATTCTGTTGCGCCAGGGAACGACCGTGGGATTGCATGCCGTCGCCGCTGAAACCGAGCAACTGGCAACTTCGGCGCGTGCTCGCTTCGACCGCAAAGGATTACAATTCGCTGCCGATCTTGCTGCCCGCGCGCTGGCCGCCGACGCGCCCATCACCGTCGCCATCGATCCTGTCACCCATGCGCTTGGGGAATTGGTGCCTGCCGGGATGTTGCTGGCAGCTCCCGTTCGCACTTCACGCGCAGAGGGCGCCATACTTGTTTATCCGCGGAAGGAAGGCGCTTTCAGTCACGAGGAGAAGTCTTTGCTCTCTGCGGTGGCCGGGATTGGAGGGGTGTCCATCGCCAATGCGGAGCTTTATGGAACCGCCCGCGCCCAAGCTCATGAACTGCACCAACTCCTGAACCTCTTGTCCGAGCTAAGTTCGGTCGGAAACCTCGACGAGTTCTTGCGGCAATTTGTGGTTCGTGCCGCCGATTTCCTGGGTTTCGGCCGGGCCTTTGTTGGCTTGCTCGAAGGCGAAACTTTTCGGGTTCGCTGGGGAGCTGAGAATGGCCATCCCGAACCGGTCGACGAACTTTTCCCTGACGGCGTTGCCAGTCGCGCCCTGCTGAACAAGGAACCTTTTTGGGCAAACGATCCCGCCAAGATTCCCGGCGCAAACCTCGAAACGATCATCAAGTTCAAGGTGCGTCAACTCTTGGCTGTGCCGCTGCTGGGAGCCGGGGGACGCGTGTTGGGCCTGCTCGGAGTGCTTGACCGTCTGGATCGTGCGGGAATCACGCAAGAGAATGTCCGTTCGGCGCAGGCATTGGCGGCTCAGGTGGCCGTGACCCTCGAGGCGACTCGCAATCTGCACTTGTCCGAGCAACACCGGCGCCGCGCTGAATCTTTGAAGGGACTCGCGCTCGAGTTGAACTCGCATCTCCGTCTGCCCGAGTGCGCCCGGAATTTCGTGACTCGCGCTGCCGATTTGATGGGCGCACAGGCCGCTGCATTCGCCGTGCAACAGGGTTCTGATCTGCAAACGCTGGTGCTTCACGGGACATCGACTGCCGGTCATCCCCGGAATTCGCTACTGCGCCGTTTCGATTACGCCCTGACTGAGGCCTTGGCGCAGCATCTGCCGGAAATTGTTTCCGCGAGCGCAGTCGATTTGTTCGGCGCCGAACTGAGTTCGATCCTGGGCTGGAATGACTGCAATCTGATCCGTCTACTAGGTTCGTCTGGTGATCTGGTCGGCGTCTTGTGTCTCGCCAATCGGGGAAAGCCTTTGCAGGAGGATGACCAGCAACTCCTGCAGGCCATCGCGGCTCACGCTTCGGTTGCGCTGGAGAATGCCCGCCTTTTCACGCGCATGGATCAGGCGAACCGGCACTGGATTGAGATCTTCGATGCCATTACCGACTTCATTGTCGCCCACGATCAGTCCGATCATGTGTTGCGCGTGAACCGTTCCCTGGCCGATTTCATCGGGGTGCAGCCCCATGAGCTCATCGGCGTAAACATGGGCGCATTACTGGCGATGGGAAACGAGACGCCCCTGCACTCCTGTCCCTTCTGCCGCTCGACTGCCGACGTCGCCACCGACGAGTACGTTCTCCCGGTGTTGGACCGAACTTATCTGGTGTCCACTTCGCGCGTTCATGGAGCCAACAGCGAGGGACTTCAAACCATCCACGTGCTCAAGGACATTACGGACCGCCGCGAGGCGGAACGCCGCTATCGCGAGCTCTTCGACAATATTCAGGAGGGAGTGTTTTTTTCGACTCCCGACGGACGCTTCATTGAAGTCAACGACGCGCTGGTGCGCATGCTCGGGTACCGCAATCGTGAGCACTTGCTCCAAGCCGATGTCCGCACCCAGGTATGTTTCTCGGCCGAACAATATGAGGAGCTCGCCGGACAGATGCAGCAGTACGGGGCGGTGCGAAATCATGAGCAGACTTTGCGACGCAACGATGGGTCCCCCGTCCATGTTTTGATTAATGCTTTTGCCGTACGCGACGCGCAGCAACACATAGTCCAGTACCGCGGCGTCATGTTGGATATAAGCGGCCTGAAGACATTCCAATCTGAATTGCAACGGGAGCGCGATTTCTCCGGCAAGATTCTGAACAATACCCAGAGCCTGATTTTGGTCGCAGACACGGCCGGACTAGTCAGTTACGCGAACCGTCGCTGGTACGACATGGGGTATCAACAGAACCAACTGTTGAGCCGGCCACTCGAAGAGCTCATCGTTCCTGCCCGTCGTCAGGCCCTTAACGAAGCATTTGCCTCAACCCTCGCGGGCCAGCAGATCGACAACCTGGAAGTGCAGATTGTGCATGGCGAAGGGCGCGTCGGATATTTTTCGATGAACCTGAGCCCCATGCGCGACGAGCAGGGTCAGGTTGCGAGCATTGTCGTCGTGATGAGTGACATCACCGATGCGGCGACGCTGCAAGCCAAGCTGCTGCACGCAGAGAAAATGGCAGCTGTCGGCCAGTTGGTTTCCGGAGTCGCTCATGAAGTTAACAATCCGCTCACGGCAATTCTGGGTTTTTCCGACTTGCTCATGGAGAATCCCGAAGTCCCGGAAAGCGCGCGCAAAGATCTGCGAGTCATTCTGGAGCAAGCCCAACGCACCAAGCAAATCGTGCAGAACCTGCTGAGCTTTGCTCGTCAAATGCCACCGCAGCGCCGGCCGGTACAGCTCAACACTATTCTGAGTCGCACCGTGGAGTTGCGCGCCTACGATCTTCATAGCCGAGGAGTTGAAGTCGTCGAACAGTTCGATTCCGAATTACCGCTGGCGATTGGTGACGCGCACCAGTTGCAACAGGTGTTCCTGAATATTCTTAATAATGCCTACGACGCCGTACGCGACACCGGACGTCCCGCGCGGATTGAAATCAAAACTACGAACCGGGGCGCTTTTGTAGAAGTTTTATTTCGCGATAACGGCTACGGCATTTCTTTTCCCGAACGCATCTTCGACCCATTCTTTACCACTAAGGAAATTGGCAAGGGCACCGGTCTGGGCCTGAGCATCTGTTACGGTATCGTGCGGGAACACGGAGGCGAGATTCTTTGCCACAACAATACAGACGGGCAGGGCGCAACTTTCATCGTGCGCTTGCCGGCCGTGGCAGAAAGCGCCTCAGCGGGTGCTGCGGCAGGAGTGATCCCAGCATGAGCACAACGGTCACGAAATCCTCCGCTTTGCCGGTACTGCTCATCGAGGATGAACCCGCGGTGATGGCCTACGTCCGAGCAACTCTGGAGCGCAGTGGCTATGCCGTGGTCTGCACGGAGTCGGGAGCGGAGGGCCTGCGGCTGCTCGAGTCCGAGCAGTTTCTGGGCGTGGTTTCTGACATGCGCACGCCCGGCGGCGTGGACGGCGCCGGGGTGCATGCCTGGCTCAGCCTTCATCGCCCCGACCTCGCTGCCCGCATCGTTTTCATTACCGGCGATATCGCGAATGACGATACCGTCGCCACCTTGCGCAAAACCGGTGCGCCTTGCGTGGAGAAGCCCTTCCGGGTTCAACAATTTATTTCAGTCATCGAGAAGACTATGGGGAAAGCACCGTGAGTGACGATTTACGAATCCGCCTGTTGATTGTTGACGACGAGCAGAGCATCCGTCGCCTTTGTATGACCGTGGGTGAGGCGCTGGGCTATACCTGCATGGAAGCCAATAGCGGTGAGACCGCACTGGCCTTGCTCGAAGAGCAGCCCGCGCACATGATTCTTACCGACATGGTTATGCCTAACATGTCTGGCATTGAGTTTCTGGAGAAAGTGAAAAAGCTTCTGCCTCGCAGCGAGATCGCCGTCATGACCGGTCACGGTTCGGTTGAAACCGCTGTGCAGGCCATGAAACTGGGTGCCTACGACTACATCAGCAAACCATTTTCTCCGCTGGAAGAACTGCGTTTGTTCTTGCGCCGGATGGCCGAAAAAGTTCAACTCGTGGAAGAGAATCAATTTCTCCGCGAGCGCGTGGATACTGAATCCGATCTTCATGGCATCGTCGGCTCTTCCGCCAAGATTCAGGACGTTCTTCGCATGATCTCGCGCCTGAAAGACACGCGCACTCCGGTACTTATTTCGGGCGAGAGCGGCACCGGCAAAGAGTTGGTTGCGCGCGCCATTCACTTCCGCGGTTCCTTCGCCAATCGTCCCTTTGTGGCCGTGGACTGTGGTTCGCTCGTTCCTACCCTCATTGAAAGCGAATTGTTTGGATACGAAAAAGGCGCCTTCACTGGCGCGCTGCGTTCGAAGACCGGATTGTTCCAGTCGGCCAACGGCGGCACCATTTTTCTCGACGAGATTGGTGAACTGCCGCTGGAGTTGCAAGCCAAGCTGCTGCGCGTTTTGCAGGAAAAGGAAATCCGCCCGGTGGGAAGCAATCAGAAGATTAAAGTGGATGTCCGCGTGGTGGCTGCTACCAACCGCGATCTTGAGGCCGAATACCGCAACGGTACCTTCCGCAAGGATCTTTATTTTCGCCTGAACGTGGTCACCGTTCATTTACCATCTCTGCGCGAACGCCGCTCCGATATTCCGATGTTGGCGCACTGGTTTCTCGATCGTCACGCGCCTGACAACTCGATGCAGGTCACCAACGCGGCGATGAAATGCCTGTTGCAATACGATTGGCCAGGAAACGTGCGGGAACTGGAGAACTGCATCGAGCGCGCCGTAGCTCTAGGCGATGGCAAACTCGTCGATCTCGGCGATTTGCCGCCTACTATCGCATCCGCGTCGCCTTCGTCAGAAGCGACGATAGGCGCGATGGCAGGCGCGGTATCCTCCACCGACCTCGAGGATATTGAACGGGCAACAATTGAGCGCGTCTTCGAACAGGTCAAAGGCGACAAAGCGCTGGCGGGCAAGATGCTTGGGATCAGCCGCGCGACCCTCTATCGCAAGCTCAAGCGCTACAACATTGGCGGCCGCCAGGAAATGGGGTCAACTAGCCAGGCACTGCAGTAGGTTGAAGCACAGATTCGGTTGAGCTAACGCTCAATTCGATGGAGGAAATCCGGGCATGTGTTTTTCAGCGACTGCGAATTTTGTAGGTAGCACAGTTTTGGCAGGGGTCGGCGTTGTGACTTTGACTAAAGTGAAACATCGGCGGGAACTGCTGTTTGCGGCTCTCCCTGTGCTTTTTGCCATTCACCAGTTTATCGAAGGCTTTGTCTGGCTTGGGCTAGATGGAATTCTGTCGCCTAAGGTAGCGCACAACATGGGGGCGGCGTTCATGTTGTATGCGCAGGGACTTCTTCCGTTTATTTTGCCGCTTAGCGTTATTTTATTTGAGGTCGACGCGAAAAGTCGCAGGCGCATGCAACCGTTCCTTATTCTTGGAACCTTAACCGCCCTTTATATACTGTGGGCCTTGACCGCTTATCCTACGCAGGTTTTCGTCAAGGGCAACAGCATCGTGTACATCAATCAGGCAACCAACAATGAAGCCGTTGCGGTTCTTTATGTGATCGTGACGTGCGGATCGCTTTTGTTCTCCAAGATAAAGGACATGGTGATTTTCGGAATCGCGAATCTGGCGATACTGCTGGCGGTGATGGCGTTTAAGCGATACGCATTCACTTCTTTGTGGTGCGCCTACGCGGCGGTTGCAAGTGTGATTATCCTGGCTTACTTCTGGAAGAGCATGGGAATTAGACCTTTCCAGTATGCCAAAGCGATTTAGTTGTAGCGGGGCGGCAATACTTGTGCCTCGCTGTTAGTCTAAATATTATTTCCTGTTCGAGGGAACGCTACCTTATGGCTTTAACGACCGTGCAGCCAGTTCGTCGCAAGCACTTCTTTGTCTTATTGGGAATTCTCTTTATCTCCATTCTCTCAGCCAGACATTCGTGGGCCGAACAATGGAAAGTATTAGGGCCGGATGGTGGAGACGCCCGCAGCCTCGCCTATGATCCTCGCAACCTCGACCACATCTTTCTCGGCACTGGAACGGGAAGCCTGTTTGAGTCGTTGGACGGTGGGCGCAGTTGGTCGCGATTTGCGCATCTCGGCACTGGCAACGACTATGTGCTGGATCACATTGTCATCGATCCGCAGAATCCAGACCTCATGTTCGTCTCCGCCTGGAGCGTAGAAGACACTAAGGCTGGCGACGTGTTTCGCTCCCGCGACGGCGGAAAAACCTGGGAAACGCTTACCGCCATGCATGGCGAATCTGTTCGCGCCCTGGCTCTCGCTGTCTCGGACTCTAAGGTTCTGACCGCGGGCGCGCTCGACGGCGTGTACCGCAGCAAGGATAGCGGCGATACTTGGGAGCGCATCTCTCCCGCCGCTGATATTAGGGATGTTGAATCGATTGCCGTGGATCCCAAGGATCCGAATGTCGTATACGCCGGAACTTGGCACCTGGCTTGGAAGACGAATGATGGCGGGGTGAACTGGCATCACATCAACAAAGGCATGATCGAGGACTCGGATGTGTTTTCGATCATTATCGACTCGACTGACCCCGCGGTGGTCTACGCCAGCGCTTGTTCGGGAATTTATAGCAGCGATAGTGCCGGCGAGAGTTTCCGCAAGGTGCAGGGAATGCCTTTTTCTGCGCGCCGCACACGGGTGCTGAAGCAGGATCCGCGAAATCCGAAGATCGTTTATGCAGGAACCACCGAGGGACTTTGGAAGACGAACGATGCGGGCAAGACCTGGAAGCGGGACGGCAATCCTGAGACGGTGGTAAATGATGTGCTGATCGATCCGCGAAATTCCAAGCTGGTTTTATTGGCGACGGATCGCAGTGGCGTGATCGCGAGCGACGACGGCGCGCAGACTTTCCGTCCTTCGAATCACGGTTACGCGCATCGCTACGTCACCGCAATCCTGACGGACAAAAAAGATCCGGACACGATCTTCGTAGCCGTGGTGAACGACCGCGAATGGGGTGGCGTGTTTTCGTACCGCTATGGCGGGCAGCACTGGGACCAGAAGAGTACCGGACTGGGAGGCCGCGACGTTTTCACCTTGCAACAAGCGAGCAACGGATCGCTGATTGCAGGCACGAATCGGGGCATCTTCATACTTGATCACGCGAGCAAGGCGTGGCGGCCCAGCAATACCATCGTCAAGGAGGCGCCTCCGGCGACCAAGCCGAGGAAGGGAACGAAGGCGGTCGCAAAGCCCGTGCCACATTCGACTTTGGAAGCGAAGGTGAATGAAATTGAAGTGACTCCGCAACGCTGGTTGGCGGCCACGACGGCAGGATTGTTTGCCAGTTCGAATGAAGGGAAAACTTGGATGGGCGGTCCGGTGCTCGGCAGAAGCGATTTTGTCGCGGTGCGGTCCAATGGACAGTTGGAAGTGGCCGCCACTCGCAAAGAAGTGGTGGTTTCAACCGACGGCGGGACCACCTGGCAACAGGCAACACTGCCGGGAAACATCAGCGGCATCCGCGGCGTGACAGTGACACCAGAGGCGCAGATTCTGGTGGCGTCACGCGAAGGCGGATTCAGCAGCACGGATAGCGGGGCCACTTGGCTACGCTTGAAAAATGGCTTGCCTGATCGGGATATCAGTTCCATCTCCTACGACGAATCAGATAAGACCCTGCTGGCGACGAGTATGGCAACCAGCACGATCTTTCAAAGCAGGGATGGCGGGCAAAGCTGGCAAAGTGGTGCGGACTCGGGTTATCCGCTTCGCCTGATCAGTGTAGTCCGAGGACGCTTCGTGGCGGCAACGCCATTCGATGGGGTCATTGTTCAACCGTAAGTCGTTCAACCCTAAGTGCGGATTTACAGTCTACGGGCGACGAGCCTATCGACGATCATGCTCTTTTCTTTTTGTGATCGTGGAGCGCGAGGTCTGCCGCGCCCAGGCGGTCCTCTAGATCCGCCAGCAGCCCTGCGTCAGTCAGATCAAGAGGGTGGGAATTCTTCCAATCGTGGTGCACGATTGTGTGCAGACGTTCGACCACATCGTCGTCATGCACCTCAATCGCAAGTTCGCGCCGGCTGTCAAAACTGCCGGGCGCCAGATTAATAGAGCCTACGATTGCCCGGACTCCATCGGCAAATAGCATCTTGGCATGGAGTTTGAGATGCTTGAGTTTGTGGACCTTAATTCCAACGTCATCCATGATGCGCAAACCGCCGACGCCCTCGACCAACTTTTCCTTTTTTAGGGTGTGCGGAGGCCGCGCCATCACATGTACTTTCACTCCGCGCACCTTCGCGCGCACCAAGTGTTCGATGATGATGGCATCCTGATAGCGCTCGTTCTGCAGGAACAGCGTGTGCTTCGCCTGGTCTATGAATTCCGCAATTTTGTCGCGTCCGTTGCCTTCGCACCAGATAAGGTGCGCGTGTTCGCCCGGGTCGAAGGACTTCCGGCTCCAGTCCGCCTCGAAGCAGTCGATAACCTCGCCGACCTCGCGTTTGTCGTCCGTGATCACGGCATAATCCCGGGTCTCAGTCAGGTTTTTGGTTTCCCAGTTGAGTGATTTCACGAAGGCGACGCGATCGTCGACGACCATCGACTTCTCGTGCGTAAGATCGAACACCGGGTTGCTGTCAATCACCTCGACTCCCGCTTGAGTGAGCGTTTTTCGGGATTCCTCATTTTCTGTCTCGCCACTGCGGCGAGCGGGATTCAGCATCACGCGCACCTTTACACCACGACGATGCGCATCGATGACTGCGCCCAACAGCGTGGGATCGGAAAAGACAAACATCTTGATCCGAAGCGATTTCGTGGCCTCATGGATGGCATCAATAATCGGTTGGGCGGAGTCGTCGGGAAGAACGACTAGAGAACGAGACATGCTGCCTCCATGGAATCATGCGAGCAACTGCAGACCGCTGCCGGAGATAATATGCTTTTAGCTTGCAACTTTTTCTGAAACCCCATCAACCTGTACGCGATGTAACTCGGCGTACACTCCGCCGAGGGCCAGCAATTCCTCATGAGTGCCTTGTTCCGCGACCATGCCTGCTTTGAGCACAATGATTTTATCTGCATCCCGAATGGTGCTGAGACGGTGCGCGATGGTGATGACGGTTCGTCCCTTCATAAGACGTTCCAGAGCTTCGATCACGAGTCGCTCGGATTCGGTGTCGAGAGCCGCGGTAGGCTCGTCGAGGATAAGAATCGGTGTGTTGCGAATGATAGCGCGAGCAATTCCGATTCTCTGCCGCTGCCCTCCGGAAAGGGTGAGTCCGCGCTCCCCCACCAGGGTGTCATAGCCGTAAGGCATTCGTGAAATGAACTCGTCGGCGTTGGCCAGTTGCGCAGCTTCCTCAATTTCTTTCTGAGTCGCACCCGGGCGGCCGTACGCGATGTTATCTCGTATGGTCCCGCGGAACAGCACCGTGTCTTGCAGCACGAAACCGATTTGGCTGCGCAGAGGATCCAGTTGGTACTCACGAATGTCTACTCCATCGATGCGCACGAAGCCAGAAGTCGGATCGTAGAAGCGAGGGATCAGGCTCACCACGGTAGATTTGCCACCACCGGTTGTGCCCACAATCCCGACTAACTCCCCTTGCTTGACGGTGAAGCTGACGTCGAGAAGTACCGGTTCGTCCTTGTTGTAGCCGAAGGCCACGTGGTCAAAGGAGATGTCTCCCCGAATAGCTCCCGGTTCCCGCGCGGTCGGAGATTCACGAATGACGCTGTCGGTTTCGAGGATGGCCTGAATTCGCTCGACTCCCACCGCGGCCTGGGCGATGGAGTTGGTCATCTTAGCGAGATCCTGCACCGGCTTGAAGAATTTGGTGAGATACGAAAGAAAGACGGTCAATGCGCCCGCCGTCATGGTTCCGATCAAAATGAGCGACGCACCTCGCCAAAGCACAAACGCAGTACACAAAGCCACGGTCACAGTCACGACAGGAGAGAGCATTGACTTCACTCTGCGAGCTTTGAGGGCGGCGTCAACCGTGGCGCGGCTGGCATCGCTCAGCTCCTTTTGTTCCAGATCCTGCCGGCCGAAGGCTTTCACGACGCGTACCGATTCCAGCCCCTGCTGGACTACGGCGACGATGTCAGCTTGGCGATGACGCACCTCGCGGGTTGCTTTCTTCACAGCCCGCTTGAACCGCGACACGAAAAGCAGCAGGAACGGAGTGATTCCTACAGCCACGAGGGCAAAATCCCACTGAAGCCAGAACATCAGGCCGAGCATCCCGACGATGGTCAGGAGATCGACCAGAATGCCCAGGGTCGCGGAGGACGCGAAGCTCTGAATGGTTTGTATATCGTCGGTAATCGTGCTGAGGAGCACGCCCGTCTGATGGCTGTCGTAATAAGCGAGAGAAAGGCGTTGCAGATGGTGATAGGTGCGCATGCGCAGATCGTGCGCCACCCACTGTCCGACGCTCTCAGTGTAATAGTTATCGATGTAGGAAGCGAGGGAGCCAATAACTGCGATCAGTATTGCGCTCAGGGCCGCAGCGGCGGCGATTTTCATTTTGCCGGGGCCCAGGCCAGTGGTTCGCGAAGCTACAAAGTGATCGAACCATCCAGGAAGATGATGCGATCCGACCACATTGTCGAGAATGATTTTCAATGGCCACGGCCCGGCGAGACTCATCAGTGTCTCGACCATCATGGCGATCAAAATGACGAGAAGAGTTCCGCGATAAGGGCGTATGAGCTCGCGAATTAGCCGCCACATACCGCCTCACTTATGGCGATCGGCAGGGCCTTTGAGTTTGGGTTTCTTCCCCGGTGGGCGTGGCTCATCTGTTTCCGCTCTTGTGTTACTGGAATCCGGAGCGGACACTCATCCGACATCCGTTGCGTGCGAGTGACACATCGGCGCTCTCGCCGCTGTGAGCGCGAAGTATATCGCAAAAACGGATGCTAAGTCTCGCGCGATTTGGAGGTGAGGTCAGCTCGGGAGTCGCGTTCACAATGAAATTAGCTACGAGAGGAAGCACAAGCGATCGTGTCCCAGACGGCGGAATTTCCGATGGAACAAGTAATTCGAGCGGGGAGGAAGTTGGAGGCGCCGCACCCGGCGCGCAGGCCGGATGAGTTGCCTCCTTCCGAGTCTTAGTTATTCCAAATGATGTCAGCCTTCTTAACTGTTTCGTGCTCTTTTTTCAGCATACGGGCGACATCACCCAAAGGCACGGTGTGCGACAGGGGCTGCACTTCCCAGAGCGGACGCTCACCCTGCGCAAAGGAATAGCTGGAGTTTGCCAGCAAGTTTTGTTCTTGAGCCATCGGTAGCTGAACAGCGCGTTCGTTGTGAGTGGAAAACTGCAGCTCATTGCTCAGGTTTGCACTGCCACTGCTCGATTGCGCGAGGGCTGTGGTGGCGAAAAGAAGGCATAAAACCAACAATCCAGTTTTCATCGCATTTTCTCCAAATTGTAAAACCTATAGATCAGAGGCAGCGGGAGGATTCTCGACCTGTTTCCGATCCTACCTTGGCTATAGGCAAGCCCTATACCAATCGCCGCGGTCCGAAGAATGTGTGGCTTAGAGACATAAGGGCATGAGCCATTGTGCAATTGTTTGCACATTTATGAAGAGCCCTCTGTTGGGATCGGATTGAAGCCGGGCATAAACTTCGCAAAGAGGCCCGCCGTCAACTATCGGCGGCGGGTCCCGGTCCGTTCGGAATCAATCCCTCGCTTATCGCTTAGCAGCCAACAACGTCTCGAGCTTGGCCATACGCGCGGCCAGATCTTGAATCTGTGCCTGTTGCTGGGCGATGGTGTTGCTTTGTTCCTCGTTGGCTTTCTGCTGATCTTCGATGCGTTGCCGCTGCTTCTGGACTTCATTCAGCAGCATGGCGTTAACGAAGTGGTAGCGCACGGTTTCCGGGGTACCGTCCTGGTTGAAGACGACCAGTTCCGGAGCCACTTTGGCCACTTCCTCGGCCACCAGCCCGTACTGCCGGGTTTGCGTGTCATCGAGTTCGGGCTTGTAGTAGAACGCGACCGGACGCAGTTTCATCAGGACATCGCTCTGGTCGCCCATGTCGGCGATCTCGTGCTTATAGCGGAGTGAGGACTTTACCGTGCCGAGCTGGCCCGTAGCGTTGACGAAAACCTCCGAGCCGTTGGCGCTGGTTTTTCCGGAGATCCCGGCGATGTAAGTCGACGAGATGTTTTTGATGTAGCCGATGCGGATGGTGCCTGATTCGCCGGCAATTCCGCTGTCGCCGATGTAGATGTCATTGCTTTCCGCTGCGTTGAGATTGCCTCCAGCCCCGGTGCCAACCGCAATGTTTCCACTTCCGGTCGTGAGGCCCGCGAGCGCTGCCGGGCCGACGGCGACGTTGTTGTTCCCACTCGTGTTGGCGGTGAGTGCGCTAAAGCCAAAGGCCGTGTTGCCACTGCCTATCGTATTGGCCAGGAGTGCGAAGTTGCCAAAGGCGGAGTTGCCGCCCGTTGTGGTCGACGATCCACCGGTTGTGTTCTGATACAACGCCCCTGTGCCAAATGCGGCGTTGCCGTTGCCTGTCGTGTTGGCGAAAAGTGCTTCGTAGCCGAAGCCCTCGTTCTGGGTTCCCGTGGTGTTGTCGTAGAGAGTACCGTAGCCGAACGCGGAGTTGTTGTTGGCAGTCGTGTTGGCGTGGAGAGCGCCGAGCCCGAAGGCGGAGTTTGCCGTACCCGTCGTATTAGAAAAGAGCGCGGCGGTGCCGAAGGCCTGGTTTTGGGCGCCGGTGTTGACAGCGAGCGCAGACCACCCGAAAGCAGAGCTGCCGTTGGCTGTGGTGTTGGCGGCGAGCGCCGAAGTCCCCAGAGCTGTGTTGTTATCTCCAGTAGTGATTGCGCTGAGCGCGGACGTGCCTATACCGGTGTTGCCTGTACCCGTTGTCGTGGAATTGCCGGCAAATCCCAGAAATGCGCTGGTCTCGGCCACAGAGCCGAAGGCGAACGGTGTGCCTCCGATGTCGAAGGCGGTTTTGGCGCTTACCGAGCCGGCAACCGAGATCGTCGATCCGGATTGACTGACGATCGAGCTGTCTACTTTGGAGGCGCCGCCGGTGGTCGTGAACACAGGGATGGTGCCGCTCTTGCAGGCTGTACTCGAGGAGCAGGTGATCGGGAAGGTTGTCGGTTGCTGAGCGAACGCGGGAAGAGTAACGCAAACCGCGAGCAAGATCACACATACAACGCGAGTGCGAACCATAAATTCTCCTTTTTTAATTTTCAGGGTCCCCGATGGTGCGAAAAATTTATTTTATTGCCCGCGTGAGTTGGCACGGCGGGGGCTCTATGTTTCAAATTCAGCCTTCTACTCCGTTCCCTTAAAGGGTTGGGGAATGGTTTTGCCCGCTGGAATGTAGTGGCCGACCATCAGGTTGCTGTCGTTGATTCCCCTGAGCCGGTATTAGAGCCCTTGGGATAATCAAAAATGTAGTAACTCGTTTCCCATCCTTCAGTGCGCCGTGCCCGATTCCATAGGGATCGGCCAGCAGTACGCGATGTCGCCCGCAGTGTTGATGCAATGGACCTGGATCACCGAAGCTCCCGGAACGTTAATCGTGGTGTACTTCTTACCGTTATAAAGTGAGGACTGCAGGTAGCTGATGGTGTCTCCCACTGCACCGTAACCACGCCCGCGTTGTTGATACCCCAGGCGAAAGTTGGATCGAGACCGGGCACATTCAGTTCTGTATTTGCCGGCTTGTGAGAGACGAATCCGAAGTTGTGGCCACCGGAGGAATCGCTGTACAACGCTCCAGAGATATCTCCGGCGTCGTTGATTCCAAGGCGTCACTGGAAATCGCGCCAGCGGGACCCGGTATGTCCTTAAATTTTCCGGCGGTGTATTCGAACCCGTGCGGATTGCCGGAGGAATTGTCGTATAAAGCGACAACGATCACCGTACTGGAGTTGATGCCAAAGCAAGTGGTTAGCGGTGCCCTTTGGTCGTCGATATTCTTGACCTTGCTGCCGGAAATCATCATGCCGTGCGCCAGTGCCATTCGAGCGACGTAGTCTCCGACGTAAACGCCTGCTTTGTTGACGCCCTGATATGTGCCCTGCTGCGAATGCCGGGACCTTTCTTCGGTATTAACTTGAAGGCTTGAGGCGAGGCCAGATAGCCGGAGAGCGATTCCGTCGGGGCCACATAGTAGCCGACGTAGGCTCCTTTGCTGTTGACCCCGCCGGTGTAAAGCGAAGTCGTGCAGTCGCATACTTACCTTTGACGTAGGTGAAGCCATAGGTCCATTTCCGGAGGTGTCCATGTAAGTGCCCGTAATTTCGCCAGCATCGTTAATCCCAATGCACTGGGTCGCGATCGCGCCCGGGTAGGCGATCTCGTTGATGGTTCCGCTGGCGCTCCGATAAAAGCCGTGTGCGACATTGCTGGAATCGAGATACTAGCCCCACGACTTCGTCGGAGCAGTTGATTGCGTAGGCAAGCGTCGCGTCCGTGCCACTGGCATAGAACTCTGTGAGCGTGCCACCGATGGTAGTGAAGCCTTCGCAAGATACCCTCACCAGCGTGCCCTCGGCGCCGGCAAAGTCTCCGGCGCGTTAACTCCGAAGATCGAAGTCGAGACATTGCCTAAGCCCACATCGTATTGAGTGTAGACTCCCGCCTTGTAGGTGAAGCCGTGATAGTGGCGTCATCCGAGTCACGTAGAAGTCGCCGACGACCGTCGCCGGAGTCGTTGATACCGATGGCCCGGGTGAACTTGACGCCCCGGGAAATCGAGAGCGGTGTATTTTCCCCCGGAATACAAGAATCCGACCGTATTCCCGACGAAGTCTGTGATGGTGCCTACGACGGCACCGCTGGCGTTCACAGCAATCGGAAAGGTGCTATTTGCCACGTTGCCGGGGGCATTCAGCTGGGTCATTTTGAAACCTTGCGCCACTGCGCATTGTGTGCTGAATATCACGACAAAAGCCGCCAGGAAAAGTAGAGTGGCAGCCTTTAATGCTCGCGAGCTTTGCTTGTGCGAACCTGTGATGTTTTTGGATCTTCATTTTTACTCTCCTTTTGTCGCGGCGAGACGTGATCGCCGCGATGCTGTGCTTGTTGTTAGTCGAATTCCGAGTGCGAAACTAGTCGCCGGAAACCACCGTGAGGGTTACGTTGTCTGCGTTGTAGGTCACGGTGAAGTGCTCGCTGTCGTTGATCTTGGTTCCGTTCACAGTGGCAAAGGTGCCGGTTACTTTTCGGGCGGTCAAAATCTCGAAGGTGTCGCCGATCGCTGGAACAAAGTTGTTGAGCAGCTTGATATTCAGAGTTCCGCCCAAGGTCGCCGCGCCGGTGACGTTGAGCACGTTGAATTGGCCAGAGCTGGCGCCGGCGATGTTCGCATCCAGCGCGCCCGCGGCAGTTTGCGTATAGGCGCCAGTGATCGCAAGCTTGCCCGTCGTGGTTAGCGAAGCCGCTGGGATTACCGTTCCAGACGAGGAGACGTGGGCCGCGATGGTTCCTCCGTTGCCCAAGAGCGAGCCTTTGGCAATCCTGACGTCGGCAGCCGCAGGGTCGGAATCGGATTCCGATTCGTCAATCCTCTCCTCAGTAGTCGAGAGAGCGAGCTTGCCGTCTACCGTAGTTTTGCCTTCAGTCTGCAGATACGATCCGCCCGACCCCACGGTGAACGTGCTGCCCTTGCCAACGACAATCGCGCCCTGGTTGGTAAATGTGCCGGCGGAGGTGAAGCTCTGGCCTCCCTTGACGTCAAAGCTGCCTTTGGCGGCGTTGGTGACGAAACCCGTCAAAGCGTTGGTATTGGGATTCAGGATCTGCGACGCCTTCCCGTTGAGCGTAATCTTGGCATCGTTGGTGGTGATGTTCCCAGGAATCTGGAGGGTTCCGGTCACGTTATAGGTGCCCCCCGTCAGTGTGCCATTAACGAGATTGAGAAATGGACCGCCGTTGTTGTTGAAGTAGATTGTGCTGCCAGATGCCGCGTTCAGCGTGCCGGCGTTGTTGAAGCTGTTGTAGGGATAAATCTGGAGCATCCCGCCCTTCGATGCCTCCATGGTTCCGTTGTTGACGATTCCCGAGGTTCCCTCGCAGCAGACGTTAAGCAGAAGGCTGTTGGCGCCGACGGGGACGTTCGCGTTGATCGTGCCACTGTTGATAAGGCCCAGAGTGCCGGACGCGATGGTGCCAGTTCCCTCGATAGTGGACTGGTTTGTGAAAATACCGCCGCCGCCAAAATCGTCGCCGATCACCGGTTGATTGTTATAGGCGTTGTTGGTTCCATCCCCCATGATCAGCGTACCGCTGCCGGCGAGCGTTAGATTCTCCCCGCCGACAAGCTGCAAGAAGATCTGAGCTCCTCCTGAGTTCGGCAACAATTGGATGGTCCCGGTGTTCTTGAGCGTCCCTCCAGCATTGATATTTGGAGGGTTGCCTACGTTCGGCACGATAAGCGTCCCGGAGTTTGTGACCACGCTCGTGGTTCCGTCAAATGTGGCTCCTCCATAAGCGTAAACGACGCCCCCGCCTGAAGTGCTGTAAGTGCCACCGCTGATCGTCAGGCCTGACGTCCCCAGAGAACCAACCAAAGAGACGTTAGAGTTCGCGCCTACCGCCTCGATGATGCCGCCGGCATTGTTAATGGTGGTGCTTCCTACAACCAGCACTCCGCCGTTGCTGGCCTCGATAGTTCCAGTGTTGGTACTTGCACCGGCGCGGCCCAATTGAAGCTGCAGGTTATTCGTACCCGGAGGAACGTTCGCGTTAATGATGCCGCTGTTGTTGAAGCCGGTGAGATTCAAAATGCCGCCGGTCCCGGTCACGGTCTGCTGGTTCACAAACGTGGCGCCACTGATGTAGTTCTGATTGTTATAAGCGTTGACGGTGCCATCCCCCATGGTCAGACTGCCGGTGCCGGTCAGGGTGAAGGTCTGGCCACCCGGAATGTTCAGGCCGACGCCGTTGCCCCTCGACAGAATCTGCAGCGTTCCCTGGTTCATCAGGGTTCCTTGAAAATTGCCGCCCGGGTGCGACGCGCCGTCAACCAACTGCATGGTTCCGGAGTTGGTTACGGTGTTCCCATTGGTGCCGTCGAGGAGTGCGCTGCTGTCAACGACCTGAATCACTCCTCCGTTGGAGGTTGTCCACGTTCCTCCGGTGAACGTTTCGTTGCCCTGACCTTCGCCCTCGAGTTGGACGTAGGAGTTTTTGCCCGACGCCTTAATTGTCCCGCCAACGTTGTTCAGCGTGAGGCTCCCCATCGCGAGCTGGCCACCATCGGTGGCTTCCATCAGTCCGGTATTGGTTGAGGCGCCCTGGGCTTGGTTGCGTCCCACGACCAGTTGAACTCCGGATTCGTTGGCGTTGATCACGCCGCCCTTGGCATTGTCGAATGTCATGTCGAAACCACCGGCGCCCCGGATCGTCGACTTATTCAGAAGCTTCGCGCTGCCTCCGATAGAGTCGCCGCCGAAGGAGTTGGCGTTCAGGGTAATCGTTCCGCCGCCGGATAGGGTCACCGTCCCGCTGGAGGAGAGGTTCAAACCTGTTGAGCCAAACTGCACTGGAGCGGCCATGATAATCTGCCCGCTGTTCGTGATGGAGGAGCCGCTGATGCTGAGGCCATTGTTCGTGTTAGCTGGGGTGGGAAACGTCAGGCTGTCAGAGCTGCCGAGGGCGAGGCCGGCTACCCCGTCGCCGACGTCCAACAAAACTTGCCGCTCCCGATGTCTGAATGCAGACGGCGTCACTGTAGCCCGGCTCGTTACCGTTCGACCAATTCGCACCGTTACTCCAATTGTTATCTCCTCCTCCTCCGGTCCAGCTGTCGGTGCACTGCTGAGCTAGCGCCGAAGTCGCGCCGGCTAGTGAGAGCAGAATCAACGCGGCAACGAATAACACAGGGTTCTGCGATCGTTTTTCCTGTTGGCGTATGTAATTCATGAAGGCTCCTCGAACTCCAAAAGATCTTTCTCGCGTTTGGCTGACGTTTTCGAATTGAACTTGCAGCCCGGCAAATCTCGTCAGTATCTGAGACTCGCCTGGGAGTGTGCAAAATATTGCACTCTGCAAGCTTCGTCCACCCATTTAGGGCGGCGAAAGACTGCGGGGGAAGTATCCACGATATGAGCAGTCGCGCTATACTCTAGGAACTTGCTCCCCCAAGCAAGGGACATCACGGGACAACTCAGGACATTTCAGGTCTATGCAAGCTGGCGCGCAGCAGGCGTCGAATCGCCGTCTGGATTCGTGGAAGGAAATCGCAGCCTTCTTCGGTCGCGATGAGCGGACCGTCAAGCGATGGGAAAAAGAAAGGGCTCTCCCCGTGCACCGGGTACCGGGAGGGGTGAGAAGTGGTGTGTTCGCCTATACCGACGAGTTATCTCAATGGTTGAAAGATCCAGCCGCGGCAGAAAAAGGATTCCCGGACGCGCCGGATGTTGGCGCGGACGGAAGGGAAGTATCGTCCGTCGGCGTCTTGGAAGACGCGGAGGCCTCTATATCCAAGCCGGTCCCGGTGCCGACTGCTTCGCCGGGTAGTTCGAAATTCGTAGTGGCGCGAATCTTGGGCTTACTGCTGGCCATCCTGCTCGGGTTTCTCATACTCAAACATCAAATCCCGCGTCAGCCAACGTCAGCGTCGGCGGTAAGCAATGCACCTCTGGACCATCACCCTAACCCGGAAGCGGAAGAGCTGTATTTAAAGGGGCGCTATTTCTGGAACAAACGGACGCCGGAAGATTTGAACAAGGCTCTCGACCTCTTTACTCAGGCGATCGTTCGTGATCCCAGCTACGCCCAGGCCTATGTCGGCCTTGCCGACTGCTATAACCTGATGCGTGAGTATTCCGTGATGCCGCCCAACGAGGCATATCCGCGGGCGCTGGCGGCGGCAAAGAAGGCCGTGGAACTCGACGACAATTCTGCCGAGGCGCACAACTCGCTTGCCTTCGTCACGTTTTATTGGACCTGGGATGCAGCCACGGCCGAACATGAGTTCAAGCGCGCGATTGTCCTGAATCCGGGCTACGTGGCCGCTCACCACTGGTATGCGACCTTCTTAATGACTATGCGGCGTTACCCTGAGGCGCTCGTAGAAATCGAAACTGCGAGAAAACTTGATCCTTCCTCCACACCGATCATGGCCGACAAAGGACTCATCCTTTATTGGGCAGGTCAACCGGAAGAAGGCGTCGCGCTGCTCACGCAGATTGAATCCAGGGAACCGTCGTTTCTTTCTCCTCACCTTTATCTGGCGGAGATCTATCTCAACGGCAAGGACTATTCAAACTATTTATCGGAGACAAAAAAGGTCGCAGCCTTGCGTCACGATTCCATGGCCCAGGCAATCGTGAACGCGGCCGAAAAAGGCTTCTCCAGCGGTCGTCCACAGGAAATGTGGGAAAGCGTGCTGACGGTTCAGAAGAAGTTCTACCAGCAGGGCTCGTTGTCTCCCTATCCGTTGGCGCAAACCTACGCCCAACTAGGAGAAAATCAGGAAGCTCTCAATTACCTGCGCGAGGCTTACGACAAACGCGATGCCGCCGTGCTGTTTATTAACACCGACCGATCTTTTGATGGGCTACGCGATGATTCTTCTTTCCAGGATTTGTTAGCCCGATCAGGCCAGCCGCAGTCGAACTGAGCTGAGACTCTGTCTCAATCTTAGACACGAAGCCTGCGATTATCTCAAGAGCTCGTCCAGTACTGTCAATCTATCAAATAGATAAAGCAAGACTTACGATTCCTAGACCTAGGCAGCCCTTTGGCCGCTCTCGTGCATTCTGACTGAGCGATGCGGTCCGGGTGCCTGAGTCACGCTAACCGGCGGACTAGGGAATCCAGGCCGCATCGACGACCCCCGGGAATCAGGAATCATGAGGAACTCTGTGTCCAAATCGGGCGCTGCGGCTGCGCCGGCACGTGAAAGCTCGACTACCAAGTTGGCTAGGTTTTTTCCCAACGCGACCCCGGTTCGTATTCCGGTCCGCCTGACTCGCGTGGCGAATGGAAGCGGAGCGTTTAGCGAGAGCACGGTTATTGAGTTTGGTACCCCGACAGAAGTGCTGTTCGCTTCAACCTTGCCGCTTGAGTTCGCCGATAAACTGCGGCTGCGGAATTCCGATGGCACGCTGGACACCGAGGCCTGTGTGGTTGCTGTTCAATACAACGGGGGCCGTACCGCGGTTGCCGCTCGCTTCACTGGCGAAGTGGCCAATTGGATTGTGAAACCTGAATTGTGAAATTATGACACCCACATCTCAACTGAGTGAACTGGCGGCGGAGTGGCGGGACGCGCGCCTGCTCTATCCGTTATATGCCGCGTTGGCTCGGGAGTTCGTGATCGACCTGCCAGCGCACAGCGATCTGGAAGCCGGAGTGGATGCGCCACCACAGGAATCGGTCGAACAAGCCCGGCAATTGTTTCAGGACATGGATGCGCGTATTCAGGTGCATCAGCTTCGCCAGTTCCTGCAGACAACGACGGTGGGGAGCGATGAAGCTCTTCGCACCCTGCTGACTCATCATTTGCGCAGGCCGGAACACTCGGATTCTGATCGCGACAAGATCGACTTCCTGCTGGTGCAATTCTTTTCTCATTGTGCTCCCTCGCGCCTCGAAGATGCCGATGTCGATGCGGCTTATGTAGCGCAGACGCTCGAGACTGTTCTGGGGCCAGTCGATGTGAAAGCTCCGGAATGGCTGAATCCGCTCGATGAAGTTCTGCAAACTGCAAATGGTTGCCGCAACTTGAACCAGTTGCTTACCAGCCGGATTCTGGAAAAGGGCCGAAAGCTCAAAACTTCGTGCGGGCAGAGGTATTTTATGCCCGCAGCCATGGTCGGGTTCACCCGCTTCAGCTTTCTGATGAGGCGGATTTTCTTTCGCCTCATGCATCAGGACCTCAACGCCATTCTGGACGGATTGCGTGAACTGGAAAGCCGCGGCGTGGAGACACTCGATTGCCGACGGGCCCAGTTTTCCGCCGAGGAGCCCATCGCGCGACTGCGCATGATCTGCCAATCGTGGAAGGTGATGTTTCACGCGGAATACTCATCCGGGCAGCCGGTGTCAATGTTAGTTGACCTCCGTGCCGTCGTGGAGGCCGCTCTGGCTAAGAATGCAAAGAATGCGAAGAGCGCGACTACTGCCAAACCGGCCGCCGCCACAAAAACTCGCGCCCAGGCAGCGGGCGCAGCGGCTAACTCGGATGTGCCCGATTTCGAGGTCTCCAGCGGTCCCACGGACTGGAGCGAGAACGCCCCCACTGGGCAGCAGGACGTTGAAGGTAACAACCCGAAATAGGGCCGGACTTCGGGCGGCAGGCTTTAGGCGTCAGGCTTCCGGCACCAAATCTGGATAATCTGAAGCCTGAAGCCCGAAGCCCGAAGCCAAGGCCTCCAAGAGACACAGAAGGGAAACGTGGATCAACCTTCCGTATTGATCATCTCGGATGACGTGGAGCTGTCGCGTGCCGTGACTGGCCGCTGGCAATCGGAACGAACAGTCCCCTCGTTCACTCTGATGAGCAGCGACATCTGTCTCGGCTTCGATCCGGACACTTTCCACCTGGCGATCGCCGGTGGTTTGCGGCCGCAAGCGCTCTCCGTGGTTCTGGAGGCGATGGACGCAGCAGGGAAGCGCGTGTTGTTTGTCTCCGAAAATGCGCGCGTTGTGCAAACTGTCCGCGATCGCTGGCCCGGTATGGCCGTAGTGCGGCAACAGGAGAATTGGCTGGACACGTTGGTTCTAGTAGCCGGGGAAATCCTGCATCGAGTCGGTGCTGAGGCTGAGGCCCGCCGTTTTGAGCAGGCCAATGCATTGCTCGAACGCCAGGCTCTGCTTGGCCGCTATATGCTGGAAATGCGGCACACTTTGAACAACACGCTCACCTCGGTATTGGGCAACTCCGAATTGCTTTTGTTGGAACCGGGATCGCTATCCTCGGGCGCTCGCTCGCAGATCGAAACCATCCGCAACATGTCTTTACGGATGCATGAAATCCTGCAGCGCTTTTCCTCGTTGGAAAAAGAACTCACTGTGGTCGATCGGCAGGCGGAAAAGGAAAGCGGCGCCAAGTCTCACGCTGTGGCGGCGAGTCTGTAGGTCCCTCCTGCCGGCATTTCTGTCTGGGCCGAGAGAACAGACTCAATACGCGATCTTGTCGGGTTTCTCTTCCCACTCACGAAACGCCGCTAGTGCTTCTTTGCGCATCATCTGAATCATCGGAATCTGGCGCTGCGCGTGCGGCTTGGCGATCTCGCGATAGATTGCTGAATCATCAAATCCAGCTTTGGACGCATCGGCCGCGGTATTGGCAAAATAAACGCGAGTCAGACGAGCCCAGTAGATTGCGCCCAGGCACATGGGACAAGGCTCACACGAGCTGTAAATCTCGCAGCCTTGAAGATCTAAAACACCGAGGTTCTTGCAGGCACCGCGAATGGCGAGCACTTCGGCATGTGCGGTGGGATCGCTGGTCGAAGTGACCTGATTCGTGGCTTCGGCGATAATGACGGCCTCTTTTACGATGACCGCGCCGAATGGCCCACCGCGTCCGGTGCGGACATTCTCAATCGAGAGCTGAATGGCGCGGGCCATGAAAGGGTTGTCCATGCTTTTGCTCTGTCCACGCATGATCCGCGACAATAACCCCCATGCCCGTTCCCGAATCGGCGTGATAAGAACCGTGGCGCGGAGCGTTTCCGCTATCCCTCGCCGATATCCTCGTTCCAAATCGCAGGATTTGCACGAATGTAATCGCCCAGAAGGGATGCGCACTCTTCGGAATCGAGGTCGATGACTTTTATGCCAAGCGCGCGCAGCCACTCCACCCCGCCCAGAAAGTTGCGGCTCTCTCCGACGATTAACGTGCCGAAACCGAATTGCCGCACCAGGCCGCTACAATACCAACAGGGCGCCAGGGTCGTCACCATAATAAGGTTACGATAGCTGCGTTGGCGTCCGGCATTGCGGAAGGCGTCGGTCTCGCCATGCAGCGACGGATCCCCGTTCTGCACCCGTCGGTTGTGGCCAGCGCCAATGAGTTTGCCGCTCTGATCAAAAATCGCAGCGCCGATCGGAATACCGCCCTCGGCCAGCCCTTTACGGGCTTCCGCCTTCGCGACTTCCAGCAGTGCCAGGTAATCGGGATTGGACATGGTCTTTAATTATATGGGCAAACCCCGAGGACTCCACCCGATCACTTCGCCGTTAAAATCACCGCACTGCGGCCAGCTCGGGAACGCCGGCCAGTTCTTCGAATTCCTCCGATGTCAATTTCACGGAAGCTGCGCCGATATTTTCTTCGAGATGTTCGACCGATGACGTTCCCGGAATTGGCAGCATAATCGGCGAGCGCTGGAGCAACCAGGCCAGCGCGACCTGCTTGGGCGTCCTGTGGTGGGCTTTCGCGACCCGATCGAGAATCTCGCCGGCCACTCTGCCGGCGCCTAGTGGAAACCATGGGATGAAAGCAATTCCATTTTGCTCACAATGGTCGACCACGTAATCCCACTCGCGGTCAGCGAAACTGTAACGGTTCTGCACCGACACGATCGGCACGATCTTGCGCGCCCGCTCAATGTGCTCGCGCGTGACATTCGATAGACCGACCAAACGAATCTTTCCTTCTTTTTGCAGCTCGGCGAGAGTCCCGACCGACTCTTCCAACGCGACGACAGGATCAGGCGCGTGGAGTTGATACAAATCAATGCGATCCACACGCAGCCGTTTGAGACTGCCCTCAACTGCGGCACGAAGATGCGCAGAACTCGAGTCATGCGTCCACTGATTCGGTCCTGGACGATTCCACCCACCCTTAGTCGCGATGACAAGATCCTTTGGATAGGGATGCAGAGCCTCCGCGATCAGTTCTTCGCTGACATGCGGACCGTAAGAGTCGGCGGTATCAATAAAGTTGACACCAAGCTCCACGGCACGCCGAAGAACCGCCAGTGCGCCGTTGCGATCTTTTGGCGCGCCCCAGATCCCTTCGCCAGTAAGGCGCATCGCACCAAAGCCTAAACGATGGACAGAAAGTTTATTGCCGAGCGAAACATTCCCCGCCAGAATTGCAGAGTTTTCCTTCGCGTTCATATTTATTCTCCTGAATCGAGTTGTGAATATTCTTCGGTCTGGCGTTTACCGCAGCAACCTTAGCCCACCGACAGTTTGCCCTCGGTCACGACTCACGACATTGCCGTTAGACCGATGCCTGTTTGGATGAAGTGACGGTAGCCTGCGCTGCATCTTTGTTGCGGCAGTGCGTGATTAACTCTATCCGTTCTCGCGGGCACGGTCCGAGCCACACTCTTATCTTTCGCGTTTTTAAACATTACCTGCAGCAATCAAATTGAGTACCTGCGGGTACATACTGAATCGTTCGAGCCGCAAAGAGCATCTTTTTCTCCAAGTAAGGTTTCAGAGGATGGTCAGCCTGAAAAAGCTCGTACCGATCCTTTCCGTTGCGCTGCCTGCCGTTCTGATGACTGCCGGCTGCACTAATACGCGAGGGAAACAGCCTGCCCCGCAGTGGTAAAAAAGTAGAAGAGACAAAGGAGCTGGTGAGCGCTTCCTGAAGGTAGATGAATGTTTGAGAGCATTCTTTGCCAGGTGACTGAGTATGATCCCGAGGTGCTCGATTCTCTTATCGAGCTAGCGGTCGAGATCGCCCGCGAAGGGCGAGAGGGAAGACGCATTGGGACTCTGTTCACGCTTGGAGACGAGCAGGCTGTTCTAGCAAAGTCCAGATCGTTGATTCTCGATCCGCTCATGGGGCATCCGGAGTTGTCGCGCCACGTCGCGGATCTTAATCTGCGTGGAACGATTAAGGAATTGGCGCAACTGGATGGAGGCTTCGTGGTTAGCCGCAGCGGGATCTTTCTTTCTGCCTGCCGTTACCTCGACGCCGTAGTCTCGAACGCGGACGTGCCCTTGGGCCTCGGCAGCCGCCACATCGCGGCTGCGAATATGAGTGCTGTGACCAACGCAGTGACGATCGTGGTTTCCGAGAGCTCGGTGGTTCGACTTTTCTGCCACGGCAAACTGGTCGGTGAAATCCTGCCAGAACTTTGGATGATCGATCACGCCACTTATCTTCGCGGGTCGCTGCAGAGAGAAAAAGTCGGTGATGTCACGGTACTCACCCCCAACCTGCGCTGACGAGCCGACACTCGTCAGAATTTATAAACAACTCTATGGCTGTGGTCGTCCTTACTCATTGGGCCAGGAGAGCATGAAACTACCGCGACTTGGCAGAAGCTTTGCCAGCGCCGGCATCGAGAGGGAAGGCAGCGGCCCGGTAGTCGGGTGCGCGGTCCTCTTGGCGTCGGATAAATCTAGGCCGCTGTTGCGAATCCGCCGTGTACCTCGAGGCAAGTCTTTAATGCGCGAAGAGCGTAGAGCGCATCGTCAAGCGCTTCTTCCTCCTGAATATTGTCTCCCGAAGCCTCGAACAGCTCCCTCGCTCTCTCTAAGATTGCGCTTTCTGCGTCCGCGATACGCGCGGACATTTTGTGGTTCTCCGGCTCCATCAACGCCGCAACGTACGACTCTCGCCAGCTCCAGGCTCGCGAGGGTAGATTTCCAGAAGTGGCCATTTACGTCCTCCACTTGCGCGTGGGAAATACATTAAAGACCTTAACCGTTTACTAGAGGATCGCGCTCCGACGCAATACAGTCGATCCTGTAGAGTGGCAGAAAAAGCCCAGTCGTTAGGCTGGGCTTGTGCAAAAGTCCGAACTTATAGAGACCTTCCTCATGGGCTCGGCTGGCTCGAAGGGTCTGGAATCGGCTTTAACCTTACTGATGTTTGAAATATTGCACCGCCCGCTCGTGAGCTTCTGCGGCTTTCTTCGTACCGAACGTGCCCAGGTTGCGGTGGCGACCGGTCTTGGGATCCTTTTTGCGAGAGTACAGGCGATACCGGCCGGATTTTAGTTTTCGAATCATCGGATGCCTCGGCAAGCTTGGATGCCAGGTGATAGTAAGGCGTTGACCATCCCAAAGTCCGATATCGTTTGCTGCGCGGATTGTGGTTTGAGTGAAGTCGTGTTATGAAAGAACGGGGAAAGCCTGAGGAAGCCAGTAGAAGAAAGGATGGCAAGCCATGGAAGCTGTGAGCGGAGTATTTCGTTCAAGATCGGATGCAGAGCATGCAATGGCCGAGATGCGTTCAGTCGGCTTGGGAGACCACCAGATCGCGCTGTTGACTCCGGAAAGGTTCGATGCAGAGCTCCAATCGATTCCCACTGATGCCACGGAGCAACCGGGCATTGCGAAAGCGATCGGCGCAGTTGTCGGAGCTACTGCGGGCCTGTCCGGAGCCTCTCTACTCATTAGCGGCATTCGTCCCTGGTGTCGGAGTCATTACGGCGATGGGACTGTTAGGGGAACTGATTCTGGGCGCAGCCGGGGCTAGCATCGGCGCTGTAGCGGGCGGAAAGCTGGAAGATTCCATGACTGAGGGACTGCCGGAGGACGAATTATTTGTTTACGAAGATGCTCTCCGCAAAGGTCGCAGCGTGGTGATTGCCCTCGCCGACGAAACCAAAGCTTCTCTTTTCCGCGAATTGCTGAAGGCTGAAGGCGCGGAAGAGGTAGACGCTGCCCGCGAACAATGGTGGATCGGTCTGCGTGATGCCGAACACGAGCATTACTCAACTCTTGGCAAGAACTTTAAGGAAGACGAACAGTTTTATCGACTGGGTTTCGAATCTGCGCTGCACGCCCGCACCCGGTGCAAGGAATATGACCAAGTGATGGGCGAGATGAATGCCGAAATCGAAGACCTTGAACGGCAACATCCTGGGGTAGACGTAGCGGAACCGTTCACGCGGGGATACGAACGCGGCCGTGACTATTATCAGCAGCTGTGCAGTGAATCGAAAGCGGCGTAAAACCTCGCGACAGCATTGCCCACCCATTGATGCCTATGAGGGCTGGCTCCGCTCGGAGCCAGCATCGGTCGGGAGTCCGTTCGTGTAAGACCCGCAAATTGATCCCACACAAACCTGTTCCTCAGCTACAGGAAACGTCCCGAGTTATTACAGAAAGTATTCGATTCATTCCTGTCGACTCCCAAGTTACCTTGACGTTGGGAGGTGCTTATGCCGGAAAAAGAAACCGTCGAACGCGCTCAAGAAGACGCTCGCAAAGGAAAATCGCCCAGCACGCAAGCCGGAGAATTTGTGCGCGAGGAAATGGACCACATTCGCGAAGGTAAACATGGTGCACGTTCCACAAAACAGGCTATCGCGATAGGTTTATCGAAAGCGCGGCGAGCAGGCGTGAAGCTACGGGCGCCTCGCAAAGGGAAGGCCTCGGCGAAAACCAGGAAGCAGGCGAGCCGCGACTATCGAAAAGGCCAGAGTCATTCGAAAAACAAACCATCCGCGAGGCGTTCCCGCGCGACAAGTTCGGCTCTGAAGAGGGAAGGCCATAGCGCAGCTTCGCGGCGATCGTTATCCAAGCAAGCTCACGCCAGTGCGAGCCGTCGTGGTTCGGCCGCGCGCCGCCGTTCAGCGATGAAGGCGGTTCGCACAAGAGGGAAGAGCGGCGACGTTCGAGCGGCGCGTAAAGCTGCTTAGTCAGAAGATTCCAGGAGGCATAATGCTACTGGAAATTTCGCCAGGATCTCTGAGATCGCAATCTTTGTCTTTCCATCGGCGCTCTCAGGCTCGATAGTTTCTCCGGTAAACGCGTTGCGATACTTTTCAGCACAGCTGCAGGAAGGCAGCAGAAGATGAGTGTCCTCCCAGATTTGGGGCCCGATGGGCGGACGATCGAAATCACGCAATAGGCTGGCGATCAGGCGGGGAACAACGACGAGGACGCTTCCGGTTTCGGCCTTCCTGGCGAACGCGACGACGTGGTCAGCTTTCGTGCCTCCAACTTCCAATGGCAGATATTCGCCTTCGTCGAAAAGACTGGGTCTCTGCCGGCGCAAGCAAAGAGTTTTCCAGATCACGTATAACTTGATTCGACCGTCTTCGGGAGTTTCCAGTAATCGATCTACGATCGATGCATCGTTCGACGATTCGGAAATATTCTGGAGTATCCCCTGGCGGCTGGCATAGTCGACCGCACGCCGGTTGTCTGGGTCAACCAGGCTGAAATCCCACAACTCGCTGCCTTGGTAAATGTCGGGCACGCCTGGGCACGTAAGTTTGAGAAGCGTTTGCGCGAGACTGTTCCAAAGGCCAATGCGGGCGATTCGGTGTTGGAGGGGCAGAAAGTCGTTGAGAAAACGGTTTTGAGCTCCCGGCGTTAATAATGTACGGACGAATGATGTAACGGCGGTTTCATATTCCGTGTTTCGATTGATCCAACTGGTATTCTGCTTGGCCTCGCGGATCGCCTTCAGCATGTAGTTTTCTATGCGCTCACGGAAAGTTTGCGAGGTTGTTTCGTCGAGAGACTGTGATGGCCAGGCACCCAGCAACGTTTGATAGAGTAAGTATTCATCATTCGGCGAGGGAGCGGCGCGGCCGTTGACCCGGGGCTTATGATTGCGATTGAAGCGCTTCCACTCCCGAACCCGAATCCTCCATAATCCCGATAACTCCGAGAGCACATTGATTCGCGCCCGCACGTCCTCGGCGCGCTTCGAATCATGGGTGCTGGTAGTGAGCATGGTGTGAGGCCAACAGCGAAGGCGATCCTGGTTTGCGAGATGAAACTCAGGCGCTGTAGTTGCAAAGCGGTGCAGATCGCTGCCGACTTCATTTAAAGACACAAGGCGGTGATATCGGTAGAAAGCGGTGTCTTCGAGCCCTTTGGCCATTACCGGACCGCTGAACTGCTGAAATTTCATCGCGAAGGTTGTCACTGCGCTCCAGTAAGCGGGATCGTGTCCTTCGGCAATGCTGGTCAAAAGCACCTCGCTCACGAAATCGAAGATGCTGGTATCAGCGGCCGGACTTCTCCATTTGGCGGCCGCGACTGCGCTGCGAATGTAGCGCACGTCTTTATCCGAAACTTCACTGGCTGTGACGTAAGTGCGGTAGACCGGGAAGCAGGCGACCACTTCCGCCAGAGCGTCGCGCAGACTGTTGAGTGTAAAGTCGCAGGTACGCCGTTTTGACAGGGCGATGCGAGTGAGTTGATTGGCAAGTACATTTAATTCGCTGGCCAGCGCGACCTGCATGATCAGGATCCGGCAACTGTAGGCAAGGTCATCAAGATCGATTTCGTCATCGACAAAGTTTCGATAAGTACGTTCCATTGGCAGGGCCGCTGCGGGATCAACAAACACCCCGTTGACCAGATTTGCGAAGTCGTATCCTGTGGTGCCGCAGACCGGCCACTCGTCCGGCAAACGTTCCGCGCCGGAAAGGATTTTCTCAATGACCACGTAGTGCGCTTCGTTCCCGGAAGTTTGCGTCGCGTCCGCGACGGCGCGATTGAGGCGGTCGAAGTATTGACGCGGATCGTACAGGCCGTCAGGGTGGTCGATGCGCAAACCATTCACTTTGCCCTCGGCCATCAGACGAAGAACCAGGCGATGGGTCGCTTCGAAGACCACCTCGTTCTCCATGCAAATGCCCGCAAGATCGTTAGAGTCGAAAAAGCGCCGATAGTTGATATCGTCGGAGGCGACCCTCCAGTTCGCCAGCCGGTAGGCCTGCGCCTTGATAAGTTCGTGTAGCTCCTCGAAGCTTGTGGGATCAGCGGGTGTCCCGTTTAGAAGGCTTACCGCGGCTTGGATGCAGTCAACGATCTCACTAGAACGCACGCACAATTCTGCCAGGCGCCGCTTGTTAATTTCCTTATCGCGATTGCGTTCAGCAATGCGCTCGGCAGTGGTCTCGTACCTCGCAGGTAAATGACTGAAAGCCGTGATCAGGCTCTGAAACTCGAGAAGGTCTGGATTTTGCTCGCCGAGCTTCGCCGCGAGTTTGTCCGGGCAATGCTGCAGGATGCGAGGATACTCCCGAGGATCGACGGGAAAACGATGATCGTGGTACGAGATATCGAACTCGCCCCGCTCGGAGCGAAAGACGAGTTTCAGCTCGCCGGCTTCCAGCACGACTCCGTAATGATCATGAAGAACCGGAACAAGCACTTTTCCGTAAAGTTCGTTTTTTGTGGGATGCCAGTCAATATCGAAAAAGCTGGCGCGGACGGAGGATTCACCGTTTTCTAGAACGTCCAGCCACCATGCATTGTCGCTGCCCATGACTCCCATGTGGTTAGGGACGATGTCGAGGATCAATCCCATGCCATGCTCGTGCAGGGTGCTGACGAAGCGGTCGAAGTCTTCGGGGCTACCGATTTCAGGGTTCAGCGAATTGTGATCGACGATGTCGTATCCATGCATACTGCCAGGACGTGCCTTTAAGCATGGAGAAATATAGCAATGACTGATGCCGAGGGCGGCAAGATAAGGAACGATACCGGTCGCCTGGACGAAGGTGAAACTGTGATTGAGTTGCAGGCGATAAGTCGCACGCGGGATGGGCGAGCATTGCTTCATCTTAAAAACCATACTACCGACCAAGGCGGCAGCATGCCTTGCGCGAGCGCGTCAGCGCTCAGTTCGTCGCTGGCATAGATCGCATTCGAATCTGAAGGAAGCGAGACGGAAAGGGAATCGGCTCCAAGATTGGCCATCAGGATAAGATCCTCCGCTGGCCTCGGAAAGTTCCAATGTACTGTAATGCCTCGATCTCCTTGGATTTCGTAGTTTGCGTCGACGACGCAACCGGTAAGAAGACGAGGCACGATGTGCTGGCAGCGCAGCCTTAATAGGCGGCGGTAGAAACGTAGCCACTCGGCGTGACCTGGTTGCTCAATCTCGCTCCAGTTGAGGCGCGAGGCTTCAAAGGTTGTGTCAGCGCTGGGATCGGGGATGCGTTCGCGTTGATCGGGGTCATTAAAGCGGGCGAAACGAGCGAACTCGTTTCGCCGTCCCTCGGTTACAGCCGTGGCAAGGTTCTTTTCGAAATCGCAGAAAAACAGAAATGGCGTTTCAGCTCCGAACTCTTCGCCCATGAAAAGCAACGGGGGCGAAGGCGCGAGCAGGAGAATCGCCATTGCCGCACGCACGGCGCGAGGATCCGCAAGGTCAATGATCCGTTCCCCGAAGGCGCGGTTTCCAATCTGGTCATGATTCTGAAGAAATGAGATAAACGCAGTAGGCGGCAAGCTCGCGCTGGGTTCGCCACGCCTTTCGCCGTTGCGGTGAAGGGAAACCTCACCTTGATATGCGAACCCCTCGCTCAGGCAGCGGCCTAACTGATCAAGAGGACGTTCGGAATAGTCCAAATAGTAGCCATCCCGTTCGCCAGTAATCAGCACGTGGAGGGCGTGGTGGATATCGTCGTTCCACTGGGCGGTGTAGCGCTTCGGTCGGCAGTGCTCGCCACGTTTTAGATGGTGCGCTTGATTGCGGTCGTTTTCGAGGATGAGGTGGACGTAACGATCGACCCCGATTGCGCTTCGGACCGCATCCGCCAATTCTGTGAGAATGTGGGGAGTAGAGTCGTCGATAATGGCGTGAACCGCGTCCAGCCGTAGACCATCGAAATGATATTCAGTCAGCCAGTAGAGCGCATTGTGGATGAAGAAATCACGGACCACTCGGCTTTCTGGACCATCGAAGTTGATGCCGTCTCCCCAAGGCGTGCGGTGTCGATCGGTAAAGAATTGTGGCGCGTAAGACCTGAGGTAATTTCCCTCGGGGCCAAAATGGTTGTAGACCACATCCAGCAAAACCATGATGCCGCGCTCATGAGCGCTCTGAACCAGCTCTTTCAAATCTTCCGGCCGTCCGTAAACGCTATCGGGAGCGAATAGAAAAACGCCGTCGTAGCCCCAATTGTGTCGGCCGGGGAAGTCGGCAACCGGCATCAACTCTACGGCGGTAATTCCAAGATCAGCGAGATAGTCGAGGCGGTCGCGGACGGCGGAGAAAGTTCCAGGCGACGAAAAGGCTCCGACGTGCAGTTCGTAGATGACGGCTTCTTCCCATCGGCGGCCACGCCAAGCGTGATCGCGCCAATCGAAGGCATCAGGTCGGACCACTTCGCTCGGTCCGTGGACATCTTGAGGTTGAAACCTCGAGGCCGGGTCGGGCACTTCTTGCTCTCCGTTGATGCGGAAACGATATTGAGTTCCGGGTTTCGCCGCGTCGGTCACGAGTTCGAACCAACCTTGGTCGCGGCGCTCGAGAGGAATCTCCACGGACGTACCCGCGAGGCAAAGCTCGACCTGACGCGCAGCAGGCGCCCACAATCGAAAGCGCACACTCCCATCCTCACGGTATTCGGCGCCGAACGGCATGTTATAGCGGCGCTTCACTCGACTCTTCCTTTTTGCCGTTTCCGCGTCGTTCCAGCAATACGACCATCGACCGTGCCTGCAGAGGATAAGGTGCGCCGCCGTCGTAGGTTTCGACGGAGCGCAAACCCGATTCACGCGATGTGTCCATCCATGCGGTCCAGCGGGTGCCGGGTCGGAAAGACGGCAAGGCGAACTGCACATCTTCGTGATAAGCGTTAAGAAGCACGAGGAAGTTTTCGTCGCCGAGTTTCCGGCCGCGTTCGTCAGTCTCGTCCAATCCCTGGCCTGAAAGAAACATTCCCAAACAATGAAGCGAGCCGTCGCGCCATCCTTCCTCGCTGATCTCGTTGCCGCCGGGATTGAGCCAGAGCACATCCTTTACGTTCTCACCCTTGATCGGACGCCCCTGAAAAAATCTTTTCCGACGGAAGACGGGATGTCTTTTGCGCAGATTGATCATGCGCTGAACGAATGCCAGCAAGTCACGGTCTTGCGGTTGCAGATTCCAATTGAGCCAGCTGATCGGATTATCCTGACAGTACGCGTTGTTGTTTCCCATCTGCGTGTGCCCGATCGCATCTCCCGCATACAGCATCGGTACGCCCTGGGACAGCAGCAGCGTTGCCAGCAGGTTTCGCTTTTGCTTGGCGCGTAGCGCCTGAATATTGGGGTCCTCGGTAGGGCCCTCAACCCCGCAATTCCAGCTGCGATTGTCGTTGTTGCCATCGCGATTGCCTTCGCCATTGGCTTCGTTGTGTTTTTCGTTGTAACTGACCAGATCCTGCAGCGTGAACCCGTCATGCGCGGTGACAAAATTGACGCTGGCATAAGGACGCCGGCCGCTGTGAGCGTAGAGGTCACTGGATCCGGTGATGCGGTAAGCCAGATCTCCTACAACTCCTTCGTCGCCCTTCCAATAAGAGCGCACCGTATTTCGATAGCGATCGTTCCATTCCGCCCAACCCACGGGGAAGTTTCCGACTTGATAGCCTCCTTCGCCGAGGTCCCACGGTTCGGCAATCAGTTTTACCTGGGAGAGCACGGGATCCTGATGAATGATGTCGAGAAACGCGCCCAGCCGATCGACCTCATGAAGTTCGCGGGCGAGAGTGGCGGCGAGATCGAAGCGGAAGCCGTCCACGTGCATATCGAGAACCCAGTAGCGCAGACTATCCATGATGAGCTGTAACACACGCGGATGTTGCATGTTCAACGTGTTGCCAGTGCCGGTGTAGTCCGTGTAGTAACGCGGATTTTCGGGCGCCAGACGGTAGTAGGTGCTATTGTCGATGCCCTTCAACGAGAGCGTGGGCCCAAGTTGATTGCCTTCGGCGGTGTGGTTGTAGACGACATCGAGAATCACTTCGAGACCCGCTGAGTGCAGGGTCTTGACCATGGTCTTGAATTCGTGGATGGACTGAGTAGCCATGTAGCGCGGCTCGAGGGCAAGAAATCCGATGGAGTTATAGCCCCAATAATTCCGCAGGCCTCGCTCCACGAGTTGACGGTCGTCGACGAAAGCGTGGACGGGCATGAGTTCGACCGAAGTCACGCCCAGGCGCGTGAGGTATTCGATAACGGGCGCCGTGGCCAGGCCTCCATAGGTCCCGCGCAACTGAGCGGGAACATCGGGGTGGCACATGGTGAACCCTTTCACGTGAAGCTCGTAGATGATGGTCTCGTGCCAGGGGATGCGGGGTGGGGCATCCGCTCCCCAGGTGAAGGCGGAGTCGATCACGCGGTTCTTTGGCATTCCCGAAGCGTCGTCGCGCCGATCGAAAGATAGATCTTCTTGCTTATGCCCGACTCGGTATCCGAAGTGCGAGTCACTCCAACGGATAGTTCCCTGAATCTGCTTGCCGTAGGGGTCGAGCAGAAGTTTGTGGTGATTAAATCGGTGCCCTTGCTCAGGAGCGTAGGGGCCAAACACTCGGTACCCGTACAACTGGCCGGGACGCACCTCGGGCAGGTAGCCGTGCCAGACCATGTCTGTTTGCTCGGGAAGCGGAACGCGGAGGATTTCACGTTTGCCAGTAATGTCGAACAGGCAAAGTTCGACTTTCTCCGCGTGCTCCGAGTAGAGAGCGAAGTTCACGCCCTCACCGTCCCACGTGGATCCCAAAGGATAAGGCCGGCCGGGCCAGACAATGGGCTGTGGTTGAGGGCTCATGAACTCGGGTTCCTCCGGCGCACGCGAATGCGAGTTTGTAACACCAGTGTTTTAGTGAAAATCACGGAGAATCTCCTGGGCCGCAGCGGTGTCCGCTGTCCCAGTTCAGCCGCAGCGGCTAGTCCCGCCGCTCCTGCGCCGATCACGATGACATCGGGGATCATCGACATGAGAGTTTGTTTCAACGGCCGGGGAACAAGAGATCGCCATTCGACAGCGGAACGCGCCGATCTCCGAGTGAGCTGGCTGAAAAACAAGGATCACTTGCAGCTCGACGTTAATTTAATAATGCTACTCTCTCCGACCGCAAGTGAAGATCTTGGATGACTCCCAAGCGCAAAGGTTGTGAGCTGGTGCAACGGAAACGCGGTCTGGTTCAGTCCGCTTGATGGTTTTTGTGGCCAAAGTCCGAACCAAAGTGAGGTTCTGACTTTGTACCAGTGACTTTGACTGGAAGCTCGGTTCCAGCGCCGCTCTTGCTAAAGAAAGGATCCGCCGGCTTCAGGAGAATTGATTTCCATCCGGTCACCATATGCGAGAGTCTCGCGTCGAAGCGCGCTTTCCCATGGAATTCGAATTCGTTTCCGTCCAGGCTATACTTTCCGGTGAGGTTCACCCGGGTCCCTGGAATCTCGAACTGCAGTTGGGAAAAGTCAATAACGCCTTTTTCCAGACTAAACACGCCGCTCAAATCGGAGCTCACGACGTCACTCACATTTTCTTTCGCCAGTTTTGGTTTCCCTTGACTGCGCAGGCTGAGCGCGTCGATTTTGTTCTGGATCTTTTCGTTGGCAAAATGCGCCTCCGTGACTTCGAAGCTGCCCGCCAGCTTTAGCCGATCGGACATCGCGGGATCTCCCGGTGGGAGATCAAAGTTTGTCTTTAATCTCACTACTCCCGTCATCACCGGTGGATCGGTTCGTACGGCGAGTTTCAGGAGGTCATCAATTCTCCCCTTGGCAATCGTGACATCGAGCTGTACACGATGCCCATTCGGTTCTTTCATCCGTACGACCGAACCCTTTGCCACCAACCAGGTACTCAGAATCTTCGCTTTTACCGGCTGCAGGTACGTATCTCCGTTAGTCCCGTCAACGATTGCATGAAAGTCTGTATGCAGTGGGACGGGTCGCCCGCTGATCGCAATGCGAAAATCGGGAGTGTCTGTGGTGCCGTTCACGACTATATTGTCCAGGCTACCTGCGTATTGCCCAGTCGACGAGAGGATCCCGCCAATACCCTTGATCGTGCTCAAATCCGCGTGACTGAATGAATAGGTGCCGCGAACTGGGGTATCACGCGGGCTGTCTGCCTGCCATGGTCCAAACAATCCACTGGATGTGATATTTCCAACCGGTTTCGGATTAATCAGTTTGGCGTCAAAATGCAAAGGCTGGCCGGGTCCGATACTGGTCATCTTGAGGCTTTCGATGTCAAATTCGAGAGGAAGCTTGCCCGGCTTCGAAGTGTTGATGACCAACGCGGCCTCGTCACATACAAACTTATCGACCGTGATTTTTATCTTTGCACCCTTCGGCTCCAGATTGTTCATTTGGTCGCGTTGTCCTCGGGGCGGCAAATTCAACGAGAGGCCTTTCACGTACACGGTGTCGACATGCATGGGAGAACGGAGGAGACCCATCAGGCCCGTACGAAATCTAAATTCGGCCACGCTGATGATCGGCTGAATTCCCGGCTCGTGAGTGTTCGGGTCGGTGACTCCGAAGAGTCTGAGGCCTTTGCCTGAAACCTGGAGTCCTCGTGCCAGAGAAACGTGGAATCCATCGAGCTGAACCTTCGTGTGAAAGCGAGCGGATAGAGTCTCAATTACGCGTTCCTGCAGAATCGGCTCGGCATGAGACACAAGAATCGCTGCCACCGCGCCGAGGATTGCCGCCGAAAGCAGAGCAATTCCGAGGATCCAGCGCCAAGGCTTGTGTCGCTTTGTGTTGGCCGACGAATCTTGTTGATGGCCTGACATTATTATCCCCAAGGGAGTGTATGCTCCTCACACACGAGGCACAATCAAGGGAAACCCCTAGCACCGCAAAAAAATGCAACACCATCCCCTGTGCTCACGCAAGCAATCTTCCGCATTACAATGCGAACTCAATCGCCTAGCCATGCCCCGAACGCATGCAGAGAATCAATGTAATCGCAGATAATTTTAGTCATCGCCAAGAGTGGAACCGCCAAAATCAGGCCCATCGCTCCCCAGATCCATGCCCAAAACAGCAGAGCCAGCGTGACCGCGAGCGGATTCAACTGCAACCGCTTACCGACTATTTTCGGAAATAAGACGTTCGTCGCGACGATATGCATTCCAACTACAGTAAAAAGAATAGTCAGAATGCCGGTCTTATCCAGAATTCCGATACCTGCCGCCAAGGGCGGGAGGAGAGCGAGAAAAACACCCAAGTACGGGATCAAGCTTACAAAACCGCTGATTGCACCCAGGAAATAAAAGTACGGTATGCCTAGCCGCCAGAATATGACACCGCTAATCACGGCATTGGCCAGGCCCAGAGCAAAACTTCCGGCTATGAATCTGCGAATCATCTCAGATATTCGCGCGACCGTGCGGTGAGCCACTAAGCGATGTTCTTTGGGGAACAGCCGGACAGTATTGGAATGTACGTGGTCCTTCCACGTCAGCATGAAGTAAACCAGGAACGGCACAAAGCTGACGGCCAGCAGAACGTCGCCAAGTGTTCCGCTTCCGGCGGAGATAATGCTGGACAGACCAGTGGACTGATGGATCTCAACCGCGATTGGCTGTTTGACAGGCTTTGGCGAGGCGATCACGGACCCTGCGCTCTCTTCAATCTTTTCGGTTTGCGCTCTAAAGCCCGCAATGGCGGAATGAATTTTGCCCGAGTACTTTGGCAGCTCGGTGGCAAAATCGACGGCGCGACTATAAAAGAAGTGAATCAAGCTGACGGCCAGCGCCACCATCAACAATACTGCTAACAGCGCTCCCAACGTCCTGGGAACTCGGATCCGGTGGAGCTGCTTAACCAGCGGTTCCATCGCGAATGCCAAGAGCATTGCTGACAGGACGGTCACCAGTACGATTTTCAAAACGTAAATAAGACCGACCACGGCAATCGCAGCTACTACAATTTGGGCCACTGAACCGGCTTTGATAGACGCATGCAGAATTTCCTCTTCTTCTGTATTTGTTGCGGTGTGTCCGGGCTCCGCGAGTCGGGCGCTGGCAACTTGGCTTGCGGCGCTCCATTCGCGAGTAGCGGAATTGGCCTGCGTCAGCAATGTCTTCGTGGAATTCGATTCAAGCGGCATATGAGTGGCGCTATAGGACGGCTCCGGAGACTCTTCCGTTGCTTTCCGAAATCTGCGGGCCGAGCAAAGCTGGAAACATCTTTTCATCTTCCATTTCGCGCCCGACAAGGCAACTCGCGTTTAGCCAACACCATCGAAAAGCCGCCAGTAGAGGGCAGGAGCGCGCCAGCCTATGTCCAGGCCTATGTCGATGATGCGGTATTCCCTTATTTGTGGTTTGAGTTGGATATCCCTGGTTCTTTCGGGTTGCGGAGGATTAGGAGGCAATTCCAGTTCTTCAAATGGTTCTTTTCAACTCAGCGTCCAAGTCGCAGGCGGCGGCAGCGGAACCGTCAGCAGCAGCCCCGCAGGCATCAACTGCGGTCAGCTGTGCAGTGCCAGTTTTGCTAGCGGGACAGACGTGACGCTTGCTGCATCTCCGGCAGCCAATTCTTTTTTTGCTGGGTGGTCAGGGGCCTGCACCGGAGTTGGCGCTTGCAAAATAACGTTGAGCCAAAATTCTTCCGTCACTGCTACCTTCAGCGATTCGCCAGCGCTGGCTGTGACTCTGAGCGGCACGGGCAAGGGAAGCGTCAGCAGCAATCCATCTGGTATCAACTGCGGGCAGACATGCAGCGCTAGCTTTGACCAGGGGACTGCGGTAACTCTCACCGCGGCTGCCGCAGAAGGCTCAACCTTCGTTGGATGGGCAGGAGGTTGCACCGGCACCGACGCGACCTGCACCGTGAAGCTCAGTGCGAGCGAGCAGGTGACTGCAACTTTCGACAATGCTCAAGCCCCACCAGTCCTGAACGTTAGCTTCGCAGGTACTGGCGTGGGTACAGTCTCAAGCAATCCCGCGGGAATCAGTTGTGCCCCGACGTGCAGCGCGAGCTTCAGCCTTGGAACTCAGGTGACGCTGACGGAGACGCCAGCAACCAACTCATCTTTCGCCGGTTGGTCCGGAGGCGGTTGCAGTGGCACCAGCACCACTTGCACGGTCACCCTTAACTCGAGCGAGCAAGTTACCGCCACGTTTAACATCAATCAAAGCCTGCCCTTGTTAACCGTGACTCTGGGGGGAAGCGGGGCCGGAACAGTATCAAGCAGTCCTGCTGGAATCAGTTGCCCCCCGACATGCAGCGCGAGTTTCAGTGTCGGAACCCTGGTGACATTGACCGAAACTCCCGCGACCAATTCATCATTCGCGGGTTGGTCAGGAGCGTGCGGCGGCAACAACTCGACTTGCACAGTCACGCTCAGTGCGAGCCAGCAAGTTACTGCGACCTTCAACATTAATCAGCTTCTCTTGACCGTGAGCCTCGGCGGAACCGGCACAGGCTCGGTATCAAGCAGTCCCGCGGGAATCAGTTGTCCCACAACCTGCAGTGCGAGCTTCAACGCCGGAACTCAGGTTACGCTCACGGAGAATCCTGCAACTGGCTCAACTTTCGCAGGTTGGTCCGGAGGCGGATGCAGCGGCGTAGGCTCGACTTGCCAAGTGACACTGACGGCGAGCGAGCAGGTCTCCGCAACCTTCAACGTTGGGCAAGGTATCAACGTTCTCAACCACATCGTTTTCCTCGCCCAAGAGAATCGCTCATTCGATCATTATTTTGGCGCGCTGCGACAATATTGGGCCCAGAATGGCTATCCCGACCAGTCGTTCGACGGACTGCCTCAATTTAATCCCACGTCAGGCCCACCGCCGCTGTATGGGCCACCCCCGGCCATCCCGGGTTGCAATCCTAATTCGCCTCCGCCGGAGGATTGCGTGTTTGACCCGAGTAACCTCATCACTTCGTATCAACTGATTACTCAGTGCATAGAAAATCCGAGTCCATCGTGGAACGAGGGTCACGTGGATTGGAACTACTACGACCCGGAGGGCCAGTCGGCCGCCAATTTGGACGGCTTCGTCTGGACTGCGGGGCACGACGCTCGGGCCGACCAATTTTACGACGTCGATGGCATCCGCGCGATGGGTTACTACGATGGCGACGACCTCAATTACTACTACTTCATGGCATCAAACTTTGCCACCTCGGATCGATGGTTTAACCCGGCATTGACCCGAACGCATCCGAATCGCGAATATCTTATCGCCGGTACCTCGCAGGGATATGCGTATCCGGTAGGCACCGACAACAATGATAAGAAGCTGTTGACGGCAACGACCATCTTTCAGGAGCTGCAAGCTGCAGGCATCAGTTGGAAAATCTATGTGGACCCGACCAACAGCAGCTGTTCCGGGCCGCCCTACGATCCCACCTGCCTGCTGGGGTTGAGCTACGTGCAGTTTTTTCAATGGGGCCAGACGATACCGACACAATATCCTAACAATATCGCTCCGATATCCCAGTACTTCACGGATCTGGCAAATGGAACTTTGCCGCAAGTCGCTCAGATCGAGCCCGCGACGGACGCTGGTTTCGACGAGCATCCATCGGTTTCTGATTCAGAACCGAATGATATTCAAAGGGGAGCCAACTACGTCTCCTCGCTGATCAATGGGCTCATGACAAGTTCTTACTGGCCGGATTCTGCCTTTATTCTTACCTACGATGAAGGTGGAGGTCTATACGACCACGTTTCGCCGCAGGCGACCGTAAGTCCGGACGGCATCAAGCCAGTGGATTTGCTTCCCGGCGATATCTGCACGCAAACCACTGGGCCGACTTGCGATTTTGTTTATACCGGCTACCGCGTGCCTTTGATCGTGGTGTCGCCATACTCACAGAAAAACTACGTCTCGCACACAGTTGCAGACCTGACTGCGATTTTGAAGTTCATTGAAACTCGATTCAATCTGCCGGCGCTTACTAAGCGGGACGCCGCTCAGATGGATATGACGGAGTTCTTTAATTTCAGCAATCCGGTCTGGCTGACTCCTCCGACTCCGCCGACCCAAACCACCGACGGCGCTTGTTATCTGAACAAGTTGCCATAGGAAATGGACAGAAACTCGGAGCAACCGTTTCGTGCCATTTGGCCTCTGAATATTGGCATCTATGGGACTCAAGCGCAAGCCTATCGGCGGGGAATTACGCGTTCTCGCGCCCCTCGTGCCGCGCCCGCGATGGCACGGCGGCGTCATGATCGTCGGGATCTGGCTTTTTCTCGGAGTAGTCGGGCTTGACGCTCAAACATCTCCTCCGAATCCCGCTCCCCCCGCCGCAACCGGGGCCGCGCAACCGGTCCAGTCTCCCGGCGCTGCACCGGCGACTCAGAGCGAGGGGACAACTGGCATGCCACAGGCGCAGCCTAACGACCAGCCGACTACCGATGACCAGAGTGGTGTCTTCGTATTCAAGAAAGAAGTGCAGGAAGTCGTGTTGCATGCAACCGTCGTGGACGATCAACGCCACTTGGTCACGAATCTTGATCGGCCCGCCTTTACAGTTTTCGAAGACGGGGTGCGACAAGCTACGACGTCGTTTCACCGCGATGACGTTCCCGTCGCCATGGGCATCGTGATCGACAACTCCGGCTCCATGCGCGAGAAGCGAAACAAAGTGAATGAGGCTGTACTCAACCTGATTCGAGCCAGCAACCCGAATGACCAAATCTTCGTGGTGAATTTCAGCCAGGATTCCTATCTCGACCAGGACTTCACATCCGATATCAACCTTCTTCGACAGGCTTTGCAAAAGGTTTCCGCGCAAGGCAGTACGGCGCTCTATGACGCCATTATTGCGTCTGCGGTTCATTTGAAGAACAATCCGCGCGTGGAGCGCAAAGTCCTGCTCGTGATCACGGACGGACGGGATAATGCGAGCCAGGAGACTCTACAGGAAGCGACGCGCAAATTGCAGCAGCAGAATGGGCCAACGCTTTATGCCATCGGCCTGCTCAGCGACGAACTTCAGCAATCGGGCACCGACGCGCTGCAAAGCCTCGCCGCCAGCACGGGTGGAGTTGCGTTCTTTCCGCAAAGCCTCGATGAAGTTGACGGCATCACTCGAACCGTTGCGCACGACATTCGCAGCCAATACACCATCGGTTACAAATCGACCAACCCCAATCCGAATCCCGGATACCGGCGAATTCAGGTTACAGCGCAGGCCCCGGGCTATCGCAATCTGACGGTTCGCACTCGGAGCGGATACTATCCTGGTGAGGCTATTCACTGATCGGGTTTTTCCGCAATCGCCCGCAGATGCGGCGATTGATTCCCAACCCTACCAGATTCCTTTATCGCTTCCCGTGATCTTCTGACCCACCGCTGCCGCTGTCGCCAGGCAGGGCAACAAACTGAGTCGAGCGGTGTTCTTTAATTCTCGATTGAGCAAGAAGGTTGCGAGTTGTGACGCGTAGAGCGTGGCAGATTCCGGCATGATCGGTACGCGCAGGAAGTCTCGACGGAAGTGAAGTTTGTCTCCGCCGAATCGCGCCGACGCTCTCACGAAGTCCGGCAGATCGAGCGCCTCGCCTCGATAGTGTTTTACGTAATCCGACACTATTACGAGGTAAGTGGCCACGCCTTCCCAGATGCCGGCTGCTTTCGCCGAATGGCGCAAGTCGTCGTAATCGATGGCGTCGGTCTCAGCAAGCTTAGCGCTATCGACGATATCGCATAGCCGGAAATAAAAATGGCGGTACATGCGTTGCAACGTAGAAATCATCAGCCGATCGGAGACAGCGGGCACCCGAAATAAATGATTTCCGACGTGAACAGAGCGGGCGCGCCGGGCCAATGAACTTGCTATTACAAGCTGTTCTCCGGTTTGTCCCAGCCGGCCCATGTGAATCTCGACCGCCTCGGGTAAACCAGGAATGACGAAATTCCACTTGTTGGCCAGGCGATCTCCCCAACTGCGCGGAGCGAGTTCCGCATCAAAGCGGCGCTTCATAAGGCCGATGACTTCGGCCGGCTTCGTATTCGTATACAGATCCAAATCACTGCCCAGGTCAGGCCAGTGATCCAGAGATTTGATAACGGCGATGTCGTGCCCTTCTAATTCGAAGGTACAACAGATTTTATGCAGGAACGAAATCGCATTATCGATGCGCGCACGCTCAGTTCCGATCGCAGTTGCCGCCCACTCTGCCCTGCGCCAGTCGCCAGCGTCTTCTGCGAGCTGTAGAAAGACCTCCAGTCCGCGCATCAGCACGTGATTCGAGTTGGCGAGCGCCACCAGGTCGTTAAATTCATTCTCGCTGATCTTTGTATTGTCCGAGTCAGGCTTTGGCCCGCCAAGCTGAAACTCGGAGAGAATGGTCAGCGATTTCGTCGAACCGAAAGAAGAAGCTGTTCGTGTAGTCATATGTGATGAGATCCCATTACCGCTATTGAGGTGATTGCGACGCCGGTGGTTGAGAAGCCGGAGGCTGTGGAGTGGCGGGTGATTGCGATGCATCAGGCGCGGGTTCCACCACCGGTGTGTTGTCACGGTGCTTCAGTTCTACGGGCCCGGGATGCTGTCGTCTCGCCTGGTCTTCGTCTGCAATCTTGCCGTCTACCTTTTGGTCGCTGTCAGCCGCGACTGCGACAAGATTCATCCCTTCCGCAGCACGTCGAGTCGCGAGTCCAACCCGCACGTTAGCATCCTGCGCCTTACGCGCCCTCTCGTAGAAGAACTCAGCCGTTTCGAGGTCGCCATCCATTTCGGCAACATATCCAACGTTGTTCAGCGAGAATGCACTGTTCGGATCGAGGGAGTATGCCCGAAGAAAATCCTCTCGGGCAGCCTGCAAATCATTGTGATTCGTCGCTGAGACGCCACGCACGTTGAGTAGGGCGGCCCGCGCCTGGGCGGTGGATTCGTTTTGCATGCGTTCCTGTAGTTCCCTGGCGTTGCGGGATGCCATCTCGCTGACAGGTTTTCCTCTCCACGTCCTGTTCATGGTGACGATAGCGGGTTCCGAAGAACCCGACTTAGCGGCTGCGGTGTAACATTTGAGAGCCTCGTCATAGTCGCCGCGAGATTCAAGGGCAACTCCCATATTGTTTAGAGTGAATGGACTTCGAGGATCGAGAGCGAGTGCCTGCTGCAGAACACTCTTTGCCTCGAGAGCGCGACCCTGGGACAGAAGGCGAATCGCCTCAACATTCATGCGGTTGACCTGCATGGGCGCATCTTTCAGGTTGCCTAATGCCTCCCTCATCGACTTGCCTTCGAGTTGCTTTGCGCTGGTGCGGTCGATGACTGCGTCGGTAGCTTGTTCCGAGGCCAGCCCGTAAAGCTTCTGCGCGCGATCCAGTTGACCCTTGAGTTCGGAAACGTAACCCAGGTTGTAGAGCGTGAAAGGGTCGGCGGGATCGAAAAGGTACGCCTGGTAAAACAGCGTTTCTGCCTTTTCGTATTGTTGCTTCTGAATCGCCTCAACCCCTTCGCGATTCAGACGCTGTACTGGCGTGAGATGGCTGTGTTTTGGGAGGTTCAGCGTGATGTCTCCCGCCCACGCGTTCTGCGGTACCCACGCTGTGACGAACGCGATTGTTATTACGAGGGTGAGGCGTTTCGCGGACATAGTCTCTACAAGTCCAGTTAAGCTCAAATTTGGATGCGCCAGCCTGCGGAGCGTTGCCCACTAAACTCGACATTCTTATGGCAAAAGTTAACGTCCAGACCACTGCTTGTCAGCTTCAGACATCGAAGAGACGGCAGAAATCCTACGATGAGCAAAGGTGCTTTTATGGGGCGTTTTCTATTTGTTGTAATTCTCAGCGGCGTGGCATTTGCGCAGTCGTCCGTAAAGTCGACGTTAGCCTCCGGAAACTCGACTTTAGCCGAAGATCCTGCCGATTCGCTCGTATCCAAGCCCGCAAGTCCTTCCGGCTTTCTGCCCGATTTGCCAGCTATTCCGAAGGGTAAGAGCACCGTGATTGGTGGTGCGATTCGCGATGTCGATGGTGTTCGCGACCAACTGACGCTGAACATCTTCGGCGCCCGAACCATGAAGGTTCTTTTCGACGAGCGTACGCAAGTCTATCGTGACGGGCTCAAAGCCTCACTGCGCGATCTGCGCGCCGGTGAACATGTTTCGGTCGAGACGATGTTAGACGGAACGACGATCTTCGCGCGCAGCATTCACATGTTGTCGCAGTTGCCGGAAGGGCAGTGCCAAGGGCAGGTGTTGAGTTACGATCGCAGCAACGGGGAACTCGTGGTGCGTGATTCGCTCTCTCCTGCGCCCATTAAGCTGCGCGTTTCTTCTGCGACGAAGATTTCGCACCAGGGCCAGGAATCTTCTTCGGGCGATCTGATCCCGGGAACACTGATTTCCGCCGACTTTCAGGCCGATAACGACGGAAAGAACGTCGTTCGCAACATCGCGCTGCTTGCGACTCCAGGGAGTGCGTTCGTGTTTAGCGGGAATGTTGTATTTCTCGACTTGCACTCTGGTCAACTGGCATTGGTCGATCCACGCGATGACAAGCGATACGAAATATCCTTCGATCCTGACCGCTTCGCAATCAACCGCGATGTGCACGAGGGGAGCGATGTAACGGTCACGGCCAATTTTGACGGCGCTCACTACTCGGCGAGCGCGGTTACCGTGAATCTGCCCGCGATAAAATAAAACCGGTTCCATTTCCGATTGTCATTTCGAGCGCAGCAGATCACCGCAGGGTGCGGATGATCCCGTAGCGTCGAGAAGCCTGCTTTCTCGCGCTGCTGCCTAAACAAACAGGTCCCTCAACTTCGCTCGGAATGACAGAACAACGACGGGAAGGTTGAGGCGATTACGGAAGCTTGTTCAAATAACAAGGTCCGTTTGTAGGTTGCACTGGCGGCGTCGGTGGCGTGCTCCAGGGTACATCTTGAAAGTCGAAGAATTCCGTCATATCCATTTCAGCCGCATCCCGTTTGGTGAGGCTAGGAAGGTTGAAGCGGGTTTCCACCAGCTTAAGCCACGCTGTGTAGTCGGCGACGGTGTGCGAAACGTAATTCTTTTTCGAGAATGGCGAAATCACGATCAGTGGAACCCGATAGCCGGTATAGACGAAATCGCAAGTCGGCCCAGTCCCTTTGGTGCAAATATCCCCCGGCATGAGGTCGGACGGTTGTATCCCGTCCGGACTGACCGCAGCCTGCGGCGGCACGTGATCATAAAAGCCGCCGAACTCGTCGAACGTAAGAATGAAAACTGAATCCTGCCACGAGGAACTCTGCATCAAGGCGTTGATGAGGGTGGAAACATATTGCGTTCCAAGTTGCACGCTTCCGCCGGGCTCACCGTCGTCCAGGCCGGGATGTTCGTCGAGCCCGCTGTCGAAGCCCGGATCGATGAAGGCTACCGACGGTAGCGTGTCGTTCGCCACATCGCTAAAGTACTGCGAAACCGGGACAATGTTCGTCGGGTACTTGCTGGCTGCGGTGAACATGTTGATCGTGCTGTCTTGAACGGGTGGCGTTGCGTGAGTCAGATCCGTGACGTAAATCTTCCACGAAACCCCGGCGCTCTGGAGCAAATCAAAAATGGTTTGGTTTGGAAGCGGAGATGTGGGCGGATACACGTGCCCGGCCGAAGTGGCAGCCAGCATGTAAAGCCGATTCGGCTGGGTTCGCGACATGACCGGGGAAAACCAGCGATCCGACGTGGCGAAATTCGATGCCATGAAATAGTAGTAAGGCAGGTCGGTTCCATCGTAGTACGCCATGGCGCGCACGCCGTTCACATCGGTAAAGGGCGGTTGATTTGTTCTGGCGTCATGAGCCGCGGTCCACACGAACCCGTTCAAACTCGCCGTGGGAGAGAGCGGATTGCTGAGGTTCCAATCCACGTGGTCCTCATTCCAGGCGGGACTTGGGTTCTCGATGCACATCGATACCATTGGGAAAGACGCGACCTTCGGACTCTCGCCGCCGATCGTACAGTCATTCGGGGGGAAAGGGAATCTGGGATCGCAGCCAGGATTCGTGGGCACGGGACCTTGAAGCGGCGCAGCACCGGAAGCCGGATTGAATTGAGGCAAACCATCAAAGGACTGATCCGGAATACCATTGGCGGCCCAGTACTGGCGCATGGCTCCGAAGTAGTGATCGAAGCCACGGTTTTCCTGGGCCAGGAAAATGATGTGATTGATGCTCTGCAGGTTGCTGTTTTGGTCGGCCGGGTCCACAACCAGGCCTCGGCAGCTGCCCAATAGAAGCACCAAGCCCAGCAGCGATAACAACGGCAGTGCCGGAACTTTGGCTTTGCCATCTTGCAGTCGAACTATGACTTGGCGCTGAAACATTGCAGGCCTACGTGAGATGGCTCTCGAGGGCGAAGCGTTGGCCCGAAAACCAGAAGCACCGTAGGCTTACCCTAGCTTTGGAGCGGTTGCAACGGATTGCGCAGGAGTGGAAAAGGGATGCAAATCGGGAGACAGTTTCTTGAACGCTGCTTCGAGGATCTGATCTGCGGCTTTTGCGACTGGAAGTGGCGCTATGACTGTCATTCCGCCGCCCATTTCGCTCAGGGTTAGATACGCAGCGCGATTTTGATGGAGAAATTCGACGGGGTACTCGGGCTTACGCTCGCGTGCCTGAGCCGGATCCGCATCCAATAAATAAGCGATGTCTGGCTGCGGCGTGATCGTTAATAACAGGCGGGCAAACATTCGCGAAATCGGATGATCGAGTGCGAGGTTCGCGAGTTCGTCGTGAAGATAGCGGTCGAAGATGATTACATCGGCACTGGATCTTCGTTGTCTCGCGACCACGAACGAAAGCGAAATCGCATCCAGAAAATAAAGCGCAAATCGCACGGCGGTCATGTACCAGGAGCGTACATTCTTGTCCTGCCGGTTGACCGGTTTATCCGGTGCCCCAATGCCTTTCTCACCTTTGAATAGAGCGTGGCCGCTGAATTCGCGGACGCGGGTAAGCACGGCTACGTCATCCCAGAAAGCTAACAGGGCGACCCCGAAGCCTGCTTGTTTCAAGCGAGCGACCAGTAGTTCGATCTGGGTGCTTTTGCCAGCTCCGTCAATACCCGAAAAGCTTACAAGTCGGGTGCGGTGATTTCTGGGCGCGGCGTGAGTCATAGCGGTAAATTTCTCTCGTCCTGGCTGCTATCGAGCACCAGGGGGCCGGCTGGGACTGGCGCTCGCAAGCGCGGCAACCGTGCCGATGGCAACACCCGCGCCTACCAGAGCACCGACTTTGATCAAGATAGATCGCGTCCGTCGTTGCTTTGCGGGGGCGATGGCAGCTCCGGCTGGATTGGAGGCTGCAACCCCCGTTGTCTCGACAGATTCCGCTGCCGCCGTGCCCACAGGCTCTTGCGTCCCCTTCGAAGATGATTGTTGCCCATCGGATTCCGGAGTCTGAGCGAAGGCCTGCAAACGAGCCGAACCGGGACTGTCGGGTAGGGTTGCAGGCTCAGACAGCGCGCCATTCATATTTGTCGCGCGACTGCTCGAGTCGTGTGATGGGTCGTTGCCTGACGAAGTCGTGTTCGTCGACTGGCTGGCGCTGCTATCTTGCTGCTGTGCGGTCGCGACAAACGGAGCCAGCGATAACAACACAACGCAGATGACAATATCTCGCGTAAGCCCCAACATTCTCATGATTCGCTCCAGAGCCAGGTCCCTCTTCCGCCCTCTTCGCGGATCACCCGGCCAACTTCGGATTCCGGTAAGCCTCGCTCACTGATGCTGGTGTGGAGAGTCCCGGATCCACCACCTGATCAAAAACATATGCCGGGAATTGGTCGAAGCTATTGACGGCGTCACGGATAGTTTCGAAAATCTCGAACAGGCCATCAACCCGCGTCAGTTCCAGAATCTCTGCGGCGGCTGAAGGGATGGCGGCGAGTTTGACATCACCATTCCGCTTCATAGCCTCCTCCAGGCACTGCAACAGCACTTGGATGCCGGCACTGTCGAGCTCGCGGACTCTCGAACAATCAAGCACGAGACGAGGACGATCCACCGCAAACGAAGGTTCTACATCGAGAAAAAACAAGCGACTTTGTTTCACGCTTAACTTCTCAGGCAACTGCTTCACAACCACAGGTCTTGAACCGATCATGTTCTCCATCCGGGGCTCGAAAAATACCGCTCTGGCCCGCAACCGGGAGCAAAACGGCTAGTACACATTCCCTAATCTAAGTTCATCGCGGCGTAGAGTCTATCCGGTGCTACCTGTAGGGGGGATCGGAGTTTTCATTAGTGGGAAAGCAGGATCGGCGCCTAAGAGCCTTGTAAAAGGCGGTCGAGTTCAGCTTCGGCATCGTGCACGAGATTGGCCAACCGGTTTGCCCCGTAGCGGCAAAGCGTCGCCAGATTCGTCTCGTACCAACAGCATTCCGCCATTCTCGGCGAGAGTCCGCAGAAGAATTTGAACTTTTGCATGGCCTCCGGCGATGCCAGTGTGGCCGCTACCAGCCGATGATTTCCATCGAGGATAGTCAACGGTTCGCTCTCGTTAACGCCTATGAGAAGCACGGCGCCGGGTTGGGTATCCTGGTGCAACCAATCCCGTAGTGACGTGATTTTCGACAGGAATGTTCTTACAGACACATCGCGACTGCGGTATGTGCGAATGCGTTCGGCAACTGTTGTGATCCCAAAATTGCCCCGAGCCAGCTTCCGCCACATGGCGCGCGGAAATACTCGAATCTGTGCCAAATCTGCCTGCCGGATTTCCACTTCAAACCATTCCGTTCCCCTGGGCAGCTCTCGCCACAGCGGAAGATGTCGAATGAACAACAGGGCACGCCGCTTCGCATTTTCCACATCGTCGTCGAGATGTGGTTGCATCACAAGTTCGCGCAGAGATTCCTTATATTCCTCGAAGGCGGAGTTTTCAAAGTCGCTCTTTAAGAACTCAGCAAGGACTTCATCTTCCGGCACACGTCGAATTATCCTTATTCCACGAACGGTTGCACTGGACTGCACATTCTCAGCCCCGATCAGCGTCTTCCACAGGAACGGCACTGCGAGCACGATGAGCAGAACCAACATCAGCACAAGCTGTATCCAAATAACTTCTTGCAGCGACGAATGGAAACGGCAAATGCCCGCAACGAGGACGCCACTGAAGGCCAACTGTACCCAGCTCGTGTTTGCGATCTTGTAGGACATTTCGTAAGCGATGATCACGACACTAAGCGAATACACGGCCGTCGTGGCCGCGTACAATGCCAGCAGATAGGGAAGGCCGTGTTTTCCTGCGATGGCGAACTGCGGGCCGAAGAGGGCCGTCCAAATCCATGCTGGAGCCAGCCGCAAGCCGACCGCGATCACCAAACCAATTCCGAACACGAGCAATAAAGAAGTCACCAGGACGCTGTGATCTTTTCTCTGCTCACTGCGAGTGCCCGCCATTACTGGGAACATCGTATTTATGATTGCCGAAGAAAAGGCAAAAACCACTCGACCGACCAACGCCACTGCGGCGTACAGCCCTGCCGATGTTGGAGGAAAGAAGTGCTTGACCAGTTCGATGTCACAGTTATTGATAAGCACTTGGCCAGCAAAAAAGACGATCGCCTGCAGCGCTTCACGAAAGGCATCGGGAAGATGTAGTTCGCTGGGAACTCCGGGCGCAAGTTTTGGTGCAGAGGCAAGATAGGCGACCGCAACTCCCGCAGCATTGGCCGCGATCACGCCGCGAACACCGAAGCCCAGCCAAATCGCGAAAAGAGATCCGCCGAGCCGTACCAGCCCTTCCAAAACGAGATTGCCAGCCAGACTATGGAAACCGTAAGCGCCTTGAATGTAGCCGCGGCGAGTTCCCAGGGGAACGTAGAAAGCGACGCCAACGGCGAGCAGGACTACCAGAATTGGACTGGGTAGATTCAGGTAGCCAGCAATTGCTTTCTGCAACATCAGCAACAAAAGGGCGACGATGATTCCGCACTCCCAGGCGCTTTTGTGGAATCCTCGATAGGCTGTACTTTTTCCTTCCAGGGAACTCTGCTGCGCGATAACTTTGGCAGAGACGATCTGGAAGGACAGGGTAACCGCGGATATCAGGATGAGTAGGGTATAAACTGCCGTCGCATGGCCAAACGCGGTAGGACCGAGAAATCGTGCGACCGCAATGTTGTAGGCGAAATTGATTGCAGTCACGAGCCCCGAGCCCGTGAGCAGGATGAAACTTCCCGAAAGAACGCGGGCCTGTAGAGTCTTCGATTCCGGGCTCAGACGACTCACCGTGTTTTTGGGGCTCCAACCAACTAGACCGTGAAAATTAATAGGGATCAATCTCGGCCTCGCAGGGGCTCGGCGCTGGCTACTGCGAAACTCCACGTGCCAGGGAATGCTCTCCCTGGCAGCTCTTCTGATGCAGAAAGTAAAGGCACCGCTGCCCGCAAACTGACGAGTAAATCAGGAGTTCTCCCTTATTTCGCGACAACCGATGGCGTGCCCCTTGCCTCTAACGTTGAGCACTCCTATGATCGATCGTTATCGGGTGATTTGTGCACTGGTTTTTGTCGTGCTGCTGCAGGGATGCACCCAGCCCGGCATGCGCCAGACGCTGCGTGAGGGTGTTCCTGTAACCAATGCTTCGCCGCAGATCCTGGCGGTTTATGAACCCTGGTTTGGTCATCCTCGGCACATTTCTGTCGGCTACTCGTCGCAGGACCCTGTGGTGATACGCAAACAGATCGATGAAGCGAAGGCGCTAGGAATTTCTGGATTTGTGGTGGACTGGTACGGGGATCGCGAGCCTTTCATCGATCGCAACTATGCTCTGATTCAAACGATCGCGGCCGAAAAAAACTTTCACGTGTCGATGATGTATGACGAGAGCGACTCAGAAAATGGGGACGCAACCGACGACACTCTCACCGCCTTTGAGAAATTCGGTGCAGGCTATCTTGCATCCAACGCCCCCGGTCGCCAGGCTTATCTCACGTACAACGACCGGCCCGTGATCTTTATTTTTCCTAAGGGAGGACACACCGACTGGAGCCGGGTGCGGGCACTGACCGACAAATGGAACCCTCCACCGCTGCTGATCTACGAAGATCAGACAACCAACTTCGCATCCGCCTTCGACGGCTTTTACGCATGGATCAACCCTGGGAGAAAAGGGTGGGCGGCGGATGGCAGCAACTGGGGAGAAGAATATCTTATCGACTTCTATCGCAAAATGGAGACCAAATATCCTGACAAGATCGCCGTGGGAGGCGCATGGGCAGGCTTCGATGACAGCAAAGCTTCCTGGGGACTTAACCGGCACATGGCGCAGCGTTGCGGTGAAACCTTTTCCGACACGATGAAATTGTGGCGGCAATATTACAGTGATCGTCCATTGCCCTTCCTGTTGATAGAAACCTGGAACGACTACGAAGAGGGGACGGCAATCGAACGCGGATTAGCCAAGTGCGGCACTGACTCGCGGCAACCCGCAGGGCAATAATCCCTAAGCGATCCGAAATACCCGTTCCCGATCTCCATCTTGGCGTCCGATGCCAACCTGAGCGGGAGACAACTGCGAAGCGTAGTACACCTTATTGATGATCGACAGCGGCCGGCTGCGAACCTCGTCGTATACCCGTCCGAGATACTCGCCAAGCACGCCCAGACACAGCAGAACGAGAGTCCCCATCAAGAAAATCGCCGCGGTTATACCATAGCCAAGTCCATTCGAAAAAATGCTCGAGACCGCAAGAATGGCGGCCAAGGACATTGAAAATCCCGCTAACACAAAACTCAACCGAAGAGGTTTGTAGCTGAAGCTCGTGATTGCATCCATCGCGTACTTGATGCGGCTCAGGAATGTCAGCTTACCCTCTCCACCTGCCCGGTCTTGCCGGTCGTAGAGAACGACCGCCGTGTTGTAACCCACCCACGCCCGCAGCCCAGGGAGATACCGGTTGCCTTCGCGCAAGGAGTTAATCGAATCGACTGCCTGTCGATCGAGCAGACCGAAGATTCCCGCGTTAAGCGGGATGGGAAAATCGGAGAGTGCACCCAGCACGCGGTAGAAAAGCGGGAAGAGTTTGGCCAGAACTTTACGTCGTTCTTGCCGGCTTCCTCGTACGGCGGTCACAACTTGCGCTCCGCCGCGCCAGGCAGCCACCAACTCAGGCAGAACCTCCGGCGGATCCTGGAAATCGCCGTCCATTAAAACAACCGCGTCTCCGCGCGCCGTCTGGAGGCCAGCCGAGATCGCGCCCATGTGCCCCCAGTTGCGCGAGAGATCTACAACGACAACGTGCGCATCCTCCAGTTGCAGCTCCCTCAACAAGTCGAGAGATGAATCCCGGGAGCCGTCGTTTACGTAAACTGCTTCCCAGGTTTCGCCCACATCGTTCATGGCGTCGGCGACAGCGGCATGAAACAAACGTACGAGTTCCTGTTCATTAAAAATAGGGACAACGATCGAAATCATGTGGGGCTCCTCAAAAAATATTCAGCTTATTCGGGTTCGGCTTGGAAGACACGGACCTTCCACCGTACCTCCGTAGGCGTCAGAACAGCAACGTAGCGTGCGCGAACATGCTGCGTTGTCTGAACCTTTTCGTGATCCATAATTTGCACGTCGTAGGTCACCGTATCGATCAGTTGAACGGAGAGTCCCTCCGGCGAGTAAAAAACCAACTGAAGATCGTGGGCACTGTCTCGATAGCGTGTCTGGAGCCCCAACTTTTCCTGTTCACGCACAGTGTCCACGAGCTTCTCTTTGGCGGTACCCACGAAATCCGGGTCCAGGAGATCCGCGCGATTCTCCTCGAGCGCACTACTCAAGCTCCGCCAGGCTTGAAGATAATCACGTACCACTGCCTCCTTAGTCTGTTTTTCTAGCACGCGGGGTCCGACTGAATCCGTGGGCGCTACGTGTACCGCGGGCTGGTCGGAACCCTGGACGGAAAGCGCAATCAAAAGGGAGCAAGCCATGACAAGAGGTCTCACAGTCGACGGTATTCGCCTGGCGTTTCTCATTGACCTCCTCCCCAATGAATTTCATTTCCCATCACAACACCAGTTGCGACGGAAATGGTAGCTCCTTTGTAGGCCGGCATTTCCGTGCGCGCGATCCCACGTTTGATAGGGACATCCACAGTTGCTTCATCGCCGTTGTAGGTTTCTGTGAACGTGACAATTGTTCCGTCCGGCACGGCATTGCCGCCGCAGTCGCGCACGGGGTCTGTTTCTAGCGCGAGCTTCTGCCCCGACGGGCGAGCATTCATTCTTAGACTGCACGGGTCGCCCGGAACTTGCGTGATCACGCGAGTATCTGAAGCGCTTCCAACGCGGGCTACGAATTGAGCTGCGCCCACTTTGGATGCGGAATTCATTTTCGTCCACGCCACGCCATTTCGCGTGAGCATGGTCCGCGCCTGAGGAGCGCCAGCGACTCCAGAAAGCTGAAACGATGCTAGCGTCGGTTGAAGAATCAGGTTCTGAAACGTATCAAAGACATAAACAACACCGCTGATGCCGTCACGCAGATCGACTGGAACGCGGGAAGGTTTGGCGAGAAAACTCAACGTCGACGGCTGAGGCGCCGCAGTGACATCAAACGCACCATTTTCCGAGGACGAGCCCCATACGACAAGAACGAGGTAGTGGCCCGCATTGTGCAGATCGCCGGGAGCGAAGGATATCGTCTGTCCCAGTTGCACTTCGCGTCGCAACACTTGCCCGGGGCTCACGATGTAGAGAGTCGCATTGCCGCTGCCAGTGGTTTGGATCGAGAATGCGGCGCCTGCTTCAACCGACTTCGGCAGTTGGAGGCTGCTGGTCTGAGTTACAGCCAGCTGCGAACTTACAACTATGATCAGCCCGCCGAGAAGTAACGATGTGAATCTCGATTTCATTGGAATCGGTTCGAGCTGTACGTAGTGGCGACTGCCCGCTCGCTTTTGACTTTGCTCGCGATGTCTGGCGGAAGAGAAACACTGAACGAAATCGGCGTCTCAGGGAGCAGAGCACGATCCACGTATCCGTCGGAGACCCAAACCAGTTGGCCGCTATTGTCGTAAAAGGTTCCGAGGACGTGCACTACGTTGACGACCTGGCCGCTTTGATTGAGCAGATTTCCAGTCAACAAGGGCTTGGGCCCTGAACTTAAGTGCTGATCTTGGATCTCGATTACCGGGTCCGCCGAAGCCGCGATCAGGCTTGACGACGGCTGCATGCGAATGCTGTCGACTTGGGATAATGCCATGTTGTGAAACTCAATAAGAAAGGGAGTAACTTGCCTGGGCAGAAGAATGTGAGAGATCTTGTCGAAGCTATCTTCGGTCGCCAAGGCCGACCCATTTTTCGCCAACAATGTCGCCTTGACTGTCACGAAGGCTGGGACCACGTCTTCATTGAGCAGTTCGCCCAACACGATCACTTCTCCAGCACGCTCCACGGGATGCATGTCCACGATACGCACGTGCGGTGACTCCACATCTTGGGCTCCCCAGTCATCCTCCGCGCCGCGGTAGATCACGTCCCAACGCAGGTAATTCACGGAAATCACTTGCGGGGGCACGCGGGGTTCTTTCACGATCGGCCAAACCACTCCCCAGCGATCTCCCATTTTTGTGACGCGTAGGTCGCGGGTATCCAGAAACATTCCAACGACGGTCGACCAGCGCAAGTTGAGCCGCATTTGCGCATCATCTGCGGAAGCATGAAGCGGGCGCACGTCGAAACTGTCGAGACTGGCGTGACTGCGAAGGCTGGGATAACTCCCCCTCAGGTCGCGCACAAAGTCGGATTCCGCGAACTCGCTTTTGTTCGCGAGGTTCGAGTACGCCTTTTCCCAATCTTCACGGCCGATTTCATCGGCGAGGTTTTCGACCGCTGCCTGTGGTGACGAGGCAGGGCGTAGCAGATCGGCTCCTGATTCGACTCCCGCCATAGCCAGCACCGATTGGACTGGCCAAAGAGTGCCGACGACAATAAGCGCAGCGGTTGCAATCGCAATCGAAATAGCGAGGAGACGCCCGTTCATGAGGCCAGCCTCCCTAGAGTGAGATCCTCGTGGGTCGCGGCAGTCTGAACCACGCGCCGTTGATTCCATCGTTTCTCTGGGATGAGCACAAGCAGGATCGCGAGAATGCTGCTGCAGATGGGAAGAGTGCCCCACATCAGGCCTTGCCAATGCGGTGGAATCTGGGGAGCGTTGATGGGAGTTGCTGGTGGCACATCTTCCTTGCTCCACACGGTGATCGTCTTGTCTTCGAGATCATCGACCTTGCGCCAGCCTGCAAAGACCAAAAGCGGTTCGTAATACGGGTCGCGGAGGAACACCCATTTCAAGCCGTAACGGTCGGCATGATGAAGAATCGCGTTCAACGCGTCGATGCCGGACTTGCCAAAATATTTAGAGCTGGTCAGCGCGCCTGCGCCGTGCTGCGTCAACTCAGGCAACATGCGACCAGAGTTCCATTCACCATCGACGCTGCTAGCGTCGGTCAGGACGGCGAGTCGAGAAATCTTGTTGCCGAATCCCAGTGTGACATAGCGGTAGCGGTCGTGACCGTCGCGATTAAGCCACGCGGCCACAGAGTCGACCTTGAAATCCACAGCATCGGCTGGACGATAAGTTGCCCATGCCACGGCCAACGCGCAGCTCAGAGCAGCTGCCATGGTCAAACCAACCACGGCACGCATGCGAAATCGGTCGATAAGTTCCGCGGCCAGAACTCCCACAAAAGGTAAAGCGAGCAAGGTCGCCCAATAGCTGAAGCGCTCCATGGTGAGTACTTCAAAAGCTCGGCCCAATACCAGTCGACCTACGGGAGTTGTTCCGCCCAGGCCCAGCAAGAACGCCAGCCAGAAACCAAGAAGCAGCGGACGCAGCCGAGTGACAGAGGAACCGCGCCAGACGATGAAGGGAAGGGCCAGAACCAAAGCTCCATAAGGCACGATGAAGTAATTCAAACCCCACTGCGGACTCAAAATATAGTTCGCCCGACTGGGATGCGGGATCGGAGTCTGGGTTACGGGATAGTGGATAAGGGCAATCCAGAACGGCAGAAGCACCACGGCAATCGCGACGCCGACCAGCAGGGCAATGCCAACGGTGCGGAAAAGTACGGCTCGCGTCGACGCCGGCTCACCATCCTTGCGATCCAGAATTGCTAACGCCAATACCGGCAGCGCAAACAGCAGTGATCCGAAAAGAAGCGTGGCGTGATGGGCAGCGGCAGCAGCCACCGACAGCACCCCACCCTTGAAAAAAGCTCGCCAGTCGCCGCGCCGAACCCAATTGTAAAGATAGGGCAAGGCATTCAAGTACAGTGGAGCGGCGAAAGTAGTCGATAATTGCCCTGCGGAGTAAACCAGAAAACATTCCGAGCCAAGAAAGACGCTAGCCAATGCCGCAAGTGAAGCGGCGCGGCGGTCCACCCAGAGCAACGAAAAGCGATAAACGCCCAATGCAAGAAGCAGAATCGCAACGAACTGAACCACCATGTACGCCATGTCCAGCCCGACCAGACGAGACACCAGCGCGAGCCACTGCTGCGGCAAGGGAGGATAGGTCGTCTGCGAAAAACCGGCGTACCATTTCGCGTTCCAGGGATCGAACCAACTTTGCACGTAGTGCGATGCGAAGAAAATATGGAAGTTTGCGTCGTATGACTTCAGCGGCAACTTCATGAGCAGCAGCGGCGCGTGAACCACAAGAGCCGCCAGGAAGATCATGGTTAGCGGTATCGGCGCTGTCCCAGGCGCAACCGACTGAACTCTTCGCAAGGCTCCCTCCCGAACAACCTTCGATTCCATTAAGTCACTCAGGGTTGTTCAGCTCTGCGCGTCGCTCAAACAACAAAAGTTCCGCAGCCAACGGTTGAGGCCTTTTTCGAATCGAAGTGCGATGGATTCGACTGAACCGGTGGTGACAATTTGACTTCTGCGTTGGGGCGCTTGAAGACCGTGTTGATGTATGCGCAGATCGGTGCGCTTGCCTGCGTGGTCCAAGCGCAGACCTATAAGGTCGGGGACAGTTCTCCTCAAAAACCCCAAGACAATTCCGATCAAACATCGTCTTCCAACAAGCTCGGATGGGGATCGAATATTCAAAACGCGCGTCTCGCCCGCGCGGCCGAACAAGCGTTGAAAAACGGAAACTACCAGGCCGCTGTTGGCTATGCGCAGCGCGCGGCGGGGGCTGCCCCGAACGATCCCCAGCTATGGTTCCTTTTGGGTTACGCTGCGCGGTTGGACAGAAAGTTTCAGCTCGCTACCGATTCCTATGAACGTGGTCTTCGCCTCAATCCATCCTCTCTCGATGGGATTTCGGGGCTAGCTCAGACCTACAGCAATATGGGTCGCGCGGATGAGGCCGAGCGCCTCTTGAAGCAGGTGCTTGCGTCCGATCCAAAGCGAGTCAACGATTTGCTGTTATTAGGCGAACTGCTGATGCGCTCCGGAGATTACGCCGGCGCAATCGACCTATTGGGACGAGCGGAACGGACCGAACCCGGCACGCGCTCAGAGTTACTGATGGCTCTTTCGTATCAGCATTTGAAGCAGTTCGATCAAGCAAACCATTTTCTTGAGTTGGCCAAGCAGCACGCTCCGAACAATCCCGAAGTGCAGCGTTCGCTGGCAGGCTACTACCGGGAGACCGGGAACTATTCGGCGGCGATTGCTTCGCTGAAGTCGATCCACAATCCGAATCCAGACGTTAAAGCCGAGCTTGCGTACACTTATCAGCTCGATGGCAAACAGGATGAGGCCGCGAGGCTCTATGCGCAAGCAGCCAACGCCGCTCCCTCCGACTTGGGCTTACAGCTTTCCGCGGCGCAGGCCGAAGTCGCTGCCGGTTCCATCGAACATGCTGCACCGTTCCTGCAGCGCGCCGCCGCGATCGATCCAGAAAATTATCGGTTGCACGCTGTTCGTGGGGAAATTGCGAGACTGCAGGAGCACAACGAAGAGGCAATTAGGGAATACAACGCCGCGCTGACTCACTTGCCAGAGACTCCAGCCGAGGGACCTCTGTACGGAATTCAGTTGCACATGAATCTTGTCGAACTCTGCAAGAGTTTGAACGATGAGAGCGCAGCTCAGCAGAATCTTGAAATTGCCCAGAAGCAGATCAGCGGGTTGGATGAACAAGGAGCCAGCCGAGCGCAATTTCTGCGCCTGCGAGCCTTAATCAAATTAAACACGGGCGATCTCGATGGTGCCGGAAACGACATTAAGGAGGCATTGGCGATCAACTCGCAAGATCCGAACAGTCTGCAACTCGACGGAGACTTGCTGGTAAAACTCGGTCGTCCTGAGGACGCCATCGCCGTTTATAAGAGGGTACTCGCGGTCGACCCCGTGAACCGGTTCGCCCTTACCTCGCTGGGTTACGTTTCCCGCGAAGCCGGACACGATCAGGACGCCGAGAAATACTTCCAAAAGCTCGCGACCGCGTATCCAGCTTTGTATGTGCCGTATCTTGCGCTTGGAGATTTGTACGCCGCGCACAAAGAGTTCACGAAAGCTGACGCCTCGTACCGCAAGGGTTATGAACTGGCCCCCAATAACAGTTTGATTGTGGCTGGAGGCATGAACGCTGCCATCGAGACGCATCAAATGACTTTGGCGGCGGAGTGGTTGAGTCGCGCGACGCCCGAAATGCAACAGGAACCGCATGTCATGCGAGAGAAAGAAAGGTACCTGAGCTTCAAGGGTGACTATGCGGCGTCCGCTGCTGTCGGCCGGGAAGTGATCAAGCAACTTCCTAAAGACCGGGACGTAGTCGTTTATCTGGGCTACGACTTGCTCAATCTCAAACAATACGATGAGCTGCTGCAATTGACGTCGAAGTACGATCAGGTTCTGCCCAAAGAGCCGGATATTCCTCTGCTAGCGGGCTATGTGCACAAACAGAATGGAGATCTGGAGCAGGCGCAAAAAGATTTCGGCGAAGCCTTGCAGCGCGATCCCAACGTGGTTACGGCATATGTGAACCGCGGATACGTGTTGCACGACCTGCACGAGCCGACCGCTGCCGCTGTGGAGTTCGAAGCAGCCCTCAAGCTTGAACCTAAGAATGGCGAAGCTCATCTGGGGCTGGCCTACGCCAGTCTGGATATGCACCGCCCTCGAATCGCCTTGCGGCAGGTGCAGCTTGCGGAAGAGCAGATGGGTGATTCGATGCCCATTCATCTGATTCGGGCGACTGCCTATGGGCAAAACGGGTTGTTGATGAAGTCCGCTGCCGAATATCGCACTGCTTTGAAATATTCGCCCAATGATGAAGCTCTTCATCTGGCGCTGGCCGATACGCTGTACAGTCTGCGGCAGTACCATGAGGCGATTGACGAACTGCAAGCGGCACAGAAACTTTCCCCAGACGATCCTCTGATTTACGCACAGCTTGCAAGGTCGTACGCGCAACTGCACGATCGCGATCAAACCCTGCACTACGTGCAACTGGCAGAGCAGCACGCCGAATCAACGCCGACTTCGAAAGCGGATGAGAAGCGAGGAGAAAGCGAAGTATTCGTCTCCACCGGCGAGGCTTTGAGCGCGCTGGGAGATCAGAAAGCCGCCATGGAACGCTTCGAAAAAGCGCTCGACGCACCAGACAGCGATCGCGTAGCCGTACGTCTGGCAATCGCCAAGCTCATGGCAAGTGAGGATCATCCCAATGACGCTCAGCGGCAAATCGCATTAGCCCTGATGGAAGCACGCACAGGAGAGACGTTGCCGCCTACCGGCGAGCAGTTGATGGAGGCAGCGGGCGTATTCCTCGATCTGCACGAGTATCAACTGGCAGAGACGTACCTCCAGCGCGCTCAGGCAGCGGGCGCATCCGACGCATCTGTGCACATTGGTTTGGCCAATACGTACTTGGCTCTAGGCGAGACGACGAAGGCCAACTCTGAATTGAATGCAGTCAACAGTTCAGCCGACAGCGAACCGAGCTATCAATATCTGCTGGCCAAAGCCGCCGTGCTTCGACAGCAGCACCAGAACACTCAGGCACTTACCGCTTTTGCTCAAGCCGCAAACGCTGCGGGCGAAGACCAGATCGCGCAACAGGACTTGCTGGAAGCGGCGGCGAACGAGGGACTGAGGATCAACAGCAAATTGAGCGTCCTCTCAGATTTTTCGGTAGAGCCCATTTTTGAAGACACAACGGTATACCCGTTGGACGCCAAGTTGGATGTCCCCAATCCCATACCAGGCCGCCAGGGACTGCTTCCGCCTCCGCGATCTTCGATTCAGACGCAATGGACGGGGGCATACCACCTGCACTTCGGCGGCTCCTTTCCTGACGCCAGCGGATTCTTTCAAGTGCGCAACGCACGCGGGGCGATTTCGTTGCCCAGCGCAGACGAGATCGTCAACCGCGATACGACCGACTACTCCTTCAACATCGGGCTGAACCCGACGCTCCATCTCGGCAACAACGTATTGAACTTCAACACTGGTATTCAGGAAACGATTCGCAGAGACTCGCTGCAGCCTGTGGAAATGGATCAGAACCTGTTTCGACAATTTGTATACATGTCCACGAGTTCTTTCTTCAACATGGTTTCGGTGAATGCTTATGGCATTCGCGAAGCTGGACCGTTTACTGAAAGCAACCTGAGTTCGCGCACTCTGGCGGGAGCGGTCGACTTCCGCGTCGGGCGGCCATGGGCCAAGACGGCGTTCGTGACTGGATGGGGAGCTAGCGATGAACAGTTCTTTCCGATTACTCGCGAGGTTTATTTCACCTCCGCCTACGTGGGCATCGAACGCAAAGTGTCCCAACGGCTTAGCTTCAGAGTTCTTGCGGAGGACTTGCGAGCATGGCGTGTAGAGGAAAACGATTGGGCGATTGCCCAGGCGCTTCGTCCAGCGGGAAGCGTTCAGTACTCCCCAACGCGCAACTGGAGCATCCAAGCCTCGGCGGCTTATTCGCGCAATATGGGCTTCCACGCTTATGACGCAGTGCAGAGCGGTTTTGCCGTGTCCTATGCCATGCCCTTCCATCACGAGTACAAGGACTCGACGGGGGAAGTCGAGCTGCAATATCCAATTCGTTTCTCAGCCGGCATGCAGCAGCAGAATTTCTATAACTTTCCTGGGCCGCAGAGTCTGCAGATGAGGCCTTATGTGCAAATCAGTTTATTTTGAGATCGGGGTCCGATGAAGATTTGTTTAGTTGCGACGTTTCCTCCTAGTGGCCGGCAGTTGAACGAGTATGCGTTTTATATTGCGCGGGAACTGCAGCGCAATCCGCGCATCAGCTTGACCATTCTTGCCGACGAACTCACCGACTACGAATTCGCCACCGACCAGAACGGAAACTCGCTCAAGGCCCACGAACAGCGGGAACTGCCTGGTTTCGACGTGATCCGCTGCTGGAAGTTCAACAGCCTGGCGACGCCAACCCGATTGTTAAGCGCAATCAATAGAGTGAAGCCCGATGTCGTATGGTTCAATCTGGTTTTTTCGAGCTTTGCGACTCCGGACTACCCGGTCGTCGCCTTCGCGGGATTGTGCGTCCCCGCCCTGACTCGAGCCCTCGGCTATTACACCCATATCACGCTACACCACATCATCGAACACGTCGATTTTGCAAGTGCGGGAGTACGCCAGGGAAAGATGTTTCGCCTCGGCAGTGACTTGGCCACCAGAACCTTACTCAAGGCAAATTCGGTTTCAGTACTGCTCTCCGGCTATCGGCGCACTCTCATCGAAAAGTACTCTGCTCAAAATGTTTTATTAGGTACGCATGGGACATTCGCGCCATGCCCCAGCCCCCCTGATTTTTCGCAACGGGGTAATCCCGAGCATCGCATTCTGGCAATTGGGCATTGGGGAACTTACAAGCGGCTGGAGACGTTGATGGACGCCTTCCCTGCGGTATTGAAGAAAGTCCCGAATGCCAAGCTGATTGTCGCCGGCGCGAATCATCACACCAGACCGGGATATTGGGAGTCGATTCGCGATTCGCAGAGGGTGGGCTCGCGCGTTGAGTTTCGCGGATATGTTCCCGAAGAAGATATTCCGGTCTTATTCCGCACGGCGAGTGTGGTGGTGATGCCCTACGACTCGGCGACCGGATCGAGTGGTCCAGCGCACCAGGCGTGCGAGTACGGAGTTCCAATCGTCTGCGCCGATCTTGCCGATTTTCGTGACATGGCAGCGGATGAAGACATGGCGGTTAATTTCTATAAGCTCGGGGACGCGGCGGATCTCGCAGACCAACTGGTTTCGATCCTGCAGTCACCGGAGCAGCAGTGTCGAATGGCCGAGCAGAATTTCTCCGCAGCGATCCAGATGACGCTGCCCAGCGTGGTCCGCAATTACTTACGCTGGTTCGAACTCAACCGCTGCAAGAAAGAAGTTGGATCCTTACCGTTGTTTCCACATGAACGTTCTTTTTGGCAGCGTCTTGGGTTTCTTCGTCTGGGAGCTTTCTCCGCCGGCTGGTTTCGCTCCGAGCTCTTGTCTGAAAGCGGAGTCGGTAAGAATAACGACCCCGACCACATGGGAAGCAGCCCGCAATCGATCGAGCTGGGGAATCCTGATGGGTGGCAAAGATCGGAAACCGGCGACTGATTGACGCTGCAAAGCGGTCTCGTCATTCACGGTTCATGCCGCCGTCAATTTATCAGTACAAGAAAACCTGTAGCCACATACAGGAAAACCGCTCGGGTCGTCATATAGGCCGTAAATTGAGATCGACGACTCCTGATTCGTCGATCTTCCCACCTTTCACTGTTGAAATGCTTCCTCGCATATCGGTGAAATCCTGTCCGCTCCTACAGGCTCATTGATCTAAACCGACAATCCCAGTCGCATCAAATTATTCGAGAACGGTGAGAAAAAGGAGGGTCGCCCTTGGCAAACGGAAACTCGGTTGTTGAAAGGCTGGCACGGCCGAAGGTGACGCCCTTGGCTTCCGGCGCTCGTACGGATGCGGCGGGAAAGGCAGTGGACAACGTGATTCTGTTGTCGCTCCCGGACGAAGAATACAACTTGCTTCGCCCTCACTTGGAGCCAGCAGAATTGCCGCAATACCAGATCCTGCACGAGCCCGCTGAGAAGATCGATTTCGCATACTTTCTCAACCAAGGCATGACCTCTCTGGTGGCGCTCAGCGCGGATGGCAGAAGTGTCGAAGTCGGTATCGTCGGCCGCGAAGGGATGGTAGGAATGTCTATCGCGGTGGGTCTGCTGCGCGGGACCTTTCGAGCCATCATGCAAATGTCCGGGGCCGGCCTGCGAATCAGGTCAGAAATCTTCCAACAGGTTTTACTTTGCGCTTCGACACTGCAGGCAGAAGTCAGCCGTTTCGCCCTGATGCATGGCATGCAGGTCGCCCAACTCGCAGCTTGCAACCGCCTTCATGACATCGAACAGCGTCTGGCACGCTGGCTGCTCATGTGTCAGGATCGAGTCGATTCTCCCTTGCTGCCTTTGACCCATGAATTCCTTGCGCAGATGCTCGGCACCGGGCGTCCCAGCGTCACTTTGGCGGCGGGAGCTTTGGAAAGCGCCGGTGTGATTGAGAATTTGCGCGGCACGGTAAAGGTAGTGAACCGCAAAGGCCTCGAACAGGCTGCATGTGAATGCTATGGGGTGATCCAGAACTTTAATGGCGGGCTGGGCCTGCGATAGGGCATTTGCTGCACCCCTGCGTTCGGTGCCGAACAGACAAACTTCCTCTTCGACCACTAGCCTACGCCCACCTGTTCAATCATGTCTTAAGGCTTGCGCAAGCTTGCAAGGAAGCGGTGTGGAACGCACGACTAGCCGAAAAGAACGAAAAGCCATACGAACTGATTCCTCAGGCAGACGGGTGCAGAACTCGATTCTGCGGTCCATTCCAGAAGGCGAATACAATCTGCTTCGAGAATATCTGGAGCCGACGGACCTACCGGCGCAGCACATTTTGCACGAGGCCGGCGCCAAGATCGACTTCGCGTATTTCCTGAACGACGGCATGGCTTCGCTGGTCGTGCTTACCAGCGACGGCCGAAGCGTAGAGGTTGCTATTGTGGGCAAAGAAGGCATCGTGGGCACTCCCTTAGTAGTTGGATTGAGTCGGGACCCACACCGGGCCGTCATGCAGATCGTCGGAAGTGGCCTAAGAATCAAATCAGCAGATTTGATGGAGGTTCTACACTCGGCGCCCGAGATGCGGCTGATATGGAACCGCTACGTCCTGGTCCAGGGATTGCAGGTCGCGCAGATCGCGGCCTGCAACCGCCTGCATGACATAGAGCAGCGGCTGGCACGATGGTTACTTATGTGCCAGGACCGGACCGGCTCGGAAACGCTTGTAGTGACCCACGAATTCCTGGCCCAGATGTTAGGCACTGGACGCCCGAGTGTGAGTCTGGCAGCGGGACTTCTGCAAGGCTACGGGCTGATTGAGAATGTCCGGGGCACCATCACCATTCTGAATCGCCCCGGCCTGGAAAACGCCGCCTGCGAATGCTATTTTGCCATGAAGCACTTCAACGGCGAGTCAGGGGCGCAATAGCTGCCGCCCGATTGTCCGATAGCGAACAGACATTTCTCCGATTCCAACTTATCTTAGCTGGTATAACGCTGTTGGTAAGAGCAAGCCTTTCCTCCAGCAGCGAGTTCACTTAAAACCTGCCATACGCTTGGCCGGAGGCGAGATCTGGGAAACGCGGATCAACAAAACGATTGGCGGGTTCACTATCAAGCGGCGCTGCTGGAAGTGGATCCGTTGAAAATGCCGGAGCGAATTCAACAGGCGTACCACGCCGTACAGACTTGCTTGAATGCGCACCAGAACATGGACAGTGCTGAGTATCAGGCGCTGGCGGATGCGTTGGCGAGTTTACGAGTGTTGCGGCGCGAAATCGCATCCGCCACGGATACGCCTAAGAAGGATAGCGGCACCTCAAGCAGATTGACACCGCTGTAAGTCGCGCCTATCACTGCGGTGCCGTTGTCTGCCCTGCCGGCATAGGCGTCCCGTTTGGTACTGAGGGCTGCGTTGGCGCAGTTTGATCGGTCGTGCCCGTCGGCGCGCCCGACGTGGCATTCTGACTGGGCGCGTTTTGCTGCGCCGCCTCACCGATCGACGAACCTGACACCACCAGCTCCACCCGCCGATTCTGCTGTCGCCCTGACGCCGTATCGTTCGAAGCAATGGGCTGGCTCGGTCCGAAGCCTTGGGTGGTTATGGCCGACGAGTTGACTCCCTGGCTGGACAGGTAACTGCGCACCGCATCCGCTCTTTCTTGAGACAGACGCTGGTTAAGTTCCAAGCTTCCCGTGCTGTCCGTGTACCCATCTATCTCGACGTGAATGTCCGGGTACGCGATCAGGATTCCCGCAACCTTGGCCAAGCGTTCGCGAGCTGTAGATTTAAGATCCGCTTTTCCCGTATCGAATAGCACGTCCGGCATACTCACAATCAGTCCTCGCGCAGTATCTTTTGTCTCCAGGACCTGATTCAGTTGCTGCAACATGCGGGCACGCATTTGCGCTTTATCATTTTCCGCTTGCTGCCGCGCCTGTTCTGACTGCTGGGCCTGTTGCGTCGCCTGTTGCCGGGCTAGTTCTGCCTGGGCCGCTTGAGCTTGAGATTGCTGCGCCTGAGCCTGAGCTTGAGCAGCGGCGGCTTGTTGCGCCTGGGCGTCCGCTTGAGCTTTTGCCGTCTGATCAGCCGCCGCCTGTCGTTCCTGGTCGCGTTGCGCTTGTTCCTCGCGCTGGATAGACATCACCCGCGCTTCTTCAGCCGTCTGCGTTGCTTCGCGAGCCACCGTCCCAATCGGGCCGCTCCCTTGTTTGCGCCGGTAATAGTCCTCCGCCCGGTTCAGCAGATCCTGCGCTTTTTGTAATTCGGAAGGTGCATATTGACCAGCGCCTGCATCTTTGGCGATCCGCACTGCGTTTCTGGCTTCGAGCAAATCGAGAGGTGTCTTATTGCTGACTTCGTACACCGGCGAATTGATCGGCTGGACTTGCGAGTTGTAGGTATCGCGAGAAATAAGCTCAAACTTCACATCCACGGGCTCAACCCCGCCCTTGGTGTCGTGACGAATCTCGTTTTGCGCAACGATCAGGTCGCTTGGCTGCGTGACTGCGAAATCAGGTTCGGCGGTTACGATCAAGGCAAATGCCTGCATGTCCACCGTGGTCTGCAGCGAGCTTTTACCGTCGTGTAGGGTTAGCTCTCCGAGATTACGGGGCCGCCCTTCGGGAGAAATTGCCCAAAGCACGTACGTCAGATAGGCCAATCCAAAGCTGTTTGCGGGGCGCAGGTGATCGAGATTGGCTTCGATTTTCACTCCTGCAGCTTTGCCTTCCACTTTGGCTTCTCCGCGCACGTCGGAAGAAAGATCGGTGCCTTTCAGATCCACTTTTGTGGAACCTTTGTGGCGATAGTCCACGGCCTGAGTGCTGCGCGATACTACACTCATGTGTATCCAGAAGATTGATCACCAGTGATTGCGGCGTTCTGTTGAGAAACTGCCGGCAAAACCAAAGCCCCGAATGTCAGAAAGAAAATGGAATATTGTCCGAATCTAGTCACATGCACCTCGTGATGAAAATCTCGGCCGCTTCCTTCCAAGTACGGGGCTGCGGCCTGCAATAATTCGAATCAACAGCACAAACACCGCGAGTGCGAGCAGCAAATGAACGAAACCAACCGCACCGCTTCCAAGCAACCACAGAACCAGCAGGATGGCGAAAATTGTCCAAAGCATTTCTGTCTCCCGTTTTCGCTCTGCAGCATATGGCAAGGCAAGAATGACTGAATGTGACGATGTGCCCAATCGGGGAGATACCTTAAGTCCACGAAATAAGTCATGCACAATCGCATAGAAACAGTCAGATTGAAGACAGCCGAGAAAGCACGGAGAGTGCCAGAAGGATTCCGCTGGCAAAAATTACACAGGCCAACCTACCTGACCAATTTCGTCACCCAGCAGGTAAGTATTGCAAGATCAGTAATTTTCATATCTGCATAACTTAGGCCCACTTCATGCTCGGTTTCAGCATCGTATAACGGTAAATCAGAGAAGATTGCTTCACGCGGAGTGGGAGATGAGGGCTTTTCGAATCTTGATTGCGGATGACCACGAAGTTGTGCGGCGAGGGATCCGCGCTCTGATCGAAAGCCATCCCGGATGGGAAGTGTGCGCCGACGCTGTAGATGGCCGTGAAGCGGTAGAACGGGCCAGGGAACTGAAGCCGGATCTGGTTCTGCTCGACATCGGAATGCCGAATCTCAACGGGATGGAGGCAGCGCGGCAGATTCTTGCCAATCGTCCGGTGACGCACATCCTCGTCCTAACCATGCACTACTCGGAACAAACCGTGAAAGAAGTCCTGGCGGTTGGAGCTCGCGGCTTTCTGCTGAAATCGGATGCTGGCCGTGACCTCGTCACGGCGGTGGAAGCGGTGCAGGACAATCGCACATTCTTCACCAGCAAAGTCACGGAAATCGTGGTGGACGGGTATTTGAACCCCACGCGGAAGGAATCGCGTCCCCTCAAGAATTGTCTCACCCCCCGGGAGCGAGAGGTGATGCAGCTTTTGGCGGAGGGAAAAACTAGCAAGGAGGTGGCCGCAGCTTTAAATCTCAGTGTTAAAACTGCCGAAACCCACCGTACCAACATCATGCGCAAGCTTGACCTACATTCCATTGCCGACTTGACTCTTTACGCCCTTCGCAAGGGAATCGCCCAGGCCTTCTAGGTCGCTTCTGATCGTCTATCGGTGTTGCCGAAAGAGGAGTGTTCTCAAAAACGGATGTCGTTGATTTGCTTCGAATGTACCGAATTGGGAGAAACGACTGCCCAACCGGCAACTTTCTTGCGCTATAAGGTGTCGAGGGTATTGTCCGATAGTACAAGAGAAGATAGGCTCCAGGAAGCGTCGGGAAATTTGGCCTTGAGCGCGGCTGGATCGGAGAATTTCGTTGGTTCGTATCCTCGTAGCGGACGACAGTCCGGCCATACGACGCTGCCTACGCGAGTTGCTGCATCACCACGGCGATTGGCTTGTCTGTGATGAGGCCAGCAATGGAAGGGAAGCAGTCGAGCGTTTCCGAGACGCGAAACCTGATCTGATCGTGATCGATTTCCAGATGCCCGAGATGAATGGCTTGGATGCTGCCCGCCACATCGTCAACCTCTCACCGAAAACTCCGATTCTGATGGTGACCATTCATCTCTCCAGACAGCTGAGCGAAGAGGCGCGAAAAGTAGGAATACGGGGCGCCTGTGCCAAGGGGAACATTAGTTGCGTTGTCGATGCGGTAGACGCGCTGCTTCGCCAGGAAACCTACTTCCCAAACTGAACTTCAATCTGCAGCCGTGGCATTAATGGCTTTGGCATCGCCGTCGCCATCATTGGCAGCTTGCGGAAGCGGCATGGTCGCCGAGATCAAGGTGCCGTTGCCGGAACGAATGTCTAGCTGGCCGCCAAGTTCGCGCAGGCGCTCCCGCATTCCCGCCAGCCCCACACCCGAGTTCGTTCCCTTATCCTGAAAATTCCTTAGCAATCCCTGCGGGATGCCCGTCCCATAATCCCTGACTTCAAGAATAACCCGGTCAGGAAAAAGTTTGAGAGCAACTTCGGCCTTTGTACTGCCCGAGTGGCGATGAATGTTAGTAAGGCTTTCCTGCAGGACACGGAAAAGTCCGAGCTCGATCGCTTTCGGCAGACGTCCAACATCATCGGGAAAATCCGATTTCACTTCAATTCCACTGCGTTGCGCAAATCCATCCAAATACCATTTCGCGGCCGATGAGAAGCCGGCCTCGTCCAACAGTGGTGGGTGCAGAAGGTGTGAAATCGTTCGGGTTTCAGCAATGGATTGGTCAAGAAGATGGATTGCCTCGGACAAAAGTCTATCGGCAGGCTGGGAGTTGCTGAACATGTCCAAGTTCATCTTTACGGCTGCCAGGTACTGCCCCAGGCTGTCATGGAGTTCACGGGAGAATTTCCGGCGCTCTTCATCTTGTAACTGCAGCAAGCGACCGGTTAGAGTCCGCAGCGATTTTTCACTTTCACGAACCGAGTGTTCTGCCTGTTCGCGGGCGTCGAGTTCAGCAGTTAGAAGCTTGTAATGTACCGAAAAAAGAATTAGGGCCAAAATAAATGTGATCATCAGGACAACCACCGCCAGGACGAACAGATGGTTGGAAACTCTGGCGCGGACATCCAGCAGTCTTTGCTCTTCCTCTCTCATTTGCTGCATCGTGGAAGTGATGTCGGCGGCAATCGGCAGTCCTCGACGGGATATCTCGGCCTGCCGTTGCTCGTCTTGCGGACCCGATTTCTTGAGTTCGATCGATTCACGAAGAAGGGCCACTCGGCTTGCCGTGAGCGCTTCCAGACGCGTGCAAAGGATCTGCTGCGCTGGATTATCTTTGGTCAGATCCCGCAAATGCTGAAGAGCTTGGTTGATGTGGAGAACTGCAGTCTCAAACTTGCCCAAAAAGTCCGCGTTCCCCGTAAGCGTGTAGCCGGAGCAGGCACGACCGGCATCCAGCGCCATCGAATCCGCGTTCCCCAGAGCGGCCTGAACTTCATGACTATGAACCACCCACTTCTGACTTTCCAGCAGGCGCACGATAGTCAGATAGGTTGCGAGTCCGCTCAAGAAAAGCAGAACGACAGCCGATGCGAACGTCACTTGCGCCCTCTTACGTGGTGGCATCATTTGTCGTGACATAGATTCGGTCAAATCTTGGACGTTACACTCCGGTGCGTTGGGAGCTGGCATCCAGCAGTTACTTAGCTTTCTTTTGGTCGGCTACCAGTTGCCATAACTTGTTGAGATCCGTTTCAATCGTCGCGTGCCGGCGGAGTTGGAGCCACATCGTATCAAACTTCTCGGCCATCACTTGTCTTCTAACCCGCGACGATACCATCAAGTTGCGGCAATTTCTCGTTTTCAAACCCATGGTTTTGGAATACGTGATTTTCAGACACCAGTAATTCATGACGTCACTCTGCCTTTATCTACCTCGACTTCTACAAGACGAAGATGACCTGCCTGGCATTCGCTTTGGGCGAGGACGCGCAGGGCTCGTAGGGCATCTGCCATTGCTCCCTGCTCTTCGTTGACTTGGTCACCAGCTTGTCTCAGCTCTTCGCTTCTTTCATGAATTGCCTTCTCCGCGTCGTCAATTCGCTGCCGCAATTGTTCGGGATCGACCTCCAGCAGAGCTGCCCTGTATAACTCTTGCCACGAAAGATTCATTGTGATTCCGTCCTCCACTTGCATTTCGAGTGAAGCATACACCGCACACTAAAAAAGGGTGGAAATAACACATCCGTAAAAACTAAAGAAGCTCCGAAAAACTAAAGAAACCGTAACGAACATCCGTGTCGTTGGAATATCGCGAACGACTTAACGTTTACGCTAAAAGTATTATGGAGAATCCTAAAAAAAGACTTGACAACATCAATACAGAATTCTATAAAGTGTCAATAAGATTACACAGGAGTACGTAAACCGTATGACTAAGGAAAATTTAAGGAATCAAAAGCCCACGCCGAACTATGACCGTGTTGCGCTCGCGAACCTTAAGAGAAATCGACGGGGGAAGCACCACGATCTGATTCAAGGGATTTTTCAGGACCTGGAAACCTTGCCGGTTGGCTCGGCGATCAAGATCCCTCTAGCGGAGGCGGACGGAATCACCTTGGCCAATCTGCGATCGGCCGTCCATCGCGCGTCGACCTCCAGAGACCTGGCGATCGAAACGCTGTCAGACGACGACAATTTCTATATCTGGAAGACGACGGAATAGCCGAAACAACCGGTTTGGCTGTGTTCTAGGCGGTGTTTGGAGCGATTCAGTGCTCGTGGCTTTGTGGGGTCCCGCTGCGTAAACGCCGCGAGACAAGTACAGGATTCCCTGTATGTGCCGAAATGATTCTGCACACTAGAATCACCGAGTCCATCGTCATACTGCTTTCGTTCCATGCACGCGCGAGATGCCGACCGACAACGAGTTGATCCATATGAGCATCGCGAACACTCCGATTCCGGGCACGTCGTCGACCGCGCCACAAACGCGCTGGGCTGACCACAATCAGTCCGCGCACGTAGTTCAGTTCTACGGAGACGACGGATTTCTTCTTGACGAGTTGAGCCGATTTATTGGCCCCGCATTGGGAGCAGGTGAAGCCGCGGTGGTTATCGCCACCAAGGAACATCGTGATGGGCTATGCCGAAGACTGCAAATGTGGGGGTTGGATCCGAACTGGGCAGTCGTGCAGGGGCGCTACATCGCGCTCGATGCGGCCGAGACTCTGTCCAAAATTATGGTAGGCGGATGGCCCGACGCTGCCCGTTTTGCCGAGGTGGTTGGGAGTCTGATCGCAACTATCGCGGCCGGTCCCGGAGGCGAACCGCGCCGCATTGCTGCGTTCGGTGAAATGGTCGCTCTATTGTGGGTTGACGGCAAACCTGATGCCGCGATCCGCCTGGAACAGTTGTGGAATGACTTGGCGCGCATCCATCGCTTCTCACTCCGCTGCGCGTACCCGATCTCCAGTTTTTATCGTGAGGAACACGGCGAGCTACTGCTTAAGATCTGTGCTGAACATTCCAATGTGATTCCCGGCGAGAGCTACACCGCGCTGGCCAGTGAGGACGAGCGACTTCGTACGATCGCTCACTTGCAGCATAAGGCAAAGGCGCTCGAGACCGAAATCGCGGAACGCCAGCAAGTCGAGGATAAACTCAGGCGCAGCCAAGCCGAGCTTGAATCCCTGGTGGAGCAGCGTACTGCTGCGCTGCGTCAGCTTTCGTCGCGGCTGCTGAGTTTGCAGGACTCTGAGCGCCGGCGAATTGCTCGTGAGCTGCACGATAGCCTGGGCCAGTACTTGGTGGCGTTGAAACTCAACGTGGATATGCTTCGCCAGTCGCCGGAGCGCGGGGAGTTGTGGTCGCAATCGGAAGAGCTGATGGAGCGATGCATCGCCGAAGTTCGAACCCTTTCTTACCTGCTTCACCCACCTACGATGGACGCAGTGGGGATTGCGTCAGCCGCGCGTTGGTATGTCGAAGGCTTTGGTCTTCGCAGTGGACTCAAGCTGACGTTGGATGTTCCGGAAGACCCGGTGCGCTTGCCCGACGCCATCGAACTCGCCCTTTTCCGCGTGTTGCAAGAAGCTTTGACGAATGTCCACCTCCACTCCGGCGCATCGGCGGCAGACGTTCTCATCCGTATAACGTCCGGACAGGTGACTTTGGAAGTGCGGGACAACGGCCGCGGATTGGAACAAGACGTTCTCAACCGTTTTCGCGAGACCGGCGCCGGAACCGGGGTTGGACTTATGAGCATGAATGAGAGGGCGCGTGAACTTGGAGGTAAGATTCAGCTCGAATCAACCAGCTCTGGAACGTCGGTAAAAATAACAATACCGGTCCCTCCTGATTGCGCCCGGGTGCGGGGGGAGAACTCGTAATTGTGGCGCCGCCGTTATTGCGACGTCGTGAGGGAACAATAACGTCGATGTACGCTGAAGAATTGGTTTGCTGCTTCCCTCGAGACTAGAAGCAATTTATGACAGTTCGCATTCTTGTCGTAGACGATCACCCCGTTGTGAGGCATGGTCTCAGGACCTTGCTGGGCGGGCATCCCGAGTGGGAAATCATCGATGAAGCGGCAGACGGCCTTGAAGCCGTCGACAAAGCCGATCGCCTGAAGCCTGATGTCGTGGTGCTGGACATAACTATGCCGAAGATGAGCGGGCTCGAGGCATGCCGGCTGATTCGCAAGCGGGCACCGGAATCCGAGATCCTGATTGTTACCCAGCACGACTCTCCCCACATGATGCGGGAGGCAATCGAGGCTGGAGCCAGAGGCTACGTCGTGAAGTCCAATGCGTCTCGCGATTTGCTCGCGGCGGTGGAGGCGGTAAGCCAGCATCTGCCTTTCCGGGCGCTGAATGAGCAGTCGGTTGATTCTGCCTGATCCCGACAATCGGGATCTGTTGGCTGTGTTTTTGATTGGAAAGATCACAATACTCGCGGAGGTGGGCAATGAAGTTGCGAATCCTGATAGCGGACGATCACGAAGTCGTGCGGCGCGGGTTGTGTGCGCTGCTGCAGGCGCGCGAGGGTTGGGAGATTTGCGCCGAGGCGAAGGATGGACGCGAGGCCGTGGAGAAGGCTTCGCAATTAAAACCCGATGTGGTGATTCTCGACGTCGGCATGCCGAATCTCAACGGCTTGGCAGCGACCCGGCAGTTGACCCAACTGGACCCCCACTGCAAGGTCATCGTGCTGACGATCACGGATTCGGATCAGGTGATACGAGAGGCTCTGGATGCGGGCGCTCGCGGGTTTGTGCTGAAGTCCGACGCCGCTCGCGATCTGGTCTCTGCAGTCGAAGCACTGCAGCGCAACCGCATGTTCTTTACTCCGCGAGTCAACGACATGGTCCTCGCCGGCTTTCTGGATAAAGGACACAACGGATCCAGCAGCGAGCCTCCCCGTTTGCCGAAGCTGACCTCGCGCGAGCGCGAAGTCATTCAGCTTCTCGCCGAGGGAAAGAGCTCCAAGGAAGTCGCCTGCGTTCTCAACTTAAGTACGAAAACTGCCGAGACACATCGCAGCAACATCATGCGGAAACTTGGCTTTCACTCCATTCGCGATCTGGTGGTATACGCAGTGAAGAACAACATTATCCAGGTCCAAATGCCAACCCAGCTTCACAATCCGACCGAAGGGTCGGCCGCATAGCAGCCTCAGTCCGCTTTTTGTGAGGCGTCGCCGAAAAGCCGGGACCTTCCCGTCGGTGGCGCCCATCCTTCGTCCGCCATTCCTTCCTTTGCGTATTCCCGTAAGCCTTGCGTCGGCGCGAGCAGGGACTCCGCGCCTCATCTACAGCAAAGACTCTAGATAAATTCGACGACTTGACCGCATCAGAAGTGGGTACAAATTTCCCAGCGGCTCGGCTTGGCATAAGGGGCTTGTTGAGAAGAAAGAAGAATTCAAAGTGGCGATTCAGTTGCCTCTTCCGTTGCGTGTTCGCGCGGGGGCGCTTCGTCACACGGAGGTTCTGACATGAAACGCGGAGCCGGTACGTTGCTTGGGTTGGCGCTCTTTCTTTTGGTTTCGTCCTGGGCATTCTCACAGGACGCAAGTCCCCAGCCTTGTCCGGATGTGACGCCAGACACGCTGGGATGCGAACCGGTTGCGTGGTCGCAACTGCAGGAACCAGTGCCGTTGCCTGAGCCAGGTACAGCACCCGCCCCAACACCGGACCAGCAACCGGATCAACAATCCGCTCAATCGACGGGTTCCCAGGTCCAGCCGGATACGCCGAAGCAGAGCATCAAAGGCATCATTCTGAGGCAGGGAGAAAAGTTCGTCCTCAAAGCTGGAGACAACACGACTTACCAATTCGATGACCAAAATAAAGCCAGGCAATATCAAGATAAGCAAGTAAACGTCGTCGGCGTCTTGGACGCGGATAGCAACACTCTACACATTGAGACTATCGAACTGGCCTCCTGACACTCGGCACGATTCGTGAAACGCCATTTCGGAGAGAGACGAGTACCGAACGGGGAATAACGAGTTCAGGATTTTTTCTTGAGCGACTAAGGAGTCTGCTCGATAGCCTTAGAAGGCTTTCAAGCCCCAAGCTAGAACGTGACTTGGGTTATCTCTTGATCGGAGGTTTACATGACCGCGAAAGCAACTGTTCTATCTCTTCTATTGCTCTCTGGAACCTGGATGGTGGCGCAGAGCGCAGGTTCGGGCAGCGCAGGATCGGCAGGGGGCCACGCGGGAACTGCGGGCCAAAGCGCGACACCCGGCCAATCGAATTCTCCCGGAACCACCAATCCGAATCCGGGTAGTGCAACGCCAACTCCAGGCACGGCGGCGCCGACTCCGCGTACGGCAGCACCGCAACCCGGAACCGCAGCACCGAATTCCGGAACCGCCAGTCCCAACAACAACACCCCTTCTACGCAACCACCGAATAACACCACGCAGCCTGGCGCCTCCTCGCCAGACACGGGAAATCCGGGAAATGCAACCCCACCGTCAGATGAGACGCCTCCGAATGCGCAGCCGCCAAACGGCGGCGCGAATAACGGCACGACCGCTCCCCCCAACTAGGCGAAGCGTAGGTTGTCGTTTCTAGCGCAGGAGTCTCCTTGTCCTGGTCGGACAAGGGTCCCCCTGCGCATTTCTTTTTACGATGACACTGCGTCGGCTTACGGAGGAATCTCCCATTTAACACAAAACCAATTGTCATTCCGAGCGAAGCGAGGAATCTGTTGTCGCCGGGACCAACGAAAATGCAGCTCCTCGCTAGCAGATGCCTAGCTACGCTCGAAAATGACAATTAGTGTCGAGGCTACACAATATGTTTGAGGTTCAAAGAATAAAGGGAGCCGACAAAGCGGCTCCCTCGGTCTTACCTCGAATTGTTCTTAGCTGGCCTTGCGTCTCTCGTCCAAGTCGGCTTGGTGGGACTCGACTGCGTTCCACTCATCAACCTGCTTTTGAGCCGCTTCTTTTGCGACGCCGTAACGCTCTTGAATCTTTCCCACTAGTTGATCGTGCTTACCATCGATGACGTTAATGTCGTCGTCGGTCAATTTACCCCAGCGTTCTTTCACTGAACCTTTCACCTGTTTCCACTTGCCCTGCAATTGATCTGAGTTCATTTGTCTTCTCCTTTATGTGTTTAGTATTAAGCCCCCGCTGGCTACGAGTGCAGCCGGCGCGAGATTCGCTGCCTCCGCCTTAAACTGCGCGAGGTAAATGCGTTCTGCTCTCAGTGTCGTCAGAACTCGCCTCGCCGCTTGACGAAACATCCTGCGCACCCGTCCGCTCTAGGACTTGCTTCGCGCGCTTTATCCCCTCCGAAGTGTCGCAGTGAACAGAAAGCAAGATGCCCCCGTCTTTCACCCTGCCTTCATAGCGCTTAGCCTCGTATTCGGGAATGCCCATTCCAATCAAGGCGCCAGTAATTCCTCCAACCGCGCCACCCACGCCCGCGCCCGCGAGCGCAGCCATGATCGGACCGGCCGCGATAAATGGCCCCAGGCCAGGAATCGCCAGGGCACCAACCCCTAGCAGCCATCCCATCGCGCCGCCGAGCACCACGCCGGTGCCTGCGCCTGTGGTCGCTCCTTCCGGGGCTTTGGTGCCTTTCTCGTGCGCGAAGTCCCGGGACCCTGCGCTCTCCGGGAGTAGCGCAGAAATATCCCGATTGCTAAATCCCGCTGCTTTCAGGCCGTCGACACCCATCTCCACGCTGCTGTAGCTCGGGTAGATGCCGAATACCGCCGTGTTTTTTCCTGACATTATGAATTCTCCTTGGTTGGTCTGATTGCGATGGTTAACGTGCCGGTTTAACGTTCAACTCGTCGTTGACATTGCCTGCGCCTGCTACTTCGGTGGCCTTGGCCTCGAGCGCTCGCTTCTCGTCGTCCGATCGCACCGGTCCCTTCAGCGTGACTTGGCCATTCTGCGTGATGATTTTCACGTTGTGGGCATAAGTCGACAAAGATTTGTCCTGCACGATTGACTTGCGAATTTGTTGCGTCATGTGCAGGTCCGCATGATTGCCCTTCTGTTGATCCGCTGTGGGTTGGCTTGCCCTCTGGTCCCCCTGATTCATTTTTGTGTTATCGGCGGGAACGTCTTGAGAGGCGGACTGCGCCATTGCACAGGCACCGCTCAGCAACGAGCCCATGAGCAAGATGGTTCTGATACCGCGATTAAGGTTCATCGAATAACTCCTTGTTCATGTTGACCATAATTCGTGCGATTGCAGGTGCCAATCGAGTTCGCCCTCTAGTTCATCCGGGGATTGCCCGTAGGCAGCAGACTCAAGTACCACGAGTGAGGTGCACGTGTACCGCGTTCACCTGATGGCGCGAATAATCTTAGGGGACCTATGCTCGGCTGGCGAACGGGGCATCTGAGAGTGGGAAATGCGATTCTTGCGCCCAAATTTAAAGTCGAAAAGGAGCCGAATATGCTTTGGACGATTTTCGTCATACTGCTGGTCCTGTGGTTGCTGGGGTTAGTGAGTTCGTACACCTTGGGAGGATTTATTCACATTCTTCTAGTGGTCGCGCTGGTGATTCTTGTGATCAACCTTCTGAGTGGCCGTAGAACCGCAATCTAGGAGTCGTGAGTTGGAGCCGACACAAGGCGAAACGCATCTTAGAATTGGCCATGCTGCAAACTCGACAGAGGTTCACGAAAGGCGCGATCCTGTTCTTCGTGCTCCTCTGTTCAGGAGTCGGAAACGGGTATTCAGTACTCACTCACGAAGAAATAGTCGACTTGCTGTGGAAGGATCAGCTACGACCAATGCTTCTGGAGCGTTTTCCCCAGGCGAGCGAAGAGGACCTGAAGCAAGCTCACGCCTATGCCTATGGCGGAAGTGTGGTTCAAGACATGGGTTACTATCCTTTTGGCAGCAAATATTTTAGCGATTTGGTGCACTATGTACGTAGCGGCGATTTCGTATCGGCCTTAATTCAGGATTCGTCGGATCTCAATGAGTACGCCTTCGCATTAGGAGCGCTGTCGCACTATGCCTCGGACAATAGCGGGCATCCCACGATCAATCGCGTGGTTGCGTTAAGCTTTCCCAAGTTGCGAAGGAAGTACGGACCAGAAGTAACTTACGTCGACGATCCCAAAGCCCACATTCGCACGGAGTTTGGCTTCGACATGGTGCAGGTGGCGAAGAATCGTTACACCTCCGACAATTATCACGACTTCATTGGGTTCAACATTTCCAAGCCTCTGCTCGAGCGAGCATTCGCAGACACGTATGGCCTCCCACTGCAAGACGTCATGCATAACGAAGATTTAGCCATCGGAACCTTCCGGCACGCCATCAGCAAACTCATCCCTGACATGACTCGCGTTGCTCTGCTGTCACGGCGTAAAGAGATTGTCCACGATACCCCGAACTTCAACGAAAGGGAATTTCTCTATCATCTTTCGCGGGCAAAGTATCAGAAGGAATGGGGAAACGGATATCGCAAGCCGGGCTTTGGCACGCGTGTGCTGGCGTTCTTCCTAAAGATTGTGCCCAAGGTAGGACCCTTCAAAGCGGTCGCTTTCAAGATTCCTGACACCCAGAGCGAGGACATGTACATCAAGAGTGTCAACAAGACCGTGGACGATTATGGCGCGCTGCTGCGCGACCAAAAGGCGAGGAAGTTGATGCTCGCGGACATGGATTTCGATACCGGCCGTGAAACCCGCGCCGGCGAGTATTCGTTGGCGGACCAAACCTACGCCCATCTACTGAATGATTTGGCTAAGCGTAATTTTGATCAGGCGTCTCCCCAGTTGCGTCAAAACATTCTCAGCTTCTACGCCGATCCAAATGCGCCAATCGCCACCAAGAAGAATGCAAAAGCATGGAGAGCGGCACAGGAAGAGTTAGATAAGTTAAGAACGGCCAGCGGGGATCATGCAGTTGACACGGCATCGATGATCGCTCCAGCCGAAACATCATTGCAATAATCCCGAGCCATCCCTCGCTCCTGGTCTGCCATCCTAACTCCGGCGAAGAACGCAAATCGAAAGATCATTTCGAAGGAGGCTTTAATGGCAGGCAAGAATACAGCAGCATTCGGAATTTATCGCACTCAGGCCGACGTTGAATATGCAGTCGACCTGTTACGCGCGGAGGGTTTTCGCAATACGGACATCTCCGTTTTGTTTCCAGAAAACCAAGGCACCAAGGACTTCGCGGTGGAAAAAAACACGAAAGCACCGGAGGGCACCGCTGCGGGTGCAACTACGGGAGCCGTGGTGGGCGGAGGCCTCGGTTGGCTCGTCGGTATTGGCGCGTTAGCGATCCCTGGAGTGGGCCCCCTGATCGCTGCCGGTCCGATTGTGGCTGCTTTAACCGGCGTGGGTGTCGGCGGCGCAATCGGCGGAATCGCTGGGGCTCTCATTGGTATGGGCATTCCGGAGTATGAGGCCAAGCGTTACGAAGGCCGGATCAAGGAAGGCGGAATTTTGCTTTCGGTCCACTGTGATGATTCGAACTGGACAAAGAAAGCGAAGGACTTGCTCGAACGCACTGGTGCCACGGATATTGCCTCGGCGGGAGAATCCTCTGCTGACTGGCAAAAGACGGATAAACCTTTGCCACGCGCCAGTTAGCCCAGTTTAGCAAACAGAGACTTGATAAGCTGAAAGGGCGCAACCCGCCCTTTCAGCCCATAGGCAGGAAAAGCATAAAAACCAGCCCATTGATACAGGATTTACTGTATTCCAATTTCTCGTCGTTACACCCAAGATAATTTTTCATTGGTTTGGACGGAGGCAAGCATGGAAGCAAGGGCTTACGTACCCGCTTCTAATAGCAGTGAGTGGAAGCAGCTTTATATGGCCGCACTTTTCGAGGATGACAGTGCCAGGATTCTGCAGCGCATCGCCGAAGCGGAAATGGCGCTCGCAGCGCGAGCCATGGAACTCGGCGACGACGGGAACCAATCGCGAGAGCAACAAGCTATGCAGAACGCAACGTATTTTCTGCAGCTCCTCAGAAGAATCGAGAGCAAGGCGAATACCTCGTACGAATCGTCTGACCCGGTCGCGTGTCCGCCACGCCGTCTGGAGGAATGGGTGCCAGCGGGATATTCGTACGGCTCTAAGCCTGGGGCTCTTCAACCGTAAACGTACGCCAGCGAATTGTTCTTGCCATTCCCCCGAGATAAGCGATCGAGAAGCTTCTCATTCGCCCCGATTTCTCACACTCGTCCGGTCAGAACCAGAATAAGAACAATAACTACCACCAAGCCGAGGCCGCCGCTGGGATAGTATCCCCAACCCGAGCTGTATGGCCACGTGGGCAGTGCGCCCACTACGAGTAACACAAGAATAATAAGCAGAATCGTCGACATTCGTCTCTCCGTTAGCAAGAATTCCGGCATAGGATGCCGGTGTTCAATTCAAAGTCCCGGGTTGCATTCGTTACCGGGCATGCCAGCCGCGTCGTTCGATAAAGTCTCCGGCTCTCACGAAAGCTAAGCTATAACACCCAAGGGTGAACCAATATCCGGTTAACCGAGTACCTCATGGTGTTTCATGCTGTATCTTTTTCGAAGGCAATGAGATCCGGCCCAATCTCGACATGCACAAAAGTAGAGACGTAGCTCGCTACGTCTCTCGGCCGCCGGCGCATCGAAATGTTCAGCAGCCAGCTAGACGTCAAATACACGGTATGCAGTGGGCGGGTGTTGTGACTGCAGCAAAGTGATAGCAACGTTGTGAACAGGAATTCCGCCGGTAGTGTGCCCATCCAACTTTCCGTTGTGAGCATGTCCGTGCACAACCAGATCGGCGCCATGCCGGTCGATCACCTCGGCCAGACGTGAAGTTCCAAGAAAAGGTGAAATTTCCGGCGCTTCGCCTTCGATGGTCGCGGCTATGGGCGCATAATGCAGCACGACAATGCGTTTGCTCGTGCGCAGCTGTGACATGGCGCGTTCCAGCTTCAGAGCTTCGTCGATCGACGCCCTCACAAACGCTTTGATCTCAGGTTCACCAAAAGCGGTCAAAATTTCGCGCCCAAAGCCGCCCACGAATCCTTTCGTTCCCGCAAAGCCGATGCCATCGCGTTCATAAGCGCTACCGTCCAGCACTTTGATTCCTGCCGCTGTCATCATGCGAAGCAGTTCGGGCGTTTGTTCACTTTCGTAGTCGTGGTTTCCGAGGACGGCGACGATGGGAATCCGCAAACGCACAAAAGTGTTGAGCAACGGTTCCATTTCCGTGGGCCTGCCGTAATTGGTGAGATCTCCCGCAACGATGAGCAAGTCCGCTTCATCGCGAACCTTGTCAAGCTGGTCGCGCAGTACAGTGGCGCTCTGAGGTGCGAAGTGCAAGTCGGCGGTCGCAGCTATCCTCATATCATTTATTTCTTATTTCTTATGGCGAACGGCGCCAGCGTGTCAGCCTTCATGCCCATCTTCGACAGCCTGCGGGACCGATATTCCTGCAGAATATCGTCAAGCCGCCAATCCTTAACGTCAATCGCAAACATGTTGTCGTCGATCAAGCTGCCGCGGAATTTGCCCTGCCCGTCGGGTTCCAATACAAGGTTCCGAAATCGGTCGAGGAGGTCTTGCCACAAGACTGCCGGAACATAATGAGTTTGTGCCGGATAGACATATCGGAACAAGACAAGAGCCCAAAGCAACATTTCCCAATGCTCACCGGCGTGATGAAGAATCCGGCCCCAGTCCAGGTTTCCCTTGGTCCCATAAATGATGTGTACAATGTCCGCGCCATCAAACCTCTCACGTCGCGTCACAAAGAGCTTGGACACGAGCAGCTCTTCGGGAGCCAACACTCGCGTCGGAATGCCGAGGACCGATGCTGGCACTGCATGGCGGATCCAGGACTCATCCACGCTGAACGCGGCATTGCTCATGCCGGTGATGAGGTCTACGAAATAATCATCGCGACGTACTTTGGCAAGCCATACGGGGTCGCATACTTCACAATGGAATCCGCGTCCTTCCAGGTATTTCAAGGCGGGCAACCAGTTCTTTGAGTCCAGGAACAGATCCAGATCTTTGGTGGTGCGGCATATCCCAGTATGCTGCAGCAACGCGTAAGCGCCGGCGACCGCGAACGGAATACGTTGTTGCTCGAGGGCCACGAGCACTTCTCGAGCCAGCGCTTCCTGCTCCTCTGGAAGTTCCGAAGGAATGGACGAAGTTACCGGCAGACTCTCCGGCGCATGGTCGGCATGTTGAGACATTCCTGAGCCTGCCTTTCTCTATCGTCGCCTTCGGGCCTGCAATCCTTGATTCGCAAAGCCGGGAAATGCGCGTGTTTAAGATGCCGCGCAAATGAACAACGGCCAGACCGCGATGGTCTGGCCGTATTTTAAGAGCGCTTCGGTTCCTATTTGGAGTGCGTGCTTGCAGAAGCGGTGATAGATGGTGAGGGTTTCGCGACCTCGCCCTGCTCCCGCGCCTGAGTCGAATACTTCTTCACTGCCGCCAGGAAAGGCTCGCTTCCCGCAGGAGGCGCAATCTTGCCGCTTAAAACGTCAGCGAACGGGATTGGTTTGCCGTAAAGCAGCGTAGTCTCGTCCTTGTCCTGGTTGACCACCGACCCCGTCAGGTCGATCCCGGCAAAAACGCCACGAGCGCGTGAGTATGTCAGAACCTCCGCCCTCATCGAGATATCGGTATCGGCTGCCGTGTCGCGGCCAACCGGCCCTGCCGCCGCCGAAGCGTCGCCGCCAAGTTTGAATTTGCTGGCGAGCAGATGCTGCATTCCCTGGTCGTTGGTGACGACCATTACCAGATCAGTCGCCTGGCCTCCGAGTTGCAGACCCCAACTACCGCCCGTGATCGTAATTGGGGCAGGTGCGCTCCATCCCTTGTCGGTCCTGCACGTAACCACACCCTTGCCGCGCTGGCCGCCGAAGACGAACGCAACTTTAATCAGCGACGGCACTACGGCGATACACTTCGAATGGTCCATGACCTTGTCAGGGATCGCCTTGTCAGGAGTCGCCATAATCTCGTTGAGAACCTCGGCCGATTTGACAATGCGCTTCTGAATATCGGACTGATCTTTGCCATTATCGTTGTCCGCGGCCCAGCTCATGCTAGCCAGAATCAAAACGACACTGGCCAGCGTCAGGAGGCATTTCGTTGCTGCACCATTTCCTAATCTCATTGCAAACCTCTTCTGCCCTATGCGGGGCACGCAGAATTTCTTTCTTCTAGACTTTATCTATGCCCATCAACTGCGTTCCATCCGGTCCGCGCCGTATAAGCGGTGTGGACATGCCTTAGTCAGAGATAGGTCACAGTGCCGGTCCCGCCAATTGCGGTAGTTGCGAAGCTGCCTGCATGGCTACGCTTGGACTGACTGCCAACTCCCAGTCTTCAAAGATCGGTCTGGCAACTTTCGAGCTCGAGCGCGCAGTTCGTACTGTTACGGTCCGGGCTTCCGGCGTACGCGCCAGCAACTCTCGAATTCGCAACTTCGCTTTATGAAGTTGGGACTTCGAATTTCCCACAGAGCAGCCAAGCATCTCCGCGATTTCCTGATGCTCGTAGCCCTCGACTTCATGCAGCAGGAAAATGGTTCTGTATCCGTGGGGCAGCTCCTTGATGGCATGAGCTAATGCAACCCGGTCGACGCACCCGGCCAGGCAATTGTCTCGGGTTCCGTACTCCCGGCGTATCTTGGCGCCGTCGCTATTGCTGTACGGTTCGTCCAGGGAAACTTGGGACAGGGACTTCTTGCGAAAATGCATCAACACTGTGTTTACCGCAATGCGGTGAAGCCAGGTTGAAAACGCAGAATCGCCGCGAAAGGTAGCGATCTTGCGAAACACCTGCAAAAACGCGTCCTGAGTGAGATCTTCCGCTTCGGCGGCATTGTTGGTCATACGCAAACATACGGAGTAGATCCGTGCCTTGTGCGCATGGAATAAAGCGGCAAACGCATCGGAGTCGCCTTGTTGGGCGCGCGTAACAATATCGGAATCCAGAGAAACTGTGCCCGTGCTAGCTGAGTCGCTGTTCACCGGAGTGCTCCTTTCAAGTCTCAGGTCCAATTCGTGTCTGACGAAATTGAGCTTCGTACCAATCACATTTTGGAGAGTAGAGTCGAAAGCGCAAATGGTCTATCCAGTGCAGCCTGTAGGCGTTTCTAGATGTTGCTGTACGTCTGGCGGGGTATTCAGCAGCAGCGCGAAGGTGTAAAGGATTGCGCTTCTTCGATCATTTATTTACTTAGTGGTTGCTATTAGGTGCCGTTCCGCTTCTTCGGAGTCGTCTCTATCGTTCTTTGTTCTTTTGTTCCGCTGCTCGGCACGCTGCGAATCGTCGCGAGTGCCGCTACAGAGAATCCTTACGGAACTGTACAGCGTCGGTGGGATTCCCATCGCGAACGTATCGACCTATTCTACGTGCATGGAATGTTCCCTCAACGTACCTACCTATCGAGCAGGAATCGGTAGAACAATACTGGTTCCTGCTTCTCGCCCTCGCCGGCAGTGTGGAAGAACTTCGTGAGAGGTTGATCTGTAAGACTGCATTAGGGCTCGTTCTTTAATCGTTCTACCATCTTTATTCCCGGAGGATCAAAGTGAAAGTGAATTCCCTGCACGACTTGTATCTGGAACAACTCAAGGACTTGTATGACGCGGAACATCAACTAATCAAAGCATTGCCGAAAATGGCCAAGGCATCTTCTTCGGCCGAATTGCGCGAGGCTTTTGAAGAGCATCTGGAAAAAACCAAAGAACATGCTCGACGCATTGAAACCATTTTTGAATCGATGGGAGAAAATGCGAAGGGGCAAAAGTGTAAGGCCATGGAAGGCCTGGTGAAGGAGGGTAGCGAGGTTATCGAAGAGGATATGGAAGACGGGGTGAAGGACGCCGCTCTCATCGCCGCTGCCCAGCGGGTTGAGCATTACGAAATGGCAGGATACGGTTGCGTACGGACCTACGCTTCACTGCTCGGAGAAACAAAGGCTGCCGGCCTTCTCGAGAAGACGCTGGAGGAGGAGAAGGAAGCGGACCAAACTCTTGGCGGGATTGCAGAGCAAATTAACGTGGCAATTCCCCAAGGGCGAAACCAGGGCGGAAAGACGGTAACAAACGCACCCGGCCGAAGATCAAAGCCCGCAGCCTGATGCGGAGAAACGCGTCCGATTGAACTGCTCTGCTGTGGCTACAGGACTTTCGATTTGAGATTACAGAGTCACCCTGATCGCCACCCCCACGCTAGAAGCCTATGTTAGGGGTGACGGGCAGGGCAGGCAGAATCGCATAAAGTCTTACCAAGGGAGGCACTATGGTTTACTGGGCGTTAATGTTCTTGCTGGTTGCGTTCATCGCTGCAGTGTTCGGCTTTACCGGGATCGCATTGGCTGCAGCCGGTATAGCGAAGCTGCTGTTTTTCATTTTTCTGGTACTGTTTGTGATTACTCTCGCTACGCATCTGACGCGGCGAGGCAGCGCCGGAATCTAAAATCCTTTAGCGACGCAGACATAAATGACCCGTGCTGGGAGTCAAATCGTGACTCCTCGCGCGGGTCCAATCTTTTTCAGGGGAATCCCGCATGGGGCAATCTGGCAAGCGAGTAAGGCAAGCGCTCAGGCAAAATACAGAATCAGCCCGATGGGTTATTGGAGTCGACAGGCTTATGTTTCAAACAGCCCCAACGCGAGGGGTAGAAGGCAGGCGTTGGATCGTACCTTCCTCTTAAAAACTGGCGCCTGCCCTCTGCCCCAAATAATTAGCAATGCGGACCGCGATGACGTTTCTCTCCATTCCTATAAAGTCGATGTTCGTTGCGCGTGTTAAGCCGAACAATATTACATGGAAGAATCTCGCCGCTCGCAGACTACCGGTAGCCTTACTTCTCGCAACTAAAGTCTCTGAGTGCCGCGCAAATCTTAGGGTGCGTGGCGCTGAACAAACTCTAATAATAGGAGCAATTCATGGGCAACGAAACTGAAAAGGACCTCCATAACCAGCAGCAGAAGCCAACGGGCACGGTGGATCCATCCAAGAAAAACCCGACGCACGAAGGCGGACAGATCCCCAATCAGCAGGATCCATCCCGGAAAAACCCTTCGCAGGGCGGCAATGTCCGGGAGCGCGATGAAGAAGGCTCCGGCCAGGTTGACAAGCGCCGCGCATCGTAATCGTGATCGCGGTAAGCAGCAAGAGTCCCCAGCGAACCTGCTGGGGATTTTTCTTGCCTATCCTTCCAGCGAGCCAAATATTTCTATTCTTTACAGCGTCCCTCCCGGAAGTCCTACAGGAAATACCCTAGAGCGAACTCGGTACCTTTCGTGATAAGAAGTGCTGTAAGGCCGAAGTTCCGCCCCTGGTACATAAAAGAATCAAAACGAGATCGCACAAAACAGGTGACTCCTCGTTCCATTTAAGAGACGACCATGAAGAGAACTGAGCGTAACGCAGCGACCGCGACCATCGAGAGCGCGCCCAAGAGGAACGAAAAAAGCAACGGGCATTCCAATATCACAGCCGAACCCGCCGCTGCTGACTTCACTACCATACTGGCTGGCCTGCAAACCATGCGCGACGGAGACTTTTCCGTACGGCTCCCTGGTTCGTGGACGGGCCTCGCCGGCAAAGTTGCAGATACGTTTAACGAGATCGTAGCCGCCAATCAGCAGATGGCGGACGAGTTAAAGCGTGTCGGTCAGGTCGTGGGTAAAGAAGGAAGAACCCGCGAGCGCACACGATTTCACGAGTCTCGGGGCGCCTGGGGCGAAATGGAGATTTCGGTCAACACGTTGGTCGAGGATTTGCTCCGACCAACCACGGAAGTTACCCGCGCTATCGCCGCCGTTGCTCAGGGCAACTTGACCCAGACAGTTCGACTGGACGTGGACGGGCGACCGCTCGAAGGAGAGTTCTTGCGTTCGGCGAACATCGTGAACACCATGATTCAGCAACTCGGTGTGTTCACCGCCGAAGTTACGCGCGTAGCTCGTGAAGTGGGTACTGACGGCAAACTGGGCGGACAGGCTCAAGTGCCCGGCGTAGCCGGAACATGGAAAGACCTTACCGATTCCGTCAACTCAATGGCAAGTAACTTGACCGGGCAGGTGCGCAACATCGCCGAAGTGGCGACTGCCGTGGCGAGCGGCGATCTCTCCCGCAAGATCACGGTGGACGTGCGCGGCGAAATTCTCCAGCTGAAAGAAGCCATCAACACGATGGTGGATCAGTTGCGATCTTTCGCTTCAGAAGTGACGCGTGTAGCCCGCGAGGTTGGCACCGACGGCAAACTCGGCGGCCAAGCCGTTGTCCCTGGCGTGGCGGGAACTTGGAAGGACCTTACCGACTCCGTCAACGCCATGGCTGGAAACCTCACGGCCCAGGTGCGCAACATTGCTGAAGTGACTACGGCCGTGGCGCGCGGCGATTTGTCGCGCAAGATCACTGTAGACGTAAAAGGAGAGATTCTTGAACTCAAGGACACCATTAACACGATGGTGGATCAACTCAACGCCTTCGCTGGCGAAGTGACTCGCGTCGCGCGCGAAGTCGGCACTGAGGGCAAGCTGGGTGGTCAGGCCCAGGTCCCAGGCGTGGGCGGTACCTGGAAAGATCTCACCGACAACGTGAATTTCATGGCCAGCAACCTGACCGGACAGGTTCGCAACATTGCCGAAGTGGCGACGGCCATCGCGAGCGGCGACCTTTCCCGCAAAATTACCGTAGACGTACGCGGCGAGATTTTGCAGCTCAAGGAAACTCTCAACACGATGGTGGATCAACTCAACCGCTTCGCCGGCGAAGTAACGCGCGTGGCTCGCGAAGTGGGTACGGAAGGCCGGTTGGGCGGGCAGGCCAACGTGCCCGGCGTTGCCGGCACTTGGAAAGATCTTACTGATTCCGTGAACTCGATGGCCGGGAACCTCACTGGGCAAGTTCGTAACATTGCAGAAGTCACTACCGCCGTTGCTCGAGGCGATTTATCACGCAAGATCACGGTGGACGTGAAGGGCGAAATTCTCGAACTTAAGAACACCATCAACACCATGGTGGACCAGCTTAATGCATTCGCGGGCGAAGTAACGCGCGTGGCTCGCGAAGTCGGCACTGAGGGCAAACTCGGCGGTCAGGCCCAGGTACCCGGCGTGGCGGGCACGTGGAAAGATCTCACCGACAACGTGAACTTCATGGCCAGCAACCTGACTGGACAAGTGCGCAACATTGCGGAAGTGGCAACGGCTGTGGCTCGTGGCGATTTGTCGCGCAAGATTACGGTCGATGTGAAGGGTGAAATTCTCGAACTCAAAGACACCATCAACACCATGGTGGACCAGTTGCGCTCCTTCGCTTCCGAAGTAACCCGCGTTGCTCGCGAGGTGGGCACTGACGGACGCTTGGGAGGTCAGGCGCAAGTGCCCGGCGTGGGAGGCACATGGAAGGACCTTACGGATTCGGTGAACTCGATGGCCAGCAACCTGACCGGTCAGGTGCGAAATATTGCCGAAGTATCCACCGCCATCGCTACCGGTAACCTTTCCAAGAAAATTACCGTGAATGTCAGCGGTGAGATTCTCCTGCTCAAGGAAACCATCAACACGATGGTGGATCAACTTAACGCGTTCGCAGGTGAGGTGACTCGCGTGGCTCGCGAAGTGGGCTCCGAAGGCCGATTGGGCGGGCAAGCCAATGTGCCCGGCGTGGCCGGCACTTGGAAAGATCTTACCGACTCCGTCAACTCGATGGCCGGAAACCTGACTGGTCAGGTGCGCAACATTGCTGAAGTCACGACTGCCGTGGCTCGCGGAGATTTGTCGCGCAAGATCACGGTAGACGTGAAAGGTGAAATTCTCGAACTGAAGAACACAATTAACACGATGGTCGATCAGTTAAACGCCTTCGCTGGCGAAGTGACTCGCGTAGCCCGCGAAGTCGGCACTGACGGCAAGCTTGGCGGTCAAGCGCAAGTACCCGGTGTGGCCGGCACGTGGAAGGATCTTACAGATAACGTAAATTTCATGGCCAGCAACCTGACTGGACAGGTGCGCAACATCGCCGAAGTCGCCACGGCTATTGCCACAGGTGATCTCTCCAAGAAAATCACGGTGGACGTTCGCGGCGAGATTTTGCAGCTCAAAGAAACGCTCAACACCATGGTTGAGCAATTGCGTTCGTTCGCTGCAGAAGTCACGCGCGTGGCTCGCGAAGTAGGCAGCGAAGGTCGTTTGGGTGGACAAGCGAACGTACCGGGCGTGGCCGGAACCTGGAAAGACCTCACCGATTCCGTGAACGCGATGGCCGGAAACCTCACGGCGCAAGTGCGCAACATCGCGGAGGTCACAACTGCCGTGGCCCGAGGCGATTTGTCGCGCAAGATCACGGTCGACGTGAAAGGCGAAATTCTCGAACTCAAAAACACGATCAACACAATGGTGGATCAGCTCAATGCTTTCGCCGCAGAAGTCACGCGCGTAGCCCGCGAAGTGGGCACCGAAGGCAAACTCGGAGGTCAAGCTCAGGTGCCAGGAGTGGCCGGCACCTGGAAAGATCTTACCGACAACGTGAACGTGATGGCCGCCAACCTCACCGAACAGGTTCGCGGCATCGTGAAAGTCGTAACCGCCGTCGCTGATGGCGAACTCACGCAGAAACTAACCGTGAATGCCAAAGGCGAGGTCGCAGCCTTGGCTGAAACCATCAATAACATGACCGGTACATTGGCCACCTTCGCCGATCAGGTCACGACTGTCGCCCGCGAGGTCGGCGTGGAAGGGCGACTCGGGGGCCAAGCCAACGTGCCTGGGGCGGCCGGTACATGGAAGGATCTCACCGGCAACGTGAACCTGCTTGCCGATAACCTTACCAACCAAGTGCGCGCCATCGCGGAGGTCGCGACCGCAGTCACCAAAGGTGACTTGACCCGCTCCATTCAAGTGGAAGCCAGCGGGGAAGTCGCCGAGTTGAAAGACAACATCAACACCATGATCGACAATCTGCGGCTCACCACGGACCGCAATACCGAGCAGGATTGGCTCAAGACCAATCTCGCGCGCTTCACCAGCATGTTGCAAGGTCAGCGCGACCTGACAACCGTGGGACAAAAGCTGCTCTCCGAATTAGCCCCGCTGGTGAGTGCGCAGCAGGGGGTGATCTATCAGATGGAGACTGAAGAATCGGCCGGCATGGTATTGCTTTCGGCATTTGCGGCCGACGGACACGACGGGCATCTGCGGCGCATAAAGCTGGGTGAAGGGCTTATCGGACAGTGCGCGGCCGAGAAAAAGCGCATGTTGATCAGCAACCTCCCGGAAAATACCGTCCCCATTCGTTCGGGCTTGTTTGAGGCTGTTCCCAAGAATGTGATCGTGCTGCCTGTGCTCTTCGAGGATCACGTCAAGGCGGTCATTGAGCTTGCCTCTCTCAGCGCCTTTACTGCGTCGCATCTGGCTTTTCTTGAGCAACTGACTGCCAGCATCGGCATTGTTCTGAACAGCATTGAAGCGACTATGCAAACCGAAGGCCTGCTAAAGCAGTCACAACAGTTGGCCACCGAGCTGCAAACGCAGCAAAGAGAATTGCAGCAGACCAACGAGCAGCTTGCGCAAAAGGCGCAGCAACTCGCTGAGCAGAACGTCGAAGTGGAACGCAAAAATCAGGAAATTGAGCAAGCCCGCGGAGCGTTGGAAGAGAAAGCCAAAGAACTGGCCCTAACCTCCAAGTATAAGTCCGAATTCCTGGCCAACATGTCTCACGAGTTGCGCACGCCTTTGAACAGCATCCTGGTGCTCGGCCAACAACTCACCGACAATCCCGATGGCAACTTAACTCCGAAGCAGGTCGAGTTCGCTCGAACGATTCACGGTGCGGGAACGGATCTGCTGAACCTGATCAGCGACATTCTCGATCTGTCGAAGATCGAGTCTGGCACTGTTTCGGTGGAAGCGGAGGAAGTTTTCTTCGCCAGCCTGCTGGATATGGTGGCGCGCCCGTTCCGTCACGAAGCGGAGAACCGGCGTCTAGGATTCGAAGTGCACTCCGATCCACATCTCACCCGCAGCCTGGTTACCGACTCCAAGCGTCTGCAACAGGTCCTCAAGAATCTCTTGTCCAATGCGTTTAAGTTCACTGAACAAGGCGGCGTGCATCTGGCAGTAACGCTCGCCACGGATGGCTGGAGCGACGACCACCCGATCCTCAATGCTGCCGCGTCGGTCGTGGCGTTCGAAGTGACCGATAGCGGTATCGGCATTCCATCGGAAAAGCAACGCATCATCTTCGAGGCTTTCCAACAGGCAGACGCCGGCACCAGCCGCAAATACGGAGGAACCGGCTTGGGGCTGGCCATCAGCCGAGAGTTGGCGAGCCTGCTGGGCGGCGAGATTCAATTGCGCAGCACGCCCGGGAAGGGAAGTACATTCACTCTTTATCTGCCTCAAACTTATGTGGGTCCTTCCGCGGCTGCCGCCACGACAGCGGATCGGAAGACTCGCTTGGCCGCTCCGCCGCTTCAGTTGTCTGCGGTTCGTACGGCGGAAGCCACTGTCGAGCACGTCCCCGACGATCGCGAGAATCTGCAGCCCGACGATGCCATCTTGCTGATCGTTGAAGACGACCCGCACTACGCCCGAGTACTATGCGATCTTTCTCACGACACTGGATTCAAAGTGCTGGTCGCTATGAAAGGCGCGGAAGCGTTGGCATTGGCTCGGGAGTTTAATCCTACCGCAGTGTCGCTGGATGTCTTCTTGCCTGATATGCTGGGCTGGACCGTGCTCAACCATCTGAAACAGGATCCTGCAACTCGCCACATCCCGGTGCAGATGTTGACGCTCGACGAAGACCGGCATCACGGCCTGGCTCGCGGGGCGTTCGCTTTCGTGACCAAGCCGACCACGCCCCAGGGTCTGGGAGCGGCGCTGAGTCGTATCAAAGAATATACAACGCCACGCAGGAAGCGCTTGTTGGTGGTCGAAGATAATCCGGCGGAGCAGCTCAGCATCCGCGAACTGCTGGGTTATGACGACATCGACGTCTCGGTTGCTGCCAGCGGCGCCGATGCGCTCAACATGCTTGAGGAGCAGCCTTACGATTGCGTCGTACTCGACTTGCGCCTCCCTGATATGTCGGGCTTCGACGTTTTGGAGCGACTGCGCGATAATGAAACGCTTAGCGATCTGCCGGTTGTCGTATTCACCGGAAAAGAATTGTCATCGGAAGAAGACGCCCGACTGCATACGCTGGCGCGCAGTGTGGTCGTGAAAGGCGTCGAATCGCCGGAACGGCTGCTCGATGAAACCGCGCTGTTCCTGCATCGCATCGTCGCCGATCTGCCGCCCGAGAAGCAGAAAATGCTCGACCGGCTGCATCGTTCCGATGACGCCCTGGTCGGAAAGAAAGTTTTGGTGGTCGATGATGATGTGCGAAACATCTTCGCCCTCAGCAGCGTTCTCGAGCGCCGTGGAATGACGGTGTTAACGGCGGGCACAGGACGCGAGGCGATCGCGACCCTCGAATCCACTCCTGACCTGGCGATTGTGCTCATGGACATCATGATGCCCGAGATGGACGGATACGAGACTATGCAAGTCATCCGGCGGAACGCCTCATTCCGGCGCCTGCCTATCATTGCACTTACCGCGAAAGCCATGAAAGGCGATCGCGAGAAGTGTCTCGAAGCCGGAGCGTCCGAGTATCTGGCTAAACCGGTCAACACCGAGCAATTGTTATCTGCGCTTCGTATGTGGCTTCACCGGTAGCTCTCGCCAGTAGGCCAAAGCGGCTTGGCAACGGCACGAGACGGAGGCAGGGAAGAACAAAAATGACTGCGAATGAAAAAGTCAACATTCTCATGGTCGACGACCAGCCAGCCAAGTTGCTGAGCTATGAAGTAATTCTGGCTGAACTTGGGGAGAATCTGATCAAAGCAGCCTCGGGAAAAGAGGCGCTGGAACATCTGCTGAGAAACGATATCGCAGTCGTTCTGATGGACGTGAGTATGCCGGATCTTGACGGTTTTGAGTTGGCCGACCTGATTCGCCAGCATCCGCGCTTTCAAAAAACGGCCATCATCTTCATTTCTGCCGTATACCTTACCGACGTGGATCGGCTGAAAGGATACGAGCGCGGAGCCGTAGACTACATTTCCGTTCCGGTGATTCCTGAACTCTTGCGGGCAAAGGTCAGCATCTTTGCTGAGCTGCACCGTAAGGCGCACCAACTGGAAAGGCTCAATCATGAACTGGAGCAACGCGTCACGGAACGAACCGAGGAATTAGCCAGACGAGCCGAAGCGCTGCAGTCGCTTAATAGCGAACTCGCGCGCAAGAATCAGGAACTCGACGCGATCGTGCGCACCGCTCCCGACATTATTTTCAGCCGACAGTCAGACGGGGCCAGGGATTACATCAGCGATCGATTTTATGAATATACCGGTGCCGCCAGCGGTTCCGCGAACGGGTTCGGTTGGCTGGATTTTGTCCATAACGATGATAGGGAGCGGAGCATGGCCCAGTGGATGGGCTGCGTCCAGTCAGGAGAAAACTACGAATCCGAGTACCGCCTGCGCGGAAAAGATGGACACTACCGCTGGTTCCGGGCTCGCGCCGTCCCCATCCGTGACTTCGAAGGAGAGATCCTCAAGTGGTACGGGACCTGCTCCGACATCCATGACAGCAAAGTACTGGAACAATCGATTCGCGAGAGCGCCATCGAATTGGAGAGGCTGGTTGACGACCGAACCGCTGCGCTTCGGCGGCTTTCCGTCCGTCTGCTCACTATGCAGGATGACGAGCGCCGTCGCATCGCACGCGAACTACACGACGGTTTGGGGCAGGACCTGGCCGCAGCCAAAATGATGATGGACGGTATTCGTGGAACCAAGACTCTGCAGGCGAACCAGAAAGCTGCCATGGAAGCCAGCGATACCATCGATCGGGCAATCCAGCAAGTCCGCAGCTTATCCCATCTCTTACATCCACCCCTGCTCGACGAAGTCGGATTGCTGTCAGCGCTTCATTGGTACTTGGACGGCCTCTCCAAGCGTAGCGGTATCAAAACCTCCCTCGATGTTCAGCCGCCCCAGTTCCCGCGTCTGACTCCGGAGTTGGAAACCGCCATCTTCAGAATCGTTCAGGAGGCTCTTACCAACGTCTACCGGCATTCGGGGGCGCAAAAAGCATGGGTTACCCTTGAACAAGCAGAAAATCATGTGCGGATAAAGATACGGGATGACGGCAAGGGCATCGAAAATCCAGTCGCCGAATTGCGGCCGGGCAGCATTGGGATAGGTATTGGAGGTATGAGCCAGCGGGCAAAAGAATTTGGCGGAGAATTAAGACTGGTTAACGTCGATCCTGGCACGCTGGTCGAGGTCGCCATTCCTTCCCACAGTTCCGCGATCCCAAACACCCATGCCATGGCCTGAGATGTTTTCCTCGACGGTGAGAAACCGCAAATGCAGCAAACATCCGTTTTCCGGAGCCCTCAAAATTGCTTCTTCAGTCAGGCGACTTTCCCGGAGCAATTTGGATGCCCGCATTCGCATGAGATGTCGGCACTACTTTTTCCCGTTTGGCACTGAGGACTGCAATATTTGCCGCCTGGCATGGGACTGCAACTGCAGTTTGAGTGCGCGCATTTATCTCTCTTGCCGTCCATAAATATGTCCCTTCTGGATGCATGGGAAACGGGCAATGCACAGTGGGCTCTCGACGAAGGCCTTGTCGAACGCCGCCTACCCGCGCGTGCCGGTGGCTGCTCTTTCCGCGGAAAAATGGCTACGAACTTTATCGCCAACTTCGTGCATTTTTCCGGCTATGGCGGTTCTCGTTTCATCGCCAGGCGCAGGTGCGAGCAGCAAGCCGACCCCGATTCCAACGCCGATCCCAGCAGTAAAGACGAGAGTATTCCGGAGCAGGTCGCTATCCTCGCCGCGAATAGCTTTGGACGCGCGCGCCATTCGCTCCGCGGCGGCTTCGTACTTTTCCTGGGCAGCGTCGCGCAGATCTCCGAGGGACTCGGCGGCGTGGTCTCGCACGCCCTTGGTTGCGCTATCCGACTGATCGAGCAGATAAAGGCCAACACCCAGCAGGATTTTGAAAATCTTGTTCATAGAGGTTCCTTTCAATGGTCTATCAGTTCTCATAAAATGTACTGTAGCATCTGCGTTTTTCTTGAGCCATCAAGTCAACCCTGTAGGCGGACACCATAATTCGCCTACGCATCCAGATACGCGCCTGGTTTAGACGATGCGGCAATGTTCACGGCGAGTCTCTGATTGCAAATAAACCACCTGCGGGCAACCCCGGTAAGAACCTGTACAACAAAGATCGAAGTGCCGACGAGACTCCGGGAGAAACTGTGAAAAAGCATGATCGTTCGTGGCTAACCTTGGTCAGCTTTCTTATCGCGACCACGCTCGCGTCGTCCTTGGTCTTCGCTCTTGCATTTGCTGGTGTCACCGCCGTGATTGGAGAATCTGCGCAAGCCGCTGACGAGCCGCAAGTGGACCCAATGGCGGCCGAGCGGACCTTCTCAGGCGTCATCACGGACGCGCGCTGCGGTGCCAGACATACGAACCCGGAGAAGAACGCGTCGGAATGCTCCCGGTTGTGCGTGCGCCACGGTTCGAACTACATAGTCGTCGACGGCGATAAAAAGTACGAATTAATCGGCGAATTGCGACAGATCGCCGAATTCGCCGGACAGCGCGTAAGACTTACCGGCGTTCTCGACGGGCAAACAATCAAAGTAAGTTCGACAACCCTGCAAGCGGAGGATAGGCGTGGAGGTCGATAGGAAATCCGTGATACAGGTCATCCCGGAATCTTCCTCTCCAGCTTCGCTCCAATACAAATTTGCTCGCAGGAAATCCGACACAATGCGATATTTTGGAGGTGATGGGATGCCGCTTCGAATCTTAATCGCGGATGATGACGTGACTATTCGCCATCTTCTTCGGAGAATACTGGAAGAACGTCCGGGTTGGGAGGTCTGTGGGGAGGCGGCAAATGGCAACGACGCAGTCGTTCAGACCGAACAGCTTGCGCCTGACCTCGCCATTATTGACCTGGCGATGCCTGAGAAGAACGGTATCGAGGCCGCCAGGGAAATCTTCTCCCGTTCCCCCTTGACCGCAATGCTCCTGCTGACCGTGCAAGAAGTATCGGCGGAACTGGCTCGAGCAGCACGCGATGCAGGATTTCGCGGAGCGGTGACCAAGGCCAGCGGCAGCGAGGTGGTCATTGCCGTCGAAACTCTTCTGGGCAAGGGCACATTCTTTGCTGTCGAGGGATCCGCGAGTGGCCCCAACTAATGCGGCGCGGATACAGTGTTCACCCGATTGCCCTCCTCGGCGGGCTAGGTTAACTTTTAAGGGTTCTGTGCCTTGTGTCGTGGCTCTCGACGCACGCGGGCGGTCAATGGGTTGGGATCGGCGGTGCCGACGTTCTTACCCTCACGACCGCCTTTTGTATTTATGGGATTGATCTGAAATGGCAGGCCACATCGGGTATTATGGCTATAACGGGGCAGTGTCAGATGAGCGACGCTTACGCAATTAGAGTTTCAAGTACTTACGATCCCTTCAAGAAGCAGTCAATTTAGGACCCACTATGGCGCAGGAGAGTTTCTGGAGCGGTTGGCGCGAGCGTTTGGCAGCTCTCCGTAACGTACCTCCTGTTCTTGGAATCGTGTGGCAATCCGGACCCGCCGTAGTCGCGGGAGGATTGATCTTCCGCCTGTTTGCTTCGCTGCTGCCCATGGCACTGCTGTGGGTCACGAAGTTGATTATCGACGGCATCGTACGCGTAGCCTCCACTCACCAACCCGTACAGCCGCGCTTCTGGTGGCTAGTGGCCGCGGAATTCGGGTTGGCGGTTGTAAGCACTATTCTCACGCGGATCATTGATTATCTCGACGCCCTGCTGGCCGACAAGTACACCCGTTACGTCAGCATTCGGGTCATGAAACACGCGGCAGAACTGGATATTTTGGCCTACGAAGACCCGGTTTTCTATGACCGGCTGGACCGAGCGCGAGTCCAGGCGACAGACCGTTTGGGGATGATCCAGTCGATCGGACGTCTTGTCCAGCAGGTCGCGACCGTAGTTTCTCTATCCATTTCGATCATGCTCTTCTCGCCCTGGCTTATGCTGCTGCTGGTGGCTGGTGTCGTTCCCGCGTTTCTGGGCGAGAGTCATTTTGCATTTCTTGGATACGCCAAGAACTTCCGGCAAACCCCGATCCGGCGCCAATTGGACTACCTGCGCATTCTTGGCGGCAGCCGAGAAGCTGCGAAAGAACTCAAGCTGTTTGGACTGAATGGCTTTCTTACCGACCGCTTTACGCGTCTTTCCGACGAAATCTACACCGAAAACGTCGCCCTGTCACGCCGCAGGCTGATTGCCGGCTCGTTCCTGTCACTCATCGGCACGATGGGCTATTACTCCGCGTACGTCTTTGTGATTTGGCGCACGATCGCGGGAGCGCTCACAATCGGCACCCTCACTTTTCTTTCCGGCGCGATTCTGCAGGCGAGCACAAACATCCAGCAGATTTTCTCGACCCTTTCGGGCATCGCCGACCAGGCACTCTTTCTCACTGATCTGCTCGCATTCTTTGACATGCAACCCACCATTCGCTCCAAGCCGAATGCGCTGCCGGCCCCGAGACCGATCTTGCGTGGATTCGAATTCCGTGACGTTTCGTTCCGATATCCGGGCAGTCCGCGGGTCATTCTAGACCACATGAATTTCCATCTCCGGCCGGGGGAGCGGGTAGCCTTAATCGGGGAAAACGGCCAGGGCAAGACAACTGTAGTCAAGCTGATTACTCGCCTTTACGACCCGACCGAGGGACAAATTCTGCTGGATGGTGTGGACCTGCGCGAGTACAGCCTCGAAGATCTTTATCGTGAGATTGGCGTTATCTTTCAGGACTTCATGCGATACGAATTGACTGCGCGCGAAAACATTGCGGTAGGCCGCGTCGAAGAACTCGACAACCTCGCGCTTTTGCGGGCAGCGGCCAGAAAGAGTATGGCCGAGAATGTCATCACCCGGCTGCCCCGGGGTTACGATCAAATGTTAGGCGGTCGCTTCGACGGTGGTCTCGATCTTTCCGGCGGCGAATGGCAGAAGGTTGCCCTGGCTCGCGCCTATCTGCGCGACGCACAACTTCTTATTCTCGATGAGCCGACGGCCGCTCTCGACGCCCGCAGCGAGTTCGAAGTTTTTCACCGCTTCGCCGAACTTACTACTGGAAAGATGGCCCTCTTTATTTCTCACAGGTTCTCTACCGTGCGCATGGCGGATCGCATCGTAGTACTCGACAAGGGCAGGATCGCCGAAGAGGGAAGTCACGCCCAACTGGCAGGTATGGGCGGCCGGTACGCTGAAATGTTTGAAATGCAAGCCGCAAGCTATCGCTAGGACACTTACGAGATGCAGCAAAACGTCCATCTGGAAACGGTTAACGCAGAAACCGAATGCGGGCTCGATGCGTCAATGGAATTGGCGCCCAACGAGCAGGATTTGCGCTCCCGGGCAACGGAATTGGCGGGCAGTTTGTCCTGGCTGCCCAGCGAAAACTCATCGCGTGCCTTTGTTGAGCGTTGCCGTAACTTGGCCAAGGCTCTTAAACCCCTGCTCAGAAAACTCGATGTACCCTTGCCCGGCACTCCCGTTTCGGATGACTCGCGCTGGCTGCACGACAACGTTTATCTGCTCATCTCAGAATTTGAAGGTGCGAGCGAAACCCTTAAGCTCAAGCGCAAGACTCCCCATGTCCGAACTCCTGGTGGCGCGGTTGTTCCCAGAGTGGCCGCTCTGGCCGAGGGCTTTCTGGGGGCAACGGCATATCAGTTTAGTGAAAAGACTTTCAATTCTTTCATCGAGGCTTTTCAACAACAAACGGTTCTCAATACCAAGGAACTGTGGGCGCTCGTTCCGGTGCTCAAGCTGGTTTTGTTGGAGCAGATTGCAGTCCGCGGCGCTCAAGTGAGCGCAAACCCCACAGGGGCGTATGACGTTGGTGTGTGTGTGCGCAGTCTGCGGGACGTTGCTCAGGCATCGTGGAAAGACATCCTCGAACCACTGATTCTTCCCGATCACATTCTCCGCGAAGATCCAGCGGGCGCTTATTCCCGGATGGATCTTGACAGCCGTGATCTGTATCGAAACAAGCTCGTAGAGATCGCCGAGCGTGCTGACATTACCGAAATGCAAGTTGCCCAGGAGGTGCTGTCGCTGGCCCGGCAAGCGCAACAGCAAGTGCAGGCAGATCCGCGGGTCTCATTGCGCTGTTCACACGTCGGTTACTACCTGCTTGGAGAAGGAATCACCTTGCTGCACCGGAGAGTTGGCTTCAGACCAACACCCTACCATCGAATCTCGTCGGTCCTTCGCCGATACCCCGACGAGTTTTACCTCACGACAATAACGTTGGTCACGTTAGCCATTATGTCTGGGATTGTCTTGCTCTTGATCGAGTCGCAAGGTGCCCCCGGACTCATTCTCTTCTCGATGTTGGCGTTATTTCTGCCCTGCTCACAGGCTGCCGTTCAACTTACAAATTATCTGACAACGGCATTGTTGGAGGCGCAGATTCTACCCAAGCTCGATTTGTCCGAAGGAGTTCCCGACGACTGCGTGACCTTCGTTGCCGTTCCCAGTCTGTTACTGAACGACAATCAGGTTCGCAGACTGGTCGATGATCTTGAGGTGCGGTTTCTCGGCAATCACGATCCAAATATCCATTTTGCGCTTCTGACGGACCTGCCTGATTCACGTTCTGAGCCCAGGGAAGACGACCCGCTGGTGGATCTGTGTGCAGAACTCATAAGTGGGCTGAATGAGAAGTACGCGAGTCGAGGGATGGGCTCGTTTCTTCTCTTCCATCGGCACCGCGTCTATAACCCTAGAGAAGAGGCCTGGATGGGATGGGAGCGCAAGCGCGGCAAGCTGATGGATTTGAACCGGCTCCTGCGCAACCAATATGACAGTTTCCCGATTAAGGTCGGAGATCTCTCCATCCTGTCGCGGGTTCGTTTCGTAATTACGCTTGATTCCGACACTGAGTTGCCGCGAGGTTCGGCACAACGCATGATAGGGGCTCTGGACCACCCTTTGAATCAGGCAATCATCGATCCAGAAAAGAACATCGTCGTCGCGGGCTATGGAATCCTGCAGCCACGAGTGGGCGTAAGCGTTCAAAGTACCGCTCGCTCGCGGCTCGCCAACATCTATTCGGGAGAAACCGGATTCGACATCTATACCCGCGCCATTTCCGATGTGTATCAGGATCTTTACGGCGAAGGCATCTTCGCGGGCAAGGGAATCTACGAAGTTGACACCGTACGCCAGGTCCTCGATCGTCGCTTCCCGCGCAATGCCCTGCTAAGTCACGATCTCATCGAAGGTGCATACGCGCGCGCAGGTCTGGCCAGCGACATCGAGGTGATTGAGAGTTATCCTTCTCACTACAGCGCCTACAATCGACGGAAGCATCGCTGGTTGCGAGGAGACTGGCAGATCGCGGGATGGTTACTCCCGCGAGTGCCCGACGAGGCGGGACACCGCGTCCCCAATCCAATCTCGATTACCGCCCAGTGGAAGATATTGGATAACCTCCGGCGCAGCTTGGTTGAACCTGCGACCTTATTATTGTTCGTACTCGGCTGGGTCGCACTGCCCGGATCGCCCGCATATTGGACGCTCGCAACCCTTGCCATTTTGTTTGCGCCTACGTGGTGCCAGTTTGTGTTTGAGCTGGTTCGAGCCGTCGTCAAAGACAAATCAGAAATTGCTCGTGATGCAGTCGACGCGCTTTTTGCCGCGAACATTAACGTCTTCCTCAGCCTGACATTTCTCGCCCACCAAATGTTACTGTCGCTGGATGCAGTCGTGCGGACGCTGGTCCGACGCATAGTGACGCGGCAACGGCTCTTACAATGGGAAACTGCGGCGGAGGCGGAGACCGGCAGTTCCGACCGCACAACCCTGGATATTTATTTGGATTGGACACCTGCCCTTGCATTTGGGTTAGGTGTTTTGGTGTGGTTTGTTCGCCCCCGCGCTCTTCCGGTCGCGTTGCCGATTTTGTTGCTCTGGGCTGGTGCCAAACTGCTTTCGCGTTGGCTGAACCGCCCGCCCCGCCCCCTGCGCGCCGAAGTACCCGAGAAAGATGAACTATTGCTTCGTCGCGCCGCGCTTCGTACATGGCGGTACTTCGACGAGTTCAGCACCGAAGAACACAACTGGCTGCTGCCGGACAATGTGCAGGAGGAACCGCCTGCCATCGCAGCCCGCATCTCGCCTACAAACCTGGGTCTTCTTCTTAACGCGAGGCAGGTTGCCTGCGAATTCGGATATCTCACCGTTCCCGAGTTTGCATTGCAGACTAAGCGCACTCTAGCAACGATTTCGAAACTGCAACGATATCGTGGCCACCTGCTTAACTGGTATGACACTCGAACGCTTGTGCCGTTGCAGCCCGAACTGGTCTCTGCTGTCGACAGCGGGAATCTGGTTGCTTCGCTCTGGACTCTTCAGCAGGGATGTTTGGATCTTCTGAGCCGCCCCGTCTTGCAGAGTTGTATATCCGAAGGGTTTCGCGATCATCTTCGCATTCTTGTGGATCTGCATGTATTCCCGCGCAAGTCCTTGTCAGCGTTTGAGAAAGACATTAAGAAGGAGAAGTGGCTGCAATATTTGTTGAATATCCCCGATACCGTTCTCGGGGAGGTCGATCAGGAATCCAGCCGGTCGAAGCATTCGAAGGACGCACTGTGGTTCTCGGAACAGGCGCGTACGCGGCTTGCGAGCGTCAGAGAGGTAACGAGTTCCTATGCTCCGTGGTTGCTGCCGGAGTTTGCTCCGCTGTGGGAGAAGCTTGCCATCAACTCGAGTTCCGCGCCTGACCTTCCCGCTCTCGATCGAGTGCCGAACTTTATTGACAATCTAGCGGTTCGCCTTCGATTCGTGTTGCGTTCGGCCGGAGGCGTCGGAGAGCAACTTGCGTTGTGTCAGCGTCTCGAGACTTTGCTTCCCGAGGCGCGCGCAAATGCAGTTCGTCTCATCCAGGATCTCCAGACGATAGCGACGAACGCCGGCAAATTTGCGAATGAGATGGATTTCCGTTTTCTTCTGAACCGGCGCAAGTTATTGTCAGTCGGATTCGATGTGAAGACTCAGCAGGTCCATCAAGCCTGTTACGACTTGCTTGCCACAGAGTCGCGCACAGCCGTGTTCACCGCGATTGCCAAGGACGATATCCGCCAGGAAAGCTGGTTCATGCTTGGCCGCGCTCACACTGTGGACCAGGGGCGGCCGGTCCTGCTCTCATGGACCGGGACCATGTTTGAATACTTGATGCCCCTCGTCTGGATGCGCACCTACCCTAACACGCTTCTGGAGCGCTCCGCGAGCGGGGCAGTGCGTTCGCAACAGGCGTACGCCGCCAGCAGGCATATTCCATGGGGTATTTCGGAGTCGGCTTATTTCCGAATGGATGAGGCGGGCAATTACCAGTATTACGCGTTTGGCATTCCTAGTCTGGCGCTAAGCAACCATGAACTGAATGCGCTGGTCATCTCTCCTTACTCAACCTTCCTGGCGTTACACGTGTGCGCTGCGGACGCTCTGAAAAACCTGCACAGGATGAGTCGCGACGGATGGTTGGGTGCTTATGGATTTTACGAATCTGCGGACTTCAGCGCCTCCCGCCATCATTCCAGACATCATCGCTACGAGCTGGTGCGATGCTGGATGGCCCATCACCAGGGCATGAGCTTGCTCTCCATTGCCAATTATCTTCTCGATGGCGTTGTGCAACGGTGGTTCCACAGTGATCCGCGGGTGCAAGCCACGGAGTTGCTGCTGCACGAGAAGCCGGTCGCCCACGTCCGCGCCACCCGTGCGGGATACGGAGCCAGCGCCGCGTGAACTCCAGCCCCGGGGAGTCTAATCTCAATTACAATTCATAGCCTGACTTCCATCTGGTAAGGTGCTTGATGCTGAGATTCTATCGATTCTGGATGTTCGCCTTTATCGTTCCGACGCTCGCGTCAGGTGTGTGTAAGTTGAATGCTCAGGTCAGCTCGAATCCAGAGATAATCGTCGTCGACGCCAACGCCGCTTCTCATCCCTTTCCGCACTTCTGGGAGAAGATGTTCGGCTCGGGACGCGCCGTGCTTAGCCTGCGAGACAGCTATAGGAGCGACTTGCGCGAGGTCAAACAGGCGACCGATTTTGATTACGTTCGCTTCCATGCGATTTTCCACGACGAAATCGGTTTGTATGACGAAGACCGCCACGGTCTTCCCGAATATAACTTCTCCTACGTCGACCAGATCTATGACGGTCTGCTGTCCGAGCACGTGCGACCTTTCGTTGAACTAAGCTTCATGCCGCAGAAGCTGGCTGCTCATAACACCCTGCATACCTTTTGGTACAAGCCCAACGTGTCTCCGCCAAAGGATTGGAGCAAGTGGGAAGACCTCGTCACCGCGTTCGCCAAACACCTGGTCGATCGCTACGGCGTCAACGAAGTCGCGCAGTGGTACTTCGAAGTGTGGAACGAGCCCAATCTGGATTTCTGGGCCGGGGATCCCAAGCAAGCGACCTACTGGGAGCTCTACGACCATGCGGCGCGCGCAATTAAAGGCGTGAATGCGCGGCTTCGCGTGGGCGGCCCCGCTACGGCTCAAGCTGCGTGGGCGGATAATTTTATCAAACATTGCGCCGAGAACAATGTTCCCGTCGACTTCGTTTCCACGCACGTCTATGGCAACGATCGCGCGCAGGACGTCTTCGGCACCGATGAAAACATTCCGCGCGACAAAATGGTATGCCGCGCCGTGGATAAAGTGCACAAGCAAATCGCAGCTTCAAGCATGCCCCACCTGCCCTTGATTTGGAGCGAGTTCAATGCCAGCTACATGAATGAGCCCGGAGTAACAGACTCGATTTACATGGGTCCTTGGATGGCAGATACCATCCGCCAATGTGACGGGCTGGTGAGTATTATGTCGTACTGGACTTTCTCTGACGTCTTTGAGGAGCAAGGCGTCGTGAAAACGCCTTTTTACGGCGGCTACGGACTCATCGCCGCCGGCGGCATTCCCAAACCCGCATACAATGCGTTCAAACTGTTGCACCAGCTTGGAGATCAACGCATCGCCCTCGACTCCGAATCTGTTCTGCTCACGCGCAGAGACGATGGCACGCTGGTCCTTGCAGTCTGGAATTACGTCCCGCCCGGAGATCTCGGTTCGCCGAAAACAGTCACTCTGCAATTGAAGAATGCGAAAGCCCGTCGCGCGTCGATCTCGCGCGTCGATGGCGACCATGGGGACTTCCACGCAGCCTACGAAAAAATGGGTTCGCCGCGTTATCCCACGCAAGCACAGATAGAAGATTTACGCCGCGCAACCGACCTTCATGCCCCAGAAGATCGCAAGCTGAAAGATAACCAACTAACTCTGACACTGCCCGCGCACGGCTTGGCGGTTATCGAACTCAAGTAGCAAGAAGTTGTGGTTCATCACGCGTGAGGGTCACGCCGTCGGCTCGGAAGAAGTATAAGTCTGGAACCCTGCACGTTCCATGCCCCGCTTTGCCTCCGGATTCTTCATAAACGTCTCCCAGACAAATCCAGTGCGGGCATTTTCAGCCATCACCATCGTAATTCCGGTGTCAATTCCGATCACATCAGTGTCGTACCAGTTTTTCAGGGGATTGAATGCGTTCACGAATCCATAGCGGCTCCAGGCCGCTCCATAATGAGCCTTGATGTTTTGCAAGACACGCATCACCGGCTGCGGTAAAAATGGCAGGGAACCGGCCGGCGCGCTGGGAACAACCGTTCCATCGATCGGTCCCATCGAAGGTGGCCCACCCCAAATTACGTAGCCTTTCTGCGAATCCGACGCCGTGATCCCCCAGAGGTCGTCGCTGTAATCCGGAAACTGCTTTGCCAGCTCCAAACAGAAACGGCGATGCACGTCGGTGGCGATGGCGGAGTTATGAAAGTAATCCGCATATTTATCGCGTTTGCCGCGGAAATCAAACCAGGCCTGCGAATATTGATGCACAAACAACGGCGCGAACGAACCAATGTAACGGAGGCCGTCATATTCGAACGTGATTCGCTTCCACGCATTCCAGGTTTCTACCCGCAGCGGATACGTCGCAGATCCCAAGCCGAGGAGGTACATCATCATCAGTTCGCTATAGTTGTCCCAGCGGTAGGGCAAAAAACCGATTTCGGGAGTCCATCCGTGCGGCAATAACGATGTGTCTTCCGACAGCCACGTCCAATCCACGCGATTAAAAATCTCGTACGCCAACAGGCTGATCTCCGAATGCTGGAAGTGCTGTCGGCACGTAAGAATTCCGCAAAGCAGAATGGCCGTGTCGACGGAAGAGACTTCTGAATCCCACACCCTCTCGCCGGTGTTTATGTTGGCGAAGTGATAAAAGAATCCGCGATGAGTGGGCAATTTTTTCCAGAGAAAACGCAAACTCGCCACCGCGCGCTCGCGAGCCGCAGACAAAGATACGTAGCCGCGTTTCTGCCCGATGCAGAGGGCAGTCAGTCCGAACCCGGTTGCCGCAATACTCGCCACGATTCCGGTGTCATTCGTGTGCACGTTGGATCGGTCCTTCACCATCCCAGTTTGCGGGTTGCCTTGTTCCCAGAAATAGAGGAAATTTGCCTTCTCGATTTCCTCCAGGAGTGCGTCATCCGCCAGTGACAGGGATGTTTGCGCCGGAGGGGGCGCCGGCGTAAGGTGTTGTTCATCGGTCGCGGCCAAAAGGGGCTGAAGGCCCCATGCGAAGGGCAGGCCAAGACCCAGGCCAGACATCTGCTTCAGCAGACTCCGCCGCGATAGACCTTGATTTCTTGAATTGTTCCCGTTCGTCCCACTCACTTAGGGAAGTTTAGACGATTTTCGGCCAACGCGCAGACAGAGGAACCACAAAAATCAAGAAACCTTTGTGCTTCACCGAGTGGATACCTGCGCAATGTATGCATCCAACGGAATCAAGATAGTGTCATAGAATATTGATCTACGCTGACTGCATGACTAGCGGACGAAAAATCGTGATTTGGGCTCTTGCGATTGCTGCTCTCGCAGGCGCTCTCGCCGCAGTGCTCGTTGCCATTCACAAAGCCCAACCAATCACAATAAAAGGAGCGGTCCTGAGCCAGGACCCCGATCCCCAAAAGCAATTGCCTCTTGCGGACGTTGAAATTACCGGTACGGATGGTTCGACAGTGAGCCGTGCGGAGTCCGATTCTGCCGGCTTCTTCAGTCTTACTCTGCGCCGCGGACTCCGGCGCCGTCAGCCACTCACGCTGCACTTCCGGCACCCCGGTTATCAACCACTCGACCTCAATGAATTTGTTAGCGATCAGATTTACATCGCGCGCATGGTGCCAATCATCCACGAGACCCACGTGCAATCTGATCATCCCGACGTTACAGTTTCCAACGTACGAGTACGGTATTCCGTAAAGACCACAACCGAAGCGGATGTCGGCAGTGCGGTGAAAACGTTTCAGGTAGAGAACGTCGGCGATGTGCCGTGCAAAGGCCGTCATCCCTGTTCGCCTGACGGGAAATGGAAAGCGGCGCTGAGCTCCAGTTCTCTCGACGCGGGGGACGGAAATGAGTTTCGCAATGCCCGGGTTTCTTGCATCGCAGGTCCCTGTCCCTTTTCGCGAGTGGAGTTCGAAGATCTTTCGCGCGGAGGCCGGAAGGTCGACGTTTCGGTGCGTAACTGGTCTGACACGACGACTTACCTCGTAGAGGCTGAGGTGGTCCATCCCATGGTCAGCGATCTTGTGCGCGAGTCATATCCAGTGATTTTCGGCCGGGCACTGAATTTTAGTTTGCCACTCTTAGCAGAGGGCCCGAGCATTGAGGCCGAGATAAACGGAGAGTTAATCGTGTTTCCCTTGGGGCCGGACCTCTATTTAAACTGGGCCGATTGCCACGCCCGAGTAGATAAAGATCAAGCCAAAGCCTATCGCTGTGAGCTCAAGCCCGGATATCGTTTCAAGTAAGGATCGACGATCCTACTGCGGGATGACAATAGGAGTCTTGCAACGAAATCTTGTAACCAAGCCAGTCTAAGCTTGTAGATGTAGCATTGACTCGATCTGCTTCACGATCTCGGTTTCTGGGAAAGCAGCGCCGATTGTGATGGCATCGGCCGGTTCTTCCAGACTTTCAAACTGGCTGCCCAGCAAAGACTCTCGCGCGAAGTGCGCCTGCCGCTTTTGCAGCCGGGAGTACAGAAGGTCAAAACTGCCTTTTAGATAGACGATCTTCATTTCCAAACCGTTGCGCAATTGCTCGCGATAGCTCTGCTTCAATGCCGAACAAGCAAGCACAAGGTTTTGTCCTTCTTCCACCCGACCCGCAAGGAAGTCGTGAATCGCTCCTAACCACGGGCCGCGATCAGCATCATCCAGGGGTATACCTTGGCTCATCTTCTCTTTATTCGGAGCGGAGTGAAAATCATCGGCATCGACAAATCTCCAGCCGAGTTCTTGAGCGAGCAATCTCCCAACTGTGGTCTTACCTGAACCCTCCACTCCCATGATGAGGATTACCAACGTGCCGCCCCCGGCCACCTAAATCTAGATCTGGTAATCGATGTCTTCCATAATTCTCTGCATTGACGCTGAGAGCGGTTCATTGGCAACCTCCGCGCCTTCGAGTGTTTGCACGCGGTCGCGCAACTTGTTCACTTCAGTCGCCACCGCTGCGAGCGCCTCAGAGAGCGGGTCGTTAATTTGTTTAGGGTCGGTAATCACAACCCGTTCGCCATCGCGGAAGATAATATGGCCTGGCACGCCGACTACGGTCGAATTCTCGGGCACGCTTCGCAGCACGACCGAACCCGCGCCGATCCTGCAGTTCCGTCCAATCGTAATGTTGCCGAGAACTTTCGCTCCTCCACCGATTACGACCTCATCCTCAATGGTCGGATGTCTCTTGCCACGCTCCTTGCCAGTGCCACCGAGCGTGACGCCCTGATACAAAGTCACATCGTTGCCCACGATCGCAGTCTCGCCAATAACCACTCCAAGGCCATGATCAATGAACAGCCGCCGGCCAATTTCGGCTCCCGGATGTATTTCGATGCCGGTCAGGAAGCGCGCCACTTGCGACAGCCAGCGCGCAAGCAAATAGAAACCATGGTTCCAGAGCCAGTGATTGATGCGGTAGAACCACACCGCGTGCAGACCTGAGTAGCAGAAGAAAACTTCCAGACGCGACTTGGCAGCTGGGTCGCGCTCCAGCACCGTGACCACGTCTTCGCGAATTAAGCCTGCAAGATGAGACATGAATCAAGCCGCAATCGCGGTGGTTGGGATCTGGAGTGCCTCGTCGCGCAATCCTTGAAACAGAATACTCGTCAAGTAACGTTCTCCGAAATCCGGCAAAACGGCTACAATCAGTTTGCCCGCATTTTCCTTCCGGCTCGCAACTTTGATCGCGGCAACTACAGCAGCTCCAGACGAAATCCCCACCAGAAGACCTTCTTCCTTAGCGAGGCGGCGCGCCATGTTGATCGCTTCATCGTTGGTTACGGTGATGACCTCATCGATATAGTCCCGGCGCAGAATGCTGGGCACAAACCCGGCGCCGATACCCTGAATCTTGTGCGGCGAAGGCTTTCCACCCGAAAGCACCGGGCTGTCCGCCGGTTCAACTGCAATCGCTTTAAACGAAGGTTTCTTCGGTTTGATGTATTGGCAAACGCCAGTGATCGTGCCGCCGGTGCCTACGCCGGAGATCAAAATATCGACGGCCCCGTCTGTGTCCCTCCAAATCTCCGGTCCGGTAGTTTCAAAGTGAATCTTGGGATTGGCAGGATTGTCGAACTGCTGCAGCATATAACCGTTTGGCGTTTTGGCCAGGATCTCCTCAGCCTTGGCGATAGCGCCCTTCATTCCGTTGGGACCGGGAGTAAGAACGATTTCTGCGCCGAAAGCCAGCAGGAGCACGCGCCGTTCCAGGCTCATGGTGTCCGGCATGGTCAGGATCAACCTGTACCCTCGTGCCGCCGCCACGAAAGCTAAGCCGATCCCGGTGTTTCCGCTAGTGGGCTCGATCAGCACCGTTTTGCCGGGATGGATTTTTCCCGCCCGTTCAGCCTCAGTGATCATGCTGACGCCAATCCGATCCTTTACGCTGGCGCAAGGATTCGAGCTTTCCATTTTCGCCACAACTTGGCCGACGCATCCCTCGGTTACTTTATTGAGCCGCACCAACGGCGTGTTGCCGATCAGCTCCGTGACGTCGTTTGCGATTTTCATAATCAGCTTGTCCTCCCCAGAATTGGATGCCGTCAGATCCGGCCTAAGTCTAGTAAGTCCACTATAGTAATCGCCTATAGTCTGTGATACAAGTCACAAGCCTAAGGCCGCTCGGAGACGACACCTCGCGCCAGATCGCCCGTGAAAACACCGTAAGTCCACCCAACGGTGGCCCATCTTTCGTACTCATCCCTGTTTTTCGTCTCCTACGATATAATCAGTGCAACACTTCCATGATATCTGGCCACCGAATTGGATGCGAAATCGCTGTGCTGGCAGTTCTCTCTGTTCTCGCAATCTTTCTATTTCCCGGCGTACAAGGCCCATACTCCGTGGTACACGGACCGGCTTCAGCGCTTCAGGCGGCGCGAGCCGCAGTGCGCTTGAGAATTGCCATCGTGCAGTCAGCTTTGACTTCGCTCGCGAACACCACGAGCGCAACTCTCATTGTTCTCTCTTGGATGTCGTACTCGAATCCAAAGTTCCAGCCAATCGGTTTGCCCGAATGCAGCTCCGTCCTCCGTTGCTGATTCTACTCAGCTTGTCTCTCTAAGCCCATCGATCTCAGTTGCGCTAGCGAACCGGCGTGTTTTGTAACAAAACATTCTCTCGCTGCTTTATTGAGATTGTCGCGTAGAACATTCGCTTCACAGCGAATCCGAATATCTCTGACTAAGGAGGACAAGATCATGCAGAAAAGACTCAAGCCATTTGTTTTACTCGCAGGGTTGGCGGGCGGGTTGTTGTTATCGGCAGCCTGCAGCAAGAAGACAGCCAAAGTGACGCCGCCAAATCCGCCCGCACCCACCGCACCAGCAGCCACTCTCGCAGCCAACCCCAGCGTGATTCAGCAGGGCCAATCGACGGTACTCACGTGGCAAACCAGCAATGCCAATGAAATTACCGTCGCAGGCCTGGGCACGCTACCGCCATCAGGCTCCCGGACCGTCGTGCCGAGTTCATCGACAACATACACACTGGTCGCGAACGGGCCGGGAGGCACCACAGACGCCTCCGCCCGTGTCACCGTAAACGTCGCCATGTCCAACGCGGCGCCTTCTCCTTCGGACGAGGACCTGTTCAGCAGAAACATCAAGGACATTTTCTTCGACTACAACAGGGCCGACGTCCGGCCAGATGAGGCGCCGACAACTCAAAACAACAGCGCGTTCCTCTCCCAGCATCCGAACGTCAGGGTGGTTATCGAAGGCCATTGCGACGATCGCGGATCTGAAGAGTACAACCTCGCGCTCGGGACCAGCCGGGCGGAATCAGCCAAGCAAGCGCTGGTGCAGCAGGGTATTTCCGCAGAACGCATCACCACCGTCAGTCTCGGCAAGGAGAAACCTTTCTGCAACCAGGACAATGAACAGTGCTGGCAGCAGAACCGGGTTGACCACTTTGTATTCGCACGCTGACCTTGGTTTACGGAGGGCGGCCTGCTCCTAAGCCGCCTTCCGCTCCGCAACCCACTAGCGGCAGAGACTTCTGATTCCGGTTCCCGGTATGATCGATAAATTATGTCAGGCATACATCGCATGGGAAAACCATGACTGTAAGAGAAAAAGTGCAGGGCCTCGGGCTCTATCCCACGCGTGAGCCCGTGATTCTGGCGCTACTCTCTGCGCTGGCAATCGTGAGCTTCCTCGCGGTCGGCGGATTGTCGCGCATGTATCACGCGCAACAGGAGGCCTTGGGCAATCGATGGTTTAGTCGTGGAACCGGGGATCTCAAGGACGGTCGTTTTGATCTTGCCGTCGGCGACTTCCGCGCTGCGCTTCGTTACTCCCGAGACAACTACGACTACCAGCTCTACCTGGCCCAGGCGTTGATCGGTGTGAAGCGCGCCGACGAAGCCTCCGCCTATTTGATTAACCTCTGGGAGCGCGAGCCAGAAAACGGGCTGGTCAACCTGGAACTGGCGCGTATTGCAGCGCAAAAGGCACAAACCGAGCGGGTGCTCCGTTATTACCACAATGCCATTTATGCGACGTGGCCCGGAGACCAGGAAGTGCAACGACGGAACACGCGGCTGGAGCTCATCGAATATCTCTTAGGCATCGAGGCCAAGCCTCAGGCCCAGTCCGAGTTGATCGCGCTCGCCGCAAATTTGGGCGACGATCCCTCTCTGCACCAGCGCGTCGGAGATCTTTTTCTTCAGGCGAAGGACTATGAGCATGCTCTCGCAGAATACCGATTCAGCCTGAAGTCCGATCATCACAACCCGGTGGCATTGGCTGGAGCCGGACTGGCCGCCTTCGATCTCGGCCGCTACTCCCTGGCTCAACGCTACCTGCAGGTCGCGGTGGCTACCAATCCTGAAGACAAACAAAGCGCGGACCTACTCAATACCACGGAGCTCGTACTGCAAATGGATCCTTTCCGGCGACAGATTTCCGCTGACCAGCGCAACCGAATTGTCATCGAAGCATTTGCCGCTGCAGGAGACCGTCTCAAGTCGTGCACCGCTGCAGTCAATTCGACGGGATCCAATTCATCCGAGACCTTGGAGCAGAGTCTCGTCGATAGCTGGGGGAAAATGAAACCGACGCTCAATGAGCGCGACTTGCGCCGAGATCCGGACTTGGCCGAGAAAGCGATGGACCTGGTATTTGAAATCGAGCGCCAAACCAAGACCGCGTGTGGAGCTCCGGCCGGAACCGACTTGGCGTTGCTTTTGATCGCTAAGTTGCACGAAGGGAATTAGCGTGGACCTCTCGCCCAACTCGCAAACCGGGACGGCAGTGGAGAACGGGCCAGCCAACCTGACGACGGCAGTACCTGCGCACCCTCGCGGAGCTCTATTGCGGTCGGTCTTTCGAGAAGAGCGTTTATTTCTTGTCCTATCGGTATTCATCGGTATCTTTTCCGGACTCGCCGTCGTTTGTTTCCGTTTCGCCATCGACTGGTGTCGTATCTATCTACTAGGATCGGGAGCTACGCTCTCAACCGCGCGCCTCCTGTTGGCGCCGAGTCTCACCGGCCTGGTCATCGCCGTGCTCGTGATCCACGTATTTCCACTGGCCCGCGGCAGCGGAGTAAATCAGACCAAGGCTGCGCTCTACATCTACAACGGCTACATCCCGCTTCGCACCGCTGTCGGCAAGTTCATCACGGCCGCGCTCGCCATCGGGTCGGGACACTCCTTGGGCCCCGAAGATCCCTCTCTGCAAATTGGCGCCAGCCTGGCTTCGGCGCTTGGAAGGCGCATGCGTTTATCCCGGGATCGCATGAGGCTGATGGCTCCGGTCGGCGCCGCGGCTGGCTTGGCGGCTGCGTTTAATGCGCCCATCTCCGCGGTCCTGTTCGTGATCGAAGAAGTCATCGGGCGTTGGACCGCCGGCATTCTTGGTTCGGTCGTGCTTTCCGCGATTTCCAGCGTAGTTGTTATGCGTTGGTTTCTGGGCTCCGAGTCTCTCTTCCGGATTCCCGCCGTGCAACTGGAGCGCCCTTCAGAACTGATCGCATACGCTATCCTCGGCGTCGTGGGCGGCTTCGCTTCAGTAGCATTTTCCAGTGGCATAACGAGGCTACGCCCGCGCTTCAAGGCGCTACCGCGCTGGACGCAGTATTTTCAGCCCGCCATCGCAGGTTTGCTCATCGGGATCATCGCCGTCTTAGGCGCACCGCAAGTGATGGGCGCAGGCTACGAGTACATCGACCAAGCCATGCACGGACAGTTCACCTGGCAAATGCTGGCCATCCTCGCGGGTTTAAAAATCATTGCGACTACGCTGTCGTTTGTCAGTGGAACTCCCGGCGGGATGTTTGCTCCAACCTTATTTATCGGCGCCATGCTGGGAGCAGCCGTCGGCGGAGCCGAGCATGTATTTCTCCCACACCTCAGCGGTTCACCTGGCACCTACGCTCTGGTAGGCATGGGAGTTCTCTTCGCCGGATTCCTGCGTGCACCCATGACATCGGTTTTCATGGTGCTCGAAGTCAGTGGAAACTACTCAATCATCGTTCCCGTAATCGTGGCCAACACATTTGCTTACGTGATTTCACGCGGCCTGCAGCCCACCGCGATTTTCGATGTGCTCACTCGCCAGGACGGCCTCGATCTGCCGTCCATGGAAGAACAACGCGAAGAAAACATTCTCCGCGTCGAGGACGCAATGCAACCCGCGACTGCTCCCGTGCTCGATGCCGAGCACCCGCTCGAAGACGTTTTGCGCCAGATCGAAGAATCCCCGTCCGATATTTTCCTGGTGCGCTCGCAACCCTCGGGATGGAGCCACATCACCAAGCAAGAAATTCGGACTAAGGTCAACGAGGGCAAAGGAGCAGTCACCCTCCGGTCCGTTCTTCCCATGCGCCACCTCCCAGTGCTTCATCCCGACCATCCCCTCGACATGGCACTGCGCTACGCCAATCAGTGGCCACTCGTACCTGTCGTCAGCCGCGCCGACCTTCACAAGTTAGAGGGCGTAATCAGCGAACGCGACATCCTGAATCGGTATCGGGCATTCGAAGAGGAAAGCGGCGATTGACCCATGAAACCGCAGAACCCTGTTGACTGCAACCACCAATCCACCTAAGATGGCTCGACAGAGCGTCAGTCCGTCGCCACTCGGACCATGATAGGCCAGACCATTTCTCACTACCGCATCGTTGAACGCTTGGGTGGTGGCGGAATGGGTGTCGTCTACAAAGCTGAAGACACGCGGCTGCACCGCTTCGTCGCTCTCAAATTCCTTCCGGAAGACGTTGCCAAAGATCCTCAAACCCTCAGCCGTTTTCAGCGTGAGGCGCAGGCCGCTTCCGCCCTGAACCATCCCAATATTTGCACGATATACGACATCGGTGAGCAGGACGGCAAGGCCTTCATCGCCATGGAGTATCTGGAGGGCGCGACCCTCAAGCATAAGATTGAAGGCCGTCCGCTCAAGCTCGAACAGTTGTTGGAGCTGAGTATTCAAATTGCCGACGCTCTCGATGCCGCCCACTCCGGCGGAATTGTCCACCGCGATATCAAGCCCGCGAATATTTTTGTTAGCCCGCGCGGACAAGCCAAAATCCTCGACTTCGGTCTGGCGAAACTCACGCTTCAGAATCGCATCGCCGACGTATCGGCTGGTGAGACCCGCACTGCCATCAGCGTGGACCAACTCACCACGCCGGGCACCGCGATGGGAACGATTGCCTACATGTCGCCCGAGCAGGCCCGCGGAGAAGCTCTCGATCACCGCACCGATCTGTTCTCGTTTGGGGTGGTGCTTTACGAAATGGCGACGGGCCGCCAGGCATTTTCAGGAACGACGTCGGCAGTTGTCTTCGAAGCAATCCTGAACAAGGTGCCCATCCCGCCAATCCAGTTGAACCCGGGATTGCCTCCGCAACTGGAAATCATTTTGAACAAGGCGTCTGGAGAAAGACCGCGAACTGCGTTGCCAGAGCGCGGCGGAACTGCGCGCCGATCTGAAACGCCTGAAGCGAGATGTCGATTCCTCACGAAGCGCGACCAGCGGCGTGGTTTCGACCGTCGCCGCGGACAAAGCTACTCGTGAAAGAGTAGGCCCACCCCAAGCCCGCAGTCGTCTGCTGCCCGTCCTGGTCTGCCTGGGTTTTCTAGCCGCGTTGGCGATCGGGCTGCTCGCAGGTAAGCGTATTTGGGGATCGTCGGCCGCCAGCGCCCCGCTCTATCACGAGATCACTTTCCGCCGCGGTGAAATTCGCTCCGCCCGGTTCGCACCCGACGGCCAAACGATCCTATACAGCGCCGCTTGGCAAGGGCAATCCAGTGGAAACATTCTCCGCGCGCCAGGGCATGGTCGAGTCGCGTTCTTTAGGCCTCGGCCGCGCCGAGTTGCTTGCCATTTCGTCAAGAGGCGAGATGGCCCTTTCACTGGGCAGCCATCCCGTCGGAACCTGGATCAACGTTGGCACCCTGGCCAGAGCGCCACTGGCGGGTGGGGCACCCCGTCCGATTCTCGAAGATGTTGAATGGGCGGATTGGTCTCCCGACGGAAATAGCTTAGCCGTGGTGCGCAACGTGGGTGGTCGCGACCGGCTCGAATATCCCATCGGCAAAGTTCTCTACGAGACTAGCGGCGGCTGGATCAGCTATCCGCGAATTTCTCCTAAGGGCGACGTCGTCGCCTTCATGGACCATCCTAATCAAGGAGACGACGGAGGCTCGGTCGCCATCGTCGATACTTCCGGCCGCAAGACCGAGTTGACTCGCGAGTGGTACGGCACCCAGGGTCTCGCATGGTCGCCCGACGGAAAAGAGGTTTGGTTCACCGCCAGCGAGTTGGGACTCTTTCACTACATCACTGCCGTCGACTTGTCGGGCAAGCATCGCTTGGTGACCCGCGTACCCGGTTCGCTCGTCATCTTCGATATCTGGCGCGACGGACGCGTGCTGCTGGCTCGCGCCGATCGCCGCCGCGAAGTCATGGGTCTGGACCCGGGCGCAACCAAAGAGCGTGATCTTTCCTGGCTTGACTACTCCTACCCCGCCGACCTTTCCGCCGACGGCAAGACTCTGCTTTTTGACGAAGAGGGAATCGGCGGCGGCGTCCAATACGGCGATGCCCAGGATCTAACCTACGCAGTTTATGTTCGCAATACCGACGGCACCCCGGCGATACGACTCGGCGAAGGCGGCGCATCTGCGCTTTCGCCCGATCAGAAATGGGTCATCGTGGTCACGCCCATCGCGCCCGGACAACTTCGGTTGTTGCCCACTGGCGCCGGCGAAACTCAATCCTTGACCACCGATAACATCAACCACCAATGGGCGCGGTGGTTTCCGGACGGCAAGCGCTTGGTGTTTTCGGGAAACGAACCAGGGCGCGGCGTGCGCTTTTATTCGCAGGACATCTCGGGAGGAAAACCGAAAGCCATTTCTCCCGAAGGCGTCGACGCACAAAACTTTGCGATTTCGCCCGACGGCCAATTTGTGGTCGGCATTGGCCCCGATGAAAAAGGCTACCTTTACCCTTCCGCCGGGGGTGAGCCTCGAACCGTGAACGGCATGGAACCCGGAGACATACCCATTAATTGGAGTCAGGACGCCCGCTCCATCTATCTTTATCGAACCGGCGAAGTGCCCGCCAAGGTTTATCGATTGGAATTAGCTACAGGAAAGAAATCCGTCTGGAAACAGATTGCCCCACTCGATCCCACAGGCGTCTCGACAATCGGACCGATCCTCATGACGCCCGACGGCAAGACCTACGTCTACGGCTTCCATCGAACTCTGGGCGACCTCTATCTGGTCGAGGGTCTGAAGTAAATCCGCGGAAGAAAAATTAGGGCGGCTGGCCCACCTTTACGTTTTTGTAGAGGCGGGGTGGCCCATCCTTCCCCCACACAAAAGCGGTTTTTGGCTGACATCGCGACGACAGACCGCCGGAAACATGCGAAGCTGCTCGCGAAGTGCCCATGGTTTTCCACGTGCTTTTCGGAAAGCGTTGGCACTAGATTCCCAATTTGGAACTGAGCCCGCAGCGCCGCCAGCTTTCTCCTTGATCTACAACCACCAATTACGATAACATGTAGACGTATGGATTATCTCAGAGATAATCGTAGGATCTTTGACAACTGAATCGGGGGCGCAGCTCTCGGGGCCGCTGCGAATCGTCGTGAACGGAACGCTGCTGGCTCAGGCAACCGGCAGACACCGTAACTCCAATGTTTCCAAGATTTTGCCTCTAACTACCTTAAGAACCATAGATCTAGGAGGCAAGAAAAATTCCGGCTCTTTGTTTTCTAGATTTTGCGGGAAAATGAGAGTTTTTTTTGAGGTAAATGCTGCACCAGAATGGTGCAAATCGCGTCGAGACTTACTCACATCTCGTCGTCATCGTCGCGATCATCCCGCTCATCGTGATCCAGATCCTTGGCCGAGCTTAATGCGTGGCCGTCATTGGCGTGACGAATTTCGATTCGTCCATTGACATTCGAGACGTGGATACGAGTCCCGCCTCCGCCCAGTTCGCCGCGCAGATCATGGCCGACAAAGCGGTGATGGCGCACTCGCAAGCCAAAATCATTCTCGATTCCGCCCGAGATCGTGGAAGCTTCCAGATTCGCCTTCGCGTCCGAGGGAAGAGTCAGCTCAACGCTGCCGTTTACCGAAGACAGCTCGACTGGAGAATCGGAGAGCCGGTCGAAGTGCGCTTCCATCCGGCCATTGATGCTTTCAAGTTTGACCCGGCCCTGTAGACCTTCCGCGGTCAATTGTCCGTTGATGCAGGAAGCGCGCACCTCGGCGGTGACTCCGTGAATATCTAATGGCCCGTTGATCAGTTTGATTTCGTCGAGGCGAGCAGCGCGAGGGACGGTCAAGGTGTACTCAACTCCGGCAGGATCGTTCCATCCGCCGCTAAAGGTATGGTCGTGATGCGGGTATTTGGTGCGGATCGCGACGAAGTCGCTGCCGGCCTCGACTTCAATCTGGGTTTCATCAAGCCGCTCTTTCGTGCCCGCATATTTGACCGCGTCGACCTTGACCACATTCTGGTCCCACGCAGTGATGTGAACCGCGCCATTGAGGTTGTCGAGTTCGATCCGTCCGCCGGTGGCAAGAGGATAGGTTTGGTGAAACTCCTCGGTGTAGCGCCGTACGTCCGAAGCATGGCCTGGCGCGGCAAACAACAGCGCGCAAAGGCTTCCGAGAATGGCACCGACCCACGGGGCAAGGCGATGTTGGCGGTTCATAGCTCCTCCGTTTCGACACAGCTTAGACGGGGCAGAGCGAGATTCGTGAGTGGCTTAAAGCAAGATAATTCCCATGCGGATGCCCATGGTTACGGCTTCAGTGCGAGTCGCGGCTCCGAACTTGTCGAGAATGGAGCTGATGTGAAACTTGACGGTATGGTCGGAAATACCGAGACGCGCGGCCATCTCGCGGTTGCCAAGGCCTTCAGCCAGCATGCGCAGGACCTCGATTTCGCGCGGAGTCAGATCGTCCAAAGCTGGCGTGGGCCGAACGACTGGCGCAGGAATACGGGATGCCAGATTCTGAGTCACGTCGGGATCGAGCAATACCAAGCCGGCATGAGCCGCTTGGATCGCCGCTAAGATTTCGTCGATTCCAGACTCACGGGGCAGAATCGCTTTCACTCCAGACCGCAGCGCACGCGCCACCCAATCGGCCGAAGGTTCGTCGATCAAGGCGACCGCGGCAAGAGACGTGGATGGGCGCGTAGGAGTTTCGTCGTCGAGGTCGAGTAGTATTACGTCCGGCTCAAGCTGTGCAGCATACTGCTCGACCGCATGCGGGCTGTGGAGGCTTCCCACAAGCTTGACCGACGGAGCCGTCTTGAGCAACGCTTCCAGGCCCGCACGCCGGACGGCGGAGGCAGCAACCAACAGCACTCGAATGACCGCGCCTCCATTTCTCTTCGTCATTTCAATATCAACATTACTTGGTCGGACGCTCGCCCAACGTGATCGGTAGCTCCAGAGGCGTGCCTCCGCGGATTACGGTGGTGGCCAGCTTCTCGTTGACCTTTGCCGAGGCCAGCAGATCCTGAATGCGTTCTGTGTCCAGTACCGGCTTGCCTTGTAATTCGACGATCACATCGCCCAGAACGATTCCAGCTTTGTCGGCTGGCCCGCCGGTCTCGACATGGAGGACCATCAGTCCACCAGCGACCGATGACTTGATTTTGGCGCGCAGGGTTTCGGGAATCGCGACGGGCTGCATGGCAATCCCGAGATAAGGACGCGCGATGTAACCTTTGTCGAGAAGTTCATCGACCACTCGGTTAACGGTCGAAACAGGAATCGTCACCGCGCGTCCGCGACCGAAGCCGTTGGTGTTGAGGCCGAGAACATTGCCATCGACGTCAATCAGCGGACCTCCGGAAAAGCCTGGGTAGAGGGCGAGATCGAGGCGAATACTCTGATCAATCCGACCGCCGCGCCACGTGCGCCATTCGCCGCCCAGACCCCCGATAATTCCGGCGCTGGCCACAAGATTTCCGAAACGTGTACGGCCAAGCGCCAGTACGAAATTTGCAAGCTTTAAGGTTGAGGAATCTGCGAACTGTGGAATTGCCAATGCCCCTTCTTGCTCGAATTTCAGCACTGCGAGATCAGTGCCGGAATCGCGGCCTGCAAGTTTGGCCGACACACGCTTCCCCCCCTGAATGAGCACCGTGATGTCATCCTCGCGGCGCACGGTGTGGTTTGCAGTGACCACAATTCCTTTGCGCCAATGAATGCCACTTGACGGCACGCGATGCCTCGCGTGAACGGCGACGACCGATGGTCCTGCTTGTTCGGTAGCGGCGGCGAGCTCTTGCGAAAAGCTTGCTAGTACGGAAGCCATTTCATTCTCCCTGACCAATCTGCGACGAGCGATTGTCTTGCCCGTGTGAGTTTCATGATGCAAGAGGCGCGAGCTTCCCGCATCCGCCAAGCGGGTAGGTGTGGTCTGGCCGATTGGCTAGGAGTCACCGAATCTCTCTACGCGTCATTACTTAGGTTACTTTCTTGCATTACGCGTCATCACGCACAATGATCCTAATCAATGCAGCGGGGAAGTGGGATGTGTTGTGAACTCTGTTCTGAGAAACCTGGCGCGCCAGTCGAGGCGGACTTCCGTTTCGTCTCGAGTTGCTTGCGCCTTGCTCAGCGCCATTTTGCTTCCCGCAGTCTTGTGGGCCCAAACGCCTGGTTCTGATCGACCGGTTCCCATCCTCAGCGGCAGCGCCGGCTATTTCAATTTCGTCACTGCAGGACAGAATCAGATTGACGCCCAAATCAACCCTGTTCTCCTTCTTCCTCTCGGTGATCAGTGGCTGGTCGAATCCAGAGCTGAGTTTGAAGGAGCGTTTCAGCGGCCTTCCGGCGGAGGCTCTTACGGCGGCGGGGTAAGTAAGAATCTCGATTATGCGCAGGTCGATTACATCGCCAATCCATACCTCACCGTCACCCTGGGCCGATTCCTCACGCCGTTTGGCATCTTCAACGAACGCCTGTATCCCATCTGGATTCGCAGCTTGCAGCAGGACCCGTTGATTTTGCCGCTCTCCGCCGAGTCGGGCGACGGCATGATGCTTCGCGGAGGATTTCCAGTGAACACCGAGGCGAACTTGAGCTACGCGGTCTACGGTTCGGCGATCAGCACGGTGCACAACAATCTTGAATCGGACCGCAATATCGGCGGACGCGTAGGCATCTTCTTGCCCGACTCGCGGCTTGAAGTGGGAACGTCCTGGCAAAAGCTGTTACAGGATACGCGTACCAATTGCTTCGGATTTTACTTTGCCTGGCAGCCCCAGAGGCTTCCGCTCAACATGCACGGCGAGTACGCGCGGTCGAACCAGGGCAGCGGATATTGGGTCGATGGCGCATACCGGTTGAGCCAAGTGACGTATTGGCAGCGGGTCATGCGCCGCGTGGAATTTGCCGGAAGAGCGGAACAATTCTTCAGCGGTGAAATTAGCTCGGACGAAGCCGAGGTGATCGGGTTGCCCGGTGCGAGTACACGCGAAGGGGAATTCGGACTGAATTATTACTTGCACGATGGAGTCAAAGCCGTTGCCAGTTACGGCCGCCAATTCAGCTCCGAGGGAAATTTCAATCTCTGGACAGTGGGGATTACGTATCGCTTTCTTCTGCCGCTGGGAAGAGTTGGGCAGCAATGAGACTGAAGCTCATCGTTGCTAGCTTCGCTTTGGCTTTGATAACGGCATTATGTATGGCCGTAGATTCACCGCACAGCGGCCCGACGATTCCGGTAGCACAAGACAGCGTCCAGGCGGATGCCATGCGAGTGGAAGGAGAAAAGAGATTCCACGCGAATTGCGGCCGTTGCCACGCAGCGCCACAAAAATTCCCGCCACGCATGATGGCCACCATTGTTCGCCATATGCGCGTGCGGGCCACTATTACCGACGAGGACATGCGCCTCGTTCTGTTTTACATGACCCAGTAGCGCCTGACCGAGGACGCGGTGAATCGAACAACAATGTATGTCTGCGGAATTATCCTGGCGAGTTGCGGGATGGCATGCGCTCAAGCCCCCGAAGGCCGCCCGGTTCACGTGATTGAAGTGCTGGCGGACAAAGACAGCCGATACAAGATCGCAGGCCAGAAAAAGCCGGAAATCACGGTAAAGGCCGGCGAACAGATTTTGCTTCGCGTAACTGCGCGAAAAGGAAAATCCTGGAACCGGGATGGATCGATCCACGGATTCTCGCTGCTTCGCGCCAAGGATCGATCAAAAGTGCCTGGATGGGATCTTCTGCTGAGGCCGGGCGCACAGGAGTTCTCCATGACGGCTCCCGACGAAGCAGGCGAATACATAGTTGTGTGTACCGTAATTTGCAGTGAAGAGCACGAAGGAATGTTCATGCGGTTTGTAGTGACGCCATAAAGTATTGAGGAGAGTGTATGAATCGAATCACGATTTTGAGTACGATGTGGGTGCTGTCGCTGTCGTTTGCCGTGTACGCGGGCGAGGAAGAACCAAAAACGTTTCGAGGCGAGATTTCCGACAGCCAGTGCGCGCTCAATGTTCACTCCCTGACTCAATCGCATCAGGAGATGCTGAAGTCGAAGTCCGGGGACGCGGGAAACACGCCGGCTTCGTGCTCGCAATTTTGCATCGTGCACATGGGAGGCAAATTCGTGCTGGCATCCAAAGGGCACGTCTATCATCTCGATAACCAGGATTTACCACGTGGTTTCGTCGGCGAGAAAGTTAAGCTCCGTGGCTTCCTGGATTCAAAAACCGAGACGATTCATGTGGTGGACATCGAGGCCGAGTAGCGGCGGGAGTTGAGTTACATCATCTGCCGAACTTTACTGATCGGCGCCTACTGCAATGGCCTGCCAATGCTCAGGCATGATTCAGCCTTGCCGTCGGTAGAGAAACGAATCGCAGCAGATTCATCGCTGCAAAAGGCGCGCGTTCCAGAAGTCGGATCCGCAGGCACAGCGGTTACGCTGAACCGCGACGAAGGCGTTCCGTTGCACCCACTCAGTGCGAATACATATCCGATCTTTCTACCGCTGGCCAGGCGCGGGTCGATCAACATGGCCTGGTGCTCCGATACTCCATTACCGCTTCCCATACCGCCAAGGTCTGACAGCGTGCAAGTAAATCCATGCGTCGGGAAACTCGCTGCGTAGGTGATTTCGGAAGTATTGAGCATGCGGACAGCGGCTACAGCTGCCGCTTCATTTGCTGCGATCGATGCGGCCGCCAGATTCATTACTTGCGGTGCAGACGAACTCGGCACCGCCGTGCCCACGCCGGTCATAGCTGGCTTCATATTCTTTGTCATGGCCTTTAAAAAGTCGGGATCAGACAACGAAACTCCGACCGCGGCCGAAATCTCGTTAAGCCGCCAGCTACCCGCTTCCTGCTTCATGGTGAGGGTAAGCCGGAATTTCGCACCCGCAGTTTGCGTCTCTCCGTTTTTCGAACCGTGGAATGCAAGCTCAATTTCGTCCTCGTCGCCACGCAGGTCATCGCGTTCCACTGTAATCTCGAATTTGCTATGTGCTAGTGGATCCTCGATCAGCAATAGGGTCGGCCCCGCTTCGAAAGTCTGCAGTTGCTGCCCTCGGGCGCTGAGTTGGGTGGTTATGGCAGAGAACCCGGCGAGCATGGACGCCCCCGACGCCGGTTCCGCTTTTCGCAGGGCGGCCCGCGTCGCTTGTGGCAGATGCTTCTCAAAGGTTCCAGGCGTTTTGCTGAAAAACATCTCGAGCAGTGCCTGGCGGGCAGTTTGAGGTGTAGCTTGTGCGCTTGCGAACAGGTTGCCGAAGAGTAGAAAAAACGTACCGCCGAAAATCAGAGCGAGAAGCTTCTTGGTCCTAAGCATGGCCGCCTCCCCAAGCGTCGCTGTTGATGATCGCAGCTCGAGCCGCCATCCGCCAGTTACATAAGTAAGGAGTCACAGATCCAATGGCGAGCTTGCCGGATGCACCTAAGATTTGTGACTTGGGTCATCGTCCGAATGGTTACTGGTGTTTCACGATCCCCACCAACGAGCCATTGTTGAAACGCCGTCCGTAGCGCAAGCTGGTAACAGTCGAGAGCAAGTTTCAGGGTATCGGGAGGAGAGAGAAGATGACTGAGTTTCTGCGCAAAACGCGGGCGTCGTGTGTGGTCGAGAACGTTGCCGAGTACCTCGTCATGCTGTTCGTTGCGGCAATGACCGGGGTGAGCACACTGCGCTTGCTGGGGATTTTGCCCTAATCGCAAGGCGAAGATGTTTGTCTATTACACTACTAGACTTTAACCGTTGGACTGTATACAATTCCGACTGCATCACCTGAGAAAAGGCCCGGAACGTGGATCTCCTCCCGACCGGGCTTTTTTTATTCTTCGTGTCCTTTTTCCATGGTAGAGGATTTCTTCGGCGGGATATTCTGATTCAGCCGAAAGAAGTTATTGGGATCGTAGTGCGACTTAACTTCGACCAGGCGGTCCCAGCGTTCACGATAGGCTTCGGGCACGCGGTCGTCCTCGTCGCCGCTCATGAAGTTGACATAAACTCCCGGAACCATTGACGGACGAAGCTGATTAAACAGATTGCGAATCCATGCGACGTTGGCAGCGTCGTCCGACGGGTCCGACCAGTTAGCCAGCAGATTAATGACGAAGGGCGAACTCCGATCGCCGAACGCAGTCTCCTCTGGAGAAAATCGTGCCGCGGCTCCGCCCAGATATGCAAGTTCGATCTGCGTCGCCGGAGAAGGAATCGTGGCCAAAGCCTGCACCATTTGCTCGATGCTGGTGTCATCGAGAGATTTGAAGTACCCAGACTTGGTGTAATAGCGGCGACCGTGCGGAAATTCGTTGTCGGCCATGGTTTGCAGAGCGGCGTAGGACACGACCTTCCTGGTTACTGCGATCGGATTGCCAAGGGAGAAGATGTGATTGAGGTACCGCTCGCCCTCCTCGGGATCGCCCAGCCAAAGCACGGACTCGCTCGCGACCGCATGTCCGCGGACGTGGGCTGGTACGTTGTCAGTGTTGGGAGCGAGGCGAAGATTCAAGTTCCATTTCAATTTATGGGGCGCTTCTGGCATGAAATCTTTCCAGTGCCGCAGGATCCCGGAGATGTGGTCTTCGAGACATAATCCTTCAGCCAGGACGACCGATCTTAGGGGATGGAGTTTTACTTCGAAATCCGTGACGACTCCGAAGTTGCCACCGCCTCCTCGCAGAGCCCAGAACAAGTCGGCGTTTTCTTTTGCGCTCGCATACACAATCGAGCCGTCGGCAGTCACCAGCGTAAAGCCTTCCACATTGTCGCAAGACAACCCATGCAGGCGAGTCAGCCAGCCGAATCCTCCACCGAGGACCAAACCGGCGGCGCCGGTGTGCGAGACTACTCCCGAGGGAAAAACGAGACCGTGTTGCTGCGTGGCTGCATCGATCGAACCGAGCAGACAGCCGCCGGCGAAGCGCGCCGTACGGGCTTGGGGATCAACCGATACCTGACGCATTCGTGACAGATCGATCACCAATCCGCCGTCGCATGTGCTGAAGCCAGCTAGGCTGTGGCCTCCGCAGCGCACTGCGCTGAGAACGCCAGCGGCGGAAGCGACCCGTACGGCATTTTGCACATCCTCGACGTCAGCGCAGCGGGCTATGAGAGCGGGGGTGCGGGCTGCCATCGCGTTCCAAACGAGTCGTGCCTGGGCGTAGTCCTCGTCACCGGGACGGAGCAAATCTCCGCGGAACCGGCGCGTCAGTGACGAAAACGTTTCTTCGATGCCTGTCTTCATGAAGACTTATTGAGGATAAACTCAGCCAAAGCTCTTTGCGGCCAAGTTCTCACTGCAAAAGTAATGGTGCTTATCTTCAGCTCTGAGCGTCTAAATCATATTCGCAAGTGATTAAGATGCGGATTTTTTCAATGACCGCACTCCAACGGGAGACCAGTGAAACTTCGATACTCGCTCTGCATACTCGCATTGTTCGCCGCAACCCTCGTCGCACAAACGCCCAAATCTTCTCCGGCAACCGAGCCGGACGATCGATTCAAGGCCGATGTCCTGCTCGTGGTGGCCCATCCGGACGATGAGACCGGAGTCTCCGCTTATCTGGCGCAGCTTCTTGATCAGCACAAACGGGTTGCCGCAGTTTATCTGACTCACGGCGAAGCTGGCCACAACAACATGGGGCCAGAGCGGGCGGCGTCGTTAGGGGCAGTCCGCGAGATGGAGTTGCGTCATGCGATGACGAAGCTTGGAATCGACAATGTGTGGTTTCTGGACGGGCGGGATACTCCCACCCAGAATGTTTTGGAATCCCTGGCGAATTGGCACAACGGAACAGCTTTGGAGGAAGTTGTTCGCATGGTGCGCTTCACTCGGCCCGAGGTGATTGTGACCTGGCTGCCGGGATTCTTCATTGGCGAAAATCACGGAGACCACCAGGCCTCCGGGGTGCTGGCCACCGAAGCCTTTGATATGGCGGGCAACCCATCGGTCTTTCCCGCGCAGCTCGCGGCTCCGGTGCACGTCAACGAGACCCTGTTCGACGGTTTGCGGCCCTGGCAGCCGAAGAAGATTTATTACTTCTCCGACGCTCAGGAGCAAGAGCAATTTAAGAAGACGGGGCCGGAATACCAAGTTACCGAAATCTCACCCGTGCGTAAGTTGCCGTATTGGCGCATCGCAGTGGAGGAATTCGAATTTCACCTCAGCCAATATCGCGATTACATCGAAGGACTCGCGAAAAAGAACGATCAAGAGCTCGTGAAAGACGGTTGGTCCGATCCCGTGCAGCTGACCTTGGGGAAATCAAACGTAGGAGGGAGCGTTACCGGAGATGTTTTCGAAGGTGTGACCTCGGAAGCGATTGCGTTTGTCCGTCCGGCAGATGAAGCGGCGAAACCGAAGATAGGCATTTTGGTCGAACTTGCTGGTCCCTGGGGTTTCTACGACATTTTCCGGCGCGCAGCATGGCCTGCAACATTTGCCGCAGGCCGCCGTGCCGGAGATTGCGATTGCGGGCGGAGCAACTTTGCAGATGCCGTTGCTTCTCCGCAACGGCACGGCGATATCGAAAGAAATAACCTTATCGGTTACGTCGCCAGAAGGGTGGGCCACTAAAGACGGCGTGGGAAGTTACACGGTTCGAGCCGGAGATCAGCTGCCTGTGCTGATCACGCTCGATTCGCCCAAGAATGCCGAGAGCAAGAAGGCCGACATCGTTTGCCACGCCCAGGCTGATGGGCAGACTGTGGCCACGATCAAACTAGAGGTGCACCTCGGTACGGGAGGCCTGCCTCAATATTGAGGCGGCCGCCACAAACCTCTTAGCATCACCGGACTCTATTGCTTCTTCTTGCTGCCGAACAATCCCATGATCTGGTTCACCGGATTCTGCTGCTGTCCGGCGGCGGGTTGTTGGCCTTTGCCGTTCAATCCACCTAATATCGAAGAAGCGGCGCCCAAGGGATTATCCGCGTTGGGTATCAAGCCCTTCAGTTTCATCTGCGCCATCTTCTGGACATCAGGCATAACCTTTGGATTCTGGAAAGTGCCGGTGACAATCGCCGGTATTACTAGCTCTCCCTGATTGTTCGCCAACGCGGTAGTCATGTAGCCCCCGACACCCGTGCCTCCAGCCTGTTGGGTAAAGGCTTTTGAGAGCACTGCCGTCAGTTGCATATTGAGGGTCTGGCTGGCCAGGTTGGCAGTACCGGTCGCGCCTACGTTACCAATGTCGAGAGTCGCTTGCAGATTGCTGGTCTGCGCGACCCCATTCTTTACCACGATGTTTCCCGTCATTTTCTGAACGTTGGTATAGCCCTGATCTTTTCCTCCCTGGGAAGAACCGATCATGGAAAGAAGTTGGTGAGAAATATCGACTCCGGCATAGCGCACGTTGTTGAAGTTGATGTTGATCGTGCCGTTAAGCGCTTTCATGATCTGGTCCGAACTAACGGATTGCAGCGGACCTGCTGCACTCATATCGAGGGCAAGATTTCCCGAGCCGCTAATCTTGTCTAGCGAGGTTACGCCGTAGGCCTTGGCCATCGAAAGCAGATCGGGCAGAGCCGCTTGCGGAGCACGCACCGTCGCGTTTACTTGCGGCGAATTCGAAGTGTATTGCTTCATGGAGAATTGCACGGCAGCCGTGGTTCCACCGGAGGTCACATTAAAGTTGTCGGAATTTATATCGGTCGGAGTCAGAGTAATGTTCACCGTTTTGACCTGAACCGGCTTGGCGATTTCTTTCCCGGAAATCTGCAGGTTGTTGCCTGCCAGAGTCCCGTTGAGTGCGGGCTTATCGGACGCGCCCTGCGCCTTGATGTCGGCATTGATTTGACCAGTCACGGTTGTGCCGGGAGCGAAGGCAACGCCGGCAGCCGCGGCGAGGCGAGCGATCTCCGAGATGGAAACACTGTTGGCTTTCAGCTCCATATCGACCTGCGCCGGTGTGGGTTTGGAGTTCATCGTGCCCGTTACGGAGACGGGTGTCGGACCTAATTTGATCGCGCCCTTATTAATCTTTAGTAAATCATTAACCAAATCGTCGCTGACGTCGTAGTCCACGTTGATCGGATATCCCACATCGATGCCGTGCAACTTTGGTTTGTCCAGATTCATCTGTCCGCTCGCCGATAGGTTTCCGTTCACGCTGGCGATATCCGTGTGTCCAGAGAGCACGCCATCGGTGTTGACTAGCGCTGGAGTCTGCAGGAATTTTTGAAGTTCTCCGATCTCGACTCCCTTTAATTCTAGAGTTCCCTTGAAGGGCGTGCTGGCGGGATTCGCGTGCGAGAGTGGCCCACCCTTGCCTTGTAATTGCACTTCCTGGCTCCCCGAACCGGGCAAGTGAACCGATGCGTCCAGGTTGAACGGAGTGTCAGGAGCGAAATCCGTAAGCTTGAGATTGATGTTGTTGTAGACAGTTCGCGGCTTGCGGTCCTGCAGATCGGTGATTGCGACCAATCCATCGTTGATTGCCAGTTCGCCAAGCGAGAATTGCTGTCCGCTGGACGCAGCCGATGCGGGAGACGGCGCGGGTGCCCGCGACGGCGCAGCTGGAGCGGACGCGGCTGGCGGCGCTGTTGCGGGCGCATTTTGACCGAGCGAGGCGAAATTCCACACGCCCTGCGCGTTTTTGATCAGCTCGACGCTAGGACGCTCCAGAGTCAGAGACTCTACCTCCACGGACTTGCTCAGCAGGGGAAGCAGTTTGACGGAGACGCTCAACTCCTGGGTTTGAATGAACGGGCGATTGCCGAACTTCGGATCGTCGGCGATCGAAAGATTTGCGACTCGAAAACGAAGGGGGAACAGCCCCAAACTCATGTCGCCCAAGCTGACTTTTCGATTCAATTGCTGCTCGAGTTTGGTCTGGACCGTTCCCCGGTAGTCGTTAGGATTGAACGTGGCGAAGAGCACGCCCACGGCGACGACGATGACGAGCACTACGATTCCGATGACGATTGCGATTTTGCGCATGGAAGCCTCCCAAGAACTGAAGTCGCGGATCTCGTCCCCAAGCGAATTCCGGAGGACACTATCTTATATCGGTTCGTTGATGCCGTGCTTTGGTTCCAAAAACAAATTCTAGGCTGGTGTGGGCGCGAACGAACCTCCCGCTCATGGGCTCTGCTTTTCAATCGAAGACGCGGAACATATATAAGAGGCAAAAGAGTCCGCATGGCAGCCAGTACTCCGGCTCCCGACGCGGACTCCTGATTTCACAAAACGAACTGTGGCTTTCTGCCGCTCTTTACTGCTCGACCAGATCTTTCGAACGCAACACGAACTCGACGTGTCGCTCTCGATTCACGCCTACTGTTTGGTAAAGATCCATGGTCTCGAGGGCGATCACTTTCTGTTCTCCATCCAGGCTCACGCAATGGAGCTGTCCAGCTTCTACCCAATAATCACGGGCGATCCATGCGCCCCCGCCCTTCAGCACGATGACTGTGGTTGGTTGCTGTTTGGGCTGAACTTCCGCGGAGTGCTGCACGAAATTGGCGGGCTGCAAGGTCGCGGTTTGCTCTCGCGGAGCTGTGGAAGCCGGGATGTAGAGGGTAGACGGAGAATAGTTATAGCTGCTGGGGGTGGCCCATGGCGGCATGGGTACCGAAGCCCGGGCAGCCACTGGAATTTCGATATCTTCCATCAGTCTCAGAGTCAGCCGGGCTTCACCCTTGAAAGTTGGAAACGGTCCGCGGTTGGGAAGAGTGATGAGCTTGACTGGCCAGAAGATCGGAATCGCCCAAAGAGCAGCGTCCCTCTTGGGATGCCCCTTGCTGTGAGCTTTGCCCTCGGCGTCCACTCGCAGGTGTGGGGCTGAAATTACTTTCGCAGTAAGCGGAAAGACCTGGGCACCGGGCAGGACGATGCGATCGAAATCGATCTCAATCCAGCCCTTACCCACAAAGTGTCCGGGATTCTGATAATCCTGCAGGTGGCCACCTAGTTCCGCGCCACGAGGAAAAACCGAACGCCCGAAGGCGGTTACATGGCTCAAATAGCAAAGCACGGGATCGCCTACTTGTGCCGTCTTGGACGAGAAGTTGGGTTCATCTAACGTGCATTGCAGAAGCGTTCCGGCGGGGATAATCTCATCGCTGGTCGCAGCGCGTGCGCCTAGGCTGGCCGAAACACACAAAAGAACGGTTAGAACGAAATAGCTTCGGGTCATACGAGCTTCTCCTCGGGAGTCTTCGTTAAGGAGCGCGCCCCATGCCGCTACGGCTCGAAAGCGGAAAAATCTTACCACGGAAAAGGTTGCGCTACCAAGATAAATGCGAGGGGAGGAAACTCTCTGTTGGGAATCATCGCCTCGGCTGGCGAAGACCTTAGCGGTGGTTGAGGTCGTAGATGACGGCGAACGCCGAGGCCCCAATGTCGAGCATGGGGGTAACCCGTTCCAGCCGATGGTGCCCGGTTTTGTGAAAAAGGTAGCTGAGTCCAATGACTCCTGCAGTTTCGCCAGCGAAATTGACTGCCAGCCCCGCAGTGCTGCCGCTGAAGAAGCGGGTTACCGGGTTCAGTTCTTTTCCGCCGTTCTGCAGAATCGACCGGGTCAGAGCAAAATCAGCCGCGCTGAGAACAGCAACCGTCGTGAAAAGAGCCCGATTCTCCGTGTCCCAAAACCTATGCTGTGAGGGCGCTTCGGGCAGGGGACTAGAGACTATCGGCGAACGTTCGATCGCGCCAGTATTACTGAGAGTGTGGCCAGTTGGAGCGGAGTTGTTAGCGCCAGAGTCAAGGGGCCCATCATTCAGGTTCGCGAGGGAAACCCCTTGCGCGAAAGCCGGCACAGACAGGAGCACGAGAAAAATTAGGCCATTGGTTCTCCTCCAAAACATGGCAGAGAAGAACCTCATATGCGTGGATGGGGGAGCGGTCATCTTTCCAGTTCGGTTCGCCCGTCCAGCCGCAGCAATTCGGCAACCGATGAGATGCCGTATAGCCGCGATTGTTTACTGTCCAGCAGTCAGTGACTTGCGTAGCTTCATGGAGATAGCGGTCGAAACATTATGTGCAAACTATTGCAGATCGAGAGAGTTTTGGAGAGTAGCCTTGCCGCAGGGAATCAGTCCCGAGACCAGGAGCTGGTTCGAAAGTTCTGAAGGCGCGCGCAGCTTCGGATTCGAGCCACTTGCAGCAACCTGCAAGAATCACTGAATCGTCGCCTGCGCTTGATTGGAGTAACCGCTCTCTTCGTTGTCCGAATTGACCGCCGTGGTTACGTAATAGTATGTGTTGCCATTCGTCACCGAAGTGTCGGTGTATACGGTGTTCGAATCTAAAGAGGAATTGATCTTGGCGTAGGGTCCGCCCGACTGATTTCCGCGGTAAATGTTGTATCCGACGACATTCTGAGAAGTGCTAGCGGTCCATGACAGACCGACGCTATGATTCGTCGAGACGATGGCGGTGCCATTAAGAGTTTCCACCGCGAGAGCAATCCCATTCTCATCGAGGAAGGAGAGCGCGGCGGATGCCGCGCCACTGGCTTGAGGGGTAAACGTAACCGTAAATCCCTGGCTTCCGCCGGCAGGAATGATCACCGGGAATGACAGTCCGCTGCAGGTAAACTCAGCGCTGGTGCTCGAAGCAGACGAAACGGTTATCTGACTCGCGCCAGCGCTGAGGGTTCCTGTTTGACTGGCACTCAATCCCACCTGCACCGTGCCAAAATTCATGCTTGCTGGGTTGACGATGAGCTGCCCGTCATCATCGGACCCCATGCCTGTCAGTTCCATCCTCAGAGCTGGGTTCGAGATGCTGGAAGCATCTGAAATAAAAGCAACACTGCCGCTGCTGGCGCCTCTGGATCGCGGGGCAAACACGCCACTGAATGTGTAACTCTCTCCCCGCGCGAGGGTCACAGGTAAATCCAGCCCGATCACGGCGAAGTCGCGTCCACGGGTGATGACTTGCAACAACCTGACGTCTGAATCGCCCCAGTTGGTCAAAGTCACACTCTGGATCTGGCGCCGGCCGACTGCGACTCTGCCGAAACCAAGATTCGGGGGGGTAACGATCAGGCGTTCCTCTTTCAAGTTCGATAAAGCAGACTTGGTGCTGACAGGATCGCGCGCAAGCGCTGGACCTGCCGATATGAAAACGATGGCCATCACGGCGCAGGAAACCGGCAATCGAGACATAGCGTGGGGGAATCTCATATCGCGATTGTGGAAGGTTATCGACTAAAACGAATAATGGAAGGTCCCAGTAGTACATCCGGGCGAACCGGTTGGGATACCTTCTGAACGCATGTCCTTTCTTGTAAAAAGTCATGCAAGATTAAACAAATACATTAAGTTCTGCAAGTGGGGAGTCTTTGCTAGGAGGGAACGTTTGGGGGGCGGGTTGCCTTCCGGGAGGGGCCAAGCTGCGCGTTTGTGCCACTCCCGGAGATGTCGAGTTTCCCAGGCGAACCAAGGACTATGGCGGGGGAATTACAGCCGTCGTCTGATTGGAGTAGGCGCTCTCTTCGTTACTCGAATTGACAGCCGTGGTTACATAGTAATACGTCTGCCCGTCGGTGACGGTAGTATCGGTGTAAACCGTGCTGGCGTTCAGCACCGCATTGATCTTCGAATAAGGCCCACCCGACTTGATGCCGCGATAAATGTTGTACCCGCTGATGTTCTGCGAGTTGCTCGCGGTCCAGGAAAGATTGACGGAGTGCTGCGGGGGAGGGGTGCCGTCGCCCGTAAAGGTCTCCACGGTCGGAGAGTTTGAAGCATTGCTGGCGAAAGAGACACTCCCGGAGGCCGCGCCAGTCCCTGCAGGCGTAAACGTTATCGTAAACTGCACGTGCTGGCCTGCCGGAATCGTAACCGGGAACGAGATTCCGCTCAGAGCATAAGCGGATCCGTTGAAAATGTCAGAAGAGACCGTCACACTCTCGCCGCTGGCAGTGAGCGTCCCGGTTAGTTGCGAGTTGGTTCCCACCACCACGTTGCCGAAGTCCATGCTGGTTGGAGTGACAGCCAACGTTCCCTGAGGCACAGGTGTTCCGGTGCCGCTTAGTGGGATGGACAAGTTCGGGTTCGACGCATTGGAGACAATCGAAACATTGCCACTGTCACTCCCAGGGGAGGGCGGCGTAAACGTAACCGTGAAGGTGTAATGCTGTCCGGGCGTGAGCGTCAAGGGCGGGTTCAAGCCGCTCATCGTGAAGCCCGTTCCCGCGACCGAAGCCTGCGAGATGTTAACGTTGACTCCACCAGAGTTGGTCAGAGTTTCGGAGAGTTGCTGGTTATTGCCGACTTGGACGTCGCCAAAGCTGAGGCTTGAGGGACTTGGCGCGAGCGAACCGGGCGCCAGGCCGTTTCCGGATAGCGGAACATTAAGACTGGCGTCCGACGCGTTGCTGAGGATCGCCAGATTTCCGCTGCTGTTGCCAGTTGAGGACGGAGTAAAAGTAACGCTGAAGCCTTGGCTCTGCCCCGCCGTCAGTGTCAACGGCAGGCTCAACCCGCTCACGCTGTACCCTGTCCCCGTGGGATTTACCTGAGCGACCGTAACGCTGGATCCACCAGAGTTGGTCAGAGTTTCCGTGAGCGCCTGGTTGCTGCCCACTTCGACGCTTCCAAAGTTAAGACTGGCGGGACTGGGCGTAAGAGCACCTGCTGTCTGTCCGCCTCCCGAGAGTGGGATGTTCATGACAGGCGTGGCGCCGGTGTTCGCAATGGCTAGGTTTCCGCTTACTGTGCCCGCAGATTGCGGAGTAAAGGTGACGCTGAACGACTGCCCTTCACCAGCCGGCAGGTTCAACGGCAAAGTCAAGCCGCTCACGGCAAAGCCGGTGCCAGTAGGAGTCACCTGCGTCACCGTGAGGGCGGATCCGCCGGTGTTGTTCAGAGTTTCAGTGAGCGTTTGTTTGCTGCCCACGAGAATACTTCCAAAGTTAAGGCTCGGAGAACTCGGGGTAACCGCGCCCACTGTCTGCGAGCCTCCGGACAGGGCGACGTTAACCGTAGGTGTTGAGCCCGTGTTTGCGATTGCCAGATTTCCGGTGATCGTGCCCGCGGACGCTGGCGTAAAGACGACGGTAAAACCCTGGCTCTGACCAGACGCGAGAGTCAGCGGCAAACTCACTCCGCTCACGCTAAAGCCTGCGCCGGTCGCGGTCACCTTAGAAACGGTCAGGCTCGATCCGCCCGAGTTCGTCATGGTCGCGGGCTTGCTTTGGTTGTTCCCAACTTCCACGATTCCGAAACTAACACTGGTCGGCGCGACCGTAAGCTCTCCCGGCTTAGTGTTGTTCGGAGGAGGCGTGGAGGACTTGTTGGAGCTACTTAGGCCTTGGCAGCCCAGCATCGTCGCAAGAGCGAGAAGCACAACAAGCGCATTCCACCGGGCAGGAAGCTGTTTCATCATAGATGACCCTGTTGTCTCCTCCGAAATCTGCTCATCTGAGGCGAAGAGGTAGTCTGAACGCTGTACCGGCTATTGAGTAGGTCGCGGAAGGACGTGCCGGAACCAGCTGAGGGCCGGTTTGAAGACAGACTGAATTCGCCGCCGCGCACGGCAAACGGACAACTCGAATCAGGCCAAAACCATATATTCGCCCCCTCGAGTTTCCGCGAAAGGATTGAACCATGGCACCGCACAAATGGGCCTCTTGGGCAGCATCCTTCGTGCTCTTTTGACGCCTATGTAACCACAATTAGCATCGGCTTCTGGTCGCCAAAGTAACTTCACACTATGAGCAAACTCAACGGCGTTGCGTGGTCCTCCTCCCCTCCGCAGGAGCGCAAGTATAGGCGCTTTCAACTGCAATATCCGGTTCGCCTGAAGGTTCGCGATGTTGACTTGATGGTTGAGTTTGAAGCGGTCAGCAAAAATATCAGCATCTGCGGCCTGCTGTTGGAGACCTCTTCCATGATCCCGCAGCACACTCCGGTAAGCTTCACTGTGACCGTGGATGTCCGTGAGCTTGGTCGTCCTATTCAGTTTGTAGGTGAGGGTAAAGTTGTGAGGGTCGACCCGAAGACTGAACGGGAAGTGTTTGCTATCGCCGTGGAGTGTGCGCAACCGATTCAGCAGATCGATCACTATCTCGAAGCGACCGGAAGTTGAGGCAAAGTCTGATTTTCCAGCGATCAGGAGCGAAATTGCGCACGAACGAGGAGTTGCGGACCGAACGACTGTGAACTGAAAACAGCGAACTGACAACTGGTCTTTGTCGTCGTTGCTCTAAGCTCTTTGGTCTCGCTCGCAGCGTCTGCTCAGACTACTATTCGCTTCGACTATCGGTTCGCAGCCTACCTTGGACTTTCCCCGGCTGACCCGGCGTTCTCGGCTGCAGGCACGACGATGGCCTGAATGTTCTGCCCAGCCATCATCTTCTGAAAATCGGCGAGCTCGGTTCTTTGGATTTCCGCCCAATGGGCGATCGAAATGTCCGCCTGCTGCTTCAGCTTCTCGAAGACCCGATATTCGGCCTCGGTCGGAGCAGAATCGGTTCCCACACCAACCGCCATTGCCAGGCCGGCGAGCTTGCTATCGACCTTCTGCGGATAAGCCAGCGAATCTTCATTCGATTTGATTTTCATCTGCGCCAGATCGTCGCGCACCAACAATAGATTCTTGTCGAGCGCGTCAGCAGCCGCAATCGTGTTCTTTACGGCGGCGTTATCCGGGAGCCGTTTTCTCAGTCCGTCCATCTGCTCGCGCACGTCCTGAATCTGGTTCACTGTGTCGTAAACACGGCTGAGTTGGTCGCGCACTTGAATGAGCAGATCAAATTGTTTTTGCAAATCGGCCTGCGACACTTGGACCCGCGGATCCATCGCGACTTCGAATGCCGCGCTCTGACTTTTCCCGTCGACCGTTAGCCGGACCTGGTATTTGCCCGAAACAGCCAAAGGACCTCGGCCGCCATCCTTATATTCCCAGAGATAGTAATCAGGCACGCGCGAGATCCCTGTGTAGCGCAGGTCCCAGACAAAACGATTGAGCCCGGCTTCCGGCTTGATCTGTTTTTCCGGCTTCTTATCCTCGGGAGTCAGAGGCTCGTCCAGTTCTTCCGTCTTGCTGCTGGAGTATCTTCGGATCACGCTGCCCGTGGCATCGAGAATCTCAATCGTGGTTTCACCCTTCGGTTTGTCTTTAAGAAAGTAGTAAATCAACGTCCCGGTCGGAGGATTGTCTCCAACCAGCACAGGCTTGGGAGCATCCTCGTCTTCCGTTGGATTCTGGAATCGCATCGCGGTCGCAGGAGTGTAAAGGTGGACGTCTCGCTTGGCAATTTCATCGCTGTATTGCCGGAGTGGAGAAATATCGTCGAGAATCCAGAATGCACGCCCATGCGTAGCCACGACCAGATCATCGTTCTTCACCATCAAATCGTGGACCGGCGTCGTAGGCAGATTCAGTTGGAGAGCGCGCCAGTCCGCGCCATCGTTGAACGACACATACACACCACTCTCGGTGCCCGCATAGAGCAGGCCACGTTTCTTGGGATCTTCACGTACGGCGCGGGCAAACGTGTTGTCCGGAATCCCCTTCACGATCTTCATCCAAGTCTTGCCGTAATCGTTAGTCTTATAAATATAAGGATGCATATCGTCCGACTGATGCCGATCCACGGCCACGTAAGCTGTTCCGGCATCATGCGGAGAAGCATCAATCAAGCTGATGCGGCTCCAGTCCGGCAGGTCTTTGGGTGTGATGTTGCTCCAGTTCTTTCCGCCATCGCGCGTGATGTGGACGAGGCCATCGTCCGTGCCTACCCAGATCAAACCCTTTACCAGCGGCGATTCGGCCACGGCGAAGATGGTGTCGTAGTATTCCGTGCCTGAATCGTCCTTGTCGATCGGACCACCCGACGCCTGTTGCTTACTTTTGTCGTTGCGCGTGAGATCGGGACTGATGGCTTCCCAATGCATCCCAGCATCGGTCGTTTTGAACAGCCGTTCTCCGGCGTGGTACAGCGTATTGGGATCGTGCGGCGAGATCACAATCGGCGCCGTCCACTGGAAACGGTGCTCCAGCGTCGCCGCCCCGCCGCCATCACTGATCTCGGGCTGTACTGAGATGTTCTTGGTCTGTCCGTTATGCTTGTCATAGCGAGTGATCACACCCTCATACTCGCCCGCATAAACAATATTAGGGTCCGGTGGATAAGGCGCAATGTAGCCAGCCTCTCCACCTCCAACGTCGTACCAATCCGCACGATCGATCATTCCGTTGTTGCCGCGGCTGGCGATCGCCACCGAACCGAGGTCCTGTTGCGAGCCATAGAGATAATAGGGAGTGCGCGTGTCGGTGGCCACATGATAAAACTGTGCCGTCGGTTGGTTATCCTGGCGGGTCCAATTCTTGCCGCCATCAAGGCTGAGCGTGACCCCGCCGTCGTTCGAGACGATCATGCGGTTCGGATCTTTGGGATCAATCCACATTCCATGATTGTCCCCGTGCGGCACCTTTACCTTATTGAAGGTGTGCCCGCCGTCACTCGATTTATAGAAGTCCACATTCGCGATGTAAACCACATCCGCCGACTGTGGGTCCGCAACGATGTGCATGTAGTACCATGCCCGCTGCCAGAAGGCGCGATCGTTGTTCAGCAGTTCCCAGGTTTCGCCGCTATCGTCGGACCGATACAGCCCGCCCTCGGGCGCTTCGATCAGCGCGTATACGCGATCGGAATTCGCGGCCACGGCGATTCCAATTTTGCCGTAGGGCCCTTTTGGCAGGCCGTGTTCTTCAAGCCGCTTCCATGTGCTTCCGCCATCGTTCGAACGATAGAGTCCGCCGCCAGGGCCGCCGCTCGACAGGCCCCACGGGGTACGTCGCGCCTCCCACAATGATGCGAAAAGAATGTGCGAATTGTGAGGATCAAATGCGATATCGATGCCACCCGTGTTCTCGTCCTTGTACAGAACTTTGTCCCAGGTCTTTCCTCCATCGGTGGTGCGGAAGATGCCGCGTTCAGTATTCGGCCCAAAAGGGTGGCCCAGCGCAGCCACATAAACAACATCCGCATTCTTGGGGTCGACGATCACTTTCCCGATTGCACGCGAGTCATGCAGACCGATATTCTTCCAGGTCTTTCCGCCATCAACTGTCTTGTAAATTCCATCGCCGTGCGAGATGTTCCCGCGAATGCACGCCTCACCCGTTCCTACGTACACGACGTTTGGATCCGAAGGCGCAACCGCCAGGCTTCCAATCGCGGATACTGCCTGCTTTATCGAAGACGGAAGTCCAAGTCATCGCTCCGTCGGTAGACTTCCATACTCCTCCACCGGTCGAGCCGAAGTAATACGTGTTCGGATCGCCCGCAACCCCCGACGCAGTCAGTGACCGTCCCCCGCGGAACGGCCCCACCAGCCGGTATTTCATGCCTTTAAACTGGGGATCTTCGTTGTCAGTGTCGGTCGACGAAGTTTTGTCGCTTTGAATCTCAGGAGTTTTCCGCGCTTTCTCTTCGGCTCGGGTCTGCGCGAAGCTCGCACTCGCAACCCATATCAGGAGAACGCCTGCAATCCACGCAGTTCGACCGGCTGTCCGCTTAAGAATATTCATTGAGTTCACCACCCCGTGAAAAGGGAAACTTCAGTGTACCGCCTGGAATCGTCTCACGAAAGCACGCCTGCGAAGCAATCTGAATAGTCTTGTGCCTTTAAGTTTTCTTCTTTCCCTTAAGCATCGCCGCCGCGGCCCGTAACTCCTTCCGCTTTTTAGCATCGACAACCGGGTAAGCCAGTTTCAGATCCTCCATAGTCTCAACAATCGCCGCCGCCACAGCCACGTGAGTGAACCATTTATTGTCCGCCGGGATCACGTACCAGGGAGCTTGCGGGCTCGACGTATTGACAATCATGTCCTCGTAGGCCTTCATATAATCATCCCAGTATTCGCGCTCCCGCACATCGGCCTCGGAGAACTTCCAATTCTTTTCCGGGCGCTCAAGACGGTCCATAAAGCGCCTCTTCTGCTCTTTTTTCGAAAGATTGAGGAAGAATTTGCGGACTACGATTCCATTGCGCGTCAGGTAACGATCGAAAGAGTTGATGTCCTGAAAACGATCCTTCCAAATATCCTTGGTTAGCAGCGACGGAGGAATTCGTGAATTCTTCAACAACTCCGGATGCACCCGCACCACCAGCACTTCCTCATAATAAGAGCGGTTGAAGATACCGATCTGGCCGCGCTCCGGCAGCCGCCGCAGGGCACGCCACAGGTAGTCGTGATTCAGTTCCTCCACCGACGGAGTCTTGAACGAATACACCTGGCAGCCCTGCGGATTGACCCCCGACATCACGTGCTTGATGACCCCATCCTTGCCGGCGGCGTCCATGGCCTGAAAAATGAGCAGCACACCCCAACGGTCCTGGGCGTAGAGCTTGCTCTGCAAATCGGTCATGTCGGCGATGCCATCGGCCAGAAGTTTTTCCGCGTGTTTCTTCGAATGTATCTTCCCTGTGTCCTCCGGATCGAAATCTTTCAAACGGAACTTGCTCCCGTCCTCGATCCGATAAGGCTCAACCAGTTTGCTCGCCCAACTCATGCGAAGCCTCCATCGCGTCAGATTCACGAAATAATTCTTAAAAAGGTGCAGCGTACATCAGGGAGATCAGAGGGTTTGTACAAATCGCGGCAGTTGTCGCCGCACCTGGATTCACTTTATGCTTGCCAGCTGAGAAAATGCACCCGGTCCGGGTTGGATAGGTTCTTCTTGTCAAAACTAAACATGCAACTCTTCGACGTGTTGCCGCCGGACCTTAATTTTGCTTTCATTCCTGCGCGCGGCTGCAAGGTCGAAAGCCAGTTGCATGCGCAACCACGTTTCCGGCGTGCTGCCAAAAGCCTTTGACAACCGTATAGCCATCTCCGGACTAATTCCAGACTTGCCGTTCACCACATTATTGAGAGCCTGTCGGGACACGCCCAGCACCTTTGCGCCCCCAGTCACTGAGAGTCCTAAGGGCTCAAGGCAATCGTGCCGGACCACGCTGCCAGGATGGACGGGATTTTTCATGGGCATGATATTTTTATCCTTATCTAGTGATAATCGATCAGTTCAACGTCAAAAGCATCTTCCCCCTCGAAGCGGAAGATGATTCGCCAATTGGCTCGCACCGTCACCGACCATGATCCCTTTAAGTCACCCTTAAGCATATGCAGGCGATAGCGCGGAATGTCGAGAGCCTGCGGCGCACTGGCCGAATCGAGCACGGTAAGAATTCGTTCAACAGTCTCCACCAGATCAGCGCGTATCCCGCTCCGGTCACCACGCTCGTAGAGACGCTTCAGCCCCCGGTGCTTAAAGGTCCTGATCAATTAACTGACCGTAAAGTAATAATTGTCACTTGTCAACAGAGCGGACCCCGAAGCAGGAACCCGGGCAATGAAAATGGAGTTTTACGCAGCCTCTAAAATTCTGTTCTTCAGAGCCCAGCCCTTCGCAAGCCCAATCGGTTGCAAGCCGTTGCGACCATCGCAAATATTACGTTTTCTGGTTACTTCGCAGGTTACTCTCCCAAACTATCGTGCTACGTCTATGGCCCATTCGGGCGTTGCACTACCGGTGTGGGCTTGCTACCTTGGCTTCATTGAGCCTCCCCTTAGGTGCTGTGGAAGACCTTTTGGGGGTGAGATATGAAACTTGTTCATCTGTGCTATGCGGCGTTGGGGTTTGCGGTGGCTCGTTGGATATTTAAGCGGGAGCCCATGCCGATAGCTGATCCGGTCACTCGTTTCCGCTCATCTGGCTTGCTGTAAACTTCACGGGCGTGTGGCGCCCTGTTGCGCGGCTACTTCGTCCCGCACGTCCGTGATTTTAATTCTTTGACCGCCAATGTGGGTGCATGTTTCGGACTCCGCCATCCGAGCGCCGCTAAAGGTTCTACGACCAACGTTCGTCCCTCCACGCCATAACCCATCCTTCTTCTGACTACAATCTAGCTTAGGGAGATCCTCGGTTTTTTGGGTGAGTCTTGATGAAGCATCGGTTTTATCTCGGCGTATTTCTGGTTTTTATGGGCTTGGTCTCGCTGGGATTGCTGCTACCAGTGTGCGCCGCGCAATCGGAGGACGAAGTATCTCTGGGCGATCTGGCGCGCTCTCTGCGCCAGAGCAAAGAGCCCAAAGAACCGGCCGCACCGAGCATCATCGATAACGACAATCTCACCCAGGTGATTGACGATGTCGAGCACTTCCGGCTCGGGACAAGACCGACCTTTACCTTCGAGGGCGGCGCAACCCATTTTCAGATGTCTTCCCCGGATGGAACTTGCAGCCTTTCCTTCAACGCAAACAGTACGGCGTTGCTCTCCAGTCCCTACGTATCGCAAGACCTTCCGCAGAGTGAACTCGCCAAGTTGGACGGTCCCGCAAACATTCACGGGGACACATTAGAAGTCTCAATGTACAACGCCAGTTCGTGGAATGTGCGGGAGATCACGGTCGGCCTGACCATCGTGCGCCATGACGATACCAGCGCCGACGACTATGGAGCCGCGAAACTCCTGCCCGCCGCCTCCGAAGATGCGACTCCAGCCGACAAACGTTCGGACGTAACTGTGCTTCTGCATTTGAAAGGATCGGCGGCGCCCTTCGCGACCACGGTCTTTCAGGAGAAGCTGGACGAAAATCTCGATGACGGCCAGGAGTGGCATTGGGCAATCGTAGAGGCCAAGGGAATCCCTCCAGCCACGGTTGCGGATGGTTCGAAAGATTAATCGCAGCACACGGCTAAATCCTTCGGATGGATGAGGGCGATTGGGCGATAGTCCGCGTGCCCTTCCTAGACGACCTTTGGCACCGTTTCGGTGCGCCCGCTCTTCATGCTCCGATACGCTGCGTCCAGGATTTCCTGATTGCGCCAGCCTTCTTCGCCGGGAATCGAAAACTCCGCTTTGCCTTCGACAGCGTTCGCGAAAGCATCTACCTGGAGTGCGTAGGCCAGCCGGTTCGAGACTGTCTGGCTTTCTACAACGGCTCCCCCGCGACGCAGTTCAAGGTTGATGGGATGCTCGACGGTTAATGCATTGTCGGCCCACAGCACACCAGTTTCCCCAACCAGCTCGAGGGGCGTGCGGTATTCGGCCAGGAATGAAACCGAAACTGTAGCCAATGTGCCACGCGAGAACTCGAGCACCATCGATGCGCCCGCCTTCCACTTCGCCGGGATCGCCCGGAATCTCGCGAGCGCTTACTCGCAATACTTCGTCCCGAAGAATGAAGCGCAGCGTGTCGACGCAGTGAACCCCAACATCGGCGACCGGTCCGCCCCCGGAGACCACGGGATCGTGAATCCATGTACGAGCGTGTCCATGGGATGCGGGAAAAGAAAATTCCGAGCGCGCGAAAACCAGTTTGCCGATTTGTCCCCCGGACAACTTTTGGCGCAACCACGCCGTGCTCTCTTCAAAGCGAAATACCTGGGCCACTCCCAACAGAACTTTGGCTTTACGGGCGGCTTCGACCATTTGCCGGCACTGGTCGGCATTCACCGCCATGGGTTTCTCGCACAGTATCGGTTTGCCACATGCGGCTGCGACCAGCACATCCTCCAAATGGCAAGCGTTCGGAGTGGTAATGAAAACGGCGTCCACTTGAGGAGAGCGGCACAACTTCTCGGCCGAATCAAAGGCCAGAGGAATATCGTACTGTCGCGCCGATTCTTTTGCTTTGGCTAAATCGCGCCGGGAGAGAGCGCTCACCCGGCAGTTCTTGGCAAGCGCAAAACCGGGCATAACCCGCTTGACTGCGTGCAATCCAAAACCGATGATTCCGAAGTTGATCATAGAGGGATATCAATGCAGGCGCGGGCGTCCTTGAGTCGCGCTGAATCAGCCTGCGGAATTCATTTCGCGACCCCCATCGATGAAGGTGAAACCCCGGTCGGTGCCGATTGCGAGGTTTCGGCAAGAGCTCCTGTACTCGTGTCAATCGACAGCGCAGTAATGCTGTTCGCACTTTGACTGCCGACATAGAGAAACAGGTTATCGGGGTCCAGCACTTCGAACAACGGAGCGATGCCAACGCTAAAAGGGGAGCTCGTAATCGGCGTGAGCACCCCCGTGACGGGAGTCACAGTGAACGCAGAGACGTTCGTGGATCCCTGATTGGCCACATAGAGATAAGGATCCAAAGCCACCACGGACGTGGGCGTGATTCCGGTAGCAAATGTACCCAGAAGCGTTAAAGCCCCGCTGCTGGGGTTAATGTTCAGTACGGAAATCGTGTTGTCAGCCGAGTTCGTGACATACACGAAACTCTCCGCAGGATCGACCGTGACACCCCGCGGTCCATTGCCAACTTGAGCGGGCAAGCCAGCCACCGGCGACAAAACGCCAGAGGCAACAGTGTAGGCAATAACCGAAGTCAAATCTGGATTCACCACGTAAAGGAATTTTCCCGAAGGCGTGATCGCCAGCGAAAACGGATTGTTAAAGGTGGTAAAGGGCGATCCCGCGATCTGGCTAAGAGCTCCGGTTCCGGAATTGATGGAGTAAGTCGAGATATTGCTTGAGAGTTCATTGATCACGAAAAGATAGTTACCTCCGCTGTCCATGATCATCGAAACCGGCGTCAGTCCGGTGGTGGTTCGGGGCAGCACTTCCTGCAGCGAGCCGATAGAGCTGTTGATGGTGAACAGGGAAATATCGTTTTCGTTTCGATTCACTACATAAACGTACTTGCCGGAAGGATGCACCAGAACCGATGTCGGCGAACTCCCCGCAGGAAACGGCGATCCCACAATGGTCGTGAATTGGGCCTCGGCGTTGTTATTGACGCTGCTGCCGCTGGTTTTAATCCGGAAGGCTGCCACTGCGTTCGAGTTTGGCAAAGTCACATAAGCAGTATGCGAATTGGACGACGACGAAATAATCGAGGGGGAACCGCACCCCACCAGAGGCGCCAACCCCACGGCAATGAGAACCAGACATATTCGCTTGCTCGGCATCAATCGAGCCCCTTCGCAAAAAGTGGACGTTTCGACAAGTCTAAGAAGCTAAGAAACATGGTTCGGGATGCAACCCCTTGCTCAAAGTTTGGGTCGTCGGCCAAAGTGACCGAGGTGGAAAACCAACCCGGTCGATATCCGTACATCGGTCTGACTCGCGTTAAACGTGTCGGTATGCAGGTAATCGCCCATGATGCGAAACGTGAACCGCGGAGTCAGGTCCCGGTCGTAACCTCCTCCGAAGGCGTATGCGCGCCCAACGCTTTCAAATCCACTCTTGATCAAGGTCGTGATGCCGACCGTATTCTCCGCTTTGCCAATAAACGCATGAGCGAAGTATTTTGATTTGTCCTTGCGCAAGTTATATTGCGGACCAATCATGTAATTGTATGCCGTGATCATGGATCCATAGCCACCGCTTCCATCCGCCGTCACGCTAAAGCGCTGCGTGATGTTATAGGTGACCTCGCCGTTGAACCCGTTCAAATTGGACCAGCCCGGATAGCCAAGCGGCGGGGAATCGAATCTCATATAGGAATAGCCGCCAAAGAACTCCCATTGCGGAGCGATCTGTCCCGCCGAAAGGGAAGATGCCGCCATGACCACCGAAAAAACCATGAAGAGGAAAATTGTCGTTCTCTTGCAGACGATGCCCAAACGCTTGCTGGCCATTAGTATGAAATTACCAACTTCCCTCCAGAATTGTGCCCCGGTCGACGGTAATAAGCAGCGCTTTACCTTCGCACGTACGCCTTGTGAAGTCTAACTGTCTGGAATCAAACACGATTCTACCCGGAAGTTGCGTGGAGAAGAAAGTCGCGGCATGTAATTCTTTGTAAACCCAGGTTTGCGCACGTGCGGCCGCATTGCCCTTGACGGACACCTGGACCTCGCCGTGGCTGCCCAAGAGGGGAACTCCGCGCTGCTCTACGGCAAGGGCGACGGCACGTTCGGCACGCCCGTTCCGATCAAGGACGAAATCGGCACTCGCGTCGGGACTGCTACCAGATCCAGCTTGCCGTCATTGCCCAGGTCGGCGAGCGGCCAGCCCCCGTCAAGCTGAAAAGAATTGCAACTCCCCGACGGCCCCTGCGAGCCGTCGGGGACGAACCAAATTCAGCGAATCGCGTTGCTACTGGTGTCCATAGGTCAGGCGCACACGTCGATTCTTGCTCCAACACTCATCATTCTCTTCAGGACAGACCGGGTACAACTGACCCCATCCCACCGCCAGCAGAATCCGGTTCTCCGGAACTCCCGAATCGATTAATTGTTGTCTGATATAGTCGGCTCGCCGCTGCGAAAGCGCTAAATTGTAGATCAGATCGCCACGAGTGGACGCATAGCCATCGACGTAGAAGTAGATATCCGAATGTTCCTTGAGCCATGAAGCATTCGCCTGAACAGGACTCATGTCGTCGGGCGCGGTGTGATCGTTCCAAGGGAACAGTACCTCTTTGACGGACTGGTCGAATTCGGCTTGCGCTCTACTGTAGAGATAGATGTCCGGCGACGAGTTTGCAGATTGCGCCGTCGCAGGAACATCTGTCAGCCCAACAGCAACGGCAATCCAGAAAGCAGCAATGAGAAACTTCATGTCATATACCTCCGATTCGGCTGACCATGTCGGTTCAACCTGGGCGCTTATTTCGGCCACAATTCTGCCATTCATCCTGGGCCGCCACCACTGTCAAAAATGCTAGGGGCTGGCCAACGACTACCGCGTCCACCTTATCCCCGAAGGCGACCCGTCCAGATTTTGCGCCAAGGCAGAGAGTTCTTTTGTGGAATATTCTGCACCTGCATCTGTGCAAAACGACAGTTGACATCACGACCGCCCCGGCCTAACATGCCGACAATCGCCGCTTCAGATTTGCATGATTGGTAAAGTCCTGGGTCACTATCGCGTCCTGGAAAAGATAGGCTCGGGAGGGATGGGCGAAGTTTACCGCGCCAGCGACGAACGGCTGGGACGGGACGTCGCCATCAAGATACTCAAACCCTCTCTGGCCCATGATCAGGATCGCTTGCGCCGTTTTGAGCAGGAGGCCCGCGCCGCCGCCGCTCTCAGTCATCCCAATATCGTCGCCATTTATGACATCGGCATGCACGATGGCGCCCCCTACATCGTCTCCGAGTTGCTCGAAGGGCAGACCTTGCGCGAACGTCTGCTCAATGGTCCAATCCCGCGGCGTCAAGCGCTGGACTATGCCCAACAAATTGCGCAGAGTCTCGTCGCGGCGCACGAAAAGCGCATCGTCCACCGCGACCTCAAGCCCGAAAACCTGTTCCTTACCAAAGATGGCCGGATCAAAGTTCTCGATTTCGGAATCGCCAAGCTTTTAAGTTCCGGCTTCGATTCCGAAGCGGGCGAAGCGGGTTCGATCGCGAGCATGACCACGCAAACTCGGTCAGGATCGATGCTGGGAACAGTGGCGTATATGTCGCCACAGCAGTTGCGCGGCAAGTCCGTGGACCATCGCAGTGACATCTTCAGTTTTGGCGCAATTCTTTACGAGATGCTCACCGGCAAGCGCGCCTTTGATGGCGATACCCAGGTCGACACCATTACCGCGATCCTCAAAGAGGATCCGCCGGAGATGATTCGCGAAGGCCGGGACATTCCAAGCGCATTCGAACACGTGGTCCGGCATTGTTTGGAAAAGGAGCCGGAGAACCGCTTTCAGTCGGCACGCGATTTGGCATTCGCGCTCAGCACATTGTCGGACGTTACCACCGGCACACACGTGCTTCCGTTCCGCTTGAGCTCGACGCGGCTTCGGACCTGGTTGCCCCGCATCGTCGGTGCCTTACTGCTGGCTGCCCTCGCACTCTATGTCGGAGTCAGGCTGCGAACCGCTCAGAATCCCGACTACCGCCGCGTGACCTTCGAGCGCGGTACCGTCTACTCCGCCCGCTTCACGCCCGACGGGCGCACCGTAGTTTATGGAGCTTCGTGGAATGGCGGTCCGCTACAGATTTATTCCACAATCCCGGATTCCTTGCAGGCGCGGCCGCTGGACCTGAACTCCGCCTATCTTCTGGGTATCTCGCGTGGCGGGGAACTGGCTCTCACCTTGCGCGGAAGGCCGGGTTCGCGTCTCGACTTCGAGGGCGGAGTTCTGGCTGAATCTCCGATGATCAACGGAATGCCGCGGGAGATTCTGCAGGATGTGACCTGGGCGGACTGGAGTCCCAGTGGAGAAGTTGCCGTCGTTCATCACAAGGATGGCCGCGATCGTCTGGAATTTCCCATTGACAAACCTCTTTACGAGACCAACGGTTCGATTAGCAACCTTCGGTTTTCTCCGGATGGAAGTCGGATCGCCTTCCTCGATCACCCCAAGCGATGGGATGACGGCGGTTCGGTTTGCGTCATCGACCTGGCCGGAAACAGAACCACCCTGTCGTCTGGTTGGGGATGGGCATTCGGTCTGGCTTGGGCTCCCAAGGGCAACGAAGTGTGGTTCAGTGCGGTGGAAAGTGGATCAAGTAACCGCTCTCTGTGGGCGGTAAGTTTGTCGGAGCGCCAGCGCAAAGTTCTCACCGTTCCCGGTGGCTTTACGGTGCAGGATATCGCTCCCGACGGACGCATCCTGGCCACCATCGACAACGAGCGGCTCGCCATGGAGTGGAGCGGCAAAAACAAACAGGTGCGTGATCTTTCCTGGTACGACTGGAGCATCGCGAAGGATATTTCGCCCGATGGCCAGTGGGTATTATTCGAAGAGGGATCGGAACCGGCCGGTCCGAAGGATGCGGTTGCCATTCGCAAGATTGACGGCTCATCGCCCATCCGTTTGGCAGACGGCACGGCAGACACGCTGTCGCCCGACGGTAAATGGGCGATCTCGTTCTCGCGAACCGGACCGGCGCAGCTGACTTTGCTCCCCATCGGCCCCGGTCAAGCGCGCGATATTTCGCTGCCGAGCCTGGAGCGTTTGCAGAACGGCGCCCACTTCTTGCCTGATGGCAAACGAATCGTCTTCAACGGAAATGAGCCCGGACGCCGGGGTCGCACCTATGTTGTCGATGTGGCCGGCGGCAAACCTGAGTCCGTCACTCCCGAAGGCGTCTTTGCCACTCTGCCTTCGCCTGACGGCAAGCTCCTGGCGGGTGAGACTGCCGACTACAAACTGGATCTATTTCCGCTCGACGGAGGGCCAGTGCGGCACGTTCCGGACACTGATCCGGGATATTTGCTGGCGCAGTGGACCGCCGACAGCAAAGCGCTATACGTGTTCCGCCAGGGAGAGGTGCCGCTGACCATTCGGCGCTTGGATATTGCGACTGGCAAGATGAAGCCGGTTCGAGAACTGGTGCCGGCGGGCCTTGGCGGCGTGGTTTCGATCGGGCCCGTGATCACCGATGTGAACGCGTCCGAGTTCGCCTACAGTTATTACCAGACATTGTCCACGCTATACGTAATCTCCGGCCTGAAATAAAAGAACGCGACGCGTCGCTTGTTTTCACCACAGAGACACAGAGTCCCAGTGAGCTGATGTTTATGCTTCTCTGTGACTCTGTGGTAATCGGGAAGCCCATTGCCTGTGCCTGCCTCAAATGCTAGGATGGTGGCCTTCTGGCGGGGTTTCATCTTCCAGATTCTGCTCCGTGCTCTCGGGAAAGGTGGTTCGTTTTGTCACGAAAATTATTTCTTGCGGTAGCGCTGTTTCTCCTGGTCGGCTCAGCCGTTTCGCCGGCACAAACCCTGAAGAGCCTGGTCAATCAGCCGCCGGACGGCGCCTTGATGGGCTACCTGATGACCGACGGCACCGTGCTGATTCAGGGCAACGGCTGCAGCGACTGGTGGAAACTGACTCCCGACATTGACGGCAGCTACATAAACGGAACATGGAAACAAGTGGCTACCCTTCCTTCGGGATATGTGCCGCTATATTTCGCCGGCGCCGTGCTGGCTGACGGCCGGGTCATCATTGAAGGTGGCGAATACCAGGACTTTGTATTTGCATTCACTGATAAAGGCGCGATTTATGACCCTGTGAAGAATGCCTGGACGTCGGTAAAGCCCCCCGCCAACTGGGGCTTCATCGGGGATTCGCCTTCGGCAGTGCTGCCGGATGGCAAGTTCTTGGTAGGGCGCAAGTTCGACAAGCGTATGGCGGTTTTGGATCCTGCGACGCTGACCTGGACTGAGGTTTCGTCGGCAGGCAAGCACGATGAAAATGCGGAGGAGGGCTGGACCCTGATGCCCAATGGCACGATCCTGACTGTCGATGTCAAGGGCAACCCCGATTCGGAGATTTACACTCCTTCCGAGGCGAAGTGGGTAACGGCGGGCAAGACGCCTGCAAATCTGCAAGGGCCGCCGCAAGTGAGCTGCATTCAGTACGGCCACAACAAAGAATATTGTCCCCCGGGAGAAATCGGTCCTGCGATTCTGCTTACGGATGGCAGCGTGTTTGCGACCGGTGCTCTGCACCAGAACGCCTCTACGGGGCACACCGCTGTTTATCATCCCGGGGCGAAATCCACCGATCCTGGCACCTGGACTGTCGGCCCCAACTTTCCCAATGGCGATGCCGCTGGCGATTCGTATGCCACGCTGTTGACCAACGGCCGGGTTTTAGTCGAGGGCAATAGCGGGTATCTCTACGAGTACGATGGAACCAAGTTTAGTACCGGACCCTTTATCGGACCGGGCTACACTCCCTTGATCACGCTGCCCACCGGAGAGGTTCTCGTCGGCGGGGGAGAGGTCTACACTTCCACCGGAAAGTATTCATCCGCATGGGCGCCAACCATAAAGACTTTTCCTTCCACCGTGAAGCCAGGTTCCACTTACAAAATCAGCGGCACGCAGTTCAATGGTCTATCACAGGCTGGAGCGTTTGGTGACGAGAATCAGATCGCGACAAATTATCCTTTGGTGCGAATCAAGAATATCGCGAGCGGTCACGTTGTTTACGCCCGGACTCATGACCACAGCACGATGGCTGTAGCGACCGGCAAGGCGATCGTCTCCACGAACTTTGATGTTCCCGCGAAGATCGAAACCGGAGCCAGTTCGCTGCAGGTTGTGACCAACGGAATTCCGTCCAAGGCGGTGAGCATCACGGTGAACTAAGGCCCGTTGGATTGAACTGACTACGCGCGAGCGGCCGTTCATGCGAGCAGGGAACATCGTCCGATTACTTGGTCCAGTCCTCGATCTTCAATCGCTTGATCCGGCGGAAGACATGATCGTGGGTAACGAGCACGACTTGGGCTGCGAGCGCGTGAGCGGCAATCATCATGTCCAGGTTGCCCATGGGTTCGCCGATTCGTTCGAGGTTCGCCCGAACTTGCGCGTATTGCTGGGCGGCCTCGGAATCCCAAGGCAGGACCTCGACGCGCAACAAGAATTCTTCGACGGCGGTCTTGAGCCTCACCGCTTCCGGTTTTCTCGCGACGCCGAATCGTAACTCCGCCTCGGTGACGGCCGATATTCCAACCTCAGCCATGGGCACTTTCAGCAGGCGCTCGCGCACACGAGGAAAGTTTCCTTTGATGACGTAGCTGGCGGTGTTGGTATCCAGAAGATAGCGGACGGCCATCAGAATAAGTCGCGCTTCTGCGGTGGCGCGTCATCTCGATCTGCCATGAAGTCTTTGGGCACGTCGATTGTCTTCATCAGCTCGAAGAAGTCCTGCCAAGAGTCTGGTCGGCGCGACAGGATGACGTCACCCGTGGTCTGATCGCGGCGAACGTAGACCTCCGAGCCTTGGAATCGATATTCCACGGGCAGGCGAACAGCTTGGCTGCGCCCGTTATAAAAGAGTTTTGCAGTGCGAGGCATGCAGGTGACCTCCTAAAACACTTGAGGGTACATATCAGAGTATATCACATGTATAGATCATGATATATATCGGCTCGTTCTTAGGCGCTGGCTTTGTCGGTCAGCGGGAGCATGGGTTCGTCGGTCTCTTGGATCGTTCGGCTGGCGGCGGCGGCGGCATCCAGATCTAACTGCTCCTGGCCGCTGAGCACGGTCACGCGGCCGCGGTACGTCTTCAAATGGGTTTGGGCCTTGTCGAAAGCTTCCTGAGCCTTGCTTAGGCTCTTGCCGACGTTCTCAAACTGGCTCTGGAAATAGTCGAAAGATTTTTGCGCTTTCGATAATTCCAGGCGGCTCTTCTCGAAGCGGCTGGCAACTTCATACCACTTGTGCACCAACGCGATGGTCTGCAGTGTCATCAGCAAGCTGTTCGGCGAAACCGGAAAGACGTGCTGCAGGTTGAGCCAGTCGGCGAGTTCGCGATTGCGGATCACTTCCATGTAAAGCGTCTCGCTGGGCAAATACATCAGAGCGATATCGGTAGTACCGTTTTCCGGCTGGATGTAAGCCTTGATGCGCTTGGCTTCCGCCTTCATCACCCTCACCAGCGCCACCCGTGCTTCTTCAATCTCGGCTTCAACGTTGCTTTCAAATAGCGCCAGCACCGCTTCACGTGGAAACTTCGCGTCAATCGGCAAGCGCCGATCGGGGAACTGGATGATAGCGTCGGCGCGTCCACCGCCTTCGGGAAGTTGCGCCTGCATTTCAAACATGTGAACTGGAAGAAAATCCGAGAGCAGGCGCTCCAGGCTGGCTTCGCCAAATTTTCCACGCAGGTGAGGCAACTTCAGTAGATTGTTCAAATCGTTAATCGAGTGTCCGAGGGCCCCGACTTCGCGGAGCTGTTCTTCCGCTGCTTTCAAGTGCTGCTGCACTTTCTCGAACTGCGCGAATCCTTCCTTAATGTTCTGATCGAGTTTCTGCTGAACCTGATCGGTGATGTCGAGCAGCCGAGCGTCCACGCGGTCGCGAATCGAATCCAGACTTTGCGCGGTTTTCTGGTTCAGGCCGTCGAACTCCGATTTCAGCTGCGCCGTGGTAAGCGCGAGCGACGAAGTCAGCTCGGTGCGAGCCTGCGCCAATCCCTCGGACTGTTCAGAGCGACCGGCTTTCATCTGTTCTTCGACGGCGGAACGAATGGCCGAGAAGCCATCGCCCAACCGGTCAGCTACTTGTAGTCCAATGGCCCCTTTGGTGTGCTCGAGGCGCATGGCAGTGTCGGCAGTGGCCGAGGCAAACTGCGCCGAGAGGTTCTGCCGCATGGCTTCGGTTTGATCCGCAAGTTGCTTTAATGCTTCAAGTTGCGAGGAAGTGCCAAACCTTCGCTGAAACAGCGAAACGGCCAGTATCAAAAGGACTACTTCCAGAACGAGAACCAGACCAAGCAGAAACGCGAATAAAGTCAATGCGAATCTATCTCCCTTGTAATCGTGCCTCAGCCGATTCTAGAGCGTAGGGTCGTAGAAACAAAGCTGTAAAGTTGGTCCCCCAAACGCGATCCTCCCGGGTCCTGAACGTGGGTAAGGCGGAACATGTTTCGGGTCCCAACAGCTTGGCTGGCGATGTTTTTGATCGGCGGAGCGGCTCCGGTAAAGGATCCGAAATCGCCGCCCTCTAACGTGTCCAGTGTGGCCTCGGCGCAGCAGCCCACCCCCAATGATCGATCGCCCTATGACGCCGAGGCCGAGCGCGCACTCTTCGTCCTGGCAAACCAGGCGCGGGCGCAAGCCGGAGTCGCGCCACTGCAACGGGACGAGGGTTTGACCCAGGCTGCGCGAGCGCATGCTGCCGCAATGGCCGCCCAGCAAGAGCTTTCGCATCAGTTTGCCGGAGAGCCCTCCCTGCAACAACGGCTGGCGGCGAATTGCCCTCTGCATCTCGATACAGCAGGAGAGAATGTCTCGGTTGCGAGCAGTGTGGAGCAGTCGCATCAAGGCTTGATGCACTCGCCTCCGCACCGCGAGAACCTGCTGAATCCCGGCTACAACGTGGCCGGATTCGGCGTCGTCCGTGCCGGGTCCGCGCTATACGTGGCGCAGGATTTTGCTCACAGCCTGCCGGCCTATTCGCCTCGGCAAGCCGGAGGCCTGGTAAGCGGAACTATCGCTCACTTGCGACGGGATGAAAACTTGCCTCCGTTGCTGTGGGTGGATAGCGATGCTGCAGAGAATGCCGCCTGCTCCATGGCCCACGCGGATTCGTTGAAGACCGTGTCTGCTCACGGATCGTACGTGGTTCGCTATACCACCGAGCAACCGGAGACTCTGCCAGACGCGGCAGCCAAAGCCATCGAAAACCGTGCAGTTCGTACGTTCTCCGTTGGAACCTGCTACGCACGCACCAGCAGCTATCCAAACGGCGTGTATTGGGTGACACTGGTCCTGCAGTGATTCCTATCCCGCAAGCAGTACCTTTCCCTGTGCTAACCTGCAATTCTAGCTCTGGATGTTATGGGAACCCCGCGCAAGATTCGCATCGGTACGGCTGGTTGGAGCTATAAAGACTGGGACGGCGTCTTTTATCCGCCGGGAATGCAGCGCCAGAAACGCCATGCGCTGGAATTTCTGGCGCAGTGCTTCGATGTGGTCGAGATCAACACATCTTTTTACGGGCACATCAAGCCGGAATTGGCCAAGCTCTGGGTGCGCAAGGTCGCGGTCAATCCGAAGTTTATGTTCACCGCGAAATTGCATCGCTCGTTTACCCATTCTCCGATTGCGGTCATGGAGCCAACATCCGCTGCAACCATCAAGCCCAACGATGAAGATGAAAGGCTGGCGCGCGAAGGGTTGGATGCGCTGGCTTCGACCGGCAAGCTGGGAGCGCTGCTCATTCAGTTTCCGGTTTCGTTCAAGAACACATCGTTGAACCGCGAATATCTGGAGCAGCTGTTGCGGCAGTTCATCGAGTTTCCCCGCGTGGTCGAAGTGCGGCATGAAAGCTGGAACAATCCGGAGACGCTCACCTACTTCACGGAAAGAAATGTCGCCTTCTGCAACATCGACCAACCGCTGATCGGGCGCTCGCTCGAAGCCACGGAGCACGTCACCTCGCCGGTCGGATACGTCCGGCTGCACGGCCGCAACTACGATCAATGGTTCGAAGCAGAAAAAGGCGCGGATCGCTACAACTATCTCTATAGCGAAACCGAATTGGCCGGATGGAAAGAAAAGATCGAGCGCATCGCGCAAAAAGCCGAAGTGACGTACGTGGTCGCGAATAATCATTTTGAAGCCAAGGCCGGAGTCAACGCCCTGCAACTGAAACACATGTTGAGCGGGCAGCGCGTAAAGGCGACGGGCACGCTGCTGAAGCATTATCCTGAGATGAAGAGCATCGCCGATCCGATCGCAGGAGATGACGACGGCCTGCCTCTACTGCCGGTATGATCTTCAAAGTCGCGGCCAACGAAGCCCCCATTGTTTATGGGAACCAAATAAAATTGTCATCCTGAGCGCAGTAGCCGCTTCGCAAAGCGAAGCGGCTACGGAGTCGAAGGACCCTGCGTTTCCCGTACCCGGCACGAACCCATCAGGGAATTTCTCACCAAAAAGGGTGCCCCATGTCTCGCGCCCTTCGAGGCCTGGGATTCGCGTCTGATCCCAATGTCTCCTCCACGATCGCAGCAGGAACATCCGCGAACGCGGATGATCCTGCGGAGTCTAGAAACCTGCTTTCGCTCGCTCCAAACAAGGGGTCGGAAAACGACCCACCGGGCGTATAATTCATGTGGAGAGCATCGATGCCAAAGAAGGTGCAGATCGATTTTGCGCCCAAGACTCCTGAAGAGCTGGCCGAAAGGCTCGGCGTGTCCAAGACGCGATTGGCGCGATTGGTCACCATCGTTGGAGAACGTAATTCCCGCAAGAATGGCGCGGGCTCGGTACACGTAGCATTCAGGAAATCCAGGACTGCAAACTCCCGCTCGGCACGGCGCAACAATGCCAAAACAGCGCGTTGAACCAGACGCGGTTTTTCTCAACATCCCTTACGATCCCCAATTTGAAAAGCTCTATCTCGCCTACATTGTAGGATTGACGATTCTGGGGTTCGTGCCCCGAGCCACGTTGGGAATACCTTCCGGCGCGCGGCGATTGGAGCGGATTTTCGATCTTATCCAGCGCTGCCGCTTTTCCATCCACGATCTGTCTCGTGTGCAACTGGACCGCAAGGCACCACTCACGCCCAGGTTCAATATGCCGTTCGAACTGGGAATTGCAGTGGCGTGGGCTGCGCAGAATCCCTCCCGTCACACCTGGTTCACGTGCGAAGAAGATCAATATCGACCGCTCAAATCGATCAGCGATCTCAACGGCACGGATTTCCATATTCACGACGGCACCGTGGAAGGCGTGATGCGGGAACTTTGCAACGCATTCGTCCACGCCAGGAAACGCCCAAATGTCCCCTTCATGATGGGCGTCTATCGAAGGTTGAGGAAGCGAGTGCCGCTCATCCAGCAAACGGCAGGAGCGGCATCGCTCTTCGAAGCGCGCGTATTCGATGACATGTGCGTTGTAGTGGCTGAGTTATCGAAGCGATAGCGGCAAGATTCTGTTCAGCGGAAACAATGTGTGACCTTCGTATTAAATGAATTGTCATTCCGAGGGCAATCAAAAGCGTGCCGAGCCGGTGTTTCGGGGTTAGGCCTAGCGCGCAGCTACTTCTTCTCTCGCGGCGTAGTGCGATTCTACGTATTCATCCATGATCTTGATGAACTCGGCCACGATGTGGTCGCCCTTTAGCGTCGTAAACAGGCGGCCGTCGACGTAGACCGGGGCTTTGGGTTCTTCGAAGGTGCCGGGCAGGGAAATGCCCAGGCTGGCGTGTTTCGATTCGCCGGGGCCGTTGACCACGCATCCCATGACTGCGACTTTCATCTCTTCGACGCCAGTGTAGCGGTTTTTCCATGTCGGCATTTGCTCGCGCAGGTAGGACTGGATCTGCTGGGCCATTTCCTGGAAAAAGGTGCTGGTGGTGCGCCCGCATCCGGGGCAGGCCGTGACCTGCGGGGTGAAATGGCGGATTCCAAGCGACTGCAGAATCTGCTGGGCCACGCGAACTTCTTCGGTGCGATCGCCGCCGGGGGCAGGCGTGAGCGAAACGCGGATGGTATCGCCAATGCCTTCCTGCAGCAGAACTCCCAGGGCAGCGCTCGAGGCGACTACACCTTTAGCTCCCATGCCAGCTTCGGTCAGTCCGAGGTGCAGCGGATAATTGCAACGCGTTGCGAGCGAACGGTAAACGTCGATTAAATCCTGCACGCCGCTGACTTTTGCGCTGAGGATGATCTGATCGGCACGCAGTCCGTACTTCTCAGCCAGCGCGGCGGAATTCAGCGCGCTCACGACCATGGCTTCCATCGTGACTTCGCGGGCGTCTTTCGGCTCGGCGAGGCGCGAGTTTTCGTCCATCATGCGAGTAAGCAACGCTTGATCGAGCGAGCCCCAGTTCACGCCGATGCGGACCGGTTTCTGATTCTCGACTGCAACTTCGATCATCGTGCGGAAGTTGGAATCGTCTTTGCGTCCGATGCCGACGTTTCCGGGATTGATACGGTACTTCGCCAGGGCGCGGGCGCACTCGGGATATTTCTTGAGCAACTGATGTCCGTTGTAATGGAAGTCGCCAACGATAGGAACGTTGATGCCCTGCTTGTCGAGCTGCTCGACGATGGGTGCGACGGCGGCAGCAGCCTCTTCGTTGTTGACCGTGACCCGAACCAGTTCAGAGCCCGCGCGGGCCAGCGCCGCAACTTGCTGGACGGTCGAGGGAATGTCCGCGGTATCCGTGTTCGTCATGGACTGCACCACAACCGGTGCATCGCTGCCCACGCGAACCCCATTGATCGTGCAAGTGACGGTTTTTCTTCGTTGAATATTAGCCATGTTCATCTAGTTTAGACCATCCGGCTCGAAGTAAGAAACCCAACCTAGCCAAAGAGTTCGCTGTGGGAACCCAATCGGACAAGTTGCAATACCGCGGCATTGGGCTTGCGATAAATCAGAAGCAAATCGGGCTTAAGATGACATTCGCGGTGATCTCGCCACTCGCCGCCAAGTGCATGATCGCGGTTCCTCTCCGGCAGAGGTTTATCCTCCGCAAGAATCGAAATCGTAGTGAAAACTAGCGCATCCAGGTCTCGCCGGTGTTGACCGGATTTCTCTCGCTTGAAATCGCGCTTGAAGACGTTGGTGCGCTCAATCGTCCGCATTCAGGTCGGACATCAAGTCGGAGACGTTGTGGAAGGACGGAAGCTTTCCGCTGCGAGCCTCCCGGATGGCCGCGGCGGTCCTGGCATTCGGCACCTTCACGTCGAAAGGCAGGGCCTTTTCCACCGCAACTCTCGTCAGCAAGACGCGAACGGCGTCGGAAACCGAGAGGCCCATGCTGGCCAGCGTCTTAGCCGCCTTCGTTTTGATCCGCTTATCGATGCGGACGTGAACCATTTCGGTGGTTGGCATGCTTCATAGCCTCTGAGATACATTGTATCTCAAAGAGACGAACCAGGCAACGCTTATGGACGAATCGACGATGGGCCCGCTGGAAATAGGTCCAACCGGCCGGGGACGCCCGGCCTCAAGGTTCATGGATTGGGTCTTACGGCAGTCTTTGCATCATCCCCGGCAAGGTCTTAGCCAGGTCGTTGTAGATGACCATGACCGCGAAAAGCACGAGGAAGACGAACGCAGCCTGGTAGATTCGTTCTTTGATCTGCAGGCTGATGTCACGGCGCATGATGCTCTCGACGAACAGCAGCAGGATCACGCCTCCATCGAGGATGGGAATCGGTAGCAGGTTGAAGATGCCCAGATTCAGACTGATCGCGGCCGTCAGCGCCATCAGCGGGGTCCAACCTTTTTCCGTAGCGGCTTCTCCGGCGGCGCGGCCAATGCCGATCGGTCCTTCAACCGTACGGATCGATATCTTGTGTTGAATCATTTTCTGCACGAGTTCGAGAATGAGGAGAGAGCCTTCCTTATTTTGTTCGATCGACTTGCGGAAGGCAGCGGGCAACGGCAGTGTGCTTACCTTCATCGGTTGGCTGCCCAGTCCCACACGATAGCGTTTCTCTTCCTGGCCCGGGATATCGGTTAACACCGGCTGCATCGTAAAGGTCTTCTGTTGCCCATCGCGAAGGACGGTAAGCTCAATCGGTTTTCCCTGAGTTTGCTTCAAGGCCTCAATCATGGCCTCGATAGCAGGGATGGATTTGCCATCGACAGTGAGAATCTCATCGCCGATTTTGATTCCAGCCTTCTCCGCCGGCATACCCTTTTCCAAATCGGTTACAGTGACGCTGGGTTCTTTCGGATCCCAGCCTGCGAATCCCATCTGGTTTACTCCGTAGGCTTCGGGCACGATAGTCTTTTCGAAAGACTTCCCGTTGCGTTCGAAAGTGATATCTAGCGGCTGATTCGGGCTCAGGGCTTCTTTCGGAACGACTTGCTTCCAGGTAGGATTGTCGATCCCATCCAGACGAGTAATGCGATCGCCAATCTGAATTCCAGCTTTCGCTGCGGGAGTGTCAGGCAGGACCCAGCCGATCACTGCAGGCTCATCCAGCACCGCCGGATATTCGTAGTGCACCATGTAGACAAAGGTGAGCAGGCCTATGGCGAGCATGATGTTCATGAACGGCCCGGCGATGGCTATCAGAAAGCGATGCCAGCGCGGGTGCGACAGGAACTCGCCAGGATCGTTGGTGCGCTCGTCCATGGGATTCTCGCCGCTCATTTTCACGTAGCCGCCGAGAGGGATGGCGGCGATGCGATAGTCCGTGTCGCCGCGGCGGAAACCGATCAACCGCTTGCCAAATCCGATGGAGAAAACCTCGACTCGCACACCCAGCAACTTCGCGACCGCGTAGTGGCCGAACTCATGAATCAGAATCATGAATCCCAAGACCACCGCCATAGCGAGCACAGCTATAAAAAATCCCGACATACAGTTTTGCTTATTCCCTTCGAAAGGTGGAAAAAGCCGAACGCGAAGCCGCGGCATAACCCAATTGCTCTATCTTTTCGTGCGCGATCTGGCGCGCTTCCGCGTCTGCCTCCAACACTTTACTTATAGACTCCAATTTCCCGACTTCCGTTTCAGCAAGAACCATTCTAATTATGTCAGGAATCTCAGTGAAATGGATACTGCCATTGAGAAACGCGGCGACCGCGACCTCGTCGGCGGCGTTCAGGGCCACAGTTTTTGCACCTCCAGCCTCCGCCGCTTCATAGGCCAGACTCAGGCAAGGGAATTTTCCCATGTCTGGCGGCTCGAAATCGAGGTGTCGTAAGTCCATGACCGGGAAGCGCATATCGGATTCAACCCGTTCCGGATAGGTCAACGCATAGAGGATGGGCAGCCGCATGTCCGTCACCGAGAATTGAGCAAGTATGCTGCCATCCACAAATTCGACCATGGAATGGATCGTGGACTGAGGGTGCACCATGACCTGCACCTGGCTTGGCGGCAGATTGAACAAACGACAGGCCTCAATGACCTCAAAGCCCTTATTCATCAAAGTGGCTGAATCGATCGTGATGCGGCGGCCCATCTTCCACGTGGGATGGTTCAGGGCTTGCTCGACCGTGATTGAGGAAAACTGTGACTCTGGGGTGTGTAGAAATGGCCCCCCCGAGGCAGTCAGCCAGATCTGCCGAACCTCGTTCATTCGTCCGCCCCGCAGACATTGGTGGATCGCGTTGTGTTCGCTATCAATCGGCAACAAAGGCTTGCCTTGACGTCGGGCTTCGGCGGTAATCAGTTCTCCCGCGGCCACTAAGCATTCTTTGTTCGCCAAGCCCACTGTCTTGCCGGCGCGTACGGCTTCGTAGGTGGCTTCGAGTCCGGCCACGCCCACGATGGCGCTGACGACGAAATCCGCTTCCGGATGGGTCGCAACTTGCACGGTTCCCGCAGTTCCGTGAACGACTTCGACTCCGTTTGTTCCCGCAGTTTGAAGACGGGAGCGGAGAAGCTCTGCATCTTTTTCAGCGGCAACGGAGAGCAGTTGCGGATTCCATCGGAGGGCCTGCTCAAATGCTGCGTCGATATTCCGGCCCGCAGCCAGAGCAATAACCTGAAAGCGCTCCGGATAGGATTCAACCACGCTAAGAGTGCTGCGGCCGATGGAGCCAGTCGAACCGAGGATGGAAATGCGTTTCATCAGAAATCGGTCGTTGGCTGTCGGTCCTCAGTCGTTGGCACTTTGTTTCGGGTCATCGCCAACGACGCGCGACGAACGACCAACGACGCTTTTTGCCTACTGCATCACCCGCCAAGCGGCATAGTACCATAGCACTGGAGCGGCGAAGAGCAGGGCGTCGATGCGATCCAGCATGCCTCCGTGGCCCGGCAGAATCGTTCCCGAATCTTTCACTCCGGCTCCACGTTTGATCAACGATTCCACCAGATCGCCCAATTGCGCGGCGACGTTGATGGCCGCCGAGAGCAGCAGCGCGGGTCCCAATGGCGGCTTCTGCAATGCGAAGAAACCATCGCGCCTTTCGATAAGATGCGCATTCAGTAACGCCGTACTAATCGGCAGAGCATAGTTATAGAGCAACATCCCCACCACCAGGCTTGCCAGCAGAGATGCCAGCGCACCCTCCCAGGTTTTCTTGGGGCTGATGCGCGGGGACATGAGATGACGTCCCAGGGAACGTCCAACGAAGTAGGCAAAAATGTCACCCGCCCACACCACCAGCAGCAAATATAAAAGCAGGAACGCCCCCGACCACTGTTCGCGCAATTGCACCAGGAATCCCAGCGGCAAGGCAACGTAGACAAAAGCAAAAGCGGAAACCATCGCAGCCGGAAACGCGCTGCTGAGATTCACCCTGCGCATGGCAATGGTGAGAAAGATAAATGGAGCAATGGCAGCCGCGAATCCTGCGCTGTAAACGAAGATCGCGGTCGAAAGCAGAGGTTTGTCGCTCCCCGGATTGATGGCCAGAAGCAGGAAAAATAATCCGACAAAGATGTAAGTCGGCCAACGCAGGGGCCGGATGCTATAGGCCTCGGCGAGCTTGAGCAACTCCTGCACCGTGAGCAACGCCACCAAAGCCGCAACCAGCGCTACCACCGGCACGGGCGCGCGCAGTACCAACAGCAGGACGACCGGAATCAAAACCACTGCGGTGAGAATTCGTTTGAGCAGTTGCAAGAGCCTCAACTCCTGCCCGTCTTCGAAGCGTGGGGCGCCGACACTCTTGTCCGCGAAGCTTCACCGTGGCGATGTTCATCGGTATGAGTTTGCGAAGCATCCCCTGCCAATCCGCCGTACCGCCGTTCGCGTTTCTGGTATTCAGCGATGCCCTCGAGCAAATGCACGCCGCGAAACTCAGGCCACAGCGTGGGAGTTACGTAGATTTCCGCGTAAGCCAGTTGCCACAGCAGAAAGTTGCTCAACCGCATTTCGCCGCTGGTGCGGACCACCAGATCGGGATCGGGCAAATGCCGGGTGTAAAGATGACGGGATACGGCGTCCTCATCGATTTCCAGATGATCCAGGCCTCCGTTGCGGGCGGCTGCGTCTACCATGGAGCGGAACGCGTCCACCAGTTCGGTGCGCGCGCTGTAGTTGAGAGCGAGAGTCAAAACCATGCCGGTATTCTGGGCCGTGGCTTCGCTGGCCCACCGCATTTTTTCCTGCACCGAAGGCGGCAACTCGTGCTGGCGTCCAATGTATTCGAGGCGGATGTTGTTCTTGTTCAGCGTGGGCACTTCCGCTTTCAGATAGCGGCAGAGCAGGCCCATCAGGAAAGCGACTTCGCCCGCCGGACGCTTCTTCCAGTTCTCCTCGGAGAACGCGTAGAGCGTAAGCGCGGGAATGCCGATGCGGGAAGCAGTTTCGACGGTCGAGCGCACCGACGAAACTCCGGCGCGGTGTCCCGCGATACGCGGCAGATGGCGACGCCGGGCCCAGCGCCCGTTGCCGTCCATGATAATGGCGATGTGTTTTGGGAGCCGCTTCGGGTCGAGCCGCTGATAAACTTCCGCTTCTTTGCGGTCCAGCCCGGCGGGAACTGTTGCTTGCAAGCGAACCTCTGCTGTTTGTTGACGCTAACACAGCAGGGAAGCCCCGCGCAATGACACCAAAGAGCCCCTGGGCGTGCATACTCTCTGCCCTAGCCGACTCTTCTGACCACGGGGGACGGGCTTTCCCGCCTTGGCCGGAGTACGTTTCATCGCGCCAGTACGCGTGCGAGAGCGCCCGCACCACACGTTTATTGCTCGCGCATTTCTTCTGGCACGACGTTCAACTCCAGCTTCTCCGTGTGACGCAGAACGGTTAGCCTGCTGCTTGCTCCCACGCGCGCATCAGTCAACAAGCGATGCAAATCATCCACGCCCGCGACCGTCTTGCTATCCATTGCGAGAATCACGTCTCCTTCTCGCAATCCGGCCTTCTGTGCCGGGCTACCATTCGTCACCGAGGCCACGATCACGCCGCTTTCGCTCGGCAGATCGTAGAAGCGCACCACACGGCGAAGCAGCGGCACGGTCTGGGCCTCAACCCCGATGTAGCTGCGGCGGATTCTGCCGTCGCGCAGCAGACGTCCCGCAACGAACTTCGCAGTATTGATCCCAATCGCGAAACACAATCCCTGCGCGCCCATAATCGTCGCCGTATTTACTCCCACCGACACGCCCATCGGAGGTCACCAGCGGGCCGCCGGAATTGCCCGGATTCAGCGACGCGTCAGTCTGAATCACATCTTCGATCAGCCGACCGGAATAGGAACGCAAGGAACGTCCCAGCGCGCTGACCACGCCGGCGGTAACGGTGTACTGGAAGCCATACGGATTGCCAATGGCGATCGCCAACTGCCCCACGCGCAGGCGCTGCGAATCTCCCAGAGGCGCGGCCACAAGGTGCGGAGCATCGTTGCTGGGTAAACCAATACGGATCACAGCCAGATCAGTAGCAGGATCGTCGCCGATCGTGTGAGCAGGGAAGCGTTGCCCATCCGGCAGGGAGACATCGATCCGTGTCGCTCCATGCACCACGTGGCTATTAGTCAGTACCAGACCGTCGGGCGTAAACACAAATCCCGAGCCTCCGCCTTGACGCTCGCGAGGCTCGCCAGAACGGCTTCGGCCCGCCTGCGCAACATCAATCTTGACCACTGCCGGGCTGATCGCTTCCGCTGCACCGACGACCGCTTGAGAGTACGCGTCGAGCAAATCCGAATCGCTAAACGTTCTTGCTTCCGAGGGGTGGCTGATTGCCTCTGAGTAATCCGCCAGAGGAAAAACACTATCTTGCTGGCTCATAGCTGCTAGATGAGATCAACAACAATCTGGATTCAACCCTCGACCTTGTCTCCGCGTACGTGCGTTGCATCTTCCCACGCTTTGGATTAAGCTGGCCCCGCTTGGGGCAACTTACCCAACTCACTTCCTGTAACCCTGATTATTGAAGGAGGAACATTCGTATGCGATTTCGCATATTGGTTTTGCTCGTCCTGTCGTCTTGCTTGTCGTCTATTGCGCAAGATCATTCGGGTCACAGTCAGGCCAAGCCTGCAACGCTCATGCCGGGCCTGGGGAACGCTCATCATCCGGTTTCCACCAGCAATCCCGAAGCGCAGCAGTTCTTCGATCAGGGATTGCGTCTGATCTACGATTTCAATCATGACGAGGCAGCCCGCTCATTCCAGCGCGCCGCTGAACTCGATCCCAAGCTGGCGATCGCGTATTGGGGAATTGCCGAAGCCGTGGGACCGAACTACAACGATCCAGCCAGCGAAGACCGCTTCAAACAAGCCCACGAGGCGATCCAGAAGGCGGTCGATCTCTCCTCCAATGCCTCACCCAGCGAGCGGGCGTACATTCAAGCCATGGCCAAGCGCTTCCCGGCGGACCCGAAGGCAGACCTTAAACAGGCGGCCGAGGATTATCGCGATGCCATGCGCGAAGTGTCGAAGAAATACCCCGACGACCTGGACGCCGCCACACTGTTCGCTGAGTCGGGAATGAATCTTCATTCATGGGCCTTGTGGCACGTGGACGGCACACCCGAAGCGGGCACGGAAGAGATTGTTGCGACGTTGGAATCGGTGATCCGCCGCGATCCCAATCACCTGGGCGCGATTCACTATTACATTCATGCCACCGAGGCTTCGCCCAATCCGGAGCGCGCGCTGGCCGGCGCCAACCGGCTAGCGGCACTCGCACCGAATGCGGGACACATTGTGCACATGCCGGCCCACGTCTACATCCGCACCGGCGACTACGAAGCAGCGGTAAAGACCAACGAACAAGCGGCGGCTGTGGACCGCGCCTACATCAAGGCGAGCGGTGCGCAGGGCATTTACCCGATGATGTATTACAGCCACAACCTTCATTTCATCGCCATGTGCGCCAGCATGAACGGCAATTACGCCGAAGCCAAGAAGAACGCGGACTTGCTGGTTGCGAATGTTGGCCCGCATGTAAAAGACATGCCGCCACTCGAAGGTTTCATGACGATTCCGATGGCCGTGGATGTTCGGTTTCACAAATGGAATGAAATTTTGGCCATGCCGCAACCAGATTCCGGGATGAAGATCACCACCGGATTCTGGCATTTCGCCCGTGGTATGGCTCTGGCGGGAACGGGCAAGCTGAGTGAAGCCGAAGCGGAATACAAAATAGTGTCCGAGGCGGAACAAAATACCCCGCCAGATGTAATCTTCGCTCCGCCGATTGATAACAAAGCAAAAGACATCATGAAGATTTCCGAAGATGTGTTGGGCGCGAAGATCGCCGTCGCAAGGAAGGATAACGTTCAGGCCATCTCGCTCCTGACCGCCGCGGTGGCGATTCAGGATACGTTGAAATATGGTGAACCGCCCGACTGGTTCTTTCCTGTCCGAGAGTCATTGGGTGGCGTGCTGCTGATCAATCGCGATGCTCCGGGCGCAGAGAAAGTCTTCCGCGCCGACCTTGATCGCAATCCGCGGAATCCGCGCTCTCTGTTCGGACTGCAGCAGGCGCTAAAAGCACAAGACCGCAACTATGACGCGAGCTTTGTCGAAAGCGAGTTTCGCGATTCGTGGATGGGCGGGGAAGTCAAAGTCGACGACCTGGTATAGGACTGCCTATACCTTCCGCATCCGAAGCCACGATTGTTTTGTGATCATCGGCTGGGCCGCAACCGCGTAGCTTCATTGGGAAGAGCGCAGGCGTTCGCAGCGTCCTGCAAGGCTTTGTCCAATGCCGCGCCCAACCAGGCAAGCTCTGATGCGCTCATGACTTTCTGCATCCCCTCGAAAAGCTGGCGCTCTTCTTTGCGGATGTGCTGCACCAGCCTCTCACCGAAGTCCCCCAAGTCGCGCTGGTCTAAACTGCGAGCCGCCGCGCGTGCGAAACTATCGCGAAGAAAGACATGTTCGGCGAGGAGTTCATCAACCAACGACCGCAGTTCGGCAAATCGCGCCGCAGCCGGAAACAGTTCTTTTTCTTCCGCCGCAAAGTGAATTCCAATCTCGCTTTCAAATTGTTGCTGGATCTCCGCCTGCCACGCCTCTAGGTCAATTTCTCCTGCTTGAATCGCCCGATCGAGCCGCACGCACAGCGCCAGCGCATGTTGGTGCTGGCGCGAAAGCGGGACGAGGTTTTTATCGCGCAGCATGTCGCAATCATAACTGATGAGGGATTTTCGCGGGTCCAGCACGGTCAAGGACGCCAGCGCCTACATTGCTCTTAGCTCGCGCTCGCCGCCCGCCAGTCGCTCTCGTCCGAGCGCAGGGTGAGCCAGTCGGTGCGCACCCGGTCCCACTCCTGAATCAGCATCCCGTAGGACTCGAAGAATTGACGGATGCGAGGCCGATCCCAGCCCACGACATCTTCCAGGATGGGCGCCAGCACCGCCAGAGCATTATTGCTAAGGATGGTTCTTTTCGCCACCTGAGAAACGTGCTTGGCCTCGGAGACCGCGATGGTGAAGCCGTCGCGAACATTCACGTGCAGCATCACGTGGAGATCCGAGCTGCCGTCTCCCGTATAAATAATGTGGTCCGGTCCAACTTGCCGCTCGCTCTGTAGCTGATCGAGTACGGCCACTTTGCCGTAGCCGGCCGTGGCGCGAGTAATGGATTCAATCTGGCCTGCTTCGTTGTAGCGGAATTCGGTTCCGTAGATGTGATTGCGCGGGACGAGCCCTTCCAGTGCGGATTGAATCACTTCGACCGGGGCCGCCGAGAGAACATAAAAATCAAAATGATAACCTTCGATTCCGCTCTCCAGAATTTGATAGAGCAGCGAGATGTTTTCCTTCAGTCGAATCTCTTTACCAACTTTGAATAGGTGTTCCTTGCGGACCCGCGTCTGAAACTCTGGATCATGCAGGAGCAGGTACGCCAACTCGGCGCCTTGCTGGACCAGGTTGAGCTTCGCCATCCCCTGGGCCTTGCGCTCGAACTCCGCCGTCGGAATGCCGACCAGTTCGCTCAGCACATAGCCAGAGTCGTTGAAAGTCAGCGTCTGGTCGAAATCACTAGCAAAGATATAACGTTTAACGGGTTTCTCACTCATGACCCCATTAGATTCGATAGCACGCCAAAAGACCAATTAAAAACATTGATGCGGGTTATAACCCATTGAGATTTAATCGTTTGTTAACAATGCAGGCGCTCACTGCCATTAGACTTCGACAATTAAGCGGCGTTGACAGTTGATCCCGCGAGATGGATAACAACGCCTTTTCGGAGGAAGATTCATGACCCGCACTCCCCGCCCCCGCAAACCGAGTACTCTCTCCCGGTCAACCCACCAGCGACTCAATTCGTATGCTCTGGCAGCGAGTGCGGCGGGAGTGAGTGTGCTGGCGCTGGCCCGGGCCTCCGAGGCCAAAGTTATCTACACGGAAACGCATCTAGTGACGCACGCACGCGTTCCCCTATACATCGATCTCAACCACGACGGCATCAAGGATTTTGTGCTGCGCACGATGTATTACAGGGGCTCGTACTCAGAGGTAGGGCTCGACGCATCCGGATACCGCAACAACGCGGTCGCCGGGAAACGTTTTACTCGCAGCAGCTATTTCTTTTCTGCCGCCTCCGCTTTGCCCGCAGGCGCCCAAATCGGACCAAAAAGCAAATTCCCGGTTCGTTTCCCATTTATGGCAGTGGAGCTTTTCAACCGTCTCCACACCAGCCAGCATTCCGACGTCGGCCCGTGGGTCGGCAAAGGTCAGGGTGTCAGGAATCGATACTTGGGACTAAAGTTCGTCATTCACGGCAAAATTCACTACGGCTGGGCCAGAGTCACCGTCACGCTTGGCCACCAGCGGCAATACAACGATGTCAGCGGCACCCTGACTGGCTACGCCTACGAGACCATCCCCAACAAGCCCATCATCACCGGCCAGACAAAAGGCCAAAATGTGATCACCTTCCAACCCCACACGCTGGGAGGCTTGGCGCAAGGAAAGAAGTAGCCTCCGCTAGGGCGTAATGTGAAACAGCGTTCCAAAACCTGCGGACCCGCCGAGCATCATGCTGCCATAGAAATCGCCTTGCGACCCTAAGGTCACACCCGCCGGCAAGAATCCATCCTCGTTTTTTCCGTCCATCAGCTCATCGAAATCGTAGAGGTCGGTATACTTCCCCTTCGTGTCGATTCTGAACAAGCACCCCGTATTGTGAGCTCCGTCGAATTTTTGGGCGCCATACAAGTTGCCCTCCGAATCCCTCACCAGGAGGTTGGCAAAGAACGAAGAACGGGTGATCGACGGAGTAAAGGTGAACAGCACGCTGAAGGCGCCAGTCTTGGTGTCGACTTTGAAAATGGTTCCGTAGCCATAGGGGTTGCCGTCGTGATCTCCGCCCCCTGATCCAATGCCATAGAGGTTGTCTTCCGAGTCGATAATCAAACCCAGAGGGCCCGCGCCGTCTTTGTGATTGCTGAACGTGTGCAGTACGGTGTACTTGCCGTCGACATCCACTTTGAAGATGGTTCCGCAGCCGGGTGCATTGTCGATATGGTTGCCCGTGGCCCGGCACGTGCGGATGCCGCCGAACATCGCAGCCCCGTACAGGTTGCCTTTCGTATCCCGCACCAGGCCGCTTTCAGGATACATTCCATCCGTTCCCTTAAAGGTGTGGATTGTGGTGAACTTGCCGTCTGCGGTCATCTTGAACAGCGTTCCGCAGCCCAACCCGTGAAAGTCCCAACCGCAATTGGGTGTGCCTCCGTAGGGGACCATCCCATAGACGTTTCCTTTTGCGTCCAAGGCGACAGGGGAATCTAAGGAACCGAAATTGATGCCGGCTGCAGGGACGTAGGATGTCTCCTTCCCCTCCGGCGTAAGCTTGTATACCACCGACAAGCCAGAGAAGCCGCTGCCCTGGGTCGTCCCATAGAGGTTGCCACTAGCGTCCCGAACTAAGGCAGCGATCGGATAGACGCCATTGTTCCCGCCGGTGAAATCATAGAGATCAGCGAGCTCGCCACCAGCGTCGACCTTAAACACGTACCCGCAACCGAAACCACAGAGGTCGTTACCACCAGCTTCGGCGGCGCCATATAACTTGCCTTCCGCGTCCCGGATCAGCGGAGTAGGATACACGCCATCTGTTGAACCCGTGAACGTATGCAAAACCCTGAGGTTGTATTGCGCGTTCGCTAGCGGCGCGGCAATTGTCAATAACGTCAATGCCAGTATCGTCAATGCGAGCATCGTGGAAATCAGCGACTGTGATGTTCTCAAGGCTTTGCCTCCGTCGATTGTAGTCATCCCAAAATTCGTGCTACCCCTGTTTCGGCGGTGAAGATACCACTGCTACACCCGGAGTTTGTCAAAGGATTGTAAAAAGATAAAGACTCGATAAAGACTCGATAAAGACTTAAAGATAAAGTCGGCCAGGGAGTGGCACGTCGCCCCCGCCCAGCATTCTCACTCATTGATGAGCGCTCAAAACGTATAATCGCCTCGGTGAACGCTCAAATCTAGAAACAAACGGGAGGTTTGCCTGGTCATTCAAGTTGCCAAGAGTATTCTCCTGATCGTGAGCGCGCTCTTTCCGATCGTGGATCCGATTGGAGGCAGTCCCGTCTTTCTGCTGCTCACCCGAGACTACGCGCCCGAGACACGACGAGCATTGGCGCGCCGCATTGCGATAGATAGTTTCATACTGCTGGTCGCGTCCTTTACCCTCGGGGCGCACGTGCTCTCTTTCTTTGGGATTTCGCTCCCGGTTGTCCAGGTCGGCGGTGGGCTTCTCGTGATTTCAACCGGTTGGGTGATGCTGAATGAGAAAGACGGCAATGACCGGCCTGCCAGGGAAACGGTCACTTGCGCCGACGCTCTGAGCCAGGCGTTCTACCCACTGACGCTTCCTTTGACAGTTGGTCCCGGCTCCATCTCGGTTGCCATCACTTTGGGTGCGAATGCGCCCCATCACCTGGGCGCAAATCTCATGACAATTCTCGCGGCGGCGATCGGTTCCGCTTTCTTGGCAGTAACCATTTATCTCTGCTACGGCTACGCCGATCGGCTTGCGAGCAAGCTGGGCCCCACCGGGACAAACGTTATTTTGAAGCTCACCGCGTTCCTGCTGGTGTGCATCGGAGTGCAGATCCTGTGGAACGGCGCCAGCAAATTGCTTAGTTCGTTGCCGCAGCTTGCCGGAGTCGCAGCCCTACCGCATTGAGAGCCAAGCGGCTGGCTGGAGTGGATGGTTTTACTCTGGAAACAGCGCGTTAAATGCAGCCGGCGCCGAAGCGCGAGATAGCACGGACCATGAAAGACCACACCCGGCATCGTAGGCATTGGCCTTGGTCGTCAACGACGCCTTCGCTTCGGTCGAGCGGACAGAGGGCCGTGGTGGGAATAAGTCCTCACCGCGCTAAAGTACCCCCGTGTCCTTTCGTTCGGGCCGGAACTGCCGATAGATCAAGAGTTGGCAAACTGATTTCCCATGTAGATTAAATTGCTTCCCGCGTCGGTGAATCCGGTCGACCCGCCCGATGTGTCGACCAGCCTCGTGCCTCTTACTTCGAGAGCGCTCGCCATGCGGGCCGGTCAGACTACTCTTGTTCCCTCCGCCGACACTTTCGCTTGGTCCTTCTTCGACGCGCCAGCGCGGCCCAAATAGCATCGACGCAACCCCCGTAGAGGATTCCCAGAGCGATGCGACCGCAGGCTCGGGCTGGGAGTCTCTCTCCGGATGGGCCTGGAGCCATTCTGTCGAACTCACCGCAATCGCCCATTACCTTTTTTACGCCGCCAGTCCCGCTAGCTGGAGCGGCCAGCTCATCGATGTGTACGCTTAGCAGCATTGATCTGTACCCAAGTGCCGGGTGCCCCGCTCCTTACGTTGTTTGTAAGGGGCGGGTGCAAGCAGCACGAAGATGTCGCAACTCAGTTGGATGTCATCCTAAGCGTTAGTCTCGCTTCCTCATCGAACTGAACCACTACCCATTCCCATTTTGGAACTCCACCCCAACTTTTTTCACTATTTCCTTGACTTTACTTTAAGATATATAATATGATCACCTTATATCCCCTACAGGAACAGTCAAAATGCTTCCGCCCTCCCCCAAGAATTCCCGTTTCCAGCTCAATCCCACCCCGCAACTCCTTTGTTCCCAAGATTTTGCCCGCAACCCCTTTGGTTTCATAGATCTGGCCGGTACCCTTTCAACCCGACTCAATCGATTCATAGATTTACGCGAATTCGCGCGTTTTTTTCAGGAGTAGTTCCATGCCCATTTCCTTGCCCAATCGTCCCAACGTTCGCCGCTGCACCCACATCAAAGTCACCGGACAGCAATGCGGTTCTCCCGCCCTGCGCGGCGAGTTCTTCTGCTATTTCCACACCCGCGTCATCAAAGGCGTGCAACAGCGCGTCGATATGCAGCTTCACTCCATGGCCCTGCTCGAAGATTGCGAGTCCATCCAGCTTTCGATCATGCACGTAGTCGATGGCCTGATCAAAGGCACCCTCGAACCCGTCCGCGCCCGGCTAATCATCCAGGCCCTGCGCATAGCCGCGAGAAACGCGAAGAATGTCCGCTTCGACACCAAGCGCGAATCCGAAAAGCAAAGCATGGTCCGCGAAGTCCCCGACTACGCCCAACAATATTTAATCGAACACCCCGAATTCGGCCCTCCCCTAAGCCCGCCTGCCGAGGACACTCTTGTCCGCGAGGCCACGAACGCCGTAGTCGAGCTACAAGCCCAAGCCGAGCCCCAAGCCCCAAAGAAACCCGCATCGCAAGAAAGTGGCCCGACAGAACCAGCCGCAAAGCGGCGACAGAACACAGCCCACGGCGCAAGCCGTGGGACGAAAGCACAAAACAACCCAGCTCCGAAGGAGCGGAAGAAACCCAGCGTTTCGGAACGCGATCCATCCCACAACGAGAAAGAATACGAACGAATCCAACAAGCACAAGCCGCGATCCCCGGCGCCCTGGCGGGAAACTGGAGCGATCTCCGCACCGTCTTCGAGTTCGCCGGCATCTTTGACCAGGACAAAGGAGCCCCTTCGTAAACTAACGCGCCTTTACTAATTTCTTCGAAGCATTGAAAATGGTGAGTTCGCCCTCAAGTGCCGGTTTTTCCTGAGTGCGGAGCGCATAATAAAAGCGTCATCGCCCGATCGCGGGCACTGGAGCAGAAATCATCATGGGAACTTCCGGAGAATTGATTCGCCTGATCAACTACGTGGACGACATTACCACCACCCTGCGCCGCATCAGCGCCTTCGTCGCAGCCATGGAGACCGACGAAAAAAAACGTCTGGCTGAAAGCCTGAAGGCCGCCGGCTCCAATCTCGATGCTCTCGTAGTTCGGTTGGAAAAGGGTCAGTAGTGGCACAGGTCCAAACCATTGCCGTCATCGGCGCCGGGACCATGGGCCGGGGCATCGCTCATGTGGCCGCACTCGGCGGCTATCACACGATTCTGGAAGACCTGCTGCCCAACGCCCTGCGCCGGGCGGAGAACGAGATTCGCGGCAATCTCGACAAGGCCGTAGAAATTGGCAAAGTGTCAGCTGAAGATGCCAACGCTGCGTTCGGACGATTACGATACGCCGGCAGCGTCGAAGAAGCCGCGCGCGAAGCGGACCTGGTGATCGAGGCCGTGCCCGAGGAGATGGAGTCGAAGATTGAGATCTTCACCCTGCTCGATAAAATCTGTCGCCCCGGAACCATTCTTGCTTCGAACACGTCTTCGCTTAGCATCACCGAGGTTGCCAGCGTCACCTATCGCGCCAAGAAATGCGTGGGAATGCATTTCTTCAATCCAGTCCACAAAATGAAGCTGCTCGAAGTTGTCCGTGGGCTCGAGACCGACGACGACACGCTAGCGACCGCAGCCGAAGTCGGCCGGCGCATGGGCAAAGAGGTCGTGGTAATTAAGGAATCTCCCGGCTTCATCACCAGCCGCATCAACGCCATGATTGGGAATGAAGCGTTCTACATGCTGCAGGAAGGCATTGCTTCCGCGCAAGATATCGATAAAGCGTTGAAGCTGGGATTGAACCATCCCATGGGCCCGTTCGAGTTGGTGGATTTGGTGGGACTCGATACTCGGCTCTCGATTCTGGAATATCTGCACAAGAGTTTGGGAGAGAAGTATCGCCCTGCACCACTTTTGGTGCAGTACGTGAAAGCCGGGCGCGTAGGCCGCAAAGCCGGACGCGGCGTCTACGACTATCCCGAACAGAAACCTGAAGACCAGAAGGCTGAGGAGAAGAGAGTGCCGGTCGCTAAGGCTGTCGATTAGCGACCGGCGCTCATCGCGCTAGTTCTTGTTGATGTCCTGCTTTGCCTCCAACTTCTTCACCATGGGTTCAAAGAAAATCTTCTGGTTGTCGGGAGCGCCAGCCAGCGTGATCTTAATCTCCTTGAGCGCATTGTCGTAGTCGCCCTTGGCCGAGTAGATTCTCGCCGTGCCGTCGTGAACGACCCAGTCATTCGGATCTTTCTTTGCTGCCTGACGGAAAAAGTCAAAAGCCTCATCCTGTTTCCCCTGACCCTGAAGTAAGCGTCCATAGCCGTAGAGTTGAGCCGCCGTTGCCCGGTCGAGCGCCTGCTTCTTAGCCATTTCAGAATCGTCCTTGCGGCCCATGGCTTCGAGAATCTGTGACTTGGTCAGGTAATTGTCGAATCGCGGCTCGGTGCGGATTGACGTCTCCTCATATTGCAGGGCTTCGTTGAGGTCATACTTGGCCGTGAGCAGATAGGTCGCTGCGTCGTCCCATCCTTCCCATGTGTATTGCGCCAGCCCTTGAAGTTGGTTATGCAGGCTGGCCTGTACGATGTCATGGACGTTCACATCGATCTTGAAGGGAACTGCGACCTTTTCCCAGCGCAGCGTGGCGACGGCAGAGTCCGCCTTTACGTCGTCGAAGTCGAAAGCCATTGCTTCACGAGGCTCCGTCGCCTGCGGCTTTACGGTCACCCTTAGTACATCGTCAGCCTGGTTGTAGGTGAAGCTGCCCCACGCTGTGTGGACCTTGGAGAAAATGACTGTCCATTGGTTTTCTCCCGGAATCGTGAAGAGCGCGTAGACGCCCTTCGCCAGCGGCTTTCCCTCGATAGAAACATCGTCGGTAAACCTGATGGTCGTGTTTTCATTCGCTCCCGTGCGCCAGACTTCGTTATAGGGCACAAGCTTGCCCCAGATGGGTCGACCCTTTACCAGCGGCCGGGAATAGCTGATCGAAATGTCGGTGATTCCAATGCGCTGCGTCACCGCGGAGTGCTGGCTATCCCGAGGCAAGTCTAAGAGCGCGGACTGCGCGCGGCACAACGGATTTCCCAATGAGAATCCTGCGACTGCAACCAGAGCAAGGACAAAATGTTTGAGCATGGAATAACCTCCGCTTTTAAATTGTTTCCGGGGAAAGATCCGCCGGAACTGGACTGAAGAAAGCGACCATTTAGACGGATGGACATTCCGCCGGATAGCGAGTTGTAACAATTTGTAAAAAGATCAGGTCGACTTTGAATGTAGGCGCGGGCGTGCCACCAAGGCTAGTAGTGATATCGGGTCTGCAGCAAGTCGATCCTGCCCTCGCTCACCCGATAAACCAGTCGATGTTCCTGAGTGACCCTTCGCGACCAGCAGCCTGAAAGTACGTACTTGAGCGGTTCCGGCTTTCCAATACCTGTGAAGGGATCTCGCAGCACCGCCTCTATGAGTTCGAAGACCCGCAATGCAACCTTGCGGTCTGTGGTTGTCCAGTAGCGCAGATCCTGGCGGAACTCCAGGTGGAATATCGTTTCTCGTTCACCGGTTCGGGCCAAGTCCCATCTCCCGGCGCAGCTTTTCGAGGGGCTCCGGCTTGCCTTTTCGCCCCACAGCCCGCCGCAGGGCGGTGAGCAAGCGTTGGGCGTTCTTGGGCGATCGCAGCAGGTGAGCGGTTTCGATCAAGCCCATGAGTTCGTCCGCTGGGACCATCGCTACTGTTTTCTCGCCCTTCCGGCGGACAATCACGACCTCGCGATCATTCGCGACGCGATCGAGTACGGAGGCGAGGCTCTGTCGGAGATTGGTGTATGTGGTTTCCGTCAAGTTTGGTCTCCTTAGTATATTGTACAGGGTTCCTGTACGCCAGCGACAATTACTTTAGAATCAACTTCGGTACCCATGTCTTCGAACGTCCGTCTCGAACGCGTTCTTGAGCAGCTGCGCCTCTACGAACATCCCCTGCTGGAGTTCTCCGCCCGAGCTAAGGGTGATGGCGTCGAACTGATCATCCAGTTCAAGAATCCTCCGGTGCCTGTGCACACTTACTACTTCGATTTTCATCCGCGCGACCTGGACAACTCTCAATTCGAGTGGACTCTGCAGCGGCAGCTCTACGACTGCCTGCACGACTACCTGGTCGAAATGTTTATCCGCACGCCGCAAGATCGTCTTGAGCGTCAACGGGACGGATTGTGACCCTGCGCCAGAAAATTGAACAAGAGATCCGCGAGCGTGGCCCCATTCCGTTTTCCCGGTATATGGAGATGTGCCTTTACGATCCTGATCTGGGTTACTACTCGCGCAACGCCGAGCAGTTTGGCAAGGCGGGAGACTTCTACACCTCCAGCGACGTGCATGCGGTCTTCGGACGCCTTCTGGCGCGGCAGTTCGACGAGATGTGGCACGCGCTGGGATCGCCGGAACGGATCGAAATTCTGGAACTCGGGCCCGGCCGCGGATTGTTTGCGCAGGATGTGCTGGATTGGTCGGAGAAAAAGTTTCCTGCGTTCTTTCGTGCCTTGCATTATTCGTTGGCGGAAAGCTCGCCCGTTCTGCGAGAGCGGCTGCAAGCGACCTTGGAACGGCACTTTGCCGCAGGGAAGGCTGGTCTTTGTTCAGGCGGCAAGGTCGTCGCACCGGAGGGCAGGACTTTAGTGGTGCCGAACGCCGCCACTTTAGAGAGGGCTTTAGCCCTGAGGTCCCCATCATCGTTTTCGCCAACGAATTCTTCGACGCGCTGCCGGTCGAGGTTTTAAGTTCACAAGGCGGGTTGAGCATCTCAGAAAACGAAGGGCGATTGGCTTGAAACCTGGCACTCCCCGTCTGCCGAGGCATTGGAGTTCCTTGACCGCTACAGCGTGCATCCCGAGGCCGGCGAGCGAATCGAAGCTTCCCTGATCGCGCAACGGTATATGTCCCAGATCGCCGCTGCGATAAAGCGAGGGTTCATCATCGCAATTGATTACGGCTACACTCGCGAAGAGCAGCTTGCAGGTCGTCACCGAGGCACAATCGCTGCCTATCGCCAACACTCGATGAGCGCGAACCCTTACGAAGCGCCCGGCGAACAGGACATCACTGCCCACGTGAATTTCACGGCGCTCGCCGCCGCGGCCGAGGAGCGAGGAATGCAAGTCCAGCCCTTGCTCACGCAGTCGCAATTTCTGCTAGGGATCGGCGAGCAGAATCAATTCGCCGATGCCTTCGAAGAATGCCGACTGCCGCAGGAACACGCTAAAGTTGCTTTGCAATTGAAACACCTCATCACTCCTGAGGGCATGGGAGAAAGTTTTCACGTGCTGGTGGCAGCCAAAGGCATCAACGCAGAACTGGTATCGAAGTTAAGCGGGTTGACGTTTGGAAAGATGACCCGGTTATAAGAAGAAAGCCTCCGCACCCATCAAAAACTTTTATCGCGACCGCATGGTTCCTCGGAAGCCACCGAACCATCTATAACCCGTCGCGTCTAATTCCGAAGAGGAGATCAGATTGGAAACCGCCGCGCGCCCAGCTTCGTGGAAGGTCCTTCTAGCATTTGGGATCATTTATTTTGTCTGGGGATCGACCTTCCTGGCGATACGTGTCGGCGTGCATGAGGTGCCTCCGTTCCTGCTGGCAGGCATGCGCTTTTTCGTCTCCGGCGTTGTCCTCTACGGCTGGATGCGGTTGAAGGGCACGCCATCGCCGAACCGTCACGAGTGGGCGGGCGCAACACTCCTCGGAACATTGATCTTCCTGGTCGATTATGGCTGCCTGTTCTGGGCTGAACAGCGCGTTCCATCGGGCATTGCTGCTGTCGTGTTAGCGACGATCCCGGTATTTATCACGCTGCTCGAAATCATCTTTCTCCGCACGCAGCGCCTTACTGTTCGCCTCGGCTTGGCTCTGCTCGTGGGTCTGTGCGGGGTTGCTGTGCTGACCCTCCATTCGTTCTCGTTCGGAGAAGTTCCCATCAATCCTGCCGGAGCCTTGGCACTGCTGGTGGCGGCATTTACCTGGTCGGTGGCTACGATTCTCACGCGTAAGCTTTCGCTTCCGGCATCGAAGCCGATGAGCGCAGCCGCTCAAATGCTCACCGGCGGAGTTCAACTGTTCGTGCTGGCCGCGCTCTCTGGCGAGTTTGCTGGTTTTCATCTGCAGACGGTTTCGGCGAAGGCCTGGTACGCGCTTTTATATCTGATCGTGGCGGGTTCGATCGTTGGTTTTACCGCTTACGTCTGGCTCCTGCATCACGAATCACCAACGAAGGTGGGAACCTACGCTTATGTAAATCCCGTGGTCGCGGTTGCTCTTGGATATTTTGTCGGAGGCGAGTCGGTTGGTCCGCGCACGTTTCTGGGAGCACTGTTTGTATTAGCCAGCGTAATCACGATTACCACAACACCCCGGGCACGTGGGAGCGAGGCGGGAAAGCAGGGCGAACTGTCAGTTGCGAAAGCTGACTGAACCGCTCGAAAGCGTGGAATCAGTTCAGGTTACGATCTAGCCCGGAAGTACAAGGCCGGAGGTTACTCGCAAAACCTCAGCTCGAAGGCTTAGGCGGCGATATGATCAGGATCTATGCGCCTTCGTGATCGCTGGGGGATGGTCGGATGGCTACTACTGGCGGCTTTGGCCTTCGGTCAAACCAGCCAGCAAGGCGGTTCTCAGCAATCGACGGGCACGCAACCAACCAGTTCACAATCAGCAACTGCACAACCGGCAAACCCGCAACCAGGAAACCCAGGCCCGGTTAAACCATCTGCCGTCGACGCTGCGGCCGCCGCCGCAAGGCAAGCGCGTGAATCCGCTGCGCCGACCAAAATAATCAGAAACCACGATTTAAGCGATGGCAGCAATCCGCCTGCGGCCAAGTCTGTGCCAACGCCGAACGCCGCCGCCGCGCAAGCCGCCCGCGACAAGGCCACCGACGAAGAAGAGGATCAACAAGCGGTACAGCAGTTCGAAGCGCAAGGCAAAAAATTCCAGAATCAAGTGAGAGTAGAGAAGGGCAAGATCATCGATATCCAGAACCACGTCACGAGTCTCAAGAACGAGTTTGCCGCGTGGAGCACCGGGTTCGCCCAGGATGATGAAGCACAGGCGTGCTGGACTTCCACGTATTACACGCCTTATTACAAAGACTGGTGCGACCGGGGGCGAAACCTGAAAGCGCAATACGAAGCGGCACAGCGTCAGCTCGCGCAGGAAAAGACTAAGCTTGAGCAGATGCAGGAAGACATCCGGCGCAAGGGATACGGCAACGGCGTCTACGATCCCGACTGAGCGGGTCGATTCCCACATTTTCAACGTGATTTCTTATGTTAGATTTGCGTCATCCCGAAACTCGGCGTCCTTCAGCCGAGTGAGGGATCTCGCGCGAATTGGCAGGGCTGTCAGGCTTGTACACTTCACTCCATTGTTCCGCTAGGTCGTGCCAGTACGGATTTAGAGATTCGATCAGACGGATTTTCTTGCTGCGACGCCAGCCCTTGATCTCTTTCTCGCGATCGATTGCCAAGTCCGGGAGAGCGAAGCATTCGCAGTAGGCTAAGCGGGTGAGATTGTAGCGACTCGTGAAACCCGGTGCCAGCTTGTTCTTGTGCTCAAAGACTCGACGTGCAATGTTTCCGGTCACGCCGGTATATAAAACGTGGGAACGCGGCCGGTTTGTCATGATGTAAACGTAGAAGCGCTTGGGGTCTCGCATAAGTTGCACTCGCAGAGTTTTTATACGGCACAAACGGCCATCTGTCTGTGATGAACGAACAACGAAGATAATGAGTGCTGCGCGCGAGATCCCTCGCCCGGCTGAAGTACGCCGGGTCTTCGGGATGACCAAAGACATGGTATTTCGTAGCACTCGATTACGATGGAGCCAGGCTGCCAACCTAGGGCCGCGTCATCTTCTCCGGCTTCATCAATAGATGGAATTCCTCTTTCGTAAGATAGCCGAGCTTTAGCGCCGCATCGAGCAGACTAGTCTTGTCGACGTGCGCCGTGTGGGCGATTTTGGCTGCCTTGTCGTATCCAACCTTCGGGGCGAGCGCTGTTACCAGCATCAGCGAATTCTTCACGTACCAATCAACTTTCGCGCGATCAACTTCGATGCCCTTAATCATGTATTCGACGTAACCGTGGCAGGCGTCAGTGATCAGAGTCACCGAGTGCAGGAAGTTGTAGATGATCACTGGCTTGAAGACGTTGAGTTCGAAATTGCCTTGGGAGCCGGCGAATCCAACTGCAGCAGTGGCGCCGTGAACCTGCACGCACACCATGGTCATGGCTTCGCACTGCGTGGGATTCACCTTGCCGGGCATGATCGAAGAGCCGGGTTCGTTCTCCGGAATTGACAGTTCGCCGAGACCGCAACGTGGTCCCGAAGCGAGCCAGCGAATATCGTTTGAAATCTTCATCAACGAAGCAGCCAGCGTTTCCAGCGCACCTTGCGCAAATACGATTTCATCGTGAGCCGAAAGCGCGGCAAATTTGTTGCGGATGTGAGCGGAAGGGAAGTCCGGTAAGTTCGGCAATCTTCTTTGCGGCTCTCTCCGCGAATTCAGGATGAGCGTTCAGCCCTGTGCCCACTGCGGTTCCGCCTATGGCGAGATCGTAGAGTCCTCCGAGTACCTGTTTCAGCCGCTCGATATCGCGTTGCAATAGACTGGCCCACCCGCCGAACTCCTGGCCGAAGGTCAGAGGCACGGCATCCTGCAGATGCGTGCGTCCGATCTTGACCACGTCGTTGAATTCTTTTGCCTTGGCGGCGATCGCGTCATGCATGGTTTGAATGGCGGGAATCAGCGCGTTCTTCACTCGTTCCGCTGCCGCGATGTGCATTGCAGTCGGAAATGTGTCGTTGGACGACTGGGACATGTTGACGTCGTCATTGGGGTGAATCGGCTTCTTCGATCCCATCTCGCCGCCCGCAATCTCAATGGCGCGGTTGGAGATGACCTCGTTGACGTTCATGTTGGTCTGCGTGCCGCTGCCGGTCTGCCAGATGCGCAGCGGGAACTGGTCGTTGAGCTTGCCGGAGATGACCTCGTCCGCGGCCTGCACGATCAGTTTGGCCTTGTCGGCGGGAAGCTTGCCCAGATCCTGATTCACCAGCGCGCATGCCTTCTTGAGAATGCCAAACGCACGGATTAGTTCTGGCGGCATGACATCGCGTCCAATGTCAAAGTGGAGAAGCGAGCGCTGCGTCTGCGCCCCCCAATAGACGTTGGCCGGGACCTCGATCTGTCCCATGCTGTCGGATTCAATACGCGTGCGAGTGGCGGGTTCGGCGGAGATTGCCATTGAGCTTTCCTGACCAGTGCCTAACAGGATGAGCAACCGAAAATTATAACTCGTGCATAGCAGAGTCTGTGCGCCTGGACACCGGGTCCTGTGACGGAGCGTGGTCCGCCCTGAACTCGGCGCGTGCTAGAATCTTTCTCTTCAATTTCAGAGACAACTTTGGTCACGAAGCAAATGTCCGATAGGGCCCTACAGATTCCCGACACGCTCCCGCGCGCTCAGGTGGAGTTGCACTCGAGCATGCGTGTCGATGTGCTCGTCATTGGCGCCGGGCCCGACTGGTCTGGCTTGCGCCATAGAAGCGCAAAGGGCCGGTTTCAAGGCGCTCGCGGTTGATAAAGGCTGCGTGGTGAATTCGATCTTCAACTATCCGGCCAATATGACTTTCTTTACCACCCCGGAACTACTGGAGATCGGTGACATTCCGTTCAGCACGGCCAACCAGAAGCCCACGCGTCAAGAGGCGCTCGAGTACTATCGGAAGGTCGCCGAGCACTATCGCTTGCCGATCGCGCAATATCAGTGGGTGAAAACGGTGAACGGTAAAGACGGCGACTTCCAGGTCACGACCACCGATCGGCTGGGAAGAATCTACGACTACCACACGCGCAAGCTGATCGTGGCGACCGGATATTACGACCTGGCAAACATGCTGAACATCCCCGGGGAAGATCTGCCCAAGGTGTTTCATTATTATCGCGAGCCTCATCCGTACTTTGACAACGATGTTCTGATCATCGGTGGCAAGAATTCCGCTGCCATATCAGCTCTCGATCTGTGGCGGCACGGAGCGCGCGTGACCCTGGTCTATCGCGGGCCGAAGATCCATCACCACGTCAAGTACTGGATCCTGCCTGACATCGAGAATCGTATCAAGAACGGTGAGATCAAAGCTTATTTCAACAGCTCAGTCGGAGAAATCTTGGCCGATCACGTCGTGGTCTACACGCCCGAGGGCGTGGTTCGCGCGAAGAACGATTTTGTTTTTGCCTTGACTGGATACCATCCTGATTATGATTTCCTGCGCTCGATGGGCATCGAGCTCTCTACCGAGCAATGCCGACCGGTGTGCGATCCTGAAACCCTGGAAAGCAATGTGCCCGGTATCTATGTGGCGGGCGTAATTGTTGCCGGTTCTCGAACTAACGAAATTTTTATTGAGAACGGACGCTTCCACGGCCAACTCATCGCTCGGCACTTGAAGTACAAATTAGGATCTGCAGGGGGAGCTTAGACCGGTCTCCTCAAGCCAGCGTTACCGTTTCCTCTCCCAACTGTTGATTGATCAAACGGGACACTAATGGTTTCAGCTCTTCTCCGGTCTTCTGCAGCACGAAAGCCTGATTCGCCTCTGACCAGTCCAGCTTGAAACTTGTGGCCAGCGCGGAAATCCATATTTGCCGCACCGGCGCGTTGGGCGAGATCACAAACCGGGAGCCGTCCTCGAAAGAAATGTGCAGAGCTCCCGACTGGTCTTCGACCTCAAGGTCGGCAGATTCTTCGGCCGTGATCAGACTTTGCTTCAGGGACTCCAGGGCAGCGTCGGCCCGTTTGCGAAACTCGTTCTCATCGAGCATGAAAAGATTATAGAAGCTATCAGCTCTCCGTCGTCAGCTTTCGGCGGCACAGGGTAGCAGCTATTTCAGCAGATACTCTTTCACGAACATCACCGTGGCCTTGGTAGGCGGATAAAAAGCGCCGGCTACGCGGTCCGGATAGAAAGTCAGTTGGGTGCGCGCGCCGCCCGGCACCTTTACCATGTGGAGTTGATAGGTATCCGCAAACCGCGTGGCAATGAGCATTTCCCGTTTCGTAGGATTCCAGCTATCCAAAACGGCGGCGCGAAAATTCGTGTAGCGCTCCACGGTTTCGGCTAACGAAGTGGGAATCTTCGGAATCCCCTCGGCAACAAGATTCTCATTTGGGGTAATTTGATCTGCTTGCGGAAAGGCAGCCGCGGTGAGCACAAGCACAGCCAGAATGCGCAATAGAGATTTCATTTTCCGATCCTGTAGAGGAGCTACGTCTCAAACTTGGTTACATCGTAGACGTCTGCTGGAATGCAGGTTCAAGCCGCGTTCAGACCGTCAATCTTCGCGGCCATGATGAAGTCACTTTCGGTTAATCCATCGATCTTGTGAGTCCACAACGTAATTTCTGCCTTGCCCCATGCCAGCAGGATATCCGGATGATGTCCTTGCTCTTCGGCCACCGCGCCCACCCGATTCACAAAATCGAGCGCTTGCTTGAAATCAGGAAAAGTGAAAGTGCGCATAATGTGATGCTCGTTGATTACCTTCCACTGCGGCACTTGCTGATGCAGAGCTTCGAGTTCTTTTCCCTTGAGCGGAGGTACGCCGCCGCGGCAGGGCACGCAGGTCTTGCTGGCAAGAGATGTCATAGAAAATCTCCGCAGGTATTGTAGCGGTTGAGGGGCTTGAATGCATGGCCGGAGTCGTATTTTCAGAACAGACTTTCCAATCCGAGAACGGCTTCTAGCATTACCATCACAATTTCCAGTTGACAACACCAACCGGCACGCTAGAAACTTGCCCCTGCAGTGATCGCATAGGAGGAAGCCATGACCACGCTGGAAACGGGATTCAAACGCGCGTCTCAAGCCTCGCTGGTGTTGTCGATCGTGCTGATTTTCTTCGGAGTCCTCGCCATCACCTTGCCGATGGCCACGTCCGTCGGAGTCGTCATCGTAATTGGCTGGATAGCAGTACTCGACGGCATTGTGCAACTCGTCCACGCCTTTCAGTCCAAGGGCATTGGCCATATTGCCTGGAAGTTGCTCGTCGCCGTCGTTTACATTGTGGCCGGAGGTTACTTCATCGCCCATCCGGTCCTGGCGACTGCCACTTTTACTCTGGTGCTGGGGATATTCCTGGTCGCAGAGGGAGTCGCGGACGTGGTCGCCTATTTCGCCACCCGCAAAAGTGGTAGCTCAGCCTGGATGCTGCTGGATGGAATCGTTACTCTATTTCTGGGTTTCTTGATCTGGAATCAGTGGCCCGTCAGTTCGTTGTGGGTTATCGGGACACTGGTGGGCATCAGCATGATCATGACCGGCACTACGCGCCTGATGATGACCTTGGCGGCTCGTAAGCTAGTGGGCCAGGCTGGCGGTAGCGGGTTAAGTCAAAAGGCGGCGTAACTCGAACCAAACTTGAGTCGTGTCAGCTTTAGCCCCGGTCAGAAGGGAATATCTTCGTCGCTGATCGGGGTTGAAGCTGCCGCGTGTTCCGGTTCCGGTGTGCGCTGGTCGAAATTGTTTCCGCCTGCGGCGGCGCCGCGGGAGCGTCCAGCGGAATCATCTCCTGCGCCTTCGCCACGTCCACTCAGTAGTACCAAGTCGTTGGCGATGATTTCCGTTTTGTACTTCTTCTGGCCGGTTTCTTTATCGTCCCAGGAACTGGTGCGCAGGCTGCCTTCGATAAAGCATTTGCCGCCCTTTTTCAGATACTCGCCAACGATCTCAGCCAGGCGCTGAAAGGCCACGATGTTGTGCCACTCGGTGCGATCCTGCCACTGGCCGTCTTTGTCCTTGAAGCGTTCATTCGTGGCGATCGAGAACTTGGCCACCGGCATGCCGCCCTGGGTGTATTTCACCTCGGGGTCCTTGCCCAGATTTCCGATAAGAATGACTTTATTGACGCTTCTTCCTGCCATGAATGCTGCTCCTTCCGCCCCTGGCCAAGACGCGAGCGCGGACAACGAAATTGGGGGCTGGAAGGCCAATATATCAGAAATGGCCGAAGCTTTGAGCGCTCAGGACTGAAAGAGTTGGCGAACGCTGCCAAAATGAAACGCTTCGGCGCTCCGACGACGGCTAGTTTCAGAACATCCCGCGCAAGATCCCTCGACCGGCTGAAGTGCGCCGGATCTTCGGGATGACGGCATCAGAACAAGGGAGAAAGTGACCCCAACGTCGCATCTTTGGCGTGGATGAAAACGGCATGCTCTGCGGTATAATCTCGCCATGGCTGCTGAAGCAGACTCCTTGAAACCCGCTGGGATGGTGCCGGACGAGATGAAGTTCGAACCCAAGTCCAAGGGGCTATTGACTCCTCGAAAGAAGAAACCAAAGGAGTTGGCGGTTATCACCGAGTGCTGCACTGGGTGCGCCGGTTCTCCAGCCTGCGTGGAATATTGCCCGGTGGAAGACTGCATGTTCTGGGTTCCGGACGAAGATCATCCGCCTTTCGGAAGAATTCAGGTCGACCCGATTCTTTGTATCGGATGCAAGAAGTGCCTCAGCAAAGGCCCGGATGGATGTTTCCTCGATGGCTGTCCGTGGGACGCGATCGTCATGGTCGACACGGTTGAAGTGGAAAAAGAAGTTGGCGTGATGCCGATTTGAAAGGCCGTCGTTGGTCTTTAGTCGTTCGTCGTCGGTTTAGTTCTTTCTTCCACCGATTGGGTTTAGCCGAAATCCGCTCTACAATAGGTAGCGTGCTCGCCGCGAATATAATCCCCGTTTAGCTAACGCGTCCGAGTTTCCGGCCACTGTTAGCGCTCCGAGTCGATGTTAAACCAGGGTCGCCAGATTCCAACGAGGCGGTCCTCTTCAAAGAAGCAGTCAGCTATCGCGTCGTCTGGGAAATCCTTGTGGGAGAACCCGACGCGGTGGAAGATCACTTTGAGCGGGTTCACTTCATTTGGGAACACATGCTCGATGCCAAAGCGAAGCTGACACGACGTTGTCTTGGGCTTGGCTTTGACGTTCGCTGGGTGCGCTTCGTGAAGGCGGCCTGGACAGTCGCGCTTTATGTGTAGGGAGAACCGGTTTCTGACGTTCGTTGTTTTTCCGATGTAGAGGCATGGATAGACAGGCTCCTCAGGCCACCAGTCTCCGTATTCAACGTTGACCGGGCGCTCTCCAGGACCTTTGAGAACGATGTGTCTGTTAGCAGCCATGAGATCGGCCCGGGGCCCGACCCACCAGAAGACGTAAACGCCGGGGCGCTCCGGTAGGTCGATGGACCGCCCGACGAAGATTTGATCAACGCGGCGAATGGATTCGTGCTTGTGCATCTGGTTTCCAATTCCCTGAGAATGGGCCAACGACCGACGACCAACAGCCAACGGCTATCGAGTTCTTTCCCGTATGGCCCTCTCTGTTTCGATAGCTTGCTTGCGCACGTAGTCGGGGATGTCTGGCAGTTCCCGCTCATAGGGGAGAACCGCGGCGAGATCGTCTGCCTGGCCCACGAGATAAAGTGCGCGCAACGCTTCCCAGACTTGTTCCGTGCCCGGATCGATCGTTGCAATTTGCGCTCCGCTGGCCACGGTTTGTCCGGTGGTTGCGGACAAGGCACGCAGACGGCCGCCGATGGGCGAGCGGATTTCTATAGTCTGCCCGCCTGCTTGCAATTTGGCGATAACTCCACCTTGGTGAATCGCAGTTCCCACCGTGCTGGTGTCGATCACTCTTCCCGGCTGCGGAGCATTGACCGTGGCGGGCTGCAGCAGTTCCAGGATCTGGGGTCTTCCGGATGCGTCTCCGAAGCGGACCAGCGAGAGCGCGGCGTTGCCCCGCACCATGAGCGAAGGATCGGCGAGCATTTTGAGCAGAGCTTCATGGAATCCGGCGCCGGACGTATCTTGTCCCATCACCCAGGCGTCGGTGTTGCGTACTTCTTCGACCGGATACGAAGCCAGCTTCGCAACCTGCGGGTACCACTGCGCCACGCTCGCGTCGTGCCGAGTCATGCGCTCGCCGATCTGCACCAGCGCATGCTGAATGTGCCGGGGATGCTTTTCGTCCTGCAGATATTCCGCCAGTTGTTTGTCGGAAAGTTGGCGGCCGAACCAGGTATTCCACCAGAACAGAAACGGCATTAAGACAATCAGCCACGCGGTCAGGAAAAAGAGCAGCCGATTGCGCGTAGACATGCGCGGCTTGCGTGGCCGGTCAGGGGTTTCGCTTGCGTCCGGCGAAGTTTGCGGAACTGCGTTTGGCAGGGAAGACATCAATGATTTAGGTTACTCCACCACATCCGCATCGAGCACGCGGTCCTGCTCCAGATAGTGAGAGACCGCGTATTGGGCCAGGAGCGGCGTTTGCAGATGGATTTCAGCGCCGATCCATTCTCCTTTGTTGTGCGGCGCGTTGAGCGGATGATTGCACCGTCCACCGCTGCCGAACTGCGGACCAAAATCTGCACTCTGGATCTGATCGAACGGCTGGATCCCACGCCAGGCTTCGTCGCCTACTGTGCCCGAAACGTCAATCTTTAGTCTGACAGTAGCCATGAAACTTTTTTCACCACGGAGTCACAGAGAAAAGAAAAAAGTAATTCTCTGTGACTCTGCGGTGAGCCTTTTCACGCGAACAAATGATAAAGCATGAAATAAACAATTACGCCGGTGACGGAAACGTACATCCACAAGGGATAAGTCCAGCGCGCGATGGCTCGGTGGCTCTCGAAGCGGCCTCGCAAGCCGCGGATCAGCGTGATAATCACCATGGGTAAGATTACAATGGCGAGAATGGTGTGCGAGGTCAAGATGGTAAAGTACACGGGGCGCGACCATCCTTGCCCCTGGAAATGTTTCGACGGCGAGTGCGCATAGTAGTAAAGGCAGTAATGATAGTAAAGATAACAAGCCAGAAAAAGTGAAGAAGTCGCCACTGCGGCGATCATGAAGGCGCGGTGCGCAGCCATCCGCCCATGCTTGATGAAGTTACGTCCAACCAGCAGCAACACGGCGTTGGTGCCATTCAGCGTAGCATTGATCTCTGGAAAAGCCGTGTATGCCGGCCAAATTTGCATCATGCGGCGGGCCTCGTGGTGCGGCGATTTACTCGGAAGAAGCATAACCCAAACATGAAAATTGTAAATAGGGCCAGCATGCCAATCGAAGCCGGCAGCGACAATACGGTTGGGCTCTCCGGATACAGAAGCACGCGCAAAGCTTCGACACCGTAGGTGAGCGGATTCAGTCGCATCACCAGCCGCAACCAGCCCGAAGCCCCTGCGAGCGGAAACAGCGCGCCCGATAGCAGCCACAACGGGATCAGAAAAAGATTAATGATGGCATGGAAAGCCTGCGTAGAATCCATCGGCCAAGCTATGGCGAATCCCAAGGAGGTAAGCGCAAAAGAAACCAGAAAAACGACAAATACGACCAGCAAGAAATCAATGATCCCCAAATGCACGCCGACAAAGGGCGCAAACGCCAAGAAGATCAGGCCTTGAATGGCGGCCAGCGTGGTTCCGCCCAGCACTTTACCGAGCACGATCGCGGAGCGCGGGACAGGCGCGACCATAACTGACAGCAGGAAGCCTTCCTTGCGATCCTCGATCAAAGACATCATGGCAAAAATCGAAGTGAACAGCACGATCATGATGAGTGCGCCCGGATAAAAGTAGTCCAGATAGTGCTGCTGTCCGGGAGCGCTGCCCGCGCGAAAGGAAGTGCCGAAGCCGGATCCGATGACCAGCCAGAACAGCAGCGGCGAGGCGATCACGCCGACAACGCGCGAGCGCTGCCGGTAGAAGCGGACAATTTCGCGCCACCAAAGGGTAAAAGCGGGAAGCACTAATCCGCTGGAGGTTGGCGCGACCTGCACGGGCAAAGTTGCGGTTTGTGTGACCACATCAACTCGTTTTCTGCGCCGGCGGCGCTGCGGATTTCTTGAGTCGTCCGCGAATCTCTAAGTACGCATTCAGGAACAGAATACCCGAAAGCGCTAGGAGGATCAGAGTCATGAAGAGACCGTCGACCGTGGTTACGCTAGCCTTCAGAACGATCCACGCCACTCCCACGAGCGGCACGATTCCGAGTATGACCGAAAGCAGCAGCATCATAGGCTTGCTAGCTCCTCACTTTCTCTGCTTCTTCTGCGCCGTCCGTCCAGAATCGATGGCCGGTGCGGCGGATGAAAACATCTTCCAATGTTGGCTTGCTCACTGAAATCGACTCAATCTCACCCGGGAAAGATTCCACCACATCGGTGATAAAGCGGTGGCCGTTCTCGCGTTCGATGCGCACCTCCCCGTGAAGCACTTGCGCGTCCAGGTTAAAGCGGGCGCGGATTCTTTCTGCGAGCGAATCGGGGTTCTTCGCATCCAGCAGAATCACATCTCCGCCGATCTCATGTTTAAGGTCATCCGGCGTGCCTAACGCCACTACTTTTCCTTGATTCAAGATGGCGAGACGATCGCAGCGCTCAGCCTCTTCCATAAGGTGAGTCGTGACGATCACGGTCACGCGTTCTTCATCACGCAATATCGCGAGATATTGCCAGAGATCGCGCCGGGCGCCAGGATCGAGTCCGGTCGTGGGTTCGTCCAGTAACAGGACTGACGGGTGATGGAGCAGGCCCTTAGCCAATTCCAGTCGGCGCTGCATTCCCCCTGAGAACGTCTCAGCTTTTTCGTTGGCGCGATCTGCAAGGCCGACCCGGCCAAGCATTTCCGCAATGCGCGACTTCAGTGACGCTCCGTGCAAGCCGTAGAGATGTCCCTGATGCCAGAGGTTCTCGGCGGCGGTGAGTTTTACGTCGATGCTTTGCGCCTGAAAAACCACGCCGATCTGTCGGCGCAAACCGTTGGGGTCACGGGCAACATCGAATCCCATAATCTCGGCGTGCCCGCCAACCGGAATCATCAGAGTAGAGAGTATGCGAAACAGCGTCGTCTTTCCGCTGCCATTCGGCCCTAGCAATCCGAAGAGTTCGGCCCGACGCACGTCGAAAGAGACGCCATTGAGCGCGGCTCGGTCGCCATAACGATGCACGAGATCGCACACGGAAATAACGACGGGTTCGACAGCGAGATCGGTCTCAGAGCCAGCCACAGCGAATGGAGTTTTAGAGGCCACAGGCTATTCTACGATGAGACGCTGTCCGGTGGTGCTCATGCAGCTGCCGGTTTTTGAGATCGGCTGGTTACTTGTTCCTCAAACGCAACAGGGATATGCCGCCACACTTGTATGGCGAGGATGACAGCGGTAGCCAACAGCAGTGCCCCCACGGCGACGTGGGACACGGTTGAAATTACCATCGAAAATTCCGGTTGGACCGCATCACGTCCCCATGCTATGCGCGTGAGAAACGCCGCGAAACCAAGGCAAAGTTGTACGATCATAGCAGCGAAACCAAGAATAATCGCGGGCCGCCGTACCGCTTCAATTTTCGAGAATCGCGATAGCGCGCGGATCGCGGTCCATGTGAGTACGAAAGTCACAATCGCGGCGTTCGCCACGTGCGGCCACCAACTCATGCCGTGATGGCGAAACATGGCGCCCAGAATCAGTTGAACATAGAGCACGAAGATCGACAGCCACGTGAGGGTAATGAGGCTGGGACGACGGTTGTCGAATTCAATCTGCGGGACTTCTTCAACCCATCGGCGTCCGGTGAACATGGCGATGGCGACGGCGATGCAGAAGAATGTCTGCGCTACCGCGGCGTGCGCCGAGGATACCCACGGCGGCTGGAACAACAGAACCGTAAGCCCGCCGAGGATTGCCTGAGTGATAACGGTGGCCAGAGCGGCGATGCCGAGCCATTTCATCCATCGCCGGCGGTCAGCGAACCACGTCCACGCGGCGATGGAAATCGTGAGCAGAACGATTGACCCGGCAATCGCCCGATGACTCCACTCGAATTTGATTCCTCCACGCAAAGGTGGAACGCTGAAGGATCCGAAAGATGTAGGCCAGTCGGGGATGGAAAGTCCGGCGTCGTTGCTGGTGACGAGTGCGCCGGCGATGATGAGCACAAAAGTCGCGCACGCTACGAAGACAGCAAAGCGATGGTGCGCGCGATTGTACGGTGTGGCGAGGGACTTCAGATGCTTACTCCCTGGTCAATGTAACTAACTGCCGAGCTTCGCTCGGCAGGACGGGTCAGAGACCCGTCCCCAAACGATCTTGCCAATTTACTGCGCCTTGAACGTCTGGTCCACGGTCTTGCTGTCTTTCGCAGCCAGCGTCACTTTTTGATCCTGTTCGCCCAGCTTCTCCTGCACAAAGGCGAGGGTGTAATCTCCCGGCGGCAGGCCCTTGATTTCATACTTGCCGTCCGGGCCGGTAACCGCATAGAACGGGCTCTTGACCACGTTGATGTACATCCGCATCCACGGGTGCTGGTTGCACTTTACTGGCAGCATAATTTCTTCGCGAGCAAAACTCTTCTCGAGCGGAGCGGCCGCGGGCGGCTGAGATTCATTCCACTCGCGATTGGCTTGCGGCGTGGGATGAATGTTGTGCGTGGTTTGATCGTCGTTCTTGATTTCAATGTTCTGACCGGTCATTACGCCCAGCACGTGAGGATGGTATTTGCAGCCTTGCTGGTCGATCGTGACCGCCTGCGTGGGAACCGCAAATGTCCGATCACCCAGCCCGTCTTTTACGTAGACGAAAACATTGGCTACGTCGCCGCCGTCGACGACCACGGTCTCAGCCGTGTTCGTGCCCTTGCAAGCGGCATCCTGGCTCATGTCAATCTTCGAGGCCTTGGGAGCAGCGCCGTCGAACTTCACGGTGCCGCTGACCGAAGCTACCGTGCTGGGATCGATTGGAGTGGCCGCTGGGGCCGCGGGCTGCGCCATGGATGACGGCGCGGAAGCCGGGGCTTCGTTCGTTTCCTCTTTCTTGCTACAGCCTACGAGGAGCCATAAGCCGAGAAGACAGAGCAGGCCAAACATTGTTACAGATGTTTTCTTATTCATGATGTCGCCCTTTCGTGAAAAGTTGAATGCGTTTTTCAAAGTTCGAATTCAGGTTTACATGCTATCCCGAAAACTCGCCCCGAATGCGCGGGCGGGAACGCCCTCGCGACAGCCGCCGGGACGGCGGCGCTACGAAACTCTACATTTTACCGCGAACCTCCGCTGCTTGCCCGGTGAGAAGGCGTGGCAGCTTGCTTGGATTTCGCTGGCGTCTGGTTTGCGGCGCTATTTCGCCCCATCGATGCAGCTACGCGTTTTTGTTCTTCCGGGGTTAGCTGGAAAATATAGTCCACCAATAATTTCGACTGGTCTCCCTCGTAACCCTGGAACGATGCAGGCGTCGGGCCGGCAAACACCCAGTGGTCCTTGTCAAGCCGGAACAATCCCGACGGCATGGAGGTGCCCGGGCTAATGGCTTGCGGATCCAGCACCCAGCGCTGCGCCCAATCCGGTTTCAAGCGCTCCTTGGCGAGCAGGAAGTTTGGCGCAGTGGCAATCTTGTCGTGCGCCGGATCGCCCGTGGCGTGGCATTTCAAGCAGGGCGCTGCTGTGCTCGAGAACAGGCTGCGCGCCATATCGGTTTCTTTTGTCGTCAATACTGGAACCTGCTCCGGAATGTACGGCATGGGCTGTTGCGACAGCGCCTGGAAGAATCGCACCAGCTTGCGCAGTTCATTGTCCGAGAAAGAGAACGTAGGCATGCGTACTTTCAGATACGGACGCACGCCATTGCGATTAGTATCCGTCGTGCTCAACGAGGGATTGGAAAGGAATCGGCGCAGCCATTCGGGATCGACGCGCGCGCCCTCGGTTAAGAGCTTCGGCGGAAGCTGATCCTTCCAATCCGGATCCTGATATTTCTTCATTCCCATTAGCACAGTCTGCTGACCGGGAATGAATTGGTGGCACCCCATGCAGTTGTATTTCTTGACCACCCACCAGCCTTCCTGAATATCACGGCGCGCGTCGCCTGGCCGATATTGATACTGCGCCGGCAGGGAACTCTCTTCGCTTCCCAACAGGAACGTTGTAAGGTCGCGAATCTGCTCCGACGTCAGGTGCAAATTGGGCATGCGCAGGGCTTCGGTCTCCGACTTGATCTTGCCCTGATCGTAAATGTTGGGCTCGGCAAGTTTATGCTCGAAGAAGCCTTTATGGTCGTACCACGAATCTTTTGCCGGACCCTCCGGGAGCCGCGCCAGGTCTTCCGGATTCGTGATCGGCTCGGCATGTTTTCCGCCGCGCTGAGCCGTTTCAGTGAACAGAGCGAAATCCAACCGCTCGATGGGCTTGCTGCCTTCAAATGTCAGTTCCGTGCCGATGCGGCCTTCATCCTCCATGCCTGAAATCTCGTGGCATCCGGAGCAACCGTAGTGACGAATCCACTTCTTGCCTTCTTCTTTCAACGCGGGATCGTCCATGAAGGAAGCTTCGGCGTAAGCCGACGGTTCCTGCTTCTTTTGCGTCATCAAGTACGAAGCAATGTCCTGCGCATCTTCCGGAGGGAGGCGTAAGCTCGGCATCACCGTCATGTTCTGCACTTGAAGCTCGTGGCCATCGTTCGGGCATTGGCTGTGCTCAAGGTCGAACACATAAGGCAAGCCCTTTTTGGCGTAATCTTCAGGACCGATATCTTTCTTTTCGTACGGACAATACGGACGCGTACGCTGACGGGCATTATGAATCCAGCGCACCAGGTAGTCGTAATTTGCTTTTTCACCCTCGCGTGACAGGTTTGCGGCAAAAGTGCCGCCCTGCATTTGATCGCCTTCGCCGATGGAATGACACGCCAGGCAGCCGCGGGTTTCGAAAAGCTCTTTGCCGTGCTCAGCGTTTCCGGGATTTTGCTTTGGCAGCGGATCAGTCAACGCCGACTGCCACAAATACGCCGAGATCGCTTGGATTTGATGATCGGTCAGACGGAAGTTCGGCATTTTGGTGGTGGGACGGAAGTCAGTCGGCTTTTTTATCCACACCGGAATCCAATTCTTATTCAGCTTGAGCCGGATATCTTTCAAGTTCGGCCCAATCTTCTTCATGTCCTGCATCACGCTGTGCATCTGAAAATCGAGCTGCTGAATCTCGCCGTCGGCCTTGCTGTTGGCCACTTTGAGCGCGATGGCCTCGTCGTTTAACCGGTTGGCCTCCTGGTTGGTTTCCGCCGTATCCGCTTGCTTCATCAAATACGCAGCCTGCTTGAAGTTTTCCTTTTTCTGCTGCTCCAATTGCTTGATGTGTTGGCTGAACGTATTCAGGTCTTCGGGTTCTTTGTCGTAGCCCTCATAGCGATGGCAACCCATGCAGCCTTTTTGACGGAATAGATCTTTGCCTTCGCTGATCGTCCATCCCACATCACCGCTGACTAGAACCATGTCGGCGGCGTGGCAGGTCTGGCAGCCGGCTTCGACGTTCTGCTTGGGAAACAGTGGCCACAGCCAGTGCTCATAATTTCCGTGCGCCTTTTCAACGCTGGTGGTAGCGCGGCCATTGCCTTGGTGGCACGGCGAACAGCCGAACGTGTCAGGATCGTGGATCTTCAAGAGCCCAGGCTGCGGATGGCTGACGAAAGCCTGAGCATATTCGTCAGGCTTCTTTTCGCCCTTCGGAGTCATGACAGCGGGCGTGATTTTTAGCGGCTCACGAATGTTCATGTGGCAGGACTCGCAGCGGTCGACAATGTTGGCATCCGCCACGTTGATCTGCACGATCTTCGGGTACCACTCTTTTGTCTTCCTCTCCAAACCTTCGATTTGGGTCGGCGTCAGATCGACCATGTGGTCGGCAACATAAGTCGTCATTGCGGTGCCGGCCGCGGTTACCGGCTTGATCACCTCGCCCAGTTTCGCATTCAGCTTGGTTCGCTGGTCTTTGAGGTCGTTGTATTTCTCTTCCAGTTGGCGAAAGTCGTATTTCTCTTTGTGACCGTCGGGAAACTCGACGGTCCAGAGTTTCTTCTTGTACTCCTCCAATTCGTTTCGCTTGCTTTGCTTGCCCGACGAACTGGTCTCAGTCTCGATCTGATAGGTCAGCGCATTCGCGTAAGCCCGCTTGTCAGTGAAGATATTCTGCACCGCGAGGATTTGCGCACTGAGGCTCGCGATCTGTTTCTGAAGCTCGTCCCGCTGAGACTTGGTTGCCGAGTCAACTTGCTTGTAGGCCTGCTCCAGTTGCTGATACTGAGGATCGGTTTCGACCGCTTTCACCGATTTGTCGGACGCCGGCGCGGCCTTCACCAGAAAAGCCGTGTAGCGCTGCTTCCATTCGTTTTGGAAAGCCTTCCACGGCCGCTGCCCGTAAGCTTCATCCCACAGAGCCCAGAACAGCGTCGCCATCAGCAAGGCCATCGAGACGACGTAATACATCGCGTACGACTTTGTGACTACCGGATCTTGCTCGGGGATTGGTTGTTCAGGCACCAGGTTCTCCCTCTAGTCGTTGAACACAGCTAACAGATCAAGCTTGTCATTCCGATCAAAATGACATTGCTTCCTTATAGGTCACACGTTGAACCAGGGCGTTATCCACACGTACTTGATATTGAACGCAAGCCGCAACAGCATCTTCAGCGGCAGAGCCACCATGGTGAGCCAGAAAAACATCATGATCGAATACTGCAACAGGCTCATGCGCTTATAATCCTTCGGGTTGTAACGCCGGAAGAGCGCGTGTACCAGGAACCCTCCGGCCAGGTAATAACCTCCGACCACGATCGCGCCGAAGATCGCCTTGGCCAGGTTCGATGTGAGCCCAAAAAGATCAGGCAAATCGCGGTTCACCTCATAAATAAGTCGATTGTGATCCCAGGTTTGTCCCGGCCAGAACCACTGCCAACCAGGCCCGCGGATAAATGTCCCGATAATAATCATCGCGACCCAAAGGATGACGAAGCCAAACAGGAACGTTCCAATGGCAAACTTGCGCTGCTTCCAGGTGTAATAACCGCTGCCCAGCGGATTGGTGTCGATGTACGGAATCACCATCAGGCCAACGATGATCAGCGTTGGCATCACCACGCCTGCGATCCAGGGATCGAAGTACACCAGCATTTCCTGCAGGCCGAGGAAATACCACGGCGCCTTCGCGGGATTCATCGTCAGGTTGGGATTCGACGGCTCTTCCAGCGGCGCGCTCAGCGTGATCGACCAGACCATCAGAATGATCGTCACGATTATGGCGGCGAGGAATTCAATGCGCAGGAGAAACGGCCAGACGTGAATCTCCTTCTGCCAGCCCGGACGAAATGGCCAAGTCTTGCGATAGTGAGTTTTCGCCATCGCGGGATTGGTTTCGAGTTCGCCGATCAGTTCATCGTTGGCCTTGGCCTGCTTCCACGCCAGATAAATGTAGAAAATCAACAGCGGGATCAAGCCGACGATCGGCACGTTGTCAGGCGCGGAACAGATCTCCCAAAGTTGTCGCCAATCCATAATAATCTCCTGACCAGGGAGAACGTTGCGAGAGCAATGTCTCTACCGCAAGTCTGCATCCGCTGTAGAGACGTAGCTTGCTACGTCTCGCCGTTTTCGCCTACGCGCTGCGGCGAGGCTTGTCCGCCTCTTCGGTCAGCATCACTGGCGCCGGGCCGGAGATGCCGCCGTCTTTTCTTACCCGCCAGAAATGCACGATCATCAGAACCGAAGCCACGATCGGAATGCCAATACAATGCCAGATGTAGGAGCGAAGCAACGCATTCGCGTCCACGATCGAACCACCCAATAGTCCGAAGCGAATGTCGTTGTAAGGCGTCATGTGGAACACTTTGCCGAAGGGGCCTTCGTGTCCCAGCAGCGGCGTTGCGCGAGCCATGTTTGTTCCCACCGTGACTGCCCAGAATCCGAGTTGATCGTCGGGTAGCAGGTAGCCGGTGAACGAAAGCAGCAGCGTGAAAACCAAAAGAAGCACGCCAATGTTCCAGTTAAACTCCCGCGGCTTCTTGTAAGAGCCAGTCAGAAAAACCCGGAACATGTGTAGCCAGACTGCGATTACCATTAAGTGCGCGGCCCAGCGGTGCATGTTGCGCAGCAGTTTGCCGAAGGGAACGTCGTGCTCAAGATAGAGCACGTCGCGAAACGCCTGCACCTTGCTGGGATGGTAATAGAACATCAGCAGCACGCCGGTAAAAGTGAGGACGATGAATAAATAAAACGTGATTCCGCCCATGCCCCAGGTGTAGCTGTAGCGGACTGCGTCGCGATTGATCTTTGCCGGATGCAAATGCAGGAAGACGTTCGACAGCACGCCCAGCGCCCGATTGCGCGGCGTGTCGTCATGTTTGTGGCGGAAGATCGAAGTGAAGACCTGAGTCTTGGTGGGATCTTTCAGGCCTTCGATCTGCTCTTTGGCTTTGGCCGGCATGTCCGTCTTGAGCGACTGGACATCTTCTTTTACTCCAGCCTTCACTCGTTCGAGCAGGCCCACCCGATTGCCGTTTTTGCCGTTTCCATTCTCTTCAGGCATTGGTTCCTCTAATCATGCTTTTCAATCTCGCAAACCGCGGGCGAGGGCGCCCGCGCCAGACGAGTTCGTCCCCACGCAACCGATTACGCCCGCAGGAACGCTCCGTCGTCGTTGAACTGAGTCGGCTGTCCCTTTGGCCACTGATAGAGCCGAGAAACATCCACCAGGATCTGACCGTCTGGCGCGACTTCCACTTTAGCTCGATCCATCGGGCGCGGTGCCGGACCTTCGAAGTTAATCCCTTCGCTGTCGTATCCGCTGCCGTGGCAAGGACACTTGAACTTGTTCTCGCTCGGCTTCCAATCAGGAGTGCAACCCAAGTGAGTACAGCGCGCGTAGATCACGAAAATGCGATCCGGCGTGCGATCCACCCAGATGCGGTACTTCTGCTGAAACTTTGTATCCACTCCCAGACCGTATTCCTCGGGATAGCCGATCTTGAAGCTGGTCGCAGGTTCAAACAAGGTACGGGGCAGGAAGAAGCGAAAGAATGCGAGGAACCAAGCCACCAGGAAAGCCGCGACCGCGCTCCAAACCAAGCGGCGGCGCTGCTGATTGACTTCATTGTCTTCTGGGCCGATCGACGCAACCCCTCCGGCTTTGGCCGCTCTGGAGGTTCCGACCGCGGGGGTGCCGACGTAGCTTGTTGATTCGCCGCTGCGGGCCACGGAAGCCGCCGCCGAAGCAGTTACACCCTTGGCCGCAGCCGGCCGAGGCACAGCAGCGGCAGCCGCAACTGGAACCGAAGCGGCAGGGGCCGCAGCAGGAGCGGCTGGCTCTCCGAGGAGAGCGGCAATCTCGGCATCGTTAAGAGTGGGCAACCCTTTGCGCCCACGCCGCGCCTGTTCCGCCGCAATCGTCGACTTGCTCCACTTCCTACCTTCTGCAACCCACTTGGCGACGTCTGCGCTAATGGGTCCGGAGGCGACTGCCGGAGTTGGTGTTGAAGCAGCGGCTGGAACCGGCGCTTCTGGAGATTCCGCCGCCGCGACCGGCTCGCCGAGCAGGGCAGCGATTTCGACATCGTTGAGCGCCGATAGACCTTTGCGCCCGCGACGCGCTTGCTCTGCCGCAATGGTCGACTTGCTCCATTTTCGACCCTCCGCAACCCACTTGGCGACGTCCTCACTGAGCGCCGTGCTCGCTGTAGCGGTCGGAGCCGCGACAGGCGGCGCAGATGCGGCCGCAGGTGGAGGAGCTGGACTCGCCGCAGCTGGTGCGGTTCCCCCGTTCCCGCCTTCCCAAGCCATCGGCTGGCCGGCTTTCAACGCTTCGATGTCGGCATCGCTGAGCAACGGCAGACCTTTGCGCTGGCGATAGGCCTGCTCCATTGCGATGACCGAATTATTGAGCGCATTCCGCGGCCACGGCGGAAGATGCCCCAGAACGCCACCATTGGCGGATTCGTCTGCCATCCAACTTCACCCCTTTTTTACTTGGCCCCGTTCTATTCTAATTCCGTTAGTTCTCAGTCTGCAGCGCCAACCAGCGAGCACAAGCTTGCGCTCACTTGCCCAAATCGACTCCTATCGCCGTGCCAACCAAGTCGGCCAACGCCGCAATGAATGTCGGCGAATCGTTTAAACCCGACGTCATCTCGAATCGCTTGATCCCCAATTTGGCGGCTTCTGCGCGAGCCTCGTGATCGATCTCTCCCAATGTCTCCACATGATCGGAAACAAACGAAATGGGAACGATGCAAACCTCGCGGCCTTTTTGCGCCGCAAGCTCGCGCAACGCGGTGTGCAATGATGGCTGCAGCCATTTGCTGGCTCCTACTTTGCTCTGGTAGCAGAGCCGATAGCCATTCGTCCAACCGCCGCGCTGCATGAGTAACTCGACAGTCTCTTCAATTTGCCGCTGATAAGGGTCGCCCTTCTGGATTATCGCGAGCGGGACGCTGTGCGCACTAAACACAATCTCGGGACGCTCAGGCTCAGCGAATCGTGCCAGTGCCTCGTCGATCTTCTCAACCAGCGCCTGCAGGTACATCTCGTGACGATAGAAGGCATCAACGCGCCGCACCGGGACATCCTTCTCGAAACAGCCGCCGCCATTCGTTGAGGCTGCTGCCCGTCGTGGTGCTCGAATACTGCGGATAAAGAGGAAGCAGCACCACCTCGTCGCAGCAGGCGTCCCGAAGTTGCTCAATCGCCCGTGCGGTAAACGGATGCCAATAACGCATGGCGACAAAACAACGCGCGTCCAAACCAGATTCTGTCAGCTTCAACTGCAAGGCCCGGGCCTGTTGCTCGGTGAATCGCCGGATGGGCGAGCCTCCGCCGATGGTTGCGTAATGATGTTGGACTTTTCTGGCGCGAGTGCTGGAAATCAGTTTGGCTAGCGGCTTTCGACCGATGCGGGCAAACGGGAAATCAATAATATCGGGGTCGCAAAACAGATTAAAAAGGAAAGGCTCGATCGCTTCCAGCGTGTCAGGTCCGCCAAGCTGGAAGAGCACCACACCAATCCGCCGCGTTGTGTAAGCCATTCCCCCGGGTTCCTTGGTGAAAAAGGATGTTACTCAATCTGCGCGGGGGAGTCAACGCGGAACTCGTGGGGCGCGCGTCTTGATTTACTTCACGGGATGGCGCACTTCAATCTTGTCGCCAATCTCGATGCTCATTAAGTCTTCGCCAACTTCCAGCGGACCCGCATAAGTTTTCCGCGTATGTGGGATCACGTCGGGAACGTCAGGAGGCACAATGTGGGAGTAGACCGCGACTCTTGGCTTCACACGCGAAAATACGACGCCTGCCTGCTCGGGGGTTGTATGGTGTTCGACTATTGCCTTTCGTTGTTCCCGTGTGTCTGTGCTGGTCAATTCTCCAAACGCCTCAGGATCAATCACCTCGTGAATCAGAACGTCCGTCCCCTGAGCGAACTTGATCAGGTTTTCCGAAGGACGAGTATCGCCGGACATAGTTACCGAGTGCCCGCCATAATCAACGCGATAGCCGAACGCGGGTTTAATTTCGCCGTGATCGACCAGGAACGCCGTGACCTTCACTCCCGATCTTTCATAAACCACGCCCTCTTCGATATCCTTGGCGACCACCATCGCACCCGCGCCGGGCAGTTTTGTATCAACATCGCGCCTGATGTGGATGTCGAAGGCATACGCCTCTTGCAGATGTTCCATCATTGCCTTCGTGCCCGCCGGACCCCACACTGGAAGAGGAATGTCACGGCCCATGACCCATCCGGTCAGCCACAAGTCGGGAATTCCGACGGTATGGTCCGAATGCAGGTGTGTAAGGAACAGGCCAGTGACTTGTTCGAAAGGAATGTGGAGTTGATAGAGGCGTTGGGTTGCGCCGCGTCCACAATCGAACAGCAACTTCTCTTTTCCAGCTTCCACCAGAATGCTTGGGCCGAAGCGGGACATTACCGGCCGCGGATTTCCCGTGCCCAAAAGCGTTACCTTGAAGTCCTGTGCGTGAGAGACGGCTGCCAGAGGAGCCACAACCATCCACAACGACGCCACCGTCCACAAGATCCGGCGGGATTGCAGCACGAAGCTCATGATCTCAGAGTGGCGCGGGTGATGGGTCAACCGGGTTGTGAGCTACGTCTACGGTCGCCATCGCTTCAATAATGAAATCGGCGAACTCGGAAGTGCCTGCTTTTCCGCCAACGTCACGCGTCAACTTGTCGCGCGTGCGATAAACGTTTTCCAGCGCGTTGCGGATCTTGAGCGCCGCGTCGTACTCCCCAAGATGACGCAGCATCAGCAGGGAAGAACGCAAAATAGCGGTTGGATTCGCCAGGTTTTTACCGGCAATATCCGGAGCCGAACCGTGCACCGCCTCGAAAATGGCACAGTGATCGCCGAGATTCGCGCTAGGCACGAATCCCAACCCGCCTACGAAGGCTGCGCATAGATCGGAAATAATATCGCCATAAAGGTTTTCCATCACCAGCATGTCGTATTGGTAAGGGTTCATGACCAGTTGCATGCAGGTGTTGTCGACGATGTGCTCACCGTAGATGATCTCGGGATAATCTTTGGCGACGGTTCGGGCGCAGCGCAGAAACAGGCCATCCGAGAGCTTCATGATATTGGCCTTATGAATGGCGTGAATCTTCTTGCGATTGTTCTTGCGGGCGTATTCGAAAGCAAAACGCGCAATGCGCGTCGACGCTTTCTCGGTAATAATTTTCAGGCTCTCGACCACGCCGGGGACAACTTCGTGTTCGAGGCCGGAGTAAAGGCTCTCGGTATTTTCGCGGACAATGATAAGGTCCACGTCAGGATAGCGGGTTGGAATGTGCGGCAGATTGCGGATGGGACGGAAGTTGGCGTAAAGCTCAAACTTCTGCCGCAACGCGACGTTGATGCTAGGGAATCCGCCGCCAATCGGCGTCGTCACCGGCCCTTTCAGCCCAACGTGCGTCCGCTCAATCGACTCCGTCAGTTCCTTCGGAATGTATTCCTTGTATTTCTCAAACGCTTCCGCCCCGGCCATGAAGGTTTCCCACTCAAACTTCACACCAGTGGCTTCGAGGATGCGCACGGCGGCCTGCGTTACTTCAGGGCCGATGCCGTCGCCGGGGATGAGAGTGATTTTGTGTGTCATATTGCTTAAAAGGATCTATCGGCAAAAAGCAAACAAACTGCAGAAACGCTGCTCTGTAACGTCTGGGCTTTCGCTAACCCTAACCTTGTCATTCCGAGGAGCGAATGCGACGAGGAATCAGGGTTCTTGCTTGTCGCGGGAAGAACCGGGATCTCTCGCTTCGCTCGGGATGACAGTGCGTTGTCAGCAAACCGAGACGTAGCGAAGCTACGTCTCCACAACGTCTTCAGCTTTTGGCCGCGGGCTTGGCTCGAACTTCCGGCTCTTTCGTCTTGAGCAAGTCTTTCAGTTCAGTCATGAACTCCTGCACATCCTTGAAATCCAGGTAGACCGAGGCAAATCGCACGTACGCCACTTTGTCATACCGGCGCAAACGATTCATGATCAACTCGCCGAGTTCGCTGGTTTTGCGCTCGCGCTCCGCCGACTCGATCACGAAGCCTTCCGCCTCATTCACAATCTGTTCCAGTTTGCCAATCGGGACCGGACGCTTCTCGCAGGCCCGCAGAAGTCCGTTCAATACTTTTTGGCGGTCGAATTTCTCCCGTCGGCCGTCTTTCTTGACCACCATGTAAGGGATTTCGTCGATGCGTTCATAGGTGGTGAAGCGCTTGCCGCACTTCAGGCACTCGCGGCGGCGGCGGATGGAATCGGCTTCTTTGCTCTCGCGCGAATCCACCACTTTGTCATTTGCGAACCCGCAGAAAGGACACTTCATGGCGCTTGGAACATTAACTCGACTGATTGTAGCAGGGACGCCCGCGGCGAAGTCGCATCACGCTGCCGGAGGCGAAGGCGAAAGCTCGGCGCGAGTCTCCTCCTGCTCACTTTCTTTCGAAAGCTTGCGCAACGAAAGCCGCTCGCGGTGAGCCAGAAGCAATCCGGCCGGAACAACCGAAACGAACGTGACTACCCACAACAGAATCCCGCAACTGGCTGCCAGTTCGTGCGATGCATTAAAGATATGTTGGAGTGCGGAAATAGTCGCCAACTGCGAACCGCCCCCTACTCCGGGCAACTGAATCAACGACCCCAACATGCTGGAGCCCATCAAGAGCAGAACTTTGGATACCGTCATGTGCTCGAGCGCGGGACCATAGGCATGAGTCACCTCGCGATACGCCAGCGCGATGATCCACCACATCAAAATGGACACGCCAGTTAATTGCAGAAAGGCAAGCGGACTGTGGATGGTGTCCAATCCGCCATGGAACTCGCGCACCTTCTGCGCCACTCGATGCCCCAAGTTCGCGGCCAGGTGAGCGAATCGAATTTCGATCCAGGCGGCGACGGCTTCGCCAAATTTGGCGATCAAGAGCGCCCCTAGCGCCAATCCAGCTACCAGCGCGACCAGCAGGAAGCCTCCCAGGCGAAGCCGCGGATAGATCTCGGGGTTCGGCAGGTATCGCAATTCCGTCGGAAGGAATATTGCGAGAACCATCAAAACCGTGAATCCCCCAATATCAAAAATGCGCTCGACCGCCCACGCCGCCATCTGCGACGAGAAGGTGAGGCCGGTTCGACGTGCGATCAGGTAGGGACGAATCAGTTCTCCCGGGCGTCCCAAGAGAGCGAGACCAGTAAACCCGACCAGCGTTGGAGGAATCAGCTCTATGGCGGAAGCGTCTTTGCGCACCGGTCGCAGGAAGATCTTCCAGCGTATCGCGCGCAGCACGTAGCTGAAGTAGATCAGCGCGATCGCAAGAATAATGTGACCCGGGTTGAGTTGCCGACCTTCGCTCCAGAAGGTGGCCCAGTCGAAGTCTTTCCACGTCCGAAACTGCATGTACACCAGGACAGCAAGAATCGCCGCGACGACCGCGTAGGCCAGATAACGTTTTTTACCCATTTACCCGAGGCGCCCCAAGCTTGAGAGCCGAATGCAGAAATACTTCAAGAATTGCTCCTACCGCCAAGGTAAATGACGCGGAGACAGGGGTCAACGCAAGAAGGCTCGATGCAGCGACGGACATCCTCGGCCGTCAGCCAAAACTTACACGGGGGAACTCTCGATTCTTGACGTCAGCGGGAAGCTTGTTCGGTTGTATCCGGGAGCGACACTTGCTTTACGGTTGGAGTATGGTGAATGGAACCCTGGTGTGAAACAGTCTTCGCCGCCGCCGCTTTCCGCTCCGCCAGTTTCTTGCGATTGAAGTCGCGGACGATGCGGGCAACGTAGGCCTGCGTTTCATAATACGGAGGAACGCCGTGATACTGCTCCACCCGCTGCGGTCCGGCGTTGTAAGCGGCGAGGGCTTTGATCAAGTCGAAATTGTAGCGTTCCAGCAATTCCCGCAAGTATCGCGTGCCGCCTTCCACGTTCGCGCTGGGATCGAAAGCATCGGCCACGCCTAATCTCGATGCGGTTTGCGGCATCAGTTGCATCAGGCCCTGCGCTCCCTTGGACGACACCGCCCTCGGGTTGAACCCGCTTTCGGCATGGATGACGCTGTTGATCAGATCCGGATCAAGGTGGTGCCGGCTGCTGACGGCATTGATCACTTCATTCATCGCTTGTGAGTTGTGTGCTGTTGCTCCCGCCGGAGCCGACAAGTCTTTCTCAAAGCGATCAATTTCGTCGGTCGGAACATCCACATATCCGTCGCGATCGGCGCCCAAATAAAGACGCGTCACCGATCCGACCACCTCCCGCCGCTCATGGCGAATGGAAAAGCCGTTGGTCAGAACGGCAAGATCGGCCCCACAGGCAAACAACGGCGCTGTCAAGAGGGCGAGTCCAAGAGCGAATTGAGCCAATAACCTCATACGAAAACGGAACGATCCTCCAAGACAATCTTGCGAACCCTAGACCCCTACCCGCGTCCCCAGCGCCTGCTCAATGGCTGCGGCTACTCCGTTCTGATCGTTGGCCAAAGTCACCGACCAACCCCGTCCCCGCAGCTCTTCCGATGCATTTCCCATGATAAATGGCTGTCCGGCGAAGGCAAGCATTTCAATGTCGTTATAGTTGTCACCAATGGCCATGACCTGTTCGCGGGGGATGCCGCGATATTTGGCCCATCGCTCCAGGGCATGGCCCTTGGAACACCCCTGGTTCAGCACATCGACAATCGATAGATCCCGCACCGGATATTCGGTACGCAGCACTGTGATGTCTTTTTCGAGTCCACTCGCCGCCAAAACTCCCAGCGCCTCGTGCATTCGCTCAATCCGCCCGCAAAACATAGCCTGAACCGGATCGGTCGTAAGTGACTTTTCCAATGGGGCGACGAAATCGATATATTGCAGGTTCTTCTCCAGCCAGCGCTGAATGCTCTCGTTTAAATCGCGCATGTGCTCGAGCACGATTGCGCCCTTGCCTTCGACATCGAAAGTCAGGACCGTGTTCCCGCGAAATTCTTGCATCGCGCCGCAGAGTTTGCGGCAAGTCTCGGCGGGCATCATATCGCGATGAAAGGTCTCGCCCGAAAGCGACCGTGTAATCGCGCCGTTCGAGCTGATCAGCCAGAGATCGAAGCCGAGTTGCTCGGCGATTGGCAGAGCAAACTTGTGGCGCCGCCCCGTGACGAGAATGATTTCCACGCCTTCCTGATGGGCGCGGCGCAGCGCCGCCATGTCTACGTCTGAGATGTGAAATTCAGGGTTGAGCAGGGTGCCGTCGATATCAGTTGCTATCAGGCGAATGGGAGGTCTCACTGCGATCAGTTTAACATTCGGGAGGTCGAGTACCGTCGCACCGCGAGTGCCATGGGCAATCCGATGAAGAACAGGTGTACGAGAAAATCGCTGACCCTCGAAGCCAATGTGTGATCGAATTTTGGAGCCGCCGAGAGCGGCACTACTACCAGATTCATAAAAAAATAGATCGCAGCGCCGTAAAGCAGCCCCCAACAAACCGCATGCCGGATCAGAAAAGTAAGTTTACAGCTCGCCGCATAGTAGACGGCCGTGGCTACGAATGTGATGAGAAATTCCAATGCAACGCCGAGAATCGCGGTCGGAACGCCTCCTTTAAAAGATTTCACGCCGAGCAAGCCGGTTGCGATTGCTTGCGGGAGAACGATTGCTGGATATCCTCGCAAGACGACTGAAGCAGTGGCGTAGATCAGATCCAACGCTCCCGAGATGAGCCCACCCCAGAAAATGGCTGGAACCGCTCCGGAACTTTGAAACTTTGGCGACTCTGCGTGCATAAGAATCTTCTATCGTCCACGCCGCTGGGGTCGAACGCGATCAGCGCGCAGCTTTCGCCCCGCCATTTAGTAAGATGAAATAGGAGACAAGCTGGTTGGCGAAGGAATACACAAAAATGGCGAATGTGAAATCGAAAAAGGGCGTGATCGGGATCCTGACCGGAGGCGGCGATGTGCCAGGCTTGAACCCCGCAATTCGCGCCGTGACTTTCCGGGCGATCCGCGAGGGCTGCCAGGTGATCGGGCTTCGTAGAGGATGGGCGGGCCTGGTCGATATTGTCCGCGAAAAGGACTACGACAACAGTGACAACTTCCAAACCTTGACCGAAGAAATCGTAAACCGCGCCGGCCGCACCGGTGGAACCTTTCTGCACAGTTCGCGCACCAATCCGGGCAAGGTCAAGAAATCCGCCGTTCCTCAGCATCTGCAGGGAACCTACAACGCCGACATCAACGACCTGACTCCGGAAGTGCTTAAGAACCTGGACTGGCTCGGAATCGATTTCCTCATTCCCATCGGCGGCGATGACACCCTCAGCTACGGCGTGCGTCTTTACCAGGAAGGGGTAAAAGTGGTCGCGATTCCCAAGACCATGGACAACGACGTTCCGGGAACCGACTACTGCGTTGGCTTCAGCACCGCAGTCACGCGCACCATTCAAATGACCAACGACCTGCGAACCTCCGCTGGTTCGCACGAGCGCTTCCTCGTTCTCGAAGTGTTCGGCCGCTATGCGGGATTTACTGCCATGCTTCCGACTATGGCCGGAGCCGCCAACCGCTGTGTGATTCCGGAACATCGTTTCAATATCGAGCGGCTGACGGAATTGCTGGTCGCTGATCGTCAGAAGAATCCAAGTCACTATTCCGTCGTTCTGGTTTCCGAAGGAGCCATGTTCGAAGGCGGCGATATGATTTTCGAGGACCACGCGACCGATGCCTTTGGCCACAAGAAGCTGGGTGGCATCGGCGATCTGGTCTCGGAAAAATTGAAAGAGCTGTCGCCCAAATACAACAACGGCAAAACCGTCGAAGTGATCAATCAGAAGCTCGGATATCTGGTCCGCTGCGGCGATCCCGACGCCATCGACTCAATCGTTCCCATGGCCTACGGCAACCTCGCTCTCGATCTGCTGCTGAACCGCATTCACGGCCGGCTCGTCGTGCTCAAGAACGGCCGCTACGACAACATGCCGGTCGACGCCGTCATCGCCTCGAAAAAAGTCGTAAACGTGAAGGAGCACTACAACACCGCCCGGCTCCGGCCGCATTTCAGCAGCTTCGAAATGAAGCCGCTGTTCATCATGACCAGCGAATAGGAATAGCCACGGGCGGACCGTTTACTTCGACCGAGTCTGGACTTCTGGAATGGCAGCCTTGACTGCAGCCACCCGGTCCAACAGACGTCCCGGTTCAATAGAGACGATTTCAAAGCCAAGGTCGCGATAGGTCTCTTCGTGGATCCGTTCAAAGCGTAGGGTCTCCTCGAAGCTGATCCGGCGCGCCTCAGTCGGGGTAATGAAACCAAGATTCCGAATAAAGAAAACGCGCTTCTGAAAGATCGCCTCCGTCCTTATCCGCTCCAGTTCGAATGCGAGAGCTTCCGACGCAGGATGTCCGAGATAAGCCGCCAGAGCAGCAGTGCAAACGGCCGAGCGATCGTGAAACTGTACGCCGCCCAGTTCCCCTGACGCGCGAAGCTGCCGCCGCCTCTGTAGATCGACCACCGCATCGATGAACTGGGGATGCGTCCATGGTTCAGCAACACCCTGCGCCTGCTGCAGCGCAATAACGTCAGTAGCCGCCTCTTCCACAACACTGAATCCGTCCAGTTCCAATTGGCGCAGTATCACTGTTTTTCCCGCCCCGGGCGCTCCCGTCAGTATGAACCTTTTCATTCGTAGCTCCCCTGAACAATAATCTGTGAATTGCGTCATCCTGAAGGGCCGCGTTTTCTCCAGCGGGCCGAAGGATCTCGCGCGCGGTGACTTGAGACTTGCCACTAGCAAGCTGTCTAAAGTTGACAAGACTCTCGACTGGCAACCAAACTGGAGTTGCTCTGCAAAGCATGCTAACGTCGAAGCAGCCAGACGGAGCGACCCCGGAGTGATTCCCAATGCCATCACAGAATACTGCCGAGCCCAACCCTAGTCCGGAACAAGCACCTGCCGTAGAGCACGTTTCGAGCGCCCATCAGCTGCTGAATTCTTTGCGGAAACGAATCGGAGAACATCCCGAACTTGCCGAAGCCATCAACAAACTGGAGACGGCGCTCAACATGTTGACCGTGAAAACCGGCGGTATGCTGTAGAGTGGATTTAGCTGCATTCGCGCGCTGCGCGCGACTTTACAGCCAGCCTTTCGTCCGGGCAATGCGCGCGGCCTCGACCCGGTTGTTCGCGCCCAGCTTGCTGATGGCCTCCGAAAGATAATTGCGAACTGTTCCCTCGGACAGGCTGAGTTCAGCTGCAATGTCGCCGCTGGTCACGCCGTCGCCCGCCAGGCGCAGCACTTGCCGCTCGCGGTCGGTCAGCGGATCAGGCTCTGCCCACGCTTCAGTCGCCAGTTCCGGATCGATCACCCGCAAACCCTGCTGCACGCGGCGCACGGCTTCGGCCAGTTCTTCCGAACGCATGTCTTTTAGCAGATATCCCGACGCGCCAGCTTCCAGTGCCCGCCGCAAATAACCTGCGCGCGCGAAAGTCGTCAGAATAATCACGCGGGTTCCAGTTCGCTGGCGCTGCAGTTCGCCGGCAACATCGAGCCCGGTCATTTCCGGCATCTCAATGTCTGTAATGAAAACATCGGGCTTGTGCGCGAGTACGGCCTGCAAAGCTTCTTTGCCGTTGCGGGACCGAGCCACGACCGTGATATCACCTTCGATCTCGAGCAAGGCAGCCAATGCGCCCAGAACCATGCCCTGATCTTCCGCGATCACAACGCGAATCGTCTTGCGTCCGTTTTTTGGTTGAGGGTTCAAAGGAAAAGGATCAATGATCAACGTTTGCTTTTAGCGGGAACTCAATACTCAATCGCGTTCCCACACTATTCTCGCGCTCGAGCGTACCGCCGAGCGCTTCAATTCGCTCGCGCATACCGCGCAAGCCGTTTCCTTCTACCGCTCCCCCGCCGCGACCGTCGTCTTGAATTTCAATCCGGCAATTTCCATTCACCGGCAGCAGCCGCAAATGACAATTGCGGGCCCGCGCATGGCGCACGACATTGGTCACAGCTTCGCGCACTACCAGCGCAACCACGCTTTCTTGTGCCGGTGTCAAGCGAACCTCCGAGGATTCAGACTTCACGGCCACGCCCGCGGTTTCCAGCGTCGCCTTGGCGGCTTTAAGTTCAGCTTCGAGGCTGTGCGCCCGATATCCGCGAATCGTACTTCGAACGTCTGCCAAAGCTGCGCGGGAGGTCTGTTCCACGTCGGCCATCTCGGCCTTCGCACGTTGCGGATCATGGTCGATCAGCTTACCGGCCAGCTCCGACTTCAAAATGATCACCGAGAGTGTGTGGCCGAGCACGTCGTGCAGATCACGCGCAATCCGTTCCCGTTCCGCAACCTTCGCCAGGTGCTCAATTTCTTCGTTGGCCTTTTGCAAACGATTGTTGGCGCGTTCTCGTTGGGCAAAATAGATGTTGCTGCAACCCAGCACCATCGAAAGTCCGCCGCCGTAAAACAAGAACCATCCTGACAGATGCAAAAGCCACCACTCCGCTGTGGCCACTGCGAGCACTGCGGCCAGCAACTTGAGTGCAGCCCATTCCGTTTCCACTGCGAAGGGGATGAACGCGGCCGCAAAAACGAAGAATGTGCAGGACCCCTCGTTGAAAGGCGCAAAGCCCGCTCCGAGCACTATAAACGCCGCAATGTTAAGCAGATTCCACGGGCACCTGATCCAGAAAAAACTAAAATAAACAGCTAAGAAGGCAATGGTACCCAGCGCGGTGGCAAGCCATCCCTTCCAACTGGTGTGATTCAATATTGGGTTGAGAAGAAAAAAACAGAAGTAAAAGAGCCAGGTGTAAGGTGCCCAGCCATGCCGACCTTTAGGTAGAAGCCTCATTGCAGCTCTAGGCTACCCCTTTTTGCTGTCGCCCGTCAGCCCAGTTTCCTGCTGTTTGGAACACCCAATTAACAAGGCCAGCAGAAGCGACAGCGGAATCAGAATAACCAGCAAGTCGGCCTTGCCCAGAGTGATCAGCAGTGAAATCGCGCCCAGGACCAGAACCCAGCCAGCACATTGATTGACGTTCATATTCTTCTCCTTCACAAGCCATTTCTTCTCGTCCTAGCCGTATGTCTTTCCTTCGTCGCGCTGAAAGCCCAGCCGGGCTACGCCCAGGCAGATGAGCGAGAATCCAAACAGTGCCTCCCAGTGAATCCAGTTCGATTCGTGCTGTCCGCCTCCCACCACGCTCAGGGCGAGTTGCGCTAAATGATAGGGCGGAAGAAAATGGGCAATCTGTTGCATGACCTTCGGTAAGAACATGATCGGAACCCAGAGCCCGGAGCAAAAAGAGAGAGGAAGATAAATCAGGTTAATGGTCGCGACCGCCGAGTTCGGACCTACGAAATAGCCTATCGCCAATCCCATGGCACAGAAGGGAAGGGAACCGGCGACCAGGATCGCTACCAGCTTCGCGGCATCCAGGGCAGAGAGATGCACTCCTCCAAACGTAACTCCCAACAGCAGCAGGAGCATCGCCACCACGCAGCTAAAGGTCATGCCTAGGACAACCTTCGCCATGAAGTAAGCAAAGGGAGGCATTGGGCTGGCGCGCTTCACTTGCAGCCATCCCAACCCTCGTTCTGCAGCCAGTCCCGACGCCGTGCCAAACAATGACGCTCCCATGACTCCGAACGTGCCGTAGCTCGGGATCAAGTAGGTTGCGATCCCAACGCCGCCCACGGGCGCATCCTTGGGATTCAGCACCAGTCCAAACAGCACGTAGAACATCAGGGGAAACGAAATTGTGGAAATCGAATAGGCACGAAGACGCAGCCGGGTCAGAAATTCGTATTTCGCTTCCTTGAAATAAATGGCAACGGTTTGGCTTAATGGGCGTACCCAGGAGCTGTCTGCAAGTGTTACGGAAGCAGTAGCCATATTCGTTTCCTTTCGGGTAATTCCGATTTCCCGCGGTTATGCTGATCTATTTACGCTGATCTATTAAGCAGCGTTGTCGTTCGTGCCAGTCAGCGCCAGAAAAGCTTCTTCCAACCCTGCGCTAGTGACTTCGATATTGGAAAGTCCCGCATCGCGCATCAACAATTCCCGAAGAATCGGCTCAGCCGCACCCGCACGAATCTCCAGCCCCTCGCGGTCTCTGCGGACTTCGATTACGCCGGGCAAACCTCGCACCGTCTCAATGTCCAACGAAGTCACGCAGCGAATCCGGCGCCCGGCCGTGCTGGCCTTGATCTCAGATGGCGTTCCCTCTGCGATGATTTCACCGCGATTGATCACCACCACGCGGTCGGCAAGCGCATCCGCTTCTTCGAGGTAGTGAGTTGTGAGCAGTACGGTCTTGCCTCGCGCCACCAGTCTGCGGATTTCCTCCCAGAGCACACGCCGCGATTCCACGTCTAAACCGACTGTGGGTTCGTCGAGAAATAAAATGTCAGGATCCCCGCATAGAGCCAGGGCAAACAGCACGCGCTGTCTTTGTCCGCCCGAGAGTTCGCCGAACTCCCGGTCTTTAATCTCTTGCAGCCCTGCCAGCGCCAAAATCTCAGCTAACGGCAACGGCCGCGGATAGTAGGACGAGAAAAGGTCGATATGTTCCCGGACCCGCAACGTTTCCGGTACCTTCGCAACCTGCAGCATGGCGCCAATGCGCGTCCGAACTTCGGCATGGATCGGGTTTCCGCCGAACACGCTGACTGTCCCCGCAGTCGGTTTTGCCAACCCAAGAAACAGTTTGACGGCGGTGGTTTTACCCGCGCCGTTGGGACCTAAGAGCGCGACCAACTCGCCTGCCCTGATGGTGAAATCCACCTGGCGCAGAGCTTGCACTTCGCCGTAGTTCTTACTCGCGCCGCGCAGGCTCGCAATCACTGCCCCGCCGTTACCCGATCCTTGTTTCCGAAGTTCTTGGGTTTCTTCGAGCGCCGCGATCATTGGATTCCTCGCTTCCAGCCGGACCTGAATCGATCCAGCCAGTGAACTCATGATCGGGGAATCGGGTGCAACCCGCCAGTGGAGAACATCATCAACTTATGATGACAAATGTCATTCCCGCGCCACGCCTTTTGTTCGGATCGCGTAACAAGCTCTGCTTTCGGACAAATAAATCGTCAAGGTTCGATATAATCCCAAGTTCGTAAGGGATCGGCACAAGTCGCTACCGATATCGCGGCCCAGGGTTTCAGGCCGCTTCGTTTTGAGCGGCGCCGATCCGGATCGGATTTCGCTTTGCATTCCTATGACCGAAGAACCGTTCTTAGTCTGCTCGAGGACGATGTGCGAGGTGTGATGCGAATACGGCCTGGAGTTGAGTTGGCCAGCATGAGCGACATCGGCTGCCAGCGAGAAAACAATGAAGACCAGCTCACTTACTGGGAGCCGGCCGCCGACGAGGAATTCGCCCGCAAGGGCAGGTTGGCGATTGTAGCCGACGGCATGGGCGGGCACGAAGGTGGACAGGAGGCCAGTCGCATCGCGGTCGATTCCATCAAGGAAGTTTTCGCCGAAACTCCCAATTCGGACGTGCAGTCTCTTCTGCTCACCGGCTTTCAGATCGCACACGAACGCATCTTGGACTACGCCGCTGGACATCCCGAACTGCACGGCATGGGGACCACAGCCACGGCGGTCGTCCTTCTTGACAACCAACTCTATTACGCGCACGTCGGCGATAGCCGTTTATATCTGGCGCGAGGAGCGACCATTTCCAGACTGACTCACGATCATTCATATGTCGGTCGCTTGGTGCAGAATGGCGTGATCAGCGCGGAGGAAGCCGAAACTCATCCGCAAAGGCATATCCTCACCGCAGCTCTCGGGGCAGGGACAGAGATCTCGCCGGAAACACCGCAGCATCCTACCCCGTTGCAGAAGGGTGATGTCCTGGTTCTGTGCACCGACGGCTTGTGGAGTTTGCTAAGCGACCACGAGATCCATGGCATCGTCACCAGCAACGGTCCCGCCGAGGCATGCCGCGCTCTGATCAAATTGGCCAAAGACCGCGGCGGTCCCGACAACATTACGGTGCAGGTGTTGCGGTTGACCGCAGGCGCCTAAGATAGTGTAGGCGCGAGCCTCCTCGCCCGTGCATCGTCGCACAAAGTTACACAGCGGACTCAGTTTTCCGGCCTTCGTCGCAGAATCAAATCACCTTCGCTGGGCGGAAGCGAGAACGGGAACTCAACAATCAAGTTCCCGGAGGGAACCCTCAACACAAATTCTTCTTGCTTCTGCAGATCGTCGATCCATTTGCTTTTGGTGCTGAACAGTACCCAGCCACTCGCATCGGGATGGCCGCTACTTAGCGTCATGGCGCGCAGCGAACGGCTTTTCAGAAACTCGATCATCTCCGCAGCATCCTTCCGCCGGGCCGCCAGCAAGGTTTCTTTCTCTTCCTTTTTTTCAGGATGCTTGCGAATCTCGCGCTCAGTCTCTTCCTCAAAAGTATCGGCGTCGCTCTGCTGCCTGGTTGCGAGATTGTCTGGATCCAGTGCAGCGTGCACATCGTGATAGTGCTTTACAAATTCCAAAGTGATTTGACCCGGCGCCACCTCAAGCGAATCTTTGCCTCGATAATGCACGCTGAGCAACACGGCGAACATCGGCTGCGCGCGTCGCCGTGCTTTCTCTAGTTCCTGGGAATCGACAGCCAAAACAATTCCAAAATCAGCTGTCCAGAATCCGTAACGATATTTGCCGTCGTCGTCCCTGCTGAAAGTGCAGCCGGGCGCGCCTTCTTCCCAGCGCAAGCTGTGCGTCGTTTGAGTTTTGTCAGTCCCGGGAGGACTTGCCTGTGCGCTTGAGGCGAGCAGAATAGCCACTACCAAACCTATTTTTCGAAGAATCGCAGCGGCGCGCATCGTAGTCCGCCTTCAGACTACTACTGATCGATTGCGCCACCAGGGGAAACCACGCGAATTGGCCAGCCAACTTACCGAAGTGGAACCATAAAGCGCAGCTTATTCGTATCGCAGAGCCTCAATAGGATCCAGCCGCGAAGCCCTCACCGCCGGAACCATGCCGCTGATCAGCCCCACTGCGGCCAGAATGATCGTAGCCACGATCAAAGTGCCCGGAGCGATGATCAGGCGAATGTCGCCAGCTTCTGCGTTCTTCGCCATCGCACTGTATAGCGTGAGCCTTCCCACGGAGAGCGAAACCAGGTAGGCCAGAATCACTCCCAGCGCTCCGCCGATAAAAGTAATGGTCAGAGCTTCAGCCAGGAACTGCGTCAGGATGTGTCCTCGCCGTGCGCCCAGCGCTTTCTCCACGCCAATCTCACGCGTACGCTGACTCACCGAGACCAGCATAATGTTCATCAGGCCGACGCCGCCAATGCCCAGCGTCAGCGTTCCGATGAAGCCCAGCAGAATTTTCAAGCCGATGGTGATGACTTCGAACTGGTGAACCTGTTCCATCAGGTTAAACACGCGCACTGCACGGCGATCGGTTGTGCTGAATTTGTGCTGAACCGCCAGCACGTCCCGTGTCGCCTGCTCCAACCTTTCATACTCCGGAGTTTCGTAGTTGAACCAAATGGAATCGAGGTAATGAGTGTCTTTCAAATCGCTCATCGTGGTGAACGGGACGTAAATCGCGCGATTGATGTCATCGTCGCCTTCCTGCATCTTCGCGCTCAGGACACCGACCACTTCAAAGCTGAGGCCATCAATGCGGATGCGCTCGCCAACGGCATTTCGTCCGGAGAAAAGTTTTTCCTTGGCCTCCGAGCCGATGACTGTCACCCGGGCGTGCTGCATTTCGTCTTGCATGTTGTAGAAGCGCCCCTGGCCCAGCTTGAGTGCGCGGACGGCATCGACATTTGGATAATTTCCAGTAACGCCGAAAGTAAATGTTCGCGTATCGAACTGGATGTTGCAGTCCTTACTCACTTCCGGAGTGATGTGAGTGATCTGCGGAAGATTGGTGGTGAGCGTGTCAACATCGTCCATCGTAAAGCGAATCTGCGCCCCGGCCTTCTGCCCGCCTGCCTGCATGGAAGTCCGGCCCGGCACCAGGATCATCAATTTCGTGCCAAAGTTAGCGAAGATGTTAGCGCAGGCGCGGCCAAATCCGTCACCGTAGGCAAGCAACATCACGACGGTCGCGATACCCCATGCCATGCCGAGCATGGTGAGAGCGGTGCGACGGCGGTTGTGCCGCATCGCGCCGTACGCTTCCTGAAATAGATCCCGAAACATTTGTTTACTCCTGCCGCAGCGCATCCACAGGCTGCAGCATAGCGGCTTTGCGCGCGGGATAAAGCCCAGCAATCACTCCGGCAATGGTGAGGCTCGCAATCGCCAAGATCGCCGACGTGGGTACAATTTTAGGAGGATCAAACCCTCCCGGGCCTTGCTGCGTACCCAGCACCGCCATCAAACCAGCCGCGAATCCCATGCCGATTAAACCACTGAACAGCGTGAGCAGTATTCCTTCCAGAAAAAACTGCAACAAAATGCTGTGGTTGGTCGCGCCCAACGCTTTGCGCAATCCAATTTCACGAGTGCGTTCGGCCACGGTTACCAGCATGATGTTGATCACTCCAATCGCCCCCAGCGCCAGCGTGACCAGGCCCACTGCGCCTAGAAACATATTCATGGCGTCGAAGATCATGCCAATCGCCTTGGAATTCTGAATCGTGTCCCATCCTTCAAAAGCATTCTTATCGTGGTAATCAAAGCCGTGATTGCGGGCCACCAGTTTGCGAACTTCATCCTGCGCAATCAGATGCTCATCGGTCACCCGCGGCTGGTAATTAATGAATGAGATGGAATTCTCGTGGTTCTCGCCCTTGAGCGGAAAAAGCGTCGCCATCACCTTGTAAGGGATGTAACCCCGCATGTTAGTGGAATTATCGTCGCCGCGCCCTACCCGCTCCACCGCGCCGATAACTTCAAAGCTGATGTCATTCAGGATGATGGTCGCGCCCACCGCTGGACGTCCCGGAAACAGGTTCTTGACCAGTTCATCGCCCAGAACAATAACGTTGCGTCGCTGTGTCTCGTCCAGGCCATTGAGCCAGCGTCCCTGCTTGAGTGGAAGATAACGGATCTCGCTGAACTGAGGCTCGACTCCGGCAAGTTCCCCATTCGCGCTGGCGAATTCGCTGACCGCGCGCACATCCGTGCGAATCAGCACGGGAGAAGCATTGCGCACATGCGGCGCTTCCTTGCGAATGTCCAGATAGTCCTGATAAGTGAGCAGGTAATTGCGCGCCGAGTTCATACTGCCCTCGACCACCGGCGCGCGGCCCGGATAGATGAACATAATATCCTTGCCGTACTGCGCCAGTTCGCGCTTGTTGCCCGACCGAAAACCTTCGCCGAGGCCTACGAGCAGAAGCAAAGAACCCACGCCCCAGGCGATGCCGAACATGGTAAGAAATGAGCGCAGCTTGTGCGCCCACAGGGTGCGGAAGATTTGCGCGAAAATGTCCACAAGCATCCGCATAATCTAGGATACGCATATTGGACGTATTTAGTTCGAAGTTTGGTAGCACGGAATCGAGGTTACCGACGTGCCTACAGCTCCCGCCATACATCCTTGAAGTCAAAAGCGCCCTTTTTGCCGACCAGCCACTCGGCAGCGCGCACCGCTCCTTCCGCGAACCCGCGGCGGGACTTGGCAGTATGGCAGAGGTAGATGGTATCAGCGGGCGAATCGAGCACCAGTTCGTGCATCCCGACCACGTCCCCCTCGCGAAACGAAGTGATTTCGAGCTCGGTTCCGGCGGAGTCCTGAACGATCCGTTGCAGCGCGATAGCGGTTCCCGAAGGCGCGTCTTTTTTCTGCGCGTGGTGCCGCTCGAAGATTTGCCCGAAATACTGGTGCTGCAAGGCGGCCGCCCCACTCCGCGCAACCTCAAAAAACAGATTCACACCGATCGAGAAATTCGCCGCGTACACCAGTCCAACCCCGCATCCAGGATCTTCCACCATCTGCCGGATTCGCCCCAATTCTCCATACCAGCCCGTGGTCCCAACCACAATGCTTTTTTTGGCACGGACGCAAGCTTCAACGTTCCCCAGCACCGCGCTAGGCGCAGTGAAATCGATGACCATATTGATCGGGGCCAGCTTTTCCGCAGTCAGGGCGGAGGCCTTTGGATTGTCGTTAGCGCCCAGCACCTCGACGTGATGATGACGCTCGCGTGCCACGTCCGCAACCAGCGATCCCGTTTTCCCCCGGCCTAGGATCAGAATATTCATGAAGGCAAAATCTCTCAGCGTACTTTTCGCTTTACCGGTCTTAAAGCTTATCCCTCTACGGGCTGTCGTCCCGAGCAACGCGAGGGATCTGGGTATTTGCCTGCGGCGGCGATGCTGATTGTATAGGCGAAAACCTAGATTCCTCGCTCCGCTCGGAATGACATGCGCGATTTCAGCCCGTCCTGTCTGCGAAGACCGCCCCTGTCGCTCACGCAAACACCTCGGGATCCAAGTCCGAAAAAAAAGTCTTGTGCAGACGCCGAATCACTTGCGGCACTTCGTCCTCTTCAATCACGAAAGTGAGATTAATCTCCGACGCCCCTTGCGAAATCATGCGAATCTTCACGTCGGAAAGTTCGCCGAAGACGCGGGCCGCAATGCCCGGCGTCTCCCGAAGATTTTCACCCACCAGGCAAACAATCGCCTTGCGGCCTTCATACTTCACATCCGCCAACTTCGCCAGATCGGCCGCCAGCGCCGGGATCGACTCGTTAGAATCCACTGTCAACGATACACTCACTTCCGAAGTCGAGACTACGTCGACCGCCACTCGATGCCGGTCAAAGGCTTCGAAAATCGCCCGCAGAAAGCCATGGGCTAATAAGCATCCGCGGCGCCGCGACATCAATAATGGTAATGCGTTTCTTGGCCGCAATGGCCTTGAAAAAATTCTTGCAGTGCGGCACGCGGGCTGAGATCCGCGTTCCTTCACACCCAGGATTGCGCGAGTTCAGCACATAAACTGGAATGTTCTTTTGAATCGCCGGCAGCACGGTCGCCGGATGCAAAACCTTCGCCCCAAAGTAAGCCAACTCCGCCGCTTCATCAAAACTGATGACTTTGATCCGCCGCGCCTCCGGGCATAGGTTCGGATCGGTAGTCATCATTCCATCGACATCCGTCCAGATTTCGATGCGTTCGGCGCCCAATCCAGATCCGACAATGGCAGCGGAATAATCGGATCCGCCGCGCCCGATCGTAGTCGTGATCCCCGCCTTGGTGGCGCCGATAAAACCGCCCATCACCGGAACCCGGCCTTTGTCCAGCACCGGCTGCACTTTCGTCCGCAACCGTTGGTTGGTCTCTTCCATCAAGGGAGCGGCCCGCATGTGCTCGTTGTCAGTGATGACGCATTCGCGTGAATCCACCATCGTGGAATCGAGACCCTGCGCGGCAAACGCAGCCGCGACAATCCTGCTGGAAAGAATTTCCCCGAATGCGGCCACGTGATCGGTAGTGCGTGGCGTCAACTCGCCCACAGCAGCGATGCCGCGCAAGAGTTCGTCCAGGGCTTCGAAGTAAACGCCCAAGTCGCCGTGAAACTCCGTGAAGAGCGCAGTGCCAAGCAGTTCGCCCGCGGTGTTGTAATGCCGTTCGCGGAGGGCCCGCGAAAGATTGAGCGCGGTCTTGCGATCGCCGCTTCCCGCCGCGCGGGCCATCGCCAGCAACTGGTCCGTAACCTTAGCCATGGCGCTGACCACGACTACCGGCTTTTGCGCCAGCCGTCCTTTAACGATATCCGCGGCGCGCTCGATGGCCTTGGCGTCCTGCACCGAAGTGCCGCCAAATTTCATGACGATCATTGGACGAGGTTCCTCGGACGCGTTTTCGCGCGCTTGGGAGCACCAGTTCTGTTGCTTGGGCAGGTGCTGCTGTTCAACCCAGGTAACCCCGCACTTTGAGCAACTCAGCGTTCAGCAGGGCAGCGCCCGCCGCCCCTCGGATCGTGTTGTGAGAAAGCACGGTGAACTTCCAGTCCAAGACACCGCATGGCCGCAAACGGCCGACCGTAGCTGTCATCCCATTGCCGGACTCAACGTCGAACCTCGGCTGTGGGCGGTCCGCCGACTCCGTGTAACGCACTGGCTGTTCCGGCGCGCTCGGCAATTTCAATTCCTGAGGCACGCTGCGGAATTCGTTCCACGCTTTGATCATCTCTTCCGGACGCGCTTTTTTCTTCAGTTTTACTGACACGGATTCCGTATGCCCGTCTTCGACAGCGACCCGATTGCACTGCGCACTCATGCCGAATTCGGCGGGCACAAAGCCGGAGCCATTCAGACCGCCCAAGAGCTTGCGCGTCTCCTCCTCCATTTTTTCTTCTTCTTTCGAAATATAAGGGATCACATTGCCCATAATATCGAGCGAAGCCACTCCCGGATATCCCGCGCCACTCACGGCTTGCATGGTGACCACCATCACCGTTTCGAGGCCGAATAAATCTTGTAACGGCTTCAACGCCATCACCAGCCCAATGGCGGAGCAGTTCGGATTCGTCACCACAAAGCCGCCCGATTTTTTACGCCAGCTCTGGCACTCAATCGTCTGAATGTGATCGGGATTGACCTCTGGTATCACCAGCGGCACATCACTCTGCATACGAAGCGCGCTCGAGTTCGTAACCACAGCGCAGCCTGCGCTAGCGAAGCGGGGCTCCATCTCGGCCGCGATCGAAGCATCCAGCGCCGCAAAAATGATCTTCGGCGCGCCCTCCGCAACCGCCGGCGATACGCGCATCTCCGCCACCCGTGCGGGCATGGGCGTTCTCATTTTCCAACGCGCCGCTTCCCCGTACAAGCGCCCTTCCGACCGGTCAGAAGCCGCCAGCCACGCGACTTCGAACCACGGATGATGTTCCAGCAATTGCACAAAGCGCTGCCCCACCATTCCGGTCGCGCCCAGGATTCCCACAGAAGTCTTCGTCTGCATAGTTGATTTGCATTTTACAACAGGCCGTCAGTGAGTCCGCGCGGACCGTTTCGACACCAGCATCCTCGGGCAAAGCCGCGAGATGTCCGAACGCGGAAAATCAGGCGCACAAAACAAAATTCGATCCCTGCCGATAGCAGAGAAGCGAGGGAAGATCTGTCGAGCTTTCTGATCACGCCGCGTCGTCGCGGCTGCGCTTCTTTTCGTCTTGCGGTTCGCCCGAGTGCTCCGGGTTCCCACCCGGTTCGGGGAAATCTGTGTCCGACGACTTCAGCATCGGATCCTGATCCCGGTGTCCGAGCTGACCCTGCATGGAAGTGTTGTCGCTCGGATCCCGTTCTTCCTGTTCTACGGCGCCTTTAGAGCGGTCTTGATCTTTCGTAATAGTCACGATAAATTCTCCCCCAGCTGGCAGCGAACCATGCCTATAATTACCCTACTCCGAAATTCCAAAACATGGCATAGGATTTGTCATGTATAAAAGGGAATTTGGTAAAGCATTTGGAGGGCCTATGAAGCGACTGATTCTTACAACCATCGTGATTCTATTCTCCTCTCTGACTCTGTGGGCGCAAACCGGAACCGCAGATTCAAACTTGGCGATGCCGGAATCGGCCGCGGCCAACAAGCATCACCACAATAAACAGCACAATAAGCAACATAGCCATCACCCTCATCATCACTCCAGCATTACCGCCAGACGCTAACTTGACGTCGACCGGGGTTGCTTTGCCTCAGCCATCCAAGCCTGAGCCCTCTAACGACCTGCGGCTTCCTCCGCCGCGACCACGATGACCGCGACCTCCACGCCGTTCCGCCCATTTACACGCCTGCTGAGAATCACAATCCTGGGCAGGGAATTCGAGGTTCCCGAAGACAACCCGGTATTACGCTGCTTTCAATATCTCGCACCCGAAGAGGTTTCCTATGGCAGCTTCTGCTGGAATGAGGAATGTCAGAATTGCCGCGTGACTTTCGACTTGGGGGACGAACGCCCCAACCGGGAAGCGCTCTCCTGCAAACTGATGGTGCAGGAAAGCATGCGCATCAAAGCCGTCACGCCAGAAATCCGCTACTGCCTGAGAACGCTACAGCTGAAAAAAGACGAATAGCAACTCACTCCCCAGGCGCGCGCGCCGCGGTTGTCGCAACCCCCAATTTTCGCAGCCGATCCTTAGCCTGCAAAGCCTCGTTCGACCGCGGATAGCGCTGTATTACATGACGAAGCTGCGCGATTCCATCATCCTTCTTTCCCAGTTCGATCAGCGCCAACCCCTTTTTCAGATCGGACGAAGGCGCCTTGTTTCCGGTGGGAAAGTTCTGCAACACTTGGTCGTAATTGGTTACCGCTTCCTGAAAATTTCCCTCCTTGTACGCCACTTCCGCCAGATAGAAATACGCATTCCCCGCAAGATCCGTGTTGGGATAAAACTTCACGTAGTCCGAAAATTCCTGCTTCGCCAAGTCATTTTTCGCCGCGTTGTAATCCCGCAGCGCATTGTTATAAAGCACGTCCGGAGGCGGAGCCGCCGCCATCGCCTGCTGTTGTGCCTGCTGCGCCGCCTGTCCCGCCGCCACGCTTTGTTGCGCGGCCTGCATGTCCTCGAGTTGCTTGCTGACCTTCGCCAGGCGCGCCTTTAGTTCATCAAGAGAATCATTGAGCGACTGGATCTGCCCGGAAAGCTGGTCCACCTTCCCGCCATTATCCGTCTGCAACTTCTCCAGGCCGCTCTGGACCGCAGTGATGGATGCTGCCACTTTATTCATGCTGTCGGTGTTCTGGTCCATCAGGTGCTGCATCACGCCCATCCGTTCGTTGAAGGACTCTTGCATCTTCGTCATCTGGTCTTGCAGCGTCTGCACCTGGGTCTGCAGCTGAACCATTTCTTTGCTGACGCCCCAGGCCGGCATCCCACATACGCAGAATGCAATCAGCAGGACAACTATGGTCGAATATCGATGAATTTTCATAACTTGTTCCTTGAGTTGCAAAAGCCTCGAGTTGCAAAAATATTCACGCGCAAGTGAACCGGCACCCCGACTCCGGCCCTCGATCGCTGTTAAAGAATTCGTGGGAGGGCACGGCTTCAGCCGTGCCGCCAAGCCACAGATTCGACCACGGCCCCGCAGGGCGCACACTCTCTTCGCCGTCCTTGATGAAGGACGCGCAGCAGACACAGTTACTATGGGAAGGCCGGCATACAAAAGCTGTAGAGACGTTGCTTGCAACGTCTCCTCTCGACCCATCCCCTTGGATGGTTCCGCCGAACTTGTGCTCTAACCAGAAAAAACTGAGGTGCGGAACGACCATCGCTCCGCACCTCCCCCCTCACTATTTCTGATACACGAAATGGCCACGGCGGTTCTGCTGCCAACAAGCTTCGTTGGATTCAGTACAGAACGGCTTCTCCTTGCCGTAGCTGATCGTCTTGATGTTGCTGGCACTCACCCCGCCTTGTACCAGCGCGCTCTGGACGGAGCCCGCTCGGCTGTCGCCCAAAGCCAGGTTGTACTCGGTCGATCCGCGTTCGTCGCAGTGCCCCTCAACCACAAAGTGGATATTGGGATGCTGCTGCAGGAATGCGATATCCGCCTGCAGCGAACTTTGCTGGTCAGCCCGAATATCCGACTTGTCATAGTCGAAGTAAACGTCCTTGATGTTCTGCGAAAACAGCTCCTCCTCGCTCGGTCCGGGTGCCGGAGGGGGTGGTGGCGGAGGCGTAGTCACGGTGACCCGTGCCGTGGCCTGCTGCGTTCCCCCTGCTCCCTTAGCGGTCAAGGTGTAGGTGGTCGAATCGGACGGTGTAACCGACTGCGATCCGCTGGCTTGCACCGCTCCCACGCCGTCGATGCTCACATCGGTGGCATTCGTGGTCTGCCAGCTTAGCGTCGTCGATTGTCCCTGCTGAATAGAGTTAGGACTTGCCGTGAGTGAAGCCGTCGGCGCTGGTGGCGGCGGTGGCGGCGGTGGTGGTGGCGGCGGTGTCTTTTTATGGCACGCGCCAAGGAACAAGATGGCACCCAACGCAAATATAAGCGTGATCCACTTCATTTTATGCTGCTTCACTTTTCCTCCGTGCGTAATCGCGCGCCGCTGCCCACAACGCGCGCCTCAGAATCCATAGCGGGGCGGGTTCAATTCTCCGCCTCCGGGCCAGTTAACCCAGTCAATCCCAGTTAAATCAAAGAGCGACATTTTTCTTCTTTTTGAATAGCGGCATTCCCTTTTTTAGTTGACGTCATTCCGAAGCCCCGCGTTTTCCAGCAGTGCGAGGAATCTCGCGCCTGCTATTTCGAACCCCAACACAACCATCCCTTTCAATCGCATTTCGACCACCAAGCGATCCGTATCAGGATATAGCTTCAGCTATATCGCAAGTCTCAATTCACTCCGGCTTCCATCCTGTCAATCCCATTTCGACAACCAAGCGATCCGTATCAGGATATAGCTTCAGCTATATCGCAAGTCTCAATTCACTCCGGCTTCCATCCTGTCAATCGGATTTCGACAACCAAGCGATCCGTATCAGGATATAGCTTCAGCTATATCGCAAGTCTCAATTCACTCCGGCTTCCATCCTGTCAATCCCATTTCGACAACCAAGCGATCCGTATCAGGATATAGCTTCAGCTATATCGCAAGTCTCAATCACCCCGGCTTCCATCCTGTCAATCGGATTTCGACAACCAAGCGATCCGTATCAGGATATAGCTTCAGCTATATCGCAAGTCTCAATTCACTCCGGCTTCCATCCTGTCAATCCCATTTCGACAACCAAGCGATCCGTATCAGGATATAGCTTCAGCTATATCGCAAGTCACTCAATTCACTCCGGCTTCAGCCGCTGGCTCTTCGCCACACCAGACCCTACTTCCAACTCCAGTTCGGCTGCGTATTGCTCCCAGTCGTCGTCAATTGCTTCTGGTTGCTCCCATCCGCCAGCATCTCCCAGATTTGTTCGCCTCCCGCACGGCTGGACTGAAAAACAAGATGCCGTCCGTCCGGAGACCACGACGGAAAATCATTTCGTCCGCCATCGTGCGTCAGTTGCACCCACTGCTTGCTGGCAACGTCCATGAGATAAATATCCGACGCCCCCGGAGCGCCCGGCCCATAATGCCGGATCCAGGCGAATGCCAAAAATTGTCCATTGGGCGACCATGCCGGCGATACCGCGTAACCTTGGTCGGTAAGCCGCTGCACGTTTGTGCCGTCCGCTTCCATGGTGTAAATCTGCGGCAGACCAGTGCGCCCGCTTACCCATGCGATTTGTGCATTCGTCTTTCGATTCCATACCGGCGAAACGTCCGGACCCTTGAAAGACGTAACCCGCTTAAGATTTCCGCCCGATTGGTCGGCGGTATAAATCTCAGGGTCCCCTGAACGAGATGATGAAAACGCCAACTTGGTTCCATCAGAAGACCACGCCGGCGACAAATTCGTGCCGCCAAACTTGGGGAAGCTCACCAGTCGATTGAGGTCCATCGAGTACATCAGAATGTCCCAACCCGATTTCGTCATCGAACTGAAGGCCAGGCGCGAACCATCGGGCGAAATCCGGGGAGACAGAGAAATTGAATTCAAATGCGTGATCTGGCGCTGGTTCGCGCCATCGTAATCCATGGCCCAGATTTCTTTGTGTCCAGTGCGGCTGCTGACAAAGTAAATCTGGCTTTCGGCAACACCCGGAATCCCCCCGCCCAGCCGGAAGATAATTTCGTCCGCGAACTTGTGTGCGATTATGCGGGCGGCACTGGTAGTGGCTGAATCCTGATACTGCTTACCCAGCACTTGCGGCGACGCGATATTCTTGACGTCATAAAGCCAGCCTTGCACCGTCACATTGCCGCCGGTCACGCCCAGGTTGCCGAACGCCAACATCGCGGCATTCGGAGGTGGAGCACTCCACGCCGCGAACTGCACGTCGGTCGGCGTGCCCGGAACTGCCAGCGGATAGAAACTCTTCGAAACCATGTCGAAGATTCCGGCATTGTCCAGGTCATTCCAGAGAGTGTCGTTGAAAACCTTGAGCAGGGCAGCGTTCTGCGCGTCCGCAGTGGAAGGTTTGAAGTCGGGGACCGCGAGGCGAACTTTCTCCATCCCCAGGCCCGTGCCGGTTTTAATCCAATCCTGGCCTGAGCAGGGAGTTACAGCAACAACCGCGGCTAAGAAAAGAAAGAATACCGCGGCGCGAACCCGAGATTTGATTGTGCAATCGTGCGTGCCGGTCGTCCTCTTGCCGATACCAGCCTTCGAATCAATCCTATGATGACGAACCTTCAAGTGCAAGTTGCCCTTTCGCATTCCCTATCATCCATTCTTCTAAGAAACAAACTGAGAACCGAGAACCGGTCTTCTAAGAAACAAACTGAGAACCGAGAACCGGCAACTGACAACTGGCTTTTTATATCCCACTTGCTCTAAGGCTGCCCGTTTCTCCCCGATCCCAGATACCTCAACATGTTTAAGATCGAAAGCGGACAGCCCCTTCCCCGTCACCTGAAGCCCAAAGCCTGAAGCCCGAACCAAACCTATTTCTTGTAATCGAACCAGAACTCGACCGAAACCTTGCTCTCGGAATAATCGGGCGGCAGCGGACCAAAAGTATCAATACGCTGCAGGGCCCGCACCGCCGACTGATCCAGCGAGGGCACGCCGCTCGATTGCTCAATCTGCACATTCGTAGGGTGACCGTCCCGCACGATGTCAAACGTCACATAAACTCTTCGCGCATCCGAAATCCCCGGATCGACTTCATACTTGAGCCAGTTCTCGGAAACTTTCTGCTGCACCACGCGCACATACCAGGCATAGCGCGAACCAAAATCCCCTCCGCCGCCAGTGAATCCGAACCCGCCCTTTGCCCCGCCCGCATTGAAGGTTCCATAAGGTCCACTGACCGGGCCGCCTTCGCCGAATGGAACTACGTTGCTGGCTTCTTCTTCTTCGGGCTTGGGCTTTTGCTGCGCACTGCTTCGCGGCTTTGGTTTAATCTTTGCATTCTTGTCGGGAATCGGAATCGCTTCCGGCTCTTTTTCCTCAGCCTTTGGCTGCGACTGCGTTATCCCCTTGGATTCGTTTGCCAACACGTTCTGCGTCTGTACCGTGCTGGCAGGCAGCGGAACCGAACTGACCAACGTTACTCCCATCGCATCCCCGCCACCGCCCGCCCCCCATGCGCTGCCTTTGCCGCCCGACGCAACCGCCGCGTACAGAATGATGGAACCCGCAACCGCAAGGTGCAGCCCAGCCGACCATGCCAGGTTGCGGCCCCACTTGTCGTGCTCGAAAAATATCTCAGCGTTGGCTTCCATGACTGTCGAGAGGCTGGGTCACGATGCTCACATTCGTGATTCCCGATTGCTTGACCGCATCCATCACGGTCGCGAACGCGCCGAAGGGCACATTCTCATCCGCCCGGATGAAGATCGACTGGTGTTGCGGATCGCGAATCTTCTGCCGAAGCTTGGTCGCAATCTCATTAATGTTGATCGGATCATTGCCTAGAAACACACGCTGCTGCTTGTCCACGCTGATGACCAACCGCTCTTCCGTAATCTCTTTGACGGTGCGGGTCTTGGGAACGCTTACCTCAATCCCCGATTGCAGCACCGGCGCGGTTACCATGAAAATGATCAGCAGCACCAGAACCACGTCCACCAGCGGCGTGACGTTGATGTCAGAGATAGAAGATTGTGTGCGTCCGTTGGAAACTGTGAACGCCATTACCGCCGCACCTCCGGTGCCGCGGGCTGCGCCCGCTCCACCGCATTCAACATCTCCAAAGCAAAATCATCCCCCCGCGCCGCGAACTCCCGAATCGAACTGCCCAGCAAGTTGTAAGCAATCACCGCCGGAATCGCCGCCGCCAATCCCGCCGCAGTAGTAATCAGAGCCTCCGAGATTCCAGGCGCAACCGCCCGCAAAGTAGCCCCGCCAGCCGTCCCCAACCCATGGAACGCATCCACGATGCCCCAGACGGTGCCGAACAGGCCTACGAATGGGGTTACGGCGCCGGTTATGGCTAGCCAGGGCATGTTTCGTTCGAGGCGGGTTACTTCTTCGGAGCAGGCGATCTGCATGGCGCGTTGTATGGCGATGCTGGTGCCTTGGCGCTTGTGTTCTGCGAAGCCTGCTTCAAATACGGCGACCAGCGGGCTGGGCTTGAATTGTTCGGCTACGGCCGAGACATCTTGCAGGCGCTGGGCTTTGCGGAAGGCGCGTACGAAGCGTCCGCTCTGCACCCGGGCTCGGCGCACCAGGCTCCACTTCGAGAGGATGATCGCCCACGAGATGACGCTGAAAGCCAACAGGGACAGAAGGACGACCTTGGCGACGGGACCGGTTTCTCCGACCAGATCGACGATCTCTCCGCCAACCACCGCTGCCAGTAGTAAGGGAAAATGCATTTTATTTTGGAGGCTCTCGTAATTATAGACGAACATTGTCGGCTTCTTGGAGAGACGTACCGCATGGATTAACGGGATTTCCCTGTAGGTGCGTTGACGGACAGCGCAGCGGCTAAAGCCGAACCCATTTTCAGCGGCTTGCGGTATGCCTGAAGGCATACCCTGATACGAACCGAGATCAGGGTATGCCTTACGTAAGGCCGCATGGCGGCACTATCGCCTTGCGGACTTTGCCCCGAAGCGCTGGCACCTTGAAGGCACACCCTGATACGAACCGAGATCAGGATTGCCTGAAGGCATACCCTGATACGAACCGAGAATGTTTGGGTGAGGAGAGGGTGGCTTTTTCATGGTATTCTGCGCTCAACTTCTGGCATCCCGGGACGGCTTGTGCTTTCCGAACTGCGGCTCGAAAATTACGCGGTCATTGACAATCTGGCGGTCGAATTTGCGGCTGGCCTCAACCTGCTGACGGGAGAGACCGGAGCAGGTAAGTCTATTCTTATCGATGCGCTGGCTCTGCTCCTGGGTGAAAAAGCTTCCAGCGACGTGATTCGTGCCAACTCCGACCGGGCTGTGATCAACGCTGTCTTTGAAGTGGATCAGCGAACCGAAGCCAGCATAAATAAAATTCTCGAAGCTAACGGCATTGATCCCAACGAGGAAGATGAATCCATTATTTTGCGCCGCGAAATCGCTGCGGGCGGCAAGGGCCGGGTCTTCATCAACAATCAGCCGGCCACGGTGGCTGTGCTGCGTCAACTCGCATCGCATCTTGCGACCATTCATGCGCAGAATGAATCTATCCTGTCGTTCGATGCCGCCGCGAGACTAGACCTGCTCGACGGGTTTGCGGGTACCCAGCTGGATGCGGTTGGCGAGGCCTTCGCAAGCTGGAGGGCAATAGCTCGTCGTATTGAAGAACTGGAGCACGGCGAGCAAGATCGGCTTCGCCTGCTCGACCTGTGGACTTTCCAGAAGAAAGAGATCGAAGATGCCAAACCGCATCCCGGCGAGGACGAACGCCTGGAAATCGAGAAGCGCGTGCTGGCGAATGCCGAGAAGATTTACAGCGCAGCCATGAATGCCTTCGACTTGCTTTACGAAGGCGGTGCATCAACATCATCTTCGCTACGGACCGCGCAGAAGCATATCGAAGAGCTGTCGCGCTACGAACCAAAATTCCAGGAGGCGCTTGCCGCAATCGAGACGGCGCGCATCAGCGTGGAAGATGTCGGCGCAACCCTTCGCGATTACGCCGGCGGCATTCAAGCATCGCCTGAGCACCTGGCCGAGGTGGAAGATCGCCTCGCGCTTCTCGATCGGCTGAAGCGCAAGTACGGGCCATCGCTCGAAGATGTGATTCATCACGGGGAAGAAGTTAGCCGCAAGCTTTCTGAGATGGAAAACAAAGATGAGATTCTGGCGCAGTTGCGCAGAGAGCTGGCGCAGGCGGCCGACGAATATTTGAAGTTGGCCCGTGGCATTTCGAAGAAGCGCTACGAAGCGGCGCGCAAACTGGAGAAGCTGGTCGAGGCGGAGATCAATGAGCTGGCCATGAAATCCAATTTTCATATCGAGGTCAGCGGAACGGATGAAGAAGGGAGCTGGACCGCTTCCGGCTTCGACCACGTTGTCTATTTGATTTCGACGAATCCGGGTGAGCCGCTGCGACGACTGGAGCACATCGCTTCCGGCGGAGAATTGTCTCGAGTCATGCTGGCGCTCAAAGCCAGCGTGGAAGCGGGACAGGGTAAAAAGAAGACAGGCGCGCAACGCACGCTGGTGTTTGACGAAATCGATACCGGCATCGGCGGACGCGCGGCGGAAGCCGTGGGCAAAAAGCTGAAAGCGTTGTCGCGCGGCAATCAAGTGCTCTGCGTGACGCACTTGCCGCAGATCGCGACTTTTGCCGACCATCATTATCTGATCGAGAAGAAAAGTTCTTCTGAGCGCACGCGAACCTCAGTCCGTCTTATTACCGGCGAGGAGCGCACTGAAGAAGTCGCGCGCATGTTGAGTGGGGCCAAGCTGACTGAGACTTCGCGGAGGCATGCCGAGCAGATGCTGAAGACGAATGCGTGAGCAGTGAGCCGACCGTCGAAGTCTCCACCCTACCGCCGAAGAGCACGACGTTAGGATGGCCTAGTCGCAGGTCAACGAGTGTAATCGGGATTTATCGCCAACAACGCCTCTAACCACGTTCCTCGTTAATGAGTTAACGCCGTTAGTAACCTTGTGCCCTCACCAATTCAGGTGTTTAGTGAACTCATGTTCCATTCAGGCGAGGCATCGAGTCCAAACAAGACGGATCGCTGGCCAAAGTACGTCGGTTTGGCGTTGCTTGTCGTGAGCCTCGTGCTCGCGGGACTTTACGGTTATGCTTTCGTGCACGTCGTGCCACCCATCTCTGCAAAAGTCGTTGATGCGATCACTGCCAAACCGAGTCTCTGGAATGAGAGTGTTCTGCAAGTCGATACTGGAGGGCTAGGGCATTCGATGATTGTCCGCAACTACGAATGAATAGCGGAGGGAACTAACGCTGCTCGGGCAGGGTCTTCTTCTGGCCGGTGTATGAGCGGTCTCAACGAAGGAGTTGCATTTGCTGAGATTGGCAGTTTCCCGCTCAGGCTGACGGACCCTGCAGAACTTAGTATTTACAGCCGGCAACCTCTGCGGCCCAGACCTTGACCGGCTGGACGAAAGGCACACCCCAGATCAGGTCGGGCAATGCTGCAGGCATGTAAAGGCTATTTCGCCGAAGTCGAAGGGGGCGCGTGGAACCCACAAGCACAACTTTGCGGAACCATCAAGGGTGGAGCCGGACGGGACGGGGCACGACCGAGTGGATTTCCTCTTGGAATCGGTACATTACCCAGTTATTCCGCTTTTGGCTCAGTTGGATGATTGCCAGCGGGCCCAAGAGCCTCGGCTGAGGACTGTCGGCTTCTGAACGCAGAGGCGAAGGCAAGCGAGATGCAGGAGCGAGAATACATCCCTGTCGGCGTTCGCTGCTGCGCAACGGTGCCACGGTTCTGGGCCAATAATTCGCTGACTGCCGCCGTACCTGTAAGACGACCGGAAGATCTTTTCCCGGCCATCGTCGCGGGCGTACCTCGCACCGAGGCGTCGATGTATGACAACGGCAAGCTCGGAACAGGCCGCCGTGCATACTCCTGCGCTTACACGCGTCAAGGAGACGCGCCAGCCTAATCAGTGTTCGTACGAAGAATTTCCCGTAATCTTTAGGGACGGCCAAGCGAGGCGGTCGATTCCAGGAGGCAAATTTGTCAGACCACGCTCCAGAAGGACACCGAAGAGCAGTTCCTGCTCCCGGCCAAAAGATCGAGCGCCATCACGGATGAGTATTCCGGTGCATTCTTGGTTTCGACAAAGCGGCGGTCGCGTAATCACAACTCATCACGTTCAACCAGCCGTTCGCGAAGGAAGACGTGTTGAGTTCTCGCAACATTCGAGCGATTTCCCAGCATCTCTAATCTCGCCCCGCTTCCGACCTGCTTTCGTCCCGGAGTGTTATGCAACCAGGCGATTACACGTTTTGACACTGGTCAATGGGCGATATGGACGCCCTGAGCACCGAGCGCAAGCCCACCGAGCGATGTGGGGTAGAGGATATCGGGTGTGGGATTGGTCAGTGACGAACTGGAGCCGGAACCATCCGCCGAGCCAGGATACGAGACCGGGTCTTCCCCGCGGCTCGTCTCTCCCGCCCGAATGGGCCGGTTGGGGACTGTCTCATACGCATATCCGGTCAGAACGCCGGATTTCTTTGCGTGCAAGGTACAGGTAACGCTCAGTCGCGCCCATCCAAAATGAACTTTGCCTTTGATCTCGAACTTCAAGCCCAGGTAACGATTCTTGACATCAGTCCAGGAACCGGTACACCTTCCCGCCGTGTTGCTGGCGCGACTGCGAAAGTAAACAGCGCTGGCGCCGAAGGGTTGCGCTGCATTGATGGGCGCGCCCGCCTTGAGCGCAGCAGCGTGGAATGGCCATTTCGTTTGGCCCATAACCGCGTTGCCGGGATCCTGATAGAAGGGGACATACGCGTAGAGCCGGGTCTGACAGAACCCTCCGAATCCCCCGTCAGTCGTGCACCCGGATGTTTGATTAATCTGAAAATCCACTTTGCCGTCGTGATTGAGGTCAAGACCAAAGGTGCTGTGGCGAAGGATGACATGATGAACGGGCGTGTATACAATCTTGGCCTCAGACGGCTGGGCCAGGGCAAGCGCACCTACTCCGGCTGCACTCGCCGCGATTGCATAAGCGTTGAGCCGTTGATGCATTGACTCGGAAAGATTAGCAGTCTTGCGAGGCCGGAGAGTGCGCTTCATAAGTCCTCCTCGGAAATGTCGTTCATTATCCGTCTCTTCAGATGGAGAGTCAACCTGCGATCTTCCAGTTGGCGCAACCACCATAGCGCTCATGGAGAGCTCGCAAACCCCAGCGCGGTGACAAAAGTTCTGTGCGGTGTGGCGCGGTTGTCGATTTGGGACTCGGCGGCGGACAGGAATGTCCGCCGTACACGAACGGATCATGCTTGCGCGTGCAGGATGATTGATTTGCGGCGTCTTCCCACTTGCCGACAGCCACATCTCGAAGGGCGCGAGATGTGGGGCACCCGGTTTTCCTGTGTTGAGGAATTGCAGATCCCTCGCTTTGCGGGGGATGACAAGAATTGGATTTTGTTTGCGGGGTGGGAGTGCAGAGATCCTTCGTCGGCAGGCCTTCGCGCTGCGAAGGTCTGCGCTTCCTCAGGACGACGGCGGGTTGAGAGAGGTTGTGGGACGGGTTTGCCGCGCGCGCATCTTGAAAGGGGGGAGATGTGGGGCACGCGCAAACTAAAGTCAAAGTCACGCTAACGTCGAAGTGCACGACGTTAGGATGGGTCACCCTCCAGCAGTGAATCACCAACCGCCTTGAAGCTGTGAATCTCGCCGGCATCGGCACGCGTTCTGGTGCAAGATCAAGACCATAACATTTGACAAAGTCTTGACAAGAGCGTGACAGACGGTTCGGGCCGTGGTGCTAACGTTCCTCCGTTTTCGAATCACAGGCCGCCAAAGAGACTGGAGCCAGAAATGAAGCCAAGAACTTCGTCCTACCATCTGTTTTTTCGCGTCATAGCGATAGCTCTGTGCAGCTTAACCGGTTTGGCCGCCGCCCAGACCGCGCCAAGCCGAAGTCCAAAGGGGCCAGGGAAGATTGTCGTGCACCCGAAGTTCGGCGGCCAGATGTCCGGCTACGACATCGATCAGAATGGAACGGAAGGCGTTCTTGCCGAACAAGCGACTTTAAGCAATGGTGACCTTTTGACCGCGGTTGAGACGTTCGACCAGAAGACGGGGAAAATCATTAAAGTGATTTCGAAGAAGATAAGCCAATTCGACGATGACATCGTCATCGGCATCGTTGGCACTTCGACCGCGGTGCTGTTACACGAAAACGCTTTGGAAAACGGCACGCAACGCATTTACCGCCTGATCAGTCCGCTCAGCGCGAACAAGTACACCAGCGTGTGGCAGCCGCCGCATTTTGGCAATAAGGACATTGTCTCTGGCGTCAGCCATGATCAGCAATCCGAGACCGCCGCCTTCTTCGTTCTGGATGACATCTACCCCGGAACTACCTACTTTGCCTTCACCGAAAATATGAAAACCCAAACCTTTGGCAAAGAGTTCAAGACGACCGCTCAGGACTTTGAGCCATTTAACCCCTTGGCCTTCGCCTTTGATGTCAACACAAATAGAGGTGTTCTCGCGGAGTCTGAAGGATGCAATTATTGCGTTATGCAAGTCGGTTTGCTCAACCTGGAGAACGGCGAATTCAACGATTTTCAGGGACTGGGCAAAGGACTCCAAGGGCTCGCGGTGGATTCCGAGGATGGCATTGCCTGTACGACCTCCGCAGACGACGCCAGCGTTCAGTTTTACGATCTCAAGACCCAGAGCGGCATCAGCGAGGACCTTCCCGATGGGGAAGGGCAGGCGCAGAGTGGGTTCGATGTCGAGTACGATCCCATCCACAAGCTGTTTCTTGTCTTCCAACCCGATGGTCCAGGAGAGCACAGCTTCATCCAGGTTTACGATCCCAAGGGAACACTGGTGGAGTCGGTAGATTTCGGCCCGTACAACAGGTTCGGCGGCTACATCGCACTGCAGCCGAAGCAACGCAGCGGATTCCTGGGCGAAGGCGCCGTCCTACGGTCCTTCACGTACTAGCTTGATTCAGTCCGGTTGCGAGTACAGCAGAGGGAGCCTTTCCCAAAAAATGGCGGCCAGCCGTGGCTGCGCGTTATTTTGCCCGTCGGAAACGAATATCTCTATCTTCGAAGTTTGGATGGCCGCCACGTCAATGAACGGAGGAATGGCAATCGGTCCATGCGACGCCATGCCCAGGCGCGCCACGCTGGTGGAGTTTTCAGGAGCGCTGCCGTCATTTGTAATGGCAGTGGTCGGATTCGTGGCCGCCTGCGTCATCGTAGTGGTCCTCAGTAGCGTCAGCGCAATGAGCGCGAGAGCGACCCATGTTTGCGTCACCAGATTCCTCCTGAGAGACCGAGTCGGTTTCATGAATTCTTTCCGCCGAGGGAAAAGCATGAGCAACCAAAACAATGCAGCTCAAATGAAAATCTTTTCACTCTAGGCAAGCAGGTGAAAGCTCTATAGAATCGCTGCCGTTTGAGAAGTAAAAAAAGTAAGGGAGGATTCGGATGAACAAAATGTTTGTACGCGTAACTTTGTGTGTGCTTGCGTTGTCGCTGGTTTCACTAGCGGCCGATAGAACAACCGTCACCACGAAACCGGTTAAAGGCGGTCACGCGACCAAGGTCGAAACGCCGAGGCCGGACACCGTTTATTTGCTAAACAACTTTGATGACAATACAACGGGCACCTATTACTGCTGTTCAGGCAACATTATTGTGGGCCCGAACAACACCGATGGCGAATCACCGTACAATGAGGCGATTCAATTCACGGTTTCTTCCGCCTCACACATCACAGCAATCGCAACCGCGGTTAACTATATTCTGGCGGGGACGAGCACAACATTTGAACTCAACATCGAAGCTGACGCCAGCGGCGTACCCAGCGGCACTCCGATTAATACTCACCCCTATTCTGTGACCCTCGATTCCCAGACCTTTGGCCAATGCTGCGAGGTTGAGGGCAAACCTCTTGCTGGCAGTGGCTTGAGTCTGCCCGCGGGTACCTATTGGGTGGTTTGGGGAACCTCTTCCAGTTCGGATCTGTTTGCCGAAGTGAATCAGGCAATCCACAATCAGACTACCGACGTCAATGTCGCTTACTCTCCAAGCAGCGGCGCGGCTGGCTCTTGGACCGCTTACAGCACCAATCTGCCGTTCGCGGTTCGGGTCAGAGGGACCACGCCGTAACGACGGAAAACGACAATCAGGCTAACGGTTGACGCCTGGGTTGAGTTCGGCCCAGACGCTGATCAGCGGCCAGCCCGACGGTAGTGGGTTTTCGCAAATAAGAAATTTTGCCAAGACCCCTCCGGCGGGCTATTGTTTTCGTCTATCGGATCGAAGAAGAGGCAAATCAATCAGGTAAGCCGCTCAGTGACGAGGAGCGACTGTTGCTCAACAATCTGTGGAATAACCGAGGCTCCGTGTCTCAGCCCCCAAGCTGCACGGCAACTGGACCTCATCATCAGCTGACGTGAGATTATGGCGTGAGCTTAAATGCGGTGCCGGATTCATAGGCCCCGCCGAAATAGGTCGTCCCATACAGGTTTCCTTTCTGGTCGAGGACCAGTCCTGCATAGGGAGTCTCTCCATCGGCGCAGTTGGCCTGCGCACAGAAATTGTAGAGGACTGTCTCCTTGCCCTTGGGAGTAAGTTTGAACACGACGCCGACATAGCGGATCCCGCCGCCCGCGGTTGTTCCATATAGGTTGCCATTCTGGTCGACGGTTAGACCTGCGACGGGATTCTCTCCATCGGCGCAGTTGGTCTGCGTGCAGAAGCTGTAGAGAACTGTCTCCTTGTCCTTGGGGGTGAGCTTAAATACGACGCCGTAAGTCGAGCCGTCACGGTTGGAGATCCCGCCGTTCACGGTCGTCCCATACAAGTTTCCCTTCTGGTCGAGGACCAGGCCTGCCAGCGGATTTGCCCCATCGGTACAGCCGCTCTGCGCACAAAAGCTGTAAAGGACTGTATACTTGCGTTCTGGCGTGAGCTTGAATACGACGCCGCATCCGCCGTAGCAGCCGCCGCTGCCGGCCCCGCCGTACTCGGTCGTTCCGTATATGTTTCCCTCTTGGTCGAAGACGAGCCCGGCTACCGAACCGTACCCATCGGCGCAGTTGTTATGGGCGCAAAAGCTGTAGAGGACTGTCTCCTTGCCTTCTGGCGTGAGCCTGAATACGACTCCCGCCCCGTAGGCCCCGCCAACCTCCGTTGTTCCATACAGGTTTCCCTTCTGGTCGAGGACCATCCCTGCTGCCGGATTGTAACCATCCGTGCAGTTATCGCGGGCACAGAAGCTGTAAAGGACCGCATACTTGCCTTCTGGTGTGAGCTTGAATGCGACTCCCTCCCCGTGGGCTCTGCCGTATTCGGTCGTCCCGTACAGGTTTCCCTTTTGGTCAAAGGTAAGCCCTGCTAAGGGGTTCCCCCCATCTGTGCAAGGGTAGCCGCGCTCACAAAAGTCATAGAGGACGGTCTCCTTGCCTTTGGGACTGAGCTTGAATACGAGGCCACAGCCCTCGCCCTCTTGCCTACCGCATAGGTCGTAGGGCCCGCCGGTGTTCGTCGTCCCGTAAAGGTTCCCCTGTTGGTCCAAAAGCAGCCCCGCCTGCAGACCCTCCCCATCGTTGCAGTTGATTCGAGTACAGAAGCTGTGGAGGACGCTTTCCGTCTGGGCGCGCGCCGCACCTAACAGCACGCCGAAACCTAGAAGCACCAGCATGGCGCTTCGCTTCATAAGAAACGTTTTTCCTGGCATAATTTTTCTCCGAAGCTGATTCCTTGAAACCCGCTGCTCCTCGAACCCAAAACCTGCGCCCCCGCACCCGCTCCAAGTTCAGCGGGCGTGGGATCACGGAGTGATCTTAAAAACGACGCCCGCTCCGTTTTCCCCGTCTTCCCCGCCGTTGAGGGTCGTCCCATACAGGTTTCCCTTCTGGTCGAAGATAAGACCTGTATCGGGATAAGCCCCATCGTTCCCGGAAAAGCTGAACAGTACCGTCTCCTTGCCCTTTGGCGTGAGCTTGAATACGACGCCCGCGTCATGTTCTCCGCCGTTTGGGGTCGTGCCATACATGTTTCCACTCTGGTCGAAGACCAGCCCTGCGGAGGGTCCCGTTCCGTCGGCGCAGTCGTTCTGCCAACAGAAGCTGTAGAGGACTGTCTCCCTGCCTTCTGGAGTTAGCTTGAATACCACTCCGCCGCCTCTGGGCTCCCCGCCCCCTGCGGTCGTCCCGTATAGGTTTCCTTTCTGGTCGAGGACCACCGCCGCCTCGGGACCCTGTCCATCGGCGCAGCCTTGTTCCTCACAAAAGTTGTAGAGGACTGTGTACTTACCCTTAGGCGTGAGCCTGAATACAACGCCCGCGTCATGTTCCCCGCCGTAGGCCGTCCCATAAAGGTTTCCCCTTTGGTCGAAGACCAGCCCTGCTTTGGGACTCGCGCCGTCGGCGCAGTTGGTCTCAGCACAGAAGCTGTAGAGGACTGTGTACTTGCCCTTGGGAGTGAGCTTGAATACGACACCGCATCCCTGTTCGTAGGGGCAGTAGGTGTTGTTGTAGGTCCCGCCGCCGGAGGTCGTCCCATACAGGTTCCCCTTCTGGTCGAAGACGAGCCCTGCAACGGGATAGTACCCATCGGCGCAGTTGGTCTGCGCACAGAAGCTGTAGAGGACTGTATATTTGCCTTTGGGAGTGAGCTTGAATACGACGCCGCATGTGCCCTCGTCGCATCCGTCGTTCGATCGCCCGCCGCCCGTGGTGGTGCCATACAGATTTCCCTTCTGGTCGAAGACCAGCCCTGCGACGGGTTCGTACCCATCGGCGCAGCCGGTCTGCGCGCAGAAGCTGTAGAGCACTGTCTCCTTGCCCTTTGGAGTGAGTTTGAATACGACGCCGCATCCGATGCCGCAGCTGTTGTTGGCTCCGCCCGACCGGGTCGTCCCATACAGGTTTCCCTTCTGGTCGAAGACCACTCCTGCGTAGGGAGACTGCCCATCGCCGCACTCGGTTTGCGAACAGAAGTTGTAAAGGACAGTTTCTTTCTGGGCGCGCGCCGCACCTAGCAGTACACCAAGAACCAAAAGCACCAGCATGGCCCCCCGCTCTCCGAGAAATGTTCGGCGTAGCATGATTTTCCTCCGGTGGCGATTCTTGAGACAGAGTCTTGTTCTTCTATCGGGGGACGATGATCGCAGGACGCCTTTTGCCTGCGACCCTCAGGGGCAGCAGGAGTATACGCCTGCCTGTCAGTGTCGAAAGGCGAGATTTCTTCGCAGTGTGCAAGGCCTTGCGGCCCGGGTTTCGGTCAATTTGATGCTATCAATGTTACGCCAACGATGGTCTCGTCAGAATCGGTTGCTTTCGCCGGTCGCCGCCTCCTCGCGTCGTCAGATCGACAGTCCCGGGGCTCTGAGCGCTGGTGCGCCCAGGGTGGATGCGGGCACCCGACACTGGATTGAAGGACCAAGATGCCTCGCTTTGTTCCGGATGACAAAGGCTGTGATTCTGATGGAGATCCGGAGAGTGCAGAAATCCTTCGTTGGCAGCGGGTGGAGAGAGGTAGTGTGTGGCTAACTTCCTGACAAACGGCACCAACGTCAAAGGCGGCGGACAGGAGTGTCCGCCCTACACGATCGGTCAGGGCTGCAATGGCCACCAGGCTTCGCGGTATTTTTCGTATTTGTAGCAGGCTTTACGGGGGACGTGGGGGTGGAGACAGAGGCGCTTGCGGCCTCGGGTGGCTTCGATGGGGATGACGTACCAGACTTTCTTGGGGACGACGTAGGCGACGATGAAATCGATTTCGTCCTTGGTGTAAATGTCGCGACCTCCCCAGCAACCGTGTGCACTTACCTCGTAGACGCCGCGTTTGGCGGTGCGAGTGGACTTCACCTGGACGCGCCACAGGCGGCCGTCCCGGCTCAGGATGAAGTCGAAGCGCTCGCTGTCTCCGTAGGGCTTGGCGACTCCGAAGCCCATGCTGGCTGCCTTGCTCATGAAGGCGAGCTCGGCGATTTCTCCCTCGCGTTTGCGGGTGGGCGGTTTGTGGTTGCGGCGCGGTACAGCGGCTTTCCGGGGGTGAAGTTCGGATTGCTTTTTCATGGACGAGTGAGGAAAGGCGCTGGCTGCGCCTGACTTTTTCTCTTTCTCTTTCTTCTGGATTTTCTGGGCGGACGTGCCCGCGGGATGGCGGACAAACAAAAAGGCGCGGGGTCGAGGCCCGCGCCTAAAATACTTACTCTTCTAGAATAGCAGGTTGAATAGGGTAAAAGTGCCATGGTTTTCAAGTTTATTTTCCTTGTAGAATGAAAGGGTTGCGCGGAAAATGGGGGTCTGGGGGGCTTGACAAGATTTTGGCCGAATCGCGGATTTGGGCGTTTTGAGGTTAGGACAAACAGCCTGCAGAGGCGGCGGACAGGAGTGTCCGTTCCACACCTGATCGACGGTTCATCCCCGTTCGCTGCTGCATATCGCCGATTAGTGCTAATCCTATGCAGTTCTTGGGCTTACGTTGACCAAATTGGTTCTTTCGGGTAGCTTAAATAGATAAACCATAGTGGAGAAGTGTACCCTTACAGGAACCCTATCGTGCCTACTAGCAATGGCAAGACGCTGCTTTTATTGAAGCCCCGGGGATTTTGCGCGGGGGTGGTGCGGGCGATTGATATTGTCCGGATTGCCCTGGAGGCTTTCGGGCCGCCGATCTATGTCCGCAAGGAGATCGTGCACAACCGTTTTGTGGTCGAGGAACTGCAAGGCAAAGGTGCGATCTTTGTCGATAGCGTGGACGAAGTTCCGCCGGGCGAGCGGGTGATTTACAGCGCGCATGGAGTTTCGCCGGAGGTGCGGGAGGCCAGCCGGGTGCGCGATTTGCGCGTGATTGATGCGACCTGTCCGCTGGTCACGAAGGTACATGTGGAGGCGGTCAAGTTTGCCAAGGAAGGCTATTCGCTCATTCTGATTGGCCACCACGACCACGATGAAGTGATTGGAACTTTGGGCGAGGCTCCGGTCGTGACTCAGGTGGTGGGCTCGCCGGATCAGGTGAAGTCACTGACCGTGCCAAATCCTGACCGCGTGGCTTATTTGACTCAGACCACGCTGAGTCTCGATGAGACCAAGGACATTATTGCGGCATTGCGCGAGAGGTTTCCGAATATCAAGGGCCCGGCGGCGCAGGACATTTGCTATGCGACCGAGAATCGTCAGGTCGCGGTGAAACATGTGGCCTCGGATGCGGATCTGCTGCTGGTGGTGGGTTCGGATAACAGCTCGAATTCGAATCGGCTGGTGGAAGTGGCGCGCAACCTGGGCACGAGCTCGCATCTAATAGACAGCTTCCAAAATATCCGGCCGGAGTGGCTGGAAGGCGTGAAGACGATTGCTTTGACGGCGGGCGCTTCGGCTCCGGAATGCCTGGTGGAAGAAGTGGTGAAGTTTTTGAGCAGCAAGGGCTTCGGCAACGTGCAGGAAGTCGAAGTCATGCCCGAGAACGTGCGCTTTGGCTTGCCTCCGGAGATTGTGGAGGCGATTGCCAGCGCCCCCAGCGTCGGTTAATGCGGAGTAAAGAAACAAATATGGACGAAACCTCCCCCTCGTTTTCGGCCTCGAGTGCGCCGCAATTGCGCTTTGGAAAAATCGATGACCTGTCCAGCCGGGTTGCAGCCGCGGTTGATGGCGCGCGTAAATTCCTGTTCTCCCAGCAGCACCGAGAGGGCTACTGGTGCGGCGAGTTGGTCGCTGACACGACGTTAGAATCCGACTACATTCTCCTGCACACGCTGCTTGGTACCGGCGATCCGGTGCGCTTTCAGAAGTGCTGCAACTGGATTCTGCAACACCAAAACGAAGACGGCGGCTGGGGAATCTATGTAGACGCCCCGTCCAATGTGTCGGCCAGCGTAAAAGGCTACTTTGCCTTGAAGCTTAGCGGTTACAAACCGGACCACCCGGCTTTGGTGCGGGCGCGGAAGCGAATTCTTGAGATGGGTGGGGTGACCGAGGTCAACACTTTCACCAAGATTTATTTGTGCTTCCTGGGGCAATACGATTACGACGCGGTGCCGGCGATTCCGCCGGAGATTGTGTTGTTTCCCAAGTGGTTCTGGTTCAACATCTACGAAATTTCTTCGTGGTCGCGGGCGATTCTGGTTCCGCTGTCGATTTGTTACGCGAAGAAGCCTCTGAAAAAGATCCCGGATGAACAAGGTGTGGAAGAGTTGTATGTTGGCGGCAGAGACAAGTCCCGGATGCGCCTGCACTGGAGCGATAAGCTTATTTCGTGGCGCAATTTCTTTTTGGTTTTCGACCGGCTTACTCATTGGTTCGAGATGGTACACGTTCGTCCGTTGCGCTGGCTGGCGCTGAAGCGGGCGGAGCAGTGGATGTTGGAGCGCTTCGAGATGAGCGACGGCCTGGGCGCGATTTATCCCTCGATGCTGAACGCGATTATTGCGCTGCGCTGCCTGGGCTACTCGCTCGACGATCCACAATTCATCCGCGCCCTGGATGAATTCGAGAAGCTCGGAATCGAAGAGGGCGATACTTTCCGCATGCAGCCTTGCATGTCGCCGATATGGGATACGGCGTATGCGCTGTTTGCATTGGGCGAAGCTGGCGTTCCGGCGAATGATCCGCGGATGATCAAGTGCGCGGACTGGATTTTGCAGAAGCAGGTTCGCACCGTCGGCGATTGGAAAGTCAAGAACAAGAAAGGACAGCCGGGCGGGTGGTATTTCGAGTTCAACAACGAGTTTTATCCCGACGTCGACGACAGTGCGATGGTTTGCCTGGCGCTGGGTCAGGTGGAGCACCCCAACGGACGGTATCAACGGGAGTCGGTGCAGCGGGCGATCGACTGGATCTTCTCGATGCAATGCAAATCGGGCGGTTGGGCTTCGTTCGATAAAGACAATACGCGGATGGTGTTTGAGCACATTCCTTTCGCCGATCACAACGCCATGCTTGATCCGCCGACGGTCGACATCACCGGACGTATTCTTGAGATGCTGGCGGCGTACGGATACGACAAAAATGATGCGCGAGTGAAGAAGGCGCTCAAGTTCATTCGTGAGGAGCAGGAGCCCGATGGGTCGTGGTTCGGGCGCTGGGGTGTGAATTACATTTACGGCACGATGCAGGTGCTGCGCGGGCTGGAAGCGATAGGCATCGATCACCATGAGCCCTATGTGCAGCAAGGCGCGGAGTGGCTGCGTATGGTGCAGAATCCCGACGGCGGCTGGGGCGAGACTTGCGGTTCGTACGATGATCCCAATACGCGTGGCGTGGGACCGAGCACGCCATCCCAGACCGCCTGGGGTGTGATGGGACTTCTGGCGGCGAACGATACACGGAGCGATTCAGTGGCTCGCGGAATTGCATATTTGTTGCGTACGCAGAAAAAGAATGGCGGATGGGATGAGCCACAGACTACGGGCACGGGTTTCCCGCGAGTGTTTTATCTGACGTATACGTTGTACCGGCAATATTTCCCGCTGATCGCTTTGACGACATACGCCAAAGCGATGGTGGGGGCGGCGCAGGGAACGGGCGTGCGGCGGATTGGGTAGTCTGAGCGGTTGCACTGGATGCTGAGCGGGCATGACGAAGCAGATTCCTCGTTGCTTCGCTAATGCCAAGTGATAAATGCACAAGATTATGTGGACTAGGGCGGTCTACGGGAAGAGGAGAGACGAATGGCGGTACCAATTTCTCAGATGTGGACGGTGGCTACTTATGTTCTGGGGCAGAAGCTCAAGGGACGCAAGCAGTATCCGCTGGTGCTGATGCTGGAGCCGTTGTTCCGCTGCAATCTGGCGTGCGCGGGCTGCGGGAAGATTCAATATCCAGCGCATGTGCTGAAGTCCCAGCTCACGCCCGAGGAATGTTTCCGGGCGGTCGATGAGTGTGGTGCGCCGACGGTTTCTATTCCAGGCGGCGAGCCGCTGTTGCATCCGCAGATTGGCGAGATCGTCGAAGGGTTGGTGGCACGAAAGAAATATATTTATCTCTGCACCAACGCGCTGCTGCTCAAAGAAAAAATCCATCTGTTCAAGCCGAGCAAGTATCTGACTTTTTCCGTCCACATGGATGGACAGCGCGAGCATCACGATTTTTCAGTGTGCCTCGAAGGCGGATACGACAAAGCCATCGACGGGATCAAAGCGGCGCTGGACGGCGGCTTCCGCGTGACTACCAATACCACGCTATTCGACGGAGCCGATCCCAAGAGCGTTCGCGCCTTCTTCGACGAAATGATGGAATTGGGCGTCGAAGGCATGATGCTGTCGCCGGGATACTCTTACGACAAAGCTCCGGATCAGCAACGCTTTCTGGGGCGGGCTCGCACGCGGCGGTTGTTTCGCGCCATGCTATCCAATCGCAGCAAGAAGTGGCGCTTCAACCAGTCGGCTCTGTTTCTTGAATTCCTGATGGGCAAGCGCGAGTACGCCTGCACGCCTTGGGGTATGCCGACGTTCAACGTCTTCGGATGGCAGAAGCCTTGCTATCTGCTGCAAGACGGTTACGCGGATACGTTTGCGGAATTGCTGGAAACAACCGCATGGGAAAATTACGGGACGGAGTCGGGCAATCCCAAGTGCGCGAATTGCATGGTACACAGCGGATATGAAGCGTCCGCGGTGAACGATTTGTTTGGTTCGGTAAGTGGGATGTGGCAGGAAGTGAAGGCGCGCATGTTCGGCGGATATGAAGATGCTTCAGCTCTGAGGCTGCTGGATGACGCAGCTCAGGCGGCACATGCTGTCAATCCTCTGGTGCAGATCGGCGCTCCGACAGGCGAGGAGACGCGAGTTTGAGCGGGCGGGAAGCTGGGCACGGGCCTTCCGCTGCTCCGGACCCGAACTCGCTCGAATTGGTTCCGGGAACGCTTCACGAAAAGCTTGAGGGATCGGTGCCGTCGCTAGCGAATGAGGAAGACCTCCGCAAGGCGCTCGAGCAAGCGTTCGATTATCGCGGCGATGTCTCGATCACGCGGAAAGATGGCGCGAAGATTGAAGGCTACATTTTCGATCGCAGTAGTGGAAGCGGGCTTTCCGACAGCTTCGTGCGGTTGCTTCCGAAAGATGGTTCTCCCAGGATAAAGATTTCCTACGCAGAGATTGGCGCTCTGGCATTTACCGGGCGCGACATGGCTGCGGGTAAGAGTTGGGAAAACTGGGTGCGGCATTATTGGGAGAAGAAAGCGGCGGGGGCGACCGATATTTCGCTGCAGCCCGAGAAGCTGGAATAGCAGCAGTTGGCAATTAGCACTTAGCACTCAGCATTCAGTCGCCGAACGAGACCATACGAACTTCAGCAAACACGAGACAGAGTTGCCGACTTGCAGTGGCTGAGCGCTGAGTGCTAAATGCTGAGTGCTAATTGCTAAATGCTGGTTTTCGTCACTGGCGCAACTGGTTTTGTAGGCAGTCACGTTGCACAAGTGTTGGCGGAGCAGGGTGCTGACCTGCGGTTGCTGATTCGCTCCAGTAGCGATCCGAGAAATATTCAGGGGCTGAAGGCGGATCGGGTCATCGGCGATCTGCGTGATCCGGAATCCGTTGAAAAGGCGATGGCAGGCTGCGACGTGGTGTTTCATGTTGCGGCTGACTACCGGCTCTGGGTGCGCGACCCGGAGGAGATGTACCGCGCTAATGTGGAAGGTACGCGGGCGGTTCTCGAAGCCGCGCGAAAGAATCATGTGCGACGCGTGGTGTACACGTCGAGCGTTGCGACCATGGGATTCACTTCGAACGGTCATCCGGCGGACGAGGATTCTCCAGTTGCGCTCAACGGCATGATCGGCCACTACAAACGGTCGAAGTTTATGGCTGAAGAGTTCGCGCTGGAGGCGGGGCGCAGCGGGATGGATGTCGTGGTGGTGAATCCCAGCACGCCGGTCGGCGAGCACGACATTAAGCCCACGCCCACGGGGCGCATTGTCGTAGACTTCCTGAAAAAGAAGTTTCCCGCGTATGTGGATACGGGGTTGAACCTGGTGGATGTCAGGGAATGCGCACGCGGCCATGTGGCAGCGCTCGAAAAGGGAAGAAGCGGGGAGCGTTATATTCTCGGCGGAGAGAATCTGACCTTGAAACAGATTCTCGATAAGCTGGCGGCGATCACCGGATTGCCTTCGCCCAAAGTGAAAGTGCCTTACGTGCTGGCACTGGCGACTGGCGTGGTGGACGAAATTGTGACCGGACGCATTCTGGGCCGGGAGCCGCGGGCGACGATTGATGCGGTGCGCATGGGACGGAAGAAGATGTTTGTATCGTGCGCGAAGGCTGAACGCGAACTGGGCTGGAAGGTGGTTCCGGTGGATGACGCGTTGCGGCGGGCGGCGGAGTGGTTTGTGGCGAATGGATATGCGCCGCGAGGCTGAAGATGCCAAACTCGGCCAAAGTCGCGATGGTAGCCGCTCTCGAACGCGAGGTAAGCCCGCTAGTCAAGCGCTGGAATAAAGTTGAGCGGGAATATGACGGGCGACGGTTCAAGTTCTTCGAGAGCGGGCAGATTGTAGTGGTGTGCGGTGGGATCGGAGCGGAAGCTGCTCGCCGGGCAACCGAGGCTGTGTTCGCGCTGTACCAGCCCACGCTTATTCTGTCGGTGGGCTTCGCTGGGGCGCTCGATCCGACCTTGAAGGTGGGAGACATTTTTGCACCGAGCCGGGTGCTTGATGCGCGCGACGGTAGCAGCACGGAAATGGCCGCAGGGCATGGCGTCCTGGTCAGCGCCGCTACGGTGGCGGGCGTAGAGCAGAAGGCGAAGTTAGCGGAATCCTACGGGGCGCAGGCAGTCGATATGGAAGCGGCTGCCGTGGCGCGAGGCGCGCAGGCACGAGGTGTGGGCTTTCTGGCAGTGAAGGCAATCTCGGATGAGAGCGACTTTCATATGCCGGCGATGGATCGCCTCGTTGGAGGCGACGGCCAGTTTCGTACGGGAAGGTTTGCGATTGTTTCGGTGTTGCGTCCGTGGCTTTGGGCGCGGGTAATCCAACTGGCAAGAAACGGTGCGAAAGCATCACGGGCACTCTGCGCTGAGCTGGAGCGGTACATGCAAGAGCCAGAGAGATCAGAGGTTTCGGGGCCGGAGTTGCATCCAATCACAAAGGTAGTCAACTAATTCATGGCCATTGCGGGACAATTTACGATCGAAGATATGAAGCGAGCGATTCCGACCACGATGCAGGCGGCGGTCTATCGCGGTGTGAACGATGTTCGCGTGGAAACCGTTCCGGTGCCGGAGATTGGGGCGGGTGAATTGCTGGTCCGGGTGCACACTTGCGGCATCTGCGGAACCGATCTCAAGAAAATCTCCAGCGGGTCACATTCGGCGCCACGCATCTTCGGGCACGAAACCTCGGGAGTGGTTGCCGCGGTGGGTCAGGGAGTCAGCCAGTTTAAGCCGGGCGATCGCGTGGTCGTGTTCCATCACATTCCATGCGGCGAGTGCTACTACTGTCGTCACAAGACTTTTGCTCAGTGCGAGACCTACAAGAAAGTCGGATGCACTGCGGGCTTCGAACCCGCGGGCGGAGGATTCGCCGAGTATGTTCGTGTGATGGATTGGATCGTTGATCACGGCACGGTTCGCATCCCGGACGGAATTTCGTTTGAGCAAGCCTGCTTCGTCGAACCCGTGAACACCTGCATGAAGGGGATTGAGACGCTGCAACTTATGCCCGGCGAGAGGGTTCTAGTTATTGGACAAGGGCCCATCGGCATCATGTTGAGTACATTAGCTAAACGGTCTGGGGCTACAGTAGTAACTTCCGATTTGTATCCCCAGAGGCTTACAATATCTAAAAGCTTCGGATTAGAGAATGGGATCGATGCTTCGCGCGCCGACACTGTGAAAACGGTCAGGGAACAGACCGAAGGTCGGGGCGCCGACGCAGCGATTGTTGCTGTAGGTGGTAACGGTTTAATTCGGACCGCCATGGATGCGGTGCGTCCGGGCGGCAGGGTTTTGTTGTTCGCGCAGACGGTTCGCGGGGAGGCGACGATTGATCCAGCCGCGATCTGTGTGGACGAGAAAAGATTGTTGGGATCGTATAGCGCTTCGGTTGAACTGCAGGAAGATTCGGTGCGGTTTGTGATGAGCCGCGAGATGGACTTGGAAGGTTTGATCAGTCACCGCTTTTCTTTGTCGGACAGTGTGGAAGCCTTGCAACTGGCGGCGCATCCCCAGCCGGATTCGATGAAGATTGTGATTCAAGCGGGCAGTTCGTGGGAAGGAAATAGAAATTGAACGGAAAGATGACGGCAGCGGTCCTCTATGGCAAAGAGGACGTAAAGATTGAACGAGTTCCCATTCCCCGGGTGGGCGATGGTGAAGTGTTGGTGAAAGTACAAGTCGCCCTGACGTGTGGGACGGATCTCAAGGTATACCAGCGCGGATACCACGCGCGCATGATCGTTCCTCCCGCGTTGTTCGGGCACGAACTGGCTGGAGTGATCGAGGAAGTTGGCCCGGGCGTGCGCGGGTTCAAGAAGGGGATGCGAGTGGTGGCGTTGAACTCCGCGCCCTGTCAGATGTGTTTTTACTGCTCCAAGCATCAGGCCAATCTTTGCGAAGACCTGTTATTCAACAATGGGGCTTATGCGGAATACATTCGCATTCCGCGGCGAATTGTTGAGATCAACATGCTGGCGATCCCGCCCGATGTCAGCTATGAAGAAGCCGCGATGGTTGAGCCTTTGGCCTGCGTGCTTCGCGGTTTGCACGAGACTGGCGTGGAAATTGGCGACACGGTGACCGTGGTCGGAGGCGGCCCCATTGGCCTGATGTTCATTCAGGTGGCCAAGGCGGTTGGCTGCAACGTGATTTCTGTGGTGAAGCGCGATGCTCAAGTGCAAGCCGCGAAACACATGGGCGCGCACGACGTAGTGCAAATCACTAAGGTGAAGGATCCTGTCGAAGCCGTACGGATGCTTTCCCCTGAAAAGCGCGGCAGTGATGTAGTGATCGAAGCGGTGGGACGTCCGGAAGCCTGGGAGATGGCCATCGACATGGTGCGCAAAGGCGGGACGGTGAACTTCTTTGGCGGTTGCGCTAGCGGGACCAAAGTGCAACTCGACACCAACCGGCTGCATTATTCGGAGGTCACGCTAAAGGCGACTTTCCATCACACGCCGGAGACTGTGCGCCGAGCCTTCGCTCTGATCGCCGAAAAGAAGATTCGTTCGACCGATTACATTACCGGCGAAGCGCCACTTTCCCGGCTGCAGCAGGTTTTCCATCACATGCTGAACCGCAACGGGGACATCAAGACCGCAATCATCCCTGGGCACTGAGTCGGGATTTTTCTGGGGGCGCCCGGATCCGGCCTGCCTGCATTAACGAAACTGATCATGTCATCGATTGCCAACGACGCCCGGACTGCAACTATTTCCTCAAGCTTGGAGGGGTGGGGCAGTCTTCCGGCTGAGTACGCTATTCCGGAAAAAGCTCCGAGCCTGGGCGAGGGTGAGGAGTATTGTCGTCGACTGGCGCGTTCGCACTACGAGAATTTTTCGGTTGCGAGCTGGTTTCTTCCAGAGCGGCTACGGCAGGATTTTTTCAATGTCTATGCCTATTGTCGGATTTCCGATGACCTGGGCGATGAAGTCGGCGATGCCAATGCGTCTTTGCGGCTGCTTGACCAATGGGAATCCGAACTGGACGCGTGCTACGCCGGGAACCCGCGGCATCCGGTGTTCGTGGCGTTAGCGGAAACCGTCCGCAAATGCGAGATTCCGAAGCAGACATTTGTCGATCTGCTGACGGCGTTTCGGCAGGATCAAAGAGTCTCGCGCTATTCCACATTTGAGGATGTTCTCGGCTATTGCCGGTACTCGGCGAATCCCGTTGGGCATCTCGTGCTCTACGTCTGTGGCTACCGGGATGCGGAGCGTCAGGCGCTTTCAGATTACACTTGCACTGCTCTGCAATTGGCGAATTTCTGGCAGGATGTGAGCCCGGACTATGCCAACGGCCGCATCTATCTTCCTCTCGAAGACCTGAGGCGCTTCAGAGTTACTGAAGATGACATCGCGGCGCAGCGGAACACGTCGGCTTTCTGCGACATGATGCATTTTGAAGTGGAGCGCGCCCGCGATTGGTTCCGTCGAGGCCTGCCGTTGATTGAGCAAGTGGATCGCGACCTGGCCGTCGATATTGAATTGTTCAGCCGGGGCGGGCAGGAGATTCTGAACGCCATCGAAGCCCAGGGATACAACGTACTCGGCAGGCGTCCTTCGATTTCGAAATCACGCAAACTGGCGCTGGTTGCGGGCGTGGCTTGGAGAAAGCTGCGGGAGAAAAGGGCATGAGTACGGCCGTGCAACCCGCTCCCACATCGTTCGCGCCCACCGAATCGCAGCTCGCGGTGGCGTATTCCGTCTGCCGCAGCATTACGCGTTCCGCCGCTAAGAACTTCTATTACGCGTTTCTGGTATTGCCGCGCGCGAAGCGCCAGGCCCTGTGCGCTGTCTATGCGTTTATGCGGCGCTGTGATGATATTGCCGACGATGAATCCATGTCGATGTACGACCGGCGGCAGAAACTCAGCGCGTGGCTGGACGCGTTTCACCGCGCCCAATCCGGCCAGCCTACCGACGAGCCCGTACTGCTGGCTCTGACCGACGCACAGCGTCGCTACAACATTCGGGTTGGATTGCTCGATCAGTTGGCCTACGGCACCGCGATGGATGTTGAAGGAGGCCCGGCAGCCAGTGAGATGCCTGCAGCCGGATCTACCATTCCACTTGCGCTCAGCGTTCACTACCGGACGTTTGACGACCTCTATCAGTACTGTTATCGAGTGGCGTCGGTCGTCGGATTGGTTTGCATTCATGTGTTCGGATATCGCGATCCGGCTGCCGAACCGCTGGCTGAGCGCCTCGGAATAGCGTTCCAGCTCACCAACATTATTCGAGATGTAAAAGAAGACGCTCGCATGAGCCGCGTTTATCTGCCGGAAGAGGATCTGGACAAATTCGGGATTTCAATTTCGGCTTTGGACTCTGTGTCCGATCCATCACTGTTCCGTCCGCTTCTGGCCATGGAGGCTGATCGCGCGCGCGAGTATTACCGCGCTGGAGAAGAACTGATTCCTCTTGTCGAAGAGGACAGCCAGCCCGCGCTGTGGGTGCTCATGACCATCTATCAACGTCTGCTCGATAAGATTGCGCTGCGGCAATATGACGTCTTCACTGAGAAGGTCAGCCTCACGGTGCGCGAGAAGCTCGGCATCCTGGTCAAGGGCTTCCTGAAACGCTTGTCCTGATGAGCGAGCGTCCGCTACAAGATTCCCGAGTAGCCGTCGTCGGAGGTGGATTGGCGGGACTTGCCGCCGGTTGCGCCCTTGCCAGCAGCGGCTTTCGCGTGACTCTGTTTGAGCGGCGGCCTTACCTCGGCGGGCGCGCTTCTTCTTATCAGCATCCCGGTACCGGCGAAGTGGTGGACAACTGCCAGCATGTGCTGCTCGGCTGCTGTACCAACCTCATTCAGTTCTATGAACGGCTCGGGGTCGAAAACAAGATTCGCTGGTACGACCGGTTAACTTTCCTCGAGCCCGGCGGACGCGCCTCAGTGATCGCGCCATCGAAGCTGCCTGCGCCGCTTCATAACGCGCCTGCTTTCCTACGGGCTGCCTGTTTGGACTTGTCCGACAAGCTTGCCATCGGAATGGCCATGGCGGCTCTGGCACCCGCGGCGCCGCAAGATAGTGGCGAAACATTCTTGACTTGGCTGCACCGTCACGCACAGACCAAGCAAGCCATCGAGCGCTTCTGGAAGCCGGTGCTGGTGAGCGCGTTGAACGAAGAACTGGATCGAATGTCAGTGCCGTATGCGGCGCAAGTGGTGCGGGATTCTTTTTTGAAGTCAGCTGCAGCTGGCCGAATGGGTGTGCCTACGGTTCCTTTAACCGAACTCTATGGCGTGGCTGGAGACTACATCACTTCGCGTGGCGGAGAGATTCGATTTCGGAGCAGCGTGGAATCTTTTCTGCCTGAGTCCGATGATGTGAAGTTGTTGGTGTCGGGCGAACAAACGAGCTTCGACTTCGTCGTCTTCGCCGTGCCCTTTGATGTTCTGTCCCGCATACTGCCACAGGTCCGGGCTGCGGAGCCGCTGCGAAAAACTCTGGCACGATTCGAGACTTCGCCCATCACTGGCATTCACCTCTGGTTCGATCGCCAGATCACTGACCTCGATCATGCCGTTTTGTTGGACCGAACTATTCAATGGATGTTCCACAAATCGAAGCTGCTGGGTCGAAACGAAGGCGGCAGCTATGTGGAGCTGGTCGTGAGTTCGTCGAAAACGCTGGTCGAGAAATCGCGCGCGGAAATCATCGAGCTGGCGCTTGCCGAGCTGCGCGAATTTTTTCCCGGCGCACGAGATGCGAATCTGGTGAAGTCGACGGTGATCAAGGAAATCCACGCCACCTATTCGCCAAAGCCGGGAGTAGACGCCTACCGCCCTGGGTCAGAGACAGTCTGGCCACGAGTCTTTCTCGCTGGAGACTGGACCGCGACCGGATGGCCCGCCACCATGGAAGGCGCGGTTCGCAGCGGATACATGGCGGCGGAATCTGTCACGCGAGCCGCGGGAATGCGAGATGCTTCGTTTCTTGTGCCCAATCTGCCGGCGTCTGGATTCATGCGGTTGTTCGGCTGATGTTCGGAAGCAACACGATTTGCCAGCACCGCAATCGACCCGATGGCAATGTCAAAGAATAGGCGCGAGCCTGGGCACCAGCTGCATCTAAAAAGCAACCTAGGAGTGCAACTTCCACTTCGTGCGTGTGTACGCGATCTGGAAGCCTCTGCGCTCGGCGTTGCGCTGGGAATCGCTGCCTGCTGCGGCGACCATCATGGCGAGATCGCATCCGTGATCGAAAGCGTAGCGCATTCGTTCCTGCAAGAGGGCGGTCTGCAGGCCACGCCGCCGCATTTCTGGAACGGTCGACGCGCCTCCGAACAACGCAACTTTGTCATGGATGCCCAGCACACCGGCAGCGCCGGGTTCGCCGTCAACTTCGGCAAGAAAGCACGGACTCTCGTGGCGCGCGGCGAAGATGGCGCCAAGCTGCAACAGCGTTTCCCGAAGTTCCGGAAGTTCGTGCGCCCATCCCCTCGTGCTTATGTCAGTCCAGAGGTGGGCTTCGTCGGGTCCGATGACGCGCACATTGATATGACCGTTGGGGACATGGCCGGCGTGTTCGGCCGTGGGCCGCTCGACCGGCCGGTAAAGGACATTGCTGATCTCGATCGGCCGGTAGTTGCGTGAACAAAGCAAGTCCAGCGCTGCGGCCCCGGCGAACGGGCTTACTTCGTGCAGTACGGGCGCACCGCGATCGAGAAAGAAACGCTCAATCACGTCCAGCGCGGCGGACGTGAGTTCCTCGAAGATACCCAACCCAAAGCTCTGCGTGACTGGAGAGTCAATGCCATTAAAGGCTGCGTAGGCCCCGGCACATTCAATCCATTCCGCGCCGCTGTCGGGATTTAACCGCCGCTGTGCCTCCGCAAACTCGACACAGGCGCGGCCTTCCGCTCGCTCCAGTCGTCTCGAGAGTCTGAGGTCGGAAAACATAATTGAGTCTGGTCATAGTACACGGATCGGGCGAACAATGTGCCATCCGGCTAAAGGCTTGTCGAACGACGATGATCGACATCACGCGGCGAGGAGAACCACGCCGCCGGCCACTAAGAGTGCAGCCATCCAGCGGCGGTGGTCGACTCGTTCGTGAAGGAACAGCTTGGCTGCGACTGCGTTGGTCACGAAGGTGAGAGAGGCCGACGCGGGTGCGATCAGGCTAACGTCGCCCCAGGAAAGTCCGAACAGCAGACTGTAGAAAGCGGTCGTCATCGCAAGAACGCCGAGCAGGAAGTTTGGATTGCGCAGCATTCTTGAAAACACCGTCCACAGGCCGCTTCGCCGCCAGAGTTCGCCCACGTCACCTACCTGCTTCATGGCGCGGGAAAGCAGAACGTCGCCGGTGGTCGAAGCCAGCACGATGACGGCAATCGCACTCCACGTATACGCTTGTTTCATGGCTCGCGTCTCGCTGTCGCCGCTTCGTAAGCTGTTTCTTCAGCTTTTGCGGGATGGTGAGTCAATGCCGGGCCTTGGGTAACGAATCCCACGCCTGCCGAGATCAGAAGAACTCCAATCCAGCGCGAGGTGGTTACGGTCTCGTGCAGAAAGAACTTCGCAATCAGCGTGAGCAGAACGTATCCGAGCGAAGTCGCGGGAAGAACGTAGGTAAGATCGGCCCAGGAAAGGGCGGTCATGTAGGAGGCGAAGAATCCCAGCAAGAGCAAAATGCCCAAAGCGACGGAGGGATTAGTCACGGCCAGGATTAAATCAGAAAGGTGATGCAGAGAAATGTTGCCCACCTGCTTCATGCCGCGCGAGAGCAGCGAATCGCCGATAGACGCACACAGCGTCACGCCAGCCAGCACCAGATACTTGCGAAAGGTCACACTTTTGTTTTCCTGAGCGGGCTCTTACGAATTCTGAACTTTCGTGTGAGCCTGCGCGGACGAGGACGTCCGCGCCTGCATTAGGCTTTTGCCGGTGCAACTGCGGCAGCGGAATCGTCTTTCTCGCGTTTGTCCTTCACCCATTTTGTGCGCATGGAGCGTACTTTCAAGAAGGCTTTGGCCTCATGATACAAGCGTTTACGGTCCGCCGCGTGGAAGGCTGCTTTTCGCAGAATGCGGAATACCGCCTTGGGCCGGAAATAATATTCGTCGTAAAAGCGGTGCACGGACTCGATAATGTCGTCCGCAGGCAGGCCGGGATATTGAATGTGGGCCAGTTGGTGACCGCCTTCATCCACCATCTTGTTGTCCCCGACCATGAAGCCGTTCTTCACCGCGTAGTCGTAAAGTTCGGTTCCCGGATAAGCGTGGGCCACCGAAACCTGAATCGTCTCGACGTCGAGCTCTTTGGCGAACGCGATGGTCGTATTGATGGTGTCATGAGTTTCACCCGGGAGGCCGAGGATGAAGTCTCCGTGAACCACCAAGCCCAGCTTGTGACAATCCTTAGTGAACTGGCGCGCGCGCTCGATGGTCGCACCTTTCTTGATGTTCTTCAGGATCTGCTGGTCGCCAGACTCGTAGCCGACGATCAACAAACGGCAGCCCGCGTCCTTCATGGCTTTCAAGGTCTCGTAATCGGTCGTGACTCGCGAGGTGCAGGACCAGGTGAGCTTCAGAGGCTTCAGCTTGGAGCACAGTTCGATGGTTCGAACCTTCTGGATGTTGAAGGTATCGTCGTCGAAGAAAAACTCTCGCACATTTGGCCAGAATTCTTTGGCCTTGGCCATTTCGCTGGCTACGTCGTCGGTGGAGCGTTTGCGCCAAGGGTGACCGCTCAGAGTCTGCGGCCAGAGGCAAAACGTGCACTGTGCGGGGCAACCACGCGTGGTGTAGAGAGAAACGTACGGGTAAAGCAGGAATGGAACGTTGTATTTCGTCACGTCCAAATCACGGCGATAAATTTCCGTCACATGGGGCAGGGAATCGAGATCCTGAACCTCAGGGCGGTCCGGGGTATGCACGACCGATCCATTCTTCAGGTATGAGATCCCCAAAATTTCTTCCAGCGGCTTGCCATTAGCAAACTCACAAGCCGCGTAGTCGAACTCCTTGCGCACCACGAAATCGATCTCAGGACAATCTTTCAACGACCTTTCCGGCAACACGCTGACATGTGGTCCGACGAACGCAATCTTGATCTTGGGATTCATCTCCCGGATCTTCTTTACCAGCCGAATGTCACCGGGGAAGCCTGGAGTGCTGGTAAACAGCACAAGAAATTCATAATCGCGGGCGATCTTGATAGTCTCTTCCGCCGACACGTGATGCGAAGGGGCATCGAGCAAACGCGAGCCCTCGAGCATTCCGGCAGGATAAGCGAGCCAAACCGGGTACCAATAGCTTTCAATTTCGCGAGTAGCCGGCCAACGCGAGCCGGCGCCTCCGTCGAAATTCTCGAACGACGGCGGATTCAGAAACAAGGTTTTTAATGGCATATGTGTGTATAGCCTGATTCTAACATTTCACGGCGCCTTCCGGGCACACCCAGGTACACTTCGAGTACCTGCCGTGGCCGCGTCGGCCGGTCACGTAATTTCTGATAAGTGTGTGCAAAACCAGTCTAATAGCTCACTCACCCCCAGCCAAAACGCTTACGGCGAATGGGTGGTTTGATGCGTCCAACAGGGAAATGGGTCGTCCAGCGGGGATGATACTTACTTGCCAACCCCCACCCAATCTTCCAGTTCGCCGGTAGCGCGCAGCAGGCTGATGCGGGCACGCTGCAGGTCGAAATTCGTATCCTGCAGTGCGTCATAACGCTCGTTGACTTGATTGCGGGCGTCGTCCAGGTCATGCAACGTCGCGGCGCCCGAATCGACTCGGGTCTGCGTGGCATCGAGATTGGACTTCGCGATTTGATATTCCAGGTCGACAACTTGTTGGGCAGCGGAAAGTTGCTCGACCGAACGTTGCAGCTTCAAAGTCTGTTCCGAAACCTGGTTCCTGGTCGCCTCCACATCCTTACGAGCGTGCAACGCGGCAGCGTCCGCAGCCTGGGCGTGAGCATGCTGCGAAGGATTCAGGAAGGGAAATCGGATTTCCACCCCGATGGTGGCATTGTTCGACTGGAAGCTTCCTGGCCGGAAGAAATTCTGATAATTGTTGAATGTAGCAAGCAAGGCGTACTGAGCGGCGAAATCAATGCTCGGCAACATGGCGCGATGTTCGCCGCGGGCCCGGAAAGCAAAAGCAGTAGCACGGATGTCGGCAATCTGAATCAGCGGGCTTTCCTGCGCCGCCTTCGCGGCTAAATTGTCTTCCGGCTTTACCTCCGGCAAGGCTGGAATGGACTCAGGGACAGTCTCAATTGCAGTTGCTGGAAGGCCGGTCACTTGCGAAAGCCGGTTGCGCAGCACATCGATTGCGCCTTGCGCCTGCGAGATGTGCAGGTAAACCCGAGCCGCATTCAGGCGCGCCTGGTTCCGAAGCAGCGGCGTATCCACGCCTGCCAGAACGCGCTGGTTCACGATCTGCTCCATTTTGAGCGCATCCTCATACTGATGGCTCAAGTGGGTCATGAGTGTTTCCCATTTGCTGAGTTCAGCATAACTCAAGACGGTGTCCTGAATGACCTGCTGGCGCTGGTCTTTTGTCTGGACGGTGCTTTCCTGCCACTCAGCTCTGGCTGCGCGAACAAAATCGCGCAACGACGGATTGATCAACGCCGATTGCGCAGTCGTGTTGACGATCGACGGAGCGGACCCTTCCAGGCTCAGCGGATAACCATACGACTTGCCCAGGCCCGAACCGACAGTCATTTGCGGCAAATACTGATTGCGGGCTTCATGGTACGAGGCAAAGGCACGCTGCTCATCGATCTGAGAAGCCTGCATGGTCGTGCTGTGGATCAGCGCCAACTCCACGGCGCGCTTGAGCGGAAGTTGCTCGGCCGCGAGGGTTCCGCAGATAGAAGCCAGGAATACAGTGACAAAGATCAAAACAGCCAGGCGTGATCTACCACGGCAAGCAGGTTTCATGTTTTCATCCTCAAGAAAGGTTGCTGGAGCCGAAAGGTGATTGTAAACGAGGGCGGAAAACCGGGGTGTGCGCGGCGAGGATGTCTTCTCAGCCCTATCAGATATTATGATTTCGAAACAGTTCTGTCTGCGTGAAACCGCAGCACAAGAAAACGAGTAAACTTTCTTTCATGTCATTGTTGAAAAAGGTCGCGATTGTCATAGTGGCGTGGGTTGTGTGTGTTTTGGTCTACCTCGAATTTTTTGCCAAGACCCGATGAAGGCCAAGGCAGTCGGCCCACCTCGTCGAAATTGCAACTCCGCGGCTCCGCTCACGGGCTCGGCCGGTCTGTTCTTCACTGTCTTCCAGCGGTAGGGAAAGGCAACGGAAACCTTGGGGGTCGCGGGCGCCAGAATCGACTCAGTCTTCTGGTTCTTGGGCATAAGATCTATCGGTTCTCGGGCCCTGGCGCGAGGATTTGCAAATCTGCTTTGTGGCAGGTCTGACAATTATGTTATTATGTCTGACATGAGCTCTGAGCGCATTACGGTGAGAATTCCCCAGGAACTAGGAGGCCGTCTCCGTCATCGCTCCCGGATCAAGGGGCAGACCGAATCCGACCTTATCCGCGAAGCCCTGGAGACCTATCTTGGCCGCCACAATGGCGAGCGTTCGGCCTTCGAACTCGCGGAGGAAGCGGGATTGATCGGTGCTGTTCGACGCCGCAGTCGCACACGTCCACCCAAGGACTTGAGTACGAATCCCCGGCACTTTAAAGGCTTTGGTAAGGATCAATGAAGCGGGTTCTGGTTGACACCGGCCCGCTGGTTGCCATTCTCTCAAGCACGGACCAGCATCACGAGATCTGCGTCGAAACGTTGCGCCATCTGCCTGGCCCACTGTTTTCCTGCTGGCCTGTAATTACGGAAGCGGCCTGGCTGCTTCGCGCCTATCCAAGGGCCGTCCAGCAGCTTCTACGAAGTGCGGACAACGGTTTCCTGGAACTTTTGTCCTTGGCCGGCGAAGAAGGCAAGGCGATCGCCGACGTGATGAAAACCTACGAGGACATTCAACCGCAGTTGGCTGACGCGGCTCTGGTTCACCTCGCGGACCGGGAAGGCATCGACACAATCTTTACTCTCGACCGGCGAGACTTTTCCGTCTATCGTTCGGTGGGCAAAAGACCTTTCAGGATGTTACCGCGGTAGGCTGCGGACAAGAGTGCCCGCAACGCGCTGGCTAGTTTGGATTCGCGATCTCGGCCACTTGGCCATTCAGCCGATCTAAGGCCGTCTGCGCCAGCGTATAGCTTTTGGCGAGAGCGAGGGATGCGCGGTACTCCTGAGCCGCTGCCGGCTTATTGCCCTGCTGCTCGAGGGCCGTGCCCAGCAGGTAGTGCGCTTTGAAGGCCGGCCCGGCTTCGACGGTGAGGCTTGACGAAAGATACCGCCGGAGCAACTGGGTAGCCTGCGGCAGATCGCGGTTGCTGCGAATCAACATATTCGCGCACTCCATCAGCACTTCGGGTTGATCCATCGGTGCTGCGCTGACGTGGCGGATGGCATCTTCCATCTCGTCCAGGCGGCCGGCTTGCCGATAGAACGAGGCTAAATTCCGCCAGGCGAGCGCGGCGCCGTGGCTGGCTACGATGGCGGCCCGATAGTCGTTTTCGGCGACGACAGGATTGTTGCTCTTTTCCGCAAGGCGCGCCTTCACCCATCCAGCTCGGACCGGATCCAGCACGGCGATTTTCTGCGCCTGGGCTTCGGCCTTATCCCGCCCACCGCCCATAATCCCGGGAGCTTCCAGATAGAACTCTGCCAGATCGGTGCGCGCTTCGGCACTATTTGGGTTCAGGCGCACCGCCGTTTCAAATTCAGCATGCACCTTCTTAGCGAAACTTGCCGCCGTTACGAAGTGCGAGTGATCGGCCTTTTCCCCATAAACGCGTCCCAGCCAAAGATGATATTGCGAGTTGCCGGGATCCAACGACACCGCCTTCTCACATGCTGGAATACCTTGATCCCAATCAGCCAGCGCGAAATACGCGCGACACAGCAAGTTGTAGGATTCGGCGTCTTTAGGAGAGCTGCCGATTCTGTTATGCAGAGATATCACGGCATCGTCCATGCGGCCTTCCGCAAGCAGTTTGCTGTCCTCGGAATCCGCACTAGACAGCGAAGAAAGAAGCGCCAGACACAATAGGATTGAAAGTTTCTTAACCGAAATCATTTTATTAATGAACCACCTTTACTGCTAGACCATTGCGTAACGGTTTGGAATTAGGATTGATAGGCCCCAGAGCGATCAAAGCGTTTTCCGGCAACCCTCCGGTCACTTCGACTTTCGTCAGATTCGAAATCGAAGTTTGTACATAGCGGCGCTGTAATTCGTTGTTCACGATTGCGTACACGTAAATCTTGCTGTCGTCGTCCTGATGAATCGACTCGCGGGGTACAGTAAGTACGTCGCGATGCTCCGCGGTGATAATCGTGACACTCACATTGACGTTGGGCAGCAACTTGTAGTCTTTGTTGTCCACAATGCAAGTCGTTTCTCCGACGTTGCGCGTGCCGTGCAGTTTTATGACGGCCGGGATCACGCTGACCGTGCCTTCCCAGGTTCGCTCTGGCAACGCATCCCAGGTGACCTCGATCTTGTCCCCCGGGGCTAGGCGTCCGAGGTCGGGCTCGTCCACGAACGCTCGAACGCGAACCTTCGAGAGATCCGCTTCCTGCAATACCAGATCGCCGGGATTGAGATATGCGCCCTGCAGGACCGGCAGCGAATAGACGATCCCAGCAAACGGAGCGCGAATATTCAGCTGATTGAGCACATCTTCCGCCGCGTCATACGCAGCCTGAGCTTCAGACTTCTGGCCTTCCACCCGGGCAATCTCCGGCTGGGAATAGCGATTCTTCTGCTTTTGGAGAAGAAGTTCGAGATCTGCATTGGCACGTTTGAGCTGATCCTCCGCGTTCTTTATCTCGCCTGGAGAAGCTGCGCCCTGCTCCCGTAGACGTCGTAGCGCGTCCAGATTGCGCTGTGCCGTATCGTTCTGGGTTCGGGCTTTGGTGATTTGCGAATCGAGCGTCAAAATCTCCTCGCGGCTCCCGCCCTTTTGGATCGCATTCACATCGGCTTCCGCAGCAAGCACTTGAGCCTTGGCCTGCGCCGCTTGGCTGCGGGCTTTCGCATCGTCCAATTGCACCAGTAATTGGCCCTTCTTGACCTGATCGCCTTCCCGCACCAGGATTTTTGTCACCGTCGTGCCCATCGGCGTGTGCGCCTCGAAGTTCTGCAGCGGCTCGACTTTTCCATTGGTGGAGACCACGCTTCGAATCGTGCCCCGCTGCGCAGTCACCGCCCGCACCGGCACCGCAGGGTCCCGCGACAAAGATGCGAACAACACCACTGCTGCGGCTATCGCGAGCGTTGCCGCGAGCCAGCGGTGCCGGGTCACAAAACTGCCGCCATTATTCGTCATTCTTCGTTGTTCGTTCTTAATAACAAACGAATTACTGGACGCAATAACTGTACCACCTGCTGCCCCTGGGAGCTTTAGAAGGAAGCTGCTGAATTAGATGCGCGAGGCTTCGCGGATGACCCGCAAATCCTTGAAGAATTCGGCGAATTCATCCGGTTACAATGGGCCATGCCCAAACCGCCACGCTACACGCCCGAACACGCCCAGGCAGGCCTGGATGCGAAGTTCCCCGAAATCGAGACTTGGCCGAATCAGTTTGCAGGATATGAGATTGTGGTTGAGGACCCTGAGTTTACCTCGGTTTGTCCAAAAACCGGATTGCCCGACTTTGGCATGCTTACCATCCGCTACATGCCAGACAAGCGCTGCCTGGAATTGAAATCGCTGAAAGAGTATCTGCAGGCTTACCGGAATCTGGGAATCTTTCAGGAGAACATTGTGAACCGTGTGCTGGACGACGTAGTGCGGTGGGCGCGTCCCGTATGGGCTGAGGTCAAAGGGGATTTCCGCCCGCGCGGCGGGATTTCAACGGTGATCGTGGCAAAGTGGCCGCGGCCGAAAGGGAAGTAAGCTGAGAGTTCGCTGAGAAAGGCCGCAAGAGCGCTGCGCTGAACCATCTTTTTTGGGCTTAATGGGCCGCTGCGACAGATTTCAAAGGTTCGATTTGTTCCAGTTCTTTCGCCAGTTCGGCCCTCGCGCAACCGATGTCGTAGGCATCCTGCAGATTCAGCCAGAACTGCTCGGTGGTTCCGAAGAATCGCGATAGGCGAAGGGCAGTATCTGCGCTGATGCCCCGCCGTTCCAAGACGATGTCATTGATGCGCGGTGGCGGAACCCTCAGCCGCTTTGCCAGGGCGTACGGAGAAATCGCCATGGGCTTCAGGAATTCCTCCCGCAAAATTTCGCCAGGATGAACTTTCCAGTTTGGCGTGCCTTTTCTCGGAATACTCATTGCTCATCCTTCCTTTCAGTGATAATCCGTTACCTCTACTTCGAAAGCGTCGTGATCGCGCCAAACGAAGCAAATGCGATACTGATCGTTGATGCGAATGCTAAATTGACCGCGCCGGTCCCCATGCAATTTCTCCAACCGGTTACCAGGGGGACACTTCAAATCGTTCAGTTCCAGTGCCCCATCCAGCATTCCCAGTTTTCGTTTAGTCACATCAGCTGGGGGAGAGCCTCGAGTCTTGCCGGTTCGCCAGATCTCCTCCGTGGTCCGGTTCGCGAAGCTCCTGATCACGATGCTCGATAATAACGTTACTCGTTAATAATGTCAACCGTTATGAGTCGACGGCGGAATGACGACGCAAGAATCCACAGTACCATTCCATGCCTCGTGATATATTCCTTCGCCAAGTGACCCAGACGAAACTTTATCCCTGGACCGCGCTCACTCTGCTCACAGCGCTGAACCTGCTCAACTACATCGATCGGTCTGTGTTATTTGCGGTGCAGCCGCTGGTGCAAAGCGAATTCCATCTCACCAATACGCAGGTCGGATACCTTACCAGCGCGTTTCTTGGCTTTTACATGATCGCCGCGCCGTTTACCGGTCCACTCGCCGACCGCTATTCGCGAAAGAAAATAATCATTCTCGGCGCCATCTTCTGGAGCGCGCTCACCCTCCTGACCGCGGTCACGCACACCTACTGGGAGCTACTGGTTCGCCATACCCTGGTTGGGATTGGCGAAGCGACCTTCGTGACCATCGCTCCAACTTTCGTCGCCGATCTTTTTCCTGAGAACAAACGCGGGCGCATTTTTGGAGTGTTTTATCTGGCGATCCCCGTGGGCACAGCCGCCGGATATCTTCTGGGCGGCAAGCTCGGGCCACATCTCGGATGGCGGTATCCGTTTTACATCGCGGCCTTCCCTGGCTTCCTGCTCGCTCTGGCTTTGTTGTTCATTCCGGAGCCGCCGCGCGGCCAGTTCGACTCACTCAAAGAAACTCCAGACCGCGCAACCCTGCGAGGCTTGGCGCGTAATCCCGCATTCTGGGCCGTCACCCTGGGCATGGCGGCAGGAACGTTTTCGCTCGGTGGAATACAGGTCTGGATGCCGACTTTTCTTTCCCAAGTGCGCGGCTACAGCCTGGAAGCGGCAAATTTAACCTTCGGCAAAATCGTGGTGGTCGATGGCATCCTCGCCTCTTTAGCTGGAGGCTGGCTGGGAGATCGCCTGCTCCCGCGCATGAAAAGTTCGTACTATTTTGTGTCGGCGGTCAGCATGGGCCTCGGCGTGCCCGTCATGATCGTTGCCTTGTTCAGCAAGGGAAAATTGATGGTGCCGGCCATCGCGGTGGCGGCGTTTCTTTTATTGTTCAATACTTCGCCTCTGAACACGGCTCTCGTGAACTCGGTCGGCGCGCACATTCGCGCTACCGCGATCGCGGTCAATATTTTCATCTTCCATCTTCTGGGCGACGTGCCTTCGCCAACTCTCATGGGATACGTTGCCGACCGCCGCTCGCTTGAAGCTGCCTTCATTCTGCCGGTCATCGCAATGGCGGTCTCTTCTGCCATACTGTTTTACGGCATGCGATTCGCTCCCCCAGTACGCGTCGAAGGCGAGGCTGGACCCCTCGGCGGCCAGTCGGGATGATTCATTTTCACTGGGCCGCTTTTCACTGGGCAGTTGGCAGCTTTCTCGCCTTGGTCTGGTTTTCGCGCCTGCTGGATGCCGCGCTGGGCATGCCCAAAGTAGCCGACATCTCGCATCCCGAATGGAATCGCAAACCGGCCACTCCAGACGGAAATCCCCGCATCAGCATCATTGTTCCCGCTCGCAACGAAGAAGAACACATTGGGCCGGCGCTCACCAAGTTGCTCACTCTCGATTACGACAATTACGAAATCATCGCCGTAAACGATCGCTCCACCGATCGCACAGGCGAAGTCATCGACGGAGTTGCATCCCGGCCGGAAGCTAAGGGTCGACTGAAAGTGATTCACGTTGCCGAGTTGCCCGCGGGATGGTTGGGCAAGGTTCACGCCATGTGGAGCGCGGCTAATCAGGCAACTGGCGATTGGCTCCTGTTTACCGACGCCGACGTGCTTTTCCGCCCCGACGTGTTGACTCGCGCTTTGGCCTACGCCGAGGCCGAACCCGCCGACCACCTCGTCTTGTTTCCTCGCATCATCATGCACAGCCCCGGCGAAAGAATCACAGTCGCTTTTTTCCAAACTCTTTTCGTCTTCGGACATCGTCCCTGGAAAGTGGCCGACCCCAAAACCAAAGACCACATCGGAGTGGGAGCGTTCAATCTAATCCGCCGCCGTGTGTACGACGCGGTCGGCGGCTACCAGGCATTACGTTTCGAAGTGGTCGATGACATGAAGCTGGGCAAAATCGTGAAGAATGCCGGATACGCCCAGCGCAACGTCTACGGTGCCGACCTGATTTCACTCCGCTGGGCCAAGGGCGCAATGGGTATGGTCAACAACCTCACCAAGAATTCCTTCGCCATAATGTCGTTCCAGCCATGGCGGCTTCTGCTTTCCGCTTTTGCCCTGGCGTTCTTAAACATCGTGCCCTTCGTCGCAATCTGGCTTGCTCACGGATGGGCTCGTTTGCCCTATGCCCTCGCCCTCGCATCCATATTCGGCATTTATGTGGGAATGTCATGGGAGTCCGACATCCCGGCATATTATTTTGTTCTGCATCCCATCGGCGCCGCCATCTTCGTTTACATCATGCTGCGTTCCATGACGCTGACTCTGGCGCACGGCGGAGTGGTCTGGCGCGGAACGTTCTATCCGCTGGAGGATCTGAGAAAAGGGATGGTCTGACGGGCCGCAGAATCCGCCTTTAATCGCGGAGACCCGCGTGTACAAGTGTCATTCCGAGCGAAGTCGAGGAACCTTGCGTTTGGTCCTGACTCACTGATTTTCTTCTCTTGACACCCTTCGCCTGCGGGAGGAAAATTGGCCGCTCGGTACGCCTCCCATAACTTCAGCGACAAGGACGGAATCGATCCTTGCGCTCTAAGGGGACTCCACATGCAGGCCAAGCGATCATCCACCGCATTCATAGCGACTCTGGCGATGTTTACTGTGACCCTCCTCGCCACGAGCACGCGCGCGGTCGCACAAAAAGAAAAAGTGCTGTATAGCTTCAACGGCGCGGACGGGGCCTATCCCCAGGCGAGCTTGATTCTCGATAATGCCGGCAACCTTTACGGCACGACTAGCGGAGGCGGGGCTTATAACGAAGGTACCGTTTTTGAGCTGATGCGCAAAGCGGGCGGAGGTTGGACAGAAAGGATTCTGCATAGTTTCAAAGGCGGCGCGGACGGAGCCTATCCTTCGGCAAACCTGATCTTCGATGCCAGCGGAAGTCTTTGCGGCACGACCTATGCAGGCGGAAGCAACGCCGAGGGTACCGTATTCGAGTTGACGCCCCAAGCGGGTGGAAACTGGACCGAGAGAGTGCTACATAGCTTCGGGAACGGCAAGGACGGGGAACATCCTTATTCCGGCCTGGTCCTGGATGGCTCCGGAAATCTCTATGGCACGACTTATGAAGGAAGTGATTCCTCGGGGACGGTATTCGAGCTGACACCGAAAGCGGGCGGCGGCTGGACCGAGAAGGTATTGCATAGTTTCGGCCAAGGCAAGGACGGATCTTCACCCTACGCAAGCCTGATCATCGATACCGCCGGTGACCTGTATGGCACGACCTACGCAGGCGGAGCTGACGGTTTTGGCACAGTATTCGAGCTGAAGCCGAAGGCGGGCGGAGACTGGACCGAGCACGTGTTGCATAGCTTCAACGGTACGGACGGGAAAGAAGCCACCGCCAGTTTGATCTTTGATCACTCCGGCAATCTCTATGGCGCGACCGCGACCACAATATTCGAGTTGACGCCGAAAACAGGCGGCGGCTGGACGGAAAAGGTGCTGCATAACTTAGGTACATATGCCAACCTGATCTTCGACGGCGCCGGCAAGCTCTATGGCACGACGTATGTGGGCGGCGCACAAGGCGAAGGCACCGTGTTCGAGTTGACCCGCAAAGCGGATGGGAAGTGGAAGTATTTAGTTGTGTATTCCTTCCTCGGCGGTGTCGACGGGGCCAATCCCTTCGCCGGTTTACCCTCGACCGCTCAGGCAACATGTATGGCACAACGTATTCCGGGGGCGCCGACGACCAAGGCATCGTCTTCGAGTTCACACCTTAGCGGATCGACAAGTTTGTTAGCGAGACCGCTAATTATTGCGGCGTCGAAGGGCTGTCGATGGAATCGCCATCCTGCGGAACATCGATCGGAATCTTGGCCGGCTGCTTCTTCTTGTGAGTTGCATACGCGGGCTTCGGAAGGCTAAATGACCCCGCGCTGTAGTGGCCTTTATTTTCTACATCGTAATTCTTGGGCAGCTTCGGAATCCGCAGGCCTTCTCCGCCGAGCTGCCGTAATTGCTGGAGAACAATCTCGGCTCGTCCGTCGTACTCTTTCACCGGGCCGTGGACCTCGATCACCTGATTCTGCAACTGATTCACATCCCCGATGCGTTTCATATCATGAGGAAAAACCACCACGGTGAACGGACACACCATGGAATCCTGGCAGAAATCGAAAAGCGTGACGCCGCGTCCGGCATGCTTCACCCGAAAGACTTTGCCAGTCACGCATTGGTCCTCGCCAATGTGCTGGCGCGCCTCGGCGATGGGAATGCAGTCCGCCGCAGCGCACGTCGCGGGCAAAAGCAAAGCCAATAGGAGTTCGCAGAGACAGGGCCGACCGAATCTGCCGCGAAGCTGGATCAGAGAAATGGGCACAGAACTTACGAGCACGAGCGTACGTAACGATTGTAGGGCGTGCGGTAGAAGTAAAGGAGGAATCGGCAGAGAAAAACGTCAGAGTTTCCCGAAACAGAAAAAGGCAGACACAGGGCCGGTCTCGGATAGGCCAGCCCATCGTCGCCCATAGAAAAAACAATGGAATCTCTTTAGTTAAACGACTTCACCGCGCTGGCTTCGTCATCTCGCACATCGAAGACGGTGTAGAGCTTGGTGATCTGCAGCAGGTCGTGCACTTTCTTGGTCAGGTTCAGCAGTTTGAGTTCGCCGCCCTGGTTGCGAACCGTAGTAAAGGCGCTGACCAGCTCGCCGATGCCCGAGCTGTCTATATATGTCACGTCGCCGAGGTTGAGCAGAATCTTCTTCTGGCCTTTGGAAAGCAGCTCGCGCACCGTGTCCCGCAGAATCACGCTGCCTTCGCCGAGCGTGATACGGCCACTGCAATCGACGATGGTGACGCCATCAACCTGACGAGTACTGGTCTTCATGCTCACTGAGAAGCCTCCTTAACGTCCCCGGATGGTCCGTGAACGTGTTTTACGAGTTTAATTTCGGTACCCGTCTGGGACGGAAGGATTTGCACCTCGTCCATAAACGAGCGAATCAAAAAAATTCCCCGTCCCGAAGTCTTTAAAAGATTCTCCGGAGCCAGCGGATCGGGAATCTTGGCCAGATCTAACCCTTTGCCCTGATCACGAATGGTAATCACCAGATCATTGCCCGTTCGTTCGAAATCGAGTTTGACCTTCTTCTCGGGATCATACGCATTGCCATGCAGCACGGCATTCACCGCGGCCTCACGCACCGCCATGGAAATCTGCATAACCACATCTTCGTCGAATCCGCTTTCCGCCGCGATGCGGCTGGCAGTTTGCTCGGCGCTATCGACGGTCTCCAGCGTCGAATCAAGCGTATAGGAGACCCGCAGTTCGGTCATGGCAAAGTGTTGATGAACCAGCCCCGCAAATCCGAAACGGTGGGGCCCGAAACATTCTACCCAAAAACCCCGCTCACCCGAGCCGGCCACGCCGCGCCTTCGCTTCACGCCAGCGAAAAGCCCTCGATCAGCGGATTGGGTAGTTTGCCTTGCTGCTGTGGAAATGTCAACGCGCGGATTATACGCTGCCAGTAGAATTTGCTACTCCGGTGCGATAGCCAGACTGTCGTTACGGGCAGCCAGGACAGACCATGAGAGCGAGCAAAAGGGCCGCGTAGTGGTGCGATGAAAGACAGGACTGACTTGCAGGCGATGGCGGGATTGCTCATGCTGGTCAATAGCGGAGAGCGGCATCATGCCGGCCCTTGCGGTGGCGGAAACGCGGCGTTGGAGAGGGTGCAAGGGTTGCTGGCCTCCTCCTCGCCATCGCAGCTCCGACTCGCGGCTACGGTGGAAAAGGTGTTCGCGCTGACAGGGAAATTTCGATCTGAATGTGCAGCACTTTCCAATTGCGGGGAGAGAGTCGGACTGAATTACCTCTGGGTAAAGGCAGGCTCCAGGCGGCTGGGGCACGCACATGCAGCGCGGGGCGCATGTCAAATTGTCCCGCAACTATTGCCGACCCTCTGCACATCGCGGCGACGATATCGGCGGCTTGCAGAGCGGCTATAACTTGCCCTGCTAAGGCTGACCCTTCTCCAGCAGATCCATATGACTTAACCAGAACTCCATGCTTACCGAATTTGCGCTGAAAGTGCGTCGAGCGCAAAGGCGTGTTCTGCGCGCTGGACAGAGACGTGGGAGCATTTCTGGTTGGCGCAAAGTCGCGTCAAGTGGAATATCATCAGCCTGCAATTGATGTGCCTCGAGCTCGTTTGCACGAGCTTGGATTGCCGCTTCAGGCCTACTTCGACGTAAGCCGTGGGCGCAGCAGCCAAGTTCGGCATCGCTGGGCCGCTTGCCGCAGGAGTTGCGGCTGCGCAAAATTGTTGAACGTGCTGAGGCATCGAATCCGCTTTCTGGGGAAGCGTACACTTCAAATTCAATCCGTTTTCAGCCCGCTACCCCGGTCAGCGGTGGGAATCCAGCCGTGCCTTTCACGGAGTCGTGACTTGGCAACGGATATTCGCGATGAGGTTCAATCGAACGTAACCGCACAACACGGTGGCTTCCAGAATCTGGGCTTGCAGATCCAGCGGATGCGCTGGCGGGCGACGATGGCCACGGTTGCCAGGTACGTGGTCGCATCAAAAAATACTGAATGAAAGGCTTCTAAGTCCTCACCCACGACCCATTTCATGGTGTGCGCTATGACGGAGAGTGGCAGGCAGCTGCCGGGGAAGCTATACAGGCGAGCATGGGAAGGGGAAATTGCCCCCTTCCCCTGCACCCCATCCCCAAAACCAACCCAATCGGATTGCGAGGGCACAACTTTGAAACCGGGCATATTCATTGCAACAAGATGCGGACATTTTAATTCTAGCGACACTCGCGGATTATACGCTCCGATTTGGCTCTCCTGCGTAAGACCAGTGCAAATCAGACACCGGCACCGACAAAAACAGGCAAAAGCCTTGTAGCTTCCTGCTCCGCAGTTGGGTATTCTCTCAGAGCGATGTCATCGCTGGCGCTTACCGAACTGCTGGGTCTCCCGGTCTTTGAGCCGACCGGAGGCCAGTGCGGGCGTGTGCGCGAACTGGCGGTTGCGCCACAGGAGGATCGCGCGCGCATCGCCGTGTTGATCGTCCGCACCAAGGGCGGCGACCGGGTGATGCCATTCAGCGCCGTCAACTCGATCAATGGCGGCCTGCGCATCGACAGCTCGGCCTCGGCTTGGCCTATCGCCGACGGCTCCGAAGGACTGTTTCTGCTGGCCCGCGATCTGCTCGACCAGCAGATCATCGACGTTCACGGACGCAAAGTTGTCCGCGTCAACGACGTCGAACTCTTTCAGGAACTCGGCAACCGTCATCCCATGCTGCGGGTCGGCTCGGTCGATGTAGGCGCACGGGGCGCGGTTCGCCGCCTGCTCAAGGGCATGGTTCCGATCGCTGCCCTGCGAGCCTTGCTCCGCCAGATTCCCGAGCGTCCCATCCCGTGGGATTTTGTCGATCTGATCGAAACCGATCCAGCTCGCCGCGTGAAGCTGAAAATCTCCCACGAACGCCTGGCCCGCTTGCATCCAGCCGACATTGCCGACATCGTAGAAGACCTTGCTCCCGACGAACGCGAAGCCGTGTTCGAAACCCTGGACGACGAGGTCGCCGCCGAAGCGCTCGAAGAAGTCGAACCCAAGGTGCAAAAGGCAATCGTCGAGTCGCTCGACTCCGACCGCGCCGCCGACATCGTCGAAGAGATGGATCCCGACGCCGCCGCTGACCTCCTGGCCGACCTGCCCGCCGAGACTTCTGCCGACATCCTGCAGGAAATGGGTCCGGAAGAGCGCCAGGAGATGGTCGAACTCCTCGAGCACAAAGAGAACACCGCCGCCGGCCGCATGAACACCGATTACCTGGCGGTGGGCGTCGGCGCCACGAGCAAAGATGCGATCGAAGTCTTGCGCGGATTCGAAGGCGGAGTCGAAACCGTGAGTACCATTTATCTGGTCGATTCGCATGGCACCCTGGCTGGCGCCGTGCCCCTAGCCAAACTGGTGCTGGCCTTGCCCGAAACGCCATTGCTCTCTCTCACTCGGGAACCGCTGATCTCGTGCCACGAGGAAGCGAAAGAGCACGAGTTTGCTGAACTCTTCGACAAATATAATCTGCTGACCCTCCCCGTGATCGACGATCACAACAAGCTGACCGGAGTCATCACCTCCGACGACGTAATCAGCATCCTCCGCGCCAAGCTCTAGATCTCCAAGCGGCACGCATTGTCATCCTGAGCGAAGGAATCGTCGCGCAGCGAACGATTCCGCAGTCGAAGGACCTTGTGTCCCAGTTGCGCCCGAAAAAGTGTCAGGGAATTCTGACCCTGTGTGACTTTTTCACCTGTTCAGATTTCGCTTCTCCATTTATTCTGTCTGATCGTTTGACAATGTCTTATCGTATGTCTGCGAACTGGACGCATGAAATTCCTGAAACGCACGAAGACCTGGATCGTATTGTTCTTCGCCGTAGTCGGCCCGGGTTTTATCACCGCGAACGTCGACAACGATGCCAACGGCATCTACACCTACTCGGCTGCCGGAGCGCAGTTCGGGAATCTGCTGCTGTGGACGCTAATTCCGATTACGTTAGCTCTGATCGTGGTGCAGGAAATCTGCGCCCGCATGGGCGCGGTCACCGGCAAGGGCCTTAGCGACCTCATCCGCGAGGAATTCGGTTTCCGCATTACCTTCTTCATGATGATCGGAATCCTGGTCATCAACTTTGGAAACGTGGTGGGCGAGTTTGCCGGAATCGCAGGCAGTCTCGAACTCTTCGGCCTCTCGAAATACATTACGGTGCCGGTCTGCGCCGTGATCGTCTGGCTCATCCCGGTCAAGGGACACTACAAGAGCGTGGAGAAAGTTTTTCTGGCCGCGTCCTTCTTCTACGTGACCTACATCTTCGCCGGCTTCTTCGCGAAACCGGCCTGGATCGAGGCGTTGGTGGCCACGGTGAAACCGCCGCCGAAGGCCGCCTTCATGCTTCCGGGATATTTGTACATGACGATCGGCGTCGTCGGAACGACGATCGCCCCCTGGATGCAGTTCTACCTGCAATCCTCGATCGTAGAAAAAGGAGTAACCAAGCGCCAATACAAAGCTTCGCAAATCGATGTAATCGCAGGCTGCATTTTTACCGACATCGTGGCCTGGTTCATCATCGTGGCCTGCGCCGCGACTTTATACGTGCACGGCTATCACAATATTTCCGACGCCAAAGACGCCGCCCAAGCCCTGCGTCCCCTAGCCGGAGATTTCGCTTATATCCTTTTTGCGGTGGGGCTGTTTAATGCTTCGCTGTTTGCGGCTTCGATCTTGCCGCTCTCGACTGCTTACACGGTTTGCGAGGGGTTGGGATTTGAATCCGGGGTGGGAAAGAAATTCTCTGAGGCGCCTGTGTTCTATTGGCTTTACACCATCCTGATTATCGCTGGCGCGGCGGTAATTCTAGTGCCCGACTTACCGCTGGTGAAGATCTCGATTCTGTCGCAAGTAGTGAATGGCGTTGCGGTTCCGCCGGTGCTGGTCTTCATGCTGCTCCTGGTGAACAAGAAAGAGCTGATGGGCGAATACGTCAACTCGCGGATCTATAACTGGACTGCCTGGGCTACAACCGTAATTATGACGGTGCTGAGCATCGCCTGGTTCTGGACGCTACGATCCGGGCAATAGGATCGAAAAGTTCCTTTCGAAGGATCAAATAAACCTACAGAAGCAGCAACTTTGGGCTACTTTTTTGTCTCTGAGTGTGGCAGAATCCCTAATGGTGGGTGGGGTCATGCTGCGTGCCGTGCTCCCGATTTTCCTGAGTCTCGTGCTTCTGTGCGGGGCTTTGGCTGCTGCGCAAGATCAATCGACCTCGAACACCATCGCTTCGCTCCCTACCACTACTTCCGTCACCGCTCCCCAACCGAAGGCTGCTAAGACATATCACGATGGAAGCTTGCGCGACATCGACGCAATCGGCAACCGAAAAGTGGGCTGTGAGCGCGGCCTGGGCAACTGGTACAGCCTGGAAAAACAGATCGACATGGGGCGAGGATATGCCCGGCAGATTGAATCCACGACCAAGCTGGTGACGGACCCGGAAATAACCGAGTACGTAAATCGCATCGGGCAAAACCTGGTGAGAAATTCCGACGCCCAAGTGCCGTTCACGATCAAGGTGGTGGATACCGACGACATTAATGCCTTCGCCTTGCCGGGCGGATTTTTCTACGTGGATTCGGGCCTGATTCTGGCGGCGGATAACGAGGCTGAGTTGGCCGGCGTGATGTCTCATGAAATCGCGCACGTGGCGGCCTGTCATCTGGCGCGCGAAAATACGCGCGGGCAACTGATGCAGTTGGCGTCCATCCCGCTGATCTTTGTGGGCGGTGGAATCGGCTATGCGGCGCAGAGTCTGGCCAGCATGGTGATCCCCATGGGTTTTCTGAGATTTGCTCGCGGCTTCGAGTCGGAGGCGGACTTCCTCGGAGTCGAGTACTTGTATAAGGCAGGGTACGACCCGCAGGCGCTCTCTTCGTTCTTTGAGAAGATCCAGGCCATGGAGAAGCACAAGCCGGGGACTCTTGCGAAGACCTTCGAGACGCATCCCCAAACTCCAGACCGCATTGCAAAAACCCAGGACGAAATCAACACGCTGCTGGCTCCGGAGCCGGAGTACAAGCTGGACACCTCCGAGTTTGAAGACATCAAGGAGCGGCTGGCGCGACTGGAGAACCGTCACAAGATCGACAACGGCCACGACGGTGGTCCGACTCTGCGCCGCGCCGCGTCCACGAGTAGCAGTGACGCCGGCAATAGCACCACCGACGATGATCGCCCCACGCTCAAACGCAGGGATGGAAGTTCGCCGTCGTCCCAACAGCCTTCCCCGCAACCATGAAAGCGGCAAGCGCGCTAAACAATCTTCCCGTCGGCCAAATCCCGGACTAGCCGCAGATCCGCTTCGAGAAAATCGTACTTGGGCAATTCCGACCGCGGCGCCCATTGAACGTCACGAAAGATTTTGTTTTCGATTTCTCCGTGGTAGTCGTGGACCACAAAGAAGCGTAACTCGACTGAGCCTCCGCCTGGATACTCGTGAATCATTCGCGAGACTTCTTCACCGATCTTGGCGTCGATACCGAGTTCCTCATCCAACTCGCGCCGCAGCGCGTCCCGCGGCTGTTCGCCTTCTTCAATCTTGCCGCCGGGAAATTCCCACTTCAATGGCATGGTCTGATGACGAGTGCGCTGGCACACCAATACTTTTCCGTCCTTCAGGATCACCGCAGCGACGACTCGTTTCATGGGCAGGCCACTCCAGCGGGATTAAAGCTCAACGGGTCGAACCGTGAGCGCGACAGTTTCATTTCCGGGACTTTTCGAGGTGTTGGCCAACCAATACGGCGCAACGTTCGACCAGTTCGCGATCTTCGTCTTTGAAGGCCGCTGGGAAGTGGCTATCGATATCGAGTTCGCCCACGACTTTGCCCCGCACGAACACCGGAACAACGATTTCAGATTTGGTTTCGAGCGAGCAGGCCAGATAGCGGGGATCCTTGCTGACATCATCAACAATCACGGTTTTGCCCGTCGAGGCGGCGGCGCCACAGATTCCCTGGTGCAAAGGAATTCGCGTATGCGGCGTCATGGCCCCCTGATATGCTCCGAGGACCAGCATCGGCGGTTCGCCGTTAGAGGGCGTCTCCAGCATATAGAAACCTACCCAGTTGTACTTCAGCATTCGGTCGTGCAGCAGCTCAATGATCTGGGACATCAGGTCGTGAGCGGACTTGGCCGAGCGCGCGAGTTGTTCCAACTCCCGGTCAACGTCTTTCGCTTTGATGGCAGGAGGCATAAGGGAAATCTTAACTCAGGGGTTAATTTCTCCGCATCGGCACTTCGGTAATACATCTTAGACCCGGAGGTTGTGGAAAATCTGCTGGATGAATAGCCGCTGCCAGCGCGCGCAGGCCTTGCACGAGGGTGGGTGCGGGAGTGTTCAAGAATTCGTCTCGAATGCAGTAGACGCGGTTTTCTTTGGCGGCGCGCATTGCTTCCCAACCGCGATCACGAACGATTTTCTGCAGAGGAACTCGGTCTCCCGCGCCGCACCACGCAGTCACGACCACATCAGGATTTTCCGCGAGAACGGTTTCGGCGGATGTTTGTTTCCCCGGAGAGCCCACAAAGTCACCGCCTGCGGCCGCAACCAGCTCGGCCACCCAGGGCTGCGAAGAGATTAAAGGCTTACCCCATTCCTCGCAGAAGATGCGAACACGATTTGTTCCATTTGTTTGGCGGCGAACCGCCTCGATTTCCTGTTGCATCTCGAGGATCACTTGTTCGCCGCGATCATGCACACCCACGATTCCCGCAATGACGGCAATATCGGTGTAGATGTCGGCGAGCGTCTTCGGCGCCAGACCAAGAAAGCGTGCTCCCGACCTCAGGATTTCGGTCACTGCTTTTTCCTGGTAAGGGACCGAAGCGATCACTAAGTCGGGCCGGGCTGCGACGATTTGCTCGGTGCTCGCGGTCCAGGAGTCGGCGACGATGGTCGCCCCGTAATTGCGGATGTCAGGGCAAACATCCGCGCAATATTTCGTGCAAGCCACGATGCGATCCAGTTCACCAACGGCAGCGAGAATTACAGTCGCGCTTGGCTGCAGGGAAACAATTCGTCGGGGAGTATGGTCAATGAGCACGATAAACAATCTTACAGGCCTTTGGATTCGATGCGCGAAGCGGAGAACAAAACGTGGTTCAGAGCTGGGCGGAGGATCTGGGTTCTCGCATGGCCGGTGAAAACAGATTCCTCGGCGCTGCGCTCCTCGGAATGACAAGGGTAATGCTCAGCTGACTAACAAGGGTAATTTGTCAGCTGACTAAACGTTGCAAGCAACGTCTCTACTGGTTTGTAGAGAGGTAGCTTGTTACGTCTCACGTCCACGGCACGGTACAATTCTCGGAATGTATTCTCGCGAGCTTCTTGATCACTTTGAGCATCCGCGTAATGCCGGTGACGTTGTGAATGCCGATGCAACCGTGCAGGTCGAAAATCCGGCTTGCGGGGATATCTTGAAATTAACTTTGAAGGTTGTGGACGGTTCTATCGCGGAAATCCGTTTTCTAGCGAAAGGATGCGTTCCCGCCATGGCTTGCGGTTCCGCGCTCACAGAGTTGGTCCGCGGGAAAGCCATAGAAGCAGCCAGAGGATTGCGACGGGAAGATTTGGTGCAGGCAGTCGGTGGTCTGCCAGAAACTTCCATTCACGCCAGCCATCTTGGGATGGATGCACTTGCTGCGGCGTTAAAGCAAATCAAAATCTAGCCACGGATTTCACGGATGAGCACGGATATTGCGGTCCTTCGTGTTACTTACTCTCTTTTGTGGTTATCTCTATTCTTCTCTACGTTCGGCCAGTAGATTTTCCAGCCGCGCGCACGCGCCAACTGCTCTAGATCGGGGTTCGGATTCACTGCGACCCCATGCTGTGCGATTGTCAGCATGGCGGCATCCCAGCGGGAGTTGCCGAATGCCGCGTCGGGATCTTTCCCGACGACCTCTCGTATCGCTCGCGGCTTGCCTTCGCCGGAGGGCACTCGAATCAAGCGATTGGTGATGCGTCCTTCATCGATCTCAACGGCGGCGGCTAAAATTTTCTCTTTGTCGATCCCAAAATGTTTCATGGCTGCCTGAATCACCCACTCGTTGGTAGAGGAAACCGCCCAGACATCACAGCCCTGGCTCTGCAGTTGCTGAATCAAATGTCGTAACTCAGGAAAAATCTGCTTTACGAAGTTCTCGTCAAAGAATTCTTTGGCGAGGCGTTGCACCTCAACCTCGGCGAGCCCGCTATGGATGGTCACCATTTCGCCGCACATGTCATCTTCCGTGACTTTGCCGGCTTTGTAGTCGGCGTAACGCGCCCGCACCCAGCGCTCGACGTCACCAGGAAGCACGCCTCGCTTGAGTTCCCAGTCGAAAAATCTCTCACCGGCATCGCCCGACCACAACGTGCCATCACAATCAAAGACGGCGAATTGAGGACGAAGATCGAGAATCGAGTCGACAAAATCAGACGACGTGAGCGAAGAGTTTGGAGTCAATTGAGTCAGTCCATTTCCCATGAAGTTTTTGATCTGGGGGCTACTGAGATAATGCCGCATACTCCTCGGGCGTGTCGACATTCAATGTGACCAGCGGATCATCGACGGCAACATAGGCGATGTGCGGCAGATTCTGATGTTCGATGTCGCGCGCGTTCGCGCTCGGTGCAGCTTTCAAGAAAGCTTCGATTATCTCTCGTGCCACCAAATAGGGATGCCCATGCTTTCCGTTAAATTCGGGGACAACGGCCCACACGTCCCTGGGAGCGTCGGTGAATGCCGAGTAAAGTGTTTGCAAGGTTGAAGTATTTGCCGGCGGCCGATCGACAAGGGTGACCATCGCGGAGTCGCGGCCTTCATTCAGAACTTCCTGCAGTCCGATCTGAAGTGAACTGAACTGTCCGCGATCCGGGTCCGGATTCCGCACCAGCGAAGCCCCATTGGCGTATACCACGGGTGCGAGATTGTCTTCGTTTTTACCCACCACCACAATTACTTTATCGCTAAACAGAGCAAGAGCCTGGATGGCGGCGGAAAGAAAAGTCTGGGCTGCGGGCGCAGAGCTGCCTGTGACAGGTGGCCAGGGGAGCAGCGCTTTATCCGTGCCCATGCGCATGGACTGGCCAGCGGCCAGGATCACGGCGTAAAGGCCAGGCGCGTGGGGCATGAGCTGAAGATAGCAGAATTCTTGCGGGATGATTGGAAATGAAATCAGTTGTCAGTTGCCGGTTCTCGGTTCTCAGATTGGGGAGCATCAGATCCGGACAAGAGTTGATCGCGGCTAGTCTTCTTTGCGAGCCTCAACCGGATGCACGGCCGAATTCGATTCAGCCGTGCGGCCTTTGAACCAGCTCATATGAGGAAGGGCTCGTTCCGACCGGCGACGCACGGCAATCAACTCCGCCGTTATCGCGACCGCAATCTCTTCGGGCGTAATGGCGCCAATATCCAAACCGACGGGCGCATGTACGCGCTCGAAAAGTTCGGCTGGAATGCCTTCTTTGGTCAGCTCGCGGAATATCGTAATCGTCTTGCGCTTGGAACCGATCATGCCAATGTAGCGCGCCTCGGTCTGTACGGCCCAGCGTAGTACCCGCATATCGTCGCGGTGTCCGCGAGTCACGATCACGATGTAAGACGACTGGTTCGGCGAAAGTCCAGCCATGGCCTGCTCGAAATCTTGCGCGATGACTTCTTTGGCTTCAGGGAAACGCTCGCGGCTGGCGTAAGTCTCGCGGTCGTCGACAACAGTGACCTCAAAACCAGCGCCACGCGCGACCTTGTAAAGGTTTACCGACACGTGTCCTGCGCCGAAAATATAAAGTAACGCTGGAGGTAAGACCGGCTCGATGAAAATGTCGAGCGTGCCACCGCAGACGAGACCGGTGTCGTACTTGGGATCTTGATTGAGGTTGAAAGTAAGGCTCCGCGGCTTCTCACTTTCCATCACTTCACGGGCGGCCTGCCAGACTTCGGCCTCGACGCAACCTCCGCCGATGGTGCCAGCAATGGAGCCATCGTCGCGCACCAACATCTTCGCGGTCTCGAACGAGGGTATCGAGCCGCGCACATTGACGATGGTCGCGACAGCGCCACGGCGGCCGTCCTGCCGCAGCTTTACGATCTCCTCGTAGATGTCCATCCAGGCTTGATTATTGGGTTTTTCCCCAGGCAAGTCAAACCGCCGCGGGTTTGGCGCTTGGGCGTGAACAGCCTTTTATCCTCGAAGGAACATTAGGCCTCATACGCTGGACTCTAGTAAGAACTGCGAGGTTTGAGTAGTATTGGCGAGCTGTTCTTAAGGACAATCTCACCGATCTAATCAGGAGCGATTCATGAAACACGGTATCCGGTATGCCTTCGTGCTTATGCTCTCTTTTATGCTTGGCTCGAATGCGTGGGCGCAATGGTCATCCGATCCTTCGGTGAATCTCGCGTTGGCCAACAAGAGTGATGGCGCCGATCAAGTGCAGCCGAAGGTGAAGCCGTTGCCGGATCACGGATGGTACGTGAGTTGGTTTGACGCCGACCCGAAGAGTCCGCCGCCGGTTGGTTACAGCGTCTTTCTGCAACGGCTTGGTCCCGCCGGGTACCAGATGTTCAAGCATGGTGGGATTGAAGTTGCCCATCTCAGCAATAGTTCTACCGAGGACTACGGTCTTGATGTCGACACTGAAGGCAACGCGCTCCTGGCTTTTCTCGATACGCGCGAGGGATCGAACCAGCAGGTGACTGCGGCCAAGATGAGTCCGGAAGGAAAAGCATTATGGGGACCGCATGGAGTGCAATTGACCACCGGTTCTGCGAACTCCAATGGATCGCCGAAGATTGCCGGCACGAGTGATGGCGGGGTAGTCGTCGCGTGGATCAGCAACAGCAACACCATGCTCCAGAAACTGGACGCCAACGGCAAGCCGCAGTGGGGCAACGGCGTGGTGTTGAGCAAATCCAACTACAACTACTGGCTGGCTGATCTCCACGCCGCCGACAACGGATCGGTCATTGTTTCCTGGGTAAGCAATCAGGGTTTTGGCAGCGATAATCTGCTGCTCACTAACAAGCTATCTGACACCGGCGCGCTGTTGTGGGGTGCGAATCACGTAACGCTTTTCGATACTGGCTCGCTTCAGGTTGGCAACTTCCCTTATTTCGTGCCCGATGGACAAGGCGGCGCCGTTTTCAGTTGGTATACCAGTTCGCCGACCCTGCAATGCTTCGCCCAGCATATTTTGTCCGATGGCAGCGCGACCTTTCCGAAAAACGGCGCCCTGGCCTCTACGAATACCACGCAGGTGCGAGTCGATCCCGCGGCTTCTTATCGCGCCGCCACCAACGAAGTATTTCTGGTTTGGACCGAAGAAGATTCTAACCAGGTTCTGAATGGGATCTACGCGCAGAAGTTCGGGCCGAAGGGCGGACGGCTCTGGGGACAGACTGGGCTGGTGATCGTGCCCCTCGGCGCAGACCAGGAGATTCTCCCCACGAACGTACAGATCGGGTCCGGCGTGCTGGCGTTCTGGATCGACATGGTGGGGTACGGAAACGCATCGATTCAAGCTGCGCGACTGATGGGTAACGGCGCAGTGAAGTGCGCCCAGTTCCCAGTGTCTACCGCTATGTCGAACAAGGGAAGGCCCGACGCCGACATTGTGAGGGCGACTGGCCTTTCGGCCATCGCTTTCGAAGACGACCGCCTCGGCAGCAACGGGATTTACATTCAGAATGTGAATGGAAACTGCTCGCTAGGGCCGAAGTAAACAGCTTCAGATAAAACCGTTGGAAAGCAAAAGCCCCGGGTCATCACTCCCGGGGCTTTTGCGGAAACCAATGGGTACTATTCCGGCCTGTCACTATCAATCCTCATCCCGGCAGCTCTCGAAGTCAAGCATTTACTTTGGTGAGCGAGACCCACGGAGGGCGGCAGATTTGAACTGCAGTGGCTGATGAGTCACTCACCGGTTTGACAGACCGTGTCCAGTACCCACTGGCAACACCCTCCAGACTTGGCCTGTTAGCAGATACTAAAGGCCAGTCAGTCCAAATCATTGTGCGCTCCGTCGCATCGCGATCGACCGTCGCCCAAAACGGGAATCGTGCGCAGCTTTGTGGTAGCTTTTTAAGTTACAAATACACATGAAAGCCGTTCGCATCCACGAATTCGGCGGTCCAGAAGTTCTTCGCTACGAAGACATTCCCGACGCCCAGCCGCGCAAGGATCAGGTTTTAGTCCGGATCAAAGCTTGCGCCATGAATCATCTCGATATCTGGGTGCGCAAGGGGCTGCCGGGCGTGAAGTTGCCGCACATTCTGGGCAGCGACATCGCAGGCGAGATCGTAGCCATCGGCGAATATGTTACCGGCTTCACTCCCGGTCAGCGCGTCGTTCTGGCCCCAATGCACTTCTGCAATCACTGTGCCAAGTGCGCCGCCGGATTGCAGAATCAGTGCCCCGAATTCACCGCGCTCGGCAATGCCGTCGACGGCGGTTATTGTGAATTGATCGCCGTCCCGCCGGTGAATGTAATTCCTATCCCCGACAATCTGGATTTCATCCAGGCCGCCAGCGTTCCTTTGGTATTTCTCACTGCCTGGCACATGCTGGTCGGCCGCGCGGGAATTCGTCCTGGGCAAACCGTGTTGGTTCTGGGCGCTGGTTCCGGCGTCGGAATTGCCGCTATTCAGATTGCAAAGCTATTCCACGCCCGCGTCATTACCACCGCGGGAGATGAAAAGAAGTTGGAAAAGGCGCATGCTCTCGGCGCGGATTACGGCATCAATCATTACACACAGAAGATCTCGCAAGAAGTGCGGAAGATCACCAACAAAGAAGGCGTGGACATCGTGGTCGAACACGTAGGCACGGCTACGTGGGATGAAAGTATGAAGTCGCTCAAGCCGGGCGGAACGATCGTCACCTGCGGGGCGACCACCGGTTTCAATGCCGCATTCGACCTACGCTTTTTGTTTTCGCGCCAGCTTAATTTTCTCGGCTCTTACATGGGAACGATGTCTGAGCTGCGCGAAGTGCTGACCCACATTTTCGCTGGACGTCTGCGGCCGGTTGTGGACCGTGCATTTCCTTTGCAAGAAGCCCGCGCGGCCCACGAGTATATGGAGAAGAGCCAGATGTTCGGCAAAATCGTGCTCAACATTTAAAGATCTACTTCTTTGTTCCTTTCTTCGGGGGCACCGGTTTTGGTTTATGGCCTCCGCCACTGGGAGCGTGAGTTCCAGACACGATCTGCGCTTGCGCCAGGTCTACGTTCACAGAATCCCTCACCGTCACTGTCCCGTTACTGGCCGTCTTGAATGTGATGGAGAGCGTCTTAGCATCAGTCGTGATTGTCAGATAACCAAATTCCACAATAGGGTCGACCTCGAGCGTGGTGTCACCAATCGTGTACGGCGCTTTGGGCGCCGCCGCTTGAGGTGGTGTTGCAGCGTATCCTCCTGATCCGGAAACCACATAAGGAGTCTGCTTGCCGTTCACCACACGCGTGAAGCGCTGGTACAGGTGAGCGTGTCCCGAGAGGACGACATCCGGCCATAACCCTGCCGCCTGACAACAACTGTCGAGATCTTTCTCAACGCCAACCGAGCCGCCGTGCTTGGCATCTACCGACGCCGGAGGATGGTGAACGGCAATGATGATGGCGCGCTTTCCCGCTTGGCGATCCGGTTTCAAGCGCTTGAGTTCACTTTGCAAGAAAGTCAGTTGCGCGTTTCCTACAGCAGGGAACTTGCCGCCTTGCGAAGAGATAACTCCTGCGCCCGAATCCAGCACGTTGCTGTAGAGGCCGATGATCGAAACGTAAGGAGCGTCCAGGGTGAAATAAACTCCCGGCTGCGTCATCACCGTGCGCACCAGGCCGCCGGAATCCGGGGAAGGCCCGGGAGCGTCAGCGCAGAAGTTTCGCAGGAACGCCTCCAGCGTTGCAACCTGCGGAGTCGCTGACGTCGCACCAAAAAGCATTCCGTCGTGATTACCGGGGATGGCAAAAATCGGACGGTCGTACTCGCGAAACGGTTCGTAGAACTGGTCGTAATAATATTGCGCTTCGCCGAAGTTGTAGATCACATCGCCCAGGTGAAAAAAGAATGCCGGCCCGGTCACGCCTCCGGATTGCACATCGGCCGCCATTGCGTCAGAAACGCCGGCCTCATCCGCAATCGCGGTTGCGGGCACTCCCTTGGCAGCGCCCGTGTCGCCTACCGCATGGAAAGTAATTCGTCCGGTGGTGTTGATGGCGTCGAGAACTTCGGTGGGGACGAAATCCTGCAGATCGAGATACTCCGGGACGCCGGTGCGCGGCGCGGGAAAGGACTGCACCTGATCCTTGTGCGCCAGGTAATAAGGCGAGTTGTAATATTGCGCGCTGGTGTTGTCGATTTGAAAAGAAGTTTCGTCGGGGCTAGGCGTCGGATCGGCGTAGAGCCGAGTACCGGGACCAACCAGAGCCGCTCTCGTTTTGGGTAGCTTTATCCGCACTGTGTACCTCCTCAAATACAAGCCCGCGGTGATTGTCCAACGTGATACGGCGCGGGCATTCCGTCGCTCACGGCATGTCGCAAGATGTCCAAGGGCTCACAATCGGAGGGGAATACGAGGGAATCCTATCGCAGAGACTTACATTGTCAAGCGGATTTTCGGAATCGCGTCACAACCCGGATATCAGCGGCTGGCGCGTCTCGCATTTGGACACTGCCGACACCGACAGGTAAAATAAGAACAATGTCCGACGATCTCAGCTTCGGTCCCTACGTCACGGTTGAAAACGGCAAGCGCGTTGTCAAAGACCTGACCTACGGGAATCCCACCCCCGAAGGTGTCGTCCTGACAACCATGGACAATGCGGTCAACTGGATGCGCAAGAATTCCATTTGGCCGATGACCTTCGGTCTGGCCTGCTGCGCGATCGAGATGATGAGCATGGGGGCGTCGCGTTTTGACATTGCGCGATTCGGCGCTGAAGTGTTTCGCCCGTCACCGCGGCAATCCGATCTCATCATTATTGCCGGACGCGTCTCCAATAAAATGGCTCCCGTGATTCGCCAGCTCTGGGAGCAAATGCCCGAACCCAAATGGGTGATCTCGATGGGAGCCTGCGCGACCTCGGGCGGAGTGTTCAACAACTACGCGCTGGTGCAAAGTGTGAACCAGGTGATTCCCGTCGACGTGTATGTTCCCGGCTGCCCTCCGCGCCCCGAGCAGTTGATCTACGCCATCACTCTGCTGCAGGAAAAAATTCAGCAAGAGCGCGGCACCATCAAGCGCGCGTTGAATATCTCGTAAGCTGCAGCGGCGCTCGACAGCGGTGCTCTGAAAACCTTCTCGCGACAAAGCACCGGCGAGGACGCCCGCGCCTACACCGTTGTGATACAAACACTGCATGCAAAGACCGACCGACGTAGCGGGTGGCCCGGCCATTGTTGCTCAGGCGCCTTGCCGCGCTGACCTGGCGGGAGGCACTCTCGATCTGTGGCCGCTTTATATGTTCCATCCCGGCGCGCTGACTTTAAATTTTGCCGTCAATATTCAGACCACCTGCCGCATCACGCCGCTCAAGGGAAAACGCATTCACCTGCGTTCGCTCGATACGAAGAAAGAAGAATTCTTTCCCAGCTTCGATGCCTTGCGCGCCGCTCGCCGCTTTCGGCTCCCACTTGCGGCAAGGCTGCTGCAGTTTTTCGCTCCCAGAGAAGGCTTGCTGATCGAAACCGATTCCGAATCTCCTGCCGGCGCCGGCATCTCTGGATCTTCCGCCCTCATGATCGCCGCCACTGCGGCGCTGGCGCGCTTCACCGAGCGCCACCTGACTCTTGAACAGATGCGGATGATCGCGCAAAACGTCGAAGCGCAGATTATTGCCGTGCCCACCGGTTGTCAGGACTACTACCCAGCTCTCTACGGCGGAGTGAGTGCCATTCATCTCGACGCCGATGGCATTCACCGCGAAGCTGTCCCGGTTATGCCAGAGGAAATCGAGTCGCGTTTTGTGCTGGCGTACACCGGCGCACCCAGAAAGTCGGGAATCAACAATTGGGAGGTATTCAAAGCGCACATCAATGGAGATCGGCATGTGTTCCGCAACTTCGAACGCATCTCCGAAATTGCTCGCGCCATGCACCACTCTCTGTCTCGGGCCGATTGGGCGGAAGTAGCCCGGCTCCTGCGCGAAGAGTGGAAGCTGCGCCGAACCAACGCCCCCGGCATCACTACGCCACTGATCGACAAATTGATCTCAGTGGCGGCGCGGCATGGAGGTAAGGCAGCTAAGGCTTGCGGCGCAGGCGGCGGAGGCTGCGCGATTTTCCTGGTAGAAGAAGGCGCAGCCAGCCGCGTGGCAACCGCAATTGGGGACAACGGCGGCCGTGTCCTGCCGCTGCAAGTGGCGCGAGGCGGCGTCCGTTTGTGGGTCGAGGATTAAGAAGATACAGTCAACGAACAGGACTGATGGACCTGCATTTTGCCCAAAAACTTTCCCGCCAATCCCGCTGAACGGCGCTATAATCGCCTTGTTAGTACTTGGGTGCCCTGTGAAGCTTCGCTCGGTTTCGGCTCTGGTTCTCTTGCTTTGCAGCTGCCTCGGTGTGAGCGCTTCCGATCAGACATCCTCCGCCCAGAATCAGGATTCCGCCACTCATCTTTCCAAACAAACGCGCATGGATTTGATTCACGGGCTCGCCGATGAGCTGATTTACATTCGTACTCCGTTCCCGATGGGAAAAATCGGTCTGTCGTTGAAAAACGGTGTCATCTCACCCAGCGGAGCAGACCTGCAGCATCTGATGGCCCTGTGGGGCCCGGCGGTGAAGCCTGGAGACGAAGCGCGCATTACGAGTGTTGAGATCAAGTCTGACAGAATCCGGTTTGAGATCAACGGCGGTCCGGTCAAAAAGCAGAAGTGGTATCAGCGCATCGAATTCGGCGGAACCATGAATACATCCCCGGTCTCACCGGGCGACCAGAATGCGAATCCGCGCGGCACCTACGTCGATCTGGAATTCGATCATTACGTTCCCGACCTGACTCCGCAAAAGTTCAAAGACCTGCTTCGTCCCGTATTTGACTTCGACGCCAAATCAGCCATGGAAGCCTATCTCGACACGGTTCCACCCAAGGTCAAAGAAGCTATCCAGAACCATCACGTGCTGGTTGGCATGAATCGCGAGATGTTGATTTACGCTAAGGGTCGCCCACCTAAAAAGATTCGCGAGAAGGATGGAGAGACCGAGTACGAAGACTGGATCTATGGCGAGCCTCCCCAGGACGTGGACTTCGTGCGTCTGGTAGGCGATGAAGTGGTGCGCGTCGAAACTATGAAGGTGGACGGCAGCAAGACTGTGCGCACGGCGAAAGAAGTCAATCTCGAGCCGTCGCCCAGCGTGGCCAAGGCTTCGCAGCAAAAACCGCCGAATGCTCCCAGCCTGCGGCGTCCGGGAGAACCAGTGCAGGATCCCAATGCACCCGTCGGTGGCCAGATGCCGCCAGTGATTCAACCGCCGCCGCCATCCTCGCCTCCCCAACCAACCGGCGGGCCAAATTACGCCATGGGTTGATCAGGAACGATCGCTCGAAGAATCCCGTTCCTTCAATTCCCATTTTCTTTGTCATTCCGAGAAGCGAAGCGACGAGGAATCTGATTCTTGCCGCGTCCGCGAAGAACCCTGCGGCTCGGGATGACAATGAAACTGGATGACAACGAGAACGACTTGGCTGCCTCGCCTCCTGCCTTTACACTAAAAGAGTGAAGATTGCGTTGGGCCAGATCAATCCCACCGTGGGAGATTTCGCGGGGAACGCCGCGAAGATCATCGAATTTTCCCGTCGAGCTCAAGCCGACGGCGCAGGATTAATCCTCTTTCCCGAACTCTCCGTCTGTGGCTATCCGCCTCGCGATTTGGTGGAGCGCGCCTCTTTTGTTCAACACAACCGCGAAAGCGCTGAACACATTGCAGCCGAAACTCGCGGTATCGCTGTGATTTGTGGGCTCGTCACTCCAGCCCAAGCGCAAAGCGGCAAGTCGGTGATGAATTCCGCCGCGTTGCTCAAAGACGGTCGCGTGGCCTTCCTGCAATCCAAGATGCTATTGCCCACCTATGACGTTTTCGACGAGATGCGCAATTTCGCCCCAGGGAAAAGCCAACTGCTGTTTCCGTTCTGTGGCAAGCAAATGGCGCTCACGATTTGTGAAGACGCCTGGAACGACAAGCATTTCTGGAACAAGCGTCTTTACACCTTCGATCCGGTCGAAGCTTTGGTCACGGCCGGAGGCAACTTCCTGTTAAATATCTCGGCCTCGCCATTCTGGGTGGGAAAGCGCGAATTGCGCCGGGACATGCTGGCCACCATCGCGCGCAGCTACAAAGTTCCGGTCGCCATGGTCAACCAGATCGGAGGCAACGACAGTCTCGTCTTCGACGGCTCCAGCCTGGTATTCAACCCCGCAGGCGAAGTGATCGCGCAAGGAAAATCGTTCGAAGAGGACATCATCTACTTCGACTCCGATCGACTGACGGGCGAGATGCATAGTCAGATCGAAGGCGAAGAGGCCAGCGCATATGCCGCGCTGGTGCTGGGAACGCGCGATTACGTGCGCAAGTGCGGCTTCACCAAGGTAATTGTCGGTCTGAGCGGAGGCATCGATTCCGCGCTCACAGCGGCCATCGCAACCGACGCTCTTGGACCCGAAAATGTGATCGGCGTCGGCATGCCGGGACCGTATTCATCCACAGGCTCGATCGATGATGCACGTGCGCTCGCGCAAAACCTCGGCATTCGTTTTGAACTACTCTGCATTGGCGATATTTTCGAAAGCTACAAAAAGACGTTGGCGAAGGTCTTCGCCGGACGTAAAGAAGATGAGACCGAAGAAAACATTCAGTCGCGAGCCCGGGGAATGCTGCTCATGGCGCTCTCCAATAAGTTCGGAGCCATCGTTCTGAGCACGGGCAATAAGAGCGAACTGGGTGTTGGCTACTGCACACTTTACGGGGACATGGCCGGCGGTTTGGCGATTATTTCCGATGTGCCCAAGACCATGGTCTATCGCCTGAGCCGCTACGTGAATTCGCGCCACCCGGTAATTCCTCAAGCCAGCCTCGAAAAGCCGCCATCGGCAGAGCTGCGTCCCGGACAGATGGATAGCGACACGCTTCCACCTTACGAGATACTGGACGCGATTCTCGAAGACTACGTCGAAGAGTCGCATACCGCCGATCAGATTGCCGCCGACCGCGGCTTCGATGTTAGTCTGGTTCGGCGCGTCATCCGCATGGTGGAGCGCAGCGAATACAAACGGCAACAGGCCGCGCCCGGCCTTAAGATTTCAGCGAAAGCTTTTGGCTATGGCCGCCGTTTTCCAATCGCGGCCAAGTCGGATGTTTAGCAGTTCCTGTGGTCAGAGACGGAGCAAGCTCCGTCTCTACAGATGTTGCTCGTAACGTCTCCACGTGAAATTATCTTGCCGTCAATTGAAAGGAATGCATGCATCGTCTATTAAGTCTTTCTATCCTGCTCTTGCTGCCAGTTTTGGCTGGCGCGCAACAGCAGCCAGTTCCGTCCCATGCCGCTAAGACCGCAGTCGCTGCCAACCTTCCTTCCGAAGAAACGGTCAACGGGTTTATGCACGAGTGGTTCGGATACGACTCTTCGTTGACCTGGAAGATTACCAGCATCAGGCCGTCTGAAATCGAAGGCCTGTCGGATGTGAATGTACTAATCAGCGGCAATCAAGGTCAGCAGCCCCTGAAGCTTTACATCACGCCCGACGGCAAGCATGCCATCACCGGAGATATCATGCCGTTCGGCGCCCATCCTTTTGCCGATGCGCAAAAGGTGCTGGAACGAGGCATAACCGGACCTTCGCACGGCCCGGCAAACTGCGCCCGTGACCGTGGTCGAGTTCAGCGATCTGCAATGTCCGCACTGTAAAGACGCCCAGCCGACGCTCGATAAACTCATGTCCGAGGAAAAGGATGTTCGCGTCATCTTCCAGAGCTTCCCGCTTCCCATGCATGATTGGGCGGCTAAGGCAGCCGCATACGCGGACTGCGTCAACCGCAGTTCCAACGATGCCTTCTGGAAATTCATCTCCAGCGTTTATGCCTCGCAAAGTGATATTACCGCTGCCAATGCGGATGAAAAACTAAGCGGATTAGCCGATCGTGCCGGCGTGAAGGGTGCTGAGATTGCAGCTTGTGCCGCCAAACCCGAAACTACCTCACGCGTGGAAAAATCCGTGGCTTTGGGTAAAGAGCTTAATGTCGACAGCACGCCGACATTTTACGTCAACGGGCGCAAGATCCCTGCCGTTCCATACGAGGTTCTGAAGAAACTCGTAGACTTCGCCGCCCAGGAAAATGCCCAAGCTAAGAAATAGAACAGTTTGCACGATAACCAGCGGTTCGTATCAGGGCTCGCCTTCAGGCGTGCCGCAGGTGACGTCTTTTCAACGATGCCTTCAGGCGCTGAGGTCGAGAAGGGGAAACACTGTTTTAGCCGCTGACGCAAACTTGAATCAGGGCAAATAATTTTTCTCGACGCCTGGCAAACTACTGACCAACCCGGGGCATCCAGACTTCCACGCTCTGTCCCCGGCTTGCATCGACGACATGCGGCGTGATCACCAGCAGCAATTCATCGACTTCCTCCGTCTTGCTGTTGGTGGTCATTATTGTATTGATCCCGGGAACATATCCCAACCCCGGAATTCCGGTCATACTAAGTTGCTCGCTTTGGCTGAGAGATCCGGTAACGACCGCCGTTTCTCCGTCCACCAGCGTGACGCTGCCTTTATACTCGCGATTCGCAATCACGGGAACGCCATTTAGACTTTGCCCCGCCAACGTGCGGAAGTCCATCTCGAAGGTGAGGCCCACGTCCGAGTTCGTATATACCACCGGCTTCACTTTGAAGGTTAGACCAAGATCCTCGTAGGTAAACGACGGAAATGGAGCTTGGAAACTGCCATTCTGCAACACCGACGAAATGGCCGGTGTATTGAAGACTGGGGCGAAGCTGGCATTCAGAATGGGATAACGAGAGCCCATCCGAAATGTCGCCTCATTCCCCTGAGCCGCGCGCAGAGTCGAGTGCTCCAGCGTCTTTACCCAACTCTCATTGAGTGAGAGCTGAGCGCTCAGCGTGTCCAAGCTCAATCCCATGAGAGTGAGACCACCGCCAAAAGTGGCGTACGGCTGGCTGAAAATAGAACCTGGACCTGTGCCTGACTGCCCGGTCAGTTGCGCGATCAATCCGGCAATGCCCTGCGAATTGGCCTGGTTGATTCCACCGCTCGAGATCAATTGATTGATCAAGCTTTGAATGTTTTGCCCGCCCAGTCCGCCAGCCAGTCCCGCCAGGGCCGCCACCGCCCCCGCCGGAATGTTAATGAGGGTGAAATTGTTGGGAATGTGAAGCCCCAGGTTCCGGGTTAACTGGTGATCAATCTCAAAGACCTGGATGTCGAGCATGACTTGCGGGCGCGAGACCCCGAAGCTCTCGAACAATTGGGTAATCGCATCCAGTACAAGCGCAGGCGCGCGCACCGCCATCATTCCGCTTTGAGGCTGCTGCGAAACGAAGCGGACGTCGAAGATCGTCCGCAGCAGCGTCGTCATTTCCGTCATCTCTTGCGGCGTCGAAACTCCTGGCATATAAAACGTCCGCAACGACATGTGGTCGAATTGACGATGATTTTCATTGTTGTCGCGTGCCAGGTAGATCTGTCTTCCTGACAAAGGCACCCAGAAAGCTCCGGTCACGTCGCAGGCCGCTCGCATGGCGGCATAGAAGTCAACGCTTTCGATGTCGAAATGGACGCGCCGTGAGGGAACCGAGTCATCGAACTCAGCGGTTACGCCGTATGCCGCGGCCACCTGCGTGAGCAGCGCGTGAGAATCTCCGCGAAAGTGGAACTCATGAAGATCAGCACTCGGAACGACTCGCACTTCCGCCGACTCCACCACTCGCGGCGTCTCCGACATTTTCGGCGCCCATTCGAGCATGGAATCGCGAAGCTGCTGCTTGGCGAAGTCGTTTTGCGGATCGAGGTTGGCTGCGGTGCGAAACTCAGCCTGCGCTTCCACCAGCTTTCCCTTCGTCAGATCAGCGTTTCCGAGTTGCAGATGATTGAGGACCAATTGCTGTCGCACCATAGCCAGCGCGGTCACGTACTCCACGTTCCGCGGAACCAGCCGCGCCGCGGCGTCAAACTCTTCATAGGCTTCGTCGAAATGTTCAGCTTTCTGGAGCTTGAGCGCTTTGGAAAAAGCGACTTTCGATTTCCTAAGATCCGATTTCGTGGGATTGCAATCCGGATTACTGGACGCCGTTTGCGGGCAGGACAGCAAACCAAGATTTTGCGGCTCGTCGGCGGCCAACGCCGCGATCGCAAATGCTGCCATGGTCAGCAAAGACCATCCCCAACGCATACGCATGCTCCGATTGTAACCGGGAATCGAAGGTGTCAGCCTATATCCAGCAGGCCCCTGTACCTTCGGGTGAACTCTTTGGGAACGGACGAAACTGCAGCTCTTGCAAAAAAACAGCATTCATTCAGTTCTGCAACATTCATTCAGTACTGCAGTTACATGCCCGCTCGTTCTATATGCACTAGGATTTCAGACGTGACCAAGCGGAGCCTACCCTCGCGCTGTGTGGTTGTCCTCATCGTCCTTGGTTGCATCCCTTTGCCCGCGTCAGCACAAAATTGCACTGTGAGCAACCCGCAACTTGCGGTCGCTGTTCTCGAGAAAGTCCTGGACGCGTGCTCGTCGCCGGACGAGGTCCAGGCGATGCAAATGAAGTACGGGCACGATGTGATCCTCGTGCAAGCCTCGATTGCCGGGAAGCTCGCCATTCCCGTGCTTCGTGTATTCGCCGCTCTGCCTAAGAACAACGAATGTACTTCGTCGACCTTTGGTGCCGCGGCGCGCACCGCTCTCGCCAAGTTCGGCGACGAAAGTGCCTATGCTGCGATTAAGAAACAATGGGCCCAACAACGTATCAGCGCATACCCAGCCAATATCGATTTCATCGGCGACGACTGGGCGCTTCAAACCCTGATCGAATCTCTGATTGAACACGTGAACGATCCCAGAATGAGGGTACAGTTCGGACCGTCTGACGCGCCTTACGACGGCCGCAAGGGGCTACTTGCGCAAATCAGGGGAATTGCCCGCCGACACGTTGTCCCCGACCTTCCCGACGCCGACTATTCACCCTCCGGAATTGCCCAGTGGAAGGCATGGTTGGAGAAATACAAAGGGCTGCATGTAAGCAAACCTGTCTTCGAGAGCGTGTCGGATCCTTATCTCCAATGCCTCGCTCGAAGAGTCGAGTGGGGGCACCCTGATGCCATTCTCGACATCGCAACCTTCGGCGGCCCATCAGCGGAAGCGATTCTCAAGCAGTTTCCCGCTCCCCATGCCGGCGAAGTCATGGGCGCGCGCGAGCTATTCCCCGAGATACTTCAGAACGAAGATGGACGCCCCGATCTGTACAGCCAGATTCAGGGAAACCTCCAAGCCGCCTTACTGCGCTTTGGAGACCAGACAATAGCAGCCCAGGTTGCGACCGAGTTGAATGAGATGCCAATTTATCCCGGCTATTACTTTCCGCTCGAGGCAATTCGGAAGCTCAGGTTCGCTGGAGGCAAGACTGCCGTTGGAATTCTCATCGATGGATTGGGAAACTCGAATCGGATGGGTCAGGATGCGCAGAAAAACTTTGACGCATGCCTCGGCAGAGTGATGCCCCTGAACCAACCGTCGAGCGAGCAAAAGGAAGCCGCCCAGAAAGCGTGTTCCGGATTTTTTTCCTGGCCAGATCGCCGTACGGGTTTTATCCTAACTGCCCTTGCAGAAATGGTGAAAGACCCGCCTCTACCCGCAAACGCTCCTCCCTCCCCGGAGAGCGCTCAAAAATGGAAGGACTGGTGGGCAAGAAATCGTGACCAGGCCGTTTTCGTTATCCCGCCGCGGGCGTCCTACGATTGGCATTAACCTGGGCGGAGGAAAATTGATAGCTACGAGGTACGATTCCTTGGCCCTTGGGAAGGCATGCGATTCCGGGACAAACAGCGGCCTTAAGTAACCGCTGATCGGGCATGCCCCGGTTGGAAAGTTAATCGTTTAGGCGTATAAAAGTTAGTTGAGACGCGCACGCTCCTGCTCCCTCCGTGCGTCCACAACGCATCCCATAGCTCGAGCGAGGAAGTATGTCCAGTGTGACTGCGGCGCATGTCCCCAAAGGTTTAGAAGGAATAGTCGCCACCACCTCCAGCATCTGTTTCATCGACGGCGATCGCGGCGTTCTGGCCTACCGTGGCATCGATGTCCACGAGTTGGCCGATCATTCCACTTTCGAAGAAACCTGTTATCTCCTATGGTATGGCCGGCTGCCTGCGCGGAATGAACTCAAGGAAGTCCGTGACCACCTCGCCGAGGAGCGCAAGCTCGACCCCGCAATCATCAGCCTGCTGCGGTCGGCCCCCAAGCACGTTGTGCCGATGGACGTATTGCGCACCGCCGTATCCGCGCTGGCGTTCTACGACGCCGAGGAGAGAAAGAACGACCACGACGCCAACGTCCGCAAGTCGATTCGCCTGACCTCCCAAATTCCCATGATCGTGGCCGCCTACGATCGCATTCGGAAAGGGAAGTCCGTCGTAGAGCCCGACCAGTCGCTTTCTCATGCCGCCAACTTTCTTCTGATGCTCAATGGCACGAAGCCCACGCCAACCGCCGAGCGCGCTCTTGACATCGCACTCATTCTGCACGCCGACCACGAGCTCAACGCTTCGACCTTCGCCGCCCGCGTCACTGCGGCCACGCTTTCCGATATGCACTCGGCCGTCGTCTCTGCCATCGGTTGTCTGAAAGGCCCGTTGCACGGCGGAGCCAATGAGGCCGTCTTCCACATCCTGGAAGCGATCGACCGCTCGGGCTCTGATCCAGTGGAATACATCAAGGGAATGCTGGCGGACAAAAAGAAGGTCCCTGGATTCGGCCATCGCGTTTACCACACCGAGGACCCACGCGCGACGCATCTCCGAAAGATGTCGGAGGATCTCGGGAAATCCAGTGGCCAAGCCAAGTGGTTCGAATGGTCGCATGCCATCGAACTATTCGTGAAGGCAGACAAGAAACTCAACGCCAACGTCGACTTCTATTCCGCCTCGACCTACCATACGCTCGGAATCGACGTCGACCTGTTCACGCCCGTATTCGCCGTCTCCCGAATCAGCGGATGGACCGCGCACGTCATCGAACAACTCGACGACAACCGCCTGATTCGTCCCCGCGCCGACTACATCGGCCCGCCCTACCCGCAGCACTGGGTCCCATTCGAAAAGCGCTAGAGTTAGGAAGGGCACGAGTTTACTCGTGCCACAAAGCGCCGATCTAGATCCGGCTCTCGATCTTACGGAAGAACTCCCGATTCCGGTTCTCGACCTTACGGAAGAACTCCCGATTCCGGTTCTCGACCTTACGGAAGAACTCCCGATTCGTATCAGGGTATGCCTTCAGGCATACCGTAACTCGATGAAAAATGGCCCCGGCTTTAGCCGCTGAGGCAAGACTCTCCTACGTCTTGGGCAAAACGATAATATTCATCGGCTGGCGAATCGTGTACGGCGAACCCGGCGCCTGGCTAACGCTCGTCGGGGTTACCGTAAACACAAACAGCTTCCCAGACTTCGCACTGATCGCATACAAGTGATTGTCGTTGTCCCAAAAGAACTGATCGATCTCGTCCGTCGTCAGCAGTCCCGTATAGTGCGTAATCGCATTGCTCCCATTGAAGTGGAACACCTGCAATCCCGCCGTTCCTCCCACCGCTAGCAGCTTTCCCGAAGGAGCCATTTCAATATCGAGAACGCTGTTGACCGCACTCGTGGGCATGTTGGAATAGGTGCTCTTCGTGGTCAGGTTCCCCGAGCCATCCGCCGTATAGGTCGCAAGCTGCGGCGGACCGTCCGGCTGCCACGAATTTGCGTTGAGTGGCTGAAGCGAAATGGCCACATGATTGGTCGGGTCGGCAGTCGCGAGATAGGGACAATAAAACGATCCACTCTTCGCCGCGGGAATTTCCGGATCGATATTCAATTCGGCAAGCGTTCCATCAGTCTTCCGCTCAAACCCGAATATGTCCCCATCGAAGTGATAGCAGTTCGATCCGTAGGCGTAAACATTATTTCCGGTGAAGCTGAGCGGTTCCCAGAACTGCGTGCTTGCAGCTTTGGTCATCCCCATGTAATTCAACTGTCCCGTAGCCTTTTCAATATCGAAGAATTGATAAGTGTTATTGGCGCCGTTGTTGCCGTAAATATCCTCGTCATAAAGCGTCACGCCGGTATGGTCGAGAAACAAGGCGCCCGGACCGCCGCCAACTGGATTGTTGAACTGCTGGGCGTTGATCGAGGCCACTTCCGTCAGCGCTCCATCGGACGCAATGGAAAACGAGTCGATCTCGACTCCATTCGTGCCGAAGAGATATTTTCCGTTCACCGCCATGTTCTGCACGTCCGCCGAGAAAGGCGACCCTGATACGCGTGTCAGCTTCCCGTTAGAAGCCGCAGCGAAAGCACTGATCTCGTAACCGCCTCTGACCGCGCTGGATACATAAACAAACGCGACCGGCGAACTCGCAGGCGTGACCTGGGCCAACGCCACTGCCGTGCATAACGAAATCACTAAGCAAACGAATTTGATATACCGCGTCATCATCCTCTTCCCGCCTTCTCTCTCGCTGTTTCAGTAAGCGCGCCCATGAAAAGTGAAACTAGCGAAGAATCTGATGCCCACAGAGGATTGTGGGTTGGCCTCATCTAGAAGGTGCCGATGGGGAAGAGCAACTCGTTCAGAAAGCCATGGGGCAGTGGCTCATTTGCGTCGTCATCCCGAGCCAGCGTTCTTTGCACCTCGAGGGATCTGGGCGGGCCGCGCCAAGCGTCGCATAACTGTGCGACGCAATAATCGCGCGTTTGGCTCGCTTCCTTATCTCCTACTGGGGAGCAACGCTAAAATCCACCGTATTCGAGTTCATCCCGCCGGTGCGAACGTAGACGGGAACCTGGCCCCAGAAATTGAGGTCGTTCGCCGTAACCGCGACCATGATCTGCTGTGCAGTGATGAACGTCGTGAATTGCGGGTTGCCGTTCCAGAACACAACCGCGTCTATGCCGAAATTGTTGCCGTTAATGGTCATGGTGAAGGGAACGCTGTTGACCGGCACGGTGTTCGGCGTCAGTTCGGTGATTGCGGGCGGCGAGAACCCGGTGGCGACGATGCGCGGATCATGATTTCCAGGTCCGTTGCCGCATCCGAGCGTAACCAAGCCCAGAAGAAGAAAACCGATGTACCGCATAACGACCTCCTGCGTAGATTTAGGAAGAGTGCGACAAGGCAGGAGAAATCAGACGCAGAAAGTCTGGCTCCGTGGATCAGACCTGTCAAGATGAAAGAGTTTGCAATGAAAGCAAGATTTTGCGCTCCTAGCGCAGTGGGCGCGGGCGCCCCCTGCCTTAGCCTCCGCCCTGCGGCGTAGAATAAAGCATGGCTTCCATGCGCCGAGTTTATCTCGACAATAACGCCACCACCCCGCTGCTGCCCGAGGTTTTTGAGGCCATGCGGCCATACTTTGCGGAGCACTTCGGCAACGCCTCGTCCATCCACCATCATGGACAGGAGACGCGGGCCGCCGTCGAGCGGGCGCGCGAATCGGTGGCGGCGCTCCTTGGATCTCGGTCGTCCGAAATCGTCTTCACCAGCGGCGGCACCGAGGGTGACAATCTCGCCATCTCCGGCTTGGCACGCGCCGGCGATCACGTAATCAGTTCGACCATTGAACATCACGCGGTGCTGAATTCCTGCAAGCACCTCGAAGCCATCGGATGCGAAGTCACCTACGTTCCCGTAGACGGCCGTGGCCTCGTTGATCCCGATGACGTCCGCCGCGCCCTGCGCCCCAACACGAAGCTCATCACCATCATGATGGCGAATAACGAAACCGGCGTCCTGCAATCCGTCGAGGACTTCGGCAAGATCGCCGCCGAAGCAGACGTTTATTTTCACACCGACGCAGTACAAGCGGCAGGGAAGGTGCCGATAGAAGTAAAGCGCATCGGTTGTGATCTGCTTTCGATCTCCGGCCACAAACTGCACGCACCCCAGGGAGTAGGCGCGCTCTATGTCGGGAAGGGGACCATCCTCCAGCCAATGTTTTATGGAGGAAGTCACGAGCGCTCACGTCGCGCAGGCACGGAGAATGTTCCAGGAATCATCGGTCTCGGCAAAGCCGCGGAGATCGCGAGGGAAGCGCTAGACCGAGGCGATCTCGCGAAAATGTCGGCGATGCGCGATCGCATCGAGCAAACAATCCTTTCCGAGGTAGACGCCACAGGCGTCAACGGCGAAGGCGCTCCGCGCGTTCCCAACACCACAAACATTCATTTTGACTACATCGAAGGAGAAGCGCTTGTGATCGCGCTAGATCTGAAGGGGCTCGCAGTCTCGACAGGAGCCGCGTGCTCTTCCGGGGCCATTGAACCCTCCCACGTGCTAACAGCCATGGGCTTGCCGCCAGAAATCGCCCGCGCCAGCCTCCGCTTCAGCCTGGGAAAACAAAACACTCAAGACGATGTTCAATTCGCCCTCGCCCTCGTGCCCCAAACCGTGGCCCGCCTCCGCGAGCTGTCCCCGGTTTACAATAGAACAGCTGTTAGCTCTTAGTACTCGGCATTTAGCCGAACCGAGATCGCGGCGATCTACAACGTTCTCCTGCCTCTTGGAAAATGTTAAGGGACTAACTGCTAACTGCTAAGTGCTAAATGCTGCCCTCCAGAACCATCGCCGTAGCCATGTCAGGCGGAGTCGACTCCTCGACCGTCGCAGCCATGCTGCGCGCCGAGGGACACGAAGTCATCGGCCTGACCATGCAGCTTTGGAACCAGCGCCGATTGGCAGGACACGAAGGCATGCCCGAGGCTGTGCAAGGCCGCTGCTGTTCGCTCGACGATGTTTACGACGCGCGCCGTGTCGCCGAGACTCTCGGCATCCCTTATTACGTCGTCAATCACGAAGACCGCTTCGAGCGCGACGTAGTGCAGCCCTTCGTCGAGGAATATTTATCGGGACGAACACCCATCCCTTGCAGTCTGTGCAACAACCATTTGAAGTTCGATCAGTTGTTGATTGTCGCGCAGCAAATTGGCGCGGATGCATTGGCGACGGGTCACTACGCGCGGGTCGAGTTCAATGAGCAGCGCGGCCGCTGGCTGCTCAAGCGCCCGGCAGATTCGTCGAAGGATCAAACTTATTTCCTGTTCGGCCTGACCCAAGATCAACTCAGCCGCACTCTGTTTCCTCTAGGAGAAATGACCAAGCCGCAGGTCCGTGACCTGGCTCGCCATCACGGGCTCGCGCTCGCCGCGAAGCCGGATTCGCAGGAGATCTGCTTCGTTCCCGGCGGCGACTACAAGAAGTTTCTCGATGCGTACTTGGCAGAGCAAGGCAAGTCGCTGCCCGACACAGCTGGCGAACTCGTAACCACCGACGGAGAAGTAATAGGCGAGCACAACGGAATCCACAACTTCACGGTCGGCCAGCGCAAGGGCTTGGGCGTGGCAACGGGCTCGCCCCTGTACGTAATTCAGATCAAGGGCGACCGTCATCAAGTCGTGGTCGGCAATCAGGAAGATCTATACTCGCGAACCCTCCGCGCCCGCCGCGTGAATCTGGTCGCGATCGACGATCTGCGTGAGCCCATGCGGGTCCGCGTGAAGATTCGCCATCGTCATGAAGGCGCGCCTGCAGTGCTGGAGAAGTCAGGGAACGACGAAGTCCTGGTGACCTTCGACGAGCCTCAGCGCGCCATCACGCCCGGCCAAGCCGCCGTATTCTACGACGGAGATATAGTGGTAGGCGGCGGCTGGATCGTTTAACGGTTCAGCCGTCCACGCCAAGCGCCCTGAACACCGGCAAGAAAATCCGTACCCGAGGAAACCTTTACCTAGCCTCAGGCTTCTTGTCTATCAGGGGAAGAGGAGACGACCTATGAACAAGCTTCTCAATTTCGGACTAGTTACATGTTTCCTGTCGGGCGTCTTGCTGGCTCAAATCCCAGTCCAACCGAACCCCGAATCGCCCATTCAAAACACAGCCGTGCGTTTCTCGCCCGGGACCGCCATTCGTGTCGAACTGTCAAAGTCGGTCGATGCCAAGAAGGCCAAAGTTGGCGACCAAGTCATCGCCAAGACTATGGACGATTTCCTCTCCGACAAAAACGAAATGCTCGCGCCCAGGGGATCTCAAATCGTGGGCCACGTCGCCGAAGTCGCGCCGCATCAGGGCAACTCTCCGTCCACGCTGGGAATTGCCTTCGACAAAATGGTCTCGAAGGGCGGGACCGAGTTGCCGCTCAAAGCCTCCATCCAAGCGATCGGCCCGCCCGAGTCCAATGCAACCTTCAACGAGCCCATGGGTGGACAAGCAGCCCCAGGCGGAATGCCCTCAATGTCTTCCCCCGGCCGTGGTGCGTACGGCGGAACTGCGCCGAACTCCGGCGGCACTATGCCAGGAAACGCGAACCCTACGGCGGCGCCGATCCCCGATACGGCCTCAGCGCCGACCCGCAACGGGCCCCTGTCGCCGAACGCCCAAGGCGTCGTAGGAATGTCCGGACTGTCACTCAGCACCGGGGCCGCACAGGATTCGCTGCTCACTTCTCCCAGGCACAATGTAAAGCTCGACGGCGGAACCCAGATGATTCTCCGCGTCATCCCATAAGGGTGGCCCATCCCCAAACAATGATTTGTCATCCCGACCGGAGCGAAGCAATGCGAGCGCAGTGGAGGGACCTGCTGTTTTGCCGGCGCCGCTTAATCGATGTTGTGGAGTTTGGTCAGGGCACTAGATAAACATTTCGTCCTGGGGCACCGGGACGCCATTACGTTGCCGTCGCTTCGATCCAATCAGGAATTCCACGCCCAGACGTAATTCCCTGAACCAGTCCCGAAAGCTGTCGCACCGGGGAAACCACGGTCTTATGCACTAAATCCGTCGTGCTCTCGACTCGGTCCAGCGTGCGATTCAACAACTCGTCGGCACGGATCACCTGCAACCGCGTGCGGTCAATGGCGTCGCTGATGGTCGCGTCGAGCCGCTCCATCTGGGCGCGAACCATGGTGCTCGACTCGCTGACATTGGTGACCAGAGTCTCCAGGTGCGGGCGAAACTGCACCAGCATGGCGTGCCCGATTTCAGCCGCGGGCAGAACCTTGGTTCGGACCTCCTCGGCCAGCGTTTCCATCCGCGCCGCACTTTGTCGGACGGCCAGATACATGGCCACCAGAATTCCGGCCTGGATCACCACAGCCGCCGCAGTCACGGCGATGAAAATCGGTAGATAGTCCATAAGCGTTCCTCCGCTTCACCCCGCCGCGGAGCATCTCGAATTACGGATTCTGCGTGCCGCCGCCTTCCGCCGCGGTTGCTTCCTGGTAGGCCTGCCTTCCGGCCTCGTACGCCGAACGGAACTGCTCCTTCTGCTGATTCAGCACTTCGCGGCCGCGATCAGCCCAAGTGGTGGCTTGCTCCCGCGCCTGCCGCGCACGATCCCGAACGAACTCGCGGCTGTCCTCAGCTCGGGCGCGCAGCGCATCCCTGGTTTCGTTGCCCGAGCGTGGAGCATAAAGCACGCCGGCAACGGCGCCGATACCCAACCCTGCGAGGAACCAAAGAAAACTATTGCTATTGCTATCCGACATAAACAAACCTCCAACTTTCCATCCTGCTAATCGGATGGTAGCACCCGCTATCGCGAATTACAATTCGAGCCAAGCTGGCACGACTCCAGAAGGCGCGTCTTGCGCCAGGCAAAGGAGTCGCCACAATTTGCGCTACTGCCCGGCAGGATACTGACGGAACATCTTTACGATAGCCTTCTCTATTGTTTCAAGCGATTTTTCCTGCTGTTGCGGATCCAGATTGGCCTTTGCTACCCCGCGCCACCTGAGCTTCTTCGCGCTGCGTTCGACGATGTCGATGACCAGCGTTCCCTTGTCGATGAGTACAGCCGCACTGCCGCCCCCGATCGCTCCCGGGTTTCCTTCGTCCCACCATGGACCATCCAGACCCGGCATGGCGTAAACATCACGGTCGTAAGACACGTTCATACCGCCGTCGAGTCCGCCGTAGGCGTTAACTAACAAGTCAGTCGCGCCAGTCGCCTTAGTCAGGCCCTTCGCCTGGAGCTGAACGTCAACCGCGCCCATGATATCGAGGGCTACAAACGGGTAAGCATGGGCTCCCTGTTTCATCCAGGAATAAGTCTTGAACCCTGAAAAGTTCTGCTTCTTGTTGTACTCGACCTTGATCTTCTGCGCCTGAACACAGGGTAGACAGATCAGAAATAAGAGCCATAGCCACGCCGATCCATGGTTGCGTTTCACGTTACACAGACCTTCTTTCTTGAGCGTAAGGCCGCACCATTGTACGCCTATGCTGACCTGATCCGATCTCCGGTTTCCGATGGACTTGTGGAGTTTCCGGCGAAGCGAGACAATATCGGCTTGCAGTAGAGGATGTTCATGTCACAGAAGTATCGCCAACACGGCTATAACGACCGCGACCGAGATCGAGTCCGGGACGAAGACCGGCCAAAGCCATCCGCCGACAAACCGGTCAAGAAAGAAACTTTCGGACCGCGCGCTCTGCAAATGCCGGGAACGCACACCGTTTCCCGTTGCGCGCAATGCGGCACTTTGTTGACTTCGATCGCCGAGCCGGTTGGGCAATGTCCGAAGTGCGGCTTCGAACTCCACTCCTGCCGCCAGTGTACGTACTTCGATACTTCCAGCCGCTTCGAATGCACCCAGCCCATCCCCGAGCGAATTCCGCGCAAGGACGAGCGCAATCCATGCACATTCTTTTCCATGCGAGTCCGCGTAGAAAAGGAAACCTCCACCCCAACTTCCGCCCGGCCCATGGATGCCCGCACAGCCTTCGAGAATCTCTTCAAGAAGTAACCTCGCGGGGCGCGGACACTCTTGTCCGCGCGTGGACCGGACCAACCACCTAAGCCGTCATCTTGAGGCAGAGTCCTTGGCGTCGCCAAGAACTCCAACGAAGAGCTGCAATAAAACCAATAACCCTCATCGAGGGGTTTTGAGTGTAATCGCCTGGTTACAACACTTACCCGCGCAACCACCTCCGGTTTGATGCAAAAGAAATGCCGCCCAGACCGGGCGGCCCATATCCTTGATTCCGAACGACATCAAAGTGTCACTTCGCGACGCAAAAAGAACGCATTGCTCACGTATATATTGCGGGAGCGACTGCCGCGATTGTCATGCAGATTAATCCGTCTGGCGTTCATACGCGCCCATGTCGCAACGCTTGTCGTGCTTATACTTGCCCGGACGCGGGAAGCTCCGCTGATCGGTCTTCAACAGATGGCCATTAGCATCCGTGCAACCATTCGGATTGCCAGCATCAATCGCCGGACTGTCCGCGAACAGCGGTAACGTTTGGGTGGGGCCGCCGTAGTCTCCTAGCGCGCCGAGTCTGGGATCGGTGTTGTTCATGTCACCGGTGCTTTTGAAGTTGCAGGTATTGTCGCTGCTCAGGTTGTAACCACTCGATGTTACGCTGCCGTGGCAGTTTCCGCCGAAATTGTCTGAGACAATACTGTTCTGGAGCGTGATCGTGGCGCTGCCGCCTTGGACGACACCGAGGCCACGGGGGTTCCCCTGGATGGTGCTGTTGCTGATCGTTGTCTTGCCGGAGGAAAGGGCCAAACCACCGCCGTCACTGGCAAGATTCCCGCTGATGGTGCTATTAGTGATTGTCAGTATACGGCCGTCGTTGGTGATGCCGCCCCCTCCGCCCGAGGTGGTATTCCCGGATATCGTGCTTTTAACAACCGTCAGCGTACCGCCATTGTAGATGCCCCCATCTCCGTTCCCGCTGACGGTGGTGTTGTTGACCGTCAGCGTACCGAAGTTGCAGATGCCCCCGCCAAAGGAATTAGCTTGGTTGCCGGTTATTGTGCTCTTGTTGATCGTCACCGTCCCGCCGTTGTTGAGGATGCCGCCCCCGGAGCTTCCAGGGCGATTATGCCCCGCACTATTCCCGATAACGGTGCTGATATTAATGGTGAGCATTGCGTTTGCAGCTACAAAGACGCCACCGCCGCCGCCCCGTCCCCCCACGGTATTGTCACTGATTATGCTATTGTTGATCGTCAGCGTCCCGTTGTTTTGAATGAAGATGCCACCCCCATAGTTTTGCGCATAGCCGTGGCTAACAGTCACATTCGAAAGGGCCACCATGGCAAAGGAGGGAATCCCGAACACAGACCCTCCGCTCCCGCCATCGATGATGGTTGTGCTGGCATCGGAGCCAATAATGTCCAGCGCGAACGGAATGCCGACGTTCTCGGTATAGGTCGCTGCGGCAATCCTGATGAAATCGTGCCGCGAACTAAGCGAAATTGCGTGATTGATAGTTTTGCAGGCAGTCTCGGGCGTCTTGCAGTTGTTGTTGTCATTCCCGTTCACTCCGTCGACATACCATGAGTTGCTGGCCATGGCGGTTGTAGCCAAGGCTAGGAACAGTCCCCGAACCAGCAGGTGGCTCAACATGAGTTTGCACTTCATAATTTTCCTCTTTTTGCCCGTCCGGCGGGGTACGTAACGGCTTCGGAAGCCAAAGTCTAGGAAAGGCAAAAGAGATGACCTAGACAAAGAAGCTTCGCACATTTGGTTGCGGGAGTATGTGCCCAAATGGGGCATTTTGTCAACGATTTGACACGTGAATGTCAGTAGCACATGATATGTCCGGTTGAGATAGCACATGAGATGTCCGCTTTGCGGGCGGTGAGGATGGGAGACCATGCGGAGCATGGAAACTTATCCGAGGGCCGCGATGGAGCGGGCGATGAAAGTACAGGACGTGATGTTGCAGGCGATGGCGAAGAAGATCACGTGGTGGCAGGCGGCGGAGATTCTGGGCATCAGCGACCGGCACATGCGGCGGTGGCGGGAACGCTACGTCGAAGAGGGCTACAACGGGTTGCTGGACCGGCGGCGGGGCAAGCCGTCGCGCCGCCGGGTTCCGCTAGCCACGGTGGAAAAGGTGTTCGCGCTGTACCGGGAAAAGTATTTCGATCTGAATGTGCAGCACTTTCACGAGAAGTTGCAGGCGGAGCATGGAATCGAACTGAGTTACACCTGGGTGAAGCAGGCGCTGCAGGGAGCGGGCCTGGTGGCGCGCGGACGCAAGCGCGGGGCGCATCGCAAACGCCGTGAGCGGCGGCCCTTGCCGGGAATGCTGCTGCATATCGACGGCAGCCGCCACCAGTGGTTTCAGGATGAACGCTGGTACGACCTGATCGTAATTCTGGACGATGCTAGCAGCGAGATTTATTACGCTCAACTGGTGGAGGAGGAATCGACGGTGACGGTGATGGCGGGACTGAAAGAGGTAATCGAGCGCAAAGGCGTGTTCTGCGCAATGTACAGCGACCGGGGGAGCCATTTCTGGTTGACGCCGAAGGTGGGCGGCAAGGTGGACTATCATCGCCGCACGCAGGTGGGACGGGCGTTGCACGAGTTGGGAGTGCAGATGATTCCGGCCTACTCGCCGCAAGCGCGAGGGCGCAGCGAGCGCAACTTCGGCACTTGGCAGGGCCGCTTGCCGCAGGAGTTGCGGCTGCGCCAGTTGCGGACGCTGGGGGCGGCGAACCGATTTCTGCGGGAAGATTACATCGCCGAGTTCAACCGCCGTTTTCAGGTCGCGCCCAGGCAGCGGGGGAATGCTTTCGTGCCCTGCCGGAGTCGTGACTTGGAACGGATATTCTCGCTGCAGTTTGAACGCAGCGTGAACCGCGACAACACGGTGAGCTTTCAGAATCTGAGCTTGCAGATCGAGCGGGTGCGCTGGCGGGCGACGTTGGCAGGTTGCCAGGTGGTGGTCCACCAACATCTGAATGGAACTTTAAGTCTCACCCACGGACCGCATTGCCTGGGTCGCTATGACGCAGATGGCCGGCCGCTGCCGGGGAAGGCTAGTACAGCGCCGAGCAGGGGAAGGGGAAATTGCCCCCTTCCCCTGCACCCCATCCCCAAAACCAACCCAACCCAATCGGCGAGGGCACAACTTTGAAACCGGACATTTCACTTGCTACAAAAACCGGACATTTTAACTTGCTACCGACACGATTTGACACGTGAACGATTTGCCAAAAGTGTAACTGTCGAAAAATCCCGCTTACGCTCAAATCCCCCTCAATGAGCGCCATGGCCTGTTCTCGGAAGTTAACAGCGTGCTAGCTTGAAGCATGGTGTGGCTGGGTAGCGAAATCAAGGCCTTCATCGAATCATTGTCCTTTACCTCAGGAGCCGTTCTGATAGCCATCCTTTCGCTTGGCATCGTTTGGCTATTATGTTCCGTGTTCGCGGCATCAATACGCAAGGTTTGGGTGGTGGTGGTGGTCGTTCCATTCGTGCTCGCGTGTTGTCTTTACTGGTCTTCGGCGTGGTTCAGCGGGGGTTCTCAATACGAAAGGGCTCTTATAAGGTCTGAACTCCACAATTGGCAGTTCTTGTTCATTACCGCCTGGTTTCTGGCCGGGGCTATTCCGTCAGCCGCAATCGGTGGCCTACTTCGAAGGCGCGCCAAAGGATAATTCTCAGTTGTGCACTAAGTGCGGACAATCTCTGACCTGACGAACCGCGACGTCCACATTAGGAGCGGTAGAGTGGCGATCGGACGCCCGTTGACGATAAATCCCCATTACGCTCATTAAGGGGTTTGAGTGCTATGGCCTGCTTTCCTCACTTGGCTTTCACTCGCGGGGTCTGGCGCATACAATGTTGGCGCTAACGCATGGAAGTAAAAGTGCACAATGGCTGTATAACTTTTGCGCAGACTCCCCAGCGTTATGAAGCTTGGAATCGACTGAAAGCAGTGCTAGCCGCGAAATCAATAAAAGACATAACGTCGGCCCGCTTTGTGTTTATTGTGGCGCTCGCCGTTCGCCTGGTCTTCGGAGTTGCGACCGTAATCTCGGGCGTAGACATATTCACAGGCAACGAGCCGAGTCACATTGCCGCTCACCTGGCGAAAGGCGAAGGATTCTCTTCGCCCTATGACGCTGTTCCGATTGCACCCACAGCACAACAGCCGCCGGTTTATCCCGTGCTCCTTGCGATGATTTTCAAATTTCTGGGAGTGTATTCGCGCGCCGCTCTGGCCGCCATCGTAGCCCTGAATGCCGTTGCAGGTGCCGCCATCGCCGCTTTGATTTACCTCGTAGGACGACAGTACTTTTCCGCCACCGCTGCGATCGTCTCTGCCTGGGCTTGGGTGGGTTGGTCAGAATTCGCTGCGAACCGATTTCACTTATTGACCCTGCGAAGGGGGTTTTGAGTGAAATGGCCTCCCTTGAAAAGAGCAGTAACTCACTGCGAAACAGGGGGTTGGCGTAGTGCCTCTTTTCATGCTTCGTTGTGACCGGAGTCCGGTCATGCTCACCTGGTTACAACAGTTACCTTCGTTGCTTTGCATTGCGACTCCTCCTGCCGGAAAATGTGAATTGTGAACCGCCTTCAACATGCAGTAGTGGGTGTGTGGGTTCTGTGGATCGGTATCAGTGTCCTCTTTCCAAATTGGCAACAAGCCGCCGAGCGTGAACTCGACTACCGGAAGGAACTGGGCCGTCACTTTGTGCTCACGCCGCCCGCTCCCATTGCTGTGCCTTGTTATTTCGTGGGATGCATCACCGCCCCACCTTCGTACTTCCATGTCTTGCTTGATCGGAACACACGGTATCAAGAGCTACTTTGCGCCACTGCCCTGATGATCCTGGCTGTGGTGATATTTCGCAGCGCATCATCGCCGATCCGCCGTCATTGGATGCTCGTCGCTGTGGCTACATGGATTGCGTTATCCCTGCCTGTGCCGATCGCTCCATATTTCCCACTAGGAGTTTGGGTCGGCTACATGCCAGCGGCTCTGCTGCATCCCGATCATGATCACATCTCTGTGCTAATTGGGTTTCCATTCTTTTTCGCGGTGTATGGCGTTCCCACTTATGTGGCAGTCAGGGCGGCGGTCTGGGCAAACACGTCACTGAAAGGCAGGACGCTAGCTCGTCACTGGCGATAAATCCGTTGGTGTTGAAAAACTCGGTTCGAAGACGTGTTGTTCCTTCAGGGGAGTTTCTTCTGGTTCGTGTTTTTCTTGCGGTAGTCTGTTTGTTACGCGGTGGCCATCGCTGGTTGCGCTTTCAGGTTGAGGAACCGCACCAGTCGTTTCAGGTTCTGGGCCACGGCAGCCAGGTAGAACTGCTCACGCACGAACTTGATTCTGCGTAGGCGCAAGCGCCGCAATCCAATCCGGTTCTTTAGTTCCGAGAACAGAGCCTCCACTTTCCGTCGCTTGCGTAGCGCCACAGCGAACTCCGGGGTCTTGGCTACCTCGTAGGCCTTCTGTCTCGCCGCCTCACAGGTATGGATCCCGATCGTGCGAAACTGGCCGCGTGTGCACTGCGGCTTCTGCTCACATCCTCGACAGCGCTTAACCGTCGAATAGTACCGGTGCGCACGGTTCCGTTTGTTAATCCCCACGTAGTTCAGGGGCTTGCCCGCGGGGCAGAGATAGCAGTTTTCTTCCGGCACGTAAGTGAACTTCTCGATCCCGTATAGATCCGGGGGCGAGTTCGGACTTTCCTTCACGCGAATGTAAGGTGTAATCCCATGTTGATCGAGCCATTGCAGCATTTCCCCGTTGCCGTAGGTGTTATCGGCCGCCACTCCCTTGGGCCGCCGACCATATCGTTCGCAGTAGCGATCGATCATGTCTCGTGCCGCCGCACTCTCCTGACTCAAACGGGCGGCCGTCGCTTGCACCCCCACGATCACACAGCTTTCATTGTCGATCAGATAGTTATCGAAGTAACCCAGTTCGGCTGCGCGATTTCCCTTGGTCAGGTAGGTCGAATCCGGGTCGGTGGTCGACACCTTGTCTTGCTGATGGATGGGCTCGCCATCGCCGTTCTCCTGCTCTAGTTCTTCCAGGTACTTCCGCGCCCCATAGTTCACTTGCGCTGCCTCCGTGAACTGGTCGCGGGGAATACGACTGTGATGGCTGGCGTTCGCCATGATGAAGCTGCCATCGACCGACATCTGTTCGCCCTCCACCAGACCCGCCGCCATGCACTGCTCTACGATGCGCTCAAACAACTCCTGAAACAGGTTCGACTCCTGAAAGCGCCCATGCCGGTTCTTCGAGAACGTCGAGTGATGGGGAATCTCCTGATCGAAACCGAGGCCGGTGAACCAGCGCCACGCCAAGTGCATGCGCAGTTCTTCCAGCAACTTCCGCTCACTGGTGATGCCGTAGAGATACCCCAGCAGCAGGATCCGCAACAGCACTTCCGGATCAATCGACGGTCGCCCCGTTTCGCTGTAGGATGCACGCAACTTCTCCCGCACAAAATCGAAACTGACGTAGCGGTCGATGCAACGTAACAAGTGGTTTTGAGGAACCTGATCTTCGATGCGGAAGTAGTAGAACAGCGACTCCGAACGGTCGTGTTGCCCCATCATAAGCAGCCAGCCTCCGAGTTTGGCGATTGCCTGCAGCATCACTAGCTCTCGTCTGCTTATAACTCTGCTGTATCGCCCTCGCAAGCACCAACTCAGTGACTTTTTCAACACCAACTCTCGGTTTCACTCATTGAGCAGAGATGAGTGAAAGGCCAGACGTTCCGAGCGGTCAGAACTTCACAAACAATTTGCTCGGATGCACGCGCAGCGCGGCCGCCAACTTCAGGATTTTCAGTAGCGAAAGATTACGTTCGCCTCGTTCGACATCGGCCGTATAACTTCGATCGAGGTGCGCCAGTTTTGACAGTTTCGCTACTGTAATTCCGCGCTTGAGGCGGAGCTTCCTAATTCTTTCCCCGAAAATGATTTGTTTACGCTCGTTCTGAGATTTCACACAACTATTCTAGATTAAGGGCCAGCCGCATGAGTTTTGCAGGTCAACTGGCGTAAAATCGCGATAGCACGCATTGACCGGGCCCTAAGCGAAAGCCGTCTTCGCTCTCGAGTTCCCCCAATTCCCATTTTGGAACTCCACCCCCATCTTTTTTCACTATTTCCTTGACTTTACTTTAAGATATATATTATAGTCAGTTTATATCCCATACAGGAACAGTCGAAATGCTTCCGCCCTCCCCCAAGAATTCCCGTTTCCAGCTCAATCCCACCCCGCAACTCCTTTGTTCCCAAGATTTTGCCTGCAACCCCTTTGGTTTCATAGATCTGGCCGGTACCCTTGCAACCCGACTCAATCGATTCATAGATTTACGCGAATTCGCGCGTTTTTTTCAGGAGTAGTCCATGCCCAATTCCGTTAGCCCAACGTCCCAACGTTCGCCACTGCACCCACATCAAAGTCACCGGACAGCGCTGCGGCTCCCCCGCCCTCCGCGGCGAGTTCTTCTGCTATTTCCACACCCGCGTCATCAAAGGCGTGCAACAGCGCGTCGATATGCAGCTCCACTCGATGGCCCTGCTCGAAGACTGCGAGTCCATCCAACTTTCGATCATGCACGTAGTCGATGGACTGATCAAAGGCACCCTCGACCCAACCCGCGCCCGCCTGATCATTCAAGCCCTGCGCATAGCCGCGAGAAACGCCAAGAATGTCCGCTTCGACACCAAGCGCGAATCCGAAAAACAAAGCATGGTCCGCGAAGTCCCCGACTACGCCCAACAATATTTAATCGAACACCCCGAATTCGGCCCTCCCCTAAGCCCGCGTGCCGATGACACTCTTGTCCCCGAGGCCACGAACGCCGTAGTCGAGCTACAAGCCCAAGCCGAGCCACAAGCCCCAAAGAAAAGCGCATCGCAAGAAAGCCCAACGACAGAACCAGCCGCAGCAGAAAACAATCCAGCTCCGAAGGAGCGGAAGAAACCCAGCGTTTCGGAACGCGATCCATCCCACAACGAGAAAGAATACGAACGAATCCAACAAGCACAAGCCGCAATCCCCGGCGCCCTGGCGGGAAACTGGAGCGATCTCCGCACCGTCTTCGAGTTCGCCGGCATCTGCCAACAAATAAAGAAGCCTGGCGAAGCCGAATACAGCGATTCATCGTCGGGAGTCATCGCCGAAGCCAAGGATTCCGCTGTCTCAGGATGACGGCTTATAGGCCGGGGTGCCGCGCCACACTGGCCTACGGCTTTTGCGTGGGGCGGAGAAGGATCTCGCTTACGAAGGATTGCGGGGCTTGCGTTACCAGCATCGCCACTGCGTGGGCGACATCTTCTGGTTGCAGCATCTTGGATTTGTCTTTTCCCGCGTGCGGGCTCAGTTCAGTGTCGACCGAACCGGGACAGACTACCGAGACGCGAATATTGTAAGTGCGGAGTTCTTCGGCGACGGAATAGCTCAAGCCGTTCAGTCCCCACTTCGATGCGGCGTAGGCCGCGCCATTGGGTAGGGCATTCTTTCCGGCAAGCGAAGAGATGTTGATGATGTGTCCGGTACGAGCGCGAATCATCAGGGGAGCGAAGGCGCGAATGCAGTAGTAGACTCCGCGCAAGTTGGTATTCAGCACCTGGTCCCAGGACTCAGGCGGCAATTGGTGGAGCGGGCCTCCGAAGCCGCCGACGCCGGCGTTGTTGACCAGGATGTCGAGCCGGCCGAGAGTCTTGTCGACATGCGCGGCGAGGGCTTCGACGGAAGTGAGATGCATCACGTCGCAGACGACGGGTTCGGCTTGACCGCCGGCTTTTATGATCGCGTCAGAAGTAGATTCGAGCGGTTCACGAGTGCGTCCGGCCAGCACGACGGTCGCTCCCATGCCAGCGAGTTTGGCGGCAATCGCGGCGCCGATGCCGCGCCCGCCTCCAGTAATTACTGCGACCTGGCCGACCAGACTAGTCATTTTGACAGTCTCCTCCATAAGGACCCTTCGCTATGATAATTAGGTTAAGGACTTCTAACCACCGTTGGAGCTTGTTACGCATCTTACAAAATTGGCAGGAGAGCCTGGAAAGTAAGCTTGCCTTAGTGAAGATACATACTTATAATCCGGCTCACCGGAAATAATATCTTGGCCTCGTTGGCACGACCGGGCGAGCGCTAGGTTTTCCGGACCTGCCGCATGAGCTGATGGGGCACATGCACTGAGCAGCCGGGGATTGAGCTTGGGTATACCCGGGTACGAATGCCGTCCGTTTTCCCGACAATTCAAGGAGCCATTGCAAAATGAAGACGAGTCTAGTGGCGATTGTGATTATGTTTGCTGGAATAGCCTCGAATCAGCAAGCAGCAGCGCAACCGCAGACCCAAACCGCAGCACCCGCACAGGCGCAGCCCGCCGCGTCTAAAACGATTAAAGATCCGGCGGAGTACAACGCCTACGTTGGAGCCGCGCAGCAGGCGCAGAAGGATCCAACGGCCGCGATCAGTGGCCTGGAAGCTTTCCTCGCCCAATATCCCAACAGCGTGATGAAGGAAGACGCACTGGAACTGCTGATGGGAGCTTATCAGCAGACAGGGAACCAGGCGAAGGTGATTGACGCCGCCAACCGGCTGTTGACGGCCAATCCGAACAATGTTCGCGCACTGGCGTTATTGGCCTATAGCGAGCGCGCCGCCCAAAAGTGGGCGGATGCCAAGGGGCATGCGGAGCGTGGCCTGCAGGCGCTGACCACGATGACTAAACCGGACGGAGTGTCAGAGGCGGACTTCCAGAAACAGAAGACGCAGTTGGGAGCGCTGCTGGACAGTGTGGCCGGATTCTCCGCGCTGCAGTTAAAGGATAACGCGACCGCCGAGAAAGATCTGCGGGCGGCTGTGGAAGCTGACCCGAACAACGTGGAAAACGTCTATCCGTTGGCGCTGGCCAGTCTAACGGCGACTCCTGAAGATGACGTGAACGGACTGTTCTTCATCGCCCGCGCCGTCAACCTGGTGAAAGATCCGGGCGGCAAGGCGCAGATTACGAAATTCGGCCATGCCAAGTACGTGAAGTATCATGGCTCGGAAGAAGGCTGGAACGAACTGCTGGCGCTGACTGCGACTACACCGCTGCCACCGGCGGGGTTCACCATCAAGGCCTACGTTCCTCCTACTCCGGCTGAGCAGGCGGCTGACCTGGTGAAGAGCAAGGCTCCCAAGGATATGAGCTTCGCCGAGTGGGAGATGGTTCTTTCCGCGGGTGCGCCGGCCGATACAGACAAAGTATGGTCTGCCATTAAAGGCGTGGCCTTGCAGATGGAAGGCACGGTCATCAAGGCATCGTCGACCGAGCTACAGATCGCGGCGAGCGAGGACGACATTCAAGCGAAGCGGGCGGATGTCGTGGTCACGATGGGTGGAACGATTCCGGCGAAGCTCATGCCAGCGGAGGGTTCTACTCTGGATTTCGAAGGGACACCGGTTTCCTACACGCCGAGCCCGTTTGTGATGACCATGGAGAAAGGCGCTTTGCTGACCAAGGCGCCGCCGGCAAAACCGGCTCATCACCGCGCGACCGGTAATTAAGCAGGGAGTGGGGGTTCGAATTGATCAGGGCAGCGAGGAATCGCTGCCCTGATTTTTTGTTTGAAGAGGACTAGATCGGCGATTTCAGCGGACTGCCTTCTTGTCGTAGGCGGCGGGGCGAGCGCTGCGAGGTGGACGTTTGACGCCGGCGCGCAGTTGCCGAATGTCGATCTTCAATTCGGTAATGGTGCGGCTGAGCGTGTTGCGATGCATCCCCAGCTGACGGGCAGCCCGACACTGGTTTCCGTTGTTTTCCTGCAGTACGGTGAGGATGAATCGCTTTTTGAATTCGCGTACCGCCTCGGAGTACAGAATATTGCTTTTGTACATCTGCAGGATGAGTGCTTCGAGCTGATCTCTCACGGCATCCCTCTTTCTTTTTGAAAAGCGGCAGGGTGAAGCTGCTGCTGAAGAGCCGCTACCCGCGCTTCTCTGTTTGCCCGATTCCGTTACGACGCTGCAATCGCGCTACGTGTGTTGCTGTTCGCGACGCAGCAGGTCAAGTCCTTGATAAAAGCGGGCGCGCAATTCCGACGGCGCCACCCAAATCGCGGCACGTCCCACGACCAGGAAATACGGCGCCAGTTCCGAACCTTGCAACCACGCTGACGTAGGCGTGAACGCGGCCATGCTCATGAGGATCACTGCGACCATCAAACATCCACGCAGCAATCCCAGCGCTCCGCCCAAGATCCGATCGACAAAACTTAAGCCAGCCTCTTTTACGATGTGGCGAGTGATGCGCCCCGCGATTCCGGCCAGGACGAGCACCGCCAAAAAGATAATCAGAAAAGCCGCGATTTCGCCCAACCACATCGACTTCAGATAGGGCGCATATCGCGCCGCGAGCCGTTCGTAATTCCAAGCGGCCAGCAGGTAGCCAAAGATCAAACCCGCGATCCCAAAGGCCTCATGAAAGAAGCCAGCGATCGCGGCCTGAATCACCGATACAACAATGACTGCCACGATGACCCAATCCGCTCCCGTCACCGTGTTCTCCAAATGATTACTGCACTAAACATCCAGCTCGTGTCCGGTGAGCTGGTGAAAAGCCTCCAGGTATTTGTCGCTGGTCTGCCGTGCCACTTCCGCGGGAAGAGCGGGCGCGGGCGGCTGCTTGTCCCAGCGAATTTGCTCGAGGTAATCGCGAACGTACTGCTTGTCGTACGAATCCTGCGCGCGGCCCGCCTGGTATTTGTCTGCCGGCCAGAAGCGGGAAGAGTCGGGAGTGAGGACCTCGTCGGCGAGTGTGATGCCCTTGGAGGTCATTCCGAATTCAAACTTGGTGTCGGCAATGATGATGCCCTTCTGCAGGGCGTAGTCCGCCGCTTTGCTGTAAACCTTCAAGCTCAGGTCGCGGAGTTGGCGGCTTAACTCGACGCCTACGATCCGAGTCATCTCATCGAAGGGAATATTTTCGTCGTGACCGGTGGTTGCCTTGGTTGCGGGGGTGAAGATGGGCTGCGGCAACTTGCTGGACTCTTTCAGACCCGCGGGAAGTTCTATTCCGCAAACGCGGCCGCTGGTTTTGTATTCTTTCCAGGCCGATCCGGAAATATATCCTCGCACCACACACTCGACCGGAATCATCTCGGCGCGCATGACCATCATCGACCGGCCCTGCAGTTGGTCGGCGTACTTCTGCGCGGACGCGGGATACTTCTCTACATCGGCCGTGACCACATGGTTGGCGACCACGTCGCGAAGGAAATCGAACCAGAAGAGGGAAATCTGGGTGAGCACGCGGCCTTTATGGGGAATGCCCGTGGCCAGCACATAGTCGAACGCAGAAATGCGATCGGTGGCGACGAAAAGCAGATGTGCATCGTCGAGTTGGTAAACGTCCCGCACTTTTCCGCTGGCGTGGAGCTTGAGTTCAGGGAAGTCAGTACGAAGCAGAACGGAGTCGAGTAACTGGGGGCTCATGATTAAATTTTACAGTTAGAAAACGTCGCGTATTCTAACCTGTCAGAAATATTTGTCAACGATTTAAGTCTCGTTCCTTTATCGACACGGCGCATTCGCTTGAAAGAAAAAGCGTTGACTGTTGGGGGAAGGTTGAAATCGGGCGGTTGGTGCGGATTTTGGCTGGATTCGGTTTGTGGAAAAGCTGAGGATGGCAGAGGATAACCGGGAGAGGAGAACAAATGGGGCGGCAATCAGCGAAACGGGCGCGTCCATTTGTTTATTGTGCGTTTCACATCTTCGTCACTGGCGAAGTCTCCCAAGTCGGCCTCAGCTATGCCTTTCCTAACTTCCTCGATCTGCCGCTGGCTTAAGACGGGATACTTCTGAATCACCTTTGGCTCCGAGATCAAGCGTCGGCGGCTGGTCATGCCGTTGCTCCGAAGCGCACTGAAACCAGTTTGGACACCCCGGGCTCCTGCATAGTTACGCCGTAAAGTACCGGCGCGATGCTCATGGTTTTTTTGCTGTGGGTGATCAGGACGAACTGGGTTTGGAGGCTCATCTCTCTGACTAGTTCGGTGAAGCGACCAATGTTGGCTTCGTCGAGCGGGGCATCGACTTCGTCGAGAATGCAAAACGGGCTGGGCTGATACTGGAAGATCCCGACCAGCAAGGCCAAGGCAGTCATGGCTTTTTCTCCACCGGAGAGCAGCAGTACGTTCTGCAGCTTTTTGCCCGGAGGCGAAGCGACCACGTCGATGCCGCTCTCTGCACTGTTTTCTTCATCGGTCAAGCGCATGAGAGCATGGCCACCCCCAAACAGCTTGCGAAACGTGGTCTGGAAGTTCTCGTTGATTTTGTAGAAAGCCTCTTCAAACTTCTGCCGCGAAAAAGTGTCGATCTCTTTGATCGTAGCCTGGGTGTTGGCAATCGAATCGAACAGGTCTTTTCTTTGCGTGTCAAGGAACGCATGGCGCTCGGCGGTTTCTTTATATTCCTCGAGAGCCATCATATTTACAGGGCCCATGGCGTCAAGACGGGTGCGCATTTCGCGATAGGCCTGGTCTTCGTTTGCCAGTTGCTCGCCGGTGGCAATGGTAATCGTGGTGTCGGCGGTCAATTCGTGACGCTGAATGCCCAGTTCGTTCAGGCAAGTTTCGGCCATGTATTGCGCGTCTGATTGCAGTTTGGCCGCGGCTGCCGAGAGTTCGCCGCGCCGATCACGAGCTTGATCGAGCAACTGGCGCGCATCGCGTAGAGTGTCTTCGATCTCCGCCAGCCGGGCGCGCACCTGGTCGGATTCAAATTGCAATAGCCCATCACGAGCCTCGGTCGTATTGCGCTCAGCTTCCAATTCTTCCAGTTGAGCGATCATCTGCTGATTTTCGGTTTCGCGTTGCAGCTTTTCGACCGCGGAAGACTCGATCTGCGATTGCAGGGAACTGGCTCGTGCGCCCATGTCCGCGACCAGAGCGTCGATTTTCTCGAGCACGGCGGTTGCGGACCGGTGCCGTTCCTCCAAGGTCGCGACCCGGGCCAGATGTTGCGAAGCATTCTGGGCAGACGACTCACGCCGTTCGCGCAGGCCGACCAGTGCCTCGTTTGCGTCAGACGCCAGAGCTTCCAATTCTTCGCGTCGCTGTTGTTTGGCAGCCAATTCTGTTTGGGTCGAAGCGATCAACGTTTCCTGTTCAGCACGCTCGGAATCCATGCGCTGGAGATCGTGGCGGCAGATGTTCAGGCGCTCGCTGACCCGAGCCATTTCCGAATCGAGCTGTTGCAGCATGTGACCTGAAGTCATCGCCTGAGTTTCAGCTTCTCGCTTTTCTGTTTCCAGCCGGTCGAGTCGTGAAGTCAGTTCCTTGATCTCACGGCCCAACGTCAATACGCGAACTTCGTCGTTGCGTAGCGCTGACTCCAACTCGTTCAACAGACGCATTACATCGCGCAGCTCGCGCTTCATGGAGAGCGGGCCTTCGGCGCGCTGCTTGCCGCCGGTGACGGTTACGTTGTGGAAGCACTCGCCGGACTGCGAAAGAAAAAACGCGTCCGGGTTCGATAGTGCCAGCTCACGCGCGGACGCGGGTTCGGGAACGATGTATCCGTCGCGAAGCTTGGGTAGGATGACTTCCAGGGATCGCCCGAAGCCGTTCAGCACCCGGATCGCATGTTTTAGTGGGACGATCGATTGGCTGGGGGTTGCGGCGCGAGCGACTTCGTCCACCGCGAACGAGAATTTGGCTTGCGAGTCTTCTGGGTGCACCAGGAAGGTTGCGCGTCCGTCCACGTCAGTTCGCAGAAGGCGCAAACCTTCGTCGGCTGCGTCCCAGGATTTGACCACGACGTAGTTCAGTTCGTCGCGAAGAAAGTCTTCGACGACGCCTTCGTAACGCGGCTCAACCTCGAGGAAATCAGCGAGCACGCCGGCGGGAGCCAATCCACCGTTCATCACTCCCGACTGAAACAGCCGGCGCACCGACTCGGTCGAGTAGCCATGTTCAGCGATGACGGCTTCGAGCGATCCCTTTTTTCCGATGGCGGAGGCGTATTCGGCGCGCAGGCCGTCAAGGCGATTCTTGGCTTCGGATTCTTCGCGGCGCTTTGATTCGATCAGTTGGCGCGCGTGGGAAATTTCTTCTGTCAACCCTGCGACGCGTTGGGAGACCGTCTCAAATTCCAGGGCGAATTGTCCGCGCTGCCCGCCGAAGGTTTCGACCTGAGAGCTTGCGGTTGCCATTTCAAGCTGCAAACGATGGGCCTCGCGGCCTACCGCGGCCAGACGCTCTTCGGCTTGGGTTAGCGAATTTCGCAGATTGGACGCGGACGCGACCACTTCCATTATGGAGACGCGTGAAGCTTCCTGCTGATGTTCCAAATCCGCCAGCGCATTTGCAGCTTCGGCGGCCTCTTGCTGGCACTGGGCTAACTCTACGTGCGCCGCAGCTACATCTGCGGCGGCTGACTGTAATACCTGGTGATTCGAATCTCGCTCCGCCTGCAACGCGGTGAGCCGATGTTGCGCCTGGGCCAATTCCGCTTCAGAAGCAGCCGAACGCACCACCAGTTCGGCGCAACGTTCTTCGTTATGACGACGCTGCGCTTGGGTTCGTTCGCTGTCGAGCTTGATCTGGTTGAGACGTTCGCGGTTTTCGCGAATCTCGGTTTCGATGGCGTAGCCGCGCTGGGTGCGGTCGGCGTGCTCGGATTCGAGTTGCTGGACGGTTTCTGTGCGGTGACGCATCTCCTCCGAGAGCGCATTGATTCGCTCGTCGAGTTCGATGCTTTCGCGATCGAGTTGGGCGAACTTGCTGGCCAGCACCAGACGGAGCTTGGCCCGCATCTCGTCTCGCAACTTGACATAACGCTCGGCCTTCGAGGCCTGGCGCTTCAGGGAATTCATCTGGCGCGTGACTTCGTCGAAAATATCGTTCACGCGTGAGAGGTTCTGCTTGGCATCTTCCAGGCGCGCTTCGGCGAGACGCTTCTTGGTTTTGAACTTCGTGATGCCGGCTGCTTCTTCGATGATGGCGCGGCGATCAGTGGGGCGGCTGCTCAGAATCTGTCCAATCCGTCCTTGCTCGATGAGGGCGTATGACTCTGGCCCGAGTCCGGTGCCCATAAATAATTCCTGAATATCGCGTAAACGGCAAAGCTTGCCGTTCAGGAGGTACTCGCTGTCTCCCGAGCGGAAAAGACGGCGAGTGACCGCAATCTCTCCGGCTCGAAACTGTTGCTGAAACTTGCGGCGGCGGATTTTGAGGACTACTTGCGGGCCCGATTGGATAGGGATTCCGGCATCTTCGGACTGCGGCGCAGGGGAGACGCCCGTGGCTTCATTGGGCGGGGCGCTTTCAACTTCCTCGGTTTGTCCCGGCTGCGCTTCTTCGGTTAGTCGCTCGACTTCCTCGGCAGCTTTGGCGCGCACTTCGGCTTCATCCCAATCGTCGGCGCTTGCGGGCAAATCATTCTGGACTTCGATCTCGGTCGGCTCGTGGGCATCGGGGCCGTCGTAGACTTCGGGATCGATCAGCGTGAGCGCGACCTCGGCCATGCCGGTGGGCTTGCGGTCGCGGGTGCCGGCGAAGATGACGTCCTCCATGCGCGAGCCGCGGAGCGTCTTGGCCGACTGCTCTCCCAGGACCCACGAGATCGCATCGGCGATGTTGGACTTTCCGCATCCGTTAGGACCGATGATGGCGGCGATGCCCTCACCGTGAAACTTGAGTTCGGTGCGATCGCAGAAAGATTTGAATCCGAGAATCTGAAGCTTTTTCAGTTTGAGCAACTTCTACTCCTTGGGGAACGGGTTAACCAATTGGATTCCTCCACAGCTCGCTCCGATAAAAACCTTCCTGCGGCTGGACAGGGCGGGCACAGATTGGAGCTACTGTAACGGCGAAATCGCACCGGGGTCAAGCAAGAAAACACCATATATGGGGTCACCTTTTGCACAACCACGTCATTTTGCACACGGAATGCAGCATTGGCGTGTGAAATGGGTGTGGCTTAGGAAGGAAGGGGAGAATCGCGAGAGCGCAATAAGCCTAGCGCAAGCGTCGAATCGAAGCAACGGTCTAATTGCAGAGTCTGAGTATCTGACTGGCCAATCCGTAGCCATTGAGTCCGCTGATCGCAAATCCGCGCCCAGCCTGAGGTACGCTTGCGCCAGGTAAAAACCAGATAACCCGGTTTCGACAGAAATGCTGTAAGATTAGGCAACCGTGCAGTACTGGTGGGGATCAGAGTAGTCCGACATTGTATTTTTTTCCGGGGATCGCTAACCGGTTCAATATCGAGGCTCCTTATGCAACGTCCGTTTGCCGGTCTGGTTGCTCTTCTGGTTGTCGCCGTGTCTTGTTCTACGCCCGCTTTCTGCCAAAGCGTGATTGCGACGATTGCTGTAGGGAAGCAGCCAATCTATCTTGCCGCAGACCAGAAAACCAATCGTGTATATGTGAGCAATCAGGCAGACGATACGGTGTCGGTGATCGACGGGGCCACGAACGAGGTGCTGAGTACGATAAGGGTGGGCCACTATCCCAATGGGGTTGCCGTCAACCCAAATACAAATACCATCTACGTAGCCAATTTAACCGGCGGATCTCTGTCGATCATCAATGGGACGAAACTGACGACTTCAACGCTTCGGTTGGGTTCTTCGCCGGCCAAAGTTGCGGTCAACCCTTTCACTAATCGCGTCTATGTGACGCTCGAGGATCAGAACGGGTTTCTGGACGTTATCTCCGGCGGAGAGCGCAAGCTGGTTGCATCCATTCCTGTTCCTCCCTACCCCCTCAGTGTCGCGGTCGACACCGATTCGAACCAGGTTATGGTGGCTGATTTCCTATGCGGTTGCGGACAGGTTTCTCTAGTGGACGGCGCTACCAACGCAGTGATGAACACGATTAAACTGCCGGGCGCATCCCTGGTAGGGGGGGTGGCTATGGATTCGGGACATGATCGTGCGTACGCCACGGACGAAAACAGCGGATTCTATGTCATCGACTCGATCAACGGAACGGTATTGGGAACGGTTGGCGGTCTCAACTATCCCAATGAAGTCGTTGCTATACCAGGTACGACACTAGCGGTGGAACCCGATACCGGAAGCAACCGCGCGATCTTCATTGATGCCTCAACCTTGACCGTCAAGAAAAGAGTGCGAGTAGGGAAGTTTCCCACCGGCGTGGCGGTAAACGCGACGACCAGACGAGTCTACGTAGCGAACCGCGGAAGCAATACAGTCTCGGTGATCCAGTTGCCCCATGGTTGGTAAACGTCCGCCTAATCCGGCTTGAACAAGTTTCGGGCGGCTGAGACTCCCGTAGACAGATCGACGCGCCGTACGCACAAAGGCCACGTGCGCTCGCAGCCTACTGGCCTAGCTTCTCGAAGAACAAACAAATCGATTCGATTCCGCGATGGAAGTTTGGGATGTGGAACTTCTCATTGGGCGCGTGCAGATTGTCGTCGGGGAGGCCGAAGCCCATCATCACACTGGGAATCTTCAGCACGTCCTGAAAATCGGTCACGATTGGAATCGAGCCGCCGGAGCGAATGAAGACCGTGTCTTTCTTGAAGACATCGTGCATGGCTTCGGTGGAGGCTTTTACGTATTTGTTGTCGGTACCGACTACGCAGGCCGGACCTTTGCTCCAAACTTTGATTTTGGTGTCGATACCCTTGGGCGTGAGTTTTTTCACGAAGGCGGTATAGCGCTTGAGGATGTCGTCGGGATCCTGGTTAGGAACCAAGCGCATGGAAACCTTCGCGGAAGCTTTCGCCGGGATCACAGTCTTGGCGCCAGGTGCGGTAAAACCGCCGGGCATGCCGTGGACTTCGAGCGTGGGGCGCGCCCAGGTGCGATAGAGAACCGAGAAGCCCGGCTCCCCGGTCAGCACCTTGGAACCGACTTCGGTCTTGCGATAGTGCTCTTCGTTGAACGGTAAACGCTTCCACGCTTTAAGTTCGGCTGCGCTCGGGGCTTTCACGTTTTTGTAGAAGCCCGGAATCAGGACCTTGCCTTTCGCATCTTTCAGTTTGCTGATGATTTCAATCAAGGCAAAAAACGGATTCGGTGCCGCACCACCGTACATGCCGGAGTGCAGATCGCTCTTCGCACCGAACGCCTCGATTTCCGTGTAAACGAGTCCGCGCAGACCGACGCACAGAGTCGGAAGATCGGGGGCAAACAACTCAGTATCGCAGACCAGCGCAAAATCGGCCTTCAGCTTGCTCTTCTGCTTGCGCACGTATTCGGCGATGGATTCGCCGCCGACTTCTTCTTCGCCTTCGATGATGAATTTCACATTCAAAGGCAGCTTGCCGGCGTGGCCTCTCATCAAGGCTTCGATAGCCTTGATCTCCATCCAGAGCTGGCCTTTATCGTCGACCGCGCCCCGGGCATAGATATTGTTGTTGCGTTCCGTGGGCTCGAAAGGCGGGCTGACCCACTCGTCAAGCGGATCGGGCGGTTGCACATCGTAATGGGCATAGCAGAGCACGGTCGGCTTGCCCGGAGCATGCAGCCAGTCGGCGTAAATCAGGGGATGGCCTTTGGTCGGGATCAGTTCCACGTTCTCCATGCCAATTCGCCGGAGTTCGTTGGCCACTACGTCGGCGGCCTTCTGCACGTCGGACTTATGCTCAGGCGCAGTGCTGATGCTGGGAATACGAAGCAAATCTTTGAGTTCGTTTAAGAATCGCTGCTGATTCGAACGAGCGTAATCCACTGCTGGGGAAGCCATAGACGTGTCCCTTTCTTTCGATTGATCTTTGTAGGAATAGCAATGAAACCGATAAGTATACCTGAAGCGATGGTCTGAGTTTGGTGATGAGGTATCCTGCGGGATGTGACAGAAGGCGCCGCGAAGCAGGAACTACAGCGCGTTGGATTGTGTTTTGACTGCATGCACTCGCAGCGCATCCAGTCGGCGCGCGGATCGACATTCTATCGCTGCAAACTTTCGGACACCGATCCGAGCTTTGTGAAGTATCCGCGACTGCCAGTCTTTGGTTGCGTCGGCTACGAGCGCCAAGCTGAAGAGTCGTGACCTTAAGAGAGTTTTGTCCGATGCTACTTTCGTGTAATGGAATCGCTCGGAGGCTCCGAGAAAACTAGCTGGCGGGTGCAAGAAAGCATACCTCGGGCGCTGAAGCGCCAACACATTTTCACCGACTTGGCGGCCCGACTGAAGTCGGGCCTTCCCAAATCACTGCGAATCATCCTTTGTCCGCAACCTCCCAGATTCATTGATGCGAGTTTCCCACGAATGAATCCACGCAGGGTACAATGCCCTCTGCTTACCCATGATTGGCGAGCTAGTTCTACCTTCAACATGTCTTCCAGGACGAAATCGCGCTACGAACGGCCGGACACGGGCCGTCTGGCTCTGGCAAAAGCCGGGATTCGAGGAAGCGTCGAGAGCTTTGTGATGGGGTCGCCTGCGAAGCGCAATCTGGCGATTTGTCTTTTGCTGGCGGTGGTAACGTTTGCGGTTTACAGTCCCGCGATCGGGCATCCTTTTATTTTCAATTACGACGACGACAACTACGTCACCAACAATCAACACGTCCAAGCTGGGCTGACTTGGCAAACAATTGTTTGGGCTTTGAAGTCGACTGATACCAACTGGCACCCGGTGACCTGGTTTTCCCATGCGCTGGATTGTGAACTGTATGGTCTGAATCCTGCGGGGCACCACGTCACCAATGTGCTGTTGCATGTGCTGAACGTCGTGTTGCTGTTCTTGCTGCTGGCGCGCGCGACCCGTGCTCCCGGGCGCAGCTTCCTGGTGGCGGCGCTGTTTGCGGTTCATCCCATGAATGTAGAGTCGGTGGCGTGGATCGCTGAGCGCAAGAATGTGTTGAGCATGTTTTTCTTCCTGCTCACGCTGGGGGCTTATGGCTGGTACACGCTCAAGCCGGACGTCAAACGCTACCTCGCCGTGACTGTACTGTTCGTTCTCGGACTTGCTTCGAAACCCATGGTCGTGACGTTGCCTTTCGTCCTTTTGCTAATGGATTTCTGGCCGTTACGGCGAATTCGCGGATGGGAACCGTCGAGTCCTGAAAGCACATTGCCTGTGCCGCAGGCTCCGTTGTTGCGGCTCATCCTGGAAAAGATGCCGCTCCTTGCGCTGTCTGCTGCCACGAGCGCGGTCACCGTTTTCGCGCAACGCTCCGGCGGAGCCATGCGTCTGGCGCTTCCTCTCAGCGTGCGATTGGAAAACGCGATCTACGCTTACGCCCTGTATGTGTGGAAGGCATTCTGGCCGGCGTGGCTGGCGGTGTTCTATCCGCATCCGGGGGCGACGCTTGCCGTTTGGCAATTAGGATTGGCTGCGCTGTTTCTGCTCTCGGTCAGCGCGCTGGTGTGGTGGCAACGCGTCCGACGGCCGTACCTCATCACGGGATGGTTGTGGTTTCTGGGCACGCTCGTCCCCGTCATCGGAATCATTCAGGTGGGAGAGCAGGCCATCGCTGACCGCTATGCCTACGTCCCGCTGATTGGAATTTTCGTGATGGCCGTATGGGGCGCTGCTGATTTAGCTGACAGCCGGCAACTCACGTTCCGCACGCGGGCCAAGATAGCCGCGGTCGTCCTGGCAGTTTTCACACTCTTTACTTCTGACCAGCTTCGATATTGGCGGAGCGCGGTTGATCTTTGGGCGCACACCGTCGAGGTCACGAAAAATAATTTCCTTGGCGAGCAAAACCTGGGCGCGGCGCTCCTGGCGTCGGACCGTTTTCCTGAGGCGTTGCCTCATTTCCAGATAGCGGTTCAACTCAGGCCTCACGATGCGGGAGCTCATCTGAATCTTGCTGGAGATCTCACCCTGAACGACCGCACGCGAGACGCGATTCCGGAATACGAGATCGCAATTCCTTTGGTTTCCGATCCTAACATGCGGGTTGGAGCCTACGCTACTCTCGGCCGCCTGTATAGCCAGGTCGGAAACTATGCCAAGGCACGCGCCAGTTATCAGGCGGCGCTGCAGATCGATCCGCAGCGTTCTGATGCGAAGCAGGGATTAGCCAAGGTGGAGTTGTCCGATGCCATGCGAAATGTTGCGGAATCGCCCTCCGGCAAAACTTATTTTCGGCTGGGTCAGGCGCTGCAGCAGGACGGCCGCAGTGCAGAAGCCGTCGCGATTTATAAACAGGCGCTGAAGCTCGATCCGAAACTCGAAGAAGCGCGGAAAGCGCTGGATGGGCTTAGTCGCGCAGAGCAAATAAACCATACCGCCGCCAGGACGACGCTACAAACACCCGAATCGCAGCGGCGAAAACGCCGAGATATCGTAATCGGGTTTCTCGGCTGTGATCACTTGTGCCATGACGTGGGCCGTGACCGGCGTTAGCAAGATTCCGTCGCGAAAGTGCCCGGTGGCCACGAAGTATCCTGGCGTGCCGGTCGCGCCGAGGATGGGTAGATCGTCTGGTGTTCCCGGCCTGAGCCCGGCCCAGTCCTCCAGAATTCGCGCCTCATCTAGCGCTGGAACCAGGCGAATCGCGGCTTGATGCAAACGTTGAATCGTGTCTGCGTCGATGCGCTTGTCGTAGCCGGCTTCTTCCAGCGTCGATCCGATCACAATTCGCCCATCGCTTCGCGGCACCAGATAAACCTCAGGCGCGCGGATGACGTGACGCACAACGTCGTGCTGGGCGCAGGCCACGGCCAGCATCTGTCCTTTGACTGGACGGGTAGGGAAGTGATGGGCAGAGAAGCTGCCCGCCCACGCGCCCGCGCAGTTCACTACGCAGGGCGCGTTGTAGTGGGTTCGATCTGTCTGAATCCCGGCGACTCGGCCATCAGAGAAGAGCAAATCGGTCGCGGTGGTGCCCGAAGAAATGTCTACTCCCCGATGTTTCGCTGCCTTTAATGCCGCCGCGACCAAGGCGCGCGGATCGACGCTTCGCTCTTTCAAGTACGCAACGGGGCCTCTCACTTCTGACAGCGCAGGCTCAAGTTCGGCAAGAGAAGCGGGGAGCGGATTCTGCGCTACGAATGCAGAATGCTCCGGAGCAATCAGGAGCGTGCCATTATCGCGGAGATCAACCTTCATCCCCGATTCGTCCTGCAAATCGAGAACAAACTCGGGATACATTCGCGCACTGGCAGTAGCTAGCGCTTGCAGTGCGGCTGGCGTCTCGACGGGACAGTCGGCAAGCATTCCGGCTGCGGCGTGCGAGGCTTCACGACCGGGTTCTCCGCGCTCAACCACCAGAACTCGCAGGCCCCGTTTGTGCAGTGCGATGGAGAGCGAGAGGCCAATGATGCCGCCGCCCACAACAATGGCATCCCAGGTTTTCACCCTAGCATTGTAAGAGAGAGCAGCTCCGTTCGCCCGATGGAGTAAGTTTTAGGGGAGACGCGGCGGAGTTACATTGCTACAGAAGACGCTGTTCGTCTGAGAATGGTGGACCCGGAGAGACTTGAACTTGAGGCGTTTCGCGGGCGTGAGCGAAGCGGGAGCACGCAGCCGAAATCCCGAGCGCAGCGAGGGATCTGGAGCAAGAGAATGGTGGACCCGGAGAGACTTGAACTCCCAACCCCTGCGTTCGAAGCGCAGTGCTCTATCCAGTTGAGCTACGGGTCCGCGCTGGGTTAGAAAATAAGCGTATCAGGTCTGGCGCAGGGCTGTCGCGCTGGTTCTTCAAATTCGATAGCCCGCGAAATTCCACGAAAATTCTTCGTTTCACAAGGTCGAGAGCAGGCAAATGGGTGTGGATGTGGGTGCTTTTGAAGCACAGAAGTGTCAAAATCACGACGTGAGGTTTCAGGCATGAAACGGCTAAACAGCGTGTCTGGGATATGTTTGGCGTTGCTACTGGGCGCATCTCTCCTTATTCCTTCCGCGTTGGGTCAGACGCTGCCATCGTTCGGGAATGTTGTGATCGTGTTGGGTGAGAACACGGATTACAGCACCTCCTACAACGCTACAAACATGCCCTATTTGACCTTCCTGGCTAATGCTTATGGTCTTGGAGTGAACTATTACTCGGACTCGCACCCCTCGATCGGCAATTATCTCAACTTAACCACAGGCCACATCCTGACCGACAATGACAGCGAGACCCCTCAGACCTTTCCGGTCTCGAAGAACAATATCGCCCTCGAGGTTCAGAAGAGGGGCGGAACCTGGAAGGACTAGGTGGAAACCCCGTATCAACGCAACTGGACAGAGCGGGCACACTTCCTGCCATGCTCGCTGGAATACATGACGACCGTCAACAAAGAGAGAAGGCCACTACGTGTGCTTCAGTCGATTCGCCAAAGATTTGGCCAAACACGCGCTGCCCAGCCTCTCCTGGCTCGTGCCGAACGGGTGCGACGACGCGCACGACTGCCCCATCGGGACTTTCGACTCTTGGCTGAAAACGGAGATCGCAACCTCTGGTTGCGAGTCCCTACTTTCAGAAGGGGGGAAGGGGTCGCTGATCATCGTTTTCGACGAAAACTCTGGTGACGGAAACCCGAATTGCGACACCCTGGTTGAAGGAAAAGGCTGTGGCGGACAAGTCGAACTGGTCGTGGTCAGCCCGTTTAGCAAGCAATGGCTACCAGTCGCCTGGCGGCGACAAACGCAACTACAACAAGAGCTACGACGAAGGAGACATCCTGCGCCTAGTGGCGCAAGGTCTTGGTCTGCCTACGTCCAATCTCGGCTGGGCTGGCAAGGCATTGCCCATGGCCGATTTCTTCAGCAGCGACGACAAGCAGTGAGGTTTCCCCCACGCGGTCGGGTGCCCCTCGATAACAGCGGGATTTAGCGTTCCCGCGAAGAGGTGTGAGTCATGGTTCGACCTATGTCTTATCACGTTGTTGCTTTGACTATGGCGCAAGTGCGGCAGGGAGCGCTCGATTTCCAGCGCGAGCTGGGCTCTGTCTTGAGCGATGCGCCACAGTTGAAAGTGTATTCCGCCAGCCCGTTCGACCTCGAGGAGCGCCGCCGCGCCAAGGATCGATTTGGTGGAGACATCGTTTACTTTTTCAATGAGGTGGCCTATCAGGAGAGTCGGCGTCTGGGCTTGGACGTGCAGTTCATCGCGGAAATCTCCGACGACGAAATCCCGCGCAGACGCACAGTGGTTGTGGGCATGCCGGAGTCGAAAGCCGGGGGTTAACGGCCTCAAACTAAAAGCATTGCAATATTTTGCGACATTTAGCTCCTCAACATGTATAATGGGTTCCAGCTAAGTTTGACTCACACGCAATTGAAAGTCGGTATCGCCAACCAGCGTCACCCCCTCTCACTAGCAGCGAATCTTCTCAGCACAATCCAAAAATAGAAAAAGGTACACAACAATGGCAGAAACAGGAACAGTAAAGTGGTTTAACGACGCCAAGGGCTATGGCTTTATCAGCCGTCAAAATGGCGAAGACGTCTTCGTGCACTTCTCCGCGATTCAGGCGGGCGGTTTCCGCAGCCTCCAAGAAGGCCAAGCCGTGCAGTTCGACGTCACCAAAGGCCCCAAGGGCTGGCAAGCTGAGAACGTTCAAGCTGTCTAAGTGGCAAGTAAGAGCGCCCGCGATTCGAAAGGATTGCGGGCGTTTTCACGTTTGGAACGGTATTGACTGGAAACAGCGCGGCGCCGATCCTTATTTCGATTTCGCTTGCTTTGATTTGACCTTCGCCCAACGCGCCTTCTGAGCCGCTGCAATTTTTCGACGAGCCGCCGCCGACAGGGTACGACGCGACACAGTAGCGAACTTTCCTCCCTCTAGCTTGCCCAGCACGGCGAGAGCCGCGTCCACATGGCGGAGGTTGTTTACCAGGTGCGCCCTTTCCGCTCTCAATTCCGCAACGATATTTCCCAATCCCTTTAGTCTCGGCATAGTTGAATTGTACCGGATAGTTCAAGGCACGAGTGGCATGCCGCATTGGAATGAGGCAGAAGACGCGAAGCAAAGACCACGCCCTTCCCGAATTTCAAGATAGCCATGGCAATTTGGTGAATGTTGTATAGCCCATTCGTGCCATTCCCATCCCGGTACGGCCGGGCTATCTTGAAAGTGAACAGTTTCTCGGGGGAGGAACCTGTTCGAGCGATTCGTCCCATGACTGTAAAGTCTGGGACGTTTTGTTTTGAGGGGTGAATCTTTTGGGTCAATCCACTCCAAAACAGAACACGGCGGGTCCGTAAGGGTGCCCTACTGCGTACTCTCCCGGAGCAAGTTCACCGGTAGTCATCTTGAGCGATGAACTTCCGTATCGAGAGAACTCCACTGGAAGCACCCCTTCGGCTGGCGTCGTCGTGGTGGACACCCCAAAAGGCTGAGCATGCCCGGACGTTATGATCAGTTCTCGCGTTTTCTTCTTGGCGTTGAGCTTGCGCAGGCAGTAGATCGTGTTTGGGTCAACGGCGGAGACTGGTATCGCGGATCGGACAATCAAATCGAGGTGTCCGCCGCTTTTGAATCTTACCGGCGATTTAGCACCCGGGAACTCCGAGGCGCTTTTCATGGTGTAGACAATGTACCCGTGTGCGCCCGTGTGGATGGCAGCGGCCTGACGCTCAAGGGAAATGAGTCTGTCTCCGTCGAGCCGATAGAAAATATCAGCCATCTCCGGTTCCAGCATGGCCGACTGAGAAAGAGCAGGCTGAGTAGGCTGAGCGGGCTGAGCGGCAGCAGTCTGAGTCGGAGCAGGCTGAGTCGGCGGCGAGTATTTACCAGTCGAATTTTGCTGAGCGCCAACGCTGGTAAGACAGAGTGACAAGATGAAGAACACCGCAAGTGATCTCATTTGATTACCTCTTTTCCTAGGCGGGAGAATCCTATGCCTCAGCCACACGATGTCAATGAGACCTTTGGGCCATTTCCTGCATGTGGGCGAGGGTCATCCGCCAACGTGCTGAATTCTCGATAACGCGCGCGATTCGCGCACAAAATGGAAGGACGCCTAAATGAGAGTAGCTTAAGTAATTGGGAATAAATGGTGCGCCCGGAGAGATTCGAACTCCCGACCCTTTGGTTCGTAGCCAAATGCTCTATCCAGCTGAGCTACGGGCGCGACACGGTACAGCCAGCAGAGATTCGATTATAGCGGAAACTCCCTCGCTCATGAAGCTGTGGTCTTTCGCCGAGGTTCTGCCGTACAGCAAACACCTTAGACGGCCCTAAGTATTTTATCTCACACGATTTCAACAGGCCTCTGGCACGGTCCATGCCAGCGTCGTGGTGCGCGTAAATCTTTCTCGCCACCGGCAATTCCTACTCTGTGACTCCCGCCCGCCTGCCTTGTATTTCAGTCGCTTGGAATTGGCAAATCGGATGCTACAATCATCGGCAGACGAAGTGGCGCGCAACGGGGCGCCCTTGAAGATAAACTTCGGCCAGAGGTTTTCTTGGACGCCCCTTGCATTTTCCCTTCAACCGAGTTTCACCTGGCCGACGGCAGCCCTCCCCAGACTGCTGGCCGACGGTTGAACTCATGCAAGGACGAGTCGTTCCTGTACGTCCAATCCTGCCTGTCGCAGCAACCCAGCAATCACCGGCTCTTTGAGGCGTGAAGCGTCAAACTCGACGCGTACAACTCGCTCCTTAGGCTCAAATCGCATGCGGCGGATGCCATACACTTCGCGCACGCTATCCAGCGCACGCATCTCCGCTTCTCCAGGCGCAGAGCCGTAACGGTAGGCGACTTCCAATTGTGTCATTCGGCTTGTTCGCTCCTTCCTTTAAGATACAACAATCGGTGCCACGGGGATTGAAGCAGGAAGAATCGAAGCGTCGCGGACCAGAATCTATTTGCTTTAGTGTCGCCGAAAAAACTCGAGAGGAGATCGCGGCGCGATACAAACGTAGACCCGGAGGCCTCATCCGACGGCAGTTCACCCAAGGTCGGGTACTCGCATGAAACAAGAAACGTCTAATTCCGCAACTGCCGTGAAAGATCCGGTATGCGGCATGAGCGTAAATCCCGCAACGGCGAAGCACCGCCTTGAACATGGCGGAGCGTCGCGCTACTTTTGTTGCGCCGGCTGTGCTGAGAAGTTCAAAGCTGATCCGGAAAAATATCTTTCCCAAACTCCGCGTCCGAATTCTTCCAGTCCGATTACGCTGGGCGCGCCCGCCCTTCAGCTCCCTTCCGCCGAACCAATTTCTCCCGCCGTAGTTCAGTTTTCAAATCAACCGCCCGCAGATCAGCCAAACTACGTTTGCCCGATGTGTCCGCAGGTCCGTGCCAGCAAGCCCGGACCATGTCCCAGTTGCGGAATGGCGCTCGAGGCCGAGACTCCGTCCGTAGCTACGCGAACCGAGTATACGTGCCCCATGCATCCGGAAATCGTCCGGCCCGGTCCGGGATCGTGTCCCATCTGCGGCATGGCCCTCGAACCTCGCACGGTCACCGCAAATGAGGAAGAAAATCCAGAATTGCGGGCCATGACGCGTCGCTTCTGGATAAGCCTTGCTCTCACTGTGCCGTTGCTGGCGGGTGCGATGGCTGACATGTTACCGGGTATGCCGGTCGAGCACGCTCTGCCCAAAGGCTGGCTGCCCTGGCTGGAACTGCTTCTCGCCACGCCTGTCGTTCTGTGGGGTGGCTGGCCTTTCTTTCAACGGGGCTGGACATCCATCATTAATCGCTCGACAAATATGTTCACGCTCATTGCCATGGGCACAGGGGTGGCCTACCTTTTCAGCCTGATTGCCACGGTCTTTCCCGGATTGTTCCCTTTGTCGTTTCGCGACATGAACGGCACGCCGCCGGTTTACTTCGAAGCCTCTGCCGCCATCGTGACCCTCGTGCTCTTGGGGCAGGTGCTCGAACTCCGCGCCCGCAGCCATACTGGAGCAGCAATTCGGGCGCTACTCAATCTGAGCCCCAACACCGCGCGCATTCTTCGCGATGGCACGGAACACGATATTCCTCTGGATCAGGTGAAGCCCGGCGACCGCTTGCGGGTGCGTCCAGGCGAAAAGGTCCCCGTCGATGGCGTGGTTCTCGACGGTATCAGTTCGGTTGATGAATCCATGATCACTGGCGAGTCCATCCCTGTTTTGAAAGAGACAGGCAGCCGAGTAATCGGTGCAACCGTGAACACCACGGGCTCATTCATCATGCGAGCCGAGCGCGTAGGCAAGGAAACCCTGCTGGCACGGATTGTCCAAATGGTAAGTCAGGCCCAGCGAAGCCGTGCTCCCATTCAGCGCTTGGCCGACCGCGTGGCAGCGTGGTTTGTCCCTGCGGTCATTGCTATCGCAGTGCTCACTTTTGTCGTCTGGAGTTTCTTTGGTCCCGAACCGCGCCTGGCCTACGCGTTGGTGAATGCCGTCGCTGTGCTGATCATCGCGTGTCCCTGTGCGCTCGGACTGGCCACGCCCATGGCGATCATGGTTGGCACCGGACGCGGTGCCCGCGCCGGAGTCCTCATCAAGAACGCTGAGGCCTTGGAGATTTTCGAGAAGGTCAACACTCTGGTCTTCGACAAGACCGGCACGCTGACCGAAGGCAAGCCGACAGTCGAATCCGTGGTCGCCGTTGCCGGAGGAAATGAAACTGAACTGGTTCGCCTGGCAGCGAGCCTGGAGCAGGGAAGCGAACATCCTCTCGCTTCCGCGATTGTCGCCGCCGCTCGGGAGAACCACATGACATTGAGCAACGCCGCAGACTTTCAATCCCGCACGGGGCTCGGTATCAGCGGTAAGGTAGATGGAAAAACTGTATCCGCTGGAAACGAACAATTCTTTCGGCAGACGGGCATCTCGATCGATGTTCTCGACCAAACCGCAGCGGATCTTCGGCGCAGCGGCCAGACTGTGATCTTCGTTGCCTTAGACGGACGTCCTGCGGGATTGATTGGAATTGCCGATCCCATCAAGGCAAACACCCTGCAGGCTCTTCGGGATCTCAAAGCTGCCGGACTGCGCATCGTGATGCTCACCGGCGACAGTCAGGGCACAGCGGCAGCGGTAGCGGCCAAGCTCGGTATCGACGACTTCGAAGCGGAGATTTTGCCCGACCAGAAATCCGAGGTAGTGCGCCGCCTGCAAAAGCAAGGGCGCATCGTGGCCATGGCGGGCGATGGCATCAACGACGCTCCGGCACTGGCTCAAGCCGATGTGGGAATCGCCATGGGCACCGGAACCGACGTCGCCATGGAAAGCGCGGGCGTGACCCTGGTGAAAGGCGATCTCGCCGGCATCGTCCGCGCCCGAAATCTCAGCCAGGCCACCATGCGCAACATCCGGCAGAATCTGTTCTTCGCTTTCATCTACAATTTGCTTGGCGTGCCGATCGCCGCCGGCGTGCTCTATCCGTTCTTCGGGTGGTTGCTGAGCCCCATCCTCGCCGCTGTAGCCATGAGCTTCAGTTCCGTATCAGTGATCGCGAATTCGTTGCGCTTGAGGAAGGCGGAACTGTAGCCGGGATCGAAAATCCTAGGCTGTCTAGCTGGGCCAGTCACTGTCCGCGGTCGTAAGAACTACTGTCAAACTGCAACGCTATGCATCTCCTGGGCTTACCATTTGCTTGACGGGCGTTCCGTAAAGTAATAATAAATAAGCTGGTTAGGGTTTGTGTGGGGGTCGGTCGAGGACGGCACCGGACTTGCTAATGTGGTGATGTCAATAAACTCTATTACAATCATAGAGTTTGTGGCATACTTTGGAGCGCTATGAAAATCTCTCAAAAAGGTTTGTACGCACTGCAGGCCATGATGATGCTTTCCCGGCACTACAACCAGGGCGCCATTCGGATCCGCGACATCGCCTATGAAGAGGCGTTGCCCGAAAAGTTTCTGGAACTGATTCTTTTGGAGCTTAAGAACGCGCGCATGGTCGAGAGCGTGCGCGGAGCCAAAGGCGGTTACCAATTGCGCCGGGCGCCCGCGGAGATCCATCTGAGTGAGATCATTCGCCTGATTGACGGTCCGTTGGCTCCCTTTGGAGATGCCGACCAGTTGCGCACGTTGATCAATCGGGATGACGAACATCGCGCGCTCTATCAGGTCTTCCTCGCAGTGCGCGACGCCGCAGCCAAGATTCTGGAACATACAACTCTGGCCGACATCGTCAATGGCAAGGGCGCGGAGTCTTCGAAGTCGGGCAAGTCGCGTAAGAAGAAGGGTGAGCCATCAAGCGTTTTGCCGATGGTGGTCCATGGGAGCCCGAGCCGGAGTTAAGAGGAGTTGCATGTTGGTGAGAGTTGCAAGGTAAATAGTTTGGTCGTCAAGACCATCGAACGCCGGCTGCAGCGAAAATGGGGGTTGGCGCCGGCTTAGCTGGCTCCCGGTTGGTCCGTAGTGAACTCTGTGGTGTAAAGCGACTCCCGCGAGTCGAAAACAATTAGGAGCGTCTACAAATGAAAGCAAGCAAGAAATGGTGGTCAATCCCTATAATGTCCATCATGATAATCATGATGATCCCATTAACCGGGCTCGTATCCGCCCAAACCGCCGCGGCCCCGGCAAACACCCCGAAGAAACGCGCAGCCTCGACCCGGCCGGCCCCTGTCACCGCCAAAGAAGTCCAGGAGTTGAAAGAGGCCGTTTCCGCGCAGCAGCAGCAGATACAACAGCAGAACCAGTTAGTGGATCAGTTAAGGTCACAGCTCCAGCAATTGCTGGACGCCACGCAGCAGGCCAACGCCGCCGCGCAAAAGGCGGCAACCGGCGTCGACCAGGCTCAGAGCGCTGCTGCTCAAGCCCAGCAATCAGCCACTCAGGCGCAAAGCTTGGCAACCCAGGCTTCCACCAACGTCGCGCAAGTTCAGAGTGCCCTGGCCGTCGTGGATACAAAGGCCCAGGATACAGGCAGGCAGTTGAGCGCGCTGGAAGCTTTGGTCGGTCGTTTCCGCTTCAGCGGCGACGTCCGAGTCCGCGGCGAATCCTACTTCCAACAGGGAATTCCCGATGACAACCTGGCGCGCATTCGCGTCCGCTTCGGAGTGGATGGCCAGCTTAACGAAGACTTCATTGCTGGCTTCGCCCTGGCGACAGGCGCAATAGGAAACCCAACCTCCACGAACGAGACCCTTAGCAATGAGTTCGATCGCAAGACCATTGCCTTGGATCGGGGATTCATTACCTACAATCCCGTCGCCCATCACTGGCTGTCTCTTACCGGCGGAAAGTTCGCATATCCTTGGCAGCGGACCTCTGTCACCTTCGATCCCGACCTGAATCCGGAAGGCTTCGACGAGAAAGCTTCGTTTAATTTCTCCGGTCCGTTGCAGAACGTCAACATTCAGGGCATCGAACTGCTGTACAACCAAGCCAACGGAAAGCTAGGAATTCCTTCGCAGGATTCCTATGCTCTGGGCATGCAGTTTGCCGGCCGCCTCGTGTTCGGACCCTGGACGCTTACACCCTCGTTCCTGAGCTTGAAGTGGAACCGTCCCGATGCACTCTTGGATGCAAGCGCATTCGCCGTGGGAGCCACCACAACCGGTTTCCAACCCCCCACGCCTACAGGCGGTACAGCTCCAGCTCCGATCACTGGTATTCCGGTACCGGGCGAGGGGCAAGGTTGCGGCAAAGGCACGAATTTTCCCGCCTTTCCACCCTGCGTGTTTGCGCCGAATGGCATGACCAACGCCACTTACGTGGATTCCAAAGGCGTGGTCCATTTCTACTCGGGCTACAACTACGCGGATTTCATCCTTCCCAACCAGATCCAGACTGGACTCACGCGCTTACCAATCAACGTGTTGCTTGAATTCCTGGACAATCTGGACGCGGAAAATCATCCCTTGAGCACGAAGGGCACTGTACTCACCCACTTGGGAAGTCAAAACAAAGAGTATGGGGTCGATGCCAGCGTGGGCCAGGTGAAGAACAAGAACGACATTCAAGTAGGCTACGCGTGGTACCGCGAAGAACAGGACGCCGCTATTGCGTCCTTCGTCGAAAGCGATCAGAGAGCTCCGACCAATATTCTGCAGAACCGCTTCTACGCTCTGTGGAAATTGCGGGCCAACACCCTCGCCAGCTTTACGTGGTGGCGTGGGCGGGTGCTCAACACTTATCTGGAAAATAACGCGGCTCTGTTCAACAACTACAGCAGCCTTCCGACTATCAGCAAGGCCGGAGAGCAGGAGCCGTATTTAGACCGCGTGCAATTCGATCTGATCTATACCTTCTAGGCCAGCAGGGTTGAACCTAGGCGGATTAAATGTAAGGCAACCTTCAGCTTAGGGCCCGAGAGACGCTCCAGCCCTGGGACCGTCGGTCAGCCAAGGCTTCACAGCCTTGGCTGGCTGCCTGGTTTGTCAGTCAACTGGAGAACGTCAGTTGTCGGTTACGAGCTTCAGCAGATCGGAGACAAGGCTTCTGGCCATAGGAACGGCCGGCGGCCTTGTCCCGAGTTTCTGAAAGTCAAAGGGAGAAAGCCGGATGAGCCGAAGCAAATTCAAGCTATCACTTGACGGATGGGCAGTGGGTCTCGCGCTGCTGCTGGCGGTGTTGGTCCGCTTGAACATCTTGCCGAAAATTCCTTGGTAGTTCGACGTCATCCGTAAGGGGACCGTATGAGTACTTCTGTCGCGATCAAGCAGCCGACACCAACTAATCTCTCCTCGCGTCTTTTCAGTTTTATTCCCGGCGTGATCCTGCTGGCCGCGATTGGATATGCCGGCAAGTTCATCGAACAATCGATTTCCCGCTACGGTAAGAGCCATCACGTTAGCCTGCCGAATATCGAATACGTCCTGTGGGCCATCCTTATCGGGCTTGCCATATCGAACACAGTGCGCATCCCCGAGCTGTTCAAGGCGGGCATTGCCACCTACGAATTCTGGCTGAAAGTCGGCATCGTGCTGCTGGGCGCCCGTTTTCTTCTCGGCGACGTTATCAAACTCGGAGGTCTGAGTCTTGCGCTCGTGGTGATCGAGCTCGCGATTGCCATCGTGCTGATGACGGCGCTGGGCAGGGCATTCAAGCTCAGGCCGAAACTGATCACGCTTTTGGCTGTGGGTTCTTCGATCTGCGGCGTCTCCGCCATCATCGCAGCCAAAGGAGCCATCGATGCCGATGACGAGGATTCATCCCTGGCCATCGCTGCCATTCTGGCTCTTGGAGCCATCTCACTCTTCACCTTTCCCTTCATCGGGCATCTCCTGGGTATGAGCAATCACGCCTACGGCCTGTGGAGTGGATTGGCGGTCGACAACACGGCCGAAGCCGTAGCCGCGGGCGCGCTGTACTCCGACGCCGCCGGCAAGATCGCGGTTCTGGCCAAGACTGCAAGAAACGCGATGATCGGCTTTGTCGTTCTCGGCTATGCCATCTATTGGGCGAGTAAAGGACAAGCTCACACCGTCCACAACAAAGCTTTGTTCTTGTGGCAGAAATTTCCCAAGTTCATTCTCGGATTTCTGTTGATATCGCTGTTGGCCACCCTGGGCTTTTTCAGCAAGGAACAGATTGGCAGCCTGGGAAATTTGTCCCGTTGGGCCTTCTTGTTAACATTTGCAGGCGTCGGCCTCCGGACCAACCTGCGCGAAATGCGTCAGCAGGGATTCCGTCCCTTCATCGTGGGAGCCGTGGGAGAAATTGTGATTGCGATTGTGACGCTCGGGCTGGTGCTGGGCGCCGATCGGCTGTTTCATCTTTCCTAGACGCCCAGGGCCTTGATTGAATGGAAAAATCAGCAGTGGACCTTACTGCTGATCCGCCGCTTTACACTTCTTCGAGATGGTCTGAATGTCCGTCTCCGGATTTGCGACCTGGAAGGGGACGCCGTCAACCCCGCGCGCCGTATCGCTCGGATTGCTGCCTGCCTTGTCCGGATTGATCCCGGTCTTGATGGTCCCGGGGAGGATTTTGCCTTTCACCTCAACTTGACGGTTGAGTTGACCATTGAGCTTATTGCCAACTCCCTTTAGCACATAGGGCAGGTTACTCTTCTCGTCGATCAGGACGTAGTTTCCGCGTTGGCCCCTGAGACAGCCCCGAATGGTACTAACGTTGGCCGCTGGCGCGCTACTGCCGCCCGCCGCGGGCGGGGTGGACGAATCTTGTGCGACTGCGACTGCCCCAATGAGCAGAAATGCAGCGGTAATCAGACTCCTGGTGCGATTCATGTAATTCATGCAAATCCTCCTCGAAAATTGTTGGCCAATGGCATAGGGCAGTTCGGCGGGGAGTCTTCATACCCTACTAATAAAATCGGCTTACATACATTGCAAAACGGATTTAACAATAGCGATTTCGTGGCGATCCTGTCAAGCGAAAACTGGCCTTGGCCGCTCGGTCAATAAGAGTGAAAACGGGACGATGTTGCAGCTTCACTGGCTACAATCCACTTTGTGCACGGGAAATTTCCTGGATACTGCGTGAGCAAACTGACGTGTCATAATGGGGCAAGGTTGCATGGCCCCGTAGCTCAGTTGGATAGAGCAGCGGTTTCCTAAACCGTTGGTCGGCGGTTCGACTCCGCCCGGGGCCTCCATTGTGAAGTTGCGCAGGTTCGGATAATTTCTGCGGGCGATCTCGAATCAGGCTTATTGTGCTGCGGCGGCGCCTTTAGCGGTGACGATTTCATCATTGGAATCGGCTTTGTTGGGTTGCGGCCCCGGAGTACTTAAAGACTTGGGCAGCCAGTTGTTCGGTCAACCTGGCCTCTTTTCCTGCGGTTACCGTTGCCATGAACGGCAGAGATTCTTCGCAAGTTGGCAACATTCCAATCGCCTGATTTTTCCCCGCTTTTTTTGCGTCGTACAGCGCGCAGTCGGCCAGGCGTAACACTTCCCGGTATGCTACCGCCTCGGGCTCGCGAACAAACCAGGGGAAGACTGCCCATCCGATCGAGCAACTGCAGCGCAAGCGCTGTCCGCCTTTGAGCGGCAATGGGTCGCCGCCGACCGCCTGCAGAACGCGTTCGGCCAATACGCCGGCTTCCTCACGGTTTGTATAACGCGAGACCACCAGGAACTCGTCCCCACCCCAGCGAATCAGGACGTCGGAGTGCCGGATGGCAGAGCTGATTTGGCGGGCGATCTCGATCAGTAGTTGGTCGCCGGTCTCGTGTCCGTAGTGATCGTTGACCTCTTTGAAATAATCGCAGTCGATGAGATAGAAGACGAGGTCGGGATTCCGTTGCCCGAGCGAGTTCTGGTCGGAGGAATAACCCTGAACCACCCGCCGCACGTCGGCGTCGATGGTCGCCGTAAGGAAGCGGCGGTTCTTGGATCCGGTGAGCAGATCGGTGTAAGAGTCTTCGCGCAACTCCTGATTTGTCCGGGCAATTCGTTTATCCAAGCCATGCTGTTTGATCCATAGCAGCGCAGCCATCAGCATCATGGTGGAGAGAGTGAGCAGCACGCGAAAATTCCGCACCCTGGAGGGCGCATGGCTCATATACAGGGCCCACCCTGCCAAGACCGGCAGGGATAGAATGGCGACCATGGCCAGCGCGGAGATCCAACCTCCACGTTTGCCGGCACTGGTCCTGAAGGCATGCGTTCGAGATGCCAAACGACGGCCGATCAGTCCAAACGCCGCAAACCATAAAATGGAGACGAGTAACGGAGTGTCATAAACGCCGCCGGTGTAATACTTGCCGAGATCGATGGCTACGCTGGCAGTGACCGAGCTGATGGCATACAACAAGCTTGCGCCAAACAAGTTGCCATAGACAATTTTCCACGGGCCTCTGCTGCGCCACCACACGGCAGCCGTGCAAGCGACGAAAACAAAATGCTCCAGAAAGTAGAGGATGTCAAAGCTCCGTCCGTAGAGCTCTTGCTGCGGCCACACATATTGCCAGGGGATGACCACGAACAAGTAGAGATACAGCCACCAAATTACAAGCAGCAAGAAATCAAGCGCGCCCACGCGGACGACGGGTTCGTCCCATTCCAAGTCAGGCCGTACCGCGAGAGCGCCCATGAACGGGACAAGATGCAGAAACAGGGCAATGTCCCCGACAAAAGGATTGGGAACCTCGGTGCGCAAAAAGACTTCCACGTAGGTCCAGAGAAATTGCACGCACAGCCACATGCCGCAACCCAAGGCCAGGAGAGCCCAGAAAAGCCGGGCGGTTGGCTCTGATGCCCTGATGTTGCCCAAGATGGCGAGTACCACAAACGAAAGAAGGAAACACTGAGTAAGATCGCCAACCATGGTCAGTTGATCGCTGCGGGGAACGATAAAGGCGACGACGGCCTGGAGAGTGACGAGAGCAGACGCGAAAATCCAACACTTCTCCCGCGAGGTGATGTTGGGGCGCACAAACTGATTCTAGGGGCAGATAGCATTACTGGAACGTTACGGAAGTCATCTGAGCCAGTGCTGAGCAAGAAGGCTTTTCGCGCGGGCACGGAAGCAAAATCAACGGGCAGCGAACAGGAGTGTCCGCCCTACAATAGCTTCAGCGTGGGCGAGAATCGCGGGGGCCTTCGGGCTTGGATTGTTTGTTCGAAACCATAGGCAATTTTCAGCAATGTTGGTTCGCTCCAGGCGCGGCCGAAAAAGGATATCCCTACCGGCAGGCCGAAGACGAATCCCGCGGGGACTGTGATATCCGGATAGCCGGCCACGGCGGCGGCGTTCGAGCTGCCTCCTACCGCGTGATCGCCGTTGGCGAAGTCGGTGAGCCATGCCGGACCCGCTGTGGGGGCCATGATCGCGTCGAGATGAAATTGGTCCATCACCGCGTCGATGCCTTCCTGGCGCGACAGACGGTGATTGGCCTCGAGGGCATCGATGTATTCCTTGCTGGTGAGCGGCCCCTTGGCTTCTGCTTTGATGAAAAGGTCCTGGCCAAAATAGGGCATCTCTTTTTCACGGTTGCGATCGTTGAAGTCGATGACTTCTTTCAACGATGCGGGCGCTCCCGGACGCGCGGCCAAGTATGCGTTGAGGTCGGCTTTCAATTCATACAGCAGAACCAGAAGTTCGGTGTCATCGAATTTTCCGTGAGTGGGTAAGTCGGCGGGATCGATGATTTCTGCCCCTTGACGCTTCATGGCGTCGATCAAGTGATTCATCAACTGGTCCTGCGAGTCGTTGGAGCCGAAATACTTGCGGGCTACGCCGATGCGGGCGCCGCGAAGTCCGTGAGGATCGAGAAACTTCGTGTAGTCAGCCGCGGCTTTGCCTTCGCTGGCGGAGGTTGCGCTGTCGCGAGGATCGACGCCCACCAGCGCGCCCAATAAAATCGCGGCGTCGCGCACGGTGCGTGCCATGGGGCCGGCCGTGTCCTGACTGTGCGCTATGGGAATGATGCCGGCACGGCTGACAAGGCCAAGCGTGGGCTTGATTCCAACCAATCCGTTCGCCGAGGACGGACAGACGACAGAGCCGTCGGTTTCGGAGCCTACCGCAACCGCGCAGAGACTGGCAGCAGTCGCGGCTCCCGAGCCGGAACTCGATCCGCAGGGATTACGGTCGAGGGCGTAAGGATTGAGGGTCTGGCCGCCGCGCCCGCTCCATCCGCTGCTGGAATGGCTGGAGCGAATGTTCGCCCACTCGCTGAGATTGGTCTTGCCTAGAATCACCGCGCCGGATTCGCGCAACTTCTGCGCGACAAATGAATCCCGGGTCGGCTTCGACCCTAGCAAAGCCAACGAGCCGGCCGTCGTCTGCATTCCATCGGCAGTATCAATATTGTCTTTGATCAGGACGGGGATGCCGTGCATGGGGCCGCGTGCGCGGTTATGTTCTTTGTCGAGGGCGTCGGCAATGGCGAGAGCTTCGGGATTGACTTCGATCACGCTGTTGATGGCTGGGCCTTGTTTGTCGATCTCCTCGATCCGCGCCAGATATTTCTCAGTGATTGAGCGCGCAGCTAAATTTTCCCGAGGCCATTCCAGCTTGCAGATCGGCGATAGTGATTTCGTCCAACTCGAATGGTTTGATCTCGGGCGGCTGAGGAGGACAAGCCGCGTCACGCGCGCCCGCCAGCGTGGGCATTGCGGCAGCGCTTAGGCCGGCTAAGACGCTGGTTTGCAGAAAGTGTCGGCGGGGAAGCGAACCGCAATTCATCGTTGTATCGTCGTTATAGCTCAACCGCTTTCTCCTGTTCCGCAATTCGGTATAAGCGAAACGGAATTATAGGCCATGGGTTGAGCAGGCGTGTCAAAGTTTAAACATCGGAACGGGACGGGTGTAGAGTTCCGCTGCGTTTCCTTCCTACCGACTACGGGCCCTGTTTGAAGATCGACTTTGAGCGTCTACGATGTGATCTCGATGAAAGACAAGAAGTTGTCTCACTGCACAACTCCGTTTGCGATTTCCGGTGTCATGCTGATGTTGGCCGGCACGCGGTTTTCGAAATCCAACCGTGATGGCCACGTGCCCCGTTTGAACTGAGGAAGAAGAAATAGAGACGGCGGTTTCAAAAGGACAGTGGTCCGGGAATAGAATCACAGCTGACGCGGACCGATGCGCCGGAGCGGCACGTCTTATTTGTTTCGAATAGGACTTCACGCCTGCTACTTCGCTTCCAGCTTCTTTCGGATGCGTCGAAGTTCCATGAAACAAAGTCCGGAAGTGGTACAAAGAACGCAGCCCATCATGATAATAACCTTCATGTCCATTGGCGCGGGCTCCTGTCCCGCCGGGGCCTTGCAACTGCTTCAGACTTATCTACCAACCGTAAGTACCGTGTCCCAAAAAGATACAGCAAAACGGCCAGTTCCGCTGTTAGCATTCTAGTTTCGTAGCTAGCCCTATATGGTCAGAGTGAAAGGAGCAAAACCGTCTCGGAGCAGGCTATAATAGGTCTTCATGCCAAAATATTCCATCGTCGTCCCCCTGCATAATGAGCAGGAGAACGTCACCGACCTCTACGATCGCCTGAAAGCGGTCATGGAGATGCACGGCGAGAGCTTCGAGATTGTGCTGGTCGACGATGGTTCGCGGGATCGCACCTTCAATTTGCTGCGCGAGATTGCCGCGATCGACAGCCGGGTAACGGTCGTAAAACTGCGCCGCAATTTTGGCCAGACTTCGGCGCTGGCCGCGGGTTTCGACCATTCCCGCGGGGAGTACATCATTGCCATGGATGGCGATCTGCAACATGATCCTGCCGACATCCCGCTATTCCTGGAGAAGATTGCTGAGGGTTACGACATCGTAAGCGGATGGCGGAAGCGGCGCATCGACAATCTTTGGCTGCGCCGCATTCCTTCCCGCTGCGCCAATTGGCTAATGGCTAAACTCAGCGGTGTCAGCATTCATGACTTTGGAACGACTTTCAAGGCTTATCGTCGCGAGGTGCTGGAACAGGTGCCGCTTTATGGCGAGTTGCACCGCTTCATTCCGGCACTGGCGTCGTGGTATGGAGCTTCGATTGTTGAGGTGCCGATTCGAAATGTCAATCGCGAACGCGGCGCTTCGCACTATGGAATCTCGCGCACCTTCCGCGTATTTTTCGATCTGATCACGATACGCTTTCTGCTGCGCTATCTGGCGCGCCCGCTGCACTTCTTTGGCACCTTGGGAATGCTGAGTATCCTGGGCGGAAGCGGAGTAGCAGGCTGGCTGCTGGTGGAGAAATTCCTGCACCACGCTGAGGTCATGACCCAGCATGGCCCGCTCATGATTTTCTCCGCCGTGATGCTTTTGGCGGGCTTGAATCTGTTGGCGGTGGGCTTGTTGGGTGAGATGCAAGTACGGCATTACCACGAACCCACGCGCCGCGCACCGTATTCGGTCGACAGGCTTCTTCGCGCCCAGAGCAGCGAAGAACACACCATCTCAGAGTGATTCTCTGAATTAACAGAGGACGCCCGTCCCCGCCCGTCCCGCAACAAAATCTCCCCAAACCGGGGACGGGATAGACGCCCGTCGCCACATTGAAGAAAATCATACTTTGGCAAAGGCTTCTTTGTTCACTACGTACGGCATCTTGGTGATGTCACCGCCGTAATTTCCTTCCAACACGTCGATCAGCCCCTGCACGCAGCGCCCGGCCATGCCTTTATTCGGATCGGAAGACAGGCGCGTGATGCGGGCGGCGCTGGCGAAATGCGGATATAGCCGGCAACGATCTTCAATCGCCGGGTCGCGCAGTGGTGAATCGGCAGGCAGTGGTTCCTTTTCGTATACATCCAACGCCGCACCCGCAATCCATTTCTCCCGCAGCGCTTTTACTAATGCCGCTTCGTCGACTACTGGGCCTCTCGAATCGTTCACCAGAAAGGCCGTGGGCTTCATCATGCGTAAGGTACGCTCGTTGAAAAGATGATAGGTGGGCGTGGGGCTCTCGCCCTCACGAAGCAGTGGCACGTATACGCTGACGAAATCGGCATCCCGCAGCGCCTCTTCGAAGGTGACGTACTTGATCCAGGTCTTTTCTTTCGATATGCCGCGCGCATGGCGCAAGTCCATCACTTCCTGAATTGCTTTCACGTAGTCGTGATTCTGATAAACCGGGTCGTAGCACAGGATGTTCATGTCAAAGCCGCTGCACTTCTTGATCATGGCCAGGCCAATGCGGCCCGTGCCAATAACGGCGACTGTCTTGCCAGTCACTTCATCCCCAAGAAACGGCAGGTAAGGATGCCAGTATCCCCACTGGTTGTCTCGCGTGAGATGTTCCGCAGTCCACATTTTTCTTGCCAGCACACCCATCATGAAGAACGCAAATTCGGCAGTGGCTTCAGTCAGGACGTCGGCAGTGTTAGTGAAGGGAATCTTGTAACGATTGGCATCGGCGCGGTTGATGTTGTCGAAGCCGACGGCATATTGCGCCACGACTTTGAGATGGTCCCTGCCGGCTTCGAAAATCTCGGCGTCGATGGGATCGCGCAACGTGGTGATGAGTCCGTCGATGCCGGATTTTACTTTCTCGATGACCAAACTCTTGGGCGGGGCTTCAGGATTGGGGTAGACTTCAACGTCGTATCCCCGGTTGCGCAGCAGGTCAATCGATTCCCCAATATCACAAGTGGCAAAAACGCGGAATTGTGCGGTCATGGCTTGCTCTGTTGATTCTCTGGGTGGAAGTTTTGCAGATAAATTGGCTTACCAAAACGCGAGGTCAGCCGACGATCATCTTAACTTCACTTGACTGGCGCACGCGCGACCGAACACGCTTATAAATTCTGTTTGGTCCACTGATCAACCCGGTCGAGGGCCTTGTTCAGGTTCTCCAGCGAATTGGCGACGCTGAAGCGCAGATAGCCTTCCCCATAATCGCCGAACGCAGTTCCCGCCAAACATGCCACGCCCGCCTCTTCGAGCAACGCGTCGGCCAGTTTCTTCGACTTCCATCCGGTTTTTGTGATATTGGGGAAAACATAGAACGCGCCCTTGGGCACTCGGCAGGAAAAGCCTCTGATCCGGTTCAACCCGGCCACAAACATGTCGCGCCGCTTCTGAAATTCGGCTCTCATCTTGTCAACCGGCCCCTGATATCCGCGGAGGGCCTCGATGCCCGCAATCTGCGTAAAGCTGGCCGTACACGAAGTCGAATTCGTCGCCAGCCGCGCCATCTGGGTGGCAAGGTCAGGCCGCATCACGCCATAACCCATGCGCCATCCCGTCATCGCATACGTCTTGGAGAAGCCGTCGAGGAGAATGGTGCGCTCTTTGAAGCCGGGTTCGGACATGATCGAGTGATGGTGCGCGCCGTCGAACATGAGGCGGCTGTAGATTTCATCCGACAACACCATAATGTTTCGGTCGCCGATGACCTCTGTGATGCTTTTGATATCGCGCTTGCTGAGGGTACCGCCCGTGGGATTGTGAGGCGAATTTAAGATAATGAGTTTGGTGCGATCTGTAATCAGATGATCTAATTCTTCGACATCCAGGCTGAAATCCTTTTCTTCCCACAGCCGGATGGGCACCGCTTTGCCTCCAACGTAATTGATCATCGATTCATAAATCGGGAACCCGGGGTTGGGATAGATGACTTCATCTCCAGCATCCACTAACGCCAGAATCGTGAAGAAAATAATGGGCTTGCCGCCGGGGACAACGACCACCCAATCGCTCGTGACTTTGACTCCGCGGCTGCTCTCGACGTCGTCCGCGATGGCCTGGCGCAACTCGGGCAGTCCTGCGGACGGGCCGTAATGCGTCCATCCAGCTTTCAGGGCTTCAACCCCGGCCTCGACAATGTCCTTGGGCGTATCAAAGTCGGGCTCGCCAATTTCGAGGTGGACGATATCTTTGCCCTGACGTTCCAGGGCGCGCGCCTTATTCAGGACTTCAAAGGCAGTTTCCGTACCGAGCCGCGACATGCGTTCGGCAAGGCGAAGTTCGTACTGGGTCGCTTTTTCCATAGATGCAAAGGTTGTCATTATATCCCCTCCGCGAGTAGGTTCGTGGGCGCAGCGCAATCTTCCGACTGCTGCGAAACGATAGTATGCCACTTTTATTGTCTCGCCGCAGGCAAGTCCGGGTCACGCCTGCGGATCACAGGGTGGGGTGATGCGAGATGCGGCTACAGATTCACCGAAACTGAACCGAGCGGGTAGAGAACACGCTCAATAGTAGAATGAGCCGCGCAGTCCGGCTGCCCACAAAGTGCACAATCAAGTGTTTCGAATACCAAACGACATGATGCGGCCCTATGAAATAGTTGGTTGAGAATGCGCGGTTCTGTGTGCTTGACTCCGCCGAAGCCGCCAGTGCAAGCCACAGATGGACGTGCTACGTGAATGAGTTGCCCTAGCGGTGCATGACGAAGGCGCACTGTGGTTTGCAGCGAATGATGCGGGAGCAGGGCATATAATAGCTCGCGCCGAACGGAGGTCCACTCTCGGTCAAAGGCCGGCTCGGTTTGCGCCCAATGGATAGACGAACGTTACTCAAACATCTGGCTGCAATTCCCCTGTTGCCGCGACTGTTGCCGGACCTGTCCTCGTTCGCGCAGACTGCACTTCCTGCAAAGTCATTCCGCCGAGTGCGCTTGTCGGACCCGTCGTGGCCAAGCGCGGCCGCTTGGGGGAAATTGAAACAGCAGGTTGGTGGACAACTATTTCCAGTCCAGTTCCCGTTGGCTGCCTGCCCATCCGCGCCTGAAAGCGCGGCTTGTCAGGAGGTTCTCAAGAGTCTCGACAATCCCTACTACATTGGCGATCAGCCGGGTCTTACGCAAACTTTGGGTTGGGTGAACGCGTGGATTACGAAGCCGAGCGTTTATGCGGTTGCGGCAAGAAACGCGGATGACATTGCGGCGGCGGTAAACTTTGCTCGCGAAAACAAGTTACGCCTGGTCGTGAGAGGCGGAGGCCACAGCTATCAGGGAACGTCGAACGCACCTGATTCGTTGCTGATCTGGACCCGGCACATGAATGACATCGCCATGCACGCGGCGTTTGTTCCCCAGGGATGTGACGGATCTCATCCGCAGCCTGCGGTAACGGTCGGCGCTGGAGCGATCTGGATGCAGGCCTACGAAGCTGTTACTACCAAGGGTGGTGCCTATGTGCAAGGCGGTGGTTGCACGACCGTGGGCGTGGCAGGTCTGGTTCAAAGTGGTGGCTTCGGAAGTTTCTCCAAGCATTATGGTCTTGCAGCGGCAGGTTTGCTGGAAGCTGAAGTCGTCACGGCCGATGGCAAAATACGCATCGCAAACGCTTGTACAAATCCGGATCTTTTCTGGGGGCTTAAGGGCGGCGGTGGTGGGAGCTTCGGCGTCGTGAGCAAAGTGACTCTGCGCGTTCGCGATCTGCCGGAGTTCTGGGGCGGTGCTATTTTCACCGTCAAAGCTTCATCGGACGACGCCTATCGTCGCCTGATCCGCCAGTTCGTTGGGTTCTACCGCGATGCTCTCTTCAACGATCATTGGGGTGAACAAATCCACGTTACGCCAGACAACGAGCTTGTCGTCAGCATGGTCTCGCACGGCTTAGACACGGAGCAGGCGAAGAAGGTGTGGCAACCCTTTCTGGATTGGCTGGCACAATCGCCGAACCTGTATACGATTGAACCGCCGCTTATTATCGGCAGCATGCCGGCGCGAAATTGGTGGGACGTGGAGTGGAGGAAGGAACATCAGCATCACGTTTTTCGCGCGGATTCCCGCACCGGCGCCCCGCCAAACAACGTGTGGTGGACAGGGGATGGCGGCCAGGTGGCGTGGTCCGTTTATGGCTACCAATCGCAATGGCTGCCCGCATCGCTGCTCGACAGCGATTCGCAAGAGCGGCTGGCGACTGCGTTGTTTGCCGGTTCGCGGCATTGGGAGATTGAACTCCATTTCAATAAAGGACTCGCCGGAGCTCCCGCGGATGCTATTGCCGCAGCGAGAGACACGGCGATGAATCCCGCTGTGCTCGATGCCTTTGCGCTCGCGATTATTGCCGCCGGAAAAGGACAGGCGTATCCGGGAATTCCGGGGCATGAACCCGATCTCGCGGCTGCCCGTGCGGATGCATCTGCTGTCGACCAGGCGATGAACGAATTGCGCAAGGTCGCTCCCGGGGCCGGTTCCTATGTTTCTGAGAGCAATTACTTCGAACCTGCGTGGCAACAATCCTTCTGGGGTTCGAACTGCACGAGATTGCAGTCGGTGAAAGCGAAGTATGATCCCGATGGTCTTTTCTTTGTACATCACGGCGTAGGCAGCGAAGACTGGAGCGATGACGGCTTTACCCGGCTGACAGATCGCTGAACTCCACGGACTCTTTGCGTATGATGGACTCGCATGTTCTCCCACCGTACCGACTGGAAGCTTACGCCCAACCGTTTTACTCAAGCACAGCAAGAGTTGCGGGCTGCGGGCAGGGAAATTCTTGATCTGACAATTTCGAATCCTACGCGTGCGGAGCTGCACTACGACGCGGAGGCCATCCTGAAAGCGTTGGTTAATCCCAATGCCATGGATTATGATCCCCAGCCCAAGGGCTTGCTCATCGCGCGCGAAGCCGTGGCCGCCTACTACCGCAAGCAACATGACAAAGTCAATCCCGAATCGATCGTCCTCACCACTAGCACCAGCGAGGGTTATTCTTACCTGTTTCGCCTGCTGTGCAATGTGGAAGATGAAATCCTCGTGCCCAAGCCCAGCTACCCGCTGTTCGAGTTTCTGGCCGACTTGCAGGATGTGAAGCTGGTGCCGTATCCGCTGCTCTACGATCACGGCTGGCAGATTGACTTTCCATCTTTGTATAAGGCGGTGAACCATCGCACCCGCGCCGTGGTGGTCGTGCATCCGAACAATCCCACGGGGTCATTTGTGGCTGAAGAGGAACGCAACGCCCTCAACAATTTCTGCCGCGAATTCAAATTGTCGCTCATTGCTGACGAGGTTTTCCTCGACTACGCGCACGACGGTGCGCCGCGTTCGACATTCGCCGCCAACCGAGATGTGCTGACCTTCACGTTGAGTGGCGTCTCAAAGGTTTCGGGATTGCCGCAGATGAAGCTGGCATGGATTGTGCTTAGCGGACCGGGCGAAGCTATATCGGCAGCGCTGGCACGGATGGAGGTAATCGCTGACACGTATCTATCGATGAATGCTCCCGTTCAATTAGCGGCGCCAGCGTTGCTGGAGCAGCGGCGCTCCATTCAGCCCCTCCTACTGGACCGCGTGCGTGCGAACTTGAACGAACTGGACGGCGCATTGGCTAAACAGAAAACCTGTCGCCGCCTCGACGTTGAAGGGGGATGGTATGCAGTGCTGCGGGTTCCGGTGACGCAATCGGACGAAGACCTTGCCATTGAAATTCTGCGCAGGCTTTCCGTGCTGGTTCATCCTGGGCACTTTTACGATTTCTCCGGTGATGGACACTTGATCGTAAGCCTGATCGCGCCCCCGCAGGCTTTTCACAAAGGTATCGCTCAGGTGCTCGGGCTTTTGAACCAGTAAGAAGAACATCACTAGACAGCGCGCGCGTGTTAGAAACTGAAATGTGGAAAAATTGGATTCCACTTCCCGCCTCGCTCAACTTATACTTCGCTGATGATCGGCATCGATCGGCACGATGCAGGATCTTCTGATCGCATGATCCTTACTATCGACCACGGAGCAGTACGCGAACTGCAGCTCAACCGTCCGCCAGCCAATGCGCTTTCGCCGGAGTTAATCGTGGCTCTAAGAAAGGCCGTGGAATGGGCTCCGCAAGATGGCGCACGAGCGTTGGTATTCTCGGGTACGCCCGGCAGATTCTCCGCTGGCCTTGACGTTCCGTTGTTGTTGAGCCTTGACCGCTCGGCCATTGCCACTCTGTGGAAGGAATTTTACGGGCTGGTGCGCGCTATCGCTCTCTCTCCTATTCCAATTGCGGCCGCGATTGCGGGGCACGCAACCGCCGGAGGCACGGTTCTACCGATTTTTTCTGACTGCAGGATTGCGGCCCAAGGCGACTGGAAATTGGGGTTGAATGAAGTGCAAGTTGGGTTACCGCTGCCGCCCATGATCTTTGCCGGACTAAAGCGGTTGATTGGTGGGCATCAAGCCGAGAGGCTCGCTGTCGGCGGACTTCTGATTTCTCCTGACGAAGCCGCACGCATCGGTTTGGTCGACGAACTGGTTCCGCTCGATCAAGTGGTGAGCCGGGCAATCGAGTGGTGCCGCAGCCTGGTGGCGTTGCCCGTCGATGCGATGGCGGCGACCCGGCGACGCGCTCGCGCCGACCTGTTCGAACTTTTCTCCGGGTCTTTTGATCTGGAGCTTGATCAGGTCAACTCCGTCTGGTGGAGTCCAGAGGCCCAAACTACGCTCAGGGTTCTGGTCGATCGCTTGGCCCGGAAGAAGGCGTAAACGGTGCATGATGTCCGTCGTGTACGTTTGTGTCCCTAGCGGCTCGACGCCCGCACCTACACTAGTTTTTCAGAAAGGGATTGTTCTCGCGCTCTTCGCCGATCGTTGTATGCGGACCGTGGCCGGGAGTGACGACGGTGTCATCCGGAAGGGCGAGGAGTTTGTCGTGCAGGGAATCGATGATCTTCTCAAAAGAGCCTCCGGGAAGGTCAGTTCGACCGATGCTTCCAGCAAACAGCGTATCACCGGCGATTAGTTTCTTTTCGACAGGGAAGTAAAGGCAGATGCTGCCTTCCGTGTGTCCGGGGGTGAAAATCACATTTGCCGTAAGCGAGCCCGCCTTCACCGTATCCGCCTGTCCGACGCTCTGATCAATATCCACTTTGCCCGGAGGCGGTACGCCAATCCATGTGGCTTGGATGTCAAGCATCTTGAGCAAATCGAAATCGTTCTGATTGAGCAGGATGGGTGCGCCGGTAGCGGCCCGCAATTTCATGGCGCCACCCACATGGTCGATGTGCGCATGGGTGATGACGATCTGCTTTACCTGCAGGTTATGCTTGCGCACCAGGGTAAGAATGCTTTGGATTTCATCGCCGGGATCGATCACCATGGCCTCGTGCGTGGTCTCGTCTCCGATGATGGAACAGTTGCACTGCAGCGGACCGACAGCAAGGATTTCGTGGATCATGGGGTCTGTCGTTGGTCGTCAGTGATTGGCCGTCAGTCGTTTGTCGTTGGCAAAGCGTTGCAAGGTCCCAACCAACGATTGACGAGGAACCTCCGACAACTTATTTCTGGGATGCCGGAGCCGCGGGCGCAGCAGGCTTCACAGGCTGAGACGTGGCCGGTGACCCCTTGACTCCCTGGAGCACCGACCTCGAAACAGCTCGGCGCGAAGCATAGACTGAGAGCGTGATCGAGGTCACCATAAAGATGATGGCGGACCATGTTGTTGCTTTCGACAGAATGGTGGCAGCGCCGCGTGGGCCGAAGGCGGTCTGGCTGCCCATGCCGCCAAAGGCAGCAGCAATGTCGCCGCTCTGGCCGCTCTGGAGCAACACAACGATGATGAGAAACAAACAAACCGCGATGTGGACAATCGTAATTAGAATAACCATGCTTAACGTTTCCTCGACCGGCATGCTGCGCCGTTCGTCTTCAGTTTACCGGCCTTTGTGTCCGGGGACAGATCCGCGGGAAGCAAGTCCAATCTTACGGGAGGTACATTGGAGCCACGCGCCCACGTTGATAATACAGGGTTGGAATGTCCCTTTGCCAAAATCCCACTTCCGTTGCCCGTTCATTGTACGACGCGCGCGCTGCAGATTACAAACGCAGCGGCTATTTAACCGCGATGTATGAACCGGCAACTAATTCTTCCGGATCTATTCGGTTGCCTGCTCGATAATCGGCAGGGTCGACGCGATTTGAAGGTCCAGCAGAGACTGGATTTGATTTTCCACGTGGAAAAATCGAACCACTAGAACAGTTGGGATCGCGGTCTTCATGAGCTGATAGTACTTCTTCCTGAGCGCCATTCTTTGATCGTCCAGCGTCATTACCTTCTGGGCAAGCTGATCGGCCTTCTCGTCGTTCATGCTCATAAAGTTCTGAGCATAGTCCTGGAAAACTGCCAGTTTCTGGTCGATGAGTTTCTTCTGCTCCGCGTCGTAATCACGGTAGATGGGCCAGAAGGCGGCCGCTTGTTGAGGGGTCAACTGCATTTCTTCCTTGATGATCGCTTCCTTCTTGGTTTTCAGGTCAGTGCGAAGCAGGCGCACGTAGGCTTGTTCGTTAAGTTCTTTGCTTTCGGCTGGGTCCTGAAGCTTTTTTTCCTGGGCCCAAAGGCCAGTCGCCGCGATGACAACCAGGACCGCAATACTCCATCGAATTCTCATGAGTCCCTCCGAGAGATTCTTGCGTGTTTGTTGAACGATTACGAGCCTATTGCGCGACGGGCAGCATTACCGGTTGCGTCAGGTGAAACTCCAATTGTGCTTCGCTGGGAATCTCGACCTGATCGCCCCTCTGCACGACCGAGCCTACGCCTCCGGCTACCCCGCCAATCGCCGCACCCACGCCTGCGTTGCCCGCGATGGCGCCGATGGCCGCACCCAGCCCGGCTCCGCCGAGCGTCCGAAATAAAGATCGATGGGTGGAGCTCTTGCCTTTTTGCGAATCAAAAACGTCGGTGATGATTGGAATGGCGTTCCCGCCGATTATGATTTGGGTCAGCTGAAGTTTCAATTGCGAGGCGCCGCTGACGCGCCCGGCCGACTTGGCCTCGACCACCTGACCGTAGACGGTTGTTCCGGCGGGGGCGACCATGTAGCCATTGGCAGCGAGGTTGGTAGACAATGTCGCGGTGAACAACTGACCAGTATAGGCCGTCTTGGTATCCAAGCCGTCCACCATGCGGACCAGAAGCAAAGTTCCCGCAGGGACCATAACCTGTTGCGGCGCTGGCGTCTGGGGCTGAGCCGGAGCCGGGACCGGTCCAAAAGATACTGATTCAACTTCCTGCGGAGGATAGATTTGGCTCGTTCCATCAGGCCCTACGAACTGCACTCCGGCTGAGCTGCGACCAAGAAAAGTCCCGGTTATGACTTGGCCGTTGGTCAAGTGAAGTGTGTCGGCAGAGGCCGTGTGTGTTAGCCCAGCGCAGAGCGCGCAAAGCATCAAGAGTCTCAGTTTCATCCGGCCCTCTTTTCTTCCTGTTGCTTCCCGTGGCTTGGTGAATTCGTCGTTGAGGAGAAGATTGCTCTGTTAGTGCTTCGAAGAATATATACAACGGGCAGAGCTTACAGTCCACTTTTCGCGAAAAAATTAGGGTACGCGCCGTCGGCCGTGGCCGAGTCAAGTTTTCGGGAGGATTGTGCATAGAAGCAATCCGGTGTATATTACCGCTCTGTCGGAACGGCAAGAACAAGGATTCCGACGTGCAGTTACCTGCTGCAGGTCAGTCCGCGGCTCATTGAACGGACTCGATTGCTGCGCGCGTTGCGAATAATCTCAAATTTCTCTCTAATGACTGGTTGCTGCCATGACAGCCTTGGATCGCCGCCAAACTCCCCGGACGACGATGGGAAAACACGCCTACATCAACATCGAACCGAATAACGGCGGTATCGTGTTGAACGTCTCGGATGGAGGGCTTTGCTTTCACTCCTTCGATCCGGTTAAACCAAATGGGACAGTCCGGTTCTGGTTTTCAGAAAACAACCAGCGCGTCGAAGCTACGGGCGCAGTGACATGGACGGACGAGACGCAGAAGGGCGGCTTGCGATTTGTGGATATACCGGCCGAGGTGCGGGAGAAAATCGGCAATTGGATCAGCCAACCGGGAATCCCGATGCCCGACCAGGAAAGGGCGGTGTCAGCGGGTCCACGACCGCGGGTTCTGGGCGGCAGTCCGACGGCTCAAACGGTGCCCACCAGTATCGTTCCGCAGGCTATGCTTTCATCGGCGTCACAAGCGCGCCGGCCCATGAGCGCGTTCTCAAAGGGGTTGGCCACCGGGCTTTTGGTATCAGCTGTCGTGGCGAGTGCATTCCTATTCAATAGCTACCGCCGTGAGCTCGGAGAGACACTTATACAATTGGGTGAACGATTCGCGGCGAAACCGCAGGCAGAAACCGCAGTGGTCGTCTCGGCGGCGGCTCCGGAGGTTTTAGCGCCCGCACCTGCTACGGTCCTGGCAGCCGCGCCAACTGCAGCCGTTCCGAAGACCGAGCCTTCACCGACGCCGACATTGGCAGTATCCGCACCGCCGACCGAATTGCCAAAGCGTGCGCCTGATCCGCCTCCGCAGCCTGAGAAACTCGCGGCCTCGCCCACGCCGGTTACAGCTAAGCCTCAGCCGGCGGCGGTTGAGCCCGCTAAGCCTGCTGTCACTTCGCCGTCGACCATTGCTAATTCTGCTCCGAGACCCTCCGTCACACCGGCCGCTCCGGCGATGTCGTTGCCGTCTCCGACAATCTCATTGGCAAAAGCCGCGCCCACGATCCTACCGGTGACGGCAATGGCGTCCAACGCCAACGTCAATCCAGTGAAGACCAACGCGGCTACAAAAGTGGAACCGGCAAAGCCGCAGGGCGTCCAGACTGAGGATGTCGGAGCAAACAATATTGATTTGACGAGGGAGCTTTACTTCGACGTTGGCAAATTCAAGAACCAGCTGCAGGCTCACGACGAAACCGACAAGCTGGCGCAGCTCGGGCTTCCGGTCACTGCGGTTCAAAAGGGTTTTCTCTGGACGAACTCCTACCACGTACTTGTGGGACCTTACGGCGATGAAGGGAAGGCCAAAGTAACCCAGGACACGCTGGTGTCCAGTGGTTTCAAGCCCCGACCTTTCGAAAAGGGATGGCGGACTTTCAAGTTGATTTCTTCGGTAACGCTGAACGGCGCGCCAACGCCGCAGGGAGAATACACGATCAGTTGGGAATCCTATATCGGCAATGCGAGTGTGAAATTCACGCGTAACAGCAACGTGGTGTCGGAGTCCGACGGAAAATGGGTGAAACGCGACGCGAAGTATCCGCGGGATGAATATGTATACAGAAGAAATCCTGACGGGTCGCGTACCCTGCTCGAGATTCACTTCGAAGGCATGCGCCAGGCGCTGGTGTTCGGCAAAGCGTCGTGACCATTCCGGAGTGGAGCTTTTCTATTTGCTAAGCTCGATAGAAGAAATCTGGCCTTCAACGGATTTGCCCGAGGCTTCGAAAAATTCGACGCGCGCCTTCATCCCCTCCAAATCCGTGCAAGGGTGCAGTTCGCCTGATGGTGTGAAGCCCAGAGCGCTGAACTGTATTTTGAAGTAATTGTTGCTGTGCAGCGAAAGCGTTTTTCCGTCGCCTTCGACGGTCAGCTCCAAGATTGCAGGCTGAGAGCAGTGCACCTTCCTAATCGTACCTTTCATGCCGTGGCGGGGTCCGTGCGGTTCATCTGCCAAGGGTGGTTTAGCTGCACCTGACGCCATTTGGGCTGATTCCGTGTGAGAAACAGAGGATTGAATGGCTGGAGCGCTTTGTTGTTCTTGTTCGCGAGCCGATTGATATTGCTGGGCTGACTCCAGCAAATTCTGAACTGAGGCGACTTGATCGGGGGTCTTGGCCAAGCTCATTGCGTTCTTCAGCACGGCGATGGCGTCGGTGCTGCGTTGCATTTCCAGCAAGATATTGGCCGTGTTCAGCCGATAAAGAAGATTGCCCGGATCCAACTGGACCGCATTGAGGATCAAGGTGTGAGCTTCCTCAAGATTCTCGCGCTCCATTCCAAAAAGTACCGCCAGCTGTTCGTAAGACGGGGCGAAGGACGGATTGAGCTTAATGGCGGTGCGGAGGCTGCTTTCGACTTGCGGCTTGGTTTCCGTATCGAGTCGCGCGCCATTCATGGTGATGGCTGCGAAATAGTAATAGGCAAGAAAACTTTGGGAATTCAGCTTGATCGCCTGCGCATACCATTTCCTGGCTTCGTCCAGATTCCCTTGACGAAATTCCAGGTATCCCATGGTTTCATGCGCCGAAGCATTGCTTGGGATCCTCTTGAAGCACGCGCTCAAGCAGAGATCTCGCATCCTTTACGCGCTGTTCGTAAGCCAGAAAGTCAGCGCGCACTGCATCCGCCTGAGCCGGGCTCATTGCTTGAATTTTGAAGGCCGTTTCGTCAACCTCAGTGGCGAGCGGTCCCTTGAATTCGTAGAAAGTGCCTGCGCGACGTATTTTTCAAGCGCCGCCTGTAGTTGATTCAGGTCGCCGAACGCGCGCGTGCCAGCCGTGACGGGGTCCACTTTCTGGCTCACCAGTTCTGTATAGTCGCGCAAATGGTTGGTGTTCTGCTGGCGGTCTCTCACCCGTAGATAGTGAGTAAGAGCCCAGGATTCGGCATAGAAAATGGAGCCCCGATTCTCTTCGTGGTAGTACGGCGAACTTTGATCAACCCTGAACAGAATCGGAAGCGGCATCAGGCGTTCACGCCTCAAAAGAAGCCATTTTCTGGGCTGGGCTCTCCCAAGACGTACCTCTTTATCACGTATTTCCGTGTTTTGATAAAACTCAGCCAACCCTTCGTTGAGCCAGAGCGGCAGCCACTCTGCGGCTCCGCTGCAAAGAAGGTGGGTGTATTCGTGATAAACCGTTGCGTACGGATGTTCGCCCTGCGCATCGAGCCGCAGGAGAACGTAGTTCTTATCTGGCGCCCGCATGAAGAGGCCAGCCAGCTCAATCTGACCTTTTGCCCAGATAGGCTTCCGGTTCAAGCGACTGGAAGTCTTTTTTGTCTTTCAGAGCCAACACGACGATGGGCATGCGGGATCGAGTTGAGCGCGCGGAACATCGCGCATGGAAAACTACCCGCATCCGTTCGAACTGGTCGGCGACGTGGCGCGCCTGCTTTTCGCTGGAGTTACTCAGCACGATGAAATGCGGGCTGCGAACCTCGATCCAATTCTCCGACTTATCACGCGCTGGCGCGAGCGAGGCGGCGAACAGAGTCAGCAGCAAGAAAAGGCGTTTGGGCATATGGCGCGCCCTACAGATACACCCAAAAAGCAGTCTCGTCAAATCTTAGATATGCGACCCGCAAGGATATTCTTGTGAGATGGAAAGAGGAGACCGTAGCTGACCGGAACTCTCGAGAAAAGTGCGACAGCGACAAAACCGCTGGACGAGCAGACATCGCCGCCGTTTCGATCAATCTGGTCTAACGCTCTACTCTACGAGGCCTTTGTAACATTCGAAGCTTGCGGACCCTTGGGGCCTTGGGTGATCTCGAATTCAACTTGATCACCTTCCTGCAAGCTCTTGTATCCTTCCGACGTAATCGCGCTGTAGTGCACAAAGACGTCTGCGCCATCTTCGCGGCCGATAAAACCGTACCCCTTGGCATTGTTGAACCACTTCACCGTACCTTTCAAGCGTTCCACGTACGCCCCCTAAGGGCACGAACCTTACCTGTTGCCAGCCGTGCCTCCCGATTTTCTGCCATTTTCCGGCTACTCGAAGAGGCTGTCAAGAGGTACAAATCACCGAACAGAATCAAAAGGAGCGGCTACCCGCGACGCTTCCGTGTGCCCCATTTTTGGCTGAGCCAAAGTATCCCGGAGATGGTCTTGGCATCCTGAATGCGACCGGTCATGACCATGCGGACGGCAGTGCTGAGAGGAAAGAATTTAATCTCAATGACTTCATCTTCCTCGGGCTGGGCCGTGCCTGCAGTCAGACGCGTTGCCAGGTAAATCGACATAGTCTCGGCTACGAAGCCGGGACTCGCATAGAACTTGAGGATTCGTTTCCAGTGGGCGGCAGTATAACCAGTTTCCTCGGTCAGTTCGCGCTTGGCTGCGGTTAACTCGTTCTCGCCCTTATCCATTCGCCCCGCGCAAAGTTCCCAGAGATATTGCTGAGCAGCGTGGCGATACTGACGCACCAGCAACACGCGCGGCTCAACACGGGTTTCATCGACCGCAAGAATGACCACCGAGCCGGCGTGACGCACGATGTCGCGGCGACCGCGGACGCCACTAGGTTCCAGCACCTGATCAGTCGTGACCCAAAAAGCGGGGCCGCGGTAGGCCTCTACGGAAGAAAGCACCCGAGCTTTGGTTTTGGCAGAAGATGATTTCGGCATACCAACAATATAAGCGACGAGCGCTATACCGCGTTGAAACGTCGTACAGATTTTGCCGACGGCGCAGCCGCCCTGCTATGCTGCCCGCGATGGCAGAGAAGCCCAGCATCGCAATTGTTGGCCCTGGAAGATTGGGCAGAGCGCTCGCATTGGAGCTGACGCGCGCGGGATACAGCATTTCAGAAATCGTTTCCCGCGATACCGCCGCATCAAAACGGAAGGCTCGTGAGCTGGCTCGGAAGGTCGATGCGCAAGCTTCTACGAGCGACAACGCATGTCTAAACGCCGATCTGGTTTGGTTTTGTGTGCCCGATCGGGAGATTGCAGCAGCGTCACATCAGCTTGCCTCAGCAATTGTCTGGAAGAAAAAAATTGCTTTCCACTCTAGCGGGGCGCTGGCAAGCGACGAGTTAAAGGCCTTGCGACGGCGTGGAGCTTCCGTGGCTTCGGTTCATCCTTTAATGACTTTCGTGAGCGGATCGATCCCTTCGCTCAAGGGCGTGCCGTTTGCAGTCGAAGGCGATGCGACAGCGGTTCGCGCAGCGCGACGGATAGTATGGAATTTGGGCGGAGAAGCATTCACGATTCGTAAGCAGCACAAGGCCGCTTACCACGCGTGGGGAGCATTCACTTCGCCCCTGCTGGTGGCAACGCTGGTGACCGGAGAACGATTAGCACGGGCGGCAGGGTTATCCGCAGTGGAAGCTCGAAAGAAAATGCTTCCGATCGTAAGGCAAACTATCACGAACTACGAAGCGCTCGGGCCGGCCGGCGCATTCAGCGGTCCGATCGTGCGCGGTGACACGGAAACCGTGCGCAAACATCTGCAGGTCCTGAAAAAAGTTCCCCAGGCAAGGGATGTGTATCTGGCGTTAGCTCGGGCTGCCGTGCGATATCTGCCGGTGCGCAATCGAGCAAGGCTGAAAAAAGCTCTCGAACCGTAAGCTCAGCCGCTCGCCGTTCTGCTTAATAGCTCTGCACATGAAGTCACGCAGATATCCGGTTCGTCACAGGCTAGTTCGTCAGCTCCGAAAATCCCGGTACATACCGCGACGATTTTGGAGTTTGCTAAACGCGCCGCCTTGATGTCTTCCGGAGTGTCGCCGATGAAACAAACCGTCGCCGATTTGCCCAGCCTGTGTTGCACTTCAATCACAGCTTGGCGAAAGATATCCGCGCGACTTTCGTTTTGATCGCTGAAGCAGCCAAAGCTAAAGAAATCGCGCAGGCCAGCCGCCTCGATCTTGAGCCAGCCAACTGATTCGAGATTTCCCGATGCCAAACCCAGCAATTTACCACCGGCCTTCAATTCGGCGAGCACCTCGGGAATTGCGGCGCAGACAGTTGGCGCGATTCGGTTGGCGTTGGCCGAGACATCGCGGCAGACAACTTCAAGCGCTGCTGGAAGATTGGCTTCAAAGCGGTCGGATGAAACTCCTGCACGCTCCAGAGCCGCGCGCAAAATTCCAAGGTCGGTTTTGCCGTGATAGGCAATCCCGTCGATGGTCGTATCGACGTCATATGCCTCGCGCATCGCCTGGTGCAGGGCATTGCGATGGACGCCATCGCGGCTGACAAGCAGTGTGCCATCGATGTCAAAAAGATAGGCATCTGAGGTCATCCACCGAAAGCCGTTTGATTTTGTCGCTTGTATCTGAAGTCGGAATTCGTTCATGATTTTGAGCGCGGTTCCCAGAGCCGAAAGCCTAAAGCCTAAAACTATTTCACCATGACCCGTATGATTGCTCTCGCTCGGCCAGTTCGCTCATCGCAATCCACTACGACCGCGCAAAGTCTGACATCTCCCGTCGCCGCCTCAAATCGCGTCGGCATGTTGCTGAGAAACTTTCCCACGATCAGTTCTTTCTTTACGCCAATCACGCTATCGTACGGCCCCGTCATGCCGACATCGGTAATGTATGCCGTGCCGCCCGGCAGCACGCGTTCATCGGCAGTCGGAACATGAGTGTGTGTGCCAACGACGACCGTGACTCGTCCGTCGAGGTACCACCCGAGCGAAATCTTTTCCGACGTCGCCTCGGCGTGCATGTCGACAAAAACAATCTTAGCTTTGATCTCCTTCAGCAATTGGTCGGCCACGCGAAAAGGATCGTCGTTCGAAGCCATGAAAACCCGACCTTGCAAATTGATAACAGCGTAGGGAACGTCGCGTTTGTGACCTTCGTACACACCCCAGCCGGGCATTCCGGGCGGATAGTTGGCAGGACGCAACACTCGGCGAGCGGGGCTGTGCGGATTGCCGTCGGCGGCGTTGAAATAATCGATGATCTCCCGCTTGTCCCAGATGTGATTGCCGGTAGTGAGAACGTCGATTCCCATCTCGAAGAGGTCTTCAGCCAAGGGTGGCGTGATGCCGAAACCTGCGGCTGAATTCTCTCCGTTGGCGAGTATGAGGTCGATCGCGTGCTCTTTTACAAGAGATGAAAGCCGATCTTTGACGATGGTTCGCCCCGGCCTGCCGAAAATGTCACCAATAAAAAGAATGCGCATGATTGTTTTTCGTCGGCGTCACCGCCGTCTGACTGAAGAAATCGAATATCCGATCGAAGTTTCGATGTTACCACGCGAGAACGCGAGACCTTTCGCGCGGCAGGGACGCGCGAGGCCGCCCGTCCTCCACGCTTCACGGAACCAATTCTGCTGTTTTAAGAAAGTCGTAATTGCCGGGCGGATTCAGGGTCAGGTTTTGCACACGCTTGTTGTGAACCATTACGTTGTCGAGGTACCACAGGTCGATGTACGGCAAATCCTCGGCGAGGATTCGCTGAATCTCCGCGTAGATCTGCTTGCGTGCGTTCTGGTCCGGCTCGCCGCGGGCCTGCTCGATGAGTGCATCCAGACGCGGGCTGGCGTAGTAGGTGCGATTGGCGCCATTGGGGGAGAATTTGGCCGAGTCGAAGACGTATCCAAAGATGTCGGGATCTTCGTTGCCTCCGACCCAGCGCAGGGTGTGCAGCTGATACGCTCCTCGGATGACATCGGAAAGGAAAGTGGCGAATTCGAAAGTGCGAATGTCGAGGGCGATGCCAACTTCGCGCAGTTGCTGCTGCAGTGCGGCGGCCACCAGCCGCGGGCTCTCATCGGTTGAGGTTTTCATGGTGAGGTGAAAGCGCACGCCATTCACTGCAGGGTATCCCGCTTGTTCGAGCAACTGCCGCGCCCGATCAGGATTGTGGTCGTAGCGCGGCACGTCTACGTTGTAGGCCCAACTTTCTGGCGGAAGCAGGCTGTAAGCGGGCCTCGCGAAATCGCGAAATAGGTAATGAATGATCGCCGTTCGGTCGATGGCATACGCTATCGCCTGCCGCACCCGCACATCTTTCAGTATTGGATCCCGAGTGTTAAACGCCAAATAGCCGACCACGGTCCCAGGAGAACGCATTACCTCCAGATTGGACTCACGTTCCAGAGCCAGCACCATGTCTCCAGTCAAAGAAGTGACCGCGATGTCGGCACTGCCCTTGCGCAATTCGAGTGCGCGTGTATTGACGTCTGGAGTAACCGCGAATCGCACCCGTTTCAGCCGCGCCTTTTCGCCCCAGTACGCGTCATTGCGCTCGACGATGACTTCCTTATCCGGCTCGGCGCTAACGAAACGGAACGGCCCCGAGCCGATGGGATGCTGGCTGATCTCGTCTCCACTGCCGTAGGGGACGATTCCGATCGCGCCATCCGAAACGTTCCACAACAGGGCGAATGGCTGCTTCAGATGAAATACCACGGTGAAAGGGTCGGTCGCATCGATGTGATCAACGGGTCTATACGTGGCGGCTTTAGTGCTGCGAATTTTTCCCTGCAGCAGGGAATCGAAGGTCCACTTTACGTCCCGCGAAGTTAGCGGGCGGCCATCGTGAAACGTCACGCCTTGGTGCAAATGGAATATATAAGTCAGAGGATCTGGGACCTCCCAACGCTCCGCTAGTCCCGGCTGGACGTTAAAGTGCTCGTCGCGAGTGCACAGGTCATCGAACAACAGCTCATCAATTCGCTCGGAATAAGCTTCCAGACCGACCCGCGGATCCAAGTTGGTGGGGCTGCTCTCGATGACCATCACCAACGTGTTGGGGTCGGGTTTATCGGAACAGGAAAATAAAGACAGAAGAAAGAGTGCAAGAACTGCCAGTGACCACGTGGGCACAGCCCTCCACGGCTGTGCATTCGCCGCGGGGCGGCGAAAAGGTTCTCTCTCACGCATAGGAAATCTTTCCCAAAATCGCGGGTCTCTTCGCCCCTGTAGCAGAAGGCACATTGGAGGGTTGCTGATTCCATGTCTGAAAAGCCAGCAAAGCAAATGCCACTGCTTCTTTCGCTTCCGAGGGCAGTCCGAATTCATCGGAAAAACGAATCTGCAGACCAAGAGTCCTCAATTCATTCGCGAGCATAGCCATGAGTGTCGGATTGCACGCTCCGCCGCCGGAAACGATGAAATCGTGATACCGGCCTGTCGGTCGCAGTACAAATCGGCGAAGCGCATCCGCGATGGATTTGGCCGTCAATGCAGTGGCAGTTGCGACGATATCACTTTTATCCACGCGTCCGCATCGCTGGATAAACTGCTGCGTAAACTCACGGCCAAATTCTTCGCGTCCGGCCGTCTTCGGCGGCTTTCGACGAAAGAATGGCCCACGCTTAATGTCACTGATCACGCGGTCGAGCACCGCGCCAGAACCGGCGATTCTCCCATCGCGATCGTACGGTTTGTCAAACAACCGCTCAGTGACCGCATCAATCAGCATATTTCCCGGGCCGGTATCGAAAGCGCTGACCTGATTGGAAGTCGAGCCAGCCGGGATGGCGGTAAGGTTCGCGATTCCGCCGATGTTCTGAACAATTCGGCCTACGCGAGGATCGCGATACAAAAGAAAATCGAGGAAGGGAACCAGCGGCGCTCCTTTGCCGCCAACCGCCATATCGGCTGGACGAAAATCAGAAACGACGGGCACTCCAACTCGCGCAGCCACCACAGCGCCCTCCCCGGTTTGCCAGGTTACGGCAAGCTTGCGTCCGAGAAACGAAGTGCGTTCGCCCTGGTGATAGAGGGTCTGCCCGTGGCAACCCACGAGTTCAGCCTTCAGATGAAAACGGCGTTGCGCGGCCAGCACGGCGTCGGAATAAAGTTCAGCGAGCAGGAAGTTCAATCTTGCTAAATCAGCGACGCTGGCCTTAGAGGAGTTCATCGCCGCCAACACAGCGCTGCGAACTCGTTTCGGATAGCTGTACTCCGCGTGCGCCAGACATTGGAGGCCGGGCGGCCCCGCCCGGCCGCGCGATGAAGAGGTGATCCGTACCAGTGCAACATTGATTCCATCGGCGGATGTCCCGCTCATCACTCCGGCAACGATCATGCCCGGTCCTGACAATTGATCGTCGCTAGTCGCACTTGTTCGCTGAATTCCCACAGCTGACGTGAAAGCTTCGCCACCTTTGCGGCAGTAGGAGCAGACCTCGAATGCTTCAACTCTTTTGATTTCTTCTTGAAAGTCAATACACGCGCCACGGATTCCCTCGCTCGCCGCGCAAATGTCACGTCACGCTCAGCCGCTTTCACCAGCGCTGCATGAGAACGAGTAACGTTGTCCTCGACATGACAGATCAGGCAAAGATCGCCTCCCGCCCGAATATGTTCCACAGCAGCTCGTTCGATCGGCGCTGCCTTCAGCACGCCGCCCATCTCTAGATCGTCCGAAACCACGAGACCTCGATACCCGATCTTCTTTCGTAATGTTTCAGTAATCCATTTCTTCGACAGAGATGCCGGTGTGTGATCGTGCGTCATAGCCGGATAAGCCGCATGGCCGACCAGAACCATGGCAGATTCGCGCCGCAACGCGCGGTAAGGAGCGATGTCCGCAGTCCACAGCTTCTTCCAGGTTTTATCGACACTCGGAAGTTCGTGGTGAGTGTCGAGATTCGCCTCGCCGAGACCCGGAAAATGTTTGATCGCTCCCAACACTCCTTTCGAACGCAACCCAGCCAGGAATTCACGGGCATAGGCGACGGCTTCTTTAGGATCGTCAGAAACGGCGCGCGAACTCATAACGTTGCGCGATGCCTCAAATGCCAGGTCTACAACCGGCGCGAAGTCGGTGTTGAAACCCAGCGTCTTGCAGGATTCGCCGATAATCGTCCCGTGCTTGCGATAGAGTTTTGGATCGCCACTCGCGAACACGTCCGCAGCGGACGGTGCGGGTCCGATGACGTTGCGAAAGCGATCCACTTTGCCTCCTTCCATGTCCACGCAGGCGAACAATGGAGTAGAAACGCATGCTCGACATTCTTTGAGCAGCTTGTGCGTCTGCTCTCCGCTCGTGATATTTCGCGCGAAGAGAATCACGCCAGCGGGCTGCAGCCCCGTGAGCAGAGAACGGAGCGCGGGTGACATCTCGGTTCCGTCGAAGCCAATGATGAGCAGTTGGCCGATGGTTTCGGAAATTGATTTTATTTTCGTCAATCCACCTGCTTCTTCAATTCGGCTAACAAATTCAGCCCTTCGAGCGGGGTCAAGCGATTCAAATCCACCTCACGCAGCTTATCCAGAACCGGCTGCGACAGCGGCGTGAAAATCGTAAGCTGCGCCGGAGGGCGTGGCCGCATTTCGTCGCTAGCCAGTTGCTCGGTCACTCGCTGCTCCGCACTCTCATGTTCCGCCAACACTTCGCGTGCCCGCTCAATAACTTCGTTCGGTAGCCCGGCTAACTTGGCAACTTCGATTCCGTAGCTGCGATCCGCCGCACCCGGTTCCACTTTTCGCAGAAACACAATTCCACCGGCAGTCTCTTTTACTGATACGTGATAATTCTTCACCCCTGAAAGCCGTTCTGCTAACTCAGTGAGTTCGAAATAATGCGTGGCAAAAAGAGTCTTGGCGCGCATGCGTACGTGGATATATTCGACCGCTGCCCACGCAATGGCCAGCCCATCGTATGTTGCCGTACCACGCCCCACTTCGTCGAGAAGCACGAGAGACCGCGGCGTCGCGGCGTGCAGAATCGCCGCCGTTTCCGTCATTTCGACCATGAACGTCGAACGCCCGCGTGCCAGGTTGTCGCTCGCCCCGATGCGCGTGAACACGCGGTCCACCACGCCGAGTCGCGCCGACGCCGCCGGAACAAATGACCCCATCTGCGCCAGAATCACAACCAGTGCCGCTTGGCGAAGATAGGTCGACTTGCCACCCATATTCGGACCGGTGAGAACCAGGACGGTGTGCGTAGTCGAATTGAGATACAAGTCATTGGGCACGAAGCGCTCGTTGCCGCCCGCCATTTCCTGCTGCTCGATCACGGGATGCCGTCCCGCAACGATTTCAATGTCGGAGGAGTCATCAAATTCAGGCCGGCAATAGTTGCGCAAAGCGGCTACATGGGATAAAGCTGAAAGCACATCCACCTCGGCGAGCGCCAGCGCGGTTTGCCGGATGCGTTTGGCCTCGCCCGCAATTACAGAGCGCAACTCGGCGAACAGCCGCCGCTCGATCTCGACGATCTTTTCCTGTGCATCGAGAATCTTTGCCTCATACTCTTTTAACTCAGGAGTGGTAAAGCGCTCGGCGTTCACCAGGGTCTGCTTACGCTCGTAATCAGGCGGGACCAGATGCAGGTTAGGTTTAGAAATTTCGAGATAGTATCCAAAGATGGAATTAAACTTGACCTTGAGCGAGTTAATTCCAGTGCGCTGGCGCTCGCGCTGTTCGATCTGCGCCAAGAATTGTTTGCTGTTGCGGCTCAAATCGCGCAGTTCGTCGAGTTCCTTCTCCACGCCGCTTTGAATTGCGCCACCGTCGACGAGCGAAATCGGCGGCTCGGGCACTATCGTTTTGTCGATTCGTTCCCGCAGATCAGCAAGTTCGTCGAGCAATCCGTGAAGTTTTGATAGCCGTTCGGTCGCGAATTTTGCCAGTGCTACTCGAAGACCCGGAAGCTTTCTCAACGACGCAGCTAGAGCAAGCACATCGCGGGGATTTGCCGTCTCCAACGTTACTCGGCTGAGCAACCGCTCCAGATCCAGGATTCCGTCCAATGCTCGCCGCAGCTCCTCGCGGGCTACGGTTTCCTTCACCTGCGCCTCGACCGCGTCCAACCGCGCATTGATTTCCGCCACTTCGATTGATGGTCGCAGCATCCACGAGCGCAGCAGACGCTTGCCCATGGGCGTGACACTCGCGTCGAGACAACGGAACAACGTTACTCCCGCGTCAGTTCCGGCAAACAGTGGCTCGATTAATTCCAGATTTCGTACTGTGACCGCGTCGAGCACCAGGTAGTTCTGCCTTTCGTAAAAGCCGACCCGGTCGACGTGGTCCAGCGTCCCACGCTGAGTGGAGCGAACGTAGTAGAGGATGGCTCCCGCTGCGGAAGCCGCGGCAGGTTTGCCAGCGAGTCCAAAGCCCTCGAGTGACAAGACGCCAAAATGATTTTCAAGTAGCGGAATCGCGTGATCGGGCGCGAAGATCCAGTCGTCGAGTGGAGTCTCCGCGAACCCACCAATGCCGTTCGCGGAGCGGCCCGACGAGCGAGACCGCCCTTCCCCCCGCGACCCTTGCTCGTCAAACAGCGGCGCAACCGAACCATACAAAAGTTCCTTCGGTCTGAGCTGCTGCAGTTCTTCCTGGATTCGCTTGCCGGCATCTTCACCATTAAACTCCGTTGCGCGAAATTCGCCGGTGGAAAGATCCAGAGCCGCGAATCCCACTCGATCTCCAATCTGCGCGACAGCCGCGAGGAAGTTGTTTTCCTCGGAATTCAGCGATGAATCCGCAGCCGTACCCGGCGTGACTACTCGTGTGACCTCGCGTCGTACCAATTTCTTGGCGAGACCCGCGTTCTCCATCTGCTCGCAAATCGCGACCTTGAATCCTTTGCGGATGAGCTTGGAAATATAGCCCTCGGCAGCGTGATAAGGCACGCCACACATGGGAACCGCCACACCTTTTTCCTTATTGCGGGAAGTGAGCGTGATCTGTAGCTCGCGCGATGCGAGGATGGCATCGTCGAAGAAAAGTTCGTAGAAATCGCCCAAACGAAAGAATAGTAAGGCGCTAGGATGTTCCTTCTTGATGGCGGCGTACTGCCGCATCAACGGCGTGGAAGGCTCGGTCATCTCAGGCGGCTTCGTGCGCGGATTATAACAAACCGTAATCCATCGCTGCCCGGTGCAAAACGCCTGACTGCCCACCTAGTTGACGCAACTGCCATCCAGTGGTTTCCTTGTGCATGGAACTTCGCAAGGATCCGATCACTCGCTCATGGGTTATTACTGGCGACGACGTTCCAGATAACGCGGCGCGCCAGGAACCTTTCTGCCGGTTCTGTCCCGATTCGCGCGAGTCACCCCAACTCATAGCCAGCATGTCGGGTACGCCCGGCGCTCCTTGGTCGGCGCGAGCCGTCGTGCATCCTAACGCGCTGTATCACATTGAGGGCGAACCCACCCGTCGGGGGGATGGCATTTACGACAAGATGCGCCCCATCGGCGCACACGAGCTTTTAGTCGAAAACTCCATGCACGATCGTCACCTGTGGAATGCAAGCGACGTCGAGATCGAGCAATTCTTGCTGCTGGCCGCGCAGCGCATTCAGGATCTGAAAGGTGACGGCCGCTTCAAGTACGTCAGCGTCTTCAAGGACCACGGAAATAGCGCGGGGCAGGAGTTCGAGCATCCCACTTCGCAAATGACCGCAACTACATTCGTGCCCCGCCGCGTCCTGTACGAACTCCGCGCCGCGCGTGAATATTTCGAGAGCAAGGAACGGTGTGTTTTCTGTGACATTATTTCCCAGGAAATAAAGCAAGACCTGCGCGTGATTGAGCTTCGCGGCGACTTCATCGCCGTGTGTCCTTATGCGCCGCGTGTGCCTTACGAGAGTTGGATTCTGCCGCGTACGCACGAGGCTGCCTTCGAACGCTTCGGCCTGAACCGGCCCGGAACGATGCGCGACCTGGGCGCCCTGCTGCGACGTACCCTGCAGCGCATACGCACCATCACGGAAGAATTTCACCTGGTGCTGCATACCTCGCCCAACAGCCTCCACCGCTCGGGAAATCTGGGTTATTGGAAGACCATCGACGAAGATTATCACTGGCACATCGAGATCATGCCAGTCCTGGCTGCCAAGGCAAAATCCTATACCTTCAAGGAAGTCTACTATTCGCCTTTGTCTTCGGAGACCGCAGTCAAGCGCCTGCGGGATGCAAAGATCGAGCCATAACGACTGACCTATGACCATCCGCCGCATGAAAACCTATACCGGTGGACAAGGGTACGTTTACCAATATTACTTCGTGGGCAAGCGTGCCTCCATCGTCCATCCTTCCGAGACAGCCGCGACCGAGTATGTTTTCGATGTGACCTCCGATCGGAAGACCACTTTCGCGGTCAGCGTTTTCCTTACGGAGGACGCGATCAAAGAGGTGGTCAGCAGCGCACGGCCGCACTCTCACCGAGGCCGAACAATACGGTGCGGTTAAGATGCGCTTGTTCCAGGCCTTCGATGAAATCGGGAATATGATGGTCGAGGGCCGGCAGTTGTTCGTGAACGCTGAGACTCTCGAGCAAGTCCTGGCGATTTTGGGGGTCGATTAACTGAAACTGAGAACCGAGAACCATGAACTTGGAACTGCTCTTCTATTTCACCGGGCTAGTCTGCCAGGCAATGCCCAAGTCCCGGTCGGACTTGTGATCTACATCACAATGACCTGTGACGCGCCCAACTGCCGGGTGACCCGTCAACAGGGCAGACTATAATCACTTTGGCGGGCTGGGAGAGGATGCCCGAACCCGCATAGGGGCTGTAAATTGGGGCTGTGAATACGGCTATGCCCATACTTTGGCTACGAGTCGCGCTAGGTTTTTATGCCGTCGGTCTGCTCTATGCGTTGGTCGCTCTGACCCGCACCAGCGATCTGCTGAACAAGATCGCCTTGCACGCAGCTTACCTGGGGATGGTCTTTCATTTCGTCTCGCTCACCGATTCGGTACTTCTCTCGGGACAAATCGCTATGACTTCCGCGCACAACGCGGAATCCGTGTTGGGTTTCCTGATCATGGTGGTTTTCATGATCGTATATCTGGTGTATCAGACTACGTCTCCGGGCATTGTGGTTTTTCCTTTGGTCTTTCTGCTGACCTTCGTCGCAGCCACCGGACAGCAGCCAATTTTACTTACCTCGCCAGGGTTGGCCCGGGGCTGGTTGTTCGCTCACATCGCGCTGATCTTTACCGGTTATGCCGCGCTCGTTTTGAGCTTTGGCGCCAGCCTGCTTTATCTCATCCAGGAACGCTCGTTGAAATCGAAAAAGGGAGGCGGATTGCTCTCACGCCTGCCCGCGCTTGAAGTCATCGACGAAATCGGATTCCGTTCGTTACTGCTGGGTTTTCCCTTCATGACCCTGGGGCTGGTCGCTGGTACGGTCGTCGCGCAATCAACCTATGGACGCGTGGACTTCTTTGATCCGAAGATTCTGCTTTCGATTTTGATGTGGGTGGTTTACCTGATCATGCTTTACACCCGCTGGACTGCGGGATGGCGCGGGCGCCGCGCCGCTTATCTCGCCGCCGGGGCATTTGTTTTTGCCATCATCGCCTGGGCAGCGAACTATTTCAGCACCATTCACAGGTTCGCACGATCATGAACTTTCAGCTCATCGGCGTGAATCACAATAGTGCGCCGGTCGAAGTGCGTGAACGCATTGCGATACCGGAGTCGCGGCTGCCTGATGCTCTGAAGTGTTTCACACAACATCCAGGAGTTGACGAAGGCCTCATCCTGAGCACCTGCAATCGCGTGGAACTGCTGGCCCAGACCAAGAACGGCAGCGCCGATCTGCGTGGATTCCTCGGCGATTATTTTCACATCGAGCACGCCGACCTCGCGCCGCACCTCTACGAATACCACGAAAATGATGCCATCCGACATTTGTTCCGGGTCACGTCCAGCCTCGACTCCATGATCTTAGGCGAAGCGCAAATCCTCGGGCAGGTGAAGGAAGCGTACGCCACGGCGAGAGCCGTGGGCGCGATTCATTCGCAATTGGACTTGCTCCTCACCCGCGCATTTGCCGTTGCTAAACGGGTGCGCACTGAAACTGCCGTGGGCTCTTCCGCGGTGTCGGTAGCGTCGGTCGCAGTCGAACTCGCCAAGAAGATTTTCGGATCGTTGAATGGCAAGACCGTGTACCTGGTTGGAGCGGGGAAGATGAGCGAGTTGGCGGCGCGCCATCTGCTTGCTCACGGCGCGGCGTCGATCTTTGTTGCCAACCGCACCTACGACCGGGCCATTCGTCTGGCCCAGACATTCGACGGCCAGGCTATCGAATTCAGCCGGCTCTACGACACCTGCGACAAGGGCGACATTGTAATTACCTCGACCGGGGCTCCGCACGCAATCTTCCGACGCGAACACGGCGAGCTTTTTATGAGCCGCCGCAAGAACCGTCCCATGTTCTTCATCGATATCGCGGTGCCGCGCGACGTCGACCCGGAGATGAATAAGGTGGACGGAATTTTTGTCTACGACATTGACGATCTCCAACAGGCAGTGTCCTCGCACGTCGCGGACCGCAGAAAAGAGGCCGAACGCGCCGCCGATATTATCGAGAGCGAAGTCCTACGCTTTCAAGCTCGCCTCCAAACTCTCGATGTTGTGCCCACGATCGTTTCTCTGCAAGACCATTTGGAAACCATCCGCCAGGCTGAAATCGATCGGGTTCGCGGACGCCTGGGCTCTTTATCGCCGGAGCAGGAGTTGGCGATCGACACGCTCACCCACGGCATCGTAAACAAAATCATGCACACCCCCATCAGCACCTTGAAGACTGCGGCTCGCGAATCCGAAGCCACAACTGTCGTCGACATAGTTCGCCGCCTGTTTAATCTTCAGGAAAACGAAAAAGACAAAAAGACAGCTCAGTCCGGCGACCCCAGAGGACGCGCCTGATGGCTCGCCTCCGCATTGGTTCCCGAGGCTCGCAACTCGCGCTTTGGCAAGCCCACCACATCAGCGCCTTGCTTCGTGAACGGGGACATGAAGTCGAACTGGAAATCATCAAGACCACCGGCGACAAGATTACCGACGTTGCCCTTGCAAAAGTCGGCACCAAGGGCATGTTCACAAAAGAAATCGAAGAGGCGCTAGCTGAAGAACGCATCGATCTCGCTGTGCACAGTCTGAAAGATCTTCCCACCGAGCTCTCCTCAGGCTTCGAGATTGCGGCCATTACGACGCGAGAGAATCCGCGCGATGTATTTTGCTCGGTTAAGTACAACGGCATTGAAGAGCTGCCACGAGGAGCGCGGGTCGGTACCAGCAGCCTGCGCCGTCAAGCGCAACTGAAAGCCGTGCGCCCCGACCTTGATATTCATCCGCTGCGCGGAAATGTGGACACTCGTCTGCGCAAGCTGGAAGCTGGAGAGTACGATGCAATCATCTTGGCGGCAGCCGGTTTGAACCGGCTGGGCAAGACACAGCTCGTCAAACAAGTGATCCCGGCGGAAGTAATGTGCCCAGCCGCTGGCCAAGGTGCATTAGGGATTGAGATTCGCGCCGGGGACTCGGTCACGCGGCAACATCTCGCGTTCCTGGATGACGCTGCTTCGCGAACGGCCACAACTTGCGAGCGAGCTCTACTCAACAAACTCGGTGGCGGGTGCCAGGTGCCGATCGGTGCTTTTGCCGAACTCCGCAACGGACGATTGCATCTCGAAGCAATCGTCGCTGACCCCGACGGCTCCAAGGTTCTGCGCGAATCGCGCGACGGCACCGATCCGGTTCAGCTGGGAGAATCCGTCGGCGAATCCTTGCTCCAGCGCGGTGGAGATGCGATCCTCGAACAAGTCTACGGTCAGGGAATTGCCGTGCCGCAGCAACCCTAAATGCGTGGCGCGGGCGCCCTCGCTCGCGTATGCTGCACGATATCTTGACAACCGGGAGATTCCAGAGTGTACATACCCGAATTTAACCGCCAGGAAGATCGCGCCACGATCCTCGCTTTTATGCGAGCCAACCCATTTGCAATTTTGGTTTCAAACGTCGACGGCATTCCGTTCGCCACTCACCTCCCGCTTCTCATCGACGAAGCCGGCGATCAGATCGTAGTTCAGGGCCACATGGCGAAGGCGAATGTGCATTGGAAGTCGATGAAAGAGGGCGAGGAATCATTAATCATTTTTCACGGACCTCACGCCTATATTTCACCCAGCCTCTATGAGAACCGAGAGAGCGTTCCCACCTGGAACTACGCGGCAGTTCACGTTTACGGCGAGCCCACACTGTTCACGGACGAGGAAAGCTTGAGGGCGACCCTGCATCGGATGATCGACACTTTCGAATCCTCCTACATGACGCAATGGTCCGAGCTGAGCGAACAATATCAAAGCCGGATGATGAAGCACATTGTCGGTTTTAACATTAAGGTCAAAAAGCTGGAGGGCAAGTTCAAGCTCAGCCAAAATCGCACCAAGGGCGAACAAGCGCGAGTCATTCAGTCCCTAAACCAAAGCCAGGACTCGAACATCGAAGGAGTTGCGCAACTCATGCAGCAAGAGGGCCTGGGCCATTAAGTCGATGACAAAGACAGCAGGTCGCCCGCTCGGTGGACTGCGCATCCTTGTCGGTCGCGCCCGCCATCAGGCCAGCGCGCTCTCGTCAGGCCTGCGAAAACTTGGCGCCGACGTCGCGGAGATTCCCTTTATCGAAATCCGCAAGCCGCGCTCTTACAAACCTCTGGATTCAGCCCTTAAGAACCTTAAAGACTACGAATGGCTCATTCTGACCAGCGTGAACGGTGTTGACGCATTGTGGGATCGCCTTCATAAGCTCCGCCTAACCAAGAGGCAACTGAAGCACTTGAAAGTTGCGGCCATCGGACCAGCCACCAAAAAGGCAATCGAGAAACGTGGGGTCAAAGTGAATGTCGTCCCTGAACAGTATGTAGCTGAGTCAGTGGTAGAGAGCTTGCGCGATCAAGTGGCAGGAAAGCGCGTGCTGTTAGCGCGTGCTAAGGTCGCCCGCGACGTGATCCCTCGCGAATTGCGCAAACTCGGCGCCACGGTAGACGTTGTCGAAGCCTACGAAACCGTGATCCCACAGTCCTCGCGCGCAAGGTTACACGTTATCCTGAAAGATGCGAAAAGCAGGCCCCATGTGATCACTTTCACCAGCTCGTCAACGGTAAGAAACTTCGTGGCCCTGATGGGTAGAGACATGTCGCGCGGGCGCCCTCGCCGGCGAAAATCCAGTGCATTTGACGATGTACGATTCGCCTCGATCGGCCCGGTCACGTCATCAACCCTTCGCGAACTCGGCCTCCCAGTCGACATCGAAGCCAGGGAATACACGATTCCCGGCCTGATCAAGGCAATTTCGGATGCCGCCGTGAAACCCTCGATCTGACCCGACTGCAGAAATATAACCAGGAATGACGTCATCCTGAACCCGGCTTCAGCCGGGTGAAGGATCTCGCGCGGAGTGCCACAACTGTCGCGGACAACCAAACCGGATTCCGCCCAATCCGCGCCAGATCCTTCGTGGCCTGACGGCCGCTCAGGATGACGTCAAGAAACGAGCAATCTACTCGCTCAGCGAGCAACTGCAATCCGCCGGAGGCACGTGCGCCTTTAAGAATCCCGACACGCGCTGATAAGCGTCGATCTGATTCTCCACCCGAGAGAACCCATGACCTTCGTTCGCATACACTTTGAACTCGACCACGCCGCCGCGCTTTTTGATCGCGTCGATCACCTGCTGTGATTCTTCCTCAGGGCAACGAGGATCATTTCCGCCTGCCAATAAAAACAGTGGCGCCTTGATCTGATCCACGAAGAAGATCGGAGAACGATCCTGAAACAGTGCCTTGTTCTTCGCCGGATCGCCCATGGTCGCCAGGTCCGACTGTTGCAGCACCGGATCTTCGTTCTGAATTTCCGTAAACCAGTTAACAAAAGGCACAATCGGAACGCCCGCAGCCCAAACCTCCGGCGCTTTGGTCACGCCCATCATGGTCAGATAGCCGCCATAACTGCCGCCCATCAGAACGATCTTCTTGGGATCGAGATAACCAGTCTGCTTGATGAAATCCGCCGCCGCCAAAACATCCTGCAAATCGCCGCCGCCCATGTCAAACAGATTCGCCTGCTGAAATTCCTTCCCATATCCAGTCGAGCCGCGATAGTTCGGCGCAATCACCATATATCCCTGGTTGACCATGTGTTGGATAAAACGGTTGAACGAGTTCACCGACTGCGCTGCGGGTCCACCGTGTACATAGACAATCGCCGCGTTCTGCCCATTGCGCACCATGTTGTAAGGCACATAGACAAAAGCAGAAATGGTCCACTTGCCATCGCGGCTGGGGTAGTGGACCAGGAACGGCTCGACCATATCTTCGGAGCGCACTCCCGCGATCAGAGATTGCGTCAGCTCACGATTCTTGCCCGTCGCCAGTTGATGCACCCAGAGATCTCCCGGAGCGGTTGCTCCGTTGTGGTTGTAGAGCAAGCGTGCCCCATCCTTACTGAACGCGGAATGATCTCCCGCAAGATCGTTCACACCTTTCGGCAGAGGCAGCGCTGTAGTTGTGCTGCTCACGAGGTCACGCAAATAGATGTCAGTGTCGCCTTCGACGTTCGCAGTCCAGGCAACGAGCTTGCCATCGGGCGAAAAACTTCCGCCCGCGATCTCCCACTTATCCTTGGTAAGCCACGAGATCTTCCTGGTCGCAATATCCAGCAACCCAACATTGTCGTAGCCGTTAGCCGCGTTCGACGTAATCAGCAACTCCTTGCCACTGGGAGAAAAATCATTGGCGCGGTAAATCTGTTCGCCCTCGTGCGGCGTAAGCAGGGAACTCTGACCCGTGGCAACTTCAGCGACAAAGATATTCGAATCCGTTCCCTTGGCTTGCTCCTGGGTATAAGCGATCCACTTGCCATCCTTCGACCAGATCGGATTGTCATTCAATTTGTCGGCCGGTGTCCCGGTCGTGATGTGCTTCACATCCCGCATGATCATGTCGTAAACGTCGATCTCATACACCGATGACGTTTTCGGCTTCACCGTGTAAGCCAGATAACGGCTGTCGGAAGACCATCGCGGATACTCCTCCGAAATCTCCCGCGTGTGAGTCAGGTTCACCACCTGCCCAGTCTTCGGAGACACAATAAAAATGTCCCACTGCTCATCGCCATCGTAGTCGGACATGTATGCGATCCATTTGCCATCCGGCGACCACGCCGGCGCAGCCTGCCGCTGATCGCTCACCGTCAGTTGCGTCGGCCAGCCGCCTTCCGACGGCACTAGCCAGAGATTATTGCGTCCGCTAATGTTGCTAACGAACACAATCGTCTTGCCGTCGGGAGACCACGACGACCGCCCGATCTGGCGCGTCATATAGAGCTTCTCGATGGAAAGACTCTGCTGATTCTGCTCTACATTCGCGTTGGGCTTGCTCGTAATTTGCTTAGGATCGGTAATTGCTTGCGGCACGGGCAAAGTCTGGGCCACGGTGCTGACCTGCGAAACAATGGCGCTCATGAATATGACGATAGCAAACCAGATCAAAGTGCGCATTCGGGTCCTGAAGAGTCGTTAGACGAAGGTCAGAATAAAAAGTCTAGCAGAAGCGCCTCTGTCATCTTGAGCGCAGCAGCTGCTTCGCAAAGCGAAGAAGCTGCGGAGTCGAAAGATCCCACGTGCCGGCGTAGTAAATCCCGCGGCAGGGAATTCCGGCTAAGCTCGTTCAAGAATGCCTTGAAACCGCGTTGGGAGCGCCAAGCATTAGACGCCGCTCAGAATCACACGTGACAGGTTACAGCTTCGCGTTCTTATGCACCTCGACCGTCGTCCATGTCTTATCCCCCGCGTGACAAATGTTCTCCAGCGCACAGTCCACGCATTTCGGACGACGTGCAATGCACAACTTGCGTCCGTGCCAGATGAGTTGATGAGCGAACAGGATCCACTTCTCACGCGGAATCACCTTCATCAAGTCCTGCTCGATCTTCGACGCATCCGAATTCTTGGTAAGTTCGAGACGGCGCGAAATCCGAGTCACATGCGTGTCCACGACGACGCCATTAGCCTTGTGAAACCAACTTCCCAGCACGACATTCGCCGTCTTGCGCGCCACTCCCGGCAGAGTAAGCAGTTTTTCCATGTCGTCAGGAACGCGCCCGCCAAACTCGCTGACGATCTTCTTTGCCGCGCCCACCACCGACTTGGACTTATTCCGAAAGAATCCAGTCGAACGCACGTCCGGTTCAAGTTGTTCCGCAGTAAGCGCCGCGAAATCCTCGACCGTCGGATATTTGCGAAACAATTCCGGCGTGACCCGATTGACATTCACATCCGTCGACTGCGCCGAAAGAATCGTCGCCACCAGCAACTCCCACCCGCTCTTGTGAGTCAGAGCACAAGTAACGTCCGGATAAAGCTGGTCCAGCCGCTTGAGGATCTCCGAAACACGCTCCGGCGCCAGCGGATCGTAACCCTTCAGGCTTCGGTCTCGCGGCGCTTTTCCCTTAGCCCGCGCGGCGCCAGTTTTTTGACCCGGCCCGGCGGCGCCAGTTTTCTTCGACGAGCGCGAGATCCGAGCGCCTTCGTGACGCCCCGTTTTTGCAGGTTGCCGAGCAACTAAGCCCCGTACCATAAGCTCACCTTCATCCGCCTGAAATCGAATCAGAATGTTAGCAGAACCGAGCGACGGGCGTCCCCGTCCACGCAGCACTGAGTCAACCCGCTCCTTTCGTAATCCGTAACAACAGCCCCCCGATTGACGAGGACCAACCCTCTAGGTAGTCTGGAAGTGATCCCAGAAAGGCTGACTAAGAGTGGCAGTGAAGTCCGTCCAACTCGGGCAGGTCTGGCGCAAGGATGACGACGGGCGCGACTACCTTGTCACCAAAGTTTACAGCGAAGTGTTCTCGCAGTACGCCGTGCTGCGTCCGGCCGAGGTAACCGCTCCCGATGCCCCCACCGTGCGGGTGAAAGTGGCAAAAGGCGCGCAGGGCGCGTCCCTGCCCGGATTCACCTTTACTCAGGAAGGTTCATTCTGAAGTTTCTGTACAGACGTTGCTTGGCAACGTCTCAGTGTCGGCCGGCGACGTAGCGAGCTGCGTCTCTAACAAAATTTCACCTGCGCTTCTCCCATGACTGAAAAGATCCTCGGCATTCTTTTTGTCTTCATCCATTCCGTCATCGCGATGACGGGCTACGCCGGCCTGACCCTCCTGATGGCGATTGAGTCCGCCTGCATTCCCCTGCCTTCGGAATTGATCATGCCCTTCGCCGGATACCTGGTTTTTCAAGGCACGATGAAGTTGTTCTGGGTCGCGACCGCCGGAGCCATCGGCTGCAACCTTGGCTCGTTAGTGGCCTACGAAATCGGATGCTACGGCGGCCGCCCTCTGGTAGAAAAATACGGCTGCTGGATACTGATGGGCCGGCGAGAATTGGATTGGGCCGATCGCTTCTTCGCGCACTGGGGATATCTCGCGGTTCTGATCGGGAGATTGCTTCCCGTCGTTCGCACCTTCATCGCGCTGCCAGCGGGAATTGCCCGCATGCCGCGCGGACGATTTCATCTTTATACTTTTCTCGGTTCCTGGCCGTGGTGCTTTGCGCTAGCCTGGTTCGGCATGAAGCTCGGCGAAAACTGGCGCGAGTTGGGAAAATATTTTCACCAGTTCGACGCCATCATCGGCGTCGCCCTGGCCGCAGGAATAATCTGGTTTGTGTGGACACACTGGCAGAACCGAATGCGCCCAGCCAACTAATATCTGAGAACCGAGAACTAAGAACCGAGAACTGATTTTTTTCCTTTTCTGGTAAACGCGATCACGTTTCGTATCAGGGCACGCCTTCAGGCGTGCCAAACAAACGCAAGCGCGATTCGTATCAGGGCACGCCTTCAGGCATGCCGAACAAACGCAAGCACGAATTCGTATCAGGGCACGCCTTCAGGCGTGCCGAATAAACGCGAGCACGTTTCGTATCAGGGCACGCCTTCAGGCATGCCGAACAAACGCGAGCGAGATTCGTATCAGGGCACGCCTTCAGGCGGGCCGAATAAACGCGAAAAAAACCGGCTTTAGCCGCTGTCTTACAGCCATTCGAGCCACGACCAAACGTAGCATCCCAATTCGACCTTTTATTCCGTCTACCGTGACAACGATCACAGACAAACTAGGCCGAGAACGCCGAGATTCGTGTCAGGGCATGCCTTCAGGCATGCCGAATAAACGGGAGCGAGATTCGTATCAGGGCACGCCTTCAGGCGTGCCGAATAAACGCGAAAAAAAACCGGCTTTAGCCGCTGTCTTACAGCCATTCGAGCCACGACCAGACCTAGCGTCCCAATTTAACCTTTTATTCTGTCTACCGTGACAACGATCACAGACAAACTGAGCCGCGAACGCCGAGACTCGTATCAGGGCACGCCTTCAGGCATGCCGAACAAACGGGAGCGAGATTCGTATCAGGGCACGCCTTCAGGCGTGCCGAATAAACGCGAAAAAAAACCGGCTTTAGCCGCTGTCTTACAGCCATTCGAGCCACGACCAGACCTAGCGTCCCAATTTAACCTTTTATTCTGTCTACCGTGACAACGATCACAGACAAACTGAGCCGCGAACGCCGAGACTCGTATCAGGGCACGCCTTCAGGCATGCCGAACAAACGGGGGCGAGATTCGTATCAGGGCACGCCTTCAGGCGTGCCGAATAAACGCGAAAAAAAACCGGCTTTAGCCGCTGTCTTACAGCCATTCGAGCCACGACCAGACCTAGCGTCCCAATTTAACCTTTTATTCTGTCTACCGTGACAACGATCACAGACAAACTAGCCGCGAACGCCGAGACTCGCATCAGGACATGCCTTCAGGCATGCCGAACAAACGAGAAGACCGGCTTCAGCCGCTGCCTATGGCCATCCCCGCCCGACGCGCCAACCCAGCCAACATAAAAGCGGGAGCGCGCACATTTTTCGTTACATCCTCGGCATGGCGCAAGCAGAACCTTCTGCAATCCGATCGGGCCGCTCAATTGTTCCTGCGCATCCTCTACGACTATCGCGCGCAAAATAAATTTCGGCTGCATGATTTTGTAGTCATGCCGGACCACTTTCATCTTTTGCTCACGGTCGAAAGCGAAATGACCATAGAGCGTGCCGTTCAGTTCATCAAAGGAGGATTCTCATTTCAGGCCGGGAAAGAATTAGAGTTGAGGTCGCCAATCTGGCAGAAAGGATTTTCCGAGGTTCGAATTGCAGATCACGAGGGATTTCACCGGGTTAAAAACTACATCCGAAACAACCCGGTGACTCGTCGCCTGGTCGCGAATGCAGAGCACTATCTATACTCTTCAGCGCACCCGGGCTTCGACCTCGACCCGATTCCTTCGGCCCTAAGCGCGCAAAGATTGGACGCCAGCGCCTAAAAGCCAAACGGATGAAGGGCCCATGTACCGAGCGCTGAGAGACTAGCGGTTCGTATCCGGGCAAACTAAGCCAGAAACAGCGAGATTCGTATCAGGGCATGCCTTCAGGCATGCCGAATAAACGCAAAAAAAAGACCGGCTTTAGCCGCTGTCTTATAGCCATGCGAACCCGCGACCAAACCTACCATCCCAATTCGACCTTTTTATTCTGTCTACCGTGACAACGATCACCTACAAACTAAGCCAGAAACACAGAGATTCGTATCAGGGCACGCCTTCAGGCGTGCCGAACAAACGCGAAACAAGAGACCGGCTTTAGCCGCTGTCTTATTGCCATTCGAGCCCACGACCAAACCTACCATCCCAATTCGACCTTTTTACTCTGTCTACCGTGACAACGATCACCTACAAACTAAGCCAGAAACACAGAGACTCGTATCAGGGCACGCCTTTAGGCGTGCCGAACAAACGTGAAAAAAGAGACCGGCTTTAGCCGCTGTCTTACAGCCATTCGAGCCACGACCAAACGTAGCATCCCAATTCGACCTTTTTATTCTGTCTACCGTGACAACGATCACAGACAACCTGAGCCGCGAACGCCGAGATTCGTATCAGGGCATTCCTTCAGGCATGCCGAATAAACGCGAAAAAAAACCGGCTTTAGCCGCCGTCTTATAGCCATTCGAACTCGCGACCAAACGTAGCATCCCAATTCGACCTTTTATTCCGTCTACCGTGACAACGATCACAGACAAACTAGCCGCGAACGCCGAGACTCGTATCGGGGCACGCCTTCAGGCGTGCCGAATTAAGGCGAAAAAAGAGACCGGCTTTAGCCGCTGTCTTATAACCATTCCCGTCCATGCCGAATTCGGCATCGAGCATGGCTGAATCGAGATGCCACCACTGCCGCACTCCTCGAAAAAGCGCTGAAGTAGACGCGGAAATCCCGCGCCATACGACACGCTCAACGCGCCACTCTCGCCGCCAAAGCCCGATATCCTTCCATTCAGCCTACGTTGGTTGCAAATCCTTCTTCGGTACGAGAACATACCTGTTCGCCTTACATCCCAAGCTCTGACTAGCAAGAGCTCTCATAAGGAAGCCTCGACACGATGGCGATTCGGCAGAAGTCCGCAAGAACTGAAAGCAAGAAACACCACGGCAGCGAGATTCAATCCCCCAAAGGCAAACTTGGCGTAATGATTCCCGGCATGGGCGCGGTCGCGACCACATTTGTCGCCGGCATCGAAGCTATACGCAAGGGAATCGCCAAGCCCATCGGCTCGGTCACCCAGATGGCAACCATTCGTCTGGGCAAGCGCACCGATGCGCGCTCGCCCAAGATCAAGGAGTTCGTTCCCCTAGCCGGGCTCGATGATCTCGTCTTCACCGGCTGGGATATTTTTGAGGACGACATGCACACCGCGGCGACCAAGGCCGGCGTTCTCGATCGCGACTTGCTCGATCAAATCAAGCCGTTCTTGAGCTCGATCAAGCCGCGCAAAGCAGTTTTTGATCACAACTACGTCAAGAAGATCGACGGGCCCAACGTCAAGAAGGGCAAGAACAAGATGGATCTTGCCGAGCAGGTGCGAGCCGACATTCGCGATTTCAAAAAGACTTCCGGAGCCTCGCGCCTGATCACGATCTGGTGCGGTTCGACGGAAAGTTACATCGAGCCGACCGCGGCCCATCAATCGCTGAAATCGTTCGAGAAAGCGCTGACCACGAACGACGAAAACATCGCCCCCTCGATGATCTACGCCTACGCCTCGTTGATGGAGGGTGTTCCCTTCGCCAACGGCGCGCCAAACCTCACCGTGGACCTGCCGGTAATGCGCGAGCTGTCGCGAAAAAACGAAGCTCCGATCTGCGGCAAAGATTTCAAAACCGGACAGACCCTGATCAAGACCATCCTCGCCCCCGGCTTCAAAGCCCGCATGATCGGCCTCAACGGATGGTTCTCCATGAACATTCTGGGTAACCGCGACGGCGAAGTCCTAGAAGATCCCGGTTCGTTCAAAACCAAAGAAGAATCGAAACTCTCCGTCCTCGAACACATTCTCCAACCCGAACTTTATCCCGAACTCTACGGCAATTTCACCCACAAGGTCCGCATAAACTATTACCCACCCAGAGGCGACAACAAAGAGGGCTGGGACAACATCGATATCTTTGGGTGGCTTGGGTATCCTATGCAGATTAAGGTCGACTTTCTTTGCCGGGATTCTATTTTGGCTGCGCCTATTGTGCTCGATTTAGTTCTGTTCATGGATCTGGCGCAGCGCAGCGCGGAGCTCCGCGGGCTTGGCATTCAGGAGTGGTTGAGTTTTTATTTCAAGTCTCCGATGACAGCGCCGGGACTTTATCCTGAACATGATCTGTTTATTCAGTTGATGAAGTTGAAGAACACGCTGCGGCACCTACGTGGCGAAGAACTGATCACGCACTTAGGGCTGGAATATTACGACTGAACTCGTTCGGCAGGGCTCACGCCACGCTTTTCTTCTTCTTGAACTCGTCGAAGGTTTCAAGAAAACGGTCGATATCTTTTTTCTGTAAATAATAAGGCGTGGACAGCCGCAGCTTCGACGGTTCGCCGCCACGGATGCGAATCCTGTGAGTGTTCCACATCCAGTTCTCCATCTCCATGCGAGGGAGTGGGGGAACGTTCACCGTCGCAATGGCGCAACGCAACGCCGGATCGGGCGATGTCCACGACTCCGCCCCGCGTTTGATCATCTGGGCAAGAATGTAGTCGCAGAGTTCGCGATGCCGGCGCTCGATCCGCTCCATACCAATATCGTTGGCTAGATTAATCGCCGCCAGCAGGCCCCACAGCGCCGGGACGTTCGACGAGCCAATGCGCTGAAATCGTTCGGCTCGCAGCTCCGGCTCATCCCAGCCTTCGGTGGCGATGGTGTTCCACATGCCGTCGATGACTTCGTCGCGCACATACAGGAAGCCCGAACCTTTCGTCGCCTGCAGCCATTTGTGCGGGCTGGATGAATACATATCGCACCCAAGGTCATGCAAGTTAAGACGCATCATGCCGGTCACGTGCGCCCCGTCGACCGCCGACAAGATATTCTTCGACCGCGCCAGCGCGCAGATTTCTTTCGCGGGAAGAACGACTCCAGTCACCGTCGTGATATGGCTGAAAAAGATCACGCGGGTACGCGGCGTGATGGCATCGTTGAACAGGTTCAAAACCTGGCTGGCATCTTTGACCGGCTTGGGCAGAGTCACGGTCTTGATCACGACGCCATAACGCTTCGCTCGCAGCCGCCAGGGCTGCAAGCCGCCGGGATGTTCCTGGTCAGTCATCAGCACTTCGTCACCGGCGTTCATTTCGATCCCATTCGCGATGTAGCTGTTGGCCTCGGTGGCATTGCGCACCAGCGCAAGCTCGTCGCGCTTGCATCCGACAAATGCTGCCAGCGGATCGCGAAACTGGTTCCAAGCGGCATAACCCCAAATCGGATAATCCTCTGGATCCGCCTGATCCATCTTTTCGGTCTGGGTGTAGCCGTCGAAAATGGCCCTCAGAACCGGCGCGGGACTCGATCCCACGGTGCCGTTATTCAAATAAATCTCATCCGACGGAATCAGAAACTGCTTGCGAAGCTCGGCCCAGTAGGCATCCTGATCGCGGCTGTAAAGAGCCGAATCCGGAAGAGCGGCAGGCGCGGATTGCAACTGGGCGAACAGGCGGCCAGGCAGAGCGAGGGCGGCAGCAAGCCCCGAAGTACCACTGAGGAAGCTTCGGCGATCCAGCAAGAAAACCTCCTGACATTGAGACGGCGTCATGTTACGACCGGAAGGGAATCGACGCAAGGCCGTCGGACCAATCTGTCAGTAGCACATGATATGTCCGGTTGAGATAGCACATGAGATGTCCGCTTTGCGGGCGGTGAGGATGGGAGACCATGCGGAGCATGGAAACTTATCCGAGGGCCGCGATGGAGCGGGCGATGAAAGTACAGGACGTGATGTTGCAGGCGATGGCGAAGAAGATCACGTGGTGGCAGGCGGCGGAGATTCTGGGCATCAGCGACCGGCACATGCGGCGGTGGCGGGAACGCTACGTCGAAGAGGGCTACAACGGGTTGCTGGACCGGCGGCGGGGCAAGCCGTCGCGCCGCCGGGTTCCGCTAGCCACGGTGGAAAAGGTGTTCGCGCTGTACCGGGAAAAGTATTTCGATCTGAATGTGCAGCACTTCCACGAGAAGTTGCAGGCGGAGCACGGGATCGAACTGAGTTACACCTGGGTGAAGCAGGCGCTGCAGGGAGCGGGCCTGGTGGCGCGCGGACGCAAGCGCGGGGCGCATCGCAAACGCCGCGAGCGGCGGCCCTTGCCGGGAATGCTGTTGCATATCGACGGCAGCCGCCACCAGTGGTTTCAGGATGAACGCTGGTACGACCTGATCGTAATTCTGGACGATGCCACCAGCGAGATTTACTACGCCCAACTGGTGGAGGAGGAATCGACGGCGACGGTGATGGCGGGATTGAAAGAGGTGATCGAGCGCAAAGGCGTGTTCTGCGCGCTGTACAGCGATCGGGGGAGCCATTTCTGGTTGACGCCGAAGGTGGGCGGCAAGGTGGACTATCATCGCCGCACGCAGGTGGGACGGGCGTTGCACGAGTTGGGAGTGCAGATGATTCCGGCCTACTCGGGGCTGGCCCACCTTTACGTTTTTTGTAAAGGTGGGAACGGCAAGGTCGGGCGTCACAACGTTTCTTTGTCGGTACGAGTAAGCTGGCTTGGTGTCCAACCATCCCCAGCGGTACTACGGCAGCAATGACCTGCATTTCATCACCTGCAGTTGTTATCATCGGCAATGTTGGCTGGCGAGCCCGCAGCGGCGGGATCTGTTTCTGGCCGTGTTTGAAGAAGTCCGCCAGCGTTATGGTTTCGTGGTTGTAGGCTACGTGGTCATGCCCGAGCACATTCATCTGCTGATCGGTGAGCCGGAGAAAGGCGATCCGTCGCGGGTGATGCAGGCGATTAAGCAAGGCTTTTCGCGGCGAGTGTTGAAGTCGGTGCGCAAGCGCCGAGTGGCCGCCCAGCGGGAATTATTTGCGCTTGGGGCGGAGCACGTGTGGCAGCGACGCTTCTACGATTTCAACGTGTGGACGGCACGAAAGCGGATCGAGAAGTTGCGCTACATGCACCGGAATCCGGTAGTGCGAGGGTTGGTGCAGGAGCCGGAGCAGTGGCCGTGGAGCAGCTATCGGAGTTATGCTTTCGGGGAAGAGGGCGCGGTGCGAATCAATCAGTGGAGCGAGATCAAGATGAAAACCCCGGCGTCGGCAGCATGAGTCCCCACCTTTACAAAAAACGTAAAGGTGGGCCAGCCCCCAAAAGATCTCTAACTTTAGCAGGTCGTGGGGCACTGATAGGCGCGTTTGCCCTCATAGTTGTAGTCGTTGCCTCAGCGGAAACCCGCTACAAAGTGCTCCATAATTTCCCGGAGTCTGAAGGCGCTCCACTGACCGGCCTGGTTGCCGACGGCTTAGGCAATTTGTACGGGACCACTTTTAACGGTGGCAGCAACCACAGCGGTACTGTCTTTGAGCTGTCACCTGTGTCAGGAGGATGGAAACGTACGGTGTTGTACGACTTCAAGGGCCGCAAGGACGGGGCAACTCCCTACGGGAATTTGATTTTTGACGCTACAGGTAATCTATACGGTACGACCAAGACTGGAGGACACGGGCCTTGCGATTGTGGTACGGTCTTCGAATTGGTTCCGAAGGCTGGTGGCGGGTGGGAGCATCTTGTACTCTATCGCTTTATGGGCGGTTCTGATGGTGCCTATCCTTGGGCTGGCGTTATTCTCGATTCTGCCGGAAATCTTTACGGCACCACTGTCAATGGGGGCTCAGGCCAAGCAGGAACAGTCTTCGGGCTCTCACCAACAGCTGGCGGTGGTTGGACCGAGACAATCATTTATGCATTTCCTTTCTCTGGCGATGGGAGATATCCCGGCGGGGAAAATCCTTACGGTGGCCTGGTCCCAGACTCGACGGGTGATCTGTTTGGTACGACGCGTCTTGGCGGACAGACGAGCGAATGCGGTGTTGTCTTTGAGCTTCAGCCTTCGGAAAGCGGATGGACTGAACTCGTAATCCACAATTTCAACGCCACCGGGGACGGGTGCCAGCCGATGACTAGGTTGATTTTCGACGAAACGGGTAACCTGTACGGCACAACGCGAGATGGTGGCCATTCGGGGGTCGTTTTTGAGTTGACCTCAGGCACCGGAGGGTCTTGGACGGAGAAATTGCTCCATATCTTCTCCGGTAAGGACGGCGGAAACCCCGATTCAGGACTGGTATTCGACGGTGAAGGCAACCTATATGGTCAAACCCACACTGGCGGCTGTAGTAATGGTCAAATCGGATGCAGCCTAGTTTATCAGTTGACGCCCCAGGCAGGCGGGCCCTGGAAGGAATCGGTGCTACACCGATTTACGACAACGTCAGTGGGGAATTGGTATTCCAGTTCCGGATTAATCGTGGACGCGGTAGGCGATTTGTACGGCACGGTTACGCCCTACAATACCGATGGCGGTGGAACAGCTTTCGAGATCATGAAGTGACCCTCTGTGCACGAAGTATCCGGTAAGGTAAACATTCAGGTGCGCCGCAGGTCGGCATTGCTTATCAGAATGAGATCCAGGGCCCGTAAAATCAAATGCGCGGCTAAGAGCAAGAAACGCCTTGGATTTCAGGTTAAACGCGCATCCACCCGGCGAAGATCGATCAAGTTGCGAAAGTTCAAGCTCAAGTTGGGGAAATCGCTGAAGATGTTGAAGCGAAGACTTTCCTGACGCACTGGCACAGGGACTCACAGGGGGCTGGCCCACCTTTACGTTCTTTGTAAAGGTGGGGACGGCGAGGTCGGCCCTGACAGCTTTTCCTTGAAGAGGGCGCAGCGCGAATCAACAAGCAGCGAGGCTAAAGCTCCCGGACGCCAGCGGCATGAGTCCCCACCTTTGCCAAAAACCGCAAAGTGCCAGCCGCCGCAATCCCGTAGCGCGGGGCTTGGTGCTAGAGCCGGAGCAGTGGCCGTGGAGCAGCTATCGGAGCTATGCTTTGGGAGAGGCGGGCATGGTGCGAATCAATCAGTGGGGCGAGATAAAGATAAAAGCCCTGGCGTCGGCAGCATGAGTCCCCACCTTTACAAAGAACGTAAAGTGGGCCAGCCCCCAAGCAGCTTCTCAACCGTCGGCACTCAGAAAGAACGCTAGCTTGCGTGCTTTCGGCGAGATGCGTAGTCTTCAGCCAAAGCCTTGAATCCATCTTTGTCCATTCGACCATCATCGCCGCAGGTCCCAAGATCCGCCAAGTGACCGTCGTAACCCAAAAAAGTTCGATAAAAAATTTGTCAACAGCTGCTCCTGATTCAGTTAGTAGGTGCTTTAATTGAAATAGGTGGGCACTGAAAATGTCCTGCGAAATCCGAAGAATATTCTTCACATCCACAGGTCTTTCTGAGTGTAATTGGGCTTGACGGACTTGACCCTGAATATTAATATTGCCGTGTCGTCAAAAATCATCCTCGATCTTGCGGCCTACAAAGTACAGTTCCTGCCTTGGGTTTATTTCATCTGGTCCATGCTTAAGATTTTCATCCGCAAGGCTCCGCAATTCGCAAGATCCTTCTTTCGATGCCTGACCAAAGTGATTCACGAGTACCAGGATTTCAGAAGGTCTCTCAACCTGCGAGGGAAGTAGAATCAAGAAAGCGAGGCACTGCATGTGGCGATATTTGATCTTGAAAGATTTCGTGGAAGTCAAGACCTCAGGGTTCGATTTCCTCAATCAGGAAGGTGCATTGCAAGCGGCAGGAAAATACTTTGACAGTCATGATCCGAGGAATGAGCAAGGTTGGCATGTGGCCACAGAGCACCGTCTTGGAAGAGAAAGAGATTGATCCTTACTTCTTCAAAGAGTCTCAAGCTGGTGAAGTCCATCAGTGAGAAATGTTGAGAAATCTAACGACCTGCGATGTGAATCATGCCCGTAATCATACCCTTGTGGAGAACACATGTCTGACACCGATAACCAAAGCCTACAGGGAATTGCTGCACCGCTGATGGGATAACATCGAGGCTGATCGTTTTGTAGGCTTCCAAGGCATGAAGATCAGGTAGAGAAAGATACCGCTGTACTTCCATTTGACCAGGTAGTTTCGTAAGACCGGCAGGTTCCTTTGAGAACTTGCACTGATCACAAATTTGAACGGTGATGTCGACTTGAATTGCATCTACAGAAGTGAAGTTCAATATATTGAATTCGACGTGAACACTGCCATCTGAGGATAGCTGCAGTGTGACCTCCTTTATTGGAGCAGCAAGAGGTTTATCAATAGGCTCAAGAGGGTAAGGAGCAAAGGAAAACTCCAATTCAGCCTTTGGTCCTGGCTGCATCGCCTTCTGAGTTTTGACAAGGCGGGTGGCCCATTCAAGCCGTACTCTGGCTTGAGTGGGGCGCTTTCCGTTGTACACTCATTGAGCTTACGCGTCGCCAGACCGACATCGGAGGATTAGCTTGAAACAGATACTCCTCATTGCAGCCCTGCTGCTCAACGCGGCAACCGGACACTCCTCGATCAGGCTCAAGGAAAGCTGGAAGAATCCAACCTATTCCCCTCGGCCCCTCAAAACCATCCTCGCCCTCGGCATGAGCAACAATCTCGAGCGCCGTGCGGACTTCGAAGTTGCGCTCGCCAATAAAATGGCTCGGCCCGGAATCACCACGATCGCCGGAACTGACATCCTGCTGCGGCCCACCGCGGGCCCGATCAACATGGTCTATCTCAAGGAGCAGATCGCGGCCTACAACATCGATGCCGTCGTGGTGTGCCGCTTGATCAAAGAGAAGACCAGAGTCAGGGACGTGCCCGGCGAACCCTATCTTCTCCCCTACTACACCGACTTTTACGGTTACTACGAGGCGGTGTATCCAGTCGTCTACTCACCCGATTATTTGGTGGTGGAAAGGACGGTGCAGGTTGAGAGCAACGTCTACGCCGTCACCCCGACGGGCAGCATACTCATCTGGACCGGAACCAGCGACAGCTTTGACCCCAGTTCCGCGCACAAAGTCATCAGCGCAGTAGTTGAGCTGGTTGTAAACGAGTTGGAGAAGCTGCAAATTATCGCCAAGCCCGGCAAGTAAAGACGGCGTGCTCCCCCAGGTCTCGAAAAGCGCGAGACGACACCCGGTTTTCGGCTCGATCAAAGAACTTTCCTCGCGAACCAAAACTGTAATCCGAAGCGATGAACTGGCAGTGATTTGCCTTATATACTCGGCCGGTGCGGAAAATCATTCAGATCGTTTCCTGCGTATTCATCGTCTTGCTGGCCGGAGTCGCTGGCGCGTTTGCCCAAGCCGATCCCGACTGGACCGAACCGTTTCCGCCGTTTCGCATCGCGGGCAACCTGTACTACGTAGGCAGCAAGGGGCTGGCAAGCTATTTGGTCACGACGCCGCAGGGAAACATCCTGATCAACAGCGATTTGGAAGCCAATGTACCGATGCTTGAGGCGAGTATCGAGAAACTGGGCTTCAAGTTCACGGACACCAAGATTCTGCTGATCAGTCACGCGCATTTTGATCACGACGCGGGCAGCGCGAAGATCAAGGAGATGACCGGGGCCAAGTACATGGTGATGGATGCCGATGTGCCGGTGGTCGAATCCGGGGGCAAGCTCGATTTTCAATATGGCGACCGGCCTGAGTTTCTTTATCGGCCAACCAAAGTCGATCGCGTGTTGCACGATGGAGAAGAAGTGAGGCTCGGGGGAACGGTGCTGGTTGCGCACCTTACTCCGGGGCACACGAAAGGTTGCACCACGTGGAGGATGCAGGTGACCGAGGGCGGTAAAACCTACAACGCGGTGATCGTTGGCAGTCCCAATGTCAACCCTGGATACAAGCTCGTTAACAACCAGAATTATCCGCAGATCGCCGACGACTACGTGCGCATGTGGGCGGTTTTGAAATCATTGCCATGCGATATTTTCCTCGGAGCCCACGGCGCCTACTTCGGACTGGAGGAAAAATATGCGCGCCTGAAAGACGGAGGCGCAAACCCGTTCGTCGATCCCAGCGGATATAAGAAGTACGTCGCTGAAAAGGAACAAGAGTTCGATGCGGAATTGGCGAAGCAAAGACTCACCGGAAAATAGATGGCAAAACGCCGACCTCTGTGCCTCTGTGTCTCCGTGGTGAACCGGCTTTGCCTTTACACTCCTCCACCAACGTGTTAACCTCATAAACGTTACAAAACAATTGAAAAATTAGACAGGAGTGCACCAGGTTAGTGCTAGCCAGAGAGCAAAAGAAAACCCTCATCGACCAGTACGGCACCCATGCTACCGATACCGGTAGCCCGGAAGTTCAGATCGCTCTGTTGAGCGAACGCATTGGTTCATTGACGGAACACTTCAAGATGCACCAGAAGGACCACGGTTCGCGCCGCGGTCTTCTCATGCTGGTCAGTAAGCGGCGTCGCTTGCTCGACTATCTCAAAACCTACAATTCCGATCGCTATAAGACTGTGGTCCAGAAACTCGGTCTCCGCAAGTAATTGCGGGCGGACCCGTTGCTGGAACTTCGTGGTATCGAACGTCCACAATTTTTTGCCGAATGCCAACGGAATTGTTCTGCCGTCCTTCGATAATCCGAGGACCGCAGCGGTCGAATGAGAAAAGCGGAGAAGGTGCGTCTCCAAGGTAATTTCCCAAGTCACGACTGGCGCCTGATCTTCGATTCTGCATTGTGCAACCTCCCAGACCGGCACCGGCGTGCCCTCCTGCCCAGAAGGAAAATAAAAACATGAAGCATGACGTATCGGTTCAACTTACCGGCGGTAAAAGCCTCGCATTTGAAACAGGCAAGTTAGCCAAACAGGCCCACGGCTCAGTCGTGGTGCGCATCGGAGAAAGCGTAGTCCTGGCCACCGCCGTGTCCAATCCGGACCCCCGCGAAGGCATAGATTTCTTCCCCCTAACCGTCGACTACCGCGAATACACGTACGCGGGGGGACGGATTCCTGGGGGGTTTATCAAGCGCGAAGGGCGTCCCAGCGAGCGCGAGATTTTAACCAGCCGCCAGATCGACCGGCCGATCCGGCCGCTGTTTCCCGATGGATTTAAGTGCGAGACGCAAGTGATTGCGTTTGTGCTCTCGGCGGACACGGAGAATGATCCCGACGTGGCTGGCATTAATGGTGCCTCGGCCGCACTGACGATTTCTGACATTCCGTTTAACGGCCCCATCGGAGCGGTGCGCGTCGGCTTGGTTAGCGGCGCGTTTGTCATTAACCCGACCTACAGCGAGATGCGCGAGAGCCTGGTAAACATCATGGTCGTCGGCACCGCGGACGGGATTGTGATGATCGAGTCCGGGGCCAAAGAAGTGAAGGAAGAGACGGTCGTAGACGCGATCGAATTCGGCCACACCGAAATCAAGAAGATCTGCGCGGCCATCAACGATCTGAGGGCCAAAGCAGGAAAGCCGAAGCGCGCAGTCACTCCGCCGGAGTTCGACGAAGCCTACTACAACAAGCTCAGGGCGAAGATTGGCACGGAGTTGGCGGAAAGTCTGGATACTGAAAAGCATCCCAAAGCGGAAAGCCATAACCTGGTCCGCGATCTCAAGAAAAAACTGCAAGCCGAGATCCCGAAAGACGACGAAGAAGCCCAAGCCAAACTAAAAACCTACTACGAAATACTGCGCGAAAGAATCTTCCGCGAACAGGTCATCAACAATAAGAGAAGACCCGACGGACGTGCCTTCGACAAAGTAAGAGACATCTGGGTCGAAGTCGGGGTCCTTCCGAGAACCCACGGAAGTGCAATCTTTACCCGCGGCGAAACCCAGGCCCTGGTCACGACCACGCTGGGCACGAGCGACGACAAACAACGCCTCGAAACCTTCGAAGGCGAAGCCAAGAAGCGCTTCCTCCTGCACTATAACTTTCCTCCTTTTTCTGTGGGCGAGGTGCAGTTTTTGCGGGGGGCTGGACGGCGGGAGATTGGGCACGGTGCTCTCGCGGAGCGAGCGATTTCCGCGATGCTGCCTACCGAAGAAAATTGGCCTTACACCATGCGCGTGGTCTCGGACATTCTGGAGTCGAATGGGTCTTCGTCCATGGCTACGGTTTGCGGGGCTTCGCTTTCGCTGATGGATGCTGGCGTGCCTTTGAGATCTCCGGTAGCAGGCGTGGCTATGGGGCTGGTCAAGGAGGGCAACGATTACGCCATCCTTACGGACATTGCTGGAGCGGAGGATCATTACGGCGACATGGATTTCAAGGTTGCCGGGACGAAAGATGGCATCACCGCGCTGCAGATGGACATTAAGGTCGGAGGCATTACCGCCCAGATTATGCGGGAGGCTCTAGCGCAGGCGCAGCGGGGGCGGTTGCACATCCTGGAGAAGATGAGCGAGGGAATTACCGAGCATCGGGAGAAGGTTTCGGCCTATGCTCCGCGAATTTACACGCTTCAGATTCCAGTCGATAAGATTCGCGACGTGATTGGGCCCGGTGGGAAAATGATTCGCTCGATTATCGAGCAGACCGGAGTGAAGATCGACGTCGAGGACACAGGCAAGGTCAACGTGGCTTCGAACGACGAGGCTTCCGCGAATAAGGCGCTGCAGATTATTCGCGATCTGACGGCTACAGCCGAGGTCGGGAAGACTTATCTCGGTACCGTGACTCGTCTGGCGGATTTCGGGGCTTTTGTCGAAATCATTCCTGGTACTGATGGGTTGCTGCACATCAGTGAAGTGGCGGAGCATCGCATCAAGGATGTGCGGGATGAACTCAAAGAGGGCGATCAGGTTTTGGTGAAAGTGCTGGCGGTTGAGGGCAACCGCATTCGTCTTTCGCGCAAGGCCATCCTCAAAGAGCAACGCGCAAAGATGGGTGGTGGTGAACCCGGACCGGATGGCGGCGAGCCGAGTAACGGCGAAGTTGCCGGGGCCCCGGCGTTGACCATCGAGGGCGGCGGGGATTTCCCCGACGACGAACCCAACTTCAACCGGGATGCAGTGGCTGGTATCGCTGGAACCGGCGGGGGAGAACGGCCTGCCGGAGATCGTCCTGACCGCGGTGGAGATCGCGGGCGGGGTGGACGACCGGGTGGTGGTGGCGGACGAGGCCGCGGACGTGGTGGGCGACCCGGTGGTGGCGGCGGACGCGGTGGGCACGGCGGATCGAGACACTGACAGGCGAGCCACGGATTTTCACAGATTTGCACGGATTCTTTAGCGTAGGCCAATTCTAAGGCCGCGAGTTACGCTCGCGGCCTTTTTCGTTTCCTGCGCTTGGGTAATTGCTCGGGTGGGTGCGTGGTTGAAATGCCTTGAAGCATTCTTGGTGCTGGGGCGAACGCAGGGTCCCTCGACTCCGTAGCTGATTCGCTTTGCGAGTCAGCTACTGCGCTCGGGATGACAGTTTACGGTTGGTTTTCGCTCAGCTGGCATTGTCGTTTCCCACCCTTTCCGCAAAGGGCGCGGAAAAGGATGGGGCACCCTCGGTGTATTTCCAGTCCAGACTAAAGACCGGCTTATCTTCGATTGTCGGTCTGCGGTTCGGGGTGGATCAGGACGCGAAATAGTTCCGGCGCTTCCTGTTTGAAGTGAATCTCGAGTTCGGTCGAAATGTCGTGCACCCGCGAGAGCGGAAGCTCATCGGAAAAGGTGCAATGGCAGGAGACATAGAGACGTCCGCGAACGTGTTTAACTTCAACTTCATGCACATCGAGGACTTCGGGAAAATGCGCCACGACCGCCTTCAGTTTCTTTTCCAGCAGAGCATCGCGCACAACCTCATCGCCGGTTTCGATGGTCGCGGGTTCGCTCTCGATGTGGGTCAGGATAGTCGAAATCTCGGGCACGTCCTGGCGGATATCGGATTCGAGCCGGGTCACCTGATCGTGCGCTTCTTTTAGACTCAGCTGTTCGTCCAGTTCAAGATGCTGTTCGACATGCAAACGTCCACTCAGATCCTGAACACTGATGTCATGCACGTTGAAGTTGTTGCGCGTGGCGACGGCACGAACGCGATCGAAAATATTCTCTCTACGAGCCGGGCGCGCCACCGAACGAACTACGACGTCGGCGTCAGGCAGGATGCCTTGCACAGCGGAGGTTACGGCGTCGGCGACTTGCTCGGAACGCTGGAAGGTTACGTTGCGGGCCAGGCCGATGGAAAGATCTGCGAAGTAGCGGTTCCCAGCGCGGCGGATGCGGACGCGATCCACTTCAATCAATCCATCCACTTTGTTGACCGCAGCCAGGATGTTGGCGCGCACACCTGCAGGAGCGGCATCGAGGAGAGCGTCGACGGTTCTGCGGGCCAGTCGCGAACTCACGTACACGACGACTCCGGCGACAACGAGCGCGGACACGGGGTCGGCATCACGCAGCCTGTCTAGACCATAGAAGCGACCGATCAGCACCAGCGCTAAACCAATCACCACCACGCCGGTGGACCAGATATCGGTGGAGAAGTGCAAGGCGTCGGCCTCGAGAGCCTGGCTGTCATACTTAGCCGCAATTTTTCCGAGAGCGCGGGAGCGCCAAAAATCCACCGCCATGGAAATAAACAGAACGGCGAAGGCGGCGACGCTGGGTTCAATATCTACGTGCCGGAAGAAGAGCCGTTTCACCGCTTCGTAGACGATCCAGACGCAAGTCAGCAGCAGTAGCGCAGTCTCGATAAACGCGGAGAAATTCTCCACTTTGCCATGGCCGTATTGGTGATCGGCGTCGGCGGGTTTGTCGGAAACTCGGACGGAAAGGAATGTGACCACTGCGGCGATAAGGTCGAGACCGGAGTGTGCGGCTTCGGACAAAATTCCCAGACTTCCCGTGCTAAACCCGACAACAAGCTTCAGCGTGGTAATGGCAATCGCCGCCAACACGGAATTTCCCGCCACTGCGCGTTTTTCCGCGCGCATGGAGGGGGGGATGTCAATTGCCGGCGACGTAGCCATGACAGCATTATCGCCGTTGGTGAGTCAGACCGCCAATCTATCCTCTGGAAACATTTCCGCAGACTTTGCCGACAGGGGTGGAACTCTGTGCTAGGATTTTCAGTGATCTTTTCGATCTTCCTTGGAGGAATCATTGAATATGACGCGATACGCCTTAGTCTGTCTAATGCTTGCAGCCATGGCCTGGGGCCAAGCGGCGAGCTCTACGCCCACTCCCGCAGCTGGGCAATCGGGTGCGCCTGCTGGCGGCGCCATGAATCCCGCCCAAACTAGCGATGCGGAGGCGTCGAAGGTCGCGCCCGATGCGCCCGTCATCACGATAAACGGGGTATGCGAAAACGCGTCCGCCGACAAAGCGTCCGACCCGAATTGCAAAACCGTCATCACGCGTGCTGAATTCGAGAAGATACTGGACGCGGTTCAGCCGAATATGCCCCCGCGGGTTCGCCGGCAATTTGCCATGCGCTATGCGAGTGCGCTGGCGATGTCGGAAAAAGCGCAAGAGCTGGGCTTGGATAAAGGGCCGAAGTTCGAAGAGCGTTTAAATCTGGCGCGAATTCAGATTTTGTCTCAGGCTTTCAACCAGGAAGTGCAGGAGAAAGCGGGACAGATTTCTGATCAGGATATTGAAGACTATTACAAGAGCCACACGGCAGACTTCGAGGAAGCGGATCTGCAGCGCATATTCATTCCCAAATCCCAGCAGGCTCCAGTTTCCAAGGTGAAGTTGAGCGATGCGGCGGAACAGAAGCGCCAGAAGGATTCGGAAGAAGTTATGCAGAAAGAAGCCGACAAACTACACGCGCGCGCGGTCGCGGGAGAAGATTTCGCCAAGCTGGAAGAGGAGGGCTACACGTTGGCGGGAATCAAAACCAAGCCTCCGAGCACGAAGATGGCGGACATGCGTCGCAACGGGTTGCCTCCCGCGCAGGCTTCAGTGCTGGATTTGAAGACTGGGGAAATCTCTGCGGTGTTTTCCGATCAGAGCGGTTATTTCATTTACAAGGTGGGGAAAAAAGAGGTTGAGCCGCTCGACAAGGTGAAGGAAGAAATCCGATCTTCGCTCCGGACTCAGCGGGTGCAGGAGCAGATGCAGTCGGTGCAAAAGTCGGCTGCTCCGACACTGGATGAAAGTTATTTCGGACCGGAAATGCCACCGACCCACGGGATGCCATTGCCGCCGCCGACCGGAGGGCCTGCGACCAAGCCCGCTGCTCCCGGCCCGAAGTAATGGGCCAAGTGATGGGCAAAGACAAACCAAACATCGTCGTAACCGGGATTGCCGGCAATCTGGGCGTGCGGCTGTTGCCTCAGCTGGAGGATTATCACGTCATCGGGATCGATCTGAATCCTCCGCGGGGCGGCGATTCGCTGCGGTTTGTACGCATGGACCTGGGTCTGGAGGAATCCTGCCGTGAGTTGTATCTTCTGTTGCGGGAAGCGCGGCCGGTCGCGGTTCTTCACCTGGCTTTCGTGCTCGATCCGGTGCGGAGCGGCGTGCTCGACCTGGAGCGGATGTGGCAGATCAACGTCGCCGGCACGGCGCGGGTAATGGAGGCAATTACCGAGGCCAACCGGGATGATTCGATCGTAGGAAGATTTATTTTTCCCAGCAGCGTTGCGGTGTACGGCCCGGATCTGGGGGAACCTGCGAGCGAAGACTTTCCTCTGGGCGCGCACACGCTGCCTTACGCAATCCACAAAATGGAAGCGGATCGGGTGGTGCAACAACGCTCGCCTGCGTTGCGAGGCTGCAGCGTCTATATGCTGCGTCCGCACATTTTTGCCGGGGCCAGCGTGGAAAACTACATGCTGGGGGCTTTTCGGGGCAGCCCGAATGGCGGGGCAAAGCGCGCGTCAAAAATGCGGGAGCAGGGCAAGCGGCTTCCTTGCATGTTGCCTTACGGAGAACAGTATCTGGAAAACCGCATTCAGTTTGTCCACGTGGACGACATGGCGCGGTTGTTGGCGCACATCGTGAACAGAACTGAGCCCGAATCGCAGCGCCTCACGGTGTTGAATGTGGCCGGACGCGGCGAGCCTTTAAGCTTTGCGCGTTGCGTTGACATGGCGCATGCGAAACTCAGGCGCGTCCCGGGAAAATGGGCCTTTCGGATGGTTTTGCAGTCGCTGTGGAAGTTAGGGATTTCCGCCATCCCGCCGGAGGCCATGCCCTACATGACCGGGGAATACACGATGAATACCGAGCGTCTGCACAAATTCCTGGGCGAGGATTACGAGAAAGTGATCCGCTACACGATTGCTGACGCGTTTGCCGATTCGTTTGTCGCGGGCGCTGCGGCTCCCAGCCAACCATCTGCGGCGGCTCAACCGGCTTAATCGCGGCGAGGTTTCTTCTCACGGGCGGCTTCATTCCGACTCGTTAATTTGCTGACCTGGAATAAACTGCCTCATTCCTGGTTTACCTTTATGGGAGTGGCGGAAACGCGTCTGACAGCCGAGACGTTCGAGGAGCTGGCCATGCCGCTCTTCGACCAGCTGTATAACTTCGCGCACTGGCTCGCCCAAGACCGGACGGAAGCAGAAGACCTGGTGCAGGAGACCTACGTCAAGGCGTTAAAAGGATTTTCGTCCTTCCAGCCGGGCACGAATTTTCGCGCTTGGATGTACCGGATATTGCGAAATACTTTCCTCACATCGCGCACGGGATTGAAGGCTAGCGCTACTATTGCGTTGGATGCTGATGACGGTCCGGAGCTGTCCGCCGGGCCGGAGACGCCTGAGACGATCTTCATTGAGCATTCTCAACATCAATTCCTTCAAGCAGCCATTGAAGGCGTTGCCCGTACACTTTCGCGAGGTGCTTTTGTTGTGCGAAGTGGAGGAAATGTCTTACCAGGAAATCGGGGAGGCGCTTTCTATTCCAATTGGAACCGTGATGTCGCGGCTTTCGCGGGCCCGGAAAGCGCTTCGTGAAAGCATGCAGCAGAAGGTGGTGAGGTCCTAAGATGGCTGACCATTGGACCGCAAAACTCGATACGTATCTCGATGGGGAGCTGCCTGCGGATGAAATGCGGGAACTGGACGCGCATCTGCGAGGTTGTCCGCCGTGCGCCGCGGATGTGCTGGGAAGGCTGCAAATGAAGCGCGCGGTGCACTCTGCGGGCATGCGTTATCGGCCGAGCCCTGAGTTTCGCGAACGTGTACGAAAGAGTATTGCGGCGAAGCCTCGGCGCTCGCCAATAGCCGGTTGGCTGGGACCGGCGGTTGCGGTTGCGCTGATGCTTATCGTTGGATTCGTAACTTTATCCGTTCGACGGGGCGAAATGCGGCGGCACGAGGCTTTCAGCGAACTTGCCGATCTTCACGTGGCTACGCTTGCCAGCGCGAATCCGGTGGACGTGATTTCGACCGATCGACATACGGTGAAGCCTTGGTTTCAGGGCAGGATTCCTTTCACCTTCAATCTGCCGGAATTGCAAGGCTCGGAGTTTGTTCTGGTGGGCGGCCGCGTGGCTTATCTCGGGCAATCGCCGGGAGCGGAGTTGATTTATCAGATTCGGAAGCACCAGATTTCGGTGTTCATTTTTCAGGAACGCGGGGTAGGAAGCGAGCTGGGATCGAGCGCACAACCGCAGAAACAATTATCGTTCAACATTGAAACCTGGAATCAGGGCGGCTTGCGCTACTTCGTAATCAGCGATGCCAGCGGCGATGACATTCGTAAGCTTGCAGAGATGCTGAAGGCGGCTGCGTAGTTTGCGGCTACTTTTTGCCTCGGTACAAACCTGCAATGCCAAAGGTGTAGGGGGTCCAGGAAGCTTCGCGAAAGCCTGCACGGCGCATTCGGTCGAGCATTTCCTCTGGAGAGGGAAAGCGTTCTACCGACGCGGGCAAATACGCATAGGGACCCTTCACGCCAGAGATCAGCGTGCCCATGGCGGGTAGGACGCGCTTGAAGTAAACCCGATACAGTTTTCCCATCACGCCACCAGGCTCGCCGAAATCGAGGATACCGCATTCTCCGTTGGGATGCAGCAGGCGCGCTATTTCGCGAAGGCCGGCATCGTAGTCTGCAAGGTTGCGAAAGCCAAAGGCTGCAGTGATCAAATCGAATTGCTCGTCCGGGAAGGGAAGAGTTAGCGCGTCGGCCTCTATCCAGCGCAGCGACTTTCCTGCGGACTTGGCGTTCGCCCGCTGCAGCATGGCGTGGGAAAAGTCTGCGCCAAGGATTTTGGCTGACGTATCGGCTTGTCGACTCAGAGCGAAAGTCATGTCGCCGGTGCCGCAACATAGATCGAGGACGCGTGCGTGTGGACGCTGCAAAATTGATGCAAAGCTGCGCGCGGTCCTGCGCCACCATAGGCGGTCGACATTGAAGGAAAGTACATGATTCAGCAAATCGTATCGCGGCGCGATTGAAGTAAACATCTCGCGAACCGCGCGCGCGGCGGATGCCGGATCGCTCGCGCCTTCAGGCACGGCGCCGATCACCGTCGCTTTGGATGAATCACTCATTGTTTCCAAAAAACCGCTTCTTTCATCACCTCGACAGACGGCGCAATTCATTCACTGCTTCAACGATCACTTTTTCAGGCACATCGTTCACGATCTCGACCTTGCCGATCGTCGTCGGCAGGACGAAGTGTACGACGCCGTTGCGGGTCTTCTTGTCCCGCGTGAGCAAGCGGAGAATGTCCCGGCTGCGAGCGTTGACTCTTGGCAACTTGCCAAAACCAAGCACCGCATCGGAAATTCGTTGGCGTGCTAATTGCTGTCGATGCGGCCAGTCGCGGCGGCAATGTGCGTGGCCGCGATCATGCCCCAAGCTACGGCCTCGCCATGAAGAAAGCGGCGATAACTCGATGCTGTTTCCAAAGCGTGTCCGATGGTGTGACCGAAATTCAATATACGTCTCAGTCCGCCCTCGCGTTCATCGGCAGAGACCACCTCGGCCTTCAGACGCACTGATTGTGCGATCACCCATTCCAACGCAGCAGGATCGCGGCGCAATCCCTTCACCGTGATCTTTTCCAGGCGATCAAACAACGCAGGATTGCCGATCACTCCGCACTTCAAAGCTTCGTACAACCCGGCTCGAAATTCACGCTCCGGCAAGGTGGACAGCACCGCTGGATCAATCAGCACCACCGCGGTTGATGAAAAGTTCCGACCAGATTCTTGCCCGTGCGCAGGTTTACGCCAGTCTTGCCGCCGATGGCAGCGTCCAGTTGAGCCTGCACGGTCGTGGGAATCTGTACCAGGTCCACGCCGCGCATGTAAAGCGACGCCAGCAGACCAGCTGTGTCGCCTACAACACCACCACCGAACGCTACGATCACCGCGCTTCGATCTGCACTCAGCCGGGCCAACTTCTCGGCCATCTGCTCGACCGTGGCCAACTTTTTGTGACGCTCGCCATCAAGCATTTCTATGAACTGCGCTTTGAATCCCGCCGCAGATAGCGACCTCATCAACTTCGTTCCCCATCTGCGGCGCACTGGCGGCACCGTGACTACGAATAGCGGTTTACCATCGCGAGATGCAGGCGAAGGCCCTCGCGCTGTATTCAAGACTTCGCGCAACTGCTCTCCCGCCCGCTCCAGTAAACCGTTTTCAATGATGGCGTCGTACGGACACGGCTGCACCGCGATGGTCACGCGAATCATGGAATCTCATCATAACGTAGTCGGCAACGCAGCTACCGAGCCGCAGCGTGATAACATTTTCGCTTATGCAGTCTGCGCCATCCCACACCGACTTCCTGGTCATTGGCGCCGGAGTTGCCGGGCTGCGCGCTGCCGTTGAACTAGCGGCAGCAGGCACGGTTCTGGTGCTGGCCAAACGGGAGGTCACGGAATCGAACACGCAATGGGCCCAGGGTGGAATTGCGGCCGCGCTCAGCGATGAGGACGAGATCAGTCTTCACCTGCAAGACACGCTGCTGGCCGGCGATGGCCTATGCAATCCCGAAGCTGCCAAGGTGCTGGTGGAGGACGCTCCTGAGCGTATCGACGAACTGATTCAATGGGGCACGGAATTTGACCGCCAAGGGACCAAACTCACATTCGGCAGGGAAGGCGCGCACAGCCGCAACCGGATTCTGCATGCGCACGGCGATTCCACCGGACGAGAGATTCTGCGGGCTCTTTATGCCAAAAGCAAAACTCTGAAAAGCATTTCCGTGCGCGAGTTCGAGTTCTCGACTGACTTAATCGTGGAGGACGGCCGAGTCTGTGGCATCCATCTCATCAATGAAAGAGGCGAGAAGCAGCAAATGTCGGCTTCCGCCATTTTGCTTGCTACCGGCGGCATGGGCCAGCTCTATCGCAACACCACCAACCCTGCGGTCGCCACCGGGGACGGCGTGGCCATGGCATTCCGCGCCGGCGCCGAAATCAGCGACATGGAATTTATCCAATTCCATCCGACCGCGCTGTATCTAAAGAATGCCCCACGCTTTTTGCTTTCAGAGGCGCTTCGTGGCGAGGGCGCTTACTTGCGCAACATCGAGTTGGACCGCTTCATGCACAAGTACCATCCCATGGGCGAGTTGGCGCCGCGCGATGTTGTTGCCCGAGCCATTCTTCATGAGCTCGATGTCAGCCGGGTCAAGGACCCATTTGTCTACCTCGACCTCACGCACCTCGATCCCGATCAGGTAAAGAAGCGTTTTCCGCGTATCTATGCGACCTGCATGGAATTCAACATCGATATCACGGCCGACATGATTCCGATCCGTCCGGCCGCGCATTATGCCATGGGCGGCGTACGCACCGACTTGATGGGACGGTGCACTTTACCTGGGCTCTACGCTGCCGGGGAAGCAGCCGCAACCGGCGTGCATGGCGCCAATCGGCTGGCCAGCAACTCGCTGCTCGAGGGCTTAGTTTTCGGCGCACGGGCGGGCAAAACTATGGTCGATGAACTGCGCCCGCAGGGGACAACCGCCGCCAAACTCCGCCGGTCCGTGTCGAACGGACCAGTCGATATGGCGAGGGAAGAAGTTATCCGCGAAATCCAGGATTTGATGTGGCGGGACGCGGGCATTGTGCGAACCGGAACTGGATTGAAAGCTGCCATCGAGCAACTGAATCGCATCGCTTCAAGAGTGGCCCACCCCCAAACCCGGCGCGCGCACGAAGCGCAAAACCTTCATGCTCTGGGCTTGCTCGTCGCCCATTCCGCTCTGGCTCGGGAAGAAAGCCGCGGGGCTCACTATCGCACCGACTTTCCTGCCCACGACGATACCAAGTTTCTCAAGCACTCCATTGTCAAGGGTGATGCCATCCGATTCGCTTAAGCCGGTCCTTGGGTTTGACTTCGCGGGTTAAGCAGTGATGCCAGCACCGAAATCAGCAGCACACCTGCAACAACTCCCAGCGCGGCCAAAGTAGGAATGGGATAGTAGTTCGCAACCAGCATCTTGGCCCCGACGAAGATCAAAATCGCAGCCAGTCCATAGTGCAGGTAGTGAAACACCTCCATCATTCCCGCCAGCAGGAAATACATCGAGCGCAAACCCAGAACCGCAAACACGTTGGAAGTGTAAACAATAAATGGTTTGATCGTTATGGCCAGTACCGCAGGGATTGAATCGGTGGCTAAGATCAGATCCGTGGCCTCAACCAATACAAGCACTGCCAGCAGCGGCGTCGCGTAAAAACGCCCACGCCGTACCACGAACTTGTCTCCCTCGTAGTCCTCTGTCGTGGGCACCGAACGGCGAAACAAACGCAGCAGGGGATTGTTTTGCGGTTCGATGCCCGCGTCGTGCTGGCGAAAAAGCTTGATTCCGCTGTAAACGAGCAGCGCGCCGAAGATATACGTGATCCAATGAAATCGTCGAATCAGGCCGATGCCCACCACGATGAAGATGGCGCGCATCACCAGCGCACCAACGATTCCCCAGAACAATACTTTGTGCTGGTGCTCGGGGGCGACGTGAAAGAAACGGAAAACCAGAATAAAAATGAACAGATTATCGACGCTAAGCGACAGTTCAATTACGTAACCGGTAACGAACTCCACCGCAGTCGCGTGGCCATAGTGGAAATAAACCAGCAGCGCGAATGCGCCGGCCAACGCGATCCAGGTCAAGGTCCAGGCCAGCGCCTCGCGAAACTTCACAGTACGGCCGGACCGCTGAAAGAACCCGAGGTCGAGCGCCAGCATGGCTAGCACGAAAAGATTGAAGAGAATCCAGAACAGTAGCTGGTTCAATTAAGCCTCAGAGCTGCGGCGCAACCAAGAACCTCAATCAGCTCTTCCCCATTTTCCCTCTTGCCACGCTTGCCACATGCCGAAAGTCTTCATCAGTTCGTCGAGGTGAGTCTCATGCATGGTCTCTTCGATTTGCGCGTGGTGCAGACGGGGGCCAACCCGTTCGGAAGCGTTGGCAATCGCGAATGTAAAAGCAGCCGCTTCGGCGACATGTTTCTTCAGTTGCGGCAAATCAACTTTGTCGAATGTGTCCGACATGGCGTGATAGTTGATCAGGTAATTCGCTTCTTCCTGTTCTGCCACGAACGTGGGCACGCCTTCCAGCATGAAATCGAAATGGTCCGTGCCCCACTCGGCGGTGGTGATCAGTTTAGCCGCGTCGAATTGCTTGAGAGGCGCGACCAGATTGGTTGCGCCGTCGACCACATCCTTGCGTCCGCCGACGGAAAAGCCAGTGACCTTGCCGGTTCCAGAGTCGAAGACAATTACCGCTGCGGCTTTGTCGAGTTCAGCGCGATGCGCGATGGCGTAAGCATGCGATCCAAGCAGACCTTCCTCTTCGCCAGAAAAAAGGATGAAACGAATACTACGGCGGGGACGCAGACCCGCTGTTTTGATGGCACGCAGTGCGTCAATGACGAGTGCGGCGTTGCATCCGTTGTCGAGCGCCCCTGTGCCCAGTTCCCACGAATCGAGGTGTGCTCCCAAAATCACGAACTCATTCGGCTTCTCGTTCCCTCGTATCTCAGCCACCACGTTCGCGGCTGTAATCGGTCCACCCACGCGATTCGGGATTGCCAGGTCAGCACGAACCTTCTGGCCCGAAGCCAGCAGCCTCGCGATGCGACCGGCGTCTTCTCTTGCCACGAGCACCATGGGGATGGGGGCGATTTCGCCCTGCAACGAGTCAGTGTGGCGATAGAGGAGATCATGCGGGCGCGTGGATTGAACCGCGATGGCCAAGGCGTTGGCCTGCACGGCACGAAGAATAATGCCCGGAGCCCGGAGATACTCGGCGAACAGATCGTCCCACGTGGACATTTCGTTGGAGTGCACCAGCAGCAGAGCGCCCGTGACGTTGCCGGCTTTGACGAAATCTTCGGGCTTGCCCTCGCCCACATCAACGATGGGCACATCCTGATGAGCTGCCAAAGTTGGTGCCCACGCCATCGAAACAACCCGTACGTCAAATTGTTCTGGCGCGGAGACACTCATTCTGGTGAAGCCCTCGCCCCAGGAAGCCGGAATCGTAAAGTTTTCCGTGTGGACATTATCTGCGCCCGCAGCTTTGAAGGCTGCGACACCCCAATCGACGGCTTGGCGCATAGCCAGCGTGCCGGGTACCCGGCCACCGATTTGATCGGTGAGGCGCTGCAAGTTGGATTCGAGCGGTGAGGGCTTCAAGGCTTCCGCGATCACCTGGTCGGCGGGATTCTGCGCAGAGGCCAGCGCAGCGAGGAACACGAGTAGGAACAGACGGAGTTTCGCGATTCGCATAAGGTTGGAATTAGAAATCAAATCGTGGAAAAGCGAAAGCGCAAAAGAGATGCCGGGACGGAGACCTGCTAACATTGGTTTTTCAGCGGGAAGGGAGAAAACATGCGCTGGTACCACTATGTGGCGTATTTCTTCGGGGGCTTATTCCTGGCGAATAGCCTGCCCCATCTTGGCAATGGGATATCGGGCCACGCCTTTCAGAGCCCTTTTGCATCACCGCCCGGCCAAGGTTTGTCCTCCGCGATGGTCAATGTGCTATGGGGTTTCTTCAACCTTGCCGTTGCCTACCTGCTCATCTGTCGCGTTGGCGAATTCAATCTGCGCAAGACACAGCACGTGCTCATCCTCGGGGCCGGCATCCTAATCATGTCGCTGATGCTTGCCCGTGCCTTCGCACGGTTCCACGGAGGTTTGTAAGCTGCGTTCCTGGTAAGGGTTGAGAGCCTTTCACCGAGAGGTCTACTTCTTGTCCAGCATCTGCACCGTTTCGAGAGTCACGGTGCCTACAATTTCCAGGCTCTTGGGACTTAACTTGTCGACCGTATCTTGCGTGGTATGCCAGAAAACATTGTTGTAGCCGTAGTCGAAGTCGATCAGGTCGGCGCTGGGAACGTGGCGCTGCATAAAAGGTTTGTGGTCGTCTTCCATTGGGATGGTGCGGGCAAAGAAGTGAGATTGATAGCCCAGGCGCGTTGCTGCCTGATAAATCAAATTCTCAAGCCATGGAGTTGAATTTTCATCGCGCTCAATATTAAGGTCGGCATCGCCGATCATGTCTTCCAAAATAAACGCTTTGATGTTCTTGATGGTTCCGTCATCTTGCCATTTCTGCGCCAGGTGGCGAACCCCGTAAACGCTATTGTCGTCGGTCCATGGAAGTTTTATCGCTTCCTCTGCGTCATCCCACAGCAGCCATACGCTATAGCCGTCCAGCTTCTTGCCGCGCAGTTGGTTCGCGATTTCGAGCAGCAGCGCGCTCGAAGAAGCGCCGTCATTCGCCCCGACGTAGGCCGTGTCCCGCAGAGGGTAGTTAGTGTCGTAGTGACTGGCGATCACGATGATGCCGTCGCGCGTGCCCGGATACTTCGCAATGATGTTGCGGACGGGAAACTTTCCTTCGGTGGTGTCGATGGTGAAGGCGTCGTCTTCGACCACATCGCCTTTCAAGTGGGTGTGAATGTAATCTTCAACTTTCTTGTGGTTCGCGCTGCCGACAGCACGCGGCCCAAAGGCCACAATCTCCTTCACATACTGCATGGCGCGAGCCGAGTTGAATGCGGGCGGAGGACCTAAATCAGAGGCAGACATGGGAGCGTCCGCTGCAACTGGCGCCAGCGTGGATGTCGTCGTTTCCTTCGGAGCGGCAGCGGCCTCTTTCTCCCGAGCGCAAGCAGACAAGGCTATAGCTAGAGACAAGCAGAATGCTACGGCAATGGACAGGCGAAAGCTCCTGTCTCGCTTTCGCCGAACGGTCGATGTCATTGAGATTTTTTCTCCGCCCGCGCCTTTCGCTGTTTTGGATGCACCAGATAAGCAATTCCGATGCTCGCCAGGTAAAGCGCGACCATAGGCGCCGCGAAAATGCACATATTCAAAATGTCCGCAGTCGGAGTAATGATGGCCGCGATAATGAAAATCACGAGAATCGAATAACGCACGTTGCGCCACATCCAACCCGCGCTCACAACTCCCATGAGGGCCAGAAAGAACACTAGAATCGGCAACTCGAAGACCACGCCCAATCCAAGAATTACGGTCAGGAATAGATCGGTATACTCGTGAATCGTAATCATCGGCTGGAACTGTTTGCCGTAGCCAATCAGGAACTCCAGCGCCGCCGGGTAAACCACCTTGTAACCAAATGCGCCGCCCGCCAGAAATAAACCGACAGTCGAAAACATGAAAGGCGTGACGTAGCGCTTCTCGTTCCGGTACAGCCCGGGAGAAATGAACATCCAGACCTGATAAAGCACCACGGGACATGCCACAAACAAACCGGCCAACATTGCAACCTTCAAGTAAAGGTTGAAGGGATCGGTAGGGTTTAAATACACCAGCGTCTGCGGCATGCCGTTTTTTTGCAGCGCTTGCATGATCGGCTTCTGCATCCAGCCGACGATCTTCTCGGCATATCCCCAACAGGCGAAAAACCCTACCGCAATCGCGATCATCGAGTAAACGATCCGCCGCCGCAGTTCCTCGAGGTGATCGAGGAAGCTCATCGCAGGCATGGGATCCTGTGCAGGTTTTGCGGAAGGCGCTTCGGCAACCAAATCAGGCATTGGGAGCCTTCACCATCGCGGTGTGTTCAGAAGATCCAGTTTCAGGGCCCGGTTCCACCGATAGTTGGGAGCTGGATAATTGGGGACTAACGGCGGGTTCCAGCGTTAAAGGCGCTGCGGCGACCGCTCCCTTCGGCGGCGTGGACGGGGGCAGAATCTGCTGCCGGTTTTCCATTTCCAACTGCGAAATCTCCGACTCGATCTGAGCTTTGAACTCGTTCGAAGCCCGCCGGAACTCATTAAGAGCCTTGCCGACTTGACGCGCGATCTCCGGCAGCTTCTTTGGCCCAAAAATGACCAAAGCCAGAAAAAATAGGAAGATCGTCTCCGAGAACCCCATGCGGTTCATCATACTGCCAGCCGCGCGATGGCGGCAACGCGTCGCCCGTTATTTGACAATCACTTGACATCCGCGGTCCATCCCGGCGAAATATCGCGACAAAGTTCTGCACCTCCAGGCTCCGATTCGCATCCTAATATACTGAGCGCGCGGAGCTTCCCCTCATCCAGGTGGTTACTTAAGGTCAGCAGGAACCTGTTTCGGGACGTGCTATACTTCGCTCAGATGCGGTGGCCGGGCCTTTTCTCGACGCCCGAACCGAAGGAAACTAAAAGCATGGCCCGTAGTTCTCGTCGCACACTCTATCTTGCGGTCTTCGTTCTTGTCACCTGCGGATTCCTCGGCATGGTCTTCGGCCAGAAGATCAACCCGGCGGCAGCGCCGGGCGGCGACTCCGATGTTCGTGACAGCCTGCGTCAGTTCGCCGACGTTTACAGCCTGGTCGAGCAGAACTATGCCGAACCGGTGAATGCCGACAAGGCCATTTACAACGGCGCTATTCCTGGGATGTTGCACGTGCTGGATCCGCATTCGAATTTCTTTGATCCGAAGTCTTACGCTCTTCTACGCGAGGATCAGCGCGGCAAGTACTACGGCGTCGGCATGACTGTCGGTCCGCGCAATAATAAGGTCATCGTCATTGCTCCGTTTGCGGGCACGCCTGCGTACCGCGCTGGCATTCGTCCTGGAGACATTATCGTTGCGGTCGACGGAAAGCCGACCGACAACATGAGCACCAGTGACGTGGCCGATCTGCTTAAGGGGCCCAAAGGAACCACCGTCCACATCACGATCGTGCGCGAAGGCACGGACAAGCCCATCGAGTTCGCCGTGGTTCGCGACGAAATCCCGCGTTACAGCGTCGATCTGCACTTCCTGATCCGGCCTGGCATCGGCTACTTGCACATTACTGGATTTAACGAGACCACGGAAAAAGAAGTCTCCGATGCGCTTGACCAGATGGGCGATCTCAAGGGCCTGATTCTCGACCTGCGCCAGAACCCCGGCGGTCTGCTTAGCGAAGGCGTTGGCGTCGCTGACAAGTTCCTGCGCAAAGGGCAGCTGATTGTTTCTCATCACGGCCGCAACTCGCCCGAGAAGCGTTACACTGCGACTCACGGCGACGGCGGCAAAGAATATCCTCTGGTGGTTCTGGTGAACCGGGGCACTGCTTCCGCGGCTGAAATCGTCGCTGGAGCCATTCAGGATCACGACCGTGGCCTGATCGTCGGCGAAACCACTTTCGGCAAAGGTCTGGTACAGACTGTCTATCCGCTGTCAGAGAATACCGGGCTCGCTCTCACCACAGCTCACTACTACACGCCCAGCGGACGCCTGATTCAGCGCGACTATTCCAACGTCTCGCTCTACGACTATTATTTCGAACGCCCTGACGACAGCAAGAACGCAACCGCCAGCCGTGAAGTCAAACTCACGGACAGCGGACGCACGGTCTACGGCGGAGGCGGCATCACTCCTGACGTCAAGCTCGATCCCATCAAGAGCACACCGTTCCAGGATTCGCTGCTGCAGCACTACGCGTTCTTCAACTATGCCAAGCACTACATGGTCAATCATCATCCGACCAAGAGTTTCGAGGTTGACGATGCCACTATGCAAGACTTCCGTAAGTTCCTGGACGCGGAAAAGATTCCGTTCACTGAAGCCGAGTTGCTGCAGAACAATGATTGGGTTCGCTCGAGCATCAAGAGCGAAATCTTCGTGAACGCTTTTGGCCAGGAGGAAGGTTTGAAAGTCAGGGCCGAAGCCGATCCCGAAGTGCTCAAAGCCTTGGATCTGCTGCCGCAAGCCAAGCAATTGGCAGAAAACGCTAGGCATGTAGTGGCCCAGCGGGCCAGCGCCACCCCGTTAAGCCGCTAGGTGCTTTTGCACGAAACCAAAGGCCCGAGCAATCGGGCCTTTATTTTTTTGGCGCGGCGTTCCCGCCGTTGTGGAGTCCGTTAATCTTGAAACCCCGCGACTCACGCATAGCCCGGTCGCCCCAGTCTGGGTGGGCCGAGCGCAGCGTGACCGCAGGTATCGCTCACAGCTCGATGTGCGGAACGGCTGGTTTACGAGAAGGTAGTTCGGGAGGGATTTCGAGGTGTCCTTGTGGATCTATTTCTTAACCGAGCCAGCTTGCTTCAGCAGTATTCCCGCGACGAAAGCCGCCAGTGCCGCCAGCAGCCACTGTACCCGCCACGACTGGATGGCTTGAAAGTCGGCTAGGGTCTGAACCGAGTAAATAGCGCCAACCGCGACCGCTGCCAGAAGGCAACCCAGCCCGGCAAAGAAGGCAATAAGCGAGGCCATCGAAAGGCCCAGCCATTCCTTCACATTCTGGAACTCCAGGACACGAAGCAGCCGGACAGCGCGCGCCCAAGCATGAGCGGCGCCGTTGGAGGCGGCCCTGGCTTGGCGTTCGGCTCCACAGCCATGGCAAAACCTTGCTCCGACCATGAATTCGGTCTCGCACCGGTCGCAAACCTCCACCATGGCGGATACGACGGACTCGGCCGGGGCAACCGGAGGACGCCAGAACTCCTGCGGTGCGTTATCAACGACCTGAGACATGTGGATTTCCCCAAGCACCCAATGGCAAGCCAATAACCAAAGCCGATCACCCGGCTAAGTTCTTGCCTTACAGCAGCTTTAGAAACTTCCAGTCCCTGCCCGCCCTAACGGCTGGGAAAGAATTACCCCGTTTCGGGCAAAGATAACCACTTTTGGGAATTATCCGGTGCTCCGGAACATTTCTAACAGACAAATGTCTTGGCAAAGTGATGCTTTTGGTTCTAGCGCTCCAAACGTACCCGCATCAGATAAACTCAAGACACAAGACCAAAGTAAAGGATTGCCCATTTGTTTCGCCGCACGCTGCCCTATCTGCTTCTCTCCCTGGCGCTGGTGCTGGCCCATGCAACTGCTGCCCAGACAAATCCCCAGACAGCTCGCTCCGGGGACGGCCCGTCATTTCGTCCCAACGACGCGCTGAACCGATCGGCCTTCGACCACTTTTACAATCTTGATTACGACCGGGCAGTCCAGGAATTCGATCAAGTGCTGCAACGCCATCCGGACGATCCCTTCGCAGTGAATCATTTGCTGACCGCGGTCCTGTTCCGAGAACTTTATCTGATGGGTGCTCTCAACACTGGGGAGTACGCGAATGACACTTTTATTCGGGCGGCACATCGCCCAGCTGATCCCAAGGCAAAACAGCAAATCAAAGATCTGGTTCAAAGAGCCACACAGCTCGAGGAAAACAGCCTGGATGCCAATCCCAAGGACGTGGACGCGCTCTACGCCCGCGGAGTGACTCGCGCCCAGTTCGCAGCCTATACCGCGATGGTGGAACACGCCTGGTTTTCGGCTTTGCGAAACGCAGTGGGAGCGCGGCGCGATCACGAACGCGTGCTTGAGCTTGCTCCCGCGGATACTCCGGCGAAGCTGATTGTCGGCTCCCACAATTATGTGATGGGCAGTCTTCCACTGGCGCTGCGCGCGGGAGCGACAATGTTTGGAATTGGGGGAAACAAGGAGTTGGGATTGCAGGATCTTCGCGACTGTGCCGAGGGAACAGGTGACACCAGTACGGACGCAAAGATTCTGCTGGTCCTATTTTTGCGGCGGGAACATCGTTACCCAGAAGCCCTGCCCATTGCCCGTGGCCTGATTCAGAGTTATCCGCGCGATGTGCTGATGGCGCTCGAGGAAGGAAATTTGCTTCGGGCAGAAGGGAATGATCAGGAAGCAACTGCGGTCTACCGCAGGGTTTGGCAGGCTGGGCGAGAGGGTTTTTACGGCGGCCTGCATTACGAAATCGCGGCACTCAGTCTTGGGCGACTTACTTCGCAGCGAGAAAGATTACACAAGCGCAGTCGTGGCGTATGAACAGGTGACTGAGGTTCCCCAACCCGATCCTGAAGTACTGCAGAAGGCCGATCTGGCTGCCGGGGAGATGTATGACCTCGTGGGCAAGCGCGATCTGGCGGTGAAAAAATACCAGATAGTCGTGGCCTTGGACGCGTCGACGCCTCAGGCGGATAGCGCCAGCCGATACCTGAAAGAAGCTTATCGGGGAGAGTAGAATTGAAACTAAAGGAAGCCCCGCAGCGTATCTAGGAACAGGGAGCAAGCGACGAGGAGGCAGGTCATGTATTGCAATTATTGCGGGAAGGTCATTCAGGACGATGCGAATGTCTGCGCCTACTGCGGCATCCGAGTGGGCGCAGTGACGGCGCGAAAGCGGCTAGTGCGTCCGCGCGCCGACCGGAAGATTGCCGGCGTGTGCGCCGGATTCGCAGAGTACTTTGACCTTGACGTGACTCTGGTACGCTTGGTTTGGTTATTCATTGTTCTGGTGGGAGGCACCGGTCTGCTGGCCTATGTGATTGCATGGATTGTCATGCCGGAAGAGCCACTGCGGTTGCCCGCTCCGGTCGGGGCGCAGCCAGCGATCAATCCTTAGCGATTGTGATTAAATCAGGCAATGCCCCAAATCACCAGCGGCGATGCGGACATTTTCTACGAAGTCTTAGGCAGCGGCCCACCGGTCGTCCTACTCCATCCTTTTCCTGCCAATCATACTCTTTGGAAGCCCGCGGCTCAGGCGCTAACCACGCGCTACCGCGTCATTCTTCCTGATCTGCGGGGGCACGGGGAGTCCGGCGTTGGCGACGGTCCGGCGACGATGGAAAAGCACACTGCCGACATTGCTCGCGTCCTGGATCACGAAGAAGTGCGACGCGCCGCGTTCGTGGGAGTCTCGATTGGGGGCTACGTGTTATTCGAGTTCTGGCGCAAATATCGTGCGCGGGTGGACGCCCTTGTTCTGTGCAACACCAAGGCCCAAGCGGATACTCCCGAAGCACGGGCGGTACGGCTGCAAGCGGCGACCTTCGTGTTGGAGCGTGGCACCGAGCTGTTTTTCGGAAGCATGATCCCGAAGTTGATGGGAAAATCGACACGTGACACACGTCCGGACCTGGTTGAAGGGGCGCTGCGGATGATGCGGACCATGTCGCCTGAAGATGTGGCCATGGTGCAGCGAGGAATGGCCGAGCGTCAAGATTCAGTAGAGACGCTAAAGACAATCAACGTGCCGACCATGCTTGTGACGGGAGACGAAGACATTCTCACTGGCGTTGGCGAGGCGGAGTTGATGCGGCAAAACATATCCGGCAGTGAGATCAAGCTGATTGCGAAGGCGGGGCACTATTCCCCCTGGGAGCAGCCCGAGGAGGTAGGCAAACTGCTGCGCAAGTTTCTTGATGGGCTGAATGCAGCCTAGCAAACGCTGGGAAGTTCCTTTTGTTACAATTCTCGCGTCATGATTGATAGCTTCCTGGTTCCCGATAAAACAGTGGTCAACGCCAAGGGCGATGGTCCGGCGGTGGATGTCGGCAGCGCGGCGAACCGCGTTTTTCTTCTGAGCCTGAACATCACCGGCATCGTCGAGCAGGAATCGTTGGACGTGAGTATCTACGGATCGGCTGACTGCGCAACCTGGGGGCCCAAGCCAGTTACGAATTTTCCTCAGAAGTTTTACCAGGCACAGCATCCTCTGCTGCTGGATTTGACGGGGCAGTCGAACGTAAAGTTCTTACGCGCTCACTGGGAAGTGGCCCGCTGGGGCCGCGGTAGTGAGACGCCGATGTTCGAATTTCATGTGACCATCAGGGAAGTGCCAGCCGAAATTCTGAAAGAGGCGGCCGCCGAAGCCAAAGCGATGGTTTAGAACGACGGTCGGCGGCGCTTTTCGACCGTGCTTTGATTCTTCCAGCTAAAACTCAAATCTTTCGTTTCCATTACTATTGACTGACGGATGTCCACTGAGACAACAGATTCCACCGTCGTGATTCGCCCAGCGCGAAACATAGCGGGAGCATTGCGCTTGCCGGGGGATAAATCCATCTCTCACCGCTACGCCATGCTGGGTGCCATTGCGGAAGGAACCACGCGCCTGGAAAATTTCTCTACCGGAGCCGATTGCGCCAGCACCTTGGGCTGTCTCGCCGCTTTGGGAGTGGAGTTGCAGCGCGAGGAAAACGCCGTCCTGATTCACGGACACGGGCCTAAGCTGCAACCACCGAAGATGCCGCTGGACTGCGGCAATTCGGGATCGACCATGCGCATGTTGAGCGGCATTCTGGCCGGGCAGGAATTTACGAGCGAGCTCATGGGCGATGAATCGCTGTCGCGGCGTCCCATGGCGCGAATCATTGCGCCGCTTGAATTGATGGGCGCCAAGATCGCAGCCTTCGATGGAGGCCGTCCTCCGTTGCGCGTTACTGGCAGACATTTGCGGGCGATCGACTACAACATGCCCGTGGCCAGTGCACAGGTGAAATCGGCATTGCTGTTCGCGGGATTGTTTGCCCAAGGCGAAACTCGCGTGGCAGAGCCGGTTCGCACTCGCGACCACGGAGAGCTGGCGCTGCGCGCATTCGGGGCGGAAATAAACCAGAACGGCAACCAGGCGAGGATTGTGGGTGGACAAAAGCTTCATGCGATCGAGGCGGAGATCCCCGGCGATCTTTCGAGCGCTGCCTTTTTTCTCTGCGCCGCCGCATTGTTTCCCGGATCCCGGCTGCTGATCAGCGGTTTGCTGATGAATCCAACCCGCGCCCGATTGCTCGACATTTTGATATTGATGGGGGTCGGCATTTCGGTAGCGGAATTGGAAGACAAACACGGAGAGCTGGTGGGGAGCGTGGAGGTTGACGGACGTGACCTGCGCGGAGCGACGGTTGCGGGCGCAGACACCGCAGCATTGATCGACGAGGTTCCGGTATTGGCCGCAGTAGCGCCTTACACCACGAATGGGATTGAAGTTCGCGATGCTAAGGAGTTGCGGGTGAAAGAGTCCGACCGGATTGCCGCGATTGCAACGAATCTGCGAGCCATGGGAGCGCAGTTCGAGGAGCGCGAAGATGGACTGAAGATTCCAGGCGGACAGAGTTTGCGCGGAGCGGAAATAGATTCTTTTGGCGATCACCGAATCGCGATGGCATTTGCGGTGGCCGCTTTGCGGGCCGAGGGCGAAACCACGATTCACCGGGCGGACGCGGCCGTGATCTCGTGCCCAGGATTCTTTGCGGCCTTGGAAGCCTTATCGCAAAGATGAGCCAAGGCGCGAGCTAGCACCGAAAGCCGCACATTCACCGGTGCGAGCGGCACGGCCGAAGCCGCGCCGCCCCACAATCGAACCAACCTCAGAGGGCATTAACGCCCGTCTCAAATATGTTCGGTTTTTCCGTCGTACTTCACGGTACCGTTTTTCTGATTGACTTGGTCTACATCCTGGTTAGTGAAAGTGCGTCCCGCTTTCTTCGAACCGTTCGAACTCGCCATCAGGTGAGTCGCACTCTCGCTGGTTTGCCATGACGCGACGCCAACGTCAAATGCATGTGCTCTCCGCGCGGGTCTGCTCTCAGGCAGCGGTTCACTTGCCGCCTCCACAGGCGCGGATGGACCGAGCCAGGTAGGCTGGGTATAAGTTGGGGACCAAATGGCTTGCGTATAGGCTCCGGCCGGAGGTTGTGACACAAACGAGAGAGTTGCGTTGGTTGCTCCGGCCACGTTTCCAAACGTGGCGTTGCTGGCGCCCACTGCTGAAGGTGACACGGTTGCGAGAGTCACAGACGGAGTTGTAACCAGAGGCACGAATGGTGCAGCATAGACGCCGTAAGCAGGAACCCAGTTGCTGGCCGTGCCCCCGATTACGGTTGCTTGAGCGGCGGCCAATCCAGACAGCAATAAAATCATCGACAAAGTTTTCAGTGAACGCATTGGATCCTCCACAGACTTTACCAAAGCATCATAACCCGAAACCCGGCTCTGGGAGCGGGTTTTATTAGGATCCGACATACCGGGCATAGAGACTTCTGGCTATAGTCTTATCGGTTGTACCCTTGATAATCGCTCGGCCGTCGGGGAACAAGGTCATTTCGTAGGGCTCGTGCCAGAACTTGAGAACGAAGTCGTTGTGGCGCACCGTGCCAAGCGGCTTGAGGCGTTGGCTCATCTCGGCTAAATCTACTGGGCGGTCGCGTTCATGAATCTGCACGGAGTTGCGTCCACATAACGTAATGTGGGGACGTCCTGCACCGGCCAGATGAGAAAATTCGTGTTCCCCACAAACTTTGCAATCCGGACGGGGTTTGTCGGCTGCAACTTCGGCGCGTTCGTTCCTCCACACATCAAAGGAGAGGAGCGTGTGGCGAAGCCAATCGTCGGCCCCGACTAACAGTTTTACCGCCTCCGTAGCCGCGATTGAAGCGACCAGGTTTACAGCCGAGTTCAGAATTCCAGCCGTCTCGCAGGTTTCGAAGGTTCCTTGCGGAGGGTTGGAGAAAATACAAGCCAGACACGCGGTCTTGCCAGGAAGCACGTTCAGGGTCACGCCGTAACTGCCGACAGCTGCGGTGTAAATCCAGGGGAGGGAATTCTTAACCGCGAAATCATTGATAAGATACCGGGTTTCGAAGTTATCGGTGCCGTCGAGAATAAGCTGTGCGCCTTCGAATAGGGCCTCTATATTGGTTGGCGTCAGATCGGCGACATGGGGTTCAACCACGATTTCGGAATTGAAAGCCGCAATTTTTCTGGCGGCGGCAATCGCCTTGGGCAGAGATTCGGCGGCATCGGCTTCGTCGAAAAGGGATTGCCGTTGCAGATTGCTGGGCTCAACGTAATCGCGGTCGATGATCCGGATCGTGCCCACGCCCGCGCGGGCAAGCAGGGAAGCGAGCACCGAGCCGGTGGCGCCGCAGCCGACAATCGTAATGCGCGCAGCGCGCAGCTTGTGCTGGCCTTCGGCCCCGACGCCGGGGAAAAGCACCTGCCGCGAATATCTTTCGTCCCGTTCCAAAGAGGTCATCAGTTCCACGCCTGCAAACCATTATGATAGGTGGCACGCTGTTTTCAAAACGGGGCAGATGCGGGTTCCAGTAGGAACATCAGAGTGTCAAGAAAAAAGCACACCCTGAAGTCCAGGCGTGAAATACAACATTGTTCTTTACGGATTCATCGAACGGATTAGCCGACCACATTTTACAGAGGGAGCCGGTTTGCAGCTGAGGGGAACTTTGTTGACATCCCTGATCGCGCTGGCGCTGACAGCGCTGTCGGTCGCGCAAGCATCTGCCGAATCCCCCGTGGTCGCCGGAGGGACGCAGGACCAGGGTCAATCCGTCGAAACCCAATCTCCGGCCATGCCGGCCGAAGACACTATGGCCCGATATGAGGGCCTCATGGTGGCGGAGATACGCTTGCCGGACATCTCTTCCGATGCCGATCAGAAGCGTTGGCTCGACCTTATACCCCAAAAGACGGGAGAACCGCTAGACCGGGAACTCATCCGCGAAAGCATCCATGCGCTTCATCGCACTGGGCGCTTTGCGGACATCCGAGTCGAGGGTCAACGAACCGACGATGGCAAAGTTGACCTGTTGTTCTTTACGACCTCAAATTACTTCGTGGGGCGGGTTAACGTTCTGGGTGTTCCCAACCGGCCCACTGCCGGGCAGGTCGTCAATGCCTCCAAGCTCCAGTTGGGAGAGCTTTTCAGCTCCGACCAGATTGATCGTGCTCTGGGAAATATCAAGCAGCTTATGCAGGAGAATGGCTACTATCGCTCCTCGGTCAACGAACACGAGCAGAAAGATCCGGCGAGGCAGCAAATTGACATACTTTTTCAAATCGATCCTGGATCTCAAGCGCACGTGGGAGTCGTGACTGTACCGGCCAATGCGGGATTCTCGCAAGAGCAGATTCAAAAGATCGCGAAAATGCGTACTGGAGACCCCGTTTCAGTATTGCGGGTAAGTAATGCATTGGATCGATTACGCAAGCGATATCAGAAACAGAATCGGTTGCTTGCCCAAGTTTCGGTATCAAAGAAGTCCTACCGTGAGGAGGCGAATGCTGTGGACTACACCTTTGACATTGTCCCCGGACCTAAGGTGCAGGTCACCGCGGAAGGGTTCAAGATCAAACGGGGCGTGCTCAAACAGAATGTCCCGATCTTCGAAGAAAATGCAGTCGATGAAGACCTGCTGAACGAAGGCCGCCGCAATCTGCTCAACGTCCTGCAAAGTCGTGGCTACTTCGATGCCAAGGTTGGAATGAAACAACATTCGGATGCTGCCGGAAATGAGCTGCAAATTGTTTATGTGATCGATGCAGGTGCGCGGCACCGGTTGGTAAGAATTGAATTTACTGGAAACAAATACTTCCTGACGGATCGCCTGCAGGCACGCATGCAAGTGCATGCCGCCGAGCGCTTCCAATCGCGTGGCCGCTACAGTCAGGCATTGCTCAGCAGCGATATTCATGGAATCGAGGATCTTTACCGGGCCAACGGCTTCCAACAGGTAAAGGTCGCCAGCACGGTTATGGATGATTACCAGGGCCATGAAAACGATCTTGTCCTTAAGATTTCCGTGGACGAGGGCTCTCAAACCCTGGTGGGAGCGTTCCACATGGAGGGCAATCATGCCTTCTCTGAAAAAGATCTTGCGGCCGACATCAATACGGCGGAGGGTCAGCCCTTTTCCGAATACGACATTGCGCAGGACCGCGACAATCTTCTGAACTACTATTTCAACCACGGATTTCCTAACGCTAGTTTCGAGGCGTCAGCCAAGCCCATGCCCGGCGCGCCCAATCGCATGGACGTCACCTTCAAGATTACCGAAGGAGAGCAGGTTTTCGTAGACAACGTGTTCGTGTCCGGACTGTACTACACAAAGCCGTTTGTTGTGCAACGCGAACTGAAAGTTACGCCCGGCGACCCACTTAGCCAGGTGGACATGCTTCAGACGCAACAGCGGCTGTACGATCTCGGCATCTTCAGCCAAGTAGGTACGGCGGTGCAAAATCCGAATGGCACTGAGCCGGAGAAGAACGTCCTGGTGGATGTTGAGGAAGCCAAACGGTACACATTCAGCTACGGCGTGGGCTTGGAATTCCAGACTGGCCAGCCTTCTGCGGTTGGTACCAACCAGGCGAAGGGTGAAACTGGAGTGAGTCCGCGCGTCTCGCTGGCTATAACCCGTCTGAATTTCCGCGGGCGCGACCATACGCTGACGTTTAAGGCCGACGTCGGCAGTTTGGAGCAGCGCGGTCTGGTTAGCGCCACCGTGCCACGCTGGTTCAACAGTCCGAAATGGAAGTTATCTTTGACCGCTTTCTATGACAATACGATTGACGTAACCACATTCACCTCGCAGCGTCTGGAGGGGTCGGTGCAAGCCGAACAGACAATCAGCAAAGCCACCACTATGGCGTATCGCTTCACCTATCGCCGGGTGAAGGCTTCAGACATAGATATCAGTCCTGACCAGATTCCATTGCTTTCCCTGCCGGTACGCGTCGGCGAGCCGGGATTTACTTACATTCGCAACAAACGCGACAACAATCTGGAAAGTACCAAGGGCAGTTACACCACGGTCGACGCTGCAGTCGCTTCCGGCTATTTTGGCTCGGAGGCGAATTTCAGCAGCATCCTTGCCCAGAATTCCACGTACTACGCTTTCGGCAAGAACCGGCCGCAAGACAAGAAATTCGTCTTCGCGCGTTCGACGCGAGTCGGGCTGGAGACTACTTTCGGCAATACCGTGATCCTCCCGCCCGGGCAAGCATGTCCAAACCCGGCGCAAACCAGTTGTCCCGACGTGACGGTCATTCCGCTGGCAGAGCGGTTTTTCACCGGAGGCGGCAACTCTCATCGAGGATTCGGGTTAAATCAGGCGGGTCCACGCGACCCCATAACCGGGTTTCCCATTGGCGGCAGCGCGCTTTTCTTGAATAACCTCGAAATGCGTTTTCCGCCAACCACCCTGCCGTATGTCCAGGACAACATGAGTTTCGTCGTTTTCGAAGATGCCGGAAATATCTTTACCACTGGCCAGAATATGCTGGACAATGTGCTCCGCTGGCGCCAGAAGGATCCTCAACTGTGCCTGCAGCAAAGCACCGCGAGCCAGTGCGACTATAGTTATATCTCTCACGCGGTTGGGGTCGGGCTGCGCTACAAGACACCGATCGGTCCGGTGAGTTTCGATTTCGGGTACAATCTTAATCCACCGGCTTTTCCCAGCACTCAAACGGTCACCAATAGCGCGGGGCAGCAGACGAGCACTTTTGTGCCGCAGCACGCGCCTCATTTCAACGTTTATTTTAGTATTGGACAGAGCTTCTGATGAATCAAAAGGGTTGGATTCTTACTTGCTGCGTAATATTGCTCGCGATCGCTTTGCCGGCACCGGCGGGGGATATTCTGGATCGCATAGTTGCCACCGTGAACAACCACATTATCCTGCAAAGCGAATGGCAGGATGCAGTGCGCTACGACGCGTTTGTTGCCGGCCGCGCGCTCGACCAGGTGCAGGCCGCGGATCGTAAAGCTGCGCTGGACCACCTGATCGATCAGGAATTACTGCGCGAGCAAATGCGCTCTTCAGGTTTTCCGCACGCCAGCGGCGAAGAAGTGGAGAAGAACGTTCAGGAGATTCGGAAACGCTACCCTGCGAACGGCGAAGCCGGCTGGGAGGCTGCGCTTAAACGCTACGGATTAACCGAGACGGAACTCAAGAAGCGCGTCGCCCTGCAGGTTGATTTAATTGGTCTGGTGGATTCCCGGCTGCGGCCAAACGTCGTCATTGATTCCAAGAGCATCGAGAGTTATTACAATCAAGAGCTTTTGCCCAAACTCCGGCAATCGGGGGCCAACCAAGTTCCGCTGGCCGAAGTTACTCCAAAGATCAGGGAATTGCTAACCCAGCAAAAGATGAACCAAATGTTGGTTGCCTGGTTACAGGATCTGCGTTCCGGGAGCCAGATCCGCACGGAGTCCGGCGCCGAGTTGCGATGAACGAGCCTCGCGCCAAGCCGGGTTGGCGCAGGCTCCGCAATTATCTGCTGCTGGCAGGACTTCTGTTTTTGCTCTGCCTCGGTGGTCTGACCTGGTACATGACCACTGATTCCTTCCAGTCCCTGATCCGCCGACGCGCCGTTGCTGAACTGGAGCGAGTCACCGGGGGGCGAGTGGATCTCGGCGGAATTCACACCATACCATTCCGCTTCCAGATAGAGATCCGGAACCTTACCATTCATGGGCTCGAAGCTGCGGGCGAAGTTCCATACGCCCGTGTGGACCGGATCGTCGCGCGGGTCAGACTCATCTCCATCCTGGAAACCGAATTCGGATTTTCCTCGCTCGTGGTCGACCATCCGGTGGTTCACATCGTGGTTTATCCCGATGGCACTACCAACCAACCAGTGCCCAAGTCAAAGCCGTCAACCAAAACATCGATTGAGCATCTTTTCTCTCTTTCCATTAGTCAGCTTGAGGTACGCCAGGGGGAGTTCCTCTGGAATGACCAGAAGACTCCGCTCGATTTCATCGCTCACGAGGTGTCGGCGGATGCGTCGTATTCGCTGCTGCATCGCCGCTACAACGGCAATGTCCTGCTGGGAAAAATCGATAGCAGACTTCAAAACTATCGTCCGGTGACCTGGATGACGGAAATTCACTTCAGTCTGGGCCCCGACAGTCTCGATATCGAATCGTTGAAGGCGACTTCCGGACGTTCGCGGTTACAGGCCAGCGGACACCTGGTCAATTTTAGAAAACCCAACGTCGTGGCCCAATACGATCTAACTCTCGATCTTGGCGAGGCCAGCGCGATTGCGCGTCGCACCGAGATACGCCAAGGGGTTCTCGAGGCGGCAGGGGAAGGTTCGTGGTCAGCGGCGGTTTTTTCTTCCACCGGCAAACTTTCGCTGAAGAACTTCGACTGGCGGGATAAGTCCGTCGCTTTGCGTAGTGCGGCGATGAGCAGCGATTACGCGATCAGTTCCCAGCGGCTGGCGTTTTCCGGACTTCAGGCGAAGCTGCTGGGAGGCGTCGTTACCGGTGACGCCGAAATCATCAACTGGCTCAATTCGGTGCCGGCAAACAAGATCTTCAAGGCCAATGCTTCTGATGCACAGAAGGGAAGCGTCCGGCTGCGGCTGAAAGATGTGTCCGCCTCCGAAATCGCTACTGCTCTTTCTACTTCGGCACGGCCGTTCGAGCGCGTCAAGTTGGCGGGAGCCGTAAGCGGAAGCATCGAGACGCAGTGGCGGGGATCTGTAGTCAACGCTGAGACTGCAGTCGGCTTGGAGGTCGTGGCTCCGGCCCAACCAAGAGCGGGGGAACTGCCGGTCACCGCCCACGTTCGTGCGAGGTACCGTGCGGGCTCCGGCGACTTGCAAGTCGAGGAATTTAACGCCTCCACTCGGGCCACGCAAGTTCGCGCCTCGGGTACGCTTTCTTCCAGCGCAGCGATGAACCTTTTCATAACCACCTCTGACCTCAGCGAGTGGCAACCGATTCTTACAGCGGTCGGCTACCAGCAACGAATTCCGGTGGTTCTGAAGGGACATGCTTCGTTCAGCGGAACCGCAACCGGCAAATTGTCCGCCATCGCCTTTGCCGGCAAATTGCAGTCCGAAGACTTCGATCTATTGATTCCGGCTACATCTCACGAGCCGGGGAAAAATGTGCATTGTGATTCGCTGGCTGCGGATCTCCAGTTATCGCCGCACGCCTTCGCTGCACATCACGGCAGGCTGCATCACGGGGGCGCGACCGTCGCGTTCGGCGTCGACCTTGGCCTGCAAGAAAGACAGTTTACCGATTCAAGCCCGATTGTAGCTCGCGTAGAGGTGCGCGACGCCGATGTTGACGAAATTCTCGCTCTCAGCGGATACGACTTGCCCATCAGCGGGACGGCAAACCTCTCCGTACACATAGAAGGCACTAAGGCGGAGCCCCACGGAAACGGCAGCATTGAACTCTCCGATGCAGTGATCCGAGGCGAACCGGTTCAACATCTGGATTCCAAGTTGGAGTTCAACCCCACCGCGATCTCTCTGGACGAACTTCATCTTGCGTACTACGACGCGCACGTCAGCGGAGCCGGTACATACAACCTCTCTACCCAGGCCTTCCGTTTCAATCTGACTGGAGAGAACTTTGACCTGGCCCGCATTCCGCAGCTACAGGCCGGACGCGTGAGGGTGGACGGCCGCATGGATTTTACCGCTCAGGCCTCAGGCACGCTGGAGCAGCCCGTGGTGACCGCGAACGTTCGGTGGCGTGATCTTGCCTTTGACCACGAGCGTGTCGGTGACTATACATTCGACGCGGCGACCAAAAGCTCTGACCTGCACGTGAGCGGGCGCTCTCAGTTTAAAACCGCAGAACTGAATATCGACGGCGACGTTCAACTGCGCGGAACCTGGCCTGCTACAGTGAATCTCCATTTCAACCATCTCAATGTGGATTCCGTTTTCAGGGACTATCTAAAGCGGCGAGTGACTGGACCGTCCGCGGTGGCCGGTGACCTGCAGTTACGCGGCCCGCTGCGTAAACCCAGCGAACTCGAGATTTTTGGCAACCTCAGCGATTTCTTTGCTGACGTTGAGAATATTAAAGTTCGCAACAATGGCCCGATCAGTTTTGTTATTGCCAACCAATTTCTCAGCATTCAACAGTTTCATTTGATTGGTGAAGGCACCGACCTTTCGGTTGGCGGCACTGTACGGCTGAACGGTGAGCGCGACCTCGACTTGCGTGCCCAGGGGCACGCGAACCTTCAGCTTATTCAGAGCTTGAATTCCGACTTCACAACATCCGGTCAAGTCGCGGTGGATTTGACGCTGGGAGGCACGATCAGCAAACCTACGACCCAGGGCAGGTTGCAAGTCAGCAATGGCTCGATCGCCTATAGCGATCTGCCCAGTTCGCTGAGTGCCATTAATGGATCTGCGGTATTCAATCAAGACCGGTTGCAGATTGAAACTCTCACTGCGCATGTCGGGGGCGGCACCGTTACTTTTGGCGGATACGCCACTGCCTATAACCGTCAGATCAACTTTAATCTAACGCTGGAAACCCAGGATGTGCGTTTGCGTTATCCGCAAGGCATCAGTTCCATGGCAAACGCGGAACTACGATGGGCGGGCACTCCCGCGGCGTCCGTGTTGTCTGGCGATGTCGTGGTTACGCGGCTGGCGATCACTCCGGGATTCGACTTCGGAGCGACTCTGGCGCGCAGCGCGCAGGCTTCGGCACTGCCCCAAACCAATCCGTTGCTGAACCGGATCCGAATGGATGTTCACATTATCACAACTCCGGAGTTGCAGATGCAGACCGCCGTGGTCCGGCTTACCGGGGACGCGGACTTTCATTTGCGGGGGACCGCGGCCAAGCCGGTTCTGCTGGGACGGGCCGACGTCACCGAGGGCGAAGTGACGTTAAATGGAACCAAATATCGCATGGAGCGCGGCGATGTTACCTTTACCAATCCGGTTACGACCACGCCGGCGCTGGATCTGCAAGCCTCTACCCACGTTCGCGACTACGACATTACGGTCAACCTCACGGGAGAGATTGACAAGCTTAATCTGACTTATCACTCGGAGCCGCCTCTTCCCATTGCTGACATCATCAGTTTGCTCGCCCTAGGTCAAACCCAGCAGCAATCGGCACAACTGCAGCAATCGGGGTCGTCACCGTTTGCCCAACAAGCCTCCAGCGCCATATTGGCTGAGGCCCTCAACTCCGCTATCAGCAGTCGATCGCGGAGCTTGTTGGGGAACGGCACTATCCGAATCGATCCTCAGGGCCTGAACACTGAAACCTCTCCCACCACCAGCACTCCGGCGGTCACCATCGAGCGGCAGGTTAAGGACAACCTCACCCTGACTTACACGACTAACGTTTCGCAGACCTCACAGCAGATCATTCAGGCGGAATATAACATTACGCGCAACGTTTCCATCCTGGCCCTTCGCGATTACAACGGCGTGATCAGCTTCGAAGTGCGAATTCGGCAGCGCAAGAAATAGATTTCCACCACAGAGTCACAGGGATACAGAGAAGACTTGGATTTCGAATGAAAAAGTAGGCTAAGATTTTCTCTGTGTCTCTGTGGTGAACACGTGAAACTACTTATCCAAGCGTAGCGGCACTCAACCGAGAATGGCTTGTCCGACTTCTCGCGGCTTGCGCGCTTGGCTTTGACCCAGCCTTCTTTGACAATCTGTTTTGCCCGACCGATGGCAAGCGAGTCTGCAGGTACATCGTCCGTGATGCATGAAGCTGCGCCCACGTAAGCATTGCGTCCCACCTTGACCGGCGCAACCAGAGTTGAATCGCTGCCGATGAAGGCGCCGTCTTCGATCACCGTCATGTGTTTGCGCGCGCCGTCATAGTTGCATGTGATGGTGCCGGCTCCCACGTTGACGCCCTCGCCAATCTCCGAGTCTCCCAGGTAGCTGAGGTGATTGGCCTTGGAGCCTTTGCCCAGACGGGTTTTCTTGGTCTCGACAAAATTTCCCACGTGGGCGTTCTCGCCAATCTCACTCCCAGGACGAAGACGCGAGTAAGGCCCGACGATGGCACTATTCATGACACGAGACTCGTCAAGCATGCAAGCAGGAAGGACGGTGACACCGTCCCCGATTACAGAGTTGTTGATCACAGTGTAGGATCGGATGCGGCAATCGCTGCCAATGCGCGTCTTACCGAGAATCTGCACGAACGGCTCGATCACTGTGTCCGCGCCGATCTCGACGTCGCAATCGATGACGCAGGTTTGCGGGTAAAAAATTGTGACTCCCTCGGTCAGGAGTTGCCGGCATTTGGCCATCCGCATGCGCTGGTCAATGTCCACCATCTCTGCGCGGGTGTTGCTCCCGAGAATTTCGTGGGGATCGTTCGCCGCCACAGCCATCACGCTCTTTTTTGCTCTTCGCAGGATTGCCGCCATGTCGGTGAGATAGAACTCGCCGTGAGGATTGTCGTTCCTTAGTTCGTCGAGATGTGCAAAGAGAAGCCCCGCGTCGAATGCATAAAAGCCTGAGTTGATTTCGTGAATCTTGCGTTGTGCCGGAGTCGCTGACTTCTCTTCGACAATCGCGGAGACGTCGTGGCTGTTCTTGCCTCTGCGGATCACTCTCCCGTAACCGGTTGGGTCGTGCAGCTGCGCGCTCAGAATCGTCATCGCAGGATGCTTCGAGCCATGAAAATCGCGAAGCTGCTCGATGGTTTGAGAAGTGATCAACGGCGCGTCCCCGGAGAGCACGATTACCTGGTCATAAGGCGCCAAGGCTTCTCGTGCGACCATGAGCGCGTGTCCCGTGCCGCGTTGTTCTTTTTGCAGAATGAAGTGAATTCCGGTGTGGGTGACAGCTTGGCGGACGCGATCGGCTTCATGACCGACGATGGCGTATACATCCTGCGCCGGAACCACTTTCGAGGCCGCAGCGATTACATGCGCCAGCAGAGGTTTTCCTCCGACCTCATGCAAGACTTTAGGATGTTTGGATTTCAGGCGCGTCCCTTTGCCCGCCGCCATAATTGCGATGGCAACACGCGGGATGCGAGGTGAAGGGCTGCTCTTAACCTTTGGCATTCGATCCAATATACCGCGCCTACCTCTGTAACTTCATCGAAGATTCTTTTAGCCGCTCGTGGTGTGTTGTTTCGAATTCGAGCCTTGGTTAGCCCGGGCTTGTACCGCGAGTTTCATCAGGTCACGAGCAATCCGATCAGTAGCGTGGCGGGCGACGTCGCCCTCGTCAAGATAATCACCCATCACCGGGATGACGCCGAGTTCTTTGATGGCTCCCTGATCGACTACGACCTGGGTCGACCCTTCAAGAGCATACTTGGCTTTTAGCGGATCCGAGATCGATTTGCGATTGAGCAGCGCGTAATCAAATATGCGGGAGTGGGCGTGGCTATTGAGCGCTCGAATATGGTCGGCGGCCGTCCGCCCTATGCTCTCATTGGCCTGCGTCATCAAGTTGCAAATATAAACTTTAGTTGCCGCGGAAGAGGCAATCGCCTTGGCAACGCCACGTACCAATAAGTTCGGAATCAGGCTGGTGAATAGTGAGCCGGGGCCGATCGTAATCAGGTCGGCGCGGGCAATTGCCTCCAAGGTTTGCGGAAGCGGCTCAACATCGTGAGGGATCAGGAAAAGTTCCTTGATGCGGCCCTTGCTCGCGGTAATTTTGGTTTCTCCACGTACCCGCGTTCCGTCCTCCATGAGCGCTTCTAATTCAATGTTGGCGGTTGTGACGGGATAGATATGTCCCCGAGTCACCAGAATTTCCGACGACAACCGCACGGCCTCGCCGAAATCTTTAGTGATCGACGTAAGAGCGGCGAGAAAGAGATTGCCAAAGCTATGGCCCTGGAGCCCCGACCCCTTGGCAAAACGATGCTGAAACAGGCGGGACAGCAGAGCTTCATCTTCGGAAAGAGCGACGATGCAGTTGCGAATGTCGCCCGGCGGCAACATGTTCAATTCCTGGCGCAGCCGGCCGCTGGAGCCGCCGTCATCGCTGACCGTCACCACCGCGCTAAGATCGGAAATCTCAGGCTCGCCCGGTTTCGTCGACGGTCGGTCCGCAGACTGATTGACGTACCACTTCAGACCTTTAAGGAGTGTAGAAAGGCCAGTGCCCCCGCCTATCACAACCACCCGCAAACCATCACTTGCGGTCGCAGAGGGCCGGCGCTGCGAAGGGTCGGCGTGTTCGTCGGAGTAGCCCATTAGGGCTGCCTAGCGATCCTCATCGCCATCTGCGGGGGAAGGCAACTCGGCTCCAGGGTCGGGATACAACAATTCCGTGAAGCGCGGATCTTCGGCCAGATTTTGAAAATCTGAGTCATTTCGCGCCTGGAATCGAAGCCCCGGGTTCAGGCGGATGGCCTCGTCCAGATGGCGCAGCGATTCTTCAACGTGGCCGGTGAGGCAATCCAAAGCTGCCAGACCATAGGCGACGTAGTCGGCTTTAGGCGCTTGCTTCGACAATTTGTCGAGATGCTCGCGGGCGCTCACATAGTCGCCGATGTTCATCAGCGAAATCGCGTAGTCATAGTGTTCTTCGGGGTTTTTGAACTGGGTGACCGCACGCTCCGTTTGTTGATTGCAGGCGCTCAAGTGAACCAACGCGCGATCCGCCAGTTCCTTGCTGCCTCCGCTGATGACCTTCTGTAGGTAGGCTTTGGCCTTGTCGAATTTGTGCTCTTGCATGGCGCGTAAGCCGGCCTCGTAATTTTGCACAGCCTGTGCAAAACGAGGGTCGTCGCCAACCGATTTCTTGGGTGTGGTCTTTTGTGCCATCTGCAGAATTCTTCCTGTACTCTTCGTATGTATGCCTCTTATCTTAGCCTTAGATGGATCTTGAGCAACTTCTTCCATAGTTTCCAGCGCGCCCGACTGCTCCTCTGGGACCCGGGGCTAAAGATGTCGATATTCCGTCTGTGGAGAAGCACTCCCGGACGTGAGCAGTTTATACGCGGGTTCCAGGGGCCTCGTCAAATCCCGCTCCCGACCATGACAGCCCCGTAATCTAGTTGATCGAAGCCGCTGTTTCCAGGTTTATCTGCCGCCACTCACCCTGCACGATCCCTTTACGGATCTGAGACGCGGTCTTGCCCTTCTTGTACTCGGAATAAGAGTAATACAGTTCCTTCAAGCAGGTATCGCAGCGGGCACCGTGCGTCCCTTCAAAGCAACTATGCAAGCTGTTATGTCCCATCCGATCGCAATAGCAGTAACAGGGCTGCTGGTGCAACACTGCCGGTATCTTCGCAGCCAGATCGTAGGCGTGCGTCTGATAGGGGAACTGAGCATTCTCAGCCCACAATTGCTCCTTCGCGAGAATGGCAGGAAGCTTCACACCCTTCGGCGGCGGGGCCGCGTTGTACGCCGGGACCACCCCCTCTTGCTGGGACGTAGCCCAGGGAGCCGACACGGTCAGGGTTACCAGGAAAAGAAAAGCCAGCGCCAATCCGCGCTTCAACATAATCTGATTCCTCGTTCGGGATTCTGTAGTATTGTAACCCGAATCCGGCAGCGGCAGTAGTCAGGTACCTCCTCCCACGCATTCAGCGAATCAATTTCCACACGGGGCGCGCAATCCGTATAGAATTAGGACAACATGCGGGGACAGATGGACGCAACTGACCCAAGCGCCGTTCACGATAGCAAACCAGTTCCTTCTCGCGCCATGGTGCTTTCGGTTTGGCTACGAGACCTGATAATTTCTCTGGCCATTTCCTGTTTCATCATCGTCTTCCTGTATCAGCCCGTGAAAGTCGAAGGCACCAGCATGATGCCGTCGCTCGAGGATCAGGAACGCATCTTCGTGAACAAATTCGTCTACCGGTTGGAACCGATTGAGCGCGGTGACATTATTGTGTTCCGTTATCCGCGCGATCCATCGAAGAGCTTTATTAAAAGAGTTATCGGCTTGGCGGGCGACCACATTCAAATCGACGCCGGCCGCGTCTTCGTGAATGGCAAGCCGATCGAGGAAGACTACGTGCCGCGTGCCTACGAGGACGAGCGATCGTACGCCGAAGTCGTAGTTCCGGCGGATAGTTATTTTGTCCTGGGTGATCATCGTAGTTTGTCGAATGACAGCAGGGATTTTGGTCCGGTCGGTCAGAGTTACATTTACGGCAAGGCAGTGTTCGGGTATTGGCCCATGGACAAGATGGGACGAGTCCGGTGAGCACTGTGGAATCTCGCCATGCGTTTGCACTTTCATCTTCGGCGGCATGCGACGGAAGGCACGGCTGAAGTCAACCTCCAAAGCTGGTTTCGCCTGCAACATGAGGCCTACGACGCGGCGCAGGCTGCAAATTCTTCGCGCAGCGAAGATGATTTGTTCTTCGATGTTGTACAGTGCACCTCTGACGCCTGCGAACGCCGACGCACTCCACGCAAGCCCTCGGACGCCTATTGGCGTTCGGCTTAGTCTAGAGCGACCGCTCGTTTTAGACGATCCGAGAAGGATTTTCACAGACATTTCCTTTGGCGCATTTCCGATTGCCTGCTAGAATCTATAAAATCCACTCCCTGGAGCACGAATGCAGGCGATCCTTGCGCTGGAAGATGGCAGAATCTTCCGAGGCAAAGGCTACGGAGCCAAAGGCGAATGTTACGGGGAAGTAGTTTTTAATACTTCCATCACCGGCTATCAGGAAATTTTCACCGACCCTTCCTACGCTGGCCAGATCGTCGTTCTCACCAATCCTGAAATCGGCAACTACGGCACGAATCCCGAAGATGCTGAAGCCACGCGGCCTTACATCGAGGGCCTGATCGTGCGCGAGTTTTCCCGAGTCAGCTCCAACTGGCGATCACAACAGGTTGCGGAGGAATATCTCGAACAGTTTAAAATCCCGGTACTCGGCGACATCGACACCCGCGCTCTGGTACGCCATTTGCGCGACCACGGAGTAATGCGTGGAGTGATCTCTACGCTGGAAACGGACACCGAGAAACTCGTCGCGAAAGCGCTTGCACTGCCGAAGATGGACGGAACCGACCTGGCCAAGGTCGTCACAACTAACCACACTTACGTTTGGGAAACGGGCGAACGTTCGCACCTTCCGGAAGAGATCGTTGGGGTCAAAGATCAGCCGGAACGCTTTCACGTCGTCGCCTACGATTTCGGAATCAAGTTGAGCATTCTGCGCAAGCTGCGTGGTGAAGGCTGCAAAGTCACGGTGGTTCCCGCAGAAACGAAAGCGGAGGATGTGTTAGCGCTGAAGCCAGCCGGTGTGTTTCTGTCGAATGGTCCGGGCGATCCCGAGCCCTGCACGTACGCGGTCGACAGCATCCGGCGGCTCATGGGCAGAGTGCCGATTTTTGGTATCTGCCTCGGACATCAACTTACGGGAATCGCGCTAGGCGGAAAGACCTTCAAGCTGAAATTCGGCCACCACGGCGGGAATCATCCGGTAAAGCAATTGAACTCCGGCAAGATCGAGATCACGGCGCACAATCATAATTTCGCCGTCGATCCAGATTCGCTGCCGCAAAGCGAAGTCGAACTAACCCACATCGATCTCAACGACAACACGCTCGAAGGCATGCGCCACCGGAATCTGCCACTGTTCACCGTGCAGTATCACCCCGAGGCGTCGCCGGGTCCGCACGACTCGCACTATTTGTTCAAAGATTTCGTGAAGCTCATGGAGGAGTGGAAAGGGTGAAACCAGTTGTCATTTTAGAATTGTCATCCCGAGCAAAGCGAGGGATCTTAGCTTGAGCTTTGAAGGGGCGCGCCTTCAGGCGCGCCGAAATTCGCCGAGAAGAAATGGGCTTTAGCCCCTGAGGGAACTGTTGAGGCCGACGCGAGAACACGCGACGAATAACCGTCAGACGTATATGATCACGACCGAAACGTGGCTGCGTCGGGCCCTTTTCCGCAATGACACTTGGGCACGACTCTTGATCGACACCCTGTATCACTATCGTGGCTCGGCTTACCTGCTGCACGAATTCGTTATCATGCCCGACCACATCCACGTATTGATCACTCCCACGACCAGCCTTGAGAAGTCCGTTCAGTTCATCAAGGGCGGATTTTCTTATCGCGCCAAGAGAGAACTCGGCTCGAACATGGAAATCTGGCAAAAGGGCTTTCAGGATCAACGAATCCGCGATGCGGCGGATTACGATGTCCACGTCAACTACATTCGCCAAAATCCAGTGAGACAGCATTTGTGCGAGCGGGCAGAGGATTATCCATATTCCTGCGCTCGAATCGGTTTCGAGTTGGACGAGGTCCCTCAGGGGCTAAAGCCCATCGCTTTAGGAGCGGCGGTCGGCGCGCCTGAAGGCGCACCCTTTCAAAGCGCAGCCAATCGCGCTCAAATCGGCGAGCCAGATGCCGGTAATCCGATCAAGCCCACGGTTGGGCCTCATCTTTTTCGCCGAAACAAGGAGAAGACTGCATAGATATGCCATCGTCGCCGACGACTGATGACAAACGACCAACTTCTAATGCCCAAACGCACTGACATCTCGAAAATCCTGATCCTTGGCTCTGGCCCCATCATCATTGGCCAGTCGGCGGAGTTTGATTACTCCGGCACACAGGCTTGCAAGGCACTCAAGTCTGAAGGATTTGAAGTGGTGCTGGCCAACTCGAATCCGGCCACCATCATGACCGATCCGGAGGTTGCCGACCGCACCTACATCGAGCCGCTCACGCGCGAATATCTGGAAGAGATCATTCGGGTTGAACGTGAGATGTCGCCCGGGGCAGGTTTCGCCATTCTGCCCACGGTCGGGGGCCAGACTGCACTCAACCTCGCAATTGAGCTTTCCGACGGCGGCGTGCTCGAAAAATATAACGTCCAACTCATCGGGGCGCAGATTAGTGCGATCAATAAAGCCGAAGATCGCCTCGTCTTTAAAGATGCGATGCAGAAGATCGGCCTCGACGTTCCCAAGTCCGCGCTGGTAAACAATCTGAAAGACGGTCTGGAGTTCGCCGGCAAAATTGGCTTTCCAGTCATCGTGCGTCCTTCGTTCACTCTTGGCGGCAGCGGCGGCGGCATCGGCTACAACCGCGAAGAGTTGATGGAAGTGCTGGCCCGCGGCCTCGATTTCTCTCCAGTGCACGAAGCTCTGATCGAAGAATCCGTGCTGGGCTGGAAAGAATACGAACTCGAGGTGATGCGTGATTCGAAAGACAACGTCATCATCGTTTGCTCGATCGAAAACTTCGATCCAATGGGCGTGCACACTGGCGACTCGATCACGGTCGCCCCGGCACAAACCCTTACCGACCGCGAGTATCAGGCCATGCGCGACGCCGCTATCGCGGTGATTCGCGAAATTGGCGTGGAGACTGGCGGATCAAACATTCAATTCGGCATCCATCCCGCTAATGGCCGCATGGTCGTGATCGAAATGAACCCGCGCGTCTCGCGGTCTTCAGCGTTGGCTTCTAAGGCTACCGGCTTTCCCATCGCCAAGATTGCCGCCAAGCTGGCCGTTGGTTATACGCTGGACGAAATTCCCAACGACATCACGCGCAAGACGCCAGCCTGCTTTGAGCCCACGCTCGATTATGTCGTGGTGAAGATTCCCAAGTGGCAGTTCGAGAAGTTCCCCGGAGCCGACGAGAACCTGGGTCCGCAGATGAAATCCGTGGGCGAAGTCATGGCCATCGGGCGCACTTTCAAAGAAGCCTTGATGAAAGCGGTGCGCGCATTGGATACGGGAAAGCGCATCGGCGGAGAAAAAATCGAACCTAAGATTCTTACCCAGCGGCTAGTGACGCCTCATCCCGAGCGGCTCGCCTACATTCGCTACGCGTTGCGTCAGGGTCACACCGTAAAGCAAGTGGCGAAGATGACTTCGATCGATCCGTGGTTTCTTTACCAGCTCAAAGAAATTAATGACATGCAGCTTGAGCTGGAGAAACATCCCATGGAATCGATCCCGACGGATGTGCTTCGCGAGGCCAAGCGCATGGGCTTTTCCGACGGGCGGCTTGCGGCAACCTGGCGGCTTAGCGGCAAAGGCGATCAGGACAAAGTTCGCCATCAACGAAAGAAGCACGGACTCAAGCCGGTGTATAAGCGTGTGGACACGTGCGCCGCCGAATTCGAAAGCTACACGCCCTATCTCTATTCAACTTACGAAGAAGAGGATGAAGCGGCGCCGACCAAGAAAAAGAAAGTCATCATCCTGGGCAGCGGCCCCAATCGAATCGGGCAGGGAATTGAATTCGATTACTGCTGCTGCCACGCGGCGTTCGCTTTACGCGACGACGGCTACGAGACGATCATGATCAATTGCAATCCTGAGACTGTCTCGACTGACTACGACACCAGTGACCGGCTCTACTTTGAGCCGTTGACTCTCGAGGATGTACTTGCAATATGTGAACATGAATCTTCATCCGGCGCGCCCGTGGGCGTGATCGTGCAATTCGGCGGACAGACTCCGCTGAATCTTTCTCTGCCGTTAAAGGCAGCTGGCGTAAACATTATCGGCACTGCGCCGGAGTACATCGATCTGGCTGAGGACCGCAAGCGCTTTGGCAAACTGCTGGAGGAACTCGACATCCCGCAGGCTCCGGGCGCGATGGCGGCCTCGATCGAAGAAGCCGTCGCGGGGGCTAATCGAGTCGGATATCCCGTGCTGGTGCGGCCCTCCTACGTCCTCGGTGGACGCGCCATGGTTATCGCGTACGACGAAGAAACTGTCGTCCGCTACATGAAAGAGGCGGTGGAATATTCGCAAGATCGTCCGGTCTTGATCGACCACTTTCTCGAAGACGCAATCGAAGTAGACGTCGACGCGCTCTCCGATGGGGAAGACGTCGTCATTGGCGGAATCATGCAACACATCGAGGAAGCCGGCATCCACTCCGGCGATTCTTCGTGCGTTCTGCCCGCGGTGGACATTCCCGAACCGTTGATGGCTCGCATGCGCGAGTACACTTTCAAACTTGCACGCGCCCTGAAAGTCGTCGGGCTGATGAATATTCAGTTCGCCATTCCGCGCAGCAATGGCAACTCGAAAAGCAATGGCGACGGTGGAACGGTTTACGTGCTCGAAGTAAACCCTCGTGCTTCGCGCACCGTACCTTACGTTTCAAAAGCAACGGGCGTGCCCATGGCGAAGATCGCCGCCCGACTGATGACCGGACGCAAGCTACGCGAATTCTTGCCAGAGTTCATCGAGCGTCGCGCCGACCTCGATACCGGGCACTGCTATTACGTGAAGTCTCCGGTTTTTCCGTGGAACAAATTTCCCGGCGTGGATACGGTACTCGGGCCAGAAATGAAATCCACCGGCGAGGTCATGGGCGTGGCCGACAACTTCGGCGAAGCCTTCGCCAAAGCGCAAACCGCCGCTGGGCAGAAGTTACCCAAACAGGGCACTGTCTTCGTGAGCGTCACTGATCATGACAAACCTCAGGTAGCTGACGTCGCTCGCAAGTTTGTCGATATGGGTTTCAAGTTGGTCGCTACCGCGGGTACCGCCGACGTCCTTGAGGGCGCCGGGATGACAGTAGAACGGGTGTACAAAGTGAAGGAAGGTCGTCCCAACGTGGTCGACTTGATCAAAGGCGATCGCATTAAGCTCATCATCAATACCCCCCACGGCGTCGATCCGTTCTTTGATGAGAAGGCCATCCGCCGCGCCGCCGTCAGCGCGCGCATTCCGACCATCACGACACTGTCCGCGGCCCGCGCCGCTGCCGAAGGAATTGCCGCACTACAGCGCGGCGAGATTACCGTGCAAGCACTTCAAAGGCTGCACGCGGAACGCCGTGCCGCGCGGCGCTAGCAGCGTTTTCGTGAAGTTAGCCTTCGCTGTATCCTAAAATAGTGTATTTGAGCTAGGAGCTGGAACTATGCTGCTGCATGGGATTTTCCCACCCATTACGACCCCGTTCTATCCCGAAGGAAACGTGTATTTCAAGAAACTCGAAGCCAACGTCGAACGCTATTCGAAGACTCCCGTCGCCGGCATCGTAGCCCTGGGATCAACCGGTGAGGCGATCTATCTCTCGGATCAGGAGCGGCGTGACGTGCTCAAAAGTACCCGCGAGGCAGCAGCAGCAAACAAAGTATTGATTGCCGGAACCGGAAGCGAGTCTGCGATTGACACGCTGAAGCTGACGGATTACGCGGCTGAACTAGGATACGATGCTGCACTTGTGCGCACGCCCTTCTATTACAAGAAGCAGATGCAACCGGCGAACATTCTGGCGTTTTATCGTACGGTAGCTGACCGATCGCCCTTGCCGGTCATGATCTACAGCGTTCCCCCTTTCACGGGCTACGACATGCCCGCGGAACTCGTGATCGAACTCGCCGCTCACCCCAACATCATCGGCATTAAAGAATCCAGCGCGAATGTAGAAAAAGTGCGACGCATGGTCGACGGCACTCGGCACGTGAAGCGCAGCGCTATGGTCACCGAAACCTTTGACGCGGTCACCCCTCGCATGCTCAAAGCTGCTAGCGCGGGCAACGGAAACGGCGGGGAATTGGTAACTCTCGGAGGGGGCGAGCATACAAAGCCCTCATCTGCGGCCATCAGTGTGGTCGCGGGGTTGAAGACCCGGCAGAAGGAAGTTGGATTTCAAGTGCTCGTGGGAGCCGCGCAGACGCTCGAACCATCCTTACATGCGGGAGCAGTGGGTGCGATTCTCGCCTTTGCCGATGCCGCCCCAACCGCGTGCTACGAGATTTATGCTGCATGGAAAGAAGGCGACCTCGAACTGGCGCGGCTGAAACAATTGCGAATCGACAACGCCTCCACGCGAATTGTTTCCGGCCTGGGCATCGCCGGTATGAAGCACGCTATGGATTTCAACGGATACTTCGGTGGACCGGTGCGCCTGCCGTTGCTGCCTCTGACCGCTGACCTGAAAGCGGAGGTGGAGCAGTTGATGGCCGACACACGCAACTGATACCAACTTCTTCCAAGCTGAGCCGACGGTTCGGTCCCGACGCCGCTTGTGATCCTCGTCCCAGTGCGATATGATTTGAACGAACGTTCGAACTTCCATGGTGGCGTCCTCCTCAGCAGCGTCGGCAGTCCCGGTTCGCCGTCGCACACTTCCGGCTCCCTCTGCCGAAAGCCGCTTCAATCGCAGGCTGAGCAATATTCTTGTCCACGCCACTGCGGTCTTTTACGCAAAGGGATACGAAGGCGCTTCCATGCGCGACCTCGCACGCTCCAGCGGCATGTCTCTTTCGGGTCTTTATTACTATTTCGAGTCCAAAGACAAACTGCTCTACCTGATCCAGAAGCACGCCTTTAGCACGATTGTGGAACGACTGCGCGGGCGGCTCGACGACGTTTCCAATCCGGAGCAACGCATTCGGGTTTTCATTTTCAACCACCTCGAATACTTTCTCGCCAATGAAAAGGCCATGAAAGTTCTGTCGCACGAGGCCGAAGTGCTCAAGAACGACTTCGGAGCTGAGATCGCTGCCATCAAGCGCGAGTATTACCGAATCTGCATCGGATTGTTGGACGACTTCAAACTGGCAAAGGGACTAGAATTCTCTAGTCGCATGGCGGTGCTGAGTTTGTTTGGCATGATGAACTGGATTTACACCTGGTACAACCCGCGTGTTGATGCGCATGCCGAGGAGCTGTCGCGTGGAATGGGCGATATTTTCCTGCGGGGAATCAGCGCTGTAGTTGAGCACCAACCGTACAGGACGAAGAAGTTGCAGAAGAAAAAGAAATCATTATCGAACTAAATTCAAATTCTAAACATTGCGAAAAGGAGTTGAAACATGGCAACTACATTGCAACCGGCAGCGGGCGAGGACACAAAGCAACTGGTCAATTATCGCGCTGAGGGCGGCGTCGCGGTGATCGAGATGTTCGATCCCCCCGCTAACACTTACACGTATGAAATGAACCGCCAGCTGGATGAAGCCATCCTAAAGGCCCGCATGGATAATGACGTTTACGTCATCGTGCTTACCGGTTCCGGCGACAAGTTTTTCTCTGCGGGCGCAAATATCAAGATGCTGGCCAGTGTCGACCCAACCTTCAAGTATTACTTCTGCCTGCACGCCAACGAAATGCTGCTTCGCCTGGAGCACACTCCGAAGCTTGTGATTGCGGCCATCAACGGTCACTGTGTCGGCGGCGGACTCGAAATCGCCATGGCTGCGGACATTCGCATCGCGCGTCAAGACGCAGGCAAGATCGGATTACCGGAAGTGAACCTCGGCGTGCTTCCCGGAACCGGCGGGACGCAACGGCTTTCGCGGATGGTTGGAAAGAGCAAGGCCATCGAACTGATGGTAACGGGCAATACGTTCTCCTTCGAAGAAGCGAAGGAGTTCGGGATCGTGAACGACATTTTTGATCGTGACAACTTCATGAACAACGTTTTGGAATACGCTCGCCAGTTCTGTCCTCCGAACAAAGCGTCCAAGGCCGTGGGCCGCATCAAACGCGCGGTGCAAACTGGCTGGGAAATTCCCATGGAATCCGCGCTCGCGGTCGAGCGCGAAAATCAGCAAATCCTTTTCCAGAGCGAAGACGCCAAAGAAGGCCTGGCGGCTTACGTGGAGAAGCGACCGGCAGTGTTCAAGGCGAAATAGCAAAAGCGTAATGGAGGACGGGCGTCCGCGCTCCTGCTAAAGGGGCGAAGACGCCAGTCATCCATCGCTTTATCCGATTGGAAGGCAGATGATTACAGCTACCAAGACAAAACTTTCTCCCGGCCGATTGCTAATCGACGGGCAGTGGACCGACGCGTCGAAACATTTTGACACCACCAATCCCGCCACCGGCGAAGTTCTCACCCAAATCGCGGAAGCTTCGACCGAGAATGTTGACCACGCGGTTCAGGCAGCCCGCCGCGCTTTCGAAGACAGGTCCGGCCCGTGGCGCAAGATGTCCGCCAGCGAGCGCGGACGCCTGATCTGGCGTCTTGCGGATCTGCTGGAAAAGAACATCGACGAATTCGCCGAACTCGAAACCCTCGACAACGGCAAGCCGATTTTCGAATCCCGCTACGTCGACATGCCCATGGTCATCGATGTTCTCCGCTATTACGCCGGGTGGGCGACGAAGATTCACGGCGAGACGGTGAATACGATTGAGACCGCATTCACTTACACGCTACGCGAGCCAGTGGGTGTCGTCGGAATGATCGTGCCGTGGAATTTCCCGCTGCTGCTAGCTTCCTGGAAACTTGGTCCGGCGCTGGCGTGCGGGAACACGATCGTATGGAAACCTGCCAGCCTGACGTCGCTGACCGCATTACGCTTTGGCGAATTGGCGGTTGAAGCGGGTGTACCGGCAGGTGTCTTGAACGTCGTAACCGGTAGGTCGGAGGTCGGAAGAACGATGGTCCGGCATCCCGGAATCGACAAGATCGCGTTCACCGGATCGACCGACGTCGGCAAAGAGATCATGCGCAACGCGGCCGACAGCATGAAGCGCTTGACGCTTGAACTCGGCGGCAAATCTCCCAATATCGTTTTTGCGGATTCCGATATCGATAACGCTGTCAAAGGCGCAATCACCGGGATCTTTTACGGCAAAGGCGAGGTCTGCAACGCGGGCTCGCGCCTGTTCGTCGAGAGCAAAGTAGAGAACGAATTTCTAGAAAAGCTCGTTGCTCGCGCTAAGAAGATGCAGCCTGCCGACCCGCTCGATCCTAAAACTCGCATGGGCGCTATCGTCAGCCAGGAACAAATGCAAACTGTCCTTGGCTACATTGAGTCGGGGAAAAAAGAAGGGGCAAAGCTTATCGCCGGCGGAAATCGCATCTCCGTGGATGGCGGCAAAGGATTCTTCATTGAACCCACGATCTTCGGTGGTGTGAAGAATGACATGAAGATTGCCCAAGAGGAAATCTTTGGTCCGGTTCTGGCGACATTGAGCTTCGACGATGTGGATCAAGTAATCGCGCAAGCGAATAATAATCCATACGGTTTGGCAGCAGCAGTTTGGACCCGCGACGTAAAGAAAGCGCATTTGGTTTCGCGGCAACTCAAGGCCGGAACCGTGTGGATCAACACCTACGGGCTGATGGATGCATCGCTGCCGTTCGGTGGTTACAAGAGTTCGGGTTTCGGTCGCGAGTTGGGCGTGCATGCCATTGAACATTACACCGAGCTAAAAACCGTTTGGCTCAACATGGCGTAGAGACGTTGCCAGCACGTCTTTACAGCTGAAAATCATTCGTCAAAAGTAAAGAGGTCTTATGCCAGGTAAAGTCGCAAAAATCGGAACGTTCAGTGATTGGGTAGGTTTGTTTGATGATTGGCGAAAAGATATCGGCGTCAACCACGACGAGATTGCCAACTTCAAATTCGATACGCTTTACGGCGCGATCGAGACCGATGAAATCCAGTTCGGCGCCTTTAAGGGCCGCCGCAAGTGGGAAAACCTGCGTCAGGTGCCTACGCAGCAGATGCGTGACGCTCTTATCAACTTGATCGTCTATCAGGGCGACACCGAGTTTGCCAGCGTCGAGCAGCAGCGCAATTTATTTGCGAGCGCTCCCACGGATTGGGACCGCAGGGCGATCACTCGCGTGATGATCGAAGAAATGCGTCACGGCTGGCAGATGTGCGCGCTCCTGGTCGAGCACTTCGGATATTCCGGCAAAGTCGAGGCGCAAAAGATGCTGGAACGTCGCGCCTTCGACAACAAGCGACTCCTCGGCGCCTTCAACGTCGACGTCGACAACTGGATGGATTTTTTTACCTACACCGATTTCGTCGATCGTGACGGCAAGTTTCAATTGCAAATGTTGAAGTACTCCGCCTTTGCCCCGCTGGGACGTTCGATGTCTTACATGTTGCGCGAAGAAGCCTTCCACATGGGTACTGGCAACGACGGCCTCCGACGCATCGTAGAGGCAGGAGTGATTCCGGCTTGGTTGATCCAAAAGTATCTCAACAAGTGGATCTCCAGTTCGTACGATTTGTTCGGCACCGACAATTCATCGTCGGCGCACTGGGCCTACGTCTGGGGAGTTAAAGGCCGTTACGACGAACCCAAGAATCCACAGGAAGCAAAAGTCGATGAGTTGAACGATTACAACCGGCATTTGTATCGCGATGAAGTTGCCGGACTGATCGAACGATTCAACAGCCTGCTCAAACCGGGAGAGCCTAAGCTATACGCTCCGAACATTAAGTTCAATCGCAACATCGGCCGCTGGGCGGGACAGAAGTTCCACGCCCAGACCGGCGAGCCCATCGACGATAAGCACTATGACGAGCATGTAAAAGATTACATGCCAACGGCTGAAGATAAAAAGCTGTTACTGGACATTATCGCCAACGAAAAGAAATGGATTGCACCCAAAGAAGGCGCGCGCGATCCGCTTTCGTCAATTGGCGAAGTTCGCAAATCGGCGATCAATTTGTAAGCTCGACGATCATTGAAGACCCCCTGGAGACAGCCGCCCTCGGCTGTCCAGCGGAGCTACTCCATAGAGTTGCCTGTGACAACTGCGACTGACAAATCGAAGAAGCCGAGCACGACCAGCGGCCCCTACTCTATGGGTGAACTGATGGTCGTCACTGCTGCCCGCGAAATCCGTGATGGGGAAATCGTTTTCGTCGGCATGAGGCTCCCTTTGATCGCATTTGTGGTCGCGAAGAAGACTCACGCCCCCAGCGCGGTCGGGCTATTTGAAAATGGCGTCATTCGCACCACGCCTGCGCTGGAGCTAATTTACACGATGGCGGATCCGCCCAACATTCTGGGCGCAACGCAGTGCCTCGACATGCTCGGCGTGATGACCTTGCTGCAATCCGGCCGTGTCCATCTGGGATTTCTTGGAGCTGCCGAGGTCGATCGTTTCGGCAATCTGAACTCCACCGAAATAAAAGGACCTGAAGGAACCACGCGGCTACCCGGTTCCGGCGGCGGCTGCGACATCGCATCGCTGGCACATCGTTTCGTGGTTCTTTTGGAACACAGCAAACAGCGTTTGCCTGAGCGCGTTTCGTATGTGACCAGTCCCGGCAATGGCGATGGCCCCGGATGGCGTAAGCGCGTGGGCCTGTCGCGCGGAGGCCCATCCGCGGTAATCACCACTAAGGCCGTGTTGCGTTTTGGTGAAGATGGGGAAGCATATCTAGCTTCTGTGCATCCCGGAATCGAAGTCGACGATGTGCTCGGTAATACCGGCTGGAGATTGCGTCTGGGCGATGAAGTAGCGCAGACGCCCGAGCCGACAGCGGAAGAGTTAAAAGCGATTCGCGAATACGACAAAGACGGATTCTGGACGCGATGACTACGCAATCACTCACGAGGTTTTCGCGGATATCTTTTCACACCGAGCCGCCGATCGCCCGCATTGTTCTAAACAATCCTCCGGTGAATGTGATCGATATCCCGATGATGGACGAGCTGGCTGAGGCGTTGAACGAGATCGAAACGCGGCCCGATATCGCGATGTTGATTGTTAGCGGTTCTCAAAGAGCGTTCTCAGCCGGGGTTGACGTCGCAGCCCACACTCCGGACAAGGTTGAGCAAATGCTCAATAAGTTTCACGGCGTCATCCGGGCATTAGTTGGTTCAAAAAAGGTGAGCATTGCCGCTGTGCATGGAATTTGCCTGGGAGGAGGCGCCGAGTTGGCCATGGTTTGCGATCTGGCATACACCTCCGAGCTGGCCACCTGGGGGTTTCCCGAGATCAAGCTGGGATGTTATCCGCCGGTCGCTGTCAGTGCGCTGGCCGCGCTCGTAGGACAAAAGCACGCAGCCGATCTAGTGCTTACCGGGCGCTCCATCACGGGCAGGGAAGCGGCCACTATCGGCCTGGCGAATTCCGTGGTGCCTGAAGTCGACCTCGAACATGTCGTCCAAGATGCCGTTCATCATCTTTCGCAGCTTAGCCCGGCCGCGCTGGCCATTACCAAGAAAGCGATTTACGCCTGGGATGCGATCCATTTCGACAAAGGCCTCGCCCGAGCGGAGAAGACTTACCTTGACGACCTGATGAGGACCGAAGACGCGCGAGAGGGAATTAACGCGTTTCTTGAGAAACGGCCGCCGGTTTGGAAGGGCAAGTAGATGTCTAAGCTCCTTAGCATGCGCGAAGCGATTGCCGAGTTTGTGCCGGATGGCGCCTCAGTCGCCATCGGCCTTGCAGATGGAGCAGATGATTCCTTTCGCTGCGGGACACGAGATCATTCGTCAAAAGAAACGCGGTCTTACGCTGATAGGACCGATCTCCGACATTCTTTTCGACCAGATCATTGCCGCAGGCTGCGTCGAACAGGTCATCGCCGCCTGGGTTGGAAACGTGATGATGGGCTCCGCCTACAACTTTCGCCGCGCAGTGGAACACGATGACCTGAAGATTTTTAACATGACGAACTTCAGCCTGGCTCTGGCTCTGCAAGCGGGTGCGATGGGCGTGCCGTTTCTTCCTACGCGGACGGCGCTCGGCAGCGATGTTGCGAAGGGGAATCATTTTTTCTATCAGGTCTTTTCGCCTTTCGAGCCGAAAGAGTCGTTGCACGCCGTCCGCGCGCTGAATCCCGATGTCACCATCGTTCATGTACAGCGGGCCGACTGCGAAGGCAACACTCACTGCTGGGGCAATTTCGGGGTGATGATCGAGGGCGTTCGCGCAGCCAAGCGTGTAATCGTGGTCGCGGAAGAGATCGTCGAACCTGAATTAATCGCCAGCGATCCCAATCGCACTGTGATTCCCGGCTTTCTTGTGAATGCCGTGGTCGAGTGTGGTTACGGTGCGCATCCCTCGCCCGTCCAGGGATATTACAAACGAGACGACGCGTTCTTCCGCCAATATCATGAGCAGACCAAAACAAAAGCCGACAGCGATGCATGGCTCGATCGCTGGGTATACAGCATGATCGATCGGCGCGCGTACATGAACCAACTGGGAGCGTGCCGCGTCGAAGACTTAGGCGTGAAACAGCACGCGTACGCCGCACAAGCGGATTTCGGGTACTGAAAGGCGACATTTAGCACTTGGCACTTAGCAATTAGTCGCTCAACCACTAACGAGCCAAATGCTAACTGCCAAGTGCTAAGTGCCAGCGGACATGAAGAAAGAATTAGTAGAACTCAAAATCAACGGCCGCTCTCGCGAGCTCGCCTTCGAGCCCAGCAAGCTACTGCTCGATGTGCTGCGTCAGGAACTGGAACTTACCGGATCCAAACGCGGCTGTGACGATTCCTCCTGCGGCGCTTGCACGGTGCTGGTGGACGGCATTCCGATGATGTCGTGCACCTTGCTGGGTGCGAGTTGCGAAGGACAGGAAATCACGACGGTCGAGGGAGTGAGCGAGCACGGAAGCCTGGCCGCCATTCAGAAAGCCTATGGCGACTGGGGCGGAGCCCAGTGCGGCTATTGCACTCCGGGATTCATCATGACCGTTAAACATCTATTGTCCGAGAATCCGGAGCCGACGGAACAAGATATTCGCGGCGCGCTCAGCGGAAACCTTTGCCGCTGCACCGGCTACAGCCAGATGTATCAGGCCATCAAGGCTGCAATCGATGCCGAACAAAAAGGGATGGCAACCGCGAAATGAAACCCCACTCTAGTCTTGTCATTCCTGGCGAAATGAGGAATCTGTAGTGGCGAAGGACCAACGCGTACCGACGAACGGCTTTTCCATCATCGGCAAACCCACCGCCATGGTCGACGCCGCCGGTAAGACCACGGGCGCGGGCAAGTATACCGATGACCTCAGCCTGCCCGGAATGCTCGTCGGCAGAATCCTGCATTCGCCCTATCCGCACGCCCGCATTAAGCGCATTGACACCAGCCGCGCAGAGAAGTTGGAAGGCGTTGTGACGGTCGTAATCGGCAAGGACGCGCCCAATCCGTACGGCATTCTTCCCGTCGGACATGACGAGTACGCGCTCGCTCTCGACAAAGTCCGCTACGTCGGCGACAACGTTGCCTGCGTTGCCGCGGTCGACGAAGCCACGGCAGATCAGGCGCTGGAATTAATTGATGTCGAATACGAACTCCTACCCGCCTATTTTGATCCTGAAGATTCAATGAAGGCGGAGACCAATCTCATCCACGATAACAAGCCGCACAATCTTGAAAAGGACTATCACCACGTATTCGGAGATCCCGAGAAGGGCTTTGCCGAAGCGGACCAGGTAGCGGAAGCACGCTTTATCGCTAACGAAGTTACCCACGCAGCCATGGAGCCGCATTCGACGCTGGCTGCATTCGAAATCGACCCTCACACCGGCAACCGCGGCCGCCTGACGGTTCAGTCCTCAACTCAGGTTCCTTATTATCTGCAACACAAGCTGTCGCTGGTGCTGGAAATGCCGATGGCGCAGATTCGCGTCATCAAGCCGCTCGTCGGCGGTGGGTTCGGTGGGAAGAGTGAGGTCATCCCGCTCGAAATCATCGCTGCGATTGCCGCACGAAAGGCGCTCGCTCCGGTCAAGATCACCTACACACGCGAAGAAGTTTTCTGGGCGCACCGCGGCCGACCGCGTACCATCATCGATCTCAAAACGGGAGTCACAAAGGACGGCCGCATTACCGCTGTCAAAGCCCGCGTCGTCCAGGATGGCGGAGCTTATTGCTCTTACGGCGTCGTAACCATTCTCTATTCCGGAGCGCTGCTGGGCGCGCTCTACGACATTCCCAACATTCAATACGACGGCTACCGCGTCCTGACCAACAAGCCGGTGTGCGGTGCGATGCGAGGCCACGGCACTGTGAATGTACGGTTCGCGTTCGAGACCCAACTCGACGAACTCGCCTCTAAAATCGGAATGGATCCCGCCGACATTCGCCAGCGCAATCTACTCCAGCCGCCCTGCATCACGGTGAACGGCCTCCGCGTTCAGAGCTACGGTTTGCCGGAATGTATTGAAAAAACGGTTGAGCGTTCAGGCTGGAAACAACGCAAGGGCAAGCTCCCCAAAGGCCGCGGCCTGGGAATTGCTTGTAGCCACTACGTAAGCGGAGCAGCCAACTCGATCATTCGATCTGACATGCCCCACTCCACGGTGAACATCAAAATTGATCGTGACGGCGGAGTCGTCGTGTACACCGGCGCCTCGGAAATCGGCCAGGGCTCGGATACGATGACGGCGCAAATCGCCGCTGAAGTATTGGGCTGCACCCTCGGGCGGATCAGGATTATCGCCGCCGACACCGACCTCACTCCTATCGATATCGGATCCTACTCCAGTCGCGTGACTTTTATGGCTGGCAATGCCACATTGCGCGCCTCAGCAGAAGTGAAGAAGCAAATTGCCCTCGCTGCCGCTCGCAAAATGAACTGCACGCCCGAAGATTTGATTTTCCGTGATGACCTTGTCTACAAGCAGGGAAGCGCTCCGCCCGTCATTACCAAAACCGCTGACGACGACGTCACTCAATCCGGAGCCTCCGTCAGTGGCCGCGTCGAAGGACAAATTCTGCGCGGCTCTTTGCAGCAAAAGCGCAAAGAAGAAGGCCCGAAAGATTGGATGACCTTCGAGGAAGCCGTAGTCGCCGCCATTGACTTCCACGGCGCTCTCACCGGCACCGGTTCTTACGCACCGCCTCCCGATGCACGCGGCGGCAAACATAAAGGCGCAGGAGTAGGGCCGTCGCCGGCATATTCGTACTCTGCCCAGGTAGCTGAAGTAAGCGTGGACGAAGATACTGGCGAAGTGACCGTTCACAAAGTCTGGGCCGCGCACGATTGCGGTCGCGCCCTCAATCCGGTCTCAGTCGAGGGCCAGATCATTGGATCGGTCTGGATGGGCATGGGCCAGGCGCTCACCGAAGAAATGATTTGGAAAGACGGCATGCTGATGAATCCCGGCCTGCTCGAATACCGCAGCCCCTCATCAGTAGAATCGCCAGAGATTGAGCCGATTATTGTCGAGAGCATCGACCCGGAGGGCCCCTTCGGAGCGAAAGAGTGCAGCGAAGGTTCACTGGCAGCAACCATCCCGGCAATCGCCAACGCGATCTATGACGCCGTCGGAGTCCGCCTGCACGAGTCTCCATTTACTCCCGAGCGCGTGCTGTCTGCCCTGCGCGCGAAGAGAAATGCGAAGTACATCAACCTCACCGAGGGCATCGACCCAACCTCGCCATTAAAATTCCGAGAGCATGGCGGCTCACTCTGGTATCGGGGCAAGGGACCGAAGCGGCATGCCCTGGATCCATCGCGGAGCGAAACAACAGCGCAAGCGGGAGGTGACGATTGAGTCTCCCGCAATTCAAATTGCTGCGCCCGCGCACCCTAGACGAAGCCCGATCGCTCCTGGCGAAGCACAACAATGCCCGGATCGTGGCCGGAGGCACCGACCTCATCCCTTCCATGCGGCAGAAGTTCTTCGAGCCGCAGTACGTGCTCGATATTCGCAACATCGCGGAGCTGAAAGGCATTCGACAGCAGGGAAGTGGCGTCGAGATCGGGGCTCTGACTTCGCTGACGACCATCGAGCACTCGGATCTGCTGCGGCGTCGCTATCCCGTGCTAACCGAAGCCGCCGCGACGGTCGCGTCTCCTCTTCTTCGCAATATGGGCACGATTGGCGGAAACATCTGCCTCGACACCCGCTGCCTCTGGTACAACCAGTCACTCACCTGGCGAAAAGGCTGTGGCTTCTGCATCAAGAAGGATGGAGACTTATGCCACGTTGCCCCGGGGGGAAGCAAGTGCTGGGCCGCCTTCTCCGGCGACACGCCTCCGGCACTGCTGTGTTTGAACGCCGAGATTGAAATCGCCAGCGCCGACGGTCTGAAGCGCATGCCACTCCGCGACTTCTATACCAACGACGGTGTGGCGTATCGCAACTTGCAGCCCAACGAACTCGTCACGCGAGTGTTCCTTCCCGAATCGTCGGCAGACTATCGCGGGGTGTATCGCAAGCTTCGAGTTCGAGGATCAATCGATTATCCGCTGGCCGGAATTGCCGTCGTGATGAAGCGCTCGAACGGCCACATCGCCGATGCGCGAGTTGCGGTCACCGCCGTCAATCCCGCGCCGCTTCTGGTTAAAGGAGCGAGCGAGTTGCTCACCGGAAAATCGTGGATGAAGCACTGGCGGAAGCGGTAGGCAACCTCGCAGCGAAAACGGCAAAGCCGCTGACGACTTCGGCCTTCACGCCAGAGTACCGAAGAGAAATGATCCGGGTATTTACCAAGCGGGCAGTGCTGGCAGCAGCCAGCAACTAGTCAGCGCGAACCAAAAAGGTGCCCCATCTTTTCTTTCTTGGTCTTCAGATACTCTTCAGCATGGCTGCTCGGGGTCACTTCACAAGGCACGCGCTCAACCACTTCGATTCCGTCGCGTTCCAGCGCCGCAACCTTGTCGGGATTGTTGGACAGCAACCGCACTTTCGACACGCCCAGCGCTCTCAGAATTCCCGACGGCATAGCGAAGGCGCGAAGATCAGCCTCGAATCCGAGGCGTTCATTCGCCTCAACCGTATCCAGTCCGGCATCCTGCAACGCATAGGCCTGCAACTTGGGCATCAGGCCAATGCCGCGCCCCTCCTGCTGTTCGTAGATGAGCACGCCCGCTCCTTGCTCCGCGATCATGGCCAGCGCCATCTCCAGTTGCTGACGGCAATCGCAGCGCAGCGAACCGAAAACATCTCCCGTCAGGCATTGCGAATGGATGCGAACCAGCGGCGGCGCTGAATGGACGTCGCCCATCACCAGGGCCACTGCTTCTTCCTTGCGCGTCTTGTCTTTTGGCGAATTCGTGCCTCCGCCAAACTCGCCCTGGAAACCAAAGATGCGAAACTTACCCCAGCGGGTAGGGAACTCCGCGGACGCAACCTGCTGCACTGAGTGAGAACTCACACCAACATTATAGCGGCACGCAAACCTCGACACCGACGCCACGCCCGGGCGAGCAGTTTAGGAGCTACCAAGCCGCATAGCGGTATCTTTGCGGCCGTTCCGGCAACACTTTAATCAGCACCATTCCCGTAACGAAGCCGCCCACATGCGCCCAGAATGCAATTCCACCGCTTTCGCTGGTCTCAACAATCGAGGTCGCTGCACCGCTTAGGAATTGCATGAAGAACCAGTATCCCAGCACCAGCCATGCGGGCAGATGAAAGAAAAAAATAGGCGGGAACCACATCAGCACGCGCGCCCGAGGATAAAGTACGAAGTACGCACCCATCACGCCGGCGATCGCCCCACTCGCGCCCACGCTGGGCACGTTTGACCCCGCATTCAGAAGAATATGAGCCACAGCGGCCGCGAAACCGCTGACCAGATAAAAGAGAAGATACGTAAAGTGTCCGAGATAATCTTCGATGTTGTCCCCGAAAATCCACAGGAACCACATGTTGCCGATAAGGTGCAGCCACGAGGCATGCAAAAACATCGAGGTCAGAAGCGGAAGAAATGATCCCGGCAACGAAACCGAGGAAGCGCCCGTCAACGCTCGCTCGAAGTGCAGCGGCACAACGCCGAAATGATTCATCAGGCTGTTCAGAGCCCGATGACTCTGTCCGCCCACCGATAATTCGAAGAGAAACACCACCGTGTTCAGCGCGATAATGAAGTACGTAACGAATGGTTTGCTGAATCGGGGTGTGTCGTCGCGTATGGGAATCATTCAAGGTTAATTGCGTAATCTGGTAATTTGGTAATTGAGTGCTTTGTTTGTGAGCATATCCTCGATCCTAGTCTAAATTACTAAATTGCCCGATTTCCCAATTGCTCAATTCATATGAACGCCGTCCTCATTCTCGACAAGCCCGCCGGACTGACCTCGCACGATGTGGTCAATCGCGTCCGTCGCATCCTGCAAGAGCGCTCGGTGGGACATCTCGGCACCCTCGACCCGCTTGCCACCGGAGTGCTGCCGTTGGTGGTTGGCAATCTAACCCGCCTGGCACAGTTCTATACCTCGTCCGAGAAAACCTACGAGGGTACGATCCGCTTCGGATTTGCCACCGACACCTACGACGCCGAAGGTGAGCCGACGAGTCCGGCCCAGGAGGTCACGGTGTCGATGGATCAACTGAGCCAACTGGCCAGCCGATTTCGAGGCATAATCGAACAGACACCTCCGCCATTCTCCGCCAAGAAAATTCAAGGCGTGCCTGCCTACAAACTGGCTCGCAAGCACGCCGAGGTCACGCTGAAGCCTGTTCAAGTAGAAGTTAAAGAATTCGAGATTTTAGAAGTTGATGCGTGCGGGGGCCCGGATGCCCCCGTCCGGGCAAGGGAGCAGAGCACCGCAGGATGCGTGGCCAGTTTCCGCGCCCGCGTCGCCTCCGGAACCTACATGCGCTCCGTCGCCCACGACATGGGTCAACTCATCGGCTGCGGCGCCCATCTCGCATCACTACGCCGAACCGCAGTCGGCGAATTCGATTTGGCAGACGCCCACACGTTAGAGGAACTAGAAACAGCCGTTAAAACAGGTGATACAGACGACATCTTCATTCATCCCCGGAAACTGCTCCCGCAATTTCCTTCCGTCACCGCAAACGCAGAAATGGCCGCGCGCATCCGCACCGGCCGCCCTGTGAATCTACCCGAACTCTCCCAGTCGCGGATGGTAAAGGTCTTCGCCGGACAAAGGGAACTGATCGCAATCGCCACCCGCGTTGCAGGCACCTTATTCCACGCCAAAATCGTGCTGGCGGCAGAATCCGGACGCGTAATCGCATAGCCGACGGCCGGCGTCCGGGCAGTCAAGCCAAGCTCGCCGGAGTCAGAAAAGTCGTGTAGCCTCCCAACCTCACCCGTGAAGTGCCCAGTGAAACGCAGATGCGAGACGACGCGATCCGCCACGATGGATCGGCTGCATGACCTCGCAACGGAGATCGGGGACCGCTCTCTTGAACTTCTGAATTGCGAAAAGCGGCCCCTCCCGTACTAGCAACCACGGAAGCTACTTGCGAGCTGGGGACGCCTTGGTGAGCACGTCGTCCAACGGTTTGGCTGCCGCGGGAGCAGCTTGACCGCCCTCGACGATTTCCTTTGCCCCGATCGCTTTACCATACAGAGATTTGTTGGCATCGTCGTCGCTGTCCATCGACGCACCTTCGAGGGACACGCCGGCAAATAATCCCTTCGAACGTGAATAGGTCAAAACCCAGACGTTCATGGCACTCGCGTTATACGCCGTTGCCTGAGCGCCGGTGGGACCGGCAGCCGCGGCCGCGTTCGATCCCAGCTTCGTCTTTCCGTTCAGGATTTGTTCTGCGCCCTTTTGATTCATTACCGTGAGCACAAAATCGGTGGCCGTCGATCCGAGTTGTACGCCAATGCTGGCCTGGTCGAGCCTGTACATCGCCGGAGTTCCCCAGGGTCCATCCATTTTCGAACCTGTGCGGCAGACCAGCACGCCGCGTCCATAGCTGCCGCCGATGCCAACAGCTATTTTCTTGACGCTGGGAAAGATGAGAACACAGTCGGCTTGGTCAAGGACGTGAGTGGGCAGGCCCTTATCCCCGGCGAGCAATTCCTGCAGCACCGTGGCCGAGTTGGCAATTCGCTGTTCTTCTTTCTTCTGAGCAAACAGCGGCAAAGCCACCGCTAGACAGAGTGCAAACAACATCATTCTCTTTTTCATTGTTTCGTCCCTTTCTACAATCGTTTTAAAAAAAAGCAGCCACATATAATTTGAGATTTCGATCAAATTGTCATCCGGGTCGCGGAGATACCCCGAGGGCCGTTCTCTCCACAGCGCACCTGCGCTCTAAACTGTCAGGACAAGATGATCAAGGCGGTCGATCATGAATGCCACAATGGCTTAGAGTAGTCTGCTGCGGCAAGGTTGCATTGAAATCTTCCAGTGCCTGTTATAGGACCGGCAGCTGCGCACGTCAAGTCAATCTGCACGTCCAAATCCCGGATGTTCGGCAAGCCAGAAGCTGGCTGGTGCTCAGCGCGTGGGTCATCGGAGAACCAGTGCGTCGGTTTCGTCTCAGACCTGCCGGGATTCGAAGAGTGAGAAGAGAAGTCTGATTCACCTGCGCCTGTTTTCAGAATCGCGCCTTTTGTATTAGCAAAAGTACAGCTGTTGCCCCGATAGCGGCAATGCCGAATAGTCAATGTCCGATAATAGGTATTATGTAAACTACGAATCAAGCAGAAGCGTCAACTCTGAGCATCTGCCGCAGATCCTCGCGGAAACGCGTCAGCGCGTCCAGCCTTGCCGGGGTGGCTTCAACAATCTCCTGCTTGGCTTGGAAGACCTTTCGGCCATCCGTCTCAACCAAAACCCCGATGGCTTCCCCGATCAGCCAGCCTGGCGTGCCCAGCATCTGCAATCCGTCGGGCGACGGCACCAGCAGCGCGATGCAGTTCTCCCGCACGACTCCCACGCACTTGGGAAAGCGATCGAAGACCTTCAACTCGAATCCCGCCACGTAGATTTGCTGGAGCTGTTTCGCCGGATCAGGCATTAGAAGAATTGAGCCATTGCGTCATCGGATGATTGAGTCATTGATCACCAAGGTACTTAATGAGTCAATGAGTCAATGACTCAATGATTTCAATCACTCAATTCCTACATCTTGTATCGGCCCATATCCTCGTCATTCAGGCCTTCCAGCCACTTGCGCAGTTCTTCGCTGGTGACCCGGTCGGATGCCGTCGTCGCCAGTTTGGAATTCTTCAGAACCTCATCCTCGACGAAGATGGGACAATCGACCCGCAAAGCCAGGGCCAGCGCATCCGACGGCCGCGAATCGATGCTGACAATGCGCCCTTCACGCTCCAGCCAGATCACCGCATAAAACGTGTCTTCCCGCAGCTCCGTCACCACCACCTTGTGGACGTTCGCGTCGAGGCCGACCAGGACATTTTTGATCAGATCGTGGGTCATCGGCCGGGGCGTGCTGACCTTTTCAATCTCCAGCGCAATCGCATTCGCTTCGTAGATCCCCACCCAAATGGGCAAAACCGTGTCCGTCCCCGCATCCTTAAGGATCACGATCGGCATATTTGTAACAGGGTCCATGAGCAGGCCGCGAATTTTCATTTCTACTTCCATCGTGATCTCCGAAAAGCTCCTTATACCACTATTTGCCCTAAAAGACTGTTGGGAAAAACAGCCGTGGTCACTACAGTCACATATTCTCCAACGCCCGGCTTTGCATTCTCTGGGGCGGTAAAGTTAAAGACTTTGTTTTGCGATGTCCGCCCGATCCATTGGCCGCGGGCCTCGTTCTTCCCTTCAACCATCACTTCAAGGGTCATTCCCAGATACCTTTCGTTGCGTAGCTTCTGAATGTCGCGCTGTTTCTCGTTAACGATTGCGAGCCGACGTGCCTTTTCGTCATCTGGGATGGCATCTTCCAGGCTGAGCGCCGGAGTGTTGGGTCGCGGCGAATACTTGAATCCGAAGATGGCGTCGTATTCAACCTCGTCTAGCAGCGACAAAGTTTCCTCGAACTCAACCTGGGTCTCGCCCGGAAATCCCACGATGATGTCGCTCGTGATACTAATTTCCCGGCGTGCCGCTTTGATCCAGGTGATGCGCTCCATGTATTCGTCTCGGGTGTAAAGCCGCTGCATGGCATCGAGCACACGTGGAGAACCGCTCTGTACTGGCAGATGGACGTGATCGCAAAGCGTCGGAACAGCGTCGATTGCGTCGATAATGTCGCGTCCAAAGTCTCTGGGATGCGAAGTGGTAAACCGCACTCGCCGAATGCCGGCAGTTTCTCCTACCGCCGCCAGCAATTCCGCGAAGCTCTTCTTCCCTGCCGGATCCTTATAGGAATTCACGTTCTGCCCCAGCAACTGGATCTCGGTATAACCCAGATCGGCCATCTGCCGAGCTTCCGACAAAACCGACTCCGACGTCCGGCTACGCTCTTTGCCGCGCGTGAACGGAACGACGCAGTAGGCGCAGAACTTGTCGCAGCCTTCGATGATCGTAATGTAACCCCGGTGAGGATTGGTGCGGGCTGTGAATTCGGTCTCGAAGCATTCGTCGGTTTCGCGGTCGTCCAGTCCGGTGACGCGCTGCTTCCCTGCCTCGATCTGGATCAGCATTTGCGGCAGATTGCGATACGACGCGGAGCCGCACACCATGGACACATAAGGCGCGCGGTCGAAAATCTTTTCGCCTTCCTGTTGCGCCACGCAGCCCAGCACGCCGAAGCGTTTGCCCTGCTTATAGAATTTCTTGTAGTCGGAAAGTCGATTGAAGACTTTCTGTTCGGCCTTGTCACGGATCGAGCAGGTGTTGTAAAGCACCAGCCCAGCCTCTTCGACCGTCGGTACCTGCCGATAGCCCTCGGACACCAGCGTGCCCACAACCTTTTCCGAGTCGTGAGCATTCATCTGACAACCGAAAGTTTCGAGGTAGAAAGTCTTTTGGGGCTCAACGGACATGGCTGAAGTCAGTATAACGCAGGGCTGCTTGGCCACCACATCGTAGGGATGCGGCAGGCTTGACCATTTTGTCTATTTTATCTAGTATAGACATTATGCGAACTGTCTCTGCCACGGACGCCAAGCAGCGTCTGGCGGCCCTGCTGGACGCGGCCCAACGTGAACCGGTCGTCATTCGACGTCAAAACCGCGACGTTGCCGTGATTATGTCGGCCGAGGAGTACGAGCGCATCCGCGACCTCAACGCGGGCGAGTTCCAGCGCTTTGCTGATCGAGTCGCGGCTCAAGCCAAGGCTCGTGGCATGACGGAATCCGTTCTGAAAAAGCTCTTGAAAGACTGATGCGCGGGCGGGAACGCATCGTCGCCGATACCAATTGCCTGGTGAGCCGGCTCCTGCTGCCGTCTTCAGTACCGGGGGACGCAGTTCGCAAGGCCGTGGATTCCGGGCTCTTGCTGGTCTCCGAAGCTACCATGAACGAACTGGCCGACGTTCTTGCCCGCTCCAAGTTCGACCGCTATGTCAGCCTTGCGGACCGCCAGCAGTTCCTGCGGCTGCTTGGCCGCCTGGCTGAGTTTGTACCGATTGTGTATCCCGTCCGCGAATGCCGCGATCCCGAAGACGACAAATTTCTCGAAGTCGCACTGAATGGCAAAGCGGACCTGATCTTGACCGGAGACGCCGATCTGCTGGCTCTGCATCCGTGGCAAGGCATCGCGATTCTGCCGCCGGCGCGATATCTCAGGCGCTGAGATCGATTTCCGTCAGGATAAAGCTTTCAGGCCGCAAACGCTCGCTTCACATCCGGCAACAAAAGGTAGACGAGGATGGCCACATCCACGGCGGCGCGAAGGAGGTGAAAGGGCGTGGGAAAGTGGACGAGCCGGACCATCGCCGAAAGCAGCCAGATCACGGCAAAGATGAGAGTGAGTATCCGCGCCCAATTTTTCATCGCCCACAGGCCGAATCCCATCACGATGTAGAGCAGCGCAAACAGCAGGATCGCAACGCCCAGCGACTTGCCCAGCCCAGAAACGAACCGCTGGAAGAAAGTGTCTCCGGCAACGCTTGCGATCATGTGCGCGCTGAGGTGCGCGAACCCGATGAGCGCGAATCCGACGGCCAAATAGGCCGCCCCGCGCAACCAATGCAGGATAGCGATGAGAGTAACGCCCACTGGACGCATATCACACCTCCCAAGCAAGAGTCGCGCGGAGCGTAGCAGAGTGGCGGAGCCGGGTCAAGCGAAGTCGGGTGGATCCGGAGACAGGGACGTTTGACGCCCTCCGCCTGGAGTAAACGTCCCGTCTGCTGTCCCGCGTTTACCCCCACCCGCCACTCCGCCGAGCAAAGCTTGGCAGTTCCCTTACTTCTTGGACAAATCTCTTTCAAAGCTCTCTAAGAGACGCAGATGTAGATCTGTCGGTAGAGGGGCATCGGAGAAGTATTTGTTTTCAGAAAAAGGAGTGTTGTCACGGCGCTGGATGGAGAACCGGCCCACTGGATGCTTTCTTTTTAGTTGGTCATAATCGACAACGATGAAGGGAACATCGTATTCGAAGTGTTCCCCCATGGTTTCAGCGACACCCTGGGAGACTCCTTCGACGAGCCTTCGAAGCGCTGGGCTTGCATTCGTCATCGGAACATCGGTTCGAAAGGTAATGTGGCTCGCATACTGCCACCTCGTCACCATAGCCGGTGTATAAGTCAGCTCGAGTTCCTTGCTTCCCCATTGGAATGCTTCTTCGAGTAAACGCTTTGATTCTTGGGTAGAAATCCTTGTATCAAGCACAATTCCGTAGGTGTAGATCACCAGCTGCTCTATGACTGCATCTCCCCGTCGGCCGACCCCGAAGGTCACACCTTTGGCTTCGTCGAAATCCTCAAGTTTCTGAGGGAACTTCTGGAAGTTGTAGCGTGCGACGAGAGCCTTGGTTAGATCGGGGTAAAACACCGCACCCTTTGGATTCAGATCGGTGGGTTCAACCCAAGCCATGGCCCTTGCCAAAAGAATTGACGTCAGCTCCATTATGCACGACCTTCCTGTGTTGCACCGTAGGCTCGGCGACCCGAGCCAGCAAGACCAGCTAGGACCTCTCCGGCCACGTCAGCACTCTGGAAATTCGGGGCTACAACAGGCGCGTTCCCCGCCAGGTAGTGAATCGGCCGAGCCAGTTCATAAGCAGACGGAATCGCTTGCAATGGATTGGACTGAATCTGGGCGCAACCGTACGAAAGGAGCGACACGATGAACTGATTCAGACTGGAACCTTCCTGCTGAGCCTGGATCGCCAGCCTGCGGTGAATGTATTTCGGCATGCGCAGCAATATGCGTCCGCTGTAATCATCAGCGATGCTGGGCTCTGGAATGTCGAGCCCGGAGCTTGTGCGCGACTCCATCCACACCCGCATTGCTTCACGACTGTTTGCGATCGCTTCGTCGGGCGTTTTCCCGTCCGCGATGCAACCGGGAAGGTCATCGACCTCCGCGATCCAGTCGCCCTCATCGTCCTGGTACAGCCTCCTGTGATAGTTCAAAGCGAGGTAGTCATCTATTTTGCTCATACTAATTCTCCCTCTTCGTTACTTCATCGCTCCGATAGTTCAATCGCCTTCGGGGTCATAAAGATCAACCATCTCCATAGCCTCCAAGAACTTCATAAATGTATGGCCGTTTAACCTGGCCAGCATTCGGTTTTGGGATGTTGAACGTTTGACTGTCGACCGTAAATGCATGATGCGAACCTCCACGGTTGCGGTGGCTGTAATTCCGAAAGAGCGGGCCGATGTGGTTGTCCAGCAGATTCACTATCTCGTCAAAGCGAACAGCCTTCGGACTCGCAGCGATCTCTTGGATCTTTGCCCTGATGCGTTGTAGGTCCATGACATCTGAGCAATGATACCGTATGTAGTATCGCCAAGTATAGACTGATAGTACAGATTACTAAAGGAAATGCCCGGACGGGCGGCTCGGTCTTCTCGGTTCTTTGCGAGAGGGCGGGCTCTTAGCTGACGTCTCGGCGGCGGGCAAGCGTGTCCGCCCTATACATCCGCGCCAGCTCGTTTCGCGGGGAGAATGCCCTGAAGTGCCCGAACGCGAGTGGCAGTGCAGGGGTCCTTCGATTTCGTAGCCGCTTCGCTTCGCGAGCCGGCTACTACGCTAGGATGACCGCGTGGAGGGAGTGTCTATGTGGGGCTCCCCCGTCGGAGAAGTCCCGTCTTATCGTCGGACGTTGTTTGTCCGGATTTAGGATTTGGGTTGCCCCGAGCTTAAGTCAAAGCCCCGCCCTCTCGCAAAGGACGCCAGAAGGACGGGGCACCCGCTTTTGTGTGGCGGGGCTGCATTCTTGCGCTTCGCGGCTGGGGGCTGATGCTTTCTGTCGCTTCAGCGCAACAGCTTCAGGGGGCAGATGGGCAGGCGGGTTGGGCCTTGGTCACAGCAACGCGGGGTCACGATCTTGCTGGGGCCGTTTTCGTCGTGAGGACACGCCATCAGGCACCAGGCTTCGCGATATTTCTCCCAGGGCGACGTGCCTCGCCCGTGGGGATAGAAGAACAGCGTTTGCTTCCCCAGGAACTTCTTTATGGGAACGATGTACCACAAATCTTCGGGCACGCAGTAGGCCACGAGGAAATCAATGTCCCTTTCGGTGTAGGCCACTCGCTTGTAGCCCGAAACCTTGACCAGGTATGCGCCGTCGGCCCGGCCGCGGCTGGACTTTACCTGCACGCGCCAGAAGCTGTATCCGGAGTCGAGGATGAAGTCATATCGCTCGGTGGCCCAAGGGCGGGCTACGCCAAAGCCCAAGTGGGAAGCCTTGGCTAAGAACTTGGCCTCCACGATGTCGCCTTTATTTCTTGGAGAGTCGGTGCCGAGCGCGTTGATGTCGAAACGCTCTTCCGATGGATTTGCAGCGTCGTTGCCGTGTTCTTGATCTTCAGTTTTCATGACAAGAAAGGCACCGCCAGTTGGATTGCCGGGTGTGAATTCGACAGCTTATAGCTTAGCGTGGGCTACGCTGATTAGCGCAATAAAATGCGAGGGGCTTCCCATTGCGGGAATACGTGTCGGGTGAATGCGCCGACTGAGGTTGATCGCGCGCTGTGCGGCCGCAGTCGCTGTAAAGCATTGATTCAAGAGCGTCACCCGTCCCGCCTTCTCTGGGTGCATCTAATCAAACAGAGGTGTTTCTATGAAGCGGACGTTTTTTTTGACAGCCAGCCTGATGGTTGCTGCGGCACTTTCCGCCGCGGCTGCGCCCAACCCGAGTATCACGAAATCGCCCGCGTTTCCCGGCACTTTGGCGAATGCGCGTTTTGTCTACGTGGCCTCCTATGATGGAGATCAGTTCGAAGGCAGAGTGCTTCCCGAAGATCGGGCCGCGATCAACGCGGTGCAGAATGCCATTCAAAATTGGGGGAAACTGACGATCGTTTATCAGCCGTCCCAAGCCGACATCTTCATACTGGTAACCAGCCGGCCTTCCGAGGATTTGATGGCCGTGTACGATGCGCATCAGCCCAGCAGTTTCCTCTGGCGGGTTATGGGACGCGACGGCCTCCAGTCCGGAGAGACTCCGCTGGTTACGCAATTCGAAAAGGGATTCGAGAGCGTGCAGCGCAACGGGAACTAGCGGTCAGCTGACGACTACGAGAAGTCTCGCGGCTTTGATCAGTCCCGTGAGTTCTTGTTAAGGATCCAGTGCTCGATCATCGTCGAGCACTGGATTGTAGTTCTTCCCTCTACCTCTGGTTCACAACTATTTACTTGTTTTTACCTGCATTGACATATCCCCTCGCCTCTTCAAGTATGTTGCTTTCGTGTCCCATTTGGATCAGGACACAACCCAAACCGAACGACAAGTCAACGGAGGCATCGATGCGCGCGCTCAAACACATTCCAGTTTGTCTCTTGGTATGCGCCCTTGCGGTCTTCTGTCCCCCGGATGGGCTCGCGCAGCAGAATTCCGACGCCGCAAAAACAGCATCTCAACCAGCCGAGCGGGATGGGCAGCACGACTTCGACTTTGAGTTGGGCACCTGGAACATTCATCTCAAACGCCGGCTGCATCCTTTAACCGGATCAAATACCTGGGTTGAATTTGACGGCACATCGGTCACCCGAAAAGTTTGGGATGGCCGCTCTCAACTGGAGGAGTTCGAAACCGACAGTCCGGCCGGCGGACACATCGAAGGGCTGACTCTTCGCCTATACAATCCCCAGACTCACCAGTGGAGTCTTTATTGGGCGAACAGCAAGGGCGGCCCAATCTTCCCGCCACAAGTCGGGGAATTTAAGAATGGACGCGGTGAGTTTTATGGCCAGGACACATTGAACGGCAAACTTATCTTTATTCGATTTGTTTGGTCGAACACCAACACGAATACGCCGCACTTCGAGCAGTCCTTCTCCGACGATGGCGGCAAAACCTGGGAAGTGAACTGGATCACGGACCAGACGCGGATTAGCGAGAACGCCTTCAAGTCGGCCGCGCCGCAGGTCCCAGATGCTGAGAAAACAGATGCGGCGAAAACAGAATCGCAATCAGCTATCCGCGATGGACAACACGATTTCGACTTCTACTTTGGCACCTGGAAACAGCATCTGAAGCGTCTGCTGAATCCCTTAACCGGTTCGACTACCTGGACAGAATTTGACGGCACCATTGTCGTCCGAAAGGTATGGGATGGGCGCGCCAATTTGAATGAATTCGAGGGCGAAGGTCCAACTGGCCACATCGAAGGTCTGACCCTGCGCCTCTACAATCCCAAAACTCATCAGTGGAGCCTATATTGGGCAAACAGCAAGGCCGGCGTTTTGAGCCTGCCACCCGCCATCGGCGAATTCAAGAATGGACGCGGCGAGTTTTTCTGCCAGGACACTTTAAATGACCGGGCGATCCTCATTCGATACGTTTGGTCCGACATCACCCCGAATTCCGCCCACTTTGAACAGTCATACTCGGACGATGGCGGCAAGACGTGGGAAGTAAATTGGATTTCCACGATGACGCGGACGCAAGACGCGGCCGATAAATCCCGCTGACCTCTAAGCTGAGGGCCATCGAGATTTTTCACCGCCGAGAACATCCAAAATCGAATCTCGCACGTACTCCTAAGGGAGTCCACAAATCCGCTTCCCTGCAGGAGATTTCGATGACACTCAGATTCCGACAATCTACGAGATGGACGGTTTACGGCATTGCCCTGCTTTCCTTTGCTGCCGGATCACTCTTTACCGCGCGACTGGCGCACATCGACCAAGTCAGAGCCGACAACAATCGCCTCTTTGAGCTTCGGGTTTACCACACTCTGCCCGGCAAAGTACCGGAACTGGAGACGCGGTTTCGCGACACGACTTCAAAGTTGCTCACCAAACACGATCTGAACGTCGTAGGCTACTGGGTTCCCGAGGGTGCGCCCGCCTGGGACAATACATTCATCTTTATGTTGGCTCATCCCAGCCGCGAGGAGGCAAAAAAGAACTGGGCCGCGTTTCTGGCCGACCCGGGATTTCAAGAGGTGTTGAAAACCGAACAGGCCGACAAAACGGTAGAAAAAATCGACGTGACCTACATGCGCCCGACTGATTTTTCACCGATGAAATAGCGTGGGGTGCCCCAGGCCTCGCGCTTTTCGAGACCTGGGTTTTTCCCGATTAAGTTCCGCGATCACCAACTGGTTCACAACTCTTTACTCCTTTTTACTCCGGATTCACACATCGGCTCCTCTGTTCGACTATGTTTTGTCCGGAGGTGACTTGTGGTGAACATCAATCGGATTCGGACTTTTCTCAAGCTGTGTAGCTTGGCTGCCGCCTTGGCAACCGTTCAGAGTTTCGCGCAGCAGAATTCAGCGGCATCAACCACCACCGTTCAGAACACGGACCGGGATGGCCAACACGATTTTGATCCTCTCATTGGCTCATGGAAATTTCACGTCAAGAAGCTCATGCATCCCTTAACCGGGTCCACGACCTGGGTTGAATTTGACGGTACCGGAGTCTGCTACAAAATTTGGGACGGCCGCTCGCAGTTGGACACGATCGAACTCGACAGCCCCGATGCAGGCCACCTCGAAGGTCTGACCTTGCGTCTATACAATCCTCAATCCCATCAGTGGCGTCTTTATTGGTCAAACAGCAAAATCAGCGTTCTCGACCCACCCCAGATCGGCGAATTCAAGAATGGACGCGGCGAGTTCATTGCCCAGGATACGATTAATGGCAAGGTTGTCCTTATTCGATATGCTTGGACGAACATGACCACGGGCACGCCCCACTTCGAACAGTCCTTCTCAGCGGATGGCGGCAAGACCTGGGAAGTAAACTTTATCGCGGATCAAACGCGAGTCGATGATTCTGACAAAGCGCACTAAACTCCGCCCGCTCGGGGGAAAGTGTCGAGAGCTGCTTACAACCACAGAAGCTTCGCGCTAGAATCACAGGCGCATGCTTCGTACCCGTTTGTACGCCGACCCACACGGCCGCTTCGTTCACGACCTCATCTTCGAATCATGTTCCCGCTTCCCGCACAAGACCGCCATCATCGATTCCTCCTGTGACGAAAGCTCTCTCAACCGGCGCATCACTTACGCGCAATACGCGGAACTGGTAGAGCGCCTGGCCCGTGGACTCGCCGCCGCCGGCCTCAAGCCCGAGGAGGTCCTCGCCATTTATCTTCCCAACTGCTGGGAGTTCTGCGCCGTCTATCATGCCGCTACTCTCGCCGGAGCCATCCCCACCCTGCTGAACCCGAGCTATCGCGAGCGCGAAGTGCGCTACCAGTTGGAGAACTCAGGCGCGGCCTTGCTCATCAGCGATGGGCCGTTGCTTCAGGGAGATCAATCTCGCCGGTCTTCCCGGCCTGCGTCGCGTTTACACAACGCGCCAATCGGCGCCTGGAGCCGAACCATTTTCCAGCCTGCTGAAACCTGTTTTGGCAGGGTGCCCCACCCCGGATAAGCCTTCCGATCAAACCCTCGCTGCACTTCCCTACTCCAGTGGGACGACCGGTCTTCCCAAAGGCGTGATGCTCTCGCACTTCAATCTGGTCGCCAACGTTTATCAGTTCATCGGGCCGCACGCCAGCGAAATGTCGGGCGACGATGTGGCTCTCTGCTTCCTGCCGCTGTATCACATCTACGGCCTCAATGTTGTTCTCAACCCGCTGCTCACGCTGGGAGGAACGCTGCTGCTGATGCCGCGCTTCAACCCCACGCAATTGCTGTCTCTAATCGTGGACGAAGGTGTAACGATGATGCCGGCAGTGCCGCCCGCTCTGAACGCGTTGTGCCAGGCCGCCGAAGCCGGACAGTTTCCCAGGCAGCATCGTTTGCGCTGGGTCAAGTCAGGCGCTGCACCGCTCGCCCCCGAACTTGGCCGCCGCTTTACCGAACTCACTGGAATTCTGGTGTGCCAGGGCTATGGCATGACCGAGGCTTCGCCCGTCACCCACGTCGGCTACCTCGAGCCTGAACTCTACAAGCCGGAATCCATCGGCCAACCCCTGGCGCAAACGGATTGCCGCGTAGTGAACACCTCGGAAGCCGAGGAAGGCGAAGTTCCTCCCGGCCAGCCTGGCGAGCTGGTCATGCGCGGTCCGCAATTCATGATGGGCTACTGGAAGGATCCGCAGGCCACTGCGGCCGTGCTTCATGATGGATGGTTCTGGTCGGGTGACATTGTTACGCGTGATCCCGATGATTTTTATTATGTCGTCGATCGCCGCAAAGAGATGATCAAGTACAAAGGCTTCCCGGTAGCGCCCGCCGAAGTTGAAGCCTTGCTGCTCGAACATCCCGCGGTGCGCGATTGCGGCGTGGTCGGACGCGCGGACGCGGCAGCGGGAGAAATCCCCGTAGCCTTCATCGTGCTTCGCGAAGGCTCTGTCGCCAGCAAGAAATTAGAAGAAGACCTCTGCGAATTCGTCGCCCAACGACTGACCTCATACAAGCAGCCGCGGCAAATTCATTTTGTCGACGCCCTGCCCAGAACGCCCTCGGGAAAAATCCTGCGCCGAGAGTTGCGCAAGAACTTTACGGCGCGGTGAGGATAAACGGGATGCCCCTTCGCTCCGACGCAGCGGGGAGGCCCATCCTCGATCGAAGTTTGGACAGCAGAGGCGGTCATCCGCACATCACTATTTAACGCGGAACTTTCCTGGCGCTCCCTCCGTACCCTATACCGACCGCGGCCTTCAGCCGCTGGCGCGCGGAAACCGCGCTATACAAGGAGCAAATCATGGACGGAAACTTGGTCGGTCTGGCAGCAGTGATTATGGTCTTCGCAGTCCCCCTGGGGGCGATGTATACCTTTTACCATGTGCGCAAACTGCGCACCGACGAACGCCTGGCCGCGCTGGCGCGCGGAGTCAACGTGCCCATGCAGCCCGAACTCTCCGAAGCTGGCCGCTCGCGACGCTCCGGCATTCTCCTGGTCACCGGCGCGCTCGGCTACATGATTACATTTGCGCTGATCGCTCGGGTTGAGTCCGATGCATGGACGGCCGCAGCCTTCGGAATCATCCCGCTCAGCATCGGAATCGGGTTTTTCGTCGATTCCGCGCTGATCCGCCGCGACCTCCACGCCTGAACTGATATTTTGTGCGCTTCCGCTTTTGTGGGGCTGCTTGTGTAAGGCCGGGTCTCTGACCCGGCCAGCGCAGCTAGGTTTTAGCCGGGTAGCGGCGCAAGAATGCAGCCCACAGCCTGCCCTGAGCCTGTCGAAGGGGCGCGAGCCGTGGGGAAAAGCAGAAAACCAACCAGCCCCAGCGGGGCGAAAGAACTTCTCGCATACACACTCGGCGTGCACCCTCACTCGCCGGTTAGAAACTTATACTGCTCTTTATTCAATGGCACCACGCTGAGCCTTCCCTGCCGCACCAGCGGCGAATCGGCGAACAGCTTGTGAGCTTTGACTTCAGCCAGCGTCACCGGCTTGGCCAGCGCCTTCCCTGCTTTGATCTTTACCAATGGAGTTTTAGGATCAGTCGCATCGACGGAAACCACGCTGGCACTCCCCACCGCGCTCTTGTGGTCGCCAGTTTCGTAGATGACCAGGCGATCCCCGGCTTCCATCTCCCGCAGATGTTTTACCGCCACGGGATTCGTGACCCCATCCCAAATCGTGCTCTGCTCGCGTTGCAGGTCGGCAAAGGAATAAACGGTCGGCTCGGTTTTCAATAAGTAGTCCATGATTCTGTCCCTCGTGCAGGAGTATCGCAGAAGTAGGCCACAACTCAGGCTATTTCGGCAAGGCGGGAGAAAACAGGCGAGAGGAAATAGTGGACACTGGCGCAATCAACCGTGGTCATTCCAACAACGAAACCATTGTCATTCGGACAACAAAGCCATTGTCATTCGGACAACGAAAACATTGTCATTCCAACAACAAAAACATTGTCATTCGGACCAACGAAGCAAGTGTCATTCCAACAACAAAACCATTGTCATTCGGACCAACGAAACAATTGTCATTCCAACAACAAAACCATTGTCATTCGGACCAACGAAGCAAGTGTCATTCCAACAACGAAACCATTGTCATTCCAACAAAGAAGCCATTATCATTCGGACAAACGAAACCATTTGTCATTCCAACAACAAAACCATTGTCATTCGGACAACAAAACCATTGTCATTCCAACAACAAAACCATTGTCATTCCGAGGGGCGAAGCCCCGAGGAATCTGCTTTTCCCGCCCCGCGAAAAACCGGATGTCTCGCACCTCGGCGCCCCAAGACCCCCCGCGAAACTTACGGCTGCGGCTTGGCATTCGGGTCGGGCGGTGTCGTCGGCTTCTTGTCGTTCTGCTGATCTTCGTAAATCGAATACTGTCCTTCCGGACGCTTCAGCTTGATGGTGATCACCATGGTCGGCTGGCTGATATCGTAGTCCTCGCCGTAGGTTTGGAATCCCGTGGCCAGCACCTGGATCCGCAACTTGCCGTAAGGGACGCCGTCAAAGCTGGCCTTCCCTTCCGCGTCGGTTTTGAGTTCAATCCCGCCGCGATCCTGCTTGCCATGCTTGTCCACCGAGTGCATCACGACGCCCGCGTTGCGCACCGGTTTTCCGTTGTCGCCCTTCAGCACCACAAAGCTCAGCACCGACACCGGATAATCGTATTGTGACTTCTTATCGCTAGCACCCGCCTCGACGGCCAAGGCTCCGGCGAACCAAACCACGATCGCGAACGCCACCACCTGCGAAGACTTTTTCATGGCAAGCACCTCAATTCCATCCAGCTACGAACTTCAACATATCACGGCAAAACATTGCATAATAAAGTACTTATGCGGATTAAACGACGCTCCGCTTGACAAGTCGGCATGGCTCATCCTATACTTAGCACTCGCCAACAATGAGTGCTAACAACAGATTCGAATCGGTTGGCGACTGGTACCTCTTGAGCAATTTACTCTAAATCCTAACTGAATACGAATGAAAGGAGCTATAAGCATGTCTACGAAATTTACTCCACTGCACGACCGCATCCTGGTACGCCGCGTAGAAGAAGTAGGCACCACCCGAGGCGGAATTATTATTCCAGATAGCGCTAAGGATAAGCCTTCGGAGGGCGAGGTTATCTCTGTGGGTCGCGGCAAATCGAACGATGAAGGCAAGGTGTTCCCTCTGGCGGTGAAAGAGGGCGATCACATTCTGTTCGGCAAGTACTCCGGCACGGAAATCAAGCTGGACGGCGAAGATTTCATCATCATGCGCGAGGAAGAGGTTCTCGGCGTGGTGACGGGCGCGACGAAGAAGGAATTGGCTGGATCGCGCAAGTAAGAGCAATAAGGATGTTCGTCTCGCGCTTTATTGCAATCGCTTGACGCGATTGCGCGCGGTGACGAACTCAGATCCTTCGCAACGCAAAAAGCGCGTTGCTCAGGATGACAGCAAATTCTAAGACTTGACGCAGATCCTTCGGCGACGATAAAGCCGTCGCTTCAGGATGACAACTTTTTAACACTTTAAGGAGAAAAGAAATTATGGCAAAGACAATCGTACATGGAGAGGATTCGCGGCAGGCGATTCTTCGCGGCGTGAATATTCTCGCCGATGCAGTGAAAGTCACTCTCGGCCCCAAGGGCCGCAACGTTGTGATTGAAAAGAAATTCGGTTCGCCGACCATTACCAAGGACGGCGTCACCGTGGCAAAAGAAATCGAATTGAAGGACGCCCAGGAAAACATGGGCGCGCAGATGGTGCGTGAAGTGGCCTCCAAGACCTCGGACATCGCGGGCGACGGCACCACCACCGCAACCGTGCTGGCTCAGGCCATTTATCGTGAAGGCGTCAAGACGGTTGCAGCCGGCGCCAATCCGATGGCGATGAAGCGCGGCATCGAGAAGGCCGTTACCACAATTTGCGGCAGCCTCGACAAGGAAGGAAACCGGATCAAGGGCGAGCTCGACAAGTTCTCCAAGCCCGTGACCGGCGACATGATTGGACAGGTCGGCACCATCAGCGCCAACAACGACGAGACCATCGGCAAGATCATTGCCGAGGCCATGAAGAAGGTTGGCAAAGACGGCGTCATCACCGTGGAAGAAGCCAAGACCCTCGAGACGCAACTCGAAGTGGTCGAAGGCATGCAGTTCGACCGCGGCTATCTTTCCCCGTACTTCGTGACTGATCCCGAGCGCATGGAAGCTGCGCTTGAGAACGTGTACATCCTGATTCACGAAAAGAAGATCAGCTCGATGAAGGATCTTCTCCCGTTGCTCGAGCAGATCGCGAAGAGCAGCCGTCCGTTGCTGATCATCGCCGAGGATGTCGAAGGCGAAGCACTCGCAACGCTCGTCGTGAACAAGCTGCGTGGCACGTTGCAAGTCGCCGCCGTCAAGGCGCCCGGCTTCGGCGATCGCCGCAAGGCTATGCTGGATGACATCGCGAAACTCACGGGTGGCAAGGCCATCACTGAGGATCTCGGCATTAAGCTGGAGAACGTGCAGATCAGCGATCTCGGCCAGGCCAAGAAGATCACCATCGACAAGGACAACACCACCATCGTCGAAGGCAAAGGCAAGCCCGGAGACATTCAGGGCCGGGTGAAGGAAATTCGTGGCCAGATCGAAAAGACCACCAGCGACTACGACCGCGAGAAGTTGCAGGAGCGGTTGGCGAAGCTGGTTGGTGGCGTGGCTGTAATCAAGGTTGGCGCTGCGACCGAGACCGAAATGAAAGAGAAGAAGGCTCGCGTCGAAGATGCCATGCACGCAACCCGCGCCGCAGTCGAGGAAGGCATTGTCCCCGGCGGCGGTGTGGCGTTGGCTCGCTGCGTCCCCGCACTCGACAAGCTGAAACTCGAGGGCGATGAGCAGATCGGCGTGAACATCGTGCGCCGCGCTATTCAGGAACCGCTGCGCCAGATCGCCGAGAACGCCGGCGAAGAAGGTGCTATCGTCCTGGGCAAAGTCAACGACTCGAAGGACAACAACTACGGCTACAACGCCCTGACCGGCGAGTACGAAGATCTGGTCAAGGCGGGCGTGCTCGATCCGACGAAGGTCGTGCGCACCGCGCTGCAGAATGCCGGATCGATTGCGTCGTTGATGCTGACCACCGAAGCCCTGATCGCCGAAATCCCCGAGGAGAAGAAGGGTGCTCCGATGGGCGGCGGACACGGCGGCGGTATGGAAGGCATGTACTAAGAAGCTGTCAGCTGTCAGCCGTCAGCTTTCAGTTGGATCAAAGGCTCCGCTCGCTAGAGTGGGGCTTTTTTTTGGGGCGGCGGCCCGGGAAGGGCATGACTTCAGTCGTGCCGCCAAAGAGTCAATTCATGCGGCTTTAGCCGCTGAGGGCCAGGAGTCCAGTTTGAATCCTGGAAATGCGGAGGAATAGCGATATTCAGCGGCGCTCTCGACCAGCTTGCGCCTCACTGGGTTCTGGTGAATATAATTGCGGTGTCCTGCAAAATCTTCCGGGTCACGAATACGGTGATCCGTGAAACCTCTTTGCCAAACCTCCCCTTTGCGCTTGAGTTCAGCGCCCACGACATGTGAATATCCTCCCTTTATGAACTGCATCGCGCGCTCCAAGGTGATGTCCACGGCGGGCGTTAGCATCAGATGCACGTGTTCGGCATCACGACGAACTCGTGCAATTGGAATCGGTTCTGTCTTTTGTAGCCGTAGAGAGTTTTCAAAAAAAGCCGGGCGTCGGACTCGACGACAAAGAGTTTTCGGCGTTGCCAAGTTGAGAAGGTAACGAAATAAGTGCCGGGCGGGGATATTGCGCGAGTGGGCTTCACGGCATAACCTCAGCGGCTGAAGCCGCTCTGCTCTACCCTATTACGGCACGGCTGAAGCCGTGCCCTTCCCGCTCGAAATTGCGCAAAAGCTGTGCTGTTTCGGGAAGATTCACCCAGAGACGTCCGCGGCAGACGGGATATCGCGGGTGCATGGTCGGACTCGCCGTGGTCGCCGTATCCGCTTTGCTGGCCCTAGCCCTGGATTATTCTCGTCTTCCACCTTTCCGCAGAGAACGCGGAAAGATGGGGCACCCTTTTGCCTGGCGGGGGTAGAGAACAGCAGATCCCTCGACTCCGCTCGGGATGACAAAGTTATTGCGAGCTGGCTACTGGTTGCTGGCTAAGCTAGACTCTTGGCTGCTGTCTCATCCTGCAGGAGGACGCTCTTATGTTTCGTAAGTTCGCGGGGTTGATTTTGTTGGTTGGATGTTTCTGCTCTTTGGCTTGGTCGCAGGCTGTCGACGCGGAGGGGCATCAGTGGTGGCAGCATGCGGTGTTCTATGAGATTTATCCGCGGAGTTTTATGGACAGCAACAACGACGGCATTGGAGATTTGAATGGCATCGCTTCGAAGCTGGATTATTTGAAAAGTCTGGGCGTGGATGCGATTTGGATTACGCCGTGCTATCCGTCGCCGCAAGTGGATTTCGGGTATGACGTTTCGGATTACGAGAATATCGATCCCATGTACGGAACGCTGGCGGATTTTGATCGGCTGCAACAAGAGGCGAGCAAGCGCGGCATTCGGATCATCATGGATTTTGTGATGAATCATTCGTCGGATCAGCATGCGTGGTTCCTCGATTCGCGGTCGTCGCGCAGCGCGGCCAAGCGGGATTGGTACATGTGGCACGATCCGAAAGGCTCGGCGGAACCGAACAACTGGGTTTCCACCTTTGGCGGGTCGGCGTGGACGTGGGATGCGAAGACGGGGCAATATTACTATCATTATTTCTATCCGCAGCAGCCGGATTTGAACTGGCGGAATCCGGCGGTGCACGATGCCATGTTCGATGTGACGCGGTGGTGGTACAAGCGCGGCGTGGCCGGATTTCGGCTGGATGCGGTCGATACGCTGTTTGAAGATCCGGGGCTGCACGATAATCCTGTGCTGCCGGGGCGGGATAAATTGGGCGATCCGGTCGAGGAAAATGTTTATAACACAAAGCGGCCGGAGGTACACGTCGTGCTTCGTGATCTGCGAAAAGTCGCGGACCAAAATAACGCCGTGCTTATCGGCGAAACCTGGACCAAAGATGTGAGCGAGCTGAAGCAATATTACGGCGAGCACAACGACGAACTGCAGATGCCGATGGACTTCATGTTCACGACGGTGAATCAACTTTCGGCGGCGGAATTTCGGCGGCAGATTGCGGCGGTCGATTCGGCGGGAGGCTGGCCGGTGTTTGTGCTGAGCAATCACGACATCGTGCGTTCGTCGGTGCGATACGGGGATGGGAAGAATAATCGGGCGATCGAGAAATTGATGGCGTCCCTGTATTTGACATTGCGGGGCACGCCGATTATGTACTACGGCGAAGAGATTGGTATGGAGAATAACGATCCGAAGCGGAAGGAAGATGTGAAGGATCCGATCGGGCGGGTGGGCTGGCCGGAGGAAAAAGGGCGGGATGGGGAACGCACTCCGATGCAGTGGGACGATAGCCCGAACGCGGGTTTTACGCGGGGGACGCCGTGGCTGCCGGTTCCGCTTAGCTATAAGACGGTGAACGTGGCGAGTGAACTCAAGGATCCGTCTTCGGTGCTGCAGGTCTACAAGAGCCTGCTGGCGCTGCGACATCAAAATCGAGCTCTGCTCGACGGCGACTATGTGGCGCTTAACGAGAGCGATCCGAACGTGCTTTCTTATTTGCGGCGCTATAAGAATGAGGCGGTGCTGGTGGTGCTGAATATGTCGTCGCAGCCGCAGCGGGTGAGCTTCGATCTGGGGCTTCAGGGGTTTGCGGTGCAGAGCGCAAGCACCCTCTTTACGACGATGGGTGCGGGATCGAAGGTTTCGCTTTCACATCTGTCGCTGGAACCGTTTTCGGTTTACGTCGGTGCGGTTTCGAAGTGAGGATCCAGGGCTCCCACCTTTGCAAAGGACGCAAAGGTGGGGCACCCCGCGGTTTGATTCTTCCCCTGAGAAGCAGAACAGTGACCCTACTGCATGATCTGAAATACCATGCCGGATCCCTGGGCTCCGCCTGCTTGCGTGGTGCCGTAGAGATTGCCGGTGGAGTCGAGAATCAGATCGCCGGTGGGATGGTATCCGTCGGTTCCCTGCCCGAAATCATGGACGACTTTGTAGGACCAACCGCCGCCGGTTGAAGGTGTCAGCTTGAACAGCGCGCCACATCCGTTTGCACAGGTAGCGGTGACGGCACCCAGCATGGTCGTACCGTAGAGATTGCCAGCGGTGTCCATGACCAGGCCGGCAACGGGATTTCCTGCGGGAGTATTGGCGAAACCATGGAGCACTTTTTCTTTCCATCGACCATTCGAGCTGGGCTGCAATTGAAAAACAATGCCGTATCCCTCGTGACCGCCCTGGTAGGCAGTACCGTAGAGATTGCCGGTGGCGTCGAAGATCAGGTCGCTATAGGGATGGGTTCCGTCGTAGCCGCCGGCGAAGGCGTGAATGACGCTCTCGGTCCATCCGCTGGAACCCGGGGTCAGCTTAAAGATGGTGCCGTTGCTGGAAGTGCCGCCCGCATAGGCGGAGCCGTAAAGATTGCCGGTGGGGTCAAAGGCAAGTCCGTCATAAGGTGAAGCTCCATCGGTTCCGCCTTCAAAAGCGTAGAGAACGCTTTCGGTCCAGCCGCTGGATCCGTGGGTCAACTTGAAGACGGTGCCACAACCGGAACTGCAGACAGAACCGACATTGCCGCCGAGCAAGGTCGTGCCGTAGAGGTTGCCCGAGGCGTCGAGGAGCAATCGAGCGTAAGGTTCGCGGCCGTCGGTGCCTCCGGTGAAGGTGTAAAGCACGGATTCGGTCCAACCGCCGGAACCGGGTGTGAGCTCGAAAACAGTGCCGCATCCCAGGCTGCAGTTGGTGCTGCCGCCGAAATTCGTCGTGCCGTACAGGTTGCCGGATGAATCGAACACCAGGCTGCCGTAGGGCTGGCCTCCGTCCTCGCCGCCGGTGAAGTTGTAAAGTACGCTTTCGGTCCAACTACCATTCGAGTTGGGCGTTATTTCGAAGATCGTACCCTGATTGTCGGTTCCGCCAAATTCCGTGGTGCCGTAGAGGTTACCAGCCTTGTCGAAAATCAGGCCGGCAAAGGGGAGCCTGGGATCGTTGCCTCCGGCGAAGCTATACAAGCTATTTTCCGAACCAGAGCCTCCGCCGGGAATAACGGCTTCCGACTGATTCGAATAAGCGCTCTCAACCCCTTGATTGTCGACTGCGGTGGTTACGTAGTAGTAGGTCTTGCCCGCTTGGACGGTGCTGTCGGAATATGCGGTGTTCGGATCGAGGGTTGAATTGAGTTTCGTATACGGACCGTCGGGGCTATTGCCACGATAAACGTTGTACCCCACGATGTTCTGGGAGTTGCTGGGTTGCCATGTCAGGTTTACGGTCTGTGCGGATGCAAAGGCTGGAAGTAATAGAAATAAGAAAAGTGCGAGAAGAGTGATCAGGCTACCGACTGACTTCGAGCGCTGCGTGAGGTTTCTCACGGTACCGCCTCTCTTGCCCGTGCTCGCGCACGACCGGGGGATTGAAGAGCCGCTGCACCGCGATCCTGACCGCACGTTCGCAGTCAAAAAAACGCAATGTGCAACAGCTTCATTATTCGGGTCGTGCCTGATTTCCCATAGGTCACGGAAGGACATGAGCGTTCGGAATCGGCACTAAGTATTCTTTGTCCACAGGGACATCGACTCGGCGGAGGGTCAGGTCGAACAGCATGCCTCGGCGGGTAAATGTTGCGATTGGATTTTAGGAAATTTGTGGCACGGCTGGAATGTGTGGGTGAGAACACTCTTTCGTCTCGCTGGTGCATCGAGGCCCAGCGGCTAAAGCCGCGCCCATTTTCACCGAGTTACGGTATGCCTGAAGGCATACCCCGATACGAATCGAAGGTTGTTCCGCAAGCTCGTTACGCCGGAGGCTGCATTCTTACGCCGTCACGAAGCCCATGTGCGACCGGAATCGGCACTAACTATTTTCTGTCCACAGGGACATCGATGCGGCGGAGGGTCATGTTGAACAGCATGCCTCGGCGGGTAAATGTTGCGACTGGATTTTAGGAAATTTGTGGCACGGCTGGAATGAGTGGGTGAGAACAAGTCTTTCGTCCCGCTGGTGCATCGAGACCCCAGCGGCTAAAGCCGCGCCCATTTTCATCGCGTTACGGTATGCCTGAAGGCATACCCTGATACGAATCTTGCGGTATGCCTGAAGGCATACCCCGATACGAATCGAAGGTTTCCGCAAGCTCGTTACGCCGGAGGCTGCATTCTTACGCCGTCACGAAGCCCATGTGCGACCGGAATCGGCACTAAGTATTTTTTGTCCACAGGGACATCGATGGCGGGACGGGCTTTTCGCGCCGTGGTCACGAGGAGATGGGAATTCATCGAGCGAAGGCAATGCGACCGATTTGCTACTGCTTTGTTACACATCGACGACAACGAGAATTCAGGGAGTAACTGCCTAAATAGTCAATTGTCAATGGGTTTTCGGGGGCGGAAATGCTACCGTTTAGTCAACCAACCGAAATCGCCTACACACCATCCAAAGTCGGTATATTCTTATGCCAGTATCCATGCTCGTACGTTGTGAAAAGTGCGGTTACGAAAATTTCCCGCAGCATCGCTTTTGCGGGATGTGTGCGGCGGAATTGCGCCTTCCAGGTCCCGGCGGGAGTCAGCCCGCGCCTTCGCCGCAGCGCGTGTCCCCGCCTCCAGTTTCTTTGCGGCCGCTTTCGCAACCCTCATCGCCCCCGGCAAGAGCGACAAGAGAAGAAGTAACCGCGCAAAAGGTCAGTGGGCCGTCATTTCTCGGCATAGGCAATGAACCGGTAGACAGCCGAAGCTTGAGCTACCTGCTGGAGGATGAAACACCGCAGCACCGCGGCCGGAATCTGATTCTGATTGTGCTGATCGCGGCCGTTGCCGCGGCGGGCTGGTACTGGCGACAGGATTTGCGCGTCGTAGCCAGCAGGCTTCTTAGTAGTCCGCCGCCCGCTGGTGGCGCTCAAGATGCGAATTCCCCGCCGGAGGCAGCAGCTTCGACTTCGGAGCCGGCTCCGGCAAACGGGACGAGCGCCGATAACAGAGTTCAACAACCAGCTCAAGCATCGCCCGGCCAGTCGAGCGATCAGACGGCGACTCCGCCGGCGCAGGTTCCACCGGCTGCTGGTGCGGCATCAGGCGCGGCGGATTCAACTCAAGCTCCGCAGGCGAGCCAGTCGCAAGCCGATCAGCCGCCGGCAAACGACTCACAGGCCACCAATCAGCCGCAGCCAGGTAATTCCGCATCGAGTACGGCGGGGGCGAAGACGGATGACTCGGGAGATGCGCCTGCAGATCGGCCGGCACCGGTGCGCAAGGCGGCCAAGCTGCAAACCCAATCTGGCGTAGAAGACCTTGAGGCTGAAGGCGAAAAATATCTCTACGGCAACGGCGTGCCGGAAAACTGCACGCGGGCGAGAACAAGTTTGCTGGCTGCGGCCCAGCGCTCAAGCGCCCAGGCGGAAAGCGTGCTAGGCACGATGTACGCGACCGGTCACTGCGCCACTCGCGATCTGCCGACCGCTTATCGCTGGTTCTCGCGCTCGTTGCGCAAGGACGCGAGCAACACGCGCATCGAACAAGACCTAAAGGTGTTGTGGAATCAGATGACGCCCGAAGAAAGGCAACTGGCTCTGCGCGACCAGCGGTGATGAAAGGATGGGCCACCCTGCCTAGTCTTTTGGTTGACGGGCGTGTGGGTTCCTCCCGCGTGAAGTGGCAGCAGATTCCTCGCTTCGCTCGGAATGACAAACTAAATGAGAATGACGCTTTGATGGCTGGAACGACAAACTATTCTCACTAGTTCACCGTAAGCGGGGCGGTGACGCTTCCGATCCTGCCGCTGAGATTGTCTCGTACTACAAACCGTACTTGATAAGTGCCTGGGAGAAGTTGCAGCGCATTCTTGTAGATCATTCCCTCGGCCTTGATTTTGGGCAGCGCGGCAATGGGAATTGCGCCTTTGACTGTCTGCGCGGCGTTGGCCGAGGGCGCTCCGGTTTTGGTGGTCTGGGCAATGAAGTCGATATCGAAGCGGTTGTTGTCGGCTTCGTCGATGACGCTGCTGGCGGGCACGTGCAGGGTGAATGCGGGTTTCTTTTTGTCGGCATCGGACGCGGGCGGCTGCCACTCGAGGGTCACCGGAATTCCGGTGCTATCAAAGGGAGAACTGAGGGCGAAGTCGACATCCGCCTTGCGCGTCAAGGCAGGATCGATGGTTGCGTTGGTCACCAGGAATCCGGTGCGCGCATGCACTTCGACGTCGGGCCGCGCGACTTGCACTTGCAGTTTCCGCCAGCCCGGCCTGGTGTCGTGGTGATCAGCGTAATAGCCAAGCAAGTAGTAGGAAGAAGAATCGTCCGCGGCGCGCTTGAAGCCGGCGACCAAGTCATTGTTGTTGTAATAAGCGTGACCGCCCGTCATATCGGCAAAATTCTTCAGGCTCGCGATGGTAGAAGTCTGCAATGCGCTCCGGCCCGCAGCGGCGTCGGCGAATCCGGGACCGCTGAGATCCCCGGAATAGGTTGCGTCCGCCATGGGTGAGGTGCCGACCAGGCCGCGGACGTCGAGCGGATAGACGGAGACCTGAGCGTCATTCAAGGCCTGCAGCGTGCGCTCGTAGAGCAGCGACAGATTGCCGCCCGGCACGGCCGATGGAGAATCCAAAGTAAACGGAAAACTGCCCGTGGCCCAGATCAGAGATTTCCTTCCCGGAATGCCAGAGAGCGACAAGGCGATTCCGAGAAAAGCTTTCATGGTGTCTTCGATGGCGCGTTGCTGCTGGTACTGACCCTCGACGGCGTCGGCGTTCAGAATGAACTGGCGCAACCTGGACCCAGGATCGGCTCCGGGTGAAATGCCGCCGGTGAGTTCGCTGGGTTGGGCTTCGAAGTTGGCTAACGCTTTGCCGTCGGCGCTGAATGTTTCCATCGAACTCAGTTCCCCGCCGGCTTTCTTGAGTGCCGCGATGAGTGTGGCGGGATCGCTGTTGAGTCCGCCCAGCACCCTTACTCCCTTACTGCTGATCACGACAAGGCCGAGGCTACGGGAAGAATCCAGCGAGTTCGCCAGATACTTAATCAATTCCTTTCGCCCGGAAGCCTGATCGAGGAAGGGTGTGTTGATCGTATCCAAAGCAATGACGGTGATCGAGACCGGTTGCTGTCCATTGGCGGGGAGGTTGCTGAATGTGCCGGGAGGATTCGTGACCAGCGCTGGGCGCGAGCCGCTGGCGGTCACTTCCTCGAAGGTGGTAATCCGCTGCTGCTTGCCATTCTCAAGGACTTTGAAATCTTTCTTGCTCAAGTTGTGGACGTGGGTGCCGGACTTGTCGGTGACCACGGCTGGGACGAGAACGACAACTGTCTCCGACTTGAACTTGAGCATGCGCTCTTCACTGGCGTGGGGAGATGAATGATCGTCGGTGTTGGGAGCACTAAACGGAGGAGCGGGGTTTGCTGGCCTACCGGTGAAAGGATCGTTACCTTCTTGACCAATGCTTTGAGCCCATGCCCCGATCGAGACAAGAATAAATAGGGACAAGAAACTCAATGCTCGACGCCCGCTCATAAACTCCTCCTGGTCATAATCAGGACGCTGTCCCCGGTACCCTCATACGCATGCGCGGATCTGGGATCGCGGCAGGGTTCGGATATTTCACTCCGCGTAGCCAGGCCGAGAAAACAAACCACCAGATCACGAGTAGCGCGATGTTCGCCCAGCTCGCTTCCGGTCCGAATGCCCCACCCGTGAGCCACGCCGCGCCATGGAAGGTCGCATTCAAAAGATGGCCGTGGGCGGATTGTCCGCTGGAAGGCACACCGTAGAAGAAAACCTCGCCCCAGCTCCAAGCGGAGTGGATTCCGAGCGGCATCCAGAGGTCGCCGGTTCTTCTGAGCACCAGGCAGGTGGCCAAACAGTAGAGCGTTGCGGCGACCGGGCCGAGGCCGTGTCCTCCGGGATTGAAGTAGTGCGCTCCACCCATCAGGAGCGAACTCACCAGGGCGGCAGGCCAGAAACCGATGCCGGTCGCGAGAGTGAACAGCAGATACCCGCGGTAGAAGAAGTCTTCGAGCAAGGCAGCGAGAAAAAGCGGCACGGTCCAGGCCGCGGCGTATTTCACGATATCCGCGCCATGCAGCGCCAGCGACCCGAAAGAGAAAGCTGAAGAGAGACGCAACACCAGCAGCAGCGCGGTGAGGGATGCGAAGCTGAAAGCCGCTCCCTGCCAGAACTGGAGGCAGAATGCGCGTCGCCAGGGCAATCCGTAATCGGCGAGGCTTCGGCCTTCAATTCTCCCCATGAACCCAGTCGTCAGAATCAGAGTGGTGGCGAGACCTGTCAGTACGATGGTGCCTCCGAGGGGAGTGAAAAAGTCGGCGTGCAGCTTCTCCATGACCGAATCGATCATCCGGTTCGCGGCGTAGCCGAGAGGCAACAGAATCGCGAGGAAAATCAGCAGACGCCATCCGGCACGAAGGCCGTTGGGACCCTTTATCATGTTGTATCGGGCCGTTTCGCCCGGCCGAAGAAAAGTGTTGCTCATCCCAAAAGTCTCAAATCGAGTCCGTTCTTATGCATCCAACACTAGCATTGGGTCGGCTAAGGAAGTATGATTTTTTGCGCCAATTCGATGGATGGGATCTAAGAGAGAGGTAAGAAAAGAAAGATCGACGAAGTAGTTCGGGGCAGGCTATGTCCAGTGTTCCCACAGTTTTTGCTCGTTCGGTGCGCAAGATAGCCGAGACTGCGGCGCGGCGCGGCAAGGGTCGTCACTTGCTCCGCAGCGTAGGCCTCGACCGTGAAGCGATTGAAGATCCGACTCTGCGAATTCCTTACGCCGACATGATGTTGCTTTCCGAATATGCCGCCCGGATGACCAAGGACCCGGATTTCGGCCTCCACGTCGGCGAGCAAGTGCAGCAGCAGGAGTATGGAGCGGTTGGATATTCGATCATCACGAGTTCGACCCTGGGCGAGGCGCTGCGCAGCTTGGTGCGGTATCTGCCGATTTGGACGAACGTCGGTGTCTTCAAGCTGGATATCGAGGGCCCGGTTGCGCATTTTCAGTGGGAGTTTTCCGACTCTTCCCTGCCCGAGCCTCGCCACGACTGCGAAATGTCGATGGCAACCGTGATGCAACTCAACTGTGCCGGCGACGAATGGAGACCGCGAGAAGTCTGGTTCCAACACGCAAAACCAAAAGACACGAGCGAACACGCGCGCATCTTTCGCGCACCAGTTCGATTTCGCATGCCGACAAATGCTCTGCTGCTCGACCGCCGCTCGCTTGATATTCCGTTGAGAACCGCGCGGCCACATTTGCATCGGGCGATCACCGAGGCGGCGGAACAGTTTCTGGCCAGGGATTCCGGCGAGGTCAGCTTTTCGCAGAGCATACTCAGCTTCGTTCGGCAAAGATTGAATAGCGGAGACTTTGACCTGGATTCCGCCGCCCGGCACTTCGGCATCAGCCGGCGCACACTGCAAAGAAAGTTACGGCAGGCAGATCTTTCCCACCGAAGCCTGGTGCAGCAGGCTCGCCGAGATCTTTCCCAGCATCTTCTTCTCGACGCGAACATGACCGCCACAGAAACCGCTTACGCGCTGGGATACTCCGAACCCAGCATCTTCCATCGCGCCTTTCAGAAGTGGCACGGAATGCCTCCGGGAGCATTCGGGCAGGAGTGAGTCGTGCGTTCGTATATGGCTGGCTGGCCCACCCTTAGTTTTTTCTAGAGGCGGGGACCCACGCTGCCGCGGTCATACTCATTGACCCTGCGGCCAGACAATTGTCCATGAGCGCTATGGGCTGGTTTCGCCAGTTACCACAGCCTGAGCCTTCAGATGATGCTGTCTTCTCCACCCATCTGGCGCTATGATGTGGGCGTGAATCGGTGGGAAACTGCATTTGTGTTGGGAGGTGCCCATTGGAGGGGAAATCCATCCAGCAGCCGGAAGCGTCTGCTCCTTGTAGTACTAACGCTGGCACTGGTGAGCGCCGCTCAAGCCGGACCAAGATACAAAATCCTGCACCTTTTCGGTCATGGCGGCGACGCCTCCGGCCCCTGGGGGAGCCTGGTTTTCGACGCCGAAGGCAATGCATACGGCACGACCATTAATGGCGGGACGTACAACTTCGGCACGGTCTTTGAGCTGACGCCCCATTCCAATGGCCATTGGACGGAAACCATTCTGCATGACTTCAACTGCAAGGGCAGCGAGGGCTGCACGCCTACAGCAGATCTCGCCATGGACACTGCGGGGAACCTCTACGGCACCACGACGACCACGACCTTCGAGCTTTCGCCCGGTTCCGGTGGCTGGAGCCTCAGCGTCCTCCAGAACGAGGGCGGACCGACCGGGCTGATCCTCGACTATGCGGGCAACCTTTATGGTCCAATCGGGATCGGCGAGTACGGTCAGGGGGCGATCAGCAAACTGGTAAAGGATCAAAATTGGACTGAAGACTTACTGTACAGCTTCTGCGCGAAGGGCACCCGAAAGCACGACTGTTTGGACGGCAGCGACCCGTACGCCGGCGTGACCTGGGGACCGAAGGGCAGCCTCTACGGCACAACGGTGCAATACGGCGTCCACGGCTACGGTGTAGTCTTTCAGCTTACGCCGCAGCAGCACGGCACCTGGCAAGAGACCGTGCTGCACTCCTTTCCTGCCTTTGAGGGCGACGGCCAGAATCCCTACGAGGGCGTGGTCCTGGACAAGGCCGGGAACGTTTACGGCGCCACCTCCAAAGGGGGTAGCAGCACTGGCTGCGGCGTGATCTTCAAGCTGGCACCGCAAGCGAATGGCAAATGGAAGGAGACTATCCTGTACGACTTTCCCAAGGCCGCACAGGGGTGTGGCGCCAACGACCTGACTCTCGACGCCAAGGGCAACCTGTGGGGAACCGCGCAAGGCGGCACCTCCAGCAACGGCGTGGTATTCGAGTTGACGCCGCAGCAGAGCGGCAGTTGGAAATACCAAGTGGTTCACCAGTTCAACTGGAAGGACGGCTCCCTGCCCGGCTCCGCGGTCACCTTCGACAAGCAGGGCAACCTGTACGGAACCACCATCGCTAGGCGGCGCTCCGTACTACGGCGGCGTGGCCTTCGAAATCACGCCGTAGTTCTGTTTCCTTCGCCCTTGCAATCAAACCCTACACCGCGTGAGCGTTTGTCGGCCAACAGCTCTGCCCTCACGAACTTCACGACAGAGCAGGGGAGTTTCCCGCATGATAGTTGGCGTAACATCCCCATTACGCTCATTGACCGGCGCCCAGACGGGCGAGATTCCCATTTTGGAACTGAGCCGACAGCCCATCCATTTTCTTCTTGAACCGGTCTGTCACTCGCGATAATATTGGAACGTGGATGTTATCTGCAAGATAATCGCATTCTTCAACAATCGCACCACTGCACCCGCCATCGGCAGTTCCAGAACGGCAACGCTGGCCTCTGCCGACAATGATAACTCCAATGTTTCCAAGATTTTGCCTCTAACTACCTTTAGAACCATAGATCTAGCGGGACGAAAAAATTCCGATCCTTTGTTTTCTAGATTTTGCGCGAAAATGAGAGCTTTTTTTCATGTTTTTTCTGCACCAGAATGTGTGCAGTCCTAGCCGTGTGGCGCGGGCGTCCTGGCCCGCGATGGCGACAGCATGCCCTCGGAGCCAGCCGCTCCGGCTTACCCATCCCGCCTGCTTGTCGAAGACCGACATTACTGCTATGGTTTCGCGGTTCGCTTTTTGCGCTCCACGCTTGAGTAAGTGTCGGTAACGAAAGCGGATCTCGCCGCTCGGATGGGTGCAATCCAGCCTGGGCTTGCGGTCCGTACTTCAAGTGGAAAGAGATCCCCCTGATTGTCTGGCGCTGAGTTCAAAGGAGATCGGACCGACGCGGCGGTGCTGGCGGCGATCCGCTCGGGTGACGAGAGTGGAATGGCGGCTTTGTATGACCGTTATTCGGCCGTCGTCTACTCGGTCGCCCTGCGTGTGCTGGGCGACACTGGCGCGGCCGAGGATGTGTTGCAGGAAGTGTTCATGCAGTTGTGGCGCAATCCGGGGTTGTTCGATTCGAGTCGGGGCAGCCTGGGGCCCTGGCTCGCGGTGATCGCGCGGCATCGGGCAATTGATGGGCTGCGCAAGCGGCGTCCGGAGACGGATATCGCGGATGTTGTGGTTGCGGTCGAACCCGATATGGCGGGAGATGCCGAGCGGGCGCGGGCCATGGAGAAAGTTCGCGGCACGCTGGGCGCGATGCCGTCGCCGCAGCGGCAGGCGCTGGAGATGGCCTACTTCGAGGGTCTGTCGCACAGCGAGATTTCGGAAAAGACAGGAGAGCCGTTGGGAACCATCAAGACTCGCATTCGATCCGGATTGCTGGCCTTGCGCAAGGCCTTTGCAACATGAGCTTACACGAACAATTCGCGGAGGATCTCGCACTCTACGCCCTCGGGACGTTGCAGGGTGAGGAGCGCGTCGCGTTGGAGAAGCATTTGGAAGGGTGCGCCGGTTGCCGTCGTGAGCTCGAGCAATTGCGCGGGGACATGGCGTTGATGGCTTTGTCGACGGCGGGTCCGGTGCCGCCGCGACGGGCGCGCCAGCGTCTGATCGAAGCCGTGGCGCGTGAACCGCGCCGGGCTGCCGTTAGCGCAAAGCGGAGTTGGTGGATGGTTGTGCCCTGGGTCGCGGCTGGCGCGTTGGCAGTGGGACTTGTCGCGCTGTGGTTGCAGAACTCGGATCTCCAAAGAACGATTGCTGGCTTGCAAGACCAGACAGCCCAGCAGATGGCAGAGCTGCAGCGGGCGCGCGATGTGGTCTCGACTCTGACCGCGACGGATGCGATGCGAGTGACTCTGGTCGCGGCCAAGACCCCGCCGCAACCGCAAGGTAAAGCCATTTATGTTCGCGACCGTGCGAGTCTCATTTTTCTCGCCAGCAATTTGCAAGCGCTGCCGCCGCAGAAAGCTTACGAGCTGTGGTTGATTCCTATGAATGGCGCTCCGATTCCTGCCGGAGTGTTCAAGCCCGATGCGCACGGAAGCGCGGCCGTGGTCGAACCGCCGCTTCCCGCCGGGGTGCAGGCTAAGGCTTTCGCGATCACGGTAGAGCCAGAGAGTGGCTCGTCCGCGCCGACGTCTGCCGGTTGTGATGCTTGGCTTGGGAGAGTAGATTGCAAGTCCTGAAATTCTACTTAGAACTATGCCGCAACTTTGCTCGGCCGACGTGAGTATTGCTGGAGGCAAATGAATGGCAGTGGCTCCAGTTGGGTCAACTGTGTCCGCGGCTGACGTCAAGCTCGCGGACCATACTCGCCATCAGATTGCACTGCGTCTGCTTCCGTTTCTTTTTATCCTCTACATCACCAATTACCTTGACCGCACCAGCGTAGCCTACGGCGCGATTGGGATGTCGCGGACACTCGGGTTCAACGACCGGGTATTCGGGTTGGGCGCGGGAATTTTCTTTGTCAGCTATGTGGCATTGCAGATTCCGGGTGCGCTCATGATTGAACGCTGGAGCGCGCGTCGTTGCATTACTTCGATCTTGATTGCGTGGGGATCGTTGACCGCTCTCACCGGGCTGGTACATACCCCGGGCCAACTCTACGGTGCGAGGCTGATGCTGGGCGCAGCTGAGGCCGCATTTTTCCCTGGCGTCGTTGTGTACCTGAGTCACTGGTTCATTCGCGAGGATCGCGCCAAGGCCGGAAGCAATTTCATGGCGGCCATTCCGCTGTCATTCATCGTGGGGTCGCCCCTCGCAGGATGGATTCTTGGGCATCCCTGGTTAGGAATTGACGGCTGGCGTTGGATGTTTCTCCTCGAGGGCATGCCGGCAGTTCTTCTAGGGGTGGTCGCGTTCTTCTATCTGACCGACTGGCCGAAGGACGCGGCGTGGCTGGCTCCGGAGCAGCGCCGGTGGATTGAACAAAAGTTGGAGGAAGAAAAGCCGGTCAGCGAACGACCGATTAGCGTGTGGCAGGCATTGCGCTCGCGTCCAATTCTGCTGCTGTCCTCAGTGGCGTTTCTCCAATACTTCGTCTTCTACACTTTTATCTTCTGGATGCCCACCATGCTGAAGCGGCAGTCGGGATTCTCGGACATGCGGGTTGGCCTGCTCGGCAGCGTCCCTTACCTGGTGGGGTTGGTCGTCATGTTGATTAGCGGATGGCATTCGGACAAGACTGGCGAACGACGCTGGCACTCGGCGGTTCCGCTGTTCGTAGCGGCATTGACGTTAGTTGGGCTGATCACGCTACCTGCCTCAATGCGAATAACCATGACTCTCTTTACCATTTTGTGCAGCACGGAAGCTTTTCTGCCTGTGTTCTGGGCGATGCCCACCGAGATTCTCAGCGAATCGGCTGCCGCAGCGGGTGTTGGGATGGTGAACGCAGTCGGGAGCGTGGCGGGTTTTGCCGGTCCTTACTTATTCGGCTATTTGAACAGTCGGATGGGATCGTTTTCGTATGGATTGGGCCTCATGGCTGTGCTCGCAATTATCGGCGGGCTGCTTGTGCTGCAGGTTCCGGCGGTGCCAAGGGCGGCGGAAACGACCGCTGTAGTTTAACCATTGTCATTCCGAGCGCCGTTTCCTGGCGCGAGGAATCTGGATTTTCGCGATCCAAACAGCACCAGATTCCTCGCTACGCTTCGGAATGACAATCGGGTTATACGTGAGTCAGGGAAGGCTTATTTGTGCTTATCCTTATAGATGCTCTTGCTGATCCGATTCTGCTGACGATTGATCCCGTTTTGCTCGGCCTTGGTCAGATGTCCGTTGTGCGCTGCCATGTCTTTCTTCTCGCGGTTTTGCACGCTGGCTTCGCGGTTTTCCAGATTGCTGGTTTGCTTCGGGCTTAGCGAGCCATTCTTGACGCCGTTGGCAATGCGATTCTGCTGGTTGGCTTCGCGGCCATTTACCTGATTGACGCGAGGATGTCCGGGATCGACAACGCCCGCTCCGGCGCCCGAGGTGGTTGTGGTTTGGGCAATGGCGGAACCGGTCAACATCAGGCCTCCAATTGCCAGCATCAAGAGTGAGTTCGAGAGTTTGTTGATCATATCGGTGTAAACCCCTGCCGAAAAGAGTAGTTCGCGGCTTTACCGTTCGGCGAGTTACGAAGGTGAGGGGCAGCTGGTCACTCCATCCGTCGATAGAAAACCCGTTCGCCTACAGTTTTTGTGATTCGTTTGTCAGGGGATTTTCACAATAAGTTGACACCTTCGTGTCAAGTTTGTCGCTTCTATAAGTAAGACTCAAATTGGCGGTTGGCACGGGGAGGCATTTATGGATACGAACTACTTGGTTTTATGCGGGATGGTCTGGGCACAATTTGGCCAGGAATCTGCCGGGCGCGAACTGATTCGGGCGCTGGCTTCCTCGGACGACATGGTTCGCGTAGTGGCGCGAACCATGCTGGAGCAAGGCGGCGAAAGCTCCAAAGAACTGATCGGACAGGCGCTGGCGGAAGACGAGATATCCGTGGGTATGGCAAGCCTGTGCGCGTTCGAGCAAGGTCGGCCGTCAACGCTTAAAGGTTGGGATCGAGGGGTGTGGCACGAGGCAGCTTCGGCGTAAGACTGAAGATCAGATGTCAGTTCTTTGTTCTCAGTTCTCCGTTACGCTTCTTCGCTTTCTGTCAGCTTTGAGATTACGTTGAAGTCTTCGAGCGTCGTGATGTCGCCCTTGACTTCGCCGCTGGTGGCCAGTTCGCGCAGCAGGCGGCGCATGATTTTTCCGCTGCGTGTCTTGGGCAGCATATCGGTAAAGCGGATGTCGTCGGGCTTCGCCATCGCTCCAATTTCTTTCGCGACCCAGCGCCGCAGCTCTTCTTTCAACTCCGGAGTGGGTGCGCGTCCTTGTTGAAGGGTGACGAATGCCGAGATGGCCTGGCCTTTGAGATCATCAGGACGGCCGACCACAGCGGCTTCCGCGACGGCTTCATGCGCAACCAGCGCGGATTCTACTTCCATGGTGCTGAGCCGATGTCCGGAGACGTTGATGACGTCGTCGACCCGGCCCATGATCCAGAAATAGCCGTCTTTATCTTTGCGCGCGCCGTCGCCAGTGAAGTACGCGCCCGGAATCTGCGACCAGTACTGCTTCACGTAGCGGTCGGGATCGCCATAGATCGTTCGCAACATGCCCGGCCAGGGCTGGCGGATAATCAGAAATCCTCCCGAGCCGTCGGGGACGGGTTTGCCGTGCATATCCACAACTTCGGGTACGACTCCGGGGAACGGACGCGTGGCTGAACCGGGCTTGGCTCCCACCGCGCCGGGTAGTGGCGTGATCATGATGTGTCCGGTTTCGGTTTGCCACCAGGTATCGACGATGGGGCAGTTTTCGTGGCCGATGACTTCGCGATACCACATCCAGGCTTCGGGATTGATCGGCTCACCGACGGTGCCAAGCAGGCGCAGACTATCCAGCTTATGCTTTCGTGGCCACTGTTCTCCCCACTTGACGAACGTGCGGATGGCGGTTGGCGCAGTATAGAGAATGCTTACCTGATGCCGGTCGATGATGCTCCAGAAGCGATCAGGCTCCGGGCAGTTGGGCGCGCCTTCATACATCACTGTGGTGGCGCCGTTTTGCAGCGGTCCGTAGACAATGTAGCTGTGGCCCGTGACCCATCCAATGTCGGCCGTGCACCAGTACGTGTCTTCTTCCTTGAGATCGAATACCCATTTTGTCGTGATGTAGGTGCCGACGGAATAGCCACCTGTGGTGTGGACGACGCCTTTGGGTTTTCCGGTCGTGCCCGATGTGTAGAGAATGTAGAGCGGATGTTCGGCGTCGAGCGGTTCGGCTGGACATTCGTCCGAGACCGAAGCCATCAGTTCATGCCACCAGTGATCGCGCCCGGCTTGCAAATGGATTGGCGAACCGGTGCGCTTATAGACGACAACGTACTTTACCGAAGGGCAGGACTTCAACGCCTCTTCGACGGCGGGAAACAGTTTGACTTCGGCGCCGCGGCGATAGGAACCGTCTTGTGTGATGACGGCTACGGCTTGCGAATCGTGAATGCGGTCGACTAGCGCATTCGCGGCGAATCCTCCGAAGACTACCGTGTGCGGGGCTCCAATGCGCGCGCAGGCGAGCATCGCGACGGGAAGCTCTGGAGTCATGCCCATGTAGATGGCGACGCGATCGCCCTTTTTGACTCCAAGCGACTTCAAGACATTGGCGAACTTCTGCACCTCGCGATGCAGTTGCTGATAGGTCAGCGTTCGCACCTCGCCCGGTTCGCTTTCCCAGATCAGCGCGGCCTTGTTCTTGCGCCAAGTTTGCACATGGCGATCGAGGCAGTTGTATGACAAATTAATCTGGCCGCCGACAAACCACTTCGCCCAAGGATTATTCCATTCCAAAACTTTGTCCCACTTCTTGAACCAATGCAATTCTTCCGCGATGCCCGCCCAGAACTTTTCGGGATGCTCCACCGACTCTCGATAAACGCGCTCGTAGTCTTCCAGACTCTTGATGTGCGCTTGCTTGCGGAAGTCCTCCGGAGGCTCAAACCTGCGTTGTTCCTGCAGGACGGAGTCGATGTTGGTATCAGGCGTGGAGACGGAAGCCTTATCGGCCATGGTTATTCCTCGCGGGTATGGACTGGGTAAAGCTAAGCCGGAGGCATTCTACAGCGGATAAGAAGTTTTGTCTGTAACCGCAAAAGCTGGAAAAGGCCCATCCGTTCGCGCACTTATTGGAGGTCGAGAAACTTACGACGATCTTTGTCTGAGGGGATCGGGCAAGAATCGTACTTGCCAAAGATTCGGTAACGGTTTCGCGCGACCAGATTATAGCCCCAGTTTCGCATCGACCCAGGCAATGCCTGCAGGGCAGTACCTAGCGCAGCCCATCCTCCGCCCAACTCCCGCAAAGCTAGAACGGCTGCGTCGGAGCGCGATGCAATCCGCTCTCCCGGCAGCTCGTAGTTCAGCACCACGTACATGGTGTCGAGATCGTCTGGAGAGGCGTTGTGGCGTCGAAGTATGTCAGCCGCAAATCTACTTTGCAAAGAGGCGAAACGGAAGCGGTCGCGCAGATCGCGGTTCAGGAGGAACTGAACCAGCCGGTTACACAGGCCACAGACGCCGTCGTAGAGAATGATCGGATTGGGGGCTGGCGCGGGCATTTGGCGACTCTTCCATGCTACGCCTGCACAAGGCGGCGGACAGGAATGTCCGCCCTGCACGGGGACGCAAATCAGCGACCATTGCCCGGTTTGCGTTTCATCTCGGGTACGTAGTCTTCGACTTTCGCTTTTTCGAGCAGATAGACGCCCGGCCCCTGTTGGCCCCGGACGGTGCGGCAAAATTCGGCGACGGAGAAACCGGCATTCAACGCTTCGGTGAAGGCCCATCGGGTTTGCAGTCGCCATTCCCAAGCCAGCGCAGGATCTTTTCGTTCGACCTCCACGATGTCGCTCGGAATTTCAATCGCAATTCTCTGGCGATTCAACGCGGCAGCGAGGTCGGTGCGGGCCGGCTTTCCATCCCCGTTAAAGTGAATTAGAGGAGTCAAAGTAGAAAGTGCGTCGAGGACTTCGGCGCGATTATCTTTGCCCTGCAGCCGGTCCAGGACGCGGCGGCTCGACAGCGGCCATGTAACCCAAAGCCGGTCCGTGCCATTGCGGTGCAGAACGCTGGAAGTTTCCGGACCGTAAAAATCAACTTTGTAACTTTCCGAGACCACTCCCAGTTTCGTGAAATTCAGATGCGCGTTCCTGCTCTGAAGAGGATCAAAGGTCCAGGTCATTTCGCTGATGCGAATGTCACTCGTTCGGCTATCGGCTCGCCCGTCGTCAATGCGTATCGCCAATGCCCTTTCGCGCTGTGCCAGCTTCAGGTTATAGGCAAGATGCGAATTTCGGTAGGGTTCGCGCACTGCCAGCATGTGGGAGTGCACAATCAAGACGACTGTTCTCTAAACCCAGAAAGCCGAAGGCGAAGCCGACGAGTTTCGTGCCGTCGAATGCGCCGACCCAGATGCTTCCTGCCTCCTTGGTTGCAATGATCAGAGTGAGCGGCGTGGTGTCGATGTCCGAAAGGCCCCACACTTCCCTCTCGACCTCATCCACCTGTTTTAGGTCTTCGAAGATCTGCAGGTCGCGAATTGTGACCGCCGACTTGGTTTTCGCTTCAGCCATTGGGAAGACTTGCGGGTAGAGGCGAACAATATACGCGAGAAGTTGAGGTCGCGCCAGTGGGCGAAACGCGTAAAGAGTGAGTCAATGAAGGTAAATTTTTGTAAAGTCTTAAGTGCTTATTTTGTTTGACGATAAGATTGAATCTGCGCGGTAGTGGTCGGTTAGGTGCGCATCCGTTCGTAACGCAATATTCAGCAACCGAATTGGGATTGCAGCGTCCAAACCTAGGTACCAAACCAGTTTACAATATGGTGAAGTCATCATTTTCTCCGGCAGAAAGAGGTTTGCGAATGATAACGGCTTCCGGTAGACCGGGGTCGGCAGGGGAAAGGCAAAGTTTTACTTTCCAGCCGGCGTCGGTCAAGCGAGTCCGCGGACTCCCAAAGTTAGCCAACCCATTGATAGCACTTATCTTCTTGTTAGTAGTTATGGCTTCAAGTTGTGGTGGCGATCCCAAGCCTGGGTTGGCCCGGGCAAGCGTGGTCCCCGTTGTTCCCGTGTCGGTTGCAACCGCCGAGCGCCACGATGTGCCCTACTATCTTACGGGTCTGGGTTCGGTGAATGCCTACTACACAGTCAGCGTGAAGAGCCGGGTCGACGGTGAACTGATGCAGATAAATTTCAAGGAAGGGCAGAACGTACAGAAAGGCGACCTGTTGGCGGTGATCGATCCCCGGCCCTATCAGGTTGCGCTGGAGCAGGCCCAAGCCGCACTGTTCAGAGATCAAGCCCAACTGCGCGATGCCAAGCTGAATTTCGAGCGTTTCAAGGGGCTACTCCAGAGTTCAGGAGCTATGTCCCAACAGCAGGTGGACACGCAGGGAGCCACGGTAGACCAACTCGACGGAACCGTGCGCAACGATCAAGCGGCCATCGACAGCGCCAAGCTGAATCTTGTGTATTGCCACATCACATCACCGGTGACCGGACGCATTGGCCTGCGGCTGGTTGATCCGGGGAATATTGTTCATGCCACCGATACCAATGCCCTGTTCGTGATTACGCAGCTTCAGCCAATCGCGGTTATTTTCACCCTGCCAGAAGACAGCCTTCCGGCGGTTGCTCCGGAAATGGCAAAGGGCACGCTCGAGGTAGATGCGTACAGCCGCGACGATCAAAACAAACTGGCTTCGGGGAAACTGCTGACCATCGACAATCAAATCGATCAGACCACTGGAACAGCCCGCCTCAAAGCGGTTTTTGACAATAAAGACAACGCGCTCTGGCCAAATCAATTCGTGAATACGCGCTTACTGCTGAACATCCGCAAGAATAGTACGACCATCCCGGCAGCCGCCATTCAAAGGGGTCCGCAGGGTACATATGTGTTCGCGGTGAAATCGGATAACACGGTCGAAGTGCGGGCGGTCACCGTTGCCTTCACGCAAGACAATGTTTCGGTGATCGCGAGCGGCGTTTCTCCAAATGACGTCGTAGTGACCGACGGCCAGGACAAATTACAAGAAGGAAGCAAGATCGAAACGCGCCCGGCCGCTCCCTCGGTAAACAAGCCGCAGCAAGCTGCGGCCGGTAGCGGCTCGGGAAGTTCCTCCGGCAATCCCGCTGCGAGCGCTCAGCGTTCAGGGACGAAATGAATCCGTCGCGTCTGTTCATTATCCGGCCCGTGGCCACAGCGCTGCTGATGGTTGCCATTATGCTGGTGGGGATCGTAGCCTACCGGCAGCTTCCAGTGTCAGCCCTGCCGGAAGTCGATTATCCGACAATTCAGGTGATGACCTTCTATCCGGGTGCCAACCCTGATGTGATGGCATCATCGGTGACAGCGCCGCTGGAGCGGCAATTTGGCCAGGTTCCCGGCCTCAGCCAGATGACCTCGACCAGTTCGTTTGGCAGTTCGGTCATCACGCTTCAGTTCGCCCTCGATCAGAATATTGATATCGAAGAGCAGCAGGTGCAAGCCGCGATCAATGCGGCTCAAACCTACTTGCCCACGGACCTGCCGAATCCACCGATTTACAGCAAAGTAAATCCGGCCGACTCGCCGATTCTTACCCTGGCGCTCACTTCGAAAACGCTGCCGCTATCGCAAATTGAAGACCTGGCGGATACGGCCATGGCCCAGAAGATTTCGCAGGTCACAGGCGTGGGTCTGGTCTCGATCAGCGGCGGGCAAAAGCCCGCAGTGCGCATTCAGGCGAATCCCACAGCGCTGGCATCGTATGGTTTGAGCCTGGAAGATGTCCGGAGCGCGTTGGCGGCGGCTAACGTCGATCAGGCCAAGGGAACCCTGAATGGCCCCCGCCAGTCGTTTACCATCGGCGCGAACGACCAATTGATGGTGGGCGACGAGTACCGTCCTATTGTTATCGCCTATCGAAATGGCTCTCCAGTGCGCCTCTCCGACGTTGCCACGGTGACCGACGGAATCGAAAATGTGATGCAGGCCGCGTGGATGAATTTGGATCCGGCGGTCATCGTGAACATTCAGCGCCAGCCTGGCGCCAACATTATCGGCGTCGTCGACCGGATCAAGAAGCTGCTGCCGCAGCTCCAGGCTGGGTTGCCGGCTGCGGTCAACGTCGCGATTCTCACCGACCGCACGGTCACCATCCGGGCCTCGGTGAAGGATGTGCAGTTTGAACTGATGCTCACCATTGGCCTGGTCGTGATGGTGATATTCCTCTTTCTGCGTAATCTTTCCGCGACCGTAATTCCCAGCATCGCGGTGCCGCTTTCCATTGTGGGTACGTTCGCGGTGATGTACTTGCTGGGCTACAGCCTCAACAATCTCACCCTCATGGCTCTGACCATTTCCACTGGATTCGTGGTGGACGATGCCATTGTCATGATCGAGAACATCGACCGGTATTTGGAGGAGGGTGATTCGCCACTGGATGCCGCGCTGAAAGGCGCCGGGCAAATCGGATTTACCATCGTTTCGCTCACGGTTTCGCTGATCGCCGTGTTGATTCCTCTTCTGTTTATGGGCGACATCGTCGGCCGCCTGTTCCGCGAATTCGCAGTTACGTTGGCCGTGACGATTCTCGTGTCTGCCGCGGTCTCGCTAAGCTTGACGCCGATGATGTGCGCGAAGTTGCTCAAGCACAGAGATCCTTCGAAACGAGGTCGCTTCTATAATCTTTCCGAGGATTTTTACAACAGGGTAATTGCTTTCTACGGCCGCACTCTGAAGATTGTGTTGCGGCATCAGACGATCACATTGCTGGTGACGGTCGGAACGCTCGTGCTCACTTTGTTCCTGTACGTGATCGTGCCCAAGGGATTCTTTCCAGTGCAGGATACGGGCGTGATCCTGGCTATTGCCGATGCTCCGCAGAACGTCTCCTTCAAAGCGCTGGCAGAACGCCAACAGGCGCTTACGCGCGTCATTCTGAAAGATCCAGACGTCGAAAGTCTGTCTTCGTTCATCGGCGTAGACGGGACCAACCTTACGCCCAACAGCGGACGCATCCAGATCAATCTAAAGCCGCGCGATGAGCGTACTGCAAGTGCATCGGATATTATTCGACGCCTGCAGCCGCAGGTGGCGCAGGTCGAAGGAATCACCCTTTTCATGCAGCCGGTGCAAGATCTCACGGTCGAAGACCGGGTGAGCCGTACTCAATTCCAGTACACGATGGAAGATGCGGACGCGAAAGAGTTGTCGCGTTTGTCGACGCAGTTGTTGGACAAGCTCCGCACTCTGCCGCAACTTCGCGATGTAGCCAGCGATCAGCAAGCCGGGGGCCTTGAGGCGGATATAATGATCGATCGCGACACCGCGTCCCGCCTCGGTATTCTGCCGCAGCAGATCGACAATACGCTGTACGACGCATTCGGACAGCGCCAGGTCTCGACCATCTACACCCAGCTCAATCAGTACCACGTCGTTCTAGAAGTGGATCCGCAGTTTCAGCAAAATCCGGGGGCGTTCAAGGATTTGTATGTAAAGTCAATCAGCGGGACGCAAGTGCCGCTTTCCACCTTTACCAAGGTCCACACCTCCAACACTTCGTTGGCTGTAAATCACCAGGGTCAATTTCCGGTGGTGACGATCTCGTTCAATCTAGCCCCAAAAATGTCGCTGGGCGACGCGACCAAAGCCATTGAGCAGGCGGAGCAGGAAATCGGAATGCCACCCAGCGTTCATACCGCATTCCAGGGCACGGCTGCCGCGTTTCGCAATTCCCTTTCGACGGAGCCGTGGTTAATCGTGGCGGCCATCGTGACTGTGTACATCGTGCTGGGAGTTCTCTATGAAAGCTACATTCATCCCATCACGATTCTTTCCACGTTGCCGTCGGCTGGTGTGGGGGCAATTCTCGCATTGTTGATCACAGGGCACGATCTCGGTGTGGTGGGATTGATAGGAATCATCCTGTTGATTGGAATCGTGAAGAAGAACGCGATCATGATGATCGACTTCGCGCTCGAGGCTGAGCGCGTCGAGCATAAGCCACCCGAGGAAGCCATCTTTCAAGCCTGCCTGCTGCGCTTCCGTCCAATCATGATGACGACGATGGCGGCGCTGCTCGGCGGCTTGCCTTTGGCTCTTGGTTCAGGAACCGGATCAGAGCTGCGCCATCCGCTGGGCATCACGATTGTCGGCGGTTTGTTAGTGAGCCAGGCGCTCACGTTGTACACGACTCCAGTGGTTTATTTGTGGTTCGACCGCCTGGCCAAGCGATTCGAACGATTTGGAGTTCTGAATCGGATCGAGGAGCCCGCGGTCGGAGACTGAGTCATGAATATTTCCGCTCCCTTCATTAAACGGCCGATTGGAACGTCCTTGTTGACGTTGGCCCTGTTAATGTCGGGAGCGCTCGCTTTCACCAAGCTGCCCGTATCGCCACTTCCGGAGGTGGAGTTTCCGGTAATCCAAGTCTCGGCAAGCTTGCCCGGAGCCAGTCCGGAAACGATGGCGTCCGCGGTCGCGACTCCGCTGGAGCGGCAATTCGGCCGGATTGCGGGCATTAATCAGATGACCTCGATCAGCCAGTTGGGTGCGACTGGCATTGTTCTGCAGTTCGATCTCAACCGCAATATTGATGCGGCTGCCCGCGACGTGCAGGCAGCGATTAATGCGGCGCGCAGCCAGTTGCCGTCGTACCTGCCGGGCAATCCCTGGTATCGCAAAGTAAATCCGGCGGAGGCGCCGATTTTGATCATGTCGATGACCTCCGACAGCGTGACGCTCCCGAATATTTACGATCAGGCGAACTCGATCTTGTCGCAGAAGCTGGCGCAAGTGAGTGGCGTCGGGCAGGTGTATGTAGCTGGCGGGGCGAATCCTGCGGTACGAGCGGAGCTCGATCCAAATCTGTTGAACAACACCGGCGTTGGACTGGATGCTGTGCGCACAGCCTTAGGGGCGGCGAACGCAAATAGCCCCAAGGGGCACGTGGCCAATGGAACAACCGACTGGACTATCAACAACAACGATCAAATCACACGCGCGGACGACTATCGCCCGCTGATCGTAGCCTACAACAAGACTACCGGTGCACCGGTCCGTCTCGGAGATGTGGGCACGGTCGAGGATTCGGTCGAGGACGCTCACATCTACGGCCTCTCGAATGGCAAACGCGCCGTGATTCTGGTTATTTTCCGTCAACCCGGCGCGAACATTATCTCGACCGTCGACAATGTGCTTGCCCTGCTACCGCAGCTTCGGGCTTCGATTTCTCCTGCCATTAGCCTGGAGGTAGTCTCGGATCGCACCACTACGGTCCGTGCTTCGTTGCACGACATTGAAATCACGCTTCTGATTTCTGTGGCTCTGGTCATCCTCGTGGTATTCGTTTTTCTGCGGACGGTGCGGGCGACAATCATTCCGAGCATTGCGGTGCCGTTGTCGCTGATTGGCACATTCGGCGTCATGTACCTTCTGGATTACAGCCTCGACAATCTGTCGATGATGGCGCTCGCGATCTCGACTGGCTTCGTGGTAGACGACGCTATCGTAGTGTTGGAAAACATTACCCGATACCTGGAGCAAGGGATGGCGCCTGTCCAGGCCGCATTTCGGGGCGCCCGCGAAATTGGTTTTACTGTGCTTTCGATGAGCACGTCTCTGATCGCAGTCTTCATTCCAATTCTCATGATGGGCGGAATTATCGGTCGCTTATTCCGGGAATTCGCAGTCACACTGAGTGTCGCGATCGCTGTGTCGCTGGCGGTCTCACTTACCACGACACCAACCATGTGCGCGCAGTTGCTGAAACCCCTTGATGAGGAAAAGCATGGGAGGGCCTACAAGTTCAGCGAGAAAATCTTCGATGGCGTCTTACACTTTTACAGCGTCAGCCTAAGGTGGGTGCTGAGTCATCAGTTTGCGGTTTTGCTCATCACAATTGCAACGGCTTGCTTCAGCGTCTACCTCTTTAAAGAAGCTCCCAAGGGATTTTTTCCACAACAAGACACTGGCCGGATTCAGGGCTCAGTGCAGGCGGCTCAGGACATCTCTTTCGATGCCATGAGCCGCAAGATGCGACGCTACGTCGACATCGGAATGCACGATCCGAATGTCTCCACCATGATCGGTTTTTGCGGTGGGACTACCGCGATGAACCAAGGGCGAATGTTCATTACGCTGAAGCCTCAGGGCGAGCGCAAGCTGACTGCCGATCAGGTGATCATTGAACTAAGCCAGAAGTTCGCGGAAGTCCCGGGCGCGACGCTTTTCATGTACGGGCAGCAGGATTTGCAGATTGGCGGCCGTTTGAGCCAGGCGCAATATCAGTACACGCTTCAGGGAGAGGATCTGAATCAGCTCAACACGTGGGCGCCCCAATTGCTGCAAAAGATGCGTGCATTGCCGCAATTGCAGCAGGTCAACACGGACCAGCAGGACAAAGGCCTGGAAGCCAATGTGATCATCGATCGTGATACGGCTGGACGGTTGGGGGTGGCTGCGGCGGACATCGACAACGTGCTTTACGACGCTTTTGGGCAGAGGTTTGTTTCGACCATCTACGAGCCGCTCAATCAGTATCACGTCGTGATGGAAGTGGACCCCAAGTTTCAGCAGAGCCCCGACACGCTCGAGAGCGTCTACGTTCACTCTTCCAATGGCAACATGGTTCCACTGTCGTCGTTCGCGCACTTCGGACCTGCCAACACCTCACTCGGCGTTAATCACCAAGGGCAGTGGCCGGCGGTAACGATTTCCTTTAATCTCGCGCCGGGCATATCTCTGGGCCAAGCTACCACCGCAATTGAGACGGCCGAACGGTCCATCAATTTTCCCGCTACCATTCACGCAAGCTTTCAAGGTACCGCGGCGGCTTTCAAGGATTCGCTCGCCAACCAATCAGTGCTGATCATCACAGCCCTGCTGGCGGTTTACATTGTCTTGGGAGTTCTCTACGAGAGCTACATCCATCCCATCACCATTCTCTCGACGATTCCTTCGGCTGGCGTCGGCGCACTACTGGCGCTGAAAATCACGCATAACGAACTCAATGTGATCGGACTGATTGGCATCATCCTGCTGATTGGCCTGGTCAAAAAGAACGCCATCATGATGATCGACTTTGCGCTTGAAGCTGAGCGGAAAGAAGGAAAAGCGCCGGTCGACGCAATTTACGAAGCCTGCGTATTGCGCTTCCGCCCGATCATGATGACGACGGCAGCAGCTCTACTCGGAGGCCTGCCGCTGGCGTTAGGTACGGGAACTGGTTCCGAACTTCGCCGGCCTCTTGGCCTCACCATCGTGGGGGGATTGATTGTCAGTCAGGCGTTGACGCTGTTCACGACTCCTGTCGTGTACCTGTATATGGACCGGCTGCGACTGCGATCAAGCCGTAAGCAGGCCGAGTTGCCCGGACCCGCGCCCGCCGCGAGCCACGCGGATTAAGAGCGAACGACCACAACAGTCACGGCATTTCCCGCAGTCGAAATTTCAATCCCGAACTGGATTGTTCGCAATTACCTTGGTTACTTGACCTGTCTAAAACTCAGACATAGCATCACATCATAGTTGGTGAGGATGTTCAGAATTGCTGTATTTGCGGCTGCAGTAGGGTTGCTGTTGACCGGGCCACACAAGGCCGCGGCTCAAAGCAGCGAATACAACGTTGTATCCGTCGCCAATGGCGGAACTATCAAAGGAACGGTCAAGTGGTCGGGACCGGAACCCCACCTTACTCGGCTTACCATCACAAAAGATCCGCAAATTTGCGACCCCGATTCGCACAAAACCCGCGATCTGGAACGGCTAGTTATCGGTCCTCAGGGCGGCGTCGCAAATACAGTCGTATTCATCAAGAGCATTTCCAGCGGGAAGGCATTTGATTTGCCTCCCGAGCGCCGTTCCCTTGACCAGCGGCTTTGCCGCTACGAGCCTCACATTTTGTTGGTTCCCGAACGTAGCGCCCTGCAGATGAAGAGTTCGGACGCCACGCTTCACACCATTCACATGGACGGTGCGGCCAGTTACAACCTTCCATTTCCTTTCCAGAATCAGACCGTTTCGCGCGATATGAATACTCCGGGGTTGGTCAACCTGAAATGCAATGGCGGTCACGTGTGGATGAATGCCGAGATGTTCGTCGCACCGCATCCGTACTACGCCGTGACCGACGAGGGCGGTGCGTTTGTGCTAACCGATGTTCCGCCCGGAGACTACGAGATCGTTGCCTGGCACGAGGGCTGGCAAGTTCTTGGGGAGCAGTCGACGTTTGATGTTCTGACCGAAAAGAAAGTTGAGCGTCCTGTCTTTTCCGAACCTCGGACTTGGGAAAAGCCGGCCAGCGTCAGTGGCAACGGAACCGCCGTTGTGAACTTTGTTATCTCTGCAAAGTAACCCACCCAAGCGGCAATCTCTCGTGAGACGGGTTCAGATGGTTTGTTCGGCCTCAGTCCACCTTGCAAACTAGCATGGCGGCATTCCGATAAGGGCAATCAAGGCCCGCGATTCCTGGCTGTTGCAGAACCACCCAGCTAACTCCGTATTGCGCCTGCAGGCGGAGAAAATCTTGCGGTTGAAACTTGCTCCATCCGCTCTGCGCCTGCATCTGCTGGAGCCATTCGTCCGCCATCGCGGGAAACATCGAAACTGCGCCGCTGGCTTTGACACCGTCCGCCAACATGCTTCGTTCCGCGACCGCTTCAAAGCCGTTTTCGTCCTCGCCTGGTATGTGCATGTACCAGGGATCGAGCGCAAAGATTGCATCACGAGGGGTGTTAGCTCGAACCCACTGGAAACCCTGTACCCATTGATTTTTCGAGGCCACACCCGGCCATTCAACATGGGCGCTGGCAGGAAACAAGTCGCGCTGGACCAGAAACATGCCGGCGCACAGAGGCACAAACAAGGCCACCCATCGCCAAACTCGATTCTTCAATACGTACTCGCCCAGCAGTCCCCCTGCGAATAAAAAGAAAAGCACATAGAGCAGATACAGGCTGCGCATGGGCTGGAGCCGCGCCAGGCTCTCGAACCGTGCCGGGATCGACAACACAACTGCCGCAACCAAATAGACGAACTCGTAACCAATCAGCGTCCGGCACAAGAGATCCAGATTACGCAACTGTCGCGACCGAGCTATCCGGCTGAACCACCATAGGATTGCAAGCGGCGCCAGCGCGCCCAGCCATTCATACCATTGCCAGCGCAGCAAGTAGAAGTAAGAATGCGAAAGCGCCACCTGATGATAGGCGGGCGGAGGCGGATCGAATGAGATGCCGAAGGGCAACAGACAGGCAAGACTGGCATACCGTAGATCGAATTGCTTGATGCAGACCAGCACCAAGCAGTAGGAAAGAACGAAAACGGACATGAGCGGATGAATCGCCGCTGCAAAGGCAAGAAATAGCGCGGCCTGGAAATACTTTCGATCGATGACCTTGACGAGGGAGAAAATCGCGGCGAAAGCGACCAAGTTTCTCGGATTGAGGTATTGATCCATGATGTACAGAGCGGTTCCAGCCACTGGCAGAGTCAGAAGCGCCGCGATCAGCCCTACACCGGCCCAACGCGCTTTTTCATCGGGAAAGCACCGGCTGATCAACTGCAGGCACGCAAGCAGAAAAAGATAGATAGAAGTCACTTGCCAAAAGAAGAGCACAACTTCCAGTGGCAGATGACTCATTCGCACCGAGGCGGCAATAAAGTTCGGGAAAAACGTCAGATGGGCATGCGATTCGAAGAACTGCGCATTGAAGGGAAAAAGCTCCGGATGCAGGATTTTCTCGACTCCCGGGAGATAAAGTGCAGCGTCTTCCGCCCAGGGATGGTAGCCATGGACCAGCAATGCTCCCAGAGTAAGGAGTGCAAGAAGCAGGAAATCCTTGAGTTTCAAAGCAAGGCTCCGCGAATGGCTTGGGGGCAATCCACAATATGATCTTTTTCTCGAAGAGACTGACCGGGATTGTACACATCCTGGCTAAGGGGACCAAGCGGCTGGCGGGGCGTGGAGAAGAACTCCCCAAAAATAAGAAGCGCCTCGCAACTCTTTCGAGTCGTGAGACGCCCGAACAGCCCTCCCCCAGAACTGCTCAAAGACAGAATATTTTTTCTCCTTTTGGATGTAAATCCCACATTGGTGCCAGTTGCTGGCACGAAATGGCTATCTTTCAACTACTTCCGCTAGTAGATTCGCGCCTTCCCCGCTGCGGCTCGGTTACCGCCGTAATCTGCCTAAAGGCTATAACGATTGACGATTGCTGCCGGCCTCCTTAGATTCGCAGCAGGGGGTTGTATGAAGGATATTCATGAGGTTCTGCGGCGCAAGCAGGCCCGGTACGCGCAGTTGGCCAAGCAGATTGAGATGCTGCAGCAGGCGGCCGAAAAACTGCGTGAAGTGGCTCCTCTGCTGGCTGAAATCGAGGACGACGACGCTGCGGTCTTGGCCGACGTCGATGAGCAGCCCAGCACCGCGGCGAGTGCTGCAGCGGCTCCTTCGGGCGCTACTACTGCCCCTGCCAAGCCGGCTCGCGGCGTGGCTCCTCGCTGGCCTTAGCCCACGGGGATTTTATTCACCGCACATGAGCAGCATATGACGTTTCAAGCACTTTTGGTATCCAAGGACGAAGAGGCAGCGGCAGTTTTGACTCCGCTGCTCGCCCGCTGCGGTGTCGCCGTCGCCAGCTGTGGATATCCCGAATCCATGTGCCGCTTGACCGAAGAAAAGTTTGACTCGGTCATCGTTGACTTCGATGATCCCCACAGCGCCTCGTTGGTACTGCAGAATGCCAGTCAGAGCACTTCGGGAGTCAAAGCCGTAACCGTTGCTCTGCTCAGCGACAAAACGAAGGTACGCAATGTGTTCGGCGCGGGCGCCAATTTCATCCTCTACAAACCAATCGATGCCGAGCAGGCGGAAGCTAGTCTACGCGCCGCCACCGCCTTGATTAAGCGTGAACGCCGGCGCTCTTTTCGCGTGCCTGTACAAGTTCCGATACAGCTTCAGGTCCAGGACGGGCCGCCTCTCGAAGGCATTCTGCTCGATCTCAGTGAAGATGGGATGGACGTTCTGGCGGCGCAGCCGCTGTGCCCTGGCGCCACGATCAACGTTCATTTCAATCTTCCCGACAGCAATACCGAAATTCAGGCGAGCGGAGAACTCGCGTGGGCCAGCCCCAACGGGCAAGCGGGTGTACGCTTTATCGATCTCTCCGAAAGCCTTCGCGCTACGCTAAAAACCTGGGTAGCAGCCAACGCTCCGGAGATTCCGCCGCCCGATCCCGAGCCGGTATCGCAGTGTACTCTGACCGATCTCAGCTTGGGCGGATGTTACGTCGAAACCGAATCGCCTTTTCCTGAGCGCTCAGGCATTACTCTGTGTTTGAACGCGGAAGATGTCGAAGTCCAGGCGGAAGGGACGGTCCGCGTGATGCACCCTGGATTCGGCATGGGCATTGAGTTCGCCGCGCGTACCACCGACGAGCGCGCCCAAGTGGCAAGGTTCATCGGATTTCTGACCAGTCGTCCCGGAATGCTTCCTGCATTACAGATCACCCCACGCATCCTAGCCGCCGGCGACCAATACAATCCGCCTGACTCACCACCCAAGGAAGAACTCGACGACCCCCTGCTGGAATTGCTGCGCAGCCACGAAACACTCAACCAGGAAGAATTTCTGCAAAAGCTCCGCCAGCAGCGCAATTCAGAAGAAGTCACCTCCGCCTGACGTCGGGCTCCAACCTCGTTCCAACCCTAAGTTCCCGTTCCCGACAGGGTGACCGACTGTGGGCTACCGCCGCCGTCATCGCTGATCGTTAGGTTCGCCGAACGTTGCCCAGTCGCCCTGGGTTTAAACACAACCTTGATAGTGCAACTTCCGCCGGCGGGTACGCTACTGCCGCAATTGTTAGTCTGAGAAAAATCCTCCTGGTCGGTGCCGGAAATCGTAATCTGGCTAACAGAAAGCGAGGTCTTGCCCACGTTAGTTAGCTTGACAGGAACCGGTGCACTCTTAGTCCCTACCTTCTGGTCTCTGAAAGTTACGCCGATCGGCGACAGTTCGACCACTGTTCCCGTACCCGAAAGCGCCACCGTTTGCGGGCTGCCCGTGGCATTATCGGTTACCGAGAGCTTGCCCGACGCAGATCCCTTTGCGGTTGGCGCGAATGACACTTGGATATCGCAACTTTGTCCTTCCGTCAGGCTCTCAGGGCAATTGTTGGTTTCGCTAAAAGGCGCGGTTGCGGAAATCTTTGAAATCGTCACCGTCGTCGAACCCGTATTCTTCAACGTCGCAGTTTGCGCCCCACTCGAGGTTCCGACTAATTGCAAGGGAAACGTTAACTTGGACGGCGTCAGAGAGGCAGTTGCCGCGGAAACCCCGGTTCCAGTCAGTGAAACCAGCTGAGGCCCGCCCTGATAGTTCACTTTGACGGAGGCCGTGAGAGCGGCTACTTGCTTCGGAGCGAAGCTTACGTGAATCTGGCAGCTGTGTCCTGGTGGAAGACTCGTACCGCACTTGTTCGTCTGGATGAAGTCTTGCGCATCGGCCCCGACGATCGTGATCCCGCTAATCGTGAGCGCAGCTGTATCGATGTTCTTGAGCACTACTGTTTGCGGCGCGCTCTTGGTACCCACGCTCTGGTTTCCGAAAGCGAGAGCGTTCGGGGTAACGCTTGCGAGGGTTTGCAAAAACACCGGCGTGCCCGCCAACGAGGGAGCAATCAGATCCAGCTTGCCGTCACCGTTGAAATCGCCGAAGCCCACTCCCGGCAGGGCATAATCGATGCTAAGAAAACCGTCAGCAACCTCAATCGGAGGCTGGAACGTGCCGTCCCCATTACCGAGGGCGATCATCAAAGTTGCCGAATTGTTACCATACAAATTGTAGTACACGCCTGCCAGGTCCAATTTCCCGTCGCCGTTAAAGTCTCCTACCGTGATAAGGCTGAACGGCGAATTGGTACAGCTACCCTGAGTAAACGTTCCATCTCCGTTACCGAGCAACACGCAACCGCTGTCGATCAGATCCAGCTTTCCGTCGCCGTTGACATCAGCGGCGACCAACGACCCACCGTACTTTGTGGAATAGACCACACCGTTTTCAGGAAACGTTCCATCACCGTTTCCCAAAAAGATCGTCACGCCACCGGACTGCGCTGGTATCGCCAAATCCAGCTTGCCGTCACCGTTGAAGTCACCAATTGCGGCGGGAAGAAATCCGCCGTTAACATTAAGCTGCTCGCCTCGCGTGAAGCCGCCTTTGCCGTTTCCGAGCATGACGAAAGCGGAGCCCGCATCCTCACCTTCACCGACCGCAATGGCATCCAGTGCACCGTCCCCATTTAAGTCTCCGAACGTCGCGATACCGGGCAGGTTCTGATTTGACTGCCTGAACGTTCCGTCGCCGTTGTTGAGCAGAATGTCCGTGCCAGTGTCCTCGCCGTAAGTCCAGAGGACCGCTAGATCCAGCTTCCCATCTTTGCTGAGGCTAACCGCATTCACTTGATCAATGTCCCCGCCGTCTCCCACGGAAATAACAGTCTGGATCGGCTTCTTGAAAGTGCCGTCTCCCTTTCCCCGGAATAGGGAAACGACCCAATCGGCATTGTTGACCTGAGCTGATACAACGTCAAGCTTGCCATCTTTGTCGAAGTCTCCGACGGCAACTACGCCATAGCCGATCGCGGATGGAACAGCTGCCAGCGCGACCGAGGACAACCGCTGCCTGATCGGAAAATAGACGACGCTGGAAGTTCCACCGCCCGGCGCCGGGTTCACCACCGTCACCAACGCAGTGCCTGCTTTAGCGACATCCGCCGCGCCGATTGTCACCTTGAGTTGGCTGCTCGAAATAACCTCGGTCGTGCGTGGGGTTCCATTCCAATTCACAACGGCGCCCGACGAAAAACCTGTGCCGTTCACCGTGAGGGTGAATCCGGCACTGCCCGGTTTTGCGCTCTCCGGAACTAACGGCTGATTGACCAGTGGGATCGGGTTCTTCTGAGCCAGCGCTATCGTGCTGATGAAAATCGTGAACAGGCAGACAAGGCGAAGTAATCTCACGGTGACCTCCAAGGCAAGTGAAAAACGGGGCCCCGTTCAGGCTGCCGCTCTACGTCGCAGACAGTCGAGCAGCGGTATTATCTATCAAATCGCACCGGCACGCAATCCCCTCCAAAAACACTAAGAGGCCCGCACGCCGTCTCTCGTGCGGACCTCTCAGTGCCGGGTCTGTTCCACCTCGAATGAGCGAAGTTTAGTCGGCGGCGGTTTCCGGAAGGTGGCAGCCAAGTTAATTTCCCGTGAAATCCCAATCACATTTTCCACAGTCTCTTGCTCTCGCATTGCCCATTTGCGTGGCTTAGGCCACAATCTCTGTGACCGCATCTGGATGCCCGGAGGCAATTCCCTGCTGAACTCGTCTTCTTTGGAGCAAAGAGTCACCAAGCGGGAAGATGTCGGGACGAATTCCGTTGGCGGACCCATTTCGCTCCTGCCTCTGCTCGTGGTGATGGCAGCCTCGTTTGCAGTGATTCTTCCGTTCTTCTTTCTCGGTAGTCCTTCAGGGCACGATTTCGAGTTCCACGTAAACTCCTGGATGGAAGTTTTGGGACAGTGGAAGTTAGGGATCATTTATCCCCGATGGGCCGCGCTGGCGCAGTACGGATACGGAGAGGCTCGCTTCGTTTTCTATCCGCCGGTTTCATGGACACTGGGGGCTGCGTTGGGAGCACTGCTGCCGTGGAAGGCTGTTCCTGGCGCTTATATCTGGCTCGGGTTGACGCTCTCCGGATGTTCCATGTTTCTTCTGGCACGCGGTTGGTTGGACCGTCGCGACGCGATTTTTGCCGCGGCGCTCTACGCCGCGAATCCTTATTTCATCATCGTTGTGTATTGGCGAAGCGCATTCGCGGAACTGTTGGCGGGCGCGCTCATGCCTTTGCTTTTTCTCTGCGTGCTGCGATTGGAAGATGAGAAAGCAAACGCCGTGGTCCCGCTGGCATTGATCGTGGCTGCGGCCTGGCTGACGAATATCCCCGCTGCCGTGATGCTGAACTATTCTTTGGTTCTGCTGGCCATGATTTTGGCCTTTCTTAAGCGCTCGCCGCGAGTCCTGCTCCGCGGCGCGCTTGCAGTTTTGTTCGGCGCGGCCCTCGCGGCATTTTTCCTGATACCTGCGGCTTATGAACAAAGATGGGTAAACATCGCCGAAGTGCTGTCTCCCGGCGTGCGTCCGCAGGACAATTTCCTGTTTGTGAAACTCGCCGACGTTGATCACAATCGTTTCAACTTGCTCGTCTCGGCAGTGGCATCAACGGAAATAATTCTGCTCGTGATCGCGGCGTTCCTTTCCCGCACTTGGAGAAGCCGACATCCCCGGGTTTGGTGGATGCTCCTGGGTTGGGCTCTATTCGCGACTCTTCTCAACTTTTCCTTTACCGCATGGTTCTGGAATCATTTGCCTGAGTTACGCTACCTCCAACTCCCGTGGCGCTGGCTGCTGTGCTTGAATGTCGCGCTAGCGTTACTCGTGACCTTAGCTTCACGGCGCTGGCTTGTACGCCTGCTGATCTGTCTGGCCATGCTTGCCGCCCTCGTTTTCGTTTGGCATCGCATCCAGGCTCCATGGTGGGAGACATCCGCGGATTTCAGAGAGATGCTTGAACACCAGCAAAGCGGGGCAGGATATGAGGGCACCGACGAATATGTACCCGCCGGAGCCGATCCATACGAAATTAAGCAGGACGCTCCCCGGGTAGCTCTGGATCACAGCGGCGCACCAAATCAAATTCAGATTCAACAATGGAATGCTGAATCGAAGATGTTCACAACCGTGCTCACGCAGCCCGGAGAACTGGTATTGCGATTATTCAACTATCCCGCGTGGCGTGTCGAAGTGAACGGCCAAGCAGTCGCGACCTCTACCCAAGACGTCACTGGGCAAATGTTGATCCCCGTTGGAGCCGGCGAGAACCGCGTGCGCATCGCGTTCACGCGTACCTGGGATAGAACTCTCGGAGGATTCATTTCCGTCCTTACCGCTTTATCTCTCGGAGTCTTCGTCGCACTTCGGCGCAAGCATCCAATGGCCAACGCGGCTTAACATTTCCCGAATCAAAATATGTTGGTAAACATTCCGCCGATGTTTATCATTTCTTAGAAGGGGCAAACGCAAGGCGAGTGAATCACGTTCTCATTGCGACGTCGAATGACGGCAAGTTGCGCGACTTTGCCGGTGCCGCCGCATCCTTTGACATCGAGATCGTCCCGGTTCCCAACTTTGCAGACCTGCCTCCCGTGATCGAGGACGGTTTAACTTTCGAAGAAAATGCGCGGAAGAAAGCAGAAGCGTACAGCTCCGCGGCTCCGGGGGAAATCGTACTGGCCGACGATTCTGGGCTGGAAGTGGACGCGCTCAAGGGTGCTCCAGGGGTCCATTCCGCGCGCTACGCAGCCGACGCCCCTCACTTGATGGACAACAACACTGATGACGCAGCCAACAATACCCGCCTCCTGCGGGAGTTGAAAGATGTTCCTTCCGACAAGCGCAGTGGCCGGTTCGTATGCGTGCTTGCCGCCGCTCGCGATGGACAAACATTGGAAGTGTTTCGGGGAGAGGTCGAAGGCACAATTTTGAACCGTCCGCGAGGCACAAACGGCTTCGGTTACGATCCCCTGTTTTATTTTCCGCAGATTCAGAAAGCCTTTGCCGAATTGACCTCAGAGGAAAAAGCCCAATACAGCCATCGCGGAGCCGCTTTCCGCCAGTTCCTGGCTTGGTATCAACTCATGAAAAGCGGCACTACGACTTAAAGCTGTGCCGCCGGTATTACGTTATGCTTCCTTGACTTCCCTTCTCCCGCGACAACATAATAAAAGGTTCCGTTCTCATCCTTGAAATTATAAGGAGCATTCTGTGGCAGCAACCGCCAGTCCTGTGGCTCCGGTGCCGGTTAAAGGTGGCGTGGCTCCGCTGCGGGCGGGCCAGGGATATTCGTTTTGGCTGCGTCGCCTGCACTCGCTAACCGGAATCATCCCGGTCGGGGCGTTCCTGTTCGAACACATCCTGATTTCGAATGCGTCCGCCATCGGCGGTCCCATTGCTTACGCCCGCCAGGTGCGCTTTCTGGCGAGTCTTCCGCTGGTTCCGATCCTCGAGCTATTTGGCATCTGGCTGCCTATTCTGTTTCACGCCCTCTACGGTTTCTACATCTGGTATCGCGGAGAGACCAACGTCGGCGAATATCCCTGGACCGGAAACTGGATGTACACGGCGCAGCGTTGGACCGGCGCGATCGCATTTGCCTACATCCTTTGGCACACCTGGACGATGCGCTTTACCGGCATCGACTCTGCACGAATTTCCGGGTGCGTCTTTCGGCAAAGTACAAGGCGAAGTATTCCAGACGCCGCTGTTCTTGTTTTACGTCGCAGGATTGATTGCAGCGTCGTGGCACTTCGCTTACGGCATCTGGTTATTTTGCGCGAAGTGGGGCATCGTTTCAGGCGAGAAGGCCCGCAAGCGGTTCCTGATTTTGTGTTTGGCATTTTTCTTTGTGCTGACCGGAGTCGGTCTGGCGAGCCTGACCTCATTCCGGACGCATGCCCTGCAACCAACCGATCCTGCGGGCGCAAGCATGGTTGAAGCGGGGCCCGGCACGACGAATTAAAGTTCACGGAAAGCGGTGCACTCGAAGATGGCGTCAAATCCAAAAATCATTGTTATTGGTGGCGGCCTGGCCGGTCTTTCCGCGGTCATCAAGATCGCGGAGATGGGCGGGCACGTGGATCTGTTCTCCATCGTCCCCGTGAAACGCTCGCATTCCGTGTGCGCGCAAGGCGGCATCAACGCCGCCAAGAATTTAAAAGGCGAGGGCGATTCCACCTGGAAGCACTTCGACGACACCATTTACGGCGGCGACTTCCTCGCCAACCAGCCTCCGGTAAAAGCGATGTGCGAAGCCGCCCCCGGCATCATCGATCTGCTCGACCGCATGGGCGTGCCTTTTAACCGTACTCCAGAAGGCTTGCTGGATTTCCGCCGCTTCGGCGGAACGCTTTACAACCGCACTGCCTTTGCCGGAGCCACTACTGGACAGCAACTTCTCTACGCGCTCGATGAACAGGTGCGCCGCTACGAGTCCGAGGGCAAGGTCAAGAAATACGAGCACTGGGAATTTCTCTCGGCCGTGCTCGATTCCAACAAAATCTGCCGCGGCATCTGCGCCATGGATTTGCGTTCCATGGAGGTCCGCACTTTCCCGGCGGACGCAATCATTATCGCAACCGGCGGTAATGGGGCAATCTTCGGCAAGTCGACCAACTCCGTAGTCTGCACCGGCTCGGCGCAGTCGGCGCTTTATCAGCAAGGATGTTTCTACGGCAATGGCGAGTTCATCCAGGTTCATCCCACCTGCATCCCCGGCGAAGACAAACTGCGCCTCATGTCAGAATCGGCTCGCGGTGAAGGCGGACGCGTTTGGGTTCCAAAAACGCCGGGTGACAAGCGCGATCCGTTATCGATTCCGCAAAGCGAGCGCTGGTACTTCCTCGAAGAGTGGTACCCAAAATACGGGAACCTGGTACCTCGCGATATCGCTACGCGCGCAATTTTCAAAGTTGTCTTCGAGCACAATCTGGGCATCGACGGAAAGCCGATGGTCTATCTTGACCTGACCCACATCGACCCCAAGATTCTCGACCGCAAGCTGGAAGGCATTCTGGAAATCTATGAGAAGTTTGTGGGCGATGACCCGCGCAAGGTTCCCATGAAGATTTTCCCCGGCATGCACTACACCATGGGCGGGCTCTGGGTCGATTTCAGTCAGGCAACGAATATCCCGGGAATTTATGCGGCAGGCGAGTGCGAATATCAATATCACGGAGCCAACCGCCTGGGCGCGAATTCGCTGGTCTCGTGCATCTTCGGCGGATTCGTTGCCGGACCAGCGGCGGTGCAATATGCCCGCAATCTGCAGTCGGCGCCCGGCAACGGACATTTCGACGCGGAACGTAAGCATCAGGAAGAAAACAATTCCATGCTGATGAAGTCGGACGGCAAGGAGAATCCATTTCGTCTTTGGCAGGAACTCGGCGAATTGATGACTGCCAATTGCACCGTCATTCGCTACAACAACAAGTTGAAGGAAACCGACGCCAAGTTGTGCGAAATGCTCGAGCGCTTCCGCCACATTAATCTTAATGACCGGACGCAGTGGGCCAATACCAGTGTGGTTTTCACGCGCCAGCTCTACAACATGCTGCAACTCGGCCGCGTGATTGCGCAAGGTGCGGCGATGCGCGACGAATCTCGTGGCGCACACTACAAGCCCGACTTTCCCGAGCGCGACGACAAGAACTGGCTGAAGACCACGAAAGCCTACTTCGCCCCGGATGCCGACGAGCCGAAATTCGAATTCGAGCCGGTGGATATTTCATTGATCCCGCCCCGGCCGAGAAAGTATGACGCGGTCAAGTAACACATCTGTCATCCTGAGCGAAGCGAAGGATCTATGCACTTTGCCGGTATCGGAATAAGCTACAAGTTTTCCGCGTCGCTCCGCATGACAAAGTTTGAGCTAAAAGCTAAAGGCTAATCGCGAATGGCAAATACCAAGACCGTAATCTTAAAGATCAAACGCCAGGACAATCCCAACGCTAAATCGCATTGGGAAGAGTTCGAACTCGCCTGGCACCCGGGCATGAATGTCATTTCTTCAATGATGGAGATTGCCCGCAATCCCGTCACCCGCGATGGCAAGCCGACCACACCGATCACTTACGACTCCAATTGCCTCGAAGAAGTTTGCGGGTCTTGCGCAATGCTTATCAACGGACGCGCCCGCATGGCATGTTCTGCCTTGATCGATAAGCTCGAGCAGCCCATCCGGCTGGAGCCGTTCACCAAGTTCCCCGTAATTCGCGATCTGGCTGTCGATCGCAGCGTTCTGTTCGAAAATCTGAAAATCGTGAAGGCATGGGTGCCCATTGATGGCACCTACGATCTAGGCGCTGGCCCTCGCATCAGCCCCGAAGAACAAGAGGCAGCGTACCCGCTGTCGCGCTGCATCTCTTGCTGTTGCTGCATGGAGGCTTGCCCACAGTTTAATGAAGACACCGGCTTCGTGGGCGCGGCCACGATTTCCCAGGTTCGCCTTTTCAATACTCATCCCACGGGGGCGGCTCTGAAACGCGAACGACTGGCCGCACTGATGGGCGATGGAGGCATCCAGGAATGCGGCTACGCCCAAAATTGCGTCGAGGTCTGTCCCAAAGACATTCCGTTGACGCAGTCTATTTCCGAGGTCGGCGGCGAAGTTATCAGACAGGCCGTAGGAGATCTTTTCCGCAAGTGACTGGTTCCACCACAGACTGGAATGGGCCAAATTGTCCCGTCAGTGACGTTTTCTGGGACACTCACCACCAAACAGTGTTATAGTGCGCACTTCGTCGTCCAGCCTCGAAACGGTAAGAGGCGTTTTGTGAGGCACATAGACACAGCCAATCCGACCATCGGAAACGGCATCTTAGCTGCAGGCATAAACGGATTAGCAGCGGACGACGCGAGGGTAACAACCGGTAATCTGGCCAAGATACTCTTTAGTAACCTCGCAGCTGAAAGCTGGCTTGGCATCAGGCGTCAGTGATTTAAACTAGCCGCCTGTATTTGCGGTACGGGATTTGAGGCTCACTTCGTGAAGTGCAAAACAGGTCGAGTGTTTCTGTTGATATTTCTGGCCGTCGCTGTGTGCGGACAGGCTTTTGGCCTGCATCAGGTCACGCCCAGCCAAAATGCACGTCACGCCGGCAAACGTCATGGCCGGCTCCGCCGTATCCTTTGGAATCCGGTATTCCGCCCTTCCCGGGATTCGTTGCTGCGCCAGAACGAAGAAATCGACCGCCTCGAATTGCCGCGCATCCAGAATCAAGCGGAGCTCGATCAGTTGATCGCCCGCCAGGAACTGGTTCCGATCGTTGCTAGCCAATCCCTGCGCTTCGATCCGCGCCTTGATCCCGATCGTCGTTATTGCCGCCCGTGGACGCGCGATTTTCTTGACGATCTGAGCGAAGCTTATTATCAGCAGTTCCACGCCCCCATTCAGGTGAATTCGGCCGTGCGCACAGTACAGGTACAGAAAAAACTTCGCCGTCACAATCGCAATGCCGCACCCGAGAAGGGCGAGACCGCATCCTCTCACTTGGCCGGGATCACAGTCGATATCCAGCGCCGGGGCATGACCAGGCAGCAGGTAGCGTGGATGGAAGAATACCTCATGCCGCTCCGAGACGAGGGTCTGGTTGAACCGGAAGAAGAACGGCATCAATGGGTATTTCACGTAGCCGTATCCGGCCGTTACGCCGACTCGCAGGAATCGAAGATGCCATTCGGAGTGCAGCAAGACGAAGCACAGTACGACCCACTCGGAGAGCCCCCAAGCATCGCAGCCGAGATCAACCCGCAGCAGTAACTCCAACTTTAAAACTGTTATCCTGTCCGCAGTAGCGGATTCGCAAGGCGAATCAGTTACGCAGTCGAAGGACCCCGTGTTGCCACTTCCGCTCCAACCGCCTCAAGGCATTTCCACCAAGAATTCCCTCTTCACCACAGACCGTATACAATCATTCCCTTACTCATGCCAACACTCAGACGCTGTCCATCAGCCTTTTTCCTGCGTCTTTCGGCGCTGCTGATCCTGGTATCAGCCTTAGCCTTTACCCAGACGACCAACTCGTCAAACATCAGCCCAAAAGCCCGCGCCATCCACGACTCGGAGATCGTGATCGACACCCATGCCGACACGCCGCAGCGTTTTCTCGACGAGAACTTCGACATCGGCTCAACCGATCCGAAAGACATCGGCCACATCAGCCTCGACAAAGCCCGCGCCGGCAACCTCGGCGCGGAGTTTTTTTCCATCTGGGTCGATCCCGAAACCAATCAGGGACACTTCGCCCAGCACACCCTCGATCTCATCGATTCCGTTTATGAACAGGCCGCGCGTCATCCCGATCGAATGATGATGGCCTTTTCCACCGACGACATCGAGCGCGCCCACAAGCAGAAAAAACTTGCCGCCCTCATGGGAATCGAAGGCGGTCATTCCATCGAAAACGATCTTCATCTCCTGCGCGATTTCTACCGTCTCGGCGTCCGCTACATGACCCTCTCCTGGTCGAACACGAACGAGTGGGCCGACTCCTCCGGAGATATCGACGATCCCAAGATCCAACACCACAACGGACTGACCGATTTCGGCAAGCAGGTCGTGCTCGAAATGAATCGCTTGGGCATGATGGTCGACATCTCCCACGTCGCCGACAAAACCTTCTGGGACACCATCGCCACAACTAAAGCTCCGGTGATCGCCTCCCACTCCTCGGCGCGCGCTCTAACCAACGCTCCCCGCAACATGACGGATGACATGCTGCGCGCCGTAGCCAAGAATGGTGGCGTCGTAGACGTGAATTTCTTCTCCGGCTTTCTCGATCAAAACTATTGGAATGCGCTCCAGGCGCAAAAAGCAGAGCAATCTGCCGCGACTCGTGCCTACCTGGACAAACTGAAAGCTGAAGGAAAGCAGATAACGTACGTCGATGACGATCGCATCACCAGAGAATGGATGGCCAAAATCCCGCGCCCGCCGTTCACCGTATTAATCGATCACATTGACCACATCGCAAAAGTCGCTGGCATCGACCACGTAGGCCTCGGCTCCGACTTCGACGGCGTAAGCGGCGCAACCCCCGCGGGGATGGATTCCGCCGCCGACTTACCCAAAATCACACAAGCCCTACTCGATCGCGGATACAGCGCCGAAGATATTCATAAGATCCTCGGCGGTAACGTTCTACGTGTGTTCAAAGAAGTGGAGCGCGTGAGCCAGGAATTGCAGACGCAGCCATCGAGCAAGTAATTCCACTGCCACTGTCGTACAATTCAGGGTTTGGATTTATCACACTCGATTTATCACACTGAAGGAGCCACCATGCGCAAATGCTTAATTCTCGTTTCAGTCATTCTTTTGTCTTCGCTCACGTTGTGGTCGCAAGACAAGCCGGCCACGGCTTCGGGTCACCCGACGGCTGTGATCGACACCACCGCAGGCAAACTTACCTGTACGCTTTTTCCAGACAAGGCTCCCATCGGTGTAGCCAATTTCATCGGCTTGGCCACCGGCACCAAGGATTGGACCAGCCCCGTCACTCACCAGAAAAAACACGGCGTTCCGCTTTATGACGGCACCATCTTCCATCGCGTGATTCCCGACTTCATGATTCAAGGCGGCGACCCAATGGGCACCGGAACCGGCGATCCCGGCTACGCTTTCAAGAATGAAACTTCGAACGACCTCAAGTTCGATCGGCCCGGACGCCTCGCCTACGCGAATGCTGGTCCCGGCACCAACGGCTCACAGTTTTTTATCACCGAGATCGCCTACTCGAGTTTGAACGGCGGCTACACCATCTTCGGCCAGTGCGACGCAGCTAGCGTCACCTTGGTCAAGCAAATCGCAAGGATGGGACGTGACTCGAATGACCGTCCCTACAAGCCGGTGAAGATCAACCACATCACCATCGAAAACGCGAATTAGAGACACAATCAAAGTTCCTGTCATTCCGAGCGTAGTCGAGGAACCTTGTGTTTGGCCAGCGCGAGAATTGAATCTCACTTAGCTTTCAATAAGCGACACCAGAAAGGATCCGCCATGACCCGCCAACCCGGCACTTACGCCATTTTTGATACTTCGGAAGGCAGCATCGTCTGCCGTTTATTTGAAAAGGACGCCCCCAAAACAGTCGCCAACTTCGTCGAACTCGCCGAGGGAAAACGCGAGTGGACGCATCCCGTCAGCCACAAGAAAAGCAAAGATCGTCTCTACGACGGAACCATCTTCCACCGCGTCATCCCCGAGTTCATGATCCAGGGCGGAGATCCTGCCGGAACCGGCATGGGTGGCCCCGGGTATCAATTCGAGGACGAAACCAAAGGCTCTCCGCACAAATTCGACAAGCCCGGCAAGCTGGCGATGGCCAACGCCGGCCCCAACACCAACGGCTCGCAATTCTTCATCACTCTCGCGCCCACGACATGGCTCACCGGCAAACACACAATCTTCGGCGAAGTTGTCGAAGGCCAAAATATCGCCGATAAAATTGTCAGCGTCCCGCGCAATCGCCAGGACAAACCGAATAAAGATGTAGTGGTGAAGTCGGTCACGATCGAGCGGGTGTAGACGGGGTCTTGAATCTGTCATCCTGGAATCTGTCATCCCGAGCGAAGAATCATCACTGACTGTGTCATCCCGAGCGGAGAATCCTCGTTCGCTTGCGAACGAGGATTCGCAGTCGAGGGACCTTGTGTTTTCGATCTAAACTCCCGATCTACACCCCGATGACCGCCACCAACTCCTTCACCGCCTCCGCGCTCTTATCCAGCGCCGCTTTTTCCTCCGGCGTCAGCTTGATTTGAATGATCTGCTCAATTCCCTTCGAGCCTAGCTTCACCGGTACTCCAACATAGAGCCCCTTGATCCCGTATTCACCCTCCAGGTAAGCCGCACACGGCAGAATCTTTTTCTTGTCTTTCAAAATCGCCTCAACCATCTCTGCGACCGCAGCTGAAGGCGCATAGTAAGCGCTGCCGGTCTTCAAATATTTCACAATCTCAGCCCCGCCATCGCGCGTCCGCTGTACCAGGCGAGCCACAGTCGCCGCATCCATCAGCTCAGTAATCGGAATTCCAGCCACGGTGGAATACCGCGGCAACGGAACCATCGTATCGCCGTGTCCCCCAAGGACAAACGCCGTCACATTCTCCACGCTGACTTTCAACTCCTCCGAAATGAACGCCCGGAAGCGGGCAGAATCGAGCACTCCGGCCATGCCGATCACGCGCTCGCGAGGAAAGCCGCTCATCTTGTAAGCGGCCTGCGCCATGGCATCGAGCGGGTTCGATACGATAATCAGAATGCAGTTCGGCGAGTACTGCACCGCCTTGCCCACAACATCTTTCATGATTTTGTGGTTGGTGTTCAGCAGGTCATCGCGGCTCATGCCCGGCTTTGCGCGGGATGCCGGCAGTGATTACAACGATGTCGGAATTGGCAGTGTCGGCATAATCCTGCGTGCCCATAATGTGAGAGTCGCGTTTCTCAATCGGCATCGCCTCCAGCAGGTCCAAGCCTTTGCCTTGCGGGACGCCTTCGACAATATCGATGAGCACGACGTCCGCCAGTTCCTTGGCAGCGATCCAATGAGCAGCCGTCGCCCCCACGTTCCCAGAGCCAACAACCGTAACTTTCTTACGCATGATTTCCTTTCCACGTTGAGAAATTACGAAATCCGTCCCACGATCCAGCAGGTTGTCGAAACCCCTCACGCGTCGAAGTTTTGAAGGGGCACGGCTTCAGCCGTGCCATTAATCGTTAAATAGCCTAATTGGCGCGGCTGGAAAGCCGCGCCCCTCCAAACCCTAATCGCCGCCGTACCGGTTTGTTCTGAAAATCGCTAGCGCGTCGCGCTCAACACGGCTGCGTCCATATTTCCGATGATGTGGCTGGCAAATTCGCTGGTCTTTACCTTGGTCGCGCCTTCCATCAGCCTTTCGAAGTCATACGTAACTTTCTTTTGCTCGATCGAGCGTTCCATACCATGCTCGATCAGGTCCGCCGCTTCATTCCACCCCATGAGCCGAAACATCATGACTCCAGAAAGGATCACCGACCCGGGATTAATTACATCTTTGTCGGCATACTTCGGAGCGGTGCCGTGCGTGGCCTCGAAAATCGCATAACCATCGCCAATATTGGCCCCCGGAGCGATGCCCAACCCACCCACCTGCGCGGCGCAAGCATCGGAAATATAGTCGCCGTTCAGGTTCGACGTAGCCAGCACCGAGTATTCGTCTGCTCGCGTTACCACCTGTTGAAAGATCGAGTCGGCGATGCGGTCGTTCACCATCAACTTTTTCTTCCACGCGCCCTTTCCGTGGGTCGCGTAGATCGCGTTAAGCACCTCTCGCACTTCCTGATAAATCGACTGCCGGAATTCTTCCGTCGCGAATTCCAATCCCGGCTCGGTCAAGTTGGCGTTTTCCTCAATCGTAAGATTCGGATTCTTATCCTTATTGTCCAGAATCCAGCTCTCGCGCTCAGTAACAATCTTGTCGCGAAATTCTTGCGTGGCCAACTCATATCCCCATTTGCGGAAGGCGCCCTCGGTGAACTTCTGAATGTTGCCCTTATGCATGATCGTGACAATTTTGCGGCCGCTGTCCAGCGCAAACTGAATTGCCATACGCACCAAACGCTTGGTGCCGGTCACGGAGATCGGCTTAATTCCTACGCCGGAATCCAGCCGCACCTGCTTCTTACTTCCCTTCAACATGTCTTTATTCAAAAACTCAATGAGCTTGGCAGCCTCGGCCGTGCCTTCTTCCCATTCGATTCCGGCATAGACGTCTTCCGTGTTCTCGCGATAGATCACCAGGTCCATCCGCTCCGGATGTTTCACCGGCGACGGCGTGCCCTTGTAATACTTCACCGGGCGCACACAGGCATAGAGATCGAGAATTTGCCGCAGCGCCACATTTAACGACCGCATGCCGCCGCCCACCGGCGTAGTCAACGGGCCTTTGATGGCAACGCGAAATTCACGGATCGCATTCACCGTGTCATCGGGCAGCCAATTGTTGAACTCAGCCTTCGCTTTCTCACCCGCGAACACTTCGTACCACGCCACTCGACGCTTGCCCTGATAAGCTTTTTCGACCGCGGCATCAAACACCCGCACCGATGCTTTCCAAATGTCACGACCCGTGCCATCCCCCTCAATGAAAGGAATGATCGGATTGTCAGGCACCTGGTAGCGCCCGTTGCTGTAGGTGATCCGCGCGCCATTGGTGGGCACCGGAAGGTCGTTGTATGAGGCCGCCATCACATATCCTCCAGAAAGCTTTTGGGGAAACCTTAATTATAAAGCTTTCGAGCGATAGCAAGAAGATGAGCAAGAAATGGATGCCTCCAACCCTTCGTATCAGGGCATGCCTTCAGGCATACCGTAACTCGATGAAAGCGGAAAAACTCTCCATTCGTATCAGGGCATGCCTTCAGGCATACCGCAATCGATGAAAGCGGAAAAACTCTCGATTCGTATCAGGGTATGCCTTCAGGCATACCGCAGTCGATGAAAGCGCGAAAACTCTCGATTCGTATCAGGGTATGCCTTCAGGCATACCGTAACCGATGAAACATGTGTCCGGCTTTAGCCGCCGGAACTCGATGTTGCAACCGCCAACCGCATTTTTTCCGCAAGCCCGTACGCTAAGGCGCTGCGCGAAAACTCTCGATTCGTATCAGGGTATGCCTTCAGGCATACCGTAACTCGATGAAATATGTGTCCGGCTTTAGCCGCCGGAACTCGATGTTGCAACCGCCAACCCCGTTTTTTCCGCAAGCCCGTACGCTAAGGCGCTGCGCGAAAACTCTCGATTCGTATCAGGGTATGCCTTCAGGCATACCGTAACTCAAGGAAAATGAGCCCGGCTTTAGCCGCTGAGGCTCAATAGCGCAACTGCAAATGCCGTTTTTCCGCAACCTCACAACGCCAAAATCAAGAAAAACAAAACGCCAGAACATTTGGTCATCCGCGAAAACTTCCTCGATTCGTATCAGGGTATGCCTTCAGGCATACCGTAACTCGATGAAATATGTGTCCGGCTTTAGCCGCCGGAACTCGATGTTGCAACTGCCAACCGCGTTTTTTCCGCAAGCCCGTACGCTAAGGCGCTGCGCGAAAACTCTCGATTCGTATCAGGGTATGCCTTCAGGCATACCGTAACTCGATGAAATATGTGTCCGGCTTTAGCCGCCGGAACTCGATGTTGCAACCGCCAACCCCGTTTTTTCCGCAAGCCCGTACGCTAAGGCGCTGCGCGAAAACTCTCGATTCGTATCAGGGTATGCCTTCAGGCATACCGTAACTCGATGAAATATGTGTCCGGCTTTAGCCGCCGGAACTCGATGTTGCAACCGCCAACCGCGTTTTTTCCGCAAGCCCGTACGCTAAGGCGCTGCGCGAAAACTCTCGATTCGTATCAGGGTATGCCTTCAGGCATACCGTAACTCGATGAAATATGTGTCCGGCTTTAGCCGCCGGAACTCGATGTTGCAACTGCCAACCGCGTTTTTTCCGCACGCCGTACGCCGCGGTGAAAGCGGAAAGCCGACCAGCCCCAGCGGGGCGAGAAGCGCTACGATAACCGTATTTGGAGCACCATCCACAACACGGAACTTGCACCGCTGTACTATCATCAGATACCCAGCGTGCCAGGGGAGACGTGTATGCCTATAAAGTCCGCTCGCACCACACTCAGAATCTTTGCTGTCTTAGCGTTGCTGGCTGCTCCAGCCCTGGCACAAAAAGGCTCCGACCGCCTGCAATTCAACCATGACATCTTTGTCGACCCCGGACAAGACTCGGGCGATCTCACATGTGTAAACTGCTCCGTATTTGTGCGCGGACAAGTGGCCGGAGACGTAACCGCCATTCACGGAAATGTAGTCGTCGAACAAGGCTCCCAGGTGGCTGGCGATGTCACCGTGGTGCTCGGAGATCTCCGTCTTCAGAGCGCGGCGCAAGTCGCGGGCGATGTGACGACCGTCGGCGGAACGGTTCGGCGTGAGCCTCAAGCTACCATCGCTGGCGATGTCACCTCGCTAGCGGGAGTCGGCTGGGTGATTCTCGTCTTTCTTTTGCCGCTTGCCTTTGTTGGAGGGATGATTGCCCTCATCGTCTGGCTGATCGCACGCATCCAAAAGCCCACGCCAGTCCGAGCCTAGTTCTTCGCACGCCCGACTACCACCTTCGCGTCCCAAAATACTTTCTCACCCCGATCGCGTTGTACCTTCCCCAAGGGCCATTGTTGCCCAAATCCGCGGTCCCCAAATTGCGGTCACGCGCGCCCAACCGGTCGAAGAGAAAATGCTGGGTCACGCGGAATTCGAATCCCTTCGCGATATAAACTCCCAATCCCCAGGAATGCTCAATGCCGATGGCATCCCATGACCAGGTGTAGAGATACTGCGGAACGTTCTTGCCAAACAAAAATGAAGGCTGGCCGAACAGCATGAATCTGCGAAGCTGACCTTTGCCGAACGGACGCACTTCTAGAAGTCCCGAGATCATGTAGCGAGCAAACATGCTGCAGGGAGCATTTGCACCGCCGTAGCTCCCGGCGTTTCCCGCGCACAAGTTTGGATCGATCTCGTTGTGCGGAGGCGCCAAATCAAACTGCGCATAGCCATACAGCGTGTCCTTGGGAAAAAACATGCGCTCCGACGTACCGGTCACGGGATCATTCTGCGCCCACAATGCTCCGGGCAATGCCAGGCATAGGACTGTCCACACTAGCAACCGCTTCATGTAAACCTCCGGGAAGAGTTTTCTTTATGTCGTTCGGGAGTGCCATTGTACCGCACCAAGTCCCGGGTTCCAGTGCGGCGTGCGAACCCTCGAAATCGCAGCCGCGGTTGCGCATTTCAACTCCCGTCCAGTATTCTGACAGCAATCAGGTCGGCACGATCAGCAGCGCCAAGAAGAAGAAACAAGGAGAAGAAATGAGAACTCTGCGCAATCGAAGCGCCTGCAAATATCTTGTGCTGTCACTGGTGATCCTTATGACTACATCCACCTTCGCTGCCTCCAACCTCTACAGTTTTACTCTGCCCAACATCGACGGCAAACCCCTGCCCCTGGCCGACTTCAAAGGCAAAGTAATCCTGATGGTCAACGTAGCCAGCCAATGCGGATTTACGCCCCAGTACACTGCTCTCGAGGCTATTTATCAGAAGTATAAGGACCAGGGATTTGTGATTCTTGGCTTTCCGGCTAACAATTTTGGACAGCAGGAGCCGGGGACGAATGAAGAGATCAAGACGTTCTGCTCTCGGAAATACAGCGTGACGTTTCCTTTGTACTCGAAGATTTCGGTTAAAGGGGCTGATCAAGCTCCGCTGTATCAATACCTCACCAAGGACGCTGATCCGTCGCACACGGGAGACATCAAGTGGAACTTCACTAAGTTTCTGGTCGACCGCAACGGCAACGTGGTCGAGCGCTTTGAACCCGCGGTCACACCGGATTCGACGGATGTGACTTCTGCAATTGAGAAACTGCTGAAGCAGTAGCCGCAAACCCTCCTTTGTCATTCCGAGGAGCGGAAGCGACGAGGAACCTGGGTTTTGCCTTGGCCGCGCGAAACCTGGATCCCTCGCTCTGCTCGTGATGACAACAGAGTGCGGCTGACGATCCTGCTACAATCTCCCCGCGCGTCCGAGCAATCCAAATACTTTCGTTATGGACTTTGACCAGCTCGAAACTTTTCTGGAAGTTGCGCGGCTGAACTCGTTCTCGCGAGCGGCCGAGCGGCGATTCCGCACCCAGCCGGCAATCTCGTCGCAGATTCGCTCTCTCGAAGAAGAGGTGGGCGCGAAGTTGCTAGACCGATCCGGCGGAAAGGTTTCAGTCACGGCATCGGGCAAGCTCTTCCAGAAATTTGCGGAACAAACAGTGGCGGCGCGCAAAGCCATGCTGACCGCGATCGCCGAAACCGAGCGCGTACCGCGCGGCGAGATTGTGGTCGGGGCTAACGAGGGAACGTGCCTTCACATTCTGCCCGAGGTTTTCGCTGAGTTTAAGAAGCAGTATCCCGGCGTTAGCGTGAACATCAAGCGTGCGGACTACGCCAAAATTCTGGAATCCGTGGTCGATAATTCCGTGGACTTTGGCGTCGTTTCGCTGCCCGTGAGCGATGCGCGTCTGACCGTCGTTCTGATTCATCGTGACGAGCTCGTGATTATCGCTCCGCCGCACCATCCCTTGGCCAAGATGAAATCAGCCACCATTGCCCAGGCGGCAAAGTTCCCGCTGGTCGTGCCCAAGATCGGACATACCCGCGACGCGCTGGAAAATCTTTTCTACGAACGCAAGCTCAAGCCGCGATACACCATGGAACTCGATTCCAGCGAACTGCTCAAGCGCTTCGTCGCCGCGGACGCCGGCGTGGGCTTCATCGCCCGCTCGAATGTGCTGGAAGATATGCGGGCTAATTCGCTGGTCGCGATTCCCATCTCCGACGTCACGATTCGCCGCGATCTCGCGCTGGTTTTCCGCAAAGACAAGGCCCTGAGCCGCGCCGCCCTGGCGTTCATCGACATCGCGGTAAAGATCAAAGGGGTTGACGCCCAGGCGGCGGGAAAGCGTTAGTCAAGCGACCTGCCTATGCAGTGTCATCCCGAGCGGAACAGAATCGCTCGCGCGGCGAACGATTCTGTGAAGTCGAGGGACCTTGTGTTTGTGGGCAGAACGGTGAATGCTCCCAGGGAACCGGGCACCAGTCCCGTCCCTGCGACGGGAGGCTCTCGGAATTTCCGGATGTGGTTTTGCGCTGGTGCAGGTGGACGCAGGGTCCCTCGACTCCGCTCGGGATGACAGTTTATTGCTTGGGATGACAGTTTTAACTCTCAATAACAGTTTTCGCTCGTAGTGACAGTTTCTTGCTCGGGATGGTTTCTTAGTGAAAATGACACTTTCAGCTCGGACTACAGTGGGTGGGAGCTTTGGGCTTTTCTTGCTTTGAGAGTTTCTTGGCTGCGCCAATCAGTAGCCAGGTCTTTAAACTTTGGATTTGTTCTAGCGATCAGCCATAGCTTCTTGTCTCGGCGCCAGTTCTTGAGTTGCCTTTCACGGTTGATGGCTTTAATCACGTCGTCGAAACTTTCCCAAAAGACCAGACGGACGGCGTTGTAGCTGTCGGTGAATCCATCGAATTTGTGGGTTTTGTGCTGGGAGACTCGCTGCATGAGGTTGCTGGTCATACCGATGTAGAGCGCACAGGCGGGAGGCGCTTTGCAGGATGTAGACGTGGTAGCAATGTTCTCGGCGCATGAACGGCTAAAAGAACTGTCATCCCGAGCGGAGTCGAGGGACCTTGTGTTGATTGTTGTCGCTTGGCGGTCAGTGCGTCTGTGATGCTTATCACATCCGGTGGCAGAGCGGAAAACGCAAGGTCCCTCGACTCCGCACGGGATGACAGAGTTTGGGGCTGACTGGTCCAAAACCGCGAAAAGGGGCTTTCTGCCGAAAACTTGTCAAGCCCCCTCGACGGGTCATTTTCTTCTAAGCTGCTGATTTGATTCGGAAAATAAATATGAAAACCATAGCCTATTTACCCCTTTCGATTTGCTATTCTTGAAATAGGGATTAAATCTCGAAATTAACAGGCGCGACCGGACATCCGGCTCGCGCCTTTTTTTTACAAGGCCCGATACCGGCGGCTGAAGCCGCTTCAATTCGGGCGTTGCGATATGGCTGAAGCCATATCCTGATACGAATCGCGGGTTTTATCGACAATCTGAGGCGCGACCGGAAATCTGGCTCGCGCCTTTTTTTTACAAGACCCGATACCGGCGGCTGCAGCCGCTTCAATTCGGGTGTTGCGATATGGCTGAAGCCATATCCTGATACGAAATCGTGGGTTTGTAGTCAATCTGAGGCGCGACCGGAAATCCGGCTCGCGCCTTTTTTATTGGAGTGAAATGAAAAAGAAATCGCGCAATTCTTGCGAGCGTACGTGGCAGAACGCACCCCTGGTCCGCGGACCGCTCAAGACTAAAGAAAAAGGCGAGTTGGCTGAACTGGCGTTCCTGCACAAGGCAGCGAGCCTAGGTTTTGGCGTGGCCCGGCCTCATGGAGACAGCGAACGCTATGATTTCATCCTTGACTCCGGCGAGCGTTTTTGGCGGGTGCAGGTGAAATCGATTTTCGGCTTGGTCGAAGGGATCTATCGGGCGCGATCCACGCATGGCGATAAGATACTCTACACCGCAGCAGAAATTGATTTTCTCGCGGTCTATATCGCTTCAATGAAGGTTTGGTACATAATCCCGGTTGAGTGTGCTCCGGAGTCGGGGTTCTGGCCTTCTATCCCTCTGGACGCGAACGAGGCAGTGGCCGCTTCGAAGAGTTTCGTGAAGCTTGGCATTTGATGGCGCCGGGCGCGGATTCGCCCCAACCGCTCGCACCGCGCTGCGTTTGCTCGAAAAATCTCCATCGCAAGCGTTTCGTCGAATAGCCTTCTCGCGTCCCACCCTTCCGCAAAGAACGCGGAAAGGATGGGGCACCCGCTTTCATGTCTGATTACAGAGACGAGAGTGGCGGTAGAATTCGGGCCTCTCTGCCATGGTTGTGGGGTAGAATCTTTTCGCGTGCGAATCTTAGGATTTCAGTTGTTATTGGCTAGTTGTCTATGTTTGTCCGCGTCGCTCGCTCAGACTTCGCGTAAGCTCGCACCCAAAGACCTTCCGCCTTCGGCCTTCAAACTTATTTCCATCAAGACGACGGGTACGAAGCGGTATACGTCGGACGAAGTGATCGCGGCCAGCGGGTTGCAGATCGGCGAAACCGCGACCGAGGACGACTTCAAGAAGGCTGCCCGGGTGCTTGGCGAGACCGGGGCTTTCGGGGATGTCCTCTACAGCTTTGAATACTCGGCTGACGGAACCAAGCTTGAGTTGCAGGTTCAGGATGCCGATCGGTTCGTTCCAGTTCGCTTCGACAATCTGGTCTGGTTCTCGGATCAGGAACTGCTCGACCAGCTTCACGCCGCGGTCCCGTTATTTCAGGGGCAGTTGCCTGTCGCTGGGGATCTCGCGGACGAAGTTTCGAATGCCTTGCAGGGCTTGTTGATTACGCGCAACGTGCCGGGGCGCGTCGACTATCTTCGAGCGGCACAAGAAGACGGCCCGGTCGAAGCTTTCGTTTTTACGGTCACTGGACCGCGGATTCACATTCGCAACGTCGCATTCGCCGGAGCTGGCGCGTCCGAATCTGCGCTGCTCGAATCGGCAGCGAAGAAACTGCAGGGCGCGGAGTATCTGCGCTCCATAATTCGAATTCAAGAAGACAAGAACTTTCTGCCGATTTATCTCGAGCGGGGATATCTTAAGGCCAGGTTGGGCGATGCTCAACCCAAGGTTGTTCAGAACACTCCAGAAGAAACGACTGTGGATGTGACCCTTCCCGTTGATCCTGGACGCCAATACAAACTCACTGAAATCGAAATCGACGGGTACAAGTCTTTGTCCGCCGAAGCTCTGCGAGCACTGATGCACGCGCAACTCGGCCAGCTAGCCAATGCCATTCAGCTCGACACCGACATCGAAGCCATGAAAAAACTCTACGGCACGCGGGGATACATGGCGGCCAGCATCCAAGCGGATCCGGAAATGGACGACGCGAACTCTACTGTCAAATACGTGCTGCGCATTCGGGAGGGCGACGTCTACTCCATGGGCGACCTGGAAATCCGCGGCCTCGACTCGCACACCACTGCCCGGCTGGAGGATGGCTGGACGCTGCGCGGCGGCGATCCTTATGACTCCAGTTATCCCACGCGATTTCTAAATAGGGAAGACAAAGAAATCGGGATCCTGGCGGATTGGAATGTCAGCGTTCGGGAATCGCTCAATCGCGAAGATAAGACGGTGGACGTGACTTTGCGCTTCGATCCCAAAGCGCGATGACCTGCGCTCGAAAATGCTTGACGCGTACTGCTATCCGCTTTCAAATGGAAACATCTAACTGGCAGCGGCATATTTAATTCACAAGGAGAGTTCATGCGACTTATGCGGACGTTTGCGGTGGCCCTGATTCTGGGCGCAGCTCTAATTCCAACCTCATTTGCGGCCAAGGTCGAGACCTTTACCGGCACGGTCAGCGATGCCATGTGCGGAGCAAAACACATGATGGAAGGCGACGACGCGGCTTGCCTTCGCGCCTGCGTGCAGAAAGGATCGAAGTACGCCTTAGTTGTGGGAAACAAGGTTTACACTTTGGATGCTAAGGACAAAGCCACGCTCGACCAGCTCGACAAGTTGGCGGCCGCCAAGGCCACGGTGAAGGGCACATCGGACGGCGATACGATTGAAGTCAGTTCGGTCGCGGCAGCCAAGTAGCTTTTGGGGGTCGAAAGAGGCGGAAATCCGAATCCGGGTTTCCGCCAGACTTTTTTTGCCTGGCGAACCAATTTTCATATTCCCTTTACAATTCACTATGTTAGATTTGACCCTCATCTAACCATCGGAGGAACAACGAATTGGGCAGAGACATGGTGCCTAAGAAGATTTTCTTTACCAAGGGGGTCGGCAAACACAAGGAACGGCTTACTTCCTTTGAGCTGGCGTTGCGGGACGCCGGCATTGCCGCGCAGAATCTGGTTCGGGTTTCGTCCATCTTTCCGCCACAATGCAAGCTGGTGCCGCGGTCGCAGGGGCTGAAGTATCTGAGTCCGGGAGAAGTTGTGTTCGCGGTGGTTGCGGAGAACTCGACGCGGGAGCCGCATCGGCTGCTTGCGGCCAGTATTGGCGTGGCGATTCCGGCGGACCGAAATACTTATGGATACTTGAGCGAGCACCACTCTTTTGGCGAGACCGACGACTCGGCGGGAGAGTATGCGGAGGAGCTTGCGGCGGAGATGCTGGCTACGACGCTGAATGTGGAGTTTGATCCGGACCGGTCGTGGGACGAGAAGAAAGAGATTTACCGGATCTCGAATAAGATTGTGCGGACGGCGAATATTACGCAGTCGGCGGTTGGGGATAAGCGCGGGCTGTGGAGTACGGTGATTGCTTCGGCTGTGTTGATATTTGATTAGGGAAGCCTGCGGGGCCGGGTCGTCGATCCGGCCTTACTTCCGCGCTCCCGCCTTCTTCTTCCCTGCCGGTTTTGCTTTGCCGAGCCGTTCCAGCACTGCTGCCACAACCAGCGGCAGTCCGACGGTGGCGTCCACGAACAACTCGCCGAATTTACCGCCTTCGGCTGGCGGGACGAATTTGCCCCACGAAATCGCCTCGCTATAAGGGCTGCCCGAGAGGCCGCCCCAGTAGACTGGCTCGGGACAGATTCGCACGCCGTAGTGGTAGCGCTTCAACGGAACGTTCTCTCCGAGACGCCGATGACGCAACTCGCAGAATGGCCCGAACTGCTGGGCCCAGTTGCGCGGAACGCCTCCGCCGATCGTAAAAATTCCAAGTCTGGTTTGCCGCAACAAAGTGGCCGCGAAATGCTCGAGATCTTCGAACGGATCGAAACGCAGTTTGTGTCTTCCCGTCGACTCGCGCAGGCGATTGTTGAGGGCAACGTCGAGGCCCAGCTCTGAATCGGTAAATGCTGGGACAAATACGGGCACGCCTTTTTCATAAGCCGATTTCAGAATGCCGCGCTGGCCTTTGGCGTGCTTGGCCAGGTGCGCTCCGATTGCATGATTCAATTTGTACGAGCACAGCACTTCGCTGTGGTCCCAGCCTTCCAGTATCTGGGACATTACCTCTTCCACGTCGTCAAGATTCTGCTCGGGCTCGAGCGTATCGTAAACCCGGTTGTAGCCCTGCTCGTAGAGCTCGGTGTCGGAGACATCCGGGTTGTAGCGGAAGTGAGCGCGTCCGGTGGCCTCGACCAGGCCGTGGGCCATCAGCGCGCCGGTGGAAACAATCGCGTTTACGATTCCCTGGTCAATCAGGTCGGCGATGATCAGGCTCTGCTTGGCTACGGTCATGGCGCCGGCGAGGGTCATTACTACGAAGCATTCCTCGTCGCGGGCCATGGCTTCGAGGACGTCTGCGGCTTCGCCCACCTGGCGGCCGGTGAACGCGGTCTTTCCCATCGCGCGCACCAGATCGTCAACCGACCGAACCGAGCTGAGGTCCAGCGATTGCAGCGGAATCAGTCGGTCTTCGATCGGATTATGCAGCTTGCGGTCAATTCCTGCGCCGTCATGATTGCCGTTCTTCAAGGTTCACCCCCCGCAATATGTCGAAGAACTACTCTACTAGAAGGCAGTGAACTCCTGCTACCACCGAGGAGAAACTGGCGCTGGCCAGTGCGATAAGGATGCGAGCCAAACGCGCGATTATTGCGTCGCAAAACACGCGACGCATCGCGCGGCTCGCTCAGATCCTTCGCTGCGCTCAGGATGACATCCAATTTTAAATAGAACAGATCCCTCGATGCAGCAGAGAACGCTTTGCTCGGGATGACGATCAAAACTGAACCACCGTCGCGAAGCGAAAACTGACTGCCGGGAACTGGTATTCTATTTGTCCGAAAGGAGTGTTCGCTTTGCCGCCGGAGAAATTCAATGTCGGACTGGTGCAGATGTCGATGACCTCCGACCCTGACCAGAATCTGCAACACGCAATCGAACGCGTTCGCGAAGCTGCTGGCCGGGGCGCGCAGATTGTCTGCTTGCCCGAGCTTTTTCAAACGCAGTATTTCTGTCAGCGGGAAGATTGCGACCTGTTCGATCTGGCGGAGCCAATCCCGGGTCCGACTTCGGTAAAACTGGGTGAAGTGGCTAAGCAACTACGGGTCGTACTGATCGCGTCGCTATTCGAGAAGCGCGCCGCTGGCGTTTATCACAACACTGCTGCGATGTTCGACGCCGATGGCACGCTGCGCGGGCTCTATCGCAAGATGCACATTCCCGACGACCCACTTTATTACGAGAAATATTATTTCACGCCTGGCGATCTCGGATTTCGGGCTTTCGACACCAATGTGGGCCGGGTGGGCACGCTGGTGTGTTGGGATCAGTGGTATCCGGAAGGGCGCTCGGCTGACTGCGTTGCAAGGCGCGCATGTGCTTTTCTATCCGACAGCGATTGGATGGCATCCCGCCGAGAAGGCGGAGTTTGGCGCGGCTCAGCACGATGCCTGGCGGACGATTCAGAGAGCGCATGCCATCGCCAATGGCGTATATGTGGCCGTGGTCAATCGCGTTGGTTTCGAAACCGGGGATATTCGTGGCAAAGCTGCTCCGGGCGCAGGACTGGAATTCTGGGGTGGGTCATTCTTATGTGATCCGTTCGGCCGAGTGATTGCGGAGGCTTCGCATGACAAAGAAGAGATTCTGGTGGGCGAAGTCGATCTGAAGGCGCTCGAAGACGTCCGCCGGAATTGGCCGTTTCTGCGCGATCGCAGAATCGATAGCTACGCCCCGATAACGAGCCGGATGATCGATTGACCCGGCGCGGGAACTACTCTTTCGCCCCTCTGGGGCTTGTGGATTTTCCGCCTTTCGCCGCTTTGCGGCTGAATATCAGGCTTAACCCTGAGGTGCATGCCAGCTAGATCTTCTATTTCCGGAACGAGGCGTGCAGCCAGTGGCCTGCGCATGGCTGCTGAATGGGAGCCACACGAGGCCACCTGGCTGGCGTGGCCTCATTTTCGCGACGACTGGCCGGGAAAGTTTGAGCCGATCCCTTGGGTGTATGCGGAAATCATCCGCCATCTGGCGCGGCACGAACGGGTCGAACTGATCGTCAACGATCGTGGCGTCTGAAAAACGCGCCCGGAAGGTCCTCGACCGCGCTAATGCGCTGTGCGACAACGTTCGCTTCCATCGCTGGCCTACGAACCGGGTCTGGACGCGTGATTCCGGCTGTACATTTGTAAAGCCGAACTCCGTTCGGCCGGACAGCCCCTTCGACGGCGCTCAGGGCAGGCTCGGGAAGCTGTCCGCACCTGTTTCGGAGCGGGATGAGCTTGCGGCGGTCAAGTGGCGATTCAATGCATGGGCCAAGTACCCGAACTACCAGAGCGACGAAAAAATCGGCAGCCTTATGGCAAAGGCTGCTAACGCCCCCGAGCTCCGCCCTGTTTTCGGCAAGCAGCGCATTGTCCTCGAGGGCGGCTCCATTGACGTCAACGGTCAAGGCACTTTGCTCACTACAGAAGAATGCCTGCTTAGCAAAGTCCAGCAACGTAATCCGAAGATGAAACGTAGTGACTACGAAGATGTCTTCGCCGAGTATCTCGGAATCAAGAATGTGATCTGGCTGGGATCTGGCATCGCCGGCGATGACACCCACGGCCACGTGGACGACATCACTCGTTTTGTCGCTCCCGACACGGTCGTAACTGCGGTTGAGACCAATCCCGACGATCCCAACTATGAACCGTTGCGCGAAAATATCCGCCGCCTCCGCGCCGCCACCGATCAAGATGGAAAGGCTCTCGCGATCATCGAACTTCCTATGCCCGCTCCGGTGATCTTCGAAGGACGCCGTCTGCCCGCCAGCTACGCCAATTTCTATATTGCTAACGGCGTGGTGCTGGTCCCAGTATTCAACGATCCGAACGACCGCGTCGCTCTCGACACGCTGGCCGATGTATTTCCTGATCGCGAAGTTGTCGGAATTTACTCTGGAGATCTGATCTGGGGATTTGGAGCGATGCACTGCATGACGCAGCAGCAACCCAGCACTTAGCATTTGGCAATTAGCAATTAGCATTCAGTACTCAGCATTCGGCCAGTTGCGTTTGCTGGGATGGTAAGCAGGAGAGCGTACTGGCTGAGTGCTAAATGCTAAGTGCTGCCTTTTTACTTCTTATACTGCGTCGGCTGGGGGCCCTTTTCGAGCATTTCGCGATTCCAGATCGCGCCTTCGCGCGTGTAGCTGGCTAGTTCGAAGTCCTGGGTAAGTTCCAGAGCGTCCACGGGACAGGCGTCCTCGCAGAGGCCACAGAACATGCAGCGGCTCAGATCGTAAGTAAAGTTAGTGAGTTCCTTGCGGCGGGTCTGCTCGTTGCGCGCGCTGGTGACCACGATCAGATTCTCGGGGCATGCCAGAGCGCACAAATCGCAGGCAATGCACATGGTCTCGTTGGTATCGGGATTCACGTTGAGTCGCGGTGCTCCGCGATAGCGCTCGGCTACCTGCGGCCGCTGCAGGGGATACTGTTCCGTATAAATCTCCCTCGGGTCCTGATAGCGAAACGTGACACTCAGGCCCTGAAGCAGGTCCAGCAGGAAGACTTTGCGCAGCAGCTTGGGAATCTCCATGACGAAGTAAGCATACCATCAACCCGGAATCCCAGAAACTCTTAGCAGCAACATCGTCGACATGGGCGCGCGCATGGGCTCCTGCGGCCCGTTTACAATGGTCTGGCCAACGACCGATGATAAACGACCGATGACCTGCGACGAACGACAACCAGCCGCATCCGACGAGGTTTGGATGGAAGAGGCTCTCCGAGCTGCGCGACGAGCGCTCGACGCGGGCGAGGTTCCGGTAGGCGCGATCGTCGTGTGTGGTGGCGAGATCATCGGTCGCGGCTGGAACCGCAACCTCACCGACTCCGATCCCACGGCCCACGCCGAAATCATCGCTCTTCGCGAAGCTGGGGCAAACCTCGGTAACCACCGTATGGGAGACTGCGAGCTGTTCGCTACGATTGAGCCGTGCCCCATGTGCGCAGGGGCCTTGGTTCATGCTCGCCTCAAACGATTGGTATACGGGGCGGATGATCCGAAAGCGGGCGCGGTCCATTCGGTGATGGCGGTGCTGAACCATCCGCAGTTGAATCATCGAATGGAAGTCCGCGGAGGGGTATTGGCGGGACGTTGTGCCGAGCTGTTACAGTCGTTCTTTAGAAGCCGCCGCGAGGAAGACTCTCGAACCGGATCGCAAAAGACAGTGTGAAGTGTTTGCAGTGGCCCTATCCGGGGTTAGAATGGCGCAATGCAGCCGCTTCGCCTCCGCGGAATCGCCCGGGCCTACCTGATTTCGATTGCTTTTTGGTACGGGATTGCGCTGCTCATGGGCCTGCAATATAGGCCTCTCAACCGACAAAATCTTTGGTCCTCGTTGATCGAGATGCTGATTCTGGCTGGCGCTCACGCTTTTCCTTTCGCCTTGTGGACGCCGCCTATTTTCTACATGGTTGCGAGGTACATTAGTTTTTCGAGAAATCGTATTCGCTACGTGCTGCTGTGGCTCCTTGGAGCGGTGCCCTTCGTAATGTTTTACTCGGCGATGGTCCTCCTAACCCCGCCGTATGATGACGTGCTGCAGAAGCACGTTTCGTGGTCTATCCATTCATGGCTTCAAATTGTTCGAGCCGGATTTGCAGACGAAACATTCTTCTTCCTCGCGATCGTCGTGGCCGCCCACGCTTACGAATACTTCAAACGTGTGCGAAGACAGGAGGCTGAAAGATATGAGTATCAGCAGGCGCTGGCTGCCAGCGAACTGCAGGCGCTCAAGATGCAACTTCATCCTCACTTTCTTTTTAACACCCTGCATGGAATTGCGACCTTGGCTGAAACTGACCCCAAGAGCGCCAAGGCCATGATCGTTAAGCTGTCGAATCTGTTGCGGACAGCGCTGGACCGCGACAACTCGGATCTAATTCCGCTCGAGGGTGAACTAAGGTTTGTGAGGGAATATCTCGATCTTGAAAAGATGCGCTTCGGGAGCCGGCTCAAGGTCGAGTGGCTGGTCGCACCCGAGACCTGCCGATTGCTGGTGCCGCAGATGATCCTTCAGCCATTGGTAGAGAATGCAATTCGGCACGGCGTTTCCTCATCGCGCGAGGGTGGGTGGGTCGAAGTGACGACAAGTGCGAGCAATGGGATACTCAATATCCGCGTGCGCAATAGTGTTGGTGGCGAGACGTCTAACGGAACCGGTGTGGGGTTGCGAAACGTTGAAGCCCGTTTGAAATATCTGTATTCGGGTGACGCGAGCCTGCGTCTTACGGTCGCCGAGGACCGCACTGCCTCGGCGAGTTTGGTCTTGCCGGCCTTGAATTCCCAACCTGCCAGCGTGCCAGGGCGCCATGCCCAGAATGTCCTTGAGGGGGAGGACCCGTTATGCGCGTTCTCATCGTCGATGACGAACCCTTAGCCCGCACTGCCTTGGCTCAGATTTTGGCTGCCAGGCCCGATGTCGAGCGTTTCGATTCAGCTCGCGACGCAATCGAAGCTCAGGAGCGCCTGTCTAAACACAGCTATGACGTAATGCTGCTGGACATCAGCATGCCCGAGCTATCGGGTCTTGAACTATTGGGCCGTCTGCAGCAATATGGGCGACCGTTGCCCTCCGTCGTTCTGGTAACTGCGCACGCCCAGCATGCCGTGGCTGCCTTCGAAAAGCATGCCGTCGACTATGTCTTGAAACCTTTTTCAAGTGAACGCGTGAACCAGGCTCTGGAGTTTGCCTTTCGAAGAACGGCGAGCGAACGGGCGGCAAGATTTGTCGAGTTGATGCCCCATCTGCCGATGCTGCAGCAAAAATCCCCTAAGATCGCAATTAAGAGCAACGGGAGAATCGTATTCATCGATCCTCATGATTTAGTTGTGGTGCAGGCGGAAGGTAATTATGTCTTGCTCCAGCAGGAGGCGGGTTCGTATTTGCTGCGAGAATCGATTTCGACGATTGCGGAGAATCTCAAACCGTATGGGTTCGTTCGAATCCATCGGTCAGTGTTGGTGAATGCTTCTTTCGTACAAGAAATCCGTCCGTGTGCCACGGGGGAGTATGAACTGCGGGTGAGAGGCGGAAAAGAATACACCGTCACACGCACCTACAAGAAGAATCTTAAGGCACTCGCGCGGTTCTGGATGGGAACTGGAACCTTCCTTGCCGACTGAACGTCGATTTCTACGGGGCCCGGCTGGCTGACATCTTCGGTCTTCGATTACGCCGGCCGGGCTCCAAGAATTGCGAGCGAGCTACGGGTTCCGCAGGAAGCCGTGGAAGGCACCGTTCGCGTCGATGTCGTATCCGGTGATCGCACCCTCTGCGTTGTTGAGCAGCGGGAGCGTGCCCTGACCTGCGCCTGTGCCCGCGCCGGGAGCGTCGAAGGTAGTGATGCTCCCGTGCTGACTTAGCAAAAAGCCATGACTTACACTGCTGCTGTCAATGTAACTTCCCGTGATCGCTCCCTCAAAATTAAGTCCTTCAGGCACGGTGCCCTGGCCAGCGCCTGTGCCCGCGCCGGGAACATTGAATGTAGTGATGGTGCCGTCCGCAGCTCGCACGAATCCGTGAAGCACATTACTTGAGTCAACGAACACTCCTGGAATCGTTCCCGCCGGGTTGAGGCCATCGGTGTCGGTGCCCTGGCCAGCGCCGGTGCCTGCACCTGGGGCGTCGATATCGGTGATGGTGCCGTCAGGAGCGCGCACGTATCCGTGCAGCGCATTGTTTGAATCAATGTAAGCCCCGGTCACTGCTCCCTCGGGGTTGAGGCCAATTCCTGATGCCGTACCGGTGCCCTGGCCCGCGCCGGTACCTGCGCCCGGCACCTCGAAAGTGGTGAAGGTACCGTTCCTCGTCCGCAGGTACGCGTGAGCCACGCCGTTTGAATCGTAGTCGTAGCCCGCGATTGTTCCTGCCGGGTTGATGTTGAGGGCGAGCGTACCCTGGGCGGAACCCGTGCCTGCGCCGGGCGCGTTGAAGGTTGTGAAATGGCCGCTGCAAGCGCGCACGTAGCCGTGCATCACTCCGCTGCCGTCGATGGAATACCCCACGATGTCCCCAGCTGGGTCGAGGCTGAAAGCGAAAGTGCCCTGTCCCGAGGCTGTGCCTGCGCCCGGAGCGCTGAAGGTAATAAAGCGACCGTTCCTGACGCGCAGGAACCCGTGGGCCACACCGCTTGAATCGATGTAGTATCCGTAAGTCGTCATCCCCAGATTGATGCCCTGGGCAAGGGTGCCTTGGCCGGCACCTGTGCCTGCGCCTGGGGCGTCGAAGGTAATGATTTTCTGAGCACTCGCCAAACTACAAGCCAGAAATATCAGGCTCGCTGTCTTCAAGACCTGTTGTCGGTTCATAGCATCCTCCTCAGTTGAAGTGAATTAAGACAAGTTGGTTTTGCTGCGGGGAACGGTGTGCACATGCGGTGTAAGCGGATATCTACTCGCGACTAATACACTGGCATGGCCTGCTTCCCCAGCATGGCCAGCGGTGTATCTGAGTTGGGCGTAGAGCACAGTTTTCCTCAGCGACGCTTTCCTCAGCGAAACCCAAATGCATCCGTCCTGCCATCTACGGTATGGAACGCACGAGTTCCTAACAGAATTACAAAACAGAAGAAATCAGGGCTGACTTTACAATGGCGAGCTACAGACATACGTGGTTCACAAGGGATTGCGAGCGACCGATTGTGTAGGTGTCAATAGGATCAAGCGCTCATCTATGAAAATGCAAAGTTTGGGTGGGGGGTCTACCGAAAACTGTAACTCGCGCGAGCCGGTCGGACAGATCGGGTGGCACAGGCTCCCGTGCTTGCGGGCCAGGGTGGCCGGTTACATCGATGTGGCTCGGTTCCACATGGTTTCGACATCAGCCGTACTTAACTGGCGGAGAGAGAGGGATTCGAACCCCCGATACCCGTAAAGGTATACACGCTTTCGAGGCGCGCGCCTTCAGCCACTCGGCCATCTCTCCGCGCCATCTGGTCGATTCGATGCATTTTCATTTTATCAGGGAAGCTATCGGTCGCATTATCCCGAGCTCAAATGGGAGTTCGTGAGAACCCTGAGGTGTGGGCAAAAGATGGGCCGCGCGGGGCCCACCCTTTGCGTTTAGTCCGGTCTCACATAGACGGAGGCCCTGCATCGGTCGTGAAAGTGTTGTTATCAGAGAACATCTACTTCACGAACGTCAGGCCATGCGGCACGGCCCAGCGGAAGACGTAGGCATAGAGCATGACGATAACTCCAACGATGGCACCCAGAGCAACCGAATGCCATACCACAAAACGAAAAATGATTCCTTCGTTGCCGACTTGTTCGGTGGCCGCCGTGGCAATCGTAATGGATTGTGCGTCGACCATTTTTCCCATGACTCCGCCGGCGCTGTTGGCCGCGCACATAAGAACCGGATCGATGCCGAGCTGCTGGGACGTTATTCGCTGCAAGCTTCCAAAGAGCGCGTTGGAGGCCGTATCGCTGCCGGTGAGCGCGACTCCGAGCCAGCCCAGGAATGTGCCGAAAAACGGATAGAGCCACCCGGTGCGGGTGAAGGCAAGACCCAGCACCGCGTCCAAGCCCGAATACCGCGTCACGTAGCCCAGACCGAGCATAAATGAAATCGCGATCATCGCCAGCCTCATCCGCACCAACGTACGCCAGAAAACTTTCATGAGTTGAAGCGGCCGCAGGCCCAGCAGAAGTCCGGAGACGATCGCGGCGAAGAAACAGCCGGTCCCAGTTGCCGATAGCCAGTTGAAATCGTATCTCGCGGGCTCGGCAGTTGGCTTGGTCACAACCGGCGCGGCGCGATAGATGGCGTTGTGTAAATAGGGCACATCCCAACCAGCCGGACCGGGTCGAGGTTTGCCATCTGGGAGAACAACCCGAAAGGCGGGCGTAGTGGTTCGGTTCATGGCCAGCTTAATCGATGGAAGGCCCCACAGCAGCACAAACACGGACAGAATGGCAAAGGGCATCCACGCTCTTAAGACTTGGCCCAGGCTGTAAGGACGCACTTTCACGTAGCCGTCAAACTTCTCCGCGGACCACTCCCCGCCGACCTGGTCCGCGATCTCCGAAGCGGGCGTCGGCAGAGATGTAGCGTCCTGGTCGTAATCGAAGCGCCAGATCTTTTTGGGTTTCCAAAAGCGTAGAAAGACTACGACAGCAATGATCGAGACCACGCCGCCCATGATGTCGACGAGGTTGCTATCGATATAGTTGGACCAAAAGAACTGGGTGAGAGCAAACGAGAACCCGACCACCAGAATGGCAGGAAGCACTTCAAAAGTTTCCTGCCAACCCACCATGGTTCGCACCAGCCAGAATGGAACAATGACTGCGGTAAAAGGAAGGATGCGGCCAATCATGGCATTGAGATCAGACTCGGGCAGAGCGGAGACGGCCGCAAGGGTGTGAATTGGCGTGCCGATGCCACCCCAAGCTACCGGCGCAGTATTGGCAATCAAATTCAGCGCGGCCGCGTGAAAGGGCCTAAACCCGAGCCCGATCATGAACGCTCCGGCGATAGCTACGGGCGCGCCGAAACCAGCTGCGCCTTCGATGAAAGCCCCGAAACAAAACGCGACTAACAGAACTTGCAACCGGCGGTCGGCAGTGATTCCGGCAATTGATTCCTTCATGATTTCAAACTGCCCGGTCTCGACCGAGATGTCATAGAGGTAGACAGCCGCGAGAACGATCCATGCGATTTTAAGCAGGCCGAAGGCCACGCCATATCCGAAGCTCATTGCGGCCAGGGCCAGTGGCATCTTGAAAAACAGAATTGCAACAGCCATCGCCGTCAGAGCGCCCGCGATGGCGCACCAGTGTGGCTTCACCTTAAATCCGGCCAAGAGACTAAAGAGTACGATGATCGGAAGTCCGGCCACTAGCGTGGAGAGCCACCACTGACCAAACGGATCGTAAGTCTGGGTCCAATGCATGACCTGCTCCCTTCGCGAAGACAGCACGCCGCTTGATTGAACTGCGAATTTATCTATGCAGAGACGCTTACAGCGTGCTCTGCGCAGGAATCAACTCCACTCCCAACTCTTGGGAACATTCACGTACGAACGATCCAGAGCTGCGATGGACGGGCAGCCGAGCAGCCGAAGCGTACGTTCCACGTCAGTTCGCAAAATCTCAATCGCACGGGTCACGCCAGCTTCACCAGCCGCCGCGAGGCCGTACGCATATGCCCGCCCGCACAAAACAGCGCGCGCTCCCAGGCAGATGGCTTTGATTACATCGGTGCCCCGACGAACACCCCCGTCCATCAGCACTTCGACTTGTCCGTTCACCGCTTTTACAACTTCGGGCAAGACTCTTAGCGAAGCTGGAACACAATCGAGTTGGCGGCCACCGTGATTCGAAACCACCACGGCCGCTGCGCCCTCATCGATAGCGCGACGGGCATCGTCACCTGTCAGGACGCCTTTAACCACGATCGGCCCACGCCAGTGCTCACGAATCCAACGCAAGTCGTTCCATGTGACTGCCGCACGGGCCAAGGCCGCGTTGATGTCGACCAGTGTCATCGGTCCCTGCCCGGGAATGACGACATTGGGAAGCCCCGGCAGGCCGCCGTCGCGAAGGAAACTGATCAGCCACCCTGGGTGCATCAGCAGGTGTGGGAGAAAAGGGATTTTCGCCAAGAGGCCGCCGCTGATCAACGCCTTCGTGCCATTGCGAGAATCCCGCTCGCGCATGCCGGCCACCGGCGTATCGATCGTTACCACTAACGCGGAGAATCCGGCGAGCCGGGCTCTCTCGATCACAGCCTCAGATGCGCCGCGCCCGCCCATCAGATAAAGCTGGTAGAACACCGGGCCGCTGGAGCCCGCTTTTACATCTTCCAGCTTGTGCCCGGAAATGGTGGACAGAATATAAGCAGTGCCTGCCGCGCCGGCCGCTCGCGCAGCTGCGACTTCGCCACCCGGATGCATCAGACGGCTATATCCAACGGGAGCAAGCAAGAATGGCAGAGAAAGATTGAACCCGAGAACCCGCGTGCATAGCTCACAACTTTCTGGGACAACGGCATGACGCGGGCGAAATGTGATGTCCTCGAAAGCACGGCAGTTCTCGCGGAGCGTGACCTCGCCCTCCGCGCCCCCGTCCAGATAGTCGAAAACCGGCTTGGGCAGCCGGCGGCGCGCAATCGGGCGAAAATCCTCGATGCTCACCACGCGGGGAGACGCGACTGCACGGGATGCTCTGGTCATCGGCGATTCCAGTATGCGCGATTCCTCAAAAACAGGTAGCTATCGTAACACCAGGAAACAGTGGAAGAGAAAACGGCAAAGGCTTATATGTCGATCCGCTTGTCCGTGTGCCGCTTCACATACCAGCATGGCGCGTAGCCGAAGTGAGGAAACAGCGAACGAACACATACCTGGTTTTCCGGCGGGGCATAATCGTATTCCGTCCTGCCATTCTTTTGCTGAATCGCATAATAGGGCTGGATGGTCACCGTAGAAAACGGATCGCGGCTTTGGGGAATCTTGAAGCGGACCACAAGATAGTCGCCGGCGTAGGTGAATGACGCCAGTAAAACCAGGGCGCCAGCAATGCGAAGAAGTATGCCTTTCAACTCGATTTTCCCTAACGTGCCGTGACCTAGCCTCGTTCTTGATCCAGCACAAACCCTATCGGTGCAAGTCCTTTTAGATCCGTGGCAAACTTCCTCATACGACGAAATACTTCGCCTGAGGATGATGCACCACAATCGCGGACGTCGATTGCTCCGGCTCCAGCAAGAATCCAGTCGTCAGCTTTACGCCGACATTCTCCTCGGGGTGCAGCAAGGCAAACAGCTTGGTCTGATCTTCGAGGTTGGGACACGCCGGATAGCCGAACGAATAACGCGATCCTTGATATTTCTGGTGGAAGAGATCGCGGATGTGAGGCGAGTCCTCGCCCGCGATGCCCAGTTCCTCGCGCATCTTTTTATGCAGATATTCTGCCAGCGCCTCCGCTGTCTCTACGCTGAGCCCGTGCAGATAAAGATAGCGCGTGTATTCACCGCCCTCGAACAAACGCTGCGTTTCTTCTGACGCTTTCGATCCGATAGTCACCAGAGACAGCCCGATGACATCCATCTTCCCCGAACGTTTTGGAGCGAAGAAGTCGGAGATGCAAAGCTTGCGTCCTTCGCGCTGCCGCGGAAAGGTAAATCGAAGCAACTCGTGTGGCGCGGGCGTCCCCAGCCTGCGTCGCTTCATACACAATTACGTCGTTCCCATCAGCCTGGGCCGGGAAATATCCATACACAACCTTAGGCTCAAAAATCCCGCTGGCAATAATCTCTTCCTGCAACTGCAGCTTGATGGGACGAAACTTCTGTTCCACCAGCCGCGCATAATCTTCCTGCGATGCTGTCTTCAATTGCCACTGATTCTTGAACAACGCAGTGTCGTTGATGTACTGAAATACTTCGCGAAGATCGAAATCCTTCCGTACCCTCACGCCCCAAAATGGAGGTGTGGGAATACTTGGAGCATCGCTCACCACGGCGCTGCGCTCAGCGAAAACCGGGCCAGTCTCTTCGTCTACCGCGGCCGCTTTCGCATACTCCTTTACCGTACGCCCCTCGAGCAATCGGGCTTGCTTCTTGCCGTTCGCTGTCGCCAAATCCTCCATGATGTGCAGGCCGGCGAAGGCATCATCGGCATAGAAAACGGCGTTCGAATATTCCCGCCGCAGATCGTCTTCGACATACTTCCTGGTCAGAGCCGCGCCCCCGCAGATCACGGGGAATCCCAGTTTCTGCCGCTCCAAGTCCTGAATGACGTACTTCATCTCCAGCGTGGACTTCACCAGCAAACCACTAAGCCCGATGGCATCCACTTTATTGTCCAGTGCCGACTTGATGATGCTATCGCCAGGCTGCTTGATACCAAGATTAATGACCTTGAAACCGTTGTTAGTGAGAATAATGTCGACGAGATTCTTCCCAATGTCGTGCACATCGCCCTTCACCGTTGCCAGTACGATGGTGCCCTTCTGGGAGCCTGCTTTTTTCTCCATCTTCGGCTCGAGGTACGCCACGGCCTGCTTCATTACGCCCGCCGAATCAAGCACCGACGGCAACTGCATCTTGCGCGCGCCGAACAGTTCTCCCACGGTTCGCATTCCATCGAGCAGGACTGTGTTGATCAACTCCAGCGGCGTGTACTCATGGAGCGCATCTTCCAGAAGCTCTTCCAACGTTTTCTTGTGCGCGCCATCACCCACTGCCTTTTCGCCGTTGATGATGGCAAACTTCAACTTGTCGTCGACCGAAAGGGTCTCGACGTGAGCGGTAGTCGCGCCTTGTATCTTGCCCTTGGTCGCGGCGAAATGCTGCATATATTTCTGCAGCGGATCACCGTCCGATCGGTCCTGATAGATCAACTTTCGCGCGAGTTCAACTTCTTCGTGAGGAATCTTGTATAACGGATAGATTTTTGTGTAGTTAACAATGGCCATATCCAGGCCATAATCCACCGCTTCGTGCATGAAAACCGAGTTCAACACGCGCCGTGGATAAGCATCCAGACCAAAGGAAATGTTGCTGACGCCGAGAATCGTCTTTACGTCGGGTAGCTCCTGTTTGATCCGCTTGATCGCGTTCAGCGTTTCCATTCCAGCCGAGCGATATTCCTCTTGCCCCGTCGAGATCGGCAGGGTGAGCGCATCGAAAATAATATCCACCGGACGAACGCCGTATTTCTTGGTCGCCAGCTCGTAGATGCGCTTGGCGATCGCCGCCTTCTTCTCCGCAGTTAACGCCATGCCTTCTTCATCAATGGTGAGCGCGATCACCGCCGCGCCGTAGCGCTTCGCCATCGGCAGCACTTTCGAAGTGCGTTTCTCGCCATCCTCCAGGTTGATCGAGTTGATGATGGCCTTCCCCGGAATCCGTTTAAGCGCCTCTTCCACCACATCCGCCTCAGTCGAATCGACGAGAATGGGGGCAGGCACGCGGGTTGCGACCTTTTCAAGAATCGCAGTGATGTAACCCTTCTCATCCTCGCCGACGATGGCGCAGCACAGATCGAGCATGTGCGAGCCTTCGTTCACCAGCTTCTTCGCCAGCGCCAGAATGTCATCGTACTTTTTACCCCGCACGAGGTTGCGGAAGTGCTCGACGCGAGTGGTCGTATTCATTTCTTCAGCCACGACCAGCGGTTTCGGATCGAGATCGAGAGGTACCGATGTGTACGCGCTCGAGGCCGCGGCGGTCGGCTTTACCTCGCGTTTCGCCGGTTCAACACCAGAGACCGCGTCCACCACGGCTTTCAGGTGTTCGGGCGTGGTCCCACAGCAACCGCCCACGACGCGCACACCGTAGTCCTGAACAAAGTGCTTGTGAAACTTTGCCAGCTCTTCCGGAGTCAGCTTGTAGACGGCGTGTCCACCTTCGTTTTGTGGAAGGCCAGCGTTCGGCAGTACCGAGACGATCTTGGTCGAGTTCGCGCCTAGGAAGCGCACTGCATCATTCATCTCGACCGGTCCGGTCGCGCAATTGAGTCCGATAATGTCCACATCGAATACTTCAAGAGCGGTCAGCGCAGCGCCGATTTCCGTCCCCAGCAGCATGGTGCCGCTTTCCTGAAGTGTGACCTGGACCTGGATGGGCAGCCGTTTTCCACTTTTCTGCATTGCCTCGAAGGCGCCTATAACTGCGATCTTTGCCTGCAGAAGATCCTGCGCAGTTTCGATCAGGAGAACATCGACTCCGCCCTCGATGAGCGCGAGGGCCTGCTGGATGTAGGTCGCGACCATGTCGTCGAAGTTGATGTGGCCGAGGGACGGCAGCTTGGTGGTTGGGCCAATCGATCCCGCGACGAAGCGGGGTCGAGTTCTTGTCGAAAATTGTTGCGCGACTTCTTTGGCAATCTTGACCGCTGCGAGATTGATTTCCGCGACCCGGTCGCCAAGGCCGAATTCACCTAGAACAATGCTCGTGCCCCCGAAAGTGTTGGTCTCTACGACGTCACAACCAGCGGCAAAGAAATCGGCGTGGATGTCACGAATAATGTCTGGCCGGCTCAGCACCAGGACTTCGCTGCAATTCTCCTTGCCCCAATAATCGTCGAGGGTGGGATTGCGCTTCTGGATGTTCGTGCCCATCGCGCCGTCGTAAATGACGACGCGCTCGCGAACGGTTTGGAGGAAATCAGACATTTGGTTCTGTCGTTGGTCTTTGGTCGTTGGTCAAGGCTCGAGATTGAACTTTCGCGGACCCCGCTTGCCTGCCTACTAATTTCTGCTTTCGGCTAACCGCGGACGACCCATGACCAATGACTGCTCCATATACGAACGCCGGTCCTCGGTTGGGGGACCGGCGTATCTGTCTCTTGCACCGAAACTGAAAACCTTAAACCCCTGGAACCGGCACTGCCGGCGCGCCATCCGCCACCTCAGCTTGATTGAATACCGCGTTTGCTCCCATGTGTGCTGGCCGGGGAGCCAGCATCTGCTCTTTGCGGTAAACCAGGTTGCTGGCGTTAAAGCTGGCGATTTCGAAACCGTGTCCGTGGGTGATCGCATCCGTGGGACACGCCTCGACGCAATATCCGCAGAAGATACATCGGTTGTAGTCGATGTTATAGACCTTGGCGTAACGCTCTGCTCCGCTCACCCGATGCTCGGCCGTATTCTCTGCCGCCTCGATGTAAATGCAATTCGAGGGACAAGACGCCGCGCACAGGAAGCAGGCAACGCACTTCTCCAGCCCATTCTCGTCACGCTGCAGGACGTGCACGCCGCGAAAACGCTCTTGAAACTTGGCGCCCCGAAGCGGTCCCGGCCCATCAGGATAGTTCTCTACTTGTGTCGGTTGGAACATCTCCATGAACGTAATGCTCATGCCCTTGGCGATGGCCGCTATGTTCTTCAAGACTGGCATACGCATTTAGTATATCGGAAGCCATATCCCAGCCACAGGATTGGGCAGCAAATGGCACCAGCGGCATGGCGGAAGGCTGAATTTCGCAGCGCAGTGAAGGCGAATGCGATTGGACTTTTGAGACCGTTGTCGGAAATCAGACCGCGATCAGAAAAGGCCCGGCTCAGGAGGAGATTCACGGCTCGGGCCTTTTCCAATTGCCGCCACAGGAATTGTATGCCCAACTCTGCCTCTAAACTCGGCCGTCCGCGAAGCCCTCGAATCAATTTCGGGTTACATCTCAAGAGCCCGCAACGGCTCCGTCAGGCTGCGCATGAGGCTCGAAAAGCCTGGAAGGTCCAATGACTGAGGCCCGTCCGAAAGAGCGCGCTCGGGGCATGGATGCACTTCAACCATCAACCCGTCGGCGCCGAGCGCTGCTGCCGCCCGTGACATCGGAGCAATCAGGCTAGGACGACCAGTTCCATGCGAAGGGTCAGCAATCACCGGCAGATGCGTCAACTCCCGCGCCAGCGCGATCGATGCCAGATCCAGTGTGTTCCGAGTTTCCGTTTCAAAAGTCTTGATGCCGCGTTCGCACAGCACAACATTGGAGTTCCCGCCTGCCACGAGGTACTCTGCCGCCAGCAGCCACTCCTTTACGCTAGCCGAAGGACCGCGCTTCAAAAGCACCGGCTTGTCTACCTTCGCCAAACGGCGCAGCAACGCGAAATTCTGCATGTTGCGCGCGCCGACTTGCAAGAGGTCTGCGTGCTCGCAAATCACGTCCACATCTTCCGTGCTCATGACCTCAGTGACCACCGGGAGACCGGTTTCCTGGCGAGCTTCACTCAGCAGCCGCAGGGCTTCCACGCCCAAGCCCTGAAATTCGTAAGGAGACGTGCGCGGTTTGTAAGCGCCCCCGCGGAGCAATCGAGCTCCTCCAGCCTTCACCGCGCGCGCCGTCGAAAACAGTTGATCCCGCGATTCGACGGAGCACGGGCCCGCAATCACGACGAAGCTTCCGTCTCCAATCTGCACTCCACCGACGTTGACGATAGTACGATGGGGTTTCACCTGGCGGCTTACCAGCTTGAAAGGCTGCGCGATCGCGACCACGCCGTCGACTCCAGGAGCGGCCGCGAGCGCCTCCAACTCGTGCCGGCGTCCGCCACTGCCCACTGCGGCAACGATGGCACGCTCTTCGCCTCGCGTGACGTGCGCCTGATATCCCGCCTCCTTCACGCGATCAATCACGTGTTGGAGCTCAGCTTCCGTCGCCCGCTCCCGCATGTTGATTATCATGAACCTTCCGTTTCCTATCGACGGCACCTACAAAGTCGCTAAACGCCCCACAGGCATTGGTCGGGATCGTTGTGAAGCGTGTGGTCAGCGCCCGTGAGCCAATCTTCTCGCGTGGGGCTGCACACATCGATCGCGACCACGTCCTCCAGCACTTCAGACGAATGTTCCGCTCCCGGAGTAATGGTCAGCATTTGATTGGGCCGCAGCATGACGTCACCGGTAACAAAGTGAAATCGCCAACACCCCTTCAACAGAATGATGACTTCTTCATTCTCGTGGCAATGGGATCGGGTGGATGAACCCTTAGTGACCTCGAGGCGGGCCACGCTCATCTTCTCTCCTTGCGCGACGGTGCGCCGGTACAGTTCTGTCACCGCCTCTGGTTGCATTACATTCCAGTCATATACCTGCATGGGTTCTACCTCTTCTTCTTTTCAATCCGCACCGCTAGAAACAAACTCGGCGGCTGGTTGAGAGGTTTTCTCTGGACTCCCCTCCCGCGTAATCCGGACTGGGTCAAGGAAAGTCATGAGCTCCCGCAAACGTCCTCCCACCTGTTCGATGGGATGAGTTTGCTCACTCTTGCGGGTGGCGTTAAACCACGGACGTCCCGCTTCGTTTTCCGCGATCCACTTGCGAGCATATTCACCGCGCTGAATCTCGCCCAGCATGCGGCGCATGGTCTTTCGCGTTTCGTCGGTGATCAGCTGCGGGCCGCCAGTGTAATCGCCGTGTTCGGCAGTGTCGCTGATGGAGTACCGCATGTAATTCAACCCCCCGCGATACATCAGATCCACGATCAGCTTCAACTCATGCATGCACTCGAAGTAAGCAATCTCGGGTTGGTAACCCGCCTCGACGAGAGTTTCAAAGCCGGCCTTGACCAGCGCGCTCACGCCGCCGCAAAGCACGGCTTGCTCACCGAACAAGTCAGTTTCCGTTTCTTCGCTGAACGTAGTCTCGATGACGCCGGCTCGCGTGCATCCCAGCGCTTTTGCGTAGGAGAGTGCCAGAGCTTTCGCCGATCCGCTGGCATCCTGAAAGACGGCCAGCAAGCCGGGCGTTCCACCACCGTCGATAAAGACTTCGCGCACACGATGGCCCGGAGCCTTCGGGGCAATCATGATTACATCCACGTCAGCAGGCGGTTGAATGGTCGCGAAGTGGATGTTAAAACCGTGGGCGAAGAACAGAGTTTTCCCCGCAGTCAGGTTGGGGGCAACCGCATCGCGGTAAATGGCCGGCTGAGTTGTGTCGGGCGCAAGGAAAACGATGACATCTCCCCAGACCGCGGCTTCAGCAGGGGAAACCACGCGAAGGCCCTCGGCCTCAGCCCGGGCGCGTGATTTGCTTGTATCGGAAAGCGCCACCACCACCTGGACTCCGCTGTCGCGAAGATTCAACGCGTGTGCATGACCCTGCGAACCGTAGCCGATCACTGCGACTTTTTTGCTCTGGATAAGCGCCAGGTCAGCATCGTTGTCGTAATACATTTTTGCCATCGTGATTCTCCTTTACCTTTGTTTTTCGAGATGCGCTCTGCCTTGCTGGGAAACTTGATCCGTTATTGACAGCATCGTCCGTCTTCGTCCGACGACATGTAGTCGGTATTTCCCGCGCCGTGAGTCGGCGGATCGAGCACTTTCAGAAGCCGCGCCACCAGGCGCTCACGGCCTCCGATCATGTGCAACCCGCTCTCGCGTTGATGTTCTTCCAGGGTTTTCTCTAACTTCTCTTTCAGGTTTTCCATACTTACCTCCACAAATAGTTACCTAACTAATTACTAAACCGAATACGACACGGATTCGTCCTCCAACGCATCGTCTTGACCCGATGCACTTGCTGGAGCCTCAGGCCTGGGTCCACGGGTCATCGCGACGCGGCCGGTGCGCGCCATCTCAAGAATGCCGTAGCCGCGTAATATCTCGACCAGGCCGTCGATCTTGTCTTCGGCGCCGGTAGTTTCAATCACCAACGACTCGCTGTTCACGTCGACAATGCGGGCACGAAAGACATGCGCCAGTTGCATGATTTCGGCGCGCGTTTCCGGGGTCGCGACCACTTTAATCATGGCCAGATCGCGAAACACCGAAGGGGTCGATGTGACATTCTCGACGCGCTGCACGTGTACCAACTTGTAGAGGTTGGCTTCGATCCGCAGGGCGCCGGCTTCGTCGGTATCGACGACGATCGTCATGCGCGAGACGCCGGGCTTCTCCGTATGTCCGACCGTGAGCGACTCGATATTGAAACCGCGCCGCCGAAACAACGATGCCACACGGTTCAGAACTCCGGGCTTGTTCTCGACCTGGACAACCAGTGTCATCAGCATGTTTTCCTCACAAGTCCTGCGCAGTTTCAACCAATGGACTGGGACGACGAATCATGGCGTGAAGGTCGGCGCCCGCCGGCACCATCGGGAAGACCGAGTCCTCCTGCTCCACGCAGAAGTTGATCACGTACGTACCGCGATGTTCACGCGCCTTGCGGATCGTCGGAAGCACTTCGGCGCGCTGCCTAACGGCTGCTCCGGGCAAGTCAAACGCCTCCGCAAGCTTCACGAAGTCCGGACTGTACAGCGGCGTGGCTTTGTAGCGTCGCTCGTAAAAAAATTCCTGCCACTGCCGCACCATGCCCAGAAAACCGTTGTTGATAATCGCAACCTTGATGTCGAGGCGTTCCTGCGCGATGGTGGCGAGTTCGGCCATCGTCATCTGAAAGCCACCGTCGCCAGCCACCACCCAAACTTCCGCGTCGGGCCGCGCGAACTTGGCTCCGATCGCGGCGGGCAACGCGAAGCCCATCGTGCCTAAACCGCCAGAAGTGATCAAGGTTCGGGGCTTATCGTGTTTGTAATATTGCGCCTCCCACATTTGGTGTTGGCCGACATCCGTAACTACGACGGCGTCTCCAGAGGTCTCCCGCCACAGATCATTCACGACGTGCGCGGCGTAGAGATGCCCGTCGTCCGGCAGGTTTTGAATGTCGCGTACTGCCGAGTCGCCTTTCAGTTCCTGAATACGCGACAACCATGGATCGCGATTGCCCGCGTTGACGCGAGGTAAAAGTTCGCCGAGTACCTGACGCAAATCTCCGATGAGGGCCACGTCGATCTTGACGTTCTTGTTCACTTCCGCTTGATCGATTTCGATGTGGATCTTCTTCGCCATCGGAGCGTACGTTTTGAGATTGCCGGTGACGCGATCGTCGAAGCGCATACCGAATGCGAGCAGCAGATCCGCTTCCTGAATTGCCGTGTTGACCCAAGCCTCGCCGTGCATACCCATCATGCCGAGGTTCAGTGGATGCGACGCGGGGAAAGAACCAATGCCGAGCAGCGTCATCGCCACAGGAACCTGCGCCCGTTCGGCGAAGGCGCAGACCTCGCGCATGGCCCCGGAGAGCAAAATGCCGTGTCCCGCCAGAATCACGGGCCGCTGGGCATGATTGATCAACTCGAGCGCGTCGCTATATTGCGGCGCGGACGAACTGGCTGCGAGACAGCAATTGCGGTGTCCGGGCTCAGCCGCGTCCCAATCGAATTCGCAATTTGCCTGTTGGGCATCTTTAGTGACATCGATCAGAACCGGCCCCGGCCGCCCTGACTTCGCCAGCCAGAAAGCTTCGCGCATCGCCGGGGCGAGGTCTTCGGCTCGCGTGACGAGATAGTTATGCTTAGTGATCGGCAGCGTGATGCCAGTGATGTCGGTCTCCTGAAAGGCGTCGTAACCGATCAGCTTGCTGCCCACTTGGCCAGTGATGCACACGATCGGAGACGAATCCATCATCGCCGTGGCAATGCCAGTGACGAGGTTGGTCGCGCCCGGCCCAGACGTGGCGATGGCGACTCCGACCCCGCCGCCGGCGCGAGCATAACCGTCGGCCATGTGCGCCGCGCCTTGTTCGTGACGCACCAGCACATGATGGATTTCGGGGTATTTGCAAAGCGCGTCGTAGGCAGGCAGAATCGCTCCCCCGGGGTAACCGAAGATGTGCTTCACGCCTTCCCGCTTAAGGCATTCCCAGATAATTTCTCCGCCGGTTTTCTTCATAATCTCCTCGCGCACCTAACTCGTAACCGCACCCAGGGCTGCCGATGATACCTGCCGCGCGTATTTCGCCATGACGCCAGTGCGATAACGCGCTTCCGGGGGTTGCCAGGTAGCAAGCCGTTTTCGGATCTCCTCGTCGGAAAGCTCCACGTGCAACTCACGCCGCCCCACGTCGAACACAATGACATCTCCATCGTGAACCGCGGCAATAGGACCGCCAGAGGCTGCTTCTGGTGCGACGTGGCCAGCCATCAACCCACGCGTAGCCCCGGAGAAACGGCCGTCCGTCAGCAATGCCACCGAATCGCCAAGACCTGCACCCACCAGCGCCGCCGTCACGCCGAGCATCTCGCGCATGCCGGGTCCGCCGCGCGGACCTTCGTAGCGAATCACCAGCACGTCCCCAGCTTGAATGCGCCCCTGCTGCACCGCTGCGAATGCCGCTTCCTCACTGTCGAAAACTCGTGCTGGTCCGCGGTGATGAAGATGCTCGTGTCCCGCAACTTTGACCACGCATCCTTCGGGAGCGAGATTCCCTTTCAAGATCACGAGGCCGCCCGTCGGCTTGATTGGATGGCCAAGTGGACGCACAACTTCCTGAGCCGCCGTTTCGTTCGCGGCTTTTGCCTCATCGCCGATACTCCTACCGCTGACGGTGAGTGCGCTTCCATGAATTAGTCCGGCTTCATCGAGCCGCTTCGCTACCAGCCCGGTACCGCCCGCATGATAAAGATCAGTTGCGACGAACCGTCCGCCAGGTTTGAGATCGGCCAACAAGGGCACTCGCTCCGAGATTCGATCAAAATCATCCAAAGAGAGGCCCACCCCTGCCTCGTACGCGATCGCCAGTAGGTGCAAAACGGAATTAGTCGAACCGCCCGTCGCAGCTACGCTTGCAATCGCGTTTTCAAACGCCTCACGCGTGAGAATGTTCTTCGGTCGAAGATCACTCTTCAACAACTCCATCACACTCACGCCCGCCGCCTGTGCCACTTCTTCCTTCCTCACATCCAACGCCGGAACGCTGGCGCTGCCCATCGGCGAAAGGCCGAGAAACTCACAAACCATCGCCATCGTGTTGGCTGTGAACTGCCCGCCGCATGCGCCCGCTCCCGGACACGCGCTGTTCTCCATCGCCAGCAAATCCGCGTCGCTCATTCGCTTTTGCGCGTGCGCTCCGACGGCCTCGTACACATCTTGAATCGTGACGTCGTGGCCGTGGTATTTGCCCGGGGCAATCGATCCGCCATACAACACAAGGCTTGGAATATTCAACCGCGCCAGCGCCATAATTGCTCCGGGGATGGTCTTATCGCATCCCACCAGCGCGACGATGCCGTCAAACTGATTGCCGCGCGCCACCAACTCAATCGAGTCGGCGATCACTTCACGGCTGACGAGCGACATTTTCATGCCCTCGGTGCCCATCGTGATGCCGTCGGAGATGGAAACCGTGTTGAACTCCATCGGCGTGCCCCCAGCAGCTCGAATTCCTTGCTTCACAGAGGCCGCCAGCTCGCGCAAGTGATAGTTGCAAGGGCCGATTTCAATCCAGGTGTTGGCTACTCCGATCAGGGGCCGTTTCAGGTCCTGGTCCGTGAAACCTACCGCTTTCAACATGGCGCGGGCTCCCGCGCGGCTAGGCCCTTGAGTCAGAGCTGCACTGTTGAGTTTGGCTTCGTTCATTCCCCGCTCCATATTCCGCCCGAGCAAAGAGCCCGTAAAAAACTTAAGGCCATCATCTTTTCTGGATGATGGCCTCTGGTTCGATCTCTCCTGGGCTACATCATCCGCTGGCTCCGGGTGTTACAGATACACCCGTAATAATAAAAATCCCCAGCAGAATGAGTACCCGAAATAGCTCCGCCCGCAACCAAAGAACTGGTTTCCACGACGACAACGATGCTTGAGCGGGATTTTTCATGTTAAACGCGATTCAGTTACGCTCTTCGAATCCCAATACCATCGCATCTTTCGGGAAAACTGTCAACGTCCTAGTGATAGGTTGTAAGCTTAATTTCTCATGGATAACAAGGCCATCGCCGGCATCCTCTACGAAACCGCCGACCTGCTCGAAATCGACGGCCAGGATTCCTTCCGCATCCGTTCCTACCGCAACGCAGCCGAGGCCATTGAAGCCTTTCCCCAGCAGATCGCAGACCTGATCGACGAACCCAAGAAGGTCCTCGCAATCCCCGGCATCGGCAAGGGAATGCTTTTGAACCTGCAAGAAATGTTCAAGGAGGGCAGGCTTTCGCTGCACGCCGAGATGCTCAAGAAATACCACCCTTCGATGCTCGACTTGCTCAAGATTCAAGGACTCGGTCCCAAGACCATCGCCCTGATCTGGAGCGCCTATCACGTCTGTGATCCCGAGGGTGTGGAGAAGTTAGCCCAAGAAGGCAAGATTCGCACTCTGCCCCGCATGGGCGAAAAGCAGGAGCAGAAGCTGCTCAAATCGATTCAGGATTATCGGCGCATTGCTGGCCGCTTTCTTCTGGATGCCGCCGAAGCTCAAGCTGGGAAAATCATCGAACATCTGCGCGCTTATCCTGGCATCGAAAACATCACACCCGCCGGTTCCCTGCGCCGGGGGCGCGAAACCGTAGGCGATCTCGACATTCTGGTAACGGGGAAGGCTTGCTGTGACGATGAGGAACGGCAAAAACTGATAGACCACATCATCAAGCTGCCGGGACTGATGGACATCATCGCACGCGGCGAAAACAAGGTCAGCTTTCGCATGCGCGGAGGAATGCAGGTCGACGTGCGTCTGCTCTCTCCTGATTCCTTCGGCGCGGCCATGCAATATTTTACTGGCAGCAAGGCCCATAACGTCGCCCTGCGGCAGCGTGCGTTGAAGATGGGCTACACCTTGAGCGAGTACAGCCTCGCCCAGTTGGACAACGAAAAGCCCGTCGCCGGAAAAAGCGAAGAAGAGATTTACGCCAAACTGAAGCTGGATTACATTCCTCCCGAACTTCGCGAGAATCAGGGAGAAATTGACGCCGCCGAGAAGCACACGCTGCCGGTTCTAATCGCGCAGACCGATTTACAGGGCGACGTCCACATGCACACCGTCGAGACCGATGGCCGCAACACGATCGAAGAAATGGCCGAGGCCGCCCGCGCCCACGGATATAAATACATGGCCATCACCGACCATTCCAAGAATTTGGCATTCGCCAACGGGCTCGACGACCAGCGCGCCGTAGAGCACATCAAGCGCATCCGCGCCGCTAACGAGAAGATGGACGGCATCCGCATCTTCGCTGGAATCGAGGTCGATATTCTGGCCGACGGCACCCTCGATCTCTCCGACTCCGTGCTGGAGCAAATGGATCTGGTCATCGCCAGCGTGCATTCTCATTTCAACCAGAGTCCCAGCGAGATGACCGACCGCCTACTCAAGGCCGTGGAAAACCCCAACACTTCATTTCTCGGGCATCCCACCGGACGACTGCTGCTCCGTCGCGATGCGTACCCGTTCGACGTCGATGCGATCCTGAAAGCCGCGGCCCAACGGAAGGTCGCGATGGAGCTAAACGCATATCCCGATAGGCTCGACCTCTGCGACCGGCATCTTCGTCTGGCAAAACAATGCGGAGTGAAGATCGTGGTTAACACCGACTCCCATCACACCTCGCATCTCGACAAGATTCGCTACGGCGTCCTGCAAGCACGCCGCGCATGGTTGACCAAAGATGACGTGCTCAACACTCTTCCCGCCGAACAATTCAGCAAAGCCATGAAGCACGCATGGTAGGCGTGGTGCGTGACCGTGAACCAAACTTGAAGAAAGTTGCCTTATCGTGGAGCAGCGGCAAAGACAGCGCCTGGACGCTACACCTCCTCCGGCAACGCCCGGACATCCAGGTAGTCGCGCTGATCACGACCTTCAACTCCGAAGCCGACCGCGTTGCCATGCATGCGGTTCGGCGGGCGTTGGTCGAAGCGCAAGGCGAGCGAACCGGACTGCCACTCTGGGCAGTCGAGCTGCCCTGGCCGTGCTCCAACTCGGAATACGAAGATCGGATGCGCACCGTGTGCCAGCGTGCAACGTCTGAGGGAATTACGGCGATCGCATTCGGAGACTTGTTTCTTCAGGATGTTCGAGATTACCGGGTTCGGCAATTGCAAGGGACCGGGCTTGAGCCGTTATTTCCCGTCTGGCAAATTCCTACAGACCAACTGTCCCGCGAAATGATTGCAGCGGGCGTGAAGGCAAAGATCACGTGCGTCGACCCTTCGAAGCTCGCAAAATCCTTTGCTGGCCAGGACTATGACTTGCACTTGCTGCAAGCCCTGCCTGCTGGAATCGACCCATGCGGCGAGAACGGAGAATTTCACACCTTCGTCTACGATGCGCCCGTGTTCTCTCGTCCTATCGACGTGCAGACCGGAGAACTAATCGAGCACGATGGATTTGTTTTTGCCGACTTGCTTCTCATGCCCTGAGCACTCGACTCGGTCGCAATTGTTACAGCCCGGTTAAAACTGCCTTCCGTCGGCAGGGATCACAGACGAAACTACAGTCTTCAAATTACAATTGGCTTGCGGTTTGTGCCTCCCAAAAAAACCAATGGCAAAGACGATTTCCCCGCGCAACCCAGAAGCCATCGCCGTCAAGGCGACCGCGAAGAATCACGACCGTCGCAACGGGCGAGGCCGCGCCAACAGTGTCGTAGCCCCGACGCCAGCCGCTTCTGCTTTCGACGATCCCGAACTCTACATAAATCGCGAGCTTAGTCTTCTGGACTTCCAGCGGCGAGTGCTCGAGGAAGCGCAGGACGATACCGTCCCCTTGCTGGAACGGGTTAAGTTCCTGTCCATCGTCGGCTCCAACCTCGACGAGTTCTTCATGGTCCGGGTCGCGGGGCTCAAGCGACAGGTCGAGAAAGGTGTGCTCGAGTGTGGTCCGGACGGCATGACTCCCGCGGCGCAGCTTGCCGCTATCCGAGAGCGTATCGCCACTCTATTCAATGCGGCTCACGAGTGCTGGCAGTCGCAAGTCATGCCGTCCCTCCGCAAAGCTGGCATAGAGGTCACTGACTATTCGCAACTGACGCCCACGCAGCGGTCGGCCTTAAACAAATATTTCCATGAGACGGTTTTCCCCACGCTGACGCCATTGGCATTTGATCCCGGCCGCCCTTTTCCTCATATATCGAACCTGAGCCTGAACCTGGCCGTGCTGATCCGCGACAAAGAAGGCGTGGAACATTTTGCCCGAGTCAAGATACCGAATTCCATTCCTCAACTGGTCGCCGTCAAACCGCTGCCTCGCGAGAAAGGCGATGACGCCGAAGAACCCACGGCAATGTTTTATCTGGCTGGAGCAGTTGATCGCCGCCAATCTGAAGCTGCTGTTCCCCGGCATGAGAATTCTCGAAGCCCATCCCTTCCATGTGACCCGGGACGCGGAGACGGTCATCCAGGAACTTGAAGCTGGTGACTTGCTGGAGTCGGTGGAAGAAGGCGTCTGGCAGCGGCGTTTCGCCGACGTCATCCGCCTCGAAGTCAACCAAGCCATGCCGGCGGCAGTTCTTAAAATCCTGATGGAGAATCTTGAAGTCAATGGCGACGATGTCTACCAGATAACCGGACCTCTGGCACTCACACGGCTTCGGTTCCTAGCGGCCGCGGATCGCCCCGAACTGAAGGATCCGCCGTTCGTAGCAGCAATTCCTACTGCTCTAGAGTCCGAAGAGGAAAGAGACGATATATTCGCCGCGATTCGCCGGCAAGACATTCTTCTTCACCATCCTTTCGATTCCTTTCAGCCCGTTGTTTCCTTGCTACGGCAAGCCGCGAAGGACCCGGCCGTGCTGGCTATCAAGGTCACTCTTTATCGCGTGGGCCGAAATGCCCCGGTGGTCGAGGCCTTGCTCGAAGCGGTTGAAAATGACAAACAGGTCGCGGTGCTGGTCGAACTCAAGGCGCGCTTCGACGAGGAGAGCAACATCGAGTGGGCCCGGCGGCTTGAGCGCGAGGGCGTGCATGTCGTCTACGGATTGCCGGATCTGAAGGTCCATTGCAAGACTGCGCTGGTGGTGCGACAGGAAGGAAATGTGATCCGGCGCTACGTACACCTGTCCACCGGCAACTACAACAGTATTACGTCACAGCTTTACACCGACCTCGGAATGTTCACCTGTGACGAAGAGATTGGCGCCGACTGCACCGACCTGTTCAACTATCTCACCGGTTATTCTGCCAAGGCCGAATACAGAAAACTGCTGGTCGCGCCCATAAAATTAAGAGAAGAATTAGAAGGGATGATCCAGCGCGAGATCGATCATCAACACCGGGGCGAGCGTGGACACCTGATCTTCAAGATGAACGCTCTCGTGGACAAGCGCGCCATTCGTCTGTTGTACCAGGCATCGCAAGCGGGCGTGCAGGTCGATCTGCTTGTCCGCGGAATTTGCTGTCTGCGTCCGGGGATCAAAGGCATGAGCGAAAATATCCGAGTGACCAGTATTGTCGGACGCTTCCTCGAGCATAGCCGGATCTACTATTTCCGGAACGCGGGCGAGGAAGAAATCTTCTTGGGCAGCGCAGACTTGATGCCGCGCAACCTGAACCGCAGAGTCGAAGTAGTGTTTCCTGTACGCGATCCCAAATTAATCCGCTACCTCCGCGACGACGTTCTATCCACTTACCTATCCGACACGGTGAAAGCACGCCACATGCAGCCCAACGGCAGTTATTCGAGAAGCACGAGCCGCGCCGCGCAACAAACGCTGGACAGCCAGGAATCGTTGATCCAGCGCGCGGTGAGGCGTTCAACAGCTTGATACCTCTTCTAGCGGTTTGAATCTCAACGTCGAGTCGGAGATTTTCTTCATCTTCGCCAGGCAATCAAGAATCTTGGCATAACCGCGTTCGGTGACAAAAATGTTGGCCGACTTACTGTCGCGATGCACAATGCCCTTGGAGGGTGGCCCATTCAAGCCGTTCTTTGGCTTGAGTGGGGCTTTGCGGGTGGGGCGAGTCTTCCTGCCGCTCGTTCTCGCTTCCGCGCTGTCCATTCGCATTCAATCTCCACTGTCCCTGCGCAACCCGCCGTGCACGGGCGAAAACTGCTCCACTCCCAGTCCTCTTCACGCGCGCACCGGCCACGCTTCACCGGGTTGTGATGAATATATCGAAGCTTTTCCACAAACTGAGATTCATTGCGAACATTGAAATCGTAATAGCGCTTTTGCCAGAAATGCTCGCCTTCGCCGATCAATCGCCGCGATACTCCCTGTTTCAATGACTTGATCGCGTCGGCGAGAGTGTGCTGTTGCGGCTCGCTCAGCAGCAGGTGAACATGTTCGGGCATGACTACATAGCCGCAGACACAAAGTTCGAAACTGAGGCGCACACGCTCCAGCCCAGCCTCGAAAACTTGCCTGGGGATGGGTGTCGTGAACAAGGGACGGCGATGATAGCAGCAGAAGGTCACGAAGTGCGTCTGCCCGGACGCGTGAAATCGTTTCAGTCCCCAAGGCATGAGTTGAGCTTACGCCGGGGAAGTGCCCCACTCAAGCCAAAGTGCGGCTTGAATGGGCCACCCGCCTCGTGTTCGACAATGGGCGCGTGCCAACCCCGTTGTCAATTAACTTATGAGGTGCGAACTAATCAGGCTTGCAGATCGGAGGCCAGGATGCCCTTTGTGCAAGACACCGGGAAAATGCTATTGGCTGGTGAAGATGAAGGGCTACGGCCCGCCGCTACGGGTGATCTTGAAAAGGGTTCCGCAGCCCTGACCGTTGCCAATCTTGCAGGTAAGGTCACCCCCTTGGAGGGCCGCTCCGTATAGATTACCGGACGAATCCATAGTCAGCCCGGAGTATGGGTACGCTCCATCGGGCTCGTCTCCGAAGCTATGCAGCACCGTCTCCTTTCCCGTCATATCCAGTTTGAACACGACACCGCAGCCCGACCCATTGCATCTGGACGTGCCGCCCCACATGGTCGTCCCATAAAGATTGCCATTCGCATCCCGCACCAGAGGTCCCTTCCACGGTAGGCTTCCGTCAACACAGTTGGAGAGGGAGCAAAAGACATAAAGCACGCTTTCCGTCCAGCTTCCGTCCGAATGCGGAGAAAGTTCAAACACTACGCCGCAGCCAGAACCTCCGCACTCCCCATTACCGCCCGCCTCGGTTGTGCCGTACAGGTTTCCGGCGGAGTCCGCGACCAGTACCGAGTCTGGTCCGTCCCCATCCGAATACCCCGTGAAGCTGTAGAGCAGCGTCTCGTTACCGTAACTGTCTATCTTGTATACAGTGCCGCAGCAGTAGGCACCACCAGCGTCGGTAACCCCGTAGAGATTGCCTGCCGCGTCCCGAATTACTCCTGTGTACACGTACGCGCCATCCCCACCTCCATCCGGCGGACCAGCGAAGCTGTGTAGAATGGTCTCCTTGCCGATGCCGTCCACCTCAAAAACGGTCCCCCATTCGTCATCGCCGCCCAGATAGGTGGTGCCGTACAGGCTGCCCGCCTCCCCGACCAGAAGCGCCTGGGGGAAGTAACCATCCGGCGGACCCGCGAACTTGTGCAGCACCCGCTCTTCCTTTCCGGTGGCGTTCAGCTCGAAGACGACGCCGCACGCTTCCCCGTCCGGGCAAATATGGTTGTTAATCTTGCCTCCGTAGCCCGCGGTTCCATAGAGATTTCCCGACTTGTCGCGCAGCAAACCGGCAAGGGGAGCCCTGCCGTTCGCACCGCTAAAGCTGTATTGCCAGAGCACCTTACCAGTCTTGCTCATCTTGAACGCGGTTCCGCAGCCGAAATTCTCGCACTTGCCGGAGCCGCCCTCGCCAGTGGTGCCGTAAATGTTGCCCACTGCGTCGAGGACTAGCTGGCCAATGGGATTGACGCCGTCCTTCCCATGAAACGTGTGCAGCACCTTGAACTTCGTTTCCTGCGTCTGAGCAGGAACAACGATTGACGCCATCAAGAGCGTCACGAAGATCACGAAAATCGACTTTGCTGCGCAGAAGAGCTTCTTGGATCGCATGGCTCGATACCTCTATTCAAGCGGTGGGCCGGGGAGGAAGGAGGAATTCTAGGCCCGAATCTGCGGAGGAGTATAGCACGAAATCCTGCTTCCACTGCCCCGTACTGGAAACGGCTCCAGACGCTACTCTGTAATGCCACGGAGCTACTCAACGTCCGCTTTTGGCGCATCCCAAAATTGTGTGTAGCGGCTCCCTAAGTCAATCGTCGCATCGTATTTCTCTGGGTCAGTCTGTTTCAGCCAGAGCAGCTTGTAAACCGTATCCACTGCCCGCTTCATGATGTTCTTCATCTCAGCTTGTGTGATGTGAGAGTATTCCGATTTCCCTGCACAGGTGGGGCACTCTTTTCCAGCGTGAACGTTTTCAATAGGGCCATTGCGGAATGCCAGTGCAGCAAGGCTCTTAGCTTCTGCGGCCAACTCCGGGTCCAACGTCATCTTTCGGGTGGGGGGCTGGCCCACCTTTACGTTCTTTGTAAAGGTGGGGACTCATGCTGCCGACGCCAGGGCTTTTATCTTTATCTCGCCCCACTGATTGATTCGCACCATGCCCGCCTCTCCCAAAGCATAGCTCCGATAGCTGCTCCACGGCCACTGCTCCGGCTCTAGCACCAAGCCCCGCGCTACGGGATTGCGGCGGCTGGCACTTTGCGGTTTTTGGCAAAGGTGGGGACTCATGCCGCTGGCGTCCGGGAGCTTTAGCCTCGCTGCTTGTTGATTCGCGCTGCGCCCTCTTCAAGGAAAAGCTGTCAGGGCCGACCTCGCCGTCCCCACCTTTACAAAGAACGTAAAGGTGGGCCAGCCCCCGCAAAGGTGGGCCAGCCCCCGGCATTGTTCGGCGCTTGGGATGGAAAGCAAACGCATTTCAGCATCTTTTGGATTATTGCGTGTGTGGCCTACGAGGATGCCGAAAAACATGTCCACCATTCGAAGTATTTGTACTTGACCAGCCATCCACCTAGCGGTCTTCCGACTCAGTTCTCCCCAACGCATCCTCAATGGACTTACGTCCCGATATCCGGCCTTACAATTTGGAACTCCGAAGCAGACTAGTCCTTTCACGGCAAGCAAGCTGCGAGCTTTCGCCACGCTCGGTTCTCACGGTCGATACTCGACAACGGACTTGTACTCGAAACCTGAATCAATTTTCTGCTGTCCCGCCTTCACTGCCGCTTCAATCGCCGCCTCTGCCGCGGGGAAAACTCCCGGGACGTAGTACGCCCTTTCAGTTACACCCGTGGTCTAGTGTTCTTCGATGGAAAATTCCGAGTTCCAACCGACCGTCCTTAATTCGGAGGAGCCGGACTTTCATGCCAAGTTTGATGATCCAGCGTGGTTGAAAGTAGCGACCAAACTCTTGGTGCGACGTTCGCGTAAGAAGCGGTTAGAATGTCTGCCATGCCTCGGCCAAGGGGTTTGCTACTAACCGCGTGGATTATGGTCTTTCTGAACACTGCCGCGTGGATATTGCAGTATTGGCCGCGTCGGCCACACCATGTACACACTTCCACTGTGGTCTTCGTTGCCCTGTTGATGTTTACAGTCAGAGTTTTTGCTTTTGCCTGTATTTTCTACTATGCCAAGGGGCCGGAATTGGGCTCGGATTCTCGTACTGCTAACATCGGTCGGAACGCTACTGAGTTCCTTGGTGTACAAAGAAAGCGCTTCGTCTACCCCAGCCGAGGTCATCGGCGCGTCTTGGGTCATCCTCAGCATTTTCTTTCTTTACTGGCTTAACACTGGCCCCGTTCGGGGATTCTTCAAGTGGCCGGTGGCCCATTCAAGCCGTCCTTTGGCTTGAGTGGGGCAGTTTCAGAGCCGGACAGAGTTTTGCTGCCGCTCTTCCGTGGTTTCGTGTCGTCTATTCCGACTCCGTCTTCACCGTCCCTGACAGCCGGTTACTGGTTTTGGATCAGCCCTCAACATCCCCACTCTAAATTTCGCAAAGAACGCGAAATTTAGAATGGGCCACCCGCCACGAAGGCGTGCCGTTGTTTGCGGCTTTCATCTTGCTGACCAATGCCTGATAAGACGAACAACGGAGCGAATGCATACGAGCAAGAGGGCAGCGATCCCTGAATAGGTTAGGCAGTTTATGACCACAGACAATACCGTCGTCGCGATGCCCCTAGCCGTAGTCCGCCACCCGACAGTGAGGATCGTCGACGATGGCCACAGCACATACATTAAGTCGATTTTGTGGACTGTCAGGGATCCAGACACTCCGAATGCTAGGGTCGTAAGAATGAGGCCTGAAATGATCAGCCCAACGGTACCCGCGCACAATATGACCTGTCGTGTAGTCACTGGTCTCCTCTCCTAATACAGTTCTTAGAAAACGTCACCAGCTGACAAAAGCGTTGAGCCTCCGAGTACTGAAAGCGGATTGTTGCTTATGCATTGCTTTACTGTGCTCAACTGAAGATCAGTCGTTGCGCTGTCGAATGACGGTGGAGGAATGTTGGGGCAGGTGGCCCACTCAAGCCGTCTTTTGGCTTGAGTGGGGCAGTTTCAGAGCCGGACAGAGTTTTGCTGCCGCTCTTTCGTGGTTTCGTGTCGTCTATTCCGACTCCGTCTTCACCGTCCCTGACAGCCGGTTACTGGTTTTGGATCAGCCCTCAACATCCCCACTCTAAATTTCACAAAGAACGCGAAATTTAGAATGGGCCACCCGCCACTTCCAGCCGCGGTATCCCTGAGGGATTTCGGTAACGTAGGCGGAGGCGGATTGCCCATTCGCGTGGCTGGCCCACCTTTACGTTTTTTTGTAAGGGTGGGGACTCATGCTGCCGACGTTGCGGTTTTCATCTTGGCCTCGCCACAGTGATTGATTCGCACCGCGCCCTCTTCCCCGAAAGCGTAACTCCGATAAACCGCTAGGGGCGTTGGCCCTCGCAGAGGATCAATTTTGTGTATGCAGCGGTCGTTGACTGGCAAAGCGATTACAATCAGGGTTGAAATATGCCTGACGAGATACCACCTTCGCCGCCCGCGCCGCCAAGCCCACCTGCATCGGCTTTACCGCCGTCACCGCGAACCCAATTTCACATCGGCGAGGAGTTTGGCACCGCGAAAAAGAATCTGCCTCCGGTAAAGATTGTCGCTATCGGAGTCGGAGTGGTGGCAGTAGTCGCCATCATCTTAGCTTTGGTCCAGCGGCCCCACTCCGCGACCACTGGATCGATTGACGACGTAGTCTCGGTGGAAGTTCCCGATCAGAATATGGTGATGGTCGCGATCAATGTGTCATTCCAGAACAACGGCGTGAAGTCTTACTGGATCCACACCATCAAAGCTGACCTCGATACCACAAGCGGTAGCTTCACTGACGATGCTGCCTCTCCAGCCGACTTCGATCGTTACTTCCAGGCCTTCCCTGCCCTGAAACAACACGCCCTCGCCCCTCTGGAGCGTGAAGCCAAAATCACTCCCGGCGGCCGGATCGCGGGAACCGTCATCGTAACCTTTCCCGTAACCCCGGACGCCTTCGCCAGCCGCAAATCGCTGAAGGTCACAATCCAACCCTACGACCAACCCGTCCCACTCGTCCTGACCAAGTAAGGCATCAATGATTATTGGCCTGCCGGCGTTGTGGTCACCGGCACGGGCGCGTTCTTGGGTGTGCTCAAATATCCCACGGCCTGTTTCTTGTCCACGGTCCATACGACCATTTCGTAAAGCAGGTGATCGCGGCCACTATAGAACTGGATGGGCTCGCTGACGTTGCGGTCTTTCTTTTCGATGGTCTTGTCGTCGGATGTGACGTTGATGGTGAACTTGCCTTTCTTGGCGTCCGTTTTCTTCAGCTGCAGGCTAACCGTCGAAACAGGTTGCGGCTTCGCGCCTTTGACCAAAGTAAATTCGTAGTAGTTGCGATCGCCTTTGTGCTTGAGTACCTCGAGGTCGCTGCGAGTGTTCGCGATCAAGCCGCTCTGCACTCCCAAGTCGCCGACTGCGCTCTGCAGCTTGGCCTCCGCAGCAGCGAGTTCGGCTTTGGTCGAGGCAACGTCGGTCTTGACACCGCCGACGTCGGTTTTCACGTTGGCGACTTCGCCGTTCACCTGGGTGAGCTGCTGCTTCTGCTCTTCGGCGAGGCGCTCTTGCGATGCGCGTTGCGCGACCTGTTCACGCTGCAGTGCAGCGGAGCGGTCGGCGAGTTCCTTCTTGGTCATGCCCAGTTGTTTGGCCAGGGTTTCGGAGTCGGCCTCGGCCGACTGCATGCGCTTGCCGAGCTCAGCGATCTGGGCGTTGCTGGCGGTTTGATCCTTGCCCTGTTGGTCGATGCGCTCGCGCAAGTTGAACAAGAAGTAAAGCGAGCCCGCAACATACATCACGGCAAGCAACGACACTACCCACTTCACTGCGTTTCCCCCGCCCGTGGGCACTTCGACCAGGTGTTCGCCTTCGTCAGCCATAAGTTTTCTCCGCTCGTTGTGATTGGGTGTCGTTCTTATTGTTGTGCAGGGAAGCTGTGGTGTCAATTGCTACGGCAGATTAGGGGAGAGCGGCCCGGCCCCGACTGTTTAAGAAGCAAGCGAGGGCATTTCTGGCAATCTAGGTCTATGCTAGACTATTCCTAGGGGTATGTAATGCCTACACTTTATGTCGAAAACGTGCCCGATGACTTGTATGAGGCTCTTCGGCATCGGGCTCGTCAACACCGCAAGTCGATCACCGCTGAAGTTCTCTCTTTGTTAGCGGAGAACGTAGTGACGGCCTCCGAACGAAAGGCTAGACAGCGGTTTCTGAAGCAGACACAGCGTCTGCGCTCGCATCGAGCGCGTCCGACTGCTGCTTTTCCCTCGAGCGAAGAACTGCAGCGCGGGGATCGGGAGCGGTGAAGACTTATGTTGTCGACGCCAGCGTCGCCGCTAAGTGGATTCTTCCTGCGAGCGGCGAAACGCTCACAAGAGAAGCGCTGGAATTGCTGAAGGGCTACGTCGCTGGCGAACTGCGGTTCGTTGTGCCGGATTTGTTCTGGGCTGAACTGGGCAATATCTTGTGGAAGGTGGTGCGGCAAGGAAGACTCAAAGCAGGTCCCGCTGAGACCGCGCTTCACGCCATGCGAGACCGCAACTTTCCCACCGTTTCTTCTCACACCCTGCTGGTGGAGGCTTTTGCCATTGCAACGGCATTCGATCGGAGCGTGTACGACGCGCTTTATGTTGCTCTGGCGATGGCTTCCAAATCGCAATTGGTTACGGCTGACGAACGTCTGGCGAATGCGCTGGCTGCGCATCTCCCCGTGAAGTGGCTGGGATCTCTTTAGGGAGACTCTCGATGACTGCGTTAACGAATTGTGAGCTGACACGTCTGTGTAGCGGGGGTGATTCGTGATTAGAGCGCGCAATTCGGTAGTGCCCGCATGCGCTTCTTGTTATCTGCTTCGGGGGGGTCTGTTCCGTTTTGTCTGACTCCGTGGTTGCCCAGGGCGTCGGGACTTCTCTGGTCGCGGACTCGAAGTCAGATGGATGGCCAACGACCAACGCCGAAACGGTTGGGCTTTCTGCAAGCAAGCTGCAAGATATGGAAAGTGCGATTCGGGCGGATCAGTTCAAGAAGATTACCAGCGTGGTGATTGCGCGACACGGCAAGCTGGCTTACGAAGGCTACTTCGGCGGGACCGACGAGAACACGCTGATGGAAACGCGCTCGGCGACGAAATCCATTACCAGCATGCTCATTGGAATCGCGATTGATCGAGGCTTGCTGGCGAGTGTGGATACTCCCGTCCTGCCATTCTTTCGCGACAAACAGCCGCTGCAGAATTCCGATCCACGCAAGGAAAAGATTACTGTCGAAGACCTTCTCACTATGAGTTCCCTGCTGGAGTGCGACGACTGGAATGATTTTTCTCGAGGCAATGAGGAGCGGATGTACCTGATCGAAGATTGGGCCAAGTTCGCTCTGGACTTGCCGATCAAGGGATTTGCTCCCTGGGTCACGAAGCCGAAAGATTCTCCGTATGGGCGCAGTTTCAGTTATTGCACCGCGGGAGCTTTTCTGCTGGGGCAGGTGGTGGAGCGTTCGGTGAACATGCCGGTGCGAGAGTTTGCACGAAAGAGTCTGTTCGACGCGGTCGGGATCGAGAAGGTGGATTGGAAGTTTTCGCCGTTGGGCGAGGCCCAGACTGGCGGCGGGCTGGGATTGCGAAGCCGCGACCTGTTAAAACTTGGGCAGTTGTATTTGAATGGCGGGAGCTGGAATGGCAAGCGGGTTGTGTCCGAAAGTTGGGTGAAGGTTTCGACCGAGCCGCATGTCCGCATTGACGATCAGACTTTGTACGGATATTTGTGGTGGCTGAAGAGCTTCAAGTCGGGAGAACTGGCGCATCCGGCCTACTTCATGTCAGGCAATGGCGGAAACAAGGTTGTGGTTCTTCCGCATCTGGATATGGTGGTCGTCATCACCAGCACGAACTACAACACGAAAGGAATGCACGAGCAGACGGAGAAATTGTTGACGGATTATGTGCTGGCGGCGGCGCGGTAGGTCGGCGGTCGGCGTGATGGCCGTGGGTCGATTCGACGGGCGGGGACCCCCGTCTTCCATTTTAGCTGGCGGCGCGGCGGGCTTCGGCTTCTTTTTGGGAGACGTAGCGCAGGAGAATGTCGCGCAGCGAGACCAGGCCTTTCAACTGCTTGCCGTCCGTGATGGGCAGATGGCGGAAGCCGAACTCGCGCATCAGGAAGAGGCAGTTCTCGATGGTTTCATCCACGCTGATTGCTCTCGGGTTGGCGGTCATGACTTCGGCAATCTTAGTGGTTCCGGGCATGCGTCCGGCAGCCACTACGCGGTTCATGACGTCGCGCTCGGAGAAGATGCCAACGATTTCTCCGTTACGCAACACCGGCAAAGCTCCAATGCGGTGCTCCGTCATAAAACGGGCTGCTTCGAGGACGCTGCTGTCGGCGTCAATGGAGTAGACTCGGCGGTCCTTCACGATGTCGTAAACCTGCGCCATAATTGACTCCTTCAGAGCGACTGCTGGCAGGTCTTGGGACCCGCCAGTTCCGAGATTCAACACTTTATCATGGAGTGGGGTTTGCTCTCTACCACAGAGACACAGAGCCACAGAGAACTTGTTTTTTTGATTCTCTGTGACGCTGTGGCCGGGAGGCGGCTGGACATGGCTGTACGAAGTTTGCTGGCTTCTGCTATCGTCTTGGGTTCTTGTTGATCAATAGTACGTGTTCGTGGAAACCGTCTCATAGACGAGCCGTGGGACAAGGCTGCCAGCACCTCAGGGGCTAAAGCCCACACATTTATCGGTTTTTGGCGGCACGACTGAAGTCGTGCCCTTCCCAAGACCGTTTATGCTATAGCTTCCAGTAAAAGGAGAGTTGATGGCTGAGTCGGTGCGTCCCGAGCCTTCCCGGCTCTACCGGTGGATGGTGCTCATTTTTGTGAGCATCGCGATGTTCGGCAATTATTACGTTTATGACGCGTTGAGTCCTCTGGCGGATGTACTCAAGCAACAGCTGGGTTTTTCGGATTCGAACATTGGGCTTCTCCAGGCGATTTATAGCTTCCCCAATATATTCACCGTGGTCATTGGCGGGGTTCTGATTGACCGGATCGGATTGCGAAAGTCTCTCATGATCTTTGGGGTTCTTTGTTTTATCGGGCCCGCAATCACGGTAGCATCGGGACATCTTTGGCTGATGGCGACGGGGCGGCTGATTTTTGGCATGGGTGCGGAGTCGTTGATCGTGGCCGTCACGGCGGCACTGGCTCGGTGGTTCAAGGGAAAAGAGCTGAGCTTTGCTTTTGGCATCAACCTGACCATCTGCCGGCTGGGCTCGTTTGCAGCCCTGAATTCGCCCACGTGGGCTCGGGCGGCCTATGCAAACTGGCGCTGGCCGTTCCTGATCGCACTGGGCGTGTCGAGCTTGTGCGTGATCGGCGCGATTATTTACTGGATCATGGAAGTACATGCGGAGAAGGTCTATAGCTTGGGGAAAGTGTCAACCGACAAGGTGGTTTTCAGCGATTTGTTCAAGTTCGGGACGAGCTATTGGTATATCGTCGCGCTCTGCGTCACTTTCTACTCGGCGATCTTCCCTTTTCAGACCTTCGCGGTAAAGTTCTTTATGGAAGCGCATGGGACCTCGCGGGAATTTGGAGGATTCCTCTCCAGCACGCTAACTCTTTTTGCCATGGTAGCCACGCCGTTGTTTGGCCTGATGGTCGATCGGGTGGGCAAGCGGGCGATCTTGATGATGCTTGGTTCCCTGCTCCTGATCCCGGTTTACTTGATGATGGGCTATACCCAGATCAACCTATACGTGCCGATGGCAATGATGGGGGTGGCCTTTTCGCTGATTCCGGCAGTAATGTGGCCGTCGGTCGCCTATATCGTCGACCAGTCCAAGCTGGGCACAGCCTATGGCTTAATGACTATGATTCAGAATATAGGGCTGTTCGGCTTCAACCTGGTGATCGGCTGGGCCAACGATTTTGGCCATGCCAGCGCGCAAAACCCAGGAGGATATCATTTGGGAATGTGGATTTTCTCGATTCTGGGCTTCCTTGGGGTGTTCTTCGCGTTCCTGCTGCATGAACGGGAAACGGGGCCCCATGGCCATGGGTTAGAAACCATCACTACCAGGTCGGCGGGTTAGGTTTGATCCGGATGGCAGCGGCTGAAGCCGCTATTAGTCCAGGGCCCTTGCGATATGGCTAAAGCCATATCCTGATACGGATCTCAAGGCTGAAGGCATATCCTGATACGATCCTAAGGTGTATGGCAGAAAGGTTTCTGCGGTTCTTTGGGTCTCTTCCGGCAAAGGCTGAATCTATAAAGACAAATAATTGGGCCGGTGATGGCATCAAGACGAGGTCATAAGGGTTAAATAGGTATCTTAAGTAGGTTGTCCTAAATAGGTGACCAAGGTCACAATGAGATTCACTGGTCCCCGCAAACCCATGGACTGTAATTGGTTGCGCGATTCGAAGGGCCCGAGTTAGTACCTGCAAGCAGTACAACGAAAAGACACTTACGCCGCATCAGACAGAGTGCGGCCGGAAAAGACGACTTGACGGACGCGAAAAAACAGCAGGGCGACAGGCTTTCCGAAGCAGAGGCGATCGAGCGGGCGAAGCAGGGAGATGCAGAAGCCTTCGAGGCGCTGTATAACTTGCATAAGCGGCGAGTGTACTCCTTATGCCTTCGCATGACGGCCAATACGGCAGCAGCCGAGGATCTGACCCAGGAAGCGTTCCTGCAGTTGTTCCGCAAGATTGGAACCTTTCGCGGCGAGTCGGCTTTTTCTACGTGGTTGCACCGGATGGCGGTAAACGTCGTCCTGATGCAGTTGCGCAAGAAGGGTCTTCCGGTGGTTCCGCTCGAGGAGAACATCGAGACGGAAGAAGAAACGCCGAGGAAAGAACCGGGCGCGGACGATCCGCGATTGGCCGGATCGATTGACCGGATGCAACTGCAACGGTCGATCGCATCCCTGCCTCCGGGCTATAGAATGATTTTTCTGCTGCATGATGTTGAGGGTTACGAGCACAATGAGATTGCCGAGATGGTGGGATGTTCGATCGGTAATAGTAAGTCACAATTACACAAAGCGCGGATGAAATTACGCGAGATCCTCAAGACGAGCAGAGCTGAAAAAGCCACAAAGCCGTGAGGAGATACAGAGGCATCGGGGAGAGGTTAGTATGACCTGTGAAGAGTTTAAACGGGTCCTGCCAGAGCTTGGGAGCGGGCACGGAATTGAGCAGGAAGAACATTTGAAGTCCTGCTGCGCATGTTCGGATCTGGTAGCCGATCTGAACGCGATTTCAAAAGAGGCGCGGTTTTTACAGGGTTCCGAGGATCCCAGCCCATGGGTCTGGAACTCGATCGAGGTCGCGCTTCGGCAAGAAGGGCTGATCCGTCAACCGCAACTCGAGCACTCGCGAACTCCAACGCCCATGCTGAATTGGAGATTGCGGTGGCTGGTACCGTTGGCGGCAACGCTTCTGATTGTCTTTGGAGCGTTGATCTATCAAAGGGGCACCGGCCAGCCGCAGACGGTGCAACAACGGTCGCCACGCAATGGCGTGGTAACGGCGAATCTGCAGCCTGCCGATGTGATGGGCGGTGAAGATCTGCAATTGCTCAAGACCGTTTCCGAGCGAACGCCCTCCATGCGAGCTACTTATGAGGCGGATCTGCGCTCGGTGAACGCTTATATTCGGGACGCGGAGCAATCGGCGCACAGCGACCCGAACGACGAAGTGGCACAACAATATCTGAGGAATGCATACGAGCAGAAGGCCATGGTCTATGAGATGGCCTTGGATCGTTCTCTGCCATAGTAGAATAGCCGAGTGTCGGGGCCGCGGGCGGTGCCCGTTGGCATTGGGGAGATGTTGATTATGCAACGCGCCACATCCTATGCCGTCGTAACAGTCCTTGTGCTGGCCGCGTTGGCAGCGGCCGAGACCACCCACCAGGAAATGCATTTCAAAGTCGGCCGGCGCGCCAGCGTTTCCATTGTCAACCAGTACGGAGCCATCTCAGTCAAGCCCGGTCCGGGCAAAGTGGTGGCAATTACTGCGATTCTGTACTCGACCAAAGTCGAAATTGACCACAGTAAGAGTCGGCGCCGGGTCGCAGTTTTCTCCCATCTTCTCGAAGGAGCGGACGCCGAAACCGGACGCGTCGATTATGAAGTTCTCGTGCCTGCGGATGCGAGCGTGACTTTGCATTCGACGACCGGCCCTTTGCACGTTGAAAAACTTCACGGCGACATGATGGTGGAAAGTAGCACTGCCAGCGTGGACGTGCGCGACGTAAGTGCCGGACATATTCACGTAAAAACCTTGAACGGCCCGGTAACCCTGACGAACGTCAGCGATGGACTGGTGGAAATCACTTCAGTGGGTGGAGATGTAGCGCTGAACGCGGTAAACGGTTCATTGGTCCACGTTAATTCCAGCAGCGGTAAGATCCACTATGACGGGGATTTCGGCGACGGCGGGGATTACTCCTTTACGACCCACAGCGGCGACATTGAAGCGATTGCGCCTGCTTATGCCTCGATCGAAGTGGTAGCCCGCTCGGTCCAGGGAACGGTCGAGAAGGATTTCCCCTTGCAGCCCGAACACACCTCGTTTGTTCCCCGAGCCGGGAGTGCCTTTGCAGGTACGATGGGCGAGGCGGCATCTTCGGTTAAGTTGCTCTCCTTCAGTGGTAAAATTCACCTCAAGAAACGTTGAACAATCAAACCTGAATCATCGGACTGGACGGGTGCAGAACCGTTTCAGGAAATCGGGAACCACAAGAACCAGACCCGGTTCGCGTCCCGCGGCCAGTCGGCTTGCGCAAGATGGGGTCCGTGGACGATCGGTGTTTCTCGTGGGCTTCATGGGTGCCGGCAAGACCACCGTGGGCCGGGCTTTGAGCCGCCGGTTAAGTTTGCCGTTTGAAGATTTGGACGATCGGATTCAGCTTCGAGAGGGAAAGACCATCGAGCAGATTTTTCGAGAGTCCGGAGAAGCGGAATTCCGCAAAGTCGAGACGGCCGCGTTGCGCGAATTGCTGGCAGAGATCAGTTCCTCGTCGCGCGTGGTGGCATTGGGCGGAGGAGCTTTCGTTCAACCGGTTAATGCGTCACTGATTGCAAAGGCGAAGGTACATTCGGTTTTCCTGGATGCACCGGTGGAGGAATTGCTGCGGCGATGTGAGGAAGGGCCGAACCTGCGCCCGCTGCGACAAGACCTTAAACAATTTAAGGAGCTGTATGACAAGCGGCGAAGGTCCTACATGAAAGCGGCTATTCGCATTGAAACCAGCGGCAAGGATGTGGAGACAATCGCGGCGGAGGTGACATGCAGTCTTGGTTTGGGGTGAGAAGGCGAACTTCGAAGAATAGCCTGGGGCTCGGAAAGATTTTATCTTTCTGCGCGCTTTGTCTACTGGCGGCCTACACCGCGGCGGCGGACAAGAAAGATGACAAGCCCGCGCCAGCAACTACTCAGATGGTAGATTCCGGATCGTTCGGCGTCTTCATGCATGGACAGCGCATGGGCACCGAAACCTTCTCCATCCAGCAAAGCGCCAGCGGCAGCTCGGTAATTTCGCGGTTCAAGAGTGAGGCGGGAGCCGACAAAGCTGAACAGACCTCCGAATGGGAAATGGGTCCCGGCGGCGAACTGCGAAAGTATGAATGGAAGGAACTGAGTCCCGGACAGTCGCAGGCTGTGGTTGTGACCAGCCAGGATTTCCTGATCGAGCGGTTCAAGAGCGGTCCGCAAGCCAAGGAACAGGAGCAGCCATTTATGCTGCCCGCGACCAGCAGTCTACTCGATGACTACTTCTTCATACAACGGGAAGTCCTGGCTTGGAAATACCTGGCGACCAGTTGCAAGCAGCAGAATGGCGCGCTGCAGTGTCCCCTGAAACAGCGCGTGCCATTCGGTGCGCTGAATGCGCATGCGCGTTCTTCGGTGTCAGTGACGATTGAGTTTGCCGGCAGAGAAAAGGTAACCATTCGAGGGGTAGAGCACGAACTGAACCGGTTGGACCTGAATGGCGAATCGGGCAACTGGGCGCTTTGGTTCGACGACCAGTTTAAGCTGCAGCGAATTCTGATCGGGAGCGAGAACACGGAAGTGGTACGAGACTAGGTCGACATTGGCCTTGATTGATTCACGCACGGTGCGCGTACTGGTGACAACGCTGTTCTTTGCGTTGGGACTGGGCTTTTTATACATTGCGCGCCGTACCCTGATTGCGTTCCTGTTCGCAATTTTCTTTGCTTATCTTGTCGACCCGGCAGTGTCCCGCGTACAAAAGTGGACGCGCCACCGTGGACGCGCAATTGCCTTAATCTATCTGTTGTTTCTCATCCTGCTGGGTACGCTTTTCTTCTTTGTAGGACCGCGGACGGTTCGCGAGGCGCGTCGTCTAGGCGAGACTTGGCCGGCGCTGACGGAACGAGTTAACACCGGCGATCTGGCCCATGCCATTGGCAGAGAACGAGGATGGAGCGGAGAAACCACTCAGCTGTTGCAGCGGGTTATCTCCGATCCTCGTTTAGTCGACGTGGCACAGCAGATCGGGCTGCGCGCCGCCGAAGTAGCCAAGCAGGCGTGGCTTCTCATCGTAGTGCCAATTCTAGCGATATTTTTCCTGAAGGATGGGCGGGGGTTCAGTGAGGTCGGCTTGTCTCTGGTCCAAAGCAGGCCGCAGCGCGAATTCCTGCAAGATGTGCTCGCGGACCTGAACCAGATGCTGGCTCAGTTTATCCGCGCCCAACTTGAACTGGCGGCGCTGTCCCTGGTGGTTTACATATCTTTTATGGAAGCAACGCGGGTGCCCTACTCGCTGGTGTTGGGTACCGCGGGCGGCATGATGGAGTTCATTCCGGTGGTCGGACCGCTGGTTGCCGGCGTAGTCATTCTAGCGGTCGCGTTGCTCATGAGCTATCCGCACTGGGTAGCCCTGCTCTGTTTCCTGATCGCATGGCGTCTGGTTCAGGATTATGTAGTGTCGCCTCGCATCATGGGACAAAGCATGGAACTCCATCCCCTGGCCGCAATCTTCGGCGTATTGGCTGGCGCCGAAATCGCCGGCGTGCTCGGCGTCTATCTATCGATCCCGGTGATGGCGAGCCTGCGCATCGTCTGGCGGCGCTGGCGCTTGTATGCCGAAAAGAAACGCTTCGGTCCGTTGAATGAATACTCCTTCGGAACCGAGATCAGTCCCAAGGCGTGACCTTGCCTTAACGATCAGTAGGCCAGCATGTCATCCCTCACGAAGTGAGGGATCTGGGTATTTCTCCGCGTCGTCCCTCGCATTCCGAGGGGTGACGAGTACTTTCTTTGTTGCTGCCCTTATCGCAACTCTTCCATCGCTTGCTCGAGCGCTTCCCTTCCCGGGCGGGTCGCGGATTCAGGCAGCGTGGCTAACGGTTCGTCGGTCACGTTGAGCATATCAATGAAACTGGGCGCTTCGGGATTCACATAGAAAAGTCCGGTCAGCACTTCGCCTTTTTCGTGCGCTTCGTGCAAACGAGTGATGGCTTTTATGCGATTCGTGGCATCGTACTCTTCTTCGAGCTTGGTCAGGCGGAGGCGCGATCCGTCGTGCATGGTGACTTCGACGGTGGTGCCGGGATCGTACTCCACATTAATTTCTTCGAAGGCTGGGACAAAACCGATCTCCTGCAATGGCTCTTCGTGGTCTTTCATGTACTTGTAGGATTTCGTCGAACCCTCGTGGTCGTTGAAGGTAGTGCAGGGGGAAACTACGTCGAGCATGACCGTGCCCTTATGGGCGATCGCGGCTTTCAGCAGGCTGTGCAGTTGCCGCTTGTCACCGGAGAACGACCGGCCGACTAGAGTCGCGCCCAGGGTGATGGCCATAGCGCAAGTGTCAATCGGCGGAAGATCATTGACGACGCCAGTTTTCAGTCTCGAACCGAGATCGGCCGTGGCCGAAAATTGCCCCTTGGTCAGGCCATACACACCGTTGTCCTCGATGATGTAAATGATCGGCAGGTTGCGCCGCATCAGATGCACGAACTGCCCGATGCCGATTGAGGCGGTGTCACCGTCGCCGCTGACGCCAAGCGCAATCAGTTTACGGTTGGCCAATATCGCGCCGGTTGCGACTGAAGGCATGCGGCCGTGGACAGCATTGAAGCTGTGCGAGCGGCTCATGAAATAGGCCGGACTCTTGGAAGAACATCCGATGCCACTGGGCTTGATCACGCGTTCGGGTTGCACGCCCATTTCATACATGGCGTCGATGATGCGTTCGGAAATCGCGTTGTGGCCGCAGCCCGCGCAAAGCGTAGTCTTGCCTCCGCGATAATCGAGAACGGTCAGTCCGATGCGATTGAGTTTAGGTGCAGGTGTGGGGGTCGTCGTGGTCGCCATGTTACTTGCCCTCCATGCTGATGAGTTCGTCGGTTACCGAGCGCGCGTCCAGCGGCAGCCCGTGAATGTGCGCAATGCTGCGGAGCCGCGTAACCAATTCTGGCTTTATGTCCAGCTTGATCATGCTGAGCATCTGGGCATCGCGATTTTGTTCGACCACGTACACCCGTTCGTGCTGCTCGATGAATTCATGGACTTCACGCGAGAACGGATAGGCCTTCAGGCGGAGATAATCGGTTTCGATATTGTATTCATCACGCAGCTGATCGCGCGCTTCGATAATGCCCCAGTGTGAAGTGCCGTAGGCAATAATGCCGATTTTGGCTTTGGCGTTGCCGCTCATCAATTCGGGGCGCGGCACAAAGGCTCGCGCGGTCTCGAACTTCTTATTGATGCGCTCCATGTTTTTTTCAAAATCATCGGGGCGCTCGCTGTAGCCCGACTTCTCGTTGTGGCCGGTGCCGCGAGTAAAGTAGGCGGCCGCCGGATGCTCCGTGCCAGGCAGAGTGCGGTAGCCAATGCCGTCGTTGTCGACATCTTTGTAGCGAGCGAAGCCGCCCATCCGGTCAAGATCTTCTTTCGTGAGCACTTTGCCGCGGTCGATTGGCGCTTTGGGATACTCGAACGGGTCGGACATCCAGTTATTCATCCCAAGATCCAGATCGGACATCACAAAAACCAAAGTCTGGAACTGCTCGGCAAGATTGAACGCGTCTTGCGCCATGCTGAAACACTCGGCCACGGAACACGGAAGCAGCAGGATATTTTTGGTATCTCCGTGCGAAAGGAAAGCCGTCGAGAGAATGTCGCCCTGCGAAGTGCGCGTGGGCAAACCCGTGGACGGACCGACGCGCTGAATGTCCCACACAACTCCGGGAACTTCCGCGTAGTAGGAAAGGCCGGCGAACTCGGCCATCAGCGAAATGCCAGGTCCAGCAGTTGCGGTCATCGAACGCGCGCCCGCCCAGCCCGCGCCCAGGACCATGCCAATCGCGGCGAGTTCGTCCTCCGCTTGCACAATGGCAAAGGTCGCCTTGCCGTCGGGGCCGATCCGGTACTCTTTCATGTAGTCGATCAGAGTTTCGACCAACGACGAAGACGGCGTGATGGGATACCAAGTGACGACTGTGACTCCGGCAAACATACAGCCCAGCGCGGCCGCGGAGTTGCCATCGATAATGATCATTCCCTGATTCTTATCCATGCGCTGAATGAAGTAGGGATCTTGCTTAGTCAGATTGGCGGTAGCATATTCAAACCCCGCCCGGACCGCAGCCAGATTTAAATTGGCCGCCTTCACCTTGGTGGCGAATTGCTTACGCAAAGCTTTTTCAACTTCGGCCATGTCGATTCCGAGCAATTGCGCCGCAACTCCAACGTAAATCATGTTCTTGACCAGTTTGCGGAGCTTGGCCTCGGGACAGACAGGCGCAACCAGTTTGTCGTAAGGAACGGGATAAAAAATCAAATCAGTTCGGAGCTTATTCAAGTTCAAAGGTTCGTCGTAAAGCACAGCCGCGCCTGGCGCCAATGACATCACATCTTCCTGCGCGGTTTCGGCGTTCATAGCAATGACAAAGTCGATCTCTTTCTTGCGCGCTATGTAACCGTCTTTGTTGGCGCGAATGGTGTACCACGTCGGCAGTCCGGCAATGTTTGAGGGAAACAGGTTCTTGCCGGAAACCGGGACACCCATCTGAAAAATGCTGCGCAGAAGCACCGTATTCGAGCTTTGCGAACCTGACCCATTCACGGTCGCAACCTGAATGCTCATGTTGTTGACGACACGCTTCGGCTCCCTTTGCCCAAAGGCTTCGCGGAGCGCTACATCGGTGGTGGCCATTCCTTCATCCTTCCTTGACTGGAGCGAGTTTTCGCCCGCTCGGCGGTTTCGTGGAGTAATGAGGCGAACCGTCAATTATACGGCACGCGGGTGGTTGGGAACAGGCGTGAAGAACGAAATTTCGGGAACGAAAGTATCTGCCTGGGGAACATCAGATACGTTCACTCCACGCGCAGGAACTGCGCCATCTTGCGGAATTTATTATATCGTGAGGCGACCAATTCCTGGGAGGACATTTTGGTCAGTTCGCTGAAATGTTTCTGCAGTGTCGCATCCAACAAAGCCGCGGCGGCTTCGTGATCGGTGTGCGCGCCTTCCTTGGGTTCGGGCACGATGCCGTCAATGCAGCCGAATTCGGCCAAGTCCGACGCCGTAATGCGGAGCGCTTGCGCGGCCAGCTCTTTCTTCGAAGCATCGCGCCACATAATAGCGGCACAGGACTCGGGAGAGATTACGGAATAGATCGCATTCTCCATCATCAGCACCCGATCCGCGACCGCGATCGCCAGGGCGCCGCCGCTGCCCCCCTCACCAGTGATGGTCGTAATAATCGGAACCTGCAGCCGTGCCATTTCCCGCAAATTGCGCGCGATGGCCTCGGCCTGGCCGTGTTCTTCGGCGCTCAGCCCGGGATAGGCACCCACTGTATCCACAAAGGTGAAGACCGGGCGCCTGAACTTCTCAGCAATCTTCATCACGCGCAGGGCCTTGCGGTAGCCTTCAGGATTCGTCATACCCCAGTTGCGATAGACATTCTGCTTGGTGTCCCGGCCTTTTTGGTGGCCCATCACAACCACCTCGTGTCCGTGAAACCGAGCCATACCACACACCAATGCGTGATCGTCGGCGAAACCGCGATCGCCGTGAATCTCGCTCCAATTGGTGAAGATCCGATCCACGTATTCGAGCATGAGGGGGCGCAGCGGATTCCTCGCCAATTCCGCTTTTTGCCAGGCAGTGAAGTGTGCCGAGACCTGAGCTTGCAAATCCCGAATGCGGTCGTGGAGTTGCCGGATCTGGGCGCGGATGTCGTCGTCCTGCCCCGGCAGCGATTGCAACCGCTCCAGTTGCGTCTCGATTTTCCCCAGCTCTTGCTGCGCCCTCAGTTGGGATTCCATCTTCCTGCCATCACCGTTCCGGGAGGCCCAGCGGGCTTCCACCATCGAAAGAAGAAACTCCGTGCCCGCCACCGCCAGCAGCGCATTTGTAGCCGGAGCCGTCGCCGATTGCAAATCAGCACTCCTGGGAATGGATCTCATCCGCCGCACGTCTCAGTCCGTTTGTAGAAACATAGCTAGCTATCTCTCTACGAAAACGTTTTAATCAATGACCCTCACCGCGCCGCGGCCACACAATTCTTCCACCCGGGCGACAAAATTGCGGTCTGGATGGACATTATAGCCCTCCGCCTCCATCACCACCATGAAATCGCCCTGGCGTTCCACGTCAAACAACACTTTCGCCTCACCTTTGCGTTGGGCGCAAAGAGCGTGCAGGTCGTCGACCACGGACTCATTGGCCGTCTCCAGTGGTATGCGAATGCGCAGCGAACGCGGCAATGGCACCTTGGCATCCTCGAGCGGGATGATGTCATTCGCTGTGAGTTTCGGATTTACGCCTTCTTCAATCCGCAAGCCGCCGCGCACCAGCACCGGAACTTCGAGTTTCACCTTCTCCTGCAGCTTCCGGTAGGCTTCCGGAAACACGATCATTTCCACCGAACCCAACATATCTTCAAGCGCACCTTGGGCGTAGAAGTCTCCTTTTTTCGACTTCAGAACGCGCAGGTTCGTAATGATGCCGGCGGTGCATATGTTTTCGTCCTTCCCGGTGGACGCCTTGATGCCCGCGATGTCGGCGGTACTTAAAGCGCGGAGATCTTCCAACTTGTCTTTGTACTTTTCCAGCGGATGGCCGGTAATGAAGAACCCAAGAATCTCTTTTTCCGCGGCCAGCCGCGTGTGTTCATCCCAGTCCGGCGTATCCGGCAATTTGTCATTGTTGACCGGAGCTTCATCCTGCGCGAACACGCCGAACAAGCCATGCTGGCCAGATTCCGCGTCGCGCTGCGTCTTCAGAGCCCGATCCATTGCCTTGTCGAGAACAGCCATCAATTGGCCGCGCCGCCCGAGCGAATCCATGGCGCCGCTTTTGATCAGAGACTCCAGAACGCGCTTGTTCAGCAGACGCAAATCTACCTTTTCACAAAATTCATAAATCGAACGATAACGTCCTAATTCCTTGCGCCCTGCCACGATCGATTGGATGGCGTTGTGGCCGACATTCTTTACCGCCGCCAGGCCAAAGCGAATCGCACTGCCATGCGGCGTAAAGTTCGCATCGCTGACGTTGATGTCTGGCGGTTCGACGGCAATTCCCATTTCACGACATTCGTTGATGTACTTCACCACGTCATCAGTATTTCCGGTTACCGAAGTCAGCAGCGCCGCCATGAACTCGACCGAATAATGAGTTTTCAGATAAGCAGTGTGATAAGCCAACAGCGCATACGCCGCTGCGTGCGCCTTGGGAAATCCGTATTCCGCGAACTTGGCCAAGAGGTCAAAAATCTTCTCGATCTTTTTGGGCGGGTAACCTCGCTGTACCGCCCCCTCGACAAAGCGCTCGCGCTGCTTCGCCATTTCCTCGGGCTTCTTTTTACCCATGGCGCGCCGCAGCAAATCGGCCTCACCCAGTGAGTAGCCTGCCAGTCGGTTGGCGATCTGCATCACCTGCTCCTGATAGACGATTACGCCCCAGGTCTCTTCGAGCATTTCTTTTAGTTCGGGCAGTTCGTACTCGATGCTTTTGCGCCCATGTTTGCGATCAATGAAATGGTCGATCATGCCGCCCTGGATCGGGCCCGGACGGTAAAGTGCGTTAAGCGCGGTGAGGTCGTCGATCGAGTTCGGCTGGTAGCGGCGCAACACGTCGCGCATACCATGCGATTCAAACTGGAAAATGCCGGACGTCAGCCCTTTGTGAAAAACACTTTCATAAGTTTTATTATCCTCGAGCGGAATTTCACGCAGGGTAATCTTCTGGTTGCGCGTCTGCTCGATCAACTTCAGGGTGTCATCGAGAATGGTGAGCGTGGTCAGCCCGAGGAAATCCATCTTCAACAGGCCCATTTTCTCGATGGCGACCATGTCGAAGGCGGTAACGATTTCGTCGTTCTTCGTTTTAAACAGCGGCACCAGGTCGGTGAGCGGCCGCGGAGAAATCACTACTCCAGCCGCATGAACGCCGGCGTTGCGCACCAGGCCCTCCAGTTTGCGCGCCGTATCCAGCAACTGGCGTACTTGCGGTTCACTCTCGTAAGCCTGTTGCAGCGCTGGAGAGTCTTTAATCGCCTGTTCCAGCTTGATATTGAGCGTGGTTGGAACCATCTTGGCGATTCGATCGACGTCCGCATACGGAATATCCATGGCGCGGCCGACATCTTTAATCGCAGCCTTTGCCGCCATGGTTCCGAAAGTGATGATTTGCGCCACGTTTTCCCGGCCATATTTTCGCGTGACGTAATCAATCACTTCGTCGCGGCGGTTCATGCAGAAATCGATGTCGATGTCAGGCATCGAAATGCGCTCAGGATTGAGAAAGCGCTCGAAGAACAATTCGTGCTGCAGCGGATCAAGATCGGTGATGTTCATGGAATATGACACCAGCGACCCCGCCGCCGAGCCACGACCTGGACCCACCGGAATATTGTTTTCCTTCGCGTAGCGGATGAAATCCCAGACAATCAGGAAATATCCCGAGAACTGCATCTGCTGAATGATGGCGAGTTCCCGCGCCAGGCGCTGCTCGTATTCCGCTATGCTGTGTTTGACTCGTCCCTGCGCTTGCAGGCTACGAAGCACCTCCAGCCGCCGCGCGAAACCTTCCCGCGTCACGTGTTCGAAATAACTGTCCAACGTATATCCCGCGGGTACATCGAAATGAGGAAAGGGATTGCTGACCTTTTCCAGTCGCGTGCTGCAGCGCTCGGCGATGGCCAAAGTGCGTGAAAGCACGTCGGGCGCGTCCTTGAAGACACGAAACATTTCGTCGTGGCTCTTGACGTAAAAGTCCGTGCCCTGGAACTTCATCCGGTTGGTGTCTTGAATGGACTTGCCGGTCTGAATGCAGAGCATCACGTCTTGCGCATGGGCATCGTCTTCGCAGAGGTAATGGCTGTCGTTGGTCGCCACCATCGGCAGACCGAGTTCCTTCTCCAATCGAAACAAGTTCGAATGGATGCGGTGTTCCATCTCCAACCCCTGATCCTGAATCTCCAGAAAGAAATTGTCCTTGCCGAAAATATCGCGGTAGAACACGGCCGCATCCCGTGCCGCTTCGTATTTCTCCTCCATCAACCGTTCGGCGACTTCGCCCTTAAGGCAGCCCGACAGTCCGATCAACCCCTTGGAGTGCTCCGCCAGAAACTTCTTGCTCACCCGCGGCTTGTAATAAAAGCCATGCAGCGAAGCCTCCGACGTAATCTTCACCAGATTGCGATAGCCTTCTTCGTTTTCCGCCAGCACCAGCAGATGGTTATACGTGTCGCCGTCGGGCGGCGTGCGCTCGATGTTGTGGTCGTCTTTCTTGCAGATATAGAGCTCGCAACCGATGATCGGCTTGATGCCCGCCTGCTTGGCCGCATTCACAAAATGCACAGCCCCGAAAATATTGCCGTGATCCGTCATGGCAACCGCGGGCATGCCCAGCTCTTTCGCGCGCTCGCAGAGTTTGTCCACGTCGCAGGCGCCGTCGAGCATCGAATAGTCAGTATGGAGATGAAGATGAACGAATTGGGACATGGGGCTCTTATTGATTGTACGTGGAGGTCATTCTAGCGGGGAAACTCGCGTAAATGCGGACCAAGTTATCCACAGTCGAGACGTAGCCAGCTACGTCTCGACCGATCATTCTGGTAACTGAAAGTCCACGCCACGATCTTCATTCGCCTTTTGCGTGGCCGGGATATCAAGCTGGGCGATCGGAAACTTCCGCGCCTTCTCTGCATTCAATATCCAAAACGTCTGGCCCACGATGGCGTAGTTCTGGACTTCCTCGGTGTGCTTGTCGCGGAAAACCAGCTCGGTCGGAGGGACTGCGGACTTTGAAGTTTGCGCCGCATTGGATGACCTTGCTTCCCGCGCCTCTCGCTCCTCACGCAAGCGATCGACCTCAGCTTCCAGCCGATCAATCGCGGCCTGCTGCCGGTCGTTCTCAGCGTAAGCGTTCGAATAATCGTAGACCGGATAGCTCTGAGTACGAATCCGAGGAATAGGAATCGTCCCCATAACCCCAGCCGTAATATGGATACCCGTACCAACCGTACGGCCACCCTCGCCCGTAGCGACCACGACGGTATCCGAAGCCCGGGCGGCGATAACCAAAACTACCGATCACCAGGTTGACATTGCCCCGTTGAACCCCGGGGAAGCCGCGTGCGGCCATCGCATGGCCGCCGCCAGAAAATCCGGCATGCCCCGCGAAGCCTCCCGAGGCTCGTCCGCCGCCACGTTGCCCCCACGCCGGCAGCGCGAGGAAAGCCGTGCCCAGAGCCGCAACTGCCAGCCAGCGACGCATTCAAACATTATAGCGCTGAGCGCAAGCGAGTGTAAGCAAAAACCTGCGGAACGGGATGATATCTTCGTAAACCCCGTAGAATCTGGCAAGAACTTCATCGGAATAGGCAAGCCGCTGGAGCTTCAGGAAACTATGCTTATATTTGCGCTGCTGTTGACATAGGCGGAATTTTGCAGTGCATGGAGAGACAATGCAAAAACGCAAACTTGGAAAAAGCAATTTGGAGGTTTCGGCTCTCGGCTTAGGTTGCATGGGGATGAGCTTTGGCTATGGCCCCGCCGGAGACAAACAGGAGATGATTTCGGTCATCCGGGCTGCGGTGGAACGTGGCGTCACCTTCTTCGACACCGCCGAAGTCTACGGCCCGTTCACCAACGAAGAACTCGTGGGCGAAGCCCTGGCTCCGTTCCGCGGAAAAGTTGTGATCGCCACCAAGTTCGGGTTCAAGTTTGATCCGGACACCAAGAAACAGGCCGGGCTGGACAGCCGTCCGGAGCACATCAAGGAGGTTGCCGAGGCCTCACTGAAGCGGCTCAAGACCGATGTCATCGACCTGTTCTATCAGCACCGTGTTGACCCGAACGTTCCCATCGAGGACGTCGCCGGAGCAGTAAAGGAACTGATTCAGCAAGGTAAGGTGAAGCACTTCGGCCTTTCGGAAGCAGGTGTGCAGACTATCCGGCGTGCCCACAAAGTTCAACCTGTCACCGCACTCCAAAGCGAATATTCGCTTTTCTGGAGAGAGCCTGAAGCGGAAGTGATTCCGACACTGGAAGAACTCGGGATCGGGTTCGTTCCATTCAGTCCTCTTGGCAAAGGCTTCCTGACTGGAAAAATCACCGAGGATACGAAGTTCGACAAAAACGATTTCCGCAACATCGTCCCTCGCTTTACGCCAGAGAACCGGAAAGCGAATCAGTCGTTGGCCGACCTGATTGGCAGATTCGCACAGCAGAAGAAAGTGACACCGGCGCAGGTCGCGCTGGCTTGGCTGCTGGCGCAGAAACCATGGATTGTTCCAATCCCAGGCACCACCAAGCTGCATCGGCTGGAAGAAAATATCGGAGCCGTTAACGTCACACTTTCGCCTGACGAACTCCGCGAACTGGGGACCGCGGCCGCAAAGATCGCGGTACAAGGCGCTCGCTACCCGGAAGAGCTGCAGAAATTGGTGGGCCGCTAAAAGGTAAGTCAATGTACAAAGACAAAGCTTATTCCGCTGCCAGTGCGAGATCGCCGCTGGCCTCGACCGAGTGACGAGGGAGCCGCACATGAAGAAACTGCTTTCGCTCGGCATAGTGTTTTTGTTTATCGGGATGACTACACTGGCGCTGTCCGGAGGCCAGGATCGCGCTGGAACAGATCGTGGTGGAAATGACGGCATTCGCGACCGGTTTGTCGGAGCGTGGCAGCTCGCATCGCTCGAACAGGAAGGCGCAGACGGGAAGACTCACAAGTCCGACTCTAACGGGCTGCTTGTCTTCACCCGCGACGGCCACATGTCGGTCCAGGTCATGGATCGCAATCCGCCGGCACAAGCTGCTGTTGGGCCTGAGCAGTATTCGCAGGGCGGCTACGAAGCCTCGTTTGGCACTTACGAGATCAACGACGCTCAAACATTTACCTATCACGTCGAGGGCGCACTGGTACGGAGCCTGATCGGCAAAGACCTGCCGCGCGCGTTCGAACTCTCGGGCAAACAGCTGATCGTGAAGTCGACTCGCCCGGATGAACACTGGAGAGTTGCCTGGGAGCATTAAGGGAAAATTGGTCGAGGTCATCACGCATCTGGCTTTTTACTCAAGCTGGCCAAGTGCAATGAGCGCTATCATGGTCGCAAAAGAAGTGTTTTCGCAAAACGTGAGAGCGAGGAGTAACCCATGGCGAAGAGGAACGACTCCCTAAAAGACCACCTTTCCCGATCGCGCGAAATTCACATCAGCGTGACCGGCAGAAAGTCGGGACGCACCATCTCCATCCCAGTCTGGTTCGTATTCGAGGGCGACAAGCTTTACCTTGTGCCAGTGCAGGGATCGGACACACAGTGGTACAAGAACGTGCTCAAGAATCCATCGATTCGCATCAAGGCGGGAAGTGCAGAGTCTGAGTTGAAGGCCATCCCCGTCACTGACGCCAAACAGGTGTCGTCCGTGGTCGAGAAATTCCGCGCCAAGTACGGCGCCGGCGACGTGAAAAAGTACTATTCAAAGTTCGACGTCGCAGTGACGGCTCAAGTGAAATGACCGCGCCCTTATGATCGCAAGAGAGGTATTCTCGAAACTATGAAGACCACCGGCAAAGTACTGCCTTTGCGGCGACCCGCGGATGAAACGGTTGCGAGTGAAACAGCCCTAGCCAAGCTCGCGCGCTTGATCGCCGCCTATGCCCCGCACGACGGTGGTTTCGAGCTGCGCATTCCTGGCGTGCACGCGAATCGCTTTTCACGAACCAACAAGGAGTGCGTCCATGCGCTCCGTTTGCCTTCGTTGTGCATCGCCGCACAGGGAGCGAAGGCCGTAATCGTGGGGCAGGAAGTCTACGAATACGATGCATCCCGCATGATCGTGTTCTCCGTCGCCTTGCCGGTTGCTGCCCAAGTCACGCAAGCGAGCCATTCCGCGCCCTATCTGTCTCTCAAGCTGGATCTCGATCCGCACAAGATTGCCGGGTTGGTCTTGAAGGTCTTTCCCAACGGTCTGCCTCCGGCTCAAAAGAGGAACGCCGTTTACATCACTCCGGCGGACGCGAGCATTGTTAATGCCGCGACGAGATTAATGGAGTGCCTCGCACAAGCTGGGGATGCCGAACTGCTTGCCCCGCTTGTGATCGATGAGATTCTGATCCGGCTACTGCGCAGCCCGATTGGCGCGCGCATTGCCCAAATGGGCTTTGCAGAATCCAGTGTGCACCGGGTTGCGAAGGCAATTTCCTGGCTACGCGAGAACTTCTCTCAGCCCATGAAGGTCGAAGACTTAGCCGGGCTGGTGCACATGAGTGTTTCCTCATTCCACGAGCACTTTAAGTCCGTCACTTCGATGAGCCCGCTGCACTATCAAAAGGTGCTGCGGCTTCAGGAGGCAAGGCGCCTCATGTTGTCGACAATGACGGACGCGGGTACTGCCAGCCAGCGCGTGGGCTATCTCAGCGCTTCGCAGTTCAGCCGGGAATACAGCCGCTTCTTCGGTAGTGCTCCAACCAAGGATATCTCCAGGTTGCGTCAAGAGACTCGACCTTGGCCCTGAGCGATGGAAGTGATTGGCAGAAGCTTCCGGTTCGCACTCCGCGTCAATCAGCGGACCGCTAGTTCTGATCACCGCCGCCGTGCTTCTGCCGGCAGAGCTTGCAATAGGTCGGTGGCTGAGTGTTGTCCACTCGATGTTGCACGGGCTTCACCGTCCGCAGGTACGCAAACATCGCCTTCAGGTCATCGTCGGTGAGATTCTTGAACGCTCCGAAGGGCATGATCGAGTTCAGCTTTCTTGCTTTCACGTATCCGGTGCGCATTACTTCGATGAAGAGCGCCTCGTCGTAATAGCTGATGCCCGACGGATCGGGCGTGATATTGGCGGTGCTGACTTCTCCCCAAGGACCTCGCATCAACCATCCTCCTGCGTACGCGAAGCCAGCGACCGGTTGGCCGCGTTTTTGCGGCGTATGGCAGTCTCCGCAACCTCCTAAGGTCACCAAGTATTCGCCATATTTCAGGCGGTCGGACGGATCCGGACTGGACACTGGCGCTTCAAGCGGTTCCGGCACGCTGCGAATCAGGTACTTCACCGGGAAGATGATTTCGGTCTTCGCCAACTGACTATGCACCGGAGGCAAGGACCGCAGATAAATCACAACCGAAGCGAGGTCCTCGTCCGACATGGTTCGAAGGCCTTGATAAGGCATCATCGGAAAGAGGGCGCGTCCATCGTGCCCGATTCCTTCGCGAATTGCTCGAGCCAATTGATCGTCAGTCCAAGTGCCCGCGCCCGTTTCTCGGTCCGGCGTCAAGTTCGGGGCGACCACGCGTCCCGGCAGATCAGGCATATCGAACCACTGCCCGGCGCCATCCTTGCCGGGAATCACTGGTGCGCCGTGCGTATTCCAGTCATGCTGCGAATGGCATCCTTGACAGCCGGCCAGCTCGAACAGATAGCGTCCGCGCTCCACGTCGCTGCGGCGTCGCTTCGAATTTTCGCGAGGTTAGAGGACGTGCCTTTGGGCCGATAAACGGCCGCCATCCGATGGTGAGACTGATAACTGCAATCAGAAGGAGCGTACCCGAGATCGCAAGGTACAGCAGAATTTTCCCGAGCTTTTTCATTTGCGTGCCCCACGCAGGACCCAGTTGCAGTGCACGCATCGAAAACGCCGCGACACGTGGACCTTGGTTATCGTCCCTTTTTCTTGACTTTCGCTTTCTTCTTAGGGCTTGCCGTTTTCTTCGAGGATTTGGCGGTCTTCTTTGGAGATTCGTGCTTCTCCGCCTTCGGCGGATTGGGGGCCTTGGCAACTTCGGCCTTCGCCGCAGGTGGTGGCACCGGCACGACCGCCGGTGCGCCCTTTCCCTTTTTCTTACCCGAGACGGGAGCGACTACAGCAGCGGCTTGAGGTGCTCCGGCAGCCGCCTTTGCAGCGCGTCCGCGCTTTGGCGGAGGTGGTGGAGGCGGCGGAGGCGGTGGCGCCAACGGTTTCAGGAGCTTTAGTATCTCGGTCCGCGAGCGCAGTTTTCCATCCAGCAACAGCATGAATACATCGTGAGCGATCTTGGGATACTCCGGCATCTGCGGAGTGATGCGCAACTCCGTCATCTCCAGCAACGGAAGCTTCTGTTGCACTTGCCGCCACTTGCCGAAGAAGTTCTTGATCTTCTGTGCTACCGCTTGCTGCTTGGCCGTGACTTCGAGGAAAAGAACCATCTCCGGCCGCGCTTCCGATAGCAACTTCCACGTCCGTGAAGGCGTAGCCGCTTCTTTGCCAGTCAGGCGCTTGGCCAGATCCTTCGCGTTATCCTCCAAATCTTTCCAGGCCGCGACTAGATCCTTACGCGGAATCAGCTTGCGCATATCCGCAATGTCTTTGTCGCCGAGACGCGCAGTCAGGAAATACAGCACAGCTGGCGAGGGATCGGTCGTGTAGCCCAGCTGATTCATCTGCTGCCGGGTTTTCATCAACTGCCCCAGCCCCGCCGTGTCCACCTTTGCCGTGGACCAATGAGGGTTGAGCACCTTGAGCAGCTCTTCCTTCTCCAGCACGCGGACGATATGCAGCGGGTCGTCTTCATAGGCGAGCTGCTCGATCTCCTGCCCGATTGCCCGGTCGGTGATGTACTCGATATAGTTGTTTTCCTTCGCCGATTGTATCCGGGCCTGGGTGCGCTCTTCGATGGGCCAATGGAAGCGCGCCGAAAAGCGGGCCGCGCGAATCAGCCGCGATGGATCTTCCATGAACGAATAGTTGTGCAGAATGCGGATCAGCTTGGCTTCGATATCCGCCGCGCCATTGAACGGGTCCATCAACAGACCGCGCGATCCCGGATTCAGCGACAAGGCCATAGCGTTGATGGTGAAGTCGCGCCGCCGCAGGTCTTCGATGATGGTGCCAGGAGCAACGATTGGAGGCTTGCCCGTCTTCTCGTAGCGCTCAGTGCGGGCGGTGCTCACTTCGGCGCGCACATTGCCGGGCAGAACCAGGTACAAAGTTTTCAGGTCATCATCGGCCGTTGATACCAGAGCTCCGGCGTGTTCCAGTTGCTTCTGCAGCTTAAGGGGATTGCCCTGGACTGTGAAGTCCAGATCGCGAATGGGGAACCCGCTGATGATGTCGCGGACGGCGCCACCGGTCAGGTAAATGTTCATGCCCGCGGCGCGGGCAATGTCTTGTACCAGCGTGACCCCCCGCTGCTGGTCGGGGGTTAGCCGGATCTCCATGGTGTAGATGTAATCGGCCATGCCTTATTCAGAACTTAGACTTACCAGGCTGCAATTCCCCAGGGTCGGCCGGAGCAAGATTTCCACAGGGCACATTCCGGATTACCCCGCAGCCTCCAGCACGCTCTACGTAAACTGCTCTGTAGACTAGACTTATGCGAGTTGAGATGGATGGCAGCAAACTGTAGAAAATAACACAATGTTAACAATTTGGCTACTACGAATGAGATGACTCACTATGTTCGAGCCAAAAGTGCGAGAATCTGGTTAAGCTCACCAGCGGAAAATCTCCGCCGGAGCCACTTTGGCCAATTCCATGCCTTCCACTCACAAGAAAGTCGTAATCCGGAAAATGGATCGCGATTCCATCAACGGCTTCGTCGCCCCGGCCAATTTTGTGCGCGAAGGCAAGTTAGAACTGCTCAACACCGCCGGTAATGTGGTCACAATCGACCTGAAAGACATCAAAGTCGTCTATTTCGTCCGCGAATTCGGCGACGCTGACTCGCCGAGTCGCAAGACTTTCACCACTCGGCCCCGCACCGAGGGGCTCTGGGTGCGGCTCCGGTTCAAGGACAATGAGGTCCTCGAAGGCATGATGCCGAACGACCTCTCGTTGGACACGGCCGAGGGTTTCCTGATCAATCCCCCCGATCTGCGCTCGAACACGCAGCGGCTGTTTGTGCCGCGCAGCGCGCTCGAATCTCTCACTGTGCTTGCCGTGATCGGCGCAACCCGGCGTCATCGCCGCGGCGTTCCTGAAGATGCCGGACAGGTGCCTTTGTTCGAAGAGTAGGCTGGCCGCCAGATGCACACATTCTGGTGCAGAAATTACCTCAAAAAAAACTCTCATTTCCGCGCAAAATCTAGAAAACAAAGGATCGGAAATTTTTCTGCCTCGTAGATCTATGGTTCTTAAGGTAGTTAGAGGCAAAATCTTGGAAACATGGGAGTTAGGAGCACCAATTCCCGTTTTGAACCGCTCTCAGACCGCCAGATTGTCAAAGATCAATGATTATCTTACAGATAATCAAACACTAATACATTATCACGAATCGACAGTTGAAATCAACAGAAAAGCGGCACAGCCCGCGGGTGCGGTTCAAATTTGGGAACTGAGAAGTGTGTGGGGCGAAAATGGTTGGGTTTGCATTGTCGCCTCCCACCCTTTCCGCAGCGGACGCGGAAAGAGTGGGGCAGACGCCTTCTATCGCGGGGCACGCGCAACTTCGCCGCGCTCCCCTCACTTCCTTACTTTGAAGAGCCTTCGGTCGAACGGATACGCCTGCTGACACACCACCCGCATCTGCCCGGCATCCGGATGCAGCGGATTCAACAATATGTTGAACGTGTCCGGCACGATTGCCGAAGGCACTTCGAGGAGCGCCGATTCCCTGCCCTCCAGCCAGCCGTCCCCCGCGATCCTGGAGATCGCAAGATCGACCGTCCAGGCGTCTGGCAAGGAACTCACATCGATGCGCCTTATCTGTACATCGTCAGGTGCCTCGGCCTTCAGCAGGGTGTAGCTTCTGGGCAACCGGGCCGCATCCAGTTCCAGATTCACCAGCGCTTCCATGAGCGCCCCCGCCGGACTTGTGGCGAAATAAACAATGGGGCGACCCTGGGTGTGCCAGCGCGCGGACGCCAGCAGGCCGCCGCGCCCGTCCAATCCATCGTGATTGCTGATTCGCCAAAGGAACATTGAAGCGATTGCCGAAGGATGTCCTCTCGTGAGGGCTACTTAGGCGTGCTAAGCATTGGGAGAAATGAATTGATCGTCGCTGCGGAAGGCAGAACACAAGGTCCCTCCACTCCGCTTCGCTCCGGTCGGGATGACAGAGTTTTCGTAGCCATCAAGTTTGTGGCCATCAAGCGAACATGCCTTCGTCGATTTGCACCAACATCTGCTCTACTAAGCGTCCGCCGGTTTCGGTCGACATCATCTGAATCGGGCTCTTGCCCTCAAAGCGCACTTTCGGCGCGCGCACCCAATCGAGCGCGGCCTCGGAATCGCCGAACGTGGCCTGCGCCCGCGCCAGAATTCGAGCTGCCCGAATGGCCCGGTCCGACTCGTCCCGCGACAACTTCTGATGACTGCTCTTGCGATGCTTGAAAGTCCGCCGATGAATGACCAGGGCATGGACCTCATCCCGGGTCAACCCATGCCGGGTCATCCGATTGACGGTGGTCAGCGGCAGGCCTCGCTCGGCTAAAGCCGCCAACTCAAGCTCGGAAGCAAAACGCGCCCCCAACCACTCCCGCAGATATTCGCCTAGAGTTCTGGCTGCTGGAACTGATGTCGCCATGGCTTTTCACCTAGGACATTATGCCATAGAATTATGGGCAATTTGTACTACAATCGACTCACGCTGCTATAAGTGTGTACATCTAAAGCAACAATAATGACATCAATTAAACACGGTTAACCTAACGATACTTGAAGCGAAGAAACCTAAGGAGAGCAAATGCCCGCCTACGTCGTAGTCATTCGGGAAAAGACTCGCAACGCCGCCAAGTTGGACGAGTACAGAAAACTAGCTCCTGCCAGTTTTGAGAAGCATCCGGTTAAATTTCTCGCGATTCACGGCCGTTCTGAGGTTCTCGAAGGTCCTAAAAGCGAGGACATTATCATCCTTGAATTTCCGAGCTACGAAGCGGCACAGGCCTGGTACCACAGTGCGGAGTATCAGGCTGCGTGCGAACACCGTTTCCAAGGCGGAGACTACCGGTGCATCCTCACCGACGGAGTAGCGCCGAAGTGAGCGCCGTATTTCGTGGATACGAGGAGCCATCTTGTAGGCCCAGCCTATGCAGGCCCGCGATTAGGCTTGGTAGCAATCGAGCGGTATGGTAGGATTTTCCTACCGATGGCAACCCCCGACGCAACGCTCGAATACCTGACCACAACCAAGATCGGCGAAAAGGGACAGCTAACCGTCCCCAAACAGTTTCGGCAAGCTCTCGGTTTGGGAACAGGCGCACCCTTCGCTGTACTGCGTCTGGGCGATGGCCTGATCCTTTTGCCGGAACAACGGCGCTTTGAGCACTTGTGCCAGCGGGTAGGTTCCGTCCTCACAGAAGCTGGCCTAACCACGGAAGACCTGCTTGCCACGCTCCCTGAGGCGCGCAATCGCGTTTACGCTCGGCATTACGGAAAGAGCCGCTTGCCCCTCCGTTCCCGCCGCCAGCGCAAGAAGTGACCAGCCAGCGCAGAATCCGCTTATTCCTGGATTCCAATGTCCTAACTGGCGGAATCGTTTCTCCCTGGGGGCTCGACAAAGCCACGCTCTCGCTCTGCGCGGCTAAGGTCTGCAAACTGGTACTGGCCGAAGCGGTGCGCGACGAAGTGGAAGAGAATCTTTTTCTCCATGCCGAGCGCCTGCCCTTGCCCGATGCAGGTCGACTCGTTGAGGACTACCGCCGCCTGATCAAGCTGACCAGCCCTGAACTCGTTCCTTACCCGGAAAAGCAACTCGTGCAATCGAGTCGCAGTCTAATCCGGCACGCAGCTGACGTTCCGGTGCTCCTCTCCGCGATGGCCAGCAAACCAGACTGGCTGCTGACTCACAACACCAAGCATTTCACGAAAGCTGTTGCACAGCGCACGGCGTTACGCATTGCTACGCCTGCAGAGTTCTTTCGAACCCTTTCAGCTCTGTTTCGATAATGGCTGCCAAAAAAGCGGCCCCGTCCAAGCTTTCGTCTGGGCGGGGTTCTTGCTTGATTGAGTGTTTCAACCAGCTATTTGTAGGTCGCGCTGGTGCGCGAGAGATAATCACGATGATCGGTGAAGTCCGTCATGGAACCGAATGCCGGGCCGCTCAGCGGGTTCGTTTTCAGAGTCTCCCGGATTGCGGCGTCGACTTTGTCTATGCTCTCCGCATTCGCCGCCAGGTAGAAAATCCAGAACGTACCTGGCGCTTGCGTGTGGACGGCTTCGGTGTCGATTTCGTACTCGTGAATGGTGCCGTCGGCCAGCATTTTTTCCAGCAGCGGGCCGATCATGTTCTTGCTGAGTGTCTCGATCGCATCGTTTGGCGCGTCCGGCCTTAACTTATAGGACGACCCGTGAGTGTACAAATCTTTCCACGATCCGGAATGCCAGTTGTAAGTGCGGCTGACGAAAATGTTATCCCAGTGGTTGGTAGCACTGGCCAACACTGGACTGGTGGGATTGCCCGCCTTGTAGAACTGGTCCAGCATGTTGAGCACGCCGGCCATGGACATGGCTGACCACCAACCGTCGTGAGTGGGAGCGTCGGCTCCATGAATTAAATTCTGGTCGTCGCCGTAGCCCACGATGGTTCCGTTGGCGATGGCCTTATCCAGGAGTTTCGCGTTAGCGGCATTCGACTTGTCCATTTCTGCCCACTGCGCGCGTGGGATATTCCAAAATGCGACGTAAGAATACATTGGCGGTTTTTCTTTAGCGTCGGACATCTGTGCAGATGTCGGTACGACCCAGACGGCGGACATCGCGAACACGCACAGCCCCGCAAAAGCTCTCCACAGCTTCTTGCTCATATTTGTATCCTCCGTGATTTGGCCCAGGGCCTCTATGGGGGGACCTGGCCTGGGGCGACGCCAGTGTACACCTCATCGTCACAGCGGAACTCTTTGAGGCTTGGCCACTTCTGAATAATTTTCCTAAATGATGTTGAACGTGTCGATTTCGCGGCCTCTGATTCGACTTATAAGTGAGCCAGGAACACGGCGAGGAGACAAATATGACACCGCAGAAAACGACCCTTCAGATTTTCAAATCGATCACGGGAGCGGTCATCGCCGGGCTCGGGATGTTTATTCTGTATGAGAACCTGGCAGGGGCGGTTGAGCGGTTACGCCACATGCTGGTGAATGGCTCGGCGGCTCTGGGAGGGTTGCCGGCGGCCATCCTGTTTCTCTCGCAAAACGTACACACGTATGCGCTCGATCACCAGCGGTTGGTTCACGTTCTCTTTCAGCAGATGCTGGGATCGTCGCTGTGGCCGCTGCTCATGGTCGTCTTCGGAACGGTATTGTCGGGAGATACCTTTACGGAGAACTCGCCGCGGGTCCACGAACATAACGACGCTGAATCATTGCGGTTAAGATAATGGCCTGTGGAGAACGTAACCCCGGCAGCGATTGCGGCCCTGGTAGTGGAGCTTGCTCCCGCGGTAGCGTTCGGCTGTGTCGCAGAGCGCCTCACGCGAGCAGTGCAGCGCTGGCCGGCCGCCGTGCGCATCTGCTTTCCCGCGCTGTGCGTCCTGCCTTACGTCCTGGTTTCGGTCTCCCACAATATCTTTCGATGGCAGTGGTTCGCGCTTTATGCCGGGCTTCCCGTAGCGGTTGCGTGGTTACTGGAGCAAGCCGTGCGCGCCGATCCGAAGCAGCGTGGCGACTGGCGGGACGCCATCATTCTGCTGGCGTTCGGGCTTGCGGTAGATTTGCGCTGGTTTGACCATGCGTGGCCCACCGGACTGCGGGCCCTCAACGAATTGCTTCTGGTCGACATCGGCTTGTACGGCTTTCAAGCGATTCGCCAGCTTAGTGGAACTGGATTCGACTTTCATGTGCGCTGGAGTGACTGGAAAAGCGGGCTGCGCGAACTTCTGTTCTTCACGCCTCTGGTCTTGACGCTGGGATGGGCGCTCGGATTCATCCATCCTCACGCCAACTTTCCGGCGGTCGGCTCGGCTGCGTTGCGATGGGTTGTGATATTTTTCTTTACCGCAGTGCCGGAAGAACTCTTCTTTCGCGGGTGGGTACAGAATCTGCTCGAACGCCGCGTGGGCAGGCGCATTTGCACTGGTGATCGCATCGGTGTTGTTCGGACTTTCGCACTTTAATAAGCGCTCGGCGCATTTCAATTGGCGCTACGTGTTGCTGGCCACGATGGCGGGGATTTTCTATGGACGGGCATGGCGCGAACACCGGCGCGTAGCCGCCTCGACCATCACCCACGCCAGCGTCGATTGGCTATGGGGATTGTGGTTCTAGGTCTCCTGAGTGCTTAGAGATCGCGGGGGAAAACTTTTTCTGACGTTGGTGAGGTTTTTTCCTCTGATTTGTCGCTTTATACAGTAGGGGGAAATTTCCATCCGGGATGCGCGCCGGCAGCCTGCTGCCGCCTGTTCGGGGGATCATGCGCCAGCGGCTCTTGCGGTTCGCATCCTCGTGGTGGTTTGTGATCCTTTTTCCGCTGCGGCTGCGCAGTCAATTACAATCGGTCTCGTTCTTGCTAACACTCCAATGAGACTTGCACAGATTGTTTCTGCGCTGGGCGCGCGCCTGGAAAACGGCTCGCCCGATACCGAGATCACAGGCGTCGCTGGAATCGAAGAAGCCGGTCCCGGCCAACTCACATTCGTTGCTAATCCGAAGTACGCGGCTGCGGCCCGGACAACAAAAGCGTCAGCCGTCATCGTGGCCGAAGACTTCCCTGCTCTCGCGACCCCGATGGTGCGGAGCAAGAATCCGTATCTGGCTTTTGCCCGCGCCATCGGCCTGTTTCACCCGGCTCACAAATACGCGGCTGGAGTTCATCCCACGGCGGTGATTCACTCTTCCGCGAGGATCGGTGAGGGCGCGCACATCGGACCGTACGTGGTGATCGACGAGGACGTCGAGATTGGGAAGAACGCCGTACTGCTGGCGCACGTCGTCCTATACCGGGGCGTGAAAATCGGCGACAACTTCCTGGCCCACGCTCACGCGGTGGTTCGCGAACGCTGCCGGTTGGGGAATAATGTGCTACTGCAGAACGGCGCGGTCATTGGCGCGGACGGTTTCGGATTTGCCAAAGATGATCTTGGCCACTGGCATAAGATTCCGCAGCCGATGCCAGTGGTCATCGAAGATGACGTGGAAATTCAGGCCAATTCCTGCATCGACCGCGCCAGCGTCGGCGAAACCCATATTGCCCACGGCACGAAGATCGATAATTTGGTCCAGGTGGGTCACGGCTCACACATCGGAGAGCATTCGCTACTGGCGTCGCAGGTCGGCCTTGCCGGTTCGACTGAAGTGGGCAACAACGTAATCTTGACCGGGCAAGTCGGCGTCGTGGGCCATTGCAAGATCGGAGATGGCGCGATCGTCACCCCGCAAAGCGGCGTCGCTGGCGACATTTCGGCTGGCGCGATTGTCAGCGGGTCTCCAGCAGTCGATCATAAGTTGTGGCTGAAATATTCGGCGTTGCTGAGTCGCTTGCCCGAGATCGCGAAGGCCGTTCGGAGCAAAAAGGAATAGTCTCTGCACATTGTTAACAGCTGAGCACTATCGATTGTCCGCGCGAGATCCTTCGTAGCCTTCCGGCCAGTCAGGGGGCGTCCTTTCAACGTAGACGGGTTAAGCTGAGGCTTTTCCTTCGTGAACTGTCGTGTCTCCGGTGGTCGTTGGGCTTGACTCTTGAAGGTCAAGCGGCAAACCGCTGTCAATGACTCTCCGAACTTTCGCCATCAGGCAGTCGCGGCTGCCGAAATCCTTGGGCTCGATAGGCTGGTGAAAGACTACGGTCACAATCCCCGGCTTGATCCCGAATCTTCTCTTCGGCATGACGTAGTGTGTTCCGACGATAGTTACCGGCACGATTGGCACGCCGCATTCCTCAGCTAAGTAAAAAGGTCCCTTCTTGAAGGGCAGAAGCTTGCCATCGAACGAACGATGTCCTTCAACGTAAACCGTCATGTTGAGCCCTTGGTGAATTACGTCCGCAGCGGCCCGGACTGCCGCGATTCCCGATTCGCGGTTTCCACGATCCACTGGGACAAGCGACCCGAATCGCATAAGCCTTGCCAATACCGGAACACGGAACAATTCTTTTTTGACCATGATCGACATGCGGCGTGGAATCAGCGGCATCAGGATCGGCGGATCGACATTCGAGACATGATTGGACATGAAGATATAGGTGCGAGCGGGATCGATCTTGTCCCGGCCCACGGTCCGCACCTGAATTCCCGCGAGCCGAACCCCGGTCCATGCGCCCCACATGGTCATGCGATAGAGCATGCTGACGTCGCCCGTTATCAGAGTCCAAGGAAAGCCGATCAACGCTGCGACGGGCAGCAGAGCGGCCCAGAAGCCGAGCATCACCAGAGTGCGAATCAAAAGAGTGCGTCTCCAAGCAGCTGAAATTCTGCTTTAGCTACTTTGAACCAGGCAGCCGGACCGTGCTGGCTTGGCATGATATCGTCCATGGTGTCAGCTCAAAATCAACTTGTTCTCGGCTCCCGAACTTTGCGGCTGACTGACACCGAGTGACTTCAGCCGCTCTGGAAGTTTCTCGTAAATGCCGCCAAAGCCTCCATTGGAAAGAATGGCAACAACATCGCCCGAACGCAACTCGGGCGCGATCAGTTGCACAATGCCATCCACGGTAGGGACAATCCGCGCCCGACGACCGTGTTTCTGGATCTGTGCCGCGACGGCCGCCAAGTCCAGGCGTTCGGCCTCCGGGATGGCCTCCGACTTGAAGACATTGGCTACGACCACTTCATCGGCCAAGGCCAGGCTTTTTGCTAACTCGTGCTGCAGCACGTTGCGCCGCAAAGTATTCGAGCGCGGCTCGAGAATCGTCCACAAGCGCGCTCCCGGATAGTTTGAACGCAACGCAGTGAGCGTACCCGCGATTGCAGTCGGATGATGTGCAAAGTCATCGATGATCGTTATGCCATTCACCTTGGCGCGAACCTCAAGGCGGCGCTTCACGCTCTTGAAGGTCTTCAACGCCGCCGCAATCTCTTCTCGGGAAATGCCGCAGTTGGCGGCCATCGCGGCAGCGGCGGTCGCGTTCCATACGTTATACTCGCCGGCCACGGCATAATCGAAGTCCGCCCACGGCTTTCCATCGCGTACAACCGACCATGTGGTCCGTCCAGGTTCCAGATGCAGGTCGGCAATTTTCCAAGTTGCATTCATGCTGGATCCATATCGCTCAACTGGGCAGAAGGCGCGGGCCAGACAACGCTCGACGCTCTCGCCGGTATCGAAGGCGATGATGCGGCCGCGTCGAGGGATGAGATTCACCAGACGCTTAAAAGCGGTTTCGACGGCATCGAGATCTTTATAGATATCCGCGTGATCAAATTCTACCGAGGTCAGAATGATGGAGTCGGGAAAATAATGCAGGAACTTCGGGCCCTTGTCGAAGAAAGCGGTGTCGTACTCGTCGCCTTCGAGGATAAAATGCTTGCCTTGTCCCAGTTGAAAGCTGCTACCGAAATTCTCCGCAATGCCGCCGATCAGGAAGGATGGTTGTAAACCGGCGGTATGAAAGATCCAAGCCAGCATGGAGGTGGTTGTGGTTTTGCCGTGGGTGCCCGCAACGACGAGCACTTCTTTGCCCCGCAGAAATTCATCGTGAAGAATCTGGGGCAGCGAACAGAAAGGGATGTGCTGATCGAGTACCTGCTCCAGTTCTACATTGCCGCGCGAGATGGCATTGCCCACGACCACAACGTCCGGCTGCGGTTGCAGGTTTTGCACGGCAAAAGGTGCCACCGGAATATCGAGGGACGCAAGAAAATCTGACATGGGAGGATACGCGGCGGTGTCGGAACCGGTTACGCGAAAGCCGCGCCGCTGCAGCATCCCGGCGAGTGAGGCCATCGCTGTGCCACAGATCCCGATTAAGTGAATGTGTTTGTTCTCAGGCATATTTCATTTCGGTCGCGTAGAGCGGACACTCTTGTCCGCTCGAAATCCAAAGTTAATGGCGGCGGGCAAGAGTGTCCGCCCTACACGTGGCAGATTCCAGGATCCTAAGGCTTCCTTCGTTTCCGCCGGCACTGAGCGCGGCGCGGACGCCCAAAGGAAGCGTGATATTGCGCCGCGAGACGTGGCCAGATCGTAATCCATAGACCACAGGCACCCTCAAGTCTCCGACGATTCGCAATATAACTTCTTCCAAAGTGTAGCCCTGATTGTTGTTCTGCACGCAATCCAGCATCTCGCCGAATACTATGCCGCGAACGTCTGCGAACTTGCCCGCCAATTTCAGTTGCATCAACATGCGGTCGATCTGATATGGCTTCTCGGCCATGTCTTCGATGAACAAGATCGTCCCCGCCGTATGAATTTCGTAGGGCGTACCCAACGAAGCTACCAGCATGGACAGACAGCCGCCGTAGAGGATGCCTTCGGCGGAACCTGGCTGTAAAGCCTTCGCGCCGGATTCACGTCCAAAATGAATTTCCCATGCAGACGCCGCGCTGAGTGCGTCTTCCCACGAAGAGGAGTCAACGCCGTCTTCATGGGCAAAATCTTTTGTGACCATGGGACCGTGAAAAGTCACGAGGCCGACCGAATCCGTGATGTAGGTCAGCAGGCTGGTGATATCGCTGTAGCCAACGAAAATCTTGGGGTGAGTTTTGATGTTTTCGAGATTGAGAGTTTCAAGAAGATAATTGGCGCCGTACCCTCCGCGAGCGCAGACAATGGCACGGACGTCATCTCGCGTGAACATTTCGTTGAGTTCGCGCGCCCGGCGATCGGCCGATCCGGCAAAATAAAGATCCTTTTCAAGGATGGAGTCAAAATAGAAAGGCTTATAGCCGATTCGACGCAGCGTGTCGCATCCGGCTTCGAGCAGCTCACGCTTGATATTGCTGGCGGGGGCGACGATCCCGATTGTGTCGCCCGGCTGAAGCGAGGGCGGCTTGATGCGCGGGATTGACAGAGTCGGAGGCATCGCATCAACGTTTCGAACGGTCAATCTTAACAGGCTGCGAAAAAGTCGATTCGTTACTTCGGTGACTGTTGAACGTCGAATCCTGCCGAGCGCGCTCGACTGCCCGGATGCGGGCATCCGGGCCTTTGTGTGCTACAAGAAGAATTCTCCGCGACAGAGTAGTTGAGCTGTGCCTCTCAGGAAAACTTGTTCTTCCCATCGCACTGTTTGCAATCCCCCGGGTGTGTGCACGCGCAGCGGTGACTCAGCTTTTTTGGCGACGATACTCGCGACTGCGGCGGCGCACGACCCGGTCCCAGAGGACTTGGTTTCGCCGACGCCGCGCTCAAAAAATCTGGCGTCGATATTTCTTTTATCGACTGGACTTACTAATTCAACGTTAATCCCATGCTTGAAGTCACTATGTCGACCGATCTCGGATGCTTCCGCCTGCCAGTCTGCTTTGAATTCGTTGACGAAGATGACGTAATGCGGATTCCCCATCGAGACCGGAACACCCCGCACCTCGCGAGAAACTAGTTTGATGGGCAATTCATTTCCGACCTCGGGCTTGCCCATTGCAATCTCAAACTCGTACTGATTGTTGTTGCGAGAAGTGAAGGTGCAGGTCTTCAAGCCAGCGCCGGTCCGTATCACAACTTTTTCTTTGGCCTGTTCCGAGCAAATGTAGGCTGCCACGCAACGTGTTCCGTTGCCCGAGATTTCTGCCTCTGATCCGTCGGCATTGAATAGCCGAGCCTCTACATCGGCCTCCTGCGTGGGAAATAGCCACTCTACTCCGTCAGCGCCCACGCCTTGGTGGCGATCGCAGATACGCTTGCTAAACTCGCCGACGTCAGCTGGGGCGTGAATGCCGTCGATGATGAGGAAATCGTTTCCGCAGGCGCTCGCTTTGACAAAGGGAATGGCAGGGGCAGATAAAGTCATTCGACATCCACCGGACCCAGCGCCATTGCACTTTCAAAGACCGGAGACTGCTTCAACCCGTGCAGAACCTGGTCTTGCTGGCTCCGGGTCGCCTCCAGCTCAAATTGAACCCGCACGTGGTGCGGAGTTGCAGCGACCTGCAAATTGTCCGTCATCCCGTGAATACATTCGAGGATGCGGTTTATCTCAAGCGTAATTTCGTCGGCGCTGCGGCCGGCGACTTCGTACCCGTACACGGCGGCTTTCAGGCCAAATCGCTCTTCTGCTTGTCCCAGCAAAAAGAGGCAAAGCAAAATCAGTCCGGTTTCAAAAATAGAGGTTAGATAAAGTCCTCCACCCACCGCCATGCCGACCGAAGCCACGACGAAAATAGTTGCCGCAGTGGTTAATCCGGTAACCAGTTTCTGGCGAGCGTGAAGAATTGAGCCGGCGCCGATAAAGCCGATGCCTGGAATAATCTGCGCCGCGATGCGGGTGTGATCTCCAAGATGCTCGACGGCGAGAGCGTCGGAAAGGATGGTGTACATGGCTGCGCCGAGGCAGATAAAGAGATTGGTACGCAGCCCGGCTGGGCGGTGCTTCAGTTGACGCTCAAGCCCGATTAAACCGCCCAGAATCGCCGCCAGCACCAGACGCGCGATTGAGACCCCAACGATCGAGGTCATCTCGTTCTGAAGAAGATCGTAAATGTGCTGCATCGAAGGCATGAGAAGGTAAGTTTGCTGGATTCTACCACTGGAAAAGTTGACCCTGACGAGTGCGTCGTCCGTGCCATTAACCGGCGTGATTACCGGGGAGGCTCCCGATGCGTCCAATAGATGGTGGCCGCGGGTTGCCCGGCGGTGCGTATGACTACGAGGGAAGTGAGGGTTTGTTTTTGCACGCCGAGCGCGACTGGATCGCCGTCCATGGCAATCACGAAGTCAACGTATTGCGACGGACTCGCCAGGGCGCGTTCCCACAGGCCTTCGCTATCGACCGGCGATTTCCAGGGTCGATGGTTGCCTTCGTTAATCGTACGGCGTAGGGGAATTCCGGCTCGTTGCAAGGCGCCAACGTGGTCACCGAGATACATCAACAGGTTCGAGTTGTGCGGCAACTTATTGAGGTTGGACGCCAATTCAGTTTCGAATGCAATGCGGCTTCGCGAGTTTACCCAGGCCTCGCGAAAACAGACCGGTTGCGCCTTCCAGACGAACGCGTAGTTCGCGGCAAGCAGAATCAAGACGGCGGAAACAATTGCCGTTTTCGCGTTTTTGCTTCGAGCGAGGCGGAGCAGAAAATACGTAGTCACTGCCACCGAGACGGAAAACAACGGAAGAAGCTGCAGCCCATAACGGACGTTGTAGAACGAGAACGGCCACCATGTGGGCACGAAAATCGGGACGCCGCTGTACGCGACCGAAAGCATGTAGAACGGAAGTGGTATCCAGAGCAAAAGAAGCGGCCACAACTTGCGGGCAGAGATTAGAATCGTGATCGTCCCGGCCAGCAGCAAGAGTAACCAAACTTTTTGCGACTTCCCTTCAGCCATATTCAGTTCGGCCGATTTCAGAAAATAACTGGATGCGACCGGCAAATCGTGAGAGCCAGGATGTGCCGGAGATCCCGGAGTCGCGCTCTTCTGTTCGATGGCGCGGGCAGAATACGGTCCGTTGGCAAATTCGAGTGGGTTTCGATAGATGATCGCGTTATAGGCGAGCCAGAACGCCGGTGCGGCGGCGGCGAGCAAAACAAATTTGGCAACACCGTGGCGCGGTACTTGAGTGTTCCCCTTGACCATTATGGCGAGCGCGGCAAGGCACATTGCGGTCGCGAGGAACCATCCGTCATAGCGGGTGAGACAGGCGGCGGCAAGGCATAGGCCACACTTTATCAGCGACGAGGAGGCCGCATCGGGTGGGCCATCCTTCTGCGAGGATTGTCGAACGAAGTCGCCGAAGTACACGACTGCCCAGATGAAGAGCGCGAGGTACAAGGACTCTGTCATGGCAGTAATTTGCAGATAGATCAAATTAGGGTTCGCAGCATAGGCGATCGCGCCCAGCCATGCGGCAATTCTTGCTCGGACGTCGGGTTCAGAACTTACACTCAGAGCACTTCGTAACAGGCGAAAGACGCCCGCTGCGCCTATGACATACGCGACCATCGAAGGAATGGAACCGCCAATGCCTGATTGCCACGCACTGTCGAAAAGCAGAAAAGGAATCATGAGCAGATGCGGCAGCGGCAGCCACACCGTGCCGAGCTGCAGCAAGCCGGGCGTGCGGGAGTCGAAGACCCGCCGGGCGATGTTGATGTGCGCTACGGCATCACCGTAGAGGAGCAAGCCGCTGTGCTGGAAATAATAGGCGAACGAAACGAACGAGACACACGCGGCCAACTGGGCCACAAGCGCGGTTTCACGATCCCAATAACGATTGGGCTGAACTTTCGTCGGTTGGGTGCTGGTTCGCCGGCTCATTCCAGATGGGTCAATTCACGAAAGACTTGGAAGCGAGCGTCGATTTCTTCGCGGGTGAGCGATTGCAGGCGTTCAGTGCCAAAACGTTCGACGGCAAACGAGCCCATTACGCCGCCATAAAAAAGTCCGCGCTTCAACACTTCGCGGTTCAACTCTTCTTGGGAAGCGATGTATCCCATGAATCCCCCGGCGAAGGAATCGCCGGCTCCGGTGGGATCTTTCACTTCCTCGATCGGCAAAGCGGGAGCGCGAAACGGATGTCGGCCGATACCGAATGCGCCTTCACGAAAGAAGATGGTCGCGCCGTATTCACCGTGCTTGATGACCAGCGCTTGCGGTCCCATAGCCAGAACTTTCTGGCTGGCGCGGAGCAGGTTCGGTTCACCGGCGAGGCTCTTAGCTTCGGCGTCATTGATCAAGAGCACGTTGACCAGCTTGAGGGTTTCGATCAAGTCCGGGCGAGAACCGTTGATCCAGTAATTCATGGTATCGCCGCCGGTCAGACGGACTCCATCCATTTTGTGGCGAACTGCCGCTTGCAGCGTCGGATGAATGTTTCCCAGGAAAAGGAATTTGTGAATCTGAGTATTCAGGCGGAATGCGGGGCTGGAAGCGCTCGAAGACGTTTAATTCGGTGAAATCGGTTTTGGCTTCATTCAAGTTGTCGAGATATTGCCCACCCCAGCGGAAGGTTTTTCCTTTGGCGTGTTCGATCCCCCGAATATCGATCTTTCGTTTCTTCAGCACGTTTTCGTGTTCGGCAGTAAAGTCTTCGCCTACCACGGCGACAATGCGAACATCCGTGAAATAGCTGGCGGCCAGGGAGAAAAAAGTACAGGAACCGCCGAGCACATTTTCCACGCGGCCAGAAGGCGTAGCGATAGAGTCAAACGCAATTGAACCAACTGCCAGAATGCTCATTAGGTGGTCTTGGTCTCCAGGTATTTGTCGAGGATCAGTTTGAGTTTCTCACGGGTGGCGGCTGGAATCTTGTCGCGATCGGTAAGAACCGCGTGCGCCAACGCCGCGCCACACTTGCAGCCCCGTTTGGTTGGAATCGAACTCACAGTGTTACGCACCACCGTAGCGGCGTTGTCGGCATTTTTCAAGAGCACGGCCACGACCTGATCGACTGTGACTGAGTCATGATGAGGATGCCAGCAGTCGTAATCGGTCACCATGGCCACGGTGACGTAGCAAATCTCGGCTTCGCGCGCGAGCTTGGCTTCTTGCAGATTGGTCATGCCGATCACGTCCATGCCCCAACTGCGATACACGTTGGATTCTGCCTTGGTGGAGAACTGTGGTCCCTCCATACACAGGTAGGTCCCGCCGCGCTTACCGTTCACCGCCGATTTCTTGCACGCGGCTTCCACGACGTGGGCGAGTTCAGGACAGATAGGATCGGCGAAGGCAATGTGAGCTACGATGCCGTTGCCAAAAAACGTATCCACGCGATGGCGAGTGCGATCGAAGAACTGATCGGGGATCACGAAATCGAGCGGTCTGTGCTCATCCTTCAACGACCCGACGGCTGAAACGGAAACAATTCGTTCGACGCCCAGCTGTTTGAAGCCGTAAATATTGGCACGAAAATTCAATTCCGTAGGGAGAATGCGATGTCCGCGTCCATGCCGTGCCAGAAATGCAACCTTGCGGCCCTCGAGCGTGCCCAGAACGTAGGGATCGGAGGGATCTCCGAACGGAGTCGCTGCTTCACTTCCCGCACGTCGTTAAGGCCAGGCATGGAATAAAGGCCGCTGCCTCCGATAATGCCAATTTCCGCTTGTGACAAGAATCCCCCTAAGCATTTCGCTCGATACTGACGGACTGGTGATTATACAAAAGTGAGGCCGCAAACGCCTTAGCGACAGGCTTCCTTGCGATGCGCAGACGCGTATCGATTCGATCCCGATCACTACAACGGAATCATTTCCCGGCTGCCACGAAGGTACCAAATAATTCCTGCCGCAGCCGTTCGGTCGTCGCTGGGTCGAGGCTCTCCGTAATCAGAACGCTGTCCGCCTCAACATCAATCACGACGGGCCCTTCCTCGGTCAGCCAGGTGCGCGGGCCTGTTAGCACAACGAGTTTCTGGGGAGTGTCAGACAGGTTTACTGCCTCCTGCACGACCTCGGTGACGTGCTTGTACCGCTTTGCGAGCGCCTGTGCATAGATATCGGCAAACGCTAACGCCTTCTCGGCGCTCGACCAGCGCGAGACATAGAGCATTGAAAGGGGCGCAGCGAGATCTCCCTTGGGCCGGGCGGCGTAGTAGTACCCGCCGCGCCAGTGCGGATACAAATTGTCCGAAGCCTCCTTGCCAGCGTACTGGTCGACGAGAATGGCCACGTCGAATTCCCCCATCGCTCCCACATCGAAGCGTTCATAGTTCTTGAAGTCTCGCTGGAAGTCGGGCAAGCGCATAGGCTCAAGTTGTTCGCCAGAAAGATATGTTTTGGGCTCCATGATCTGACGCGTAGTTCGCGGCGGATTGGCAAAAGCCGACGCAAAAGCTTTTTCTTTTCCGCCGACACGAAGCAATTCTGTCTCGAAATCCAGCCCATAGCGATAAGGAAAGGTCAATTCTTCCTTCAGGAAAATGGGTGCGTCCTTAAATTCGGGCGAGTCGTCTGAGCCCACGAGCATGGTCTCTTTCAGGGCATCGGCGATTTGAGGAGAAGTAATGATTGACTGCTCAGTCGGAGCCAACAGGTAGTCAACCAGCACCACCATCGCCTGGCCTTCCACCACGGCCTGACGGGCCTCGCTGATCTCATCGTTTTCAATGTCTGCGGCGGTCGTCTCTTTCTTGTCATTCAGGTCGGTGTCGCCAACTTTCATCCACTTCTCGAGGCCGAAAGACTGGTCCTGAAGGGCGTGCGTAAGCTCATGCGCCAGTACCGGACGCTGTTGCTCGCTGTCAATCCAGTCCAGCAGGTTCACGGTTTTGTTCTTGACATCGTAATAGCCGGCCACTTGTTCTCGCAGCAGCGCCACAAGAAACGTTTGCAGATCGAAATCTCGAGGCAGAAGTCCGAACTTCTTCAGCACAAGCTCGGATCGCTGCAGGCGCTGCGCATCTTTGTCCTCAGCCATGTTTTTCTGAAGATAAGCGACCACTTCGTCGCGGCTGACAAGACGTCGTTTGACCTCCTTCTTGATGGGCAGGCCAGTTTCCTTGCTGGCAAACTGCATAATCTGATCGACGTCGCGGAAAAGTTCCTCGGCCTCCTTGGGAGAGATTTTATTTCCCTGAGCGGGCACATCTGTAGTGGTCGTTTTCTTGTCTTCTTGAGGCTCTGCATGGGGCGTAGCTGTCGCTGCCCCGGTTTGCGGCGGCTGAGCAGGCGATTGCGCCCCTGCCCACAACTCCGAGATCAATAACAGTCCTGCAACAGCCAGCAGAACCGATGATTTCCGATACAATTTCTTCATATCAATCCTTGGTTCGATTTATGTCCGACGATGATCCCCGCCAAACCGCGGCTGACTACTTTCAAAAAGCATACGAACTCCAGATGCAGGGCGAGTACCAGCAAGCCATTGAGCTCTACAGCCGTTCTATCGAAGCGTTCGCGACCGCTGAGGCCTATACCTTCCGCGGCTGGACGTATTCGTTCCTTGGCGACTACGAACGCGCCATCGCCGAATGCCTGCAGGCGATCAAGCTTGATCCAGAATTTGGCAATCCTTACAACGATATCGGGGCTTACCTGATTGAACAAGAGAAATGGGATGAAGCTATTCCCTGGTTTCAGAAAGCCATGCTTGCGCCGCGCTATGAGGCGCGTCCTTATCCGCATTTCAATTTAGGCCGCGTCTTTGAGCACAAGCGAAACTGGCAGAAGGCGAAAGAATGCTACGCGATGGCTTATTCGATGGACAAAAGATACGTGGCAGCACTGGCGGGAGTGCGAAGATTGCGAGCGATGTTTAATTGACAAATTCTTGGCCACGGATCTGCGCGGATAAACGCGGATAGACCGTCTAACTGTTGCGACCATCTAACGAAGTCGTTTCAGCCGCGACCCACCCTATCCGCCACCCAATCCCCCGCTTCTCTCGTTCCCAGTGCTCCGCCAATGTCTTGCGTGGTCCGCTTCTGCTGCACCGCTTCAAGCACGGCGGCTTCGATCTTCTTTGCTTCTTCGGTCAGGCCCAGGTGGCCGAGCATCATGGCTGCGGTCAGGATTGCGCCAAACGGATTGGCTACATTCTTTCCGGCGATCGGAGGTGCTGAACCGTGTACCGGCTCGAACATCGAAGTCTTTCCCGGATGAATATTACCGCTCGCGGCCATGCCCAGCCCGCCCTGCAGGCCAGCCGCGAGATCGGTGATGATGTCGCCGAACATATTATTTGTGACCACGATGTCGAATTGCCGCGGGTCGCGGATCATCTGCATGCAGAGCGCGTCCACGTACATGTGTTCGGTCTTGATTTGAGGATACTCGGCGCTCACTTCTTTGAAAACGCGCTGCCACAGCCCCCCGGCATGCGTCATGGCGTTGGATTTATCGCACATGAGCACGCGCTTGCGCGGACTGCCGTCCAGCTTTGGGTGACGTTCGGCATATTCAAACGCAAAGCGAACTATGCGTTCGACGCCCTTGCGGGTGTTGATGTCTTCCTGTATCGCGATCTCATCCGGCGTGCCTTGCTTGAATACACCGCCCGCATCGGTGTAAACGCCCTCGGTGTTTTCACGAATCACGACGAAGTCAATGTGCTTGGGCTCGATACCTTTGAGCGGGCACAGTGCGGCATCGAGCAGGCGCACGGGACGAACGTTGGCGTAGAGATCCATTTTGAAGCGCATGCCGAGGAGGATCTCTTTGGCATGGATGTTGGAAGCAACGCGAGGATCGCCAAAAGCGCCGACGAGGATGGCATCGAAGTCGCGCTCCAGCATGGCGAAGCCGTCGGGCGGGACCGTGACACCGTCCACCAGGTAGCGGTCGGCGCCCCAATCGAATTGCGAAGTTTCGACATCAGCGCCCGACGCAGCAACGGTCTTCAGGGCCTCGGGGATGACTTCTTTTCCAATGCCATCACCGGGAATAATTGCGATTCTTTTTTTAGAACTCACGCGCAGAACGGTAACACAATCGAGGTGAGATTTGCTCGCGACGTTTGGATGCGCAATCCAGCGAGAAAAGCGTGTTCGTCGCGGGTTGTTTTAAACTGCCGGGCCTAAGAAATGCCTAATTGACATCTCTTGGGCTCGGCGTTCGATCGTGGGACAGCGGATTGAAAAGCGGCGAAAGGATTTATTTGCTATCGCCGTCGTGGTTCGTATCGGTCGAGACTGTCTTAGGAGTAGTGGCTTGCGCCTGGAGTTGGGCTTGGGCTTGGGGACTCAGCGTTACCTTGTCCTGTGGAACCACCGCCTGCGCTGGTGCCGCATTCGGGCGTGTCGCAGGTTTGGTGGCTGCTTCATTCTGAGCGGCGGGCAAACTTTGCACTGGATTCGTAATCATCAGTATCTCCCCTTCATTACAGTTATCGGCTTGCCCGCAGGAAACTTCAGGTCGTGCCAGTTATTCCAGAGCCTGAGCGCACCGGGCTCGAAGGAGCGCTAAGACTAAGAATGTAAAGGGAGTCAAGTGTGCCCATCGAATCCAGCCCGCCTCCGCCTTGTATAATCTAAGTACCGTATGGCTTCGACTTTGGTTCATGGCAACCCGGCTCCGCCTCCCGACTTCGCACAAGTGCGTTCTGAATTTGAGGCGCTGCTGTCGGGTTGCGGGTTCTATGAGCTGAATTCCAGGGTCAAAATCGCACTTACCGGAGGCGATCGGGTGCGCTGGCTGAACGGCATGGTCACTAATAACATCCGCGACCTGGCCGCCGGACGCGGCGTCTATGCCTTTCTGCTGAATCCACAAGGGCACATTCTGGGTGACCTCTACGCCCACAATCGCGGTGACTCTTTAATGATCGACAGCGATCAGTTCCAGTCAGAAAAGCTGCTTGCGACTTTCGATCACTACATCATCATGGACGATGTCGAGGTCGCAAATGTGAGCGACAAGCTGACTGCTATCGGGATCATGGGACCGAAGTCCCGTGAAGTTCTGCGCGCCGCGGGATTTGCAATACCGGACCTCGAGCCGCTGCAATTTGTAGACGTGACCTGGCGGAACGTCAGCATGACCATGGTGCGCGGAGACAACGAGAGCATTGAATCCTATGAGCTGTGGTTATCTCCTGACCAGGTGACGTCCGTCCGGGACGCGCTCACGAATTCTGGAGCTATGCCGGTCGGCGCCAACGCGTTAGAGTTGTTGCGCATCGCCGCAGGGATTCCGCGTTACGGGCAAGACATTCGCGAGCGCGATTTGCCGCAGGAGACGGAGCAGCAGCGGGCGCTGCATTTCAGCAAGGGATGCTACATCGGGCAGGAGATTGTGGAGCGGATTCGTTCCCGTGGCAACGTGCATCGCAAGTTTACCGGGTTCGAACTTGAAGGTGCGTTGCCCGCTGTGGGCGCAAAGATCCAAGCCGATGGCCGGGATATCGGTGAGATTACGAGTGTCGCTTCCCTGCCCCTTGCCGGCGGCGAGCGTTCCGTGGCGCTCGGTTATATCCGGCGAGAACTTGCGACCCCGGGCAAGCAATTTCAGGTGGGCGCTACGCGGCTTTCCGTCGCAGCTCTGCCGTTTTCGGAAGTATTCCGGCACCCAGACTCATAAACCCAGACCTATAAACATCGAAGGGGCAATCTATGGCTGAGAAGAAGCAGGAGAGTTTTACGGTTACGGACCGGCGGTTGTTTACGTCGGAAGGCGAAATTCGCGAAGAAGTTTCTCAAGAGGAGGTCTCCAGCGCTGTGCCCACTCCACAGGCCGCGCCGGTCCTCCAACCAGCCGTTGCTACGCCGCAGCAGGAATCGGACGCGCCGCCCGCTCCCACTGCTGCTGAGCAGAAGGAACAGGCGGAGGCATATCGGAAATCCGCGAAGGATTTGGACGCACGAGTGGAACTCAGCGGTCATTCCAGCAAAGAACTGGAGATGACTTTCGAGCGTTTCATGGCCTCGCTGTATATGTCTGCCATGCTGCAACTGGGACTCATGCACGAACAAGGCGGGCAGCCACGAGTTGACCTGATTGGTGCACGCCAGACCATCGACACGCTCAGCCTTCTGTCGGAGAAGACCAAAGGCAACCTCTCCAGCACCGAGGAAAATTTCCTGCAAAATTGTCTTTACGAACTTCGCATGGCTTACGTTGAGGTGACCAACGCACTGGCCCGTCCACCGCAGAATCCGGCATCGACTGCCGCAACCACTAAGCGATGAAGGCTACGCTCACGGTCCTGGGCAGCGGCACGTCCATGGGCGTGCCGACCATTGGCTGCGACTGTGCCGTGTGCCATTCTTCCGATCCGCACGACCGCCGCACCCGACCGTCCGTTTTGGTCGAATTTGGCGGCAAAACCGTACTCATTGACGCCACACCTGATTTTCGCGAGCAGGCCATTCGCGAACACATTCGCAAGCTTGATGCCGTGCTCTTCACCCACAGTCACGCCGATCACATTCTGGGACTGGATGATTTGCGCCCGCTCAGCTTTCATCACAAGCCAAACAAGCTGCCGCTCTATGCCCGGCCCGCCGCCGCAGATTTTATCCGCAGCACGTTTCGGTACATCTTCGACGGAGACTACAAATACGGTGGACTGGCCCAGGTCGAACTTAAACCGTTCGATGGGACGATCAATCTGTTCGGCGCCGCATTTGAACCGATCCCGGTGATCCACGGCGAAACTGAGATCGATGGATTTCGTTTTGGCAGCGCTGCGTATCTGACCGATCACAGCAGCGTGCCCGAGACCTCGCTCGCAAAACTACAGAATCTCGACATTCTGTTTCTGGATGCGCTGCGACACATCCCTCATCCCACGCATTCCACGGTCGAGAACTCCTTGCGCATCGTCGAGCGGCTCAAACCCAGGCGCGCTTTTTTTACTCATATTTGCCACGACTTACCTCATGAGGCGACGAATGCCTCTCTTCCGCCAAACGTACGGCTTTCTTTCGATGGGATGAAGCTGGAATTTGAGATTTAGATTGCGTGGCGCGGGCGCCCTCGCCCGCGGAGTTCACATTCGTATCTGTCGTGAGAGTTTCGGGCTGAATAGCTGCGGCGAGGTCGCCGCACCACACACGAGCAATGCAGATTTTCCATAAACTCGAAGATATTCCCGCCAGCTTTGGTCCCACGCTATTGAGTGTGGGTAACTTTGACGGCGTGCATCGCGCCCACACGCGGGTGCTGGCGAACATTGTGTACCGGGCGCGGGAGCAAGGTCGCAAGTCTGTGGCGGTCACTTTCGAGCCGCATCCGGTGAGGATTCTGCGACCTGACTTCGGATTGAAGTTGATTACTCCTACTCCCGAAAAGCTGCGCCTACTGGAGGCCTCCGGCGTTGACGCTGTTCTCCTGCTCCCTTTTACCCGCGATCTGTCGCTTATGACGCCGCGAGACTTCGCGCATGACATTCTGAAAAACAGTCTGCTGGCTCGTGAGGTTCATGAAGGTTACAACTTCCACTTCGGCAACAAGGCGGCTGGCGATATTAATCTGCTGGCGGAATTCGGCCGTGACATGGGTTTCGAAGTGAAGGCCTATCCGGAATTACGACTACGGGGCGAACCAGTTTCTAGTACGCAAATCCGCAAGCTTCTGGCCGAGGGACGAGCGAGCCGTGCCCGCCATCTGCTGGCTCGGCCATTTAGTATCTTGTCGACCGCCGGACGCGGCCGCGGTTATGGCTCTAAATATACGGTCCCGACCATCAACCTGAGCCGGTATGAAGAGCTTGTCCCCGGCGATGGCGTTTACGTCACCCGTACCCGCGTGGGCGTGGAATGCTTCGATTCAGTAACCAACGTCGGGAATCGGCCTACGTTCGGGGCTGACTCTTTCGCTATCGAAACTCATCTACTGAACTTTCATCCCATCGAACTGAATCCGGAGACAGAAGTGGAAATCTACTTTCTGCAGAGGCTTCGGGACGAAATCAAATTTCCCTCAGTGGAAGCTTTGCGCGAACAGATTGGTAGAGACGTGAGGAAGGCTCGACGCTATTTTCATTTGTTGCGTTTGGGAGATCGAGCGAAGGCCTAGCAGTCGACGAAGGTCTATGTTAGTGGGGCAGATAGCCATCTTCCATCGGAAGTTTACCGTCGACCCTGACCACATTGACCTGGTCGTTAATGGAGCGGACATCGACCAACCCCACCGCACCCGGCATCGTCTCGACCACCTTGAGCACATCTTCATCGGAGTCAACCATGGTGATCGATCCTTGATGAGCTGCGATAAATGACTTCAGTTCGCTGGAAGACATTTTGCTCAGGTGCTCCAGCGTGCTCATTTCGCCGCTCGAACTCTTGTGCAGGACCAAAATCACATCCTTGTCATCGTGCCACTTCTTAACTTCCAAGCGAAATATCTTGCCCAGGTGTGCAGAACTGACTTCGCCGATAGCGTTGTCCTTGTTCACCACCACGGCCATATGATGCGCGAAGCAAGGAAGCAACGAGCACATCATGAAAGCAACAAGACAGCCCACGCGAGAACGCTTCATAGACAAAACTCCACCTAAGCAGGACAAAACACCTGCCTAAGCATCTCGCTTCGGACCGCAAAAACCTAGTCCAAAACTCCCAGTTCTGGTTACCTTAGTGACCTGCTCCTCGTCATTCGATGGGCTCGACCAGCGTAATTTCTTCGTGCAATTTCCGGTCGGGCAATTGCACCACAACAATCGCGACCAGAACCAGCACGATTCCAACCGTCTGCAGTGGCTTCATTACTTCGCCCAAAGTGACGGCCGCAATCACAATCGAGAAGACTGGTTCCAAACAGCTGACAACGATGGCGCGGGTCGGCTCCAGATGCTGCAGCCCAGCAAAGTAGAGCGAAAAGGGTGCGAGCACGGAGACCATCGAAAAAACCAGCAAGAATAACCACTGGTTCCCTGAGTAATGCGCGGCTATGATTTTCCAGGGCGGGTTCACCACGATCCAAAACAGCGACGCGCTGAAAATGACGTACAACAACACCGTCCAGCGATCGTAGCGGGCAAGGATGCTGTGGCCGCCGACGTTATAGAAAGCAAAAGAAAATGCCGCTCCCAGCGCCGCTAATACTCCAATTGCGTCCAGGCGGAATCCTCCCGAGCCGAATATTCCGATTACCAGCGCGATTCCGGTCACCGCTAATGCCACGGCTGCCACTCGCTGCATGGTCGGCTTCTGCAGGCCGCGAGCCACGGTGTATAGCAACACCAATATCGGCGCAGTGTATTGCAGGATAATGGCGGTGGCTACGTTGGTTCTTTGAATCGCGAGGTAGTACAGATAATTGGACGCTGCGACGCCGAGAATTCCCAGCACGAACATCCGTCGAACGTCGGCGAAGGGTACTCGCAAACGCTTCCAGCCGCGAAGCAGGACAAGCGCGAAAAGAAGGACAAGGAAAGAAAATGTCGCGCGACTTTGCGACAGGATGAGCGGATCGATCGGCCGAAGTGTTTCTCCCTTGGGTAAGAGTCGACCGGTAAACGCGGCTCGCCCGAGAGCGGCCGCGACGCCCCACAAAAACGCGGCGCTGGCAATGTAGAGATATCCGCGGACGGGATGCGCTCGTCTGGGCAAGGGTGGATCAGACAGCCTCTTGGTCTTCCGCGTATTCGATCACATAGCTGATCTTGGCTGTCTTGTTCAGCATAGCTGCGACCGAACAATACTTTTCTTCGGACAACCGCACAGCGTCTTCAACCGCTTTGTGCGAGACCCTTCCCCCGACTCGATAGACCAGCCGGATCTCGGTGTAGACAGTCGGCCAGGTGGCGGTGCGATCTCCCTCGGCTCGCACCTCGATGCTGGTAAAGGGCTCGCGCTTTTTCGCCAGGATACTGGCAACGTCGTAACCCGTGCAGCCGCACAATCCGATCAACACCAATTCCATGGGACTGCTGCCGGTCTTGCTGTCGCCGTCGACGACAATGCCGTGACCGCTGCTGGCCTGCCCCAAGAAACGATGGTTGTCGGTCCAGATTACTTTTGCTTCAATCATTGCGGCTCCGTGCGTTTATTATTCGATGTCCTATCGGCGACTGCCGCTTCTTCTTTCGCACGTGACGCGGCAACCTGGAACCAGGCTCATCGAGAAGCGTTGTGGTCCGGGATGACTAATACCTTGCCGCGCGGATCAGATTCGAGTGCGCGATAGGCTTCAACCACGTCATCGAGGGAAAATCGCTCCGCGATATCGCTGATAACGGCTGGTCGTTTCGATGCCAGGGTCAATGCTTGCGAAATGAGGTCAGCAAACTCATGGATTCCTTCGACCCAGCGCGTGCCGTTGTATTTGGTCACAAAAACGGACCCTGGAAAAAGTTGGTGCAGATCAACGGCGGGCACTGGGCCAGACAGTTCGCCATAGTTGATCAGGCATCCGCGCGGCGCTAGCATTTGCATGCTTGTTTGAAAAGTGGTCGCCCCGATGGGGTCGAAAACAGCGTCTGCTCCGCGTCCCTTGGTATGGTCGCGTACTGCGTCGCGTACGTCCTCAGTGGAACGGTCGATCACATAAGCTGCTCCCGCAGCGCGCAACGCGTCCACGCGATTCCCACTAGCGACGCCGATCACGCCCACTCCACGATCGGCCAGTAGGGCGACGAGCATGCGACCGACTGCACCCGCGGCGCCCCACACCACTGCCGTCGACCCTTTTTGTAACGGCCAGACGCGGGCGAGGCCTCCGGCCGTGAGCCCTGCGACTGCTACACAGGCGGCCTGCTCTACGGTGACATTTTCGGGGATCGCAACAACCATGGAACCAGGAACAACGAGGAAGGTCGCGCACGACCCGAGAACTGCCGCCCAGCACACTCGTGTGCCCGAAGGGATCGTTACCTCCGGTCCCGTGGTCACTACCGTGCCCGCGCCTTCCCCGCCCAGCAAAAATGGGAACGGCAAGCGCACCGCGTAGGAACCAGAACGAATCAATGTTTCCGCGTGGTTGAGGCCGACCGCTTCAACTCGCACCAGCACTTCCCCAACTTCTAAAGGGGGTAACTGCTCGATGCTGACTTCAATGACTTCCGGACCGCCCGGGCGTAGCGCGCGAGCCACCCGGCGCTCAGTAACTTTCATCACGAAATCCTATCAAGGCTGGTGTGCGATCTTTTGAATCAAGAACTATATGAAGCGCACCTTCACATCTGGGCCTTTCTCCAGATGGATGCTATCGATAAAGCGTACTTTTCCGGTGCGGTAAGTCAGAATCACCGAGGAAGTTCGTGTGCCTTCCCCAAAGAAGCGCACTCCTTTCAGCAACGCGCCCTCGGTTACGCCAGTAGCGGCAAAAATCAATTGCTTGCCTGGAGCCAGGTCCTCGGCTTCATAAATTTTATTCTTATCCTTGATTCCCATGCGAGCAATGCGCTCTTCTAACTCGGGCCTATCGACCACCAGGCGGCCCAGCATGTAGCCGTTCAAGCAGCGAATCGCAGCCGCGGTGATCACACCTTCTGGAGCGCCGCCTGAACCCATGACCGCGTGTACACCCGTGCCAATGACCGCTGCGGCAATACCAGCAGAAAGATCGCCATCTCCGATCAGCCGAATGCGGGCGCCCGCGGCGCGGATGTCAGCAATCAACTTCTCGTGGCGCGGTCGATCCAGCACAATGACGACCAGGTCTTCAACATCGCGGGCCATTCGCTTGGCAATGTTCCTGAGATTCTCGGCCACCGGCGCGTCCAGGTCCACCGCATCCTTGCAAGAAGGTCCGACGACAATTTTTTCCATGTAGCAGTCGGGGGCGTTCAGTAGTCCGCCGCGTTCGGAAGCCGCCAGCACGGTAATGGAGCCAGGCGCTCCAGTGGCACAAAGATTCGTTCCCTCGAGAGGGTCTACGGCAATGTCGACCTCGGGCACATCACGTCCGTCAGGAAATTCCGCGCCGACTTTCTCTCCGATGTAGAGCATGGGAGCTTCGTCACGCTCACCCTCTCCGATTACAATGGTTCCGCGCATCGGGATGGCGTCCATGGTTTGCCGCATGGCTTCAGTGGCCACTTGGTCCGACAGTTTGCGCTCCCCTTGTCCCATGGTGCGAGCCGAAGCGATGGCTGCAGTTTCTACCACGCGCAAAAATCTCGAAGCCAGATCGCTTTCGATGTTTTGGCCGAAACTCCTGACTTTGCCTTCGGGCCGGGTTTGACTAACCATAAAAAGCCTCCAAAAGAGCCGGACAGAGACTATAGCGCGAAGCCGGGCGGGAGGGAAAGCTCGCGGGTTTCGGGTAGTGGGTCAGTTCTGAATTGACCCACCACTGGGTTCACGGTCCATTAGTTCACTGATCGGACTGCATTGGTCATGAATAGCACGAAGGTAGCAGCCGCTGACACCGGGAACAGGCAATCATGCCGCGGCGAAGCAGGTGCGCGGGGCCGTCGTCTGGCAGAAGCAGTTTGAAATGGAACGCGACGAGAGGATCTTGGCAGACGATTTTGGTGTCGGCGGAACCGCTGACGAACTTAACATCTTCGACTTTGGATCCTGGGCCGAACAGCAAGAAAAATTCACCGCTGAACGACTTCGCGAATCAGTCGCGGGAATTTGAACGTGCGCATTTAGCTGAGTTCGTCGGGCCGCGTTAAACAGGATCGGCGAATCTGAAGCGTCCGGGGCTGCAAGTTTCCAATCGCGCGCGGGCCTCGCTCATGTTGTCTGTTACTCGAGCCATCGGAGAGCGGCCAGGAAAAGCGGTACAGTGCCAAGCGATGGATCGCATCTGCAGCTTCTTTCCGATTTGTTTCTCGTAAACTTGCGCCGAGTGGTCGGCCCGATGGGAGCGGATTGAGAAGGTTCCATGCGGCGTTTAGGTATCTCTCCGCCTGCTCGAAATTTCCCATGCGAAAGTAAACCCAGCCCAGCGTGTCCCAATAGTGCGGCGAGGCCGGGAGTGTAATCCAGATCATCGTTCTTCAAGTCAGACAACTTGACTTTCGCTGAAGCTTCTTCTTCCTCCTTGAACTGCTTTTTCAGCGTATTTGAGCGCTATAGGCAGTTGCTTGTTATCATCGGCGAATTCATATCCAATATTGTTAAACCAGCGTGGGCGGGGATCGATGTCTAATGGCTTTCTTAAAGGCGACCATCGACTTGTCGTCATTGCCTGCATGCATGTAATCGCCGCCCAATTGAATATAAAGACCCGCTTGATCCGGACGCAGCTTGATGGCTGACTCAGTCACATCAGCCGCTTCCCCGTAGCGCTTTAGACGAAAAGTGCGATGCTGAGCGCGGCAAAGGCATCGGCATTCTCGGGATTCGCCTTCATGACCTCACGCAGCACCAAAGCCGCCTCCTCGTACCTCCGCAGGAATATGAGGCCTGTGACTAGAGCCTTGTAGGTGATGGGTTGATGCGGATCGGCATTCCGGTAAGCGATGCGAAACTCTTGCAGAGCCAATCCCGCTGTCCCGAAAACCCGTAAAGCTGCGCAAGCCACATGCGAGCACGAGTAAAGTGAGCGATCCGCATCGAGCGCTTGCTTGAGGGAGTCGATAGCGCTCGCCACATTATCGCTTTGAGCCGCGGCCCGGCGTCCTCGTATTCGCGCGCGGCTACTAGGATTATCGCTGTCAGGTAAACGCGCTATTGCATCTTGCAGTGACTGCGGCGAGTCACTCGGAAGACAAGGCGATATATAGCTCGTGATCGTCGCAGACAGCCTTGGCAAACTTCTTGTAGGCCTCGTATTCGGTAAGTGGGACATCGCGAAGCTTCACAACAAATGTCGTTCCGATACCAGTACATCCGTCCTTGAACTGCAGTACGATACGTGATAGTCGGCGAAATCGTGTTTGAGATCGACCTTGCCGGGGAGGTCGGGCGAATAACCTTTGGGAAGCTCGACTCGGGATTCATATTGAATCCCACCAACTTCGCCCAAGAAAAACTGGATGGTCGGGTTTGCTATCGGGAGCCGCCGCGAGCATAGGAGGAAGCGGAGAACTAATCTGTCGTCCGGACCAGTTCGGGTAGTCCTTGCGCTTGTAGCTATAGGAGAAATGAAAGGACTCATCAGTTTTTTCCGGCGAACTCGCGGTCACTTCGCTCACGTCGCCGGCAAAACCCGAACCGTAGGATATCTGTTGAATGAGATCTTTCCACTGTGGCATAGGGACACGGCGAAACGCCATCCGAAGCAGGACCTCGCTGTCGTCGCCCTGCACCGTGCGCTCTACCTTGCCTTCGAGAGTTCCGGTATCACTCAGCTTTGCTTCGATCTTGAACGTCTGCGACGCCTTTGAAGGCGGATCCGCAGGAGTCACGGTGAGGGTCGACGGTTTGCCTTCAGGAATCAGCAGCGCCTGTTTACCGCGCAGGGGAGAAAGAAGATAGGCATAGGGCGCCACCTCCGGCGTGGTGTCGAGCCAAACCGCGCCGTTGGGTTGCAGCACCATGCCGATTACATGATCGAATTGCCCCGGCGAAGGAACATCCGGGTCGATCTCGTGCGAGGCACTGATTAGCGCAGGATAGGCCTTGATGCCAACCGCATCGAGCAAGGAAGACAGCAAGGTTTGTTTGTCCTTGCAATCTCCGTATTGATTGGCGAGCACTTCGGCTGCGGCGTGCGGTTGGTAGCGGCCGATGCCGAATGCAATTCCGATATAGTGGAATTCCGTGCTGACGTATTTATAGATGGCGCGAATCTTGGCGTTGTCGTCGCTCGCGCCCTTGGTAAGTTCGGCTGCCTTGGCAAGAATCTCCGGTGTCGGCTTGACCCGCTCCTGTTGCAGACTGCCGTACCATTGCCCCACTTCCGCCCAGCTTTGAAAAGTGGAGATCTGCACGTCGGCAGGAGGGAGCTTACCGCGCTCAGCCTCGTATAATTTGGTTTCAGTTTCCGTCTTCTCCCGCTCGGACGACTTGTGTTCCAGTTGGGAACTCGTCCATGTGAAAATCCGGCGCGCGCCGTCTTCGGTGTTGACTGGCTTTAGGTCAGGGCTCTTCCATTTTAAAGGGCGTTCCCGAGGCACACTGATCGCGAGTTGCTCCTGCAGAATGATGCCATCGTGAGAGAAACTGTAGGAATACCAGAACTGGCCGGGAACGAGCGGTTTGGTGGCACGCCAGTGGGCGTCGAATTCCAGCACGTCGCCCACACTGAGGCCTTTTACAGCTACGTGCTTTTCTCGAAGATCGCTGTAGAATGGCGCCTCACGGGTAATTTCCGTGGCCATGTCTTGAGTGTTTTCTGCTGGAGTCGGTACCACCGAACCGTCCGGCTTCTTTACGCGAACGTAGTCGATGTCCACACTCTCGGTCGAGTTCTGATAAGAAAAAGTCAGCAAGGCGTAGCGTTGCACGCCCGCGTCCGACTGGATGCGGATTCGGGCAGAGGATTCTCGAGTTCCGGTCCCATCGTTTTCGAAGACAACTCGCGTGGAGGTCTGCTCGATGACAAACGCCTCGGTGGAGTAGTCTGGCTTGGCGTTTGGCTTAGAGGGCGCCTGTGCGTGGCTGCTGTGGATCGTGAGGGCGAAGGTCAGAAAAACAATGAAGGGGCGCAAATCAATGAACATAATGGTGGCAAGTATTTAAACTGCTTTCAGCAAAAAGGCAAGCGATTCCTGCGCCGACAGATTTCGAAAGCAGCGCGAAACGCTTGACCACGTCTGGCCCAGTCTGGCGAACACTGATAAAATCGCTTTGTCACCTTGCCGTTCCCTAGAAGTGGGGCTATAGCTCAGTTGGGAGAGCGCATCGTTCGCAACGATGAGGTCGCCGGTTCGAGGCCGGCTAGCTCCACCAAAGTTCTCAATCGCTTGGCGCGGGTTGCAACCACTTTTGCGGACATCCAAAATCCCCTTTATTGGACCCCCTTAACTTAACCGAGGCGGGGATAGACGCGAGTCCATCGCCTTTAGCGCCAAGCCTCGGGCTACCGACGTAAATTCGTTGCCGTCGTGTGGATACTGGTTATGTATGTCCGGCGTCGCCGCAGGCGCGCTCGCATGCTGCGTACGGGAATCCAAGGATGACCGAGCTTGTCAGCAAACCGGCGGCACTCAACCTCAGTTTTGCTTATAAGTTCTTCTGATAAAGTTTTCGGTTGGCAAATTCGGGGCGAGGGCGGGGTACTCTTTATGATCAGAATGTTTTCACTATTCCAACCAGGTGTACCGCAGAGATGGTTACGGGCGGGGATTGCTCTTTTCATGCTCGCGATTGCCGCCCACGGACAGACCGCGCCTCTCACTCCAGAGATTCCTTCCAAGTTTGAGGTTCCAACCGCATCTTACGACTACGTCAAACGGGCAGTGATGATTCCGATGCGAGACGGAGTGAAGCTCTATACCGTGATTGTTATCCCTAAGGGCGCAAAGAATGCGCCGATCCTCCTGACTCGTACACCCTACAACGCTGCGAAACGGACGGAACGTTTCCGCTCTGCGTCCATGCTCGCGACCCTGCCCCAGGGGGATGAAGTGTTCGTGGCCGACGGTTACATCCGCGTCTTTCAGGATGTTCGCGGCAAATACGGCTCCGAGGGTGACTATGTGATGACTCGACCGTTGAAGGGGCCGCTGAATTCGAGCGAAACCGATCACTCCACCGACGCCTACGACACCATCGACTGGCTGGTGAAAAATGTTCCCGAGAGCAACGGCAAAGTTGGGATGCTCGGGAGCTCCTACGAAGGGTTCACCGTGGTGATGGCTCTGGTCAATCCGCACCCAGCTCTGAAAGTCGCAGCGCCAATGAGCCCCATGGTCGACGGCTGGATGGGCGACGACTGGTTTCATTTCGGCGCCTTTCGGCAGCCGAGTCTCGATTACTTTACGGAACAGACCGCAGTGCAGGGGCAAGGGCATCCCATCGTTCGCCAGGGATATGACGACTACGACAATTTTCTTCACGCAGGCTCGACCGGAAATTTCGCTAAAGCCGGAGGCTTGGACCAACTGCCCGTGTGGCACAAAATGTCGGAACACCCAGCCTATGACGCGTACTGGCAAGACCAGGCTCTCGATAAAACCATGAGCCAGCAGCCGCTAAAGGTTCCGACCATGTGGATTCAGGGTTTGTGGGACCAGGAAGATATGTGGGGAGCGATTCACTGCTACCTGGCGATCGAGCCGAAGGACACGCACAATGACATGAACTTTCTGGTGATGGGACCGTGGCGCCACAGCGGGGTCAACTACGACGGTTATTCGCTGGGGCCGCTGAAGTGGGAGGGCGACACTGCCCTGCAATTTCGTCGCGACGTGCTCAAGCCATTCTTCGATCAGTATCTAAAAGACGGCGCGCCCAAGGCTGATACCCCGCCGGTGCTCATCTACAATACCGGCGAAAATCATTGGGACCGTCTGAATTCTTGGCCGCTCGCATGTGAGAAGGGTTGCGCGACGAAGTCGAAACCGCTTTATCTGACGTCCGGCCTTGGTTTGTCGTTCACTCCTCCGAGCGGACACAATGCCAAGTCGCCCGCAGGTTCCCAGGATTACGATGAATACGTTTCTGATCCCAGCAAGCCTGTGCCTTATTCGCCGCGTCCCATTGTTTCTTCCGATAGCGACGCCTGGCGGCGTTGGCTGCTCGTCGATCAACGTTTTGTCGCCGACCGCACCGACGTGTTGTCCTACACGACGCCGGTTTTGAACGAGCCTTTGCGAATCAGCGGTGCGCCGATGGTGAATCTTGTCGCGTCCACAAGTGGAACGGATAGTGACTGGGTGGTGAAGCTCATCGACGTCTATCCAGACGAAGTGCCGAGCCGGCCAGAGATGGGCGGCTATGAGTTGAACATTGCCATGGACATTTTCCGGGGCCGTTATCGGGAGAGTTTCGAGACCGCAGAGCCTATCAAGCCAAATACCCCATTACCTTACAAGTTCATTTTGCCGACCGTGAATCATGTCTTTCTACCCGGTCACCGGGTCATGGTGCAGATCCAGTCCAGCTGGTTCCCTCTGTACGATCGAAATCCGCAGACGTTCGTGGCAAATATCTTCTTTGCCAAGCCGCAAGACTACGTGAAGGCGGTTCAGAGGGTTTACCACGCCGAGGATGCAACCAGTTTTATCGACATGCCCGTGGTTCCAGCGCAGTAACTGTCAGCTGGGAAGGTTAATGAGTGTAATTGATTTCCATGACAATCTCGATCCCGAGTTTCAGCAAATTGCTTCGGTGGATGGTGACACTGGAGAATTTCAGGAAAAACGGCTAGCCCATCGCCCCACATTCGGTTGAGAGCCCTTATAAATTTGCAGTCCGGGAACGGGGAGAGAGATTCTAAGGAACTCCTTTCAGAAAAAACGGCCAGGAATCTCTTCCTGGCCGTTGAGCATTACGCGTTTCCAGTGGTTGTTTTGACGCTAGAAATGAAAAGCGTCAAACAGATCGCTAAGCGCCGGCCCGTTAACCGGAACGTAGGGGTTGTCCTTTTTTGTGATCGGGTTGGGGAAATTGTCACGGCTGCGGTAGCTGATGGTGCCGATGTTCCAGTTCCGCTCGATGAATTTGTCGATGGAAACGTGGTCGCCGTAGGCGTGCGTGACATGGCCTCCGGTCGAATACTTGGAAATTACCAGCAGCGGGATTCGCGTGCCGTCGCCGAAAAAGTCCACCGGCTGCACGTAGCCTGAGTCATAGTAGCCGCCGCCTTCATCGAAGGTGACGAAGATCGCGGTATCGTCCCAATACGGCGAATTCCGGACCATATCCACGATCTTTTGCGTGTACAACTCAAACACGTTGAGCTTCGAGGAAGAGGGATGGCCATCGCTATAGCCGCTGGGTTTGGTGATCGAAACTGCAGGTAAGCTTCCGGTGGCAATATCCGAGTACAGGTTAAGCACGTCCTGGATGTGTTCTTTCACCTGAGCCGGATTCGACATAATCGCCGTGTCGTACTGGAAGGGGTTGCAGATGTTGCAATATTCATCGGCCTTCGGCCCATTGGTTCCGTAATTCAACTGGTATGGGTCGGGGACGTAGTTGTTCCAGTGATCGCCATAGTACTTCCAGGAAATACCGCTGGCGTTGAGGTTGGTGCCAATGCTGGGCGTCGAGGACGGCGGAATCGTGAACGGTGTGTTGTTCACATTGTGGTCAATGTACGCATTCTTGCCGTTACCGAAAAACCCAGGGTTGTAATTGTTCAGCAGGTAGTAGTGGCCGGGCTCACAATGTGGGTCGACGCCGATGGACTTCAGATAGGTGACGACCGGTCCGACGCCGGGCTGCGTGGGATCATCGCAATTGCTGTAGGAACCGCCGCCGTAGACGGGGGAACCGTATCCACCGCCTCCGTAGCCATCTTCGCTGTACCAGTTGTTGGTGCTGGATGCGGGATTTGGATCTTCGACTTCAGCCACCACGCCCGCGTTTTTCGTACCCTTCCAGACTTCTACGTTGTTCGGTGGTTCGGCGGGAAGGCCCTGACTATTGCTGAACCAGAGGGCATCGGCGTGACCGAACATGATGTGATTGGGCCCAGTGCCTCCAAGGAAGGACTGGTGGAAGTTATCGCTGATGGTGTACTGATCGGCGAGTAGCTTGAAGTAGGGAGCATCGCCGGTCTGCACATTGTAAAAGGCGAGCGAGGTCGATCCTTCGCCGGTGGTTTGAGCGGTAGGAACGTTGGGCAAGTAATTGTAGGTGAAGCAGGGAGGCTTGTTGCCATTCTCAGAGCAAAGCGGCGGTTGCGTGGTGCCGTTCGTGCCCGCTCCAACTGTGACTTCCACATAGGAAAACAGTTGGCCGTCGCAACCGGAAGGGTTCTCTGGGGTGACGTGGGACAGGCTGCAATTCAACTGCTGCTGCATCTGATAGAAGCGGTGAACCGGGCTCGCCGCATAGGCGTTGTAGGGGAACGTCGAGGGGTTGGTGATCTGGAACGGTCCGGCCTGCAACGACATGACGTTGTCAATACGCTCATCGGGCGTGCGGGACGTTTGTCCGGTACCGCCGCTAGCCAAGGCAGAACCCTGACCTGCCGGCAATCCGGGTTCCGAAACCTGAGCGCACTGGGCAGGAGTCAGATTCGGCTGCGATGGGCAAGCGGGGGAGCCAGAGAAATAACCATACTGGCCGGAGGGACCGCCGACGAGTGGGGTCGGCAGGACGTTGTTGGTATATTCCTGTGTCGGCGGGGCGAGCAGGAAGGTATCGGTATCGGTTGCGAAAAACTGTTGGGCATTGTTGAAGTTGGGACCGGGAATCGCGTTCTTGCTGGAATCCAACTGGATGATACCTTCCGAGAGGAGGTTATTTATGCTATCTCCACTCTTCGGCACATAGGTGGCGAACACGTGATCGAAGCTGCGATTCTCTCCAATGATCACGATGACGTGCTTGATTGGGGTCACGGTCGCGGCGTCGGCCGGTTTCACTGGTTTTGGTTGGGAAGCTGCGTTAGCAAAGGGAGCGGCGATTGCGAACTGGAACACAGCAAGAGTTGCCAGTCCCAGGCGCAAACAATGCACCCCTTTTGATGCCACAGAAGTGAGACTCATTTTTCCTCCGTTATCTTTCGGTTGGGGCTGCTGTTGGTTTGTCTTGGACCAATTCGCTTCGATCCCTGGGCACAAGCGCTCAGGGCTCTACGCGAATCAGGCCCATCATTCCTCCGTCTTCGTGCTCCAGGAGGTGGCAATGGTAAAGAAAGTCGCCAATCGTGTTCGGATCACGAAAATCCATCCGAAGTGTGACGCTGGGAAATGCGAGAGCTTTGTTGTCGTAATACGGGACGTTGATGGTATCGCGAAGAAACGGCTCGTTTACAGGCTTGCCGCGATATTCCAGCAACATGAAATGCAACTGATGAATATGGAATGCGTGAAGTTCGCTGGAACGGTTTTCGATGATCCAATCCTCGACTGTTCCCTGCTTCACAACAATGTTGGGAACGCCTGATTTCGGATCGAACTGCATGGGGGTTTGGCCGTCGACCGTGAGATAAAACTCGGTTGCGCTGTTGGGATTGTTGGGCTCAAGAAGCTTTTCGGAAAAGTAAAGCCTGCGCGTGCGAGCCGGAGTGACGCTTCCCAGCCACGGTAATCGCGAAGGTGGAAGCGGCTGGGGTGAAGGTGGAAGCTCTGAGGTTGGACCCGGTGCATCCTTCGAAGCAGTGATTATGGCCAGCGCGCGGTTGGGATCGTTCTCCCCGCCCGCTCCTGTGTCCACGGTTCTCGTGACCAGCAGTCCCGATTCACCGGCAGGTGGTCCCTTGACAATGAATTCCACTCTCGCTCCCGGCGGCACCGCAAGATGGGTTTGCCAATCGACAAAGTCTCGCGGCATCCCAGCCGTGTTGAGCGGCACGCCATCCATCGCTACAAGGCCGAGTGGCTGCGGTTTGTGACCGAACAGAACTGCCAGATTGAGGTAGGTAATTCCCGATGCATTCACCACCCGCCAGAGCTGCCGTTCGTCCGGCTTCATCTCCATTTGAGCTGGGGGGTAGTCCGGATAGGGCACAGGCACAAAGTTGACCGAGAGATCCTTGGCTGGCTTGCCGAATCCCGTGCCGGTATTTGCAGCATCGCCGTCGCGATCGAACAACATCTTCGGAACAACTGGCTCCGATTTCGAAGGTGGCGCATTCGGATTCAGCAGGTCTTGATCGCGAATGACCAGCACCCTCTCGGACAGTCCAGCAAGCGCAGTGTCAGCCCGCTCAATCCCTTCGACGATAATGGCGCCCGATGCGCCGCCGAGTACCTGCTCTTTCGTGAAGCCGTGAATATGCGGGTGGTACCAATACAATCCGGGAGGCTCGTCCACAGGAATACGAAACCGATACTCGAACGGCGCATCACCCGGTTGAACCGACGTTTTCAGCACATCGTCTTGATGGCAGACCGGAGGAATGGTCAAGCCATGGAAATGAAGGTTCGTGGACACGGATGTCATTAAGCCGGCAGTGCACGCGTTTCCGGTCTTCCCCTTATCCTCATGCACGTGTTGTTTATTGCTTGCCGCTCCCGCTGCGTGGAAATCCCTCAAATCATTCTTCAGAGTGAGGATGACAAGGTCGCCAGGATTTACCCGAAGGGTTGGAGACTGTTTGCCGTTTGCATCCGTATAGCAATAGCGAGTTGATCCGTCGCCCTGCTTTGAGTCGTGCACCGTCAATTCCACCTTCAACAAGCCGTTGTGGCTGCGAAGATCTTCCGGATCGGTGACAGTGCTACCCGGCACGGGGCGCGGGCAGGGCTCCGATACGCCCTGGGCATGGAGGGCCACCGGCGATGCAACAAAGAACACCCAAGCCAACACGAGGAGGAGTTTTTTCGGCATTAGAACGATTCAAACTTCGACTTCATCAAAGTTTCCGCGCGGTTTATCGATATGCTCTTGTGCGATGCGAGTTGCCGTCGCTAAATCGAACATCACCTCCGACCGCCGTATCAAGAGGAAGCCAATAGGTCCTCTTTTCATGGCCGTTAGGGTATATGCGTTGCTCGCGAATTCTCCCGCAGCAACCCCAGGCGAAGCTGGTGGTCAAGAAAGCGCTTCTTGGATGCTCAACAGGCGAAAGCGTAAACGAGCCAATATTGCCGATTGGCTACGCTTTGATGAATTTTGTGTAAATTGTCTTCCACAAGGCTTTTTTTAGCGCGACAGGTGGGTCGAGATGCGGTACAGAGATATGCTCCAAAGCCGCATCAACACTGCCGCTCTATGCAGTCGGACTTCTTTAGCGTCGCGTCGTCTCGAACCGGGTATAGAATTCGCAACGATGAGGTCGTCGGTTCGATCCCGACTAGCTCCACCATATTCTCAATCACGAATTAACCTGAAATTCATCTTACCTTTATCGGCGGTTCCGAATCTAAAAAGCCAGCACAGAAAAGAGAATTGTCATGCCTTCCCTAGCCCCTGTAGAAGCCACGAGATTGTCGCCTTCCAATCAACCACTTTCCGCCGATGACTTACGCCGTATGGACGCATACTGGCGCGCCGCCAACTATCTTTCCGTTGGCCAGATATACCTTTTGGAAAATCCCTTGCTTCGCGAACCATTGAAAATTGAACATGTAAAACCGCGGCTTCTGGGCCACTGGGGCACGACACCCGGACTCAATTTCATCTACGTTCATTGCAACCGGATTATCAAGAAATACGGCCTGAATATAATCAACATCACCGGGCCGGGTCACGGTGGCCCGGGAATCGTCGCCAACACCTATCTCGAGGGCACCTACACCGAGTTTTATCCGCAGATTCGGAAAAGCGAAGATGGAATTCGGAAGCTCTTTAAGCAATTCTCTTTCCCCGGAGGAATCCCCAGCCACGCAGCCCCGGAAACTCCCGGTTCGATTAATGAAGGCGGAGAGCTCGGATACTCCATCGCTCATGCCTACGGCGCAGTCTTCGACAACCCGGATCTATTGGCCTGTTGCGTCGTCGGAGATGGCGAGGCTGAAACCGGAGCGCTGGCGACCAGCTGGCATTCCAACAAGTTTCTTAACCCGGCGCGGGACGGCGCTGTATTACCGATCTTGCATTTAAACGGCTACAAGATCGCAAATCCTACCGTGCTCGGGCGATTAAGCGATGAAGAGCTGACACATCTATTCACCGGGTACGGCTACAAACCATATTTTGTCGAGGGGCACGAGCCTGAGCGCATGCATCAGCTCATGGCGGCTACGCTCGATTCTGTGATTGCCGAGATCCAGAGCATTCAAAAGACCGCGCGATCCCAAGACCCACCGACTCGTCCGACGTGGCCCATGATTATTCTGCGCAGTCCAAAAGGTTGGACTGGCCCGAAGTTTGTCGATGGCAAACCAGTCGAGGGGACGTGGCGCGCCCACCAGGTGCCCGTGACCGATTTGGCCACGAAACCAGGCCACCTGAAGATTCTGGAAGATTGGATGAGGAGCTATCGGCCCGAAGAACTGTTTGACGAATCGGGCAAGTTCCTTCAGGAGCTGGCTGAACTTGCGCCCCAGGGAGATCGGCGCATGGGAGCGAACCCGCACGCCAACGGCGGCTTATTGCTCAAGAGTCTTGTTCTTCCTGACTTTCGAGACTACGCGGTGAAGGTCGCCGAACCCGGCAGAGAAAACGCGGAAGCGACCAGGATCTTCGGCATGTTTCTGCGCGACGTAATGAAGTTGAACCTGGAGTCCAAGAATTTCCGCGTATTCGGCCCGGATGAGACCGCTTCCAATCGCCTGGATGCGTTGTATGAGGTCACCGACAAGGTGCTGATGGAGCCGCTTTTGCCCACGGATGAACACCTGTCGACCGATTGGCCGCGTGGTCGAAATGCTCAGCGAGCATATGTGCCAAGGTTGGCTCGAAGGTTACTTGCTCAGTGGCCGTCATGGTTTTTTCTCGTGTTACGAAGCTTTCATCCACGTCGTGGACTCGATGTTCAATCAGCATGCCAAATGGCTAAAGGTTTGCCGCGATATCCCCTGGCGCCGGCCGATCTCATCGTTGAACTATCTGCTTACATCGCATGTCTGGCGTCAGGACCACAACGGTTTCAGCCATCAGGATCCCGGCTTCATCGATTACGTCATAAACAAAAAGGCGGATATTGTTCGCGTCTACTTGCCCCCTGATGCAAACTGCCTTCTGTCGGTAGGTGATCACTGCCTGCGGAGCCGCGACTATGTCAATGTGATCGTGGCGGGCAAACAACCTGCGCCCCAGTGGCTAAACATGCAAGCGGCGATTGAGCATTGCACCAACGGAATTGGCATCTGGTCCTGGGCCAGTACTGATCAGGGCAGCGAGCCGGACGCGATCATGGCTTGCGCGGGCGATGTGCCGACCCTCGAAACGCTGGCCGCCGTGGATTTGCTTCGCCAACACTTTCCTGACATCAAACTTCGCGTCGTCAATGTGGTCGATCTCATGACGCTTCAGCCCCCGTCGGAGCACCCTCATGGAATCTCAGACCTGGAGTTCGATTCGATGTTCAGCACTGACAAGCCAGTCATCTTCGCCTATCACGGCTACCCTTGGCTGATTCACCGGCTCACCTACCGGCGACACAATCACGATAATCTGCACGTCCGCGGATACAAGGAGGAAGGGACCACGACCACTCCTTTCGATATGACGGTTTTGAACGAGATTGACCGTTTTCATCTGGCTGGTGACGTAGTCGATCGCGTGCCTCGGCTGCAGAAAATCGGGGCGCACTTCAAAGAATTTCTGCGAGACAAGCTTGTCGACCACAAACAATACATCCATGAGCACGGCGACGATATGCCGGAAATCCAGAATTGGATGTGGCCATACTGATGAAAATTCTGGTACTCAATTCTGGATCGAGCAGTCAGAAAAGCTGCCTTTATGAGATTGTCGACTCTGTTCCCGACGATCCACCTGCTTGTTTGTGGGAGGGCCAAATCGAGTGGGAGGGCGACCTTGCTGAAGTATCCATCAGAAATGCGAAAGGGGTAGCGCGAAATGCTCGCGTGAAGATTGCCTCTCGCGCTCAGGCCATCGGACACTTGCTTGGTGGCCTTTGGACGGGCGATGCCCAGGCTGTTTCCGCACCTTCCGAGATTGATGTTGTCGGACACCGCGTCGTCCATGGCGGTCCCCATTACGAAGATCCTGTATTTATTACGCCCGAGGTGAAATCTGCGATCGCGAAGGTTTCCGCTTTTGCCCCACTTCACAATCGCGCCGAATTGGACGGCATGGAGATTATTGAGAAAATGCTCGGAGCCGTGCCGCAGATTGCCGTCTTCGATACGGGCTTCCATCGTAAAATGCCGCTGGCTGCGAGGGTTTATCCGGGTCCCTACGACTGGTTTTTGGATGGCATTCACCGCTATGGATTTCATGGCATCAACCATCAGTACTGCGCCGGACGTGCGGCCCGGTTGCTGGGCAGAGATTCGAAGGCGTTGAAGCTAATAAGTTGCCACCTCGGTAATGGTTGTTCTCTAGCTGCCATTGAGAGCGGTCTCAGCATAGACACCACGATGGGCTTCACGCCGCTTGAAGGATTAATGATGGGTACACGATCCGGGTCAGTCGATCCCGGCATTCTCACCTATCTCATGCGGCAGAGAGGAATTTCGGCGGAGCGGCTTGATGAGATCTTGAATAAGGAGTCGGGGCTGCTCGGAATTTCCGGACTCTCGGGCGATATGCGGAAGATTCTTGCTGCAGTGAAAAAAGGTCACGAACGGGCCAGGCTCGCGTTTGATATTTACATTCATCGCCTGCGAACCGGTATCGGCGCAATGGTTGCGGCTCTTGGCGGAGTAGACGCTCTCATCTTCACCGCTGGCGTGGGCGAACATTCTTCGGAAGTGCGCGGCGCAACCTGTGAGAATTTCGGCTATCTCGGCGTGAGCCTTGATCCTGAAAAAAACCTCCAGCCCGTTCTTGATCAAGATATCGCCGCCACGGATTCATCGGTTCGCGTTTTGGTGATACGCGCACAAGAGGACTGGGCAATTGCTCGGCACTGCTGGGTCCTAATGAGCCGACACGCCATGTCTCGGCAGAATTAACAAATATAAAAATGCTATGGACTTGCCAGAGGCGCAAATCGGACTTTCAGCGTCTTAATCTCATAGGGTTTCGTATGCACGGTGACCGAGTCGTTGTGTACGGCGAGATTGGCGATCGATCTCTCCATCAGATCTGTTTCTGATGCCGACTGCGCTCCTGGCGGAAGGTGTAACTTTACATCCGATTCCCTTCCCGCCCACTCATAGAAACGCAGCACAAGAGAATCGTCGTCTTCGGATTTTTTGACCGCGGTCAGCACAACATTATCCGATTCCACTTGCACAAAGGAATGTTCGCTCGGAAGCGTGCCCTGATGTTTCTGAGATGGCACTGCAAGCAGTCTGTAATTGAGTTCGTAGCCGCGGCGCACCGTCTTTCCGTCCCGCCAGGTTCCGCTGTGCGGATACAGCGAATACGTAAATTCGTGATGCCCTTCGTCGGCGTGGGGATCAGGCCATTCAGGCGAACGCAGCAATGAAAGACGCAAGACGTTGCCCTTCACGTCGTATCCGTACTTGCTGTCATTCAACAGGCTGAAGCCGTGCTTGGTATCCGAAAGATCCGCCCAGCGTTGTGCCGGGACTTCGAATTTAGCTTGCTCCGCCGGCGTGTTCCGCGTGGTCGGACGTTCGATCGACCCGTAGGGAATTTCAAACGTAGCTTTATCACTGTGCGCGCTCAGAGGGAACGCAACTTTCAGCAGAATGTGTTTCTCATGCCATTCGACCTGCATCTTCACGTCGACGCGCGGCACGCCAGCGTACATCGTGATGTCTTGTACGAACGTGGAATTCTGGAAATGCTTCTTTACGCGGATTACCGCACGGAGTGGCCCACTCTCAACCAGCTTCACCTCGTCGGCCTTGTCCAGGTCCCAATGTTGTTTTTCGAAATCGGCATCGATGTTCCAGGCGTCCCATCGCTTGGGTTTGTCGTAAAAGGCTTGTAAGAGGTTACCGCAGGCGAAGGTGCGAGGACCGCCGCTATCGGTTTCCGAGGGAGCCGACGCTTCGGTCTGATTTCGTAAATCGAAAAGACTCGTGATGCACCCGGTTTGCGGGTCAACTTTCACGCGAACCAACTCGTTTTCAATTGTAGTGCCCGCGGCCGTGACCGCCCGCTTTACGGTCCCGCTATTCATGCCAACCGATTTCGCCGCGGAACGCACAAAATAGGTCTTGTAGCCAACCGCGGGCGTGTCTGCGCGGATTAGGAGACGCGCCTGGTTGGTGGTTGAATTCATGGCAAGCGACTCGGACTCGATCCGACCGCCTCCTGCGTCGACCACTTCAATCTGTTTAGCTGGGCCAGGAAGCTGTACTTCGACCTCAATGACTTCCGTTCGCGGCCAGGAGAGCGAATTGAAAACCACAACCGGCACGCCGTCACCTTGAGTTTTGATGTGAGCCAGAATCTCGTCGAGCGCGCCTTGCGTGACCTCCTGGGCGGAGCGCGCTACGTCTTCGAGATTTCGCTTGGCATCGAGATAGTTCACGGCAATGCCGGAGCCAGGCATAACATCGTGAAAGTGATCAAACAGCAGATTCTTCCAGGCGAGTTCGAATTGCTCCTGCGCGTATGGGTGGCCGAAAAGCGAAGCCAGCGACGCATACTTCTCGGCGTCAAGCATCACTTCTTCATCATGCCGAATTCGTTGTTTCGTGTCTGCTTGCGACGTGTAAACGCCGCGGTGATACTCAAAATAAAGTTCGTCGTTCCACGTGGGAACTTTGAGATTCGGCAGTTCCTGGTTCAGGTCGGCGAAAAAGTCTTTGGCTGTAGTGAAGTCAATCTTTGGAAAGACGGTGCTGGGATCGCGAAGGCGATCGGCCCGATCAAGCATGGTTCGAGTCGGCCCGCCGCCATGGTCGCCGATTCCGTACAAGTAAAGCATCTGGGGCGAATCCGTGAGTTTAGGCCCGTAAATAGACGGAGCGTAGATCGAAAAGTCTCTGGTGATCTGCTCTGGGTCGAATTGGTTGGCGTATTCGTGCGGGAAATACGTCAGCAACCGGCTCCCATCCGGCGCTTCCCACCAGAACAGCCGGTAAGGGAATTTTGTGTAGTCCGTAGCCCACAGCAGCTTGCTGGTCACGAAATAATCGATGCCCGATTTCTTGTAGATTTGTGGAAGCTGCCAGTTGTATCCGAAAGAATCTGGATTCCAGCCGATCTTAATGTCGGCTCCAAAATTCTTCTGAAAATATCGCTTGCCGACCAGAATCTGACGCACCAGCGACTCGCCGTCCGGCATATTCAGATCGGGCTCGACCCACATGCCACCGATGACCTCCCAGCGGCCCTCCTTCACGCGCTGCTTAATCTGCTCGAACATGTCCGGGTACTTTTCCTGCATCCATTCATACGTTCGAGCCGAAGACATGGTGAACTTGAAATCGGGATACTCCCGCATCAAATCCAGAACGCTCTGAAACGTATTGCGAACGACCTCGACGGTCTCTGTCCACGGCCACAACCACGCCATGTCAATATGCGAGTTTCCGACAGCGCGAACTGTGAATTGTTTCAACCATGGATTCAACGCTTGCAGTTTGTTCTGCGCCTGGCGCAGAGACGCGTCGAAGCCTGCCTGGTCGTTTTTATCGAGGGGCGAAAAATCAATCGTTTTGATCGCCGCGTCGATTTGCTGCTGGCGCTCCGCGCGACCTTCCTCGTAAGCCGCAATCATCGGACGCGCCGCCAGGATTTCTATTCGCAGCATCGACGGGTCAGGCCGTCCAGAGGCAGGTTCAATGGTCAACTGGGCGTGATGAAACTCCGTTTCGACCTCCGAAGCATCGATCCTCACGGCGAGTAGAAATTTCTGTCCAGGCTGCGCGTTTTCGGTTAGCGGAATCGGTTGCTGCATGTCGTCATCGCCGCGCGACACCAGCGATCCGTTCGAGAATATCGCGATCGTAACCGGACCTTTGTTGTTCCAATTGAAATCGAACCGAAGGTCCAATTTCACGCGCGCACCCATCGCCGCATAACCATTAATCTTCTCGGGAATTTCGACCCAGCGCCGCAGCACGCGAGACCCGGTTGACCATTTGTCGCCGACGCGCATTGCTTGCCAACCTGAGTCATCTAACGACGGATCCTCAGGATGGGCCACGTCCGCGTGAAACCGCCAATCAGGCAACGGCAGAGTGGTCAGCGATTCGAGCCGATCCAAAGTTGGCTTGTCTGGATCAGTTACGTTCTGGCTCGGGGACGATGATTGTTGGGCGGAAACTGACGTGGTGGTTACCAGTGCGAGCAGCGCACACACGATCCATCGCTTCACCGGACATTCCTCCATCTGAATGAACGAAGGAATAGGGTACTCGCCTCGATTGCATCTTGCCAGTTCCGGTTCTAACCGCCAGCGATGGCCCCGATGATGAGAAGTGGCTCCGCTCCTGACGCGACCGCCTCGGGCAGCGGAGCGTCCGCCGATTCGTGAGAGAGATCTTCCTCGCAAGCGAAGAATCTCAGGAACGGGCGGCGCTGTTGCGTGCCGTGATCGCGAATCGTCCCGCGCAGCATGGGATAAGACGCTTCCAGCGCGTCGAGGACCGACCGCTGGGTGACCGGAGCTTGAACGTTGAGCTCGACCTCGACCCCGACGTGCGCCAGCGTTCGCAGATGCTGCGGGAGCATGACTCGGATCATTTTTCTACCGTGCGTGCGGAGCATTGAGTTCCACTCGTAAGGCGTGGACACTGTAAAACAAGCGCCATCAAAAAGGATTGTGAATCGTCAGTTGCCGATTGATGGTTTGTCCGTCCTGCAAATCTTCAGAGTAAAGCGTCTTGCAGCCAGACTCCAGGGCAGCCGAGACTATGAGCGCATCGTAAATACTGTATCTGTACTTTTCTGCAATAGCCACCGCCCCGTTGTGGGTATCGAGCGAGATTGGAACTGGGTCGGGGCACAGAATGCAAATGAGGTTCAAAGACTCTTTTATTTCTTTCCACGGCATACCCAGCTTGCGACGCACCACCGAGGCAAATTCATTCAGCGACTGGACACTTACGATGCCGCCGCTCGCGAGTAGTGCCTCGGCTTTGGCCGCGCGGGGGTCATTCTTCGCCACGGCGTAGATCAACACATTTGTATCGAGGAAGTCCTTAGCGGGCATTGGCCTCTGCCCGATCGAATACAAACCCAGCAGGCAAAGGACGACGCAGCCGGCGCAAGCGTTCGAGAGCTTGCCGCCGAGCGGGATCACGACGCACTTCAAATTCCCGCGTGTTAGCGATCCTGATTTCGATCTGGTCGCCCTCTTTCAAATTGAGAGCTTCCACAACTTTCGACGGTAGCCGCACCGCCAGGCTGTTGCCCCACTTTGAAACCTGCATATTGCCTCCAATCAGCGTTGATCTACATTGCTATTGTATATCTTTTGCAAAGGGAGAGGCAACGCAACTTTAGTTTGGGACCACCTCACGCCAGCGTCTGCACCTCCACGCTCAGTACCGCCGGAAGATCGCGCACGATCGGCGCCCAACTGTCCCCTGCATTAGCAGAGGCGTACACCTGGCCACCGCTGGTGCCGAAATAGATGCCGCATTCATCGAGCGAGTCGACAGCCATGGCGTCGCGTAGCACATTGACGTAGCAATCCTTTTGCGGCAGTCCCTTGGTCAGCGGCTCCCACTCGTTTCCCCCGCTGCGGCTACGGAAGACGCGCAGCTTGCCTTCGTGCACGAAGTGTTCCGAGTCGCTCTTGATGGGAACAACGTAAATTGTCTCTGGTTCGTGCGTATGAACGTCAATAGCAAATCCGAAATCTGTCGGGAGGTTACCGCTAACTTCCACCCACGAATCGCCGGCGTTGTCGCTCCGCATTACGTCCCAGTGCTTCTGCATAAAGAGCACGCCCGGACGCGAAGGGTTCATCGCGATGTGATGAACGCAGTGGCCAATTTCAGCATTGGGGTCAGGAATGTATTGTGAACGCAGTCCGCGATTGATCGGCTTCCAACTCTTGCCACCATCGTCGGTACGAAACGCGCCCGCCGCTGAGATAGCAATCCACATACGCTGAGGATTGCTAGGATCGAGAATGATCGTGTGCAGGCACATACCGCCTGCGCCAGGCTGCCAATTGGGACCCGTGCCGTGGCCGCGCAGGCCGGAGAGTTCCTGCCAATTCTCTCCGCCATCCGTCGAGCGAAATAGAGCGGCGTCTTCCACGCCGGCGTAAACCGTGTTGGGATCAGTGAGCGACGGCTCCATATGCCACACTCGCTTGAACTCCCACGGATGTTGCGTGCCGTCGTACCACTGATGCGTGGTGAGCGCCTTTCCGGTTTTGTCGGAGCTATCGTAGACGAACTTGTTGCTGGCTGCTTTCGGAGGACCGGGCGCGGGCGCTTCTCCGAGCGGCGTTCCGGGTTGAAGCCAGGTTTTGCCACCGTCATCGGAGCGCTGAATGATCTGTCCAAACCAGCCGCTCGTCTGCGAGGCGTAGATTCGATTCGGATCAACAGGCGATCCCTTCATGTGATAAATTTCCCAGCCCGCAAAGTGTGGGCCGCTGAAACTTCCCAATTTTCGCGCTTGCCGTCTGACGTCAGAATGAATGCGCCTTTGCGTGTGCCAACAAGAACTCTTACCTTGCTCATGCTTGGCTCCTTTTCTGCGGATATAAAATCAGATTAGTTCCTACAGGCATTTGTCCATCACATTCCTTGATAATAAAGCACGACTGACTCCCGAACTCAGTACCACTGTTCTGAATCGCTAGACCCCCTGCCCACAGTTGATCATCCACGGGATGCCGAATTGATCAACCAGCATGCCAAATCGCTCCGCCCAAAATGTCTGCTGAAGCGGCATCCGCACAGTCCCATTTTCTGCCAGCGCGCGAAATACGCGTTCCGCTTCTGCCGCGTCCTTGGGATCAAGCTTCACCGAGAAGCCTGCGGGTTTTTCGTAGTGATCCGGTGGACTGTCAGATCCCTGCAAGAGCCGGTCGCCAATTTGCAAGCTGGCATGAAGGATCTTTTTGCGCCAATCCGCGGAAACATGGCTTGCCATGGGAGTGCCTTCGTGAGGCATCATGAACGTGATCTTGGCGCCCAAACACTTTTCGTAAAACTTGAACGCAGCCTCGCATTGGCCATTGAAAGTCAAGTAAGGATTCATTTGCATCGCGACCTCCTGTTTTTATCCGTGATTGCCGGCGGGCACTCCACCCTTGCTTCTTCGAAGAATGAAATGCCCCTCGATTGCGAATCTTCTCTCAAGCTGCCTTCGTAGCCTGCGGACGCATTTGCTTCATGAACTCACGCATGGCGGCGATGCTCCCTGGATTCCGGCTTTCAACCCACGCTTCGTAGCGGTGTGCAGCTTTCTCCAGATGTGCAAGAAACTGCTTATTTACGAACTTCTCGCGAGCCTGCGGGACGATGGGCTTGACCCGCTCCCAGACTCCGAAAAACTCGCCGCCGGTCTCGAAGAAGAGATCTTCGTGCAGCAAGCCGTAGTTCAGCAACGCGCAGGCCTGATCCCAGTTAGTGAGCACCATCATCGCGAAGGCGCCGTTTTCCGTTCCCGGCCCTCCGATCCGCATCCAGTCCTCAAGATTCTCCACGAAAAAGTTCTTGAAGAACCAATCGCGTGCCTGCCGGAGCTTGGCCTCGCGGCGCAATTCGTAGACCTGCAAGTGAAGTCGCGCTTGTTCGTGCGTAGGTTTTGTTTCCATGTTTCTTATCTCCTTATTTTTGTGTGCTCGTTCTTAACTGCTGGATTGTTTTCTCGTTAGATAACTCTGGACGCGAAATCCGTCAACGCTACCCGTTAGGCTTACCGCTCTGTCGAATGGCAGCACGAACCTTCATTCTTAGGAGCGATGTAGCCGCCAGTCGCATCGACGAAGCCCTCCGCTCCATACTTGTCGTGATGCCGAACCCAGTCAGCGAGGGTGAAGTGAGGCCCGGTCTCGTTGCGGCCCTTCGGCGTAATGTCGAGATACATATACGCGCCCAGCACTTCCTCGTTACCACGGCCATAGCAGGAATAGGTATGGAAGATGTTGCCGTCCCCATCCTTGTAGAAGACGCTCATGCCGGCAAGTTCCTCGATCGATGCATCCGTCGTCCGGTAGTTGTAGAAGACCTTTCCCGTCGCCAGTTCCTCCGGCGTGAACGAAACGTGATAATCAAAGTTGAAGTCGCTGGCATGCGACGACACCCAGTTGAAGCGCCAGCCCATGCGCTTCTTGAAAGCTTCCAGCAGGGGCAACGGTGCGCGCGACACAACAACGAAGCTCACATCGTGTCGGGCCAGATGTTGATTGGGGCCGTCGACATGGTCGGCAAGGAACGAGCAGCCAACGCAGCCTTCACCTAACTCCCGCCTCCACATAAAGTGGTAGACGATCAACTGGCTACGTCCGTCGAACAGGTCGGCGAGCGTCTTCTTGCCATCCGGCGTGTCGAAAACATACTCCTTATCGACTTTTACCCACGGCAACTCGCGCCGCTTGGCGCTTAGCGCGTCGCGTGCCCGAGTGAGTGCCTTCTCTTCGGCTAACAAGTCCTTGCGCGCGGCAAGCCACTCAGCTCGTGATACGACTTTCGGATGTTCGATCGTGCTCGTGGTCATAATAAATTCTCCGTATGTATTCAAGTTGGAAGCGGTTGCGTTGCAGCTTTTCAGTGCGCATCCGTGGACACAGCTGTTCCGTCGGACCACCTGGACACCGAAATATCGAACTCGGTTATTGGCTGGGGGGAGTACTGATGTACGTCTACAGGCGAGCCAGGGAAATCTGCACCCCAATCTATATGGCCCTTCTGGGGAAACCAAAACATCAGATGGGGATCGGCGTTCCCGGCCTTGCGGCTAAAGTACTGTTGTTTCGACATCATGTAGCACATCGCCCCCGGTTCCGGCAGCGGCAGTTCCTTTTTGTCGTATGCGGCCTTGATACTGTCGAACATCTGGGTTTTAGACTGTCCAGCCATTGCCAATTCAGTCGTTTTGAACGTGAGCGGCAGGTGGGTCCGCGCGGCTGGCGGATTAAGACAAAGCGGGACCCGCTGATCAGGGTTCAAAAACTCTGGATCGTCAAACGGGGCCATCCACGATCGCTCCACAACGCACACCCAGCCGTTCTTGCCTTTGACCGCAGTTTCGTAGCCATGCCGCCCGAGGACCAAGACCTCGGCATCGCGGGAGATGGACTCCGGAGCCGCACTCCGCGCCAGGGATATCTCGCTATTCCGGTCGGCCATGAGATATTGCTCAAGCGGGGCCATGGCCGAATATGAGGCCTCGGCGGCCTGCGCTCGCGCTAGCGACGCGGTGCCCAGTAAGGCCATCAACGCAAGGATTCGCAACGCAGCGGTTGCAATCTTTGCGTTCTCCCGATTCCTTGCACGAATGGTGTTCACAACCTTCGCGGTCACTCCGGCCGCCGAGGTTGCGCTGGTGACCACCAGCGTCGCAGTTGTCATGCAGACTGGACACATAATGCTGCTCCTTTCCCGCTCCTAAACCTTTGGCAGATTCGGAATCTCCACTACCGGGCGAATCTCAACCGTGCCCTTGCGCGCGCCTGGAATGCGGCCAGCAATGTTAATCGCTTCGTCAAGGTCCTTCGCTTCAACCATGTAATAACCGCCAAGTTGTTCGCGCGTCTCCGCGAATGGACCGTCGGTCACGAGCCGTTTGCCATCGCGCACTTGAACGCTGGTCGCGGTCGATACCGGTTGCAGCGGGGAGGCCCCCAAAAACTGCCCATGGGCTTGGAGCACGTGCGAAAGCTCGGTCGATTCACCATAGCAGTGCTGCCGCTCAGCCTCAGTCCACGCATTTTCGTCGCCATAAATCAGCAACATATATTTCATTCCGTTTCTCCATTGGTAAATCGAACGCCGGAGGTCACAATCGACAACCCTTCACGTCGTCGGCACGTAACATAACAAAATATTTCCATTGCCGAAGCTCCGCGTCTTCGCAAGCTTCAGGATCAGCTTCTCTGCGATGCCGTCGAACATTGTTCTTCCCTGCCCCAGGACAACGGGATTCAACAGGATCTGGTATTCATCGATCAAACCCGCCTGCGCTAATTGTGCAACGATTTGGCCACTGCCGAGAATCGCCATGTCCTTTCCGGGTTGTTTCTTCCGCTGGCGAACCTCCGCTGCCAGGTCGCCCTTCACCAGCGTAGTATTTTTCCACGGTGCGCTAGCCAGCGTTCTTGAAAACACAACCTTCGGAAGATGGTTCATTCGCTCGGCCACAAGAGGATCTTTCTTAACCGCCTCCGGTGTCTGCCAGTAGCCTGCCATCAGCTCATAGGTAATCCGGCCGAACAGAAGCTCGCCCCCGGAGATGGCATTGTCCAAAGTGAACGCGGTAAACTCCGGATCCATATTTCCTTTGAACCAGCTGATGTCGCCGTCCTTGCCTGCAAAGTAACCATCGAGCGAGACATTGTTGAAGACGATTAATTTCCGCATCTTGCTTCTCTTTCGAACCGGTCATCGATGAAGCCGCAATTGATCAGAAATCGCATTCTCGTTTCTGCTGAATGATTTGACTTCAATCCTCGTTTTTGGTTTTCATCACTAAGTCGAACGGCGACGAGCTAAATCGACACCCCTGCGAAAATATATTTACAATCAGACATGTCTATTGATGTCGCCCCAGCCGTCGAAGAAGTTTACCGCTCCGACTGGGGGCGCATCGTGGCCACCTTGATTGGTCTGGTGGGCGACTTCGATCTGGCGGAAGAGGCTGCGCAAGAAGCATTTACGGCCGCTGTCGATCAATGGCGAGTATCCGGCGTGCCGGAATTCCCGCGTGCGTGGATCATTCAGACGGCCCGGCACAAGGCGATCGACCGCATCCGGCGCAAAGCCCGATTCGAGGAAAAGCTCGAATCGTATACGACCTCCGGTTTGGTGCGGACGGTCGAAGAGCCAGATTACGATACCACCGAGATTCCCGACGATCGCCTTCGCCTGATCTTCACCTGCTGTCACCCTGCCCTCGCGCCCGAAGCCCAAGTGGCACTCACTCTGCGCACGCTATGCGGCCTTGAGACCGACGAAATTGCGCGCGCGTTTCTCGTGCCGGAGACCACTATGGCGCAACGGTTGGTGCGCGCAAAGCGGAAGATTCGCGACGCTGGCATTCCCTATATCGTGCCCGACACGGACAACATGGCCACGCGGATCGAGGCCGTGCTGACCGTAATCTATCTCGTCTTCAACGAAGGTTATGCGGCCACTCGCGTCGGACCGCTGGTCCGGACCGATCTCTGCGCCGAGGCCATCCGGTTGGGACGGCTGGTGAGATCGCTGATGATGCCGCAGCCTCCGCCGGAAGCGACGGCGCTGGTCGCCCTTATGTTGTTGCACGATGCCCGCCGTGAAGCCCGCACCGACGATGCCGGCGATCTTGTGGTCCTCGAAGAGCAGGATCGCACTCGATGGAATCAAAAGCAGATTGCCGAAGCGTTGCCACTGGTCGACGAGTCTTTTCGTGGCAGACCCAGTGCCTTCGCGCTGCAGGCGGCGATCGCGGCTGTGCATTGCCAGGCGGCCCGAGCTGAGGATACGGATTGGCCGCAGGTTGTCCGCCTCTACGATCTACTCGAGCGAGTGCAGCCGTCTCCGATTGTCTCGTTGAACCGGGCGGTGGCCGTCGCGATGGCGGAAGGCCCAGGCGCTGGGCTCGCGTTGATCGATGCGCTGGCCACAGCTGACGACCTCGCCAACTATCATCTGCTGCATGCCGCACGCGCCGATCTGCTGCGCCGTCTTGGTTCGCTCCCGGAGGCAGCAGAGAGTTACACGCGGGCACTCGCCTTGGTCACCAACGATAGCGAGCGCCGATTTCTTGAGCGAAGGCTGCGAGAAGTTCGGCCGCCCAGCATAACCCTCAAAGCTTAAGGCCAAATCGATTTAACATTTCACGTCGTCCGAAACTCGTAACACTCAACGCTCTGCTATCGAGATCCTGAACCACCCATTTTCTTTGTAATGCAATATTCAGGACAGCTGCGCCCAGAGCCCCGCCGAGATGCGGTCTGCGCTCACTCCAGTCCACGCAAGCATAAGCAAACCGCCGGCGCAGCGTTTGAGTCGCCTCAAGATCAATGCCCAGAGCGGCGAAACCTTTTGTTCCCGCCGTGGTGACGTCGTATCCGTTAACAACGCGTTTTGAATCGCCTGACAGCCACCCCAGCGCCTTAAAGCGGTCATGCAAAGACACGCCCATGGTTCCCGCGATGTGGTCGTAGCAAGTCCGCGCGGCGCGCAAATGGTTCGGCGTGTTCGGAACGAACGCTTCGCGCGCCCCGCCAGCCAGCACGCTTAAAGCCTCCAGCGCGGCCGCCACATTGGCATCCTTCCAGGCTGTAATAGCGATGCTTTCCCTGAGCGAACACCTTCACCAGTCGCTGCGCCTTCAGCCGCTGCAAGTGAACGCTTGCGGTGGACGGAGTTACGTCGGCAACGATCGCCAACTCGGTGCCAGTGCGTGCACGGCCATCGCTCAAGCAGTACAGCATGCGGGCACGCGCGGGCTCGCCAATCGCTGCCGCGATGCCGGCGGCTGCGTCGTCATGGTGTTCGACATTCATACTTTGATACTAAACGAAGCATGCTTGTCAGACAACTGGCATAATCAAAAGGAAATCGACTCCCGCTCAAGGAAGGAAAAGCCATGAATCGTGTTGTACTTATCTCTTTGCTCGCCGGTTGCAGTATTGCCTCAATCTTCGCGATATCGCAGTCGCCTCAAAAGGCGGAGCCCTCATCCAATAAGTCGAAAGCGACCATCGAAGGTCTCGTCCGCGATATTGCCTGTCCAATTCAGAATCTCGAAGCCAAAGCAACCGATTTCAACCTTCAATGCGCGCTGGAGTGCGCCAGGCATGGTTCTCCGTTGGTAATTCAGACGAAGGATGGCGACCTCTACATTCCGATTTCCGACTCCATGCCGGACACGGATCAACGCGAAAAGCTCATGCCGTTCGTGGGCAAATACGTTCGCGCCAGCGGCACGGTCTACGAGCGCAAAGGAACACGCGCGATCGTAATCGGCGAAATCAAAGAAGTGAAAGATGTAAAGCTGACGACCGATGTGAAGTAAAGCAATTGAACTTCGTGGCCTTTAGGAGAACACGCATGACGATTACCTGCATCATCCGCTACGAGATTGATCCCTTCCAGCGAGATGGATTCAAGCAATACGCTGAGAATTGGGGACGCATCATTCCTCGATGCGGCGGCCATCTTGTCGGGTATTTTCTTCCGCACGAAGGCACGAACAATGTAGCCTGGGGACTGATTGCTTTCGATAGTCTCGCATCTTATGAAACCTACCGCGCCCGATTGAAATCTGATCCGGAAGCGCGTGAGAATTTCATCATGGCGCAGACCAAACGGCTCATCCTCCGCGAAGAGCGAAATTTTGTCGAAGTGGTCGATAGAACATTCGGTCTTCCTTCAACATTCGCAGAAGCAAGGTGATTCTCCATGTGGACGCAGGCAGAAAAAGGACTGGCATTTCGCGCGCTCCATTTGCACGACAGGGCGTTCATTATTCCCAATCCGTGGGACGTAGGCACAGCGCGGCTGCTGGCGCATCTGGGTTTTGAGGCTTTGGCCACCACCAGTGCAGGCTACGCCTTCTCGGTCGGGCGGCGAGATAATACCATCGACCGCGATGAAATGATGGCCCATGTCTCAGCGATTGCCTCAGCCACGGACCTGCCAGTCAGCGCCGACCTTGAAAACGGCTATGGAGACGCCCCCGAAATGGCCGCCCAAGCCGTTAAGCTTGCCGCAGAGGCTGGGCTGGTTGGAGGATCGATTGAAGACGTGTCCGGCCGCGCAAACAGTGTCGTGTACGAACTTGCACATGCCGCGGACCGGATCCGCGCAGCCGCAGAAGTCGTGCGCAACCTTCCCTTTCAGTTCACATTGACGGCGCGCGCCGAAAATTATCTGGTCGGCAGGCCGGACCTGAAGGACACAATCAACCGCCTGCAGGCCTACCAGGAGGCGGGTGCCGATGTTCTCTACGCGCCGGGCCTGAAAACGAAAGAAGACATCGCCGCCATCGTCCGCGCAGTCGATCTGCCCGTAAATGTAATCATGGGGCTAGAGGGGGTTCAGATGAGCTTGGCCGAGCTCTCGGCGCTTGGAGTCAAGCGTGTCAGCGTCGGCAGTGCTCTCTCCCGGGCAGCGCTGGGTGCGTTTCTTCGTGCGGCTCGCGAAATGCGGGAGCACGGCACCTTTGGCTTTTCCGAAGATGCCGTAAGCTATCGTGATATCAGCGCCATATTCAAGTAATCCCTTGAGAAAGAGACCACGAACGTTGCCCTGCCTATAAGAAACGTTTTGCCGCTTTTCATACCGATCGCCTCTATGCAAAACCTTTCATATTGACAGCCGCTCGCGGAGACGAGAAACTCGTTTGTTGACTTGACGTGGGTGCCCCACCTACGGTTGACGAGTCGAACAGGTTTTTCCTCCCTCATGAACTTCCGAGTGTGTGGGCGTAAGTCCATACACGATAGGATTTCGCCACGAAAAGCGAGATCTTCGGGTTCCTTTTGACTCAAAGCATCACAAGTGCGCGATGAAGTGCGGTTGCCCTATGCCTATCCCAGGGAAAGTGAGGGATGGGCAAATGGACGAAAATCTGGAGGTTCGTGCCAGCTATGCCAGACGAGCTGCAGAGTTTTGCTGAATTAAATCAGGGTTCCGGCGCGCCCTGCTCCCGTAGTCCTTGGATGCCCGGCACCTGGTTGCTCCGAAGACCCCGATCGGTATGTAGAAGGCTCGTCCGGTTGATCTGCTTTACCCTCTTTGCCGTTTTGGTGAGTTCGGCCACCGACGTTGTGACCTATCACAACAACATCGCTCGAACCGGTCAAAACCCGCACGAGGTTATCCTCACCACCAGCAACGTGAACGCGTCGAGCTTCGGCAAGTTGTTCACGTTTCCGGTGGACGGCATTATTGATGCGCAGCCTTTATATCTTTCCGCTGTCTCAATCCCGGGCCAGGGAACCCACAATGTTGCCTACGCGGTCACAGAGAACGATAGTGCGTATGCCTTCGACGCCGACCTTGGCACCCCGCTGTGGCACGTGTCTGCACTTGAATCAGGCGAGGTCCCGTCGGATGACCGCGGCTGCAGCCAGATCAGTCCACAGATCGGCATAACCTCCACGCCAGTGATCGATCGTTCCAGCGGTCCGCACGGCACCATTTATGTGGTAGCCATGAGTAAGAACTCAAACTCCACACAATATTTCCAGCGCATTCACGCCCTCGATATCACGACTGGGCAAGAAGAATTTGGCGGGCCGGTTGCCATTCAGGCCAAGTATCCCGGCACCGGCGACAACAGCCACGATGGCTACGTCATCTTCGATCCCGGGCAGTACGCTGAGCGGCAAGCACTGCTTCTACTGAATGGCGTGATCTATACGGGATGGACCTCCCACTGCGACAACCGGCCTTACACCGGATGGATCATCGGGTACAACGAAGACACTCTGTCGCAAAGTGGCGTGCTGAACCTAACGCCCAATGGCAGCGAGGGATCGATCTGGCAAAACGGAAATGGAATCGCGTCCGACGGGGAAAGCCTCTTTTTTCTGGATGCCAACGGCTCCTTCGAGACCACCTTGAACAAAAAAGGTTTCCCCAACAAGGGAGACTATGGCAACGCTTTCCTGAGGGTCTCGGCCAAGAACAACAAACTCCAGGTGGTTGATTATTTCAACATGTACAACACGGTTCAGGAATCGGATGACGATCAAGACCTTGGTTCGGGGGGCGCGCTTGTGCTACCTCCCATGAAAGACTCCAGTGGCACGACCCGTTACCTGGCCATCGGAGCAGGTAAGGACCAGAACATCTATGTCGTCGACCGCACCAACATGGGGAAATTCAATCCCAACAACGATAATGCCATTTATCAGGAAATCGATGGCGTCCTTGGAGGAGGCGAGTGGGCTTCGTGTGCTTATTTCGACGGCAATGTCTATTTTGGCCCGGTTGGGAACCGTCTGTTGCAGTTCCAGTTCACGAAAGCCCGACTCTCGACGTCGCCGCATTCGAGAAGCGTAGCCTCTTTTACTTATCCCGGAACCACGCCAAGTGTTTCTGCCAATGGGTTAACCAACGGCATTGTTTGGACGATCGAGCACAGCAACCCTGATGACGTATTGCACGCCTACAACGCCTGGAACTTGGCGAACGAACTCTACAACTCGAGTCAGGCGCGACATAATCGAGATCGATTCGGAACCGCCAGTCACTTCGGTACGCCGATGATCGTCAACGGAAAGGTTTATGTGGGCACGGCTAACAGCGTCGCAGTTTTTGGGCTGCTGGGAAACTAGCGGGCCCGAGAGCTTGGTCCGATCTGAGCTTCTAACTCTTACACCAGGACGGGGACGCTTTTCTTCGATTCGCGCCGATGCGTTTGCGGTGCCACCAAAGCCAGACGGCTCAGCAGCAATTTTTCTTTGGCGAGGGCGACGGCCAACGCTCCCACTTCAGTCTTCAACGCCGCCCGCAGTTCGATGATCCGGCATCCGAGCTGTACCCGCGCCCGGAGTTCCTCCGGCTGGACCGGCTTGGTCACATAGTCATCTGCGCCTTCTCGAAGTCCGGCGACAATGTCCGCCGCGCTGTTTCTCGCCGTGAGCAGAATCACATAAATGCCCGCTGTCTGCCGGCGTGCGCGTAACTGGCGACACACTTCGAGGCCTGTCAATCCCGGCATAACCCAGTCGAGGATCGCCAGGACGGGTCCGTTTTCCTGCTGAAGTTTCGCCAGCGCAGTCGTACCATCCTCGGTCACGGTCAGGTCGAATTCAGAAGACAGTAACTGCGAGAGAAGTTTGCGGAAAAGCGGTTCGTCTTCAGCGATTAGGACTTTCACAAGTTTTCTCCTCAGACGCTCGTTTCGTATTCGTCGTCCCGGATTCCCGGATCGACGAACGCCCATCTTTTTGGAATATCGTCGCTTAAGACAGAAAACTTTAGTACCGCAATGCGCGAACACAAACGCTCAGTCCCGTCAGGATTTACGGCATCGCCTTTGCTTCATGCACCGGTGGGCGCGTGCCGCGGACAGCGCCTAACTTGCACAATCGATTTGTAAAATCTTTGCCAAAATACGACAAAGTACCTCCCCCGGCCGCCAAAGGGCATATACTCCCGTAACAGGCATTAGGGGCGCGTCATGCGGACAGTCCTTCTTCGCGGTTTTTTCCTCATCTTCACTCTTACCGCTGTTGCTTTCGCCCAAGGCCGGCCTGGCGGAGGCAGACCCTCGCTTGGTGGTCTGGGCTCGAATTTGCCCGGCTCTTTGCCGGGGGCCGGAACCAACAATCCCGCTCCTATGCCATCGGGCATCTTTATCTCCGGTCAGGTTGTACTGGATGACGGAACGGAGCTGACTGAGCCGGCGATGATTCAAACCATCTGCCGCGGCCAGCGGCGCAGCCAAACCTACACCAACTCCCGTGGCTATTTCAGCTTTCAATTCGGAGATTCCCGCTCGGCCGAGTCCGCCGCCATCAGCGATGCCAGCAGTTCGGGTGCGCCCACCCGATCGGGCAGTCAATCGTCAGACATAACCAGTTGTCAACTGCAGGCAGAACTCGCGGGCTTTTCTTCGCAACCGGTGGAAATGGGCAGTCGTGCGGCCTCGACCAGTAACGTCGATCTGGGCCGAGTTCCGCTGCATCGCCTGGCCCACGTGGACGGCACCAGCATCAGCGTGACCAGCGCTCTGGCCCCGCCGGCAGCCAAAAAAGCTTTTGAAAAAGGCATGCAGCAGGCAAAAAAGAACAAGTTGGACGACGCGCAGAAATCGTTCGAAAAAGCGGTGCAGATTTATCCGCGATACGCGACTGCCTGGTATCAGTTGGGATGGCTGCAAGCGCACCAACGGGACATGCAATCGGCCAAGCACTCCTTCGAGCAGTCGGTGGCAGCCGATCCCAAGTACGTCAATCCTTACGACGGATTGGCGCAGATCGCCATGCAGGCTAACGACTGGCACAGCGTGATTGACGTTACCAGCAAGCTGGTCAGCTTGAACCCGGTCAACTTTCCCGACGCCTATTACGACAGTGCGGTGGCGAATTGCTACCTGGGCAATTTCGACGATGGGGAAAAGAGTGCGCGTCAGGGAATTCGGGTGGATGAAAACCATCAAATCCCGAAGCTGCAATACCTGCTCGCCATGATCCTGCTGCGCAAACAAGACTACCAGTCGGCCGCGGAACACATGCAGCTCTATCTCCACCTCGCCACGCAGCCAGAGGACATCCAGCTAGCCAAAAAGGGCCTGGCCGAAATCGAGAAGTCGTCTGCCAGTGCCAAGCCTCCAGCCGTGGGGCCGGACAAGTAAGCCTGCTGTTGCACAATTTCTCGTGGAGAAAACTCCTCGAAAAAAACTCTCAATTCCGCGCAAAATCTAGAAAACAAAGAGCTGGGATTTTTCCTGCCTCCTAGATCTATGGTTCTAAACGTAGTTAGAGGCAAAATATTGGAAACATTTAAGTTATGTTGTTTTCGACTGCGCACGGTTCCGTTTTGGAATCGCGTTGAGAGTTGATCAGGAGCCTTCCGTTCCCGATGATTAGACGGGCTCGCAGCGACCGAGGGGCTGCGCCCTTGATTCAGTTGTCAAAGATCTTAGTTGTCGAGGATCGACCATTATCTCTGAGATAACCTGTTCGTCTATATGTTATCGGAGTGATCGCTGTAGATCAAGAAGAAAGCGGCCGGCTCTGCGGGCTCGGTTCCAAATTGGGAATCTAGGACTCAGCGCGCCCGGCAGAACGCACTGCAGATCGTGCATGAAGCGACTGAGGACAAAGAAGCCTATTCCGTATCCGACCCCTGAAAAACTCGACGTAAACTAGAACCGGTGTCAGGAGCAGCTAATATCCATCTCACCCTTTGACCAGGATATTCTTAGATACTCGTTCCAGAAAGGCGAAAGAGTATTTTGACGGTCTCCCAGGGGGATTTCACCCTACTCTTGAGCACTCCGGTCCACGCGAGGGCTAGATTCCGCTGATTCGACACGACTATCAGAATCGGTCAAAGCCGACTGGTCTGGAAGCACCTTTGCATAAGCGATCCTTATCGAGCCTTGGCCGGATACTTTGGGCTTGGATCGTGGGGATAAAGTCTTGCTCAGAATTATGGTTGTGGATGACGACGAAATGGTTCGGCGTAGTACTTGTGAGCTTCTCGAGTCTTACCCGGACATTGAGGTGGTCTGCGAAGGAGCGGATGGCGGAGAAGCCGTGACCAAAGCAAGAGGGTATCGGCCCGACGTAATCCTGATGGACGTCAGAATGCCTACCATGAACGGCTTAGAGGCCACCCGGATCATCAAGCGGGAGATACCCGGCATTCAGATTATCGTGGTGAGCGGGCAAGACGCTCTTCAGGAGGCGCTATCGGCTGGTGCCAGTGGATACCTTATGAAAACCGAAGTGGGTACGCGTTTGGTTACGGAACTTCAAAAGGTCAAAGCGCTGTGGCCTTCGGAAGAGTAGGAGCGCAATGCCGTCTCATGTCCGGTCCGGCGATCCTGGGGGACTTATGAATCATGAACTTGGCATCGCGAGCCAGACCAGCGAAAAGTCCGCCGCCGTCTTTGCCCTTCCCGAAGGCGTGCAGCACCTCGTAAGTGGTCGCCTCTGAGGGGTACGCGAAAGGCAGGCTTAGTCCGAGAACGACAGCAAGTCGCAACCGCCAACAACGCGACATGAACACGTCATCGATCGGGTTCGAGCCAATGCGGCTCGCACCAGAGGCTTGAAAAGCGTACTCCGGACAGGCGCCATCCAGCCCGCATAAACCGATTCGGGAAGAATCAACAGAGTGCACACACGATTTATGCGAATCAATTCCTAAGTCTGCTACCATGAGCCCATCTGGAAAATTGAAAGCCAGCCATAGCAGCAGATTCGTGGTCGAGAGCACAGACGACGGAATGATCGGTGCCCTAAGCGGCATCGGATTTCTACCTGTCGTCTGCGAACCGCGATCTGCAGGGGCTTTGTGTGAGTGATCGAGGGAGGTTGGTGCGGGTGCGCACGAGCAGGTCCCGCCAGCGCAGGCGGGTTCGCCGGACGGTCTTTGCGTTCGCGGTGCTGGGGCTTCTTTACCTTGGCGCCTGGTGGAGTTTTTCGGTTCGTTCGGCGTGGCCTTCGCTGATCAGGCCCTCGCGTGCCAACTCCGATCAAACGGACCCTGGTTGGACCCAAGGCAACCTCAGCCAGAACTTATCCCTGCTCGCGATGAAATCGGTTTCATCTCCACTGACGGTCCCGCACCGGGTGGTTTATCCCTATTCCGTCATTCCCGGAGGCGTCAGAACGGCAGACGATCTGCGTGAAGTGAGTGAGCACGATCGCGTGGTCGGCAGCCACTACGCCGGCTTCGATTTTCGCAATGCCAGAATCGTGGAACTCGATCAGCCCAAGCTGGTTTATCTCTCCTACCGCATGGGCGATAAGGTTTTCTGGACGGCAAAGAGAGTCAGCTTACACAAAGGCGAGAAGCTCATCACCGATGGAAAGATGACCGCTCGTGTCCGCTGCGCCAATCGGATTTCGGAAAGCGCACAGCCTGTAGTTTCGCCGGTCGAGCCCCCGGCCGCAAAATTCGAAGAGCCTTTCGACGGCACTGCCGGCCAGATTCCTTTCCCTGGCGACTTCAACGCGACTGGGTCGGGGCGCGAGTTTGCAGGCTTCGGCGCTGCGGGCCCTCCCACATTGATCAGTTCAGGAACCGCTCCCTTCCCCGGAGGCGGACTGCCACCGATCTTTCCGCCGCCGCTTCCGACCGCCAGCTGTCCGCCCCTAGACATCAAGGATGAACTCGCGGCGGGATCGGGCAAAAGCAATCCTTGCCCGCATCACAAACCTCCGCCGCCTCCGGTTCCCGAGCCTGCGACCGTGCTTTTGGTTTCCTCTGGGATCGCGGGAATCTACTGGCGCCATCGAAGAGCAACGAAATCGTAGTTGTAGTTTCGATTTGCGTCTGCAGCAGCGTCTCCGTTAAGCTCACCTGCGTTTGATTCTTGCGAAAAAGGGAGTCTGTGTGCGCCTTCTGTTTGCGGTAACTTTGATCATCTTTGTTGGTTACATTTTTGTCCGACCTGGCGGGCGCTCAGTCAATTCAGCTCTCCGTCGATTTGACCGATGCGCCGCGCAACATCTTTCACTCCCGGCTGACGATTCCAGTGAAGCCGGGCCCGCTTACGCTGGTTTATCCGGAATGGATTCCGGGCAATCATCGTCCCTCTGGCCCCATTGCGAATGTCACTGGCATAAAAATGGAAGCTGCGGGCCAGACGCTGGCGTGGCAACGCGATCCTGTGGACATGTATGCCTTTCACGTCGACGTGCCTGCGGGCGCGAGCGAGTTGCAGGTTTCCTTCGATACCATCACGAACGACGGCAGCGCCGGGGCAAGTGGCCCCGCGGCGACTTCGAATGTTCTTGATTTGAATTGGAATCAGGTCGTGCTCTATCCGCAGGGCGCGAGTTCGGATGCGGTGCAGGTAGAGGCGTCGCTCGGCCCACCGTCAGGGTGGGAATTCGGGACCGCGTTGCCAATTGCTACTGTCACCAAGGGCGGTACGAATGAGTTGATTCGTTTCAAACCTGTCTCATTGACTACTCTTGTCGACTCTCCACTCATCGCGGGCAATCACTATAAGAAGATCGAGTTGACGAAGCCGGGAGAAACTCCCGTGCACGTGATCGATATGGTCAGCGAAAGCGAAGCGGGCCTGGCGATGACTCCTGCCGACGAAGTGGCGTATCGCAAGCTGGTGGCGGAAACTGGGGCTTTGTTCGGGGCGCGGCATTATCTCGAATATCATTTTCTGCTCACGCTGAGCGACGACGCTGGACACCACGGCGTGGAGCATCATCAGTCGAGCGACAACAGCGTTCGCGAGCGCACGCTGCTTGAGCCGGAGCTGCAGCTGCTCGAAGCGGGCTTGCTGCCGCACGAGTTTACTCATTCGTGGAATGGGAAATACCGGCGTCCGGCGGGATTGGCCACGCGCAATTATCAGGATCCGATGATCGGCGATTTGCTTTGGGTGTATGAAGGGCTGACCGAATATCTCGGCGAAGTTTTGACGGCGCGCTCCGGATTGTGGACGCAGGAGCAATATCGCGAAGCCTTGGCGGCAACCGCAGCCATGCTCGATCATCGCCCGGGACGCACCTGGCGTCCGCTCGAAGACACGGCTCGCTCGGTGCAAATCTTGCGGCTGCAGGGGCCGGAATGGCAGAGCTGGCGGCGTTCACTCGACTACTATCCTGAGGGCGCATTGATCTGGCTCGAAGTAGACACGACGATTCGGCAACAGACTCAGGGGCAAAAATCGCTCGATGATTTTTGCCGTCTCTTTCATGGCGGCGAAAGCGGTCCTCCGAAAGTTGTGCCTTACACCTTTGACGACGTGGTGCACGCGTTGAATCAGGTCGCGCCCTATGACTGGGCAGGGCTCTTGAAGACGCGGGTGAATTCAACCGATCCGCACGCGCCCCTTGGCGGCATCGAGCGCGGCGGATGGCGGCTCGTATACAACGATCAGCCCAACCTGTTCATTAAGACTTCGGACAAGGTACGCAAGTCGGTGGACGCTTCGTACTCGCTGGGCTTCGCAGTCAAAGAGGATGGCACGCTGACGGACGTGATTTATGGATCACCGGCTTATGCGGCTGGAATTGGTCCTGAAATGAAGCTGGTCGCGATCAACGGGCGAGCGTGGTCAAAAGACGTTTTGCTGGATGCGCTGCGCGCGTCGAAAGACAGCAAAGAACCGATCGATTTGCTGATCGAGAACGCAAAGTTCTTCAAGACCTATTCGATCGCCTACCACGATGGAATAAGAAGCCCGCATCTGGAGCGCGCCGAAGGCGCAGATGTGCTGGGAGAAATCCTGACCCCGCTGACAAAGTAAGTGAAGTTCTACGGAGGCGTAATCAGGCGCACTGGGATGGGCGAAGTACCAGCTCCGCCGACGACGGGAGCGGCTCCGTTGTTTGCCGTACTGCAGCCGACAATGTTGAGCACCGTGATGTTGATGCTGCCAGCTGGGGGCGGCGAGCTACCACCGCCTGTTCCATCGTCGACTTGGTTGATGAAGGCCTGCAGGAATCCATCCAGTGTGACTGCGCCGCCACCGCGCGGGAGGCTGGACGCCGAAAACAGTGTCGAGAATCGGAATGGTCACGATTGAATTGCTGGTCGTGACCAGATTTCCGCTTGCTTGTTGTTTTATCTGGTAGGGAGCAGAAAAGATCGGATTCGGTTCGGTGAGAATGTCTTGTCCGCGTGCCCAAGGGATTTATTAGGCACTCGCCTCCCAACCCAGTGGCATTGTTGCCGTTCGGGGCTTGCCGGGGTTTATGCCGTCGTCCCACTGAATTTGAACTGTCCCGCCACCGCAGCTAAGAACCTGATAGGAGGTTGCCACATCGGCGCACTCAATGCTCTGCTCATAATCAGTTGTTCCCTTGCAAGCGGGACAAACGTTTTGGGTGTTGGGCGTCGTCAACCACCGCGGGCACATATTGAACTTGGGTGGTACCGGAAATGGCCTGTCGGCGGATTATAGTAGATGGGCGACACCTGTTGTTGCGGCCGGGGCATGCAGTCGGAAACCAAGTCGATCGCTGGTCCTCCTATGATGCTGGAATCCACAACCCAAGTTGCTGCGGTGTTAACAAACGGAGTGCCAACGCTGATTGGATCGGCATTAGCGACCAGCCATGGCTTCACGCTTGTCGGAGCGATAGGTGTAAAGGGCGTGGTAGTGGGCAAGTTCGCCGGATTGTAGGCTTCGGCTGTTGCTGAGGCGGTCACGGTAGGGGCGTTTCGAGACCAGATCTTCGAGAAAAACGTGGGCAGGTTGGCGCTCTTCAAGTTGACCGTGATTTGAAAGCTGCCGGGGTGAGTGGTGAAATCAAAGGTCGGCGGCGCGGGCATCACTGGAAGCTGGCCGCTCACCAGATTGATGGTCGCGGTCCCGACCATGGAATTAACTGCCTTCGTGGCCATATTCTGAGCCAGGTTTTGCGCAGTGTTGTAATTGGGATCGGCGGCCGGGAGACTGGTGAAACCAGAATCGGCGATCGCTTTCGCGCCCGCCAGCGCGGCGGCGTCGGTGGCTCGTTGAATCTGACTGCTAGCCACGTACAAGGTGACGACATCAATCGCCAATGCGGCCATCGCCAGCAAGGCCACCAACGATATCGCCACCAACAGGATGGTCTGGCCGCGCTCCCGATGTCGCTGTCGCGAGAAAATGTTCTGCTGCATGCGAACCTCAGTCCATGTTGACGGCAGTGGCGTCGACGGGAATATTCCCCAGAGAATAATTTGCGCCCGGGGCCAGCAACTGGATGACGTTATTGAAATGCCATTGATACGGGTAGGTTATATTCACGGTGGTACAGAGGATGTTTACGGTGGCTCCCCCGATCGTCTCCTGCACCGGATTTGCGCGGTTGATCCTGAGGGTCATCGAGCAGCCATTCCCGCTAGCATTGAACACCCAGGTATAGCTCCCCGCCAGAGCATAGTGCGCAGCGTTGAGGCCGCAGTCATTGATGCCGGCAGTCACCAGATAGGAGTCGACCACAAAGCGCACTGCGCTTATGGATGGTGGCGGTACAGATAGGCCCAAGTCATTGCTGGGCTGGGCGGCTGCAAAGCGCGCTCCTTCGCGAGCCGCGTTATTGAGCTCTTGTTTGAGGTTGAAGGCTCCTCCGAAATCGAAGATTCCCACTACCAAGACCACGAGCAGGGGCAGGGAGACAGCGAATTCTATGAGCGCGGCAGCATCTGCTTCGCGGAGCGGAGAGCGCCGCGACCAAAGCAGCGTGGCGAGTTTGTGTCGGTTGAACACGCCCTCTAGTATTCTCCTGCCATCTGTACGCCCGCGTTTAACATAATTTTTTGCATGTTGAGCGAAGTGTACGGCAGGTAGAACTGATACGGATACTGGAACTGCACTGAAACTCCGCAACCGGGTGAGCCCCCGTTGGCAGGCAAGGTAGCGGTGGGCTGCAGTTGCACATTGTAGTAAACACAGATATTGGGCTGACCTACGCCGCTGGGTGATTTGCAACTCGTGGTCCCGCCTCCGCAGGCGGCACGGCTGGCCGGTTCCCCGACAATCGTTGCCTGGCTCGGATCGAGGCTGGAAGCTTTGAGGGCGTTCGCGACTTGGGTGCCAATTTGAGTTACTGTCGGCTGGCCGTTTGGAGTGCCGCACATGGCACAGGTCTGCGCAACCCCGACTCGGGCGCCTTCTCTCGCCGCATGATTGATCGTGGCATAAGTATTGAAAGCCCGCCCAAACCAATAGATTCCCAACATGATCATGAAGAAAATCGGCAGCACCAACGCAGCTTCGGCGATCTCGGAGCCTACGGTTCCGGTGATGATTTTTCTCAGGCTCGTCTTTATCGTTTTCATCTTTGTCAACTTCATCTTCGCCACTTCCCATCCACTTCTGATTCGACTCCTGCACGCGCGAGGACGCCGCTCCTACATTATCAAGCCCAGGCTTGCCGGCCGGTGTACAGAATAACGGCGATGGCGACGGCTACGCCAAATGGAACTTTGACCAAGTCTGGATTATCCAGAGTCAGGTCGGGGCCGGGCAAGTGGATGGTCAGAAGCGCGGCCAACATGCGTCCCAGGTTGCGTGCGGTCTCGCGGACACGCTTTTTCTGAATGACCATAATCACCGCCATCAGACCATTCACCAGAATCCCAAGCAGCAGCACGGTGAGCAGGTTATTCGGGCCGAGAAAAGCGCCCAGCGCGCCTACGAATTTCCAATCGCCGGCACCGAGGCTGCGAATCAGGACGAAGGGTAGAAGCAGCGCCAAGCCCAAGCCCGCACCTAATAAGGACTCTTTCGCTCCCGGCCAGCCGCGCAGCCAGGAATTTGCCGCGATCCCGATCAGTAGGCCGGGCACGGTGAGCCAGTTAGGAATGCGGCGGGAGCGGTAGTCCGTCCATCCGCCGGCGATGGCGAGCAACGCAGGCAAAATCAGTACTCCTTCTTTGGCGATGGCCATACCGTTATGGCCATGAACTCCACGGCCGGGAGTAAGCGTTATAAATCCAGATACGGTTGCCGGAACAGGCGATTATGGGCGGATTGTCACATAGGGATGGGGTCAAGTCAATGTTACTGGAGCTTCGCACGCTGCGGATTGTCCGGCTCTAGCCACGGAGGAACAGTCCCACTGTGGCTAAACCCTTCTCACTCGAGGGCGGTTATCGCCGCGGCACGCCTGAAGGCGAGCCCTGATACGAATCGCCAGTTTCAAAGATACTTATTCCGTGAACTTACGGGACACGGCAAGCCTTGGAGCTAATGCACGGGCTCGGGATCTGCAAGGATGGCTCGCCGTTGCTCCTGCATCCGATAAAGATGATGAACTGGCCCGATGCCGCGCCCGAGCGGATGAGCATTGCTGATCGCCGCCGCCACATAGGCTTTGGCCAGCAACACGGCCTCGGGCAATCCTCGTCCCAAGGCGAGATGGCAAGCCACGGCCGTGGCGAAGGCACATCCCGTGCCATGGGTGGAGTTCGACTTTAGCCGAGCTGACTTGAACAGTTCCTGCTGGATGCCGCGACTGCTGGTGAAGCTCAACAAATCGATCGCCTTTTCGAGATGCCCACCCGTTATGACCACGGCCGAGGCGCCCATCTCGTGGAGTTTCCGGGCCGCCGCCCGCATCTGTTCCGGATCGGTGACGGGCAATCCCGTCAAGGCGGACGCTTCGTCCACATTCGGAGTTAGGACCGTAGCTAGAGGAATCAGCTTCTCGGTCAGCAGGCGTGCTCCGGCAGCATCCAGCAAGTCGGCTCCCGAGGAACTCTTAAGGATGGGATCCAACACGATGTTCGGCAGCTTTTGCTGCGCTAAGAAGTCTGCAATGGCGCGAACCACTTTGCCCGACCCAAGCATTCCAACGTGCACCGCCGCAATCTCCACATCGGAGGCCAGTTCTGCGAGCGTTTCGGTCACCAGGCCGGCGTCAACCGTTTCTACTCGCCGGACGCCCCCAGTTGACTGCACTGTGAGCGCGGTAATGCAGGCCACGCCGTAGCAGCCGTGGGCGGCGATGGTCTTGATATCGGCGGTGATCCCCGCACCGCTGCCGGGATCAAAGCCCGCGATTGTGAGAACTACAGGCGGCTTTAGAGCCATAATCAAAATTATCGGAAACATTACTCTTTGCAAGTTTGTTTCGCAACGGCTTCCACGGTGACACGAGAATGTGCTTAGTATCCTGCCAAAAACGCTGAAATCACGGGCCGACTACAAAAATAGTTCTAAGTACATGAAAACAATAGCAGTGCAAATACTGCACACCAACAGTAACCTTGGGTATTTACCTTTATGTAAACACTTAACTTACTGCTACTACAGTAACATATGTATGTTTGCTCAAGGTGTACAGCAAGTTACGTAAGATATCCATAACTATCTCGTAACATTGGTAGGGAGAATTTCGGATTGACAGACCCAACCCGCCGCCTATAGCATCGTCAAATCACATCACGGACTGGGTCGTTAGGAGGACGACTTTCGGATGAAAAGACTTTAGAGAAGAGGTGACACTGAATGCGAAATCAAATAGCTCATGGACTGGCGAGCGTGTTATTGGTCGTCAGCCTGGGGGCGGCTCAGGGGCCAACCAGCTCAGGGTCGAAAGACACCCAAAGTACAACACCCAGAAACGCAGCCACGGGATCCACATCCGGTTCTCAGGCTAAGACAAATCATCATCAGCCGTATCAGGTAGGAACCGCTTCGTGGTATGGAGAATACTTCGAAGGCCGGGCGACTGCCAGCGGCGAGCCCTATAACATGCACGACCTGACTGCGGCTCATCCCACTCTGCCCCTCGGCAGCTGGGTCCGCGTGACGAACCTTCATAACGGAAGAATCGTCTACGTTCGGATCAATGACCGCGGACCGATTGTCCCGGGCCGAATCATTGACCTCTCTTATAGCGCCGCCCAGGTGCTCCACTTCGAGAATAAGGGCCTGCAGCGCGTACGCCTGGACCTGGCCTCGTCTCGCGTAGCCGCACCCGAGCAGCTGGCCATGCTGCAGTCACTAGCGTATTAGCCACGTTCGTTTTACACTCCCAAAGGGATGTACGATCCGCGCCAGCGTCTGATCGTCGCATTGGATGTATCGTCCGCGGCCGCCGCCCAGAAGATTGTGGCGGCCGTGGGCGACTCCGCCTCTTGCTACAAAGTGGGGATGCAGCTCTATACCGCCGAGGGCCCCAGAATAGTTCGTGACCTTGTGGCCTCAGGACGCCGAGTTTTTCTCGATCTGAAATACCACGACATTCCGAACACCGTAGCCGCCGCTGTCCGCGAAGCGGCGGGACTGGGCGTGAGCATGTTGACCATCCATGCTTCTGGTGGCGGCAAAATGATGCGCGCGGCAACCGAGGCAGCACGGAACAGCAATGCAGCCCTGATGGTGCTGGCGGTTACAGTCCTGACCAGTTTGGATGACTACGATCTCGACAAATTAGGCGTGCACGGTCGAGTGAAAGACCAGGTGCTTCGTCTGGCTGCGCTCGCCCTGGCCGACGGATGCCACGGCGTCGTCGCCTCTGCGCAGGAAGCCTCAGAATTGCGCAGTGAACTCGAAGGTGATTTCGCTATCGTGACTCCGGGAATACGTCCTGCAGGCATGGAGCCGGGCGACCAGGCCAGGGTAGTCACGCCCGCCGAGGCTATCGCCGCAGGCGCGAGTCATATCGTGGTGGGACGCCCGATTACGGGGGCCGCCGACCCGGCCAGCGAAGCCAGAGCCATCCTGGGCCAAATCAGCTTCTAACCGAACTAGCATTGCTCCAAAAAAGAAAAGCCGCGATGCGCGATGAATTCTCGCCCATTGCGGCCGTTCAAAAGCTCCAAGCGAAAAGCGATTTCCTACAACTTCTCGAAGAACTCGCAGACTGAGCACGAAATAAACACCCCGCCCGGCACTCCGCGTTCGCGGTCTTTCACCCGCTTGACGATGCGCGTGGGCTTGCCGCATTTCGGACAATCTGTGCTCTTCGAGGTGTCCATTTCTTTCTTACGATCTGCTGTCTTTGCAATCTTGGCCATCATTTATCTCCTGGCAAAAATTCTCCCACAGGCCGCCGGCCTGGACGAAATGAATCCTGATAAGAATTCGGGAGTAGTGTCTAAAGGCTGGGAATTTGTACTCGCCGCACTTGATTTTACATGAAGAACGAAGCAACTGTCTTGGGAAGGCCCACTATCCGAGATTCTACCAAATCAGCAAAGTGCCATAACCACAAAGGACACAAAGGAACACGAAGGAATCGAGCCAGATTCACCCCTTTGTGCACCTTCGTGTCCTTTGTGGTCTACGCTTCTGGATGCTACTTCGACACCGCCGCAAAAAGCTCCGAGTGCATCAGCGACTGAAACTGCTTGTCATCCGCCTTGAAGTGCATCTGCAAATTGGAGCTGTCCGAATTGATCGAAACATTCTCCAGCGCGACTTTCTCAATCGGAGTCGCCGTCATCTTTCGATAGAGCACGCCCGCCTTCACCAGCGAAGAAAGAGTCCCTGCAGTCACCGAGTCGGAAGTGACCACGTCGAGATCGAAGTTCACGCCGCTCTGGAAGTTCATCTGGTAGCGCGAGCCCAGCACGTGCTTTTTGATGGTATCGAAATCAGCCAGTTTCCCCGCATCGCCCAGTGCTGACAGCAGCATATTCTGGGTTCCCTGCTGGTCGAGCACACTCCACACTGTGCCGGATTCTACTGAACCGATCATGTCCGTGACTTGGCTGTTGGAGTCGAGCGCGGGCGTATAACCGTCCCGTGCATCGAGCGCGCCTTTCACGGCCATGCCGTCGCCAAACAGCAGCGAACTGTCGTCCAGGAAGGTCATTTCCATGCCCGCATTCATAGGATAAATATCCGCGTCGCGGTACTTGGTCGGTTTCACTTTGTTCAGCTTTGCCTTCTTAAGGAACGCCTTGCTGGAGAACGAACCTTGCGCGATTCCGACCACCTTAATCCCTTCCTTACCGTGACGGTAGGAAGCGAAGGTGAGCTGATCGACATCTTTCTCGGGGTCGATTCCCACACCCTTCAACGAAGATTCGAATTCCTTCAGGCTTGGCGGCAACACCTGGTCTTTCAACGCCATCGCCGTACTGGAATTCTTCAGTGTCCGGTAGTCCACGGTGATGACCTGTTGCACCTCGGAAGGAATCACACCCCTCGCGGAGCTGCCCATCGCGACCGCCCAGGCCGCCGCACTCGAAAATAGCAAAACCCACAAACCACCCTGCAATCGCTTCATAAGGAAAGTGTCTCTCAAAATACGAATCTTTAGATGCAGAACGAACCGAATCGGTAAACTTGCATTGCTAACCTATTGTATGCCAACGGGACTTGGCCCGTACGGAACGAAAGTATGACCGGCCCTTGGTCCGGCAGCCGTCTCCGAGGGCGACATAAGTGGAAACACTACTTAGCCGAGAGAGTTGCGACCTTCGCTCGAACTTCCGCCGCAAATGCCGTGTCCTTTAACGATTCCAGATTGATTTCCACATTCGCCAACGCGCCCTCGATCGCGGCCCTCGCCAACGCCAACGCGGTCGTAAGATCGGATTTCATATTCGGATTGGTGATGGGTTTGAGCTTCTCCGCGATTCCAGCCACTTCCTGTGCCCGTTCCGCCACGCTCAGTGGCACGCTGGTCGCCTGTTTCAGGGCTGCGTCGATAATGCCATCGGCATTCGCCGACTCCTTTGCCTGCTTGTAGGCCTTCATCACGGAATTGTAAGACTCCGCATCCGCGTCGATCGCCGCCTTCAATTCCTCGCGCAATTGTGCGAGCCGCGCAATGGCCTCGCTTAACTCGCCTTCGTATTGCAGATAAGCCTTCTTGCCTCGCGACATCGATGCCACCATCGAAGCCAATCCCGCTGCCATGGCCGCGCTGGCCGCAGACGCGCTCCCGCCTCCAGGAGTAGCCGTGGGCGCCGCAAGCTGTTCCACGAAAGGCTCGACGCCGGCTCGCAAGCCTCCGACCGCGGCCTTACCTCCCATCACCGCGGCCAGGCGATTTTCCAGAATCAATGAGGAATCGAAGTTCTCGACTTGCAAGAACCATTCCGCCGCCGACTCCAAAGCCTTCTTCGGAATCAATCCCACGATCTCGCTGCTCAAAGCCGAAACCCCATAACGTTCAGCTTCGCGCTTCACCAATTCGAATGCGCGATGGATCGGCGTCTGCTCAAAGTCGGTCAAGTTCATCGAAACCTGCGCCAGCCCGCGCACCAGGAATCCCGCGCCTTTCACAAAGCGCAATCCGCCGTTCGAAAAACGCACCGCCTTGGCGATCTTCTTCGCAATCTCGACATCGGGCGTGTTCAAGAAAACGTTGTAAGCGATAAGAAACTTGCGCGCCCCGACAACGGTAGCCCCAGCCGTCGGATGCACCCGCGCCTCCCCAAAATCCGGTTTGCGCGCCGGATTGGTCGCGATGTCAGCCCGTATGCCTTCGAATTGCCCTCGACGAATGTTCTCCAGATTCTGCCGCTCCGGCGTAGCCGCAGCCGCCTCATACAAATAAACCGGAATCTGATATCGCTTCCAGATCTCCGCGCCCACATGCCGCGCCATGGCCACGCAATCCTCGATGGTCACGCCATCAATCGGGATAAACGGCACCACATCCGCCGCCCCCATACGCGGATGCGCCCCTTGATGCTGATTCAAATCAATCAACTCAGCAGCTTTGCCCACGCCGCGAATCGCCGCCTCCTGAATCGCCTCGCGTTCTCCCACCAGCGTGATCACGCAACGATTGTGATCCGCATCCATCTCGCGATCCAGCAGATAAACGCCATCCATCTTCATCGCGGCCACGATGGCATCGACCTTGGCTTTATCGCGCCCTTCGGAAAAATTAGGAACACATTCCACTAGAGTTGACATAAGGCAGAAGAATATCTGGCGGGCTCGTTACGCTGCAACTACATTGAACATGGCTTAGCCATCGCTTGTTCATCTTGCGGACCTCAGGAATGAAGCGCGCAGCGGAAAAGGTTCTTTGCAAGCAGATCGGGATTTGAGACTGATCTTGTGTACACGAAAAGCCATTGATGTTGGCCGAGATCGCGGAGTTGAGAACTGCCCGACTGTGGTCGATGAGTGAAATTCGATTTACCGACAGTTGTCGTGCTCTAGTCGTCTAACCGCAGCCGCGTCACGCCGTCATCTGCATGAATTCGCGCTACCGGAGGGGATGAGGCGATTTTCGCTTTATTCCTTTTGGGGGCTCTGCGGACGTTACTGGAGCGGAATATCCACCTCGGCATAGCTGCCCGGTGTGGCCTCGGCCAGTACCATCGCAATGCGGTCAAGGTGCAGCCGCACGATCCGCCATGTCGAGTTCCCAAGTACAACAATGGCTATTCGTCGGCCCGTTAAGTTTTGTTGATAGCGGATTCGTTTGTCGCTCGTGAGCAGAACGTCGAAGCCTGCCGCCTTGGCGAGGTTGAGCAGTTCGCCGTTAGAAATCCTGTCCCACCCACGTTCAATCGCCAGTGTAACTTCGTGTCCCGAAAGCGCCCCGGCTATGCCGCCTGGAGCGCCATGATCAAAGAGAACGCGCATCGGTCGAAGTGGCCGCATTCGGAGGAATCGGCGGCATGTCGAGGCTGCGGGCGGCGAATTCGAGTACCGCTTGAATCTGCTCCCGCGTCACATGAAACTGCTCGATGATTTCCTCTATGCTCGAACCTGCCTCAAGATTTTCAAACACCGTCGCAACCGGCATCCGAGTATCTTTGAACACCCACGCGCCGCTGACCTTCCCGGGAATGCTCTCCACGGCGGAGCATTGCGACCAATCAAGGATTGCCATATTCGTAACCCTCCCTCCATCGTAGCTCGTTACATCGTCTTTTGCGACAGTTCGCCTTCGGCGTCACGCGCGTCACTTCCCGAAAAACTTCCCCCACCCAACCCGCACTTCCACCGTATTGATCCCCGGGTTCGGCGAACTCAACCCCGCATTCGAAATATGCAGATAGCGGACCTCTACGCTGAAAGCATATTTGTCGTCCAGCAAATGCATCCCCAGCGCCGCCGACGGAGTAAAGTTCACGCTCGAAGTTCCGATCGGCACTTGATGATTCGTAAACAGCGTCCCACCACCCAACTCGAGATAAGGCTCAATCCGTCCACGAGCCGCGAAGTCCCACTTCAATCCCAGCGGATTAAAACCCGCGCCGTAAGCCGTGTTATAACGCTGGAACACCGTAAACACCGGCACCACATCCACCGCGTACTCGAATCGCCCCTTTAAAAATCCAGGACCGTGCGGACGGGTCAGAATCCATCCATAGCGCAAACCCACATTCCAGACGCTGGTATCGGATGTGCCTCCAGGCACCGAAGGCCCGCCGCCGGTCCACACTTGAACCTCGCGCCCACCATCTTCCGGACGGTTCTGCGCCCATGCCACCGTACTCATCAACAGCAACGCGACAGCAATAAGACGCTTGTCCATGCAGATCGATACCGAAGTTCGCAACATACAGGAAAGCGAAGAACAGGACAACCAACATGGCCCCGGACACCTCGTCCGGGCCACCGAATCTACAACCCCAGCCCGCCATCGACCGCCATAACCTGCCCAGTAATAAAATGAGGCGCGGTCGCAAAGAACATCACCGCGGCCGCAACGTCTTCTCCGGTGCCATTCCTTCGCATCGGAGTCTGCTTCGCCATCCGCTTCATAAACCCAGCCGCCGACTTCTCTCCCAAATCGATCATCCCCGGCGCCACACAGTTCACCGCAATCGCCGGAGCGAGCGCCTTCGCCATCACCTTCGTCAACATGTGCACCGCAGCCTTTGACGAACAATAATGTGCGTGATCCGCCCAGGGCCGCAATCCGCCCAGCGATCCCATATTGATGATCTTCCCCCGCCGTTCGCGAAGAAGTTTCAAAGCCTCGCGCGATACCAGAAACGGTCCCCGCGTATTCGAAGCAAACATCGCATCCCACTGCTTCACGGTCAACTTGTCGAACTCCACTGTCTCGTAGTTCGCCGCGTTGTTGACCAGAATATCCAACCCGCCCAGTTCCCTGCCAGTTTCCTTAATCGCAGACTTCACGCTCTTCTCGTCGGTAACGTCGCAGCGCAGCGCCACCGCCCGCACTCCAAAACTGCTCAGATCAATCACGGTGTGCTGCGCCTCACGCGCCGAGTGCAAAAAAGTAATCGCCACATCCGCGCCAGCCTCAGCCATAGCCAGCGCCGAAGCCCGCCCCAGTCGCCGTGCCCTCCAGTAATCAAAACCGTCTTCCCCCGAAAGGCTTGTCGCTCATAAATCGGATTGTACCTCTTACCCCGACGTGGTCCTCTTATGTGACTCTGTGTCTCAGTGGTAAAAAAAGGCCAGTCGATATTCTTAAATCTGAGAACCGAGAACCACCGACCGACAACTGGGTTTTCGTGTCCGGTTTTCCCATCCCCACTTGACCCGGAGAACCTCAGAAAAACTTCTCTGTGACTCTGGGCTCTGTGGTAAAAATCCACTACCCGCTGGAAAAACCCTCCCCACCCTTGCTAAACTCACCCCAATGTCCGAGCCCCGCCAGGTCGTGGTCTACTCCCGCAAAGGATGTCACCTCTGCGAGATCGTCAAAGAGACCCTCACCAAACTGCATCGCCGTGGCGGCTTCACCTGGCAGGATATCGACGTCGACAGCGACGAACAACTCCGCCGCCAGTTCACCGACGAAGTCCCCGTCGTCTTCATCGACGGACGCAAAGCCTTCAAGTACCGCATGGATGAATCCGACTTCCTCCGCAAACTCGCCAGCTGAGGTTTTGAGCGAGCCCATGCTTTGCAGACCCACAAAGCGGGTGCCCCACCCTTCTCGCGTTCCGTGCGAGAGGGCGGGGCCTTTAACTGACATCGCAGTCAGCACATTGGGGGATGCCCCATGCTTTCGCGACCCACAAGGCGGGTGCCCTGTCCTTCTCGCGTTCTGTGCGAGAGGGCGGGGCTTTTAGACACCACGCCCCGACTGTCATCCTGAGGAAGCGCAGGCCGTCGCGAAGCGAAGGCCTGCCAACGAAGGATCCCTGCACTTCGCAGGCACCACCACAAACGAGGGGTGCCCCATCCTAGCGCGTTCTTTGCGCTAGGGTGGGAGCTTCGAACTCCACAACCGAGGGGTCCCGTCGTGTTTCGAAGGTCGGCGTCTTCGCACGGGCGGCTGGCCCATGCTCTCACCACCCACAAAGCGGGTGCCCCGTCCTTCTCGCGTTCTTTGCGAGAGGGCGGGGCGTTTAGCTGCATTTGCGGCGGCGGACCGCGGGATACACACCAACCTGCTCACCACGCCGCGCTGTCCAGCGAGATTGAATCTCGACCACGGCTTGCGCCGTGGGCTGCATTCCCAAGCCGCCTCGCCGCCAGAAGCTGACGCCTTCGGCTCACCTCACCGCAACACCTTCAGCGGACAAATCGCCATCTGTACCTTCCCATTGTCCCGGCAACGCGGCGTCACAATCTTGCTCGGCCCAAACTCATCATACGGACAAGCCATCTGGCACCACCCCTCGCGAAACTTCTCCCACTTCGAGTTCCCTCGCCCGTGCGGCCAGAAACGCAGAGATCTTCGTCCTTTGAGCATCTTCACCGGGATGACGTAACAGACGTCCTCCACTGATATGTACGCTACCAGAAAGTCAATTTCCGTCTCGTCGTACAGCGCCACGGTACTAGTGGCGATCATCACCGAATAGCCGCGTGAACCCTGCCTCCGTGTCGACTTCACCTGCACCCGCCACAAGCAGTGCCCCGAATCAAGGATGAAGTCATAGCGCTCATCTCCCCAAGGCTTGGCCACGCCAAAACCCATACTCGAAGCCTTAGCCAAGATCCTGGCCTCCGCCACTTCCCCGTGGCGCTTCTGCGTATCGAGGCCGATGGCATGAATATCGAATCGTTGTTCCGAACTCTGTCTGCAGTCGTTTTTTTGCTCTTCAGTTTGCATGACGACAAAGGCGCAGCTGATTAGGCCGCGCCTGAATTTCCTTTCCCAAGGTTTATAAAGAACGTAGGAAGAAGAACGCGACCCTGTCTCGCTCGAAAATCGCGAGACAACGGCCGCGCCTCAATCCACCAGCTTATAGCTTAGCCCGCTCCACGCTACTTAGCACAACAAAATGCGAGCCGCTTCCCATTTCAGGAATCGCCACCGCCTCGACAAACGATTGCGGTTGCCCCAGGTCTCGCGCTTTTCGAGACCCTGAATTCACATCGGGCACCGATTCTAAGCGGCTGATACCGTTACGCTTGATCCAAGGTACCGGAACTGCTGTTACGCATACGTTACTCGTTTTTCGCGACATAATTTGAGCGGGGGGATTTCAGATGCCTGCTCGAAGGGAATATCGCTCGGGTTCGTTGTGGCTTCGTGGTAATCGGTTCTATCTCAGGTTCCGACAAGGTGGAAAACAGAAAGCGGTTTTCTTGGTGGTGAAGGACGACGAGCACCACTCGAAGACCTGCTCCGCAGTCAGGAAACTCGTGAAGCACAAAATGGCGGAATTGGGAGTTGAAAGAACTGAGGGAGATCAGAAGCTTTCGGATTTCTGGAAGAACACTTACCTTCCACATGTTAAGCAGAACCTTGCCAGCTCGACCCTAGTTTCCTATGAAGACATGTGGACTCGACGGATTGAGCCTCGATTCGGCAAGCTGGTCCTCACAGAAGTAAAGTCCTCGCAGATCACCGAGTTCTTGTCCGGCTTGTCAAACCTGAATCGGAACTCGGTGAATCATGTCCGGTCTTTGCTCAGCGGCATTTTTTCTCATGCTGCGGCCCTGGGCAAGGTTCCGTTCAATCCAGTCCGCGAGGCTCGTGTTCTGAGCAAACCTAAGCCGAATCAGGAGACCAAGGCGTACAGCTTGGAGCATCTGGAGAATATCATTTCAGCTTTGGTCGAGAACCCGAAGGCGCAACTCGTAGTCGCTCTCTGTGGGTTCCTCGGCCTGCGTCCAAGTGAAGTGAATGCACTCGACTGGAGCGACGTGGATTTTCAATCGTGCCAGTTGCATCTGAGACGTGCTTGGGTTGCTGGCGAAGTCTCAGCGATGAAAACCTCCAGCTCTGTGGCGTCCGTTCCTCTTATTCAGCCAGTCCTTGGCCTTCTGAAGGTGCAACACGTGGCTTGTGGCACTCCTTCGAGTGGATGGGTCTTCCCGTCTCGGAATGGCAAGGCTCCGTTCTCGATCAAGGTCTTTGTGAAAAAGCAAATCATTCCGACCCTCAAGAAAAAGGAAGTGGCATGGCATGGGCTCTACGCCGGGAGGCGCGGAGCCGCCTCCGTTCTTACTCAGCTCACAGGATCACCAATCGCCGCAAGTCAGCTTCTCCGGCACTCCAACATCTCGACGACCATGACTCGATACATCAAAACCGATCGCTCGGAACTCGCTTCCGGAATGAGGTTGCTCGAAGACAAGCTGGCGGAGTAACCGGAAGAGATCGGGTATGCGGCTTGAGTTTGCTCCTCTACGTCGCTTAGTGTGTAACCTGAGACAACTTTGCGACCGACACCGATCTTTGACACGAACGTCCTCGCCGACGTCCAGCGCGGCCGTATCTCGCGCGGCGATTGGCAGACGATGCTTCGCCATCGTCCACGTCGAGGCTGGCCGCTTAGCTCGGTCACTGCACTTGAGCTGCTCTCGGGGCTTGAGCATGTTCCGGCGGGGGAATTCCACCAGGTGAGCGAACAGCTCAACCTCGCCTTCGAGCTATCTAAGGGCCGCGTTCTTGAGGACCCCCGTCATTTGATTTGCTCAGAGGTGCTTCGCGTTCCAGTCCCTGCCCGGTTCACGCTGAAACATGAGTACCTCACGAGATTTCTCGATGTTGCACGCCACGCCAGATCGGCGGCAGAGATCGTACAGCGCCAGGTCCGATACAAGGCCACGCTGACCCATGGCAAGGGTCGGTCTGGATTTAGCCCTCAGGCTATTACCGATCTCGTCGCCGGGCCAAAACAGACGTGGCGTGAACAAGTCGAGGACATCGTCACCAAGAACTACCCGCAGTGGCGCGAACACTTCGCGAAGACTGGCAAACGCCTGCCGCCCGACAAGCGTAAGGCACACGTGCCCTGGCAGGCCTGGGAAGCGCAGCGAGGGGTTTTCGGTAAGGCCTTCCTCGGATGGGTAGGTGCGGCCAACGACTCTGAATCGGTGACTGAGATCACGGACAGGCTCAGCGCGGCAATCGAATTCACCATGTTTGTAGCCCGGGAATTCCTTATAAACAACTACTCAGTTGAGAAACACGAGTCAGACGTCTACGACCAGTTCCAACTCCACTACCTCGCGATCGACAGATTCGTTATGGTGAGCGGCGATCCCGACCTGTCAAAGAGGACCTCGCGATCACCGCAAGCGGCTCGAATCTTGTCCTTTCAGCAATTTCTACAGAGTCTCTGAGTTTGGAGCATGTAGGGCGATGTTTTCAGCTTCTCGGCCTGGCTCGCGAACCATTGCGGAGGGGACAAGTTGTATAATCCGGGCGATTTGGACGGTGGATATGGTTGGAAAAGCGGTTCCGCGGCGAACCAAAAGTAAGGCAGCAACTCATCTGAAGCTGTCCCTCAAACAGAATGCCTATAGCTTCCTGAACCAGTCTCTTCGGCATTATCGGAAGGCTTCGAGAAACCTGGGGGAATGGCCTTTTGCGTTGCTTCATATCACGCAATCGCTTGAGCTCTTGCTGAAACAGCTGTTGACGGAGATTCACCCAAGACTCATCTATGAAGACATCGATGGTCGTAAGGGCGACAGGACGGTTTCGCTGGAGCAGGCCCTAGCCCGCCTTGAGGCCTTCGGAGTGAAAGTGGAGGAGAAGGAGAGGCTGAACATCCGAAGGGCCGCTGACTATCGGAACAAGGTGGTCCACCACGAGGTAGAGCTCAACAAATTCGAGTGGAAAAATCTGTACGCGCAATTGTTCGAATTCGTGCATTTCTTCCATCACAAGCGTTTGAAGTCAGAGATTCACTCTGAGATAGCGAGGGAGAATTGGCCGGTGGAAGCTCGACTGATGCGCTACTTCAAGGAAAATTTCGTCTTCTACAACGGCGTGGACATGCACAAGGAGACCCCCAAAGAAATTCTGGATGCTCAGCGCGATCCATACTTGTATAAGGGTCGCCGCAGATATTCCCGCATCAAGTTTCGCACTGAGGAAATGTGGGGAGACGTCTTTTGGTTAGTTTGTCCCGACTGCGGTGTACAGGTGGGACAGTACCACGTGGATGGATGCGATATTGAGGAATGTCCCAAATGTCACGGGCAGCTACTCGGATGCGGGTGTTGGTTATAGGGGTCATGAGATGAACCATAGGGGGAGAGACTCCAAGTCTCGCGGTTTAGCGATCATGCATAAGCCTTCGACCACCTGTGCCTTATTACGTCAGTCGCGTCGAAGGTAATTTGGCGGATTTGGGACCTGCGGCGATGATGGTCGAATGGACATAGAGGGGTTCAAAGAGTGGCTTGACGGGACTGATCTCGCACTCCACTCGAAGCAGAATGCGATCTCGCACTGCCTTGAGATAGAGCCGCTTCTCGGAGGAGACCTGGACAAGGTTGTCTGCGACTCGGACAGGATGGAAGATGCTCTCGACTGGCTGAAGGACCATACGGACGAGTATGTCCTTAAGGGACGACTGAAGGAGGCGGGGGCAGCGGCCAGGCAATGGGCTCTGCGGAAGTACGCGGCGTTCTTTCACACTCCCGAAGCTATGTCTGCAAAGGCCGGCGGCTAACTCCCGGGCTCTTCAACCTTATCTTCATTATTACTGGGACGCTTTTCGGGGTCGTGCAGCCTCACAAAGAGCCGCCGGTGATCCTTCACGAGATCGTCGAAAAACTCTATCCAGCTATCCACATCGTCATCGTCGAATTTCTTCTCTGGGACACCAAGTGCGCACTCATGACAGTATTTCGAAACCGGAAGCTTCGGCTGTCCACAGGTCACGCATAATCCCGCATTGCGACGCTCATCCCTAAGGCCAGGCGACGCGCGTCTTCTCGTCCTCCCGGCAGACGCCGCACCGGATGCCCTTGTCTTCCTCAGTCAATTTCCTCCCACAAGCGACGCAACGGCCAAGCTTCACCAGCTTATCAACCGTCGAATTCTTGTAGGTCGTCACGGGTTCGAGTGTACCGCCAAATCTGTAGGTAAAAAGATGGCGAAGGTCCCTGAACCTAAGTAGAACAATAGATGCGCGCAGCAGTATGGAGGCCTCCAGCAAATACAAACTTTGGAGGGGTTAAACGAAATGGGAACCGTACCTATAGATCAAAACCTAGAAGCCGAACACTGGTGTACACCAGATTTGGCACCGCAAACAGAGGCCGAAAAGAAGGCTGTTGAGTCCTTCAAAGCCTTTGAAATAGTTAATGTCAAGCGTGAAGCTGCGGGAACGTACTTCGGTCAGGCAATGATCGAACTCCGTGAGGAAATTAAGTCCAGTCACGGTCGGAACTTCACTAAACGCCTAGAGCAGCTTGGCATCAGCTACGAGAAGGCTCGCTATTGGATGGCCAAAATCGAGGGGAAGGAGACCGACAGGCACAAAGCAAAAGAAGATCCCATCTCTGATTGGGACGCTGCCCTGCAAAAACTCGAAGCCCTAAGAGATGCCGTCGAAATGCTGGTGAAGTCCGAACCCGATGGCAGCGATGTCCTCGTCAAACCACTTCGCCAGCTTGGTGATTTTATTGGTTGCCAAATCATATCCAAAGGAGAAGAAGATGAGCGCCTACTACAACGAAAACGACCCGAAGGCGGCCAGCCAAGGTCAGATGCTTGCACGGAAATGAATCCCTCGGAGGTCGTCTCGCTCTCAACATCCTCATCGGGTTCTTCCTCGGGGCCACGCTCCACGTAAACGCTCGCACGGGCGATATAGTCGTCCCAAGCTTTGTCGAAATCCACGATTTCGACTATCCCGTCTGCGATCCTCACCGACTGCAATTCTGTCTGGCTGGGACTCGGACTGTAGCCGCACAGCACACCGAACTCGGCGACCAGATAGAGACCCAGCTTGAGGGAGTCCGAGTCGACTACGTCGTACATCTTCCACGCTTGCGCCTCGACATCCACCGCTGAGAACTCCGTTTTGTCCAAGTGTGCATCGAATAAGTTTTGCAAGACATGAAGCACGACTGTCACTGATATCCGGGCGAATCGTTCATGCTCCGGGTCCCCGCTGTAGTGGAATGCCAAAGGTCGCGGGAGGAAATCCTCACCTGTTTGTCCGACTCGCTTTAAGATTGCGAGATCGACCAACCGCTGCAGAGCTCGTGGCGATCTGAATCTCGTCACCAAGAGCCTCTTGGACGTCGATTCTTTTCCAGTGAGAAATCGATGCACCACTACCTTGGCGATTTCGCGTTCGGCGTCACACAAAGGCATGAGCAAGCTTATACTTTTTCCTTGTTCGCGGGCCACCGCTGATCGATTCTCGCCATGATCTGTTCGGCCCACTGGATAGCGTCCGCGATCGCGCTGACGGTCGCTGGAACCCGCGTCCCAGCCTCGTATTGCGCAGCGATCTAGTACCGGCAGGAAGGGAAACGTTGTTCCGGATGACAGTCAACTTGCAAGGATCGAAAAAGTTCCCAAGCGCGAATTCAAGCGCCGGGGAATCAACAGCACACGCTAGAAAAGATCTATAAAGCAGGTCCCTGCCGACGCGACGCTCAGGAAGGAAATGACACAATTCTCATTGCGTGAACTGATGCGCGGAACCGGACTGAGTCAGAAGGCCATTTGCGCTGTGCTTCGTGGGCGGACTGTGCGCCGAAGAACGCTCATGATATCGGAGCTTGGCGTTGCACCTAATCTAAGAAACATAGGCTAGCAAGAGAAAAGTGGCGCGGTCACGGACTCTGGTCGCCCTCGGCAGTTGTGGCTGGAGGTGCTTTCCATGCGGAGAGGTTTACACTACCCGCCACCACGCGGGCTGTTCTCCGAAGGAAAATTGTCGAACTTGACATCAAAATGGGTCGTAGTAACATCTCTCTGTTGTCGCTCTTCCCAGTTAGCTTCATCTCGACCTAGCCATATTGTTTTTCAGGAAACCGTCGGGTGTTCGCATTGAAGAGCGAAGGGCACATTGTCGACAATCAAAGATTAACTAATTGACGAAAAGTATCCCTCCAAGAGAATGGATTATTCTCTGACACTAACGATATCAGTCTGGATTTGGGTCGTTATGTCATCCTTGGCAGTGATTGCTTCTGGCGTCGCTGCAGTTACAACGTCCTTAGACGGTGATGAGTGGTATGCGACTGCGGTGTCTCTAGTTTGCTTCATAGCATCTGTCGGTTTCGCATATCTCTCGGTTTCCACAATTGGACACCCGGTTGTTGCCACGTGGACATGGCGCATTCTGGCCGGAGCTGCCGTCTGCTTCGGCGCGGTGTGCTCCATTGGGATAATGATCGGGCGTGAAGAGACGGGTGAGACTGTGTCTGTGATAGGGTCTACAGCTCTTGCCACGGTGCTGTTCATCCTCAGCATTTGGGCCAGACCTGCGGTCGCGGTGCCACAGGCCACTAATGTGTCTCGCGCCGCCGAGACGGCTTATCCTCAGATCACGGTCTGGCACAATGTAGCCCTGACAATTCTCATATTGGGGACCTTGACATTCATTGCGCTCTTCGTAGCTGCCGTTAGGCGTGGTATTTTCCCGGCGATCGAAAGTCATTGGGGGGGCTCGGAGGAGGGCTCGGGGGCTGGCAGATGTCCCCATCGTTGAGTTATCTGGTTGCGGCTGTCGTGTTCGGCATCCTATTCTGCGTCCTCCTCTTGCGCGAAGAGAATTCCGCCAACGCACCCGCGCTCAACCCGACGGTGAAAGAAGTCACCACGCCGAAGCCACCCGCAACAACGCCGGCTACGGAACCAACTTCCAAGTGATTGTCTGGATTGTTTGCGACGCATGACGGGACATCCTGAAGGGGTTTACGACAAATGCCGATCTTGATCCTGGAAAAACCAGAACCGTTGAGCGAAGCGTCGCGCGGACAGGCCAAGCCCATGCTCGTCGGTTCTGACGCAATGAGACTGCTAGCACATGAGTTGGGGCGTTACTGCAGACAGGAGGTAACTGGACGGTCATTTCTAATTGCCGGCCACCGAGGCTCGGGTAAGACAACTCTCGTACAGGGCGGGTTCCAGCAAGTCCTCGACCAAATGGCAGCGGAAGACACGCGTGATCGAAGCTCGTTGCGACCACTACTGATTCTTTTGCAAGGTCCGAATCTTCTTCCCGGCCCGCCGGAATTAGAAGTGACGGCAGCGGCTGCGACGAATGCCGTCGAGTGACGTTATCACTAGTGCCGGACCAAGTAGTGAAATGGAAAACGTTCTCATCCAAATCACCCTAGGCTTGTATCGCTCGCTCGCCCGGGAGTTCACGCGTGCATTTCGCTTTGTAGCGACCAACGTACCAGTCGGGAGAGGGATCCATTTCCGCGTAACCGAGATGAATTGGCCGCGCAATTTGAACTCGAGCTAGATCAGTACCTGGCCCATGCGCTTGCGCGAATACTGGCGGTGTGGCGGCTTTCTACGACAGGGGTGCTCTTCCCGATGGAATTTCTTCCTTTTCCAAACATCGGGGGGGGGCGACCTTGGGAGTTTTAAGGGGTTCTCGACCTTTTGATCAAGGCCTTCGAGAATTGGTTGCGCTTTCTTCCGCATGCGAAGTCTATAAGCGGATATGTGGGACGATCAGTCGAAGGGAAGAGAACAAGGCGGGTAAGGAAGATAAAGCTGAGGCTCAAGTTGCTATAGATGCTAAAGGGTCGGATCTAATGAAGCCGTGATCGCCCTCCTCACCGGCGGTTTGGCGGGAACCGGAGTGCTCGCGGCCAATCCCTCTGCGTATGCCACAGCGGCCCTTGCCGGCCTTCTTGGGGCCTGACGACGTCGGTCGTATTAAAACGTTCCATCTCGTGGTCGCGTCAGCGGTCAGTGAGTCGGGAGGATCTATCGTTCCGAACCTATCCGTCGCAACGCTGGACCGGGTCCTTCCGGTACTTATTGAACGTATTCGCCTGGCAGGTCTAGCACCCGTGTTTGTTGTCGACGAGCTAGACAAAGTGGTCGGACTCCCCAACGGATCACCGAGATGGTGCGCCGGCTCAAGAAGTTCGTTGCCGAGAATGCCTTCTTCTGTTTCTTGACCGATCGACTTTACTCGAGGAGATGCGTGAACGGACGGCAAATGCACCTTACCCGATCGAGTACACTTACTTTACAATCAAGTCTTTGTGGCCTCAAACATCAGGACTTGCACCAATACTCGGCGAGTGACTGAACCTCCACAGCCGAGTCCGCCAAAGAAGGTGTGGGGGTCGAGCAGTTAGTCGCTGATCGGGAAGCATACGAATACTCGGCCGATTACCCGGTATTGCCTTACATTCTTTTGCATGCTCCCAGATGCACCCGATCGACCTGCACCGCCAGTTGGCAGCTGTCCGGAACTCCATGGGTCAGGTGTCTTTGGAGCCGGCGCGGTTCGAAGCAGGCCCCGCTACCGTTCCGAGCTGATGATTCAGGTGGCGATCGAAATTGTGCTCGAGGAAGAGGACATGCAGGCAGAATTGGATCGGCAACCTGCATTTCTCCGGCTGGCGCACACGCAATGTACTACATTTCACGGCGCTGGGCCGAGCGCCCGAACGCCTCGTTCTGGAGGCGGAAGGCATAGCGGATTTGACGCTATCTTTCCGGCCGAATGACGACTGACACTCCGCCTAAGGAATCCCAGCAAAGAAGCAGGGAAGTAGACAAAGATCAACAATCAGCTACCTATATGCAAGCCCCGGCGACCCATTTCCATGAGGCACCACCACAAGTCGAACCGGCACAGCGGAAATTTTTGATGGATTGCGTGCGTGAACTGGCCGCCCTGCTGGCTTCACCGGTGACGCTCCGAGAACGCGCAAAGGCCAAAGGGCCCCAAGTGGTGCTCGACGCATTGCCGAGCGATCCCACGTACCGGGAAGGTAAGGAGCGACCGAGGCGGTACAGTCGGACGCCGAGAACGAAGGTGCGAAGAGAAGCGCCAAACAGGCCCGGAGACGGACGGAAGGAGAGGCTGACCACGACGAGGAGACACTTGCCGAGCTTACGCGTGGTTCAATCGAACCTAGCACCCTCTCCAGCCAACGGAATTATCGGCACGACCCCGGCTTGGGCGGATGTGAAGCGGGCCCTGGCCCGTCTCGCACCGCTCAAACCAGCAGTGTGGCCTACCTGAGCAGGACGCTGATGTCGTGGTGCTCAACGACTGGCGCTCTGCTGAAACGCAGTGGCGATAATATCGCGCTCGCTCTCGTGTGGGGAGGTGATCGGAAAGTGGAAACGGGAGCAGCAAAGTGTCCTGCGAGGCCTCAAGGTTATCTCGGACGCTTTCTGGCTCAGAGATATGTCGGAGACCAGGTTAGGTCGATACCCTGGATTCGCCGAACAAATCAGCATCAGATCAAAAGCAGACGTGAAGGACCCGCCGGCACTGTCCTCAACACAGAATCTCGCTGTCTGGGCCGAGTGGGTTACGCACGTCCAAAGCAGCGTACCCTTAAGATCGATCAACGGGAGGATATCCTCGAGAGTCCCAGCGGGAATCTTGGCGCTCCTGGTATACGCGATTGCAGAGCCTGCGGCACAGCAGGGTAGGCCAGATCTTAGCGACATAATCTGCATGGCGGCCCGTGCTGGACCTGCCCAGTATCTGAACTTTGACTCACTCCATGACACTAGGGAATGGAGCGAAGTATTATCGGCCGTTATTCTGGAAAAACCTGAGACCCGAGCTACGCCCCTCCGTGGCTCTTCCTCGCTGCGTTGCAACAGCTCGGCTTTACGCATCAAGTACTCACGTGGGTAGACGCCTCTCCAGTCGTCAGGTCGCGAATATGGCGGTAACGGAAGTCTGATGAAGAATCCGCGACTGTAGTGAAGGAAAGCACCTCTAAAACAGAGGGGCGTCGGCCCTCTACCTGAGTCAGCAATCGGCAGGCCTGTTAGCGCGGCGGCCGTCCCAGCGCACGCGCGATAGACTGGGAGTGACCAGTCGCGAGAGGTCGAGGTCTGGAAGCCGACGAGATACGGCTACCGTCTGGCCTGGACACTCCCGAGATGCCTGTGGAACGGACGGCCGAGAAGCGGGACCGATGTCCGATCTGATACGAGATGCAAGTTCAAACCTCTGGACCGCAAGACCAGAGAATCGCTTCTTCAATCCGAGCCCAAGCGCAAATACCTTAATACTGGAACTCCGAGCTTACATGCCGCACGAAACGCCATCACTGCAAGAGTCTGAGGTCTCTTCTAAGGCGGGGTCTCAACCACTGTAGTCCGTCCCAAGAGGTGTAACACTCCCGTCGTATAGCCTACCCTCGATCTGCATTGCAACCAACTGACGCGACCCTAGACTGACACGCTGGTAAGGGGGGATCTGCGTAGGGGTTACAGCGTTCTGAAAGGGCCACCCGCAGTAACACCTAACCTCACCGCCCCCAAAGACTGGGAGCGCGACCCAACGGATTTGCTACTCATCCCGTTACTCAATGAGCCAAACGTGGCCGAAAGAGCCGCGTTGCGGCCAACGGGACCGCTCAAAATAAAGGGTTGACGACCGGAAACAGGGAAAGATTTCGAGACCTGGGTCCCCTGCTAAGTTGCCCGTTAGGTTTCCCGCGTATCGACGGCCTCTCCTTTTTCCACGAAAGCCTGCAGCCAGCCGAGAACACGAATCCATCCCTGATAATGATCGGCCGCCGCTTTTGGAGCACCGGCAAATCCTTCGTGACGAACCCTCACCATCGTGCCCGTTCCAACCTTTTGTGGACCGCGATGCTGCAGGCCATGAATCTGCTGCGGCTCGAGCTCCCAACGCACGATGGTCTTCAGCGGGCCGCTCCAACTCGCAATCCAGGTGTGAACCAATAGGCGTGGCGGATCAATCTCCAAATATTCGCCGTCCACGCGAAACGAAGTGCCGTCCTCGCGCACGCCGACGCTCGAATATTTTCCGCCCACGCGAAAATCAGCTTTCCGTTCCGTAATGCGATACATGCCTCTCTGGCCCCACCACTGTGAAGTCTCGGCGGGATCGGTCATCGCCTGGAAGACTCGTTCCGGTGGCGCAGCAATGAAGATTTCCGCGGTCACCATATCTTGATCGGAAGTGATTGCATTTGTAGCCATGAAGCCTCCTTTTATTTCTCAACAAATTGTTTGAGCAGCTTGACCACGCCCGGCCAGCCGCCGCTGTAATCCTTGCGGGCAACCGGTTCCTGCGCCAGACCGCTGTGGGTAACTTTGACGTGCGTGCCGTCGTTGGTCGGCGTCAGCTCCCAGCGCACTACGGTTCTTAGGCTCTTGTCATCGTGCCAATTTGAAATCCAGGTGTAGGCCAGCAGTCGCGGGGGATCGAATTCAAGCACTTCACCCTGGCAACAAGACTGGTTTACACCTTTGAAATTCAACTTGGTCTTCCTTGTTCCGAAGCGCCATTGGCCTCCGGGGCGGGCATCCATTTCGAAGAATTCCGTCTGGCACTCTTCACTATTCCACCAACGAATGACCTGTTGAGGATCAGTGATCGCTTGAAATACTCGCTCCGGCGGTGCTGAGATATGAATCTCGCTAACAATCGCATCCTGATCGGGAGTAACTAATGTTGTAGCCATCGTGTTTGCTCCTCACTATTTTTCCAGATACTTCTTGATCGTTTCGATTAGACCACCCCAACCCTGACTGTATGCCGCACGCGACACGGGTAGTTGCGCAAGACCGCTATGGGTCACCTTGAGCCGCGTCCCCGCCGGAATTGGCGTGAGCTCCCATCGCACCACCGTTTTGTGCGACGGAATTTCGTGAAAGTTGGCCAACCACGTGTGGACCAGCAGCCGTGGCGGATCGATTTCAAGGACTTCGCCGCGATGCTCGAATTGGCGCGGTTTGCCATCCGGGTTCTTACCGCTTTTTTCGCGCGAGATGAATTCCCACTTTCCTCCGGGGCGCGCATCCATTTCCCAGACGGTGATCTCGTGGGTTTCGCCGGAGCCCCACTTCAGAGCCTCATTGCGATCGACGAGGGCCCGGAAGACGCGTTCCGGGGGAACGGCAATCTCGATTTCGCTGACAACGGCATCCTGATCGGGCGTGATTCGTGTTGTAGCCACTGGCTTCTCCTTGCTTGAATTCGTTGCCTGTTCTGCAAATGCGGTTCGCCAGGAAGCCTTCCTTGCGAACCGCGATTCTATTTGCGCGTCAGGTCAAAGACCTGCTTCATCTGCTTGCCGTGGTCGATAAAATTCCACTCCTCGATATGGTGGTCGGGCCCGAGCATCGCGATCACCACATGATCCATGTGCCCCGACTGCGGACTCTCGAGATTGGTGGCATCGACAAAGTTGAAGGTGATGGTTTTACCATCCGGCGAAGCGCTGGCCTGCATTCGAGGCTGGTTTCCGACGCCGCAATAATGAGTAAGGAGCAGACGATTCGGTCCGTCGAAGTTAATCATGGAGATCATGTTTTCGCCATGACCCACGATTTCGCTCATCAACGCGGATCCTCCCGCGGTCATTCGATAAGTAACCTCGACCGGCTCGCCTTGAGAGCTTTTTCCTTCCCAGGAACCGGCGAGCGATTTCAGTTGGTCGAATGACTTCTGCGCGTCCGACTGGGCGAAAACAGCGGTTGTGAACAACAAGATACAAGCTGCAATGCGAAGCGTCTTCATTTTTCATTTCTCCTTTGTCATTTTTTGTTTTGCCCGTTCGTGGGCGGTTTCCTTTGCGTATTCAGCCTCGACAAAAGTCTTTAAGTTGACCAGACTCGTCTGCCAGAAGACACGATATTGTTCCAACCAGGCGTCAACTGCCTTTAGCGGCCCCGGGTTGAGCTGATAGAGTCGGTGGCGGCCTTCCCGTCTTTCCTGCACCAGATGCGCCCGGCGCAACAGTCGCAGATGTTTCGAGATGGCCGGCCGCGACACCGGAAAAACCCGCGCAATCTCCCCCGCCGGCTGAATGCCCTTCCGCAGAAGATCAAGCACCGCTCTTCTGGTCGGATCGGCTAAAACCTGAAAAGTCGCTTCCGTGGAATATGTAACCGATCGGTTCCGCATAATGTGTAACTGTACGGTTACGCGATAGGGTTGTCAAGAGAAAAGTTTTGATGGATTTTTTCCAAGCCGAGTTCCCTCTCCAGCGGGCAATGAAACTTTCGGGGTTGACAGGGAGCGTCAACTCTCGTTACATTACTTATCTGGTTATATAACTGACGGTTATGCATAAACTTGACGCCACTTTCGCCGCGCTGGCCGACCCAACGCGGCGAGCCATTTTGGCTCGCTTAGCCAAGGGCGAGGCCTCGGTAACGGACTTGGCGCACCCCTTCGCAATGAGCCAGCCCGCGATTTCCAAGCACCTTAAGGTTCTGGAACGCGCGGGACTGATTTCACGCGGACGCGATGCGCAACGCCGTCCGCGGCGACTGGAAGCCCGACCCCTGCGCGACGCTACGCACTGGCTCGAAAACTACCGCCAGTTCTGGGAGGCGCAGTTCCGGCGCCTGGACGACCTACTGCATGACCTGCAAACCGGCGACCCCAAGATTAAGAACAACAAGATCAACAAAAAGAAGAATGCCCGTTAAAAGGAGATCAGAAATGAAAAACAGCAAAACATTCAACATTACGGCGCACAGTGAGCGCGAGATTGTAGTAACTCGTGTCTTCGACGCACCGCGCCGGCTGGTATTCGACGCTTACACTAAGCCGGAATTAATAAAGAGGTGGTTGCTTGGACCGGACGGATGGTCAATGCCGATCTGCGAGATCGACTTGAGGGCGGGCGGCAAATATCGCTACGTCTGGAGGAATGAAACTGACGGGCATGAGATGGGGATGGGTGGCGTCTATCGCGAAGTCGTCCCGGCGGAACGAATTGTGGTGACGGAGATCTTCGACGAGGCGTGGTATCCGGGCGAGGCGGTGGACACGATTGTCCTGGTCGAGCAGAAAGGCCAGACCACCCTTACGCAGACGATTCTATATAACTCCCGTGAGACGCGCGATGCTGTGCTGAAGTCGCCGATGCAGACCGGCATGGCTGCGAGTTACGACCGGCTGGAGAAGTTCTTGCCTTCGCTCGGGCGCGAGGCATTGAGCGCGTAAGTGTGGCGCCGGCAGAAAATCCCCGCCCAAGCGAAGCTTGAGCGGGGCAGCCTCAAGAGCAAAAGCTGGAGTAACTGCGGGCCCAGAACGAACTCTAACTCTGAGCGCGGACCAGGTTCAGAAAGAATTCATGCACGCGGGTGTCTTCGCTGAGCTCGGGATGGAAGGTCGCAGCCATGACACTTCCCTGCCGGACTGCTACGGGATCGTTGCCTTCGGTGGCGATGACTTCGACTCCGCGTCCGACGCGTTCGATTTTAGGGGCGCGGATGAAGACCATTTCGATCGGTGAGTTGCTTGGTTTGCCTCGCTCATCGATAAAGCGGCCTTCGCGGATGGAGCTATCAATCTGGCGTCCGTAGGCGTTGCGGCGGATGCGGATATCGAGCGCGCCCAGTCCTGACTGCTTAGGGTTCTCCACTTCATTGGCCAGCAGGATTGCGCCCGCGCAGGTGCCGAAGGTCGGCTTTACATGAACGAACTGCTTCAGCTTTTCGAACCCCGCTTCGCCGAGCAGTTTGAGAAACGTGCCTGATTCGCCTCCGGGAATTATCAGGCCGTCGATCTCGTCCAGTTGCTCAGGCTTTTTGACGAGCACAACTTCAGCCCCCAGCTCTTCGAGCCGGCGGCGGTGCGCGTCGAAATCGCCCTGTAAGGCCAGAACACCGATTTTCATGCGGGTCCAGCAGAGGGCAAGGCTCCGGCGGACCGGAGCCATCAGAAAATCACGTGGTGTAAGCACTCTGTCCATTTCAGTATCTGGTTAGTAATCGTCGATGTCAAGTTACTTGAGGAGATTATCTCTGCGTTTTCTCCTCCATGAACTTCTCCACCACAACGGGGAGAATGGACCCGGCGGGAGTCGAACCCGCATCTGCGACTTGGACAGAGTGCTGTGTTCCCCTTACACCACGGGCCCTGAGAGAGCTTGGTCCGCGCCGCCGGAAATGACAAGGTCACAGGTCACGATCCCGTTCGGTGCGTGCCGAATTGGGACAAGCGATGCGGCGTCGGCGACGCAGAGACCCGACCGCAGAATCGGTCTAAGCCCTCGCGAGGATCTCATTAGCTATGGAGTGGATAAGCTGGTTATCGTGAGATGTCGAAGCTGCGCCCATCGACCTGAAAAACGTGAACAGCTCCTTCTCGCCTTGTCTCGTGGCAAGGAACAGGGCGAGTTGGTAGATACAGACTCCTTTATCAGCGTTTGTAGAGCTCGGAGCGTTTGGCCAAACCTCAGTGCTACACCTCTTCATGAACTCGGGTATTGCTCTGCGATACGTCAAGAGAGCACTGCGAAGGTCCTGCAGCTTCTTTATTCCGGCAAGGTTGACCAGCCTTGATCGCGTTTCCAATGCCGCGTCATTCAGCGGTGCGTCTAATGAGAGGCCGAGGGCTGATGCCACGACGTTATCCAGTTCGCCGACAATCGGCTCCTGCTCGATGAAGGTTCTTAATGACACGGCGTCAACCGGGATGTCGGGAACTCCGGCCTCCACTTGGAGCGCAAGCGGTCGCTCATATTGCGCTTTGCTTTTGCGGATATCTACAAACTCGCGGCCTGCCAGTTCGAAGAGGGCCGCTATGATTGAAAAGCGCCTCTTAACTTCATCCGGATAGGCGTCTCTAAGATCGTACCACTCGTGCTCAATCTCAGACCATGCGTGTCCCAAAATGGAGGTAATCTGAATCTCGCACCTGATGCCCGCGAACTGTTTGTATTCGACGTCAAGGATTCTCTTCTCCAAATGGCTACAGACGTAGTTGATTGCTCGATAGCCAAAGCGGTCGGGCTCGGTGTTTCGTTTGTCCACCGATTCTTTTCGGTCAATGTTAAACTCCCGTTCCAGCGCCTCCGCAACCGCGTCTACCTCATCTTCGTAGTATGTGATTACGCGAAGGCCGGCTAGATCGGTAATGTCATCTAGCTCCTGGTAGTTCTTAGTGGGGTCGAGGTACTTTTTTTCAAGCTTAGTCGTTCCCTTCACCCGCGCCTGAACGGACTGATACCTTAGGTTTGCTTCGTGTAGGATAGCCTCGATCAGGCTCTTGGTTCTTGCGCAAAAGTATGTGAGGGTGGGCTCCCGACGGCTGAAGTCCGCAAGAATGGCTCGACACTCGCTTTGGACGCGCCGGGACTCTTGGGATCCGCCATCTTGTTGATATTTTCAGAATCGCTTGGTCAGTTTCACCCCGAACTTGAGCAACGGCATTTCGAGCGGGTAGCCCTGCCCAATCGCCTGACCATCGGACGTCAGTTCTCCAGTTAGCTCCAGCGTGAGATCCTTTCTTGTCGTTCGAAAGACGCTTTCCGCACCGTCTATGAATGGCGACACTCGAAGGGTGGCGCTGAAGCTTTTTCCATTTACCTTGAAGTTCCCCTTATAGAGGTAGGCGTTGTCTCCCCCTAAAATCCGCCCGCCTTGGAAAACCACGACGCCACCACCAGACACGCCAACGCTGCTGCCGAATTCCGCAGTCCATAGCCCATCAAGTTGTTTTGTCGTTTCCGACATCCGGTGCCCGAGCCTTTCTAACTCTACCAGCCCCTGGTTTGCAGCATGTGGGCTTCGTCCAGCGCGGCTATCGCCAGGCCTTTCATGGCTCCGACCAGGTCTTCGCTGACTTCAAGCAATACTTTCGGATCTTTATAGTGCGTGGCGGCTTGCACGATTGCTTTGGCGCGCTTCGCCGCTTCCTCGGGATTGGCGAAGGTAGTGGAATCCTGCATGAAGATGCCGGAGCCGACGAAGACGGATTCTGCGCCGAGTTGCATGACCAGCGATGCGTCGGCGGGAGTAGCGATGCCGCCAGCAGAAAAATTCGGCACTGGCAGCTTCCCTTCTTTGGCGACGAGTCGCACTAATTCATACGGAGCTCCGTGCTCTTTGGCTTTGGCGTACAGTTCTTCTTCGCCAAGGACGGTCAGGATCTTTATTTCTTGCACGATCTGGCGCATGTGTTTCACGGCGTGGACAACGTCGCCGGTGCCGGCTTCGCCCTTGGTGCGAATCATGGCTGCGCCCTCGGCGATGCGACGCAAGGCTTCTCCGAGGTTGCGGGCGCCGCAGACGAACGGAACCGTGAAGGCGTGTTTGTCGACGTGGTGGGCTTCGTCGGCGGGAGTAAGTACTTCCGATTCGTCGATGTAGTCGACGCCCAGTTCCTGGAGGATTTGAGCTTCGGCGAAGTGGCCGATGCGGCACTTGGCCATCACCGGGATGGAGACGGCGGCCATGATTTCGCGAATCTTTTTGGGCGAGGCCATGCGCGCTACTCCGCCTTCGGCGCGGATTTGCGCCGGAACACGCTCAAGAGCCATTACCGCGACCGCGCCGGCCTTCTCGGCAATTACGGCTTGCGCGGCGTTGGTGACGTCCATGATGACGCCGCCTTTTAGCATTTCGGCCAGGCCCGTTTTCAGGCGCAGGCTGGTGGATCTTCCGTTGTTGTTCGACATAAGTCCTCTTTTCGCGAAACTCCTTCGCGTCTCCCGAGCTGCGGCTTAATCCGTGTCGTTCTGTCCGCATGCTTAGTGGCGCAAACGGAATGCACAGACCCTTCGCTGCGCTCAGGATGACAGCGCAGTCTTATGCTACAAATCTATTGGCTAGATTGGAATGTCCATTTTACTATATTCTTTCCATACCACTTTTAACGTTGTCATTGCGGCTTCAGTCAGGCATCTGCATTTTCGCGGCGCAGGCGGACAGCAGGTTCCTCGCTTCGCTCGGAATGACAAACTTTAAGGAGACAAACTTCAAGGACGCATGGCGAAGAAATCGAGCACGCTGCCGCTGAACCTTAAAGGGCCGAAGGCTCGCGTGCCTCTGTATCGCTGGCTCTACGAGGAATTGCGCTCGGCGATTCTTGCCGGACGTTTGCATCCGGGCGCTCGCTTGCCGGCTACGCGCGATCTGGCTTCGCAATACGGAATCTCTCGTCCAACGATTGTGACCGCCTTCGAGCAGTTGCGCTCGGAAGGTTATGTGGAAGGTAAAGTGGGATCGGGAACGTATGTCAGCAAAACTCTTCCCGATGAGTTGTTGCAGGCACCGCGTACGAAATCAGTGGAAGGGACGCGGCGGCGCGCCATCCCGCTTTCTGCCTATGCTCGACGGTTGCAGCCGCTGCTTCGTCGCGAGCCTGGTCCGGCGCGGGCATTTCGCGCCAGCCAGCCTGCGCTCGATGCTTTTCCGATGAGCCTCTGGGCGCAGGTGGCAACGCGACGTTTGCGGCGAGTCTCAGCGCGTCTGCTGACTGGTGGAGAGGCACTGGGGTATCGGCCGTTGCGCGAAGCGGTCGCCGAATATCTGAATACGTCTCGCGGTGTGAAGTGCACGGCGGAGCAGGTACTGATCATCTCTGGCGTGCAGCAGGCTCTGGACCGGGCGGCACACTTGTTGCTCAACCCGGGCGATCCGGTGTGGATGGAGGAACCGGGATATCCTGGCGCTGCGGTCGTGTTCCGAGCGGTTGGAGCGAAAATCTGTGCCGTGCCCGTCGATTCTGAGGGTTTGAATCTTGAGGCCGGGCGGCGACGATGGCCGCGGCAACGTCCTCGGCTGGTTTATGTAACTCCGGCCCACCAATTTCCTCTTGGCGTGACCATGAGTTTGCGGCGGAGATTGTCTCTGCTCGAGTGGGCGCGGCGATCGAGGACCATCATCTTCGAAGACGACTACGACAGCGAATACCGCTATTCCGGGCGTCCGATTCCCGCGTTGCAAGGTTTGGACCGGGCGGCCGTGGTGATATTCGCGGGCAGCTTCACGGACGTTCTTTTTCCTGCGCTACGACTCGCGTATCTCGTGGTTCCATCCGACATGGTGGACATTTTTGCCGCGGCTGAGTCGGTGAGCACGCATCATCCGCCGCTGATCGATCAGGCGATTTTGTGCGATTTCATCCGCGAAGGGCACTTTGCGCGGCATGTCCGGCGCATGCGCGAATTGTATGCTGAGCGTTTATCCCTGCTGGTGCAGTCCGCCCGGGAACGGCTTGGCGGATTGCTGGAGATTCCTCCCGTGGAAGCCGGCTTGCGAACTGTCGGCTGGTTGCAAGGCGGACGGTCTGCGGAGCGCGCCGCACAGGCTGCGGCGAAACACGACGTCGAAGTTGTTCCGTTGAGCCGATATGCATGGGGTCGCGCGAGACGCGATGGGTTGGTGCTTGGCTTTGCGGCCGTGGACGGGCGCGAAATCCGGCGAGGAGTCGAGCAGTTGGCGCGGGCACTGGAGAAGTGTCGAGTTTGATCGGCTGGGCACAGAAACGCTGGTCCCCGATCTATCGCTCCACGAACTTGGCGAACATTTTCTGGGGATCGATGGCGATGAAAAGTCCCTGGCTGCGGGCGAGCACTTCGTTTTTCTCGTTGAGGATTTCCGCCTTGTTAATGTGCTGCCGACCATGGACTTTTACTTCGCGTGATTCAACACGCAGCGGCTTATTCAGCGGCACCGGCTTCAGGTAGTTCACCTTGATCTCTGAGGTTAGGGCGATGACGTTTCGCAGCTTGTTGACCTTGCCCATGGCTTCGTCAAGGATAGTTGCAATAATGCCGCCGTGGGCGTGGCCGGGCGGACCGGTATAGCGTTTGCTTAGGCGGAAGCGGCAGATGAAGGAATCGGACTCTTCGTCGTAGGCGAACTTGAGACGCATGCCATCGGGGTTATTGTTGCCGCAAGCGAAGCAATAGTTTTTCTGCATGCGGATGTAGCGGGTGTCGTGGCCGTGGCCTGTGGATTTCTTCGGCATATCCTCAAGGGCATTAAACCACGAAGGACGCTAATATCACACATCGGCTGGAGTCGGGGCGAGGTTGGTCTTGCCATTATTGAATTTCAACAGGCTACGTTCCCGATTCGATTCCTTCCACAACAAGTCCTTGTGCGCATCACAGATGGCTGTGATAAACTTCGGGGCCAAACGCAGCTTCGTGTTTTTTTAGCGAGTTATGACAATGCGCACACCCCGACCTTTGGAGGTCTCGTAGATGGGCCTCGCTCTGCTTGTGATTATCTGGTTGATCACCCTTGTCAGCACTTACTTTTTCGCAGCCCAAACTTGGTGGTTACCGCATGGCGCATCGACGTCCACGCCCTGGATTGACCATCAGTTCGCCTTGACATATTTGCTCATGGGAATCGTTTTCGTGGCGGCCCAGGGCGCTCTCGGCTTGTTCGTGTGGCAGTACCGCGATCGCGGAAGCGCCACCAAGGTCACTTACTCTCATGGCAACACTAGGATGGAAGTAATTTGGACGGCTCTAACCGCCATCCTTTTTGTTGGGCTGAATCTGATGGGAAGTCCGATCTGGGCGTCGGAGCGCTTCGCGCCGGCGGACCCCGGTTCGGTTCCAGTGGAGGTGACGGGCATGCAGTTTGCCTGGTACTTCCGCTATCCAGGGGCGGATGGAAAATTTGGCCGCACAGATCCCAAGCTTATGGACCCTTCGGCCGGAAACGAAGCTGCGGTTGGTCTCGATACCACGGACCCAGCGGCCAAGGATGACGTCGTTACCGGCACCATGTTTTTACCTGTGAATCGGCAGGTCGATCTGACCTTGCGCGCGGTCGACGTTATCCACAGCTTTTTTGTTCCACAGATGCGATTCAAACAGGATGCGGTTCCCGGACTAATCATCCATATGCACTTCACACCCACCGAGGTTGGCGAGTACGAGATCGCCTGCGCCGAGCTTTGCGGACTCGGGCATTACAAAATGCACGGCATGTTGCACGTTGTTAGCCAGGAAGATTTTGATAAGTGGCTGGCCGCACGGGAGGCGGAGAAACAGTAATGGCGACTAGCGCTACAATTCACTCGCACGCTCCTCAGGGATTTATCCGCAAGTATATTTTCAGCCTGGATCACAAGGTCATCGGGCTGCAGTATTACTTTCTGGCACTGGTGGCAGTGTTTGTCGGCATGTTCCTGTCGATTCTGATGCGGGTTCACATGATCTGGCCGACGGCGGTTTTGCCGCTCGTAGGCGAGATCAAGCCCGAAACTTACTTGAGCCTGCTCACCATGCACGGCACGATCATGGTTTTCTTCGTGCTGACCACGGCGCCTCAAGGCGGGTTTGGAAATTATTTCTTGCCCATCCAGATCGGTGCTCCAGATATGGCGTTTCCGGTCCTGAACATGCTTTCGTTCTGGACCACGTTCGTTGCATTTATCACGATACTGGCTGCGTTCTTTGTGACCGGAGGAGCTCCGCTGCACGGCTGGACCGGCTATGCCCCGCTGAGCGCGCTCACCAACTCCGGGCCGGGTGAACAACTGGGCGCGGATTTGTGGATTACGAGCATTGCGATTTTCTGCATCGCATCGCTGATGGGCGCGCTGAACTTCATCACCACTACGCTCGACCTGCGGGCCAAGGGCATGACCATGATGCGCATGCCGCTGACGGTTTGGGCATGGTTTGTAACGGCGATTCTTGGTCTGCTGGCTTTCGGCGTACTGCTTTCCGCGGGCATACTGCTGCTGCTCGATCGCAATCTGGGAACCAGCTTTTACGTTCCGCTGGTTGTTGTCAACGGTCAGGTGATGGGGCATAGGGGTGGGTCACCCCTGCTGTGGCAGCATTTATTCTGGTTCTTCGGACATCCCGAGGTCTACATCGCCATTCTGCCCGGGATGGGCGTGGCTTCGCAGTTACTTTCAACCTTCTCGCGGAAGCCAATTTTCGGTTACAAGGCAATGGTGTACGCGATTATGGCCATCGGATTTCTTGGATTCATGGTCTGGGGCCATCACATGTTCATGAGCGGCATGAGCCCCTACACGGCTTTTGCGTTCTCGCTGATGACTATGGCGATTGGCGTTCCCTCGGCGATTAAGACGTTCAATTGGCTGGGAACGATTCATGGCGGACGCGTGCGTTTTCAGACACCGATGCTCTATGCCATCGGCTTCGTTTCTTTGTTTGTCTCCGGCGGATTGAGCGGTCCGTTTCTGGCGCAGCCCGTCCTCGATATTCCGTTGCATGACACGGCTTTCGTGGTCGGCCATTTCCATCTCATCATGGGTGTGGCTGCGATCTTTGGCATGTTCGCGGGCACTTACTATTGGTTCCCCAAAATGTTTGGCCGCATGATGAATGAAACGTGGGGCCGGATCCATTTCGTGATTACGCTGGTCGGAACGTATTGCATTTTCATGCCGATGCACTATCTGGGCATGGCGGGACAACCGCGGCGTTACTCTCAGTTCACGGAACTGGCTTATCTGCATAAGCTTATTCCGCTGAACACCTTCATTACTTATGCGGCGATCATCACCGTTTCGGCTCAATTCATCTTTGTGATTAATTTGTTCTGGAGCATGTTTAAAGGCCCAAAGGCCAGCGACAACCCGTGGGAAGCAACAACCCTGGAGTGGACCACGGCCACGCCGCCTCCGCATGACAACTTTGGAGGGCACACGCCGGTGGTGAATCACGGGCCGTATGAGTACAGCGTGCCGGGCGCGCCGCGGGATTACATCATGCAAACGGATCCGGCGACGGTGGCATCACATTAGGCGAGGATCGCGGGCGAGGGCGTCCGCGCTACAGGACAGATGGCGACTTTGAGCTCTCCAGTTTCGATTGAGGTACCGACGACAGGTCAAGGCGGAGGAGGAACACGTCCGCCTGCTTATGGCGGTGGTGGCGATGGACGCGGCGACGGTTCTCCCGATTACGGAGCGCGGCTGCGCCGAGTTCGATTAGGACTGGCGATCGGGCTGACTTCCGTCAGCATGATTTTCGTCTCCCTTACCAGCGCATATGTCGTCCGCCGGGGCTTGCCTACGCTCGATGAACGTACCAACACTTACGTTCGTGATTGGATTCCGGTCGACCTTCCAATCGCTCTTTTGCTGGTGAACACTCTACTGTTGCTGGTAAGCAGCATCACAGCGGAACTAGCGCGACGGCAAATTACGCGGCAGGCGGCATTGGCGCCGCTCCGTTCCATCCCGGGTGTTTCTCTGGGAGAAGGCAAGGCATTTCCCTGGCTGGGCGTCACGGTCGTGCTCGGCGGCGGATTTCTGACCGGACAGTGGATGGCCTGGCGCGAGCTCGCGGATCGCGGCTTTTACCTGGCCACGAGTGCGAGCAGTTCGTTTGTTTATCTGCTTACTGCAACCCACGCCGTCCACCTCGCTGGAGGCATTTTGGTTCTGCTGTACGCGGCCGCGGTTTCCCTGCTGCACAAACCGGTTGAGGCGCGACGCATCGTGGTCGACGTTACAGCCTGGTACTGGCATTTCATGTTTCTGTTGTGGCTGTATATCTTCGGGCTGTTGTGGTTTGTCCGGTAGTGGTAAGACGCGGGCGCCTGCGTCACACGAATACTTAAGGAGACATCAAACATGTCTGAAGTCGCGGTGCAACACGAGATGGCGGAGGTTTACGAGCCGTCTCTGTTCGGCACCTACTCCAAGAAGATCGGAATGTGGCTGTTTCTGCTCTCCGACACCTTAACGTTCGGAGCACTGCTATTCGCTTATAGCTACGGACGCATTTCGAATCCCGACTGGCCCACGCCGTTTGGCAAGGACAGCATTACCAACGCCACGATTATGACCGGTTGCCTGCTCTCCAGTTCACTGACCATGGTTCTGGCGGTGCTGGCGGCGCGGCGAGGTGACCGCAGTTGGACGCGCAACTGGATTCTCTTCACCATGTTCTTCGGCGCGGCGTTCATCGTTCTGCACGCCAAAGAGTGGACTCACCTGATCGACGAAGGCATGACACCATTCAAAAATCCATGGGCAGCCAATGTTCCGCAGTTCGGCGGAACGTTCTTCACGCTGACCGGCATGCACATGCTGCACGTCACCATCGGCGTCATTTATCTCGGTGTGGTTTCCCTGCGCAAGGCGTTTCTGCCCATTTTGCTGGCAATCTGGGGAGTTTGCTGGTGGCTCATTCCAGCAGACAGTGTATTCCACTACGGAGTTCATGCTCTGCTGGCGGGGTTTGTCGTCGCGGCCGTGATCCTGATCCTGAAACCAAAAGACTACGACGCGCACGATGTCGAAATCGCCGGACTGTACTGGCACTTCGTGGACTTGGTGTGGATGTTCATTTTCCCGCTGGTGTATCTGATGTCGACGCGGGTTTGAGCTGGGTTGAGAAAACGAAGCAGTTGGCGTGATCCTGAGGGGCGTCGAGCCCGGAAGGATCTCGCGGGCAGTACGAAGACTGAAGGGGAAATCGTAAATGCACACCGCCGCCATAACGCACGATGAAGGCAAGGGACAATACTTCTGGGTCTGGGGCGTGCTTCTGCTGCTCACCGCGGTCGAGGTGGTCCTCGCCTACAAGCGGGTCTTTGAGCCGCTGCACATGCTGGAAGCCCTCATGATTCTTTCCGTCATCAAGTCGGCACTGATCATCGGCTACTTCATGCACTTGAAGTATGAGATCGCCGCCATGAAGTGGGTAATGATGACCGCCGTGACCGCGTGTCTGTGCCTGATGTGTATTTTCTTCCCCGACGCTTTTCGAATCGTGCACCTGGGAGTCCGATGAAGCCACGCCTTGCCATCCTGGGCTTGTTGCTCGCGCTTGGCGCGGCTCCCGCCTTCGCACAGAGTTGTGCCATGTGCTACAGCACAGCGCGTGCCCTGAACAAAGAAGGTCAAAACGCGATCACTCGCGGAGTCGTGGTTCTTCTTATTCCTCCGATCGGATTCATGACCATTGGCGTTGGTTTAGCGTTACGGTATGGTAAAAAGCGGGATGAAGAGGCGGAGTAGGACTGCATACCAAGAATCAAAGGCTCCGACAAATCAGTTAGCGATCGTGTTCACTCGTCACAGACAAAACTCCATAAAACCTCTATCTTGACATTGGAACGGGAGGGCACGACTTTCAGTCGTGCCACAAATCCCAACCAAGATTCGGCTTTAGCCGCTGAGGCCGGCGAGACATGGCCAAACCGCCCAGAGACCACACATCCTTCGGTTCCTCGACTTATTTCGTGACCGCAAGCACGTGGGCACATCGCTCTCTGTTCCAAACCGAGCGAATGGCGAAGCTGTTTGTGGACACGCTATCGGGCTATAGAAACAACGCAAAGTATTTACTGCACGAGTTTGTGGTGATGCCTGATCATTTTCATCTGCTGTTGACTCCAATCCATGGCATCACGTTGGAACGCGTAATGCAGCTTATTAAAGGCGGGTTCTCGTATCGTGTTGGGAAAGAACTGGCACTTAAGATGGAGATATGGGAAAGAGGTTATATCGATCACCGAATTCGCGATATAACTGATTTCCGGAACCACGTCCAGTATATTCACGAAAACCCCGTTGAGGCTGGCTTGGCTTCAGTACCCGAGGACTATCCATACTGCTCTGCTTGCCCGGGATTTGACTTGGATGCCGTTCCTGAACTGCTAAACCCTCAAGCTTGGTCGGTGGCTTAGCGGCACAGCTGAAGCTGTGCCCTCCCGATCTGTCAGTAGCACATGATATGTCCGGTTGAGATAGCACATGAGATGTCCGCTTTGCGGGCGGTGAGGATGGGAGACCATGCGGAGCATGGAAACTTATCCGAGGGCCGCGATGGAGCGGGCGATGAAAGTACAGGACGTGATGTTGCAGGCGATGGCGAAGAAGATCACGTGGTGGCAGGCGGCGGAGATTCTGGGCATCAGCGACCGGCACATGCGGCGGTGGCGGGAACGCTACGTCGAAGAGGGCTACAACGGGTTGCTGGACCGGCGGCGGGGCAAGCCGTCGCGCCGCCGGGTTCCGCTAGCCACGGTGGAAAAGGTGTTCGCGCTGTACCGGGAAAAGTATTTTGATCTGAACGTGCAGCACTTTCACGAGAAGCTGCGGGCCGAGCACGGCATCGAACTGAGTTACACCTGGGTGAAGCAGGCGCTGCAGGGAGCGGGGCTGGTGGCGCGCGGACGCAAGCGCGGGGCGCATCGCAAACGGCGCGAGCGGCGGCCCTTGCCGGGGATGCTGCTGCATATCGACGGCAGCCGCCATCAGTGGTTTCAGGATGAACGCTGGTACGACCTGATCGTAATTCTGGACGATGCTAGCAGCGAGATTTATTACGCTCAACTGGTGGAGGAGGAATCGACGGTGACGGTGATGGCGGGACTGAAAGAGGTAATCGAGCGCAAAGGCGTGTTCTGCGCAATGTACAGCGACCGGGGGAGCCATTTCTGGTTGACGCCGAAGGTGGGCGGCAAGGTGGACTATCATCGCCGCACGCAGGTGGGACGGGCGTTGCACGAGTTGGGAGTGCAGATGATTCCGGCCTACTCGCCGCAAGCGCGAGGGCGCAGCGAGCGCAACTTCGGCACTTGGCAGGGCCGCTTGCCGCAGGAGTTGCGGCTGCGCCAGTTGCGGACGCTGGGGGCGGCGAACCGATTTCTGCGGGAAGATTACATCGCCGAGTTCAACCGCCGTTTTCAGGTCGCGCCCCGGCAGCGGGGGAATGCTTTCGTGCCCTGCCGGAGTCGTGACTTGGAACGGATATTCTCGCTGCAGTTTGAACGCAGCGTGAACCGCGACAACACGGTGAGCTTTCAGAATCTGAGCTTGCAGATCGAGCGGGTGCGCTGGCGGGCGACGTTGGCAGGTTGCCAGGTGGTGGTCCACCAACATCTGAATGGAACTTTAAGTCTCACCCACGGACCGCATTGCCTGGGTCGCTATGACGCAGATGGCCGGCCGCTGCCGGGGAAGGCTAGTACAGCGCCGAGCAGGGGAAGGGGAAATTGCCCCCTTCCCCTGCACCCCATCCCCAAAACCAACCCAACCCAATCGGCGAGGGCACAACTTTGAAACCGGACATTTCACTTGCTACAAAAACCGGACATTTTAACTTGCTACCGACACTGTGCCCTCCCGATCTTGACAAGAACGACGCGCTCGACGCGAGACGTAGCATTTCATTTTCAGATAGCCATTCTTCGGCGCAGCATGTGAAGATGGAGAACATGCCCGCTCCGCTGAAAGCAATCTTCTTCGATGTTGGAAATACTCTTCTCTTCCCTGACCGGCTACATATTCTCGCTCCCCTCCAGCGGCGAAATCTGAGCCCGAGTCTCGAACATTGGCACGCCATCGCGCGGAAAACCAAGAGAGAATTCGATGATATCTCGGAGCAGCACGATGGCAAGGCCGATCATAGCTTCTGGTATCTCTTTTATTCGCATTTGCTCGCGGATCTTGAAATTCAGGACGATGGCTTGCGCGACACTCTGGTGAGCGCCACCCGCGTTTCCGCGAACTGGTGCGATATCCTGCCGGGCACGCGAGAGAGCCTGCTGCGTCTGGGCCAGCGCTATCCCCTTGCCGTCATCTCCAATGCGGACGGTAAAATTGCCGATGTGCTCGAACGTTGCGGCATCGTCGATTGCTTCCGTACTATCACCGATTCGGGATTAGTCGGATGCGAGAAGCCGCATCCAGCCATTTTCGAGACTGCACTGCGCGGCATGGACGCGGCGCCAGAGCAAAGTCTGTACGTCGGCGATATGTACTCCGTGGATTATCTGGGTGCGACCGGGGCCGGCATGCAGGCCATCTTGTTCGACGTATCTGGAGCGTATCGTGACTCCGGCCTGCCTCGAGTGGAATCGCTGGAAGAATTAGAACAGAAGGTATAAATCGTCGTGCGATCTGTCATCCGTGCGCGTTCGCACGAGCGCGACGCTCGCGACTACATCGTGATGATCTGGTGATCGAGACAGTCTGGCCGAATAGTTTCGTACACATCGCGCAGAAATTCCATCCCGTGGCGCGCGAGGAAATAGGCGGCCGCGATCTCGCGTTCCTGCAGAGCTTTGTTGGGATACAACAAATTGCTGAGGAAATCGGCCTTTCGCGTGAGAACTTCGGTTTGGCGAAGTTCGGCGCGAGCGGCTTTGGAGCGCAGTTGGCTGAACTGGTACTGCATCTTGGATGCGGCGTTGGTGGCCGAATCGACCAGGGTCGAATCCAGCTTGGCCAGCCCCTCACGAATGGCCGCCAGGGATTTTTCCAGCGACGACTCGGCTTGATCAAAAGCCAATTGCAATTCCTTCGGTAAGGTGCGGGAAGCCATCAGTTCGCGTAAGGCTTCTGGTCCGGGGAAGAGATCAGGCAAACGCAGTCCATAGCGTTCGAATAATGCCTTCGGCTTTGCCTCCAAGATGGTCGCAGAAAAACGCGAGACAATCGGAGTCACCCTTCCCAAGAGTGCTTCGTAAACAACAGCTACTTGAGCAAAGTAAGCAATTTCCGCCGATCCGCCGATGTAGGTCAGAGTGGGAAGGACGTAATCCTGAATTACGGGCCGCAGTAAAGCGTTGCCACTGAAATTCTGCGGTGACGATGCAACGTGGCTCAGAAGTTCCGTCTGCGAAAGGTGTTCCTCGTCGATCACGAAGTCAGTGCTGCCGTTTCCATTGACCCGGCGATGCACCGGGACTCGAGCGCCATTTCGCAGCGTGAACAATAGGGTGGACGACGGTGTGACCTTGACTTGCTGATGGTAGCCGGCTGCCTCGAGCGCCGTGCCCCTGGCCAGGAGAGCCTCATCCAGTTCAGCCGCATGTTCGGCTGCAGCTCGGTAAATAGGCTCGGCAATCGAGTGCAACTCTGGATCAGCCGCATCCAGAAGAATCACGCCCCAATCTGCAAAGAGTCGCGCGAACAAGCGGGCAAAGCCACTGCCAAGGGTCTCGTCCGGGCGATATGCCTCGCGAAGAAAATCAGAGATCTCGGAAGGCCCCAGCAGTCCCGAGGCAACTTCCACAACAGCCTGTATGTCCGCGCCCAATCGTAGTGTCCCCACGGGAGCGTCCTGCACACCAAATACCGACGCCGTCAGGTTCTGCGACGAGAAATCGGGTCCTGGAATTGCGACCTGATTCACTTCAGCCAGATCATGGTCTTCTGTGGCCAGCCAGAAAACTGGCACGCAGTCGATGCCAGATCGAGTCGCGCGGTCGGCCAGTTTGACCGCGCTCAGCGCCTTGAAGATAGAAAACAGCGGGCCGCCGAAGAGTCCGACTTGCTGGCCGGTCACGACTGCCGAAGCGCCGGCTCGAAGTCGAGCAATATTTTCGACAGTCTTCTCGGATGCGCCCCACGATCGATTTTGGCGTTCGAGAATCGCGGAAACACGCTGTCGCCTTTCAGCATCGTAACGAAGATTCAACGCTTCGTCCTGAAACCATTGATCGAAGTATGCCGATCGTGGGTAGAACTGCTGCACTTTGGAATAGTCGGACAGGAAATCGCTAAAAATACGAGTCGTATGCGGAATCTGGCTGAAAGGCAGGCACTCCGACTTCACGGGCAGGTCTCCTGACAGCGTTGGACGATGAAATTCATGTTAAGTCAACGCCCAACTCTTAGTTGAGCGCTCTAAGTCAGATGTGGGCAACAGCGGGAAGATGCAAAAAACACGTCCGCCCGCCTAAAGTGAGTTCGCACTCCTGCCGATGTCTCAATCGTACGCAAAAAAGCCTCATGCAAGCTGACCTGAGTTCTGATAAGCCATCCGAAGTCGTGCCTGACCGGAGGCGGCATCCGCGCTATCGATTCAGTACCCCAATCACCATTCGATCTGCGGATGGGCTGGCCACGCGAGGAATCAGTATCGAAATCAGTCAAAGTGGTATGTCGGCGATCACGGCCGATTCGATGACCGTAAACGAGACTGTAGAATTGGAGCCGATTGCGTCCGGCAAAGTATCAGCCGTGGTGCATCGCGCCGTAGGCAGAGTTTACGGTTTTGAATTCCTAAACCTGACCCCCGAGCAAGGCCAGAAAATCACGGAAATGTGCAAATCGCTTCCACTCTATCGAGGCAAGTCGCTCGGCATTTAGGGGCGTTGTTTTACTTTCCTGCAACAAACGTACAGAAAGAGACCAGCTGTAGAAATTGGAGATACAGTCAAAGAATATCCGAGTGCAGCCCGGCGATGAATTGGATTCCGGGAATCACTTTGCCAATCAACTCGGTGTCATTGGTCAGGAAGAGATCGATGCGTGCCTGCGCGGCGCAAGCGAGATGAATGGCATCGGGGGCGGAAACCGATTGGCTAGCGCGAATGCTCGCATAGTGCTCCGCGGCTTCGAGGCCGAACGGAACGACTTCTACGAACGAAGAGCTAAAAACACTTAGCATCTTGGTTGCAACCTCCCGACTACCCGCCTTACGTGGACCAACGAGAGCTTCGCCGACGGCGAAGCTACTGGTGCAGAGCTGATCCTGCCGCTCTTCCATTTTCAGTAGCAGTTGGCGGACAAGTTTGGCGTAGCGCGGATGGTCCTCAATCCAGTAAACGAACAACATTGTGTCCCAATAAATTCGGCTCATCGCTTGTCTGGCGCGCGGTCAGCCTCCCGGGCTTTCATCGCGCGGGAAAACTCCGCCCGCTCCCGGCGGAGATAAGCCTCGCCGCCGCCGAGGGATGCGAAGAGTTCTTTCCCAATGCCCCGAAGCGCCAGAAACGCGTCGATCCGTTCAGTGGGTCTTTTGCTGTCCTCAAATTCGTAGGTGAAAACGACCGTGGTGCTCTGTCCCGACGGTGGACCAGTTTTCGAGATCAGCCGGAGATGGTTTTCTGTTAAGAATTTCTTGGAGCCGAGAGCGGCGCACACGAGCGGAATGCGATTGTTCAGTGTCAAGGCCTTATGCACGGTTCCCACATGGATTGACACAGTTTTGTCGCCACGCCGCCGGGCCGCGGAAATGTACTCATCCGAAGCATGTCGGCGGACAAGGTCAGAATCAGAAATTGAGGTGGTCGTGTGCATGCTTCCCCTTCTGTATGCATGCTATTATTGCATTTGCATGCATATAATGCAAGGGGTGTCCGTTTGGAATTAGCTTCACAACGAACGACGACCGAACGGAACTTTCGGAATCTGCTCAAGATGTACTCGCCCGGTGTCAAATGAAGTATGAGGCGGCCAGCCGGGATCGGCATCACAATCATCCTTTCCGGTTTAATTCTTGACTTTGCATTACGGTACGTCTGGCAATTTGACGATGTATTCCCGTTCGTAGGGATTTTCGGATCTTAATCTTTTTCCCGCTGACATCCTTCTTCTAATCGGCTCTGCGTGGAACTGGATGCAGAGGCACCATGAGTCGAACTTTCTCACTAAGCATTCCATCTCGGCTCCGAAAGCTGGAGACTTCTAAGCCGAGCCCAACCACCTGCCCGCCCTGAACCTCCGGTTCACCCTCAAGCATCAAACATTTGACTTCCGCTTGACTGCAACCTAGTCTGGAAGTAGTTCTTTGCATGGTCCATCCCAAAATGGGGGCGTCACGGCTTCGACGGAGATGCTTGCGGCCAAGAGGCATGCCGGGGTGCACACACCCGTAATCGTGGGCAAAATGATAATTGCCAATCAACAAATGGCATACGCAGCCTAATTAATTAGGCAGCCGCTTTCCACCGCTTCGCCCTTGGGCGGTGAGCGAGCGTCACACAGAGGGCTGCTCTTCCCGGTTACGTCTGGGCCGGGAGGCTAAGATCTCAGGCTAGCGGCTAGCGTTTCTTGTCCGTTCTGAGCGTGGGCCGCGAACGTCTTGGGTAGGGTGGAAACGCCTAATGCCCGGGGCATGAACCGGAATAAGCATGTAGTCTCTTGACCAGTAACATTTTCGGACGCGGGTTCGACTCCCGCCGCCTCCACCATACTTATCCTAGTTTATTATCAATTTATTACCAGATTTGCGGCGGTCCCTCGCCGCGCTCAAGGCGTTCATTACTGGCGCCCAAGGTTGAAGCTGCCCGAGACTTTGGCGTTGATCGATACCTTCGTCCAATAGATTCGTCGTCGCGCTTCTGCCAATCTCCCTTGAACAGTCACTCGCTCTGACATCGAAAGGGATATCAAATGGACCGCACAAATGGACGGAAAGAGATCACGGCGTGAACGCGCCTGTCGCGTCGAACACTCTGAGTGTGAACGTTTTTACCGCCCCGGGAAAGGCTATGGTCGGCGAGCGGCCAAAGCCCTTCGGCGAAGCGTTCGGCTTTGACCCGATCACGTCGACATTAATCTTCGGCGAGTACGACGCGGTGCTGGTAGACGCAATGACGACGGTGGCTGAGGCCGAGGCTCTCGCGGATTGGATCGCTCTGCACAACCGCAACCTGGAGACCATCTATATAACGCATGCCCATTTCGACCACTTCTACGGGCTGAGCATTCTGCTCGACCGTTTCCCGGGCGCCCGGGCGATAGCAACGCCCAAGACGGTGGAGGCCATCACGCAGATTTATCTCTCTACGTCAGTGAAGCAGTTGGCCCGTCGTATGTTTCCTGGGCAAATACCCGCGAAGTTGGTTGCCCCTGAGCCCTATGAGCAGAGCATGTTCACGCTCGAGGGCCACGAATTGCGCATCATCGAGCAGGGCCGCACCGATTGCCCCGATTCGACGTCTCTGCACGTTCCATCGATCGGCCTGATCGTCGCCGGCGACGTTGTGTACAACCAATGCCGCATGTACGTCGGCGACACCACCCCCGAGAGCCGAAAGAATTGGATCGCGGACCTGGACCGGTTAGCAGCGCTGAACCCGACGATGGTTGTCGCCGGTCACAAGAAGCCGGGCGCGCCCGACTCTCCCTCGACGATCCAGGACACCAAGCGTTACCTCGAGGACTTCGATCGGCTGCAGAAAACCGCGACGTCCGACCAGGAGCTGTTCGATCAGATGACGGAGCTATACCCGCATTGGGTAGCCAATCAGTCGTGGTTGATGTTTGGATTCCCGGGGGCATAACTCGCCCATGTCAGAAATAGATTCGATTTCAAAAAGGAGAACAAAATGACAACAAAAGGAAAAGTCTTGGTGTTGGTTTCGAGCGGTCGCGGTTTGCCCTTGAAAGATGGCAAGGTTTACAAGGGCGCCGGCTACTACCTCAACGAGCTGACGGTTCCGGTTCGCGCCCTGATGAAGGAAGGCTACGAAATCACTTTCGCCAACCCCAAAGGCAACGCGCCCCAAGTGGATGTGCATTCAGAGGTCGCCGATTTCTTCGGCGGGGACGCGGCCAAGCTTCAGGACTATATGTTATTCCGCGACGGCCTGGCTGGGCTCAGAGATCCAACCCGCATCGCGGATGTCATCGCATCGGGCCTGGATCAATATGACGCTGTCTTCGTCCCCGGCGGCCACGGTCCGATGATCGATCTTCTCGATGATCCCAATGCCGGCATAGTGATGAGACACTTTCACGAAACATCCAAGCCTACGGCTGTGCTCTGCCATGGCCCGATTTCACTACTCTCGGCTCTCCCGAATTCGACCGAGGTGGTGGCCGCGCTGAGTGCGGGTGATGCCGCGGGAGCGCACGCAAAGGCTCAAGGCTGGATCTATGCTGGATATAAGATGACTATCTTTTCGACAGCGGAAGAGCAGCAGCGGGAGCCGCTTGAGATTGGTGGCAAGGTTCTGTTCTACCCGGACTTCGCCCTGCAGACGGCGGGCGGTAACGTAAGTGTGCTCGCTCCGTGGTCGAGCTATGTCATTCAGGATCGCGAGCTGATCTCCGGTCAGAACCCGTTCTCTGATCAAGCGCTTCTGAAACTTCTTCTACCGGCACTTGATGGAAAGAAGAAGTCGGTTTCAGCGGCATAGGGAAAAATTGGGACAGGTTCCCAGCTTTTTACGAATCCGAGGGTGCCCCATTTCTCGCGTTCTTTGCGAGAAGTGGGGATTTTGACATACAGCTCACGATAAGCCCGGGCTCGCGCCAATGTTCATCCGTTGGCGGGAGTAAATCGGCGGAGCGCGGGCTGAGGGTTGGTAGGAAACCTTGATTCAGAGTTCACGTACGAAAGAGAATAGACAAGCGAGCCCGGTGTGATTAGCGGCCTTCCAGATTCTTCAACCGGTCTGACATAGCCTCAACCTCGGCATCCAGTGCGCGAATTGCTGCGGCGTGGCTCTTCTGACGCAATTCCACCGGGGATGCCCACTTGTGAAACTCGGTGAGAAGAGCGGTCTCCACCTTCTCTAACCGCTGGCTAATCCACTGTTTGTCTTCTTCGGTTAGCACATCTTGATTATAGGACATAGGTCGAATCTGACCAGAAGGTTTTCTTGGGGCGGTGCTTGCCGACGGCCGTGACCGCCGGGTCAACGCGAATCGCCGGGCCCGTAAGCCCTTTGTTTCAAGTGCTGCAATACTTAGGCCGGGTGCCGGGTGCCCCATTTCTCGCGTTCTTTGCGAGAAGTGGGGCTTTTGACTTACAGCTCACGATAGGCCCAGCCAGTGTTCATCAGTCACAGACATGACCTCGCATCGTTGCATAGGGTTTCTTCATGCCCTGGGGCCTGAAGCGTTATTACGGCACGGGAAGCCTCCATTTCATCACGTGGAGCTGCTACCGGCGCAAGCCGCTCCTGGGAGATCCCGCGCGCCGCGACCTTTTACTCGCTGTCCTCGAACTGATGCGCGTTCGCTATCGGTTTGCCGTGATCGGATACGTGGTCATGCCCGAACACATACATCTGCTGATTTCCGAACCCTTGATTGGCGATCCCTCGAAGATAGTTCAGGCCGTGAAGTTGAGCGTCTCCCGGCGGCTGGCTATTGGAGGCGAATTCTCCGGCCGCTTCTGGCAGAGTCGTTTCTACGATTTCAATCTCTGGAGCCCGCAGAAAGAGGTTGAGAAACTGACGTACATGCATCGCAATCCGGTGGTGCGCGGACTGGTGACGAGTCCGGAGGATTGGCGGTGGAGTAGCTACCGCTCCTATGCTTACGGAGAGGCGGGATTGGTTCGGATCAACGATTGGACTTGGTGGGAGCAGAAAATTCGACGGCGCGCGGGCTGAGGTTCAAGAACGCATTCAAAATCAGACTTGGGTGCTTGGGCGCTTGGGTGCTTGGGTGCTGGGTGCCCCATTTCTCGCGTTCTTTGCGAGAAGTGGGGATTTTGACTTACAGCTCACGATAAGCCCAGGCTCGCGCCAATGTTCATCCGTTGGCGGGAGTAGAAATCGGCGGAGCGCCGGCTGAGGGTTGGTAGGGTGTCGGCGCAAATCCCCACTTCTCGCAAACAACGCGAGAAATGGGGCACCCGGCTTCCAGACGTGAACGTCCTCAGTCTTTTCCAATCCATACGTTGGTGTGGGTCGATACGTTCGTCCAATAGACTCGTCGCCACGGTTATGGCTTAATTGGGGTGTCGCTGATAAGAGCAATTGTGAGCGCTGCAACCATCGCGCCTCACATTCGGCGGACACTATATCGGGATAGGAGCCGTCAATGAACGCCGTACAAATCGACCAGAAGAGCTATGAGATGCCCCCGAAAGAGGGGATCAGCATCGCGCATTTTCTCACCGTCGCCGACGTCAACCGGTCGGCTCACTACTACGAAAAGGTCTTCGGCGCTCGCATTCTGACCATGGGTGACGGCAACGCGCCTCCGTACCTTCAGCTGGCGAATATCTGGATGATTCTGAACGTTGGCGGCGGGCCGACCCCGGATAAGCCGACCGTAACGCTCAGCGTTCCCGACCCGAATCACATCACCAGCTTTATGAATTTCCGGGTGGCGGATATTCAAGCGTGCTATGAATTATGGAAGAGTCGAGGAGCCGAGTTCATCACGCCGCCGATCCCCAAGTACGGCGAGATACGCTGCTACATCCGCGATCCTGATGGCTACATCATCGAAGTCGGACAGAGCACCGCGCTGAAGTACGGTTAATCCTCGGCCCGGACGGGATGCCGATTTAAACGCTTCGTTTGGCCGATCCAAACAAACAGGGCCAGTAGCGGGCTACTTTGAAATGACAGTAGCCCGACTACTGGAGTTTGTACCAAGGTGACTGCTCTCTTTTACGCCGAGCTCAGGCAAGGTCATAGCGATCAAGATTCATGACCTTGTTCCACGCAGCCGCAAAGTCCTTCGCAAACGCCTCCTTCGAGTCGTCTGACGCATAGACTTCTGCGAGTGCGCGGAGCTGGGAGTTCGAACCGAAGACGAGATCGGCGCGCGTGGCTGTCCACTTGACTTTGCCCGTCGCGCGATCGCGCCCCTCATACACGCCTTCGGATTTGGACGGCTCCCACTTCGTATTCATGTTGAGCAGGTTGACGAAGAAATCATTGGTCAGCGTTTCAGGCCGGTTGGTGAAGACGCCGTGTTTAGCCCGCCCGAAGTTCGCATTCAGGGCGCGCAGGCCGCCGATGAGAACTGTCATCTCCGGTGCAGTCAGTGTCAGCAACTGCGCCCGATCTACCAGCAACTCCTCAGCCGACAGGACCTGCCCGCTTCGGAGATAGTTGCGGAACCCGTCCGCTACGGGCTCCATTACGGCGAACGAGTGCACGTCGGTCTGCTCCTGCGAAGCATCCGTGCGTCCCGGGGTAAAGGGAATCTTCACTTCATGCCCAGCCTTCTTAGCAGCTTCCTCGATGGCAGCGTCGCCGCCCAGAACGATCAAGTCAGCGAGTGAAATCTTCTTCCCCTTGCTGCCATTGGTCTGCGCGCTGTTGAACTCCTTTTGGATCGCCTCCAGCTTTGGCAGAACCTTCGCCAGTTCGGCCGGCTGGTTCACTTCCCAATCCTTTTGTGGCGTGAGGCGAATGCGCGCCCCGTTCGCCCCACCGCGCTTGTCGGAGCCGCGGAACGATGCCGCCGATGCCCAGGCAGTCGCGACCAGTTGCGAGATCGACAGTCCGGATTTGAGGATCTTCGCTTTAAGAGCGGCAACGTCCTTCTCGCCGATCAATTTATGATCTACGGCGGGAACCGGGTCTTGCCAGACCAGCGTCTCCTTCGGAACGAGCGGGCCAAGGTAGCGTGCGATCGGCCCCATGTCGCGGTGCGTCAGCTTGAACCATGCCCGCGCAAACGCGTCTGCGAACTGATCGGGATGCTCGTAGAATCGCCGTGAAATCTTTTCGTAAGCAGGATCGAGCCGCAAAGCGAGGTCCGTGGTCAGCATCGATGGCGCATGGCGCTTTGACGGATCATGCGCATCGGGCACTGTACCGTTGCCTGCACCATTTTTCGGCGTCCACTGATGCGCACCGGCCGGACTCTTGGTCAGTTCCCATTCGTACTTGAAGAGGTTGGTGAAGAAGTTGTTGCTCCACTTCGTGGGCGTCGTGGTCCAAGTGACTTCGAGGCCGCTGCCGATAGTGTCAGCACTATGACCTTTGCCAAGTTTATTCTTCCATCCGAAACCTTGATCCTCGATGTTGGCGCCTTCCGGTTCGTTGCCTACATATTGAGCGGGAACGCCAGCGCCGTGGGTTTTGCCGAAGGTGTGACCGCCGGCAATGAGTGCGACGGTTTCTTCGTCATTCATCGCCATGCGGGCAAAAGTCTCCCGGATATCCCGCGCCGCAGCGATGGGATCCGGCTTTCCATTCGGCCCTTCCGGGTTCACATAGATCAGGCCCATCTGCACGGCACCGAGCGGATTCTGCAAATCACGATCGCCGCTGTAACGCTCGTCGGCAAGCCATGTACCCTCAGGGCCCCAGTTCAGTTCTTCGGGTTCCCAGACGTCCTCGCGCCCGCCGCCAAAACCAAATGTCTTGAATCCCATCGAATCAAGGGCGACGTTGCCTGCGAGAATCATGAGGTCAGCCCAGGAGATTTTGCGCCCATACTTCTGCTTGATCGGCCAGAGCAGACGGCGCGCCTTGTCGAGGTTTACATTGTCCGGCCAGCTATTGAGCGGCGCGAAACGCTGCTGCCCGGCTCCTGCACCCCCGCGGCCGTCGCCGATGCGGTACGTGCCCGCGCTGTGCCACGCCATACGAATGAACAGTGGCCCATAATGGCCAAAGTCGGCCGGCCACCACTCTTGCGAGTCCGTCATTAACGCATGCAGGTCCTTGATCACGGCATTCAGGTCGAGCGTCTTGAACTCTTGCGCGTAATTGAACTCCTTGCCCATCGGATCGGACTTTGGGGAATGCTGGTGGAGGATGTTCACGTTCACCTGATTCGGCCACCAATCCACGTTCGTGCGGGTTTGGCGAGCGCCGTGCGCTACCGGGCACTTCGATTCGGCTAAGGTGCTTTTGTCTTTAGTTTCGGGGGAAACGCTCCCCGATGAAGTTGCGAGCGTATTTTCCATAATGTTTCCTTCCCTTCTATGACTGAGAATTGCGAAAACAAACTATTTTGTTGCGCTACAGCGCCGACAGAGGCCAAAGACCTCGACCAGCGACTGGGTCAGATCAAAGCCGTCCGGCAGTTGCCGGGACAGCCGTTTGAAATCGATGAACTCTCCTTCGATGTCTTGCACCGATTTGCAGCGCGAGCAGACCAGGTGGTGGTGGGGTTTGAGATTGCCGTCCACGCGCAAGGTGGCCGCATGAGGACTGACTTCTCGCAGCATCCCACACTCGATAAAAAGCCGCAGATTATTGTAGACCGTGGCGAGAGAAATGGATGGAATGCGACGCCGCACCGCGGCGTAAACGTCCTCCGGGGAATAGTGTCCGTGGGCGGCGATGACGGCCTCATAAACCACTTGACGCTGGTGCGTGACCGCGAGACCGTGCTTGGCGGCGAGCTCACGGAACTGTTCATGGGTGAGGCGCATGATTATCGGATGAGAACCATTATAAAACGATAAATAGCAGTGTCAACCGAAATTTCCTTGATTGTCTCGGCTCGCCCCGAAACAAGTTGATTAGTGATGCAAAGCGGCCTAATGACTCGCTGGTTGGACTTGGACCGCGTCTCCGCCAACGTAGAGCAATCAGTAAGATTCCCCTACGACCTCTTCAGGATGCGGAAACAGCGATCCGCGAACCCCGTTGGGAGACACCATCCGCTCTGTGCCTCGCTTCGGTTGAGTCAGACAATTCAATTGTAGGAAGTTCTCCCAACCGCTATTATGCTTCCGATTCCGCGTTGTGTTTGCGCGGCGTTCTTTGCCAATATTCAGGAACTCGAAGGAGAATCGCCGATGGACGTTTCGTCAGGTTTCGAAGTTTTCCTCTACGGTCTGCTGATCCTTTTCGCAATCGGCACGATCCTGAGCGGCTTCTTTCAGGTGAGAACCGCTGAAGCGGTCGTGATCCAGCGCATGGGCAAATTCCTTCGTGTGGCCAACGCGGGCATCAATTTCAAGCTGCCCTGGCTCGACCAGATCGCGGCCCGCATCGACTTGCGTGTCCAGCAACTCGCGCTTGACGTTGAAACCAAAACTAAAGACAACGTGTTCGTAAAGATTCCGGTTTCCGTCCAGTATCACGTGATTCCGGAGAAGGTGTACGAGGCCTTCTATAAGCTGGCTAATCCCAAGCAGCAAATTTCTTCTTATGTGTTCAACGTGATTCTGGGGCACGTCCCCAAGATGATCCTGGACGACGCCTTCCTCCAACAATCTGACATTGCAATTGCCATCAAGGAGGGATTGGACGATGTGATGAAGACCTACGGATACGCCATCGACCAGGCTCTCGTGACCGATATCGAACCCGACGAAAAAGTGAAGGCCGCGATGAATGACATCAATGCAGCCCAGCGCGAGCAGGTAGCGGCCACGGCACGCGGTGAAGCGGAGAAAATCCTAAAAGTGAAACAGGCCGAAGCAGAGGCGCAGAGCAAAGCTCTACAGGGCCAGGGCATCGCCAACCAGCGCAAGGCGATTATTGAAGGGCTGAAAGACTCAGTCGAGGCTTTCTCGAAGGCCGTCGAGGGATCCACGCCGCACGACGTGATGATGCTCGTCCTCGTGACTCAATACCTGGACACGATGAAGGAAATTGGGGCTAGCGATAAGAGCAACACGTTATTTGTTTCCCACTCACCCGCGGCCATCGGCGACCTGTTCCGGCAGATGCAAGAAGCAATCATGATCGGACAAAAAGGAGCGTCCCTCAGCCAGTAAAATGGACTACAATTTGCAACTGTGGCCGAGCGCAGACGATTGTGTATAAGGCCTTGAGCGGTTTCGACTCATTGCACGAATAATCGCGAAGTCAGATATCGCCCGTCAGGAGAAAAATCATGGCAACAGTTCTAAACATCGCTCCATCCGAAGGTAAAGTGTCCAGCTTTGTTTCCCAAACCCGCAAGATGCTCATCAACGGCAAGTGGGTAGAAGCGGCATCTGGCAAGACCTTTGCCACCTATAACCCAGCGACTGGTGAGGTTCTCGCTCGCGTAGCCGAGGGTGATCGCGAAGACATTGACCGCGCCGTCAAAGCTGCTCGCGCAGCGTTTGAAACCGGCCGCTGGCCGCTGTTAACCCCCTCCGAGCGCGGTCGCGCCATCTGGAAGCTCGCCGACCTGCTTGAAGAAAACCTCGAAGAGTTCGCAGAACTAGAATCTCTCGACAACGGTAAACCCCAAAAGATTGCCCGCGGAGCCGATGTTCCGCTAGCCGTAGATTTGCTCAGGTACATGGCCGGATGGGCGACGAAGATCGAGGGCAATACCATTCCGATTTCGGTACCTTATGCGCCGGGCGCGAAATTTCTGGCTTACACTTTGCGCGAGCCGGTGGGCGTTGTCGGGCAGATTATTCCGTGGAACTTTCCTTTGCTGATGGCGGCCTGGAAGCTGGGTCCGGCGTTGGCTACGGGGAACACGGTTGTGCTTAAGCCGGCGGAGCAAACGCCGCTCACCGCGCTGCGTCTGGGCGAACTGTTCCAGGAAGCCGGATTTCCCGACGGCGTGGTGAACATCGTCCCGGGTTATGGCGAGACTGCCGGAGCCGCGCTGGCGGCTCATCCTGGCGTCGACAAGGTCGCATTCACCGGATCGACGGAGGTCGGCAAGCTTATTCTGCAGGCTGCCGCGGGCAATCTGAAGAAAGTATCTTTGGAGTTGGGCGGCAAGTCTCCGAATGTCGTGTTTGCCGACGTTGATCTCGATGCCGCCATTGCCGGAGCCGCCAGCGCGATCTTCTTCAATCACGGACAATGCTGTTGCGCCGGCTCGCGCCTTTATATCGAGAACAAGATTTTCGATAAGGTCGTGGAAGGTGTCGTCGAGCACGCAAAGAAGATCAATGTGGGATCGGGCCAGGACGACTCTACCGACATGGGGCCGTTGGTTTCTGTCGAGCAACTGAACCGGGTTTGCGGATATCTCGAGTCAGGATTCTCCGAAGGCGCCAAGGCGGTCGTCGGCGGAGGACGGTACGGCGATAAAGGCTACTTCGTCAAACCAACGGTTTTGGTGAACACCAACGAGAAGATGAAGGTCGTGCAGGAAGAAATCTTCGGCCCGGTGGTCGCAGCCATTCCATTCAGCGATCCGGCAGAGTTGGTCACGCAAGCCAACGATTCGGTCTACGGGTTAGCTGCCGGCATTTGGACGCGGGATATCCAGAAGGCGCATCGTCTGGCTTCGCAGCTCCGTGCCGGCACGGTGTGGATCAACTGCTACAACATTTTCGACGCTGCGCTGCCATTCGGTGGATACAAACAGTCCGGATGGGGCCGCGAAATGGGTCACGAAGTGTTGGAGCAATATACGGAGGTCAAGGCGGTTTGTACGGCGCTGTAGGCTTTGTGTTCCTTTGTTTGTATAGCTCGACACTGCACGGTGTTATTTCATGCGATGAGGACGGGCGACGACGCCCGTCCTCGCGTTTTTTGTGCTGATCTGCTCCGCGGGGTGGATGTGCTTCCAAAGGTTTGTGCGATCTCTGGCACTTTCGTGGAGTTGACGTGCGCGAATTGCGTGCTACTCTCGTTTCATAAAGTTGATTTTCCATCCACTCCTCCATCGTTTGCTCCGTTGCTAAGAAGTTTTTGCACACTGGGTTTTGAGCTTGCTGGAGTTAACCAGGCGGGTCAGCAAGCGACTGGGTCCTACGCTGTCCGTTGTTGAGCGGCACAAACAAACAATTTGAGGAGGCATGAAATCGTGGAGACCAAATACAGGGTGCCCATCTTCGTTGCGGTAGAGAGATTGCAAGAGGCGTCGCAGCAAGCTGGCCTGACGGAGGACGATGTTATCTGCCTGCTGGCTTCTGGATTGGATATTTGCGATGCCGTGACTTACGTCGAAGCCGTGCTGTTGAACCGAGTGCATTGAGTGTGGGCTGAGTTTGCAATCCTTCCCTGCTTGTCATCTAGCTGCGCCTTTTTGCGCTGAAATAGATCGCGCAATATGTGATCGTCTTATAGATCTGCTGGAATTGAACGGGCCCGACGCCCGACGCCTACATTACTTCGTCCGCGGGTACAATAGGTTCGACGAGGAAAACCTATGCCAGCCACCCGTACGGCTCGACCGGAGCGCTCGACCATGGTTTCAACCGCGATCCCTCCTGTGCCGCTGACCATTGAAGGTTACAGCGTGCTGCATCAGATGATGCGCTTTCGCTGGTCGGCCTGGAGACTGCTGCGCCCTGCGCAGAAAGCCAAGATCGTCCACGAGGCCAGCGGCCTGCTGTCGAAGATGGAACAGAATCCGTCGGGGCAGTCCGGACTTTATTCTCTGATCGGACATAAGGGCGATCTGATGTTTGTCCACTTCCGGCAATCGTTCGACGAATTGAATCAGGTGGAATTGCAGATGGCCCGGCTTCGGCTGAGCGATTACCTGGAGACGACGACTTCGTATCTTTCGATGATCGAGCTCGGGCTGTATGAATCCACGATTAAGGTCTACAACGAATTGGCGGAACGAGGCATCGAGGCACACTCGGAGGAATGGAATCGGGCCATCAAGGACACGCTGGAACGGCAACGAGAAGCTATGCGGCCGCGCTTGTTTCCGGAACTGCCCAAGCATCGGTACCTTTGTTTTTATCCTATGGATCGGCGGCGCGGAGAAGATAAGAACTGGTACACCGTTCCCATCGAAGAGCGGGCGCGGCAGATGAACGAGCATGGCCTGGTGGGGCGGCGGTACGCGGGAGAAGTGAAGCAGATCATTACCGGCTCGATTGGATTTGATGATTGGGAATGGGGAGTGGATTTGTTCGCCGACGATCCGCTGGTCTTCAAAAAGCTGATCTATGAAATGCGGTTTGATGAAGTGAGCGCGGTTTATGCTTTGTTCGGGACGTTTTACGTTGGCTTGCGGTGCGGGTCGAGCGAGTTGGGGAAATTGTTGAGCGGGCAAGTGCCGAGAGGCTAGGTCAAAAGCTTATCGCAGAGTGTGCCGAGAAAGTCTGATTCGGAGGCAAAATGGCGACGCTTGGACTGATTGAATACCGAGACGCAAGCCCTGAGGTGCGGGCGGTCTACGACGACATTATGGCTGTGCGGAAGACGGACTGGATCAACAATTTCTGGAAGGCGATTGCTAATGATCCCGCGACTCTCAAGCGGACATGGGAGGACATCAAGCAGATTATGGCGCCAGGAGCTTTAGATCCGCTGACCAAGGAACTGATTTACGTTGCGGTCAGCGTCAGCAACCAGTGCGATTATTGCATTGCTTCCCACACGGTATCAGCGCAGAAGAAGGGCATGACCGACGAAATGTTCAAAGAGTTGATGGCAGTGGTGGGGATGGCGAATGAAACCAATCGCCTGAGCGCGGGTTATCAGGTGGAAATCGACAAGCAGTTTAAGAGCAGTCGTTAGTTCGCGGTCGTTCGCCGTTTGTTTTTAGTCTGGGCTCGTTTCTTCGTTAGATTGGCCTTTGTCTTGGCTTTCGCGAACTTAAATTCGTGTTGCTTCATATTCACGCGACGTCCTCGAAAAGTCACTCCTTCGGATTCCAGACGCAGCCGCTGTTCGATCGCTGAATCTCCGCGCAGTTTAATTTCGCCTCCGGCACCTAATACTCTTTGCCAGGGCAAATCGAAAGACCGGCGCAGCGCGCCAACTACCTGCCTCGCGGCTCCCGGATATCCAGCGGCTCGGGCGATGGCACCGTAGGTTGAAACCTTGCCACGTGGGATCTTGCGGATCGTGGCCAGGATGCGGGCGTCCATCGTCATCTCAGATGGCTCTTCTTTTGGCGGATCACAGGCCGGTCTCGATCAGAAAATTGCAGGGAAACAAACGCGGGCGGGGGCGCCCGCGCCACATTAAACCTTACGCAGCCGCTCCCTTGCGGAATGACTCGAGGGCTTTCTCCTCGCTGTCATAAACATCAAAAATCGTGACCAGCTTGGTCACCTGCAGGAGGTCTCCCACGCGCTGGGTCAGATTAGCCAGCTTGATGGAGCCGTCGTTGTTGCGCGCGGTGGTGTACAGCGCGACCAGCGTACCCAAGCCACCGCTGTCGATGTAGGTCACGCCTGACAAATTGAGCACGACGCGTTTGCTCTGGTTGATTACCATTCTCACGGTGTCGCGCAGATCGGCGGACTCTTCGCCAAAGACAATGCGGCCAGCGCAGTCAACGACCACGATGTCATCTACAGTTCGGACCGTCAGTTTCAGTTGCATACATCCCCCCAAGGCCAGAAAGCCAACACAGAAGCGTAATTGAGGAGTATCTTTTCCGCAAGGCCCTGGTTGGAGCGGGGCCAGTACTGCGCCCTAGGCCTTGCTTCGCTCGGCTTCCCTGACGAGGCGTCCGGGGCTACGGGCTGTTGTGGCATCACGTATAATTTAGCTTCCACCTCATGAGCTACCAGGTTCTGGCACGCAAATACCGTCCGCAAAACTTCTCCGACGTCATAGGGCAAGACCACGTTACGAGGACGTTGAAGAATGCCATTGAGCAGGGCCGTACCGCCCATGGATATATCTTCAGCGGGCACCGCGGCATCGGAAAGACAACGGTAGCCCGTATTCTGGCCATGGCGCTGAATTGCCGGAGTTCGGATAAGCCGGTGACGGAACCTTGTGGAATTTGCGAATCCTGCACCGAGATTCGGGCGGGGAATTCGGTGGATGTAATCGAAATCGACGCCGCCACCAACCGAGGCATCGACGAGATCCGTGAGTTGCGTGAGGCGGCTCGATATCGTCCGGCACGCGACCGGTTCAAGATTTACATCCTCGATGAAGCTCACCAGATTACGGACGCGGCCTTCAATGCGTTGCTGAAAACGTTGGAGGAACCGCCCAGCCACGTGGTTTTCATGCTCGCGACAACTCAGCCCGAGGACATTCCGCAGACTATCCGCTCTCGCTGCCAGCATTTCAGTTTTCGGGCGGTGCGCTTTGAGGAAATTCTCGGACAGTTGAAAGACCTGGCTAGCCGTGAGAATGTCGAAGCCGACGAGGATGCGCTCGCTCTTTTAGCCGAGGCCGGTGATGGTTCGATACGCGACGCGCTCTCGATTTTGGATCAGGCCATCGCTTCATGCGATGGGCGCATCACTGCCGATGCGGTTCGGCAACTGGTTGGCGCCGCGCCTTCTACGGTGCTCGAAGAAGTAATGCAGGCGGTTGCGCGGAGTTCGAGCGAAGAGGTTTTGCGGCTGGTGGACCGGTTGATTAGTGAAGGCCACAGTCCTACTCATTTTGCGCGGCAAATGGTTCGATTTCTCCGCAACAGCGTTGTGGCCAAGATCGCTGGTGGCAACTCTTCCCTGCTGCAAATTTCTGGCGACGAACGGGTGCGGGTGGCGCGTGTTGCCGAGCTGTTCAGCGAAGAGGATCTGGCGCGGCATTTACAAATCATGTTGAGGACTCATGGGGAACTTGGGTATCGACAGGAACAGCGGTTTCATCTGGAATTGGGCCTGCTGAAGATGAGCCACGCGCAACGATTGCTGCCGATCGAAGAGCTGTTGAGCGCGGCGGGCATAGCTGCAACAGGTGCTCCGAGGGCGACGGGGAGGCCGACGGTTGTTCCCGATCCCAAGAAGTCAGAATCGGCTACGTCGGCGCGGGGCAATCAGGTTTCGCCATTCGCGGCGGATTCCGCACGAAAGAGTAGCTCGAAACCACAACTCCTGGCGGACGACAATCCGGCAGCAAGCGGCCCTGCCTTCGCAACCGGCAAAACGACAGCAAGCGTCGTGATGGGATCGGCAGCTCCTGCGGCTGTCGCCGACATTGCGCCGGAAGCGTCGGGACCAGAAAGAGTGCCGGCAAGGCCGCTAGAGCCGGGCGATCTGCGCGAGGCCTTCCGCGAGCCCGTCCTGAACGCGTTGGCCGCCGGAGGCCATCAAATGCTGGTTTCGATGTTGGAAGGCGGCGAATGGCTGGTCGAAGGCAACGAGTTGGTGATCAAGGTGGCATCGTCGCCGACCGTGATTGACATGACTTTGGGAGCGGATGCGAGACGACTGGCAATCGCGACCGCCAGCGGAGTTGCCGGACGCGCGCTGAAGCTGAAGGTGGTTCCCGGAAACGGGACGAGCGCGGCGACGATCCGTCCGTCTTCCAACGGCGGGGGGCGCAGCCGGGCGGAACAGGATCCGATCGTTCGCCGTATGAAGGAAAAGTTTGGCGCGGAGATTCGGACGATCATCGATTACAAAGAGAGACGGTGAGCTGGCTTCGGGCTCCAGGCTTCAGGCTTCAGGAATCTCAGTCGACCGGGAAGGACGGCAATGGGCGGATTTAACTTGCAGGAATTGATGTCGCAGGCCAAGCGGCAATATGAAGTGCTCCAGAAGAAGATGGAGGAGACTGTGGTCGAGGGCTCGTCCGGTGGAGGAAGTGTCGTGGTCAAGATGGACGGCCGCAAGCAGTTGCTGAGCCTAAAGATCGATCCCGAGGCGGTAAAGAGCGGTGACGTCGAAATGTTGCAGGATCTGGTGACCGCGGCGATCAATGGCGCAAGCCGGAAAGTGGATGAAGCCATGCAGTCCACGATGGGTGGAATGCTGGGTGGGCTGGGGATTCCAGGAATGTGAAGTATTGAGTTGTTTGCGTCTCTTCAGTTGCCCAATTACAAAATCACCCGATTATCCTATGTCTAAATTTGCGGAGCCGATGGTGCGACTGATCGATGAACTCAAGAAGCTGCCGGGAATTGGCAGCAAGACCGCGCAGCGGCTTGGGTTTCACATCCTGCGCTCGAATGATGAGGATGCCGAGGCGCTGGCTGCAGCTGTCCTCGAGGTCAAAGCGAAGCTGCGTCTTTGTTCCATCTGCAACAACATTACGGATGTCGATCCGTGCGTCTACTGCAGCAGCGCGACTCGCAACCAGCGCATGATTTGTGTGGTGGAAGAGCCCACCAACATCGGGGCGATCGAGAAAACTAAACATTTCAACGGCGTTTATCACGTGCTGCACGGATCAATTTCGCCGCTGCACGGAGTGGGTCCGGAGCAACTACGCATCTCCAATCTGATGCGGCGGGTCGAGGACGGCCAGGTCGACGAAGTCATTATTGCCACCAATCCGACGGTGGAGGGCGAGGCGACGGCAACCTATCTTTCCGGGAAACTGCGGCGTGCGGGGCTTAAGGTGACGCGAATTGCCATGGGCATTCCGGTCGGCAGCGACATCGAGTATGCGGACGAAATCACCATGCTGAAGTCGATGGAAGGGCGGCGCGAGTTGTGAGCTTGGCCCCACAGTCGGGCCGTCCAGCTTTCCAAGATGTGCAAACATTTGCACATGGAGTAGACCTGCAGCCTTGGCCATAACCATAATAACTTGCTCTGCATCAGTAATTTACCCTTAGCACGTCAAGCTGGCCTTAAACCTGCAATTATCCCAGGCAAGTTGTTCCATCGTCTTCTCCGGATGTTGGATACCAGTTTTTATGTAAGCCGAGGTTGATGTAACCGCATCTCACCTCGATGCCGTAAGAAGCCGGGCCAACCAGCCCGGTTTTTTATTTGGTCCGGAAAAAGCCGCCACGGATCCGCACGGATTCTCACCGATCAGAGAATGGCGCTTTGCATTCAGTTGGTGACGGCGTCGGTTTCCAGAAAAAAGTTGGGCTCTTCTTCGGTCGGGCACAATGCCTTCCGGCAAAGCGCCCTGGTTGTATTCAGCCAGTCGATTCTTCCACTTTAGAAATTCGGTTAGCTTCCTGGGTTCGATCCGGATCTCCACACGGCTAAGGCTGGCGAGCAGAAGATTCATTTCGTAGCGAAAGCCGGTCGCAGTGCGAAGGTTCTTCGCCGCAGGCTTAAGCAATTTGATCTTCCGGTTGTGCAGTTCGAGCAGTCCCCATCCGCCCTGAATTTCTTCTGGCCGAAGCATTCCTGCGGGCGTGAGATAGAAGCGTTCACATCCCAGTCCGAGTTCCTGCTTCTGGCGGAATGGCTTTTCGCGATCGGCAAGAAAGTCAGCACGCGAGACCTTGCATTCGACGAGCACAGAGTGGCAGGCCCGCTTCCATCCGATGGCGTCGGGCATTTCGCCGCTGAGACAAGCTTGCTCGGAGAGAACCACTCCGCAGCGATACGAGCGCAGCCACGCAACGGCTTTTCGAACCAGTTGGGCGTGAGTCATACGATGCTTAGGTTCTACTGGATGGCGGGCGCGGATGGAAGTGACTCGAAAGCTTCTAGCTTCTCGCTACTAGCTTAAGCCTCACCGCACCGAGCGGTTTCACCATCACCGGGCGGCGATAGACGGTTTCGAGCAGGTGGCGCGCAGCGGCAATGCTTTCGGCCATGCGATCGCGCGGGGAGTAGCCTTGGGCGGCAATTTGCAGAAAACTATTTTGTTCGTGCACTTCGAGCCGTTGAATACGTCCGTCGCGCTCAGCATCGAAGGCGTTGGCGAGGCGTAGAATTCCCGCCAGCTTCAGGATGCCCTGCCGCTGACTTTCGCTCAACCCCATCAGAGTTTTTTGCCCAACTCTGGGCAGTGCGCCTCGGTGATAACGGGCGATGATGCCGACCCAGCGCAGCTTCTCTTCAGTCCAACTCAAGGGAGGCGGCAGCCGTCGAATCAGGTTGTAGGTAGCTTTGTGATGATTTTTCTCTTTTTTCGAGCGGCCGACGTCATGCAACAAAGCCGCAGCCTGCAAGATAGCCCGTGGATCTGTAGGCTCGGAATCCATTGGCGGCCGCTTGCCGGGCAATCCGTCATAAAGTTGAAGGGCGAGTCTCGCCACGTGAATCGAGTGTTTGAAATCAGGATCGAGAAACGAAGCCCACAGCTTGAGCCTGCTCAGCGCGGCCGACTCGATCTGCTCTCCGACTGGCAACTGTGCCCGCCAGACTTGCCACAGCGAATCCTTGCCCAACATCTTGGTACGGTATTTTTCGATCCTGCGAGTGCGCTCTTCGATGATCCTGGAATGCCACTTCGAGCGCGAGTCGGTGTCGGGAAAAGCGTTGACTTGAAGGGCAGTCGTCCAAAGCACATCGAGGTCGTGGACTTCGCCCAAGGTGTCCTGTAATTCCTTAAGATCGCCGCTCCACGCGGCGTGTTGGTCGGGCAAGAAGTTTTCCACGATGTAACGAAATCGCTTCAGTCCGATCCGCAGACGGTGAAAGGCGATGTGCGAGCGATTGCGCAGCGCACCGTGATGCAGTTCGTAAGCTTCGGTCCAACGCTCGAGCGCGAGATGCTTGAACAGAATGCTTCCCGGCCGCATTTTGGCCGCACGGCGAGGCAGGGACGTGCTCCACCGCCTCCACTGCTTACGATCAAACTCCTGCAGGCCAACCGCCGCTTGTTGTTTAAGACCGGCTTCGCGACCGCCCAGGAACTGCAGTAAGGCGATAGCGACCGGGTCCTCGGGACTGCCCAAAGCACGCACCCACTCTTCCATCACCTGCGCATCCCGCAGTTCTCCCAACTCGCGGAAGAGTTGCTTGCCGGCTCTCTTCATCTCTTTCCAGGAGGGATCGGGATCCATAACCAGAAGGCCGTCGGCCATGGAGCGGCAGCGGCGCAGCGCCACTCGCAGATCGTGGACGGGATCGGCTCCAAACTCCACACTGGCGCGATCGCATTCTTCCAGTACCCGTTCCATCCACAGGGCAAGGCCTGTCTTCTTCTGTTCCTTTCTTGCTGTGGCGACGGCTAGCGACAGAGGCATCGTGGTTCCTGGGGTTGCAGCATGACCAATCATTCTCGCCGTTGGAGCGAATTAATTCCAGTGCTGAACGCCTGTAAATTGGGCCCGAACCTCGGCATTCACGTCCCCCTCGGGTCGCTATTCTGATTGTGACTGCCCCGCCAGAGGACAATTACCTCCGTAACATGCATCCTCTTACCTTGTGCATTAACCTTACATCGGAGTCTCAGGAGCCAGGTATTTCGACTGCCGCCACAACCAGGAGCCAAGACAGGAACGCCTCCGCTCGCGCGTTTATTCATAGCCTGAACATTCTGGTGAAATACGTGCGCCTTTATGGTTTTCAACACAAGCGCACGGAAGGACAATTCGAGGTCACCTGGAATGAGCTGCAACATGGCTTGCCTGAAAGCGGCTTCCTCTTGGGAGTTTCCGAGAACCGGCTCTTGCTGGATGGAGTAGCCCTGGAATCGGGACAAGCCGAACGCAGCTTCGCGCAACTCCTAACCGCAGCAGGCCTGGCCAGCATTCATTTTTCTAAAGGCGTTACCGTCGATGATTTTGCCCGGTTGATCCGGGCCTTTGCTGTGGGTGGCTCCAAAGCTCAGGACGTCGTCCAGCAGATCAAGGACACTTTTGGGGACAGCAAACAATCAACGATCCGGATCAACGAAGTCAAATTTGTAGCGGCTGATCCGGGCTCGGCCGATGTGACCGTCGCCGCGCAGATTGCGGCCCAGACTCTCGGTCCCGAATTCAAAGAATGGCTGAACGATCCGCAGAAATTGCTGCAACTCATCGCCGCGGCTGAAGGCTCACGTTCCGGCGGCGCGGGAGGCACCGTACCGATCGGCAGTGTTCCGAATGTCGCCCCGAGTGCGCCGAGCGCTGGCGGCGAAGCAACTGGCGGAAGCGGTGGAGGAACCTGGGCGGGCGGAGTTGTGCCGCTGCAGGAAGAAGAAGTCATGCAGGCAATTCGACTGTTAACCAAGTTTGGCGAAGTCGGCGCCGACCCAGGGGCCAAAACGGAATCGCTGCAGAACGAACTGACCCAGGCCGATCCCAATACCAAACTTAACCTGCAGCAACTGCTGGAAACTCTGGCAGCGAAGAATCCCGCCGAAAAGAACGATACGCCTCTTTTGATGAAGGCGGCCGAGCACATGGCCATCCGCTTCGCCATGGAGCGCTTCCAGAAGGGTGACATCAAGGTTAACGCCGTGCACCAGATGCTGGAGCATATGAGCCGGCAGATGGAAACTCTGCGCCAGATTCTACGCGTGCACGAAGACAAAATGAGTAAGGCGGGAATTCTCGTGGAATCCCACGCCGACATCTTGGACCGGATGTTTTGGGCGGAGGTCCCCGAGGCTGGAAAGAAAAGTGTGCTGCTTTCGGGCGAAGCGCCCTGCGTGCCTCCGCGCAATATCCGCCAGTTCATCGAAGTCCTGCTGGAGCGTGGAGACGCAGAGGGCGCTGCCGCCATTCTGCAAAATTACTCGAATTGCCTCACCGCGAAAGAGGCGGACCCGCGCCGCAAAGCGGCCATCGGCCTAAGTCAGCTGGCTGACTTGTTTGCTGCTCCCGGCATCGATTTGATCGGCCCTATCGTTCACAAGATTGGCGAAGCTCTGGTTCGGGACACGGATCCGGAAGTGCAGAGTTTGCTCAGCGCAGCTTTCGTGCGCCTGAGTTCAGAAGCTGGAAATCGCAAGCAATTTGCCGCTCTAAGCGAGGTTTGCTCCGCCATCGAAAACGTAGGCAAACAACGCCCTGCGATGGCGAACGAATTGCGCCCACGCATTGGAGTGGAGAATCGCCTACCGGAGTTCATCGAGGAGGCTCTGCGTCTGCCCCAAGTTCCACCCGACCTCATCATGGTACTGCGACGTACTTCGCAGGCGGCTATCGAGCATCTTGCTGACCGCTTCTTCCGCTGCATGCGACGGGAAGAATGCGATCGCATGGTCGAGATCGTAAGAGAACTCGGCCCAGACGGATTGCAGCTAGCGCGCGAGATGCTTCGCATGGGACCAGTTCGGCAGGCCTCGTCCGTAGTTGGGCTGCTGAGCCGTCTGGATGTGCCGACGCTGCTGGAGCTATTACCCATTCGCCTAAAAGAATGGAATCGCTTCTATCACGACATCGTGGTTCGCCAAATTGCCTATGGTGCCGCGCAGGACCGCGGCCGCACTTTATTGGAAATTCTGGAACATTTGGATGCCATGGTTCTTCCCCAGGCCATCGATGAGATCGGCATGAGCGGCGACCGCACGACCGTACCGCCGCTGATGGTCATGGCGGAGGCCGGTGAATCCCAAGGACGTTCCGCAATCGTCCAGATCAAGGCCATCGAGTCGCTGGGCAGGCTGAGGGAACCGGAGTCGATTCCCGTGCTGCGCAATTTGCTCGAGACCAAGAAGATGTGGAAGTGGGCGAATCATCGCGAGCTGCGAATCGCGGCCGCACAGGCTCTGGCCAAAATTGATCCGCGCTACGCGGCGCAGGTAATGTCGGATAGCGGCCTTGCGCCGGGTGAACTCGCTATTGCTCCGTTGGACGCGGCTCCCGCATGTCCGTGGGTGCGTCAACGGCGTTACGAACGAATCGTTTTGCGGAAGAGTCTGTCAGCCATTATCAGTAGCTCCTGGGGAAAATCCAGCATCTCCCTTCGCGAGCTGAGTCTGGGCGGCGGGATGGGCACGAAAGAAGACAACCTCCGCGTAGGCTCAGAAGCGAACATCGATATTTCAACGGGAGTCCGACACATCCGCGGACAGGTGTTGCTGCGCCGCGCTCGGGTGAATGAAGTCGGGTTCGAAATTGTCAATACCGACATGGAAAGCCGCTTGCGCTTACGCGGAATCCTGATGGAAGCAGTCGAACGCGCCCCTGAGATACGAGGCACTGAGTGGCAGGGCGAGCGCAAACCCTAAGTTCTGGTCCCAGGTCCTTTTCACGGGTCTAACCCTCTGACAATAACCAACATAAGAAAAGCCCCGACTCGAATTGGTCGGGGCCTTCGAATTTCTGAAACCCTTATTTCACCTTGATGAAGATAATAACGAAGGTGTAGAGCGCAAGCGACTCGATAAGCGCCAATCCAAGAATCAAGGCGATCTGGATTCCTGGACGGGCCGCAGGGTTTCGTGCCAGGCCCTCAGCCGCGGCGGCAGTGGCCTTCCCTTGTGCCAGAGCGCAAATGCCGGAAGCGAACGCCATAGAAAATCCGGCGGCGATCGCCACCCAATTGGTTCCGCCAGCGGCTTCTCCGCCCTGCGCGAACGCAGGGACGGCGAAACTCAGCACCGATAACGCCATAAACAAATTGCTCAATCTACGCATTGTGTTTCTCCTCGTGACTATGAAATTCCGCCAGTGGGTGGTTGACGTCATCCTCGCACAGACGCCCTCACGCTGAACGGACCGAACAAAATTCTAGTGCTCTTCCGACACCGCTCCGGCAATGTACACCGTAGTTAGCAGAACGAAAATGTAGGTCTGCAACAAAGAGACAAACAGATGCAAACCGAGAAAAAGAAGCGGAAGTCCGATCGGTATGAGCGAAAAGAAAGCCAGCGTCACCAAGTCGCCGGCAAACATATTGGCATAAAGACGGACGGTAAGCGATAGCACTCGTGCCATGTGGCTGATAAGTTCAATCGGAACCATCAGCAGCGCCAATACCGGCATAGGCCCGGCAAAATGTTTCAGGTAAGCGACTCCCGCGTGCTTGAATCCCTGCACCTGGTAATACACAAACGCACTGATCGCGCAGCCCAGCGGAACTACGACAACTGCGGTCGGCGACTCGAAGCCCGGAATCACGCCGATCAAATTGCAGATCAAGATAAAAAAGCCCAGCGGAACAAGGAACGCCGTGAAGCCCTCACTGTGGTGGCCTATGATTTCGCTGCTCTGTCCGTCGACAATCCCGTTGGCAATCTCGAAGATGTGTTGCAAGGCTCCCGGACGGTCGACCGAGAGCCGCGAGCGAACCATGGCAAACAGGAGAACGAGGAAAACGAAAACTAATACTTCCATCGCCACCGAATTTGGAATTGGCGCATCCGGGTATTTCGGTTCAATGTGCAGAACCCGCAATAATCCGAGGACTGGACTAGCGAAGAGATGATTGAGGATCGCTGTAAACCACAGTTGCTCGTGCATATGGAAGATTTTCGTTTGCCTTTGCGCTAACTTTCAGCGCCGCGGGCAAGCGCTACGTACAATTCGTAGCCCACCTCGCACGCGATGCCCCCTACGGGCAGAAACAAGCCCGCAAAGAGCCCATAAAGACTCGCGGGAGAAACACTGAATATAGCATAGCCAGCCACAGCCATCAAAAAGTAGCGCACCAGAAATCGAAACACAATTCCGCCGCTCGATTGTTTATAGGCGGTCTGAGTAGCGCGGTCCGCCAGGGCGATCACAACCCGCTCCAGCCAGTGAAAATTGAGGTACGCGATGGCGCATCCGCAAGCGAATCCGAGAGCAACACGCCAGCCGAAATGCAGCCATCCCGCTGGGCTGAGAAGCAAGGCCAAAGCCAGCATGAAATGCGGAATACGCTTCAAGGCGCCGGAGTAGAAGGCATCGGCTCGGCTTGCATCTTCTTCGCTCATAAATTCTTCGAAGAAGTGACGGTCCGGATCAATTCCACGAAGCCGGCAACGATGCCGACGATCAGCCCAGCCAGATAAAGCCAGGTCGTATGGAGCCAGTGATCCAGCGCGAGGCCGACCAGCCATCCGGCGACGGTTGCCGCTGGAAAAATAAATGCCAACTGACTATAGTTCGCCAGTTGCACCAACATGTTTTTCTTTTCAGGAGGGTCGCTGTCAGGGAGGGACATGATTGCAGACCTGCCACCGTAGAGATTTGCTTGAAACGTTTCCTCTCTAACCGAGGCCCATCGACCAAGTCACCACGCGTATAAAGCGCTCAGGGAAGATGCCGATGACGACGGTGAAAAATGCGGTCACGCCAAGCGCCACGCGCATAGCAATGCTGATCGGAAGCCGGGTTTTGTCCAGAGCCTCACTCATAAACATGGCATTCGCGATCCGCATGTAATAGTAAAGTCCGAAAACCGCGTAGAGCACACCCAGGGACGCAAGAACGTAATGCCCGCTCTCCATCAGGCTCAGGAAAATGAAATATTTTCCGTAGAAACCGGCCAGAGGCGGGATCCCGGCCAGCGACAGAAGAAAAATCAGCATGAGGACAGCTTCGGTCGGGGCGCGCGAGAAAAGCCCGGCAATGTCGTCGATCTCGTCGCCGATGACATTCCGCTGCCGCAGCGAGGTGACCACGGCGAATGCGCCCAGGTTCATGAAAGTGTAGACCAACAGGTACAGCAGAATGCCTTTAAAGCCGTCGAAGAATGCGGGCGCGGGATAATCTACCGAGGCCAGCGCAATCAATCCCAGCAACATATAACCGACGTGCGCAATCGAGGAGTATGCCAGCAGCCGCTTGAGATTGTTCTGCGTAAGCGCCGCCAAATTAGCGCCGGTCATGGTGATGATCGAAACAAAGATCAGCAGCGGTACGTACACCGACCGCAACGGATATAAACCCCAGAGAAAGATGCGCATCAACATCGCCCACGCCGCCGCCTGTACCGCCACCGACATGAATCCGGTGACGCTGGTCGGCGCGCCTTCGTAGGCATCCGGCTGCCATTGATGGAACGGGATGGCGGCAATTTTGAAGAACAGCCCCGTGGCCGTGGTCAGCAGCGCAACCACCGCCACCGGACCAACATGATTCGCGTTCTGCGCCACTTGAATCGAAAGCGCCTGGCGGATCACGGTTAGGTCCGTAGATCCGGAAAGGCCGTACAGAAGAGACAAACCGTAAGCGAAAATCCCAGAGGAGAATGCTCCTAGCAACAGGTACTTTAGCGCCGCCTCATTCGAGCGCCGATCAGTCCGCAGAAACCCAACCAGAACGTACGTGGAAATCGCCATCAACTCCAGGCCAATGAAGGTCAGCACGATGTCGAAGCTCGAGGCCATGCACATCATGCCGACCACAGAAAACAGAATCAGCGAGTAAAACTCCCCATGGTTTTCGTGTTCAATCTCGAGGTAACGCACCGACATCAGGATGGAAAGTCCCGCCCCGGCGAGAAAAAGGTAGTAGAAGTAAATCGAAAAGTGATCGAGCACCATGGAGTGCATGAAAGCGACTTCCAGCGAACGTCCCACCTTTGCCGCTTCGAATTGGGCGTACTGGATCTTCAGCACTCCCGCCGCGGAAAAAAGCACCCCGATAAACGCGGTCACGGCGTTGGTCCACTTCCACTCCGGAGGAATCATCAGATCGATCAGCAGAATGCCCAGCGCAAACACCGTGAGCATGAGGATGGGAAGGGACAGCAGATAGTCCGTGCCGGTGAAGTATTGTGGCGCAGGCACTTATTTCGTCCCCTTGGCAAGGTTAGCAGCGATCGGAACCGCGACAGCAGCCGTGTCCGGCGCGACCGACTGTGGCCGCACAGATGCATTCACTGGCCCACCGATACCCGGATAATCAGGCCGAACCGTAAGCACCAGTTGATTCACTGGCTGCTGCAGAATCTGGAAGAACGGCTTGGGGTAAAGCCCGATCCAGAATGCCATGATCAGCAGGGGCGCAAAGGTCAGCACCTCGCGTGGAGTCAGATCATGCAGTTTTTCGTTTTTCGGATTGGTCACGGTTCCGAAGAAGACCCGCTGGTACAGCCAAAGCAAGTATGCCGCTGCCAGAATGACTCCCGGAACTGCCCACGCGGCCCACTTCCAGTTTTCCATGAACGTGCCCTGCAAGATTGTGAATTCGCCCACAAAGCCGTTCAACAGCGGCAGCCCCATCGAAGACAAAAACATGATCATGGTGATCGTGGCGTACAGCGGCATTACATTCGAAATGCCTCCGTACTCAGAAATCTCGCGCGTATGCCGCCGTTCGTAGAGGATGCCAACAATCAAGAACAGCGCGCCTGTCGAGATTCCGTGGTTGATCTGCTGCAGCACTGACCCGCTCAGGCCCGCTGGGTTCAGAGCAAAAATGCCCAGCGTACAGAATCCCAAATGGCTGACCGAGGAGTACGCCACAAGTTTCTTCATGTCCTTCTGCATCAGCGAAACCAGCGCCCCATAGATGATTCCGATAATAGAAAGGAAAATCATCCAGAATCGTACTTTGGGATGCATCACGACATCGGGAAAGAAGGGGAGGGCAAATCGGATAAAACCATACGTTCCCATCTTCAACAGAACGCCAGCCAGGATGACCGAGCCGGCTGTTGGCGCTTCGACGTGAGCATCGGGCAGCCACGTATGGAACGGGAACATCGGCACCTTGATAGCGAAGGCCACGAAGAATGCAAGAAACAATATGATGGCAAACGTCGAACCGTATGCCGGGTCGTGGAAAATGTGCGGTGCAGTCTGATAAAGCGCCTGAATGCTGAACGTGTACTGGCCGGTCTGTCGGAAGTTGTAGAAATACAGAAACAGGACGGACAACAGCATCAGCACTGAACCAAACAACGTGTACAGGAAAAACTTGATCGCCGCATAAAGCTTGCGCGGCCCGCCCCAGATCCCGATCAGCAAATACATCGGCACCAGCATGGCTTCCCAGAACATAAAGAACAGGAAGAAATCGAGTGCCATGAAAACGCCCAGCATTCCGGTCTGCAACACCAGAAACCAGATGTAATATTCCTTCACCCGGTTCTCAATCGCGCTCCACGACGAAAGGATCGAAATCCATCCCAGCAGCGTGGTCAGCATGATCAACAGAAAAGAAATACCGTCGATGCCGAGGACGTACCCGGCGCCAATGGATGGAATCCAATTGTTGGGCGTCCCTTCCATGAACTTGAACCCCGGCTCGTAACGCTGCGCCCAGAACCACGGCACCAGCGGGATCGAGACCAACAAGCCGGCCAATGAGAACATATTGGCGATCCAGCGAATGGCGTCCTTCTGCTCCTTCGGAATAAATATGAGCAAGAGAGCGCCAACCAGCGGCGTGAATAAAATGATCGAGAGAATATGGCTTTGCATATTAGGTCAAAACCTGTGTGGCGCGAACACTCTTGTCCGCGTCGTTTCTATCGCCATGCATAATACGCAACAAATCCTACCAACCCTATCACCATCACCAGCGCATACCACTGCACCAGGCCCCACTCCAGCAACCGGACGGGATATGACATCATCCGTGACAAAATAGCGGGACCATTCACCAGCAATCCGTCGATAATCCACTTGTCAAACCAACTGGAGAGCGTTCCGGTCAACCGCGTAATCCATCCGCCGCCATTGACCACGCCATCGATCACGTGCGAGTCGAACCACGACGACGCTTCGCCCAATCCCATCACGCCCAAACGCACCTCTCCCACCTTGCGTCGGCCGGTAAAGGCGTAATCGTAACCTTCGTCGACGTAATACTTGTTGTAAAGCATGTCATACAGAGGCGGAGCCGCAACCGCAATGGGCTCGACGTAGCCTTTATCGGCCTCACGATACGCGCGCCAAGCCAGGCCCCAACCAACCACCGCTGCACCGACGGAAAGAAACATCAGCCCGTATTCGATTGGGCTCGTGTGTTCCTCTTCCTTTTCGCCGGCGGCGAGTTGAGCGGCCTTACCCTTCTTCGGTGAAAACCCGGGCCTCGTGAGCGAATACCGGATCTAAGAACTTCGCAAAATGGTCAGACCCGCCCAGGCTGTGCGGCCATCCAAGCCATCCTGCGCCGATAGCGCAGATAGCAAGGATTACCAATGGTCCCGTCATCGATTTCGGGGATTCATGGATGTGGTGTTCGACCTCATGACTCATTCGCGGGCGTCCGTGAAAAGTCAGAAACATGAGCCGGAACATGTAGAACGCAGTCATCAACGCCGTGACGAAACCGATGAGCCAGAGCAGACGATACGCCCCGCCTTCCGAAGACCACGCCTGCCAGAGAATTTCGTCTTTGGAGAAAAACCCAGCGAACGGCGGAATGCCGGCGATCGCGAAGGTTGCGATGAACATGGTCCAATGCGTAATAGGAATGCGCTTGTGGAGATCGCCCATATTGCGCATGTCCTGCTCACCGCTCATAGCGTGAATGACCGATCCTGATCCAAGGAAGAGCAGCGCCTTGAAAAAAGCATGCGTAAATACGTGGAAAACGCCGGCAGAAAACGCGCCGACGCCGAGAGCGAGAAACATGTACCCTAATTGCGAAACTGTCGAATAGGCCAGCACACGCTTGATATCGTTTTGCACCAATCCAATCGAGGCGGCGAAGATTGCAGTGAGCGCGCCGATGATCGCGACTGTCTTCATCGAAGTTGGCGCCAGCACAAACAACGCATTCGACCGCGCAACCATGTACACACCTGCCGTCACCATGGTCGCGGCGTGGATCAGCGCGGAAACCGGCGTCGGACCTTCCATGGCATCGGGCAGCCAAACGTAAAGCGGAATCTGCGCGGATTTTCCGCAGGCACCGATGAACAAAAGCAGAGTCGCAGCCGTGATGATTGGATCGCCAATGGCAAAATGCCCGCTGCGCGCCAAGTGCGTGACTTCGGAGAACCGCAGCGATCCGAAATACCAGGCAATGGTGAACATGCCCAGCAGAAAGCCCGCGTCGCCGATGCGATTCACAATGAACGCTTTATTGGCTGCGGTGCTGGCGGAATGGCGATGGAAATAGAATCCGATCAACAAATACGAACAGAGGCCCACGCCCTCCCAGCCCACGAACATCAGCACGTAATTATTCGCGAGAATCAACGTGAGCATGGAGAACATGAAAAGGTTCAGGTATCCGAAGAAACGGTAATACCCGTGTTCATGCGCCATGTAGCCGGTCGAGTAAATGTGGATGAGGGCTCCAACGCCGGTTACGAACAAAAGCCAGATACCGGACAGTGGATCGAGCAGAAAGCCCACGTCAGCCTGGAACGATGCAGGCTTACCGTCGCGCATCAGATAGTTCATCTGGCCGGTGTCGGTACCAAGCCAGGTGTAGACAATGGTTTGGTACGGCTTGCCGGGCTTGTCGTGAGCGTAATCCGTGTATTGCCAGACTGCGCCACAGGCGAACAGGAACGCCAGAACCACGGCGCCGACACAGACCGCATTAATGGTCGTCTTCTGCAGCTTGCGGCCAAAGAAAAGCATCACCGCCGCGCCGAAAGCCGGCAAGAGAGGAATCAGCCAGATGTGGTCTAGAAAGAACATGGGAAAATCAGCACATAGCACTCAGCACTTAGCCGTCCTAGCCTCAGCCGTAACTCTAGAGGACTGAATGCTGAGTGCTATTTGCTAAGTGCTGCCCTTCTACCACTTCAACAAATCTATTTCGTCGACGTTCACCGTTTCCTTATTGCGGAAGAACGCAATCAATATCCCCAAGCCCACCGCCGCTTCCGCAGCCGCATCGGTGATCACAAAAATCGCAAATACTTGCCCGTGCAATCCCCACAATCGCGAGAACGCCACCAGGTTCAGGTTCACCGCGTTCAGAATCAGTTCAATCGACATCAGAATGATGACCACGTTGCGGCGGGTCAACACGCCAATCACACCCAGAATAAACAGGGCCGCGGCCACCACTAGATAATGAAGAGTGCCGATTGGAGCCATAGTTACCTGCTGTGCAGACGTTGCCAACTACGTCTCTACAGATCAAATTCTCTTCTTCGCCATCACTACTGCGCCGATAATCGCTACCAGCAGCAGGAGCGACGCGATCTCAAACGCGAACATGTATTGCCCGTAAAGCATTACGCCGATCTGCTGTGTGTTGCTGCTCTCGACGGGCTGCGCTATACGATACGGAAATAAAGCTTTGCCCTTCACGTACACCACCACGAACAGCACACCGAGCGCCACGGCCGCGACCAGTCCAATCACCCATTGCTTGTTGAATTGCTCTTCTCTTTGCGACCGCTCGATGTTTACCAGCATGATCACAAACAGAAACAGCACCATGATTCCGCCGGCATAAAGAATGATCTGGACGCCGGCTACGAACGGCGCATAGAGCATCAAGTAAAGTCCGGCTTGCGCAAGCAGGCCGAAAATCAGTGCAAGAGCCGAGTGCACCGGGTTCTTCCGCGTGATGACGAAAACGCCGCTCAGCAAAACAAGCCCCGACAACAGGTAAAAGAAGAACGTTGTCGCTACAGGCTGCATGCCGGGTTGGATGGCTTGCTCCATGCTAGAGAACTACTCCCAAAATCGCCGTCAGGATGAGCACGCCGATTCCAATCGGCAACAGCACCTTCCATCCTACTTTCATGAGTTGATCGAAACGATAGCGGGGGAACGTGGCCCGATACCAGATATACAGATACATAAATCCAGCCACCTTCGCGATGAACCAGTAAATATCCTGAACGCGGTCACGCACTGGAGGCACGAACAATGTTAAGCCGATCAAGCCAAGCACCGCACCAAACCCAGCCAAGCCAATGGTCTGCACACGGAAGTACGGATGCTTTGGCATGCGACGCACGCCGACAAAAGCAATCGCAGCAAGCGCGAGGAAAGTCAATCCGGGGAACAGCGAGAACACCAGGTCCCAGGTGTCACCGGTCAGCGTGTTAGGGAAAGGTCGGTACCATCCGCCGAGCCACAGAGTGACTGCGATCGACGAGACTGCGATCATCGCTGCGTACTCGCCCAGCATGAACAGCGACCAGCGCAAACCGCTATATTCGGTGTGGAAACCAGCGGTTAACTCCGATTCGGCCTCGGGCAGATCGAATGGCGCACGATTCGTCTCCGCGACCATGGCAATGGCAAAGATTCCGAATGCGATAAATCCAAGAGGGAAAAACTTGAACAGGAACCACACGTGCTGCTCCTGCTGGGCCTGAACGATCCCAATCATGCTCAGCGTTCCTGTTCCCGAAGTGCCGACGCCGACTCCATAAGGTCCGAGCCCGTGCAGGCTGGTCATCACAATGGCAGAAACCACGGCCAGCCCCATCGCAACTTCGTAGGAAACCATCTGAGCGCTGGAGCGGAGCGCGCCGATCAACGGGTAATGCGAGTTCGAAGCCCAACCCGCCATCACAACACCCAGAACGCTAAGCGAGGAAACACCGAGCATGAAGAGAATCCCAATATTCAGATCGGTGATTGCGTGAGTAGGGCCGAAGGGAATAACAATATAGACGGCAAACGAGGCGCACAGAATAATGAGCGGCGCGATCCAGAAAACAAACTTGTCGGCTTCAGCGGGGATAATATCTTCTTTCGTCATCAGCTTAATTGCGTCGGCGATCGGCTGCAGCAGGCCGTGGGGGCCGACGCGCATGGGGCCAAGACGAATCTGGAAATGCGCCAGAGCCTTGCGCTCCAGCCAATTCATCGCCATAACGGCGACGGAAATTCCGCCAAAGACCACCAGGATATAAACGGTGGCCCAAAACACATTGCCCGCCTGTCCCGGCGTAGTGTTGCTGCTGAGATAGGAAGTAATGTAGTCGAGCATCAGCGATCCACCTCGCCCAGCACAATGTCCAACGTGCCGATCACAGCGATCACGTCGGCGACCAGGGCTCCGCGCACCATAATGTCCAGCGCCTGCAGGTTCACAAACGACGGCGGCCTGATGCGCACCCGGTAGGGTTGCGTCGATCCATCGCTCACAATGAAATATCCCAGCTCGCCTTTGGGCGCCTCGATCGAGTGGTAAATCTCTCCCACAGGCGGCTTCATCACTTTCGGAACCTTCGCCATGATCGGGCCTTCAGGAATTTTCTCGACCGCTTGTCGGATGATGCGCAACGACTGCCGCATTTCCTCCATGCGCACCGTGTACCGATCGTAGGTATCACCATTCACTCCGATGGGAATTTCGAAGTCGAAGTCAGAATAAGCCGCGTAGGGCTGTGCTTTGCGCAGATCCCACTTTACGCCGCTAGCTCGCAAAACCGGGCCGGTGACGCCGAGGGCAATCGCATCCGCACGGGATATCACGCCGACATTTTTGGTTCTCTCCAGCCAGATGCGGTTCGTGGTAAGCAATTCCTCGTATTCGTCGATCTTCGGAGGAACGAAATCGAGGAACTTGATCACGTCGCGCTCAAAGCCCTCGTAAGTTTCGTACTGGCAGCCCCCAATGCGAAAAGCATGCGTAGTTAACCGCGCGCCGCAATACTTTTCGAAAATCTTGAGAATCTCTTCCCGGTCGCGGAAGGTATAGAAAAGCGGCGTCATAGCGCCGATATCGAGAGCATGCGTACCCAGCCAGAGCTGATGGCTCGCCAACCGGTTCAATTCTGTGAGAATCACGCGAATATATTTCGCGCGTGGCGGCGCTTCAATGTTGAGAAGCTTTTCCACCGCCTCGCAGTAGCCTAACCCGTTCGAGACCGCGGCCACATAGTCCATGCGGTCGACATACGGATTGAACATCGTATAAGTGCGGTTCTCGGCAATCTTTTCCACTCCGCGGTGGAGGTAACCGATCACGCATTCGGTGCCCAGAACCTTTTCGCCATCCAGCTTGAGGATTACGCGCAGCACCCCGTGGGTCGCCGGATGCTGCGGGCCCATGTTGATGACGAGCTCGTTGCTGTCGAGAAAGGTTTTGTCCGGCTCGCCGAGTTCCAGGTGAGAAAGATACTTCTCGTCGACCGGCTTCTCATCAGTCGGTTTCAGATCAAACATGGTGCGGTCGGTCATGATTATTGGCCGCTCTCGATCCCGAGGTTGGCCCTCACCCATTCCTGATCCTGTTGAATAATGCCGTAGTCCTTGCGAAGCGGGTAACCCTTCCAGCCATCGGGCAGCAGGATGCGCTTCAAATCCGGATGCCCGTCGAAGCGAATCCCAAACATGTCGTAAACTTCGCGCTCCAGCCAGTTCGCGGTCGCCCACACCGGAACTGCGCTGGGGACACTTTCGCCGTCCGCGATCATTATCTTGACGCGAATCCGCTCATTCTTTGAGAAAGAGTAGAGAATCCAGAGCACATCGAACTGTTTCTCCCGCTCCGGATAGTGCGCGGCCGTGATGTCCACGCAGTAGTCGAACTGTTCCCGGTTGCGGAGAATCTGCAGCAGATCGGAAACGATAGAAGGGTCCACGACCATGTAGTTCTGGCCAAGGTAGGTATTCGCCTCGCAAATGCCGGAGCCATATTGGCCCTTGAGCTTGGCGATCATTGGGGAATCCCATGGAATCGGAGCCGGACCAGCAGGTTTAGCGGGCGCGGCGGGCGCATGGGTCGCAGCGGGCGCAGCCGCTTTCGGCTCGCCGCTCGGCGGCGGAGTGGGCGATTTGGTTTCCTCAGGCATAGCTACGAAGGCACAGACCTCCGGCGCAAGAACAGGTTTGGAGAACGTTAACTTCTAACAGCTTGCGGAAACCGTGTCAACGACGAGTGTGCAGTCCAACTTGCGCGCCGCGTCATGTCCGTCGAGTCGCGCTCTGATACGATTCGATCAAGTCGCGAATTCGCTGCGCATCGCCCTTGCGATGCCCACGGCTGGTGATCGGGTTCGTCCCGCCCGACGAGTCAATACGGATCGTCGACCAAATGATTCCAGTAGAAATTTGCACCGACGCAACTTGCGTAATGGCGATGCTTTCCTCGCTACTGCCGAAAAAGCGCGGCTTCACCTTGATCACGTGCAGAGAGTTCACCACGATACGAATCGGGAACAGGAAATTCCCTTTCGTCCAGCGGCTGGCGACAAAAATCTCACCGTCGGGAGTTGCGTCAGTCATAGGCGGTTTGTATTACTCGGACGAATCTCTCCTGGCTGAATGCTGAGCGCTGAATGCTAATTGCTGCTCTACACCCACTCCAGCGCCCCTTTGCCCCAGATCCAGATGTAGCCGACGATCAGGATACCGAGGAAGATGAGCATCTCGACCAGCCCGAAGGTTCCCAGCGCCTTGAACTTCACCGCCCACGGAAACAGAAAGATAGTCTCCACGTCGAAGACCACGAACAGGATGGCGATAATGTAGTAGCGGACGGTGTAACGTCCTCGGGCGCTGTCGATGGGATCGATGCCGCATTCGTAGGGCATCAATTTCGTCCGGTTCGGATTATCAGGCCGAATCAGCTTGGCTGCCAGCAGCGTGATCGGGATCAACACGCCTACAACAGCGACAAATATGAAGATGGGAACGTAGTTTTGTGGCATCGGATCTCAGTCGATCGAGAAAGTTAAAGCAGCCTATAGTACCGCCGTGAGGCCCAGGCTTCAAGGACTCTCGTCACCGCCTTGTTTATAATCGATCTTCTTATCTCTCCAATCAAAGGAACCCATTGGCACTCGACGATAAAATTTACGAACTGCGGCGCGAAAAACTAAAGCAGATTGAAGCGCTGGGACAACGCGCTTACCCGACGCAAGTACGAATTCACCCACACGATTCCCACAATTCTCGGCGATTACTCAGGGAAGTCGGCTGAGGAACTCGATCAATCGCGGGTCAACGTGCGCGTGGCCGGACGCATCATGGCTATCCGACTAATGGGCAAAGCCGGGTTTGCGCATTTGCAGCAGGGCGGGCAGAAACTTCAGATCTACGTAAAGAAAGATGCGGTCGGCGAAAAGGGTTTCGAACTTTACAAACTGCTCGACCTTGGAGACCACATCGGCGCCAGCGGCTACTTATTCCGGACGCGCACCGGCGAACTCAGCATTCACGTCGAGGAAATCACGTTCTTATCTAAAGATCTGCTGCCGCTGCCGGAAAAGTGGCATGGCCTGACCGATGTCGAGTTGCGATACCGGCAGCGTTACGTCGACCTGGTCATGAACCCGGAGGTGCGCGAAGTTTTTCTCAAGCGCAGCAAGCTCGTGCAATCCATGCGGCGGTTTCTCGACGCGCATGGCTTCATTGAAGTCGAAACTCCCATGATGCAGCAGATTGCCGGAGGCGCGGTCGCCAAGCCGTTCGTCACCCATCACAACACACTCGACATGGATCTGTACCTGCGCATCGCTCCCGAGCTTTATCTCAAGCGGCTGACTGTCGGCGGATTCGACCGCGTCTACGAAATCAACCGCAACTTCCGCAACGAAGGTCTGGGATGGCGATGGAATCCCGAGTTCACCATGCTCGAGTTTTACCAGGCTTACACCGACTATCGCGGGATCATGGATCTCACCCAGCAATTGATCAGCAGGCAGCTATCGACGTCAACGGCGACGACCAAATCCAAGTGGGGAGAATACGAGATCGACTGGGCCGGATCGAATTGGCGGCGGATGACCATGCGCCAAGCGATCATTCATTACTGGCCGGAAACGGCTGGGGCAAAGCCGACGATGCAGGACTTTAACTCTCAAGATTCGGTGAAAACGCTGGTGAGCCGCTTCAACACTGCGCACGCGCACGTTGCATATGATCCCAATGAACCTGTCGGAAAAACTATTGCAAGTCTTTTTGAGGCCGCTGCGGAGGAGCACCTGACGCAGCCGACCATCATCTACGAATTCCCCACGGCAGTCTCGCCGCTCTCCAAACAGAAAGCCGACGAACCCGACTGGACCGAGCGCTGGGAAATCTATGCGGGGAAAATGGAGATTGCCAACGGCTTCAGCGAACTGAACGATCCCGAGGATCAGCGCCGCCGTTTCGAACAGCAACTCAAAGAACGTGAGCGCGGCGACGAAGAAGCTCACCAGATGGACGAAGACTACATTCGAGCCCTGTCATATGGCATGCCGCCTGCCGGGGGCTGTGGCGTTGGAGTGGACCGTTTGGCCATGCTCTTGACCGATTCCCACACGATCCGCGACGTGATTCTGTTCCCGCTGCTTCGGCCCGAAAAAGTAGCGAGCCCCGAGGACATCAAGGAATAGTCCTCGCCCCGCGGGAAATACATGAATTCTTCGCTTCAGTCAGAATGACAGGTCACGGTTTTGTGGGGTCAGTATTGTTTCAACGCAAGATTCGGATAGACCGCATCTTTGCCCCAACCACTAGAATCAAATTGCCATGCGATTCGATCTGGATTCCGCCACTCGCCGCCGTCTCGGTTACCATCTCATCGATCAGATCGATAATTTCTTCGCTTCCCTTCCCGAACGCTCGGTGCAGCTTCCGATTGAAAAACGAACGTTTGCCGCACTCACCAACGTCCTGCCCGAGATAGGAGAAGACGCGGACAAAGTACTCGATGAAGTTTTCCGCGAAATGGTCGACAAGGGCTTTCATGTTCCCAGCGCGAACTATTTCGGGCTGATGAATCCGACGCCCACCTACATCGGCGTTATGGCGGAGGCCCTTGTCGCCGCGCTCAACCCGCAACTTGCAACCGTTAAGCGATCGCAGTTGGCCTCGAGGATCGAGCACGAAACCATCCGCTGGATCGGGGAGCGCGTAGGCTGGCCCGGCGAATTCAACGGCACCTTTACCACCGGCGGCAATGAAGCCAATTTCAGCGGATTGGCGCTGGCTTTAGCGGCGAAGTTTCCTAACGCGATCGAGGAGGGCGTGGCATCGATTGGTGCGCGCCCTGTGCTCTACGCCTCCGACGAGGCCCACCACTCGATCGATAAATCGGCCGGCCTGCTTGGACTTGGACGAAAAGCATTGCGGCGGATCGCAGTGAATAACAATGTACAACTCGATCCGCAAATCCTGGAGCGGACGATCGAGGCCGACCTCGCATCCGGAAATAAACCCTTCTGCGTGGTCGCCACAACCGGAACCACGAACAGCGGTGCGGTAGACGATATCGTGGCGATCGCGGAAGTATGCCGGCGTCACGATCTGTGGTTGCACCTCGACGGGGCCTACGGTGGTTCGGCAATCTTTTCCGATCAGCATCGAGACCTGCTCCGCGGCATCGAACGAGCCGATTCAATCGCAATCGATCCCCACAAGTGGATGGCGATGCCGCTGGCTGCGGGAGTAGTCCTCACTTGCCACCCTGAAATGCTGGAACGTGCTTTTGCCGTTGCGGCACCATACATGCCAAAAGCGGCCGAGGCCAAAGGCATCGACAATTCGCGCATCAGCACCCAGTGGACGCGACGCATGAACTCGCTCAAACTCTGGCTCACGCTTCGAGTCCACGGCAGAAAGGCTTATGAGGAACACATCGATCGTCAGCTCAAACTCGCGCGAGGATTCGCTTCCTGGATAAACGCCTCCCAACATTTCGAGTTGGCTGCGCCCCAAGTTCTGCCCATTGTGGCTTTCCGTTTCAAGGCACCAAATTTGAGCGCGCAACAGCTGGAGGAAGCACATAACAGTATCGTGGACGAAGTCACGCGCGACGGCCGCCGCTGGATTTCAGAAACGAGAGTGAATGGAAACAGCGTCCTGCGAATGATGGTGATCAGCTATCTAACCGAAGACCGCCATCTCCGCGAACTGAAAACAGCACTGACCGAAGCTGCGGCCAGACTTGCCTTCGCAGGAACCGCAGTACGATAGTTTGATTCAAGGCAACCGGGGAATCGCCTAGAATAGGGCGTTGACGAAAAAGAGCTGTCTGATCCTCATTCTTTGGGCAATCCCGCTCTTCGCGCAGAGCAACAGCGGCGAGCTACGGCTCAAAGTGCTCGACCCGGCCGGGTTGGGTCTAAAGAGCACGGTCGAACTCGTCAGCGAGGCCAGCCAGTATCACTATACGTTTACGACCGACGAGCAGGGCAATCTGGATGCCAAGCGATTGCCTTATGGGATGTATCAGGTCCAAATCGACGCGCCGGGCTTTGCTCGAGTTTCCGAGCAGGCGGAAATACGCTCCGCTCTTCCCTTAGATCGTGCGATTCAGCTGAAAGTGGCTCCAGTGTCGGAATCGGTGAATGTGAACGCATCCGCCACGTTGATCGATCCCTATCGTGCAGGTTCGGTCAATCAGTTGGGTGCGCAGGCGATACAGGAGCGATTGACCGCGCTGCCCGGACGCGGCATGCAGGACCTGGTGAACTCTCAACCGGGCTGGCTCTACGAAGGCAACGCGGTTCTTCACCCACGCGGATCGGAATATCAGACGCAATTTGTAGTGGACGGCATACCGCTCGCCGACAACCGTTCGCCCAGCTTTGGACCGGAGCCTGCCGAAGCCGATGGTGTCGAATCCCTCACGATTTATACCGCCGGCATTCCGGCGGAATTTGGCAGGAAGATGGGTGGTGTGGTTGAGGTCAACACTCTCAAGAACCAGGACCCAGGATTTCACGGGCAGCTCACCCTTTTCGGCGGCAGCTATGATACGGCCGGAGCCGATACCCAGGACCAATACACATGGAAGGGGAATACGCTCGGCGTGAGCGCCTCCGGGAACATGACGAATCACTATCTCAACCCGGTCGTCCCTGAGAATTACACCAACAATGGCACGACTGGCACCTTTTCGCTGAGCTATGAGCGGGACCTGACACAGAAAGACCGTCTCACCCTGATGGTTCGGCATGAACTCGCGCGCTATGCTATTCCCAATGAATATGTGCAGCAGAACGGAGCCTACGTGCCGAACGCGGACAACACCACCGGCTGCCCACCCGCTCCCCCGGAGCCAAGCGATTGCGTATTCATTCCAGGTGGACAACTACAGACGGGCGACAACTTTGAAACCATGGGGATCGTCTCCTATCGGCACATTTTCTCCTCCGATGCGATAGGCACGCTGCGAGGAATGGCGCGCAATAGCTCAACCGACTTTCATTCCAACGACGCCTCCTGGCCCCTCATTGCCACCCAGCACAACTACTTCAATGAGATCTATTTCAACGGCAACCTCTCCGTTCATCATGGGAGACAGGAATGGAAAGTGGGAATCGAATCCGACAATATCTTCCTGCATGAAAACACCAGCTACGTGATACCCGACTGTGCAGTTCCTACTGATCCGCAATGTCCTATCAATCTGGGGATCTTGGATTCGGGCGCGACAACCTTTGCCTTTGTCGGCAGCCGGCCAGATCTCGAACAATCGGCTTATGTTCAGGATTTAATCCGCCTCGGCAATTGGACGGTCAATGCCGGCCTCCGATGGGACCACTACCAACTGCTGTTGAACCAGAATGCGGTGAGCCCGCGTGTCGCCATCTCGCGCTACTTCCCATCTCTCGGCGTAAACGTTCACTTCTCCTATGACCGGATCTTCCAGACGCCGTCCAACGAAAACATCCTTCTATCAAGTTCTCCGGCTGCAGAGTCTATAGACACCACCGTCCCCGCACTGCAGCTGCCGGTCCAGCCTTCTCACGGCAACTACTATGAATTGGGAGCCACGACAGCATTCGTTGGCAAGCTGCGGCTGGATGCGAATATGTTCCGTCGTGCCGTGAACAATTATGCCGACGACTCCCAACTTCTGAGTACTGGGATCAGCTTCCCTATCGCATTTGATCACGCCATTCTCTACGGCGCGGAGGGCAAGCTGCAACTCCTCGAATGGAAGGGGTTTTCCGGCTTCGCCAGTTACTCCTGGATCGTCGGGAATGCCTGGTACCCGGTGACCGGCGGATTGTTCTTGGGGGATGATGCGATCAACCCGACCACTGGGCATTTTCCCGATTCGCAGGACCAGCGGAACACCGTGCGTGGACGCATCCGCTATCAGGTCGTTCCGCGCTTGTGGGTCGCTGTGGGAGCCGATTACAATACCGGGCTGCCGTTTCAACCGGACTTGACACCGCAGCAATACGCCGCGGAGTATGGTCAAGTCGTGGTTAGTCACCTCAATTTTAATCGCGACCGCATCCTTCCGTACTTCACGCAAAATGCTTCAATGGGCATCGATCTCTACAACCGGGAAAAACGCTCGGTACGCTTTCAGGCCGACGTCGCAAACCTAAGCAACACACTTGAACTGATCGACTTCGGCGGATTGTTCTCTGGCAACGCAATCGGTCCGGCACGGCAGTACACCTTCCGCCTGGTAACGTCGTTCTAGAAGCAAGGCGTTTCATCGGACGCCACTCAGGAGCAGGTTTTTCCGGCGGGCATCGCCTGCGACAACTCCAGTTCCATCTCCATCCACCACGGCAAATAACCGGGGGCAGGCTGCATAACAAGCAGCCTGCCTCCAGGTAGTTCGCGTTTTACAGGTTCGTTTTCAGGACGGACTTATTGCTTCAAGCCAACACGGCCAACCTTTGAGCCGGTCGCCGCGCAATAATCCTGATCGCCCTGGATGCTAAGAACTGCGCCGCCCACATCACCGCCCGCCTCCCCCAGGGTGCATGACCCTCCAGAGCCGTTCTGACCAAAGATATTCGACTGCTTGTAGTGAGAGCGCAATACACCCATTGCACTGAGCGGCAGGAAATCCGGGTAGATGTTAACCACCTGAGTTTGCGCCGTAGAGATCAGAGCGCTAACTCCAGCCGGGGTCGGAGTGTGTGAAACCACACGCAGAACGTTCCAGATTGGATAGCTCCCCGATGCCACATTGGCAAAACTAACGATGCCCGGGCACGGAGCCGCGCAGGTGGGAAAGGTTCCGTCGATGTAATTCAGGTTGATGGGGTCAACCCCGTCTACTGCCAGGTAACGGACGTTCGGCGACTGGCCCGCGAAATTACCGACGCTCCAGAAGCCATAGCCGATTGCGTCCCCGGTGGAGGCTGATTCAATCTCGGAGAGTTCTTCGCCGTTGCCGATTGCTCTCCAGCGGAACCCTCCGCCGTTGGAAATGTTCAGCGGGTTCCCGCAAGGTGCTCCGGGGCAGGTTGTACCCTGACCCGTCGCTGGATTTACGCCGAGTTCTTGGGTCGAACCGGTCTCCAGGTTCCGTGGAATGTTGAACTCCATCACAGTGAAGGTTCCGGAAAGAGGCTCGCGAGTGATGACGTTAAGCGGCACCGTACCCTGCCCTGGGATCGAGGTCAGGTCTTTGGTGTAAGCGTAGCCCCCATTCAAAGCTAAGGTGAGATCGCGACGATTGATGCTAAAGAATGACGTCGAGTCGCCAAAATGACCAGAATTCTGGGCGCTGCCCTGTTGCGCATTGACGGCGACCACCACAACCTGAGTTCCGACATCGATGGTCTTGTGTGCGGGAATTGCCTGGCCAGTGATCGGATCGGTGCCGCTCAGGGCGTAAAGAGCGGGCGTCGCTGTCTTGGTGCTGAAATGGCTCAGGATGGGAGTTCCAACCGGTCCGGGGCCATAACCAAGGCCGTCATAATTGGTAGTGTTTAGCGCAGCCAAAACGCGGGTTTCTTCGAATAAAGCGTCTTCTGGACGAATATCCGAAGGCGCAGCGTTGAAGGCAGCACCTTGGAGAACCTTAAGCACGGCCGCCGGGAGCGCGGTGTCGGTAAGTGTCGGGATCAGGTTCATTCCCGCCGTCCCGGCTGGTTCCAGACAGTTGAAGGTCGACGCTGGCTCGGCGAAGAACAACTGCTGTCCGATGATGCTGTCGACAGCAATATAAGCACAAACAATCGAGGGGGTGATGGAGTTATTCCACGCGATCCAAACGTTCCCAGTTTCCAGAAGGCCGGTGCCACGGGTGTCTACTCCTTGCGCCCCGTTTTTGTAGGTCCAAATGTTCTGTCCGCAGATCCCTCCACCTTCCGCTGGTCCCGCAGCCAATGCGAAGGAATTGAATGCGCCGCTCGAGCCTGCGGCCAGGAAGTAAGGTTTGACTGCTGCAAAGCAGTTCGCTCCGATGAGCATGATCAAGGTTAGCGACATCGCCGCTGCCAGCTTCGTGGCTCTCTTCGTCATTTCAGTAGTCCCCTTCGGCGCGGGAGCTCAATCGAAATGTCTTCCCTAGCGCGGCCTCAAGGTTGCCTTCGGGCTGTTACACGCCGATGACCTGCGCATGAATGTTCGGTTAAAATTTGGCTACTGGTTCGATCGTGCCGCCCTTATCCAATGAGCGCTAAACCATCAACTGCGTCCCAACCTGGGAATCTCGAACTGAAACGGGAAAGAGACCGCAGCCTGTTCCTCTCTCTTCAAGTCGACGTTGACGGTCCCAGTCCCATGCCTTATTGTTGGTGATTCACAGAAGGATCAGTTGGTCAGCCTGGCTCTAATCTGGCCCGGTTAAATCCAATCCTTTCGTATATTTCTGTAATCCGGGAATCTTCCCGTGAAGAAAATCCCGTCGTTGTGAAGACGCGTATGGGTCACGGGTTGAACCACTGTGACAAGGAGCGTTCAGGTGAAGATTCTGGTAGTGGGCGGAGCTGGATACATTGGAAGTCAGACGGCGCGAGTCTTGCGCAGCGCCGGCCTCGAGGTACTCATCTACGACAATTTGTCGACCGGCTTTGATTTTCTGGCAAAAGGCTTCGAGATGACGGTCGGCGACATCCACGACAGCGCAAAGCTTTTGGAGGCGGTGAAGCGGTCGGATGCGGTCATGCATTTTGCTGCCAATCACTTCGTTGGCGAATCGGTGGTCAATCCGCGAAAGTACTTCCGCAACAACGTGGAGGGTGGGCTCTCTCTTCTGAACGCGATTGTGGACAGTGGGAAGAAGAAATTCGTGGTCATTTTCTCATCTACGTGTGCGGTTTATGGCTCCCCCACGAAGATGCCCATTGCCGAGGACACTCCACTGAGTCCGGTCAACCCTTACGGCGTGTCCAAACTTTTTTTTGAGCAGGCGCTGCAGTCTTATGACACGGCCTACGGAATCCGGTACGCCAGCTTGCGCTACTTCAACGCGGCGGGAGCGGACGAGAGCGGTGAGATCGGCGAATGCCACGAACCCGAGCCGCATCTCATTCCCCTGGCTCTGCGAGCCGCGGCCGGCTTTGGTCCGGAGCTCGAGCTCTACGGCGCCGACTATCCAACTCCGGACGGCACCTGCATTCGTGATTACACGAATGTCGTCGATCTGGCCGAGGCACACGTGAAGGCACTGCAGAGACTGCAGGCGGGGAATCCTTCTTTTACCGTGAATCTGGGAACGGGACAGGGTTCGTCGGTGAAGGAAGTGATCGCAGCGGTTGAGGAAGTGACGGGAAAGAAAGTTCCGAGCAAGATTGTGCCGCGGCGTCCGGGCGATCCGCCGGCTCTGGTCGCGGATCCGACGCGGGCGCAGCAGTTGCTGCAATGGAAAACTAAGCGCTCACTGCGGGACAGCGTGTCGACTGCGTGGCACTGGATGCAGAGCCGGGGAAAATAGCGTTAAGCGGTCTTCTCCCAAGAAAATTACCAAGTTTAGTTTCTTGCCGCCTCTGATCTGAGCCTCCTCGAACCCGGAGGCGCGTAGAACTTGCACATATCCTGGTGCAGAAAAGGGTGACCCATCCTTTTCCCACACCAAAATTGGGTGCCCTTCCCTTCTCGCGTTCTTTGCGAGAGGGCGGGGCTTTTAGCTCACGTCGCGACGCCGGACCGACGGATAGATTCCGAACTGCTCTCGACGACCCCACATTCTTCCCCAGTGGCATAGTGCGGCGCGCTGCCCCACGTCCAATCCTCGGGACGCGTGGCCCAGCCCGCGTTCCACGGGGTTGCAGTGTATGTATTCCACACTTTTCCGTCAGTTTCGCTTCACGGCACTCGAAGGGCTTCGAAAGCCCTCTCGCACAGGACGCGAGAAGGACGGGGCACCCTCGATGGTTGTTGGCTAAATCAGAATCAGGGAACGCTGACCGCAGAGACGGGCGCGTTCTTCCTGGATCTCTCCTCGAGGTATCTCGGCAGAGCGTCCTTCCATGTTGGAGTTGATACGCCCACCGAATGGAGCTTAGCTTTTGAGAGCACCGAATTTGCCGGGCGCCGGACGGGGCTGGCAAACTCCGCCGACTTCACCGGCGATAGCTTTGCGTCAAGGCCAGCGCGCTCGAAGATGTAGCGGGTAAATTCGTACCACGAGCATTGGCCCTCGGAGCTGACGTGGTAGAGCCCGTAGCGTCCGGTGAGGATCAAGTTGCGCGTGGCCTGGGCCAGATCGGCGGTGTAGGTGGGCGTGAGAACCTGGTCGTCGACCACACGGATCGCATCTCCGGCCATCGCTTTCTTCAGCATGGTCTCGACAAAGTTACCGCCCTTGCCGCTGCTGCCGGCGGCTCCGTACAGACCACACGTCCGGATGGCGAAATAGCGCTCGGTGTAGGCTGCGATCAAGTGCTCGCCCACAACCTTCGAAGTGCCGTAGACATTCACCGGCGCGGGCAAATCGGTTTCATCGTACGGCGCGCCTTTTTCGTAGCCTCCGAAGACGTAGTCGGTGCTGTAGTGCACGAGGCTTGCACCGGCGGCTTTGGCGGCCTTGGCCAGATACATCACCGCAATGCCGTTGACTTGAAAGGCAGGCACACAGTTGGTTTCGCACTCATCGACCCGGTGGAAGGCGGCCGTGTTCAAGATCACATCCGGTTCGACTTCCGACATGGCCTTGGCAATTTGGGCTTCCGAACAAACGTCGAGTTGCGCGTGAGTGGTTGGCACCACGGTATCGCCCGCTGCTTGAAATACCTTCAGAAGATCGGTGCCTAGCTGGCCGTTGGCACCGATGAGAAGCACCTTCATCGGGCCACCTCAGCGAGCGAGCGGAAACTATTGGTTGCGGAGAGCAACTTCAAGCTGTCGATTCTGCGGATTGTCCCAATCCTTGAATTTGTCCATGTTCTCAATTGTTATCTCCCCACCATGGTTTGTGCTTCAGATTGAACTTCGGAATATTTGAAATTGTTGGACTCTGGGCGCGCCAGCCATTCTCTTAAGGTCTGGGCTTTGCCATCCTTGTCGGAAAGCTGAACATCGCGGATCGGCCACTGGATGCCGATCTCGGGGTCGTCCCAGCGAATGCCCGACTCGCCTTTGTTGTTGTAGACGGCGGTGCACTTGTATTGAATCTCGGCGTAGTCGGAGAGCACGCAGAAGCCGCGGGCAAAACCTGCCGGCGCCCAGATCTGCTTGCGGCTCTCGGCTGAGACCTCCGCGCCAAACCACTTGCCCAGTGTCGGCGAGCCCTTGCGAATATCGACGGCAACCAGGAAGGCCGTGCCTCGCGTCACGCGCATCAGCTTTCCCATGGGCGGTACCCACTGGAAATGCAGTCCGCGCAGCACGCCACGCACCGAGCCGGAATGGTTGTCCTGTTTAAAGTCGGTCGGAAGACCGAGCTCCTTGAACAGGTCCGCGCGGAAGACTTCGGTGAAGAATCCGCGCTCATCCTGAAACACTTCCGGCGCCAGCACACAAACATCACCCAACTGCCTCGATTCAATACGTATTTCCATGATTCCTCATTCTTTCGAAAACTGCGCCGTCGCCCCACCACACCGAAGGACACCTTGCCAACGCCTAGTTACACCAACTATCGCTCAGACAGGGGCGGGATTCGGAGTAAATCCCGATCATCACGCAGACTGCACCTTCGCCAAATCAATCTCCTCTTGCAATCGGGCTGCGGACCATACATTTTACGCCAGTTATCAAAGTCCCACCTATCTCAAGCGGAGCCCGGGGCATGTCTGCGAAAGGCTTCGATCTAGTCCTGAGCGTCCCCGGTTTGCTTGTCCGCAGGGAATCGCACGTCGCGTCTTCGGCTACGATAGCTTTGGAGCAAGGCCAAGGGCGCATAGGCGAAGCAAACCTGTCGGAATTTATCGAAGGCGCGTACCGCGCGATAGGCCACCTGGTCGCCAACCCTCTGTAGTAATCGGGGCAGCGCAACGTCGTCAGCATCAGTCAGAACGGATGGCGGCCATTCGTCGTTGTATCGGCGCTTCCAGAGCTTCACGTAGCCATCTATTTTCTGCCGAATTGCCTGGTCGAGGACAAGCGTGCGAGGGGTACTGACTATTTCATCTCCGCGTATCAGAGCATGATGTGCTCCCTTGAAGATGGTAGATCGATCGGCACCCCGGAGGTCACTCAATTCGTCGCGGTAGGGAATCTCCAGAAAGCGGCAGACCTCCCGCATGACTTTCGCGGTATCGCTGGTCAACTCTTCATAAGTCACCTGGCAGACGGGTTGTCCGCGGGAGAGAAGAGAATCAACTCCGCGCTTGAGAACCTCGTACCCAATCAACCCTCGCAGATAGACTCCCCGCTGTTGGAAGTAAGGGTTGCCGGATTGGGCAGCGCGCGCAATGGCGTTCGCTGTCGCCGCGGGATCTCGCCATTGAATGATGAACCGCGCTTGAGGAAATAGTCGGGCGAGTACAGGCAGAGAATCATAATAACTGGGAGACTTGTCTCCCCAGATCACCGCACCTTTGCGCGCGGCGAAGGCCTTCTGAACCGCGGAAAACGCCGTGGCATAGTCTTTGGCTCCGGGAGGCAGATCGTTCGCGATTCCAAGCCGGGTTATGGCGCCGTCCCAGAATTCCCAACGAGCTGCCCAATCGCAAAAACCTGCGGGTTTGCGAAATACCGAGCGCAACGGCCAAAGATCAGATTCAAAAGTCAATGCGACCTGGGGATGCTTGTTCAGGAGGGCGTAAAGAAGTGAGGAGCCACCACGCCACATGGCCACGATGAACAGTGGCCCCGGAGCCATACTCGCACCCGCGGCAGGTTTCGAAGACTCGTGTGTCGTTGGGTTCATGAGGCGCGCCCGTCGATCAGCAAGTCGGGGCTCACTGTTCGCTTTGCCACGGCTGGACGCACCTTGGAGCACATCGCCTTCTCAGCTTACTTCAGGGCGAACGCGTACAGGTTACCCTTATCTCCGTAATCATAACCCGGCAAGTAAACCATTCCATCGGCGACGACGGGCGAGGCGAACGACCCTGCCCCAAAGGAAGATTCCCACAGCTTCGCACCTGTTCCAGCGTTCAGGGCGTAAAGGGTGCCGGCATCGTTGGCGATATAAACCACCCCGTTGGCCTCAGCGGGTGAGGGGATTACATACCCTCCGGCCAGGTAGCTCCATAGTTTTTTGCCGGTCGTGGCATCAAGCGCATACAGGTTACCGTCGTACGAGCCAGCATAGACTACACCTTTTGCCTCAGCGGCCGAGGAAAGCACCCAGTTGCCTGGAGCAAAAGTCCACAACTTGTCGCCGGTCTCGCCGCTCAGCGCATACAGAGCGTCCTCATTGAATGGGGAGTCGAAAGACGAACCCACGTAGACCACTCCGTCGACTACGGCGGGCGAATTCAGAAAGTCACCTAAGGCATCGCTCCACAACAGAGTTCCCTTTTCAGCATTGAGCGCTTCTACGGTGTAGCTACCACCTATAAAGACCGTACCCTCAGCCAGAGCCGGGGAGGAATCACCGACTTGGCCATTGGTGTTGTGACTCCAGAGCTTAGCGCCGGTGCTGGCGTTCAAGGCGTAAACATTGCCGTCGTTCGATCCGACGTAAACCACGCCATTCGACACGGTGGGCGAGGAATTGACCCAGTCGCCGGCGGTGTAGAGCCACAGCAACTTGCCAGTGTGGGCGTTCAGCGCATATAGGTTGTTGTCCGTGGAGCCGAAATAAACGATTCCATTGGAAACGGCGGGAGAACTGTACACAGTATCGCCGGTGGGGTAGCTCCACACTTCGGCGCCGGTCTTGGCGTTCAGCGCGTATAAGGTGTTGGTTCCGCCAACAAAAACCATCCCCATCGCCACAGCGGGCGAAGATTCCGCAAACTCGCCGAGTGGGTAGCTCCACTTCAAGGTGAGGCGAGCAACATTCTTAACACTCAGTACTCTCTCACAGGGGTTGGACCGTCTCATATTGTGCTTGTGGAACTCTGCCCAAACCGGGGGGAACTTGCACGCCTGCTGCTCTCCCCGCGCCACCGACGCAAAGCACGCACATAGCATCAAAACCAAAATGCGGATAGGTTTCATGACAAAACCTCCAGAAGACGAACTTGCTGACGGAAAGGCGCGATTGTGTGACTGCAATCTTGCTCGGCCGTCCCGCGGTTTGTCAATTCTGCGAAGGTTGCGGTAATGGTGCCGTTTCGCATCCACAGGAAATTAGATGATCCCGTTAACTGGACTCTGGATGTCGGCATCGACGCGGCCCTTCGACCGCAACTTGGAGCGCGCACGGGGGTTAGAAAGTTGGGGCGGAAAGCGTATTCGTAGGTGGCCGACGATACCTGGTGATAACTGGCCTGACGCTGTTCCTTTTTCCCTGTTTTGTGAATCCTAGTATGGCTGTATCTGTGAAACTAGAGCTTGTTTCGTAAACCGGTTTCGGCCCGGAGGAGGAGTTCCCACCAAGCCCCAAAGGGCAGATATCGTGGGTCTGAGCGTCATGGCCGAAGAGGCTGTTAAAAAAGTGATATTGTGACCGGTAGCCCCTCATGGCGCTACTGATTTTTTCGCACTTGCGGCGTAGCTGAAGTGATGCCCTCATACAAATCGAGTATTTTCAACAGCCCATTAAGCTGTGCCTTTGCCGAAACGTACCAGAACTGCTACCCGCTCTAGGGGAAACTTACGCGGAGTTAACAGGGTGCAGTTTGTGTGGAGGCGACATTCGTTCGAGGAGGACGGAAATGGCTTGGAGACACTTTATGCGGTTACTGCTGGGGCTGCTGAGCATCGCTGGCCTATTGTTGGGACTGAATGCCTGCGGAGGCGGATCTTCACCGGCTGGTCCGAGCTTCCAGATTTCTGCCGCCGCGCTCTCGCCGGCGACCGTCAACCCGGGCAAGCCAGCAACCTCTACCGTAACCGTCACGGCTATGGCCGGATTCAGCGGCACCGTGGCGTTAGCTTGCTCAGGCTTGCCCAGCGGAGCTAGTTGCGCATTTGTTCCCGCATCCGTGGCTGGTTCTGGAACCTCGCGGCTCACGATCAGCACTTCGGGGACGACTACACCCGGCAGCTATCCCGTCGGGGTTCAGGGAAGTTCTGGTTCAACCGACAACAGTGCCCCACTGAGTCTGGTTGTGCAATCCGTGATCCAGCACGTGGTCATCATCTTCCAGGAAAACCGCACGCCCGACAACCTGTTCCAGGATTCCGTCTTAGTCGCTCGCGGCGCCGACCTACAAACCCCCGCCCATGGATGGAATAAGGAGGGTACCTTAATCACCCCGACGGCGGCCTCGCTGGCAGCTGTTTTCGATCCGGACCACTCGCATCTCTCATATTTGGATATGTATGACGGCGGCAAGATGGATGGAGCTGACAAGATTCCGGTGGACTGCCCGGCAAATCAGCCCAATTGCGCTCCGCCCAACCCTACGTTCACTTATGTCGACAACTCGACTGGGGAAGTGGCGCCGTACTACCAACTAGCGGAAACTTACACCTTCAGCGATCGCATGTTCCAGACGAACCAGGGACCGAGCTTCCCTGCGCATCAATTCATTATTTCCGGCAGTTCTGCGCCCGTGCCGCCCGCCGACTCGATGAGTAAGTTCTTTGTCGCGGAGAATCCGGGCCGCGTCGTCTTAGATATCGACACGGGTTGCACTTCTCCTGCCACCGAATCGGTCTTGCTGATCGACTCCACGAATCCAGATCCCAGTACTAACGAAACTGAAAAGATATACCCGTGTTTCGATCATCCCACGCTGACGGACCTGCTGAACGCCGCCAATATCAGCTGGAAATATTACACGCCATTGCCGGGCTCGATCTGGACTGCCCCCAATGCCATTCAGCATATGTGTGTGCCAAACGCGCCTCCGCCGAATGGAACGGCATGCACCGGTTCGGATTGGACCAATAACGTCGTCCTCAACTACACCCAGGTGCTGACGGACATTGCCAGTGGACAACTCGCCAGCGTGACCTGGGTGATTCCCAGTGGACCCCCATCCGACCATGCCGGGATCACCGATGGCTCGGGACCGTCGTGGGTTGCATCAGTGGTGAACGCCATCGGGAACAGTCCCTTTTGGGCCAATACTGCGATCATCATCACATGGGATGATTGGGGAGGGTTTTACGATCACGTTGCACCGCCCGGGATCATCAACTCTTATGAATTGGGCTTCCGTGTACCCCTGATCGCGGTCTCACCCTACGCGAAGCCAGCTTACATTTCACACCAGGTCAACGATTTCGGCAGCATTTTGAAGTTCATTGAGGAGACCTTTGGCTTGTCCCAGGTGGCGCCCGGCGCTTCTACTCCTTACGCGGATGCGTTCCCGGCCAGCACCAGCGGCGATCTTTCCGACTGTTTCGACTTCAGCCAAACTCCGCTGACCTTTCAGACGATTCCGGCGAAAAACGATGCTGCTCACTTCCTTAATGATAAGCGCCCACCGACCCCTCCCGACAATGACTAATGATTAATGACCGAAGAAACACTGATTCAGTCGAGTAAACCACGCACTCAATAAAACGCGCCTTGGAGCCTGCTGTTTTGCAGGCTTCCCAGGCGCTTTACCAACGGCAGGAAACGGACATTCGATTTAAATCGGTCGCTTTGACCCGTACTACTCGGGAGTCGCCACGAATCCTTGCGCCAGTGTGTTGCTTGGCATCGTGAAACCGACGAGCATGCCGTTATCGTTGACGCCGTTCACGAAGGTGAAACCAACTGCCTTGGGATCATCTACCGAAGTGTATTGCGCGGTCGTGGTGTTGTAGACGAAACCGTGGAAGCCGCCCGATGAATCCTGGTATGTTCCCACCACCAAGCCCTTGTTGTTTTCGCCGGTCGCCTGGGTGAAGACCGCGCCCGGATAATCGAGCTGAAGCAGCGTCCCCGCATTCAGCCACCAGCCGTGGTTAACGTTGTTAGCGTCGATGAAAAATCCGGTGACCTGCTGGTTGAAGTTAATGTCAGTGGCCTGCGCGCTGGTGGATCCCGGGATCGTGATTACTTCCCAGACGCCGCCGTTGATATCGTAAATGTAGGGGACGAAAGGTCCGCTGCCGTTTGCGGTTTGGCTATAGTAGCCAGCCACCTGGGCCAGGTCGTTGCGACCGAGGAGCTGGTTGAAGGGTGTTCCCGGGAAATCGATCGATTTGAAGGCGTTGTTGTCGTCGAGAAAACCGTGAGTGACGCCTGACTGGTCAACATAGAAGCCGCACGTCCCACCCAGCCCGTCGATACCGATGACCTGAGTGGCAGTCGAGCCAGGGAAATTTTCGTTCTCGAACTTCTTGGTCGACAGCTCGTAGGTGAACCCTTTGTTATCGTTCACATTGTGGTAGCCAGCGATTTCCCCTTTCTTATTGATACCCAAGAGCTGGGTAAAAGTGTCGTGGGGATAGTTGACCGTCCTGAAGTTATAGGATGTCTGGGCCGACAGCGAGACAGCGGCCAGAACCGCGAATCCTAAGGTGAGAGCAAGTGACTTGAGCTTCATATTTTTTCTCCTATTTATTTGCGTTATGATCGGAATTGGCCGTCCGGCCGATTATTTTCCCGCTCACTTATAAAGGCGACATTCCCAGGTCAATTCCCTCACGATCCCAGAAGATTTTCTTGGAGGAGATTGGCAAACCCGCTGCAAAGCAGCCGTTTTTCGGAATCATTGCAGAACAACAATGGCGTCGGGCGTGCGGTTATTGCACGACCAAAGTAAGCTTCGCAGCGTGGGTCAGCGTAGTCGAGGTGGAAGTGAAAGTGCCGGTCACGGTGAGATCGTAGGAGCCGGGCGGGGTCGCGCTGGCGTTATTTCCGGTGTTGCTGGTCCCGCCGCCGCTCCCGCCGCAGGAAGAAAACATGATTCCCAGTGAGATCAAGCAAAGGAAAGCCAGTCCGTAGAGCAATCGGCTGTGCCGCTTGCGGGAGCGACCATCCGACCCCAGCAGCGCCAGCCCGGACCAGCCAGAGAACGCCAACCATACGGCAAGTGTGCCGCTGGCAGGGGGAAATCCGGCAGGGTGCGCGAGACTCGCCGTGCTTCCAGCCGTCGTTACCGTGACGGTAACTGACGCTGGCGTAGAACCGTTGAGCGCGACTGAACTAGAGGAGAGAGAACAGGCAGACTGGGCTGGCGCTCCGCTGCAACTCAACGTCACGGTTTGATCGAATCCGCCGCCGGGTGTGACTGCGACCGTATAGTTGGCGGTCTGTCCGGGAGCGACCGTCGCCGTCGCTGAGCCGGAATAAGCAACCGAGAAATCTTGCCCCATTCCGGTGAGTGTCACCGTTTGCGGGCTGCCGGCTGCGCTATCGGTTACGCTCAACGTCCCGGTTCTGGCGCCTATTGCAGTTGGGTCGAAGAAGACTCCGATCGAGCAACTCGAACCAGCGGCTAAGCTGCTTCCGCACGTGGTCTGCGCACTGACTATGCCGAAGTCGGTGGGACTGACGGCCACGTTCGTAATCGCTAGTGTGGCCGTGCCGGTATTCTTCAGCGTCACGGTCTGGGGAGAGCCCGAGTTCTTCACGTACTGGAGAGGGAACGGGAGGTTGAGTGGCGACAAGGTAGCGACGGCAGCGGTGCCCGTACCCACAAGGCTCACCGCTTGGGGGCTCCCGGGAGCGTCGTCGGTGATGCTCACCGCCGCGCTTAGACTTCCTGTCGTGGCGGGCGTAAACGTCACGCTGATTTGGCAATTGTCATTGGGCGCCAGGGTCGCGCCGCAGGTATTTTTCTCCACCGCAAAATCGTTAACGTCGGCTCCGGTGATACCGATGCTTGAAAGCGTCAGCGTCGCCCCTCCCGTATTTGTTAACGTCACTGTCTGGGGTGCACTCGTCGTGTTGATCGTCTGCGACCCGAAAATTAAGCTCGCGGGCGCCAAAGAAACTGCCGGCAGCGCCTGACGGAAGATGCGAGTTTGCCACGAGTGGCACTCGCTTGCCGGTACCGTGCAATTGCTGGTTCCCGTTTGACTGGTATTGAAATATTCGCCCATGCCGTAGAACGTCAGATCGTCAGTCGAATCGATCACAGTCGCGGCGTACTGGCCCCAGTGCGTCGTGTTCTCCTCGTCCCCGGTTCCCTGCACAATCAGCGTTGGAGCTTCGAAGTTTGAAGTGCCCCAAGGCAGCACGTCAACATTAACGGCGGGATCGTATTGAGTCTGGCAGGTGGAACAGTAGGCCCCGGATGTCGTGTACTCGATTGCCAGATTGCCATTCTTGTCGAGAGCCGTGCTTGGCATGAAGTAATACAGAGTCCCATTCGGATCTTGCAAATCGGGAGGAGCCGAAGTACCGCCACTATTCACCAGCACCGTCGCCGCCCCTTTTAAAACCTGCAGAATGTAATAGCGAATACCGGTGCGCTCGTTGCTGGCGCTTTCCATCACCACGTGCGACGCTGTCAGGTACGCCCCGTTCGGTCCGCTCCCGGACGAAGGCAGGTTGTTGTAAGTCAGCCGGTTCGCCATTCTGTCACCGAGGGAGTCGAGACACGGATATCCAGGTACGTAGTCTCCACACAGAAGACTGCCATACGCTCCGATTTGAGAAAGATTCGTGCTCGGCACCGGAACGCATACCGTGTTGATCTCGCTGTCTGCTCGCGAGGTGTCGTAGCAGCCCGGTGTGTACGGGTTCACCGTAACGAAGGTTGGTCCCACCAAACCACTCGCTCCCCAGGTAAATAACGCCAACTGGTTGGATGTGCAGGGCGTGCTCTGGCTGGTGCAAACGCCCTGTCCGTTGTTCCCCTGCTGTTCGTTGCTGGGGCTCACCACGGAAAGAAAATATTCCGGTTCGCTATTCGGTGGTACGGTAGCGTCGATATCCCCCACATCGACCGAGTGGATGAGGCTGGGCTCTTCGTTCTGCGGGACCATATACGTGTAACACGTCATCGGGTTCGCGGATTGGCCGAGCACCATGTCCGCGCGGTCTAACTGGCAAGCTTCAAAGCCGGTTTCGGTGTAGGCGACTGTCGGATCCTGCAAATCAAAGGTGATGTAGAAGCCATTCGACCAAGTCCCGATCCGGGGCCAGTCAGGATAGTAGTAATAAGAAGTTCCAGTGGTGCAGCCGTTCGAACTCGGCAGGCAAGGAATCGCCGTGTCCATCTTAAACTCGTACGCATACCAGATGGTCGTGGGGTTGGAAAGATCGCTGCCCGAACTCAGCGCAATGCACCAGCTGTAATGATTGATGCCGTTCGTGTCGAGGTACGTTATGCGCCGGCTGATCACAAACACATTGTCCAGACGGTCGTAGATGACCTGAACGTTCCCGGTACTATCCTGGCATTCCGGTTGCGTCGAACTGGACCAAAGCCTGTCCACGGTGACCGGCACGCCCGTGGTTCCGCCGGCGATCGTAAAGATGGGCTGACCCGTTACTTTGTCAAAAGCCTGAACGTAATCGCCATTGACCCACTCCAGAACCTGCGCATTTTCGCCGCTCACGGTTGGACCTACGGCAATGTTGGCGTCGATGTTGTAGTAATTCTGGTCGTAGAATTGGTACTGGTTGCCGATGTTCTGCTGGGCGTCGATGCCTTCGAGCTGGTTTCCATTCCAGCTTGTGCCGCAGGAACCAACGCACTGCGGAAAGTTGCCGGTCGTGTTCTCAGCAGTCTGTACCGCGGTGTACGGACTGGGCGAGATTACTCCGAGCTGGCAGTCGCCCTGGCAGCTTTGGCCCATCGAATAGACACTGGTGAACACGAACAGCATGAGCACGCAGGTTCTCATCCTCATGAGGCCATCCCTCCACTCAGCCGGAAACTCTTTCCCGGACCAGCCTCGGCGCGCGCACCCGCTACTCCTGATTTATGATGCGTTTGCGCTGTTTTATGTTCGGGTGTCGTCCACCGCGGTAACGGATCGGATCTCACCAGACGCTTTCGTAACCTGGCGTCATATTATGTCAGAGTTCCGTGCCATGGGTTTACTGTGAAGGTATCAGATGAACTTGCTCCGCCTCAAGATGTCTCTGACCTAAATCAATTAACAGACTGGTTATCGGAGGCGTACTTACGGAGTGCCTGGTTGGAAATAGCATCCTGGAAGATACGGTTCACATCAGATCACCCGCCAAAACCCAAACACCATTCGCCATCAAGACGGGAGAGGAAAGCATCACCACGATTAAGCAGTTCGAGGAGTTCGGGCTTGCGGGAATGTGCGACTGTCCAGCCGCCGCGGCAGGCGAAGAAGCAGTTCTTCTCCGAGAAGTCGCCCATCAGGTGGCTCTGCACTACCCCATGAAGGCCAACGACTCCCTGATTCAACGCATCCGAGAAAAGATGATCAAGAATGTCCTTGGTGAATTGCCGCTCACCGCCGATTTGCACCACTTTACCCACCGCGCCCGGTTTCACGTAGTAGATATACCAGCCGAGGATTTTCTGGCTGTCATCGCGCAAAACAATCTTCCGGAGATCTCCGCGAGCTGGCATGCGCTCCATGAAACTCAGAAGCCATTTCAGAGAATGGAGGTCATACTCGGGCCAGAGCGAATAGCCACCGCGGAATTCGGTCAGGCAGTGAAGGAGCGTTTCGACATCAAGTTCCGCGGCGTGCAGAGAGGACTCGGTCTGACGGAATGGACTGGAAGGGAGTCGTGCGGCTATGCCGTCCACGATGCTACAAAAGGGTTTCGCGGCAAACTTTAAGCTGGCGGAAAGTACGGGTCCGGTTAAGCCGGACATGGCATGAACGGCATAGTGACACGGTCGCAGCGGGCGCGCCCAATGAATGCTGAGGGGCACGATCGTGCGGAAGCCGAATCGCTCCAGTAAATTTCGAGATACGTCGTTTGCGGAATCCGTCTGCGAAAGATCCTGGCCTCCGGCCATGTATGTTCCCAACAGGCGCAAGCCTGCGAGGTTGGACCGGACCTCGGGATCAACTACAAAATTGCCGCCGAAGGCAACCCGAATGGGTTGGCCGCATACCGTCATTTTGCGGACGATCACGCCCAGGAATCCGACAATTCTATCGCTCTTGCCTTCGTAAACCAGCGAGGGTATCGAGCTGTCGATCCAGGGGTTCGTGAAGTAAAGCTCTTGGAAAAAAGATTGAACTGCAGGCGGAGCGGAGCCCTTGCCGCCACGCATGACAGTCCAGAACAGATCCGCCACTTGTGGGATGTCGTGTTCAACAAACGGACGTACGGCCAAATCGTTTCACCCCACACCATGATCAGACCTGACCACAATCAGCCATAAACCATCAGTCATAAACCAACGCTGGCTGCGGGCCTGTCTCCTGCGGAAGTGTACCAGTCCAAAGCCTGTGGAACAACCCGCCCGATTGGGTGAATCCCCCAAAAACGTTGCGGATAACGGGCTCTGTTGTATCGGATCCGGAAACTAGTGGCGATCCCGTGCTCCGCAGGTGGTTTGCTACCAGGGCGCTATTATTTTCTTGAGCAATCTTTAGGCTAACCCGCAGAAGGCGGTGGCAGTCAAGGGTTTGCCGCGGTTACTGCTCTAACGTTCCTCACGACATCAGGTGACAGTGTCTCGTACGGGCCCTTGCCTGCACCGACCCGTCCTTCACTGCAGGCCGAAAGCGTAGACGTTGCCGTCGTCCGAGCCAACATAAACCAGCCCATTGCTCACTGAGGGCGAGGTGTAAACTCCGCCGCCGGTGGTGTAGCTCCACAGCTTGGCGCCTGTCTTGGCGTTCAGCGCGTACACGTTTTTGTCGTACGAGCCGACATAAACCACCCCGTTGGCCACCGCGGGCGAGGAATACACCACGCCGCCCGTGGTGTGGCTCCACAGCTTGACGCCGGTGGCGGCTTTCAGCGCATACACCTTTTTATCGTACGAGCCGAAGTAAACTACTCCATTCGCAACCGCGGGCGAGGACGCAACCACGTCGCCGGCGGCGTAACTCCAAAGCTTGGCGCCGGTGCTGGCGTTCAGCGCGTACACATTGTTGTCGTACGAGCCGACGTAGACTACCCCATTGGCCACCGCGGGCGAGGACAACACATAACCGCCGGTGGTGTAATTCCACAGCTTGGCGCCGGTGCTGGCGTTCAGCGCGTAGACGTTGTTGTCATACGAGCCGACGTAAACCACCCCATTCGCCACGGCGGGCGAGGAGAATACCATGTTACCCGCAGTGTAGTTCCACAGTTTGGCACCGGTGGTGGCATTCAGCGCGTACACGTTCTTGTCAATCGAGCCGATATACACTACGCCATTTACCACCGTGGGCGAGGAGAACCCGCCGCCGCTGGAGTTCCACAGCGTAGTCCCGGTGCTGGCATTTAGCGCATACACGTTCTTGTCGTACGAGCCGACATAAACCACCCCATTCGCCACGGCGGGCGACGAAGGCACAACGCCGCCGGTGGTGAAGCTCCACAGCTTGGCCCCCGTGGTGGCGTTCAGGGCGTACACGTTGTAGTCGTCCGAGCCGACATACACCACGGCACTCACCACGGCGGGCGAGGAGAACACATAGTCCGAGGTAGTGAAGCTCCACTTCAAGACAAGATTCCCGACACTGCTGACGCTCAGCAAATTTTCGCACTGGTTCCAGCGCTGCACGTCGTACCTGTGGAACTCGACCCACGGCGTGTGGGCCGTACACGCTGGCGGCTTGCCCCATGCCACCGACACGAAGCACGCACATAGAATTAAAACCGAGAAGCGGATGCGTTTCATGACTAACCTCCAAAAAAATACTCGTAGGACGCAAATCCGTTTCCCGGAATTCGGGTCATTCGCCTGAGGGTGCTGCGTCCAGTGGATAGTTGGGAGCTGCTCATCTGGGAGAGCGAGGCCTATCGTAATACGGCACCTACGAGGGGTCAACGTTGAAGTTGGTGGGGTGATACGGTACGTCGGCAGTGAATCCGGTTCTGAAGTTATCCCCGTCTCTGGATTGTGCAGCGATGCCTGGACGAAAATGCAAACCTTTGCATATTGGCGCGCCGTCCGAGCAAGATTTGCAATTTTGAACAGACTCATCTTGCTGGTTTCGTGGTAACATGCACCGCAATTGCAGTTTGGGGGGCTTCTGTGTTCGGGGTTCGCAGAATCTTTGCGAGCCATTCCAACAGCCCGCTGGCCTCTTGGGGCAGATAGGAACGACAATGAATCCATCCTTCGGTGTGCCTTGCCTTGAAGACTGTCTAACCAGTCGGTCGCGCTCGAACAACTTCTTGTCTGCTCTCCCAAGGGCATCGGTCAAAGTTTTTAAATCGCTAAGCGATGGTTGGCTTACGCCATGCGCGGGGTTGGTCTTGCTGCTTTTAGCAAGCGCAATGCCCGGAGTGTCTCAGACTTTCGAAGGCGTGTTTACGGAGCACAACGACAGGGCCCGAACTGGCCAGAACTTGAGGGAGACTGTGCTCACCCCGCAGAACGTAAATTCCAAGACGTTCGGGAAACTGTTCTCCTTCTCGGTCGACGGCCAAATCTACGCCCAGCCACTCTGGGTCCCGAATGTGGCGATCCCGGGACAGGGCACGCATAACGTGGTTTACGTGGCCACCCAAAACGACAGCGTGTATGCCTTCGACGCGGACGGCCTGAGCAGCAGTCCACTTTGGCAGGACAGCTTCATTAATCCGTCCCAGGGCATTACCCCCGTTTCCTGCTGGAGCGGCGGTGTGCAAGTCATGGCCTGCAGCGTTTATCCAATCTACGGGATCACAGGAACCCCGGTCATTGATCCCACTACGAATACCATGTACCTGGTTGCCCGTACGCTGGAGAATGGCGAATACTTTCACCGCCTGCACGCGTTGGACATTACTACCGGGGCGGAAAAGTTTGGTGGCCCGGTGGTGATTGAGGCGGCGGTGCCCGGAACCGGCGCGGGCAGCATTGGAGGCATAGTTCCATTCGACAAGAAGCAGGACATTCAGCGCGCCGGATTGCTGCTGCTAAACGGCATCATCTACATAGGATGGGCGGGTGCCCAGCACGGATGGATCATGACCTACAACGCAACCACGCTGGAGCAAGTCGAGGCCTTCACCCCCACGCCCAACGCCAGGCTAGGCGGCGTGTGGCAGGCTGGGAGTGGTTTGGCCGCCGACACTCGCGGAAACATGTACGTCGCCATCGGGGACGGTGCGTTTGATGCCAGTAGCGGCGGCACAGATTACGGCGATAGCATCTTAAGATTCCACGGTAACTTGAGCGTACGGGACTATTTTGCGCCCATGGATCAAGCTTGCCGGGCCGCCAATGATGTGGATCTGGGCTCGGCCGGTCCCATACTTTTGCCAAAGCAACCCGGCTCGGTCCCCAACGAACTGGTGATAGCGGGCAAGGGCGGGGACCCATGCGATCAGAGCGGTACAGCCCCGATCTATCTGCTGAATCAGGAAAACCTGGGCAAGTACGATGCGAAGCAGGATCAAATAGTGGAGACCGTGGCCGGCGCAGTACACGGCTACTGGAGTAATCCCACGTATTGGCAGGGGAAAACTGCCACCAACCTCTACATGGGCGGCACAATTGGAGAAAACGCCAGTGGGGGGGATTACCTAAGGATGTATAGCGTGTCGCAGGGATTGATTTCCACTTCCCCGGTTGCTCAGAGTGGGAATATCTTTACGATTGGAGTGACGCCTTCCATCTCGGCGCACGGCGGTACCAACGGCATTGTCTGGGCGATCGAGCGGCAGAACGCGTTTAGCGTCCCTGGAGATTTGCCGGCGATCCTGTACGCCTACGACGCGACGAATATTTCCACCACGCTCTACAGCAGCGCCCAGGTTCCCTCGAGGGACCAGGGAGGCTGTGGTGAAAAGTTCCAGGTACCCACGATTGCCAACGGCAAAGTCTACGTGAGCACGCAGAACGAGCTGGATGTTTTTGGGCTTCTCGGGACATCGTCAAGTCCGAATGTCTTTCTGTCGGTGCCTTGTTACTTCTTTGGAAACCGGAAGGTGGACACAACCAGCCCTCCGCATACTGTGCAGTTGACCAACAGCGGGAGCGCCACGATGCAGATCAGTGGCGTGACAATCACCGGCACAAACACCGCGAATTTCTCGGAGACTGATAATTGCACCGGGTCGCTGCCAGCCGGCGACAGTTGTTCGATCGCTATCGAGTTTGAGCCCAGCGCGCTTGGACCCCAGACAGCATATGTCACGATCGCGGATAACGCCCCGGGCAGCCCGCACAATGTGTACATCATCGGGGTTGGGAAGTGAGGATTCAGGGGGATGGCCCATGCTTTCACCATCCACTAAACGCGGGTGCCCTGCCCTTCTCGCGCTTTTTGCGAGAGGGCAGGGCTTGACTGACATCGCGGCGGCGGACTAACAGAGACACGCAAGGTGCCCCAGGTTCGCGTCCGTTCTCTGGACAATAACTTGGGCTCATGAACATTCGCGGCGCCCGCCCGATTCCCAATTTGGAACCGGCTCCGCAGCCTGTCCACTTTCTTCTTGATCTCATCACCTCACCTGCGATAACATAAGAACGCAAGGATTATCTACAAGATAATCTACGATCTTTGACAACCTGACCTTGGGCGCAGCTTCCGGGCCCAACGCGCGGTTCCGAAACGGAACCGCAGGCCATCGGGCATCCCGCTAACTCCAATGTTTCCAAGATTGTGCCCGTAACTACCTTTAGAACCATAGATCTACGAGGTAGGGGCAACTTCCGATCCTTTGTTTTCTAGATTATAGGCGGAATCGAGAGTTTTTTTTGAGGGAAATGTTGCACCAGAAGTTGTGCATTAGACCACTCAAAGCGCCGATGCCGCAACTACGGCTGCGGCTCCGCGAGGCCCCGTCTTGCGAAACCTAGTTTTCCCTTCGCCACGATGGTGCCATCGACAGTTGCCACGGCTTCCACCAGCGCCAGATCTTCGATGAATTTGAGCACCTTTATCTCGACTTCCATTCGATTTCCCGGGACCACGGGCACCAGAAACCTCATTTCATGGATCGAGCCCAGCACCAGAAATTCACCCGGCTTCGTTCCGGTTCCGGTCGTCTTCGAGAAAAGAATGGAAGCCGATTGGCCGATGGCCTCAACGATCAGCGTTCCCGGCATCACGGCATGCTCGGGAAAATGACCCAGAAAATGAATTTCATTTCCCGTCACATTCTTGGTGGTGCGGATGCTCTTGCCCGCTTCCAGCGAGATAACGGTATCGACCATGATCATGGGGAACCGCTGTTTGAGCGCCGCTCGCACTTCCTCAAACGACATCAAAGGCGTGGTCATCGCTGAACTGTCCTTTTCCAATCCGGACGCGCGGACTTCACCGCGACCTCAGAATCATCGCGGTAGCGCGCGGCTTGAAACGGAATCCTGGCGGCGTTGCGCTGGCATCGGACGCAAGCCGGGACACGCGCAGGCCGGCGCGCTCGGCCATTTGCAACGGCTGGCTTTCCTCGTTGTATTCAAAAACGTGGTCGCGTTGCGGCGACTCGAGGGCAGTGCTGAAGAAAACAAGTCCGTCGGGCAGCACTTGGTGAGAAATCGTTTTGAAAAGCGGTTTCGGATCGGACAAATGTTCGGCCAGCATCGCCGAGATAATGCCGTGGCATTTTCCGTCCCCAGCGCCGTCGTCGCTGTTCAAGGCATCCTTCACTGCGAAACGAACCCGGGCCGCGTGCCCAGAGACCGCCAGCAAACGATTGGCGACGGCCACCGCCGGAGGGCTGATATCCGTGCCTTCGATCTGGAGGTCTGGTCGTTCTTCGGCGGCCAGAAGACTCAGGACGCCATGGCCAGCCGCCAACTCACGGACAGTCGCGTTTGGTGGCAACCGCCTCACGAATTCATCGCGAAACATGGCGATGTGACTGATCATCGACGGCCAGAAAGGATAAATGAGAATAGCTGCCCACATGTAGGGCACCATATAGCCTTCGTCCTCATACACGCCCGAAATGATTTCCGGCATGCTTTCAGGCGTGTACTTTCCGGCACTCTCATAAATCTTTTGTGCCTTAGCAACACCGAAGCAGTACTCGGCGTAGCCACGCGCTGCCGCGTCGAATACGGAAGTGCCATAGGCTGACTCAGCCCAACGCGCGAGCGGGTTCATCAACCAGGTGCACAGTTCGCGGTTCGCATTGAAGGTTGCGCGCGCCGAGCGCGCAAACATCTTCGCCTTGCGATCCATGGCCTCCAGAAACAACTCTGCATGTTCCACCACGATTACCTCGTTTCCTCAATCTTCAGAGGGCACATGACGCACCAGACGCACCATCGGACGAATCAATTCCGTTCCGTCCCAGGGAGAACCGAAAACGTGCATTCTGCCCAGCTTTACGATCCGGTCCACGCCGCACCGCCCCGCCGTCAGGGCCAGCAACTCTTCTTTCCTTGCATTCTTTATACCCAATCCGAGAGTCTGCAGTGTTCCATCGAACTTCGAGACTACTTCGAGGAGATCATCGACTACCAGCACGCTCAGCGTTCGACCCTGCGTCGGATTGGGCATTTCCCCGCCCGTCCCCAGAAGAATGGTCCAGTCCGGGGACGCTGGAAATAATGCGCTGTTGCCGTCGTCCTTAAGAAGCCACGATGCACGCGCCAGACAGATCGCGGAGGCTAATGCTGGTTCGATTTGCTGGCGTGGGTGTTGCCGGTTTTCTTCTTGAAAAGCCTGTTTGAGGTCTTCCACGAATTCAGCCGGGTCACATCCAGCGCCACGCTCGAGGAAGAGTGTTTGCGGCGATGAGCAGGCTTGTTGATCAAACTGCCAGACATCGCGCGCAATGCGTCGACACCACGAAGCGCGGTCGGTCTTGTTCCCCCAGGTCTCGGCATCCATGGCTGCGGCCGAGAGACGTGGACCAAAGACTACCACACGCGCCCAGTGAGGAAATGGCAACCCACGCACCTGCGAGACCGCTTCCGCGCCGCCCCAGATCATTGCGCCGTCGACCGCTTGCGCCATCGCCGCTTGCAAATCCATACGGGAATGATCAAAACTCGTCATGAAAATTCTCTCAATCAACGACCCAGTTCGATCGACCTCTTGCAACTTCTCCATGACTTGCCGAGTTATCGGAACCAAGCGACTGGGAACACGCACCAGGCAGCTGTTGCCCCCGAGCAAGGCACACGTCAAAGACAAGACCGGCTGGATCTCGACATTTCCGGCTGGCCAATGCCCGACCACTCCTAACGGAAATGCGCGCAGCCTTGCGCGTCCGTCCTCTCGCCATGCTCCGTTCACCGGACTCGGACCAAGCTCGCGGAGCAGAACCGGCTCCAAATTCCCCCGGCGAAGCCAAAGGCGGAGAAACGTTACTCCGGGTACGTCGTGCAACTCGCGGTCACCCAGTGCGGCAGCCCAGCGGTCGAAAACCTCGAGGACCGCATGAGGTGCCATCTGCTTTTGCCGGGCAATCTCCCGCAGTTGCCGCGCGGCGCTAGCGATCTCTTGCGAAGATTCCACTGCGTGGATCAGGTCGCTCACGCGACGCCGCCTTGTGCTTGCCGGTAACGGGTATTTTCGAGATTGCCACAGCCACGGAGTTCCACCTTGGGCGCTCTTCCTGCAAAGCGAAAACTCGTGCCGCGTCTGCCGCAGGGGCATTGTTCGTAATCAATGATTTCCGCCATGTCCTCGGTCAGGAGCAGGAAGCCAGGGAAACTTGTCGGCAATACACTGCAAACCTGAATCAGACCCCGCTGTCCGACCTCGACCGGGGCGAGTGTCAACGGATTCCTCACGATGACCTCCGCGAAAACCGGGACGTGCTTGTTTCCATGATCACAATCCGGATAGATGACACCGACATTCTCGACCATGCCGTAATAATCGATTATGCGATCTGGCGAACAGCCAAATATCGAGGCGACTCCGCGAGTGAATACGTCCCGGGTGACCGCTTGCTGCTCGAGTCGCTTCCATCCGCCGCTGTGCAGCACGCGGACGTGGGGAATTTCGAGGGTGAGGTCCTGACGCCGCAGAGGCTCTACAAGCTGGGTCCAGATTACATGAGTAAAGCCATAGACCAGCACTTCGGAGTGTTTCCACTTGGCGGCACAGGTCAGAAGTTTCTCTAGATCCAGAGTCGAATCTCCGTCTTTGCTCGATCGCAAGCAACACACGGTTTCGTTCGCAAAAGCGCTCAGAGCCTGAATGGCTGCGCCCCGCGCTCCTAGCTCAGAATGCGCAGTCAAATTTTCTGGTGTATCGATGACTAAGTACGGCCTCCGTGCTGGTCCGACAAAATCCCGGACGATGGTGACGACTCCTTTTGCCATCCGTCTGGCAGTCGCGGCATCCAGAACGACGCGGCTGGGCACCTGGCCGGTTGTCGCACTCGAGGTCAACGTACGCTTGACATCGTCAGTGCCAACCAAGGCGAGCGGTGGATCCGCCTTGAACACTCCCACTGGAAGGTATGGCAGATCAGCAATTCTTTCCGCCCTGCAAAAATCGACGGGCCAGTGCTCCACGTAGTTTCGAAATTGTGGATTCCGGTCACACGCATACGCTAATTCTTTCGTCAGCAGTGCGAGCAATGCATTATGCCGTTGTTGCAAATTGGCACCGTAAGGTGGCTGCAACAACAGGCTGTCAATGGCCTGCTCGATTTCCGCAGGTGTGCTCATGCCAAACTCTGCAGCTGCGACCGGGCTAGCTTGCCGTTGGCTGTCCTGGGTAACTCAGTCACGACCTTCACCGAATTACATGTCCACTGTGGAGGAAGCGCGCGCCGGACCCGTTCGACCAGCGCGTCCGCTCCATTCTCCCCAACGATAAAAAGAGCGAGCGCCTCCCCAGCTTCCGGATGCTGCACTCCTGCAGCCGCGCATTCGTAAACTCCGGGGATGGCCGCCATCTTTGCCTCGACCTCCGCGAAGCTCACGCGGACGCCGCGAATCTTTACGAACTCACTCGCCCGCCCGCTGATCCACAGGTATCCCTCTCCATCACGAGATCCCAAGTCGCCGGTGCTGAGCCAGCCATGATCAAACTTCTGCTGCGTCGCTTCCAGGTCCTCGAGGTATCCACTACAGACCGACGGACCAGTCACTTGAATTTCTCCGGTCTCTCCATCCGGAAGTTCTTGGCCCGTATCATCCACGATGCGGACCGTCAGATTATCCAAGGGGATACCGGCACTGCCCAGCTTTTCGGCTAAACGATCCGGCGGCAGACAGGAAATGCGCGACGTGGCCTCGGTTTGGCCATACATTACAAAGAAATCCGCGGTTGGCATGATCTTGCGCAGTTCCTGGATACTTTCGGGAGCAAGCGGCCCTCCCGCCTGCAGCAGGCGCCGCAGGCCAGGCATCGTGATGGAACTTACGTGTGAGCGCCGGAGTAGAATGTTGTAAACAGTTGGCACGCCCGCGAACGTGGTACAGCCGTACTGGTTAATGGCTTGCAGTACCTTGTCAGGGAACATGAACCTCGAGTCAAAAACGACCCCACCTCCCTGATACAAGTGGGTGTGCATAATGCTAGCGCCGAAGCAGTAGCTCACCGGCATGATCAGTATGGCCTTTTCATCGGTCCCGAGATGCTGGCTGCGGATGATGGCCTCGGTGTTGGCGATCAGATTACCATGGCTCACCATGACCAGTCGCGGTATGCCGCTGGAGCCCGAGGTGGGCATCAAGACCGCCAGATCGTTTTCCCCACAGGGTGACGGCCGGAGCGCATGAACAGGAAGAGGCTCGAATGTACCCTCGATGAGGGGAAAACCATTCTTTCTTGCCCAGTCCCAGCAAACTCTGCGGCCGGTCCACGCCGCCCTCGCCTGCGCCTTCGTGAATGCCAGGTCTCCAGAAGCGACGAGCGTGCGCTCATCCACCAGTACGGGCACGCATCCCGCATACACGGCACCTAAGTACGCCAGGGAGCTCGCTGGACTTACATCACAACTGATCAGCACCCGGTCGCCCGGTTTCAGCCCAATTGACAGAAACTTGGCTGCGATGCCGACAATGAGGCCGGGAACATCTTTAGCGGGAAAGCTTTCTCCGGTCGCCGCGTCAATCAGGTCAGATCTTTTTCCCAACCGCGCGACCAACCGGCCTGCGAAATTCCAATCACTGGAGATGCGCACCTTCGACCTTACCGAGTTTGGATTGCACCACTCTGCAGATCTCCCTCACGTTCTCCATCGCCATCAAGTCATCCACGTCAAAGGTCAATCCAAAAGTGCGCTCGAGGCTACTTGCCAGATTCACGTGCCCCATGGAATCCCAGGCTGGGACGTCATCCGGTGACGTGTCCAGCGTGATGGTTCCCGGCTCAACGTCGAAGGCGGACTTGAAGGCGGTCTGCACTTTCGTTAACAATTCTTCCATGATGCAGGTTCCCTCGTTAATTCTTTGTCCTACGTTTACTAATTTATTCTTGAGATCATTAGGAAGCGGCGAAGCTGCTGTCGGCGGACGGGACGATCATAAGGCATCGATCGACTTGGGGGCTCAGGCCCGTCGCCCACGTCTGCTTATTCTATACCATATGGTTCGTGCGGCCGGACTTGAAAAATGCCATCGCCGTAGCCAGTTCGCCCACGGCCTTCGCCGTGAGCGAGCCCTCGTCTTATGATCTCAAACAACCAACGCCACTGGCACTACTGCACGGTCAGCGTGATCTTAGTTGACCCTAGCAGCGTTCCGCTGGCTGCGCTTACGGTAACAGAGGTGGTTCCTGCCGGCGTCCCGGTGTTCGCGGGAGCGCCGCTACTACTACCGCCGCCGCAAGCAATCCACATGGCCGAAAGGCCCAGGACCACAATCAGCGCCAGCAACCGCAGGCCGCGTAATGTCCGTTTACGGCCCGCCATGGAAACCATGCCCAGAAACCCGGGCAGCAACATCGCATAGAACAGCCCCTGATGGTGTCCGAACACGGGTGAGCGCTTGGCGGTCGGACCGGTAGTGGCGATGCTCAAGCTTACTGTGTCCTTGCTGCTGACCGTGCCAAATGTGCAAGTGCTTCCCGACGGCAGTCCGGAACACGCGAAACCGGTTACGCTCGAGGCCGCAAGGTTGCCAAGAGTCGCAATCGTTACAGTCGTCGAACCGCTCTGCCCCGGCGCCGATACGGTCACCGTGGTAGGACTAGCTGAGAGCGTGAAGCTCTGCACGTCGAGCGCCTGCGCGGGCGTCGAGGTCGAAGGCTGGAAATTGGCATCGCCGGGATAGCTGGCTACCACCGAGTACGTGCCTGCGGGAATGGCAGTGCTGGTGAAAGTCGCCGTTCCTTTTGACAATTTACCCGTACCCAGCGCAGTGGGTGGGGTTTTGGTCACGTCCTCAAATGTCACGGTTTCGCCGTCGGGCGGAGTCGTTGTTCCCGCACTCACTTTGGCGGTGAGAGTAACGCTGCTGCCAGCCGCCACCGTGCCCGCTGACAGGGTTAAAGCGGTGCTTGTAGCCCCCTGCGCACTCTGCACGACTTGCTGCACCGCAGGTGATGTGCTGGTGGCGAAATTTGTGTCTCCGCTGTAAGTCGCCGTGATACTGTCGGTGCCCACCGCCAGCGTGGTGACGGGTAGAGTCGCTACCCCGCTGCTGTTGAGGCTGGAAGTTCCGATCTTGGTTGTTCCATCGAAGAAACTCACCGTGCCGGTGGGTGTACCTTTGTCAAACCCTGGCAGGTCGGTCACCGTTGCGGTCAAAGTCACGGTTTGCCCGAACTTGGACGGGTTTGGCGAAGAGGTAAGCGCCGTCGCTGTCGGCGTCAAGCTGGTATTAAGCAGCACGCCCAGCTGCCCGGGCCCAGCGGCACAGTTGCCGCTGACGCAGTTCGCCGCTACGATGTCGGGCTTGCCGTCCCCGTTTAAGTCATCCACAGCCACCCAGAAGGGAGTGTTCCCTCCCGCTCCAAAAGTGACGGGTGTCTGGAAGGTTCCGTCGCCGTTGCCCAGCAGCACGCCGACCGTGCCACCCCCGCCGCTGCAGTCGCTGCTGGTGCTCGAGCAGTTCACCACCACGACGTCCGGCTTGCCATCCCCGTTCACGTCGGCTACTGCCACGGAGGCAGCGCCATATGAGCCCGACGGGTAAGCAAGGGCGGTTCCGAAGGTCCCGTCGCCATTGCCCAACAGCACACCTACATTGCCTAGGCCGCCGCCGCTGCCGACACTGCTGTTCGCCACCACCAGGTCGACTTTGCCGTCCGCATTCACGTCCGCTATTGCGATCGAATCGGGGAAAAATCCGCCCGTGGGGTAGGGCATCGCCGTATTGAAGGTTCCGTTGCCGTTGCCTGTCAGCACGCTCACATTGCTACTGGTGTCGGTGTTGTCAGTCCACTGATTCGCGACCACCACGTCAAACTGACCATTTCCCAAATTCGCTACCGCGATGGCAAGGGGACTAAGCCCACCCGAACCATAAGTAGCCTCCGTCTGGAAGGTTCCGTCGCCATTGCCCAACAGCACGCCTACTAAGCCTGCGGTGTTCGAACCGGTCCCTATGATCACGTCGAGCTTGCCGTCCCCGTTTACGTCCGCCACCGCAACTGATGTGGCACCCGACGTTGTCAGACTGGTGACCACCGCGGTCTGGAAGGTTCCGTCGCCGTTGCCCAGCAGCACTCCCACACTGCCGCCCACGCAGTTAGTTTGGGTGTTAGTGCCGCAGTCCACGACCACCAGATCAGGGATGCCATCACCGTTCATGTCCGCGATTGCGACCGCGTCGGCATAAATCCCGCCTGAAGCGTAGGTCGTCGCCGCCTGGAAGGTTCCGTCACCTTTGCCCAACAGCACTCCTACATCTGTCCCGGAGGCCGTGCAGCTGCTGTACGCGCACCAGTTCGTCACCACCAGGTCAAACGGCTGGCCAGCTCCCCGAAGCTGCGCGATGGCAACCGAATTGGCGCCATCTCCGCCCGAGAGGTAAGGTACGGCGGTGGCAAAGTTCAGCCCCGACGATGGCGTGACGTTGGACGAGCCAAAAGTCGCCTTGGATGCTCCGGCTCTGTGCCCGGCGATGGATGCTCTGTGGGACTGCGCCATTACCTGCACGCTGACGAGAACTGCGAGTAGGCAGACTGAAGAACGCAAAACAGCCCGAGACGTCTCCAGCGTGATGGTTCCTGGCTCAACGTCGAAGGCAGACTTAAATGCGGTCTGCACTCTCGTGAACAATCCTTCCATGATGCAGGCTCCCTTTTCTTTTTCTTTTTCCAAAGTGGTATGCACTATCTATCCTCAGCTCGCTCGCTAGTGCCCGACGTGGATTGCAGACCCCATCTTCTATTGCCCCACGGGCTTGTTAACCGGGACATCGGTTGACAATCCCCATTGCTGCGAGGCATGGACACCCTCCTGGAAATTCACTTCGGACTTGCAAAATCATACCCTTGTAGAAATGCAAATTCTGGGGGAAGACTGAGGTTACATACGGAGGAAAACGCCACCCGACCGTCACAGCGGCCGGAACATCTGATGCGATTCTAGCGGGATCGGCCTTTTTGTCAAGCTATTTCCGGCTACGGATTGTCGACCTTTTGAAAACAACCGGATCCCCGCTTCCGAGCAAGATTCTAAGATGGCGATTCAGTTATGTAATCACTGATTACAGGGGATGACGAGGAATTCTGTTTCCTCGATATGCAAAGCGCTGCACATAAATTTTTTCAGATTGCTTCATCGTGAACTGGTTTATAATGTCGCAGCAGCTGGAAAGCTATGCGCCGCAGCCCTATGCCTCCAGGCAATACTCTAGTACCTCCGAATTACTAGGCCTTAAACGGTTAATTAGTATGAAGACAGCAGATCAGCAGGTTTCAGCCGCACAGAAGTCTCGACCCTCATCTACTCTTTGCGTGCCGGATTTAGTGCAGCGCCAGGCTGCCATCGCCCCCGACGCGTTGGCTGTGGCCGCCGGTTCCCAACGTCTTAGCTATCAGCACTTGGAGCAGCGCTCCAACCAACTGGCGCATTACCTGCGCGGTGTGGGCGTCAAACCAGGCAGCGTGGTGGGTTTGTGCCTGCCCGCCTCCACCGACTTTCCCCTCTCCGCCCTGGCGATTTTCAAAGCCGGGGGTGCGTATCTGCCGCTTGAAACCAAGACCCCGAGTGCGCGCTTGCAAATGATGTTGGCCTCCGCCCAGGTTGCCGTGGTTGTGACCCATTCCAGCGTAATGGGATCGCTGTCGGGAAACGACAGAAAGCTGGTTGCGTTGGATCACTGCGCCGCCGAGATAGGCCGCTGCTCTTCGGAGCCACTCCCGGCTTGTGTCACTCTCGAGCAACTGGCGTATGTGATTTACACTTCGGGCTCGACCGGAACCCCAAAAGCCGTGGCCGTTGGCCATGACAGCTTGTTGAATTTGTGCGAGTGGCATAACCGCGCCTTCGCCGTGACCCCCCAAGATCGCGCCACGCAGCTGGCCTCGATTGGCTTCGACGCCGCGGTGTGGGAACTGTGGCCACACCTGGTGGCCGGGGCCAGTGTGCATCTGGTCGACGAAGCCGTCCGCACCCAACCCGAACTCCTGCGCGATTGGCTGGTGCGGGAAAAGATCAGCATCAGTTTTGTGCCCACTCCGTTGGCCGAGCAGATGTTGCAGCTGGCGTGGCCAGAACCAACCGCGCTGCGCGTTCTGCTGACCGGCGCCGATACGCTGCACCAATATCCGCCCGCGAACCTGCCCTTTACCCTGGTCAACAATTACGGGCCGACGGAATGTACAGTAGTCGCGACCTCGGCGCCCGTGTTGCCGCAAAAGTCGGCAGAGCGGCTGCCCGCCATTGGCCGGGCCATCGACCACATCCAGATCCACATTCTCGATAAACAGAGGAAACCCGTGCCCGCGGGAACGATTGGCGAGATTTACGTGGGGGGCGCGGGCCTGGCCAGGGGCTATCTGAACGATCCGCCCTTGACTGCGGAACGTTTTGTCCCGGATCCCTTCAGCACCGATGCCGCTGCCCGGTTGTATCGCACCGGCGATCTGGGGTGCTCGCTTCCCGATGGGCAGATTGCCTTTCATGGCCGGGGGGACGATCAGGTCAAGATTCGGGGCTATCGCATCGAACTGAATGAAGTGATCAGCGTGCTCAATCAGCATCCGGCGGTGCGCGAGAGCGTGGTGGTGAGCAGCGAAAACGGCACGGGCGAGAAACGGCTGGTGGCCTACCTGGTCCCGCGGGCGGCTTTGCCGCCGCTCAGCGAGCTGCGAGATTTCCTGGGCAAGCAATTGCCCGACTATATGCTGCCGGCAACCTTTGTCAGTCTGAAGGCCCTTCCGGTCGCAGCCAGCGGAAAAGTGAACCGTTCGGCGTTACCCGAGCCCAGCGATGAAAACATCCTGCGGGAAGAAACTTTCCTCAGTCCGCGTACGCTCACGGAGCAGCGCGTGGCCGGCATTATCGCCTCCCTTTTAGGATTGCCGCAGGTCGGTCTGAACGACAACTTCTTCTATCTGGGCGGCAACTCCTTGTTCGGAACCCAAGTAATCGCCCGCCTGCGCGATGCTTTCCAGGTAGAGCTTCCTCTCCTAACCCTGTTCGATCACCCCACGGTGGCGGACCTGGCAGCCGAAGTAGAACGCCTGATGGTGGCCAAACTCGACGCCATGAGCGAAGATGAAGCTCAGCGCCTGCTCGCCTTGAACACCCAGCAAGCCAATCTATGAGCTTATCCTCTGACGGCGCTGTTTCCAGAAGCACCGGCGCCAGCGCGCTCAGTCTCTATCATCTTCTCGACCCGGAAGTCCTGGCCAACCCCTATCCGTTGTTTCATCGTCTTCGCGTTGAGGACCCGGTGCACTGGGACGCTTTCCTACACACCTGGGTCGTAACTCGCTACGCGGACGTACTGGAGGTGCTGCACAACTTTTCCGCCGAGCGCACCCACACTCCGGAAAAACTCGAGGCCATGGGCCTGGCGCAGATCAGTCCTATCGCCCAGTTGATGGTCAAGCAAATGCTCTTCATGGACCCGCCCGGGCATACGCGCTTGCGGAGCTTGGCATCACAGGCCTTCAGTCCGGCTCGCGTCGCGGTATTGCGAACGCACATTCGCGAGATCGTAAACCGGCTCCTGGACACGGTGCAGGCCAAAGGCCAGATGGATATCATTGCCGACCTGGGAGACCCTCTGCCCGCGATTGTTACTGCGGAGATGCTGGGCGTCCCGCTCGAAGACCGCCATCAGCTCAAAGCCTGGTCCACGAACTTTGCTGAGATGCTGGGGAATTTTCAGCACAACCCCGAACACGCTGCGCGCATGCTGCGCACGGTGCAAGACATGACAGCCTATTTTCACGATCGCATTCGAGAGCTGAAAAACATTCCGCGCGACGGATTGGTCCACTCCCTCATGACTGCGGAAATCGATGGCGACCGGTTGACCGAGGAAGAAGTTGTGGCCAACAGTATCGTGACCATGGTCGGCGGCCTGGAGACGACCACCAATCTGATCGGCAACGGTGTGCTCACCCTTTTGCGCAACCCCGGTGAAATGCAAAAATTGACCGAGGATGCTTCTTTAATTCCCACGGCCGTAGAAGAAATGCTGCGCTACGAAAGTCCCAGCCAACACACCGGACGTCTGGCTCCGAAAGACGTGGAGTGGGAAGGCAAAGTAATCCGAAAAGGACAAGCAGTCATGGCCGTCATGGCGGCGGCGAACCGCGACCCCAATCGCTTCCCTGATCCCGATCGTTTTGATGTTGCCCGTGCCGATAACCGCCACCTCGCCTTCGGATACGCTGCTCATTTCTGCTTCGGTGCGGCGTTGGCGCGCGTGGAAGGGCAGGAAGCATTTGAGGCCCTGGTTCGGCGCTTGCCTGCTCTGGAGTTGCAACCGGGCCCCCTGGTCTGGCGCAACAATTTAGGGCTCCGGGGCCTCACCGCTTTGCCGGTAAAGTTTCAGCCATCTCGGGCCACGAATTGAAGGCAGGATCGGAATCTTGGATTTGAAAGATGCGCGCCTCTCCGAGGCCAAGCAGAAACTGCTCGAAATACAGAGGCGTGGCGGCCTTGCATCCGCCGCTCCTGCGGTGCCTGTAGTGAAACACCGTACGCTAGAAATTCCAGCGCCCTTAGCGTTTGCGCAAGAGCAGGTTTGGCGTCTTGATCAGACCGCGGGCAGGCTGGCGCGCCTGCACAACGAATCCATCACCATTCATCGCCACGGCCCGTGCGACTCTGCCGCGCTCGAAGCAAGCTTGACAGAAATCGTCAGGCGCCACGAAATTTGGAGGACAACTTTTCAAGTAGTAGCGGGGCAGCCCGTCCAGGTTATTCACCCTGCGCCTGCTAGTCTCAAATTGCCCGTAACTGATCTCAGAACTCTTCCCGAAGCCGACCGGGAAAAGAAAGCGCTGGAACTGGCGACGCAGGACGCGAGTGAGCCTTTCGACTTGAACCATGCCCCGCTATTCCGCGCCCGCCTCGTCTCATTGCATGATTCCGAGCACCGCTTGTATTTGACGGCTCACCAGAGCATTGTTGATGGAATCACGGTTTTCGATATTTTCCCCTCCGAGCTGACGGCTCTCTATGAAAGTTTTGCGGCCGGCAAGCCTTCACCTTTGCCCCCGCTGGAGAGTCAGTACGCAGACTTCGCCGATTGGCAACGTCGCAGCATCACCGGCGAGGCAATGGAGAAACAGTTGGCCTACTGGCAAGCGCAACTGGCTGGCGAGTTGCCGATTTTGCGGTGGCCGAATAACGGTGCGCGGCCGCCTCAGCAAACTTTTCGTGGCGCGCTGCATCCCTTCAAGCTGACGCCAGAGCTGACGGAGTCTCTCAGAGATCTGGGCCGGCGAGAAGGTGCAACCCTCTTCATGATTTTGCTCGCCGGACTGGTAGCGTTGCTGCACCGCTACACGCGGCAGGACGACATCATCATAGGCACCTTGGCGCCATCGGGCCGCAAACAGATTGAGTTCCAGCGATTGCTGGGATACTTTCTCAATCCCGTAGCATTGCGGGCGAATCTATCCGGCGATCCTTCCTTTTCTTCATTGGTCGGCCAGATGCGCGACGTTACCCTGGGTGCTATCTCGAACGACGACGTGCCGCTCGAGGTGATTGCGGAGAGACTTCAGGTCAGGCCCGATCCCAGCCGCAGTCTTCTCTTTACCGTAGCGCTATCGGTCGCGCCCGACGTTCCTCAACTGCCGCCCGGATGGAGCATGACGTATATGGATGTCGAAAGTGGCGGAGCCCGATGGGATCTGTACCTCGAGCTGAACGATCGCGCGGGCGGAATGATTGGCCGCGCCCAGTACAACCCTGACCTCTTTACCACCGCCGCAGTCACTCAGAGCCTGGAAGATCTCCGCCTGTTGCTGGAAAAAGTCGGAACTGACCCGGCACAACGCCTCAGCAGCCTCTGACGCACGTGGAGGTGGCCCGGGCCCCTGATTTCGTCCTACTTGAAATCTTGAAATTAGCTGACCGTGAGCGAGCACAAGCTGGAATCCCCATCGAACAGCGAGGTCTCCCAGACGGCTGCGTTTTTGAGAGTCTCGGCCAGCGAAGTTCTGTTGGGTTTGTAATAGGACGTCCAGGTGGGCAACTGACGCCGGCGGGGAGAAAGAATTTCCAGTTTTTTGCCCAGCGGCGGGGGAACGCCAATCAGTTCGAGCATGTGGATGGACTCCTGCCGGCAACGATCCTGGGCCGCCTGCAGCATGGCCGTAAGCAGGTCTGGCTCGCTTTCCTGCTCCAGACATTGAAAATCGGCCAGGCGTACGCGCCTGAGCCCGGTTTCCAAACTATCCTGACGCAAAAATACTGAGTACGCTGCCAACCCGGAACTGCCTTCCACGATGTAGATCCACGCCGCATTTTGCTGCAGAGCAAACTTGAAGTGCCACTCCAGCGCGTCGCGGGTTCGAACTCCGAGCAGCAGATTGGATTTCTTCTTCCTCAGATCCGCCCAAAAAGCCTCGAAGCGATCATCGAAGGAGGCGCACGAAACCACCGTGACTGCGCTCCTGTTTCCCTGGAAGCGACTTCTCTTGGCCTGATCGCGAAGAAATAACCCCAACGAAAGTGGATAGCTCAGCGGCTTGGCCAGCGCCACGCCCTTTCTGCGCAAAAAACTCTCGGTGAAGCCTTGGCAATGGGTGATCCAGTACAGAGCCCGATCCCATGCGCCTACGGGCACGCGAACCCCGTGAAAAATACTGTAGGCAGCTGCGGCCTCGGCGCTTACGGTCGTGTTCAGGAAAAGATCCACGTTGGGCTGTTGGAAAAACGTTCCCAAAAGCAGCGGCGAGTAGGGTCGACAAGCCGTATCCACCACCCACGCTCGGGTCGCGACCGCGAGCAGCCTCTTACCTTCGAGCTCATAATTCAGCGGAATATTGCCGAGATAACCAGAGATCCCTCCCTCACCCTCCGCCAGCACCCATCCCATCGGAACCTTGCCTTTGATTTCACGGTAGGCGGGATTTTCGGTCCAGAGATGCGTCCATTCCGGATAGCTCTCGAAGTACAGATGGTACTTGGACGCCAACGCAGCCAGGAGGGGATAATCCTCAAAGCGAGCCTCACGCAATTTCAGCGTCTTCGGCGATCTCGGGATGGAAACGGGTTGGATTCGAGCATTGGCACTCATGAGTAGGACACTGCGTGGAACGGATTGCCAATAACCTTATTACGAAGGATTTCGGCAATCAAGAACCGGGCGGAGCCTGGAGATTGAGAGAACCGCTCACGGCCAGCGGCAACTATAACACAGCCCACAGCGATGACGATGGACCTCCCCTGCGGCGGTGCTGGAAAATACGCCGGTTGTTCCGCGCCATGATCTACAAGAAGTGTTCTCCGGGCCGCCGTTGATCTCAACGAAGCAGATGCAAACCGACAATTGGCGCCGGAGCGAAGTTGATCCAACCCCACCCACCGAAAAATGCGTCTCAAATTTTTCTCTTGCGAGTGGAATTTGGGTAAACAGGGTTTGTAGAAAGCGATCGAGGATACCGTTGTGCGAAAAATCTTAGGTCGACCCGGAATAATATTGCTCAGCGGGCTGCTCCTTTGCAGCATTGGCATGCTGGCCCTGATGGGCGGTTGCGGTGGGGGGGCTTCCCCGTCATCGTCGAACCCACCTCCGCCGCCACCAAAACAGAACACTCCCATTCAGCACGTGGTTATGATCATCCAGGAGAATCGTACCCCGACCAATTTGTTCGGGGCGGATCAGAACCTGGTCAAAAACGGCGCGCACCTGGTTAGCAGTGGCAGTTGTCACGGAACCACAATTCCGCTCACACCTCTACCAATCGACGTTTGTACCGATCCGGCTCACATTCATACCGCGTGGATTCCCATGTACGACGGGGGCAAAATGGACGGAGCTTGCGATATACCTCCTGACCCGATGCCAGGGTGCGTTCTTCCCCGGTGTTCTGATACCAACTATCAATATTGCCCGCAGTACACCTATGTTCCGAATACGACGTTCGATGGGGTTCATGGCATCCTGGATCCATACTTTCAACTCGCCGAGCAGTACGGGTTCGCCAATTACATGTTCCAAACCAATCAGGGGCCGAGCTATGCCGCGCATCAATTTCTTTTCTCCGGAACCGCGGCCCCAATCGCCTACCCGACAGCCTATTACGACTATTTTGCGGACGAACATGTCTTTTCGAATTCTCCCTCGTACAACACGTACGGGTGCATTTCCTATTTAGGGAGTTTTGTGCAGGAGGTGTCTCCAACGGGACAAATGGTTAATAATGGATACACTCCACCGAATCCTCCAGGAGCCAATGCAGGGTTTCCGTGTTATGAACATCGCACCCTGCCGGAAGTGCTGGAGCCCGCCAGCATCACCTGGCGCTATTACGGCTGGGAAGAGGATTCACGATGGACCGCGCCAAACTCAATTGAGCACATATGCCAATCCAGTGGTTTCGGACCGACAGCCCATTGCGAAGGACCCGCGTTCACTAACGGTGAGGTGCAAACAACTCCAGCGCAGGTCTTGACCGATCTCGGCGTGAACGGAAGCAGCACCCAGTCCTGCCAACTCCAGCAGGTGAATTGGGTGATTCCCGATGGCAGTTGGTCGGACCATCCCGGCGGCGTTAGTAAGGATGGCGGACCCTCATGGGTAGCGGCAATCGTGAATGCCATTGGCGGGTACGACAACGCCGGCAACAAACTCCCGGTGCAATGTAATTATTGGGCCAATACGGTCATCCTGCTTGTCTGGGACGATTGGGGAGGCTTCTACGACGACGTCAACCCCATCGCGACCATCGGCGGTGGAAATCCTGGTTATGTCGGCGCTTCCGGCAACAACGGTCAACAGTACGTCTACGGATTCCGCGTGCCTCTAATCGTGATATCGCCGTACGCCAAGCAAGCCTATATTTCCGGACCGTCTTCGAATCCCACTTGCCCCAACTTCTACTGCCACGACTTTGGCAGCATACTGAACTTTATCGAATACGCCTTTGGGACTAATGGAAATTCCCTGGGTACGATTGGGCCTTCGCAGTGGCCCTATGCCGACTCTTTCGTTCGGGACACGTCTGCGGCCCCCAACAACTACTCGCTTTATGACTTCTTCAACTGGAGTCAAACCCCGCGCACCTTTGTGCCGATCACTGGCGCCAAGTACCCGACAACCTGCTTTCTTAATCCGAGCAGCTGCATGACGGGCTTTGTTGCCTCGGCTCCTGACAGCGATTGACAGAGCCAAGTCCTATCGTTCCCTTCACGGCGTGACAGCAACGCATCTCGATTGGAGTATTGTCTAATGCTGGGCCAAAAGACGGCTTGAGTGAGCCACCGGTCGGGAAACGGTGCACTCGCGACATACGTTACTGATTATAAAATAGATATCTGAACTTGATTGAGCACCCAGCACGCGACGTGGGCAGTCCGATACAACTCAAAGCCACCGAATATGCGTCCTAAGTACTCCTCCGAGTGGAATTGCGGGAACCAGGGTTTATAGCAGCATCCAGGCCAAATCATGAGGAACACAGCTATGCGAAAAATGTCAGGGCAACCGGGAACGATATTGCCCTGCGGGCTGTTGCTTTGCACCATGGGCTTGTTGTTGGCGGGACTGAATGCCTGCGGAGGCGGATCTTCACCGGCCGGTCCGAGCTTCCAGATTTCTGCCGCCGCGCTCTCGCCGGCGACCGTCAACCCGGGCAAGCCAGCAACCTCTACCGTAACCGTCACGGCTATGGCCGGATTCAGCGGCACTGTGGCGTTAGCGTGCTCAGGCTTGCCCAGCGGAGCTAGTTGCGCATTTGTTCCCGCGTCCGTGGCTGGCTCTGGAACCTCGCGGCTCACGATCAGCACTTCGGGGACGACTACACCCGGCAGCTATCCCGTCGGGGTTCAGGGAAGTTCTGGTTCAACCGACAACAGTGCCCCACTGAGTCTGGTTGTGCAATCCGTGATCCAGCACGTGGTCATCATCTTCCAGGAAAACCGCACGCCCGACAACCTGTTCCAGGATCCCGTTCTGATTGCTCGCGGCGCGGACATCCAGAATTATGGGATTGATTCCCAGGGCAACAAGATTACGCTGACCCCTACCACTTTGAGCACAAACTACGACATGGGCCATGCTCACAAGTCATTCCTGTTGGCGTACGACAACGGCAAGATGGACGGGGCCGATCTAGATTCGGTGACATGTAATCCGGGCGCTACGTCTTGTCCTCCACCCAACCCCGAATACCGGTATGTCCAAGCCAGCGATGTAGCGCCTTATTTCCAACTTGCGGAAACCTACACTTTCGGCGACCGAATGTTCCAGACCAATCAGGGACCCAGTTTCCCGGCCCATCAATTCATCATTTCCGGCACTTCGGCGCCGACCCCACCCGGTGAGCAAAACAGCGATTTGTTCCTCGCCGAGAATCCGGCAGGGTCCGCAAGTGTGTTAGGCGACACTGGCTGTACGGCACCGGCAACCGAACTGGTTAACATGATTGACCCCGGCGGCAGCGAGTCGATAGAGATGTATCCTTGCTTTGATCATCCGACGTTGACTGACATTTTCGATGCCGCCAAGATCAGTTGGCGCTATTACGCCCCCTCGCCGGGTTCCATCTGGACGGGACCGAATGCGATTCAGCATTTGTGCGTACCAAACGTTCCCCCACCGAACGGGACCTCCTGTACGGGCCCCGATTGGGTCAACAACGTAATCCTGAAAAACACACAAGTCTTGACCGATATTGCGAACGGCCAGCTTGCCAACGTGAGCTGGGTCATCCCCACGGGACAAGCATCGGATCATGCCGGAATCAACGACGGCACTGGGCCATCGTGGGTGGCGTCGGTGGTGAACGCCATCGGCAACAGCCCATACTGGTCCAACACAGCGATCATCATTACCTGGGATGATTGGGGAGGCTGGTACGACCACGTCCCACCGCCCGCCATCATCAACTCCTATGAATATGGTCTCCGCGTGCCCTTGATCGTGGTCTCGCCGTACGCAAAGCCAGGCTACATTTCCGACCAGGTAAACGATTTCGGCAGCATTCTGAAATTCATCGAGGGAACCTTCGGGGTGGGCAATGTTGCGCCCGGAGCTTCGCCTGCCTACGCTGACGCCACCACCAATACTTTCGATCTTTCGGATTGCTTCGACTTCAATCAGACTCCATTGACATTCCATACGATCCCGGCGGCCAAGGATGCCAAATATTTCCTGGAAGATAAAACTCCGCCCAGCGATCCTGACGACGATTGATCTGCATCGTCGATGTTAGAACTCGATAGATTGCACGTATCAAGGGGTGGCCCACTCTAGCTGTCTTTTGGCTTGACTGGAGCCGCGATGCGGATGGACAGCGTCTGCCGGCCACTTTTTTCCGCTCTCTCGCGGCCCGTTCGCATTCAATCTTCCACCGTCCGTGCGCAACCCGTCGCTTACTGGCGAAAGCTGCTCTACTCCCAGTCCTCCGCCCGCACTTCACCGAGTTGCGATGAATGTATCGCAGCTTTTGGAACGAATTGACGCTCATTTGCGGACATTGAAATTGCCAAAAATACTCCGCCACGGCAATCCATCGCCGCCACATCCCTTGCTTCAATGACTGCACCGCGCCGGCGGGAGTGCGCTGCCGCGGCTTGCTGAGCAGCAGGTGAGCGTGCTCGGGCGTGACAATGTAACCATAGACGTAAAGCTCGAAGCTGCGGCGCACACGCTCCAGCACGGCCTCGGAGACTTGCCTCGGGATGGAGGTGGTCGGGGAACGACGATGGTGGTAGCAGAACGTTACGGAAGCGAGTGTGCCCCGGAGGCGTGAAATCGTTTTAGTCCCCCAGGGCACGAGTTCGGCTTGCGCTTGAGAACCGCCCCACTCAAGCCAGAAGGCGACGGCTTGACTGGGGCAACGGGTCCCGGAAAAACCGGCGACCTTCTGTTTCTCGATTTCGCGGGGAAAAGAGCTTTGTTGGAGCAAATTCATCCCCAGAAAGACGGATTCGTGAGCTCAAAGACTTTTTTCGGACTCCGGGAGACGAAGACGCCCCCGACGAGTCGGGGGCGTACCACCGTCTATTTCTTGCCGCTGTGCTTGTCCTTGTAAATCTGATGGGAAAGGTGGTTCTGCTGGTTCTTCACCTGGGCTTTCTGCTGCTGTGTCAGAGAGCCGCCATTGGCTTGGCGGTCGGCCGCGACTTCGTGATTAATGGCCGCTTCTTTGTTCTCCAGGTTGGCGGTCTGGCGGTCGGTCAACTGTCCGTTCTTAATGCCCTGGCCAATGCGGTCCTGCTGGTTTTCTGCCCTCTGGCCGACCTTAGTCTGAGGGTTAAGGTTCTGCGTAGAGGCATTGTGCTTATCCTGGTAAATCTGGTTCGAAATGTGGTTCTGCTGCTGACGCAGAACGGTTTTGTCGGCGGTGGTGAGATGGCCGTTGTCCTCGGCCTTCATGTCCTTCTCTTCCTGGTTCACTTGCGATTCCTTCTTCTCCAGGTTCCTGGTTTCACTGGCGGTCAACTGTCCGTCGGACGCACCGTTGGCGATCCGGTCTTGCTGGTTCTCTTTGCGCTGCTGAATCGTCGGCGGATTGGACTGCGCTGGCGTTGTGGTCTGTGTCGGAGTTGAACTCTGTGCCGGAACTCCGCCTTGCGACGGAACTGGGGTTGGCGTGGTAGCATTCTGAGCCACGGCTGGCGAAAGCATCGCCATCAGGGTCGCGCCCATCACCATCATCTTCATGCGCTCTGTCATCTTGGTTGATCTCCTTTTAGTTTTTGGTCAATTGCTGTAACCGTGGCGCTGGAAGAAGAAACACAAGTCCCAGGGAAATGTTGCGCGTGCAACTTAAGTCACAGATTACAAAGGGCCACGGCTGAAGACGCAATAGGCAATTATCTCCGATCATCTGCCCCGGTTCGGCGCGGAAAATAGCTGGCGCCGAGTATCCAGAAGTGGCCGCAGGCAAGCGCCGGTCGTTGATGAAGGTATTGACTTTTGACCCAAACCAACGGATAATGAAACGCCTTCGGACGGTTATCGAACGTGCGCTTGCCCCGAAGCCACGCTGTTGAATGCCCTTCCTGGATGGCCTTATTGACCCCGTGGCGTTTGCAGTCAGCCTGGTCTAGGTTTCTGAGCAGGCAGGGAGTTCTCATGGGTTCCGCTGTGAGCATGAGGTTGGATTTCACGCGTGTCTTAGCTGCTTCTTACCGTTTGGGCGTACCAAAAAGGAGATCTTCTGTGAAATGGTCTGGACATCGGCTGATTATGACGTCACTGGTTTTGTGCGGCGCGGCGCTGAGCAATGCTCAAACCTCAACAAACCCGTCCGGTCCAGCCTCCGCGTTAAACACCCCCATTAAACATGTGATCATGGTCATCCAGGAGAATCGCTCGACCGACAACTTGTTCGGGGGGGATCAGGCACTGATCAACAAAGGTGCCCACTTGGCTGGCAGCGGTAGTTGCCACGGAACAGCAATTCCGTTGATCCCGATACAACTGGACGCCTGCTTCGATCTCCTTCACTCGCATCTCGCGTGGCTGGCAATGTACCGCCAGGGCAGCATGGACGGGGCTTGTGACATTTCGATAGTGAAAAAGCAACCAGGCTGCGTGATCCCGCAGTGCTCCGACAAAAATCGGAACACCTGTCCGCAGTACAGCTATGTGCCGAACACCTTGTGGGACGGGACGCATGGCATTCTCGACCCGTACTACCAACTCGCCGCGCAGTACGGTTTTGCGAACTATATGTTCCAGACTAACCAAGGGCCAAGCTATCCGGCCCATCAATTCCTATTCACGGGGACCGCTGCGCCCATTGCCTACCCGACCCAGTATTATGACTATTTCGCGGAGGAGACAGCTCCTGCCGACCAGGTGAATCGCTACGGGTGCGGGGCAACTTATGGCACCGCGGTGCTCGATATTGCCCCTTCGGGGACTGAGACCTTCGCTTACACGCCTCCGGATCCCCCAAACGCCAATGCAGGATTCCCGTGTTACGAACATCTAACGCTGCCAGATATACTCAATCCCCATCACATCAGTTGGCGGTACTACGGTTGGTATATATTTTCGCGGTGGACTGCGCCAAACTCCATCGACCACATATGCAAGCCCAGCGGCTTTGATGGTAATTGCACAGGTCAGGCCTTCAAGAACGGCGCCGTGACCGGGACCCCGGCAGACGTGTTGAACGATCTCGGGGTGAACGGAACCTGCAAGCTTCCGCAGGTAAGCTGGGTGATTCCTGACGACCGGTGGGCAGACCATATGGGAACCGTGGGTAATGACGGTGGTCCGTCCTGGGTGGCAGCGATTGTGAACGCGGTCGGGGGGTACGACAACTCCGGCAATAAGCTCCCCACGCAATGTAACTATTGGGATGATACTGTCATATTGGTTACCTGGGATGATTGGGGGGGCTTGTATGACGATGTCAACCCGATCGCAACTATCGGTAGCGGAAACCCTGGCTATGTTGGCGGCGGTGGCAACGGGGAACAGGATGTTTACGGATTTCGCGTGCCATTACTGGTGGTGTCGCCATATGCTAAGAAAGGCTATATTTCCGGCCCCGCTTCCAACCCTACTTGCCCGAACTACTACTGCCATGACTTTGGCAGCATGTTGAATTTTATCGAGCACGCCTTTGGGACCAAAGGAGATTCTATCGGCACGATTGGGCCTTCGCAGTGGCCTTATGCGGATTTTTTCGTTCGGGATACGTCTACGGTTCCCAACAACTATTCGCTTTACGATTTCTTCGACTGGAGTCAGAAGCCGCGTCCCTTTGTGCCGATCACCGGCGCCAAATACGCGACCACGTGCTTTCTTAACCCCGGCAGCTGCTTCACCGACTTTGTGCCAGCAGCTCCTGACAACGATTAGACCGGCCCCTTAGGGAATGTCCTCGGATGCGCGTCATGCAGGCTGTCTCGGGCAATCGTAAAGCCCCGGCTCTGCTGTTGCCGAGGATTTTCTGGTTGTCGTCGCGCAAAACAATCTTCCGGAGAATCTCCGCCAGCTGGCATCCGCTCCATTGAAACTCAGAAGCCATTTCAGCGAATGGGCGTCATACTCAGGCCAGAGCGAATAGCCACTTAATTATTGACAGGATGGCTGACTTCGGGCATACTTTTTTCGCCTGAGTTCTTACCATCCCCCCCTAGGCAGCGAACCTATTTGCAGGACATCCGGTTAGACCCAGGAGACCACTCATGACTTCTAAGGTTTTTTGCGCGGCCATTGCTGTACTTGCAATTGCAGTCGGAGCCGGCACCGCAGTAGCGACAGACGTGGCGACTTACCACAACAACATGGCCCGCACCGGACTGAACCCGAATGAAACCATCCTAACCCTGAGCAATGTGAACTCGTCCAGCTTTGGCAAGTTGTTCACCATGCCGGTGGACGGCAAAATCGACGCTGAGCCGCTCTACCTTTCTTCGGTTGCGATACCGGGCCAAGGCACCCATAACGTGCTCTACGCCGTGACGGAGAATGACAGCGTGTATGCCTTCGATGCGGACAATGGCACTCTGTTGTGGCAGGTTTCGGTTCTGGGCTCCGCTGAGACCGCATCCGATGACCACAATTGTTTGAATATCTACCCATCGATTGGGATTACCTCTACTCCAGTGATCGACCGCAAGAGCGGTCCCCACGGCACGATTTATGTAGTGGCGATGAGCGAGGACTCCAGCGGCAACTACTACCAGCGGATTCATGCTTTGGACGTTACAACCGGAAGCGAAGAATTCGGCGGGCCCACGACAATCGCGGCCAAGTATCCGGGCACTGGGGACAACTCTCAAAACGGATACGTTGTCTTTGACCCCGCGCAATATGCTGAGCGTCAGGCTCTTCTCCTGCTGAATGGCGTGATCTACACGGGATGGACCTCCCATTGCGATACACGCCCGTATACGGGATGGGTTATCGGCTACAGCGAAAGCACCCTGCAGCAGACCAGCGTCTTAGACGTGACTCCCAACGGCAATAGCGGATCGATCTGGATGTCGGGTGCGGGCATGGCCTCGGATGGAAAGAGTATCTACTTTCTGGATGCGAACGGCACTTTCGACACTCTCAATAAGAAAGGATTCCCCAAGTCCGCAGACTTCGGGAACGGTTTCCTCAAACTCTCAACCGAAAACAAACTGCACGTGGCCGATTACTTCGAGATGAAAAGCACGCGGAAGGAGTCAGAACACGATACAGATTTTGGATCAGGCGGGGCATTGGTTCTGCCGGACATGAAAGACGGCAACAACAAGACCTGGCACCTGGCGATCGGGGCCGGAAAGGATTTCAATATCTACATCGTGGATCGCACCAACATGGGAAAGTACAGCCCCAAAAACGACAACGCGATTTATCAGGAGATCGATAAAGCGCTGCCCGGCGGAATCTGGTCGATGCCAGCTTACTTCAATGGCAGTCTCTACTACGGATCGGTGGATTACAACCTTGTGCAGTTCACATTTTCGCAGGCCAAGCTCTCTACCGCTCCGGCATCCAGCAGTGCAGCGATATTCCCCTATCCGGGGAGCACACCGAGCATCTCAGCCAACCAGACCCAAAACGGGATCGTATGGGCCATTGAGCGTAAACTTCCCAACGATATTCTGCACGCCTACGACGCGACCAACTTGCAAAACGAACTTTACAATTCCACTCAGGCCGGGACCCGCGACCACTTTGGCAGGGCCAGCCACTTCGGAACGCCGCTCATCGTGAACGGCAAAGTATACGTGGGAACGAACGATGACGTCGCCGTGTTCGGCTTGCTAAGCAAGTAAGAGTGGCTCCAAATGCCGAATTCAAGGACGCAACATTTGGCGACGCAAATTACTTCCCAGTATGTGCAAGGCTTTACATCACTCCCCCTCGACCGCACGTAAGTGATTGAACAACAGGCCAATAGCGCCAGGGACGCGGTACGAAGATTGCAAGTGACCGTGTTGGCTGGGACTTCTCCGTTTGGCCGGAAAACAGGTGCGAATGCTAGGTTTTAAGAAGTGGACTCTGACTGTCGTCTTGCTGGCAACCCCCTCATTTGCAATTACTTGCTCTTCCGGCGATTGCCAGCAGGGCAAGATTGCCGGTCCCTACACCACTGCGCAAGTCGCAGAGCTTACCACGACCTCGACCAGCGTTTTTGGGATTTGTCAATCATCCTCCTGCACCGGAGGATCTTGGAACGGCGACCAGATCGAAGGTATAGATGCGCAGCAGAATATCGGCGGCCAGTATCAATTCTACGGTGTGAACTATTTCAACATCGACGCTAATATCGCCGTGGGCCCAACCGTGAGTGGGCAAAATGCGCAAGTTCTGGAGTGGGTCAATGGCACGTTTGTTCAGGCTTTTGACAAAGTGACGGGTCAGCCCATCTTTACCTTCAAAGGCGGAACCACGGCGGTGCCGCGCAGCGTGGCAGGATTGTGGTCTGGCTCGACGCAAGCGGAATGCCAGGATAGTACCGGGAACGTTCAGGTCATCTACGATCGGATGGATAACGCGTTCGTCATCAGCCGGCGGGTCAGCTATTTCAGTAGCGGTACCGATCAATACGCATGGTGCATCGCCGCAAGCTCTGGCAGCGACTTGTCCAGTTCCAGCACGAAATGGTACGCCTACGAGTACAAGATGGCCGCAGTTATTCCCTGTGTTCCCAATTCGAGCCCCTGCACCTACTACTTTCCCGACTGGCCGAGAATCGGGACCTGGTCGAATGGCTTCTACATCACCTTTGATTTGCAAGACCCGGCCACCAACTATACCGAAGCCGGCTTCGAAGCGTGTCAATTGGACCGGGCTGATATCGCGCAGGGCAAGGCAACCAACCCGATGACCTGCTACACCTACACACTGCCCTCGTCGCAGTGGCCAAGTCTGATCCACTCGGTCGATGTCGCAGATATCGACAGCGCCACCGGCCCCACCAGCGGCGAGGCTGAATATTTCGTCTCTATTGTGAATCCCAGCAATACCCAGCAAGGTTGGAAGGGCCTGGAACGGTGCACCAGCCAGACTACGCCCTGCACGTCGAATCAACTCGCTCTGTTCACCTGGGGAACGAGCGGACTCTCTGGACCCACTTTTCTCGCGGTGAACCCATACACGCCGGGTTGCTACAACACCTCGCATGCAGGGGACGAAGTCAACACTTTCTGTATTCCGGAACCCAGCACCAATACGAACGACATCGGGGGGTATGGCAAGCGGAACTGCGGCGACTATAGTACGCCGTGCGTGGATTCCCTGGGCGATCGCATGGCGAACCGGCTGACCTACAACAACCTGTCTTCCTCGAGCGGGCCCAACGGCGAGTATTTGACCGCTTCTCACGTGGTGATGGAAAGCGCGAGCAATCAGCGCACCGGCATCCGCTATTACATTCTCAATGTTTCCAACGGGACCGCATCCGTGCTGGTCAATAGCGGTGGTGCTTCCGGACCTCCGGACTTACAAGATCCCAATGGCATTCTGTTTTACTTCATGCCGAGCGCGGCTCTCGACCAGAATGGAAACCTGGGCATTGCCTATACCACGTCTGGACCGTATTGCTCCAGCTGTCAGACGCAGAACCACCCCGCGATTAACGTTGACGTGCTCCCCTGGACGGCTTCCAGCTTCGACCCACCCACGCTAATCGTGCAAGGCACAGGAGACGAGGAGAACACCGATCGTTGGGGCGAGTACGCCGCCACGGTCATCGATTCATCCGACAATCTGACGTTTTACGGGCTGGGAGAGTACTACAACACCAGTCAAACCGGCGAGGGCAACTGCGGGCAACCGGCCAACGATTGCCACACCTGGCAGACGCGTCTCTTTCGCGGCCAGTACGGATCACCCTTCTAGGCTCGATTCTGCGCTTCCCGTCGCAGTGTGCGCACCCGGGCCGAACCATCTCCGTTGGCGAGGATCAGCCGTCGGAATTGATGCGGCCTCCTGGATCCGTCCAAAACCAAATAGACAATCACGAAAATGCGGGATAATATCGCCAACTGCCACGTCGTTTTCTCCCCACCGGCAAGGCTGGAAGGCTATCCAGGAGGTCGTTCCGCGCCATGACCCACATTACCAAGATCCAGAAGAAGTATTCTCCGAGCCTAATTCGCCTTTGCTTGCTGTTTGCAATTGCTCTTACGCTGGCCATCCCCGCCTCGGCCGAGTGGAAGGAGAAAGTGCTCTACAGCTTCCAGGGCGGGACGAACGACGGTGCCTTGCCTGTCGGCGGGGTTGTCTTCGACAGCCAAGGCAATCTCTACGGCGTGCTGCAGTTCTACGGACCGGGATCGTGTGGGCCCATTGCGAACGAGTGCGGCGTGGTTTTCCAGTTGGCTCCGCCTGCGCACAAGGGCGATTCCTGGACCGAGACCCTGCTCTATGAATTCAAGGGGAAAGGCGGGAACGACGGCGAGTCTCCCAATGGAGGTTTGGTGATCGATGGCCAAGGGAACCTCTATGGGGTGACCGCCTATGGCGGCACGGGGGATTGTGTGCTGCTGGGGGTTCCGGCAGGATGTGGCACAGTCTACGAAGTGTCTCCGCCCGCCGAGAAGGGTGGCGCGTGGACGGAAACGATCTTGTACAGCTTCCCGACCGCTAAGCAAGGCTACGTGCCGAACGGGAATCTAGTGTTCGACAGCGAAGGCAACCTATACGGGGCAACCACCTACGGCGGAGGCAAGGGCACAACCTGCGACTCGTTCTACGGCGGCAATTGCGGAACGGTATTCGAGCTGAGTCCGCCGAAGACCAAAGGCGGCAAGTGGGCGGAGAAGGTGCTGCACGCCTTCGCCGGAGGTACGGATGGGGCTAATCCCAACGGCGGGCTGGTTCTGGATGGCAAGCGCGACGTCTACGGGACGACATACATGGGCGGCGACCAGAGCGGGGAGTGCCGCTCCGGGGGGTGCGGCACTGTGTTCGAACTCAAGCCTCCGACTAATAACAAGAGCGGCGCATGGGCCGAGACCGTGTTGCACCGTTTTAGGGGTTCGCCCGACGGGGGAGGGCCTATGTCAGGCTTGGTCTTCAACGCGAAGGGCGGCCTCTATGCAACAACCCAGGGCGGCGGCGAAGGCAGCGATGCGGAGGGCACTGTTTTCAGCCTCGCCCCCAACGCCAACGGCTCATGGTCAGAGCGTCTTCTATACACCTTCCAGGACGGGGATGACGGAGCTCAACCCAGGGCGGCGGTTGTCTTCGACGCCAAAGGGAATATTTACGGGACGGCGAGCATTGGCGGGGGGCCAGATTTCGCCGGCACTGTGTTCCGGCTGAAAAAGAGCCCGGCGGGCGGACGGGCGTTTGCCGTCCTATACAGTTTCAAGGGCGTGAAGAACGGTGACGGAGCTTTCCCCGCTGGAGACATTGTTCTTAGCGCGGGCAGAATCTTCGGCACGACTGAGGTCGGAGGCACCGGGCAGTCGTGTGAAGGCGGATGCGGCAGCGTGTTCGAGGTCTCGCCGTAGCAGCTAGCTGCACCTCGAAACGCAAGGACACTCGCGAATCCAGAGTTTAAGGAGAAAAAGGCATGAAAGGCACAACGAGATTCACATCTAGCTGGACATTCTTCGCAATCGTAGCTGCTGCTGCAAGTTTGTTTCCAGCTGTTCCGATCGCTGCTGCACAAACCCAAAGCCTCCAGGGGCAGGACGCTGTTTATAACAGTTCTGCGCAGGTGACGAACTCGCCGTCCTTCATCGACGCCAGCATGTTCGCCTTCAATAACGGCACAATTTGCTCCGTGATCTACAATATTCTGACGAGCACCAACCCACCCTATCCTTCAGGGGAGCGGTAGTCGACGCACGCGGCCTCGCCAATAGCACGCCGGCCACGAGCATGACCTGCACAACGGCTCATCCCAGCCCCTGGGCGGGAATCGCGAACCCGCTGCCTTCGACCATCCTGCTGCCCGCCGGAACCATCGTTATCCCTTCGGGGTGGGTCTTGCCGAAGAGCACGCGGCTGATCGGCGAAGGCGACGGCATCCCATCCAACGGCCTCACGCCCGGCACCACCATCCAGGCGGCCAGCGGCTTCTCGGGCACCATGATCCAATTCGGCTCCACGGCGAGCACCGGCATTGCCGTCGAACACCTGACCCTGGATGGGCAAGGACAACTGGGACAGTCGGTCAACGGCATCGCGAACGCAGAATCGCAGGCGAACAGCTATGTGGACCACGTCAGCCTCTACCGGATTTTAGGCACCGGGCAGTCAGTTTCCGGCACTGCCAACGACTCCGGTCCCTATTCCAACATCACCTTCGATCCCGGTACCGCCGGGTAGCGCGACCGGCGTGGCCGGGTAATTCGGGCACCCTTGTCCGCCATCACGAGCAGGGTCAGGGTCCTGTGGTTCGTCCGCGACTCTAAAGATTACTTCGGTGCTTCCGCGACCCTAAAGATGTACTTCTGTGCTCTATCCCACTTCTCTATACCCGGCCTACACTCCATTGGCCTCGAGGGACGGAGTTTGGGGCACCGTCGGCTTCACCTTTCGCTACATGGGGGCTCAGTTGCGGAGATTGATCGCGTTTGCTTCATTGTGCCTGATGTGTGTGCTTGGAGCCGGTTTCCGGTCCGACGCGCAGACCGCCTTGCCAATGGGTAGTCATCCCATAGAGCCTACCGATTGGAGTTTTCAATGCATCTATGGCACCTGTGGCACAAACGGTTTGTGGATAACTACGACCTCGCAGCCGGGGACGGTGCGCCTCTGGGACTCGGGAACGAACTGGGCGGATTTTAACACCGCCGATGGCACATACGACTGGAAGACTTTGGATACGTGGCTGGACCTGATTGCCCAACACCAGCCCCGTGCGGTCATCTACACCTTCGGCCATGTCCCCTGCTGGATTTCCAGTGTTAGTTGCAACGGCACGCAGACTTGGTCACCGAGTCCGCCACGCGACCTTACCTCCAGCGGCAGCCCCACCTTTGACGCCTATGTCACCGCGTTGGTGCAACATTGTTCTCCGGCCGGCAATTGCGTTAAGGACTACATCAAGTACTGGGAGATGTGGAACGAGCCCGACAATCTACCTTACTGGACGGGCACTCCAGCCCAGCTGTATCACATGTTCAAGCCGGTGATTCCGATCATCCGAAAAAACGTTCGTAAGGCTATCGTCTCGACTCCTCCGGTGTGCGGCGGCCATACTCCGTGGATAACCAGCTGGATGACTCTCGAGAATACTAGAGGCAGGCTCTCCGATTACTACGGTTTCCACGTCTACCTGAAGGACCATACGCCCGAGGTGCGCATGGGGATGGTGCAGCGGATGGTGGACGCAAAGAATACCAACGGATGGACCAGGACTCCGTGGATGAATACCGAGACCAATTATGACAACCTCACATTTGCCTGTTCTACCGAGTACACAATCGAAAACTGTCGAGGTCAGTTGGTACGATGGCACGTTCTGCAGTACGCGTACCAGGGAGGCGCTGGGGGCGCGTTCCACATCGGCTGGTATGACTGGAACAGCGTCAGCAGCGGCGGCTATGACACCTATTACTACACCATGATGCAGTGGCTTACAGGGGCGACCTTCACTGCATCTTGCACGAATAGTAAGGGCACGACGGTGTGGACTTGCCCGCTAACCGAGGCTAGCGGCACTGCGGCACTGATTGTGTGGAATGCTGCCGGCGACAGCGTTTATACGCCATCGACTGAGTTCGTAGATTACAGGTACTTCAACCACACATATGGCGGCGGAACCGAAGATATAACACCGGGACAGACAACTCCCATTGGATTGGTTCCGATCATGTTTGAATCTAAACGGGCGGGCGACGACGAAGAGGTCCAGAACTCCGACAGATATTAGTCCGCAAGAGATCCCCCGACGACGACGCGCAGGCAGTTGCCCAGATGCCTCTCGGATTGCCTCAACTTCAACAGACGCCGCTAACATTTCAGACCGTCCCTGCGCGGCTGGCCGCGAAGTATTTCCTGGAGGACAAGAGTCCGCCCACCGATCCGACGACCAAAGGCTGAAGGCTTTGGATTAGACTGTGATTCGTGATTCGGTGGTTGGTGTAATGTACGGTCCGCCGTCAAACCACAAGAGGAATTGGTCTTGACTGGCGGAGCTTCGCAATCTCGGCCGAAGAGGTTCGCAATATGTTTGCTCATGGCACCGCATACTTGTTTCTCGCTGCCCTTCTAGCAAGTCAAACCGCCGCGTCAGGCCAGAATCCAGTGACCACTCGGCAAGAAGCATCGCCGCAACCTCGCAGCGCGACACTGCGAGAGGCAGGCAGCGCTCGGAGGTTGATCATCGGCACGGCGGCGGGGCCGGGGCGCCTTAGTGAACCGCAGTATGCGGATACGCTCGCGGCACAATTCCGGCAGATCGAACCGGAAATCCACATGAAGTTCGGCTTCATTCACCCGCGGCCCGGTTCCGATGCGTCAGCCTACGATTTCGCACCTGCTGACAAACTTGTCGCCTTTGCCCAGGCTCATGACATGCTGGTCCGCGGCCACTGCTTCGTTTGGCACCAACGAGTCTCCGACTGGGTTGTGGGCGGCGTCGCGGCAAAGACCATCGACTCGGAACAGCTCAAGGCGATTCTGCAGAACCACATTTCTACCGTCGCCGGCCACTACGCAGGCAAGGTCTGGGCGTGGGATGTGGTTAACGAAGCTTTCAACGACGACGGAAGCTTGCGGAGCACGATTTGGTACGACTCTCCCGGCATCGGCCTCAAAGGTCGAGGCACCGCCTATATCGAGCAGGCGTTTCGCTGGGCGCACGCCGCCGATCCGAAAGCCAAGCTTTTCTATAATGATTACCAGGCTGAAGTGATCAATCCTAAGTCCGACGCCATTTACGCTATGGCCAAGGACTTCGTAGCTCGCGGAGTTCCGATCGACGGCATCGGGTTTCAGGCGCATTTCAGCCTCGCTTTCGACAATCCCAAGACGCTCGATTCTTTTGCGGCCAACCTGAAACGCTTCAGCGACCTTGGCTTGGAAATTCACATCACCGAGCTGGACGTCCGCGTGAATGCACCTAACGCCGCCAACCTGGCCGCCCAAGCCGCCCTGTACGGCAAGGTCACAACCGTCTGCTTGCAGAATCCCAACTGCCGCGTTCTTCAGACCTGGGGCTTCACCGATAAATATTCCTGGATACCGGACTTCTTCAAGGGCAAGCAAGGCTGGGCACTACCCTTCGATGACTCTTACCAAAAGAAACCCGCCTACAACGCGATCCTGAAGGCTTTGGGTTCCACTTGAAGAAATCGTAAAAAGAGTAGGGCGGTTCTGGCGGTGATGGAATTGCAGGGGCAGGAACGGCATTTGCGTTCCTGCCCCTTGTGCTGTCTAGGCAATCTGCCTTTTTCTGGAGTAGCTTAACTGCAGTTCGTTCTTATTGGGCGGATTCAAACATGAACGGAACCACTCCAATTTTCTGCCACTGTCCCGGTGATATTGGATCGGTCAGTCCGCCATAGATTCCGTCGAGGAATTTCTTCACACGTCTGTACTGAGGAGCAGGAGTGTAACCGCTGTATCCCGCAGTATCCCACACAATCAGCGCTTTGTGGCCGCTGGCTTCTGTCAGCGGACAGCTCCACACCGTGCCTTGATTCGTGCACGAGGCAGTGAAACTCGCACCGCTGAGCCACTGCATCATCGTGTAGTAAGTCGAGTCATAACCGCCGCTGCTGAAGCTTTTCCAGTTAAACCAACCTACCTGGTAAGCGCCGCCCCCGTCCGCCTGATAGGCATATTGCAGGACGTGCCATCTCACCAACTGACCGCGACAGTCTTCGGCCGTGTATTGGTTGGAGCAGGTGAACGTGCCGATGTTGTACCCGGTCTCGGTATTCATCCACGGAGTCGTGGACCACCCGTTGGCGTTCTTTGCGTCCAGCATGTGCTGAACCATCCCCATGCGTACCTCGGGGGTATAGTCTCTCAGGTAGACGTGGAAGCCGAAGTAGTCGGAAAGCCTGCCGTAGGTATTCTCCAGCGTCATCCAACTGGCCATCCAGTCGGCTTCGCCGCCGCACACCGGAGGAGTCGAGACTATCGCGCCCGGAACGCTATTGCGGATGATCGGAATCACCGGTGCGAACATCTCATACAACTGGGTTGCCGTGCCCGTCCAGTACTGCGTAAGGTTGGCCTCGTTCCACATCTCCCAGTACTTGATGTAGTCCTTTACGCAGTGGCCGGACGGAGAGCAATGTTGTACCAACGCAGTGACGAAGGCGGTAAACGCGGGACTGCCACCGGCAGTAAGGTCGCTGGGCGGACTCGGCGTAAAATTGTGCCCATTGCCCCAGCCTTGATGATCGCAATTGGTATTAGAAATCCAGCACGGAGTCAGGCCGAACGTGTAGATGACCGAACGCGGCTGGTGTTCAGCGACCAGATCCAGCCAGGTGTCCAAATTGCTCCAGTCGTAATCGCCTCCGCTGCCAGTGTTCAGGAAGGCCCATTCGGTGCCCGCCTGCCACAGGCGCACTGTCCCGGGTTGTGCCTTTGTCGTGATCCAGCCGTTCAAACAATAGAAACACTCAAAACTCCAATTTGCTGGTGCTATGGGATGACTGCCCATTGGCAGAGGACCGGACTGATCACTCATGGGCAAAGTATTGTCTTGTGCATGAGACCGAGAAGTAGTTCCAAGGACACACAGCAGACATAAGGTAAAAAACGCGAAGAAGTTGCGCATTCGGGGGCCCTCCTACGGAAAAATTGGGTCAGCGTAACCCGTCTCGATTCGGAGTATAGGTGGGGGCGTAACAGCGTGCTACGTTACGGAGGTCGGCGTCCTTTTTCCCGAATCGGTTTGCCCTAGCATTTCGGGAAGACCAGATCATGGCGATTCTGAAGCATCTTTACGGCTTGCGGAAAAGACGTCGAAATAGGCGGCTGTGGCCTTGAAGGGGGCGGTTCCCTGGCTGCGCCTTACATGATTTCGAAGACACGGCACAACCAGGTAGGCGGCGATCGGGGATTGACAATCTGTGCCCACATATTCGCTAATGCTTACGATGTGTTCGGCAATTCGTGCAACCCCATCGGAGGAGCTTTCATGAGACGTCATTTCTGGGTCGGCTTTCTGTTGATCGGGATGCTGGCGTGGACGCAGACCAAGCCGGCCACACCCACGCCCGCGCCGCCAGCAGAGCACGACGACACCGTGAAACCGTCTGCGGCTACCAGTGTCTCGGCCGACGTACCCGTCATTACCATTAAGGGCCTTTGCGCGCAGTTGACTCCGGCTCCAACCGCAGATCGCGCCCAGCCTGGGTGCCAGACCGTTATCACCCGAGCTCAATTTGACCAGTTGATCAATGCTCTTCGCACCGGCGAAGACGCGCAAACCAAGCGCCATTTCGCCAATGCCTATCCGCAGTTTCTGGTGATGGCCCATGTGGCCGAACAACGGGGCTTGGACAAACAGCCAGGCTTCCAGCAAAGGTTAGATTTTGCCAGGCTGCAGATCCTTTCCCATGAGCTGATGCGTCAGATTCAAGAGCAGGCGGCGCAGGTGCCCGAACCGGATATCGAGGATTACTATCGGAAAAATACCGGCGAGTTCGAGGCGGTGCGTGTAGAACGCATCGTGATCCCCAATCGCACGCAAGTGAAAGGTGCAGAGCCGGGTAAAGCGGCCGAGGATGTGATGACAAAAGAGGCTGAGCTTCTCCGCATCCGCGCGGCTGCGGGCGAAGACTTCAGCAGCCTGCAAAAACAGGCGTACGATGCGGCCGGCGTGAGCGGAAACAATGCTCCCAACCCCAAGCTGGACAAGATGCGGCGCCAAGGCTTGCCTCCAAACCACGCCTCGGTTTTCGACCTCAAGCCCGGCCAGGTTTCGCCGGTGATCAGCGATGCCACCGGACACTACATCTACAAACTCGATTGGAGGGGAACGGAATCTTTGGATGATGTGCGGCACGAAATCACTAATACTCTGCGAGCGCAACGCCTGCAGAAGATGATGCAAACCGTTGAGCAGCCCTTTTCTACCGAGGTCAATGAAGCGTACTTCGGAGCAGACGCAAGCGTTGAGCCCGACTGAAGCTCCGCGGGCTTCTCTGGTGCAGATCTGATCCACCGACCATTCCACTCCGTTACGCCGTCGATCTGGCAGGGAGCAGGCGTAATGCCGCTTGCCGGATTGATGAAGCTGTCCTGCCAAAGCGGAGTGCTCGGTCTGTCCGCCGCGATGCCTGACTGTTCCCCTGATTGGCGATTGTAGGTGGCGAATGGCAGCTTTCACGAGCCACCCGCCGCCATTGACACGCCAGATCGATGTGCGATAGGTTCGGAAGAATGATGAAGCTACGCAATTTGCGCGAAGTTGACTGGCAAAACCGGTTCGGCAGCGGACCGCCGCTCGTGTGCGAAACACGCACCTGGGTGAAGGCCGGCAAGCGTTTGACAATCTTGTTTGTTCTCTTGGTCTCTTTGATCGGTGCTCAGGCTAGTAGCGCCAACAGCTTGAACCTTGACCGCAGCAGTGGCATGCCTCAGGATCCAGGCGGGAGCCCAGGTGGCTTTCCGACCATAACCGCATCCAGCTTTGGATTCCAGTGTGGAACTGGACGGCCTACAAATTGTCCGAACGTTACTTGGCCAACATCCGTGGCTCAGCCTGGGACGATACGGCTGTGGGATTCTCAGGTGCAGTGGCACGCCTTGAACACCGGGCCTGGAAGCTACAAATGGAGAATACTCGACGGATATCTGGATGCCATTGCTGCCCACCAACCCCGTGATGCGATGTACACGTTCGGCTATACACCCTGCTGGCATACGAAGGGACACTGCGAAATGGCATGGGGCTCGGCTGCTCCAGCGGACGATCTGAGCGCAAAAGGCAGCCCATCCTTTATAACCTTTGTGACCGACCTGGTTAGCCACTGCTCACCAGCCGGCCACTGTGTCAAGGACTACATCAAATATTGGGAAATGTGGAACGAACCTAATCTACCTCATTTCTGGAATGGCAGCGTCTCTGAACTTTATGAGCTCGTGGCACCCGCGGTTCCGATTATCCGCAGCAAGGTGCCGGGCGCTGTGATTCTGACCCCGCCGGTTACTATCGGGGATACGCGCTGGATGCAGAATTGGCTGGACCAGGAGAACAGTAGAGGACGGATCTCTGATATCTATTCTATCCACCTCTATTTGCACGGCGACACGCCTGAAGCCCGCTTCGACACAATTAAGAAAATGGTCGATCTGAAAAAAAATACGGCTGGCTGGAGCGACACCCCGTGGATCGATAGCGAAACCAATTTTGATCCTGGCAAGTTTAGTTGTAATGAGAAGTTTACTCCTGACGATTGTATAGGCCAGATGGTACGCTGGCACTTACTGCAATTTGCTTACGGAGCCCAGCAGGTAAATTGGTATTATTTCAACACCACCATCGGCCGTAATCCGGACTACAGCAATGCTTACAAGAAAATGATGGATTGGCTTGTCGGCGGCCATTTCACGGCTGCCTGCTCTGCAAAAGGCGACGTCTATACATGTCCTTTCATTGCGGCAAATGGTCACCATGCCTTGTTTGCGTGGAACGTCAGCGGCAAGAATATGTATACCCCGGCTGCTCAGTATGTGGGTTACAAAGACCTGGATGGTAACTCGGCGACGATATCTCCGGGACGGCCGGTCGCTATCGGCGTAAAGCCCATGATTTTCGAGGCTGCGAACTGAAACCTCTGCAAGCCGCCACGATAGTTTTGTGAACGCGGGGGCGCCGTTAAGTCGGTGTAAGTCTGACACCGATTTCGCGAAAGGCAAAGTATGAGCCAGCGACTCCCCAGCGACTCCCAATGAGTTCTTCTGCAAAAGCCGCGCGCTGCAGAGATTAGTTTTCGTGAAGACCCGCTGGGGTAAGTTTGTTTCTCTGCACCCAGATCGGTGTTCGCCTTTTCCCCGCATCTGTGTCAGACACTGCGCAACACGAATGTAATCGAGGGCTGCTTCGTGGAAGTACGAAGACAAACTCGGCCCATGAACCTCAGCTTGAAGTGGAGCTACATCGCCGGCTACCAAGTGGATTCCTCCATAGCGGCGAACGGTGTGGTTTTATGTCGGATCGGGATCGCGACAAAAAGCTTTACGCCTTCGGACTGAAGCGATGGGACAGTCGGTGGCTGGCCCACCTTTGCGGTTTTGGCCAAGGTGGGGACTCATGCTGCCGGCGTCGGGAGTTTCATCTTGGCCTCGCCCCGCTGATTGATTCGCACGTCGCTGCCGCAAAGAATAAGCCACTGACCGCCGACCTCGCCGTCCCTACTTTTACAAACAACGTAAGGGTGGGCCACCCCAAATGCGGCCGCGCTCGGCTGTCTCACATCCGCGGAGTCGGCGCAGAGGACCGCGGCTCCGTCCGACTGCGGTGCATGGCTCCGCCGGACGAAGCCGCTTCTTCCAGTGGTGAGAGTGTGATTGCAGATGTAGTTTTGGAGAACCCAAAACCGGAGAAGGTCTTTTTATCCCTGGACTAAAGATGGGGGCAGGTCAGGCGGGCAAGCAGGCGGAGCAACAAGCGGTGTATGCAAACCGGCGTCGGGAGGCGGGGCGAGAACGGCAAGAGTTTATTGCGGCGGCGCGGCGAGTTGGTCGAGCGCAGCTTCGCGCACTTACTACGAGACGGGCGGCAGGAGGCGTTGCCATCCGCGGACACGAAAACATTCTGAAGCGGCAACTGATCCACGTGGGCACGTTCCTTCCCTGCCCCCACACCTTAGGCGCACTAAAGCAAGTGCACTAAAGCTCAAAGCCAGCTCTGCTTTTTCCCCTTTCCCGTGGTGCCCTTTGGGAATCTTCTCATCCCTTACTGCCTGACAGCAGAATAGGCAGAACATCATGGTTCTGCTGAACCAATTGCCTGGACCGACTATGAAAGCCTCGCCTCGAAACAGCCGTGACCGTCGAGGGAACCCTTGTGTACGTTGGGAACTGTCGCTGGTTCTGCTGGCTCTAGTTACGCTGGTGGGCTGTCAAGGCATCAGTGCAGCCTCGAAGCAACAGACCAATACTCCGCCTTCTGGCAGCACGGTTTTGCCCATGGGTAGTCTTCCCATAGCACCTGCAAATTGGAGTTTTGAGTGCTTCGATTGTTGGAATAGCCCGTGGATCACGACCAAGGCGCAACCTGGGACAGTGCGCCTGTGGCAGGCGGGTACGGAATGGGCCTTCTTGGACACTGGCGCTGGGGGCAATTACGACTGGAGCCACTTGGACAAGTGGCTGGACCTGATCGCCGAGCAACAGCCACGTGCGGTCATCTACACCTTTGGCTTCGTCCCCTGTTGGATCTCCACTGCTACTTGCGACGGCAAAGGTTGGGGCTTTGGGCACAATTTTTCGCCGGGTCCGCCCAGCGACCTTACTGCCAGTGGCAGTCCCGCGTTTACCGCCTTCGTCACTGCGTTGGTACAGCATTGCTCTCCCGCCGGTAACTGCGTCAAGGACTACATCAAGTACTGGGAGATGTGGAACGAGCCCGACAACGACAGCCCTTTTTACTGGACGGGCACTCCAAACCAGCTCTATGACATGTTCGCACCGGTGATTCCGATCATCCGCAAGAACGTTTCGGGCGCGAAAGTCTCGACTCCTCCGGTCTGCGCACATACTTCATGGATGGCAAGTTGGATGACGCTGGAGAATACCTACGGCAGGCTTTCCGACTACTACGGCTTTCACGTCTACTTGCTGGACTATACCCCCGAGGTGCGTATGGGGTGGGTTCAGCATATGCTGAACACAAAGAACGCCAACGGATGGGCCACGACTCCGTGGATGAATACCGAGACTGGGTACACCCTCCCGACGTTCACCTGCTCTACCCAATACACGGCGGAAGACTGTCAGGGCCAACTGGTGAGATGGCACGTCCTGCAATATGCCTATCAGGCAGGCGGGGGCGGCGCTTACCAGGTAGGTTGGTTTAACTGGAAAAGCTTCAGCAGCGGCGGTTATGACACGACTTACTACACGATGATGCAGTGGCTCACCGGCGCGAGTTTCACTGCCTCGTGCGCGAATCAAGGCACGGTGTGGAGTTGTCCGCTGACAGAAGCCAGCGGCAACACGGCCCTGATTGTGTGGGATACTGCGGGCAACAGCCAGTACACGCCATCGTCCGAGTTCGCGGATTACAAGAACTTCAACGGCGCCTATGGCGGCGCGACCGAAGCTGTATCAGCGGGACAAGGAACCACAATTGGAGTGATTCCGATCATGTTTGAATCCGCCCAATAAGAACGAACTGCAGTTAAGGCCCGCCAGAAAAAGGCAGGATCGTCGCTTCTGCTGATATATAGCAAAAAAAAGGGGCAGGAACGCAAATGCCGTTCCTGCCCCTTAATTCCATCCCCGCCAGAACCGCCCCCCCGGCGGGGCTTGCAAAAAGAACCAGAGCGATTACTTCTGCACCTCCTGGGCAATCCAACTCGACTTACTGGGAAGGAAGTTCAGGTCGCCAAAATAAATCGCCCTGACGTTCGTTTTGCCTACGGGTAGGTACGGAGTTTGGAAGGTGGCTACGCCGTTAACCAGGGGTCCCTGCCCAATCATCTCAAACGTGATCAGTTCTCCATCTGGCGGCGCGGGAGTGACTGTCGCAGTGAAGGTCACCAACTGGCCGTCGGTCGATGGATTCGGCGAAGACTTGAGCGTCGTCGTGGTTACTGCAGCATTTGGGTTCGATGCGAATACAGTACCTTCTCCGTTGGTTCCGCCACCGTAGGTCGTGCCATAGAGGAGGCCTGCGCTGAAAATCAGGTTGCCGTAGGATTGATTCCCGTTCTCGCCGTTGAACGCCTGAAGAACCCTGTATTTATAGCCCCCGCTGCCGTTCGGCGAAAGCTCATAGATGACTCCCAGGTCATTCAAGCCTCCTGTCGTCGTAGTGCCATAAAGGTTGCCATTCGAGTCCACCGCAACCCCGGCCAGAGGGTGGGAAGTTGCTGTGCCAAAGGTGTACGGAACCTGCCACGTCCACTGCCCTTTCCCGTTAGGAGTCAGCTTGTAGACTGTCCCATAGCCACTCGTGCCGCCCGCATACGTCGTACCATAAATGTTCCCGGCGCTGTCCAGCACGGGTGTGCCGTTGGGATTGAAGCTGGCTTTCACGAACTTGTGAAGCGCCGTCGGTTTCCATCCGCCGCTGCCGTTGGGCGACAGCTCGAACACTTCCTGCCAGTTGACGCCGTAGAGGTTCCCGCTTCCATCAATGGCTAATCCGGCGTGCGTGCTTTTCATGTCGTAGATCACTTGTTCCGTCCAGTTGCCAGCCGACGGGCTCAGCTCGAAAACAGAGCCATTTCCCCCGCCGCCGCCGTTATAGGTTGTGCCATAGAGATTCCCAGCCGCATCCATGACCAAACCATTGATAGGATTAGCACCGTCCGGGGAGTTGGCAAAGCTGTACAGAACCTTCTCCGTCCAGCCGGACTGGCCAGGACTAAGCTCGAACACCACTCCGTATCCATTCGCGCCACCCGCGTACGCAGTCCCGTAAAGATTTCCCGCGCTGTCAAAGGTCACGTAGGAGTACGTCGGGTTCTGCCCGTCGGCGCAGTTCGTTTCCGAGCAGAAGTTGTAGAGCACAGTCTCGGTGCCATTCGAGGAAAGCTCAAATACGGTTCCAGAGCCCGTTCCGCCGGCGTAGGTGGTCCCATAGAAGTTGCCACCATTGAGGGTGAGCCGGGATTCGGGGTTGGCACCATCGGGGTTGCTGTTGAAGCTGTAGAGCACGGCCTCGGTTTCGGCTTGCGCCGGGTGAGTGCCAATCAGCAGCAGCACGGCAAGCAGTGCCAGAGTTATAGCGCTGCGGGTTACGGCTGCCCATTCTGTTGACCGAAATCTCGCCACGATCTGGCAAATATGAAAACGGCCCTTGGTTTCATCACTAGTTTTTGTTAACTGCATGATCTCCTGCTCCTTTTCCTTTATCCTCAACGTTAATGTAATCTTTGTCTGCTTTGGCTTTGTTTGTTTGTGGGGAGGGCGCTCTTGCTGAAATAGCTACCCAGCAAAAGCTCCCTGTACTACCCGCGCTCACCGTGCGCGTGTGCTTCTGAGAGTGGAGCCGAATCGGGGAATATACCGAGCAAACTGGTTTATCCCCTCGCGAGGGAACTGTGTAAGAGAGTCTAAAGAATCACTGCGACGGCTCTTGCCCGCGCTTTTCTTCGAACTGACCCCGAAAAAGACGCGTTTGCCAGGTGTGGCAGTTGCTGGCCGGTTGCACGCAGTTGGTCGTACCGGTTTGACTGGTGTTGAAGTATTCCCCCAATCCGTAAAAGGTCAGATTGTCAGACGAATCAATCACCGTCGCGGCATATTCCCCCCAACGATCAGTGTTCTCTTCATCCCCCGTTCCCTGCACAATGAGGGTGGGAACGTCGAAGGTGCTACTGTTCCAGGGCAGCACGTCAAAATTGATCGCCGGGTCGTTCGGGCTCTGGCACTCGGAGCAATAGGGGCCCGATGTGGTATAGGCTATGCCCAGGTTTCCGTTCTGATCCAGCGCCGCGCTCGGCATGAAGTAGTACAGCACCGCATTGGGATCTTGCACGTCCGGTGGCCCCGAAGCCCCACCACTGTTGACCAGCACCGATGCCGTCCCGTTCGACAGCGTCAGAATGTAATAGCGGATGCCGGTGCGCTGATTGCTCGTGCTTTCCATCACCACATGCGAAGCAGTCAAGTATTGGCCGTTGGGCCCGCTCGACGAAGACAGGTTGTTGTAGGTCAGCCGGTTCGCCATGCGGTCGCCCAGGGAATCCACACACGGCGTTTCATAGTCGCCGCAGGTCGGCTGCCCATAGCCTTTGATGTCATTTGTATTGGTGCTGGGTTCCGGTATACAGAAGGTGTTGCCTTCTTGACCCGGCTTCGAGGTATTGTAGCAACCCGGCGTGTACGGGTTCACCGCGAGAAAAGTAGGTCCCGTAAATCCCTTCGCCCCCCACTTGAACAGGGCGAGTTGATTCGACGTGCAGGGCGTAGTCTGGCTGGTGCACCAATTTCTGCCCTTCAACCCCTGCTGGAAGTTGCTGGGGTTGACAATGGACAAAAAATGCTCAGGCTCCGCCGCTGGTGGGGCTGGTGGCGCTGTCGACATCTGCGACATCGACCGAGTGGATCAGACTGGGCCACTGCGTCGAGGGCACTGTGTAGGTGTAGCAGGTCATCGGGTCGGACGCCTTGCCATGCGTGATATCAGCCCGGTCCAATTGGCAGGCTTCGAAGCCGGCTTCGGTATAGTGGACGGTGGGATCCTGCAAATCAAAGGTGATGTAGAAGCCATTCGACCAGGTGCCGATTCTCGGCCAGTCGGGAAAGTAGTAATAGTTCGGCCCCTTGGTGCAGTTGCTCGAACTCGGGATACAGGGAATAACCGTGGCCATCTTGAACTCGTAGGCATACCATAGCGTGCTGGAGCTGGACAAGTCGCTGCCAGAGCTTGCGGCGATGCACCATGCGTATTGATCGATACCGCTACTCGAATAGCTGACCCGCCGGCTGATGACGAACGCGTTATCCATCCGATCGTAGATGACCTGAACGTTCCCGGTACTATCCTGGCATTCCGCTTGCGTCGAGCCAGACCACAATCCTGCCACGCTGCGCGGCACCGCCGTAGTTCCATTTTTGAAGGTAAAGATAGGCTGACCCGTCACTTTGTCAAAAGCCTGAACGAACGCGCCATTGACCCACTCCAGAACTTGCGCATTTTGCCCACTCACGGTTGGGCCCACGGCGATATTAGCGTCGATGTTGTATACATTAGCGTCGTAGAATTGATACTGGCCGCCGATGTTCTGCTGGGCATCTATACCTTCGATCTGGTCGCCGTTCCAAGATCCTCCGGTGCAGGACAGACAAATCGGAAGAACGCTGGTCGAAATCGACGTAAACTCCGCCGTTTGTGCAGCGGTGTAAGGCCCGGCAATTACGCCCTGCTGGCAATCGCCGGACAAACAAGCCTTTGCAAATGATGGAGTTGAGAGTATAGCGGCCACAATCGCCCAGATCTTCAAGCTCATAATTATTGGCCCCCTTACCTTCAGGCTAAGTTCTACCCAGAGCAATCACACCAGGTCCGCGCGCCATCTTAATTTAGCCGACAATCTCCCTCCGATCGAAGCGAGCCGGCCATAAGCCCGCGCTTTTCGTACCAGCGTCGATAGAGGTATCCGTTAGTTACGGCCGTCAAGGAGTGCTCGGCAATCGCCTTGAACACCGCCTCGAGCACGTCCCACTCACCGTTCTGTTCAATTTCCCAGCTGTGAAAATAAAGATGCGCCATTCCGCCGTCCCGGGAGACGTTTTCCAGAGCGCACATGAACTGCGCTGCCCAAGCGGTGCGCGCCTTGAACCTTGTGAGATAGTTATACGATCCCGCAAGATTACCTTCCAACAAACAGTGCCGAAGTTGAACGTAAGCAGGGTAAGTGTTGGCGTATGCACTTACACCCCAGCGAAAAGGGTCCTTGGGAAAGTCATTGAGGAAGAACATACAGGTGCGCGCTGCAAGAAAGCCAGCCTTGGCCACCAGACTTGCTACGCGGCGGTTAAACTTCCCACCTGGGTAACAGAATGAGACGACTTCATGGCCCAGCATATCCTCCGAGGCTTGTTTCCCTTCCCATATTTCTTGCCAGGCTCTTTCCGGAGGAATCGAGGTCAGGCGCAGATGATTCAGGGTATGGCTGCCGACCTCGAAAAGTCGGTCGATCTCTCGAATCTCGCTGGGCCGCATCACTGTCCGTTCGGAATTTGCAGCCGGGATATAAAAGGTTGCTTTGAGTCCGTATCGCATCAGAAGGTCGACCGTGCGGAGATCCGTTGGGTGTCCATCATCTACGCTGATGGTTACGTATTTCTGACCGGTGGCACTCATATATCACCAATGTCGCCCACGTGTACGATGCGCAAATTGCCGGAACTCTGCTCCGCTCAGAAGTGCAACCATGAAAACTAATCTTCAACTGAGTTTCGGATACCATTCCCTCGGAAACGCTGCACCGCTAAAGGTACCAGCAATGTGAGCGGCTCAATCAAGTACCTCCGCCAGAGTTTTCGCGGTTCTGCGAGAAGCCGGTACAACCATTCGATTCCCAGCTGGCCTGTCCAACGCGGTGGCGTGGGTACGACCTCGGCTATAAATCTAACTAAGTTGCCCGCATTGAAAATCGCATTTGCATCAATCCGCTCCCAGTTCTTGACCGTCCACTCTTCCTGCAGGGGCATACCCAGACCCAGCACAAGTAACTGTGGCTTGTAGGAGCGAATACGCTCCAGCACTTCATCGTTCTCATGGGAGTTCCGGTCAAAAAAACCGTGATCCGTTCTCACTTGCAGTCCGGGGAACCGCGCTTGGAGATTCGCCGCCGCTTTTTCACCGACACCGGGCTCTGCACCAAGAAAGTACACCCTCCATCGGCGCTCACACGCAAGCTGCATCAGAGGACCAAGCCAGTCTAAGTTCGCAACGCGGGTGCTGCGGGGCAACGGATATCCGCACAAGCGCGCCAGCATAAGTACGCCCATGCCTTCAACGTATGTGCAATACGCCAGCCGGTAAAACTGGCGCATTACGGCGTTGTTTTGGAAAAGGTACATGCTATGAAGGTTCTGATTGGCAAAAATACGCCGCTCGCCGCATTCTGCCGCTTGCGCGACTAATGCGGTCAGCTCACTCATGGTAAGCGGATTGATGGTGGCGCCGAGGATGTGGATCTGCTTCTCCACTTTAGGTTGAACTGCCAGCGAAGCCATAAACCGTCTCTCCAAATTCAGCTCTCTTGGTCGGACCTTACGTTGCACAATGCTCGCAGTTGGAAGAGAGAGCCAACGTGCAAGGGCACGAGGAGCTGCATCAACCCGGACGCCCCACCGGAGGCGCTTCCGCTTTGGCGTTAATTCATACCCAGGTTTGCGATTGCGTCTTTGAAAATGGCTTCGAGAGCCGGATATCGCAGTCGAGAATCGTAAGACCCTTCCACGAGGTTCCTGGCCTTGCGCCCCATCGTCTCAATCTGTTCCGGGCGTTCGTACAGCCAGGAAGCCTTCTCGGCCAGGTCATTTGAATTTTGAGGTTCAAACAACAAGCCTGTCTCGTGGGGCCGCACGATATATGGCAGCGAGCCGGTCGCGGAAGCAACCACGGGTTTGCCGCTGGCATACGCCTCAAGCACAACCACGCCGAAAGTCTCATAAAAGTGCGATGGCACTATAGTGAACATGCTATTACGGAGGTAATCCAGCTTCTCCTGACCACTCTTGAATCCAACCATCTCCACGTTTGCGAGCTGCTGGTCTCTGATGTAATGGCGCATCTCCTCTTCAGCGGGTCCGGTTCCAATGATCTTGAGAGGAATGTGCGGCAGTTTTGCGAATGCCTTTACCAGCGTCAACGCACCTTTGTCGTTGTATAACCCGCCGATGTACAAGACATATTTGCCGCCCCCAAACTGTGGATTGTACAAAGATGTGTCGATATGGTTCGGGCAAACATGCAATTTCTTTTCCGGTATCTCAGTGTCCAGCAGCTGCTTCTTTGTAAATTCCGTCAAGCAGATGTAACCGCCTATCTTGTCCAATAGTCCGCGCTTGCGGTTCAGATAAAGTGAGGAGGAATAGACTGCGCTGTATGGAACACTCCCGCGCACACATCCCTGAAACACCGCCGGCCAATAGTTTCCCAACTTGCAGCGCTCGCATATGCGACCTCGGATGTAAAAACGAGAGTTTGAACACCAAAGACGGTAATCATGGATCACATGCACAATCGGAACCCGAAGCCGATGCAGGACATCGCACAGCGACGGCGAAATCAAGGGGAGGATGTTATGTACATATGCAACGTCGGGACGAAAGGTCTGTACCAAGTCTGTGATCTCGCGAGCCGTGCGCCTGGAGTATACCGCTTGGATTCCGAATCGGAGTTTTTGGAACAGGTCGGCAGATTCAATCTCACCGCTATGCCGTGTGTAAGTCATTACATCTGCATTCTGTGAAAGCAGCCGCACGTCTGACTCGAACACTGCATCGGCCCCTCCATACTGCTGAAACTTGTTGTGTACGCACAGGATGCGCATTGTGGAAACCTAAACCTCCGTTGCAGGCTGTGGATGAGCTTCGGGGGTGTCAAACCGCCGGGAGCCGGTGCTGTACCTACCGCCTTGGTAGCGGCAACATACCAGTTCAGAAGTTCGGTCTTCCGAAATGACAGCAGTTAGCGCTCGAAGCAGGACGGTTCTGGACGACTGGGAACAGCTACATCCAAGTTTCGTATTAGTTGCCTCGTTGATCAGCGGCATATTGCCGTTCCTTCTTCACCGAGGGCTGATCAATAGTGGCACGATTGTGGTGTTTAATATAGTCAGGATTTTGGTATTTGATCGTACGATACAATCGCCAGAACCACAATGGCAGAATCGAAAACGCCAGAGGCGGCACTGCCTCTTTGACCCGAAACACGAAGAAGAGAAAGCGGTCCATCATTCTGGTTAACCGGCTTGGCTTGGCTGCAGCGGGATCGCCTAAGTAACGACTCAGGATCCATGCTTCACCGTATTCTTCTTTCCAGAGCGCCTTGTATTGCCCGACCTTCTTTTCGATCCGCGAGGGAAGGACCGCCCTACGCTCGCGGGATGAGACGATCTGGGTGCCCATCACCATGGAATGGTGAGCACCAGCGAAAATTGCGCCTCGGTCTGCTCCTTCCAGGCTGGTGATGGCAGAGACGAAGGGCACGTCCAGAAAATCGCAGATGCCACGCATGGTTTGCGCCGTGTCTCCCACGAGCTGTTTGTGATGGATCTGGTGGACTGGAATTCCGCGCGAGACAATGCTGTCGCATTGTTTTTTCAGCATCTCGCACGCCAGTATCGCTAGATGCAGCATGCCGGAAGCAGCGAAGTAACGTGACGAATCGGCTGCCTTGATTACACTCCGGCAAATTTCCTCAGGGTCGCGCCAGATTATGATGAAGCGCGCAGCAGGAAAGTCACAGGCCAGGTCTACGAGACGGTTATAGTAGGAGGGCGATTTACACCCCCAGATCCTGGCGCCTTTCGTCCTGCAGTACTCCCGCCCAGCGGCTTCGAAAGCTTCGGCCAGGGAGGTTATCGGCGCTGAGGGCTGAAACGAATCTAAGCCATGACGACTCACGGCCGCGTTCCAGTACTCCCATCTTTCGAGCCAGTTCTTTCGGCTGTAGCCGACATGGAACATGGGCCACAGCACCGGCAGATCACCTTCATAAAACAGCCTCATATCCGGATGTTGGTTCAGGAGCGCGTAGAGGAGAGAAGTGCCAGAGCGCCACACGCCCGAAACAAAGAGGGGGCCGGAAAACGGCTGCAAGGCTTGCTGTGGTTCGAGGCTCACCTTATCTTCACTGTGGTTCGGTTTCATGTTCATGATGAGTTGTGTCGCTTCTGCGCTTCCGGCGGAAGCCGAACGTTAACTGTTCTCCTTCCAGGCCACGTATGCTATCCGCTGAGAAGGCGGCGGGACGATCTCCAGCAGTTTGTTGCTGACCAGGACAAGCGCAAAAAGCAGCATAAAGGGCGGGCGAGCTTTCCCACCGAAGCTGGCGTTAAAGACACCGTTGATGAACAGAAGGGTGTACAACGCGAGGCATCCCGCGGCAATACGGTAAATGGGATCTGTGGACGGAGCTCGGCGGAGAACCCGGATCAGATTTCTCGGGATGGCAAAAATGATGATCACAATCAGGATTAGTCCAAGCAAGCCATTGTTGTATAAAACTTCCACAAAGCCGTTGTGCAGGTGGGAAGCGCCCCATTGCACGGCATTCACCTGCATTTCCACAAACATCGACGCCTGGTAACCGTGGCCCAGTATGGGCTTTTGCCGGATAGCCGGCATGACATTGGCCCACAAACTCGTTCGGCCGGTAAAGGTGGAGGCCTCACCAGACTGTTCATACTGAGCAAAATAGGACCCCAACGGAGTGAAAAGGACCATCACGAATAGCAAAAGGGCGGCGATCGCAACATAGCCGAAAGCGGAGCCAAATTTTTTGCGCAGAGCAAAGAACAGAACTCCCGCAATGACTCCACTTACGATGCCCGTCTTGCTGCCGGCGAGAATCATCACGGTCAGCGCCCCGGCACCTACTAATACGGCAGATTTGCGCAGCCCCTCACCTTTAACTCGCGAATATAGTGTAAGGGCCAGCACAAATAAGGCGGCGGCATCGGGCCCCAGGGCGTTGGGTGAAACAATCGGGCTCATTCGCCCTTCCTCATCGAACGGGAGGCCGCTAGCAAAGCCCAGAATCACTGGCAGGGCCACGACCACGACATAGGCCCAGAAAGTGACACGAAGAAAAGAGATGGTATCGCGGAGATCATGGATCTGAGTCGAGCACAGCAGAAGTAGCAGGACGAGAATGGGAAGCTTAAAAGCCCATCCCAGTGCGTAGAGTACTCGAGGTGCATAAATGCAGGAGGCTACGCAAAGCAGAGCGAACAATGTAAGCCACTTGTAGTCTCCTGAAAATAATCCACGCATGTACCCGCGTATGGGCGCGAAGAAAATGAGCACTGCGACGAGATACAACAACCAGCCCAAGACTTCGCCGTAGACCGCGACTGGAAACTGTTCCTTAAAAGCGGCCACATTGGCCGTAAGATCACCTGCGCGAAAGAAAATGCACCCTGACACCAGCGCCAGCCACCAAATGACAAATGCCGTTTTCGGCCGTTGCTTCGGAAAATGTGATGTCCATACAACGAGAAACAGAAGGACGACGCCCACGCCCAAGATGCGGGTCGACTCCCACATCCATGAACTTGGCATGACCGTCAGAAGAACAGCCGAACAGACAGCTGCGCCGAGGATGAGGATTGCGAAGGTAAGCCTTCCATCCCTCGGAGTGGCCGCGGTTCCGATGCCGCGCGGCCGCGATCCCGGCCGTAGATCGGTTATTAAGCCCGCCCCGTTAACAACCGTACCGCTTCTGTCGATCATAGTGTTTTATATCGCTGAGACTACTCGCGCTCCAAACTCGCCGCGCGAGCAGCCTCTCTCTAGGCCACAACAGTCACACTTGGCAACTTGAGGTCTCACCAACCCGTTTAACCGTTTGCGAACCCGGTGTCTCTTCTTCGCAAAGCTGAGACGAAAGCGGGTAGCCGAGACGTAATAAGGTGCTGCCGGCGTGCTCTTCAATCAAATGAACCTGCGCCGGAGACAGCCGTGAAACCCAACCCCGGACCGCGCCATCGCGCACAAAACGTCCTTTGATGGACGCTCTGACCGGTTCCCTGTTTTCCTTTTCTCGCATCTTTTGTATTGAGTTGTTCTCCACAGCGATCTTGATTTTGTCCAGATCTGTATGCAGGCCGAGAAATTCCGCCATGCGTGCAAATCCAGGCACCGGATCTTGCCGTAGATCTTCATAGCGCACAACCAGCAGGTTTTCAGTACCTTTGAGCGGGGAGTCCAGCCAGGACGAGATGTGCTGCTGCCAAGGACCGTAGCCGTAAGCACTGCCACAGGTGAACAGAAAAGTAGAGATGTATTTATCCAAGTCGCCGCGGAAATAGTCGAGCGCTGTCAAGTAGGCAAATTCTGATGACACTACATCGCGGGCATCTCGTACGAGGTAAATCGCTTTCTTGTAGTCCTTTCGATACTGCTGGTGCGTGCCGATGAATCGGCCGCCTCCCGGCAGCGATTGGATAGCTCGACCATGCTGACCGATACGAGTCATTAGTTCATTCGTCGCCTTAAATCCTGCAGGCATACCGGAGAGCAGTTCGAACAGTACGAAGCGTAACCATGTGCTCCCGGACTTGGGATAAGAGGCGATGAATACATCATTGGGCAGCAAGTTGCGGTGTTCCCACCAGACCAGTGGCGCTCTCAACCTGGTTTTTGCGAACACCCGGCGGAGCTTGCGATAGGCCGACGTCGGCTTTTTATGTTTTCCTGTGGTGTTGTTCTTGGCCGATTCAGCGGCACCGTGATTTTGTTCTAGCATTAGTCTCCTAGCTTTTTCTTCCCAGATTCGCCTGGATGAAGCGCGGCAATCGGCCTGCGCTACATTTCTTCGGGGATGGCTATTGGCTGGGAACCTCGCCTATCGCTCCCAAACACTTTGGAAAGGTCGGGGGAATCGCCGGACGCGAGCTTGCGTCGCAATACGAAGAATAGGGCCAGCAGCGAGAGAATGTCCGCCAAGTTGCTGCCCCAAATGGCGCCTTTGAGGCCAAAGGCCCAGGTAGCAGGCACTCCGACCAGGAGAGATACAAAGGTCGCAAACGCAAGCGCCACAAAAACGGAAGCAGGAGACTCCATCGCGCGCAAGGCAACGGAAGGCCCGAAGGTTGCACTCCAGAAGATTTGCCCTAGCGCTAATGCAGGCAAAAGATAAGCTACGTCCGTGTAACGTCCTGAGTAAAGAATGTGGAATACCGGCTTGTGCAAGGGAATGAGAATGGCCCAATAGATAATCGCTCCGGCCATCGACAGCAAGGTCATTCTTACTCCCAAAACGCGAGCGCCAGCTTTACCTTGTTGCTTCATGACCCGGGCAGCGTAGGGCAGAAAGAGCATGAGCAGCGCACCCTTGGTCTGCTCAAATGGCATGGTCAGGTTCATCAGTGCCTTCAACTGACCGGACTGTGCCATATCTTTAAAGCTGCTTAACAAGGGGTAGTAGATGTAGGAGGGAAGCCAGCCCGCGATACAGCTCGCCAACGCCCAGCGCCCGTAACGCCAATGGCGGTGCCAAGCCTCGCGAAGAGCCGGAGCGGGTCCACTGCCGCTCAGGCCGGACCGCAACCCGAACATCAAAACGATTCCTGTAACCAGCGCACCCATGCCAATCAGCAGGAATGCGGAGAACGGCGAGAGCAGCGCGTGCTGATACACGACGTAGAGACCCGCAAGAACCAGGGTCGAGTAGATCAACGCGCCGATAGCTGCCGGAGCCGGCGACAGCTCCACGTAAAAGGTACGACGAGCTAGCGCGAACAACATCAAGCAAGGTGAAGCAAAGGCAATTCCGGCCAACGCGCTGGTCATCGCTGCTCCAGCGCCGAGCCGATGGGCCACAGCCCAAGAGAGAACCAGCGCCGAACAAATCGTGACCGAGAGAGCTACGTGGAGCCAGACCAGCGACTTCAGATAGCCGCGCAGATTGCTGCGAAAAACCGAGCCGCCAAAAACGCCCATCGGCTCAAGTACCAAAGACTGATAAACCAGCGACAGCATGACGTAGATTCCGAACGCCACGGCATAAGCACCGTACTGATCTGGCATGAGCCAACGCGCCAGTAAGATGCTCACCATGAAGTTGGATCCGGAAATGAGCGCCTGGTCCAGAACCGCCAGACCGCCTTTGCTTCCCCAGGAAACGAGCTTTTGCATCGACGAGCGAGTGTCCGAAGCAGGGCCGCCTGGCTGCTTTGGCGGAAGCCCATTTCCAGACGAACTGCCTCGAGATTCCATTAGAACGGCTTTCTCGCTGGGTTCCGGCCTAATTGCGCTTGTGCTCATATCACTCAACAGACATTCCTGGCGAGAAGCTCTGGCGCACCCTGGCGGGCGCCGTCGATGCAGCCTTTCAAGCTCTCCGCGACGCTGCTGACGTGCGGCTCGCGCAAAATATCCATGTGGCCGCCGGTAATTTCGATGGTTTCGAGCGCCCCGACCAACTCTCCCCACCCTGCACGAGGGTCTTCCGACGCACGCCAGGTATCACCGGCTCGCAGCAACGTGGCCTTTCCGCTGTAAGGCCGCAGACGGTACTGTTCCGCGGCACGAGCATTGGTATTCATCACATTTTTCAAGGCCCGAGGTAAGCGCCACATCCGAAATGTGCGGCGAACCTTCTTACGTAGAGCCTGAGGCAGCTGCCGTAGTTGTGCCCAAGTAGGCTGGCGCAGCAGATCGAGCAACGATTCGTTAGCCGACTTCACATTGCCCGCGTAAGTGTCAAACAGAACGAGCAAGCCGACCTCTTCTCCACGCGCGACAAGCTGGCATGCCATTTCGTACGCCACCAGCCCACCTAATGAAAACCCACCCAGATGGTACGGACCCTTTGCCTGGACGCTGTGGATCTCCTCGAGATAATGTGCAGCCATGTCCTCGATGCGCGTGTGGCACAAGTGTTTCCCGTCCAATCCCTGGGACTGCAATCCGTACAACGGGTAGTCGGGCTTCATGTGTTGGGCTAATTCGTGGAAGCCGACTACGTTTCCGCCCACGCCATGGATACAGAAAAAAGGCAAATGGGAGCCGGCTGGTTGGAGGGGTACGAGTGAAGACCAGTGGTGAGACCATCCGTCCTGGCGGAGGGTCGAAGCCAGGCTCTCGATCGTAGGCGCTTCGAGAAGCATCGCCAACGGCACAGTTTTGTTCAGAGTCTGGCCTATGCGGTGCATGAGTCTGGCCGCGAGCAGCGAGTGTCCGCCTAATTCGAAGAAGTTATCCCGAATTCCGATTGGCTTCCTGCCCAGCACCTCTTCCCAAATCCTGACCAATTGCGACTCGAACGGATCGGTGGCAGGGGCGATTGCGTCGGAATGAACTTCAACTTCGGGGACAGGCAATCCTCGGCGATTGATCTTACCGTTCGGCGTCAACGGCATGGCCTGCAGCAGAACGAAGATCGAGGGTACCATGTAGTCCGGCAGCGCCTGTTGCAGGTAGTGGCGTAATTCGGTAGGAGTGGGACGGGAGTTCCGCACGGGTACCACATAGGCGACCAACAGCTTGTTTCCAGGTACGTCCTCCCTCGCGACAACGGCGACTTCCGATAGGTGAGGATGTTTAGCCAGCGCCGCTTCGATCTCTCCCAGTTCGACGCGAAAGCCTCGAATCTTGACTTGATCATCGCGACGTCCCAAAAACTCGATCTCCCCCGAGGGAAGATATCGCGCCATATCGCCCGTCTTGTACAGGCGCGCACCGGGATCGTTGGAGAACGGGTCGGGAATAAACTTTTCCGCGGTCAGCTCGGGGCGATTGTGATAGCCCTGCGCCACACATACTCCCCCTATGTATAGCTCGCCGGGAACGCCTACGGGCACCGCATTGAGTCGTTGGTCGAGCAGAAAGATGCGGCAGTTGGCAACGGGCCGCCCGATAGGCAGATTTTCTGGTATGGCGTCGGCAGCACCAAATTTCGGCTCGAATGCGGTGACGCAAATGCTGGCTTCGGTGGGGCCGTAAGTATTAATCCAACGCACGCGGCCTCTCACCGTGTTTGACCACGTCGCAAAGGACTTCGCCGACGCTTTCTCGCCTCCGACGATGACCAGCCGGACACTTGGTGGAACCGGTCGTTTCAGCTCGGCAAAATTATGAACCCACTCGTGCCAATAAGCCGTGGGCAGATCGAGAATCGTAATCTTCTGTTTTTCCACCCACGCCAGAAACTCGGGCACCGCCAACGACATTTCCGCCGTGCGGAGAACGAGTGTGCCACCGCCAACCCAGATTGTGAACATCTCCTCAATCGCGATATCGAAGCTTACAGAACAGAACTGCAGCATTCGATCGCTTTGGCCAACCCCGCACATCTCCGAGGTCGCACTGAGGTAGTTCACCAGGCCTGCGTGCGAAAGAAGGACGCCGCGAGGTTTCCCGGTGGAACCCGAAGTATAGATAACGTACGCCGTGTGGTTGGGATGCGCTTCGCTGTCCGGATTCGTTCGCGGTTGGGTGGATAGCACTTTCGTGAGGCGCGATAGGATCAGAGTCTGACAGCCGGCTGGAACTTCAGTCTGCAACATGCCCTCTTGCGTGATGAGCACTCGCGCCTGGGCATCTTGCAGCATATAAGCGAGGCGCTCTTGCGGGTAATTGGGATCGAGCGGAACACACGCCGCCCCCGCCTTCATCACCGCCAGCACCGCAACCGGAAACTCGAGCTCAGGACGCAGGCAAATTCCGACCTTGACATTGTTACCCACGCCCAAGCTTCGCAGATAGTGGGCCAGCTGATTCGCTTGCTCGTTGAACTCGCGATACGACAGTTGCCTCTCAGCTTGCGCTACAGCGAATTTTTCAGGTATTTGCTCTGCTTGCGCCTCCACCAGTTGGTGCAAGCACTTGTCGCGCGGATAATCTCTTACATTTTGGTTCCACTCGATCAGAACTTGACGTTGTTCTTCCTCGGTCATGAGGGGAACGGTTGAAAGGCGGTGGTCCGGATTGTGCTCAACGCCGCGCAGTAACACCTCCAGATGTTGTAAGGCGCGATCAATACCTTGTGCGTCGAACAGTTCCTGGTTGTAAAGCGCACGGAGAGAGAGCTCCTCCCCATCGTCATTCACACTCAAATGCAAATCGACCGGCACATCCGGGGTAGAGCTTTCTGCCAGGCCCGATGCCCGTTCCATTGATAAATCGCCATTCTCATAAGAAAACGAAATCTGGAAGGTCGGAGATTGAACGCCCAGCTCTGCCGTGAGTTCTTCCATCAAGTCCGCCAGCGCGGACCGTCCCTGCATCCTTGACTCTAAAACGCCGGCAAAGCAGCGGGACACCAGATCGCGGAACGTGGGATCACCAGAAACATCGACGCGCAACAGAAATGCATTGTGCCCGGAAGATGGAGTGCCGTTGATCGCATCGTCCAGATTCGCAAGCGCGCAACCGATGACAAAGTCCTCTTGGGAGGTGTAACGCACGACCAACGCCTGGAAGGCGCTCAAGAGCACGACAGAAAGCGGCGCGCTTTCTCGTTGGGAAAACCGTCGAAGCTGCTCTGTGTGAAGCTTTCCGATCCGCCGTAACCGTGCGGCAAACTGGCCGCTGCGTACCGCCGACCTGGGCTTGGAAGTGGACAGAGACAAGACCGGCACTCCCGAAAGCTCACGCTGCCAATAAACGGAGCGGCTTTCGCCGGGAATTCCGAAGGCCTGCATCCCAGGCGTCCCGTCGCCCATTCCCGCAGGGCTGGATTCTGACGGAACAGAAGTGCCGGTAATAGTCTCACTCATTGGACGAAAATTCACGAAAGGCTGAGGCCGAGCAGGTTGATTTGGCCTGAAGGAAGGGCGGTCTGCTGCCAAACAAGATCAGGCAGCACCGGATCCACGAAGGACTGCCGGGATGGTCTTGGCCAGAATCTGCAGATCAAGCCAGAGAGACCAGCTGCGCACATATTGGAGATCGAGTTCCATCCATTGGTGAAAAGGCAGCGAACTCCGACCGTTCACCTGCCATAGACAAGTGATACCGGGGAGGACGCTGAAGCGGCATCGCTGCCAATCTTCACCAGCTTCGGTGAACAACTCGTAATCGCGCAACTGCAGCGGACGAGGGCCCACCAGACTCATGTCCCCGCGGAGCACATTAAAGAACTGGGGCAACTCATCAATGCTGGTCTTGCGGAGGAATTTGCCAATGGGCGTGAGCCGTGGATCGTTCTTGATCTTGAACACCGGGCCAGAGAGCTCATTCAAATGTTCAATGTCCTGCAGTTTCCGTTCTGCATCCATGACCATGGTCCGGAACTTGTAAATCGCAAAAGGTCTCTTATTAAAACCAATCCTTTTCTGTACGAAGAAAACCGGCCCGGGTGAGGTAAGTTTGATCAGGATGGCCGTCAGCAGCAACAAAGGAGCCAGGAGGATGAGCAATATCAGCGACAGAGAGAGGTCGAGCGCCCGCTTGATCAAGCTGGGCCAGCCTTTCTCAATGCCGCTAGAATGGGTGATCAAGTTAGAATCCCCGAGATCTTCCGCTCCAGGGAGACGATTTTTCAGATTGAACAGGTCTGACAGCACGTGGAGAATGATGCCTTGCTGCTCGCACATGGTGGCGATCTCGGAAGCGTTGTTGTGGAACGAACGCATAGGCACTGCAATCACCACTTCATCCACCACGCTGCGCCGCAAAAAATTTCCCAGATCTTCCAAGTTACACGCCACAGACCAGCCATTCTTTCGCAGGTCTTCGGATCCTGCCCATTCGTCGTCGGCAAAGCCGATGATGTGGTAGCCAAGTTCGGGTTTGGACTGGACGCCCTCGGCAAATTCGATGGCTCGGCGATTCGTCCCAACAATCAGCATGTTTCGCAAGTTGCGCCCGCGCTTGCGCAACCGCCGCTGGTAAGTGCGAATAGCAAGCCGGCTCGACACGATGACCAAGGTGCTACAGCCCCAAAAAACCGTCACGAAAGTGGCGTTCACCATGTGGAAACCAATGAGCACCGAGGCTAGAGCCAACACCAGCGCCGACAGTGACGTTGCCTTAATCAGGTCGATGGCTTCGGCTTTGCGTCCGGCCAAGCGCTTGGAGTTGTATAGACCGAGCATCTTGAAAATGCCGTTCCAAATCCACAACATCACGAAGAAGACTACGAAATTCTGTACCTTGATTCTGAGCGACAGAAACTCGCCGAATGACATCAGCCCTTGTGCCCTGGCGACGGGCAAGGCGGCCACTCCGAAAGAAACGACCAGGAGAAGCAGGTCAAACCCTCTAGTGAATTTTGTTAGAGTGCGGCGTCCTACGATATCCATCGCTGCCTCCCTTCACGGAAAGGATTAAGTCCTTCCGGAGCCTTACGAAATTCGGGTAGGTGAAAACCGGGATTATCCCAAAGCCCCAACACTTTGCATTGAGATTCTTTATTGGACATGGGTTCTAATGAGGGGGAGAGAAACCTGAGGCTAATCGACTGCGGGCTACACTTCTAGCGCATCGCCAGCCGGGGGGATTATAGCTTGTTGTAAATCTTTTCGGGAATCGGGAAGGTCCGCTGATTCAGAACCGCCCCAAGCATCCGGATATTTGCAGCCTGTAGCTGCTGCGTAATTTCTCGGGTCGCGTCTCGACGGGTGGAGTTCGCCTTCAGTACCAGAACCAGGCCATCCGATTGTCCACCGAAAACCATGGCGTGATTGCAGACATTAAACGGAGCCACATCCATCAGGACATAATTGAACTCAGCGCGCAGCTCGGCTATGCGCGCACGCATGCGGCCCGAGGTCAGCAACTCCTGCGCATCGTTGTTCTCCGCACCGCTGCTCACCAACCAGAGATTCGGACGGGACAGCTGTTGGGCGTATTGACGAATCGGAGCATCCCCAATCAGCGCATCGGTCAATCCGTATTGGTTGTCAACTTTGAAGTGCTCGTGCAAGGAAGGAGCTCGCAAACTGCAATCCACAATGCACACCGAACTGGTAACCTGCGAAGCCAGGATCTCACCCACACGGGCGCAAATCCAGCTGCATCCGCCACCGGATTCCGTTCCGGTGAATACCACGTGGTGGGCGGCGTCGGTACCCGGAAGCAGGAAAAGTCGGTGCACCAACTTGCCCACCTCTTCTCGCGTTACTTCATCAATTTCCAGGGCAGGAACGGCAGCGGTGAATGCTTCCGGGGGAAGAACCGTCGCCGACAGGGGCTCGGAATCCGTCTGCAGTATTTCTTGCGTCCTGCGCAACTGGTCCAACAGTTCGAAGTTTCTACTCATGATCGCCCCGTGAATTCCCTTTCCTGATTCAGTTCCCGCCTCTTTCGCCAGCCGTGGAAGTTAGGGGGATCGATGGGGAGTATTTTTCGTCTGTGCTATTGCCCCGGAAATCTTGAAAGCGCTGGGCCACCGAAGCGAGCACGGGAATGTTCAGTTCCGCAGAAACCTCTGCCGGCGTCCGGAAGGATGGATCCATGAATTCCTGGGTGAACACAGCGCCCAAGGTAACCACGATGGCCAGCACGGTGCCCAGCAATACAACCAATGCAGGAGAATTCGACGGCAAACTAGGCACGACAGGTTGTTCGGCGAGGGCCACGTTGACAATTCGAGTGCGATCCAAAGCCTCGGTCATGCGCGCCTGCTCTCGCTTGCGCTGATACAGGAGGTAGTTCTCCTCATCGGTCTTCACGTCGCGCAGCAAATCCTGCTCCGTAAGTCCCTTTTGCTCCAGGTCTCGGGTCTCGGACTCATACTTTTCAACGATGGCCTGTTGCGCTGCCGCCCGCGCTTGCAGCCCGCTGTACTCAGATTTGGTTTTGGCTAGCTCTTCGTTGATCCAAGAGTAGGTCGGGTTGCGGTCGGTCGTCTCTTCTTTGATGGGCTTGCCTTCTTCCCTTGCGATGGAAGCCTGCGTATCTGCAATCTGCTTGTCTGCTTCCTGTACCAAGGGATAGGTCGGCTGATATTTTGTAAGCAACTCGGTGCGCTTAATTTCCAAGGTCATCAAAGTGTTCTTGAGGCCCTGCAAAACCTGGGCGTCATCCTGGCTCCGCATCGAGGTGGTGAGCCGCTCGGGGGTGGTGCCGGCTTGCTTCTGCAAAGTGTTAATTCGCTGCTCGGTGGACGCCATCTCCGCCCTGGTTTGCTGCAAGCTGGAGCGGAACTCGCTCAGTTTCTGGAGAGTAATATCCCTGGTCATCTGCGGAGCAACGCCATCCGGTTGCTCGGAGAACGTCTTCAGTTGCGCTTCCGCGTCGCCCAAGTCCTTCTTGTAACGCTCGGTCTCCTCATCAAAGAATTTGACCTGTCCCGGCTGGCTGTGCACCTCCACATGTTTTTGAATGTATGCATCTCCCAGAGTTCGCAGGACCTTGGCCGCCATCTGGGGATCGTCGGAGGTGTAGGTTACACTGATTAGATCGCTCTTCTTCAGCAGCTCGATCTGCAGGGCGTCTTGCAGCCGCTCCGTCGCTTTCTCAAGTTTCTTCTCTGGGCTCATGGGACCAAAAATATATTCCCTGAGCGACTTGCGTTTATCAAGTCCGCAAGAGGTGACCACCTGCCGCAACACATCCCCACTTTGCAACAGTTCGATCTCGGAGTTGAGTTCTTCCTCCGTAACTTCATTGTGCATGAGGACCGGGGCGTTTTGTTCAGGGCTTACCACGGGGTCCTGGCGCTCCCGGTCCACCAGGAATTTAGTCGTGGCGCGATACTGCGCGGGTTGCAAAACGGCCGCCAACACCGAACCCAACAGAAACCCGAAAAAGCAAAGCATGGCGATTCGCTTGTGGCGGAAACCAACAGCCACCAAGTCGCGTAAAGAAAAACTGAAAGTTCCCCGCTCGTATACGGGCGAAACATCGCGGTCGTTCATAGATAACCTCGGCTAAAAGACTGGGGCGAAAGCCCCCATACTGGCAGTGGGCAGGAAGGGCTTAATCTTGGACAGACGATTCTTCGGTACAAACAGCATGTCGCCGGGATGCAGGAAGGGGTCTTCCCGGTAATTGCGTTCATTCTCCATCTTTTTCACGTCGATGAGCTCGGCCGAAGTCCAAGTTGCGTCAACCTTCCGGTAAAGCACTACCTGCGAGTGCTTCGCAGAATCTAGAAATCCTCCTGCCATGGCGATAGCTTCCGTCAGGGTGGTGTCACCTCTGAGGTCGTACTTGCCAGGACGAGCAACTTGCCCATCCGCGATAAAATATGGCTTCTGGAAATCCTTAAGTACAACTGAAATCGCGGGATCATTCAGGATACTGGAATACGCTTTACGAAGAGTCGCGGTCAATTGGGGCACAGTTTGCCCTTGCACCTTAATGTCGCCAACTCCATGAAGTGTCACGAAACCGTCAGGCTGGACGGACACCCCGGTCTGATTGAATTCGGGACTTAAGTCGAAGGTGATGTCGAAGGAATCTCCGGGTTCAATTTTGTAACGCGCGTTGCGATCCTGAAACTGCGGCTGGTTCGTCGCCCCGGAAGAAGACGTACTCGGGCTGGTCATAGGCGTAGTTTTCTGCGGTTCCGACTGCCCCGCAGACGCGACTCGCCCCGCCAATACTACTAGAACTAAGCAACCCGGCAATAACCAATTCTTCATGATAAATTTCCTATCCAGCTACGACAGCCTCAGATGAATCGTTACTTGACTTTGACGCTTCGCTGCGCCGTTAACTGCGATGCGGTCCTCGACAGTGATATTATACCGACGAATCTTACGCACGCTGAGGCTGGATCTGCCTGGCGTGTCACGATTACAGCTTCGCCCTCTGAGTCACATTCCGTGACCCGAAATCATGTCGTTGGCACCTGTGATGACAACTAAGGCTACGGAATAAGCGCCTGTAACTTCTACGTGACCCAAAGCATCTTCGGTGCGGGGGGCTTGGCTTGCAAACGCTTATAAACTATGCAGTTATAAACTGGGCGATCATGGCTGCCGATCACCCGAAAGTACTGTAAGCGTATCCGAGCGTGCAAGATCCTGCAAGAGGTAGAAGGGCCTAGTGACTAAAGGCTCCACAGACCCCAGACATGCAAACCCAGCTTCTAAATATCGTTTTATCTGCAACATACAGCCCACATCGCAGAAGGATATTATTCCATCCGTGATAACCCCACTTTAACAAGATGATTCGCGGCAGAATCTTACATGGTCGCACCCCTGAACGGTTCGCTCGTGCCGTTTCGGGGACACTACAAGCGACAAAAACATTGTGTCGCGTGTCCCCGCAAGTTTCTACGGCAAATGATTCAAATAGCAAGGATCATCGGTGTCTTGCGCCGGCGGGGTTGGAGGAACCAGCCAAACCGGATCGCTGAAGTCAAAGAATTCAGTCATGTCCAATTGCGCGGCATCCCGCTTGGTTAGAGCAGACACGTTGAAGCGAGTCTCAATGAACTTCAGAATTGCCGTCGTGTCGGCCACATTGTGCGATACGTAGTTCTTCTGCGTATATGGCGACACTACGACCAGAGGCACGCGATAACCGGTGTAAACGAAGTCGCAAGTCGGCCCCGTTGTTTGCGTGCAGATATCTCCCGGAAGCAGGTCTTTCGGCTTGATACCATCCGGACTCACAGTCGGTTGGGGCGAAACGTGATCGTAGAGCCCTCCATCTTCGTCGTAGGTGAGAATAAACGCGGAATCCTTCCACGAACTGCTTGCCATCAGCCCATTGATGAGCTGGGAGACATAATTAGCCCCGTATTGGAGGTGGTTTGGCCGGCTCTCATAGTCCGACGGATGCTCATCATAACCGGCATATGTTGCCGCCTCAATTTGAGCGACCTGGGGCAGAGTTCCGTTCGCCAAGTCGTTGGAATAATCTGAGCCTTCGAAGCCGATGGTCCCGATGTTGTTCGGATATTGTGTCGGAATAGTCTGGCCCCACACGAAATCTCGCATGTAGCTCAAGCTGAGCAGGCAGGCCGGCTCATAGGGAGGCCCGGTGCAGGTGCTTCCCACGGGATCCACATAAATCTTCCAACTGATGCCTGCCGCTTGAAGCTCCTGAAAGATTGTCGTGGCTGTCAACAGCTGATCATCTTGTTTGTCAAAGCCGACCGGATACACAATCCCCTGCGACGTGGCGGCGACAAGATAGTCGCGATTCGCAGACGTGCGCGTCATGATCGGGCTGAACCATCGATCCGACGTAGCGAAGTTCGAGGCCATGAAATAGTAATAGTTAAGGTCGCCCCCATCGTAATAACCCATTGCCCGGATCCCATCGATATCATGGAACCCCAAGTCCCTGGCGTAGGTGCCCGCGCTCCACACGAATCCGTTCAAGGTGGCAGCCTGCTGACCAGTTGGATCGTAATAATCCCAATCCATATGACTCTCGTCCCAATCGGGGGGTTGGTTTTCCGTACACTGGGTGAGCATATGGAACGAAGTAATCGGATTGGCCGGATCTAAGTCGCACTTCAATCGCGGCGAATTGGGATTGCAGCCCGGGTTCGTCGGCGGAGGCCCATACAGCGGCGGTGGCCCGGACGTGGGATTGAATTGCGGCAAGCCGTCAAACGATTGGTCCGGATATCCGTTCTGCGCCCAGTATTCCCGCAATGCGCCAAAGTAGTGATCGAAAGAGCGATTCTCCTGCGCCAGGTAAATGATGTGGTTGATGGCAGTGAGGTTCTGCGCATTGAACGTAGCCGTCACCTGCTGGTTCGCATTCATGGTCACCGGGCAGGTGGAGGCATATCCGTTACACGCCCCGCCCCATCCCACGAAATTTGCGTTCTCCGGAGTCTCGGTGAGCGTCACCTGCGTGCCTGTGCTAAAAGTCGCACTGCACGTTTGCGGACAATTGATTCCGGGTGGGCTGCTCGTGACCGTACCCGTGCTGTTTCCCGCAAGGGTCACGGTTAACTGAGGCACGCCTTGATTAACATTGAAAGTCGCAGTTACCTGCTGGCTGGCCGCGAGCGTCACCACGCAAGTCGAATTCATGCCGCTGCAGGCTCCGCCCCATCCCGCGAATACCGAGTTCGTCGCCGGGGTCTCGGTAAGCGTCACTTGAGTCCCAGTGGCAAAGCTTGCACTGCAGGTTTGTGGACAATTAATTCCTGCAGGGGCGCTGGTGACCGTACCCAATCCACTTCCCTCAAGGATCACGCTCAATACAGGTTCGCTTTGAATCAGGTTAAAGGTTGCAGTCACTTTCTCGCTTGCCGTGAGTGTCACTACGCAAGTTGGGTTGGTGCTACAGCCGCCCCCTACCCAAGCCACAAATTGTGAGTTCGCGCCGGCCGTCGCGGTGAGCGTCACCTGAGTCCCCGCGCCGAAGCTCGCACTGCACGTTGTTCCACAATTAATCCCGGCTGGCTGGCTGGTAACCGTGCCCGTACCATTTCCCGAAAGTCCAACTGTCAATACCGGCAAGCTCTGAATAGGATCAAAAGTCGCAGTCACATTCTCGCTGGCGCTGAGCGTCACGCTGCAGTTGGGGCCGGTGCCGCTGCATCCGCCTCCATTCCATCCCGCGAACAATGAACCGGTGCCCGCGGTCGCAGTCAGAGTCACCAGACTGTTCGGATCGAAGCTCGCATTGCAGGTCTTTCCGCAATTGATGCCGGAGGGGCTGCTGGTGACGCTGCCCGTGCCTGTGCCGCCGAGGGCCACGGTCAGAACCGGCGAAGTGCTGAAGTTGGCCATAACCGAGATGTTTTGCATCAAGGTCACGTTGCACGTACCGGTGCCGCTGCAGGCGCCTGACCAGCCCGCAAAAAAGGAATTCGCCGTCGGAGATGCAGTCAGCGCCACCTGGGTTCCGCTGGAGAAACTCGCGGTGCAGGATTGACCGCAATCGATGCCCGATGGTTTACTGCTGACCGTCCCCGCGCCGGCACCTGCGGCTTTAACACTGAGTTGATAGGAACCAGTGGGGAAACTGGAACTGCTTCCACCTGCACCTGCACCCCCGCCGCAACCGCAAAGAACAAGAATGATCGACGTCAAACAACAAACGACGACACTTACCCTCGGCCCAGGCATAATGTTGCCCCTCCGTCTCTACTCGGCGGACTTCGGATGGCGGCAGTCGAAGGCGGGTTGCCTTGCTCGTGGGGCAGCGCTCAGTTCAGAATGACTCTCGTTGGGAAAACCTTTTCACTTGATTGCAATCTCGGGAGGAAAACGCCGCGGCATCGCGAGCCTGTTATTTCAAAAGGTTCCAGTTATCCACAGCCAAACTCTGGCTATTCTCTGCTCCCGGTTAGTGGTACTTTAATACCACACATTGGTTCGGAGGCGAATTAGTGCGCTACTTTCAACGCGTTCTGGCCCTTCTGTCCTTGTTGCTTGTACTGTTTTTGACTGCCACTGCGTTTGCCGATTCGCAAGTGACCATGAAGTTTCTCGGTCACGGAGGCACAGACAAGAACCCGGTTTATCCCTGGTATTTTCAAGTCAACAATGTGCCCACCACGCTGATTTGCGATACTCTCAACAACCAAAACCTCAAAGGAGAAACCTGGCAGGCGAATGTAACCAACATCCTCAACGGTCCCACGGAGGGTTTGTTCAAAGGCAACACTCTGATTGACTACAAGGCTGCCGCCATAATTTTCAGCGACATCTTATTCCACGGAGCCAATGCTAGCGATGCGAATTGGGCAATATGGGCTCTGTTCACTCCCAGCGCAAAGAACAGTAAATATTTCGACGCGGGCGCGTTGGCACTCTACAATGCCGCTCTGGCTCTAGCCAACAAGATGCCGAAAAGTTTTTTTAACAACTATGTGATCTATACCCCAATCCCCGGAACCCAATCCTGCAAGACTTGCGGGCTGCCCCAGGAATTCATTGGCTATAGTCCGGTCCCCGAACCGGGGACTCTTTTGTTGTTTGGCACTGGCCTGGTGGCATTGGCCGGAGCCATCCGAAAGAAACTCGCTCGCTCGTAAAGGTACTTCGACTTATCCCTTCACCGTGGTCTCACGGCAACCGGGCTCCGGACACACGTACCTCAGCACATTCCTCTGCCGGTCCAGGCTCGAGATAAACATCGGCCGGCCGTGCTTGTCACAGCGCGGCTGGTCACTGGAAACCACGGGCGGATCGTCCTTGACCGGGGTCACGTAGCCCAGCGCTTCGTTGAAGCAGCGGTGACAGAACTTCTCGGTACAACAAAAAAACTCGATCGAATAGTTAACGCTGAACGGAGCCAGCAGAAACTCCATGGTCCGGTAGTGCTTATCGCACAGCGGCAGGATGTCGGTCCTCACCGAGGGATTCTAGCATCGGGCGCAAAACAAAACCGGCGGGTTCGCCGCCGGTAGTTGATTCGTTACGATCGCAGACGGGCAAAGAAGCCGTCGCTCCACCCAATTTCAGTTGCTGCTGCTGTCGTCCCGCCGCTTCAAAGTCGGCTTATCATCGTCGCTCGTGGTCGACCCATCCTGGCCGGTACTGCTGGTGGTCGACGCGCGCCGCAAACTGGGCTTGCTGCTGTCCTTCATATCGTTTGGCTTGCGCCGGTTCTCAACCATCGCCAGGCGCGACTTCACATCTTCGAATTCTGACGTTGTTACCGTGTACTCCTGCTTCGCCGGAAGAATCTTTTCAATCTCTTCCTGCGATTTGGCAATCCGGTCCGGAGTCTGTGGATGCGAAGCAAAAGCTTTGGCCAGCGTTCCCGGCTTCTTCTTTTCCATGGCCTGCAGTTTCTCGAAGAAAGCCACAAACGATTGCGGGTCGTACCCCGCCTTATACATATATTGCAATCCGAGGTAGTCGGCCTCGGCCTCGAACGAGCGCTGGAAGCTCATGAATGTCAAGGGCAACGCCAGACCCGCCGCCTCATACGCAGCATAACCAATGCCCCCGCCGACCATAATAAGCGGTATGGTCGCGAAGTTCGCATATTGCGAACGGGTTAGCTGCCGGGTGGCGTGGCGGGCGCACACATGGGCGATTTCGTGCGCCATCACGCCGGCCAGTTCCGCTTCTCCGTCGGCCGCCAGGATGGTCGCCGAGTCAACATAGACGAATCCGCCGGGAAGCGACATGGCATTGACCACGTCCGAATCAATGATCTTGAAAGTGAAAGGAACTTGCGCATCCGAGTTGCGAACCAGATTCTGCCCGAGGCGATTTACATATTCCGTAATCACCGGATCGGTCACAAACTTCGAAGTCGAATCCACCATCATCGAATATTGTTTCCCCATCTTGATGTCGCTCTCGATGGAGTACCAATTCCCCAAGCCGCGTGCGCCTATCTTGCGGTTGCCGATGGCATCCACGTCACTCTCGCCACCGTTGTGTTTGACCTTGTCGGGATCGGCGGGCTGGACCGGAGCGCTTTGAGTGCCCTGCGTGGTGGAGTCGGTAGTGGTGGTGCTGCTTTGCCCAGGCGGAGTGCCCGAAACTCCGGGATCACCGCTCGGCACAGGGGCGCCAGGAGCGCTGCCGGGAACTGGTTGGCTGCCGGGAGTGCCGGTTTGCCCAAAGCTTGCAGGCATTAAAACGAAGGTGAACAACGCAGCTGATAATAGCGAGAGCCGGAACTTCATAGCCAAACTCCGTTTTTCCGCCCGAGCGGGCCTTTAGACCGATTATACCCCTGGAAGCAAGAGCTGTTCGGCACAATTCTCTAAGAGGTTCGACGCAGAATCACTGCCGAAGGTTATCCGGGGGGAATAACCTTAACAACCTCTCCAAACTGCTTCATTCTTCGACATCTGCTGCCCCCAGCCCGCCAGCGGCTAAAGCCCGTCCTTTTTTCGCATTTATTCGGCACGCCTGGAAGGCGTGCCCCGATACGAATCGGGGAGAGCAGATTCCTCGTAGGCCTGACTCGAATCTGTGTAATCAGGCGCTTGCGCGAAAAACCTCGCCTTCGGTGGCTTGACAAGAGTTGGCCCATCGACAGATGTTCGAGCCCCAAGCCGTCGTGTATGATTAGCGGCCTTGCATTTCTCTTTCACAACCATCCGCGGAATTCTGTTCTGCGTTGCGGTGGCGTTCTGGATCCTTTACTTCCACGAGGTCTTTTTCCGTTCGGGGAAGATCAAGATGCATTGGCTGAAGCGAGGCATCGCCGACTTCCTGCTTATGTTGTCTATCGCGATCGTGACCTTCCTGGTCATTTCTCTGGTCAGCGGTCTGCCTACCCATCATCGTCCGCACTGAGCGGCGGCAAACTAACCGGATCGTCCTGGTAACGGTGGCCGCGCCGGTGGGGACAGCTGCGATCGAGTTGATTGTACCTATGTACCATGGTAACATCATGGCATGAGTCCCCCGAAAGAACCGGTTTCCTTTGTCGAAGTCGAGCGCGTACAGACGGGCGTACGCCTTGAAAGACGCATGTTGAAAGTGCTGAAGGCGGTGGCCGAGTTGAAAGACATGTCTCTCGGCGACCTGTTGGAGGGCGTGGTGCTGCATGCCTTCGAGGGCAAGGCGCCGTTCTCCGCGGAGACGTTGAAGGAGATCGAGCAGTTCAAGAAGATTTACGGCCTCACTTTGAAAGCTTCGGACAGCCATCAGTTAAAGGAGCGCAGGCGATGAAGACGATATTGGTGATTGTGGTTGCTGTGGGAGCGTTGGCGTTGGTGGCGTTTGTTTATCATTATCATTGGCATCTGCGCGGCGCGTCCGGCGGGCCGGTGGCGCACGTGCGCAATGAGTTCGAGTTCACGGTTCGCGCTCCTTACCAAGTGGTAGCGCCGTTGTTTGGGCCGGAGGGAGAGCGCGGCTGGGCGGGCGGGCATTGGGATCCGCAATTCTTGTATCCGCAACCCGCGCAGGACACGCAAGGCGCGGTGTTCACCATCCGCCACGGCCATCACCACGCAGTTTGGATCAATACCGCCTTCGATACAGCCGCGCGGCATTATCAATACGCTTATTTCATTCCGGACGTTATGGTTGTGCTGATTGATGTCCGGTTTGCGGAAGCCGACGCGGAGAATACGAATGTGAATGTTGCCTATGAGCGGACGGCTTTGAATCCAGATGCCAACGAGCATGTGAAGGAAATGGGTGAGGCGGACCGTAAGGGCGGAAAAGAGTGGGGCACGTCGATCAACGAGTACCTGGCGAAGCAGAAGGCTGCGGGTCGTTGATCGGTGAGCGTTGATCGGTGAGCGGGAAGAAGTTTCTGTTTGCCCCAGCGGCCTCGGCCGCTTCAATCCCGACTGGCGGGTATTGAAGCGGCGAGGCGCAGAGATTTACTTGTAGGTTGCTTTGAAACCAGTACCGCCGAATTCACCGGATCCATAACGTCCTACCAATTCGGACTTGTCATTCAGACCGTCAGCTCGCGTGGTTCCACCCGGATCCACGACGTCGTAGTACTTGCCTTTGTGAAGGAGCCAGCCCATTTCGGTACCCGCAGAATTGTAGTAGGTGCCGTCGATGTCGCCGTTGGTCGGCGCAGGAGTGTGGACGATGGTGCCGACTCCGCCTTTTGCCTTGGGGTTGTCAATGTTCTTGAACTTCTTGCCAGTCAGCAAGTAAGAATCAAAGTCGCCCGCCGAGTTCGTGGTGTATACGGTGATCTGGCCAGCATTATTGATTCCCCACGCTACCGTATTGGTCCCGCCCTTTACGTTAATGGCGGTGAACTTCTTGCCCACCAGTGAGAATCCGTGCGAGGCGTTGGCGGAGTCGAGATACAGGCCGACTATTTCGCCTTTGTCGTTGATCCCGCTGAGCTGGGTGCCATTGGACTTCGGATAATTGATCACAGTGATCTTGCCCTTCGAATACTCAAGCCCCTGGTCCAAGCCGGTTTTGGAGTTCGTGCACCAGCCAACCGCAGTGCCCGCGCTGTTGACGCCGAAGAACGAAATTCCACCGGTGCCCGCAATCGCTTCGCAAGTCTTGTCGTTGATGGTGGTCAGCTTCTTGCCGGCGAGCATCATGCCGTGTTGAACACTGGCGGAGTCCACATAGTCTCCGACGATGGTTCCAGCATTGTTGACGGCGTAAGTGTCAGTCTCAAGCGCAGTCTTGCTGGCTTTAACATCTGAAAAGGTAAAGGTTAACGTCGGCGCCGCGGCCACAGCTATGGCGAAGGTCAGAACTAGCAATACACCAAGCACGGATCTTTTCACTGATTTCTCCTCCTAGAGAAAGTTTTGTGACTCGTCCTGCCGCCAACGCGAACCGGTGCAGGAAATCGCAATCGAATGGAGCCCCCTCAAAAAATCAAGTTTGGTCACTGGCGATCGATGGTCCGAAGGCCGTTGCCTAGCGCGACAGTGGCGGAAAGTCGCGAAGTCATTGAGGCGGCCAATTATCATCCCGGTTGAAGTGGAGGTCAAGATGAAAGGTTTTGCACTCTTAACGAGTGCCAGGATCCAATCGCGGAAGATGTGCGACGACGCCCGCCCCTACACTTGCATTCGCCGCAGATCCTGCCCGGTCATCTCTTTTGGTTTATCGATTTGCAGCATGGCTAAGATAGTGGGCGAAATATCTTGCAAGGAGCCTCCGGGCTTGAGGGTGAACTGCTTGCTGTTGTCGGAGATCACGATGAAAGGGACGGGATTCGTAGTGTGGGCGGTATGGGGACCGCCGGTTACAGGATCGATCAGCATTTCGGCGTTGCCGTGGTCGGCGGTGATGAGCATGGCTCCGCCCTTGGCGCGGACGGCGGGCTCGATGCGTCCGAGACAGGCGTCTACTGTTTCTACAGCTTTCACTGTCGGCTCGATCTGGCCGGAGTGGCCCACCATATCAGCGTTGGCGAAGTTTACGATAATCACGTCGAAAGTGCCGTCTTCGACGGCCTTCACAACCGCGTCGGCGATGCCTGCAGCGCTCATCTCTGGTTTCAGGTCGTAGGTGGCGACTTTGGGCGAGGCGACGAGTTGGCGTTCTTCGCCAGGGAAAGGCTGTTCCACGCCCCCGTTGAAGAAGTAGGTGACGTGGGCATATTTTTCGGTTTCGGCCACGCGCAGGTTGCGGAGATTCATCTGGCCCATAATATTGGCCAGGATGTTGTTCATCGATTCCGGCGGGATGACGACGGGCAGGCTGAACTGCTTGTCATAGCGGGTCATGCAAACGTAGTGCAGATTCTTGGGCACACGGTCGCGGGGAATGATGGCGTCGAGATCGTCAGCGCCGGGCAGATCGCGTCCAGCTTTCTCGTTGAGACCGCTGTTGCGTGTCAGCGCGCGGGTGATTTGGCGGACCCGGTCGGCACGGAAATTGAAACAGATGCAGGAGTCTTCGTCGCGAACGGTAGCGAGAGGCTCGCCTTTGTTGTCGACACAGACAAAGGGGACGATAAATTCGTCGGTGACTCCTTTGTTGTAAGAGTCTTTCACACCCTGCACTGGGTCGACATATTTGGCTGCTTCGCCGTTGCCGAAAACCATAACGTTGAAGGCTTTGGCAATGCGCTCCCAGCGCCGGTCGCGGTCCATGGCGTAGTAGCGGCCGCTGACTGTCGCGATCTTTCCGGTGTTGTACTCGCGTATCTTTTGCTGGAGCTGTTCGAGGTAGCCGGCTCCGTTGGTCGGCAAAGTGTCGCGTCCGTCCATGAAGGCGTGAACGAAGACACGGTCGACGCCATTCTGTTTCGCCATGCGGATTAGCGCATAGAGATGCGTCTGGTAGGAGTGAACGCCGCCGTCGGAGAGCAGGCCGAAGAGATGAAGGCGGCGGCCGCCGGTGCGAGCGTTTTTCATGGCCGCGAGCAGGACGGGATCGGAGAAGAACTCACCATTCTGAATCATCAGCTCGATGCGCGTGCTGTCCATGTGCACGATGCGTCCAGCGCCGATGTTCAGGTGGCCCACCTCGCTGTTGCCCATTTGCCCGTCGGGCAGGCCGACGTAGGGACCGCTGGTCTGGATTAAAGTGTTGGGATACTCGCGTAGAAGGCGGTCGTAGGTGGGCTTGCGAGCGAGCGCGATGGCATTGGCTTTGGTCTCGGCGCGGTATCCCCAGCCGTCGAGGATGATGAGGACGAGTGGTTTGGGACGGGTCATAAGCTCTCAGCTTTCAGCTATCAGAAGAAGCGCGCCACGGATTTGCGCGGATGAACGCGGATATGAATTCTTCTCACTTCCTACGCTGCTAATTCTTTTGCTGGGACGGCGCTGTTACGGGCGCGGTTTTCGGTTTGTCCTGATCTTCCTTCACGATTTGCTCGGCCTTCTGCGTGATCGTGTCCATCTGCTTTTGCATGCGCGCATAGGAAGCCTGCATCGATTCGGTGGTCAGTTGCGGCATCTCCCGCATCATCTTTTGGCCAGTTGGGGATCCGTAGAACGTGCTCATGGCGTCGATATCGGTCTTCGAGAAGTGCCGCTGGTAGATCGGGATCATGTCGTCGAGCATGGCGTCCATGGGCATGTCCTTCATGGTTTCTGCGATCAACTGGTCGGCCCGGGCGATTCGGTCCGCGGAAGACTGCGGGTAACGCTTTTTCAGAGTCTCGTGGATCATGGCGGTCTGTTGTTTCATGAGAGCGTCCATCACCTGGCGCATTTGCTGATGAATTTGCATTACGTCAAAGAGATGCTGGATGTCTTCTTTGGTGGCGGGGGCGTCGCCCGGGAGAGCCACCGTTTGTTGGGCGAAGGCTGTGGTCGCAGCCAGGAGGAGAAGCACAAGGGAAGAACGGAGAGGCTTCATAAATTTCTCCGAAAAAGCCTACCAGATTATCTCGACAGGATAACGCTCAAAGTGCGGATCGGCAGTGACCAGTGGAAGTTTTTCTTCGATACTTTGCGCGATCAGCACCCGGTCAAAAGGATCGCGGTGGTGAAGTTTCAGGCTCTCGATCCGCAGCACGTGCTCCAGCGTAACTGGCAGGATCTGGACCCCGTTCGCGGCCAGCCGCGATGTTATGAACGGTCCGGTTGGGCGCGGCAGCGACAACTTGCCGATTTGTACCTTGGTTAGGATTTCCCACACGCTGGCGACGCTGAACCAGGTTTGCGCGGATGGCAGCAGCAACCGTACCCTCTGGGACAGTCTCCATTCTTCCGTAATTCCCCAAAGGAATGTGTGCGTGTCTAGGAGGACTCTCACTTATAGAAGAGATCCTCGATTTCCTTTGGCAGGGGATCGTTGAAGTCGTCGGGAACAACGAACTCGCCCTTCGCTGAGCCAAGTTTGAACTTGCGAGCGCCTGGGGCCACGGGCACAAGCTTCGCTACCGGCTTGCCCGCCTTGGCGATAATGACCTCCTCGCCCATGGCGACGCGCTCGAGCAAGCGCGACAGGTGGGTCTTAGCCTCGTGGATATTGACTTCCATGAAGTGATTATAGCTAAGTCATGGACTAAGTCAACTGCAAGAAAACGCCACGGATTACGCGGATAAACGCGGATCTGAAGGAGCGTTTCGAGCTACCGACTAGCTTTTGTAATTCAGCGCCTTCAATCCCAGGAATCTCGCTGCGCCTCCCAACTCTTCTTCGATTCTCAGCAGTTGGTTGTACTTTGCGATACGGTCGGTGCGTCGAGGCGGAGCCGGTTTTGATTTGGCCTGCTCCGGTGGCGACGGCTAGGTCGGCGATGAAGGTGTCTTCGGTCTCGCCAGAGCGGTGCGAGATGACGGAGGTGTATCCGTTGCGGCGGCCGAGGTCGATGGCGTCGAGAGTTTCGCTGACCGTGCCGATCTGGTTCAGCTTGATGAGAATTGAATTGGCAATTCCCTTCTTGATGCCTTTATCGAAAATCTGAATATTGGTGACGAAAATGTCATCGCCTACGAGTTGAACTTTGTCGCCCAACTCCTTGGTGAGGTTCTGCCAACCGTCCCAGTCTTCCTCGGATAATCCGTCTTCAAGCGAAACGATGGGATAATCTTTCACCCACTTCGCCCAATAGCGGATCATTTCGTCAGAGCTTTTCTCGGACTTGTCGGACTTCTTGAAAATGTATTTGCCGTCTTTGTAAAACTCGCTGGCGGCAGGATCAATGGCGATGGCGACCTGTTCGCCAGGCTTGAATCCGGCTTGCTGAATGGCTTCGAGCACGACCTCGATGGCTTCTACGTTTGACTTCACCGAAGGTGCGAATCCGCCTTCGTCGCCGACGGCAGTGTTGTAGCCGCGCTTTTTGAGCACGCCTTTCAGTGTGTGAAAAACTTCGACGCCCCAGCGCAGCGCCTCGGAGAACGACTCGGCTCCAACCGGCATGACCATGAATTCCTGAAAGTCGACGTTGTTGTCGGCATGCGCGCCGCCGTTGAGGATATTCATCATGGGCACGGGGAGCGTGTTCGCGGGACCTCCCAGATAGCGGTAAAGCGGCAGCGCAAAGTAAGACGCGGCGGCTCGGGCCGCGGCCATGGAAACGGCGAGAATGGCGTTCGCCCCGAGGCGGCTTTTATTGGGCGTGCCATCGAGTGCGATCATTTTCTGATCAAGGGCGCGCTGGTCGGCGGCGTCGAAGTCGTCCAACGCGTCGGCGATCTCACCGTTCACGTTCGCGACTGCCTTGAGCACGCCTTTGCCGAGATAGCGCTTTTTGTCTCCGTCGCGCAACTCGACCGCTTCGTGTTCGCCGGTGGATGCGCCACTGGGCACGATGGCGCGTCCGTGAGAGCCGCTGCCCAGGATCACTTCAGCTTCAACTGTTGGGTTGCCGCGGGAATCAAGAACTTCCCGCGCATGGATATCGGCAATATTCGTTACGGGCATGAGTGCGTCCTTTGTCGGTTGGAATGAGACTGGCGATTATAAATCACTGGGGCAGATCATCTCTGTGATGCACGACTCATTGCGGAGTGAAGCTCGTTGTTATCTGATCGTTGTTATTTGATCATGCGAAGTTCGCGGGCAAGGGCCGCCCGCGCCACACTCAATAACCGTGCCTACGATGGTTCGTGTATCGATTCCCTTCTTGTTCCGCTCTCGCTCGTACCTTAGAGTCGATTCCAGATGCAGAATCGCACCGAAACGCTGGGAATTGGATCGCGCGCGCCGGATTTTTCACTTACCGCCGCGAACCGGGAGGGGAACTTTTCGCTTTCGAGTCTGCGGGCGCAAGGGCCAGCAGTTTTGGAATTCTTGCGCGGTACATGGTGACCGAACTGCGTCAAACGCATGGCCCAGTTTGAGCCAGTCAAAGGCGAACTCGAACAGGCTGGAGCGCAAATGGTTTTTATTGCTGCCGAGAAGCGTGACGGAATGTTTAAGCCGGTGAAGTTTCTGGAAAAGCATCCCGTGGCGTTTCCGTTCTTGCTGGATGAAGAGCGAACGGTAACCAAGGCGTACGGGCTTTATCACCGGCTGGGGAAGGACGCGATCAACATTGCGCATCCGGCTACGCTGCTGGTCGACGGAAAAGGAACGGTGCGGTACATCTATCGCGGCGAGAACCAGACAGATCGAGCGCCGATCGAGCAGGTTATGGAGGCGGTCAAGAAGGTGAAGGCCTCCAGTTGAGATTGCCGAACTACGGCAAGGTTGAGTCCGACAAAATTCGATTCACCCAGGAGGCGAAATGAAAAAACTTGTATTGCTTAGCACAGTGTTGCTGGCTGTGTCCGCGGTAGCGCAAAACAATATCTCGCTGCCAACACGCACGGTGTTGAACGTGAAACTGGAGACTGCCATAACGACTTCCGCGAGCAAACGTGGAGATCCATTTTCCGCCAGACTCACGCAACCGGTCATGCTTGATGGAAAGACTGTTCTTCCTATCGGCGCCAGCGTCCAGGGGCGCGTTACCATGGTCAGCGAGCCGCGTCGCATCTCAGGCAAACCTACGATTGGCATGTTTCCTGAAACCCTGGTCTTGCCCAGCGGCGAACATTACACGCTGAATGCCGCGCTGGTCGATACCAGTGTGCGCCAAGGAACCGATGTCAACAGCGAAGGGCAATTCAAAGGCAAGGGCTACGATAATCAGGATTTGGTGATAATGGGCGCGGGCACCGGAGCCAGCATGCTGGCGGGCGGGTTGATTGGCGGAGGCAAAGGCGTTTTGATCGGTGCGACGATCGGCGCTACTGCAACCGTGGCGCGCTGGCTGGGCAAGAGGAATTCGGCCGAACTGCCCGCGGGTACGCAATTGGTAATGGAACTGAGCCGTCCGCTGGAGATGACTGCGGCCACAGGCGGACAATAGGAAACCAGTTTTCAGTTCACTGTTCTAGTTAGCCGGAAGTTTTTGCTTCCGGCTTTTCTTCTGACTGCGCTTGGCAGGTTTTCAGGAAATGCTCCAGCCTGGTTCGATCTTCCTGAGACAAGTCAAGAAACTCGATGCCATTCCCGAATTGCGGATGGTGGGTTACGACCAGCGCTTTGGTTGGCAATCGCGCATCTTCGACCCAGAGGACGAGATCCAGCTTGCTCCCCACTGGCAGCGTGAAGCTCATCTCAACGTAGCATCCAAAAAGACTGAGATCGGCGGTTTCGGCGCGGCTCGCAACCGCTGCGCCTTCTGGTTTGAATTCAATGGGAATCGAAACCTTGGTGCGGGGATATCTTCTTCGCTCCTTCTGGGATGTTTCGTGAGGCTGCTCGGGCATGGCTTTGTCTCCTTTCCAAACCAGACGCCTCTAAATGCAATGGTGCCCCTTCTCGACCGGAAAGAAAAGGCCGATCTGCAATGAACTCAGAACCTTGGTGTTAATTGTCTTTGCTCTCGATTTCGGGTTGTTGAGCGACTAAAAGGCTAACGCAGCCAGATCTTCTTCGGTGAGAAGGCGGAGATCAATCCATCCTTCGAGGGGGAGCGCGTCGACGGGTAAACGGTTCTGCCACAGGCTGAAGCGCAGGCGAAGCAGGGTCGCAGCCGGCGTGGTAGCTTTTCCGCCAGCCCCGATAGCGGCGGAAGACACGGGCTTCGCCAGCAACCAAGCCAGTGGCAGCCTGAATTCAAAGTTTCGGAGCAGGGCTATTTTGACCTCTGCGGAAGGATCCTCGGATGTCGCCAGAGGTTTTTCGCCATCAGGAAAGCCTGCCTTCCACGACCGCAGCTTCCCTACTTCAACTCGCACGTCCACTCGCAGCGCGCGCCGGGGCCGCTTCTCATCCGCGGCCCAGGACTCAAGATTGACCACCAGGTCGAAATCAGTTTCCGGAGGCTTGCCGACAAAATCCAGGCGTCCGTAAATATTGCTGTCATCGATTCCCGCGTAAACGCAATCCACCAGAAACTGCTTGCCGTGCATGGCACCGGCGCGGTGATCGGCGGTGTGGATCGCAGCGCCCATCCACTCGAAATAGCGGACCATGTCACCGTTGATGTGGGGATGAATGTAGTGAGTCTGGGGCGTGAACTGCGGCCTGGCCTCGACACCGCTGATCGGATGCGCAAGATAATCGGGCGGGCTAGCGCCGAGGGCCTGATACACGTTCGAAAGATGTTTGCGGTAGAGTTCGTCGAATTCCCGGTCGTTGGCTGAATGATGCTCGGGACCATACCACCAATTCCAATCGCTGCCTTCGGCAATAAACAGTTCTTCGAGCGCAAGTTTGCGCTGCGCTTCACTGGCCCGGGCTGCGTTCGCAGCATAGAACGTGCGGGCGTGGTAGAGATAATCCCACGAGCGGTTATCCTCGGGAGCGCCGATCCATACGTTGAAGTTGGCGTTGATCCAGGAGCCCGGAACCAGCGAGGTCAACTTGCCGAAACCACGGTGACGGGCGATGGCTTCGGACACGGTAACTGCCTCAATGCCAGGTTCGCGTTGCAGCGTATCGTAGAAACGGCGTAGAAATTCTCGGCCCGACCGAGGATAGTATTCCCAGGCATTTTCGCCGTCGAGGATCACCGAAACAACCGCATCTCGTCCCTGATTGAGAAGTGGTTCTGCGGCTTGCTTAATGTTGTGGATGAGGTGATTGGCTGCGTCCTGCGGAGGCATCCCCGAGTACACAAATCCGACCAGGTCGGAGATAGTGTGGTCGCGGAAGATCAGGTGCATTTGGGTCGAACCGCTCTCGAAGCGATGGATGTTGTACAGTTTCTCTGCGTTCTCGGCGGAAAGACGCCCTTCGCCATCGCGCCCGAAGTTGATTCCAAGACTTCGTCCCAGGACGCCTTCGTCAGTGGCCATCCATTTCACACCCAAGCTCTGCGCGATGGCTAAAACCTCCTCAGACACGCTGCCCTCGGATGGCCACACGCCCACCGGCTTCACCCCGAAGACTTGCTGGTGCAGATCCAATCCCCGCCGAAGTTGTTCGCGCGCATCTTCTGGATGAAGAAAACGATTCTGCGGCAAGGGCAATCCCGGCGTCGAAACGGCGCCCATGTTCGTATCGCAAACCAGCGGCAGGATGGGATGATAGAAGGGCGAAGTCGAGATTTCAATCCTTCCCTGCTGCGCCGCCGCGGCATGGGCGGGCAGCACTTCACCCACTAAAGAACGTTGTCGACTAATCACGAACGCCTGATCCCCGAGCGAGAATCCACGACCCTTTTTTATCAGTGCGGCGATGTCCGGCTGGTCGAGAAAGAATTCATCAAACCATGCGATCTGAGACAGCACCTGAAGATCGGTGAAATCCTGCGCCTGAAAATATTTGTCGGCGCGCTCGGCGGAGTCGCCGGCTGCGTGAAATCGCTCCCATAGCTCGTGGTACCGCGGGTAGCGGCCAATCATATGTACCGGATTCGCCTGAAACAAGTACTGCAGAGCAAACCGCCGTTCGTCGGAGGTGAGTTCTTTCGCCGGCTTGGCTGCCACGGTTAGAAACGGATCGTGCGCCGTCCCAGTCACGTAATCCTGGATTTGCGTAATCAGCGAAGGGACGAGATTGAAAGTCTGGTGAACATTGGGGAACTCATCCAACAGTTTGACCATGCCGTAGTAATCTTTCAGGGCATGCAAGCGCACCCAGGGCAGGCGGTACTCACCCGTTACCAGATCTTTGTAGAAGGGCTGATGCTGGTGCCAGAGAATAATGACGCGCAAAGCGGGCATTGAACATGCGGCTCACCCGAGAAGATTGGAGCCGTGTTGGAAGTCTAACATGTGTATGCGGGCTATTATCGGCTTGGGAAGCCTTTGCCGACTCAAACTGTTCTGTTCCGGTACACTGGTCGTTGCTCGGCTAGAATCCAGGCTCTAGAATCCAAGCTCGGCTAAAATCAAGACTCGGCTAACCCTGATCCCGAATGACGAATCCAACCCTGACCGTGAGGTCGCGCTGAAATGGGACTTCTAACCGAGCAGGATCTTTATCTTTTCAACCAGGGACGTGACTATCGCGCTTACGAGAAGCTGGGATCCCATCTTACTTCGGTCGGCGACCAATCAGGCGCCAGCTTCAGCGTGTGGGCTCCGAACGCGCGCGCAGTAAGCGTCATTGGCAGCTTTAATGGGTGGAATCCGCTCTCCCATCCCCTGCGCGTTCGCGAGAGTTCTGGCATTTGGGAGGGGTTCATCCCCGGAGTGACCAAGGGGACGGTTTATAAGTTTCACATCATTTCGCGGAATAACGGGTTCGTCGTCGACAAAGCGGACCCGTTCGGCTTCTGGCATGAAAAACCGCCGCGCACCGCTTCCGTGGTGTGGGATCTCGATTACCAGTGGGCTGATCACGACTGGATGCAAAATCGGGAAGGGAGAAATTCCCTCCATGCGCCGATTTCCATCTACGAAGTCCATCTCGGTTCCTGGATGCGGGTTCCGGAGGAAGAAAATCGCTCGCTGAACTATCGTGAGATGGCGCCTCGCCTCGCCGATTACGCTCAACGCATGCACTTCACCCACGTCGAACTGCTGCCGGTGATGGAGCATCCGTTCTACGGTTCGTGGGGATATCAAACCACCGGCTATTTCGCACCGACCGCGCGCTACGGAACGCCGCAGGATTTCATGTATCTGGTGGATTGCCTGCATCATCGCGGAATCGCCGTGATTCTGGACTGGGTGCCATCGCACTTCCCTACCGATGAGCATGGGCTGGCCTATTTTGATGGCACGCATTTATTCGAACACTCCGATTCGCGGCAGGGCTTTCATCCCGATTGGAAAACTCTCATCTTCAATTACGGACGCGACGAAGTCCGCAGCTTCCTGCTTTCGAGCGCCATGTTCTGGCTGGACAAATATCACGCCGACGGCCTGCGCGTGGACGCCGTCGCGTCCATGCTTTACCTGGATTACTCGCGCAAAGAAGGCGAGTGGCTTCCTAACAAATACGGCGGACGCGAGAATCTGGAGGCCATTGAATTCCTGCGCCAATTTAATATCGAGACCTACAAGGAGTATCCCGGTATTCAGACTTTCGCGGAAGAGTCCACATCCTGGCCCATGGTCTCGCGTCCAATTTATCTCGGCGGCCTGGGCTTCGGCTTGAAGTGGGATATGGGTTGGATGCATGACACCTTAGAGTATTTCGCCCACGATCCCATTCATCGCAAATACCATCACAACCAGCTCACTTTCCGTATGCTGTACAGCTTCACGGAAAATTTCGTGCTCCCGCTCTCGCATGATGAAGTAGTCCACGGCAAAGGCTCCCTGATCGGGAAAATGCCGGGAGACGAATGGCAGAAGTTCGCCAATCTACGATTGCTCTTCGCTTATATGTACGCTCAACCGGGAAAAAAGCTTCTGTTCATGGGCGACGAGTTTGGACAGGTGCGGGAGTGGGCTCATGACAGCAGCCTGGACTGGAACGTGTTGCAGTATCCAGTTCACCACGGATTACAGAGTTGGGTGGAGCAGTTGAACTGGCTTTATGCCCAGGAACCTGCCCTGCACGATTTCGATTCAGATCCGAACGGGTTCGAATGGATCGACTGCAACGACAACGCCGCCAGCACCATCTCGTTGTTGCGGAAGAGTCGGTCGCCAAGCCAAAACATCGTCATAGTGTGCAACTTTACGCCGATTCCCCGGCTCAACTATCGCCTGGGCGTGCCGGGTGGAGGGTTCTGGCGCGAGATTTTGAACAGCGACGCAAAAGAGTACGGAGGCAGCGGCATGGGGAATTTGGGAGGCGTTCTAGCTGAGGAAGAGCCGGTCCACGGACGACCGTTCTCGCTGAATTTGACCTTGCCGCCGTTAGGAGCCCTCTTCCTGAAAGCCGAATAGTCGGCACTTCGCCGACGGCTCGGCATCGGTGGTGCAGATATTTTACGTAGACGTTGTCACCGAAAGTGACATCTTCAAGCGGTCAGCAGCAGTTGAAGACGATCCAGAATGTGCCGTAATGGAACGCCTTTCCCAATCGTGGCATCGACGAACGGAGCCATCTGCTCCAGGTCAGGATGCGAGCCCGAGACCATAATCACGGGCAGCGTCGGATGTCGCTGCTTGAGCCAGGTGGCCAGCTCCAAACCGTTCATTCCAGGCATTTCGTAGTCCAGAATGACGGCGTCGATCTCCTTTTCTTTGGACTCAAACACGTGAAGTGCGTGACGACCGTTGCTGGCGGCGATGACTTCGTAGCCGTTTTGACCAAGCAACGCTCCGTACAGTTCGCGGATTCCCGCGTCATCGTCCACGCACATCACGGTTAGAGCTTTCATCGGGAGGACTGCCCTTCTCGCGTCGCCTAAGAGGGGTTTAGGACGACGCTATTGCAGGATTAGACAGCACGTTAAGTGCCACGCTCGCGCCGCGATTCTTAACGTTGGGATTTTACGAAGGACGGAAAACAGCGGTCACTCTCACGGTTGGGTGGGTAGATCCGCCAGCCACGCCGGCTTGTCAGCTTCAAGACGCTTGCGTAGCCCGTCCCCCAGGATGCCTTCGCCCCGATCGAGTTGGGCCAGGCATGGATGGATGTCTATCGTCGCCGTGCTATCAGATACGCAACGCCGCGCCAGTATAATGGCTCGGTCAATCAATGACACGACCACCCACACGGTATGAGGACATCATCGGGCAAGAGGAGTCCGTTGCTCGCCTCAGAGCGTTTGCGGATTTCTATTCCAAGAACGACAGCGTACCAGGGCACATTCTCGCTCTTGCGGATAAGGGAATGGGCAAACGAACAATTGCTGTTGCTCTAGCGAACGACCTCGGGTCGGCGCTTAAAGAGGTTAACGCGTCACAACTACAAATCCAATCTGATTTAACCACGATTCTCACCAACCTCCGTAATAGAGAAGTCTTATTGGTTCGCGACGTTCACAAATTAACACCTGCTCTCCAAGCTGTGCTCTTGGAGACGCTGAAAACCTATAAACTGACGATCAAAATTGGAAAGGGAAGTTCGACACGGCTCCACGAAATGGATATTCAGCCGTTCACTTTGGTGGGAACCGCTCAAAAGAAGTCCGAGTGCTCTGATGAGCTATTGAGCTGCTTCTCATTGGTGCTTCCCCTGCAGCCCTATTCCAGAGAGGCTCTAGAACTAATCGCGCAGAGAATAGCAGCTCTTGGAAACCTTGGGATTGACCTAGATGCGGCAAGGTTGATAGCAGCAAACTCCGGGAGCCGCCCTCGTCAGGTTGAAGTTCTGATGCAACGAGTTGCCAGAGCCGTGATGAAACAGAGAATCACAACGGAAGATGCTCTCCACGCGTTCGCGGCCTTCGGCATAAGACTGCATACGGATGTCCAGACCGGAGACCTTGAGGGTCTAGAGCTAATGTCAGGAGTGGAGTTTGAGAGATTGGTCACGGCGCTGCTCGCCCGAATGGAATTTCGTGCTGAGATGACCCAAGCAACAGGAGATGGCGGGATTGATATCGTCGCAGTTCTTGATAAGCCAATCGTCGGCGGGAAATACCTTTTCCAGTGCAAACGATACGCTCCCGACAACTTGGTCGGCGCGTCGACAGTACGAGACTTCTATGGAGCGGTCACGGCTGACAAGGCCGTGAAAGGCATACTCATCACAACATCCGACTTCACCGCTCAGGCGCGAGAGTTTGCAGAGCGCGTGGGGGTGGAATTGATAAACTTAGGGAGGCTCCAAAACCTATTCTCTCAACACGGCATGGGACGGAATCGAGATTCAATATGAATCACTGTCAGGGCAGAAATATCGCACCCCTGTGGCTTGGGGAGACGGCGGGTTGATGCTCGTCCGATTCGATAGACCAGCAGCGATAGAGCAGGAATAGGCGAAAGTTATGGCGCTCGACCAAAAAGCAATCACCCAACAGATTGACCAGATTCTGGCCAAATGCGACTCGCATTCTCGACCGGGCGAGGACAGTAAAGTAGTCAATACTCTTTTCTCTGCTATTCATCGACTCGCACCGCCCGGTAGCGTCTATGCGCGTAACGCAAAGCTCTATGAACAATATTTGACGAAGGAGAACGTAGGCGGCTTACCAAACTCAATTATCGTGGCATTGGACCCTCTTCGCGGAATACTTCAGGCACTTCGAGATGAGTACGAGGCTGGTTACCTGCAATCCGTCTTTGAGCTAGTTCATGCGGACATCTTTGCCGATTTCCTCGACATGGCGGGTTATCTGTCAGAGCAAAACTACAAGGACGCAGCAGCGGTTATCACTGGCTCCGTACTTGAAGCGCATTTACGTAAACTCTGCGGCAAGCACGGCATCACTGTGGTCAAAGCGGATGGGACGACGCCAAAGACAGCAGATGCGCTCAACTCTGAACTCACAGCGGCGGGTAGCTACTCAATGCTCGACCAGAAGAGTGTCACAGCGTGGTTAGACCTACGGAACAAGGCAGCACACGGAAAATATTCGGAGTACACACAGGAGCAGGTGACGTTGATGACTCTCGGTGTGCGAGATTTTGCCGCACGTCATTCGGCATGACGCATTCAGAATCTTCTTGGGGTGGCGGAGATTGCTGCGTCCCGGAGGGACGATGAAAAGATGAAAACAGGACTCGAAACAGCCCAACATTACTTTGTGGACAATCTCACCGATGCCTACCGAAAACGGGATGTGCATTGTTGGCGGGTGGCCCATCCTTCTCCGCGTACGTTGCGGAGAGGGTGGGCGCGACATTCCCGATTTGAAACCGCGAGCCCGCCTTCGTCCGCTTTCTTCTTGATCTACCCCAATCACTCTGATAACCTATGGACGTATAGGTTACCCCAGAGATAATCATCGAATCTTTGACAACTTGATCAAGGGCGCGGCAATCTATGCGCCAAGACCCAAGCCCATCGCTCCTGAACGGCTCCTGGGCGCAGTTCCGTCGCGGTTCCAAAGTGGAACCAGCGGCAGCGCGACACGGTGTAACTCCAATGTTTCCAAGATTTTGCCTCTAACTACCTTTAGAACCATAGATCTAGCGGGACGAAAAATTTCCGGTCCTTTGTTTTCTAGATTTTGCGCGGAAATGAGAGTTTTTTTTGAGGTATTTTCTGCACCAGAATCTGTGCAACATCAGCGACCGTCCCACAAGGAGTTCAACCAAGCGAAGGAAATACCGCACATGCTAGACTCGGTTTAGCTCCCGGCCATGCGGATCCTGACCCGCTACATCCTCCGCGAAGTCACGGCTCATGCTCTGATCGGCGTGGCGGTGTTCACCTTCGTTCTGTTCACCCGCGACCTCGGACAAATCCTCGAACTGGTGGTGCGCAATAGCGCTCCGCTGCCCAGCGTCGCCCAAGTTTTCTTCTTCATTGTTCCCGTCACTCTGACCATCAGCATTCCCGCCGGCGTGCTGGTCGGGATCCTGATCGGCCTGAGCCGGCTTGCAGCCGACAGCGAGATCACCGCCATGCGAGCCTGCGGCATCGGGGTGTGGAGCTTTCTCCGCATCGTTTCCATTTTTGCCGTGGCTGCGTGGCTGGTCGCACTGGCCAACGGAATCTATCTGGCCCCCGCGTCCCAGGCCGCCATGGCCCATTTGCAGGATCGGCTGAAGTCTTCGCAGGCGTCATTCGAAGTGCAGCCGCGCGTGTTCTACGAAGGATTTCCTGGGCTTGTCCTCTACGTTCAGAATGTCAAGGCTGCCCAGGGCGCGGCCATCTGGAAGGGCGTGTTTATTGCGGACACGAGCGTCCCATCTTCCCCGCGAATCACTCTTGCACAGCAAGGCATTCTGGTGAGCGAGGGACCGGAGACTCTGCACCTTCACCTCACAGACGGCTCGACGCACGAGATCGACCCCAAAATTCCAGATCACTATCAGATTTCTACTTTCGAGCAGACCGACATTCCGATTCCAGTGCCTCAGGCCGACAGCGCGAAGGAGCAGGATCTCGTGCCGGTTTCGCAGATGGGCACATGGGATCTTTGGCGGCAGGCTCACAATCAGAAAGACCCGGCGCTCGCCCGCTGGTATTTGATTGAATTCAACCGTCGCTTCGCGCTGCCCACATCGTGCCTGGTGCTGGCGCTGGTCGGGATCCCGCTCGGCCTGTCATCAAAAAAAGGTGGCAAGTCGACAGGCTTCGTGCTCGCCATCCTGCTGGTCTTCGCGTATTACTCCGCATCTCTGGTGGGAGTTTCGCTGGCGCGGCAAGGCAGACTGTCAGCAGGGTTTGGGGTTTGGCTGGCAAATATCGTGTTCTTCCTTGGCGGCGCTTTTCTGCTTTGGCGCGCGGAGCACCGCCCGTTTGAAATCGCTTCCCTGCGCAAACTCTGGCATCCCTTTGGAGCAGGAATGCGCGATGCGGCCGGAATGCCATTCCGCAACCATCGTGTGGAAAACGTCTTCGAGCGAGCCGCCGGTCGGCGTCGTGTCTTCAGCGCCCGCTTTCCCATGATCCTGGACGATTACGTCCTGCGCGACTTTGGCATGAATCTGGCCATGGTGGTGGCTGCGTTCCTGATGCTGCTGCTGGTGTTCACACTCTTTGAATTATTGGGAGACATTCTCCGCAATCAGATTTCGCCGCTGGTCGTCGGAGCGTACCTGCTGAATGTGTCGCCGTATTTTGTTTATAACATCACGCCCTTGAGCATCCTGCTGGCGGTTCTGATTACCTTGGGCGTGATGCAGCGCTCCAACGAAGTCACCGCGATCAAGACAGCGGGGCTGAGCATTTACCGCATCGTCACGCCGCTATTAGTAGCATCGGCGATTTTGAGCGCGGGTCTGTTCTTCGCCGACCAGTTTTATTTGCCACACGCCAACAAACGCCAGGACGCGCTCCGCAACCAAATCAAAGGCAAACCGGCTCAAACCTATTTGAATCCCGACCGGAAGTGGATATTCGGACAGCACTCCGACATTTACTACTATGAATTGTTCGACTCCGATCGCGATCAGTTTGGCCGACTTGCGGTTTTCCAATTTGATCCCGCAACCTTCCAGTTGACGAAACGAATTTACGCTGACCGGGCGCACTGGGAAGAAACATTGCAGCGATGGGTTTGCACCCAGGGGTGGGAGCGCGATCTGCGCGGACCAGCGATCGATGACTATCGCACCTTCGAAGTGGCAACGTTTCCTTTCGTCAGCGAACCTCCCACTTACTTCAAGAAGGAAGTGAAGCAGTCTTCGGAGATGAACTACGAGGAGCTACGCCGCTACATTCGCGACTTGCAGCAGAGCGGCTTTGACGTCGTCCGGCTGCGGGTTCAATTGCAAAAGAAATTGGCCTTCCCGATCATAACCCTGGTCATGGCTGTGCTGGCGATTCCCTTTTCGCTTTCCTCGGGACGGCGCGGCGCCATCACCGGGGTTGCCGTGGCCGTAGGGATCGCCGTCGTTTATTGGACGGTGGCGGGACTGTTCGAAGCGATGGGCAACATCAGCCAGCTGCCGCCCGTGCTGGCGGCCTGGTCACCCGATCTGATCTTCGCGCTGGTGGGCGGATATCTGGTTCTGAAAGTGCCGACTTAGGATTCATCGCCGCCTTAGGAATCGTGACTCCTCAAATCGACATCACCTTGCGGCCAAGGCTGAGGTTTGCCCGAAGGTTGTGTAGGGCATGCCCGAGACGTTCAGCAGTCCCGTAGTGGTGGTGAGGGTATAAATCGAGATCGTGCCTGCGCCACTATTCGCCACGTAAATCCAATCGGTGGGATTGGTGGTCGTGTTCCCTATGTTCGTTCCTGTGGCTCCGACGCGCAGCGCGATCGACACCGGAGTCAAGCCGGTCGAAATAGTTGAAGGCGACAGCGGCGTGAGAACACCGCTTCCCGTGCCGTAGGAATATTGAGAAACCGTGTTCGACCCCTTGTCGACTACATAGGCGAAGATAAAATTTGGGTCGAACGTGATCGCTACCGGACCGAGTCCAGCCGGGAATGGCGAGCCCGTTACCTCCGTGAGCGTGCCATCCGGAGTATTGGGGTTGGTGCAACTGGTGACCACGTTGTCACAAATAGCAAACACGGAGATGTTATTGGAATTCGCCCCTGCGTTCATGACGTAGAGAAAACCTCCGTTGGGTTGAATGCCAAGCCCGGACGGCGAGGTCCCGAGTGGCTCGCTGTAGTAGGGCACTCCGAGCGGAGTCAATGCGCCTGATGTGGAATTGATCGCAAAGGCAGACACGAAGTTCGCCAGTTGATTCGCGACATATAGGAAATTCCCCGAATTGCTGACTGCAACCGCAGTCGGCAGCGTACCGTTCGGGTACGACAAGCCGACGGGAATGGTGGTGAACGGAGAACCAGGCACGGCAGTGAGAGTAGTGCCGCTAATCGAAAATACCGAGACGTTGCTGGATCCCTGATTGGCAACGAATAAAAACTTGCCGGCGGGATCGATGGCCAGACCCATAGGTGTGGTTCCGGTAGGCGTAGTTCCGCTGACTGCCGTCAGCCCACCGAAGGAACTGATGGTGTACGCCGAAATGCTATTGGCACCGCTGTTGGCCACGAACAAGGCGTCAATCGTCGGCGCAATAGCAATGGCCGAAGGGACAGCGCCGGTTCCAACGCTGTCTCCGTTTGCGCTCAGTTGGCCGTTCGTGAGGTTCAACACGAAAGCAGAAACTGTGGTGTTAGCTTGCGCGGTCACGAAGAGAAGGCCAGCGCCTCCGCTGTTCACGGCGGAATTATTTCCGCCACACGCCATCAAGCACAGAAGCAAAACCGGCAGCAGCACATGTTGCAGAAAACGGAACTTCATCCCCATTCTTTCTCCCAGTTCGATTCAAGATCTCACCGACGCGGACAGAAAAGCTTCGCGGCATACCTTTGGAGATCAAGGATTATCTCATTCGTGTATCAAGGAGTATACCGGAAGCGCAAACTTCTCATCCTGGTTGGAACCGCCGCTGATGTGGAAAGTTGCTTCGTCGCTGCCCGGTCAAGGACAGAATTCCGAAGCCTCGTCATGCGGTCTTCGGGCTCATACGAGCTTGGATGATTGCCAGCAGCCCCGCGCCGGCTTCACCAGCGTCGCGGGTGGAAAAATCGCTGCCCAGTTCGATTACTGGAACTCTGGCGCAGGCGGCCTGGAAAGCTTGCTGAGTGGCCGGGGATGCGGGAATGCCAGGGCCGGCCAGCACGAGATCAAAATGGGTGACGCGCATGAGAATGAGAGCGTCGTTCAGTCGGCTGCTGGTGTGAACTTGATATCCAGAGCGGCATAGCAATTCCCGCATGTAGGCGAGAACGTCGGCATTGCCGTCGAGGCACAGGACGCTTTGACCGGTAGAGGCAGGGAGTTCGGTGCGAACTCCAGGGTGGTAAAAAGCGGCCACCGCTTTCTCCTCCGACTCATGCGTGTCGAACAGTTTTGCCAAGTGTGACACTTCCAGAACTCTGGATAAATGCGCGGGTACATTGCAGAGCTTCAGTTCCCCGCGCACCTGGCGGGTACTGGTCAGGCTGCGGACGATGGTACCGAGACCGCTGCTGTCAATGAAGCCAACGTCGCCCAGGTGCAGGATGATGGCGCGGCGGTCGCGCAACAACCAGGCAAGGTGCGCGCGCAAGGATTCGCTCTCGCTTCCTGCAACAATCCGTCCATTGCAGCGGACGATGGTAACGCGTCCAACCTCCCGAGTGTCGAGCGATAGAAGCATTGAGCCTCCGATACGGCTGCAATCCAGACTGCGAAATCGCCGAATTATACCTGCAAGAGTGCCGGAGAAACATAACATTCATGTTCCCGGCGCCTGCGCCTTGGTTCCGAGCGGCGAGCGCAGGTGCTATGCTGTTCTGCCATGGCGATGGTGTTGCTGCTGTCCAAGTTCTTCGCGATTGGTTTCAGCGCGCTCCTGCCGGTAATCAACCCACTGGGATCGGCGCTGGTATTCCTGGGCTTTGTGGGAGATGCGCCCGCCTCCGTTTACCGCGATCTGGCGAGGAAGATTGCCATCAGCACAACGATTTTCATGCTGATCATCGAAGTGATAGGAACCGGACTGCTGGAATTTTTCGGGATTTCACTTCCCGTGGTACAGGTTGCCGGAGGACTGGTGCTCGCCAGCATGGGATGGAGTTTACTCAACCAACAGCACAGCGAAAGCAGTCCCGATCGCACTGCGGTGGGAGCTGCGAACTTCTCATCGGTGGAGCAGCAGGTTTTCTACCCGCTGACGTTTCCCGTGACCGTTGGGCCGGGTTGCATCGTGGTCATGTTGACTTTGACCGCACACGCTTCGGTGAAGTCGAGTGTGCTGGCCAATGTCGTGGCTCACCTGGGAATCCTCGTAGCATTGGTGGCTTTGAGCGTGACCGTTTATCTGTGTTACCGGTATGCGCCAAAAATCACCGAGAGAATTTCGCCTCCCACAGCGCACGGGATCCTGCGCATTATTGCGTTTGTGCTTCTCTGCATCGGAGTCCAGATTACGTGGAACGGCGTGCAAACGCTGATCAAGACGGTGCTGCATTCCTAGGTTTGATTTCCGCCACCACGACGCTCCTGTCGTTCCCAGCGGAAAAGCAGGTTTCTCGACTCCGCGGAGTCATCCGCACTTTGCGGACGACCCTGCTGCGCTCGAAAATGACAATAGGGAATTAAGGCAGGCTCTCACGACAGGGTGGTAACAGTTCGGGAGTCGATAGAATTTTCCTTTTCCGAACCAGACAAGGGCAGGCGAATTTCAACCATCAAGCCGCCTTGCGGCCGATTCGATACTCGGATCGTGCCGCCGTGGAGACGCACCGCACGATCCGTGATTGCCAAGCCCAGGCCGACACCGCCGGTCTGGCGTCCGCGGGCATCGTCAATGCGGTAGAACGGGCGAAACAGTTTGTCCAACGCGTCTTCGGGCACGCCGGGGCCCGAGTCGGTCACTCGCACGACGGCTTCGGGGCGGCTTAAATCGTTGTTCTGGAGTTCAACTTTCTCTGGTTCCAGATCGCGCGACCCCGCGTTCTTCAATCGTGTGTTCGGCAATGCCACGCCCTGTTCCAGACGCACCTCAACGCTGGTGCCTTGCTGCGTGTAGCGGATGGCATTGCGAACAACATTTTCGATGGCACTGTGCAGTAAGCTCGGGCTTCCCATCACTACACAGTCGTCGACGACCGTGGCTTCGACCTGGCAGTGTCGGCTTTGTGCCTCAAAAGCAGCATCCTTGGCAATTTCACGAATGATCTGTTCGAGGTCAACCGGGCTTTTCTCGATCGACTCATTGCCAGCTTCGAGGCGGGCGATGGTCAGCAGTCTTTGGATCATTTCGTTGAGGCGGTTGGTTTCGCGGTCGATGCGATCGAGAGCGCTGCGGGCGTCAACTCCGCTGCGCTGGCGAGCCAACTCGAGGGCTACGTTCAAACGCGCCAAGGGTGATCGAAGCTCGTGGGAAATATCAGTCAGCAAGCGGCTCTGGGCGTTGACCAGGTTTTCCAGACGCTCGGCCATGCGATCGAAATCTCTCATCAGTTCGGCCATTTCGTCATGCCGCCGGGATCCGGGCACGCCAGCACGCGCCGTCAGATCGCCGGAAGCCAGTTTTTGTGTGGCCGCGCGTAGACGCACGATGGGCGAAGTCAAATATCGAGCCAGGATGGAACACACCAGTCCGGACGAAAGAATCGCAATCAGGATGCCCAAGCCAGGCACGCCGTGCGGACCAAACAACGTGTGCGCCTCCGGAGGCAGTTCGGTCACCAGGGTATAGCGATGCCCGTCCGCGGCAGTGGTCGCTTCGCGCAAGAACTGCATGGGCCTCAGCCGCCCCAAGAGGGTGTCGGCAGTGTGAACCTGGCCGCGCTCCACACGTTCAATCCATTCCGGTGGCTGGCGGCCCAACAACTCCCGTCCGTGCTCATCGAAAAGGTAGAGCCTCACATGTTGGGAGTCGCGGACACTTCTCAGGTATTTACGTGCGCCTTCTTCGCCGCCGCTTTGATAGGCTTGAACGGCCTCGTTCAGAAATCTTGCTTGCTGGGCCTGGACGCTCGAAATCTCCCCGGAGTGGCCAATAGCCAGAGTGGCCAGGATTGCCAGCACCAGGAAAAGCGCTTGCGCGACCCAGTAGGAGAGAAAGATTCTGACAAAGAGGCTTCTCATGTTTCTTCGCCTCGTGCCGTGGTCAATTCGCCGCTCGCATGGTCTCGGGGATGCGCGAAGATGTATCCGACGCCCCGTACCGTCTTGATGTGATCGCTGCCGTTGTCAGAATCGCCCAGCTTCTTTCGAACCTTGCTGACATGCATATCGATACTGCGATCGAAGGGAGAAAACTTGCGTCCGAGCACCGCGTCCACCAGATGCTCTCGCGTGACCACACGTCCGGCTTCCCGCAGCAAAACATGCAACAGATTGAATTCCACCGAGGTTAGTTCCACCGGCTTGCCATTCTGACGAACGATTCGAGTGGCGGGGTCCAGTTCAATGTCACCAACCCGCACGACTTCAGGAATTTGATCGTCGCCCGCTCGTTCTCCGCCCTTTTCTGCAGCTTGGGTTCGGCGCAGAATCGCTCGAATGCGTGCCACCAGTTCGCGAGGATTGAAGGGTTTGGGAAGATAATCGTCGGCGCCGATCTCCAGGCCGACAATTCTGTCCACATCCTCGCCCCGGGCCGTGAGTAGCAGGACGGGGATTCGCGACGTGGTCCGAATCCGCCGCAGAACATCAAAACCATTCATGCGGGGCAACATCACATCCAACACCACCAGCAGGTGATCTCCGCTCAGGGCGCGCTCCAAGCCACGGTTGCCATCGTGTACCGCTTCGATCTGGAATCCCTCAGGTTCGAGGTACTCACCTACGAGGCTGCAAAGCTCCACGTCGTCGTCGATTACTAGAATGCGATCCACTTTTCTCATTTTAGTTAGCCGCGTTCCCAAAGGGGGTAAAGAATTGTCAATCCAGCGGTTATTGCCCTTTACAAAACTTTACTCCGGTTGACCGACTCTTTACCACTTGCGAACAGGAAAAGTGTTTCTATAATCGAAAGCAATTTGAGGTTTTCCGATCGACGGGGAATGCTCACAGGAGAGGTTATGAAATTCGTTGCAAGCAAGATGTCGTTGGCGGCTTTGGCGGTCGTGCTACTGGCTGGAGTTGCGATAGCTCAGCGCCCCGGCGGACCGCGCGGTGGTGGTGATTTTTTTGGCGGGCCCATGCTGGGATTCTTCTCTGACTATCTGGATCTGAGCGATGCGCAACAGACGCAGATTAAGCAAATCATGGCAAAAGAAAAGCCGGCGCTGGAGCCGCTGTTCCAGCAGGAAATGCAGAGCCATGAGCAAATGATGCAGCTCATCCAGAGCGGCAGCTTCGATGAGGCCAAGGCCACGGCAATTGCCAACCAGGGAGCGCAGATTCACGCGCAGCTCGAAGTGCAGCATGCCCGCGTAGCCTCGGAGGCGTACCAGGTTCTTACCGCGGAGCAGAAAACCAAGCTGGCTCAATTCATTACCAAGCGGGAGCAGCGGTTCGAGCAACATATGCAGGAGCAGGGAGCCCACTCGGAACAAGCGCCCAATCAGTAATCTCTTCTGATCGGGGAATGGGGAGGGACCGAGGGGGTTCCCTCCCCGCGAGTGGGATGCATGGTCCTAAAGATTAGGAAAGGCGGATAGTCTCGTGGCTGCTGTAGCAACCCAAACAGATGTTATCGATGCCATCGCGGCCGAAGTGGCGATCGGCGTAGAGAGAGCCGTCGAATGCTGGATGTCGCAGATTGAACAAGCCCTTACGGATGTTCATCTGACGTCTCTCGGTCGACTCAGTGCGGTTCGCGAGATCGTGGACGAGTACAAATACTCGACCGGGAAAACCCGGCTAACGGGTCGGAGCGTTTGTTGAAATGAAATAAAGAGTGGCCGCTTCTCGAGAGGTGTGAATGGACGTTGAACGCGTTTACTCCTACTTGATTGATTCCACCTGGTTCTTTCTGGGGAGTTGGGTGGTGTTGCTGCTGACAGCGGGTGTAGTCGCATTCGCCGATCGGTTGGCGCCGCGCATCTTGCTTCGCATGGGACTGCTGCGGCGAAACTGAAGCTCGTGCTGGTAGAATCGCATCTAACGAGCCGATGCTGCCGAAAAGTCTGCGTCCCCTGATTCCCTATTTCAAGAAATACCGCCGCAGCTATGTGGTGGGGACGATTTGCGTCTTCCTGACTAACGGCATCTGGATTCTTTTCCCACTGGTCATTCGACGAGCTATTGATGACCTTCATCTCGGCATCACTCGACACAAGCTGGTCACCTACGCACTGCTTCTATTGGCGGTCGCGGGGTTCAAGAGCATCTTCCAGTTTCTAACCCGCTGGATCGTGATCGGTGTTTCTCGCGAGATCGAATTCGATCTGCGCAATGATCTTTTTCGGCATCTCGAAGGCCTTTCGTACTCTTACTATCAGCGGACGCGAACCGGCGATATTATGGCCCGCGCCACTAACGACCTGAATGCCGTGCGCATGCTGTTAGGGCCGGCCATCATGTATTCGGCGAACACGATTGTGTTTACCGCCGGGGCGCTGGCCTTCATGCTTTCGATCAGCCCCAAGCTGACCTTATACGCCTTCCTGCCTCTGCCGATTGTCAGCATCACCATCCAGCACTTTGGCCGCAAGATTCATGAACGCTTTGAACGAATCCAGGCGATGTTCTCTGAGATTTCAGCTCGGGCTCAGGAGAATTTTTCCGGGGCGCGAGTCATTCGCGCCTATGTGCAAGAGGAAGCTGAAATCGCGGCATTCGAGGCGTCCAATCAGGAATACATCAAGCGCAGCCTGAAGCTGGTTCGTCTGATGGGCATGCTGTGGCCCTCCCTTGAAACCATGCTTGGGCTTGCCATTGTACTGGTGCTGTGGCTTGGCGGCCGCGAAGTGATCGCGGGCCGCATCACAGTCGGCGGCTTTGTCGCCTTCAACACCTACATGGTGCAGCTTACGTGGCCGATCATTGCCTTGGGTTGGGTCATCAATATTTTCCAGCGCGGGACCGCGTCGATGGGGCGGATCAACGAGATTCTGGTGGAGAAATCGGAAATTGAGGACAGTGAGGCAATCCGAGTCAAAAACGGCACGGGCGAGACGCTCGCGCCTACATTGCTTCGGGGAGAGATCGAGTTTCGGCATTTGAACTTCTCCTATAATGCGACTCCGGTTCTGCATGACATCAATCTCCGCATTCCTGCCGGTAGTAGCTTGGCGATTGTGGGCCCGACCGGTTCGGGCAAAACCACGCTGGTCAGCTTGATCCCTCGTATTTACGATTCGGAGCCGGGAACCGTTCTCATTGATGGCATTCCGATCCGCGATTATCCGATCGCGGAACTTGCGCCGCAATCTCGGCTTTCGTGCCGCAGGAAACTTTTCTGTTCAGCGAAACAGTGCGTGAGAACATCGCGTTTGGGAAAGAAGACGCTACCGACGAAGAGGTCCGCTCAGCTGCGCTGGCAGCCAGCATTGGCGAGGAAATCGAGAGTTTCCCTGAGAAATATCGAACCCTGGTAGGTGAGCGCGGTATTACGATTTCCGGAGGCCAGAAGCAGCGAACCGCAATTGCACGCGCTATCATTCGTAATCCACGCATTCTGGTTCTCGACGATGCACTCTCCAGCGTAGACACGCACACGGAAGATAAGATTCTCAATCACCTGCGCGAAATCATGCGGGGCCGTACGACGATTTTCATTTCCCACCGGGTTTCGACCGTACGCAACGCCGACCGCATCGCCGTTCTTCACGCCGGACGAATCGTGGAACTGGGCACGCACGACGAACTGGTGGCCAAGGACGGCTACTATACCGACCTCTATAACAAGCAGTTGCTCGAAGAAGAATTAGCGGAAGTTTATAGCTGTCGGTATCTTCACTAATACATAGTTCTTATATGCGGCGCGTCGTTATCCCCGAATTGCTCGACACCGACTCCGGCACTCCTGCCGAGGTCGCCACTGCCCTGTCAGACTTACGCCACATCAATCAGTGGTTCGGCGGCATCGGCGCGACGCAAGCGATGATTGCGGCGGTCGCGCAGAAGACTGGCGCCAGTTCGTTGTCGATGTTAGAAGTCGCGGCCGGCGCTGGATATGTGCCCCAGGCGGCCGGCGCACGTCTGCGAGAGTCGGGGATCAAGCTTGATGTCACATTGCTCGATCGCGCCGATTCTCACCTGAAAAACGGCTCTGGGAATGGGGCCCCAGTTGTCGCCGGAGATGCGCTCGCGCTTCCTTTCGCGGACGGAAGTTTCGATTTAGTGAATTGTTGCCTGTTCGTTCATCATCTGGAACCGCAGGAGGTCGTGCAGTTCGCGAACGAAGGTCTTCGTGTGTGCCGCATCGCAGTGATGATTAACGATCTCATTCGCGATCCAGTTCACCTCGCCCTGGCTTATGCGAGTCTGCCGCTTTATCGGAGTCGCTTCACACACCACGATGCGCCGGCTTCGGTACGACGTGCATACACCATTCCGGAAATGCAACAGATGTTGAAGCGAACAAATGCGTCGAGAGTAGAGATCGAGCGCCATCCCTTCTTTCGAATGGGCGTGATCGCATGGAAAAGATAAAAACCATGCACGACTTGATCGTGATCGGCGGAGGACCCGCGGGAACTTCCGCGGCCATCACCTGCGCTCGCAGTGGCGCCCGCGTGTTGCTGCTCGAACGAGGGAGATTTCCCCGGCAAAAAGTTTGCGGCGAATTCGTTTCGGCAGAATCGCTTACCCTTCTCGCCGATCTGCTTGCTCCCCAGGACAAGCGACTGCTCACCGATGCGGTTCGCATTTCTGGTGCTCGTGTTTTTCTCGACGGCAGCACGATTGAAACGCCGGTCCATCCGCCCGCAGCTAGCATTTCGCGGCTGAGCCTCGACGCCGCTCTGTGGAATTCGGCAGAACAATGTGGAGCTGAAAGCCGCCAGCAAGTTGTCGTGCAAAGTATTTCGGGGAACGGTTCATTTCTGGTCACAACTTCGGCCGGAGAATTTCGAAGCCGTGCGTTGATCAATGCCGCAGGCCGCTGGTCGAATCTGAATCGCACGCCGGCCAACGGGCAAAATGCGGGCGTGAAGTGGCTCGGCCTCAAAGGACATTTCGCTGAGTCTTCCCCATCGGCCTCTGTGGATCTCTATTTCTTTGACGGCGGATACTGCGGTGTGCAACCGGTGAACGTCACGGACGGACTCGAACAGTCCGTAAATGCCTGCGCCATGGTGCGTGCCGACAGGGCCAGCACTTTGGCAGAAGTATTTTCTTGCCATCCTGCTTTGCACGAACGCAGTTACCGATGGATGCCGCTTGGCGATTCGGTAAGCACATCGCCGCTGGTCTTTCGTCAGCCCCAGCCGGAGCGAGACGGAATTCTTATGGCTGGCGATGCTGCCGCTTTCGTCGATCCCTTCGTCGGTGACGGCATTTCTCTAGCCCTGCGCAGCGGAAGTCTGGCGGGCGAGTGTCTTATTCCGTTCTTTGCTGGCAACCTTTCGTTGGCCGAGGCTGCCCGTAACTATCGATCAGCCTATGAAAGGCGCCTCGCCTCCGTGTTCCGCATGTCTTCTAAACTCCGGCAGATGCTGAGTTTGCCGCGGATCATCCGAACACCGATTCTGTCCCTACTGGAAAAGTCTCCGGCGATCAAACAATATTTGGTGAGTAAAACCAGGTAGGTTGCTGCTCAGGGCGAGGATGCCCGTCCTCCATAAACTCTAGCGAACGACCAGCACTTCGCGAATGTTGTCACGAGTCAGGAAAAATTTGATCGACCCGAAATCGCGGAACAGGTTTTCGATGTGACGGTTGTTGAAGACCCGCTGTAGCCGGAAACTTTTCTCGATCGAACTATGAAGCACGCCGGTAGGACCTCTGCGCAAATCTCTTCGCGCTTGGACGTGCTGCATCTCCAGAATGTCATTGTCGACGATGTGGTAGCGGTAGCAGGGCGCGTCCGGTCCGGCTTCGTGGGTATGAAAAAACGCCAGCATCATGCCGCCCGGTTTAACCGTCGACCAAAGGCGAGCAACTACGGGCTTGACCAGGCTTTCATGCATGTAATCGGCCAGGTTCCAGCACAGCACAATATCAAATTGGGCCGCCGGGTAAACCAGGTTGTCGGCTAGAAAGCGCCGGCTGTCCAGGATCATTTGCCCCTGTTCGTCCTTGGTGATTAGAGCCGGATCGGTCGAAGCCTCAAGCAAATCCTCGCTATATATCTTGTGTCCGCGTTCCGTCAGATAACGGATATTGGAGGCAGAAGTGGACCCGATATCCAGAACGCAAATCGGTTCTTCGGACTGCAGCGTGCGCGCAACTGCGCCCAGTCCACTGGAGCGGCGCGTAAGCCGCTGGGACATAGACACGGGTCTGGTCCCCTGGCCGGGGACGGTGGCGGAACCGCGAAAGAGTTTCATGAAACTATGCGTAACGGATGCCATGGTAAATTCCCGGCGTCCGGTTCAATAGACTTCCTCAATATAAATATATCGTGGCCTGCGCAGTTGAACCGGCGAAAAATTCTATTGCTTGGTTACTGGAGTACTTCCCGCTGCCGCGCTCCTCGCCTCGACCTGGGGCTCCGGCTTGCTTGCTGGGGTCGAGTTCGACTTTGCGGTTTCCCTCTGGATTTCGACTTTTCCCTTCAGATACGCGCCATCCTCAATTGCAATGCGTTGGGTAACAACATCCCCAAGGACGACGGCGGCCTTCTGCAACTCGGTCCGGTCACTAGCCCGGATGTTGCCTTCCAGCTTGCCCTGAATCACCACGCCCTTGGCATTCACATCGGCGTGTACATGGCCGTTCGGACCAATCACGAGATTGTGGCCCTGGAGTTGAATGGTGCCCTCGACCTTGCCGTCGATGTACAGGTCCTCACTGCCGGAAAGCTCGCCCTTGATCACTACCGACTTACCTATGTGTGCAAACTCTCCGGTCTTTGGCATGTCCATACTGCGTTCTCCTTTTGGACGTACATTCGCGGGGTACAAGATGGGATACCGGATTCTAAACCATTTGGCGAATCCTGTGGGTGAGGAGGTGGAGTATGGCGGAGAAAAAGTTTGCACAGTTACGGCAGATATTCCGTTGGAGATCGCGTAATTGGCCTTCTGCTGGCGGGTTGGGCTGGTGTACAATTCCGGTCGGTCTGAAATTCAAAACACAAGCCCCGCTTCGAAGAAAGAGTCAAAATGAAACGTTCTCTCGCGGTTTCTCTCGTGGTTGTCGTTGCGTTAGCCCTTGGCGCGTATCTCTTGCCTGGTTCGGTTCGCGCAGCTGACCAAACGAAAATCAACGGATTTAACATAGTCGTTCCGGAATCCAGTATTCCGCGGCCTGGACACATCCACACCAACTACTTTTTCGCTGTTCCAGAAGCCCCGAACACTACTGGCGGACCTCCTCCGGGCACCGAAACGCCGGGGTCGTTGGCGTGCGTGTACAAATTGGTCGAGGGACCAAAAGGGTGCCCCGTCGAGACCAGCAAGAAAGTCCCGACCGGGGGGTGGGGAGCGATCGCCATTGTGGATGCTGGCTACTATCCGACCGCCAAGTCGGATCTGGATGCGTTCTCGAAGTACTTTGGCATACCCAAAGCCGACTTCACAGTGGTTTATGCCAACGGCAAACGACCTCCTACGTATAGCGAGTGGCTGCCCGAGGAGGCGCTGGACATCGAGTGGGCTCATGCAATGGCGCCCAAAGCCAAGCTTTTCCTGGTCGAGTCCGTGCTGTGCGGGTCCGGCAGTTGCAACACGGATCCTACCTGGCAGGCTGTAAAGGTGGCGAGCCAGTTGGTGGCCAAGAACGGTGGTGGCGTGATCAGCATGAGCTGGGGCGACGGAGAGATTGCGAACGAGGCAAAGTTCGACAAGTACATGAAGACTCCGGGGGTCGTCTATTTTGCCGCGAGCGGAGATTCGGGATTAGGTTCTCTCATCTATCCCGCCGCGTTTCCCGACGTGGTTTCCGTCGGCGGCACACAATTCAACCGGGACTCCAACGGGGATTTCGTTAGTGAAACGTATGGCGGCGGCGGCGGCGGCATAAGCCAATATGTGCCCATCCCCAGCTATCAAGAGATCATCAAGAAAATTGTCGGAGACAAACGTGGAAACCCCGATGTTTCTTCGGACTTCTGCTGCACCGGCATTTATCTAGAGGGCCAGTGGGGTGGCGTTGGCGGCACCAGTTGGTCTTCACCGACATTTGCCGGAATCGTCAATGCTGCTGGGAGCAAGATGAAGTCGACCGACGACGAGCTCACGGCCATCTACAAGGAGTACGGCAACAAGAAGGAATACAAGTCGGAATTCCACGACATCACGCAGGGCAGCTCTTCTTGCACGGTGGGATGGAACTTCTGCGGCGGCGTCGGCTCTCCGCGCACCTACAAGGGAAAGTAATTCGTGGTATTTGCGAGAGGGCCTTGTCTGGCGACAAGGCCCTCTTTTATTTCCCCCTTCAAGTTCCTCGTTGTACACCCTCCGCAAAATGGTTCCCCGTGCGGCTGCGGAGCGATTGGCCGATTTCAGACTTGCAACCGTCATAAACGAGCGTATACAACGGCTGTAGGCGGGATGCCGTCTAACCCAATGCGTTGCGTACGATGATGCGGATTCACTTCAACACGAAGCTTGCAGTCTCTGTCGCAATACTGGCATTGGTTCGCCCGGTCCCTGCGTTTCCAGCAGACCAATCGCTTGAGTCTCCGATCGAACTGGTGCGCCGCACCGTCGAGGGGGAGATCGGAACTGGCAACGGGGCGAAAGCGATGTTCACGGATCACAAGGGAACTCCGCAGGGTTCCCAGACCAAACTGGTCGTCGAAACCCGCGAAGGCATGGCGGGAATGTTGGTTGCCATCGACAATAAGCCCCTGTCGCCGGCGCAGCGCCAAGCCGAAGAGGCTCGATTGGAAGGATTGGTGAATAACCCCGAGGGCCTTAAGAGGAAACAGAGATCTGAAAAAGAAGACACGGAGCACGTCACGCGAATCATGAAGGCCCTACCGGATGCGTTCCTCTACGAATCCGACGGCAGTGCGGTTGGGAATCAGGAAATCGGGAAGCCTGGCGACCAGCTGGTTCGCCTGAAGTTCCGGCCCAACCCTAAATACAATCCACCCAGCCATGTGGAACAGGTGCTGATCGGAATGCAGGGTTATCTTCTGATTGACGCGAACCAACATCGTATCGCGAAAATGGACGGAACTCTGACCAAGGAGGTTAGTTTCGGATGGGGAATCCTGGGTCATCTGGATCGCGGTGGACACTTTCTCGTAGAACAGGCCGAGGTGATTCCGGGAGATTGGGAGGTCACGCACATGAGCCTCAGTTTTACGGGTAAAGAACTTCTGTTCAAGAGCATCAACATTAAGTCCGATGAAGCGTTCAGCAATTTCCGACCGGCGCCTAACCTTTCCTTCGCCCAGGGAGTCGACCTGCTGAAGAAACAGCAAGCGGAATTGGCGGAAAACCAGCAACGGCCTTGATCCGTCGCTTCGTTATCTGCAAGCTCTCTACGTTCCCGGTCGGATCGTCTCTTTTCTCACCGTCAGCTTCTCGATTAAATCTTCACGCACGTGATAGCCGCTTCCAGGTTCGTCGCGAATCAGTATCGTGCCTTGTGCCGTAACTTCGACTTCAGGTTCGATAATGTCTTCTTTCCAATAGCGTTTCGAAGCGGAAACGTCTCCCGGCAAGCGGAAGTTGTGCAGCGTCGAAAGCGCGATGTTGTGAGCGCGACCTATTCCCGACTCGAGCATGCCCCCGCACCACACCGGAATGTTGCGCGACGCACAGACGTCGTGAACCTTCTTGGCTTCAGTGAATCCGCCCACCCGCCCGACCTTGATGTTGATAATGCGGCACGCGCCCAGATCCAGAGCCTTGGCCGCGTCACGGGCGTGACGAATGGATTCGTCCAGGCAGATCGCGGTACGCAGCTCTTGTTGGAGACGGGAATGATAGTAGATGTCGTCGTGCCACAACGGCTGCTCGATCATCAGTAAATTAAACTGGTCGAATTTGCGCAGGTGTTCGAGTTCGTCCAGAGTGTATGCGGAGTTGGCATCACAACTGAGCACGATCTCAGGCCAGCGCGAGCGGATGCGCTCTAGCACGTTTACATCCCAGCCCGGCTTCACTTTTACCTTGATGCGACGATATCCGGCCGCCAGTTCGGTTTGAATCTTTTCCAGTAATTGTTCGATGGAATCCTGAATGCCAATGGAAACGCCGCAGGAAATTTCCTGCAGTGTGCCCCCGAGCAGTTTCCATAAAGGCACTTGCTTTTCTTGCGCCTCCGCGTCCCACAGCGCATTCTCGACGGCGGCCTTGGCCATGTCATGGCCGCGCACCCTTGCCATTAAAGGCCCGCTCTCTTGTGCTGAGGAAAGTGTCCGGCCCAACACAGCCGGGGCAAGATAATGTTTGATGGTCGGCCACGCGCTTTCCGTCCACTCGCTGCTATAGAACGGATCTTCGCCGGCTACGCACTCTCCCCAGGCGTCGATGCCGTTGCAGTGGATGGTCAGAAGAAGAATGCGGCGGCTGAAGGTGCGTTTAAAGCTCGTCTCGAAAAATTGGACGAGCGGCATCTGAATTTCGCGAAGGGTGATAGCTTCAATTTTCATAGCTTGAACAGCGATTCACGACATTTATGTTGCCGAATACATCCACTTCTCGTCCCCACGACCGAGCAGAAACCTGCCACTTCCCTGCTCATCCCGTTCATAGCCCAGCACCGCCAATCCATCGCCAAATGCTTTTGCAAATTGTTCGCGATTGCGATCCTGCACTTCTTTTGCCTGACGCCTGGTGTCGCGGGGGCGGACTTCCAATCGTAAATCTGAGAGGGAACGGAAATCACGGTTACAGTCTCGACCCGCGGCTTCTTTCCTTCTTGCAGCAACATTTCAACCCGCTTCGACTTCAGCCACCACTCAGCCACCAGCCGATCGGTGGGCAGGCCGCCCTGCAGCGGCGAAGACGTAATCCCGTACTGATTGGCGCTGTAGCGGCGTGCGATCGCGCCCAGTTTCTCGATATTCAAATACGCGTTCTTGATCTCCAGGGGATCGAATGTCCACTCGATCAGCTCAAAGCCACGCGCAATGGCATCTTCGCGTTGAAACAACTTTATGCGACGGCCCAGTCCGGCGTTCTGATGTTGTTTGCGCACGGCCAGCATGTGCGAATGCAGATATAAATGCCCGCTCCGAGCGCCCGGTATTGAGAGGGCAAACCCAACCATCTCGTTGCCCGCAAATGCCCCGATCACCTGCCCACCAACCTTCTCCGCCACCACAAACATGCGCAGGGGAACCAGGTCGGCGTCAGAAAAATTCCAGACATCCTTCTGCAGGGCAACGCAGGCTCGCATTTCGTCAAGCTGATGGCATTTGCGAATAACGATCGAATCCGGGTTCACTTGGCATCCCGTTCCTGAGCCTTCGCGCGTTGCCATAACGATTCCAGTTCTTCCATGGAGGCGTCTTGCGGAGACCGATCCGAAGCCCGCAACTGTTCCTCCATCCACTGAAAGCGGCGCTTGAACTTACGATTGGTTTTCTTCAGCGCCGACTCGGGATCAAGCGAAAGATAACGCGCGATGTTTACCAGCACAAAAAAAAGATCGCCCAATTCGCCTTCCAGTCGGTCGCGCAGGTCTTCGCTCGATTTGCGGGCGGCCTGCTCCGGCGACACCTCGTCCCGGAGGCTGCGGCCCGGGCGCAGGGAATTCTTTGAGTTGCTCCTGCAGTTCTTCGGTTTCCTCGCGGAGCTTTTCGAATAGTCCCTGAACATTCGGCCAATCGAAACCCACGCGGGACGCACGCGAGCTGAGCTTGTGGGCTTCGAGCAACGCCGGCATCGCGGCGGAAATTCCGGCCAGCACCGACTCTGGCTTCTCGTCGCTCTTCGGGGTCGCGGCCTTTGTCCCGCCTGCTTCCAGCCGCTTCTTCTTTTCTTCCGCCTTAAGCGCTTCCCAGTTGCGTAGTACTTCCGACGAGGTCTCGGCCTTCACGTCTCCAAAAACATGGGGATGGCGATCGACAAGCTTATCGGAGAGGCGGTCGAGAACTTCGTCAATCGAGAACGTGCCTTGATCCTTCGCCATCTGCGCGTAGAAGAGAACCTGGAGCAGCAGGTCGCCGAGTTCACCGGGCAGTTCGTCCCAATCGCGATTATCGATGGCTTCGAGGACTTCGTAAGTCTCTTCGAGAGTATAGGGCTTGATCGAGTCGAAGGTTTGCTCGCGGTCCCAGGGACACCCTCCCGGACCGCGTAGGCGGGCCATAATCGAAACCGCTCGTTCAAAGCGCTCTCCAGTAGTTGGCATGGGGAGCAATCACTGTAAACGAGGTGAGTGTACGCAGGCAATCGGGTTATCGCGCGAAGGACTGCACCAACAGTTCCGTGTCGTCGGAGATGATGCCGTCGACTCCCCAATCGGCAAGCCGCAGCATTGTCTTTCGATCATTCACCGTCCACGTGAGCAACTTCTGGCCCGCGCTGTGAACCTCTTTTACCAACTTAAGCGTGACCAGGGAATGATGCGGAATCACGTAGTCCGCGTTGGTTTCTCGCCAGCAGGCAAGCTGTCCTGGCTTGTCACAGATGATCCCGGCCTGAGTTTTCTGGCTGCGGGTTTTCAATTCCATTACGACCTCGGGCAGAAAAGACGAAACCACGTAGCGCTCTTCCATCCGGTATTCGCGGAGTAAGCCGAGTATCTTCGACTCCATCCCGGCAACCTTAAGTTCAATATCCAGAAACGCCCGCTGACAGTAGCGCTGCAGCACATCTTCGAGCAGCGGGAGATGCGTTAATTGATTGGCGGTTGCCTGGGAGATAGTGATGCTCTCTACCGTAGGGTCATGACAAACCACGAAGCGGCCACAGCCGGTTAGGCGCACATCGAACTCGAAACCGTGGCAGCCATGCTCAAGAGCGAGATCAAAGGACGCAGGAGTGTTTTCCGGTACTGAAGTAGACGCGCGCGCGCCGCGATGACCGAGAAGGAGGGGAAGGTCGGACATCGTCGGATAATTTTACGCTCGATTGTGCGGCGGCGAGATCACAAAAACGACAACAGCGAGCGGAATTTTTGAGATGTTCACATTCAGTGACGATTATCGCAATCTCTTTACCGGGAAAGCGGCTAGTCGAGATCGAAATCGCGAATGGGTTTGCCGGTGTCCGGAGATTCTTTGGCCTTCTTGACTGCTTCCTGAAATTTCTTTTCCAGAAGATCTCCGGCATGCTTTTGCGCTTCTACCGATTGACGGAAAATGGATTCGCGGCGGCTATCCTGCTCTTTCATGGCCTTGGCCGCGGCCTCGAAATCGTTGAACATCTTGGGCTTGACGGCGGGGGTATGCGCGATGACCCCTTTAGCCGTGGGATCGACCTTCAGCACGGCACTGCAGCACGGGCAGGTTATATCGAAAGCCGCAGTATTCTCCGCCATACAACAAATCATAGCGCAAATAAGCGCCCTTGATCGAGAAACTCAATGGGGCTGGATTTTTATGGGGAAAATGTGGAACAGGGAGAGCATTTCCCAACCCAGCAGAATCACCGAAACCACAGTCACCGTGATTGCCAAAATCTCGCCGAAGTTAAGGCTGCTGCGGCGAGGCTCGAACCGTCTCGCCACCAAACCAAGGATGTTCAAGGTTGCGAAGCCAAAAACCAGTACCCACAGGATGTTGTAGACATTGCTTTTCTTGCTGGAAAACTCACCGGAAAACCGAAGAGCAAAGAGCATGGACGATTGCAGACCAACCAGAGTCGGCCCCATCCAGCTATGGGATGTAACCCGCGCGACCGTAGTGGTAAAGGGCGAGACCATGGTTTAGGTTGGTTGGACCTCCGGTGGCCCTGAAAACCTACGATATTACCCTGTTTGCTCTGCGAAAGTCAGCGTGAAAACAGGGTTACTCTCCTGCGTCCAGCTAAAAGCAAGACCTGCTTTATAATAGAGGTTTCCGCATCCCCTTCCAGGCCATTCAGGAGCCCGGTGGCACGGCAATCAGGCGTCGCAAGCCTTTTTGGGGCCAGGGCAGCGGTTCGTTCACAGATTTCGGCATACTGATGTCCACAGAAACCATTGTTGTTCGCGGGGCGCGAGTCCACAACCTCAAGAACATAGATTTTGAGATTCCGCACAACTCACTGACGGTAGTCACCGGGGTTTCGGGATCGGGGAAGTCTTCGCTCGCCTTCGACACAATTTATGCCGAAGGTCAGCGCCGGTATGTGGAATCGCTTTCGGCCTACGCTCGCCAGTTCCTGGAGCGAATCGAAAAGCCGGATGCGGACGTCATCGACGGAATCGCGCCTGCCGTGGCAATCCGGCAAAAGAACACCACGCGCAATCCTCGTTCTACCGTCGGCACGGCAACCGAAATCTACGACTATTTGCGCCTGCTCTTCGCCCGTGTCGGCCGGACCTATTGCCTGCAGTGCGGCCGGGAAGTCAAGAAAGATACCGTCGATGAGGTAGCCGAGGCTGTTCTTAGACTAGGTGAGGGTGCCCGGCTCAACGTGCTGTTCCCACTACAGAGCGCGGTACCGCAAGCGGCGAACGGGGTGAGTGCTACGCCGGCCAAAACTAAGCGCAAGAAAAAGGCTAAGGCTGATGCCGATAGACTCCTATCGGAACAGCTCAAAGCCCGCCTGCTCGATCTGCGCACCCGTGGGTTCAACCGTCTCTTTCAGGACGGACAGATCTTCGAGTTTTCCAGCCCTGAGTCTTTACTGAATATTAACTTCGCAGAGCCGGTGTTTGCTCTCGTGGATCGCCTCGTGGTATCAGCGGACTCGCGGGCCCGCATTGTCGACGCCGTGGAGATCGGCTTTCGCGAATCCAGCGAAGTCATCTTCGAGACCGCCCCGCGTGAAGGACGGGCCTCCGAACAACTGCGTTTCTCCCAACGCTTCGAATGCAAGAGCTGCAACATTCGCTACGAGGAACCGGAGCCACGGTTGTTCTCCTTCAACAATCCGTATGGCGCCTGCCCTCGATGTCAGGGGTTCGGAAACACCATCGACTTCGATCTCAATCTCGTAATTCCCGACAAATCGCTCACCTTGAATCAGGGCGCGATCGAGCCTTGGACCAAGCCCAAGTATCGCTCGCTACTTACCGACCTCAAGCGCTTTGCCCGCGAGGCGGATATTCCCACGGATGTGCCCTGGAACGAACTCGACCGCGAGCAGCAGCGGCTGGTCATTGAAGGCGAAGGACGATTCCCGGGAGTCCGCGGCTTCTTCAACTATCTGGAGCGAAAGAAATACAAGCTTCACGTCCGCGTGTTTCTTAGCCGATACCGCGGATATTCAGTCTGCTCCGCCTGCAACGGAACCCGCCTGCGTACCGAGGCGCGGCAGGTGAAAATCAATGGCAAGAACGTCTGCGACGTGTCCGGTATGACGATTGAAGATGCGTCGAAGTTCTTTGAAGCAGTTGAGCTGACCGAGCAGGAAGCGGGCATTGCTGACAGATTGTTGCAGGAAATCCGCGAGCGCCTGCGCTTCCTGAATGAAGTTGGGCTGGAGTATTTAACTCTCGACCGGCTCGCGTCCACGCTGTCGGGTGGTGAAGCGCAACGCATTCAGCTGGCCACTTCGCTAGGCTCACGTCTGGTGGGAACGCTCTATGTCCTCGACGAGCCCTCCATAGGGCTGCACAGCCGCGACACCCATCGTCTGATCAAAATCCTGCACAACCTGCGCGACTTGGGTAACACGATTCTGGTGGTCGAGCACGATCGTGACGTGATGCAGGCCTCCGACACCATTCTCGACCTCGGACCGGGTGCCGGAGAACATGGCGGCATGGTGATCGCAGCCGGAACCTACGAGCAGATCCAAAAGATGCCTGCCTCCCTTACCGGACGCTATCTCTCCGAAGAGCTGCATATCCAGATACCGACTACTCGCCGGAAACCGGGGCCGCAGCAAATCGAAATCTACGGCGCTCGCGCCCACAATCTGAAAGGGATTGATCTTGAGATTCCGTTGCGGATGCTCGTCGCCATTACAGGCGTTTCGGGTTCCGGAAAATCTACGCTACTGCATGACGTGCTGTACCAGGCTCTCTCGGCCGCAAAGAAACAGCCCGACGGCAACCCCGTCGTGGCTTCATCTTGGGATCGGGTGGAAGGCGCTGAGTTCATCGACGAGGTTGTGTTAGTCGATCAATCTCCCATCGGGCGCACGCCGCGCTCCAACCCGGTTACTTACAGCAAAGCCTTCGATGGCATCCGCGATCTATTTGCTTCCCTGCCTGAAGCCAAGAAACGCGGGTTTACCGCGGGGCACTTCTCTTTCAACGTCCCGGGCGGGCGTTGCGAGACCTGCCAGGGCGACGGCACCGTCACCGTGGAAATGCAATTTCTTGCCGACGTGGAGCTGATCTGCGAAGAGTGCAAAGGCGCGCGTTACAAACCTCAGGTGTTGGAGGTTCGCTATCGCGGGAAAAATATTCATGAAGTCCTCAATCTCACAATCAAGGAAGCGCTGCAGTTTTTCGCTGGCGCACCAAAGATTGTGGACAAACTACGCGTGCTCGAGGAGGTCGGCCTTGGCTATCTTCGGTTGGGGCAGTCCGCCACGACGCTCTCAGGCGGCGAAGCGCAACGAATGAAATTGGCGACGCATTTGCAGCCCGCGGCACGCGAAGCGAACCGGCTGCGAAGCGCCGATGACCAGCCTCGCCGCAAACGGCACATCTTGTATATTTTGGACGAGCCGACCACGGGGCTGCATTTTGACGACATCAGCAAACTACTCTCCGCCTTCCGCCGTCTAATCGATGCAGGAGGCTCCATCCTGGTGATCGAGCACAACCTCGAGGTGATCAAGACTGCGGATTGGGTGATCGATCTCGGTCCTGAAGGCGGCGGTCGAGGCGGCTATCTTGTCGGATCAGGTCCGCCCGAAGCGATCGCTAAACTTCCCCAGTCGTATACCGGAAAGTTTCTGAAAGGTATATTGAACGGAAATGGGTCCTCGGGGAGGGTCGGGAACTGGATTATCGGGAGATGGACCGTCGCGGAATGGGGGGAAATAAACCAATCTCGATTCCGCTGCTGGTTGTCATGGTCTGTTTGAGCGGGAACATCTCCGCCCAGAGCACCGGCCAGACCGTGCGTCATCACAAAGTTGTTGAGCAGGATTCGTCCTTCCCTCCGGAGCTCACGCAGGCCGAGAGCGCAATCGAAAAACACGACTACGCGACTGCCGAGCCGCTGCTTAAAGAAAGTCGTTTCCGCCGATCCCAACAACTTTCAGGCCTGGTTTGACTTGGGATTCGTGTACAACGCGCAGGGAAATGCTTCGGACTCGATTGCCGCCTATCGTAAATCGGTCGCGGCCAAGCCAGACGTCTTCGAGTCCAACCTGAATCTCGGACTCATGCTGGCGAAAACTGGCCAACCGAATGCCGAACAATTTCTGCGTGCCGCGACTACCTTAACTCCTACTGCCAGCGTGGACGAAGGCCACGCCCGTGCCTGGCTTTCGCTGGCTCACGTTCTTGAGAACAGCAAGCCCGACGAGGCGATCAACGCCTATAAACAGGCTGCGAGCCTCGATCCAAAAGACCCTGAGCCTCACCTTTCGGCCGGTCTGCTGCTGGAGAAGGAAAACCGTTTTGCCGATGCGGAGCAAGAATATAAGCAGTCACTCGCCCTCGACCCCAGTTCCTACGATGCTCTAACTGCCACCGCAAATCTCTATCTGCGCGAACAGCGCATTGTCGATGGAGAGCATGTTCTGGACAAAATAATCGCGATCCATCCCGAGGATGTGTCCACCCGACTGCAACTCGGCCGCACTCTGCTCATTCTCGAAAAGTACGACGCCGCAATCGCTGACCTGCTGATAGCGCAAAAACTCGCTCCTGGAAATCCCTTAGTGGAAAACGATCTCTGCGACCTTTACCTACGGAGCAAGAAGTATGATCAAGCAGAAGCGCTATACCGATTGAGGCTCGCGGCACATCCGGACGACGCTCAATTACATGAATACCTCGGCATAGTTCTTTTAAAGCAGCGGAAGTTCCCAGAAGCGCAAGAGGAACTGCTAACCGCGGTGAAGCTAAAGCCCGATTTCGGTGAAGCATATGGCGATTTAGCAACGGCTGCCATTGAGAACAAGAACTACGAACTCGCCATTAAGGCCGCCGATGCGCGCGCCAAGTTTCTACCTGAGATTCCGGTGAGCTATTTTCTTCGCGCCAGCGCTTACGATCATCTGCGCGACTACAAAATGGCGGCGCAGCAGTATCATCGGTTTCTTGAGGTCGCGAACGGAGCGTATCCTGATCAGGAGTGGCAAGCTCGGCATCGTCTGATTGCCATCGAGCCGAAAAAATGAGTGTGATGCGTTTCCAGACAACAATTGCCGCGTTTATTTTGGCGAGTTCGTTGCTGGCGCTCGCCTATAAAACAGAAACGCTGCAGGAATTGATCGCGCGGGCCGGATCGGCAAAGCTCGATGATCAGCCTGCCTTGTACGTTGACATCGCCGAACGCCAGCTCAAATCGGCAGATGAATTGTACTCCGCTGGCAAATCCGATGATGCCCGCGCTGCAGTACAAGATGTCGTAACTTATTCGGAAAAGGCCCAGAGCACATCCATTCAGTCGGGCAAGAAACTTAAGAACACGGAGATTGCCCTCAGAAAAATGGCTGCCAAGCTACGGGATATCAAACGCAGTTTGAACTTCGACGATCAGGCACCGGTGCAAACGGCTGCCGACCGCCTGGAGAGCTTGCGAACTGATCTTCTAACCCACATGTTTGGCAAAGGCAAATGATTGCCTGGGGCAAACTCGGACGATTAGCGTTGGCAATGTCGCTGCTCTCGACCGTGTGGGCGCAGCGGCGAAGCGACCCGCTCAATCCAACGGAACAAGACCAACTGCGGGACGCTGCGCAGGACCCGGCCGAGCGCCTTAAACTCTACATCCTGTTTGCCCGCACCCGGCTCACCGCGCTGGAACAAGTGAGGGCTGATCCCAAGGTCACCGATCGCGCCCAACAAACCCGCGATCGGCTGCAGGACTTTCTGGATGTCTACGATGAGTTGAACGACAACATCGATACCTTTGTAGAGCGAAAGGCGGATCTGCGAAAGCCTTTGAAGGCCGTTATCGAAGCCGACACCGAGTTTCAGGCCAAGCTCCGGGCTCTGAAAAACTCAGCCGACGCCAGCAAAGATGAAGCCAAATATGATTTTCTGCTCAGCAACGTGCTTGATGCTGTCGATGGCGGCGTACAGGATCACCGGCAATTGCTGAATGAACAAGAAGAAGCAGCCAAGCACAAGAAAAAGTAAAACTTCTTCGTGCTAATCTAGCCGCAAGGTGACAGACCGACTTCTCCACATCTTCCAGGAAACTTACAGCGAGCTACGGCCACGCACGCCCATGCCTGAACTTGCAGTCGAGTTCTTTGCCTTTGTGAACATCAACAACACCATTCGCTTGCGGGAAGGAAAACTCTTCGTCCGCCTTTCAGATCTGTTGGAAGGCGCTCCAGACACGGTCTTGCAAGCAATCGCTCACATTCTGCTGGCCAAAATGTACCGCAAACCTATCGAGCGAGCCCACTCGACTCGTTATCGCCGCTATATTTCCGGTCAAGACATCACCAGAAAAGCTCATCTTGTTCGTCAAGTGCGCGGCCGCAAGCGAATCGAAAGTGCCCAGGGCCGAACTTACAATCTGGAAAACATTTTCGACGACCTCAACACACGATTCTTCTACGGCTTGCTGGCTCGACCCCGAATGACTTGGAGCCGCGACCACGCCCGCAACCGCCTTGGCCACTACGACCCCGCCCATAATGCCATCGTGGTGAGCCGCGTTTTTGATCATCCCCGAGTTCCCTGCTACGCCGTCGAATACATCGTCTATCACGAAATGCTGCACCTGAAACATCCGGTGAAGCTCCGCGGCAGCCGCCGCTGCGTGCATTCGACGGAGTTCCAGGCGGAAGAGAAGCTCTTTCCTCACCTCGACCGAGCCCGGGCTTTTCTGAGGCGTCTGTAGCACAAACGCGCAGCTACGCTTCTACGTGATTTAGATCACAATGGCCCGTGATTCCACGCGTTGACGCCGCAGAAGTCGAAAGACTATCCTAAATAATGAAATTGAAATTCATTTTCAATATCGCAAGCTTAAAAACTGAGGCCGTTTCCTAAGATGTTAGAAGCATTCATCGTAACTTTGCGGGAAGGTGTCGAGGCTGCTCTGATCGTAGGCATCACTTTGGCCTACCTCTCGAAAATCAACCGGCCAGAGCTGCGCAAATCCGTTTATGCGGCTCTAATTTCCGCCTTCGTCGGCAGCCTCGGGGTCGCAGCCCTGCTCTCCCGCACTCGCTGGAATCAGGACATTTTCGAAGGCTGGGTCATGCTGGCCGCCGCTTTCTTCGTCATCACCATGATCATTTTCATGATGAAGACGGGACGCAAACTCAAGGGCGAGATCGAGGGCAAAGTTGGGTTGCTGGCGGGGCGCAACGCCTGGTTTGGACTTTTCGCATTCGTATTTCTGATGGTGCTGCGGGAGGGTGTGGAAACCGTTCTCATTCTCTCCGCCGTCTCCCTGAACTCGACTGAACTGCTTAGCTTCCTGGGCACGTTTCTGGGTGTAATTGCTGCCGTCGCCTTCGGAGTGATGTTTGTCAAAGGCAGCGTCCGCATCAATCTGCAGAAGTTCTTCCGCGTCACTACGGTGATTCTGTTTTTCGTTGCGGCGCAGTTGGTGGTCTCCGGTCTGCATGAGCTTTCCGAAAATGGCGTGCTGCCCTCTTCGAAGACGGAGATGGCGATCGTCGGCCCCATTGTGCGCAACGACCTTTTCTTTTTCATCACGATTCTGGCCTTGGCCGCGCTCATGGTGCTCTTCGAGGTCAAGCGCCGCCAACCGGAAACGTTGCCCGACTCCCCTGCCGAAAGACGCAAAGCGATTTGGAGTGCCCGCCGCGAGCGCCTTTGGATGGCCTCCGTCTACGCCAGTTCATTTGTATTCATAGTTCTCGTTACTGCTGAGTTCATCTACACCAAGAGCGTGAGCGCGCTGTCGCCGGCGACCGAAGTCACCTTTATGAACGGCCAAGTCAGCATTCCGTTGACCCAAGTCCAGGACGGCGATCTGCATCGTTACTCCGCCCAGGAAAACGGCACTACCGTCCGTTTCTGGCTCTATCAGAAACCGGATGGAAAGATTGCCACGGTTCTGGATGCTTGCGAAATCTGCGGCGCTGTAGGTTTTTATAGAGGACCGAACGGAGTAGTCTGCAAGAACTGCGCCGCCCCGATTAACCCGCAGTCGGTCGGGATGCCCGGCGGATGCAATCCCGTGCCGCTAAAGGCCCAAGTCACCGCCGACGCCGTCATTATTCAGGAAGCGGACATCGCGGCCAAGAGCCGCATGTTCCAGCAATAGGCCATGTTCGGACGCCTCGTCTACGAATCGTTCCGCCGACAAAAACGGCGCAAACTGCTGGCTGGCGTAGCGATCACCCTAGGCGTGGGCGTCGCCACCGCGATGATCGCCGTGGCTACCGACATTGGCGATAAGATCAGTCGCGAACTGCGCACCTATGGGGCGAACCTGATCGTAACTCCGCAGGAAGATACTCTCGATGTTCAGATCGGCGGGGTTGATCTGAAGCCGCCGAGCGACGGCGCTTACCTTAACGAAGCCGACCTACCCAAAATCAAAGGAATGTTCTGGCGAAACAACATCGTGGGCTTCGCTCCCATGCTTCTGGTAAGTGTCCGCCTGGATAATGACGTGAACGCGAAGAATCTCACCTTGCTCGGAACTTATTTCTCGAAGCGACTCACCTTCGGCAAGGAAGATTTTGTCACCGGAGTACGTATGACTCATCCCTGGTGGAAGGTGCGAGGCGCGTGGCCCGATGACAACTCGTCGGACGTATTGTTAGGCGAAAGCCTTGCTGCGAAACTCAATCGCAAGACCGGAGACGAGATCGAAATCGCTGGTCAAGCGCACCGTGTTGCTGGCATTCTTTCTACCGGCGGAGCGGAAGACAATCAGATCATCGCTCCGCTAGCGCTGGCGCAACAGATTCTGGGCAAGCCCGGAGCCGTGCGCCGTATCTACGTAAGCGCGCTCACAAAGCCCGAGGACGCATTCGCCCGTCGTGATCCGCAAACCCTGAGGGGCGCGGAATACGATCGCTGGTATTGTTCACCCTATGCGGCCTCGATTGCTTTCCAGTTGCAGGAAGCCATCCCACACTCGCACGCGGAGCAGATTCGCCAGATCGCGCAGAATGAAGGCACCGTACTCTCCCGCATCAAAGGTCTGATGTTGTTGGTGACGCTAGCGGCCTTGTTCGCTTCCGCGCTCGCCGTCTCCGCAGCCATGGCCACAGCCATTTTTGAGCGGCGCACCGAGGTAGGTCTGATGAAGGCTTTGGGGGCGGGCAGCGCTTCGGTAGCCGCCCTGTTCTTCGCGGAGGCCTTGCTGCTGGCTCTGATCGGGGGTGTCGTAGGTTTCGCTGGCGGCGCCTTACTTGCTCGTCAGATCGGCCGTTCGATTTTCGATTCTCAAATCACCATTGAGCCTGTTCTCTTCCCCGTCATCCTGGCCATTGCCGTAATCGTGACTTTCGCTGGCAGTGCCCTGGCGATTCGCCGCGCCGTGAAGTTTGATCCCGTCTACGCCCTGCGAGGTGAAGCGTGAGTTCGGATCTGATCAACCGCCGTTCCGCCAAGCCGCACACCTCAATGTTCCTGCGCATGCTGATGCGCGCCGCCGTGCTCCGTCGCGGACGCGCCGCCTCTGCCCTGCTCGCCATGGTAGTTGCCGCCGCCGTAGCCACGGCCATGCTCAATCTTTACGTAGACGTGCAAGCCAAGCTGCGCAAGGAGTTTCGCAACTACGGCGCGAACGTCGTAGTGGTTGGTAAAGATGGCCAGCCGCTTCCCGCCGATGCTCTCACGAAAGTTGAATCCGCACTGGCTGGACACGGTCTCGCCGTGCCGTTCGCCTACATTGTTGCCCGCACTTCCGATGGCCAGTCCGTCGTCGTCGCCGGGACTGATCTCGATCAAGTTCGCAAGCTGGATAGCTGGTGGTCGGTTACGGCCTGGCCCAACACGTCGCAAGATGCGCTACTCGGCACGCGCGCCGCTGCGGTAGTGAGCCCGCAAGGAAAGCCTTTCGACCTCAGCTTCCAGGAACGTACGATTCACCTCAACCCGGTTGGAACACTGCGAACCGGCGCATCCGAAGACAGCCGCATTTATCTTTCGTTGAAGGATTTTGAAAGCTGGACAGGGGTGCAACCGTCGACCATCGAGATTGCTGCTTCGGGTTCGTCGGAAGAAGTCACCACTCTTATTCAACAACTCTCTCAAGCCCTCCCCGGCGCAGCCGTCCATCCTATCCGTCAAATCATGGAAGGCGAAGCGCGAGTGCTGGGAAAAACTCGCGCCACCCTGGCCGCAGCCGCTGCCCTGATCATTGCGACTGCGGCTCTGTGCGTGCTCTCTACGTTAATTGGATGGGTATTTGACCGGCGGCGCGACTTTGCCATCATGAAGGCTCTTGGCGCTTCCGAAGGCCTCATCAGTGGATTCTTTGCCGCCGAAGCCGCCGCTTTGGGCGCGGTCGGCGCGCTCGTCGGATTCGGAATCGGCGTCGGAGTTGCCGCCTGGATTGGCCGTGTAAACTTTCATTCGCCGGTAGTGCCGCGCTTCAACGTCTTGCCTATCGTTTTCGTGGGCAGCATCGCCGTAGCCTTGATTTCCGCCGTGCTCCCGATTTTTCTGCTGCGCCGCGTGCAACCCGCTATGATCTTGAGGGGGGAGTGAGATGATCAAGCTGAAGCATGTCAGCCGTGGATATCCCGCCCGAGCCGAGGCCAAGGGCGGCATCATTCGCGCCCTCGACGATTTCTCCCTCAATGTCGATTCCGGCGAGTGGATCGCGATCATGGGCCCATCCGGCTCCGGCAAGTCGACTTTGGTGAACTTGATTGGCTGCCTGGATCGTCCAAGCTCTGGCGAGATCTGGCTCGACGGTGAAGATGTGGCTCGCATTTCGCCGAGCGAACTGAATCGCGTGCGAGCCGAGAAAATCGGTTTCGTGTTCCAGCAGTTCCATCTGATCCCCTACCTCACGGCCCTAGAAAACGTCATGCTGGCACAGTACTTTCACAGCATGACTGACGAACAAGAAGCGCTCGAAGCGCTGGAGCGCGTGGGATTAAAGCAGCGTGCCCACCACGTTCCTTCCCAGCTTTCCGGCGGCGAGCAACAGCGAGTTTGCATTGCGCGCGCCTTGATCAACGATCCCAAAATCGTGCTTGCCGACGAGCCCACGGGAAACCTCGATGCCGTCAACGAAGAGATCGTGCTGCGCCTGTTGCGCGAATTGCACCAGCAAGGACGCACTATCGTGATGGTGACCCACGACCCTGTCGTCGCCCGCCTCGCCGACCGCCGCATTGAATTGCACCACGGCAAGATCGCGGCTCAGGAAGTCTTCGCCATGGCCGACGAAGAACAATTCGACGAAGTCCTGGAAGAACTCTGGGCCCTGGCAGAACACGGCGAGATCGCCGAAGTCGGCCGCATGGAAGTGCACGGAGCCTTGCCGGTAAGCATCGCCGTAGAAAAAATGATCGCGCTTGGATTGGTAACTGCGACGCCGCATCCGCCCGAGGCTCACGACCACAAGCCGTTCATCAATCCCTGCCACGATGCCCTGAAACCCACTGGCGTCTCAACCGGCGATGGCAGCATGATCGTAGAACTCACGCCCCGCGGGCGTCAGCGCGCCGCGGATATTGTTCGCCGTCACCGCCTCGCCGAGCGCCTGTTTACCGACAGCCTCGCCATGGACAGCGAAACGGAAATCGAACAACAAGCCTGCAAGTTCGAACACATTCTTTCGCCCGAAGCGACCGACAAAATATGCGCATTCCTTGGCCATCCTCGTACCTGCCCCCACGGCGCGCCCATTCCACCGGGCCCCTGCTGCGGCAGGGCGGCTGAGTTCGTCGATGCTTCTCTTGCGGACTCCGAGCGGCACGCCTGACCTTTTCATGTCCACCCGCAGAACCTGCATCGGCGTTTTCGACTCCGGCTTTGGTGGCCTGACTGTCCTCAAAGCTTTGCTTCGACTGATTCCCAACGCAGACTACCTCTACTTTGGCGATACTGCGCGCCTGCCTTACGGCTCGAAGTCCGCGGAAACCGTGGCCCGGTACGCTGTCGGGGCGTCACGCTATCTCGAACAGCGCGGCGCACAGGCTTTGGTAATCGCTTGCAACACGGCCACCGCTCTGGCGTTGGATAAAATCACAGAAGCCGCAAGCGTCCCGGTCGTAGGCGTGATCGAGCCTGGGACTGAGCGCGCGGCTGCGGAGAGTTCGAACAAGAAGAGTCGTCGTAATCGGCACCGAAGCGACAGTCAGCAGCCACGCTTACTTGAAGGCTCTTCAAGCTCGAGGCGTGCAAGCAAGAGAAAAAGCGTGCCCGTTACTGGTTCCGTTGGTCGAGGAGGGATGGATCGACCATCCCGTGACTGAAGAGGTAGCCAATATCTACCTCAAAGAAGCGTTTGACGACGAATTCAAATCAGCCGATGTCCTTCTGCTCGGATGCACTCACTATCCCCTCATCGCTCCCGTGTTGCACAAGGTCGCACCCAAGCAGGTAAAGATTGTCGACTCCGCCGACGCCACGGCTGATGCCGTGGGCAGAGTGCTGCGTCGCATACCGCTGTCCTCGACGCCTCAGCCAGAGCGTCGCAAATTGCCTCGACTGCAATGCTTCGCCACCGACTCCGCGGAAAAGTTCCGGCGCCTCGGCGCGTTGTTTCTCGGACATCCCATTGATTCTGTCGAGCACGTGGATCTTCCCGAATAGTCCTCGAATCCAAGGCTTGTTTGTGCTTTCGAGTTCGGGCGCAAGACTCGGATAGACAGGATGCCCGCGCGAAATTAGCCTGACTTTGCGCCATGTCACCACTCGACAATCCGATCTGGCAATCGCTGATCACTACTCACGCGCACTTTGCCGAAGTCCACGGGACGGCGCGGAGGTTCCCTCACGAAGTCAGCGTGCTCGCCGGGCTTCCCGAACCTACGCCTGAGAATTACGATTCACTCGCCGCTATGATGCACCCCGGCGAACGGGTCGGGCTGTTTCTACAAGACCCGCCCGATCCACCTGCTCCCTGGGCTATTGACCGCACTTGTCCCCTGCTGCAGATGCTCTGCGAAAAACGCAGCTCCTTTCCGGTTGCACCTCGGTTGAAGCAACCGGAATTCATTCGGCTAACTAAGGCAGATGTGCCGGAAATGCTGGCTCTTACCAAGCTGACCAACCCCGGACCCTTTGGCGCGCGCACTCACGAACTGGGAGATTATTTTGGCATCCGCGTCGCGGGAAAACTGGCGGCAATGGCTGGCGAGCGGCTCCGGCTTCAGGGTTACACCGAGGTTAGCGCGGTGTGCACGCATCCTGACTACCTTGGACACGGCCATGCCAGCGCTCTGATTGGCGTAGTGATGGATAACATTTGCAGCCGCGGCGAGCTGCCGATTCTGCATGTTCTTCCCGAGAATACTCGTGCCATTCAAGTGTACGAACGCCTCGGATTCACGAAACGTGCGATGCTGCATCTGGCAGTGCTGCGGTGCGGAGAGAAAGAAAACCCTTCGGAATCCTGATCCAAACTTCCCTGCCGAAAAGCAAAACGGCCGCGATTTCTCGCGGCCGCCTTTCAACAACGAAACTGGGATCAGTACAACCGGAAAGTCACTTCCACGTTGATCTGCACTGCGACGGGCTTACCATCTTTCATCGCAGGCTCAAACTTCCAGGTCTTTACCGCTTCCATGGCTTTCTCATCCAACCCCAAGCCAAGCGTGCGAGCCACTCGAATGTCGCGCGCGCGACCATCCGGACCAACCACTAACCATAGAACACATGTCCCCTGATACTTTGCCTTGCGCGCTTCCTCGGAGTATTCCGGATCAGGCGCGTAAATTGCTTTCGGCGCAGACACGCCACCACCCACTTTAAACGCTCCGCCGCCAATCCCGCCGCCGTGGCCTGGACCAACTCCCGGTCCTTCACCCGAACCAACGCCCCCGCCATTTCCAGAACCGATTCCACCGCCCGAACCCGTTCCGTTCGACGGCGGACCCGAAGGCAAGTGCGACATCGGATCGCCCAAATTCGGCATGTTGTTCATCGCCAGATGAACTTCCGGCGGAATCACTACGGTAGGCTCGACCGCCAATTTCGGATGATCATTTCGCACCACAACCATGGGTGGTGTGATCTGCTCCATCGCTAACTTGGGCAGCCGTCCTTTCGAAGCCTGGAACTTATCTCTATCGCCACCACCACCACCGCCGCCTGCTTGCGTCTTCGAAGGCGCCAAAGGAGGAATATCGTCGGGCGCGATCAGGGTCACTACCTCGGGAGGCTTGGCGGCCGGAGGGTGGTGAAAGGTGATCAGGGTTCCGCCAATAATCAACGCGACCGCAACAATATGCACGATCGTCGAACCCAGCGCGCCGTTCTTCTTGTAATTGTAAAAACCCCAAATGTCTTTGACTGGAATCGGCTTCGAGGTCAGCACCAGCGGCGCTTCCTTCTTGGGAAAGAAGAAGTCGTTGAGATTCTGAACCAGGGACTTCCACAGCGACTCGTCCAAAACATCCTTGGACAGCAGCAAATTCAGTTCTGGTTCGCCCCCCGGCGTGGGCTGAATGTCATTGGTTGCCATATTTGACCCGAGTTCCCCGTACCGCGCCTGAGCCCAAAGAGTTACCGCTCATCCTCGAAGTTGATGAACCCGCAACCCGGCAAGTTGCTTGCCTGCGCTAATAACTCTTAAGGTTGCAGCCCCATCCATTACCCACCAACAGGAATTGGAACCTTTCCGTCAACGCGTAATTAGATGCTAAGCCGAGGCGAAACGTCTGCTAGCAAAATTGTACACTTTTTCACTCCCTTTCCACAGTGCTTTCCCGGTTCGCCTCCTAAGCCCTCGGGACGCCAATGGACGTTCCTTTCTAAGCTCCCTATAATGATAACAATCAACCATTTGGGAGTAATCGACCGAGTGCCGCTGCGGCTTGAATCTATATCCAAACTGGTACAAATCGGCTTCGCCACGGAGGCCAGCTTTCTGCGTTCGTTGCACCCCCTCGGCGATTTAAACGTTCGCCAACCCTGATGACCCATGCCCACCTAATGCGCCGGTTCCACCTCTTAATCGCCTTATCGGTGGTGTTGCTGGATCGCATCACCAAATGGCTCGTGGCGAAGAATATCTCTCTGCACGATGGCAAGCAAGTGATTCCGGGATTCTTCCGCATTACTCACGTCGAGAATCGCGGCGCCGCCTTTGGCCTGTTCGCAGATTCCCCTGCGCAATGGAAAATCGCCATGCTCGTGCTGTTTTCGATTGTGGCTTTGATAGTCGTTTCAGCCCTGCTCTGGCGCAACAGCCATGCGATGACCACGACCGGAATCGGATTGGCGCTCATCCTCGGCGGAGCCCTCGGGAATCTCTGGGACCGCTTGCTTAACGGTCGCGTGGTCGATTTCTTGCTCTTCTACATCGGCCAATACCAATGGCCCGCCTTCAACGTAGCCGATAGCGCGATCGTCGTCGGGGCCGGCCTGCTGGTAATCGAAATCCTATTCGCTAAATCCCCCGTTCACGAACCCTCAGCCTAGAAGCCGAACTGCCGCAGACTTGTCATCTTTCCGAAACAGAGTTGTCGTCCCGATCGAAGCGAGGGATCTGGGTTCTTGCCCGTTCCGCGAGCCTCCCGCTTCCTTTTCGGATCTTTCTGGCTCATGCTTCTACGGCTCCCCATACAACTGCCGATACACATTCGCGTTCCGTAAAATCGCCTGCACATACTCCCGCGTCTCAGTAAACGGAATCGACTCCACAAATTCCTGCGGATCTCTGTATTTCCCTTGGCCCAGCCAGTCCTGCACCCGATCCGCGCCCGCATTGTAGGCCGCCAGCGCATACTCGAACGATCCGAACTTGTCGACCATGCTGCGGAAGTATCGAGTGCCTAGTTGAAGATTTACTCCCGGCGCGAACAGTTGCGTACTGGAAAAATGTTTCATCTTCTCTTGCTTTGCTACCGACTTGCCGACCTTCGGCAGGAGTTGCATCAGCCCAACCGCATTCGCACGAGACACTGCGCCGGGATTAAACTCCGATTCCTGCCGGATCAGCGCAGCCACCATGTAAGGATCGAGGGCATTGTCGGAAGAGAATCTTTTTAAGTCGATCCAGTAAGGCTTGGGGAACAGCGCTTCCCAGTACGCCCGCGGCAGGCTGGGTATATCGACCGCAAAATAACTGGGCACGGCGCGCTTCAAAACTTCGATCGCCAGATTATAGTGGCCGGCATCGGCATAAAGACGCGCGGTCTCGGGTGCCAGCCAATTGCCCTTGCCTTCATCTGCCGCGGCGTGCAATTCTTTCACAGCCAGATCCAGCAATGCGCCATTCGCCAGAAGTTGCGCTTTCTGTACCCGCAGGTTGTCAGTCGGAATCGGGTCGGCCGTAACCTTGGTGCTCGCATCGATTGGCGGTACTCGATCCAGCAGAGCGTAATGCACCGGGTCGCTATCGTTTTTGATCTTCTTGAGTCGCTGACGCGACAACTCGCCATAATAATAATTGCGAAACCGGTCCGACACTTTCTCGTAATAGGCGCGCGCCTTAGGCAATTCCCCATCTTCTTCCGCCAACCGGCCTCGCCAATAAAGCGCTGCAGGGATTTCCCCCGATGACGGATACAGCTCAATCTGCTGCTCGAATCCTTTCTCCGCATCCTCGCGCCGGCCTTGCCGCAAACTCAACCAGGTTGCCTTCCACAGCGCATACGACGCTCGCCCTCCATTTGGAAAGCGCTGCTGCAGTTCGCGGTAGGAATCGATCGCCCGGTCATAATCGTGCCGCAACAAATAGATGTTCCCTGCGGAGAGCAACGCCTGCTCCAACCAGGGACTGGTCGGATCCACCTGCCGCATCTGTTCAAGGATTCGCAGAAATCCATCATCATCGTTCGAGCCGCGCGCGATTTCTCCCAGGTTAAACAAGCGCTCCGCGTTCATCTCCGGAGTCGATTCCGGCATCGACTCCAATGCCTTCTTGGCTTCCTTCTCACGTCCCGCGTGGCGCAACGACTCTGCCATCGCCATCTGCAGAGCAAGACGATTCTCGGGACCGACCTCATTCAACAGGTCGTGATATTCATTAGCCGCCTCGTTATATTGCTTCCCTTTGGCCAGCAGGTCGACGCGCGTTCTTTGCTCCGCAAATGTGGGCGGCTGTGTCCCAGGAGTGCCCGCCAACTTTCTAAGATCGCCGTCAACCTGCGTCGCTTCCCAACTGAGCGGCATCGTGTAATACAAATTGCGAAAAATAACCAACGCTTTCACGGGCTGACCCGCCGCTTCATAGGCGCGGCCCAATGCGAGTTCCATGTCAGCTCGAATCGGTTGCCGATCGTTTTCCAGCAACTCCACCGCCTCTTGCGCGCGTCCGTCCGCCACCAAAGCGTTGGCATACACTACATGCGCGTCGCGAATCAGCAACGACTCCGGATAAGCTTTGTCGAACGCGCCCAATGTCGCTACTGCTTCTGCCAACCGGCCCGTCTGATAATAGGAAGTTCCCAAATAAAAATTGACGTAATCTCCGAGATCGCCTGCCTGCGGCTTCGCCCGATTCAGGGGATCGATCGCCTGCGCGTAACCTTTATCCTGAATGTGGGCATAGCCAATCACCAGCCACGCCAGCGCCCCCGCATCTTCTTTTGCATGACGCCGCGCATACGCTTCCACACCGGTGTAAGCCGCCGGAGTGCGATCCTGCAGCAACTGACGCGCCATCGGCTTCAAACTCGCCGACGCGACAAATGCCTCATGCATCCGCCGCAAACGTGGAGAAGGCGGCTTGCGTTTCGTGTGCGCCGTGCTGGCGCTACTCTTCTTTACCGTGGAAGTGCTCTTATGAGTCGTCGACGGAGTGGAAGTGCTCTTATGGATCGTCGACGGAGTGGAACCCTGCGGCGCGGATTGGCTCAAAGACTGAGACGAAGAAGGTTGCGAAGAAGACGGCACCGAAGATTGGGCAGCCGCTGGTGCCAGCGCAGAAACACTACTGCCCAAAACTGCCACGATCAAAACCAATTTTTTCAAAAGCCAACCCACCGACAATCGATGATTTCAATTATCTTCTTTTTTTCGCAATCGTCAAAGCTCGCTTGTAACTGTGGCAGGTGCGTCTTGGTTTCGCATTTGAAGAAAAGCGGGACTATTGCAATTGTGGCCAGGCAGCGCTGGTGCAGGTCGCGTGGGCAACCATCGGGGCAGCCTGCGCAGCTTGGTCGTTTTTGTGGATGACGCCGTCTTCGTTCGAGCAGAAGGAGTTCACGCCAGTCGTGTTGAAAGAAGCAGGCGCGCCTCCGGCTGTGTAATCCAGGTACGGCGGACCACCGCTGACGTTGCCGATATTGAAGTAGTAACCGCTCTTTTGAAGAGCGACTGTGGCCGCCTTCGAAAGGTTCCAGTCAATCAAGCAAGCCGCAGTGACCAGCGGTCCACCAGCGGGACAGCCAGTGATCGCGCCCGGCCCAAGTGCGCCCAAGCCGGCTGCGTTCGGTCCAGAATAGCCGTTCGCCGGGTACGTGGAATAAAAGCTCACCTCAGCCGTGTTGATGGTACGAATCGAGCTAGCGGCGGACGATTCGTTAGCCGAAATACGCGCGCGCAGCAAGTTCGGAATGGCGATAGCAGCGATGATAAGAATAATCGCCACCACGATAAGCAACTCAATCAGTGAAAAACCCTTCTGTTTATGCACTTCCGCTCTCCTAAGCACCTTCGTGCGAGTGAACTCATCGGTAACCGCGTGACGATGGGAAAGAAGCTTCCTCAGAATCAGCCGGCGTCGATCAAAACCCCTTATGAAATGGCTATGAGCTCTGGCTAGAAGCATAGCTCAAGGCCAAAACGACACGCTCCTATAATCGCTCCGATGAGCATTACCAAAGTGTCAATCCGTCTGTTACGAAGGAAGGCTACAAACGAAATAGACGTAACAATTTACTTCTTGCAACAGAGAATCCACTGAGAGCATGACATTGCGACGATCGGCGGAGCGAATCGAAGAGGAAAGTCTGAAAAACATTCGCTCAACGCACCCGCACGGTGAGCACTGGCACCTTACTATTTCTGACGACATACTCCGCGACGCTGCCCAGCAGCAGATGCGCCAATCCCGAGCGCCCGTGGGTCCCCATAATGATCATCTGGCAATCGAGTTCGAGTGCCGCATCCACGATCGCAGGACGTGGTGAAGCTTCGCGAATAAGAGTCTCGGCGTCGGGCACGACGCGTTTCACCTCATCCATGTAGCGCTGAGCTTGTTCTCTCACCAAATGAAGTGGGTCCACGCCGGCCATGACACAACCGGTTTCTGCCAGGCTGAAGATGTTAATGACGTGCAGCAGAACCAGCTTCGCCCCGAGTGCGCCGGCAAACGTGCGGGCCCATTCCAAAGCTTTGCTGGCCTGATCCGAGAAATCGGTTGCGACCAGGATTCTGGAAATGCGTAGTGGGACGTCTTGGGTTTGGGTTGTCGCGCTCATATTCGTCTCACGTCATCTATCAATGACAATGGGACAATATTCTAATGCCCCAAGCAAATTGTCATTCTAAGCGAAGCGAGGAATCCGCTGTCGCTGAGAGTCACGAATGCGCTGGTCTCTCCCTATCCAGCAAATTCCAAATCTTCACGATCTCTTTTAATCCAGAAGGTAACTTCCCTGAGCAAGAGCCCTTTCTCTCGATTCGCCGAGATGAACTCGCCTGCCTGTGGGACCTTATTCGGAAGTAACGCCGGCCTTACTGCACCGTCTTCTCCCAGATGTAGCGTCATGGTTGATGTGCAGTCGCGGCAGAGCCAGAAATATTCTTTCACCTTGACGGTAGTGGGCTTGAGAAGCGGGTCGGTTTCGAGGCGAAAAAGTTTGCCCTCTTTGAGATGCCGAAACCGCGCAGGGCACGAGGGATTGCTGCACTTGGCTACCATAACAGCACCTATTTGGTCAGTAGCTCTATTATCAGTCTCTTCCCCTTCCCGTGTCGCTACGGTGATTTGAATCACACGTCATCGTGACCTCATACGGGCTGTTGAATCGAGCTGCACGTTGTGATTTCAGTCACCGCTTGGCGGACGGTTTCGACGTATAAGAAACTTAGAACGGGAAGGAGACCGCAATGGAAACGATTGAACTAAAACAAAGTGTCACCATCAAGAACATCCTTCTCGCAACCGATTTTTCGGAGGTTTCGAAAAAGGCTCTGCCGTACGCTGCGGCGATCGCGGGCAAATATGGTTCGAGGATCTGTCTGGTCGGACAGGCACCAATCCATAAGCAGTGCAGATTTTGCGCGCGATCAATCTTCTTTTATCTCCTTCTGCAGAGGAGGCAAGGCCGGCATCTCAGGATGGTCTTTATCGCGCCAATAAGTCTGGAAACATTCGTTGTCTTGCGTAGGCTGCCACTTGGTTCCGTCTTCGTATTGGATGAGATACGGAAAGAACACCCACCCCATGATTGCCTGTGCGTTCGAAGCGGGATACGCCGGCCTCTCTAACACCTCTTCCTGCCCGGCTGCCAGGGATTTCGCCGACGACCAGTTACCGTCAAACGGTCGCCGCAGATCTTGTGGCGTCAACAGATGTTCGAAAATCAACCCAATACTCTTGATCGGCTTGCCGCTGACGTTTTTGACGGTGAGAGAATTCTTCTCCGAATTCCAAAAGTCGCCAGTCCCGAACTGAATCGGGCACTGCCTCGACGGCGGAGAATAAATTGTGTACACCGCCATCATTCCAGCTTCCATGTGGTCCGACACGTGGCAGTGGAATAACCAGGTGCCGGGATTATCTGCGATCATGTCCACCGCGACCATACTGCCCGGCAGCAACTCGATCACATCGGTGTTCCGCCTGCCGTCGGTCACGGTTTTTCCATGCCAGTGCGGAGTGTGAATATCCTGTTCATCGCCCATGCCCAGAAGATACCAACGCACTTTCTCGCCTTTTTTCATCACCAAGCCGGGCAAATTTCCGAAGATGTATCCGTTCATCGCATAAAACATTCCATTCGGATCCTGCCGGCTCAACTGTTTGAAAATCATGAATGACGCTACGAATTCGCGATCCACATCCTTGGGAGAACCATCGGGCCGGGCGTGGCCTTTAGCCGTGATAATAATCGGACCGAGCAGGCCGGCGTTGATCTCGGTCTCGGCAGAAATGTGGGGATGGTACCACCAGACTACCGACGACAACTGACCCGGTCCCGGACCACTGCCCTCATCCGCGAACCAGTGATAAGTAAATCGTCCGCCGGGTGCAACATGGGAACCGGCTCCGCCGATGGGCAGGTAATATCCGCCCTCATTGTTCTTGTCATAGCGTAGCCCATGCGGATGAATGTTATGTTCCGCGTGGCTGCGATTAAGAAAGTCGACCAGAATCGTGTCGCCAACTTCGGCGCGGATGATCGGACCTAAGATTCCCAGCCACTCGGGCTGTGGCTTGCGCACAGTAAATGTCGCATCCGTGTATTCGCTGAAGCGGGTCTTCGACCAGATGGTCTTGGTCCGCCAGGGTAGCGGCAGAGGAACGCCGTGAATTAAATCCTGCCCGCTCGGGGCGTAGTCCCAGGTCACATCTTCCGCCGCAATGTAGTAGTGCCGTGTAGCTGCGACGCAGGGCATCGCGCACAACAACACAGAGAGCATGAAAACCTTCGGCAGTTTCACCAGTCCATTATCCCATTGCCTCCCGGTCGCGGGAACAGTACTGCCATCTTGAGCAAAGCGAAGGATCTATGCATTTTGCCTGCAGCGTCAACTCTCACACCTCATAGAAAACCAAATGCAACCTTCCCTCAATTATTTTGAGACCCAGTCTTACTCAAATTGCTTCTTCACCTCCGCCGGAACTCTCGGAGGCGGTGGAAAATCCTCCGAGAATCCCTTGAACATCGCGACCGTCTTCTCCGTGCGCTTGGACCCATCATGCACAGCGATCTTGTGCGGTTTCGTGGGCGAATAGCCTTCCCAGAGCGAAACGCCCGCATAGACGCCGTCTTTGCGCAGGATGTAGTAGGTCATGTCGACGAAGAGCAGCTTCGCCATGTCTCCGTTGTAATTGCGCACGATGCGCTTGAGCGCATCCATGCCCGCGTCTAGCGGAGACATGCCGTGGCGCATGTTCTCAACAATCGTGTGCGCTCCCGCCACCTTGATATTCTCTTCCCCGCTGCCAGTCGCGCCGGCTGAGCCCACATCCTGATCGGTGTAGCAACCAGCTCCAATAATAGGAGAATCGCCAAGCCGACCCGGCAGTTTGTATGCCAGGCCGCTGGTCGTGGTGCACCCGGAGATTTCTCCCTTTTCGTTCAAGGCCGAGCAGTGAATCGTGCCGGTCGGCGGAAACATAACTTTGAACACCGCCTCGCTACGCAGCTCGGGCGCGATGCCCAGATCAGCTGCCCGTTCCTCAAGCCGTCGAAAGCGTTCCTGCATCCTCTGGGATTGCGGCTTTGTGTCTGGCGTGACATCCGGCGGCTGCCAATGCGGATCGTCCAACCCCGGCCCCCACCAGTCTTCTGACGAGTGATACTCCTTCCACAGCAACCAGATCTTGCGCGAATGATCGGTCAGCAAATTCTCCCGAGGAAAACCGACAGCCACGGCGAACCGCTCCGCGCCCTCGCCCACTAGCATGACGTGCCCTGTATGCTCCATCACCGCTTTCGACACCAGCGAGACATTCTTGATGTTGCGCACTCCGCCGACCGACCCAGCCCGCCGCGTCGGCCCATGCATACAGCAGGCATCAAGTTCGACGACGCCTTCTTCATTAGGCAAACCACCAAGCCCAACGCTGGTGTCATTCGGATCATCCTCCGGCCCCTTCACCACGCGCAACGCGGCGTCCAAAGTGTCTCCGCCCCCAGCCAGAAAAGCGTACGCGGCATCGAGATAGTTAAACCCGTTGTGCGCGCAAACAATAATCGGACGCTTGCCCGAAGCTGAGCTTGTCTTTGAGGAGTCCTGCGCATTAATCGTGATATCAGGCAAGCCCACCGCCAAAGAACCTGCGACAGCGGTAGCAAGAAAATCGCGCCGCGAAACCGTCATGAATTCCTCCCGGGAAAATGAGTGCTGGAAAGTGCCCGCCAGAATAACACGCGAGCCAACTGCAGCGACCGCCGATACACGACTGGGACGACCGTGTGGCGCGGACACTCCTGCCCGCAGCCTTTGTCGACGGCAAAGCTATGGGAGCACACGTTTTGGGGAGGACAGGTTTCGGGTGGCGCGTTTTGGAGGACGACAGCATCTTGGGAAGGGCATGGCTTCAGCCATGCCACCTAAACCCTAAGACCCGACTCAGGCCCCGCAGGGACTAACGCTCTCTACACGTAGATGCAGGGACGCGAAGCTGGATCCCCCCATTCCCGAATCGGGAAATCGACTCTTCATCCGACCTGCTTTCTTCTTGATCTCGCTCTTTCATCCTGATAACATAAGCATGCATAGGTTATCTACAAGATAACCAACGCTCTTTGACAACCTGACGATCGGCTCCGGCCTCGATCCTACTGGCAGTTCCAAGTCGGAACTGTGAGCAGTCGGACGCGACGATAACTCCAATGTTTCCAGGATTTTGCCTCTAACTACCTTTAGAACCATAGATCTAGGAGGCAAGAAAAATTCCAGCCCTTTGTTTTCTAGATTTTAGGCAAAAGTGAGAGTTTTTTTTGAGGGAAATGTTGCACCAGAAAGTGTGCACAGAAACATGGCTTCGGAGTCGACAGTGAAACCAAAGCTGCTACGTTCTCAGGACGCGGCGAGCATGCCGCCCTTGCTTTGATCGGCGCGGAAGCGCAGTAGGGCGGCGATGTTTCCGGCGCGGTCAAACTCAGGATCATCTTTAACGTAAAACAATTCGACGTCGCGAAGAATGGCGGCGGGAATCATGGCATCGGTTACGTCTTCAATCTCGCGCGTCGCGTGGCCGCACACCGGGCACTGGCGAACCATATGAGCGTCGAGATGGCCGCAGTCTGCGCACTCTACCGCGAGATGCGAGAACTTATCGCCGATGAGCAGCGTTTGCACCTCGCCAAGTTCGAGCGACTTTAACACCCGACGCAGCCCAGTTACACCGCGGGCATTGCTCTTGGCCTGGCTGATCGCTTCCCGGGCCAGTTCTTTGCGGCGCTGGTCGAGGGATTCGCGCAGAATGCGACTGGCCTGTTCCCGAATCTGATCGTTGGTGATGCGACTGAGATCCGCCGGGAAGTGGCCGAGCAGCCTCTGTTTGACGTAAGGATGCAGTTGGCTTTCGAGCTCGTGCCAACTGGTATCGTGGCAGCCGATGATCAACTTCTCGTAAAAGCCCTTCTCGAGAGCTGCACTCAACTGCTCGGCCACGCTCTTGAAGTGGTGCATGGCTCCATCGTTGACGCGGCGCTGAGCGTGTCCGCCGTCGTAACCGGCGGTGCGACCCTGACGAACCGCGGGCGTGCGGGAAATGCCTTCGCGCTCTTTGAGTTCGTCCAGCCGGAGATCGAAGAACCGTGCCTTTTGCCGATCGACGAGCGCGACCCAGAGACGAGGCTGTGCGCCGAGGAGCAGAGCCAGCGGCTTCAGATGGAACTGGCGGTTCACGAAGAGCTGTGTTCCCGGCAGCTGCGAAGGCAGATCGAACTCGCGCCAGAAATTACGGCTGCCGCAGGCAAACACTGCCCGGGCGCGGGCTTGATTGCCATGCAGATTCTCCGCCAGTTCGAGGATGCGATTCAAATCGGCGCGCGTGCTGCCGTTCTTGCTGTTCTTATCGGCTTCGCGTAGCGCTTTGCGGACCAGATCCTTGGCAAGAATGGTCTCTTCGCGATGCGATTTGTTCTGCGGGGTACGCGGCTCGAAGTAGAAGCTGAGGGCCCAGCCTTCGTCCCCGTTGGTATGGAATTGAGCCAGCTCATGGATGTCTTCGCGGGTAATCATCACGATTTCTCCGGAGTGCTGTCGATGATTCAAGCTCTTGCTGATCTTCGGACCATGGCCTTCAGTTTTGGCTTGAACCGGTTGGCGAGCGGCGTCAAGTGGCGTAAATGTTGGCGCGCCATTTCGATGGAGGATCGCACGTCATCCGGCTTGCGGTCGGTGATGACGCCGATTTCGTCCAGCGAAAATCCCTCGATGGCGTGCAGGATAAAGGCCTCGCGATCGGCGCGGCTGGCGCCTTCCAGAGCGAATTGCACCAGCGTGACCATCTCGTCGGAGGAAGCGATGTCCTCGGGCGTAGAGGTGCGCCGGTCGGCGATCACGTTTTCTCCGGTAAGAGTTTCGTCGGGCTGATGGAACTGGAGCTCCGGCTCATCGCTGGCGCGGACGTTCGGACGCCGGGCGGAATCCTCCAGATGAACCGAGAGCAGGCTCTCCGGGCTGCGGGCCGAGAGGTCCTCGATGGAGCGGAGGGCAAGGTGGTAAAGCCACGGCTCAAGGGCCAGAGTTTCTGGCTTTTCAGCTCCATTCGTTCCGTTGCTCAGAGCGCGCGCAATGGCTTCGTCGATGACTTCTTCCTTGGTCACCGAGTCGGGCGTGATCTCCTCGGCGGTTTCCCGGAAATAGAGTTCGCGCTCGACGAAGCGCTCCAGGCGGCCGAGACTGGCGTTTACATACGAGCGAATATCGTCGGACGAGGCGGTCGGGACGCGCACGGCCGCGATCGTATCTTCGAATGCGACGCTCGACTTGGTGCGGAAATCGGCTACGCGGCGACGTTGCCATTTGTGTGAGTTCCGCAATAGATCTTTATGCTTGCTGATCTGCTGCAGCAGGTCGTCAAAGGCTGCCTTCACGGCGGAGGTGGGGCTTGCGGCAGATTTCTGGACAGCCATCTGCCCGGAGGGCAGGCGCAGGTTCAGCGATACCGCAGTTCCCTCGCGCGGTGAATTCTGTTCGACGACGCCTTTCAGATGCACCAGTTCGGGTCGGAAAACCTGCAGCCGCTTGCGCAGCTTTTCCACCAGGTGGTTGATGTCTTTTTCGATGTCAGGAGTTTTGCGAACTTTATAGCTGATATGAACATTCATCTCAGGCCTCGGATCACGGAAGAGATTCCGTGAAGAGTTCCGGTTCCTACAAGCCGATTCTACACCCGCTGCCAGAAGGCGAATGCAAAATTAAAAAACTCTAATTTGGTCACCGCAGATTGTGATGGCTGCACTTGCGGAGGCACGGCCGACGTCAGCAGGCACTATCGGGCTGAGTGCACATAATTGTTGTACATACATTGGTATTGACATTGTGTTAGTGGTCTGCTATTGTCATTGCGTGTTGGGGCAACTGTGCGTTTCGAATGGGACGAAAACAAGAATCGGCAAAACCTGCTCAAGCATGATGTTCGCTTTGAGACCGCAGTTCTTGTCTTTGATGATCCCTATACCCTGACGCGGCGAGATGAATCGTGCTACGAAGAAGACCGCTGGATTGCCCTCGGCGCTATTGGTCCGGGAGCGATTCTGATGGTGGTTCATACCTGGGCAGAAAACAATGGCGAGGAGGTTATCCGCCTCATTTCGGCCCGAGCCGCTACGGCACACGAGAGAAGGAGCTATGAGAAAGCTTACCAAAGAACAAAAGAGGGACATCGCCGCCATCGCGGCAAAAAAGGACGCAGACATTGATTTCTCTGACATTCCGGAGGTTGTCGATTGGAGTGGCGCCGAGATGGGGAAGTTCTATCGGCCCCCGAAGAAGTCCGTAACCATGCGCATCGATCAGGATGTGATCGAGTGGCTGAAGGCGTATGGCAAAGGCTATCAGACGAAAGTAAATCTGCTGTTACGGCACGCGATGGCAAGCGCTGCGGCGAACGGTGGCTCGGGTGCAGGCCAAGGGGGGAGAAAAAGGTCACGCAGAACTCACGCAACGGGTTGAGGCGAACAGACCTAGACCGCGACCGTGACTGACGTTTCCGTCCGGGTCACGGGACGGTACAAGGTGTCGCGCTCGATGGGCTCGCGTCCAGCTTCGCGGATGAGGCGGACCAGTTCTTCGCGGCGCATGCCTTGTGGGGTGGTCGCGCCGGCGTCGTGATAAATCTTTTCTTCGATCACCGTTCCATCGATGTCGTCTGCGCCGAAGCGTAGCGATATCTGCGCCATCTTTGCCGTCACCATCTGCCAGTACGACTTAATGTGCGGAAAGTTGTCGAGCACCAGTCGGCCGACCGCGATTTGCTTGATGTCGAGCATGCCGGAAGTTTTCGGCAGATGTTGCAGGGGCGTGTTATCAGGATGAAATGCCAACGGGATGTAGGTCTGGAAACCGCCGGTTTCGTCCTGCAACGCTCGCAACTTCAACAAGTGATCGACTCGATCTTCGTCGTTCTCGACGTGGCCATAAAGCATGGTCGCGTTGGATTTGAGCCCGATCTGGTGCGCGAGCTTGGCAGTTTCCAGCCACTGATCGCCATCGATTTTGTGATCGCAGATAATGTGGCGCACCCGGTCGGCGAAAATCTCAGCCCCGCCGCCTGGGAGCGAATCGACACCCGCGGCTTTGAGTTGCTCGAGCGTCTCGGCAATCGATAGTTTGGCGCGTTTTGCCAGATACGCGACCTCGACCATGGTGAACGCTTTCAAGTGGACTTGCGGGAAGCGCTGCTTCAGGCCGGAAATCAGATCAAGGAAATATTGAAATGGCAGATCGGGATGCAGCCCGCCAACAATGTGAAATTCGGTGACGGCTTCGCTGTAGCCCGATGCGGCGGTCTCGAAGGCTTCGTCGAGCGCCATCGTATAAGAGCCGGGCGTATCTTTCTTCCGTCCGAAGGCGCAAAGGCGGCAGGCGGCCACGCAAACATTCGTAGGATTGATGTGCCGATTGACGTTGAAATACGTCTTGTCGCCATGCATGCGCTCGCGCACGGAATTGGCCAGCCAGCCGACGGCGAGGATGTCTGGCGAACGATAGAGCGCGAGCGCGTCGTTCTCAGTAAGCCGTTCTCCAGCGAGGACCTTATCGTGAATGGGCCTGAGCCGCGGGTCGTCGGTTTCAAAACCATGTGCGAGCATCGTTCTGATGATATCGCAGGCGTAAGCGGAAGTCACAGTTGCAAGGTCGATAACTATGCGCAGATTCTCTCGTTTGCCTCATACTTTGGAAAGTCTCGCTCAATCTTCACATGCAGGACAACACCGCAACAAAAAGCCAGTGGCTAGTGTCCAGTTCTCGGTTCTTAGTCTCCTCAGAAGAATGGTTCCTACAGTTCTCCGCGTCGTTCAAGTTGCTTATAGAAAACCAGCGAATACACCACCGGAACCAGCGCGCCGGCCATCAATGCGGCAAACGGCAACCATCCCTTCACTCCGATCGCGGTCAGAGACAAGCCAACCACTCCACCCAGCACGAATGTCTTAGCCGCGAAGCGATGAGTCGCATTCCAAACCCGCTCGTTGGCCAGCGCCCATGGGGTTCTGACTCCAATGAAGAAATTCCGGCGCACTTTGCCCATGACATTGCCTAGTAGAGCAAATAGCAGGCAGACGCCACCGATGATGGCCCGATCGACATTTGCCGTATGGCCAAGAGCGCCCCAAATGCTTACTCCGGTGAAGTAAGCCAACATGCTGACCAGAACCACCATGATGTAAAGGGAGGTGGATTGAAACGTGTCCACCTGCCAGTGTTTCGGCGACAGCCAGGGCAGAAAGTAGAACAGAAGCATGGTCGCAACCATGAATCCAGGACCGAACAAAAAGAGCGTCCACTTCGTGCTATAGCCGTTGGCCCGGCCTTCCATGTTCCAGTGCGTAGGCACCCGGTTCGGAAGGTGGGGATAGGCAATCAGAATCGCCGCCAATGCTGCTGCGGTCAGCAATATTCCCATCAAATAGTATTTGCGTGTCATCGTTTACCTCGCTTCTTCCCAGCTCCGATCCCGTTGTCGCCGATTAAGTCCATGGCCCAAGCCATGAGGTCCTGCACGACGGTTGTGTCTAGCCCATACCAAATCTGTTGGCCTTCGCGGCGGCTGGTGACGAGATCCGCCTCCTTCAAAACCGCAAAGTGATGCGACATGGAGGGCTTGGTCATGTCGAAGCGTTGCGCCAGATCTCCAGCAGTCATTTCCCCCTTGCGGAGCAGGCCGAGGATCTCCCGGCGAGTCGGATCGGCTAGCGCTTTGAATGCCTTGTTGTTGCTCACGGTATGATTTAGATGACTGTGTAATTAGATAGATGTCCTAACTATTATCACTCCCCGACCCGGCCAGGTCAAGACCTGACGTAAAGCCACAGATTGGCCGCCGGACAAGGGTCTCGGGTGTTTCGAAGTTGGGATGAAAGCACTTGAATAGGCATTCTGGCAATGAGATGATCTCGGTCGCGAACGCTGCTTATGCGGTTGGCCAGAGGCAACTGAAACAACTGTGTTCCGAGGGGCGAGAAATGAAATCGTACTGCTTGCTGTTGTTCGGTCTGCTTTGCATTTCAGCTGCGACCGCGTCCCAGTTCAAGAAGCCAACCTTTTACGCGGTGGGAATGGAGCCGCAGGTTGTCGTCGCTGCAGACTTCAACAACGACGGCATACTCGACCTTGCCACCGCGGACTTCACCTCTCTGGACGTCAGCATACTTCTGGGAAAGGGTGACGGGACTTTTCACAAGGCGCATGCCTTCTCGACTACGGTCGGTCCGTCGGCCCTTGCGGTCGGGGATTTCAATGGAGATGGCAAGCTTGATATTGCCGTCACTGAATACGGCTTGAACGCTGCACAGCTGGCGATTTTTCTTGGGAAGGGAGATGGTACGTTTGTTGCCGGGCCAGTCTACACTTCAGTTTTCGCAGCCCTATGGCATAACAGTTGCGGATTTTAACGGGGACGGTTATCTCGATTTGGCCATAGCAAATAATGGCACCAGTACTGTAACTGTGATGTTCGGCAATGGGGACGGAACCTTTCAAAAACCGCATGCCTATTATGCGCCGCTCCCTGAAAGGGTGCTTGCGGTTGATTTGAACGGAGACGGTCATCCCGACCTCGCCGTTCTGGCATATTGCGGGCGCAACGTTAAGACTTGCAGTTCCGGGGCCGTGGAGGTCCTGATCAACAAAGGTCATGGCACGTTCGTCAAACCGATGTATTTCTCGGTCAAAGGGGTTGGACCCGACGGGATCGCGGCAGCCGATCTCAATCCTGACGGAAAGATTGATTTGGTAGTGGCCAACAATAACTTCCAACAAGCGAGCACGGTGTCCGTGCTGATAGGCAAAGGGAACGGGACGTTCGAGCCGGTTGTCAATTACGCGGTCGGCGGAGGGCCGGCAGGAATCGCGATTGCGGATTTCAATGGCGATGGCAAGCTCGACATCGCCGTTGCTAACACTGGAAGTTCCACGGTGAGCTTGCTGTATGGCAAAGGAAACGGAACCTTCAAGCGCGCGCAGAATCTAAACTTTCCCAACAACTCGCTTCCAATCTCGGTGGCAGCGGCCGACTTCAATGACGACGGCGCGCCCGACTTGGCGGTGGCGCTCGATTACGCCAATGAAGTGGCGGTTCAGTTGAATACGCGCTGAAATCGAACATCACGCCGCTGCGAGATCGCCTCAGCGTCGCAGCAATAAATCTCCCGCAACAAAAACGAAGAACACTACTGAGATCACGCCGTTCATGGTGAAGAAGGCCGCGTTGAGTTTCGAGAGGTCCTGGGGCGAGACTAGCGAGTGCTCGTAAGCGAGCAACAGAGCCACGGTCACGACTCCAGCGATTGCCAGCTTCCCCAATCCGAAGACAACGACCAGGCTCACCAGCAATAGAAGCATGAGCAAATGAAAAAGCCGCGAGATCCAAAGCGACTTGCTGATTCCGAAATAGCGTGGAATGGAGTGCAACCCGGCCTCGCGATCGAATTCATAATCCTGGCAGGCGTAAAGCACGTCGAAGCCCGCGCCCCAGAAAGTCACCGCAGCGGTCAGCAACAGAATTCTTGGATCGAGCGAGCCGCGGACGGCGATCCAGGCAGCCGAAGGTGCAATCCCCATGGCAAACCCCAGCACCAGATGCGACCAGCGAGTAAAACGTTTGGTGTAGGAGTAAAGCAGAATTATGGCCAGCGCGAGCGGGGAAAGAATGAACGACAGCCGATTGAGCTGCGAGGCCGCGAAGACAAATAGCGCGCAGGACACCAGCACGAATGTGATCACGAAACCGGGAGTGAGCGTGCCAGCTGGAAGCGCGCGTGTTTGGGTTCGCGGATTGGCCGCGTCAATCGAAGCGTCGGCTAGGCGATTGAAAGCCATGGCCGCCGACCGCGCGGTCACCATCGCCACGATAATCCAGGCAAGGACGTGCGCGCTGGGCAGGCCGTTCGCCGCCAGCATGGCTCCGCAAAGCGCAAACGGAAGCATGAAGATGGAATGCTCCCACTTGATCATTTCGAGGGTGACGCGGAGGTTGTGGAGAACGGGCACGGATAAATTGTAAGGCAGTTCCCGGTTATCGGTTCTCAGTTCTAAGAAAAATCGCTCTTATTATTCTGAACGGTATCCCTCGCTTCCAATCAGCGGGACGAACCGGCATCCTTCCATGCTGGAGACCACCGGTTGGCCTCCATGCTTGCGAACCAGCTGTAATTCTTGTGCTTGCGGGGGACCTACTGGGACGATCATGCGTCCGCCTTCGCGCAATTGATCAAACAGCGGCGGGGGAATTTGCGGCGCCGCGGCGGAAACAACAATTACATCGAACGGTGCTCGATCAGGAAGGCCGTTGCCGCCGTCCCCCACTAAGACTTCAACGTTGGCATAACCGAGGCGGGCGAGTGTGGCTTGGGCGGTACGGGCGAGGGACGCGTGCCGCTCTACCGAGTAAACCTGCCGAGTAAGCTCGGCGAGCAGTGCGGTTAGATAGCCGGAACCAGTTCCCACTTCCAGAACCACATCTGACGAATCGAGTGCCAACGCTTGGAGCATAATGGCGACGATGTAAGGCTGAGAAATAGTTTGACCCTCGCCGATTGGAATCGGGTGGTCTTCATAGACCTGGTCGCGATAGTCCACCGCAACGAATTCGTGACGGGGGACGTGGGACATCGCAGCGAGTACTCGCTGGTCTCGAATCCCGCGGGCGCGGAGTTGCAATTCGACCATGGCGCGGCGTTGAGCGGCGAACACATCGACTTGGGTATCTGCAGCCATGGTTCGACGACTCAGAATAACGAATCTCCAACCCAACTCGCGAATCATCTGTGCATCAAGTTTCTAGTACCATGCTTTGAGAACTCGAGAGGATCGACCAGTGAGTGAAACAGAACGATACGCTCCGGGATGGCCGGGCATTCCGCCGCGCTGGACATCGAGCGCGAAGAGTGGCGTCGGCACAGCCCTGAATCAGCATAGCAAGGTGTGGTTCACAACCAGCCACGGCATTCTGAACGAGGTCTATTACCCGCGTGTGGACCAGGCATGCACTCGCGATATGGGATTGATCGTCACCGACGGCAGCGGCTACTTCTCCGAGGAGAAACGTCATTGCACCTTCGAGAATATTCCCTTCGCGCCTGGAGTCCCCGCCTTCGAGCTGATCAATACAGAGATCCAAGCACGCTACAGGATCGAAAAGGAAGTGTTGACCGATCCCTATCGCAACGTAGTGCTGCAGAAAATTCGCTTCATCCCGTTCCGAGGAACGCTCTCTGACTATCATCTTTATGCTCTGCTTTCGCCGCACCTTGCCAATTGGGGCATGAGCAACACGGGATGGGTCGGCGACTACAAGAGCGTGCCAATTCTATTCGCGGAACGCGACGACTGCGCCCTGGCCTTTGCCTGTTCGACACGATGGAAGAAGATGTCCGTCGGCTTCGTCGGATCCTCCGACGGGTGGCAGGATCTCTCGAAGAATTTCCAAATGACGTGGGACTACACCCGAGCTGAGAACGGGAACATCGCGCTGACCGGAGAGATTGATCTGGCCGCGTGTAGCGGAGAATTCGTGCTGGTGATCGGATTCGGAAGCATTTGGTCAGAGGCTGGTCAGCAGGTGCGATCGAGCTTGCTCGACTCCTACGAAGATCTTCGCAATCACTATGTAGCGCAGTGGGAAACCTGGCACGAGAAGCTTATGAAGTTGGACGCGCCGCAGCGGGAGCGCGATCTCTACCGCGCCAGCGTCGCTGTGCTCCGCACGCATGAATCCAAGGATTTCCTGGGAGGAGTGATCGCGAGTCTCTCGATTCCGTGGGGCTTCAATAAAGGAGATGAGGATCTGGGCGGATATCACCTGGTCTGGCCGCGTGACCTGGTGGAAACTGCATTTGGTTTTCTGGCGGCGGGCGCGGAGACCGATGCCGTGCGCGTGCTTCGATATCTTGAGTCCACCCAGGAGGCCGACGGACACTGGGCTCAGAACATGTGGCTGGACGGGCGTCCGTACTGGATGGGCCTGCAGATGGACGAAGCCGCATTTCCGATTCTGTTGGTCGATTGTATGCGACGGGATTGTCCCGAGGTGCTGGGCGATCTCAAACGCTGGTGGACTCTGGTTCGGCGGGCTGCAGGGTTCCTGGTACGCAATGGACCGGTCACGCAGCAAGATCGTTGGGAAGAGGATGCAGGCTATTCACCGTTCACGCTGGCGGTAGAAATTTCAGGGCTGTTGGCTGCGGCCGACCTTGCGGAGGCAGTTGGAGAGAAAGCCATCGCCGAATACCTGCGGGAAACGGCGGACAATTGGAATGACAACGTGGAGCGCTGGACTTATGCCAGCGACACGGATCTGGCGAGGCAGATTGGAGTGGAAGGATACTACGTGCGCATTGCGCCGCCGGAGACGGACTGCGCAGCGTCGCCGCTTGAAGGATTTGTGCCTATAAAAAACCGGCCACCGGGACAAAGCGCGGAACCGCCCACTCATCTGGTCAGCCCCGACGCGCTCGCGCTGGTGCGATTTGGTTTGCGCGCGGCCGATGATCCGCGCATTCTGAACACCATCAAAGTGATCGACGCGTTGTTGCGAGTGCAATTGCCGCAAGGTCCGTGCTGGTATCGATACAACGGAGATGGCTACGGGGAACATGAAGATGGTTCGCCTTTCGATGGGACCGGAATCGGCCGGCCTTGGCCGTTGCTTGCAGGCGAGCGCGCGCATTATGAAATTGCCGCCGGGCGCCCTCAAGTCGCGGAAGAATTATTGCGCGTCATAGAGTTTTCGACCGAGGGCGGACGCCTGATCCCGGAGCAGGCCTGGGACTCGGCCGCGATCCCGGAGCGAGAACTGTTTCCGGGAAAACCTACAGGTTCGGCGTGTCCGTTGGTATGGGCGCACTCGGAATATATCAAGCTGCGTCGCTCGTTACGGGATGGAAGGGTTTTCGATCAGCCACCCCAGACGGTTGAGCGATACCAAGTGCAAAAGAAGAAATCGACGTACTTCGCCTGGCGCTTCAACAACCGATGCCGAACCATGCCGCAGGGCAAGGGGTTGCGCTTGGTGTTGACCGCTCCCGCACTGGTGCATTGGAGCTTCGACAATTGGCGGACCCAGCAGGACATCAGTACCCGTGACACTGGCCTTGGAACATTTCTCGCGGACCTCGGCACCGAGCGATTATCCGTGGGAAGCGAGATCGTTTTTACACTCTACTGGCCGCAGGAAGAACGTTGGGAAGGCACTAACTTTTCGGTGGTGGTTGAAAAATAGCTCGCGATCAGCTGCCGGTGTAGACGAGTTCCACGACAGTGCAGTCGTCGTTCAAAGGCGTGCCACTGCAAAAGCTGGAGATCGCGGTAAAGATTTGTTCCATCGTTCCGGTTTTCGCGGCGAGTTCCAAGCGCGAATCCTCGAAGAAATCTCCGCGCGCATTTTCTGCCTCGGTCACGCCGTCGGTCACCAGCACCAGCCGGTCGCCCGGTTTCAACTGGCAGTGAGCGCTTTCGTACTTGGCATCCGGCAGCAGGCCCACGGGAAGGTTGCCGTGCGCGGGCCTCTGCACGTCTCCGTTGGAAACCACTAGCGGCTGAACGTGTCCGCAATTGACGTATTCCAGGTCCCCGTCGTCGCGAACCCGGGCAATAATCACGGTGGCGTACTTCTCTCCAATGTTTTTATCAGTGAAGAAGCGATTGACCGCGGTCACGATCTCGGTCAGAGGCATGCCGGCCGTAAGCTGCGAATAAATCATTCCCTGCAGAGTGGAAGCCAGCAGCGCCGCGGAAACTCCCTTGCCGCTCACGTCGGCCAGCACGATCGTCAAACCCTGCTCGGTGTTCACTGCGTCGAAGAAGTCACCGCCAATTTCTTTGCAAGACAGATTTCTTCCCGCCAGCTTGGCGAATGGGACCTCGGGAATGGTAACCGCCATCAGCCGCTGTTGAATCGATGCCGCAATCGACAGCTCTTGCTGATAGCGGCGTCCGGCCTCCTCAGCCTGCACCAGGCGGGCGTTCTCGATGAGCGAAGCGGCTTCTGTAGCGATTGCATGAAGAATGTCGTTGCTCACGCCGGAAATATCGCGGGAGGCAAAGCGCGAATCCACGTACAGCGCTCCCATAACTTCCGCCGAAGGCGCAGGCGAGGGAGCTTCGGCATCGCGAGTGGCCTGAACTTGCGGCTTGCGCAGCGGAACACAGATCACGGTGCGGAGATCATAAGCGACGATGCTTTTGCGTCCGGTAAGGTCCGCCGATCGGCTGGTGTCAGTTAACACGAATTCGGAGTTGGAATTCAACGCATCATCGAGAATCGAGTGGGAAATGGTTTTGTCGTCCAGCAGGGGCTCACCCTTCGAATTGCGTCCGGCCGCCAATCGTAGTTCCCCGCGGGCGTTCTTCATGTAGACGTATGCCCGTTCAGCCCGGGTCAGCTTTAAAGTTACGTCCAGCAGGGTCATCAGGATTTCATCGAGTACTCCGATGGTGTTCAGTTTGCGGGCCGCTTCGAGAAACAGCACCAGTTTTTCCAGATCTGTGGTCTCGTCCGAGATGTGCATCACGGAGATCTGGCTCAGGAACTCGCGGGCAGAGTTGGTAGTGCCGTGCTGCGGATTGAAAATCACATAGGCGACTTCACGAACGCCGAACTCCAGACGGTCATTCCTCTCCAGAATCTTGCGTTCGACTCGTTCGCCATTGACGAATGTCCCGTGCTTGCTGCCCTGATCGACAACACTGAACGCGCCATTCTCAGAGACGATCAGCGCGTGGTCGCGGGAGACCCGCGGGTCGGCAATGACTAAATCTTTATCGACCTTTCGTCCCACGGTGAAAGGACTGTGGTCCAGGTTTATGACGCGCTGCTCATTACCCTGGACAAAGACAAGCGTGGGGAATATCCCCGAACCGGTTCCGGATGATGGGCCGACAATAGTCTGGAAAGCCATGTAGCGCCTGCAATGCTCCTTAAATGTCCTATAGGAATAATGACAGCAACGAACGCCGGTGGGAAGAGGCTAAGAAGATTTCACCAGCCGAACCGTTTCTAGGCAGCCCCGCGATGGAAGGTGGCAATTGCCTCCTGCTCAGTGTCGTAGACCTCGAACACGGTGACCAATTTGGTGATTTGCAAGACATCGCGCAAACGCTGGCCCAGTCCCGTTAATTTGATTTCGGCGCCCGACGCCCGCGCCGAGGAGTAGACGCCCACCAGCGTGCCGAGACCGCCGCTGTCGATATAATTCACGCCCGCAAGGTTCAGCACGATCTGACGGCTGGAAGCCAACACACGCTTGAGATCCTCGCGGAGTGTTGTGGCCTCCTCCCCGAACATGATGCGGCCCTGACACGACACGATCGTGACTCCGTCAGCTTGCCGTGTCTCAATCTTCAGAGTCATTCGATCCTCCGCCAACCGCCAGTGTCCGAGAAGCCTATCGCGGGCGGCGAGGGAATGCAAGTTCAGGCGCTCGACAACTTGGTCGGGTGGGTCAGAGCGACGGACGAGCTCAGGATATCCGGCAGAGTGAGCGCGCCGAGGCGCGTCAGCAGCATGAGCACGCTGACTGGAATGGCCATGCTCGTCCACAGCGGGGCGGCCCAAGCTTTCTGCACTGAGTCTGCTGGCAGCACAACCCAACCCAAACTCAAAGTCAACGCGGCCAGCCATGGCCAGACCATCAGCGAACCTGAAATCACGCAGAGCAGCCGAGTGAGCCGATCTTTTCTCCATAGGAATCGGGCGTGGCGAACTAACAGCAAGACGGCCGGCAGCAACAGTATCTGATTGTAGAGTGAAGTCATGGGAATGACGACAACCGATACGGCGAGAACCAAGGCGGACACGAGAGCAAAGGTCGGATCGCCAGCACACGCCTGGCGGGCACGCCAGCAAACCACAGCCAGCACGAGCAGCATCAGTCCCGACAAGAACAGACCCACAGCTGGGGTGGTCAGCACAGCCAGAATCGACACGGGCCTGCCCGTGTATTCACGATAGGCAGCCATTGCCTTCACAAACCGTCCTAGCCACCCGGGCAGGACAAACTCAGCTGCGGCAAACAAGGTGGTCATGGTCAGGCCGAAGCTCCAAAAGAAGCGCTTCCGCGCACTGTAGTTTCCGCATGCCCATAACACCAGCCACGCCACCATAAGTAAGACCAGTTGTGGCTTGATGGTGGCGAACGCGAGCAGTACTCCCGCAAGTACGAAGGAGTCACGAACCAGGAGCAGAGCGCACACGGCTACCATTCCGCCGACGAGCAGCGATAATTGTTCAAGCTTGATTCCCTGCACGACCGGCAGAGTCCCTAAAGTGAGCATTATGAGAATTCCAGTCAATACCGACGAAACCCGCCACTTTACTGCATGCGACCAAAACGGAATTGAGAAGGCAGTCAGCAGGATGAAAAACCAGTGAACTACGAAACGTACAAGCGAGAAAGGAAAAGTAATCGTAGGCGCGATCAGAAAAATTACATACAGGGGATACGCGAATCCCATCTGGTCCTTGGGGTCGCCCGGACGATTGGCGTCAAGCGGACGCCCGTAATATCCGATCTGAATATCGCGAGTGACCTCTGGGCTATAAGGATTGCGATGATGCAACAGCACTTCCTGCGTACCCCGCCAGCGGGGATAGAAGTCCGAAAAGATGCCCTGCGGACGGTCATGCGCGGCCGCCTCGGTCAGTTGATGGCCGAGATACACATGGTCCACATAGAACCACATGCTCGCGGCCAGAAGCAGTGCAACGGGTAACCCGAGTTTGTAAGCTTTTAACAAGGATCTGCGAAATGCAAGGAGCATCTCATTATCACTCAAGTCTTATGAACTGCTTCCACCACCGCTCGTTGCAGCGGTCGCCGTAAAGCCAAACATGAAAATATCGTCCCCACGATCAGTGTCCAGGGAATGAGCGGTGAAAGACGGACAATTCTTACCTCGAAGCGGAGCAGCACTACCCAACCGAATAGCATGAGCAGCGCCACCAGGAACGACGTTGACTTCCGCCGATCGGAGACAGGGACCAAGAGTGCGCATCCGGCTTCGATCAAGAGCGCGAAGGGAAACGCGGCCGCCAAGTCGACTAAATAGTGTTCCCCAAGACCGAGGGTTGCGAGCACCGTACCGGCTAGAAACAAAAGCAGACCAAACCGCGTCCAACGGGAAAGGCCTTTTGAGTACCACCATGCAAGCAGGGCCCACCCCATGTGCAAAGAGGGAAAAGCATTTCGGATCCCGGAAATCGCGACGGGCTGGAGCACCATAGCCGTGAATTGCTGGCTGGCGGGAGAATGAAAGGGAAAGTCCGCACCGACAAGATAGATAGGACCGCAAGCTGGAAGCAGATTGTAAAACAGAACGCCCACGGGCCCTGCCACCAAGAGCCCGAGAAAGACCGTGACCGCGTAGTTCCTTTGCCGAACCAGTTGTTTGGCATAAACCAAGATGCCGGGAATCGGGAGGCCGTAATAAAACAGTAGAGCGACGTCGGTAAGCCAGCGCGATCGCAACACGAACTGTCCCACCTTAAAGCTCGGTTGCACTCCCAGGCTGCCATCGAAGAAAAACAAGAACAGGTCATACGTCTTGGGGTGGAGCGTGTCGGTTATTTCCAGAAGTGTCGAACTGGAGTATCCCAGCAGGACGAGCAGCAATGGGGGCACGATTGCATATTGGAGAAGTTCCTTTTGCTCCTCGGGACCCCAAAGTCTCCGCAGGATCAGCAACAAGAAGCTGCCGACGCCCAACCATGCTACGAGCGGAAACCACCGCAAGGGCACTGTGAGAAATAGAATTTGCGACCACGCCAGAACACAAGTAACAACGGCGAGTTGAGGAATTTCAGAAATGGGTCGAACATGAACAAACACTAGGAGGGCACTTGCCAACGTAAGAGAAAAAAATATGTCCGCCGCAGTTCGATTGTAGAAACCGCGGCTCAGCACGAGCGTGGCCACCACCATTACGGCGAGGCCAGTCAAGGCAAGGGGCACAAATCCTCTTGCGGTCCCCCGCCTTTCATTTGCGTGTGTCATCGCAAGGATGTTGGTTGGCGCAAAGAGTATTCCGGGCTGGAGATACTGTCAATCAACTTTTCGCCGACTACGCTAAAGACGTAGCGAGCTACGTCTCTACCGATTCCTATCCCGTAGTGGATTGTCGAGCCTCAACCCGCAATCTCCACCTTCGGCGAACCGACGCTTTCGGGTGTTCGTGCGGAAATCAGCCGTGCAATACCAAATAGGCAAAGCAGGACTGCCAAACCCATCATGGCCAGGTGTCCATAGCGCATTAGAAGCAGCAACGGCAGTGGAGAGAAAAATAGACCTGCGCCGGCGCAACTCATCAGCCAACCCGGCCATTCGCTGACGCTCTCTTTCCGCAGCAGTTCATTCGCCACCAAGAACGTCGGTAGCATCAGAATGCTCAGGTCGTAAGCCATGGCGTGGTAGCTTACGAACACGGTGACAACGGCAGCGAGAGAGAACTTGAAGTCAAACAAATTCAGATTTTCCTTGCCACGACAGTGCCATGCGGCATAGAAAACGATACCGACGGAAAGCATGAAGACCAATGGGCGAAAATCAACGTTAGACGGCAAGACGCTCCACAGAAACCCACGCAAATTCGGCATGCCTGCAGGCGAGATGGCCCCACCGGCCGTGGTGCCCTCTACGCGCAATACGTAATTTGGGTACGAAATCATCGCTTTTCGGCCAGCCACGGCGAAGGACACTACGGTCAGCACCGCTGCAACAGCGCCGAATCCATAGCAGACCTTTTTTCTTCCCTGCGCTACCAACAGCACGACCAGTGGCACGACAAGATGGAATTTGAACAACCCAAGGGCCAACCAGCATCCGGCCCAGGCGTCGTATTTTTTTTTCAGGCATACATAAGCGAGCGTGTAGAGAAACAAAAGCAGGATGGCATCCTGTCCCTGAAGCAGGGCCAAAAAAATGGGGAAAAAAGCCAACATGGCGAGCATCCACAAAGGCCAAGCATGGCTTTGAAGCATAGGCAGATACGGCCGGAGCAGAAATGGCAAGACAACGAGCATCGCCAGATTTACGAGATCCCAGAGAGCGAAGGCCGCGAGATAAGAAAAACTTGTGAAGGGCAAAAAGAGCAGCGCCTCAAACGGCGGATGATTGAAAGGCAAGGGACCTTGCCGAATACTAACTTCCTTCGAAAATTCTTGTTGGACACGAAATTGTGTTTGGTCGTCGTACAATTCATGCCCCAGCCCCTGCCGTACAATCCTGGCGGCGCAGTAGTAAATTGTGAAGTCGGAATATCCCTTCTCTACCAGGCGCCTGAGATTCCAGAAAACTGCAATGTGGATTATTACCAACCCGGACAGATAAACGACGACGGCGGGCTTCAGTTTAATGGTTTTCATCGTCAACAATGCTTCACGGCGATCGGAATAATTGCTGATCAGGAAGCGAGGCGATTCTATACCGTGGGGCGGCGGGCGCGGTATTATCCTCGCACTGGTGAATGAGTTCCTTCAAACGCGCCGCCTATTTGTGATCATCCTGGCGCTGGGCCTTTTTACCATGGCGGCGCGCGCCGCCACTGATCCCGACCTGTGGTGGCATTTGCGCACCGGGCAGTTGATCGTCCAACATCACGAAGTCTTTCACGCTGATCCTTACTCCTACACGCGGTTTGGACAACCATGGGTTGATCATGAGTGGTTATCCCAGGTTCTCATCTTTGGTTTGTATCGCCTCGCGGGATGGGGCGGATTAATTGTCGGCTTCGGTGCGGTGATCGCAGCTGCGTTTCTCGTGGTTTTCTTGCGTTGTCCAGGCCGTCCTTACGTCGCTGGGGTGATCACTTTACTCGGCGCTTTCGCGTCGGCGCCCAGCTGGGGCGTTCGCCCACAGATGCTGACTTTGCTGTTGGCCAGTCTGCTTCTGCTGATCTTGGAGCGTTCTTACCAGCGTCCCAGGCTGCTGTGGTGGACCCCTCCGCTCATGCTGCTTTGGGTAAATCTTCACGCCGGATACGCAGTCGGAATCGCGCTGATGATCTTGTTCCTGGTGGGCGACGCGCTCGATGTCAGTTTCGGTTTCGCCATCTTCGAGGCGAAAGATGGACGTCCTGCCGGCACGCGCTTTCGGGCCCTGGCTTTGGCCATCGTGGCCTGTGCGGCCCTGGTCCTACTGAATCCGTATGGTGTAGCCATGTATTCCTATCCGCTGGAAACGCTCCGTTCGCAAGCCATGCAGAGCTACATCGGCGAGTGGCGTTCGCCTGATTTTCACCAACACCGATACCTCCCTGCACTCGCCATGATCCTGACGTCGGTAGTCTTACCAGCGATTTCGCCAAAGCGCCTTCGACCGCGAGAAGTTCTGCTGTTATCGGTAATGACGTTCGCAGCCTTGCGTTCGGTAAGGCACATACCTATTTACACGCTAATCGCGGTTCCCATTCTGAGCGCACTGCTGATGGCGTGGCTGCAGGAGAGCGGTGTTGGAGAGCGCTTCCAGTCGAAGCACTCCGCTATGACTTTGCGCAAGACGCTGCTCAACGCGATTCTGCTGGTGGTTTTTCTCATTTTCTCCGTCGCTCGGGTGCGCTTTGTGATCCACCGCCAGCCCGAGGCGGAGGCCAAGGAATTTCCCGCTGCTGCCGTTTCCTTTATTGCCGCCCATCAGCCGCCAGCGCCGATATTGGCTCATTACAACTGGGGCGGATATTTCATTTGGAAACTCTATCCCGAGTATCGGGTCTACATCGATGGCCGGGCTGACCTTTATGGTGATGCTTTCATGGACAATCTAGCGGCCGCCTACTACTTGAAGGGTGACGCTTGGCGAACACTGCTTTCAACTTGGGGAATCCGAACCGTCGTTCTCCCGCCTGATGCTCCCGTAGTAACAGCTCTGAGAACCTTGCCTGACTGGCAAGAAATGTACGCTGATACTCAGGCTGTGGTTTTTGTCAAGAAAACTCAGTGAGGGGGTTTTTATCTCGATTCTCCCCCGAACCTTACGACAAAGCCCTACCGACGCCGAAGGAAATTGGCAGATTCATGGTGATTGGCACAGAAAACACGTACTTTCGGGGGTCTCAGTCGTTAAGAACGTATCGTACGCCGGCCCTTTCCTGTGAAACTATGGTCACTAACAGGAAGGGCGGGTATGCAACAAATTGTCGCTCTAGCAAGAGGCCTCGGGGTATGATGGTCGGGGGGATTGAGGGCAACTCTTTTCCCGCCCCTAAACCTTTGATTCAAAAAAAGCAAGTGATCCAGCGCACCGGAAGGGTAAGTGCGCATGGAATTGCACAGACAGCTCGGCTGTCCGGTTGTGCTTTGGCTGCCGGCTAGGCCAGCGGCAGTCGGCGCGAGATTTCGATTGGTGAGGAACAGTAGATGAATCGCAACCGGCTCTTGTTAATCGGGTTTATCGCCTTGGCGCTGGGCGCGTTTGTGAGCCTTATCGTCTATCGCACCCTGCAATCCAGGGCAGGCTCCAAGACCCCTCAGGGCGAAGACGTAGTCGTCGCAGCGGACGATTTGCAAGTGGGAACAAAGATCGACGACAAGGACATCCGGGTGGTGCATTTTCCCAGTGGCGACCTGCCGGACGGTCGCTACCGCCAGAAGACCAAAGTCGTGGGCCGGGGCGTCGTGCTTCCGATCGCCAAAGGCGAATTCATTCTTCAGAGTAAGCTGGCGGGGGAAAACGCAGGATATGGCCTTCCGTCGTTAATTCCCCCTGGCATGCGCGCAGTTTCGGTGCGAGTCAACGATACTACCTCCGTTTCTGGTTTTGTGGTGCCAGGCACGCGTGTCGATGTTTTGTTGACGGGAAATCCCCAGGGATCGAGCGAGCAGCAAACCGGAACCGTCTTGGAAAACGTCGCCGTTATCGCCACGGGCCAGAGGCTGGAACGGAACTCCGCCGGCGAACCGCAGAGCGCTCCCGTGGTGACTCTGCTGGTATCTCCGGACGACGCCGAAAGACTTACACTGGCCAGTTCTCAAGGCCATATTCAACTGGTGCTGCGCAACCCGCTTGATACCAAGCAAGAAGGCGTGCCCGCCGTGAAGTCCAACTCTCTCTACAACACTGCCTCCGAGGTCACTCCGGCAGCGAAGCCGCGAAGCACAACCAGGCACGTCCCAGTCCAGGCCCCTCCCTCAATCCCGCCCGCTTACACGGTCGAGGTTTACAAAGGAGATAAGAAGGAAGAGGAAAAGTTCTAAGCACAAGTCCCGGTGGCGAGGTTACACGACATGTCGATCCGCTCCCGCAGGTGGGAGAAACGCGAAATACAAGCTGGCAAACTGGTGGGAATGACGCTTGGCATTCTGTTGCTGTTCAGCGCCATTGCAGTGCCGAAATCTCAGGACGCTCAGGCACCGCAAGCAGCGCAACAGCAACCGGCAGCGCCGGCTCCGGCTCCAGAGCAGGCGCCAGCCCAAGCCGCGCCCCAAGGCCCCTCGGCTTCGGCGCAGAATCAATCCGAAGCTGAATCGCATGGTGCCGCGCCGTTGCGCGTGATGGTGGGCAAGTCGCTTCTCATCAATACCACGGAGCGCCTGAAGAGAGTCTCAGTAACCGATCCGGGCGTAGCCGATGCCATCGTGGTCACACCCACTCAAATTCTGGTACACGGACGTTCCGCCGGCGAAGTCTCCCTGCTGATCTGGGATGAACTCGAACGTTCGCGCAGCTTTGATCTGCGCGTGGATGTGGATGTCAGTGCAGCGGCCGAAGAAGAAAGGCGAGTTTTTCCCGACGAACAGATTACAGTTACGCCTTCCCGTTCGGCGATTGTGCTTTCAGGTCACGTGACTACCGAGGATATCGCCAAGCGCGCTGAAATGATTGCCGCGGCCTACTCCAAGAATGTCGTGAATGTGCTCACTTTTGGTCCTGTAGGCGCCCAGGAAGTTCTTCTGGAGGTGAAGTTCGCGGAAGTAGACCGCACCGCCGCACTGCAGTTGGGAGTTAACTACTTCCTTCCTAACTCGGGTCATACGACGGGAACCTTGACCACGGGGCAATATGGCGGGACCACTGTTTCGACGAGTTCTACTACCACGCAAACTACCCCCAGTGGCACAACTACGACGACCACCGCACCCACACCTCCGACCATCAACCTCACGAACCCGTTGAACCTTTTTCTATTCCGCAGCGACATTAACTTTGGAGTTGTGGTCCAGGCATTGCAGCAGAAAAACCTTTTGCAGATTCTTGCGGAACCGAACTTGATCGCGGTGAACGGCAAGGAGGCCAGCTTTCTGGCTGGAGGAGAGTTCCCTTTTCCCATCGTCCAACCGGGACAGGGGTTTACTGCGGTGAGCATCTCGTTTAAGGAATTTGGCGTCAGGCTAAGGTTTACTCCGGTGATCATGCCCAATGGAAACATCCACCTCCGCGTGGTGCCGGAAGTGAGTGAATTGGATTTCGCCGATGGGTTGACCATCTCCGGATTTAACATCCCCGCACTGAGCACCCGTCGCGCGGACACGGAATTTGAGTTGCAGGACGGGCAGAGCTTCGTGATCGCCGGCCTCATGGACAACCGGGTGACTCAGATTGCTAACAAGTTTCCTGGACTCGGCGACATTCCGATTCTGGGCAATCTGTTCAAGAGCAAGAATCTGCAAAAGAGCAATTCGGAATTGATGGTGCTGTGCACGGTGCATCGCATCTCACCCAGCACCCAGGCGCCTGAAGGTCCTAAGAATCCGCAGCCGTTCCTCGACAAAGATAAATTTGATGGAAAGAAGTCATCGGCAGGCAGCAAATGAAGCGCTGCTGCCAATCGGAATAGTGTGCTTTCGCGTACATAGAAGTTGGCGGTAGAGATTTTGTGGGAGAAGTGGCGGCGTCATGCCTGAACTTTCGGTAATCATCGTTGCGGCGGATAACGAGCAGCGCGCAGTGCTGCAGGTGCTGGTGGACGGCACCAGTGTGGCTCGAGCCGTGTATACCCATGCCAGTTTTCCGGTAGCCGCAAACGACTCTTTGATCCGCCGGATCCAAACCACGAAGGCTGACGTCGTTCTGGTCGACATCCCCGCCGATAACGCGATCCTGGCGTTGCGGGCTATTGAATTGCTCCACCAGGAACTGCCGGGAACGGCTCTATTCGCCATCGGCAGCATCTCACAGCCTCAAGTGATTGTCGGTGCGATGCGCGCCGGAGCTCGTGAGTTCGTTGAACGGCCCACTACTACCACCGATCTTCTGGAAGCGTTTGTTCGCCTCACGGCAGCCCAGCGAAAAGTGAATCGGGAAGGGACTAGTGGCAAAGTTTTTCTGGTTGTTAACGCCAAGGGAGGCAGCGGCGCCACAACCGTCGCCGTGAATCTGGCTCTGGCTCTGCAGTCTGCCCATGGCAACACCGCTCTCGTGGACCTGGCGCCCCTGGGGCACACTTCCCTGCACATGAATCTGAAGCCTCTGTTCAACGTGACGGATGCAATCCGCAACCTGCATCGTCTCGACAGTTCTCTGTTGGAAAGCTTCATGACTCGCCACAGCAGCGGCCTGCAACTGCTTGCCGGACCTAACGTTCCGGTTGCGGCGGAGCCCTCGACCGCGGAGTTTGCCAGATTGTTCGATATGTTAATGGGTCAGTTCCGCTACGTTGTGGTTGATGCTTCCACGAGGATAGACCCCACGACCCGACTGGTCTGCAACTTGTCCCAAAGCGTTTTGATGGTGGTCAACGCCGACGTTGCTTCATTGTGGAGTGCGGCCCGGGTCCAACAGTATCTCGGAGAAAGCGGCGGACGCGAGAAGGTGGGCCTGGTGCTAAATCGTTTCCGCAAAATAGCCGGTTTTAGCGAGGCTGATGCCGAAGCTGCGGCGGGCGCAAAGTTGCTCTGGAAGATTCCCAATCAATATTTCGCGGTGTCCACGGCGATCGATCGCGGAGTGCCGGTAGTCTCGCAAAACCACACTGAAATAGCGCGCGCCTTCGCCGGGCTGGCGGCCCGTTTGACGGAAAATGATTTAGAAGTAAAGCGCAAAGCTTGGTCCTTATTTAAGACGGTTTAGGATTTAACACGGTGTAGGCTTCAGGCGTCAGGCTTCGCGCCTCGAGCATTTAGATCATCGGGCAGACTTCATGGCGAATTTGCAGACCTTCGAAAGAACCGAATACCAGCAGGTCAAGGCGGATCTCCACCGCAAGATTCTTGATCGTCTTGACCTGGAAAAACTGGGCAGGACCCCGAGCGATGCCGCGCGGGACGAAGTCCTCCAGTTGATCCGCAACACCGTGAACAGCGAAGCAGTACCTCTGAGCTTCGCGGAGCGGGAACGGCTTTCGCGGGAGATTCTCGACGAAATCTTCGGCCTCGGACCGCTCGAACCTTTACTCAAGGATCCAACCGTCTCCGACATTCTGGTGAACCGCTTTGATCGAGTTTACGTCGAGCGCGCGGGCAAGCTTGAACCCACCGGCCTGAGCTTCAAGGACGACGCTCACCTCATGCAGATCATCGACCGGATCGTGTCTCGAGTCGGTCGACGCGTCGACGAGTCTTCTCCCATGGTTGACGCGCGTCTTCCCGACGGGTCCCGTGTGAACGCCATCATTCCGCCGCTTGCGATCGATGGGCCATGCCTTTCCATCCGGCGTTTCGGCCGCGACCCAATCACGGCGCGCAACATGATCGAAAACAAAACTCTAACCGAGCCTATGCTGGAACTGCTTTCCGCCATGGTCAAGGGACGGCTCAACCTGCTGATCTCCGGTGGAACCGGCGCCGGCAAGACCACGCTGCTCAACGTGCTCTCCGGCTACATTCCAAATTCCGAGCGCGTGGTTACCATCGAGGACGCTGCCGAATTGCAAATGAAGCAGGAGCACGTAGTCCGCCTCGAAACCCGCCCGCCCAACATCGAAGGCAAGGGCGCAGTCCGGCAGCGGCAATTAGTAATCAACAGTCTGCGTATGCGCCCGGACCGCATTGTAGTCGGCGAGGTGCGTGGCGAAGAAGCGTTCGACATGCTACAGGCCATGAACACCGGCCACGAGGGCTCGCTGACGACGGTACACGCCAACGCACACCGCGACGCGTTGGCTCGATTGGAAAGCATGGTTTCGATGGCCAATCTGAATCTTCCCGAGCGGGCCATGCGGCAGCAGATTGCCTCCGCCATTCACGCTATCGTGCAGATCGCGCGCCTCTCTGATGGCACCCGCAAAGTGATTTCGGTTTCCGAAGTCACCGGTATGGATGGTGAACTCATCGACATACAGGATATTTTCGTATTCGAGCGCACCGGGATCGATGAGAGTGGGAAGGTAAAGGGTGCGTTCCGCGCCACCGGAATCCGGCCCCGATTTGCCGATCGCCTGGCCACCGGGGGTTGCCGCTTGCGTCCGGCGCTATTTGAGTCACGAGTGGAGGTCTAAAAGGAGTTCTCTCGAAGGCGAGCGGAAAATCATGCTAGGACTTATCGCCATATTGGTTTTCGTGGTAGTCGCCTTGGGCGTCTTCGCTGTAGCTTCCCTACTGGACCAGCGCAGTGCCCAAGCTCGCCTTCTGCGCGAACGTTTGGCAACGGTGCAAGAGGCCGCGTCTCGCGCTCCCAGCGAGGAACTCGCCTTGCTGCGCGACGAAATGTTGAGCAAGATTCCGGCGCTCGACAACCTGCTCCGCCGTTCCTCCCGGATTTCGAACCTGCAGCCATTCCTCGAACAGGCGAACCTGAAAATACGAGCCGGCAACATCCTCGTGCTTTGCATGGTCAGCGCTGTGGCATTGGCTGTGGCGGGCTTTCTCGCAGCTGGATCTCTGCCGCCGAACCAGGCTTTGTTGATTGCCGTGGTTGGTCTAGTGCTTGGTGGATTCCTCCCCTACTCTTACGCCTCCTATCGGCGCAACAAGCGTTTTCAGAAATTCGAGGAATTGTTTCCCGAAGCCATCGACACCCTGGCCAGAGCGGTGCGTGCCGGCCATGCTTTCACTACGGCTTTGGAGTTAATCGCAAACGAACTTACCGAACCTGTGGCCTCGGAGTTCCGCAAGCTTTTTGAAGAGCAGAAGTTCGGACTGCCGGTCCGCGACGCTTTGATGAACCTGGCCGAGCGCATGCCGCTGGTAGACGTGAAGTTCTTCGTTACGGCGGTAATGCTGCAACGCGAAACCGGTGGCAATCTGGCTGAAATCCTCGATAACCTTTCTTATGTGATCCGGGAACGATTCAAAATCATGCGCCAGGTGAGGGTTTATACGGCGCAGGGACGTCTGACGATGATGCTTTTGATGGGATTGCCTCCGGTCATCGTGGTCACGATGCTGATGACGAGCCCTGCCTTTATCCATCCCCTGTTCGCGGATCCCATCGGGCACGTCCTGTTGGTCGCGGGAATTGTTTTGCAGACGCTGGGCTATTTTGTAATCCGGAAGATCATTCAGATTCAGGTTTGAACTAACGCATGGCACTCGCGCTCACAGTTGTTGTGTTCTTGACCATCGCTCTGGTCGTGTTTTCGTTTGGAGCAGCGGCGTACGCACCCTCGTCTCTGCTCGGCTCCCGCTTGCGCGCGTTGGGAGGGCAAAGGATCAAAGCTCCCGAAAAGCCCGCTCTCAAGGAGCGCCTGGAACAAGCCCTCGATCCCTTCAGCAAAGCTATACCGCTGTCCCCGAGCGACGTCTCGCGGACCCGCCGTTGGCTGATCCAGGCTGGTTATCGCGAAACCCGCCACTTGACGGTGTACGTGGGCAGCCGTTTGGCGACCGCGATCTTCGCATTGGCGCTGGTGATCGCGTCGAGTGGATTCGACTCCCCGATCTTGATGGTAAGCGTGGGTGCTTTTGGGTTCTTTCTGCCTCGGTTCATGCTGAAGCGGATGATCAAGGCGCGCCAGCAGCGCATCAAGCTGGGCTTGCCGGATGCCCTGGATCTCACCGTCATCTGCGTCGAAGCCGGATTGGCCCTCGATCAGGCGCTGATGCGGGTTGGCACCGACCTGCATCATGCCCATCCTGAACTTAGCGATGAGTTCCATCTGGTAAATCTGGAAATGCGAGCCGGCAAGCCTCGAGCCGAGGCGCTGCGCAATCTGGTAGAGCGCACCGGCGTTGACGATCTCCGTTCGCTTGTGGGAACCTTAATACAGACTGACCGCTTTGGTACCAGTATTGCCCAGGCTTTGCGAGTGCACTCAGATTCACTGCGCACCGAGCGCCGGCAACGGGCGGAAGAGCAGGCTGCCAAGACAACCATTAAAATGGTAATTCCCCTGGTTTTATTTGTCCTCCCCTCGATCATCTTTGTCACCCTCGGCCCGGCGATCATCGAGTTGATCCGGACGCTCGCGCCCGTGACCGGACACTGATAACGCCGAACCGATCAGGCAAGACGAGTCTGAGAGCACGAACCGAATCCAGCAGTTATGATTCAGGAGTTGTGATGTCGTTACCAGCCGCCACAGGATATGCGTTCAATCGGACGCGCAACGCCTATCTGGCCACCCATTTGTCCGTGGCAGGAACACACTGGTCGCGCCTGCTCGGGCTCATGGGCAAGGACGCCGCCGGCTTCCCTGCTGGCGACGGTCTCTGGATTATTCCATCCCGCGGCGTACACACGATCGCGATGAGGTTTCCAATCGATGTCCTCTATCTGGACCCGAACAGATTGGTTGTCCACATCGAGCAGAATCTGAAGCCGTGGCGAGTGGCACGAGTCAGCATGCGCACAGCTTCGGTGCTGGAGTTGCCGGGAGACACATTGAAGTCCAGCGGAACCACGATCGGAGATGAAATCGAGATCGCACTGAATAAGACTGCGATGCCTGCGAAGCAAGAGGCAGGCACAGCGTGAGCGCCGAACTCAAACTCCTGGTCGAGTGGTCTTCGCCGTGGCAGGAATTCCTCACCGCCATCCGGCCCGCCCTGAAACGCTCTCCCGAACCTCTGGCGGGAGAAGCCAGAACCGGACTTGTTCCCTATCGTGGGATGTTCGCCTCCTGGATCGTGGAAGCGGCATTGTTTGCCATCGCGATCATGCTGTCGCAAGCAATCGACAAGCTGCGGCCTTATGAGCCGCCGTCCATGCCCAAGTACGATGTCATTTATTTCTCGGGGGAGGAACTGCCGCGCACGGAAGATGCCGGAGGAGCGCAAGCCGGGCGTTCCGGTCGCGCTGGCGGTCACGAAGCTCATCATCGTACTCAGACCATTCGTGTGGCCCGCGGCGAATCACTTCGTGAGAAAGTCGTGGACGCTCCCAAGCTCAAGCTGCCTCAATCCGATTCGGCAGTTGCCAATTTGCTGGCGTTCAAGCCAGTTCCAGGGCCAGCGCCCGCCGAGGGATTGAAATCATCGCAACGGGCTCCAACTCTCGACCAAGCCGTGGTTGCTCCCACTCCGGAAGTTCGCAATGATACCAGAAGGCGCAGCGCGCGCCGATACTAAGCGCCAACATCGTCCCACCGACGCCTGAGGCGCAACGCGACAAAATGCGTTCCGCGCCACCCTTGAATGCGGCCATCGTTCCTCCCAGCCCCAGCGCGCCGCGGAGCGACATTACTCCGATCCGCGTGCCTGGCTCGCAAGCCGTGGCCGTGATTCCGCCGCCAGTGTCCGCTCCGGAGCAGCTCACGAATCTCAATCCCAAGCTCACACTTCCTGCACCGGCAGTAATCGCACCACCTCCGTCACAAATTACGCACGATATAAATCCCCGAGGTCCAGGATTTGGCGCAGGCGAGTTGCGAACTCAGGTCGTACCCCCAACAGCTTCGATGGCGGATGCCTCGGCTTCCCATCGCGCGTTCGGGGGCATGGGCAACGCAGCCGTAGTCCCACCGCCGGTTCAGATGAACGGAGCCGCGACGGGCAGTCGCGCTGTACCCGGTTTGGGGTCTGCTAACGTCGTGCCTCCTCCCGTGCAAGTTGGCGGTGGCTCGCTGGCACGTTCGACGATGACAAGCTTGGGAGGCGGAACGGCCGTGGTTCCGCCTCCGCCAACCGTTTCGGGCGGAGGCTCGCTCTCCGGCATGGGCAGCGGAAATCGCGGCGCGGGCTTGGGTGGTCCGATGGACGCAGGCTCAGTGGCCGCGCCGCCGAGCAACAACGGCGGCAGCGGCAAAGGGACGGGAATCGTGGTGTCCAGCCAGCCGGGTTCGAAGATTGGCATGCCGGGCAACGCCGGCGCAGGCTCGCTCGCTATGTCACCATCCGGCGGAGACAAGGCGGGATTGGGCGGATCCGGCGGCGGATCAGGAATCGGCCGTGGCGCTGGAACGGGCAGCGGCTTGTCCGGAGAAGGCTCAGGCGCAGCGAAAGCCGATGCCACGAAAGACGGCACCGGCCGCGGATCTGAAACTATGGCGCGCGGCGGAATCTCTCCCTATCCTGGCCCCGGCGGCGCCGGCAACGGAACCACCGGCAAACCGCCAATGCCCGGAGTCTCCGTCAACGGCGGCAGCAATATCGTGACCCTCCCCAGCTTCGGTGCCGATGGTGCCGGACCCAATATCATCGCTCGCTCCTCGGTCGGCAAAGATCAGCAAGGACCCGGCATCACCGTAGTTGGCAGCGCCCGCTCAGGAGGCGCATTCAATTTCTACGGCATGCTCAAGGGAGACAAGAACTACACGATTTACATCGACACTGTGCTTGGCACCGCAGTCATGCAGTATGCGGATCCGTCGTCCGCGGCGCATCCCTACGCCGAGGACTTGGTCGCCCCGCAACCCATGCGCTCCGATTTACCCGCGAACCTGAAGCCCTCGCGGCTGGTGATTGCCTGCATCCTCGACCGCACCGGAACTCTTCGAAACATGCAGGTCCTGGACGGCGGCGGCAGTGCGATGACCTCCAAAGTTTTAGCCGCACTAACCAACTGGAAATTCCGCCCCGTATTTCGCGGCGAACAACCCGTAGAAGTCAACGCAATCCTGGGCTTCGACATCGACACCCGCTAACCCCATCTCGCCCCGGACGCCTCGTCCGGGCGCTCTTGGAAAAACTTTCGTCCGCGACACTGGGCCCTGGTCTCGAACCGCGGGCGAGACAATCTCGGGACAGCCGGCAAGATGCCGGCTTTACATTCGTCCCGTCCTCATGGATCAGTTACGACGCTGCCTGAGCCGCCGCCGAGCCGTGGCAAAAAACTCCGTAACAAGCTACGATAAGCGAAGGTAAGAACATGGCTCTTGATTGGTCACAATGCCCCGCCGTGGAAAGCGTTCCCGGCAAGCGTAGCGGCGCATGGGTATTCCGCGACACGCGGACTCCGGTTTCCGTCGTCTTTGACAATCTGGAAGTGGGAGCCTCGATCGACGAGATTATGGATTGGTTCCATTTATCGCGTGAACAGGTTGTAGCGGTGATCGAATTCGCGGCGCGGGCGCCACACGATGCTCCCGCTACGGGCTTCGCTGAAACAGCACCGCCGTCCCGTCGCCATGAATAAGCTTCCACCCCGGAGTCTGGCCAAGAATCGTCCCCAAGGCTGAGTTCTTTTGCAGTAGCAGCCAGTTTACGTTCTTCTCGTCCAACAGCTTATTCCACCCAGTCTGGACGAACATTATTTTCTCGTAATCCTCGAAGAAATGACTGCCGTACAAGTCATGGCGATCGTCTACTAGAACCTTGGTCTGAGGATAAAGTCGGTAAATCAGATACCCTCCCCACTGGTCTGGGCAAAAGATTGGTTCCCTGATATTGCGCTCGGCAATCACTGCGGCAGCTTCCACTGGAAATTGCTTGTCGTCGAAATATGCGTTGAACAACTGCTCCGAGCCGATTCTTCCGCCACGCATGCAAGCCCATAAACCGACGGCGAAGACCAGTACCATCCAAACGTGGCCTTCAAGATGTAGTTCCAATTTCTCCATGCGCATGCTGAATCCGTGGAGCCACGAAAATAACGCCCGCAGCCATGACGCAATCTCTGAATTCTCAGCCCCCTTCGCGACTGTCTCCGAGAGCATCGGAGCAACCATGAGTGTGAGCAGCATCGATGCCACTGGAAGATTGCGCGAAGCGTACAGCCCGCTGTAAGCCGCCAACAGAATTACCAGCAAATGACTGGGCGGCACCTTTCGTCGCACACTGGCCAGAGCCGCAATCGTCACCAGCAACATCACCACAAAACATTGCTGCGCTAGGCCGTGAAAGTCGGGCGATTGAAACTCGTTGACGTGATCCATCAGAAACCGGTCCGAGAGATACCGGTAAATATGAAGGTGCAGCATAAAGCCGTAAGGATTGACGAAACTCGCCACCAACGAAAGCACACTGACAAGACCCAGACGCTTCAGCCAGGTTGCGATGACCTCGCGCCGATCCGCAGTCGTCAGGTACTGGACTCCGCTGCCGACCAGGTACACCGCCAACAAAGCGAAGCCGAGAAGAAATCCTCCATGCAAGTTGACCCAGAACAACATGAGCAGAGGTAAGAAAAATACTCGCCGGGCTTTGTCGGGTTCATCCGCGAACGAGGCCGAATCGAGCAACTCAAACCAAATCACGGTGAACAGCCAACTCACGACGTGAGGACGCGCCAGAAAATGCACAGCCGAAGCGCCCAAGGACAGCACCAGCATAAGAAGCGTAATCGGCAGGCTGCCACCGCGACGCATGGCGAAATGGAACACGAGGACAAACGTCGCCGCCATAATCGCAGCCGTGTAAAAGACCACGCCGTTCAATCCCAGCGAGTGGTGAATGGCTGCTATCAGCACGTCGTACAGCCATTCCCAGGCATACCAAGCTTGTCCGCTCATGGTCGCCGAGAACGGATCCACGCGGGTAATCGAGTGCGTCTGCAAGATTAGCTGCCCGTTGCGGATGTGCCAGCCCGTTCCCCCATCGCGCAGCAAGAGCCGGCCCAGCGCGCCGCAGCTAAAGCCCAGGAGTAAAGCAGCAAAAAGCAGATCAGAGACCGACGGCATAAGCAGCCGAAGCCAGCGAGAGCTAGCGCCGGACTGCGCCGGCGTATCGGACTGAGGCTCTGTTTGCGGAGGTTTCAAAGGCAAAGCATCTGCTCGCGGCTAACCCGGTTCATGTTACCCGATTCAGCGCGGCAACGGGTCGATCACTCATTATCGCCAGTGAGTACCAGTGGCAGGTTCGGGCGTTCTCACGGACGATACAACAGATAGCCCAATCCCACTCGCATGTGATGAAGCAAGCTGTCAGGAAGGCTCGCCGCAATGGTCAGTCCTATTGCAGCGTGAATCAACCCCAAGGGAAAGATGTTGCGGTGGCGGCGAAACATCTCGCAGAACAATAGGCCGCCGATAAGACTCAGCCCAGTCAGCAACGGGCTCGGCACGTGAGTGGCGGCGAACAACAAAGCCGCGGCCATCACGGCACGTCGGCTGCCCAACAGTGACTCCAGCCGCACAAAGAAAAACGACTGCAAAATGAATTCCTGCTCCAGCGCCCAGATGGCATATTTCCAGGCTCTTCGCCAGGGCACAGGCTGAGCCGGCCCAAGGTCGTGAAGCACCCAACCTGCAAAGATAATTGCGACGATCAAGAATATTCCAGAAACGAGTATCACCGTCGCCCCGGACCCCGGCCGGCTGAGCCCCATTTCGCGAACGGAATAGCGGCCGCGCACGGCAAACCACAGAATGCAAAGTGTTGCCACCAGGCTGACGATCGTGCTGCCCCGGCCAGGCGGCGTCCACACCGCAACTATGATCAACGCGAAGACTACCCCAACCTGCATCGCGTCCGACAGGCCGAGCGCTCGAGTCCGTCTCGAAGCGGCCGCACGCGCCGAGACCGAGTGGCCTTCGGACGCAATTTGAGAAATCAAATGTTTCGACTCGGCGGCCATAATTCGCGAATCTATACAACTGTGATGCTACTTTTCCGCGCTCAGGATATCTTAATGACCACCACCTTTGATGAGGGACTCAGATGAACGATAAACCCACGCCTCATATCGTGATCATCGGCGGCGGCTTCGGAGGTCTTAACGCCGCCCTGAAGCTCCTTCACCATCCCGTCCGAGTCACTATCATCGACCGCAGAAATCACCACACCTTCCAGCCTCTGCTTTATCAAGTCGCAACCGCCGGCTTATCTCCCGGAGAAATTGCATCCCCCATTCGCTGGATCTTTCGTGGCCGTCACAATGTCGAGGTCGTACTCGGAGAAGTGCAAGACTTCGATCTTGATCGACGAGTGGTAAAGATTGCGGATCGGGAAGTCCCCTACGACTACCTGATCGTCGCCGCAGGCGCAAGCCACGCCTATTTCGGGCACGACGAATGGGAGCCGCTGGCGCCCGGCCTGAAGACGCTCGAAGATGCGGTGGAAATCCGGCGGCGAGTATTGCTCGCGTTCGAATTAGCCGAACGCCGTGCGGCCAGCGGCGGAGGCCAGGTGCAACTGAATTTCGTCGTCGTCGGAGGCGGTCCTACAGGAGTCGAATTGGCCGGAACACTCTCCGGAATCGCCCGCCGCGCCTTGGCTGACGAATTCAATTCCATCGATCCCAAGCAAACCCGCACCATTTTGCTCGAAGGCGGACCTCGAGTTCTGCCCGCCTACCCTGAGGATCTGTCCCGCAGCGCGGAAGAACAGCTGCGTGAACTCGGAGTCGAGGTCCACACCTCCGCAATGGTCACTGGCATCGAGCCGGCCGCCGTAATCATGGGGCAGACTCGTGTGCCTGCGGCCGTAATTATATGGGCTGCCGGAGTAGCCGCGTCGCCATTAGGCAAGAAGCTCGGCGCACCGACCGACCGATCCGGGCGCGTGTTAGTGAATCCTGATTTGAGCATTCCCGGGCACGACCACGTGTTCGTGATTGGAGACTTGGCTTCACTGAAGCAGGAAAATGGCCAGCCAGTACCCGGCCTGGCGCCCGCCGCAATCCAGGAAGGAAAAGCCACGGCTCGTAACATCTTGCGCGACTTGGCAGGAAAGCCACGAAAGGATTTCCATTACCTGGACAAAGGCAGTCTGGCCACCATCGGCCGCGCCGCCGCCGTCGGGCAGTTCGGCAAAGTTCACATTTCCGGCTTCCTCGCCTGGATCGCGTGGCTATCAGTACACATCTTTTTCCTCATCGGATTCCGTAACCGCATAATCGTGCTGATTCAGTGGGCATGGTCCTATTTCACCTACGAGCAAGGAGCCCAATTGATCACCGGAAACCAAACCCTCCCGAGCTGGACGGAACTAACCCGCGAGCAGCAAAGCTCCAACAAAGAAATTCCCATCGACCACGCGAGGGCAGGTTGACCCTTACCTTCGACTCTTGCCAATTATTTGTGCGTCGCGTCCGCCATAACTTCCTGTGAAGCAGGCGCAGACTTCCCCGCCGCCGAAATACTCTTGGATTCCGGCTGCCCAAAGACTTCCGGATGCAAATAGTATCCTTGTTCGGAAAGAGCCTTATCCTCTTCCACCGGAATGCGATAGCGATTGGCATAAGCGTCGTGCCGGACGCCCGTCACCTGCCACGACACTTCCACGTTCGGCTTATTCGTCCGAATCACAAACTGGTTGGCAGAGATCTTCTTGGCCACAATCGCCTGCGCGAATTGCCCAATCACCGTCAACTGATAACGGAAGTCGCCATTGAGTGCTTCAAAATAGTCTGGCAAATTCACCGTGGCGAAACCATGCCTGTCGGTCGTGATGTTCCCGTTGTACACGTTCATCATGTCCGGCGATTCGACAAACGAGTGGGAAAGATATTTATTCGCCGGATCCAGCGGATGGTCGATCTTGAACGACCCGCCGCCCTTGGTGAGCTTGCCTTTGACAAAAACGTTACCAGAGGCGTCGACGGAGAAGACTTGAGTGTAGCTTTTCCCCGAAAGGCCATTAATGATCAAGCCAGCGCCGCCATAAGCAACGAGGGTGGCTGCAGAACCGCCGGAGGTGCTCCATGTTTGCGCGAGGACGCCGGTACCGCCAGTTGTGGAGGTGCTATCTCCAAAAAGGGCAAAACCATTCGGGCTTACCGTTGATCCGGTCACTCCGAACGTGGTGCCGCTGCTGGCATATGCCGAACCGAGCACGCCAGTGCCGCTGCTGCTGGCACTGTTGCCCATGACACCGTATACCTGGCCAGTAGTGGCGCTTTCGTTACCGACAATCCCAGCACTCCCATTGCCAGTACTCGCGCTCTGACCGGAGACGCCAGACGAGACTCCGGATGTCGCGTTGTTAACGCCCTGGACGGCGGTCCCGCCCGCACTCGAATTAACTACCCCCTCAACACCAAATCCCGCGGCACTCGTGGTTACGCCTTGGACTCCAGGACCCGTTTCCGTATTGGCGACCCCTGTCACTCCGGCCGCATTGCTGCCTTTGGCGGTATTACTGGCAAGACCATACACGGCCGTGTTTGACTTCCCCGTGATCGCGCCCGCGACCGCCGCGAGCGTACTGGAGGTGGCTGACAATCCGGCTCCTTTTCCCTTCTGGGTTACTACCACAATTTGAGTCGCATTGGTTCCGACAAAGCTTGTCGGGCCATTCGCTGCTGAGGGCAACTTCGAGCCACTGGCACCATTCGAGATAGCCGGAGCGTTACCAGCCATTGTCGGGGCCGCCACGCTCTTGTTGAGGAGCACGAAATCCGAGATGCTTTTTCCTGAAAGGGTCTCCGCCTCATGAGCTTTGAGCGCATAGGGAACGCTGACCAGCAAGACGCGAGGCTGCGCGCGCTGGCCATGAACCTGAACTCCCAACCACTGCGCTTCGCCGGAACTGAACAGACTCAACGGAACTCCCTCCACACTCGCCGAACCCAGCATTGCGGTGTAATGGCCCGTTGCGTCGGCTTGGACGTTCTGCGTTTCCATCCACAACGGACTGCCACCTTCCTGATCTTTGTACAGCGAAAAAGTAATGCCAACCACGCCGCTCACTGGCTTGTGAGTTTCATCCTGCGCTAATCCCGAGAACTTGATCAGGCGTGGAACTTGCGTTGAAGCCAGGCTTGCGTTAGGGGCCGCGGTTTGGGCCTGAGTTGTACAAATCACTGTGCACAGAAAACTGGCGATGACGAAGCATGCGCGGAGCTTCATGTGAGCTCTCCTCCCGTTTTGAGTTGTACTTTGGTGCTGGGAGCCGCGCAGACTACGCGCTCCCGACGGCCATGGGGCACCCTTATATCATCGAAGATGTGCACTGACAATGGCCCTTTCTGTTATTGGCTTCGCCAACGCAGGACGGTTTAAGCAGAACGTCCAGAGTCTTTCACCCCACAACCAAAGCGCCTTCTCCCGCTATAATCTACTTGCCTTGAAATTTCTCCGCCTCAGCGCAATCCTGCTCCTTTGCACCGCCGCCTTCGCGCAGGCGCCAGCCAACACTGGTCTGAACCTGCTGGTAGTTCCTTTTGAAAATCAATCCAAAGCCCCAGGGATCGCGTGGATCAGTGATTCTTTTCCGGAACTGCTGCAAGAGCGTCTGAATTCCGCTAAGTTGTTTGTCCTCCCTCGTGAAGACCGCATCCGCGCCTACGATCGCCTCGGCATTCCGGTCGAACTTCATCCTTCACGCGCCACGCTCTACCGCATCGCCGAGCAGTTAGACGTGGACTACGCAGTCCTCGGCCTGTATCGCTTCGATGGCCGAACCTTCACTGCAACCGCGCAACTGCTCGACATGCGCCGCCAACACTTGCTGCCCGAGATGAATGAGTCCGGTCCACTGATTCAATTGATCGATATTCAGACCGCGCTGGCGTGGGATATTTTGCACGCGCTTCGTCCGGACATCTCTGTCACGAAGCAAGCGTATGTTGCCGCCGCTCCTCCCATCCGCTTGGACGCGTTTGAGAACTACATTCGCGGAATCACTGCTCCAACTGCGGAAGGACAGATTCAGCACTTTCGTGAAGCCGTTCGCCTCAGCCCAGACTATCCCGAAGCCCTCTTGCAATTGGGCAAAGCCTACTATCGCGGACGACAGTACGACCAAGCCGTCTCCACGCTCGCGCGCCTGCCCGAAGATAATCCGCTGGCGCGTGAGGCGAACTTCTATTTGGGACTTGCGGCCTACTACCAGGGAGATTTTCCACGAGCCGAGTCGGCATTCCACTTCGTCGCCGTCCGCTTGCCCCTGGCTGAGGTTTACAACGATCTCGGAGTGGTCAGCTCTCGCGGAGACAGAAAAAGCGCCGCTGAATATTTCCAGAAAGCCATCGACGCCGATCCGAACGACCCCGACTATCACTTCAATCTGGCTATCGAGCTCTACCGAACCGGTGACGCAGCCGGCGCGTCTCATCAACTCCGCGACACACTGTCGCTGCGGCCCAGCGACCCCGCCGCCAAGTCTCTACTCGAAGCGATCAGCAGCGCTTCAACTCAACGAGCAATTGTCCCGGCGATGCAAACCATGCCGCTCGAACGCATCCGCGCCAACTACGACGAAAGTTCCTTCCGTCAGCTTGCTTTGAAAATCGAAGCGGCCGCAGAGCAGCGTCTCAGCAAGACCGATCCCAAAACTCACGCGCAATTCCACGCTGATCGCGGACATCAACTGCTGGCTCAAGGTTTCCTCTCCGAAGCAGAAAATGAATTCCGCGAGGCGATCATGCTGAACCCGTCAAACCCGGAAGCCCACGCCGGCTTGGCCAGCGTGCTCGAAGCCGAAAACAACCCCAGCGCAGCGCGAGCCGAAGCCAACGAGGCCTTGCGCCTGCGGGAGTTCCCCGAACCTCTTTTAGTGTTGGCGAAGCTTGATTTGCGAGACAATAGAGCTGAAGCGGCCGCCGAGAACATCGATCGGGCCCTGCGTTTGGAACCCACGAACGCATCCGCGTTGGCGCTCAAGCGTGCCGTTGCAGCCAAGCTCGCGCAGGAAGCGCAGCCACTGCCCAATCGATGAAACTGTCTTCCGTTTCGCGCATTCTGTTCTGTCTGCTGAGCCTATTCGTCCTTTCCGCTGCGTCCTCTGCCGAAGTTTTGAAGATCGTAGTGAACGACGCCATTCATCCCATCACCGACGAATACATCGGCCGCGCCATCGCCGAAGCCGCGCGCAATAAGGATCAGGCTTTGCTGATCGAGATCAACACTCCCGGCGGTCTGCTCGATTCCACGCGCGACATCATCGAAAAAATCCTGGCCTCGCCCGTGCCGGTAATCATTTACGTCACGCCCAGCGGCAGCCGCGCCGCCTCCGCCGGTTTCTTCATCCTCGAAAGCGCCGATGTGTCGGCTATGGCACCCGGAACCAATACCGGAGCAGCTCATCCCGTCACCCTCGGCGGCGGCAAGATGGACGACACGATGAAAGAAAAAATCGAGAACGATACGGCTGCTCTGCTGCGATCCGTCGTCTCGAAGCGCGGACGCAACGTCGAAACCGCCGAAACCGCCGTGCGCCAATCCAAATCTTTTACCGACCAGGAAGCCCTTTCACAAAAACTAATTGACTACGATGCGTCGAGCGAAGACGATCTGTTCAAACAACTGCAAGGCAAGCCAGTCAAGCGTTTCAGCGGCGAGACCGTCACCCTGAATCTGGTCGGCCAGCCCATCCGTCCTTTTGACATGACTTTGAAACAGCGCATTCTGGCCTATCTGCTCGATCCAAACGTAGCCTTTATCCTGCTCGCGGTGGGCGCGCTCGCGCTTTACGCCGAGTTCAACCATCCTGGCGCGGTCGTGCCCGGAACCGTAGGAGTCGTCTTTATTCTTCTCGCCATTTTCGCGTTAAACTTGCTGCCCACTCGCTTCGCAGCGGTGGTTCTGATCTTCGCGTCCTTCATTCTTTTTGCGCTCGAAGCCAAATTTGCTGCCCATGGCGTGCTAGCCATCGGCGGTATCGTCACGCTCACATTAGGCGGGTTATTGCTGGTAGACGCGCCCATCCCCGAAATGCGCGTCCACTTGCTGACCGCGCTGGCTGTCAGCATTCCGCTGGGAATCATCACCGTCTTCTTGATGAGCATCGCCTCTGAAAGCGCGAGCCAACAAAGTTGTAACCGGCGTGCAAGGACTCATCGGAGAAATCGGTCTGACCCAGAGCGCTCTGTCGCCACAAGGAAAAGTTTTCATCCACGGCGAACTCTGGGACGCCATCTCTTCAGCCAATCTACCCGCAGGCCAGCCCGTCGTTGTGCGCCATGTAGAGGGACTGCAATTGTCAGTCGACCCAGCCCCATCCGAAACGACGCAAGCGTAATCAGGAGAACGGAGAGACGCGCGTCCTCGTCCGTCCGCGATGCTCACGGGAAGAGCCAGGCTACTCTTGCTCTCATTGCTGTTCCTTCGTGGACCTTTGTGTCCTTAGTGGTTCATGCCTTTGACTTCTTTCGCGAGTGACGCTGACCACGCAATCGCGCACCTCGCCAGACAACCCCGCAAGCTTTTGAAATCACCGCTTGCGCCGCCCAATTGCGATACAATCCGGCTCAGAGGCATTCCTGACAATCAGGACGGAGGCCCAAGATGGAGCTTGGCTTTGGTTTCACGACCATCGTAATTATCATCTTCGCTATATACCTGCTAAGTTCGATCAAGATTCTGAAGGAGTACGAGCGCGGAGTTATTTTCCGCCTGGGGCGTCTGCTTCCAGAAGCCAAAGGTCCCGGCCTCGTTTTCGTTTTTGCTCCGCTTGATCAGATGAATCGCATCTCGTTGCGTCAGGAGGCTCTCGAAGTGCCACCGCAGGACATCATCACTCGCGATAACGTCACGCTCAAAGTCAACGCCGTGATCTTTCTGCGCGTGATCGAGCCGAGAAAAGCCGTGGTGGAAGTTTCCAACTACGTGTATCAAACTTCTCAGTTCGCTCAAACAACTTTGCGTTCCGTCCTCGGCGAACAGGAACTCGATGAACTCCTCGCCCATCGCGACAAGATCAACCTGCGCCTGCAAAGCATTCTCGATACGCATACCGCGCCTTGGGGAGTCAAAGTGGCGAACGTCGAAGTCAAGCAGGTGGACATGCCCGAATCCATGCTGCGCGCCATGGCCAAGCAGGCCGAGGCTGAACGCGAAAAGCGTTCCAAGATCATTCACGCGGAAGGCGAGTTTTCCGCCGCTCAGCGGTTGGTGGACGCGGCTCATTTGCTCGCCACCGAACCCGTGAGTGTGCAATTGCGCTATCTGCAAACCTTGACCGAAATTGGCGTGGAGAAGAACACCACGGTCGTCTTCCCTGTTCCCGTGGACTTCTTTTCCGGAATACAAAAGCTATTTGCGAAACCCGATGGAGACGCTTCCCCGGCCAAGGGCTAAGCGGCCCGCATCGGCAACAATGACGAGGTTGAAATGCCAACAGCTACTTCCCAAGACACGGAGATCACGTTAGGAACAGGCAAGATGCTTGCCCTGTTTTTTGGACTCGTAGCGCTGTGCGCGGTTTTTTTTGGCATGGGCTTTTCGCTGGGCAGAAGTTCCGTAAGGATTGCGTCTCCTGATGTCCCAGCCACAACCACAGTTACGACTGGCGGCCAGCGGCCATCCGCAGTCAAAACCAACAATGCCACGACGCCAGCCGATATGACGTTCTACAAAGCGGTCGAGAGCAAGGACGGAAATACTCAGCCTGTCGTGAAAGAAGCGGCGGCCGAAACCTCGGAAACCGCTGCGCCCGCGAGCGCTGCAACCGCGACTCCTGATCCCACCGCTCCGCCCTCGGTAAACAGCTACTATGTGCAGGTCGCAGCGGTCAGCAAAGCAGAAGATGCGGCGGCTCTGGTCGACGCGCTCAAGAAAAAACAGTATCCCGCATTCTCAACCAATACGCTCGACTGATAAGCTTATTCACGTGCAGGTCGGGCCGTATTCGGACATCAAAGATGCCGAACTGATGCGCGGCAAGCTGGTCAGCGACGGCTACAATCCAATCCTGAAAAGGTAGCCGCATCTGAACGTTGGAGCGGCGGCGTCCTCGCCCGTCCGCAAAACTTATTCCGTTCCCTACATTGACAACCATCGATCCCCGGTTTATTGCTATCTTCACCATGTCTGATCCCGAGCAAACCCTGAATCGTATGCTGCACGCCGTCGCCGACCCTACTCGCCGCCGAATTCTGCAGGCTCTCAAGGAGCGCGGAGCCTGTTCCATCGGCAAGGACATCGGTCTATGCGCCTCGGATATCGAGCCGCGGGTTCATCTGTCGCAGCCTACGATTTCCCATCATATGTCGATTCTGAAAAAAGCTGGGTTGGTCGAGGCCAAGAAGCTCGGACAGTGGATGTGGTACCGCCGCGACGAGACCGCCCTCCGCGACTTCGCCCGCCAACTGCGCGAGAGCCTTTAGTAGCGCGGACAATGTGCGGGCGCAACTTCGCCGAACGACGTTGCTGTCGATGACTTGCGGCATTGGCTACGGCTTGAATCTGCGCAATGATTTGCGCTGATTCCTCTTCGGCGTCGGCCCTGGCTTCGATTTCGGGAATGACTTCTTCTGCGAGCCATTCCTCGTCGCGGCCGACGTCTTTGACTCTGGCTTCGACCGGTTCGCGCGCGTCTTCTTCTGCTTCTTCCTCCTCAAAATCCTCTCTGCACCATGGATCCTCGCCAAGCGGAGTTCGATCTACGGTGCGGGGATCGATAACCACGCGGGTTTTTACCGCGGGCTCGAAGTTGATGCGGCTCAGATTCGAGGATGCGGTTTGCAGAGCGTAGAGCAGGAGGCCGGCGGTTTTCGTGTCCATTTGTCCGCTCAGGATCAGGCGCATGACTTGCATGAGTGAAACCTGGATGGAGTTGGCGTCTTCGAGTACGGGAAGGTCGAGGGCGGCGCGGCCGCGGCGGGCGCGGTTGGCGTTGAGGACGATGCGGGTTTCTTGCCAGCGTTTATGAAAATAGCAAAAGTGATTGCGCTTCAGCGCGGGCGATCCGCACTGGGTGCCGTTGATTTTCACGTGTTCGCAACGAGGAATGTTATCGGGATAAAGCGACATGGGAATTCTCCACCCCCTCCCCCTCTGATCTATTGCAATCAGAGGGATAGCGGGGGACCAGGGCTGAAAGGTAATTATCCCTTGACAGTATGTATGGTAGTCTGCTACAGTTTGGGTAGTGACGGTAGGTACTCCAATGAACCGCAAACCCAAAATGCAGCGTTACCCGTTAAAAGCCTTCCAAGCACAATTTCCCAATGACGCAGCCTGTCTCGAATGGCTGAAGAACCGCCTCTACCCGGACGGCATTTATTGCAAGAACTGCGAGCGCGTCACGAAGCACCACCGCGTGGTGAGCCGCCCGTCTTACTGCTGCGACCATTGCGGAAACCACGTGCATCCAACTGCTGACACGATCTTCCACAAATCGCCCACTCCGCTCACGACTTGGTTTTACGCGATGTATCTCATGTCGGCTACCCGTTGCGGAATCTCCGCGAAGCAGATCGAGCGCGAAACAGGCGTCACCTATAAAACCGCGTGGCGCATGTTCAAGCAGATTCGCTCGATGCTGGACGATGAGAAAGCTGCGCCACTAGGCGGAAAGCGTGGCCCCGGCGTCGAGATGGACGAGATGTACTACGGTGGACGGCGCAAGGGCACGATGGGACGCCCGATGGCTGGCGACTCCAAGGACAAGAAAGTCACCGTCATCGGAATGGTGGAGCGCAAGGGCCGCGTCAGAGCCGTTGTCGCTGCCGACGTAAAAGGCTCTACGATGCTGGGCTTGGTTAAGGAGTATGTTCTTCCCAAAAGCACAGTGTTCACGGATGACTTTTGCTCCTACGATGTGATGGATCGGCACATCAATGAATACAACCATCGTCGCATCAATCACAGCGAAAAGATCTACGTCATGGGCGACGTTCATACGAACACGATTGAAGGTTTCTGGTCGCTCGTCAAAACCGGGATTCGCGGAGTTTATCATTCGGTTGGCCGTCACTACCTTCAGACCTATCTCAACGAGTACAGCTTCCGCTACAATCGCCGCTTCGATGAGCTACCCATGTTCACTAGCTTTTTGCACCAGATCGAGAAGCGAGACGCGGTAGTTCGCAAAGATGTTCCGGTCGTGGAACCGTTCTGACTAGGCTTTGGTCGTTACGAGCGCACGCGGTTCATCTTCAAATTCCAGAAGAATTTTGAAGGGCAGCGGTTTTGCCTCAAGCACCCTTAGCTTCGCCAGGGCGTCGACAAAGTTTTTTTCCTGTGACGTATCGGACTGAAAGGATTTCTCGATGCTGATCCAGCCCTCGTTGCAGGCTGGGCACTGCTTCGGTATGTGAATGTTGTCGGGAGACACAATAACTCTGGCATGGCAGTTCGCATTCGCGCACTCGAATATCACCGCCTTGATGTCGCTCAAACCTACGACGATCTTGTGCTCGATGGTCATACTTTGGGAAAAACTCAGACGGACGAGCTGAAGGCGATCCTCATATTGTTTGCGTAAAAGGGAAGCTTGTTGTACCGCATTACGTAGGCGAAGTGCCACATCTTAGCTAGAATCGGGCGAACCTCGGGCACGTGGCAGCTTAGCAACCGATAGGCGTCATGTCCCAGCGCCACGACCCGGCTTGGTTCCAACAATGCAAGTTCGTCTCGGAAGAATGTAACGTGCTCCTGAAAATCTTCAGGAAGTCCGGTTCGCAGGCTTCCTGCTTTACCGCGTCTCTTATAGAGGTCCGTCAAATGGGCGTCGGTCGCCCCGACCCGTGGCAGCAAATCGTAAAAAGCTCTTCGATTAGGATGCCAATACTCCCACTCACTGGTCGACGGCTGGTCCCCCACTATGAACAGGCGACTCATTCCCATGAATCCCAGCACGGTTGGCTCAGTTGGAAATCGCCACCAGTCCTTATGTGAATCGATTACCAGCGCCATCTCGCGTAATTTGTCCGGCTTCGTCAATTTTCTCGCCGTGGCCTTTTCTTGCGGCTGGCTTTTCTTATGTCGCTGAAGACCTGATCTTCAGTAGGCACGGGGATTTTGAAGCCTTCGCCGGTTATCTGCACTTTCGCCGCCGGAAGTGACGTATCCAAGACGCTCGTTGCAGCATTTTTGTTCCGCTCGTCCTCGATTGCGGCTTTTCTCATTTCAACTAGCTCCGGGTGATTCACCACTTCTAGAATTTTGTGGATCGGCACCACTGCCGACAGCCCCATGTTAACCGCTTCGCTCAGCGTCGCGTCAAAATCTTTCGGAACTATATAGTGTCCGATCATCGAACCAAGAAGGTAGGATGAACCCCCGCCGTAAAGCCTCTTAAACTTGCCAATCGGCGGGCCGTGCGGTTCCTCCGTGAGTGGCAGACTTACTGTATGCCGTGCGAACACTGGGCAACCGCTGAGACCGCCGATTGACTTGGTTTCGATTAAATAGGCGTCAATGAGACCGACCTGAGAGAACTCAATTTTCTCGTCCGGCATCATCGCAATGGTGCCAGTTCGCAATACGGGCTGAATCCTTGCAGTTTTCGTGATCCTAGTGAACAGTCCAGCTACATAAGCCTCATCCCCAATTCCAATTTCGTAATCCTCGATTAGTTCCGGGGTCGCAAAGAGGGTGTGGGAAATAGTTGTCACGTCGAGATCACGTGTGGGGTGCGCGAATGGAGTAACCGCGCTATCGACGGTCGCACTTTCAATCGGGTGATACCACCACTTGGTGCCGCTAGCCTCAACGAGCACGGAGCGGCCCTGCTTGTTGTTTACCCGTATGACGCAATCGCTGCCTTCTAGGGCTTCGGCAACGTGCTTTGCTGTCACCATGTAAAGAAACTTAATGCCGTCTTCAGAAATGTTAATGAAAAAAACGGTCCCGCCGTACCTGATGCCGGAGCCTTCCCTGATGCCAGCGAAGCCGACGCATTTGCGAACCACATCGGAGATGCGCATGAGGATGCCCTTGGGCTGCGAAAGATAGTACAGCGGCTCGCCGCCCATCCGGTCATCAATAAGTCGGTGGCATCCTGACATCGAAACAGCATTGCAGATACCACCATTGAGAGTCTAGAATTTTGCATACATACCGTCAAGGGATAATTACCGGCTGAAATCTTTGAGTTAAAAGGAGTTACAGGGAAAATCTTGGAAACAAACGAGTTGTGGTTGGGGGAGGGCATTTCGGTAGATCAGCTATATACTGGTTATCGTTTATAGCTTAAGTGAAGTCAAGGGAATTGCGGAGAAAATAGTTAGTGCTTCCCGAAATGGGAAGCGAAAGGGATAGGCCGATGTACAACTCGTTCATGGGTGCGCGAGCAGCAAAGAAAATCCCCGTCCAAGCTATTTGCAACGTTCTAGCACAGTCAGTTCTTCGCGACTTCAAGACTGTCGCCCGTCTGGTGATCCGTGATCTGAAAACGAATGAAGTCGTGGATTGCAGCGACGGCAATCGGATCGTCGGACTTTAGCCGCACTCTGCCGCCTGACGGCGCTTCCTCGTAGGTGTAGTGAATTGCCGACTTCATCAACTTCATGGTCGTTACGCCGGGCGGCACGCCGTCATGTACAAACATCGGCGTGGAGAAGTCGCCGCTGCCGAACATTGTCGCGATATGTGACAGGTGGGAGCGAATCGCTGCGGTGTTGGTTTTGTCGTTCAAGTCGTTCACGGTTACTTCAATCGTGCCGCCGTCGGACGTCATGCGAAAGTGATGAGTGGTCTTGTCTTGGGGGAAGCCCATTGCCTGATCGCCGTGACTCTCGACGACTGCATGTCGAGCGGCGTGCGAATCGTGCATTGGGCAGTCCTTCATCGCAGTATCCGGCTTTGAGTCTTGAGCTAGAGCTGGCAGTGCCAGGAACAACAAGGATGCGATTACAAGGCGGTTCATGACCGTGATCTCCTTCTCAGATTGTTCGGCCGGGACTCGGCCTTTGGTTTGTCAACAAGCGAATGAAGCAGCATTGCTCTGCCACCCGACGGCATGTGCTTTAACTTTTTCCGCCAGTCGCGGACGAGCCGACGCATGTAGTTTTGGGTTTGCTGGAGTTCCTCTATCTGCTGCCCGAGCGAATGCAGCTTTTCTTCCGTGAGACTAAGCACTCGATGGCAAGGGACGCCACCGTTGTCGCGTGTCTGAAGGATTTCTGCGAGCTCCGACAATGAGAAGCCCAGCTGAATCGCTCGCCGTACAAGCCTGACGCGCTCAGCTGCGTCGGAAGCGTACAGGCGATAACCAGATAACGTGCGCTGCGCTTTCGGCAGAATCCCTAAGCGCTCGTAGTAACGGATAGTGTCCGCGCTGACGCCCGCCAGGTGAGCAACTTCTCCTGAACTAAGAGATTTTCCGGTGGCACTCACGATATCAGTATGAACCCTTGAATCGGTTCCAGAGTCAAGGACTTTCTCGAAGGGATGCCGGTAGGTGCATACCTTGGATGAGGGGGAGGGTCACATCCGTTTTATGCCCGATCAAATCGTGCGAGCGCTTTCTGGATTGGAGTCTCGCGTCCCACCCTTTCCGCAACGAACGCGGAAAAGGATGGGGCACCCCCATCTTCGTCATTCGATCTTCGTTATTCGATCTTCGTTATTCGATCATCCCAGGATGTTAGCTAGGCGCTGGCGGCTTGGGCTTTTTGCATCAGGCGGCGGGCGTGGGTGATCAGGTCGGCTACTTCGAAGGGTTTTACCAGGCTGGGCACGCTCTTTTCCAGCAGGAAAGTACGAATATCGGGCTCGGCGACACTGGAGAAGGTGAACAGTAAATGCTTCTCCATGCCGGGACAGTTCTCGACGAGCCAGCTGTATATTTCGCGGGGGCTGCCGTTGCCCTGCGCCTTGCCGTCGACGATGACGGCATCGAACTGTTGCTTGGGCAACAGGGATTTCATTTCTTCGACATTCATCGAGGTGACGACTTCGGCTCCGGCGCCGGTGAGGACGTCGCGCTCAAATTCGAGCACTGCTTCTTCGCTCTCGATGAGCAGGACGCGTCCGGCAAGCGCGGCTTCGCGACGGGCCGCGGGCGCGGCTTTCTCTTCAGTTGCGCTTTCTCCCGCGGATGGAAGAACGACTTCAACTACGCCTCCGCCGTTCGTCCCATTGTCGGCGCGGATTTGTCCGCCATGCTCCTGGATGATGCCGTAGCAAATGCTCAGGCCGAGGCCGGTGCCTTTGCCCACGCCCTTAGTGGTGTAGAAGGGCTCGAAGATGCGGTGCGGTTCCTTGATGCCGGGACCAGAATCGTGAAATTCGGTGTGGACGTTTCCGTCTTTGATATAGACACGAACCTTCAACGAGCCGCCCTGGCCGGTTTCGAGCATGGCGTCCACGGCGTTGTTGATGATGTTGAGAAACACTTGCTCGAGTTGGTGAGGATCAGCCGTGACCGCCGGAGCCGGAAGTTCGAATTCGCGCTGCAGGCGAATGTCGTTCACTTTCAGGTCGTAGTCGCGGAGCGCGAGAGTTTCGTCCAATATCTTGCAAATATCGACGTGCTCTTTTTGCGGCTTGCGCTGACGAGCGAAGGACAACAGGCTCTGTACGACGCGATGCGTGCGCTGGGCCTGCTTGAAGAGCTTGCTCACGAAATCGGACGCGCGATCGTTCAGCCCTTCACTTTCGAGCAGTTGGGCGTAGCCGAGAATCGCAGTCAAAGGATTGTTGAGTTCGTGTGCGACTCCGGCAATCAACTGTCCGACGGCAGACATCTTCTCGCTCTGCAGCAACTGCTCTTGCGTCTTGCGCAAATCCTCGTAGGCGCGGCAGGTCTCTTCGTAGAGGCGAACTTTTTCGATGGTGGTGGCCAACTGGCGGCCGATCGCGACTAACAGGTTTTCATCGTTGCTGGTGTAAACGCGGTTCTCGCGGCTGCTGATTCCCATCATGCCAATGGGCGCGTCCTTGCTCCACAGCAGCACCCAGATCCAGGAATTCGAACCGTCGGCGCGGATAAAGTCGGAGACCAGCGCAGGAAGATGCGGCAGGTATTCGGGCGTGATCACTTCGGTGCGGGAACGGGTGACCAGATCGCCGAAGCCGCCGTGAAACTGGACCTCGGACAAGCGGGCGCGGTCGGCGCTCCGCTGTCCCCAACCGGCGCGGCGGCGGAAAGTAGTTTGGTCCGCATCTCCCAAATAGATCGATCCAGTCTGCGCGCCCAGCAGCGAAATGACCTGGCGCAATGTCAGATTGAGGATCTCATCCAGATCGAAGGACTGAGTCGCGATCACGGCCATTGCGTTCAGCGCGTTCAGTTCCCGATTGCGTTTGCGGATTTCGTCTTCCGCCCTTTTCTTCTCGGTGATGTCGAGCAGGAATCCCTGATAGCGCTCGATTTTGCCAAGAGCGTTGCGGGTAGCGAAGCAGCTCTCGAGCACCGTGATGAGCGTTCCGTCTTTTCGGCGCAACGTCATTTCAAAGTTGCGCACATAGTTGTGAGATTCGATCTCGCGATGAAAGGCGTCGGTTTGCTCGACCGAGGCGGAGAGTTCTGTGTCCAGATCCATGGCCATCAACTCGGCGCGGCTGGCGTAGCCGAGCATGGCGACGAAAGCGTCATTGCAATCGAGCAATTTGCCGCCGGGAGTGGCCACGAAAACGCCTTCCTGAGCCTGCTCGAAAATCAGCCGGTATTTTTCTTCCGCATCGTGCCGGTCGGTGGTGTCGTGCACCACGTGGATGGTGCCCTTTTGCTGGCTTCCATGCTCGCTGTAAGACGAAGTGGAAATCATGCAATTGCCACCGAAGCACGGGTCTTGAGCCTCCTGAATTCCTTCCTCGGCGGCGACGCAGTAGGGGCATCCGCTCCACTCGCCTTTGCGCGGAAGCACGAATTCACAGGGCTGTCCGATCACGTCGGCGGGCGCTTGCCCGAGGCGTTGCAGCAAAGCCATGTTCGCCTTCATGACGACAAACTCGGCGTCATGCACCAGAACCAGATCCTGGATCGAATCAAATGTGTTTGCCCATTGTCGATGGGAGCGCAGAATCTGTTCGACCAATCGCAGGTTCTCGACGGCGAGGCCAAGTTGATGCGCGCTGGTGACCAGAAATTCCATGTCGTCGGGAGTGTAAGAGAGCCGGTGACGGCTGCCCAGGGACAAGGTTCCGATCACCGACTTCTTTCCCGAGACCGGCAGGGTCACGACATGGTGAAAACGTTCCCGCTTCAGATGGGGTCGTGCGCTGTCGTCCGCACTGGAGGTTTCAATCACCATGGGTACGGTTTCGGCGAGCATGGCCTTAGTTGATTCGTCCAAGGGCACAGAAAAGCGATCACGCACATAGTCCGGGGAAAGCCCGATCTGAGTCGTGAGCACCAACTTGTCACTTTCCAGCAGACGGAACCAGGCGGCTTGAGCTCCCATCAGGGTCTTCAACTCGCCCAACGCGGTCTCGGTCATGGGCCCGTGCTGCTGGGAACGAGTGATGGTCGTAGTCAAAGCATTGAGCACGCCCAGACGCCGGGTCCGCATTCTGGAATCGTCGAAGACCATCAGAAGCATGCTCAATCCCAAGAGCAGGTCCACGGCAAGGCTGAATCCAGGTGGCAAGTGAATGTTCAACGGAGTCCAATCCAGATGCACCGCGAGCAAGCTGAGGCTCAACATCCAGGGACCGATTTCCCAGCGCGCCCAGCGGTAGCGGATCAATTGCAAAGCCGCGCCGAAAGTGATGATTCGGTAGGAAACTTCAAGCACTACACGAAGAGCGAAGGAGTCCGGCCACAGCAGCGCCCGGACGGCCGCAAAGACAGTCACCGCAATGGAAAAGGCCAAGAGGGGCACCAGGACCTTGCGGGCATTGCTATAGACAAAAACTGCCGCGGAAAACAGGCACATCGCGAGCACGAACTGCGATTGGGAAACGGCGAGTGCATAATGCGAGGCGGAATCGACGCCGGGGTGGTGAATGGTCCAATTGGAAACGAAGTATGCCAGCCATCCCAAGATCCAAATCAGCAGGTAGCGCTCGCGGAAGGTGCGAAATACGAGCAAGCCCGCAGCCAGGATGACCAGCGCCGCTGATTCCACCGCCACGAACTTCGGGACCGGAAGTTCGAGCAAAGCGAACCAGCCAACTAAGGATGCAAATAAGGCAGAACTATTCATCGCGATAAGGGGGCAAGCGCTACTTCCTTAATAACATGCCCATCGGCGTAGCCGATGAGCTTTCCCTTAGGAGGTGATTACTTTAGGAACCGCCACCTTTGTGCCTCCTAATTCATGCACAATTCGCGATACACTACACTGAGCTATGCCATCCGAACGCATCCTGGTTGTCGAAGATGAAGACGCCATCCGCGAAATTGTGTGTTCGATGCTGGCCGCGGCCAACTATAAGACGCGGCAGGCTTCTTCCGGCCTCAAGGCTCTTGCCATACTCGATGCCGGGGAAGAATTCGAGCTCATGCTGTCCGATCTGATGATGGCGGACCTGGATGGGATGGGTCTGCTCGAACGCACCAAAGAAGGCTATCCCGACATGCCCGTGGTGATGGTGACCGCGGTTCATGACATTGCGGTAGCTCTAGCTGCCATTCGCAACGGCGCCTACGATTACCTGCTGAAACCTTTTGAGCGCGAACAATTGCTGGCGACAGTACGCCGGGCTTTGGAGAATCGCCGCCTCAAGATGGAGAACCGCAAGTATCAGACCGAACTGGAAAGCCTGGTGGACGCGCGCACCGAACAGTTGCGCAATGCCATGGCCGATCTGGAACGTTCCTACAGCATGACGCTGGAAGCGCTGGGTGGTGCGCTGGACCTCAAGGATGCCGAGACGGAAGGCCACTCAAGACGCGTTACTGTATACACCATTGCCATCGCCCGTGCCATGGGACTGCCAAAAGAGCAAATTGATGTGATCGCGCGAGGCGCTTTTCTGCATGACATTGGCAAAATGGCGATTCCAGACGCCATCCTGCGCAAGCCTGGCAAGTTGGACCCGGACGAAATCAAGGTCATGCGGGAGCATTGTTACCACGGCTACCAGATACTGAAGAAAATTCCCTTTCTCAAAGAGGCCTCTGAGATTGTTTACGCGCATCAGGAGCATTTCGATGGAAGCGGTTACCCGCGACAACTGAAGGGCGAGGAGATTCCGCTGGGAGCGCGATTATTCTCCGTCGCGGACACGCTCGACGCCATGACGTGCGACCGGCCCTACCGCAAGGCCCAGTCGCTTTCCGCTGCCTTCGAAGAAATTAAGCGCTTCTCCGGAAAGCAGTTTGATCCTGAGGTGGTTAAGATCTTTCTCGACATGCCCCAAGAAATCTGGCCCGATTTGCGCAAGGAAATCGACTCCCAAGTCAATCGCTTCGCCTACTCCACCGCCAAGAGCTGATTCCGGCGTTGGAGCACCTCGTCATCCCGCAAGTTGCGGCTGGTTTTCCGTTCTTCTAATAGCTGAGGCTCAGGCGTATAACTTTTCTTTACTGCTATGCGGGAGGCCACTATGAAATCTGCCGTCACTCTGCTTGTGGTTCTACTTTTCGTTGCCGGGTTAGCTCTCGCGCAGGATCGTCCTGCGATCACGGCGCAACCCAACACCGTCTTCGTGGGAGCGGATGGAAAATTTGAGGCCAACCCGGATACGGCGCTGGTGCAATTCAATATCTCGGCGCAGCAAGACAATTCGCGCGCGGCCTACGATCAGGCATCGAAGGCAGCGGAACAAGTACGCCAGATCTTGCGTAATAATGGCATCGACCCTGCCGCAGCTCAGATCGGTTATTTCTCCATCGAACCTGTCTACGACTACAAACCAGCGAAACGCAAACTGGTCGCATACCGGGTCAACGTGAGCGTGTCGCTGAAGCTCAAGGATTTTACGAAGATCGCGCCCATCGTGCAGCAATTGTCGGACGGAGACGTTAGCGGCGACCAATCGATCAGCTACACGCTGGACGACATTGACGCAGCCAAAACTAAAGCTGTGGAGGACGCCTATCGCCGCGCCCGCGCATCTGCCGAAGCCTTGGCCCACGCCAGTGGACGCAGTGTGGGAGAGCTGTCGTATGCCTCGGTGGATACGTTCGAAAATGTTCGCCCGATGCCTATGCAGCCCATGGCGAGAATGTCGGCCATGGCCGCAGCGCCCGCGCCGACAGAAGAATTCAGCCCGCAAACCATCTCGGTGACGGCTCACGTGAACGCGATGTTCACGCTGAAGTGAGTAGTCAGCACTCAGCAATCAGCACTCAGAACGTGGGGCGCGGGCTTCTTCGCTCATTCCTGCGTTGCAAAGAACGCCATTCCGTAACGTCGTCCCCGCAGAGCTATTCAAATCGCTGTCTGCCCGTTACCAAAGACCCTCTGTTATTGCTGATCCGGCTCTGTACCATGTGCATCTGGAGCCGGTCCGGCGCGCTCTTTAGACTTTCGCTGATACGAGCCTCGATGAGCGGTTCATCGCGGGTCAGAAATCGACCTTGACACTTCAGTAATCACGATTGCGGTTGCACGGCGAGGAGCCAAATCGGTTCTATGCAGATGCAGTCGATCAATTCCCATAGCGTCGCAATTTTCAGCCTGGTGAATTACATCCCGCTCGTGGCGACAGTGGTTACTTGCGTTCTCAGCGTGATTCTTGCGCGTGCCACGCTGCGGTATGCCGAGGCCACCGACAAAAGTCTGGCCCTCGCCCGCGAGGAGTTTGAACGCGAATGGTCGCCCGAGCTGCACATCAAGTTGGAGCGGCTTTCCGCCAGCGAAACTCGAATCGTAGTCACCAATCTGGCCAAGATCTCAGTTCTGCTTCAGCTCCTGCAGTTGCGCAAGATTTCCCACGCCGTTCCCTTTGAGCGCTGTTTTCTCAATGATCCGTTGGTCGGGGGCATGACGTGGACGCAGGATGTCGGTAAGCGCCTCGTAGTATGCACAGGGCAGAATTTTCAGGGCCTCATCGCAGCTTCAGTGACTTTTTATTCTTCGGGACGCATGTTCCGCACTGACTGGTTCCGCTTTTACATCGAAGTAGCGGATGCACGCGTCGTTCGTTTGAATCCGACAAATGTGCCTGCCCGGCGCGTACGCGTGCTCGAAAACCGGAAAGGACCGGAACGACGCCGGGAGATGGCGCAAGATGTAACCGCGGGCGCGACCGAGAGCAAGCATCCAGTTCCCTGATCATTTCGTGACAAATCGGAATCACGAAAATCGCCCACAAACCGTGAGCAGCACGCTTCGTGTCAATCGGAGAGTAGGGTCAATTAGCGTAATTGGCGCTTTTGTTTGAGTGCACGCTGTAGTGTGCTCTAAAATGCTTGACACCGCCGACATTGTCAGAGACGCGATTTTTCGCCAACTAACCGACCGCGCGCAGTTCGGCGTTTCCAGAACTAAGAGGCACGCGTGCGTGGATCACGGTGCCTCGCCGGAGCTGCGATGCGATTGAAAGTGTTCCGTTCACTACTTTTAACCGTTCCTCCATGCTCGTTAGACCAAGCCCTCGGCCCTGCTTTGCTGCTTCCCAGTCAAAGCCCAGGCCGGAGTCCTGTACCGTGAGATGAATCGCTCCCTTCTCTGCCCACAATCGGACCGCGAAATGGCGGACGCCGCTGTGTTTTGCCGAGTTGTGGAGAGCTTCCTGTGCAACTCGGAAGAGGTTAAGAGCGATGTCGGTCGCCAATAGGCGTGGCAGGTCGTGGGAGTTGAAATCAATCTCCGCCTTTTGCTGTTCTTCGAACTCTTTGCAGAAGCCTTTGAGGGCAGCGGCCAAGCCGAGAATCTGCAGCTTCGCTGAGTGCAACTGATGTGACAGAGCTTGGGCATCGTTCGCAATCTCGAATGTTTGCTGTTTGAGTTCATTCAGACGGCTGACGACTTCATCTGCAGACACATTAGGAGTGTCTCCCTCGAGTAGTTGCAACCCCATGGCCAACAGCGCCAGACGCTGACAGATGTCATCGTGAAGTTCTCTGGCGATCCGGGATCGTTCCTTTTCTTCAGCTTCTATCAACTTACGGTTCACACTGGCGAGAGCCAGTTCGACGCGTTTGCGCTCTTCCACGACCACCGCGAGAACCATAAAAGGCGCTGCGATGAGGAGCAGGAATACCTGTATCGACGGCACATTGTGAGACGACTCGGGCCCTACGAAGGGACCGCGGCCGTGGACCGCGCCCCAGATCGCCAAAAAAGCCACAGCGATCGTGAGACTACTGACGCCGGTTGTTCCAAAGCGCAACGCCGCCCAGAGCAAAACCGGCACAATAGTCAATACGGGTGCAACGATCGTTGAAGGTGAGACAAAGCTGGAATATCCGAAGACTAACAAACCAGCCAGCAGAGCAACGGCTTCAAGGTAGCGAGAAAACGGCGCGTCTGCCCATTCCGATCTTTTGCTGACCCAACCCAAAATGGCTGGCATCAGCGTGAGGTATCCTAGCGCCTGCGCCAAAAAAGCAATGGGCCAACTTCTCCAATATTCCCCGTATGTGGCAAACGCACTGAAAAAAGCTCCGGCGAAGGGCGCGAGGAGCACAGCGAAGAATGAATACTTTGCCAGGGCCTTCACGCTGTCTAGTTGGGGCAAACCGCCAAAGCAATAGCGGAGACCCAATGCAGCGGTCAGCACCTCGGTTGCATCAGACAACTGCAAGAAGATGACCGAACGAATCGACATCCCTATGCCCAGATCGTAGACCGCAAATGTCGCGAGAGCTGCTGCTATTAAGATTGGCCAGGTTCTGCGAGGCGTCAGCAATAAGACGCATACGAGGAGAATGTTGCCGGGCCAAAGTGGCCAATCCAAATGTGGGCGCAGTACAACTGTCGTTCCCAATCTCGCGGCGAGGTAGGACATGACCGCCACTAAGCACACGAGTATCGCTATGCGGAACGAGGAACTTGGATTCGCTTTGTTCGACGGCTGGCAAGTATCGATAGAACTCATAGGACCATGAGACAGGGCTACGAATGGTGCTCATTATCCGTCAGACAGGATCGATGGTCAATGTTGCGATTTCTCACTGACTCAACCAGACCAGTACACGCGTCGAGACACTCGCACTCACCTTGCGAGACGTCAAGATTAGGTTAACGGCATCGGGCGTAGCCGGCCAATGCTTCACGGCTGAGCCGACGAGTACGCCCGCGTGGTCGTCGGCACCCGGCTGGCGTCGAGCGGAACATCGCGCTGGATGACGATCTCCAAAGTTGTACCGGCGTCCAGCTTCACGTCATTTCCGCGGGTCAACATTGCGATCGCAGTCCCAATCGCGCCACCGACTCCTGCGCCAATCAATGCGCCTTTGCCACCGTTGCTCAGCCCGCCGACAACGGCACCCGTGCCCGCAGTAGTGGCTACTGTCGCGGCTTTTTGGCCCGCCTGGCTGTCGGAGCGGATCGTACCTTCGGCGTCCTTGACCGATGTCTTATCGACGCCTGGCGCATTTTCCACTGCACCGGGCAGAAGCACGGTATACCCGCTCGGATAGATCAAAGTGGTGAAGTGCATGAGCACTTCCGCGCGTCCTTTGATTCGCCCGCCGCGCTGGATGTGGCTAATCCTGCCTTGCACGTACGTTCCCGCCGGAATCAACACCCGGCCATCGGCTACAACCGGAAATGTTGTCTCGGCGTAAACCCCGTCGCCCTCGTGCGTCCCTTTGCTCGAGACCGCATGTTTCAACTCGACCGGCACTTTAGTTCCTGCGGGAATCGTGAGTTCGCTGGCGACGGTTGGAGACGGGGCGGTAGCAGTGGCAGCGTCGGGCTTGGCGCTCGGATTGGATTGACTTGCAGCAACCGAGGCCAAAAATAACACGCCTAAAATCACGCGCATTAAACACCTCTCGAAGACAGTCGTGCCCAGAGTCAGCTTCCCGATGCAAGTACGATGCGAGAAAAACCAAGAAAGTTAGTCGGAGCCTATCGAGATGAAGCTTAACCCGTCGAGCGCCTGAAGGTCATTTTCTCGCACATTGCCCATGTACTGCGACTGCAGCTTCTGCGCGCAAAGCTCTCCGCAAACGTGCAGCGTGCCTTCGCGGGCAGCGATCTCCTCGTCCCACGGACACAGATACAGCAGCGGCCGATTGTATTCGCCGAAAGACGTCCACATCAGCCACCAGCGGTCGGTCGATCGTTTCAGCAGGCCGCAGTTCGGACCGGCACAGCGGTAAAAGGGATTTGGCATCGGCATCTTCGGACTAGCGGCTGTCATCGCGGTTTCCGTCTCCTGGGCGAATAACTCGAAACAAGGCGCAACCATTCTAGCCAATATGGCGGCCAAGCGCACTCCCGCATTTAATCGCTGCACACGTAGACCCGAACGCCCTCGTCCAGGCAGAGTGCAACGCCCGCTATGGCTTATTTGTAAATCAGATATTTCTGCCGAGCCTGCATAAACTTCTCCAGCGGCTCGCGCCAGTCTTCCGCAATCCGTCGTGGGTCGTCGCCTTTCGCAATTGCGTCGAATGCTGCCTGATTCACCAGCAACTCGTTCATCCGCTCCATGTGAAATTGCTCGGGATACAGCTTGTGCAGCGCTGATGCCAGTTCCACTCCGAGTTCGGGCGCGTCGAACCCATTGCGTTCCACCAGAATAATGTTGATCCCTTGACACTTCTGCCCGGCATACGCGCTGGCTGTCGGCGTAAAACTCATCGGCACGAAGCGCACTCCAGAAATATCCCGCGCATTCAGATATTGAGCCAACTCGCCGCCATTGATCCAGGGCGCGCCCAGCAATTCGAACGGAGTGTCGGTACCTCGTCCCACAGAAACATTCGTGCCTTCGACCAGCGCCACGCCGGGATACAATGTCGCCTCGGTAAGGCTGCGAAGATTTGGCGACGGATTCACCCACGCCAGCCCGGTCGAATCGTACCAGTCGCCGCGCATCCATCCCTCGAGCGGAACAACTTGCAAACGCGCATTGATGCCGCGCTCGCTATTAAACATTTTCGCCAACTCGCCCATGGTCATGCCGTGACGCACGGGCAGAGAATCATAGTTGGTAGAACTCTCATGGCCGGGATCGGCAATCGGTCCCTGTACAAACGACCCGGTAATTGGATTGGGCCGGTCGAGCACGATGATTTCAATCCCAGCCTTGGCCGCGCCTTCCAGAAAATATCCCAGCGTGGTTTCGTAAGTGTAGAAGCGTACGCCGGCATCTTGAATATCGACGACGACCGCATCCAGCGTCTTCAAGACATCGAGTGAAGGCCGCCGCGCAGCATCCGTTCCTCCATAAACGCTGTAAACCGGGACGCCCGTGGCAGGGTCCTTCGAATCGCCAATGTCGGTGGTGTCCAGCGAGCCCGTCACTCCGTGCTCCGGGCTGAAAATGGCGTTGAGCGAAACTCCCTGCGCTTGAGCCAACACATCAATCGTACGGCGGCCTTGCGAATCCACTCCCGTTTGATTGGTCAGCAATCCAATTTTTTTCTTCCCTGCTGTTCCTTGAATCAGGTCAAAGCCATGAGCTTCGAGTACATCGATTCCCGTCCTCACTTCGCCGTTGCGACTCGCAACTCGGCGCGCGCCCGTCTCGGCTTCGTTATAGCCGGTGATGCTCTCGAAATGCAGCGCATTTGTTTCAGCCGCGGTCAGCGGCAGAGCCGCGGCCACTGCCGTCGCGATTTTCGAACGCAACGCGACCGCGCTTCCCTTCCCCCGCGGATGCACCGCGTTCGTCAGCACAATGATGTACGTCCGCGTCGTCGGATCGATCCACAATGAAGTCCCCGTGAACCCGGTGTGCCCAAAGGATCCCACCGGCAACAAGTCTCCCCGATTGCTCGAGTACGGAGAATCAATATCCCAGCCAAATCCGCGCAGCACTTCCGATGTCGGAGGCTGCTCCGGCGTGGTCATTTTCTCAACCGTTAGCGGAGACAGAATCGTACTTCCATCCAGCAAAGCCTGGGCGAACTTAGCCAGATCATCCGCCGTCGAGAACAGCCCTGCCTGCCCCGCCACTCCGCCCATCCGTCGCACCGTAGGATCATGCACCACTCCGCGCAACATCTTCTCGTGTTCGTCGTACTGCGTGGGCGCGATCTTCGGCAACCAGGACGCCGGAGGAAGAAAGCGGGTGTGCGTCATCTTCAGCGGAACAAAAATATTCTTCTCGCAGTATTCTTGCAGAGGCATTCCTGAGACGCGCTCGACCAATGCGCCCAACACGATGAAGTTGATGTCACTATAGAGGAATCGCGACCCCGGCGCGTAAATGGGTTTCGCCACGTAAGCCATTCGCAATGCGGTTTCGCGGCCTTCCCACGGCTGCGACAAATCCAAATCTTGGGGCAGTCCGGAGAAATGGGTAAGCAGCTCGCGAATCGTGATTTCCTCTTTGCCGTTTTCCCCGAACTCCGGAATGTATTTCGCCACCGGCTCGTTGACGCGAATCTGTCCCTTCTGTACCAGTTGCATCACTGCCGTAGTCGTCGCGACTACTTTTGTCAGCGAGGCCAAATCGAAAATCGTATCCAAGGTCATGGCTTCCCGCCGCGGTTCGAGCGAGCGTTCGCCGAATGCCTTGCGGTAAATTACCTGGCCGTCGTGGCCGACTAGCACGACCGCGCCGGGAATTTGCCCATCTCGGATAGCCTCTTGCACAATTGAGTCAATAACGCTGAGACCGGCCGACGGAACTGCTTTTCGCGCGATGGTGAGCGCAGGCAGCGTACAAAAGAGAAAGACCACCGAAACAAAACCTGGAAAGTACCGTCGGAGGGGTGAACGCGGACTATTCATTCGTATCCTTTGACTCTACACAAGCCTCGCAACCCGCTCAACAAACCGAAGTAAGGGAGTGCCATTTGTGCCAAATGGAGGACGCACGTCCTCACCCGTCAGGCATGTTAAAAAAGGATTATGGATCGACCCATAAACGTCATCGTCCGATTCCGTTTAATTCCACTTCTTCTCTTTCTGTTCTTTTTTCTATGTCCGCTGCATGCGCAATCCGAAGCCGAGCGGCGCAATTGGGACTTCGCGGTTTGGGCTGCCGGCGAGACTGGCGAAGAGAACACCAACTCGTTTGCCGAAGCGCAGATTTTGACGGCGGGAGTCTTCGTGGGCAAAGAACTCACCGATGAAGCTGGCAAGGGTTGGCGGCGCGGGCGCCTGGAATACGGAATCTCCGTGTTCCCGCTATTCCGTCAATTCCGCGCCGAGTCAATCTACGGCGGAGGCTTTGAGCCCGTCATCTTGCGCTGGAATTCCAGCCTGCACACCAGCCACCTTGCGCCCTACATCGAATTGGCCGGAGGCGCCGTACGCACCAACACCAACTTCCCCGCCGGAGATACCTCGAATTTTAATTTCACCGCGCGCGGCGGCGGTGGAATTCAGCTCTTTACCAAGCGTCGGCAATTCGTGGACATCGGCTGCCGCTGGTCGCATATCTCGAACGCGAATTTGGGCACCAGGAATCCTGAATTCAACGGAGTTCAGGTAAGCGTGGGCTACCACTGGATCCGCTAACCGAGAACAGCGAACGGCGAACTGACAACTGGTCTTGATTATTCGGGTTTGCTCGAGAGCCCCGCATCAGCAGTCATCTTTACGTGCCGAGAGATCTTTGCTATAAACCGAACATCGAGTACACAACCTCTTCGTCGAAGCCTTTTCCGGGAATGAGTTCCGCCGCTGCGGATAGAGCGTTGTTCTCGGCCCACGAGCAGCAGGATGCCATCTTCGCGCCTGCGTTTGAATTACTACGCCAGGCCATCGCCGATCGCGTCTTCCCTGCGGCTTCGGTCGCCGTCACGCATCGCGGCAATTTTGTCGCGCTGAAAGCAATCGGCCAGTTCACCTACGAAGCCAATTCTCCCACTGCAACCGTGGACACCGTATTCGATCTCGCTTCGCTCACAAAAGTGCTCGCCACTACAAGCATGGCCATGATCCTGTACGAGCGTGGCCTGCTCGACCTGGATTTGCCGGTCGTGGCCGCGGTCGCAGAGTTTGCCGGAGAAGATCCTCGCCGCGATGCGGTCACCCTGCGCATGTTGCTCGCGCACTCCTCGGGATTGCCTGCGTACGAAAAGTTGTTTCTGCGCGCCAGGACGCGAGACGAGCTTCTTTCCGCCGCCTTCGCCGCTCCCCTCGTGGCCGATCCCGGCGTGAAGGCCGAATACAGCGACATCGGGTTCATCATCCTCGGAGTCGCGCTTGAGCGCATTGCCGACGAATCTCTCGACCACTACTGCCAGCACGAAATCTTCGGGCCTTTGGCCATGACGCACACAGCGTTCAATCCGCCATCGGCGTGGCGAGCGTCCATTCCGCCCACAGCGGACGATCAAACATTCCGCCATCGCATTATCCAGGGAGAAGTGCAGGATGAAAATGCCAGCGTGCTGGGCGGCGTTGCCCCGCAGGCAGGCTTGTTTGCCAGCGCCGGAGATCTTGCCATCTTTGCCCACACCATGCTCTCGGGAGGGTGCCCCATCCTTCGCCCGGAAACCGTCGCGCTGTTCACGCGCCGCGAAACTTCTCCGCCGGGTACATCCCGCGCTCTGGGTTGGGACACGCCGTCATCTCCATCGCAATCCGGAAAATATTTCTCGAGCAATGCATTCGGCCATCTCGGCTACACCGGAACCTCGCTCTGGATCGACCCAGACCGCCGGTTGTCGATAACCCTCCTCAGCAACCGCACCTGGCCCGATTGCAAGAATGAAGCCATCAAGCAACTCCGCCCCAAGTTCCACGACGCCGTCGCTAAGGCGCTTGAATGCACTTAAGGTGCTCGATATTCACCTGCTGATTTGCATCGATGTCCGCAACCAGCGCGCAACCCGAATGTGCAAGTCATGCGTAAACAATCTCCCGGCTGTCGCCCAGCTATGCAACTTCCGTATCGTATGGTTCGGTCAAGCTTGACCCCCGGCCGCGCTCATTTCCGACGCTGAACCTTCAAGGTAGTGCGATTGCTTGCAGGCGAATTGAGCTGTGAATTGAAACTGGCTTCCTTCCCCTAAGTTGCTATCCGCCCAGATTGTTCCACCCATTAACTCCACTAGACGGGAACAAATTGTTAAGCCGAGGCCAGTGCCTCCGAACTTTCGAGTGCTCGAGTTGTCGGCTTGCGAAAACGCCTCGAAAATCAATTTCTGCTTTTCTGGTGGAATCCCGATCCCGGTGTCGCGTACTGTGATGCGCAATTTGACATTTTGTTCAGCGGTTGATGATTCGAGAGTGACCCCCACGGCCACTTCGCCGCGTGCAGTAAACTTAACGGCATTCCCAACCAGGTTGACAAGGATCTGGCGCAACCGCAGCGGGTCGCCGATGAGGACTTCAGGAACCTCCGGTGTGATTTCGCTGTGCAGTTTAAGATTTTTCCGCCGGGCCGCGGCGACGAAGGTCTGGCTCACGGCGTGCACAATGTCGCGCAGCTTGAATTCGATTGGTTCCATGTCCAGCTTGCCAGCCTCGATTTTGGAATAGTCCAGGATATCGTTGATGATGGTCAGCAATGAATCGGCGGACATTTTGAGCATATTCAGATCCTCGCGCTGCTCTGCGGTAAGGTTCGTATCCAGCAGCAACTCTGCCATGCCCAGGACTCCGTTCATCGGTGTGCGAAGCTCGTGACTCATGTTGTCGAGGAATTCATTCTTGACCCGGGTTGCGGCTTCGATTGCCTCTTGCGCCCGCTTGCGCGCGCTGATATCCACCATCACGCCAACCAGTTCCTTGCTTTCAGCTTCTCCAATCACCACCCGGATTAAACTTCTCAACCACACCGTTTCGCCCCTGGCGGTCGTCATGCGGTGCTCGAACTGTTGCGGCACATTCTCCTCTTCGGCGGTTCTGCAACACGATTCCACCCGGGCACGATCATCGGGATGAACATGATCGATCCAGAAAGTCGGATTGGCGATCCATTGCTCCAGGGGGTAGCCGAGGCGGGATTCTGCTTCTTGATTGACAAAGTTGAATGCTGAAGAGCTGAGATTCTTCCGCCAGATGATGACCTGAACCGCCTCCACAAGAAGGCGATAGCGCCGCTCAAACTCCAGCGCGGCCGCCTGGGCCGAGAACTGGCGGTCAACCACTGAGGTCAGAATCGCCCCGCCGAGCAGCGTTATAGTCACGACCACAATTCCGGCGATGCCGAGGGAGGAGATGTCCACCACGTGAGACAAATCCGGGGCGATCACCGAAGTGGTAAAGCTAGCCGCCGCCATCCCCGTGTAATGCATAGTCGGGATGGCCCCTCCCATGATCAGTGCGCTAACTGCCTTTCGCCAATGGCCCCGAGTCACCTCTCGAAGCTCAAAGGTCAGCCACAGCGCAACCAGAGAAATGAGCACAGCAAGGATCACCGATACCGCGACCAGTCCCGTTGCATACCGGCACATCGCGGGCAGTCGCATCGCAGCCATGCCGATATAGTGCATGCCGGCAATGCCACCGCCCATCACCAGGCTCCCAAGAAGGGATTCAACCCACCCCATTCGCTGCCTGCTCACCACGAACAAGGCAACACCGGAGGCGAAAACCGCGCACAAGAACGATATTGCCACCGTCGGCCAGTCATAACCGACGACAACCGGGAGCCTGAAAGCCAGCATTCCGATGTAATGCATGGACCAGATGCCGGACCCCATAGCGCTAGCCCCGCCCGCCAGCCAGGCAATCCGAATCTTCCCGTGAGTTGCGGTTACGCGCCCAGCGATGTCGAGTGCGGCGTATGAGGCCAATATTGAGATCAATACAGACAGCGCAACCAAACCGTAGTTATAGGAGCCCACGAGAGCAACCGTTGGCGATGTCATGGTGTTTTCCAGAAATAGTTTATGCGGGTATCTGTTGGTCGAAGGGATTACGAATGGGCGCGTTTCGGCGATGCGATTTAACTTGTTCCCAAAATGGCTGTTCGTTGCGGTGCAGTCTCCCGCGCGTGGCTACTGCGATGGCGGAAGATTCAATTTTGAAGCTGTTGCTAACGGCCTCAAGTAGGCTTCCGAAAGGAAGTCAATTGCCTGCTATGCTAGGACTTCACGTCGGAACAGTTAGTTGCCGTCCAGCCTTTTTAGCCGCTGAAGTGGGTTCCCGGAGACAGGGAGACAAAATTGTTGAGACGCGTGACCAAGAAATCCCGCTCAAAGCTAAGCCACCTGCCCACCGAGCAGCCCAACCGCGCCGCCAGGAATCTCGACCAAAAATCTTCCCTCGAAATCGCCAGCATCATCAATGCCCAGGACGCCGAAGTTGCCGCCGCCGTGAAAGCCGCCTTACCGCAGATCGCCCGCGCAATCGATCTCATCGCAACCGCCCTGAACAAAGGAGGCCGCCTGATCTACGTCGGCGCCGGAACCAGCGGCCGCCTCGGCGCACTCGACGCCTCCGAGTGTCCGCCTACCTTCAATACCGATCCGAGAACAGTGCAGTTCGTAATCGCCGGCGGAATCAAAGCGCTGCACAGCGCCACCGAAGCCAGCGAGGACTCCCGCCAACTCGGCCAACGCGAAATGGCGAAGAAAAAACCCGGCAAGCACGACGTCGTAGTCGGAATCGCCGCCAGCGGACGCACACCGTTCACCATCGCCGCCGTCGAATACGCCCGCCGTCACGGCGCCAAGACCATCGCCGTCACCTGCAACCCGGCATCCCCTCTGGAAAAAGCCGCGCACCTCGCCATCGTCGCCGACGTCGGTCCCGAAGTCATTGCCGGATCCAGCCGCATGAAAGCCGGCTCTGCCCAAAAGATGATCCTGAACATGCTCTCAAGCGGCGCCATGACTCGCCTCGGCTACGTCTACGGCAACCTGATGATCAACGTCCACGTGAAGAACTACAAGCTGCGCGAACGTGGCCTGACCATTCTGGAGCAAGCCGCCGGAATCACACGCGAAGCCGCTGAGCAAGCCCTGCAAGCCGCAGGAAACGATGTTCCCGTAGCGTTAGTAATGTTGGAAGCAAACGTCAGCCGCACTCAAGCCGCCCGCGCCCTGAAATCAACCAGCGGCCATGTCCGCCAAGCCATCAACGCCGCCCGAGCTCTGTAAGCGCCCGCTCCCACAGGCCGTGCCCTTCCGATTAATAAATTCACATCCACCACAAACCCTTTTCACCCGTACAATAATTCAGCGCCACAGATTGGACGAACCCCATGAGCCTCGCCGTTGCTCACGGTCTACAGCGCACGACGTGGTTACAGGAAAATCGTAATCAGGGTAATCGTGATATGGATAAATTCGTAATTCGCGGCGGCAATCCGCTGCTAGGAACAATTCGCGTCAGCGGCGCCAAGAACGCCGCACTTCCAGCCATGGCTGCCGCTCTGTTAACCGACGAGCCGGTGATTCTGGAAAATATTCCCCAGGTTCGCGACATCGAGACCACGCGCAAGCTCCTCGCCGCCATGGGCGCCGAAGTCGAACTGGGGTACGGCCGCGCCCAGCATCGCACCACCATCTCCTGCCGCAATCTCACTTCGCCCGAGGCGTCCTACGAATTAGTCAAGACTATGCGCGCCTCGACCCTCGTGCTCGGCCCGCTCGTAGCACGTTGTGGCCGCGCCCGCGTCTCGCTCCCCGGGGGCTGCGCCATCGGAGTTCGCGGCATCGATTTGCACATCAAGGGATTGGAAACTTTGGGCGCGACCATTACCCAGGATCACGGATACGTCGAGGCCACGGCGAAGCGCTTGCGCGGTGCTGAAATTCTTTTCGATAAAATCACGGTCACCGGCACCGAAGACCTGTTGATGGCCGCGACTCTCGCCGACGGCGAAACCATCATGCAGAATTGCGCTCGCGAACCTGAGGTCGCCGACCTTGCCGACTTACTCAACAAGATGGGCGCTCGCATCGAAGGCGCAGGCACATCGACCATCCGCGTGAAGGGCGTCGACAAACTGCATGGCGCGCGCCACCGCATCATTCCCGACCGCATCGAGGCCGCCACCTTCATCATCGCCGGCGCGCTCACCGGCGGAGACCTGAACATCGCCGGTTGCGATCCGCACCATCTGGGCGCACTGCTTGATAAGTTGAAAGAAGTGGGGGTCAAGACGGTGCATACCGCGGACTCCGTTCGCGTCATGGGCGATAACCCGCCGAAAGCCGCCGACATGGTCACCGAAGAATATCCCGGCTTCCCCACCGACGTGCAAGCCCAGTACATGACCCTGGCTACCCAGGCAGACGGTGCTTCAATCATCACCGAAAACATTTTCGAGAATCGCTTCATGCACGCCCAGGAACTGGTGCGCATGGGTGCGAACATCAAGATCGAGGGACGCCGCGCCGTGGTTCGCGGCAAAACGCCACTGAGCGCCGCCGCTGTCCTGGCTTCCGACCTGCGCGCTTCCGCATCGCTGGTGCTGGCCGCGCTGGTCGCCGATGGAGAAACGATTATCGATCGCGTGTATCACATCGACCGCGGATACGAGCACATCGAAGAAAAGCTGCGTGGGGTGGGAGCACAGATCCGCCGCATCGGCGAAATCCTGCCCAAAAAAGCAGCTGCGCCCTCCGCCAGAGGATGAATCCTCATGGCAGATGACGCAGCTCAAAGAACACCTGAGAAGCGTGGGGGAAGGAAAACCTGGTTGTGGGGGGGCGATCGTAAGGGTCGAACGTCAGCCTCGCTGAACACTAACCCATGACCGCCCTTGAACTAGCCGTCGAACTTTGCCTCACTTTATCCGAAATCTCTGGCCCCGCCAATACAGTAAATCCTGTATCCCCCCTCCAGAATTACCTTATGGACCAGAACAGGTCATCCTGAAAACAATTAGAGTTTTGTCCTGAAAATAAATTAGAGTTTTGTCATCCTGAATCCGGCTTCAGCCGGGTGAAGGATCTCGCGCATAGTGGCTACGCTGCGGGTGGCCCACCCCTCACTCCAGCAGCCAATAAAAAAGCCGCGATCTGGATCGCGGCTTAACTCTCTATCGACTCCGATTACGCAGCTTGTCTCGTGGCCAACTCCTGGGCGTAGTGGCGTGCCTCGGACGACGATCCAATGACCTTCATCTCTTTCCAGTCATAGGGCAATTCTTTGCCGCAGTCCAGGCAGACCACGTACATACCGGTCAGCGCTGCCGCCGTGGAAGGCCGGAAACCCTTACGGGAAGCGGGCCTCACGGTAATAGGAAAACTGTAACGATTATGCCAACAACCGAAGAAAGCATCCACCAACTTCGCGATCATGTTTGACCTCCACAGCCAAGCCTTGCTTGCCCTTCCACCCAGGAATCAAACTGCTTTTCTACAGACATCCACTTAGATTCCATGCCGTAGGGAAAGGTTTCGTCAACTTTCCATAGTGACAAACCCGGCGCGAACGTTACAGTTGCGCAGCTGCAAATATGCCTGTGGGATAAGGGTTTACCGCGGGAGAGCGAAAGCTCAGACGTGCTCGGGACCCGTCTTCTTTCGCGCATGACACTTGGAAACGATGGCGGTACGGAGGCGGGTGCGAAGGTCTTCGGGAAGCTCGTACAGTTGGGAATCGCGATAAATCTCGATGGTTTTCTTGGTGGTATCGCAGACCACGTAGCAGTTGTGGCACCAGGCCAGATGATCTTCCAATTCAGCTTTTGTGCGCGCGTCAATCGCACCATCAAGGTAGTTGGTCAGCTCATTCAGAAATTCTGCGCACTTCACTGGTTGGTGTCTCCGATTTCAGGTTTTTCTTTGCCGTTTTCCCGTCGCTGAAAAAAACGGCTGAGGCGCTCGCGTAATTGCAGGCGAGCCCTCAACAACCTTGACTTCACCGCCGGGATGCTGAGATCCAGCGCCTCGGCGGTCTCTTCCGTCGAAAGTCCCTCTACGTCACGCAACACGAAAACCGTGCGGAAACTCGCGGGCAGCCCCTGGATGGTCCGGGTTAAAATCTCCCGCAACTCCGCCTGGTTGTACTGCTGCTCCGGATTCGGAGTCCAGTCCGCGACCTCGCGCGGAAGCGAGTCCTCCTCGGTCTTAACCTCTTCGTCGAGCGAAACCATGCGCTCGGGGCGACGGCGGCGCAACCGCATCAGCGCCTCGTTCACCGCAATGCGCACCAGCCAGGTGTAAAACTTCGACTGCCCCTGAAACTGATGAAGATTGCTGTACGCCTTCAGGAACGCATCTTGCACCACATCTTCCGCGTCTTCGCGGTTCTGCGTGATGTGCTGCGCAATCCGAAAAACGTTCCGGTCGTACCGCCGAACCAAATCCTCAAAGGCTCCGACGTCGCCGGCTTTCGCCGCTTGCACAAGAGCCAGCTCGTCAGAAACCGGCTCATCTACTTTGGGTTGGATGGTACTCATCATTCATCCGATGCAACAATTTTGACGCGGCGCGTAATCAAGAACTGTTATTTTACTTGGTTACCCGCGTTCGCGCGTAACTCTTTTGACGCATGCTGAGTGCAATAGTTTAGCAGGATTCCGCAAACGGTGAAGAAACATCGAAAGCTGCGGTAGAAAGCTCTTCTGCCGGGTAGACCAACGTTGCGCGTCACACAAGCGATGGAAGGGGTCCATTATGGAACTGGTACATATACTGCAACTTGCAACCAATAAGGCGGCGGCGTAATCTATTGGTGGTTACGTCCGTCACTTGTTCTGTGCTGCAGTCCCTAGTCCAATAGCAATACCGTCGTAGAGGTGTGCCCATGATGACAGAAGACCAAGTTACATTTCGGCTGCGATATTTCTGTCGGTTTGACGAAGAGGTGCGCGCCTTCGTAGGGTACATCCCCACATTGCAGGTGTATGCTCAATCTCCAACGGAAAGCGGTCTAAAGGTGGCAATACAGGCGAATGCTCTTCGATTCATCTTAGCCTGCGCCGACAGGGGCATTTTTGGAGATGTGATGCGCGAAGGCAGTATGAGGGAGCTATCCTCAGACGAGGCTGCAGCCCCGGTGAAGAAAACGGATTCAGAATTTGTAACCATCAATGGGTCCGACAAGTGCTCCGACACAATTGAAGTCACCGTACCGTTATCCGTGATGGCTGCACACGCCGCCGCTTAAGAAAATGCCAAGCAGCATAAAGCCAGAATCTCCTCTCACCTTAGAGGAGATTTTACTTTTGTGGGGCTACGAGGTTTATTTCAAAGACGACAACGTTTGCGCGATGGTACCCAAGGACAAGAACAGTAAGAGTCGACCGATCAGTATTTCTCAAAAACCGGGACCAAACGGTTTAAGCGTCCAGATTATCGAGCATGCGTTATTTGAAGCCAGACTCGATTCCTTTCAATACTTAAAGTTGCTCGAAAAGGTCCTTGCTCAGCAGAAAGTACGACAGACCGTTCAGACAAGAAACCTTTAGATATTTGCGATGGCCTGACCATAGGGAACTTTTGAAATTGGCCACTACCAAAATGGCAAACGGAAACTTCATTCGACTGCGTTTGCAATTACGACTGAATCGTCGGTACAGATCACGATCCTCCCTTGGCCGGGCTAAGCTTAAGTTCCACCTCACAGCACTTTTGCCTTGGAACACATTACTTCGGTCATCGCCGAGACCCGGCCAACTGGCCGTATAATCAGAACTTTGCTGGGGGAATAAAGAGGTGCACAGTACCGGAAGACGAAGACAATGTACAGACCGGTTCTCGCCGGAGATTCTTGCCTCGATGGACTCGAACTCAGATGCGTTTTGTCGTCTCAACTTTAAGTTGTACGCTACCAAAAGTGATCCTGGAATTCGTCTGACGTGCTTCTGGCGAAAGCAAACTTAAGAAATTTAGAGTGGTCCGGCAACAATGGCACATAAAGCTTCGATTGATCAAATTGTCGAGAAGGCCGTCTCTCAGGTGCTGGAAGGTCATCTTCCGGAGTTGCGAAAAGAACTGGTTCGCCGGGTTCTTGAAGAAGTCCAACCACATATGGGAGGATCTGCCGGGTCAGCCGGGAGTGGGGCTGCCGATCTCTTAAACGCAGTCTCGGCCATTCATGCGGGGACGACGCAAAAAGAAATTTTGCGCGCTCTGCTCGAAAGCACTGCCGCTTATAGCGGGCGAGCGGCGCTATTCGTGATCAAGTCGGGATCGGCAACGGGATGGCAGGGACGTGGTTTCGATAACAGCGAAGACGTCAAAGATTTTTCCCTGGACGTCAGCAGCCGGGCCCCAGGCAGGGCGTTGCAATCGCGAGCTGTGGTCAGCGCTGGCGTGGCAGAGATGGATGCGCGATTCATTTCGCAATTCGGCGCTCCCGCTGAAGATTCCGTGTTGCTGCTTCCTCTGCGTTTGAAAGATAAAGTGGCGGCGTTAGTTTATTGCGACGCGGGAACCGCAAAAAGCGGGAAGATGGAAGCTGCCGCACTCGAACTGCTGGTCGCGGCCACCAGTGCATGGCTCGAAGTGGCTTCGCTGCGCAAGCAGGCATTGAAAGAAGGCGCAGCCGAGGCGGCTGGCGAAAAGTTCGAAGCCCCTCCGGTACAAACTGTCTCGTCTTTCTCAGATCCATTCGCCGGGCACGCGCCCAAGCATGTCGCGGCCCCTCCAGTCGCAGTCGAGGAACCAGCCATGGCGGAGGCGACGGCCGAAGTGGTCTCCGTGCCCACGGCTATGGCAGCAGCAGCAGCCGCGCCAGCGACCGACGCATTTGCCCACATGTCGCCGGAAGATGCCGAGGTCCATCGCAAAGCGCAACGTTTTGCCCGGCTCCTGATGGATGAAATCAAGCTCTACAACCAGGCGAAAGTCGCCGAAGGCCGCAAGCACAAAGATTTGTACGATCGCCTCAAAGAAGACATCGACAAGAGCCGTTCGACCTACCAGAAGCGCTATGGCAACACCGTGGCGGCCAGCGTCGATTACCTCAGCAGTGAACTCATTCGCAGCTTGGCCGAGGATGATGCTTCACTCTTGGGCCCTAACTTTCATCGCTAGACCAACCAAATTCTCGGTTCGCCCTTCCACAAAGATAATAAGGATGGCCCACCCCTTTACGTGATTAGGATTTGTGCCTGAAAGGATGCCGGCGGCTACGAAGGCTCCAGCTTTTCGCAGAATGCTTGGATCAGGTCGCTCTGATGGGGAAGCGCGCCGATGAACTCAAAACCATGCAGAAAGCCCATGCGGTGCCGAACCACCGATCGCATGACGAAAATCTCGGAAACTTCGGGAATGGAGAATTCCAGAGTCACCATTTCCCCCGCCGTCAACTCGCTGGTAATCACCGCGCCCAGTCCGGCCGCGGCAATCTCGAAACAGCGACCATGTATCCGGAGATAGCCGTCCGTCCCCAGAACCTTCACAATGACCGGTATCTCCGTGCGATACCGGGCATAACGTCGGGTGGCAGACTTGTGCATTCCTCCAGCCTTAATCAATCTTTCTTCAGAATTCTTGTCAGCTGCGACTACGTAGAATAATTGATTGTCCGCAACTCCGACAGTAACTTTAGGACGACACCTTCACTCGTAGAATGACTTGGCTCTTGTATTTTTATGCTTCCGGGAGCACACTGTGCTCACCGATTCAGAAGGGAGAGGGACCATGAACAGCAAAACCTTCCGCAACCTGTGGGCGGATGACCAGGGCCAGGACATAGCCGAGTACGCCGTCATGCTCGCGGTCATTCTGGTACTCGTTGTGGGCACGATCCGATTAATTGGTGGAAGTTCAAATAACGTATTCTCTTCTGTGGCCAGTTCCATCGGCCAATAGCTGGCAGCCTGTTTCGGCGCAGAGCCAGACCGATAAAGTCTGGCTTGTTTTTTCGCTGGCCGGCGCCGAATCCTCGGTTCCCTCGCATAGAACGCACGCCCGTCTGGCCCTCCCCACAAGTAACCTTCGACGGCAGCCCTTCCTCTGATATGATCTTTCGAACAGTTTGATCTGGCCAGATGGACTTGACCATGTTCATGCCGCATCCCAATCTCAGCGACGAAGTGAATGGCAACATTGTCCGCTCGGAAATCGAAGGCGGCGTTTCACTGGGCGACCTGCCGCCGTCGACTGTGCTCGAGATCCAGACGCAGCATCATCGCTATACCGCGGTGTTCCTCGGCGAAAGCCAGGCGCTGATTTCCGGCCATCCGGAATTCTGCCCGGAGCCGGTGCTGGTCGCAATTGCCGGCTCGACCTGGGGAGGCTCCATGCTCAAGCTGCGCTACATCGGCCGCGGCATGCATCTGGAATTCTGCCATCCCGAATATCGCACCCCGATCGTCACCTCCCGCATTCAAGAAGTCCGCGAACGCATCGATCTTGGATTCGACGAGTCTTCTGCCACCAGCGAAAACTCAGTGACTTCTCCGCAGCCCATGCCTGCCAAATCCGCACCAGCTCCAAGCATGTTGGCCCGCGGAACATTCACCAAACCTTCCTAAGCGTTGCCCTATCCCGAGTTTTTGCTGAAATCGGCTTTCGCCGGCAGTTGTGCAGCTTGATAGGGAAGCGAGCCAAACGCGCGACTATTGTGTCGCAAAGAACGCGACACATCGCGCGGCTCGCCCAGATCCTTCACTGCGCAAAGAACGCTGGTTCAGGATGACAATCAACCTGCGCAAAATCTTGTCAAGCCCCCTCGGACCATCTTTTTCGCGTAATCGACTCATTCCATGGGGAAAATAAATCTGAAAACCATGGCACTTTTACCTTCGCAACCTGCTAGTCTGGAAATAGAGCAGAAATCAGGCGCGGGTCTCATCCCCGCGCCTTTTCTATTTGTGCGGAATGTGCGCAGAGGGGTTCGCGGGTTTGGAACCCTCCACTGGCACCCAGAAACCTGAAACCAATTTAAATCTTAAGGAGAAAAGATCAGGCGCGGCCTCGAGTTGTCTTCATAAATATTGACGCGAGAATGCTGGCCATTCTTGCGGCTTTGATCGGCACGGCTGAAGCCGTTGCGGAAAAACTCGCGCGGGTTGGAGTTTTGAAGGGGCACGGCTTCCCAGCCGTGCCGAAAGTCTTTAAAAGCGCTGTAAGGCGCGGCTGAAGCCGTGCCCCTTCAAGGCTCCAGTCGCCGATTTTGGAGTTTTTCCGCAGCCTTGAAGGCCGTGCCCTTCCCATTTATGGAGCCAGTTCTAACCCCTGCGCCTTTCTTATTTGTGCTATGAAAAAGCGATCTGCAGTCCGGCTCCATCGAGGCGCGGCGTTGCGCAAGGGTGAAAATCTTCTCGGATATCGCGGTCATACGAAACGCAAGGGTGAACTCTCCGAGTTGGCATTCGCATACAAGGCTGTGAGCATGGGCTTCGGAGTTTCGAAGCCTTATGGGGACAGCGAACGCTTCGACTTCATCGTAACTTCAGGACGCCGGGTGTGGCGAGTGCAGGTGAAGTCCGTGTACAAAGCCAGCTACCGGGGCTACGGCGTACGGGCTTGCGGCAACAGAAATCGCGGTGAGGAAATGTACACCGCAGATGAGATCGATGTGCTTGTGGTCTATCTGGTTCCCGAGGACGTCTGGTACATCATCCCTATTCGGGCTCTCGGCAAGCGCTATTGCCTCTATTTCCATCCCAATGGGAGGCGGAGGGAAATGTATCAGTATGAGCAGTACCGGGAAGCGTGGTGGCTGCTGAAGGCGAAGAATAGAATGGGTCGCGCCAAGAGCCCGCGCTAGCCACAAGTTTCACCGCGACTTCTCCGTCACCAAATTGTCGGGGGGCTCAGGAGTGGTCATTGTGAAGTCGCCATAAACCCAAACCCGCGCTTCGTCATACAAGCGCGTAAGCGCCGGCTTGAAGTTGCCGTTCTTGTCCCACGGCTGAAGGTCTCCATCCAGTTCGCAGAGTGCGAGATCTTTTTCGCCATCTCCTGCCAGTTCATGTGCGCGAACTAGAATGGCGGCCAGAATGGAATTGTCATACGGTTTTAGTTCCATTTTTTCCGTCGTCAGCGAGATTGATCGCTCTAGCATGTCCGTGCTCAACGGGAAAATATCAATCCCTTTTCTGCCTTTAGTCCTTCGATTCTCGCCTCAAGGTTGTCCAGGTCTCGTTTAACCAGGCCTTCGAACTGGTCGAGTACGCCGCGCATGGCTTCTTCCGTGTCGGCATCGACGTGGCCGTTCGCTTTGGCCCATTTGAGATATTCACGAAGTCGGTTAGCCTCTTTCGGCTGAAACTTGATCCTGATCGCGGACCGCGCTTCGGCAAGGCACGGCGCAGGCAGATGGAGTTGGATCTTTCCCGAGTTCGCTTCTTCGAGGAGCTTGACTGCCGCTAAAGCGCGCTGGTGTGCGGGCGCACAGTAGTCGACCACCCAGTTCGTTTCAACAAAGACATGTCTCATCTGCGCCCACCGGGTATTACCGAGGGCCCGCGGCTCGTACAACGCCAGTTTCAACGGCTGGAAGAATGTAATGATTGATGACTTCCTGAAGCTTGGGATCCTTCACCCGGTCTCGGGTCGTGTCATCAGAGAGACCTTCAAGCCAAGCCTGCACTGCATTCTCAAAGGCTACGCCGCCACCGGTCGCAGGCAGTTGGAACTTGATCAGCCCTGCGATATCGAACTCGCCCAAGCGCTCGATCGAATCCTCCGAATATGAGGTGAAACGGTCGAGGTAAACCCAAAGCCGTTGCGGCGAAACCAGCAGCCCTAAAGGGCATCGCACCTGCAGCATGAAGTTTCTTAGCTGACTCTCGGTTTCTTGCAGATTGGGAGTCTGGAGCTTGGCTTCAACCACCAGCTTGACTTCGGTCGAGTCGGGACTACTAACGATAATGTCGACTTGGGCTGGCATCTGCCTTAAGGATACTCCATCCCCCAGCGGACGGCACCGCCCGGTTAGGTGTCACACTTCTGGACATTTTCAAGACCTGGGTATCGACCCCATCCGCAGGGCAGCCAGATTGGTATAGGGCGGACACTCCTGCCCGCTGCCGTTGGGGCCGCTTCGATTTTCGCGACAGCTGCGCTTGATTCCTGAGCAATCGGGTAATATTGGCGCTGAGGCAGATGCCCAAAGGAGCGTCGGTCTGGAAAAAGCTCGATGAGCAGCACACCCGTTCCACAAACAGTCGGCACCGAAGCACACAACCAAGGGGCAGCTCGCTGGCTAAGATGGCTCCAGGACTGGAAGGTGCTCGCTTGGCCGGCGGCAGGCGCCTTCCTAGCCGCGATATGTTATTTCGTCGGCGATGTCGCCCAGCACGGCGAAATAGCTGCACTTGGCGTCTCCCTACTTGACAGGCCAGCCGCCAGCCAGGGGTATGTGATCAACGGGGCTTGTATACTGGCAATGCTGGCGCGGGACATTGGACTCGTCGTTATCGTCGCAGCGGGTATCCGCGAACTGGCAGGAGAACGATCCGTCGCCTGCCAGATCGACTCCAAACACGCATAGGCGCGCTCCCAAAGCATGCCGCATGGGGTTGGGGAGTCATACTCGCTGCATTCGTACTATTGGTTCTCACGCTGTCGCTAGTGAATTGACCTGATAAACAGCGCCGACGCCATGATTCTCAAGCCATCAAAGGACATTGGACCCGCATGGCTCAGAATGAGCCTCGACCAAGATCGGTTGTGGTTTGATTCTTATCATCTGTTGCTGGCTGCTGCAGCTACAACATTCGTGTTCCTCAGTTGGTGGGCACTCACCAGGTTTTTCTCCAGCCCGGTAGCCAGGGCTGTCTATGGCGCGTGGGTGGTGCTGCAACTCCTCGTGCTAGTAGTTGGGTTCGCGTTTATTATGGGGGTCGGCTCTACCTTTAGACCATATCCGGTTGTGGCCTTCTCCAATATGGAGCAACTCTGCGGGAAGCATGCAGTGCCGGTGCTCATTGGATCCGACGACAAACTATACGCGTTCCTGCTGATCCTCAACGTCGGAGCACAAAGCGACGCCTCCGACCCAGGTAAGACGATCCTGTATCTACCACGCACAGAAGTGAAATGGTTGACAGTGCTGCGGCAGGAACCGCTCCACGTCGTCGCCCGCTATCATGAACTGCATAGCCTAGTTCCCGACACTCCGACAAATCCAGAGCCTGTCGGACGTGGGGACGCCAGCAGGAAAGGCTCCTTCAGCAGCTCCAGCGAAGCCCGCTCCGCCCAACTAACCGTCCTACCGCACATATTTGCCGTCCTAACTATCTCGTCTCCGGCCTTCCGCAGAGGGAGTAGGGCACCGTTTTTTATATGTCGTTTAGATTTGCAAGCCGGGGCTGTTGTCGATGAGGCTGCGCCTATTTCGCTTTGCAAAAATCTTCTACTGCGTACAGTTGGCCGTTGCGGTCGGCTACGCCGATGCCGGCGGAGTCCATGTCGGGGTCCAGGGTAAGGAGCGGACGGAAGAGAATAATGCAGCCGGGGAGTCGTCGTCTATTTCACCTATCATTCTCGCGTCCCACCCTCCGCAAAGTGCGCGGAAGGGTGGGGCACCCTGCTTTGATATGTGATTTAGATTTTGCGAGCTGAGCTTGCCGTGCCGTCAGCTACTTCGCTTTGGAGAAATCTTCTACTGCGTAGAGTTGGCCGTTGCGGTCGGCTATGCCGATGCCGGCGGAGTCCATGTCGGTGTCGAGAATGTTGGTGCGGTGTTGCGGAGACTTCATGAAGCTTTGATGAATGGCGGAGGCGTTCGGTCCCTCGTCGACGTTTTTCGGAAATCCAGGAGAAGTGTCGGCAGCACGTCGGGAGCCGGCAAGAACTCCTTAGATGGAGAGCCGCGTGGTAGCATTTGGCCATGCTCATCACGGACACAAGCCCTGCAGTGCAAAGCGTCCAGCTCGAAATTCAGCGGGCGCTGACCGGGGAAAAACGCATGCTGATTGCGCTCGAAATGAGCCTGTTTGCGCGCGAATTGGCCAAGGAGCGGATTCGGCGAGAGCATCCGGCGTGGCCTGAAACGCAGGTCACAGGGGAACTCATTCGACTGGCTTTCCTGCCCAAGCCGATACCAGCATGGCTGTCTCGACGATTCGCTTCACGATAGAGGTTGGCCTCTACTTCGCCTTGGAGAAATCTTCTACTGCGTAGAGTTGGCCGTTGCGGTCGGCTACGCCGATGCCGGCGGAGTCCATGTCGGTGTCGAGGATGTTGGCGCGGTGTTGCGGAGACTTCATGAAGCTTTGATGAATGGCGGAGGCGTTCCGTCCCTCGTCGACATTCTCGGCATCACGGGCGTTGGCGGAGTTCGACAGATCCCAGGTCTCGAAAGGCGCGAGACCTGGGGCACCAGTAACTCGGTTGCGCAGGCAAACACAAGGTCTTTCGACTCCGTGAATGGACTCGCAAGCGAGTCCATTCACTGTGCTCAAGATGACAGGGTAGAAAGCGGGACGGAAGAGAATAACAACGGCGGGGGTTGCTCATCTATTCTCCGAGCTTTTTCGTCTCCCACCCTTCCGCACAGAACGCGGAAGAATGGGGCACCCCACTTTCATATGTGATTTAGATTTGCAGGCTGAGTCTGTCGGGGCCGTCAGCTATTTCGCCTTGGAGAAATCTTCTACTGCGTAGAGTTGGCCGTTGCGTTCGGCTACGCCGATGCCGGCGGAGTCCATGTCGGTGTCGAGGATGTTGGCACGGTGTTGCGGAGACTTCATGAAGCTTTGATGAATGGCGGCGGCGTTCGGTCCCTCGTCGACGTTCTCGGAAAGCCAGGAGAAGTGGGCTCCGGCGGCTCGGGCTCGGGTGAGGAGATTGGGCTCGCCGGGAAGTTGATGCGAGATGGTTCCCTGCTCGGCCATGCGCTGGGCGTGGGCGCGGGCGGCGGTGGCGAGAGCTTCGTCGTACTTCAACGGAGATAATCCGTGGGCCTTGCGTTCCTGGTTCACGGAGTTGAAGAGTTGGCGCTCGGCGTCCGAAGTTTTCTGCTGGGCGAGGGCGATGGTAGTGCAGACAATCAGCAGAGTGATGAGCGCGGGTAATCGATGCGGAATGCGCATAGGCTCCTATTGCGATATACGATCTTGTCTTCGTTTGTCAAAACCCAGGTTTGTCTAAACCCAGGTTTGTCTAAACCCGAACCATCGCCTTTCTACTCGGCGAAATGCACCTGCGAAAAAGCCCTCTTGCGAGGGCCTTCTGCGATGGGGAGAAACCAAATCTAGGCCGCGGTCGCGTGCTGGGTCCGGCGATACTTCTTGACCGCGTTCTCGATACCGGGGCCAGCTTTCTTCAGATCGTCAAGGTTCATGGCGGGATGAATCTCGACATGCGCATCGAAAGCCAGAAACCAGGGCTCGGCGACGGCGGGAATTTGCGAGGGATCCTTCAGGTCGAAGAAGATGAACCCGCTTCGCTGGCCGTGGTCGTCCATAAAATAAGCCGCCTCGGGCTTCAGGTCAGTCAAAATTGAGTCGATCGTCTTGGGCAAACTGCCGTCGCTGATCGCGGCGTTCCCGGTTCCGACCGGGATCAACACCTTGAGCAAACATCGCATAGGAGAACCTCCGGCGTCGAGTCTAGTCCCGGACTTGGGATGGGTCAACCAGGGTTTCACTCAATCCCCAGGTCTTTCCATTTTTTGTCGACCAACGCTTTGGTTTTTTCGTCCATGAGGATTTCGTCGGGCCAGGGGCGGGTGAAGCCTTCGCTCGACCATTTGCGAGTCGCGTCGATGCCCATCTTCGAGCCGTAGTTGGGCAGGCGAGAGGCGTGATCGAGCGAGTCGACTGGACCGAGCATGAACTGAATGTCGCGCTCGGGGTCGATGTGGTTGAGGACCTTGAGCGTGACCTCGGCGATGTCCTGCACGTTGACGTCTTCATCGACCACGAGGATGCACTTGGTGAACATGGCTTGCCCGAGCGACCAGACCGCATTCATCACTTTGCGGGCTTGACCTGGATACGACTTCTTGATGGAAACGATCATCAGGTTATGAAACACGCCTTCGACGGGAAGATTGATGTCGACAATCTCCGGGATGGTGAGTTTCATGAGAGGGAGAAAAATACGCTCGACGGCTTTGCCCATCCAACCGTCTTCCATCGGAGGCTTGCCGACAATCGTCGTGGAGTAGATCGGATTCTTGCGATGTGTGATGCAAGTTAAGTGGAAAACGGGGTAGAGATCCTCCAACGAGTAGAAGCCGGTGTGATCTCCGAAGGGGCCTTCGGGCTTTAGTTCGTCGAGGTTTACGTGGCCTTCCAGGATAATTTCTGCGGTCGCGGGAACTTCTAGATCGACCGTTTCGCATTTTACTAGTTCGACTGGTTTCTGGCGGAGGAATCCGGCGATGAGATATTCCTCGACGTCGGGCGGGGCGGGGACGATGGCGGAAAATGTGATTGCGGGATCGGTGCCGATGGCTACGGCGACTTCCATTTTGCCGGCGGGACGATAGCCGTCGGCTAGCACCGAACCGCCTGAAGAGCGCGCCATTACATCGACCGCTGCACGCACGCTCGCGTCTACATTTTCTTTTGTGGCGGCGGCTCGCATCTGCTCGCGATAGTGTTCGGCTCCTACTTTTTGTCTTTGCCAGTGCATCCCTGTGGTGTGCTGGTCGTAGACTTGCATGCGATACATTCCTACGTTGCGCTTGCCGGTCTTGGGGTCGCGCGTGACCACGCACGGGAGGGTGATGAAGCGGCCTGCGTCTTTGGGCCAGCACTGGAGAATAGGGAATTCATCGAGCGAGAAGTTGTCACGGCGAATGACTTCTTTGCAGGGTCCGCTGGAAACTGTTTTCGGAAAGAACTTCCCCATCTCGGCGAGCATGGGTAGCATCTTTACTTTGTCGAGGAAGCCTTGCGGGGATTTTACGTCGATGAATTGGCGGATGCGGTCGGCGACTTCGTCGAGTTTGTCGACTTCGAGCGCGAGATTCATGCGGCGCGCGGATCCGAATTGATTGATCAGGACCTGGGCGCCGGGATGGCCTTTGATGTTTTGAAAGAGCAATGCGGGGCCGCCGGGCGAGGACGCCCGGCCTCCGCTATTCTTGCCAGGCATCTTGCTGACGCGGTCGGTGATCTCGGCGATCTCGAGAATGGGATCGACTTCGGTACGGATTCTCTTGAGTTCGCCAGCACGATCGAGCGCGGCGATCCAATCACGTAAGTCTTCGTAGGCCAAAAGCCCTCCGGTCAGGAAACGCGATTATAAAGCACAGCCGGAACTCTTCTCTTCGTATACCCTTAGAAGTAGAAACATTGGTGTGTGGGAGAATCTTGGCCTCAGGGGCTGAAGCCTGATTTTCTATGCTTGAGCGGCACGGCTGAAGGGGTTGCGGGAAAATGTCATTTCCAGTTGCATCGTCGAGCCCCAGCGGCTGAAGCCGGGCCCATTTTTCATCGAGTTGCGGTATGCCTAAAGGCATACCCTGATACGAATCGAGAGTTTTTCCGCAGGCCCTGAAGCCGGGCCTTCCCGAAGTAGATTTGCGACGGATGAGGTAATGGAGGCAAAGATATGGGACGACGAGTGGTGATTACCGGGATGGGTGTGGTGAGTCCGAATGGCGTGGGGAATGCTGCTTTTTCTGAGGGCACGCTGCAGGGTCGGAGCGGAGTGCGGCGGATTTCGCGGTTTGATTCGGCGGAAATTCCGGTGCAGATTGCCGGGGAGGTTCCGGATTTCGATGAATTGGCTTGGGTCGAAAAGCGCGAGCGAAAGCATGTATCCCGCGTGCTGCCACTGGCTTTGGCGGCGGCTACCGAGGCTTTGGGCTCGGCGGGACTCGATCACGCTTCCCTTCCCCTTGAGGAGAAACAGCGCTTTGGCGTAATCATCGGTTCGGGCGGAGGATCGCAGGAGTTTACCGAGGAACAATATCGTTTGTTTTTTCATCAGCAGTACAAGCAGATGAGTTTGTTCTGCGTTCCAACCGGGGTGATGGGCTCGCTCTCGAGCGAACTGAATGTGCGTTTTGGATTGCGCGGGGCTAGCCATGTGATCACGACCGGGTGTACTTCGTCGACCGACGCGTTCGGATATTCGATGCGGCAGATTCAATCGGGGCGGCTGGACATGGTGTTGAGCGGGGGTGCGGATGCTCCTATTGCGCTGGGCATTATTAAAGGATTCATCCTGATGAAGATTTTGACCGACTCGTGGAATCATGCGCCGGAGCGGGGATCGCGACCGTTCTCGGTGGACCGCGACGGCTTCGTTTTGGCCGAGGGAGCATGGATGTTCGTGCTCGAGGAATACGAACACGCGCGGGCGCGTGGGGCGAAGATGCTGGCGGAAGTCTGCGGGTATGGGTCCACGTGCGAGGCGTTTCATCGGGTGCGGTTGCAGGAGTGTGGTGAAGAGCCGGCTCGAGCGATTGGCTTGGCGATGAAGGAGGCAGGGATTGTTGCGCAGGATGTGGACTACGTGAACCTGCATGGCACTTCGACGCAGTTGAACGACCGCATCGAAACGCGGGCTTTGAAGTTGGTGCTGGGAGAACGGGCGCGGTCGGTTCCGATGTCGGCGTTGAAATCGCAGATTGGGCATCCGCAGGGCGCTTGCGGTGCGGCGGGAGTGGCGGCTGCGATTGTGGCGATGCAGAGTGGGCAAATTCCACCGACGATAAATCTAGAAACACCTGATCCGGAGTGCGATCTGGATTACGTGCCGGAAGTTGGGCGGAAAAAATCGGTCGAACATGCGGTGTGCAATTGCATTGCGTTTGGATCGAAGAACTCGGCTTTGGTGTTGCGGAACTGCGCTTGAAACGCGGCCACGGATTTACGCGGATTCTCACGGATACGAACCAAGCGTTTTGACGAGCGGGGACGCCCGTCTCTCCATTTTTATGTTAAGCGAGCAGACGGCGGACGGTGTTTTCTACGGTGGGCCAGGCGCTTGAGCGGGGATCGATCAGGTCGAAATGGCTGGCAGTCGAGATTTCGGTGTAATGGACATCTTCTCCGCGGGTTTTCTTTAGCTCGGCGTACTGGCGGCTGAAATAAGAGGGGACGGTGTCGTCTCCGGCTCCGTGGATCAGCCATTGCGCCGTGGCGCGATCGATGGCTAACTGCATGGGATCCGCTTCGCGGTAGTGCTCTGTTACTTCGCCGGGTTTGCCTCCAAGAAAAGCCACAACCGCGTCGTTGCTAAGATGCTGTTCCCACGCCTTCTGCAAATCCAATACTCCCGCCAGGGAGACCACCCGTTTTACCGAGTTCTCGTGAGCTGCGAGGCAGAGCGCGAGTTGTCCGCCAGCGGAGTGACCCATCACGAGAATTTTTGTGGCGTCGAAGTCGTAGCGCTTGGCAATTTGCGGGAGATATCGGTAGGCGTTGCGGATGTCTTCAAAAGTGCCGGGCCAGCCTCCGCCGGGGTTTCCAACGCGGCGATATTCTATGTTCCAGGTGGCGATGCCCTTGGCGGTCAGCGCGGCGCAAAGATGTCCGGTGTGGACGAGGTCGTATTTCGCGCGCCAGAAGCCTCCGTGGATGACCATTACTACCGGGAACGGGCCTTTGGTTTTGGGGAGGCGCAGGTCTGCGAACTGATTGGGATCTGTGCCGTAGGACAGACGGGCATCGGCTGGGGGTGGTGGAAGGGTGAGAATGTCTTCGGAGGATGCCATTCTTCTTGTGTCTTAAATCAGTGTCAGTCTTAAATCAGTATCAGTCTTAAATCAGTATCGGTCTTAAATCAGTTCCTGGTTCCTGGTTCTCGGTTCTCAGCTCTGGTTAACTCTACTATCGTACCTTCTCCCCAGCCATATTTTTGGCGGGAGAGCTCAGCGATGGTGCGGTGCAACTCGGACTCGGTTTCGGGAGAGACGATGCGGGCTTGGGTCGCGAAGTTTTCGCCGGCAACGCGTACCTGCGCCTGCGGATGCGCTTGTAAATTCTGGATCCACTGCGAGGTTGGGTATTCGGCGATCAGGTAGAAACGCTTGTCGCGATGGGTGAACCAGATTTCGATTTCGCGGGGCAGACCACTGCTCCGGCCTCGAGTGGTGAGATAGAGATACTGCTCGCGGTCGAAGCTATTGGTCTTTGAGCTTGAGTTTCGATTTGTTTTCTTCAAGGAATTCGCGAAGCTTTTCGGCGGCGTCCAGCAGGCGCGTCCATTGTTCGTAATACAGTGTGACTGGAAAGCGGCCGAGGCCATACACGCTGACTCCACCTTTTTCGCTCACGCGAAATTCCAGGCTGCCGGTGCGGCGCGGGCCTTGCTTCTCCAATTCGGCTAAACGGGCTTTCAATTCTTCATAAGTTGGTTCGGCCATATCGTTACCTCGAGCTAGTGGGATGAGTTCCATCATAGGGATTGCGGGGGAATTCGTCGAGAGGAAGAATATTGCGCGGGGCACGAGGGATGACGAGATTTCGTCACCGGGACAGCAGGTGGGCATGTTGGTTTCCGGAAGGCGAAAGGGGGGCGGTGCAGACTGATGCAATCAAAGTGGTTTGAGTAGCATGCAGGCGATCGCACTTCGGACCTTGGCGTGCATCCGCAATGCTCGCCCTTGAATCAGATCGGCATTTCGGAGGCGTCACTAGTGCTGCACAAATGCGCAAATCCAACCTGTCTCGTCCCGTTCCGCAAGCTGAGGCAGGGGAAACTATTCCTGGTGGAAAAGGAACCTCTTGAAGAGTCTACACCGCGACGCGCGCACCGTGGCCTGTCGGCGAGTCGCATTGAATACTACTGGCTCTGCGACCAGTGTGCGTTCGCGTTGACTCTGTCGTACGAAAAGGGCCGAGGAGTGGTTACAGTTCCGCGGTCTGCCATGGCCAAGAAGAAGCCTATAGAAGCTCAGCAGGGGCAAGAGGCATCCGAGAACGGAATGAGCCGGACAGAACAGTCCGCATAAGAAGGACGATATGGACAACCCAAAGATGCAGGAGTGCACGATCTGCGGCGAGGAAAGATCAGCGGGGCAGGTATGGTTTCTGGTGGCGGAGAGCCACTGGGAAGACAAGTTGAAGGTTCTTGAGTGGCAGGACGAACTGTCCAGTCGACGGGGTATTTATGCGGCCTGCAGCGGTGGACACGTGGAGGAACTGGTGGTGCACTGGATGACAACGGGAAGTTTGGACTATCCGTTTGCCACGGTTGGACATAAGAAAGCGGATCGCCGCAGACAACGGCTGGGCTGGATTCTGCCCATAGTGGAAGAGCCCAATATTAAAGGTGCGCGGCTGATTGGCGAATTGGCGGTTGACCGGGAAAGCGTGCGGCGTGCGTTCCGAGAAGATCCAGAGTCGCTGCAGGTGATCCTGGACGAACTGCTGAATGCGCTGAGACGTGAGACCGCAGGAACCGCGGCGCGGCTGGAATCGGCAGACGCGATTTGCTATGGGTTCCCTCGACAGATCTGAGAGCTGAAACGAAATGCTTCAGGAGCCCGCAGATTTTTTCCAGGTGCGCCAGTCGGCGGCAACCGCCTCTTCCATGCTCTTTGCGGCTGTGTAGAGCCAGCTTGGCTTGAGGCGGCTGAGGTGACGACGGATATATTTGGAGGCGTCGACGCTGCCGAGGTGAATGTTGCCGGTTTCCCATCCCATGGCAGAAAGAAGGCGAAGTTCGTCGCGGTCGGTGGGCAGAACGGTTAGTTCGATGCGGGAACAATGCGGTGACAGGCGTCGGACAATCCAGCGACCTCGCAGTTGCACAAAGGGGTCGGGGTCGCGAACCGCACGAGTGATGATGGCCTGGTACATGATCTCGGAGGGACCCTCATCTCCACTGGCCCAGTAAACCGAGGAGGGTACGAGGGCCTTGGCTTCGCGAGCGATTTTGGCACCACGGCAGAGCGCGATTGCGACGACGCGAACGTGCCCCAGACTTCCCAGGCCAGCAACCCGGCGAACGGTTCTGTAGTTAAGAGAGTTCTCCGGCATCAAGTGCTCAAGAGCTTCCCGCGCACTCACGGCGACTTCGCCACGTACCTTTGGCAGGCCGTCCATTTTGCGCCAGAAGTGAACTGGATCACGCAACACTCCAGTTGCGATTTGCCGCAGCCAGGTATTGTTCTCTTCGAGCACAAAGGGCTGGCCGCCGTGGACGAGGCATTCCTTGTAGCCTTCCAGAATCGATGCGCAGGCCTCCTTGGGCTTCAGTGTGAGGTGGCCGGCGGCAATAGCAAACATCGCGCTGGTGGCGAGCCGGACCAGATCGAGGGTGCAGGGCAGGATGGCGGCTTCATCGAAGTCGTTGATGCCCCAGACCAAGCGGCCTTCGACGTCCCGCCAGGTGCCAAAATTCTCCACATGGAGATCGCCCACGGCGAGAACCCGGGGAGCTTTGGCCAGATCAGGACAAATCTCAGGCCAGATCTGCATCCAGCGATAGAAGGTTGCGCGAAGAAAAGGAAAGGGCGCTTCCGCCATGCGCTGATGCTTGAGGCGTAGATCTGCCTGCACCAGCGTCGTGTGGCGGCCCAGCCACTCTTCGAACCGGGAGGTTGCCTTGACAATATTCATTGCTGTCCGGGTGGCAACGATAGAACCGGACCAGCTAAATGTCAACGCCGGCGGGAGCTGACAGCGCTCCACCGCCACACGATAGGCAAGGAGAACGTAAGCGTGTTTTCTCGCAGAACATTTCGGAGGCGAGGGTAAAACTGGGAATGCAAGTGGGCAACGGAGATGAATCTCGGCGACAGGCAGTTGTGCAAAACCAGTTGCACAACCGCGGCGTGGTTTCGAAGCCTAGTAAAAATTACATAGCCGCGCAGGTTGCTCCGCCCTAAGCTCAGGAGTCTACAGGATTTCCCGATTTGGCAAGGCTGATGCTTTAGGAATTGCAAGTAACTTGTAGTCGCGCTGCCGAAGTCTCTCTGGCGAAATTTCCACGGAAGGTTGGGGTTGACTGCGTCCAGGTGCAGGCAATCACGAGGATGGGTCGGCGCCGTCTGGCGCCGCCTGGGGTCAAAAGGCAGATTCCTAGGAGGTGTTCTGTGGCAACATTTCGCATCTTGGTAGCTGACGATCATGAAGTGGTGCGCAAAGGTTTGATCGCCATACTCCAGCAACAGCCAGAGTGGCGAATGTGCGGGGAGGCGTGTAATGGGCGCGAGGCAGTAGAAAAAGCGAAGCAGTTAATGCCTGACGTCATCGTCATGGATGTAAGCATGCCGGGCCTGAACGGACTGGAGGCGACGCGACAGATTGTGAAGACGAACCCGGCTACAAAGGTCCTCATCCTCACCCTGCATGATTCCGACCAGGTCATCCACGACGTGCTGGATGTTGGCGCCCGCGGGTATCTTCTGAAATCTGATTCAGGATGTGAGCTGGTGGCTGCAGTGGACGCCTTGCTGCGCGACAAGACATACTTCACGCCGAAAGTAGCAGCGATGGTGTTGCAGGGCTACCTGAGGGGTGGGACATCCTTTTTGCCGGGCCGCACTCCGTTGACTCCCAGGGAACGTGAAGTGGTGCAGTTGCTGGCGGAGGGCAGCAGCACCAAGGAAGTCGCGGTGACTTTGGGCTTGAGCGTGAAAACCGCGGAAACGCACCGTTCTAATATCATGCGCAAACTTCAGTTTCACTCGGTGAGCGATTTGGTGCTCTACGCTGTACGCAACAACATCGTTCAAGTGACGCAGCCTGGTGCGTGACAGGCTTCTAAACGCGGGTGGGACCAGAAGCAGTCCCGCCCGCGGCCACCCCGACGAATCTTTCCAAAATGGAACTGACAGTCTTTTTTCCGAGCTCCGCGTGGGGCACCCTGTACAGCAACTAAGTAAAATGCCTACAGCGCTAACCGTATAGATTGCGTGTGCCCTAATCCTTACCCTGCGCTAGGGTTGCGCGTTCGCAGCTAGTCGGGTTGGTGCGGAGCTGTTATCGTTATGCTGCACAGGCAGAGGATGTCCCGGCGCAACATAGTGCTCGAGTCGGGGTTTGTGTTGTGTGGCACGAAGATTTTAAATCTGCCCCAAACTGTGGGGCCAAAACTTAGCAGGTACGAGGAACCATGAAACGAATGCGATGCAGTGCTTCAGTAGTACTGTGTTCGATATTTTTCGCAATTGTGATGATGGCGCTGCCGGCAACATCGGGCGCGCAGATCGGTATCGGCATCTCTGTCAACTTCGGTCCGCCGGCGTTGCCGGTGTACGAGCAACCACCTTGTCCGTCCCCTGGTTATCTCTGGACACCCGGCTACTGGGCCTACGGTCCTGATGGTTATTATTGGGTGCCAGGTACGTGGGTGATGGCGCCGCAACCTGGATTCCTGTGGACTCCGGGATGGTGGGGTTGGGGCGGCTCTGCATTCCTTTTCCATGTCGGCTATTGGGGTCCGCACATTGGATTCTACGGTGGAATCAACTACGGATTTGGATACTTCGGCAATGGCTATCAGGGTGGTGAATGGCGAGGCGGACAGTTTTTCTATAATCGCTCTGTGAACAACGTGAACGTCACCAACATTCACAATGTTTACAACACTACCGTGATCAATAACACCACCGTCAATCGCGTGAGCTACAACGGTGGTAATGGCGGGATCACGTCGCGTCCGACGTCTCAAGAGGAAGCGTATGAACATGAGAAGCATATACCGCCTGTAGCAGCGCAGACGCAACATGAAGAAGCAGCTCGCAATGACCCGCAACAACGGGCTTCGGTTAACCAAGGCAGGCCGCCGGTCGCAGCCACGGCCCGACCAGGAGAACTCAAGGGCGGTGGAGCGGTGCCGGCCAGAGAGGCAGGAGCACCGTATCATCCTCCCGCAGGCGAACGTGGCAACGAGCAGGCTGGCCGTCCGGAGAACAATGTTCCTCGTCCGCCGAATGCTGGAGAACGGGGTAGCGAGCCGGCTGGTCGTCCGGCGAACAATGTTCCTCGTCCGCCGGTGCCGAACGACGCCAAGGATCTTCAACCGCACGAGCGTCCTCCGGCTCCGAACACAGGGAACACTAAAACGGATCAGAAATACCAGCAACAGCAGGACAAGCTGTACGCGAAGCAGCAGCAGGACCACCAAAAGCTGGCGCAGAAACAGGAGCAGGAGCATCAGCGTCTAGCGCAACAGAACGCGAATGAAGCGCAGAAGCAGCAGACCGAACAACGGCACCAGCAACAGACCCAGCAGATGGAGCAAAAACACGATCAGCAGGCGCAACACTTGCAGCAGAAACAGCAGCCACGGGCGCAGCCGGAAAAGAAGTAAAGGCAAATCCGTAGCGACATGGCCCACCCTTATTCGGTTCGCACGAAAAGGGTGGGCCAAACAATTTGGTGCAGGGAGTGCGGGGGGGAAAAAACTAAGCGGCTTGCCCAATCCACCAAAGGATTTTGGCAACGATCCGCCAGCCATTGATGGATACCGCAGTGGACTCATACTCTCGATTTTCCGGGACCAGAACCTCGGTGTGATCAAAGCGTTGCAGGCGGGATACGATAAGGCCGTGATCTTTGTGAGTCGCCACCACAATCTGCCCATAAAGCTTGGTCCGATTGGTCTGCGAAGTGTCGATCACGATGATGTAGCCGTCGTGAATGAGTGGCATCATGGAACGGCCATGAACACGGAGACAACTGGTATAGGCCGGGTTGGGACACCACTTGCTGGGCGCAGCCAGCATGGTCTCGGGAGGAATCTCATTGAGGCTTTCGACCGGATCGCCCTTCCCTCCGTGGGTGGCTGCTACAACCGGCAGAAACGGAATCGCTACCAGGTCATCCGATCGCTTGGGCGTGCGATGGGCTCCAGCTTGGACGACCTCCAGCCTTAACATACGATCTTTGCGCAAGCGGGAGCGGGCGGCGGGCAAAACTCGCATGAGATCGTCGCTGCTTAATCCTGCGCGACCCCAGAAGTACCAACATTCGGGATCGCCCGTGATGTTGCCAAGTTGAACGTAAATATTGGCCGGGGGCTCCTGCACGCCGCGTTCCCAGCGCGATACTGCCATCGCGGAAGCATTCATCTGCTGACCCAGTTCAGATTGGCTCATCTGGAGGCGGCGACGAAGGGCGATGATCCGCTTTGCCCACTCGAGCTTGGCATCTCTTGTGTTGCTCATGGTGCGCCTGCTAGACTGTAACTAACGCCCATGTTATAACACAAGCGTTAGGCGGCACCCTGTCGCCAGTCTACATGAAAGGTTGTCATGTACCGTGACAATTCTACCACAAACGTAAATCCGAAAATACAATCCCCGGAGACATTGTATCGCGGACTGTATGTAAGGATCGCACGAAAGCTTAATGTAGATCCTTCCTATGTGAGTCGGGTTGCGCGGGGGGATCGGCGTTCGAGCGAAATCGAAAGCGCTCTGCGTCAGGCGCAGGAAGAAATCAACCAACAGTTGGGGCGGGGCTCACCCGCCGCCGAGAATCGGCTTTCGCGTTCCGCAGGCGGGGCTAAGCGACTCAAGATGCTGGTGACGCAAAACCGCGGCCGGATTCGCAGGCAATGGCTGGCGCATAGCGAGGCCGATCCTAACCTCAAGCGCGTCAAGCTGGCTGCCGGGAAACGAACGGCTCCCATCCTGCCGGTGATTGACGAAACCATGAAAGTCATGAACCTGGGTCTAAAGCAGATGGCAACCACATCCATGAAGGCCGCCTTGCGGCACGGCCGACTGCGACAGGCGCAGGGGTTTACGGCGATGGGGTTGGTCGAAGAGTACAACCTGGTCCGGCGCTGCGTTTTTGCTTTAGCGCTTGAACATCTTGAACATATGGATCCGCATGTGCTGCTCGAAGATCTCACTCAATTCGGCGAAGCCCTCGATCTCCAAACCCAGCGGGCTTTGCAAGACTATCTGGCTGCGAATTAACAAACCTGCGACTATTTTCAATTTGCCGCGAACGTCTTTGCCCGCGGGCTAGCAGGTAGACGCCTTTGCTCGGCCCACGCGAGCGAGGACGATCGTGCCTAAGTTACCCGGCTTAGCAGAGCCGATGCCTTACGGAACCAGGGACGCTCACGGCGCCGCAGATATCCCGGCATGTTCGGCTTCTTGTCCAAAATGCGTTTGGCCCATTCGCGGGCCTCGGCATTGCGTTGCTGGTCGGCCAGGAAGCAAGCGTAGTTGTAGTAAGTTTCGGACGACGTGGAGATTTTCGTGACCTCGCGAAACAGAGCCTCGGCTTTATCGGGTTGGCCGGTGTTGGCATAGGCGTGGGCCAGCAAGGCGGCGGCGCGCTGAAAATCGTACTTTGGGTCCTGCGCGACTACACGTTCAAGATCGGGTAGGGCTGCGGTAAAGTCGCCCATGAAGGTGGCGGCCATCCCTCGGCGATAAAAGGGGTCAAGCGAGTCGGTGCGCGATGAAATCGCTTTGTCGTAACACTGGCGGGCCCGAGCATATTTTCCTTCTTCCAGATACAGATCAGCCAGTTCCTCGTAATTTCCGGCCGATGGATTGTCCAGAATGGCCGATTCGAGTTCGTGAATTCTCCTGCGCCGGGGAAATACTTTGAATGACTGGCGCATCAGGCCAGCGTCGGGAATTACTTCGACAGCAATGTAGATCAGAGCCCCAAGCCCCCCGAAGAAGATGATGATCCACAACCAGTAGCCGTCGGGGCGGCGGCGAATGAAGTGGACAATTGCTACTGCCTGGAGAATCAAACCCCAGGGAAAAAATAAGAAGATTAAGGATCCCATGCGTTTGATCGGACTATAGCATGGGGCGGCGAGAGCATGGTGAAGGCGAGGCCAGCTCGTGCTGACAGGATCAACATGATGAACGTTTTGTCACGTTGCTCGGTTGGAAAACTGTGATACTCTGGTGCGCAATAGGGCCCGCCTTGAACGATAACAAGCTCCATGGGCACGTCACCATTTCGTGGCATCAATCGGCCTCTGCGCGCCAAGGGAGGGCGGGATGAGCGCACGCTCGAACGAGTTCCCTTTCTGACCCATGTAGACTGTCAGCCCAGCGCCACGGGCCGGGACGCGAGAAATTGAACGGCGCAGCGGACTCAGATCAATGGGAACAGAGCAGATGCTTCCAGATCGGCAGTTAGTGACACAGCTCCTGCAACAATGGGGCGGCGGGAACAAAGCGGCGCTTGACGAGTTAATGCCGGTTGTCTATGAGCAGCTTCGCAAGCTGGCGTCGCGTTGTCTGCGCGCCGAACGGCCAGACCACACTCTGCGGGCCACAGCCTTGGTCAACGAGGCCTACTTACGCCTGGTCGATGCCGACATAGCCTGGCAGGACCGGGTTCATTTCTTCGCAGTGTCCGCTCGGCTCCTGCGCCGCATCCTGGTCGACCACGCGAAAGCTCATAACCGCGACAAGCGCGGGGGCGGTGCGGAGAAAATCTCGTTGGATGACGCTGTGTTGGTTGGTCCGCAAACGAGCGGAGGCATTGTGGAGTTGGACGAGGCGCTGCAGCGCCTGGCCGTCCACGATCAAAGAAAAAGCGAGCTCATCGAGCTGCTTTTCTTCGGCGGGCTTACCTACGAAGAAACCGCGGAAGCCCTTAAGATTTCTCCAGCGACGGTGCATCGCGAACTGAAAATGGCGAAGGCCTGGTTGCACCGCGAACTTACACAAAACGCCTCCTAGGAAATACTGATGGCTTCTTCCTCTAGTTCCGACCGCTGGCGTCGGCTCGAAGCCTTATTTTATGAGGCTGTCGAGTTGAAGCCCGAGGCGCGCGCAGAGTTCCTTAACCAGCGCTGCGGCGGGGACACGGAGCTGCGGAAGGAAGTGGAAACTCTTCTGGAGTCCGCTGAGAAACCGATGGATTTTCTGGAAAAGCCTGTGCTCGAGGCGGCGCATCACATGATGGAGCAGGATCATCACGATAGCATTGCTCCGGGCACACGCCTGGCACATTACGAAATTGTTTCCATGCTTGGAGCTGGCGGCATGGGCGAGGTCTACCTTGCCGAGGACACGCGCCTCAGACGGAAAGTCGCGCTTAAGATGCTTTCACCCGAACTGACTCGCGATGAACGCGGGTTACGTCGTTTTGAGCACGAGGCGCACGCGGCTTCTGCGCTTAATCATCCCAACATTCTTACTATTCATGAATTCGGACAGGCCGACGGGATGCATTTTATTGCTTCCGAGTTCATTGAAGGCGTGACCCTTCGCCAGCGACTGGCGAAGGGGAAACTCGAGTTAGGTACCGCGATTGAAATCGCAATCCAGATTGCCAGCGCTCTGGCTGCGGCGCATGCCAGCGGAATTATTCATCGGGACATTAAGCCGGAAAATGTGATCGTGCGATCCGATGGGATTGTAAAGGTCCTGGATTTCGGAATCGCCAAGCTGAGCGAGAAAAAGGTCGGGGGAACCATTCGTCGCTTGGCTACGACGGTTGGATCGTCGACCAGTGAACCGGGAATGGTATTGGGCACGGCGAAGTATATGTCGCCGGAGCAGGCCCGCGGGATTGAGGTTGACGCTCGCAGCGATATCTTCAGCCTGGGAGCCGTGATCTATGAACTTGTCACTGGAAGATCGGCATTCGAAGGCGGTACCGCTAGCGACATCATCGCCGAAATCCTGAAGGTTGAGCCCCCGCCGCCAGTGGAATTTGTCCCGGATGTGCCGCATGAACTTGAGCGAATGATCGGCAAAGCTTTGCGCAAGGACCGCGAGACCCGATATCAAACGGTGAAAGATTTGCTCATTGATCTTCAGGACTTCAAGAAGGAGATGGAGTTTCAAGCGCAATTGCAACGATCGGTGCGCCCCAGCAGCCGGTCGAGTGGCGCTAAAAAGATCGTGCAAGGGACGCTGAAGGCGCTTCAACTTGAAGCGAAGAAGTCAGTCTCGGGCGGTCGCACACTTGCCCAAGCGGATGGTACGGCTCTCGGTTCCGATGCTGTTTCGTCGCGCGGAAAACTCCTGGCGCTGGCGGTGATCCTGGTCGCTGTTGCGGTCATTGGCTACGTTGTTGTAAGAAAATCGAACCCAACTCCTACAGCCGCTCGACCGCGAAGCCTGGCGATTCTTCCCTTTCGGAATCTCAAGCAGGACCCGGAGACCGACTTCCTGGGGTTTTCACTCGCTGACGCCGTCATCACCAAACTCGGCTACATCAACGCACTTACGGTTCGTCCATCTACTTCGGTCGACAAGTATCGCAATCAGATCATCGACCCCAAGAAGGTTGCAGCCGATTTGAACGTCGACACGCTGCTCACAGGCAGCTTTATTAAAGATGGCGACGACTTACGGATTACCACCCAACTGGTGGATGTGAAGCCGGACAAGATTCTCTGGCAAGACACGATGGATCTGAAGTACGACAAACTATTGACCGTACAAGATCGCGTGGCCCAGCAAATTATCAAGGGACTGGAGTTGAACCTTTCACCGACAGAAGCTGCAAATCTGAAGCCTGACAATCCGGTTAACTCGCTGGCTTATGAAGACTACCTGCGGGGAGTTGATCTCTACTCCCTAAACGAGTTTGCCCCGGCGATTCAACTGCTGGAAAAGTCCGCTTCTATCGACCCAAACTACGCGCTCACCTGGGCGCATCTCGGACGGGCGTACACAACCAATGCTTCATTAAGATTTGGCGGGCGCGAGGATTACAGCAAAGCGCAGGCTGCGTACGAGAAGGCGATCGCACTAAATCCGTCGCTGGTTGAGCCACGAATCTACATGGCCAATTTGCTGACCGATACCGGAAGAGTAGAAGAGGCTGTCCCGTTGCTGCGTTCCGCCTTGCAAATTAGTCCCAATTATGCGGAGGCGCACTGGGAACTCGGCTACGCTTACCGCTTTGGAGGGATGCTGGAGGAGTCGGTGGCGGAGTGTGAACGAGCACGCCAGAATAATCCCCAAGTCAAAATCAACAGCTCCGCCATCAACGCGTATCTGTATCAGGGCGAATATGAAAAGTTCATGCAGAGCTTGCCGAGCAATGATTCGATTTATATCCTCTTCTACCGCGGCTTCGTCGAATACTACCTGAACAATCGCGATCAGGCGGCCAAGGATTTTGATCGGGCTTTCGAAATGGAGCCTTCCCTGCTTCCCGCGGACGTGGGAAAGGCGCTTAGTTATTCAATTAAGCACGAAGACGCGCGTGGATTGAAGCTTCTGCATGACACGGAAGACCGGATCGAAGAGCAAGGAGTGACGGATGCGGAAGGCATTTACAAGGTGGCCCAAGCTTATGCTGTATTAGGCGACAAAAAGTCTGCGCTACACATGCTTCGGCACAGCATCGGGGGCGGGTTCTTTTGCTATCCCTATTTCGTGCGCGATCCTTTGTTACAAAATATTCGCAACGAACCTGAATTCCAAACTCTTATGAACGAAGCACGCCAGAGGCACGAGCAATTCAAGGCCCGGTTCTTCTAAGACAGGAAGTTGGTCAAAGTATCGATCTTCCTTTGTTGCAGCATCTTTTCGTCGCTTCGCCGCTTGACGATCTCAATCCTCGTCCAAATACTCGCCGGGAACGTCATCCTCGGGCACTTCGTGCGTGTGTACTTCCCTTCCGTCCTCGTCGTCGGCTTCTTCGACGCCTGACACTACGCCAGCCTCAAACGCATTGCCTTCATCGATCAACTCGTCAACACTTTCCGAGTCCGCGCGTTCGACGTTGGACAATCCCTGCAAATCTCCCGATTGCCCGGCTGAATCCGAGTCAAATCCCGGCTGTCGGAATGACGCGTCAGTCCGTTTAGGATTTCGCTTGGGCACTCGTCGCTGGGCCGGTCGGGCTGGCTGGACGCCGCTTGTCTTCTTAGCCGCGGCTTTAGTTTTCCTGACACCCTTGGTCCTCGCCGCTGGCTTCTTCGGGGCAGATTTCTTCGCGGCCAGCCGCTTTTTAGCCGTGGCCTTAGCGCTGGCAGCACGCTTTGGCTTTATCAGCTTCTTCGATCTGGTCTGCTTGTTCTTCGTTGTCGTTGTCTTTGTCTTCTTCTTGGTGGCCATTGGCGCAGTCTAGCACCGACGGATGCGTGCCGCAAAACTTACCCGTTGCCGTGACGACGATCGCGTGGGGCTGCTTGAGAAGACCTCGGTAAGAATCAGTGCACAATCCTCGATACCCCATAGATGATCGCGCCCCACAGCGCCACCGGTAACGGACTCCAGCGTATGAACGTCGCTATCAGATTCGTACTCAACCCTGGCTTTGCCTCTCGATCATAGGCGATGGATCTCAATCCCTGCCCTCCGCGCGCGACGTCTGGTGGCGTTGCTTGGATTCAGGAGGAGGTTGGCGGTTTGCCTGTGCCCGGCCGAAAATCCGACCAGCGCTAGCCTTCCCGATTGATTTGTTGCGACCCAACCCAGGACATTGCGAAGGTCACGGAATCGAACACTCCGAGCAACGGCAGCAAACGACAATCAGGGGGCGATGTTTTCGCGGCAGGTAAAGCCGCTCTGAAAAAGGGCTCTCCCGTGTTCTGGCAGAGCCCAAAATCTTGGGTCAGTCCTGATTAGTGACACCTTTCGCCATCGGGGACAACGGCAGCGCTCGTTCCCGTATCCAAAGTACAGAGGGCGTGATGAATCAGCATCAACCGAAAAAGCAGCCAACCCGGCAGGCCTACGCCTCGGCGTTGAAGACGATCCGTGCCCAGTTGCAAACCATAGAATCGCAGTCCGACACCATCCTCCGTCAAAACCAGTTCATGGTCATGATGCGGATGAAGGACCGAACGCCCACCAGGCCCAGAAAGCCTGAAGTTCCGTGGGGATCGCCGAACGGCTGGGTTAACTGAGGGCGATTACTATTCGTTCAAGTCCAAGCCGGGCGGAACGTTCATTGCCCCGATGCAATGAAGTGCCACGGGCACAGGCAAGACCAAATAGTGTGAAGAACGGAACCGCCAGTATACCCGCAGCCGAGGTTTGTCTGGTGAGCGCGGGTGGACTCGAACCATCGACTTATGCCTTAAAAGGGCGCGGACTGAGTCCAGTCGCGTGGATTCACCACTTTAGGTTGCTACCCGACCCTGCTGGTTGGGGAGAAACCGGGCTATTCGGCGCTTAATTTACATCCTAATCTACATGCAGAATCTGAGCCGGTGGTCTGTAGCGGCGAATAAGTCTTCCCCGGTAACGAACTCAGACGACTTCCGTGTGGGCTGGCAGTTTTGCCAGTTTTTTCGTGCTGGCGCGGTGCTTATACTGTTGTCCGCAAAGCGGTGCAAATTCTAAAACCATTGCACTACAGAAGCGAGGGTCAATGAAAAACTATAAGTCTGTCCTTGGGTTGTTAAGCACTTTGTGTCTCCTGATGTTCACCGCGCCAACCATGCGCTCACAAGACAAGAGTGCTCAAGGGGTTCAAGTCCACCTGGTTGCCACCAACGAGGCCCAACGGGGTGACGAAATTCCCAAGCTGCAGCAGGGCGACGTAAAAGTAAAACAAGGGAAGAATTTTCTGAAAGTGAACCAACTGATCCCTGCGAACGGCGACAATGCCGCGCTCCAGTTGTTTATCCTGATCGACGATACGCTCGACACCGGGGTTGGAAACAATCTCAACGACATTCGGGATTTCATCAAGGCTCAACCTTCGACAACCGTTATTGCCGTCGGTTACATGTCAAATGCTGCCGTCCAAGTCAGCCAAAACTTCACTGCCGATCACGACCTTGCCGCCAAAGCGGTTCGCCTGCCTCTCGGGAGATTGTCGACGATGGACAGCCCCTATCTGTCTCTGATCAGTTTGGTGAAGGGATGGCCTCAGCAGAATGTCCGGCGTGAAGTTCTAATGGTTGCTGACGGCATTGACCGGCTTCACGGAGCCCAGCCCGCGCGGCCGATAGGTCAGCCCATGACCCCCCGTTCGGGACGCGTCCCAGTAGGATCTCCGCTCCTGGGCCCGGACTATGGATCGGTGTATCACAGCATGCCAACCATGAGTCCCGACGTGAACTCCGCCAGTGAAATCAGCCAGCGCTACAACGTGATTGTCTACACGTTATACGCAGTCAGCGTCGGACGAGCGGCTCGAAGTTCCTGGGATCTGCAAACTGGCCTCTCTGGCCTTACCAAGCTTGCCGATGAAACCGGTGGCGACTGCTTTTCTCTCGGTACTTCATCTCTGGTTAGCTTCAGGCCCTACCTGGACCGCCTGCAGAGGATGTTCGACAACCAGTACTATGTAGTTTTCCAAGCCACGCGGGGAAAGAAAGATGGCTTGCAGCGCGTCAACCTGACCACGGAGGCGCCAAATTCAGAGTTAGCCGCTGCAGACAACGTCTGGGTTGCGGCAGCCAAATAGGGTGGCAGAGCGGCACTTCGTAAGTACCGCAAGAATGATTTCGAGTTGGAATGGTGAACAGCAAGCCTTCTGCGCTTCGCTGGGTCATTGACGACGAACGGGACATGCTCGATACATAGGCCCGCTTTTTGGATCAGGCATTGACCAACAAGCCGGGGCGAGGAATTCACCGGATATAAAAATTGGTTGCGAGATCGACATGATTACGGTTGTTATGAAACAAATAGCAGAGCAGCTTTCGCCGTTACCTAAAGTGGCCGAGGAAGTCCGGGACTTTTACGATCGTTACCCCTACCCTCCACCGGTCGATAACCTGGAAAAATATCAGCGGCTTTGGCAAGACCCACAGCGACGCCGCGCGGACTATCATCTGTATTGGCCCACCCAGTCTTATCGGGAAGACCAATCCGTCCTCATCGCCGGCTGCGGAACATCTCAAGCGGCCAAGCACGCATTGCGCTGGCCCGCGGCTAAAGTCACCGGCATCGACTGCAGCGCAACCAGCGTGCTCCGCACGGAGGAGCTCAAACAAAAATACCACCTGACAAATCTGGAGGTTCACTGGTTTCCCCTTGAGCGAGTGAGCGACTTAGGGATGAGCTTCGACCAGATCGTGTGCACTGGGGTCCTCCATCATCTCGCCGACCCTGCCGCGGGCCTCGAGGCTCTGCGCAACGTGCTTAAACCGGACGGAGCCATGCACCTCATGGTCTACGCGCCTTATGGACGAGCCGGCATTTATATGCTGCAGGATTTCTGCAGACGGATCGGTATTCGTGCAACCGATGCAGACATTCGAGATCTCAAGGGCGCGCTGAGTGCGTTGCCTGCCGGACATCCACTTGAAACCCTGCTGAGCCAGGCTCCAGATTTTCGGCATGAGGCGGCGCTTGCCGATGCACTACTTCATCCGCAGGACCGCGCCTATTCCGTTCCGCAATTATTCGACTTTATCGAGAACGCGGGACTGACATTCGGCCGCTGGGTGAGGCAAGCGCCTTACTCTGTTTACTGTGGCGCTCTCGCGAAGATCCCTCAGGCCACCCAGCTGGCGCACCTTTCCCTGGCAGAGCAGTACGCCGCCATCGAACTGTTTCGGGGCACGATGGCCCGCCATAGTGTAATTGTCTACCGAAGCGACAACGCGAACAACGCGCAGCAACTTAGTTTTTCCGGCGATGCCTGGCTGCGCTTCGTACCCATTCGAATGTCCGACACAGTTTGTGTTCAAGACCGACTGCCTCGCGGGGCCGCAGCGGTTCTCATCAACCAGACTCACACCTACAGAGATCTGTTCTTGCCAATCACTCCAACGGAAAAGCGGCTTTTCGACGCCATCGATGGAGTTTGCAGCATCGGCAATATCGTAGAAAAAACGTTGCCGTCAGGAGACCGGTCCAGAAACCTCGATGTGGCCCGCACTTTTTTTGAACGACTCTGGTGGCATGATCAGGTCGTATTGGATGCATCACAGCCATCATCTGTTTAGACAGAGTGAGAAACACAAACCCTATTATTTGCGGTTCCCACCATCAATTTCTGGTTCGTCGCTCACCACAACTGTCAAGCGTGAAAGCGAGTCCATCTTCCAAGGCTTGTCATGATTGATGACGATCTTGCGGATTTCTGACGCCGAAAGTGCGAAAACTGCATTAGAATGGACGGCGACTCGTGCTCGTGGGCCAATTGATTCTGCAAAAATGGATTTATGACGGAGCGACTCTGGTCGAATCACGGCAGTGCGCTGGGATTTCTTTCTTGGCCAACTCTATTGATCGGGATTGTAGTCGTCAGAGCCGTCCTCCCGCTCGCCGTTAAGCCGGACTCTTTCCTGTTTTCGTCTGGCCCGATCATTTACTTTCTTCTTCTGGTTTTGGCGACCGGTTTCGCTATCCGCAACGCAATCCAGAACACGCTGGGAACCAGGCCGTTCTGGATGTCCCTCGCGGTGGCTTATAGTCTCTGGGCGCTAGACCAATGGATTTTCTTGTACTACGAACATCGCCTGCACATCGATGTGCCCGACGATTCGATGGCTGATCCGTTGCTGTTTTTGCACATCGTACCGCTGTTGGCGGGTGTGGCAACCCTTTCAAATCGGAACCTGTCTGGCCGCAAGCTGTATCGAGCGATCTTAAACTCTCTTCTCTTATTGTTTTTCTGCAGCTTCCTTTATGTTTACGCTGTCTTTCCGTACCAGTATTTGTTCCCCAACGGCACCAGCTATGCGCTGAGATTTGACTCTCTCTACCTGCTTGAGAACCTGGTACTGGTCGCGCTTGTGGCGGTTTCGAGTTTTCGCGCGCAGGCTCCCTGGAAGGCGATCTATCTTCATTTTTTAGCCGCGTCCACTTTGTACGCTTTAAGTTCTGCGGTCGCCAACTTTGCAATTGACTCCGGAGGATACGTCAACGGAAGACTTTATGGTGTGGGCCTGATCGGCTCTGCCTGCTGGTTTCTGTGGATACCGTTACGTGCGCGACAGCTGGAAGCAACCGAAGTAGAGACAACCCAATCGGACATCGGGTCAAGCTCGAAGGCATCGGCGTGGGCGATGCTCATGATCGTGATGATCTCAATCCCCATTGTCTGGGAGCTGTTTCGCAGAGATGAGGCGAGCGGCATGCGCACGTTTCACCTGCTGGTCGCAGTCATCGCGATCGTCTGTCTGGCTGGTGCTTCCTACGTAAACGAGTATCTTGCCAAAAGCGAACTGGCTACGCACCTTGGTCTGGCCAACGATCGGTTTCGTTTGGCGGCGGAAGCCGGCAAGTCTGTGGGATGGGAATGGGACCTTAAGACTGGGCGTGATTCTTGGTTTGGGGACCTGCACTCCATGTTTGGGATTGCATCCGATACTTTCGTTGGGCGGCCGGAGGATTTTTATCGTTACATACACGTAGACGACCGACAGTTGGTGGTGAAAGCGGTCGCCGCGCTTAGCCCCGAAAAACCTCACCTTCAACTCAGCTATCGAATGGCAGGCCCCGACGGGAGTGTGATTTGGGTGGAGAGGACCTGTCGCGCATACTTCGACGAACACGGCAAAATGCTGCGAATCGTCGGCATGGAAGCGGACATTACGCAGCGCAAGCTGGCGGAAGTGGCCCTGGCAAACGTGAGCCGCAAGTTGATTCAGGCACAAGAGCAGGAGCGCACTCGGATTGCCAGAGAGCTTCACGACGACATCGGTCAACGTCTAGCTATGTTGACCATCGAGATTGCAGAACTCCAGCAGAGCTCTCTCGATCTGCCGGCCCATGTTCGTAGCCGTATTGACGAACTAGGGAATCAGACCTCCAACATAGCAGCCGATATTCAATCTTTGTCGCACGAGTTGCATTCCGCAAAATTGGAATACCTGGGCATCGCGGCAGCCTTGAGAAGCTTCTGCCAGGAATTCAGTGAGCAGCAAAAAGTGGACGTTGATTTCCAAACCGACGATCTGCCCATCCTATTGCCGCCGGATGTTTCGCTTTGCTTGTTTCGAATTCTGCAAGAAGCTCTCCACAATTCAGCAAAACACAGCGGGGTTCGGCACTTCGAAGTACGACTGTGGGAAACTTCGGATGCGGTTCATCTTACGGTTAGAGACTCTGGCGCAGGCTTTGACCTCGAAACAGCAAAAAGGGGCAGAGGGCTAGGCCTCGTCAGCATGGAGGAGCGGCTGAAAGTGCTGAACGGGACGCTTTCAATCGAATCGCTGCCCCAGCGTGGTACCGCGATCCACGCTCATATTCCTCTCACTTCGGGAAGCGATTCCATGCGTGCGGCCGGCTAAGATCCCCGAAATATTCGTCCCGTTCACCTGGAGTAAACAGCCGAATGTTCGGCACAGATTCTTTCATAGACATGGCTTTCCTCTTCGTACTGAAAGTTGCTCAACACATAACCGCAGAGAACATCGATGTTACTGGTCTTGGTTATTTCGTCCCCCACGACGACTGCATTCCCTATCTTCAGCGCGGCTTCGATGAAACGAGCGAATCCAACCAAGAGAGAGTCATGGTCAGCACAGAATTGAACTGCGTGGATGCCCACGCCGTTTCTCCGCGAAGGCAACGGAATAAGCTCCTAGTCGAACAATCGATGGGAATTTTGCGCCTGAGTGACGGCAGTGCGATTGGGATCTGAGATTCCGCTACCGATGTACTGTCTGCCCTGACAAAGCGCATCTACAGCGGCTAAAAGTTCGCTTCCGGCGTGTGCTTTAACGACGTAACCCAGTCCACCCGACCTGAGGGCCTCCTGCACTACATCCCATGAGGATTCCTGACTTACGAACAGAATTTTGGATTCAGCAGAGAGCGTTCGGATTCGCCGAGCCGCTTCGATTCCATTCAACGTTGGCAGTCCGATGTCGAGAATAATCAGATCGGGTCGCAGTTCCTCGAACGCACGAACCGCCTCTAGCCCGTCTGACGCCTCCCGAACGATCTGCAACTCCGGTCTTTTCCCCAGAGTTGAACGTACGGACCGACGGAATGGTTCATAGTCATCCACTACTAATACGCGGACGGATGACACGAAGGTACCAGCCTTTCATTTGGTGGAACCGCACAGATTGCAACCGGCATCAGTCGATCATCATCTGATTTGCCTACAGCGTCAATGGCCCGAAAGTCGCAGTACTGCCTTACTTTGTAGTGATCTCCTGAATCGGGAGACTGCCAGTTTTAGCACAAATTTCGCGCGCCCCGTTACCTCGGCTCATAAACTCACGTTCCTCTGTGATGCAATCCGCCTCGCCGTCAACAAGCTAAAACACGGGCGAAGGATATTAGTCGCGCAGTACTTGTTATCGGCAATGCCGGGGGTACCACTAACGCAATTTTTTCTCGGGAGTTCGTGGCCCGGGTTCAATGGCACGACCCATCATCCTCAAACTGGCCGCTGGAGGCCATCGAAGCCAGCGAGCGCGCACAGGTCAGGATTTGCTGGTACATGGGATCATTCTTCAGGGCGTTTGGAGCAACGTAATTCATGTTCTCGCGGGCTGCGACAATCTTATTGCTCAACTTTTGCATGTTGTCGAATTCATTGCTGAGCAATTGGAAGGCTTGTTGATCGGAATCTGTCGACGCTGCTACAGATGCCAATCTAAGGCTCGTGGCCGCTTGGCCCTGAAAACCGGCAACAACCGCGTCCGTTACTGGGTAGCCGTTCTGGACGGCATTGAGAAGCGTGCTGCGCCATTCTCTAATCACAGACATTTCTTCGATGCCTGCCTTGATAAACTCTTTCGAGAATCCCGGATTTGCCGGTTGGCTGCTGGAGGGTGTGGTTGCCGGCGTAACTGCAGCGGAACCAGGCAAGGTCAAGGTAATCTGAGGCCCGTTAAAGTGAAGCGTGCCGTTTGTGAGTCGCGCCAGCGCTTCGATGTCGACGTAGGATCTGCCATTGATCTGAGTCACTGCCGCATCCCCGGGCTGACCGCTTATCGTGAGCTTCCCGTTCTGCACAGTCTGAGGCGACGCCAGGCATGACACGGCCAGAAAGCCGAACAGAATTAATGATCCCCTCGTCAGTCGCCTGCTCATAGCTCCACTCCATTTTTTGTTGCGTGATGTCAGCCGCGGTTCTTAGATCGTCGAAAACCACTGGGCTCCGAAGACACGTACAGCAATCAAATTTCCTGGTTCAGGTTAATGGGCGGGGGAAGCCGGGACGACTGTCAAAAATGCCAGTGCAACGACGGTCGGCTACTGTGGAGTCAGGCTCTGAGCGAGGCTTATCAGGTTTTGCGGCTGTACTCGGATGATCCCCCCGCGGGGGCTATCGATATCGGCGATGAGAAAGAACGAGACGGACACAGCCAGCGGCAGAACTATAAACAACGGGCTCCTTCGGTGTGCGCCATAGCCGATTAACATGTTGCAACCTACGGATATCAATACCAGCAGAACCCAGGCCTCGAGTGGGATGCGATTCCACCATGCAGCTTGGGTATAACCCTGCGAATTCAATACGTCGTTCATTCCCGCCAAGGCGAGGGCAGTCAAAGGTGTTGGCTGAGCCGGCGCGTCAACCTCCACGGCGGACCACAACTGGTTCTGCAGTTTGGCGGTATCGGCGTTGATCTGCTGAAGCTGTCGCCCATTCTGCGCGGTATAGAAAAGTACGCGCAGTTCAACATAGCGTCTAAGTAGATCACGCACCTTCGCGGCATCCGTGGATGGCAGCACATCGACGCGAACGTATTCCGTGCCGATTGCGTTGGCTTCTGCCTCTTCGTAGTTTTTGCGCTGATCGTATCGACCGATGGCCATCGAAAACGTGAATCCGATAAGCAGGCCGAGCAGCGTCAGGGCGCCAGCTTGGACAACGTTGAAGTCGTCGCGCTGGTCTGCTTGCAGCGGTCCGCTTCTGGCAAAGAAGAAACCGATGCGGGCGGAGAGCCAAAGCAGCACGAAACACAGGGCAGAGACGGTGAATGGGAAATCCATCGTGTTCTTCATACGGTGCCAGTGCACTTTCGCGGCAAATACTACGATTGCCTTCTTTGTGTGGGGCGTCGCTCCGTGATGCAGCAGATTCGCCGACTATGCTACCGCGAGTTCTGCCTGGAAGGCTAGCACGTATCAGTGCCTGATTGTCAGCCTGATTCGTCGTTCAGGTTTGTCGAAACTTGGTTCGTGGAAATTCTTTGATCACTCCTGTACAACCTTCCAACTGTCATCGGGATCGAACTCAGTCATTGCAGTAGCGGTTTCTGTCGTGGCCTTTCCCAAATCCTTCTGGAGAAGCACGCCGTCCTGGTTGATGATGAATGTCATCACTCCAGAATTGCGGTACTCGGCCGGATACGCGACGAAGGCGAATCCGCCGGTCATCTTTCCATCGACCACGTAGTCCTTTGCGCCGCCATTGGCGTGACTGCCTTGCTTGGTCAGCATGTGAAAGAAGTAGCCATGGAAAGGCATGTGAGAATTTGGCTTTACGCTATACCCTTCGTCAGTCGCGAACGCTACCAAGGGCCCGAGCGGGCTTTGAGGCTGATCTTCTGGCGCCGCCCAATACAAGCCGTTTTGCTGACCGTTATCACTGATGAACTTCAAGGCGTATTGCTTCGTGCCCCCATGATCACCACGCTCTAAGAAGTACTCGGCCTGGGCGTCAGCCAGCGCTCCACAAGCGTTGATGACTGCCAGTTCATTCCGGCCAATGCGGCGCGCCAGAATTTCATCTCTTCCCGCAGCTGTGTCGAAGAACCACTGCCCGCCATCGTTTTTCTTCAGCGGAATCGGGAAGGCAAAATTGTCGGCTCCAACCAGCAGGATCTGGCTAGCATCGGGCATCTTGCGCCAGCGGTGCATCTGCCCATACCCCGCAATAAATGCGTCGACCGTAGCCTTGTCTTGCACGGCATCGCCAGAAGAGACAAGGTCTTTCGATTCCGGACCAAAAATTGCCAGAAGTGCGTTTTGATCTCCTGACTTTCCCGCTGCCAGCAGCGCGTTGCCCGCGTCCTCGGGGGAAGCAAATACTTTCAACGAAGGCTTATCGGACTTGTTGCAGCCGGCAAGGAGAACGATCAGCCCCAAAGAAATCAACCAGTTTCTAAAAGCAATTCTCCCGATCTCGCGCGACATACTCATCCTCCCGAACATCGAAAATGTAAGACACGCACCAGCGACCGCTTCGTCCCGCTCGGAGCGCGATTTGGATTCATCGCCGAAAACTAGCGGCGGCCGCCCCAGCCACCGCCGCCGCCCATGCTTTCCGAACCACGAGCGCTCGCGGACTTGTTCGCCCAACCTCCGCCGCTACCGCCGAAAGCCGACGATCCGCCGCTTTTCTCTTGCTGTCCCCAGCCGCTGGAAGAGCTACTGGGTTTCTGCACATTGTTCCAGCTTCCGCCCTTATCGCTTTGCACTCCGCTACCCGTATTCTTGTATTGGGTGCCGTTCACGGACGCGTACTTGTTGCCATTTGCGGTCTGACCAACAGCGCCGCTGTTGTACTTACCCGACGCGCCATAGGCGGAGCCACCATTCGTGGTGTGCACCTGACCTGTCGTTCCCTGAGAAGTCGTTTGATGCTGGCCGTACGCAGTGTTACCGTTTTTCGAAACTGTCGAGGCCCCATAGCTGCCATAGGCATTGGAACCTTGCACGGTCGAGGCAGAAGCGCCGGTTCTTGGGTTGTATGCTTGACCGGCACTTACACTGCCGTAGCCGTTCGAGGCTGTGCCTCCACGCGCATAAGTCCCTGTGGATGGGTTATAGCCACTGCTGGCATGCGCGCTCCCGTATGGTCCATACGCACTCGCACTGGAGCCATAGTAGCCGCCGTGCCACGCAGCATTTCCGTAGTACGCACCGCCGTGATACACCACCGTGGTGGTTCCGTGCCAGCCACAGTTCCAACTGCTATATCCCCACCCGCAACATCCGCCGCTCATCATCGCGCCCACCGCGATACCGGCCCCGAACGCAAGAATGCCGGTTGCGGCCACAGTCGCGGCGCTGTATCCCGGAGTTACGTACGGGTAGCCGTAAACCACCGCGGGGTTGTACATGGGGACATACACGACCTGCGGATTCGCAGATTGAATCACGATGACTTGCGGCGATTGTTGTACGACCGTGAGTTGTGATCCTGACTTCAGATTTCCCGCAGCCAACGCCTTAGCCCGCAAAACCTGGACCGCCGCCATAACATCGGCGGCCTGGGTGTGATACGCCTCGCCTAACGCAGAGGTCCAAGTGAGGTTCTGCGCCAAATTGCCGAGCACTGACGGGAACTGTGTAAGCGCCTTCACGCTGGGATCCCACTGCTGCGCATCGACAGCCTGCATGAGATTCTTTCCCGTGAGATTGCTGTTCTGTTGCAGCCAACTGGCGGCGAAAGCAACTTGATCGGGGAAGGTCGCGGCCGCCAGAGCCTGCGCCACCAGCGCGTCCGGGTACAGCGCGATCGGGGCAACCAGTTGCTGCAATTCGTCCGGGGATAGCGGCGCACCTTGTCCAGAGTAGCCGCCAGATGCGGGCGGCGCCGATTGCTGAGCTCCAGCTTCAAATGGCGTAATAAGGATCAGCGGCACGCATAACGTCGCACACAGAACCCGTTTCACAAAATCTTTAATCATGGCATTTCTCCCAACCTGGACGCGCCCGGTTCTGCACAACAATTTCCGAGTGCGACTGGAGCAATTGTCCGGGTTCCATGCTCGGCGAGAGGTCCGCGTATGGCAACTGTCAGTTTTGACAAAAGTGACGGGAGAAGTTGTGCACTAAAACACCCATCCCAGGCTGGAAGTGGATCCGTAGTCACTTTTGGGCAGATTGTCTGGTGGGCGGCTGTCGAAATTGAGATAGTAGCCAAGCCTCCAGTACAAGTCTTTGGCCAGTCTCAATTTCAGCGAAGTATTCAAGTCAAAACGAACGCGCCCAGGATCGCTCAGACTCGGATAAAGTCGAGCATCCGCCAGAATATTGGTTGTCTTGAAGCGAAAAAAATTCACCTGAGTTCCCAGGATTGCTTCGGCACTGTTACCTGTCCGGTCGACTGTCGCCGCGGCGGAGTAGCGTTCGCCGTTCCAGTCCACGCCGACAAATGCGGCAATGAAGCTGTTGTTCGTGTAGTTGAACATATGCCCCACGGCCCCTCCAAGAGTTGTGCGTAAGTCGAGTTGCTGCTCGTCACTCTGTAAGAAATCCGCAAGCCCCCCATAGAAGTTGCGTGGCGATAGCAACTGTCTTGTAATATTCAGTCGCACCTCGTTGCGAAGATCGGAGATATTCCCTCCGCCACTGAAACTGGATTCATAATTCCCCGAAGCCAACCACTTTGCCCGTTCAAAGAGTGCATTTGTTTCAAAGTTATACTGCGTGCGGTTTTGTTGTTTGGAGTAATTGACTCCGGCATCCACTCCACCGTGCAGGTTCTGCCAGAAGCCCGGGTCCGTCGTGTGAAGCTCAACCACGTCTTTGGCTGGGATCACCTCGCTTGCGGAGGGTTCCGTCACCTGCAACTGCACCTCTTCTGGAGCCTTTCCTTCAGCCGTACTCTGCAGGCTGCCTGTGTAGCGCACTCCTGTCTTATCCGCAACCACAAAAGTCTGGGGACTCTCGATGTGGTTAATCTTGGACCAATCCAGCGAAACTGTGCCTTCTCCAACCGCCAGCTTGACATATAAGTAGCCTTTTTCGAGCTTGACGATCTCGCAGGTCATGCGGTCACCATTAGCGAACTGAATGACATCCTTCTTCTCTCGCGCTGAGCAAATTGGACTCAACGTCAAGACGAGCAACACCAGCAAAGCGGGGCATTGTGAATACCAACGGTGATCGTGGACACTCATGTCTTGCATTTTGATTCCTCTTAAGTTGTCGACTGGCGGAGTGCAACTGTCCATCGATGGGCTCATGCCCTCAGGACGCACAGGTTCCTCTTCACGCGCACTCTCAAACAAATTAAGTGGCATCGCCTGGGCACACACCTGTCAGAACTGGCAGTTGGAAGACGAAACAAAGACCGCTAGTCTCAAAGGCCGAAGGAACAGGCGAAAGCTATGAGAGAGCGGCGAAATCTTAAGTATTGGCTGACAATCGCGTTTTTCCTTCTTTTCACCTGCGCGTCGTTGAGCGCACAATCGGTTCAGTTCCTGCCCGAGATCGATAGCTACCTCACCCTCAACTCAATGATTCGTACTTATTTCCAGGCAAAAGACGATCGAGAGGGCGGCGATCCAACCCAAGCCACAATCGGACCGAGTATCCAGTTCTACCTCAAGCCCCTGCTCAAGCTTAAGAGAATCACTGCCTTCGACCTGGACGACGCCAAGTCCAGGCCTCTGGTGTTTGAAGCGGGATACCGATATATCACTGCTCCGAATGCGCCTCCCGAAAATCGGCTCTTGATGTCAGTCACCTTTCACCTTCCCCTGACGGCCCGATTTCTGATTCTCGACAGAAACCGCGCAGACCTCGACTGGAAGGATGGAAAGTTCACCTGGCGTTATCGCAACAAGCTCACTCTCGAAAGGACAGTCGCGATTTACTCCTATCATCTAATACCCTATGCCGCCGTCGAACCCTTCTACGAGAGCCAATACGAGAAATGGAGTACTACGTCCATTTACGCCGGAACCCTGCTCCCTGTGGGAAAGCATGTGGAGTTCAATCCCTACTATGAGCACGACAACAACACGGGAAAGCGCCCGAATCAGCAAGTGAACTCAGTCGGCCTTGCGATGTACCTGTATTTTTCCCTGGAGAAGAAATGAAGTCGGGCTTTACCCCTATTCCTCCTGCCGCGGCTCCAGGTCGAGATATTTGATGAGCACGACTTCATTGCCTTGCTGGTTGTAGATGAGCTGATCGACGAGCCGCTGTGCCAGCAGAACCCCGAACCCGCCCGGGCGCATGCCCTGCGCGTTGCGAAACTCGACGTGCCGCACCGGATCGTCGGCTGGATTGGCTATGGCAGCATGGGGAATCTCGTCCAGCGTAAATCCTTCTCCCGGATCGCTGATGCGGCACTTGACCATGTGGCGTGCTCGTATGTAAGAGATTTCGACTTGCTGGTTCGGATCGAGGCGTCCGCCGTGCTCAATCGCGTTGACCAGCATTTCCCGAAAGGCCATACCCACCGCAGTTCTTTCCGGGGTAGGCAATTCGGCAATCTCATCAAAGAATTGCAGTACGCGATCCGCCGTCTTAAGGTCGCAACGAGCCAGGATACGAATCCATTCCGGAGTTGCCGAGAGTACGTCGATGCCATCATCCCAACAGGGTTCCTCCATCGCGTGTTGAATCATCGCGGCTAAGGCGTCGGGGGAATATGGCTTGGAAAAATAACTGAAAGCATGTTCGCGCATCGAAGTGATTACATCCGCGGGCGTACTTTCGTCGGCCAAAATGATCAAGCGGGTATGAGGACGGATGCCTCGAATCTTGCGCAGCAGTTCGATGTCCTCTTTCCCCGAGGTCTTCTCGCTGGTCAAGATCAGATCGAAACCTTTTTTCTGCGCCATGAGGAGCGCCGTCGCATTGTCCGGTGCGCGCTGCATTGCCCAGGTGTTGGGTTCCAGAATGTCCCGCAGCCGCGCCTCAGTTTCCGAGTCACCGCCTACTACCAGTGCGGTCCGAACCGGGAAGGGACGCAATTCCATCGAGGAAACGGCGTTCATTTCGGACACTCCAACATTGCCTGACAATCGTTGCAGGGATGAGGCCCTATTGCCTTTCGCCAACAATAGGCCAACGGGCGCGTTCTGGCGACGCGCGCTCCTGCCATCGGCTCAGCCGCCGAACTCGAGGCTGTGCTTCGAATGGAGGTCAGGAATCCACGGCACACATAATAAGGACTATGTGTTGCCCTTTGCGGTGCTCCAACCATTCAGCACAATCCCGAGTCCGGCGGTCACAGAAGTAATGTGCATGACTGATCCGCCCATCGAAGCCTTGCAACAACCAGTTGTCTACGCTCCTCCTGCCACTCCGCGATTCACCAACACCTTGACTTCCACGCGGCGATTCTCCGCCCGTCCGCTGGCTGTCTCGTTCGGTGCGGAAGGATCAGCGATGCCCATCGCTCCCGGTGCAATAATGTGCCGCAATGGAACATTACAGCTCTGCAACAGGTATGCGACCACCGCTTGAGCTCGATCCATGCTCAATTGCTGGTTCATGGCGGCGGTGCCGGTGGAGTCCGCGAAGCCCTTTACCTGGATGATGTAGCCCTTCTGGCTGATCGCGCTCTGGGCCAGCTGCGACAACGAGGTTTGAGCCTGCGCAGAGAGTTTCGCACTTCCGGTATCGAAGAGAAGGGTTGCAGTCCCCTTGGTGTCATATTCCGAAAGCTCGGAGAAGCGCTGAGTCGTTGCTGCAATTTCCTGCTGATTCGCCGCAGTCTGCTCCTGGTTAGCGCTGATCTGCTCTTTGTTGGAAGCCGTTTGTACTGCGTTCGCGGCAACCCCTTCGTTATTGGCCGCAACCCCCTGTGCGTTGGCAGCGATGTTGGCTTTGTTGACCGCCTGCTGAGCCTGGGTCGGGCTTAAGCCGGCCTGGATGGTTTCCGCCAAAAGTAAGTCGCTGTTGGAGAAGGTGATGGTTTTCGCCACCACGGTGTTGCCGTTGCCCATACCTTCGACTTGAACCTTCAGCCCCGGAATTAGAGCTGTGACCGATTGCTCCGCTTTTCGTAAGCCTAAGCCTTTCGGTGTTTGAACCTTCGTGTCGTCGGTCAACTCCACAACCACGTTTGTTTGATTCTTCGTGTCCTTCAGGGTGAGATTCTCTCCGTCTCGCCCGGTAATCAGTCCGCTGACTTTGACTTTCTTGCCGTTCGACTCGCCATACGCCAAGCCGGCAGACAGGACGAACAAAAGTGCCGTGCAGACTACGATCCATTTATTGTTCTTCATGATCTTGTCCTTTCGTAAGGTGTCGTTTTTCAAATTGCGCGAGCAAATTCACTCGGGTGCTTGTCGCCCACCACCCACCGCACAATGCTAAGCACCTTTCTTTGCAGTAGCCACTGTCAATATTGACAGCGGTGAGTTGGCGTTTGGCTTCGGAAGCAGATTCGTTCGGCAGCGAACAGAACCACGGCACGCTGCTAAACTTGTTGACGTGCAACACTATGGAGCCCAGAAACATCTCACAAAATTCCCGCACTTTCGTGGAATTGACACTCTACTCAGTGAGGGCAATGATGGGACAGGAACAAGTTGATTTTCTTGCGACAAGGAAAAAATGGCGCTGCGGAGAAAGTTTAGGTGAAATGTCCGCTCCGCGTTCTCCTTGTCGAAGATTCCACGCCCTTTCGCCGCTTCATTCGCTCAACCCTGGCTAGGCGGGAGGATTTGAAGATCATCTGCGAAGTGTCCGATGGCCAAGAGGCGGTTCAGAAAGCAGAAGAACTGAAGCCGGATTTAATTCTCCTCGACATTGGACTCCCGACCCTGAACGGAATCGAAGCCGCTCGACGAATCCGAGAACTTTCTCCGGAATCCAGGATAATCTTCCTGACTCAGGAATCCTCCCCTGAAGTGGTCCAAATGGCCCTTGATTTGGGGGCGTGGGGCTACGTTCGGAAAGTGACGGCTGGAAGCGACCTGTTAGCGGCTGTGGACACGGTTCTCGCAGGCCGACGGTTTGTCAGTAGCAATTTGTGATCCAACCCCAGATCCATAGAAATCTCTGCCTTGTGTCGCGGACCGTCTTGCGGCCAACCCTAGCAATTTTGACAGGTTCAATGGCGGCGTTTGACAGGGTACTCTGACTTACTTCATCAGGTTGCTCTTCGTCCTGAAAGGGGCGAAGAGATTCTCTACCCACGAAGCCGTGGAAGATCACTCCACTACCGCGGCTTCGTTTTTTGAATCGTTTCCATCATTGCGGGAAACACACCATGCTGCCGCGTCGGTTCTCATTGGATGCTTCAGCAGACGCAAAACTTGATCAAGCTCTCGGGAAGGTCAATATCCAGTAAGTGCTGATGACGAGCAGGATGGACGCGACCGCTCCCACAGCTATCCGCGGCCCAAAACTCTCAAAGCGTTGGCTCAGAGCCGTCAGAAGCAGCACAGTGGCCAGGAGGACAGTCACTTTTACATACTCATCGCCGGTCTCCCGCGTGTTGACGCCCTTTTCGAAGTTGCTTTTTGCCACCTCCGCGAGTCTCCCAGACTCTTGACTACTTGCGCTTTTGTACTCCGGCATGAAGATGGGGCCAGGTGGCGCTGAGGGATTATTGACCGGGTCGAGTTGCCACCAAGCCGCGAACGCACTCGCGTATTCGGGTCTGAATCGCCGCTGGTAAAATGTGGTTAGCTTCTCCTTGCCGGCAATCTTTGCTTCAACCCAGGCATTAAAGGTTGTGATGTCGTAAAGGCGGTCTTGGCCCGCTAACGTCGCCTTCTCTTGCGACATCACTGTGGCCCTCGACGCAAGGTTGTACTGCTGAGCCGAGAGCGCATCCCACTTCGCTGCCTGGTAGCCGCTCCATGCAGTGGCGACCGCTACCATCGCCAGCACCACCGCCTCCAAAATCTCCACCCATCGCTCTCGGATGTCGGTGCCTGATGGGTGATGGTGCCCTTGCTCATGAATCTTGTGAGCAAACTCGACATTCGACGTTGCTTCAGACATGACTTGCTACCTTTGATTTCGCTTCGTAGGAGCGTGCCTCTATTTGAAAACACTGCTGAATCGCGCTGTACAAAAACGCTGTGGTCAGCCCGAACAGCAGCCACCCGCTCAAGGCCTCGATCGCGCCCATGAGTCGCCAGGGGTCATCCAGATGCAGACCCGACCCATAGGTTGTCATTGCCCCCAGCGAATAGAGCATTGCGGACTTGAAGTCAGGTTGAGTGCCGAGAAACTTGTAGCAAACCGCCCACAACCCTGCCTCCACTGCATGCAAACAGGTGGCAAACAAGATCACGCCGCTTATGACCAGCGCGAAAACGACTGTGGGATGGTGATTGTCTCTCTCGCGGTTATACAGGTTGACGCCTTTAACGTTCACCAGCCGGAGTCCCAAAACATGGATGACCACCGTTATTACGATCAACGGCAAGCCCCACTCCCAATCGGCGCGCCATACCGTCGGCATGAAAAAACAGAAGCCGAGAGCGTCCATTTCAATTCTCATCGAGATCTCTTTGCTGGTCCTTGGCCACGTCGATTGCAGGATTTCCCGGGCGAATCAAGAAGCGTCAGGTCCACTCGCAAATCAGTTTTCCAATCCCTCTCGTGTCAGAACCTCTACTACTGCACTCCAATACCTTTCGATCTCAACATCCGTTTTCCGCGCATTCATCAAGGCCAATGCGATCGCAACCTGAAGATCATCGCCGGTGTCGTCCAAAAGAAACATCGCCTGCAGCGTCGGGTGGTGGATGTAGCGGATGTTCATTATCATTCTCCAATCTCGCTGGCGCTCGATGTGGACCCTCCAAGCAGCCATGTCGGTCATAACATGCTCCGTCGAGCCGATACCCTCGCCAGTGCATCACGACTGCGAATGAGTGCCTACTGTCACTTGTTACAGGACAGAGATTGAATGAAACATGTCCTCTCTGGGCGGAGGGATCGGAGGTCTGCGTTGGTTCCTGAACCCGAATACGAAGTAGACGATTGTGTAGAGAACAACCGTGGCATCCATCGCCGCGCTGGCCCAGAAACCCCGTGAATAGGGACGCCGTACGTTAGCCATCACCAAGTAAACAATGAAAGCTTTCTCGAGAGCACTATAGATGAGAATCGGGGTGCGCCAAGCCGTGGAGTAGGCTGCGACGATCATGAACACACCCATCAATCCGAGCAGGAGTCCCCAGTGCTGCAAAATAATGGTGTAGTCCTGGCTGAATCGAATTAATTCGATCCTCTCTACCGTCCACCGTGGCCAAAAAGCATTGAGAGCACCCAATGCCGTCATCGCCCCCGTGAGAACAAAAAAAGGGCGGAATGTCAGATCAAACCAGCGTTTCATACTCCATCAGCCTTACCAGATCTGGCCTCGAACTCCTACTGTCAGAACAAACAGTCAATGCGGCATGGGGCAAAGTCAGAACACGTCCGCAGGTTAGCTGTAGAGCTCTCGCTTTGCCTTCCCGATAAGTGCCGAGCGCTTACGGATTCGCAATCCGCTGCTTATGCCTGTCATCTTTGACAGTTCTCAGCCCGGAAGCTCCCCAATAGTATTTCCATGTTAGCCACCGTGGAGTCAGAGATGGCTAGAAAGTCCGTTAGCTCTGGGAGGACAAACAAATGCGTTACAAAGGATATCGTTATTGTCTGATCACCGCCGCGCTTCTTCTATTCGCGGCAACTGGATCTTTCGCCCAGAACGCCAAGGTGCGAGTTATCGTGAAGCCTCATCAGGCGTACATCTTTGTTGATGGGACGCCGTTCGGTGACAGCAGTCGCACGATTACTGTTCCGCCGGGCGATCACACCATCACCGTTCATAACTATGGCTATAAAACGGAGGTCCGGCAGGTTTCGCTTAGCGCAGGGAAAAATGCGGACCTGAACTTCGAATTAGTCGCTGTCGAGGGGACAGTTTCGGGTCCTTGGGGACGTATTCAGATCGAAGGTGCTCCCCGCGCTGCGATCTATCTGAATGGCAAGACCCCCGAGTATTTCGTCGGGCATGGAGACGAATTCGACAACTCCGGTGCCTTGTTTGCCTGCTGTACGCAGGAACTGATTGTTCCCGCCGCGACTCACGAAGTCACGGTAGTGAATCAAGGGTCGCAAGAATTATGGTCTGGTTCGGTCAACGTTCCCGCCGACGAGCGCGTCATTTTGTACGTGCCGAGCGGCAAGCAGAAAACCAAACCCTGGCACGGAGGCGCGGCGATCGATTCCCTTGCTCGATTCAAAGCCGGTGTAGCCAGCGCAACCATCGCTATCCCTCCAGTTAGCGGGAATATTAGTGCGACGCCTGCAAAGATCAATTGCGGAGACTCAGCTAGCGTCTCCTGGCAGACCTCTGAAACTGTACAGCGAACCATTACCGCCGACTCGGAAACTCTGAAACAAGTTGATCCGAGCGGAAACCTGTCTGTACAACCGAAGAGCGCAACTACCTATCATCTTGTCGCTTCTGGTCCCGGCGGAAGCGTGACCTCATCCGCGCCGGTTGATGTCAACTCAACGATCCAGAGCTCGATCGATGCGTCCCCAGCTCAACTTCACTATCGCCGAATCGGCGACAAAGTACTCGAACAGGGTTCAGCAAATTTGGGCTGGACGGCGACCAACGCCAGCTCGGTCAGTATTGATCCCTTGGGATCGGTAGCCACAAGCGGCACGCAATCTGTTTCCGCTACGCCTACGCAGGAAACCAACGGCCCGGTCGACGAGGTTAAGACGTTCACTCTCACCGCCAAGAACGATTGCGGCGGCACAGATACACAGACAGCGTCAATCCATGTGACCGGTTCGATCGAACCGATACCCGACGTTCCTCTCGCGAGCGTCTTCTTCCCTACCGGCTATCCCGATTCGCGCCATCCAGAGGAGGGTTTGGTTCAGAGTCAGAAACAGTCGCTGGATCGCACCGCGGAGGGATTCAAGAAGTACCTCGAATACGAGCCCGATGCGCACCTCACGGTCGCGGGCAATGCCGACGAGCGCGACTCGAATGCCAGGAACCAGCCCCTCAGCGAGCGGCGCGCAAATCTCGTCAAGCAATACCTCGTGTCGCAGGGGATTCCAGATACCAAGATCGAGACCGCGGCATACGGGGACACCAAGCAGCTAGACGCAAGCACGGTCGCGTCATTGCACGATCAGAACCCAAACAAGCTCGCGGGGAATGTCAGTCCTCAAGCGCTCGGTTGGGCCTACAACCGCCGTGTCGACATAGCGCTGCTGCCGAAGGATGTGCGCTCAACCCAATATTTTCCTGGTGATGCGCCAGATGCCAAAATCCTGGCAGACAGCAATTGGCCCGGACAGAAAGAGGTCGTAACCCTCGCGGCGGAGAAGAGCAAGATTCCAGACGACCAGGCGCCAGCTCACTAGATTTAAGGTTGCGGGAAAACGCCAGTGCCAGACGCTTGCTCTCGGCGATGGCCGGCGCTCCACTGGTGTCAGTGACAGCTTGGAATTTCACCGGTACCGTGTAACAAAGGCCGCTAGTTTTAGCCGCACAAGCACCGTAAGAATGCAGCCCACGGCGCAAAGCCGTGGGTAACATTGGGACACGGCCAAGCCCCAACGGGGCGCGCAAACGCACCCAAACTCGTTTTGTTTCCTCAAAAGGCCTCGCCGACGCCCATACTCCAGGTCCAACTATCTCTGCCCTTGGCGAAGTCGGTGCGAAGATTGACGTGGTATTTTTTACTCAACTCATATCTCGGCCCTCCACCCACATCGGGCAGGAAGTGGTCATTCTTGAACAGCACTTGACTCGATCCGGCGATCACTCCGCCAAGGCCCCCGAATGCAGCCAGACCGAACCCCTTCGGCAATGTCAGGCGATACTCTACCTGTGTCGCCGACATGTACCGGTCGAGGTACTTGCCGGGTGTATATCCTCGCAATTCGTTTTGTGTCCCATAGATGCAATTTCCATAAAAGGGCGGCTGACCGCCGGTGCCGCAGGCAAACAGATCGAAGGCAAGGACTTGATTCTTGCCCAGACTTTTGTATTTGTTGAAGGTGAATCGATACGCCTGGAAGGAGTATTTGCTGCCTAGCGATTGCATGAAAAAATCACCAGTGAATTCGATCTTTTCTCCCGCCGTCGGATAGAACTGATTGGGCCGCGTATCGCGGATCACTCGCATACCCAACGCCCTCAGGACCGTGTGGAGTCCCACGTCCGACGGGATAGGAGGAATTTCGCCATTCTTCGGGGCCAGCGTAACAAACGAGTCGCCGGTCCAGAATCGCGGCCCAACAAATACTTTCCACCACGTCCGGCGCAAAAATTCTGCGCGGAAAACCTCACCGGTTTGGACCAGCGGCAGTTTAAGTCCGTCGAAAACTCCGCTGCCGTACAGGTTGTAGTTCACGTTACCGCGAGCATAGATGGATGAGACCTCATAGGTGTCCTCTTTCATATATAGGTCCGCGCCTACGCCGAACCCGCGGCTCCCATTGTTCGTGAACATGCCAGCCGCTCCTATGACGGAGGGGGGAGAAATCTTGTCATTCCTGCTGAACGGAAAGATGTAGCCCAGCGCGGGGATGATTCCGACCCCAATCGTAGGACTCGAAATCGGAAGAGGAGCAGGAACAAGAGCTCCGCGAGGGGCTTTTTTCTTGGCCTTTTCAGGGGCTGGTTTGCTTTCGGCAGGTGCGAGTGACTGGCCACTCGCTCCGCTGGCCTGAGGGCTGGGCGACTTCGCTTGAGGTTTCGCCGCGGCATCTGGCGATCCTGGTTGCGAAGTTTCCTGGCCTTCGGGCTGGGACTGAGCGTGCAGCTTCACAGGTCCTAAGAAAGAAAACATTATCCCGCAGACTAGACCAAGCCATAGCACCCTATAGATGGACCTTCGCCCGTCATCTGGCAATTCGTCATCACGCTCATCGTGCGGCCGTCGTTGCTCGGCGTTTACGGGCGGGTGCTGCAAACTCGTCAACGACCATTGCGCGATTCGCATGGGCAAAGCCTGTCGGCAACACAAATTGCCCAAGCTGTCGGCCAATCGGTTCAACGCTGTCTTTTTTTGATCCGAGAAGAACCGATGACACGCGACGCGAACCGTCTTGACAGCCCGCCTGCCTTCCAATAGGGAAATAGAAATCGTATTCTTCACGGCGCTTTGCCTCCCGGAACCGCTGGGATCTTGTTCTGCACCCTCTGAAATCGAAGATCCCCGACGGGAGAACATTCGGTCCCTTGCCGCGTCGCCTTCCCACCTGATGCCCTACTTGTAGAGAAGTCCAGAATGGACGAGCGATCCGTTTGCAATTCGCAAGCAAATCCCATGGCGATCAATCAAATAAATCTTAAGAAACTCTCCGCCATGTGCGTACTGGCAAAAGTGACAGCTGTGTTCCATGGCCTTAAGGGCTGATTGGACGTACTGGAACACCGGCGGCAGAACAACTGCCAACTCCCAACCGATGTCCATCTTGTCGTTGAAGAGGTTGTTTCTCTCGTTGGGGTCGCTGCCAAGGTCGAAGACGATTGGGATTTGTGGCTTGACGATCGGCTTATCGAAGCCCTTGGTCGGCCCTTACAGCGGTCACTTCTTATAACTTGTCATTCGCATTCACTAATTCGGTGGCGCCGCTTCCAGCTGCTTTAGTTTTTGCTGCATCATCATCTTTTCTTGCTGCTTGGTCAGCTTGGGAAACAGTAATGCGAGTTGTGCCCGAACGGCCCAGGGCGAGGCCCCGGGAACATGCACGGCATTCCCATAAGCCTGAATGTTGATATTTACCGGCTGAAATCCAAGTTTCATGATTCTTCCTACGCCGCCACCGAATGGCACCGTCCACACACTTCCGCTGGTCGCGGGCGTATTCCAGTTGGCAGTGAGGATGGGTTGTGTGGTCAGGTACCAGCCCTTTTTCATGTTGTAGTTGACAAAATACTGCACCAGCATCTGATTGATGGCGGGACGAGTGCCGCTACCGGCGACCGACCAGATGTTGTTGGCAAGCACGCCTAGCACGAAATGGCCGGGCATGGCCAGAGCGACGACGTTAGGTCCAATGGCAAGCTTGCCTTGTCCCAGGTACTGGCTGGTCGCAGTCGGCAATTGGAAGATCGGGCCTACACCCCAAATCAGTTTGTGTGGTTTGCTCGGAGAGAGCAAGAAGGTGGGCTGCATGTCGCCCAGGCCGGAAACGCCAATCTGAGGTGCGGGAGCCGGCGCAGGGAACGGCTGGTAAATGATGGGAGTGATCACGCGAATGATCACGTTCCAGTTGTCGCTCAGTTTCACTGGAATCACAGGCTGGATATTCAATACATTTTGCGTACGATTTCCGGGGTCGATCCCCCCATTGAAATTATCCTGCACGGGAACGCTGATGAGGCTGGCGACGGGGTTCTGCGCCGCTTTCCGCAACGCATCGGCATTGGCCGCCGCCGCTGGCGTTTCCTCAGTGCCAACCTGAGTTCCCTCCGGCGCAACGGGCGTCGGCTCCTGCTCTTGTGCAACCAGCGGCACCGTTAACAAGAGAAAGGACGCCAGCAACCACGAAACAACTCTTTTTCTCATTGAGCATTTCACGACTGTCCTTGCCAAAAGAATAAATGCAATTACCAAGATTGCGAGTGCGATCTGCGACGACATGCATTTCTCCTTAGTCTCAACTTTCGTTCTGACTTTGCCAGCGTTATTTGTTCGCCATCTTTAAATATCTTCCCGTCGGACCTAACTGCGCAGGCTGGTGTTTCGTCGTAATGGTTTTTTCTCTCCTGCTATCGAACTCGACATCGGTTCCCCGCAAGGGGAACACAACTTGGGATTGACGGTAACTGTCATTTTTGTCAGTTTCTAGAGACACGAGATCCTCCAGATTCAATTGCCACCAGCGTTTATGCAGAGTCGGTGAGGAGTTCACGAATAGCGGTCAAAAGCCGCAGCACTCCATTTTGTTCCGTGTCGCCTTCAGGCTGGTCGCGCGAGGCATACCTTGACGTATCGGCACCTTCAGCGCCAAACCTTTGGCTCATGCTGTATCATTGCGGGGGCAGCGCTTTGTCTTCTGAACTTCCTGCGCAGCCACTCTCGGGCTCAGTCCTGTTTTGTTGAGTGACACGTGAACGTAACATTGTGATTGCGAGTGGACGAGAAGCAAAGTTCCGCGTGCCTATGATCGGTCGGCTGGAATCGTTGCGCATAATCGAAGGTGTGTATGAATTCCGTCCGGGGTCGTCTATCGTGGACCAAAACGAATCTTAATTCCCCATTGCATTCCGCGATCCTGGTTTGCCTCGTCGCTTCCCTGTCCTATCTAACTGCACGGCTAGGCGGTTTACTCGTCGTACGACCTCAAATGCTCTGGGCTCTTTGGCCTGGCTGCGCGCTCCTGGTTGCGGTTTTGCTCCTAACACCGCGCAGACTGTGGCCGATTTTGCTCGCGGCAGGCCTGGCAGGATTTGTTGTCTATGATGCGCAAGCGGGTTTGACGCTTCGTCAAACAGTTTTACTGATTGTTTCCGACGCAGTCGAAGTTCTCGTCGCAGCTCTCGGAGTAGGTTACTTCCTCAGCGGTCCGGTTCGGGTGAATAGCGTAAGCTCGCTCGCACGGTATTCACTCTTTGCGGTTGTCCTCGCCCCACTGGCGGCAGCATTTATCGCCACTGCCGCTTTCAGCGGGAGCTACTGGATTCGGTGGAGGATTGGTTTCTTTACCGAGGCGTTGGCCTTACTCACGGTAACGCCGGCCATTTTAAGCTGGGCGAGCGTAGGCCGGACATGGGCACGGAAGCCACGCGCCTTTTACCTGGAAGCCGCCGCTTTGATCGCTGGGTTGGGTATTTTGGGTTACGTCGCGTTCGCGGCTCCTGAACAAATCAGTTCGCCGATTCTACTGTATAGCCTTCTGCCAGTTCTGCTCTGGTCCGCTCTGCGTTTTGGATTGGCGGGAATCAGTACCTCGATGGTCCTGGTTGCTCTCCTGTCAATTTGGGGCGCAGTCCATGGGCGCGGCCCCTTCACGACGTCAGAGCCACTCACCAATGTGATGTCGCTGCAGCTCTTCTTGTTTTTCACCACGGCAACTTTCATGCTTCTTGCGGTTCTGGTGGAAGAACAAAAAAGAACCGAACGCGCCTTTCGCGAAAGCGAAAAGCGTTTCCGGTTGATGGCCGACACTGCGCCTGCACTGATCTGGATGGCCGATCCCGATAAGCTTTGCAGCTATTTTAATAAGCCGTGGCTGGACTTCACTGGGCAATCCATGAACTCCCAACTCGGTAATGGTTGGGCAGAAGGAGTTCACCCTGAAGATTTGCAAAGATGCATGGACACGTATATTCGAAGCTTTGATGGTCGTGAAGAATTCAGGATGGAGTATCGGCTTCGACGGTACGACGGGGAATATCGCTGGGTTGTCGACATCGGCGTGCCGCGCTTCGATCAGGATCGCTCCTTTATCGGTTACATCGGGATCGGGATCGACATCACTGAGCGCAAGCGGGCGGAAGAGGTGCTAACAAACGTGAACCGACAACTGATCGAAGCGCAAGAGAAGGAACGCACCCGAATTGGCAGAGATCTTCATGACGATATCGGTCAGCGTCTCGCGCTGTTGGCCGTAGAGTTGGAACAACTCCACCAGGACCCTCCCAATTTACCCCGGATCCGCTACCGAATCGGCGAACTTCATAAGCAGACTTCGGAGATAGCCGCGGATATTCAATCCTTGTCGCACGAGTTACATTCCGCAAAACTACAGTATCTGGGGATTGCTGCGGCTATGAACGGTTTCTGCCGGGAATTCGGCCAGCAGCAAAAAGTGGAAGTTGACTTCAAAACTCACGGCTTGGCCGGCCATTTGTCACCCGACATTTCTCTTTGCCTGTTCCGGGTCTTGCAAGAGGCCCTGCACAATTCGGCGAAACACAGTGGCGCGCGTCGTTTCGAGGTGCGATTGTGGGGAACTCCCGATGAGATTCGTCTGACCGTTAGCGATTCGGGCGTTGGCTTCGATCGCGACGCGGCGAGGCAGGGCCCGGGCCTCGGGCTCATCAGCATGGAGGAACGTCTGAAATTGTTGAACGGAACTCTCGCGATCGAATCGCAACCCGAAAAGGGCACCGCAGTCCACGCGAGAGTGCCGATTAGTTCGGAAAGCGATTCGATGCGTGCGGTTGGATAAAGAGCGACTTATGCCGCTATCACGTGGTTCCTGACCGCGTACTTGACCAATTCGGCGTTGCTTTTAACGCCAAGTACTTCCATCATTCGATACTTGTGATAGGCAACTGTCCGGGTCGTCATATTCAGAATGTCGGCGACTTCCTTCATTGCCTTTCCCTCGGCAAGCAATTGAAGCACCTCCCGCTGCCTTTCTGTGAGACGCTCGTCTTCCTGAACCAGTTCCTTGTCTTGTCGCCGCAGGAAATTGATCGTGTCGCAAGGCAAAGCTTTCGACATATACGATTTGCCTCGCAACACGTCGCGAACCGCGAGCACAATGTCTGCCGCGGCACAAGTTTTTAGCAGATATCCCGAGGCGCCGCGGCGGAAGGCTTCCGCAGCCACTTCCACGTCAGGATTCATCGTCAGGTACACCAACTTTATAGCGGGCAGCAGTTCTTTCAGTTGCCGCCCCGCGTCTAGACCATTCAGAACGGGCATGGCGATATCGAGCACGACCACGTCTGGTTTTAATTCTCGGGCGGTGCGCACTAAGGCGTGGCCGTCGCTGACCACTCCGATTACGTTAAATTCGGTTTCGAGAAGTCGCTTGCACAACTCGGCTACCAGAGTATGGTCGTCGGCAATCAGGATTCGGGAACGGTTGATCATTGCGCTACCCTCAAAATGAACATTCAGATCGTTGCGGAGGCGTGGTCCATCACATTACTCCCGCAACCCGCTTCCGTCAAGGTTCATCTGGCAGGTTGTCAGTAGCACATGATATGTCCGGTTGAGATAGCACATGAGATGTCCGCTTTGCGGGCGGTGAGGATGGGAGACCATGCGGAGCATGGAAACTTATCCGAGGGCCGCGATGGAGCGGGCGATGAAAGTACAGGACGTGATGTTGCAGGCGATGGCGAAGAAGATCACGTGGTGGCAGGCGGCGGAGATTCTGGGCATCAGCGACCGGCACATGCGGCGGTGGCGGGAACGCTACGTCGAAGAGGGCTACAACGGGTTGCTGGACCGGCGGCGGGGCAAGCCGTCGCGCCGCCGGGTTCCGCTAGCCACGGTGGAAAAGGTGTTCGCGCTGTACCGGGAAAAGTATTTTGATCTGAACGTGCAGCACTTTCACGAGAAGCTGCGGGCCGAGCACGGCATCGAACTGAGTTACACCTGGGTGAAGCAGGCGCTGCAGGGAGCGGGGCTGGTGGCGCGCGGACGCAAGCGCGGGGCGCATCGCAAACGGCGCGAGCGGCGGCCCTTGCCGGGGATGCTGCTGCATATCGACGGCAGCCGCCATCAGTGGTTTCAGGATGAACGCTGGTACGACCTGATCGTAATTCTGGACGATGCTAGCAGCGAGATTTATTACGCTCAACTGGTGGAGGAGGAATCGACGGTGACGGTGATGGCGGGACTGAAAGAGGTAATCGAGCGCAAAGGCGTGTTCTGCGCAATGTACAGCGACCGGGGGAGCCATTTCTGGTTGACGCCGAAGGTGGGCGGCAAGGTGGACTATCATCGCCGCACGCAGGTGGGACGGGCGTTGCACGAGTTGGGAGTGCAGATGATTCCGGCCTACTCGCCGCAAGCGCGAGGGCGCAGCGAGCGCAACTTCGGCACTTGGCAGGGCCGCTTGCCGCAGGAGTTGCGGCTGCGCCAGTTGCGGACGCTGGGGGCGGCGAACCGATTTCTGCGGGAAGATTACATCGCCGAGTTCAACCGCCGTTTTCAGGTCGCGCCCCGGCAGCGGGGGAATGCTTTCGTGCCCTGCCGGAGTCGTGACTTGGAACGGATATTCTCGCTGCAGTTTGAACGCAGCGTGAACCGCGACAACACGGTGAGCTTTCAGAATCTGAGCTTGCAGATCGAGCGGGTGCGCTGGCGGGCGACGTTGGCAGGTTGCCAGGTGGTGGTCCACCAACATCTGAATGGAACTTTAAGTCTCACCCACGGACCGCATTGCCTGGGTCGCTATGACGCAGATGGCCGGCCGCTGCCGGGGAAGGCTAGTACAGCGCCGAGCAGGGGAAGGGGAAATTGCCCCCTTCCCCTGCACCCCATCCCCAAAACCAACCCAACCCAATCGGCGAGGGCACAACTTTGAAACCGGACATTTCACTTGCTACAAAAACCGGACATTTTAACTTGCTACCGACAGGTTCATCTGGCGTGTGATGCTCCAAGATAATGTCACCCTAACTGGAACCAGACTTGACCATCGACGAGGCCAGGTTCAATCAACATCCCGATGAGAAGCTCTTCACACCTACAGGCATGGAGAATTTACCCAGTACTAAACAATCAGCTTTTCTGCGCAATAATCTCTTTTTGCACTCCATCTCTCGTTAATTCAAGTCTGCAGCCGGCAAACTCATCGCCGAAGACGCCTGTCACATTTGACAGTATGTCTAGACCAACCACCGTGTGATAGTCCAACGGTTGCTCGAATTCACTTGCTCGCCCGGATGGAGGAACGTATGTCGGAAACACTCGGAACCAGCGCCATGCGATTCGCTGTGCTCTGCTTCCTAGCGTCCCTTGTGCTCCCGCCGGTCAGTCGAGCCCAGGCTCCTGTTTTCAAGATCACGACGGAAGACAGTTCCGTCAAGTTTGCCGTAAAGGCATCGGTGGCCATAAACGGTACTTTCGACAAGTGGGACTCCACTTTAACCTTTGCGAATACTGACCCGACGACCGGCGTTTTAGCGATCAAGATTCAGTCAGACAGCGTTAACACCGGAAGCGGGATGAAGGACGGCAAGCTGAAGAGCAAAGACTTCTTCAACGCCGATCAGGATCCGTCGATCACTTTTCTGTCAAAGAAGATCGTACAGACCGGCCCCAACACCTTTGATGTACTGGGCGATTTCACGATCCGTGGAGCATCTAAACCTCAGACGCTGACGCTAACCGTTTCTGGCGTGGGGACAGGCTCCGGCCACATTCGTGGGACCATGGTCTTCGACCGTAAAGACTACGGGATGAATAAAGGCATTCCCTTCGTTCACATCGGCGACAGCGTCGATGTGACGGTCGACCTCAAGGGGACGCGGATCAGTGGACCTCCAATGGTTTTAAAGCAATAACCAGCCCATAACACTCCGTGCCGCCGCGATGCGAAGCGAATACAATCCCATTGTGTTCGCACACTTCGGCTTCCTTCGCGTTCGCGTGAGGACGAAATATTTGCCCGGCTCCAAACATTGGCGCGCAGAAATACAGAGTGCTGACCATCGTTTCGGCTTTCGCACACTTTTCGAGCATCTCGCGTCAGACTCTTCATCATCTGCCGCCGGTTCAGTTTTAGTTCTTTCCCAAGAAGTTTGTTTTACTTACCTGGGAGCTGATCCAGGGGACAGACAGGATTCACACCTGTGCGCTGGGTTCATTCAACAGGCTGGCAGACACAAATATCTTGTCGGCAAGCGCCGCATTGATGGCGGAAAACAGGTCCAGGCTCAGGCGTGATTTCACCACGTACGCCGAGCCACCTGCACCTATAGCGGCGTTCATATAATCGGTATCCTCATGCACGGTGAGAAAAACGATCTTGGCGGTACTCCCCGAATCTCGTAGCTGCCGCGCGACATCAATCCCGCTTAGTTCCCCCATCGAGATATCGAGAATGATGATGTTGGGTCTCAGCTGCAGGCATTCGCGGACGATCGCTGCCGGGTTGGATATTTCGGCGACAACCTGATAACTGTTATCTCTTTCGAGCATATGGCTGACGTGGGCAAGAACGGAACAGTTGTCGTCGGCCAGGATTACGGTCGTTCTCGACACAAGCCCTCCTTTGAGAGTGGTGACCGTGAAATTCGTATCTGGCCAACCACATCGACTGCAGCATGGTTGCTGGGAGGCAGCGGATCCAGAGAGCAACCTTCGGAGATGCTATACGGCCTCAATAGGCTCGACTACTGTCAGAACTGACGGTCGAGGAGAGTGGGCCCTTACGCTTTCGATCACTCGCAGGATCGTCTAGTTTGTCGGCGTTCTTGGCAACCGGAACCCGCCCTTCCACCTGAGTACCAAGGAATGGCCTTGACCAGATGGAGAACTCCCCGCCAACGGAACGCATCCGCTCCCGCATGCTTACTAGTCCGAGCCCGTGATTGCCTGATACCTGCTCAGGATTGAATCCAACTCCATCGTCGGAAACACGCAACTCAATCACATTCGCCTGGCAAGTCAATGCCACTTTCACGTGATGGGCTCGGCTGTGTTTGACCACATTGTGCAACGATTCTTGCACTGTCCGGAACAAATTGAGAGATACGTTTTCATCGAGGTCGCCAGGCAAATCCTTGACCATACACTCGACTTCAATCTTGTGTTGCTGGGCAACTTCCTTGCAGAGATCACGCACGGTTGCCGCGAGTCCGAGGTAGTGCAGCTTGGAGGGATGCAACTGATGAGATATGTGTTGAATATCAGTCGCAATTTCATTAGTCAGTCGCCAAATCTCCCGTAGTTCCTTCTTCTGCAACGAATCGGTATGCGCCGATGTAGCCTGGTCAGATTGCTGAATTCTGTTGGCCAACAGTGCCAGCCTTTGATTGATGTCGTCGTGTAACTCGCGCGCCAGGCGCTCTCTTTCCTGCTCCTGCGCCTGGATCAGCCGGCTACTGAGGTCGGTAAGAACGGCTTTTGCCTTCTTCTGATCACTTATGTCGACACAGCAGCCAACGTATCCGGCAAAAGAACCGTCGCCGTTGAATCTGGGCGCACCTATGTCGAGAACCGACCGGTATTTGCCGTCGTGGCGGCGAAGCCGGTACTCCATCCTGAATTCCTTGTGGGCGTCAAAATTTCGAGCGTATGTATCCAGGCACGTCTGCGAGTCTTCTGGGTGTACCGCCTCAAGCCAACCATTGCCAAGCTCCTGTTCCAGGCGCCGACCGGTGAATTCCAGCCAGGACTGATTGAAATAGTTGCACATCTTGTCCGTACCAGACATCCAGATCAGCACAGGAGCTGTATTGGCAATCAGACGAAAGCGTCTCTCACTTTCTGCAACAGCTTCTTCCGCGTTGCGACGCTCAGTGACGTCCCTGATGATGACTGTAAACAATCTCTTTCCCGCATCTTCAACATGTGAGATTGAGGCCTCAATAGGAAATTCCTCGCCGTTTGAGCGCAAGGCCCAGAGTGCGCCGAACGTGCCCATGGTTCGGTTGGTGGCGCCAGTCTCGCCGAAGCGGCGAACATGAGCGCCGTGTTCGAGTCGGAAACGATGGGGGATAAAACGGTCGATCGAACTCCCGATGGCATCGCGCGCTGCACAACCGAAAATCTTCTCGGCAGCTGGGTTGAACAACAAGACGACCTGCCTTTCATCAACCGCGATAATGGCGTCCATCGCCGAATCAACAATAGCAGTCAGTCGCCGCTGGCTATCGCGAAGTTCAGCCTCGAACTTCTTACGATCGGTGATGTCCTGAGTCGTGCCACGAAAATGAGTGATGCGACCGCTGGCATCACGTACCGCTTCGCCGCAAGCGCTAACCCATCTTTTGCTGCCATCCGGACGTACGACCTCCATCTCCATCTCTGGAATCAAACCCGTCGCCTTAGCTTCTTTGATCACGGCATTCAACCGGCGCATATTTTCCGGACCGAAGAGCCGCTCGATTTCCTCGATTCTTGGTACAGGCATTTTGGTATCAATTCCGTGGATACGGTAAAGCTCCTCCGACCAGGTAACCTCGTTGCTGGCAGGATCCCACCGCCAGTTGCCGACTCGTGCTAGCCGCTGCGCTTCTGCAAGTTCTTTCTCGTTTCGAGTCAGAGCAACTTGAGCCCGCCTACGCGTGGCCACATTCCGGAGTAACAAAACGATCAGCAGGGTTTCGATAAACAGGATCGCCAAAAGGCCCAGGATTCTCCAACGGTAAAGCTCCCACGGAGAGTATTCCCAATCGCGAACCTCGGTTCCCTTCGGAATCTGAGTTGCGGGAATTCCCCAGCGGTGTAGTTGGCGCCAATCGACCACATAGTGCTGGAAATCCCCGGTTGCAACCGGGATGCTTTCCGGCTTCGCTCCCTTCAGAATCCGCGCCCCCTCATTACCCAGGACTTGCCCCACCTCGCCCAGATCCGCTACGCTGCCGCCCACTACCCCCCTGCCTACGACGGAGGAGAACATTCCGTAGATCGGCCGGTTCGCTTGCTTTGCAATGTCGGGGAGAATCCGCGCCGGGATAAACTGCTCACCGCGGGAGTCCGTTATGAAATCGAGGAACACGATGACACTGTCTGGCGGCACTTGCGCCAGGCGTGGTCCCAGTTCAGAGAACGGTAGATCGGTCAAGTATTGATAGTCCAGATGCGATCCATAGGCGCGAAATTGTTGCCGCGCTAACTCCAGATCGGATTTCTCGGCGTCGGACGAGCCTGAAACCACAATCACATGAGAAGCGCTCGGGTTTTGCTGTAGCGCCAACTGAAGGGTAAGTAAGGAATTCATTTGCCGAACGACTCCCGTCCTTCCCGCTTGTGGCTTAGTCCAGCTCGAAGGTTCTTTGGGGTCCGCCACGAAGAACAGCAAGGCCGCATCCGGGAACAGTTTTTGTCGAATCTGTTCCGCAACAGCCACTGTTTCCTCGTTGATGGCAATTACCAGGTCGAAGGTCTGCCCCCTGTACTTTTCAAGCAGATAGGAGGCCGTTGCCCGTTTCTGGTTTGGGTCCGAGAAGGATGAGGGAGACTCAAGGTATTCAAAGGTAAAGTGGACCGGCTTTTCGGAACCCGCAAGAATGTGGGTCTCGGCCTGTTCCACCATGGCTGCGACATCTGGCAAGTCCGGGTCTAACGACGAAAGAAACAGTATCTCAATTTGCTGTCGTGCAGGCAGCGGACCTGGTTTGGCATTCGCCGATGCGCTTGCCGGAATTGTGGCGAAACACAGGGCGCAGATCAGCGCGCACCGGAGGGTTACGGACTCTGGCATCACGTCATCGCAGATTTTGCGCAATAAACAGGCCAAAATATGCTTTCTGTTTTTATCAAGATCAAGAAAACACCGACTCGCCAGCCGGATTACTCCCAACTAGCACTGGCTCGCGAGGCTCGCGAGACTCCCGCGATTTGTTTCTGCCAGTGTCGTTCAACACGAAGTTGTCAGCCGTCAAGTTGAAGACGGTGCCAGAAAATGTACGAGGAGCCTGCGGGGCTTTCTTCCACTTTGTTTTGTGCGTCCCTGCCCAAGCCACATAGACCAGGCTGCTGAAGGATGCGATCACGATCAGCGAAGCCTTCCCGATGGCCCAGGCAAAAACAACTTCGTCGGAGTTAACCATCTTTCACCCCCGGGCAATAAATTCCTGCGCGCCGCTACTGAATACGCTCCATGCGGCAGTAATCGGAAGCGGCGCGCACTGCGGATCTGGGCAGTTGAGGGTTCACCACAAAATAGTTCTCTATGCTCCTCCTGCCACTCCCTTGTTCACCAGTACCATGACCTCCACGCGACGGTTCTCCGCTCGCCCGCTCGCTGACTCATTGGGTGCCGTGGGGTCAGCAATGCCCATCGCTCCTGGCGCAACGATGTGGCGCAAAGGAACATTGCACTTCTGCAACAGAAACGCGACCACCGCTTGGGCTCGATCCATGCTCAACTGCTGGTTCATGGCGGCAGTGCCTGAAGAATCGGCAAAGCCCTTTACCTGGATGATGTAGCCCGTCAGGCCGGTCGCGCTCTGGGCTAGTTGTGACAAGGAGGCTTGATCCTCCGCCGAAAGTTTGGCGCTTCCAGTTGCGAAGTGAAGGGTTGCGGTCCCCTTCGTGTCATATTCCGACAGTTGGGAGAAGCGCTGGGTGGTCGCCTGAATGTCCTGTTGACTGGCTGCGATCTGGTCCTGATTGGCGCTTATCTGTTCTTTGTTCGACGCATTCTGAACAGCGTTCGCGGCGACGCCTTCTTTGTTAGCCGCAACCCCCTGCGCGTTGGTCGCAATGTTGCCTGTGTTGGTGGCCTGCTGCGCCTGCGTCGGGGCTAAGCCAGCCTGAATGGTCTCGGCCAAACGCAAATCATCTTTAGAGAACCTGATGGTGTCAGCCACGAAGCGCTTCTCGTCCCCGATTCCTTCTGCTGTAACCTGTAATCCCGGAATGAGGGCGGTCACAGCCTGTTCCGAATGCCGAAGTTTGAAAATGCCTTTCGGAATCTGAACCTTTGTGCTGTCGCTCAAGGCGACCACAACGGTTTCTGATGTCTTAGGATTTTTCACCGTCAGATTTTCTCCGTCTCGGCCGGTAATCAGTCCGCTGATCTTGACTTTCTTGCCGTTCGACTCTCCATATGCCACTGCGACACAAAGCATGCAGAGAACTGCGGTGCAGACTACGGTCCACCTACTGTTCTTCATGATTTTGTCCTTTCGAGTGTGCTTCATCAGTTTGTCCTTTCGTGAGCTCTTGTCCCTAAACTGGCGCGAGCCGACTCGCCCAGTTGCTGCTCGGAACCAAAGAATGAGGAGATGCTAGGGAACTTTTTCCGCCCTGCCCACTGTCAATAATGACAGCGCGAGCCAGCGCGAAAAGCTTGCGAGATATAGGCTGGCTGCGCCTTCTCCGCACCAGCGCAGACAGGGATATGAACAGGCTGACGGCAACGAGAGTCAGCCTTTGGGCATCGAAAGTACTGCAAAGGCCAAATGGCTGCAAACAGCCGGCGCTCTGAACTTCCGCGGATTGCCCAGGATCGGCACTTTTGGGTAGTTTACGATTTCCAACCGTCGCAGATGATGGCTATAATATGAGGAAGTTCGAGCCCGTCTCAGGCATGCAGAACGTTCAAGATCGACCGAAAGAACCTGGTTACTCCCTGTCGCCAATTCGCGTCCTCGTGGTTGAGGATTTTGCCCCGTTTCGACAATTTATCGGGTCGGCGCTAGCAAGAAGATGTGACCTGCAGATCGTCGGCGAAGCAGCCGACGGAGAAGAAGCGGTTCAAAAGGCCAAGGAGCTGCAACCGGATCTGATTCTTCTTGATATCGGCCTTCCCACCCTGAATGGAATCGAAGCGGCTCAACGAATTCGCCAGGTTGCCCTGGAATCCAAAATAATTTTCGTGACCCAGGAATCTTCTGCCGACGTGGTGCAGAAAGCTCTTAACTCCGGAGCGCAAGGCTACGTCGTAAAAACGAAGGCTGCGACCGAGTTGCTGGCCGCAGCGGAAGCGGTTCTTGAGGGCAAGCGGTTTCTCAGTAGCGGATTGTAATCGCGCCGATTATGAATCGACAAGCAGCGTAGTCAAATTTGCTTTCGCTCCAATACTGCGCGCTGCATTCGACCGTCCCCATTCATTAAACGTGCTGGTAGTTCGAGTTCTGAATGGCAACGTTCAATTGTTTGCTGACTCCGTCGATCACCATATTGGAGACGTGATTCGGCCCACCTGGCAGGCGGCTGAACTGCACCGTCAAATTCATTGCGTCCTTCGGATCACTCATGTAGGAAGCAATCTGAATCTGGAGTAACTGCTTCTGCTCTCTGTCGAAGACCAGGGTCATCGAATCCTGCGGCTTCAGGTAGTTATGGATGACGAGTTGAATTACATTAGGAGCGCCCGCCGCCGGACCCAGTGTGATATTCCCGTTCGCAAACGCCTGCTGCAGCAAATCCTTGTCCGGTGGCACATACTGCTGTGCCAGTGCCTTCATTTGCTGCGCGTAGTCCTGGTACTCTTCCTTTTTCTTCGCGACGATATGCTGCCTCAGCCGTCCACCCTGGGGAGCCGCTTCGGCAGGCGGATCCAGGGAAGTCTTCACTGGCTTCAAGTCTGGTCCCAGGCGCACCTGGAAGTGCTCCTGCTTTTTCTGTTCGCCCTTCAGGCTTATCGTGACCTGTTCGATCCAGCTATAGGACGCGAGGGCCTGCCTGTTCTGCGCGGCCGCCTCTTTGACCTCTGCGACGCGCTGCTGTAGTTCCGGACCTTGTGCGTTGACTGGACCGATGAATCTTGTTCCAGCAAACAGAACGATCAGGGTTAGTGTGTTGCTGAAAACCTGCCGTGCCCTCTGTCTCATAAGTGATCTCCTATGTTTCGGAAATTGGCGCCGCGGCCCAAAGCGGTAGCGACTGGCTTGGCCATTCGATAGAAGACCACGACGGAATTACAACTTACCGCCAAAAGTTAACCACCTGACCCAGCGCCTTCCCACTGTCAGAACAAACAGTGCGAGGTTTTATTACAACCTCACATCCCGAAGTCGTCTGGAGTTTGCGCCCACAAGGTCAGCAAGCATAACGAAGCGGAGCTATGTCTTCCGCCGTTCCCAGCTTTATTTTTCTTCGTGGATTTTAGCGGGCTGTTATCCCGTCCGAGATTCGTTTGCTCGAGAATTTGGCTTTAACGCCGAGCAAACAATAGGTGACGACCCGGCACTCATGAACAATTCTCAAGGCTAGGGCGATCCTCTGTGAAGGCTGTCAGTTCTGCCAGTTATCGTGGCGGACTCAGCGCTCATAGACTTGCTGTGACGCGGACAGATAAACCGAGTGACACTACTGCAGTGGTGCCTGCTTTCTCCAGTTTGATGCCACTTCTCGGCAGCGTCTTTTTACATGCAAATGAACATTTTCCTCGCTAACGGGTATGCAAACAGGGGCCAACCATGAAAACAAAAATGCAAGTCCTCCTCGCCGCCGCGCTGGTTTGCGCGCTGGCGGTGACGGCAAACGCTACTACAGATCCCAATATCGAAAAAAAACAGCAAGACATTCGCAACATGGCGCAGGGCACCCTTAATCGCCTCTACAAAGCCGAGCCCAACGCCAAGTCGGCAGTCGATGGTGCAGCTGGGTATGCGGTCTTCAGCAACCTGGGCATCAAAATTCTGGTCGCCGGCTCCGGCAACGGAAAAGGCATTGCGGTCAACAACAAGACCAAGAATGAAACGTTCATGAAGATGCTCGAGCTCCAGGCCGGACTCGGTATGGGCGTGAAGAAATTCAGTGTGATTTTTGTCTTCGACAACGAAAAGGCATTCAACAGCTTCGTGAATTCCGGGTGGCAGTTCGGCGGACAAACCACAGCCGCTGCCACAACCGGAAACAAGGGTGCATCGATGCAGGGCGCAGTGTCGGTTTCGGATGGTGTTTGGATGTATCAGCTCACTGACAAGGGCCTTGCGCTTGAAATCACCGCTAAGAGCACGAAGTACTACAAAGACGGTGATCTGAATTAAGCGGTAACCAATCGAAAACTAGAGAGGACACAATGATGATTACCAATGTCGGGAAACACATCGCTGGGAGCATGCCTGGCGCAGGGTATAAACGCACGTTACTTATCGCTGCCGCCATGCTGGCAGCTGTCGTCCCTGCAACCGCCCAGGCCGGCGGGGGGCCGGTCGCAGAGAAATTGGCGGCGGTGAAGCAATCGGTTGCTGAAAACCAGCAGAAGCTCCACCAGTATCAATGGATAGAAACAACTCAACTCACACTGAACGGTGACCCTAAACCTCCCAGCCAAGCAAGCTGCATGTATGGTCCGGATGGAAAGGTACAGAAGACCGCGATGACTCCACCGCCCCCGCCTCCAAGCGGAGGAAGAATGAAGCAAAGGGTGATTGCCAAGAAGAAGGGAGAGATGCAGGACTACATGGGACAGGTAAAGGTCCTGCTCGCCAAGTACGTGCCACCCGACCCCCAGAGCATGCAGCAGGACTTCCAAGCCGGGAAAGTCTCGTTGACTCCCAATCCTAGCTCCGGAATGACGCAAATTGTTTTCAAAGACTACGCCCTGCATGGCGACCAAATGACGCTCTCTTTCGACACTGCGGCAAAGAAGATTTCCTCCGTAAACGTGAACACCTACTTGGATGATCCGAAGGACGTGGTCACGTTGGCAGTTCAATTTGCCAGCCTGCCAGACAGCACGAACTATGTGCAGCAGACTGTCCTCAACGCCACCGCCAAGAACCTCGTGGTGACGACAACGAATTCCGATTACAAGGCGCTTGGACAATAGCTGGGCCCGTAGCTGGCAGCAGAAGGGGCTGAAAGGTGATGTCGACTTGAAGATGGGATATCTTCGGGGGCTCGGAGTGGCGACGGTTTTGCTGTTGTGTCTGCCGCCGCTTCTTCGAGCGCAGGACCTTGCTCCCCGTGCCTATCTCATCACGCCGCTCCATTCCAACGCAGTCCTCCTGACCTATTCCTTCTTCGACGGCAGTATCAATTTCAATGGCGCGCTCCCAGTTAGCGGTGCCAATGGGACATACAGCGTCCCCATCTTCAGCTACTACCACTCCTTCGGTATCTTTGGCCGTTCGGCCAACATCGTCGCCGCGCTGCCATATGCGATAGGAAACTTCCAGGGAACTGTGTCGGGAGCGGGGCAGCATCTTTACCGCTCTGGTCTTGCCGATTCGGTCTATCGCTTTTCGGTCAACCTCAAAGGCGGCCCGGCGATGGCACCTCAAGAGTTCAGCAAATGGCATCAGAAACTCCTGCTCGGTGTTGGGCTTAAAGTGATCGCTCCGACCGGCCAGTACGATCCTACGAAGTTGATAAACTGGGGCAGCAACCGCTGGTCCTTCAAACCGGAGTTCGGTTATTCCCAACGCTGGGGCAAGTGGGTTCTGGACGGCTACGCCGGAGCTTGGTTCTTCACCACGAATCATGATTTCTGGTCGCGCAATGCCTACTATCCAGGGACAAGATCTCAATCGCAAAGCCCGATGGTGGCCTTCGAAGGACACCTGAGTTACGACTTCAAGCCGCGGCTCTGGGTCTCGTTCGATGGCAATTTCTGGGTCGGTGGGAGCACGAGCGTGAATGGCATAGAAAACCCGCTTACCAAACAGGAGAACTCTCGGCTCGGAGGTACTGCCGCGATCCCGGTCACCAAGCACACGTCTCTGAAATTCAGCTATAGCAACGGCACCTACATCCTGTTTGGCGGCAACTATCAGAACGTGTCCGTTGCGTGGCAATACTCATGGCTGGGGAAACCTCGATAGCGCAAAGGAGTCTCAGAAGCTGGCAGTTTTGACAGTGGGAAAGGGATCAATTTATTGCGCTAATAGTCCGTGGGGCAGAAGCACGGATGATCCTCCGCTCTTGGACGCACGAAAGAAAAGCATGACAGTCAAAGCACTTCGCCATTTCACAGTCCACACACTGTCGACTTCCAATGACTAGACCGGGAGCAAACGCGATACCGTCTGATGCCGAGAAATTATCCGCACACAGCGCAGGTTCCCCGAACCCGCGCGGTCCAGCGAGCCTCCCGCTGAAGCCCAGACAATTCTTGATTGTCGAAGGTGGTCCGTTGTATTGCTTCCAGCTTCACCTGGGACTCGCGACCGAGCGGGCGCCTCGAATCGTCAGAAGAGCAATGATTTTCGCGCTGGTTAGCTGGTTGCCCCTCCTGATCCTTTCAGCGCTGCAGGGACTAGTCCTCGCGAACGTGAAGATTCCTTTTCTCTACGACCCCGCTGTTTACAGCCGTTTTCTCGTGGCAGTTCCATTGCTGATTTTGGCGGAGGTCGTTATCAGTCCGCGGCTCGCTGCGGCCACGAACCAATTCATCGCATCCGATCTGGTCCTTGAGCAACATTACGGGGAATTCGATGCCGCGATAGCGGACAGCCTCCGGCTTCGGGATTCCACGGTGGCGGAAATAATCATCCTGGCAATCACCTGCCTGAGCGCTTTTGAAACCCTGCGGATCTTTTCGCCCACGGTCTCGGCGTGGAACTCGTTGCTTTTGGGATCTGGTCACCAGTTCACCTTGGCCGGCTATTGGTATACGTTAGTTTCGATCCCGATCTTCCAGTTCCTGGTTTACCGGTGGTTGTGGAGAGCATTCATCTGGCACAGGTTTCTCTGGCGAGTGTCCAGACTCGATTTGCAGTTGGTTCCGACCCATCCCGATCAGGCAGGTGGGCTCGGTTTCCTGGGAGAGGCAAACCGGCTTTTCGCGGTCTTTATTTTCGCATACGCTGCCACGGGTGCAGGTGTGTTCGCTCGTGAGCTTCTCTTCGAGAAAGTGCCCATCCAAAGCTTCCAGATTCCCGTTGCCGCGTATGTTGTGATAAGCCTGCTGCTCTTTTTGGGGCCGCTGTTCATGTTCGCCCCCGCACTCCTGCGGACCCGGCGACTGGGCTTGCACCAGTACAGTACACTCGGGGCTAAGCTCGGACGCCTCTATGATCAGAAATGGGTAAAGGGAAATCATCCCGCAGGAGAATCGTTGCTTTCCACCTCGGACAATGCGTCGCTCGCCAACTACAGCCACGACTACGAACTGGTCAACCAGATGAGAGTTTTTCCTTTCGAGCCCAGAACCGTCGTCGTTCTGGCGCTCGCCGGTCTCCTCCCCATGGTGCCACTCCTTGCCACAGTTATGCCTATGCAGGAAATATTTAAGCTCCTCTTGAAGGTATTGGGCTGAGGCCAGCTCTCTGCATCAGTAATTGAAGGTAAACAACTTTGTGCCGAGCCACACCACTTCGGCGCGGCCCCCGTCAATGAGTAACCGCGATATTCTGTCAAAAATTCCCGAACGCGAGATACGCCACCCTGGGTGCGGTCGTCTTTCCGTGGAAAAACTCGGGCCCGGCGCGAGAGGTCGGTCTTCGGCAAGAAGTTAACGTTCCGCTGGACGACCCCACGTCATAGCAATTCTTTATGCGGCATCCCGTTCTGGAAAGCAAAGCGAGGGCTGTAGGTCGAGTCTGGTTACTGCCGGCTCCACATTGATGTGGAATGACGCTCGGTCTAATGCGAGCTTCGGGCCAATTACACCAGTCAATCTCTCAACGGCCGTGGTCAAGCCCTTGGCGTGCATCTGCTGCAGTTCAATCGTAATTGTGATGTCGAACAACCCACCGCCCCGCTGTGCACTATGCGCGAGCAAACTCCCCTCGAGCATCCGAGCCAGGTTCACAAGCGCGCGGCTCTTGCAGGCGGCGCATTCGTCACCTCGACCGTTGCTGATGACCTCGCAATCCAGGCAGAAGACTGCATTCCAGAGAGGAAGAACTACTGCTTCCGAATGGTTACTTGTTCCGGTGAACATATCCACCAACCCCCGTTCGCTGAGATGGGCAGCTAGATTGAATAAGAATACACCGTCATTCTCATTGGCCGACTACAGTCACTGACAATCCACTAATTTCAGCTTCGTCCGGAACGTTGCTCCCCTGTCACTTTTGCCAGTTCTCTGCACGTGCCCTGTGCCCATAACATCCTTGCTGAGTAGTAAACATCTAGCACTTGCGCATAGCGCATGAGAATGGAGGAAGGACTTATGATCGGTAGAAGAATCGGTATTGCGATGAGTCTTTTGGCAATGTGCCTCTTGAGTTTGGGATCGGCACAGGCCGGCGACAAGATAAAAGGCAAAGGAGTGATCACCCTGCGCGCAGGAAACACACTGACCGTGGAGACTGACGATGATGCAGCTGTAACCGTGACCGTCACGGCTGATACGAAAGTGCAACACCCGGTAGGGCTCGGTGCCCGGAAAAAGCAAGTCGGTCAAGAAGTCCTAATCCCCGGACTCAAACTAAGGTACGAGGGAACGGGTGATCAGACGCAGGTGACGGCGGACACCATCACTTTTGACCGAGACGATCTTAGCCTGGCCAAAGTGATCCAGGCCGGTTTGAACCCCACAGCTCAACAACAAGCCTCGAACATGCGCGTCTACCAAGCCAACAAGGAAGCGACCGATGCAGAAATTGCGGCCAACCAGGCGGCCAGCGAGGCATCCATCGCAGCGGCTAAGCAAGATATCGCAGCCAACCAAGCGAGCATTGACCAAGTTGCGCAATCCACCCAAAAGCGCTTTTCGGAGCTGGGCGACTTTGTCGTGAAGGGCGAACATACCGTGTACTTTGCCACCGGGGATTACAGCATTTCGGGGCAGGACAAAAATGCACTTGCAGATTTAGCAAAGCAGGGCCTCGCCTACGGAAAGGGCTTCGTGATCCAGGTTGCGGCCTTTGCCGACTCGGTGGGCACAGCTTCCAGCAATCAAGTGCTGAGTAAGGAACGCGCTCAAGCAGTGGTCGCCTATCTGCTTCAGGAGTGTAACGTTCCAGTTGGTCGCATCGTCGCGCCTGGCGCAATGGGTGAGACCAACCCCGTAGCCTCCAATGAAACTTCTTCCGGGCGGGCCGACAATCGCAGGGCCGAGGTCAAGCTGCTGGTGAACAAGGGCATCGTTGTCGCCAGCGCCGGCGGAAACTAACGGTTGTTCTTTTTCGATTAAAACGGAGGCGCCGAGTGTGCGCCTCCGTTCTCTTTGGACCCGCCTCGCAGCGTTGTTGGGGCCTTAGGTGGCATCCTCCCGGCCCGTGGCCAGCCACGTCTCGACGACCAACCGGCCCAAGCCGCCAAATCCACCAGCGCGCCCTCCCATCCCGCTGAAGGCATTCGACCTTATGCTTGTGAGCGATTGGTCGGAAACGCCCTGTACAGCCGAAGGTGCGCTGATGAGTTCTAGTAGCGGCCGACTGCGGCGGAACTCGCGAATCTCGAGTTCCCCGGTTTCGCATGGGATACCAGTTTGTAAGTTGCAGATGACTGCCGGATACCGGATCAAAGTTGTGGCGCTCGATCTCAAGGAAGGATGCTGAAGGACGAAGAGTGACCCCCGTGCCGTACGGGCCAAGTTTAGCAAGCGTCCGGCGATGTTCGTCGGGTCTGTGGAGCACCTACTCGCTTTACTGCAACCCCGGTTCAATCCGCTTTGGGTCCCAAACGCATTTCTGTCCGACTACACTTTCAATTCGTGCAGAGCTGGGTTTCTTGTTAGGGATGTATTCACAGTAATCCGTTGGAGAGTCCAGATAGTAGATCTCCGACCACACAAAACAATCACCAATCCGAATCGTTTCGCCGCCGACTTCTTCAGGGTCCGACATCTCGCGCATGTATCAACCTATCAACTAAGGATAGCGACATTTGCATCGTGTCCGAAAGGAATACCTTGGTGCGCGTCAAACCACGGTTTCTGCAGGTACCCTCATCGAAAGGTATTGAGCGTGGAACCGATTGGGGAACTGCGGACAGTTCCCCCTGACTTTGAGTTGTGCAGCGCCTATTGGCCGAAGTTGAAAACTACGCCGGCTTGATACCGGAAATTGCTTTGAGCGCCGGTTTGCGAGTTATTGAAACGTGTGTAAAAGTAATCGGCCTCGGCCGGCCTTATGGCAATAGTGCCCGAGTGGTTCACCGGAATATCGAAGCCACCACCAAAAACCATCGCAAAGGTGTTGCCCGCTGGTGCAGTGGCGGCGGACCCTTCTAGACTATGCGCGTTCGCGTAGAAGTTGGAATGTGCTCCCCCGAATAGGAGATTGGCAAAGGGCCGGAATTTCCCCGTGCGAATTCCGATTTGTGGTCCAAAGAGATAGGTGAACATGTTTGCCTGTACGCTCCCACTGCAACCGGTCGGACAAACGGTCGACCCGGGAGGGGCTGTGAAGGTTTGGGTATTGCTGCCGTACCCCTCAAATTCCGCCTTGACGCCAATGTACCGGGTGAAGTTGTAGTCGACAGCCCCACCGGCTCCGTTCAGGCTGTAGCTGTTTTTTACATAGGCGTGGCTCGGGCTATAGCGAACATAACTATAGTCCACTGCAACCTCGAATTTGGAGTAGTCCTGAGCGAATGCTGTCAGCCCTAGTAACATAGCAGCACTTACCAAGAATACGTTGCGTACTTTCATTGCATTCCTCCGACTTTCGTTTTGATCAAGATCGTGACAGCTCCACATTACTCATGACTCCGCGCGTCGGAGAACTGTCACTTATGACAGGGTGCATTGACGGCAACTGGCAACTGCGGTGCGACCCGGTGCAGCAGTTTCCAGGGGTCCCCTCGCAAATCCCATTGCAATTGTCCCTGGCTGTCGATTACAAGCTGGGCTGCCGGATACACGACGCCAGTACTTTTACTCTTGTCCTGGTCGTTCCAGCAGGACGCTGCGCGTGAACTCGTCTTAGGGGAACTTCGACTTCACAACTGTAAGAAGTGACAGGTCCCAAACGGTCGCAATCGTAGTGAACTGTCTACCCGATGGAAATACGATGAAAACGCAAATAACAGCTGAACGCCGGACAACCGACACGGCGGCCAATTCACAGCACTCAGGTATGGCTTGGATCCAGGGCGGGACGTTTCGCATGGGTTCCGAAGACTTTTATCCTGAGGAGCGTCCCGTTCATGAAGTGACAGTGGACGGCTTCTGGATAGATTGCTATGAGGTTACGAACGAACAGTTCGCGCGGTTCGTGGAGGCGACCGGCTATATCACGCTCTGTGAACGCCCGCTGAATCCCGCCGATTTTCCTGGCGCCCCTGCCGAGAATCTCGTGCCTGGCTCCATGCTTTTCCAGAAAACCGCCGGCCCTGTCGATTTACGAGATTACTTCAACTGGTGGGCTTGGGCGCCGGGAACGAGTTGGCGCCATCCGCTAGGGCGGAAATCTTCGGTCGAAGGTCCAGCCCGACATCCCGTGGTTCATGTCGCCTATGAAGACGCCGAAGCTTACGCACACTGGGCTGGGAAAGACCTGCCGACGGAAGCAGAGTGGGAGTTTGCCGCTCGCGGGGGGCTTGACGGAAAGAAATTTACCTGGGGCGATGACCCTGCGCCGGGCGGCAAAGCGATGGCCAACAGTTGGCAGGGAGAGTTCCCCTGGCAGAACTTGGTCGAGGATGGTTTCGAAGGAACTTCTCCAGTCGGATCTTTCCCGCCTAACGGTTACGGTTTATATGACATGGCGGGGAATGTTTGGGAATGGACCAGCGATTGGTTTGTCCCGCACCACGCCGACGAAGTGGTCAAGCCCTGTTGCGGTCCGGCAGTCAATCCCCGGATTCTCTCCCCGTCCAAGAGCTTCGATGCAGCGCAGGCGCAATTCCGGATTCCGCGCAAGGTTGTCAAGGGCGGCTCACATCTGTGCGCGCCCAACTACTGTTTGCGTTATCGTCCGGCGGCACGCCAGCCGCAGATGATCGACACGAGTATGAACCACATCGGGTTCCGCTGCATTTCACGCCGTGCGGCCACAGAGTAAGACGGAGATTGGAATGAAGCGCGCCCCTGTCAAATGTGACAGTTGTCGCCCCGATTTCTCCGTCTTACTCTTCGCATGACGACACCTATCTAGTGTCTTGCACGGAGTTCTCCGCCGGCCGGGACAAGGAAAGTCGCAGGGTTCAGGCTGCGCGGTAAGGAATAAGCAAAGTGCGCGAATGGATCGAATTGTCGTCCCAAGGAATCCAGGATGTGGCGGTGGTCATCATCGTCGTCTCGATCATCTATGGCTCTGTTCGTTTTCTTCTGCAATTGTCGAGGCGAGCCACGGATCCATATCCTGCATATAAGAAACTACTGGGCCGCTCACTGTTGCTATCGCTCGAGTTCCTGATTGCAGCGGATGTAATCCGCACGATTTTGCTGGACGAGACGCCAAGGAGCATTGGCATCCTCGGCGGATTGGTGTTGGTCCGAACCTTCCTTAGCTGGTCCGTGGTCGTGGAAATCGAAGGCCACTGGCCATGGCAATCTGCGGCAATCGCCGGTGAGCGCGCAGAGACCGGGCTGATTGAGGCTCGAAAGCCTGTCTACGCATCCGCGGGGAGGACTTGATATGCCGGCCTGACGACCGCGAGCGTCGAGCTGTTTCTTGAGGGGAAAACTGAAATGACCTTACCGAACTTTCCACAAGTCGACATGTTCTCCGCGGGCGTTAACTCCCTGTACGGAGTGCTCCTCGCCGGACAACCGTCGCACAACCGCGGCTATACGCTTATGGGGCTGCTGATCATGGCCTTCTTCGGCGGTATCGGCGGCGGCGTGACGCGCGACATTTTGCTCAATGACGTTCCATCTCCGCTCCAGGATCCGAGGTATCTGCTCGTATGCCTTCTGATGGGTCTGTTGGGGCTGGCGATCTATCGCTATTCCGCAACGAAAGAGGAGCGGTTCCGCACACGGACGCTGGCGTTTTTCAAGTCTTTCTCATTGCCTTGGTTTGCGATCCTGGGCGCGCATAAGGCACTCGATCACCACCTTGGGATCTGGACGGCGATCCTCGTCGGGCTCATCGCCACTACGGCCGGCGGAGTTTTGATTGACCTCTTCTCCGGGGTCACACCCGAGATCGTAAGGCCATCGGAGCAACTCGTTACGGCAGCGCTATTGGCAAGCACGGTCTACACGCTGCTCGCGGTATGGGAAAAGGGGCGGGATTCGTTCTTTCCCGTGACGCTCACCGCGGTTGCAGTTGCGTTCGTCTTTCGCATCCTGGCTGTCCGGGAGCACTGGCCGTCGATTGTGCCGGTCGGTTGCCCCCCCGAAAACTCAGAGGTCGTGCCCATTGCCGCGCCCACACCCGGCAACGTCGCGCGGAGGTGAACGTTTTCTGGAAACATGGGCGACTCGAACTGGCCCGTTGCTTTCGCCTGATTAAATAAGGAGGAGATCTTATGGATGGCATGTGGGAGCGTGTCGGAACTCAATTGCTGGCTCGTGTCAGCGGGCCCATGAAGTTCAGACTGGTGCTCCAGCCGTGCATGGCAGCGTTCTTCGCGATTCGCGCGGGGCTGGCGGATGCCAAGGCAGGCAAGCCGCCGTGGTTCTGGGAACTGATCTCGAATCCCCCCGAACGCGCGGACATGGTTAAGGAGGCGTGGAAGCGTATTGGCAAGGTGTTCATTCTCGCAGTGATATTGGACGTTGTGTACCAGCTGATCGTCATACATTTTGTATATCCGGGAGAAGCGCTTATCGTCGCCTTCATCCTGGCGATCGTGCCTTATGTGATTCTGCGCGGACCGGCCATGCGTGTGGCTCGGCTAATAACTATGCGGCGTCAACACGATAGGCAAACGCCCGCGCCTCTGAGGAAGGTCTCATGAGCTCTGTTGAAACACCACCAAAAGATAGGGGAACGATTCTCGCTGAACAGCGAACCGACCTGGCTCTCTTGCGCACTATTAACGCGTCGGAAAGAACGCTGATGGCATGGATCCGAACTGCCCTCTCGATGATCGGATTCGGTTTCAGCATTTACAAATTCTTCCAATATTTGCCCGAAGAGATTGCCGCCGGTAATATCCGGCGTCCGCAGGCACCGCGCAATCTGGGATTGACCCTGATCGCTCTCGGTACTCTGGCATTGGCGGCCGCAGCTTGGCAGCACCGGCGTTTTCTGAACGAGGTTGGGGCATCGCAGGCGCGGCACGTGTGGTCTATCTCGTTCATAGTAGCGATGGCTCTCATTCTGATTGGAGTCGTCACCTTTTACGGGGTGCTGCTGCGCCACGGACCGTTTTAGTCGGGGGATGAGATTCCTTCGCGGGATGGCCGGTGTCGACCAGCTTCTGGCAACGTCAATGCCGGGACAACGTTTTAGCGATGCGGGCCAGTCGCTCGATCAGTATTTTCACATCGTGGGCGAGCAGAACTATCCCGGGTTTTCGCGGGTACATCGTGGGCGATGGGGAAAAAGCAGCGGGGGCAAGTCGCATTTTTATGATTCCCTTGCAGCGCCGAATGTCTCTCATGGGTCTGAGTAAACAACTCCGGCCTTCGGAGACTAGCACGCTTTATACGCCCAACAGGGATGTGTTGCAACTGTCAAAACATACAGGTCTATCAATTGCGGTCCGACCCCTCAAGGACCACTGCGAGGGTCCGTGCCCGCTGTCAGATTTGCCAGTAGCGGCGCCGGGAACCAACTCGTAGGGTAAGTGGAGACTTTATGGCGGACGGCGACCTCGTTCGAACTAGGAACTCGACTCTGTGGCTGGCTCCCAAGATGGCTCGATCCGAATCTGCGTTTGCGGCGAATTGGAAACGACGGGCGCAACAACTCCAGAAAGAGGCGCATGTTTTCTATTTTGTGATTAAACATCGCCACTCGCGCTGGTATGCAAGGGTGATAGCAGCGTGCGCCGCGGGGTATGTGCTGAGTCCCATTCAACTCATCCCGAACTTCATCCCGGTGATAGGAACTCTGGACGATTTCGTGGTTCTGTTTGTGGCAGTAAAGCTGATTCAGAAGCTTACGCCGGCGGACGTACTCATCGAATGTCGTCAGCTCGCCGATGCCGCCGAGACGCGCAGGCTAGAAGAGATCGGATGGAAAGCTTCCCTCTTTGCGCCCAGCGTAGTGGTAGCGGTGTGGATCCTCGCCGCCATCACCGCCAGCGCGCTAATGGCGGCGTACATTTACGAACGGATCGCTGTTGTACTCGCTGCAGTCCTCGGCGTTACCGCTTACTTACCGCAATAGACCATGGCCCGACCCGGCCAAACAAACACGAAATCAGTGCTGTTGACTGTGACCGAAAAGCGTATGGTTCCTTTCGGATGGCAACCTTCCGTCGTGCACAGAGCTGAATAGTAGCGTGGGTCTTTAGCGACCAATGAAACGGTCAAGGCCTTTTTTGGAGTTACAGTAAGGGCGTTCGATGAGGCGACCGGAGACAAAAAAGTCTCGTTCGGAAGAAAGCCGCTGGAGAAGCAATTCATGCTGGCGAGCTCCCAGACCTGATTGCGCTGTTTTTTGTTGAGACCTTTTTTGGTATGCACGACGGCGAGTGGCATAGCGATGCGCCCGTCAACGCTGGCTCCGGCTTGCCGCACGGAGAGGTCAGACTCCGTGTTGTTAACAATCGTGGTCGTGAAACTCAGCAGTTCTCCCGCTCCCCCGGACCCGACGGTCTCGAATCCAGCCCTCGAACTGACTTCAACTCCTCCGTGATTCAGCTTATGGATCGCATTGCCAGTTACCGGATCCAGAACACTCGAGGACACAGTCCCTGGAGGGCCGTCCTCACCCCACACAAATGCGCTTTTGGCTTCCGTCTTGAAAACGGGCAAGTCATCTTGCGCGCGGGTAAGGAGCGCCAGGGCAATAACAGCAAGCGAGACTGCAAATGAGTGTTGCATGGTAGTTCGCACGAGCGATGCTCAACTGCGGTTGACGAGATCACGCCGCACGGCACCAGACTCTGTACACCACTTTCTAAACCAATGGGGAAAGGTGCGCGACTGGCAGAAATACCGTTCATGCGATTCCTTCAGCGGGGTTACTGTAAGTTTTGCCAGTTCACCCGATGGATCAGCGAATTTAGTCTCCCCTCAAGCTCTGATCCCTGACCACTCACGGTAAAAGGAAATTATGAAAATGAAGTTGACCCCCGCCGTTCTTCTGGGAATGGTGCTGCTGGGAGGAGCCATCGGAGTTGCACAGACGGTGGTTCGCATTGCTCCGCCTCCGCCGGTTCGAGTTGGCGTGGTTGGAGTCGCACCCGCACCTGGCTATGTCTGGGTTGGTGGGTACCAACGGTGGAATGGTACCGGTTATGTGTGGGTGCCTGGGCGTTGGGTTCGTCCGCCGCGCGCGGGTGTTATTTGGGTATCTCCCCGCTGGGCCCGAAGCGGAGGCGGTTGGGTATTTTATAAAGGATACTGGCGCTAGCAGAAAATAAGATAAAAAGTTTTCGGTTTTCCAGGGGCACGCCTGGTGAACCGTTCTCAAGAGGCTGCGGCCGCATGCCTTCTCGTGGCGAACTGAAACCCTTGATTTCGCGGTGCTTGTTTCTCAACTACGAAATGCGCACTCGAACCCGGCTTCGCCGGCAGGCAAGCCCTGTCGATCAACTCCCGAAGCCACCTCATCCGGGACATAAGAAACCACTTGCGCAGGCGTCCTCGGCCCGTCAGATTATACGAAGTATCGCCAAGGGGATTTGCCATTCCTCAGGTAACGATTAAGACGGGCCTCACGACTTCGGACGGGAGCGAAGAGCTGCTAACAGAATATCTCTGCGACCACCCGGGCTGTCCCAATATTGCCACTCGTGTGCTCGGTTGCGTGAAAGAGGTCGGCGCTATGGCAGCCGTTTGCGACGAGCACGCGCCGAAATCTCCGTCCTAAAATGCGATCGGCCTTTTTCGCAGGCCCTTTAGCCAGGGTTCTTGCATGCACAGAGCAAAGTGCGGGAGAAGAGATCGCTGCACTTTCACGAAGTATCCGCGACTTGCTCGGCGTGACCGCAAAGCTCGCTGCGCCGCAATCCAAGCAGACTGAAATCTCCGGGAAGAGAAGGACTCCGGGTTTGTCCACATTCTTGCGGCCTGAAAAGCGAATACAGATTTCAGAAGAAGACTTCATTCGATGGCCCGCACATAATTCGCACGCCACGCGGGGCTGCCGTCCGATTCACAACTAAATAAGAGCCAGTAACCTTCCCCACCCGATGGCGTCTTCCCTTTCACCCGTGGCGTTGCTCCGCTTTCGTCCTGCTGTTGGCAAGAGCACATAGCGGCGACGCCTACCCGTTCCAGATCCCTGACCTGCACCCTGTACGTTTTGACAGTTACGCAACCACAGTGCCCGGATCTAGTCTGTTGCCGCGCGGACAACCAAGGCCGCAGTGGACTGGTTGCCGTCACGCAATGGGGTACTCAAATGGACATGATGACTGACGACACTTGGCCGGCGCATGCACCTCCAGCTTTTCACCTGCTCGCGAAGCCGAGCGGTTCCACGTGCAACATCGATTGCACTTATTGCTTCTTCTTGTCCAAGGAATCGTTGTATCCGAACGAGAAAAACCGGATGTCCGATGCCACGCTCGAAGCCTACATCCGCCAGTTGCTGGAATCGCACCGCACACCGACGGTAACCGTGGCGTGGCAGGGGGGCGAGCCGACGCTGATGAAACTAGAGTTTTTCAGGCGCTCGCTTGAACTCGTCGAAAAGTACCGCCAGCCCGGGCAGACCGTGGAACACACCTTTCAGACCAACGGCATCCTTCTGGATGACGAGTGGTGCGTCTTTTTCAAGGAACACAATTTTCTCGTCGGATTAAGCGTTGACGGCCCGCGCGAAATTCACGACGCGTATCGTCTGGACCGCAGTAAGAAAGGCACGTTCGACCGCGTCATGCAGGGGTGGGCGTACCTGCACAAGCACGGCGTCGAGTTCAACATTCTGTGCACGGTAAATGCCGCCAACGAGAAACACGGCCGCGAGGTCTACCGTTTTTTCCGTGATGAGATGGGAGCGAAGTGGATGCAGTTCATTCCGATCGTTGAGCGCGCATCGGAGGAGACGATCGACATCGCGAATCAGGGCTGGAGCGAGCAGCCGGGCCGCAAGCGTTTGTTCTACACGCAATCCGGCAACCTGGTTACGAAACGCTCGGTCGGAGGTGAACAATACGGCCGCTTCCTCGTGGATATCTTCGAAGAATGGGTCCGGCATGACGTCGGCACGGTCTTCGTCCAGATGTTTGACGTCACACTGGAAGCTTATTTCGGCCGCCATCTACTCTGCATCCACGCCCCCACCTGCGGATATGGCCCTGCGCTCGAATACAACGGCGACGTGTATTCCTGCGACCATTTCGTCGAACCGCGCTACAAGCTCGGCAACATTCACGAAACGCACCTCGTGAAACTTGTAGCCTCGGCCGAGCAGCGAAAGTTCGGCGATGACAAACGCGACTCGCTCACGGCACAATGCCAGCGCTGCGAGGTCAAAGGACTTTGTAACGGGGGTTGTCCAAAGGATCGATTTTCGCTCTCGTCCGACGGCGATCCCGGCCAAAACTACCTCTGTGCCGGCTTGTATTTGTTCTTCACCCACACCGGCCCCGCGATGCAGACAATGGCCAACCTGCTGAAGCGGGGCCGCCCACCCTCCGATGTGATGTCACTGACCGCTGCTGACGACGCAAGACGCGGTCCTTATGAACCCTGTCCCTGCGGGAGTGGCCGCAAGTTCCGCTTCTGCCATGGCAATCGCGAACCCGATTCACCTTTCAGCAGTCGGGGAGCAAGTTCGCCACTAAAGGGAGCAGTCATCCCGCTGCAGACTGTAGTTCCACCAACAGCATCGCCCGGCGGCGCCGATGGAGGAATCAAGTGAGAGCTCGACGGCGCATTCCGATTCTGACGTATTTTTCACCGGCCAGAGCCGGCAACCTTAACACAAATTAAATTAAAGGAAGGAACAAATCATGGCTACAAAACAACCGAATATACTGATCCTCTGGGGCGATGACATCGGCACCTGGAACATCAGTCACTTCAGCCACGGCATGATGGGCTACCGGACGCCGAATATCGACCGGGTGGCCAAGGAAGGCGCCGCCTTCACTGACTTCTACGGCCAACAGAGCTGCACGGCTGGACGCGCCGCCTTCATTACCGGCCAGAACCCGCTCCGCACCGGCTTGACCAAAGTCGGAATGCCGGGCGCTCCTGTCGGACTTCAACCAGAAGACCCAACCATCGCCGATCTGCTCAAGCCGCTGGGCTACGCCACCGGCCAGTTCGGAAAAAACCATCTCGGCGATCGGAACGAATACTTGCCGACCGTGCATGGATTTGACGAGTTCTTCGGCAATCTCTACCACCTGAACGCGGAAGAAGAACCAGAACTGCCCGACTATCCCAAGGATCCTAAGTTCTTGGCGGCCTTTGGACCAAGAGGCGTGCTGCACTGCCTGGCCACGGACAAGGACGATCCGACCGTTGAGCCGCGTTGGGGTCAGGTTGGCAAACAGGTGATCAAGGACACGGGTCCTCTGACCAAGAAGCGCATGGAAACTGTCGACGAAGAAATCACCTCCCGAGCTCTCGACTGGATGGAGAAGCAGGCTAAAGCGAACAAACCTTTCTTCCTCTGGTACAACTCTACCGCGATGCATTTCCGGACTCACCTCGCAGACAAGAACCGTGGCAAGAGCGGGCAGGACGATTACAGCGATCGCATGGTCACCCACGACGAGCAAATCGGCCAGATACTCGACAAGCTCGATGAATTGGGCATCGCCGACAACACATTCGTCATGTATTCCACCGACAACGGCCCGGAGAACGACACTTGGCCCGACGGCGCCAACACGCCGTTCCGCAGCCAGAAAGACACGAACTGGGAAGGTGCCTGGCGTGTTCCGGCGTTCATTCGCTGGCCCGGTAAGATCAAGGCGGGCACGGTCCTGAATGACATCGTTTGCCACCAGGACATGCTTCCAACGTTGTTGGCATTGGCGGGCGAGCCGAATATAAACGAGAAGCTCTTGAACGGCTACAAAGCCGGGGACAAGACCTTCAAGGTTTGTATCGACGGGGTCAATCAGTTGCCCTATCTCACAGGTCAGGTGAAGAGGAGTCCGAGAGAAGCCTTCTTCTACGTCAGCGATGACGGGGGTGTCATGGCAGTCCGGGCGGGCGATTACAAGTTGGTGTTTGAGGAGCAGCGTGCAACTTCAACCGCGGTTTGGCAGGAGCCTATGGTGAAGCTCCGCCTTCCCTATATATTTAATCTGCGACGCGATCCGTTCGAGCGCGCCAATGTCAACTCCAACGTCTACTGGGATTGGATGATCAACCACGTGCCCCAGCTCTACCAATGTCAAGCGCTGGTGGCCGCCCAAATTGACAATTACGTAAAGTATCCGCCCCGCCAGAAGGCGGCCTCATTCAACCTCGACTCGGTGATGGCGCAACTCGGGCCAGCGATCGCGGCGTATAAGAAAAAAGAGGCGGCCGCCGAAAGGCAGCCAACTTCCGCTGCTGCAGATTAAGAAGCTGTCAAAAAGGGAGGTCGAGAGACCTCCCTTTTTAAGAAATACCCACCAGTACTGATTACTTCTCGTGTCCTCATCAGTCGTCCCTGAGACAGCTCGCGTGGTCTCGCTGTGGACTGGTAGTTTTGCCAGTTTCGGGAGCGGCATGGTGTTCATTACGGTGGCTGTGTATTCGGCCAAGGACCAGAGGCTGGCTCTACGCTTCACCGGACTTCACGGGACACTGTTCGCATAGCGGAAGCCAGAAGCAATGGGCCCTCCGGCCGCTCTCATGCGCTCGAGAGGGACAAGTGGAATGCCCGCACAGAAGTTTTCATCGTTCGAGGCTTTCTGTGACGCATTCCGGTTCGCAAGTATGCGCGCGATGGTTCTCTCTCACGGCAATTTCTCCGAAAGTAAATCGATACTCCGAGGCTGGACTACATACGCTGTCGCAATAGAGGTAATAACAGCAAACCAAGAGGTGAAGAAGGGAACAAGATCATGAAGAACCGTTCGCGCATTCTGATTGCTGACGACCATAATCTCGTGGCAGAGATGTGTAAGCGACTCCTTGAAGCGGAGTTTGATGTCGTCGGAGTGGTGAGTGACGGTCGCGCCCTGGTGCGAGTTGCCGCCGAATTGCGCCCTGACGTAGTCGTGCTTGATATCGCCATGCCCATCCTGAATGGTTTGGACGCAGGCCAGCGGCTGAAGGCCATGTTGCCCGCTGTCAAGCTGGTCTATCTGACCATGAATCCCGACGTTGAAGTGGCCGCCGAAGCCTTCCGCCGCGGAGCCTCGGGGTACTTGCTGAAGACCTGTACCACCTCGGACTTGGTGCTTGCGGTTCGGGAGGTGCTGCGGGGCAAATCGTATATGTCGAAAGCTCTGCCTTGCGACTCAATCAATTTCTTGCGGCGGCAAGACAAGGAACCGGTTCAGGAAAACGAGCGTCTCACAGAAAGGCAGCGGGAGGTGCTTCAATTGCTGGCCGAAGGAAAGGTAATGAAGGAAGTTGGCGATCTTCTGCGGATGGCCCCCAGGACAGTTGCTTACCACAAGTACCGAATGATGGAGGTACTCGGCGCCAAGAGCAACGCCGAATTGATTAAGTACGCCTTAAGAAACTACATCGTGGCCGCCTAGCACAGTATCTCCGCGAAGCCAACAAATTTCATGTCCCTGGGTCTGTCGAAGAAGGTAGCACGAAAGGCCTACTCATTTCCTTGGGAACTGACAGTTTTGCCCGTTTCCTGATCGGCAAGGTGCTTATAGCCTTGCGTATCGCGCACAAGTGCGTGTGGCCAAGGGAACCGTTTCTGCGTAATGGGTGCCGTCCTCGCAGAGCGATGCCCGGTCCCGCCGACCTAAGTTGGGCAGTAACGACGCTATGGAGCGCATGGGTGGGCACAAAACTGGGCACAGTGATGAAAACGAAGTTTTGAATGGTCAGGAAGGAAACGCCGCCAGTACATCCACAGCAGAGATTTATGTGGTGAGCGCGGATGGACTCGAACCATCGACCCATGCCTTAAAAGGGCATTGCTCTGCCAACTGAGCTACGCGCCCACATTGTTAACAATCTACCACAACCGAAAGGGGTGATTGCGCCCCGGCACCTGAGACCGGACTACACGCCCAGGCCAGGAGAGCACGGAGTGGAGGCACACTTTCATGCCCTGATTCTCCATTACTTTAAGCTTGACACCTGCGCACCAGCATTTAATATAAATGAATGTTTATGCATCACGATGCATAATTATTCATTATGAATAAAACCTTAAGACAACGAGCTATTCTTCAGCTTCTGAAGCACGGCCCAGTCGCCAGCCAGGACGACCTGCAGCGGGCTCTGCGCAAACGGGGACTCAAGGTAGGGCAAGCAACCCTCTCGCGGGATGTTCGCGATATGCGATTGGCAAAGACGGCGGATGGGTACTCTCTGTCGCAAGGCGAGAGTTCGTCTACGCCAGCTTTGCCGCCCGTATCGCGACTGGTGCGAGAATTTGTGCTGGGGCTGCGCCCGGCACAAAACCTGCTCGTGATCAAAACGAGCGTGGGCAGCGCGCAACCTGTCGCCGCCGCCCTCGATGAAGAGGAATGGCCGGAAGCGATTGGCACCATCGCTGGCGATGACACGATCCTGACGATTTGTCCCGACAAAGAGGATGCGAAAAGGTTGGCCGCGCGCATCCAGGAGATGCTTGCCTGATGCCGGCAAAACTTAAGGCCGCAGTGCTGGGTTCGACAGGATATACCGGTCTGGAGCTTACACGGCTTCTGCTGCGTCATCCTCGACTGGAACAACCGGCTTTACTGCAGCGCGAGAAGCAAACCGAGACAACCCTCAACCTGGCCGAGATATTTCCTGTGCTCTCGGGGAATGGAAGTTATCCGCTGCAACCGCTGTCATGGCCGGCACTCAGGCAACAGGGTGTCCAGTTATTGTTTCTGGCTACCCCGCACCAGGCTTCGCGTTCCCTGGTTCCCGAGGCCATCGCGCAAGGGTTACGGGTCATTGATTTGAGTGGGGCCTGGCGGCTCAAGCGGGAACAGCATCGGGCAGTGTATGGCTTCGAGGATGCGGATTCAGTGGCGGCGGCGGATCTCACCGAGATGGCGATTTACGGACTACCGGAGTTGCACCGCGATCGAGATTCCTGGCGCAGCATTAGTCGCGAATCCGGGGTGCTACGCGACTTCGGTAATCCTCGCTTTAGCGCCGCTGCTCGCGGCTGGAATTGTAGATCGCGAGCGTGGAATCATTTCCGATTCCAAATCTGGGGTCTCGGGTGCGGGCAAGGAGCCCAATTCGCGCACCCACTTTGTTTCTGTTGCCGACAACCTTTCGGCGTACTCGGTGTTCGGTCATCGGCACGTGGGAGAGATGCTCGAGCAGTTGCAACTGAATACCTGTGAACTGATTTTTACTCCTCATCTGCTACCGATTCCCAGAGGAATTCTTTCGACCATTTACGTTCATTTGAACCGTGAGATGAAAGCGGGCGAAGTCGAATCCTGCTTTCGCGACTTTTATGCGGGCCGGCGATGGGTGCGGAGTTTTTGCGACGCCGAAGCTCCCGCAGATCCAGTTTTCACTGCACACCAACTATTGCGATCTTGGCTTCTGCCTCGCGGATGACGGCCGTCGTTTGGTGTTGGTCTCCTGTGTGGACAACTTGCTCAAAGGCGCCGCCGGACAGGCAGTGCAGAACATGAATCTGATGTACGGATGGAAGGAAGAGGAAGGTTTGCAGTGAAAATCGTAGTCAAAATCGGGGGCGCGGCGCTCGAGGATAAAGCGAGATTGCGCAAGTGTGCCCGCGCGATTGTCGAGTTAGCGCAGGATGGGCATCAAGTCGCTGCCGTGCATGGTGGCGGTAGCGCACTCACACGAACTTTGAAACTGCTGGGCAAGGAGAGCGATTTTGTAAACGGCCTGCGCATTACGGACGCTGAGACGCGCGACGTGGCTCTCATGGTCCTGTCGGGGATCGTGAATAGAACCCTGGTCGCGGCCATCGTTGCGGCGGGAAGTGCAGCGGTGGGTCTGTGTGGCGCAGACGGGATGGCCTTTCGGGCGCGCAAAAAGCAAACTCCGGGCTGCGACCTCGGTTTTGTGGGCGAAATCTGTTACGCAGAGCCGCGCTGGATCGAGGCCATCTGGAGCGCCGGGGGAATTCCGGTTCTGTCTTCGGTGGCGCTAGGCTCCGACGGCGAATATTACAACATCAATGCGGACCAGATGGCGTCCGCTTGCGCCGTCGCCTGCCATGCCGACACGCTGATTTTTCTTACGGACGTCGCCGGAGTAAAAGGTGCCGACGGCGAAGTGATTCCCTGGTTGAACACAAAAGATGTAGCCGCTTTGATTGCCGCTTCCGTCATCGGAGGCGGCATGCTGCCCAAGCTCGAGGCTTGTACTCAGGCGCTCCATAAAGGCGTGGGTCGAGTGCGAATTCTACCTGCCGCGCAGGTCGAGATTCTGCCGCAGTTCTATTTCACGAAGATGGCATGTGGAACGGAGGTGATTGGCGCATGAGCCTCGCGTCCGTCATTCGTTCCGAAGAAAGATTACTGCTCCCGACCTACGACCGTCACAAGATCCTGTTCGAGAAGGGCCGTGGCGTGTATTTGTGGGACTCGCGCGGCAATCGCTATCTGGATTTTTTGAGTGGAATCGGCGTGAATGCGCTGGGACACGCGCATCCTGCGATTCAAGCGACTTTGAAACGTCAGGCGGGCCGCCTGATTCACGTTTCCAATCTGTTTTTCCATGAGTACCAGGCAGAACTCGCCAAGCGGTTGACCAAGATTTCCGGCATGGATCGGGCTTTCTTCTGCAACAGCGGAACCGAAGCGTGGGAGGGCGCGCTGAAACTCGCCCGCATTTACGCCCGGACCAGGAATACGAATGGCCACCGGCCAAAGTGGCGCATCCTGGCTCTCGACAACTCATTTCATGGTCGCACTTTCGGTTCGCTCGCGACCACGGGCCAAGCCAAGTATCGCGACCCTTTCGTCCCGCTTCTGCCCGGAGTCGGCTTCGTTCGGTTCAACGATGTGGAAGACCTGAAACACCAGTTCGACGCGGGCGTATGTGCGATCTGCATTGAGACGATTCAGGGGGAGGGCGGAATCTGTCCGGTCAGCCCGGAGTTTTTGCAACTCGCACGCAAGTTGACTGACAGCAGCGATGCGTTGCTGATCCTTGATGAGATTCAATGCGGTCTGGGGACGAACTGGCAGCTACTTCGCTTACCAACATTATGGTGTGAAGCCTGACATCGTGACGATTGCGAAACCGTTGGCCGCGGGATTACCGCTCGGAGCGATTCTCACTACCAATCGCGTAGCCAGCAGCATGCACCCGGGTATGCACGGTACAACGTTCGGCGGAGGGCCTCTGGCCTGCGCAGTCGCGATCGAGTTTCTGCGGGCGTTGGATGAATTGCTCGATCATGTGCGCGAGATGGGGTGTTATTTTCAGGGACAACTTGCAGCGCTGAAGTCCAAACATGATTGCATCCGCGATATTCGTGGGATGGGCCTGATGCTCGCCATGGAGTTGGACTCTGCCGAGACGGCGAAGGCCGTAGTTTCCACTCTGCTGGCAAAGAGAATTCTGATCAATCGCACGCATGAGACCGTTCTTCGCTTTTTGCCGCCCTACATCATCCAAGAAAAGCACGTTGATGAAGTGATCCAAGCGCTCGATTCAGCCTTGGCTGTGAAACGGCGTCGTGCAGCAACAAATGCGGTAAATCAGATTCAGAAAACGAAAAAGAGGAGTCAAAGTGAATAGTCAGTCGTTAAAACGAGCGCCTGTCGTCCCTACAAGGGTTTCTGGTACTTTCTGGGGCTCCGATCTAGTTTCGACGCGCGATTTAGGCCGTCCGGGGGTCGAAGCTGTGCTTCATCTTGCCGGAATTATGAAGGCACGTCCGGCGGATTTTCGTAGCACGCTTGCTGGCAAGCAAATGGTGATGTTCTTTGAGAAGCCTTCGTTGCGAACTCGGCTGACCTTCGAAGCCGGGATGTCGAGTCTGGGTGGCGCCACGTTCTTCGTGGACCAGACTCAAGAGCCACTGGGCGCGAGAGAGAAGCTGAGCGACATTGCGCACAACCTCGAGCGCTGGGTGGACGCGATTGTGCTTCGCACCTTCGCCCAGAACACGATTGTGGGCATGGCTGCGCACGCCTCCATTCCAGTGATTAACGCCCTCAGCGACCTGGAACATCCTTGTCAGGCTTTAGCTGACTATTTCACTCTGCAAGAACGCTTTGGCGATCTCAGGAATATCCGCCTGGCCTACGTTGGCGACGGCAATAATGTCGCCCATTCGCTGCTGCTCACGTGTGCGTGCCTTGGATCAAAAATCCGCGTGGCCACGCCAAAGGGTTACGGTCCCAACTCCAAAATCCTCGTTGACGCACAAGCGATAGCCGAGGAGACTGGCGCTGTCATCGAGGTACTTTCTGATCCACAGGAGGCGGTTGAAGGCGTCGACGCGGTTTATACCGACGCGTGGGCCAGCATGGGACAGGAGCACGAAGCTGGCAAACGCGCCAAGATTTTTCCGCCTTACCAGGTGAATCAGGAACTCGTCGCGGGAGCGGCGCCTCACGCCGTGTTCATGCACTGCCTGCCGGCTCACCGTGGAGAGGAAATCACCGACGCGGTGATGGATTCGGAGAGATCGGTCGTGTTCGATCAAGCCGAAAGCCGGCTGCACGTGCAGAAAGCCATCTTATACTTATTGCTTGGCGGCGAAACGCGCCTGCCATCGAGGAGCGCTCATGCCTGAAAAAGTTGTGCTTGCGTATTCGGGAGGTCTGGATACCTCCATAATTATTCCGTGGCTCAAAGAGAACTACGCCTACGACGTGATTGCGATGGTAGGCGATGTGGGCCAGGGAGACGACATTGAAGCTGTGGTCGCGAAAGCGTATGCCACCGGCGCATCGAAAGTCGTGGTCGAAGACCTTCGCGAAGAATTTCTTACTGGCTACGTATTTCCCGCGTTGAAGGCGGGAGCAGTGTACGAACACAAATATCTGTTGGGCACGTCGTTAGCCCGTCCGGTGATTGCAAAACATCAGGTGGAAGTCGCCTTGCGCGAGGGAGCCTCCGCGGTCGCGCACGGATGCACGGGCAAGGGCAATGATCAGGTGCGATTCGAATTAGCCTACCAGGCGCTTGCACCCGAGCTGCGCGTGATCGCGCCCTGGCGCGAGTGGTCGTTGAAATCCCGCGAGGATTGCCTCGATTATGCAGAGCAGCATGGCATCGCTGTAGCCGCCAGCCGCGAGAAGATTCACAGCCGCGATCGAAATCTCTGGCACATCAGCCACGAGGGCGGTGAGTTGGAGGATGCGGCCAACGCGCCACTACCCAGCACTTGGCAGCTCACGTGTTCGCCGCAAGATGCGCCGGACCGCGAAGAACAGGTAACCATCGGCTTTGAAGCTGGCATTCCGATCTCAGTCAATGGCCTGGGGCTTGATCCCGTTTCATTGGTCGAACTCTTAAACGAAGTCGGTGGCCGCAACGCTATCGGGCGAGTCGATCTGGTAGAAAATCGGTTTGTCGGGATCAAGTCGCGCGGCTGCTATGAAACTCCTGGCGGAACTTTGCTGATCGCGGCGCACCGCGAACTGGAAGCTCTGTGCCTGGAGCGCGATGTTGCGCATTTCAAGCAACACATTGGCTTAAAATACGCGGAACTCGTTTACTTCGGATTGTGGTTCGCACCGCTTCGCGAAGCGCTCGATGCGTTCGTCGAAGCCACACAAAAAGATGTCTGTGGCTCGGTCACCCTGTCTTTATATAAGGGCAACGTCTCTGTCGTGAGCCGCCAGTCCGAGCATTCGCTGTATCGCACCGATCTGTCGTCGTTCACCATGGGCGATAGTTACGATCAGAAAGATGCGGCTGGCTTCATTCGCATTCTCGGTCTTCCCTCTCGCTCCCGCGCGCAGGCTCGCAAACAGGCCGCGAGATCGGAGGTAGCGCAATGAAGATGTGGTCCGGCCGTTTCCGGCAACCTCTGGATCCGGCATTTGAGCGTTGGCAGCGTTCCTTTGAGTTCGACCGGCGATTGTTGGCGCACGAGCTTGCGGCTAGCAGCGCCCATGCTCGCGCGTTGAAGGGTGCGGGCATTTTGGATTCGACCGAGCTCATCGCAATTCTCCAGGGCTTGGAGCGGATCGGCGAGCAAGCGGCTGCGTCGCCTGCGTTTCTTGAGGACGACGAAGCCGAAGATGTGCATCATTTCGTCGAGAAACAGCTGGTCTCATTGATTGGTGACGTTGGATACAAGCTGCACAGCGGGCGCAGTCGAAACGAACAAATCGCGACCGATTTGCGTTTGTATGTCCGAGCCGCGATCGATCAGGTACGCGCCGATCTGGCAACATTGGGTGGCGCCCTGCTGGACCGTGCTCAGCAAGCCGGGAATGCGGCAATGCCTGCATACACGCATCTGCAGCGTGCGGAACCGGTGTTAGTGTCGCACTGGCTGCTGGCTTACGTCGAAATGTTTCTTAGGGATGCGGATCGGCTGGCCGATTGCAGGAAGAGGTTGAACGTCTGTCCTCTCGGATCCGGTGCGGTCGCGGGAGCAACGCTGCCTCTGGATCGTCGGGCCATGGCGAGCGACCTCGACTTTGATCAGCCGACCGCGAACAGCATCGATGCGACCTGCGATCGCGATTTCGTCCTCGAGTTTGTGAATGCGCTCTCACTGCTTGCTGTCCACCTGAGCCGCTGGGCTGAGGAGATGATTTTGTTTTCATCCCAGGAATACAGCTTCGTGCGCTTGCCCGAAGCTTATTCCACAGGAAGCAGCGCTATGCCGCAGAAGAAAAATCCTGATCTCCTGGAACTCACACGAGGAAAATCCGCGCGCCTGATCGGGGATGCGACCGCGCTGCAAATCTGTATGAAAGGCTTGCCCCTCGCCTACAACAAAGATTTGCAGGAGACTCAGGAATCGCTGTTCGATGCCACTGAGACCGTGCTTTCGCTGCTCCCCCTCGTGACCGGCTGGATGAAAGCCGTGGAGTTCAACTACGAAGCTATGCAGAAAGCCGCGCAATCGGGATTTATGAACGCGTGGGCTGCAGCGACTTACCTGGTACAACGCGGGATCCCTTTCCGTCTGGCCCATGAGCAAATAGGAAAAGCTGTGCAGTTGTGTCTGGAGAAGCGTTGCGAACTTCAAGATCTATCGTTGGAGGAACTGCATTCAGTGAACTCGAAATTCGACCACGATTTCTACGCGTGTCTAAAGCTGGAATCGGTTCTTGCCATCCATGACGTCGCCGGCGGTACGGCGCCAGCACGAGTACGGCAGGCTATAGCCGACGCTCGACAGAGAATCGGGTCCATTCGGGAGGACGTTCATGCGCACGCGTAAAGCGATCCTGCCTGATGCCCAGCGGATTCACGCTCTGATTACCGCGTATGCCGGCGACGGCACTCTCCTGCCGCGCACTTTGGCCGAGATCTGCGAGAACGTGCGCGATTTCGTGGTGCTGGAAGACGGCGGTGCGATTATCGGGTGCGGCGCGCTCCATCTCTATGGCCCGCACCTGGCCGAGATCCGTTCCATCACTGTTTCGCCTACGCAGCAAGGCAAGGGCGGCGGCGGACACTTGGTAAAGGCGTTGTTGGCAGAGGCGAAAAAACATCGTGTTAGCTGCACCTGCTTGTTCACGCGCGCCCCCGAATTTTTCGCTCGCTTGGGCTTCTCCACTGCACAACGAGAGGACCTGCCGGACAAAATTTACAAGGACTGTCACGTTTGCCCCCGATTTCACGCCTGCGACGAAGTAGCGATGGTACGGGGGGAATTACCAAAATTTGCGATTCTGCCAGAACCCGCGAACTGGCTGGTCAAGCTTCAGGTGTGAGCGCGGGGTTTCGGCTTCCGGGCACAAGTTTTCCAAGGCCGCCCATTCGCGATATCTTAGTCTCATGCAACTTCGAGGATGCGGTACAGCTCTCGTAACACCCTTTCGTCAGGACGGCACCATCGACGAACCCGCCCTGCGCAACCTGGTGGCGTGGCAGGTCGAGTCCGGAATTGATTTTCTGGTTCCCTGCGGCACCACCGGCGAAACGCCCACTCTGTCGCATGACGAGTGGCTGCAGGTAATTGACGTCACCATCGAAGTCGTGGCGGGACGCGTGCCCGTCATGGCTGGAGCCACTTCCAATTCAACGCACGACGCCGTTGAGAAAGCGAAAGAAGCCGCGGCGCGGCCCGGCGTCGATGCCATCCTCACAGCTTCGCCTTATTACAACAAGCCGACGCAAGAGGGCCAGTATCGGCATTTTCGCGCCGTCGCTGAAGCTGTGGGCAAGCCAATCATTCTCTATAACGTTCCGGGCCGTACCGGAGCGAACATTGAACCGGCTACTCTGGCTAGGCTGGCGGAAGTCCCGAATATCGCCGGAGTAAAAGAAGCGAGCGGCAACATAGGGCAGATGGCAGAACTCTGCGCGGTCGTGCCGGAAACTTTCTTGGTCTTTTCTGGTGACGATGCGGTTACCTTGCCAATCATCGCACTGGGCGGCGTGGGGATCGTTTCGGTCGCTTCCAATGAGATTCCCCGCGAGATGGCGGAGATGACGCGGGCTGCGCTGGCCAACGACTGGGACACGGCGCGGCGCATTCATCGCAAATACGTGCCGCTGATGCAGGCCAACTTCATCGAGTCCAATCCGATGCCGGTAAAAGCGGTGCTGGCCATGATGGGGAAAATCGAAGAGATCTATCGCCTGCCGCTTCTGCCGATGCGACGCGACACACGATCTAAGTTGCAAAAGATCGCTACCGAAGCCGGCGTGATCGCCAAGCCAGCAACTCCGGCTCCCGACGCAGTCAATTTCTACATCTACGAAAACTGGCTGGCAGGACCGCACAAGATCGTGCTGCACCGATCCAGTTGCGGACAGTGCAACCACGGCAAGGGCCGTCCCGCCGGACATGACGCCAACCACGCGCGCTGGCATGGGCCATACGTCACGCTTACGGAAGCTCGCGAAACTGCACACGGGATGGCCGGTGTGCTGATTCGCAGCGAGTGCAAATGCATCTGACCATTTCCAATTGATGTTTTCTATCCGCGCCACGGTAGGAATTGACAATTGGCAATAGCAGCCCCAGAATCCCGTATACTTTCTCTGGATGGAATCCCTCAGATCCGCGATCGAACGGCTCGCCTCTCTTGAAGTTGAAAGCAATCCGGACGCCCGTCAAATCTTCATGGACTTCCGCGATGAGCTGACCCAAGGCAAGATTCGCGCTGCAGAAAAGATTGATGGGCAATGGGTGGTGAATATCTGGGTGAAGCAGGGCATACTGTTGGGCTTTCGCCTGGGCGAGCTTAGCAAGATGGGCGAAGACGTGAGCCTCTCCTTCGTCGATAAAGACACCTTCCCTGCCCGTCGATTTACGGTCCGGGATCGCGTACGCATCGTGCCGGGGGGATCGTCAGTGCGAACTGGTTCTTATGTGGCGCCCACCGTGATCTGTATGCCTCCCATGTTTATTAACGTGGGCGCGTACGTGGACGAAGGAACGATGGTCGACTCGCATGCGCTCGTGGGTTCCTGCGCGCAGATTGGCAAGCGCGTACATCTGAGCGCGGCGGCCCAGATCGGCGGAGTGCTCGAGCCGATCAATGCTTCTCCTGTGATCGTTGAAGATGACGTCCTCGTCGGCGGCAACTGTGGCGTCTATGAAGGCACGCTGGTGCGGACAAGGGCAGTGCTGGGGGCAGGCACTATCCTGACCCGCTCGACTCCCTTATATGACATTGTTCGCGGGCAGGTATACCGGGCCACGGACGACAAACCGCTTGAGGTGCCGGAAAATGCAGTGGTCGTGCCCGGGTCACGCGCAGTGACAAAAGGTCAGGCAGCGGAGTGGAATCTATCGCTCTACACGCCAGTCATTGTGAAATATCGCGACGAGAAGACCGACCAGCGAATCGAACTGGAAGAATTACTGCGCTAATCAGGAGACCGACCGCGTTGGGTTCGCGAGTAACGGCAGAGCTGACTCTGCCATACTTTTCCGGCGGCGAAGCTCCAGATGCTTCTGGCGGAAGTGAGCTCGAGCGCGGTCGCCCCAGGCACGCACAAAATAGTAATTGAGCCCCGCGCCAATGGCCGAACTAGCGATCGGAATCACGCGCCCCGCCCATTTCTCTACAGCCTCTTTGCTGGCTTGCGCTGCAATCCGCTGTATCACCTTCGGCACGAAGCGATTGATTACTTCTTTTTCCAGAATCTCGCGGCTGATGTCGACACCCGCGGCGCTGGCTGCCGCGATCCAGAGTTCGGCTGTCTCTTCGTCGGTGTTGTATTCGAAACCGTAGATCAGACTGAGCTTCTGAATCGTGCGCAGCGTGATGCCAGCGAGAATGCTTAGGTCTGGGACCATGGTCAAGATCCCACCGAGCCCAAACCCGGCGCCTTCGGCCGCAGCCAACTTCATTCCGCTGCGGATGACGCTGTTGGCGAGATCATCAAGAACGCCGATGTCTACGGAATAAATGCCTTGAAAGCTGTTGATGGGCACGCCATAAGCCGCGCGAAGCTGAAGGAGAAACCTGTTCGGCTCCACCTTCACGGTCTCGTAGGCATGTTGGAAGCCGCGCCGCAGACCGTTCTCGACCCGACGCCGCAGCCATGATTTTCGTTGTTGCTCAGCCATCTGAATTGACCTTAACTCAAGGAGCTCGGAAAAACCAGTTCTCGTTCTCAATTGATACGTCTCGGTTCGGCTGCGGTCCTGCCCGGCATTCGTATGCTACGATCAATGGACACTTAAAATGCCAACTGGAAAGCTGCACATTGTACCCCTCGGCGGCCTGGGCGAGTTCGGAATGAACTGCATGGCTGTGCGCTGGGGCGACGACATCATCGTCATCGACGCGGGCCTGATGTTCCCTGAGGCCGAATTACTTGGCGTAGACATCGTAGTCCCGGATATTTCGTATCTCATCGAGAACCGGCAACGGGTGCGCGCCATTATTCTCACCCATGGTCACGAAGACCACATCGGGGCCTTGCCGTGGATTCTCTCTGAACTCAACGTACCAGTTTGGGGCACTGAGTTCACGCTCGCCCTGTTGGAAGACAAACTGGAGGAGCATGGACTGCTCGAGAATGCTGATCTGCGCGAGATCAGGCCAGGAGAGCGCTTCAAGGCGGGTCCGTTCACGATTCATCCCATCCACGTGACCCATAGTCTCGTCGATTGCGTGGCGTTGGCTATTCATACTCCGCTCGGCGTGCTCATTCACACCGGCGATTTCAAAGTCGACCCCACGCCCACCGACAACAAAATGTTCGACCTGCACGCCTTTGCGGAGTACGGCAAGGAGGGCGTGCTGGCACTTTTTCAGGATTCAACCAACGTCGAGCGCAAGGGATACACGCCTAGCGAGCGCGCTGTGCGGCGAAAGTTTGATGAGGTGTTCGCTCATACCCAGCGGCGGCTGTTCATCTCCTGTTTTTCTTCATCTATTCATCGCATCAAGCTGGCGGTCGAATTGGCCTGGCAGCACGGACGCAAAGTAGCATTTGTCGGGCGGTCGATGACGAATACGTCCGAAATTGCTGAAGACCTTGGCTACATCGAAATTCCTGAGGGTTTGCTGATTCATCCGGGTGAGATGAAAAATTATCCGCCCGAGAAAATGTGCGTGATGATCAGCGGCACCCAGGGCGAGCCCATGTCGGCACTTTCGCGGGCGGCGGTGGACAATCACAAGCACGCCAAAATTGAGAAAGGTGACACCGTCGTACTGTCGTCACGAATCATTCCCGGCAACGAGAAGGCGATCTACCGCATGGTCGACCATCTGTTTCGGCGACAGGCGCACGTCATTTACGAAGACGGATCATTCGCCACCGATTCATGTGAGCGGACACGGAAGCCAGGAAGAGCTCAAGCTCATCATCAATCTGGTGAAGCCGAAGTATTTCATCCCGATCCACGGCGAATACCGGCAACTGAAGCTGCACGCGGAAATGGCGGCCGCGATGCACAGTTCGGTCGGCAATGTGATGCTGATCGAAAGCGGCGATATTCTGGAATTCGATGAACTGGGCGCGCGCAAGGCGGGCCGTGTAAACGTGGGCCGGGTCTGCATCGACTCTGGTTCCAGAACCGACGTGGTCGAGGACCTGATCATCAAAGACCGTCGCCACCTGAGTGAAGATGGTATCGTGCTGCCGATCATCGCCATCAACAAGCTTTCTGGGCGGGTAGAGAGTTCGCCGGAAATCGTGACCCGTGGGTTTGCTCCGGGTGAAGACGGTTTCGTCGATGGCGCGCGGCAACTGGTGATGCAAACGCTCGAGCAGTCAAGCGAGGAAGAGAAAGCGGACTACGGCGTGATCAAAGAAAAAATCCGCGCGGACTTGAAGCGCTACATTTCGAAGCAGACGCAGAAACGACCCTTGATCATGCCCGTGATACTGGAGATTTGAGTCTTCCCGGGCTACACAATTGGGTTCATCCAGCGCAAGCCGGGAAAGCGCGCAAAGTCGCGGTCTGTAGTGTGGAGCACACCGCCATATTCCATCGTCAACGCGGCTAGTTGTGCGTCGCTAATCAGCGCACCCGAAGCTTGCCCCTCGACAATCATTCGCCGCAATAAAATCCAGTGTTCATCACCGGGCGAAAGAACTCGTATGTTAGGCTGCTCCAGCCACTCATCTACCAACCGCGCCGCGAGATCCAAGCTAAGCCGGGGTCCCGGCAATCGAGTATTGGTCATGACTCGCAGGAATGCAGACACGGTTTGCCACGATAGTCCGACGGATTCAAGACCTGAGAAGGTTTTTTCCACCCAGGCCCGCGCTTTTGCATGCTGAGATGAGCCACTATCGTACGCGTAGATAAGAATGTTTGCGTCGAGTACGATCACCGATACTCCGGTCCCTCCAGGAATTCGAGCAACTCCTCGACATTGTCATAGCTCAATCCTGGAGGTAGTCCCAGATTCACGGGTTTTACTACGAAAGGCTTCCTGCGTGGTTGTTTTGAAGCCATTAATCCCAAGCGCAAAAAGTGATTGACCACCTGCTTGAACGAGGCGCCGGACCGACGGCTCTCCTTGTCCAAGAGACTGGCAACATCGTCGTCCAAAGAAAGAGTGGTTCGCACATCATGATGCTACTATCATAGGCATCACGATGTCAACCTTGGGTTTGGCGGTATGGACCGCGGGCTGTATCCTTTACATTCGGAATGACGGCAAGCGCCAATGCAGTCATTGCAGATAGACCGAAGAATAAGCCATGGTGACGCTCAACGACATTCTCGACGCCCAGGATCGCCTGCGTGGTGTGACCGTCCGCACGGGGCTGATTCAGGCTTCGTTGGGCGAAGGTGGCACTGGGCCGGACGACCGCAAACTCTATCTCAAGCCCGAAAATTTGCAGCCCATCGGGGCCTTCAAACTGCGCGGGGCGTACAACAAAATCGCTTCTCTTTCCCCCGAAGAACGCAGCCGCGGAGTGATTACTTATTCCAGCGGGAATCACGGGCAAGGCGTCGCCTACGCCGCAAGGGCGCTGGGGGCGAAGGCGGTCATCGTGATGCCGAGCAATGCGCCTGCCATCAAACGCGAGGCGTCGGCGTCTCTGGGCGCCGAGATCGTGTTGGTTGGTCCTGGCAGTTTGGAACGCCAGATCAGGGCAGAAGAACTATCCGCACAATATGGTTACGTTATTGTGCCTCCATTTAACGATGAGAAGATCGTCGCTGGTCAGGGGACTATGGGACTCGAGATTCTGGAAGATCTACCGGAAGTCGAAACCGTATTGGTTCCGGTTGGCGGCGGCGGAATGCTTAGCGGCGTGGCAACGGCTATTAAGCTGAGCAAGCCAAGCGTAAAAGTCGTCGGGGTTGAGCCGGAGCTTGCGGCCGACGCGCAGGCCAGCTTGCGGGCCGGAAAGATTGTCGAGTCCACCGCCGAGCAGGCCTCGCAGACTATGGCCGATGGACTGCGGACGCAGAGCATAGGCACCATCAATTTCGAGCATATCCGGCTTTATGTCGACGATATTCTGACAGTCAGTGAATCCGAGATACGGGAAGCCATGTTGTGGCTGGCGACGAATCCCAAGACGGTAGCCGAACCTAGCGGCGCCGTAGCAGTAGCTGGATTTCTATTCCACGAGGACCAGTTGCCAAAAACGACCATGAATGTGGCAATCATCAGCGGCGGAAACGTGGATCCGAGTGTGTTGCATCAGATGAGGCAGGTGTGAGACGTTGCAAGCAACGTCTCTACGATGATTCGCCGTCATACTGTAGGAACGTAGCTTGCTACGTTTCTAAGGGCGACATCCTCTTGTGAATTTGATGACTATGCGACTGCGATTAATGGTTGTGGCCGTGGCCTTACTCTGCGTCGCAGCCAGTGCGGAAACGGTGCGGGGCACGCCAATACAGGTTGGCTCCATCTATCTGTCGCCGGATTCGAGCTCGAACAAGCTTGCCGACATCGATCGCGGGCGCGAGGTTGTGATTCTCGAGACCAGCGGAGACTGGCTACACGTGGAAGCAGTGGTCACGGAAGAAAAAATTATCACGGGCTGGATGATGAAGAAGTTCGTGGTGCAGGGTTCAACGCCAAACGGCGACGGGATCGTGTTTGGCGAGGCCGTGGAGTCCGAAGACCAAGCCAGCCAACGGCACGGGCGTCGCGGCGCCGCGCAGGATGCCATGCGCCTCTACTACCGGACTGCCGAATATTTCCCTAACTCGCCGCTCGCGGCTGAGGCCATGTACCGGTCAGCAGATATTCGCTGGCAGATCAACAAGGCCGATGTAATGTCTCTTCCGTCCGCTAAAGAAAAGGAGTCCTACCTTCGCCAGAGCATGGACGAACAATACATGAAGGAAGTGATGAAGAAATTCCCCGGAACGAAGTGGGCTGATCTGGCCGCCTTTCACCTGATCGAGAACAAGATATGCGGTGACTGGCAAGGCTCTTCCAAATGTCCCGAGAAGGAAGCTGAGATGTACGAAAAGTACGCCAGCGAACATCCGCAATCGCCGGCGGTAGCGGAAGCCTTGTATGATGCCGCATGGCGCATGTCGGCCCTGATTGAAATGTACAAGACTGACGGCGAGTCGAAGAAATCCGACGAATCCAGAGGCAAGGCCATCGCCCTGGCACAGAAAGCCGTGACGCAGGGCCCGCAAAGCGACTGGGCCGCTCGCGCTCAACTACTTTTGTTCATGATCGAACAGAACATTCCAACCTACGGGAACGGGGTCGAATAATTTGCCAATCTATCAGGTTGTGATTTTAGCCATCGTTCAGGGGCTAGCGGAGTTCATTCCAGTTTCAAGCTCAGGGCACCTGATTATTGTGCGTCGATTGCTGGGCTGGAACGAACTTTCGCCTGCACACGAATTGACTTTTGATGTGGCCCTGCATTTTGGGACGCTGCTTTCGGTCCTCTTCTACTTCCGGAGAACCTGGGTTCAGATTATTCGGGCGGCGCTGGGCGGCAAGGTTGTCCGATTTTCCGAGGCGGGTGGCACCGACCAGAACCTCACAGCCGACGAACAGCGAGAAGAACGTTTACTTCTTTGGTTTCTCGCAATCGCGACGATTCCCGGTGCCATCGCTGGCAAATTGTTGGAACACTCCGCCGAGGACTACTTTCGCGAACACATCTTTCTCATCGCTGGGGCCTTAATCGTAGTAGCTCTGTTGATGTGGTGGGGCGAAAAAGTCGGCGAACTGAGAAAGCCCCTCACCGGCATTAACTTTGCGGATGCCCTGATTGTGGGTTGTGCGCAAGCTTTCGCGCTGCTTCCCGGCGTGTCGCGCTCGGGATCGACCATCACCGCCGGTTTGTTCCGCAATATGACGCGAGAGGCTGCGGTTCGGTTTAGTTTTCTGCTTTCGACCCCGCTCATCGCGGGCGCGGCTTTGCTGAAGGCTCACGAACTGAGAAAAGAAGGTTTGCCAGCGGAAATGCACATGCCCTTTCTTTTAGGAGTGCTGGTTTCGGCAGTCGTTGGATACGTCGCGATTGCCTGGCTGATTCGATACCTTCAGTCCAACAGCCTGAAAGTCTTTATCGTTTATCGCATCGTCGTGGGTGTGATCGTGATCGGTCTGGCGTTTATGTGGCATCTTCAGTAGCCGAGGCTTCGCTTCCCCACCGGTGCTGGCGTTTGCGCTCCGCTTGACGCCACAGGTGGTGTTTGTCATTCTGGGTACCGCTAGGAATCCTGAGTTGTAGGCTCGCGTCATTCTTGTCATAATCGAAAGGCTCTGGCACAGATCTGGCACCGCTGGCAGGAGACTTATTCCTGCGTAGTACCAAACCGCCTATGAGGTATCTCTCACAGATCTTTGCCCCAACCAACAATCGCCGGCTGAACGAGCTGGTCGGCTTTTTGTTGTGCGTCTCCGCGCTCCTTCTTTTCCTCGCGTTAGCTTCGTATTCTCCGCTGGATCCATCGTTAAACAGCGCTTCGGTGCTGACTGGATCGCGAGCGGCTCGCAACTGGATTGGCGTTGTAGGCGCCCTGATTTCCGACCTGGTCTTGCAGGGTTTCGGGATCGGAGCGTTTCTGCTTCCGGTATTTTCTGCCATGCTTGGGGTCCGCTGGTTTCGTTCGCGCAAGGTTGGTTCCCCGATCGCCAAGGTTCTGGGCGGGTTCTGGCTGCTAATCTTTGTCCCCGCTCTGCTGGCGCTTTTGCCCGGCCATTTGCGATGGATGAATGCGATCCCGATTGAAGGCCTGTTTGGCAGGGTGGTCGGAGATTTTCTTATCCATTACTTCAACCTGGCGGGAGCGTACATCGTTTGTGCCAGTGTTCTAGCCGTAGCGCTATATCTCTCGACCGCCTTCTCTTTCGCTGCGCTGCAGGTCTGGGCGCCGACCCGGTTCGCTTTCGCGATCGCCCTGTGGGATCGTTGGAAAGATTGGCGGGATGCGCGCGCTAAGAAGCGCATGCAGAAGGAACTGGAGAAACGCCGCGCCGCCCCGAAGCCGGTCATCACCACGCAGATGGTTCCGGCTCGACCCGCGAATCCACCGGTTCAATCGCAGGCGCGAGTTTCCGAGCCAGTCCGAACCGGTATCGACCGGACTTTTGCCGAAGAGCACGAAGATGAGCCGGCGGTCGAATCGCACCCAGAGCCGCAGACGATTTCTCCAGAAGTCACCGAGCGTGCGGACAGTACGCAGAAACCGAAGACAACCTTGCCTCGCATTGCCGCTGGCGGTTTCAAGCTGCCTCCCAGTTCCCTGCTGCATCGTCCAGATGAACAGCAGGCTATCGATGCCGACGAATTGAAGCTGCTGGCCCAGGTGTTAACTGGAAAGTATGCGGAATTTGACGTGCATGGGCAAATCACCCAGATCAATCCTGGCCCCGTGGTGACGACTTTTGAATTCAAACCCGAAGCGGGTATCAAGTACAGCCGCATTACGAACCTGACGGACGATCTGTGCCTTGCACTGAAGGCAGAGAGCATTCTGATCGAGCGCATGGCCGGCAAATCGACGGTAGGCATTCAGGTGCCAAACCGCGAACGTGAAATCATTTGGCTGCGGGAGAACATAGAATCCACGGAGTTCATTGGATCGAAGTCGAAACTCACGCTGGCGCTTGGCAAAGACATTAACGGACGCATTGTGACCGCCGACTTGAATGGCATGCCGCACTTGCTCATCGCGGGCTCAACTGGCGCGGGCAAAAGTGTTGCCATCAACGCCATGATCATGTCCATTCTTTATAAGGCGACGCCCGATCAAGTGCGCCTGATTCTGGTCGATCCGAAGCGGTTGGAACTGGGCAATTACGAAGGCGTTCCGCACCTCTACACGCCGATCATTACAGAACCGAAGTTGGCGGCGAATGCGCTGCGCAATGCCGTGCGCGAGATGGAGCGGCGACTGAAATTGCTGGCTGAAAAGGGCGTGCGCAACATCGACCAATACAACAAGCTCTTCGACGAGAACGGAACTCCCAGCCTTTTTGGGGAGGGTGCCGAGGAACGTCCGCTGCCTTACATCGTCATCATCATCGATGAATTAGCCGACTTGATGATGCTCGATTCGAGCAACGTGGAAGAGTCCATCACGCGGCTCGCACAGATGGCGCGCGCGGTTGGTATTCACTTGGTCCTAGCCACGCAGCGGCCCTCGGTCGATGTCATCACAGGTCTGATCAAGGCGAATTTCCCGGCGCGTATGTCGTTCCGAGTGGCCACCAAGGTAGACTCGCGCACCATTCTGGATGCCAACGGCGCCGAAGCTCTGTTAGGACGCGGCGACATGCTCTACCTGCCGTCCGGGTCGGCTCGGGTTCATCGGCTGCACGCGCCGTTTGTTACGGAAAAGGAAATCGCTGCAGTGGTCGAGTTCTGGCGGGCTCAGGGGCTCGCCGAATACGAAGAAAAGTTCCTGCAGGCTCCGAGAGAAGAACGCGAAGACGGCGGATCTGGAGCTGGCAGTGATGGAGATGAGGAGGCGGCGCACGACCCGCTCTACGAAGATGCCGTCAAGCTAGTAGTGGAATTCGGTAAAGCTTCCACTTCCCTGCTGCAGCGCCGCCTACGCATTGGCTATGGGCGCGCTGCGCATCTCATCGACCTGATGGAGCGAGATGGCATTGTAGGCGCTGCGGACGGTCCCAAGCCTCGCGAAGTGCTGAAGCGGCCCGATTGGTTGTCCGAAGTTGAAGAGTCTCTCCGATAAATATCTGCTTTATGGCGTCTCGGCTTTACGCCACGCTCTGAGGTTGGCAGCGTACAGCACGATGCAAAATAGATTTGCTGGAACAAAACCCCATTGCGACGTTCTCATGCCGATGAGACAGATGATTACGCTGTTCAGGCCAGCCAGAACCCAGCCTTCCCAATGCCTGCGTCCAACTAGAATGGTCGAAAAGATTGTAAGCACACAAGACAGATAATCGAGCCTTAGCCCCACTGAAAACCACCTCCGCAGTTATTATGCGGCAGATGCGTCGATTTTCTCTGTGCGCCAAACCCTCTCGTAACGTAACGTCAGTACGTACCCAAAAGACGCTGGCGTCCGCCATTCGATATGGTCGAAGGTCACCACCATGCAGAAACAAAAAGAGGGCGATCTTCTGAGAGATCGCCCCGCTTTCAGCAAATCACGCCGGTTAGAACGTGATCTTACCTACCAATTGAACTAACCGCCCGGTTACGCCAGCAGTTTGAAATGCTCCATAAATGCTGGTGGGGGTTGGAGCGGTCGCGTAGATTTGGCCGAATTGCCCAATGCCTCCGACCAGGTTATTTTCCGGAGTGGCGAAATGAGGATGGTTCAGGATGTTGAAGAAATTGGCGCCCATCGTGAACTTGACCCGCTCACCCACGGAAAAGTTCTTCATCAGCGCCGCATCCATGTCGAAATAACCAGGACCGCGGAACAGATTCCGGCCTGAGCCGAAACTGGTCTCTGCGCCGGCGGGAACGAACATGCTCGTGGTCAAACACTGATGAGCATCTCCCGCAGGGCCGTTTCCTGGACTACTGCAGCTTGGAAAGCTTTGGTTCGGGTTGAGCAACGTGGCATAAACGCCCCACTGCGACGGCAAACCTCCCGCACCAGGCGGTATGTTCGCGATTGGCGCCGTGCTGTCGATTACCGAGTACGGCAGACCCGACCGGGCAAAAAGAGTACCCGAGATCGACCATCCGCCCGCAGTTTCGTTCACGAGATGATTCTGGAATTTGAACGGCTCCTCCCAAACGAAGTTGCCGGTGAAGTTATTGCGGACATCCAGATCCGAATTGCCGTAGTTGAGCCGCAGGTTATTCGGATCCAATTGGTACGGCACAGAATTAAAAAGAGAAACTGGAGTGTTGAACAGGCCTGTGGTTTCGTCGAGGGCATGACTCCAGGTGTAGCTGGCGCTGCCGCTGAAACCATAGGACGCTCGCCGTGTGACCGAGGCGACCAATCCCGCGTAGTTCGACACGCCGCCACTGTAGATCTGCGTGACCGGCCCGAACCTTGCATCGGGCTGGGTGTTCGGGATCGGAAGCGCGCCATTTGGCGAATAGGCGTTGACAGCGCCGTTTTCGATCAGCTCGTCATAGCCGTGCGTGCCAACGTAATTCAAGTCGAAAGAGGTCTTGGATCCAAGAGCTTGTTGGACTTCCAAGTTCCATTTCACATAAGTGGGATTGCTGATTTTGCCCGTCGAGAAAAAGGCCGGCGGCGCAAAACCCGGGACGGCTGCTTGCAAGTCGGCGAGCGTAGCTCCAGATGAGAACCCCGAGTTGAAAGCCGCGTTGGAATGGATTGCCGTAGTTTGCGCGTCGTTAACCCCGCCAATCGTAACCCCAGGGGCGATAGGAACTCCGCCGGTAAGAGACGTGCCCGTGAGCTCTAGTGCATTGAGAGTTGGGGCGTTGGCCTCAATATTCGTCACGATCACGCCCTGATAGAGGTCGGTGAACATGCCGATTCCGGTGCGGATCACGGTGTTCCTGCCGAACGGACTCCAGCTCACACCGAACCGGGGCTGGAAGGCAACTTTCTGCAGTTCGTTAAAGGCGCGATGCTGGTCGGATTGAATTGCCTGGTTGTACGGAATTGTCGCATCGTGATCTAACGAGGTAAAGGGGTCCACCAGGCGAGAGAAGCAATCCGTCTGGCAAACCGCATTCGAGTTGCGATCGGCCCGAATGGCCGCGGTCAGCTTCAGGTTCGGACTAACTTTCCATTCGTCCTGGAAATAAACCCCCAGGCTGTAAATAGCAATCGGGTTCACTGGGAAGTTGGTGAAGTTCTGCCCGTATGCGTCACCGGCGGCGGGCGTGAGCACTCCGTTCGCGAAATCTGTCAGATTTCCAAAGACCACGGTTCCGAAGGCGTTGAACTGATTGCCGTAGTCGCTGATGTCATTGCGCCGGAAGTTCATCCCGACTTTGAAGGTGTGATTCCCGTGATTGATCGAGAGATCGTCCAGGATTTGGTATTGGGTAACGTTGCGTCCTTGAGGGAAGTTCGTGTCCGCGGCCGAGGTGCCCCCCAGCGTCGAAAGCAGACCGTTGAAGGTTACGCTGTTGTAGGGCAATGCACTGAGCCGGTCGCCGACTGGAGTGCTTTCCTTGAAAATAGCGCTATACCACATCCCGGAAGCAACCAGTTGGTTCACCACGTTGGCACTGAACACGTGGGTTTCGTTGAGCTGACCGTCGCTGGTAGGTTGAACACTCAAAGTGTTAAAAAGCGCTGGATCGATGAGGTCGGTGCCCGTGGGTTGCTGTCCCCGGTCGAAGTGCACTCTGCCGAACAGCTTGTCGTTGTTGCTGATGTTTTCGTCAACCCGGGCTGCGATCAGCCACTCCTTGTTGAGATTTGTTCCCGAAGCATGGTCGAACAGAGCGCAGGGCGCTCCGCCTGCTCCAAAGCCGGGCAACGTCGTAAGGTCGTGGCATCCTTGCGTGGGATCAGAGGCAGCCGTTACGGGACTGAACCTGGAGTACCCCGGAGCCGCGTTGTAGAGAGCAAACATCTGATTGTAAAACGGGACTTCTGCCCCGCGGCCGTTGGCGGTCAGGTTGTTAAGGATTGCCGTCTCGAATCCCTGAGTAGGAAGAAAAATATTCTGCACCGACGGCAGAACATAACGCAATCCTTCTGTGTCCAGGAAAAAGAAAGTCTTGTTCTTAATGATCGGTCCGCCGAAGGAAGCTGACCATTGATTATTAACTGCGAAAGGTCTGGGCGTGTTGGTGGAGGGATTGAACCAGTCGTTGGCATTCAGCGTCGTACCATTCCAATAGTAATTCGCGTTGCCATGGTACTGGTTGCTCCCTGACTTAGTCACCGAATCCATCTGCACGCCTGCCATACGTCCATATTGCGCAGTGTAGCCATTGGTCACGACTGCGACTTCCTGCATTTCGTTGGCGCCCAGCGTCAGGTTGCTCGATCCGCTGTTGTTCAGGTTTAAGAATGGGTCGTTGTTGTCGTTGCCGTTGATGGTGAATAAATTCGAGGTGGGAGGCAAACCAAACGCGGCAAAGTTGCCATATCCTCCAGCATTGCCGCCGACGTTCATCACCACCCCTGGAGTCGTTTGAGCGTAGTAGGTTGTGTCGTTCCCCGGATTCGGCTGCAGCGCGATTTGCTTTTCTCCTATCGTTGTCGTGAGATTGGGATTTTCAGTCTGCAGCAGTGGCGCCTCAGCGGTTACTTCAATCGTCTGATTTTCGCCATGGGGGCTGAGAGCCAACGTAACACTCGAGATCTGTCCGAGTTGGACGTCCACGGAACGTCGAGTCTCCGACATGTTTGCGGCTCTAGCGGACACTACATAATTGCCCGGTTTAAGCAGCGAGAAGTGATAACTCCCGCTTTGATTTGACACCGTTGTTTGGCTGGTTCCTTCCGAAGTACTCCGCAGGTTGACTGTAGCTTGGGGGATCACCGCGCCACTCGTGTCAGTCACCGTGCCGGTTAAATCACCGGAGGTAACAGACTGTGCGAATCCGTACAGTCCAGAAAGCGATAGCAGGAACAGTGCTATCGCCAGTGAAGTTCTCGTCTTTGCAATACTCATGAATCTCCTCCTCGATTGTTGGAAGGCTTGCGTTCAAAGCAGCGATGCCTTGCCTCACGAAAGTCCACGCCGCACGATGCATCTGACACACCAAACCGAGCGGTCAACTCGCTCGTAGGGATGGATCGTTCTTCTCGCGTGACGAATTTCAATCGGAGATGGACGAAAGAAAACTTGTGGGTCTTCCGCAAGCTCGGGCTTGCGCCGCGATCGCCGCAGGCCTACGGGAATCTATAAAAGCAGGACGCAGATTATACGGAAATCAGTACACGGGTTCTCTTGCCTCTGAAAAGACAAGCGCAGAGACAGTCACAACATGTCTTATCACGATGTTGTGTATGGACTTTGTTGGCCAGTTTGTATTTCCCGTTTGTCTCGGCCTGGCGTCACGCTTGCTGTTCTACCTCGGGCCCGCATAACACAGAGCTGGTGCGAATTGCACTCGGAAAGATATCAATGCGCTGAACTTTGTGACAAACCATTTCGTATTTTGGAGCGTCAAACAGTTGTATGGGATGGTCTCCGCAAATCGAAACTCGTCTGCGTGAAATTCGCATGATGATTCCTCAGATCGACGTCGTCATCGCTGATGAAGAAGCAGTGGTCCGCGATCAGTTGCGACTTTTGCTGGCGGAGGAAACCGGGGTCGAGATCGTCGCCGAGTGCAGCAACGCATTGCAAACCATCGCCGCAGTGAAGACCCACCAACCTGACTTGCTTTTACTCGACATCGAGATGCAAGACGCTGACGGCTTCGCAGCGCTGCATCGCATTGCTCAGGAAGATATGCCGATTGTGATTTTAACCAGCGTCAGCCATCAGCATGCTATGCGAGCGTTCGAAGCGCGCGCACTGGACTTCTTGTTGAAGCCTATCGATGAACGCAGGCTTCACGCTGCCATTGAGCGAACGCGCGCGGAGCTTCTTAAGGCTCATGATCGTAAATTAACTCACCGCATTCTCGACTTGCTGGCCGAGGCCAAGACCGGGCCGCAAACTGAGCGACGATTAGTGATCAAAACAGCTGGGCGTGTGGTGTTCGTAGACACGAATGAAATCGCCTGGGTGGAAGCGGCTGGGAATTACGTTGAGGTGAACACCAGTAGCGGCCGTTACTTATTGCGGGAAGGAATCGGCAGCCTCTCCAGGAGGCTTGATCCCAACGAGTTTGTTCGCATCCATCGCTCCATTATCGTGAACGTGCGGAACATCAAAGAATTGCAGCCCTGCAATCGGGGTGAGTATCTAGTGGTTCTCCGCGACGGCAAACAACTTTCGTGCAGCCGTGGCTACCGCGCGAGACTGCAAGAGCTGATCGCAGCGCAGTAGCTACTCGCCAGTCGACGCGCGGACACTATTGCCCGAAGCTGTCCACCCTTGCGGTTGGGTCCGTCGCCCCACCCAACGCGAAATATTGCGATGGCGAGACCATGTACAGAATCTCCGATGTGCTTCCTAAGGTTGCGGTAAACCTGCCGGTAGCGGCATTCGTTAAGGCCGTGGCTCCGGTCGCTTGATTTAGGCTAAGTCCGGTGGCATTGCTCACGTCCTGCGTGATGGTCAGGGTGTTCAATCCCGCCACAGCGACGGTCACCACATTGCTGACGCCAGGATCCACGGGCGCGAGCGATCCACCCGCGTACGTTCCCGACAGCGATGTAGACATAAACGGCGACCCGGACTGCGGCGTCATGAATCCGAAACTGACCGCAGTATCTGTGCCGATGATGAATGCCTGATTCGTCGTCACCAGGTAAAGGACAGGCAGCGAATTCTGAAAGCCCGATCCGCTCAGGGTAACGCGACCGCCCACAACGGTGTAGCCTCCGGTCCCTGACGGGGATGTCAGCGCGCCGGCGGTATTCTGGTCTGAGGTCAGACTGAAGCTTCCACCGCTGGCCATGAACTGACCAATCTGGCTCTCGGTCGTGGTACCATCGAGTCCCGCCACTTCAAAAACACTGTTCCCTGAAAGATTGCCGTTGCTCGTCTGTTGCAGCATCATCCCGCTGACCAGCGGGTGCAAGCCCGGAGAGAACGGATCTATCTCGACGGCGAGCAACTGATTCGCGTTGACAACGTAGAAGACGTAACTGTCAGCCCCAATCGTTATCGTACCTCGACCGTTCGATGCAAGCGTGTACGCGCCGCTGAAGCTAACGTCTGAAGAGACACCCTTAACGGCGTCATCAGAATCCAGCGAACCACTGATTGTTTGGTTTGTCGTGTCGGTCGTAAACTGCCCCGCCTCGCCAAAGCGATTCTTGCCCGAGTCGATTCCCACAAAGCCGAATGCGTAACTGCCGGTCGGCGGAGAGACAGTTTGTTTCAACAGCACCCCGGAATTACGGGCTGAACCGTTGGAAAATCCGCCCGTACTGTCGTCGAACTCAATGACGTTTGCATTCCCGCTGGCCGTCACCGATAGGGCGAACATACGGCTGCCGGTGGGGCTGATGTTGAATGTCATAAATCCCAGCCCGCTTTGGCCGACCGAATATGTGCCGGTGAAAGTTTGATTGATCGGAAAACTCCCGGTCGTATCATTTATGTCCATGACACCGGCGGAAATATTGCCGTTGCCATCCGCGAAAAAGCTGCCTGCGGCCACGAAAAGTCCACTGACGTCAAAACCCCGGACCGAGAAGGCATAGTTGCCGCTTAGTTTCCCGTTGTTAGTAACTCCGGGATTGATCGTAATGCTCAGATTCGCCGTGGCGATCTGGGCCTTGGGGGTCGATGAGTCAGTCACCTGAACCGTGAAGGGGAAGCTTCCGGTCGCAATAGGAGTCCCGGAAATCACACCGTTTGTAGCATCAAGTGAAAGCCCGAACGGCAAGACCGTGCCGTCCACAAGGCTCCAAGTGTAGGGCTGGACTCCACTGCTCGCCGCCAACGTCTGGCTGTAAGGTGCATTTACGATTCCATTTTGCAGCGACGCGGTTGCGACCGACAGCGGCGGCGGCTTATTGATCACGATACTCAGTGCCTGGGTAACGATCGCGTCCGAGGAATCCTCCACCTGGACGGTGAAATTGGAAGTGCCCAAGACGGTCGGCGTACCAACGATCTCGGCGGAGGTGCTCGTGCTTGTGGTCTGAAAGGTTAAGCCTGGAGGAAGACTGCCCGAAATGATCGTCCAGGTAAAGGGTGCGGGTGCACCGGCGGCGTTGATAAATGAGTCATAGGCCACGCCCAGAATACCTCCGGGCAGCGAAGTGGTGGTAATGGTCAGGACCGCGACCAGCGAAATCGATTGAGTCGCGGTCACAGTCGTGTTCGCCACTGAAGTTGCCGTGATCGTTGCGGTTGTGGCAACCGCTACCGTGCTGGGGGCGGTATAGACGACGGCGGTCGTCGTGTTGCTGCTTAAGGTGCCGGGGCCGGTAAGTGTCCAGGTCACACCAGCATCGGTCCTGTCATTAGTAAGTGTGGCGATAATCGTCGCCGTTTGGCCGGGATTCAACGACGTTTCGGATGTTGACAGCGTAACCGTGATCGCGCCGCTGCCCGAACAACCTGAAAAAGCCAGCGAATACACAAGGATACCCACAACCAACAAGCCAAGAGGTCTGAATTTTCTCACGGTTTCTCCACTGAAAGTTGTAACAATATCCTTGCGAAACAGCAAGCCGCTAGAACGAGAACAGAACCTGCAGATCAATCCTTCGAGTCGCTGAGCCGAACGAGTAAGGCCCGCCGGCGAGCGCATTCGATTCGCCGAATAGCGGCGAATTGAGATTGCCAGTGGGTGGCGCCAGGTTCACCCGATTAAGAACATTTCTTGCGGAAACGCTGAATGTTAGATTATACCGCCGATTGGTCGTGGCTCCCATACTGAAAGGCCCGCCGCCACCACCACTTCCGCCTAGACCGCGCCCGCCCAAACCACCGCCAATCCCCCCGCCTCCCCGTCCACCACCGCCTCCGCCGCCACCTTGTCCACTCCGAGGCCCGCCACCGCCGGCCCCCACTTCTCGTCCAAAGCCAAAGGTCTTGCTAAGCCGCAAATTCATTGTGAACAGAGTTGGGCCGGTGCCAATATTGATTGGAATGGGTGTGTACCCTGAGGTCGGTGATAGGTTGAAAGTACCTAAGGGTGTGCACGCGATGCCGGAAGTGTACGGCGGCGTATTGCTGCACCGGGCTGTCGACACCAACGAAGGCCGATCATTGAAAATAGAATCGCCATTCAAATCCTGACCGACCGTGACGTTGTAGGGCACGCCCGAACTCACGATAATGAACGGGTTCAAACGGAACGCGTAGGGCAACGAAACCGTTCCGCCAAGAACTCCGCGGCTGCGGACGTCGAACTGCGACCTGCCATAGTCGACGATAGGGTCATACGAATTTGAAAGGAAGTTGGCGCTGATCGTCGAGGTGCCCGGAGAAAATCCTGCAGCACTGCCACCAGAACCGGCTCCCAAGTCGCTGTGGGCATAATTGAGCGTGTAAAAGCCGAAAAGCGAAAGCTTCGATCCAATGCTGGTCCGGACGTTGGCGATCAGCTGGTTCTGCCGGAAAATCCCCTCAGAGTCGTACTGATAAATGTTGTCCGTGCCCCCGAAGGGCCGTACGCCGGGTGGATACGTGCCAGGCAGAGGAGCGTTTGCATTGCGCAGGAAAAGTTGGTGCTCTCCATAAGAGTTTATGTAAGTGACGGCCATCGTCGTGCTTTTAGCCACTTGCCGCTCGACGCCGACTGCCGATTGCATGGTATAGGGCGCTCTCAGGTCAGAAGCGATTTGATAACGGGTTGGAGAAGGCTGCTCCACGGGAGTGTTTCCGAACGTGAGCCCAGGAACAATCGTTTGTTGTTGGGTAAACCCATTTAGACGCTCTGCCTGTAGCACAAGGTTGTACGGGAATCGGTCGTAGAAGATCCCATATCCGGCGCGCAACACGGTTTTAGGCGCCGCTTTCTTCCCTCCGCCGCCCAATCCCCAGGCAAAACTTAGTCGAGGAGCGAAATCGGCGTGATCGTGGATGTCGCTCTGGCTTTCAAAGCGCAGGCCATAGCTGAGCGTCATGTTGGGACGGATCCGCCAATCATCCTGTGCGTAGAGGCCGGCATCCACCAGCGTGACCTCGGACAGCGGCTGCCCGGTTGTAATTGAGAACTGGCTGGCACCGCAGTTCGCCAATGCACTGCTCGTGGGCACAGTCGGCAATGCCGCTATCAGCAATGACAGACATGAGGTTCCCGGCTGCACATTGATCTCGTAGTTGGACAAAGTAGAGAACGTAAATGCGCCGTTGAAATTCTGATTCGAGACGTCGGAGTCTGTCGTGGCACGCAGCCGCCCGCCGAATTTTATTAGGTGGGTGCCGTGAACGATGGAAGTGTAGTTCTGCAGCTCGTAGTGGTTCTGTGTATCCGAGCCGTTTCCGATTTGATTTCCTCCGCCGGTGAATGCTCCCAAGACGGATATGGTTGGCGAGAAATTCGGCACCTTCTGGCTGCTGTCGTCGCGGAGATATTGAAATCGCGTTTCATTCACGATGTTCGTGTTTATCACCTGCGTGTCGCTGATCTGCACTGTGTGTTCGGTGTCTGTTGTGTTGTAAGCCTGGGAAGGAAGAGAAAATTGTCCTACTCCATCGTTGGTCTCGCTATCCCGGTAATACTGATAACGGACGGTCAAGGTGTTGCTAGGGGTGAGCTGAAAATCGAATCGAGGACCGAGATTGATTCGAGTCTCGGGATTAGGAACGGCCTGGGCGAAGTTTGCGCTGGTTGGATTGGGGTCAGCAGTCGTGGGCACGATCGCATTCACAATATTGGAGTCGTTGATATCCCTGACCTGCGCAGTGAAGAAGAACGAAGCCTTTTTGCTAATTGGACCGCTGACGCTGCCAGTAAAAAGCTCCGAGTGAAAAGACGGTTGGTTTGGTGCGAACGGGCTCAACGCGTCGAAAGCGGAGGAGTTGCCGTCGAGCAGGAATTGGCCGTGAAACTGGTCGGTGCCGGGTTTGGTAAAGATTTCAATCCGGCCATAGCCGAGCTTGTCATACTCCGCAGAGAACGGGTTCTGATTGATGCGGATTTCACGGATCGAGGACTTTGGTGGGAGCTGTCCCGCCGTGAATCCGTCGATATAAATCTGGCCACCATTCGGTCCCGCGGAAGGCCCCGCCAGCGCTTCCAGTTCCTGCTGCAACTCGTCGGGATCATCAGAAAGAGCCTCGAGGTCCTTCCCCTTGATCACGATGGAGCTGGCATTCTCCGACGGGCTCACGCTCACGGTCGTGCCTTCTTCTTGCACTTCAACCTTTTCCTGTTCCACCTGGATCTCGAGCCCTATGTCAAAATGTTGCACTTGACTGGCAGAGATCGTGAAGCTCTGCTCCGTAGATACGGCGAAGCCCTTGGCTGACGTGGTGATGGTGTAACTGCCTGGCGGCAATCCTTTCAGCTCGTAATTTCCCTGGTTGTCAGTGACGCGCAGTTGTCTTTTGCCCATCAGGTCCGGTAGCGGTAACGGTTGCTTGCGGAATGACTGCGCCGGTAGGATCCGTGACCTTTCCGCGAAGTGTTCCTGCCGTTGTTTGCGCAGCAAGGTAACCCGCCAGCATAAGCAACGCGCATAGCGTGACAGATACGAATGCAAAACATCGGCGGGACTTCATCAATTCTCCTGAAGCAATTCTATGGGGCCGTTCAGCTATGGGTTTGCACCTGCTGCAGCATCGCCGCCACCGCCCCCAAGATTCCAGGGAGAAAGAAGCATTGCCGCCTGATTGCCAGTGGGCGAGGCGGATAGAATGGATTCCACGCCGGACAATAATGTTATGGCCGTCGGCTGAGTACTGGCGGTGCCTTCCGTGGTCACAACCATAACTGCATCCCCTTTTTGCAAATCTGCGATCGTTACGGGAGGCATTCGCTTCAACATTTGCTGGAAGTCGGGTGGCCCACCCGAACGAGTGCCTGCCGCATTACCGGAGGGCGTGGTCTGACCGGTCTTGGCAGCGTTTGCCGAATCTGCACCGGGTGCCGGCGGATGAGCTGCGGCGTCCGAAGATCCGCCGCGCAATCGTTGCGCAACTCGTTGTGCGACCATGGGAGGCAGTTTTCGGAGCTGCGAGTCAGCAGTTATTGCGAGCGTTACGGGCTTTTTTGTTGCCAGGTCCATCACGGTTATCGTGTTGGCGCTCGAATCCGTCGCGGTGACTAAACCCGCAATGTTCCGAAATGCGCCGGAAACTACTTCATCCGCAGCCAGTTCAGTGCCATCTGCGCTGCGCGTCCCGCGTGCTCGCAACTGGTCTCCCGGGTGAACCTCATCCAGACTGCTCGGCTTCGCGTCGTCGAACTTGATCGAGTCGGGAGCGTATCTGCGAACAATTGTGGATTTCGAGATGCGAATCGTAACCGGCTTGGCGTCGCTGGCTGGCGGAGCCGACAGCGTAACGGTTCCGTTCGCCGCATCGACTTTGCTGACCAATCCTCCCACTCCGCGCTTCTGCCAATCCTCGCGATCGCGCTCCTGCTTTGCGGTTACGTCGGACTCTTTCATGAGAATCACGGAGGAAGCTGCGACCGACTTGCCGTCATCTGCGACCTTGCCGCGTGCCAGTATCCGGTCTCCTACCTGCACGTCCGATAACTGGATGGGTGCCGCGTCTTTCAGATCTTTCTGCCCGGGGGCAATGCGAACCAGGCGGGTGGAATCCTGAACTACAACGTTTACCGTTGCTCCTGTGTCGGTGGTCAGGGTTATGGTATTTCCGGAAAGAGCTTTCACTGTTCCAACGGGTTTCGCGATCGCTGGCGATGCGGACGCCGCAGTGTCTTGACTTTGGACAGCAGAGGCGTGGCTCAGTGAAACGAGACTGAGGCAGGCCACGCCGAGAGTGATCCAGCCAGCAAGCATTAGCGCGGTTGTTCGTTGCGATTTCATTACCTTGCGTCTCGTGTCCTGCAATTCAAATTTTTCAGGACGGAGCGATGCCGCTCTTCTTCCTTCGCTGTTGAAATGTCGCTGAAACTGCTAATCCATATTGCAACACAGTCAACCGCAAACTGAACGTAAAGAATCGTCAAACGACTGTAAATTTGTGGGGTATGGGAACCTGGGATCGCAACACGACTGACAAGATGATGGAGCGGGAGACGGGGATCGAACCCGTGACATCCAGCTTGGGAAGCTGGCGCAATGGTTTGAACGGGGACTGAGATGGGAACCCAGACGATTACCATCCTTTATGTTCTGCTGTTGGCGGCCTTTATCGTCGCTGTAGATTTCCTGTTCTTCAAGAACGTGTTCTGGGAACGGCTGACGGTGAATGTAGGAATCGTGTTGATATTCGTCGCCTTTTACTTCAGATTCCTGAAACGACCATGAGCAAGGCGGGTGTCGCGGCAGTGGCTCTGAACTCGTCTGTGTCTTGTCCGTACCTTGCACTCAAAACTCATTGCCGCGCCATTTGAGTGCCATGGCGATTTTTTACTGGCTGACCTTCAATCCATCACGGACCAAGCGAGATAGGGACGTGAAAGTTCAACGATATTGTCCGTCGGAAGCTCTCCGTCACGGCTCGAAGCTGCAAATTTCACATCAACCCTGATGTACGGGCACTGGCGATAGACATCCGTGCGGTCAAGAATCCCTAATTTGCCGGACGTGGGATCATGGGGTGATCTTGAACACGACGCCGCCACTGTGGGTCCCATCATCTTGGGTTGTCCCATACATGTTCCCCTTTTTGTCGCGGATGAGTCCTGCAACCGGGAATGACCCATCCGCACAGTCGTTCTGCGCACAGAAGCTGTAGAGGACTGTCTCCTTGCCTTTTGGCGTGAGCCTGAATACGACACCGCATCCCGAGATGTACGGGTCGCAGAGGCGGTTGTTGTAGGCACCGCCGTAGGCGGTCGTTCCATACAGGTTTCCCTCTTGGTCGAAGACCACCCCTGCCGCGGGCTCATCCCCGTCGACGCAATTACTCTGCGCGCAGAAGCGGTAAAGAACTGTCTCCTTGCCTTCCGGCGTGAGCTTGAATACGACACCGCATGTGCCGAGGCAGTAGGTCTGGTTGGTTAGCCCGCCCGCGACGGCCGTTCCATAGAGGTTTCCCTCCTGGTCAAAGACCAGCCCTGCCTCGGGATTCGCCCCGTCGGTGCAGTTCTTCTTAGCACAGAAACGGTAGAGGACTGTCTCCTTGCCTTCCGGCGTGAGCTTGAATATGACGCCGCAACCAGCGGGGTGGCAGACGCGGTTCTTGTTGTTCCCGCCGGCGTAGGTCGTTCCATACAGGTTTCCTTTCTGGTCGAGGACCACTCCGGCATAGGGCTCTTCTCCATCGGCGCAATTGGCCTGCTGACAGAAGCTATACAAGACTGTCTCCTTGCCCTCTGGACTGACCTTGAATACGACGCCACATCCGAAGTCGCAAGCGCTGTTGTAGGTCCCGCCGTTCTTGGTCGTCCCGTACAGGTTTTCCTCCTGATCGAAAACCACTCCTGCCCAGGGATTCTCCCCGTCGGTGCAGCCAAAGCCACCCTGCGGACAGAAGCTGTACAGCACTGACTCCTTGCCTTTTGGCGTGAGCTTGAATACGGCCCCGTCCTGGTAAGCCCCGCCGTAGTAGGTCGTCCCGTACAGATCCCCCTTGTGGTCGAAAACCAGCCCGCCGAGAGGCCACTCTCCATCGGCGCACCCGGTCTGCGCACAGAAGGTGTAGAGGACAGTCTCCTTGCCATTGGGACTGACCTTGAATACGACGCCGGTTCCGTAACCATGGCTGTCGCCCCCGCCCTGCTCGGTCGTCCCATACAGGTTTCCATCCTTATCGAAGACAAGCCCTGCGTAGGGAAACTCCCCATCGGCGCAGCCGGTCTTGGCGCAGAAGTTGTGGAGCACGCTTTGGGTCTGGGCCCACGCCGCACCAAACAACACACCAAAAACCAGAAGCAGCATGGCACTTCGCTTCAGGAGAGAGGTTCTGCGTAGCATAATTTTCCTCCAGTGGCAGTCATCGAAGCAGATTGTCGTTTTCTTCTATAGGGGCTGAAGATCACAGGCGCGGCTTGCCTGACGTCCGCAAGCCTAAGCATATTACCATCGTCAGCCGTGAAAGTGAGGACTCCATCGCAGTGTTGCAAGAGTTTGCAGCCCCTGGCTGGTCACCTGTCGCTATCCGGCGATTACACATTTTGACCCGTTTTGAGCGTAACGGCGATGTTATGCCAACAATCGGCTTGGTAAAATCAGTTGGCCGCGAGTGCAGCCGCCGCTGATTCCTTGCGCCGCCAGATCGACAATCCTGGTGCTCCTAGAGCCAACGCGCTTAGGGTAGCTGGTTCGGGAGTGTGGCTGCTGAAGGTCGCTGTTGGTTCGGTGTCGTCTGGTCCCTTGCGAAATGAAAGTTCCAGGAAAATTCAGTTGAGATCAGGTGAAGTATCACCAACAAGGTCGCACGTGACGTGATGACAGCCAAGCCGCGGGCAATCCAGGAGCCGACCGCGCTCACCCGGAGGATCCAGTGAGAGTTCTGGTCACAGTTCTGATCACAAATGCGCACAACCCACCGCGAGCCCTCTTGCTAGATTGGAAAGATGGAGCGGGAGACCGGGATCGAACCGGCGACATCCAGCTTGGGAAGCTGGCGTTCTACCGCTGAACTACTCCCGCTCACGAGCAAAACGCAAAGGCCGAATCTTCTGCGTGGCATTCGCCTTTTCAGAAGGTGTTACAAATTATCATCCCTCGGGAACTCATTTGCAAGAAATGTTCTTTCGATACAGTGCGTCCGCAGTTGGATTGCCGCCGAAGCTCTTCATACCATCCGATCCTCGGGGATGAGATGTGCTTGCGGCAGGAAAGCTACAGCAGGAATAGCGCCTGAGCAGTTTGCCTCGGAGCGCGGCGAGTGTTAATTGCGAGCGGTCGTGGCGGCGTCGACTGCGTGCATGGCCGAGCCAATCACGCGTCCCTGGCCCGGTTCCTGTACAAAGGCGATGAGCCGCAGATTATGGGTGTCAGTGCCTGGGTCCAGCTTGACTTGAATATCCTCCCCAAAAGCTTGGCCCTGCCGAATGCTTCCAACCTTCACGATGCTCCGGACCACCGCTGTATGCGCCAGCGTGCGCCCAGCATTTTCACCGTGAGAGACATGCGATTCCGCGCGGTTGAGAGCGACGGCAACGTAGACGTCTGCCATAGGTAACCCGAAGGATTCCCGAAGCGCGCCCGTTTCCAGGTGAGCGAGTAAAACGTTTGTCGCGATCGAGACAGACGTTAAGCGCATAGCAATCTTCGGTTTGGTCAGCGCTTTGGCGAAGGCCTTGTCGGCCAATGCCTCGTCGCTGCCGACAAATTGACTGGTTCCGTCCACAATCATTTGAGGCGTGTAAACGTCGCTCAGTCCGAGGCGTCTGGCATAAGCATTCTGCCGATCGCTGTAAAAGCGAGACGAGTACGGGTCCTTCCAACCAATGTGGTTCCAATAGTCGACGTGTTCGCTGAGAACAATCAACTCCTCTCCAGCAATAGGTTGCGCATCTAGTTTTTGCAAGAACGCATCCGCCGGAGGACAGCTCGAGCATCCCTCTGAAGTAAACAATTCGACGAGCACCGCAGTCCGCGCATCCGAAGCCCAAGCCGATTCAGCCGGCGGCGTTGACACTCCGAGAAGAAAGGCTATTGTAGAAATAAGGAGAATCTTCATGGGCGCGGTTTTTCTTTAACCTCGGCTGTTGGATGCGCAAGCGCGACAAAAGTTACCCCACCCGGTTCGCTCACTTCGGGACCCTTGAAACTTTCATTCGTCTCGCGACTCTAAGAAGCCTGAGCCTGCACAATACGTCAGCGAGGGTCTGGAGGAGTTTATGACTGGCTTTTCACGCATGTCCGCACTGCTGTTAATACTAGCGCTTGGCGGTGCAATCGCCTGCAGCGCTGGGGACAAATCGATCACTGCGGTTCCGAGTCCAACTGCGGATGCGGCAGTGGCCACGACCAAAGGAGAGCAGACGGCGGTGGTCGCGGGTGGTTGTTTTTGGGGCATACAAGCGGTGTTCCAGCATGTCAAGGGCGTGATCAACGCGACTTCGGGATACTCGGGCGGCGCGTCCAAAACTGCGGAGTACGAACTGGTGAGCACTGGCGACACCGGCCACGCAGAATCGGTGAAGATTACCTACGATCCTTCGCAGATTACCTATGGCCAACTGCTTCGCGTGTTTTTCTCCGTCGCGCACGATCCCACTGAGTTAAACCGGCAGGGCCCTGATTCGGGCACACAGTATCGGTCCGTTATTTTCTATGGCAACGACGAACAAAAGCGGATCGCCGAAGCGTATATCTCGCAACTCGATAACTCGCACGTGTTCCCGCGTCCAATCGTGACTCAGGTTGTTCCCTTGAAGGCGTTTTATCCAGCCGAGGCTTACCATCAGGATTATGCTGCGAACCATCCAAACAATCCTTATATCGTCTACAACGATGCTCCGAAGGTCGCTCATCTTCATCAAGAGTTTCCCGAGCTTTATACCGGCAAGTAGCATTCGCAGAGGGAGTCGCGCATGTTCGAGTCTGAAATAGTCAAAGATGAGGTATCGGGCAGGTTGAAGCGGCGGGCGTTCCTGGTGAGTGCGGCTTCGGCATTGGCGGGACTGGCATTGTGGTCGCTGAGGAAGCCTCGCCTTGCAGAAGCTGCGTCAACGGAAACTGTTAAGCAAGTCACGATTGTTATGTTCTCCGATACGGGTGAGCGGCTCAAAACGGTTCAGGTGCCAAAAGTGATCAAGAGCGATGCGGAATGGAAAAAGCAGCTGACTTCCAACGCTTTCGACATTACGCGGCGCGCCGATACCGAACTTGCATACTCGGGAAAATACTGGAATCTGCACGACAAGGGCCTGTACCGCTGCATTTGCTGCGACAACGCGTTGTTCAGCTCAGACACGAAATTTGATTCTGGAACCGGCTGGCCCAGTTTCTGGCAGCCGATTGCGCGGGAGAACGTCATCAGTTCGAGAGACATTAGTCTGGGCATGGTGAGAACGGCGGTGTCATGCACCGAATGCGATGCGCATCTGGGCCATGTATTCGATGATGGCCCGGCCCCGACGCATCTGCGATATTGCATGAATTCCGCATCATTGAGGTTCGTCGCGCGGAAGACTGGCTAGGAACGTTTTCGCCAACCCGCAGCAATTGGCTTCTGCACGCACAAGCGAGGACGCTCGCGGCTACACAGGCAGCGCTAGGTCCAGCGGAACCAACGCAAGGCAAGTAGAAAGGAAATCCCTCCCCAGAGGAGAAGGATAAGGAGCCGCCCGGCCTGCGTAGCCAGTGGAGCGCCCTCTAGAATCGTAGCCCGCAAAGCATCATTGAGCGCGGTCAAGGGTAGCGCTTTGATGAAGGGTTGGATGACGGACGGAAAACGCTCGTAGGAAAAGAACACGCCTGAGAAGATCCACATGGGCATCATCATCAGATTGATCAGCCCGCTGACGCTCTCGATCTTTTGCGCGCGACTAGCCGTGAGCAGGCCTAATCCGGCAAACCCGACGGCGCCGATCGCACTGAGTATGAGGATCGAGAGCAACGACCCAACCACTCGTATGTGAAAAACCAGCGCGCCGAAGCCGAGCAGCAGTCCGACTTCTACAATCATCAGCACTAAGCGGCCAGCGGCCAGCGCCAGGAGAAAATCGCTTCTCCGCATGGGCGTGGCCACGAAACGCTTGAGCAGTTTGCGCTGGCGCATATCCACCAGCGCGAATCCAATGCTCCACATGCCGGAGTTCATCAGATTCATCCCGATCAATCCCGGAATGAGGAAGTCGATATAGCGCGATCCGGGCTCGTTCGAGATAACGGATGAGGTGGGAAGCGGGTTCTTGCGACCAGCTGCAACTTGCAGAGCGTCGTCGACCTCAGCCCGTGAGAGCACACTCTCAGGACGCGCCGGATCGTAGAGATATTGAAAGCCGCCCTTGCCGTCAGATTCGACTACTAGATCGTACTTGCCGAGGCGGAAGCCTTTAAGTGCAGCCGGCTTGTCGAGCAACTCGGCATGGATGGACGACTTCTGCGGCGAACGGTCGATGAGGGATAACGCATCTTGTGCGCCTGAGCTTTCGACAATGGCGACGAAGGTCACATCGGCCGGCTTGTTGCGAAAAGCAATTCCAAGTCCCAATGCAAGCAGCAAGGGAAAGCCGAACACCCAGAAGACAACTTCAGGCTCGCGCTTGAGTTCTTTCATTCGCACGGTTACGAGGTGCGAAAAAGCTGACCAGCGGCCGTTGCGCCGTACGGGAGGCCGAACTGGGGTTGCCGGAGTTTCTTGAGCGAGGCTCATGTTCGGAGTTCTATCATTCAACGATTTCTATTTTCAGGCGGCCGGTCAGAGATCGTCGGCACACTTTCGAATTCGCCGTTCACTGCTCCCTCAAGTGGCGGCCGGTCAGGTTGACAAACACATCCTCAAGGCTCGCCTGTCGCGTGGTGAGGTGCAGAAGTTGCGAGCCGTGTTTTTCGACCGCATCAAGCAACGCAGGAATCGTCAAGTGCGGCTCGCGCACCGTCAGGCTGACCAGACCATTGTCGTGACGCACGGACTCCACGCCCGGCAAAGCCCGCCAGGCGGCGAGGGCCCTGCCGTCGCTGGAGTTGCCGCTGGCCTCAAACTCCACCACGTGATGCCCGCCGAGCCGCTCAATCAGGTCGGAAGGCGTTCCTTCGGCAATAATCTCGCCATGGTCGACGATCGCCAGCCGATCGCAAAGGCGTTCTGCCTCGTCCATGTAGTGCGTGGTTAATAGGACCGTCCCGCCGTTTCGTTGAAAGCTGCGAATAATGTCCCAGAGCTGGCGGCGGCTCTGCGGATCGAGCCCAGTCGTGGGTTCGTCGAGAAAGAGAATTTTGGGATTTCCTACCAGCGCCGTGGCGACTGCCAAACGCTGGCGCTGTCCTCCGGAAAGCTTGCCCACAAAGGCATCCGCCTTCTCACCGAGTTGCAGGTCATCGAGCACTTCGTCAGCGGAGCGCGGCTCCCGATAGAAGCTGGCAAACAGTTCGATGGTCTCGCGGACGGTCAGTTTCTCCGAGAGCCGGGTCTCCTGTAGCGAAATGCCCAGCCACTCGCGAACCTCCCGTTGATTCGTCTGCCAGGTGTGACCAAGGATCGCGACTTCGCCAGAAGTAGGATCGAGCAGTCCCTCGAGGATTTCGATGGTTGTGGTCTTCCCCGCGCCGTTCGGACCCAAAAGGCCGAAGCATTCTCCGCCTTCAATGCGCAGGCTCAGCCCGCGAACGGCTTCTACTTTCCCGTCGTAGGTCTTGCGCAAATCGCGGCATTCGATGGCAGCGGGCACGCCAAGATTTTAACGCAGCCGTTGTGAATTTTTGTCAACAGTGCGTCTTCGTCAGCCACATTGCGGCGCCCAACTGAAAGTGCTCTCTCTCGTTTAAAATATGAGTGTTGCTTACCGACTTGAGGGATTCTTCTGATGCCAGTGCCATGATGCGGACTTACCTGACACCGCGACCAACGCCCGTGTGTCATTTTCGTTTGAACCGTTTCGTCACTGTGAAAGGAAGCTGCTTATGCGAAAGAAAGTGTTGCTGTTGGTGTCCCTGCTGCTGACACTTGCCGGGATTGCGTCGGCCCAGGATGCCCGTCATTTCACCTTCCATTACGCCTTCACTGTCAGAGATGTTCCCTCCGGCGAGAAAGTGCGAATCTGGATTCCGCAGTCGCACTCGGACGCTTTTCAGACGGTGAAGGTCATCTCTGCGACGGGTGACTTGCCGCTCAAGAAGACTCACGAGTCGAAGTACGGAAACGAAATGTATTACGTCGAGACCTCGAAGGCTAAACAGCAGGAACTGCATTTCGAGGTCGTTTACGATGTCGTCCGTCACGAGCGGCTCACGTTTGGAATCTATTCTCCACATCTCGAGGCCGTGAAACTTAGCGACCGGGAGAGAAAGGAATATCTTGAGCCGGATGCGCTCGTGCCCACCACCGGATTACCGGCGGAACTAGCCGTGAAGGTCACCGAGGGCAAGGCCACGCCTCTCGAAAAGGCACGCGCCATCTACGATTACGTATTTACGACCATGCGTTACGACAAAACGGGCACCGGCTGGGGACGCGGCGATGTGCTCTACGCCTGCGACGCCAAAAAAGGCAACTGCACCGACTTTCATTCCCTGTTTATCGCCATGGCGCGTTCGCAGGGAATTCCGGCGCGATTTGAAATAGGATTTCCGCTTCCGCCGGACAAACACTCGGCCGAGATCGCGGGATACCACTGCTGGGCTGAGTTCTTCGAGCCGCAGCACGGATGGATCCCGGTAGACATTTCCGAAGCATGGAAGCATCCAGAGAAAAAGGACTACTTTTTCGGCGCGCACGACGACAATCGGGTGGAGTTTACGATGGGACGCGATTTGGAGTTGAGCCCAAAGCAGGATGGGAAGCCGCTCAATTATTTTGTATACCCGTACGTCGAGATTGGCGCAAAAGAATACCCAAATGTCTCGAATGCATTCTCATTTGCCGATGCCGATGCCGGAGTAGCCGCCCAACGTTGAACGCACGCGTAGGCGGACCGCCGCACGTCTGCGATGACGCCCGGCGCGTTACGGGTCGATGCGATTAATCGTTGCCTGGTTTGGGTTGGTCGCGAAACACTTTATGCTGCGCTGCGGGCATGGGCTGATCCCCTTTGCGGTCGCGCCACAGGATTGCATTCAGCACCGCAGCATTCGCCGCGTCTGGATGAGAAAAATCCATCTGGGCAGATTCCTTCGCACCTTGTCCTTTTTGCGGGTTCATTTGATAGATCAAAGCGTTATCGCGATTGCTCCAATCGGCGATGAATGCCGGCTGATTGCCCGTTCCTGAAAACAGCGGAGCCAGCAACGGCGCGTAGCCGTCATTCTGATTCATCGGAGGCAAACCCAGCAATGTCTCGATGGTATGGATCAGGCTCACCGTGGTGTAGAAGTGGTGGTCCAAAAAAGGATGATCGGCGGAACCGGGCGAATATTTGCTGATTACGAAAGCAATGGATCGGTGTGCATCCACGTGATCTGCGCCATTCTGGGCGTCGTCTTCGAGAATGAAAATGGCCGTGTCGTCCCAGTAAGGGCTACGCGAAACCGCTTCCACCACCCGACCGACCGCGAGATCGTTGTCGGCGACGCTCGCAGCTGGGCGAGGTTTTCCGGGCGTAGTGCCGTGCGTGTGGTCATTGGGTAAATAAAGCAGAACGAATGCAGGAAGTTCGGTTCCTTTACCTTTACCTTCCTTGCGAGCGCGGACGAATCCGTCAAATTCATTGAGGAATTCATCAGCCCGAAGCTGGTCGGGATATTCGGTGTTGAAATCGGGAAATAGAACGTCGAAGTGATCGCGCAACACGGCTTTGGTCGGCTTAGTGGCCTTAAGCATTGGAACCTCCCACCCCCAAGGGCTACCCGAGCCGTGAGGCTGGCCAACGTTCGGCGGCAACGCGTCTCCTTTATTCACCATGTTTTTGGGACACGATGAGTTCGGCGCTGGCGTGCCTTCGTGAACCGTCACTTTGCTCTCGGTCGGCTTGCACCAGATGCCATAGATGAACTCCCCGTAGTCGCGATAGGTCAGCCCATGACTGGCCACGTTGTCCCAGATGTAACCTGTACCCGGTTCGTTGACGTCGGGCTCATTCTCGTCGAGCGGGATCTCGTCGGCCACGCTGCCTTGAAAATCATAAGTGCGCTCTTTGCTTCGGTAACTGATCTGCCAGGTCTGCTCGTTGTAATCGCTGGTAATGGCGGCAGTCGACCAATTATGCCCGTCGCCCGAGACTTCGCCGCTGTCGTAGAAATTGTCGAGCACTCCGAACTGGAGCGCGAGCTTGTGTTGGTTGGGTGTGACGTCCGCACCATACATGGTCAACGACGGATCACCGTCGCCCGGTTTCAAGTCTCCAAGCACCTGATCATAAGTGCGATTCTCCTTGATGATGTAAATCACGTGGTGGATCGGGTTCGAGGCCTGCGCGAATTTGATTTGGCCTGGGCTGGAATGCAGAAGATTGCTTTCTTCCACCTGGCGCGTAAGCTCGGGAAGTTGCTTTTCAATATCCGGGATCTTCAGCCGGGCAATCGAGCCGTAGAGCAAAGTCGCAATGTAAGGATGCTCGCGATGTCTTTTCTCGTTTTGTAGATTGTCGGGACCGCTGTTGGGCCCGGTTCCCTGCCCTTTTGACGTGGCGATGAGAAGATCGTCACCGACCGTTGCCAGAGCGCTCGGATACCAGCCAGTGGGAATGAAGCCGGACGCGCTTGTCATATTCAATAGATCGGGAGCCGCATTGCCGACGCCCAAGTGGGAGCTATCGAACACGGCAATCGCATCGAGCGATGCGCAAGCGGCAAATAATCGCTTGCCATCCTTCGATTGTGCGAGCGCAACGGGATAGGTTCCGTTAGGCGTCGCTGCGTTGAGCGAGGTTGCCAAAACCCACTTGAGCAGACCAGTTTCGGTTTCGATCACGCCCACCTGGTCGGAATTCGACAATGCCACGTAGAGAAGCCTTTCATCAGGATTCAGCAACATCGCCGTCGGATGCGAGCCTGCCGAAATCGGATCTTTCGGCTCAAGCAACGGAGTCCAGTGCGCGATAGTGCCTTTCTCCAGGTCGAGTTCAGCCACGCGCGAAGCATTCCACAAACTGCACCAGGCGCGACGGCCGTCGTGCGACGCAACTACTGTGTAAGGAAACGAAGACGGAATCAGCTCGTGGGTGCTCAGGTCAATCTGCTTGAGTACGCGCCCGCTCGCCGAGTCGATGAGAACAACGTTATCCGAAAGATTGTTCGCGACCAGCAACTTGTCGGGAGCATTAGCGCTGGAGATTACAGCAAGGCCGGCGGGATAAGGCAAAACCGTTCCTCTGTCGGTTTTTTGGACGCCATGGGCCACCCTTTTTCCTGCGAGAATCTTCTGCGGAGGAATCTTTATAAAGCGATCCCAACTGACCTTGCCCTCATGAAAGCGATACACTGCGATCCCATTTCCGGTATCACCCGGCTTCTCTCCAGTAGGGATCGGTAATCGAACCAATCGAAGCGTAAAGGTGCTGACCATCGGAACTGAACGCCAAACCGGCGAAATAGCTCTGATGCGCCTCCTCGGCCAGGCGGTCTTCCGGGAAATCCACAAGCTGGCTGGTCTTCAAATCGAGGATCGCGATCGACTGATGCGCCTGATTTTTCTGCGTGCCATACCCGTCGTTCAGAATGGCAGCATAACGCGCGTTAGGGCTGACGGCCATCGCGGCAGCGAAACCGTTCAGCGAGCCCAGCGCACCGGGCGAAGGAAGAGTCAAACTCTTGCTCGTGGGAAGCGAGATCTGCCGCGCCTCTTTTTGGCTTTGTGCGGCGGGCATTCCGAGTGCAGCAATAAGAAAAAGCAAAACGAGAAGATAGAGGATCCTGCGCAAGCGCTGCCTCCTGGGTGGTAGATGTTTTAGCCTATCACCGGAAAAGCAAAACCGGTCAGACAAGCTGACCGGCCTCTAAGCGAACAAATCATGCTCTATTTAATGAGTGTCAGTGCTGGCCTGATGCAGCGGGGGTTCGGGCGCAACGTTGTGGCGAACATCGGCTCCACGCACCCAGAAAATTACGTCTTCGGCGATATTTGTGGCGTGATCCGCAACGCGCTCCAAATTGCGGGCGACCAGTAGCGCGTCCAAGGCCTGGCGGGTTACTTCGGGCCGCTCGTTCATGGTCTTCACCAGCGTGATGAAAGCTTCATCTTTCATGCGGTCGACGACGTTATCCATTTCGAGCACAGCCTGAGCGAGTTCAGCTTTGCCTTCGATAAACGACTCCAGGGAACGCCTCACCATTGCCGAAACAGCCGCTGCCATGCGCGGGATGTCGACGGGAAGCTCCGCCTTGGGGAGTTCCACCAGATCCATGGCTCGTTCGGCGATGTTGACCGCCTGGTCGCCCACCCGTTCCAGGTCCGAGTTGATCTTCGTGACCGCCAGAATGAAACGCAAGTCCACAGCGATGGGTTGCTGCAAAGCGAGCAGGTCGAATGCCAGTTCGTCGATTTCGCGCTCGGCGACGTTGATCTGGAATTCGCCTTCGAGCACCATGTGGCAACGTGCCAGGTCGCGGTCAATATAAGCCTGGCAGGCACGGTCCACGGCCTGCTCGGCCAATCCGCCCATGCGCAGCAACCGTGCGCGAAGATCGTCCAATCCTTGCTGAAAGCGGGTGCGCATTATCCAAACCTGCCTGTAATGTAGTCTTCCGTACGCTTGTCGGAGGGCGTCGTAAAAATCCTTTCCGTCTTGTCGAGTTCGATCAGCTTGCCCAAAAGGAAAAAGCCAGTGAATTCAGCCACGCGAGAAGCCTGCTGCATATTGTGCGTGACAATAACGATTGTAAACTTTTCCTTGAGCTGGAAGATCAACTCTTCAATCTTTCCCGTAGAAATGGGATCCAGGGCCGAGCAGGGTTCGTCCATGAGCAGGACTTGTGGCTCGACCGCCAGGGCGCGCGCAATGCAGAGCCGCTGCTGCTGTCCGCCAGACAGGCTGGCGCCGGACTTCTTGCGAAGCGAGTCTTTCACCTCATCCCACAACGCGGAGAGTTTCAGCGAGCGCTCTACGATCTCATCCAGACGCTTGTGATCGTGAAAGCCATTGAGTTTTAATCCGGCGGCCACGTTGTCGTAAATCGACATCGTTGGAAACGGATTCGGCTTTTGAAACACCATGCCGATGCGCCGCCGAATCTGTACTGCTGATGTTCCGTTGTAGACGTCGAGTTCGCCGATTTGAACTTTCCCAGCAGCACGAGCGTCGGGCACGGTTTCGTGCATGCGATTCAGGCAACGCACGAACGTAGACTTGCCGCATCCTGAGGGTCCAATGATGGCGGTCGCATGGTTGGCTGGCGCCTCCATCGTGATGTCATAGAGCGCCTGTGTTTTGCCGAACCATGCGTTCAGCTTGTCGACTTTAATGCCCACGCCCATGGTTCAGTTCGCTCCCTTGAGCATTCCGCGGCCTGCGACGAGGCGCACCGCGCTGACCGCGAACACAATCAACACAATCAAGATTAATGCTCCGGCCCAGGCCTGACGATGCCATTCATCGAATGGCGAAATCGCGTACGTAAAAATCTGCAATGACAACGCAGCCGTCGGCTGATTGATTTTCCAATTCCAGTATTGGTTGCCGAAGGCGGTAAACAGAAGCGGGGCAGTCTCGCCCGCAACCCGCGCAAACGCCAGCATAACACCCGTGATCACGCCTGAGGTTGCGGTTCGCAGAGTAATCGACAACGTAGTACGCCAGCGCGAGACACCGAGACCGTAAGCTGCCTCCCGCACGGCGTTGGGTACTAGCAAAAGCATCTCTTCGGTTGTGCGCGTGATGGTCGGAATCATCATGATGGCCAGGGCAACGCCGCCGGCCAGGGCCGAGAAATGTCCCTGTGAGAGTACAACGATCCCGTAAGCCACGATACCGATCACGATGGAGGGAACGCCGTTCAGCACGTCCGCGGTGAAGCGGATTATGTTTCCCAGCTGGTTGCGTCCGTACTCCGCCAGATAAATTCCCGCGCCGATTCCGATGGGAACACCAATGACGCTGGCAATCAATAAGATGAACGCAGAACCGGCGATTGCGTTCGCCATACCGCCGCCGGCTTCACCCACTGGTTTGGGCGTTTGCGTAAGAAAAGCCCAATTGATAGAGCCGATCCCTTTGTAAACCAGGTATCCGAAAACGGCGCCGAGGGGCAAGAGAACCAGGAGGACAGAGGCTGCGGCGGCGAAGGTCGCCAGCGAATTCATACTCCGCCGCCAGAAACTGATCGGGGCAGCTGCGAAGTCGGTCGTGGCCGTCACAGTTTCAGGCATTGCTTCTCGCCGGGGTGCCTCGCGTTACCGTCCACACCAGAAATTGGGCCAGAATGTTTACGATAATAGTAACGATAAAGAGAGCCAATCCGATCTCAATGAGGGCGCTCAGATAGGTATCGCCCGTAGCCTCGCTGAACTCGTTGGCAATCACACTCGCCATGGTGTAGCCGGGAGCGAACAGCGACTTTGCAATCTCCGGCCGATTGCCGATCACCATCGTGACCGCCATGGTTTCGCCAAGGGCGCGGCCCAGGCCCAGGATCACGCCGCCCAGAATCCCGGCTCGCGCATTTCGCAGAACGCCAGTTCGAATCATCTCCCAGCGGGTCGCTCCAAGCGCAAGTACAGCTTCGCGTTGCTGCTGGGGCACGGCAGTCATTACTTCACGCGTAATCGAAGAAACAATCGGCACGACCATGATGGCCAGAATAATTCCAGCCGCGAGCATTCCGATACCGTAGGGCGGTCCCTCGAACAATCCCGTCCAACCGAAATAGCGCGCGCAAAAAGGCTCCCCATATTGGCGCAGAAGTGGCACTAGCACGAAAATCGCCCACAGCCCATAGATCACGCTTGGTATCGCTGCCAGAAGTTCCGTGGTAAACGCCAGCGGTCCCTTGAGCCAACGCGGACACATCTCGGTGATGAAGACGGCCACACCGATGGCGAGAGGCACAGCGAGAAGGAGTGCCAGGAATGAAGATACCAGCGTGCCATACACGAACGGCAGCGCGCCGAACTGCTCGTTCACTGGATCCCATTCACTCTGGAAAAAGAACTTTAGCCCAAAAGCATGCCACGACAGCCTCGATCCTTTAACAAGTTCATAAAGAATCACTCCCACCAGAGCCAGCACACATAACCCGCAAGCCAGCATCGCGAAGTGAAAGATACGGTCAGCAACATAACTGTTTCCGGCTCCGAGAAGCGGTTGGTTTTGCACGTCGGAACTCGGTGCAACCTCTGGTTTTGCAATGGGTTGCGGTCCTGTCAAACGTGGCGCTCCTAGAGCTCGGTTGGCCATCCACAGGCAGGCTAGCAGAATCGTGTTACAGCAGTGTTAAAATAGCCGTTCGCCGTTGTGGGGCGCGCCTTACTTGGCCGCGATTGCTGAGGAACGAATCCCTCGAAGTTCCTCGATTGCATTTTGTCGGATTCCCTTGTAGTTTTCGTTCTCGGTGTCTGCGAGCTGGATATGCCCATTGACTTAAAACGCAGCCGTCTGGTTTTTCAAAGATTGGCTCGCGAGCTGACCAAGCTGGCGAAGAATCCGGCTCCAGAAAGCGTGCACAAATTTCGCACCAACAGCCGGCGTGTCGAGGCTCTGCTTAGCGAAGTGGTTTCGCAGCTAAACCGCAATGACAAAAAGCTGCTCAAGCTATTGTCACGGCTGCGCAAGAAGGCCGGGCGTGTGCGCGACTTGGACGTGGAAATCGCTTCACTACGAAGCTTGAAGATTCCCGAAGGCAATGGGCACAAATCTGAGTTTGTCAGCGCTCTGGTGCAGGATCGCGCCAAGCACGAACAGAAACTCGCGAAGGCTTTCAATCGTAAGACCGCCGACGAGGTGAGGAAGCGACTGAAGCGTGCAGTCAGCGAGATCGATATTCCCAAGGATACGGAACCGCTGACGTTGACCCTCACCAAGCTCGCCAAGCTTGGGCGAGAGCATGTGATGCTTACGGAAAAAACGCTCCACCAGTACCGGATCATCGGAAAACGAGCTCGTTACATCGCGGAACTGGCTGACCCCGACGCGGAGGCAAAGCGCGTCATCGACCAACTCAAGCACATGCAGGACGTCATCGGCGACTGGCACGATTGGCTGAAACTAACTCAGAAAGCAGAAGCGCTCTTCGGAGGCGTTCGAGACTCGGCGCTGGTGTCGATGCTGCGAAATGTGACGCAGGCGAAGTTCCGCCAAAGCGTGGACGCCGTGGCAGAAACCCGTACGGCACTTTCCGGCAAGAAATCCGAGGCAGTTCGCGCCGCCGTCCCAAGCCGCAAACCTTCCGCAGAATCTGCCGGAGCAAGCACCGCGGTTGCCTGAGATCCAACCAGCATAATTTTTCAGCTGGTTACGGTGGACCCGCGAGTTTGCCTCTAATTGACTAGTCATCTGACTAGTTATATAATCGGGTTTGTGGAGGTGCGTAGTGGCTTCTTGGCAGGTGCAGGATGCGAAGGCTCGTTTCAGCGAATTCCTGGATGCCACGATCAAGAGCGGCCCTCAGATCGTTACCCGCCGCGGGATTGAGACAGCCGTTCTGGTTCCGATCCAGGAGTGGCGGCGTTTGCAGGACTCAGCCCGCCCCAGTCTGAAAGCGTTGCTGATCGGTCTGGGGCCGCGCTTTGAGAATCTGATTCCTGAACGCGGCAGATTTCGGCGGCGTCCAACCGTTGAATTTCGGTGAACCGCTATTTGCTCGACACCAACGTGGTTTCCGAACTGCGGAAGCCGAAACCTCACGGCGCCGTACTCGGCTGGCTGTCTGAGCTACAGGAGAGTCAGATTTACCTCTCCGCGGTGACGATCGGCGAATTACAGGCCGGAGTGGAGAAGACTCGCAGTCAAGATTCACAAAAAGCCGCGCAGATCCAGTCGTGGATTGACCTGCTAGAAGAGTCTTACCAAGTGTTAGCGATGGACGCCTTGTGCTTTCGCGAATGGGCACGCCTGATGCACGGACGGCCAGATGAGGTGCTTGAAGACGTAATGATCGGCGCAACCGCGCGAATTCACGAACTGACCGTGGCGACGCGAAATGAAAGGGATTTTGCCTCGCTCGGTGTGCGGATATTCAATCCATTCAAAGCGGTCCGTTAGCCGGACAACCCGACCGTAAGACGGCGCTGATTTTTTTCAGGCACATCCCTTTTCAGCGGTACACTGTTGCCCTTCCGCCATGCCGACCCTTGCCGCCGTTGATATCGGATCAAACTCCGTCCGCTTGAAGATTGCTCGCCTCACCAAGCACCGCCTCAGCAACATTCTTGAGGATCGGGAAGTCACGCGCTTAGGCGAATCGGTATTCCGGAGCAGTTTTCTGTCTCCGGAGGCAATCGCCACCACAGTGAAGGTGCTGCGCCGGTTTCATCGCGCGGTCCAAAATGCGGGCGCGGATTCTGTCCGAGTCGTTGCCACCAGCGCATTGCGCGACGCGCGCAATGCCAGAGCCTTTCTCGAATGGGTGCGCTCGACCACCGGTTGGGATGTCGAAATCATTTCAGGATTGGAAGAGGCCCGGCTCATCCATCTTGGCTTGGTTTCAACTCTGCGAGTGAACTCCTCTCCGGTGCTGATGGCGGACCTGGGCGGAGGCAGTTGCGAGTTAACCATCTCCAGCCAGGGTCACATTCGAAACACTGTCAGCCTGCCGCTCGGCGCCGTACGTTTGACCAATGAGTTTCTGCGTCATGATCCACCGCGTAAATCCGAGATGCGTCAGTTGCGGGGATTTATCTCGCGCGAAATCGAGCGCACCGCGGACCGCATCAAGCGCGCCCGCCCGAAGGTGGTCATTGCGACGTCGGGGACGGCGGAATCATTGGCTGCGATCTGCCACGGCCTTTACAAAACGAAGGGCTCGCGCGCGGCCACAGTGTCCAAAACACAAATGCGACGCATTGCCAAGCTGCTGGCGCGACTGCCGCTCGAAGAACGCAAGACACTCTCTGGGGTCGGTCCGCGACGTGCCGAGATCATTGTGCCCGGAGCAGCGGTTTACCTTGGACTTCTGGAACGTTGTCAACTCGCTGGATTCCGCTATTCACCCCTCGGACTGCGCGATGGGTTACTGGCTCAGATGGCGGCCGAGTACGATCGCACCACACGGTCGGGAAAGCAGATCGAATCGGAACGGTGGGATTCGATCCGCGCGGCGGTCTCGCACTATCGAGTCGATATGGATCATGCACTGCACGTCCGTGCCTCTGCGATGCAGTTGTTTGCCGCGCTGAAATCCGTCCACGGGTTGCCACCACAGTATGAGGAATGGCTTTCCGCGGCTGCCATGCTCTACGAAGTGGGCGACTATGTGAACCGCAACGGCAGGCATCGGCACGCCTACTACATTATTTCGAACTCCGAGATTTTGGGTTACACCCCGGAGCAAAGGCGGATCATCGCAGCCATTGCGCGGTATCTGGGGAAGTCGCGACCGGCGCCCGGAGACGCTCCCATCAAGGCGCTCCCAGCTGCGGATCAGGAGTATGTACTCAAGGCTTCCCTGCTCCTCCGGTTGGCCCGTGCCCTCAACCTTAGCCGGACCGCAGCAATCCGGACAGCGCGCATTCGCCTGCACGAAGGCGAAGTGAAGTTGACGCTAGTCACCAAGCAAAGAAGCAGCGTTGACCTGGAATTGTGGGCGGTGGAAAAAGAACAAAGCTATTTTCGTGAAGTCTTCGGTCGCGAACTTTCAGCCGCAGCGGCATAGAGCGCACGCAGGACTTTCGGAGTCAGGCACCAATGGAGGAGCGCCGAGTTACGGCCCATTTCCACTTTCGCTACAGCGCCCTTTTTCAATTCCGTCCCAGCTTCACACCCCGTTTCACTGATGCTGCGCCCTAAGAACTCGCTCAGGTTTGGATTGTGGCCGACAACCATGATCGCTTCTTGCTTGGAATATTTCTCAACCAGCCTGCGAAAGTCCGCGAAGGTAGCGCCCGGCCGAAGGGCATCCTCGAATTGCAACTTGCCCTCATAGCTGAGTTCATTGCCCACCAGCGACGCGGTCTGAACGGCGCGCTTCAGTGGACTGGAAATCATCGCGTCCACCTGAACATCCAACGCTGCCAGAGCTCGCCCGACGATTCCGCACTGTGCGATTCCCTCTTTGTCGAGAGCGCGCTTCTCGTCCTTTTTCGGATTGGCCATCGGCTCGCCCGCGTTGGCGTGACGCAGAAAGTAAATAATCATGCGCTAATGCTCCCTTCCCATCGTCGCTCTTCGGCCCCTAGGACTCGGCGCAGCCGGAATTGCATCCAGCCCTTGTCGGCCTTCCGCCAGACCAATCAGGAAATCCTGGGCGCTAAAAGCCGCTGCTCCAACCGGCGGCTTTCTCTTGCCCTGCGCGCGCCAGGCACGAACGTAGCTCCCGTCCTTCTGCAGAAGACGGGCTTTCAAATTGTCGGCCAGATACGATGACAAAATCTCCTGCCGCACACGCTCTCGCAGAAGCTCATCCTTCACCGGAAACATTACTTCCACGCGCTCGTAAAGATTGCGCGGCATCCAGTCGGCGCTCGACAGATACACTTCCTCCTGGCCCCCATTCGCAAAGAAGTAAATCCGGCTGTGTTCGAGGAAACGGCCGACAATACTTCGCACGCTGATGCGATCGCTGACGCCACGCACCCCCGGGCGCAGAGCGCACATTCCGCGGACAATCAGATCGATCTTCACCCCATCCTGCGAAGCTTTATACAAAGCCATAATGATGTTTTTGTCCAGCAGCGCGTTCATCTTGGCGATGATGTGCGCCGGACGCCCGTGACGCGCGTGCTCCGCCTCCCGTGCAATCAGAGCCAGACAATGCTCCGCCAGATCGAGTGGCGCAACCATGAGCGGGCCGTAATTTGGATGTTCGGCGTAGGCCGTGAGAAAGCTGAACACATCATGGACGGCGCCGGTGATCTCCGGGTCGGCTGTCAATACGCTTACGTCGGTATAAATCCGCGCCGTAGTGGTGTTGTAATTGCCCGTGCCGAGGTGGGCATAGCGGCGCATTACACCATCCGGATCGTGACGCACCAGCAACGACAATTTGCAGTGTGTTTTCAATCCGACTAAACCATGAAACACCTGCACTCCGGCGTCTTCCAGATCGCGCGCCCAGCGGATATTCGAGGCTTCGTCAAATCGAGCCTTCAACTCCACGACGGCCGTGACTTCCTTCTTAGCCGCCGCCGACATCAGCGCGGGAACGATCAATGAATGTTCGCTGGTGCGGTACAGCGTCTGCTTCATGGAGAGCACGCGCGGGTCCTCCGCTGCCGCTTCAATAAACGAAACTACGGCGTCGAAAGAGTCGAAGGGATGGTGCAGCAGAACATCGTGGCGGCGAAGCTCCTCAAAAAGGTCTTGCGATTTAGCGGTAAGGCGAAGCTCGCGTGGGAAAAAAGGCTTGAACTTCAGCTCAGGGTGCTCGGTCTGCTCGTAAATATTGAACAAGCGCGAAAGGTTGACCGGTCCGTTGACGGAAAATACCTGCCACGATTCGAGACCGAAGTTGGTGCGCAGGCGCTCGATGATTTCCGGATCAGCTTCGGATTCGATCTCCAGCCGAACGGCATCCCCTTTTCGACGATTGTGCAACTCGGTCCGCACCGACTCAAGCAGGTTGCGGGACTCCTCCTCCGCCAGATAGAGATTACTGTTACGGGTAACCCGGAACGCCGCCGAGGAGACTATGTCGTAGCCGTGATACATCTGGGAGGCGTGGTAGGCCACGAGATCGGCCAGAAAAATAAAATCGTCGGTTCCTTCAGAGGGCAGGCGGATCAGCCGCGGCAACGCCCGCGGCACCGTAATGACCCCGGTATAAGTCATCGACGACCGGCGCCGCCGGCGCAGCAGAAATGCCACGCACAGGGCCTTGTTAATCACCCGCGGGAAAGGATGCGCTGGGTCGACTGTGACTGGAGTCAGCAACAAATCCAGTTCGCGTTCGCAATAATCAGCGATGAAAGCTCGCGCCTTGGCATCCAGTTCATGCAGGCCAAGCACGCGAATGCCATTTTCGGCCAGCATAGGCCGCAGCTTTTCGTTCCAACAAAGGTACTGGTCATCAACGAACTCATGCGTTTCGTGTGAAACAACATCGCGCTCTTGCAGCAGCGTGAGTCCGTCCGGCCCCGCCTCTGTGTATCCATCTTCAATCTGCTGTACCAGGCCAGCCACACGTACTTCGAAAAATTCGTCGAGATTGCTGGCACTAATGGCGAGGTATTTAAGTCGCTCCAGTATCGGATTACTCTCGTCCTGCGCTTCTTCGAGCACACGCCGGTTGAAAGCCAGCCACGAGGCTTCGCGGTTGATGTAATAAGCCGAATTATCGAGCGAGGCGCGAACCATAACCTAAGACGACAAACTCATTCGGATGCTAAAACTGCTGCGGTATCACTTCTTGGGAGAAGGGGGCTCTGATATTGTCTGCGCAGGCGCCGCCATGCGTTTCATAATCACAAATTGTAACTCCGTACCGGCCGGACGCATAAGATACATGTAATGCCTATCCAGCCTGAGCCGGACCTCGGCCTGGGGCACGTTCCACTCGTCCGGCAAAGCATCCCCTGCGTGTCGCGGACTGTAGTCTCCAACGTAAATCGTATCTTTTAACTGCACCGAGAGTTCGTAATAGGGATCTTCCTTGGTAACGGGAGTATCCACCTGATAGTAGAGAATCCGTGTTTTCGTTTTCTGCTGGACATCCACGATCTTACCGGTTTGGTACAGTGGCTTTTCAGCCGCGCTCAAACTCGGCAACGAGGCCACTGCTAGAACGAGAACGAAACAGAATTTCATGGATACCAGTATAAGGCACGCACTTGCCGCAATGTCCGACGCAAAAAAAGGGCTCCAGTTGTTTAACTGGTGCCCTTGATTAAGTTTTTGGTATCGTCGGTTTCGGAATCCCGCTACCGAACTTGTTTGATTTCGTCTTTGACCTTCTTCGCGACGCTCTCGGGCAGTGGGGCGTAGGTGAGATCCGCAGTCATCTTCTGCCCGTCATCCACCATCCAGTTCAGGAAATCAGCGATGATCTTGCCCTTCGCAGCGTCCTTGGACTGAGCCGGAATCAGCAGCCAGGTAAAGCTCGAAATGGGGTATGCGTCTTTTCCTGGTGCATTGGTAATCGAAACCCGGAAATCCGCGGGCATGGACTTGACCGAGGCAGCCGCCGCCGTGACGCTGGCCAGGCTGGCTTTCACAAATTCCCCGGCCGCGTTTTTCACGGTTCCATAGGTGATGTTGTTCTGCACCGCGTAAATCAGTTCGATGTAACCGATCGAACCTTTCATCTGGCGGATCAGACCGGCGACACCCTCATTGCCCTTACCGCCGAGGCCGACCGGCCACCTGACCGATGTTGCCTTACCGACCTGACTTTGCCAATCTGAACTCACCTTCGAAAGGTAATCGGTAAAAATAAATGTGGTACCGCTGCCGTCGGAGCGATGAATCACGACGATGGGCTCATCCTTTGGGAAATTGATTCCCGGGTTCGCGCTGGCGATCGCCTTGTCGTTCCAGTTGGTAATTTTGCCCAGGAAGATGCCAGCCAACACATCGGGCGTGAACTTGATTTCTCCGCTGACGCCCGAAATGTTGTAGGCGGGAACGACCGCGCCCAACACTGTTGGCACATGCAGGATCTTGACCTTGGATTCAGCCAACTGCTGATCAGTCATAGGACCGTCACTGGCGCCAAAGTCAACCGTTCCGGCCAGGACCTGGCGAATGCCGCCGCCGCTTCCAATCGATTGGTAATTGAACTGAATGTCCGGATGCGCGTCGTGGTATTTGCTGAACCACTTGGAATACATCGGATAGGGAAAAGTTGCGCCAGCCCCGTTCAATGTGGTCTGCGCAACAGCGGGGACTGACAGGGCAAGACACAAAAGCGCGATGCGACGAATCACGCGATGATTCCTCCTTGATAATTTTTTATTCAACCCTAGGCTCTGTGTTGATTGTTACAACATGGTTACAGAATTGTAAATTTCTAATGAATCCCCAAGCGGCACTTGGACTTACGGTCGGTTCGCCGACAACGGTTTTGCCCGGCTGTGCGATCTCCTGACCGATTCTGCTGCAACTGAGGAACGAGCTATAGCGCCGTTTGACGCGTTTCTGCCCCTTTGCTAGGTTAAAGAGTTTCCTCTTCCTTAATTTACCGCGCCTGTTCAGAGCGAGAAACAGAAAGAGTATCTCATGGCACTAAAGTTTCGCGGGGTGGACTTCATCGGATTCGACGCGCTGCTCAGCGATGACGAGCGGCTGGTTCGTGATACTTCCAGAAAGTTTATCGAAGACAACCTCATTCCCATCATCGAGGAGTGTAATCGTGCCGGCCGTTTCCCTCGCGAATTGGTTAAGCCTATGGGCGAACTCGGCTTCTATGGCGCCAGCCTAAAAGGCTATGGTTGCGCCGGAATGTCGAACGTTGAATACGGTCTGGTGATGCAGGAGTTGGAGCGCGGAGACTCAGGGGTACGATCGTTCGTAAGCGTGCAGTCCGCCCTGGTCATGTATCCGATTTATGCGTTTGGCAGCGACGAACAAAAACAAACCTGGCTCCCCGCGATGCAGAAGGGCGAGAAACTCGGCTGCTTCGGACTCACCGAACCTGATTTCGGTTCAAATCCCAGTGGCATGCGCACCCGCGCCCGCAAAGTTGGGAAAGAATACGTCCTCAATGGCGAAAAGATGTGGATCACTTCCGGTTCCATCGCCGATGTCGCCGTGATCTGGGCCAAGGTGGAGGATGAAGACAACAAGATCCGCGGATTCCTGGTTGAAACCGATCGCCCCGGTTTTCACGCTGAAGACATTCACGGCAAGTGGTCGCTGCGCGCTTCGGTAACTTCGGGTTTGTCGATGCAGGATGTTCACGTTCCCGAGTCCAACCTCCTGCCAAAAAGTGGCGGTCTCAAATCCCCGCTGATGTGTCTGAATCAAGCCCGCTACGGAATCGCATGGGGTGGCATTGGCGCGGCCATGGCGTGCTACGACTGCGCGTTGCAGTACGCGCAGTTGCGCAAGCAGTTCCACGATAAGCCCATTGCCTCGCACCAACTGGTCCAGGAAAAGCTGACGTGGATGATCAACGAAATTACCAAAGGTCAATTGCTCGTTCTGCAGGTGGGACGGCTCAAGGATCAAGACAAAGCCGGGGCTCAACACATTTCGATGGCCAAACGGAACAATGTCTGGATGGCTTTGGAGTGTGCCCGCATGGGCCGGGACATTCTAGGCGCCAACGGCGTCGCCGACGAATATCCGCTCATGCGTCACATGATGAACCTGGAATCAGTAAAGACGTATGAGGGAACGCATGACATCCATACGCTGATCATCGGGCAGAGTGTGACCGGGATTGACGCGTTCTGAGGAGGCCAAGCCTCTCGAGACTCCATCATCGCTATAAGTGCTGCAATCGCCTCTCTACAAATTGCTTGACATGTTCGCAATATGCGAACTACAATGAAGTTCGCGTAATGCGAAGTTTCGCTGGGACATGGCTTGCACATCATTAGCCGTAAGAGGCTCAAAGAAGCAGCGACGCGTCACGGTGATCTCGAAGCCCCACTCGATGTTTGGTTCCGTATTGCCAAGAGGGCGTCGTGGCAGAACCTGGCGGATGTTCGCAAGACCTTTGCTAGCGCGGATTTGGTGAATCGATGGACGGTGTTCAACGTTAAGGGCAATCGATACCGCCTGGTCACAGAGATCAACTACAGATTTCAGCGCGTATACATTCGCCACGTATTGACTCACACTGACTACGACAGGGAGGGATGGAAGCAATGAGTACAGCAACCAGCCGGCCCGAATACGCGACCCTTCTCGCGAAGACTTTACCTGCGGTTATTCACAGCGAGAAAGAAAATGAGCACTACACCGCACTGCTTGAAGAACTAGACCGCAGGCCTGGAAAGCTCACGACTGCCGAGCAACGTCTGGCCGAATTACTCACCCTATTGATCGAGGATTTCGAGGAAAAGCACTACTCCTTGAAGGCCTCTACCGGTATTGAAGTACTCGAAGAACTGATTGAAGCGAATGGGCTGAAGCAAAAAGACCTAGTGGACATCTTCGGCACTCCCAGCATCATCTCCGAAGTTCTACGTGGTAAGCGAAAATTTACTACTGAGCACATCCGCAAACTCAGCCGGAGATTTCACGTGTCCCCAGAACTATTCTTCTAAGAAATACGCCGATCTTAAACTCCATTCGCCCGATTGCGGATCAGCGACAGAAATTCCGTCCTGGTTTCCTGCTCATTGCGGAAGCAGCCCAGCATGGACGATGTGACCGCGGCCGAATGCTGCTTCTCGACCCCGCGCATCATCATGCACAGGTGTCGCGCCTCGATCACCACGCCCACTCCCTGCGGCTCGATGGCTTTCTGAATGGTCTCTGCAATCTGGGTCGTGAGCCGTTCCTGTATCTGCAAACGGCGCGAGAAGATTTCGATCAGCCGGGGAATCTTACTCAGGCCAATCACTTTGCCATTCGGGATATACGCGACATGCACCTTGCCAAAAAACGGCAGAATGTGATGCTCGCACAAGCTGAACATCTCCACATCTTTCACGATGACCATCTCGTCATAGGTCACGGTGAACAAAGCTTTCTTGAGCATGGCCTCGGCATCTTCCTTGTAACCCTTCGTCAGGTGCTCGTAGGCCCGGTGTACGCGGTTGGGCGTGCGCACCAACCCCTCCCGCGTGGGATCTTCGCCCAGTCGAACGATCATCTCGCGCACCAGGTCTTCAAAGCTGGCGCTGGTCAAGGTCGATGCTTCAACGGAAGTTGTCATGGTCTCCTTACTCGATTACCCGATTCTCGCCCCAGTATTCGAACGAATTCATCATCGTCTCTTCAAACCGCACCTTTTCAAGATGAGCATGGCGAAAGCCGCGCTGCAAAATATCGTAGACAACAATGCACAAATTCTCCGTGGTTGGGACAGTTCGCGCGAATTCCGCAATCATGTTCAGGTTCTGGTGATCGAAGCGTTCGAGAATTTCCCGCTGCACAAAACCGTCCAAATCCATCAGATTGCAAACCATCCCGGTGCTCTCATCGACCGGGCCGCTGACTGTGACTTCAAGCGTGTAGTTGTGGCCGTGTCCGTAGGGGTTGTTGCACTTGCCATAAGTCGCAGCATTCTCCGCCTCTGACATGGAATCGCTGTGTAGCCGATGCGAAGCAGAAAACATGTATCGCCGCGTCAGATACGCCTTCATGCTTCCCCGTAGAAATCGACGAAAAGATCAGGCGTCTCGTACACCCGCACCCGGTGGAGGTGCGCAGCCTGCAACTTCGGCGACAGGCGCTGCCAAATGGTTATGGCAAGATTCTCCGTGGTCGGGATCCGAGTGAAAAACTCGGGAACTTCTTTGTTTAAGAAACGGTGGTCGAGAGCCTCCAACACTTCCCGGCTCATCGTTTCCTTCAACTGCTTGAGATCCACAACGAAGCCGGAACGCGGATCCACCTCGCCCTTCACCGTGACTTCTAGCGTGTAGTTGTGACCGTGTCCATTGGGGTTATTGCATTTGCCGAAGATGCGCTGGTTCTCCTCCGCAGTAAATTCCGGATTGTGATAGTAGTGCGAAGCAGAGAATTCAGCCTTACGAGTTAGATAAACCATGCTTGGCCTTAATTTGAAGTAGCGTGACTGGGAGCACGACCGGCATCCTGCTGGCTGTCGAGGGGGCGTCCTGCTTCCACTTGGTTCGTTTCGACGGAAGCGCGCGTTCGATTCCCCGTATAGCGGCGCCCCTTCCACGTGACGCTTCTCTTCTGATAAGCATTTCTCGAGCGCAACAGCAGATACGAAAACAACGGCAAACCGATCAGTGCCAAGACGGTCGCATCCCAGGAGAAATGTGCTTTGCGGATTCGCCTGAGAAAAAGACCTGTCAAAGCAAGGGCAAGAAGCCCGATCGCGGACGATGCTGGGGTTCGACCCTTCATTCCCGTCACGATGGCTACCGCGACGCTGCTTACAATCAGCACAAACTCCGTCAATCGCAGCAATGCCAAACGCCCAGGCGACGGAAACAGCAGCGCCAGATTCTTCGTCCAGCCTTCCATAAGCTGCGCAAAGCTGCGATACATGCGGGTTCGCACGGCATCGTCGCCATAGCGAAAGAATATTTTGCGCCGCGAAGACTTCACGGCACGAGCCAGCGCGACGTCCTCAAGCAAGCTGCCGGCTATCGCAACATGTCCGCCAACTGCGTCATACGCCTCGCGAGAAATCAAAATGTACTGCCCATTCGCCGCCGCTGCGGAAGACGCCGGATCGCTCACCTCCGACGGACGATAAGTTGTCGCCAATTCAGCAAAGATCACCGGCATCACGGCCTTCACCCACAAGCCATGAACTTCCTGTTCCGGAGAATACGAAAGCAAAGCCGCTTTCTGCCGGCGCACTTCCTCCACACTGCGCGCCAAAGATCCGCCCCGATGAACCGTATCGGCATCCGTGAATAGCAACCACTCTCCCCGCGCCTCTTTCGCCCCGGCCACCAGGGCGTTGTTTTTGCCAATCCAGCCCGGCGGCAACGGCGCCGGCTCCACCACCCTCACTCCCGCAAAAGACTTCGCGATCTCACGGGTGCGATCAGTCGATCCATCATCCACAACAATGATTTCGAAGCTCACCTGAGTCTGGGCTGCCAACGATTCCAAACAAGCTCCAAGGCAAGCTTCTTCGTTACGCGCCGGCACAATTACCGACACCGTCGGCCCCTCCGATACTGGATCTCGCGCCGCCATAGCCTGAATTAGGTATTATAGCTTTGTGCGACGCGCCTCTGTTCTCCCCATCATCCTTACCGTTCTGCTGTCCGGCTGCTATCGCGGCTCCCGGCCACCTCGAATCGGCACTGCCGCGCCCGAGTTCACGGTCCAGGACGCCGACCGCAAAGTCACACTGAGCGACTTCCACGGGAGGGTCGTACTCCTCAATTTTTGGGCTTCCTGGTGCGCGCCGTGTGTGGAGGAAATGCCCTCGCTGGTGCAACTGCAGCAGCGCTTCCAGGACAAGGGCATAACTGTCCTCGGAATTAGTGTGGACGTTGATGGCGATGCCTACCATAAGTTCTTGAAAGACTACAAGATAGACTTCCCAACCGTACGTGATCCGGACCAGAAAACCAGCAACCTCTACGGTACTTTCAAGTGGCCGGAAACCTACATCATCGATCGAAACGGAATCGTTCGCCGCAAGTTTATCGGCGCGGTGGAATGGAGCCAGCCCGAGATCGTGGACTTCTTGAGCAAGCTATAATTCAGTCCCCGAGCAATTCCGAGCCTTAGCCCGTTCGTGCACGGTTAGGGCCCTTTCGTGTAGTGCCTTCGGTAACCGCAATCGGGTAGAATCCCCACTGCTTCAAGCTTTCGGAGGATGCGCTATGGCTGCTTCCCTACAACCAAGCATCACAGCAAAGGACTCCGTTTCCCTGCGCGGATCGAGTCCCGAGTTCGACCTTAATAGGACCGACTCTAACAGGACTCTGGAAGAGATCACTCGCAGCGCACTACACGCGACGGGCGCGAGTGGAGCGGCCCTGGTCCTTTCGGATGGAAAGGTTATGTCATGCCGGGCGTGCTCCGGAGAGCTCGCGCCCCCTGTCGGGACGCGTTTGAATCCCGATGCAGGGTTCACTGCAACCTGCGTGCAGACGGGGGAGATCGTACACTGCGACGACACCGCGACCGACCCGAGGATCGATGGTTCGAGTTGCATCCAGTTGGGCATAGGCTCGATTCTGGCCGTGCCCGTCTTCGATGGTCCGAGGGTGGCAGGTGTTCTGGAAGTGCTTTCCGCCGAGACTAAGAAGTTCGCAGAGCGGCACGTCACAGCCCTGAAGCTACTGGCCCGATTGGTTGAGACCTTGGCCAGCTATGCTCCGCGCAATGGCTCACCCGACTCTCGGATCGCTAACCCGACACCCGCGGCCACGAATTCCAATAGGGCAAGCACGGGTGAGGCAAAGGTGATGTGCCTCTCCTGTGGACACCGGAACCCGCAGGGCAGCCAATTCTGTAACCGGTGCGGAGTGATCCTGCTGGTGTCTCTTACCCAGCCGGAGAACGCGCCGGATGGCAGATCGGTCGAAGCGGATGCCAGCGCCCACGAGGGACTCGACGAGATCTACAAGCTCATCTCTGAAAACGCCAGCCGGGCTACGTGGAACGACATTTATACAAGACTAATGGGAAATCTGCAGAGTACGTCGGCCCAACTTAAGCCGCCGGCAACGGGGAAAGAGGAACCAGCCAAGAGAAAAGAAGACGGTGTCGTAGGACTGAGGACGACTCGGGAAGCAACCGAGCTGAAAACCCGTTTAGGAGCGGCCGTCCGCCGAAGCCTGTGGCTTTAAGTCTTAGAGATCAAGGTCTCTGCAGCCGGCCGCTCGAGAGCGGTCCGCCGAATGTGGCCGCCGGGGGGATAAAAATCAGTTTGACTTATGGGCCAGCACGGTCATAATGCTGAACTGGCCCGCCCTTGGCGCCCGCAAAGAGAGTAAGTCAACCCAAAGGAGTGAAAGTGATGTTGGATAAAGGTGACGGTATTATGGCGACATATATCGGTGCGGTGGAAGACTTCCGAAAGTCGGCCACAGCGTTCATGCAGCACGTAGATCTTTTGGCCCAGGCTCGCGACGCCTATCAGCAAGCCATGACAGCCAGTGCGGACCTGCGAACCGTCCTGGACGCCGGCGATGAAAATCTACGGACCCTTATGACCCAGTTGGAGCAAGCGCTGAACCTGCACATGGGGAAGCCAGCTCTTGAGCGGAAGAAACCGGAAACCCTGAAAGTGGAATCGATCAAAACGAGCACGGAAGGCACGAGCGCGGTAAGGGCTTTTCCATAAGAACCGCGTGAAGGCGTTCGCGCTCCGTTACGTTAGGTTTCAATTTGCGGTACGAGAAACGGCAGGGGCACGGCTTCAGCCGTGCCGCTAACGCCCGAGCAGATTCGGCGCTCAGACACGCCCTCGACATCCCATGTGCTCACGAACGCTAGGGCGGATTGCCCTGCTATGTGGCGGCCAATTCCTTCTGCATCTCCTCTAACGTGAGCCCCTTGGTCTCCGGATAGACAAACAAAACCACGAAGAATTGCAGCACCATCATCACCGAAAAGAACACGAACGGATAAGCCCCGGAAGAGGCAGCCATTAAAGGAAATATGGCTGAGATCAGGGCGTTCATAAACCAGTGGGAGAAGCTGCCCAGGCTTTGTCCCTTGGCCCGAACCGAGTTGGGAAAAACTTCGGAGAGATAAACCCAGATCACAGCCCCTTGTGAAAATGCGAAGAAGGCGATGTAACCCACCAACAGCCACACCAGCAGACTCTCATGGCTGTGGGTGAAGAAAATGGCGGAGACTCCAGCCAGGCATATTGCGGTCCCCACTGAACCAACCAGCAGCAAGGTTTTGCGGCCAAGCTTGTCAATCACCGACATCGCGATCATGGTGAAGGCGAGGTTGGTGGCTCCGATGGCAACGGCTTGAAGATTGCCAGAGATACGGCTGAATCCAGCGTGAGCGAAAATGTCGTTCAGATAATAAAGAATAGCGTTGATGCCCGACAGTTGATTGAACATACCAATACTGACTGCCAGAAAAATCGGAAACGCATACTTTCTGGTGAATAATTTCTCGGCCGCCTGCTTCTGTTCGACGTTGATGGACTCGACAATCTCCTGCAGATCATGCTCGTAATTCTCATCGCCAGTCATCTGCAGAACCGATCTTGCCTCGTCCACACGTCCTTTCTTGACCAGCCATCGGGGACTGCGTGGGATGGTGAACAACATCACAAAAAATAGTGCGGCCGGGAACGCCGCTACCCCCAGATCCCACCGCCATTCACTGGCGCCCAGATGTGCCAGGGCAATAAGGTAGTTTGAAAAGTACGCAAGCAAAATGCCGAACACTACATTGAACTGAAATAAGCCGACCAATCTTCCACGCCATTTCGCGGGGGAAATCTCGGCAATGTACATCGGGGCGAGCACCGACGAACCGCCAATTCCCAGGCCGCCGACGAAGCGAAACACAACCAGAGACGACCAACTCCAGGCCAAGGCGCAGCCCAGGGCAGAGACTAAATAAAAGACTGCCAATCCACGCAAACTATCGCGTCGTCCAAAACGCTCTCCGGGGAATCCGGCGAGCATCGCACCCACGACTGTGCCCCAAATAGCGATGGATACGGTTAACCCCAAGCTCTTCGACGTGAGCCCGAATACCTGCGACAGCGCGCCCGTTGTCCCAGAAATGACGGCGGTGTCGAACCCAAATAATAGACCGCCCAGGGCGGCTACGACCGCGCTTTTCAACAAAACTGAGTTCAACTTCATGCCGTCTCCAGGCGTCCGATTTTTGTTTCGAGGGCATTGGCTTCGGAAATCGTCCAATCGGGGATTGCCCCCCTGCGGCTAGCGACCAGCGCTCCCACGCGATTCGCGAAGTCGGCAACTCGTGGGGTGGGCCACCCGCTGCCCAATCCGTGCAAGAAGGCAGCGGCGAAGGCATCGCCCGCACCGACCGTATCCACGACTTGAACCGGATAGCCGGGCGCTTCGATGAAGTGCCCGCCCATCAGAACTGTGCACCCGAGGGAGCCACGAGTTACGCAGACTCCGGCCCATTTGTAAGAGTTTGTGTAGTTGCGGCAGAACTCCTCGAGCGAACCATGCCGAGTGCCGAACATGTGGGAAATGGCTTCGACCTCTTCATGATTCAGTTTCACGATGGTCGCTCGCGACATGAGCAGCTGAATCAACTCTGGCGTGTAGCCGTCGGAGCGAAGATTCACATCGTAAAAGCGGCGCGCTGCCGTTGCCCGGCCGAGAAGGTCTTCCGTCAATTGCCGAGCCCGCGGATAAATCTGATGCAGTGTTCCGAAGTAAATCCAATCCACTGGACGCGAAAACAATCGATCCGACTGAGCCGTCGTAAGCTCTGGGAAATCATAAGCTGCTGGGCGGTGAAGAACGAACTTCGGTTGCCCGTCGCTAGCCAGCGCCACCGAAGCGGTGCCGGTTGGATGATCTTTGTCGGTACGAAGATAATCAGTCGCCAGGCCAAGTCGAGACATGTTATCGATGACCTTGCGGCCCAGTTCATCCGCACCAACTCCACTGACGAATGAAACCTGGTGCCCCAGCCTGCTGAGGTGGGCTGAAAAATTAAAGGTAGCGCCGCCTAGGTGTTCTTCTTGTCCAACGATGTCCCATAACACTTCGCCGACGCTGATAACGTTCACGCAATATCCTCGGAGTCCGCGTCTGGCGTGCGCTTGGCGGCTCGAAATTCTGGCACAGTATACACTCCCCTCCCGAGTTGACGACGCGGGAGCGGGTCAATTGGCTGCGTAAGCCTCCGTGAGTGACATAACTTTCAGCGTACTTTTGAGCTGATCGATTGTGGCGGCAGATTTCAAAGTGATCGTGGCGGGCTCTCCTGGAAGGAGATCAAAATAATTATCCGAAACTTCGACGTCAAGATCTCCGAAGGAAATGTAGACGCCGCGCGCGAGCTGCGCTGACTGCAACGTAATCGTGTAGTCTCCCGCGGTTTTGCTGAGAGTGGTTTCGATCCTGGGCATGACCGGCAAATCCAGGCTGTGCATCGCATCAAAGAAAATCAGATTTCTGGAAATTTTCTTCCCGCTAAGTTCAAGGTCGAAAACCAGAAAACTACGATGCGGATCGCCCTTCGAGGCGAGATCCGCTTTGTCGAGGGTGAGATAGATCGCGTTCGATTGCGCCGGGATTTGAATGTCCTTGGTTTGATCGAGCAAAACATTTCCGGAGAAATCGAGGAGCCGCGTGTGAATCGTTCCAGAGAGTGGCTGAAGCTTATCCGAGACGACGTACACGTCCACTTTGTCGTCGTGCAAAAAGGGCGAGATCAGCAAATCGTCATAGAAGCGCCGGGCGTAGTATTGAAGCGCCTTCCAACGTCCGTAGTAATCAATGCTTGCCCACGAAGCCACCGGCCAGCAATCATTCAACTGCCAGTACAGTGAACCCATGGTGCGCGGCCGCTGCCGGCGCAAATGCTCGGCTCCAATCTTGATGATCTCCGCCTGCTGCACCTGGCTCAAATAAACAAACGATTCGAAATCCTTGGGCTGGCGATATTCGCGCAACATGTACGTCAAAATGCGTTCATTGCCACCTTTGTTTTTCTGGTGTGCCTGCATGACCGTCGAGCGAATATCGAAATCCTCGGGCTTGTTGGCAAATGCGCGGATTGTTCGCATCTCGGGGAAAGACTGAAATCCGTACTCCGTCATAAAGCGCGGAAATTGCAACGTGTAATCGGAAGCAGGCGCCTGGGCATGCCAGACCTGCCAATAGTGCATATCGCCATTGTGCTGATTGTCGGGAATTTCCTCAAAATCTGCGCTGGGAGAACTCGGCCAGTAGGGCGTCGGATCCGAATATTGATTTACCGCGCTCTTCAGGATATCCGCAAACATGATTACGTAATCCTGCCACACGCGGTCGCGGGCCTCCGGCGAGATGGAGTTCTTGAATTGCTGACGATCGCCCCAGTGGTACCAGCCGGTCTCGACCTCATTATTCCCGCACCAGATCACGATGCTCGGGTGGTCGCGGAGCCGCTTGATCTGGTCAATCGCTTCCAGCTTGACGTTCTCCTGGTACGCTACGTCCCCGGGAATCATGTCGCCGCCGAAGGCGAATTCCTGCCAGACCATAAGGCCGAGTTCATCGCAAATGTCATAGAAATCGTCGGACTCATAGTAGCCGCCGCCCCATTCCCGCAGCATGTTCATGTGCGCGTCGCGTGCAGCCTGCAGAATCTTGCGATGAATCTCGGGCGTGACGCGGTTGGGAAAACTGTCGAATGGAATAACATCCGCGCCTTTAGCGAACACTTCGATGCCGTTAACCACGAACTCGAAACTCTTTCCCCATTGATCCGGAACTCGGCGCAGCTCGATCGAGCGCAGCCCGGTTTTTGCTTCGGCGCGCGCTGCAACGTCTTTACCGGTGCGGATCACGGCGGAAAATCGATATCGGCTTTGCGCTCCATAGCCAACCGGATACCACAATTTCGGTTTAGCAATACGAATTGGAAATGAAACGTGATTCATGCCAGCGTCGAGTTGAAGCGTCTGGCTTCCATCGTTCGTCTGAGCTCCAGACAATTCGTCGTGCGCTAAAGCCAGAGTAACTGGGGTGGGCTTGCTAGCGTCGATATCCAACTCCGCAATCACGCTAGCTGAGTCGCTCGTAATTTTCTCTTGATGAATATGGAAATTGTCGATGCGCAGTGCATCCCAGGTTTCAAGGCGCACCGGCTGCCAAATACCTTCCGTCACGAAACGCGGCCCCCAATCCCAACCGTATTGATACGGCGCCTTGCGGGTGTACGGAGCGGTCGCGACATTTTCCTCGTTGCTCGAAATATTGGTTGAGATCGCGGGCAAAATGAACGGCAGCGACTTGACGTAGGGAATCATCTTCGTAATTGCGGAATGGAAAACGATGCGGAGGGTATTCTGACCCGGCTTCAGCAGCGGCTTTGCCGGGATTCGCCAAGTGCGGAACATATTGTCAGCATGGAGAATCGCTTGATCATTTAAGTAGACATCGGCAAACGTATCCAGACCGTCAAACACCAAATCGAGGTGATCGTGTCCGAGTGAGGCCGCGTCGATTTGAAATGCAGTTTGATATTCCCAGTCAGTCAGGCCGATCCACTGCAAGCGGAATTCGTTATCGCGATCGAACGGGTCAGGGATGAGATTATTCCGCAACAAATCGGTATGCACGACTCCAGGAACCTGTGCCGCGTGCCATTGCTGGACGCCGGGTTTGTCTGTGCTGCTTACGGCGCGAAATTGCCAGCCCGAATCAAGAACGCGGGATGAAGGTTCGGCCGCAGCCAGCGGCAACGTCATAAGCAAACAGAACATGAGCAAGGAAAAAACATTCGTGCTGGGACGCGGAGTGAATCGCGGCAGGGTCAGTCTCATCATCAGGGCTCCTACTTGAGTTGTCAGAAATCTGGTCAAGAGCTTTACGGAGTAAATCCGCTCGACTGTTACAGCTAGTCCGCATATCGAGAGCACAGCGCCGCTCCACCCGCAATGCCAGCGTCCGCACCGTAGTATGCCTTAAGCAGGGGAATCTCCTGGCTTCGCGAATTGACGCAGTATTCCACGAGCCACTTGGAGAGGTCACCGAAAAACGGGTTCAGCATCGCGGCAACGCCGCCACCGATAATCATCACATCCGGCTCCAGCAGGTCAACAATGTTGCTCAGCCACAGCGCCAGCAGTTTAACCGTCTCCTGCAAAATTTCTTTGGCCAGAGGATCGCCATCAGCATAAGCGTGGCCCACCATTTCACTGGTGACGGCGTCGATATTCCCTTTAGCACGATCAAGAATGTTCGAGCCGGAACTTTGATCGGCGGCCAACTTGGCTCGGGCTCTTCGCGCTATCGCTGGCCCAGCAGCCAGAATTTCGATGCAGCCCGGCTTGCCGCATCCGCATCGCGGGCCGTTGTAATCGATACTCATATGCCCGCCTTCGCCAGCGGCTCCTGTCCGGCCGTTATAAATCCGTTTATCGCAGACAAGGCCAGTGCCAATGCCGGTGCCGATGGTGGCGTAGAAAATGCGATGAAAGCCGCGTCCCGCGCCCCATATGGCTTCGGCGAGAGCCGCCGCGTTGGCATCGTTCTCCACCTTTACGGGCACGTCATAGATCTTCGCTACTTCGGCTGCGAGTGGAAAATTGCGCCAGCAAGGAACATTAGGAGGATTAACGACAACTCCGGTGTGTGGATCCAAAGGTCCGGGCGCGCAGATGCCAATTCCTCGAATCAAGGTACGAGCTTTAGCGTCTTGAGCAAAGAGGGCGTCGATCGCAGATATTACCGCCGCGAGACCCTCACTCGCTTCGCGGTTCGCTATCATGGGAGTGCGAGTCTGAGACTTGATTGCGCCCTCGCGGTCCACCAAGCCGGCAGCGACTTTAGTGCCGCCAATATCCACGCCAACCACGAAAGTATCGTTAGTTTCTGTCATCGCCGGCTTTCTCGGCGAAACTCGTCGTGCGGGGCTTCACTCCGAAATTCGTGCAGTTGGATTTGTACTACGCCTTGCTCTGTCCCGCAATGCCGCGTGCAATCCCGCATTCAGAATTCGCAGTATACGCCGCCTCATTGCACCGCGTGGAATCCTTCTCGCCGCGCACCGCTGAACGCATCGCAGCTCTCAGTAAATTCATTGGACGCAAGACTGCGAAACAAGAGACTATGAAACGCAGGGAGGGTCAGTGTCGTGCATCTTAAGGGTTCCGGAAATATCAGTGCGGTAATTCTTGACTACGGCCAGGTGCTTGTGCGCTGCCCAACGCCGGAAGAGTTTGGGCGCATGGCGGAAATGTTCAATGTGAGTTTTGAGTTATTTCTTGAGTTGTGGGAAGCCAGCCGAGGTCCCTATGACCGCGGCGATCTCAGCGCTGAGGAATATTGGCTGAAGATGGCAGCGCAAACAAATTCTTTGATCGACAGCAAACAGATCGAAATCCTACGCGAAGTAGAGGTTGAGATGTGGGCTCATCCCAATCCGGGGATGTTCGAATGGGTGAGCCAAATGCGGGCCGCGGGAATCAAAACCGGTTTGCTATCGAACATGCCTTGGGACCTGGTGAAACATGTGCGTAAGAATTGCGGGTGGATGGAGAACTTTACGTTCAAAACATTGTCGGCGGAAGTGAGATTGATCAAGCCGGACCCAGCGATCTATGAGTACACGCTTCACGGCCTCGGTGTTTCAGCGGAGGTAATCGTTGTTTGTAGATGATCGCGAGCCCAACGTCCGCACGGCCCGTACATTAGGGATGCACGCGATTCAATTCCAATCGGTCGCACAGCTCAAGAATGATCTGGAAGCGTTCGGTTTTCCTGTTTTGCCAGAGGCTGCAGTTTCGCAAACTTCAGTCTCCGGCACGCCGAGCGTTGCCGATCAACCGGATCGAGGACGAAAGTTTTCTCCCTTGTTGTAGCTATGAGCCTGTGGCAGCTACTACCTATTGGGTGATTCTTGTTTGGCCGGCGCCGGTGGCTGATTAGACCCGCTCTGCAATCTTTGGAACTCCTGCATTTCGTGCTTCGCGGCTTCGGTCTTTCCTTGTTTCCGATAGAGACCGGCGAGGCCGAAATGTGCCTGCGCAGCGAGAGAGCTTTCTTTCTCGATTGAAAGAAGCCTGGTCCAGGCTTTTTCAGCAGCCGCGGTGTCGCCTTCAAGTGAAGCTGCCTTTCCCAATGAATAAAGCGTTTCGGGCATGCCCGGCATTAGCTTGTCGGCGCGCAAGAGTTCAGCCCGGGCCTCGTGCGCTTTGCCCTGTTCCAGCAGCGCCGTTCCCAGGCGGTACGCGGCTTCAGCGTTGCCAGGCTGCAGTTTAGTTTCGGCACGAAACTCCTCTTCCGCCTTCGCCCATTGGAAAGCGCCGGCATACACTTCGCCTAGTTCCAGATGGACTTCCGGTATCTCGGGCCGCAGGCGCAATGCTTCGCGGTATTCTTTCTCGGCATCTGGCATCTGCCGCAGCACGAAATAGTTTTCTGCCATTGCCTGGTGCGCGCGAGGCGAGTCAGGATAAGCGGCCAACAAAGTGTCAATCGATTGCTTCGACAGCAGACCGCTGGCACGACCGAGGTAATACAAGAGATCGGGATCATTCGGACGATCGGCCAATGCCGCCTGCAGACTCGCGATCGCCTCTGGCAGTTGGCCAGTCTGAATTTCGGCAATTCCTAACCCCGTCTTATCGCCCACTCGCTGCAAGTGGGGAATGGCCTCGGCCGCGTAGCCTTGCGCCAGCAGCGCGTAGCCTAGCAACTGATGAGCCGGCGCCGAATCTGGAGTGATTTCGAGAGCACGCTTTAACGGTGTGACCGCAGAAGCTAGATCGTGCTTCTCCATGTACGTCTGGCCCAGGCTGATGAAGCCATCGGCGAAAGTTGGCTCCAGTTCCGTGACCTTTCGAAACTCCGAAATGGCAACATCGAATTGCCGTTGTTTCTCAGCCGCCATTCCCGCCTGCATATGCTGGACGGCTTCCGGCGACAGATTCTGCCACGCAAACCACAAGAGTAAAAGGGCGCGGATCACGGTTTCTCCGGCTCACGAACATCTAAGAACTGGTCGGCGTGAACATCATCCAATGTCTGGTGAATGCCTGATGGCCACACGATCTCCACTTTAGCTTTTTCGGCTGTTCCGAGTCCAAAATGAAGACGCTTGTCGCTTGAGGAAGCGTAGCTTCCCGCGGAAGTCGCAAACCGGGTTTGTCCGTTTACTTTGACCCGGGCGCCGAATCCATCGCGGTTGCTGCGTGTGCCGCGCAGCGAAATCACCAGCCAGTGCAGCTTGCCGCCGCGGTTCATGAACACTTGAGGGTGGCCGCCGAGATAGGTCATTACAACGTCCTGCCAGCCATCGTTGTTTAGGTCGCCGAACGCAGCTCCGCGCCCCGCTACGGGAGTTGCGCTTCCAGAATCAATCCGTTCGAAGCGGCCATTATGATTCATCGCGAGCAGTGGAAGTTCGAGATAGTGCAGCGAGGGATCGATACGTTCGACGTTGTCCAGCACGTGGCCTTGGGCGACGAATAAATCCTTCCAGCCGTCGTTGTCGAAATCTTCCAAACCCACGCCCCAGCCCGAGCTTCCACTGGAGAGTGTGCCCAGGCCGGTTTCCAGACTGCGATAACTAAACGACCCGCCGCCGTCGTTGTGATAGACACCGTAAATTTCCCTAGGCAACTCGGTCACGATAACGTCGGGCCGACCGTCGTTGTCATAATCTTGAAAGACAACTCCCATGCCCGATAACCGCCGGCCGTCTTCAGAAAGCGCCGCGCCTGCTTCAAGACCCACTTCCGTGAAAGTTCCGTTCCCATTGTTATGGAACAAATATTGTTGCATGCCGTCGTTAGCTACGAATATGTCGGTGTAGCCGTCTTCATCGTAATCAGCAAAGGCCACACCCAACGCCCGACCCTTTTTCGCCGCGATGCCGGAGCGCTGACTCACGTCGGTGAAGGTTCCATCGCCGTTGTTGTGATAGAGGATGTTGGTGGTGGCGGGAAATTCTTCCGGGGGACAATACGTATGGTAATTGCCGCCGCAGTCTTTGCTGTGTTTGGTGTCCCAATCCATGTAGCGGGTAACGAAAAGATCTAATTTTCCGTCGTTGTCGTAATCGAAAAATCCGGCAGAGACGGACCATCCTCCTCCGGCGACTCCGGCCTTTGCAGTCACGTCTGTGAATGTTCCGTCGCCGTTGTTGTGATACAGGATGTTCTTTCCATAATTGGTGACAAACAGATCGGGGTAGCCGTCGTTGTCATAATCGCCCACCGCCACGCCCATTCCGTAGTTTCCATCTCCGGCATTGGCTAATCCAGCTTGCTCGGTTACATCGGTAAAGCTTCCATCTTTGTTTTGACGGTAAAGCCGATTCCAGTAGCGCGGGTCATGGCGATCGAAGTTTTCCGGTGTTTGCATTGGGCTTGTTATTCGTCCGCCGTTGACGAGAAAAATGTCCAACAAGCCGTCGTTATTGTAGTCCAGCAGAGCGACGCCACCGGGCATGGTTTCAATCAGATACTTCTGAGGCGTGGGAGAATTCTGCAGGATGAAATCCAGTCCCCGGGGCAAGTTGACATCGAACATGGGCGCCACGAGGGCAGCAACTGACAGCACCGATGTCATTAGAAGCGATATGCGCAGCAGAGTCTTCAGCAACCTGGGTTTCCCTTAGTGGCCTAGCATATCGTGCTCGCGGCTTTCATTGCACGCGGGTCAGACTTCAATTCTTGGATATCCGCCATCCAGAGGAAGGCATCAACAATGCCAACATGACGGATACATGACTTCGCCATTAACTACTAACTTTACCGGCGGGTCGATTCGCGTTCTATCAGCTTGGGCGTGATCAGGATTTTCTTGGGGCGGGCCGAGCGCTTGAGCATGATTCGCTGAATCAAGAGTTCGGCAGCTCGCGCCCCAATTTGGCAAGTGCCCTGGTCGACGGTCGTGAGTGGAACCGCCAGAAGGTCGGAGTAGTGAACGTTGCCAGCCCCGACCACGGAAATATCGTCGGGCACCTTGAGGCCAGCGTCCAGGATCGCCTTCATGGCGCCGATGGCAACTGGGTCGTTGTAACAGAAAACTCCGTCTGGAAGCGGACGCAGTCGCAACAATCGCTGCATGCCCTCATAGCCCGATTCAACCCCGCGACCGCCCAAGACCACGTAACCTGCAGGCGTGCGCAAGTCCCGTTTCGCTAGCGCGCGGCGGTAGCCTTGCAAGCGCTCCACTGAGATTCCTATTTCGGGACCGCGCAGATGGGCGATGCGGGAGCAACCGCGCGCGATGAGATGGTCTGTCGCCAGTCTGCCGATGGCGTTGTTGTCGACCCCGACGAAAGATGCCTGTACCCCGCCAATAGGGCGGTCAATCAGGACGTAAGGCACATTCCGCCTCTGAATCCTCTGAAACAGATCCAGGCAACGAACCGGTTGTGCGGACGCGATGATGAGGCCGTCCACTTGGCGGGCCAATAGGGAATCAGCCTCACTCCGTTCCAATTCGGGATCTTCGTCGAAATACGAAATGATCACATGATAGCCGTGCGGGCGCACTGTCTGCGCGACGACACGTGCAATCTCAGCAAAAAAGGGATGAGTGAATTCCGGCAGAAGCAGGCCGATTGTATAGGTGCGCCGGGTCACCAGACTGCGCGCCACCCAATTCATCTGGTAGTGCAAGTCCTTAGCGCGGCGCAGCACACGCTTGCGAGTGGCCGCGCTGATCCGGCCCTGGTTGCGTAGAACCTTGGACACTGTCACCACTGAGACCTTGAGATCTCGCGCAATGTCCAGCATGGTCACTGCCATGGCGCAAGGATCATACACCAGATCGGAGAAAGTAATCGATTACCTGCGGTAAACGATTACCCTCGCGCAAAAAACGATTACCCTTATGATTCAAAAAATCGATGCCCTAATGCAAAAAGATTACTTTTTGCTTGACAACCACTACCCATGTATTTAAAACTTTCGCCGTTCCACAAAACGTGGTGTGGGGGTGTGTATGCCGTCTCGCAAGCTATGGACACTGATTTTTTCAGCGGTCCTCGTGGTCACGTCTTCTCTTTCCCTTCACGGTCAAAGTACATACGGCACGGTCGATGGCTCGGTGGTCGATTCTTCAGGAGCAGCCGTTGCCGGGGCCCAAGTCACTCTCACCAACACCGGGACTCAGGAAAAGCGCGTTCAGCCCACGGGCGACCAAGGCTTGTACAGCTTCGTGAACGTGACGCCTGGAAATTATCGCCTTGACATTGAGAAGGCAGGATTTAAGCACTTTAGCCCGGCCCGATGTCGTGGTTCAGGTACAGCAGGACACCCACATTGACGCCACCTTGCCGGTTGGTCAAGTCACGGAAACCGTCGAGGTAACGGCCGAGACCCCGTTGCTACAGGTCGAAACCTCGTCCCTGGGCCAAGTCGTTGAGCAGCGGAAGGCCAACGAATTACCCCTGAACGGCCGCAATATTTTTAACCTGATCACGATCTCTCCCGCCGCCGTTGCGCAAGGTGGATCGGGCGGAACGCCGGTCGGCCAGAATCCCTTTAGCTGGGGCAACTATCAGGTGGGAGGTTCCTTCGGGAACCAGAGCGCCGAGTATCTTGACGGGCAACCTCTTAACATCGGCTACATCAACCTGCCCATCGTTATTCCGACGCAGGACTCCGTCGGCGAATTCAAGGTCCAGTACAACAACCTGGGACCGGAGTTCGGCAAGTTCTCCGGCGGCATCATGAACTTCAGCACGAAATCGGGTACCAACGCCTTCCACGGAGAGGCTTACGAATTCATCCGTAACAAGATTTTCAACTCGAACGACTATTTCATTAAGCAGAGTCAATTGGAGAGCGGCCAATCCAACACAACTGCTCCGTATGTTCAAAACCAGTATGGATTTAACGTCGGTGGCCCAGTCGTTAAGGACAAGGTGTTCTTTTTCACGAGTTGGGAGCAGTTCCGGCAGCGCTTCGGCAACCCCATCACTACGACAATACCGACGGCAGCTTTCGAGGCTGGCAATTTCTCCTCGTTGCTTCCCGGAATTCAGCTCTACGATCCATATACCGTGAATCCGGCTACGGGAGCCCGGTCGCCTTATCCGGGTAACATAATTCCGACATCTGAATTCAGCAAAGCCGGGCTGGCGTTGTGGAATAAGTACTACGCCCCGGTCCAATCGGCAAACAGTTTCGCGGTCGGCAACTACGTCGCAGCCACCAGCGCCGGTGGGAACAACACGCAGTTCGTAGCCCGTGGCGATGTGAACATCACCGACAAAACGCGCATGTTCGCTCGGTTTACTTACTTTGGCCTGCTGGATCTTCCGACCAATCCTTTTAACACCGGCTTGTGCAATGACCGTTGCGCCGAGGACTATCACACCAAAGCTCTGGCGATTGATTTCAACCACGTGTTCAGCGCCAACGTCATCGGTGACTTGAACATTTCAGGAAGCCGTTTCATTTACCTGCGCGCGCCGCTTCTCGCCGGTTACGATCTCACTGCTCTCGGATGGCCGTCGAGCTACAACAGCGAAGTCCCCGACATCATGCGGACGCCTCCCACTCCTGCCTTTCCGTTCCCCGGCGATGTGGGTAAGAGCCAAGGCAACAGCGCAATTGGCGACCATAACACTCAGTACAATGTTTCGCCTACGATGACGATCATTCACGGTAAACACACCTTCGCGGTGGGTGCCCAGTGGGAGTTAGGTCTGGACAATTATTACCAGACCAACATCGCCAGCGGGGCGTTTGGTTTCTCGGGAGCTTGGACAGGCAATATTGGCGGCCCCAATTGTACGACCGCCAACGGTTGCACGGCCGGCTTCCCATTTGCAGATTTCCTGCTTGGGTTAGCCCAATCGGGCCCTGCTTCTTTTGTGAACCAGACGGAAGGTGCTGCCCAGGTTCCAGCACAAACGGCCGGCCGTCAGACCTACCGTGGTTTCTACGGTGCTGACACTTGGAAGGTCACCACGAAATTGACCTTGAACATGGGACTCCGCTACGAGCTTCCAGGAACATGGTCTGACCGTTACAACCGCTTGAGCTATTGGAGTCCGAACGTCACCAACGCGACAGTTACGGGTTGTAACGGCAATCCAGGATCTCCGTGCATAGGCGACGCGCAATTGGTCGGCAACGGAGTGAACACGAGCAGGAATAATCTGCCCTTGGATTATAGGGAGTTCTCGCCCCGGCTGGGATTTGCCTACAGTTGGGACCAGAAAACTGTAATCCGTGGCGGCTATGGAATCTTCTGGATCCCGAACTACATCTCCTTCGGCCTTAACCCGGACAACGACGTAATCAACCTCGCGACCACGCCTTTCTTTGCCACGCTGGATCACGGTGTGACGCCAATTGGGACCCTCGACCAAAGTGGTTGCACGTTCAACGCCGGCTCTGGAGGAGGGGCGGGCACACTCACCGGTTGCACGCCGGGTCCCTTTGTTAATGGAATTTTGCCGCCGCCGGGACGTACATCCTATCCGGCCGCGACACCCAACATCTCCAGTTTCGTCGCCAGCAACGGTGATCCCACGTTGGCGCCATACACGGATCCTAAGTACGGATACGTGCAGCAGTTCAATCTCGATGTTCAACGGCAGCTTGGGGCAGGGTTCTTTGCGGACGTCGCCTATGCCGGTGCGCACGGCGTTCACCTCCAACAGTACTCGACCAACATCAATCAAATTCCAGATTCATATGTCGCACAGGCAGAAGCACAGTCTCTTGCTGGATTACCTGTGGCGATTGACCAGCCGATCCCGAATCCCTTGGTGAGCCCGAATCCTTCGATCGGCAACGGCGCAACTCAAAGTCCGACAATTCTTGCCGGACAGCTGCTCCGCCCATACCCGCAGTACACCGGACTGAGCCTGGGCGGATACGGATGTTGCGGTAGTACGTACAATTCGTTGCAGGCCACTGTAACTCGTCGATTCCAGGGTGGAGGTACGCTGCTGGTGGCTTACACGAACTCCAAGCTCTTGAGCAACACCGACACGCTGACAAGTTGGCTCGAAGGGTCGGGTGAAACGGGTGGGGTTGGGGCCGTGCAAGACTATAACAATCTGAATGGAGAGAGATCGCTTTCTTCTCAGGATGTCTCCCAGCGTCTGGTCATCAGCTACGTGCTTGATCTTCCCTTCGGACACGGCAAGACATGGCTTTCCGGGGCCACCGGCTTCGAAGACAAAGTTGTATCCGGTTGGGGAATCGACGGCATAACCACTTTCCAACGTGGCTTCCCGCTCAAGATTACCTGGGCTGGAACTTCCACTCCTCTGGAAGGCGCTGGCTTGGGTATAGGCAACATCCGTCCCGATGTTGTACCTGGATGCAGCAAGGGAGGTAACCGCAGCCTCACGGAGTTTTTCAATGTCAATTGCTTTTCAGCACCTCCGGCGTGGGGCTATGGTACCGAAGCACGTGTGGATTCCTCGCTGCGCGCTCCCGGAATCAATAACTTTGATTTCGCCATATTCAAGCGGACGCAGATTACCGAAAGATTCGGTGTTGAGTTCCGCACCGAGTTCTTCAACCTGTTCAATCACCCGCAGTTTGGCGTCCCGGGGACCGGCTTCAACGGTACCTATACGGGCGCAGGGAATAACGGATTTGGCGAGATTACGTCCGACAACGGCGACGCCAACCCACGTCTGATTCAGTTTGCGTTGAAGTTTATTTTCTAAGTCGTTCAAGTTTGGCCGGGCTGGGCACATTGCCCAGCCCGTTTTTTTGCTCTCATGATGCCGCTTTACCAGACGGCAACGGGTGCAAGACCGCGTCTCCGCCTGTATTTGGTATGCTGTTCTCCAACTCCCATGCGCAATGTTCCCGTGATCGACTACTCCGAGGCCAAGAAGATCGTCGATTTGATCGTAGAGAAGGCCGCGCAGCTGCAGAAATCCGTTGTGGTTGCCGTTGCCGACTCGCATGGTGAACTAATCGCGTTCGCGCGCATGGACGGCGCTCCCATTTCTTCGATCCGCATTGCCGCCAACAAGGCGTGGACCGCGGCGCGGGAACGCAAACCGACAAAAGAGATTGGAGAAAAGGTGCGCCACCCCGAAAAGGGACACGACATTGCTTACTATGGCGACCCCAGATTCGTGGGTTGGGGCGGAGGCATTCCTATCTGGAAGGACGGCGTCGTTGCCGGGGCAGTCGCTGTCAGTGGCCTTTCGTCGGGCGAGGACGTCGAGTTGGCTGCGCTGGCGTTGGAACTCATCGGTGCGCAGGCGCGTCCATAGTATGCGGCAGAAAAGTGCGCCGCAGAACCGTCAGCTGATAGACGGCGTCATCCGATCTTGTCCAGTTCTTTATTCCATCCCAAGCGCAGCGAGGGATCCCGGTTCTTTGCCCGGTCGGCGAACCTAAGATTCCTCGAGGCTTCCCTCCTCGGGATAACAAGGGGATAGATATTTTCCTGGCGGCTCTACGCAGAGCGCCCATCGACGCTGACCCACCCACCCGAGGCAGAGGATAGTTCCACGGCATGCAGGATTCGTTGCACTGCGAGCGCATCTTCAAAGTTCACGTGAAAGGGTTCTTTCCGGGCTATGGAGTTAAGAAAGTCCGCCAGGGTTGCGATGAACGGATGCTCGTATCCCAAAACGTGGCCGGGCTTCCAAAAATTCTTTCCATACGGATGGTCCAGCCCGGTAACGGCAATGCTGCGTCTGCCCTGTAAATCAGCCGCTTCGGTCGCGTCGAAGAAATCAAGCTGGTTCATCTCGTCGAGAGTAAAACTTAGCATCCCTTTCGAGCCGTTGACTTCAAAGGTATTTCGATTCTGGCATCCCACGCCATAACGAGTTGCCTCGAAAGTGCCAATGCTCCCGTTGGCAAAGCGCGCCATCAGGAGCGTAGCGTCGTCCACGTCGCGGCCGGGAGCAAAAGTATGCATCATCGCAGATAATTGGCTGATCGGTCCATTCAGGTAAAGCGCCATGTCAATCGAGTGAGAGAGGAGATCTCCCGCCGCTCCCATTCCCGCGTCACTCTTCTTGTAACGCCAAGTGTTCGCCTTGGCAGGATCGTTTCCGGATTGATTAAGGTATAGGGCGCGATAATGAAAGACCTGACCCAAGCGGCCTTCCGCAATGAGTTGCTTGGCAAAAACGACCGCAGGAACGCGCCGGAAGTTAAACCAAACCATATTCGGCGTGTGCTGTACCGCTCTGGTCATTCTCTCGGCTTCCTCAATAGACGAGGCCAGCGGCTTCTCGCAGAGCACGATCTTCCCTGCTTCAGCGGCGGCAACGGCGATCGTGGAGTGTAGTGCGTTGGGGACCGCGATATCGACGGCGTCAATATCTTTTCTCGCGATGATTTTCTGCCAATCGGTCTCGACCTCGCTCCAACCCCATCGCGAAGCTGCCGTTTCCAACTTCGTCCGGTCGCGCCCACAAATAACCTGGCACCGAACTTCATAAGGAACGTCGAAGAAATGGCTGACCTGGCGAAAGGCATTCGAATGCACTTTGCCGATGAAGCCGGACCCAATCATCGCGATGTTTAATCTCTTTTTGGACATAGGCGCTCCCTATACGGCCAGCAAATCCCGCCGCACACACGATGAACACATTGGGAAAAGATTAAGGCAAGCGATTGAGTTGGCTGCCCCCCAGGGATTCGAACCCCGATAACCTGCTCCAGAGGCAGGTGTCCTACCATTGAACGAGGGGGCAACGCATTTATTATCTAGTAGCTCAGCGTTTGAGTCAAAGCAGTATTGGCGCGTCGTCCTCGAGGTCCCCGTGTCTCTGTTCTTTGCCAACTTTACAGTTTAAGATTCACGCAGGAGAAGATTCATGACTACCGCCCTCGGCAATATCACTCCCTTGACCAACGACTATAGCGAAATCGCTCGCACTCCTCTCGAAGCCGACCGCTGCGCGCTTCTGGTGGTCGACATCCAGGAAAAACTTCTCCCGCCAATCTTTCAAAAGGAGCAACTCGCTCAAGAATTCGCAACTCCTTATCCGACTCGCGGGCATCTTGAAGCTTCCGACGCTTATGACTACGCAATATGCCAAGGGACTGGGGAATACCGTGCCGGAGATCGCTTCCCTGCTGCCGGAAACGCACCCCATCGACAAACAGATGTTCTCCTGCTTTGGCAGTGACGCGTTTTGCTCCGTGTTGAAGCGACTGCCCGGAAACCGGAATACGGTCCTGATATGCGGAATGGAGAGCCACATCTGCGTGACTCAGACCGCGCTCGGAGCATTGCGCGAGGGTTACATCGTCCACGTGGCTTCGGATGCCGTAAGTTCGCGTACTGAATGGAATTGGAAGATCGGATTGGAACGCATGCGCGCGGCTGGCGCCGTGATCTCATCCACAGAGATGATCATCTACGAGCTGTTGCGCTCGTCGGGAGCGCCAGCGTTTAAGGAATTGTTGCCCTATCTGAAGGGCTAGCAACGCGCCGTTCTCGGTTAGTCGTCATCACTCTTTTTGCTTCACCTTCACTACGGTGATCTTGGAGAATCCTTCCTCAAACGATGGCTGCTTCAGTTTCCCCGCCATGCGCCGCATGGCGTCTTCTGGCACCTTGCGTTCGCGGCGCTGGTTGCGAGCCAGACAGACCTCGACCGGCACATCAAAGAAGACAGCCTGCACTTCGTAGCCATAATCCTTGGCCAGTTTGATCCATCCGCTGCGCTCGTGAGGCGACAGGTTGGTGGCGTCGACGTAATTCATGGGACGCTTGGCGATCAACCTCGCCTTCAGCATGGAACGTAGGTTGGAGAAAATCAGATCCTGAAAGCGCTGTTCCGTGGGGTCGTCGAACAGGAGTGCGCGCAAGAGATCGCTGGAGAGTGGCGTAACGTTGTGGCGTTTGAACCACGAACTCTTGCCGGACCCAGGCAACCCGATCGCCAGAATGACTACGCCCTTGGAAGGACGCTGCGGCGGCGCCTCAACTTGGGGCAGCGGTGCAGCAGCTGCAGTCCCTTCACGGCCATGCTGGGCGAGCACCGCCGATGCCGGTTCGACTGGGGAAGCGTCATTGCGGCTCCGACCGCGCCCCCCTCTGCCCCGCCGACGGCGTCGTTTTGCCACATCTCCATTTGCGGGCTGTCGTGGCTGCTCCGCCTGAGGCTCAGCCGACATGTCATGGGCTGACTCCGGCCGCAGCGGGGCCGGAGTCACCTGCACCACGTCGGCGACCGGCTCTGGGTGGGAAGGCTCGGTATCGTAGAATGCCGGCTGCAGCGGGGCAGGTGCGGCCTCGCTTCCTGCTTTCTGAGGCTCTTTTTTGCGGCGCTTCAGGCGCTCGCTCATCCATTTGCGCATGTCTGGCTTGTAACACACCCGGAGCCTCGTGAGCAACGCATGCCGTCACCGGCGTACCAAGCCGGTTAGCGCAACTTTGCTGGTTCCGCGTGCCGTCGCGACACTTCGGCTGTGGAAAAGCTTGAGCACAGCAGGCGCTCACCGACACGAGTCGCGTTTTCAGCAGCCCTGGACCTCGACTGCCCGTACAATATCCCCATGCCCATCCCCCGCGAGCTTGAGGGCCAGAATTACATCAGCCTTGTGACCTTCCGCAAGAGTGGTGCTGCGATACCTACACCGATTTGGTTCGCGGAAGAAAATGACAAGATTTACGTGATGACTCGGAGTGATTCGGGCAAATACAAGCGCATCCGGAACAAGCCCGAGGTGCGAGTCGCTCCTTGCAGCATCCGAGGTAAGATCACGGGCCCTGAATTCGAGGCCAGAGCTCGCATACTCCCTCCAGAAGACTGGCCCCGCGCTCGCAAGACGATCCAAAAGAAGTACTGGCTGGCGCGAATTCCCTTCTTTTGGAGCAAGAAGAACGTTTACGTCGAGATCGACGGCTTTACGCCCTATTCGTGATCTCTCCCGGGCATTCCCGATCTGGCTGCGAGACATCAATCTCGTCGACACAATTCGCCTGCCCCATTTGCTGCGCTTGTCTTTCCCTGTTAACATTTTGTGTTCCCGGCCCCGCATTCTTTTCAGCTGTATCTTCATCATTTTCACGGAGGCAAGATGGCTATTAAAGTAGGCATCAACGGTTTCGGGCGCATCGGACGCAACGTAATGCGCGCCTCGCTCAACGATCCCAACATCGAATTCGTCGCAGTCAACGATCTCACGAACCCCAAGACGCTCGCTCACCTACTCAAATACGACTCCATTCTCGGCAATCTGCCCAATCACATCTCGGCTGGAGCCGATAGCATCACCGTGGACAATAAGACCTTTAAGGTTTTCGCCGAAAGAGATCCTGCCAAGCTTCCCTGGGAATCGGTCGGGGCTCAGGTCGTTCTCGAATCGACCGGCCACTTCACAGACGCCAATGACGCCAAGAAACATCTTCGAGGTACAGTCAAGAAAGTCATAATTTCCGCTCCGGCGAAGAACGAGGACGTCACTCTGGTGCTTGGCGTCAACGAACAGGTTTACGATCCGGCCAAGCACCACATCATCTCGAACGCCTCCTGCACCACCAACTGTTTGGCGCCCATCGTGAAAGTGGTGCATGACAACTTCAAGATTGTTTTCGGTACCATGACGACCATCCATTCCTATACCAACGACCAGGTGATCCTCGATTTCCCTCACAAGGACCTACGCCGCGCCCGTGCCGCCGCACTTTCCATGATTCCGACGTCGACCGGCGCTGCCAAGGCTCTGAAACTTGTCATCCCTGAGATGGCGGGCAAACTCGATGGTTTCGCCATGCGCGTTCCGACGCCCAACGTCTCGGTTGTGGACCTAGTGGCCCTGGTCGAGAAAAAGACCTCCAAGGATGAGGTCAACGCCGCCCTGAAAAAAGCATCACAGGAAGGTCCCCTCAAGGGCTACCTCGGATACGAAGAGAACGAACTGGTCTCGGCTGACTTCCGAGGAGACTCGCGCTCCTCGATTGTCGATGCGCCCATGACCCTCGTGGTGGGCGGAACCTTGGTCAAGGTAATTTCGTGGTACGACAACGAGTGGGGTTACTCCTGTCGGGTGCATGACCTGATCAACTACATCGGCAAGAAAGGGTTGTAAGGGTGTTGCGGTGCCGGCATCTTTGTCGGATCGGGAGGGAATCTTGGCCTTGCTGGGAGCCCGTGCTGATCCCGGACCGCCGCACTGCATCAAGGAATCCATAAATGTCCAAGCTTTCCATCCGCGATCTCAACATCAACGATCACCGCATTCTCATGCGGGTTGATTTCAACGTGCCCATGGAGGATGGCCGGGTCATGGACGATACCCGCATCCGCGAAACACTTCCGACCATCGAGTACGCCCTGCGTCATGGCGCGCGGCTCATTCTTGCTTCCCACCTCGGCCGTCCCAAGGGCAAGCCCAACGCCATGCTGAGTCTCAAGCCGGTGGCCGAGCGCCTGCGCATGCTTCTCGATAAGGAACTGGCGCGTGGTGAGAACGTCGGATTCTCTCCCGAATGCGTCGGCCCGGAAGCCGAAGAAATCGCCGGCAAGCTGGAAAAAGGACAGACTCTGCTTCTGGAGAATCTCCGTTTTCACGCGGAAGAAGAAGCCAACGATGAGAAGTTCTCCAAACAACTTGCCAGCCTTGCCGATTTCTACGTGAACGACGCCTTCGGAACCGCGCATCGTGCCCACGCCTCTACGGTTGGCGTCACCAAGTTTGTGAAGAAGTCGGCCGCTGGACTTCTGATGGAAAAGGAACTCCGCTACCTTGGAAAGGCCCTGCAGCATCCCGAAGAACCTTTCGTCGCCATACTCGGCGGCGCGAAGGTAAGCGACAAAATCGCTGTGATCCGGAACTTGATGAGCAAAGTGGACACTCTTCTCATCGGCGGTGCCATGGCCTACACTTTCCTGAAAGCTCAGGGCGAGCAAGTTGGCAAGTCACGCGTAGAGGAAGACAAACTCGACCTCGCGCGCCAGCTTCTGCAGGAGGCCAAGAATCATAAACTGAAGTTCTTGTTACCGCTCGATCACATTGTTGCGGATCGAATTGATATCAACGCCGTCGTGCACGTTGTGAACAGTGGCCAACCGATTCCGCCAAACATGATGGGCCTCGATATCGGACCACAGACCGTCGAACTGTTCTCCGAAGAAATTTCCCGCGCGCGTACCATCGTCTGGAATGGTCCCATGGGAGTATTCGAGGTTTCTCCGTTTAGCCGGGGAACTTACAAGATCGCTCATGCCATTGCCGAAAATGTAGGCGCAATTTCGATTGTGGGCGGCGGCGATTCGGTATCAGCCGTACACGCTGCAGGAGTCGCCGACAAAATGACCCACATTTCAACCGGTGGCGGTGCGTCGCTAGAATTCCTGGAAGGGAAAAAGCTGCCCGGTGTAGAAGCACTGACCGAGAAGCGTTGACCTCTGTGAAGACAAGTGCACTCGGTTCGGGAATTCGTATCCTCTTAGACCGCAGGGGGACCATAGACTTTGACGGTCCGGCCGACATTACCGAAGAGACGACCGACGCGGTGGTCAATGCAGCCAACTCATCGCTTCTGGGCGGGGGCGGAGTCGATGGCGCTATTCACCGGGCCGGCGGACCGGCGATTCTAGCTGAATGCCGGCGGATTGTCGGCCAGATCGAAAGCTTGCCTGCGGGGCGGGCGGTCATCACGACGGGTGGGCGCCTGGCGGCGAAATATGTCATTCACACCGTGGGCCCTATTTATCGCGGTGGGAAAAACGGAGAGGCCGAAAAGCTGGCGAGTTGTCATCGCGAATCAATCCGGCTAGCCGACGAGCACGGCATTAAGTCTCTTTCGTTTCCGGCTATTTCAACCGGAGCTTTTGGATATCCGGTTGCAGAAGCCGCATCGATCGCAGTTTCCTCCACAATTGAGGCTCTAGTTTCGACCACCCATGTAATTGCCGTTCGATTTGTGCTGTTTGACGTTGCGACTTTGCGAGCGTACACGCGAGCCGCCGAAACGCTGCAGAATCAAAATTCCGTTCCTTCATACCGAATCGAAAAGAGATCCTTATGAGAAAGAAACTAATCGCAGCTAACTGGAAGATGTACAAAATACCTGACCAGACCCGCGACTTCTTTCGCGACTTTCTTCCCTTGGTCGCGAATCATGATCGCGATGAGATCGTCGTCTGCCCGCCAGATATCGACCTCTGCGCCGCGACGGAAGCGGTTAAGGGGTCGAACATCGCGATTGGCGCGCAAAACTTGTATTGGGAAAAAGAAGGCGCATATACCGGCGAAGTGAGCCCTGGCATGCTGCTCGCAGTTGGCTGCACGCATGTGATCATTGGACATTCCGAACGCCGCCAGTATTTCGGCGAAACCGACGACATGGTGAATTTCAAGCTGAAAGCCGCTCTGGAAGCTGGACTTACGCCCATCGTTTGCGTGGGCGAAGTTCTGGAAGAACGCGAAGCAGGGCTGACCGAAGACGTGCTTCGCCGGCAATGCCTGCGCGCCTTCCACGCCGTCTCCGGCAAGAAGGCCGGCAAACTCGTCGTCGCCTACGAGCCTGTCTGGGCGATTGGAACCGGCAAGACCGCCACGCCGCAGCTCGCCGCCGAATCCCACAGTTTGATTCGCGGAGAAGCCGCCAAGGCTTTTGGGCAGGAATTCGCGGACAACCTTCGCATTCTCTACGGTGGCTCGGTGAAACCCGAAAATGCCAAGGCGCTGATGGCAGAACAAGAAATCGACGGAGCCCTGGTAGGGGGAGCCAGTTTGAACCCAAAATCGTTTGCCGCAATCGTAAAGTATTAGCCGTATTTCGCCACAGAGAAAACAAAACCGTAGGTCATTAGGACGGCTAAGAACTGGTTTTACTCCTAAGGTCTTCTCTGTGCCTCTGCGGTGAAAATTCCCCGGGAAAACTATTTTGCTACCGTCGAACGCTGTCTGACCGTAGATATGAAAGTCGTCGTGGGGCGGGTGTGCGTCCGATCGCGACGGTAAGCCAAACCAAGCTCGCGCCATAGCTCCACGCCTTGCAGTGGAATCAGCTTGACCCGTTCCGCGAGCACCTGATCCCGGGCGAAGCTCGCACTGATCAACGAGACACCCAGCCCAGCCGCGACAAAGCTCTTGATCATCCCAATGCTGGGTAATTCCATTCTGACTTGCAACTGAGAGCGGTAGGGCCGGAATAGCTTATCCATTACCCGGCGACTATAACCTGTTCTTGGCAACAGTAACGGCTGCGTGATGATGTCTCCCACGGATACGTGCTTGTGTTTTGCCAAAGGGTTTTGCGGACTGACCATCAGCATAAGCTGGTCGCGAAAAATCGAGTGCACCTTCAGACTCGGGGATTTGACCGGCAAGGTGACGATACCCACGTCAATCGAACCGTTCTCCAATTTTTCTATGATTTTGTAGCTGAAGTTGCGATAGATGCTGATTTGGACTCCGGGATAGAGCCGGCAATATTCAGCGAACACTTCCGGCAAAACGTACAGGCAGGTGGCTTCGTTAGCGCCGATTAACAGGGTGCCGCGAGGCGTCGCCCCCTGATCTGCAACCGCCAGCAGGGACTCATCGCGCATCCGCAAAAGCCGTTCTGAATAAGAAAACAATACTCTTCCGGCTGGCGTGAGCCGCACGGATTTTCCCGAGCGATCGAGAAGTTTGTCTCCGTACTCCTGCTCGAGCAACCGAATCTGACTGCTCACGGCCGATTGTGAGCGAAAGACTTTTTGTCCGGCGCGCGAAAAGCTCCCGAGCTTGGCGACTTGCAGAAATGTGACTAGTTGGTCGAAGTCCATGATTAGTGTGTGATTATAGCGGAGACGAGGAAACGTTCTGCAGAAAAGGCTATCGATTACCCTGGAGCGCTCGCTGCTTACGATACGATGGTAAGCCATCGAGCGGAACCACCCGTGCGACATCGAACACTGGAGTTTGGTGTCTGCCGAAACGCGTTAAAATCGCCTCCCACGTCTCGGCGACTGAACACGCGAGAGACAGGGGCTCGATACGGCTGAATGGCAGTGGCCGTTCGCTTCGCAATAACTGTGCAGCCCGAGGACTTCCTGTGAGACGTTCGTGCCGGCGCAGGACGCGGCGAAGCCATAACTCCTCCTTGAGTTCAACGGGGACCATCCTGACGGATTGGTCATTGAGCACGTGTCCGACGACGGGATCACGCAGCAGGTACGCCAAACCGCCTGTCATCCCAGCTCCCAGGTTAATCCCTGCGGGCCCGAGAATAACGGCCACCCCGGCAGTCATGTATTCGCACGCATGTTGGCCCACCCCTTCGACCACGGCCAGCGCGCCACTATTCCGCACGGCAAATCTTTCTCCCGCTCGGCCTGCAATGTACAACTCTCCGCTGGTAGCGCCGTACAGTACGGTGTTACCCGCTAACACGTCTCCGCGCAGCGAGGCTTCTTCGCCCGCTGAGATAACGATCTTTCCGCCCGACAGACCCTTGCCGACGTAATCATTCGCTTCGCCAAACAATCGCAGGTTGACTCCGTGGATCAGGAACGCACCAAAACTCTGCCCCGCCGTCCCAGAGAAATCGCAATCAATAGGCGTCGGAAGGTCACAATGCTGGCGCAGGATCTCTCCGGACAGATGGGCACCCACGGCTCGGTCCGCGTTAGTAATCGGGAAGGATCGAGAACGATTCGTGGTCTGTTGCGCCGACCTTCGGCTCAGAGCGCTCTGAAGAGAGCTGGCAGACTGGCGCACACAGGCCATCTGGGTCGGCGCGGAAATCGGCTCCAGGAGTTCTGCCAGGGCACGCGCAGCCTGCACATTGCGCGGCTGAAGTCGGTCGGCGGCGCCAATAATCGCATCGATGGAGCGGGCTCCCATAGTCGCGAGCAGTTCTCGAACCTCGGCGGCCACGGCGCGGAAGTAGTCTTCCACCATTTCCGGTTTTCCGGTAAAGCGCATCCTCAGCTTTTCGTCTTGCGTCGCGATTCCAACCGGACAAGTGTTCAGGTGGCATTGGCGAGCCATAACGCAGCCGAGGGCGAGCAAGGCTGCTGTACCGAAACCAAATTCGTCGGCCCCCAACAGCGCACCGACGATAACGTCCCGTCCAAATTTGAATCCGCCATCCACGCGCAAGCGCACGCGGCGACGCAAACCCGCACGCACTAGAGCGGCATGCGCATCGCGCAGCCCAATTTCCCAAGGCATGCCGGTGTTCTTGATGGAAGTCAGAGGAGATGCACCTGTACCGCCGTCGTATCCGCTGATGGTGATGACATCCGCCCCAGCCTTGGCAACGCCCGTGGCGACAACGCCGACGCCGGTGCTCGAGACCAGTTTGACTCCAATGCGCGCCTTCGGATTCACGGCTCGCAGATCGTAGATCAATTGCTCCAAATCCTCGATGCTATAAATGTCGTGATGAGGCGGCGGCGAGATCAGCATCGTGTTTGGCACCGAATGCCGCAGCCGCGCAATGTACGCGGTCACTTTCCCCGCTGGCAATTGGCCGCCTTCACCCGGCTTCGCGCCCTGTGCGATCTTGATTTCCAACTCGTCGGCGTGGACGAGGTAATCTGTGGTCACGCCAAATCGCGCTGATGCCACTTGTTTGACCCGATTGTTGGCCTCCGGATGTTCACCATATACTTCGGGATCCTCGCCACCCTCGCCCGTGTTACTGCGCGCTCCCAGCCGGTTCATAGCGATCGCCAGCGTGCGATGGGTTTCAGGAGAGATCGCTCCGAGCGACATGGCCTGCGTACTAAAACGGCTCAGTATGGAAGCGTCGGACTCTACATCTTGCAAGGGCACGGGAGTAGCCGGCGCGATTTCCAAAAGGTCGCGAATCGCCACCGGCTCTCTCGTTGCGGCAACTTCTGTAAACGACTGGAAGTTTTCTAGAGTTGGCGATTTGATGTACTGATGCATTCGCCGCACGAGATCCGGCGATGTGGAGTGGCGTTCTCCTTCGCGGCGGAACCGGTACAATCCGAGATCTCTAAGTTGGGAATTTTCATTTCCAAATGCCGAAGTGTGACGTTGAATGCAATCTTCGAGGAGTTCGTCGATTCCTTTGCCGCACAGAGCGCCGCCCGCGTCTTCGAAGAAACTTGCTCGCAGTTCTTCGTCGAGACCGATGGTTTCAAAGAGCTGGCTATTGCGGTAGCTGGCAATAGTCGAAATGCCCATCCGCGCCATTACCTTCCGCAGACCCTTTTCCACCGCGAGACGATATGAGGCAACTCCGTCCGGACGCAGCCTGACGGCCTGCTCCAACGCGGCATAGGGCAGAACTGCACTGGCACCAGCAGCGATCAGCAACGCGATATGATGCGTGTCGACGACCTGCCCGGTTTCGATGATCAGGGGCACATTCCAACCTCCCGCCGTGACCATCGATTTCCAACGCGCGGCTAAAGCCAACAGTGCTGGCAGGGCAGCATTGTTCGCATTCACGCCACGATCGCTGAGCAGAACGAGTCTCGAACCTGCGATTGACAATTGTTCGAGGGATTTTAGAGCAGCCTTTGCGCCGTCAATTCCATCAGCAATCGGAAACGTACAATTAATATCCTTAACCGGCTGCAGCTTGTCACGGATTAGTTCCAACTGGCCGAAGTCCAACAACGGAGAAGGAAGCAGCAGAGTATCGCCCAGATGAACATCGAGCGACATCACATGCGCTTCGCGCAGCGGGTCGATTGGCGGATTCGTGACCTGCGCGAAGCGCTGCTTGCAATACTCCCACAGCGGGCGCCGCATATTGGACAGAAATGCCGAGGGTGCATCGTCCCCCATGCTCCACACCGCTTCTTGGCCATTTTGAATGAGCGGCTGAAACAGCAATCGGAACTGATCGTCGCTCCAGCCCAGCGCGGCTAAGACTTTCGTTGGGTTGGGGGTGGAAGACGCAGAGACTTGATTTGACGGGTTAATTAGCTCAGCCGAACAATCAGAAACAAATTTCCGCCATTCGCCGAGCTCCGGGATACTTCCGGGACGAAGAAACATCCCATCCACCGGATCGGCCACCAGCATTTCGCCGGGGCCCAAGCGCTGGCGTTCAATCACGTTCTTGTCGTGTAAATCGGCAATCCCCACTTCCGAACCGGCCACGAGCAAACCATCTGAGGTCAGCGTATACCGCAACGGCCGCAAACCATTGCGATCGAGCTTGGCACCGACCGTGACTCCATCGGTAAAGATCAGCGCAGCGGGACCATCCCATGGTTCCTGCTCGCGACCGTGGGCTTGCAGAAAAGACTCGAACTCTGAGTGCACGTCGGAATCGCGTTCGCGCGCCGGAGGAACCATACGCCACATCGCAGCCGGCAGGTTATAGCCTCTGCGCAAGAGCATTTCCAGCCCATTGTCGAAGCTCGCAGAGTCGCTCACCCTCTGCTCAAGCAATCGCACCGTCGCTGGCAGCCCGAGTGTCTCACGCAATGACACTTCTTTGGCTCGAAGCCATCGGCGGTTCGCGCTGATGGTATTGATCTCGCCGTTATGGGCGACGAAACGGAATGGCTGCGCCAACGACCAACTGGGATTCGTGTTCGTCGAATAGCGCTGGTGAAAGATCGCGAAAGGGCTGACAAAATCCGGGCTGGCCAGATCGGAATAAAACGCCGGCAATTGCTCGGGCGTCAACAACCCTTTGTAGACCACGGTTCGCGAGGAAAGAGAACAGAAATAAGTTCCGCTGGGGGCGGCGGATTCAACTTCCTTGCGAAAACGAAAGAGGTCCGATTCAAGATCGGCGGATTCTTCACGTCGGGGCGAAAAAGCATTGCTGGATGACGGGAAGAGTCTCCAAGGCGCGTGGGCCAACAATCGAAGGATCGGTGGGCACGGTCCGCCATCCCAACAATTTCAGACCATGGCCGACTGCCACTGTAGCGATCAAGTCGCGCGTGAGTCCCGCTTGACCGCTGGGCAAGAAAACCATTCCCAATGCATACACGGATGGCAGTTCGATCCCAGCTTCACGCGCACATCTTCGGACAAACTTATCCGGAATCGGCGTAAGCAGACCCGCTCCGTCGCCACTTCGGCCGTCCGCGTCCAGGCCACCGCGATGGCCGAGCCGGCGCAAGGCTTCGAGCGCCCGCTCAACCACCTCGCGCGAACCTGGGTTGCCAAGTTGCGCCACGAACCCCACCCCGCAGGCATCGTGGTCGACGGTAGCGAAACTCCGACTCATCTTACATTGTGTACCCTCTCGAAGGCAGGTAAGTACAATCAAGAATTTCGATGGAAGCGATGTATTTTTCGGGGAGGGCCAGTGTCTACCTATCTCCTGCACAGAAAGGCATTCGCTTAGAGATTGAGGGGTTTCACGGCGGAGGCAAGGCCTTGCGCAGATCCACGCTGCAAAGCTTCTTGTAATGCGGTCTCTACCTGTTTCAGATGGTCGTCCTCCAGTTTTTTTCGGTTTGCGGTGAGATAGAAAACATCAATCGCCATCTGCCCTTCAGTGTCGATCAACGCAATTTCGATGTTGCATTTGTGATGGGCGAAGCAAGAAGCGACCGTGTACAAAAGCCCAGGACGATCCTGCGCGACCACCTGCACCAGCGTGCTGTTCGAGGAGCACAGATGGTCCAACTCAATCGAGGTCTTGATCTTTACCTTGGGCGCGGCTTTTTTCTCTTCGGCTTGCATCCGGCTTTTCAGCATGCGCTCGAGATCCGCTTCTCCCATCAACACATCGCTGATGCCGCGCTTGAAGCGCTCCCATTCCGAGAGATTCAGTTCCAGAGTTCGAAAACGATCGGTGAAATAAAACGTATCGACGACCGTACCCACCTGGTTCGAAAAGGCGTTCGCCTTCACGATGTTCATGCCCCACGCGGCCAACGCCCCTGCCACGCGGCCAAAAAGAAAAGGACGGTCGTTCGTAACCAGCGTCAGTTCGAACCAGTGGCGGCCGCGCTTCAAATCAAGCGCAATGGGATGCTTCCCCAAACTTTCCGCCATTTCCAGATGATGCAGCACGTCATTCGTTGCATGTGTTCTCAAGTAGCGCTGCGGCAAGCCCTCCAGAAAGGCTTTTACTTTCTTGCCCGCGATTGGAGCTAGCGCGCGCAAACGAGTGATCTTCTCGTCATCGAGATCGGCTCCGGAGTGCAGTCGCTGATCGACATTGCGATTGAGTTGATTGGCGGCGGCAATGTAAAGCTGCCAGACGTTCTCCGCTTTCCACGGAGTCAGCGCGTCCGGGTTAACCGCCTTGATGTCCGCGTAGGTGAACAGGCAAAGCATCTTCAACCGCTCGGGCGTGCCCATTTTATCGGCGAACGCGGCCACGGTTGGCGAATCGAAAATGTCGCGGCGGAGTGCGGCTGACATTTCCAGGTGATTGCCAATCAGAAAGAGCACGGTTTCGCGCTCCGACGCTTCCAGGTCTAAACGCTCCAAGCATTGTTCCGCAATGGCCAGACTGCCGTCGACGTGATTCTCCGACTGCACACCTTTACCGGTGTCGTGCAACAAAAGAGACAGGAACAGCAATTCCGGCGCTTCGAGCTCGTCCAGAATTACGGCGTATGGCTTTTCCCATTCCGCGTGAGACTGCCGCAGCCGGTGCAGGTTTTCGATCGCCAGGAAAGAATGTTCATCGACGGTGAAGCGATGATAGAAATCGCGGACCACCAGCGCGTCGATCGCCTTCAATTCCGGTAGAAGCAGCGTGAGCAAGCGCAATGAGTGCATGGCGCGCAAAGCCTGAGCGGCATGGGGCTGAGCGAGAATTTCTCCCAAGTAGAGCCAAAGTTCCGCTCCCCTGGGCGGCGTCGCCGCCAGCGATGGCAGCACTTGCTCAATCTTATATTCCGTGGTCGTGCTCAGCCGTACGTCATGATGCGCCACGAAATGGAATAGGCGGAGCAACACCTCTGGATCTTGCAAAGAAGTTTGGCGCAGAAAAACCAGGCCATCGACGACCGAAAAATCAGCGTCAGTGACGCGCGCCCGCAAGTTGTTAAAATGCCGCGAAAGCGAAGACCACGCCGCCGGAATTTCTTCCAGCAACTGCGTCGCGGTGCGGTGAACTGAGCGAGCGTGACTGAAATAGATGCGCATCCAGTCGGCTGGAGCGAGTTCGTGCGCGTCGTACACTCCGACGCCGCGCTTGGCCGCTTCTTCCTGCGCTTCCCAGGACAGCATGTTGTCGTCGCGTCCGTACCGAAAATGCAGGAAGCACCGCACCGACATCAGAAAATCGAGCGCGGGATCGAATTGTTTACGCGCCGAAGATGACAGCAACGCCTTGGGGTCGGGCCAGTCATGCAGTTTCTCTATGGAGGAAAGCAGGCCGAGCCAAAGCGCCACGTTGCAATCCCGCAGGCCGCCGGGAGTGTCCTTGACATCAGGTTCAAGATGAAAGATTGTATTGCCGAATTTCTCATAGCGCTTGCGCGTGACATCGGCCAGTCGCTGCACCAGAGGCTGTGCCTCCCGGATCATCATCCTGGGGATCACTTTCTCGTGCAGCCGTATAAACAGATCCCGATCGCCCGCAAGATAGCGGCAGTCCAGCAGAGAGATTGCAAACTCAACATTTGCGGGATCGAAGCTATCGCATTCTTGCAGAACGCGCGTAGCCGGACTCACCTTCAGGCGCAGATCCCACAAGCCCTGCGAAAAGCTACGAACCCGATCCTTGAATGCTTCTTCTGTTTCGTGGTCGGCGTGAAGAAAAAGCAGATCAATATCGGAGTGCGGAAAAAGCCAACTGCGTCCGAATCCACCTAGAGCGACAATGGCAAACTTTTGTGGACCTTGCTCCTCTGGGCAGACGATTTCTTTCCAGAGATGAAGAACAATTTGTTCGACCAGCGCAGTCCGCTGTGAGATCGCTGCCCAACCATTGCCCGTAGCAGCAAAATCCTCCCGGATCCGCGCCGATTCTGTTGTGTAGAGATCCCGTAGTTCGCTGCTGAATGAGCCTGCCGTGGTCATACCGTTTGATCCGGGCCGAACCTCACGCACTTAGCAGCATTCTTGTGGCTGGGGGATGTTGAGTCGATCTAGGCTCCTGGCTCGTGCCGTTTCACAGAGCATCTTCTCCGCGCTCGTCGTTGCGAATGCGAATGATCTCATCGATCCGCGAAAGAAAAATCTTTCCGTCACCGATTTTGCCGGTGCGAGCGGCTGCAGAAATTGCCTGCACGACTTTCTCAACCATCAGATCAGCGACGACCAGCTCGAGCTTGATCTTAGGAATAAGATCGACGGTATATTCCCGTCCGCGGTAGAACTCGGTGTGTCCCTTCTGTCTGCCATGGCCGCGAGCCTCAAGTACGGTCATGCCTTCGATGCCAATCTCGTGCAGCGAATTCTTTACGCTTTCCAGCTTAGACACTTGGATGATGGCTTCGACTTTGGTCATCGTGATTCGTACAATCCTACGCCAAAATCTCCGAAGCTGGAATCGTCGTTATTAGTTCTCGTTCTGCTGCAGTATCGCAGACTCGAACTTCATCGTACTCGGCGACGGCCTTACAGGCTCGTCCTCCAGACCAGCCGGTGTCCCAGCGGAAGAAATGACATATTCCGGATACGCGGAAATCCCATGTTCATGCAAATCTAAGCCGTAAAGCTCTCCTTCGCGCGACACCCGCAGTGTGCCGGTCGCATTGACCAGATACATAACGGCGTAGGCAACCGCGAAAGTAGTCGTCGTGATAATCAGACTCCCGAGCGCCTGTGCAGTCAGCAACTGCGTGCCGCCGCCGTAAAGCAGTCCTTTGAGTGCTGCTGAATTGTCGGGCGCGACGGGGCCGGTCGATCCGTATTTCCCGCACGCAAACAGACCGAGCGAGAGCGTTCCCCAAATGCCGCACATCCCATGCACAGGAACCGCGCCGATGGGATCATCAATGCGCAGCCACTCCAGCAACTCAACCCCCGCCACCACCAAAACGCCAGCCACGCCGCCGAGAAGAATCGCTCCCGTCGGGCTCACCCAGTAGCACGGACAAGTGATGGCTACCAACCCGGCAAGGAATCCGTTGATCGTGAAACTCACATCCCATTTTTTACTCGGGATGTACGCGTACAGCATCGCCGTCAATCCAGCCGCGCATGCAGCCAGTGTGGTGTTGGTCGCCACCCGGCCAATGCCTTCGAAATCCATCGCGGAGAGTGTGCTCCCCGGATTGAATCCGTACCACCCGAACCACAGCAGCAGGCCACCGGTAGCTGCGATCGTCAAATCGTGAGGCAGCATTGGACCACCGCCATCGCGCTTGAATTTCCGCCCCAGCCGCGGGCCAAGAACGATGGAGCCAGCCAGCGCGATGAAACCTCCGATAGTATGGACAACGGTGGATCCCGCGAAATCGTGAAAGCCCGTGCCCAGCGAAGGAAAGAAATGACCGTCGCTGCCCATCAAAGCCAGAAAACCATCAGGGCCCCACGCCCAATGACCGATGATTGGATAGATAAAACCAGAAACGGCGACGCTATACAGCAGATCGCCAACGAATCCAGTGCGACCGATCATCGCTCCCGATGTGATGGTCGAGCAGGTGTCGGCGAAGGCAAACTGAAAAAGCCAGAATGCCAGAAACGAAACGCCAGTGGTTTCGTAGGTGGCGGGAATGTCCTTCAGGAAAAACCAGTGGTATCCGATGAAGCCATTGCCGTGGCTGAACATGAACGAAAACCCGAAAGCCCAGAAGAGCAAACCGCACAGGCAGGTGTCCACGATGCATTCCATCAGGACATTCACCGTCTCGCGGGAGCGGCAGAAACCGGCCTCCAGCATAGTGAATCCGACCTGCATTCCGAACACGAGGAACGCCGCGATCAGTGTCCAAACGGTGTTGATGGGATTGACAATGTCTGAGGCTTTAATTTCGGCATCGGCCGCATAGACGCGTCCGAAGAACAGCCCTGAAACGACGGTGATGAATAGCAGGACCACGGCAACGCCGGCAGCCTTCCCGAGAAGCAACAGCTTTCCGTAGCGTTGCCACTCCGGATCTCGCAACCGGACGGCCAAACGGGAGAATCTCTCGGTCAGAGACAGTTTCTTCCGGCTCTGCGGAAAAACACGCATCGCATCGCTCCTTGACAAGGCTATCGGGGGAACCGTATTTCACAAGCACTGCTCACGTTCTACCCGAACTGCTTATCTGCGGGTAAACTCGGCGAATCCGTCGCTACTCAGCACGACAGTAAAAGACCAATCGAGCATCGTCCAATGCATACTTCTTATCACACGCATCGAAAATATCTCTGCAATTTAAATTTATGGCGGGCATAAAGGAGATTTATTCGTGCTTGGCGGGATGCAAGAATCGGCCTGAATGAGGACGTGAAGGATTCGAATTTAAGCTGGGGCGAATGGAGTACTGCAAATGAAGATCAAGCAACAAACGCGACGTGGCTCGTCGGCGATCTAATCCTTGCGAGCCACGCCACGACTTACTTCCGGTACACTCGGCCAGAGGCGCTACCAGATGGGCTTGCCGTCTTTGTCACGGAAGACGAAGGTTTCGCTGCCGCGGGTGACTTCCCGGGCAAAAATCGTTTCCACGCCTTCAAACTGCACCTTGGTGCCAACCACCGTGACTGCATCACCCTTGTTAAAAACCAAGTCGTAGGTTCGCACAAACTTCGTGCTGGCGAGGTGGACCTCAATCGTCTTGTCAGGAGAAAGCCGCAAGATCAGGTGCGAGCCCATGCCGCCGCTCATCGGACATTGACGGTCTCTTACTTCTTCCACCGTTCCTTTGAACGTGGATTCGGCCGCCGGATCATACTTCGGAACCGTAACGCCTGGAGCGGAGTTCTGCGCCACAGTCGTCAAAGGTATGGTCAGGGCTAGAGCAACAATGGTAAAGATCAGAATGATTCGTGAGGTTTTCATAGCCACCTCCTGCTGAACATCCAACTTCTGACCTAAGTGTGGCCCTGTTTCACCGAGCATGCTGTGACCACCATCACAGGGCAGTGTGAGGAGAGTTGATGGGAAGGATGCCAGGAGAAACCAAGGTGTATTATATCGGGTTACCAAAGGCCCGATAGGTAAACAGGCCTTCGGCCGTGAAAGGTCAATCATGAAGGGTGATGCAAAGGTCATTGCGGTACTGAACCAGGTGTTGAAGGCGGAGCTGACGGCAATCAATCAATATTTCCTGCACGCTGAAATGTGCGAGAACTGGGGCTATGAGCGAATGGCTAAGCACACCCGCGCCGAGTCCATCGAGGAGATGACCCATGCGGAAAAGCTGATGGAGCGCATTCTCCTGCTCGACGGCGCACCCAACATGACTGATTACTTCAAAATCAACATCGGCCAGACTGTGGCGGATCAACTGAAGAACGACCTCCAACTGGAGTACGACGCGGTCAAGCGCCTGAATGATGGAATCGAAACCGCCGTGAAAGCCGGCGACAACGGATCGCGCGAATTGCTGGAAAAGATCCTGAAAGATGAAGAACACCACGTCGACTGGCTGGAAGGCCAACTCCATGCCATCAGCGAAATGGGCATGGAGAACTACCTCGCGCAGCAACTGCACAAAGGCGAAGAGGAAGAGGACTAACTTAGGACGCCGACAAAGTTCAGTGGTAGTCATCTGTGCCTAACAGTTGTTGTCGTTCCGAGCAAAAGCGAGGGATCTGCAGTTCGCTTCGGGATGCTGAATTCGCGCTATTGCACATATTCTGGTGCATAATTTACCTCCAAAAAAACTCTCATTTCCTCGCAAAATCTAGAAAACAAAGAGTCGGAAATTTTCTTGCCTCCTAGATCTATGGTTCTGAAGGTAGTTAGAGGCAAAATCTTGAAAACATTGAAGTTAACATGGGCCCACCCACAGCCTGCGACTTTGATTGTCAAAGATCGACTATTATCTTACAGATAATGTTTACACTCATATGTTAGCGTAATGGAAGAGTGAGGTCAATAGCAAAAGCGTGCGGCCTGCGGGTCCGGTTCTAATTTGGGAATTGTCGCGCCCACCCTTTTCGGACAGTACTCGAAAAAAGGTGGGGCGTCCATGTATTAGTGGTGCAAATTTAAGAGCAGGCGGGCCAGCCCCCACCGGCTGCATAAAGGCGGGGAAGAGGAGTGACTCCCGGTGCCGGCGAAGCTCGTGGGAACGGATTTGACCACGACTCCAGCTTTAGGGCGTCACCTCAAAGACCGTGCCATATCCCTGACCGGAGCTTGTCCCGCCGAATGCTGTCGTTCCGTAGATGTGACCCTTGCCGTCCAAGGTTACACCATCATAAGGGCTGTAACCATCGAGTCCCCCCTTGAAGCTGTGCAGTACGGTTTCCTTCCATTCGCCGCTTTTCGTGGGGACCAGTTTGAACACTACACCGCATCCGTCGCGGATTGAGCATGCTGCCCCGCCGGCTCCTGTTGTGCCGTAGAGGTTCCCAGCTTGATCGAATACTAGGGGTGCATAAGGCCAAGCCCGTCGGCGCATTGTTGAGGCTGCGGAAGTTGTACAGCATGGATTCGATCCACTGGCCTCCCGAGCGCTTCAGCTCAAAGGCGATACCCCAGTTGTTGCCGCCCGATATCCCGGTTCCATACATTCGTCCCTTGCCGTCGAAGATGATTCCAGACACCGGCTCTGCTCCGTTCCCGCCGCCCGGAAAGTCGTACAGGTCCGTCTCCTGCCAGCTCTTGTCCAGGTGTTTGAGTTCCAACACTCCTCCACAACAGATATTGGGGGACCAACTGCCGTAAAGGTTTCCCGTCTCGTCGAAGGCAAGGTTGCGGCTGACCCAGATGTAGCTGCCATTCCCTGTTGTATAAATTGTCGTTTCCGTCCAAGCCGCACCCTTTTTCTGTGGCGGCGAAAGCTCGAAGACTGCGCTCCCTGCATAGTGATAACTGACACCATAGAGATTGCCAGATACGTCGAAGGTCAGACCGGTGGGCTGGGCGCCGTCGGAACCATCTTGGAAGTTGTAAAGTACGGTTTCCGTCCAGGTTCCGTCCGGTTAGGAGACAGCTTGAAAACCGTCCCACAGCCCTGGGCACCCTGGTTACAACTGGTATCCGTGCCTCCACCGAAGGTAGTGCCATAGAGGTTTCCAGCGGAATCGAAAAGAAGATTGCCCGCAGGCTGAATGCCATCCGTGCCGCCTTTGAATGCGTACAGCACACGCTCTTGCCATTTGCCTTCGCTGGAAGGCAGTAGCTCGAAAACAACACCACAGCCCGAATTCGGATAGCCATTGCTACAATTATGGTCGCCGCCCCATGAGGCTATGCCGTAGATGTTACCTGCCTTATCCAGGATTAGAGAGTTGGGGTATCTCCGTCGGTCCCGTCGGTGAATCGGTACAGCACCTTATCGTGGGTGGCGGCCTGTAGCGTGGGCGCGAGCACCAGCGTTGCAACAAAAGCGAAAACAATAGAAAGGTTATGACAGGCAGAACATATAGAAGATCGCACCAAACATCTCCTCTTGTGTCTGTTATTCGCTTGGCCAGTCTTTGGCTCCTTGGGCAAGCCGCCCCAGCGTAGTTGAAGAATCGCCTGCGGAAGTTGGATCGTCCGGTTCATCGGTTCCGCGCTCCTTACCCGTAAGGATTGGCCGGTTTGCAATGGATTCATAAGCGTAACCGGTCAGGGTAGCGGTGACCTGATAATTGCTGCAGCTAACGTTGAGCCGCGCCCAGCCGAAGTGCGTTTCCCCGTTAATCACAAACTTCAGGCCCAGGTAGCGGTTCGCCACGTTGGCCCATGGACCAGTACAGGAAAAGATGCTGGGCAGTCCGCTGGCCGATGTTTGCGCCATCAATCCCGCCTCGCCTAAAAATCGTCCTTTGGGCCCAATCTGCACGTTCGGGAACAGGGCAGAGGCATACCCGTGAGCGAAAACCACGTGTCCCCAGACCGCATTCGCCTGCCGATGTGGCGCAGCGGAAAGAGCCGCACGGACGGCTCCGGTGCTGAAGGTGGTCACGGTGTCTTTGAGGTCGAAGTCGTCAATTCCATCGTGGTTCAGATCGAGATGGAACGTGCTCCTTGAGCTGATGACTTTGTGCGCCTTGGTGTAGATGATTTCGCCTTCCGCCGGCTGTGCCAGGGCCAGCATCCCCACTCCCGCCGCAGTGGCCGCAAGAGCATACATGTTGAGCTGTCGATGAATTGAATCCGAAAGTTTGGCGGCGCTAAGGGGCCGTGCAGAGCGTTTCATAACGACCTCCCTCAAAAGGGCGCCCCAATTATGGGTCCGCTCCATCTGACAGTCAACTTCAACTTCGGGACGCACGACGAACGACGTCCCTGTGATCCTCCTCGCACCTGCCAGTGACTCCGGTCACAGCGACTTGGCTTCGCTATTCCGGACAATATCTTGAAGGCAAGCTATGGGGGAACATGTTCAAAATTCTGCACGCTGAGTTTCTGGCGCCGGGGATCAAGCGGTTTGTGATCGAGGCGCCTCGCATTGCACACAAGCAAAAGCCCGGGCAGTTCATCATCCTGCGGCTGTACGAGCAGGGCGAGCGCATCCCGATCACCATCGAAAGCTCCGATCCCGAGCGTGGAACGATTGGCATCGTGGTGCAGTCGATCGGCAAAACGACCACCATGCTCAATTCGCTGAATACTGGCGACAGCATTCTGAATGTGGTGGGACCGTTGGGAAAGCCCTCGGAAATCCACAAAATCGGCACCGTCGTCGTGATGGGCGGCGGCGTGGGCACGGCCATGGCTCTGCCGACGGTCGTGGCGCTGAAGCGTGCCGGCAATCGGGTGATCTCAATCGTCGGCGCGCGCAATAAAGAGCTGGTGATTCTGGAGCGCGAACTGCGCGAGGTCAGTGATGCGCTGATGATTACGACCGACGACGGAAGCTACGCGGATAAAGGCTTCGTCACCGACAAGCTGCGGCAGTTGATCGAGAATGGCACGCGCATCGACCTGGTGCTGGCGATCGGTCCCATCCCGATGATGAGGGCGGTGGCGGAGATGACGCGGAAAGAGCGCATTCGAACTATCGTCAGCCTGAATCCGATCATGATTGACGGCACCGGCATGTGCGGCGGCTGCCGCGTTCTGGTCGACGGAAAGAGTGAGTTCGCCTGCGTCGATGGCCCCGAGTTCGACGCGCACCGCGTGGACTTCGCCGTGCTGGTTCAGCGTAATTCCATGTATCGCACGGCCGAGCAGAAGTCGATGGAAGAATTTCAGTGCAAGACCAAGTCGCAGCTCGAGGCCGTCCCTGCGGGCGCATTCGCGGTCGAAGGAGGCAATCGATGACACCACCCACCAAGCAGCCCTCGTTGAATGTTTTGCCGCTGAAAGAGCGTATGAAGGTACCTCGGCAGCACATGCTGGAGCAGCCTCCATTGTTGCGAGCTACGAATTTCACGGAGGTGAACCTGGGCTATTCCGAGGAACTGGCGCGGCAGGAAGCGTTGCGCTGCCTGGAATGCGCCAAGCCACAATGCACGAATGATTGTCCGGTAGGCGTCAAGGTGAAAGACTTCGTGCAGTTAATCGTGGCCGGTGATTTCATGGGCGCGGCCGCCAAAATCCGCGAGGACAACGTCCTCCCGGCCATCACTGGTCGCGTGTGTCCTCAGGAAGATCACTGCGAAGGCGGCTGTTTGATGGGCAAAAAAGTTCAGCCGCTGGGGATTGGATATCTCGAACGCTTCGTCGCCGACTACGAGCAACGCCATTTGGATATCAGCAACCTGCCCAAGGCTCCATCGACGGGGAAAAAGGTTGCCATCGTGGGCAGCGGTCCCTCGGGCCTGACTGCAGCGGGTGATCTCGTGCAAAAGGGACACCAGGTCCACGTATTCGAGGCGCTGCATACGCCGGGCGGAGTTCTGGTGTACGGCATCCCCGAGTTCCGACTGCCCAAGCAAATCATTCGCGAGCAGATCGACTACATGCGCGCCATGGGCGTGGAGTTTGAAACCGATGTAGTGGTCGGGAAGACCGTCACTCTCGACGAATTGCTCGAGGAAGAAGGTTACGACGCTGTATTCATCGGCACGGGCGCGGGCTTGCCTCAGTTCATGAATATCCCGGGAGAACACTTGAACGGCGTGTATTCGGCCAATGAGTTCTTGACGCGCATCAACTTGATGCACGCATATGAATTCCCGAAATATGACGAGCCTATGCTCGATTTGCACGGCAAAGATGTAGCAGTGATTGGCGGGGGGAACACGGCGCTGGATGCGATCCGCTCCGCCTTGCGCCTGGGCGCGAGAAAAGCATACGTCATCTATCGCCGCAGCGAGGCTGAGATGCCGGCGCGCAAGGAAGAAGTGAAGCATGCCCAGCAGGAAGGCATCGAGTTTCGCGTGCTGACTAATCCGATTGAGTTTCTGTCGGACGGCAAAGGCTGGCTGAATGCGGTGCGCTGCATGTGCATGGACCTTGGCGAAGCGGATGCATCCGGACGCAGGCGACCGGTTGCGGTCGAGGGCTCGGAGTTCGATATACCGTTGTCGGTTGCTGTCATTGCAATTGGCACAGGGGCGAATCCGTTGATCCAGAGCACGACGCCAGGGTTGAACACCAACAAACGGAATTACATTGAAGCTGACGTGATGACACAACGCACCTCGCGTAAAGGAGTTTTTGCGGGCGGCGACATCGTCACTGGAAGCGCGACGGTGATCTTGGCCATGGGTGCGGGACGGCGCGCCGCGAAATCGATTCACGAATATCTGAGCACAGGGCAATGGTAAAGCCCGATGTGATGCGGCTCACGATGACTGTTGCTTGATATCACCGCAACGGGGGCAGAGAAGCTTTCTAATCGCAACTGGCCGGATGCGCGGCGGCCGCAAGACACGAATTTCGCGCCGGGAGTTCGTCATGAACGACCAGGATCTTCTCAGGTGTCCGTTACTCCAGGGACTCGACCGGATGCATCGGGCCGAACTTATTGGCCTGCTGAACGACAGCGGCGTCCGCGAAAAGCTGGAAAAGTGTTTAGCCGAACACATCACCGCCGCGGAAACCTCTGGGCAGCCATTAACAGCGTGCGGAAACGAAAAGCAGCCCGGGGACTTTGACAAGGAAGTTCATAGCTGGAACCCGCAACACTCCCCTTGGAACCGAAGTCCGAAGGAGTAAAGCAAGGGCGCGGAAGACACGGAAATAGTAAGCCTTCCCGGCGCTCGTGTGATCCATATCACAAACAGTTGTGCTGTCTGTCATAGCCGGAATAGCAGTCAAAAGTCGATGATGGCATTAGTCAAGGAGGGGCGGCGATGATGCTGGCATATCGACTTCTCCGATTGGTTGAGAACCACTCTGAGGCCCTGGCGGCAGGGCTCCTTGAAAAGACACAAAACTCCCCATTGCTTCCCGGCTATTGCAATGTCCCGCCCGGGGAACTCGAACAACGGGTCTACGAAATCTATCGTCACCTGGCGGACTGGCTTCTAGGCAAAAGCGAGTTGGAGGTCGAGAAGCGTTACACCGAGATTGGTGCAAAGCGCGCCTGGCAAAACGTGCCCCTAAGTGAGCTTATCTGGGCAATTATCCTGACCAAGAAAAACCTTTGGGACTTCCTGAAACAAGAAGCAGTGCTGGACCGTCCGGCGGAGATCTCTGGAGAGCTCGCAGGTGGAGGAACTGCTGGATCAATTCTTTGACCATGCCATCTATTACGCGGCGGTCGGTTATGAGCGAACCTGTGTGTCTGAGCCGCTGCGCAAGGTGAAGGCAGCTGGATAGGGGAAAACGAATGTCCTGGGAGCTGGAATACAAGATGAAGTTGCGGACGGCCGACGAGGCCTTGCGCTGTGTTCAATCGGGGATGCGGGTTTACATTCAGCCTGGGTGCGCTGAGCCTGAGACCTTAGTAGAGGCCCTGATGCGCCGCGCTCCTGAGGTGGAAGATGTGGAAATCGTTCACATGATGACCATGGGAGCGGCTCCGTATGTCGCTCCAGCGATGGCGGGACACTTCCGGCACAATGCGATGTTCATCGGCGGCAATGTGCGCGAGGCAATCAACGATGGCCGCGCCGACTATACGCCCATTTACCTGAGTGAGATTGAAGAGCTGTTCGAAACCGGCATCATGCCAATCGATGTCGCTTTGCTGCAACTTTCCCCTCCCGATCCGCACGGCTTCTGCAGCTTCGGCGTGGGTGTGGATACGTCGCTCACCGCGGCCAAATGCGCCCGCTACGTGGTTGCGCAGATCAATGATCAGATGCCGCGAACTTACGGAGACAGCTTCATTCATGTGACAGATCTGGATGCCATTGTGGATTCCTGCCGGCCTCTGTGCGAAATGAAGCAACCGGTTATTACCGACATGCATAAGGCCATTGCCCGCAACGTCGCAGGCTTGATTGAGGACGGGGCGGTGCTGCAGACCGGCATCGGCGGAATTCCGGATGCGGTGCTGCCATTTCTCATGGATCGCAAGGATCTCGCAGTTCACAGCGAACTGGTTTCTAACGGATTGATACCGTTGATCGAGGCCGGCGTGATAACCGGTGCGCGTAAGAATTTCAAGCCGCGCAAGATCATCCTGGGGTTTGCCATCGGCACGAAACGGTTGTTTGATTTCCTGGATAACAATCCCATTTTCGAGTTCCATCCCACGGCCTATACCAACAACCCGGAATTAATCGCCCGCAACGACAACATGGTGGCGATCAACTCTGCACTGCAGATCGATCTCACTGGTCAAGTCTGCTCCGATTCGATCGGGAGCCAGTTCTACAGCGGCATCGGCGGACAAGTGGACTTCCTGCGTGGTGCTGCGCGTTCCAAAGGTGGCAAGTCGATCATCGCCATTTCTTCTACAGCAAAAAATGGTGCAATCTCGCGCATCGTGCCCATGCTGAGCCCCGGCGCCGGCGTGGTTACTTCACGGGGCCTGATCCGCTATGTCGTGACCGAATACGGCGTGGCGTATCTGCATGGCAAGACCATCCGTCAACGGGCGCAGGCGCTCATCGACATTGCGCATCCCAAGTTTCGCGAAGAACTTTATCAATTCTGCGAGAAAACCAAATGGCTGCAGCGGCCCTTAGCTGCACAGACAGCGGCAACGAGGTGAACCATGGCAGGACAAGCGCGCGGTAAAGTCACGGTCGATGTCGAGGAATGCAAGGGGTGCGGATTCTGTGTGGAGTCCTGTCCGCCCAGGTGTCTGGAACTGGCAGCAGAGTTGAGCCCTTAAGGGGTTCATCCGGCGCGCTACACCGGACACGACTGCACCGGATGTGGAATCTGTTTTTATTGCTGCCCAGAGCCGGGCGCGATTACGGTTTACCGCATAAAAGCAAAGGGCAAGACATTCGCAGCGGCACAGGGAGGCGAATATGCGGCAGCTCTGTAAAGGAAATGTAGCTGTAGTAAAGGGCTGCCAGTCTTCCTGCCGACTTTGCTGCGCCAGGAGTGCAGGTGTTCGCGATTCCTGCGGCGAAGATCGCCGATAAGCTCGGCTCGACCAAGGCCGCGCGCGGTTTATCCATGTTCGCACCCGAAGACGGAGCAACGTCAAAGGATGCAGGGTGTGGGCGGTGACGTCTGGCCGGATGTTCGGCCGGAGAATGCTCCATTATTACAGCCACTACCAGCAGAATCCCGATAGTGCCAAAAATGATCAGAGCGAGCAAAGCCATTATCAGGATTGGCATAACTCCACCTCGCTGCTGAGATTGTCTCTCCGGGTTGCATAGAGCGCGGTGACTCCAGTCACCTGTTGACGTGACCTGCGGATCGCAGCCGGGTTTCTTGAAGCAGCTCAATCTAATAGCAAAATCACGCTTAAGGGTGACCTGGATCACTGCGCCCGCACGCCCCAAACGTTGAAACTCTCCACTAGGCGGCGAAAGCGCTGCTGAGTTCTCTTACATCCAGTGGTTGAAGGAGTGGATCGGTGGTTACTTTCGCAACATCCGCAGGACCGCGAAAAGAGCTGCTCATTCCGCCCAGTTGCAAAACTTTTCAAGGAGAAAACGAAATCATGAAGACCACGAAGCTGGTAATGCTGGTAATGACTATTGCCGTAGCCCTTTTTATTCTCATTCCCAATCTGTCCTGGGCCGCCGATGATGGAGCCACGATCTTCAAAGCAAAGTGCGCGATGTGCCATGGCGCGGACGCAACTGGCAAGCCTTCAGCCAAAATTCCAAGCTTGGTCTCGGACGAGGCCAAGAAGGCGTCGGACGACGAATTGGCCAAGGACGTCACCGAAAAGGCGAAACACCCAGGCACAGTGAAGAGCCTCGCGCCCGACCAGGTGAAGTTGGTTGTGACCTACGTTCGTAGCCTCCAGAAGTAAAGATCGGCTGTTCCTCTAAGCGCACCGCCGCGCCACCATCGTCAGGCAGCGGTGAGAAGGCGCAGACGAGTATGAGGATGTCCGGCTCAATTCGACGGACCGAACAGAAAATCGGGCCATCTGTCGCGAACCGGAAATCTCCTCCCTGGCTCGCCTTCCAAGATGGAACAGCCCTCCCGGGTCCGGGTGCACACCTCTCCGGACCCGGTTTATTCTTCGTAGTCGGTTTGCCGAAGGTGTTCTGTACGGTTTCCCACTCTGTTCCGTTACCGCGTTCGTTTATCTCCTACTTTATTCCACTGGAGCGGAGGTCGCGATTGGGCACGGCCCTTTCGGAGAAGGCAAAGGGACAAAGGGCAGCCCAGCAATCGTGGAAGAAGCCTTAAGTCAAAGGTGGCGGACAGGAGAGTCCGCCCTCCCACGTGCACGGTTTCGCCGGCCAAGCCGGGCGGCTGTCCGATCAGTCGGAAGCGCGGTCCTAGGAAACTTTGAAAACGGATTTGGGCGGCACGCAAATGGATTCAAACCAGCGGCTGATATAGACCTGCGAGTGGGCTTCGCCACAAAAATGCCGGGCGGTGGGACTATTGGCGGCCGTCAGATCCCACTTGATGACTGCAAGCTTCTGATCTCCGCACTCGATCACAAACCAACGAATCGGATTGTCACTGACAATCCCGCAAATCTCGCATTGGAATTCCTTCAGACTGGACATGCCTTCTCCGTTGAGCGGTAGCTCGGCAAAGCCAGTATAGCGGCAACTCGGCGTGGTGAACATCGTCGAGCCCTTCAGGTGACTTCTCTCATGCTGTCGGCAGGCTGATCTCGAAAGCCCTGGACGCTCGTCCGTAGCGCCCCTTAGGCAGAGTGAAGAGAATTATTACGGTGATAAGGGCCAGAACCGCGAGGATGAAGATGCTGCCTTCGGGGCCGGTGGTCCCGCCGCTGAGGATAGGCTTGCCTAAGGGGTGGTTGGCCAGAAGATGGTGCTGAACCATGAGTCCGCTGTCAGGGACGCCGTAGAGAAACGATTGCCCCCAATCCCACGAGGTGTGGAGGCCAATTGCCCACCACAGCGACCCGGTGCGCCAAAGGCTCAAACAGAAGACCATGGAGGCCAGGCCGGCTGAGAGCAACCCGATGGGAGACTCTCCAGGATTGCTTTTGTGCCCCATGCCGAAGAGCAAGGAGAGGATGACGGCCGAGGTCCAGAAACCCAAAGCTGCGCTGTGGCGGGTCTTGAAGGCCCACTGGTAAACACCTGCGAGCCCGCGGCTAAGCGTGTACAGGACATAGCCGCGCGTCAAGTACTCCTCGAGCAACCCGACCAGGAAAAACCCGAGCAGCCAGATGGCTCCGTAGCGTAGAACGTCGCGGCCAAACACCAGGCGGCCGTCGAAGACCAGCAGTCCGCTCTTCCAGAGGATCAGGATGAGCAGCGAGAGACAGACAATTCCCCACGCCATGCCGGCGAAGAAGTGCAGAAGCATGCGGCTGTCGCCGAAGCCATAGACAGAGTTGGGACGGCGCTCAATCTTGGACATGATCCAGGTAACGAGAACGGTAATGAGGAACGGAATCAGCTCGGCGATGTACCCGAAGCTTGGGGATATCTCGGTTGGGGCGTCAGTCTTTGGAGGGGGTGGATAGAGCTTGTGCCCGATGCGGTTTGCGCAGAAAGCCAGGGCGGCGAAGATAGCGATGAAGATCAGCAGGCTCCAGCCGGCGCGCAGTCCGTCTTTGCCGATGAATATCTTGTGGAGAGTCGACGGTTGCGCAGGTTCTGTGGGGATCAGCGTTGCGTTATTCGGAGATTGGCCGACAGTCTCATTGTTCAAGGGTTTCCTCGTGTGGCTGAAAGTATATACGCGGTTTCGAATCCGCCGGTTCCCCCAAAAGCACCGGCTGCCCGGCGTCCGTGAGTTTTCGCCTCTTTATTGCGGGTTAACCAATGAGTAATACAGCGAGAACTGTAAAGTCTTCGTTCGCAGGTTCGTAGATAATACCTGACTGCTTCTGTACGAAATGCCATGAACCTCAGCTCCGGAAGGGTTATAAGATGAGTGCCGTCCAAATTCTGATCGCCGATGATCATGAGTTGTTCAGGCGCACTGCGCGATCTTTCGTTGAATCTCAGCCCAATTGGCATGTTTGCGGCGAAGCTGGGGATGGGATCGAAGCGGTTGAAAAGGCGAGGCAATTACGTCCTCAGATTATTCTGATGGATATCAACATGCCTCGCATGGACGGATTGGAGGCAACTCGAATCATTCGGCGTGAGCTTCCCGATTGCAATGTCATTATTGTTACCGAGAATCATGAAACCATCGCCCGCCAGCACGCTGCCGCGGTCGATGCGAAAGGCTCGGTGACGAAGTCGGAACTTGCCCAAGAATTGCCCTCCACCATCAACAAGTTGTTCGACGACGCGGCCTCGAAAACCACAAAGGCACAAGGAAAAAACCGCCCTTCCGCCCGGTGTCCGTGGCGGAGGGGCGTTGGGCCAATTGGTCCGTGCATTCGATTGGAGTAAGACTCCACTCGGTGCCATCGAAGAATGGCCGCAAAGCTTGAAAACTATCGTTCGCACCCTGCTGACATCGCGCTTCGCTATGTGGATGAGCTGGGGACAGGAACTCACTTTTCTCTACAACGATGACTACGCCCGCATGACACTCGGGAAAAAACACCCGTGGGCACTGGGAAAGCCGTCCCAGGTGGTATGGAAGGAAATTTGGGACGACATTGGGCCCCGCATTCGGCGAGTTCTGGACACTGGCGAGGCGACATGGGATGAAGCCTTGCTCTTGTTTCTGGAGCGGAGCGGATATCGCGAGGAAACTTATCACACTTTCTCGTACAGTCCTCTTTTTGGAGACGACAGCAAGGTTGCCGGACTTCTATGCGTAGTAACAGAAGAAACCGATCGCGTGATCGGTGAACGCCGGCTCAGGACGCTGCGCTCTCTGGCCGGGGAGTTGAATAAGACGATTACAGAAGAGGATGTGGTGGCCTGTATCGCCCGCTGTCTCGGCGAGAATCAAAAAGACTTACCGTTTACTCTTCTGTATCTGTTCACCGAAGATGGGAACGAGGCTCGCCTTGCCTGTCAAACCGGAATGGCGGAAGGTCATCCGGCAGCGCCGGCGTCGATTTCATTGACCGAAAAGAATCAACCTTGGCCAATCCGCGACCTGCTCACTGGGAAAGATTCATCGCGTTGAGAACCTGGCGGCGAGGTTCGAGCGGTCCCCTCGATCCTGGGACAAGTCCCGGCGAGCGCTCCTCCATCCCATCACGAGTCAGGGGCAGGACAAACCCGCCGGAGTAATCGTCGCCGCCCTCAACCCGTTCCGTCCTCTGGATGTCAGCTACGCTGGATTCATTAATCTCGTCGCTGGCCAGATCGCCGCCAGCATCGCCAATGCGCGCGCCTACTCGGCGGAAAAAAAACGTGCCGAGGCTTTGGCCGAAATTGACAGGGCGAAGACAGCATTCTTCACCAACGTAAGCAACGAGTTCCTCATCCCCGGAATCTGATGCTGGGGCCGCTCGAGGATCTGCTTGCAAGAAGCCAACTCACCTTTCCCCAACCGCCAAAGAGCAACTGACTTGGTGAGTCGCAACGGATCCAGGCTGTTGCGACTGGTCAACACGCTGCTGGACTTCTCACGCATTGAAGCTGGACGAGTACGGGCGGTCTACCAGGCCACGGACTTAGCAAGATTCACTTCTGAGTTGGCGAGCGTATTCCGTTCTGCCACGGAAAAGGGGGTTGCGACTGGTAGTGGATTGCCGCAATCTGAGGAAGTTTACGGATCGTATAGACGGAGAAGATTGTTCTGAATTTAATTTCCAATGCCTTCAAGTTCACCTTTGATGGAGAAATTGGTGTCAGTGTACATCGAGTGGGGAGCACGGCTGAGCTTCGCGTCCGGGATACGGGAGTCGGAATCCCCGCTGAAGCCATTCCCAAATTATTCGAGCGATTTAATCGTGTTCCCAACACGCGCAGTCGAACCCACGAAGGGAGCGGGATTGGTTTGGCAATAGCGAGAGTTGATGAAATGCAAGGTATCATAAGACCGAAAGCACTGTGGGACAAGGATCTACGTTTGTCGTTAGTATCCCCTTTGGGCAAGATCACCTCACGTCTGGCCGAAGGAGGGCTCTGGCAATAGACTCGAGAGCCGCGAACGTTTGCCAGAACTGAAGCTGGCTTCGACTGCGGATGCCAGTACAGATCCGTGCGTGACAGTGAGCCGTTCGACCCCCGGAACGGGCCGCCGCTCGCTACGGATTGTCTTAGCTCCGACCGGAACTTCTGCCCGTTTCGGTTGTCGGCAGGACAAACAAACCAATCTGACTTCAGGCGGTTTTCGGGCTGCGCAGAACACCCCGGATCATTAGCGCTCATGATGCCAATCCTCGACAATTGAGCTGCTGAAGACACTGCGGGCAGAGGAGCAGACCCGAACCATTCCCGTGGTCCTTAAAATTGCGGCAGAATTGGTGAAAAATCGCGGAAGGCATCAAGCGGCCGCGATTATTATTTACGCAACCCTTTTTTGGCGCGGACTGTTGCTCGCGTCAGCGCAAACGAGATTTCCCGGGCAGGAGTTTTTCGGGGACCCAATTCAGGGCAAAACAGAAGGTGAAGATAAAGATCAAGCGACGCAGGAACTGCAAGCGAGCAAGACTGCGGGGACATGGGCCGAGATTCTTCATGGCCAAGGCGGAGGCGAAAACGGATGGAGGTAGACCAAGCCGGAAACTATTGTGCGACTCGGCACACTCCGACTTCGCGGAAGAACACGATGGCAAGTTTGCCCGCGGTCACAAGTGAATCCACGGTCGCATAAATGCGCAAGACATACGCACGATGTCTCACCTTTTATATCCGCCGCTGCTGGATGAGTCGGCCTGCAGAGGGCTATGGGATACGTACCGTGCGGGGAGCAAGGGAATCCAGGTACGCTCGGCATCCAACCAGACAGCGTTCGATTACGAATGAGTGGTGTATTTCCGAGTCCTGGAATACGTGTGGAACATCATCGCCATTCGGGAAGTAAGACCGCCAGCATACGCATCGTCCAGGATGACGAAGCGATCAGGAAGTCCGGGAGAAAGGTGAGGGATGCCCGTCGAATGGCTGTCCGAAATTCAATCCAGAGTTCGGGGGTTGGGATCCAAGGCATGAGAGAACGAATCTCCATTACCGGGACGATGAGCATCGAGTCCGACGGCTCGGCACCTCATGCGCGGAGAATCGGCGAAAAGGTGGCAGGAAAGAACGGTCCATCGAGGACGCTGCAACGCGGCTAAGAGTGGGCGAACAATTCCCTCCGTTCGCAGTTCCCGGTCATGGCGCGAGGCCTCAGATCCTTTTGGCCGGCATCTAGGGGAAAGCGAGGCTCACTCCGGCGAATACTGTACCTGAAGTTCTGCGTCGGCTGGGCTCGCCGTCGCGGTTAAGGCGGTGGCCCCGTATTCCAGTCCTTTTTCGAAAGCCTTCAGGTTCAGCTCTCGAAAGCTTGGCGGGACGGAATCGGCGACTGCTTTGCGCACGGCATCGGCGTCGAGCAGGTGTGTGACAGCGGTGAAGAATCCGACCATCACCGAATTCTGTACCATGCGCTTGCCCAGCACTTCGGCGATACGGGTAGCAGGGATGCTATAAACCTGGATCTCCTTATCGAGATCGGACACGCGCACCAGATCCTGCTCGATGATCAGAATCCCGCCGTCCTTCAAGTCGTGTCCAAAGCGCGTATAGGCCTCTTGCGACGTCACGACAAGGATGTCCGGCTGCGTGACGTAGGGATACAACACCGGCGAATCGGATAGAACGAGCTGCGCGCTACATGCCCCACCCCGGGCTTCCGGACCGAAGTTCTGGGTCATGGTGGCAAATGCGCCCTGGTAAATCGAGGCCGCCTTGCCCAGCACAATGGCTGAGAGGATCACTCCCTGCCCGCCGAAGCCTGCGAGACGAATTTCGGTTAGCTGCATATTGTCTCCGCTTGTTCTACAAAGCGCTCGCCCAGCGAGTGAGCGTACTGGGCGCGCATCAAGGTCTGGTAGTCGGGGCGATCGCGGTCGACGAATTTGCCTACGACGATTTCGCCGGTCATGGTAAGACCGACTTCACTGGTCGGGGCTCCGTGCCGGACTTTGCTTTTCTCTTTGTAATACTTCATGGTGTCGAGGCCATCGCCCAGCTTGTTGCGGCGCTGATAAAGGGTGGGGCATGGCGAAATCACTTCGATGAAAGAGAAGCCTTTTTTCTGGAAGGCTTCGCTGATAGCGCGCGCCAGTTGCCGTACGTGGAACGTGGTCCAGCGCGCGACATAAACCGCGCCGGCTGCTTCAACCAGATGAGGCAAATTGAACGATGGCTCGAACACTCCGTAGGGGTTCGTCGAAGTAATCGAGTCATCCGGAGTCGTGGGCGCAGTCTGGCCGCCAGTCATTGCATAAATCAGATTGTTCACGCAGATGACTTTCAGATCGATGTTGCGTCGCGCAGCGTGGATTAAATGATTGCCGCCGATGGCCGACAGATCGCCATCGCCAGAATACACGACCACGTTCAGCTTCGGGTTTGCCAGCTTCAATCCAGTGGCGAACGGGATGGCGCGGCCGTGCGTGGTATGAAACGAATCCAGCTTGACGTAGCCAGCCACGCGGCCCGTGCAGCCTATGCCCGAAACCAGGGCCAACGATTGCAAATCGATTTTCGACTCGATGAGCGCGCGCGCGAAAGAGTTCACTGTCGTGCCGATACCGCACCCCGGACACCAGATGTGCGGCATACGATCGCTGCGCAAAAAGGGCTCGACCGGGTTTACTGTTGGATTCCCAAGGTCGTTATTATCAAGATCAGTTGATCAAGCTGCCTGGCATCGGCTGGCCTCCACGATTACTTTGAGGATGTCTTTGGGGTCATGAACTCCGCCGCCCGCGTGCGATACGGCGAATGTCCTCGCCTGACCTGCCGCAGCCCGCTCCACTTCTCGCACCATCTGGCCGAGATTGAGTTCTGGGACAACGAATGCTTTCACATTCCGTGCCAGTTCACGGATCTTCGTCTCGGGGAAGGGCCAGGCGGTGATCAGGCGCAACTTACCAACGCGCAGACCTTGTTCCCGAGCCTCCTCGATCGCTCGTTGCGCCACTCGGGAAGTGATTCCGTAGGACACGACCACTACATCCGCGCCCTCGATTTGCTCTTCTTCGAACAGCGCAATCCGGTCGGCGGCACTGCGAACCTTGTTCTGCAAACGGCGAACCAGCTTGTCTTGCGTTTGCGGAGTCATGTTCGGATATCCACGTTCGTCGTGGGTCAACCCCGTGACATGAAACTTGTAACCTTCGCCGGCATGAGCCATTTCCGGAACCAGGTCGCCGTTGGTTCCATAGGGAAGATACTCGTCAACCGACTTGTGAGTATGGCGGCGCGGGACGACTTCGATCTGGTCGGCAGAAGGAATCACGACCTTCTCGGTCATGTGCCCTACAACTTCATCCATCATGAACATCACGGGCACGCGAAATTCTTCGGCCAGGTTGAAAGCTTTAATAGTGAGGTCAAAACACTCCTGCGGAGAATTAGGGCAGAGCGCAATAATCTCATAATCGCCATGCGATCCCCACCGCGCCTGAAACATATCGATTGGGCAGGGAGGGTGGGCAGGCCGGTCGAGGGGCCTCCGCGTTGCACGTCGACGAACACGCATGGCGTTTCGGTCATTGCGGCGTAGCCGATGTGTTCCATCATCAGAGAAAAGCCGGGGCCGGAGGTCACCGTAAACGCTTTGGCTCCGCCCCAGACCGCGCCTTGCAAGCGTGATGGAGGCAGCAAGTTCGTCTTCCATCTGGATAAACGTTCCGCCGACGGTGGGCACACGCGAGGCGAAGCGCTCGACGATTTCGGTGGAGGGAGTGATGGGATATCCGGCGGCGAATCGGGCGCCAGCCGCCAACGCGCCTTCGCAACAGGCGTGGTCGCCGTCCATGAAGTGGATCCCGGTGAGTACGCCGCGAGGGTCAGCTTTCATTTGTTACCTCCCGCCGGATTCACCTTAGTGGCGAAAATTGCGAAGTCGGGGCAGTACATTCCGCACAAGTCGCAGCCACTGCACTTTTCCGGATGCACGACGTGTGGTGGATGGTAGCCCTTGGAATTGAAGGCGGAAGACAGCGCGAGCACGTGCGTGGGACAAAACTCCACGCAGAAGCCGCAGGCTTTGCAACGCTCGACGACAACCGAAACACGTCCTTTTGCCATGCGATCTCCACACTCGGGGTGTTAGAACGCTCCCCCCAAATCTTGCCGTCATTATGCTTTGCGGCGGAAAAGTTGGATGTGACACGAATCACGGGCGTAAGTGAGGACGCGCACACGCTGTAGAACGAGTTTTGCGCAGAGGCGCTGGGCTGATTTGTGATTTCCGCCACAATTAGTTGTGCCTTTGATCACAGCAATCGGGCTAGGGGTGGACTAACAATAAGCAGTGGCGTAGAAATTCGCAGTTTTTCGAGGAGGATGCCATGTTTGAAGCGGAGCTTGAAATGGAAAAACGTTCATCGTTCTTGCCCCTGCTACTCATGACGTGTCTGGTAGCGGCGATCGTGGGCACGGTTGCCTACGTGGTAATGCAGGTCCGGGCAAAAACGCCGCTCAGTGCGCAGCAGGCAAGTGGCATAGTGGCATCGGCTCTCGAAGGACCTGGTGCTGCCGTCATTCACTTTCACACCGGGTTGGTGAAACCCAACGTCTCTGACGACCCGGGAGACGCACATTACCGGCTGTTGGAAAAAGCAGGAATCGTGAAACTGGCCAAGGTCGGCGAAAAGGAAAATATCTCGCTCACGCCCGCCGGAGAACGCCTGTTGACGATCATCCCCGACTTCAAGAAAGTCAAGGAGACCGATGGCACATTTGCGTATGAAGTTCCGCTTGCTCAACGGCAACTGGTGAGCGTGACAGATATTACGATGAGGGGGGTAAACAATGCGACTGTCGAATACACATGGAAATGGGTACCCAATCAGTTGGGGGATCTGTTCGACGCCGGTGGTTCTTTGGTGAAAGGCTTCAATCTTTGGGATCGTGAAACTCTGATCAATAAGTTCGAGGCCGACTTCTACCACGGGAACCCCACGAAATCGACGCTGGCGCTGGCGCGCACCGACCATGGATGGAAGATCTCAGCGGAATGAATGGCGTGACACAGCCGGTTTCTTTCCGAGGTGCGCTTAGGTTTCGTAGAAGACGTTTTGGTTTCAAAAGGAGAAAAGCGATGCCTATGAAGAAACTGCTTTTGCTGTTTATTGCTCTGTTCATAACTACCTACACGGTCGCCGCGCAGGACCAAACTCAGGATCAGAACCAGAAAGTGATCCAACACTCCACGATTCAGGCCACGTCGCCTGCATCCGGCAAGGAAATGTACACGGCCTACTGCGCCGTTTGCCACGGAGCTGACGGCAGAGGCGGAGGCCCTGCGGCCAGCGCCCTGAAAACTCCCCCCACTGACCTCACGACCCTGAGCAAGAACAATGGAGGGAAATTCCCCGCCATGAAAGTGACCTCTGCCATCCGCGGCGATTCTGCTCTTCCCGCTCACGGATCCAAGGAAATGCCAGTGTGGGGATCGTTGTTCTGGACGATGAGTCACGGACATGAAGGTGAGGTCCAGCAACGCGTCGCGAACCTTACCCACTACATCGAGTCGTTGCAGGCAAAGTAGCAGTTTGTGGATCAAGCATAGTTGGGCACAAGCGGCCGCTTGTGCCCTCTGGCCCGGCTAATATCGAACTGGACACCTCTTTTTCGTTTCCTGCTATCGCGCCGCGCCATCGAGCTTAGTTGCCACCGCGAAAGCGAGGGCTACTGCGTTGCACGCAGCATCCACTGCGCTCAGCATGACTGACGACAAGAGTTCTGAGCGCTTAGTCCGCCTGCACGACCGGCTTCGTGACTTCCGGTATTCCGCTTGGCTCGGACTCGCGCGCGTCCACTACCGCGATGGCGACGACATTCACGATTTCTTCCACTTCGGCGCCGCGGGCGAGTAAATGCACCGGCCGAGCCATACCCATGAGGATGGGACCAAGGATTTCGGCACCACCGACCGTGGTTAGCAGCTTGTAGGTAATGTTGGCGGAGGCGAGATCGGGGAACACAAGTACATTGGCGCCGCCCTTCAGCGAACTGAACGGATAGGTCTGCTCCAGTTTTTCGGGAGACACGGCGACATCAGCCATGATCTCTCCATCTACGATCAGCGTTGGGTCAGCTTTGTGCAGCAGGTCTACGGCTTTGCGGACCTTGTCGCAGAACGGGTGCTTGGTGCTGCCAAAACTGGAGAACGAAAGCATGGCAACTCGCGGGACGACGTCAAAGCGTCGAGCTTCCTGCGCGGCACACAAGGCGATTTCCACCAGGTCTTCCGCAGTGGGATCGATGTTGACGCTAGTGTCTGCCAGGAACAACAGTTGCCCCTCGCGCGTGATCAGGGGATAACATCCCGCGACCTTGTGCAAGCCTTCACGCATGCGAATAATCTGCAGCGCCGGACGAATCGTGTCGGGAAAGTGCTGGGTCACGCCCGAGACCAGGGCATCGGCATCGCCCATGTGAACCATCATCGACGCAAAAATGTTGCGGTCATCGATGAGCGTTCGCGCTTCGCTGAGCGTGACACCACGCCGCTGCCGCAACCGGAAGAGTTCCTGGATGTAACTTTCGCGAAAAGGCGATGTGGCGGGATCCACGATTTGCGCGTCTTTCAGATCCAAGCCGAGTTGGACTTCTTTGGCGTGAATGGTTCCAGGGTTGCCGATGAGGATGGGCGTGGCGATCTTTTCTTCCAGAATCGAATGCGACGCGCGCAGGATTTTCTCGTTATCGCCTTCGGGAAAAACCACGTGCCTGGGTTTAGCCTGAGCCTTGAGAATCATCATGCGCGAGATTTCGTGGGCTTTGCCCAGTCGACGCTCCAGTTGTTCGCGATATTCGTCAATCTCGACCGGCTCCAGAGCCACTCCGGTTTCCATCGCCGCTTGAGCCACGGCCGAAGACTCCCACACCAGCACGCGTGGATCGAAAGGTTTCGGGATCAGGTAGTCGGCACCGAACTCGAGGCGTGACACTCCATAAGCACGACATACGGAATCCGGCACATCTTCCTTGGCCAGGTTTGCCAAGGCGCGCGTCGCCGCAAGCTTCATCTCTTCGTTAATCTCCGTGGCATGCACATCCAGAGCGCCACGAAAGATGAAGGGGAAGCCGAGCACATTGTTCACCATGTTGGGATAGTCGGAACGCCCGGTACACATGATGACGTCGGCGCGGCAAGCTTTGGCGTCCTCATAAGTGATTTCCGGATCGGGATTCGCCATGGCAATGACAATGGGACGGGCAGCCATCGAGCGCACCATATTTTGGGTGACCACGCCACCGACGGAAAGTCCGAGGAACATGTCAGCGTCGACCATTGCGTCCGCCAGCGTACGCAGCTTGGTATCTTGCGCGAAGCGATCTTTGTAAGGATTCATCCCTGCGGTGCGGCCCTTGTAAACCACTCCCTTGGTGTCGCACAGAGTGATGTTCTCGCGCTTCATGCCCAGCCGAACATAGTGCTCAGCAGTCGCTACGGCCGAGGCGCCGGCACCGTTGATGACCAGACGAATCTTGCCGATGTCCTTGCGTACAACTTCCAGCGCGTTCAATAAGGCAGCCCCGGAAATAATGGCGGTGCCGTGTTGGTCGTCGTGGAAGACCGGAATCTTCATGGTCTTCTTCAAGGTCTCTTCGATGTAGAAACATTCTGGGGCCTTGATGTCTTCGAGGTTAATGCCGCCGAACGTTGGTTCGAGCAACTGGCAAACTTTGATGACTTCGTCGGGATCGTGGCTGTTGACTTCAATGTCAAACACGTTCACGCCGGCGAAGCGTTTGAACAGGACGGCCTTCCCTTCCATGACCGGCTTGGCAGCGAGTGCGCCGATGTCACCCAAACCAAGGACAGCGGTCCCATTGGTCACGACCGCGACCAAGTTGCCGCGGCCCGTGTATTTGAAGGCATCGTGAGGGTTGCCATGGATTTCCATGCACGGGATCGCGACCCCGGGAGTGTAGGCCAGGCTTAGATCGTGTTGAGTGCGGCAAGGCTTGGTAGGGGTAACTTCAATCTTTCCCGGCCGCGCGCCCGAGTGGTACTCGAGTGCTTGCTGCTTGGTAACCGGCATATTGTCCTCACTTGTGTCTTGGTCACGGATTTCCGTGGCCTGATTTTGACGACTGGCTTTTCATGGCCTGAATCTTTTTGAGCTGATTTTCGTCATGCTTCGGCGTGGTCCAGCACCAAGTGCCCAGATTCCACTCACAATTACAACTATGCTCGTTTGCCCTCGAATATAATGTGACCTCGCTCACTCAGATCTGTAATTCCCGCCACGCGGGCTTGTCTCATCGGTTGTTCCCACAAAGCGACTTTTAGTCCGCGTTAAGAATTCTCCAGGCTTCGCGGCCCGTGACCATTACATGCTGAATACTTTTTACCGCTTTCATGTACTGGGCGCGCTCAAAGGCGGATGGATTGGAACAGCGCAGCTGACTCATGCTGCCTTTCATTTGCTGGACCGAATCGTATTCGCGCCTCTCCATCCATTCCCGCAAGCCCAGCTCGACAGTTCGAAGATGGTTGATGCCGTTCCGTAATAGTGTGGAGCAGAGCATTGTGACGTCGGCACCGACCATCAGCAGTTTCACGACGTCCTCCGGACCATGCACTCCACTAGTCGCGGCCAGGTTGGCTCGGATGCGACCATGAAGGATGCCGATCCAAGTTAATGGAAGCCGCAACGCTTGAGGAGTGCTGAGCAAAACGTTCGGCTGGATTTCCAATTCGTCGAGGTTGATGTCGGGCTGATAGAAGCGATTGAACAGTACCAGCGCGTTCGCTCCCGCTTCGTCCAGCCGCTTTGCCATATTGGCCATGTTGCTGAAGAATGGGCTGAGCTTGACCGCTACGGGAATGTGAACTGAAATCTTTACTTCCCGGAGAATATCTAGATAGGTCTTCTCGACGTCGGATGAAGAGATGTCCGGGTCTGTTGGAATGAAGTAGATATTGCACTCGATGGCGTCGGCTCCGGCTTGCTCGATCTGCCGGGCATACTGGGCCCAACCGCCCAGGGTCGAGCCGTTGAGGCTGGCGATGATTGGAATCTTCACCGCATCCTTGGCTTTACGAATGTGGTTCAGATATCCCTCGGGTCCCAGGTGGAATTCAGCGGGTTGTGGAAAAAACGAAGCGGCCTCGGCAAAACTGTCGGTGCCGCTAGCCATGTGGTGTTCGAGCTCGAAGCTCTCTTGCCGCAATTGTTCTTCGAATAATGAATACAGCACCACGGCGGATGCGCCTGCATCTTCGAGGTGGCGGATGCCGTCGATTTCCTGCGATAACGGCGATGCTGACGCGACCAGAGGCGTGCGAAGCCGCAAACCCAAGTAAGTCGTGCTGAGGTCGATCATAATTTCTCCTAAGGCGCGGGAGACGTTGTGCGCAACGTCTCTGCCCATGTTTTATGTTTTCTGTGCTGCTGCAGCTCGCTGCATCTCCGCCTGCTGCGGCGTTTTGGCCGGTTCCGAGCCGTTCTTCCGCTGCGCCAGATATTCATATAAGTGAAAGCGGGTCTCGGCGTCATGCTGCGCTTCATGCCAAAGAAGCTTGGCCTCATCCGGGTTACTCTTCGTAAGCATCTTGAAGCGCGTCTCCATCTGCAGGTAATCTTCGACCTTGCGGGTTGGCGTTCGAGAATCGAGGATCAGCGGATTCTCTCCCTGAGCGGTCCGCTCCGGGTTGTAACGATAGAGCAGCCACTGTCCAGAATCGACTGCCGCTTTCTGATTCGACATCGCGGTGGTCATGTTGATGCCGTGCGCGATGCAGTGCGAATACGCGATGATGAGGCTGGGTCCGTTGTAAGCTTCAGCTTCGAGAAACGCCTTTAGCGTGTGCTCATCCTTCGCGCCCATGGCCACGCTGGCGACATAAATGTTGCCGTAGCTCATGGCGATGAGGCCAAGATCTTTCTTAGGACCGGGTTTTCCACCGGCAGCGAATTTCGCTACGGCCGCGCGCGGTGTGGATTTGGACGCCTGACCTCCAGTGTTGGAGTAGACCTCGGTATCGAGCACGAGCACGTTGACGTTGCGTCCGCTGGCCAACACGTGATCGAGGCCGCCGTAGCCGATGTCATAGGCCCAGCCGTCTCCGCCGACAATCCAAATGCTTTTTTTCACGAGCAGGTCGGCGACGGCCAGCAGTTGCTTGGCATCGTTGACATTTGAACCGGAATCCGCGCCGTGCAGTTTTTCTTTCAGCAGGTCCACGCGCTGTCGCTGTTCGTAGATGTCGGATTCGTCCTTCTGCGCAGCGGAGAGAATCGCGGCCGCAAGTTCTTCCCCGATCGTTCCCGCTAAGCGTTTAACTAGTTCTTGCGCAAACTCGGTCTGCTTGTCGATCGAGAGCCGGAAGCCGAGACCGAACTCTGCGTTGTCCTCGAAAAGAGAGTTTGACCAGGCAGGCCCGCGGCCGGCCGCATTTTTCGTCCAGGGCGTCGTGGGCAAGTTACCACCGTAAATCGATGAGCATCCGGTGGCGTTGGCAATGATGGCCCGGTCGCCAAACAATTGCGACATTAGCTTGAGATATGGAGTCTCGCCGCAACCGGCGCAGGCGCCGGAGAATTCAAACAGTGGCTCCTGAACTTGCTGTTGCCGAATGTTGGTGAGCTTAATGTTGCGGCGATCCATCTCCGGGATCTTGAGAAAGAAGTCCCAGTTGGCGCGCTCCGGCACCCGCAGCGGAGGCTGCGGCACCATATTAATCGCCTTGAGCCGCGTCTCGGCCTTGTTCTTGACCGGACAAACTTCGACGCAGATACCGCATCCCGTGCAGTCTTCGGGGGCCACTTGAATCGTGTACTTCAGGCCTTGCCATTCCTTGTCGCGAGTCTCGGTAGACTTGAAAGTTGCGGGAGCGCCTTGCAATTCTTTCGAATCGTAAACCTTGATTCGGATGACCGAGTGCGGGCAGACCATGGCGCACTTTCCGCATTGAATGCAAATCTTCGAATCCCATGTGGGAATCTCGAGCGCCAGATTACGCTTCTCCCATTTCGCGGTCCCAGTGGGGAAGGTTCCGTCGACCGGAAACGCACTGACCGGTAACTCGTCGCCTTGTCCCGCGTAAATCACGCCCAGCACGTTGCGCTCGAATTCCGGGGCTGTAGGAGAAAACGGTGGCGGCATTTCGATCATGCTGCTGAGTTCGGCAGGGACTTTCACTTCAAACAAGTGGGCCAGCGTTTCGTCCACGGCTTCCATGTTCTTCTGGACGATCTCTTCTCCCTTCTTGCCGTAGGTGTAGCGAATCGATTTGCGAATCGCCTCGATGGCTTCTTCCGCCGGCAGCACCTTCGAAATCGCGAAGAAGCATACCTGCAAAATCGTATTCATCCGGCTGCCCATGCCGGTGTCGCGCGCGACCTGATAGGCGTCGATCACGTAAAACTTCGCCCGCTTGGCAATAATTTGCTCCTGAACCGGACGCGGTAGATGGTCCCAAACTTCATCCTTACTGAACGGGCTGTTGAGCAGGAATGTGCCACCGGGAACAAGGGCGCTGAGCATGTCGTAGCGCTCTAGAAATATCCATTGATGGCAAGCCACGAAGTTGGCTCTTGAAACCAGATAGCTGGATCGAATGGGCTGCGGTCCAAAGCGCAGGTGCGAAATCGTTGCCGCACCTGACTTCTTCGAGTCGTAAACAAAGTAGCCTTGCGCGTAATTGTCGGTATTCTCGCCGATAATCTTTATCGAATTCTTGTTCGCCCCCACCGTGCCATCCGCGCCCAGGCCGTAAAACATTGCCCGAACTACGTCGTCAGGCTCGGTGGAGAACTCTGGGTTGTAGGACAAACTGGTGTGGCTAACGTCGTCGTTAATGCCAATGGTGAAATGATCTTTTATTTGGCCGGCGGGCTGATCCCCTTTTAGATTGTCGTAGGCCGCCTTCACCATTGCCGGCGTGAATTCTTTCGAGGAGAGTCCGTAGCGTCCGCCGACAACGATCGGCTGAGTCGCTCGAGGGCTGTAACCCCGTTTCACTCCTTCGTGAAGCGCGTTCACAACGTCGAGATAAAGCGGTTCGCCAATGGTTCCCGATTCCTTGGTTCGATCGAGTACGGCGACCTTGCGCACGCTTGCAGGCAACGCTTCGAGAAACGCCTGCACCGGGAAGGGACGGTACAAATGCACCTTCAACAGCCCCAGCTTTTCGCCTTGTGCGTTGAGATGCTCGACGGCTTCGTGAGCGACTTCGGCTCCCGAGCCCATCATCACGATCACGCGATCGGCGTCTGGTGCACCAATATAGTCAACCAGATGGTAGGAACGGCCCACGGTCTCGGCGAACTTGTTCATCACCGACTGGACGATCTCCGGGCAAGCGTCGTAGTAAGAGTTGGCCCGCTCGCGCATTTGGAAGAACACGTCGGGATTCTGCGCCGTGCCGCGCAAAACGGGATGATCGGGCGAAAGCGCCCGCTGGCGATGCTCAATGATTCGATCCATATTAATGAGCGCGCGCATATCGTCTTCATTGAGCATTTCGATCTTGTTCACTTCATGCGAGGTACGGAAGCCGTCGAAGAAATGCAAGAAAGGGATACGAGACTCGAGCGCCGCGGCGTGGGCGATCAGTGCCATATCCATGGCCTCTTGCACGGAGTTCGAGGAAAGCATTGCAAATCCGGTAGCACGGCAAGACATGACATCCGAGTGGTCACCGAAGATCGACAGCGCGTGGGTAGCCAATGTACGCGCCGACACATGGAACGCCGTGGGCGTAAGCTCTCCCGCAATCTTATTCATGTTCGGGATCATGAGCAGGAGGCCCTGGGAAGCGGTGAATGTGGTAGCCAGCGAACCGGTCTGTAGCGCGCCGTGGACGGCGCCGACAGCGCCGCCTTCGCTCTGCATCTCCATGACATGAGGGACGGTCCCCCAGATGTTCTGGACTCCCTGCGAGGACCACTCATCAGCCCATTCGCCCATGTTCGAGGAAGGAGTGATCGGATAGATGGCGATCACTTCGTTAACCCGGTAGGCGACGTAGGCGACCGCCTCGTTAGCATCCATGGTCTTAAACTTGCGCTTCATAGTCATCGCTCGCCTTTACATGCAAATTAGTTGTAGGTTCTTCTTCCCACTTTGACTACATAAGCATGAACGATGTGGGAGCGAGGACGCAGCAAGACACGTCACAGCCGGTTGTGATCTCCGTCACAGCGCAACGCTTGTGTGATGCCGATCACACGAGAACGTGCCTTGCAGCACAGCGTTGCGCTGCATGCGGCAGCACACTGACGGCAGACGGTACCAGCTCAACTGGTTGTGGAAGACGCGACAGGCGACCCAGCCAAACGAACTTGGCCCGAGAGCGTCATAAAACGGAGTCACAGGAGGCTAGTTCATGCTCTCACCATACGGAATGGAAATTGTAGAAAGCTGTATCACATGCAAGCTCCGTGCCGATCGCATCTTCTGCGATCTGCCCGCTACTGCGCTGCAGACCTTTGAAGGCATAAAGTACGCAACCGCGTATCCACAAGGCGCTGTATTGTTTGTGGAAGGGCAGATGCCCCGTGGCATTTTTGTCCTCTGCAAAGGAAGTGTGAAGCTCTCCATTAACTCGCCCAACGGCAGAACGATGATTGTGAAACTAGCCGAACCCGGCGAAGTACTGGGATTGAGCGCGACCATCTCCGGCAAACCCTACGAAGTAACGGCGGAAACGATTGATCCGTGTCAGGTCAATTTCGTTAAGCGCGACGATTTCCTTCGATTTCTGAAGGACGATGTGGAGGCCTGCTTCAAAGTGGCCGAGCAGCTAAGCGAGAAGTATCACAATGCTTGTCAGGAGGTGCGCTCGCTAGGTTTGTCGCACTCGGCCGCTGAGAAATTGGCGAACTTGCTTCTGGAATGGAGCTCCAGGAACGGGGAATCCGCCAAATCGGAGCCTCGGTTGAAACTTAGACTCACGCACGAGGAGATCGCGCAGATGATCGGGACTTCGCGAGAGACGGTTACCCGGCTTTTTGCCGAAATGAAGAGGCGGCAGATCGTGCAATCGAAAGGCTCGACTCTGCTGCTTCGCAATACGGCAGCGCTGCGCGATATCGCTAATCACAATTAGCCGATCCGCCCGCGTAGGCGGATGCCTCGTCCGGGCAGCCGGGTAAAGCTCGGCTCTAAGCTTCGTTAGTCATCGAGCGAACGGCCTCAGTTCGCTGAAAAACAGAAGCTTGGCATCTGAAACCTCTTCCCGACGGAAACTCCTGCCGGGCCTTCGCTCGGCTCCCGGGACGAGGGCATTCGAGACCAGTGTACGCCGCCAACCAAAGGACTTAACGCCTAGTGACGGAGATCACAATTCCGGGTGATGACTATCACCGCTAGGGGCTTCCGTTTGTTTTATCTTTGCGCCGTGGGTGAGCGTTCAGAACCTCAGGTTCAATTACATAGGGAGGCTGCATATGGCTTCGGCAAATGGCAACGGGCATGCAAATCAGGCGAGTCTAAACAAACCGCGCTTGGTTTTCTGGGAATTGACGAAAGGCTGTAATCTCCGCTGCATCCATTGCCGGGCCAGCGCGACGGAGCTGAGTTCTCCCTCCGATCTTTCCACCCAAGCTGCGTGCGATATCATCGATGAGATTGCGACCGTATCCACACCCATTCTGGTGCTGAGCGGTGGTGAGCCACTCTTTCGTTCGGATATTTTCCAGTTGGCGCGCTATGGCACGGATAAAGGCCTGCGCGTGGCCTTGGCTACTAATGGCACGCTGGTCACGAAACACGTCGCGCGAATGATCGTCGATAGCGGCGTGCGCCGTGTCGCCATCAGCCTCGACGGCGCTGACGCCCTGACACATGATAGTTTCCGCGGCATTCCGGGCGCATTCGATGCCGCCATCGCCGGCTTCCGAAATCTGAAGAATCTCGGCATGTCGGTGCAAATCAACACCACCATTGCCCGCCACAATGCCCACCAACTCCCGCAGGTGCTTGAACTGGCGAAGTCGCTGGGGGCGGACGCTCTGCACACTTTCCTGTTGGTGCCGGTAGGTTGCGGCGTCGATATTGCCGCCGAACAGATGGTTCCACCGGAAGAGTACGAGAAAATGCTGAACTGGTTCTATGATCGCTCGCTGGAAGGTGGCATCGAGCTAAAGGCAACCTGCGCGCCCCATTACTTCCGCGTGGTGCGCCAACGACGCGTTGCAGAACGCCGTTCCGAGGCGGCCGCCCAGGCTGCGCATCCAACGCTCGAAACTGCGGCGTCTTCGGCACATATTGGCCCCACTGAGATGGCAATGCCGGGATCGACCGGCATCGAACTGAAACCTCATGGTATCGGACACGCAGTAGGACATCCTGGCACTCACCCTTCCGACATGAACGCCATGACCAAAGGATGCCTGGCCGGAACCGCAGTGTGTTTCATCTCTCATCAAGGCGAAGTCTATCCCTGTGGATATCTACCGGCACTTGCCGGAGATCTGAAAAAGCAATCGTTCGCCGATATCTGGGCAGAACTCGGTGGTGTTCAATCAACTGCGCGACACTAATAACCTGAAAGGCAAGTGCGGCTGCTGCGAGTTTCGCAATATCTGCATGGGATGCCGCGCGCGTGCCTACGCCGCCACCGGCAACTATCTCGATGAAGAGCCATTCTGCGTTTACCAGCCACATACGACCAGTTTGAAAGAGAAAGATTCGAAAGAGAAAGACATCGTGCTTGCGGAAGCCATCCACTGAACACAGTGGCCATCCCAGGTACGAAGAAAACAAACGCGATAACGATTCACGCTTCCAGCCTTGACCCGAGCAATAGGGTGATTTTCTCGCCTTTGTATCCCTGTTGAGAAACGCCTCAGGGGCTAAAAGACGCGGCCCAGCGTCATATGCCACAACCAAACCCCAGGAATTCAACTTCCCTCGCCCACCAGAACCAGGCTAAGCAATTGAAAGCAAATGGCATTATTCGTTTGGAGGCAAAGTATCTCTTTGGCACAACGGATGCATTTCTTGAGGAGTGATCGGCAGGAGATAAAGCCTTGGAACCCACTCTCATGGTCGTCGGCCTGAACTACCGCACCGCCCCGGTGGCGGTGAGGGAACGTTTCTGGATCGCTGAAAACCGGCGCTACGAAGCCTTGGTGCAGCTGTCGAGAGCGGAAGGTATCGATGAAGTCATCGTTATGGCGACATGCAATCGCACGGAATTCTGGCTGTGGACCAACGATGTCACTCTGGCAGCCAACTCAGTAATGCGTCTGCTGGCCGCCGAATATGGTCTCAAGCTGTGCGAGTGGAAGCACTTTTACCGCCTGCTGGATGAAGCTGCGCTCCTCCATATTTTCCGGGTCGCATCCAGCCTTGACTCCATGGTGGTCGGCGAGCCGCAAGTCGTTTCCCAAGTGAAACAGGCTTGGCAGCAGGCGCAGAAGGTGGGCGCAACCGGCCGCTTTCTCGATGCCGTATTGCAGAAGGCACTCACGGTCTCGAAGCGCGTGCGCACTGAGACCGGGATTGGCAACGCGGCGGTTTCGATTCCTTACGCTGCCGTAGAACTCGCTCGCCAGATCTTCGGCACACTCGAAAACAAGAAAGTGCTCCTGCTGGGCGCCGGGAAGATGAGCGAACTCTCCGCCCGTGGGTTGCTCAATCACGGCGCCAGCTCCGTCCGTGTGATCAACCGCACGCTTGAGCATGCGGCGGAATTAGCCGCGAAACTCGATGGCCGCGCGATCCCGTTTGAAGACCGCTGGCAGCACATGGCAGACGCCGACATCATCATCAGCTCGACTTCCTGCCCGCACACGATTCTCAGCCGCGAGGAGGCCGAGATCATGATTCAGGACCGCACGGACCGGCCCCTCGTAATCGTGGATATCGCAATGCCCCGCGACATTGACGGCGGTGTACGCGACGTCAAAGGCGTCTTCCTCTATGACCTTGACGACCTCGAAAACGTGGTCGATCACAACGCGGGCGAGCGCGAGGCTGCTGCCGCCGCTGCACAGAAGATTCTCCAGTCCGAAGCGCAAGGCTTCCGCCGCAAGCTGATGGCGGAGCGAGTCGTGCCGACTATCGTGGCGCTGCGCCTGCGGCTGGACGAGATTTGCCGGCAAGAACTGGATTCCTTTCGACAAGAGAACGGACCGTTCTCCCAGGACCAGGACGAAATGTTAACCGCAGTTATGTCCCGGATGACGCAGAAGATCGCAGGGTCCCTGGCCCGTGAACTCAAGGAACTTCCAGAGAAGGTGGAGCAGGAACAAATGACCACTGCATTGCAGCGGTTGTTCCATCTGCAAACGCCCGAATCGGCGCTTGCCGGCACCAGATCCTAACCAGGGCCGGGAACAGGCTAAGGGCTGACTACCTAGACCAGGCAGTCATTGGACTCGTCCACTGTGCCCCACAATTCTGCTTCTTTCTGCCCTGGACTCTTCAGTTTTAGCTTTTCCTCCCTGGCAGGGCCAATCACAAGTGCTAGCCCCCTCGGTACTAAGTTCTGTGACTCTTTGTGCCGATATAAAAGAGGTCGTGAACCAGTCTGTCCAGGCCAGCGAATCAAGAATGCACATGATGGCGGTCGCTGAGGTTTGCTGGGAAGATCAAGCCGGAGCATCGCATCTTGCTCCGGCCAGAATCGAGGACACGTCTCCCTCCGGGGTCTGCATTCGAATCAATACCCCGATCGCGGTTGGAGCCAAACTCACGATTAGATGGCAGAGGGAAATATTTTCCGGCGTGGCTCGGAACTGCCGGAGCGATGGAGTGGCATTTCTTATGGGAATTCAGCGTGATGCAGCCGCTGGCCATACCCAAAGCGGCGGCTCGCAAAACGGAAATAGCTTCGAGCAGGCGGCCACACTGGCGTCCGCCGAACTGTGGTGGCAAGATCAAAATGGCACTGCTCACCATGCTCCGGCAAGGATGGAGTCCAGGGTTCCATCGGGGACATGTCTTCGGCTCACTACACCGATTCCGGTCGGGTCCACACTGAAAGTCAAGTGGCAGAAGGAGCTATTTTCTGGCGTCGCCAGCTACTGTCGTTGGGATGGCAGAACATATCTTTTGGGGATTCAGCAGGATGCTGATCGAGACAGTCCTGTCCAAGCGAGACCGGCACCCGATGCTCCTATTTCCGAGATTCCTTCCCTTTCGCCTACGAACCTCCGAAAGCGCCCGTCAAAACAAGAAGCCAACCAGGATAAGACTCCTGTATCGAGTTCCCCGCCCGAGCCCGCGGCGTCTGCGGCAGTCGTTCCAGCTGCGAAGCCTGAGCAGCTTGGCGACAGAAGCTGCCTCCCAAGTCATGCCGATGATAAGAAGGATGATAAGAAGTCTTCCGGGTCCGAGCCGGTTCGACGCCTTGAATCTCAAACCCAGGGCTCGTCACCTCGTCGTGAAAGGAAAGTTATGCCATCAAAGAGCCTTTTTCCAAAATTCTGGCGTCAGCAACCGGACGACACCGTTGTAGCGGACGACCCCACACCCACGGAGGTTCCAGTGAATAAGTTAAGCGCCAAGGCACCTGAAGACTCTAGTGATTTAAAAAGCGATCTCCTGTCCTGCGACGACATTTACCATGCATCTGGGATCCTAGGCGCGCGCTCCCGGTACGGCATCAACAAGATCATTGAGATGCTCGCCAGCAAACACATTCGCGACCTGTCAAAAGACGTCAAGCGCGCATCCGTGCTCATGGCCCTCGATGCCGCTGAATCTACGGTGGACGAGGTGCTTCAGGACGCGGCGCGGCGCCAACATGCCCTTGGTGCTTATGAAGCGGGTCAGCAGAAACAGTTTGACGAATTCGAAGCGCGCAATGTGCGGGAAAATGCCCAGATTCAGGCGGAAATGGAGCGTGTCACATCGCACTACGCCAACCGCATCAAGCACAACCTGGATCTAGTAGCGCAAGAGCGAGCGGCACTTTGCAGCTGGCAGGCCATGAAGGAGCAGGAAAGCCAGCGGATATCCGAAGCGGTGGGACTGTGTGGAAAACAGCCTGTCCCCGAGTCAACGAGCGATGCTCAAGCGGCGCCGTCTGGGCCACGCGCATCGGCGGCAACGATGTAGTTCCATCGGTAACATCGTCGCTTGTACCCTAAACACACGGGCTGGCCTGACTTTTCTTCCCACTTTAAATCCCTTCGGTGTTCCGCCCTCATTTAGCTCCCTGAAGTCGAGCACACACAAGAGATCCGTGCGTGTTGTGGCGCACAGAGGTGTGTGTGCTGCGTCACATACAGCTATGCCGAAGTTGCCGATTATAGCGTCTGGATGTTCAGCGGAGGTCTTCTTTCCGTTCCGCTGCACAAACAATCGAAATACCCAAATTGATTCGGAGCCCGCTGGACTACAAGCAGTCCAATAAAACTGTGGACTCCAAGGAGACATACTATGGCAAAAACAATGAAAGCGGCTTTTGTTGATAAGTTCGGCGAACCGTTGAAAGTACGAGAAGTTCCGATTCCAGATCCAGGACCAGGGCAAGTACTGGTCGAGGTGGTCGCGAGCGGAGTATGCCACACCGACGTGCACGCAGCCGATGGTGATTGGCCGATCAAACCCACTTTACCGTTTATTCCCGGACACGAAGGCGCGGGCTTCGCAGCTAAGCTAGGCCCGGGCGTCACCCATTTGAAGGAAGGCGATCGCGTTGGAATCGCATGGCTGCATAGCGCCTGCGGCCACTGTGAATACTGCCTCACCGGCTGGGAAACCCTGTGCCCAGAGCAGAATATGTCAGGCTATACAGTAAATGGCAGCTTCGCGGAGTTTGCATTGGGGCAGGCAGACTACCTCGGCCGCATTCCGGATAAACTATCCTTCATTGATGCCGCGCCGATTCTTTGCGCCGGCGTCACTACCTACAAAGGTTTGAAACAAACCCAAGCGCGGCCCGGCGAGTGGGTCGTGATCTCAGGCGTGGGCGGCCTCGGCCATGTCGCGGTTCAGTATGCGAAGGCCATGGGCCTGCACGTCGCGGCCATTGACATCGGACCAGAGAAACTGGCATTGGCCCGGAAGCTGGGCGCCGATTTGACCGTGGACGCGAAGCAAGAAGATGTAGTCGCGGTCATCCAGAAGAAAATCGGAGGGGCTCACGGTGCGTTGGTAACAGCCGTATCTCTTCCCGCCTTCAAGCAGGCGATCGGGACGTTGCGCCGCGGCGGAACCTGCGTTCTGAACGGTCTGCCCCCGGGCGAATTCCCGGTTTCCATTTTCGATCTGGTGCTGAACGGGCAAACCGTGCGCGGCTCGATTGTGGGCACACGCAAGGACCTCGAAGAAGCTCTGCAGTTTGCCGCCGAAGGCAAGGTGAAGGCGACTATCGAGGAGCAACCGCTGGGGTCGATCAACGATATCTTTGACCGGCTCAAGAAGGGGAAGGTCAACGGTCGGATCGTTCTGGATATCGCTGCGGCCTCGGGTGCCAAGAAATCGACCGGCGCCAGCGCATATAAAACTCACGCGATTGCGTGAGCTCTTATATGGGTTGATATGACGCTGCGGATATTAGGCAGGAGGCAGGTTGCGGGGCTCGTCGCACGACACGAGTCACGTTGCCCGCCTCCGCGCTGTTTTAGCTTGCGGCTGCCAAGCCTCGGGCCCAAGCCGTAACGATCCGTTCTCTACCTCGTTCGCCTTCTGCCAATCGCAAGCGCCTGAAGTCACATAGACGTGTGACGCCGCTCACCGACTCCCATAGCGGCAAACGATATCGTCGAGTTCGGGACTCATGGTGTCTTAACCATTGCAAAAAGGAGATATCGTTATGGCAGTTGCTGACCTCGTAAAACAAACATCCGTCCAGCAAGCAGTCGACACGCTTCGTAAGGGCGGCGTGAAATCCAAATATGAAAACTTCATCGGCGGCCGATGGCTAGCACCAGTGAAGGGAAAGTATTTTACCGATTACAGCCCGATCAACGGAGAGCCGATTTGTGAGATCGCCCGTTCATCGGCCGAAGATGTCGAGAAAGCTCTCGATGCAGCCCACGCAGTCAAGGATCTTTGGGGCCGCACTGCACCCGCTATTCGCTCATCCATCCTGCTGAAGATCGCAGACAAGATGGAAGAAAATCTGGAGCTTCTGGCCTTCGCGGAAACTCTGGACAACGGCAAACCGATTCGTGAGACTCGGGCCGCCGACGTTCCGCTCTCCATCGATCACTTCCGCTATTTCGCCGGCTGCATCCGCGCCGAAGAAGGCACAGTGGGCGAGATCGACAACGACACCATCGCTTATCACTTCAAGGAGCCTCTTGGTGTCGTAGGTCAAATCATTCCCTGGAACTTTCCGCTGTTGATGGCGGCCTGGAAACTGGCGCCTGCAATCGTTGCGGGAAATTGCGTCGTCATCAAACCCGCGTCCAACACCCCTCTCAGCCTGCTCGTGCTGATGGGACTGATCGGGGACTTGTTACCACCCGGCGTCTTGAACGTAGTCACTGGCCCTGGGGGCGAGATTGGAAAAGCCCTGGCCAGCAATCCTCGCATTGCCAAAATCGGATTCACCGGTGAAACCACCACTGGCCGTTTGATCATGCAGTACGCGTCTGAACCCATCATTCCGCAAACTCTGGAGTTGGGTGGCAAGTCTCCCAACATCTTCTTCGCGGATGTAATGGACGCCGACGATGAATATTTCGACAAGGCGCTCGAAGGCTTTGCGCTGTTCGCCTTCAACAAAGGCGAAGTGTGCACTTGCCCGTCCCGCGCTCTGATTCAGGAGTCCATCTTCGATAAGTTCCTGGAACGCGCGGTTGCTCGCGTAGGCAAGATCAAGGTTGGCAATCCTCTTGATCCCAACACGATGATGGGAGCGCAGGCTTCCCGTGATCAACTCGAGAAGATTTTGGAATACATCAAAATTGGCAAGGGTGAGGGAGCACGCTGCGCCATCGGCGGCGAGCAAGCTCATCTCGGCGACGATCTCGAAAACGGCTACTACGTCAAACCGACCGTCTTCGTTGGTCACAACAAGATGCGCATCTTCCAGGAAGAAATATTTGGTCCCGTGCTGTCCGTGACCAAGTTCAAGGACCTCGAAGACGCGATTGCGATCGGCAACGATACAGTCTATGGTCTGGGAGCAGGCGTTTGGTCGCGCAATGCAACCAACACGTACCGTGTAGGCCGCGAAATCAAAGCCGGACGCGTTTGGACCAACTGCTATCACCTGTATCCGGCGCATGCCGCATTCGGCGGATACAAACAGTCGGGCTTTGGCCGCGAGACTCACAAGATGATCCTCGATCACTATCAGCAGACCAAGAACCTGTTGGTAAGTTACAGCCCGAAAGCATTGGGATTCTTTTAAACGAAGCAGGAGGAAAACAGTGCAGGGCGGGCAAGTTACACCCGCCCTGCTTTTTCATGCGCGGAATAACCCGGATCTCCTCATTCTTGCGTAAGAAGTACGCCAGCGATGGGCCACCCTTGTAACCTCGCGACGGATCTCTTCCAGCAGCCGCGAAACGCGGATCAATACTGCATGCAAATCCGCAACTGGCGATCGGCTTCATCAATTGCCTTGATCGCGTCCACGCGGTGGCCGCCGAAGTCGTGAGCAGCTTGTTGCAGGTGGTCTTTGGCGCCTTTTAGGGCGCGGAGCGCGTCCTCGATTTGCGGGTGATTACCATAGGCTGGCGATGGAGAGGACAACGCCACCACCATTGCGATCAAGGCAAAGGAACTCAGTATTCTCTGTTTCACAATTCCTCCTGTGTTTCTGCCCAACGGAACAAGCTCGTTGGTGCAGTCAGGCTAATCGAACCCAGGATCGTTGCACAAGTTGCGTGGCGTGATCATTCTGATTCCGGCGCGACCGCCAAGAATCTAGACCAGAAGCGTTCCACCATCTACGACGACGATCTGGCCGGTGCTGAATCCTTCCTGCATCAGGAAAACATAAGCTCGAGCAATCTCGGATGCCTCACCCACGCGGCCCACTAGCAACGTTTTGCCCACGCTTTCGTACATTCCTTCCCGCTCTCGTTCCGGTATGTTCTGCCAGAGGTTCGTCCGCACTACACCTGGCGAAACCGCGTTCACGCGGATTGGCGCGAGTTCGACCGCTAGCGCCCGCGTCAAGGCATCGACCGTGCCACAGACGCTCGCGCCAAAAACCCATCCCTTTCGGGGACGCTGACCGGCAATGCCGGTGGTGAGCGTGATCGACCCGCCTGCCTTGATCTGCGCGCTCCCATATTTAACCGCGGCCAGCGCCGCCCAATACCGCAACTCAAAAGCACCCCGCGCTTTTTTGAGATCCGCCGTAGCCAGCTCGCTCAATTGCAACGGATCGCCGGCCGTAAACACAAGATGATCGAAACGTCCGAGTTTCTGAAAGAAAGTTTCAACCGCGTACTCGTCCGAAAGGTCAAGCGCGTGGCCTTCTGCGTTTCCTCCAAGGCTCGCGACCGCCTGCTGGACGCGCTGCGCATTGCTTGAAGCAATGACGAGCTCGGCGCCGTGCTGAACAACCTGCTGAGCCACAGCCAGCCCAATGCCCGACGATCCCCCCAGAACAACAACTCGTTTCTGTCGCAAGCTCGATTGAATCTCGGTGCTTCGCTCCGTCTGCGTCATTGAAAGCCTCCGCTCGCTCCTGATGCGCCACTCGTTGTGCAGGTGACAGGATTTGTTTGGGATTGTGGCCAGGTCTCCCTGATAATTAGGGGAATCGAGATGCTAGCTTGAGCCTGGATATGTGTAAAGTCACCAGAGACGGCCAGCCTACTTCGTTAGCTCGGAAGGAAAGTCAAAGGGGGCGCACAGGAGTGTCCGCCTGACGCACGCGGGTTCTTATTGATCCTCGGCCACGCTGGTCTGCGAGCCTTCTTCGTCTCCTCGGATCAGGCCGAACTTTTTTAGCTTGTAACGCAGAGCGTCGCGGCTGATGTCGAGCAGCTTGGCCGCGTGGGTCTGGTTACCGTTGGCTTGGCGCATGGCCAACTCGACCATGTGGTGCTCAACTTCTTCCAGTGACGTGCCGCCTTCCGGTATATAAAGCCGCGGCAGAGAGCGGCCGTTGGGCAAGGTCTGCCCTCCGTCGGCGGGTGAAGTTCGTTCAAAGACGGTGCGGCCGCCCGATTCACCCACAGAAAATGGCAAGTACACCGGTCGCAGAAACGGCTCGTCTTCGAGGATCATGCCGCGCTCGATGGTGTTTTTCAGCTCGCGAACGTTTCCCGGCCAGTTGTGACTGACAATGAGACGGCTAGTTTCATCGGTAATGCCGCGTATCGACTTCTTGAATCTGCGGTTATAGCGCTCGATGAAGAAGTCCACCAAAGGAAGGATGTCTTCTTTTCGATCGCGCAGCGGGGGGATGAAGATGGCAATAATGGCTAGTCGATAATAGAGATCCTGCCGAAACTGGCCATCGCGCACCGCTTTTTCGAGATCGCGATTGGAGGCGGCGATCACCCGCACATCCACCTGCATATCGCGGATGCCGCCCACGCGGCGGATGACCTGATCTTCGAGGACGCGCAGCAATTTGGCTTGCAACAGGGGAGAGAGTTCGCCAATCTCGTCGAGAAACAGCGTGCCCCCATCGGCGGCTTCGAACAGTCCTTTCTTCATCTGCTTGGCATCGGTGAACGCGCCCTTTTCGTGTCCAAACAATTCGGCCTCCATCAGCGTCTCGGGGATGGCCGAACAGTTGATGGCTACAAAGGGTTTTTCATGACGCGAGCTTTCGTAGTGGATGGCTTTTGCGATCAGGTCCTTGCCCGTGCCGCTTTCGCCTTGAATCAGAATCGTGGTGGCTTCGCTGGACGCAACCTTGCGGACAAAGTTCATGAGTTCCGTCATCTTCGGCGACGCGCTTACCACACTGTTATATCCAGCATCGCGCCGCACCTCGCCACGCAGGGTCTGGACTTCGGCGCGCAGGGTCGTAGCCTCGAGCGCATTCTTAATGGTGACATGGAGCTCGTCGAAGTCGACCGGCTTGCCTACGAAGTCGTAGGCGCCGAGCTTCAGCGCGGCTTTGACATCATCAAGTTGTGGATCAGCGGTGATCATAATGACAGCGCGGGCGTCGCCACTTTTCTTGAGTTGATCGAGGACCTCGATTCCAGTGAGATCCGGCATACGCACGTCGAGCAGAACGAGATCGGGCGATTCGTGCTGCGCCAGTTTGAGCGCAGGTTCCCCGGAGTCCGCTTCGATCACGCGGTAGCCCCACTCCTCGCACTTCTGGCGCAGCGACCAGCGCACCAGGCGCTCGTCGTCCACGATCATGATTTTCTCAGCAGGCATCGGTGTTTAATTTACTACGAAATGGAAGGGGCTTGCTTTGGAGAGCGGTTTGTAGCGCCGCCGTCCCGGCGGCTGTCGTGGAGGGGTCCTTGCCTCCACCTGCGAGGGCAAGATGGCTACGCGACAGCCGGCAAAACGCCGGCGCTACACGCGCTTCGCTGAAACAGTGCCCGGACGCGGCGTCCGGGCCAAGCGGGTATTGCGAGATTGTGAAGCAATCTAGGAAGCTACAATCTCAGCGACTGGCATGTGAAATGGAAGCAGTACAGTAAACGTGCTTCCCTTCCCCACGACACTGCTGACTTCGATGCGGCCATGATGATCTTCGACGATCCGATGGGCAAGCGAGAGGCCCAGACCCGTGCCATCCCCCTTGGTAGTGTAGAAAGGACGGAAAATGTTGGGCAGGTTCTGAGGAGAGATGCCTCGACCAGTATCGCTGACCACGACGCTGGCGTAGCCATCCCGCGAACCGATTTCAACGTTCACTGTGCCCGTCTTCTCCATGGCTTGCACCGCGTTGAGGAGTAGATTCAGAAGGACCTGGTGAATCTGATCGCTGTCATGCTCAACTTCAGGCAGATCGGGCGCTTGCTGCATTTCGATCTTGATTGGTCTTGAGAGCACCTGCTGCCGAGCCAGCATCACAGCATGCTCCACAGTCGTATTGAGGTTGCTACGGCGAACCTCCGGACGGCGCGGCCGGGCGGTTTCCAGGAGATCGGTCAAGGTGCGGCTGATGCGCGTGATCTCGAGGCGAACGTCTTTCACGACTGCGCGTGCTGGACTGGTTGCAGGCAGATCGCGACCGACGATTTCGATGACTCCGGCGATTCCCGCAAGCGGGTTGCGGATCTCGTGGGCCAAGCCTGTAGCCAGCTCACCGAGCGTCGCAAAGTGCTCGGCGCGAGACATCTGGGTGCGATGCAGCCGTTCAATCTCTTCGCGGCTTTCGCGCAGCTGCTGCATCATGTGATTGAAGTTGCGGCCAAGGTCTCCGATTTCGTCGTTACGGTGGGCGAAGCTGACCTCAACGTTGAGGTTGCCTTCACTCACCTGCTCGATCTTCTCCTGCAGTTCGACCATGGGCCGTTGAATCACGTAAGCAAGCACGACGATTAACACGGCACAAATTGCGACTGCTCCCGCGCCCGCGACGATCAGCACCGCGTGGCGCTCCGGGTCGCGCAGAGATACGGTGGCGAGAATGAAGAGCAGCAGTCCCGCCAGCAGCACGAACCCTACGGGCAAGATTGCCTTGAGCTGCCAGTTAACCCGTACGGAACTCAATTGGAAATCCTCCACCTGCGACGAACGAGCGGACAGTGAGGGCTTGCCGCCGATCAGCCGATCCGGAGGCGGTCGAACTACCGCAGTCGCGTCGTGTCTCACTCCCAGCAACTGGCCCGACTTCCGTGCGAAATGTGTACGGCTAAGCATAAGCATGCAATCCCGGCAGCAAGTAAGTCACACCAAAGAAGGTGAACATCACGACCGCAAAGCCCAGAATAGCGAAGTACGCAGCGCGCCGGCCACGCCAGCCACGAGTAACACGCATGTGCAAGTATCCGGCATACACCAGCCAGGTAATTGCAGCCCACGTCTCTTTCGGATCCCAACTCCAGTAAGAACCCCAGGTGCGATTCGCCCAGTAGGCGCCCGCCGCGATCATCAGGGTGAGTAAGGGGAATGCGATCGCGATAGTTTTGTAGGTAATGCGGTCAAGTTCCTCGGCGCTGGGCAACATGCGCTCGAGGTCTTCGCGCCGCCACAATAACAAGAGGTAGAGCAGTGAAACAAAGACGCCGCCCACAAGTCCTGACAGGATGAAGGGGCTGGCTGCAAGACTGGTTGAGAACAAACCGTCGGCATCGAGTGAGCCGTAGCGACCATCACGGGCCCGCAACAGGAAGAACACAAGCGCTAGCACTTGCAGCAGAATGCTCACGAAGACAGCGCGGTTCGCGATGTCAATAAGATTTTCTTTCCCGGTCTTGCGCCACGCCAGATAGAGAGCGAGTGGCGCAGCGACGGCCGCAAGCACCATCACCATCAGCCAGCCAAGATCGGGGATCACGACAAACAAGCGCACACCCTTGGCCAGAAACACTTCTGATTTTTGTTCTGGATTCCAGGCGATCACGCTCAGCCCACCCCATTTCTCGAAGCGAGTCAGCACGCCAAGATACGTCCCGATGCCAAAAAGGCTAGTTGCGGCCAGAAAGGTTTCAGTCTTCATCTTGTCCTGGATGAGGAACATCATCGCCAGAGCGAAGCTAAGCGCACACGCCGCATAAGCCAGCATGGCGAGCGTGACATGGACATGCAGCCAGGTCGATTGCAGGGCCGGAACCAGGGGATGAACTTCGGTTCGCAGCAACTGCATCAGGACAACACCGACGATCGCGATGGGCATGGTCACAGTCCCAATAACTTTCACCTTGAACTTTTTCTCGGCGATCAGGGTCAGTACGGCGAGCGTCCACACGAAGCTGAGTAACATTTCGTAAATGCTCGCGAACGGCGGATGTCCGGCTTCATACCAGCGATGAGCCACGGCACCCGTGTTGGCGATCAATCCGGCCCACGTTGCCAGCGAAGCGAAGCGGATATAGGAAGGAGTGCCAGTGATTCCGAATCCAAGATAAAGTATTCCGGCCCCTGAATAGAAGATCAGTGCGGCGTAGAGCAGGTTGGATTCGTTGACCAGATTGCCGCTCTTGACTACATTTAGAAATGCCATGAACAAAAGGAAGGCAACTCCCAATCCCACCATGACGACCAGGGTTGTGCCCGTGGCCACTGGCTGCTGTTCGGCTCTTGCAATTCGTGACATAGACGGATCCTCGATTGCCGCTTTATTTTCCGGCGAGTGAAGCGACAGGCGCCTGGGCGCCTGCCTTCGATGAAACTTTGAGTTCTGATTCGATTTCTTCCACTAACTTGCGAAAACGCTGCTCAAATACGTCTTTGTTCTTGTTCGCGGCGCCGCCAATCCAGAGCGCCAGTTGGCCATTCGCATTACGCACCGGCACAGCCCACACCCGCACGTGGACGAAATAGAAGACCACGGCCAAGCCAAGACCCATGACCAGCACGCCCGCCCAGACCGACCACTGGCCAGGCTCATGCGAAACTTCCAGGCCAGTGAAATAAGCCATCTGTAAATCTTTACCTTCGAAGATGTAGGGTGAAGACTCGTTCTGTTCGAAGCCCGTGATTGGCGGCAGCCACACGTTTACCGATTGGCCCGATTTCTTGGATTCCACGATCAGGTGGGCGGCTGGGTTTTCCAGTTCGCTGGAACGAGCGTAAATTTGTCCATCGCGTACCACATAATCAGGAATGAACTCGGCGAGGCGGACCGTGGTATCCGGATCTAGCGTCAAAGTTTCACCCAGACCGATAGTCATGTCCCCGAGTGCTTGCCCATTGCGACGAGTCGCGGTCAGCACCAGTTTGTCGAGCTTTCCGGTCTTGCCGTAGCTCGCCTGATAAAAGCGTATGCCCCTATAAACCAGCGGATCGTTGACCACGATCTGCTTGCGGACAATGGCTTGCCCGTTCTCTACAATCGCCAAGTCCGACCACCAGCGCTTGGGGCTGCCGTCGGCGTAGTTTTCCTGCCCAGCACCGTCACAGCGGATCGCGAACGGCAGATCGCGTTTGCTGCCGTTTTGGTTTTCAACTTGGCTGGATTGCTGTCCTCGGGTCAAAGTAACGAACCCACGCCAGCCATAAAGTGCATCGACGATGCCTCCCAGAAAGATGAGAAGCAGACTCGCGTGCACGATGTAGACCGACATCTCAGAAAAGCGGTTGCGCTCGCCGAATAAAGAAAAGTTATTCACGCGCACGATCCGTTCAGACCTGAATCCTGCTTTGTGGAAGACTCGTTCCGCAACGCTCAACGCTATTTCTTCATCTCTGATCGGAATCAGTGCATGGTTGGACAACGCATTCCGGAAGCTCTCGTCGGGACTCTTGTAAGGACGCGCGTAGTAACGCCACGAGTTCGGGAAACGCTGGATCGACGCGGCAACGATGCTAAGGCTCACCAAGGCGAGCAGCAATACAAACCACCATGCATGGAAAACGTCGGTCAGCCCCACTCCATCCAGAAACCGGAGCAGTTGCGGTGAGTAGGCTCTCTGCATTTCGTCCGGATCAGTCGCCGGACGCTGGAGAATCACCGTTCCCGCCGCAGAAATAATGACGACCAGAATAAGCAAAATGACGCCGGTTTTGATCGCGGCCGCAGCTTGCCAAGTTTTCCGCGCTGTTTTCTGAACCGTGGAGTATGAGCTTGCAGTCATGGTTCCTTTTCCCCGCGTTGGTAAAAGCACGTTGCGCGCCATTGCCGAAAATTCGGCGAAGTTGCTGAAATTCCTGATAATCGGTCCCATCAACTTGGCAACTCGAAAGGCATCGCGTGAGCCATATCACACAGCGGATTGGACTTCTGCTGGAATTTGGCGCAGGCTAGTGATGCCAGTCCAGATGGCATGAGCAACTTGATTTCCGAGGGGTTGCGGAGCGCTGAAGGTTGTTCGAGTTCACCCCGAATCCTTCCATGTGACTCAAATCACAAGGGGACGTGGGGACAGTCACACAGAAGTGGATTCCCGAACTATAAGGAATTGCAGAAGACCGGATGCCGCTTCGGTGCCCAAGTTTCTAACCGCTCGGTATGCAAGCTAAGGCGTATATGGTACTTGTGTGATTTTGCCATTCGACTGGGGGAGATGCCCCATTGCATTAAGACTTTCAACAATTCCGATCTCTGAGCGGTCCCGGCTCGATTCCTAACTGTTGCAATCTTTTACAGAGACTTCTCAGAAATCTATTAAGGCGAAGAGCTAAGGCGAGATGCGTGCACAGGCAGCTTAAGGAGGGGATGGTGGGAGCGGCGTTGAAATCATTAGATTCAAGTCCCAGGAAAATTAACTGGCCAGGCACCTTGGGCTGTTTCCTTGTCGTGCTCATCCTTGTGGGCAGCGCGTTCGCCGCAAAACATCCGGTCCCACTGGATCCCAAGGCGGACACTTCCACTTGCATTTCCTGCCATGAAGACAAGACCAAGGGCAAGTTCGTCCATTCGGCGATCGGCATGGGCTGCGCGGCGTGCCATGAGATCCGCAACACCAGGGATGCAACCTACATCAAACTGGTTACGACCACGCCTTATGCGCTGTGTTTCACTTGCCACGCGGACAAGAATCCCGCCGATATAAAAGGTACGGTTCACCCTCCGGCCGCACGCGATTGCCTGAAGTGTCATGATCCGCACTCTTCGGACAATAAGAATCAGCTGTTAAAGCCTACCTCGGGGGACCAGAAAGAGAATCTCTGCCTCAGCTGTCACAACACGGGTATGAACGTGCCGGAAAAAGGCAGCCGTCATGCGGCCCTGGATATGGGATGCGATACCTGCCACCTCACCCACAAAACGGGAGAGATTGGCAAGGCCGAGTTCGATTTTCATCTGACCAAGGCCTCACCGGCGCTCTGCTTAGATTGCCACGATGCAAAAGACGCGGACCTGCAAAAAGCGCACCAGAACCAGCCTTTCGACAAAGCCGATTGTTTGACCTGTCACGATCCGCACCAGTCGGCCGCGCCGAAGCTAATGGCCAAATTCATGCATCCGCCTTTTGCAGACAAGCAGTGCGATGTCTGCCACGCTCCAGCAAAAAACGGGAAAGTTGTTTTGACGCAACCTGACGCCAAGACGCTGTGCGTGACTTGCCACGACGATAAAGGCAAGCTGATCGAAACCGCAAAGGTTCAGCATCCGGGAGCAGCGGGCGACTGCACCGACTGCCATAGCCCGCATGCCAGCCGCCAGCCAGGGCTTCCCAAAACCAACGCGGTCGAGATCTGCCTGGGCTGCCACAGCGACATTGCCGATCTGGGTAAGAAACCCGTGCACCACCAGCCAGCGTTTGTGCAAGGTTGCGCCACTTGCCATGAGCCGCATGGCGGCGACAACGATCATCTCCTGCGGGCCAAGGGAAACTCGCTCTGCATGGAGTGCCACGGAACGGACGTGACTCCGCAGAAGCTCGAAGCCGAGCATTTGATCACGATCTTTAACGGCAAGGTGAAGCTGCCGGAGGATTACTTCCAAAAGAACCAAGTGGTGATTCTGTCGCTAAGGTTTGGGCTGGGGCATCCAGTGCAAGGCCACCCCGTCTCGGACGTGATGGATCCAGCGGATGTAACCAAAGTCAAGAGGCACCTGGCTTGCCTGAGCTGTCATCAGCCGCACTCTTCGGCACAACCAGGGCTGTTGGTGAAAGACCAGCAGAACAACATGGTGTTCTGCGATACCTGCCACAAGAACAGGATTAATATGCGGGACACGACAACAGGAGATTAGAAAATGTTCGCACTTCTTTCCAAATCGAATCGCAACGGCAGAACGCTGGTAGCGCTGGTGAGCCTGCTGATTCTGACATCACCAGCCTCGATGTATGCTGGCAAAAAGAAAACGACCGACGCCACTGCGCAACCAGCTGCGCCGGCCGGAACTCCGGTTGATCTGTCCAAGCTGGTCTGGCCTAATCCGCCTAACATCGCGCGCGTCCGGTGGCTGAACTACTTCGCCGGCATGAAAATCGACTACACTCCGCCCCCAACCACGAAGCCGAAACAGAGCTGGATGGACCGCGTGGCTGGCGCCAAGCAGGTGGATAACGTTGATAAGCTCAAGACTTTTCCCTGGCAGTTGATCAGGCCCTATGGGATTGCGATCGACTCGAAAGGTTTAGTGTACGTGGCCGATCAAAAAGTCGGCGCAGTCTTCATCTTCAACACCGAAACTCGTGACGCCACTCTCATTAAAAACGGCGTGGATGCGCATTTTGGGATGATCAATGGCGTTGCGATTGATGATAGCGATCGCCTTTTCGTCTCCGATGGGAAGATGCGTCGGGTGCTCGTCTTCAACCCTAAACATCAAGTCGAGGGGCAGATTGCCGAGGGATTGGTGGATCCGGTAGGAATGGCAGTCGACAACGAGAACCGGTTGCTTTATGTGGTCGACGAACAGCAAGACCTCGTCCTGGTGTATGACGCCGACAGCCTCAAACTGCTGCGCCATATTGGAACTCCCGGCAAGAAGCACACTCTCACCACGCCGGGCGACTTCGGCGGCGCCTCGAATGTTGCGCTCGACAAGGACGAAAACGTATACGTCACTGACACCATGAATAACCGTGTCGAAATCTTTGATGCCGACGGCAAGTTCATCAGCGAGTTCGGCAAGCACGGCGACGGTCCGGGATACTTCGCCCGACCGAAGGGCATCGCGGTGGATTGCGATGGGCACATCTGGGTGGCCGACGAGTACCAGGACCGGGTCGAGGTGTTCAACCGCGACGGGCAACTGCTGACTTACATCGGCGATGTGCACGCGAGTGGTCTTGGCCAGTTCAAAGCCCTGGTCGGTATTGCTGTTGACAAACAAAATCGCGTATTCACTACCGAACAGTATCCGGGCCGCATGCAGATGTTTCGCTACATAACCGACGCCGAAGCCGATGCCGAGAAAGTGAAGCGAGAAGAGGACCTGAAGAAGGCGGCAGATGCGCGCAGAGGAGTAGCGTCTAACAGCGCACCGAATCCGGCTGAGACGCCTGCGACCAAGCCCGAGGCAGTCGCTCCGGCACAGAAACCGACTGATGCGCCGGCGCAGAAAGCGGTCTCAGCACCGCCCAGCTAGAACCTCGTTCCGAGGCAAATCGAATTCGGACCGACAGCTCGTTGTGGAAAGTGTGGGTTGCGCCTTAGGCTTCTTGCTTTGGGTAGCCATCGTCCGCTTCTCCCCTGAACTGCCGTGGTCTTCCATCATTCTTCCGTGGCCGCTTTCCGCTTTGCTGGTGGGCCACTCGATTTACGCCTTTCGGGCACATCAGATAAGACTGCCTCACGCTCTCGCCGGATTTGAGCCATATTGTGCCAAGAAATGAAAACTTCACGGTTTTAGCTCCGCCTCGGACTGTTGAAAAATGCTACAGCGCAGTGTTTACCCCTATGTGTTATTTCACCAGCCCCACTGCGGGAGAAACCCCATTCCTGGAAGTGCTATGCCGTTCCTAATCCAGCCATTTCTCGGAAGGCGTCTCGTAAGTCCATATTATACAGATACTTGTAAAATTACCCCGAAAAGCCCCAGCGCCAAATTGTGCGGTGGTCGTCGTGCAATGTAGCTATCGGAGGTTCAAAGTGGACCTCGAGAGTTCAGTAACCAGTACCAAAGTAAAGATACAAACGCTTAATCATAAATTCCTTAAGGAGAACGTATGAAAAAGAGTCTGATAGTCATGTTCATGATTCTGGCCGTGGCAACATTCGCCGCCGCTCAGATTTCACCACCCTCGACCGACGTCCTGGGCGCCCACCTCAATTACGGCCGTGGTTGCGCAGCCTGTCACGCACCCCACAGCGGCGCATGGGGCAACGGCGCCAACAAGTCCGGTGACAAGGTTTCTGGTCAGGCTATTTTGTGGGGCCAGGACACCGGCAATCTGTATGGACAGACCATCACCACCGCTGGCGGCCGGGTCGAAGTTCTGCCGACCGCAGCCGAATTCGTAGCGGACACCCAACCTGATGTGAATGGCCTTTTGACCTGCCTTAGCTGCCATGACGGCAACTGGGCCCAAGGCGCCATGATGAAAGACAAGGTCTATGAGACCTTGCCCCCAACCTACGGAACCTACAACAACATTCCAACTTTGCTGGGCAACGATGGTGACGGTGCAGGCAACTACATCGCCAATCACCCGGTGGGCTTGAATGCCACGGTTACTTGCGGCGGCCAGTGGAATTGGGATTGCACCGAGACCAACGGCGTGATCAGCATGACCGGCCCCAATTCTTCCGCGTTCGTACAGAACTATGGCTTCTTCGTGTCGCTCAGCGCATACAATAATACCGCTGTGGTAACCTGCACGAGCTGCCACAACCAGCACGTCATGAACGTGGTCAATGTCACGCAAGGCGCGACCAGCGGCTTGCCCTCTGGCCCGTACGCGACGATGTTCTTCGTTCGTGGGCCGTACAACCCGGCCGACGCGAACCCCCTCACCAACCAGACGGCGCAATTCTGCCGCCAGTGCCATGGTGGCGAGTCGAATGAGATGAACGGCGGCACAGCCAAGACGGTTTTCTAAACTGTCGGCTTTGGACCCGAGGGGGAGAGAGAAAACCTCTCCCCTATTTTTGTGAGCGAGGATGGCATTTTATGAAACGCCCAATATCAGTCTACAGCCTGCTCCTGACGACCATGCTTCTAGCGGCGCTGATGGCAATGACGGCGACGGCTCAACAAATGGCGGTCTCGCACACGCCGACCGCCGCACCGAACGCGACAAATGCACGAGTTCAACTTACAGACAAACCAGTAGCCAGGGTGAACGGCACGGTACTTACCGATCGGGATCTGCAGCGCGAGATCTACACCTTGTTTCCTTACGCCGCGCAGCACAATGGCCAGGTTCCTCCCGAGTTGGTGCCGCAAATCCGTACAGGCGCCCTGAAAATGATTGTCTTCGAGGAACTGCTCTACCAGGAAGCAGTGCGGCGCCAGCTGACAGTAACGCCAGCGAAACTGCAAAAGGCGGAAGCCGACTTCAAGAGTCAGTTCAGCACTCCGAGTGAGTACCGGCAATTTCTTAATCAGGAATTTCAGGGCTCCGAGAAGACGCTGGACAATAAAATCCGGCGCTCCTTGCTGATCGACGCCATGCTGAAAACGGAAGTAGACAACAAATCAACCGTCTCCGTGGCCGAGGCCAAAGCTTACTACGACAAAAACCCTGCCCGTTTTCAGTATCCCGAAGCTTTTGCTTTTCAGACTATCTCGTTTCTTCCTCCGAATAAACCTACGGCCGAGAATTTGAAAGAACTGCGCAAACGCGCCGAGGATGGCCTGAAGCAGGCGAAAGCGACCACGAGTTACGAACAATTCGGAATGCTGGCGGAGAAGATCTCGGAAGACGATTACCGGGTGATGATGGGGAACCACAAGGCCGTACCCCGTGAGAAGCTGGCGCCCCAGGTCGTGCAAGCGTTCTTAGCCATGAAAGACGGTGAGGTCAGCGGAATCATCCAATTGGATCAGGCATTCACCATTGTCCGGCTGAACCAGCACATCCTGGCGGGGAAGGCGAAGTTCGAGGATGTGAAGGCTTCGCTGCTGCAGGAATTGCAAAAGAAGAAGGTCGAAGAGGTACGTGCGGCTCTAGATCAGCGTCTGCGCAAAAACGCCAAAGTGGAAGAGCTGTAGAGATGAAGTAGCGCCGGCGTCCTTCCGGCTAATGGAGGCCGGGCGTCCCCGCCCGGCTGGACGGGCGGGGACGCCCGGCCTTCCTAGTTATGCCCTGCCCGAGAAAGCCATGCGCCAAATGCCTTATTCAGCTTGTTTTAGCTGGGGCATATAGCCCAGAACACGACTTTCTGACACCCCTGCAAAGTCATGTAACTATTTTATTATAAGCTACTTAGCGATAATCAAGTTTTGGCTGCGGACGTGCTTTTATTGCAGTAGACATGGCTGGCGCCCTCGCAATCGCGCCCTTGTGGGAAGCCAGGGACAACCTAGAAATGAAGCTGCTGTCGGAGACAGCAGGAAGTTGGTACCAGGTGGCGGGTGTACTACGAAATTCGGGCTTTGTGCTGATAGGACTTCTGCTGCTGGCATTGCCGGCCGCGGGACAGATCACGCTCGGGGAGCTCAGCACCACTGCCAACGGGACCATTTCCGCAGGCTATACCGGAGATTACGGAAACCAGATTTCTTCCGATCACGGCCTGTCCGTGGGCGGTTCGGGCACATTCAGCGGCTCTTACTACAATCCCAATTTCGTAAGCTTCACGGTTTCGCCGTACCTGAACCAGTCGCGGGACAACTCGGCGTTCCAATCCATTTCAGATGCCAGCGGCGTGACCGCATCCAGCAATATTTTTGGCGGCAGCCATTTTCCCGGATCGATCAATTTCGCCAAGGCTTACAACAGCGAAGGCAATTTCTCGGTTCCAGGAGTGGCCAACTACACCACGCACGGCGACAGTCAGACCTTCGGGATCGGCTGGGCAGAATTGGTTCCGGGCCTGCCCAGCCTCTCGGCGAACTTTCAGATGGGAAGCGGTCACTATTCGATCTACGGTTCGAACGATACCGGGACCTCGGATAATCATTCGTTCAATCTTCGGTCGGGATACACGCTGATGGGGTTTAACCTGACCGGCTTCTTTACGGATGGTGGCGGGACTTCGGAGATACCGCAGATTCTTCAGAACTCGACGCAGGATCTGACTGCGCATTCAAGCGACCGCGCCTACGGATTTACGGCAGGACATGCCCTCCCCTGGCAAGGGGCATTCTCCAGCAGCTTCGCAAGCTCCGAGTACAACTCCGAATATGAGGGGGACACCAGCACCGGCACGGTGGACACCTACACGGGGTCGGCATCGTTTCAACCCACCAATAAATTGCACATTTCTTTTGGCACCGACTATTCCACAAATCTTGCGGGTAGCCTGGAGGAGGCGATCGCGGGCGCGGGAGGTGTAATTCAGCCAATAGATCTGGGGCAGGGGACGCACGCTCTGGAGGTGTCGGCCAACGCCAGCTATTCGGTTATGGCGTACATGCAAGCGCAGGCTTTTGCCGACCATCGCGAACAATATTTCCTGGGCGAGAACTTCAGTTCCAGTTCCTACGGTGGGGGCCTGACCTATGGGCGGCCCTTGCTGGGAGGCAACATTAACAGTGCTGTATCTCTCAGCGACAACACGGTCAGCACTTCGAACGCGAGCTCCCTCGGGATCATCAGCACGGTCAATTACAACCGCCGCTTCGGCGGGTGGGCCGCCGGGGTTGGCGCCAGCTATACCCAGAATGTGCAGACCCAGCTGATAACCTATACAACTTCTTCCTACAGTTACGGAGGGAATATAAGACGCCGATGGGGGAGGTTCGGATGGAGCGGCGGCGCGGGCGTCAACAAGACACTTCTAACCGAGCAGGCAGGATCGGCGAACAGCAGCGAGAGCTTTAACACCTCTATCTACTACTCGCACTGGCTCACCGCTAATGGAAATTACTCGAAGTCAAGTGGAAGCGCAATCCAATCCGGATTAGGGCTAATCCAAAATCCCATTCCGCAGCCTATCGTGCCGACCAACGATCTTATTCTTTTCGGGGGCAAGAGTTACTCGTTTGGGCTGAGCAGCAATCCGACCCGCAGGATGACGATGGGATTGAGCTACTCCAAGTCAAACACCAACAGTGACCTGCAGGGAACGTTTTCGAACAACGGCAGCAAGATGATCAACGCGATTGTGAATTACCAGTACCGCAAGATGTACTTCACGGGAGGGTACAGCAATCTGGTGCAGGGCTTCAGCGCGTCGGGATTGCCGGCGGCGAATGTGTCATCGTTTTATGTGGGTGTAAGCCGATGGTTCAACTTCTTCTAGCGTGTCGTGGCCGCGGCAAGCGGGTATAGGATTGGGAGCATATGGGGATACGGATGCGGGGCACGCGCAAGCTGAGTTTAGCCTTCATTCTGCTACTGGTTCTGATGCTTCTCCCGATTGCGGCCTGGACGTCGCGGAATGCGAAGCCTCCCGCCAACGAGACTGGGCCTCCAGAACTTGAGCTCGAGGGAGGCCGTAAGCTGACCTACGAGCGCAGCTTCAGCTCGGAACGCCAAGTGAGGCCGAATCGGGGCTTCTGGCACCGGTTGGTTGACGTCATAGCGGGTGAGCCCGACTTCAGGAATCTCGTCCGGCCGTACAGCGTTGCTACCGATTCGCATGGACGCATCATCGTGACCGACCCGGGTGCCGGCGGCGTCCATATCTTCGATTTCGCGCAACAGAAGTACAAGTTCATCGAGCGCCGGGAGAAAGATAAGGATGCGATGCTGGGGCCGCAATGCGTCGCGGTCGATGCCCAAGACAACATCTACGTGACGGATTCGGAAACGGGCAAGGTCCTCGTCTTCAACTCTGGAGGAAAGTTTCAGCGCGCGATCGGTAGCTTGAAGGGCGGGGAAGGCTATTTCAAGCGGCCCACCGGAATCGCCGTAGACTCCGCCACGCAACGCATCTACGTGGCCGATACCCTGCGCGATCAGATTTTCATGATGGATATGCAGGGCAACATCCTGCAGACCATTGGAAAAAGAGGCGGAGGCGATCTGGAGTTTAATTTTCCCACCGAGTTACGACTGGACGGCCAGAATTTGATCGTGGTGGATACGATGAATTTCCGCGTCCAGGTGCTGGGCCGCGATGGAACCTTCCGCTACGCCATCGGAAAGCTTGGCGACAGCAGCGGAGACATATTCCGGCCCAAGGGGATTGGCGTCGACTCCGAGGGCGATCTGTACGTCGTCGATGGTCTGTGGGGCGTGGTGCAGGTGTTTAATCGCGAAGGCCAACTGCTTTATTACTTCGGCCAACGAGGCACACAGGCGGGAGAGTTTCAATTGCCGACGGGATTAACCATCGACCACGATGACCGGATTTTTATTGTGGACTCCTACAACCGCCGAATCCAGGTATTTCATTATTTTGGCTCCAAGAAAACAACCAAGGAAGGAATGTAGTGAGGGCTAAGCTTTTACTAGTGTGTCTGATGCTGGTGTTGCCCGGACAAACCTTGCTGGCTCAGTTCAGCGGGGACGTAATCGGCATGCATGATCTTGGCCGGGGAAGCAAATCGCCCATCACCGGCGCGCGCCCCGATTTCTGCATGTATTGTCATGAACCCCACTCTGCTCTCGGAGGCCGGTTACCGCTGTGGAACCAGAAGCTCACCGTCCAGAGCTACAGTTTGTACACAAGCGATACGGAAAAAAACCGTGGAACCCAGCCAATGCTCGGTGCTGACAGCAATCTGTGCCTCTCCTGTCACGATGGAACGGTTGCTCCTGGAACCACCGTGGTGTATGGCCAAGTAACCATGCAGGGATCGATGTACAGCTACGATATCTTTGGCAGCAATCTGCAGCCTTCGCACCCCTTCGCTTTCGCGCTACCCTTAAAAGACAACATCGATCTGATTGCATCCCTAGCCTCAAAAGGAACAACCGGCGATCCGACCGGGGCGGTTCGCCTGATCAATGGCAATGTTGAGTGCACGTCGTGTCATAACGCCCATGTGCAAGCAAAGGATTTGATCTCGCAGAATTTCCTGGTCCGCGATAGTTCGCGTGGCCAGATGTGCCTGGCCTGTCACGACCCAACCCGGCAAATGGCGGGCAAATTGAACCCCCTCGCCAATTGGACCACGGGCGCACACGCCCTGGTGCAGAACAAAATTGCTCCGCAGGCGAACTTGGGAAGTTACACCACCGTGGCGCAGGACGCATGCATTTCTTGCCACACCCCGCACAATGCCCAAGGACCGGCTCGGCTGCTTCGCGGACCTAACGAACAGGACTGCATCGCCTGCCACAACGGTGGATCGAATATCACGCCTGTGCCGCCCAGCGTCTTTGCCGAGTATGTCGCGCCCAAGGTCGGTCATCCATTCCCGACCAGCACCGCTCCGCATGATGCGGCCGAGAGCGTACTGCTCAATGACAACCGCCATGCAACTTGCGTCGATTGCCACAACGGACATGGATCGGCCCAAGTGGGAACGTTTCCCGTGCCTCCGCTCATTCGCGTTTCGCAGAAGGACGTCACTGGCATCAGCGCCACCGACGGTACGACCGTTCTTAACCCTGCCGTCAATCAATACGAGAACTGCTTCCGGTGTCATGGAAGCAGCGCCGGGAAGGCGGTTCGGCCGATCTACGGATACCTTCCGGTGCGAGCTGCGTCCGCAGGCGATCCGTTGAACATCGTTTTGCAATTCAGTCTTACTTCCTCGTCGAGCCATCCTGTTACTCACGTCAGTAACAGCTCGCTGCCGCAGCCTAGCCTGCTCAGCAATATGTTGAATCTCGACGGGATCACGCCAGGGCGCCCGATGGGAACGCAGATTTTCTGTACCGACTGCCACAACAGCGACGACAATCGCGAGTTCGGAGGTCCGGGGCCGAATGGTCCGCATGGATCCAAATGGACTCACATTCTCGAACGCAGATACGAGTTCAGCGAGTCAGTCGCACCAGGCCAGCTAGTTACTAATCTATTTCGCAACCCTGATCTCAGCATAAACGGGCCTTACGCCATGTGCGGCAAATGTCACAGCCTTAGCAACATCATGTCAAACGTCAGCTTCAGGCAGCATCAGAGCCACATCAACGCCGGCTTTACCTGTTCGACTTGCCACACCGCCCACGGCTTAAGTGGTACCAACCCGAATATTAGTGGCCAGCGGCTGGTGAATTTTGATGTCAATGTGGTTGCGCAGAACGGAGCTGCACCCGTCTCCTACAACCGCGCGAGCAATACCTGCGCGCTGGTATGCCACGAGGTCACCCACAACCAGAACGGTACGGTCGCGGCTTCGAGCTCGCGTGCTGGGCACGTCGGGAAAAAGTGAGGGCGTGAAGGTGGCGACGGCAACGGCGATCGAGCGCGACATCGAAAAACCGGCCCGCGTTTTCTCCAAACTGGTTTATCCCGTAGCTCTGCTAGCTTCTTTGTCGATCTGGTTGCTGGCGTTGCGGGCTCCGCTCTGGTTAGACGAGACCCTGGCCTACTGGCAGGTCAGCGGCGGTTTCTGGAAAATTTGGAGCCGTTCGCAGATGATGCCTTCTTCGATCGGCTATCTCTATATGCTCTGGGCTGCGAAATCGATTCTCGGCAGCCAGGAAATTGCACTCAAGATTCCGTCCACATTAGCGATGCTGGGAGCGGTCTACTTTCTGTTTCGGGCCGCTCGCGAATTGTTTGACCGGGACATTGCGTTTCTTGTCTGTATCTTTTTTGCTCTGGAACCCAATGTGGTGTTTGCCGCGACTGATGCTCGTCCGTACGCGTTCGCCTTGCTGGCAACCAACTTTGCGATTTTTGCTTTTGTCCTATGGATGAAGCGGCATGAGATGCGTCAGGCGATTTTATTCGGCGCGGGGGCGGCGGCGATTCTTTACTTTCATTACTTGTTTGGTGCCATCCTGCCGGCGTTTGCGATTTACTATCTGGCGGTTCGGCGTCATTCGATCAAAGCGGATGCACGGCAACTGGCAGCGGTGCTGATTTCGTTTACGCTGCTCATTCTTCCGCTGATGTATCGCCTCTTGTCTCTCTATCACACGAGGGAAACACACGTCGTCCAGGAACTGCCGCACTCGGCGTTAGCCGCGCTAAACACGCTCGCACCAATGCAAACTCTGATTGGCTTTGTGGCGACCGCTTTTCTCGCGGCTCTGGTGCGAAAAATAAAGTTGCCGGCACGCGACTGCTTCCCGGCAATCCTGCTCTCTCCGCTCCTGGCGCTGGTTCCGGCCGGCATCCTTTTCGGCGTGAGCCTCGCCACCCCGTTGCATCTGGTCATCCCACGGTATTTCACGGTCGTCGCGCCTGGTAGCGCGCTGACCTGGGGGCTTCTGACAAGTCGCATCAACTCCCGTGTGCTGAGACAGATTTTTTGCGTGGGCCTGGTGGCAGTCACGGTGTTCGAATGCTTTACCTCGCCCAATTCTCGCAAGCACGAAGTGAATTTCAAGCAAGCGCATGAGTTTGTAAATGCGAACGTTGCCAAAGATAAGGCACCCGTCCTCATTTGCAGCGCATTCATAGAAGCCGACTTCGAGCCCCTGCCGACGGATCGCACCAGCGAAAATGCGCTTAGTTCGCAACTGACCTATTACCCGATCAACGCCTCGGTGGTTTTCCTTCCTATGTCCTTGAACGATGAGGCCATGCGGATTGGCAAGCAGACCATCGCTATGGCGCTAGAGCGGCATCAGCGGTTCCTTGTCATCGCCGCTCCTACCTCGTATCAGACTGTAGAGTGGCTGGCCAACTACTCAACCGGAGCGTTTTCGGCGCGACCAATTAGAACCTTCGATAACGAAATTGTGGTCGTGGAATTCCAGCCTGTCGTAGGAAGTGACTAACGCCGCGCGAATACGACGGCCAGCGAATCCTGGAAAATCAGACTGAAGCGCGCATCTGAAAGGAGCACGCTGGCCAGCCCATCTTTTTTCGAGAGCAAAACGATCTGTGACTCATTGAGATAAGGATCGTCCACATACGACGCGTCGCCCTGCTGCGTCTTGAAGAATTGAGTGTCAAGCTCATCCCCGTAAAGATCGGTGCGTCCATCGATCGCTACCGGATAGTCGGGCATATACCAGGTGAGAAATCCGCCCCAGTCGAAGGTGTTGTAGAGCGGCCCCGGCTGCGGATTCTGGCGGAGAAAGTTGACCGCCTTCACAGGAAACACGCTGCTCATGGCGGCGTCCAGACCGCGAGCGTCAAAGCCCACGTTGCGGGCGATCAGGAACGAGAGCAAAGCCACGGCGGCCAGCACCCCTGCTGTTTGTGGAAGAGTCTCGGCGGGTTCGCGTTCACCTTCTGTGCCCCATGTGTCCGCAATGCAAGCCGCTGCTGTAATGCAGAGAAACCATGAATCGCGCATGGTGCGGAAAGCGACGACAGTGGCGACCGACAGCAAAGCGAGCTTAAAAAGATCGACTCGCTTCTGGCGCCCCAGAGTGAAGAATGCAGCGACGGCGAGTAACAGCTCTACATAGTGGCTGACGGCGCGGAAGTTTAGCGCCTGGAATTCGCGAATGAAGGTGTATGGAAATCTCGAACCCGCGTAGGCAAAAACCACAGCATACAAGTGATACGAGTACGGCCCCAGGCAGGTCGCCAGCACACATGCGGTGAAGATGAAAATCAGTTTGCGGGCGGGCAGCCGAGAGGGCAGCGCAAAATCCGGGGCGGTGCCACGATGTGCACTCAGTTGCTGGAACAGGTGCACTGCCGTGAACAGCCCGACCACGAAGATGCCGTAAACAAACTGAATATGGCAGTTCGCCCATACTAGAAACACCAACGGCAGCCAGTAGAGAAGCTCTGCGCGTCCGGTGCGCTGGGATTCGAGAAGCAGCGTGAGCGTTACCGCGAACAGGATCATCGAGAAAAAGACCGGACGCGGCATCAGGCTAAACAGGAACGCGGAGCAGGTCACCGTGGCCAGAATGCAAGCCACCCAGAAGTTTCCTGAAAGTCTACGGACCGTCCAGTACACGGCGTACGCAACGCCGAGCGTGAGGATCGTGCCAAACATTCCCACGCCCACCAATCCAAACCAGGCATAGGCGCGTGACAGCAGCACTTCGTAACCCCAACTGTAAGCCGCCCAAGGCCGGTTGGCCGCAGTGCGCGAGAAAATGCCGGTGTGAGGAAACGCGTGATGTGCAACGATCCAGTCGCCAACTTTTAGATGCCACCAGACATCCAGATCGAGGACAGAGAATTTCAAGAGCAGTGCACGGGCCGCAACGGCGGTGAGCAATCCGGCGAGCACGAGCAACTGGATCGGCCGGCGATTTAATAGCCCGCGCAACTCCTGCGCAGCACTCATGGTCTGGACGTTTCCCCGCGAGGCAAGCCTCGGAGAGTGCGCAGATTCAGGGCCGGAAGTATCCTTCTGACCCAGCTCAATTTGGCCAAGCCTCTCCATTACTGCACACTCAAGCCCGCGGTTGTGATCGTTACCGGGTTGGGCTGAGCTAATGTCGTGCCTTGAACCTGGACGTTGTACGTCCCAAGCTCTGGATTGACCGAACTTGGACTCGAGTTCCCTCCAGCACACGCGTTCATCACAATCAGAAGAATGCAAAGACACAGTAGCCACAGCCATCGGCGTCGCTTATTTCGTGCCCCAACCCCGGCAAACAGAATGCCGGCGAGCGGCACGAAAGCAAAGTAAAGTTGCAGCCGCATGTCGTTTGGTCTTTCCAGCAACGCTGTACCGGAGGGAACAGTGATCGTCAACTTAAACGGCACTGCCAACGGCCCCGGCGTGATCGCGGAAGGTGAAAAACTGCAGCTAGCGCCTGGTGGCAGCGTACTGTGCAAACAGGAAAGCTTGAGTGCATAATTCGGATCGCCCGTATTTTCATTTAACAGAAGAGAATACGTTACCGACCCTCCCGGACTAATGCTTTGAGGCGGCGGGTCGGCCGCAGTTGGCTGGCTGACGATCAACACTAAGGCGACGCCGAAGGCAGACGAACTCGCCTGTGAAACTGCCTTGACCGCGATTGTCGCCGGCGACGGCAGGCTAGAAGGCGCGGAGTAGAGGCCTGACGCGGAAATGGTTCCAAATGTCGCGTTGCCGCCCGCCACTCCGTTCACTTGCCAGTTCACGGCCGTATTTGTTGTCCCGGTCACAGTCGCGTTGAAGGTTTGCGTAGTGCCGGTATAAACCTCGGCGACGGCTGGATTTGAATTCACTGTGACTTTCACGGAGCCGCCGGTCGCAACTATTGTGGCTTGGGCCGATCCCGAGGTAGTGCCATTGGCATCCGCAACCGCGGTTACTGCCACGGTGGGTGGCGTGGGGATCGTCGCCGGGGCCTGAAACAGCCCGGTGGTTGAAATTGTGCCCACCGTCGCGTTGCCGCCCACTACTCCATCTACTTGCCAGGTCACGGAGGTGTTGCCGCTTCCGGTTACGGTGGCCGTGAATTGCTGTTGGCCACCGACTGTCACGTTGACGGGATTCGGAGCGACAACGACACAGACGGCTGGAATCAGTTCGCGTATGCGAGCGTTATCCGTGTCTGCAATGAAGAGGTCGCCGGCAGAGTCGCCAAATAAGCCGGATGGCGAATTAAATTGCGCGCTGGTGGATTGGCAGGTGCCATCGCCGGAGAAGCCCGGGGTGCCCATTCCGTTTACGTTGGCGGGGATTCCGGCCACGGTTTGAATGAAGCCGGTGGCAGCGACGACCTCGCGAATCGCAGCGTTCTCCGTATCCGCGATGAAAATGTCTCCCTGGGTGTCGACAAATAGACCGTAAGGAGTATCGAGCAGGGCGGCCGTAGCGGCAGCGCCGTCGCCGGCGTAACCGCGCGCTCCCGTTCCGGCCACGGTGTTAATAAGGTTGTTGGACGCGGTGACTTCGCGAATGCGATTGTCGAATGTATCCGCGATAAAGATGTCTTCCGCTCCGTCAACGAACAAGCCGGCAGGGGAGTTGAGCTGTGCGCTGGTGGCGATTGCTCCATCCCCGCACGCCGTGCCGGGGGGAATACATTGGGCATAATTTCCGACCACGGTGGTGATGAGGCCGCTCGATGCGGATACCTCGCGAACCACGTAATCACCCGTGTCGGCAATGAAAATGTTCCCGGAACTGTCAACGAAGACACCGCCGGGACTTGCGAGCTCCGCACTCGTTGCTGCTCCGCCATCGCCGCAGGTGGTAGCGGAGTCTGGGCAGGGAGTGCCATTTCCAGCTACGGTTGCAATGTCGCCTGGCTGGATCACAACTGTCGCGACAGTAATCGCCGAAGTGCCGGTGTTAACCACGCGAATGCGATTGTCGGCGGTATCTGCGATGAAAATGTTTCCAGCAGCGTCCAAAAATAGGCCGGAGGGATTGTTGAGTTGCGCGCTGGTGGCGGCGGCGCCATCCCCGCAGGCTGTAGTGGGATCGGCACAATCGGTTCCGTTGCCTGCGACGGTTTGAATGTCACCGGTGGTTGCTACCACTTCACGAATCACGGAGCTGACCGTGTCAGCGATGAAAAAATCTCCCGAGCCGTCAACCGACACTTCTCCGGGAGCGTTCAATTCCGCGTTCACCGCGGACCCGCCATCACCGGAATAGGCCAGGGTATTATTTCCGATGACTGTCTGAATCGTGCCCGAAGTAACTTCGCGAATCACGGAGTTGTCCGTATCTGCAATAAAGATGTCTCCTGAACCATCCACAAAGATATCGTTGGGATAGTTCAGCTGCGCACTGGTGGCCGCGCCGCCATTTCCGGAGTAGCCCGCGCCCAAGGCATTGTCTCCAGCTACGGTTTCAATATTCCCGCTGGCTGCCAGAACTTCGCGGATGACCACATTTTCGGTATCCGCAATGAAAATGTCACCGGTTCCATCCACGAACACTCCAGCCGGCAAACAGAGATACGCGGCGGTGGCCAAGCCACCATCGCCGGAGTAGGTACAAGTACCGTTCGACTCATAGTCGTAGAACACTCCAGCGACGGTCTGAATGTTGCCGTTTGCGATTGTCACTTCGCGGATCACCGAGTTATCGGTGTCCGCAATGAAGATATTTCCCGAGCCATCAACGAAAACACCCTCGGGTTCGTCGAGCTGCGCGCTCGTAGCGAGCCCGCCGTCTCCGGCGTAACCGCACGTAGCGTTGCCGGCGTAGGTTGAGATGTTGCCGCCGCTCACCTTGCGAATTACGCAGTTGTCTGTGTCGGCAATGAAGATGTTGTCCGCACTATCGACAAAAACACTATAAGGATCATTGAGCTGTGCGCTGGTGGCCGGACCGCCATCACCGGAGTAGCCTGCCTTGCCGTTGCCTGCAACCGTGGTGATGTTGCCGTTCGACGCTGCTACCTCACGAATCACAGAATTGTCTGTGTCTGCGATGAAGATGTTTCCCGCAGCATCCACAAACACACCTTCCGGATGGTTGAGCGCTGCGCTAGTGGCCGGTCCGCCGTCACCGGTATAGCCTACAGTCCCGTTTCCGGCCGCAACCGTGAGCGTCCCGGCCGTGTCGACTTTGAGAATATGACTCGAGTAAGAGTCCGCGATGAAAGTGTTACCCGTTGCGTCCAACGCGATACTGCCCGGATACCCAATGCTCGCGCTCAGAGCCGCGAGATTATTCGGGCCGCCTCCGGCAACTGTGCTGACCGCATACTGGGCTAACAAAAATTGAGGTGTGCACCAGACAAGCGCGAGCACAACAAAAAACCATTTAGGCAAGGTGTGAGGACGCATGATCACTTCGCCTCCTGGCCAGCAAGCCGGTCAAGACGAACTACCGCGGTGCTCTTGGTGCGGGCTGGCGCAGCCATTTCTAGGACAAGTCTCGGCCGCAGCCCTTTGCGCCACGAGTCGAACTCCGGTCGCCGAATGGTAAATTCCTGCGTCGTCTCCGCGGACGCGTGTGCGCGGAGTGTGAGCGCACAGGCATGCGTCCCGCCTCTATCAGGGTGAGAGAAATCCCAAAGGGTTACCTTCTGGATGGAAAGGTTTTTCGCCCCATGGTTCACCAGATGGATGCGCATGCGAATCTGGGTCTGCGAACCAAGATTCCTGTTCTGCACAACCTGGTAGGTGCCGGAAACGACAGGAGCAGTGCTGGCTGTTCCCAATTGAGCAAGCGTAAGAAGTGCCGCAACCACAAACGGCCATTTGCATATACAAAGAAATTTGTATTTCATTTCGCCCCACAGTCCTTCCCACGCGCTCTCGCAGGCAAACACTCAAGCGAATTGCCCTGAATCGCAGCGCAGGGTGAATCGCGCCATTGCACAGCTGGTTCCAAGAAACCAGCTTCGTCCCGCCGAATCGGAAGCTAAGACAGCGGTTTTGCCGGCGTACCGGCTTTGATACCAGAATGCTTTTTGGCCTGTGCCATCAGTTGCAGGACTTTGTCTTTGTCCGCATAGTTTGGATTCGTGTCCAGCAGCTTCTGCCAGGTAGCAACGGCTTGGTCGACATCCATCTTTCCCTGCCACTCGACAACGCCAAGGTTGAACAAGGTGTTGGCTTTGTTCGGTTCGTAAGAAAGCGATTTCTTGAACTCCGCGATGGCCGCATCGGGGTTGCCCGTATACCAGATGGCAGTTGCCATGTCGGTGCGAACGCCCGTATTTGCTGGCTCCAGTTTCAACGCTTGCTGGTAGTAATCGATGGCCGTGGGATACTGTTGCGCGTCGTAGTAAACGTTTCCGATGCTGGCTAGAAGTTCGGGATTCTTCGGATCTGCCTTGAGCTTCTCGATCAGCGGTCCAGCTTGCGTGTCAGCCATTTTCTGCATCTCCGCAGGGGTGGGTGCCTGCTGGTTTGTCGCCGGAGAAGCAGGAGCGGACGCGTTCGCCGTCTCAGGCACGGAAGCCGCTGGACTCTGAGACCCGCGGATGAACCAGCCGCCGGCCACGCCCACCAGCAGACAGATGACTGCAAGCACGTAGGCCTGCACGCTTGTCCATTGCTCGATAGAAGTTGATCGATTTGTATCTGTCATTTCTTAGTTCTCCTTCAGATCACATTTGCTTGGCACCAGAAGCCGCCAAACCTTTGTCTACATCTCTAGCTCTTGCCCTGCGTTTGAACGTCGGCGATCAGCTTCTGTACCGCGGCTTTGCGGTCCGCACTTAATTGCGGATTCGACTTCAACAACTCCCGCCAAGCCACCTGCGCTCCCTTGCCATCCTGTTTTCCTTGCCACTTGATCATGCCGAGATTGAACAGCGAGTTGGCATCTTTGGGATCGTATTGCAACCCCGTCTGCAACTGGCTAATCGCCCCGTCCACATCGCCGCTGTAGTACAAGCTTGAGGCCAGTTGAGTGCGGATGGGAACGTTCTTTGGATCCGTCTTTAGAGCTTGGTCGTAATAGCTGGCTGCGGCTTTGAATTGGTGGGTAGATTGATAAATATTCCCGACCTGTCTAAGGAGATCGACGTTGGTCGGATCGCTCTTCAGCTTTTCGAGCAACGGTGCCGCCTTCTTGTCCGCCATATGTTTCATCTGATCAAGACTAGGCATCTGGCCGCTCATTCCGCCGGGAGCGCCGGGTGCAACGGACGATTGCGCATTAGAGGCAGGCGGCATTGCCGCAGGCGATTGCGATCCGCGGAAGAGGTAACCGATTGCCAGCCCGACCACCAGACAAACGGCCGCCATCGCGTAGACCTGCGTCGATTGCCAGGCGGCTCGGTCCTTCACTGGTTCGACTGATTCATTCGGCATGCTTTGTTTCTCCTTCGAGCTCTAAACTCTCATTCACTGCAGTGCCGGAAACTGTAGTAACTCAAGGCACCCGATATGCCACATTTTTCAATCCGGTAAAATCTGCTCCAATCTGCTTGTTTTCATCACCTTGCAACGAGAGCGTTGCCACGGCTGCTTTCAGGGAAATCTGATTTTCGCGTCTTTCTCCGCAGGTGCCGCGAAATTTGCCCCGCAGCAAGGTCACCCAAGAACCCTTATCTTTGTTTAGCCTACGGGCGTACGAGCCAAAGAACAGCGTACGCCATCACAGGCAAATGTGATCTAGATCACACGCTTGGACAAGGGGCATTTCGAAATCATTCGATTTGAGAGTTTGAGAGATTGGGGCGCAAGACTCGCGTGGGCTTCCAGTGAATTAGCGCAACCGTCTGGACGTATCCACTGTGACCTCAGTCAAACTTGCGCCAGTTACATAAGACCGGAGCGTTATCGTAGGGCAAGGCCACGCGCAATTCCTGCTCCGCGGCGGCTGGATCGTAGCGATGCAAGAGGAAGCCGTAATTGAGATGTAACAGCCGGTCCCGCGGGTTTTGCAGGATAGCCCACTGATAATCGGCAACGATCTCGTCATAATTGGGTGATCCTTCGGCTTGGCTTTTCATCCGCAGAACCTCTTCCGAGTGGTTGAGTTGGTTGGTAAACGGAGGCCGCTCCAGCTTCGCGAGAACCAGGCCAGCGACACGTAAACGATCATAAGGCGTAAATGCCAGCTGGCGCTCGCACTCTTCCTCGGATGCGACATCAGCGCTTATGGCGCTGCGCTGCAATTCGGCCGGCAGCATGCTATCGAGTTGGCGAAAATAGGCACGTGCAAGCAAGTACGTTCCACGCGGATTCATATGCACGTGTTCGTAGAAGAGTTCGCTGCCCGGGACCTCGTGCGGGCTTTCGCCGGCAAAAACAGCGGCCGCATCCACTACGCCGACCCCCGAGCCAGATCCCGTTAGATCGCGAATGACATCGTTCAACCGGCTATCCGCACGAAAGCGAAGCGTGTCAAGATCCTGAGCGCGTACGAAGCGCTCTTTGGCTCTCGCAAAATCACCCAGCGCCCACAGACAACGTGCAATGCGAAACTGGAGTTCTGCATACTGAGGATCGATCTCTGCAGCCGAGAGGTACAGCTTCAGAGCCTCAGCGTACGATCCCGCGCTCTCGAGGTCCGCGCCACGCCGGACTAACCCCTCCCAGGAATGCAGCTCATCCTCTCGAATGCCTTCGCGATGCAGCGAAGCGAATGGAGCACAATCCTTTAAATTCGTGGCGACTGTGCTGATCAGGACCTGAGCCCCCGCGCGGCGGGCGGCTGCAACGATATCGCGCAAGTTGGCTGCGAAATTCTCGTACACCGGCTTCATCTGCGGAGAATCGGCGCGGACCTGGCGGTCTAGAAACATCTCCATGCCGCGCCACTCGTTTTTCTGGTTGGCCGGACTGAGCTTCCCGACAAGCTGACCCAGCCTGGTGGAATTGAAAAAGATTCTGGCGCGGATGGTTGTCAGGCTCATGTCCCAAGGCGTTAATACCGTTCCCGGCCCAAACGGCCCGACAACTTCGGTGTTGCCCGTGTAAATAATAAAAAGGTCGGGCTGGTAATGCGCCAGGTCCTTGACCATGGGCAGGAACGCGTGTGAGTTGAGAGCCGTGATGCTGGTATTGATCACCTCGAATTTTGTTTGTGGGTAACGCTGTCGGAGCATGACCTCCAGGTACCGCGCAAATCCGTAGGTAGGATCGGGATCCCCCCAAGCGACGGACTCGCCTAATACGAAAATTCGATAGGTTCCCGGCAGCTTGGTTGAGGGAATCACGAACGGCCGCGGTGTCCGGAACATGCCCTCCGGAAAATAGGGGGCGGCGAAAGATGGGTTATCGCAATAAGCAGGTTGACCATGGTCTGTGCAGGGGCGCGTGACACCGGTTGGCGTTCCAACTCCGCAGACGCGCAGCACCAGCTCCGCAAGCACAAGCAGTAATACCGGGGCCAGAACAGTCGTCGCCGGGACGGCCAGCCAACGACACCAGCGAGAGCCGCGATGCATCGGTACTGTCTCCGTGATTTGTGGGCCTGCAGGTACTGTGGTCACTGTCGATTGCGTCTTCTCGACTAGATTTTCTAGGCCTTTATTATGGCCGATGCCAGCTCACCGAGAAGCAGAAAGGCAATTGCCATGCCAAGGGCAGCGGTCCAGTAAGTGCTTGAAGAGGAAGCATTCAGCGACATTTGAGGAGGGCTGACACGACTGACGAAGAGCTAAAACACGCGCCGAGTGCGGGGAAATGCTCGAATTGGGAGGACAGCGCTGCCCCGTCGATGGGTAATGGCAAATATTACAAAGAGGACGGCCTTGGTTATCGCGGCCCCACCTGTTCGCTACACGAACGTGTAGTGGACAAACGTCGGCAGATAGGCCAGCACAAACAAAACGAAGCAACGAATACCCACATCTTTTTTCGTCGGTCGGCGGTTTCTCGCCTCGACCAAGAAATAGAGCGCCAAGACGCACACTGCGGCGTAGCAAACGAAACTCAAACTCCCAGCAGTCCCGTGTTTCCAGAACCTGATGATGACGCCCGAAGCGCCCGCTGCACAATAAAGCCCGTAGAGCGAGGTAAAGTACCAGGCTGTCGCTGGTTCGGGAGGCGGTGGCAGGAGGCTTTCGAACATGATTCCGATTATCCCACTAAACCTGTAGGACTCAAACACGAGTTTTCAAGAGCTGAGCTTCAGAAATTGCTGTACATTATCTGCGCGGCGGTCGTGCCACGCGACAGGGTGACGATCAAGACAAAAAGCAGGGCTAGCGCGTAGAGCGGCGGGAGCCAGAACCAGCGCCAGCGAGCCACTAGCGCCATCGTTGCGGTGCGCGAGTCTGCTGGCTCTTCTTGAGCGTCCGCCTGGTCAGTCGAATAACGGCTGAGCTTGTCGATGATGAAAAGCACGATCGTGTAGCCCACGCCTAACGCGAGAACCAGCCAGTAGAGACTTCCGCTCAGAAAGTGGACCCGATAGCTCGCTGGCGACAGAATCGCGCCGAGCATTTGGCGCGCCTGATGCAGAGAGTTTGCGCGGAAGAAAATCCATCCTAGATTGACTAGACTGATCGTCGAAATCCATGAGAGCGCAGTCCATGGGATTGTGGGAGGCGTCCAATCGAACCTGCGCTCTAACCCTTCCACCTGCCGGTGCAAGAGCAGAAGCAATCCATGGTAGGCGCCCCATAGAAGAAAGAGGATGCTGGCTTTGTGCCACAATCCGAACAGAACCATGGCAATCAGCAAACTGAGATTTCGCCACCACGCTTCACGGCGCAAGCGCATCAACGGGAAGAAAACGTAGTCGCGAATCCAGAAAGATAGCGACATGTGCCAGCGGGTCCAAAAGATCGACGGGCTGGTCGATTCAAACGGCCGGGCGAAATTTTCGGGGATGGTGTAGCCGAGCACCTGGGCAGCGCCGATGGCGATGTGCGAGTACCCGGCGAAGTCGAAGAAGAGCTGCAGGCCGTAGCCGAACGAGAGGCACCAGACGTCCGGGCCGCTCCAGTTCACAACCCGATCGAAGCCGGAAGCGATGCCATCGCCACCCAGAATTCCCTGTCCCAGCAATTTGGCCAGTTGCATCATGAACACGCCCGTGGCGATACGCTGGAAGCCGCGGACGATGTCGTTCGAACGCGTCACGCTCTCTGAACGGAATTGCGGAAGCATCTCGGACATGCGGCAGATGGGACCGGCGATCGTCACGGGGAAGAAAGCCATATAGAGAGCAAATTCGAAGAACGATGGCTCGACGTCGTCGCCCTGATAAACGTCGAACAGGTAGCTCATCGCCTGGAAAGTCCAGAACGAAATGCCCAAGGGCATCGCGAGATGCGCGAAGCGTTGCAACGAAGAGAGCGGAAGATGAACCGCGGCTTCCGGCAGGTATTTGAAGGTACTCAGCAGGACCAGATTCAGAAATATTCCGATGGACAAAGTTACGCCAGAAGGCTTGCGGCGAAGCCATTCCCCTACCAGATAGTTCGTCACGATGGAGGTGAGGAGAACAGCGCCGAACCAAACTCCCCAGGTCAGATAGAGCGCACAGCTTGCGATCAGGAGGGTAGCCTGCCGGATTGGCCGCGAGCGGACCGTTGCCAAGATCGCCGCGCACAACAGGAATGCCACGACGTACGAGATGATTCGAAACAGGTTTCCTCCCTGTGCATTAGAAAGTTGGTGGCCCGTGGACCTTGGCGAATTCCCGCAGCCAACTTTATTCGCGCGGCGAAACAAGAATAATCGCGCGGGCACGTTGTTACAAGAACGCGACTTGATCCGGCTACACTACTCATCCGCTACACTGATGTGTGCTGCCGTACCGCAATCTGATCGAAGCGCTTGACGCGGCTCCCGGCGAGCGTCCGTTCGTCACGGCCTGGGTCGACGAAGACGAACAAGAGACCGTCACCTTTGCCGAATTCCGCCGGCGTGCCCGCGTGCAGGCCGGAGTGCTACGTGCGAATGGCGTGACCGCTGCGGATCGCGTGATCCTCATCTTGCCGCAGGGCATTCTGGCGATGACCGTCTTTGTTGGAGCGATGATGCTCGGCGCGGTGCCAGCATTTATCGCTTACCCCAATGACAAGGTTGAGCCATCCAAGTACCGCTCCGGAGTGGCGGGAGTGACGGCAAACCTCAACGCCAAGGTTGTCGTCATTGACGAGGAGTTTCCCGACGAAATGCTCGGGCACGTGTCCCTGGGCGAGGAAGCCAGTCTGCTTCGAGTTGGCAAGGGCAGCGGCTTCGGGCGCGAGGAAGAATTTCCGAGCACCTCGGTTCATCGGGATGGCGTGGCGTTCATCCAGCACTCAGCGGGCACGACGGGATTGCAGAAGGGCGTGGCGCTTACGCACGCCGCCGTACTGCGTCAGCTGGCACATCTTTCGCAGGCACTGAAGATTGACAGTGCGACCGACCGGATTTACAGCTGGCTGCCTCTTTATCACGACATGGGCCTGATCGCCTGCTTCATGCTTCCAATGGCCTGCCACGTACCGCTCGTAATGCAGTCGCCGCTCGACTGGGTGATGCATCCTGAAACCATGTTGCAGGTCATCAGCGAGCACAAGTGCACGCTCTCGTGGCTGCCGAACTTTGCTTTTCAGTTTGTTCCTCGCCGTGTACGGCCGAACCGGCGTGCGCAGTATGATCTGTCTTCGGTTCGAGCGCTGATCAATTGTTCGGAGCCGGTTCGCGCGAGCAGTATGCAAGAATTCCAAAACGCATTCGCCGCAATCGGACTGAAGCCGGGTGCTCTGCAAAGCTCCTACGCCATGGCCGAGAACGTCTTCGCCGTAACTCAGTCGGACATCGATCGGCCCTCCGGCCCCACGCGCATTTGGGCCGATGGCAGACAGTTTCGCAACTCGCATCGCATCGTACGGGTCGCGGAAGGGACTGCGGGCTCGGTTTGCTTCACTTCATCCGGCCGTTTGTTGCCGAACCATGAGATCCGCATCGTGTCAGATTCGGGCGTTCCCCTCGAGGAAAACTACGCGGGCGAAATTCTTATCAAGAGCGATTGTTTGTTTGACGGCTATCACAACCGCACCGACCTCACCGCAAAAGCGATCATCAATGGCTGGTACCACACAGGCGATCTGGGGTTTTGTGTGGACAAGGAACTTTTTGTGGTCGGGCGGAAGAAAGATCTCATCATTGTAGGCGGAGAAAATATCTACCCGCAGGACATCGAAGAAATCGCTGCTAGCCACTGCGCCGTCCACGATGGCCGGGTGATCGCGATGGGCATGTACAATCCAGACCTGGGAACGGAAGAAATCATCCTCGTGGCCGAAGTAGAAAGTGAAGACCTCCTCGCTCATGCCGTCGAGATCGAGCGGGAGATTCGTGGCCAGATCACCGCCGGTTTGGGAGTGACAGTTGGAGCAGTTTTTCTGAAGCCGCCAAAATGGATTGTGAAGAGTACCGCCGGAAAACCAGCGCGATCCGCCAGCTTCGACAAGTTGCAGAAAGAACATCCGGAACTTAACGTCGAATAGCAACCTCGCTAAGCCATGTCTGAGACGCAAGCAGATCACTTCGGAGAGAGAATTGAATGACGGAAGAAGCCAAGCAGATGATTGAATGTATCCTTCGGCGAATTCGAAAGCCGACCTTGGTGATTGATGAGAACACGCCCTTGGTTTCCTCCGGGTTAGTTGACTCGATGGCTCTGGGCGAGGTGATGCTGACGCTCGAAGACCTGACCAACATGCGCATTCCTCCGGGCAAGGTGCAGCCTAAGGATCTGGACACGGTCGCCAAGATGTTTGCGACTGCACAGCGAGTCGGAAAACCCCGAAAATAGTTTGGGTTCGTCGTCAGAAATGTCCACCGAGTGCAAAGTGGAAAGAGGCAATGGCTGGACAGATGCGATCAACAGTGGCGTGATGAAGATCCCAGACCGACCATATTCGAGACCACAAATGGGGTCCATCTGACAGAAGTGTAATGAATTGTTGTCGATTCAAATCCTTGTAGGCTGACCCTTGTGGATCGCCGCCCTCAGGAGGACATGCATGTTGTTCGATTTCGCCACAATCCCCGCCAAGGAACGCTACAAACTGTTGGTGTCGACGGTCGTTCCGCGGCCGATCGCCTGGATCGTGAGCCAGGATCTGAATGGTCGACTGAATGCGGCACCATTCTCGTTTTTCAATGCTTTTGCAGGAGATCCTCCGGTGGTAGGTATCGGCATCGGCAGCCACGATCCGGGTCGGCCCAAGGACACGCGGCGCAATATCCGCGACACCAGGCAGTTCGTGGTCAATCTCGTTTCGGAAGAAAACGCCGAAGCCATGAATATCACCGCGATCGAGTTCGAGCCGGGCGCCAACGAACTCGCTCAAGCAGGGCTTACCGCAGTTCCCTGTTCTTATGTCAAGCCGCCGCGCATTGCCGAAAGCCCAGTCTCGATGGAATGCGAACTGCTGCAAATCGTCGAACTGGGACCGGAGAGTGGCCTTGTGCTTGGGCGTGTGCTGGCAATGCACGTGCGTGAAGATTTCGTCATCGACGCTGCCAGGCATTACATCGACACGCCGAAACTGAAGCTGATTGGCCGCATGCATGGCTCGGGATGGTACGTCCGCACGTCCGATCTCTTTTCGATCGATCGCATTTCTCGTGAAGCCTGGAGGCAACGCAAGCCGACGGTGCTTTTGCCCTAGGTCTGAGCCTTCATCGCAATCGCACTTCCGATTCATGATCTTCTGAATCTTTCATTCTTTCCGCAATATGCCGTTGCACGCGGTCCCAATCAGAGCGCACCGTCATCTCCTTGATGGCAAATTTGGCTTCGTGTTTGGCATCGTCAACCCGGACTGCGAGCTCGTTTTTGTGGAAACGGAAATCGATCGTTTGAGCCAGCGGGATTAGCGAATTGGACATCCTTCCGACGACGACAAAAACAACGTGATCGGATACCAGCGTGTACTCAGGGCAGGGCTCCGGGCTCATCGGCGTCGGCGGGCCGCCGAATGCCACCATGAATCCGTGTCCGGCGCCAATGCATTCGCCCATGTGCATTCGGACCACTGTGCCGTGTTGATAGATTCCAATTTGCCCCGCCAGCAAAGCCGGCAAACTAAGAAACAAGAAAATCAGCGGAAATGGACGGCTCATGGACTGTTCTCCGAATGTGAACTGCCAGAGCGGTCGTAGCCGCGGCGGCAGCGGAATTGCAGCGTTAGATTGTGAGTGGGGAGAATGCGAACCGAGTGGAAAGTCGAGCCAGACTCGGGCAGCGCGTAGGTTACTAGGCGGGCAGAATGCAAATCGCTGACGACACTGTTGAAGACTTCCACATCGCCCTGGCCGATCTCGAGGTAGCGGCCGCCGGAGTCATCGGCAATCCTCTGCAGGATTGCAGTTCCGTTTGACGCTTGCCCGAGAGAGTTAAGGTCGACGACATAAATCTGCGCCTCGCTGGCTTGTATTTTCTCCAACGCCTCATGGAATGGAGCCTTGCTAATCGTATCGTCACCATCAGAGAACAGAATGATGACCTGCCAAACATCAGGCTGCTTGCGCTCTATGAGGATTTTCGCTGTAACTTCGAGCGCATCGAATAGCGGGGTTGCTCCTCCCGCGGACAGGGAGGCAATGCGATCGGCGATAAACAAACTACGACAATCACCGGAGCAGACGATCTGCGCTCCCATACCGCTGAATGACAGAACCGATAGCCGATCCTCAGGATTCCACGGCGATTGTGAAATCAGTTGGTGAACGTCAGCAATCTCTTCTTTGAAATGCGGCAGAACAGATTCGCTCGCGTCGATGAGCACGACGACATCGAGTTTGATCAAGTCGGCGCGGCTGAAGCTGCGGAAGTCTCGAATTACCCTCTCATTGTCGACAACAGCGAAGTCGTCCTGCTGAAGTCCTTCGACCGGATGATTGTGTTCGTCGGTCGCGAAAAACACCAGACGCACTTCAGAAGCGCTGCTGCGGTAGGTAGAAGCTGAGGATCCTTCAGAGTCCCTTTGAGTTGTTTGGGCATGGATGAGATGACCGGCGAAGACAGTCGTTAGCAGAAATATGGGCAGGAATCGATGACTGAGCCAATTGCGCATGAGTGCGATACCCCTGAGACCCGAAACGTAGAAAGATGGAATAACGTTGTCATCGGCAAAGGCACGGATTAGTTGAGACTCTTCGTATCTGTCGAAGGCTTACCGAAGTTTTTTTTCGCGTAGCTCCGTAGCCTTCAGGATTTGCGAAGTGCAAACGTTAGAACCACAAGTGACACGAATGCATATAAAGGTGCGCCGGTTGGAACTTCGACGTAGTCGCTAAAGTGCTCGCTCGCCTCCCGTCTTTACAGGCGGGCCCCTCCGGACATAAATTTAAGACCGACACTTCAGATAGCGGAGTCTCAATGTCGCGACCTTCCACCGCACACAAAAAGCCAGCCAGCCCGCACTCGGCCAAATCCATGGCCAAGGTGCTCCTCTCGAAGGATCTCCTGGAGACGCTTCCCGATGCCATCGTTGCTGTCGATCGCAACGGAATCATTATTCAAGTCAACTCCCAAGCACAAGAGCTATTTGGCTATAGCCGCGATGAATTGATTGGCCAGAAGGTCGAAATGCTGGTGCCGGAAAGCTATCGGCGTCAGCACCACAATCATCGCGAGAGCTTCGCGCAGACGCCCAAGACCCGACGCATGGGCGCGGATTTGGATCTTTATGGGAGACGGCGGAATGGCTCGGAATTCCCGGTGGAGATCAGCCTCAGCCCGGTCGCCACAGAGGATGGGATGTTGGTGCTGAGCGCGATCCGCGACATCAGCGATCGCAAAAGAATGGCGGAAGAACTGCGCCGAGCGAGTGAAGAGCTGCATCGCAGAACGGTCGAGCAACTTGGTGAATACCGGGCGAGGTTAGCTTCGATTATTGATTCATCCGAGGACGCCATCCTCAGTAAAGACTTGAACGGCGTGATCACGAGCTGGAACCGCGGGGCTGAACACATCTATGGCTACACGTCCGAAGACGCCATCGGAAAGCACATATCCCTTCTAACCCCCAGCGATCATAGGGACGAAATCTCGGAGATTTTAGGAAAAATTGCTCGCGGTGAAACCATCGAGCACCACGAATCGGTACGGGTCACCAAGGACGGACGGCAATTGAACGTCTCTATTTCCGTATCCCCTTTGCGCGATGCGGCCGACGCAATCGTAGGGGCATCAGTGATTTCGCGCGACATAACAGCCCAGAAACGGACTGAGAACCAACTTCGTCAAGCCCAGAAGATGGAGGCGATCGGAAGGCTAGCAGGAGGGGTTGCGCACGACTTCAACAATATTTTAGGTATCATCAACGCTTGCACCGAATTTCTCCGCGACCGCATTGATCCTGCCGCCGAACCGTCGCTTTACGTCGAGAACATCAGGAAGGCGAGCGAGCGGGGCAGGTCATTGACGAAACAACTACTCGCCTTCAGCCGGACGTCTGCAATTCAACCCCTTATCCTCGACCTGAACGAGCGTTTAAGGGATATCACCAAACTCCTGCGTCCGTTGCTGGGGGACGATGTGGAGATTCTCGTTGTGCCCAGATCAGCTTCGGCCGTCGTCGAGGCGGACCCGGGTCAACTCGACCAGATCGTGGTCAACCTCGCGGTCAACGCCCGCGATGCTATGCCTCATGGCGGCAAGTTCATTCTCGAAACGGGTGTGGTGAGTTTTGACGAGGCATTCGCCGAGCAGAATCAAGCCATGCGACCGGGAAAGTACATTCTGCTCGCGGTGAGCGATACCGGCCACGGCATGGATGAAGCAACTATATCGCGCATCTTCGAGCCCTTCTTCACAACCAAGGGCGTAGGCAAGGGAACTGGCTTGGGCCTGGCTACTGTCTATGGAATTGTGAAGCAGAGCGCGGGACACATTTTGGTCTACAGCGAACCGGGACATGGAACAACGTTCAAGATCTACCTGCCCAGCGCGGAACACAAGATCGGAGTCGGATCCAAGTCTGAAGCAGAGACGGTCGGACCGAAACGGCAAGGGACCACGATTCTGCTCGTGGAAGACGACGAAATCATGCGCAGCTTGACTCGTCAACTGCTTCAGGAACACGGTTACATCGTAGTCGAGGCGGACGACGGAAAGTCCGCGCTCGAATGGGCGGAGTCTCATCCGCAACCGATTGATTTGTTGCTAACCGACGTCGTGATGAAGCGCATGAGCGGCCCTGAGTTAGTGCAACGCTTGCATACCTCCCGTCCGGCTTTGAAAATCGTATACATGTCGGGCTATACCGGTGAGCTGATCGCCGAACGAGAAATGTTGAAGCGCGGCATAACGCTCCTGGAAAAGCCGTTCAGCCGAACGGCCCTGCTGAACACGATTCAGGCGACATTGGGGTGAAGCTCCGAAAGACGCCCTGAGTAAGAACCAGCATGCATTTCCATACCTTCTGTGGAAAAAGCAAGCCCAGCGGTCACGTTACTCCGGACACATAACCAACCGATCGGTGATGGGGATCACACATAGCTGTGTGAAAACACGCAGTTCCGGCGTTCCTTCGGCAGGCCGTCGGCATACGGCAAATTTGACTAACCTCACATCAACCTATTTGTTTTGTGTAGCTTATAAAAACCTACGCTGCACTTCACTGCACCCGTTAAATGTGGCTAGGGACTTGCCAAAGTACCTGTGAGCGGAGGCACTTATGGCCACACACATCGTAGATAACGCCCAGAAACTTACACCGGCAGTCAAAGCCCTCGGCGATTTTCCTCTATCCCTAGTCGACGCCCTGGAGCGAGAGGCAATCACCACCACCTACCCCACAGGAGCGGTTTTATTCGCCGAAGGGCAAGCGCCACGAGGGGTGTTCATCGTACGTCGTGGCCGGGTAAAGCTCTCCATTTGCGGCAGTGACGGCAGGACGCTGATTCTGCGCATCGTCGACGCTGGCTGCCCATTGGGCGTCGCCGCTGTAGTTTCCGGACGTCCGTACGAAGCCACAGCCGAGACCCAGGAACCGTGCGAGGTCAGCTTTCTACGTCAATGCGATTTGTTGCGGCTCATGCGTCTTCACGGTGAGCTTGCCTTGTGGGTGACGCAACACATCAGCCAGGACTATGCCGGAACCTGCCGCGAAATCCGTGACCTGATCCTGTCTGATTCCGCCAGCGAAAAGCTCGCCCGCTTATTGGTGGGATGGCTTGACCAAAACACCGATGCCCAAAACCCCAGCCAAATGAAAATGGCTTTGACTCACGAAGAGATCGGACAGATGATTGGGACTTCGCGCGAGACCGTCAGCCGGCTTTTCGCGGGCTTCAAGAAACAACACCTCATTCAGCAGAATGGCTGCACGCTTGTGATCCCCAACCGACTTGCCTTGGAATCCCTCATCACAGCATAGAGGAAATCATTTGATGGGCCGGTCGCCTCCGCCGGCCCATATTCCACCTGAGAGCTCGTTTCGAGCGTAGTGCATGGCTGAGTTCTTCGCAGTGATCTTGGATACAATTACAAAACTATTACATGCGGGCGAGATCGGCTGCGACTCTTCGCATTGCTCTTGTAGCAGTCTTAAGTCTTTACGGGCGGGTTGTCACTTGGAGCGTCCGCGGTCTTCTCTTCTTCGACGTAGTCGGCCGGATCCTCTGGTAGCTCAACCAGGTGAGCCCGTTCCAGGGCGCGCAGATATTCAGGGCGAGTATGGCGGTAATGATCAGCTGGGACTTTCCCGTTAAGCCAGGCCGTATCCATCGGGTAGACCAGCGGATCGAAGATCACCATGTAAAAATGCCACAACAGGATGGAGAAGGTCGCGAGCAGCGCCTCGTAGTAATGGATGGCGGTGGCCGCGTCTGACACCCACTTGGGAAAATAGCGCAGGGTGAAATTGTTAAACCACAATAAGAAAGCCGAGACACGTCATCACAACCGTGCCCCACATGAACGCCCAGTATTCCACTTTCTCCGCATAGTTGAATTTCGCGAACTTGGGTTCGACCTTCGTGAGTCCAAGGTTGTAGGAGAAGACCTGCAGCAGATCCGTCACGTCTCTCACATCGGGGAACATGGCTTTCAGGAACCGGGCGCCGTCTTGCCGATTTACGACAGAGAGGTGAATCACGTGATAGACGGTGGAAGCAAGCAGAACAATTGCCGCGCTGCGATGCACCAAGCCACGGAATGCGAAGTGGCCCTCCCAGAGCAACAGCGGACGCGCCCACCATACCTCTGGATACTTCAACGCGAAGCCAGTGTAGACCAACGTGGGGAAACTCAGAATCACTCCCCAGTGGGCGATGCGAAAGTTCAGATTCATCCGCGACACTTGCCCGCCGCTTTCGTGGCGGGGTTGCCGCCGCAGGAGCTTCCTGAGAAAGTCCAGCAGGTTATGCATGACCATGAAGGTGAGGGTCGCGGGGATCAGGAATATATAAGTCCAGCGAATCCACTTCACCACCGGATGGGCTGGACCAGTGGTGGTTTGCACATGCACTGGACCGATGACGAAATGCTCACCCGCGCCCGCATGACAACTTCCGCACGTCTTGGGGAGATTCGCAGCATTCACCGTGGAGCGCGGGTCAGCCGAGGGAAAGATGTTGTGCACTCCATGGCAGGAAGCACAATTGGCAACGCTCTGGGATCCGCCTCGCTGGGCCAGGCCGTGATAGCTGTCGGCGTAGGAGGGAACGCGGTCGGCGGGCAGGTTGTAACGCAATGCCAGGCGTTCATCGCTGTGGCAACGTCCACACGTGACCATCGAAACTCGGCCGGCGTTCACCAGCGATCCCGCCTCTTTCGGACCCAGAATCAGGTGCTCCCCATGGCAATCGCTGCACACCGGCGCAGCCACCACGCCGGACTTCATGGCCTGTCCATGCACACTCGCAAGATATGTCTTCGCAATGTCGGCGTGACATTGTCCGCAGGTGGCCGCGATATTCCAGTGATTGATTTTGGAAAGTGGATCTTGCGGAGGAAGAATTCCGTGGCTTCCGTGACAATCCGAGCAGGTTGCGGCGGCTCCGTCTCCATCGGCCACGGCTCGTCCATGCACGCTCTGCCGGTAGAGTTCCACCGGATGCGCGAATGGAATCTTGTGGCGCGAGAGGAACTGCTGGTTGCTGTGACAAGAAGCGCAAGTGTCGGGCAGATTTTTCTTAGCCACTGGCGAGGCCGCATCGCTCGAGACTTGAATCTGATGCACGGAACCATGGCAGGAGCCGCAATTTGGTGCATCCGGATCGCCCGCTGCCGCCGCTTTCCCGTGAATGCTCTGCCGGAAATCCTTCACTTCATCGGCATGGCATTGCGCGCACTTTGTTGGCGCCGTTTGGGCCGCGGCCGCCACTTCGTGCGGATCGCCGTGGCAGGATTGGCAAGCTCCGTCGCCGAGCGCGCCATGAATGCTGCCCGCCACATGGGAGGCTTCTTCGGTGTGGCAGGTCGAGCATTGTACCTTGGCTATTTTGTCGGGATGCGGAAAATCCTTGAGGGTCGTGTGGCAGTCGGTGCAGCCTAAAATACCGTGCACACTGGCTGCATGTTTGGCGGGATCGATCGAGATAGTCTTGCCGCTGGCCGAGGTCATCCCCGCCTGGGCGTGGCAGGCGAGACAGCTTTCGTCTTGCTTAAGCGGCTGCGCTGTTTTCGGTTGTGCTTGAACTTGACCAGGAGTCAAAGTGCAGACTGAAAGAAGAAGCACTACGAAATAGCCAACATTCACTCGTCTGATGCTCCCCGTCGCGCCTTGCATTTCTTTCAACAAACTCAATTCCCGCAGCTCACTACTACTTCATTCCCAGGTCGGTCAGGATCTTGGGATTCTCTTCTCCCGCCGCTAGCACTTGATGACACGCGGAACAATCGTTGGTGATGGTCTGCCCATCCGCACTGGTGTGGCTGCCGTCGTGGCAGCGGAAGCAGCCCGGCGAATCGTTGTGCCCAAGATTATTGGGATGGCTTCCCCAGGTCAGACGCATGTCCGGAAAGATGTTGCGGAGGTAGATCGCCGATACTTCCTCGCCCGCCTGCTGCACCAGCGTGCGTCGCGTCTCATAGAGGGTCGCATAATTCGTCCGATAGAAGTTGTTGATTTCGTCCCGAATACTTTGCTTCGCGATCTCGCGGGTGGGATAGTTCACCTTCAGAACCTCGACCGCCTTCTTCCTGATGAACGGAAGATCCGGACTGATACGCCCGAGCGACATCTGCTTGTCCACCGCATTTTCGGGCAGTTCGAAGACGTGCGTGGGCCGGTTGTGGCAATCCACACAATCCATCACACGATGTTCACCCTTATCCAATTGCTGTTGGGTTGGTTTCGCATCAGAGGAAATGAATTCAGTCGTCTTCCCCTGGTCGTCGGTGTAATACACAGCTGGAATCGTCTGCCGCTCGGGGTCGGTCGAAATGTAACGGATGCGCGCGTTGTCGGCGAGGTGATGCCCGTGGATTCCAACCGAACCCTGCCAGGTGCGTCCGCCCACTTTGAGCAGCAGCACGTCCGTCTGCGGCGTGTTTTTTTCGTCGTCCTTGTAACTGGTATTCACCAGAAACTTGTCGCCGGTAAAACGCTGCGGCCAGTGACACTGCTCGCAGGTTTCTCGCGCCGGGCGAAGATATTTGACGGGAGAAGGAATGGGCCGTGAGTAGGTATGGAAGGTTACGGCAAAAACCTGGCGCAGCCCAGAGAGCTTCGAACGTACAAACCATCCGGCTCCGGGCCCGATATGGCATTCAACGCACTCGACCCGCGAGTGCGGCGAATTTTGATAGGTCGTATATTCGGGAGCCATTACAGTGTGACAAGTCGTCCCGCAGAAATTCACCGAATCCATGTATTCGACTCCGCGATACGATGCAGTGCCGATAATGAGAAGGTTGAGTACGGTGGCGAAGATCACCCACTCCAAGGTCCGCCGAACCACGGGCAGACTCAGGTCGATGGCCGGGAACGTTCCCGGCAGAGTGCCGCTTCCGCGCAGGCTTCGTCGCTTGAGCCAAATGCCAATGGGAATCAGCAGCAGTCCGAGTACAAAAATGCCCGGCAGGATCAGAAAAACCAGAAGGCCAATGTAAGGATGCGGCGGCCCGGGCAAGAAGATGTCATAGAACCAGAAAGCGATGGTGGTGAGCGCGGTGCTCGTCGTGATTACCGCGCCTGTAAGCGTGATGGGATTCTGCCCCAGGAAATAAATTGGCTGCGCCCAGTCTCGGAAACGCTCTCTCAGATTCATTTGAGGCGCCACTCCTTAAGCTCTTTCATGCCCCGGCATGGAGACACACTCTAAATGTCGCCGCGGAGTATCCGCTGCCGTAGGCAATCTCCCTGATCTTGACTGCTGGAACTTACTTTTTCAGAGTGCGGATGTAAGCCACCAACCCCTTAACGTCCTCTGGCTTCAGAGACGCGTACTTGGGCATCTTGTTCTTGCCGTTCGTAATGATGTCGGTGAGCTCTGCATCAGACATTTTCTGCACGTCGGCACTGGTGAAGTCGTGGGCGCCCATTTTCTTTCCCATCGACGAACCGGTTCCGTCCGCGCCATGGCAGGCTGCACATTTCGATTTGAAGAGCGCGGATGCGTCTTGCGCGTGTACGGACGAGGAAAGGCTGAGAACAACAGCGAATGCTGTTGCGATTGTCAACACTCTGACGTCGATTCTCTTCATCTTCAGGCTCCATTCGAGTTTATTGGTTTAACCTTTGTGCCGCGAACATCGTTGCAAAATGCAATATTGAACTTCCCGAGGCAGATGAGTCCGTGACCCCGGTCACATATGCATGTGATTGTAAGCCCTTTGCATTCAACGGGTGCACAAACGGTGATGCCTTTCACTGCAACCTGTGATGTAGATCACGGCGTGGCTTTGGGAGTTGGGTCCAAACTAATGACTAAGGTGAGCCTTATGCCAAAGGATAATCGCGACCTGCTTGAAGTACTGAAGTTCGAACTGGAGTTTCTGGAACAAGGCGGCTACGGGCGATTGCCGCGTGAGGCCTGGCGGCCGCGGTTTGTCTTTGAGGATTCCCCCACCTGCATGAACTTTAACTCCAAGGACCGTGAACCCTGCGAGGAATGCCTTCTCATGCAGTTCGTTCCACAAGAAGCGCGCACGGAGCAGACTCCTTGCGTTCACATCCCGCTGTCCCCGGCCGGAGAAACCATCGCATCGTTGTATCGCACTGGGACACAGCAGGAGCTTGAAGAAGCACTCGGCGACTGGCTACGGTCGACCATACATCGCATCGAAGCGGAAAGAGCAAAAAAAAAGGCGCCGGCTAATTCAACCCATTAAGATTTCGCGTTCGGAAATCTGATTTCAGCGGCCGCGAGAATTCATCCGCCATTCAACTTAAGCGAAGTGAGATGCACTCCCGTCTCGTCCGCAGGCTCGACAATAAAACCGAGCTTCTCGATGAGACCGCGCATCTCAGTGTTTTCCCGAAGCATGTAGGCCTGCACCGAATTTAAGTGTTCGTCGCGCGCTACCTGGATCAGCCGCCTCAGCAATTCGATTCCTAAACCTCGGTGCTGATACTCATCCCGCACCAGAAGCGCCACCTCGCCGGCACATTTTCCGTGAAGCCTACTGAGCCTCCCGATGGCGAGGATTTCGTGCTCTCCCGTGTGAGCCACCGTGTGATCGGCGACGATCGCAATTTCGCGATCGTAGTCGAGGAAACAGATTCGCCTCAGCCGGTCATGAGCCACTCGCTGACTTAGTTTAGACAGCTGAAAATAGCGAAGAAATACGCTGCGTTCGGAAAGCGCTTCATGAAACTTGACCATGAGCGGCTCATCCTCAGGGCGTATCGGTCGCAGAGTGACGGCTGTGCCATCTTTCATCGTCCAAGGCGAAACATATTGCATGGGGTATGGCCGGATTGCAGACTTGGGAAGTTCGTTGGTCGCGACGCTCTTGTCGTGCAGCACGAAGCGGGCATCGAGTGCGATGATCTGATCGGAGGAAGCGACCAGAGGATTGATGTCGGCCTCCTTGATCGCGGGATTGTCTATGATGAGGCGGCTGAACCTCACTAACAAGCCTTCGAGTGCGGCAATGTCAACCGGCCTGCGGCCGCGCACGCCGGATAGTGCTTTGAAAATCCGAGTTTGTTCGAGTAAGCGATGTGCCAGAGTAGTGTTGAGCGGCGGCAAGGCTAACGCGCGGTCGCGATAAACCTCCACCAGTTCCCCACCCGAGCCAAACACGATGACGGGACCGAATTGTGCATCGGTGGTGCTGCCAACAATCAATTCGTAGCCGCCCGCTTTCAACATGGGTTGCACCGTTACACCCTGGAAGCTTTCACGGCCCGCGCGCCCGGTGACGGACAATTCAATCGAGCGGTATGCCTGGCGCACTGAGGCGGCATCGGCAATATTCAACTTCACTCCGCCAACATCGCTTTTGTGCGTGATTGTCTCCGAATGCAATTTCACGACGACGGGAAACCCGATCGCCTCCGCCGCTGCCGCTGCTTCTTCCTCGCTGTGCGCGATCCGCGTCTCCACGGCCGGAATTCCGCACAAAGCAAGCAGTTGTTTGGATTCGTATTCCGTCAGCAAAGTACGCCCACGGCTGCGCGCTTCCTCAATAATGGCGCGTATCTTCTCCCGCGCTTGGCTCTCGTCTTCCGGGCCATCCGCCAGGACTGGCGTTTCATAAATGCCGCGAAGGTTGTAGGTGTAGCGCCACATCAAAGTAAAAATTCGAGCGGCGGTGTCGGGATAAGCAAAGGTTGGAATTCCCGCAGTATTCAGAATGACTTCGCCGCCCGCAACAGTTGCGCCCCCCATCCAGCTCGCGAGCAATGGCTTGCCATGAGCGTGGGCATGCGGCTTTAGTCGTTCGGCAACGTCCGCCGGGTTCGTCATCCCTTGAGGCGCGAGGATCACAAGGAGGCCGTCGCTGTTCGGATCCGCGAGTGCGATCTCGGCCGCACGCTGATAGCGCTCAGGATCGGCGTCCCCCAGTATGTCAATCGGATTTCCATGGCTCCAGTGCTTGGGCAGGAAACTGTTGAGTGCCTCCAGAGATTCCGCGGAAAGCGTGGCCACCTCACCGCCGCTGGCGATCAACGCATCCGTTGCCAGCACGCCTGGCCCGCCGGCATTGGTCAGGACCGTTAACTTCGGACCCCGCGGCCGCGGCTGTTTGCTCAGCACCTCCGCCATATAAAACAGATCGGCAATGCTGCTTACGCGCAGTACGCCGGCGCGCCGAAAGGCAGCCTCGAGAACGTCATCGCTGCCGGTGAGAGCGCCCGTGTGCGAGGCGGCTGCTTTCGACGCCGCTTCCGACCGCCCGGCTTTCAAGACAATGATCGGCTTCGTGAGAGTTACCTCGCGCGCTGCCGATAGAAACGCTCGCGCATCGCCGATGGACTCCATGTAAATAAGAATGCTTTGGGTGCCAGGATCATCGCCGAAATAATCAATGAGGTCGCCCCAACCGATATCGAGCATCGATCCCGTGGAAACGAATCCACTGAAACCCACCTGTTCGCGGAGACTCCAATCGAGAATCGCCGTCTGCAGCGCACCGCTCTGGCTCAGGAACGCGACGTTGCCCGGACGGGCGATGGTCTGCGCAAAAGTCGCATTCAAGCCAAATCGCGGATTCATCACGCCCAGGCAGTTCGGGCCAAGCAATCGCATGTGGCTGTCGGTCAACTCTTCTGCGATCTGTTTTTCGAGCACCTGTCCTTCAACTCCGCGCTCGCGAAATCCCGCCGAGATGACAATCGCTGACTTCACGCCCGCACTGACACACTCCCTGACAATCGCCGGAACGGTGGCCGCCGGCGTAACAATCACCGCGAGATCGACTGGCTCAGGTACTTCAATGATCGAAGGATATGCCGTGATCCCGAGAATGCTTGAATGTTGCGGGTTGACGGGATAGATCTGACTGCGAAATGCTGGGATCTGAAGATTGGAAAGGATGGCGCGGCCGACACTTCCCTCGCGTTCCGTCGCGCCGATTATGGCGACGCTGTTCGGCTTAAATAGTGAGTCGAGCGGCCGCGGTTCCGAACGCAGGACGTCGTGCGACGGATCCTGTATTCGCGCTGCGGATCCAGCCAGGTTCTCCGTCACAAACTTCCCCCTGCACGGCAGGCTCTTGCGGGCCCTGCTCTATCCGAATTGTACGAATGTGCCAGCGCGCCGTCCACGCTGAGGCTTGCGCGTAAGTGCGCCCGAACATACTTGAGATTTTTGCTAAGCGCGAAAGAGGAAGCCGAAGCCTAGAAAAAATAGCTCCTCAAGTGTCGACGAGAAGCCATTTTCAAAACAAAGTTCACGAAGCCTGTCTGAGAAATTACCACCGAGGAAACTAGTCGGGAGTCCAGCCAAGAAAGTCTTCATGTCCCTCGAAAATCTCGGCTAGAACACTCCGCGGCGGTTGCTCAGGGGCTACTGGCCCCGTCTCACACACCTCGCAGGTTTCCTTTTCGACAGGCGGTTCCACTTGAGGAGCAATGCATGGCGCTGCCATAAAGGTTCTCCTTTCAATCAGCCATATGAGTTCGGCTTGTGCGACTCCTCCGTTTCGGTCAGCACACTAAGGGAAGAATCACACCCTCAAAATAGGCTCTTCAAGTTCTGCTTTCCAGTGACACGGATCACGGGTTGCTGTGATGGCTGGCAAAGGCCAATTCCATTTTGCTCTGCTCCCTGCTGGTAGATTTTAGATTCCTCATACTTACGCCCCGCCGGCTCTCTGTACACTCTCAGCCAATGCGGCTCTCACTCGTTGGGCAGTAAACGGCAAATGCCGCAGACGGGCGCCAGTTGCATCGAAGATGGCGTTTCCAATCGCAGCAGGGGTGATTGTGATTGCCGTCTCTCCCGCCCCGGTTGCGGGCACATTGGCAGGTGTTACAAAGAACGTTTCGACTGGGGGCATCTCGTAATCAAGATGCAAACTGTTGTAAGTCTCCCCGTCGACAGAGGTGATGCGCTTGTTGTCCCATGTGACTTCTTCCACCAGGGCGCGACTCATCCCCTGCAGGATGCCGCCTTCGGTCTGATTTCTGAGACCATCGGGGTTTCTGCGCCGCACTGGATCGTTCACCCCCTTGAACCCGCGCTACGCCCCGGTGCGGGGGCATGATTTGAATGTAAAAGGTGGGCATACAAAGCTCTTCCAGTGACGCTAAGCATCTGATAAGATGCGAGATAGTTTTGCAACGAGCAAGGCTTCTATTTTCTTCTGAGTTATTGATTCTAAG
>CAVROB010000014.1:0-186694 GCA_963722725.1 uncultured Acidobacteriota bacterium
AGTCGCCACCTTCAACATTAACAACATCAATAAGCGGCTCGACAACCTCCTGGCTTGGTTATCCAAAGCTGAGCCGGACGTGGTGAGTCTCCAGGAGCTCAAGGCAGAGCAGGAAGCGTTTCCCGTGAATGCCCTTCGGACTCTCGGGTACGAAGCGGTCTGGCAAGGCGAGCGCTCCTGGAACGGCGTCGCCATTCTCGCGCGAAACCACGTTCCCGTGCTGACTCGCACCAGCTTGCCGGGAAATCCTGAAGGGCATTTTTCTGAAACTCGTAATCCTGAAACTCGTAATCATCAAGATCGAAATCATGAAGACCATCAAGCTCGCTACATTGAAGCGGCGGTTCAGGGAGTCCTGATCACTTCCATCTACCTCCCCAATGGGAATCCGCAGCCGGGACCGAAATTCAATTACAAGTTGGCCTGGTTTGAGCGCCTCATTGCCCACGCCGCCGAACTCATGGCGAGCGGCGCGCCCGTCGTGCTGGCCGGCGACTACAATGTCGTGCCGACTCCGCAGGATATTTATCCGACGCGATCGTTGGATAACAACGCGTTAATCCAACCCGGGAGCCGACAGGCCTTTGCGCGTTTGCTGGCTCAAGGCTGGACCGACGCCATGCGGAAGCTACATCCGGACGGGCCGCTCTGGACATTCTGGGATTACAAATTTGAACGGTGGCAGAAGGACAAAGGCATGCGACTCGATCATTTTCTGCTCTCACCGAATTTGTCGGACCGGCTCGTAGACGGCGGCGTTGATCGATGGGCACGTGGGCAGGAAAACGCGAGCGACCATGCCCCAACTTGGATCATGCTTGATCTTTAGAGCAGAGCTAGGCTTCGACTGCGGTCTGAGTCTGCATGGGAAGTTTGGCTTCCTGCCAGGCGTCGAAGCCGCCGATCACATTTGTAACGTTTTTGAATCCGGCTCGTTGCAGCAGACTGCAGGCAATCATGCTGCGATATCCGCTTTTGCAGTGGACGGCGATGGGCCGGTCGCGATCGATCTCGGGCGGAGAAACTCTGAAATTGTCCAGAGGCCACCAGGTCGCGCCTTCAATGTGTCCAGCTTGCCACTCAGGCGCGCGACGTACATCGAGCACTTGGGAAGCTTCGGATCGTAAGCGACGATGTATCTCTTGTGCAGTGATTTGCGGCAACTCGGCGAGTGTGAACCCAGCCTGTTTCCAGGCTTCAATGCCGCCGTTCAAATATCCACGCGGATCTTCAAGGCCGACTCTCGCCAAGCGGAGCCGAGCTTCGGATAATTGGTCGGAAGAGTCTGCGATTAAAACCGGACGAGCGGTTAGGCCCAGGACTGTTCCTGCCCACGAGGCAAACTGTCCTGACAACGCAATGTTAATCGAGCCGGGCACGTGCTCGTGAGCGAACTGATCGCCAGGGCGAACGTCGAGTGCAATGACTCCGTCGTCGAGCATCGACTTTAGTTGAGCTGGCGAGATTGGCGGTAGATCTGGCAGGTCAGAAAGCGTGGGTGCGCCCTGGCGATTAATTTCCGCATCCTGCAGAAAGTACTCGGGACGGGTGGGCAGGTTGGTAGTCAGTTGCCGAACGAATTCCTCTTTGCTCTTTATCTGAAGGGCGTAGTTCGTGAGCCTTTCAGTGCCGATGGTCGAAGACCGCTCGGCGCGCATGTTACGTCCGCAAAGGGAACCCGCTCCATGCGCCGGATAGACAAGCACATCGTCCGCTAGCGCAAGCAGTTGCTGATGCAAACTCTCATAGAGCAGACCGCCTAATTCCGCTGGAGTATGTGTCGTCGAGAGATCGGGCCGTCCGACATCGCCGAGGAATAACGTGTCGCCGGTCAAGACTGCCCAGGGATTGGGTGATTTCTCTTCATCTGCGATTACAAGACATATGCTTTCCAGCGTGTGTCCCGGAGTGTCCAGCACTTTGAGAAGCACTTTCCCGGCTCGCAACTCGAAGCCGTCTCGCACCGCAACGTGGGGAAATGCGGCGCCAGCATTGGCTCCCATGTAAATCTTTGCTCCGGTGCGCGCAGCCAGTTCTTTATGTCCCGAAACAAAATCGGCGTGCAGATGAGTCTCGAAAATATGACTGATCTTCAGGTTGTGCTCTTCCGCGGCTTTCAAGTAAATGTCTACATCTCGCTGAGGATCGACCACAATTGCTTCTCCCTCTGACCCCAACATGTAGGAAGCGTGTGCTAAACAACCCAGGTAAAACTGTTCGAAGTACATGGTTTACGCCTCAGTCGAGAGTTGAGGGCATGAAAGAGAACCCAGCCCACATCATCATAATCCAAGTATCAACATCTGGAACCTGCCCAAGGAACAGGCTTGGGTGCTGTTGAAATCGCATTGGCGGAGGAAAACTTGGCAGTTTTCCACTTCGATTTCTGCGCTACAATACAAATTCAAAGTATGCAATGTCCTGTTCCCCCCAGGAGGTAGTTTGATGTACCGGCCCCCCAATAGCAGTGGAACCAACCCACTGCTTGACGTCGAGTCAACCATTCGTGGTCTCACTCAAGATTTTTGCACGGCCTTCAATACCGGCAACTATGACCAGGTAGCGGCATTATTCGCGTCCGACGGCGTGTTGATGCTTTCGCATCGTGAGGCGTCGCAGGGGACGAAAGGGATTGAGCGCGTGCTGCGGCAGTACGGCGATTTGGGCTACCAGAATCTGCGCTTTGAAACCACGCGCGTGGATTACTCGGGCGACATGGCCATCGAAATTGGCCGTTACACAGTTTCATTTGACCCGGGCCACCGAACCGTCGGCGATGCAGGAAAGTTCCTGCGTGCCTGGCGTCGCCTGGGCGTTTGGCGCATCGTCGGGGATTCCTGGAGCAGCAGTTTGCCGAGCGAGCAGGAGATGAAACTCGGCGAAGACGCGAAAGTGGCCTGAGGAATCGGAATTTGCAATTGCAGGCGTGATTTCCCGATGATAGGTTTCAGCGAGCATGAATCGTCCGGCATCTGACCCGATCGCTTCTGCAAGTTCCAAGCTGAGCAAGGCTGCTGTTAATTCCGATTGCGGCGCCGCATTGCGCTTCTGCCCGAACTGCTCGGCGGAATTGCAGGAGAATCGCTGCAAACTGAGCTGCCCAAGATGCGGCTTTTATCTGAGCTGTTCCGATTTCTACTGAATCGATCTGCGTCTTGGCCCTGAACATCCCGATCTTTAACTAGAACTTGCCGGACTAAAATGCCAAGTGCTAAGTGCATCGGACCTGACACCTTCGCTCCCTTCCATCTACAATAGCTAGGCACATGACTTCATAATTTGAGGAGAAAACATGCAACGCAAGGCAAGCGCAGTTTGGAAGGGCGGACTGAAGGACGGCAAAGGCGCGGTATCGTCATCGAGCGGCGTGCTAAGCAATACCCCCTATTCCTTCAGCACGCGATTTGAGAACACGCCCGGCACGAATCCGGAAGAATTGATTGCGGCAGCCCATGCCGGATGCTTTTCCATGGCGTTATCTGGACAGTTGGGCGCTGCCAATCTGACAGCATCCAGCATCGAGACCACCGCTACACTCACTATGGAAAAGCTCGATTCTGGCTGGGCGATCACTGCGGTTCACCTGGATGTGGTTGGCCGCGTACCTAATGCCGATCAAGCTGCTTTCCAGAAGGCGGCGGAGAACGCCAAGAGCGGCTGTCCGGTCTCAAAGGTACTCAAGGCCAACATCACGATGACCGCGAAGCTGGAAGGGTAGGGAGTTCCACGCTTCCGGCTCTAGGCTTCAGGCTCCAGACTGTTGGATTATCTCCCGGACTCAAAGTTAGGTGAGCGGCATCTTCTGACTCAAGCTACCTAAAGCCTAAAGCCCGAGGCCTGAAGCCCGACCTCGACGTTTGACAGCAAGCGATGCCCCTGTAGAATATTAGCTGTGGTTCTCTCCTGAAGGTGGCCCCGAATGGGTCGCCCCGTAACGAATCACTTTTTGCCATCGTGGCGGAATTGGCAGACGCGCATGGTTCAGGTCCATGTACCCGCAAGGGTGTGGGGGTTCGAGTCCCTTCGATGGCACCAAGGCCTTATCGGCGTTCCCGTTACTCTGACCAAACTTCTTTTCCACCTTTGACGAGCTGTTGACATAGGTCGCGATACCCCTCCCGTATAATTGTTGCGACTTGCCATGCCCGCCAGCCTGGATCAAATGGTTGCCGCAACCCGTCGAAGAATTGCGGAGACGAAGCCTGCAGCCGATCTGCGCCCACTCGAGCGGCAGGCTGGAAACCACGTCCCGCGCGGTTTTCGACAAGGATTGGAATCAAAGAGCCAGAATGGCATAGCCGTCATCGCGGAACTGAAGCGTGCGTCGCCTTCGCGCGGACTCATTCGTTCTGATTTCGATTCTGCACGACTGGCGAAAGAACTCGAGGACGCGGGCGCGGCCGCGTTATCGGTGTTGACTGACGAGGAGTTCTTTCAAGGGTCGTTGGAAAATCTGCGGCGTGCATCAGCCAGCACAAAGTTGCCCTGTCTGCGCAAGGATTTTATCGTCGATGAATTCCAGTTGCTGGAAGCCCGAGCCAACGGCGCCGATGCGGTTCTGTTGATTGTGGCCGCATTGTCTCCGGAAGAACTGAAATTACTGGCCGGCCGGGCCTGCGAATACGGTCTCGACGTTTTGTGCGAGGTGCATGATGAGGAGGAAGTGCGCCGAGCCGAAGATGCCGGGTGTACGCTCATCGGGGTTAACAGCCGCGACTTGCGCACATTCAACGTTGATCTTGAAACCGCATTTCGACTAGCCGACTCAATCCCAAAGACCGCGCTGCGGGTAGCTGAGAGCGGAATCAATAACGGCACCGACATCGCGCGTCTGCGCGCTGCCGGTTACCACGCATTTCTGATCGGTGAGTCCTTGATGAAAGCGAAATCGCCCGGAGAAACGTTGAATGATCTTCTGGCGGAAGCGCTACGCGAATCCCATGCGCTCATCAGGCGCTGATCAACCGTGAACCAGCAGAGAACGGAGAACTAAGTTTCATGACGTGGGTAAAAATTTGTGGAATCACGAATCTCGAGGATGCGCGAACCGCGGTTGAAGCTGGCGCGGATGCGTTGGGATTTGTTTTCTACGAGAAGAGCTTGCGAAACGTAACTCCGGGCACGGTACGCGAGATCGTGCGCCAGATGCCGGCGCAGGTCGAAAAAGTTGGAGTGTTCGTCGGCGGTAGTCCGAAGAACCTGCCCGAACTCGCGCACGATCTCGGTCTGACCGGAGCTCAGCTGCATTTGGGGCCTCACGTCAGCTCAGTAAACGAAAACGTCGCGCATGGTTTCGGGTTTTTTCCGCGAGGGTTCAAGAGCTACACCTCTTTGCCAGCGGCGTCGTTTATTGCATCGGAGGATTCTGCGAAGAGCTTTGTTGACAGCGTGGTTCACGTATTGGAATCCATGCGATCCCTTCCGGATGCGGACCGATTGCGGAACTTCATCGAGACAATTTTTCTCGATTCCGGCGGTCTCCAACAACCTGGTGGAACCGGCATGACATTCGATTGGCGGAAAGCAGCCCCTTTCGTAGAGCACATGAAACAAGTCCTGAAGGTTGTGGTCGCTGGTGGCTTGAATCCCACGAATGTTACTGAAGCGATCCATGTGCTGAAGCCTTGGGGCGTGGATGTTTCCTCCGGCGTCGAATCAGAACCGGGCAAGAAGGATCCAGAAAAAGTTCGAGCGTTTGTCTCGGCAGTTCGTCAGGCGGAGAGGCTCGTATAAGCAATATGGCGACCGCGACAGTTATGAAGGGCAATAAGTCGACGAAGGTTCCAGTCAAAGGTCGCTTCGGTGTCTATGGAGGGCGCTACGTTCCCGAGACGTTGATGGCCGCCCTCGAACAATTGGAGCACGAATACGACAAAGCGAAACGCGATCGCAAATTCCAGCGCCGCCTGGATGAACTCTTGCGGACGTACGCCGGCCGGCCGACACCATTGTTTTTTGCGCGTCGCCTGACCGAAAAGCTTCGCGGCGCGAAAATCTATCTCAAGCGCGAAGATCTTCTTCATACCGGGGCGCACAAAATCAACAACTGTCTGGGACAGGGGCTTTTGGCCGAGCGCATGGGCAAGCGCCGCATCATCGCCGAAACCGGCGCAGGACAGCACGGAGTCGCCACAGCTACAGTTTGCGCTCTACTCGGCTTCGAATGCGTTGTGTACATGGGCACCGAGGACATGCGGCGTCAGGAGCTCAATGTTTTCCGCATGCGACTGCTCGGAGCCGAAGTGCGCGGCGTGGAGTCTGGGTCCCGCACGTTGAAAGATGCCATCAATGAGGCCATGCGTGATTGGGTGACTAACGTTCGCAATACGCATTATCTGCTGGGCAGCGTGCTCGGCGCCCATCCGTATCCGACGATGGTTCGCGATTTTCACAAAGTCATTGGCCGCGAAGCGCGCACACAGATTCTCAAAGCCGAGGGCAAGCTGCCCGCGGCGATTATTGCTTGCGTGGGCGGCGGCTCGAATTCCATTGGCATTTTCTATGAGTTCATCAAAGACAAACGCGTGAAGCTGATCGGCGTGGAAGCTGGCGGCTGCGGTGACAACCTGGGTCAACACGCCGCCCGCTTTCATGGCGGCTCGCCGGGCGTGCTGCAGGGAACATTTTCCTATCTGCTACAGGACCTCGCGGGGCAGGTGGCGAATACGCATTCGGTGTCCGCAGGACTTGACTATCCGTCGATCGGTCCGGAACACGCGGCTCTTCATGATTCGGGCCGGGCTGAGTATGTTTCGGCGTCCGATACTGATGCGCTCGACGCTTGCACTCTGCTGGCTCGGACGGAAGGCATTATTCCTGCGCTCGAGTCGGCGCACGCCGTAGCGGAAATGATCAAACGCGCACCCAAGATGAAGAAGTCAGACATCGTGATCGTAAACGTCTCTGGGCGCGGAGATAAAGACATCGGGATCTTAAGGGAAAACCTGAAGCTAGACGGATAGGTCAATTCAGGATTTCGCTTTGCCAATCGCGAGCTTTAACCAGATTTCGAAGACCATGCCTCTTTCTTTCCTAACTCGCCCTTCTTTTGTCGCATACGTCACCTGTGGCGACCCCGATTTATCAACTACCCGCGATGTCGTCTTGGCTGCGATCGAGGCCGGCGCCGATGTGATTGAATTGGGTGTGCCGTTCAGCGATCCCGTGGCCGATGGCCCCGCAATTCAGCGGGCCAGCCAACGAGCGCTCGAGCAGGGCACAACGCTGGCCGATGTCCTGAAACTCGCGGCAGAAGTGCGCCAGCACGCACAGTCAACCGGGTTGATCATCTTCTCGTACTTGAATCCAATCCTGCGCATGGGATTGGAAAAGTTTTGCAAGGTCGCACGCCACGCGGGGGTTGATGGGGCGTTGCTGACAGACTTACCGGTGGAAGAGGCGGGCGACTACCTATGCGAGATGCGTCGAAACGATTTGGCAACTGTGTTTCTCGCGGCACCCACCAGCACAGAAGAGCGGTTGAAACGGATTGCGGAAGTGTCGAGCGGATTTCTCTATGCGGTCTCTCGAACCGGAGTGACTGGAGCTCGACAACAGTTGACTCAAGATGCGCAAAAACTAGTTCGCCGCCTGCGCAAGTACACGAAGCTTCCCATTGCCGTTGGCTTCGGTATTTCCACTGCGGAGCAATTCGCGGCAGTAGGAGAATTCGCTGACGCGGCGGTGGTTGGCAGTGCAATTGTCGAAACCATCGAGCGTAATCCGGGCAAAGAAGCCGAGTCTGTGGCAGAATTCATAAAACAGCTTCTCAGGCGTCAGCTTTCAATTTCAGCTCAACGATGATTCCGGTTCAAGTAGCTGACAGGCTGATGCTCACGATTTCGGATTTCTGACGGTTTGAGCTGAGAGCTGACGGCTGAGCTTATGGCTTCTATGGACATTTCCGATTGGCGCAAGAAAATCGACGAACTTGACCGCAGACTGGTGGAATTACTGAGTCAGCGAGCGCAAGCCGCCCACGAGATCGGCAAATTGAAACGTGGCGTTGGCATGCCCATTTATGAGCCAGATCGTGAGCGGGCTGTCTTCGACAATGTGCGCGGCGTGAATCGGGGGCCGTTGCCCGATCGCGATCTGCTCTGCATCTACGAACGCATCATGGACATCATGCGGCAGATTCAGCAAGAAGAGATCGCGCCTAAGCAGCCAATGAGCGAGGTTGCGGGTGATACGGAATTGGATTCTGAAGTGAACGACTGAAAAAAGCAGCCGCCTTTCTATGATCGTCGCAATGCAGGAATCGGCAACCGAGGAGCAGATCCAGCAGGTGGTGGAACACCTGATCGAGATGGGTTTTTCGGTGCATCGCTCTACCGGCGCGAGGCAAACCGTCGTCGCGGCGGTGGGTGCGCGAGTCGATTTCGATATTCGCAACCTCGAAGTCTTATCAGGGGTCGAACACGTTCATCGCATTAGCGCGCCCTACAAGTTGGCGGGACGAAGTTTCCGCCCGGCAGGCACCATCGTCGAATTTGCCAACGGATTGAAAATCGGAGGCGAGCAGGTGGTTGTGATAGCGGGTCCATGTTCCGTGGAATCTCGCGAGCAGCTTTTCGCCACAGCTGAGCGCGTGGCAAAGGCGGGCGCGCGGGCGCTTCGTGGAGGCGCCTTCAAGCCGCGCAGTTCTCCTTACTCTTTCCAGGGACTTGGGTTGGAAGCTTTGAAATTTCTGCGTGAGGCTGGTGATCGCTTTGGATTGTTGGTTATCAGCGAGGTCATGGAAATTTCGCAGATCGCCATCATGCTGCCTTTCGTGGACATCTTCCAGGTCGGCGCGCGCAATATGCAGAATTTCAATCTGCTGCGTGAATTGGGCAAAGTTAAGAAGCCGGTTTTGCTCAAGCGTGGCATTGCTGCGACATTGGAGGAATTGCTGCTCTCTGCCGAGTACATTATGGCTGGTGGAAACTACAATGTCATTCTGTGCGAGCGCGGCATTCGCACGTTCGAAACCTATACTCGCAACACTCTGGACATTTCGGCCATCCCGATCATTCACAAGCTCTCGCACCTGCCCATGGCGTCTGATCCGTCGCATGGCACCGGGATTCGCGATAAAGTTGCTCCGATGGCGCGCGCGTCCGTGGCCGCTGGCGCCGACGTGCTTTTGATCGAGGTGCATCACGATCCCGACAAAGCGTTATCGGATGGTGCGCAATCGCTCTATCCCGATCAATTCTCCGAGTTGATGGATCAGTTGCGAATAATTGCACCGGCTGTCGGCCGCACAATCGCGTGATTTTTTTCTCTTTTGTCTCTTTAGTGAAAACAACTGATGCCTATTCGGCAAATTACGATCATTGGGACCGGCTTAATTGGCGGTTCGTTCGCTCTGGCTGTGAAGAAGCGTGGGTTTGCCGGACGAATCGTTGGCTGCGATCGGGCACCAGTTCTCGAGCGTGCACGAACTAAGGCCGCGATTGATGCCGGCCACACCAATCCCGCCGACGCCGTTCGTGGCAGCCAGATCATTGTTCTCGCGACGCCCGTCAGCGGAATCATCGATTTGATCGACCGGTTAGGGCCGGTGCTGCCTCCGAAGACTCTGCTCACCGACGTCGGTAGTACCAAGGCGCTGGTCCTTGAGAAAGCTAAAATAATCTTTCGCAAGAACACTGGGACTCGTTTTCTCGCCGGTCATCCGATGGCGGGTAAGGAACAATCTGGCGTGGAATATGCCGACCCCGATCTTTTTCAGGGAGCAGCCTGGTTCGTGACGCCCGTTGCTGGACAAAAGATCTACGACGATTTGAGTGGAGAGTATTTGGAATGGGTAGAGAAGATTGGCGCGCGCATCGCCGGCATGGATGCCGGCGCGCACGACCAGTTGTGTGCCTGGATCAGCCATTTGCCTCAAATGATTTCAACCGCGCTCGCCGCTGCGTTGGTCGATGAATATGGCGCAGATGCGCCACTCCTCGAAGCCGGTGGCCGCGCGTTGCGTGAGATGACGCGCATTTCGGGCAGTCCTTATTCCATGTGGCGCGACATCGCTCTTACCAATAAGACGAATATTCGAAACGCGCTGTCGAGACTGGAGCAACATCTGGCTCACATCCGCGAAAATCTCGACACGCGAGAACTGGCAATGGAGTTCGAGCGGGCCCATCAGCTGAAGAAAATCGGGCCAGCCAAACGGAAGCAAATGAATTGAGTCAGTGATTCATTGGCTCATTGTCTCAATTCTCATTTAGAATTCTTTTTCTCATGAACAAAGTTGTTGCCAATGCCGACGAGGCCGTGCACGATATCTCCGACGGCGCCATCATTATGGTTGGCGGTTTTGGGCTCTGCGGCATTCCGGAGAACCTGATCCGCGCTCTCGTCCGCAAGGGCGTGAAGAATCTGACCACAATCAGCAACAACGTTGGTGTAGACGGCATGGGTATGGGCCTTCTGCTCTCGGCGGGACAGATTCGCAAACACATCGGAACCTACGTTGGCGAAAATAAGCTGCTGGAACGGATGGTTCTGGAAGGCAAAGTCGAGTTGGATCTGGTCCCGCAGGGAACATTTTCCGAGCGCATGCGGGCAGGCGGCGCTGGCATCCCCGCTTTCTTCACGCCCACCGGAGTCGGAACGATCGTCGCTGAAAATAAAGAGACGCGCGAATTCGACGGCCGCATGTACGTCATGGAACACGCACTGAAAGCCGACTTCGCGCTTGTGAAAGCGTGGAAGGGCGACAAGTGGGGCAATCTCGTTTATCGAAAGACAGCCCGCAACTTCAATCCGATGATGGCGACCGCGGCAAAGATCACGATCGCCGAAGTTGAGCATTTGGTCGAGGTCGGTGAGTTAGAACCCGATTTGATCCACACGCCCAGCGTGTACGTGAATCGCATCTTCCAGGGTGAGTTGTACGAGAAGCGAATCGAGAAACGAACAGTGAGGAGGGCGTCGTAGGTCGTTTGCCGTTGGTCGGTGGTCGCTAACGAAAACGGCCCAAGATCAACTTACGACGCCAGCGCCCAACGACGAACGACCAACGACCAACGACCATGAGGAAAGACGTCGAAAAGCGCGAACGCATCGTCAAGCGCATCGCGCAAGAACTGCGAGATGGCTTTTATGTCAATCTTGGCATTGGTATGCCGACGCTTGTGGCCAACTACGTTCCTGCGGGAATGGATGTAATCCTGCAAAGTGAAAATGGCATGTTGGGCATTGGCCCGTATCCCGTCGAAGGCCAGGAGGATTCCGACCTGATCAATGCCGGTAAAGAAACCGTGAGCGAAATCGCAGGCACGGCTTATTTTTCAAGCGCCGATTCCTTCGCCATGATCCGCGGCGGACACATTGACCTGAGCGTTCTGGGCGCCATGGAAGTTGACGAGGAAGGCAACCTGGCGAACTGGATGATCCCCGGAAAAATGGTGAAAGGCATGGGCGGAGCCATGGACCTGGTGGCTGGTGCGCGCCGCGTCATTATCGCCATGGAGCACACGACCAAAGATCTTCAACCGAAAATCCTGAAGAAATGTACTTTGCCACTGACCGGCGTGAGAGTGGTGAATACGATCGTCACGGAGATGGCAGTCATTCACGTGACGCCTTCTGGTCTGTTGTTGGAAGAAGTCGCACCCGGGCTGAGTGCGGATGACGTGCAGCGCCTTACCGAAGCCACGCTGATCGTAAGCCCTGACCTCAAAGTGATGGCAAACTGAACCGAACTTACTGCGTGCCGGTAAAACTTTTGATGCGTGCCGCCTCAAACTCATCGCCCTTTTGCCAGCCAATCAATTTGGTTTGCGACGCAGCTTCCCATCCCAGCACAAATCCAAATCGCGCCATCGCCGCATCGCCGGTGAAGTCCATGCTCGGATGATATTCATCACTCGGCTGATGATAGTGCTTTGAGGTGTACTCTTCGGCCTGCTGCACGCCCCATGCGGCATCGTGTCCCTTATATTTTGTGCCTTCGTTGATCGAGAACGAAGGAATGCCCGCGCGCGCCAAACTGAAGTGATCGGATCGATAGTAATGTCCGGCCTCAGGGCGCGAATCAGGACGAATCGTCAGCCGGAAAGTTTTCGCCATCGCCTCGATCTCCGGGTAAAATGTCGTGCGCTCTGCTCCCGAAACTTCCACTTCCTCGGGTGCGCCCAACGGCGGTATGTCGTCATAGTTCAGGTCAAGGCTGATCTTGCCTGCCGGAACCGGCGGATGCTTGCCCAGATACTCCGAGCCCAGCAAGCCCTGCTCCTCCGCGGTCACCGACGCAAACAGAATGGACCGGCGCGGTTTCTGCGCTGCGTCGGCGTACGTGCGCGCGAGCTCCAGCAAAATTCCGCAACCGGTGGCGTTATCGTTAGCGCCGTTGTAGATGTTATCGCCAGGCATGTCGGGGCGAATGCCGAGGTGATCGTAGTGGGCCGTATACATCACGGCCTCGCTCTTGAGCTTGGGATCCGCCCCCGGCAGCATGGCCAGCACGTTGTTCGATTCAAACGGGCGAATCTTGCTCACCATGCGTGCTTTCAATTTCACTGGCAGCGTCACCGGATGGAAATCGCGAGAACGCGCATCCGCCATCATCTTGTCCAGGTCCATGCCCGCACCAGCGGTCAGTTGTTTTGCAACCTCGAACTGAACCCACGCCGCAACCTTTAGCTTGGGTGAGCCGTCGAGCTTTAGGTATGACTTCTCTCCAGAGTTCGAGTTGCGAACGACTTCCCAGGGATAGCTCGCCATCTCGGTTTGATGGACAAGAATCGCGCCTATTGCGCCTCTTCGCGCCGCCTCTTCATATTTGTAGGTCCAGCGTCCATAATAGGTGAGCGCTTTTCCTTTAAAGAAATTCACATCGTCAGAGGGCGGCTCGTTGACCAACATCAGCAAGACTTTGCCGCGCACGTCCACTCCTTTGTAGTCGTCCCATTGATATTCGGGAGCTTCGATTCCGTAGCCCACGTACACAATTTCAGCGTCTACGTCAGAACGCGGCTGTTGCGTCTGGTCGTAGGCCACATATTGTTCGAGCGGCTTCAGATCTGAGGCCATGCCTGTCGATGAGACCAAGGAAAACGTGGTTTCGGGCGCCGGCGTAATGCCCACCATCGGGACCTTCTGCATGTAAGTCCCGTTGTCGCCGGCGGGTTTCAGACCATAGAGGGCGAATTGAGTGGCAATGTATTCGGCGGCGATGTCGCCGCCTCGCTGTCCCGTACCGCGGCCTTCGAGCAGATCGTGTGACAGAAAGCGCACATGCGCCCGGATGCGCTCGGGATCGATCTTCTGCATGGCTGCGAATGCTGCACCCGGCAGACGAACGGAATCGGTCGCTGTCCGGGTGTGCTTGTGCGAAGACTGGGTCACGGAAAAAGTCGAAAACGCAAAGACTGCGAAAAGCAGGATGATACCAGTGCGCATCCTCAGAGGCTCCTCAGAAAACGAAGATGTCGGATAAGGTTTTTATTGTACGGGAAAGCAACAGAAACGCGTTGTTACCAGGGGACTCAGCCTTTGGGTTCGCGCGAAAAGTCGCTGACCCGATTTATGTGCCTGTGCCCGCGACCGCGGGCTAGTTCTTCGACCCTCAACCAGCGCGAAAGTCAGGAATCTGCTCGCCGCTGTGGAACACCGGCTTCTGCCCACCGCCATTGAGTTCCGAGGCCTTGCGGTTGATTTCTTCGATCTCCTTCCGCTCCCATCCCACGCTGGAGATTTCAATCTCTCCATCCTGCGCAATCCAGAAAATGGTCGGCACGTTGGTTAGGCCGTAGGCGTTCGACGCGGGATAGGTATCCGTGTCATCCAGCAGCACCGGGAAAGTCACCCCGTATTCCTTAATAAATGCAGCCGTATCTTTCCTCTCGTTCTGGGAGACGCCGACGATGGTTACATTCTTTCCACCATGGGCTTTGTAAATCCGATCGAGAAACGGGAACGTGTATTGGCACACCGGGCAGGAGATCTTAAAGAAGGCTGCGACGACGGGGCCGTGCGTAAGCGCCTCGCGCAAGGAGAATTGCTTTCCATCCATCGTCTGCAACTTGAAATCCGGCGCGGACGTTCCCGTGGTCAGAGCAGCCATGTTGTTTCCTCCGAAGAATTTCCGAAGCCACTTCACCCGTACTTCCATTCTATCGCGGACTCGCAAACGCCAAGCCGCGATGGGCGCGAGCACCGCTCATCGGCCAAGATTAATTTAGATGATCTTAGCCGCGCGCAGGATTTTCCGTGCCAGACCGGTTAAAGGCAAAGCCGTAACGCGGGATTTACGCACCCAGCGTCCATTTAGATCCTTGGGAGCGGTGCCGCGCAGCACTCGAACCACATAATCAGTCACGGTGATGGAATGCCTTACCGTGAGCCACTCTTCGGCGGTTTCGTTCGCGGAAGTCTCTGGCAACTCCCACATGCCGGGCATGAGCGCTGCTGTCTTCGAACGCTGAACCAGAAAGATCGATCCATTCCGGCAAGCGAGCGTGTAGATGGATGTGTCGTTTCGTCTGACGAGTTGCCTTTATTTGCCGCTGCAGTTCTCCGCGTGTCGCACAAAGATCGGATACCGGGCACAAGAGACATCGGGGCTGCCGCGGCAAACATACGGTCGCGCCTAATTCCATCATGGCCTGGTTGAAATCGCCCGGACGCTCCTGACTGAGCAGTTCTCCCGCGGCGCGCCACAACTCTTCGCCTGCAATGTTCTTCCCATGCACCCGCTGCAAAACGCGCTCTACGTTTCCGTCCACCACAGCTACAGGTTGGCCGAACGCAATGCTGGCGATCGCTGCCGCCGTGTAGCGGCCGATCCCAGGCAGGGCCCGCAAAGCTTCTGCGCTCTCGGGAAATTTTCCTCCATGCTCCTTCACAATCTGTTTCGCCGCCGCATGCAACATGCGAGCGCGACGGTAGTATCCCAGCCCGCTCCAAGCTGCCAACACTGACGCCTCTCGTGCGGCAGCCAACTTTTCGACACTCGGGAAGCGCTGCAAAAATCTCCCATAGTGATTCGTAACAGCAGCGACGCGAGTCTGTTGCAGCATTACTTCCGAGAGCCAAACCCGGTAGGGATCGCGATCGTGACGCCAGGGCAAATCGCGTTTGTGCCGGTCAAACCAGCCGAGCAGGCGCTGCTGAAAGCGTCCGCTGATCGGGTCCTCGGTTTCCCTGGCTCGTTCTAGGGTCATTTATGCAGACCATACAACCTCCGCGCCAGCTAATCCCACAAACTAAGCGGCTATCTCGGAGGACGCATGGCGCGATTCTACTGCAAAGAGCCTAAGGCGACCGAACGGGCCAATCGCGCTACTTTCGCCGCGCCCAGGGGTTTGACTAAGGATGCCTCCCCGTTGACCTTCGCTCGCAGGCAGGGAATAATGGCTGAGCCTGGTGTCCGCAATCTACGAGTGCCGGTTTACGCGCTCACGAAATCGAAGGACCTCAATGAACGACTTCAACCGCAAGGTGGAAGAAGCATCCGCGCGCATCAACAAATCCGTGGCCGAGGTAGCCGCCACAGTGGAAAAAGAAACGGCGGAGTTAATTGCTCATCTGAACGACGAGGTAGTGCCGGTTGTCCGCCAGCACTCCACCAAAGCATTACGTATAGCGGCGGAGAAGCTCGCGAAGCTCGCCGACTATATGGAGAACCAGCCTCCCCGCAAGTGAGCGCTTGCTCATTCGGCAAGCGCAGCTGTCCCTTTACGATCGCTATTTTTGTTTCACTTCTCTCGTTTCTGCTCACCGGCTGCGGAGAACACAAACAAGCGCAGGTCAATGTTCCGCCCCCGCCGCCCATCACTGCGCCCGAATCGCAAACCAGTTCCGCAAATGCCCCGCCACGAGCTGAAACAACTGTGCCGGCGCAGTCAGAGGAAGATGCGTTCCGCATTCCAACAAATGCGAAACCGATTCTGGTGGAAACCGGCCTCGCAAGTTGGTACGGAGGCCCGTACAACAAGCGCCGCGGTTCCAATGGCGAAATTTACAACATGAACGCGATGACTGCTGCGCATCGCACGCTGCCGTTGGGATCGATTGTGCGCGTAACTAATCTGAAGACCGGGCGTTCGGCGCTGGTGCGGATTACCGATCGCGGACCCTTCGTGGAGGGCCGCGTTCTGGATCTCTCGCAGGCCGCGGCCAAGAAAGTGGACGTCTTGCAGCCAGGAGTCGCGATGGTCCGCATCGAAGTCATGCGGGCTCCGTCTTCCCTGGAAACCGGCGGGAGATGGGCGGTGCAGATCGGCGCTTTCGAGAAGGAACGCTCGGCGGATAAGTTGGCCGACCATCTGTCCCACCGTTATCAAACCGCGAAGGTGCAATGTTTCAGCAGCCCGATCGGCGATTGGTGGGTGCGAGTCCGCGTACAAGATGACGATCGCAAACTTGCCGAAGAAGTTGCACACAAAACCCAGACTCCGCAAGGCTCCATCTTCCTAGTCAGGCTCGACTGAGAAATTCTGCGAACCGTATTCGAATCTGAATTGAATCCTGGCATCAAGTTGTGGTGAACCAGAGCCCGCACTGCAAAAACGCTATCCGATCGGATATAGTAGCTCTGCGCCTTCCCCGTCCCGGCGATGCCCGTGCACAGCGCGGCGTGTCTCCGATTCCAAACTATGGACGGTGTCATGAACGACTGTTTGTTCTGCCGCATCATTCGCGGGGAAATACCCTCCAAGAAGGTCTACGAAGACGAGCACACATATGCCTTCGACGATATTAATCCGCAGGCTCCGACGCACGTGCTCGTGGTTCCCAAGAAGCACGTGCGTGGACTGAAGGAAGCGGCGGCGGAGGATGCGGAACTGATCGGCCGCTGCCAACTCGTCGCCGCCAATATCGCGCGGCAGCGCAGCATCGAGGATGGCTATCGCACCGTGCTCAACGTCGGCCCGCGTGCCGGGCAATCCGTTTTTCACCTCCACGTGCATTTACTGGGCGGGCGAAGCTTGCAGTGGCCTCCGGGGTGAGGGGTAGAATCGCCGCTGCGTCGGATCCACCCTATGAAGAAGCCCGGAACACAGCAGCTTTCCCTTGCCCTCGTTTGCCTTGCGGGCGTGTTCGTGGCCCTGCGCAACTCAAACGGCCTCGACGGAACGGAATTTAGCGGAGGATGGCTTACCGGTCCATTGCTGTCGATGACCGACGTGGGGATTGTTTTGTTTCTGCTGGCTCTGATTGTGGCCTTTGTGAGCCCGCGAGTGGCTGCGGCGATCGCGCTCGCGGCATCGCTACTATGTTTGCCGCTCTACCTTTACTTCATAGCTCCGATCCCATTTAGTCAGGTCTTCGGCTTTGGGCATGAGTTCAAGGTTCAGCCGAGTGCGGGCTTGCACTGGGACCGATGGGCGATAGCGGGCGTGCTCACGCTGGCGGCTACTGTATACGTGTGCCTGAGCAATTTTGCCGCCCACAACCGGGAACAAATCCTGGAGCAATAGCAACTGCTTTTCAGCGTACGGAGTCGCACGAGCGAGGACGCTCGCGCCAACACCGGCAGCTCACTCCGCGGCGGCTTCGTCTTCCGGGGCGCCGTGGCGGCGAAGGAGTTGGGGCAGGTTCTGAGAGAAGGCTGACCTTGGCAGAACCATGTCGCATCCTACTTCGTGAGCCTTTTGCTTCAAGTCGCCCTGCACGTGCGACAGAAATCCGATGATCGAAGTCTTCTTCAGCTTGCTCTTGAGTTTGGGAATCAGCGTCAGCGGCTTCGCATTCACGTTATTCATGTCGAAAATGACCAGCGAAGGCTTCTCCTCGCCATTCTGTTTAATCCGCTCCAACATGTCTTTTTCGTTCTTGACGAACTCGACTTTGACATTGAGCTTGCGCGCCGTCTCCTGAATCTTGGCTTGGAAAAACAGATCATCCACGAACGCAAAGATGCGCGAATTGGCGTCCTCGTTGAGCGGCAGCGGCTCTGGTTCCATCGGAGCATAAGACGGAGCAAAGCCGGGACGTCCGCCTCGTCCGCGAGATCCTTTGTCTCCCCCGAGCGCACCACGATAGCTGTGATCCATGGGAGCGCTGTAAATACCGCTAACTTGTTGGCGGTCGCGACCGCCGGGGTTTCCTGCGCGATTCGACGGGCGACGTCCCCGCCGCCGTCTGCGTTGCCCTCCGCCTCCGGAGGGATTTCCGGGTCCAACATTCATATTGTTTCTCGTGTGTAGTCTTGCGTTTCAGTCTCAGAAAGAAGATTCTGTTTTGCTGCCTTGGTGCAACCGCTCTCCGGGTGGTACATCGCCTCGCGCACATGCACCGAGCGTGCGTGGAAACCCAATGCGGTTGGAGTTCATCCGTGAATGATCTTTGTCCGTCTAGGCGCCTGGAGCTAATGGGCGCGGGAGGCCAGCTAGGGAGCATGGCCGCTTGGGAACACTCTGATGGTATCTCTCGCGGCGGTTAGAGCGCAAGTGCTAACTAACGGTAATTTTGCACAGAAGTAACTGCATTGCTTCCCGGACCATGTCGGACACCGGCTCACGACGAACGTCGCTTAAGTTCCACTACTCACCTCGCGCGCCCACCGCATAGCCTGCCAGTAGCACTCTGCGACTTCGCTCTCGGTGAGATGAAGCTGACTGGTGAGATCAGCTGCTGTTTTCCACTCTCCGGATTCTTGCGCCAACATAAGTTGATAGAAGAGCCGAAGACGGCTGGCCCCGCCCGACAGCACAGCCTTGGTTTCCTGATCGATGGGGATGTTGTCGAGCACTTGGGACATGGGTATCTCGAGAATGGCATCCATCAATGAAAGCAGGCCCATCAAGAACAAGTCGGAGTCTCCGTGAGGGACTTTCGGCGAAAGCAGTTCACAAAAGCGGGCGCGGACCATGGCGGAAAGCACCAGTTCGCTGGTCTTGCCTTGTCCAGCGCCAAGCGTTGCCACCAGGCGGATCCAGCGGCGGACTTCGCGCTCTCCCAGAATTGCCAGGGCGTGCCGCACCGAGTGAATTTCGTTGGCGAATCCGAAGGCGGCGGAGTTCAAGTAGCGTAGCAGGCGATAGCACAGCGCCGCCTCGCTCTTGACCAGATTCTCGATCTCGCGCACGTCCAACTCGCGCTGCGAAACCGCCTTCAGCATGCGCAGATAGTTGAACTGGTTGGCGGGGATTTCATGCGCCGTTAGTATTTCCGGACGGCGGAAAAAGTATCCCTGGAAATACAGAAAGCCGGCCTTCTTAGTGGCAAGAAACTCTTCGCGCGTTTCCACCTTTTCCGCCAGCATGCGGCAGCGCCAGGGGCCGTAGCGTTTGACCATGGCGGCGGCATCAGCCGCCGAGGTCGCTCTGATATCGACCTTGATAATGTCGGCAAGATCGGTGAGAGCTTCGCGCGGGTCGTTCACCGCAAAGTCGTCCAGGGCGATGGTGTATCCGGATTCTTTGAGACGGCGGCAGGCTGCAACCACCAAGTCATCCGCCGGAACCGTCTCCAGAACCTCGACCACGGCCTTTTCGGAAGGCAGCAGAGTGATGTAATCCTTCAGCAGGATGTCACGCGTACAGTTGACAAAGGCTCTACGTCCATCACACAGAACGTCAAGGCCGAGCAGCATGGCAGTGTTCAAGGTGCTGCGCGAAGCCTGGTCAGGATCGTCGTGGCGGAAGAAATCTTCCACGCCATCACGAAACAGGAGTTCGTAGCCGAAAACTTTCTCGTCTACGGTGAGAATCGGTTGGCGAGCGACAAACTGAGTTCCAGGTTTGGGTGCCGGTTTGCCTTGGCCAGGGTTGAGCGCAGAAGTTGGGGCGGTCACTCCTTAGATATCGGCATAACCCCGTAAGAGATTAACCGGGTCAACTTGTTAACGGGAATCGGCGAAAACGTCACGGTTGGAAGCCGTTCCCCTTCAAAACTCTAACGCGAAGGGTTTTCCCGCAAGCTCTGGAGTCGTCATCCTTATTCCTCAACCCATTCGATGCCGCAGGTGTAGCACTTCCAGTTGTTCTTGCGTACGGGAATCGGAATTGTTAAAAGCAGCCACAGACCGTAAGTCCAGAAGCGATTGATTTTTTCGAATCCGATGTCGAGCGAATAACAGCGAGGGCAGCGCGGCTGCTCGTACGACTCGCCAACTTCTTCTTCGTTGAACTCCGGTGGGATCGGTTCGTCCAGAATGGCGCGAGCGGCCTCGGCATCCTGTTGATGGACCTGCAGGCGAATGCCGCCGATGGCGTTCGAGAGCAGCCAGTCCATGCGAACCAGGTTGCCATCGGCCAGGGCGCAGGCAATTCCGGCCGACTCCAGTTTTCCCTTGGCCAGCAGGGCTTCGGGAACATCGCGAAAATGCTGCAGCGTGACGAGTTCGGTCGACACTTCGAATAACACCCGGTCGGGGTAAGACAATCCCTCGCCGCTATTCTATTGCACCGTGAGCGAAACGGTCGTGGTATGGGTGAGGGCCGATGTGCCTCCGGTCGTGGCTGTGACTGTCACGCTGCTGGTTCCTGCGGGAGTTCCCGGGTTACTTGGTTTACTGCTTCCTCCGCCGCAAGCCGGCATCCACAGAGTGGAGAGCGCCAACACCGCGATGAGGCTCAACAAACGCGCACCGCGTAATCCTCGCTTGCGATTTCCCGTCGCTATTAACAATCCCAGAAATCCCGGAAGGAGCACGGCATAGAAGATACCGCCGCGGCGCCCGAGGGGATCTTTGCCCAACCGTGACGAGGGCGCGGTAGTCGTGATGCTCAGCGTCTCGGTGTTTGCCGAGGCAGCAGTGAATGTGCAAGTCGCTTCTGAAGGCAACCCGGTGCAACTGTAGGTCAATGTCGCATTGAAGCCGCCGAGTGGAGTGATGGTCAGGGTCGACGTCCCGCTCCCGCCGGGAGCAGCTACGGTTATGGTCGTGGGGTTGGCAGCAATCTGGAAATCCTGCACGTTGTAAGGGAGGGCCGACGACGTCGAGGCGGCGAAGCCGGTGCCGGTAGCAGGGCTGAAAGCCGCAGTGATGGAATACGACGCACCTGCTAGTGTGCTACTGGTGAAGGTGGCCGCTCCATTCGTAAGCGCGATCGGGGTGGCGTTTAACGCAGTGCTGCCGTTGAAGAATGTAACCGTCCCGGTCGGGGTCACGGAGCCGGAGGCTGGCTTCACCGTTGCCGTCAGAGTGACGCTGGTTCCAGCATTCACCGGCGACGTAGGCGAGACAGTTAGCGTCGCCGTGGTGGCGACGCCGATGGCCGAGCTCCAGCTCGTGAGCAGGTTCGCGACGTTGATGGAGCCGAGCCCGGTTGCCTCGTCGTAGCCGGCGGTGACGAGGTATCCGCTGAGACCACCGGTAAGCCCGTTGGGACCCGCCGTGCTGTTGTTGCACATGCTCGGGGTCGTGACTACGCAGCCGGTGACGCCACTGGTGGCTACGGTGACATCATGAAAGACAGCGTTCGCGGGCGTCGCAGCCAGGGTGTAAAGCGTGGGATTGAGCAAACCTTGTGCGGAGCTTTCCTTCTGATCCAGAAGAGCCGCGATGCCGGCCATATCCGGCGCGGCCGCAGAGGTACCAGAGAAAATTTCGAAGCTGAAGCTGCCGCCGCTCACCACGCAAGATCCTCCGCCCGCGGCCAGACAACCGAAATAGCCATCATGATCCGAGGCGCTAAAGGCAACGTCAGGGGAATAGCGTCCGGTTCGGCCAGTGGGAACGCCGGTGCCTGTTTGATAGGACGGTGTTGAGATGAAGCCACTCACTCCGCCGCCCGTCCCGGCCACCTGGGGCTGGTTGCTCCCGTTCAGTGGTTCATTCCATGCACCCTCGGGAATGTAGCCCAGAGCTGATTCGAAACCGGGGCCGTTTGTCGAACTCCAATATTGGCTGGGGTTCGCCGCATCAGCGAACTCGGTGCCGCCGACGCACGTGGCATGGCTCGAGGCGCAGATGGCATTTGGGCTCAGGATTTGACTGGCGGGTGGCGTTGTGAAAGCCGTATCGCAGCCTGCAGCGGCCGAGTCTCCCGACGACACGAACACCGAAATACCCTCGCCCGCAGCTTCTTGAAACAGGTTGTCCCAGAACCCTACCCCCGGTGCTCCCGCCTCCTGCTCGCAGAGACCGAAGCTGATGCTCATAATTTTCGGAGCCGGCGTCGGCGGAGTGTCGACCACGGAGGTAGCAGCAATCTGTATGCCGTCTTGCCCGCCTGTGTCAGCGCTGATCACGAGATCGAGTGCTGCGCCTTGCGCGATGCTCCCCGAGCGGGTCACATCCAGTGTTGCTTCGCTCTGGTCCCCGGAAGCACTTCCGCTGCAGGCTGCGGGGCCAGGGTCGACGCCATTCGTTGCGACGATCGCTGTGGGAACGTTCGCGGTCACCGCGGCCTGGGTAGCGAAGTTGGTAATATCTGCTGTGCAGACGCGCGAACGACCCACGATGGCAATGGTCTGGCCTGCCCCGTTGATTCCCCCTGTGATGCCGTTCAGATTGTAGATCGTAGCGAAGTCTGCAGGAAAGATAATGTTGCTGCAGGTGCTTCCACTACAAAAAGTGGCATCAGGAACGGCTCGCCAATTCGATCCCACATTATGCGACGGTGCTTGTATGGTCTGCGATCCATGTTGCGGGGAGTATTTCGTCGTGTACAAACCACTGACCGATTTAATCACCGCAGACAGCGCGGCGGGTATTTGCGGTTCGGCGTTGATCGAAATGCGCTTTTCGCCTTTGACCATGTAGTAGTGCATCTCTGCCCCGAAGGCATTGCCGACCGTTGACGCGGGACCGCTGAATGTGATTCTTTGCCGGCTATTCGCAACGGAGTCTACTTGGAGGTTCTGCGACTGGAGCCAGACTGTAACTGCGTGAATGTCGTGCGCGGAAACTCCAAAGCGCTTTCCAATCTGTGCGGGCGTAAGCCAATGATGGTAGTCGGGCGATGCTGGGTCCTGCTGGTCTTTCAGGAATTGTGCATACGCCTGTTCAACCTGGGGTGGTCGCGCGAGCACCAGCGTGAGTCTCTCAATCGGAAGGTCGGCGGGAACCGCGCCAGCATCATTCTGAGCGCTTGCCCACGCCGGGTGGTGGCCCGTCAGTTGGACACGATTGAGGGGGTTGACGGGCATACGCACCAGATCTGCGGTCTGCCCACTGGACAAGACCGTGAGGAGCAACAGAAGCGTGCAGAACGCGCAGAAGGCGCGCAATGAGCGGCGAGCAACTGCGCTGGGGTTCGACATTGCAGATAGCATTATTCCTCCAACACTCAACTCGGTTACACAGGGATGTGCCTACTACCTGGGGAAGGATGAAACGGATGGGCCGATTATCGTGGAAGGCAATTGGCGCGTCAATGTAATTATCCGGCTGTACCCAACCCTTAACCGAAAAGGAAATTCATGCGCACCGTTTCCCGATTCCGAATCAGAAAACATCTCCGCATACCTACGTGATCTGGGTGGGCTCTCTCTCGACCCATAGATTGGGGCCATGGGGCTGGCCGGGAAATTTCCTCTCCTGTTTGTAACGCTCTTGATCTGCGGTGCAAGCGCGGCTCAAGATTTGCCCGAGGTTTCATCCCCGCACGGCTTTTGGGATCGAGCCAACAAGATCCTTTTTGCCAGTCACGCCACCCTGGAAGCAGTGGACTTTGGCATAACGCACCATAACTTGAGCGACGGAGGAAGGGAAGTGGATCCCATGGCAAAGGCGTTGTGCGAGAGCGGAACTGCCGGCCAGTTGGTTTTCTTCGGAGGCAGAATGGCTGGGGTGGTTGCGATCAGTTATCTGCTGCACAAAACCGGACACCACAAACTGGAGCGCGCTTTTCCCGTCTACGCCAGCGGCGATTCCGCCTACGGAGTAGCCTACAGCTTCGCCCATCGCTGACTCTGGCCCAGATTGAGTTCAAGCTCCCGCACAATCATCTTGCCCGGGCCAGAACGAGAGTGACGTCGTCGGGCTGCTCGTTGGGGCCAATCCAATCGTCCACCGCGGCGGTCACGATTTCGCTGATGCGCGTAAGCGGCAAGTCGCGATTCTCTCGCAGCAACTCGATCAGCCGGGCCTCGCCAAACTCACCAAAATCATTTTCCGGCTCGGTTACACCGTCGGTGTAGCCCACGAAAATCTCGCCCCGGCAGAGCTCGACCGAAGCTTCGTTGTAGCTTCGTTGATCAAACAGGCCGACCACGGTTCCGCCGCATTCCAGGCGGCGAATCGAGCCGTCCTCACTCATGATGATGGGCGGCAGGTGGCCTCCGTTGCTGTAGGTGAGTTTGCGCTCCACCCCGTTGTAGATCCCCAAAAACAACGTCGCATATTTTTCCGGCGGCGTGCTTTCGTAGAGCTGATGATTCAACAGGGAGAGTAAAGCGCCGGGAGACATGTCGACACCGCGGAATCCCGACGCGAGCATGACTTCGGGCCTAGCCGCTGCGCCCACGGCTGCGGGCTCGCGCAAGACGGGAACGTCCTGCAGGCTGAGGGCGCGAACCGCGGCGTGTATGGTTGCCATCAGGAGAGCGGCGGAGATTCCTTTGCCGCTAACGTCGCCCACGGCCAGAATCAGGCGATCCGAATCCAGCGTCAGGAAATCATAGTAATCGCCACTGACCGTCCGCGCGGGACGGAAAAATCCGTGTACTTCGAGCGACGCGAGTTGCACACTCTCCTGAGGAAACAACTGCGCCTGAACTTCCTGGGCGATCACGAGTTCGTTCTCCAGCCGTTGCTTGTCCTTCTGCTCCTCGATCAGCTTTTCCAGCGAAGCGGTCATGGAGTTAAACGAGTTCGCCAGAGTCGCGACCTGATCGTTGGACTTCACCGGAATGCGGTGGCTGAAGTCCCCGCGGTTGACGTGCTGAGTGCCTTCGTAGAGTTGTGCCACCGCGCCGGTCACCGTGCGCGTAAGCTGAGTGCCAATCCATATCGCAAGCAGTTCGATGATTGCGAAAAAGATGACTGCGAACAGCAGGAAGAATTCAACCGTGGGCGCAAAATCTCCCTGAGCAGAGAACAAACGCTCATACAGTTTTGAAATGCGGGTCTGTACGGTGATGCCGATGGGATTGGCCGTCTCCCCGTCATCCCAATCCATCACGGAGACCGAAGTGACAAACAGCACGTCTCGATCCAGCGCGCGAGTCGGCGGGGGAATGGTACCGGAACTGAATGTCAGTTTGGCCTTGCTGGTGTCGAGCACGACTTTCTTGTTGTCTCCGGCGAGGACTTGCGTGCCCCGGACTGGGCCCGGTTCCGCTCGGTCTACCTTGTGGAGAGTCAGTCCCTCATACAAAGTGATTTCGCCCAGGTTCGCGGCGAGGGTCTGTAGCAACTGGTCAACCGGTTCGCTGGATATTACGGTAAGATTTCCCTCTTTCAGCGGCACCGTTTCGAGCACGCGCAGGAAAAGTTTGTCGTGATCACGCACCACCCCGCGGAAAGAACTTTTCAGATACGACGGAGATATGGGCGCCGCGATCTCTGTCGGAGAACTGTTGAGAACTATCTTCTGGTTCAACCAAACACAGATTTGGCGATTGGCCCAGTGCTTGTCGGTCTGGTGCAGGGTTTCCAGCGAAGCCACCCAAGCGGCCGGTTCACGTTGTATCTGGGAAGAAAGGTGCCGGGCAATCGTGGAATTGGCGGCGGACAAACTGCTCAACTCGGAGTTTAGTCCCGTCGTAACAATAAAGGTGGCGAACTGCCCGGCAAATAAATAGAACGATCCGAGCGCCAGCGCAATCAGCAAGACAAGCGGGATGAAGCCGATGAACACATAGGTGACGATGAGCCGGTTGCGCAGCCGCCATAGTGCCTTGGCCTTGATCCAGCGAAATGCCAGGATCGAGAAAAGAACGATGACGAGGAAGCTCAGGAAACTTACCCACCCACCGAGACTATCGCCGTAAGCGAGATGAAAAAACCCGAACACCTTCTGCAGCAGAAATAGAAGCAGGTCCAGACCGAGTAGATACCAGGCGATCAGCGCCACTTTGCTGGTGGGCAGCATTCCTGCCTCGCGAAGCCGCAGCCGAAGATACCGATAAGGCAAGGCCATGGTGTAGAACCGAATTATAGAAGAGAAGGCGGGATCAGGTTGCAGGCGTCGGGCTTCAGGCGTCAGGCTTCAGGAAACGACGACCTGCAGCCTGAAGCCTAAAGCCTGCCTGTTCAAATCTCTGGATAGAAATCGAAGAACGCTTCCAGGCTGGTCTTTAGCTGTTTTTCAATCTCATCCTTGCTGCCTTCGAGCATGTGCATGGTCACGTGGGCTTCACGGCCGTTCTTGAGCTTTAGGGTTGCGTCCCCCACTTCCGCGACTTCCTCGGAGGGAAGCAGCCGCAATCCATATACCAAGGTTAAGTTTGCCATGCAGTAATTCTATCTCGTTAGGAATCCAGCAACCTGATGCCGGACATCCAACCCCAGCATCCTTTCCGTTCCCCGAGGACTCTTTCGTCCTCACGATTTAAGATTCTCACGTTCTTCATTTAGAATGCCGTCGTGCTCCGAAACATCTTTGTAATTTTGTTTAGCGTCGGCTTGGCGCAGTTCGCCAGCGCCCAACAATCCGCCCAGCCACCGGTCAAGCTGAACATGTTGAATGTCTGCTCGCCCTCGCCGGAGGAGCAGCAGGAGATTGCTTCCGCATTGGCGAAGATTCCCAAGCAGCCGCTTTTCAGTCCTGATTTTGAGGTCGATCGCGGGCGCTCGACACTCGATCAGAGTCCTGATTTTCTGAAGGCAGGAGCGAGCGCGCAATTCTCCTCTGACTCAGGAACCGCTGATTGGGTGCGCATTCGTCGCGAGTTCTCCGTGCAGGCTCTCTTTTCAACGGTCCAGTACTCGTTCAGTCGCGATCCGAAAAACATGGTTGAGACTCTGATTTTCCACGTGCGCGATCCCAAGGACTTGATGCAGGTGGCCATTGAAGACAATGCCTCCTCCGTGACCACGCCGGCGACCATGCTTTCTACCAGTACTCCGGCCAGCCGCATCAAGCTGGAGCGCTTCGGTAAATCCTCGGTGGTGCTGGGCCGCTGTGCCGGAACGGAGGGAAGTCCTGCGCCGGATCAAAGCACTTACGAGCCGCTGTTTCAGAGCGCGACAGCAATCGTGACCAACTATCGCAATCTTCTGGCAGCGCGGACCACCGTACCGGCAGAGTTGGTGCGGGTTAGCAGTCTGGAAGCGAGCAAAGCCAAGCCCGCAGCGAAGGACGGGACAAAAAAGACTGTGCCAGGCAAGTCCACGTCGCAAAACGAGTGACCAAATCCGCGTGCTGAACCCAAATCTGAAATCCGTAATCTAAATTGTTACTTTATGGACAATATCCGCAACGTCGTCATCATTGGCTCCGGCTGCGCCGGGCACACTGCCGCGCTCTACACCGCGCGAGCGAACCTGAAACCGCTGGTGCTCGAAGGCCACGAACCGGGCGGCCAGCTCTCGCTAACCACGCTGGTCGAGAACTTCCCCGGCTTCCCCGAAGGCATTCAGGGGCCGGAGTTGATCGAGAACATGCGCAAGCAGGCGTCGCGGTTTGGCGGAGAATATAAGCATGGTCACGTAACCAGCGTTGATCTCAGCGAAAATCCGTTCAAGGTCCATCTTAGTCACGAAGTGATTCATACCCGCACGCTTATCGTCGCGAGTGGCGCGTCGGCGCGCTGGCTGGGATTGCCTCACGAGCAGCAGTTAATTGGACACGGCGTTTCTTCCTGTGCCACGTGCGATGGCTTCTTCTTCTCAGGCAAGGAGATTACCGTGATCGGAGGTGGCGATTCCGCCATGGAAGAAGCGATTTTTCTGTCTCGCTTCGCTACGAAAGTCACGGTCATCCACCGCCGCGAACATTTCCGCGCCTCGAAGATCATGCTGGAGCGAGCCCAGAAGAACGAGAAAATTGCCTTCCTGCTCGATACGGTCGTCGAAGACGTAAACGACATTCACAAGAGAGAGGTCACTAGTCTGACGCTGCGGAATCTCAAGACTGGTAAGGTCTGGGATTTCCCCACCAGTGCGATGTTCCTGGGCATCGGCCATATCCCTAATACCAAGATATTTGATGGGCAGCTCGAGATGGATCAGGACGGCTACCTGAAAACAAAGGATTACGTCTTTACCCGTGTGCACGGAGTCTATGCCTGCGGCGATGTACAAGACCGCCGCTATCGTCAGGCAATCACCGCCGCAGGTTCCGGATGCATGGCCGCATTGGAAGCAGAAAAGTTCCTGGAAGAATGAATGTAGGCGCGGGCGTCCTCGCCCGTGCGGGGCTAGCCGAAATTATTCCGGAGACGACGCATGCCAAACGAACAGTCAACCTGTCCGCACGTAAAAGAGATTCGTCAGGTCAAGCCCAGCGGCAAAGGCTGCAAGGAGTGCCTTGAGATGGGCGATACCTGGGTCCACCTCAGAGAATGTCTCATCTGCGGTCGCGTCGGCTGTTGCGACTCATCCAAGAACAAGCACGCTACCAAGCACTTTCATCAGACCAAGCACCCGATCATGCAGTCTTTCGAGCCGGGAGAGAACTGGCGCTGGTGCTACGTCGACGAAGTGTTTTTAACTTAATATTCGCTCGTCCTTATGATTGCCGTTACATCCCAGCTCACCCTACTTGTGATACAAATTCCTGTGAACTTCATGCACGTGCAAGGTAGTCATAACTCCATCTTCTCTACCTGCGCAGGCGTACGGTGCTAAGGGCGCTCTTCATTTCCCTGTCGGAGAGCCACTGGCTGCGCGCCGTCGCCGAGCGTTCTTCCATCGGACAGAAAATCTCCAGCCGCTTTGTGGCGGGCACTCAGGTCGAAGACGTGCTCCGGGCCACGCGCGCCATCAATGAGTCCGGCCCGAGCGTCTCCATCGACAATCTCGGCGAAAACGTCAGCAACGTCGACGAAGCCCGAGCTAGCGCTCAGCTCTATCACCAGTTACTGGACGATATCGCAGAACAAAAGCTGAACGCCAACATCAGCTTGAAGCTTACCCACATGGGTCTCGACGTGGATGAGAAGCTGGCGCGTGACCTGGTGACCAGTCTCGTGGCCAAGGCTGCGGCTATGAATCCGCGCAACTTTGTCCGCGTCGACATGGAAGGCTCGCCCTACACGCAGCGCACGCTCGACTTCGTCCATGAGCTGCACCGTGCGCCCGGTAATCAGGGATGCGTGGGCGCGGTTATTCAGTCCTACATGCGCCGCTCGGAGAGCGATGTCGAGAAGCTGCTGGCGGAAGGAATTCGCATTCGCCTGTGTAAAGGCGCCTACAAAGAAGCACCGGAGATTGCCTTTCAACCAAAGTCAGAAGTTGACGCCAACTACATCAAGCTGATGAAGATTCTGCTGAAGAGCAAGGTCTATCACGGGCTGGCCACGCATGACGAGAACATTATCAATCAGGCCAAAGCCTTTGCCACCAAAGAAAGAATTTCCCGCGATGCATTTGAATTCCAGATGCTTCACGGCATCCGCCGTGATCTGCAGCAGAGCCTGGTGCGCGACGGCTGGCGAATGCGCGTTTACATCCCGTTCGGAACCGAATGGTACCCCTACCTGATGCGGCGGCTCGCCGAGCGCCCAGCGAACGTTTTGTTCATCGCTAAGAATCTATTCCGGTGACGACGGATCGCGCTGTTTGCCATTCGCTCTCAATTCTTGTCATTCCAAGGAGCGAAGCGACGAGGAATCTGCTTTTCGCCGACCGCGCGAACAACCCAGATCCCTCGCTACGCTCGGGACGACAACTCGGTTTCAGACGTAAGGCCGCCTCATTTCTGCTAGCATAAATACATGGGTAGCCGTGGCCAGACAGAGATTGCGGAAGCATTCGCCGCCCTAGTTGGCCCCCAGGTCGGGGACGAGGATATCGATCTCGTTCGCGCCGCCTTGACCATCGCCCTGACCGAGTATCCCGATCTCGATATCGAATCCTACGTTGCCCGCGTCGATGAACTCGCGCACATGGCGGAGGCTCGTATCTCCGAGGTTGGCGACGCGGCCCAGACCATCGCCGCTCTGAATCGTACCCTTTTCGGCGAAGCCGGGCTGCGCGGCAATCGCGAGGAATACTACGATCCCCGCAATTCTTTCCTGAACGACGTGTTCGACCGCGGACTGGGCATTCCCATCACCCTCGCCCTTATCTATATGGAGGTTGGTCGCCGCCTCGGCTTCCCTCTGTTTGGCGTAGGCATGCCCGGACATTTCCTGCTCAAGCACTATGACATCGACGGTCGTGAGATGTTGGTGGACTGCTTCAGCGGTGGAGATATCCTCAGCCCTCAGGATTGCCAGCGCCGCCTGGACGAAATCTATTCCGGCCAGATGACTCTGCGCCCGGAATTCCTTTTTGCCGTCAGCCGGCGTCAGATATTGACCCGTATCTTGAACAATCTCAAGACAATTCACCTGTCCACTCGCAATTTTCGTAAAGCCCTGCCGTTGGTCGATCTGGTGCTTGTGATCTATCCCCGCTCTCCCGAGGACGTCAAGCAACGCGCTCTCTTGCGCTACAGCCTCGATCAGATGTCTGGAGCTGCCGAGGACCTGGAACAGTATCTAAAGATGTCGCCGGACGCCTCCGATGCCGATGAAATCCGCCAGACCGCGCTTTCCATCCGCAGAATGCTTGTCTTAATGAATTGAGTTTTTTACAGGCGGTTGAGGCGCGTGCCGAATTTCCACAGGATTGTGTCTGTTTCGCGGCCTGACGAACGAACTGCAAAATCTTTCATCTTGACAGGCGCTCGCCGCTGACTCACAATGTCCCGACATTTTTTTGAGCATCCGAGCAGTTAGTTTCGGAAGTCCGCTCTCCCCTTTTGCCATCCCCCTGGCAAGGCCTTCCTCATTCTCGGATGTTTGATGGTCACAATTTTCGAACGTTTGCTGACAAAATTCAGGAGGATTTATGCGCGTGAAAGCGCTTGTGTTATTTGTGGTGACTTTGGCCTTGGCAGGTTCTGCCTGGGCCGCCGCTACTGAGAGTGTGCTCTACAGCTTCTGTGCTCAGAGCAGCTGTACGGACGGCAACCAACCCTATGGCTCCGTCGTTGCCGACGCCAAAGGTAATCTTTATGGCACGACCTACTATGGCGGTACCAACAACGCTGGCACGGTCTACGAGTTGTCGAATTCCGGGGGCACGTGGACAGAAACGGTACTCTATAGCTTTCTCGGTGCCACCAACAACGATGGTTCGAACCCCTTTAGCGGTTTGGTCTTCGATACGGCCGGGAACCTTTATGGCGTGACCCAGTACGGCGGCGCAAGCAGCCAGGGTACGGCGTTTAAGCTGTCCAAATCGGGTGGCTCATGGAAGGAGACTGTGCTTCATACCTTCGACAACATTGGCGGTGATGACGGGAGCTACCCAACCGACAAGTTGGTCTTTGACGCGACCGGAAACCTGTACGGTACTACCGTACAAGGCGGTAAGTTCGGCGGCGGTATAGTCTTCGAGTTAAAAAAGTCAGGAACCAGCTTCACTTACCACCTGATTCACAGTTTCGCCGTAAGTGCCAGCACCGCGTACTATCCCTACGCCGGGCTGGTTATTGACAAGAACGGCTATCTTTACGGCACCACGTACTACGGTGGTGTTGTCTGGAATGCTGGCGCAGTTTACCAAATGCGCGAAGTCAGCGGCGTGTGGATCTTTTCCGTAATTTACAATCTCCTTGGAGATTCGCTCGGACAAGGCCCCTATGGCGATTTGGGCGCGGATTCAGACGGCAACCTCTATGGCACGACTAATACGGGTGGCAGCTTAAACCTCGGAGAGACTTTCAAGCTGACGCTAGGCAAGAACAACACTTGGACGGAATCGGTCATCCACAGCTTCCAGGGTTATGCCAAGAAGGACGGTGCCTACCCATACTACGCAGGAGTCACCGTGGATGCGGACGGGAATGTCTACGGCAGCACCTATCAGGGTGGGTCAAGTGCAGGCAACAATCTGAATTATGGCACTGTGTACAAGCTGGCGGCGAGCACCTACAAGGAAACTTTGCTCTGGAGTTTCGGCACCAGTGGCGACGGATACTATCCCGAACACGAACCGATTCTCGTCAAGGGAAAGCTCTACGGTACGACCTATGCCGGGGGAGCCCATGGACAGGGTGTCGTGTATGAGGTTATACCGTAGTCGGGGTTTTTAGGGCGATGCTCTGGCTCCGCTCTACTTTCCCGCCGCCGGGCCGTATGGCTCGGCGGCGGTTTTCTTTTTGGATCATGTACCGGCCGGATGAACCACCCGGCCGGATGAGATTGGATTGTGAGAGGATCGCGGCGTTGGCTGGTGTTCTAGCGAAATCCGGATAAGCTGCACTTCGGCAGGCGTTCGAAGGCGCTACTCTTCTGGCGGTTCGCTCGGTTCCGCTGGCGCCAGCGGCAACTTGGACGCGCCACTCAGCACGTTGCGTTCCTGGGGCGAGAATTGTCTCTTGTAAGCGTCGGAGTCAATCTGGCGCTGCCGTGCCTCTGGCGGCATCGCCCGCAAGGCTTGAACGGCGTTCCGCACTGCCTGGCGGCGTTCTGGCGGAAGTTGCTGCATCTGATCGTGGATTTGCCGGGCTTGCTGTTTCTGCTCCGGAGTCAGGTGCTCCCAGGTTTCCATCCGGTTCAGCATTTGCTGTTGTTTTTCCGGCGGCACGCTGTTGAAGCGCTGCAATTGGTTGCGCAGTTGTTGCTGCCGTTGCGGGGGAAGGTTGCGGAATTGCGGATCGCTTTCCAGCGCTTTTCGCTGTTGCTCCGGGGGAAGGTTCCGGTGTTGGCGTAGCCATTCTCCGGCGTGATGCTGTTGTTGCTGCTTTTTCTGTGCGTGTTCCTCAGGATGGTTTTTCTGCGCCATCGACGGACACGCGCTCGCGAGCGCCAACACCAGGGTGGCGATTCTCACCCGTGCCGTCATGGACTTCACCCGCACTCGTATCCCCCCGGTGTCTCTTTTCAACTCCCTGTTCAATTCGTGTAATGCGATCTTGGCCGCGCTTCGTGGACATCACCTAGGGATTGGCATCCACATCTTTCTGCACTTGCAGATCATCGAGCAGCTCGAAATCGGAATACAGCTCGTTATTCTTGTCCAGCGCCTGCAAGTCCCCCACGGCCGTCCCCGGTTCCGCCACCATCAGGGCTCTCGGTCCCTCGGACGCAGACTCTCGCCCAGCATCGGTGCGGAACAAAGTGATGCTCATCACCATGAGCACGGCCAGTGAAACCGCCAGCGCCGGCTTGCGAATCCAATGCCACAAGCCATGTGGCTGTTTTGCTGCCTCCTCGCGCAGACGAGCGCGAAGCCGTACGTCGAAGTACGGCGACGGCTCCGGCACTTGCCACTCATCCAACAGCGCCATGGTCTGGCGGAACTCGTTCAACTTGCCCGCGCAGCCAGCGCAGGTCTCGAGATGTTCATTTACTTCGGGCGTGACCGCGTCCAAGCCGGCGGCCAGTTCCGGCATCAGTTCGCAAACTTCATTGCATTTCATGACTACATCCTTCATACAAACTCTTTCAGTTGCACGCGCAAAGTTTCATATGCGCGGAACAACAGCGACTTAATGGCGGACTCACTCAGCTTCAAAACTTCTGCGATCTGGCGATAGTCCATCTGCTGATACTTATGCATGACCACCGCGATCCGTTGCCGCTCGGGCAACTCCTGTACGCGTTGACGAATGGCAGCCAGTCGCTCGCGTCGGACAATGGCTTCTTCCGCGCTGAGCGAGTCATCAGGCACGTCCATGGTCATCCCGCTTTCCTGGTCCGGCTCGTCCAGGCTGACGGTATTTTCCGGGCGCTCGTGGCGAGTATCGCGCGCATGGTTTACCGCCAGATTGCTAGCGATCCGATACAACCACGTCGTAAACTTAGCGCTCGCTTCGTAAGTCTCCCGCGAGCGATACACTCGCAAGAACACTTCCTGCGCCAGATCCTCGGCTACCGCAGTGTTGTGCGCCATGCGATACATAAAGCTCAGCATGGGCCGGCGATACTTCTGCACCAGATACTCGAAAGCCGACTCATCGCCAGCCTTCACCCGGAGCATGATCTGGGCATCGCTCAATCCCTCGCTGGGTGGCTCACCCACAATCTTCGCCCCAGCATGAGGGACGCCTGCCATCGACAGGAACCCGCGGTTCATGGCTACACTGCTCACATTGGAGTGAACCCCTCGGGACTCTGAAAGTTGCGCGTCCTCGGGATCGGCGAAAGGCTGGGAAGTCCCTTCGGGAGCTGGAACTTGGGGCACTTTCGCGAGGCTGAATCGGTTCGGCATCCGGCGATGGCAGAAACTCTCCGGAGGTCACCTTGGGCGCCTGCATCCGGAGCTACAGAATCCTAGGCTATCATGGACGAAGGTCCACGAAAAACTGTTTCTTTGCTACAATATAGCGGCTGATTCAGGCAGGGCGCTTAACTCAGCGGTAGAGTGCCATCTTCACACGGTGGAAGTCATAGGTTCGAATCCTATAGCGCCCACCAGTAACCAACTGGTGTTACGGAGGTTATCCCCTCCCGCGGGACCGCGTCCTCTTTTATTGGTTCGGCTTTGAGAACCTCGCTTTTGGGGCTTCCATCCGGGCTGGGCTGGTAAGAGCTGCCGCCGCAACTTTCGGCGGGCGAAGGGTTTTATATCAAGTGATCAAATTGAAATCTTGCGGGGAGCGCTTTGACTTTCGGCTCACTTGAGCCGAGGCTAAAGCGCGGAGGCAAGAAGGCCGAAGATGAGGACGGGATTGAAGACTAACTCTGGGTTTCCGGTAAAAGCTTTTTTAGCGGGTGTCATGCTGCTTTTGGTGGCATCGATTTTGTGCGCGCAGGATGCCGGCATCAGTGCCGGCGGAAAATGGATGGAATACGATTCTCAGGATCAAATGACCTTGGTCAAGACGGCCAGGTTTGAGCTCGAGGCCGACAACTCCTTGCCAGGCAGCGAGGCTAGTCCCAAAGTCATTCTCTTCTGCACCGGTGGCAAACTCAATCTTGCCGACTTTCGTCCCAATGCCATGATTGCACCTCCGAACCGTCCCGGTTTTTGGGGGCAGCCGCAGATGGAGGTCACTGTGCGCGTAGATAATTCGCACAGCAATCACGGATGGAATTGGGTGAACGGCCACTTCCTTTCGATGGACAAAGGAACCGTGCGAGAGATGCTCGGCGCACAAGTATTCAAAGTCGAAGTTGCGACCCCGCGCGGCCCGGAGATTGCGAGCTTCTCTCCTGGCGGCCTCGACCTGGCTCGGGTGAAGAAGGCCTGCGATCTGACTCCAAAGAAGCCGTAACCTTTTACCGAGGTAAAGTAGGCGCGGGCGTCCCCGCCCGTGAGGCGGGAACCGTTGTTCCAGAAAGCGTGGCCCACCCTCGCCGGGAGAGATCCCAAAAGATCAGATAGCCGGCAACTGCGGCAAGCAATAGCAAAAAGATTCCCCAGAACCACTGCTGGAAGACTAGTTTTCCGATGCCGAACAGGCATCCGTAAACCAGAATCACTCCCATCACCCAGTTGAAGGTGTTGCCCGCCAGGTCCCGTACTTCCGGCATCTCGGGCACGAGTCGCGCGATATGTTTCCAGCCATACACTGTCGGATGCACCCGTTTGTAGAACCCCACCAGCGTCTGCTGCGACTCGGGCTTGGTGACAAAGGTCGCGATCAACCAGGCAATGGTGGTAATGAGTCCCGTGATCAGCGCGGTCTTGGCGTATACCAAGGCATTGTTGCCGGTGAGAGAAATGCGGCTCAGCGCGATGGTGACCGCGGCCGCGACCGCCATCGCCGAAATCTCGCTCCAGGCATTAATCCGCCACCAGTACCAGCGCAGAATGTAGACCGCCCCCGTGCCAAAGCCGATATTCAAAACCAACTGCCAGCCCTGATTGATCGACGTCAATTGCATCGCTGTGTAACCGCTGCCCAGCACCAGCAGCACAGTAAAAATCTTGCTGATCATCACATAATGTTTCTCATCAGCCCTGCGCACGAAAAAGCGCTTATAAAGATCATTTACAAGATACGAACTGCCCCAATTCAATTGGGTTCCGATCGTAGACATGAAAGCCGCGAGAAAGGCCGCGACCATCAGCCCACGCAAAGCCGGAGGAAGGTAATCGCGTAAGACCATCACGTAACCTTGCTCTGGGTTCTGCACAAATGCGGCGCTCGGATGCAGCCCTCCATTCGGCGAATAAACTACCATCGCCACTAACCCGGTAATCACCCATGGCCATGGACGTAGTGCGTAATGCGCGATGTTGAACCAGAGCGTCGCGCCGAGAGAATTCTTCTCGTCTTTGGCGCTGAACATTCGCTGCGCCACATATCCGCCTCCACCGGGTTCGGCTCCGGGATACCATGCCAGCCACCATTGCATGCCCAAATAAACGATGAAAGTCAGTACCGGCAGAGTCCAAAGCGCATTCGTAGTCAAGCCGCGATGAAAGTCGGGCAGGAACGCTACGGGATCCGCGGTTTCGACACCGGTCGCGCGAACATTGTTCTCGATCACCTGCAGATGCATCTGCAGAGCTTGCATCCCTCCAATCTTCGATACCGCAACCCAAGCCAGCACAATAATCATGGTCATCTTCAAGGCAAACTGAAACAGGTCGGTGACCAGAACGCCCCAAAGCCCGCCGATAAACGTGTAGAGTCCGGTAAACGGAATCAGAATAAAGATGCATATCAGCACCGACGTATAGCGAGGATCGCCCAGCGTGTGCTGAAAAACGTGTCCGCCAACGGACACTTGCAACACCCGACCTTGAGCAATCACGGGTCCGAGCAAAACCGTGATGATGCTGACCATGGCCTGCGTCACCCATCCCAGAATGAAGCAATTCATGAAAAGGCCGAGATAGATAGCCTTGAATCCGCGCAGAAACGCTGCTGGCTTTCCCCCGTAGCGAAGCTCGACCAACTGCACGTCGGTCAACACCTCCGCCCGCCGCCAATAGCGCGCGAAGAAGAAAACCGTCATCATGCCGCCGACGCAGGAACCCCACCAGATCCAGTTGCCGGCGATGCCTTGCCGGGCAACCAGCCCACAAACCAGCAAGGGCGTGTCGGCGGCAAAAGTGGTGGCCACCATCGAAGTCCCCGCCAGCCACCAGGAAACATCGCGGCCCGAGATGAAAAACTCTTCCGTGTTCCCGCTAGCCCGGCGGCGGTAGTAAAGACCAATCAGCAGATTGACCAGCAGGTACCCAACAATGACAATCCAGTCCGTAGAAGTAAGGGGCATGAGTTTTCCGTTGACCGGGACATTCTATCCGTTCAGACGGCAGGCGTGAGGGGAATTACACGATTGCGAGTGCCGGCACGGGCATCCACGCGCATCCCGGTGTGCCGATTGAAATCACAGCAAATAATCGAAGATGTGGCAGCTAAGCCCACTTTACTGGGAGGGAGGGCGCTTGGGACTCAACAAGCGGCCCATCCCAGTTTCCATTCGAGGCAATACTCTGGATCTTTTCGCTACCAGCGTGGTTCGCGAGGCTGGCGGGCATGGCCCTGGTAGTCGTCGCGTCCACCGCCGCCACTCGACCGCCCGCCACCGCCGGGACGGCCACCACCGCCAGGACGGCCGCCGCCGCGGGGACCGCCGGGACCGCCGCGATCGGTTTTGGGACGCGCTTCGTTAATATTCAACGCGCGTCCGCCGAGCTCTTTCCCGTTGAGGGCGGCAATGGCTTTCTCGGCTTCGGCGGCGTCGGCCATTTCTACAAATGCAAATCCTCGCGAACGACCCGTGTCACGATCAGTGACCACGCTGACTTGATCGATCTTGCCATGAGGCTCAAACAAGGTCCGTAGTTCTGCTTCCGTGGTGCTGTGAGGGAGATTGCCAACAAAAAGCTTCTTCATGGATTTCCTTTTTCTGTGAGCCAACGCGAGACGTCAGATTTCGTCGGCGGGTTTGGTTGAGTGAGTCGCGTCGGAATGCAGGGCGCGCGGTTCGGTGGAAAGAGTGTTTTCCTCGCAGCTCAATTGAGCCAGCCGGTTCTTCCAGCCGCGAAGTCACAGACTGAATCCTGTTAGCGCTGTTTTTGTCGCGGCTGAATGTCCGGCACTGATTATACCCGCTTGCCCTCGGCAACAAGGGAAAATATGAAAGTCGGGCTTCAGGAAACCCGATTCGCGAGCCCGTTTCAGGGCGGCCGTCTGTCCATTCGACAGAACTACGACGTTACTTTGGAGGCAGCTCTGCTGTCGGCCAACGTTGACTCATCTGCTATAATGTACTTGCGTTTGAACGAAATCGGTTGTTGAGCAGCTTCTTGCATACCAGCTAGTCCTGCCCTCAGTACCTCCGACTCGCACCAACGTAAATAATCTGAAAAGGATACAAGCGACAAAATGGCAGAACAAGGAACAGTAAAGTGGTTTAACGACGCTAAGGGCTACGGCTTTATCAGCCGCCAGACCGGCGAAGACGTTTTTGTGCACTTCTCGGCGATCCAGGCGGGTGGTTTTCGCAGCCTGCAGGAGGGCCAGAGCGTAGAGTTCGAGGTCACCAAAGGGCCAAAGGGCTGGCAAGCTGAGAACGTTCGCCCTCTGTAAGCCAGCGACGTTCAAATTAAAATCCGTGCCCGTCAACCGCAAGAAGACGGGCACGTTCTACAGAAACATAATCCGCACTCCGGGATGGAGTCCACTTCATGCAGGCTGAATCAAAAGGTTCTTTCGCCGTCATCCGCTACAACTTGCGCACTTACGAATCTGGCGGCGTTATGGCCGTGATTAAAGGTAAGGAAAGCGCCGAATCCGTTCTCAAACAGTTTGAACAGAGCCAGACTTCCGAAGATCGGCACATCGGCTGGCGGTACTTCCTCGAAAAGACCGACCTGAAAGCTGGGATGGATCCCGCTGAGGCCACAGCCCTCCGCCAATCCCGCCTCGAAATTCGAGAAGCCGAAGCCTAAGCCTGAGCGCAGTACGCCTCCCCTGTAGCCTCTTCGTATATCATCGCGCCTCGACGGCGAATCGCGCCGGTCTCACTCGCCGAATTAATCTCCCCTTCCGCGGAGCCATCTATGACGTTCCTTAGGCGCTTACGGTTTCGCTTGTACTCGGAGTTCTGTCGTTGAACGCCCAAGCTCAGAACGCCGGACCTTTCTTGTGGACCAGCTACATCGACCCGGTCGGAAGCTATCTGCGAGTCTCTCAGGAGGCCAATTTTGTGAGCCGGTTTACTCCGGGGTCTTGGCGATGCTCTCGCGCGGAAGACATCCGCCAATAAAAGACCGGAAAGACTCAACAGCAACACGCACAGAACTCTGTTTTGAATGCTAGTCACGCAACTCTCCAGAACTTCCGAGTCTCCAAGACTGCCGAAGTTGGAAGCTGCAAGGTTTAAATCCGAATCCCGGTCGGAAGTTGTCCGGACCGCGCTCCCCGGCTTAGAGTAGTTGGTTCGGACTAGCATCATGAACGGAGCATTCCGATGACCATGCTGGAACATATCGGGAGTCTGTTTTCCTACGACGACTGGGCTAATCGCGAAGTCCTGGGTTCGCTACAAACCTTGAATGCCGCACCTGTGCGCTCGGTAAAGTTGCTGGCGCATATCATTTCCTCGGAAAGGTTGTGGCTCGAACGCCTGCTCGCCCAGAAACAGACGTATCCGGTTTGGCCGCTCTTCACGCTCGAGGACTGCAAGTCGGGAATCGACCAACTATCCGGACTTTGGAAGAACTACTTGATTTCGCTGGGCGAGGCAGGCCTTTCCGATTCGCGCACTTACAAGAACACCATAGGCGATACGTTCACCAGCAAGAAGCAAGACATCCTGCTGCATGTGATCATGCATTCTGCATATCATCGTGGCCAGATTGCAGCGGATGTCCGCGCCGCCGGCTTCACCCCTGCCTATACCGATTTCATTCACGCGGTGCGGCAAGGGTTTGTGGAATAGGCACAGCCGCAGATGGAGTGCGACGACCGGCACGTTCGAGAGGAAACGTGGCAACGATAACAGCCAGAAGTGTGATCGGGGGCAGAGATAGCCACGTGAACAGCGGCACCTCCGCCGCTGAGTGCAATCGCGCCGCCGGGATTGGAAGAGAAGCGAGAGCCAGGACGAGAGCGGCAACCCACTGCCATATCTGACAGCCAAAGGCGGCCTTGATGAATGCGCGCGGTAGCAGTCCTGCCTTTCCTATGATTTCATAGTTCGCCACCAAGACCAGCAGCGCCAGAATCAGCAGTGGCTGGTTGTACGCCGATAGCTTGGGCAGGATGGTCAGCGTCACTGCACTTACCCAGGCCAAAGCCCATCCGAAATCTGTAGAGCCTGCTGCGCTCTCTCTCCATCGCCAGCACTGAAACGCAAGCAGGATCACCAGCGTCGCTGTCAGCAGAGTAGCCAACAAAGAAGGAAGAAGCGCCTGCAGTATGGAAGGATTTGCCGCGTAACTCTGATATTCAGCTGCGGCCTTCAAGAAGCGCCCAACCCAGTGCGGCGAGACTGCCTCCGCCGCTCCGACCAGACCCGTCATCGTTCCAACGAAGCTCCAGACGAGATGCTTGCGCTCTCGCCAACGACCTGCTGCCCAAAGCACGAACCACAGAATGAGCAGTCCCGAAATCTGCGGTTTTATGGTGGACAGCGCCAACAGAAATCCACTCAGCCACAGCCATTTGTGAACCGCAGCAGCCGCAGCCGCCGACAGCAGCAAAATTACCAATGCCGAGAGGTTTTGCATGTGAAATTCCTGCACCGCGCTGAAAGTGCTGATTGAAAGAATCATTCCCGAGAAGACCAGCAAGCGCGGGGGACGGAATCCGATGGCGTACATCCAAAGCGGGACGCTGCATGCGGTGCCTAGGAGTTGAGCCCAGCGAAATATCGCGGCGGCGGACGCAAACGACAAGGTGACGCTGGGAGCCAAGAGGAATACGACGTATAGCGGATACGCGAATGCTACCTGGTCAATGGGATCGGCGGGTTTCTTGGGATCCAACTGCCTTCCGTAGTAACCGATCTGTATCTGCCGAGTCACGTCTGCGCTGTAGGGGTCGCGCCCATGCAACAGCAGTTCGCGAGTGCCCAGCCACTGCGGATAGAGATCGGAGTTATTGCCGATCGGTCGACCCTTGGCGACCGCTTGTGCGGTAAATTCGGGCACAAGAATGGTTCCCGCCCAGCGCCACACCCCGAAGCAGAGCAGCAGCGAGGCTGCGAGCACAAGCCATCGCCCGTTGCGCCCAGCCAGATCGAGTTTCACGTCTGCATTCTACCCTCTTGCACATCTGCATGCCGCGGTTCGCACCGGTATGATGGTTTCAGTTTGCTTTCTAAAGTTGCCCTATGGTTGACTGGGAGAACATGAAAAAGCTCGTCGCATTGTTCGTTTTGCTTTTCGTGAGCAGGCTGTCATTAGCGCAGGCCCAGGGGCAGGCTCCGGCACAGCCGGAGCAGCCGCAAGCGCAGCCTCAGGCGAAGTCTCAGGTCGACCCGCTTGCCGATCCCATCTCCAACAATGCTGTCGCGGAGCTCAGGGTGCATTGGCAGCTCTTGCTTTTCTCCTTCATGGGCATGGGCGCGAAGAAGAATGCGGATGCGATCACGAACACCGCTTTTTCTCTGGATGCGACGGAAGGGAACTGGTCTGCGATCCATCCTGTTCCTGGAACGGCGGGCCGTATCGGGGCGATGGCTGCGGGCGTCCGCGATCAGGTTTACCTGTTCGGCGGCTACGTAGTGTATGCGCAAGGCGGAGAAATGGTCGTCCCCGACGTCAGCTCGTATCAGCCTTCGCATGACCGCTGGTTCCGCATCGCTGATATCCCAAAGCCTGTCGCTGACTCGGTGATTGGCGTTTATCACGATCACTGGGTTTACCTGGTTGGTGGCCGGTCGAACGCAGGCGCAGTCAACGACGTTCAAGTGTACGACGTGGAGAAAGACAGGTGGGCGCCAGCTACTCCGATTCCCGGACCGGGGGTCTTCGGCCATGCCGGCGGGCTGGTCGGCGAGACCATCATTTATGTGGACGGGGCGCGCGAGAACCCAGCCGGCAATCCGAAGTACGTCGCGTCCGACGAATGCTGGATGGGCAAGATTGACCATCACGACAAGACCAAGATTCAATGGAGCAAGTTGCCTAATCATCCGGGCGCGGCGCGATACCGCATCGCGGGGGGTGGTTCCGAAACTGATCAGAAGATCTATTTTGCAGGTGGAACCGACAATCCTTACGACTACAACGGCATTGGCTTCGATGGCAAGCCGTCGGAGCCGTCTCCGGTGACCTTCGACTTTAACTTGCACACGAAGAAATGGGAGATCATCAACGACACCACCCCCGATCCGACCATGGATCATCGGGGGCTACTGGTGACGCATGAAGGTCTGGTGCTCATCGGTGGCATGGACAAGGGACAGAACGTGACGACGCGAGTCACGCTTTTGTCGAAAGAACCGAAGGGGAAATAGGCGGAGCTGCCGTATTCGTGCTACAGTCAAGGCGAATTAACAGAAACCAGCTATGAGTTGGCGGTTCTCGGTTCTTAGTTTGTTTCAGACTAGAGTCGATATCCGGTATCCCGGGCTGGGCGCGGTCATTGCTTGGGGCCGGAACCAACAATCCCAACCTATTCTTCGTTATCTTGTTGTAAACTTGCGGACATACACATTCTTAGGACGTTACGCGAGCTGCCCCCACAGCCGGTCGAGGACACGCGGACTTTATGCAAAAAGACGCGAATGCTGATGACAAAAAGGTAGATGATCGGGCTGGTGCGGGGAAGAAGCCGTATCAAAAACCGGAATTCCGGTATGAGCGGGTCTTTGAAACCATGGCTTTGGCCTGTGGCAAGATGAGCCCCACCGAACTGCAGTGCCGCTTCAATCGAAAGAGTTCGTAGCGTCTCCCATGGCAGTCACGTCCGAGGCTCGAGACGATCTTAAGCTTGATCTTGCGGCGGAAGTTCTCCGTGCGGGCGGCACTCTGCGCCTGCAGGCGCTGGGAAACAGCATGCTTCCGTCGATCTGGCCCGGCGATGTTCTCTGCATCGAACGTAGGGCTGGAGACGAGATTGTTCCGGGAGATATCGTGCTGGTGGCGAGGGATGGACGTTTTTTTATCCATCGGTTGATCGAGAAGTGCGAGTCGGGGTGGGCGACGCGGGGAGATTCGCATCCGCAGAACGACCCTCCGGTGGAAGAGGTCCAGGTGCTGGGCAAAGTGTCTACGATTCATCGCAAGGGTCGAGCTGTCTGTCCAAATGGGCGAGTCTCGCCGCTGGCTGCCGTATTTGCAGGGATGCTTTGCCGTTGGGATTTACTCCGCAACGTCGCCTTGCGAATGCATTTATTGTGGGACCGGCGCGCCTACCAATGAGCCATCCTTCGCAACTTGCGCTGAGTGATGCGGTTGCCATCGGGATCGGGGGGATGGCGATTGCGCTGCATACGCAAGACTTCGGGTTTCGCCAGTTGCTCGAAGATCGTTACGCAGGATTCATAGAAGCCGGTTCCCATCCTCAATTCGATTTCGACATCGACCTTTTCGATCCTTCGGACCAGCTTGAGCCTGTGGAAACAAAGCATGCTGACGATGACGTGCAAGTAAGTCTGCAGGGTGGACAGTGGTTGTTCCAGCGTGGCGACTTCCACGCGCGTTGGGATGCAACGGCCGGTCGCGGTCATATTCGGCAATCGCGCAACCCATATGCCGTCGACTCGGTGCTGCGGATTGTTCATACGCTGATTCTGGCTCGGCAGGGCGGATTTCTGGTTCATGCTGCGAGCGCGATTCATCACGGACGTGCGTTCTTGTTTGCAGGGGTGTCGGGAGCGGGCAAGACTACCATTTCCCGTTTGGCTCCGGCGGACGCCACCTTGCTGACCGACGAAATTTCCTATGTGCGACGAGCCGGGAACGCTTACCAGGCTTGGGGCACGCCGTTCGCTGGAGAGTTGGCAAGGGTCGGCGAAAACCAGGCTGCGCCTTTGAGCACGCTTTTCTTGCTGGAGAAAGGTCCGGAAAATCGGATCGAGGAGGTCGCGGCAGCGGAGGCAGTTCGATTGCTGTTGCGAAACATTCTATTTTTTGCCGAGGATCCGGAACTGGTGAGTTTGGTCTTCCGCTCCGCATGCGAGTTTGTAGAGAAGGTACCTGTACGGCGATTGATATTTGTTCCCGATGAACGGGTGTGGGAGATAATACGGTAGCCGCTGGAGACAACGTCATCGCCGAGAAATACATTGCGCGGAGTTCGGCCATTGCTGCCCGCCTCATCGGCGGCGAAATGATGATTATGTCGGCGGTGGACTCGACCTTTTTCACTCTGAACGAAGTTGCCACGGTGATTTGGCAGGCCGCGGATGGGCGCACACCTTTGTCGGATATCGTGACCAGCAGGATCTGTCCAGAGTTCGAGGTTGATGCGGAGCAGGCAGGACGCGACGCCGAGCAGTTCGTCAGCGACCTCTCGCAACACGGTGTTCTCCTGGTCTCAGAAAAGCCCATCACGCAGGCATCGCCGCCGGAGGCGGCATGAGCCTGCTGGCGGAGATGAACCAGAAGGCGCTCGGGCTCGGCATTCCCATCAGCGTGCATCTCGACATTACGTATCGTTGCAACGAGCGCTGCGTTCACTGCTATCTGGATCACGACGACCACGGCGAGATGACGACCGCCGAGATCAAAGAGATTCTGAACCAGCTCTCGGAGGCTGGAGTTTTCTTCCTTACGTTGAGCGGCGGGGAAGTTCTCATGCGCCGCGATTTCTTCGACATCGTGGAGCATGCGCGCCGCTTGCTGTTTAACGTCAAAGTGAAGACCAACGGAGTGATGATTCGCGAGCCGCAAGCGAGGCGTATTCGCGAATTGGGCGTGGAGCAGGTGCAGATCAGTGTCTACTCGCACCGTCCCGAAATTCACGATGCGATCACGAAGTTACCGGGATCGCTGAAGCGGACTGTCGAAGCGATTCGGTTTCTCAAGTCGCAGGGCCTCAAGGTCGTGATTGCTAACGTGCTCATGGCCGGCAATTTCTTCGACAACGCGGGTGTGATGGCGTTGGCGAAAGAGTTGGGGGTTCCTTACACGCTCGACCCGACTATCACGCCGAAAATGGATGGAGATAGATCTATCCTGGCGCTGCGGATTCCGGGATCTGAACTGAAGCAGGTTTTTCGCACCGAGGAACTGGTCGGCGATGTAGAGGAGTTCTGCGCTCCGCCGCCCGTGCCCGGCGACGACATTATGGACGGGTTGCCATGCAGCGCGGGTCACACCGCCTGCTACATTTCTCCCTACGGTGACGTTTTTCCGTGCGTGCAGTTTCCGCTTCCCAGCGGCAACCTGCGGCGGCAGAGGTTTGCGGATATCTGGCAGAACTCGTCGCAACTGAAAGAAGTCCGCTCGATCCGCGCCCGCGATTTGCCGACCTGTTCGACGTGCGCCCACGTGGGAACCTGTACGCGTTGTCCCGGTCTCGCGTATATGGAAGGGAATATGCGTGGGCCATCGACCGCCGATTGCGAAAAGTCATTTCAGCGAACCGGCATCCCATCAGCGAATATGTTGTCACGGCTACGAGCAAACTCTTCGGGTCCGTTGATTCAAATCCAATCTATGGCGTAAAACCGTCGCGTAAGAATGGCCTTAACCCGGCTTTCCTATGCACGTCGGTCACCAAGCGGGAATCCTTTTGATCACTCCTGGTTACGAAAGTAAGGATCAAGATTCCCAAAACCTAAGCGAAGATAAGAATGGCGTAATACAGGATTGCCCAAAGCGAGGGCAGAAACAGCGAAGGCTGGAGGAGGGGCTGTGTCCAAGAGGCTTTTGACAAATCTGGTTGGAAGAATACGGCTTGGATGGCGGTTGCCTCTGTTCATCCTTCTCGCAAGTGTTGGAGTTGCGACGGCGCAGCAGACGACCGTTCCGCTCGAGCAGCAACACGTGGGCCGGGTGATTGATTGGAGCTACCGTCACATAATCTTTAGCGGAGGGTTGCCCGTCGGCGACTCGGATGCGGCGAAGGCCGAACCGAGAATCCTGTTTCATCTGGCGGAGCGGAATCCCGATGATCCAAGCTTGGTTGACCCCGCTTTGCGGATTCCTGGTTTGCACGATCCTCGAGAGATTCTCCCCCCGCGAGACTCGCGGCCGCCGGTGTCCTCGCTGAACCGGCGTGTCGATGGAATGCGCAGCCAGAAGGGCCGGAACATCAGGGTCGACTGGAGCGTGGCTCTGGGTTCGGGCAACGTCCCGGCAAACATGTTTCCAGCCAAGTACCAGTTCAATGTCAATGGGACTCCTAGTTGCACCACTGATTACGTAGTGTATGGGCTGAATGTGGCCGGCGTCAGCAACGGCCAGCCCAACCTGGTGGGGATCAATAATCTCTACAGTGGGACGGGCGGTTTCTGCGGGGCTAATCCCGCAGTCTACTGGGCGTACAACGGCAGCACGGCATCCGGTTCGGTCCTGACCTCGCCCACGATTTCGATGGATGGCACCAAGATCGCCTATGTGGAAAGCGGCGCCACTTCGGCGGTATTTCATGTTTTGACGTGGAAGTCGGGGGATGGGACCATCGCCAAGGCGAAAGCTCCGACCGTTCCCCCGTCATGCACGGCCTCAACAAATTGTTTAATCTCAGTGACCCTCTCGACAACCGCGACTACTACGTATTCATCGGCGTGGGTTGATTACGCCACGGATAAAGCCTTCGTGGCTACGGACGACGGCAAGATTTACCGCTTGAGTTGCACATTTACTTGCGCTCTGAATAGCAATCCGGCCGTCGATTGGACCTATACCTTGCCAGTCGCGGGAACGGGGGGCACACTGCCGCAGCCCAACGGGCCGGTCTACAACTATCCGTTTGGTCTTTTATTCGTTGGCGATCAGTTGGGAGAGATGTGGGTCATTCAGGCCAACGGTTCCACGCCTATTCTTTACGCAGGTCCGGTGATGATCGGCGGTGGAGGTTGCGGGACGACGAATCCGCCCGGACGAACCGGAACGGGCTTCGCTCTTTGCACTCCAGCAAGTCCTGGCTATGGCATTCCGGACTCGGTGATTCTGGATGCCAGCGGCGTCAGCGAAAGAATCTTCGTTTTTTCGGGTAACGACGGGACCAGCGGCGGCGCCGCTGTGGTCGCACAGATGAACCAGAATCTGACTGGCCTGGTGCGGACTCATATTGGTCTCGGCGGAGTCAACATGCACAGCGGGGCTTTCGATAATGCCTACTGGAACACTCCAACCACGGGCGAGCTTTTCGTGTGCGGTACGGGTCCGGCCAATACCGAGCCGTACCACTATTGGATCGGCTTTACGTCCTACCCCGTGATGAACTCGACTCCCACCGGGAGCCTGCTGCGACTGGCTACCGCAAATCTTCCGTGCGTCCCGTACACCGAGTTCTACAACCCGAACATCAACCTGGGTGGAACTACCGGCGACCACGATTTGCTGATTAGCGGGCTGGTGGGCGCGACCACCAATGGCTATGTCATCACCGATGACATCAGTTCAGGAGCAATTACCGCAGGACTGAATGACGTAGACTATCCCGGCGGAGTGAGCGGCATCATCATCGACAACGACAGCGCCGACGCGCAAGCCTCCAGCGTGTATTTCAGCACTCTGGGCTCGGTAACGGTGGGCACTTGCACCGCTGCCCGTTGTGCCGTCAAGTTGACGCAGTTGAATCTTCAGTAGGGCGGCGGTTTAACTCGCAGAAAGCGCCGTGTAATTCCAGATTACTGCCCATTGTGTTCGCCCAACATTGTGGCAAAGCCTTGCTAAAATCCAGCCCTCCGGTTCCTGCCGCGTTAGTACACTCGACCATGGTTACCGAGGGTGGCACGGACGGGCCATTCCTTGAATGGCCGCGTGGGAGCACACTGGATTCCAGAGACAATCCAATGGTGCAAGAGTCGATCCAAACCGAGCTTTTCGTCACCCTCGTCCAGCACTACGAGCAGGACCCTCGCGAATTCGTGAGGCTGCCGCAGCAGACCGTGGATTCATCCTCGGCGCGGATCGCCGTCGCTGAAATGCGAAACGAAGGCTATGTCGAGGAACAGGTGAGGGGAGTGGTTCGGCTTACACCGCGCGGCTATCAGGTGTACCGGAGTAAGCCGCTTCCCGCGGCCTAGAGAAATCGCTGCCTCAGCGGTTAGCGCACCTTATTCATCAAAGGCTGTTTATCGCAGCACCGAGGCGGTGCGCCAGCCAAAATCAAACTCTTTCCGCGGCCTCTGAAGTTGCGCCTTTCCCGATCCGGCCTTTCTGAGCTACCTTTCCGGCCCGGTTTTCTTAGTTGACCGCCCTGTAGGCGAGCTATGAAAGCGCTTTCAAAGCGGGTTCTGGAGGCTCCAATTCAGCAATTCTGCGGTACACTTCTTTGGGCCTAAATCGGGATTTGAATCCAGGCTTTCAATTCCAGGCGTAACACCGAGAGGAGATCGTCATGCGCATTCGAACCAGTTTGGTGCTTGGCTTATGCATCGCGTTGCCATCCTTGAGTTTCGCCGACTTCCGTTACGACGAAACCACGAAGGTTACTGGGGGTTCCCTGGTGAGCATGGCAAAGCTGGCCGGCACCTTCAGCAAGCAGGCCCATTCCATCACAGACCCGACGAATTCCACAATTCTGGTGAAGGGCAATCGCATGGCCCATATCAATCCAGACTCGACGGAAGTCATCGATCTTGATCAGGAAACCATTACGCGAATGGATCACGCCAAGAAGCAATATACGGTAGTCACCTTTCAGGAAATGAAAGCGGCGATGGAAGAGGCTGTGAAAAAAGCCCAGGCGCAGCCGCAGCAAGCGCCCACGCCGCAGCCCGCGAGCGCTACTCCGCCGCCGCAAATGAAGTTCAAGGTGACGGTTACAAATACGGGGACAACCAAGCCGGTTGCGGGCTTGTCGGCGTCAGAGTCCATTCTCAAAATGACGGCTGAGGCCACGGACCAGCAGTCGGGGCAAACCGGCGGCATGGCCATCACCAACGATATGTGGATGGTTCCGGAGATTCCCGGGTATAGCGAAGTGCGGGATTTCAATAGCCGAATGGCTGTCAAGATGGGGACAGTGTTCAGCGGCGCAATGCCCTCGTCTGTGTCTCCGCAGATGCTCTCATCGCAACCGGGCATGGGCTCAGGGATGGCCGATATGGCGAAGGAGATGTCGAAACTAAAAGGCGTCCCGGTTTCGCAGGTCATGCGGATGGGGACAACTCTCGATGGAAGTCCGCTGCCCGCCGCTTCGGAAGCGCCACTTCCGGCGTCGAATGGTCCGAGCACAGGGGACGTCGCCAATCAGGCCGCCACCAACGCGGCGAATTCGGCCGCGAATACGACGACGTCAAATGCGGAAAACCAAGTTGGCAGCCACATGGGCAGTTACAGCGGGGTGGCCTCAAGTCTTGGAAATCTGGGCTTCGGAGGCTTTCACAAGAAGAAGCCGCAACCGCCGGCTGCGCAAGCTCCAGCCAGTGCCCCGCCAAATTCAGCGGTGCTGATGGAGTCGACCGTGGAGATGACAAATTTCTCTTCGGCGTCGGTGGAACCGACACTTTTTAATGTGCCCGCTGGCTATGCAAAGGTACCCTCGGAGTATCAGAAGAGTCACCAATAGGTTGGATCCAAGAAGGCTGTTGCTTCGTGAAAGACCGAAGCAAACTGAGGAGACTCGGTCGACGTCTGATCTCGACTGAGACTGATAATGTTCACGTCCCCGCCGCCACAGAATTTACATTTTGCTGACAAAATCGCCATGAGCATGTGCTAGCGTCGCCACGCACCGAAAGACGGACACATGGAAAGACTTCATCTCTGGCTGAAGAAACTTGTCACCCTCTCTTTTGTCCACATTCTCGCTGCTCTGCTGGGGATCGTCGTAGTCGCTGTGCCGGCGAAAGCGCAGGATGAAACGCCGAAAGCAGAAGTGTACGGGGGCTACAACTATGTGCGAGTGAGCGACCTTGGTGACTCGTACAACTTTAACGGCGGCAGCGGACAGTTCGCTTACAATGCCAACCGCTGGCTCGGGATCGTAGGAGACTTCGGCGGCTATTACACCAGCGATGGATTCCATGCCGGAGTTCTCTCCTACATGGCCGGGCCGCGGGTTAATTTTCGCGGTCACGGAAAGATGACGCCGTTTGCGCAGATTCTGTTGGGAGGAGCGCGAAGTATCGATAACTCTCCCCTGAACGCCTTCGCGATGACCGTGGGCGGAGGACTCGACTATAAGATCTCGCGACACTTCGCGATTCGCCCGGTTCAAGCGGAATACTTCCTGACGAAATTCTCGGACGGCGCAAGCGATCGGCAGAATAACTTCCGCTATGGAGCCGGAGTCGTCTTTCAGTTCGGCACGCGATAAAATTGCGCTCAGAAGTTCAACTAAGAAGCAGAAAAGCATGGGTGAACTGTACAGAAGGCCAAGCAGCTTGTTCGATCCTCCGGGAGTGCGAAGAGAACGGATGATGCTGGTAGAACTTTGTCAGCGAAAAAACATGCACCGAAAAAGCACTCAAGGCCTGCTGCTTGTGGCATGCGTACTGTTTTCTGCGGCGCCAAGTTCTCTGTCGGCGCAGTTTCATAAGCTGCCGGTCCCTAACGAATGCAAGGCAGCAACACAGGGACTTATGCTCTGCCAGCGCAATTATCCCGCGAAGACAGAGGTTTATTCGGCTGTTGACCTCTACTGCAATCAGAAGGGACAGCGGAAGCGGGTGGCACAGAATGTGACATTGTGCGATTCGAATTACAACGGCAGTGAGCAGAAAGTTGTCGCGATTGCGGTAGCTCCGGCGACGGCTGCGAAAAAAGCTGCTGCGTGCTCGCAGGAAAACGAGCTGACACTCGTACCACACGGGACGGGACCTTAGATAACGCCGGTTCACTTCAAAGAAGCAAACAAGTTTCCCATGGTAATGTCACTCTTGACTGCCGAAGCGGCGTGATCTATAAGGCTTTTACGCTGAAACAATTCTGTTAGTCACCCGCGACCCCTATTGAAGAATTCGCCCATCCAACTCACCTCCGTCCATGCCCGCCGAATCTGGCTGCATGCCCAGCGCCTGGACACCACCGAACCTTTCGGTTCCGGCCCGAAGGCGACTCCGGCAGCGGTGGCGCACCTCGGCTACTTGCAGATTGACACCATCTACGTCATCGAGCGCAGCCATCACCACATTCTTTACACGCGTATCCCTACGTATCGGCGCGAGCATCTGCAGCAGGCGCAGAGCATCGACAAAACCGTTTTCGAGTATTGGACACATGCCCTGTCATACCTGCCGACGGAGAACCTGCGGTTTTATGTGCGCGATATGCGCCACGCGCACCAGGATTGGCGCCGTCGCAACGGCTGGTTCGGTACGGTTTCAGATGCTGACCTACGCAGAGTGCTGTCGCGCATTCGCAGACATGGCGCACTCACCATCCGCGACATCGAAGACGAGCCCGTCGAAAAAGACTACGCGTGGGCCAGCCGCAAGCCTTCCAAGCGCGTTCTGGAGTTGGCCTTCTACAGGGGCTTGGTGACGATTAGTCAGCGGGTCGGAATGCTGAAGACTTATGAGCTCATGACTCGCCATTTCGGTTGGAGCCGTCTACCACGCGCAGCGACCGAGAGGGAAACTTTGAACTACCTGCTTGATCGTGCCCTGCAATCGCAGGGGATCGTGAGTCTGGAATCGATCTGTCATCTGGACGCTCCGCGCAAGCCAGCGATGAGGCGTCTGCTGGAGTCGCGAGTCCGTCGAAAGGAGCTGATGCCGGTGCAACTGGAAGGAGCTGGCCAATCGCTGCACTGGGTCCGTCCGGATACCCTCGATGCCATTCCAGATCCGGCGCAGGAACAAGTTCACATCCTGTCCCCCTTCGACCCGCTGATCATCCAACGCAAGCGGCTCCGGCTGTTCTTCGATTACGAGTATCGCTTCGAAGCTTACGTTCCCAAACACAAGCGGGTCTTTGGCTATTTCGTTTGCCCTGTCCTGATCGGTGATCGGATCGTTGCCGCCCTCGACCTCAAAACCGACCGGTCGCAGCAAGAACTTCTGATGCAGCGCTGGCACTGGATCGGCCGAGGGAAGTCCCGCGCCCATCAGCAACTGGTGGAAGCCGCATTGCACAAGTTCGAGCAATTTCAGTTGGGTCGGAGTTAGCTCGAGCGCTAGCCATTCGGCGATTAGCGCGCGTCAGTCGCCCAAAGATCTGGCTCTGCACTTCATGCGCGAGCTAACCGGCATGGCAGGAATTCCGGGGGGGCTTTATTCGTAGCGCAGGCAGACAATGGGATCGAGGTTCGCCGCCAGATTGGCGGGATAAAAACCAAAGAACACGCCGACTGCGACCGAGATGGTGAAGCCGATCGATACCCACACGTACGACAGCGTAGCCGGAATCGAAGGAATAAAAGTGCGCACCAGCGTAGAAACACCGGCGCCGATCAAAATGCCAATCGTTCCGCCCACAACGGTGAGGACGACCGCTTCCAGCAAGAATTGAAGGCGAATATCGACCCGCCGCGCGCCAATAGCCTTGCGTAATCCGATTTCATGAGTGCGCTCGGTCACGGAAATAAGCATGATGTTCATCACTCCGATACCGCCGATCAGCAATCCGATGGAACTGATTACGCTGGTCAGAATCACCAGCGCACCCGTGAGCTGATTCCATAAGTTGCTGAGGAAGTCCGGCGAGCTCAGCTCGAAATCATTTTCTTTGTTGGCGGAAATGTGGCGCAGGCGGCGCATGGCCTGAATTACTTCGTCCTGCGCCGTCTGGCGGCTGATGTTCTCAGGAACGGTGAAAGCCATGATCAGCTCTTTCGCCTCGGGATACATCTTCTTGAAGTTGCTGAGCGGGATGACCGCGAATGCGTCCACGCCCGGCCCGACGAACAGGCCGGGGTCATGCTCAAAGACGCCGATCACGTCGTAGAGTTCGCCGTTGATTCGCACAGTCTTGCCGACCGCATCAGTGTAGGGAAAAAGCGATTCGTTGATCGCCGCACCCAGTACCACGACCGGCCGCGCATGTTCCTGATCGAAGGCGCTGATAAAGCGGCCGCGGCCCACCGTGAACAATGGAATTGTTTCGGCATACTGCGGCTCAACCCCGCGCACGATGACCTGCTCGACACTGCGATTGCCATTGGTGATGAGGTTGCTGTCGCCGAAGAAGAAGCCGCGCGTGCCAAACGTAGTTACAGTCTGCACGTCGGGCGCGGCCTGCCGGATGAAGTCGGCATAGTCGTACTCGAAATACTTGCGGGTGCGAATACTTTGCGGCCAGCGCGATGGATCGGATCCCGGAGGGAATCGCGAGACAAAATATGTACGCGAGCCCAGCGATTCGACTTTATCCTGCACAAACTTGTTCAGACCCTGAATGATACTTGCCATCGAAATCACAGAGGACACGCCAATCACGATGCCAAGTACCGTCAGCGCGGAGCGCACTTTGGACGAGCGCAACGTTTCCAGCGCAGCCAGGCAATTCTCACGGGCTTGCGAAGCCGTCATGATCGCCATCAGTCAGACCTCAATGCGACGATCGGATCTAGCCGGGACGCGCGGACAGCAGGATAGATTCCGAAAAACAATCCGACCGCCGAGCTGAGAAATACTCCCAATACTGCAACCCAGCTTTGCACCGAAGCGGGGAATGGGGTGAACGATCGCAGGAGCATGGCGACCAGAAATCCCAGAGCGATGCCAACCAGTCCGCCGGCAATGCACATGGTGACGCTCTCGGCGATGAACTGCCGCACGATATCGAACCTGGTTGCACCCACAGCGAGGCGTACACCGATTTCCCTGCGCCGCGCGGTCACGCTCACCAGCATCACATTCATGATGACGATGCCGCCGACCACAACCGAGATCACGCTTACCATAATGAACACAGCGAAAAATGCGGAACTGATGCTGCGCCACAAGGCCATGTAACTTTCCTTGGTGCCGATAAAGAAGTCGTCTTCCATGTTCGGAGCGAGATGATGCCGTCCGCGCAAGGTGAGCTGTGCCTGATCTTGTGCCGGTTCAAACTTCATCGCGCTGGTCTTGACGTTGATGGTGAGGCTGGTGTGCGCGCCCTGCATGCGCAGAAAATTCGAGAGCGGGACCATGACGAAGTTGTCCTGATCCTGGCCAAGCACGCTGCCGATTTTCTCCATGGTGCCGATCACGGTGAACTCATCGGTGCCAATGCGCATGGTCTTGCCCATGGGATCGACACCGAGAAACAACTGCTGCACTAGCGTGTCTCCGATCAGGCAGACGTTGGCGCGATGATCGGCTTCGGAAGAGGTGAAATAGCGGCCGCGCTCGACCGTGCGGGTGTCAATGTCCGCCATAGTTGCGGTCTGGCCGGAGAGGTTCACATCTGTGACCTCCTTGTCGCCGTATCGCACTCGCACGGTGCTGCTGGCGGTGGCCCCGACCACATCGCATGCGCTGCATCGATCCGCGATGGCTTGCATATCGTCGAGTTCGATCTTCCTGTATTTCAGAGCCTTGATGACGATGTTGAAGTCGGTCACTGCGAATGGAGTGCGCGCGATTTGAAAGACATTCGTGCCCAGATTCGCGATCTTTTGTTCAACATAAACATTTGCTCCCTGAACCAGGGTCATGACCGTGATGAGCGTGGCGACGCCCATGGTGAGACCCAGCATGGTGAGTGAAGCGCGCAGCTTGTGAGCGCGCAGAGCGTCGAAGCATTCGGCCAGATTGTCGCGGACAGCCAGCATAGGCACGAAAACATTTTCCGTGGAGGCTGTTTCAATCCTAACAGCGTTTTGTTTCGAAGAATGAGGTGCAGGTTTTGGGGGATGATGGAAGGTGAGGCGGATCAATCGCGAACGACGATCCGCCGGAGTTTTGGTTGGCGAACGTCTTAGTCGGCAGCCATGCCCTGCGCTTCCTGCTCAAATTGGCCGCGGAGCTGTTCTTCCAAAGCTGCCAATTGCGCTTCGATCTCTTCGCTCGACTTGCGTTTCTTGATGATCTCCTCGCGATAGCGGCGCAGGAAATAATCGATGGTCTCCACACGAATTCGGATCGAGCCTGAGGGCTTGTTTTCGTCGAGATCCTTAAAGCAGAAATACGGTGTGCCCGACTGCTCGATGATTCCTTCGACGACTCCATAGATTGGCGCATCGTGGCCGCACTTGAAACTGGAAATTTCGAGCGCAACCAGGTTGGGGTGACGGGCGGTGAACTTTGCCGCCCACACTTTGTGGTTGGTGCTGCAGGAATAGGAATTCTTCCACGCGTCGGTGATGTCGAGCGGATGGCTGATGACTCCGGCGCGAACTTCGTCTCCAAATAGCCGTTCCAGCAAATCTTCATCGAGAGGCAGAGTATTCTGCGAGAAGATGGGATAGCCAAGCTTCTGGAACTCCTCCATGATTTCGTGATTGAGGCCGGGATCGTGGTGATACGGGCGGCCCAGCATCACGATGCCGATACGATCTTCGCGCTCCAGTTGGTCCATCACCTGGCGGGCGCGTTTGCGAATGCTGGTCTCGTAGTCGGCGAGCGCCTGATAACCAACCTCGACTGCACGGTCGTTCTCTTCCATCGACAATCCAAGGATCGGTTGCCAGGCTTGCAGCATTTGATGAGCAAAAAGTTTTCGATCGGCAAAATTCAAGATGGGATCGACGTACTTTACATTGTGCTCGGCAAATACGTCATTTTCTTTGGTGAAGGCGGCTTTCACGGTTTCGGGAGTTGCGGTCACGGTTGGGCAAGCATTAGCGCCTACGATCTTGACCAGCGGAGAAGTCAGCACGTCGTACATGGGGAAGAAAATTACGTCCAACGGCTTCTTGCGATGCTTTTCCTGGATCAGGTTGTAGACGTGCGAAATACCGATCTTGGCAGGGAAACAGGGATCGATCGCACCGCGGCTCGCGCCCGCACGATACAGTTCGGAACTGGTGTAGTCGGAATAGATGATGTTCTCCGGTTGCACGCCCAGGCTCTCAAGGTATCCATTGAAAAGCGGCGCGTAGGTGTAGATGTTCAACACGCGAGGAATGCCGACGCGAAGCTTTTTGCGGCTTTCCATGAGCGGAACACGTTCTTTCGCGGCCTTGTTCCAGAATTTCGTCACCGGAATCGGGTCAGCCACCGGCTTGGGATTCACTGGCCGGAAGACTTCACGCGCAGCGAAGTCTACGAAGTTCGGATACTTGTCTTTAATCTCATCAATGCCGGCTTTGATTTCCTTCATGTCGTTGACATCTTCGACCAGGCCTTTTTCGCAGGTTGCGATAATCAAGCGCTGTTCGCCATGCATCAACGGAACCTTCGTGACTTTCTGAATTGGAATGATGCTTTGGTCATCTTTGGGAGCGGTTCGGATGTCGATGAACGTGCGCAGGCAATTGTTCTTGCAGAAGTTGCAGCGCGTGGCTTCGTTGCGAGTGGTGCGATACTGAATTTTCCGCACCGCGTCCAGTCCGACAAACGAAGTCTGAAGCCCGTTCTTCCACAGGCGCACAGACTCAACCGCAGCTCCGATGGCTCCCGACTCGCCGCAGAATTCATGGACGATGATTTCCGGTTTCTTGCCAGCGGCGCGGAAGCTATTTTGGATGAAGTCGACTTCTGCTTTAACTACTGCCATGTTGTTCTGGGTTCCACCTTGCAGGACGAAGCGCGTGCCCAGAGCTGCGAGGTTGGGAATGCTGGCCACGTACAGAAAAACGTTTTTCGGAAGCACGGCCGCGAGACCTGCGAGAATTTCCTCGGCGCGCCAGCCTTGGCGCTGGAAATTCACGATGTCCGATTGCATGAAGACAGCGCAGCCATAGCCGAAAACCGGCATGGATTGGGCGGAGAAAGCCAGATCCGCGTATTGTTCTACGGTCAATCCAAAGCCTTCAGCGGTTGATTGCAGGAAATATCCGTTGCCTGCCGAGCATTGCGTGTTGAGTTTGAAGTCTTTTACCCGGCCGTTGTGCAGGATGATGATTTTGATATCTTGTCCGCCTACGTCGACGATGACGTGGGGATCTTCATAAAACTTCAGCGCGGACTCGGTGTGGGCTACTGTTTCTACCAAGGCCACGTCGGCGTGCAATACGTCTTTCAAAATGTCCTTCGCGTAGCCGGTCGTCGCCACGCCTAGGACTTCTAGCTTCGCATTTTGCGCTTCCACCTGGCCGCGCAAATTCTCGAACATTTCAATCGTGTCCTGAATCGGGTTTCCGTTCGAGAGCTGGTAAGACTTGCAGAGAATGTCGCCCTTTTCATCGAGCAGAACGGCTTTGGTGGAAGTTGAGCCACCGTCAATGCCAATGAATCCACCGACCGTTTTATGGGCAGGGAAGGCTGCCGGCACGAACTTCTTGCGGCGATATGAAACCTTGAAGTCGTCCAACTCTTTTTCGTCGGTGGTCAGTCCCTTGGCGCCAGCTTTGGCCTTTTCTTCCTGGCGTCCATAGTCGATGTAGTGCAGCAGCTTTTCGTATCCCTGGTAGCAGCCGACGCAGTCTTCTTCGCTCTTGCCGAATTCAATTGCGCCCAGGGCAGCAAAGTATTGCGCGTTTTGTGGGACTTTAATCAGGTCTTCGGGCTTTGCGCCGTCTGGAATCGCGACCTTGCGCTCTTGCCACATGCGGGGAATATTTGCCTGCCAAGCCTCGCGCATTCCTTTGATAAAGCTGTTCGGACCACCAAGCAACAAAACGTGTGGCCGAAGTGTATGGCCGCGAGTGAGAACGCTGAGGTTCTGCAGTACGATCGCTTCAAAGAGGGAAGCCATCAATTCATCCGGCGGCGTTCCCACTTTTTGCAGACTGTTGATGTCGGTTTCGGCGAACACCCCGCACTTGCCGGCGACCTTGTGCAGTTTGACCCCGTGATAGCCCTGAAGGGCGAGTTCGGCTACGGGAATCTTCAGCTTCGCGTTGATCTTGTCGATGACCGCGCCGGTGCCGCCGGCGCACTTATCGTTCATCGACGGAATCTTTTTCTTGCGCCCGGTCTCATCGTCGTCTTTAAAGACGATGATTTTTGCGTCTTGACCGCCGAGTTCGATCACCGAATACACTTCGGGATGCATCTTCTCGACCGCGAGTGAAACTGCCGTGACTTCCTGAACAAACTTGGCGCCGATCTGTTCCGCGATGCCTCCGCCACCGGAGCCGGTCATGAACATGCGTGTGTTATGGCGGTTGATGCCGACTTCCTTCTCAATGCGGCGCAAAAATTCAAGCGACTTCTCCGGTTGTTTGGTCTCGTGCCGCTGATAGTCTTGCCACAAAGTCTTGTCGGTGGCCGCGTCTACCACGACTGCCTTTACTGTCGTCGAACCGACGTCGAGTCCCACCATGAATTCGGTGTGATGGTCGTGCGGCCTTTGAGTAGGCGCGGGAGCGATCTGAAATAGCTGTGGCTTCGGTTTTTGGCCCAGATGGTCGTGCATCGCATCTCCAATCGGTGGCAAGAAGCGTTTCGAATTGTGGTGACCGCCATCTCGCCGCAAGGTGGATTGCAAGCAAGACGGCGGTCGCTACCACGATTACGCGGCGTTTGGTACTGCGATCCCAGGAACGCGTGCACGCTTCCAGAGTCGTGTGCTCTTATCCATGCGATCGCTCACGTGCAGCACGAACTGGGCTGCCGTTCCCGTAACGCCTTCACGATGCGGGACGTGATAGAAAGGCCGGCGCAGCTCCGGATGCTCGGCAATGTATTCCCTGATCTCCTCCATGGTCTTGCCCGTGGATTTCAAACATTGCTCGAATTCGGTCTTGGCCTTCACTTTGGCCTCGCCCAAAGCCATCTGCACGCGACTGTGAGCGTTGACCTCGCCTTCGCCCGAAGTTTCGATAGGCAGGAAAATCATTTCTTTAAACTTGTTGATCACCGCCGATTGCACCCCGTCGGATTGCGACGATGGCATACAGCCAAAGGGTTTGAGCGCCAACACCATGTGGCAAAGGCGGTGCACGGTGTAGTAAACGTTTTTGCCGACTTCGAGATGGCCTTCTCCGCCGCGCGCAAACTGGTTGTAAAAAGGATGGGCCATCTCAGCCAAGTCAGTTTGTGGTACGAGATGATGGGTGATGCCGCCCATGTTCTTGATCGTCCGGTGGTAGAAGAAATTCCACATGCGCTCGCCGGCGCCAATGCCCCATAGTTTCTTCTGCAAGCCGAAATAGTTCGCCATCTGCTTCTTCGCTTCGTACCATTCGGGATTGCGATGCGGACGGTTCACCGGCCATTTCGCCTTGGCATGTGCCTTGGCCTGATACATCAAATAAGCCACCCAGGTCGCGATCGGTTCCACGACAACCTGTGCGCCTTCGCGCTCCAGAAAATCGAACATGTGGAAGTTGCCATCGCCTTCGGTGATCTGCGCCCAGAATTCGCCTGTGATCTTGACCACCGGCTTCACCTTGGTGCGGTCGACTTCAATGCGATTCATCTTGTCGCGAGCAGAAGAGAGGGCGTTGAGATAATCTTTGCCCCACATGTGCTCGTGCCATTTGCCGAAGACGTTAAAGGTATTTCTCAGAATTTTGTTGCTCTTAAACTTAGGCTTCGCCCACTCCGGAGCCCGTTCCTCGATCTCGAAGGAATCGCGGTTCCGCAGGTCTTCGCACAATCCGTCGACGGCTTCATGAAACACGCGATCGGTCTCACCTTTATTTACCTCGAAAGGACGGATCTGATAAATCAAATCGTTGATGACATCGCCGAGGTGCATGGCGTTCAACATGCCGAAGCCGAAGTCGATGGTGAACTTCAGTCCGGGCTCGCCTGACGCGGCTTTTATACCGTCGCTGTCCTTGAACAGCAGCACGCGGAAACCGTCAAAGCCGGCATTTTTCAAGGCGAAGCGGTACTCCGCTTCATACATGCCGAAGCGGCAGGGACCGCACGAACCAGCAGTGAAGAAGACGTACTTATCCAGAATATCCCGGCGCGGGACGCCTTCTTTCTCCAGAAATTGTAAGTACTGCACCAGGTTGCCGACGGTGAAATAGGTCGGGTTGCACTGTCCGTTATTCCCGTACTCCTTGCCGATCTGGAATGCGGGGACGTCGGGCACCGGCAGCTTCTCGCAGCGATAGCCGCAGCCCTGGAATACGGCACGGATCAAATCCTCGTGCTTCCAGGTAAAGCCTCCGAACAGGATTGTGACCTTGCTGCGCTCCTCCGCAGTGAAGGCTCTTTCCACCGGCCGGTGGAAGTGTTCGGGCTGATCCAACCCGGCGATCTTGCGCAATCTGGCGCGTTCCGCCGCTAACCGCTGTTTAATTTCCTGGTCGTTTTCGATGTTAATCAGGTTCGTCGCCATTATCTTCCTCCGGCGTATGTGGACTTGGGAAAGTCTGATGAGATAAGACGAATGGCGGGATCGCCATCCGAGAAAAGGAAATTCAGGCAGAACGCAGGTTTCACCTGCTGCTTGCACTCGTGGAGAGTGCGGAGCACATCGGATCTGCGAACAGAACGCACCGGAAACTCCTCACAGCTCGGGACAAGGAGGTTCGATGTTTTACGTTCGCGAGAACTGGCTAGGCCGTTTTCGTGAACGCCTTACAAGAGCGATACTACAGGTTCCCCACAACATACTGAGGCGCATCACGCCTCGTCTCGACTAGCGTACTCGAAGCTGCCGCGCTTCAAACTTAATAGCGCTCCAGGAACCCACTGGCAACTCGTATTTCTTCTTATAACAAAAACTGGGGTTACGATTCAAGGCAGGGAAGCAACGAATCTGTTAATGCGAACTATCTGCGAAACATTCGCAATGAAACAGCCCGCCGTGAGGGGTTTCGGCGGGCCGGAAGACGGGCACAATGCTTTGAAAAAGCCCCGTTATCGATTGAAACATTCTGCTACTCTCTTGCGGAGAAAAGTAATTGCACTGATGGGCGAATCTATTGGTCGTTCGTTAAGGTGACCTTTACCTTCGTACGGTTGAACCTGCGAAAATTCAGGATTTTGGCGTAGGCATACCCAATCTCTCAGCCATTCTGACCAACTCCGGCAAGGAACCCGCACCCATCTTCCGCATCAGTTGGCTACGATGAACTTTGACGGTGGTTTCGCTGGTTCCGATTTCGGCCGCAATCTGCTTGTTGGGGAGGCCGGAAACTACCAGTGGCAACACCTCGCGCTCACGAGGTGTCAGCCATTCAAAGCGTTCCCGCAGCGCGGCGACTTCCGAGTCTCGCCGGCGTCTGGCCCGGTCGCGGTCCAGCCCGGTATGAATCGCATCCAGCAGATCCTGATCGCGGAATGGTTTGGTGAGGAACTCGACAGCTCCCGCTTTCATGGCCCGGACCGACATCGGAATATCCCCGTGTCCGGTAATAAAGATGATCGGAATGGAAATGTTGGCTTCCGTTAGCTTGCGCTGGAAATCAAGTCCACTAGTGCCCGGCAATCTGATATCGAGGACCAGGCAACTAGGTACATTCGGCCCTTTCCTTTGCAGAAACTCCTGTGTCGAGCCGAAGAGTTCGACTTGCAAACCCACCGAGCGAATCAGGCTCTTCAGTGCGTTGCGGAGCGATGCATCGTCATCAACCACGAATACGATGGAATTTGGTTCACTCATGCGCCACCGTATGCACTGGGCAAAATGAATTGAAAAACCGCACCGCGTGCGGCGCCCGGGCTGGCCCACAGACGGCCGTCATGAGCTTCGATAATTGAGCGGCTGATCGATAGACCCATTCCAATCCCATGGGGTTTGGTGGTATAGAAAGAGTCGAAGATACGAGATAGCTGCTCCGGATCGATTCCCTGGCCCGAATCCTCGACCTGAACCAGCACACCTTCGGTGGCCCTTGTTGACTTAATGCGCAGCGTTCGGGGCCGGCCGCTGGTCGCAGTCATGGCGTCGATGGCGTTCATGATCAGGTTCAGCATTACTTGTTGCACCTGAACCCGGTCGCAAAATGCGGCGGGAATGTCGGACGCTAGTTCCGTGTGTACGGCAACACCGCTGGTCAGAAGTTGGTTGTGGCTAAGGGCCAAGACCTCTCGGATCAGTTCATTCACATCCAGGGGCTGCATTTCGGGACTCGCCTTCTTTAACAGAGTTCGAATTCTCCCGATAACGCTGCTGGCCCGATTCGCTTCTTGCATTGCACCGGCCATTGCCTGGCGGGCTTCGGCCAGATCAGGCGGCTGAATGGCGAGCCAGTGCAGGGATGCACTGGCATTGGTGACCACGGCGGCGAGGGGCTGGTTGATCTCGTGAGCGATCGATGCGGTCAACTCACCCATGGTCGCGATTCGCGCTACGCGGGTCAGAGCGGCCCGCGACTCCTGCAGTGCTTGTTCAGTCCGCTTGCGTTCGGTGATGTCGCGAGCCACGGCGATCATGTAGGTTCGATCAAGCTTCACCTGCTTGATGCTGACTTCTACCGGGAAAGTCGTTCCGTCTTTGCGCCGGTGAAGGCTCTCGATAATTACAGATCCCGAAGCTCGCAAATCGTCAAGCACCCTTGCGTGCCGAGACTCGTCGATATTGGGATCGATATCGTAAACCTTCATCGAAAGAAGTTCATCGCGGGTGTAGCCGAGGTTTATGCAGGCTCGGTCATTGATGTCGATGAAGCGCAGAGTTTCGGGGTCGACGACCTCGATGGCATCATTGGATTGGTCGGCCAACATGCGGAAGAGCTTCAACGATTCCTCCGCGCGTTTGCGTTCGCTGATGTCGACAAAAACGCCCACGGCTCCCCGGACCAGTCCCGCCTCGTTCAGGAGCGGAGCGGCATTGCCTAACATTTCGCGCGAGGTTCCATCGTCAAATACCAGAGTGATCTCGGATTCGCGGACCACCTGTCCTGTGGCCGCGGCCTTCTGAACCGGCAACTCGCTGGGAGGAAGTTCCGTTCCATCTTTGACGATGCGGAAATTCGACGGCCTTTCCCCTTCCGGCGCAGACTTGGAAATGTTGGTGCCATACGGCAGCCGCAGTAACTCATAAGCAACACGGCTGCCGCTGATCGTGTGGCCCTGCGGATCTTGGGAAATGAGAGCCATGCCGGGCACGGCGTCCAGAATAGCCGCCAATTCTTCCGCCCGGGCTCGGGCCTCGGCTTCGCTGCGCCGTAGAGCTTCTTCCGCTTGCTTGCGCTCGGTGATGTCTTGAATTACGCACGCTGCATGGTCGACGCCGTTGCGGCCTTCGATGGGAAAATAAGAGATCGATATGTTCCTTTCGCCAAGCTTGGGGTATTTGTACCTCAGCTCGTATTTGACGACTTTACCCTGGAAACATTCGTCCAATTTTTCCTTGATCACTGCATCAAAGACACCCTCGTTCAACATCTCCCGGGACGGGCGACCAATGAGATCCTCTCTCTCCACGCCTCGATAGTTCAGGAAAGAACGGTTGGCGAGCACGTAGCGGTATTCCCGATCGACAACCACAATCATCTCGTCTAGACCTTCGACGACCTTTTCATATTCTCGAAGCCTAGTTTCGGCCTGCTTGATCTCGACCAGTTCCGCAGCCTGGCGGGCATAGAGATCCGTTAAACGCAATTCGCGCTCCGAGGGACGGCGGGGAGAACGGAAGTGAGTGGAGATGACCCCGAGGGGTCGACCGCTTCGACTAAACAGCGGCGTGGATTGCACCGCCCGGAAACCGGCAGCGGCAGCGATTTGGAGATGAGGTTTAAAGGCTTCGTCGGTTTGAACATCCTCGACGATGACGCGCGACCCGCTCCGCAGAGCCCGGCAGCAGGTCGCACTGTCGTCGCGAACCTCGCGGAACTGATCCATAAACTCCGGTTTAAAGCCGTGTTGCGCCACGATTTGCAATGTCCGGTTCTGAGGGTTGTAGAGTTGGACGTTGCCAAAGTCCGCGTTTTGCAGTTCGATCGTGGCATCGAGAATTTCCACCAAGAGGGGCTGGAGTTCGGCGCTCGCCATCAACCGCGTACTCCACTCGTGAAGCCGGGTCATGGCGGCCAGGTCGGCGGCCAATTCATCCTTTAGAACAACCAATTCCTCCTCGGCTTTTTTTCGTTCCGTGATGTCCTGGAAAACACAGGCGACCCGGTCAATCCCGTTGGGGCCTTCGATGGGAAAGTAAGATACAAATAGTTCCCTTTCGCCGATTTTGGGATACCTGTACTTCTTCTCATAGGTGACGACCTTACCTTGGAAACACTCATCCAACTTTGCTTTGACCGTCGTTTCAAAAGCGCCATCGCTGACCATTTCCGCGACCGAATGTCCTATCACTTGTTCTCTCTTCAGGCCTCGATAATTCAGATATGCGCGATTCGCGAGTACGTAGCGATATTCGAGGTCAATCGCCACAATCATCTCTTCCAGTCCTTCCACAGCTTTTTCGTATTCCTGCAGCTTTGCCTCCGTCCGTTTCCGCTGCCTGATGTCCCGTGCAATCGCTTCAATAGCTGGCGATCCTTTCCAAGTTATCGGAATCGAAGCTGACTCTATCTCCACCGGTGAGCCGTCGAGGGCGAGAAGAACGTGTTCCATCGGGGGAGCGGCAACCCGGGTCTCGCAGGAGTTGCGAATGCGACTCCTGACGGATTCCAGGGAGCCGGGATGAACAATCTCGGAAAGCTCCTTGCCCACGATTTGCTCTGACCGTTGCGCTCCCAGCAATTTCACAGCAGAGGGATTGACAAAAACGACTCGCTCTTGCGCCACAACAAAAATCGCATCAGGCAGTGCTTCTACCAAATCGCGATAGCGATCTTCACTCTCGCGCAGGTCCCGTTCTGCACGCTTGCGCTCGCTGATATCGCGGATCGCGCTCGAAACCAGCACACCTTCTTCCGTTTGTAGCGGGCTCAGGCTGATCTCTACTGGGAACTCGTGCCCATCTTTGTGTAAGCCATAGAGCTCCAGACCGGCTCCCATCGGCCGTACTCGAGGCTCGGCGAAGAAGTCCGTTCGGTGTCCCGGGTGCAGACCCCGGAAGCGTTCTGGCACCAGCTTCTCAATCTCTTGCTCGATCAATTCCTCGCGCCTATAGCCGAACAGCCTTTCTACCTGAGCGTTGACCAGCACAATCTTGCCCTCTCGATTCATAACCACCACCGCGTCTGGGGCCGCCTCCAGCAACCCGCGGAACCTGGTTTCCGCTGCCTCCGAAGCTTTCGCGGTTTGTATCACAGCGAGGATTTCAGGAACGGTGAAGGGAAGCAGCACGGCCGCCGCCACCGATACCAAGGCCGTAATCACCTTGACGCTTGCGGAGAGTACGTAAACCGGAATCCAAACGGTAAGCACCTCCATGAAATGCGTGGTCCCGCAGGCGACTATGAACGAGCCGAACACGAGGAACATCCAGTGAAAAGGTATGTCGCGGCGTCCTTTGTGTGCCAGATAGACCAGGGTTCCGGAAATCGCGATGTAGGCCACGCCAATGAGCGAGTCAGCAATCACATGAGTCCACACCATTCCCGGCTTGCGGAGGTAGCAATATTGATGAGGCAGAAAATCAGTTGCCAGAATGCGGTGCGCAAGGGCCGGCCAAATTAAGAATGGAACCCCTAGGACCGCCAACAGCAGGGTGATCCCATAAAGAACTCCACGGGTGGGGAAGGGCGGCGGTTCAAAGCGTACGAAGGCGGTTGCGGGCGTTGACATGCGACCTCCTGCCGACAGACACACCAACGCATCTGCGGCTTGAGTGGCACTGACGTGTCAACTTTCAGGTCTTTTGCAACCAATCGCTCAGCAAGTGGTGGGTCTTCGCGTACAGTTCAATGTGTCCGCAATCTTCACACACACTCGCCGACACCGCCCCTGAGTAGATTGGGCCTTCAGGAGCATTCTGTCGAGCAAAGTCTAACCTGACCAAGCCGCTGACCCTATTGGAATGCTGACATGGTTCCGAAGCCATTCTCCCCCTCGCGGCAACCGTGCGGTACAGCCCCAACTATGCTTCAGATGTCCCTTTGAACCGGGAACGCGAATTATTGGTTGCTCACAGAATGTGCGGTTAATCTACACCTAAACCCTGAGTTGTCAAGAGTTTCTTCTCGTTGCGATGCCTTCGTTCGGCCCTGATTCCGTGGCTATGCCCTAAACCTACGTAAAGTTCTTCTTCGCGAAAGTAGAACTTGTCCGCGCGAACGCTGTATGGATTCGTAAGCGTTCGCGATGCTACCTTTGACGGCCGAAGGGCGAGAGATTTGTTATCAGAAACTTTGTGCGTCTAGGTGTGCCATGGCCCATCACGAAATCAACTTTTCTAACTGGCAGGCGTCTTGGATCTCTATGGAAGATTACCGCCCGGAAGAGGGCTTTGAAGAGATTGTAGGTGACAGCAAAGGGCTGAAGCGGATGCTGAAGCTGGCGATGAAAGTGGCGCGCAGCGACGCGCCCGTCTTGATTCTGGGTGAAGACGGATCGGGCAAAGAGTTGATCGCCCGAGCCATTCACCGTATTAGCGCGAGAAAGAACCAGAGTTTTGTCAAAATGAACTGCACGGCGGAGCCGAGCGCCGCCGGAGTGCAGGAAAGCGATTTGATTGGTCTGGAAAACGAAGGCCAAGACGAGAGAAAAAAGTTCGGCTACGTCGAACTGGCAAACGAAGGGACACTCTTCCTGGATGAGATCGCACATCTCTCGCTAAGCCTTCAGGCCAAACTGCTTCGTTTGCTGCAGCGCCGGGAAATTGAGCGAGTAGGCGGGAAGCACAGCATTGGGGTGAATGTACGCGTGATCGCGACCACCCAACACGACCTCGGAGAGCGCGTGGCGAAAGAAATGTTTCGGGGCGATTTGTATGACCAGCTAAACGTATTTCCTGTCCCGGTTCCGGCTCTGCGCGAGCGATGCGACGACATTCCCTTGCTGGTTCGCTATTTCATGCAGAAGTTTGCCCGCCGGCTGAACAAACGCATAGAGACGATTCCGGCCGAGACTCTCAGCTTCCTCACAAATTCCGATTGGCCGGGCAACGTAAGGCAACTGGAGATCCTGATCGAGCGGTCGGTGATTCTGACCGAAGGCTCAGTATTGCGCGTTCCACGGTCGGGGTTGCAGCCGGGCTCTGGACCCGAAAACAGCTAGTCCTGGCTCGACGACGGCACCCTTTCGATCAAGGGTTACTGCTCTCCGCGGATATATGCAGCGTGGCGGTCAGCGGTGTGTGCCGCGACGATCCTCCGGCAAAAACGAGATAGTCGCCAGGGAGGAGATCCCATGCGTCCTTCTCGACGTTGAATATGGACATGAATTGAGGTTCGAGCGAAACCGTTACCGTGCGGCTCTGGCCGGGATCGAGATGCACCTTTTCCCACGCCACCAGACGCTTCGGTGGTTCATTCGCGCTCGCCGGCAGGCCGAGATAGACTTCGGCCACTTCGGCTCCAGCGCGCAGGCCAGTATTCTTGACTACGAAACTCACTTGTACCGGCTTGCCGGGAGTGACCTTGAGTTGAGAATACGAAAAGCTGGTATACGAGAGTCCAAATCCGAAAGAAAACAGTGGGTCTTTGTTCTCGGCGTCGTACCAGCGATAACCAACCTTCAGCCCCTCGGTATAGTTGGCATCGATGAAGACCGGGGTTGGTAGCAAGTCTTCGTTCGCCGGTTGATTCGATGGCGGCGGCGCTGGGATGGTCAAATGCGGCAGGTCGGCCTCACTCCTGGGGAACGAAATCGGCAGTTTCCCGGAAGGATTTACATCGCCAAAAAGAATATTCGCAATTGCTTCCCCGCCGCGCTGGCCAGGATACCAGGATTCCAAAACGGCCTTCACGCTATTCAGCCAAGGCATTAGAACGGGATCTCCGTTTTCCAGCACGACGATGGTATGAGGATTCGCGGCCGCAACTTGCTTAACCAGTTCGTCCTGATGGTCTGGTAGAGAAAGATCCTTCAGGTCAGCGCCTTCATGAGTATGTTGATAGACGAAAACGATGGCGACATCAGAACTGGCGGCCAACTTAGCTGCGGCCGCAAAATCGATTCCATCGTCATAGTTGACCTTAGCAGTCAGAGCCTTGGCGCGGATGGCGCGCAGCGGCGACGAAGGGTCCCATACCAACACAGCCAGAAAACCGTTAGGGCCCGGCGGGATTTCCTTGGGCGGGACCGCATTTCCACCGACTGGTTCCACTTGGGCCGACCCGCCGCCTGAGAGCACGCCTACGTCGGCGTGCGATCCGATGACAGCGATGGAGTGAAGGCTTGACGCTTTCATCGGCAATTGATTTTCTTCGTTCCGCAATAGAACAGCGCCTTGTTCCTCCAGGCGTTGTGCCACGGCTGCATCAGCCTCGGCATCGATTGGCTTGATCACCGGAGGATTGTCGATGACTCCGACGGCGAACATCGTACGCAGGATGCGATGGACCATGTCGTCGAGCCGCGACGTTGGAACCTCGCCGTTCGCGACAGCTTTCTTGAGGGGCTCAGAAAAGTATTTGTTCTCGAAAAATTCCTGGTCCAGGCCCGCCAAGGCAGCCTTCACCGTGCTGTGGGTTGCGCCCCAATCCGACATAACCCAGCCTTGGAAGTTCCAGTCTTTCTTGAGCGCCTGATTCAAAAGATAATCGTTCTCGCAGCTGTAAACGCCATTCACGCGGTTGTAGGCGCACATCACGGTGCCAACCCCGGAATCCTTGATGCCAATTTCGAACGCAAGCAGGTCAAGCTCGCGCATGGAACGCTGGTCGAGATTGGAACTCACGCCCATGCGATCGGTTTCCTGGCAGTTGAGCGCGTAGTGTTTGATATCGGCGATGACGCCCTGGTCTTGGATCGCCTTCAATTCCTGCCCGATGATCTTGCCCGCGAGGATTGGATCTTCGCCGTGGTACTCGAAATTGCGCCCATTGCGTGGTTCGCGCATGATGTCATTGCCGCCGCCCAGCGAGACGTTGAAACCCTGGTCGCGCGTTTCTCGGCCGATGACAGTTCCGAATTCATAGGCGAGTTTGGGATCCCAGGTTGCGGTTTCCGCGAGCGATGCAGGAAGGGCGGTGGCCTGGCCGTTAGTGCGCTTCCCGAGATTCGTGACTCCGACGCCCGCGCCGATCAGGTTGAGGTCAGGGATTCCCAAGCGGGGAATTCCAGGAACAAATCCATCACCTCCGAGTGCTCCCGGGATTTTCCGGCCAAGCATGGCCATGCTTCCGTGCACGAGTTGGATTTTCTCGTCGAGCGTCATCGCCTTTACGACCAGATCAGCCCGCTCGTCCGGGGAAAGATGAGTGTTCGTCCAAGGTTGCTTGGGAGTCTGAGCGAAACAGTTCCATGAACTTAGGGCGAATAAAGCTACGCAGAAGGCTGCGGCACTCCCATGACCTCGAAGCACGTTCCCACCCCCTAACGATATTGAATACGAATTCCTTCTTCGCACTGGAAAGTTCTACGTCGGCTGGATGACGGCTGCGCCGTCTATAGAATCGCTCTTCACCGCAGCCAGAGCCTCGTTCGCCTGATCCAGCGGGAAGACGGTGATCTTGGGTCGAAGATTTATGGCGGCAGCGATTTGAAGGAAGTCCCGAGCATCGGAACGAGTCATATTCGTGACACTCCGAAGCTGGCGCTCGCCCCAGAGCAGTCGATCATAGTTGAACTCCGGAATACGGTCCAGGTGAATCGCGTTGATGGCCACAACCCCGCCCTTGCGCAGGCTGGCCAGTGCGGCAATCACCACGTCTCCGCTGGGTGCAAAAGTGATTGCCCGGTCGAGTTCGACTGGCGGTTTGTCCGCTTCGGTGCCAACCCACGTAGCTCCCAGCGACCTCGCTAGTTTTCTATGCGAATCGCCGCGGGTGGAAACGTAGACCTCGCATTCCCAGGCCCGAAGAACCGCGATGGCCAGATGCGCCGAGGCTCCGAAGCCGAATAGACCCACTCGCTCGCCCTTCTCCACGCCAGCGACGCGAAGGCTGCGAAAGCCAATGATGCCGGCACATAAAAGAGGAGCCGCTTGCAAATCATCCAGCGCGGAAGGCAGTGCGAATACGAAATCAGAGCGCGCGAGTGCATACTCGGCATAGCCGCCGTTGACTGTGTATCCGGTGAATATGGGCGCATCACAAAGGTTTTCCAGATTCTTCTTGCAATACCAGCAGGTGCCATCGATTCCACCAATCCACGAGACACCCACGCGAATTCCAATCGGAAACTCCGCCGTTGCCCCATCAATGATGTCACCCACGATTTGATGGCCCGGAATGAGCTTGCCGCGACGCGGCGGCAATTCGCCTTCGACGATGTGCAGGTCGGTGCGGCAAACGCCACACGCACGCACGCGCAGCAGAACGTGTCCGGCCACGAGTTCCGGACGAGGAACGTCGACGATCTGAAGAGGGCGTTTTAAAACGTCTTGTGGGGAATTGAGGATAGCCGCTTTCATTGGTTGCTCCACCTGATCAATTTATCGCCCCGCAGGGCAAAAGGGGCTGAAGACATCTTTAGATGCTCCGGCCGTCTTAAAGGGACATGGCAACTCTCAATCAGCGTGACGCACATCGGTAAGGCAAACAATGTCTCCGATAAATGACTTCGCCTTGCGCTCTCCAAAGGGTGAGAGCCATAATCGGAGCGCTTCGATCCAAGACCCTGGTCTGGATACTGAGATCCGAGCCCCTGAAAAAGGAGTGGACAGAGTATGAGCTTTCTTCTCAACGAGCCGTGGCTTTTGTTCTTGGCGGTTGCTGTCACTCTATTCGTATCCTCACTGGCTGGCTACCGGCTCGCCGTTGCTACCCGTATCAATGAAGACGCCCACCATCACGAGCAGATCAACAGTCTGCGCGAAGGACTCTTCGTCCTGTTGGGGCTGCTGCTGGGGTTCACCATTGCCATGGTGTTGCCACGATTCGACGAGAGAAGACAACTGGTCGTCGACGAAGCCAACGCAATCGGAACAACCGTGTTGCGAGCAGAAATGTTACCGGAACCCGAGCGCAGCAAGTCTTTGGAGTTGTTGCGCCAGTACGCGGTGGTGCGGCGCGATTCAGCCACGGCAGGACCGGAGGAATCATTACAACCGACCAAGGCTCTTCAAACGCAACTCTGGCAACAGGTCGTTGCGGTCACACAGAAGAGCCAGACCGCCGTCACTGCGACCTACATACTGACCCTGAATGAGACGATCGACGTCTCCGAGAAAAGACTGGCTGCATTCGAAAACCGCGTTCCGAAATCAGTGTGGGTAATCATCGTCATCGTCGCGGTTTTCCAAGGCTTTGCTGGTGGATTCAGCTTGAAGCGGAAGTTATGGTTCTCTCTTCTGGCTGCCCCGCTGGTGGTTGCAGTGGTAATGGCATTAATCGCCGACCTCGATAGCCCCCATACCGGGCTGATCCAAGTCGAGCAGAACGCCATTGAGAGGCTGGTTAAAGACGTGGGCGCAAAGCAATAAATCAGCTCGTAAGGATATCGGCCCGCTGCCCGGCATCATTGCCGGCCACGGGTCGAAGGATATACAGCTTATTCCCGATATACCCGCCCGGTCTATAGACCTATACTAGTCTGGGGCTGTCTGTAATTCCCCAACCTTGAACTTAGGTCCTGGTGTACGCAAGCCAAGGAGTGTACATCAGATATCCCGAATGTAGTCGACGTAATCAAAGATTGCCATGCGCTGGCTAAGTGTTCGACTGATTATCTCGCTGATTGTGGGGATCACGCTGGTTTCGCTGGCGTTTTCCTATAAAGAAGTACAGCGGGAGAAGCTTGCTCTTCGCAGGGACCTGGAGCGGCGTGCGGAAGTGTTGGGTGAAAGCCTGGCAGGGTACATTGAACCTTATCTTGAAAAGCAATCTCCCCGTCAACTTCAGCGCATCGTTGATCGCTTCGGCAATCGCGAGCGCCTGGAAGGAATGGCGATCTACGATAAAGAGGGCACGCTGCTTGCGGCAACCCCCGGCATGCCAGATCGCCTTGGCAAACAGCCGCCTCTGGTGACTCAAGCCATCGCGACGAATCAAGGCTCGGGCCAGTTCACGCGTCTGGGGACAGCGTCGGTACACATCTACGCCTATCCGCTCCGTCAAAACGACGAAGCTGTCGGAGGGGTGGTCATCGTCCACGATGCCAGCTATATCAACACCCAGAGCACGCGCATGTGGAGGGATGCCTTTGTGCGCGTGTTGGTGCAGGTGTTGTTGATTGCCCTGATTACATTGCTGATCGTCCGGTGGAGTATTGTTGGGCCGATCGCAAAAGCGGCGCAGTGGATGAAAGCGCTCAGGACAGGAAAAGGCACACCGCCCGCAGCACCGGATCTGGATCTGCTGCGCCCATTGGCGCGAGAAATGCAAACCTTCGCCGCGAGCCTGATGGCAGCGCGTTCAGCGGCGGAAGCTGAAGCCCACCTTCGCGAAACCGCAGAATCCATCTGGACCGCCGAACGTCTGGCGGTGCACGTGCGCAGCAAGCTCGGAGACAGCGGTCTGGTTGTAGTTTCCAACCGCGAACCTTATTCGCATACCCGAAAAGGGGAGTCTCTGGAAGTCGTGGTTCCGCCCAGTGGGTTGGTGACCGCCCTGGAGCCGATTCTATGTGCTTGTGATGGCAAATGGGTGGCCCATGGCAGTGGCGACGCCGACCGGGAAACCGTGGATGCCAATGCTCATTTGCGGGTTCCACCGGACGATCCCAAGTACACGCTGCGAAGAGTGTGGCTGACCAAAGAGGAAGAAGAGGGCTATTACTTCGGCTTTTCGAATGAGGGCTTATGGCCACTCTGTCACATCGCGCACACCCGACCGATCTTCCGGACCTCGGACTGGGAGTCTTATCGCGAGGTCAATCAGAAGTTTGCCGATGCCGCGCTCGAAGAGATGGCTGATTTCGAGCAGCCGCTCTTGTTAGTACAGGACTACCATTTCGCGCTGGTGCCTCGGTTGGTCAAGAAGGAACGTCCCGATGCGCGGGTTGCAATCTTCTGGCATATTCCCTGGCCCAATGCGGAGGCATTCGGCATCTGTCCCTGGCAGCGGGAACTGATTGATGGAATGCTCGGGGCCGATTTGATTGGATTCCACATTCAATCGCATTGCAACAATTTTCTCCAGACCGTGGATCGCACCCTCGAGTCGCGCATCGACTGGGAGCACTTTGCCATCAACCGCGAGGACCATCGCACCGTCGTAAAGCCGTTTCCGATCAGCGTGGACTTCCGCGAGATCTCTGCCAGTCCGCGATCGAGTGAATCGCCGTATACGGACCGCGTCGACCTGTTGCGAGGTCTGGGAGTGAACGCGTCGTTTCTGGGAGTAGGTGTTGATCGCGTGGACTATACCAAGGGAATCCTTGAGCGCTTCCTCGCCATCGAGCGCCTGCTCGAGAAATATCCGGTCTATCAAAATAAGTTCACCTTCGTGCAAATCGGAGCGCCGAGCCGCACCCACATCAAGCGATATCACGATCTGCTCGGAGAGGTAGAAGCCGAAGCCGACCGCATTAACTGGCGCTTTCAGAATGGCTCATGGAGACCCATTGTCTACCTCAAGCGGCAGTTCACCCATGAGGAGGTCGAGAAGTACTATCGGGCAGCGGACTTGTGTTTGGTCACATCTCTGCACGACGGGATGAATCTGGTTGCCAAGGAGTTTATCGCCGCCCGCGATGACGAACAGGGAGTACTGATCCTAAGTCGCTTTACCGGAGCGGCCCGCGAACTCAACGATGCTCTCATCGTCAATCCGTACGACACCGAGCAGATGGCGGAAGCGATTCGTATTGCATTGGAATTACCCGCGGAGGAGCGTCAGGCGCGAATGGCGCGAATGCGGGGGGTGGTACAAGAGCACAACATCTTTCGGTGGGCGGGTAATCTGATCGCTGATCTCAGCAATGTTCGGCTCGCGCCGCAGAAAATCGAAGCCATGGCGGGGCTGCGAGGATTCAGCGCCGGAACCGGTCGCTGACACCGGAGTGGGCCGCCTCAAGAGCGTCCTCGTTCGCGAGCAGTTTCTGAAGGACTTCAACCACTCCTGCTCCATCCTCGCCTGATGTTACCGCATGAACCTGTTGTTTCAAGCTTGGAATTGCATTGGCGACGGCCACGGACAATCCGCAGAGACTTAAGAATGCATAGTCATTTTCCGCGTCACCGATTCCTATGACGCTGGCAGCGGGAAGGCGCAACTCAGCCATGGCAGCGCGGAATCCGGTGGATTTATCTACTCCGGCTGGAAGGACCATGACCGACTCCCGGTTTAAGATAACTTGCAGTTCGAGTCCTAGCTCGCCGATCGCCTTGGCAACCTCTACTTCGTAAGGTTTCACGGTTGCCACAACGCAACGGCCAACCGAAAGAGGATTCGCCCCTGAGTGTCGAAGCATCTCCACAAAGGTCGCCGGAGGCGTACTGCCCAGAAGCTTTTCCTCTCCCGTAGAGGGGTAGTAGAGCAAAGCTCCGTTCTCTGCCGCGATCAGGTCAAACAGACCCAGTTCCGGGAAAACGCTTTGCAGGCTATCGAGTTCGCGGCCTGTGATCAGAATAACTTTGCGACCAGACGCTCGCACCCGGACTAAAGTCTCGACAGTGCGCTTGTCGACCCGCCCGTCGTTTGCCAGAGTTCCATCGTAGTCCGCCGCAACCACCTGAAATCGCATCAAGTCCTCCGTGCATCAGATAGATGCACTATAAAGCCCGGAAGCAGCCAATGTCGCGCAGAACTTTGAGAGTTTGGGCTGGAGAAATGGCCGAGGGAGAGAATGGAGTCGCTGTCCGATACAATCCTAGAAGAAGGAATTTTGTTTGCCATGTTACGCACAAAGCCAATCGCCGCACGTTAGGACGGGACGAACTTCGATTGTCATTTCTAACTAGACGCAGGTTTCTTCAAGTTGCCGCCGGAGTGACCGCGACTGGCGCTCTGGCCCTCGGGGAAGATAGTGTAATTCTCGAACCGAACCACCCCATTCTGACGGCTATGGAAGTCGTGCTGCCCAGGTTGCCCGAGGCTTTCGATGGCTTGACCATCGCACAACTCAGCGACTTTCACTACGACGAACGCTCGGCAGTGCCAATCAGCGCCGCTATTGAGATCGTTAACAACCTGCATCCTGATTTGGTCGTTTTGACTGGCGACTTCGTCACGGTTCCGATGTTTCATCGCAGGTTCCACACTGCGAAACGCGCTGCTGACGCTGCCGACCCTTGCGCCCAGTTGCTGGCGCATCTGCGCGCGCGGATCGCGATTGTGTCTGTTCTCGGGAATCACGATATGGAATCGGATCCCCGACGGATTACTGAAACTCTCGATTCGCATGGCGTTTCCGTTCTTCGTAACCGTTCTATTCCCATTGAGCAGAAAGGATCGCGAATTTGGTTGTCCGGTTTGGACGACGCATGGAAAGGGGATCCAGACATGAACCTGACTTTGCGCGGCATCCCCAGCGACGAATTGGTTGTCTTGCTGGTGCACGAACCGGATTTCGCCGACGAGGCCGCTCACTATCCGGTCGACCTTCAACTCTCAGGACATTCCCATGGAGGCCAAATCTGGCTTCCCGGCATTGGTGCGCCCTGGCTGCCGATGTTTGCAAGAAAGTATCCTCGCGGAATGTATCGGATTGGTGCTTTGACCCTGTACACCAACATGGGACTGGGCACGATTCGTTTACCCATCCGCTTGAACTGTCGCCCAGAAGTCACGCTCTTTACTCTGCGCTCGCCCGATAGCACACCAAAGAACGGATAAAGTCCTAAGCAAGGATTCCCGAAAAAGAAGAAAGAGGAATTTCTTTTCTGTGACTCTGTGGCGAAAGGGAGTGTTATCGCGTAGCCTGCGCCGGAACGGATTTCATCCCCGGGCGCAACCACCAGATCAGCCCGCCCAGCAGGACCAATCCGATCGAGATCAACTGCGTCCCCGTCATGATTCCGCCAAACACCGACCCTCGTCCAGGATCATCGCGCAGGAATTCCAGAAAATAACGCGCCACGCCATAAAGGAAGAAATACGCGGCGACCACCTGGCCGTCGAACTTTTTCCGCTTGAACAGCCACATTAGAAAAAAGAAATTCGCCAGCTCAACCGCCGATTCAAAAAGCTGCGTCGGCTCCAGAGGAACTCCCAGTGGCGTTCCCACCCATGCCTGTGCGATCGGACTGGTGAACGTTACTCCCCAGAAGTGCGTCGTCGGCTTGCCATAGCAACAGCCCGCCGCGAAACAGCCCACGCGTCCCAGCGCATGTCCAAAGGCCAACCCGGGCGCGAACGCATCACAAGTGGCAAGCGCGGGCATACGCCGTTTGTGGACATACCATGCCGCTGCCGAGAATCCACCAATCAGCCCGCCCGAAAAAACGCCACCTGCCTGCAACGTAGCAAAGCTGAAAATCTCTCCCAGATGAGTGCTGTAGTAAGTCCAGTCGTTGACAATGTAGAGAATCTTGGCGCCCAGAATTCCGCACAGCACCACCAAAATTCCCAAATTCCAGGCGTCGTCCCCATTGATCCCCTGCTTCTCCGAATTGCGCACGCTGATCCACAATCCGATCAGCACGCCCAACGAAACCAGCAGCCCGTACGTGGGCAGACTGAAGTTGCCAATATGGAAGAGTCGAGGAAACACTTTTTGTTAGATGCGGATCACTGGAGATTAGTAACTGCCAGTGTAGCAGGGAAGGCGTAGCAGAAGAAGCAAGCCGACCCACCTAGCCGTGTGGTAGGCCGAGAATGAACCCGTCGGTAGACGTTGGGAACCCGCCGCGACCCTTTAGGCATCTCCGCATGGCGGAGCATCGCACACCGGATCTACTTGTACGAGTCAGGCCCCCGTTCATTCGGTGTTGGTTCAAAAATCGGTTACCACCATCACCAACTTCGCAGGTCGGCTTTCATTTCGAATCCTAGGCAAATGCCGCCCAATTCGCAAGGGGCATCGCACAAATAGTTGGCACTCGGTTTGCCAGCAACTTTCGTAAGGGGAAACGTAGACTTACAACCACGTGGGGACAGCCGCCGTCGGCTGTCCATCGAGCGGAGCGCGAAAGGCCGCTATCCGGCCCGCCGCTTCTCGTCCAGCACTTCATCCAACGCATCCGCCAAATGATGCGCCCGCTTCAAATAATCCACCGCGCCCACATCCTGATTTCGTTTCAACAAATGATATTCATCCGCGATATTGAGCGCAGCCAGCACCGCCAATCGCGCCGTGTCCACCGTGTGCGTCTGCTCCGCCACCGCCCGCATCTTGGCGTCCACGTACTCCGCCAGCTTCAGGATGTACTCCGCATCCGACCCGCGCAGATTGTAGGCCTGATCGAAGATCTCCACGCGCACGCTGCCTTCATCCGCGTTCTTCGCAGCGGGCTGCTTCGTGGCGCTTGCCATAATTTGTTCTGCTCCTGTCGACCGTGAGGTCGAACTCTGCAGCTTAGCTCGCAGCCTGCTCTTCTGCCAGTGTATCGATCTGCTGCAGCATTTTCTCTACCCGCCCGCGGATTTCCTCGCGCTCCCGGCGCAGTTGCACCATTTCGCGCCGGAGGCCTTCAACTTCCTCCTCGCGTTCTTCCAGTTGCTCACGCAACCGCTGCGCATCACGTTCCGATGCCGCTCGCGCTTCCCGCGCTGCCTTATACATCTCAATTGTGCGATAGACTTTTTGCTCGAGCGCCTGAAAATCGTCAGATGGAACCTGCGCCGATACTTCTTCAGCCATTCTCACCGCCATGATTGCACTTCTTCTCCATAAGATTTTCGATCTTCAGCGCAGTATACCGCACAACCCTGTGGATAGACTTTACTTGCGTGGGGACAGCCGCTCCGGTCAGTCCAGCCGAGCGAAGTTTGGCAAATTGTGGCGTTATCGATCGCGTAATTTCTTCAACCGATGCCCAGCTTCATCCAGCGTTGCATCCTTTTTGCAAAACGCAAACCGAACCTGCTTCGCACCATCTCTCGGATCATTGTAGAAACTCGATCCCGGAACCGCCGCCACGCCGATCTCTTTCACGAGATATTTCGTGAACGCCACATCGTCAGCGAAGCCAAACGCGCTGATGTCCGTCATCACGTAGTACGCCCCTCGTGGACGAAAGCACCGAAATCCCGCCTCGGTCAACGCGGGCATGAGACGATCGCGTCGCGCACAGTATCCATTGGCGAGATTTTCATAATAAGCACGCGGCAGCCCCAGAGCCGCCGCACCCGCTTCCTGCAAAGGAGCCGGCGCGCCCACGGTAAGAAAATCATGAACTTTGCGAATCGCATTCGTAACAGCCGAAGGCCCGACTGCCCAGCCCACGCGCCATCCAGTCACGCTGTAACTCTTCGACAAACCATTGATCGTAACCGTCCGCTCGCTCATGCCTTCGAGGCTCGCCATCGAAATGTGTTGCGTGCCGTCGTAAAGAATGTGCTCGTAAATTTCGTCGGTGATCGCCAGAACATTAAACTCAACGCACAGATCGCGAATCAGTTCCAGTTCGCTACGCGTGAATACTTTCCCAGTGGGATTGTTCGGAGTATTGAGAATGATTGCTTTGGTCTGACCATGAAAAGCCGCGCGCAGCTCGCGCTCATCGAATGTCCATTCGTCATTCCCACTCTTAGGCGGACGCAGTTTCACAAACACCGGCTTCGCTCCCGACAACACCGCGTCCGGACCGTAATTTTCGTAGAACGGTTCGAAGATCACGACTTCGTCGCCCTTGTTGCACACCGCCAGCAGCGTCGAAATCATGGCTTCAGTCGAGCCGCAACACACTGTGATCTGCGTCTCCGGATCGACCGCGATTCCCTGCCATTCCTGCATCTGCCGCGCAATCGCATTGCGCAAGCTCTTCGCGCCCCAGGTGATCGCGTACTGATTGACCTCCGCAGCAATAGCCTCTTGCGCGGCCCGCTTGATCTCCGCCGGAGCAGGAAAATCCGGAAAACCCTGCGCCAGGTTCACCGCTCCATAAAGCATCGCCTGCCGCGTCATCTCCCGAATGACCGACTCGGTAAAATGCTCAACTTTGTCGCTGAGAAAATGCTTCGGTTGGATAACTACATCAGCCATAGTTGGCTCAGACTAGCACACCAGCCAGAATCACGTGGGACAGCGCCGGCAACCACAAAGAAATGTCATCTCGAGCGGAGTCGAGGGACCTTGTGTTTGGTTTGTCGAACTAAGAAGCCCGTAGCGTCCCGCCCAATCCCTCAAGAGATTTAACGATAGCGCCCGACCAACGTGCCACTTCATCCTCGCGCAAAGTCCGCTCGCCGGATTGGAAAGTTGCCCGAAGCAGCAAAGAATATTTTCCGGCAGGAATGGCCCCGCCACGGAAAATTTCGACCGGAACGAAACTTCGCAGTTCGCTCAAACCCAATCCCGCAACGGTCTTTTGTATCTTTGCGAACTCGACCACATCGTCAAAGATAAAGGAAAAATCGCGCTCCACCGCCGGATAGCGCGGCAAAGCCTCATACCGCACGCCACGCAAACCACGCTTGAACAGCCGGTCCAAATGAAGCTCGGCGACAAAAATGTCCTGCTTGAGTTTGCGCCCTGCCGCGATCTCCGGATGAATCTGGCCAAACTGAGCCACAACTTCGCGATCCATCCAAGCCGAAGCCGAACGGCCTGGATGGTAATAGTCCGCAGCATCCGGTTTGTATTCGATCCCGCCATGCTGAAAGGCAGCCAACAATGTTTCCACATCACCCTTGAGATCAAAAAAAGAAATCGGCCTCGCCGCTTGATGCACGCTCGCACTTAAAGCGCTGCCGGTCGCGCCCATGCAAATGCGCTTGAATTCGACCGTCTTCTCGTCCGCCGCCTCGAACACATTCCCAGCTTCGAACAAACGAACATCGCTGCTGCCCCGGTTCAGGTTGTAGGCCAGCATGTTTAACATGCCCGGCACCATCGAAGTGCGCATCACCGAAGCTTCCTCGCTCAGCGGGTTCGCCAGTTCGATCACTGGCACCGATGAAAACTGCTCCGCATCCCGATGCGAAATGAAGGTCAGCGAAATCGCTTCGTCATAGCCCAGAGCCAGCAGGGAAGTCCGCACCCTCTTTTCCTTGGGCGCATCGGGCAGTTCGACCACGGCGCCAACATAGGCCGGCAGCGTGTTCGGAAATTTGTCATATCCGTGCAATCGTGCAATCTCTTCGATCACGTCGATCTCGCGTTCCACATCCAGCCGCCAGCTCGGAACCTGCACCGTGAACTCGGGCTCTTCTCCGGGCTCCGGGATCAATTCGAAACCCAGTCTCCGTAATATGCGAAGGATCTCCCCAGCTTCCAGTTTCTCCCCCAGAATGCGTTGCACTTCAGAAAGATGCAATGCCACCGGAGCCTGATCAAGCGGTCGCGCGACGACATCGATGGGCCCGCCAACCAGCTTACCCCCGCCGGATTGCAAAATCAGTTCGGCGACGCGATTACAGGAAAGAATCGTCGATTCAAAATCCGCGCCACGTTCAAAGCGATGCGACGCGTCCGTATGCAGCCCGTGCCGTCGCGACATTTTGCGAACCGTAACCGGATCCCACCACGCCGATTCGATCAGAATGTTGCGCGTCTTCTCCGTGATCATGGTGTCGAAGCCGCCCATGGTTCCCGCCAGTCCGACCGGCTTGCGAGCGTCCGCAACCACAAGATCCTCGGAAGTCAGCTTGCGCTCCACTCCATCGAGCGTCTTGAGCGTTTCGCCATCGCGCGCCCGGCGAACAATGATCTTTCCGCCTTCGAGCAAATCAAGATCGAAGACATGCGTCGGTTTGCCCATTTCCCACAGCGTGTAGTTGGTCGCGTCGACGGCGTTGTTGATGGGCCGCTGATCCAGCAGTGCGAGCCGCCCCACAATCTCTTTCGGCGAGGGTTTAATAGTGACATCGCGAATTATCCGGGCAGTGAAACGCGCACAACCTTGTTCGTCTTGAATCTCGATTGGGAAGGGCGCGACTTCAGTCGTGCCGCTCAGGCCCGACGAAGATGTGGCTTTAGCCGCTGAGGGCTCCGGCAATTGCGGTTCAATCGCTTTCAAAGGAAGGTCATAAATCGCCGAACACTCCCGCGCCACGCCATAATGATTCATTGCGTCCGGACGATTCGTGGTGATGTCCATCTCGAAGATGGTTTCATTCCCCTCGCCGTTTACCGACTCGACCGCGATTCCAGCCAGCGTCAAATCCTCCGCAAGCTGATGGTAGTTGACGTCAAGGTCAACAAAATCGCGCACCCATTGAGGAGAAATTTTCATGTGAGGAGCTTCTAGCCTCTAGCTTCTGGGGCTTTACCACAGAGTCACAGAAAGAAAGAGGCTTCTCTGTGTCTCTGTGGTAAAAGTTTTTACGCAAACTGCTGCAAAAATCGCACATCGCCGTTGAAAAACAACTGAATGTCATCGACGCCATATTTCAAAATCGCAATCCGCTCCACGCCCATGCCGAATGCGAACCCGCTGACTTTCTTCGCATCGTAGTCCACGAACCCATACACATTCGGATCCACCATGCCGCAACCCAACAACTCAATCCATCCGCTGGCCTTGCAGTTCCGGCAGGGACCGCCATCGCGATATCCCCGCCCGCCACAAAAAATGCAACTGATCTGCACATCCGCGCTGGGCTCGGTGAAAGGGAAGAATGACGGATAAAACCGCGTCTTCACGCTCGATCCGAACATCTCTTTCATGGCGTGATCAAGCGTTCCCTTCAAATCGCAAAACGTAATGTTCGTATCTACCGCCAGCCCTTCGATCTGATGAAAGATCGGAGAGTGCGTCGCGTCCGGCGCATCGTTGCGATGCACTTTCCCCGGGCAAACCACGCGCACCGGCGGCTTCATCTTCTCCATGGTGCGGATCTGCACCGGCGAAGTGTGCGTACGCAAAAGCAACCGCTCCCGCAGCGGCTTCGACTCCTGATTGGCGATGAATAGCGTATCCTGCGTATCCCGCGCGGGATGGTTAGGAGGGAAATTCAGCGCCTCGAAGTTGTAATAATCCGTCTCAATCTCGGGACCTTCTTCTACCGAATACCCAAGATTGCGAAACACGCCGACCATCTCGTTCATGGTCTTGATGACCGGATGCTCCGCGCCGAGCGGACGGCGAATGCCAGGCAGCGTGATGTCGAGGCGGTCGGCGGGAGATTCTCCCCTGCGAGGATCAAAAGCAGAATCCCGCGTCTGCGCGCGCCCAACCGGGCGGCCCTTCGAGCGGGCTTCGCTCAGGATGCGCTCAGAAGTCGCACCGACTATCTCCTCGACTTTCGCTTTGAGCTCATTGACGCATTGTCCAGCAGCGCGCTTCGCATCTTTGGGCGCAGCTTTGAGCCATGCCTCATTGATCTGAGTCAGGAGACCGTTCGCGCGCGCCATCCAACGGTCACGAAATATCTTCCACTCGGCCTCGCTGTCGACCGCTTTCGACTCCGCTGCAAGCGCAGACAGAAGCTCCTTTGCCGCTTTCTCCAAAGCAGCGGCCGAGAAATCCTTAAGCTTGGGAACTGCGTATTGCGATTTTTTCTTCGGACCCATGCGAACACCCTGTCATCCCGAGCGCCGCCCGAACCGCGGCAGCCGTGACGGCAAGAGAGGGATCTGCAGTTTCTTTAGAAACCGGCGAACTACAGACTCCTCGCGGGCTAAAGCCCACTCGGAATGACAATTCTGAATTGGCTAAATGCTAAGTGCTAACTGCCAAAGGCTGGTTTTCTACGCCGCCCCGCCGAGAGCGCCCTTCGCCTGCTCGGCGAGGCTCTTAAACGCGGCAGCGTCCTTCACCGCCAGGTCAGCGAGAATCTTGCGATCCAGTTCGACGCCGGCTTTCTTCAAGCCGTGGATGAATGTGTTGTAGCTCATCCCATTCAGCTTGGCCGCGGCCCCGATGCGCACGATCCACAACGAGCGGAATTGCCGCTTGCGCTGTTTGCGTCCGCTATAGGCGAACTTCAGGCCGCGTTCGACGGCTTCTTTAGCCGACCGGTAGAGCTTGGATTTTGTGAGGAAGTAACCGCTGGCGCGGTCTAATATCTTCTTGCGCTTGGCGCGCCGTTTGGTTCCACGTTTTACACGAGGCATTGATCTGCTCCTTTTTATTTCAATTTACGGCGGCTGGAGGTAGGAGACTGAAACAGTCCGCATCACCTCTTCACACGCCGGGGGCCGTCGAATCAAAGATTCGCAGCCCACAAAGTGCGGGCGATTCGCCCGCTAACTTACCTTAATACGGAATCATCCGTTTGATCTTTGGCGTATCCGCGTCGCTGACCAACACGGCATGGCCCAGCTTCTTTTTGCGCTTGTGCGACTTGGACGTCAGCATGTGGCGCAAATGCGAATGCCCGCGCTTTACTTTCCCAGTTGCAGTTTTCTTGAAGCGCTTGGCGGCGCCTTTATGTGTCTTTAATTTCGGCATAAGTCCTCTAGATCAGCAATTAGCATTTAGCACTCGGCAATTAGCTAAGGCTCTCGCAACTAACTTTATTGGCTAAATGCTAATTGCCAAATGCTAATTGCTTGTTTCCTACTACGCCTGTCCCGCGCTCTTCTGCGCCGGCGGCGTTGCGTGCGGCTTTTGCCCCGTATCCTTCTTCGGAGCCAGGATCGCGTGCAAAGTGTTACCTTCCTGGCGGGGGCGGAATTCTACAATGCTTTGGCTTTCTACGTCTTTGATCAGACGCTCCAGAATTTGCCGGCCAAGGTTCGTGCGGGTCATTTCACGCCCGCGAAAAAAGATGGTGGCTTTGACCTTGTCGCCTTCGTCCAGGAAGCGCAGCACGTGATTCTTCTTGGTTTCGTAATCGTGATCGTCCACGTTGATACGAAACTTGACTTCCTTGACCGTGATCGTCTTCTGATGCTTCTTGGCCTCGCGTTCTTTTTTCTCCTGCTGGTAGAGAAATTTCCCGTAATCCATGATGCGACACACGGGAGGAACTGCGGTGGGCGAAATCTCAACCAGGTCCAGATTCTTTTCGCGGGCCATTTTGAGCGCTTCGTACGGGGGCATTACGCCAATCTGTTCGCCTTCGTCCCCGATCACTCGAATTTCACGCGCTCGAATACGGTCGTTCGTGCGGATAAAGCGTTTATCGATACGATCCTCCGTCGGCTATAGCAGCAACCAAGATGAAGAATTATAGCATGATGGATTGAGGTCGACCCGGAGGCCAACCTCAACCGCGGCGAACAAGAGTGTCCGCCCTGCACGATGAACTACCAAATCTGCACCCGGTCCGGCGGGGCCAGATAAAGTTTCTCGCCGGGTTGCACGTTGAATGCTGGATACCAAGCGTCGACGTTGCGGACGCCGTCAGCGCGGTATTCCGCCGGGGCGTGCGGGTCGGTCATCACTTGCTGACGGAGCATTTCTTCCCGTTCCTTCGATCCATAATTTTGTCCGAAGGCGATGAAAAATTGCTGGTCGCCAGAGAAGCCATCTTGCACCGGCGCGGACTTGCCAGCGAGCGAGGCATGGTAGGCATCGAAGGAGGCGGAGATGCCGGCGTTGTCGGCGATGTTCTCCCCCAAAGTCTGCTTGCCGTTCACGGAAATATCCGGAAAGGGTTTGTAGGTGTCATACTGCGCGGCAAGTTTTGCGGTCGTGGCTTTGAAATGGGCATAGTCCGAGGGCGTCCACCAATCGCGCACCCGGCCTTTGGAATCGAAGGCGCTGCCTTCAGTGTCAAACGTGTGGCTGATTTCGTGTCCGATGACCGACCCGATTGCACCGTAGTTCGCGGCAGCGGGTGCGAGCGGATCGAAGAACGGCGGTTGCAAAATGGCGGCAGGGAAGCTGAGCGCATTCTGCAGCGGCAGGTTGACCGCATTCACGGTTTGCGGATGCATGGACCACTCTTTGCGATTGACCGGATGCCCGAGACGCGCGACATCGCGATGGTAGTCAGACAGGCGGCCGCGCCAGAGATTGCCGAAGATATCATCGGCCTTGACCTGGTAAGCGGAATAGTCGCGCCAGGTTTCGGGGTAACCGATTCCCACATAAAGCGTGGTCAGTTTGGCCTGGGCTTCGGCTTTGGTCGCGGGATTCATCCAGTCCAGGGCCTCGATCCGTTTGCGGAAGGCGGCGATGATGTTTGCCACCATAGCGTCCGCCTGCGCCTTGGCCTCTGGCGGGAAATAACGCTGAGCGTAGATTTGTCCGACCGCGTCGCCGAGCAACACGTTGTCCATGGCGACACCGCGTTGCCAGCGCGGACGCTGCTCTGTCGTGCCCGAGAGTGTCTTCCCAAAGAATGCGAAGCGTTCTTCGGCGAGCGCTTTGGGCAGCACGGGAGCATAAGCTTCGATCAAGTGGTATGCCAGCCAGTCCTTCCAGGTTTCGAGGTCGGTAGAAGCGACTAAAGCTGATTCGGCAGTGAAGGCTGTGGGCTGCCAGACAATGAAGCTGGCTTGCTTGCTGAGACCGGCGCCGCGGAAATACTCAGCCCAGTCGAGGCCGGGAGCTTTGGCGGCGAAGTCAGCTTGCTTCCACGGGTTGTTGGCTTTCTGGATGTCCTCGTTTTCAGCCAGACTAATGTGTTTTTCGGCGATGGCATGCTCCAGTTCGACGATGCGCTGGGCGCGGGCGTCGGTGTCGGTGAAGCCGGCAAGCTTGAGCATGGCGGAGACATGTGCCTGATATTTCGAGCGGATGTCGCGCATGCGCGCAGTGTCGGCGAGATAGTATTCGCGATCGGGCATCTGCAGGCCGCCTTGCATCAAGTAGGGGGCATAGTGGTCGGAGTCGTTAAAACCGGGCGCGACCCACAGTCCGAAAAGGTTGGCCGTATGAAAGTTGGTGTTGTTGAGCGCGTCGACGTCGGATCGAAGGCTCTCGCCCAAGGCCCGCGACAGTTCCCGCTTATCGCGGATGGCGGCAATGGCGTCGAGGTGCGGACGGAGCGGAGCCAGGCCTTTGGCTTCGATCCTGACCTCGTCCATGAATGAGGTGTAGAGGTCGGCGATCTTGCGCGCATTCGAACCGGCGGGCGCGTTGGCCTTGACGGTTTCTTCAATCAGGCCGACAGTGCGCTTGTTGCTCAAGTCGTCGAGGGCGGTGAAGACGCCGATCCGGCTGCGGTCGGGTGGAATTTCGGTGCGCTTGATCCAGTTGCCATTGGCATAATCGTAAAAATCGTCGCCCGGCCTCACTGAAGGGTCCATGTTGTCGATGGCGATGCCATGGGTTTCGGTTTTGGCTGCGTCCTGGGAGTTCATGGCGAGAGGGGATAAAGCGAAAAGAGCAAAAGCTGCAATAAAAGCGGGACGCGGAAGTTTAAGGCTGAATCTCATTTTTCTAGGGCTCCAGACCGGCTGCGGATGAGGCGCAGCCAAGAGGAATTAGACGGCAAGCGAGCGAAAAGGACAACATGAGCTAGTCAGATTATTCCGGGCCCAGCGCCCGAAATCGCTTCATGGGCCGCGCTCACGGCCAGGTTGTCCAAAATCCTACATTATCTTATAGATTACATATGTATTCCTATATTATCGGCTCAGGTCTGTCATCCCGACCGGAGCAGATCATCGCAAAGCGATGATTTGCGGAGTGGAGGGACCTTGCGTTCTGACGTCACCCGGCCGTGGCATCTTAAAGCGCGTCTTCTGTTCGCCGGAAGCAAGAATGTCCACCGAGAAGATCGGATCACCGACACGCCCCGGTTTGCATCCCCGAAGAGTTCGACCGGACCGACTGCATCAAGCGGCCGCACCCGAGGAATCGCAGCGATAAGAATTCGCATCGGCTTTCGGGACGGCAAAGTGAGAGCTCGATTTTCCTCATAGGAGTATTTGGCTACGCCCCCTATGATACGGGTCCCGATATTTATGCGGCGCGGATCAGCGCTGGCGGCGCGACGATCTCAACAAGTCCGGTCGCCACGTCATAAACGAGCCCCGATATAAGCCACTCGCTCGGCAATGCCGGATTGGCTCGGAGCAAAGCAACGTCGGCGGCAACCGCCGCGCGGGGATCCTTGACTGCTTTTGCCTTGAGCTCCCGTTCCTGTATTTGAAAATAGTGCGCCAGCAAGGCGGGGTCGCCCACGAGGCGAGTGATGCCGCAATCGGTGTGCTGCAGTACGATGATGTGAAACTCACCGCCAGCCCCAGGAATCTCTCCGGCAACTTCCCCGATTCGCCCGAGTAGTGCCAACTGCTCCAACAACCCCAGCGTGATTCGACCGCCGATGTTACGCATCACGACGGCTTCGCCAGGTTTAATTCCAAGGACATGAGCAGGATCCACACGCATATCAGCGCAACCGATGACGATTGCCTTTACATTCGGCAGCGCCCGCGGAAGCGACGGCATAAGTGTGCCCGCAGCAGACTGCTGCGCAGCAAAGTTTTTATTACGTTGTAACATAGAGTCAAGACTGTTCATGTCGGTTCTCCTTAATAAGGTGTTGTTGACGCTTTCTGATTGGTGCTGCGGCGGGCTGGCCCAGGCGGTGACGTTCATTTTACTCTCGAGGATGCCCCGTCCAAGCTCCCGCTTGGGCGGGGATTTTTCACCGGCGGATGGTCGGTGCTAGCCCCCCGCGCTGGTACTTCGGGCACTACCTGGGAGGGCGATCCGCAATTCCCGATTTGGAACCAGCCTCCGCAGCCCAGTCACTTTGTTCTTGAACCCAGCCTACCCATTCCGATAACATAGAAATGCAGATGTTATCTGCAAGATAATCGTCGATCTTTGAAAACTGAACAGCGGGCAGAGCGGCCCGTGGACCGCTTCGCCCGCTGCGTCCACCAAGTGCAACGCGCACAGTTCCAGAATGGAATTGGCGAGGCGCGGGCCATGGCGTAACTCCAATGTTTCCAAGATTTTGCCTCTAACTCCTTAAAACTCAAAGATTTAGCACATAGTCAAAATATTAATTTAAATCTCTTGTTTTCTAGATTTTGCGGCCAACAGGGGGAGGGGGGGTACCGATACTAAATGGTAAACTCCATCCCAAATTGGACAGGTCGCCCACCTTTCGCCTTCAGCCGGAGCCGCGACGACGAATGGTGCGGTTAATTTTGATTCTTGGTTTTGGTCACCTTTTTCAGGATGAACTCCTGGGCCACGTTCGCGAGCGCGCGCTGGCCAGTGGCGATGAGGAAATTCCCCAGGAACAGCCCCACGCCACGATTCGACTCCGGATAGTAGGCATTCGCAAGCGCCGCCGAGGCCAGATCGCCACCGATAGTCGAGTAGTTCGGCTGCAGCCGCCCGTTGTCTCCACGGCAGACGAACCCGCTGGAGAGTGCGTGCAGCGCGCGCGACTTGTTGGTGCCCGTGCCTTGGTAAAAGTAACGCGGGTCCTGGTGCAGAAGCGACGGCAGGATAGCGCCGCCGACCATGATGTTGATCGCGCCGTCGGTATAGCCCGCGCCAAAGCGCTCGGCGTAACCTTTCGCGCCCTCCGGGAAGTTGGGGTTGTCGGCGGCCTGGTCGATGGCGGCGAATCCGGCCACGCCGACAACTGTGACCGGATCGACAAGAACCTTGAGAGCGAGCTTGAACTTCAGCTTAGACGTGAGCGGTGCGGCATTGTTGCCATCGTAGTTCACGTAGAAATTGGGGATGAAGCCGAAAATGCGCTGCTGCTCCGCGACCTTGACCTGCTCGGCGGCGATCTCCTCGGGGGAGGCCACCGGAGAAACCACATTGATTGTAGTAACCGCTTTTGCGATCTGGAGTTTGCTGCCCGTCAGGATTTCGTACTGCCCTGGCTTGAGGATGATGGCGCGTGAGTTCCACTCTGCAAATCCCGGGGCGCTGACGGTGATCTGGTAGGTTCCCGGCTCGACATTGTTGAACTGAAAGAATCCGTTATCGTTTGACACAATCACGCGCGGATCACTCAGGGAAGGACTTTCGAGCGCGACGGTGGCGCCAGGAACTGTGCCGTTGTTTACATCGGTTATCGTGCCGACAATAAATCCGCTCTGCGGGGTGGGCCGGTTAGGCAACCGAGCCGGTTGCTCTTGAGCGTTGGAAATCATTGATCCGCAAAAGCAAATCACAAGTGCAAAGCCAACAACAAGCCGCTTCATTGCGCCTTCTCCTACGAATGACAGAAATCTCCCACGTGAGCTGGCACAGCAATTCGATTGACCAGCGAAGTGTTATGGGAACGTCCCGTCAATCGCTGGCTAGTGAAATGGCGTTAGTAAATGAGAGAACATCAGGCCGGTCTTAAATAAAAAAAATTAACGGATGGTTTCAAAAATCTTGAAAGAAATTTCGAGAGTGTTGATTGATTGACAGCAGCTAGGCCATAGCTTCACCACAGAGACACAGAGTCACAGAGAAGTCGCAAGAAAGGTTTCCTGGATGGGAATCTGTAACTTTTCTCCGGTTCGGGCACGAATCGGTATCCCACGCCGCGGACGGTCAGCAGGTGCTTCGGCTTGGCGGGATCGTCTTCGATGTAGCGGCGCAGGCGGACGATGAAGTTGTCGATGGCACGGGTATCGGTATCCTCGTGCAGTCCCCAGACTTCTTCGAGAATGGCTTTGCGCGAAACGATTTTGCCGCTGTTGCGAACCAAATGGCGCAGCAGGTCGGTCTCCATCAAAGTCAGTTGGATGGTGTTGCGGTGGACGCGCAATTCGAGTTTGCCAAAGTCGATAGTTCGCCCGTCGAAGGAGAAAGCGTCGGTAGCCGGCACGTGGCTGACGCCCATCCACTCCCGTCGGCGCAGCAAACCCTGTAGCCGCGCCAGCAGGATGGGAAGTTCAAAAGGTTTGGGAAGATAGTCGTCGGCTCCGGAAGCGAAGCCCTTGAGCACATCCTCGGGCCGGCCGCGGGCAGTCAGCATGAGCACGGGAACGAAATTCTTCGCGGCGCGCAGCTCGGTGGCGACGGCAAAACCGTCCTTGCCGGGAAGCATCACGTCGAGCACGACGGCATCGAACTCTTCGCGCTGAGCTCGTTGCTTGTGGCCATTTTCTTTGTGACCGTTTCCGCTATGGCCCAGCAGCAACTCGATGGCGCGCTCGCCATCGCCGGCAATTTCGACGCTGTGTCCTTCGGCTTCGAGATTGAAACGCAGGCCCTGCGCGATGTGCGCTTCGTCCTCGACGATCAGAACGCGGCTCATGCCCGATTCTCCGCCGCCTGGCTTTCCCGAGCTTTGTTCTCCCGGGAAATGTTGCGCGGCAGTTCGACTACCACCGTCGTGCCCTGGCCTTCGCCCAGGCTCTCGGCAAAGGCGCGGCCACCATGCTTCTTTGCGATGGCGCGCACAATGAACAAGCCCAAACCTGTGCCTTTGATGTGAGCCAGAGAACGATTGGAAACGCGATAGAAGCGCTTGAAGACGCTCTTCAACTCAGCCGGCGGAATGCCGACTCCATGGTCCTGAATTCTCACCCGCACGCGTTTTTCGTCGGGGGCTTCGATGCGGATGGAAACGTCGACCTGATCACCGGAATACTTGATCGCATTGTCCAGCACGTTCGAGATGGCGGTGCGCAATTCGGCCGGATCGCCGATAACGATGGCTCCGTCATGAGAGGCCGCAGGCTCGAAGCGCAGCGCCTGCGGTTGCAGATGATGACCGGTGCGGGCAACCTCGACGCAGTCACGAACCAGTTCTGCGAAATCGATGGGGATGCGCTCGCGGCTGCTCTTTTTGTGTCCCGCGACTCCCGCTTTTAGGACCTGCTCGACCGTGCCGAGGAGACGATCGGTATCGTCGAGCATGCGGCGGTAAAACTCACGGCGCTGGGCTTCGTCGACGTCACGGTGTTGAAGCGTCTGCAGGTAAAGGCGGATGGAAGCGATCGGCGTCTTAAGTTCGTGCGTGACCGCGTTAATGAAGCTGTCGTGCTGTTCGTTGCGGCGAATCTCGCGCAGCAGGAAAATCGTATTGAGAACCAGCCCGGTAGTGATGGCGCCGAAGAAGATTACGCCCAGGAAAACTTTGATGCCTTCACGCCAGTTGAGGATGATCCAGCCGAATCCGACGGCGACGGCCACGCCGGCGAGGCCGACGCCTAGAACGAGGAATGTGATAGTCGCTTTGCGCCGGCTGGTGATGCGCATGCAACGATTCTACCGCGAAGATGCGGAAGAAAGGGTGAGACGGAAGGATCAGCGACGCTCAATGACCGACAGCAGATTCCTCGTCGCTATGCTCCTCGGAATGACAAGAGGGTGGTCTTGTCGCCTCGGAATGACAAGAGGGTGGTTTTGTCTCCTGGAATGATCAGCGGTGGTCTTGTTCGTGGTGTTTCTTGTCGTGCCTTAGACCGACGCTAATTCCGGTGTTGGAGCTGCGGCTTCTGCTTCTTGCTTCTGGTCCAACTCTGAGAGCTTTACGCGGTACACGTGGCGGGCCAGGCCCAATTTCTTGAGCGTCCAGATGCCGTACCAGTTCATGTCTATTTCGTACCAGCGCAAGCCATGCCGGGCGGAAACCGGATGCGCGTGATGGTTGTTGTGCCAGCCCTCGCCGAAGGTCAGAATTGCGACCCACCAACTGTTGGTTGAAAGATCTTTGGTGACGAAGCGCCGCTTGCCCCAGCTATGGGTCGCGGAGTTCACCAGCCAGGTGGTATGCAGGCCCACGACGGTGCGCATGAACACGCCCCAAAGCAAGAACGGCAAGCCGCCAATCGCCAGGAGAATCAGGCCCAGGACAATCATGGGAACGTAGTGATATTTGGTGATCCAGACGTGAAACTTGTCTTTCGCGAGATCAGGAACATAACGCGCCAGCGTTGTGGTGTCGTGATGCATGGACTTTCCGGTCAAGATCCAGCCCATGTGCGCCCACCATTTGCCGTCGATCGGGGAGTGCGGATCGCCCTCGTGATCGGAATATTGATGATGAATGCGATGCGTTGCTACCCAGAAGATTGGTCCGCCTTCGAGCGCCAGGGTTGCGCACGTGGTGAGGAAATACTCCACCCACTTCGGAGTTCGGTAGCCGCGATGCGTCAGCAGCCGGTGATAGCCCATTCCGATTCCCAAGCTTCCCGAAACCCACCACAGAAACATCGACACGAAAAGAGCTTTCCAGGTGAAAAAGAAGAGTGCGGCAATCGCACCGACATGAAATAAGCCCATGAAGGTTGCGGTTACCCAGTTGATTTCGTTATCGGCGGCTGGCTCACGATGTAGCGCTTCGAGTTCCATTGAAGGGGTCCCTGTACTTGTTGTGGGTGCTATGAAACTAGGCTAACAGGGACCATCCGCGGTGAGTGTAATACTTCTGTAATAAGCAGGACGGATTGCCGTTACGGAAGTACCAGCCAGTAACCTCGATGGGGAAAGCTAATGACCCAGAAGGCGACCGCCGGTCATGCTGACGCGCCCTTCACTTCGACTCCCGCCCACTTTTCCAGCAAAGTTAGCGTGGCGGCGTAGTCGAGGTCGCCACTGCCGTCTTCTTGGGCGACGTCGTAGATTTCTTCTACCGTCTCCAGTCCGGGGAGTCTGACGCGGAGTTCTTTCGCCGCGTCGAGCGCGAGCTTGAGGTCTTTGTGCATCAGGCGTAGCGGGAAGTTTGGCGAAAAGTCACGCTTCATGACAAACGGAGCCTTGTATTCGACCACGCCCGAGTGAACCATGGAAGCCTGGATCAAGGGCAGCAGCGCTTCGATATCGACGCCGAGTTTCGTAGCCAAAGTTAAGGCTTCGGCAAAGCCTTCGTAGATGAGCGCGATTTGCAGATTCATGACCAGCTTCGCGGCTTGTCCTTTTCCGGTCTCGCCCATGCGGAAGATCTTCTTGCCCATGGCCGCAAATAGCGGCTTCAGCTGCTCGATGGCAGATTCTTCTCCGCCCACGATAAAAATCAGCGTGCCGTTTTCCGCGCCCGCTTTGGAGCCGGTCATGGGTGCGTCGACGTATTGCACTCCCTGGGCACGCACCCGCTCGGCGAACTGGCGTGTCGCTGACGGTGAGATTGTGCTCGAATCGACAATCGTCATACCCTGCGTCAAGGACTCATGCACGCCTTGCGGCCCGAACAAAACGCTTTCGACCGCTTTGGTGTCGGAGACGCACATCCATACGACTTCGGCGTCACGCGCTGCCTCTGCGGGAGATGCAGCACTGCGTGCGCCTTCCACATCTTCGCCCGCAGTGCGATTCCATACCGCGACTTCGTGACCGGCTTTGGCTAGATTCGACGCCATCGCCCGCCCCATGATTCCTAATCCTAAGAATGCAACCCGCATTTTGGCTCCTGTATTTAGTGCTGAAAAAACTTACATCTTCGCGTCCTAAGAAGGAGAGGTCTCGCCCGGAGCGAACAATACTTCCCTAAGGGATTAGAACTGACTGCTGCATTACGGTCAAGCAATCGCCAGCGAATTGTCTTAGAATGAGGACAGCTCTCGCGCCCAAACGTCGCCAAGTGCTGGAAGCGGTTTTCTTTCAGCGCTTCGCGCCTAGAGTTGTACCCGAAGCCGTCACTTCGGCCAGGAGCAGATGTTAAAGCCAACGCTTACGAATCCCGTTCTCCGCAAACGCGCGCGTGCGTTTGGCACTCTGGTGCGGCATTCGGCGGTGACTCCGCGGACCGGCCAAGCTTACAAACCTAAACTGGTCAGCAATGGAGAGTTGGGAGTAACTTTCATCGGCCATGCCAGCTTTTTCATGCAGATCGGCGGCCAGAACGTCATCATCGATCCTAATTTCGCTCGCTGGTTGTTTGTGCTGAAGCGGCTGCGGCAGCCGGGAGTACGGCTGCGCGATCTTCCTCCCATCGACCTGGTGCTGGTTACTCATGCGCACTTTGACCATCTGCACCGGCCATCGTTGCGCGCCATTGTGCAGCAGGCGCGGAACCGTGGCGCCGATCCACCTACCATTGTGGTGCCGCATCATGTGCTGGATCTTGTCTCCGACCTCGGGTTCGGCGATGTTGTCGAACTCGACTGGTGGAACAGCTATCGCCATCGCGGGCTCACGGTCACGCATGTGCCTTCGCGGCATTGGGGCGCGCGCATTATCAAGGATTCTCATCGCGGGTACGGTGGCTATGTGCTGCGCGACAGCAAGCATTCGGTCTATCACGCGGGCGATACCGCTTATTTCTCTGGCTTCCGCGAGATCGGACAGCGGCTCGCGCCCGAGTTGGCACTGTTACCGATCGGAGCTTACAATCCGCCGTCATTCCGCAACGTTCACACCAATCCCGCCGACGCCACCCGCGCCTTTCTCGATTTGAAAGCGCGCTGGATGGTCCCCATGCACTACGGAACCTTCAAACTCTCCCACGAACCCATGGACGAGCCCTTGCAGTTGCTGGAGCAGGAGGCAAAGGCGGCTGGGATTGAGGATCGCGTTTTGGTGATGGAAGAAGGCGTGACGCGGTTTTTCTAGAAGGCATCAGCAATCAAAAACTTGAAGCAAACTGGCAACGGCTTGGTTGGCGCACTCCCGATGACGCGGCTGGATTTTGACTAAGCATGGTAGAATGGTAGAGTTATAAGGTAGAACATCTACCATATGAGCCTCAACATCAAAAACAAAGATGCCCATAAGCTCGCCCAGCGGCTAGCCCGGCTCACCGGAGAGAGCATGACCGAAGCCGTCACCGAGGCAGTCCGCGAACGCCTTAAAAGGGTGCAGAATAAAGACAAACAGGCTGCCAAGCTCTCCGACCGGCTGCTCGAAATCGGCCGCGACTGCGCGACGCACCTGAAGGAACCGTTTCGCTCGGCCGACCACGGCGACCTTCTCTATGACGAAAAAGGGCTGCCGAAATGATTCTGGACACTTCCGCTCTGATCGCAATTCTGCGCTTTGAAGCGGAAGCGCCCGAGTTTGCCAGAATCATCGAGCTCGCGGCTCAGCCTCGTATTTCAGCCGTAAGCTATGTGGAAACCGGGGCAGTGATTGATGGCAGCAAAGATCCGATTGCCAGCCGCCGTTTTGATGAGTTGATGGACGTGGCCCAAATCTCGATCGAGCCGGTCACCGAGGCGCAAGCCCGGATAGCGCGCCAGGCCTATCGCGACTTCGGGAAAACCAGCGGCCACCCCGCCAAATTGAATTTCGGAGACTGCTTCTCCTACGCGCTGGCAAAAGCCAAAGGAGAGCCGCTTCTGTTTAAAGGGCAAGACTTCTCGCGGACAGATGTGAAGTCGGCGCGTTCGTAAGTTGATTGCGAGGCAAGCGCGGGAACGCTTCCCCGAACTTATTTAGGTTGGGGAAAATGGGGTACGTGCAGTCTGCCTGTCCCCGGGTTTTATTGATGGCCTGCTGTCCAGGGTTTACCGCGCCATGCGCGTCGATTGAATGGAGGTACCGGCTATTTTGTGCTAGCAGCTTGAAATGCCATGAAGAACGCAAATGCAATCTGGACCACGATTAATCCGATCATGACGCTCGACACCCGTTGCAATCTAGTTTCCGGCAGAAGCAATCCTTCCCTACCGGCACAGTCTATAACACAAAAATTTAGGATAAACTTACGAGAAAAAGGGAGACACCCAGCCATGATTGAAAAACTGAAGGAGAGCTCTGGAGCGGCCATCGGATTCAAAGTTGTCGGAAGGATTACCGGTGACGAAGTCAAAGCCTTTGAGCCGCAGATTGAATTCGTCATCGCACAACGGAAAGAGCGGCCGATCGGGATCCTTGCGGATCTTTCGCGAATGGACGGTGCAGATTGGAAGGCGCGCTGGGATGAAATGCGCTTTCTAAAAAAATATACTGAGCATATTGCGCGAATGGCGGTCGTCGGCGCCGACAAATGGGAAGAAGTGGTCGCGATGGTCCTGGCAGGAACCGCCGTTCTTCAAGCCGAGACCCGCTATTTCACGGGTGCCGAGATCAATGCTGCCTGGGAGTGGGTCCGAACCAGCAAGAACGCGGATCGCGCCCCGGTAAGAATTATGTATGAAGGCAAAGGTCTGTTCAAGGACTACATTCCCGAGTACACGGGCCTGTAACCGGTTTCAGTGCTTCGAGCAGATTCGTTCCCTAATGCTCCGCGACATTCATCCTCAACCGCAAGCGGCGCAAAAGCCTAGTCGGTCGATGCCCCAGCCGCCTTAGGAGAAATCTTTGACCGTAAACCCAATGATGATTTTGATTGCCGGGCCCTACCGCTCGGGCACGAATGACGATCCGTCCTTGATCAAGAGAAACGTTCAAGAGATGGAGTCTTATGCGCTGCCTATTTTCCGCGCCGGGCACATCCCTGTTCTTGGCGAGTGGCTTGCGCTCCCGCTGGTTGAGCTGGCCGGGTCTAAGCAGATTGGTGACCAAGCCTTTAGCGAAATATTTCATCCGATTGCGACTCGGCTTCTGGAAAAGTGCGATGGCGTGCTTCGAGTCGGAGGCGCCTCGGCCGGAGCCGATGAGATGGTGCGCGTCGGCCGCAGCTTAGGGCTGAATATCTACAGCGCTCTCGACGAGATTCCGAAGGCGGAATAATCGGTCTGCCGCTTTTACGGATGCGATAATTTTTCTTCTTTTTAACAACTTTTAACATGGGTTGGTCTAGACTTTCCGTCCGGAGGATATTCCATGACCGACAAAGCGAAAGCGGTGCCTGATGGATTCCATACCATCACGCCGCATCTGACGGTTCGCGATGCGAAACGCGCGATCGAGTTTTATCAGAAGGCCTTCGGCGCCGAGGTTCTGAGCGTCGCCCCGGGCCCGGGAGACAAGGTGATGCACGCGTCGCTCAAAATCGGAGATTCCATTCTGATGTTGAACGATGAGTTTCCGGAGTTTGGTGGTCAGCTCGGGCCCTCAGCCGCGGCAGGCTCCCCGGTCGCGCTCCATATTTATCTCGATGACGTGGATACTGCATTTCAGCAAGCAGTTTCTGCTGGAGCCAGCGTAAAGATGCCGTTGATGGATCAGTTCTGGGGCGACCGATATGGCGTCGTGATCGATCCTTTCGGACACAGGTGGTCGCTCGCCACCCACACTCGCGATATGTCTCCGGAGGAAATGCAACAGGAACAAGAGAAGGCATTCGCCAAGATGCCTAAATCAGCTTAGTACGCCAGGAGGATTCTCAAGTCTCGCAGGTTGTTGCCAGTCGGTCCGGTCATAATCGTGTCGCCTAACGCTTCGAACAATGGATAGGCGTTAAAGCTTCGAAGGCTGGCGGCTGGCTCCAACCCGCGAGACTTTGCGCGTTCGAGGGTTGTTCCGTCGACCATCGCGCCGGCGGCGGGGCTGTTGCCGTCGATTCCATCCGTGCCCGCGCTGAGTACCGTGATGTTTTCTCCTGCGATCCCTTGTGCGCAGGCCAGCGCAAACTGCTGGTTGCGGCCACCGAGGCCGCCATTCGTTACTTTCACTGTGACTTCACCGCCTGAGATGAGACAAACTCGCTCCGATTTCTTTTGTAATTGCGTTAACCGCTCTAACAGATAATCGGCTGCACGCGGGTAGTCCCAGTCGTCGCAACCGTTGTCCACTTCGACAGTGAAGCCATGGCGCTCGGCTTCTTTCTTGCAGGCCTCGAGCAAAGTTGAATTCGACAATACCGTCCACCAGCGGCTGCGATGGAACGCGGGGTCATCCGATTTAGGGGTTTCTTCAAGAGCATGGCGCTGAAACAATTCGCGAACCGAAACCGGGAATTGCTCCAGCAGTCGATGTTTCGCGGCAATGGCGTAACAGTCTTCGACGGTGGTGGAGTCAGGCATGGTCGGACCGGATGCCAAAGCATCGGGGGTATCGTCAGGGACATCAGAAACCAGAATTGAAACCTGCTGGGCCGGCAACGCTGCCTGGGCCAATCTTCCTCCCTTGATCGCCGAAAGATGCTTTCGAATGGCGTTGATTTCAGCTATGGGCGCTCCCGAGTGCACGAGCACGCGATAGGTTGCGATCAGATCGGCTAGAGCAATTTCGTCATCGATCGGCTTCTCCGCGATCGAAGAGCCGCCGCCGCTCAGCATGAAGATCACCAGCGACGACGCATTCTGCGCACTCAAGGACTTCAACATTGCCTCGGCAGCGCGAATCGATTCTTCATTCGGCGTGGGATGTCCGCCAAGAAAATATCGGAAGCCGCGCGCTTGCGAATTCGGCTGCACGGAACTGGCGACGATGCCCTCGAAATTATCTCCGGCCTGAATTTCCAGCGCGTTGACCATGGTGTGCGCAGCCTTGCCGATCGAGACCACGAACACGCGGCTGTAAGAATGAAGATCGTAAAGGTCTTCGCAGACCCGGAACACGCCACGTTCACAGCAAACATGCCGCTCGAAAGCCCGATCAATGCTGGATTCACCGAGGGCGTGTTCGAAAAGATGCCGCGCCGTTACTCGCATCTCGATAGCGAGTCGTTCGCGATTGGCCGCGGTTGAAGACATGCGAGGATTATAGAAGCTGACGTTTCGCTCGCGTGATCACTGAGGAATGCTCTCTTTTATCCAAGCTTCAATCGTATCCCGCAATTCCCGCAGCCGGCCTTCAAAGAAGTGATCGGCACCCTGGATGATCGCCAACTTCTTGGGCTCGGGAAGTGCTTCCACGAGCCCCTGGAGCTTCGCCCGCGGCCCAAACTGGTCGCGGTCGCCGCTTACGAACAACTTGGGCTTTGCGCAACCAGCCAGAAACTCGAAATCATAAAGTCGATCGTCAATGGCGCTGACCGGCAAACCAAGCCCGATCACCGCTCTCACGCGCACGTCCGGGCATCCCACGCGCAATCCCACGGCAGCTCCAAAAGAGAATCCGGCGAAGATTAAAGGCAGATGAAATTCTCGGTCTAGCCAGTCCAGTGCGGTGCGAACGTCCTCCGCTTCCCCATCGCCATGGTCGTGCTCGCCCTGGCTCAGTCCCGCGCCCCGAAAATTGAACCGCAGCACCGGATAGCCAAAGCTGTTCAACGCTTTCATGGTGTGAAAAACGACTTTGTTGTGCAGCGTCCCTCCGTAAAGCGGATGCGGATGGCACACTAGCGCAGCATGAGTGGCGTGTTCCGCGCCCATGTTGAGCAAGGCTTCCAGCCGGCCAGCAGGGCCATCAAGGAATAGAGAGCGGATCGAAGTGTGCTGTGCGGTCATTTTCATCAAACAGAATAGCAGTCCGTCGCATCCTGACTCACCGAGACGTTGCGGGCGCGACTGTAGAGACGTAGCTTGCTACGTCTCGGTTCTAACTGAATCTTGCCTGCGCAAAGACTGTGCGCCGTCACGTGCGTTATTCTCTTTGCCATGGATGTCGTCGCTTTTACGCGTCAACTCGTAGACATTGAATCGATCACTGGCAACGAAGCCCTGGTGGGCGATGTTCTTCACAATGAACTCAGCCGCCTGGGATACCATGCGAATAAGCTCCCCGTAGAAGGCACGCGCTTGAACGTGTACGCGACTTCGCCGCAAGAGCCCAAGCCCGCTATTGTTTTCTCGACCCATATGGACACGGTTCCGCCCTTTATTCCTTCTTCGGAAGATGCCACTCGGATCTACGGACGGGGATCGTGCGATGCCAAGGGAATTATCGCCGCTCAGGTCGCAGCGGCTGAACGGTTGCGCGCGGAGGGCATTTATGTCGGCCTTCTTTTTCTCGTCGGAGAAGAACGGAACAGCCTGGGCGCACAGGTGGCTAATAAGCAATCTCCCGGCTGCAAGTTTCTGGTGAATGGCGAACCGACTGAAAATCGAATGGCGACGGCATCGAAGGGAACGTTACGTGTAAATGTGATTGCCGAAGGAAGGATGGCCCACTCTGCTTATCCCGAACTGGGCGAATCGGCAATCGACAAGCTCCTGGAAGCGTTGAACCGGCTGCGAGCTATGAAGCTGCCTTCTAAGGAAGGTATCGGTCCATGCACTTTAAACATTGGCGTCATTGAAGGTGGCCGCGCTCCCAACGTAATTCCGGATAAAGCACGAGCCCAGTTGCTTTATCGGCTTGTCGGGCCCACGGACGAATTACGGCGGGAAATTGAGCGGACAGTCGCGGGCTTAGTAAAGATCGAATTCCTTTTGGAAATTCCGTTCGTCCGCTTACGCACGCTGGACGGACTGCCCACCATGGTCGCCGCCTTCACTACAGACATTCCCGCGCTCACCAACTGGGGCCAGCCGCTGCTCATCGGCCCGGGATCAATCCACGTCGCCCACACCGAAGGCGAATACATCGAGAAAAAGCAGTTGAGCGATGCGGTGGATTTGTACTGTGAGATCGCGAGGAAACTGCTTAGTTGACACCGTCTAGTTGTAGCACGTAGAATAGTGCTGCACGTATTTATGTGCTCATATGAAAGCCAATGTCACGCTTAAACTGGACGCAAGTCTCCTGCGCGAGGTTCGCGTGCTGGCAGCCGAAGAAGGTACGTCGATCAGCGCCTTGCTCGCCGCTCGTCTCGAACAAATCGTGCGTGAGCGCAAGACTTACGAGCGGGCGCGAAAGCGCGCCTTGGCCCGTCTGCGAGAAGGACTTGATTTGCACTGGACACCTCCCCGCTCCCGTGATGAGCTTCATGAACGATAAACTATGCCTGACAAGTACTTCGTCGACACCAATGTTCTGCTTTACGCGCACGATCGGTCCGCCGGTCTGAAGCACGAACGAGCTCGGCAACTCGTGGAGCGTCTCTGGATTTCCGGGCAAGGGGTGTTGAGCACGCAAGTGTTGCAGGAACTTTGCATTAACCTTCGCCGCAAAATCGCCCGGCCGCTCCCTGTTGAAGAGGTTCGCCGCCTGATCCAGGACTACCTGAGCTGGGAAATAGTGGTTAACACTCAGGAATCGACCCTGCAAGCGCTGGAGATCGAGGTGCGCTATAAAACTTCTTTCTGGGATGCCCTCATTCTGCAGGCTGCCGAAAGCGCAGGTGCCGAGGTCCTCTACTCCGAGGACTTGGCAGCTGGGCAAGAATACGGTCCTGTTCGTGTAGTAAATCCGCTCACGCAGCCACGATCCTCGAGTTCGTCTTAATTAGAAATCCCACGCAGTTGGAAGAAGCTTGCCAGAACGTAGACTGCCAAAACAGTTACACTTAACCCATGACGACCGAGACGCTCAACTCCCTTTCCAAGGCGTCTTCCGCCTACCTGCGTTCTGCCATGCACCAGCCCATCCAGTGGCATGAATGGGGCGAGGAAGCCTTTGCCATCGCGCAACGCGAAAACAAACCGATCCTCCTCGACATCGGCGCGGTCTGGTGCCACTGGTGCCATGTTATGGATCGCGAATCCTACGACAATCCCGAGATCGCGGAGATCGTCAACCAGCATTTCATCGCGGTGAAAGTAGACCGTGACGAGCGTCCCGACATCGACAGCCGTTATCAGGTCGCCGTCAGTTCAATCAGTGGACAAGGCGGCTGGCCGCTCACCGCATTTCTCACGCCCGATGGCAAGCCGTTCTACGGCGGAACTTATTTTCCTCCGGACGATCACTACGGGCGTCCTAGCTTCAGGCGTGTGCTGCTCTCGATCTCAAGTGCTTATCGCGAAAAGAACGACGACGTGGTCGAACAAGCAAAACTGGTCGAAGGCGCAATCTCGCACGCGGAATCTTTTGCTGGAAAAAGCGCGGAGTTTTCGCCAACCGTCATTGACGCCATCGTCAAATCCGCGCTGAAGATGTTTGATCCGCAGAACGGCGGCTTCGGCAGCGCTCCGAAGTTTCCACACTCGGCTGCGCTTGATCTGCTGATCGATCAATATGTGCGCACCGGCGATGAGAAACTGCGCGGCGTGTTTGTGACCACGCTCGAAAAGATGGCCCTCGGCGGCGTCTACGACCAACTGGCGGGCGGATTTCACCGTTACTCGGTCGACGAACGCTGGATTGTGCCCCACTTCGAGAAAATGTGCTACGACAACTCCGAGTTGCTGAAGAATTATGTTCACGCCCATCAAGCCACAGGCCAGGAGTTCTTCGCAGCTGTGGCCCGCGACATCATTCGCTGGATGGATGAATGGCTGGGCGACCGCGAGCACGGCGGCTTCTACGCCTCCCAGGATGCCGATTACTCCATGGACGACGACGGCGACTACTTCACCTGGACTTTGCAGGAAGCCCAGTCCGTCCTTACCGAGGAAGAAGCGCGCGTGGCGTGCCTGCACTACGACATCAACGAAATTGGTGAGATGCACCACAATCCCGCCAAGAACGTGTTGTACCAGCGAGCCTCGGTGGAAGAAATCGGCAAACGCCTGAGTCTGCCGCAGGAACAGATCGTGCGACTCCTGCGATCTGCGAAGGAAAAGATGTATGCCGCTCGCCTGAAACGTCCAACTCCTTACGTAGATAAGACCGTTTACGCGGGCTGGAATGCACTCTGCGTTTCAGCGTATCTGGAAGCGGCCAAGGTACTCAGGCTGGAAACCGCTGAACACTTCGCCCTGCGCTCGCTGGATCGCATCCTTGCCGAGGGATGGCAGGAAGGCCGGTTGCTGCATGTGCTCGCGTATTCCGATGCCAAGGCGGAACTCCGCCAAATTCCGGGCGTGTTGGACGATTACGCATTCACGACGGTTGCCTGCCTCGACGCTTACGAAGCAACCGCCGATATCAGCTACTTCAATTTCGCCGGGCGCATAGCGAATGCGATGGTCGAGCAGTTCTTCGACCCAATTTCCGGAGGCTTCTTCGATACCGGAAAGATCTCGGCCGATGAGAAAGTTCTCGGTGTGTTGGGCACGCGCCGCAAGCCATTTCAGGACTCACCCACTCCCGCAGGGAATTCGGTCGCCGCGATCGCCTTGCTTCGGCTCCACGCGTACACCAATGACGCGGGGCTACGCGAGAAGGCGGAGCAGACCATCGAACTGATCGCCGGATTAGCCGGGCAGTATGGGTTGTTTGCCGCCACCTATGGGATTGCCGCGGTACACCTGTCGAATCCCCATACGCAGATCGTGATTGTTGGAAGCGATGAATTGGCTGACCGTCTCTACAACGTTGCGGTAGCTCCCTATTCTACGGGTAAGGCCGTCCTTAAGTTGGCTGCCAACAGGGCGGTTTCGCAGAATCTTCCACCAGCGTTGGCCGAGACCATTCCTCAACTACCGGAGATACAGCAAGAAAAAACCGTCGCAGTCGTCTGTTCTGGATTCACTTGTCAGCCCCCGATCTCCGATCCCGACGAATTGACGCGAAGCTTGCGCGAACTCTCGTCGACCGGCCGGTAATCCAGTCGAATCCTTCCGCGGAAAAAAAGAGGCTGACGATTGGTTTTGCAATCGCCAGCCTACTGAATTCTAAACCTGCGTAGAGGCAGTTTGTACCTGCCCCAGACGTCTTAGCCGCAGTGTCCCGTACAGGACGGGATCGGTGCGCCATCTTCCGGCGCTGGAACTGCCGGAGCGGCAAGCGCTGTGTACGCGCATAACATACCTACCATCAGGAATAACATCCTGACCGCACGTTTCATGAGTTGTTCTCCTAGCGGGTCCCCTGGGAGCGGCGACCCTAACTTGGCACGGATTATACAGGGTCGTGTCAAGTGCTCTAGGAGAAAATTCTTTAGCTCAAACGGTTTAACCAAGTACTTAGTACCGCAAACCCGCTCACGGACCTGTTTCTGTCCAAGTTTTCAAGGAGATAAAGGCGCCAGGTTAAGAATAGTCAAGTCTGCTGATTGTTGCCGAGCCGGGAAATGTTGTCCGGAATTGAGACAACGCGGGTTAGCGTACCACGTTCTTGGCGAGAGTGCGGGCAGAAAAGGAAGATGGAGCTTTGCTGGTGACAGACATTTTATGGACTATGCGCTTGTTTTCCAGTTCCTCATGCTCCGCCTCTGCTGGAGTGCGCGAGAAAGCTCTGTCCACCATGCTTTCGAACATCGGAATCAGGGAATCGTCAGTAGCCGGATGCCGCACCTCGCTGAGACCGTAATCCCAGCGCTGTGACATCAGTAGTTTGGCAGATTCTTCTCGAGAACTCGTCTTCAACAACGAATATCCCATCCAGGTCAGAATCGAGAGACTGTACGCTGTGGTATTGATCAGGTTTACCGTGGGCGGGTGAATTTGGCCGCCCGAGACCAGTGCCAAACCGACCAAGTCGATGCTCGCAAAACTGCCAAATCCCAAAGCGATTCCGAAGCTGAACTGCTTCCGGGAGACTCCCAGATGCCGGGAAAAGAACACAAGAAACAAGATCAGGCCGCATTGAATCACCCGCACGCACCGTTGCACGATAATCACCGCCTGGCCCAAAGGGGTCTCGGTTCCTGATCGACTTGCCGCGGTCACGACCATCGCCACCAGGAACATCACCAACGCCGCCCATTTGAACAGCAGAGTTCCCAGATCCTTCAGGTTGGGATAAGGACGAAGCACATCAAGAAAGATTTCATGAATGACCTTGAACCCGATCGCCAGGCTAATCGCGGCGCTGATCCAGTAGGCGTAGAAATACAAAAGCTGATCCTGAGTTCCGTTCGCAGTGGAGCTTAGCTTGTAGATCGGGAACAAGACCAGAAAGTTCACAACCTGAAAAACGATGTAGGCAAAAAACACTGGAAACTTGCGATGCAGCCCGCGCCAAAACATGATCGCAGCCAGGGACAGCTCCAGGACCGGGTGGGCGATCCACAATGCGAGTTGGATATTGGGCGAATTCATGGGGTTTAGCTCACTACCGCAACAGCCGGGTGAGTCTCCTCACCCGCTTTCTCGCTTCTTGACCTTACCAGTTCTGGCGAAAGGGTCAATGGACGAAAGTAACCAAAGGTAACAGTTACCCCGGCCCCTTGTTCTAACCTATTCCTGCACAGAAAGATAGATTCCCGATCCGACAATGGAACCCCGGAATTTCGCACTCCCAGGTGGTTACTATCGGAGGACGGATTTCCCTCAGCGAAATCAAGGGATCCAGAACAGAGGCTTCGCTGCGGTGCTTTCCGGAATTGCCCTGCGGGGACGTTGCACCAAGTCGTCCAGCGATACCCCAGCCTCTCCAAAGCTCGAAGAGACAGGGGTATACACACGGACGATTCTTGACGTGAAAAGCGCAGCCCTAACGTTGATTACTTGTGCTTCTCACTGCGTTCATCCGCATTGCCTATGAACGTGCCACTGCTGCCGATGTTTGCCGGCACCATGTTTCCGTTCATATTCAGGGCTGACACAACAGTTCGAAACTCCCGTCCTTCGTTAACGACCACCAGTTCCAGATCAATCCACGATCCGTTGGCGTAGTTAATCGTCGCGCTCCCGGTGCAGTCGCCGTGAATCGCATAGGTACCGGTTTCACTTTGAAATTTCGATCCTGTGGGTGCGCCGTCGATCACAACGAAATCTACTTGCGTGAACTTTCCGTTTCCGTCGAAGTGCGTCATTGCGACCCCGTTCTGGGGTAGTACAGCGCCTCCACCAGGCAGAAGTTGGCCGGAGATGGTTTGTCCGTAATTGCCTTTTAGTGAAGCATTCGAGCATGTGCCCGCTTGCGCGAGGTGTGCGCCCCCAAGTGTCAGTAATGCTACCGCTGCTGTTAGCGTTGCTTTGCTGAACGAAGTTTTCATTTCTCGCCTCCTGAAAGATTTTTTTCGGGCCCTAAGGCCTTGGTTGTCTCGGTCGAGCGGCAGATTGCCGCAATCCGGCGCGGCACGCAATGGTGCACGTATGAAGATTGGCTGTTCTTTTCGTGAACTCGTAACTTACTGAAACGGTGCTCATTGTCCCTTGCGGCGGGACGCGATGTAGAATGACTATCCTCTCTGGCGAGATGGTTCTTATGCCCTCGGACGTAATCAGATTCGGCAATGAGCTCGAACTGGACCGGCGCGCTTACGAACTGCGCCGTTCGGGCCGATCTCTCAAGCTGGAGCGAATTCCCATGGAACTGCTGCTCCTATTGGTGGAGCGCAGAGGCGAACTGGTAACCAGAGAAGAGATCATCGCGAAAATTTGGGGCAAGGATGTATTTCTCGACACCGACAGTAGCATCAATGCGGCGATACGGAAAATTCGCCAAGTTTTGAAGGACGATCCGGAACAGCCGCTCTTTGTGCAGACGATCACGGGAAAGGGCTACCGCTTTGTCGCACCCGTAGTGCAGTCTGATATTCATTCGATCGAGGAGACGGTTGAATCCGAGAAAGCCCGACTAAAACGAACCTCCCAACACCTTCCGGAACAGAACGCCACTTCTTTTTGGAGATCGAGGCGGAAGCTCTCTGCCGCCATCCTCACAGTGATTCTTGTCGGCGGTGCCTATTTTCTACGATCTCGCGCTCGGTCAAAAACGGTATACGGTCAAGAGCGTGCGATGCTGGCGGTTTTGCCCTTCGCCAACTTGAGTAACGATCCGGAGCAGGAGTACTTCAGCGACGGCTTGACGGAAGAGACCATTACAGATTTGGGCGAACTCAACCCGCAACGACTGGGCGTGATCGCGCGAACGTCGGCCATGGCGTACAAGAACACCAACAAAACGGTGAATCAGATCGGGCGTGAGCTGGGCGTCGATTACGTTCTCGAAGGCAGCGTTCGGCGTGAGGGTAGAACTGCCCGGATCAGTGCCCAGTTGATTCGGGTCAGCGACCAATCCCACCTCTGGGCACACAATTATGAGCGTGAGGTGGGCGGAATTCTGGCATTACAGAATGAATTGGGCAGAGCCATTGCCCAGCAGATCCAGGTAAAACTCACTCCCTTGCATAGCGGCGAGGCCTCGAACAGGAATGCTACCAACCCTGACGCGTACGACCTTTACCTCAAGGGCCGTTTCTATCTGGGCAAGAGGACTAGCGACGGGATCGAAAAGGGCATCGAGTATTTCAAGCAGTCGATCGAGAAAGACCCCGGCTTCGCGCTCGGGTATGCCGGACTTGCCGATTCGTATCTTGCGTCGACAATTGTTTCCCCACAGGAGTCTTTTCCAAAAGCCAGGGCAGCGGCTTCCAGAGCTTTGGAGCTGGACGATGAATTGGCCGAGGCCCATGCGGCGCTGGGGGCTGAAAAAGCAGGTTTTGAATATGACTGGGCGGGCGCAGAACAGGAATTCAAGCGGGCGATTGAACTCAATGCAAACTGCGCCGATGGGCATTTTTACTATTCGTGGTATCTGCTGACGCCGCTTGCAAGGCCGGAACAGGCCATCTCCGAGATGAAAAGGGCACTGGAGCTCGATCCTTTATCTGGCATCTACAATACTGTTTTGGGACTCTCCTACTACTACGCTCGGCAATATGATCAGGCTTTGCAGCAGTTCAACAAGACCTTGACGTTGGATCCTGATTTCTTCATTGCGCCATTCCATCTTGCTTGGCTGTACTCCCAACTCGGGCAATATCCGGAGGCGATCGCGGAGCTCACCAAGGGACGACTGCTTCGAGGGGACGCTCACGCAAAGGTCGCTGCCGATGAGATGGCATTCAGGAAGGCAGTTGCGGCGCAGGGAGCCGCGGGGTTCTGGCATGAAATTCAGAGGTGGAACGAAGGAGATTATCCGAACATCGGAGAATTCGACGTTCCGCAAGTCTATGCCCGGCTGGGAGAAAAAGAAAAGGCCGTAGTCTCGCTTGAAAGAAACTATGAGAAACGGGCTCCGTTGGTCACCCTTTTGAAAGTCGATCCTGCTCTGGATATGCTGCATTCCGATCCGCGCTTCGAGGATCTGCTTCGCCGCATGAATCTTCCCCAGTAACGACGGCCGATGCAGGGCGCCTCGGCCAAATTTTTCTGGATTACTCGCTCAACTCGGGGCCTGGCTACGCGGCACCACAGCGTAAACTCATCCCATGGCGGCTAGGCTGTAACTCTCTCGACAGGCCGGCGTCGCCTTCGTCTCTTACAGTTCTGGCGACGCCTGAATGTAGGCTCGCATCATCCGCACTTCGTGATCTTTTTCGTTCAGATCGTGAAGGAGGATGTCCCGCAGGGAGACGATACCCCGGAGTTGCTTTCCTTCGCACACCGGCAGGTGGCGGAAAGCCGTGACGCCGCATCAGGACCATGCAAGTCTCCAGGCTTTCGTCCGGACTCACCGTCAGCGGGTCGTCGGTCATGACCGTCTCAACCCTGGTGGTGCCAGGATCGCGTCCTTCGACCACGACGCGTTTCATCAGGTCGCGCTCGGAAAAAATGCCAACTAGAAGGCCGTCGCTAAGCACGGGTACCGCGCCGATGTTGCGGTCTACCATCGCCTGCGCTACGTCGAGCACCATCTGATTGGCATCCGCCCGATACGTATCCTGTGTGTTAATCAAATCGTAAACATGCATTGAATCACCCCCTGGAAAATTCACCCAGAAGCAACGCGGGCGCGAGTATATGACGAAACGGCGCCAATGAAAAGAGAAAGAATCATGTATTCCGAGGGTGGAACATCGCGTAGGCCCAGATTGGGCGGCCCATAGGAAAAACGCGGCTACTTTGGACCCAGAAAAACGAAATACGAGCAGGCCCAGAGCGCCGTGGGAATGCCGCCGCGCGCGCGGGTAGTGAGAATGATGTTGTAGTCGTCGGATGGCTGGAGTCTTTCGACCACGGACGGCAATGCCTGCGGCTGGACAACGGCCAGATGGGAAAGAAATCGATAAATGTCGGGTTCACCGCCGTAGCCTTGAGAGACGAAAGAGACTTCCGTATTCTGACCCGCAAAGTGCCAACTCAGCGACGCCGCCAGCGCGACCGCATCCTCATAGGCTTTTTCCGAAACTACTCCCGGGCTTGGATTATCGAAGACAATTCGCAGCTTGCGCTCGTCTTCGCGGCTGAACTCCCGCACTTTGAGCGAGCCCGACTTGGCGGTCGCTTTCCAGTCCACATGTCTAGCCGAATCTTCCGGTGTGTACTCCCGGATGAGATATAAGTCGTCTCCACGACCTCGGGCAAAGGTTTCGAACTCGCCCGTGATCATGGGCAGAACTTCGAAAAATTCGTCGGCAGGTTCCACTCGTGGATACACCATGATTTCGCGGGCCAGCGGCACGTGGCGGGTCTTGGTCAGGAAAGCGAAAGGAAAGCGGGTAGCCAGGCCGAAGGTTTTCTGCTGATAGCGTCCGCGACGATCGAAGCGCAAATCGAGGTCCGCTTTCAGTTCGCTGCCGGCGGGAATATATGGAAAGTACGCCGCGCCTTCAAAAATACTTGGCGGAGCTTTGATTTTCGGAACACGCCGCAGTTTGTAATCACGAAAGCGCATCCACTGCTTTTCCGGCGGACGTCCAGGCAGGACCGCAAAGGTCGTCGGCGCCCACTGCCAATGTTTGACGCCACTATCTCTCTTCACCGACACCACATTCACGGAAAAAGACGGCAGCCATCGCCGCGGGTTGCGCAAAGCGATTCTGCCCAGCGTGGCGCGGCCCACAAACACGTGTTCCGGCAGACGAACATCAAGCTCCAGATTACGCAGCACTAAAGCGGAAGCGAAGCCCGAAACCATAATCGCAGCCAGCATCGCGGCCACGACGATGTAAAGCAGGTTGTTGCCTGTGTTCAGCGCGGCGATCCCGATGACCAGCACGATAACGACGTACGCGATCCCGACCTTGGTAACGTCATAATCGAAAGCGTCGCGGATGCCGGCGCCCGCCACGCGGCGGGCAAGATACGGCACGGTAGTCAAGCCCACGATCACAGCCAGCAAGAGGGCAGTGGATGCAAGCACCAGAGTTGCCCAGAGGTTTCCCGACTCTCGCGACACGGTGGAAAAAAGAGCAGCCGCGAAGGCCAGGACCAGGCCCACAATTGCCAGCAAGAAACGCACCCAGACCTCGGGAATATCGAGGTGCAGGAAACGAGAGAATCGCTGGACAATGGAAAGCTGCGGAGTGTTGGCCGGCTTCATCTCTGATTTGCGACCCCGTGACCCGCGACCACATGACCCGCAACCACATGACCCGCAACCGCAACTCGTTTGAGGGACATGTTCATCGCGGGCCTTCTGAGAGAAATTTAGTTACGACACGATTGAAATCCTCGGGGACTTCTTCGTAGGGAAGATGGCCTACTCCGTCGAACAGCACGAGTTGGCAACTGTTGAGCCGCTGTTTCAACTGTTCGGCTGAAGCGGGATCCACTGCGGTGTCTGCTGTGCCCCAAATCAGCAGAGTTGGGATGCCCTTGATGCGCGGCAGCATCGATTCCAATTCTTTTAGGTCGCGATTCCACGATCGCGTTACCGCCAATGCATATTCCCAGGAACCTGGCGTGCGCATGGGTTTGCGGTAGCCATCAAGACTGTCCGCGGGAATGCGCCTTCGCTCGCCGAACATCCGATGATGATAGTACTCGTGCAGCATGGGTAAACGAGGCGCGAGACTTATAAAGAGCGGGGCGACCAGAGGATTACTAAGAAAAACCGTTAACCGCTTTCCGTGCGCGGACCATGGATTGACGGGATCGACCAGAATCGAACGCCGAATGCGATCTGGCGCCATTGCGGCAGCCCTCATCGATACTGCACCGCCGTGCGACGTGCCCAGCAGATCACATGCCGGTAGGTTGGTCGCATCCATGAAACGCAGAAGACGTTCAGCGCTAGCTTTGAAAGAGTAGTCGAGGCCCGGCGGTCGATCGGAGAAGCCGGTTCCGAGCAGATCGATGGCGTAGACCGTCGCGTGCCGCGCCAGGGCGGGAATGGCGAAACGCCAGGAGAACGAGTATCCGAGCAGTCCGTGAACCAGCAATAAGGCCGGTCCCGAACCGGCCCGCAAGTAGCGCATGCGCGCACCGCCAAGCGCGACCCAACTTTCCTCGACGAAGAATTCCGGCTGCAGATTGATTCCCACGTCCGACGCGCTTTCCAGGTCAATTTTCTGATCGCGATGAGACAACTTTTCCTCGTCTGCCGGCGTCTATCCTAACAGTATCGCCTCTGTCGCTTCTGTGTAGGGAGAGTTTCGGCTCTCCCTTATTTTTACTGCGGGAGCAGATTGTCCAATCAAGAAGGTGAATTCTTTCTGGTTCCGCTTCAGGGCTTGGCCTGATCGTGGTTAGGAAGCTTCGGGGTCAACTTCCGGATGACAAACTCTTGAAGGAGATTGGTGACGGCGGTTCCTCCAATTCCGATGGCTGCATTTTCAAAAGTTAATTCTGCGCCATCACGATCCTGAGGTGGATAGTAGAGATTGGAAATGCCGCCCGCAGCCAGGCTGCCCAGAATGTTGGAGTAATTCGGCTGCCAGCGCCGATTGTCGCCCTTGCAAATCACCGAATTCGCGATCGCGTATAGAGCCCGTGAGCTCATCCTGCCGGTTCCCTTGTAGAAATAGCGCGGATCCTGTTTCAGCAGCACGGGCAGAATGGCGGATCCAATGAACGTGCCGGTCAGCGTGTCACCGTAACCGGCTCCGAAGCGCTTCGCGTAACCCTGCGCGCCTTGTCCGTATTCCCTGAAGTGATTTTGCGCTTGCTCCACTCCCGCTGCCCCGCCGACAAATACAAGAGTGAAGGGATCTGTCACTGTCTTCAAGGCCAGCTTGAACTTTTGTTTGGAGTTCAGAGGAACCGCATTGGGAATGTAGCTAACATAGAAATTCGGAAGGACGCCAAGCACACGCTGCTTTTCTTCAATCTTAATCTGCTCTTCCGCCACCTCGACGGGACTGACCCCGACCTGCACCTCTGTGACATTACTGGCAACCGTCAGGACGATGGGGGGGCGCGCATTGATTTCTCCCGAATGCAAGACGCCGGAGTATGTCTGCGTCGCGAATCCCGCAGAAGTGATTGTGAGCTGGAAAGGTCCGGGAGCGATTCCGGCAAAAGAAAATTGCCCATCGGCGCCGGACACTGCCTCGTGGTTGATTGATCGATCTTCGCCGGTCAGTGTTACCCGAGCCCCGGCGATCACGGCTCCGCTTTGATCCATGACCGTTCCGCTGATGCTTCCGGGCAATCGCTGAGCGGTCGGCGGGGCGTTTGAGGCCGTCCCCGGGCGATCCGGATCAGTCGCGGGCGCAGCCTGTCCCAAGCAGAACGATGCCCAACCCAGAGTGACGAACGCAAGGACTATGAGTCCACACTTGAATTGGAAGGTCATGAATTAACTTAACGTTATCCTCTCACGTAGTTCCCGTCCAAATCACGAAAGGTGATCCACTTCCGCGGCTGCGCGAGCCGAAATGGGAGCACCGGCGCGCCTCGCGGCAAGTTACAAACTGGTCTCGCTCGTGTGGCCCCGATCGTTTCTAATCCCGCTCATTGAAGTTGGATGCTTGATTTAGCGGGTTACTGTATTCCAAAACTGATGGTCGAAACCCCTACCTCTGTTCCGGCCAGGCACCTCGGACAGGTCAAAGGCGCCAGGATTTCGGACCTACGCAGGCTTGGTCAGACGCGCCGATGTGTAGGTGTCAAGGAACGCGATGACGAGCGCCCAGGCATGTGCGGCGGCCACCGGGTTATAGCTGGGACGCGCATCGCAGAAGAAGCCGTGGTCTGCGTCGGAGATCTCGACATTCGTATAGTTCTTACCCGCATCACGCAACGCCTCGGTGACAGCGCGAATCTGGTCGGGTCCAAGATGCTTATCGCGACCTCCCCAGAAAAGCAGTACGGGCGCACGCAACTCGCCGACGCGATTCAGCAAGCCGGGATTATTCGCATTGGCCGCGATGCCGCCGCCGTAAAACGAAACCGCGCAGACAACCGGGACGGTCAGTGCAGTCAGGACGGCGGCGCGACCTCCCATGCAGAAGCCGACGGCGGCGACCGGAAAATCCGCACTTCCGCTGTTGGCGGTGAGCCACGCGTAGGCCGCCCGCAGATCCGCCGCCATTCCATCATCAGAAAGCGCGCTCACGTGGCCCCTCACCGAGGGAAAATCGTCGTAGCGGCCTTCAAACCCCGGAGCCGTGCGATGAAATAGCTCTGGTGCGATGGCGAGAAATCCGAGGCGGGCAAACCGCTCCGTTACATCGCGAATGTGAGCGTTCACCCCGAAAGCTTCCTGGCAAACAATCACGCCGCGTGATGCAGGGGTGGCTGGGTGCGCGACGTAGCCACGCATCGAAGTTCCATCGTCGACTGCCAGCGTCGTGTACTCGGTTTTAAGATCCGTCACTTAAGGCCTTTCACAGCTTTCTTAGCAGCTTCTTTAGGACGCGCATGCCTTTGTCCACGTGTTTTTCCTGGAGCAGGAATGGTGGAAGGAATCGCAAAACGGAGTCTTGGGTGCTGTTGAAGAGGACGCCCTCAGCCAGAGCTTGTTCGACGATGGGGCGAGCGGGAACGTCCAGTTGTAGGCCCTGAATCAGGCCGCGGCCGCGAACTTCGCGGGCAACCGGATAGCGATCGGTCAAAGCTTTCAGTTGTTGCTGCAAATATCCGCCGACTTGGGTAACGTGCTGCAGCAAGTTTTCTTCTTCCACGATGGCCAAATACTCGAGCGCGACCCGGCAGGCTAGCGGACCTCCGCCGAAAGTGGTTCCGTGTTGCCCTGGAGAAATCGCCGATGCGAAGTCTTCCTTCACCAGAAAAGCTCCGAGCGGGATGCCAGCTGCAATGGGCTTAGCGATCGCGACGATGTCCGGCGTGACGCCAAAAGTCTGGAACGCGAAGATGGTTCCAGTGCGGCCTAGGCCGCATTGAATCTCATCGAAAATGAGCGCGGCGTGATGGCGGTCCGCCACAGCTCGGCACTCTTGCAGAAATTCGACGGAACACTCATAAATTCCACCTTCGCCGAAGATGGGTTCGAGCACAATGGCGCAGGTGTTGTCGTTCACCGCGGCGCGCAGAGCTTCAACGTCGTTGCGTGGGACAAACTTCACGTCTTCGAGCAGGGGTTCAAACCCTTTGCGATATTTGTCCTGCCCGGTCACGGACATCGATCCGAAGCTGCGCCCGTGATAGGAGCCTTCGAGGGCGATGAGTTGGCTCTTGGCGGCGCCTCCGGAGCGGTGTCCGGCCAGGCGCGCTAGTTTGATGGAGCCTTCAATGGCTTCGGTGCCGCTGTTCGAAAAAAAAGCGCGCTGCAAGCCGGAAAGGGCACAGAGTTTCTCCGCGAGCTGCCCCTGATATTCGTTGTAGTAAAGATTCGACAGATGAATGGCCCGTGCCGCCTGTTCGCGTATGGTCTTGACGATTCGCGGATGGGCATGGCCGAGAGCATTCACTCCCAAGCCAGCGACGAAGTCGAGATATCTCTTGCCATCGAGGTCGAAGAGGAAGACTCCCTTGCCGCGATCGAGGACAAGCGGGTAGCGGTTGTAGGTCTGCAGCAGGAACTGTTTTTCGCGCTGGATAACTTCTTCGGTCGCAGTCATGGAGATCACGATTCTACCTGAGACGAATGGCACGGTCGAAGCGTCTATAGCTGGCAAGTTTGATTTTCACTCTAAGAGGCGTGTCGTCCCTCTCACACCATGCCCTGCACGCCATGCCCTGCTGCAGAAATGGTTCGGCGCAAATAGCAGATCCCCGTTCGGGACGGGGATCTGCCAGCCATTCTCAGCCGAGTTATGGCGTGATTTTGTAAATTACGCCGTTACTTCCGCTTCCGCCGTCCATGGTAGCGCCGTAGATGTCGCCGGCACTGTCTTCGGCCAGACCTCCGCTGGGGTCCCATCCGTCATTTGCGCCGGTAAAACGATGCAGCACGGAATACTTGCCGGCGGAGGAGATTTCGTAAAGGACTCCGCAACCAAGGCTACAGGTTGAGTTGTCGGTTCCACCGTAGAATGTCGTGCCGAAGAAATTACCGTTCGCATCCAACACGGGGCCCGATGGCTCTTCTCCGTTGGTCGCCTTGATTCCGAAAGTGTATAGAACTTTTTCTTTGTTCGCTGCGTTCACCGAGAAGACAATTCCACAACCGGAACTGCCAAGAGCGCAGGTAGTGGTATCGCCACCGAACTGAGTGACCCCGTAAAATACGCCGCTTGAGTTAAGGCTCAGACCCCACCGGGGAGAAGTGCCCTTAGCGCCTTCGGGGAACGTGTAAAGCGTCGAAAACTTGCCGGCCGGGCTGATTTTGAAGATCGTTCCCCCGTTGCCTGCCACGTAGCTGCCGCCGGTCTCGCCGTAAACGTTACCCGCTTGATCGGCGATCAAATCCTGGGGGAAACCTCCATCGGCTTTAGCGGTAAACCTGTGCAGGATCGTCTCCTTGCCGGCCAGGGTGACTTTGAAGACCACGCCGCAGCCCAAGGTGCCATCGCAACCGGAGACGCCGCCGAAGCTGGCAGAACCGTAGAGGTCACCGTTCACCAACACCAATCCAAGCTCAGCCTGCCCCTGGTTCTGAGAGCCGTCCTTGCCGCCCTTGAAGGCATGCAACACTTTCAACTTTCCACCTTTCTCCAGCTCGAACACGGTGCCGCAACTACAGGTGGCATCGCCACCACTCGACGTGATTCCGTAGAAGTTGCCGGCACTGTCGCTAATCAGGCGGCCGATGGGAATTCCGCCGTCGGATTGGCCAGTGAAACTGTAGAGAACGGTTTCTTCTCCCTTGGCATTCAGCTTAAACACAACGCCTCGGTTGTAGGTTGGGCCGCCGAATTGGGTCGTACCGTAAAAGTTGCCATCGGAGTCACTGATTAGACCTCCATTGGGAGCGCTTCCATTCTTGAAGTCGAAGGAGAAGACCACCTTAAAAGTGCCGGCGAAAGAGCTGGTTGCAGTCAGAATTGCAACGATCAAAACCGAGAGTCGAAGTTTCATGGATGTCCTTTCCGAACCCGCGACAGTATATACCCTTTGCTGGGCTTGGCTTTTGGAGGAAACAAAACTTTACACAACCGCGCGACAGAAGAAAAATTTGTTTTTGAAAATGACTCACATCTTGACCATTCGCGAGAGGAGTTGCAGATTCGCAGTTCAGGCTTGCAGTTGGATTCTGCGAAAATGATGCGACGGCCAAGGACGGCACACAAACTTTTTGCAACCTATGCTCTAGCCGCATGCCAATAGCCTTTAACGCCGGGAATGCAGGGTGCAACCAACCGAGTCCGCTTCTGCGGACGAAACGTTCGTAAAAGGTCGCCCGCCGTTATGGCGAGATCTGCGGAAGGTTCATTGCAAAGAATTGCCATGCGACGCGGCACCATCCGTCACGGCGTTCCGCTGGATTTCCTAATACCCTCCGGACGCTTAACCGGTGCAGCGGTTGAGGGAGATTCGCAGACAGTCGTCAGAATTCTGCCGAAAACGCTAAAACACTACCAAGCATAGGGTTACAAAATCCCACATCGACTATTCCAAAAAGCATACTCCCACTATGGCCGCGCCTCTATAATATTGGAAGCTGTTGTATTAAGGCATCTTAGAGACCACCCCATGCCCAGGCTGATGGCAGTGAAAGTGCAGAGCAAGCAGCAAGGTGTTTTGTCCCTGCGGGCGGCGGAGCCTGTGCGGCGCATGAACAGGGATTTTCAAATTCGATTTACGGCCATTCTGCTGGCCTTGCTAACCACCGCTGCCGTGGTTTACGCCGGTTACAACTTTCAGGCTGAAAATCAATTCCAAGTTCCAGACGACGGAGTGTGGTGGGTCGAGCATCAAGGCCGGCTTACCGCAGATCGAGTCGAGATTAGCGGAGCGGGCACTCGCGCCGGCGTCAAGGTCGGGGATCAGCTTACCGCCATCGACCAGCACGCGGTAAATACTACAGCCGCCAGAACCCGTGAGCTGTACCGCGTGGGAGCGTGGTCAAAGACCACCTACTCTCTGGTACGGAAATCGGTCCCGGTGGACGTGGTGCTGATTCCGGTTCCGGCGGAGCGGTCGCAATACAACTGGCTGCGCCTGATTGGCCTGATCTATCTAGGGATCGGGCTCTACGTATTGCTGCGGCGCTGGACCGCGCCGGGCTCGACCCAGTTTTATATCTTTTGCCTGGTTTCGTTCATTTCCTATACGTTCCACTACACCGGTAAGTTCAACGGGTTTGACTGGACGATTTACTGGGGCAACGTCGTCGCTGGACTGCTGCAGGCAGCTCTGTTTCTGCATTTTGTTCTGACTTTTCCGGAGCGGCATTGGTTCGTCCGCAGGCATCGCTGGGCTGTCTACGCGATTTATGTTCCGGGCCTCTTGCTGCTGAGTGTGCATGTTCTAGCAGTCAAGTTCCTCAAAGCCAGTGAATTGCTGCGCTGGAACCTGGACCGGTTGGAGATGGGTTGTCAGGCTCTGTTCTTTGTCGTTGCGGCCGGAGTGCTCCTGTACAACTACCGCCGGGCAGGTACGCCGATCCTTCGGCAACAGTTGAAGTGGGTAACTCGGGGAACGATTCTCGCCATCACGCCCTTCACCCTGTTCTATGTGGTTCCCTATCTGACCGGAACCTTGCCCACGGCGGCGATGAAGATCTCCGTATTGTCGCTGGGAATTTTGCCGCTTACTTTTGGCTATGCCATCTTCCGCTACCGGTTGATGGACGTGGATCTGATCTTCAAACGTGGCATGGTGTATACGCTGGCTGCGGGCGCGATTGCGGGCGCGTATTTTGCCGTCGTAGCGGGCGTGGCCGAGCTTGTCCATCTGCAGATACCCAGTTCTGGACCGCTCGGGCTGGTGCTGGCCATTGTAGTGACGGCGCTGCTGTTTGATCCGGTGCGGAAATGGATCCAGGGCCGTATCGATCAGGTCTTCTACCGCACGGGCTACGATTATCGGAAAACCCTGATCGAGTTTGGCCGGGAACTGAGTTCTGAAACCGATCTGGACAAAATGCTGAGTGCCGTGGTGGATCGCTTATCGCGGACGCTGCTGGTGGACCGCATGGCCGTCTTCGTGTCCGACGGGGAAACCTCTCAGCAATTCGTGGTTGCCAAGTCGTTTGGCATGACCCAGACGAGTGGCTTGGATTTGAGCTTCCTGGGCACGCCGCGACCGGAGGACGCAGTTGGTCATTTGTTCTTCGACAACACTCACCAGGTTCCGCGAGAGGCAGTGAATGCGCAGCAGGCCATCGCCAAGCTTGATCTGAACTATTACATTCCCTGCCGCGCCCAAAAACACACCATCGCTGTGCTGGGCTTGGGCAAGACTGTGGAAGGGGATTTTCTGACCAGCGAAGATGTGGAGTTGCTGGAGACGTTGGCGGGCTATTTGGGAATCGCCGTTCAGAACGCCCGTCTGTATGCTTCGCTGCAGCAGAAAGTTGCAGAGTACGAGCGCCTCAAAGACTTCAACGAAAATATTGTGGAGTCGATCAACGTGGGCGTGCTGGCGGTCGACTTGGCGGACCGGATCGAGTCCTGGAACTCGCAAATGGAAGTGATGTACGCCTTACCCCGATGGCAGGCTCTGACCCGATCTCTTGGCGATGTTTTCCCACCGGCATTTGTGGAAGAGTTCTATCGAGTCCGACGGAATCCTGGCATCCACAACCTGTACAAATTCCGCCTGGGGACGCCGACCGGAGAGAGCCGGGTGGTGAACGTCGCCATCGCGCCTCTGGTCACGAAAGACTTCAGCGTAATTGGCCGCCTGATCATCATGGACGACATCACTGAGCGAGTTGAGTTGGAAGCGCAGCTTTCGCAAGCCGACAAGCTCTCATCCATTGGGCTACTGGCTGCGGGCGTGGCGCACGAGGTGAATACGCCTCTGGCGGTCATTTCCTCTTACGCACAGATGTTGTCGAAGCAAGTTCAGGGTGATCCGCAGAAGGGCGCGCTTTTGGAAAAGATCACGCGCCAGACCTTCCGCGCGTCCGAGATCGTCAACAATCTGCTGAACTTTTCACGCACCAGCGGCACTGAGTTCACCGCCATCGATATCAACAAAATCATCTCGGATACGCTCGCGCTTCTCGAGCACCAGTTCAAAGTCACAAAAATCAAAGTGCAGGACGAGCGGACTTCGCAGATCCCTTTGATCACCGGGAATGCGGGACGGTTGCAGCAGGTATTCCTGAACTTATTCCTGAATGCAAAAGACGCGATGAGCAACGGCGGTACGCTGCGCATCACCACGACCAATGGCGACAGCGTCGGCGTAATGGTCTCGGACACGGGTTCCGGCATTGCGCAGGAACACATCCACCGTATTTACGATCCATTCTTCACTACCAAGACAGCGCCGAGAGAAGGCCAGGCGCGGGGGACGGGACTGGGGTTGTCGGTGACTTACGGAATTATTCAAGAGCACGCCGGGAAGATTCGAGTGGAGAGCCGCTCCGGCGAAGGCACCACGTTCTATCTCGATTTCCCATTGACTAAGAAGGCAGTAAATGTCTGAAGCAGCGGTGATCGTGCGACACAACTCGGGGGAAGCATCTTTGCCGACGGCGGGCTCAGTCTTGATCATCGACGATGAGGCTGCGATCCGCGAATCGCTGGAGACGCTGCTGGAGCTTGAAGGCTACGGAGTGGAATCGGCCGCAAGCGGCGAAGAAGGGTTGACCCGCATAGGCGAACGAAGCTTCGATCTGGTCCTGCTCGACCTGGCGCTGCCCGATCGTAACGGCATGGACCTTTTAGCTGAGATCCGCCTGCAGGATCCGGGGCTCTCGATCATTATGGTCACCGCCTACGGAACGGTGGAAAATGCGGTAAAGGCAATGCAGGCGGGAGCAGCGAATTTCATCCAGAAGCCATGGGACAACGAAAAGTTACTGGCTGATGTGCGGGCTGCGGTTGCACGCCATCGCGCGGAAGAAGAAAACGTCCAACTAAAGCGCGCGCTCAAGCAGCGCTACAATTTTGAAAACATTGTGGGCAAAAGCGAGCCCATGCTGAAGATTTTCGACCTCGTGGCTCAGGTCGCGCCCAGCCGCTCCACGGTACTGCTCCAAGGCGAAAGCGGAACCGGCAAAGAACTCATCGCCAAGGCCATCCACCTGAACTCGCCCCGCCGCGAGCGTCCTTTCGTTCCGGTCAATACCGGCTCGATGCCTCCCGATCTGCTGGAGTCCATCCTGTTCGGGCACGTGAAAGGCGCGTTCACCAGCGCGGTGGCTTCCAAGAAAGGCTTATTTGAAATTGCCGACCGAGGGACGCTGTTCCTCGATGAGATCGGCACCATGAGCCTGGACACGCAAAGCAAGATTCTGCGTGTGCTCCAGGACAAAAAGTTCATGCATCTGGGCGGGATCCATGAACTTCAAGTCGATGTGCGGATTATCGCCGCTACCAATGTGGATTTGAAACAGCAGGTTCGAGAAGGAAAGTTTCGAGAGGATCTTTTTTACCGGCTGAACGTCATTACTATCGATCTGCCGCCGCTTCGCCAACGCAAGGAGGATATTCCGCTGCTGGCGGGGTTCTTCCTCAATCGATATTCCGAGGAAAATGAGCGCCCGACGCGGCGCATCACCCCGGAAGCATTGCGGCCGCTGTTGGCATATTCCTGGCCCGGGAATGTGCGCGAACTCGAAAACGTGATCGAACGTGCCGTCGTGCTCTCCGCTGGCGTGGAAGTTGGTCCTGAACTTCTTCCCGACCAGATTGCGGGCCGGGCAAGCGCGTTTTCAGCGCTGGAGCGCCGCACTGACGCGTCGCTGTTTGACATTATGGAAGATTGCGAGCGGCAGATCATCGTCGAGATGCTGGAAAAATGTAACTGGAACCAGACCGACGCTGCCGAGCGTTTCCACATCCCCCTTTCTACTCTGAACCAGAAAATCAAACGCCTGAACATCGATATCAAGAAAAAAACTAAAGAATAATCGGCTAACCGGGGCGTCCTCCATTGATTCGCTGACGGCTGAAAGCTGAAAGCTTCCTCCGCCTCTGCTATAGTTCGAGAATCGCGGCCACACGATTTCTGAATCGCATGGAACTGATCTCTCCTACGGAATTCGCCAAAGAAACTGTCCAGACTGTGGAGGATTACTCCCTTCTGGCTGGACAATCCATCGCCAACCTGTTCCGCCATCCGCGCTATTTCGCCGACATGTTGCAGCAGGCCGACCTCATCGGCGTGGGATCGCTGCCCATCGTCGTACTGACCGGATTCTTCACCGGGGCGGTTTTGGCTTTGAACAGTTCTACGACGCTGCAACGATTTGGCTCGCTTTCCCTGCTCGGCCAATTGGTTTCGGTTGGCATGGTTCGAGAGTTAGGTCCGGTGTTGACCGGTCTAATGGTAGCCGGGAGAAATTCATCGGGAATGGCGAGTGAACTGGGCTCGATGGTCGTAACCGAGCAAATCGATGCCATGCGCGCACTCGGCACCGACCCGGCGAAAAAACTGATCACTCCGCGCGTGGTCTCCACCGTCTTCATGCTTTTTTTCCTCACCATCATTTCTGACCTCTTGGGATTGTTCGGAGGCGGCGCCGTTGCCCGCGCGTTGCTTGGGATGGACTGGCATCAGTATTGGAGCACGGCCTGGCAGGCCCTGACCTTTCAAGACGTTTTCATGGGCCTGGTCAAGCCTTTGCTCTTCGGGTTTATTATTTCCACCGTAGGTTGTTATTACGGGATCTCGGCTCGGGGCGGAACCCAGGGTGTCGGCAGAGCTACCACCCAGGCCGTGGTTGCGTCTTCGGTCTTTATCCTGCTGGTGGATTTCTTCGCGACCAAGTTCCTGATGGCGATCTTTGGTTACCACTGAATCATGGCTGCACCTCCCTCAGCGATCGTAGAGCGTGTTCCCTCCGAGCCGCAGGCTGCGGGCAAGATCATCGTTTTCGAAAACGTTTCAATCGCCTTTGAAGACAAGCCCGTGCTCGACGGGATCTCGTTTTGCCTGCCCAAAGGCGAGAGCAAGGCGATTTTTGGCGTCGCTGGTTCTGGCAAAAGCACGATCCTTAAGCTGGCGCTCGGTTTGCTGAAACCGGACAGCGGACACATTTACGTTCTCGGCGAAGATGTAACTCAGATGTCTGAAGACGCCTTATTCGAAATCAGGCGGAAGGTTGGCATTGTCTTCCAGGAGAGCGCGCTTTTCGATTCGCTCACAGTGCGCGAAAACGTTGCCTTTCGCTTGCTCGAAGAGGGCGATATTTCCGACGATGAAGTTGAAAAGCGAGTGCGGGAAGCCTTGAGCTTCGTGGAACTCGAAAACACGGTGGACAAATTTCCCGCGGAGCTCTCGGGAGGTATGCGGCGGCGGGTCGCGATTGCTCGCGCCATTATCACCCAACCAGAGGTTCTACTCTATGATTCGCCCACAGGTGGCCTTGATCCGGTCACCTCTACAACCATCATCCAATTAATCGTGAAACAACGGGACGTGTACAAAACCAGCTCCCTGTTGGTCACCCATCGGCTGCAAGATGCTTTCATCATGGCAACGCACTACTTCGATCGGAAGGCGAATGAAATGCGGCCGCTACCGCCGGGAACACGCAGCGAAGTGCCCATGGCATTTCTCATCCTCCGTGACGGCAAAGTGATTTTCGATGGCGATGCGCACGAGTTAGCCCATTCGAAGGATGAATACATCCGGGAATATATTTCGTAGAGGTGCCCGTCTAGTAAGCCAGGTTTTCGTGATTCGAAGAGGCCTAAGAGTGACGCAGCGACGCCACCACGACCGCAACCGGCTTAGGAAGCCCTTATGAACCAGATCTCGCGAAGAAATTTTCTCGAAATGTCTGCTCTGGGATTGGCCGCAGCGGCCGTTCCTGATGTCGTCCCGCCAGCGTCCGCCGAAGAAGCAAAGCCTCCCTCAGCCAGCGAGATGTTGAATAGCCCGGAGATTTCCATTTGGGTTACATCCGGCGATGAACGTTTTGCCGTCGCTCCGCGAGCGACGTGGCGTTCTGCGGCGGGCACACCTGCAAACGATCAGCTCCAGCTGAATCCCACCATAAAGTTCCAGGAGATTTTGGGATTTGGTGGCGCCTTCACCGATGCCACCTGCTATATGTTCGATCAACTTGCCTCTCCAGCGCGAGAGAAACTCTTCCATGAGTTGTTTCATCCCTCAGAAATGGGGCTGAGCACAGGACGTGTCTGCGTAGGATCGAGCGATTACTCGACCAAGGTTTACAGCTACGACGACGGCGAGGCAGATCCGGAGCTAACGCGATTCTCCATCGATCATGATCGCGAATACATTCTTCCGATGCTGCGCCAGGCCCGGCAGGTGAATCCAGATTTGTTTCTCTTTTCGACTCCCTGGAGCCCACCCGCATGGATGAAGTTCAACAATTCCATGCTGGGCGGATCCATGCGCAATCACTACTTCCCGGTTTACGCGAAATATTACCTGAAGTTTCTGCAAGCGTATGCCGCTGAAGGTGTGCGCATACAGGCGCTAACATCGCAGAACGAAGTGGATACTGATCAGGACGGCAGAATGCCCGCCTGCCTTTGGGGCCAGGAGTACGAAATTGAATTCGTGCGCGACCATTTAGGTCCACTCCTGGAAAGCAGCGGGCAACAAACCAAGATCTGGATCTTGGATCATAACTACAATCTGTGGGGACGCGTACTGGACTCACTAGAGGACGACAAGCTTCGCAAATACGTCAACGCGGTTGCCTGGCACGGCTACTACGGCACTCCTGACATGATGAGTAAGGTCCACGACGCCTACCCGCAAGTAGAAATGCACTGGACGGAGGGCGGCCCGGACTACACGAATCCGGATTATCTGACGGATTGGTGTAAATGGGCGGGAACCTACAGCACGGTTCTGCGCAACTGGTGTCGCTCTATCACCGCATGGAATCTGGCTCTCGATGAGCATGGGCAGCCCAATGTCGGCCCGTTTCCCTGCGGCGGTGTGGTAACCATCAATTCACAAAGCCGAGAAATCACTCGTAGCGGACAATACTGGGCTTTCGCCCACTACTCGCGTGTCGTCCGCCGGGGAGCTCGCCGCTTTGACTCCCAGAGTTCGACCGCTGACCTTCGGCACGTTGCGCTTGAAAATCCCGACGGCCAGCAGGTGCTGGTTCTCACCAATACAGGACTCGCCAAAACGATCGACCTGAGGCTCGCGGATATGGCGGCTTCGGTTCCTTTGAAGGAGAATTCCGTAACCACTTTGGCTTGGAGGTAGTTCACTCCGACAACCGTGCCAGCGAACCAAGATAAGAACTGCCGCGGCAATTTAGCAATCGGGTAATTTGAAAAACTCGACGTCAGCCATCCATCGACCCGAAACAGCAATTTCTCAATTACCCGACTAACCAATTGCCAAATGATCTTTCGCTAGCTGGCCTTCGCCACTTTCGCCATCGCCTCGCGTCGCGACGCCACCTGACCCTCCACGTACTTCAACCAATCGCGTCCCTGCTTCGAACTGTTAATCAACTTCTCTATGTTCGCAAACATGCGCGGGTTGTTCATCTTTTTGCGCAGTTCCGCCAGAAAAGGCTTTACTTTGGCAAAAATGAAAAACATCTCGCCGCCAAAACTGGGATCCAGGACGAGTTCCTGGTTAACTGTTCCCGCGAGGGTAAGCGAAGCAACCATGCTCCAGTATCCCCCGACTTGGCGGAGCCAATTGTTTTCCTGGCTACCCAAGGCCATCGCAATTTTCGTGAAATCGTCGATGCTTTCGGGCCAGAAAGTTACCAGCCACCAGTTGCGGGCTTTACGCAATTCAGCTTCGCGACGCAAGTCATAAAGTTTGAGGATCAGTTCAGCGTCTGCAGCAGTAGGCTTCTTCGCCATGAAAAACCTCCAAGAGAATTTGGAATGGATGACAGGGAACCCCGTCATTTTACTACTGCAAGAGATGCGGACATACGCGAAACGGTGCAGCTTCTTAGAAAAGACGTCCGTCCGCGAAACGACGAGGCCTCTTTACCAGGACTTCAATTCGACCCCACGGCAGCGGCCTCGACCGGCACCGCTCGTTCGTACTCACACTCTTTGTTTGGGCAAGCAATAACGGGGCCTGATTTCAGGAACTTCTCGACTAAATACTCATTCCCACAGCTTGGGCATTTCTCCGGAATCGGCTTGTGGGCAGAAGTGAACTTGCACTTGGGATAATTTCCACAGCCGTAAAAAGTATTTCCCTTGCGCGCCCGCTTCTCGACTAGATCGCCTTCGTTGCACAGCGGGCACTTTACTCCGATGTAGTTTTGCTTGACGTACTTGCACTCGGGATATCCGCTGCACGTCGTGAACTCACCATAGCGGCCGTGGCGAATCATCATATTCCGTCCGCACTTCGGGCAGACTTCGTCGAGCGGGATGTCTGGAACTTTTTTGCCCTGATCAAGACGTCGCGTGGTTTTGCAATCAGGATATCCTGTACACGCCATGAACTGGCCGAAGCGCCCGCGCTTCAGCACCATCACCCGGCCGCAGTTCTCGCAGTATTCTTCTTGGGTAGTTTCCTGCACGTCGGCGGAATCCAGGTCGGGCAAGTTGATGGGATTCTCTTTGGTGAAAGTACAACTGTTGGGATCTTCTTTATCGTAAGAACTGCACGCGTAGAACGAACCATGCTTGCCCCACTTGATGACCAGCGGCGAACCGCAGCGCTCGCACTTCTCGTCCGTCGGCTTCTCCATCCGCTTGATGTTCTCCATGTGCTTGGAGGCGTAGCGGAGATCTTTCTCGAATTTCTTGTAGAAGTCGCCCAGCGCGTGGGTCCAGGTTTCCTTGCCTTCTTCGATCTCGTCCAGTTCTTCTTCGAGACGTGCGGTGTACTGGATATCGAAGATGTCAGGGAAGTTTTCGACCAGCAGATCGGTTACGACCAGACCGATTTCCGTGGGCGTAAACTTGCCGCCGAGTTTTTGCACATACTGCCGCTCCTGAATGGTGCTCAGAATTGCTGAGTAAGTTGAAGGTCGGCCGATGCCTCGCTCTTCCAGTTCCTTCACCAGCGAAGCTTCGTTGTAACGCGGCGGAGGCTCGGTGAAGTGTTGCTCCGGCTTCAGCGCCTTGAGCGTCAGTTTTTGGCCAGGATCGAGCGCTGGCAGCTTGTGCTTCAGTTCTTCGTCTTCTTCGTCCTTGCCTTCCTTGGATTCTTCGTAAACTTTGAGGAAACCGTCGAACTTCATCACCGAGCCGGTCACACGGAACCAGAAAACATCCGCGCCTGACTTGGCATCGATGTCCACAGTGGTCTGGTCGAATACTGCGGGCGTAATCTGCGAAGCCACAAAACGTTGCCAGATCAGCTTGTAAACTTTGAATTCATCTTCTTTCAAATACTGCTTAATCTGATCGGGATGGCGCATGGCCGAACTCGGACGGATCGCTTCGTGAGCACCTTGGGCAGCTTTCTTCTCTTTATAAACGTTGGGCGCTTCAGGAAGATATTGATCGCCGTACTGCGACTTGATGTATTCGCGGACTTCGCTGAGCGCTTCATTCGAAACCCGCACCGAATCCGTACGCATATAAGTAATGAGGCCAACCAGGCCTTCCTCGCCCAACTCCACACCTTCGTAGAGCCGCTGCGCGATCATCATGGTGCGCTTCACGCTGAAGCGGAGCTTGCGGGAAGAATCCTGCTGCAGTTTGCTGGTGGTGAACGGTGGAGTCGCATTGCGGCGGCGCTCTTTGCGGTCGACGGTGCGGACGACCCAGTCAGCTTTTTCCAGTGCCGCACGAATCTTCTCCGCGTCTTCACCGTTAGTGACTTCGATCTTCTCTTCGCCCTTGCCAAGAAAACGCGCGTCAAATGCCGGCGGTTTCGGGCCTGCGAGATTGGCGTCGATTGTCCAGTATTCTTTCTTTTCAAACGCCTTGATTTCGCGTTCGCGCTCGACGATAAGGCGCAACGCAACCGTTTGCACGCGCCCGGCGGACAGACCTCGCCGAACCTTGTCCCAGAGCAAGGGTGAAACCTGATAGCCTACAAGGCGGTCAAGAACGCGGCGGGCCTGCTGCGCATCCACGAGATTTTGGTCAATGTCTCGCGGGTGCTCGAAAGCTTCGCGAACAGCGCGCTGCGTGATTTCATTAAAAGTAACGCGGCGTATTCGCTCAGGCTCGGGTTCAGCACCCTTCTTGGTTTTCTTCTTTTTCTTTTTGCCTTTGGGGTCGTCGCTCAGTTCTTCCGCCAGGTGCGCCGCGATGGCTTCGCCTTCACGGTCCGGATCGGGCGCGAGGTAGATCGTATCCATCCCCAGCGCGAGCTTCTTCAGCCGGGCGACCACTTTCTCTTTGCCGGGAATGACGACGTATTCCGTGTCGAAATCATTCTCGACATCGACCCCGAGAGTGCTCTTCGGCAGATCCTTCACATGTCCGAGCGAAGCCTCCACGGTGAAGCCCTTGCCCAGATATTTCTGGATGGTCTTCGCCTTGGCAGGCGACTCGACGATCACTAAACCTTTAGTCAATGTGTCCTCAGTCGATTCATATGCTTTTTGTGAAGCTAGCACGAACTAGAAGAAATCAACAAGTTACGAGCTAGAAAGCCTTCACGAAATTCTTGCCCGGTAGCTGCTTCACCTTCCCCGCGAGTTCCAGCTCGAACAGCGCTGCGAATATCTCGGAAGAGGACAACGCCGGCTCCAGCCGTTCGACAATTTCATCAATGTGCGTGGCTTCGTCGGCCTTGAGGAGCGCGAAAATCTTCTTTTCGTGCGGTAACAGCTCCGTTTCCCCGAATAGAGATGCGGTTTGCTCCGTCTGCGATTCATGGCCGCCCTCGGGCTGGAGCGTAAGTCGCACGTCCGTCGGGAGTTCCTCCCAGACGTCCTCCCACGTCGCTACCAGCTTCGCGCCTTGTTTGATCAGCGTGTTCGGGGTCCACGAGCCTTTGTTGGTGACGTTGCCCGGCACCGCGAAAACTTCGCGATTCTGCTCCAACGCACAGCGGGCGGTAATGCGCGTACCGCTATACTCGGCGGCCTCCACCACTAGTACTCCCAGCGAGATCCCACTGATAATGCGGTTACGGATTGGAAAGTTCTGTGGCGCGGGAAATGTACCTATGGGGAATTCAGAGATGACGGCGCCGCCCAGCGCCAGAATTTGTTCCGCCAGCTTCTTATTCTCCTTCGGATATGCCTCATCGACGCCCGTACCCCACACGGCTACGGTTTTACCCTTTGTCGCAATCGCGCCGCGATGCCCGGCCGTATCGATGCCCCGTGCCATACCGCTGAAAATCACCAGACCACGCGCCGCCAGGTCACACGCCAGCCTCTCCGCCATAGCTAATCCATAGGGCGTCGGATGACGCGTGCCGACCAGTGCGATTCCTGGCTGCGAAATCACCGTGTCACTGCCACGCACATAGAGAATCAGCGGCGGATCATAAATTTGTTTCAGCTGCGCCGGGTATCTGGGGTCGTCTAAAGAGACGATTTGCGCACCGGCAGCGGCGGCCTTTCCCAGTTCGTCCTGCGCCAACTCCATGGAACGGCCGGTGCCAAGCGATTGCGCGGAAACTGCGCGCAGGCCAGCTGCTTCCAGTTCGGTTAGCGAAGCCCGGAAGAGCGCTTGTACGCCACCGAAAAACTCAATCACTCGGCGCGCTTTCGTAGGCCCTAATCCGGGCGTAAGAGCCAAAGCCAGCCACTGCATTGACGTTTCGCTGGTCTTGCAAACCGAAACGGCCGCGTCCGACACTGCACCCTCCAGGAGTCTCACGGGCATCTATACACGCCGGCAAACCAGTGTCAAGGTAAGATGAACATTGAATTTGTTAGAATTGGTTAGTTCCCTGATGAAACGCCTTCGGATTTCCGCCATCTCCTACCTTAATACTGCGCCTCTGATGTGGGATTTCGAACACGGACAAGCTCACGCGGATTTCGATATTTCCTACACCTTGCCCTCGCAGTGCGCCACAAATTTACGCTTAGGCTCTGCGGATATCGGCATCATTCCCGCCGCGGCTTACGCCAGCATTCCCGAGCTCGCAATTCTTCCAGGCGTAGCCATCGCCTCACGCCGCGCAGTTCGTTCCATCCTGCTAGTCAGCAAAGTTCCGCTGGAAAAGATTCAGCGCGTCGCGCTGGATACCTCGTCCATGACTTCGGTCGCACTAACCAAAGTTCTGTTTGAGAAATGGTGGGGAGGCGGCAGAACATTTGTCGCAATGCCCCCAGACATCGAACAAATGCTGCAGACGCACGACGCCGGCCTGGTGATTGGAGATCCAGCTTTGCGGATCAATCGCTCGCGCTACATCACCTACGATCTCGCCGAGGAGTGGATACGCCTGACGGGCAAGCCGTTTGTCTTTGCCTTCTGGGCGGTGCGACAGGCAGCCTTGAAGGACGCGCCTCGCGATTTGGATCTTGCCACAGTTTTTCAGGAATCACGCGACCACGGTTTGCTGCCCCAGAGTCTCGATTGCATAGCCAGCGAGTGGGGGCCACGCTTAGGCTTGAGCCAGGAAAACGTTCAAAGCTATCTGACCGAGAACATTCATTACTTCCTCGACCCAGCTTGCCTTCATGGCATGGAGCTCTTCTTCAAATATGCCCAGGAGTGCGGAGCTCTCGCAACAGCACCTCCGTTGTTCTTTCTGGATGCGGCGAAGGCAGCAGTGACTTAGTCTTATTTCCCTGTCTCGCAACTCTGCACTGTAAACTACATCTCACCACAATCGAATGCTGCCTCACCTCCAGTTGTTGCTCGCGGTTTCCACTTGGGTTCGACTCCGGCGGCTCGGCGGAGTGGGTCTGGTTATATTGGGTATCGCAGACAACTCCGTCATCCCGCTGACCGGCAGCATGGACGTGCTGACCATCTGGCTGTCCGCTCGTCACCGTGAACCCTGGCCCTACTACGCGCTTATGGCAACCGTTGGCGCAGTGCTGGGCGGTTACATCACTTACGCTTTGGCTCGAAAGGGCGGCAAAGAAACGATGGAGCGCAGGCTCTCGAAAAGACGAGCCGCAAAAGTCTACAAGAGATTCGAAAAATGGGGATTCGGCGGGATTGCGATTCCGGCCATATTGCCTCCGCCATTTCCTTTTTTCCCTTTCCTGCTTGCCGCCGGGGCAATGCAGTATTCACGAAAGAAATTCTTGGCTGCCCTCGTGCTCGGCCGTGGAGTTCGCTATTCGATAGTTGCTTACCTCGGAGTGCGCTATGGCAATCACATCGTGCGCTTCTTTGCCCGGTACAACAAAGAGGCGCTGGCCATACTGATCGGCCTAGCAGTCTTGGGAGGAATTGTTACGCTGATCCAATATCTTCGCTACAGAAAGAACTGAAGCAGACATTGGGGCGCTGCTCGATGCTGGGTTAAATTTGGAGCAACTGCTGCGCCTCCGCTAGAATTGTGATAGTCGCATCTGATCCCATGTCCCTGACCAGGCAGCAAGCTCTCGATCTGTTTCATTCCGATGATTTGATCGGCATCGGCATGGAAGCCAATTCCTTGCGTCGCAAGCTGCATCCCGAAGGCGTGGCCACCTACATCATTGATCGCAACATTAATTACACCAACTACTGCACTGAATACTGCACCTTCTGCGCCTTCTATCGCCCGTTGAAAGGGCCCAAAGCAAAAGAGGGATATATCCTCGATTTCGAAACCATTTACGAAAAGATTCGTGAGACTGTCGAGCTCGGCGGAACTGGAGTGTTGATGCAGGGTGGTCTGCATCCCGACCTGAAAATTGACTGGCATGAGCAGATGTTGCGCGGCATCAAGCAGCGCTTCCCGAAAATTCATCTGCACTGCTACTCGGCTTCCGAGATTATCGCGATCGCTGAATACAGCGAACTGAGCATCCGCGACACGATTGCACGGCTCAGGGACGCAGGGTTGGATTCGATTCCCGGCGGTGGTGCGGAGATTCTCGACGACGAAGTCCGTTATAAGATCGCGCGCCTGAAGTGCTTGACGGAAGACTGGCTCAACGTGCATCGCACCGCGCACCAGTTGGGGATGCGAACGACCGCGACCATGATGTTCGGCGTAGGCGAGAACTACGAGAACCGCGTAAATCATTTCCAACGGCTCTACGAACTGCAGGAAGAAACCGGCGGCTTCACCGCATTTATTCCCTGGAGCTTTCAGCCGCAGAATACGGCGCTGGGCGGTCGTCATTGGGACGAAGCTACGGCAGTTGAATATTTGAAAGTGCTGGCGATCTCGCGGCTCTACCTCTCGAATTTCCTGAACGTGCAATCCAGTTGGGTGACCCAAGGGCTGAAAGTCTGCCAACTCGGCCTGCAGTTCGGTGGCAACGACGTAGGCTCGGTGATGCTGGAAGAGAACGTCGTGCGAGCTGCGGGTGTCACCAACTGCACCACCGAAGAAGAGCTACGGCGAATCATCCGTGACGCTGGTTTCAAGCCGGTGCAAAGAGACACGCTCTACCGGACGTACTTTCCTGAACTGAAATGAGGCCGCTTCGATCAGACCCCGTCAAGCAACTTGTGCAGGACCGAATCGAACTCAAGTTACCCAGGAGGGTTCCCCCTGTCTACCCACTTCCGATTCGAGAGCCCTCGATCAGGTAGAATGAACGTTTCAGATAGACTCGCTTTGAGTCACTGAGAAGCCTCATCCACAACCGCATGTTCTCTCCCTGCCAACTGCTAGCCGCGTTCGTTGCTCCGAAGGGAATAGGGCAATACATCCGGCAGCATTTTCTCGATAAGACTTTTCAGGGCCTGTATCACCCTAACGCTTTTGATACGGCATTGTTGATTCCTTATTTCATCGTGCTGATCCTGCTGGCTTCGTATGGCGCACATCGCTACGTCCTGGTTTATCTCTATTACAAGCACAAGAAGAATCGCACCACCGAACCGGCCGCGCATTTTTCCGAACTGCCCCGAGTCACCGTTCAACTCCCTATATTCAACGAACAATTCGTGGTCGAGCGGCTTCTGGACGCCGTTTGCCGCTTGAATTATCCGCTCGACAAACTCGACATCCAGGTGCTCGACGACTCGACCGATGAAACCGTCGCCGTGGCAAGAGGGCTGGTTAATCACTATGCCGCGCGGGGATTTCCGGTGACCTACCATCATCGTTCGAATCGCGAGGGTTTCAAAGCAGGCGCGCTGGCGGAGGGTTTGAAGACAGCGAAAGGCGAGTTCGTCGCGATCTTCGACGCCGACTTCGTCCCTCCGGAAGATTTCCTGATGCGCACCATTCACCACTTCACCGAACCCAAAGTCGCGATGGTCCAAACCCGCTGGACCCACATCAATCGCAACTATTCGTTCCTGACCGAGGTTGAGGCCATTTTGCTCGACGGGCATTTCGTGCTCGAACACTCCGGTCGCGCTCGCAGCAAAGTCTTTTTCAACTTCAACGGAACGGCCGGAGTGTGGCGGCGGTGTGCGATAGACGACGCTGGTGGCTGGCAGCACGACACCCTGACGGAAGACACCGATCTTTCATACAGAGCCCAACTGAAGGGTTGGAACTTTATTTATCTGCAGGATGTGGAGTGCCCGGCCGAATTGCCGGTTGAGATGACCGCCTTCAAAACCCAGCAAGCGCGCTGGGCCAAGGGATTGATCCAGACCAGCAAGAAGATTTTGCCCCAGGTGCTTAAGAGTGATCAGCGGTTCCACGTAAAGCTTGAGGCTTGGTATCACCTGACCGCAAATCTCAGCTATCCGTTGATGATTGTACTGTCAGTGCTCCTGCTGCCGGCCATGATCATTCGCTTCTATCAGGGCTGGTTTCAAATGCTCTACATTGATTTGCCGCTGTTTATGGCGTCGACATTTTCGATATCGAGCTTTTATCTGGTCTCGCAGCGCGAGTTATTTCCCGGCAAATGGTATCGCGCCCTGCTTTATCTCCCCTTTCTAATGGCCCTCGGCATCGGCCTCACCGTCACCAACACGCGCGCCGTGCTGGAAGCGCTGATTGGGAAGAAGTCCGACTTCGCGCGCACTCCGAAATATCACGTCGAGTCCAAGAAGGACAAGGTGCGCGCCAACAACTATCGTCGCGGTCTGGGCTGGGTTCCGTGGGTAGAGCTGCTAATTGGTTGTTACTTCGCCATCACGGTGTACTACGCAATAGACAACGAAAACTACATCACGGTGCCATTCCTGATTTTGTTCGTCGTGGGCTATTGGTATACAGGACTGATGTCGCTACTGCAGGGCCGATTCGCGGGCATCTCGCTCAGCGCGGAGACTCATACCAAGCCATTCCCGGTCGGAGTTTGAGGTCGCGAAAGAAGTTCGTGTTCCCGTCAACGAACATCATCACGACCGGCACGCGCCCTGTCGTTTTGATATCCTAGTGCATTGTGCGGATGATATGGTTATTTCTGATTCTCGCCTGCAGCGGCGGGGCCGTATTGTGGGCGGGCATAGCAGCCTATCTTCGTGTGCGCCGCCACCTGAAGGTCACGGCTGAATTGAGAAAAAGCGGCGTCCATCGCGAAGTGGACAGCCTTTAGGATGTGTAAGCTGTAGAAACGTAGCTAGCTACGTCTCCTCCGAACGGAGATCGCAAACATGAACAAGCCAGTTACCGGGATCCTCGGAACTCAAGATCGTGTTCTCGATGCCGCAAGCCAAGTAGCAATTGTGATTGGCGCCAGCCTGTTTGTGGCTCTGTGCGCCCGCATCACGCTGCCCTTGCCCTTCACGCCTGTGCCCTTAACGCTGCAAAATTTCGGTGTGCTGCTCGTAGGGCTTGCCCTGGGCCCCCGTCGCGCCTTCGCCGCACTCGTTCTTTACCTCGCGGAAGGCCTCATCGGCATGCCAGTATTTAATCCCATGGGACCTGGTGGAGTGGCTCAGTTGCTCGGACCCACCGGCGGCTTCCTGCTGGCCTATCCTTTCGTTGCCGGCATCGCTGGCTGGGTTTTCGAAGCGAAGAACGAAGAAAAGAGTTTCGTCCGCGCCGCCATCGCTTGCGTTCTAGCCGAGATTTTCCTGTTTGTGTGCGGACTGTCCTGGCTGGCCGTCCTTACGCATTCTATTGCCCTTGCAATTCGCTTCGGTCTCTACTGGTTTGTCTTCGCCGAAGTCATCAAGATTATGTCCGCCTCCGCGTTGGCCAGCGGTTGGCAGCGTTTCCATAAGGTTCAATCATGACTCCTATCGCCGCCACTTCCGAACATTCGCCAACACCCATCACCGAAGGCAAGCGCGAAATCACTGTCGCTCACAGCCCTGACTCCGATGATGCTTTCATGTTTTATGGACTGGCCACGAACAAGGTTCGCGTCCCCGGCCTGCGTTTTACCCACACTCTTTCGGACATCGAAACCCTGAACCGCAAAGCCATGGAAGGCGTCTACGACGTGACCGCGATTTCTTTTCACGCCTATCCCTACATTCAGGATCACTACTCCTTGCTCCCTACCGGCGGCAGCGTGGGAGACGGATACGGCCCCATGATCGTGGCCCCGCGCGCCTACTCGATCAGCGATATCAAACACAAACGCATCGCAGTTCCGGGAGTATTGACCACTGCTTATCTGGTGCTAAAACTCTTTGCCCCAGGGATCGAAACTGATGTCGTCCCTTTCGATCAGATCATTCCCCAGGTGTTGGACGGCAGGCAGGAGGCTGGCCTGATCATTCACGAAGGCCAGTTGACCTACGACAAGTCCGGACTGCATCGCATCGTGGATCTCGGCAAGTGGTGGCAGAAAGTCACGGGTTTGCCGTTGCCGCTGGGAGGCAATGCCATCCGTCGCAGTCTCGGCCCCGAGTTGATGTCCAGCGTGGGCAACGCGTTGCGCGAGAGCATTCAGTACGCGCTTGATCATCGTGAAGAGGCACTCGCGTACGCCATGCAGTTTGCCCGAGACCTCGACTCCCAGCTCGCCGACAAGTTTGTCGGCATGTACGTCAACGAGCGCACTCTCGACTACGGCCCCGAGGGAAGGGAAGCCGTGCGCCGTCTCCTCGACATGGGCCACAAGGCAGGAATTATTCCGCAAGCTTCAAGAGTCGATTTCGCCGCTTAACATCATCCCAACTTAGAATTGTCATCCCGAGCGAAGCGAGGGATCCCGGTGTTTGCCCCCACCAACTGATCGCCGGCGCCGGTCGCCATCAATGCAGCGGAGCCGCTTCCGCAGAATTCGCAATACCCGTGCCTTCATGCAGCAGCAATCGATCCGTCTGCGAATCGTAAGTGAAAATCTCCGCGTATCGACCCCAATTCAAGGCGGTGTCGAGCTGGAGTCCAACGTCTTCCTGGGAAAAGTGCTGGTCCAGGACGTCGCGGAAAAACTCCATTGGGACCGCCCGGTCTGACTTCCGCTCCAGCGCGTTTCGAATTTGCTGAATCAGCGTGACGTGACTGAGAACAGCATCGCGAAATAATTTTTTTCGCGTGCCGATATCTGCGTCCGCAAATTCCTTGCCCGCGGGCGTGATTTGCACGTCTCCTTGAGTCGAGTCGGCGAAGCCCAGCAGCACAGCCTCATCCACGATAGGAAACAGATCATCCACTTCCATCAACAACTCTTCCGCGAGATGATACATGTCCTCCCGTCCGCCGCGATCGTTTAAGAACTCAAGCAACCCGGCCATCCCGCCGGCAGTTGCATGAGGCAGCACCTGAAACGAAGGCTTGCGGACGACAGGCAACTTTGTGACCGGCCCGACTTCCAGTTCGGGTTGTGTCATCACCTTGTAGATGTAATCAACGTAGATAAGAAACTCCGCCGTCTTACGATCGCGCGGCTGAGGCAGAGAAATGCGGAAATCCGCGCGAATCTTTGCCGGATGCGTCCCGAGAACCACGACTCGATCCGCTAGCAGCACCGCTTCTTCAATATTATGCGTGACCAGGAAAATGCTCTTCGTGGGCATCTGATCCTTCATCCACAACTCCATCAACTCGCGGCGAAGGCTCTCGGCCGTAAGCACATCCAGCGCGGAGAACGGCTCGTCCATAAACAGCACTTCGGGTTCTACAACAAGGGCGCGCGCAAATCCGACTCGCTGTTTCATGCCCCCCGAAAGTTCCTTGGGATAAGCGTTTTCAAAGCCTTTGAGTCCCACCGTGGACAGAGCTTGCAATGCCCGCCGATGCCGCTCCGCGTGCTCGATCCCTCGTGCCGCGAGCGGAGCCTCCACATTCCCCATCACTGTCAACCATGGGAATAACGCAAAACTCTGGAACACCATGCCAATGTTCGGAGTGCAACCACTCAGCGGCTCCCCGTGTACAAGTACCGTGCCACTCGTGGGCGCAGTCAATCCCGACAGAATTCTCAGCAGCGTAGATTTTCCAGATCCCGAAGGCCCAAGCAGCGCACAAATGATGCCCGACTCGACCGCCAAGTCCATGGGAGCGATGATCTGAATTTCTCTTCCGTCTGGTTGCGTGTAAGACTTCTCAATCTTCCGCCCTTCGATGATGATCTCCCCAGGCTGCGGAAGCTGCGCCGGTTGCGGTTCCGGCTCGCGTGCGGCTTCGCGTTCGCGTTGAGGCTCCGCCGGCAGTGCGCCCGAAAGTTCATCCATCATCCGCTGCCAGGCTTCTTCTGGAAGTTCATCGAACAAGCGCATCCGGTCGTCGGGATCGATCCGGTCAACGAGGGCGCGCATTTCTCCCATCGGCAGCGAGTGCAACAACACGTATTGGTGATAGTAGGGAAATTGAGCGACCACATCGGCGGCGAGATCCAAAGGCAAATGGCGGAAAAGCGACTGTTGCTGCTCGAAGGGAAGATTACCCAACGCGTCGGCCGCGTGCACCACATCGGAAGTCTGCAGCAGAGCTACAGCCTCATTCCAACGCGCCTGCGAAACCGCGTCCCGGAGCTTTTCAGCGAGTGGTGAAGTCATCGGAAGTTAAGACGCCAGCGTGATATATGGTTCTCTGAATCGGTCGCACGAAAGCCTTCACAATATATCGCAGTGGACGCCCATCCTGACTAAACGAATGTAGGCGCGCGCAGTCTTTAACCGCTTGTTCTCGCATTACTCGTATACGCAGCACGGTGCTAGCCACGGAGCGGCGTAAGAATGCAGCCCACGAACACGCGCGCTTCGCCTTCCATGATTTGACGGAGGGCAAGAGCCCGCGGAAAACCGTCGATTCGTATCAGGGTATGCCTTCAGGCATACCGTAACTCGATGAAAAATGGGTTCGGCTTCAGCCGCTGGGGCTCGATGGTGCGACTGTAAATCGCATTTTTCCGCAACCTCGCAAGCCGTGGGGAAAGTTCGAACCAGACTAGCCCCAACGGGGCGAAAGATTACCTTCTATCTCGCCGACGGCGCCCGTTCCAGCAGCTTTACCAAACTATAGAGCGTCTGATTGACGGGCGTGGGCACGCCCGTTTCCGCACCTCTCTGCACCAGAAAGCCGTTCAAAGAATCAATTTCGGTGGATTTTCCGCGGGCAATATCCTGCGCGGTGGAAGAAAGCGCTTCCGGTACCACACGGCCGAGTTCCACGACCGCCGCGATCAGCTTATCCGCCGCCAGGCGAACTCCAGCCGCGTTGCCCACCGCCACTCCCTCGGCTACCACTTGCTTCATCACTTCAAGCGAGCCGGCATCGGCGACAAGATGTCCGTATCTAGCACGCGAGAGCGCCGATAGCGCGTTGTAGGCGCAATTCATGATGAGCTTTGTCCACAGTTCGAGTGTGATGTTTTGCGAAATCCGGCAAGGGACGCCGGCCCGCTTGAACGTCTCTGCGATCTCCGCAAGCTCCGATTCGCTCGCACCCTGATTCGAGACTGGATTTCCAATCACTAGATCGCCGCGTCCCGAGTGCTTGACCTGCCCCGCTGCGCTCATCTCGGCGGCAATATAAACCACCGCAGAAATCGCCTGGATGCCGGCTGCGAAATCCATTCGCTCGGCATTGTCTACGCCGTTTTGAAGAGAAACCACGTTCGTTTCCGGTGCGAGATAGGGAGCCAGCAATTTCGCCGTGTCTTCCGTATCCACCGTCTTCACCGAGAAGAGAACTAACTGCGCGTCGCGCACGGCTGCTAATTCCGTAGACGCAGAAACGGAAATGCGCTCTTTGAAATGAATACTGTCGATGAAAAGGCCATCGCGATTGATTGCTTCGACACGTTGCGCACGGCCGATAAGAGTGACCGGGGCGCCCGCGCGCGCCAGCATTCCTCCGAAATAACATCCCACAGCGCCCGCGCCGACCACGGCAATCCGGGGCCACCCTTTTTCCGGCATGTCATCTCCAAAATCTTATTCTGTCATCGCGAACGAAGCGAAGATACCGACAGTATTCATTTGTCATTCCGAACGAAGTGAGGAATCCCCCAACACCCGTGCAACCCTCACCGTTTCAGGGAATTTCTACCAAGAACTCGCCGTGATCGTTCAAGCCAGACGCCAGAAGCTAAAAGCTTTCTTTAAATGAAAACACCGGATCAACATCCACCGGCACGCCTGCCGCGGACTTCAAGGAAGCCTGCAGTTCCGGCGGCATGGTCCCATATCTCTTAAACCAGTTTTCGCCCCGCGCCCTGTCGCCGGTCGCTTCAATCTCCAACAACTCTTTCGCCAGATCCTTGATGTCTGCTGGCATGCGCTGATAATCGATCGCGTACCGGCCAGAGGACTGACGCGTGATCGCCCCACGCTCAGAGAGGTAATTAAACTCCATCATTTCGGCTTGGCCATGAGCCTCGGCAACGCCAAAGCGCACTGTGCGAAAAATTCCCGCCACGTACGACGCGTAATATTCTTCCAGCTTGTTCTTGGGCAGCACGTCGTGGTCGACTAACCACTGCAACCCAAACATTCCCACCACGTCCGCTTTGGCTTCTTCCAAGGCACTGTAGGCTGGACCAATGGCCTCGCGGATGTCGACCTTGCCTGCTGAAGTCCGCGCGAACGCTGGCCCCAGGCCGTGAGACATCTCGTGCATAATCGTTGCCAGAAGATAACCCTCGCCCGACGCTTTGTCCGCCTGGGCCCGCAACATCACATGTTGCGCAACCGGCAGAACTACGTAATTCACCCGCGCATCCATGAAGTTCTTGAAGAACAGTTTCTTGCTCCCCTTCTGCTCGTGCACCCGCGGATCATTCGGCAGATTATCGGCGACGGCTTGATACCCATGGTTCAGATCGCCCGCGCGAAACGGCGCGTCCATCACTTCCATCGGAGTCTCCAGGCCGTGCTTGGAAGGCCGATCCTCCAGCGCGAGCGGCAGAGCATCCTGAATATCCGCAACATACTTCTGGAACATTTCAAGCTTGCGGCTCTCGTCACTATTTCGAATCATCACCGCCGCGCCATAGGTCGCTTTGACGCCAAGTAGACCGTCGTCGTAAGTCTCGTCCGGCGCAAAAATCACGTCGAACTTCGGATTCTTCAAATCGAGCCACGCCAGGTTACTCTTGAAATAATCGTCGGTAAGCAGCGCATCGGCCCGCAGTCGCAGGAAATTTGCGAAAGCCTGGTCATCGCTTAAAGCCGCAGCTTCCCGCAGGTCTTTCGCCGCAGGCTCAAGGAATGAAAGGTACGCAATGTGGTATGGAAGCCCTTCAAGCTTATCGCCGTGCCAGCGCACGACAGTAAACGAACCGTAAATCTCATTCTTCTTTTCCGGGTGCGCTTTCACATACTGCTCGACTTGTTCGCGAGTCAGGTTTTGCGGATAAAATCCTCGGCCCGGCGCCATGGGAGCTGTGCTGACAAAAGGCTTGTTATCGTCGAGGAGATCAAAGCGTGAGGCGTTGATCCAGAGGTAGCGCCGCAGCGCTTCATCCTTTGGATTTTTGCTGGTCGCTAACGACTCGTAAAGCGTCAATCCATCAGGATCAATCTGGCGCCAATAGATCTCCTCGAGATAACGTGAAGCGTCCACCAGTTTCTCTACCAGCTTCACCTCGCGCGCGGTCAAGCCGGAGGAATGAAATGGCATCTCCACGCGGCGAAACTTTGCGAGCCGCTGGTCCAGGTCAGGAACCACCTGCATCCCAGCCGACTCTGCACCTTTGGCAGCCGACCCCGTCATTGGCTTATTCTCTTTTTGTGCTGAAATAGTAATGGGAAGGATAAAGCAAACAACCAACAGTGCAAACCAGGGCCCCAGTTTCTTGAACATGAATGCTGTATTCTAACAGAGCATTCTGCACTTAAATCGTTTTACTTCCCGCGAATCAAACACTAACATCGCCGTGACGTTATGACCCAGAGTTCTAATTCGAATGGCTCCCAGACGCTGCTCATCGATGCCGACGACACGCTTTGGGAAAATAACATTTACTTCGAACGCGCCATCGCGAATTTTATTTCGTTCCTCAACCATCATGAATATTCGCCGGAACAAGTGCGCGGAGTTTTAAACGACGTCGAGCGCGAGTGCATCGTCACTCATGGGTACGGCCTACATAGCTTCAGTCACGCGCTCGTACGAACTTTCGAACGCCTGGCAGTCGAGCCGCTTACTCCGGCTCTGCACGAGACCATCAGCGGATTCGCCCACACCATCGCCGAACACCCGGTCGAGATTCTGCGCGGCGTGCCCGAAACGCTTCAGTATCTGTCCGAACGCCATCATCTGATGCTCCTGACCAAAGGCGCGATCACGGAGCAGTCCGGCAAAGTCGAGCGCTCAGGCTTGAAGGATTATTTTGCGGCGGTGGAAATTGTCGCTGAGAAAGATATCTCCACGTATCGCACGATCGTATCCAAGTACGATCTCTCCAGCGATTCCACCTGGATGGTAGGAAACAGCCCAAAGTCCGACATTAATCCCGCCTTGGCAGCCGGACTGAACGCAGTCTTCGTTCCCCACGGCCAGACGTGGATTCTCGAGCACGAAGAAGTAGCCCAGGCTGAACCACCGACGAGGTTGCTGGTAGTCGAGACTTTCGCAGGACTAAAAGATCACTTCTGACGAACACCTCAAACAAATTGTCATTCCGAGCAAATCAAATTGTCATTCCGAGCGCAGCGAGGAATCTGCTGTCGCCTATAGCCACGAAAATACAGGGTCCTTCGCCCTAAGGCCGGAATGGAAAATGCTCTCGCGAGCGCCCAAACGCAGCGCGCTACCTCTCGCCCTACTACTTACCCGCCGGAACCGCACAAAACTTATCGAACACCCTCTTCAGTTCCGCCGCAATGTCCACTGCCTCGCGATGTTCAATGTCGCTCCGCTGCATCATGTGAATCAGCTTCCCACCGCGAAGCAGCGCGATCGAAGGCGACGACGGCGGATACCCCGTAAAGTAGCTGCGAGCGCGATCAGTGGCCTCTTTGTCTTGTCCAGCGAATACCGAGAACATCTTCTCCGGACGCGCAGAACTCTGCAAAGCAATGCGAACCGCCGGCCTCATCCGTCCCGCTGCGCATCCGCAGATGGAATTCACTACAACCATCGTCGTTCCAGGTTGGTTGACGATAGCGCGATCAACTTCCTCCGAGGTACGCAGTTCCTCAACACCCATGCGGGTCAACTCTTCTCGCATAGGGATCACCATAATCTCTGGATACATTTCTTCTCCTTGAGAGGTTTCTAATAGCCTAACAGAACTGTCAAAACGCCGCGCCCATCAAGCCGGGACACTAACCAAACCAACGTAACTCCAAAGCGCAAAACCTCTTTTTCATTCGTATATATTGAAAGTATCCGCCCATGGTCATCACCGAGAACGTTCCGCTCGCCCCGCTCACCACTCTTAAGGTTGGAGGGCCAGCTCGCTATTTCATCGAGGCAATGAGCAATGCTGAAGTATCCGAAGCGGTCGAATTCTCGCGATCGCGAAATCTGCCGCTGTTCACCCTCGGTGGTGGAAGCAACCTGGTAATTTCTGACGCCGGCTGGCCCGGCCTCGTGCTCAAAATCGGAATTACCGGAATCAATCATCGCCACGGACACGATGAAGTCATCTTCGAAGTAGGAGCCGGCGAAGACTGGGACAAATTCGTGGGCATGGTCGTAACCCACAACATCGCAGGCCTGGAATGCCTAAGCGGCATCCCCGGCTCCGCCGGAGCGTCCCCGGTCCAAAATATTGGCGCTTATGGCCAAGAGGTCGCGAACACTATTGAGTCTGTGGTTGTGCTGGACCTTAAGGATGGAGAACAGCGCGAGCTCGGCAAAGAGGATTGTGCGTTCAGCTATCGCACCAGCATCTTCAACACATCCGAACGGGGACGATACATTATTCTGCAGGTGAATTATTCGTTGAAACATGGCGGCGAGGCTTACATCGCGTACGCTGATCTGAAGAAATATTTTGCCGGATGGAACAAAAAACCAACTCTGGCCAACACTCGAGACGCTGTAAAAAAGATTCGCGCGGGGAAAGGCATGCTTATTGTTCCCGGAGACGAGGACTGCCGCAGCGCCGGATCTTTTTTCAAGAATCCAATTCTGTCGGCCGATGAGTATGAGCGGCTGACTGCACGTGCCGCGACGAAGAACCTGCAGATCCCCAGCTATCCGGCGCTGGCAACGCAAAGGAAAATCTCGGCCGCATGGCTGGTTGAGCATTCCGGATTCAGCAAAGGATATGGCAACGGTTCCGTGGGCATTTCCCGCAAGCACGCGCTGGCAATCGTGAATCGCGGGAACGCGACAGCTGCAGACATTGTGGCTTTCAAGGAAGATATTCAGCAGCGTGTCGAAGAAATATGGGGCATCCTGTTGGAGCCGGAACCGGTCTTCGTTGGATTTTAGGGTCGGATTCTAGTTTGGGCGCGAGGTTCGTCGCTCGTGCTTGCCGGCAACATCGGCAGCTGCCACCCCAGATCGCAACCCTTTTTGGTATTTCCCCTACGTTGGGGAGGGTGAGCTTTCCGGCCCCGGCGGCAGCCGCCTCTATTTACTTATCGGCAATTTGTGCCGCCTCTTTAAAGATTCTCACGAACATCGGGCGGGTCAGCTTTCCGGTTTGGGTGTTCTGGTTCGAGGGATGGTACGAGGCCAGTAACGTCTTTCCATCCGGCAGTTTGTACGTGGCTCCATGCTGAAACATGTAGGCTTTGCGGCTCGGCAACTGGCCGCGTCGTTTGAGGTAATTGAGGTAGGCATCGAAGCCAATCCTGCCCAGCGCCACTACGACTTTCACGTTCTTCAGACACTCCACTTCGCGATCCAGATAGGGAGCGCAGTTGGCTAACTCTTGCGGAAGCGGCTTGTTATCGGGCGGAGCGCAGCGAACTGCGGCTGTGATGTAAATATCTTCTAGCTTTAGCCCGTCGTTGCGATCGGTGGCATTGGGTTGGTTGGCAAATCCGGTCTCGTACAACACCGGAAACATGAATTTGCCGGAGGCATCTCCGGTAAACGGACGGCCGGTGCGATTGGAGCCGTGGGCTCCGGGAGCGAGTCCGAGAATAAGAACGCGTGCGTCCGGATCGCCAAAGCCAGGCACCGGCTTTCCCCAGTAGTCGCAATCGCGATAGGCGCGTCGCTTCTCGCGGGCAATCCTTTCGCGATATTCCACCAGGCGCGGACAGCGGGTGCAGGCAACGATCTCGGCGTTGAGCTGGACGAGCCAGTTGCTTTTTGGTTGAGAAGGCATTGTTACAACTCTACAACGATGGGTCGTGAGGGACGGGAAAGCTTTTTACCGCCGAGACGCCGAGGGGGCGAATCCGTCCAAAGAACGGACGCGAACCTGGGGCACCGGGCTCTTTTTCCATTTCAACTCCCGAGATAGTTGTCGAATGTACGGGCATCTCTGTGGTTAAGCTTCACATGTGCAACGACAGAGGCGTCATGCGGCCTTACAGGTCCGCGTATTTCGAATATCTTGAGGGCAAAATCTAAAGCTGTTTTATCCTCTGCGGGCAGCAATTTCCCCTACGAAATTTGATTGATCCTTGCAACAGCTTGCGCTCGCTCGGAGGGATTAAACGCTTGTTCCGCGTGGCTGGTCCAGCTTTGCGTTATTTGTAAAGTTGGGGACTCATAGTATCGGCGTCGGGGTTTTCATCTGACTTTCCGGCGAATTCACGGGTCCTGTTGATCTCAAATTTCGGGGGCGATGGTGTCCGCGCTACACTTGCAGCGTCCGGCATTTCCGGATTGAGATTTTCGCCTCCCACTCTTGTCGCAAAGTGCGCGACAAGAATGGGGCACCCTTTGTTTTGATTGATTAAGATTAACGACCGGCGAAGGCTCGGGCCAGCCGTCCGCGATGGTAAAACCACTCGATGGGTTATTGATTTCGTGGGTTTGTGTAGTTAGTGCGTATTTCTACATTGACAAGTGTGTATAAAGTGTGTATCGTATAATATAGTCACTCGAGGAAGGACGTGAACAGCCGGGAAATTCTAAAGCGCTTACGGAGCGACGGCTGGTTTGAGGTCAATCAGGTCGGAAGTCACAAGCAGTTTAAGCATCCGACGAAGACGGGAAGGGTGACTGTGCCGCATCCGAACCGCGATATACCGATGGGCACTTTGAAAAGCATTGAGAAACAGGCCGGGATCAAACTGAGGTAGTTCCGGAGCAGAGGAGCGCAGTCTATGGAATACATCGCCTATCTTCATAAGGACCGCGGTTCTGATTACGGCGTAAGCTTCCCCGATTTTCCGGGTTGCATCACCGCTGGGAAAACTCTTGATGAGGCCAGTCGACTGGCGCCGGAAGCGCTGGCATTGCATATCCAGGGCATGATCGAGGATGGAGTGACGGTGCCGGAACCGTCGAAGGTCGACGATATCGCGAAGGACGCGGCGAGGCACGGCGCGATCGCGTTCATGGTGAGCGTCGACGCTCCCGACGTGACTGTGCGCGTGAACATCACGGCACGGGAGAGCCAGATTGAGAGAATCGACCGGTTGGCCGAGGCGGCGGGCTTGACGCGGTCCGCGTATATGGTGCGTGCGGCCCTTGGCGCAGAAAAGCGGGCTGCGCATGAAAATTCCCGGAGGGCGCGGGCAAGCGTACAGAGAGGACGAGCGCCGAGGGCTGCTCCGCTTGACCGCCGGAGACGGCTGGCCCCACGAGGCGCACGATAATTCGTGGCTCGCCCGCGTTTCGGCGTCGGGGTTTTCATTTGAATTTCCGCCGGACTTACGGGTTCTGTTGATCTCAAATTTCGCGTGCGATGGCGTCCGCGCTACACCTGCAGGGCGGGGCATTTCTGGCTTGAGAGTTTCGCCTCCCACTCTTGTCGCAAAGTGCGCGACAAGAATGGGGCACCCTTTGTGTTGGTTGATTTAAGATTAGCAACCGACGGAGTCATGTTAATCTGGCTTCGGTTCGGTCGGGATGACGTCGTTGAAATCGAATCCGAATTGAGATTTTTCCTCCCACTCTTGTCGCAAAGGGCGCGACAAGAATGGGGCACCCTTTGTGTTGGTTGATTGGGATTAACAGCCGGCCGGGGCTAGGGCTACCCTTCCGATGAGGCAGAACACAAGGTCCCTCCACTGCGCTTCGCTTCGGTCGGGATGACATCGTTGAAGTCGACCCAGGTTAGCGTCCAAGGACCGGACGCTAACCTGGGGCACAAGGCTCGAAAGATCGGGCGCCTGGCAGAGCTTAATTACGAACTGTGTTTAGTGAATGTTCTTGTAGATGTTCTCGCAAGTACCCGGGACAACGCCATTACGGGTTTTCTCGTCCAATTCGAAACCCATCTGGGTGAGATACTCGTGTCCCTTGGTCAAGACGCTGTAGTAGTTGCCGTTTTTGTCAACCTTGTAGCTGAGGGCCAACCAGGCACAGAGGTCCATAGACTCATAACCGGCAGCACTGTACCAGGCATTGATCAGCGGATCGCTGAGCGACTCGGAGGACTCGTGCCACATAATGTTGATGCTGCCATCGGCATCGATGTCCTTGTTCGGGCTGGCCTTGCTCCCGTAGAGGTACTCGTAGGAGCAGCTGTCGGGGCATTGTCCGGGATCACCGACGAACGCATACTTGATGGTCTCGCCTTTCACGATCGTGCTCGAGGGTCCATGGTATCCACAGTACTCGGTGCACATGCCACTGTAGTTGACGTTCTTGTAGGTGAGGCCGATGTAGATTCCGTTGGTGTCGTTCGGAAGGTGTTTGTTCTTGATCGCGGCGGCGATAACCGGCTGAATATCGCTGAGGGTCTTTCCCTCTGAGTAGTTGTCGTGATAGGTGTCCTTGCTGGCATCGAAGTTGATCGTGCCGGGGTAGTACTTTCCGCTGCTGTCGCTGTAGCGGGTGTTGATCTTCTCTTGCGTCGAGCCGCTCAGGTTCTCGAAATAGGTGTTGATGATGCTCTTGTCCTTCGCGGTAAAGCTGCCATAGTAGACGATGTAGATGGTTGGCGCTTTTTCGAAAATCGGTCCGCCGTGATATTGGAGTTGGCAGGGTGTACCGTTGTAGCACCCCGTCAGTGGCGAAGGGTCCTCGCCGTGGTACGGGCGCAGAAATTGGATATTGTTGTTAGTTTGAGCAAAAGCGCAGGAGACTAAAAGACTTGCCAGGGCAAACCCGAGCCACTTTTTCATGGGAGTTTTCCTCGTTTCTTAGATTGGATGCTGTCGCAGTTCCGCCTCGGACCCCACGCCTGAAAGGCGATCGGGTAATTGTCTGCACTTGGGAGGGTCGAGTCAAGATAAAAGTTTTTGCAAGTACACAATGGAAATTCCCAAAACTGAGATTTCCGCTTCCCACCCTCGTCGCAAAGTGCGCGACAAGAATGGGGCACCCTTTGTGTTGGTTGATTGGGATTAACGACCGCCGACGGCTAGGGCTACCCCGCCAATGAGGCAGAATCATTGAAATCGACCGCGCGAGATCCTTCGCCCTGCTGGAGAAAACGCGGGGCTTCAGGATGACGCGCTGAATCATTGTGCTTCGCGGTTGTGATTGATCGCGAATCGACTACCGAGCGCGCGTGATGGGCCCCTTCCAACATAGCCCTTGACTTGTGCGCAGAACCTTGCAATAACTATGCAGTCCCATTGGACGGGTTTGGGGGTGTAGTCCCGTTGGCAGAAGTGAGATTACAAGAGGGTGAGTCTCTTGAGAATGCCCTGCGGCGTTTCAAGCGCAAGGTGCAGCAGGAGGACATCATCAAGGAGGTCAAGCGCCACTCCTTTTATCTGAAGCCCGGTGAGAAGAAGCGCGTGAAGGAAGCATTGGCGCGCAAACGCAGCCGGAAAAAAGCTCGGAAAGAGCAAGACTGATCGAAATTGGGCCGCTTGTCCTCGTGGGCGCGGCCCTCTTCCCTTTTTCACAGTGCATTTCCCTGGTGTGGGATATGCGCAACCACGGGGTTTCTTTAGTGCGTCAGCAGTAAATCCATGTCCTAGCCACGGGCATGGCGGGCCGAATCCAGGGGCAGTTCAATTGAGGGGGATGAGTCGAAAATTCTGCGCACTCGTGCGCGTGGTGGGCTTCGTTTGCTCATCGGCGCGTGAGTGGGGCGGGAATGGGCCGAAGGAGCATCCTCAATGGAATTCCAGGATAAGATGTTGAAGTGCGTTGACTGCGGCACGGATTTCGTTTTTACCTCCGGGGAGCAGTTGTTCTTCCACGATAAGCAATTCAGAAACGAACCCAAACGGTGCAAGACCTGCAAAGCGAAGCGAGTTGCGGTTCTGGGAGCCGTAAACTCGGGTCATCATGGTTTCTCGAGAACCGAGACGCGAGCAGTGTGTTCGCAATGCGGAAAAGAGACCACGGTTCCGTTCAGGCCGACGCAGGGACGTCCGGTGTTATGCCGGGAATGTTTCCAGCAGAGGCGGCCGGCGGCGTCAGCATGATTTGAGACCAGCGCCTTTCGGGATCGCCTACAACCCGTTTGAGCCACCGCCGAGCACTGCTTATTTTTTCGGTCGCGGTAGGCTCACCGTCCAGGGTGAGCACAACATAATAATTGCGTCTGTGTTGCAATTGTTTTCATGTTTCTTGAAAGATTTGTTGCTTTTGTGACTCGAAACCGCCGGTGAAGCAAGTTTTGTGGGACTCGCGGCGAGTTTTACTTGACATTCGCTGCTATACCGTTCAAGATCCACCTCCGCGGGCTTCATTGGTTGGATCGCGCAGCCAAAGCGAGCTCGATGACTGAAAAAAAACCAAGTGAAAATCCCAGGAGGAATCTAAGTGAAAAAGACTGTTCTTGCGGTATTGCTGGCCTTATGTTTGGTTAGCGTAGCGGTAGCTGCCGACTCAAATCGACCCAATTATCGCGCGGCGCGGCCCGACGTAGTCCCGGCCGGACGTGTTGCCGTTCATCCGTTCGTCAACGTGAAGGAAATCAACGCAGCCACTGTAAAGATCTTCACTTCCGACTTTGACAATGACACCGTGACCATCTGGAGCACCAAGGGCAAGCAACTGGCGCAGATCACGGGCCTCTCCAATCCCCAAGCCTTGGCGATCGATGCCAAGGGCAACCTCTATGTCGCCAATACGGGTGGCAGCAACATCCTGGTCTATGCCTCGCCTTACACGAAGGTGAAGAAGACGATCTCCGATTCCGGCCAGTATCCGGTTGGCATCTCTGTTCTGAATAACGGGGAGTTCATCGCGGTGACGAACATTTTCACCACGAGCGACGGTCCGGGCAGCGTCACACTGTACAAGAATGGCAAAAAAACGAGAAACGTCACCAGCACGGCGTTCTCGGAAGACTATTTCTGCGCGTTTGATGGCAACGGCAACCTCTATTTCGACGGCAAGAACGCGAGCGGCGACGCTGCAGTCGGCGAAATCGCCAAGGCGACCACAACCGGCAAAACCGTTACCACACTCACAACCAAAAACGCGATCGAGTTCCCGGGTGGGGTTGCTGTAACATCCGCTGGCTTGATCGCTGTTGACGACCAGGAAGCTTTTGCCGTCTACACCTACAAGGCACCGGTAAAGAAATCGCTCGGTGCTCCGGTTCACACCACCCCGCTCACCGGTACGGGCGATCCAGTGGCGATTGCATTCAACAGCACGGATAAAGACGTGTGGACTGCGGACGCCGTTAATTTGGATGCAGCTGAGTACGCGTATCCAAAGGGCGGAAACGCGGTCACGACCTTCCCGCTTACGGGCGCTGCCGAACCGATCGGCGTCGCTGTTTCTCCGGCATCGATCCCTGGAAAGTAGTCTGGGTTTAGAAGCCATATATGGGGCGGGCGCGCAAGCGTCCGCCTTTTTTAGTTACTGAAAAATGGGTTTTCTCTGGAAAGAGATTGCTGCAGTCCCGATGAATCCAGGTCTATTCCGCTCGGATGCATTTATTATAAGAATCATGTCTTGTCTGCACGTCCAAGGGCGCCGTTCTCTTTATCGGACAAAGCGATGAGGGCAAGTTTCTACGTGGAGAATTTCGGTTGCCGCGCTACGCAGGCCGACGGCGCGGCGATTGAGCGCCAGTTCGAGGAACGCGGTCTGGTGCGAGCCGCGGCGCCCGCCCGATCGGGAATCGTGGTCTTGAATACATGCACTGTCACCGCTTCGGCTGATCAGGATGCACGGGCCGCGATCCGCCGCATCCGTCGCGAAAACCCAGGCTGCCAAATTGTTGTCACGGGTTGCTACGCCCAGCGCGCGAGCGAGGAGGTTGCATCTCTTCCGGGGGTTACTTGGGTTATCGGCAATTCCCACAAACATCAGTTGGCGGAAATCGTGGTTGCTTCGAGCCGGCGCGACGAGCGCGAAAGAATAACTTCACAAGCTGGCTTTGTTTCTCTGTCGAGCCTGATGCCTGAAGGCCGAAGCGAGATCTTCGTCTCCGACATTTTCGCTCACACGGAATTGCTGGCCGCGCCGGTTTTCGATGGCGCCGGGCTTGGGACGAGTAACGATCGGACTCGTCCAAACCTGAAAGTGCAAGATGGCTGCGACAACCGCTGCTCTTTTTGTGTGATTCCCCACGTGCGCGGGCAGAGCCGCTCCTTGCTGTTAAGCCAAATCGTTAGCGAAGTAAATGCTCTGGTCAACGCAGGCTATCGCGAGGTCGTGATTTCTGGAATCAATTTAGGCCGGTGGGGGCGCGATCTCGACAAGCCCCTGCGATTTGAAAACATGATTTGTCAGATTCTGGATCGAACCAATCTGGAGAAGTTGCGCATCTCGTCGGTGGAACCGATGGACTGGAGCGATGAACTGATTAGCTTGATGGCCGAATCTCCGCGCATCGCCAAGCACGCTCATGTGCCCATGCAATCGGGCAGTGACCGCGTGCTGCGGGCCATGCACCGCAAGTATCGCCCCTGGCATTATCGAGAGAAACTCGAAAGAATTCGCGCGGCTATACCTACGGCAGCCGTCGGCGCGGACGTGATGGTGGGATTCCCCGGGGAGAGTGACGCTGATTTCGAAGAAACCCGGCTGCTGATCGAAGACCTGCCTTTCACTTACCTGCACGTGTTCACTTATTCCTCGCGTCCGGGAACGCCGGCAGCACTCATGCGCGATCAAGTCCCGGTGCAAGTTGCCCGTGAACGCAATCGCATTCTGCGCGAACTGGCTGCGCGGAAAAAACTGGCGTTCATGCAGTCGTTTGTGGGAAAGACCGTGGAAGCAATTACCTTGAGTGTGTGCGATGGCAAGTCCACCGAAGCGCTGACGGATAACTATCTGAAGTTGCTCCTGCAGGGACAGCACCAACCGAACCAGTGGATGAAAGCGCGGGTCGAGCAAGTTGCCGATAGCACGTTGATCGCGACCCCTGCGGCTGCATAGTTTGTTGAGCGGTGATTCCCGATGCCTACCCATCTGGCAGGTCATAGCAATCCAGTTCCGGCATGGGGAAGTCTTTACGATTGTCGGTCATTAGCGTGCATCGTTGCTCCATTGCAATGGCCGCGACGATGCTGTCGGCAAGAGTAAGAGTGCGTCCCTTTCTCGCGTATTTGTATTTGAGACTTCCCGCTAGCCGTCCCGCCGCCGCAGTCAGCGCGTAGCAATCCAGGAGGTCAAGGAATTCTTCGGTTCGCGCCTCTTCGTCAGGACGCATGCCCGCATACAGTTCGGCAACATTCAAAGCTGTAGTGGCAAGGCTGTGCCCGCCACGAGCGAGTTCGGCGAGCAATTCGCGTCGTCTGCGACGCAACCGGAGGACGTCGATAAGTACCGATGTGTCGAGCAACAAACGCATTCAATCAGTGCCTCAAGTCGAACGTTGCGACCGCCGCGGCTTCTTGGCTTTTCGCTGGGTTGCCCTACGGCCTTCACTCTCAGTTCTCAGTTTCCGCACCCAGGAAGCCGCGCCACCCGCCAGTTCGGGATGATCTTTGGTCTTCCATGCGGAGTCCTTGCCGCCCAGAAAATGCAGGAGCTTTTGCCGGCGAACTTCCTCGCGCGCTGTTTCGACCAGGAACGAGCTGCGCCCTCGAGGACCAACCAAGGCGTCGATCTCCCGGAGCAAGTCTTCGGGTAACAGAACGTGGGCGCGTTTGGTGTTCATATGTGCCTAACTAGTGTGCCTACTCTATGTGCCTTTGTCAACCCACGCTCTGCGCACCCTATAACACCAGCCACAGGACTCAGTGAATCACGGATCCCCTACGCCGAGCGGAAAAACCAGGTCATTCCCCACGAGTAGAAGGCGATGATGATCAGAATGTTTACGGGCATGCCGAAAACAATGTAGAGCACCGGCATAAACAGAATCGTTTTTTGCAGAAATAGAGCTTGCAGAAGAATCTGCAGAGGCAGGAATAATGCCAGGTGGGTCATTGTGATCGCAGTCAGGAAGGCTTTTTTCAGCAAACCGAAATCGAATATGTAATACGTCAGACCGAATAACAGCGGAACGGTAGAAATCAAAGCAATTCCAGCGGTTACCAGTCCTTCCATATAGCTGTCGGGGGTGTGAGGAAAACGGGCAGGCAGAAGCGCGAAATATACAAGAGCTGTGCCGGGTACGACCAAAATCCCGCGCAGGAGGTACATGACGGGGATCAACTTGGCGGACAAAAGAAAGCTCGCGGCAAACAGTGCCACGGTGGCGGCAAAGGTCAACCACCAGGTCTGAGCGCTCGGCAGAACCGGCTCCATGCGCAGGTAGGGAATGTCGAAGCGGATGAAAGGCGTTAGATGATGTTGGGCGAGTCCGAGATCAGCACGCAGGGGCAAGACCCGAATCCCCAACGTTAACACTCGATTCCATACCTGGCAGACTTTCGGCAGAAACACCAGCCAGATTGATGTGAAGAATAGAAAGAGAAAGATGGCGGTAACCAGATTCATGGGGCCGAGACGGAAGTGCGCAAGCGCGCGGTGCATGGGAATGACACCGCCGCGATGTCCGCGGGTGGGTGCGGGATTCGCCGCCTGCGAGACTTTAACTCGGCTGGCGGATTTCTCGTGCAGCTCAAAACTCGCGGAAGAATCCAAAGCTAGATCCACCTCTTCCGTAGTAAGGGCTGTGATAGTAGTCCCCCACCAGATTTATGCCCCAGCTCTCGCCGACCCACCGCCGCCAAGTTACGGTCACCGTCTGACTCTGGAAATCGTTGAGACTCACGGTTGGTCCGACCAGCTGATATGCCTCAACGCCGAAACCCGCGCGCAGCGTAAGGTACTGGCGCTGGTTTCGTCCATGGGTTACGGCGACAAAGCCTGCCGGCGAGAACACCGATCCCGGGTTGCTGACGTTGAAGCGAATTCCTTCTTCAAGAATCCAGGGTGTCGTGAAGTAGTACGTCGTACCGACAAAAAAGCTGTGATCGCGGTGGACGTCCTTGGCGGCGTAGTAGCCGAAGCCGAGAGTCGTGATCAGTTGCTTGTGGGCCATCCATTTCTTGTTGATGAATCCGTCGCCGCGGAAGCGGGGCCAGAAAAAACCGCCAACGCTCGAACCAACCGTGAGTGAACCGTACCAGTCTGGATTGAAGTTATAGGTATCGCCGGCGGCGAAGTACACGCCAGCATCGCCGAATTCGTGTTGACCGTTGACCTCGGCATTCCAGATATTGTTTCCCTGGGTGATCACGCCACGAGCGTATCCGCCTGCCCAGTAGCCGTAGCCGTTGGTCAGGCTCAGATAGTCGCCGCCAGCTTCAACGAAGTTGGTCAGTTGCTTCGGTCCGGTTTGCGGAGGGGTATCGGTGGCAGGCTGTTGGGGTGAAGCCTGCTGATCGCTCGATGAGGCAGCACTCACCAAAGCGGAATTAAGCGAAGCGGGGTTGACGGAAGCGGCGCCGGAAGTCCCACCCTCCTGAGCCACTACGCCCGAAACCATGGCGAAACTCAAGAGCAGTAACGTTACTGTGAATCGACGCGGCCAGTGGTGAATGGTCGTCATTTCGCCAGCGCCTCGGATTCGAAGCGAAGATCTTTTCCTTCGCCAGCAATGACCATCCACGCGTCGTTATCGCGAACCACCTTGGCCGAGCCCTCCACAATTTTCGGCTGGGTAAAACTGCTGGCGGGAATTCTCCAGGTCTCGTGATCCAGACTCTGGGGATGACTTGCTTCGAACGTAATCAGGCCATTGTTGTCGGAGACTTTCCATTTCACTTGTTTGCGGGAATTCAAAAAGTTGGCGAGTTCCGTCATCGTATACCAGCGAAATCGTCCGTCAGCTTTCAGCCGGCCGGTTTGCTCCATCCACCGATCTACCAAATCGTGGTATTGCAGAATGCCAGGAGGATGGAAGTAGACCAGCCTTGCCAATTGGTGCTCGGCTGCAAAGTCTGTGATCGCCGCCAGCCAGCGGTCGATTTCAGAGCTGGAATATCCTTCTGTACTCATCTCCTCGAAGCCCGCCGCCCGGTCCAGATGAGAGATTGGAAACGCCCATACATTGCGGGCCTCGCGCTCGCCATTGCGATAGCCTTGCGTCGGGCCCATTCCGGTGTCGCCGGTGAAGTAGTAGGCGACGAAGCCATGAGCCTCCAACCAGTGCGTGACCCATGGGGGTTGATTGCCATTCGGAGCGGAATATTCTTTCACTGGTTTCCCCGCGGCCCGCTCCAAGGAATTCTGGTTTAGCGCGAGAAACTGCTCCAGGTCTTTCGGATTGTCGGTACCGACGTGGGCAGAAAAGTAGTCATGAATCCAGCCGCCGTGGCTGCCAATTTCATACCCCTGATTGACGAATTGGTGGATCAGGTTCTGGCTGACAGGATTGTGATCAACATCAAAGCCCTTTTTGTCGCCAAATTGTCCAGCGTCGGGTCCGGCGGTGATGTGAATTGAGTATGGTCCCTGTTGCAGCAGAGTCCACGAACTCATTTCCTGCAGTGGCTTGATGGCGGCGTTCGAGTCAATGTGCCAGTTCAGCACCAGCCCGCCGACTCCATCCGGTACCGGCATTAAGTAAGGCAACGACAAGGCATGGCTGGCGAAATACCTTAGAAAAGCGTGCAGCAACAATCCGTCGGTGCTGCCTTTCAGATATCCAAGCGGCAGATTCACGAACAGGACAGAACCTTTTTGATAGGCCTGTTGACCGGCTATGAGTCCGTTGCTGGAGTGGAACAAAACCTCACCGGTGTAATTGCCGGAAGTTATGAAGCTGGGATATTGCAGATCTCCATATTTGTAGCGCCTGAGCTCGACCTCGAAGTTCCCGCCGGGGACAATTGGTGGGCCACCCTTTGGAGCGGAGGCGGCACTTTCCGCATGGAACGGATAGTATTTTCCCGGAGGTATTTCCATTTGACCAACAACGGCACTGGTGCTGGTGACTGTGCCCCATTGGGTCGTCTTATCACCCAGCTTGTCGTAAAGAGCGTAGTCCACACCCGCCAGGTCGGACAGCCGGGAACGTCCGGCGGCGTAAGCGCCAGACAGAGAGAACGTGCCGGCATCGTAGACCAGCATCAGTTTGCCGCCATCGGCTACAAAGCGATGCAGAGTAGCGATGAAAACATCACTCGCCTGTTGGTGAATAGAGTCCGGCAGAATCACTCCTGCACACTTCGACTCTCCCAAAAGAGGGCGGAGAAACTCGGAGTCATGAACCGGAATCACATGAAGTCCTTCTTCACTCCCGGCGTCAAGCCACATCGTGACTTTAGGATTGGAGAAACTGGTGCCGTCGGGAACCAGCAGGAGCAGGCGGTCGGCCGTGGAACGAGAACGGTCGTGAGTTGCCCACGACCATGCGATCAGGGCCCCGAGAACCAGACAACTGGTTGCCAAAATGATTCGTGTGCGCGTCATTGGGTAGCCACCACCTGCCCATCTTCGCGCGCCCACAGCGTGCCAAACACGGCCACACCCTCTTCGATTTCAATCTTTGGCGCACTGACCGTCGTAGGATGTTCAACGCTGCCGCATTGAGTCCCCGTTGCGATGGCTAGTTCGCGTTCGGCAATCACCGGCCCATGAATCGCGCAATGCGGGCCGATGCGCAATTTTTGTGCGCTGATCAGGCTTCCTTCCACCGCGACTCCGGCCGCGATTACCGCGTCTTCAACACTCTTCACGCTGCCGCAAATTCGCGCACCCGACCGAATGTGCAACTTGCCCCTGATCAGGATGTCGCCAACGATGACCTGGCCGGCCTGAACCTCGAAGTCGCCGTCGTGCAGGAAACGGGGAGGCCTGTCGGAGCTCGCGAGGCTGTCAAGCTGCGGAAGGGGTGGCTCCGGGTTGGCGGCGACAGACCCGATTTCAATCCGGGGAGCGTTCAGCCTTCGAAAGCCGCAGTCGGTTTGCAGGCGTATGAGCGAATCCGAAGATATACGCCCATAGAGCCCGCAGCCGGCGTCCGCGGTGAACTCCCCCACGGCATGAACCCAGCGCAGCACCCGACTCGAAGCGCCCAGGTGAACATTTTTCTCTCCCAGAATCGCGCGAAAGTTGTTCTTGATGCCGCCAGTGAATTGCCCGCCGGCATAGATGTCTTTCGAAAATCTGGCTTCCGCCGGCAAGATAAGGTCAACGTCAGATCCCATCACCAGATGGGTTGTGTCGCGCTGTTGCAATGCCAGCAGCAGCGGCTCGTCGACACGGCCGAGCACAACATATTCCTCGCCGTCGGGCAGCGCACCGGTCGCCGTAGTCCCTGCCGCGACGCAGCCTTGCATGATGGGTTCGAGTCCATTGATGTAGGCTCGAAAGCTGTCCGAAAAATAGCGGATTTCTCCGGCATTTTGCTGAACCACGCTGAGCGGCAGTGCGTCCGATTTGCGGCGCAATTCCACCAGCGCCGGAACCAGGGGCAGCACGAACATCAGGCCCACGGTACAAATTAGGGCGGCCACTGCGAGGTACGGATTCACAAGACCTTCCGAAAGCGCTCGGTTTTGTCCCAGTGGAATTCAGCGCCAGTGACGAAGTCGCTCATCTGAACCGCCGCCGCGCGCGAGACCGAGAAAATACTCACGCCGAATCCCAGAATCAGGAATGGGAGCAGACAAATTCGTTTGCGAGTCCCATCCAGCCGAGCCGCCGCGGCGATCTCGAAAAAGGCCGCAAGATTGCCGATGGCCGCATAAGCCGTCAGAGAAAGCAGCGCGATGACTCCATGCAGCGGCGCCACTCCCTGGTAGAACACCCCCAGCGCCAGCGCCCAACCCAACAGCGTGATCGGCGCCATGGCATATACTCCCAGCAGCAAACTCCCATCAATCCGCTCCCGCAGCGTGGCGCGATGCTTGCCCAGCAGCAAGTGCAGGCCGTAGGTGACCATGGCCTGGTTATGGCCCTTAGCCCAACGCATAATCTGCTTGATGCGAACCGGCCAAACTTCAGGAACTTCCTCGTAACACTCCGACCGATTCTGGTAGACGGTTTTCCAGCCATTCAGCAAGAGACGGTAAGTCAGATCGGTGTCTTCGGTCAGCGAATTCTCATTCCAGCCGCCAATTTCCCGCAGCGCGCTCAACCGGACCCCGGCCACCGTGCCGCCATGCTGAGGTACGAGGCGGAGGTTCATCCGCGCCTGCTGATCGACCTGATAACCACCCGACCGCTCCAGATCCAACAAACGCGTGAGCAAATTCGTGCCCGCATTCATGGGTACCACTCGGCCCATCACGCCGCCCACTTCGATATCGAAGAACGGTGCAACCAGTTGTTTGATCAATCCCGCCCCCGGAATGTAGTCGGCATCGAAAATCAGGATGACCTCGGTCGTCACCAGTTCCATCGCATCTTTCAACGCTGCGGCCTTGCCGCCTTTTCCGCCTGCGCGATGAAACGGCTGAATCCGATCGGGAAACTCCTCCACAAACTTGTCGATGATTTCGCGCGTGTGGTCGGTCGACCGATCATTCACCGGAATCACCAGCATTTTGTCTGCGGGATATTTCACCGTCATCAAGGCATCGAGAATATTCGCGATGACTTTCTCTTCGTTGTGGGCAGCCACCAGGACGGTGACCGGCGGCCAATCGGCGCTGTCAATGTCGATGTAAGGATGCCGCTGGAAACCGAAGAGACGATTCAGCGTGAAACAGTAGTGGCGGCCAGTGTAGAGGCAAATAACGAAAACAATAATGTAGAGAACATAAATCATGGCGCGCAACCACTGCCCGGATGCGGGTTTCCCCTGGTCACTCCTTACCTGCTGCGGCCTTGCGCGCATTCTCTTCGGCGTCGCTCTTGCGACGGCGGGGCTGCGGCCGGGGCGCCAGCTTAAACTGCTTGTCAGCCTCCAGCAGTGGCGTCTTCTTCGCATACCAGCGGGCGACAGCCTCCACGATCCTTTCCGAACTGTGACCGTCTCCGTAAGGATTCTCTCCCTCGGACATATCCTGATACGCTTCCGCGTCGTTGAGCAGCCGGCTGGTCTCGTTAACGATTGCGTCGTGCGACATGCCAATGATCTTGGCCATGCCGAACTGCGAGGCTTCGGGACGCTCCGTGAGCTTACGCAGCACCAGCACCGGCTTGCCGAACGTGGGTGCTTCTTCCTGAATTCCCCCGGAATCCGTCAGCACCAGAAAACAACGCCGCAGCAGGCTGACGAACGTGATGTAGTCGAGCGGTTCGGTCAAGTGGATTCTGTCCGTGTTCTGCAGCAGCGCATTCACCGTAGCCCGCACATTGGGATTCAAATGCACGGGGTAGACGACGCGAATGTCGGGATGCTGCTTGACCAGATCCTTCAGCGCCAGGCACATGTTTTCCTGATCGGTGCCCAGGGATTCACGCCGGTGAGAGGTCACCAGCACCAGGCGGGAATTGTCGTCGGGAATGCCAGCCAGCGGCGTGTTCTCCCACGAATGCGGCAGCACGCTCAGAGCCCGCAGAGTGTCGATGACGGTGTTGCCTGTGACGACGATTTTGTCGTCCGGGACGCCTTCGGCCAGCAGATTTTCGCGCGACAACGCGGTAGGAGCAAAGTGAATCTCGGTCAGAACCGAAGCCAGACGCCGGTTGGCTTCTTCTGGAAACGGATTGTATAAGTCGTGGCTCCGCAAGCCCGCCTCGATGTGACCCACCGCAATCTTGCAGTAGTAAGCCGCCAGGGCGGAGGCAAACGCCGTGGTGGTGTCGCCTTGTACCAGCACCATGTTGGGCTCGAAGCGATGGCACGCATTCTCCACCGTATCCAGTACCCGCGCAGTCAGGGAATTCAGCGTCTGATTGGGACGCATGACGTCGAGATCGAAGTCAGGCTTGATCTTGAAAAACTGCAGGGCATGGTCGAGCATCGTGCGATGTTGACCGGTGTGAACTACGGCTGTTTCGAACTCTTGCGAACGCTGACGTAGTGCATGAATTACCAGCGCTAATTTGATTGCTTCCGGCCTCGTGCCGAGGACCGCGATGATCCGACACTTCATGGAAATCGCCTGCCGTCGCTTCTACGTTAAATTCACTATCCAAGCCATTGAAGCGGGTTCCGGCGCGGACGCATGGACAAGATCGAACTGTCCCCTGATGAAATCTCATTCTCTATTGCGTATGTAGGTTCGCGAAAGATTACGAAGGTCACGGAGGCTCGCTGAGACGAAGCCGCTGTCATCCTGGGTAACGAAGGATCTCTGCATTTTGCCCGTCGCATCGACGCGTCGGGTGGCTCGGCCCACTCTCGACTTCTACTCCTGAGCGCGCGTGGTCACGATTGCAGTCGGAATGTTTGCGTAACGGCGGGAGAGCAGGGCGGTGATGGGGAAGAGAAGAATCGACAACATACCGGCGCCGACGATGGCGGCGGCATTGTCGGGCATCATTCGGCCGGTCTGGACGCCGATCTCGGCGATGGCGATTAGCAATGGCAGGGAGGTCGCCGAATAGAACACGAAGGGAATGCGGTCTTCTTTGGCCAGTTCGTATCGGTAGAAAACAATCGGCACCGAGCGTGCGACGAACATCAGCAGCAGAAACAGGGGCAGCCGCCACAGGGCTCGAGGGCTTGCGACCAGCGCGTGAAGGTCAAAGTGCATCCCGCTGGCCACAAAAAACATGGGGATGAGAAAGCCGTATCCGATGGCTTCGAGGCGATGGATGAGCTTGGTTCCCTGCATGCATTTGCTGCCCAGGGAGACGATCATTCCGGCGGTAAAGGCGCCCAGAATCATGTCCAGGCCGAACTTCTCGGCGATCGCGATGAGGAGAGCGAGCACGAGTATCGCAATGCGAACCGGCAACTGGCTGGTGGAGTTCATGGTTTCTGCCAAAAAAGAAACAATGCGCGGAGGCTTGGGCAGCAGCGCGAGTCCCGCAGCGATGAGCGCGAGCAACACGAAGAACAGCATGAGCGCGGTTTGTATCCAGCGAGTGTGCTCGCGCGCCATCAGCACGGACAACAACACGATCGGGCCGAATTCTCCCATGGCTCCTGCGGCGACCACGTAGGTTCCAAACCGTGTGCCGAGTTCGCCGGAATCGCGCAGGATGGGCATCAACGTACCTATTCCGGTTGTGGTCAAAGCGACCGCAACTAAGAGTGGAGCCTGAATGAAGTGCATCCAATTGAGAAGCGCGGAGAAGGCGAAAGCCACCACGACCGAAAGACCCCAACCCGTGACCGCAAGAGTCAGGGGCTTGCCGCGAACGGCATCGAAGTCGAGCTCCATTCCTGCCAGGAAGAACAGAAAAATCAGGCCGAGATAGCCCAACATCCCAAGCATGCCCGTGGGCGAAGCCCATCCGAGGACATGTGGGCCGACGACGATGCCGAGTCCGACTTCGACGACGACCATCGGCAGGCGCAGTCCGATGGGTATTTCAGAAATCAGCGGCGCGAGAACCGCGATGAATGCGGTTATGAAAAGAGCGGCGCCATTGAACTCCATGTTTCCTCTCCGTGACTTTGACCGGTCGAAACTTGGGTGGATTCTTGAATGGCAGAATATGAGATTGGTTGGCGGGTAAGTCAAGGAAAATGTGCGAGGAGGAGATTGAGTTGTCCTCGGCTGAATGCGCTGCGCGATGCTTATTGGCGGGGGGTTGAGGCGCTGGCGGCCAGGTCTCTGAGCACGCCCAGAAAGCCGGCGGCGGCTTGCTCGTCGGAGAGCGCTTCGAGGTCGATGGTGGCGGCTAAATGCGGGGACTCAGGACGGAAGCGCACGCTGAGCAGGTTATGTCCGCGAGAGGTCATCAGGGTATTGATGACGGGCGGGAGTTCCTGTTTCCACTGGGTGCAAGTGGTCAGCACAACCGGGCCAGGACGCACGATGGTCCAGTCGCGCGATTTTCGAATCACCTTGTTATCGTTGTGAGTGAGCCAACGATGGCGCAGCACTTCCAGGCGAATGCCGGGCGCGCAGTCGAGATCGGCTTCGAAGGTGAGCGTTTCTTTTTGTTTGTGCCAGATACTCAACCCCCACTGGATCGGCATTGGCCGAGGAAGCAATCGGATGGTCACCCGGGCGTTCTCAAACCAATGGGTGGCGAATCGCAAGTGCGCCTGCACGCGGGAGGTTCCAACCCATCGGGCTTCGGACAGTTGACCGCGATGGGAGCAGGCAGCTTCCACCCAATGCAAGGCCTTCGCCCCACGCCGGCGGTTGTAGCTGGCGAGGCACAGGAACCACAGCCCGACCAAGGCAACCGCGGCTGCGGCATCAATGAGGAAAAGGCGTCCCACAAATGTCTCTGATGCGAATGGTACGTCCGAAGGTGCAGCGAGGCAACAGTTTCGTGGACTATTTTTGAGGAAAACCTAACCCCTGCGGGATCAGTGCGAAGGCCGGAATATCCGAAGCGACACGGCTACAATAACAGGGTGGAATTCGCACTGCGGGAGTTTCGGCGTGAGGATTTTGAAAGTCTGTGGCGCATTGATCAGGAGTGCTTTGCGCCTGGGATCGCATACTCCCGATTGGAGTTGGCCGCCTACATTCGGTTGCGGGGAGCTTTTACGGTGGTCGCGGAGTCGATTCCGGACCGGCGCGAGAAGACTGGAACCGACGTAGCCGTGGGTCAGGGTTCCTCGCTGGAGCTTCTGGGGTTCATCGTGGCGCAGGTCACGCGGCGCAGTGTTGGCCATATCCTTACGATTGACGTGCCATCGGCCAACCGGCGTTTCGGGGTTGGTTCGAAGTTGCTGGCGACGGCTGAGCAGCGTTTGCGCGCGTCCGCCTGCCACAGTGTGGAGTTGGAAACCGCTGTGGACAATGCCGGCGCTCTGGCTTTCTATAAGCGGCACGGATACAGCGTGGTGAAAACGATTCCCCGCTACTACACGAATGGGGTGGATGCGTTCGTGCTGGAGAAGGAGCTTTAGGAGACTGGCCTACTTGTCGGGGTGGATCAGGGATTAATCTGCCCCATGATCTTTCGGACAGGTTGGTTGTCGGCGTAGACATGCCACTCTGCGATCTGGGCATTTCTGACAACCGCTTTCCAGGCCGATGGAACCTCCCAGTGATTTTCCGTTGGCAGGTTGCCGCCGACGGCATAAGTCCCACGGGCGCTCCCTGTGAGCAACACGATCTGCCCGCTGCCCAGGACATCTTCGTGAGAAATTGCGTAGTCGGGAAACCAGTTGAAATAGCTGGCCCATCCTTTATGCAGGTTCTCGATGCCGCTGAACTTGTTTCCCAGGCCATCGACGAAGATGTGATCGGAAGATAACAAGGAACAGATTCCCTCGACGTCATGGCCATTGATTCGGTCCAGGAACGACAGAACGATTTGAATTGGCTGTTTGTTTTCCATGGTGGCGTTTTCCACGGCGGCTGCCGGACGGGATTGTACAAGGATACGTCCGGCCTCGGCCAGACGCGGCGTAATATAGTTCCGGTATCGCGTCGTGCGCATTATGAAAGTTGCCATTCAAGGGGAAGCGGGTTCGTTCAGCTATGAAGCGGCGAAACGCATGGCTCGGGGTTGCAGTATCGTGGCGTGCGCGCGTTCGCGAGAGGTTTTCGACCGACTGGAACGCGGGTTGGTCAACGCGGCGGTGATTCCGATTGAGAATTCTCTGGCGGGTTCGGTGGTGGAGCACTTCGATCTGCTGTTAGCGCAGAATGTTTCAATTCAGCAGGAATACCGGCTGCGGATCGTGCATAATCTGATCGCTTCGCCAAGAGTGAAGATGGGCGATATCCGGCGAGTTTTTTCGCATCCGGTGGCGCTCGACCAATGCCGGGATTTTTTCCGGAAGCATCCGAAGATTGAAGCGATGCCGTTTTACGACACGGCTGGCGGTGTGAAGCACGTCGTCGAGAACGGTTTGAAGGATGCGGCCGGGATTGCGGGGCGCCAAGCCGCCGCTGTTTACAAAGGCAGGATATTGGCGGCTGGTATTGAAGACGACAAGAAGAATTTCACCCGATTCTTTCTCATCCGCAAGGGCCGCCGCATGGTTCCCGGCGGGAATAAGACGTCAATCGCATTCCGGGTGAAGAATGTGCCGGGCGCACTGTTCAAGGCCCTGAGCGTATTTGCGTTGCGAGACATCAGCCTGAGCAAGATTGAATCCCGCCCCATGCGGGGGCGGCCGTGGGAATACGTCTTCTACGCCGACTTGCTTTGTGGCGACGACAAAGCTGCGCGCAACGCGCTGCGCCATCTGGGGGAGAGCGCGAGTCCAGTAAAAGTGCTGGGAGTGTACCGGTCGGCGTGAAACAGCTCGGAGCGAACGTCCTGTGTACCTTTGGTTCAGTGCAAAGCGGGCCGGGAAGGTTTAGAATTTAATTCGTTCACAAGAATCATTTTGGAGGGTCGGTTGCATCTTCCGGCCTCCCTATGTCATCAAACTTGAGCATACTACACTCAAGGTGAAATCATGGCACAGTCATCGCGCTCCGAGCGCACTACAAAAGAAGTGAAAGAAACGAAAGAAGTAAAAGAAAACACAACGAATAGCGAGCCCGAGGACCGGGCGCTGCCGGTTCTGCCGGTGCGGGATACGGTTCTGTTTCCCCATGCCGTCCTGCCGCTTACGGTGGGAAGGGAAAGCTCCGTCCAGCTGATCAATTCGCTGGGTGAGGACAAGACCATCGTGGTGGTCGCGCAGCGAGAAGCTCGCGTGGACACGCCGCAGCCCACCGACCTTTATACGGTCGGAACCCTGGCCGTGGTGCACAAGGTAGTCAAGATGCCCAACCAGAGCCTGTTCGTCTTCGCTGAGGGTCTGGAGCGGGTGCGGTTGGTGGAGTTTGCCCAGCTCGCTCCCTTTATGCGCGCACGAGTAGACTCGGTGCCCGAAGCCATTCCGCCCAAGAGTTCTGAAGTCGAGGCTCTGCAGCGAAACGTTCTGACCCTGTTTCAGCAGATCGTTGCGGGTTCACCGACATTGTCGGATGAGTTGTCCACCGTGGCGATGAATATTGAAGAGCCCGGTCGACTGGTGGATTTTATTGCCTCGTCGCTGCCGTCTCTTTCCACCGCGGATAAGCAGGACACACTCGAGACTACGGACGTTCGGGTTCGGCTGGAGAAGATCAATCAACATCTGGCCAAGGAATTAGAAGTCCAGCAACTGCGGAACAAGATTCAGTCGGAAGTGCAGGATCGCGTCCAACAAACGCAACGCGAATATTACTTGCGCGAGCAAATGAAGGCCATCCAGAAAGAGCTGGGTGAGCAGGATGAAGGCGCGCGGGATACCGAAGAACTGCGGCAGAAAATCGAATCCGCGGGAATGCCCGATGAGGTGAAGAAAGAGGCCCTGAAAGAGTTGGGCCGGCTGTCGCGCATGTCACCCATGGCTGCGGACTATTCGGTTACGCGCAACTACATCGAATGGCTGGCGGTGCTGCCCTGGGCGAAAACTTCCGGCGGCGACGTAGACATTATCAAAGCCAAGGAAGTGCTCGATGCGGATCACTACGATCTGAAAAAAGTGAAGGACCGCATTCTCGATTACCTTTCTGTGCGTCGTTTGAAGCCTGGAATGAAGGGACCGATTCTTTGCTTTGTCGGACCTCCGGGCGTGGGCAAAACTTCGCTAGGCAAGTCCATAGCGCGAGCGATGGGACGGAAATTCGTACGGGTTTCACTGGGCGGGGTTCACGACGAAGCTGAGATTCGCGGTCACCGGCGCACCTACATCGGCGCTTTACCTGGGCAGATCATCCAAGGCATTCGCCGGGCCGAAACCAAGGATCCGGTGTTCATGCTGGATGAAATTGATAAGGTGGGACGCGACTTCCGCGGCGATCCTGGTTCTGCGCTGTTGGAAGCGCTCGATCCCGAGCAGAACGCCACTTTCCGTGATAACTATCTCGATGTGCCGTTCGACCTTTCGAAGGTTCTTTTCATCACCACGGCGAATATGCTGGATCCAATTGCGGAGCCGTTACGCGACCGCATGGAGATTATCGAACTTCAGGGCTACACCGAGGAAGAGAAGATACACATCGCGTTCCAGTACTTGATTCCGCGGCAGATTGAAGAGAACGGAATCACGCCGGAGCAGATCGAGTTTCCGGAGGAAGCGGTCAGCAACATCATTCGGCACTACACCCGCGAAGCAGGCGTGCGCAATCTGGAGCGGAACATCGGTACTGTTTGCCGCAAGCAGGCGCGCCGTCTGGCGGAAGGTAAAACCGCAAAGCTGGTGGTGACGCCCGAGATTGTCCAGGAATTCCTGGGTGGTATCAAGGTTCGCAGCGAAGGTGAAATCGCGGAACGCACCAAGCGCGCCGGAGTTGTGGTGGGCCTGGCCTGGACTCCGTCGGGTGGCGACATTCTATTCATCGAAGCCAACACCATGAAGGGTAAAGGCGGGTTCACCATGACGGGACAGATCGGCCAGGTGATGCAGGAGTCGATGCAAGCGGCTCTAACCTGGGTGCGATCGAACGCGGAGCAGCTTGGAATTCCCGAGACTTTCTTCGCGGAACACGATATTCACATCCACGTGCCGGCGGGAGCGATTCCAAAGGATGGCCCATCCGCTGGAGTGACCATGGCTACTGCGCTAGTGTCGTTGCTTACTGGACATCCGGTACGTCCGCTCACCGCAATGACGGGCGAAATCACGCTGAGCGGGAATGTGCTTCCGATTGGCGGCGTCAAAGAAAAAGTCTTGGCAGCCAAACGCGCGGGCGTCCACGATGTGATTTTGCCCGCGGAAAACAAGATGAATGTGGAAGAGGACCTGACTCCTGAGCAACTCGAGAACCTGAGCATTCATTATGTCAAGACCATCAGTGAAGTTCTGGAACTGGCGCTGCCCTCCTCGCCTCGGCAGGAGAAGCAGGATGCGGAAGAGCGCGAGAAAGTGTTGAGCGAACAGCCCGTCGGGTAGTGACAGACAAAAGTTGACAAACAAGATGCCAGCTTTCGAAAGCGAAGGCTGGCATGTTTTTTGGCGGTAAGGTTACTTCCGTGCAGTATTTACGGTATGGAACTTATGCCGCGGGTTGGGGTTAATAGAGAATGTAAGTTGTGCCGATAGCGGTTGCAAACGAGGAATATAAATCGATGAAGACCCACAAAGTGTTGGCAGTTGGAATTGTCCTGGCGGGGATGCTGCTGATGTTGCAAGCACCACAAAGAGTGCTTGCGCAGGAACCGCCGCCGCAGGATCAAGTGCAGCCGTCGCAGCCGCAGGGGCCGGCGCAGGATCCGCCGGCCCGCGTTGCCCGTCTCAGTTACTCGGTGGGATCGGTTTCCTTTCAACCGGGAGGCGAAGGCGACTGGGTACAAGCTGTCGCCAATCGGCCCCTGACCACCGGCGACAATTTGTGGGCTGACAAGGATTCGCGGGCTGAACTGCAAACCGGTTCGACTGCGATTCGCATGGATTCTGAAACCAGCGTCACATTTCTTGACATCGATGACCACACCACCCAACTGAAGCTGTCGCAGGGGTCCATTATCGTGCGCGTGCGGCACCTCGATGATGAAGATCACTTCGAGATCGACACCCCGAATCTGGCATTTCAGATACAGCGCACCGGGGAATATCGCGTTGATGTGAGTGCCGATGGAAACGAGACCGACGCTACGGTCTGGCATGGTCGCGGTGAAGCTACTGGTGGCGGGAACTCTTACGACGTGGTTGCTGGCCAGCGAGCCCGCTTCACGGGTACCGATCAACTGGATCACGAAATCGACCAGGTGCCCGCTAATGATGATTTTGACCAGTTCGCATTCGATCGTGACCAGCGCGAAGATCACGCCGAATCATCCAACTACGTTTCGCCCGACATGACGGGCGCTTCTGACTTGGACGAGTACGGCCACTGGAGCTATGCGGCCGACTACGGTCCGGTGTGGACTCCGCTCGCGGTTGCTCCCGGATGGGCTCCTTATCGCTACGGTCATTGGGTTTGGGTTGCGCCCTGGGGTTGGACCTGGGTTGAAGACGAGCCTTGGGGTTTCGCTCCGTTCCACTATGGACGGTGGGCATTCGTGGGAGCTTCCTGGTGCTGGGTGCCGGGTCCGGTTTACGCCCGGCCAGTGTATGCGCCCGCTCTCGTCGCATTTGTAGGCGGAGGTGGTTTTAGTTTCGGAGTTGGCATCGGCGCTGGGGTGGCGTGGTTTCCGCTGGCTCCGCGCGAAGTTTTCGTGCCTTGGTATCGAACCAGTCCGGGCTACGTCAACAACGTGAACATCACCAACACCCGGGTTAACGTGACCCAGGTGACCAACGTTTACAACACTACAATTATCAACAACAATACGACGAATGTCACCCGAATTACTTACGCCAATCAACATGTGGCCAACGCGGTAACTGCGGTTTCACATGACACATTCGTGAACGCGCGTCCGGTGCAGGCCAATCTGGCAAAGGTCGATGCGAAAGAAATCGCAAATGCTCCGGTCTCTCACAGCATTCCGGCGCAGCCAGCGCGTCAGAGTGTTATCGGAGCTGGCCGGCCCTCAAACGCTAAGCCGCCAGCTGCGGTTATGAATCGTCAGGTGATCGCGGTCCACCAACCTCCTGCGCCGCGCGCGCCTTTGGGAGAACGTCAAGCGGCTGCGCCAAACGTGCGCACCGAGGCTCCGGGACAACCGCAAGCCGCTACTCGAACGCCTGCGCAGCCCGCGGCCAATCAGGCTCCGCGTCAGTCAGAGCCGGCGAATGCGACGAATAACCGCCCTGCGCCTTCACCTTCACCCAGCGCGCCGCGCACGGTGACGCCGCCACCTCAGGAATCAGCACGTCAACCTGAAGCGGCGCGTCCCGCAGCACCTTCAATACCACGACCGCCTGCGGGCGAGAACGGACATCCGCTGGTGAGGCCGGCTCCGCCGGTGCAGGAGAACGCTCAGCACCAGCAGAATGAACAAACCAAGTTCAACGCGTGGCAGCAGCAGCGTCAGAGTTCAGCGCCGCGACCACCGGCACCGCACCCGTCGCAACCTGCGGGGCACGAAGAAAAGCATAAATGATGAGCTTCTGATCTGCTTAAGCACAGCCGCCAGTTCTCGAAAGAGGACTGGCTTTTTTCTGTCTGAAGAAAGCTCGGGACGGGGCAGCCGCGTTACACTACTGGCAACTGTCTGAGAATGACGACGGCTGGAATTTCATGCAGGTTCGGGTTTTATTTTTCGGCATGTTGAGGGATCTGGCGGGGCGAGGCGGTGAAGTCCTCACCTTGCCGGAACATGCCACGCTCAGCGACGTCTTCATGCATTACGAGGAGATGAATCCCCGGCTGGGGGAACTTGCGGGTTCGATTGCGATCTCCGTCAACCAGGAGTTTGCCGGACCGGATTCCAGCCTCAAGGAAGGAGACGAGGTTGCTTTCCTGCCGCCGGTGAGCGGAGGCTTGCCGGATCAACCGATCGATATCCCCTCCCAAAGTCGGCCTCACGCTTCGATGGTTCGCGAGAAAATCGACACCCAGGTCGTGCTCACCAGACTAAAGCAGCCTGCGGACGGCGCCGCGGTTGTTTTTGAAGGCATCGTTCGTGACAACACCCGAGGCCGGCGTACTCTCTATCTGAATTACGAAGCTTACGAAGAGATGGCTCTGAAGCAGATGGATGCGCTGGCCGAGCAAGCACTTCACGAGTTTTCAATCCGCGACGTCGCTATAGTGCACCGTTTAGGCCGTCTGGAGATCGGCGAAACTAGCGTGTTGATCGTAGTGGCCTCGGGACACCGGGCAGCCGCTTTCGATGCCTGCCGTTGGCTCATCGATTCGCTCAAGCGCACCGTACCCATCTGGAAAAAGGAACATTTTGAGGACGGCGCGGTTTGGGCCGATGGCGAGCCCTTTCCGACCGGGATTCCGACGGCCGAAGGCAGCCATTCGGGAAGGTCCGCATCTAAGTGAGCAGATTGTCTCTTCGCGGCCGCGTCGGAGTTTTTCTGCAGATTTTGCGGTTAAAGTCTTTCTCTCGGAAAGAGCCCATCCGCAAGGTTCGCGACGATGAGTCCTCCCCACAGAAAAGTTTCAGCCTGCGACTGCGACTCCTGGTGATCCTGCTGACTGTAGCGGCTTCACGTGCTCAGGTGCCCAAGCCACCCTGGGCCTCCGGCGGAACGACTCCGGCGAAACCAGCCACCACTGATAATTCGAAGGCCAACGACGGCGCGGGCAGCACGAGTGCAGCGCAGAATGCCGGAACGACGCTGAAGGTTGACGTCAAACTGGTAAACGTATTCGTTACGGTCACGGACGAACACGGCGCACCTGTCGCCGGTCTGAAAAAAGAAGACTTCGCACTGCTGGAAGACGGGAAGCCGCAGACCATTTCGGTGTTCGACAAAGAATCGGCTTTGCCGCTTTCTATTGTGCTCGACATCGACACCAGCCTGAGCACGCGCAAGGATTTGCCGCTGGAACTGTCTTCCGCGCGCCGCTTCGCCCGCGCAATCCTGCGGCCCGTGGACGCGATCTCGCTTTATAGTTTCAGCGAGATCGTCAGCGAAGTGGTGCCGTTCACTTCCGATCTCAAGGCCATCGACCGTGGGGTCGACCGGGTTCGCATGGGCTCGGCCACCGCGCTATACGATGCCCTGTACCTCGGATCGCAGGCGCTCGAGCCACGCAAGGGCAGGAAAGTTTTGGTCGTGATCACTGACGGTGGTGACACGGTAAGTCGCGTGGACTACAAAGAAGCGGTGCGTTCGGCCCAGGAAGCTGAAGCTATTGTCTACAGCATCATTGACGTTCCCATTGAGGCAAGTGCGGGGCGCGATATTGGCGGGGAGCACGCGTTGATCCAGATTTCCGAAGACACTGGCGGAAAATATTTCTATGCCACGTCCGTGCCCGAACTCGATGATGCGTTCAGGAAAATCAGTGACGAGCTGCGCACGCAATACCTGCTGGCGTACTATCCCTCGCAACGGCTTTCCGATTCGAACTTCCGCCGTATTGAGGTGAAGGTCGACGGAGCGTCAACCAGTGCTTCGTTCACGGTGCGACACCGGGCGGGGTACTACACAACCAAGTCCAAGTTTTGAACTCTCGCGACTTCGTTTTGATCTCATTTTCGGTAATAATCTACGGAATTTGGAATTTGTAAACTGCTCGGAACAGTGCGCAGCACACCCAACCCGGCACTAACCTATTGACAGAATTGGGTTGACGTGACAAAGTGTCTTCCCTAATTGTCTTGGTCGCTCAATTGCTGTCTGGCTGACTAATTGTGTTCGGGTTCTGTGAGAGGCGACACTCGGTTTTTTTGTTTGCTGACGGAGGTTACTGTGAGGACCTCCCGTGAACAAACAATAGACAATCGTCCTACCTGACTCGACCGAGAGCGTTCGTTCAACTGGCAAAACACTGATTCTGAACCTGAAAGGAAGGTGGACGATGTCCCTGAATTTCAACCGCCCCCTCCGTCCCGCCGGAATTTTTGTAGGGCTCGCTCTGGCGATAACCTTTTTCCTGTCGTCCTCGTTTCTGTTAGCACAAACCAACGTCGGTAACGGCAGTATCCAGGGAACGGTCACGGATCCTTCCGGCGCCGTCGTCAATGGAGCAAAGATAAGCATTACGGAAAAATCCAAAGGTTCAGCGGTCAGGGTGACCTCGGATTCCAGGGGTGCGTACACTTCGGGCGCCTTGATCCCGGGCAATTATGTGGTCAGAGTGGAAGCCAGCGGGTTCAAAGTCAGCGAGGTGCCGGTGAATGTGCAAGTCGGCAACACCGCGACCGCGAATCTGAAATTAGAGGTTGGCCAGACCAGTCAGGTGGTTGAGGTTGAGGCCAGCACAGTTTCGGTGAACACCGAGCAGGCGACCGTGCAGGGCGTCATCACGGAAAACCAGATTGAGAATCTGCCGGTAAACGGCCGCAACTTCCTTGATCTGGCCCAGCTTGAGCCGGGCGTGCAGATTCAGGACGGCCAGAATTTCGATCCCACGAAAGCGGGCTATTCTTCGATTTCGTTCGGAGGCCGTTTCGGCCGCACGGCGCGTATTGAGGTTGATGGCGTGGACGTCTCTGACGAAACCGTAGGAACGACCACGACCGACATCCCGGCCAGCGCTATTCAGGAATTTCAAATCAGCCAGTCCAGCCTGGACATGTCCACGGAGCTGACTTCTTCCGGTGCCGTGAACGTGACTACGAAATCCGGCGGGAACAGCTTCCACGGCGAAGCTTTTGGGCAACTGCGCGATAGTTCATTTTCAGCCGCACTGCCCACGCCTCCCGGATTCAGCGCCCCATTTCAGCGCAGTCAGTATGGCGGCGCCTTCGGCGGCGCGATTATCAAGAACAAGCTGTTCTTCTTTATGGACGGTGAGCGTACGATTCAGCACACGGCCGTTCCCGTGCCCATATCCGCTCCTTTCAGTTCCTTCTCGGGGACCTTTCAGGATCCATTCCACGAGGGCAACCTGCTGGGACGCCTCGATTACCAGCTCACGAAAAATGCGCGGGCGTTCTTCCGCTTCTCGGATTTCCAGAACATTCTGGGTGCGACTTTCGGGTTCGGTTACTCGTTGTATGACAACAAGGACATTACTCGAAACTTTGTTGGCGGCATCGATTTCAACACCGGCAGTTTCAGCCACGCCATCCGCTTTTCGTACCTGAAATTCCAGAATCAGATCAAGGACGCAACCACGGGCAACAGTGCGCTGCCGTTTAATGACATAGGCGCAGAGATCTTTATGGGAGCCACCGGCCTGACGGCTGGACCGAATCTTTTGGCCCCGCAGAGCACTCCGCAAAGCGACCATCAAATCAAGTACGATGGCAGCAAAATCATTCGCTCGCACGTCATCCGTTACGGCTTTGGGTTCAACCACATCCAAGGCGGAGGGTTCGCATCGTTCTTCAAAAATGGTCCGCAGGTCATATCGGCGGTAAACACGACGGAAATCGCGAATGCTGGCAATCCGGCCATCGGCATTTTCCCCGGGGGTATCGCGAACCCCTTCAATTACCCCGCTGACTCCGTAACCGTGGCCAACGGCCTAGGATTCTCGACGACCAAGGCGGCCCTCGGTTTCCCAGCAGGCGGCCTCGGGCCCGACAACCGAGTGCTGTTTTACTTCGGCGACAGCTGGAAAATCGTTCCAAACTTTACCCTCACCTACGGGATCCGCTGGAACCGCGACACTGGCCGCACCGACAGCCAGTATCCGGCGATTCCGGGGCTCAATGCCCTGGTCCCTGGACTGGGAAACCCGGTGAACCAACCGAACAACAACTGGGCTCCGCAGCTGGGGTTTGCGTGGGATCCGTTGAAAGACGGCAAGACCTCGATCCGTGGCGGCATTGGCTTATTCTTCGAGAACGCGATCTGGAACAACGTGCTCTTTGACGGTCCGAACCGCGAACCTACCGGCGCGTTCCTGCAGTTCTTTTCACCCTGCGCCTCTCCAGGATCGCCGGTAACCTTGCAGACCGCGAATGGCGCGATCAACACTCCCGGAAGCCCGCTCGCAGTCGCAGTATGCGGTCCTGCAGGCGCCACCAGCTTTCCTCTGATTGGCACCGCGTTGCCGTCGATCATCGCGTTGCAGAATGCCTATGTGGCGGGGTCACCGCTCAACCTGACTGCAGCCAATCCGGCCTATGTGCAACCCGGCCTCGTCGGCTGCCCCTCCGGCGCTGCTGCTTTTGCAAGCGGTACGCCATGCTTCTTCCCGCCGAGCCTTTCGATGTTTAACCCTGACTACAAATCACCTCGTTCGGTGCAGATGAATATTGGCATACAGCGTGAGCTCCGCAGAGGCATGGTATTCAGTGCGGATTACGTTCGCAACGTGCAGACTCACTACCTGTTGGGAGTGGATCTAAATCACGCCGGCGACATCAACTACTTCAATCTCGCTGGCGCCAATTCCGCAATCAATGCGACGAACGCATCTTTTGGTTGCCCGGCTGGCCCCGGCGGTGTCGGATGTGCGATTGCAGCGGGAGCGACGATGAGCAACTACGCTTCCGCCGGCCTGGGTTCTTCCACTGATATGGGCGGGAACAGTTGTCTTGCGGCGCTAGGCTACCCGTGCGCCTTCGGCGGTATCAACCCCAACGCGCCACCGCTCGGCATGCTGTCGCCAGTTGGGCGCTCTACCTACGACGGACTTCAGATGAAGTGGACGGACAATGTGAAGGATCCCTTCAAGGGCGCAACCGGCCTGAACTTCACAGTGTCCTACTCCTTGTCTCGCTTTGACAACACCGGCGGAGGCGTCGCTGCCGACAACACGGTGACAGCATCCAGCGGCGATCAGGATTTCATCGTTCCCTCGCTCGATAACTCCAACGTCAATCGTTACTTCGGGCCTTCCACGTTGGATCGCACTCACCAGATATCCTTCGGCGGATACCTCGATCTGCGCTACGGATTTCAGATTGGCATGATGGCGCATTTCTACAGTCCGCTTTCTACGACTCTGACCGTTCCGAACACAGCAACTGGCGCTGGCGAAATCTTCCGTACCGACTTCACGGGAGATGGAACCACGCAGGATCCGATCCCCGGAACCCATGTGGGCAGCTTCGATCGCGGGGTCAACGCCAGCAACATCAACTCAGTGATCAGCAACTACAACAACACGGTGGCCGGACAGCCGACGCCGGCTGGCCAGGTGCTGATCCAGAATGGCCTGATGACGCAGGCCGAGTTAGTACAATTGGGCGCGATAGCTCCGACGGTGCCGTTAGCGCCTCCCGGCCAGGTCAACCTTTCCTGGTTGCGGACGCTCGACACCACCATAGCGTGGCAGTACTCCATCAAGGAGCGAGTGACCATTAAACCGCAAGTCAGTTTCTACAACCTGCCTAACTTCGTTAACTTTGACCTGCCGGAGAGCATGATGTCGGGACTGCTAAGCGGCGGGACTGGCAGCATCAACGGCACCACTTACAACGGGCATTTTGTGAACCGGGTTGGCGTCGGCACTGGCGTTTACACGCTGGGTTCGCCACGACAAATCGAATTTGGAATGAAGGTCACGTTCTAAACACAACTTACCCGCAACTTCCAACACCAGCTCCACCAGGGGCTGGTGTTTTTTTTGTCCTTCTAATCTCTAAGGGGTTAGTTCGTTGCGGAGGCGCTTGGAAAGCTTTTCTACCTGCTTCAACTTCTCTGTTAAATCCTTGGGAAGCATACCCTTCTCGACATCGCCGATCCCGGAGTGAATCGACTGTGACAGGACGATGAGTTCGTCGGCATCGCTCTTCAGTTTCGCGAGATCTACCGAGGATTGTTGATGGGCAGGAGGAGGCACGGTTTTTTCGAATTGGTCTTCGGCCTTGTCAGCTTGACGCTGGCCAGTGGGACCGTTGTGCTGGGCGAAGGCTACGGACGCGGAAAGCAGGAAAGCGAACAGGAGAGTTGAGGTTCTCATGACAAACCTCCCAAGCAGATAATGGCACGTATTCTACCCCGATTCCGTGCCCAGCTCAATTTTTATTTAGGCTTCGGCTTCCACCCCTGCATGACGTGCGGCGTTCACCCGCGGGCACATGTAGAATGCTAGTCATGGCATTCAACGGACAAGCAGGTCCTGGCGCACCCCGGAAAGCGAAGATCACTCCTCCCGAGGAAACCTCGCAGGAGGCCGCGTACTTGAAGTTGTTGGGTGAAAAGCAAAAACCGGTCAGCATCAAGCTGGCGGATGGCGAAATCGTCAACGGCTGGATCGAATATTACGACAAGAACATGGTCCGACTAACGCGCGAGGACAAGCCGAATCTCTTCATTTTCAAACACGAAATCATGTACATCGCCGAGGACGGCGCCAAGCACAGGTGACTGGTCCAAGAAGCTGCATACGAAGTACAACTCACACTGAATGACATCTTCCTCGAATAGTCACGACTTCCTGCCGGGCATGGCGGAGATCGCCCGCGAGGCCGGTGCGTTGCTGATGGGTTACTTCCATAAACACGTTAAAGTGGAATACAAAGGGGAAGCGGATCTGGTTACGGTCGCGGACCGCAATTCCGAGGCATTGATCCGGGACCGGTTGCGCCAGCGGTGGCCCACCCATGACATCCTTGGCGAAGAAGGCGGATTGCAGGATACGGGCAGCGACTACCGCTGGTACGTCGATCCTCTGGACGGAACCACGAACTTCGCTCATGGCTTTCCGGTGTTTTGCGTTTCGATGGGTTTGGACTACAAAGGGAGCCGGATTGCCGGCGTGATCTTCGATCCCACGCGGGACGAATTATTCGCGGCCGAACAGGGAAGCGGCGCCTACTTGAATCAGCAGCGAATTCATGTTTCAAAGACCGCCAGTTTAGCTGAGTGTCTTTTGGCTACGGGGTTTCCCAGCCATAAGCGGCATAAGAACCCGAACATCTTCTTTTACCATCAGATCACGCTGCACACCCATGGGGTGCGACGAGCCGGATCGGCGGCGCTTGACCTTTGCTGTGTGGCTTGCGGACGCTTTGACGGATTCTGGGAGTTCAACCTCAATCCCTGGGATACCGCGGCAGGCGTGCTGATTGTGCAGGAGGCCGGAGGGATCGTGACTGACTTTAAGGGTGGGCCATTCCAACTGCACGGTCGCGAGACTCTGGCTTCCAACGGATTGGTGCATCCGGCATTGCTGGCCGAGTTCGAACAAATTCTCAGCGGACAGGACCTGGAGCCATTGCCCGACTTGGCCGCATTCAGACGATAGGCAGTCGCCGAGAGTGATCGAGAGAACTTAGCATGAACCGAATTTGGTCAATTATCATCGTTTTGGCGGTCGCAGCGACGCAGTTCAGCGCCCCAGTTCTTGCCGGCGAGAATCCGCCGCCTTCTGCGCCCGATGCCGCATACGTCCAGTCGTTTGATAAGTGGAAAGCCGAACTGGTCGACGATCTCAAGACAAACTGGCTGCCGTTGGCAGGTTTATTCTGGCTCAAGCCTGGCGAGAATTCGTTCGGCAGCGATGCGGGCAACGCCGTCGTTTTTCCCAAAGGCCCGGCTCATGCCGGGGTTTTCGATTTGCAGAGTGCGGACGTTACGGTGAAATTCGCGCCTGACACCCACGCCACCATCGACGAAAAACCGGTGACCACCGCCAAGCTTCAGCCAGATACTTCAGGCAGTCCGACGGTTGTGGAACTGGGAAGTCTGCGGATCAAAGTCATCGTGCGGGGTCAGCGCATCGGCATCCGATTGAAGGACGTGGACAGCGAGGAGGTCAAGAATTACCGTGGCCCAATTTTCTTTCCGCTCGACATGGCCTACCGGGTGACCGCGACGTGGGAGCCCTCCGACGGCAAAAAAACGGTGGATGTGCCCAACGTTCTAGGCGACACTACACCGACCCCAGTGGCCGGGACCGTTGTATTCAAGATCAACGGTCAGGAAGTACGGCTGACGGCGTTGGGCGGCAATCCGTCGAAGGGGCTCTCGTTCGTTATGAACGATCTGACCAGCAAAACCGACACCTACCCGGGAGGACGTTTCCTGGAGAGCCAACCGGTTGTGAATGGGACTGTGGTCATCGATTTCAACCGGGCCTACAATCCGCCCTGCGCGGTCACGCCCTACGCCACTTGCCCGCTTGCGCCCAAAGAGAATCGTCTGGCAGTCGCAATCCCCGCTGGAGAGAAATACGATCGGGCTCACACGCACCACTAGTTCCTGCCTGGAGGACTCCTGCCGTGCGGGTTACAATAGAAGCTGTGCGCATCGCTATTTTAAACCCAGGCTATCAATCGTGATCAGTTCACTTCTTGAACGCAAAATCGAAAAGCGGCAGGACCAGGTTCGTCTGCAGGGTCGCATCCTTTTTCTGACTGAGGATCCTGAACTCATCAAGCGGCAGTTCGCCGGCGAAGACTTGCCGTGGGACACGAAGAATCCGGCCAACAATCCCAAGCTGCGTGACGATATTTCGACCGACGAAATTACGCCGGCGCACTACTGCTTCTATTTCGACGAGACTCTGGGTGAAATCCCTTATTTAGGACTGAAATGCGGGAGCGTGTTTCCCGTCGGACGTTCCGACGTGAAGAAGGGCGGATTCGTCTGCGCCGTGAGCGGTAAGCGAAGGGGCAAGGGATCGAGCCGCGAGCAGTCGCCTTACGCCGAAATGTGCGCCGGCATTCGCATGGTCATCGCGGAAAATATCGAGCGCATCTATAAGCAGAATTGCCAGAATCTCGGCCTGCTGACTTCGACCAATTTTTCCCTGATTGACCAGATTCGCAGCGGTCAGGAAATCCCACTCAGCGAATTTACTGCCGGAGAGGATGAGATCACGCGGCAGGTGATTGAGTATGGCGGCCTGTTTCCCTTTAACGTCGCGCGCATGCAGAAGAAAGTCTTTCTTCCGGCGATCAAAACCGAAAAACGGCCGATGACCGTGGCCGAGAAGATCTTCGCAAAACACATGCTCGACGTCAAAGGAGATGTCGGCGTTCCGTTTGTGAAGCCGGGCGACACAGGTTTTGCCCGCGCTGATTTGCGTTTCAGCCACGAATACGTGACGCCCATGGCAGCCATTTTCTTCGAGCGTTACGTGGGCAAAGACGCGAAGGTAAACGATCCCGCGAGCATTTTGTTTTTCCGCGACCACCTCACGTTTCTCGACGAAGTGATTTCGGAAGAGAAAAAGAAACTCGGTCTCCTCGATCTCGCAACGCAACTCAAGCTGAAGCAACAGGATTTTGCGGCGAAGCAAGGTATTAAGCTGCACGGTGAATTGAAAGACCGCAAGGGCTCGGAAGGGATCTGCCACTCGATCGTTCTGGAAAGCTACGCGCTCCCCGGGCAATTGAATATTGGCTCCGACTCGCATACCCCGCACGTAGGTGCGATCGGGTGCGTAGCCTTCGGCATCGGCACAACCGACGTCTTCAATTCTTGGATCACAAAAGATGTTCGGGTGAAAGTGCCGGAATCAGTGAAGATTGTGATTCGCGGCAGGAAGCACCCCAACGTCACCGCGAAGGATTTCATCTTAAAGATTCTCAGTCTCGATTATGTTCGCGACGGCAAAGCGCTGGCCAAGGTCATGGAATACGCGGGCGAGGCGATTGAGGATCTTAGCGTCGACGAACGTGCCACCATGACCAACATGGCTGCGGAGATTGGCGGCTTCACCGGTATCGTTGCGCCCGATCGCAAGGCCGTTGATTTTCTGGTCGAACGCCGTGGCATGGACCGCAATAAGGCCGAGTCCATGATCGGCGGTCTGTATAGTGATCCCGACGCTCAGTACGCGCACAGGATTGAGTTGGACGCCGCCGAGATTACGCCGATGGTGGCTACGCCAGGCGATCCGGGAAATGGCAAGTACATTCGCGAACTGAATACGCCTGTGCCGGTGGAACTCGCCTATGGCGGAACCTGCACCGCGGGCAAGAATGAAGACATGGACATGTATGCGCTGGTTCTCGCTGATGCGCTCAAGCATGGCAAGCGCGTGGCGGACTCGGTGAAGTTCTACATCCAGTTCGGTTCCCAAGAGACTCGCGAGTACTGCATCCGCAAGGGCTATCTCGAGATTTTCCAGAACGCCGGAGCGCATGTGATCGAACCGAGTTGCGGAGCCTGCATCAACGCCGGGCCAGGCGTGACCACGCGGCCGGAGCAGGTAGTAATCAGCGCACAGAACCGGAATTTCCCGGGCCGTAGCGGACCGGGGCAGATGTACCTGGCCAGTCCCCTGACCGTCGCGGCGAGTGCGGTGGCGGGTCAGATCGTCGAGTACGAGCCAAGCGCGGAGCGGGAACTAGTGGAGGCGTAGAGAGCCGATTTTGCCCACAGATTGGGCGAGCGGTGGTTTCGTCCTCCAGCAGCCTATTCGCTGCGGAACGCTGTACCGCTGGCGGCATTCTTGTTAGAATTAGCGGTTCTGTTAAGTTCCGCAAACATCTCAGGAGACACAGACTTTATGACATACGTAATTGCAGAACCGTGCATCGGCACCAAGGACACTGCTTGTGTGGACGCTTGTCCGGTCGATTGTATCCATCCAAAGAAGGATGCGCCGGCGTTCCCCGAAGAGGAAATGTTGTACATCGACCCGGTTGAGTGCATTGATTGTGGCGCTTGTGTTCCCGTCTGCCCGGTATCCGCGATTTTCGCGCTGGATGACCTGCCGGAAAAGTGGAAAGCTTTCACCGAGCGAAACGCCAAATACTTCGGCCGGTAATTCGGAATCCCCATTTGGGCTGGGCGCGCGTCTTTTCTGTCAGGACGCGCGCCTTTTCCTTTTCGGAGATTGGGGAATGGGCATAAGATTTAAGTTTGAATTGAAAATGCGACATCAACTGGGGTGAGATCCAAATGCGTGAACGCCATCTGCTGCTGGTGAAACCTGTCGAGCCCAGAATTCTTATCCTGCGAGGCCACAAGGTTATGTTGGATTCCGAACTGGCAGAGTTGTATGGCGTGCAGGTGAAGCGATTGAATGAGCAGGTTAAACGAAATGCCGGGCGATTCCCGCAGGATTTCATGTTTCAACTTTCGCCGAGCGAGCATCGAAACTTGAGGTCGCAAATTGCGACCTCAAGTTCGGAACACGGCGGGCGCAGACACCTTCCATTTGCCTTTACCGAGCATGGCGCCGTAATGGCGGCAACAGTGCTGAATTCAAAACGCGCGATCAAAATGAGCGTCTTTGTTGTACGTGCCTTCGTTCGCTTACGAGAGATGCTCAATACTAATCAAAAAGTCGCGACCAAGTTAGTTGAGCTAGAGCGCCGTTTGAAAGGCCATGACGCGGTAATCCAAGACATCATTGATGCCATTCGCGCGCTGATGGATCCGCCGCGTCGCAAGCGAAGGCGAATCGGATTCCAGTCGCCCGCGAGGGCAAGCTAGTAAGCCCAGGGCTGGCCAGTCCGTGCACGGCTGCTCCTTCCCATCTCTCGACCGCTCAATTACAATCAAAGATTACCTGCTGAGCTTCCATGGCGCTGAAGGAGTCGGAAGCAATCGTTTTGCGGACGTATCCGTTGCGCGAGGCCGATCTGCTGGTCACGCTGTTTACTCGCTTGGAAGGGAAGGTACGGGGAGTCGCACGCGCTGCCAAGAAGTCGAAACGGCGGTTCGGCGGAGCCCTCGAGCCCCTGACTTACGTTCGAGCTTATTACGAGGATCGCGAACGGCAGGAGTTGGCGCGTCTCGATTCGTGCGAAGTGTTGGAATCACCGCTGGCATTTGAAGTGAGTTATCCTCGTGCGGTCGCGTTGGGCCATGTAGCCGAGTTGCTGGACGAGCTACTTCCAGATCGCGAAGTCAACGATGATGTCTTCCGGCTTGCACTGGCGGTCCTGGCGGGATTGCGCGGGACTGACGTCTGGATGCCGATCACGTATTTCGACTTGTGGATGACCCGGCTGATGGGCTATCTGCCGGAACTGTCCGAGTGTATAGTCTGCGGGCGGACCCTGAATGGGAGTAGGGCATTCTTTCACGCCTTGAGCGATGGTTTGCTTTGTGCCGAGGACAAGCGGCTGGCGTCATCCGAGATTTCCGTGGATTCACGCACGCTCGCTAGCAAAATGCTGCGTGCACCGGTGGAAAGTTTTACGGCAATGCCCGGGCACAAAGCACAAGCTGCCGACTTGCGTAAGTTTCTGCTGCAGGCTCTCCAGCGGCATATGGAGAAAAAGCTAATAACAGCAGGAATGCTGGAGAAAATCAGTTGAGAGCAATTTGCAATTAGGATCACGGTCGCAGATTGGTTGAACTGACAGTGTATTCGCAACGACTGAATGCTGAGTGCTGACTGCTTATTGCTAGCCCAAAACTTTGACTCAGACCAACTCCAATCCGCTTACCTTTCAGGAACTCATCCTGCGCCTCCAGACTTTCTGGGCTGAGCGGGGATGCGTGCTGCAACAGCCCTATGACGTCGAGGTCGGCGCAGGGACCATGGCGCCGGAAACATTTCTTCGCGTACTGGGGCCGAGTCCCTACAAAGTGGCATACGTGCAGCCATCGCGCAGGCCTGCCGATGGGCGCTACGGGGAGAATCCAAATCGTCTTTACAAGCACACGCAATTGCAGGTGATCCTAAAGCCGCCACCCGAAAATGTGCAGGAGCTTTACTTGGAATCATTGGGCGCGATGGGGATCGATCTGCGCCAGCACGATATCAAGTTCGAGGAAGACAATTGGGAAGCGCCGACCCTTAGCGCGTGGGGCGTGGGCTGGCAGGTAATGCTCGACGGACTCGAGATTACGCAGTTTACTTATTTTCAGCAGTGCGGAGGAGTGGATCTTGATCCAATATCTGCGGAGCTGACTTACGGCCTGGAACGCATCGCGGCATTCCTCCAGGATGTAGATTCCATTTACGACATTGTGTGGGCGCGCGATCCGGAAACTGGCAAGGCTACGACCTACGGCGATGTACGGTTGGCGGACGAGATTCAGTTCTCCGTCTACAACTTCGAGTTGGCCGACGTCGAAAAAGCATGGAAGCACTTTGAGTTGTGTGAAGCAGAATGCAAGGCGCTACTCGATCAATACGCTGCACTGAGCAGGGAAAAGGATGCTGGTGACGGGTGGCAGGGCGACAAGAAGCGTTTTCCAATCCTCGGCGCCTACGATCTGTGCCTGAAATGTTCGCATCTGTTTAACATTCTGGACGCCCGCGGCGCGATTTCGGTAACTGAGCGTGTGGGAGTGATTGCGCGCGTGCGTGCCTTGGCCGTGGGGATCGCGAGGGCGTATGTGGATCAGCAGCAAGGCGAGACATCGGCCAGTGCGGACGAAGCAGAACCCGTGGCTAAGCATCCGAAGGCGAAAAAGGAGTTGGTGCCCACAGCTTCGTAGTTTTGCTTCTGAGGCTGCAAATTAAAGGTTCTCGATGCCAGATTTTCTACTAGAGATCGGGTGCGAAGAGATTCCGGCGCGGATGATCGACGCCGCCTCACTCGAGTTGCGTGAGCGGGTGCACAAATTGCTCGAACGGGAACATCTACCTGCCAACGTAGCAATCTCTAGCTTCGAATCTCCGCGTCGTCTGGCAGTTCTCGCGTCTGGAATTCCAGCAGCCCAATCCGACGTCACGGAGCAGGTTACCGGGCCGTCAGTCAACGTGGCTTTCAAGGATGGACAGCCCGCACCACCCGCCCATGCTTTCGCGAGAAAGGCCGGCGTTGATGTCTCTCAGTTGGAGCGAGTGACAACCTCCAAAGGTGAATACCTAGCCGCAAAAATCACTAAGAAAGGCCGCTCGGCTGCACAAGTCCTGTCCGAACTGCTTCCCAAAGAGATCAACTCGATTTACTGGCCGAAGAATATGTACTGGCGGAAGCCAAGCGAGAAGTTCGTGCGGCCAGTGCGGTGGCTGGTGGCTTTGCTCGACAGGGAAGTGATTCCACTGCAATTTGATGGCATTCGCGCCGGGAACGAATCGCGAGGGCACCGGATTTTAACCGAGGGCCCGATCCTGATTCCCAGCGCCGGTTCTGACTATGTTGAATCCTTGCGCGCGGCGAAAGTACTAGGTCGCAGCGAGCGCGAACAGCAAATTCGGAAAGCACTCGACGCCGCCACTCGCACCATTCCCGGCGCACGCTGGCGTGAAGATAAGAGCCTTCTGGAAACAGTCGTCAATCTGACTGAGTGGCCTTCGGTGATCCTGGGAAGTTTCGACAGTCAGTTTTTGGAACTGCCGAAAGAAGTTCTGATTACCGTGATGCGCGACCATCAGAAATATTTCGCAGTCGAAGACGCAAGCGACAAACTGCTGTCCCATTTTCTCGCGGTGTTGAACACCGACGGCGACCCACGCGGCATCATTCGTCACGGCCACGAACGCGTTCTCCGAGCACGTTTCAATGACGCTCGCTTCTTCTGGCAGACCGATCAGAAGCATCCGTTGCGCGAGCGGACGGTATGGCTCAAGAACGTCACCTTTCAAAAGGACTTGGGCAGCTACTACGAAAAGACGAGGCGGGTGCAGCGTCTATGCAGTTGGCTGTGCGAAATCATCCGTCAGAGAGGCGTGCAGGTTCGTCCGGGGATCGTACATAAAGCTGCATCGCTGGCCAAGACTGACCTCACGACTGAACTAGTAAAGGAATTTACCGAACTGCAGGGAATCGTGGGCGGACTCTATGCCGGCGTGCAGGAACTCGATACCGGTATGCCGGATGCGACTCGTCAGGCGATCGCGCAGGCGATCTACGATCAGTATAAGCCGGAATCCATGGACGACTCGGTTCCACGCTCAGTCGAGGGCGCGGTCCTCTCGATCGCTGATAAAGCGGACAGCATCGCCGGAATGTTTGCGCTTGGCCTGCAGCCCACTGGATCGAAAGATCCGTTTGCACTGCGGCGGCAGGCAAATGGAATTGTAAAGACAATTGCGGAAAAGAAGTTGCCGTTCAGCTTGGCCGAATTGTTTGCGGACGCGCGCGAAGTCTATCGTGGGTCGCCGGCGGAACGAAAGTTTTCAGGTGAGATTGATTACGCCGGTGCTTTGCGGATTTTCTTCCGTGAGCGGCTGGAGTTTTATCTGCGCGATGTGCTCGGTTTTAAGTATGACGTCGTGAACGCCGTGCTGGCGGCTGGCTCCGATGATGTAGTGAACGCGATCGCCCGGGCTCAAGCGGTGACCAAAGTCCGTCCCTCGGCAGACTTTGAATCGATTTCGATCGCATTTAAGCGTATCAAGAACATTCTTCGCCAGGCAGCCGAAACCGGAAAGCAAGTAGCGCCTGCCATCGATGCGAATGCGTTTCAGGAAGCAGCAGAGAAAGAATTGACCGCTCAAATTCCACGCGCGGTTGAGACGGTCGATGCGCTTCGCGCGCAGGGCGATTACGAACACGCTCTTATTGAGGTCTCAAAACTCAGACCTGCAGTAGACCGTTTCTTCGACAAAGTTATGGTCATGGTGGACGACGAACGCGTCCGCGCAAATCGGTTGGCGCTGCTGCAGTCGTTGTCAAAAGAATTCTCCACCATTGCGGATTTTTCGGAAATAGTGACGGAAGGCAAGGAATCCAAGGAATCTTCGAAACAAGTAAAGGATTAATCTCATGGCAACGCAGACTCTCCCCGAGGCAGAAATAGCAATAACCAGCAAGAAACCGACCATTCAATATGTCTACTTCTTCGGCGGCGGCAAGGCCGATGGAAACGGCAAGATGAAAGACGAGCTCGGCGGAAAAGGAGCGGGCCTCGCCGAAATGACCAACGCGGGCCTGCCGGTGCCGCCGGGCTTTACCATTCAAACCGAAGCCTGTCGCGAATACATGCGGCACGGCGGAGTTTCGAAAGAAGTTGACCGAGAGATGGAAGAAGCGTTGGCCCATCTCGAACAACTGCAGGGCCAGAAGCTCGGCAAAGGCGAAAACCCACTGCTGGTGAGCGTCCGCTCGGGCGCGAAGTTTTCCATGCCGGGCATGATGGATACGATTCTGAATCTCGGCCTAAACGATCAAAGCGTCGAAGCTCTTGCGAGACGCAGCAACAACCCGCGCTTTGCATACGATTCCTACCGCCGTCTAATCCAGATGTTTGGCAACGTCGTGTTGGAAATTGAGAAGAAAGAATTCGACAAAGTCTTCGATGCCAAGAAGAAACAGAAAAAAGCCAAGCTCGATACCGACCTCGACGCCAAAGCGTTGAAAGAAGTGATTGCGGAATACAAGAAAGTGGTGAAGAAGCACACCAAGCACGACTTCCCGCAGGATTCTCACGATCAACTGGTCATGGCACGCGACGCCGTTTTTCGTTCCTGGCAGAACGACCGTGCCAAGCACTACCGCCGTATCAACAATATTTCCGACGATCTGGGTACCGCGGTGAACGTGCAGGCGATGGTCTTCGGCAATCTCGGTGACACCAGCGGCACGGGCGTGGGCTTCACGCGCAATCCGGCCACAGGTGCGAAGGAGTTTTATGGCGAGTATCTGATGAACGCGCAGGGCGAGGATGTAGTCTCCGGAGTGCGGACGCCGGTTCCGATCATCGAACTGCAGAGGGCCATGCCTGACGTGTACAACCAGTTGCGCGACATCACCACGCGGCTCGAAAAGCACTACCGCGACATGCAGGATTTCGAGTTCACCATCGAGGAAGGCAAGCTTTACATGCTGCAGACGCGGAACGGAAAACGTACGGGTCTGGCTGCGGTGCAGGTGGCGCTTGAGATGGTCGACGAAGGACTCATCAGCCGAGAAGAAGCAATCTTTCGCCTCGACCCCAACCAGATTGTGGATTTCTTCGTTTCGCGGTTAGACGAAAAAGACGTTCGACCCGAAGACCTGCTGACCACGACTGGTTTGGCGGCATCCCCGGGAGCAGTGGTTGGGCAAATCGTCTTCACTGCGGACGATGCTGTCGAAAAGGCGGGACACAGTGGTGAGAAGAATCCCGTGATCCTGGTCCGAGCCGAAACCACTCCCGAAGACATCCATGGGATGGAGGTTGCGACTGGCATTCTAACCTCGCAGGGCGGCATCACCAGCCACGCTGCAGTTGTCACTCGTGGCATGGGCAAGAGCTGCGTTGCCGGTGCTGGCGAGATAGCGGTCCATGAGAGGGCGCGCGAAATGCGGGCCCGAGGGCAAGTATTCAAAGAGGGAGACTGGATTACGATCGACGGCACGACCGGACGCGTGTTGAGAGGCAAGCGGAAGTTGCTTCCGCCAGATCCGCAGAATATGGCAAAACTCGAAAAATTCATGGGTTGGGCGGAGCCTTTCCGTAAGATCGGAGTGCGGGCCAACGCAGATATCCCGCGCGACGCTAAGAAGGCGCGCGAGTTCGGCGCCGAAGGAATTGGCTTATGCCGCACCGAGCACATGTTCTTCGCCGAGGATCGCATTCGGCACATGCGTGCCATGATCCTCGCCAATAACGAGAAAGACCGGCGTGTCGCCTTAAAGAAGCTGCTGCCAATGCAACGCTCCGATTTTGCCGGCCTGTTTCGCGTCATGGATGGCCTCCCAGTCACTATTCGCCTGCTGGATCCGCCGCTGCACGAGTTCTTGCCCAAACGCGAGAAGCTCATGGTCGAAATCGCCAGCTTAAACAGCGCGACCGCCAAGCAGAAAAAAGATCTGGTCGAGGAATACCGTGACTATGGCGCGAAAGGCGCTGGAGATCTGAAGAAACTCCTTCCGCAACTATTGGCACGCGTGGAACAGTTGCACGAGTTCAATCCCATGCTCGGACATCGCGGCTGTCGCTTAGGCATCACCTATCCCGAGATCACCGAGATGCAGGCGCGTGCCATCTTTGAGGCGGCGGTTGCGGTAGAAAAGGAGGGAATCAAGACGCATGCGGAAGTCATGATTCCGCTCATTGCAACTTTAAAAGAGATGGAGAACCAGGCTGCGATCGTGCGGCGCGTAGCGGAAGAAGTTTTCCGTGAGAAAGGCAAGAAAGTGCATTACCTCGTGGGAACCATGATCGAGTTGCCCCGAGCCGCGCTGCTGGCAGGCGAGATCGCAAAAGAAGCCGAATTCTTCAGCTTTGGCACCAACGATCTTACCCAGACCACGTTCGGCTTCTCGCGCGACGATGTGAACAAAGTGCTGCCGACCTATTTGAAAGAAGGCATCCTCAAACAGGATCCCTTCGCGGTGATCGATCGCGAGGGCGTGGGAGAACTGGTTCGCATCGGAATCGAACGCGGACGCAAGACCCGCCCTGGCCTTGAAGTCGGAATCTGCGGAGAGCACGGCGGCGATCCCGACTCCGTGAAGTTCTGCCATGAAGTCGGGATGGACTACGTGGCCTGCTCGCCTTTCCGCGTATTGACGGCGCGGCTCGCGGCGGCTCAAGCCGGAGCAAGCGACAAGCTGAAAATTGAGGGCGGAAGAACGAAGTAGCTTGAACCGTTTCAAAGTGAGGGTCGCCGCAACCGAGGGCGACCCCTCGTTTTCATTGCACTTTCTGCAGGCGGGCGATCAGTTTCTGCGCCAGGTTCTCCTCTGACTCTGACCACAGCAGGCGTGCGCTCGCTTCTGAACTCTTCTCTGCCTTGTTCGTGAACTCCACCAACTTTTGCACATTGGCGCGAACTCGAGTCTCGGTCTCGCTGTTGAGTTGCACATTGTCCTGAAGGAACCGCGAGTCTATGCCGAAATCTACCTCGATGTGACCCTCGTGCTGGTAGACGCTTTCTTCAAAGTCCACGCCGTGGACCAGGAATTTCACCAGTGATGGCTGCAGAGTCCACTCGCGCTGGTCGGAAAGAACCCAAAGGTCCCAATACGCTTCGAACAAATAGGCATAATCTTCGTGAAGCAAATCAGCCGCGAGAAGCACCGCCTGTTCTGGAGGAACGCCGGGCCGAAACCGCTGTTCGAAAATCGTGGGCTCACCCCAAGAAACAGGATGCATGGCCACATAAGTGATTCCCGGCTGCGCGGCCGAAAATGGAAACTGCCGCATCACCGCCAAAGCACGCGGCATCATTTCGTCCAAATCAAAACTCGGAAACCACAGGCTGAGAAAAAGTGCATCGGCCACAGGATTGCTCCAGCCCCAACGTGGGGCACCCATTAATTTTAGAACATCCGGGGGGCGGGGATCAGTGGATGGGGATCAGGTGGACGACATGCCCACCCATTGGCTCAGCCATTGAACTCAACTCGCATCCCTCTCGCGCAATTTGAACCAAGGGCATTCGGCGAAAAGAGATGAGTAGGCTCCGCCAAGATCGAAATCGTTTTTGACACTGTGTATGGGCGCTGTTACCATCGATTGATTGACCCTCGGCTCGCCTCTCTGGTCCCCGTCGTCTAGCCTGGCCTAGGACATCGCCCTTTCACGGCGGTAACACGGGTTCAAATCCCGTCGGGGACGCCA
>CAVROB010000015.1:0-93056 GCA_963722725.1 uncultured Acidobacteriota bacterium
ATGCAATTCCAGTTCCCGAAATGCGGGGCCTACGCGCGTGACAAATAAACACCCTCAGCCGTGTCCACGCGAATCTTCTCGCCCTCGTTGATAAACGGCGGCACCTGCACCACGAGCCCCGTTTCCGTCTTCGCCGCCTTGGTCACGCTGGAAGCGGTCGCGCTCTTCAACCCAGGCTCAGTTTCGATGACGGTTAACTCGACCGTTTGCGGCAGTTCGATCCCCACTGCCTTCCCATCAAAGAATTCCACTTTGATCTGCAAATTCGGAATCAGATAGTCGACCGCGTCACCCAGAACCTCCCGCGTCAAGTGGGTCTGTTCGAAGTTGGTCGTGTCCATGAAGTAGTAGCTATCGCCATCGGCATACAGATACTCCATCTCCTGCTCGTCCACGTTGACTTTTTCAATGGGATCGGGCGAGCGAAAGCGGTGTTCAAACATGGCGCCGGTACGCAGGTTGCGAAGTTTCGCCTGGATGAAGGCTCGCAAATTACCGGGCGTGCGATGCTCTACGCTGAATACCGAGTGCAGATCGTTGTTGTGTTTAATGATCATGCCGGGACGTAGCTGGGTGGCGGGAATAGACATTACCGAATGAATCTCCTTTAAGTGCGGGTTGTCGGCGGACGCGGGTAGTCCACATGATCCGCCAGACACGAGGCCCAAAGTGCTTATTTTATAGGACTTGAGCCAATATGGGAAATCGCGGAAAGGTTAAGACTTACGAATTCGCGGCGCTCATCGCTCCAGGCAGCTAGAATGGCCTTTGGCGAATCCAAGCTGTCGGTTTGTTATTTCACACACGGTTATGAACGGAGAGGAGCTTTTATGCGAATGGGAAAATATGAATCTTCCGAAGGAAACGCGGCCGGAACCGCAATCACGTTCCTGCTGATCGGTCTGGGCGCAGGTACGCTCATTGGACTTCTGTTTGCGCCGAAGGCCGGAAAACAAATGCGCAAAGAACTGCGCCGCAAATACGAGGACGCGCGCGAAACCCTTGACGATTGGAAAGACGAAGCTAAAGAAGTCGCCGAAGACGCTCTCGAACGCGGACAGGAACTCGCCGACGAATTGCGGGACAAAGTAGCGCCCCTTACAGCAGCCATGAAGCGGCGCTGAACCGGCTTCCGTCGCGCTACCTAACTCTCGATACCTAACTGAAGATGCCGGCGAAGAAACCTTTGATCTTACCGAACACGCCGTGGTGTACCGCCTTCGAACGATTTTGAGGTGGAGGCAGAGCGTCGAGCTCGAAAGACGCCGGACGCGGCAGATCACGCGACGCTAGAAGCTCGACTTTAGGTACCGGAACTGGCGTCGCAACTGCCGGTTTATTCGACGGGAGATCCTCCGCGCGAAAGACGAACGGCGCGTCCACCTGCACATGAACATCGTTCGGCTTCGAAGCCGGCAAAGCAGCCGTCTCCGGTGGAAGGCTGCCGGCTGTCATGGGCTTCGATTCTTCTCCCGGCTGCGCGAGCCGTATCGGTGAGGTCAAATTCGCATTGGTGACTGGTGCCGCGCCGCCGCGCGCATCACAGGAATCTCAGGCGGCGGGCAGCCACAACCGGCGGGCACGGCGGTGTCAATCAGATTCAGACGGCCAGAGTGAAACACAATCTGCTCCGTCGGTTTCACCTGATAATTCCCATCTCCCAAAAGTTCGGAAACGATGACCGAAGCCGTATTCCCCGGCAAAGCGCGCACGCAAGTGTTGCCCCGCGAGTCAGCGCTCACCGCGTAATGAAACTCCCCAGGTCCGGACAGCAGAATACGAAAGTCAGGCGTCAGAATCGAATCCGCCGACGCATCCAGGTTGTAATGCGCTTCGATCGCCCCAGTATTCATCCCCAGCATCAGCGCATGTCCACTCTGCGAAGAAGTAACCGACACCGTTGTTCCCGGACAGACCAGCACTTCACCGCCGCGCTCCAATCGCAACACTGACGTCTCCGAGCCCGCAGTCACCGACGATCCCGCGGCAGCATGTTTACCCGCGAGAATTAACGTCCCTGAAGATCCGGGTCCCAGCGGAACCGCGACCGGCTGAATGCCCTCGGTGAAAGCCGGGACAGAGGGCGGCTTGGCCATCACTTCATCCGCGGAACGCAAGCGAACCATCAAGCGATTGCCCGCTGCATCCCAGGTGTGTCCGATGGGTTTGAGCAGATCGATGACCACGCGGGCGACCGGCGGAGCGTTCTGGTATTGGTTGATTCGAACTCGGCGAATCTCCTGGCTGGTCGACTCGATCCGGTTGCTTCCGGACAAGAGCGCAATCGGCAAATCCGCATTCGGCAGATCAATCACCAGGCGCGGCGGATTATCCAGATTGCTGATGACCGGAACCAGCGGGCGGCTGGACAGGATTTCCACTGCCGGCCCCGGCAGCACTCGCACGCTGCGCACCAGGACTGGAGCGTCCGTCGTTGCCAGCAACTTCAACTGCTGGGCTGTGCCGGACGCAATCAGCAATCCTGTGAGCAGGAACAGCCCAACCAGCGGACGCCGAACGCGCAGCAGGAACTTCATCTGAGAATAGGTACTTATGGCAACGATACCACTGGCTTGCAATGGAGAGAAGTGTCCGGGAAACACGAAAGTCATCAGGGATGACTTGACAGAAAGGCGCCGCGCCACCTACGCGCAGCTACAGGAGGGTTTAGCGACCCAGAGTTCACGACTCGGAGAGGAATTCGTATTCGTCGATGACCGCGGCAACCGCCACTTTGCCTTCGCCGCCGCCTTCCACACGCACCACTTTGCCTTTGCACCGCACTCGAATGCTTTCGGTCAAAGTGATCTCCGGCGGCAGCGTAAGGGTGAATTCAATGTTCGCTCCCGCCGCAATCGCCGAGTCCACATAAAAACAGATGCCGCGAGCGCTCACATCTCTCGTCTGCGCAGTCTTTTCGTGGACGCCATCCTCGTTGTAGGTCACCGAAACAGGCAACCGCAAAGCAAACCGGCGGGTGGCCCGCTTATTATCCTGCTCAACCTCGGCCATGTGCCCTCCAATAAGGCGTGTAAAGCATGGCGTGTTGCGCTCACCGTGTCAAGACTGTAGTTTGAAGCGGGCAAGGCCGATTGTCTCCCGAGCAAGCGTTCTTTGCGCGGCGAGGGATCTGGGCGAGCCGCGCGAAGCGTCGCGTACTTTGCGACGCAATACTCGCGCGTTTGGCTCGCTTCCATATCGAACTGATGCCTACCGTGGAACTCCTCCGCAGCCCCTCTCGGCACCCTCTGCGTTCTAAGATTTTGATAAGCTCATACGCAATGGTCTTCGTTCTGGACAACTACGATTCCTTCACCTACAACCTGGTGCAGTATCTAGGGGAACTGGGAGCCGAGGTGGTAGTCCGCCGGAACGACCAGCTCACCGTAGCAGAAGTCGAAGCCATGCACCCGGAGCGCATCCTGCTCTCGCCCGGGCCGTGTACCCCGCAGGAAGCCGGAATCAGCATCGACCTGGTCCGCCACTTTGCCGGCAAGCTTCCGGTTCTCGGAGTCTGCCTGGGACATCAAGCCATCGGCGCAGCCTTCGGCGGCAAAATCGTCCGCGCCCCCAAGCTCATGCACGGCAAAACCAGCGAAGTCCAACACGATGGCAAAACCATCTTCAAAGATCTACCCACGCCGATGACGGCCACGCGCTACCACTCCCTGATCGTCGAAGAAAAAAGCCTGCCCAAAGATCTCGAAATCAGCGCCTACACTCCCGAGAACGGCAGCTCCCGCGTGATCATGGGCCTGAGGCATAAACGGTTTCCAGTCGAAGGCGTCCAATTCCACCCCGAAAGCGTGTTAACCGGGGAGGGCAAGAAACTAATAGCAAACTTTCTGCAGCTCTGATTCCGCTATCGTTTGCGGCTACAAGAAAACATCCTCTATGGCCCATCACCTACCAGCAATTATATTGTTGGCGAGAAATCTATTGCACGCATTGACGCTGACGAAGATATTTTAAGTGTTCCGCGGCATTCTGATGTATTCGCAGGAGCGAAATTCTCACGGAAGGAGAGAACCGTGATGAATCGGTGTCGACGCGCATCCTAGAGGGCGGTTGGCAGGGTCCGCAGGGCGGACGCCTCGGAGCGGCTTAACACTTCTGTTAAATTAGGGGAGTCGGCTGGGTAGAGCACTCAATGACGATTTCCAATGCTTCCCTCCCCCAATGGTCAAGAGACATCAAGGCGCTTCGGTCGAGTCTGAAACTCTCCCAATCTGAGTTCGGCAAGAGCCTTAGGTTCTCGGGGATGGCAGTGTCGCGGTGGGAGCGCGGCCAACAGCCGCCTCCGACCGACTGCTATTTGGCTATGGCGAAGATCGCGGGTCCATCGTTTGCATGGAAATTCTGGAGTCTGGTCGGGATTTCTGAAGATGACGTTGAACGGATGCACGCTCAGAGGATGAGGACCAAGAACGAGCAGCATGACTTTTCAGCAGCTGTGGCCGTCCTGGAGATCGAGGTCGCTCGAAGTGGGGCGCGAGCCACACAACGGGACGCTCTGTTCCAAGATCTTCCGACTCAAACGCGGCGACGAGAGTACCAGGCTATCGCCAGGGCGGAGGCGAATTTCGTCCGCATCGTTGCACTCCACGCGAAAACCTTGAGGAGCGCGATTAGATGAGCATTCGCCGCTCGCGCAAGCAGTTCACATTCACATTTGATGCTCTCGCCCGTGGAGAAACTGAGAATGCCAAGCGACGAGTGGATTAAGACACTTGAAGATGGCAGAAGAGTGAAATTCACCCACCAAGATCTTCCGGGTGAGGGAGCGTTCATCACCGCTCAGGTCGAAGGCAACAAGGTCGTCTATTCAATCGTATTGACCAGTGCAAAAAACCCGCTCAGTCGTGAAGAAGTTGAAGGTCATTTCGAGGGCGAGCTTCTAAAGAAGTAGCAACCCAGCCGGGACGGTACTCAAGGGTGCCGGTTCATCGATCCAAACTGTGCCACTGCGACGTTTGACATTCGTAGGGCACGCGCCTAGCATTGTGACTGAGCAAGCTACCTCTTCTTACTCTTTCAGGTCCCCTGAACTAAGTCAGCCCATCTGAAGCCTTCCCTCTTAGCTTCCGTCTAAAGGAGGAATTGCGTTATGACAATTTTGACCCGTTGGGATCCTGCTCGCGAGTACTTGACCCTGCAAGACCGCATGAACCGTCTTTTCCGTGAGTCGCACAACTCCGAAGGTTCAGAGGAGGCCTTGACCACCACGGGTTTTGCACCGCCGGTGGACATCTACGAGGACGAGCACAACATTACTCTGAAGCTTGAAGTTCCCGGCATCGACGAAAAGGACATTGATGTCCGCATCGACAACAACACCCTCACCGTCCACGGCGAGCGCAAGATCGAAAAGGAAGAGAAAGAGGAAAACTTCCGTCGCGTCGAGCGGCAATACGGAAGCTTTACCCGCTCGTTCACCCTGCCCAGCTCCGTCGATACCGGGCAAGTAAGCGCCGACTACGCCAAAGGCGTGCTGAAGGTCAAGCTCGCCAAAAAGGCCGAAGCCAAGCCCAAGCAGATCAAGGTTAATGTTGGCGGCGAGAAGATCCTCGAAGCCAAGCCTGTCGCCAAGGCCGCGTAAAACCAGCAGGTAATTGCAGGGATGGGGGGCGGCTTACGTCGCCTCCCCGTCATGGTAGCACCGCACTTGTCCAGGAGTGGTTATGAACACTGGCACATTAGGACCACCGTGCAAGAGAGTTTGGGCGCAATCTTACAAGGCTGCGCTCTTTGAGTTGGACGCCAACAGAGTTTCAGATCGAATTGCTGAAGCGGAGGCGGCACTGGTGACACGTGCGCGGGAGCTGTTCCACGCGGAGGGAGACAATATCGAAGAACAGCAGCCTGTAGATGACGCGACGTATGCCTTGCACGCCCTCCGGAGCGCGTTGAAGTGCAGTCCAAACGCAAGAAACACCTCCCAGGAACTAGCCGCTTGAAATCCACTGGAGGTCGGGCTGATGATGGATGCGAATCACATTTCGGAACGTCTCGGCAGCATGAGACGAGAAATAAGCGACCTAAGAGTCACCACCGCTCGCTATTGGAGCAAGGACCAGCACACCGCGCTGGAGAAATCCGCTTTCGCCTTACGAAAGGGACGTTTGTTGGAGATCAAACGGGAAGTGTCGGACATGATGAAACGCTGTGCTTGAATCCCGGTTGGTTTCGGCAGTTATACGTCAGATCAATCGTGCGGGTATAGACGGCTAAGCGGTAAAGCCGCTCCAATACCCAGAAAGAAGCAGCCACTATGGTGCGTGAACCCCGGAAAACATGGCAGTACTTCGCTCAAGCCGTCATTCAGGAAGACGACCCAGAAAAGCTCACTTACCTGATGCAACAACTTTACCGCGTCCTGAAAGATGATGGGGAACTGCCCACCCGAACGTTCTGAGAGGACCAAGAGTTCGGCGAGGAGAAGGAAGGACGCGAGATCATCCTTTTCTCAGTTGGCGAAAAACCGCGATATCGCTCATTGAGGTTCGGTGGCCCGCCCTTTCGCGTTCTTTGTGTTCTTTGCGAGGGCACGGGCATTTCGTCGTCATTCAGAGCGAACGTCAATGGGCATCGCGTAAGGGTGAGGCCTTTGACTCCCTATCATTCCCAAATTGGGAACCCCGCCGTCTCGCGTGCGCTTTTTCGTTGATTGTCGCCCTTAAAGCAGATAATATATGAGGCAACACATTAGCTATTTGAGAATAGCGCGGTCATCCGCTCTTTGAAAACTTAACGGCAGCTCCCCACGCAAAGCGGTCGGCGCTCCCGCCCCTCGAACAGCCCCCGAGGCACGAGCTGTGGATCAGGTCACAGCGAGAATCGACAAGCCCTTTGTTTTCTATATTTTGGAGTATCCCCGCAAAATATTCGAAAATAAGGACTTAGGTCGTGGTTAATCTCCTTTGTTTTCTAGATTTTACGTGGTACCACCCAAATCTATGAAAACATAAGGAGTTTAACTCTAATGTTTTGTTAGATCTAGCGGAAATAAGGACGTAAGTCTTTTGTTTTCATAGATACGATGCGAAAGCAGAGCGTTTTTTCGGGTCAGCAAATTCGTCGACAAGACCGCGGACGAAGTGACGATGCTTAGCCCCGGCGCCCTAAGTCTCGTCTTTTCAGGCGCCTCTTCCCGGCGAGGGTGAAGCCAGACGTTCGAAGAAAGCGTTATCAAAGGCTCGAATGCCCATCCTTGGCGTCGAAAAACACGACATAGGATGAACTACCGGGCTTGTAGTTGGATTTAGATCGAATTATCGCGAATTATCCGCCAGTACGCGCAGTTTGCACCGCTCTTAGCACCGCCTGGGCCTTGTTCATGCTTTCCTGAAACTCGCTGGCGGGATCAGAGTCGGCGACGATGCCCGCACCCGCTTGCAGGTACGCCCGCTTGCCCTGCATGAGCATGGTGCGGATGGCGATGCAGGAATCGAGATTGCCCGCGAAATCGGCGTAGAGCACTGAGCCTCCGTAGATGCCTCGACGCACTGGTTCGAGTTCTTCGATGATCTGCATGGCGCGCACCTTCGGCGCTCCGCTGAGTGTGCCCGCGGGAAAGCACGCCGCGAAAGCATCGAGAGCATCCAGGCCCTCGTGCAATTTGCCTTCGAGCGCGGAGACGATGTGCATGACATGCGAGTAGCGTTCCACGTACATCAGGTCGCGGACTTTGACTGAGCCGTATTCGCTCACGCGTCCCAAGTCGTTGCGGCCGAGGTCAACCAGCATGACGTGTTCGGCTCGTTCCTTCTCGTCGGCGAGCATTTCCTTTGCGAGGCGCGCGTCTTCAGCTTCATCGCGCCCCCGCGGATGGGTTCCAGCAATGGGACGGTACTCCAGCTTGCTTCCGGTCACCCGCACCAGCATTTCGGGGGACGATCCCAGAACATGAATGTCGCCCATGCGCAGAAAATAGAGGTAAGGCGAAGGATTCACCGTGCGCAAGGCGCGGTAAATATCGAAGGGCGCAACCTCCGGAGAAAAGTCGAGACGCTGTGAGAGCACCACCTGAAAAATGTCGCCGGCGGCAATGTACTCTTTGGCCCGTTCCACGGATTTCATGAAGCGGGCGCGGCTGGTTCCAGCATGAACCTTCAGCTTGCCTTTGCTGGGCCGAGAGGACTTATGCCAATGCGCCGGACGCAAACCGGCGGCCAGCTTCTTCTCGAGGACAGCGATGTCAGCGAGGGCCCGGTCATAGGCGCAGCGCGGACTCTCGCGCGAAACATCCGCGGTGGCGATGATGTGAATCTGGTGGCGCAGGTGATCGAAAGCCAGCAGGCGATCGAAGAACATCAGCACGCAATCGGGCAGGGAAAGATCGTCCTTGGCATGGTCGCCGATTCTTTCCAGCTGGCGGACTACGTCATACGCGAAATAGCCAACCGCGCCAGCAGTGAAAGGCGGCAGGCCAGCGATGGTCGCCGGACGATGGTGCCGGAGCAACTCTTTCAACATGGTCAGCACGTTGCCCTTGTGCTGTTCGCGAGTCTTTCCGCGCTGCAGCACGACATCTTCGCCCCGCGCTCGCACCTGCAAATAGGGACGCGCACCGAGGAACGTATAGCGGCCAATCTGTTCGCCGCGCTCCACTGACTCCAGCAAAAAGGCGTCAGACTCATTAGCGGCTATGGCGAGAAAGGCAGAGACAGGCGTCAACAGGTCGGCCGTGACCGACTTGACTACAGGGATCAGCGTGAATTCGCGGGCCAAGCGCGAAAACTCTTTGTAGTCGGGGCGCAGCAAGTGGTTGCCGGGACCTTTCAACTGGAATCGCGTCTGCCATTATAAGGGCACGAACAGGATGAACCCCTGTAACCAGCGAATGAATTGACGAATTCGACAACACAGCGGAAGATGGCTGTTTAGCCAGCAGGCAACTTATGCGGATCAAGTTCTGGGGAGTTCGTGGATCGACGCCCGCTCCTCAGCCGGAAAATATGCGCTATGGAGGCAACACCTCCTGCGTGGAAGTGCGCGTCGGAGATAGCCTCTATATTTTCGATTGTGGCACCGGCTTCCGCGTGCTGGGACAAGCGCTGCGGCATGAGTTCAACGGCCGTCCGGTTTCTGCCCACGTTTTCGTTTCACATTTCCACTGGGATCACATTCAGGGAATTCCGTTCTTTGGTCCGCTGTACGACAATCGCGAGAATCGTTTTCAGTTTCATTGTTCGAGCCGGACGCGCAGCCTGAAGCGAGTGCTCGAAGAGCAGATGGCGGCGCCGTATTTCCCCGTAGGCTTGACTGAAATGCAGGCGCATCAGAATTTCTACGACCTCGACGAAGGCCGCATCCAGTTAGGAGATGTGAGTTTGCAGACGCATGTGGTTGAACCATCCTCAGGGCTGCATGGGCTTTCGCCTGGAAACCAAAGAAGGCGTAATGGTGTACGCCACGGATAACGAACCCGGGGACGCGCTGTTCGACAAAAACGTGCGCAAGCTTGCGGCCGGGGCGGATGTCCTGATTTACGACGCACAATATCTTCCTGAAGAATACGCGCGCAAACACGGCTGGGGACACAGCCACTGGCGCGAAGCCGTCAACGTAGTTGCAGAAAGCGGCGCGAAGGAATTGGTGCTGTTCCATCACGATCCCGATCACGACGATGCGTGCATCGACAAAGTGGTGAAGGAAGCCCGAGATTACTATCCCCGGCTGCGGGCGGCTGCCGAGGGCATGCAGATCGAAGTATTGGCCAAGCCGTAGTCCTGACCCCTCTTCAGTGTTCGGCTTACGCTTGTAACCTTTCTAGCGGTGGATCCTGGATTACAATGAATCTATGGAGAAGGCGTATTTCCGACCGTTGTCATTCCGAGCGTAGCGAGGAATCTGCGCTTATTCGGAGCCACAAGAAAGAGATTCCTCGCTACGCTCGGAATGACAATGGTGAGTTTTTGGGGCCAGGCGGATATTACTTTGAAAGGGGCCGTGAGTGACGCAGTTTTCAACACCGTGGCCACACGTTTCGGTGATCTCGGTCATCGATATTCTGCTGGTCGCAATTATCATTTACGAGTTCCTCGCCCTGATCAAAGGCACTCGTGCGTCCTTGATGGTTGTGGGTGTGGCCGGGCTCGGCTTGGCATTCTACTTGTCGCGGCTGGGCAACCTGGCGGCGTTGAATTGGTTGATCAGCACGTTGCTTCCGTACACCGTGTTCGCGCTGATCGTGGTTTTCGCAGCCGAGATTCGGCAAGCCCTGGCACGGCTGGGGCGGGGACTTACGCTGAGTCGCAACGCGGGTTCGGAGGCGGACGCTTACGACGACATTGTGCTCGCCGCCAACCTGTTTTGCCAGAACCAGACGGGCGCTCTGATCGTTATCGAGCGTGAGATTGGGTTGCGTACTTATATCGAAAGCGGCGTTCCACTCGACGCGCGGCTTTCTTATGATCTGCTGGCAACGATCTTTCGGCCGAGCGCTCCCCTCCACGATGGCGCTGTAATCGTGCAGGGCGACCGGATAGCCGCCGCCGCCTGCTTTCTGCCGTTGTCGATGAACCCGGTGCTCTCCACTCAACTGGGAACGCGGCATCGCGCAGGCATTGGTGTAACTGAGGAGACCGATGCGATCGCGGTGATCGTCTCCGAGGAAACGGGCAGCATCAGCCTGGCAATTTCGGGCAAGATCGAGCGCGATCTGAGTGTCGACCAGTTGCGTGATCGTCTCGGTGAGTTGCTTCGCCGCTATGTGCCGCCATCCACTCTGCCTACGCCGATTTCGAACGGCGCTGAGGTGTTGGAAGACTCTGAGCCGGAGAGTTCGCGAGGTTCTCTGCCGCGCTCCACTGATAGCCGCTTGGACGACTCGCGATTGCGTGATTCTCCCTTGAAGGATTCGCGCTTGAATCAGGGAGCGGATCGCTAGCATGGGAGACTTCCTGCGCCGCTATGTATTTAACAATCTGGGCCTGAAGCTGATTTCGCTTGCCCTGGCGGTGGGCTTGTGGCTGGCAGTGGCGCGCGACCCTGTGGCCGAGGTTGCGGTCGAAGTAGCGATTGAGTTCCACAACATCCCGCAAAATCTGGAGATCAGCTCAGAAAATATTCCCAGAGCACAAATTCGGCTGCGCGGCCCGGAGCGGATAGTTCGCAGGCTGCAACCTGCGGACGTTTATGCTGAGCTCGACCTCGCCAATCTGAGGCCGGGGGAGCGCACCTTTGACTTGACGGCTCAACAGATTCACGAACCTTCTGACCTTGAAGTTGTGCAGGTAGTTCCCAGCCAGTTGCATCTTGCCTTCGACGTACGGCTGACGCGGCAAGTGCCGGTACAACCGCGCGTGGTGGGAACTTTTGCTCCCGGCTACGGCATAGACCGGATCGTCGTGGACCCGGCGACGATCACGATCAGCGGGCCGAAGAAACATGTGGAAGCGGTGGAAGCGGCAATCACGGACCCGGTGGACGTAAGCGGAGCGATCAGCCGGGTAACTTTCTCAAGACACGCTTACGTCTCCGATCCCCTGATACAGGTTGCAAGTCCCGATCCGGTGCACGTAACGGTGATCATGCAGAAAGCTTCTGAAACCAACGGCGGCGCTCAGCCCACGAAACCAGAATGACATCCCAGACCCGACAACTCTTCGGAACTGACGGCATTCGCGGCGTAGCCGGCGAATTTCCCTTGACCCTCGAAAGCACGTACCTCATAGGCCGCGCACTTGGTCATGACCTCATTCGGAGTGCTCCTCGAGCCAGCGTTGTGATTGGGCAAGATACGCGAGAGTCGAGTTCCTGGATCGCAGACCGGGTGACGCTCGGACTTACTTCCAGCGGTTGCGAGGTTCACAGTGCGGGGGTAATTACGACTCCGGGAGTGGCCTACCTGGCGCGATCGCGCAAACATGCCGCCGGGGTTGTCATCTCAGCCTCGCATAATCCCTGGACCGACAATGGGATTAAAGTATTTTCCGGCGACGGATACAAACTTCCCGACGCGCATGAACTCGCCATCGAGCAAGAGATTTTCTCCTTGCTGCAGAACCCTGAGCGGCACCTGCCTGCTTCGGTGAATCTGGCTCCCAGTTTGCCCGGCGAGGCAAGCCTTCGACAGGCGTACGTGGAATGGCTGGCTGAAGGCGTGAAGACGGATCTGCGGCGGATAAGAGTGCTGGTGGATTGCGCCAACGGCGCAGCCACGGCTGAGGCTCCTGAATTGTTTCGCGCTTGTGGCCTACGGCCGACCTATCTCTGTGCATCTCCCGACGGAAAGAACATCAACAACAATTGCGGCGCCCTGCACCCGGAAGCGTTAGGTAGAGCGGTCGCCGAGAAAAAGGGTGAATTCGATTTAGGCATAACCTTCGATGGGGACGCAGATCGCGTGCTTTTCAGTGACGCGAGCGGCCGAGTGGTCAATGGCGACGCCGTTCTTTTGCTGGTTGCGCGCGATATGCAAGCTCGCGGCGTTCTCGCCGGTTCCACGATTGTCGCTACTACGATGTCCAATATGGGTCTGGAAATCGCGTTGCGTACAGCGGGCATCCGCATGCTGCGGGCAAACGTGGGCGACAAGTACGTGCTCGAGGAGATGCTCAAGACCGGTGCGATTCTGGGCGGGGAGCAATCGGGACATATTATCTTCCGCGACGGCGAAGCCACAACCGGGGACGGCTTGCTCACTTCTTTGCGGGTGATGGAGATCATGGCGCGAAGCGGCAAGCCACTCGCGGATTTGATTGGCGATCTAAAAGTCTTTCCCCAGACAATTCAGAATATTCGGGTTCGCGAAAAGATACCGTTTGCGCAGGTGCCGGAAATCCAGCGTGCGATCGAAGCGGCGGAAAAGGAACTCGATGGCAACGGACGCGTGGTGGTCCGCTACTCAGGCACGGAGGCGCTGGCACGGGTTATGGTGGAAGCGGAGTCGGAAGAAAAGATGAAGGCGCTGGCGGAGAATATTGCTGGAGCGATCAAGAGCGCGCTGGGAGTTTGATTGTGTGGGGACGGGTCTTCGACCCGTCCGGGCCGAGTAAAGCTCGGCATATCTGCTGTCTATGAAAACGCTGCTGTCCAATGCCGCTGCGATATGGAATCTGCTCCTGCTGCTGGCGGTGATCGGTACACTCGCCTGGTTCTTCTACTGGTTTGGTTTGCGAAGGCTCATCCGAGCCAGAAGGATTGCGACCTCGCGCGACCGAAGAATGCTAAGAGAAGCCGCGGAGCGGGAAGTGGAGCGGGAGCGGTAAGTGCAGGCGCGAGCGTCCCGGCTCGTGCGGGTGCGGCTGTTGTGTCTGCATGCGTGAAACGCAAGGTCCCTCGACTGGCGCTCGGGATGACAGTTTGTTACGGGATGACAGTTTGTTACGGGATGAAAACCCTATTCCAAATCCCGCCAATTCATCCCCACTCCAATTTCGACTAGCAGGGGAACGGTGAGTGCGTGAACCTTCTCCATCTGGTCGCGTACCAGAGTTCGCATCACTTCGATTTCAGCTTCGGGAACCTCGAACACCAGTTCGTCGTGCACCTGCAGCGTCATTCTTGATTTAAGGTTGCGCTCACGCAGGGCTGCGTCGATGCGGATCATGGCGATCTTGATCAAGTCCGCCGCGGTTCCCTGCAGTGGAGTATTGACTGCCGTCCGCTCGGCGAATCCTCGCAGGTTGGCGTTCTTACTGTTGATGTCGGGGATCGGGCGCACGCGCCCGAACAGGGTTTTGACTTTTCCTTCACGGCGAGCTTCTTCCAGAGTCCGGTCAATGAATGCGCGCACGCCGCTGTATCTTTCGAAATAGGCGTTGATGAATTGCTTGGCCTCGGAGGGTTCGATTCCCAGGTTTTGTGAGAGTCCGAAGGCCGACAATCCGTAGACGATGCCGAAGTTCACCACTTTGGCTTGCCTGCGATGATCGGGCGTGACCATCAGCGGCGGCACACCGAACACTTGAGACGCAGTAAGGGTGTGGATGTCGTCTCCGCGGCGGTAGGCTTCGACCAGGAGTGGGTCTTTGGAAAAATGCGCGAGCAAGCGAAGTTCGATCTGCGAGTAGTCTGCCGCTAAGAGCACATGACCCGGCTCGGCAGTGAACGCGGCACGAATTTCGCGACCGAGTTCGGTGCGAATCGGAATATTCTGCAGATTGGGATTCGCTGATGACAATCTTCCGGTCGCCGTGCCGGTCTGGCCGAAGGTCGTGTGCAAGCGGCCGCTCGCAGGATTCAGCAGGACTGGCAACGCGTCGACGTAGGTTGATTTGAGCTTGGTGAGTTGGCGGTATTCAAGCACCAGCCGCGGAACATCGTGTTCCTCGGCCAATCCTTCCAGCACGTCGACGGCGGTAGAAATCGTTTTCCCCTTGCCGTACTTCACCGGCTTGGGAAGATTTAATTTGTTGAACAGGACGTCGCCCAGCTGCTTGGGCGAACTGATATTAAATTCGCTTCCTGCGCGCTGGTAAATTTCTCTTGCCTTGGCATCGATCTCGAGTTCCAGGCGCGACGACATTTCCGCCAGGGCTGCTCGGTCGATTTTGACTCCGGCGTGCTCCATGCGCGCCAGCACCGGCACCAGCGGCAGATCAATCTCTTCATAAAGCTTGAGCAGGCTGGCGTCTTGTACTTCGCGGCTCAGCGCGGCTGCGAGCCGGCCAGTGATGTCGGCGGCTTCGGGCAGGGTGCCGCTGAGTTTGAGATTGAAACGGCGGAGGGCCACGTCAGCTAAACGATGTGATGAGTAGGTGGGATCGAGCAGGTAGGAATACAGCATCGGGTCGTGTTCGACGCCCGCCAGCTTGATCCCCTGGCGCTCCAATGCGTGAGTCGCCGCTTTGTAATCGTGGATGGCTTTAGGCAGATTTTCGTCAGACAGGACCGACTTTAGTTTCGACGTCGCCTCTTCTGCTTCAGCGCTGACAGTAATCGCTGCTCCATGGGTCGAGGAGATTGCGATATCTCGCGGACGTTCAACCGGTGGAGGTTCCGACGTGAGCGCGAGCATTCCGGTTCCCGATTCGTTCTCGTCTCTTTCTTCCTCGTCGGCTGCATTCGATTCTGCTTCGACGGCGACAGCCAGCGCGCCTCCCGATGGAACAGATTTCAGCACGGCCTCTACATCGGAGGCTGACTTCGCTTCAGTGTAATGGGCCTCGCTCACTTCGACGACGGGCAAAAGCTCTTTCAGAAGCGAAGTGAACTCCAGTTCGGTAAAAAGCGAGCGCAGGGTTTCGATGTCCGGCTCGCCGACCCTCATCGCATCCACGTTCAACTCGATGGGCACGTCGCAATCGATGGTGACCAGCTTCTTGCTCAACAAAATATTGTCGCGATTGTTCTGGAGGGATTCGCGATAGGTCTTTTTGTCGACTTCTGCTGCGCGATCAAGTGCCTGCTCGACCGAGCCGAAGCGCCTGATAAGTTCAACCGAACCCTTGTCGCCGATTCCCGGAGCTCCGGGAATATTGTCGATGGAATCGCCGCGAAGAGCCATGACATCGATGACGCGCTGGGGAGGCACGCCCAGAATTTCCTCGACCTTGGCCGCATCGCAGATGAGATTGTCCTTGGGTGGATTCAGAACGTGAACCCGGTCGTTCACGAGTTGCAACATGTCTTTGTCGCTTGAAACCACATACACGGAATACGATTGCACTACGGCTTTGCGCGCCAGCGTGCCAATAACGTCGTCGGCTTCGTAGCCTCCGAGTTCGAGGATGGGAATGCGATAGGCTTCGAGGGCTCTTCGGATGTAGGGCAACTGCTGCGCCAGGTCTCCGGGCATTTCTTTGCGATTGGCCTTGTAGCCCTGATATTCCACTTCCTGGAAAGTCTGCGTCTTCAGGTCGAAGCGGCGGACGCTGGTAAGACCTTCGGCCTGCTGATCGCGAAATGTTGGCGCCGCCACATCAAATACCGCGGCCAGGTATTCTGGCGAGAAGTCGTCACGCAGTTTGCGCAACATGTTGACGAAGACATACGTCGCTGCGGTCGGCAAGCCGGTTTTTGTGGACATCCCACGCTGCCGCGCCATGGCGTGATAGGCGCGGAAGATGAAGGACATGGTGTCGATCAGGTAAATGCATCCCGCCTGGCCCTGGACAAGCTTCAGTTTTTGTGGAGACGCGGGCGCGTCTTGCGCAGCTGCATTTAGAGCGCCTTCGAGCGGAAGCGCCGAGGATTTCTTTTTTGGGGGCAACACTTTTAGTTTAGCAGCAGGTATGCAGCGACGCTCGGGCGGACAGTAGAGACATGGCTGGCTATGTCTCTAGCGAAAGCTGATAGTGAAATCGGCCTTGACGAACTTGGTTTTTGTCCCGCTTCCGGAGTTGCTGAAAACCAAATGGTAGGTCTGGGGGTCCGAGTAGGTCGTTGGTACGCGCCAATCCACCAATTGATTGTGAGCAGAATCCAATTCGTAGGTGACACTTTGCGGCTGGCCGTGCAGAAAATCGTTAAATTCGCGCTCATTCAACAGAATCAAATCAACATCAGCGCTTTTGTCGCTGGTGGAGTCAGGATCGCCAAGCTTCGTAAACGATCGGAAGTCCCCATGCAACCTGGTATTCTCCTGGCGCGCAGGGACTACGAATGCAAACTCGGCGTGGTTATTTACCGAGAATACCTTATGCAGAAAATTCTCAGACTGTGGAGCTTCGACCTGAGCCGGGGCGGCTGTCATTAATTCTAGTGGCTCTTCAGGCCGTACTTCTTCGGACTGGTTGAGATTTTGGGACTGAGAGCTGCCTTTTCTGGCGCAACCACAAATCACTAACAACGCAAAGATTACCAGCCACGCGGGCGAGATTTGCGATGCCGCTCTTTTGAATGTCCGCACGCCCTAATTCTCTACGACCACCTCTCTCTTGTACACGTGACCGAAGTCACCGGAGTGGCCTGCCGTATTCGGTGTTGTAGTGGAGCTTAATCTCGCCGCAGGTGTGTTGCTCTGGCGAGTAAACCACGCAGCTATCGAATGGCCGGGAATATACATGCAGGCTGACCGCGCGGTGGTTGAACTCGCGCGGATTGTAGACGCGATGGACTGGCTCCTGGGGATCGACGGCGCAGGGATGAGTTTGGTTCATTTCGACGGTATCCGCGGGCTCGAGTTTGCACGTTCCGTCTTCCAATTTCTGGACGATGACCCGATAGTTTTCGACCAGCAATCTGCCAATGGGCACGGCCATCCAGCAGTTCTGATCCTTGTGATTGTGCACCGAGCTACCCTGGCCAACTTCCCAACAGATCGCCATCAACTCGTAAAGCGGCGTCTTGTCGATCAGGTTTCGAGTGTAGTGCTGGCCATCCCAAGTCAGGTAGGGGGCTAAGGTATCGGGCGCCACAAGTACGTTTTCCAGGAACTTGGCGATCTGGTCGGTACGGTCGAAGGCCGTCTCAGGGAACTTGCGCAACTCCAGAACAAAATCCTGTATCGAGACCTGCTTAGACACCGCTTGTGTTCCCATGTTTCACTCCCTCTACCAGAACAGTATATCGCCTAAATAAATTTGCACGGGCGGGGACGTCCGCCCACAACGATCTCACTCCAGGAACATACAGTCTCCATAAGAGTAGAACCTGTATTTTTGCTCGACCGCGTGCCGATAGGCCTCCATCACTTGCTGTTTCCCTCCCAGGGCGCACACCAGCATGAGCAGGGTGGATTGCGGCAGATGGAAATTTGTCAGCAACGCTCCCACAACCCGGAATTCGTAGCCAGGGTAGATAAAGATATCGGCCTCACCGGCGCCGGGCTGCACTATGCCATTGCCAGACCGGCCAGCCGCGTATTCCAGAGTGCGTACAGTTGTGGTTCCGACGGCAACGACGCGCCGACCTGCGGTCACGGCGCGGTTGATCTTCGTAGATGCTTCTGCGGAGACCTCGTAAGCCTCGCGGTGCAATCGATGATTTTCAACTTGGTCCACGCGGATCGGTTGAAACGTTCCCAGGCCTACGTGGAGGGTGATCTCCGCCGTCTCGATACCACGGTCGCGTATGCGGGCAAGAATCTCTGGCGTGAAGTGCAGTCCGGCAGTGGGCGCAGCTACCGAACCGCGTTCGCGCGCGTAGACGGTCTGATAGCGGTCCCGATCCCCCGGACGATCCGGCCGATCAATATAAGGCGGCAGCGGCACATGCCCCAACTGCTCGACCAAATTGAAGAAATCGGCTACCGGACGAAATCGTATGCGGCGCTCACCAAAGGTGCCCCTGGCTACGACTTCCGCTTGGAGTCGGTCGTCATCGCCAAAGAACAACCGCTCGCCCACGCCAATCTTGCGGCCAGGCCGGACCAGACATTCCCATTCATTCGGATTCGACGATACTTGCCGGGTGAGCAATACCTCGACCATACCCTTGAGAAAGTCACGCGCCGCCGGGTTCTGCGAGCTTATAGGCTGCGCTTTAGCCCCGCTTCTCCGGCCGTAGAGGCGTGCCGGAAAGACTCGGGTATTATTGAAGACAATCAGGTCGTCTGCCCGGAGCAAGTCGGGGAAGTCGCGAAACCAACGGTCACTAAGCGTTCCCGGGCGGCGGTTCAACTGCAGAAGGCGGGAGGCAGCCCGGTCAGGCAGGGGTTCCTGGGCAATCAATTCCGCCGGAAGGTGATAATTGAACTCTGAAACTAGCACTCCAACCCATTATAATTTCGAACACGGCGGCAACTCATAAGGACATACCTTAACAAACGGATTGTGCTCGACCAACTTTCTGCGATAGCATATGCGCACGATTCGGGTCCGCTTTTCCCGAGCAGTCCCCAGATTGAATGCCTAGCGCACGCCAATATCGACGCGAAATGGTTCTGTTCGGCCAGATGCTGCACCAGCGCGGCTATGTAGCGGCCACCGACGGCAATCTTTCGGTTCGTCTCGATGACGAACGAATTATCGTCACTCCCACCTGCATGAGCAAGAGCATGCTGCGCGCATCGGACATGGTGGTGGTCGATTTAGATGGGCGTCGCCTTGCCGGGAACCGCAATGTTTCCAGCGAACTTGCCATGCACTTGCTGATTTACAGGCTGCGGCCTGATGTAAAAGGCATCGTACACGCGCATCCTCCCACAGCTACTGGATTTGCTGCCGCTGGGCTTGCTCTCAACCAACCGCTGGTGTGCGAGGTGGTGATTGGCCTGGGCTCCATCCCACTGGCGAAGTACGGTACACCGGGGACACCGGAACTTTCAGACGCGCTCGAACCGTTGATCCCGCAGTATGACGCCATTCTCATGTCCAACCATGGCGTGGTCGCTTACGCGGATACGCTTCACAACGCTTACATGAAAATGGAAACGGTCGAGCATTTTGCCCAGATCGCTCTCGTAACTCATTTGTTCGGGCCGGCAGAAGCCTCTGGAGGGCGAGGATCTGGAAAAGCTGAAATTAGCGCGCACCAGATATCAAAGCACGAGTTCTGCAATCCAACCTTGCAGCATCGTAGCCGGCAACGACCACGGCCGTCTCCAGACGAGGCCAACACCATTACGCCTTGAGAACGCGATACGAACGCGAGGTAAGGATTTCCGCAGCCAGCTAAAGGCTAACAGTTAGGGGCGTCTTTTCATTCCCCTCCGATTCTGAAGCGCATTCCGGCCCGAAAATTCGCCCGCAAAGATGGATAACCTGTTACTTCCTCGTAGAAATGGTCGAGCACGTTCTCCACGTTGGCATAAGCAGTTACACGCGAATTGACGTTATACCAACCGCCGACGTTCAAAAGAAAATATCCTGGCGTGTGCGTGATGCCGAAGCCGTCAAAGTCGGAGTCTGGGCGCGGGCCCACGAAGCTTCCGCTGAGATTCCCACCCCAGCGCGGACCCAGGTAGCTGAGCAACGTGGTGGCGGAGTTCTTGGGACGGCGGAGAAGGGGATCTCCTTGGGCATTGGGAGAAAAGCTGCCCGGCGGTGCCAGGAGAATCTTGGTCGAAGTGTTGGTGTAGGACGTGTTCCAGGAAAGCCGCTGCGTCAACCGGCTTTGCAGTTCGACTTCCGCTCCTTGGGCGAAAGACTTTTGCAGATTAATATACTGGCCAACAAAGGTAGTGGGGTTGACGGTGACAAATTCAATTTGATCGTGAAACAGATTGTTGAAATAGTTGGCTACCAGAACAAATCGGCTCAGCAGGTTCTGTTGAAAACCGGCTTCGAAAGCCCGGTTCTGTTCGGCCTTCAAATGGAGATTGGGAAGTTGGAATGCGCTGCTGACGAAAGTCTCCTCGAATCGCGGCTCTTTTATTCCAGTGGCGTAAGAAAAATTCAATCGAGTCCCGGAGAAAATGTGCCCGCCGCGTAAAGCCTGGAATCCCAGAGCTACTCGCGGAAGGCCGACATTGCCGAAAGTGGTATTGTGAGCAAAGCGTCCTCCAGCGACCACATTGAGCCGCCCGAGTGTTAACACCTGTTGCGCATAGGCCGCTTCGTTCAGGCGCAAGCCATGGCCACTACTGGCGAAATCCGCCGGAATGGGATCGCCGACAAAGCCATTTTCGTCCTCGAACTCATAACCGATGGTGGTGTGCGCCCAACTGCGCTCGACGTAGTCGCCCTGATAATCGAAGCCGGCGCGGTTGAAATTGACCAAGGACTCAAAAGGCGTGTTGATGGTGCCGAAGGGAGTGTTCTGGGGAGAAATGCCGCTGTCCGAATTGATAGTCTTCAGGTTGTACTCGAAGCCGGTGAAGCGATGCGTCCAATTTGATCCCGTCTTCACCACCAGGTCGAGACTCGCGAGCAGATTGTTCTGCCGCGCTTTTCCACCAAGGTCGGGCGAGAGAAGGTAAGTCGTGCCGTCGATATTAAATGCATTTTGTCCATTGAAGTTCCAGGCCCCCGGCACACCAGTGACGCTGTTGTCATGCCGCACGCGCAGACGAAGCGAGATCTGCTGATTCGCGGCAAAACCCACGTTCGCGCCTTCCAGGGAGTTAGAGTAATTGGCATTCGGGCCGGAGCCATTGGTGTTGAACTGATTGCCGAAGACGTTGTAGTCGAAGCGGCCGCGCGCACCGGCAAGAGACGCGTAGCCGCTCTCCGTGCCATAGTTCCCCGCGTCGGCACCGAAGTTTAATTCCGGGGTGGGCGTGTTTCCGGTGCGAGTCCAAACCTGGACCACGCTGGTCATCGCGTCAGAACCATAGAGCGTGCTCTGCGCGCCCCGCAAGAACTCCAGCCGATCGGCCTGGTCCAGGGGAAGCGCGCCAAAGTCGAAGGTCCCGCCTGCCTCGGTTACGCTCACGCCGTCGACGATCACTTTGTTGTAGTTGGAATTGCCGCCGCGCACGAACAGTGAAGACAATCCCCCGCGCTGCCCTGCCGTGTTCACCACCGCTCCGGGCAGGAAACGAAGAGCGTCATCGGCTGCCACCGGATTCATAGTTTGTATCTGTTCGCCGCTCAGAGTCGCTACATCGGCGCCAGCGTCTTCGCTCGGGACAGGCGTTCGCGTCCCGGTCACGACTACAGTTTCAGAAGCCGTTGCGAGATGAAGCTGAATGGTGATGGAGTCGTCCTTGGCGGAAAGCGTGGTGGTTTCAACGGCGAAGCCCGGAACGAGAACCTTCACCTGGTGAGGACCACTCCCTGTTCCGCGAAAGATAGCGAGTCCCTCCGCGGACGTAAGTTCCACAGCTGGACGCGAAGTAGTCTCACCTTCAAGCAACAGCACTTGGGCCCCGGCAACTACGGCCGATTGGGGATCGATCACTTTGATTTTGATTTCAACGGCGGAAGCTGCCGCCAGCAGGCAAATTACACTCGTGAAAATACGAAAGAACCGCATGCACTCCTCCTTTGTTTCGCGAAAGGGGTTGGTGTGGACGGTTCGCGCCAGTCTCCTGGCTTTGCGAGTAAGGACAGCTTTCACCGTCCGACGAATACAACCGGCCTTCCCAGAGTTACCCAGTGACCGGCTGCGAATTTCCTCGCTTACAGTTGCGCGGCAGCGCGGGATTTCCACCCGCTTCCCTCCTCATCTCGTCGATGAGGAACGCGCGAACCAAAGAAGTTGAGAAAGAACGAAAAACCACTTCCCGGATTCGTAATCAGAATCAAGGAAGTGGCATTGTAACCCGACCGCTGCGATTTCTTCTACTGCACCGTAACGTCTACCGACGCTGAAGGGATGCCGTTGGCAACGACCACCAGATTGCTCGCGCCGGTCTCCATATCGGACGGCACGTCGAAATTCGTCGACACGATCTTCTTGCCCGTGGCGACGCCCATGGTGCTGGGGTCGTGTGTGCGTGCGTAGAACACGTGACGACTAGCTTTGTTGGTGATGCGGACCAGCGGATAGTTGCTGTCCATTTGCGCATCGTCTCCGTAAGCCGCGCCGTGGGTGAGGCCGTTGAACTGCGTTCCCGAGATCTTGTAAGTGTCACCGCGGGTCACGTCGCTGGGAGCTTTCGTGATCGCCGGGGCCCATGACCTTTGGTAGGTTCCTTTGGCAGTGTAGATCTCGGCATCCTTGGTCAGGCCATCTGCCAGCGTGTAGAGAATCTGGCCGGTGGGCAGGACGAGAAGCCGTCCCTGATAAGAGGTCTTAGGCTTGCCGGATTTCTTCGGACCAACAACCTTGGTGAAGGTTTTGCCGTCGAATTCATAAAACGTCAGAGGAGTTTTGAAGATCAGCGGGCTGGTCTCGCACAGAATGTTTCCATTGGGCAGGACCGCAGCGGGAGCGTCGGCCATGTCGTCGTTGTTTGGAAAATCAGGGCCCGCAGACCATTTCCCGGTTTTCGTGTCGAAGATCGCGGTGTGCCCGGCGCCGTTGCCGTTGGCTCCCATCGCGAAAACAGTGCCGTCGGGCCGCAACAAGGCAGGTCCGGTTTCTTCTCCAGCGTTTTCCGATAGATTGACCATCGCGCTGCCGGCGCTGGTCCAGGTGAAGGTCTTGGGATTGAAGACCTCGGTGTTCGGCGTGTCCTGCGTGTCGGCCAACAGGACCTTGCCATCGGGCAGCAATTCCATGCCTTCTTCGGCGTACGCGTCCGCTTTGCCCGAGCCTTTGAGGCTCCAGCCCAAGGTTTTGGCATTAAAGAATGCGCTGGCTGTGGTCTCGTTCTGACCCAGCATGAAAATACCGTTGGGCAGAACAACCGAAGGAGAATCGCCGATTTCGTCCCAGCCGCTGGGCGGGTTCACCTTCGTCCATTTGTCAGTCAACGGATCGTAGATGGCTCCCAGGTTGACTTCGAGAGGTCCGGGGCAACCTGCGCCGTTGTATTCGCCACCTTCGACAAGAACTCGCCCGTCGGGCAACACCTGGGAAGCAAAATACAGAGGCCCGTAGTCCGAAGGCATGGAGCCTATGTCGGACCACGTACCGTTCACGTAGCTTCCCGTCTGATCGGGCGTGAGCCGATGCCAGTTCGGTGAGCAGACTTCATGCACGATGACCGTGCCATCGGTGAGCAGCAAAGCTGTATCGGTGAAAAATGTTGGTGGGTTCGTCAACGATTGCCACTGTTGTGCGCCCGCGATACCGGGCAGGGCCAAACAAACGACGAGTGCGATTCCTAAGATTTTCGATATTTTCATACTTGTAGCCTCACGATTACTTCCTTGAAAGCGGCTGGGAGCCATCAGAACGGCCGCCACAGGTGGGATTTGGCGAGTCGGACAACTGACTCGCCGCAAAACGTTATCCCGGGAAAGAGCCTAAGTCAACGACGAAGTTGTAAAGAATTTGTCTCTTCGCGCAGAGACCGATGCGGCCAGTCTTCAGCCGATGGCTGACATAACAAAGAGTGTTAGAACGGGCGAGGTGGAAAGGCTCCAATGGATAACAACCCCGGACTGCCTCGGTCGGCGACGGGCGACTTCGACGATTCCATCAGCGCGCATTTGCCGCCAGCCGACGTTACCTCAATCTCCCCGATCGAGGACGGCGCGCCGTACTCGGCGACGTATATCATGCTGCCCGTTCCTGTGGTTTTTTCCAAAGCCAAAGACGCGGTGTAGGACCAGTCGGTCACGAATCCCTTAAGCGCTCGGGAGACGCAACCTTTGGAAAGTTTGCCAGTGCCCTTATCGAAAAACGCAGCGCTGATCTGCCCCGATTGATTGTTGCTGATGTAGAGGAGCGTTTCGTCCGGGCTCAGCAGAATGTTACTGGCATTAATCGCATCTCCCAGGCGATAGACCACCGTTGGAGTCAGCTTGCCGGAGGAAATGTCAGAAACTTCGATGATGGTGAATGGCGACGTATCGCCAAAGATGGCGTAGTGACCATCCTGGGTGATATCAATGCCGCTGGGATAGGTATTGCCCCTGCGCGAGCCAGTGGAATTCTGTTCATCGCCATTCGAAACCGGAACGCCCGCCGATATGTTGAAGGATTCGATTGAGCCATCGCCATAGGTGACGACCATCATGTCGCCATGGATTACCATGCCGTCGACGATGCCGGCTTGCAGTCCGACGACGCTGATGTCGCTGACAAATTTCAATTTGCAGCCGGGCAGAACCTGAAAGGTTCCAATGGTGCTGAAATCGGTGAAGCTGGCATAGAGGTATTGGGCGTTCATGGCAAGGCCGATGCCGTTGGAGGCGCCAGTGTCTTTCTTGGAGCCGACCGAGTGGCCACCAATTTCAGGGACTTGACGCCGATTCCCACGACGAAGCCGGTCGCAGCCGACCGAGGCGTAAACGCACTCGGCGTTTCCACCGTCCAGGACGTTCACGCGGTTTGCGGCAAAGTACCCGCCCGCGATGCCGCCTTCGCCTACGAGCACCTTCGCCTTCATTGTTAGCTGCCCGTTCGTGCCAACCGTGTAGAAGGAAATCGTAGAAATCAGTTCGGGTGGTACATCGTCATTGGTCACAACGTAATGAGGCTTGCCAGCACCGAATGCGACGGCGCTGCCGGTGCAGAGTACCATCAGAATCGCGACCACACCTGCTAACAATGATTTATAAGAAGTTTGCATAATCCCTCGAGATGAGACCGAGACATCAAAAAAAACCACTCGCCATTTTCTGCGGCACGCAGCCGAGGCATGACGAGTGGATTGAACTGTCACAACACTTCATCGCTGCTTTGCGACCTTGCTACTTTTGCACTGTAAGCGAGAATGGTGCCGACGGGATGCCGTTGGTTACCACCTCTAAGGTGCTTTCCCCTAATTCCGTGCCTGAAGCTACGGTGAAGCTTGTGGACTCAGCTGCGGAGCCACTTTGCACCGCGTAGGAGCTGGGGTTGGTGGTCTTGGCGTAGAAAACATGCTTGGATGAGTTGTTTGTGATACGCACCAAAGCATAGTTAGTGCTGTCCTGGAAATCGTCGCCGTATGCAGCTCCGTTGGTGTAGCCGCTCAACTGTGTGCCCTTGACAACGTAGGTGCTGCCCACATTGACACTGGCGGGGGCGGAGGTGATTGTCGGAACCCAGGCCTTGTTGTAAGTTCCTTTGGGAGTGAACGCGACCAGCTCCTGGAAATCGCTGAACAGCAACTGGCCGTTCGGCAGCTCGAGGAAGTGTCCATAGTAAGCCCCGTCGCTGGATGCGTCTGGCGGTCCGGAGAGATGCGTTAGTTTCGTTCCGTTCCACTCAAAGAATTCGGCGCCAATGCCAAATACAGGCGGACCGGTCATTACAATGACGTTGCCGTTAATTTCCACGGCTGAGGGAGCGTCGTCACAGGCCAAAGCCACACCATTCACCTTTGGGAAATCCGGCCCTGGTTTCCACTTCTTTGTCGCCGTGTTATAGACCGAGGTATGGCCGGCAGTGCCAGCGGGCGCTGCTCCAGCCGCGAAGACGGTGCCGTTGGGCCGCAACACCAGCGGTCCAACTTCTTGGGAATTCGGGTCTTCCAGGCGGACAATCGTGCTTCCTGCACTCGTCCATTTCTTGGTCGCGGGGTTGAAGACTTCGGAGTTAGGAGCATCGATGGCGTCCACTGTCAATATGTCCCCGTTGGGTAGCAGACCCCATCCTTCCTCGTCAAAACGGTCGTCTTTGCCCGTATTGGTGAGGTTCGTCCACTTCAACGTCTTAGGAATGAAGTAAGCTTGGTCCACTCCCTCGCAGCAATTGGCCTGCGTGTAGGTTCCGTTGGCCAAAAGAATGGCCTGAGCATCGCCGATCATAGTCCAGCCTGCGGGTGGGGCCACTGAGGTCCATTTGTTTTTCACGGGATCATAGATCGCGCCCAGATTCGTCCAGACTGAATTGCCTTCGTTGTACTCTCCGCCTTCAACAATGTATCGTCCATCGGGCAACACTACGGAACCGAAGTAGAGCGGACCGTAGCCAGAGGGCATAGTCGCCACTTGCTTCCACGTCCCGGTGGTGTAGTTCCCCTTGTTGTCGGGTGTTAATGTCCACCAGTTGCCCCACGTCCCGCTGTTACCGCTCTCGTCATGTATGATGACTCGGCCATCGGTAAGCAGTGCCATGGCGCCAGGGCCAATGTTGGGCAGTTTATTGACAGGGGTCCACTTCTGTGCGCTGGCTAGGCCGGCAAAGGCCAGCGTAACGAGGAGCGCGCTTCCGAGCTTCTTCAACATCGTCATTTTTGTTTTCTCCTGGAGTTGGGGTCCTCTATAGGCGGGTTCGGACGGGGGGAGCTTTCTGAACGTCGCCGCCACAGATGAGACTGATAAACAATTAAAACATTCGCCGCAAGAATCTAACCGCAGAGCGCGGTCAAGTCAATGTGGCCTTTCTTCTCCTAACCAGTGATCTATAAACCGCGTCCCGCGCGGTTCGCATGCGGAGCCCGGTGCGACGGCGTACAATACTGGCATGGTTCCTCAGGATCTGCTGGACATCCTGGTCTGCCCAGTCTGCAAGAAGCCGCTGCAGCTCAAAGAGACCGGAGAAAGCTTGAAGTGCACCGAGTGCCGGCGCGTCTACCCGGTGCGGGACAACATCCCGATCATGCTGGTGGATGAAGCCGTCATTGATGCCGCGTGATTTGGGGGCCGGCGAAAGCATCCGTCGGACGTTAGGCTTGGCTGTCGGCTAAACTTGTTTAGGTCACAAAGGCCGGACCCGAACTCCTCAAAGAAATACATTCTTGCCGCTTCTGGCTCAAACCCTTACCTGTTTCGGGGCGGTTATTTGCAGCGCTCCACCCCGAAATCCGAGTTTAGGGTCCGACCCTTTCTGGGCAGTCCGCGTCCTTTTCTGTACCAGAACGACACTTTGTGTCAAACCCCCTGAGACAAACTCTGGCGTCGTCCCATGCATGGGAAGGACTTACCATTGGCCTCTCCAACCGCAACTTATTGCAGCAATGTGAGTTTAATTAGGTACAGAACCAAGTGCCGAAATTCTTCGAATTGAGGCCCGTTGCGGCATCAAAATTGCATGCAACGTTAGCGGCACTGACGGAGTCTAATAGGTAACTGAGTCAAGGGTCGGAGGTGAGACGGCCATGAATGAACGATTTAGAGAGAGATTTTCCGTTAACGAGCTGACGGCTTTACGAAACGATCTGCTGCAGGGCGGTTTGATCGATTCACGCGAGGCCGCCGAACTTTTACAGGTTTTCCTGATGGGAAGGGGCTACGGAGTTTCGCCGCAGGCGGCTTTCGACGCCGCCGGCCGGGTCGAAATGTCCGGTTGCTCAATCCCCGTACTGCAGTCGGAACTCGAGAACCTCGCGCTGGTCATGTAACCCTCGCCAAGCAACGTTTTGGCCTGGGGCGGAGTCCAACAGCTGAGAGTGAAAGTAAAAGTGCGAAAGTAAAAGAGCGATAGTGAAGTTAAAAAGATCTGAGGGGAGTCTCACAACCAAGTCAGTCCCCTAAGGTGACGAACGAGAAAAGCCGGGCCAACCTGCCCGGCTTTGCTTTTTGCAGACGCAGCAAGCTACGTCTCTACCAGGCTCACTCGTAGCGCAGGCTCTCCACCGGATCCAGCTTGGCGGCGCGTGCCGCGGGAACGGTACCAAACAAAATCCCAACCAGCGAAGACACTACAATCGCCACAATCGCCGATAGTCCAGAGATCGGAATGCGGTACTCGGTCAGGAAGCGCACCGAGAAAGGCAATGCCAGTCCGAGGACGACACCCGCAAGACCCCCGATCAGCGAGATCAGAACCGCCTCCGACAAGAACTGATAACGGATTTCGCGATTGGTCGCGCCCATGGCTTTGCGAATCCCAATCTCGCGGATGCGGGCGCTCACCGTGGCCAGCATAATGTTCATGATTCCGATTCCACTCACCACCAAAGTCACGGTCGCAATCAGCAATAACACCAGCGTGAGCGCGTTCGCCGTGCGATCCGCTACCGCCACCAACTCGCTCAGGTTGTCCACCTGGTAATTCGATTCCGCCCGGTGACGCGACTGGATGACCTTCCGGATGCGTTCCGTGACTGGAAGCACCATCGACGCTTCGGTCGCCGAAAAGTAGAGCTGCTTCACCTCCGGCGTATCCATAAAGTAGCGGCTCACGGTATAGGGAATCACCATGGTGTTGTCAGTGACTTCCGACTGGCCGAAGGTGTCGACGCGCTCCTTGAACGTGCCGATGATCGTGAAAGGCAGCCCGCTGAGCTTCATAATCTTTCCGACAGCCTCGTCGGTCGATCCATAAAGCTGCTGAGCAAGTTTTTGCGTGATCACGCCAACCTTATTGTGGGCCTGCTCGTCCCCGGCGTCGAAGAATCGCCCCGACAGCACCACAAGGTTTCGCACCGCACTGTACTCGGGATAAACCCCGAGCACGCGGACGTCCCGCTCCTTTCCGTTGCCGATGGGCACGCGATCGTCAAATGGAACTACAGGAGAAGCGGCCGCGATTCCCGGCACCTGCTGCAACACCGCCTTCATATCGTCGATGGTCAACGGGTCGGGATTGCCGTTGCCCGCGCCGCCCTGGTATTCCGCGTACACCATATTGGCGCCGATCGCTTGAATCTGGTTCAGGACATATTGCTTTCCCGTCATTCCGATGGTCACGACCAGAATGAGCGACGCCGTGCCAATCACCATGCCCAGCGCGGTTAGCGCGAATCGCACTTTGTTGCTGCAAAAAGTGTCGTAAGCAAAGCTGATGATTTCGCCCAGAACCAGCTTAGGAGGGTGGCTAGGCGCCGCGGTGGCAGCTGTGGGCATGACTCATTAGATGCTACGCGGACCCGGTTAGAGGCGCAATTGACAAGGATGCTGCATCCCTTGCTAGCCTGCGGACAAACTTGACCCTAATTCCAGTGGTGAGAGTGCCACCAGATTTTCTGAATGTCGAAGGTGACGCCGCGGCACAGGTAAATCGGCGTGTTTTCCTCGTCCATGCCAAAGCGCTGATAGTGTTCGAAAGCCTGGAATGAAGTGCAGTTGTCGCGCACGTCGTCGAGACTCCACTGGATGACGATGAGATTCTTGAAGACCTGCGGAGGTGGTCCCCAGTACCAATGGTTTTGGTGGCGAGACCAGGCGCGCGGCAGCCCGTATCGAGGACCGAACTCGTTAATCGCGCCGGCTTCGCCGTAGTTGCCTGCCCAGATGCCGGTCTGGGCGCGCTCGTCGGGTGGTAATGAGTTGTAGATGGCCGCGACCTCAGCCGTCAGTTCAGGCCATCCAAACTGGTCGGCAACAGGTTGCGGCAACAGCGACTCGTGATGCACCTCCGCCTTTGAAGGCTTGAAGCCGATGGCATTTTGATAAGCGAGGAGACGCTCTGGCGGCAGCATCCAGGTCACCAGCGGAATGGCGGGAAGCGCGGCAAGCACGATGATGGCGACGACGGCCGCGCGTGCACTCCTTCCTGCAACGGCAGAGCGACTTGCCAGCCATCGCTCGATTACCACAGAACCGCCGGCCAGGAGCATCGGATAGATCGGGAAGACGTAATAGTTCTTGCCGTGAGCGAGTTCCATCAAGACAAAGAAAACCACAAAAATCAAGCCCAGCACGCGCCAGCGTCGGTCGCGGAGAAACCAGATCAAGCCCGAGAGCCAGACCGGAAACAGAATCGGGTGGACGTCGATGATCTGCTCTTTCACGAACGCAAGCGGGCCGAGTACAACGTTCTTGCCTTCACGGCGGACATTGGCGAGGTCTTCAACGGTCGGGAAGTGATGGCGGATTTGCCAGATGACGTTGGGAAGGAAGAGCGCGATAGCGATGGCCCCGGCGATCCAGATCCACGGCCGCGCGAACTCGCGGCGATGTTGCGTCAGCAGCAGGGCGACGGCGACGGCGAATCCGAAAGACAACGTGGAATGCTTGTTCTCAAGGCCGAGCCCGGCAAGGACGCCGAACCATACCCAAAGCCGCGAGTCGCCGGTGCGCAAGATGCGGGCGATGATCCAAACGCAGCCCATCCAGAAGAGCGGCTCGAAGGCGTTCATCGTGAGCAGGCTGTCGATACTCAGAACGGCGGGGCAAAGCAGGATGGAGACTCCGGCGAGAAGCTGGGCATACCATCCCCCGCCCAGTTCCCGTGCGATGAGGATGGTCAGCGCAACCAGCGCCGTGCCTGCAAGGGCGGGAAGAATGCGCAGCGCCGCCAGCGAACCGCCCATCCAGAGTGCGATCCTGCCGTACACGGCGATCAGCGGGGCGGCGTCCACGTAGCCCCAGTCGAGATGGCGCGCCATGTCGAGGTAATAAAGCTCGTCGCGAAAATAGCCGTAGTGGCGGACGCTGGTGAAGAGGTGCAGCAGGAGCTTAGCAGAACAGAGCGCGACAACAATGCCGACGGCGAGCCGAGGCAAAGGTCCGGCCGAGTTCTTTTCATGATCGGGCACGTAGTTGCCAAGTGCGGAGTCGTCAGTTCTCAACGCGTGCAAGTTCGTGCTCCTACCCATACCCGTGAAACAGGAAGCAAAAGACTATATCACTGGTTTTTCTTGGGGAAAGAAATGCGGACTTCAACTCCTGAGGTTAGCCAGTTCACTTCCTCGGGACTGACTGGCATAATCTATGCCTGCGGCTCGGCTGCGTGGCCTCGCGCGTAGTACTCCGCGTATCCCGGCTCCAGTCGGCGGCCGGTCGCGCTGAAAATCCGGAAATGTCCCAGCCCGAATCTTTGCAGTGCAAATTGCAGCGTAGTGCTCAGCACGCCCATTCCATATTTCACGCTGCGCCGAAAATTAATGGACGACGCATCCTCAAAATACTTGGTTGGACACGATACTTCTCCAATACGAAATCCGAAATGCACACACTGCGCCAGCATCTGGTTGTCAAAGACAAAGTCGTCGGAGTTCTCCAGCAGCGGCAAGCGGGTAAGCACTTCGCGGCTGAAGGCTCGATAGCCACTGTGATATTCCGAGAGCTTGACCCGCAAGAAGAAGTTCTCGAAGGCAGTGAGAAAGCGATTGGCAATGTATTTCCAGATGGGCATGCCGCCGTGGAGCGCTTGTCCTCCAAGAATGCGCGAACCCAGCACCACGTCGTAAACCCCGTACGCGACCATGCTCGCCATCGCGGTGACAAGAAGCGGCGTGTACTGGTAATCCGGATGCAGCATTATGACCACGTCCGCGCCTGCGGCCAGCGCTTCGCGATAGCAAGTCTGCTGGTTGCGCCCGTAACCGTAATTACGGTCGTGCTGGAAGAACTGCAGCCCCAACTGCTTCGCGACCTCAATGGTGCGGTCGGAACTGTGGTCATCCACCAGGATGCAAACGTCCACCAGATCCGGCACCTCGCGCACGGTAGCCTCGAGCGTCTTCTCCGCGTTGTAAGCGGGCAACACCACCGCGATGCGCTTGCCGTTAATCATTTTGAAGAATCGATGGAACGACGGGCATCGCCGCCCGTCCGCCAGCTGATTTATTCATGATACCCTGTGCTCGCGAAACGGCTCGAGTTTCTTCCCCGATTCTCATGCAAAGAATCACTCTAAAAACCCGCAAGAAACGTGAAGTCCTCGACATCACTAAGAGCGTAGAAGCTCTGCTCCAGAAGAATCACTCTCAGGCAACAGGAATCTGCAATCTCCTGATACTCCACACCACAGCCGCACTCACCACGGCCGATCTCGATCCCGGCACCGATCTCGACATGCTCGATGCCTTCGAAGCCATGATTCCCAAGCTGCACTACCGCCATCCGCACAACCCCGCGCACGTGCCCGATCACATTCTGTCGGCGCTCATCGGGACATCGGTCGCATTGCCGTTTGAACGTGGCCAGATCCTCCTCGGCACCTGGCAGCGAGTTGTGCTCGTCGAACTGGACGGTCCCCGCGAGCGGCAGTTGGTTGTGAGCGTCACGACAGAAAGCTAGCTAGACGAGTGCTCAACGTCCCGAAGGACGCGAGCCACAAAAGCATTGCTAACGGTCAGTGAAAAAATGACCCCAGAAAGCGACTTTCACAAACGCTGTTAGGGCTGAGTCGGCGGTGTAGTCGGCGGCGCACTCGTTGCAGGCGCGGCGGGCTGCGCGGGCGGCAGCGGCGTTGGCCGGTAGAGTGCGGTCTTGACTGACTCGGGCAGTTTGTCCGCATGCGCCAGGAGCAGGCTGACCTGCCACATCTGCGTCTGCGAGAGCGAATCACCGAAACCCGGCATTCCCGAAAGGCGGATGCCGTTGGCAACCTTCCAATAAGTCTCGCCCGGTTCGTCATCGGTAACGCCCGTACCTTCGAGCAACTTCGGTGGCTTAGGATACATGCCCCTCGAGATTGCGGTTGGCGTGCCTCCGGGAATCCCGTGGCACACGGCGCAGTTGTCCCGGTAAACACTCGCGCCAGCGATGAAGTCGGCTTCGTCGGCGGGAACCGGAACGGTTTTGGGCATCTCTTTGGCGATTCGCGCATGCAGCGCGCTACTCGCCAAAGTTTTCTCGAACGGCATGGCAGGCGCAGCGGTCGCGACTGGCGCGGTCCCGGTGGCGAAATAGATGTACACGCAGAGCGGAACCAGGATTAGACCGATGACCAGGCCGATTATGAAAGTTTTCAATGGATGCTCCTTGAACTGAAACTCGCAGTATACACAGAATCCGTTGGCTGTAGAGACGTAGCTGGCTACGCTTATAGCCATGACCCTGGAAAAAGAAACGCCGCCCGGATTGCCAGGCGGCGTTGGTTAGCAATTAGATTCGGCTTAGCGCCCGCGGCCTCCGTGAGAGCCACCGCTCGAGTGTCCACCCGAACTGCCGTGAGAACCGGAGCTCCCATGAGAACCGGAGCTGCCGTGGTAGCCTCCGAACGAACCTGAGCTATGGGACGATGGCGCCGAATAGCTGCGACCACCGCCATACGATCCGCCGGAGGATCGGCCGTAGGACGGCTGGCTATAGCCGCGATATCCGCCGTAGCTGCCAGAGCTGCTGTTGCCGTACGCCCGGGCGGAGTAGCTTCCGCGGTTCTGGGCTGACGGATAGTCGCGCGGCGCCGGATTGATTCGTCCCGACGGCCGCGGCACATTGTTGGACATGCCGTTGGACATGCCGTTGGGCGTGCCCCGTCCGAAGTAAGGGCTCGAATAGGAACGCGAGGCCGAAGACGTATTCGGCATGGTATTGCGCGCGGTCATCGTCGGCTGGCCCGAGCCACTGGTTGGCGGTCGCGGTACCGATCGCGTCATGGGTGAGGATGCAGACGGGCCTCCAGATCTCGCGCCGTTACCCGCTGAAAGCGATCCCTCGCTTTGCGGCGGCCGAGGTACAGAGCGTCCTGCAGGCTGCGGCATAGATCTGGCGCTGCTCGACGCTCCCTCAGGTCCACGGCTCGCGGATGGAGCCGCGGTATTGCGAGCGGCACCTGGATTCTGCGAAGCTGTCGGCCTTGAGGCGCTTGCCGGCGGAGTCATTCTGCTGACTGTCGGACGCGAAGTCACTCCGGCCAACGGCCTTGCAGCGGGCTGACCCGCTTTCGATCCAAGCACGCTGGCTCGCGTCGGAGAAACATCTGGCCTGCCAATACTGGCACTCGACAATCCTCGCAGCGCAGCTGGGTGAAATCTTAGCCGCGTTTCCTCGAACCGAGAGACCGTGCTCCAAAGTATTTCGCGAAACTGCTGTCAGACCGCCAGTGGTCGCATAGCGTGGCATCCCGACGCCGTTTCTGCCATACAATCCACCCGCATTCCTGTTGTTGTAGTAGTTGTTGGTGACGTTGTTGATATTCGTGATGCGGGTATTGCTGATGTTGACGTTCCGGAAATAGCCCCGGCCCGCGCCATACCACGGAAAGAATGGCTCACCCCAACCCAGCGGGCACCATCCAAATCCACCCCCAAAACCGAAACCAAACCCGATGCCAAAGCGCGGACCTCCAAACCAGGCCACCATCGCCGGGGCATACCAAGGACGAGCCCAATAGGGGCCGGGAGCCCAGCCCCAGTAGCCGCCAAACGAAACCCAGCGCCCGTAGTGGAAGGGAGCGAATCCCCACGGGGCGGCGTCTACCCAGGTCCATCCCCACGGAGATTGATAGATCCATTGACCGTCACTATAAGGCGCCCAGCCCGGCGCGACCGTAGAGGGAATCCACACCGGTCCGTAATCGGGCGTTTGACGCCAGGCGCCGTATTCATCGAGGTCTCCGGCTCCCACTACGCCAGGAGCGACGTAGCGCGCGGAGATCGAATTGTCCTCACGCTTGTCGCGAACCTTGCACCAGTCGTCGAAGCCGTCGGGCGCGGGCGCGGCGGAAATTTGATGCTGCAAAGAATTTCCGTTGGTGAAGCGCGCCTGCTCGCCTTGATGCACGCGCACCGAGGGGCCTTGACCGGTGGCTTCGCCCTCACCCTTCCACACCGTCACCAGAGTTGTGTCTCCGTTGGGATCAACGTCGAAGCGGTATTCGCCGGATTTAGTTACCGTGAACGCCTGATTCGGCGTATCGATCTCGTATACCTCGCCGCCGTAAAGCTTGCGGACATGCAGATTCAAAGTGCCCTGGTGCAACTGCACCTGGACGGCGTCATTGGTGACATTGGTCAAAGTCAAACTGGTTTCAGAGCTGATCCGCATCACACCGGTGCCGAGATTCAGTTCAGCGCGCGAATCTTTATCAGCCCAGACGTTATCGCCGATCGTCAGCGGACGGTTCAGCGTACCCTGCACCCAATCGCCGGTGCCCTGGGGCTGAATGGAAACTGATCCGGTCATGTAACCGAGACCGGCAACCCGGCCCGGAGGATCGGTTTGTTCCCCGGAAGTGGATGGCATTTGCTGGCCTGCGGGAGGCGGTGGCGCTTGCTGCGTCGGATATGACTGATCGCCTGACTGTGGCTGGCCTCCAGGCGGCAGATCCTGCTCTGAAGGGCCTTGTGGCGCTTGGTCCCCGGGATAGGCTGACTGTTGATCCGGCGGAGGCGGAGCGGTGTCCTGCGCGGCCGCGGTAATGGTTGCCGTGGTTACGGCGAGGAGTGCGACTAGAAAGTTGACTTGCAATAAGCGCCCGAATTTTTTCATGACCCGATCCCCCTGGAACGTCGCAAGTCCCTGCCGCGTTCCTTCAGCCGCTTACGCCGACCTCACTTACGAGGCGCAGGTGACTGAATACCTCTGCCTCTAGGAGTTAGAACACCGATTTGGAGCAAGAGTTGCAGAAAGGTTACCGAGGTGCGGCGGTGCGGACCGTGTCTATTTTGGTTTATTTTGTACAGAGTTTGTCCCCGGGAAATGCCATTTACCTTTTAGTTAGCGGTACCCCCCTCCCCCCCGATCTTTTGGAATCATGGGATTAGGGGCACACTACCACCAAGATCTTTGAGCTAGAAGGACTTATATGCAAAATCTTCCGGACAAAGGAGTTAGCGGTTTGCGTCATTATCTTTTGGCTGATCGTACAGTTACATGATTAACTGGAAGCGTGCAGGGAAGTCAAGGGTAAAGGCGCAAGAAAACTGGATTCGTGGGGAGGTATTTCCCGTTTCGGGACGCCGCTTCCCAAGCTTCCGGGCTGCCGACCGACCATCCAGAATCGCGTGATCAGCGGCAACTGATTGCTCGGGCTATAATTGCGCGCACGGATGGCTCTTACTGCAGGCACCAAGCTCGGCCCTTACGAAATTCTATCGCCGCTGGGCGCGGGCGGGATGGGAGAAGTCTATCGCGCTCGAGATACGCGCCTCGATCGGGTTGTGGCGGTGAAGGTTCTGGCCTCGCATCTTTCTTCTTCCCCGGAATTGAAGCAGCGCATGGAGCGTGAGGCGCGAGCTATTTCTTCGCTAAATCATCCTCACATCTGCCAGCTTTACGATATCGGCTCGCACAACGGCACCGATTTTCTGGTGATGGAGTTTCTGGAAGGGGAAACTCTCGCCGACAAACTCCGTAATGGTGGGTTGCCGTTGGCCGAAGTTTTCAGGATTGGGATTGACGTCGCGGAAGCGCTGGCGATTGCGCATCGCAGCGGAATTGTGCATCGCGATTTGAAGCCGGGGAACATCATGCTGACGGCGGGCGGTGCGAAGCTGATGGACTTTGGTTTGGCGAAACCCCTGGGAGTGCAGACTGCGGGGTCCGGGTCGGGAACTGCGCCGCCTTCGTTTACCGCAGTGGCCACGTTGAGTGGGCCGAGTCCGATGAGTCCGCTGACCACGGCAGGCAGCATCATCGGCACCATTCAGTACATGGCTCCAGAGCAGATCGAAGGAAAAGAAGCGGATGCTCGCAGCGACATTTTTGCCTTCGGGGCTGTGTTGTATGAAATGGTGGCGGGAAAGCGTCCGTTTTCAGGCAAGAGTCAAATCTCGGTGGCATCGTCGATTCTCGAATCGGATCCAGTCGCCGATCAGCGGGATCAAGCCAAACACGCCCGCTGCGTTTGAGCACGTGGTGACAACCTGCTTGCAGAAGAATCCGGAAGAGCGCTACCAGTCGGCGCAAGATATCAAGCTGGAGCTGCAGTGGATTGCAGCGGACCGGCTGGCGCCAGCGCTTGCGACGCCTGAGCCCGCGACAAAGCCCTCGAGCAATAAAGAGCGTCTTGGTTGGGCTGCGGCCCTGCTAGCTGCGATTGTTCTGACTGCGGCTGCCGTCATGCTCTTCTACCATCCGCCTCAATCCGCGCGCTCCATTCGCGCTGTCATCGATGCTCCGGAGAAGACCACATTCAACCTGACTGGCGATTCAGCCGGCCCGCCGATACTTTCGCCCGACGGCTCATCCATCGCCTTTGCGGCCACCGGCGCGGACGGCAGGACTGGGCTCTGGGTGCGTCCTACAAAGGGCCTGGAAGCTCGTGCACTGCCCGGAACCGAGGGTGCGATTTTTCCTTTCTGGTCGCCTGACAGCCGTTCCCTCGGATTCTTCGCCGAGAGCAAGCTCAAAACCATCGAACTGGATGGCGGCTCGGCCCAGATAATTTGTGACGTACCGCTTGGTCGCGGCGGCGCATGGGGACCGGGTGGAGTAATCCTGTTCTCTCCGGCTCCCTCGGCGCCTCTCATGCGCGTGAGCGCCAGCGGGGGCACTCCTGTTTCAATTACGAAGCTCGATAACACTCTGCACACCTCGCATCGCTGGCCGTTTTTCCTTCCTGACGGCAAGCATTTCCTTTATATCGCGCTTCACCATGATGCTTCCAAGTCGGCGAACAACATGCTTTATTACGCATCGCTCGACGGCCGGGAAAATCGTCCGCTGTTCCGCTCTCAAACCAACGCGGTTTACGCCAGCGGTTTTCTTTTGTTCGGGCGTGGCGACCAATTGATGGCGCAGCCTTTCAACCCTTCCTCTGGAACGCTGAGTGGCGAAGCCCAGAATGTGGCCAAGGGTGTGATGAACGATGCCAGCACCTGGCACATGGACGCCTCCGCCTCCAACGATGGCCTGCTGGTTTTCGGCAGCGGCGCCTCCGGCGACCTGGAGTTAGTCTGGATGGACCGCAGCGGGAAGCAGATCAGCACCATTGCCGGCAACCTCCCCGACTTGCAAGCCGCGGTTCTTTCCCCGCAAGGAGACCGCGTCGCTCTCCAGCTTAACGCCGGTGAGACCGACATCTGGGTGCTCGACCTGGCACGCGGAGTCCGCACCAGACTCACCTTCGGACCGATCGGGAATGTTTTCCCCATCTGGTCGCCCGACGGCAAATGGATCGCCTACTCCTCCGCTCGCAGCGGTCAGTTTGCGCTCTGCCGAAAACCCTCCGATGGCAGCGGCGCGGAAGAGACTTTGCTTACAGAAGTCGATCAGCCCGCACTCGACGGCTGGTCGCGCGACGGCAAGTACCTGATCTATTCGCGGCCTATATCGGGTAGTCCACACCGGCAGATCTGGTCCTTGCCGCTGGAAGGAGAGCGCAAACCATCGCTGGTCCTGGAGCGGGGTGTAACGGGAAAACTTTCTCCGGATGGCCGTTGGCTCGCCTACGTGTCGTCCGAATCCGGCACGCCTCAAGTGTATGTGGTTCCCTTTGGCGGCGGACAGGGCAAGTGGCAGGTCTCGGCGAACGGAGCAATCCAGCCGAGTTGGAGCAAGGACGGCAAAGAACTCTTCTACATGGACCTGACTTTCAATCTTCTTGCGGTCCCGGTAACGAATACGGGCGGCGCATTGCAATTCGGCGCCGCTGAGAAGCTCGTCGACCACTGGTCCGCTCCTCAGGCCTTCTACGACGTCTCGCCCGACAGCAAGAAATTTCTCCTCGACCGGGTTGCACAGCAGGTCAGCCAATCGGTCACCGTAGTTACCAACTTTCCGGCAGGGTTGAAGAAATAACGACCAGAGAACCGATTACCTTCGTCACCTCCTCCGACCGGCGGTTACTCATAGGTTCTCTCTGCCTTGTGCTAACTTTTTCTTTGGCCCGACTTGGAATCCGGCGCGGCCGCAGGGTGCTGGCGCTGGAGGTGTGTGCACTCAGTCGCGGGGGGATCTATTGGAAGCAGGTCAGGCGGTTCAACGTGAGATTCATGGCACGAAGTTCATCGTGGCGAGTGGCACGATGCAGCGCTTCATGGCCATGGTCGAACGCGTGGCGGGGCACACTGAGACGGTCCTGATCACGGGCGAAACCGGCAGCGGCAAGGAACTGATCGCCTGCAGCATCCACGAATTCTCCTACCGGAACGGCAAGCCCTGGATCGACATCAACTGCGCGGCTCTGCCCGAGCACCTGGTCGAGAGCGAACTGTTTGGCTACGAAAAGGGCGCGTTCAGCGGGGCTGACAACTCCAAGCCTGGACTCTTCGAGTTGGCCGACAAGGGAACGCTGTTTCTGGATGAAATCGGCGAACTGCCATCTCACATTCAGGTCAAGCTACTGCGGGTGCTGGACGGCGCCGCGTACTACCGTTTGGGCGGGCATCGCAAGATCACGGTGGATGTGCGCATCGTCGCCGCGACCAATCAGGATCTCGAAGCCGCCGTGCGGGAGGGACGTTTTCGCAAAGATCTCTTCCATCGCTTGAGCCAGTTTGAGTTGCGCGTTCCACCGCTGCGCGAGCGGCCGGAAGACGTGGTCGCATTGGCGGAGCATTTTCTGCGGCTCAAGTCAGCGGTAATGAAGTTCAATGCCGAGGCTCTGCGCGCGCTTCAATCTCATTCGTGGCCGGGGAACGTTCGCGAGCTGCGGAACATTGTTGCGAAGGTTGCGATGGCTGCGTCGGGTCCGGAGATTGGGGAGGCCGACGTACGCGCTGAACTTTCGGCGGAACAGCAAAAGACCGCTATCCCTCTGCCTTCGGGTGATCTCCAGGACATGGAACGGCAGATGGTGATGAAGGCGCTCGAAAACACCGGAGGCCATCGAGCGAAAGCGGCCGAGCAGTTGGGGATTTCGCGCCGCACTTTGAGCCGCAAGCTGGGCGAATACCGGATCACGGCGGCTCCTAGCGACAAGAGCCGGGCGCTGGGTACGCTCAGCCTGAAACAAAAGAAATTTTTCCGCGCGAAGGTGAAGCTTCCAGTAATGCTCAAAGACAGCCACGGGCAGGAAATCCGCGCTACCGCGGTGAATCTTAGCGTTGGTGGCATGGGTCTCGAAGGATTGCCCGATCCGCGGCGATCAGAAGGGCTCATGGACATCAGCTTTGTCCTGCCTGACGGTCAAAGCCGCATTGAGGCGAAAGTGCAAATCGTCTGGGCGGATCTTGAAGGACGGGCTGGAGCTACGTTCGTGGTGATCGATCCCGCGGTTTATAAAGAGCTGCAGGAGTGGACCAATCAGCGGATGAAAGACGAGGGCTGGGAACTGCCTCTTTAAGTGATGCCCGCTCGCCTGCCGAGGCCCTGCCGAGCCATCTTCTCAGACCGCCCGATAGCTTCTAGTAAGATAGTTCTTGCGGATGCCTAAGAAGCTATCCCATTACGATCATGCCGGACGAGCGAGAATGGTCGACGTCTCGGCGAAATCCGTGACGAAACGCGAGGCGGAGGCCAGCGCCTTTGTGATGCTGAAGCCCAAGGTCCTGAACGCATTGCCCAAGAATCCCAAGGGCGATGCCTTAGAGGTGGCGCGACTGGCAGGAATCATGGCCGCGAAACGAACTGCCGATCTGATTCCCATGTGCCATCCTTTGCCGCTGTCGCACGTTGATGTCGAAATGCGCGTGTGCGAGAATGGCGTCGCGATCGCCTCGAAAGTTTCAACCACGGCGGTGACCGGCGTGGAAATGGAAGCCCTCATGGCCGCCAGTATCGCTGCGCTCACCGTCTATGATATGTGCAAGGGACTTGACAAGGGCATTGAGATTCGCGAAATCGTGCTTGAGCGGAAATCCGGCGGACACAGCGGAGATTATCGCCGTGCTAAAAAGAATGGCGATTACAGCCGCGTCGGCAAAAAGAGTTAGCGCGTTCCATGGCGAACAACGTAAGACTCCTGCTGGTGGATGACAATCCGATGGTGCTGGGGTTGCTGCGCGGGGCACTGACTCCGCTCGCCAAGGTCACGACTGCAACCGACGCGGCCGACGCGCTTTTAAAGGCTGTCGATGATCCTCCCGACTTGCTGGTCTGCGACTACCGCATGCCGGGGATGGATGGCCGCCAGCTCGTCGAGAAACTAAGAAGCCGTCCTCGAACCGCCGAAGCCGCAGTCATACTGGTAGCGACCAAGACCGACATCAGCGAAAAGCTGAGCACGCCCGATCTTCCGGTCGACGATTTCGTCGAGAAACCATTTTTCCTGAGGGAAGCCACGCAGCGCATCAAGCGCGTGATCGACAAGATTGCGTTGGAGAAGATGGCCAAGACCGCTCCCTCCGACGGAGTCCTGCGCGGCAGCTTGTTGCAGATGAATGTCATCGACCTGGTGCAGTCGCTGGAGATGGGACGCAAAAGCTGTTCACTCACGCTCACCAACAAAGACGACAAGTGCGAACTCTACTTCAAAGAAGGGCAAGTCAGTCACGCCACTTATGGCTCGCTCATGGGTGATCCGGCAGTGTTTAAGGTTTTACGCTGGACGGATGGGAACTTCGAGGTCAATTTCGAAGGCAAGACGACCCAGCAAACTACCCAGTTGAACACTCAGGGCCTGTTGATGGAAGGCCTGCGCCAACTGGATGAGGCGCAGCGCGACGGCGGCGGAAAAGCCGAAGAGGAGGAAGAAGATGTCCTCCTCGACTCCTGAGGGCTCGACTCCCGAAGCTCTCACTGCGGCCGTCATCACCGTCAGCGACTCCTGTGCGAGTGGTGATCGTGCGGATGTCTCCGGCCCGGCAGTTGGAGAGCTTCTCAGAGAAAGAAAATTTTCGGTGATTGGTACGGAAGTTGTTGCTGACGACCAATCCGCGATTCAGAAGGCAATTGGGTACTGGGTCCAGGAAGCACAGCTTGTAGTGACTACCGGCGGAACCGGAATCGCGGAGCGCGATGTCACGCCCGAAGCCACGCGCGCTGTCTGCGAACGCCTGCTCGAAGGAGTGGCCGAACGCATGCGTTTCGAAGGCGCAAAGAAAACGCCATTTACCGCGCTCAGCCGGGGGGTCTGCGGAGTGCGAGGAAAGTCTTTGATCTTAAACCTGCCTGGAAGTCCCAGCGGCGCGGTAGATTCGCTCGAAGCCGTGATTGACATTGTGCCCCACGCCCTGCAGTTACTCAGCGGAAATACCAGACACGAATGAAATGCCCGACCTGAAGAGACGGGAGGGCATGACGAGGTCGGAGACGTTCAATCTTAGCCGTACGTGACGAAGGAAATGACATTGCCATCGGGATCTCGTACCTGAAAATCAGTTCCACCCCAGGCCTGCTTGGTGAGTGTCTGCGCGAACTCGACGCCTCGCGCCTCGAATTCCTTAAATAAACCTTGCACGTTTGAGACTTCAATGGAAGCGCATATCAGCGATTTCTCCTGAGCAGCGGTTTGTGCGAAGAAGGGTTGCTGCACGCAGCGGATGTGCAGGCAAACGCCGTCTCGCGATACCGCCCCGTAAAACGGAGGAAGACCATGGAGGAAGTCGATCTCGAAGCCCAGCTTCTTTTGGAAGAAGGTGGCGCACGTCGTAACATCCCGCACCAGCAGGACCGGCATCACCTTCCTCAGGAAGTGCGCGCCAGACGCAGCGCGTGGCGTCTTGGGTGCTCCGGCCGTTGCCGCTTTCAGCTCAGCCCAAGTCTGATATCCGGCTTCCACCGCGATGATCTCCTGCGCCGTAGTGAGAGTGAACTTCAGTGCCAACACTTCGCGGTCCGTCAAGAACTGATAGCGTTCGAGCTTGCGAACCCGCCCGCCTATGGAATAATTTCCTTCGCGATGCCAGTGGAGTAGAAGTTTCGCTTGCTTGCGGTATGTCTCGATGGTTGGCATAGGCACACTCCTGCTGAGATTTTTCAGCGGGCGGGCTTAGCCCTTTCGGCTGGGATGCCGAGGCGCCCCACGGGGAACGGCCTTATGCTAGACGGGAATGCAACCTACTGTCAAAACGGCATATCTCGTTTCCCGCTAACCTCTCGACGCGCCGGAGAAATCCAAACTGGAAGTCTTCCTACCGTCGGGCTCGCGCTACATTTCTCTACTTTCGCGTACACTTTTAGTCGCGCATCTTGAAAACGATCAAGCACATCCTTTCGCGCTATACAGCGTTTCTATGGGCATTGCTGAAGCCTCTGGGCGCTTGGGGTGTGCTGGTTGTGGCTACGCTCGACGGCGCCTTCATTGGCCTTCCCGTCGACGCGGTCGTGGCCGGCTACGTCTACCAGGATCACGCCCGATTTCTGCTCTATGCTCTGATGGCGGCGGCTGGGTCGACGCTGGGCAGCATCGTGATTTACGTGATTGGCTACAAGGGCGGTGAGGAACTACTGCGCAAGCGTATCCCGCCGGCGCGCTTCGAAAAGATACACGCGGCCTTCGACAAGCATCCGTTCTGGAGCCTGATGCTGCCGGCGATGCTTCCTCCACCGACGCCATTTAAACTGTTCGTGCTGGCGGCGGCAGTTTCGGAGATGGGATTCCTGCGCTTTTTGGTGGCTATCTTTTCAGGCCGCATGGTGCGCTTCCTCCTGTTGGGTCTGCTTACGGTCAAGTTCGGCCCGAATGTTGTCCGTGTCGTGGGAGGACTCTTTCGCGAACATTTTTACGTCGTTATGCTGGTCGCGGCAGCGGGAGTCGTAGCGTGGCTGATGCATCGCAAGAGCGAGGGCAGGACCAGGAAATCCAAGTTAACCGACACGAAGAAAACGCAACCGGGCGATGCTTGAGACATGGTCAGCGTCGCCGATATTCATCGGTGCTTCTGAGATTTACGCTGCTGCTGCATGATCGCTGTGACTGCGGAATTCCGAGAGCGCGTGCAATGCTATCGGCGCGGCGAACATTGCAGTTGTGAAGATCAGATCACCCGCAAGCGCGTGACGGAAAAATGGCAGCGCGGCGGTGTAACACATGATCAAGCCACTGAAGCTCTTCGGATACATGTCCCAGCTAGCCCAGGTTGCAAAATTACTCAACAGGAAAAACGAAACCGAACTGGCGAGTGCCGCACCGATTACCGGCACCCATTTGGTCTTTGTGCCCAGCCTCGTACCTAGCCAGAGAACCGCGGCGTACCACGCGAAGGTCACGTAATGGTCCCAGGTGAATGGATACGTGTAGACCAACTTTGTGAGGGCCACGTCCGAAGCGGCCAGCAGCACGAAGGGGATCCAGAGCCGGCGGCGCGGTCCACGGGCTCCGAAGAATAAGAGCGACCCGGTTACCGGAGTAAACATCCAGGGATGGGGCATGAACCGGACGGCGACCGCGAGCACAATGAACAAGTAGGCCAGCATGATGAAATCACCTCGATAACGTCAAAGAAGATTGTGGCCTGTGAGAGCGGCGGCGTCAAGTCAAAGGATTGCCACGACGTCAGGCGCACGCGTCGAGCCCTAAACCGCCGAGGTCGCTGAATATCCGCGGAGCACGCTGAGAGAACCTAATCCATCGGCGCACCGCTTTTTTCCCCACGTTCTGAAGAAGCTTTGGCCGACGGCGGCCCAAAGTTCTCTTCGACCACTTTCAAGCTGGGATCGAGCTCGACGAATGCTCCGAGCACGCTTTGTCCTGGATGTCCAGGTTGCTGGAAGCGCAGGTCATGGAAGCGAACGAGGTAGCCCTGATCTTCTGGGAGAGGCTCGGTTTCGGTGACGGGATATTGCGCCCAGTCGAGATAAACGCGGCCGAGGTAGGATCGCTTAGCTGCGAGCGTCACGGGAGTTTCCTCGGGCTTGTAGAGAATCTGCATATCGCCACTGGGGTCGACTTCAGGAGTCGATGAATCCACCATCGCGGTTGCGAAAAAGTTTTGCGTTTCCACCACGCCCGACCCATCGAAATGGAGTCCACCACAAAGGAAAGGCCGAGGCACGAAGCGGGTCGGCGCTCTCGTAGGTGCGGGCTTCGAGCGCATTCACGGCGTGCCGGTGCTCGTAATCGCGCACTCCCCAGAGTGCAACTACGCCAATCAGCGCCACAATTGCAGCCCAGCGGCCGCCGGGTTGTCTGCGATGCACACCGATTTCGCGATCGATAAAAGAAAAGAAAACGGGTAGCACGAGTCCGCACACTAGCAGGAGAAGAATGATCGGGTCCGCGATAAATACGATGTCCCACGAATACCACTTCTCGGAGAATGGCCAGAAGGGGCGCACGCCGTAATCATTGGTGTAATCGAGCAGAATGTGGCTCAGCCCGGCGAGATACGCGAACCCAAACAGCAATCCCCAGCGGGGCGGCAGATTCGGGTCGCTAAGCTTTCGCCCGCGCAATCGCCAGATCAAATACACGAAGCCGACGACGACCGCCGAGACCAACGCGATGCCCAGGAAAGAATGAGTGAACCCGCGATGATGCGCGAAACCAAACACCCGGCCCTTGAACTCGCCGAGTACGTCCAAGTCTGGCGCTTCGGCGGCCAGTGTCACCGTAGCCGTGGCGAGGGCGGTCTTGCGATTGAGTCCGGCTCGTCCCATGCAGGCGCCGGTCAGGAAGTGAGTGATCGGTTCCAAAGTTTGCTTAGGCCTTGTTTCGTGGGTCTGAGTTAGAGAGCATACATCACTCTATCGTCGGAGGTGTTAACGACGACGCCCTTAGTTTGGCACCAGTAGAGTCACAGCATCGGGGACTACGGATATTTCGGCAGGCAGCGTTCCCAATAGTTCTCCGTCGGCTTCGACAAAGATCCGAGAGTGCCTGGGCGAGTCAGCGGTCGATGTCAGATCGTGGCAGGCCGCGCTTGTTCTGTGAACCAGTTCGATTCCGGGGACTTCCCAGTTGGTGCCGAAAAGTCCGCGCAGGACGTACCGCAAATACGCTATGCGACTTCTGGTGCGGAAGAGCACCAGACGGAGGTCGTCGCGTTTGAGAGATGCGCCGGGGGCGAGGTCGCGGAGCACTCCACCAAAATTACCAATGCGGACTGCCAGCAACTGTGAAACTTCCGCCTGCTCTTCCCCGGCGGTTTCCAAGAGCGAAATTTTTCATCTTGTGGGTCAGCCATAAGCGCGTCGCCTTCGCGCAGTAGGCAGCCATGCCGAAGCGTCGCTTGCTCAATGGATCCAGTTCGTAAAACACATGTGCATCCACTCCAATGCCGACGATGAAGGAAAAATATCGCGTGGCTCTCCCGCCGTTGAAATCCTGGTACTCGATTCGGCCGACTGCGATGCGGCGAAACTTTCCGGTCAGAGCAGCGCTGGCGGCTTTCGCCGGAGAAAGTGGCAAGCCCAGATCGTGCGCCAGACAATTTGCTGTGCCCATCGGAATGATGGCCAAAGCGGCTTTGGTGCCGACCATTCCCTGCAACACGTCGTGAACCGTGCCATCGCCGCCGCAGGCGAATATAGTGTCGCAGCCTTCCGCAATGGCTTGTGTAGCTTGCTCGGTCGCATCGGATGCGGCGCGCGTGGGCACAACCGACGCTTCGATTCCGGCATCTCGCAGGACGGAGAGTGCTGATTGCACGTCTGCGAGGCGCCGTTCGATGCTGCGGCCAGAAAGCGGATTGTATAGCAGCATGGCTTTGCGCATGAAGTCACGATGTCGGCGCGGCTTTGGACATGTCGGTCTCCGAAATCACGTGAACTAAGGCTGGTCTCGCTTGACGGCGTAGACGTAATGTAACAAATCCACTTTGGTCACTTCTTTCCAGATCGTCATGCCATTCTTTTCTGCGACGCGGCGCGAAGCGAGATTCTCAGGGCGAATCAGGGAAATGAGGCGGTCGACCTTGAGATTCGCGAATCCATAGTCGCGGCAGGCCCGGGCGGCTTCCGAGGCATATCCCTGGTTCCACAGATCGCGGCGCACGTGGTAGCCGATTTCGATTTCGTCGACTGCGTCGACACTCTGCCGCACCAGCCCGCAGTCGCCAATCAGTTCGCGGTTGGATTTCAGAATCATGGCCCAGAGTCCGTGACCGTCATTAGCGTAGCGAGTGCGATTGCGCTGGATCCAATCCGCGACCGCCGCACTGTCGAATGACACAGGGTAATAGCGCATGGTCTCGCGATCGCAGAGGATGGCGGCTAGAGCGTCGAGGTCTTCGAATTGAAATTCCCGAAGCACAAGGCGTTGAGTTTCCAGCACCGGCATTTGGACAGTTTAGAACAGCTCGAGATGGGCCATGGCCGAGGTTTCTGGCAGCCCGCACCCCACGATTCGGCGCCTCGCCTATAATCTTTTGCGATGGCTACGGCGAAAGACATTGAAAAGAAGGTCGAGGCGCTTCGGGATCAGATCCGGCATCACGAATACCGCTATTTCGTACTCGATGATCCTGAGATCAGCGACGCTGAATTCGATCAGCTGATGAACCAGTTGAAGAAGCTGGAAGCGGAGCATCCTGCGTTGATCACGCCCGATTCTCCCACACAACGCGTAGGTGGCAAGCCGCGCGAGGGCGTGGTCAAGGCAGCGCACTCGTCGCCCATGCTTTCGCTGGACAACACTTATAACGTGGACGATCTGCGCAACTGGGAACGCCGGGTTCACGAACTTAGCGGGCGAAAGGACATTGACTACGTCTGTGAGCTAAAGCTGGACGGCATGTCGCTGGCGCTGCTCTATGAAAATGGGCGACTGGTACGTGGCATAACGCGCGGTGATGGCACCGTCGGCGAAGATGTCACGTTGAATGTGCGCACGGTGCGTTCGATTCCGCTTTCGATTCCGAAAGAAAAGCTCAAAGCAGCGGGCATTCCCGCGGACTTCGAAGTGCGCGGCGAAATGCTCATGCCCATTGCGGCATTCAGGAAAATGAATCAGCAGCGCGAAGAGAAAGGACTCTCGTTGTTTGCCAATCCGCGTAATGCCACTGCTGGGACGGTTCGTCAACTTGAACCCAGCGTCGTCGCGCAAAGGCATCTCGATTATTTTGCCTACATGCTGCTGCGCGACGGACGAACTTTTATCGACCGCCAGTGGGAGACTTTGAACGCTCTCAATGCGGCCGGCTTCAAAGTCAATCCCAGCCGAAAGCTGGCCAGGAGCTTTGATGAAGTGTGGGCATTTATTGAGCAGGAGGAAGTGAAGCGGGAAAAACTTCCCTATGAAATCGACGGCATCGTCGTCAAGGTTGATCGCACCGCGCTGCAGGAGGAACTCGGCTTTACGGGGAAAGCGCCACGCTGGGCGATCGCCTACAAATACGCTGCCCGCGCGGGCATCACGCAGATTGAAGGCGTTTTGTGGCAAGTCGGCCGGACCGGCAAGTTGACTCCTGTGGCGATGTTGAAGCCTGTACCGATTGGCGGCACAACCGTCAGTCGCGCGACCTTGCATAATCCGGATGAGATCGAACGGCTGGGTGTGAAGGTTGACGATTGGGTCGAGGTCGAGCGCGGCGGCGATGTTATCCCCAAGGTCACTCGTGTTGTAGATGATAAAGATCATCCGCGTGGCCACAAGTTAATCCACGTGCCGGAGAAGTGCCCGGTGTGCGGCACGAAAGTTGTGCGCACCGAAGGCGAGGTTGACTATTTTTGCGTCAATGCGAACTGCCCGGCCAAGCTGCGGGAAACTATTTTGCATTTTGCATCGCGCGGCGTGATGAACATTGACGGCATGGGAGAGGCGTTAGTCAATCAGCTCACGGATCGCGGGTTGGTCAAGAATGTCGCCGACATCTATAAGCTGACTGAAGACGATCTGTTGTCGCTCGAGCGGATGGGCGAGAAATCCGCGCAGAATGTGCTCCGTGAGATCGGGGCTTCGAAGAAACTGCCACTCGAACGTGTCATCTACGGATTAGGGATTCGTTTTGTCGGTGAGCGCACGGCGCAGTTCCTGGCTGAGCATCTCGGCTCGATGGACGCACTCATGAACGCGAGCGAAGAAGAACTTCAGCAGGTAAACGAGGTAGGTCCGCGTATTGCCGAGAGCATTGTGGAGTTCTTTCAGGAAGTGAAAAATCGTGAACTGTTGGAGCGGCTGCGCAAGGCGGGCCTGACCTTTGCGGGTACAAAGAAAGAACGAGGCACGCAACTCGCCGGGAAGACGTTTGTCCTGACCGGCACCTTAAACCTCCCTCGCGATCAAGTCAAAAAGACGATTGAAGATGCCGGCGGGCGCGTATCCGGTTCAGTCAGCAAGAAGACCGACTATGTGGTCGCCGGGGCTGATGCAGGTTCCAAGCTGGACAAAGCGAAAGAATTGGGAATAAGCGTGATCGGCGAAAAGGATTTGGATGACCTGCTCGGACGCTGAACTGGCTCGCTAACCGAACCATTTCGCGGATTTCTCTCTACAAAATCTTACAATTTGTTGACATTCTTATGACAATCGCCAGTCCGGTTCGACCTAATCTCATCACACTAGCTACTGCCATCATCAGCTAGGGGACTCGGGGGAGGATCTCTGGCAACGATGTCTTAATAACGGGTGAGGGGGCTGTGGCTGCCTCTCCTTCGAGGCAGTTTCATAGAGATGCGCATCGGCGCATAGGGAGCATCGCGGCGCGGCGTTTTGGTGTTGCGATTGTGCGCTTTTGCGTTTCCGGAGTTCATCCTGAGCGAGGTTTTTTGCCCTTCGATTCTCGCTCAGGATGACACCGGCGATTCAAGCGCTGCTTTAATCCTTGCGTAAGTAATCTCCAGGCTCTCCGGCAGAACTCGCGTTTCCCCAACTACCGAAACGAAGTTCGCATCCGCAACCCAGCGCGGCAGGACGTGCATATGGATGTGTCCGGCGACGCCAGCTCCGGCTGCTTTGCCAATGTTCATACCCAGATTCACTCCGTCGGGAGTGTAGAGCTGCCGCAACACGCGTTCCATTTTCTGGGACAGATCGATCATTTCGTGAGCCGCGTCGATGGGAAGTTTCTGCAATTCATCGAGGTGAGCAAATGGCACGACCATCACGTGTCCGGGCGTGTATGGAAAAGTATTCAGCACGATGTAACAGGTCTGGCCGCGGTGCACGATGCGAGCCTTGGCGTCGTCCCCTAGTTTTGGCAGCTCACAGAAAATGCAGCCCTTAGTCTTGTCACCGGCGGTGACATACGCATAACGCCAGGGAGTCCAAAGATAATCCATCGCAGGGCAGAGTAGCAGATGGCGGCAAATTTCGGAACCAGCGAAACCCCACAGTGCGGAGGACGCCCGCAGCCTACGTTCGCTTCGATCTGTTCAGTTCGATCCCATCGCGGTCAGGCGGTTGTCAATTGGCTCGCGTTTCTTGTGTTCTGCGAGCATGGTTTGTTGCAGCAATGCCCAGTCGTTTTCGGCATTCTGTTCCGAGACCTTGGGAGAACCGCCTTTTTTCAACTCTTCCCGGAGCCGCTGTATCAAAATCCACTCCGCCAATTCAGGCGGCGCCGACGTGCTCAGGATGTTGTTCCTGGAAAGCCCCTGGTCGACGGTATCGTCGCCGAGCTTTAGCTCTAGCAAAGGATCGCCCGAGTTATCGATTCGTGGCACCGAATCGGCCTGTAACTGTTGCCACTTGGTTCCGTACCAGGGATTGCCCTCCGCGAGCGGACGTTTCAGCGAGTCCAATTGAGCCTGGTACACACGTCGTTGGGCTTTGTCCAGGGGTGGGTCCAACTCGCCGCTAGGATCAAAGACCATCGCATTGCGCGCCGGGTTGAAGCGCGCGCCGTCTGCGGCAGCCACGACGAGGGCGCCGGTGATAACGGGATGAAATACGAGGAGCGGCAGCATATACTTCTTCGCTCGCACCACGGATTCAACAACGCCGCGCACCGGTCGGCTGCGCCGAGTGTTCCCCGGAACTTGAGGAATGACAAAAGTCGTCAGGTGCAGATCCGGATGGCGCTCGCCGAAGTGCACAAGTGACTGCGCATCGTGCTTGGGTGTGGTGACTCCGAGATCGCCGATGACGCTGCGATGAAGCATTTTCGGATAGTAATAGTTCACCAGGTTGCGCGCGAAGTCCGCACAATTGCGGGTGATGATATTGAACTGCATCCGGTTTGGTTCGGAGTTGTACTTGCGAATCAGGCGATCGTCCTGTTCATTGCTAGTATCAACGTGAAAACCGTAAATCGCCCGAATATAGCTAGCCCCGACCAATTCGACCCATCGACCGGTTGGTGGCTCTCCATCAGGGCCGTCGGGAGCAACGGACTCGAGGTGAGCGATCCGATATCTATTTCGCAGAAAGTCGACTAACTTAACATCCGCGGATAGCGGTACATTCTCTGGTTTGTCGACTGCGTAGAGATAAGGGATCAGCGGAATCGCGATCCAGTCGTGCCCTGCAATGCCGTCGTAGCGGCTGATGACAGCGCCGAATTCTCCTGGGGCGCAATGGCGGAGGGTCAACGGAGAGTCAGCACAAACCCGGTCAAGATAGACGGCCGCATGACCCGTTCCGGCAAATACTCCATCGTAGCTGTATGGCTCTTCGAGCAACAGCGTCACGCCTGCATGCGCCTGCGTTATCGCAAACAGGAACCCCCAAAAAAACAATGCCAATTTCAAGCGCGTCGCCATAAGACCTCAAGCGTACAAACACCACTCCCGCAGCTTTGATGCTATTTAAGATGATCGAGTGGTCGCAGTATACAAGGGCTTTTGGTTCAAGCATTAGTAACGAAAGAGGTTGGACTGAAGGATTGTTCGCCGAACGAAGTGCCTGGGAGCTCGTCTCAAATTCAGACGAGACAAACACCTTCTTTTAACATGGCTTTAATCGAGATCGATTATTCTTAGTTTGGGGTTTGACACTGTTTGCAAGCGGTTGCTATAGTCGAGGGGTTCCCTTTTGGACGCGGGTTCGCTTTTTGGCAACGTCCGACCGCTGGGATTGTTCAGGTCCGTCCGCCAGGGCGGGCTCCACACAACCTAAGACTCACACCAGCTGTCCGCTAAAGCAGTTCCCGCATCCTTCGCGTACGCGCGAGTACACCAGAGAGGCGATAAACCTTGCTCGACGACAACACTTCCCCCAACCACGATTCAGCAACCTCAACCTTAACCGAGAACCTCGAGGCTTCCCCGGAAAACTCGACTCTACAAGAAGCATCTGTTTCCGAGACGTCCCAAGTTCAGCATCAGGACGAGAAGCCCAGTTCCGGCGCTGAGGATTTCGCCTCGGCGCTCGAGAGCTTCACCACGGAAAGCGAAGAGGCGGTCCGCGAGGACAAAGTCCTCAAAGGCACTGTGCTGAAACTCACCGGCACGCACGTGGTGGTGGATATCGGCGCCAAGTCGGAAGGCATGCTGCCCCTGTCCGAGGTGTTGGATTTTGAGGGCAATCCACGGTTCCAGCCCGGCGACGAAATCGACGTCATGCGCGATAAGGGCGAAACCGAGGAAGGCTACATCAACCTCTCGCACCAGAAAGCGCAGAAGCTGCGCGCCTGGGATGAGATTGAGAAAGCCTACAACGAGAAGAAACCGATTCGAGCCACCGTGGTCGAGCGCATCAAGGGCGGTCTCACGGTCGACATTATGGGAGCCAGCGCATTTCTCCCCGGCTCGCAGGCTGATCTGCGCCCAGCCCGCAATCTCGACGCGGTGAAGGGTCAGACTCTCGAAGTCGCCATCATTAAGCTCAACAAGAAGCGCGGGAACATCGTGGTCTCTCGCAAGCAGGTGCTCGAGGGAGAGCAGACTGAAAAGCGCTCGAAGACTCTGGAACACCTGGAAGAAGGCTCAATTCTGACCGGCGTAGTCAAAAATCTCACCGACTACGGCGCGTTTGTCGACCTCGGCGGCATCGACGGTCTGCTGCACATTACGGACATGTCCTGGGGGCGGCTTACCCATCCTCGCGACCTGGTCAACGTCGGTGATCAAATCCAGGTCAAGGTGCTGAAGTTCGACAAAGATAAGCAGCGCGTGTCACTGGGCTTCAAGCAACTCACCCCCGATCCGTGGCTGGATGCGGAGCACCGCTATCCCGTCGGCGCGCACGTTGGCGGACGCGTCATCAGCGTCACCGATTACGGAGCGTTTGTGGAATTGGAACAGGGCATCGAAGGATTGGTGCACGTCAGTGAGATGACCTGGTCCAAGCGCATGAAGCATCCTTCGAAGCTGGTGAACGTCGGCGACCACGTGGACTGCGTCGTCCTGAACGTGCACCCGCAGGAACGCCGCATTTCGCTGGGCATGCGTCAACTCGCAGCCAATCCCTGGGACGCTTTACATGAGAAATATCCGGTTGGCGCGACGGTTGAAGGCCGAGTGCGAAACCTGACCGACTTCGGTGCGTTTATCGAAATCGAAGACGGCATCGACGGCCTCGTCCACGTCAGCAATTTGAGCTGGACCAAGCGGGTCAAGCATCCCTCGGAAATTTTGAAGAAAGGCGATCGCCTGAAAGCCATTGTCTTAGCCATTGAACCAGACAAGCGGCGCTTGTCGCTCGGCGTGAAGCAGCTTCAGCCCGATGTCTGGGAGAGCTTCTTCAGCCAGCACAAAGTCGGCGACGTGCTGCACGGGAAAGTGCTGCGCGTGGCTAGCTTCGGCGCATTCGTAGAAATCGCCGAGGGCATCGAGGGCCTCTGCCATAACTCCGAAGCGGTAGACGCCAACGGCCAACCCCTGACTCTGGAACCGGGACAAGAGCACGACTTCAAAATCATTAAGATGAATCAGGAAGAAAAGAAAGTCGGGCTCAGCATCAAAGCTGTGGGCGAGGAAGCTTCGCGTACCGAAGTCGAGGCATACAAGCATCCGGTGTCGAGCACTGGCGGTTCTACCATAGGCGATTTAATCTCGTGGAAGCGCGCCGGTAGCGAAAACAACTAATAGCAAGCGTAGCGCGGGCGCTCTCGCCCGCGAAAGCATCAGGGCCGCCAGCAATGTCGGCCCTTTTTGAATTATTGCAGCAATCCAAACCCTCCAACTCCGTTTGTCGTTCCCACATACACTTTGCCATTGGTGATCATCGGCGTGATGAACTTGTTTCCCGCGCCGAACTGATCTCTTCCCGCCGCCTGTATCGCAGCTGTACAATCCACGCAAACCCCCGGCCGGAGCATTTGCCAGCCAAGGAGGAACGCACTGGATACCCCGTCCTCAATACGCGGCTTGAACTACGTTCTCGGATCAGTCTGGGGCGATGAATCAAACCGCAATGCTCGATTGCGTCGTCTGTTCATGGCGGGAGGCTGGCAGCTCTGGAAGCGAGTGGTTCGAACGCCGATCGTTGTCCCGCTCTTTAACGGCTTCCAGTTTCGTGCGTATCCCGATTGTCAGGCATCGTCAGCTGTGTTCTACACGCGTATCCCAAATTTCAGGTGCCTGTCGTTTCTGAGAAGGCACATCCACGGAGGGATCCTCCTCGATATCGGAGCCAATGTCGGGCTCATCAGCCTTCTGCTTGCGGACAAGATTCAAGGTGCAATCCTCTTCGAGCCGAACCCGGTCGCGGCCGCCCGCGCGAGAGAGAACCTGGCGCTCAACCATCTCAGTTTTGAAGTGCAAGAAGTGGCCTTATCGGACGAGACTGGAGTTGTAGAGATTGAGAATGCGGGAGGCGTTGATTCGTGCAACCGGACCGTGGTCGGCTTCACCACATCCGTCCCCACTATTTCCGTGCCCCGCGATACCCTCGACAACTTTCTGGCCGCACGAGGCGCTCTGCCGGCTCCGGTTTCAGCAATCAAGATCGACGTGGAAGGACACGAAAACTCGGTGCTGCGCGGCATGTTGGGTTTCCTGCGAGCTCAACGTCCGAGGCTGGTGATGTTCGAATATCTTCAGCGAACGAATCTAACAGAAACCATCGCGCTTTTTTCCCGCGCGAGATATCGGATCATCGAGCTCAAGACAGGACAACCTCGTTGGGCCACGCCACAAGTGTCGCCGTTGCAAGATCTCTTTGCTTGTCCGGAAGAACTGGGATCTGAATTAGTTGATGGGTCACCACGGTGAGACAGCTTGCGCGTTTTGAGCCACGCTTTACTTCGTATCGATCCGAAGGACAATGTTCACAATCTTGCGGTCATCAAATTGGCTCACCGTTTTTGTCTCGCTCTTTTGACCTTTGTACTGGGCATAGACCTCGTAATCGATGTTCGGGGACAGCTCAGGAAAGTGGTAAGCGCCGTCAGGGCCGATAATGTAACTCTTCACCGCTCGGGTACGCGTATTCGCGAGGTAAACGATGGCATCCGGCAGCGGATTGTCGTGCCGGTCAAGGACCTTGCCCGTTAACATGCGGCCAACGGTGTCTTTGTCCTTATCTTTCGAGTAGGGAGAAGCCGCCACGGCAACGCCGAGGAACAGCGCCACCAGAGCCACAACTTGGTACTTTCTCATCTGGTTTCTTCCCCTAGCTTACCGACAACCCACCTGACAACGTGTTGTTATTTTAGATGCACACCGGTATCCACGCGTTCATCCGCGTCTACATGCACCTTGACCTCTTCCCCTTGTATTGGATTCCCGCTCTTGGATTTAAGACCCTTCAGGTCAGCCCAGATCACGTAATCCTGCGTGCCCGCCGGAACCCGCTGGGCGAACTCACCGCTGTGATTCGAATATTGCTCCCAGCGGACTTTCTTTTCGCCTTCGCGGCGAATCTTTACCTTCACTCCGTAAACCGGCCGGTCATCCGGACCCCACACCGTACCGAAGATTAGGGCATAGGGCTTTTCGTGCTTATCTTCTGCAGCAGCGGCGGCGGACCCGCCGAGACCAAGCATTGCAGACACGCACAGCCAAGCCGCCACTCGCGAGGCAACTCGCATGCGGGACCTCCAAGGGTTGGAGCGGAAACGCGCTTGACCTAGGAGAGATCACCGTCTTCGACTTCCTCTTCGTCGTCCTCCTCGTATTTCTCCTCATCCACTGGCTTCAGCTCAATGGGACTAACCGTGATGATCTCGAAGTCAGTACCGCACTCGGGGCAGGAGACAATTTCTCCTTCATCGACCTCGTCTTCTGAGATGTCGAGATCCGTTTCGCATTCCGGACAATGAACCACAAAGGCCTCCATTTTAGTAGCGCTCCTTGATAATATTTAGTGGCTCTTGGGCTGAAGGTCAAGTCCTCGATTTCCGGAAACCAGCTAACAGCTCCGCAAACCCTTGGCTGGCGGCTATTCTAATGATGATCGTGAGACTCCAGCGCAACATTCGGGCGAGTGCATTTCAATCGAGACGATGGCGCCTCTTCTCGTGCGTCGGCTTTTGCAGCACGTTGGCATTGGTGATCGCTGTTGCTGCTCTTGCGCAGGACGCGTTACCGCCCGTCCCAACTGACCCGCAGATTGCCGCAGCCTTGCGGCAAGTTTCTGCGCAACGGATTCAATCCAACATTGAGAAACTCGTTAGCTTCCAGACCCGCTCAACCCTCTCCGCGCAAGATCCGGCTTCTATCGCCTCGGGCCACGGTGTCGGCGCGGCAAGAGAGTGGATCAAATCCGAATTCGAACGCTACTCGCGTGATTGCCACGGATGCCTCGAAGTCAAAGTTGACAGCTTCATCGAAACCCCCGGTGGCCGAATTCCAAAACCCACCGAAATCACCAATGTTTATGCGGTGATGAAGGGCTCTGATCTGGAGAGTTCCAAACGCATTGTGCTGGTCAGCGGCCACTACGATTCTCGCAACAGCGAGAACCTCAACATTACCGACTCCGCCCCCGGAGCCAACGACGACGGCAGCGGCACCGCTGTCAGCTTAGAATGTGCCCGCGTTCTGAGCCAGCTAAAGTTCCCCGCCACCATCATTTTTCTCACGGTCGCCGGCGAGGAGCAAGGACTGAACGGCAGCAGTCACTTCGCGAAAATGGCTAAATCCGCGCAATGGGACATCGAAGCCGTTTTGAACAATGACATCGTGGGCGGCGACCGCAGTCCGCAACAGGATAGCAGCGCAGTGCGCGTGTTTTCGGAGGGCGTCCCCATCGCCGCCGGCGATGAGGAACTGAGCCAGATTCGTAATCTTGGGGGTGAGAGCGATTCGGCGTCCCGTCAACTCGCCCGCTACATCGCCGAGGTTGGCCGCTCTTACGATTCTGGCGTCAAACCGCTACTGACATTTCGCCTTGACCGTTACCTGCGCGGCGGCGATCACATTTCATTCAATGAACAAGGCTACGCCGCCGTGCGCTTCACCGAGTTTCGCGAGGACTATAACCATCAGCACCAGAACGTGCGCACGGAGAACGGAGTCGAGTTTGGCGACCTTCTCAAGTTCGTCAACTTCGATTACGTGGCCGCTGTCGCGCGCTTGAATGCCGCGACTTTGGCATCATTGGCGGCCGCGCCAGCGCCACCGGCCAAGGTCCATCTGCTTACCACTAAGCTGGAGAACGATTCCACTCTGACTTGGGAACCATCCGCCGGTGGCCGGGCCTCGAGCTATGAAGTTCTCTGGCGAGCCACAACCAGCCCCGATTGGGAGCACGCGCGATCTGTCGAGCAGGGAACTCACGCTACGCTCGCCGTATCGAAGGATAATGTGATCTTTGCCGTGCGCGCGTTGGATCATCAAGGCCACCGCAGCCTGGCGGTGACGCCGCTGCCAGAACGGTAAGTCAGAACCTGCTAAAATAGCTTGCCTCTAAGATTGTGGCCGCAAGTTGTCAGCTCCCCCTGAGGACAGGCCACAGACAACTGGCAACAGCTTTATGTATCGCGGACGAACCCTCTCGCTGAGCTTCCCACCCTTCACCAAGGCCGTGAAGTGGCTCATCCTCATCAATGCCGCCGTCTACCTGCTCCTCGAACTGCTGAAGGCTGCGACTCCCGAACTCGGCGGCGCGCTCACTGTCGCTCTCGCTCTGATACCGGCCTACGTTATGCACGGCTGGATATTCCAGTTGGTCACCTATTCGTTCCTGCACGCTACCATCCTGCATATTCTTTTCAATATGCTCGGACTGTGGATGTTCGGCGCACAGTTGGAATCGGACTGGGGACAGAAACGGTTTCTTGAGTTTTACTTCTTCTGCGTGATCGGAGCGGCGCTCACTACCGTCGCCGTATCCTACACTGGCGTAGGCGGCGTCTCGCCCCAAACTCCCACCATCGGCGCATCCGGTGGCGTGCTGGGCATTTTGATGGCGTTCGGCCTTCTCTACGGCGATCGGGAAATCATGCTGTTTCCGATTCCGTTCAGCATTAAAGCGAAGTATTTTGTCGCAGGAATAGCGTTCATCACCCTCGTCGAAGCAATCAGCGCCTCAGGGTCTGGACGCGGCTCGAATGTCGCTTACTTCGCTCATCTTGGCGGACTCCTGTTTGGCTTCCTGTACGTCAAGTTCATGCCCAAGCGCGGCCTGGCGTTCGGAGCGACGGAGCATTACTTTAGCGTTCGGAATTCCTACTATCGATGGAAGCGTCGCCGGGCTGCGCGCAAATTCGAAGTATTTATGCGCAAACAGAATCGCACCGTGAGCGGCACCTTCGACGAGAACGGCAACTACATCCCCCCCGATGATGTAAACAAAAAAAATGGCGGTTCAAAATCCGGATGGGTGAACTAAGAGCGCTGCGGACTTTCTCCGCTTTGCGTGGGTAGAAATTGTTTCCTAAAGGCTCCAACAAAACCTGTCCCGTACAGGCTGAGGGCGCGAGCCAATCAACTCTACTCTTTCTAAGAATGATCTCATGCGCCTCGCTAACGCCACCCTGCGTCCCAACCGCGTGTCGTCTGGTGAGCTCCGCAGTCGAGACAGATGTTGAAATCCCGAACCCCGTCGAACACAATGGCGGAGGAACCACAGATCCCACATGTGTCCCATTTCTTGCTCGTCCCGACCGGAGCCGACGGGGGAGGCTTAGGTTCGCTTTCCATTTACACTCCGTGTCGATTCAAATTGAGACATTGGTCAATGAACTCGACACACTCAATCTACGGCGGTTACGCAACGAAGCAACTCATTTTGAGTCCAGAGCGGTGACCAAGGTAACCACGTGTCTCGAAGTGAGACCGGCCCCGCCAATTGAGTCCCATGGTGTTGAAAGGGATCTTGCTGAAAAATTCTGGTTTGGGGGCCTTAACTGAAGAACTTTTGAAACTCCGCCAACACCAGTGCCGGCAATTCCTTCTGCTTTGACTTCCCCTTGAACCCCAGGTCGTGACCCGCGTCCTCGATCTGCATCAGCCGAGTTTTCGCCGGAATCAACCTTAACGCTGACTCCATCTCCTCCGCCGATCCGAACGGATCGCGCGTTCCATGTACAAACAGCGAAGAAGTCTGCAACGTGGGCAAATGCTGAACCCGAAGCTGTTCCGGCTTCCGCGGCGGATGCAACGGATACGAGAGCAACAGCAAGCCCTCGACGAGGCCAGGCTCATCAGCGCAGAGCATCGTCGCCTGGCGTCCTCCATAAGAATGTCCGCCAAGAAACAAGCGCCCCGAGACCATTTTGCGAACCGCTGCGATGGCATTCTTCAGACCCTCGCGGTCGTGAGCGGCGTCGCCGGGCCGGGGCGGACCGAAAGCCCGGCTCTGCCGAAAAGGCAGATCGCAGCGCAGCACGGTAACACCCGCTGCGGCGAATGCCTCAGCGAGCGCTGTCAGCAGCGGAGCCCGCGCATTCGATCCCGCGCCATGAGTAAGCACCAAGCCGTCTCCGGCGCCGGTCGCAGGTCGATGAACAAATCCCCGAACCTGCGGATCCATTGATGTATCGGATAAGGGCTCAGAGCTGGGCGGCATGATTCAACAGAATATCGCAGATAAAAACTTCACGGAGTTACGGCTTCTTCCAGGGTTTCGTAAATCTTTAGTGTGCGGATCTCGTGAGAAAGCTTGGCCCAGCAGCGCAACACTTCGGGATCTTCCAAAGCGGCGCGACGGGACTCCTCGGATTTCCAGTAGCGCAGCAAAATGTATTCGTTATGTGACTTGGCGTCGCGATAAAGCAAGTCGCGGCTGTATCCTCCCGAAGAGAGCGCGGCAATCAGCGCCCGCATCGTCGAAAGAGATGCCTCTTCGTATCCTTGCAAAGGTTGGAATATGGCGATCGAAAGTATTTCCTGAGACATCGATTTCATTGTCTCACGTGAGGACAGCCGCTAGTCTCGCGTGGGGACAGCGCCCCTCGATTGTCCAGCGTAACAAAGCTCCGCAGCAGGGCGAATCACTTCTTGGGGGTGCCTGTGCGTTCATCTTCGACTGAATGCAACCGCATGAAATTGGTCGACCCCGACGCCATTTGAGTTCCCGCGACCACGCCAAGCACGTCGCCAACGTGGATGCGGCCCTGACGCAAGAGCTCCCGCTCCGCCGTCTTCACCATTTCTTCGGCGCTGCGCGCTTGCACGGTGTGTACCGGCGTTACGCCCCAGAAAAGATTCATTCGATTGCACACTGGAAGCATTTGACTGAAGGCATAAATCGCGGCTTTGGGACGGTACTTGGAAATCATTCGCGCAGTGTTCCCAGTCTCGGTGAACACCGCGATTGCTCCCATCCGTAGGTCTTCGGCCGCGTGCGAGATGGACTCGCAAATGGCCTGCGCAACCGTAATCGAATGCTTTTCCCGCCGCCGCCGGGGCGTAAAATCTCCCGTATTCCCCTCAGCCTCAACCACGATGCGAGCCATCATTGACACCGCTTCGCGGGGATAGAGGCCGTTGGCGGTTTCCGCGGAAAGCATTACGGCGTCGGAGCCATCGAAAATTGCGTTCGCCACGTCGCTGGCCTCCGCCCGTGTGGGACGCGGGTTCTCGACCATCGATTCCAGCATCTGGGTCGCCGTGATCACCGGCTTGCGCCACTCAGCCGCCCTTCGGATCACATGTTTCTGGATCACCGGAACTTTCTCGGGAGGCATTTCCACACCCAGATCACCGCGCGCAACCATCACCCCGTCGGACGCTTCAAGAATCTCTTCCAGGCGTTCGATGCCCTGAGGTTTTTCCAATTTCGCAATCACGGGAAGATCGGAGCCATGCTTGGCGATTATTTTCTTCACCTCGCGCACATCGGCCCCCGAGCGCACGAACGATATAGCCAACAGGTCGACGCCGTGCTTGAGGCCGAATTCCAGGTCGGCACGATCTTTGTCGGTCAGCGCGGGGATGGAGAGCGCAACTCCCGGCAGGTTGATGCCCTTGTGCTCGCCGAGCGGACCGCCGTTGATCACTTCGCATTCGACATCTTTGCCGCGGGCACGAATCACGCGCAGCTCGATCAGCCCATCATTGAGCAAGATGCGGGCGCCTGGCGCGACTTCCCGCGCCAGCTCCTGAAAAGTGGTTGGAATCACGGTTGAAGTGCCTTCAATGTCGCGCGGTGTAATGGTGACCTGGGAGCCAGCTTCGAGGCTTACGGGAACTCCCCCCTTCATGCGTCCGGTGCGAATTTTCGGGCCCTGCAGATCCTGCAGAATGCAGATGGTGCGCTTTTCTTCTTTGGCCACGCGGCGCAGGCGTTCGATGTTTTGCGCGTGCTCTTCGTGCGTCCCGTGGGAGAAATTCAGCCGGGCCACGTCCATGCCCAGACGCATGAGGTCGTGCAAGATCGCTTCCGAGTTGCAGGCAGGGCCAACCGTACAGATGATCTTTGCCCGGCGATCTGCACGACGAATATTGGAAGCGGCAGACGGATCTACAGCCGCACCATCATACGTCGCACCATCGTACTTCGGCACAGACTTTCCTTTTTTCAAGTTTGTCCCAATCAGAATTTATGTCGGTCTAATGATTGTATATGGAGAGTTACTCTTATAGCGGACGCCACGGGACTTGCGAGCGATTGCCTCGGCACAAAAGGTCGTACTCGCTCTCTCACAGCTCACCGCAGCAAATCCCAGGCCTCTTTATACCGCGCATACTTGCTGTTCGGGTCAGAAGGATTGAGACGAATCCCGCCCCTTTTTCCATGAACTACCAATTTCGCCGGGATGATGTACCAGACGTCTTCGGCGATGATGTAGGCGGCGAGGAAGTCGAATTCTCCCAACCGGTAAGGCTTGCTGGCGCTGCCGGGCTTCGTCCCACACACATAGCAACCTCGCGAAGCTCGGAAGATGGTTGACTTGATCTGTACGCTTACGAAGCGGCCTGTGGTTCCGACCACCACATCGTAACGAGAAAGGTCTCCCCAGGGTTTGGAAACCCGGAGGCCTAGTTTGGAGGCTTTCGCCATGAACTGAAGTTCCGCCCACTCGCCGCGGCGTTTGCCATTGCTCATCATCTTGTTGGAATTCATAGGGTGAAACCCAATAAAAAACGCGGCCGATTAAGGCCGCGTCTCTTTCTTTTCAGATTTTAGCTTCCAGATTCTGAGTCTTATCTCATCAATTCCAAGGCCGGGTCACGTCGATCAAAGCGAGGAATCCCCAACCGCTAACAAGGCGGCAGGTGCGCTTCACTTGTTTCGAGTAGAAAATCGAGCAGATGAGAAGGCTTCTACTTCTATTATATCAATCTGAAATAGGTAAAAGTGCCATGTTTGCTGACTTTATTTTTCGTTTAGATGCAATGAGTTAAGCCGAATCGGGTGGGTTTTGCCTATTGACAAGATTTCGGCACAATGCCGCTTTTAGCCGTTTTGCGCCTGCGCTGTGACTCGGGTGCCCTCGCCCGTGAGTTTCGTGGAGGGCTACCGCGGCAGCCCCGATCCATGCACCCGCCCCTTGCAAGAGACGCAAGGAGCGGGGCACCCCAAAAGCGAGTTTTCATCTGCTAAGGTTCGGGCCACCCGACCATGTAGGCGCAACCACGGGCAAAGTTAAGGTGACTACGCCCCACGGAACGCTCGTAAGTAACATCGACTTCCGCGTCGCACAGTGACAGGATTTCACTCCGATTGACGCAGGGCTGCGATTCTGAAAAACGTGTAATGGTTCATAGTTTTGGTTACAGAGTAAGGCATTTAGGCGGCCTGAAGGGGTTCGGCAGGAAACGAAGGCAATAGCAGGGGAAGGATGGTTGGCGTTCGCAAGTTGGCGCCAGCAGGGCGATAGCACCAATCGAGAAGTAGCCGAGGTCAATGAGCGTAATCGGGATATTGCACAGTTGAGCGGGCGGGGCCGCCTGAGCGTAGAATGGTTTCGGTCTTCGATTTACTTTCCTAGGACGCCCGCGAGTCCCATCAGCATCTCCGACATTGTAGGAAGGAGGGTGTATCTAATGAAGGGTAAAAAGCCTTTGATCGGATCTATGGCAGTGTGTGCGATAGCCTTCGGTTTTCTCGTTATAACAAGTCCTGCATACGCCGCCAGTACAGAGAAAGTGCTCTACAGCTTCTGCGCTGCGTCCAACTGCGGGGATGGCGAGCAGAGTTGGGCCAGCTTGATTTTCGATTCGGCCGGAAACCTCTATGGAACGACGGCGGTCGGAGGCTCCTCCCAGTACCTGTGCGGCGGTATTGGCTGCGGAACGATCTTTGAATTGTCACCAGGGGTCGACGGTAAGTGGACCGAGAAGGTAGTTTACAAATTTTGCTCCGCCGCAGCTTGCGCGGACGGGGCGAACCCGTACGCCGGGCTGATTTTCGATTCGGCTGGAAATCTTTATGGAACGACGGCGGCCGGAGGCTCCTCCCCGTACCTGTGCGGCGGTATTGGCTGCGGAACGATCTTTGAATTGTCGCCAGGGGCCGACGGTAAGTGGACCGAGAAGGTACTTTACAAATTTTGCTCCGCCGCAGCTTGCGCGGACGGGGCGAACCCGTACGCCGGGCTGATTTTCGATTCAGCCGGAAATCTGTTTGGCACAACCTACAACGGAGGGACAAGCTGCCTCGGCTGCGGAACAGTTTTTGAATTAACACATCGAGATGACGGAAAGTGGACTGAGAAAGTGCTGCATCGCTTTAGACTAGACTCCAAACGCCATGACGGCGTAAGTCCCGGATATGGCAGCTTGATTTTCGATAAGGCGGGCAATTTGTATGGCACCACCTACTATGGCGGCAGATGTGTGGAGGCGCCTGGTTGCGGCACGGTTTTTCAGCTAACGCGGCACGCCAAAGACCAGTGGACTGAGAAAGTGCTCTACCGTTTCCAAGCCAACGGGACGGACGGCCACAACCCCTATTACGGTCTCGTTTTCGACGCTGCCGGCAACTCGTACGGCTCGACCTTCGAAGGCGGGCGCAGTTCAAGCACCTCAAAGTGCGGTGAGGGCTGCGGTACGGTCTTTCAACTCACGCCCGGCACCAAGGGCCGGTGGGCGGAGAAGGTTTTGTACAGTTTCGACGGTATGGACGGAACGGGCGCTATTGACAATCTTATCCTAGACTCGAAAGGGAACGTGTACGGTAACACCAGCATTGGCGGCACCTATGGTCGCGGTACGGTTTTTCGGTTGAGCCCTGTCGCGGGCGGCAAATGGAAGGAACAACTGTATAGTTTCAAGTCGGGCAAGGATGGTAATTACCCAAGCGGCGGACTGATTTTCGATTCAGCTGGGAATCTGTACGGGACCACCTTTGCAGGAGGCGACCACGATGGAGGTACGGTCTATAAGTTCATCCCGTAATCATTGCACCGCATAGCTAACCATTTCCGATGGAGACGTTCCGAGGATTTGGTTCGCCAAGCGATAGTTCTGCATTTTGCAATGGTCAATAGGTACTTTCTCTTTCCGTTCAGGAGCGCATCGCTGGCCATTTCTGATCACCGCATCCCTCTCCGGGAACAACACTCTCGTAACTGCCGAAACCGGCGATTACGCTCAGAATGCCGTGCACTGAAAGTATCTTCATCCCGACCTTTGTCGTGAGACAGGTGTACGATGCAGTATGAAACGAATCGGCGCTCTCTTGCTACCGCCCAGTACTCTTCTGGTCGCCTTGCTGGTGTTCCAGGGTTGCAACTCACTTAATCCCCTGTGCGGAAGTTCTCGACCGGCACCGATCATTGGCTCCCTTTCTCCGAGCACGGTTACGTTGGCGGAAGTGCAGCAAGGCTTTCTGCTGACGGTGACTGGTAGTCAGTTTGTTTCGGCTTCTGTCGTCGTTGTCAACGGGACGGCGGTAAGCACTCTGGCCACCAGCAGTCAGCAGTTGCAGGCCACGATCACGGCGGCCGTCATCTCCGCCGCTGGAACAGCAAGCGTGACGGTCAATACCCCGAGCGGGAACTCAAGCGATCTTGGCTGCTCGAGCGGTGGAACCAGCCAGCCCCTCACCTTGACTGTCACCTAAAGCAAGAAACAATTCTCAACTGTCGAGAACAGATAGCGCTCAAGACCTCGGTCAAGGAGTCAATGAGTGCTATGGCGATGAATACGACAATCATCGCAGGCGTTTGCTTTTCGGAATCTCGACATCCGCGATTGCCCTCCGGCGACCGCATTCTCAATCACTTTCACCCGTTGAAACGCTTTCTGACTTACTGTCACCATCCCTCTAGAGCGACAAAGTGTGGTTGCAGTTGGGGGATGGTTATCTTTGGAGCATCCACAATTTTTTCTTGCACCTTCCACGAAAGCGCTAAGTAGGCGTCTGCTCTCTCGATTTTGAAGCATTCCGAACTGTCGATTCGGTGCGCCTCGAAAAACAAACCCTTCGGGGTAACAACAAAACAGGAACTACAAAACAGGCACTACAAAATAAACATAGGAGGGATTATGAACAAAATGAAGTTGTTTGCATTAGCAGTGCTTCCGGCACTAGCTCTCGGATCCTCACTGGCGGTCGCTCAGGACAACAGAAGTCCAGAGCAACTGACTCCACAACAGCCGGCTCCGTCGAAAACAGAGCCAGTTCCAGCCGGGAGCTTCAGGCCGCAGGGTCGGATCATTGTTCCACTCAGCAGCAACACCAAAGGAGTTCACACCAACACCGAGATTTTCGTGCCTGCCGGCCGTCCCATCTCCACGCCAGTCCCGGATTTCACCTTTGCTGAGACGCCGGCATCGATAGGCTGTGTTTACAATGTCGAGCCAATCACACTGAAGAGTACCGGATGCAATGCGTCAACCCTTGGCAACCATGAACATCCCAGCGGCGGTTGGGGCGCAATCGCGGTGGTTGACGCCTTTGATGACCCGAATATCACGTCCGACCTGGCGTTTTTTGACAAAAGCTATGGTTTGCCGACAGCCAACGTCACGGTGGTTTACGCCAACTCGAGTTTTGGCACTCTGGGCGGCGGCTTCGGACCCACGCTGACAGCCAGTTGCAGCGGCGTGCCTCAAAACGGCAACTTCTTAGGCTGGGACTTAGAGGAGTCATTGGACGCCGAGTGGGCGCACGTGATGGCGCCTTCGGCGAAGATTATTGTGGTAGAAGCCTGCACCCAGAACCTTGAGGACCTGCTCTATGCCGAGGTGGTGGCTGGCATAGAAGTCAGTAATGCTGGCGGTGGGGATATCTCCAATAGCTGGGGGTACCCAGAGAGCTGTGTTGGAAACGACAACTGCGGCGAAGGAGAAAACGGCGGGCCCTACACCCAGGTACAGGACGACAACTTCCTCTACCGCTACTACTGGTCGGAGATCACCTACTTTGCGTCCGCAGGCGACTCTGGTTCAGAGGTTATCTTTCCCAGTGCTTCACCTTGGGTAGTCTCGGTTGGGGGTACGACTATCAACCGCGACTCGAGCGGGAATTTCCAGAACGAGAGCTGCTGGTCTGACTCAGGCGGCGGTCCGAGTACGGTTGAAGCTTGGCAAAGCCCGCCGAATATTGAGGACGGGATGGGACCTTGGTCTGCCTATCAATATCCGTTCTACGGTCAATCTAACCGAACAACTCCTGATATTTCATTTGACGCCGATCCCAACAGCGGTGTGTACGTCTACGATACTGACGGAACCTGCGACGGGTTTTGCATAGTCGGCGGTACCAGCGTAGGGTCGCCCTCAGTAGCCGGCCTCGTCAATAGTTCCAATAACAGATTAGGACAAGCTCCCGCTGGCGGCGGTTCCTACGCAGCCACCGAAGACAACTTCCTTTATTCCCAGCTTTTCACACACACTGCATACCCCGCGAATTTTTACGATGTCACAACCGGATCGAACGGCCATGCCGCTGGTCCAGGCTACGACCAGTGCACAGGCATCGGAAGCCCGCGGGGTCATCTCGGGAAGTAAACGTATCGTCCGAACGGGAGAATTGCGCTCACCACTCTAAGGATTCGAAGCCAAGCGGGCTCAACTATAAAATCCGCCTCAACGGCGGCAAATCAAAAAGGAGGCTTTATGTTTCGTACCAGCGTTTGTATGTGTGCGTTGTTTCTAATTGCTTGCTGTTTACCCTCGGTTGCTCAACCATCGGCAGCATCAGCGAATGACCAGTTGCCAACAGCAACGATTTATTATGGATGCGTAAACAATACAACCGGGGACATCCGGATTGTAAGTAAGTCGACGGTATGTAAGTCGACCGAGCACAAGATTAATTGGGACCAGACAGGACCGAAAGGACCGCAGGGACCACAAGGACCGAAAGGAGCACAGGGACCACAAGGACCGCAAGGACCGCAAGGACCGCACAAGGTCCACAAGGTCCAACAGGACCCCAAGGACCCGAGGGACCACAAGGACCGACCGGACCGACCGGACCGACTGGACCGCAAGGACCTCCGGGAATTTCCGTAGGCAACTTCGCCTATAACATCAATTTTGTTTCCTTAGGTTCGCCAGTGGTAGTCGCGCAGTCCAATCCGGTTCTGGGGGGCGAGTACTACGTCAACGCTACAGCGGTCCTGTATATTGACAGCGCCGACTATAGTGCCTACTGTTACGTGACTACGGGAGACAACGGGTTCAATGATGATGGCCTTCTGGGTGGGTCTACTGCAGTCGGCACCATCCAAACGGCCGCTATCGCGGATTCGTGGACGGTTGCTGCTGGGGACGTTGTTCAGTTAGTGTGCGCCAGCGCAGATAATGATGCCAATAGCATTGCTGAGAGCGCATCCCTCACAGCAACCCTGATCAATAGGGCGGATGACCGCAAGAAGTCGAAACATTCGCGGAACGCTGTAAAAGGGCCAAGTCTCAGAGGGCCGAACTAAATCCAGGGTTCTCTCTTAAGATCTGCTCCAACCCCGCTGCCTGTTCGGGAGCCGGGTTGGAGCTTTTTTTCTTGAAGAGCTTGCCTTCCGTCCGCGTCGGCCCTGCGATGGTGCGTTGAAGGCGAATCTTACCCGATGGGAACGACGATTTGGGTGTTGCCCATCCACTTGACGAGTACAATCTGTGGTTAGTCTCGGTCGAAGACGTGAAGAGTGTTGTGGGACCCAACGCAATAATTCGTAAGCGCAGCAGAAGAATTTACGTGCTGCTAGCGGCAACTATGCTCCTGACGGCGCTTGCCGGCGTGAAGGGTCAAGGCGTCCAAGCAGACTTTCAAACCCAGGTGCACCGACAATGTTCGTCTTCCGAGCCGATCGTGATACAAGGCCGCGTCACCAAGATAGTAGACGCTCTCGTAAGTGTTAAAACACCGGACGGCTACCCTGGCGAGGGCGGAGGCCATCCGCTGTTCGTTGTTGCGGGACCTACCTTCAGCGTTGACACCACGGGTGCCCGACTCTTGTTGCCGGATGGAAAGCGGGTTGATAGGAAGTCACTCGTGGTCGGAGACCGCGTGCTCATGGTCTTGAGCGGCTCAGATTCAGGATCGCCTCAGTCCAGCAGTTTGACCCAGACCTATGTTGCTTGTATCGTCGAACGTATCGTGCAGAGTGACAAAATCACTACCCACTAGTGCAAGGTTTCGAAGCACGCCCTGCGTCAGACCATAGAGCAGCCAAGGCAAAGCTACAACAGCGCATCACGCGCAAACGGACTATACCCGGCTCGTCTCACCTGTCCTAGTGACGGAAACACTGCTCCACATCCAATCCTCAGGCCGCACCACCAGCCCGCGCTGCGCTGGGTTCCGATGGGAGGCCACGGGGGTTATTTGCTTGCGGTTTGCGGGGCTGGCATGGCTTTCAGTTCTTTGCCCAGGAATGCTCGAGGGAAGAGCATGGCGTTGAACTCCGCTCCGACGAGGACGACAAGAGAGATCAGGTACATCCAAATCAGCAAGGCGATTGCTACGCCGAGCGAACCGTAGATGATGCTGTAATCCGCGTAGTTCTGCAAATACCATCCGAATAACGCCGTGGAAAGGAACCACAGGACCGTGGCGAGCGTCGCGCCCGGCAAAACACTATGCCAGGGTTGCGTGCGAGGCACAGCGTTGTGGTAGATGAGCGCGATCACGGCGATGCTGGTGAGGGTGGCGATGAGCCAGCGGATGGCGGTCCACATCAGCAAAACATAGAGGCCGAATTCCTGATTCAAGTGGAAGAGGATGTTGCGTTCGATGCGGCTTCCGGAAGCTACCAGGATGGTGGCAAAGGTCAGAGGAGCTCCAGCGAGAACGACCAGGGCGAATGCGATCATCCGCTCTTTCACCAGGCCCCAGATTTTCGGCAGCTCATAGCAACGGCGAAAACCTTCCATCCAGGAAATCATGACGCCCGAGGCTGTCCATAGGGTGATCAGGGACGCGCTGATCAGAAGGCCGACGGAGCGCGGCCCACTTCCCTTGAGATAAGACAAAGCGGTGCCGCTGCCGGCGGGAAGAATTCTGTCGAGGGCGTAGGTAATCTCGCGCAGGTAGGCGGCGGTCTTGCGGGAGTTGGCCAGCACCGATCCGACGACCAGCAGAGCGGGGAAGAAAGTAAGGATCGAAGAATAGGCAGACGCTTTTGCGGTGGCGAACGCGTCGTGCTGAAACGCACGCCAGAAGGCAAGCCGCAGCAGCCTCAGAAATCGCAGGATCACTGGCCAAAGAGTAGCGCCCTCGGGAGCCTCGTACAACAGAGAAATCTCGTAGCGTTCCCGTTCCTGCAATCGTTGTGGATTCGCGGCCATGTGGATTGGAAAGGTAAGGCAGAAAAAAGAAAGGGCGGCTTGAACAAACACCGCCCCATCTGGTTTTTGCGGTTACTCTGCCGTCAGTTCCTCGGTCTCGCCTTCATGCCGCATCAGCTCGAGCGCCCGCTCGGCTTCCTCGTACGCTTGCGAAACTTCTTCCTGCACCTTCGCGGCCGCTTCTTCCATTTCTGGCGAGAGGCGAACGTTGCGGTAGTACTCCATGCCGGTGCCCGCAGGAATAAGGCGTCCGACGATGACGTTCTCCTTCAAGCCGCGCAAGTGATCTACGGCGCCTTGAATAGATGCCTCGGTGAGCACTCGGGTGGTCTCCTGGAATGAAGCGGCGGAGATAAACGAGTCAGTTGAGAGCGAGGCTTTGGTGATGCCCAGGAGCAGCGGCCGGCCGGTAGCCGGACGTCCACCCTGCGAAATCACGCGTTCGTTCTCCTCAGCGAAGCGGAATTTGTCGACTTGCTGTTCCAGCAGGAACTGGGTATCGCCGACGTCTTCCACCTTGCGCCACCGCATCATCTGGCGAACGATGACTTCGATGTGCTTGTCGCTGATGTTCACGCCCTGCAGCCGATACACTTCCTGGATTTCGTTCACCAGGTAAGACTGCAGTTCCTTTTCTCCGAGCACGGCCAGGATGTCATGCGGGTTGAGCGGGCCGTCCATCAAAGGTTCGCCCGCCTTGACGCGCTCGCCTTCCTGCACGTTGATGTGAACGCCGCGCGGAACCGAGTATTCCTTTTCGGTGCCGTTGTCGGCGATGACATACATCTTGCGCTGGCCCTTGGAGACTTCACCGAATTTAACCGTGCCATCGATTTCGCTGATGACCGCGGTCTCATGCGGCTTGCGGGCTTCGAACAACTCGACCACGCGTGGCAGACCACCGGTGATGTCTTTCGTTTTGGTAGTCTCGCGCGGGATCTTGGCCAGCACGTCGCCCGGGAAAGCGGTATCGCCGTCCTGGACCATTAAGTGCGCCCGAGAAGGCATGAGGTAACGTTTGCTGGTTTTGCCCTTGATCACGATTGCGGGCTGGCGCTTCTCGTCAGGCGAATCGGCCACGACGTGGCGCGACAAGCCGGTGACCTCGTCCACTTCTTCGTGAAGTGTGACACCTTCCTGCAGGTCCTTGAACTGGATGGTTCCACCGATTTCGGTGAGGACCGAGAAGGTGTACGGATCCCACTCGACCATGACTTTGCCGAGTTGCACCGGATCGCCCTCGTTGACCTTAACTTTGGCGCCGTAAACGACGGCGTAACGCTCGCGCTCGCGGCCCTTGTCGTCAACGACTGCGATCGAGCCCTGGCGATTCATCACGACCAGATCGCCGGACTTGGCTTTAACCGTTTGGAGGCCCACGAAGCGGACCGTTCCAGTCGTCTTGGCTTCAAGACGCGACTGCTCGGAGACTCGCGATGCCGTACCGCCGATGTGGAAGGTACGCATGGTGAGCTGGGTTCCGGGTTCGCCGATGGACTGGGCAGCGATGACTCCGGTAGCTTCGCCGAGTTCGACGAGGCGGCCCGAAGCCAGGTTGCGGCCGTAGCACATCACACAGACACCACGCTTGGATTCGCAGGTCAGCACGGAACGGATTTTCACCCGCTCGATGCCAGCGGCTTGAACCGTGCCAGCGAGTTCTTCCGTGATCTCCTGGTTGATGTCGACCACCACGTTGCCGTCGTAGTCTTTCAGTTTTTCGAGCGACACGCGGCCTACGATGCGGTCACGCAAGGGCTCGATGACTTCGCCAGCTTCAACGATTCCGGCGACGTAGATGCCGTCGACCGTGCCGCAATCGTATTCGCTGATGATCACGTCTTGCGCCACATCGACGAGACGACGAGTGAGGTAGCCGGAATCGGCCGTCTTCAGAGCTGTGTCAGCCAGACCTTTACGCGCGCCGTGCGTCGAGATGAAGTACTCCAGCACGGTCAATCCTTCGCGGAAGTTCGCCGTGATGGGAGACTCGATGATTTCACCGGATGGTTTCGCCATCAATCCACGCATGCCGGAGAGCTGGCGGATCTGCTGTTTCGATCCGCGGGCGCCGGAGTCGGCCATGACGTAAATCGGATTGATGAAACCTTCCTTGTCGCGCTGCTGCATCTGGCCGAACATTTCGTCCGCGACTTTCTCGGTGATGCCGGACCAGATTTCAATGACCTTGTTGTAACGCTCGCCGTTGGTGATGGCGCCGTCGAGATATTGCTGCTGCACTTGTACCGCTTGCTTCTCGCCGTCCTTCACCAGGCTCTTCTTGTTGTCCGGGATGACCATGTCGTCGATGCCGATCGACAAGCCAGCACGGGTGGCAAAGCGGAAGCCCAGATCTTTGACCTCGTCGAGCATCTTTGACTGTGACTTCGAGGCCGAAGCGGAGATAGCCGTAGCTGACCAACTGACCGATGCCTTTCTTTTTCAGCAAGCCATTGATGAATGGCATGCCTTCGGGCAGGTGATCGTTCAAAATAGCGCGACCCACCGTCGTATTCAGGAAGCTGCGCTCGTACTGCACGGGTTCGGTGTGCGTGATCTCCTGATCGTCGTAGCTCGCAGTCAGGTCGATCACTTCGCCGGTATAGCGCAGACGGATGGGAGTCAGAGTTTCGACTTCGCCGGATTCGAGCGCCATCAAAACTTCTTCGATGTTGGCGAAGGCGCGGCCTTCACCCTTGGCGCCGGGCTTGGCTTTGGTCAGGTAATAGAGACCGAGCACCATGTCCTGCGTGGGCACGGTGATCGGATGTCCTGATGCAGGCGAGAGAATGTTGTGCGAAGACAACATCAGCACACTGGCTTCGACTTGCGCTTCCGGAGACAGCGGAATGTGTACCGCCATCTGGTCGCCGTCGAAGTCGGCGTTGAACGCCGTGCAGACCAGCGGGTGAATCTTGATGGCCTTGCCTTCAACCAGCACCGGCTCGAATGCTTGAATACCGAGTCGGTGAAGCGTCGGGGCGCGGTTCAAGAGCACGGGATGGTCTTTAATGACTTCTTCGAGAATGTCCCAAACAATCGGCTCTTGCTGCTCCACCATTTCCTTGGCTTGCTTGATGGTGGTGCAATGTCCGGTTTGCTCCAGCCGGTGATAGATGAAGGGCTTGAACAGTTCGAGCGCCATCTTCTTGGGCAGACCGCACTGGTGCAGCTTGAGCTCAGGTCCAACCACGATGACGGAACGGCCGGAGTAGTCGACGCGCTTGCCCAGCAGGTTCTGACGGAATCGGCCCTGCTTGCCCTTGAGCGTATCGGAGAGCGACTTCAGCGGACGGTTGTTGGCGCCACGCAGAACGCGTCCTCGGCGTCCGTTGTCGAACAGAGCATCGACGGCTTCCTGCAGCATGCGCTTTTCGTTGCGCACAATGACTTCGGGCGCGTGCAGGTCCATCAACTTCTTCAAGCGGTTGTTGCGGTTGATGACGCGGCGATACAGATCGTTAAGGTCGGAGGTCGCAAAACGGCCGCCATCCAATGGAACCAGCGGACGAAGCTCGGGCGGAATGACTGGAATTACATCCAGAATCATCCAGAACGGTTTGTTGCCGCTCTTGCGGAACGCCTCGACAACTTTCAGGCGCTTGGCATACTTGAGCCGCTTCTGCAGCGAGTTCTCGTGCTTCATCTTCTCGCGCAGTTCGACAGACAAGCCTTCGATGTCCACGCGCTTGAGAAGTTCCTTGATCGCCTCGGCGCCCATCATGGCTTTGAAGCCAGTAGGACGGAACTGCTGATCCAGTTCGCGATACTTGGTTTCGTCCTTGATGACTTCGTGGTCTTTGACCGGCGCTTCGCCCGGTTCGACCACAACGTAAGCTTCGAAATAGAGCACGGACTCGAGATCGCGCAGAGAGATATCGAGCAGGTGCCCGATGCGGCTGGGCAGTCCTTTGAAGAACCAGACGTGCGAGCAGGGAGACGCCAGTTCGATGTGTCCCAGGCGCTCGCGGCGGACTTTGGACAATGTGACTTCGACACCGCACTTGTCGCAAATGACGCCGCGGTGCTTCATGCGCTTGTACTTGCCGCAGAGACACTCCCAATCAGTTACCGGCCCGAAGATGCGCGCGCAGAACAGGCCGTCGCGCTCCGGCTTGAAGGTGCGATAGTTGATGGTCTCCGGTTTAGTGACTTCGCCGTGCGACCAGCTCCGGATCTTTTCCGGAGAAGCGAGGCTGATGCGGATAGCATCGAAATCGGCGATAGGGTTTGCCAGGTCAAAGGGGCTCGAACGAAACAAGGTAATCCTCGGCTTCCTGCGGAAGTACGCCCCCGCGGGCGGCTCTCGAATCGGTCGCTAGTCCGGTGATTCGTCGCTAGCGAAATCTTTTGATCCACAGCTTCAAGAGCAAGCACTGTAGATCTTGTTTCACAAAATCTCGTGTTGGTTGGTCGCTGGCCGCCAACGACGGACGGCCAACGACCAACGGCCAAACTAATCTGCTGCGGCCAGGACCGGCTTCTTTTCCGTGGCCTTGATCAATTCCACATCCAGGCACAGCGATTGCAATTCACGAATCAGTACGTTGAACGATTCGGGCACGCCCGGCTCCATGGCAGCTTCACCCTTCACGATGGCCTCGTAAATCTTGGTGCGGCCATAAACGTCGTCGGATTTCGCGGTGAGCAGCTCTTGCAGAATGAACGCCGCTCCGTACGCTTCCAGCGCCCAGACTTCCATTTCTCCGAAGCGCTGGCCTCCGAACTGGGCTTTTCCACCCAACGGCTGTTGGGTAATCAGCGAGTACGGACCGATCGAACGAGCGTGAATCTTGTCGTCGACCAAGTGCGAAAGTTTGAGCATGTAAATGTAGCCAACCGTGATCGGCTGCTCGAACTTGTTTCCCGTCATGCCGTCGAACAAGTAGGTTTTTCCGGACTCAGGCAAACCCGCTTGCTTGAGCAGCGCCTTGATCTCGCTTTCCTTCGAGCCGTCAAACACCGGCGAACCAGTGAAGACGCCGCGAGTCAGGGTGGGCGCGATTGCCATCAATTCCTCATCGCTGAGGTCGGTGATGGTGTCGGCGAGAACAGTGTCCTTGAACAGAGCCTTGAGCTCGCGCCGGATTGCGTCCTCGCGAGTGTTCTCGGACAGCATTTTCGCGATCTTGCCGCCCAGTTCATGTCCTGCCCATCCGAGGTGGGTTTCAAGAATCTGTCCCACGTTCATACGGGAAGGAACGCCGAGCGGATTAAGCACGATTTCGACCGGCGTGCCGTTGTCGAGGTACGGCATGTCTTCTTCCGGCAGGATGCGGGCAATCACGCCCTTATTCCCGTGACGCCCAGCCATTTTGTCTCCTACGCTCAGCTTGCGCTTCATCGCGATGTAGACCTTGACCAGCTTGATCACGCCCGGGGGCAGTTCGTCGCCCTTGGTCAGCTTGTCTTTTCTTTCGTTGACGATCTTCTTGAGCACATCGATCTGACGCGAGGTCATCTCTTCGATCTCGTCGATCTGCTCGTTCACTCGCGGATCTTTGTCCGCGTACTTAATTCGCTTCAGGTTGCGGGTAGAAATGCGCTCGATAGTATCGCGATCGAGAACCGTGTCTTTCGTGAGCAGACGCTTATTGGTGCGCTCGTCGTGCAGATCGGCTTGCACCACTTTGCCGCCGAGGATGTTGTCCAACCGCTTCAGGCGCTCGTCGGTGAGAATTCGGATTTCATCCGAAAGGTTCCGTTCGAGCTTGCCAATCTGCGCAGCTTCGATGGCTTTCGCACGTTCGTCTTTTTCCTGACCCTTGCGGGAGAAGATTTTGACGTCGACGATCACGCCCTCGATACCGGGCGGACAGTAGAGCGAAGCATCACGCACGTCTCCAGCTTTTTCTCCGAAGATGGCACGCAGCAGCTTCTCTTCCGGCGTGAGCTGAGTCTCGCCCTTCGGCGTTACCTTGCCCACGAGGATGTCGCCTTGCTTGATGCTGGCCCCGATTCGAATCACGCCCGCTTCGTCCAGATTGCGCAGCATGGACTCGCTGACGTTCGGAATATCACGCGTGACTTCTTCCGGTCCCAGCTTGGTGTCGCGCGATTCCAGTTCGTATTCCTCGATGTGAACCGAGGTGTAGTAATCCTCTTTGACCAGCTTTTCGGAGACCAGGATTGCGTCTTCGAAGTTGTATCCGCGCCATGCCATAAACGCGACCAGCACGTTGCGGCCGAGTGCCAACTCACCGTGATCGGTGCAGGGACCGTCCGCGATTACCTGGCCCTTCGTGACTCGCTGGCCTTTGATCACGATCGGCTTCTGGTTGATGCAGGTGTTCTGGTTGGAGCGCTTGAACTTCATGAGCTGGTAAATGTCGCTGCCAACTTCGCGGGAGAGCTGTCCGGGATGGTGCTCGCCCTCGACGCGCACGATGATGCGCTCCGAGTCGACCGAGTCGATAATGCCGTTACGCTTTGCCAGAATGACGGCGCCCGAATCGCGTGCCGTGACTCCTTCCATTCCCGTGCCGACGATGGGAGCTTCGGCGCGGAGCAGAGGAACCGACTGGCGTTGCATGTTCGCGCCCATCAGCGCGCGGTTCGCGTCGTCGTGTTCGAGGAACGGTACCAGCGATGCAGCTACCGAGACCAACTGCTTGGGACTGACGTCGATGTAATCGACCTCGTCGCGGCTGACCAGCACGAAGTTGCCGGCCTTGCGGGCGTTGACCAGATCGCCGACGATGCGGCCTTTTTCGTCGAGCTCAACGTTGGCCTGCGCGATCACGTGCCGATCTTCTTCCCATGCCGAAAGGTAGAAGGAAAAGGGTTCGATCTCGGCCGGCTTCTTGCGGCGTTCTTTTATTTCGGCGTTGATCTTCTCGATCTCGTGCTTCTCAATGTGATCGCCAACCTTGAGATCGCTGTCACCGGCATTCACGATGCTGATGTAGTCGATCACGCGGCCACCTTTTACGCGGCGGTAAGGCGACTCGATGAAGCCGTAGTCGTTGATCCGGGCGTAGCAACTCAGGGACGAAATCAGTCCGATGTTCGGACCTTCCGGCGTCTCAATCGGGCAGATGCGACCATAGTGCGTGGGGTGAACGTCGCGGACTTCGAATCCGGCGCGTTCACGCGACAGACCACCCGGCCCAAGGGCTGAGAGACGCCGCTTGTGGGTGATTTCCGAGAGCGGGTTGGTCTGGTCCATGAACTGCGAAAGCTGCGAGGATCCGAAGAATTCACGGATCGCTGCCATTACTGGCTTGGCGTTGACCAGGTCGTGTGGCATCGCCGTCGACATTTCCTGGTACACGGACATTTTTTCTTTAATCGCCCGTTCCATGCGGACCAGGCCGATGCGGAACTGGTTTTCCATCAGCTCGCCGACCGCGCGCACGCGGCGGTTGCCGAGGTGATCGATGTCATCCACCGAACCGATATTCTTGCGCAGTTTGAGCAAGTACCCGATGGTGCCGTAGAAATCTTGCGGCTCCAGGGTGCGGTTTTCCAGTTTCGTGGCGTCCTGATTCTCGAACAGCTTGATGTTGAACTTCAGACGGCCCACGCGCGAGAAATCGTACTTGCGGGGATCGAAGAACATCCCGTGAAACAACGCCGTTGCCGTGTCGAGCGTCGGCGGATCGCCGGGACGCAGTTTGCGGTAGATTTCGATCAGCGCTTCCTGCGGCGTCTTCACCGAGTCGCGCTTCAAGGTCTGACTGATGACCGTCCCGACATCGTCGCGCTCGGGGAAGAACAGGCTGAGTTCGACCACTCCAGACTCGAGGATCTTGGACAGCTTGTCAGCGGCGAGCTCTGAATTGGCTTCGAGCAGCACCTCGCCAGTGGTCGTGTCCACGACATCGGCGGCAACCCACGCGCCTTCGAGGTCGGAGATGTCGACTTCGATTTCGCTGATCTTTGCCTTTTGAATTTCCTTCAGCGTTGCGGCGTTGAGCTTGCGGCCCGAGTGCGCGATCTCTTCACCTGATTTGTTCTTGATGCTATGCGCCAGCTTCATGCCCAAAAGGTTCGTGGCTTTTTCGCTGTTGGGATCGAGCGTCCAGAAAAGCTTCTTGTCGCGAATGACCAGGCGATCTACGGTGTAGAAGGTCCGCAGAATGTCTTCGCCGGAACGCAGGCCGAGGGCGCGCAGAAAAATCGTTCCCAGGAACTTGCGCTTGCGGTCGATGCGCACATAGAGCACATTCTTCTGGTCGTATTCGAATTCGACCCACGAACCGCGGTAAGGAATGATCTTGCCGAGGAAGTAAGTACGATTGTTCGCAGTCTCGAAGAACACGCCAGGCGAACGGTGCAACTGGCTGACAATGACACGTTCCGTGCCATTAATAATGAAGGTCCCATTCTGCGTCATCAGCGGAACGTCGCCGAAGAAAACTTCCTGCTCCTTGATGTCGCGAATGGAACGGTTGCCGGTCTCCGCGTCTTTGTCGAAAATGGTGAGACGCATGGTGACCTTAAGCGGCGCAGAGTAGGTCATGCCGCGCTCTTCGCACTCGCTCACGTCATACTTCAGTTGCAGGCCAACCGGGTCGCCGCACTTGTTGCAGAAATCAGGGGTATTGGCGTTGTACGTGCCGCATTTGCCGCAAAGCACGTCCCCCGGGTGAAACGGATCGGTAACGATGGTGTTGCCGCAGTTCTTACAAGTGGAGCGCAGGTGATGCAGGCCTTTCAAGTGGCCGCACTTGCACTCCCAGTTGCCGATGGCGTAGTCGACGAACTCAAGCTGCGAGACGTTGCGGAAGTCCGTAATCGGAAACACCGACTGGAAAACCGCCTGCAAGCCGCCGTCATCGCGCTCGCTGGGCAAACGATCCATCTGCAGGAAGCGATCGTAGGAACGCTTCTGCACTTCGATCAGGTTCGGAATCTGGATGGTTGCTGGAATCTTGGAAAAATCAAATCGTGTGCGGAATCCATTGCTCTTTGACATTCGGATACTCCCAAACTTTCATGCGCAGCGTCGCTGCGACAAAACCGCGGAATGTGAGGGCGCGTCATCCGCGCCGCGGTACTCTACTCGTAAGAACCAGTAATATGGCAAAGACAGATATGCGCCCGCAGGGACATGACTCCCCGTAGGCGCCAGTTGCAGCGCTTGGCCTCTGTTGAAATGTGTCGTTTCCGCGCCAGTATCTAAAGGCCTGTTCCCGTTCCGCCCTGCCCGCGGAACAGTCTGCCAACTCGTGTCAGCGACCACGCCCCCGCTTCCTGGGCTCGTTACATCGGATGGTCGCAGTCACTCTATGAAGCAGGAAGCGGTGTTATTGATATAGATGATACCACCGTCCCAAAAGCTTCGCCAGAGACAAATATATGAAAGCCGGGCGTCGCCGCACGGCGGGACGGGCGAGGACGCCCGTCCTCGATTTATCGATTCTACTTAACCTCGACCGTCGCTCCCGCGTCGGTGAATTTTTTCTTGATGGTTTCCGCCTCTTCCTTGGAAACGCCCCCTTTAATCTCTTTCGGGGCACCGTCGACCAGGTCCTTGGCTTCTTTCAAGCCCAGGCTGGTGACTTCCCGGACCGCCTTGATTACATTGATCTTATTGGCGCCCACTTCCTTCAGGACGACGCTGAACTCGGTCTTCTCTTCGGCCGGAGCCGCTGCTGCTGCTCCACCACCACCGGCCATCATCACCGGAGCCGCGGCTGCCGCCGAGACGCCGAGTTTCTCTTCGAGCCGCTTCACCAGGGCCGCCGCGTCCAGCAACGACAGTCCGACAATTTGTTCTTCCAACTGCTGCAGATCCGCCATGTTATTTCTCCAATTTTATGGTGAGACGTAGCAAGCTATGTCTCTACAGTATCGATTACCGATTTCGCTATCCGCGGTCAAAGTTTCCAGTGCGACCAAGCTTCTGAACCACCGCGCCAGACACGCGGCGGAGCCGAAACCGCGCAACCCTCGACCCCTGATAACTAAATCCTTTCGGACGACTCTCGCCATCCCGAAACTTATAGCGCCTACGCTCCCGCAGGTGCGTCGGCCTTGAACTTGCCCTTCTCCACGCCCTGATTGATGACCACCGCGATGTCGCGCCCCACGGCATTCATCACCGTTACCAGACGTTGCGCCGGTGCATTCATCAGGAACAGGAGCTTGGAATAAATCTCTTCCTTCGACGGCATGGTGGCCAGCGCCTGGATCTGATTGATCGAGATCACGCGGCCTTCGACTATGCCGGACTTGAAGGTGAATTCCGGATTATCCTTGGCGTACTTCGAAAGAGCTTTCGCCAATGCCACCGGATCGCCCAATGTGTATGCGATCGAGGTTACGCCCGTGAGGTTCTTGAGAGCCTCTTCGACCTTGGTGCCCTTGGCTGCGCGTTCTGCCAAAGTGTTTTTCACGACCAGGTACTTTGCGCCGGAAGATCGCAGCGTCTTGCGCAGCTCATAGTCCTGGTGCACGGTCAGTTTGCTGTACGTGGTCACGATCAAGCTGGAGACGTTCTGCAACTCCTTGCCCAGCTTCTCAACCTGCTCGGTTTTTCTTGCTCTGGAAACAGCCATGTTATTAGTTCCTCTTCAAAGGTCGACAGTTAAGCTTTCGCCGCAGCTTCTACCGCACTGGTGTCAATCGAAATTCCCGGGCCCATACTCGAGCTGAGATAGCAGCCCTTCACATACTTGCCCTTTGCAACAGTCGGCTTGGCTTTCACCACGCTGGTAATCACGGTCGTAGCGTTGTCGACCAACTTGTCGGGGGAAAACGAAATCTTGCCCACCGGAACGTGAACCAGCGCGGTCTTGTCAGTGCGGAACTCCACTTTGCCGGCCTTGACTTCCTGCACCGCTTTGCCGACATCGAAAGTGACAGTGCCAGTCTTCGGATTCGGCATCAGACCCTTGGGTCCAAGAACCTTACCCAGACGGCCAACCGACTTCATCACATCCGGAGTGGCGATCAGTGCATCGAAGTCAGTCCAGTTTTCTTTGTTGATCTTCTCAACCATTTCCTCGCCGCCAACGAAATCGGCTCCCGCCGCCTCGGCTTCCTTAATCTTGTCGCCGCTCGCGATGACCAGAACCCGCTTCGACTTCCCCAGACCATGGGGGAGAACGACCGTTCCTCGCACCATCTGGTCAGCGTGCTTGGGATCAACTCCGAGACGCATGGTGATCTCTACCGTCTCGTCAAACTTAGCGAATTTCACTTTTTGCAGGAGCGTGACTGCTTCCTGCATCGGGTAGGGGCGCTTCTCAACTGCCGCTCGCGCCTTGGTGATGTTCTTTCCTGACTTCTTCATTACTGTTTCCTCGTCTCCCACCGCTCGTCATTGTTCAGGCGAGCCGTAGTGTTGTTGACTAGAGACGCAGCAAGCTGCGTCTCTACAGAATTTAACCAACGACTTCGATGCCCATCGACCGGGCCGTGCCGCGGATGCTTTTGATCGCGGTCTCCACCGAGGCGGCGTTCAAATCCGGCATCTTCTGCTTGGCAATGTCTTCTACCTGCCGCGCTGTAACCTTGCCCACCTTGTCTTTGTTTGGAGTCCCTGAACCCTTGGCAATCCCGGCAGCCCGCTTCAGAAGAATCGAAGCCGGCGGCGTCTTAGTAATAAAGGTGAAAGTGCGGTCGCTATAAACCGTCACCACCACCGGAATAATGAGCCCTTCGAGTTCCTTCGCGCCGGTACGCGCATTGAACTGCTTGCAGAACTCCATGATGTTGATCTGCGCCTGGCCTAGAGCCGGACCCACCGGGGGCGCGGGCGTAGCCTTGCCCGCCGCAATCTGAAGCTTTACCGAACCTGTTGCTTTCTTCGCCATAATCTCTCTTCAAGCGAGCCGTAGCTCGCATTTATTTATCGCGCGGTCAGTGCCAACATCACTTTGGGCACGAGTTTTTTTTGCACCGGATCTGCCGCCATCCCTAATCCTTCGATAGTGTGCGCACCCATCACTTCCATCTCTCCGACTTCGGCCATCACGACCACGTCGGGAACGGAATACTTGTCGGTCGCGACGTAAACGGTCGCCATGTCCCGTTCCAGCAGCCGACCCTCAATCGTACGAAAACCCATCTTTCGAGATGACACCACACCCAAACGCTCGAGCCGCGTCCGCGAAATCCAACTGAAGGCCGCGCCCGTATCGACGTAAGCGTCCAACTCCTCGACGTCTCCCGGTTGCACCGGATTCCACACTCGTAGCTTCACGCTGAAGGTGCCCATGCCGCTACGCCACTTTCTCGACCTGATTGAATTCCAACTCGACCGGTGTCGAGCGTCCGAAGATTGTGACCATCACCTTCAACGTCTCCCGATCTTCGTTTACCTCATCCACAATGCCGGTGAAGCTGGCAAACGGTCCTTCGGTGATGCGCACCGATTCATTCTTCTCAAACTTAACCTTGAGCTTAGGCTTGTCTCTCGACTCACCCACGCGATACACAATGTGCTGCACCTCTTCTTCGGAAAGCGGCGTAGGCTGCTGACCCGTGCCAACAAATCCGGTCACGCGCGGCGTGGACTTCACCACATGCCACACATGATCGTCCATATCCATTTCGACCAGCACGTAGCCGGGATAGAACATGCGCTCGCTGGTGTACTTTTTCCCGCTGCGGACTTCGGTGACCGATTCGGTGGGAATCAGCACCTTGCCGATTCTTTCCTGCAGCCCGAAGGCCTGGATACGCGATTCCAGCGACTCCTTCACCTTGCGCTCGAATCCCGAGTAAGAGTGGATGATGTACCACTTCATGTTGGGATTGCGAGCAGGTTCCGACGCTACATTGGCGCCATCAGCGATTGTCTCTGCACCAGCTTGCACGGTCGAGTCCTTTTCTTCTTCCTGCATATCGTGCTGTAAGATTTCAGCTTCCTTCCTTGGCATCAGCGATGGGTCAAATACTTAAACAGATAATTGATGCCACTGCCGATGGTGTTGTCCACGACCCAGAAATACAACCCGAACAGGAAAACGGTGACAATGACCACGATAGTCGTAGCCTGCACGTCCTTGAACGAAGGTGCGGTCACCTTCTTCATTTCGGAGCGCACGTCGTTATAGAAAGTCTTGACGCGCTCGGGCCAGGACTTCAGCCGGCCTGCTAAGCTGTTTTCATCTGCGGCGGCTGCAATTGATTTTGCCATTCTCTTTGTCTCGGCTCCCATTACTTCACCCTAACTTCCGGTCCCGCTTTCGATCTCTGGCAGGGGCGGAGGGATTCGAACCCCCAAGTTCGGTTTTGGAGACCGACAGTTTAACCGTTGAGCTTACGCCCCTACTTGCTATGTCATCCTGAGCGGGGCACGTTTTGCCTCGCGAAGGATCTGGGCGAGCCGCGCGGAACAATCGCGCGTTTGGCTCGCTTCCCTACTTCACTTCTTTATGCGGCGTATGCTTCCTGCAACTCTTGCAGAACTTCTTCATCTCCAACCGGTCCGGAGTCGTTTTCCGGTTCTTCGTGGTCGAATAGTTCCGCTCTTTGCAATCACCGCACTGCATCGTAATAATTTCTCGGGGCATAAGAACAACTCCTAGCTTCTGGCTCTTAGCTTCTAGCTCAAAACAAATCTGTCACCCTAGAGGCGACGTTTTTTGTCGCCGAAGGATCCATGTATTCCTGCGTAAGTCTCGCCCAACGCTTGGCCGACGACCAACGGCAAAAGACCAATGGCCCTCTTGCTACTGCACAATCTCGCTGATCGTGCCTGCGCCTACCGTGTGGCCGCCTTCGCGGATCGCGAAGCGCAAGCCCTTTTCCATCGCCACCGGCGTGATCAGCTCAATCACCAGGCTGACATTGTCGCCCGGCATCACCATTTCTGTTGCCGCCGGAAGTTCCGCCACGCCCGTCACGTCTGTCGTTCGCAAATAAAATTGCGGACGATATCCCTTGAAGAATGGCGTGTGCCGTCCGCCTTCTTCTTTGGTCAGAATGTAAACTTCCGCCTTGAACTTGGTGTGCGGAGTGATCGATCCACCCTTCGCCAGCACCATGCCGCGCTCGACATCGTCTTTGCCAATGCCGCGCAGCAGCAGGCCCGCATTATCTCCCGCCAAGCCTTCGTCCAACTGCTTCTTGAACATTTCGACGCCGGTCACTACCGTCTTGCGCGTGTCGCGGAAGCCCACAATTTCCACTTCCTCGCCGACTTTCACCTTGCCGCGCTCGATTCGTCCCGTCACCACCGTGCCTCGTCCCGAGATCGAAAAGATATCCTCAATCGGCATCAGGAACGGCTTGTCCAACTCTCGCGCCGGCTGCGGAATGCTCTTGTCCACCGCCTCCATCAACGCGTCCACTTGCGCTTCCCACTTCGCTTCCCCGTTCAGCGCGCCCAACGCCGACAGCCGGATCACCGGCACATCGTCGCCCGGAAACTTGTAGCTCTTCAGCAACTCGCGCACTTCGAGCTCAACCAGATCCAGCAACTCCGGATCATCCACCGCGTCGCACTTATTCAACGCGACCACAATGTAAGGCACGCCTACCTGACGAGCCAAGAGCACGTGCTCGCGCGTCTGCGGCATCGGACCATCGGTCGCGGCGACGACTAAAATCGCGCCATCCATCTGCGCCGCGCCCGTGATCATGTTCTTGATGTAGTCGGCGTGGCCCGGGCAATCCACGTGCGCGTAGTGCCGGTTCGCCGTCTCGTACTCGACGTGCGCGGTCGCAATCGTGATGCCCCGCGCTTTTTCTTCCGGCGCGTTATCGATCGAGTCAAACGACCGGAACACGATCTTCGGGTTGTGCTTCTGCAATACCTTGGTGATGGCCGCCGTCAACGTGGTCTTGCCATGGTCAATGTGACCAATCGTCCCCACATTGCAGTGCGGCTTATTCCGATCAAATTTCTCTTTCGCCATAAATCAGCTCTTAGCTCCTAGCTTTTAGCTTAACCATTTGTCGTCCCGAGGCGCCGCTCTTTGGCACCGAAGGACCCGTGCAACTTCTTTGTACTGTCAACTCTGGAGCGGGAGACGGGAATCGAACCCGCGACCAACAGCTTGGAAGGCTGTGACTCTACCACTGAGTTACTCCCGCCTGCCGCTACTCAAACTTACCGCGACTGCTCCCTCGACTCCTGAATTAACAAAACCACCAAATAAAGAGCGGTGATTGGAGCCAATCCAATCATCAAGTATCCCTCGAATAAAGCCCAGCCGGTCAAACCGACGAGCCAATCAAGCAAGCAAAACGCTGCGAGTACGGCAACCACCAGTCCACCGGTTGCGTTCGAGAGGCGCTGTCCGCTCAGTTGCTTCAGCGCCACCACCTGCAGCACCAAGTACGCAACACAAGCAATTGGAACAGCCCAACCCAGCGCCTTCGCCATGACTGTTCCCCGTGATCCAATTCCTGGAGCCGATGATCAGGATTGAACTGATGACCTCTCCCTTACCAAGGGAGTGCTCTACCAACTGAGCTACATCGGCCAACCGCTTCACAAACCACGCCCACAGCCGGATTCGCACTCGGATTCGTATCAGGATATGGCTTCAGCCATATCGCAACTGCGCTCGAATCAACTCCGGCTTCAGCCGCTGCCTACGTCCCAACATCGTCCTCGTCCGCATGCAGCACATCCTTGCGGCGCACCCAGGTCTTCAGCGCGAACATCGCCAATACTGCAAGCGTCCCGAGACGAATCCGCTGGTCATCAATCGTCGCCCAAACCAGACCGCCCAATCCAACAAACGCGGCCATTGCGATCAGTAAACGCTTCACCAGATTCCTCGCGCCGCTCGCGACTTCGGTTGCGCTCACGCCCGCAAACCGCCTCAAATTCCTGGTGCACAGGGAAGGATTCGAACCTTCGTACCTCGCAAGGAGGGACAGATTTACAGTCTGTTGGCTTTAACCACTCACCCACCTGTGCAAAAATGCCGAGCCTCCCGGCCCCTATCACTCAGGTCTCGATCGCCGGAGACTTCACATGCGCGGTCCGATGCTGCAAGCAGGCGGTTGCCCAATAGAAAAACAGAGTGCGCGCGAAAATCCTCTCGCACGCAAACACCACACTTGGAAAAATTCCTTATGGAGTGCCGTTGGGAAAAAATCTGTTACGCCGCCGCGCCGCGCAAAGCCCTATATTCCGGAACCGATCCTGCGATTCAAACCAATCAAATGCTGGAGCTGGCGAAGGGATTTGAACCCCCGACCCTCTGATTACAAATCAGATGCTCTACCAACTGAGCTACGCCAGCAGTCGGAGACAACGGGCCCTCGCGGGCGCATATATCCCTCTGATCCCTTCCAGATGTCCGGGACAATTCTAAAAGGTACCATAACGGTTATCCGCGCGCAACCGTTCCTCCTCCGCCGAACCGATCACATGGAAGGCAGTGCCACAAAGTTCCTGATTTGCATAGCTGGCGGGGCAAGAAGTAAGGAGCGAATCAGGCCCGCGCTCGGGACCCGCCCCGCTCCCTTGCTCTCCTGCTAGTTGCTCATGACATACAACGGAAAATACGGATCGCTCCCGCCGTAGCCGGCCGGAATCTGCGCGCCAATTGTCAGCCGGGTTTGGTCTCCGGCTAATCCGCCTTCGTGTCCGACCCAAACCGCAGCACATGCCCGTCGGGGTCCTCAATTTTCATCTCATATGCCCATGGATAGTTGGTCGGCGCCTCCCGAAACTTCACACCCTTGGCTCGGTATTCAGCGAAAAGCGGCTCGATGTCTTCAACTCCAATCCAAAACCACGTCCCCGGCTGCCCTTGATCACCCTCGCACAGCATGACTGCACGGCGGTCACGGGAAACGGACGCAAAAGTCGATTCACCCTCGCCGCCCCAATCCACTTTGAAGCCGAGCACATCCACGTAGAAGCGGATGCTGGCCGCGAGACTGTTAACTCGCAGAATCGGAATCACGCATTCGAAGCCGCCCTTCGCCGCCTTGCTCGACTGGCTGTTGGACATGAATGCACCTCAAGGTGGGATACCAGATGTTCTTAAAAAACTCGCCTGCAGCAACGCCTCAGCTTCAACTGCCGAAGCTCGACGAGGCCCGCTCCGTCTTCAGTTCCCGCAAAAGGACACGCACCAGCATTCCGTCATAGCGGATGCCGCTCAAGCGTTCCAATTCCGCCAAAGCCTGCCCGCTGCTTTTGGACGAAGCAAAAGAACGTTCGGTGGTCATGTTGACGTAGGCATCGGCAACCGCCAGGATTCGTGCCCACTGGGGAATCTGCTCACCTTGAAGGCCGCCCGGATAACCTGTCCCGTCGAAGGATTCGTGGTGATGCTCAACCGCTTTTTGCAACGAATCACTGTTTGGCAGGGTCGCAACAATTACCCCTCCCACGTGAGCGTGCATTTTTACCAGAGAGAACTCCTCGTCGCTAAGCGGACCAGATTTGTTGAGCACCCGTTCAGGGACGAAGATTTTCCCCACGTCGTGTACCCGGGCGGCGTAGGCCAGATCATCGACGTCTTCCGGGGACAATCCCAAAGCCCGGGCCATGAGTTCGCTGTAGCGAGCCACCATTTCGCCATGCCCTGCGCCGTTCAGTTCACGCGATTCTGCGGCTCGGGCCAGGGCCTCAATCGCGTCCCGTAGAGTCTGGACACAGCCTTCTTCATCTCCACCCTCCTCGTCGCTGAATTTGCGCAGCGTGCCCAGGAGTTCGTCAAGGTGTTCGGGCCCGGTGTGCTCGCGGTGCAGAAAGCCCTCGATGTGACCGGAGATCAGTTGCCGTTGTACCGCGCCGTATTCCGTGTCCGCAGATTGGTCGGTAGTGGAAACCCGATCGCCGCCCGCATGTTTGGAGACATACATCCCCGCGTCCGCGACCCGGATGATCTCCTCGGCGGTGAAGCCATGCACCGGAAAACTGGCGACTCCAAAACTGCCGGTAATGAGATGTTCCTGCAGCATGGGGTCCGTCGACAGCCATAGGCGCAAACGTTCAGCCAGCGCCTGGGCCTGCTCCACGCCGGTTTCCGGCATAAGAATGATAAATTCGTCGCCTCCGTAACGCGCCACCACATTCGATTGCCGGCATTTCTGCTCCAGCAAACGGCCCACCCGCGCCAGTACCAGATCCCCCTCGAGGTGCCCCAGCGTATCGTTGACGTCCTTGAATTTGTCGAGGTCAATCAGCACCACTGAAAAAGGACGCCCGGAGCGGGAAGCGCGCTTCCACTCCGAACTGAGAGCTTCCCAGAAAAAGCGGCGAGTCTTGATGCCGGTAAGGCCGTCGGTGATGGCCGTCTGTTGCAGCTTTTGAAATACGAACGAATTGTGCAACGCCGTAGCCAGCAGGTCGGCCAGCGTATTCATGATCAGCACGTCTTCCGGAGAAAACGCATCCTCCTGCCGGCTCTCAACATTGAGCACACCCAGCAGAGTCTCACCATACGTGATTGGAATGCATAACACGGACCGTGAATCCGGCAACACTCCCTGCAGGTTTTCTTCGCCCGTGGTTTGAACCAGCGCGCTCTCTCCCGTGCGTGCCACCCGCCCCAGAATTCCAAATCCCAGCGGAATCCGCATGCCTAAAGCTTTGGCGGTGACGCCGGCTTCCGCCTTGATTTCGATGTCTTTACGAACGTAGTCGAAGATGCCGATGCCAATATGATCGAAGCGGAAGGTTTTCTGGATGTGTCCCACAATCTCCAGCAGCATCTGCTCCGCGTCCTCGCTCGAAATGGCAGTCTTCGAAATGCTGTTGAGAAATGCAAATTGGCGTGATCGACGCTGCTCCTCGGCGAACAGCCGCGCATTCTCCACCGCCACCGAAACCTGGCCGGCGACCGTCTGTATCACTTCCAAATCGCGCTGCTCGAAGACATATTCTCGCTCCGCGCTCATCACCGCCATAACTCCAGCAGGTTTGCCGCCCTGCAGAATGGGCGCGCCGCAGAAGCACTTGGAGGGTCGTACCGGAATGTAGGTTGCGCCCAGCCGTTCTCGCGCCTTCTCCACATCAGCTCGAATCAGCAAGGGCTGCGCCGTTCGCAGGATGTACTCGGTCAGACCATTGTCGACCTTCCGCGATCGCTTGGGCAGCACCTGACCTTTTTCCACCTCGAACTCGAAGCGGATATGCTCGCCTTCCAGGAAGGCCACATAAAACTCGCCGGTATCAAAGATCTGTCCAAGCTCTTTGTAAACCGTGCGCAGGATTTCATCCTGATCGAGACGCGAGCTGATGGCCTGGCCAATCTGGGTCAGAAGTTCGTATTCCTTGGTTCGGCGTTGGGCGTTGTGCATGGTCAGGTAATTTTCCAGGGTCAGTCCAATCTGCAACGCCAGTCCGATCAGCAGGCGCAAGTTCGACGATCCAAATACCCGGCGCTCCGCGTGCGGAAAAATGATCACGCCAAAATTGTGCTCCCGCGTCTGCAAGCTGACTGCGGTAATGTTCCGGATATTTTCTTCCGCCATCACCTGGCGAAACTGCTCGAAGCGTGCTCCCGGAAACGCCGGCAGCGGCTCTGACATCTCCGCGAAGTTGTGAAAGGTTACGAATCCGCCACGGCGGTACGCCAGTTCGGCAATGTATTCCCCGGCGCCGCTCTTCTCCATCTTGGTAATCAACTCAGGTGAAAATCCGCGTTGCACCGAGGGCAAAATCGTGCGCCACCGTTCCGAAACGTAGATCATCGCCCGGCCTGTCGGCAAAGGCGCCACCAGCCGCTCCAAAATATTCTGCAGGCTCGGCACCAGATCGCCCGCCGAAAGCAGCCGCATCGGATCCACGCCCAGGGTGGAGAATGCCAGCGCATTTTCCTGCACCGCGTTGCGCTCGCTCTCAAACAGCACCATCACCATGGCGATGCCCAGCAGCATCTGCGGGATCGGGCCCAGGAAATTCTCCGCCATCCCTACGACCGGGAGAAATGGATTCTGTTGCTCTCCGAAAATCATCAACACAGCCCAAAGCGCCAGCGAAATTGCCAGAAAGCTAAAGGCCAGCGAGTTCTTGCGATGCGCGTGACGATAAAAATAGAAAGAACAATACAGCAGCACCACAGCCAGACCAACATCCAACGGTAGATGCGGATTGTCAGCCGTCCCGGGATGAAATACACCTCCCGCCCGCAGACTCCACCATGCCAACGCGATCCCGGCAACTCCCACGGCCACGTCGTACCATCGCAGATGGAATTTCTGCCGCATCATCAGCCGCGTGGAGATGAAGATGCAAAGCGCCATCGCGATCAACAACAAGGAACTCAAGAACGAAACCAACGCCGACGGTCGATGCACCGCCCCCCAGACATCGAGGGCGTAATGCAGCGTGTACGCGGCCCAACCCAACTGCCAGGCGCGGAAATATTGGTGCCGGCTCTGCTCGTAGAGGTAGGTGAACAACAGGAAGAGCAACAGGGCTACAAGTCCCGTTTGGACGACCGCGGCGATGGTGGGGGCGCTAGTGTACATACTCTTGGGAACAGTTCTCTGCCGTTCCCCTCAATCGTTTCAAATTAACGAAATCTGCGAACCCAATATTTTCATAACCTCCTATACAAAACAATAGTCTTCAGATGAGAACGGCCGGTGCGCGGTCACCTGGAAGTAACCACCCCCGGTTACCTTCGATACTTGACCGGCAACCCAACGATCGCCGTCCCCAAATGCAGCACCCGAGGCCCGCAGGCCGCCCGCCCCCCGATTTCATCGCGCTTTCCTTTGTGAACCTTCCTGTCCTCTGTGGTTAATATGGTTCAGCCCCCGCAGGGACGAAAGACCTGTAGCCACAACTCCGGACACCCGCCGCCCAGATGGGTTATAGTGTTATTTCCACATGAGATTCCGGCCCTCGCAGGGCCATCTCCGGGCGTCCAGGCGGCGAATATCAAACACCCACTCTGCGCCCTGAAAAACCGTTTATGAGCACCTCGAATCCCGAGACCGAAACCGCCGTCACCCCGTCCCCCGAGTCTCGTCCTTCGAACTTCCTGCGCGACGTCATTCTCGAAGACCTCAAAACCAACAAATTCGGCGGCCGCGTGCAAACCCGTTTCCCTCCCGAGCCTAACGGATATCTCCACATCGGCCACGCCAAAGCCATCTGCCTCGACTTCGGCCTGGCCGCCGAATTCGGCGGCCATACCAATCTCCGCTTCGACGACACGAATCCCGAGAAAGAAGAAACCGAGTACGTCGACTCCATCATGCAGGATGTCAAGTGGCTCGGCTTCGAGTGGAGCGGCCTTTTCTATGCCTCCGATTATTTCGATCAGCTCTACGCCTGGGCCGTGCAACTCATCAAAGCCGGCAAGGCCTACGTCGACGATCTCAGCGCCGACCAGATCCGCAAATATCGCGGCACCCTGACCGAACCTGGCAAGGACAGCCCATTCCGCAATCGTTCCATCGAAGAAAATCTCGATCTCTTCGAACGCATGCGCGCCGGCGAATTCCCCGACGGCACCCGCGTTCTCCGCGCCAAAATCGATATGGCCTCGCCCAATTTCAATCTGCGCGATCCCGTCATGTACCGCATCCTCCATGCCGACCATCACCGCACCGGCAATAAATGGTGCATATATCCCCTCTATGATTTTGCGCATGGGCAGTCGGACTCGATCGAAAAGGTCACCCATTCGATGTGTACGCTCGAATTCGAAGACCACCGCCCGCTCTACAACTGGTTTATCAAGGAGCTGGGCATTTTCCCTTCGCAGCAGTATGAATTCGACCGGCTCAACCTGACCTACACTCTGCTCAGCAAGCGCAAGCTGCTTCAGCTCGTACGCGATGGCCGCGTTACCGGCTGGGACGATCCCCGCATGCCCACGCTTTCCGGCATTCGCCGCCGCGGATACACGCCCGAGGCCATTCGCAATTTCTGCGGAGCCATCGGCGTGTCGAAGACTACCGGATCGATCGAGCTCGCCATGCTCGAGCACTTCGTTCGCGAGGACCTGAACAAACGCGCTCCCCGGGCCATGGCTGTCCTCCGCCCGCTGAAAGTTGTGATCGACAATTATCCGGAGATCCAAACCGAAGAAATGGAAGCGGTCAACAATCCCGAAGATCCCAGCGCGGGCTCGCGCAAAGTGCCATTCTCCCGCGTGCTCTACATCGAGCAGGATGATTTCCGCGAGATCCCCCCGCCGAAGTATTTTCGTCTGTCACCGGGACGCGAAGTCCGTTTGCGCTACGGCTACTTCGTTACCTGTAAGAGTGTAGTAAAAGATGCCAACGGCGAAGTAATCGAAGTGCACTGCACCTACGATCCCGCAACCCGAGGCGGCAACAATCCGCCCGATGGGCGCAAGGTAAAATCCACCATTCACTGGGTCTCAGCCGCCCACGCCGTGGATGCCGAAGTGCGCATCTACGAGAACCTCTTCACCAAAGAAGATCCCAATCACACCGAAGAGGGCCAGGATTTCACCGTCAATCTCAATCCAAATTCGCTCGAAGTGCTCGACCGACTGCAAGCTCGAACCGTCGCTCGCCAGCCCCGCACCCGGCAGCCGCTATCAGTTCGAGCGTCTGGGATATTTCTGTGTCGATCAAGACTCCGCTCCCGGCAAGCCCGTGTTCAACCGCACCGTCGCGCTAAAAGACACCTGGGCCAAGGTCGAAAAAAAGACCGAAAAGAATAAATAGGTGTAGCGCGGACACTCCCCAACCAAACCCCTGTCATCCTCAGCGCAGCAACTGGTTCGCGAAAGCGAACCGGTTACGCAGTCGAAGGACCCCCGCGTTTGCCAATTGCGATCCAACAGCCTCAAGGCATTCTCACAAAGAGTCCCTATTTCCACACACAGCCCGGACATATCTTCCCCGACGCCGGACAGTACCCACAAGCCGGCTCCGTAACAATCCCTTTCTTCAACTTCCCACCCCGCCGGCAAGCCAGGAGATGCCAAGCCTCGCGAAACTGCTCGTACTTCCCCGCATGCCCCGGCAAATGTGGAAACAGAATCAAAGATTCGCTCGGCGTAAACGCTCCCACCGGAATGATGTACCAGACCTTCAACGGCACGACATACACCGCCAGAATATCGATCTGCTCCGCCGTATAAGCTCGTTTCGATTGTGGCCCGCGCCAGAAATGACGCACCGCCACGCGGTACGCATTCCTCTTCATCGACGAGCCCGATTTCACCTGCACCCGCCAAAGCCGGTTGCCCGCATCCACTATGAAATCGTAGGAATCGCTGTCCCCATAAGGCTTGGTCACCGTAAATCCCATGCTCGCAGCCTTGTGCTGAAATCCCATCTCGGCGATTTCCCCTTGCCACTTGAATGTATGCACAAACCGCTTCTTCCGCCTGCCACCCGCCCTCAAAGCCTGCTTCCCAGATTTTCGTTTCATAGCAATAAAAAAGGCGCAGGGGTTAGCCTGCGCCTGATTCTCCTTAAATGTTGTTGTTAAATTATTGAGTCGGTTTCGTCAGCTCCCACTCTTTTTCGACGAGTTCATCCTGAGCGGAGCGAAGGATCTCGCGCGCAGCACTAACCCCTAGCCTTGCCATCTTCTAAACCTTGTCATTCCGAGACGGCGTCAGCCGTCGAGGAATCTGCTTTCGGGGTTTTTGCCGCAAACCAGAACCTACGGCGTGACGCCAAAGAAAAAGGCGCAAGCCCTGAAGCCTGCGCCTTCCGTTTAATCCTCTAGATATAGTATGGCACATCGGATATAGCAAAAGTGCCATGGTTTCCAACTTT
>CAVROB010000016.1:0-23493 GCA_963722725.1 uncultured Acidobacteriota bacterium
GAGTGGCTGAAGGCGGCGGTTTGCTAAACCGTTATACGGGCTAACACCTGTATCGGGGGTTCGAATCCCCCCTCTCCGCCAGTCTTTTCGTTCTCCAGCGCTTTGCAAGTTGGTGATACCTACGCTGATTCCAGAATCAGGAAGGATCACCGATGGCCAACCGAGAAGTCGATCTCACCAAAAGATCCCCAAACGCCTCATGCCGTGCGGTATTGACGCGTAGTGCTCTCTGTTGGAATGAACGGCCATGACCAACTCTGTCGTGACATCCTGCAATTCACTTGTCGCCGCTTGAAATTCCTGCAGATTTGCTGGAATCTGTCGAATGGGTTGCCTCCCATCCGTCATATATTCAGGAGCACAAAGGCGCTCAATACTTTTTCCCAAGGAGAAAAGCTGATGCAATTCGCTCTGCTGATCTACGAATCACCGGAAGGTTTTGCAGCACGAAACAGCGACGGAACCGATGCCTACACCGGTGCTTGGCGCGCCTACTACGAGGCCCTGGTCGAGGCTGGCATATACGTCGGCGGGGATCCGCTGCAAGTGCCGGAGACAGGGACCACGGTTCGGATCAAAGACGGAAAGCGGCGTGTACAGGATGGCCCCATTGCTGATACCAAAGAGCAACTAGGGGGATTCACAATCCTGGAACTCCCATCACTTGACGTAGCCCTCGATTGGGCAGCGCGCTGTCCCGCAGCCGCGCTTGGCGCTGTCGAGGTCCGGCCGCTCGCGACAGAACTGAAGCGGCGGATCACGGGATGAACGGAAGCGACGAGGAAAGCACTCACCGGACAATTGAGCGAGTGGCCCGCGAGTCATATGGCCGTCTGGTGGCTTACCTTTCCTCGCACACGCACGACCTGGCTACCGCGGAGGACGCTCTCAGCAATGCGTTGCTGGCGGCGCTCACGGTCTGGCCGCGAGATGGCGTGCCGCAAAATCCCGAGGCCTGGCTGCTGACGACGGCGCGCCGCTCCTTTATCGATCTGGTGCGTCATCGGCAAGTGGTTGAAGCGGGCGAAGCCACGCTCCAGCTCCTCAGGGAAGAACGGGAGGCAACCGTGTCGGCGGAGTTTCCAGATGAACGACTGAAACTGCTGTTCGTATGCGCCCACCCGGCAATCGATCCGGCGATGCACACGCCGCTCATGCTCCAGACCGTTCTCGGCCTGGATGCCGCGCGCATTGCCCACGCCTTCTTGATTTCGCCAACCACAATGGGGCAGCGGCTGGTTCGTGCCAAGACGAAAATCCGCGACGGTGGGATTCGGTTTGAGATCCCGCAAGAGCGTGAATTGCCGGAACGGCTTGACGCAGTGCTGGAAGCGATTTATGCCGCCTTCGGAATCGGCTGGGATGACATGGCTGGCGTTGACCAGCGCGGACGTGATCTGGCCGAAGAAGCGATCTGGCTCGCACGAGTGCTTCTGCAGTTGATGCCCCAGGAAGCTGAGGTTCACGGTCTGCTGGCTCTGATGCTCCACTGCGAAGCCCGCAGAGCGGCGCGGCGGGGCCCGGACGGCCGCTACGTTCCTCTCTCGGAGCAGGACTCACGGCGGTGGTCTACGCCGTTAATCGAAGAGGCGGAAGGGCATCTTGGCGAAGCATCGAGTCGCGGTCGCGTCGGCCGGTTTCAACTCGAGGCTGCGATTCAGTCGGTACACGCTGAGCGGGCACGGAGCGGCGGGATTCAGTGGAACGCGATCATGATGTTCTATGAACAGCTGATCCGGATATCGCCGACGCTCGGCACGCGAACTGGATACGCCGCGGCCGTTGCCGAGGCGAAGGGAGCCGAAGCAGGCCTGGCAGCGTTGGAAACGATTGACCTGGATTGATGTCTCCGCTTATCAGCCCTACTGGGCGGTTCGCGCTCACCTTTTGCAACGGCTGGGGAAAACACCAGAGGCTCTGGATGCTTTCGACCGCGCGATCGGTCTGACCGAGGACCCCGCGGTGAGACAGTTCCTGCTCCAAAGGCGAGGCTAACTTTTGATTATTTTCCCTGTCGAAATAACCGCGCCCTACCCGTCATCCCTATAGAGGCGGCTTAACGGTCAAGTTAGCCACCGGGGAGGTGCACAATGTGTCCATTCTGTTTGGCAACCATGGGAACGGTCCTTGCCGGAGTCGTTTCTACCGGCGGTTTAGCAGCTTTAGCTGTTAAAGTTTCTCGCAAGAAAAACGGAGCAGAAGAAATCATCACCGAATTCAAATAACAAGGAGAAATAAAATGTCGACAAACGAAGAGAAAGACAAGCAACACGAAAAAGGGCATCTCACGATGAAGAAACCCCCGATCGTGTCGCAGCAGGAGTGGGAGGCTGCGCGCCAGCAGCTCCTGGTGAAGGAGAAGGCCTTGACCCGCTCCCGTGACGCGCTGGCCGCCGAACGCCGGCGGATGCCTTGGCTGGCTGTGGAGAAGAAGTACGAGTTCGACGGACCTCAGGGAAAGGTAAGCCTGCTCGATTTGTTCGAGGGCCGCCCTCAGTTGATCGTCTATCGCGCCTTCTTCGAGCCCGGGGTGTTTGGCTGGCCCGAGCACGCCTGCCGCGGCTGTTCCCTGGGCGCCGATCAGGTCTCACACCTGGCGCATCTGAACGCCCGCGACACGACCCTCGTCTATGCCTCACGCGCGCCGCAAGCAGACATCGCGCGTCTGAAGGCGCGGATGGGCTGGGAGATTCCCTGGTACACCATGACTGACAGCTTCGACAAAGACTTCGGCGTCGACGAATGGCATGGCCACAACGTGTTCTTCCGCGACGGCGACAAGGTGTTCCGCACATACTTCATCAACAACCGCGGCGACGAGGCGATGGGGAGCACATGGAGCTACCTCGACCTGACGCCGCTCGGCCGCCAGGAGACTTGGGAGGATTCGCCAGAGGGATATCCTCAGACCGCGCCGTACAAATGGTGGAACTGGCACGACAATTACGACGCCGAGGCCTCAGCTAATCCGAAGTGGGTCGATATCATCACCGACCCTCAAGGAGCCGCCGTCCGAAGGCGCGACGAAGGAGAGAAAGCGAGCTAACGAAGGGCGACGGAAGTATATTGTCAGCGGCCCGAGGAAGAGGCCGTGACCGTCAGGATCAATAGGTCACTTTGGTGAGACGCGCGAGAACCGGTCCTAGAATCGCCAGGAAGAGCACGTAGGCGGCGGCGAGCGGCCCCAGGCTTGGTTCGAGGGCTGCGCCCAGACCCGCGATCACAATGGAGAACTCACCGCGCGCGACGAGTGCGGTGCCCGCGCGCAAGGCTGCTTGCTTATCGACTCCAGCTCGCTTCGCTGCCCAATATCCGGTAAGCACTTTCGTCAAAGCTGTGACGAAGCCTAATCCTAGCGCGACGGGGAGGGCCGCGGGCAATGTGGCGGGATCGATCTGCAATCCGAAAAAGAAGAAGAAAGTCGCAGCGAACAGATCGCGTAGCGGAGCGAGAAGTCGATGCGACTGTTCGGCGATAGGTCCAGATAACGCGATGCCGACCAGAAACGCGCCGATCGCCGCCGACACCCGGAAACGCTCAGCCAAACCAGCCACGAGAAGCACGGTTCCAAAGGTTGTGAGCAGAATGATCTCGTCGGACTCGTGGGCAAGAAACTGGCTGAGTTGCCGCCCATACTTGAGGGCCACAATGAGCACGAGCAGGACCACCGCGACCGCAATCGAAACCGAGAATGCAATCTTGGCTGGCCCGCCGCCCAGAAGCAACACTCCCACCAACGGGAGGTAGACAGCCATCGCCAAGTCTTCGAGGACGAGAACCGCCAGAGACCGCTGGGGTCTCTGGATTGTTGATCCGTCTAAGTTCCTCCAGCACCTTGGCGATCACGCCCGAGGACGAGATGTAGGTGATGCCTCCGAGCAGGACAGCAGCCATCGGCTTCCATTTCAGGAGAAAGCCTGTCACTAACCCAGGCGTGAAATTCAAAAGAAGATCCACCATGCCTGCGGGCAGCCCGAAGCGGAGGTTATTTTTCAGGTCTTCGCCGCTGTATTCCAATCCCAGCATGAACAGCAGCAACAGGACGCCAATCTCTGCCCCAGTTCCAATGAACTCCTGGCTGAGGGAAAGAGGAAACAGGCCGCCGTTGCCGAGGGCAAGCCCAGCTAGCAGGTAAAGGGGAATCGCGGAAAAGCACCATCGGTTCGCCAAGCGCGCAAGAACGGCCAGCAGAAGGATGGCAGCGCCGATCTCTACAAATAAACGGGAAGCATCGTGCGCTGCGGCGGGCATAGGCTCTAGGAAGAATAAACTAAGGCCTGCGTGCCCGGCAGCCGATCTGTGTTGCTACGACAAGAACGTCCGTCGCGGATTTCTAATGGGGTCAGTCGTTCTCTTTGAGCACAACGGAGACGATCTTCCATTCTCCATTCCACTTCGCGAGTGTCATGTAGTCAACCCAATGCGACGTTACCAGTTTGGCCGAAGCCATATCTTCGGACACATCGAGCACCGTGATTTGCTCGGTTTGCTCGGACTTGGGCAGATCAGAAGGACCGTGCGAGCGCACATCCTGTACCATCTGCAGACCAGTTTTCTCCGTCATTTTAAGACTTCCATCCGACGTCTTAATTACATGTTTCAGGTAGTGGGGATGCAACGACTTCTCCATACGAACGGCGTCCCCCGCATAGTAACTTTCGATGTAGTCAGCAACGGTGGCACGCACCGCTTGCGATTCGTTGGGCGGGTTGTTCACCTGACGAGCAGTGGCCGCGAAACTGACGGACAGCAGTGAGAACAGGAAGAAACCGATCGCGTGGCGTTTCATTTCAATAGTCTCCCCTAGGGTTTGCCCGACAATTATGACCCGGCAGGATGGGTTGCACGATAACACCGAAGTACATGGCTAGTGGGAGGCCGGCGCACGCTGAATAACAACTGTTAACCGTTATCTCATTTATCTCCAAAAGTGCAGCAATCAGTGGGGTACGGGGCAAGCGAACAAGGAGGAATGTGCAAATCTCGCGGGTTGCTTGAAATTTTCGGCAGGTTCCTGATGTGCTATCAAGAGCTACGCCAAAAGCCGATAACACCTTACAATATAATTACTTACAGGCATGTCAATAGCTGCGTCGGGTTCGGTGCTATAGTCGCGGACACGACTAGTAGACATCTCCATGCACGGTTCCACAGCCTTTCCACAGCAACGCCAGCGCTAATTTTGTGACCGGTAAACATGCTAATCCGGCGGCGCCACGCCGTCCGCGAGCATTGATTCGAAGCGGGTTGAATTCTTCAGGAATGCCAGATTTACGCGACCGGTGGGGCCGTTGCGCTGCTTGGCGATAATCAGTTCTGCCTTACCCTGCAGGTCGGGGTCGTCCTGTTTATAGACTTCTTCGCGGAAGATGAAGGCCACGACGTCGGCATCCTGCTCGATCGATCCCGATTCGCGCAGGTCAGAAAGTTGTGGACGGTGATCGCCACCCCGGCTTTCGGGAGCGCGGCTTAGCTGGGAGAGCGCAATCACGGGGACGGTTAATTCTTTGGCCAACGCTTTCAGACCGCGCGAGATGGCGGAAACTTCCTGAGTCCGATTTTCATAGCGCTTGCTGCCACCCGACATGAGTTGCAGGTAGTCCACGATCAGTAAGTCGAGCTTGCCTTGCGACTGTTGCAAGCGGCGCGCCTTGGCTCGCATTTCGCTGAGCGAGATGCCGGGCGTGTCGTCGATGAAAATCGGCGCGTGGGCTAATTGCTCCATGGCATGAACAACTTTGGTCATGTCGTCGCGCCACAGCGAGCCGGTGCGCATCTTATGCGAATCGACCCGGGCTCGCGAACACAGCAAGCGCAACAGCAAAGCCTCGCGCGACATTTCCAGCGAGAACATGCCGACCACTTTCTGGTCTTCAATGGAGGCGTTCTCGGCGATATTCATGGCGAAGGCGGTTTTTCCCATCGATGGGCGGGCGGCGATGATGATCAGGTCCGAGCGCTGGAATCCGCTGGTCATCTCGTCAAGATCGGTGTAATGCGTGGCCAGACCCGTAATGCGCTGGCCGCGCTGCAGTAGCGCATCCACGGAGCCAAAAGATTCTTTGACGATTTCCTGAATGCCCATGAAGCCGCGGCCAATCCGTTTTTCAGAAAGCTGGAAGATGGCTGCTTCAGCGTCATTCAGGATCTCTTCGGCGGCATCGCTTTGATCGGATGCGCGCGCAATGGCGGCGTTGGCCGCGTGAATCAGTCCGCGCAGCAGCGCTTTGTCGCGGACGATTTTGATGTAATGCTCAATGCTCGGCCGGTCGGGAACGCCATCGACCAATCCGGAAATGTAGCCGACGTCGCCAATCGCTTCCAGTTCCTTGCGCCGATCGAGCTCTTCGATCAGCGTAATCATGTCGATCGGCCGTGAAGATTCGGCCAGGTCGACCATGCGGGTGAAGATGCGGCGATGAGAATCGAGCGAGAAGTCCTCCGCCTTCAAATGCTCGGCGGCTTCGTTGTATGCCAGATTGTCGAGCAGGATTGCGCCCAGGATAGAGCGTTCGGCTTCAACGTTCGCCGGCAGCGTATGCGCGATATTGTAGTCAGTCGTTGCCAAAGTCTTCGTACTGTTCAGAAAAAACTGTCTAAGAACGCGAGAGCGATACTACTCACGAACGACTTGTGAATGCGAAGTGATCTCTTCGGAAAACCAGGAACAAACTCAAATAGTTTTGGACGCCCAGTTGCGCGGCACCAATGAATCGTCCAAATACTTGCTTTCATTCAGCCGAGTATAGGTGAAACAAAAGCGAACATCAATTGAGAAGCATCTTTTGGGAAACACTTTCGCATGTATTCAGATCAGTCTTAATCCGTGTAATCCGTGGCCACGATTTGTTCCGCGCAAAATAAATGCGGCCCAGGCCAGCCACCCGGGCCGCATGCTTGTGGATGTCTCGATCACGCTCTCACTGCCCAATGCAGCGAGGCGCCTTTTCGAAACCGCATTCGCGGAGGAACGCTCGTTTCTCAGCGCGCCCTTCAAGTCGTCGATTCGCGGACCTGAGTCCACGTTCGAGGCCTCGCAGTGATTGCTTAAGTTGACGGCTCAGTCCCTGTAAGGGGACTATTCGAGGAGGCCGCGTGCCCGGCATCCCAGAACCTCCCATTCGGCATTTCTGCCGTGACATGTCCCGGGAAACCCTCCGGCAGTTCACTCTCGAGAACCGCCGGAAACGTCAACTCTTCCGCAATCTGACAGCGCTCAAGACACCGCACATCTGCGCTGGCGATACTTTGCTTTAGCAATCAAATCATGGCAACAGAAAATCGACGCTCGGTTGTGCACAAACTGTGGAGGACCGGACTTCTTTGTGGAAACCACAGGAAAAATGGAAGGAAACCCCGACGTCGCGAGGCGGAATCGCATTGCGGCCACCCCCGAAAATATCGTCGAACGAACTTTGGCGAACTTCACTTAAAAAGCATTCGTGAGTAGTTAGCCGCTTCTTTTCTGGCCCGCCAACGACGGCACCATCTTACTGCGTGCGCAGCCGGGAAAAACAGCCACAGCACAACCAGGGCAATCGCAATCGCCAGCTTCATACAAACTCCGAAAGCAAAGTCTTCTAATCCACTAAACAACGAATCACGAAAACGCGATCAAGCGTCCTCAATCCACGTGCTCACCCACTTCGAATCCCTCTTCAGCCCTGGGCAGCACATCGCGCTCGCCTGCGACCCACACATAGAGCGTCGGCAGCAGAAAGACACTCATGATGAGAGCCGCGATGAGACCTCCCACAATTACGATCGCGAACGGACGCTGCGAGTCCGACCCAATGGCATGGGATAGCGCGGCGGGCAATAGTCCGAGCGTGGCCACTAGCATGGTCATCATGATCGGCCGCAGTCTTAGAACAGCTCCCTCCACTGCGGCATCCTCGATGGAAAATCGCCTTGCTCGAAGCTGATTGATGTACTCCAGCATGATGACTCCGGTTTGCACGGATACGCCGAACAGCGCCAGGAAGCCCACGCCGGAAGAGACACTGAAATTGGTGCCCGTGAACAAAAGAGCAAGCAGGCCACCGATGGGTGCGATGGCGACAGTGGCCATAATCAAGAGCGTCCATTTGAACGATTTGAACATGGTGTACAGGATGACGAAGATGATGAGGATGGTGATCGGAAGTACGATAAGCAGCCGCTCGTTGGCTCTTTTCTGGCTGGCGTATTCCCCCTCCCAGTCGAGGGTGTAGCCGGAGGGCAATTTGACTTGCTCGTTCACTTTCTTGATCGCCTCTTCCACGGTGCTGCCGAGGTCACGCCCGCGAACGCTATATTTGATCGCAACATAACGCCGATTGCCCTCGCGGTAAACTTCGGACGCACCATCCGTCACGCTGATCTTGCAGAGCTGCGCGAGCGATACACGTTCTCCGGTGGGCGATAGCAGACGAATGTTCTTGATCGCTTCCTCCGTGTCCCGGTATTGCGGAAGGTAACGCATTACCATGTCATATCGCGCTTCGCCCTTCAGAACCTGAGTTAGTGCGTTCCCTCCGACGGCGGTTTGCACCGCGTCCTGCACGTCCGAGACGTTGATTTGGTAACGAGCCGCTTGCTCGCGGTCTACCGTGACATTGAGATTAGGCTGGCCCAGCACGCGAAAAACTCCAAGATCCTCCACCCCTTTAACTCCGTGCATGATATTGACTATCTCATCAGCCTTTTCTTCGAGAAGCCTCAAGTCGTCACCGTAGATCTTCGTGGCCAGCGCTCCTTTCACGCCGCTGACAGCTTCTTCCATGTTGTCTTCGATGGGCTGTGAAAAGCCCCAGACGACACCCGGAATTTTGTCGAGTTCGCGATTCATGGCCGCGATTAACTCGTCTTTGTCTTGGTGAAAGACAGGCCGCCACTCTTCTTTCGGCTTCAAGTCCACAAAGTACTCAGTGTTAAAGAATCCGGTGTTGTCCGTTCCGTCGTCTGGACGGCCCACCTGACTTGTGCATTGCGGGACTTCCGGAAAAGAGCAAAGGACGATTCGGGCCTGGTTCGAGACCCGAATGCCTTCGTCAGGGCCCGTGCTTGGGGCAAGCGTACCGCGAACCCACAATGCACCCTCATCCAAATGAGGCAAAAATTCGGAACCGATGATTCCGCTGAATGCCAGGTAACCCCCAAAAGCTGTCAGAAGCGCGCATACCCCGACTGTGATCATGCGTCGGCGAATCGCCCAACGGAGAGCCCCGCGATATCGATTACTCACATAGGTCATTACTGGGTTATCCCATTCGCTGGCTCCCTTCGCGAAGGCGAAACTTGCCAGCACGGGTGCGACCAGGATCGAGAACAGCAATGCTCCCAATAGTGCAAAGGCCACGGTCCAGGCCATGGGATGAAACAGCCTGCCTTCGACACGTTGCAGGGTAAAGATCGGCAAGAACGCGGTGATGGTGATGACTATGGCATAGAACACCGGACGCTGTACTTCATGCGAGGCATAGCTGATAGTTTCGTTCGAGGTCTTGCTCCCATCAGAATGACTTAAATGGCGCACAATATTTTCGATCAACACAATGGCGCCTTCGACGACCACGCCGAAGTCCAATGCGCCGAGGGACAACAGGTTGGCGGGAATGCTACTCAAATCCAGACAAATGGCGGCAAACAGGAGGGCAAATGGAATGGTTACGGCTACAATGAGGGCGCCTCGAACGTTCCCCAGAAATAGAAGCAGAACGATCGATACCAGGATCATCCCTTCGGTTAGATTGTGAAGCACCGTGTGAGACGTGTAGCGAACCAGGCTACTGCGGTCGAGGAAAGGGACGATCTTAACTCCCGGGGGCAAGATGTGGTTGTTGAGTTCTTCTACTTTTTGATGGATACCCTCGAGCGCAGTCTCTGCCGTTGCTCCTTTGCGCAAAAGCACGATGCCTGACACCACATCGTCGTTATCGATGATTTTTCCGTTCTCGCGGTGAATAGCTCTCGCAAACTGGCCCAGCCGAATCTTGGGACCTTGTGAAACCACGGCAATGTCTTTTACGCGCAACGGCGTGCCGTTTTTCGTCAAGACGACGGTTTGCGCGATGTCTTGGGAGCGGTCGACGGTTCCAACGGAACGCACGTTGATCTGCTGTAATCCTTCTTGAATGAAGCTGCCGCCCGCGTTCTGGTTGTTGCTCGTGAGTTGCTGCTCGACCTGGGCGAGGCTCAGGCCGTAAGCAACCAGCTTGTTTGGATCGACCCGAACCTGATATTCGCGCGTGGGGCCGCCGAAGCTGGCAACATCGACAATGTCGGGCACTGCCTTGAAACTTTTCTCGATGACCCAATCTTCGAGGGATTTCAGTTCCATCGAGTCATACGCTGGATTGGTACTGTGTAACGTGAAGAAATAGATCTGTCCGACCGGGCTCCAATCCGTGCCCATCTGCGGGTTCACGCCCGGTGGCAGAGTGACTTGGCTCAGCCGTTCCAGTACCCGCTCCCGGTTCCAGTTGTTATCCGATCCGTCGTCGAAGATCAACTTCAGATCCGAGAGTCCGAAGAGCGAGAACGAGCGTAGATGCACGACATGGGGGATGCCGTTCATCACGATTTCGAGCGGAATCGTGACCTGCTGCTCGATTTGTTCCGCCGAAATCCCAGGCCATTGAGTGATAACTTCGACGTAGTTGTCGGCTACGTCGGGATAAGCCTCAATGGGAAGGTGACGGAAGGCGACGATGCCTCCTGCGAAAAGCAAGAGGGCGAAGCCCAAAACCAGCCAGCGGTTGCCGAGAGCAAAATCGACGACTCGGCGGATCATTATTGCTCCACCGTATTTTGCAGCACCAGAGCACTCGAAACTACCTGGTCTCCAGGCTTGATACCTGAAACGACTTCCTGCATGTTGCCCGGAAGCATACTTCCAGTGACCACTTCGAGACGCTTGAAATGTCCCGCGCCTATCGGCGCATAAACCCACTCACGATCATGCAAATGCAGAATTGCGGCCGCAGGAATCGCCGCCAGCGTTTGCGCTTGCTTGCCATAGAATGTCGCAGTAACAAACATCCCGACGCGCATCAGCCCCGGGTTGGGGACTTCAATCCGAACTTTCGCAGTGCGAAGATTGGGATCGAGAACCGGCAGGATATTATCGATCCGCCCCTTGAAAACTTTATCTGGATAGGCGCTCAGACGAATGTCGGCAGTATCGCCCACTCGCACGGCATCGAGATCGTTTTCGTAAACGTCACAAATGATCCAGACGTAGGAGAGATCAGAAATCGTGAATGGATTCGGGCCAGACAAGCCCTGGACGCCGGCCGCGTTGGTAACCTGCTGGTCCGTAATCACGCCCGAGATGGGCGCGACCACATCGACGATTCCCGAGGGATGGTCTTTGTCTACGCCGAGCAGCCTTAACTGTTCGGCAAATGCATCGAGGTCGACTTTGGCATCCTGTTCCGCGTCTTCAGCGGCTTCCAGCGCGCTCTTGGCGATGGCGCCCTTGTCAAAGAGAGTCTGCGCCCGCTGCAGTTGCTGACGGGCCAGACGCTCATCGTTTACCGCTTTCAAATACGCCTGGTACGCTCCGGAAACGTCGTTGCTTCGTACTCTCAGGAGCAGTTGGCCTTTCTGTACCACGTCGCCGAGCCTGGCCTTAACTTCTACGACACGCCCAGCGGCTAAAGAAATCACGGGAACTGCGCGCGAGATGTCAGGCTGCACAACGCCGGTCACGTTCAGGGCCGGCGCGGCTTTGTATTCCGTTGCTGTCACCAGCGGGAACAGTTCCGGATGGTCAACCTTGAAGTTGTTGGCGTCCAAATCGGCCTCGACCACTGCCTTAGGCGGTGCTTCTGCTTTTGGATCGGCCTTGCCTTCATTGCAACCGAGGAGGAGCACGTTCGGGAGCAGGCAAAGAGTCGCAGCCAGAGTGGTGAAGACAAATCTGGGTGTAATTTTCATGGGATTACCTCCCGGCCGACGGCCATATTCAATTGAGCCGCGGCTGTCAAATACGAACCAACCAGGTTCACGTAGTTCAATTGCACACTGCGGTATTCCGACTGTGCGTTCAAAAAATCCAGCAACGAAGCCCCGCCATTTTGATAAGAAAAGAAAATCGTGTCCCGCACCCGTAAAGACTGTTGCAGGTACTTCGCTTTGTACGGCCGCAGCAGAGTCAGATTGCTGGCGACTACGGCGTAACCGGAATCTACGTCACTCAGGACGCCTGCTTCAGTCGCATCGCGCAACCTCTCATTGCGCGTGATATCGATCTGCGTGCGCAGTTTCTCGCCCTGGTTGCGGTCGAAGACACGCAATGGAATGCTCACGCTGACGCCGAGAGTGTTTGTGGCAAAAGGATTATTGGTAGACGCGTTGTGCGTGTACCACACGCTGAATGTGGGATCGGTGGAACCATTCGAAACGGCGAGTTTGTGATCGGTTTGAGCTTTGTCGACGGCTTCCACGGCCGCTTTCAGGTCCGGCCGAGTATCCAGAGCAATCTTTCGAAACTCGTCGCGAGTCATCAGTTGGTCGTTGAAATCGAATGACCCGGCGACGTCGAACTGTTCAATTGGAGTTCGATCGTTCAAAAGCGTGAGCAACTGGATCTTCGAGGTGCGCAGGTTGACCTCAGCGGTTTGCTCGTCCGACTCATACTGCACGCGCTGCAGTTCTAATCGATCAAGATCGATCTGCGCGATGTCGCCGGCTTGATATCGGTTCCGGCTGATATCGAGCACGTGGTCATAGTACTCGAGGTCATCTTTCGCCAACTGGAGCACCGCTTTCGCTTGCATGGTTGACACAAACGCGCTACGCAAGTTGAAGAGCAGGCTTCTCTCTAGATCAGCATGACTCGATTCGGCAATCAGAGTCGCCTTCTGCTGGCTCTGCAGCCGCAGATCGCGTTTGTGCCTCCGCTCAAGCAAATAGCTAATGGCGGGTGACTCGAAAGTGCCCGCGAATGGCTCCCAGACGCCGTGACTGGGAGCAATTTGGGTCCCATCCGCCGTCAGCGTGAATGTTGGGTTCGGGCGCAGGAATGCGGTAATCTCCTCAGCTTTCGATTCGTCGATATTCAGCTTGTCTGCCAAGAGCGTAGGATTGCTCTGCTCGAACCGCGCCCGCACCTGCTCCCAGGTCAAAGTCTGCTGCGCGCTTGCCTGCAGGCCGCAGTAAAGCAATACAAAAAGCCCGGAACATCTCCAAAGCGTCTGGTTCATCCACTACACCATAAATCAATCGTCGCCGGGTTAGCCGGCAACAGATAGGCGACAGCCAAACACACCGCCTATCGAGGCAAGACATGGGGACTCACATCGAACCGGGGATTTTCGCCGCAGAACTAGGCGGCGAAACGGACACATCCATTAAGTGATGCGAACGGCGGGGCACGAGAAGCGCGCTCGGTGGCGTGCGCTTGTTGGGGAGGGACGACCGAGATCACCACGACCCGTCCGCAAACCTGGTCGTTGGTATCAACCGGTACAGGGGAAACCCAAGCCGACAAAGCACAGGAAACGTTTGCGCTAGCGTCCGATTTATCCCCGACGGCCTGCTTGACCATCCGCTTCGATGGGCTGGATTCCTCTATTTCCTGCCGCATTGCATGCAGGTCGTCGGTAGCCGAAATCACCGGGAACAAGAGCATCAGAACGCAGGTCAAAAGCAGGAACGGGCGGATCCGACTCAAGCGACATCCGTCCGCCGGGCATGCCGATTGATGGCGCCACATCCAGATAGCGGGCAAGGCCAGCGTCAACCAAACGATATTGAGCAGCAATTCCATTGACCGCAAATTAAACGAAGCAAGGCCTTCGAAGTTAACCCTTCAATACTAGATAAACTAAGTCTTGCAAAATATGGAACACAAGTCAACGTAAACGCAAGGCCTTGTACGCCCGTGCGTAAAGAGTGCGGCAAAAAGAAGGGCACGACCGAAGCCGTGCCCTTGCGTCCGATTCCCTCTGTGTCTTTGTGGTGAAAAGCCCTTAGTCTCGCACCCCATCCATAAACGCGCGCAACTTTCGCGAACGCGATGGATGACGCAGCTTGCGCAAAGCCTTGGCTTCGATTTGGCGGATGCGCTCGCGAGTCACCGCAAACGACTGACCCACCTCTTCCAGTGTGTGCTCGCTGCCGTCTTCCAAGCCGAAGCGCATCTTGATGACTTTTTCTTCGCGTGGAGTCAGCGTGCGCAGCACCTGCGAAGTCTGGTCTTTCAAGTTGACGTTGATCACAGCCTCGGCGGGCGAGACCACGGCCCGGTCTTCGATGAAATCGCCCAGATGCGAATCTTCCTCTTCGCCAATCGGCGTTTCGAGGGAGATTGGTTCTTGCGCGATCTTGAGCACCTTGCGCACCTTGGCCACCGGAATGTCCATGCGCTTGGCGATTTCTTCCGACGTAGGCTCGCGTCCCAACTCCTGCACCAGTTGCCGCGAAGTGCGGATCAGCTTGTTGATCGTCTCGATCATATGGACCGGGATGCGAATCGTACGCGCTTGGTCAGCAATTGCACGAGTAATTGCCTGCCGAATCCACCACGTGGCGTAGGTGGAGAACTTGTAGCCACGGCGGTATTCGAATTTGTCCACGGCCTTCATCAAGCCGATGTTGCCTTCCTGAATCAGATCGAGGAACTGCAAGCCGCGGTTGGTGTATTTCTTCGCAATCGAAACTACAAGTCGGAGGTTGGCTTCGATCAGCTCTCGCTTAGCCTGCTCCGCATCCATGTCTCCCTGGATGATCTCGCGCTGAGTTCGCTTGAGTTCCTGGAACGACACTCCGGCTTCGACTTCGAGCTTCTCCAGTTCGGTGCGAATAGCACGCGACTGGCGCCGGTATTCCTTGCGTTGTTCTTCGCTACGAGTGGCGTCCGCTTTTTTTTCGAGGTTCGTCGACTGCCGGTCAAGCGACCGCATCATGTCGACGGTCTTGTTGGCCCGGTCGATGAGGCGCTTGCGCTCGGTGTTGGTGAAGCCCAGCCGGCGGACGCACAACGACACATCAACGATGGAGCGAGCCAACGCAATGCGGTAGCGGCGATAGTCCTTGGGCCGCTTCTTCTGCGAGACGGCTGCGAACTTTTCCAGAAGCTGATTGGCCTTTTTGTAAGCCTTAGCCAAGTCGTCGATCTTTCCGGTGAATTCTTTCAGACGGTTCTGCAGAATCTCATCGGTGATCTCTTCCTCATCGAAGGTGACCACTTCTTTGATGGAGCGGACACCCTTCTTGAGGTCTTCGCCCATCGCCAACAGTTCATTGATGACGATTGGAGAGCGTGAAAGAGCTTTCAGCACGCGCAGTTGTCCCCGCTCGATGCGCTTGGCGATTTCAACTTCGCCTTCGCGGGTAAGCAGGGGAACAGTGCCCATCTCGCGCAAATACATGCGGACGGGGTCGTTGGTTTTTTCCAGAGCGCCGGGAGTTAAATCGAGTTCGACGTCCTCGCCAGCTTCGTCTTCGTCGAACTTCTTATCGAGCGCGGAGGAGGGAAGTTTCGGTCCCTCCAGCACATCGATTCCTTGCGTACCAATCGTGGTCAGCAGATCGTCCAGGTCTTCAGGAGAATGCACATCGTGCGGGATGAGATCGTTCACCTGATCATAGGTGAGATATCCCTTTTCCTTGCCTGTATCGATCAGCTTTTTAATGTCGTCGTACTTGTCGTCAAGAGCCAAGAAAGATTTTCCTCAAGTCGTCCCATGGAAGGACGTCGAAACCTCGTTTATTGCGGCGGGAACGTGAAGTGGCGGGATTAGCGCCGACACAAACCTTAAAAGTATAGCACGGAAAAAGTCTCCCATCACATGCAAACTTTATGCCAGAAACCGCCCGCCGCCTATGTTGCCCGCTGTTAATAACTTAGATGGCACAACAGCCCATTTAGTTTCAAGGCGCCACATTTAGTTTCAACCCCCTAGATGATTCAAGCCAGCCTTTGGACTGCCCCTTTATCCGACAAACCGGGATCCGATAAGCCGGGATCCATGAGTGCCCTCTTCAGGCGGTCTTTTTCTCGCAGCAAGAACAGCAGCCGGTCGGGTTCATGTTTTTTGGCGGCTTGGAGCTCCCGCTGAACCACATCCATTTGACGTCGGTACTGAATCCGCCGCAATGCGCGCACCGCGCCCTCCAACCGCTCAGCCGTGAGTTCCTCGTCTTCTTTCATCAGGATTGCCGCAACAAGATTCCGGTCGGAGTCGGGCAGCGGCAATTCCATCACGTCAACCGCTCCGCCGGGGGAGTTTAACAAACATTGGATGAGGGATTCGGTGCCTAGTCCGACGTGCAGGCGCTCGTTCTTGAGCACAAAATGAGCCTGACGAGCGGGATCAAACTCTTCCTCGGTACCATCGCGCGCTGAGGTGCGTTCCTCCGACGTCTGCATCTCGCCCGCCGAGGTCAATGCCCGGATCAACAGCTTCTCGGCGTCGGTGACTTGGGCATCGGCAGCGGCTTTGAGGCTAGTGGCCGAACGGCTTGTGGCGGCATGCTTGAGTTCCTGCCGCAGAACGGCAGAATCGATGCCGAGTTTTTGCGCGATCTCGCGCGCCAGTTCGTCGCGGACGATCCGACTCGGCACCCGCTGGATGTGCGGCAGCAGGGAATTTAGAGCCTTGACCTTCCCCTCAGAGCTGCGGATCGGGAACTGGCTTTGGGCACGCTCGATCAGATAATCAAAATAACGCTGAGAGTGCTTGAGTGCCTCACCATACGCGTCTTTGCCCTTTCTTCTAATGAAGAGATCGGGGTCGAAGCCGGCCTCGAGAGTCAACACTTTGATTTGGAATTCCTCTTCGACCAGCAGACCCAGGGTGCGCTCGGTGGCTTTCGCGCCAGCGGTGTCGGGATCGAAATTCACGACTACGTTCTTGCTGGAGCGGCCCAGCAACCGAGCCTGCAGTTCAGTGAAAGCTGTTCCGGAACTAGCGATCACGTTATGGAAGCCGGCAGCGTAGAGCGAGATGCAATCCATCTGCCCTTCGACCAGGATGGCGTAGTCCAGCTTGCGAATGGCTTCTTTGGCTTGGTCGAGATTGAACAGCACGCGAGATTTCGAATAGATCGCGGTCTCAGGCGAGTTGAAGTATTTCGGTCCGGCTTTATCGTCAGTCGAAAGCGTGCGCCCGGTGAATGCAATCACCCGCCCAGCCTCGTTGGTGATGGGGAACATGACCCGGTTGCGGAATTTGGAATACATGTCGGCGAGGCTGGCTTCAGGCTTCGGGCTTTGGGCCTCGGGTTCTGGGTCGCGGCCGTTCTCTTGCTGGTTCTCCCTTTCTTTGTCATCTTCTTTGTCATCCCGAGCGAAGTCGAGGGACCTTGCGTCTTGCCGAGAACTGGCCGTCGTAAGTTGAGATCTTTCTTTCCAGGAGAACAGTCCGCTCGCGCGAAGCACGTCCGCATCGAACTCTCCCTTCAGCCGGTCTTTCAAGAAGAAGCCCGAATCTGGGGCGTAACCGATCCGGAAAGTGTTAATGACATCCTGGGTCAAGCCGCGTCCAGCAAGGTATTCGCGAGCTCGGGCACCTTCGGGACGGCGGAGGCACTCCTGGAAAAATGCAACGGCGCGCTCGTGGACTTCGATCAGCACCGTACGCAGCTTGGCTTCCTGTGCTTCTCCGGGACTGCTGTAGCTAAGTTTGGGAAGCGCAATCCCGAGCTTCTGGGCCACTGCTCGTACAGCTTCCGGGAAAGTGACGTTTTCGATTTTCTGGACGAAGCTGAAGACGTCTCCCGAAACGCCGCATCCAAAACAGTGAAAGAACTGGCGAGTAGCATGGACGGAAAACGACGGCGTTTTTTCGTTGTGGAAGGGGCAAAGCCCCGAGAAATTCTGCGCCCCGGCCTTCTTTAGCTTGACGTAGTCGCCGACGACGCGGACGATGTCCGCTTGCTGCTTAACGATTTCTTTGAAGTCGATGGCGTCGGTCATGGAGTGAACACAATTCCCCGCAGGAATTCTGAGGGAAAGAGGAGCTAAATGGAATATAGCAGCAGCTTTGCGATGGCGGAAAAGCTGTGAATTTTGATAGTTAACGGTTGACGTCAGAGGAAAACCCCGGTTTATTCAGTTCATTTTTCTTTCTATCGACCCAACGCGTTCAGGGCCTCCCTTGTCTCATCCGCAATTGACGGCATTTCGGCTACCGTAGCCACCTTCACGCCATTCTCTATGAAGGCGCCCAACGCAAACTCGATGTCGGGATTTGTGCGATCAAGGTCGTCCGAAACAACCGCGGTAAGCCGGGCGATTGTTCCGTTTTCGGCAGAGATGCGCTCCGCAATCTTGGGGAAGCGGTGGGCAAGAATAACCGCCTGATGGGTGGTTGCTTTTAGAGGAACAGGTTGAAAGAATCGGACCTCGGTGCCGACTAGATATCCAAAATCAAAAACCAGCGAATCCCCCTTTTTTTTCGTGTATTTAATTGCGGAAATCTTTTCCAAGCGCAAAGCCCATATTCCGGCTCGGGTCAAGGCATCTTCTATTCCCGCAAGAATCATTGCGCGCTCACCCTTGGGGCGGTGTCGAGCGGGGATTGCGTCCGACGGCGGCTCTTCCAAATAGATTGAGCACAGCCTTTCTAGCTCTCGGCCGGGCTCCGCCGCCAAGCAAACGTTTCGGGGCGAGAGCTGGATCATGTTCGCGAACGACTCTTCAAACTTACGCAGCAACAAGCTGACATCCTGCGAATTCCGCATTTGCATGCGAATATAGGGTTCAAGATCCTGCAGCACTTCGATATCAACCTCTTTGTCGAGCCGGTAGACGTTGCGCCAATCGCTCGTCATACGCACGTCAGCGTATCCCAAACCAGTGGGGTGCGGTTCGAACAACAGCACTCCGATATCTACAAACCGCCCGCTCACTAAGTAAGGGACATACCGTAGTAGATAGAACTCGAGCTGCTTCAGGTCAGCCATTGACATCGGGGGCGACTTCACGCGTCTTCCTTCCAGTTCGGAAATGGTTGCCTTGCGGACATCCGAAAGGCTACGATCAGCTCGCGTACCCTCGTCCTTCGATCGAGCAGGCAGCGAATCAGTTCTTCGAGTGCACCCCAGTCACTGGCATACCACTCGGGTGGAATTTCAGCGGCACAGTTCCAGATGAGGCTTTCGCTCATGCCCTCGATCGTCGCGAGCCATGGCTGAAATGAATCCCACCCACGTACGTTTAAATAGACTTCATTCTGGGCATAGACGCCGCGCAGCGGGTAGTCCGGAAATGTCCATTCGCCGGCGTTGAAGCAATATCCCTGATCGATGAAGGTGACCGTATACTTTTTCTCCCGCATTTTTCGCCAGAACGTTGCCTGCCTGCCGTTTGAATTTGCGGTCCACTTATCGAGCGCCAGCATTCCGGCAAAGCTTTCAAGGTTTCGCACTCGTTCCAGCATGGTTACTGGAAAATAATCGAAGATCTGTCCTTGCAGTGGATCGACTACATATCGCGAGCCGAATTGCAGGCCGGGCTGGCAGCGAATCACGCTGCCAGAAAGCTGAATATTGAGCTCCGACGAATTCTCCACCAGCCAATCGCCAACTTCGACAACCTCGGTTGGCGGAACCGGCAATCCGGCGGCCTCTGCGAGCCGCGTGGCGAGCAATTCGTTGGCCAGAACGCGCAGATGCTGAGGGTTGTTGCGAAACTTCACCACGTAAAAGTTTCCATCCGAGCAGCGCATCATATGCCCCTGTGCTCCGCCTCGCATTCGTCGCACGTGTTGCACGGCAAGCACTGCCAAATGGCAAGTCCTCGAAACTACCCAAAAGGTCGAATGTTATCCCTACTTTCGAGGACTTGGATGTGATGGGTGGACAATAAAGGGCTGTGGATTTAGCGGCGTGCTTCGCTGGCTAGAACCCTTTGTTTGGATGGAAGCCTAGCGGCGCGTCTGAAGACGCGCCCTTTCAAGTCGACCTGGTCCGTTCGACGGGCGATTTAGACGCGCAACTCGACGACGGTTGCGCCCCCTCCGCCTTCATTTTGTGGAGGCTCGGTGACGGATTCTACATGCGGATGCTTCTGCAAATACTGACGCAATGCTTTACGCAGAATTCCCATACCGCTCCCGTGAACCACCCGGACGCGAGGCAGCCCCGCCAGGAAGGCGCGGTCTACGAATTTCTCCACTTCTCGCGTGGCATCGTCGACCGTGCGTCCGATCACGTTGATCTCTGAAGACATGCTCTGGTTCTCGCTTTCCAGCGACACCGAGATTCCACGCGCACGCGCGGCTTTGACAGGAGAATCTGAAGCATGCACCAGCACATCCGCAATGTCATCGCGAGCAATCTTCATCTTCATGGCGCCGATCTCGACTTCGAAGTGGTTGTCATCAATTCGACGTGACACCACAGCGGGACGACCGACCGACTTCAGCTTTACCGTATCGCCTTCGGAGACATGTTTCACCAGTTGCGGCTGGGCATGGGGATCCCCCTGATCGGCGCCGCTGGTGTGAGCCACCACGGAAGAATCGAACTGTTCGCGAAATTCGCGGCGCAACTTGGAAATGCGCCGTTCCGTGTCTTTGGATAACTTTTGTGCTGCCGCCCGATCCTGAATGGCGTTGACCATCTCTCGCGCGTGGTATTCGAAATCGCGCAGCAGGGTGTCCAGCTTCTTTTCCATCTCTTTGATTTTCGCCTGCTGTTCTTTCTTGCCTTCCGCGGCAAGATAATTTTTCTCTCGTTGAATTTCTTCCTCGCGAGCGCGCAAACGCAGCCGTTCGGCTTCCACCTCCCGCAATTCAGCATGCAAGCGATCCAGGAATTGGCCGACATCTCGCGCTTGCGAACCCAGGCGCGCACGGGCCGCTTCAATAATTGTCGGATCGAGCCCCAGTCGCTGCGCGATGTTGATGCCGGCGGACGCTCCCGGCACGCCAATTTTCAGTTCATAGGTGGGCTGCAATGTGGCTTCGTCGAATCCCACGGAAGCGTTGATCACACCCGCTGTGTTCGCGCCAAAGACTTTCAGCGAGGTGTGGTGCGTGGAAATAATAGCGATGCATCCGATGTGGCGGAAGCGTTCGGCAATCGCGACAGCCAGAGCTGCGCCTTCCTCGGGATCAGTGGCTGAACCGAGTTCGTCGAGTAACACCAATGATTGCGCGGTCGCGGTGCGCGAAATGAAATCAATGTTGGTGACGTGCGCGGAGAACGTTGAAAGATTCTGCTCGATGGACTGGTAGTCGCCAATGTCGGCCAGCACTGCATCGAATACGGGCAGTTCGGCTCGGTCGGCGGGAACTGGAATGCCGGACTGCGCCATCAGCGCGAGCAGGCCAACGGTTTTCAGCACGACAGTCTTGCCCCCTGTGTTCGGGCCGGTAATGACGAGTTCGCGCGCTTCGCTTTCAAGTTCAACAGTGGTAGGAACGACGTTCTGGCCTTTCGCCTTTAAATTGTGTTCGAGCAGGGGGTGGCGGGCTTTGATGAGAACAAGTCGATCTTCGCGCGACATCGACTGCCGGGGACGTCCGTTCCCACTTGAGTGTTCCGAGAGAACCACGGGAACGCAGTTATATTCTTCGGCAAAACGTGCTTTCGCAAACTGCAATTCGAGTTCGCTGAGCACTTCTACTGCCGCGAGGATTGGCCCGGCATTCTCCCCGATCCGCCGAGTCATCTCGACCAGGATGCGGTGAATTTCTGCTTGCTCTTCATCGAGCAGTCGCACCAACTCGTTATTCTGTTCGATGGTTTCAAGTGGTTCTACGAAAACCGTCTGGCCGCTCGAGCTGGCACCGTGCACCACGCCCTGCACTCGCCGTTTCTGCTCGACCTTTACGGGGATCACAAAGCGCTCCCCTCGAATGGTGACAAGTTCGTCCTGTACGGCGCCACCTTCGGATAAGCGGCGCAAATAGCCTCGCAGAGACTCCTGAATCGAACGCCTCTGCTTCTCAATTTCGCGGCGGATGCGAGACAGTTCCGGCGAGGCTTTATCGTCGAGCGTGCCGTCGGGCAGGATCTTATTGCGAAAAGCTCGCAGCGTATCGGTGAAATCGGCGATTCCTGCTGAAAGCTGCGATACCGCTTTCCACTCGAACTTCATCGCAGCTGGCGGGTTCAGGACGATCTCGCGCCACTCCGCGGAACGATCCACCATAAGTACCACGTCTCGAATATCGGTGGTCTCAAGCGCGGCACCGGCAATTCGGGATTTCTCCACCAGTTTCGTGACGTCGAGCAGGCCGGAAAAATCGAAGCGTCCGCCGACGCGGCGGAACTCGCGAATCTCGGTCGTGAGCTGTTGCTGATTCTCGATCCACTCGCGATCGGTCGACGGCTCGAGGTGAGCGATCAACCCCTGTCCCAAGGGCGAAGAGGCATAGCCACGCAGCAAGTCGCGCAGAGAGTCGAATTCCAGCACGCGGGAGCTAGTCTGGGAAACCGGCCGGGGAAGCATCAGAAGTAATGTTACAAGAAGCAATCGAGCTTGGCTCTGCTAGAATCGTTGGTTGTGGGATGGGTCCTGTACCCGTCCGGGACTGCCTCCATGGCCTTTCCGATCACTCGCCTTCGCCGTCTTCGCCAAAGTGAACAGCTGCGATCCATGGTCCGAGAAACGCGGCTTTCTCCGACGTCGTTTGTGTATCCCATGTTTGTTTGTCCGGGCGAAGGCGTGCGCAAAGAAGTGCGCTCGATGCCGGGCGTTTTTAACCTCTCGGTCGATGAGGCGGTGAAAGAGGCGCAGCAGACGTACTCGCTGGGAGTGCCATCGATCATCTTGTTTGGGCTGCCGGAAAAGAAAGACGAACTAGCCACGGGCGCGTGGGCGGAAGACGGGATCGTGCAGCAGGCGGCGCGCGCTATCAAGCGCGAGGTTCCGAAGCTGGTGATCATGGGCGATGTTTGCCTGTGCGAATACATGTCGCACGGTCATTGTGGAATTGTGCGTGCCCATCCGCAGTCGCTCGGCGCTGCCGTTGCCGCGCCACCCGCAGTCGCGACGGACTACGAAATTGTCAACGATGCGACACTCGAACTTCTTGCCCGTACCGGCGTTTCGCTGGCTCGCGCTGGCGTGGATGTTATCGCGCCTTCCGACATGATGGACGGCCGCGTCGGCGCGATCCGCAATGCGCTCGATCATGCGGGCCTCGCCAATACGCCGATTCTTTCCTATGCAGCAAAGTTTGCCTCGGCTTTTTACGGGCCGTTCCGTGAAGCGGCGGATTCGACGCCGCAGTTCGGCGATCGCCGGTCTTATCAAATGGACGGAGCAAACCTGCGCGAGGCTATGCGCGAAATCGAACTCGACATCGAAGAAGGCGCGGACATGATTATGGTGAAGCCGGCGATGCCCTATCTGGACGTGATTGCCGCAGCCCGCGAACGTTTTGACCTGCCCTTGGCTGCGTATCAGGTTTCCGGCGAGTACGCCATGATCGAAGCCGCCGCCCGCAATGGCTGGATCGATCGCGAGCGAGTCATGATGGAATCGCTGCTCTCAATCCGACGCGCCGGCGCCAGCATTATTCTGACTTACCACGCGAAGGACGCGGC
>CAVROB010000017.1:0-196429 GCA_963722725.1 uncultured Acidobacteriota bacterium
CCGAGTCTGTCGCGTTGACAAGCGCCCAGTACGGTGATACCGTTCGCCTCTGTAGTTCGGGCCCCTTTCGAATCTCTAGCCTCTGGAGGCCTCCGTGCATTCCCCCCTTCGCAATCTGCGGGCAATCGGCCTTTGCATGCTCGCCTTCGCATCGCTATCCACATTATCTACAGGCCAGAGCGTAACCACTTGGCACAATGACAACAACCGAACTGGATGGCAGCAAAACGAAACCATTCTGACGCGATCCAATGTGAGTGCAGCCAACAGCTTTGGCTTGCTCTGGCAATGGCCAGTGACGGGCAATGTTTACGCTCAGCCGCTGGCGGTCGCGAACGTCCAGATTAATCTGCCAAACTGTCAGTCCGCGTGCGGTCCGGTAAACCTGGTTTTCCTTGCGACGGAGCGGGACATGCTTTACGCGTTTAACGCGGAGTCAAACTCGCAAACTCCAGTTTGGAGTCTCGATCTCGCTGCGGCGGTCGGAGGCACCCCCGTCAATTGTGCGAATCCTCCCTCTAATTTCATCTGGTGCGGCAGGGACGCTTCTGTCGGCCAATACATGGGCGTCACCGGGACACCGGTGATCGATGTCGACAGCAATACGCTGTATGTCGCAGCGGTGGCGGTGGTGCAGAGCACTGAGCACGTTCAGCCGTCGCTGCGCCTGGCGTACTGGTACCTATTCGCTGTCGACATCACATCGGGGACGATAAAAGCCTCGACCGTCATAAGCGGCTCCATTGCTGGCTCGGCTCCCTCAACGTTATGCGGAACCTCGTCCGGCGGCACCCGGACCTTCGAAGTCTCGCACCTTCAGCGTCCGGCCCTGCTTTGGCTAAACGGCGTGGTCTACGTGGGGTTCTCAGCCGGCCCGGGAAACGGTCACAGCGAGTTTCTCAGCGGCTGGCTGTTTGGCTACCAGCTCAGCGGCAGCACGTTTTCCCAAACCGCAGTCTTCAGCAGCACCCCCTATGGCTCGGGTGGCGGCATCTGGCAGAGCGGCGCCGCACCAGCCTCCGATGGCAGCTACATCTACCTGGCTACGGGCAACGGCACCTTCGATCTCTCCGGCGTACAGAACCTCTCCAGCGACGCTGGAAACACGTTGCTGAAGCTCAATCCCTCCAACCTCGCAGTTTCTGATTCCTACACCCCCTACAACGTCTTCAGTTACCGCAACAACCAGGGGCGCTGCGCGACCGATGAAGACTTCGGCGCAGGAGGGGTTCTACTGCCGACGAACTACACTTACACCCGCACCAGCGGCAGCGGCAACTGCACCGGCGGATGCAGAGTAGTGATCAATGCAGACAAGCTGTCCAACCTGTACGTTGCGGATCGAGCGAACCTGGGAGGGTTTAACGCCGCCGGCGGGAACAACGTTGAGACCGTCGAAACCCCGTTCCCCTTGCAAGATCCGAAGCAGGGCTACTGGTCTAGCCCTGCGTATTGGCACGATGGCACGCACTACTGGCTTTACTATGCGCCGAGCTCCGACACGAACACCGCCAACCCCTACCCCGTGAATGCGTACCAGCTGGCGACGGGCGGGCCCTCCGGCCCTGTTTCTCAAACCCCAACCGCAACCACCAGCATCCTATTCTGCAACTATTCATCGACGCCCTCAGGTTCCTGGAACGGTGCCACCAAGGATCCGACGACGGGCATTGTGTGGAAGATCGAGAACCAAAACACCGGAAATCCGGGGAGCGGAACCCCTGCTTGCCTCCAGAACGGTTACACTCTGCCCGCGGCGCTGCACGCATTCAACGCAGCCAACCTTTCCGCGCCGGAGCTTTACAGCAGCAGGGGCCTACAGACATCGCTTGGTGCAGCCACCACCTTCGGCACGCCGACCGTGTTCAACGGCCACGTCTACGTAGGGACGCAAACCAAGGTCAATGTCTTTGGACTTTGCAAAACCCAGGGTCGGTGTCTGCAGTAGCGCGTCGAGGACTGATGGTTCGCGGGTGGCCCAGACTATAGGGCTCGTTTCACACTCGAGGGTGCCCCGTCCAGGCCTCCGCTTGGGCGGGGTTCTCAGTCGTCAGGGAACCTTTCGACTCTCTAAATCCCACATAAAACCGGGTGCCCCACCCTTTTCCGCGTTCTTTGCGGAAAGGGTGGGCGCCGCTACCACGGATGCGACCCCAGGTTTTAGCGGAACATTCAATAGGAGAAGCAATGGACACCCCCGCCAAGCTGGTGTACTATCGCGGCGATCTACGCAGTTGTTGGCCTCCCCCGCCGGCAACGCTCGCAATCCGCTTACTCTTGGATTCCGATCCATGAATCGCAATCGCAAACATCGCACTGTCTCGGCGGTCCTCACGCTGATTCTCGCTATCGCCCCTGCCGCCTCCGCCGAGTGGAAAGAAAAAGTGCTCTACAGCTTCCAGGGTGGAACGAACGACGGTTCCGTCCCCGCTGGCGGCGTGGTATTCGACAAGCAAGGCAACCTGTACGGTGCTACCACGGGCGGTGGACCGTCGACGTGTGCGCCTTTCGGCAGCGAGTGCGGCACGGTATTTCAACTCTCGCCTCCTGCGCAGAAAGGCGGTTCCTGGACCGAGACTCTGATCTACCAGTTTCAGGGCAAGGGCTCCAACGATGGCAGCGTGCCCAACGGCGGCCTGATCATCGATGCGGCGGGAAACCTCTACGGGGTGACGGCCTATGGCGGTACGGGATACTGCTTGCTGTTGGGGTCCAATGCTGGCTGCGGCACGGTGTACGAGCTTTCTCCGCCGCAGCAGCAGGGCGGAGCTTGGACGGAAACGATCCTATACAGTTTCGCAACCGCCAAGGAAGGTTATCTGGCGATTGGGAATTTGGTGTTCGACGGCGCAGGCAACCTGTACGGCGCGACATGGTTTGGCGGCGATAAGGGAACGACCTGCGATTCGCTCTACGGGGGCCAGTGCGGAGTGGTGTTCGAGTTGAGCCCTCCGAAGCAGCACGGCGGAAAGTGGACGGAGAAAGTGCTGCACAGCTTCGCGGGGGGGACCAAAGGAGAAAAATCCAGCGACGGCGCACTGCCGAACGGTGGGCTGGTGGTCGACAGCAAGGGTGCCGTCTACGGCACAACCTACTACGGGGGTAACGATGCTGGCGACTGCGAATACGGCGTTGAGGGGATTGGTTGCGGCACGGCGTTCGAGCTCAATCCCCCCGCTAAGAAGGGCAGCGCGTGGACGGAAAGGATGCTGCGTCGCTTCGATGCGACTGACGGCGCGAATCCGGATGCAGGCATGACTTTTGACTCAAACGGCAAACTTTATGGTGTCACCGTGGGAATGCTATTTCGACTTGCGCCACCCAAGAAGTCCGGCTTGTGGGAAGAAACGACCCTGTACGCTTTCTGTGGCGGAGGCGAGGGCGGATGCGACCCGGAGGGTAGTCTAATCTTTGACACTTCGGGCAGCCTCTATGGGACGACATACTATGGCTACGGCAGTGAGCTGTATGGCAGTGTTTTCCGTCTGAAACCGGCTAAGAAAAAGGCGGGGAAATGGGTCATCGACTACCTTTACGGCTTCGTGAATGCGCCGAACGGTCTTTGTCCGGCTGCCCGGTTGGTCTTCGATAAGGCAGGCAACCTTTACAGCACCACAACGGGCGGTGGACGCGGTACTTGCTCGCGCTACTGCGGTACCGTGTTTGAGGTCAAACCGTAAGACGTGGCAATGATTGCCACTGCTTGGTGAAATGGAGTTCAGACTCAGCAGTCTGTAAGGAGAAGTAGAATGAAAGACTCAACGACATTGACATCTGGTTGGGTGTCCTTCGCAGTCGTGTTCGTCTTGATGGGCTGGTCCGTTGCTTTTCCGGTCACTGCCGCAGCTCAGGGCCAGGGACAGAACGCCGTTTGCACATCAACAACAGGATGCTCCACCACGGTGGGCACAAATGCCTTCATCGACGCCAGCATGTGGGCCGTAAATGTGCCTCTGGCCAGCCGGAATTTCTGTACTGTGCTGAACTATGTCCTAGCGAACGTCGATCAACCTCCCAGCTACTCCTTTGGCGCGGTCATTGATGCACGCGGTCTCCCCGGCAACACGGGCACAAGCATGACCTGCACAATCAGCCCGTGGGTGGGAATCACGAGCCCTCCGCCCTCAACCATCCTGCTGCCCGCAGGGACAATTGCCATCCAGGTCGGCTGGGTGTTGCCATCGAATACACATCTGTTCGGCCAAGGAGACAACATTGCCTCCGGCACAGTAATCCAAGCCTGCACACCGAGCACTGTCCGAGCAGTATCTCGGCGCCACCTATGATCCAGTTCGGGTCCTCCACATGTTCGGCCATCAGTGGGGCGGGTGGCCCAGACGACGGGGTTCGTTTCATTCTCGAGGGTGCCCCGTCCAAGCTCCGCTTGGGCGGGGCTTTTCCATGCGTAACCGATGAACTATGAAGGAATCCCGGGGACGGACACGATGTTCCCCAAATTCTGACCTATTTCACCATCACCTTCGGCGTAGTCCCGGATTCCCAAATCGGAACCACCTCAGCACGCCCACCGCTTTTCTCTTGCTCTCACCCTTCACTTACGATAACATAGACTAATACAGATTATCTATAAGATAACATACGCTCTTTGACAACCTATCCAGACAAACGATTCCAAAATGGAGAGCGGCAGCGTGCAGCGCCGACGTAACTCCAATGTTTCCAAGATTTTGCCTGTAACTACCTTAAGAACCATAGATCTAGCGGGAAGAAAAATTTCCGATCGTTTGTTTTCTATATTTTGCGCGGAATTGAGAGTTTTTTTTGAGGTATTTTATGCACCAGAATATGTGCAACAGCTGAACATGGTAGCAGCGTGGGCCCGGGGCTCCGTCCAAAAAGGCGGCGAAGCTATAGCGAAACCATCCCCGGCATACGGAGTCGTCACTCTCGACTGTACGGTTGAACGGTCACGCTGACCGGTAGCGAAGTGGACGGTCCATCGTCATCATCGTCGCCAGAAAAATAGGCGACGATGTGATTGACGCCGAATCGAAGATCGGACGCTCGCACGCGCAAACTAGCAGTCGACGTTGACTGCAAGCGGTCATGCAGCGAAGCCTCGCCGATGAACTGGCCGCTGGTGCCGTCAAGATAGAAGCGCACTGTTCCACCGGGGGCGGCGGGTCCAGTGCTCTTCACCGTCGCCGTTAAGAGTACGTTCGACTCACCAGCATTCTGAAAAATCGTTCGGGGATGGGCGGAAATCGTTGAGCTAGTCCAGAAGCTGGGGCGTCCAGCCATTCTCCAGGAGAACATCAGAAACGAGGTCGAGGTCAGATCAACCGCAGGTTCGGTCGTGCTGTAGGACTGAACGTTATCCCGGTAAACCGCGACCTGCGAGCGATTGTAGTTGCCATCGTTGCCATTGAAGATTTTGAACGTGTCGACGCCATTCGCCGGACACAGTTTCATTCCCTGCAGCGTGCCCGAAGTCGCCGCGCTAGCCGGGCCTTCGGAGGCAGCGCCCCACAGAATCGGCGTGCCGCCCGAGGTTCCATCGAGTGCTCCGACTAAGTTCGCCACTTGGTGCTGGATGCAATTGGGGAACGTAGTCCCGTCGCCCACGACGAACGACGACCCCCAGGAATTCGCGCCGAGGATGTTGCCCAGCCACTTCTGCGCGTGCGAGTTGTAACTGTTCGACGAGGTCAGATAATACAGTTCGCTCGCCATCACCGAGAGGCCCGCGCCGTGCGAAGTAGTGTCACCGTATTGCCAGGGAATGCCATATCCCCATACATCTTTTCCCGACTGCGTGATGGCCACGCCCAGCTGCTTCTTCAGAGCTTTGAGCATAGTCGATTGATTGACCGCCAGTCCCCGAGGATCACCCGCCATGCCCAACGCCCGATAGAGCTCGAAGTGCGCCAGTCCGCTGACATCGTAGAGATTGAGCGTGTCTTCATTGCCGGTGTCGTAGATTTTGGTGATGTACCGTGACGCATAGTGCGCCGCGTCAGCCAAATACTCACTGGGGTCGGTCACCGGCAATTTCGAAGGCAGTTTTCCTTGTGCTGATGCCAAGGCGAAATAAAGTTCAGTCGCGCCCAACTCCATATCGTCATCCCACACGTTCTCGGGATAGCCGTCGAAGGGCATGATGGTGAGCAGGCAGTCGGAAGGGCAACTGCCGCCATTCACCGATTTTGCCGGGTCGGGCAGGGAAGTGTTGGCCAGCGCGAAAATGTCTTCGGCGTTTCGCAACGCCTGCTTCGCACTGGTGGGATCAGTAGTTCGATAAAGCTGGTAATACTCCGCGAACGCGGCTGCCATTCGGCCTGCGAGATTCGGACTGATTTGCGATCCGGCAGGCGCAGCGATAAACCCAGGCCGGTAGCAGATGTAGAAATAGTCCGTGGTGCAATGTTTGTAATCGTCGGCAGCCTGCGGCAGCGTCCAAATGTCATACTCGGTTTCAAGATTAGGAAAGTTTTGCCAGTCCTGGCTATTGTCCACCTGGTAGTAAAGAGTCTTGCTGCTGTTGTCCCACATCTTCATAAGCCAGGAGAAGCCGAATTGCGCTTCCTTTGAAAAGTCCGACGACGTGGGAGCTCCCGATGCATTGCCCGCGTAAGACACAGAAACCGGCGGCGCTGGGGGATTTTGCGGAGCGTTCGGTCCCATCTGCTTGGGAAAATCGCGAACCCCAATTTCCATGAGTGCGGTCGTATAGCTTACGGTCTCCACATATTTCATGTAATCGCCTGCATCCCACCAGCCGCCATCGCCATTAATGACCTCTCCGGTTGACGTGAGTGGCGTGCCCGTGGTGGTGATCAGGTCGTTGCTGTTCAACGGCGGAGTATCGTAGACCGTCGTGTTCTTGTCGTTCAGGTGGCCGGGTGCGGTGCGCAGCGCGTTCGGGATGTAGTCCGGGCCGTCGCGCTCGGTCTCGTAAAACCAAAGTGTGTTCAGCAGCAGGCCGGGATAAAGCACGTCCGGCGTATCAACCGCAAACTGCGGCGACGTGGCCGGCGCCGGTCCCTCTACGGAGATGGTGTAAACCTCGCTGCCGGGAACGGAAAAGTTGAGCGCGTATACGTCATAGACCAGCTTCGTGCTGTTGCTCCAGGTGCCCAGCAGCGCACCGATTGCGTGTTCGTAAACAATGTGCCCTTCGGAGTTAACAACTTTGAATGTCGCTCCAGATTCCGGAACCGTGGACATGAGATAAGCGTGGAAGGGCGAATTGCCCGTTTCGTATCCAACCTGATTGACGCGTACATACGCCGAGGAAGCCGCTGCTGCGGAAGCGCACAGTAGCAGGAACGCAAAGAGGGCGATTGCAGAAAGCCGCAAACGGTGAGAACTTTCAGGGGAGTTGCTGGCCAACTTCATGTTCCACCCCACGGTCCGAACGACCATCACAAAAAGCATTCATTAAAACGAATGAATGCTGCTTTTGGGGTCAGAGCTTATACCATTGCGGATGGATTTTCCAGCGCTTATTGCGGGCAGCGGAGCCGAAGTCGCCGAGCCGGTCGTCCCTTGCGTGGGATCTTCTGAAACCGCCGCGTCTTAGCGGGATCGCTTCCACAACATTGATAAAGCCTCGGCGGCATTTTCCAGGATTCGCTTTTGCTGGTTTTCAGCGGTCTCGAACCGGGCGCGCAATGGCATCCTGCGATCCAAGAGAGCTTTGGCGCGTCTACTGGGGCTTGAAGACTGTTGGCGTTCTAAAACCGTGAACGCGGCTGCGAAAATTTGTTGAGCGTCTGCTGAACTCATGGACGCTATTAAAGCCGAGTGTTGATTTCATTACCATACAGGCAGTTGCCTAGAGCGGCATCTCTCGGCCCCTAGGGTGTCGAGGGGAGTTCTATTAGAGATCGAATCGAGTAACGATTATTTGCAGACAAAGTTGGCAGCGTCGTTGGTGTTGCCGCTGCCCTTGTATACCGCCTCTTGCGGATAAGAACAGAGCGGACGGGTAAACTGGACGCCTTGAGTTGGATCGTTGTTGACGTAATGTGTCGCGATAATAAAGTCCGATTTGAAAAGGCAGAAGAGCTACTCTTGCGGCCCTGGAAGCGCTCTTTGTTGCGCAGAAGCTTCTTTCCTGGGAATCTCGATCTGCTTCCATTTGCGATATACGTTAGCGACAGCGAGAGTCCAGAAGGGAACCAAATCGGCTCCGGGCACGAGTTTGGCAAAGAAGGTTGGCAGAAATTCCCAGTGCCATCCGAGCAGGTGAACCATGACGGCGGCAACGGCGCAGTCGAGGACGTCATCTGCGGGCGACAAAGCGCCTTCGGCGAATAACGGGAACAAAACGACTTGAACTGCATCAGCCGCCATGGCCAGAATCATAGCGATGCGAAATCGCGAGCGAGGCGAGAGCTGGACCGGGGCATCGATTACGTCTGGGACTGCCTTCATAAGGCCTATTCTGACGCATCTCTCCGACAAATTGAAGTCTTATCAAAGTAATACTGGTCAGAATTTCGATCTCCGATCGCGCCAACGACATTATGAGGGTATGCGCGTAGCCGCAAGGCGAAGAGAGAGCGAATTAAACTCGGCGGTAGGCGGACTGTAAACTCAGGCGGTCCGGGAAATATCGCGATTGGGCGAAGACTTACAAAGTTGGGAGTCTGTGGAACCATTTCTGGCCTAAGCTCGTATACGATTACAGCGTGGACCCAATGCATCCCACAGCGACAACCGCCGCAGTGCCAACGGTTCGACGGTTCGATGCCCCGACGATTCGAGAACAACTCAGGCGTTACGGTACTGCATTCCGCGATCCTGCGGTCGAAGCTCTGGGGGCTTTGCGCGCGCACAAATTGCGTTCTGCTCTGACCCTGCTGGGCGTAACTTTGTCCGTGTCGGTGCTCATCCTGGTTGTGTCGATTATTACTGGCGCGAACCTTTACATTCAGAATCGGGTTGCCAATCTCGGTTCAAATGTTTTTCTCGTGATGCGTTTTCCCATCATCACCAATCAGCAGGACTTCTTTAAAGCCATGCGTCGCAACCGGAACATCACTTGGGATGATTTTGCGGCTCTCCGGGACGGCATGAGGCTGCCTAAGGCTGTCGGGCTGGAGGTAAGACTCAACGGCAAGGTTCGCCTGGGAACGCAGGCGTTGGACGATATTAGTATTCGCGGGGTAACGGCCAACATCGCCGACATGGATGTCGAGGAACCAGAAACCGGCCGCTATATAACGGATGCGGACAATGAAGGTAGAGCGGAGGTTACTTTCATCGGACAAGACGTTGCGACCAAGTTGTTTCCGACGGTCGATCCGATTGGCAAGACCGTCTACGTCGATGGCATGGGCTTCCAGGTGGTGGGCGTAGCCAAGTCAATTGGAACCGTCTTCGGACAATCCCAGGACAACTTTGTATACGTCCCGGTGCGCACATTCTTGAAACGGTATGGCGAGCACGCGAATCTGGATCTGGCGATCAACATTCAATCGCGAGGTCCGGACTGGATGCTGGAGACCGAGGACGAAGCCCGCACCATGATGCGGGGCAGACGCCACCTTGATCCCAAGGTTGATGACAGTTTCGGGATTTTGGCGTCTGACACCATTATGAGCTTGTGGAAGAACCTGACCGGAGCGATCGCCGCGACCATGGTTGGAGTGGTTTCTGTCTTCCTGGTAATCGGCGGGGTTGTGATCATGAATGTGATGCTGGCCAGCGTGACTGAGCGTACTCGCGAGATTGGCGTGCGCAAATCACTGGGGGCGCGACGGCGTGACATCATGATGCAATTTCTGGTGGAGTCTGCGGTGATGGCGGCTGTGGGAGGTGCGACGGGCATTGCCATTGCCTATCTTCTTTCCACGCTGGTGAGGCTGCTTACGCCGGTGCCATCGCAGGTGCCAATCGGCGCGGTGATTTTGTCACTCGCAGTGTCAACCATCGTCGGACTGTTCTTTGGGTTATATCCCGCGAGCCGGGCTTCCAAGCTGGATCCCATCGAGGCTTTGCGTTTCGAGATTTAACGGGTTTCTGAGAATCGGGTCTTCCCCTGAGACGTAGTCGCTACGTCTCTATAGAAAATGAAGATAGTAGCGACGTTGCTTTGCAACGTCTACATGGGTTAAAACCATGCACCTTGAAATCGGCGAGAGCACGCGGTTGGCGTTCGATTCTCTTCGGCAACACAAGATGCGGTCTTTGTTGACGGTCTTGGGCGTGGTCATCGGAATCATGGCGATCGTTGCTGTAGCTTCGATCATGGTGGGGTTGGACCAGGATATTCGCGGGTTTCTCGATCAGTACGGCACCGACACGCTGTTCGTTTTTCGCTTTGACTTCGGCTTTCGAGGCACGCTCACGGCGGAAGAACGCAACCGCAAGCCGCTGACGTGGGAAGACACTATGGCGATCCGGGACGAGTGCCCCGACGTGAAAGATGTGACTGTTGAAATCTCCCCGAGGATTGAACCGGGTCGGCCCATCACCGCGGTTCCGGCGCGCTATAAGAGGAACGAAGTTTACGGGATTCAATTTACGGGCACCATCCCATCTTATGAATGGGTCTACAACGCCAATCCGGAGAAAGGCCGATTCTTTACGGAAGCGGAGAACTTGCATCACATGGACGTGGCGGTGATCGGGCACGACCTGGCTACGGGTTTGTTTCACGAGGAGGATCCGCTGGGTAAGTCCATCGAGGTCGGAGGCGCGTTCTACCAGGTCGTCGGTGTTCTCGAAAAACGCAAAGGCCAGTTCTTCAAAGATGCATCGGCGGATAAAGTTGTAGTTGTGCCTTATGGGGCATACCGCAAACACAATCCGCAGGATGATGAAAACTTCATTGGCGCGCAGGCGTATCCCGGTAGAAAGGCACAGGCGGAGGATGAAATCATCGGCCTGATGCGGAGGCGTAGAGCGGTTGGGATTAGTAACCCGAACAATTTCGCGATTTCCAGCTCGGAGGGAATTGCGCGCCAATTCCGCCAGATCACGGGAGCGATTGCCATTGCCGTGGTCGTGATCAGTTCCATCGGACTCCTTATTGGCGGAGTTGGCGTGATGAACATTATGCTCATGTCGGTGACGGAACGCACGCGTGAGATCGGAGTGCGAAAGGCCATTGGCGCCCGCCGCCGGGATATTATTCGCCAGTTCCTCACCGAAGCCATGACCCTGACCGGTACCGGTGGAATCATCGGTGTTTCCCTGGGATGGGGAATCAGTCTCCTGATCAACAAGCTATTGCCGAGTCTGCCTTCGGCCGTGCCGCTGTGGTCGATCGTCGCTGCGGTTACGGCTTCGATGAGCGTTGGCCTGTTCTTCGGTATTTATCCTGCAATGAAAGCCTCGCGTCTGGATCCTGTCGAAGCATTGCGCTACGAGTAAACGATTCTCCTTTCTGCGCGGGGCGTGCCGTTTCCACGGCGTGTCAGCCTGAATCACCAGTTTTCTCGCCTGGTCGAAAAAGATTTGTCCCGCCGGAAGCCAGAACGAATATCACACGTCACTTTCTGTCTCAGGCCGCGATGCCGGAAAAGTGAAAGTTACCGAGGTACACGCCCTTATTGCATTTTGACACGAGGTTGATGCTCGGAGAGGATCATGTGTGCCGGATTGATCCAGAATCTTAGGAGGAAAAGTATGACCAAAGCCATTGCAGCTGCCGTTCTCTGTTTGAGTTTGTCGTTTGCCGCCGGAATTGCGGTTGCCGACAGGGTTCGTGACTGGCACGAACTCGAAGACGTTCATAACCATGTGCTGGAAGCGATCCACGAGATGGAAGTTGCCCGCGCAGCCAACCACTACGATATGGCCGGACACGGCGTCAAGGCGGAAGACGATCTGCGAAGAGCGGAGCACGAACTCCACGATGCGATCGATGCGGCCCGCGCAGCACGCTAAGAGCGTTTTGGGCAAAACTACCAGCAGCCGTCAGGGGTGACTCCCACTGGCGGCTGCTGGTTATTTTGGGTAAGTCTTTTCAAGTCCCCAGCGTTTAGCAATATCAAACATTCTAGCTGGGGCAATATCGAACAACTCAGGCGTCAGGGCGATTCGACGAGCTCTGATTTTGTGCTTGCAGTTCGCGCAGCTTGAACCGTTGCAGTTTCCCCGTAGCTGTTTTGGGAAGTTCCGGCAGAAACTCGATCCAGCGGGGACGTTTGTATGCTCCGATCCTTTGAGCCACCCAGTCTTGCAATTCGTGGGTAAGTTGCTTGCTGGCTCTGAATTTGTCGTTTACAACTACGTACGCTGCTGGTTTGGTAAGTCCATTCTCATCGTCGCGAGCGATGACGGCAGCTTCCTGAATAGCGGGATGAGCGATCAATGCGCTCTCGACCTCGGCCGGACTCAGCCAGCGACCGCTGACCTTGAACAGATCATTGGCGCGCCCGGCGTACCAGAAGTAGCCTTCGTCGTCCTGGTAATATTTGTCCCCGGTACGGAACCAATGGCCCTCAAAGGTTTCCTTGGTTTTTTCGTGCTGATTCCAATAACCGGAGCAAGTCGAATCTCCTTTGATCAGCAGATTGCCAATTTCTCCGGGAGCCACCAATCGGCCATCGTCATCGACGATCCTGGCTTCGTATCCGGGAATGAGTTTGCCGCTCGATCCGGGCTTCGCTTCACCCGGACGGTTCGCGATTACCATCTGCAAAGTTTCTGTGGAGCCCAGCGAATCCAGGATCTCCACGCCAAAGCGCTGGTTGAAACGCTCAAAGAGTGGGGCAGGCAAAGACTCACCCGCGGAGATGGCGTGGCGGACGCTGGAAAGATCGAATTCTTTTCGATCTTCCGGCCGATACGCAAGTAATGCAGCATAACTTGAGGGTACCGAGAAGAATAAAGTTGGGCGATAGCGCTCAATGTCAGCATAGACCGTCGCGGGTGTGGGACGCTCCGGCGAGAGAATGGTCGTCGCCCCGCAGCCTAACGGGAAGTAACCGGCGTTCCCCAAACCGTAGGCAAAAAATAATCGCGCCACACTGTAGCAACGGTCGCTCTCATTCATACGCAGAATGTTCCGGGCGTATAACTCGAAACACACGACCATATCGTGATGCAGATGCACGCAGCCTTTGGGGGCGCCGGTGCTTCCCGAAGAGTAGAGCCAGAAAGCCGCATCGTCCTTACTGGTGGATTCGGCCTCGAGTTGCGGAGAGGCAGCTTCCATCAATTCATCGAGGTGACGATGGTTTGGGTCCGTTCCTCCAACGACCACAATCTCTCGTAGATATCGAAGCCGTTCCCGCGGTATGGATTGGAGTTGCGGAAGCAAGGCTTGGCTCACCAGCACCACCCGCGCCCGTGTGTCGTTGAGAAGATATTCGTACTCGGGCGGTTTCAGCAGAGTGTTAGCGGGCACGGCGACGGCGCCGATCTTGATAGTCCCAAAGAACGAGTAAAGAAACTCCGGAGTGTCCAACAGCAAGAGAATAACTCGTTCTTCTGCGCGAACGCCGAGTTGGCGAAGCGCATTGCCGGCGCGGTTTGTCCGCTCGAGCAGTTGCCGGTAGCTTACCTGTTCGTCACCGCACTCGATCGCAATCTTTTCCCCGCGTCCGTCGAGGACATTGCGATCCACAAAATAAGTCGCGACGTTGAACATCTCGGGCAAATTGGTCAAAGGCTCTGCAAGTTTCTCCGTGGTTGAGGGGGATCCAAACATACGAATCTGCGTAACGGTGCGGGAGTATAACACGCGACTGAGCGCGATGTCGGAGAAACGGGGTTCGTCGCGTATTCGGAAAGAAACCAGATTCCTCGTCGCTCCGCTCCTCGGAATGACAAGCGGGTGTGCTAGCGGAATTGGTTTGGCTGTGGTCTTAAACGTAGCGGAGCTGCGTTTTTACGGATTATTGTCCTGTTGGTTTTGCTGAGGTGCTCGCCATCTTTATGTTGTGATTGGAGGCCTGATAATGCGCGATGCCAGTGTAGAGGGCTTCGGCGATTTGCTGGCGGTAGGTTGAGCTTTGCAAGTTGTTCTCGTCGGTGGGACTGCTGACGAAGGAAACTTCAGCCAGAATTGCCGGCATCGAGGTTCCAGTCAGAACGACGTAATGCGCTTCTTTGACGCCGCGATTAGGCAGGCCGGGATTCTTCGCGGACAACATCGCATACAATGCGCGCTGGACACTGATTGCGACGCGGCGCGATTCATGAACCTTTTCGCGAATGTCGATATTGGTCCAGTCGATGGTCTTCAGTCCCGCAGCCGCGGATTCGTCTGCTTCTTCGGTCCGCGCCTTCACCGATGAGTAGGTGTTGGTGTAATAGGTTTCCACCCCGCGGGCCGAAGGAAAGTCGCTGTAATTGGCGTGGACGGAAACGAACAGGCCGGCTTGCGCGAGGTTCGCAATTTCAGCGCGCTTTTCGAGCGCGAGATAGCTGTCGTCTCTGCGCGTGTAGATGACTTCGGCGCCAAGGCGACTCTCGATGAGTTGGCCGAGGCGTTCCACGATATCGAGCGTGAGATCTTTTTCCAGCAGGCCCTTGCGGCCGACCGTTCCCAAGTCCCAGCCGCCGTGACCGGCATCGAGCACGATGCGGAGTTTTTGCGGGGAGACGGCCGTCGGCTTTTGCACGCTGTTGAGCGGGGTTAAGGTCGCTGCCGGGTTCGGTGGATTTGGCTTCGACGAAGGCGCAGTTGCATCGAGGGTTTTCGGATTCGCAGCGACTTGATTGGCTGCAGTTTGATCCGACGGAGCAGGATTCGCGGGAGCAAAAAGATCGATCTTGGCGCGGGCGCCGGGCTTGGTTCCGAGCTTGCGAACTTCGACGACCAGGCGATATGGATTCGGCTCCAGGCTCACGGAGAAATCCGATGCGCCATTGGTTTCGAGCACTACGCGAGTCACTCCGGCAACGGGCTGAGCGACGCGAATGCGTTCGAGCAGCGCGTCGTTTACGGGAATGACTCGATTGGTAAACGTGGCTGCAAGCGTGGTGTCGTGCAAGTCAAAATAAATTCGCTCCGGTTTCGGAAGCCGATGAGCTTCATACTGGACCTGATCCTGCATATCGATCACAACCGTGCTGGATTCGGCAGACGACCAATGACGGATGCCTGTGACCTTGGGCAACACGCCGGCTTCCTCGGGTGTTACCGGGGAAGAATCGCTTTCGTCGTCGGTTTGCGTTGCGGTTTCTACGACTGCGGGTGCAGTTGCCGCGGGCTGCGCGATGGTTGCAGGCGGCACGATTAGCGATGCGGCTGGCGCGACCGACGATGTGTTCGCTTTTGCCAAGCGCGCATTGCGACCGAGCTTCCACCACACTCCCGCGCCCAGAGCCACGGCAATCAGCACCACTGCGGCCACGACTGCGAGGCCGGGCGGCGGCGACTTGATTCGTTCAGGCTCAACGGGTGTTGGCTCGACGACGGCAACGGCGCTGGATTTCGAATTCTCGGTTGAAACTAACTCCGGACTAATAGCTGAACTCGCGGGCGGAGCGCTGTCAGTTGGTTCCTTCGCCGGTTCGGCCTCAACCTTCACAACTTCAAGCGCAGGCGCAGGAACTGTTTCGGGCTCGACTGCGACCGGCGGAACGACGCGCCGTGAAATCTCGCGCAGGCGATCTTCCTCTTCCGGCTTCATCGCGGAAAGAATCAGTTCAGCCAGCAGACACAGACTGCGAACGTCACTGTCGTTGAACCCGTAAGGTTCGCTGGAGAAAGCCTCCAGCAAGCCAATCACATTTTCTTTTGCCGAGATGGGCACAGCCAGCATGGAGCGGACGCCAAGACGGCGGCAGGCCTGCAGGTTGACGCGCGGGTCGGTATCGGCATCGTCGCAGCGAACGATGCGCCCCGAGACCAGGCATTCTCCCGAAAATCCTGAGTTGGGGTCGAGACGAATACCCGCATCGGGCGCGATGCTTCCCGCCGAAGCGCGGCAAACGATGGCATCGCCCTCCGCCCATGCAATGGCCATTCCATCGGCGCCCGTGATTGCCAGAGCGCGCTCCGCCACCAGTTGCAGCACTTCGTCGAGGAGGAAGTGTTCGACCTGCCAATCGTCCTCCGCACTGGATCGCCCGCCATCCCGCACCTGCTGCGCCCGCCGTGTCCGTACTTGTTCATGCAAGGCGGCGAAGGCGAGGAGCGCCTGCAAGGCTTCGTGGCCCATGCTGTCGGTCGGGGATGGGGTTCCAGGTGCAGGTGCGGGAACGGGTGCGGTTTCGTCCTTTAACAGTTCCAGCCCCGCATTGTTCAAACTCGCACTCATGGAAGTGGCGGAAAAATCTCTTTCAGGACAGTCGGCCTCATACTGCTAGCCAGGACCGCTAACCCGACGGTCAATCTTTGGGGAGAATGCTTGTTATTAACCTATTTTGCAACTCGCAGCTGATCTCTGCGAGTTTCTTGCCTTCGGCCGAGGCATTACTCTTAAGCTACAAGGGTTTGGCGCGAATCGCAATATTTTCGGCGCACGAAGGTAAGGACTTGCGCCATGCTCTTTCGTAAGCCGCCCAAGCCTTTCCGATTCATAGCTTTCCGAAAACCGTTGCGTGCCCTTTGAATTAAGCATATCCTTAATCTTTGGAAGGACTTACAGGTTGTGGCAGGTGAGTGAAGTGAAAAAGAAGTCGGGTTGGTTGTGGCCTCTGGGTGTAGTTGCGACGGGGCTGGGAGCGGCTGGAGTCGTAATCTTCCGCGGTTGCTGGCATAGCAAGATGAGTTGGCCGGTGCGTTTCGAGGATCATTCCTATCAGGTTTGCCTGGGCTGTGGCATCAAGCGCCTGTTTGACGAGCAAGCCTTCCGCGCCTACGGACCCTATAGCTACGATCTCAATAAACTCATCGCGCAGGACCGGGCTCGCAGCAAAGAGGCTCTTCCCCAAACCGAGCCTACCGTCCACCGCACTGCTTCCTGAACCTGCTCTTCCGAAGGCCGGAACCACCGCGGTTACTGAGGCGCCTCCGAGGCGAGGCTAAGATTTAGTCATGGACGCTCGGTCGAACCTGATCGAATCCCCGGTTGTCAGCGCCGCAAGGAACCGGGCGCGCCCTTATCGACAGAAGATTCGCAGCTTGTCGCACGTGAATCTGGATACCGCGAGCGGAGCCATCCTGCGCGATCTCAGCGAATTCGGGATCGCCATGCAAACCGTCTCTCCGCTGACTCTCGAACAACAAGTTCATCTGCGCTTTGAGTTGCCGGCTCCGCGCGTGCGCATCGAAGCCGCCGGCCGGATTGCCTGGACCGACGCCTGGGGACAAGCGGGAGTTCAATTTGTCGATCTGCCCGAGCATTCGCAACGCTCGCTGAAGGAATGGATTTTCGTCCAGATTCTTTCCAACGCTTATTTGTTCTCTCCGAGCGAATCGGTGGCGGTGGAAGGCAATCGCGCCGAGGGTGCGACTGAGTTGCTGTTCTCGGCTACTCCGCGACCGGCGATTCAGCTTGAGCCCGCTGCTCCGCTTACGATCGCGGCTCCGGCGACGCTTCCCTTACGCGTTCGTCTGCATTGGTGTCCGGTTCCAATTTCACTGCGCGCGCTCGCGAAAATGCTGGATGCACTGATCTTGCTTTGTGCGGTTCTGCTGTTCGCGGTGATGTCGATGGTCCTCACCGACGTTCTCCCCACTTGGCTGATCACGATCCCTCTCGCTATGGCCGTCGCGGCTATTTTCGGAGCAGTGTACTGGTTTCTCTTTGCATTCTGGTTCAGCAGTACGCCCGGAGAACACCTGGCCAGAATGGCCTGCCTCGAATTGGGGAATGGCATCTACGGCGAGGAAGAAGACCAGGCAAGATTCCGCTAGTGTAGGCCCAGGCGTCCTCGCCGGTGCCGGACTATTCAAGATTCCTACGCGTTTGCCCGACAGAACAAGCCACGATCGAAAAAGAAGGGCAGTTAGAATTGCAAAAGCGCAAGGGTGAGCAGCCCTTGTATTGGTGGAACGACGAGAAAGAATCGTTGCTCGACCGGAACTTCCCACAGCTCAATGCGAGAGGTACTGCTGGGCCAGCCAGAGGTGCAAGTCGCGCTTTACGCTCGGGCTCATCTGCAGGAAGCGGATTCCGGCGTTGCCCAGTTTATCGATCCAGGCAACTTCGCCCTGGACCTTTAGCTGAATCTCGCTTTCGGGAAGCTGAAAGCTGACTCGCACCGTGCCGGGCAATGCAAGCGGACGAGGCAACCGGATGCCGACGCCGCCCTGGCTGAGGTTCATCAGGTGGGCCTCGGTTTTCTTTTTAGGTCCGTAGGCGAGAGACACTGTCAGGTCGAGAGCGTGACGGTTGTAGCGGAGCCTGCCATCGAGAATCATGTTGCGCGCCGCGGAAAGCGTGCGCACCGCCTGTTCCACCGAGATGGGCTTCTTGAAAGCAAAGGTCGCGCCGGTGTCCTGCAAATTCGTGTGCCCGTTCGAGCCGCTCACAATGACCAGCGGCACCGCGTTCAATCCAGTTCCAAGGCCGCGTAAAAAACTGGTTGTGCCATCCAGATCACAGTCTACGATTAAGGCGTCGATTTTTGATTTCGCCAGTTTGGCGCGAGCCTTCACCGGTTCCGGTTCGACATCCACACCAATGTGCAAGCCACCGAGGATGCACTCCAACACACTGACTTCTGCCCAATCGCGAGAGACCACCATAGACGAGAGTGTCATATGGCAACTCTATCCGGGCGCGTAATGCGGCCACAGATAACGAAGGTAATGACGGGCTCGGCTTCAGGCGCTGGGCTTCGGGCTGCAGGCTTCGGGCTTCAGGCTTCGGGAAGGGACTTCGCGGCTATTCGTTCAGGTCGCGGACGTGACGCGCGGCGAATAAAGTTTCAGATCGCTGGCCAGGCGGAGAAAAAGTGATAGTGCCAAAACAGCGGCCAGCGTGCGCAGAGATCTACTCGAGTGCCTCGCGAAGGCAAGAAAGAAAATCAGGAAGATCGCATAAAGCGCTGTCTTATGGAGATAGCGGTAGCTCCAGGATGCCGCAGGCTTGGCCGTCACCGCTGCTACGAGGACCAGCGCGAATCCACCTGACACCACCGCGGCAGCGCGCCCCGGGGTTTGCATCACGTGGGAGAATTCAAATCTCACAAGGAGGACAGCGACTGTCAAAAAGTGGACAAGATGAGCCGCGAAGAACGAGTAGACGAGAGTTGTCGGCGCCGGCAAGCTGCGGAAGAATCGCACCAAGCCGGGCGCCGCGAAGGCCAGCGCGAACCATAGTGCAGAAAGCCTCGCGCTGTTGCGCGCAGCCGCGTGAGCCCCGGCCGCGTTCCAGCCGTGCACCGCATACGCGGCCGCCACGACTACCAGGTTGCTGGCAGCGGCACTCAAAATCACAGTTCGCGTACTCACGACACAACTTGCCCTCCTGCCGCCCGAAGCCTAAAGCCTAAAGCCCGAGGCGCCGAACTCCGCGCTTTCACGCTCTTGCCGCTTTTTCCTGAGCACGGTACCAATCGATGGTGCGGCGTAGGCCTTCTTCGAAATTTACTTGCGGTTTGTATCCCAGTTGTTTTTCTGACCGCGATAGATCGGCAAGAGAATGCTTAACATCTCCCGCGCGATCCGGGCCGTGCTTCACTTCTCCGGGATAGCCGGTGAGTTTCTTGAGCACGCCGAACATTTCGTTGAGATCGATGCGAGTGCCGGTAGCCACGTTGAATACTTTTCCGGCGACTTCGTTTGCAGGCGCCTTGCAGGCCAGCAAATTTGCATGCACGACATTGTCCACATAAGTGAAGTCGCGACTTTGAGAGCCGTCGCCATAGATGGTGGGCTGTTCTCCCTTGAGCATTTGCGTAATGAATCTGGCCAGCACGCCCGAGTACTGAGAAGTCGGATCCTGGCGCGGCCCAAAAATGTTGAAATAACGCAGGGCCACCGTCTCCAGGCCGTAGCAGCGAAAAAACGACGCCATGTAATACTCGCTCGCCAGCTTCGCCACCGCATACGGAGAAATCGGGTTGGGAGGCATGTCTTCGCGCTTGGGCAGCGTGGGAGTGTCTCCGTAAGCCGAAGACGATGCCGCATAAATCACGCGCTTTACTTTCGCATCGCGAGCCGCAACCAGCACGTTCAGGGTGCCGTCAACATTGGCCTGATTACTCTCCAAAGGATTGAGCACGGACCTGGGCACCGACGGAATGGCGGCCTCGTGCAAAACATAATCGACGCCCCGGCACGCCGACTGCATTGCCTCGAGGTCGAGCAAATCGGCTTCGCGGACATCGATCCGATCCAGCAGTTCGGCGATGTTGCCGCGCTTGCCGGTGGAGAAATTATCAATGCCGCGCACGTTGTCGCCTTGCGCCAAAATCGCCCGCGCTAACGACGACCCGATAAATCCCGCAATTCCCGTAATCAAATAAGTAGACATGGATTGCTAGATCATAACGGATTCAGGCGCGGCGGTTCTCCACTGCTGTCCGGATCTCCTTCCATAGCTCTTCGTGCCCGGCGGCGCTTTTGGCGGAGAACGGAACAATTCGAGCCTGAGGGAATTCTCGCGTCAGCGCCTGCATCGAATTGTGCAGTTGATTTCCCGAGAGACGGTCGCTTTTCGTGCCCACAATCAAAAATGGCCGGCCAGTCGAAACCAGAAATTCCAGCAACTGCCGGTCGCTTTGCTGCGGGGGCACGCTGACATCCACCAGAACCAAACACAACGCCAACACGGGACGGTGCAGCAGGTAGGGCTCGATAAAGGTGGGCCATTGGCTGGAAATCTCGCGCGAGACTTTTGCGTATCCATAGCCTGGCAAATCGGTGAAGATCAGCTCAGGTTGCGGTTTTCCCGCCCAGCGCAACTCAAAAAAATTGATGCTTCGGGTTCGTCCAGGAGTCGAACTGGTCTTGGCTAGCTTCGCCCCCACTAGCGAATTAATCACGCTCGACTTGCCCACATTCGATCGTCCCAGAAAGGCAACTTCCGGCAGCACGGGGGCAGGGAAGTGGGCGGCGTCCATTGCCGACATCATGAATCGTGCCAAAACGCGCATGAAACAGTGTGCGGGTTCAATAGGGAAAAGCGCAAGGGCACTTAGAAGTTTGGCGCGAACCTATCCCAACCCCAGCGGCCGCTTGTTGTGGACATCTTCCTCCCGAATCGGCTTGTACTTATGCCACAGAAAAAGAATCGCGGCCACCACCAGCCCAATTCCCAGACTGATCAGGAAAAACCAGCGATACGCGGGGAACGCAATCAGAAGAATCGCCACTACGACGACGGCGACGATTAGACCCGTCGCCCCGCTGAAAGTGATTTTGTGCTGTGCCGGCTGAAGATCAGGTTCCATACAGCACCCCGCTGACGTCTCTACAACGTCTGCCGCCGAAACTGTTTGCTCAAAGTTAGCGCCTGCTGCTGGTACGACGAACCAATTTGCAAGCCGTAAATCTTTTCCGGTTTGGATAGCAGCGGCATGTACGTCAGCCGTCCGACGAACTGCTCGTGTTCAATCAAAAAAGGCACTTCATGCGCCCGCACTTCCAGTACCGCTCGGGTTCCTTTGATGTCGCTCGATCCGTATCCAAACCCGGGATCAAAGAACCCCGCATAATGAATCCGAAACTCCCCCACCGAAGGATCAAACGGCACCATCTCGGCCGCAAATTCAGGAGGTACCCGAACCCTCTCCTTCGAAGCCAGAATATAGAAATCTCCCGGCTCAAGAATCAACCGATTGCTGCCATGCTTCCGAGCCTCCCAGAATTCCTCAGGCGCATAATAATTGATTCGATCCAATTCGATTGCGGGCGCGTGTTTCCTCGCTTTGTACGCAATCACCTCATCCGCCGATGCCCCCTCCAGATTCACCGTGATCCTCAACCCGCGGTCGACCGACGCTTTTACCGGACTCTCCTCGTCCATGTACGTCAGGTTTTCTTCCTCATCCAGACGTCGAATGCGACTGTCAGAAGACACTGGATTGCCACGAACGAATCGCAGTTGATTCAGCCGCATCCCCGCTCGCACCGCCACCGTAAATGTACGGGAAACGATTTCGGCGTACAGCCTTCCCTTATAACCCGGCGGCACGCGCTCGAATTCCACTCCATCGTCGGTAATCAGGCGAACGAAAACATCCAGCCGCCCGGTTGTGCTTTTCGGATTCGCTTTCCCCGAAATGTCCCGGGGCAAATCGAGTTCCTCGAGCAAAGGAACAATGTAAACGCATCCCTTTTCAAACACCGCAGCGCTAGTGAGATCGACTCGCGCCATGCGCAGCTCCTTGACCCTCGCCTCAACCTTGCCACTGGGCCCAGGAAGAAAACTTGCCTGCACCCGGTGCGCGATGTCGCCCAGGCGCAGATCGAGACTCGCCGGTTGGATCTGTTCTTCGGTGATGGCGCGGTTGCCGACGATTCGCCCCTTCGCAATCAATTCGCGAATCGATTGCGACGGAAGTATCCCCGTAGTCCGTTCCCCACTTGCCGCACTCGGCAACTCTCCGAACAAACCCACTTCACTGTCCTTTACTTCGGAACTGGACATGATTCAAAGCTCCTGGTGTTGCTTGATATTGAAAGGCGGCGAGCCCTTCTTCATTCTAGGCTGGAAAGTGCTGTCAATCTACGGGCCGACCGGCTTCGCTGTCAAGCTGCGCCTTGGCGCCCTTAGAAGTGCAAAACCTTTCATCTTGACCTCCGGGAGCACGGGCACGATAATTTGTCGGCCTGACCCGCCTCACGAATTTCCACCACGGGCCGAGCGGTCACCATACCTTCTCCAGGAGAAATCAGTGAAAAAATCCATTCTCGGCGTATTGGTAGTGCTCATGTTCGTCGCCGTCGGTGTTGCGGCGGCGCCACCCTTAACCTTTACGTTCTCGGACGTTCACGCAAATAAAACCGCGACGGAGACGGATACTTTCAGCGTCAACAATGCGGGGATGATTGCCGGCGATTATGTCGACGCCAAAGGCGTGCAGCACGCGATGATTCTCGCGGGGAAAAAGCTTACCACGGTCAATCACACGAATTGCACGACCAGCGGCGGTTACCCCGACGCAATTGCTTTCTACGGTATCAACAAATCGGGCGCCGCCGCCGGCTTCTGCACCAGTACCAAGACCGGCCTATTCACAGGATTCGTGTACTCCGCCGGAAAATTCACTGCCATCAACTTCCCCAAATCAAATGGAACCGAGGCCATCGGAATTAATGACGCAGGCGATGTTGTAGGCGCCTATCTCGACTCCGCCAGCGTCCAGCACGCCTTCGTGAAGAAAGGCGCCAAGTACACCAGCATCGACGTGACTGGCGATACTACCCCATACGCCTGGGATATCAACAACAGCGGCCAGATCCTTATGTTTGCCATTGACTCGTCCGGCGATTACCAGAGCTTCGTCTATAACGGTAAGACCTTCAAGAAAATCGCTGATCCAAAGGCGGCTGCAACCGGAACCATTGCTCGCACCCTGAACAATAAGGGCGACGTGGCGGGCGCCTATTTCAATTCCGCTGGCGACGAGATTGGTTTCCTGTACCACGGCGGCAAGTACTACGATGTCATAAACCCGAAAGCCACCACCGAAACCAAACCAGACGGAGTCAATGACACGCTCGAAATGGTGGGACGTTACGTGAACAGTGCAGGCGCTACCGCCGGTTTCAAGGCCATCACCAAAACTTATGGCGATGTGTTCGCTTCGACTCTGGATGAGAGCGTCCACAGTAGCAATGGCCGGCACGTGGTCCGCGTGGAACCGCTGAACACTCCGTAGGTTCGGCGAAGGCAACGGCAGCATTAAAGGGTGCGGTTGGAATCTCGAGATTCCCGCCGCACCCTTATTTTATTGATCTTACTTTTTATTGGATCTTATTTACTGATGCGCTGTGGATCCTTCCGCTGAAGGTGGCAGCGGCGTGATCGTCTGCGCGCCTTCGACTTGCGGTATGGGCTCGGGCAAGGGTTGCTCCAAAGCCACAGCCAGCACCTGGTCCATGGTATCGACGAAGTGCAGCTTCATCGCATTACGCAGGTTTTCTGGCACTTCAGCGAGATCTTTCTCGTTGTCCTGAGGCAGAATCACTTCAAAGAGACCCGCACGGTGCGCAGCTAGCAGTTTTTCTTTCAGCCCGCCAATCGGCAATACTTTGCCGCGAAGCGTAATCTCGCCGGTCATGGCCAAATCGCGGCGAACCGGGATTTTGCTCAGCGCGCTCGAAATTGCGGTCGCGATCGTGATGCCCGCGGATGGCCCATCCTTTGGAATCGCGCCTTCCGGCACGTGAACGTGAATGTCGATGCTGCGGTAAAAGTCGCGCGGCAGCCCAAGTCGCTGCGCCCGCGAGCGCACGTAAGACATCGCCGCCTGGGCTGATTCTTGCATGACATCACCCAGCTTGCCGGTCAGCGTGAGCTTGCCCTTGCCATCCACCACCGTCGCTTCCGTGCTCAGGATCGAGCCGCCGACTTCGGTCCAGGCGAGACCGGTTACCAGTCCCACTTCGCTGCGTTCGTGCGCCAGGGTATCGCGGAACTTGATCACGCCCAGATAATCGTTCACGTTATCCTGAGCGATCGCGATGTTGTATTCGGCGCCTTCCTTGACCACCTTGCGCGCGATCTTGCGGCAAATGTTTCCGATTTCGCGCTCCAGATTGCGAACCCCAGCCTCGCGAGTGTAAGACCGAATCAACCCGGCTATGGCTTCGTCAGAAAACTTGATGTTCTTGTCCGTGAGACCGGCCTGCTGCATCTGCTTCTTCACCAGGAACTGCTTGGCGATCTCAACTTTCTCCTGTTCGGTGTAGCCATGCAGCCGCAGCACTTCCATACGGTCTTGCAACGCGGGTGGAATGGTATGGATGACGTTCGCGGTCGCAATGAAAAATACCTGCGAGAGGTCGTACTCGACATCGAGGTAATGATCCACGAACATGAAATTCTGTTCGGGATCGAGCACTTCGAGCAGCGCGGCCGACGGGTCGCCGCGAAAATCCATCGACATTTTGTCGACTTCGTCCAGCATGAACACCGGATTTTTTGTCCCGGCCTTTTTCATCATCTGGATGATCTGTCCTGGCAATGCGCCGATGTAGGTCCGACGATGGCCGCGGATTTCGGCTTCGTCGCGAACTCCGCCCAGCGACATGCGAACGAACTTTCGGCCGGTCGCCTTAGCAATCGACATTCCTAGCGAAGTCTTGCCAACTCCAGGGGGGCCGACGAAACAAAGAATGGAGCCTTTCGGATTCTTCACCAATTGGCGGACGGCGAGGAATTCAAGAATGCGCTCCTTGATTTTCTCGAGTCCATAATGATCTTCGTTGAGAACTTTCTCCGCGCGGCTGATATTGCGAATTTCCTTCGACCGCTTTTTCCACGGCACCGCCAGCAGCCAATCCAGATAATTGCGAGACACCGTAGACTCGGCCGACATCGGCGGCATGGCTTCCAGTTTCTTCAATTCCTGGATCGCCTTGTCCCGCACGTCTTTCGGCATCCCTGCAGCGTCGATCTTCTTCTTCAGTTCGTCGAATTCGCTCTTTTCGCCGCGCCCCAGTTCCTTCTGAATCGCTTTGATCTTCTCGTTGAGGTAATACTCTTTTTGCGCCCGCTCCATCTGCCGCTTCACCCGCGACTGGATGGTGCGATCCATATTCAATTTTTCGATTTCGATGTCGAGCACGTCGCCAATGCGGCTCAACCGCTCAGCGGGATCGAAAATCTCCAGCAGTTCCTGCTTCTCTTCGATGGAAAGTTGCAGATTGGCGGCGATGGTATCGGTGAGCTTCGCCGGATCTTCCATGCGCACTGCCGCGATCATGGTTTCGTAGTTCAGCGACTGGCAAAGCTTCACATACTGCTCGAACAGGCCGGTCACCCGCTGCATCCCGGCTTCGATCTGCGGATTGGTTTCGGTGGCGTAGCGCGCCAGCCGAACCGAAGCCTGCATGAACCCCTCGGTCTCGGTGACCTGCAGAATCTTGCCGCGCTCAATGCCTTCTACCAGAACCTTAATATTGCCGTCCGGCAGCTTGAGACTCTGCACGATATTGACGACTGTGCCCACCTGATAAATCTCATTGGGCTTGGGTTCGTCGATGCTGGCGTCGTGCTGCGTGGCCAGAAAAATCTTCTTGTCCGCGGCCAGCGCTTCTTCCAGCGCGTGCACGCTCGACTCCCGTCCTACCACGAACGGCGTCATCATGTAGGGAAAGATGACCACATCCCGGATGGGCATCATGGGCAACTTTTTAGTCTCGAATTTTTCCTTGGGTGTGGTCACTGATTCTCCCGAAATCGGCTTTAGGCTGCAGGCTTCGGGTTCCAGGTTTTGACGCCTGAAGCCCGAAGCCTGACGCCCTTAACTTTATCCTGCCTTTTCCATCATCGCGAACGACGCCGTATGCTTCTCCACCATCTGCTGCGTCACTTCGAATTCCTTTACTTTCTTCTGACTGGGCAAATGGTACATCAAATCGAGCATCAGTTCTTCCAAAATCATGCGCAAACCGCGCGCCCCTACTTTACGAGCCATGGCCTGGCGTGAAACCGCCCGCAGAGCGTCTTCGCTGAACTTCAACCGAACATTCTCAAACTCAAATAACCTCTGATATTGCTTGACGATAGCGTTCTTGGGCCGAGTCAGGATCTCAATCAAAGCGAACTCGTCCAGGTCTTCCAGTACGCCAACCACCGGCAGGCGTCCGACGAATTCGGGAATCAGCCCGAACTTGATCAAGTCCTCGGGCTGAACGTCGCTGAGCATCTCAAAATTACGCTTGCGCGCCACCGCCGGCTCTTCCACGTCCGTCTCTTCTCCGAGCTTGAAGCCAAGCGATTTCTTGCCTGCCCGTCGCCCGATAATCTTTTCCAGGCCAACAAACGCGCCGCCGCAGATAAACAGAATGTTGGTGGTATCCACGGGCGTGAATTCCTGATGAGGATGTTTGCGCCCACCTTGCGGTGGAACATTGGCAATCGTCCCCTCGAGAATCTTCAGCAGCGCCTGCTGCACGCCTTCGCCGGAAACATCGCGAGTGATGGATGGGTTCTCATCCTTGCGTCCGATCTTGTCGACTTCATCGATATAGATGATGCCGGTCTGCGCCCGACCCACATCCCCATCCGCCGCTTGCAGAAGTTTGAGGATGATGTTTTCCACGTCCTCGCCCACGTACCCAGCCTCGGTCAAGGTGGTCGCATCGACGATGGCGAAGGGCACATCCAGCATGCGGGCCAGAGTTTGCGCCAAGAGTGTTTTGCCCGTCCCCGTAGGACCGATGAGCATGATGTTGGACTTGGTCAATTCGATGCCGTCGCTGGTTCGCTGACGGTTCATGTAGATGCGCTTGTAGTGGTTGTAGACCGCGACGGCCAGTTTTTTCTTGGTCTGCTCCTGGCCGATTACGTACTCATCGAGAAAGGTTTTGACTTCTTGCGGCTTGGGCAGCGTGTTGGGCGTTGCCGCTGGCGGAGTCGCAGCGCGATCATCTTCCAGGATCGAATTGCAGACCGCCACACACTCGTCGCAAATGTAGGCCCTGGGATAGTCGCTCGGGGATGAAATGAGCTTGGCTACTGCGTCCTGCGACTTGTGGCAGAACGAACAGCGTAGAATTTCCTCAGTGCCTGTTCTGTTTTTCACTCGGCTTAACTCCTTAGAGTGCGCTCCATACGTGTTTCTTTGAAGGGGCCCGGCTTCAGCCGGGCTGCTATGAACCGCATAACTGCCGGGCTTTAGCCCCTGAGGGAACGACCCTCATTGTTAAATCCTATCGCGCCTGTTCCTTCCCCAATACGATCGGCGAATGCCGATCATACCCTTCATCGGGTCTTATAGATGATATCGTCTATGATTCCATATTCCTTAGCCTGCTGCGCGTTCATAATGAAGTCGCGCTCCACGTCCTTCTCCACCTTTTCCAGCTTTTGCCCCGTATGCTTTGCCAGTAACTGGTTTGTAATCTCGCGCATACGCAGGATTTCGCGGGCGTGAATATCAATATCCGTGGCCTGACCCGAAAGACCGCCCATCGAAGGCTGATGGATCAAAATGCGCGAATTCGGCAAAGCCAGCCGTTTCTTATTTTCTCCGGCCGCAAGCAAAAGCGCAGCCATCGAAGCCGCCTGGCCAATGCAGATCGTCGTGACGTCGTTCTTCACGTACTGCATGGTGTCGTAGATCGCCATGCCCGCCGTAATCGAACCGCCCGGCGAGTTCACGTATAACTGAATGTCTTTCTCCGGATCTTCCTGCGCCAGAAACAGCATTTGCGCGATCACCAGATTGGCGATGTTGTCGTCAATCGGTGTCCCGATGAAAATAATATTATCCCGCAGAAGGCGCGAGTAAATGTCATAAGCCCGCTCCCCCCTCCCGGTCTGCTCAATCACCATGGGCACGAGCACTGGTCACCTTTGCCTTTCACACTTCTGTTCCCTGCAGTTTAGGCTTCTTGGGGGATCGGAAGCGGCTTACGCGGACTGATGATACAGAAAGTCGAGGGTCTTTTCGTTGCGGATTCTATTCCGGATTCTATCCAGCGCCCCATCGCGTGTCAAACGCGACCGGATGGCTTCCGGAGTTTGTTTCGACTGCTCAGCCAGAGCTTCGACTTCGCGATCGATTTCCGCATCACTGACCTCGAGCTTTTCCTCCTCGGCGATTTTTTCGAGCAACAATGCTGCTTTCACTTCTTGCACGGCCTGATCTCGTTGACCGGCGCGCAGGCGGTTGAGATCCATTTTCTTCATGTCTTCAGTTTTCATGCCCTGAGCGGCGAGGGCGCGTAATCCGCGGTCGAGACGAATATCGATCTGGTGTTCGACCAATGCTTCGGGTACTTCGAAATCGTTGCGCTTTACCAGTTCCGCTACTAGTTTGTCTTTAGCTTCGCGTTCGGCGGTGTGTTTCTTGTCGGCTTCCATGCCTTCGCGGATGCGTTTTCGTACGTCCGCAAGGTCGGCAAACTCTCCTAAATCTTTTGCGAACTGGTCATTCAATTCGGGCAAGGATTTTTGCTTGACGGCTTTTACCTGCACTGTGTAAGTAAAAGTTTTGCCGGCGAGCCGCTGATCGGAGAAGTCCTGCGGATAATGGACGTCGAATGTGCGTTCGTCTCCGGCGGAGGCGCCGCGCAAATTCTCGGTGAATTCGGGCATCGTGCCTTGGCCGCCGATTTCGACCAGGATGTCATCCATGTGAACCGGGTTTGATCCCGTCGGGCCGGGCGCTGCTGGGCTTGCCGCAGCTTCAGCATCCTTCGGTTTTCCGTCGAGGGAAACCTGGGCAAAGTCGCCGTCTCCCAATGGGCTTCCTTCGATTGTGGTAAACGCAGCGCGTTGTTCCTGCAAGTTTTTCAGCGACTGCTCGACTTCTTCATCGGTCACTGAAGTATCCGGCTTGTCGGCGCGCAGCTCTTTATAGTCTTCGACACGGATCGTCGGCATGACTTCGAAGCTGGCTTTGAAGCGCAGAGGCTCACCGTCGTGCAGGTGCAGATCGGTCACTTGAGGTTGCGATACTGGCGTGAGGCCAAGTTTTTCGGCTTCCTTGCGGAAAAATCGCGGGACCAGCGCATCGACCACATCGCTCTTGATGCCTTCGGAGAAGCGCTGCTTAATAATGGAGGCGGGGGCGTGGCCAGTACGGAAACCAGGGATGCGGGCAAGTTTCTGGTATTTCTGGATCAGGGTCTCGGTTTCGCGGGCGACTTCGTCCGCCGGGATCTCCACCTGGATCTCCCGTTTGGTCGTGCTGCTGGTTTCGGTGGGGCTCACGTTTGCCTTTCGGTGTCAGCCCGTGGATCGGAGTCGTACCAATTCGGTCAGCCCCCAAGCCACCGGCGTACAGTCTGAGTGTAAAGAGTAAAGGAGAGCAGCGTCAAACGCCGGAGGGTATTTTTCTGTGCCATTTTGGGACTTTAGTAACTGGTCAGATGCGGTTCATCCAGTAGCCCGGACGCCGGTGACCGTGGGCGACGGCTAGAACAACCGTGTGAGAGCCGAGCGTCGAGTACACAATAACGAACGGGAATTGATGGAGGGCATATCTTCTGCAGCCAGCGAGGTAGACCGGCCAGCGATGGGGAGCTTCGCTGATTGCTTTTATCGCTCGATCAAATGCACTCTCGAAGTTGATTGCCGCGGTCGGACTTCGTTCCTGATACCACGCGAGAGCCGACAAATATTCCTCTTCCGCTTCACGATGAAATTCAAGCGGCTTACTTGCCATTCAGTAGGGCGCGCCCTTTCTGGCGGACGTCGTCCCAGGAAGTCGTTTTCGCTTTTCCCGATCGAACTTCTTCGAGGCGGCGGAGAATCTCTTCTTGCCAAGCGGCTTCCGCATCCTCGTCGACAGTTTGATCCAGGCTCTCGATTAGAGTGCTGGCGAGGTCCGCGCGCTCCTTCTCCGGTAGGGCAAGGGCTTTCTTGAGCAATTCTTGGCCTTCCTGCATCATGAAATGAATTATATCCCGGTCGGAAGCCAGCTTTCTGCCTTTCTCGCAAGGGCGGCGCTTGGCAGCCATTCTTCCGCGCGCCCAGGCTAGGAGGCTAGGAGGATTGACAAGGTTCGTCCGCGATTCTACGCTTTACCTTCTCCCGGAAAAAGGCAGGTGACGTGGTGGCCCGGTGCTTTGTAATTCAACCTTTTGATAAAGGTGGCCCCTTTGACAAGCGGTATCGAGACGTTTTAATTCCAGCAATCAAGAATGCTGACCTCGAACACTACCGCGTAGACGAAGACCCAGGCACGACAGTGCTCATTGATGATATTGAAACTGGAATCCGAAATTCGGAGATTTGCCTCGCTGACATTACAAACAACAATCCGAATATTTGGTACGAGGTTGGGTTCGCCATCGCTAGCGACAAGCCCGTCGTAATGGTTTGTGCTAATCCACGACCAACAGACCACCTTTTGACATTCGACATCGTCAAATAATCTTCTACTCGCCGGACTCGCCAAGTGACTTCAAAAAGATGGGCGATGAAATCACGGCGCGGCTGAAGGCTCAAATGAGGAAAACTGAAGAGTTGCAGACCATTGCGTCTCTCTCGCCTGTCAAGAAGACCGAGGGCCTGTCTTCCTACGAAGTCGCTGCTTTGATTTCGATCATGGAGAATCGACTGACACCTGATGCTGCGATATCGCCGCACGATGTTCGGCAAGGCATGCGCAAAGCGGGTTACACAGACATCGCGATTGGTCTGAGTCTTGAAAGTCTGAGAAAAAAGGGAATGATTGAGTTCGATCAATCGGAACCAAATGACTATGGAAACACTTACACCATTTGCGTGTTGACGGAGGCGGGGATTGAATGGTTGCTTGAGAATCAGGAACGATTCATTTTAAGCATAAGAAAATCACCGCCGATCGATGACGAGGACATTCCGTTTTGAACCCGAGACGGTTCACGTGTTGTTTTTTAAAACGGAATATCTTCGTCGCTGATCTTCGCAGGTGACGAGCCTAGAATCTCAAGCTTCTTCGACTCCTTCTTCGCGGGGCCGTCGTCGAGGCTCTCGATCAAGCGATCGATTAGCAGACCGCGATCCGCCGGCATTCATGGTGGACGCTGTAGTGCAGAGATCCTTCGGTGGGAGTCCTTACCTTCCCACGGCTTGCGCCGTGGGCTGTATTCTTTCGCCGCTTCGCGGCTGGGTCTAATGGTCCCCTGCGGGGCGTGAATCAAGATCGGAGGGGTGGTGGCATGGCTGAAGCCATGCCCTGATACGAATCGAGGATTCCTCGCACAGCCGCGAAGCTGTGCCCTTCGCAATGCCCTGCGGGGCCTCAATCGAGATCGGAGTCGTGGTGGCATGGCTGAAGCCATGCCCTGATACGAATCGAGGATTCCTCGCACAGCCGCGAAGCCATGCCCTGATACGAATTGAGCATTCCTCGCACAGCCGCGAAGCTGTGCCCTTCGCATTGCCCTGCGGGGCCTGAATCGAGATCGGAGTCGTGGTGGCATGGCTGAAGCCATGCCCTGATACGAATCGAGGATTCCTCGCACAGCCGCGAAGCTGTGCCCTTTGCAATGCCCTGCGGGGCCTCAATCGAGATCGGAGTTGTGGTGGCATGGCTGAAGCCATGCCCTGATACGAATCGAGCATTCCTGGCACGGCTGCGGAGCTGTGCCCTGATACGAATCGAGGATTCGCACGCGTGTCGTCCACCGACTCAACTCGGGAAGAGTAGCCTCAACGGCCGGGGCCGCGGGCGCCCCGCGCCACACTTGCCTGGTCAGAGTACCGGGCCATCTGGTTGGCCGAGGAGGTGCCAGGCTTCCAGGTATTGGGCCCATGGGTTCTTGCGGCGGAATCCTGGGGGAGGGAGCAGAAGGCTTCTGCGTCCCGCGACCACGCTTACTGGCAGGATGTACCAGACTTTTATGGGCATCAGGTAGGCCACCACGAAATCTAATTCGGATTTCTTGTAGGCGACGGTGCGGCGGTGGGTGATGCGTTGGACGCAGAGCTGGTAGCGTCCGTCGCGCATGCAGGTGCTGGTTTTTACCTGCACACGCCAGAGTTTGTTCCCGCCTTCGACCATGAAGTCGTAGCGATGCATTTGTCCGTAGGGCTTGCCGACGACGTAGCCGAGGCTCATGGCTTTGTGGACAAAGGCTACTTCGCCGAGATCGCCTCGGCGGGTGATGGCCAGGCCGCGGGCTCGGGCGGCCTTTTGGGCGCGGCTCTCCCGGGACGCGGGTGTGCGTCCGGGTGGAGCGGCCTTTTTTTTCATTGGTCCGGGGAAACTGGTGGCTTGAGCAAAAGAAAAGGCGCAAGCGGGAAAGCTTGCGCCTATTTCATCTCTACTTCCAGACTAGCAGATTCGAAGGGGTAAATAGGACATGGTTTTGAACTTTATTTTCCTTGCTGAATCAGGGACTTAGCGGGAAAAAGGTGGTTTGGGGGGCTTGACAAGATTTCCGGCAAAACGCCTTTTGTCGCAATTTGGACGGTCCAGAGTGTCCTCGGGTCCTGGTGCAGTTTGATAGGGAAGCGAGCCAAATGCGTGGTTATTGTGTCGCAAAGAACGCGACACATCGCGCGGCTCGCCCAGATCCTTCACTGCGCAAAGAACGCTGGTTCAGGATGACAAACTGCACCACTACCCGTCCTCGGCTTGGATGGCGCCCTCGCGCGCGCTAATTCTGCTCTGGCTCTTTATCCTCTGAGGGTGATCGGGGCTGGTCTTCGACTTTGCGGAATTTTCCAGCAACGGATTCTGGAAGTGTGTCTTCCAGCTTTTGCGAGAGCCAGGTCTGCAGCACGGATTTGTGCTCCCGGGAAAGATCGAGGAAGCGAATTCCGAGCTGGCCCGGCTTGCCCCAGCAGATATCTGATTCCGTTAGGAATGACGCTTCGTGATCCGGCAAAGTGAACTGAACCTGTATCTTTTCTCCGGGGTTAGGCGAGACGGAGGTGCTGAGGGCCATACCTCCTTCGCTGACGTTCACACTGTCGCAGTGAACTTCCGGCTGGGCCTGCCTTAGGAGGAGCACGGGGATGGAGACGGGGCAGCGGAAATAGCGCCGTCGTTCTCTGAGTATCAGGCCGTATGCGGGCTTGAGTGTGCTGCGGATTGACTTTGCCGAAAGCGGCCGCTCGAAGACAAACTCGGACCGCTTGCGGAAGACTGCACCCTCGGCATGACTGCCACTGATCGCAAACGTCACCGCGGTGCGGTTTGCCGGAGAGAGATGCACCTCGTCCAAGATCAGCCCGGACTGTTCTCCGAGCTGGAGATCAACGATCACGGCATCGAATTTTTGGCCGTTCAGGCGACCAACCGCTGCAGGTAGTTCTCGACACACATCCGACGAAATCGATAGTTCGTGCAGGGCGAGGCTGAACTGCTGAATGGTCACCGGATCAGCGGACACCAAGAGCGCAAGTCCGTTTGCCATAATCAAATACACTCCTTTACGTCATACGCCTTCTGTCATGATTATCCTGCGCTCGCTTTCGCCCGGAAGAATGCCCGCGATAACCGCCCAGTGGCGTACTCGTATCGGTGAGTACTGCTTGGACATAACTAACTGCAAACAAAAGGGAGGCTATCGTATTGTGATCGTCACTGACACACAGCCGTGTGATCAATATCACTTTCGGCGTTACTAAAGTTATGACGCGGGCTCTTAGAAGGTCATCTTCAGGGCTAGTTGCACTTGCCTCGGAGAAAACGAGCTAGTGGGTTGCAGCGGGTTGCTCGGAATCTGGAAGTGGCCGGGATAGTAATTGACTCCGATTTCGTTGCTGATCTTTTCAAAGTAGGCGGTATCGGTTTCCAGGCCATCTTCCGTGATCAGAACGCGCTTGTTGTCGCGATTGAGCAGGTTGAAGGATTCCAGAATCAAGTCCAGCTTCAGGCGCTCGCGCATAAACAAGCGGCGAGTCAAACGCAGGTCGGTGGTCGCGTAATCGGGTCCGATGAAAGAATCGCGGCCCACGCCTGGAAGGCGGTCGTTGGTGTCATTGCCGTCTTGATTGGGATCGCCCGAGACCATAACGTTTTCAGGGCGTCCGCTGCCGTAGGTGAGGACTCCGGCAAGTTTCCAGTCGTTGAATATTTTCTCCATCACAGGCTGTTCGCGGCCGAAAGGTTTGGGATCGGCGATCCAGGCGAACATGAGGCGTTGACGCTGGTCGGTGACGCTTAGTCCCCGTTCGGCGGCGGTGTTATAGGAATTCTGCACCACGGCGGGGACGCCGGCAACTAACGCGTCCTGGCCGTCGTCGATTGCTTTGGCGAAAGTGTAAGCGACGCGGAAGTAGATCCCCGTTGTCATCTGGCGGTGGATCGAGACAGTCATGCCGTTGTAGACGCTGGATGCGGCGCTCTCGAAAACGTCAATCGCGCCGAGTTGCGGGATGGGACGGGCGAGGGGATTGATGCAGGGCGGATACGGGCAGGTGAAAGAGGAAGTCAGCTGCCAAGTGGAAAACGATTGCACGTCGTAGTACGTGCCGAGAAAGTTGGTGCCCGTGCTGTCGTAAACCGGGTACTGGACGTTGATCGGCGGAGGCAGGTTTACGTCGCGGGCGCGGATGAGGTCGACTCCATGCACATACATGTAAGAAACGCCGACGGCTAAACGGTGGGCCACCTCTCGCTCGAGGCCGAGGCTGGCTTGCTCGACTTTCGGCGTTTTGAAGTTGGGCGAGAACGCGGAAACTCCGGCTTGCGCATATTGCTCCAGGCTCGATGGCAAGGTGCAGGAAGTCGCGTTGAGCGGGCAGTTCACCAGCGGGTTGGGATATTGCGGGAAGATCTGATGATCGTAGTAGTTGGAATTTTCCAGGAACAGATTGGCGGAGTTGTATCCGTTGTCGGTGGCGACGGTCGAAGTGTAAATCTGCGGGATGCGAGTGTAGAACCAGCCGTATCCGGCGCGCACTACCAGCGGGTGCTCGTCGCCGAGCGAATATGCCAGGCCGACGCGCGGCGCGTAGTTGTTCGGGTTGTACGGAATCTTGCCGGAATCCGGCCACAGCGGATTGGTCAGCAATCCTTTCTTGGTGAAGGTCTGCAGGTCGTAACGCGCTCCGATGCTGATGGCGAGGTGACTGGTGGCGCGAATCGTGTCCTGCAAGGAAGCCGGAATATTCATTGGTGTCGGGATGGCTGGACTGGTTGCCGAAATTCTGAATGTAGTACTTCGGGACGTCGTGCGCGTAGGCGCGCAGCGGCGTGAGCTGCAAGCCTGCTTCCTGAGGTTCGAAGGTAAATGGGTCGACTTTAATCTGATCGAAAATGTATTCTCCGCCGGACTGCGTCGGGAAAATAGTTGTAGATCCAGGTGAGCAGGGCGTCGCCGCCGAGCTTCCAGGAATTCCGTTTGCCTTCCAGGCTGATGGTGTCGGCGAGCTGGAGGCGATGCTCGCGAGTTTGGCGCGGCAGAATATTGGATCGTCCGAAGCCATCGATGATGCTGCGGACTACGGTCAGAGGGATAGTCGCATTGGTGCTGGATTGCTGCAGGTCTCGGGAAAATTGGGCGCGCAAATGGTTGATCAGCCGCCAGGAAAGGGTGCTGGTCAGGGCGGCCGATCCGGTTTCAGTGTTTACCTGTTCCTGCCCGTTTTCGCTGATGGCGTTGGTGGTGAGCGGGCTGGAGGGATCGAGAAAAACATTGTTCAGCCCGGAGTAGCGAGAGGTGCTGAGGCGCGTGGAAAGGGATTCATGCGGGGTGAGCGTGAAGTCCAACTTGAAGAAGCCGGCGTTGCCGGTCATGGTGGACGGGAACTGACCGGCGAGCGTGGACAGCTGGGCGGCGGCGGCGAACACGATTGCCTGATCGCTGGGTTCGTAGTCGCCGGCGTGCAATGGCTCCTGGCCGGCTTGCGGGACAACCTGCGCGCTGCCATCCAGAAAGCGGACGACCGCAGGCACGTGAAAGATGTGCTGATCGAGTCCGCCATAAAAGAAGATGCGGTTGCGATGCAGCGGACCGCCGAGGGTGAATCCGAATTGCTGTTGCTGCGAGTGCGGTTTGAAATCGAGGTCGGGCTGGGTCGCGCCGAATGCGCTGTCTCGAATGAAATAAAAGTCAGTCCCGTGAAGCTGATTCGAGCCGGATTTCGTGATCACGTTAATAACCGCGCCGCCGGCTCGTCCCAGGTCCGCGCCGTAAGTGTTCGATGAAACTCGGAACTCTTCGACAACCTCTTCGGAGAACTGGTAAGGAGCGCGGTAGCGGCCGCGGGCCTGGGCGAAGAACGCGTTGTTGTTGTCAGCGCCGTCGACGAGGTAGCTGGACTGATATCCGCGAATGCCGCCGAAGGCCAAGTCGCCGTTCGAACCGGAAGTCAGCCCGCGCGGATCTTGCGTCACTCCGGGCGTGAGCAGGGCGAGGTCGGTGAAGCGGCGTCCGTCGAGCGGCAATTCTTCAATGGCGCGTTTATCGACCACGGAGGAGACGGCGTTGGATTGGGTTTCGACCAGCGGAGGGTCGCCGGAAACCGTGACCATTTCTTTGGCTCCGCCGACCTGCAACGTGAAGTCGAGTTGAGTGGTGCCGCCCGCGTTTACGTGCAGCGCAGGAGTGATTTGCGGAGACATGTCTGGGGCGACAGCACGTGCCAGGTAATCGCCGGGCGGCAGGAATTCGAATACGAATTTTCCCTCGGCATCGCTGGTGACGAAATACTGAAAACCCTGAGCGGAATCGACGAGAGCGATCGATGCGTCGACAATGCGGCGGCCGGTGGAATCGCTGACGGTGCCGCGAATCGCGCCGGTGTCCTGCGCGGACGCAGGAATGGCGAGTAATAAGAAGATGAGCAAAGCACGATAAAAAGTGCGCGGCATGGGACATCACCTGCAATCAATAAGGACGAAGGTGAGTCCAGCCTCGACGGGAGACAGTTTCTTATAGCACCGCGTGGGTTCGGACGTCTGTGACGAGGGGGTCTTTCTTTTGGATTTGTCCCGAGGTGGGAACTGCGGGGGTGCTCGAAAGGAATTGTGGCTCGACCAGCGACCGGCGCTAGTTTCGGGAAGTCATGCCTTTCGTAGGGTCGGCGGCCACTTTACTTCACGGAGTAACCTCGAATACGAATCCGTACCCGTGGGTTCCTCCGGTAGCGGCGGTTCCGTAGAGATTGCCCTGCTTGTCAAAGATCAGGCCGCTGCCCGGCTGGGCCCCGTTGCCGAATGTATGGATGCCGGTGTATTCCCAGTGGCCTTGCGCCTTCGGCGTCAGCTTGAATATTTTGCCATTGGGTTGATCCTGACAAGTCCCGCCTGCGATTCCGGAACTGGCGACATAGAGATTGCCTGCCGGGTCGATCGCCAGCGAGCCCGCGGTCGCGGTGGTGCGGAGATTGTACCCCACGTTATACGTCCAGCCGCCTTCGCTCTTGGGCGATAGCTGGAACACCGTGCCGCATCCAAAAGCGCCGTCGTTCCTGGTTGAACCGTAGACGTTGCCCTGATTGTCCAGGACCACGGCAGAATTGGGGAAGGCGCCGTCGCGTCCATCAAAGCGATGCAAGGCGGTGTAGTCGCCGGATTTGGGATCGAACTTGAAGACGGCCCCGCAGCCATCGCCGGGGACGCACGGCCAGACAAAATTGCCGCCGTAGGTGGTCGTACTGTAGACGTCGCCGTTCGCAGTTCTGGTTAATCCCCAGGGATACCATCCACCGCCACAGGTGTTGTAGGGACAGAAGCTGTAAAGCACGCTCTCGGTCCAGGTTCCATTGCTCGGAACCAATTTGAAAATCACACCGCCGCCGTCTGTGCCGCCAGCAGTTGCAGTTCCGTAAAGATTGCCGGCATCATCGAAGATCACGCCCGAGGCAGGTGACCCTCCGTCGCCACATCCTGACGGGCAGAAGGCGTAGATGTCCTTCTCGGTCCAGCCGTTGGAGCCGGGCGACAATTCGAATACCGTTCCCTCAAAATCGCTGCCACCCCAATACGCTGTCCCATAAACATTTCCCGCCGCATCGAGAACGAGGTTGCCCTCCAGGCCGACGCCTCCGGTCGATCCGTTGGTAAAGCTGTAGAGCACGTTCTCTTTCCAGTCTCCGCTGGACTGGGGTTCCAATTGGAAGACGATGCCGCAACCCTGGTACTGGCCGTGGCAGGCGCTGGTGCCGCCGCCTTGGGCAGTCGTACCGTAAAGATTTCCCGCCGCGTCAAAGACCAGGTTGCCGTGCGGATCAATTCCGTCGTTTCCGCCTTTGAAGTTGTACAGGACTTTGTATTTGCTCCCGGCCCAGCCTGCAGGAGCCAATATCAGAAGAAGCGAAAGGATGGCCAGTTGGCGAGCCCAGATGGTTAATTGTTGTTCGGATTGCATAAAGCACCTCTTAAACTGGGAGCATGAACGCGATGGCAACACTTCACGCGGCCTAATTTTTGCGCCGATATGCTTCCAGACGTTCTTTGCCGCGCCATGCCGATAGCGCGCTCGAGCCTCGCGCCAAATGACCAAGACTCGCAGGTTGAATGGTTGCAGCGTCTTCCTCTTTAGTCTGGCCAGCTTTGATCGGTTTTCCCGGTATGGTTTCATACGCATAGCCGGTCAAAATACCAACAACGGTATGATTCTGCACTTGAACACTAAGCCGGGCCCATCCGTAATGGGTTTTTCCTTTAATTTTGAAGCGCAGCCCCAGATAACGGTTCTTCGTATTCACCCAGCTACCCACGTAGTAAGCGCTGCCGGGCCGACGTTGACGGAAGCCATCTGTTTTCCGGGGAAGTAGTGCTGCCGGGCCGATCCCACCGCCAAGCTTGAGGGCAGAGGCGTAGGGACGGAAGCCCGTCCAACCTTCGGCGCCGTTGCCTGCCGCGGGCCTCGCGGAGAGATTGGAGCGAAAAGTAGAAGTGGTGGTTGAGAAGGTGTTGATTAATGTGAAATCGGTGATGCCGTCATGGTTGAGATCGAGTTTGAAACTGCCACCATGGGTAATTTTGTGGTGGGCTGGCGTGTAAACGATCGCGGCTTCAGCGGGCAGGGATAAGGCGAGCATTCCAACTCCTGCCGCGCTGGCTGCAAGAGCATACATGTTGAGTTGCCGTTGGATTGACTTGGGAAGGGTAGCAGTCTTGCGGGGCCGGAGAGAGTGCTTCATGAAAAATCCTCCCACTCGCGCGAGGATTATCCGTCGGCGGGGTGCGGAAGTCAACGACTGGAGTGTAAAAAAAAGATGAAAAACTCTGCACTCTCTTCCTTCAGAGTAAAGTGCGTCCAGGGTTTTGCGCGCCGCGAGGGCAGCAGATTCCTCGCTGCGCTCGGAATGACAAACGTAAAAGCGAAGTGACACTTGACGGGCAGGGGACACCCGTCGCTCCATTATTTAGGAATCTACATTTTCTGCTGCACTAACTCTTCTACGCGGTGCAGGACTTCGTCTTCGGACAAGCTTGTGGAGTCGATGATCGCGGCGTCCTTCGCCGGCGCCAGGGGTGAGGCTGCGCGGGTGCGGTCGCGGCGATCACGTTCGCGGAGTTCGGCGGCGGTGGTTTCGGCGGCGCCTCCGCGCAGATTTTGTTGCTGCAGGCGGCGTTGCTCGCGGACTACCGGATCGGCGTCGAGAAAGATTTTTACGTCTGCGTTGGGAAAAACTTTGGTTCCGATGTCGCGGCCTTCCATCACCACTCCGCCGCCCGCGCCCAGTTCCTGCTGGCGGGCGACCATCCACTCGCGCACTTTAGGATGAACGGAAACGCGCGAGGCTCCGGCGGTAACATCGGTCTCCCGCACCCGCTGGGTTACATCTTTTCCATCGAGCAAAACCCGGGTACCGGTCGAAGTTGGCTCCAATTGGATGCGCGAATCATGCGCCAGCTTGGTGAGCGCGGCTTCGTCGTCGAAGGAAATATCCCATTCGATGGCCTTCAGCGCCAGGGCTCGGTACATGGCTCCGCTTTCGAGGTTGGCATAGCCGAGCTTGCGGGCCAGACGCGAGGCGATGGTGCTCTTGCCCACGCCGGCGGGTCCGTCGATAGCAATGATGAGCTTGCGTCGAGAATGGTCGTTCATTGCGGAGCTTTGAATTGTACACGCTGCGACAGGCAAGGATTGCGGCGGTGATGCCGGCTCCTCGATCTGGCGGTGCTTTGGCTGATCCCGCAAAGCAAAAAATTTGATCGCCGACCGTTGACCGGCGGGACTATACTGGCCGCCTCACAACAATTTGCGGGAGGTGACTCACATGTTCAGCATCCGAAAGACGATGGCTGTGGGCGTGTTGATTGCCTGCTTCACTGGGTGGGCATTCGCACAGGGCGGCGCAACGGGAGCGATTACCGGCACGGTGCAAGATGCAACCGGGGCCGTAGTTTCTGGGGCCAAAGTCGATATTGTGAGCCAGGCGACGGGGCAGTTGGCGCGCCATTTGGTGACGGATTCCTCCGGAATATTCACGGCTACGCTTTTGCCCGTAGGGAGCTATCTGGTGGAAGTTAGCGCCGCCGGATTTGCGACCACTAAGTATCCAGGCGTGGTTGTAAACATCACGGAAACCACGCGCATGACGGCGTCGCTGAAGGTGACGTCGGTCGCCGAGGTAGTGGAAGTTCAGTCAGAAGTCTCCCCAGTGAACACCACCGACGCTACCACCGGGCAGTCGCTGAGCAACGCTACAATTACAAGCCTGCCTCTGGCGACGAGGAATTTTCAACAGTTGCTTTCGCTCTCCGCGGGCGCCTCTTCGAACTTGAATAATGCCGCCGCGCTGGGCCGCGGCGATGTGCGTATCGACGTCAACGGTGGAAGAGAAGATAACAACAACTATTTGATCGAGGGAGTTTCCGCCTCTGACTATTCGTTTGGCGAACTCACCTACACGCCGGTTCCCAACCCCGACGACATTCAGGAATTCAAAGTCGGCACCAGCCTCTATGATGCTTCGCAGGGCCGGAACGGTGGCGGCAACATCAACGCCATATTGAAAGGCGGAACTTCCAGCTTCCACGGAGATCTTTGGGAGTATTTCCGCAACACTTCGCTCGATGCCGACGACTACTTCATTGGCCGCTTTCGGTTGCAGCAAAACATTTTCGGCGGTGACTTCGGCGGGCCGGTCGGACGGAAGGCCAAGTTCGGATACTTCTACGTGAACTACCAGGGAACACGCCAACGCAGCGGCGATTCGCTGGGAACTTATATCAACACATCGATTCCCATCCTGCCGACGAATCGCTCGGCGGCAAACCTGGCGTCGGTTTTCAGTAGTCCGGCGGTTGCCGGCTGTCCTGCGGTTACGCTCGCCGGGATCGATCCGGTCTCGCTGGCGTTGCTGAATGCTACGGGCAACCAGTTTGGCGGAGGAGGAGGTTACCTCATTCCCACTGTTCCGGGAACGCCCGGAGTCACGCAGGCTTTCAACGCCGCCACCGGTACGTGCAGCTCGACGGTGAATTACGGCCCCTTGAAGCTCACCGACCCTGGAAGGTACAGGGATGATCAGTTCACGGCGAACTGGGACCGCGATTTCAACCAAGGCAAGGATCGCCTCTCCTGGCGTTTCTTCTGGTCGGATTCCCAGACCTACGAACCGTTCGGCGCCGATAACTTACAGGTTCAGACCGGTTATCCTGCTTATTCTACGAACCTGAATTTCCCCCTCAGCGTCCCGTTGCGGGGACGGTTCGGCAGCATCGCGGAAACCCATTCCTTCAGCAATAGTCTGATCAATGAGTTTCGCTTTGGCCTGAACGTGATCAGCGACGCCCTGCAGAACGTTCCGGTCCCCGGAACTTCGCCGGCCGATTTGGGCATCAGCGCCGTGGGCGCGCCGGATATGTACCGGTTCCAGCTGAACACGTTTCAGATCGGACCCTTCCCCAACCAACTGCAATCGGCGTTATCCGACGCGTTCGTCTACCTCGATACGCTTAGTTGGACGCACGGGCACCACTCGGTGCGATTCGGGATTGAAGTCGATCGCACTTCGATTCGCCGCAACTTGCCGGTGCTGGACAATGGTCTCCTCTACTTCTCGAACGGGAATGCTGCCACCCCGAGCATCAGTGATTTCCAGAACTTCCTGAACGGCTATTCGTTCCTTGGCGAAGCGGGCGGCGGCGTCGCCAATCACGATTACCACATTCCCGCCTACGGCGGTTTCATTCAGGATGACTGGCGGGTTGCGCCAAGTTTGACCCTGAACCTGGGCATCCGCACGGAGTGGGTGGGCGCGGCCTACGATAAATTCTGCCATTTGGGCAACGCAGTGCTGGAGGATGCCAATCCGCCGACCAGCAATCCATTCGTGTATCCGACTTGTGCGAAGCAATATGGTTTTCCCACCGTCAGCGCCGCCGCGACGCTGAACAGTGCCGCCTTGAGCAATGAGTACGCCAGAGTTCCCGAGCCGCGCATCGGCTTTGCCTATGACATCGGTGGCAAACATCAGACCGTGGTTCGTGGCGGCTATGGCATCTATAGCGTTCGCGAAGATATCGGCGCCGTAGACAATTTGTCGTTTACAGCTCCGTTTTTTCCCTTGTCGGGAGGCCCAAGCGTGCCTGTAAGCGGCGGCGGCGCGGGAATGGGCTGTCTGTTTAATATTGCGCCGACATCGATCTGTCCAACGACGGGACTATACCCGCTCCCAGCCCTGGGTACGATTAACGGGAACTACGCACCGCAGCCTTCCGTTTTTCAGGGTTTTGGCGGAGGTCCCACCACAGGCTCTCCAGTGTACTCGGGAAACATCGACGGCTTGTTCGGTCTTGCCGTTCCCCTCAACTGGAGTGTGCCCACCACGCAGCAGTGGAACTTTACCGTGCAACGTCAGTTGGGCGGAAATTGGGTCGCCGAGCTGGGATACGTGGGCACCAAGGGCAGCCATCTGCGCTCCACCTTTGATCCCGACCAACCAGCCCTGGCCAGCCCGTCGAACCCGATTACATTGACCGCGCCCAACGGAACCGCGTACACGATCACGGAAAATACAACCGCCAACGCCCTGGCGCGGGCACCCTATCCCGGCGTGAATCCTGCCTTGTTGGAGGCCTTCTATCCCAACTCCGATTCCGCCTACAGCGGTTTGCAGGCTACGGTTTCGCACAAATTCTCGAAAGGGCTGTACTTTCAAAGTGCGTACACGTATGCGAAGTCGATTGACGACGTATCAACCGCCAGCGTGGCCTTTATTACGCGCGTCAACGATCAGAACAGCGGGGAAGCCTCGCGGGGACTATCGGACTTCGATCACCGCCAGCGCTTTGTCACCAGCTTCAACTACGACTTGCCCTTCTGGGCCGAGCGCCACGATGCCGCGGGCTACGTGTTGGGTGGGTGGGGAATCACCAGCGTGATTATCGCGCAATCGGGTTCGCCCATCACGATTATGGATTCGAATGGTGCAACCGCGTACACACTGGCCAGCGCTCCGGTGGCTACGGCCAATTTCGCTCCCGGCTTCAATTGCGGCAACGCTTTGAATTCGGGGAGCATGGCAACCAAGATCGCAAATTGGGTCAACCCGCTTGCGTATCAATCTGCTCCGGTTGTTCCGTTCTCTCCGGACGGCGCCACCGGCTATGGCGACTCTCCGCGCAATTGCATCTACGGCCCGGACCAGGTGAACGTCGACTTCACCCTCGCCAAAACATTCAAGCTGGGCGAACGGATGAACCTGCGTTTCCGTACCGAAGTCTTTAATCTGTTCAACCATCCGTCATTCCAGAATCCGTTAGGAACTGGATTTGCGAACATTGCTGCTGGTCCTCAAGTTGGCGAGATCACCCAAACCAACGGCACACCGCGGCTGATCCAGTTCTCGCTCAAGTTTTCGTTCTGATGAAGTGGGAGCCGGGCGATTCGTCGAGCGTTGGAGAATTGAAGGGGCACGACCGCGAGGGATTTGCGGAAAAACTCCTGGCTTTGAGAATTGTGGGAGGGCACGGCTTCAGCCGTGCCGCACGTCCCTTAAAACGATGTAAGGCGACGCTTGAAACGGCGCCCCTTCAAGGCCCCCGCCGCTGATTACGGCATTTCTCCGCAGACTATCTATTCAGCGAATCTTCACTCCGGACGCTAGGTTCCCGTGCCCGCCAGTGGTACTGACTGCGGGCTGCCTCCGCCGTCGTCGGTGACGGAAACATACGCCGACCGTTGCCCGGTGGCCGTGGGTTTGAACGTGACTGTGATCGTGCAGTGACCATGAGCTGGAACACTTTGCCCGCAGTTGTTCTTCTGCGCGAAATCTCCGGAGTTTGTTCCTCCTATTGTGATCTGCGTGATCGAAAGGGTGGTCCCTCCTTTGTTGAACAATTCGACCGGAGCGGGAGGACTTGAAGTGCCGACCTTCTGATCGCCGAAGTTCACACCCTCAGGCGAAAACGTGACCACGGTTCCAACCCCCGAGAGCGAGACTTTTTGCGGACTTCCCGTAGCATCATCGCCGACGGAAAGAATACCTTTCGCTGGACCTTCCGTGTGCGGAGCGAATCGGACGAGAATGTCGCAGTTAGAACCTGCCGGCAGGCTGGCCGGACAATCATTCGTCTGTGTGAACGGAGCTTTGACCGTGATGGATGAAATGCTAACTGCCTGCGTGCCCGTATTTGCTAAGGTTGTGGCTTGCTCCGGACTCGTGGTCCCAACTAGTTGCGCGGGAAAGCGCAAATTGGATGGGGTTAGCGAGACCGTCGTGGTGATTCCGATTCCAGACAGAGGCACAGCCAGCGGGCTGCTCTTGTCCTGGTAAACGATGTTCAGAGCGGCGGTTCGAAGCCCGATCGCCTGCGGAGCAAAGGTGACTTTTACGTCACAAGTACCAAGGGCTGGCAAGCTCTTGCAGTGGTTGGTTTCGACGAAGTCCTGAGAGTCAATCCCAACGATGCTGATGAAATCTACTTTTACTGCAGAGGAGTTGAGGTTGGTGAGGGTAACCCCCTGCGCGCTCTTGGTACCGAGGGTCTGGTCGCCGAAATCGACCGACGCAGGCGATGCTGTGACCGAGGTTTGCAAATATAAAGTGCCGCCAGCGAGCACCAGGTCGAATCTCCCGTCCCCGTTGAAGTCCCCCATACTGAATCCCAAACTGCTGCCATACGGCGCGTTGATCGTAAACTGAATCGGGTTCTGGAAAGTGCCGTCGCCATTGCCGAGAAACAGGTCAAGGTTACCTATCTGTGGCCAGATCACTGCCATGTCAGCCTTGCCATCGCCATTGAGGTCTCCGACGTTGACCTTGTTGTGCGCGTCTCCCCAGTAGGCTTCCCATTCGCCGGCCAAAGTAAATGTTCCATCCCCCTTGCCCAGGAGAATCGCCGCGCCTTCCCAACTGTAGGTTGCGAGGTCAAGCTTTCCGTCCCCATTCATGTCAGCGGCGGTCACGGAGACGCCTCCGTAGCCCGCAGGGTAACTAACCGGCGATTGGAAGCTACCGTCCCCATTGCCCAAGAAGATGTTGACTGGTCCTCCTAGTCCACTTCCGAGTGCCAGGTCGAGAATGCCATCGCCGTTAAAGTCCCCGACTCCGGGAATAGCGGTGTCGGTCCCGGGAATGGTTACAGGCTGCGTCGCCTGGAACGTACCGTCGCCATTGCCCAGATAGATGATGAACTGCATAAAGAATTGGCTTGCGGCGTACAGATCGAGTTTGCCGTCTCCGTTGAAATCCCCGGCAGCCATAAAGCCAGCCCCGGCGCTTGAGGTGAATTGGCCGCCCTGGGAGAACGTACCGTCGCCATTCCCGAGGAAGATGGAAATCGTGTAGCCATTGGACACTGCGAGATCAAGCCGCCCGTCACCATTAAAATCCGCAGCTAACAATGAGTACGGCGCGAAAGGCGCTGAGAAGGGAGCGAGACTTTGAAAAGTGCCATCCCCATTGCCTAGGAGAATTTCGATCTGATAGCTTTCGCCTAGCGCAATGTCAAGCTTGCCATCATTGTTAAAATCGCCGACGGTTACAGCATTTCCGGCACTTGAAAAGCTAGTAGGGAGCGCAAAAGCCACCGTGGAGAAGGCGGTTCGGATGGGCAGATAAACCACATTGGACGTTCCGCCGCCCGGCGCCGGATTCGTCACCGTGATGGAAGCGGTGCCGACCTTCTTGATCTTGGCAGCGGAGATTTTTGCTTTCAACCGGCTGGCGGACTCCACGCTGGTGAGAATCGGCGATCCGTTCCAGTTGATCACTGCCGTGGATGCGAAACCCGTTCCATTCACCGTTAAGACGAACTCTTTACCCCCGGGTTGGACGCTGACCGGATCCAGAATTTGATTCACAAATGGCACAGGGTTGGATTGGGCCAACATCAAGGTCTGGGCGAAGATCACCAACCCGCAGCAGAGCGAAGCGAACTTCATGCGGTCCTCCGGTCGTCGTCGCCAGCATAGTCCATATGATCCATCGGAATCGCTTCCCATCATAAGGGACCTGTGCGTGAGCGATAAGTACCAGTTCGGTGCTGAGGAAAGACGGTCGGGATGAACGTCTCAAACGAGGCGTAGGCCGTCCCACCTGCAAAGGAGGGCACTACTTTAGTGGGCTTGTGGACGTGGGCAATCGGTTATAACTTCGATTCCGCTTAGACATCTCCGGAGCAGAAAAGGAACTCCATGTTTCGCCGATTCCCCTTACTACTTGTGTTTATCCTATTGGCCTTCGCACCGCTGCAGGCCGGCACCATCCACGAAGTGTTCAGTCAGACCTTTACCGGCACCACCGCTCTCAGCACTACAGATCTCCTGACCCCACCGACCACCGACAGGAGTTACCTGATTACGATTTACTACTCGCTGTCTGGGACTACCTCTGCAGGAGTTAAAGATACCGTAAGCCCCTATTTCACCTGGACTGACGATCTTGGAACCGAGCAGTTGGGCGACGGCCTCTGCCCATGGAATGAGAATGGCACGCCGAAGAAATGCACATTCGCCGAAACCTACGGACCATGGCTTCAGCCGTTACAAGCTTATGGAGGAGCTGGAGGCACACAAACCAATGCCGGCCCGCTCGCAGTTACGTTTTCCGTCCGCGTGCTGGCAAACACGAATCTCACGCTGACCATCCCGGTGTCGAATCCCGACAATCTGACTTATGAAGTGAACGTGCAGGTTCAGGGCTGGTAAATTGCTATTTCCAACACTGAGGTGCCCCATCCTTTCACGTTCTCCGTTCTCCGTGAAAGGATGGGAGACGAAAACTCAACCCGCGGCCGCTTGCGCTTACCAAACCTTGCAAACTTTATCCGGCGTTTTCACCATGGGCTGGCCCGCTTTGCACGAGAACGCGTGGGCGAATTCTGGCATGTTGACCACCACACCGTTAATGCGGTACTGCGGCGAAGAGTGCGGATCCGTCATAGCTTGCACCCGCAAGTTTTCGTCGCGCATGTTGGCGCAGTCCCACTGCGCAAAGCCAACGAAAAAACGTTGCTCGGGAGTAAGATCGTCGATCGAGTGCAACGCCTTGTCTTTGGTTGCGTCCTTCCACGCCATGAAGGCCAGGATCTCGCCGCCGAGGTCCGCCACATTTTCACCCAGGGTGAGTTCCCCATTAATGTGAATGTCATCGACCATGACGTATTGTGAGTATTGATCGGCGACGCACTTGGTGCGCGCGTCGAATCTTTCGCGGTCTTCCTTGGTCCACCAGTTCTTCAGATTTCCCTGGGCGTCGAACTGGCTGCCTTCGTCATCAAAACCATGGGTCAGTTCATGGCCGATGGTGCCTCCGGTGTCGCCATAGTTCGGAGCGTCATCCATTTTGGGGTCGTACAGCGGCGGCTGCAGCACTCCCGCCGGGAAGTTGATGTCATTCATCTGTGCGTTGTAGTAAGCGTCCACCGTTGCCGGCGAAATGTCCCACTCGCCATGGTCGACGGGCTTGCCGATTTTATTGATGTCGCGATGCTGCTCAAACTCGGCAGTACGCTGAATGTTTCCCGCGAAGTCGTCAGGAACGACCTTCACCGAACTGTAGTCCCGCCACTTGTCGGGATAGCCAATCTTGTTGCGAATCCCCGCCAACTTGGCCAACGCCTGTTGCTTGGTCTCCGGACTCATCCAGTCGAGTTCACGGATGCGCTCTCCCATGGCCTTTTCGATGCGGTCGACCATATCCAGTGTGCTCGCCTTCAACTCGGGCGAGAATACTCGGCGCACGTAAACCTGCCCCAGCGCCTCCCCCAGGTCGTAATCCGCGTATTGCACGCAGCGCTTCCATCGCGGCTGCATTTCTTTCGCTCCGCGCAGATACTTGCGATAAAACTCAAAATTCTCCTGCACGAAACTTGACGAAAGAAAAGGAGCGTACTGATCGGCCACGTGAAAGCGAAAATAATTCTTCCAGTTCTCCAGCGGTTCACTCGTGATCTCCGTGTTCATCTGCTTATAGAACGGCGGCGCGTCGACATTCACAATTTCAAACTTCGGATATTGCATCTCGTGGTAATAGGTCTGCCAATCGAAGTTCGGCGCCAGCGTGTTCAGATCCACGACTTTCATTTTGTTCTTCAGCTTGTAAGGATCGCGGCGCTCTACCCGAGTCCAGGAAGCCTTGGCCAGCGCGGTTTCCATGCGCAAAACGGTTTCCGCATTCCGCTTCGCAGTTTGGGCACCGTCACCGAGCATCTCGAATATCTTCTGCACATGCTGCAAATAGCGCTCACGAATTTCTTTCGACTTGGCGTCATCCTTTGTGTAGTAATCGCGGTCGGGCAATCCCAGCCCACCTTGGTCGAGATCGGCAATTTCCAGTTCGGAGTTGTCGGGGTCCTGCGTTGAGCCAGCGGCAAAAAGCAGAGTCCGGCCAAAGGGAAGGGACACGCCAGCGATCAGCGAAGCCATATCCTTTACCGACTTGAGGCCGGCGATGGCGTCAAGTTGCGGTTGAATTGCCGCGACGCCGCGCTTATCCGCAGCGCTCTCGTCCATGCAGGACGCGTAGAAGTCGCCAATCTTTTGCGTGACCGCATCGCGTTGCGGCATGCTCGGCCCCGACTGCTCCAGAATGCCTCGCAAAAATATCAGATTGTCCTGATAGAGTTTGCCGTAAACGCTCCATGAAGTCTGGTCCGGAGGGATGGGATTCTTCTTCTGCCAGCCTCCGCAGGAATAGTGATAAAGATCGACGCAGGGATCGATCGACTTGTCCATCGCCGAAACATCGAGGCTGGGAATGTACGGCAGCGCCGGCTCACCCTTGGCCGCAACTCCGGAACTGCTCTGAGCGGACGCCAGCGATACCACGGCGAGTGAAATCAGAAGGATGTTGAATGCAAGCATTCTTTTCATAATTATCTTGGACTTGTTTCTTGAGAAAGCGTCAACCAGTGCCTCGTTATGGTAATGGGATGTGTGTTTTTCTCCAAGTGAAAGCCGGGCGGAGGCCACCTTGCCTTACATCTGGGGTTCGTATCAGGATATGGCTTCAGCCATATCGCAAGGTTCGCAACCGGATTCGGACCCGGGCGTGGCCTCCGGGGCTACTGTGGATTGCGGGAAATCGGACAGCAGTGGGCAATCAAGCTCGCGGCCTCGAAGATTTCCTCAACGGCGGTTTTTCGCGCGGTCCCGAAACCCGCGGCACTGCCTCGACTTTCGCTGGTGTGATTTGAATCAGCGATCGATTGCCCACGCGAATGAAACTCAACTCGCGCGCTGCCAGCAACGCATTAATCGCGTCCTTCACCCGCGAGCGCGGAACGAAGTTGCCGAAGAACGATTCCAGTTCCTGTTGATCAACCGCAACCACGGAACTCAGGTATTTCGATAGCAGTGCAGTGAGCGCTTCGCCCACCGAAAGGTTTATGCCTTCGCGCACCGCGTCCGGAGACCAGCGATACAGCACATCCCAAAACGCGCCTTCCGCCGGATTGTAATCAACTCGCGTAATGCGCAGCCGCGACCACAACTCACCCAGCGCATGATCGAGCGCCACAAAAGACACGCTGCCGCCTAACACATCGCGCATTTTCTGCTTGGAGATGGGACCATCGCGGACGATCAACGCAAAGGCGTCGCAGGCCAACTGCGAGTAATCCGAGTGCGGCTTCGGTTTCGGCGCAAGCTTGGGATTGCGCTCTCCGACCAGCGCATAGAAATACGGAAAGATGGAAGCCGCAATCAGGAAAGCGTTGTTCTCGTCGAACCGGTTGGCCTCGTAAGCCGCGCGCTCCCGCAACAGACGAACCATCACCTCGGTAGCTTCCTGGGCTCGCCGATCGGCGAAAGCATGCTGCCATGTGGGCAACTGCTGATCCGAACCAACCCACGCGCCAATGAATGTGGGCACCAACACCTGCTGCCGCATGGGATACATCAGGCAGAACCCGACCGACTCGAGGAACGAGCGGGCATCATCGAACGTGCGGACAGCACGCCCGTCCAAATGCCACTTTTCCCGCCGCAGCTGATCAAGATCGATCATGAAAGTATTAGACCACATGGAGGCGGGCTGGCCGGCCGTTCACTGCACTCAAACGCGGGTGCCCTGCCCTTCTCGCGTTCTTTGCGAGAGGGCAGGGCTTTTTAGCTGACATCGCGCCGGCGGACCACCGGATACACCTCAAGCCGCTCACGGCGACGCGCTGTCCAGTGAGATTCAATTTCGACCGCACCTTCCTCCCCGGTAGCATAGTGCTGGGCACTGCTCCACGCACTGCTCCACGCCCAATCCTCAGGAATTAGGTCGTGGGACGCTTGCCGCGGATGCTCCGCCCGCATGATTTTAATGTCGAGGTGCGAGATTCCCAATTCGGAACTGGCTCCGCAGCCCGCCGCTTTCTCCTTGACCCGTCGTTCCGACTGCGATAACATAACAACACATATATTATCTATAAGATAATATGCGATCTTTGACAATCTGATGTACTTACCACGGTTCTCCAAAATGGAACTGCGGGCGGCGCGGAATCGCTATAACTCCCATGTTTCCAATATTTTGCCTCGCACTACCGGAGGCAGTTAAATTTGGATCGTTTGTTTTCTATATTTTGCGAGGCAACCGGAGTTTTTCTGAGCCAACAAACGCCGTAACTCCAATGTTTCCAAGATTTTGCCTGTAACTACCTTTAGAACCATAGATCTAAGAGGCAAGAAAAATTCCGGTCCTTTGTTTTCTAGATTTTGCGAAGAACAGAGAGTTTTTTTTGGATACCCCAAAGCAGTAATTGTCGAGCGGTCGAATCAGCGACGCTTTTACAGTTTGCTGAGCAACTAGCGATTCGTATCAGGGCTCGCCTTCAGGCGGGCCGTAAGCATTTCCTTTAACGACGCCTTTAGGCGCTGAGTCCGGGAGCGGGAGTCTCCAGCAAACTGTTTAGCCGCTGAGGTAGCAGAATCTTCGCAGCTTTAACTCGATTTTCGCTAGAACTTCGGGGCTTTATCACGACCTAGATTCTTTTAAATGCCTTTTGAATGTCCTTCATGGAGTAACGCAGAACCACCGGCCGGCCGTGCGGGCAGGACATTGGGCATTCGGTTTTGGCTAGCTCCGCCAGCAGCCACTCCATTTTATTTTGCTGCAGCGCCATGTTGACCTTGATGGCGGCGTGGCAAGCGATGGACGCGGCAATCCGCGCGCGCACCTTTTCCATGTTCAGCACTTGCTCTTCGCGAGAAAACTGATCGAGCAATTCGTGCAGCATGTGTTCGATCTGCGCAGCCTCCACGCCCGCCGGTGCGACTTTGATAGCAACGCTTCGCGCCCCAAACGGTTCGGCCTCAAAGCCATTTTGGTTAAGTTCTTCGGAGATCTCAGCAAATACGGCTTGCTGAGCAGGCGTGAGTTCGAGCAGCAGCGGCATGAGCAGGCGCTGGCTTTCTACTTTCTGCACCGCCCTCTGCTTCAGGATCTTTTCAAACAATACGCGTTCGTGAGCGACGTGCTGATCGACGATCCACAGACCCTCATGATTTACCGCGAGGATGAACGATTCGCGAATCTGTCCCAACGGTTTGAGCGAGCCAAGCGATGGAGTGAGGTCACCGTGTTCTTCTGACTCTTCCGGCAGCGGCGGAGCGCAACTGTCGTTTTCAATGACTTCGGAAACCGCTTGCGACGCGCGAACCAGCGACAGCGCGGCGTTGCCGTCGACTGCAATTCCATCGACGCCAAAGTGAAAGCGCTCATTGATGGGAACAGGCACCGGCGCTTGCAGGGCAAATGCTTGCGCTTCGACGGGAGCAGAAAGGGTGCCCCACGCCGCTGGGGCGGGGCGCGTTCCATCAGAATGCAAACCAGGAGTGAGCGAAGGACTCGCCGTGGGATGCGCGCTGATCTCGGTCATGAACTGCGGCACCGGGCGCGCTTTCATCAGAGCTGCGCGCACCGAGTCGCGCACAAAATCATGCATGACCGATTGCTGCCGGAAACGAACTTCCGTTTTCGAGGGATGCACATTCACGTCCACTTCGGCGCTGGGCAACTCGAGGAACATCAGCACTACCGGATAGACCGTCGGCGGCAGAATGTTTCGATAAGCCTCGGTAAGAGCGTGCTGGATGAGCCGGTCGCGAATCAGGCGTCCATTGACGAATACGTAGATCGAATTTCGGTTGAGCTTTTGAATCTCGGGCTTCGAAACGAATCCATGCACGCGCATCTCGCCAGGTTCGACTGGGCCCTGATCTTCGTCGTCCTCTTGCTCGCGTCTCCAAGGCGGTGGCTGTGGTAAGCCCACGTGCGCCAGAGGTTGCACCGCGGCCACAGGAATGAGTTGATCGAGAACATCTTTGCCAAATACCTGATACACCCGCTCACTCGATCCCGCCACTGGTGGCGCAACCAGAATCGCGTTCGTGGCGGAGTGCAGTTCGAAATGCTTATCAGGATGCGCCAGCGCGTAATGTGTGACCAGCGACGCGATATGCGAAAGTTCGGTGGACTCTGCCTTCAGAAATTTCTTGCGCGCCGGCGTATTGAAAAACAAATCACGAATGGTGATCGAAGTTCCAGCCGGCAGGCCGGCCTCTTCCACTTTAAAGATTTTGCCGCCATTGATTTCGATCACGGTGCCAGAGTCCTCGTCCGGGGCACGCGTCTCCAGGTGCAAGCGCGATACCGACGCAATCGAGGGCAAGGCCTCGCCACGGAAGCCGAGTGTGGCTACGCTGAGCAGGTCTTCGGCGTTCTTGATCTTCGACGTGGCGTGGCGTTCAAAGGCCAGCAGGGCGTCGTCACGAACCATGCCACATCCGTTGTCGGTAATCTGAATGAGCTTTTTGCCTCCCGCTTCGACCTGGATCTTGATGCGGGTTGAACCAGCGTCAAGAGAGTTCTCCAGAAGTTCCTTGACTACAGACGCGGGACGCTCCACGACTTCGCCAGCCGCGATTTTGTTGGCAACGGATTCGGAAAGAACGTGGATCTTACCCATGACGAGATGAGATCCCTCGCTGCGCTCGGGATTTCGGCTGCGGGCTCCCGCTGCGCTCACGCCCGCAAAGCGCCTCAACTTCGCCAGCCGCGATTTTGTTGGCAACGGATTCGGAAAGAACGTGGATCTTACCCATGACGAGATGAGATCCCTCGCTGCGCTCGGGATTTCGGCTGCGGGCTCCCGCTGCGCTCACGCCCGCAAAGCGCCTCAACTTCGCCAGCCGCGATTTTGTTGGCAACGGATTCGGAAAGAACGTGGATCTTACCCATGACGAGATGAGATCCCTCGCTGCGCTCGGGATTTCGGCTGCGGGCTCCCGCTGCGCTCACGCCCGCAAAGCGCCTCAACTTCGCCAGCCGCGATTTTGTTGGCAACGGATTCGGAAAGAACGTGGATGCGGCCCATGGTTGGTTCAGTCGCCAGTTTCGCAGATGGGAGCGGACAAAGCAAAGCCCGCCACGGATTCGCACGGATGAGCGCGGATTGTGTTTCGATAACCTCGCCTTCTGCGTGTTTACCTGCGCCCGTGTTATGTTTAATTTCTTGTTTTTTCAGCGTAAAGGGACAGTCTGAAACATGATCCGTTCTTATAAGGGCATCGCGCCGACGATTGCAGCTTCGTGCTATGTGGACGACTCGGCGCAGATCATTGGCGACGTGGTTCTCGGCGAACACGCCAGCGTCTGGATGAACGCTGTGCTTCGCGGCGACGTACATTCCATTCGCGTGGGCGCGCACTCGAATGTGCAGGACTGCAGCGTCCTGCACGGGATGAAAGAGCAATACGGGGTGTTCCTCGGAGAGTACGTCACGGTCGGCCATTCCGTGACGCTGCACGGTTGCGTAATCGAAGATCGCTGCCTGATTGGGATGGGCTCGATCATTTTAAATGGCGCCCGCATCGGCGCTGGCTCAATCATCGCGGCTGGAACTTTGATTCCCGAGAAGACGATCGTCGAGCCGGGATCCTTGTGGATGGGCTCTCCAGGCAAATTTCGTCGCAGGCTGGAAGAAAAAGATCAGGCGAGCATCATGCGCTACGCCAATAATTATCTGGGATACAAGGAAGCGTATCTGGCGGAGAGAAAGTAGCCGTCAGCTTTCAGCACTCAGCATTCAGCCAGTCTCCGTCTCAGTTAGCGTAACCGGTTATCGCTTTGCAAACAGAATTGTCTTCAAGAAGACAGAGTTTAAGTTAGGAGTTAGAAGCCAGGAGCTCATGATTAAAGCTGTCCGAGGAACGCGCGATCTTCTTCCGCCGGAAACGGCGCTGTGGAACTTCGTCGAGGCCACGGTCCGCGACGTGTTCCGCGTTTACAACTTTCACGAGATCCGCACGCCGATTTTTGAGGAGACGCAACTCTTCGCCCGCAGCGTCGGCGAAGAGACGGACATTGTCGCGAAAGAAATGTTCACCTGGGAAGATCGCGCCCGGGCCGAGAGCGAAAAGGGACAGTCGCTTGACTCTGCGTCCCGAAAACACTGCTGGTGTGGTTCGCGCTTACATCGAGCACAAACTCTGGGATCGCGGGTTGAACAAGCTTTACTACATCGGGCCGCAGTTCCGGCGAGAGCGTCCGCAGAAGGGGAGATATCGCCAGTTCTATCAGATCGGCGCGGAAGCCATCGGTCCGCCAAGTGCGGGCAGCGAATCTCCGGCGCGCGACGCCGAGATTTTAGAGTTGCTGGCGACTTTGCTCGACCGGCTTGGTATCGAAAATTGGACCTTGCAGTTGAACTCAGTGGGCTGCCCCAACGATCGCGCGGCTTACAACGAAGCTTTGCGCAAAGCGCTCGAGCCTGTCGTCGGACAAATGTGCGCCGACTGCCAGCGTCGCGCAGTCACCAATCCGTTGCGTGTGTTTGATTGCAAAGTCCCCGCCGATCAGCCCATTATCGAAACGCTGCCGCGCATCAGCCAATTTCTCGACGAGCCCTGTCGTCGGCATTTCGAGCAAGTGCAGGAAATCTTGAAGTCGGTAGGAGTCGAGTTTCAATTGAACGACCGCCTGGTTCGCGGATTGGATTATTACAGTCGCACCGCATTTGAATTTACGCATGGAGCACTGGGGGCGCAGAACGCAATTTTGGGCGGCGGGCGATACGATGGGCTCTCGGAATCGCTTGGAGGGCCGAGCGCTCCTGGAATCGGGTTTGCCATCGGCGAGGACCGGTTGGTGCTGGCGCTGAAGGAATCGGCGGATGCCGTGCAGAGCAAGGCCGATGTTTATGTCGCCCCACTCGGCGCAGGCATGGATCGCGAGGCGGCTCGCCTGGCGCGCGAGTTGCGTCGGCACGACATCATCGCCGAATTGGGCGACGAGACTTTTCGTCTGAAAAAATCTTTTGAGACGGCGACCAAGCTGGGCGCGCGCTTCATCCTGATTGTGGGCGAGAACGAAGTCAAAGCCGGGGCCTTCGCGCTGAAGAATCTGCAAAGCGGAGAGCAGATCTCCGTGCCTCGCGCCGAACTGGCGCGGAAGATTCACTCGGGTAGTTGAGGCGTCCCTTCCTTACTGCTCGCGGCGGCCAAACATAGGTTCCTCGACTTCGCTCGGAATGACAGCGATTCCATTTATAATTTGGAATTCCTATTATCCGAAAGGTTCAACTTGCTCGACTTCTTAGGCGAACTGCAACGCACTCACCGCTGTGGGGCTCTGCGCGCTTCCGACTCCGGCCAACGGGCCGTGCTCATGGGATGGGTGAACCGGCGGCGCGACCTGGGCAACCTCATCTTTGTCGACGTCCGCGACCGTACCGGTATTACGCAGGTTGTGTTCAACAAAGAACGTGATCCGGCGGTGCACGAGAAGGCCAGCCTGCTGCGCAACGAGTACGTCGTCGCGGTGATTGGCAAGGTCAAGCAGCGGACGGCGGACACGTTCAACAAGAATATTCCGACCGGCGAAATCGAGTTGATCGCGGAGGAGTTGCGCATCCTGAACGAATCGAAACAGCCCCCGTTTCTTCCCGGCGACACGGTTCTGCCCAACGAAGAAATGCGGCTGAAGTATCGTTATATCGATTTGCGGCGCGATGCCATGCAGCAGAACATCGAACTGCGGCACAAAGTTGCGATCGCGATTCGCAGCTATCTTTCCGGGCAGGGATTCTTCGAAATTGAAACCCCGTTCATGACTCGCTCGACGCCTGAGGGGGCTCGTGATTATCTCGTCCCCAGCCGGGTGCAGCCGGGTTCGTTTTATGCTCTGCCGCAGTCGCCACAACTGTTCAAACAGATTTTGATGATCTCGGGCTTCGACCGGTATTTCCAGATCGTGCGCTGTTTCCGCGATGAAGACTTGCGCGCCGACCGCCAGCCCGAGTTTACCCAGATCGATTTGGAAATGTCGTATCCGCAGCCGGAGCGCGTGTGGGAAGTGGTTGAGGGATTTCTGACTGCGGCCTTCAAGGCTGCTGGGCACGAGATCAAGACGCCGTTTCCTCGCATGAGCTATGACCAGGCGATACGCCTCTACGGGAGCGATAAGCCCGACATGCGTCTGCCCGCGATGACCGATGTGCGGGAGACGTTCACCTCGGAGAATCTTTCGACGCTTGCTGTGAATCCGACACTTCCTGTCGTCGCCATCCGGATTCCCAAGGTCGGCGAACTTTCGCGGAAGGATCGCGACGAGATCAAGCCGTTGTTCACGACAAAAGGCGGAGCAAAGTTATTTGAAGACTTCAAGCGGCTGGAGAAAAACTTTCCGGAAGCTGCGGCCAAGATTCGCCAGGCGATCACTGCTGAAGGTGACGACTTGATCGTGGTCGTCGCCGGAGATGGTAAGCCGGCAGAGCACAAATCCGAAGGCGGCGTGAAGCCTGAGGTCAAGCAGCACGATCATGCGGTTTATACCGCTGCGGGGTTGCTGCGTCTCGCTCTGGCTCAGAAATATGCCGAACGGCATGGTGCTTTCAAGAAGAGCGGCGATCCGGCCAGGGATTTCCGATTCCTTTGGGTCACCGATTTCCCCATGTTCGAGTGGGATGAAGAGGGCAAGCGTTGGGCCGCCGCGCATCATCCGTTCACCTCGCCGCACGACAACGACATGGACAAGCTTGAGTCTGATCCAGCTTCCGTGCGGGCGCTGGCTTACGACGTGGTGCTGAATGGCACTGAGTTAGGTTCCGGCTCGATTCGTATTCATCGGCAGGATATTCAGAGCAAAATCTTCCATGCCCTTGGCATGACTGATGACGAGGCCAGGGCCCGCTTTGGCTTCTTCCTCGAAGCGCTCGAATATGGCACGCCTCCGCATGGCGGCATTGCGTTGGGATTGGATCGGATTGTGATGATTCTGGCCGGAGCGGACAGCCTGCGCGAGGTCATTCCGTTCCCAAAGACAGCGCGAGCCGTGGACTTGATGGTCGATGCGCCGACGCCGGTAAGCGAGGCGCAATTGAAAGAGTTGGGGATACAAGTCAAGAAATAATTTTGGCCTTTGGGTGGCGCAGCGCTTTCCAACGCTGCGCCACCCAACAGCAGATTTCTACCTAGGCCTTTCCCACTTTGAAACCGAATCAGTTCTCTGTGACTTGTGGGGTTTTCGGGGCGGCTGGCGCGTGAGGTGCTTTTGGTGCCTTCGGCGCGGCTGGCGCTTCTTCTGATTCTTGCGGCGCCGACGAGGCTTTGCGGATTTCGATGGTTCCGTGCTCGTTGTTGACTATCAGGCGTGGCCCACCCCCGCCGACAGTTCCAGTGGCGACAGCCTGGTCGTTCGAGTCGTCGACTTTTAATTGATCGAAATCAGTCTGGATTTCTCCATTGCGCGCGCGCGCATCGACCTGGAAGCCTGCCTTGTCGGGAAGGTAAATCTGGACGTCGCCTTTGCGGTTGTCGATCTGAGTGCTGCCGATTTTGTTTACGCGCAGTTCGATCGATCCGTTTTCATCCTGCAGGCGTACGTCGCCGGAGACACCGGTCAAACGAATATCTTTCGATCGGGTGTTCAGGCGCAAGGGGCCGATCACGTCCGAAGCTTGCAAATCGCCCGAGTCCAAATCGAGGTCGCCATCGAGGCGGGAAAAATCCATATCGGTGCGCGACGACTTGAACATAACCGCCTGACTGATCTTCGATAGCTTCAGGCTTTCCATAAACTCGCCGTCGAGGTGCAAAGCGCCTTTGACGTCCTCGATGGAGACATCGTTGGCGCGGCCTCCGATCGAGACATCGGAAGAGACCTGCGAAATTCGGGCTGCGCTGTGATCCAGATTGAGGCTGACTTTGCCGTTGATGTCGGTGGCGGTGACGTCGGCGTGTTGACTGGTGATGTCGACGTTGCCTTCGCGGCCGATGACGCTGACATCACCGTAACGGGTGGAAACCACGACGGCAGCCTTGCGGGGAAGAGAAATGTCGAGGTCTTCCGCGACCCAATGATCTCCCGCGCCTTGATTGTTGGCATTCAGCGTGACCACGCTGCCGCTGACGGTAATCTGTGGCTTGGTGCCGGCGTTCCACTTATCGGCTTCGCTCTGGCTTTCCGCGCTGATGCGCTTATGGACCCCGACGCGAATCTGATCGTCCTCGGAGGCGCTGACGTTCACCGCGCCGCGAGTGTTGGTAACGCGCAGGCTGGCTCCGGCGGGGAAGGTTTGAGTAAGCTGGTCGTCATAATTAAATTTCGATCCGAAGATGGGGAAATCGCCGCCGTCGCCGATGTCAATTCCGTTCCCGAGTTCTCCCCAATTGACGTGGGAAGCCTGAGTTGCAATCAGTCCACAAACGATGATGCCAATGATCAGGAAAACTCCGCCTGCGCTGAGCCCGGGAGCTCGAGCGCCCTCCCTTTGCGCCTGCTGATATTCAATCAGCTTGATCACGCCCGCGATGATCAGCAGCAATGGCCAATAGTGGGCGAACCAGTGACCAAGGTTTTGCCAATTGAGCACGCCCATCGTGCCCAGTAAAAAGACAATGCCTACGGCGATCAGAATGACTGGACCTGACATCGAGCGCCGATAGCGCGGCGGAGGCGGAGGCACTTGTACGGGGCTAACCATTGCGGACCTCGCTCGAAGGCATGGGAACGTCAGACGTCATAGGGCCGGTTGGTCCTGATGCCGGCGGGATGGAAGGTGGCGGCGGAGTCTTGCTCTCCAGTAGCTTGGTTATGCCAATGGCGAGAAGCAGCACCGGCCAGGTGCGATTCCAGCCCGGACCATGGTAACTTTCGAGCAGCGAAAGAATTCCCACAGTGATGAGCACGACCGGTCCGACCAGGGTTCGTCTGCGGCCACTCCGGTAATATGAGCTTCGCCGAGCACCCACCAGTCCTTCACGCACGGCGAGCATCCAAATGCCTAGGCCGATCAGAAAGAACGGCCAGAGCCGGTTCCATCCGAACTCGAAGACGCCCGCGGTCTGCAAGAGAAACAGCACACCCAGCCCAATCAGGACCACGGCAGCTGTAGGGATCTTGGGGTGGCTGGTTGTGTCTGCGAATGGTGCCGGTTGCGACGGAGCGCCCGGTGGCGCCGGCTCCGCGCCACCAAAAGCTTGCGCGAGTCCAAACGGGTCGGGTGGTGCCTGTCCCATCTGAATAGCTTTTGCGGTGCGGATCGAGTCGATAATCTGCCACACGTAAAAGAAAGCAATGCCCAAGCCGAGAATCGTATTCACGCCGGCGTTGTCTGTAACCGACTCTCCCCAGACCAAAAGTGTGAAGACCACTAGATGCGCCAGGCCCTTGGCATACTGCCCGCAATACACCGCACCCACGCCGAAGGGAAAGAAACCGGCGAGAATGCCTGCGACTGTGGGATTCGGTCCGGAACTTGGCACGATGGGCGCAGCAGTCGGAACGAATCCTGCTACGGGTGGCGTAGCTGCGGGCTGGACGCCCTGCAGGCGGTCGGCCAGGCAGTTCTCGCAATAGATCACGCCTTTTACGTCGCGAGTACATTGGGCGCAGAGTGGCTTGCCGCAGGTGCGGCAATATGCGACGGGCGCAGTATCGGGATGGTTGGCGCAGTTCATGAAAACCTCCTGTGTGTGGCCAGTATCACTACAGGTGGGTCATCGGTTTGAGACGAGGCGAGTATCACCTGGCTCCCTTCTTGACTGTAGTTGCGATCCTGTTTGGGTTCGGGCTGTCCACTGGTGTTGTCGTTCCGGCGATGCTTGTCTTTCTCTTCCTCTCGCTCTTGCTCTTGCGGTGCGGGCTCAGCGGGCATGGTGGCTCGCTTGAAGTCGCGCACGCGCGATTCGAGCTCGTAGACGAAGCGGATATTCTCGTAGTACTTCACCAGTCTGCCGGAAGTCTCGTAATAGTTGCGCTTGATGGCGCTCGGGCGCAGATCGGCATGGCGCAGATCGCCTAACTTGACCCCGGCCATGCTCATGGTAATGGAGAGAGAAAAGAATGCCATGCCAAACGACATGGCAAAGCGTGGCTGCTTCGCGACGCCGAGGATGGGGCTGGCCACGGCGCTTGCCCAGGCTTGCATGCGCTCCAACCAGGAAATCTGAGTTTGAGCCGCTGCGGTTCCGTGCAGGCGGGCAGTATCGAGGCCACTAGTCGCGGCCAGGATGTTGTCCACCAAGGTGACCGGAGGATCGACTTCCACCAGTTCGTGCAGCCAGCGCAGGCCAGCGTCGGCCTCCGCCAGCAGCGGCCCGCAGGTCGCACAGACCCGGGCGTGAGCCTGGAAGCGTTCCAGTTGCTCTCCGGTTAAGCGCTGGTCGAGAGCTTCGCTCAGAAGAGCGTCGAACTCGCTGCACTGCATCCCGTTCTTGTGATCAGCCGCCATTACATCACCTGTTTATATGTACGTTGTAGCAGGCGCGCAAGTTCCGCTCGCCCGCGGTTTATTCTGGACTTCACGGTTCCTTCCGGAACCTTGAGTACGGTGGCAATTTCCTTGTAATCCATGTCTTGCAGGTCACGCAAGATAACGGCTTCGCGCAGGTCGGGAGAGAGCTTCTGCAGCGCTTTGTGTACCGTTTCCTTGACCTCGCGGCTCTGGGCGCGCGCGTCCGGGGTTTGCGCATTATCGTGGATTTGTTCGCTCAGCGGCATGGCATCTTCGTGCTCGGAGGCCGGTGTATCCAGCGAATCGGTCATGCGATCCTGCTTGCTCTTGCGGAAGTGATCGACCAGCAGGTTCCGCGTGATCGTAGTTACCCAAGTCATGAACGCCCCGCGCTCGACGTCGTAGGACTGAAGGGTACGATACATCTTAATGAAGACGTCTTGGGTAAGATCCTGGGCATCGTCGCCCGAGCCGGCAAAACGATAGCAGATGTTGTAAATGCGCCGGTGGTAGCGCTGCACGATCTCCTCCCACGCAGAGGCGTCGCCCGCAAGACAGCGGCGTACCAGCATGGCGGCGACTTGCGCGTCTTCCAAAACCTTGCACTCCTGGAACTCCCGGCATCCCAGTCGAGGCGAATGCGGCGTTCAAGCGCCCTTGCACCTCAACCCTAACACTACCTGACAGATACGTGTTTATGATCCCAAAAGTTCTTGCATTCAATAAGACTAGGCATTGTAACAGTCGTGTAAATGTGGCGAATAAAGAGCGAATATTTCGACGGCTCAGGCGGGAAACATAGCAAGCTATGTCTCTACCGGGAAAAAAAGGCGGGCTGAGAGGCGTTGCAACATCTCGGTCTTGACCTAGGATGCTGGCTCATCGAGCACGCGACGGACGCTGCGCGCCAGGACATCGAGGGAAAAAGGTTTTTGCAGGATGGTGGCCGATGAGCCGGCCCCTTCGATATCCAACGTGGAATCCTCGGAGTAGCCCGACATGAACAGGACTTTCATCGCCGGCCGCTGTGGCGTCAGGCGCTGTGCCAGTTCGCGGCCTCCAATGTTGGGCATGACAAGATCGGTGACCAGCAAGTGAATTGGATCGGGATAGCTGCTGGCGATTTTCAGAGCCTCATTGCCATCGATCGCGATTAACACTTTGTATCCGTTGCGGCGCAGGGATTCGCGGACGATATCGCGAATGCCATCCTGATCTTCCACCACCAGAACAGTTTCGGTGCCTTTTGGAGCGGAAGAAACGGAGGGCGTCGTTTTCGAAGATAAAGGCTCTGCTATTTTCGACTCCCGAACTTTAAGTTCCTGGGACGGCGATCGCTTCGACTCTTTGAGGCGTGATTCGACCGCAGATTCTTCAATCCCGCATTCTTCCACCCGAGACTCGTCGACTCGTGGAAGATAAATTCTAAACGTAGTTCCGCGGCCCGGTTTGCTGTCGACCCAAATCCAACCGTCGCTATGCTTGACGACTCCATAAACCGTCGCTAAGCCCAAGCCCGTGCCCTTACCGGGAGCCTTCGTGGTGAAGAACGGTTCAAATATGCGGGCCTGCGTTTCGGTATCCATTCCGTCGCCAGTGTCACTGACCGCCAACATGACATACCTGCCCGCCGGCACTCCCTGGTGGTTTCGAGAATCGTCTTCATCCAGTTCAACGTCGCGGGTCTCGATGGTCAGCGTTCCACCATTGGGCATAGCATCGCGCGAGTTGACCGCAAGATTCAAGATCACCTGCTCCATCTGTCCGGGGTCGGCTTTAACCCGACTGAGCGACGAGGCGGGCACTACTTGCAGTTCAATATCTTTTCCGATCAGGCGGTCCAACATTTTCGCCACGTCGTCGAGGACCACATTCAGATCGAGCACTTTAGGGCGCAGCACTTGCTTGCGGCTGAAGGCCAGCAGTTGATTCGTGAGCGAAGCTGCGCGAGTGACCGCGTTTTCTATTTCGAGAGCGTCTCTGCGAGCCGGATCATTCTCAGCCAGCCGGTCGCGCAGGTTTTCATTGTGTGCCTGAATCAGCATCAACAGGTTGTTGAAGTCATGGGCTACGCCTCCCGCCAACTGGCCCACGGCTTCCATTTTCTGCGAGTGGCGCAGCTGATCTTCGAGTCGCTTGCGCTCGGTAATGTCATACATCACCCCCTGCATCAGCAGTCCTTTGCCCTCGGTGTGCTGCAGCAGGACGCCTTCGTCACGAAACCACAGAAGCCTGCCATCACGAGCACACATGCGGTATTCGGCGTGAAATAGCTCGTGAGTTTCCTGGAACAGTTTTTCCGCGGCCAAAGCAATCTCCCGATCTTCGGGATGGATGTGGTTCATCCAGTTCATGGGGTCAGAGAGCCATTCCCCCGGCGAATAGCCCAGCATGGTTTCGATCTGAGGGCTCACATAATGCCAGGGGCCGCTGGCGCCGAGTTCGGCGATATAGGTAATGGCGGGGAGGCGCTCAACCAAAGTGCGATAGCGGGCTTCGGCTGCGCGAAGTTCGGACCTGGCCCGGTCGTGTTCGATCGCGATGCCCGCAAGATGAGTGGCGTGGGTGATGAGTTGGAGATGCTCAACGTCGGGCGTGCGAGGCTCCCGATAATAGATGGCGAAAGTTCCGAGTATCCCGCCGTCCTGTGAAGCAATTGGCGTTGACCAGCAGGCGCGTAAACCGTGAGATAACGCCAGGTGTCGAAAGCTTGCCCAGAGCGGGTCGGTGGCGATGTCCTCGACCACGACGGCCTGCTTTCGATAAACCGCAGTTCCGCATGATCCGACGCAAGGACCGATTTGTGCTCCGTTGATTGCCTGTATGTATTCTTTGGGCAGGCTGGGAGCGGCGCCGTGGCGGAGAGTGCTTCCGTCTGCGTCTAGCAGAAGAACAGAACAGATTAGACTGGGATATTGTTTCTCAACGTGCGCGCACAGGGTTTCCAGGATTTTCGGCAGCGGGGCCTGGGCCCGGATCAACCCCAGCACGCTCTCGTTCAGCAGCGCTAAAGCTCCCGACGCCGCCGGCTTGTCTTCTTTCGCTGTTCTCTGAACACCTGTGGACATGCGACTCCTACCGCGGCTCAGCCTGGTCAGGGAGCGTGGATCTCCCGTAAGCCATTATTCCTGAGTGGTACTGGGTGCCAAAGTTACTGAAGTAACAATGTACACGGCAGGGCTTGCGAACGCCGCGAGCTTGTCACTCGCTGGTGAAGTAATCCACCGTGACCGGATTTTCGAACAATGAATAATCGCGCGTCACCACGGTGATTCCGCTGTCGGTCACGAAGTAGCGTTGCCGGTCTGCTTCGGGATCATAGCCGATGGTCGTGCCTTCGGGGATATGCACGTCGCGATCGATAATGGCCTTGCGCACTCGGCAATGCCGGCCCACGTTGACATGCGAAAACAGGATACTGTCGTCGATCTCGCTATAGGAATTGATGCGAACATCCGGGGACAGTACGCTGTTTTTTACCGAGCTTCCGGAAACGATGCAGCCGGCGGAGACGATGGAATCGAGCGCAGTTCCGGTGCGTCCGGCTTCGGCGAACACGAATTTTGCCGGTGGGTATTGCCGCTGGTGCGTACGGATGGGCCACTCCGCGTCATACAAATTGAACACCGGCGAGACCGAAGTGATGTCCATGTTGGCTTCGTAAAACGCCTCGAGCGTTCCCACGTCGCGCCAGTAGAGAGCTTCCTTCTTGTTCTCATCGACGAAATCGAAGGAGTACACGCGATACTCGTCCGCCATCTTGGGCAGAATGTCCTTGCCGAAATCGTGGCTGGAGTTCGGATCTTCAGCATCTTTCAGCAGTGCGGGAATCAGCACATCCGTGTTGAACAGATAAATGCCCATCGATGCTGAAACCTTCGCCGGATTGTAGGGCGACCGCAAATCGGTTTGCTTCGGTTTTTCCTCGAAGCCGTTCACGCGATGATCGCGGTCGATATCCACCACGCCGAAGCGCGCAACTTCGGCGGGATCAATCTGGATAGTCGCAAGGGTCACGTCTGCGCCGGCATCGTTGTGCTGCTTCAGCATCCTGCCATAGTTCATCTTGTAAATGTGATCGCCGGAGAGAATGAGCACATGCTGCGGTTGCTCCGAGCCGATGGAATAAATGTTCTGGTAGACCGCGTCCGCGGTGCCCTGGTACCACTCCTCGCTGACCCTTTTCATGGGCGGCAACACTTCGATGAACTCGCCCACCTCGCGCCCAAGAATGTTCCAGCCCTCGCGCACGTGCCTATTCAGCGACAGCGCCTTGTACTGAGTGAGAATGTAGACCCGTCGCAGATCGGAGTTCAGGCAGTTCGAGAGAGTGATGTCGATGATGCGATAAATGCCGCCGAAGGTCACGGCGGGTTTGGCCCGGTCGCGAGTGAGAGGATAAAGACGCTCGCCTGCTCCTCCAGCTAATAAGACTCCGAGCGTATCTTTCATGGGCATCGGGCTCAGCCTTTGGATGACAGTTCCGGGCGTTGTGGATGCATCGTAGTTTGTCGCGGACGAGGCGAATCACACCCCGCACCGGAAACGCTAAATACTAGCACAGTGGAAAAGTGGGCTGGGTTTCTACCTGCGCCTGCGGGTGGGGCGGATGCCTCGCGCCAGATACTGCTGGTCGAGCGCCTGGCGTATCAGCGTCTTGATCACTGCTTGGCGGCTGATATTCAACTCCTTGGCAGCGCGGTCCAGTTCTTCCAGCATGCCCGAGGCGAGGTCAACATTCACCCTCTGGATCGGACCCATCATTTTGCCGGTATTGGTGAAGAACCGGGACACGTCTTTGCCCTGGTCGGCCAGGCGGGCGATGGCTTCTGCCGGCACTGGCTTTCGCGGCTTACGAGTGTTCTTCATAAAGTTTGTGCTCCTGCTTGGTGGCTTTCCAGAGAGTGACGAGATGGTAATATTCTCCTTCGCGTCCTCCCGCACCTCAAAAAATGACGGCGTACAAGTGCTCTCCGACCCAACCGATCGCCCGATACTGCTCGGGGCGATCTAAGCGTTGGTCAAGGTAGTACGGGTGCGAAAAGACTTCCTGTACTTCTTCGAACCCGATGCTTCTCTTCGGATTTGCTCTTAACCGCCGGCTCTTGCGTTCGTCGAAGTGGAATCGCATGAGTATAACAGTTATACCACATTGGCGATGCCCGCGGAGCCCCACCCCTGGAAACTCGCGCAGCCGTTACGCAATGCGAGGTCTGCCGATCAAACGCGGGTGATGGTGACGAAGACCTCTTCGCCGCTGAGCGAGAGCTTTGCGCCGCCGTTCTGCGTGGCACTGGGCTCCAGCCTTTCCGCTAGCAATTCATGGCGCAGATAGGATTCGTGCGCGGCGATGGCTTCGGCGATCCGCGGCGATGCGGAATAGCTGACCGCGATGCGATCGGAAATATTCAGGTTCATCGCTTTGCGTTGATCCTGAACCAGGCGGTTGAAGTCGCGGGCCAGACCCTCCTGCAACAGCTCCGGCGTGAGCGTGGTGTCGAGCGCCAGGAATGTGCCTTGCTCCAGCATGCACTTGAGGTTCTCGGGACCTTCGTAAGACGGGAGGATTTCATCCGGCGCCAGTTCGAAGCTTTGGCCGTCGACCTGCACCGTATACGGACCGCCCGCAGCCAAAACTTTGGGGTCGGCCTGACTCAAAGCCTGCGCAATCGCCTTCAAGTACTTTCCGGCGCGTGGGCCCAGCTTCTTGGCGTCGGGTTTGAAGCTCACTTTCACCAACGTCGTCTCGTCCTCGATCAGAACGAGCTGCTTGATATTCGCTTCCTCCAGAATCTGCGCGGCATACTCGGAATTTTCCAGAACCCGACGATCGGCAGCGTCTCTAGGGCGGACGTACAGAGTGCCCAGTGGCGTGCGGATCTTAGTCTTGCTCTGCGTCCGCAGGCTCAAGGCAAGATTCTTGATCCGGATGACCGTGTCGATGCTTCGCTCCAGCTCTTCGTCAATCAGCGAAGCGTCCACCTCCGGATAATGGGTCAAGTGGACAGACTCGGGCGCCGACGGATCGACCGAGCACACCAGATTCTGATAAATCTCCTCGGTCAGAAACGGCAGCGCCGGCGCCATCACCCGAGTGACGGTAGTGAGCACGGTATAGATCGTCTGATACGCATCTGCCTCGTTCGCCCAAAATCGGCGCCGCGAGCGCCGTAGATACCAGTTCGAGAACTCGTCGTCGAAAAGCTGAAAAGCCTCGATCAACCGGTAATGCTCGTAATTATCAAAAGCGCTGCGTGCCGCGTCCACCAATCGTTGCAGCCGGCTCAACACCCAGCGATCCAACTGATTCGTGATCGGCACCGCTGAGCGCCCGGCTTCCAGCCATCCGATCGAGCGTTGCTGACGAAGAAGCTGTAGCAATTCCAGAACGTCAGCAGCTTCCGCCGCGCCTCGCCATCGATCGTCTGGCCAACGTTGCCCGTCGGATGCAAGTCAGGAAAGTTAAGATTCTGCGCGGTCTTCTGCTCCGCGTAGATGTATCGCATCACTTCCGCGCCCAGCGCCTCTGCGGCTTCATCGAAAGCGATGGAGTTGCCTTTCGACTTATGCATCTCTTCGCCACGCGCATCGCGAACCAGAGCATGCCCCAGCAGAGCCTTGAACGGAGCGCGGCCATCGATCATCGCACTCATCGCCAGCATGGAATAAAACCAGTTGCGGAACTGACCCGGAAAACTCTCGAGCACCAAGATCCGCCGGAAACCACTTCTCCCAATACGCGCGATCGGTCGAGTAGCGCATGGTGCTGAAAGGCACAATACCCGCGTCCAGCCAGGGATTCCCGACGTCCGCGACGCGCGAAGACAAACCGCCACACTTCTCGCAGCGAATCTTGACCGCATCGATGTACGGCCGGTGCGGCGAATTGCCCTCGAACGTCTCCCAGCCCTCGACCGCGCGCTCCTTCAACTCCTCGCGACTGCCGATCACCGTGAAGTGCTCGCACTCGTCGCAAACCCAGATGGGCAGCGCGAGACCCCAGAAGCGCTTCTTCGAGATCATCCAGTCGCGCATGTTGTGCAGCCAATCCAGTTCGCGCGCCTCGCCCTCGGGCGGAATCCACCGGATGGTCGGCACCGTTCGCTCAATGCGGTCGCGCCAGTCCATGCGGATAAACCATTCGTCGACCGGGCGGAAGACCAGTTCCGATTTGCAGCGCCAGCAGTGCGGGATACACGTGCGGATATTTTTCGCGGGCCACCAGCAACCCTTTGGCTTTCAACGCCGCAATTACTTCGTCGGAGACTTCATTGGCATTGCGTCCGGTGAGCGAACCGAATCCATCCTGGAAAACCGAACTCTCATCCAGCGGCGCAATGAACGGCAGATTATTTTCTCTGCCGAGTTCCTGGTCCTCCGCGCCGCAACCAGGAGCTATGTGGACCAGGCCCGTACCTTCCGCTTCGCTGATCTCTTTCCATGCGATCACGCGGTGCGATTCGGCCGCACTCTTGCCCGCTCCAGTTTGACCATACGGGAATACGCCGCCGGGCGCGTTCTGCGCGGGCAGATCGTCGAACGGTCCGGTGTAAGTCAGCCCCAGCAACTCGCGTCCCGGAAGTTCTTGCAACACTTCTATCGTGCCGCTGCCTTTCAGGATGGTACGAATCGAAGGCAGTTTGTGGCTCTCGTGCTTGCCTTCCACCTGCAACTCCTGCACCCGGTCGCGCTCGAAGTTCGCCTTGGCCACGTAGTAGGTCCAGTCTCCGTGCCGGACCTTCAGGTAGGTCATCTCCGGATTCACCGCGACCGCAACGTTGGAGGCTAGCGTCCACGGAGTCGTGGTCCAGACCAGCAGCGCGGTCTTCTCTTCTCCTTTTATCGGGAACCGAACAAACACCGAAGTGTGTTGAGTGATGCGGCGCCCTTCCGCCACTTCCATCTGCGAGAGTCCGGTACCGCAGCGTCCGCACCACGGCATGACATCGTGCCCGCGGTAAATGAAACCCTCTTCGTGGCACTTCTTGAGAAATCCCCAGATCGTGTAGTTGTTTTCGTCGGAGAAAGTGAAGTAGCTCCCACCGTACTGGGCCGAACCCAACTTGCGGACAATCTCGCTTGCCCGCGCAGTCTCTACATAACCGCTAGGGAGCGTCACCGTGACTACGCGATCCCCGTCAGCCAACGCGTCGCGCAATGCGAGCAACACTGCGGGATCATCCCAATCGCACCAATAGCCCAAGCGGATCGACTGCTCGGTCTGCCGCGCAGCGTAAGTCAGCACGCGCTCCTTGCAGGCCCGAACGAATTTCTCAATGCCGTAGTCGCGAATCTCGCGCTTGGTCTGAAGCCCAAGGCTTTTTTCTACTTCGACCTCGACCCACAACCCCTGACAATCGAACCCGTTCTGATAACGCTCCGCCTGGCCGTTCATGGCGTGATAGCGCTGGTACATGTCTTTCAGCGATCGTCCCCAAGCGTGATGCACGCCCATGGGATTATTAGCGGTGATCGGTCCGTCGAGAAAAGACCAGCGCGGTCCCTCGGCGTTCTGCTCGCGCAGCTTGGCGAAAATGCCGTGCTCTTCCCAGTAGCGCAGCATCTCGCGCTCGATGGCGGGGAAGTCAGGAACTTTTGCTACGGGTCGATACATGTTCATCAATAATATCAGCCAGTGTAGGCGCGAGCGTCCGCGCTCGTGCTCTCGGCGACATGGATGTAAAGACATAGCTAGCTACGTCTCTACAATTCAATCTTGTGCGAAATCGTGAGTGAATGAAGCAGGATTGTCTAGCCGCAACTCTACGCGGCGTCGTCCTCAACCTTGATGCGCAGCGACTTCAGGAACTTGAGGTCCTGATCGCTGATCTTAAACTCAGTGGTCATCAGCGCCGGCTTTTCGCTGGACTTCTCGCCCGGCTTGCTGACTCCGATCGTGGCTTCCAGCACCAGAAAGATATCGTAACCGCCTTCTTTGATTCGGGAAACGACGTCGGCGATGGGCTCGGAATCAGCCAGCGACTCATTAATCGCTTCGCCCAGTTCCTTCATCAACTGCTTCAATTGCTGGTCCACGTAACCCCCTTGCAGGATCCGACTGACGCCCTGAAGTTTACCCTTGCACGGAGCAAAACTCACCCTGCCCTGTAACCATTTAGATGCAGCGACGGGTTACAATGCTTCGCGTCAAAACTGTTGCGCCCGCGATATTGTAACCCCGAAGCCAGTCAAACGAAACCCTGCACCACAAATATTGATAAACTCATTGCAATGGCAAGCGTTACCACCGGTCGAAGGCTTGGCATAGCGGCACGGGTCGCCGGCCGGGTCATCTCCCAGCACGCACGCAACTCCCGAAGCGTCGGCGCGGTGACCAGAGGCGTACGCGCCACGGCATCCCATTTCGGACGGGTACTCGGGCAGCTTTGGCTTGAAGTCACAGGTTTTGTTTTCTTAGCCTTAGCGGGGATTGGAGTGATCGCCTTCTTTCGCGAGTACCACAAGTATCAGGCCGGTCAAGCTACTTCCAGCCGCGCCCTGCTCGCCGTGTGCTTCGCCGGGCTATTTGGATGGTTCGGCGTAAGCTCATTCTGGAGAGTGCGGAAAAGGAACCAAGACCTTTAACAGATCTGAACCGGGACTTTCCTTTGTGAACCTTTGTGTCCTTTGTGGTTGATTGGTTCTCGTCATGACCCAGAAGAAACCCGACCCCGAAACCGAATCCCACATTGCAGTCCGCCCGCTCTACACCCCCGCCGATCTTGAAGCCTGGGACTACGACCGGCAAGTCGGCTACCCCGGCGAGTATCCATTCACCCGCGGCGTGCAAGCCACCATGCACCGCGGACGCCTCTGGACCATGCGTCAGTATGCCGGCATGGGCGACGCCGAGGAATCCAATAAACGCTATAAATATTTGCTGGCGAACGGCACTACCGGACTCTCCGTCGCCTTTGATTTGCCTACGCAAATCGGCCTCGATTCGGACCACCCGCTGGCCGTAGGGGAAGTCGGTAAGGTCGGCGTCGCGATTGATTCCATCGAAGACATGCAGCGCCTTTTCGACGGCATCGAACTAACCAAAATTTCCACTTCGATGACGATCAATGCCACAGCTTCGATCCTGCTCGCGCTCTATGTTGGAGTCGCCCGCCGTCAGGGCGCGTACATTGGCAAGCTTTCCGGTACGGTGCAGAACGACGTCCTCAAAGAATTCATCGCCCGAGGGACTTACATCTACCCGCCGAAGCAGGCCATGCGCATCATCACCGACCTCTTTGCATGGACGAACCAGAACGTTCCCGAGTGGAACACAATTTCCATCTCCGGATATCACATGCGGGAAGCCGGATCGACCGCGGTGCAAGAAGTTGCTTTCACGCTGGGCAACGGCATCGCGTATGTGCAGGCCGCCATCGACGCAGGCCTTGATGTGGATAAGTTCGCGCCCCGCATTTCATTCTTCTTCAACGCGCACAGCAATTTTCTGGAAGAAGTCGCGAAGTTCCGCGCCGCCCGCCGCATGTGGGCCCGCATCATGCGCGAGCATTTCAAAGCCAAGAATCCGCGTTCCTGGATGATGCGCTTTCACACCCAGACCGCAGGCTCGACGCTGACTGCGCAGCAACCGGAAAACAATATTGTCCGCACCGCAATTCAAGCCATGGCAGCCGTTCTCGGGGGCACGCAATCGCTTCATACCAATTCCTACGATGAAGCTCTGGCCTTGCCGACCGAGCAAGCGGCGCGCACCGCCTTGCGGACTCAGCAGATTGTCGCTTACGAGTCCGGAGTGCCCCAGACTGTCGACCCGCTCGCCGGCTCTTACTACATCGAGGCCTTGACCAACGAAATCGAGAAGCGTGCCCTGGAGTATTTGGACAAGATCGAAGCTCTAGGCGGAATGTTGAAAGCCATCGAGCGCGGCTTCGTCCAGCAGGAAATTCAGAACGCCGCCTACGAATACCAGCAACAGGTGGATCGTGCCGAGGCTGTTGTGGTGGGAGTAAACCGCTTTACCGTAGAGGAAGAAAAGCCCATCCCCACCCTGCACATCGACGAATCCCTTGAGCGCAAGCAAGTGGAAAGGTTGCGTGCCCTGCGCGCCCGCCGCGATGCTCAGCCTTGGGCAGATTCTCTCAAGAAAGTCGAAGACGCTGCCCGCTCCGGCGCAAATCTAATGCCCCATATCGTCGCCGCCGTCGAAGCCTACGCCACAGTCGGCGAAATCTCCGACACCATGCGAAAAGTGTTTGGCGAGTACAAAGAAGCCGTGGTCATCTGACGCACATTCGCAAAATTTGTTCCGTCCACCCCCAATCTCTTCCTTGTCATTCCGAGGCAGCCTTATCGCCGAGGAATCTGCTGCTCTCCCGCGATGCAGCCCAACCTCAGATGTAACTCAACCACCAATCCTTCCGACGCTGCTTGACCCCCTCATACCACCGGCAGGGAAAATACAGAATGACGACTGCCGTGATCCACATCAGATAAACGAACGGCAGATTGAATCCCCACTCGTCCGGGGCGCCGAACATGAACCCGCCGTGAAAGAGCCATGCCACAGGCTGATGAGACAGCACTCCCGCCAGGATAGCGAGCAAGTGGATGAGATACAGATGCAGGATGTAGAAGAACAATGGAACTCGCCCGAAGGTCAGAAGCGGCGACAGCCAGGGCGAAACGCTTTCCTTTCCATCCTGCTGATCAAGCTTCTTGTCGAGCCAAGCCAACAGCAGCAAAGACGGACCCAGTCGTCATCAGAAGAAATTGCAACGACGGCGGGTACTTCTCGACATCAAAGAAAAGAATCACCGTCTTTTCGATCGTGGGCTGAACATGCCAAGGACCCTGAGAAACCCCGCCCCACCCAACCGGCGGATTTCCATACAGATTCGTGAGACGCAGCAGAACAAACGCAAGCGTTAACCCGAGTCCGATTTGCGCAATCAACTTTCGGCGGCGATCTTTCTCGAGCAGATAAATCGAGCCAAAAACATAGCCCGCCGCCATCACCCCAACCCAGGGCACCAGCGGAAACAGGACGAATTTTCGCAGGCCAAACGGCAGCAACGCCCCTCCTTTGACGTGCAAAATCATCCACAGCCAGGCCCATGAACCGAACTGTCGCGGACGAATGGGATCCAACAGATTGTGCCCGAGAATCAAGACTGCAGAGAAAGCCCCGACCCAGCGCAGCGGCATCCGCACAACGGCGGCCATCAAAACCATGCACGCGCCCAAAGCCCAAATCACGCCGAAAAATCCCCAGGGAAACAGAAATGTCCACGCAGTTCCGACTATGGTGAATTCGACGACAATCAGCCAGAGCCCGCGCGTCCACAGAAAGCGGCTCAGCGCCTGCGGCGTTCTGCGTCGGCCGTAGAAGAAGGCCCCGGTTCCTGCCAGAAAGAAAAACAAAGGCGCGCAGAAATGAGTAATCCAACGCGTGAAAAACAGGGCGTAATAAGTCTGGGCCAAATTCTCGGGCTCGAAGGGAATATTGGTGAAGAAGTCCCGCGTATGGTCAAGCGCCATAATGACCATCACCAGGCCCCGCATGATGTCGAGGGAAACAATTCGACCCCCGCCAGTCGGTCCCAGGGTTGAGGTGGGCGCAGGCGCGCCATCAATCCCGACCGCCTGCGACGATAAGGTCGAAGACATAGCCGTCCCTCTTGACCGAAATACTACACTTTAATTCTCAAGTGAGACGTAAATTTGCCCGGGAAAGTTAGCAGGTGCTTCGGACACGCGACTGGGCGTGCCGATGGTCAGCCAGAGCTAGAACCTGGAGGACGCAGTCTCGCCCGAAACTTTATAGTCACAGGCTTCGCGGCAGGGCTTGCAATAGTAGAGGCTATCCTCGCAGAGGCGTACCTCCACTAGCGATTGACAGAGGCAGCAGTATTTTTCACAATCGCAACGGTCTTCCGTCATCTCGCATTGCATGCAGCGATACTGCTTCGGTGTAGTGGTAGCCATGGGCGAACTGTAACGCGCCTGACGGATTTGGGAAAGTTCCGTTGGTAACCCGAGCTTTTGGTTCCGTCGCTGGATGCGCTACTTTGAAGCTTGCTGACTCAAGAGGTCCTCATGTCCAATATCGCTCGTCGTGCAATGGATATCCCCGTGATCGAAACACCGCGGCTTACTCTGCGCGGCCACCGGCTTGACGATTTCAGCGATTGCGCAGCGATGTGGGCCGACCCCATCGTGACTCGCCATATCGGCGGCAAGCCATTCTCGGAGGAAGATACCTGGACAAGACTCCTGCGCTACGCAGGACATTGGTTGCTGTTGGGCTTCGGCTATTGGGCGATTGAGGAAAAAGATACCGGCAGCTTTGTCGGCGAGTTGGGATTCGCCGATTACAAACGCGACATCCAGCCATCGCTAAAAGGTGTGCCAGAACTGGGTTGGGCGCTCGCCGCGACCGCGCATGGCAAAGGCTACGCCACAGAAGCGGTTCGTGCGGTGCTCACTTGGGGAGAAGCGCACTTTGCATCGGCGCGGACGGTTTGCATAATCCATCCTGAGAATCTTGCGTCGATACGCGTCGCTGAGAAATGCGGTTATCGGGAATTCCAGCGCACCACCTACAAGGGCCACGCCGCGATAATCTTCGACCGCTAAGGCGACTTTGGCTAACCCAATCGGCAAATTCTTGTCAATAGGCAAACGGCACCCGATTCAGGCTATCCCCATGAATCCATTGAGAAAATAAAGGTATCAATATCGCTGACTGACCGTCATTCGTCTTGCGGTTTTTCGCTCTTCGCCGACTCCAGAGACTTCGGGATCAGCAACCCGCCGACGATAAGAATGATCAGGCCAACCGCAACATTTACGAGCAGGAATGACGCAGCGGTCAGGGCAATCCAGATCGGGATCAGGACGGATGGCTTCGGAAGTTTCATAACCCACATGGATAGATGCGCACGCCTAACCGCATATGTGTAGGACGTGGGCGTTCCACGAATTCAAACTGTGCACGGTAGTTCTTTACCGTCCATTCCCAAGCTTCTTGCATCACATAGCCCTTGTCGTAAAGAATCCAGATTAGTTTGTCCCAGTCGAAGTTCTTTGGTTTACCTACGATCCTAACGGGTGATCCGGGTTTACCGCTTGGGCGGTTGGCCTTGATTTGATAGCGACACTCACCATGCTTGAAATCGTGACCGCGAGTGACAGCAGTCCTGTGGATACAATCCAAACCATAGTTCCGTACTGTCATTCCCACGAGTAGAGCGGCGTCGAATTCAGCGATGGCGTTTGTAATGGACGGGGCCACGCCGAACAGTTCTTGCCACTCCAGAGCGATAGCTACAAGGCGACTGCGAATATCATCCGACATGAGAGGCAACCTTGGGAAAGACCGCGAATTATCTCACGTGGGATCGTATAATTGTCGGGAGAATCACTCCAAGACTAAAACGCCCTGATTCGTAGTCAGGGTGCTTTAGAACCATCGGATTCGTGCATCGGAGCGCAATTCAATGGTAGTGCTTGGAGTGTGTTTCGTGCAACAGTTTTCATGCGATTATCCAGCGAAGAGAAACAAAGGCGACGGGATTATCGCGGCAGACTTTGGCGGAATACCCCGCACCCCAAACTCCTTCCACTTCCAAGACTCGCCGTCACGCTCATCTTGGCAGTCGTCCAGCGCGGTTTTTCCATCCTTCGCTTCAGATGGAACCCAAAAGCTCCCACGCCACAGGCAGGCAGCGAAATGCTAGCGTTCTTGGCGGTTGGGATCCTCGTTTACATGGTGATATACGCTCTCGAATGGTCTTGGAATTACGTCGTTTTGGCACCGATGATATTAGATACCGAGAACCAATCGAAATTACAGCAACAGACTGGCCATATCGCTGCGCTCACAGAAAAACTGGAAATGTTGAACAAACAAAAGGAGGTCAGACTTTCATTTGCAAAATTGATGGATGATGGGAAAGGCCTACAGATTCGCATGATTACGTGTCAGGACAACTCAGAATTTAACAGCGTTCTTTGCCCGAAAATGCTTGAGTGGATAACGAGTACATTTAACGCTTTTGTCGAGGCTGGTCTGGATACTGATGCCATAGCTTTCCGAGATTCTGGCGACGCGCCATCTCCTACCCGAGTTCAGGCCGAGGCTCGTCACTATTTACAGCAGTGGAAGCATTACCCCATGGCCCAACTCGCGATCTATATGGCAAAACTACAAGAAATCGTCGAACGGAGGAACCTGTAACAAGAATTGATCATAGTTACGTTTATACTTGACTGACCACGATTGCAGTGCTATATTTGCTGCATGGAAACGCCACAGACACTTCAGGAAGCAATCCAATATTTCACGGATTTCGAGAACTGCCGTCAGTTTATGGTTGCCGTCCGCTGGCTAGATGGCAAGGTCCGGTGCCCCGCTTGCGGCTCCGAAAAAGTGACCTATCTGCAAAAGGCCCGTCTGTACAAATGCTACGGTGATCATCCCAAGCCGAAGTTCTCGCTGAAAGTCGGCACCGTATTCGAGGACTCCCCTATCGCGCTAGAAAAGTGGCTGCCAGCCGTTTGGCTAGTCGTGAACTGCAAGAACGGCGTGAGCAGTTGGGAAGTACATCGCGCTCTGGGTGTCACGCAAAAAACCGCGTGGTTTATGCTGCATCGGATTCGGCTAGCGATGCGCTCTGGGAACGGTTTCGCTAAGATCGGCGGTCCCGGTTCTGAGGTCGAAGTAGATGAAACCTACATCGGCGGCAAAGCTCGAAACATGCACAAGCGCAAACGGCAACTTCTGACCCGCGAACAGGGAATGCAAGGCGGTCGCGGCAAGACCGTAGTGATTGGCGCACTGGAGCGCGGCGGCGCAATCAGAACCCGAGTCATCGGAGATCGCAAGTATCCCGCAGTGCATGGCGCTGTGCGCGATTTCGTCGAAACCGGCTCCCAGTTGATGACTGACGAATTCTCTGGCTATCTGGGCCTAGCCGCAGAGTATGAACATCAATTCGTTAATCACCTTGAGAAGTACGTTGACGGCCAAGTTCACACGAATGGCGTTGAAAATTTCTGGTCGCTATTGAAACGATCCTTGGGTGGAACCTATGTTTCGGTCGAGCCGTTTCACTTATTTCGCTATGTGGATGAGCAGGCTTTCAGATTTAACAATCGTGCGACCAAAGATAATCCTCTGAACGATGCAGACCGTTTCCAGTTGGCTCTATCTCAGATTGTGGGGAAGCGCTTGACCTACGATCAACTGACGGGCAAGACTGGCGGCGAAAGGACTCCCCTCTAACCCTTGGGGTTTGCGGCGCGGAAGGCGGCGATCTTAGACTTCTGCGTTCGCTTCCGCGATCTCACTTTTTTCTCAGCATCCAACTTCGCTTTGATCTCCGAATGTGGCACGCTCACGATGTGGCGCATCGCGCTTTCGAACTTTTGCCACGGCGTGGGATCGGCGGATTTTTTTAGTTGATCCATTAGTTCGCTGATAAAATGCGAAGGGGCTGCCAAGGGAGTTCTTTTTATCGGTCTCGATCCACCCAACCGATAAAAAGTGTCTGCCAGACGTTCCTTTGTCAGCCCTTCGTTTGGGGCCGTAGTTTAATGGCAGAACGCTCGGCTGTTAACCGAGAAGTGCCAGTTCAACTCTGGTCGGCCTCGCCAATTGGCCGCGTTCGAACTGACGGCCAATCTTTTGCAATGAAGAGTACGGGCGCAGGACGCGCTCGACAAAGGCGCTTAGCTTGAGTACCGCTATCCATACCACTCATCCGCATCCACATACCGCTTCATCGCTACCCTTACGTCAATTCCGCTATCCCGCTTTAAGTCCATGTTACCACTATCAGATTGTAGTGAGATCACCTCACGCTTGCAAGTTATTTACTAGTGATCTCGCTTTAACCGACAACAAAAACTAGGATTTCAGTCCGTGATCCATGCACGGTCAGTCACCTATATTTGTACCAAAATAAATCCGGAAACCATGGCACTTTTACCTATTTCAACCTGATATAATAGAAATATAGCAATTAACTGAAGCGCGACCCTCCGGGGCCGCGCTTTTTTATTGGCCGTAACCCAACCGCAAACCAGCATTTCCCAGGAAATCACCTTCATGAAAAACCGAGGAATCGACATCAAGCACCCCAAACAACGGGGCGAGTGGGCAGAACTGCGCTTCATGGCCCGCGCCGCCGAGCACGGACTATGCATCACCAAACCTTGGGGCGAAATGTCCCACTACGACTTCGCCATCGAGTACGAGGGACGCTTCGTGCGCGTCCAGGTGAAATCGACCATGTACAAGCGCCAAGGCACCTATGTGTGCAACGTGCTTGCAAATAACGGACCTTACGGTGCCAACCACATCGACTTCGTCGCCGCCTACGTGATCCCCGAGGACGTCTGGTACATCATTCCAGCCCACATATTCCAAAGACAATGCCACGTCCACCTGTCACCCCACTGAAGAAATCGAAATACGAACGCTATCGCGAAGCCTGGCACCTGCTTCGCGCCAAACCCTCAAAGTCCCGCGCCGCCAAAGCCGGACGCTAGCGATCGTCATCCTCAGAACGCGGAGTAGTTCGCCCGCTAGTGACTCCCAATTCCAGCCAATGGCTTGCTCAACGGGCGCGTCCAACTTGTATAAAGCCGGGTAGTGGGTCAGTTTGAATGAAACTGACCCACTACCTAAAGCCGGGTAGTGGCTGAAATGTGCGTTGGTGGAAAACTTTGAGCCGTTGCTTTTCGCGGATCGCCGCCGTATCGTCAAGGCATGGGATCGAACCGAACCGAACTCACGGCCCTCAAGAACCTGCTTTCCCAAGCTGACCGCATCCTTGAGACTTCCCCATCCCTGCCCGAGAACCGTACCGGAGCTTGCCGGGAACTGCTCGGAACGGCGCTGGCCCTCACGGACGATCTACTCAAGCACTCCACCACTCCCGCCGCGCTCATGGGCAGCAAGGGCGGCTCCACGACCGCGAAGCGACACGGCTCCGAACACTACCGCCAAATGGCCGCACGGCGCAAGACGCACGGCGGGGGCAGACCACGCAAGGATTCCGATTCATCGGAAGATCGCGTTTAGGTCTTCCACTTCCGTCCACTCTTTCCCCGCTCCCGGTTTCCGACTTAGCGAATAGAATCTCGCCGCCTTCCCTTTCTTCCACGTCGCTAGGAGCAAGGCGCAAGCCCCATGCCTCTTGGCTACGATGCGGAGCCGCGCTCCATCCTCTGCCGTGGGCTTCGCCGCGTACCCGCCCTTAACTTGAATCAAAACGATTTGAAACAGATCGCCGCGCTTCGCCCCTGACGGCGGCTCACTGTGATCCTTGCGAATGGCAAGCATGTCCACGACTCCACGCGATTCGCCGCCGTCCGGCCCTGCAAACGTGAGCAGATGCCAGCGTGGGAACGGCGCGGCTGCGACCGCTTGCCGGATGCGAACCTTCGTCATGGTCACAGCCCATTTTTCGGTATAGGCCGCTACCTTGAATCGCCGCTCAAATTCGGCGCTGCGTTTGGCTGTAGACATCGCGGGAATTATAGTGTGATCGTGATTTGTTTCAGTCGTTCCAGATACTCCTTGGCGTCTTTAACGTCCTCGGGATTGATCGGGCTTGCGTATGATCCATCTTCATAGCTGCGAACGCATCCCTCTTGGATTTGAACCAGTCTCCTCAACAGTATGAGTCGAACAGCATAGGGAGTCTTCTTATCGCGTATCTCAGCGGTTTCTCGCTCAAACATCTCTTCAAGTCCGGTTCTCATTTGGCGTTCGCCTACCTTCCTTCAGTCTGCTAATCTTTCCCAGAAACGAAAACGCCCAGCGCGTGGCTGGGGCATCTTCGATTGAACTTGGACACTTCAATCGTAAGCCCACTCGCGCCCGGACGCAAGAGCGTGAATGGCCGATTCCGAGTTCTGGCGAAAGCTCGCTTCTGAGTTTCTAGCGTCACCCGATTTTCGCGCTGACGGTCATTACGTCATCGGTAGCGGAGAGCCTTGGACATGGCAACTGGCGGGCGTTGCCGCTGATTTTATACGTGGGTCATTTGAAGCATTAGCCTGTCGAGCCGCATCGGAAATTGCCAGTTCTGGCAACCCATATTTACTTACCGCGTGGCTTGAGGAACTGAGAAAAGGCCATTATAACTTTCAATTCACCGGAGAAGCGCAAGAGGAGCAACCTGACGGAACTAAGGGCTTGAGTTATCACATGGGCAGTATTCATGGTGTCTGCCGCGCATCTGCAACCCTTTGCAAGAAGCTAGAGGCCGATGCAATTCAGGCAGAGTTTGAGGAAAAGCAGCGCGACAATCCTAAGAACTGGTCGGAATTTCGTCAGAGGATTGAGGCGTTTGAAAGCGTGAAAGCGGTAATGAATGAGCCTCCCTATCAAATTCCCGAAGCAGTTGTCAGAAAAATCATTGCTGACATGGATGGCATTAAGCCGGAAGATGTAACGTGGAAGCGCATCGGATTTGAGATCGCCGCACTGGGCGGCCCTCACCGCCGTCACATCGAAGTCGTCCCATCTACTCCGCCAGGATCGCCGCCTGTGGCCGAAACGAAACACATATATGTGGGGATGGATCCAACGCGCAAACAAGACAGGCCCGAACCTGTTCAACCTTCCGTTCCCGGCGATACGATAGCGGCCCAACTTCAAAGGCTCCGTAAGGAGTGCAATTGGTCGGCTGGCAGGCTGGCCGAAGCAGTTAAGTTCGATCCCCGCACTGTGACCCGGCATTTGTCCGGCGAGACTGTCCCACATTTGAGAAACATTTCGGCTTATGAGCGCGTGTTCAGCAATAGATTGAAAAGACAGGTAGTTATTAGCAAAATGCCATGAAAATGCCATGTAAACGCCAGTGCTAAATTTATAACTGCCGTAGAAGTGCCATGCCTCCCTATTCGATGATCCGACCTGACAACGGAGGCAATAATGACAACCAAAATCAGAGGGCCATAGGCCCCAAGCCCCCGAAAAGGGGCGATTTTCGGCCATAAACGCACTTTTCCTTTGACAAACAACTAGCGGTAGCTGTATAAATAAACGCATGGTTAGCACATCAAAATCCGATATAACAATGACTTGCAAGGACTGCAACGTTGATTGTCAACGCTTCGGAAAACATCGCAACGGCTTGCGCCGTTTCCGTTGCCTGGTTTGCAAGCGCACGTTTACGGAGTCGCACACCCGAACCTTGGGCACGATGTACATTCCCCAAGAAAAAGCCGTTCTAGCAACCCGTCTCTTGTTGGAAGGAAACTCCATTCGCAGCACAGAGCGATGCACTGGAATTGACCGGGGAACCATCGCAACCATGCTGGTACGCGCCGGAGAGCGCTGCGAAAAACTACTCGCTGAGAAGATCGTTAATCTTAAGGTGCGTGATGTAGAGGCCGATGAGATGTGGGGATTTGTAGCGATGAAAGAAAAAGTCAGAGCGAGTTTTTACCCGGATGCGACGTTGCTCGGAGATGCCTACACCTACGTTGCGATGGAGCGCAATTCTAAATTGATTCTGGCGTGGCACATGGGCAAGCGCAATCGCCAAGAGACGCTGCAATTCATTGTCAAACTTCGCCGTGCCACACAAGGAAAATTCCAGCTAACGACGGACGGATGGACCGCATATCCCGATGCAATCGAGCGCGTGTTTGGAAGCGACATTCACTATGCACAGCTTGTCAAAGTCTACGCAGCTTCCCGCGACGGTGAGCAACGATACTCCCCCGCAGAGGTCGTAGACGTGGAGGTAGTTCCACGCGCCGGGATGCCTGATTACGAGCGGATCTGCACATCACATATCGAACGCCAGAACCTTACCATGCGGATGCAGATTCGCCGTCTGACTCGGCTCACGAATGCGTTCTCGAAAAAATGGGAGAACCTGAGAGCCGCTATCGCGTTGCACTTCGCTTACTACAATTTCTGCCGCGTGCATTCCAGCCTTCGCGTAACTCCCGCAATGGAAGCCGGAATCACGGATCACGTTTGGTCGATTGCCGAACTGCTCACCGCGTAAGCGTATAATCCTTCCCGCTGTACTACCTAGCAAGAATGGCAGTCATCCGGCCATGTCAAAAAAACTACGCCTTGCCCTTTCCGAAGTGCTCCGCACCTATACGCGACTAAGACAGAATCATTTTCACCTGATGGGAATAATGCTAACCGCACAGCAAGAGGGGAAATCGCCTCCGGATGATTGGTTGGAGCAGCTAGAGGCGCTTCGCCACACTCCTCACGCTCTGGCCGCGATAGCAGATTCCGAAGAAACTCTCGCTCTTGTTCTACAAACTGCCGATGAAGAGGCCCTCGCAGCACTGATTCTATCAGTCGTAAAAGACGATCCTCGTCCGAATTGATGGGGTCAAGCACATTTGGTCACTACCCTAAAGCCGGCCCCGGTTGATGCTCCTGCCATCCACATGTTAGGGTAATGAGTTTCAGCATCCCAACAGCCACTGCTCTGATCGAGGAACCATTGTCCGCTGTTTCCGCGACCACGCCGACCGTTCGCAAGACCGCGCTGAACGCCGTCCATCGCCAGATGGGCGCGAAAATGGTCGACTTCAATGGCTGGGACATGCCGGTCGAATACCCATCCGCCGGAGGCATTATTGCCGAGCACAATGCGGTGCGCACCGGCGTTGGCATCTTCGACGTCTAGCCATATGGGCGACATCCGGCTGCAGGGGCCTGAAGCGTTGGCCGCGGTTCAGCATATCTCGATGAACGATGCTTCGCGGCTTGCCATCGGCCAGGCGCAGTATTCCGCGCTGCTCTATCCGCAGGGGACGTTCGTGGATGACGTGATCGTGCATCGTCTGGGCGAAGACGACTACCTGCTGGTGATTAACGCGGGAACTCGCGAGAAAGATTTCAACTGGGTGCGCGACAACACCCGCCAGTTTGACTGCAAAGTCGAGAATCTCTCCGACGACTTCACCCAGATCGCGATTCAGGGTCCGAAAGCCGTTGACCTGCTGCAGAAACTCACGGACGCGAACCTTTCCGCAGTGAAGTTTTATTGGGTCACGCGCGGCACCGTCTGCGGGCTGAAGAATATTCTGATCGCCCGCACCGGTTACACCGCCGAAGATGGATTTGAAATCTACATCCCAGCCGACGAACCGACCAGTGCCATGGTCTGGAATAACTTGCTGGAAGCGGGCAAGGAATTCGGCGTTCTGCCATGCGGCCTCGGCGCTCGCAATACTCTGCGGCTCGAAGGCGCACTGTCGCTCTACGGGCACGAAATTTCAGATACGATCAATGTATGGGAAGCGGGCCTCGATCGTTTCTGTAAGATGGAGAAGCCAGACTTCATCGGTCGCAAAGCATTGGAGAAAGCAAAGGCCGCGGGCCTGAAGCGGACATTGATTGGGCTTGAAATGATTGAGCGCGGCATTGCCCGCGATGGTTATAAAGTTTTCGATGACACCGGAGGCGAGATCGGTTACGTGACCAGCGGATCCTACGCGCCGTTCTTAAAGAAGAATATCGCGCTAGCCTATGTTCCGCCCGAGTTTGCGGTTGTGGGTTCGCATGTAAAGGTGGAGTGCCGCAGCCAGGGCGTGAAAGCGCAGGTCGTGCCCACACCGTTCTACAAGCGTCCGAAGAAAAACTAGGAGGCTGTGCGCAACCGTCCGATTCGTATCAGCCGCGCTTTCGATCCGTGTCAGCTGCGCTTTCGATCCGTGTCAGCTGCGCTTTCGATCCGTATCAGGGTATGCCTTCAGGCATACCGCAAGGCCGGAAATCAGGTCGGCTTTAGCCGCTGGGGTTTGACGTTCTTCATCAAAGAACGCAGATGTTGAAAGCTTAGGAGCCAAAAGCAATCATGCCTTATCCAACCGACTTCAAATACACCAAAGAACACGAGTGGATCAAAGCCGACGGCAAGAACGCAACCATCGGCATCACCGATCATGCGCAGGAGTCGCTGGGCGACATCGTTTTCGTCGATCTGCCCAAACCGGGCTCCGAAATAACCGCAGGCAAAACGTTTGGCTCGGTCGAGTCCGTTAAGGCTGTGTCCGATCTATACGCTCCCGCTTCCGGCACTGTGACTGAACTGAATGGCGAACTGGCCACGTCCCCGGAGAAGATCAATAAAGATGCGCACGCCTCCTGGATGATCAAGCTCACTCTGAAAGATCCGAATGAATTGAACGGATTGCTCTCCGCCGCCGACTACGAAAAGTTTGTCGCGGAAGAAGGCGGGTAGAAGGATCGCCGATTTTCGATAGCCTATATCCGATTGAAAGACTTACTTACCCAACACGAAATACCAGCGATCATCAATCGAACTGACCGTCGGTTACATCTAAACTAATTCCTATGCGCTATCTTCCCAAATCTCCTGCCGACCGCGAAGCCATGCTGAAAGCCATTGGCGCGCGTTCGATTGATGACTTGTTCGCACCCATTCCGGCCGAGTACCGGCTCAATCGCGATCTCAAAGTTCCGCGACAGATGGCCGAATCCGAAATCGTGGACTGGTTCCGCGAACGGTCACGCGAAACCGCGGACGGCTACACCAATTTTCTCGGCGCCGGCGCTTACTATCACTATCGCCCGGTGATTATCGATTCGCTGATTTCGCGCGGCGAGTTCCTCACCGCCTACACCCCATACCAACCGGAGATTTCCCAGGGCACGCTGCAATCCATTTTCGAATTCCAAAGCATGATTTGCGAGCTAACCGGCATGGAAGTCGCCAACGCCAGCATGTATGACGGGTCGACGGCCGCGGCTGAAGCCGCGATGATGGCCTGCCGCGTCACCGGGCGAAACGCAGTGGCGGTTGCTCGGAGTGTTCATCCTGAGTATCGCGAAGTGTTGGCGACGTACGCGCATCATCAGGGCATGCCGCTGGTCACAGTGCCGTTCAACGAGAACGCCCGGCTGGATTTGAATCGACTGGAAAAGTCCATGACTCCGGACACGGCCTGTGTCCTGATGCAGTCGCCGAATTTTTTTGGCACGATTGAAGACGTGGTTACTATCGCCGACATCGCGCACAAACATGGAGCGCTGCTGGTGGTTTCGATTGCGGAAGCGGTATCGCTCGGCATCGTCGAACCGCCGCGGCAAGCTGACATCATCGCCATGGAAGCGCAATCGTTTGGCGTGCCCCTCGGCTTCGGCGGACCGTATTGCGGAGTGATTGCTACCCGTGAGCAATATGTGCGGCAAATGCCCGGACGGCTGGTGGGGCAGACTACCGACAGAAACGGTAAGCGCGGATTCGTGCTGACGCTGGCGACGCGCGAGCAGCACATCCGGCGCGAGAAGGCGACGTCGAATATCTGCACCAACCAGGCATTGATTGCACTGATGGCCAATATCTTCATGACGATTTACGGAAAAGTCGGCCTGCGCGAGTTGGCGAAACAGAATTTGGCGAAAGCTGCCTATGCCGCTCAGGAGTTCGGGAAACATGGCAAGGTGTTATTCTCCGGCGCGCCTCGCTTCAACGAATTCGTGGTGCAGAGCAGCGAAGATCCCTATGCAATTAACGCGCGGCTTCTGGAGCACAAAATCGTCGGGGGACTTCCGCTGAAGAAGTTTTATCCCGAACTCGGCAACGCGGCGCTATGGTGTTGTACCGAGATGACTACGCGTGCCGCGATAGACACCGCGTCGGGTTCGGTAGTTGACGGCGAGCGCTCATTGAAATCTGACAAAGAGCCAGCCGTGATTCAGGAGGTGGTGCGATGAAGCCCACGATTCGCAAAGCCACTCAGCACGTCAATCAGAATGAGGGATTGATCTTCGAGAAATCCTCGCCCGGGAAAGCCGCGTGGAAGCTGCCTCCGCTAGACGTGCCGGAAGTAGATACGGCCAAGCTGTTAGGGTCGAGCGAAAGAAAAGATCTGGGCAACATGCCCGAGGTGAGCGAGATCGAAATCATCCGCCACTTTACCCGGCTCTCCACCTGGAACTACGCCATCGATCTCGGCATGTATCCGCTGGGCTCTTGCACCATGAAGTACAACCCGCGGGTGAACGAAGTGGTTTCGCGTTTGGATGGATTGGCAAACGGGCATCCGTATCAGCCGGAGAGCGTTTCGCAGGGAGCGTTGCGGATTCTCCAAACCCTCAGCGAATGCCTGATCGAAATCACTGGCATGGATGCGATCACGTTGCAGCCAGCCGCCGGAGCGCATGGCGAGTTGACCGGTTTGCTGCTGGTGCGGGCTTATCATCAGTCGAAAGGCGCGCCGCGCAAGAAGATTCTCATTCCTGACTCCGCTCACGGAACTAATCCGGCGACCGCGGCCATGGTCGGTTATGCGGTGGAGAATCTGAAGTCGAATGCCAGTGGGATGGTCGATGTCGCTGCGCTCGCTTCGCAGATGAACGAAGAAGTGGCGGCGCTGATGCTGACCAATCCCAACACGTTGGGCGTCTTCGAGCAGGAGATTCACAAGATCGCCGACATTATGCACGCTAAGGGTGGCCTACTCTATATGGATGGCGCGAACATGAATGCGCTGGTCGGAAAAGTGCGTCCAGGCGATTTTGGCGTGGATCTTATGCACCTGAATCTGCATAAAACATTTTCGACGCCGCACGGTGGCGGTGGGCCTGGGTCGGGACCGGTGGCGATCAAGAAGATACTCGAGCCGTTTCTGCCTACGCCGGTACTCATCACTAAGCCCGACGGCACGCTGGGCTTCGAATACAACCGGCCGCAGTCGGTTGGGCGCGTGCGCGCTTTTTACGGCAACTTCGGGATGTTTGTTCGTGCCCTGGCTTACACTTTGGCCAACGGGCCTGACGGTTTGCGCCAGACGACCGAAGACGCGGTGTTAAACGCGAACTACATTCGAAAGGGCCTCGAAGGCGTCTACGATCTGCCTTATCCCACGCCCACCATGCATGAAGTGGTCTTCAGCGATAAAGTGCAGGCGAAAAAAGGCGTGAAGACCATGGACATCGCCAAGCGGCTAATCGACTACGGTTTCCATCCTTATACGACAGCGTTTCCGCTGATCGTGCCGGGGGCGCTCATGATCGAGCCGACTGAGAGCGAGTCCGTGGAAGAAATGGATTTGTTCATCGACGCGATGAAGTCGATCGCGGAAGAAGTCGAAGACGATCCGCAGATGGTACTGGCCGCACCGCACACTACCCGCGTGTCGCGGCTCGACGAAGTCGCTGCCGCGCGCAAGCCCGTTTTGCGGTGGAAGCCGGATCAATAGTCGGTCGTTAACCAACGAAAGACATCAACCACAAAGGACACGAAGGTGCACAAAGGAATCCTGTACCGTCCTTTGTGTCCTTGTGGTTCAAGGTTTCTGCCTTATTTTTTCTCGCTGATATTCACCGATGCTTGCGTGTTTTCCCAACTGATGGTCATGGTGCAACTGCTCCCCATTGCGGCCAACGTAATGGTAAAGTTCTCGACCGGCGAGGGCGTGGACGAAACTTTCATGTCCGCGCGCGCCAGTTCGTCCGCTTCATATTTATAAGGGATGCCCCACTCGCCGGTTTTCTTGTTGACGATCAGCGTCCACTTGTCGGCATTAGGGACGGTAAAGATCGTGTAGCTGCCCGCGGGCACGTCTTTGCCTCCAACGCTCAGGTTGGTATCGGCGACGAACGTGGTTGCTTCATTGGCGCCGGTCCGCCAGACCTCGCCGTAGGGCACGAGATCGCCGAAAATTTTGCGACCCTTGGCGCGCGGGCTGGAATAGTTCACGGTGACGGTCTTGCCATCCGAAAACGTGCATTGCGCCTGAGCCGGCGGGCTGGGACGCTTGCCTTTGTCCTGACATGCCGCGAGCACGGTGAACGTGAGCAACAGCGAAGTTAGAAATACAATTTGTTTGCGCATCACTCTCTCCTTTGAGCATTTAGCAATTGGCACTTAGCATTTGGCTCTGAGCCCTCGCGACAACCACCCTACGAACCCGGGTGGCCAAGTGCCAAATGCTAGGTGCTGATTGCTATGTGTTTTGACGTAGTGATCGGGGACTTGGACAGCAAAGCTCCACAATTATGCGCCACGCTTGACCGGGTTACAATCTCACCATGCCGGTATTCAACGAGAAGCAGGAAGAACTGGAACACTACGAAACCATGATGGGCGTGCCGCGCGGGCGCCTCGCCGTCACCATGGATATGATCACCGATGCCATGGCGCTGGTCGGACAGCATGGCGTCTATTGCCAGAGCCAGCGCTGGCCGGGCAAGCCTGTGATGGATATTCAGATGGTCATGAAGAATTTGACGGACGCGAAAGAGTTGATCCAGAGTGTGATGGAGAAACTGAAAACCGATTGACCTGATGGTAACGGAACACAAGGTCCCTCCACTACGCTTCTCATTCCCTGCGGGAATGAGAAGCTCCGGTCGGGATGACAATTGGTAGGGGCGCTTCTACGCCAGCGTGTACTTTCCCCGCTCGATCACTTTCTGCGCGATCTGCTGTCGCAACTCAATCGTGTTGAACGGCTCATGCTTCGCCAGACGGCGCAGAATCGCCAGTTGCGTGCGCAGCATGTCGCCGTCGGCGACGGCGGCGATTACTTTCCTGGCTGCGGCTTCGATCTTCTCCATCGCATGGGAAAGATACACGCGAGTCATCGCGATGGGCAGGGAAGCTGCACTTTCGCCTTTCTGTTCCGCAATCTTCTGCGCCCGCAGCACGGCGGATTCCATGGCGTAGGTCTCGATGACCATGTCCGCAATCGCACCCATGACTTCCTGCTGATCCTGAATGGCCTGCATATATTTCTGCGTCGCTGCTCCGGCGACGAACAATCCGAGTTTTTTGGCCGATGCCACCAGTTTCCGTTCTTCCGCCAGCGGGCCTTCGAGTTCTTCGCCGAGCGAAGGTCCGGACAGAACTTCATCCATCAATTTCTTGATAGCGGGCATAAGCGGCAACTGGCCGGACATGGCGCGCTTCAGCAAGAAGCCGGTGATGATCAGCCGGTTGATTTCGTTAGTGCCTTCGAAGATGCGGTTGATGCGGGCATCGCGATAGGCTCGCTCGGCAGGATACTCTTCGACAAAACCGTAGCCGCCGTAGATCTGCACCGTTTCGTCGACGACGAAGTCCACCATCTCCGAGCCCCACACTTTGATAATGGAGCACTCGATGGCGTACTCTTCGATGGCCTTGCGAGTTTCTTTTGCGGCGTCGGGACTGGATTTGTCCACTTCGGAGAGTGCAACGTCCATCATGCCCACGGTGCGATAGACGAGAGCTTCGCCGGTGTAAATGCCCACCGCCATGTTTGCCAGCTTTTCGCGGACGAGGCCGAAGTCGGCGATTACCTTGCCGAACGCCTTGCGCTGCCTGGCGTAACCAATAGCGTTCTCAAGCGATAAGCGTGCCCCACCCACGCACATGGCGCCGAGTTTGAAGCGGCCAACGTTCAGAATGTTGAAAGCGATGACATGCCCCTTGCCAATTTCGCCGAGCATGTTTTCGACTGGAACCTTGCAGTCGTTCAAAATGATTGGGCAGGTGGATGATCCGCGGATGCCCATCTTGTGCTCTTCCGCGCCGATGGAAAATCCAGGGAATGTTTTCTCGACCAGAAACGCAGTGAACTTTTCTCCGTCAACTTTGGCGAAAACGGTAAACAAGTCAGCGAACCCGGCGTTCGTGATCCACATTTTCTCGCCGTTGAGGACGTAGTGCTTACCATCTTTCGAGAGCTCGGCGCGGGCACGGCAATTCAGTGCGTCCGAGCCGGATGAGGCCTCCGACAATGCATAAGCGCCAACGATTTCCCCGGCCGCAAGCCGAGGCAGGTATTTCTTTTTTTGCTCCTCGGTTCCAAAATAAACGATAGGCAGCGTGCCAATCCCAGTGTGTCCGCCCCAAGTGGTCGCAAAACCGGCGTACTTGGCGATGTGGTCGGCGATCACGGCTGCTGTGACTTTATCCATCTCAAGACCGCCGTAAGCCTCCGGGATCTCGGCCGAGCTGAGCCCGAGTTCGCCGGCTTTCTTCAGTAGATCGCGCGTGATGGAAAAGTCCTTGTGCTCCATCTTCTCGATATTGGGGACGATCTCGTTGACGGCGAACTCTTCCGCCGTCTGGCCGATGAGAATGTGCTGTTCGGTGAAGTCTTCGGGTGTGAAAACTTCGTCGGGTTTGCGTTCTTCCAGAAGAAAGCTGCCGCCGGAGATCTTGGTTTGCGGAATTGCCGTCGTCGCCATTTTTGATCGAATCCTCAACAAACAGATTTCACCACAGAGGCACAGAGAACATCTCTAATTCTATAGGCAGCGCATGAATAAATCTCTGCACCTCTGGGGTCTCTGTAGTGGATGGAAGTGCGTGGCCTTTCGTGCTTCTCATGGACGCGAGGCGTATGCCAAGTTCTCAAAGATGCCGGCCGCTCCCATTCCGCCGCCGACGCACATGGTGACCAGTCCGTACTTTGCGTTACGCCGCTTCATTTCGCGGATGATCGTAGCCGTGAGCTTGGCGCCGGTGCATCCCAAAGGATGGCCCAAGGCGATGGCTCCGCCGTTGGGATTCACGCGCTCGGGGTCGAGTCCAGCCTCTTTGATCACGGCCAAAGACTGCGCCGCGAAGGCTTCGTTCAACTCGATCACGTCAATATCCGCCAGCTTGAGCCCGGCCATCTTTAGCGCTTTCGGAATCGCGAATACCGGGCCGAGGCCCATTTCCTCGGGCTTGTATCCGGCCGTAGCGAAGGAAACATAGCGTGCCAGCGGTTTGATGCCGAGAGCCTTCGCGCGATCGGCGGACATGACTACGGCAGCCGCTGCGCCATCAGACATCTGCGACGAATTGCCTGCGGTTACGGTGCCTTTCGCGTGGAACGCCGGCTTGAGCGAGAGCAGCGCTTCGAGTGAGGTGTCGGCGCGCGGGCCTTCATCTACTTTAAAGGTGATCTCTTGGCGCTTCGGCTTGGAGCCGTTGGGGGTGGTGAAGCTCACTGGGACGGACACCGTTTCTTCTGTGAACTTTCCGGTCTGAATTGCCGCCAGCGCTTTTTGATGACTGCGATACGAGAATTCGTCCGCAGCTTCACGCGTAATGCCGAAACGCTGGGCCAGCCTTTCTGCCGTCAGACCCATGGAAAGATACGCGTCGGGATAATGGTCGACCAGCCATGGGTTCGGCGAAATTTTGTGGCCGCCCATGGGGATCATGGACATCGATTCCGTTCCACCAGCCACGATGATCTCAGCCCCACCGCTCATGATCCGCTCTGCTGCCATGGCAATCGCCTGCAATCCCGACGAACAGAAGCGGTTGATGGTCAGCGCCGAAACCTCGACGGGCAAGCCAGCACGCAGTGAGGCGATACGCGCCACGTTCATCCCTTGTTCGGCCTCAGGCATGGCGCAGCCCAGGATGACGTCTTCGATTTCTTTGGTGTCAACCTGCGGCACGCGTTCGAGCGCGCCCTTAATGGCGATAGCGGCGAGTTCATCGGGACGGGTCGCGCGGAGCGTGCCCTTGAAGGCGCGTCCCACGGGCGTGCGGACGGAAGAAGCAATAATGACTTCACGCATTGGAAACTCCTCACCTATTTTAGATCGTCGATAACCATTTTGGATTGACTGATTAATTCATCGGCCCGACGTTAGTCTCTCAGTGATTTGACTTCATGTAACATGTAGCGTTACACTATACGAGTGATCAAGAGCTTCCGCCATCGGGGCGTGGAGAGATTTTTCCGCACCGGATCGAAAGCTGGGATTCAGCCGAAGCATGCGGGCAAGCTCCGTTTACAGCTATTTGCTCTGGACAATGCCAGGCGGCCGGGCGACATGAATGCCCCGGGATGGAAACTGCATCCTCTAGCGGGGGCGTTCAAAGAGCACTGAGCGGTCAGCGTCAGCGGAAACTGGCGTTTGACATTCAAGTTTGAAGGCGAGGATGCAATTCTCGTCGATTATCAAGACTATCGCTGAGGAGTTTCTCCGATGCGCATGCACAATCCGCCTCATCCCGGTCAGGTCCTCCGCGAGTACTTGGGAAAAACGGCCGTATCCACGGCAGCCGCGCATCTGCGGGTCACGCGTGTCACTCTATCGCGTGTGTTGAATGGCAAAGCGGGAATCTCCGCCGCCATGGCCCTTCGTCTGGCTGCAGCCCTGGGCACCTCGCCGGAACTGTGGATGAATATGCAGTCGCAATACGACCTCTGGCGGGCCCGGAAAGCCCGGCAGCCAGTAGTGCGGAAGTTTGCTCACGTCGCCGCAGGCTGAAGCTAGGCACCGTCTAAGAACAAAACCCGGGCCGTTTCCGGTCCGGGATCAGCCAGTCCAGCTAATCAACCCAGTTATCGGCCGGGGGTGCCCGGTGCATAACCTGGTCATTCCGAGCGAAGCGAGGAAGCTGCAGTTTCGGACGAATCGCCGATCAGTGCCTCGCACCATTCTGCTGCGTCCCGCTCATGTTCCTCGTCGCGGGCCATCTTGCGATAGCTTTTCTTCAAGTTGCTTTTCGCTTTTCACTCCGGGCCTCAATTCCGCACGTCTTCACACCGTGATGTACTCGGTGGTCGCGCTGGGGGCGGGAATCGGGTCGCCATGTTCACGCATTCCCTCGAGATGGAATTCAATGGCTTCCCGGATCAAATCTTTTGCCTCGTCAAGCGTCTTGGCCGCAATCCCCAAGCCGGGCAAGTCGGGAACATATGCCCCCCAACCGGTCTCAGACTTTTCGTAGATAACGAGATATTTCATTTCAGACCAGCCTGCTTCAGGATATTGTTCAATGTTCCTGGCGGAATGTCCAGTGACGGATGTCCCGCGACCGTAACCGTTCCCGGCTTGGAGGGATGACGAAATTGACGGTGGCTGCCTTTAGTTCGAACCAACCGCCAGCCGTCCTGCTGAACGCGCTTGATCACATCGCGGACCTTCATCGATATTCAAAGACTCTGCGAAAAACCCAGCTGAGCTCCCAAACACTAATTCCGCAGCGTCTTCCCCGTCTTCAACGTAAACTGAATCCGCTCTTGCGTCTTTTTCTCGCCGCATAGGGATTTAAATCCTTCACGCTCCAGATCGAGGATGTACTGTTCACTGACCGGCGTCCCCGGAGTCACATTGCCGCCGCACAGGACTTCGGCGATTTTCGTGGCCAGCTTCACCTCGTACTCGGTGATGTAATCGCCTTGCCGCATCAGGTGAACGCCCATCTTGAGCGCGGCGAGAATGTTTTCGCCGGGCGCGGGAATGTCGGTGCGTGGCTGGGGAGGCTCGTATCCGGCGCGAACCATCTCCAGCGCACGAGCCTTTGCGTCACTCAGCACGCGTTCGCGGTTCATCGTGATGTTGTCAGAATCTCGCAGAAAGCCGAGGCCACGAGCTTCATCCGCCGAGGTCGCGACTTTCGCGGTCGCGATGGTCTCGAAGATCTTTTTCATGGCCTCCATCAGTTCGACGGATTCGCCTCGGCCGCCGGGCCGGATTGACTGGGCGCTGTCAACCGCGCGCAGGAGCATCTCTTTGCATCCGCCGGCTCCGGGGAGCAAACCAACGCCCACTTCGACCAATCCCATGTAAAGTTCGGCGTGCGGTTGCAGCGCGGGAGCGTGCAGCGAAATCTCCGTGCCTCCGCCAAGTGTCAGACCAAAAGGCGCGACCACAACCGGTTTTGGTGAAAACTTGATGGCCTGCGTCATGCCCTGAAAGGCGCGAATGGCGAGATCGACGTCGTCCCACTCTTCTTCCTGGATCGACATCAGCAACAGCATGAGATTAGCGCCAACCGAAAAGTTCGTCGCGTCGTTGGTGATAACGAACGCGTCGAATGCATCGCCTGCGCCACCGGTCTTCAAAGTCTGCGAGATGAGTTGCACGATGTCGCTGCCGATCGTGTTCATCTTGGAGTGAAACTCGATGCAGGCTACGCCGTCGCCGAGGTCGACGACCGATGCGCCGGAGTTCTTCTTCACCACTCCGTTTGATTTCTTCGCCACTTCGACCGACCACACGCCGCTTGGCACTTTTACCGCTTCGTAGGTCCCACCCTTCAAATCCCAATAGGCACGGCCCGAGCCAGTTTTAGGATCGTCCAGATACCAGGTTTTCTTGCCCGAGGCCAGCAATTGTTCGACGTTGGCCGCGAACGGACGATCTTCCTTCTTCATGCGTTCGACTGTGGCTTCGACGCCAGCCGCATCCCACAGTTCGAACGGCCCCAACTCCCAGTTGAAGCCAAGACGCATGGCGCGATCGATCTCAACGATGGAATCAGAAATCTCCGGGATACGATTCGCGGAATAGGTCCAAAGATCGGATAAAGACGCCCACAGAAACGCGCCAGCCTTATCATTCTTCTGTGGACCGCTGCCATCCAATCCCAGCAACATGCGAACCCGAGCTGAGGTTTGCTCGACATTTTTCGCCATGTCGAGGGCAGGGAACTTAGGCTTCCGTCGCGGATGGTATTCCAGCGTCTTCCAATCCAGAGCGAGACGCTCGTCTTCTTCACCCGCGCTCTTCACCTTCTTGTAGAACCCACCTTTTGTTTTGTCGCCGAGCCATTTGCGTTCCAGCATCTGCTTGTAAAAATCCGGCAGCGTGTTGGCGTGGGGCGGACGCTCCTGTCCGCCGATTTTCTCCATATTGCTGACCACGTGTCCCAAAATATCCAGTCCGACCAAATCAATGGTGCGAAACGTCGCCGATCTCGGCCATCCCACAGCCTGGCCGGTCAGCGCGTCCACATCTTCAATGCTGAGATCCATTTCCTGCATAAGTCGCATGACATTCAAAACCGAAAACGTCCCGATGCGATTGCCGATGAAGTTCGGCGTGTCCTTGGCGTGGACAATGCCCTTTCCGAGATGAATGTCGCAGAAGCGGCTCACGGCGTCGATGGCAGCGCGGTCGGTATCCGGAGTAGGAATGATTTCCAGCAGCCGCATGTATCGCGGCGGATTGAAGAAGTGTGTCCCAAACCACGAACGCCGAAAGTCATCCGAGAAACCTTCGGCAATTTTCCCCACCGGCAGCCCGCTGGTATTCGTCGTTATGATCGTCCCTGGCTTGCGGATAGCTTCCACCTTCCTCAATAAAGCCCGCTTGAGATCGAGATTCTCGACCACGGCTTCGATGATCCAGTCCACTTCGGCCAGCCGCTTGAGGTCATCGTCGAAGTTGCCAACGGTGATCAGCCGCGCCAGCGAAGCATCCATGAATGCGGCGGGTTTGGATTTCTTCGCTGCATCCAGCCCGGCGGCAGCGATCTTGTTTCGGGCGGGTCCGTCGGCATCCGGTGGAACGATGTCGAACAGAAAACTCGGAACACCCGCGTTGGCGAACTGCGCGGCGATGCGAGCACCCATGGTTCCGGCACCGAGGACGGCAACTTTGTGGATACGTTTCATCGATCAAATACTCCCTCCTGGAAAACTCTATTGACCAAGTTGCAGGCAGCAAGCCACTCTGAGCCCGACAAGCCCAACGATTCACGCTTCACCCGATTTTGATCACGCATCGTATCAGGATATGGCTTCAGCCATATCGCATATGTTCAAATCATCCCGGCTTCAGCCGCTGTTTCGTTCCCAAGAACGGCCTGTCAACAGCCTGAGACGCAGCAAGCCGCGTCTCTACCGAGCAGAAAGGAAAGACTTGTTCAAGCAGTTTATTAGCACCCAGTCGCTCTTGCCAGCACTGATCATCCGAATGGATCACAAACATGTGGGAGGAAACCGAAAAGGCTCCAAAATACAGCTGGCGCGTGCCGCATTAGATGTGGGGTGAGGATGGCAGCGGCACGCGCCTCAATCAAGTTGAGTTGAAGATAGACTCCACGCGAGTTGGAGTCAAGGTTACACATCACACATCTTGGTGACGGGTTGACAGTATGGATTCGTTAAAACTCTGGGTGAGCCGCCAGATACGTCTGTGCTCGCCGAACCATATCCTTCTCGCCGCGATAGGCCAGCTTTTTGGCCGCATCTTCTAGAGGGATCCAAAGCGCCCGCTTCACTTCAATGCGCATCTCCGGGGCAATTTTGTCGATTTCGCCAGATTCGTGGCGAAAAAGATAAAAGCTGACAATCTTGAAAACCCGCTCTTTGCCTCCCCAGCTACGCACATATGTGTACTTCGTATCCCCGAGTTTGGTCACCGGAATGGCAGTCAGACCCGTTTCTTCGACCACCTCGCGGACAGCCGTTTCCTCAGGTTTCTCTCCCGGGTCGACCAGCCCCTTGGGCAGGGCAAGTAACATTTTTTGCGATGTTTTCTTTTTAGTCGAACCCGGCGCGTCAGCCGCAGGCTCTTTCCGAGGCTCAATCACCGCCAATTGCCATCCCTCGGGGGCGCTCCGCACCACTACCCCACCCGCGGAAATCTCTCGCATCATCCTCTTAAGTTATCAGAAACACAGGAGTTAGTCACCAACCGCGGCAAGCATGGTAACCCAGAGTAACCCAATGTCCGTAATCTGGCGCAGCCACTGCCTGCCATGAAACGATTAGTCCTGAACTGGCATCTTACTTGCACGTTTGGCTTGGGATGTTGGGCCGAATGTGGCGGAGTTGGGTTTAGATAATTAGCCGGGCAGAGCCGGGATGGTGTGAGGTCCCCGTGAAGAGTCTGGATAAGATTATTCGTTCGGTGCAGGCGTTTGGACGCGGCCTTTCCGGGCAGCCTTCGAGCCTGAGCTCACGACAAGGCAACGTCGGCATAGGTCTGGCTCTGGGTGGAGGCTTTGCTCGCGGTATCGCCCACGTCGGCGTCCTGAAAGTCCTCGAAGAAGAAAACATCCCCATCCGCTGCATTGCCGGAACCAGCGTAGGCGCCCTCATCGGTGCCGCTTACTGCAGCGGGATTTCGGCCGCGGAGCTTGAGCAAGTCGCTGCCCGCGTCCGCTTCAAACACATTGCCCGTTGGACGCTCTCCCGCTACGGCTTCGCCAGCAACCAGCGCATGATCGGATTCCTGAACCAACTTCTGAAAGTTAAAACTTTCGAAGAGCTGCGCATCCCTCTCGCCGTGACGGCGACCGATTTTTCCACTGGCGAGGGCGTCGTATTCCACTCGGGACCGCTGATCGATCCGGTGCGCGCCAGTTGTGCGTATCCAGGAATGTTCCTGCCGGTAAAGATTCGCGGGCGCTTCCTCATCGACGGCATGTTGTCGCACACCGTGCCCACGCGGCCGCTGCGCCAAATGGGAGCGGATCGCGTGTTGGCCGTGCATCTGAAAGGCAAATGGACGGACGGCGAAGGTCCGCGGCATCTTTTCGATGTCATCGGCCAATGTTTCGCTATCGCCCAGGAGATGAATAGCAGTCAGTGGAAGTCGGCTGCCGACCTGGTCATCGAACCCGATGTGAACGGCTACAAGTACGACGCCTTCGAACACAGCGTCGAGCTGGTGCGAGCCGGAGAAATAGCCGCCCGCGCAGCCCTCCCGGAAATTCGGAAGTGGCTGCAAACCGAAATCCAGCGTGAGCCGGCGAGGGTAACGCGCCCCGCGACAGTCTCCGCAGATTAGTCGAGCAAAGCTCGACACTCACCGAAAAAAAGAATTGTCATTCCGAGCGAAGCGAGGAATCTGCTTTCGCCTGTAGCAGCGAAAGTGCAGATTCCTCGCTACGCTCGGAATGACAATTTGATTCTTGGGAATGACAATGTTGTTGCTGAATGGGTATGCGACCCGACAGAGCCAGTAGCCAGAAGCCGCCTTCTACTTCATCACCCCGCGCTGCGCAATCCCAATGTTATCCCGCGAAGTGTTCTTCACCAGATACATCATTTCATCCGCCTGCCGAATGATATCGTGCGGCGTCTTGGCATCGTGCGGATACGTCGCGACCCCCATCGAAGCCCGCACATTCAGATTCAATCCTTCTTCTTTGCAGAACATGCTGGTGCGCAGGCTGTCACGCAAACGTTTCGCTACGACCAAAGCGGAATCTTTCCCAGTCTGCGGCAACAAAACAACGAACTCATCGCCCCCATAACGGAAAGCGTAGTCAATCAACCGCAGTTGCGCTTTGATCAAATACCCAATCTCGGCCAGCAACTTGCTCCCGACCAAATGCCCATTAGTGTCGTTAACCTGCTTGAAATGATCCAGGTCGATAAACACAACCGTAAACTCGTACCCAAAGCGCGACGACCGGTAAACCTCAGTTTCCAATGTCTTATAAAGATGCCGCGCGTTATAAAGCCCGGTGCAATCGTCGGTGATGGTGAGTTCCTGAATCTTCTCCACCGCCCGCGCATTTTCGATGGCAATGGCCGCGTAATCGCACAGCGACTGCAAAAAGAAAATCTCCTGATCCCCGAAGTGCTCCATGTCCACGTTCACCAGTTGAATCACGCCCAGCACGCGCAACCGCGACTGCACCGGGAAGCACACGATCGAACGCGTCTCCCACTTCGTCATTTCGTCAATGCGCTTGGCAAAGCGCGGATCCGTCATCACATCCGGCACCACCAGCCTTTGCCCGTTCTTCGCCACATACCCGGCGATGCCCTCGCCCACTTTCAACCGGATATTCTTCAAAGCCTCAGACGCCGTTCCCACCGCAATGGCAAAATAAAGCTCATCGCGTTCGGCATCCACCATCAGCAAGGACCAGGTGTCAGGACGGAAATATTCCGCCATCTTTTCCATGATGGTCTGCAGAATGGAATCGAGGTCCAGCGACGAGGTTAGAGCTTTGGCCACATCGTGAAAGATGGTCAGTTCTTGACTCTGCCGATTGTGATCGGCCTCGGTGGCCCTGGTCATCAACAGCAACCTCGAATCTAGAGCGGGAGTGTCAAAATTATAAGCGGCCCGCGGAACCCCGGGCAACGAACCATGGTAACCGAACCCGTAAAGGCACGTGTAAGCTTTGGCTTGTGGGTGAGGGCGAGACCACGTCCGATGGAGCGAGGGCGTCACGCCTGTTCCGCCAAGCAGGGCTCTGTACAGCCTCAGCGAAGAAGTGAAGAAATCAGACTAATTCTCAGGAACAAATCCGGCCTTCTAGCTTGATGCTCTACGCTCGCTCTTCCGTCTTTCCGACCTGCGCCGCTCAACTCTGCGTTTTTCCGCCCGCGTTTCCCCAGGAAGCTGCGAAATCGTTTGTTTAGCCTCGTCGACCATGTCCTTCAGGTGAGCCAACTGCCCGCGCAGCGCGTTCCTCAATTCGGCGAACACCAGGGTGAACTCCTCAGGGTCATTCACGCTGACCGCCTTGCTGGAAAGCAAACTAATACGTTCTTGTAAAAGGGAGAGGGCCACGGTCCAGCTACCATGCCACAATCCGTCGCTGTGTTCGATACCATACATACCTTAGATGACCCTAGTGGTGGTCTCCTTGCATGGGCGACGCGCATCCTTGCGAGCCTGCCCTGAGCGAAGTCGAAGGGTCGATGCGGAGCGAAGTTTCGTAGCGCTTTCATTCAACCCCGCGTCGGACATTGCCCAGCGCGGCAATCCCTCAAAAGTGCGGTAAAATCGCAAGCGGCATTTCGGGGATGTTCATGAGACCGATCTTTCGGCAGGATTTCCTATGTACTGCACGCCTGGCAGCCCTATGCTTCGTGCTCCTCGCCCTGGCTTCAGCCGCCGCCCAGGCCGCCAGCATCTCCATCTCACCCACCTACGCCGTCGTCCAATTGGGCCAGCAACTGGCATTCACCGCCACCGGCAATACCGACGTGGCGTGGCAAGTCGACAACGCAAACGGCGGCAACTCGACCGCGGGAACAATCTCCTCGACCGGCGTTTACACTGCGCCCTCGACTATGCCCAACGTCGCGTCGGCAACCGTCACGGCGGTCTCGCAAGCCGATCCCAGCAAGTCCGCCACCGCCGTGATCACTCTGATCACGCAGCCTGCAACGGGCAACACTTACTACGTTTCGACGACCGGGAGCGACTCCAATCCCGGCACCCTATCCCGCCCCTGGAGAACCATCCAGCACGCCGCCAATACTGTCACCGCCGGTGACACCGTCTATGTTCGGAACGGCGTTTACAACGAAGTCGTCACCATGAAATCGTCTGGTTCCGAATCCGCCGGCTTCATCACCTTCTCCAGCTATCCCGGCGAACTCGCGACCCTCGACGGAACCGGCCTAACCATTCCGAACGGACAATGGGGTCTGTTCAGCTTTCCCAGCCGGAGCTACATCGTGATCAACGGGTTTGAGATTCGGAATTACAAAACCGATAAGCTGACCGAAGTCCCTCTCGGTGTTTGGATCTTCGGCGCGGGCAGCAATCTGCAGATCGTGAACAACCACATTCACAATATCGAAACCACCGCCAAGACCAATCCAAACCAGTGCGGATCGAACGCCTTCGGCCTCACCGTTTATGGCACCAAAGCTCCCGCTTCAATCAATGCCCTTGTCATTAGCGGCAACGAAGTCGATCACCTGAAGACCGGCTGCAGCGAAACTCTTTCCGTCGACGGCAACGTCGAAAATTTCGTGATCTCGAACAATCTCATTCACGATGACGACAACATCGGCATCGACGCCATCGGCTTCGAGCACGTCTCGCCTGATCCCAAGTACGATCAGGCCCGCGACGGCGAGATTCGGGGCAACACCGTCTACAACATCACTTCGTATGGAAATCCGGATTACGGCAAGCAGTACGCAGCCGATGGAGTTTACGTCGACGGCGGGAAGCAGATCGTCATCGAACAGAACCTCATCCACAACGTCGATCTCGGCATCGAGATGGCCAGTGAGCATCTGCACCACGTCACCAGCCAGATCATCGCACGCAACAATGTCATTTACATGGATAACAGCAACGGCATCTCAATCGGTGGCTATGCCGGAAACGTGGGAGGCAGCGATCACTGCACCATCGTCAACAACACGCTCTTTGCCGACGGCACTAAGGGAAGCAACAACAATAGCGGCGAATTCCAGATCCAGTTCCACGCCACTAACAACATCTTCTATAACAACATTGCCTACGCCAACACGCTGGCGCTCTTTCTGAATAACTTCACTTTCAAGCCGCTCGACCCCGCTGTGATCGACTACAACCTTTACTACTCAAAAGTAGGAGCCGCGAACGGCAATTGGACGTGGGAAGGCAAGAACTACACCGGATTCGACAATTACCGCAACCAGACCGGCCTCGACGCCAATTCTCCGCCGTTTTCCAATCCCCAATTCCTTAGCATCGGCAATCCGCCCAACCTCGACATCAAGCCGACTTCGCCCGCAATCGACGCCGGCAAGAATCTAGGCGAGAACATCGTGGGCGCCGTAGATTTTGCCGGCAACCCCCGCACCCAAAACAACAAAATCAACATCGGCGCCTACCAGCAGTAACCCTCATTAGCCGACGTTCGTAATCTTGACCCCGTTCTAAACGAGCAACATACTTGTAGGCTCAAAATACTTCCTCCCCTTTTCTCCACAGAGGAAACACGCTTGCATCACCACTGGACACAATTGGCGGTGAATCCAAGAGCGATAGCGGGGATCGGTCTTTTTTGTCTGTTCGCTATTTTCGTACCCATGGCGCGGCGACGAGGTCGTCCTTGGATGCTTCCCGCCGCCGTGTCGATTGCCCTCATCAGTTTGCTGGCAGGATTCGTTGAAGCTCACTTCCGCGCTCAGCGCGATTCTCCGTTGCCACCGGCTCTCGCATTTCAGCCTGGCAAGGCCGCGCCGTCCCTTCAACCGGCGAGCCAAGTCACCACTTCACCAGCTCCCGCTAAGAATGATCCACCCTTTCCAGAGCCGGTCGAAACGTCAAGAACTTCGCCTGCTCGCCGTCTATGGGTAGTGAACGACCACCGCGAAGTCGTCGAGTACGACCCAACCAACTTCGCGCCTCAGCCCTCTGTGAAAATTCCTGCTGATGCTATTCCGTCTGACCAGCATGGTATTCGCTATTCGTTGGACATCAATCGTAAGGGTCAAATTCTGGTCGGCCCGGTCACCCACGGGAACTCGATAGAGAATGGGGCCTGCACGCTCTGGTTGTGGAATGGCCAGGCCGGAAGCTATCTCAACTGCGGTAACCAGCATCGCGACGAAACCGCGCCCGACGGTACGCCTCTAACAACGGACATTCTCTCTTCGACCGGTCTATCGGCGGATGGCGAGCACCTTTTCTGGTTTGTCAACGAACAACGCGAAAACCCGGGGGAACCACAAAAAGACATAATGCCGTCGCTCGCCACCACATTTCACATCTGGGAAACAAACCTGTCCGGTGGTCAGCGGCAGGAAATCGACTCGATATCCGTCCCCGAGTGCATCTGCACGACCGGTGCCTGCGAAGAAACTTGCCCAACATTCGGCGCGTGGGCGCCGCGAGGCGGAGTAGACAACTTCTTCCAGGTTTCCGGATCGTACACCGGACAGGTTAATCAAACCAGGTATGTCGGCGAATCTCTCTATCGCAAGTCACCAGACGGCCACTGGTCCTCGTCAAAACTGCCATCGAGCTTCGAGGAAGCCATCGTTGACGTCGCCGATGACGCGTCAGCCTTTGTCATCCTGATACCCGACTCCGCCTGCTGCGGCTGGAATAACGAGAGCGACGATCAAACCTTGCTGCTGCGCAAAGGACAGACGATCGTTTTGTTCGACGAGTTCGCTCGCTACCACAACCAGCAATACGACGTAAGTTACTCGGCCAGCGAGGCCCAGCTTTCGCCCGACAATAAGCTCGTAGCCATGACGATTTCCTCCAGCGCGCGAGCGGGAGAAGAATTTCGCGCCTCCGATAACGTTCCCGGAGACGTTGACTCTGCCGACGCCTCCGGCGAAATCAAACTCAGCCCAGCCGTGGCCGATCGCATTAACCAAACTCTGGTTGATCTGCCCGCAGTCGAGGTGGTCGCTGCAACCGATCCGCCCAAACGTACTGCCTACGTGCCCAATGCGACTTTTGTGGGATGGCTGAACGAACACGAAATCGTAATCGTCAAAGACTCGTTCCTCGTTGTCTACAATGTGTCCGCCGGCACCTCGCGCAAATCGAATATTGGAATGAGCGACAAAGCGTACGCATTGCTCAGGTAATGTGGCCGAACTTCTCACCGAAAAATTGCGCCGCCCCCAACACTCGCATAACATAGAGGTGAACAGAGAGAATAAACGCGTGGCAACGTTCGGAGCCCAACTCAAACTGGAACGAGAGAAGCAAGGAGTCACCCTCGAGGAAATCTCCCTGTCCACGAAAATTGGCACGCGCATGTTACGCGCACTCGAAGAAGAACATTTCGATCAACTCCCCGGCGGCATCTTCAACAAAGGTTTTATCCGTGCTTACGCGCGCTGCCTTGGCATGGACGAAGACCAGGCCGTCGCCGACTACCTCGCCGCCACCGGAGCCAGCTCTTCGTCCAAGAAATTCGAGAACAACGACCAGGCTCCTATCCTTGAGCCCCCGCCGCGAGACGGCAACTCCGCCGCAGGCCTTCCCTGGGGCGCCTTCGCAGTCGTGCTCCTGATCGTCGCCTTGGGCTTTGCGGCGTGGGGATTCTATTCCCGCGAATCGGAACGGACGGCTCGCGACACGACCACACCCGTCGCCGACGCTCCCAGCACCACGCCCGCTGCAGGTGCGGAAACTTCCGTGCAAAAGCCGGCCGAGCCGGCGGATTCCTCTGCCACCACGCCGCAGCCTGACCAGCAGCCAGTCGCAACCAAATCCGCGGCTGAGCCGACGGCGGCGCCAGTCGACAGCGTACCTGCGCCAACTCCGCCCGCCACCCAGTCCCACCTCATAGCCAGCACAAACCCGCCGCTCCAACTGATCGTCAGGGCGCGCGAAGACTCCTGGCTTTCCGTTTCCGTGGATGGCGAAATTGTTACCCGCAGTCTCCTGACTGCGCCGGCACAGAAGTCGATTCGAGCTCAGAATGAAATCGTCGTTCGGGCAGGCAACGTAGGCGCTTTGGATTTCGAATTCAACGGCAAGAAACTGCCAACCCAAGGCGACTACGGCGAAGCGAAAACTCTGACCTTCGACGCCCGCGGCCTGCAACCCGCCGCCCCCAAATCAGAACCCCCCCAACCAGACGCCCCAAAGCCAGAAGCCAGCGCTCCTTCGCCCCAGTAAATGCCAAGACAGAATTGGTCGTCCCTGAAGCTGTCTTGATGAATCCAGGTTTTGGCAGGCGCAGTGCTTCACAACTTGCAGGAAAACTCTCGATTCGTATCCAGGAAAACTCTCGATTCGTATCCAGGAACTCTCGATTCGTATCCCGGAGTACTCTCGATTCGTATCAGGGTATGCCTTCAGGCATACCGTAACTCGATGAAAAATGGGTCCGGCTTCAGCCGCTGGGGCTCGATGGTGCAACTCTGAATCGCATTTTTCCCCAGCCTCGCAAGCCGTGGGTGAAAGTGGAAACACAAACCAGCCCCCGGCGGGGCGAAAGAATGGTCCCCGCAATACCCGGAACAAACCCGCACGAAATCCCGAGAAACTCATGACACGCCGTACCAACTGCCCGCGATTTCCCGTTGAATCCCTGCCTGCGACCCCCCACACCAGAAGAAACTCCGCTTACTGCCCGTACCTGCAATCCCGTCCAAAAAGATTGCGCCTCCCCACGTTCTCTGGTAGCCTTTTACGGACCGCAAAGAAAACGCATTTCGTGTGGCCGTCGTGTGTGGATTACGCATGCTGATTAACGCGTGCCGATTGACGCGTGCTGATCGATCCCCCGCCAGACGTAACGTCCATAGTTTGCAAGGAGAACAAGCTTGTCCAAGAACCGCCACTTATTTACCAGTGAATCCGTAACCGAAGGGCATCCCGATAAAATCGCTGACCAGGTTTCCGACGCAATCTTAGACGCCTGCTTAACCGACGACCCCTCCAGCCGCGTAGCCTGCGAGACCCTGACCGCAACCGGCCTGGTCGTCATCGCCGGCGAGATCACAACCAAAGCCTACGTCGATTTCCAAAACCTCGTGCGCGGAACCATCGCTTCCATCGGCTACAACAACGCCCTCTATGGTTTCGATTCCAACACCTGCGCCGTCATCTCCAGCATCAACAAACAATCCGGCGACATCGCCATGGGCGTAGACACCGGCGGCGCCGGCGACCAGGGAATGATGTTTGGCTTTGCTTGCAATGAGACTCCGGAGCTTATGCCGGCGCCTATTTCTTTTGCGCATAAGCTCTGCATGCGGTTGTCGGAGGTTCGCAAGCATGGGAAACTTCCGTACTTGCGGCCGGATGGCAAGTCACAAGTCACGGTGGAATACGATGCGCATCACAAGCCGGTGCGGGTCGACGCGGTCGTGATTTCTACGCAGCATTCCGAGACAGTTGGCAACGACGAACTTCGCAGCGACATTCTTAAGCACGTAATTCAAGCCACGATTCCGGCTCATCTCCTCGACGAAGATACCAAGTACCACATCAATCCCACCGGACGCTTTGTGATTGGCGGTCCCATGGGCGATACCGGGCTGACCGGACGAAAGATTATCGTCGACACCTACGGCGGCATGGGGCGGCACGGCGGCGGCGCTTTCAGCGGCAAGGACCCGACCAAGGTAGATCGTTCGGCTGCATACATGGCGCGTCACATCGCGAAGAACATTGTTGCGGCTGGGTTGGCGGATCGTTGTGAAGTTCAACTCGCATACGCCATCGGTGTGGCCGATCCGGTGAGCGTGCTGGTGGATACGTTTGGGACGAGCAAGGTTGATCCAGCGACAATTTCGGATCTGGTGCGGGCTCACTTCAAGCTGACTCCCAAGGGAATCATCGACTCGCTGAATCTGCGGCGGCCGATCTACTGCAAGACCGCGGCTTATGGGCACTTCGGACGCAGCGATCCTGACTTCACGTGGGAGTCGACCGACAAGGCGGCGAAGCTGGCCAGCGATGCCGGCTTGCGACAGCCGGTCGCGGCGCATAAGTAGACTATGGCGGGCCCACCCATTCGCAAAAGACGCGAAAAGGGTGGGGCACCCGGTTTCAAGCGGGCAGCAGATTCCTCGCTCCGCTCGGAATGACAATGGTTGCTCGGAATGACAATGGTTGAATAGGAAGCAGCAGATTCCTCGCTACGCTCGGAATGACAATGGTTGCTCCCAATGACAATGGTTGCTTGGAATGACAATGGTTGAATGGGAATGAGATGGGTTCAGGATTAGGACGCGGAAGTTTTTCAACAGGCGAAAGAACGATCACCGGGTGTTCAAAGTAACTAATCCGCAATAAAATAGGAATCACGATTTCAGCGCCACAGGAGAAGTATGTCGACAACGCCAACGCAAGTGCATTCTGACATCAAGGGCATTGAGTTTGCCGATCTGGGCAAGAAACGCATCGAGTGGGCGAACCAGTCGATGAAAGTGCTGCAGATCATTCGCAAGGAATTCATCAAGAACCAGCCGCTGCAGGGCATTCGCATTTCCGCCTGCCTGCACGTCACCGCGGAGACGGCGAATCTGGCCATCACCCTTCGCGACGGCGGCGCCGACGTGGTGCTATGCGCTTCGAACCCGCTATCCACGCAGGACGATGTTGCCGCCAGCCTGGTGCGCGACCACAATATTCCGGTTTTCGCCATCAAAGGCGAGGACAATGACACTTACTACAGCCACATTCTGGCGGCCATCGATCACCGGCCGCACATCACCATGGACGACGGCGCTGACCTCGTGACCATCCTGCATACGAAAAGGCAGGACGCGCTCACCGACGTCATTGGTGGTACCGAAGAGACCACGACCGGCGTGATCCGGCTACGGGCCATGGCGAAGGAAGGCGTGCTGCGCTTCCCCATCGTCGCGGTGAACGACGCCGACACCAAGCATCTTTTCGACAATCGTTATGGAACCGGGCAGTCAACCATTGATGGCATCATTCGTGCCACCAACTTCCTGCTGGCAGGATCGAAGTTCGTGGTCGCCGGTTACGGCTGGTGCGGACGCGGGCTGGCCAGTCGCGCTCGCGGCAACGGAGCAGAGGTTATTATCACGGAAGTCGATCCCACGAAAGCTCTGGAAGCGGTGATGGACGGCTTCCGCGTGATGTCGATGCCGGAAGCGGCCAAAATCGGCGACGTGTTCTGCACTGTGACCGGAAACAAGAACGTTCTAGTCAAAGAGCATTTCGAACTGATGAAAGACGGCGCGATTATTTCAAACTCCGGACACTTCAATGTCGAGATTGATATTCCGGCGCTGGAGAAACTGTCCTCGTCGAAGCGCACCACCCGCACTTCGGTCGAAGAATATTCGCTGAAAGATGGACGCAAGATTAATTTGCTAGGTGAAGGCCGTTTAATTAATTTGGCCGCAGCCGAGGGGCATCCGGCGTCGGTGATGGACATGAGCTTTGCCGACCAGGCGCTCTCGGTCGATTACGTGGTGAAGAACCACAAGTCGCTCGAGAAAAAAGTTTATCGTGTGCCTGATGATTTGGACAAGCGCGTGGCCAAGCTAAAGCTCGAGTCCATGGGCATCAAGATCGACAAGCTCACGCCGGAGCAGGAAGAGTATCTGGCGGGTTGGAGTGAGGGGACGTAGCGCTTAGCATTCAGCACTCAGCATTCAGTCACAACGGGGCGGCGCTTGCCGCCCCGTTTTTTCTCGGCGGCTTTGGGTTCGGGAGAGTCGATGTAGACGCGAGCGTCCTCGCTCGTGCGTTTCGCAAAAAGCGGGTGGGAATGAAGAGTTTGGTCATCCGCCGAGGACAGCGGATTCCTCACCGCTGGCGCGGTTCGGAATGACAAAGGTGTAGAGGGTGGCTCGGAATGGCAAGGGTGGTTCGGTCACGAAGGGCGGGTGGGAATGAAGAGTCTGAGCGTCCGCCGAGGACAGCGGATTCCTCACCGCTGGCGCGGTTCGGAATGACAAAGGTGTGAAGAGTGGCTCGGAATGGCAAGGGTTGTTCGGTCACGAAGGGCGGGTGGGAATGAAGAGTCTGAGCGTCCGCCGAGGACAGCGGATTCCTCACCGCTGACGCGGTTCGGAATGACAAAGGTGTAGAGGGTGGTTCGGAATGACAAAGGTGTAGAGGGTGGTCCGGAATGACAAGTCGGGTTGGGGGCGGGATGCGACCGGCATCATTTGTCATTTATCACTTGTCATTCCGACCGAAGGGAGGAATCTGCTTCTTCGTCTGGATCGGATCGGCCCAATCAGCGGCCAAGTCTTCCCAAGTGGGATTTGAGGGCGCAATCAATGCGATTTTCTTCTCGCGCCGCCACTTTTTGATCTCGGTTTCGCGGGCGATGGCATTGTTCACATACTGAAACGCCTCATAGTACACGAGCCGGTTGACTTTGTATCGTTGGGTGAAGCCGACGACTGCGCCGGTCTTGTGCTGAATTACGCGAGGCATCAGGAAGCCGGTAACGCCGACGTAAAGCACTCGGCTCTTGCTGGCCAGAATGTAGACGTAGTATCGCTTTTCTCGCGGCAAGAAGCAGATTCCTCCCTTCGGTCGGAATGACAATGATTTCTGTTATTCAGAATTGCAGCGCCAAAGATTGCAGTCAGTGACGTGTGAACATGGGAAGCAGGTTCCTCCCTTCGGTCGGAATGACAAATGTCGGTTGGAATGACAAATGTCGGTCGGAATGACTAATGACACTTTTGCGAAACGGGCGAACGGGGACGCTCGCCTACATTTACTAGGAGAGGGTTTCTGTTGTGCCTGGGATTGGAGGTGCGAGGGCTGCGGCGTTGCCGTTAGTGGGCTGGGAGATGGCCGGCAGCTTGGGTGGGCCATCCTTTAGTGGAATATCTTTGGCTGAAGTATCGAGGATGCGGCTGTTCAGGCAATAGAGCGCGAGCTCGAGACGATCGGCGACGCCCAGTTTGTCATAGACTTTGCGGAGGTAGTTCTTAACCACCTGTTCGGTGGTTCCGACGCGAGTAGCAATTTCCTTGTTCTTCATGCCCTGAGTGACGCAGGAGACGATCAGGGTTTCTTTGGGGGTTAACTGGACCTTGGGGCGAGGGGCACCGGCGCGCGATCCCTGAGTGCGATAGGCTTCGAGCACCCACTGGGTGGCGCGGCCGTCTAACCATGGCTCACCCTTTGATACTTTGCGCAAACAGTCGATCAGCAGCTCAGGCTCGACTTCGCGGGAGACAATAGCGTGCACGCCGCGGCGGAACAGTTCCAGGGTCAAATCTTGATCGGGTTCAGTAGTCACGACGACGAGGCGGAGCGCGGGGTTCTGCCGCGAGCAGGTCGGCAACCGCTTCGATGGGATTGGATGCGATGGCGGCTTCGAAAAGCAGGACATCGGCGGTAAACTTCTTAGCCGCGGTCAGAGTTTGGGCCAGGGTTTCGGCTTGTCCCACGACGCGAACGTCGTCTTCTAAAGCAAAAATCTTGCGCAGTCCAGCGCGAAAGATCGCCTGCGTATCAGCCACGATCACGCGGATGAACTGGCCGTTGCCGTCACCCTCGTGAGGCTGCTCGACGATTCTCGCTGTCACTGGAGTGCTTGCCATCAGTCTCCTCGGTGCTGGGCGCGATCGAAACGGTATTCATCAATGACCACGCCAACTCCGCGGCGGCCACTGTCTTCAAAACTGCGGACAACGCGGCCGCGGCAATCCAGCCGAACGTCGGCGTCCGCGCCCACGACGTCGGCGGGCAGCGAAATGGTGAAGTCTACCATGGAACCGATCGGCATTTCGGAATCGACCATCTGAAACAAAACGCCATTGGCGGAGATATTCTGCGTTTCGGTAAGACTCTCACCTGACTTCGATTTTACAGAAATCGGCAGCTTGATCGGAAAACGCTTCGCACTCTGCACTTCCTCATAGGGCGCGCGGCTGGTCTTGGGGTCAGCGGTTTCCTGGGTTGAAGCCTGCGGGTTGGGCGAGGCGTCTTTTTCTTCCGGGAAACTGGTGGAATCCCCGTTCTTGACGAATGGGCCAATGTTATGCATTACGAGCGAAGACTACACCCCGGAACCAGCGGCGCAAAGTTACCGAAGTCATGGAACTGTTAGAGCTAAATTCTTGTGGGTCATGAACTTGCGGGTGGAAGTGTGGATCGTGTGTGAGGACTGTCACAGAGCATTTGGCACTTAGCAGTTAGCATTTGGCCTTTGAGACAAGGTGCGCAATGAAAGACTTCAGAAACTTGCAGGTTTGGGAGAAGGCCCATCGCTTAACACTGGCAGTTTACAAAGCTAGCGGTGGGTTTCCGCGGCAGGAACTCTTTGGGTTAACCAGCCAGATGCGTCGATCCAGCGCGTCTATTGGCGCGAATATTGCTGAAGGCTGCGGCAAGCGCGGAAATAATGAGTTCCAACGCTACTTGCAGATCGCTTCAGGTTCGGCGAGCGAACTGGATTATCATTTGTTATTGGCACGTGACTTGGGATTCTTCGAGGAAACGGACTATCGGCGCCTGGCAGGCGATCTGTTGCACTTAAGAAAAATGCTGACGTCATTGCTTCAGAAGGTACAAAGCGAACGTCTGACGGGCTAAGTGCTAAGTGCCAACTGCTAAGTGCTGGTCCTCAGAATTTTGTTACTTCCGTGAAATTGAAGTCGCGGACCTTCATGGGCGGCACTACCATGTCAAACGATTCTTCGCCGCTGGCGCGGACGGGAGTGCCCATGGATTCGACGTTGGACAGCATGTGAATCAGGCTTTGGTTGAAACGGAAATTGCGAACTCCGTGGCGGATCTTTCCGTCTTCTACATAGAAGGTGCCGTCGCGGGTCATGCCAGTAAGGATTTTTTCGTAGGGATCGACTTCGCGAATGTACCAGAGGCGGGTGACCAGGACGCCGCGTTCGGTGGAGGAGATCATCTGGTCGACGGAGTTCGGCTTGGGGGTTTCGCTGAACACGATATTCATGGGGGCTTCGCCCATTTCGTTGGGGAGGGGAAAGCCGTGTCCGGTGGGCGCGACGGGGCCGACTTTGTCTTTGTGTTCCGAGTGCTTCATCTTTTCGGCGGTGGCGCGGGCATAGACCAGGCGTTTAATGACGCCGTTCTCGACCAGTTGCACTTTCTGGCGGCGCACTCCTTCGCCATCGAAGGGAACGCCCGATTGCAAAGGGTGGGCCACATCGTCCCAGATATTGATGTTATCGCCGAAGAGTTTTGTGCCGACACGGTTATTCAAAAACGAGCGCTGGTCGAGGACGGCGAGTCCGCCAAAATCGAAGAACATGAATCCGACGATGTCGAGCACGGCCGCGGGTTCGAGAATGACATTGTACTTCCCGGCGGGAGTCTCGCGCGGGTTGGCTGATTCGATTGCTTTGCGGGCAGCGATTTCTGCGAGGGCAGTGGCGTCGAGATTCGCCACGTTGGGAGAGTTGGCCTTCTGCCATCCCGAGGAATCAGGGGCCAGCATGGTGATCGAAATTTCCGAGGAAGTTTGAGTGTGCCAGTCGTTCAGGCCGCGAGAGTTGAAGACTGCTTCGACCGATTCGGAAGTGGAGACGATGCCGGCAGTCGTGAGTTTATGTTTGTCGGCGATTGAAACAATTTTCCTAACGGTTTCCGCGCGCTGCTGGGGAGTGACCGCGGCGGTTTCAGCGAAGTGACGGCTGGGCAATCCTTCGCGTGCGCTCTCGCCACATGAGTCGGGCACGGGCGGCAGATCGGAATCAGGGTGCTGAACTTTTGCCAGGTTCTCCGACGATTGCACGACTCGCTTGAGACTTTCATCGTCAAGTTTGTTCGTCGTGGAGCGGGCGGTGCGTCCGCCAAACACGGTTCGCACGGAGACCACGTAGTTTTCTTCCGCTACATTCTGATGGATTACGTTGTTGGCGAAGCGAGTAAGGGCGCTCTTTCCGCCAGAGAAAAGAACTTCGACCTCGTCGGCGGTCGAGTGCTTCCTGATGCGTTCGAAGATGTCGGCGGCTTGATTTTGACTAAGCATTCAGCAATCAGCATTCAGCACTTTGCACTTGGCACTTAGCATTTGGCACCGAAAGTTTTTGGCTCGGAACAACAACGCGCCGCTAAGTGCTAATTGCTAATTGCCAAATGCTCCTCTAAAATCACGTTCCCTTATACGCGCTTCCTACCTTAATATTGCGGAACCTTGCCGGGGCCGCGCCGTGTCCGGTTCCCATGACTTGTTGGGGCTGGCCTTTGCCGCAGTGCGGGGTGCCCCACACTACCCACTCGTCGCGGGAGCAGATTGCGTCCATGGAGTTCCAGAATTCCGTGGTAATTCCGGAGTAGGAGGGATTCTTCAACATGCGCACGCGCTTGCCGTTCTTGACCTCCCATCCCATTTCGCAACTGAATTGGAAGTTGTAACGCTTGTCATCAATCGACCAGGACTTATTGGTCTCCAGATAGATGCCATCATCGGTATCGGCAATGAGTTGCTCGCGCGTCAGCGGTTTCTCACCGGGAAGAATGCTGATGTTGGTCATGCGAATGATCGGCAGTCGATTCCAGCATTCGGCACGCAGGGTTCCGCCGGATCGATTCATGCCGATGTTGTGCGCGGTTTCGCGCGAACTCAAATATCCGGTGAACAGGCCGTTGGTGATGATCGGCGTGCATTGTGCGGGCACGCCTTCTTCATCGAATCCGAAGGTTCCCAAGTCCCGGGCCCGTGCTCCTGGCGGGCGTCGGCGACGATGTTGACCAAGTCGCTGCCATAGCGCAGGGTGCGGAGTTTGTCGAGAGTGAGAAACGAAGTTCCGGCGAAGTTCGCTTCCATGCCCAGCACGCGGTCGAGTTCGATAGGGTGGCCCACGGATTCGTGAATTTGCAGTCCGAGTTGCGAGCCGTCGAGAATGATATCGAACACGCCCTCCGGACACTGCTCCGCTTTGAGCAGCGCGACCGCTTCTTCGCCCACCCGGCGAGCGTTTTCCAACAGCTTCAGCTCGCCGATGAGTTCGTATCCTTTATTCTGCCACTGTCCGCCGTAGGAATTGGGGTAGGAGCGCTTCTGAATCTCGCTTCCGGCAAAGGCATAAGCCGCGTAGCCCACACCAGTGGTGTATTTCGTCTGATGAATGTTCGAGTCTTGAGAAGAAACGAACCATTGTTCCTCGCGGCGGAAATTCATGTTGGTCTCGGCCAACGTAACTCCTGCGACTGAGCGCAATTCGGCGTCGATCTTCAGCAGTAGATCAATGTTCTGCTCGACCGAAGTAGTAAAAGGATCGATCTGAAAAGGAGTAGTCCACTCGGCGGTTACAGGTTTTTCGGGAGCAAGCTGAATGTCGCGCTGCTTCACCCGCGAGGATGCTTTTGCGATATCGACGGCGCGCGCGGCCGTAGCTTCGACGGCGGCGCGGCTCAAATCGTCAGAGGCGGCAAATCCCCAGGCGCCGTCGGCAATGACGCGGATGCCCACGCCGAACGACTCGGAATCCGATGCGCCACCGACCTTACCGTTCTTGGTCGAAAGGGCGCGGCTGCGATCGTCAGCGATGCGCGCGTCCGCGTAGGAAGCACCGCGTTGTGCGGCGACGTTGAGAGCCCAAGAGGCAATATCTTTCATGGGGAAAATTCAAATTTACCACAGAGCAACCGAGAGCACGAGACGCGACAATCACCTGCCCCCATTCCGGGTCGGCACCTTCATAGATCCTTCGTGGGAGCTTTCGTTTTCGCGAAGCGTCCGTTTTCTCGGGATGACAATTTCTTCCAGATGAGTTTCTACGTGTGCGCCTTGCGGTTTCAGCGGCTCGGGCCATAGAATCAATGGGAACTTGATGGCGGCATATTTCGGCCGTCGATTGAGAGACTCCTGCAGTAGCTTCCCACCAACGCGCAGGGCTGCGGCAGATTCGTCGCGGGAGAGATGGCCGAGTGGCTGAAGGCGCACGCTTGGAAAGCGTGTTTACTCGAAAGGGTAACGTGGGTTCGAATCCCACTCTCTCCGCCAGATTTTAGAGTACTTATACTCTCAAAATCATTGCGTCGGCAATCAGTTAGCCTTGTCCAGGGCTAGCCCAACGACTTTCGCGCTCGCTTGCTCCAATCCCTGCGGTCAGGACTTCTGGTCGCGATGAGTAAAGTGGCGACTTCCGTCAGCTTACTTGCTGCTGGTATCGACCATCGGAATCACCGAGGACAACTGCAAATTGATCAGAAGGTCGATACGGCGGTCGATCTGGTAGCACAACGCAGTCTTTTTGGCCGAAATCACTTTCTCAAACAGCGGAACATACCTCATACGCAATTCCAGGAGTTGCTCGTCAACCGCGTTTGCTCTCTTGATATAATCCTGCGCCTGCGCATCGGTCATGGTGGCGTAGTTCGCTGCATAGTCCTTGACTACCGCCCAACGTTCGTCATTGGCTTTGATCGCTGCCTGTCTGTACTGGTCGAAGATAGGCCAAAACTTGGTGGCCTCGTCGGCGGTGAGGGTCATGTTTTGCGCCATGATCTGCTTCCGCTGAGCGCGCAAATCCGCTCGCAGCATCTCGATGTCTTTGTCCGAAATGTTATTCGACGCTGCGCCAGCTGCCGAAGCGCTCTGTGACGCAGGCGTCTGGGACAGAGCGAAGATCGATAGATTGCACACTAACAGTACGTAGACAATAACCAAGGCAGGACTGAAACTCTTCTTCCACATTGTTGTATCCTCCGAACCTTTAAAGAGCAGGCTCAAGTATTGGCGGCCATTCCCGGCGCAAGAACAGGCTAGGGGGGATCCCTTGCCGTATCAACTGGCAAAAGTGACAGCTCAGTGACCATCAGCTACGCGAGAATTCGATTCTGTATGGTCGCGAGTTTACGCCTGGGATGTATCCTCTCCAACAACTGCTGCTGACAGGCGATTATACGTTTCGACGACCTTTAGTCAATGAGCGCTGCGGCGAATGTTTCAAACTTCGCGCAGCGGTTGACCCAATCGCTCTCTTCCTTGAGTAGGCGCGTCTCGGCTTTGGGAACAGTGAATTCCGCCACGCCACAAAGCAGATATTGCAACGTTCTGTTGGGGAGCTCCGCAGTGTTGAAGAATATTCTCAATACCACATTTTCCGGCTGGACGGGCGAGCATATGGCACACAAGAACAACCTCTTGCCCGCGATCTGCACGATGATGTGGCCCAAAGAATTGCCCTGCTCAGCAATAAAATGCACATTTTGTATCAAGGCCTGCCCACAGGAATCTCCGCAGCGGAAGAATTCTCCGACATCCTGAAGGAAATAGAGCAGGCCTCAGAGAGCGTCCGGCTGATTTCTCATCAATTGCACAGTTCCAAGTTGATTCTCGGCCTGCCTGGCGCGTTGGCGGGCTATTGCCGCGAGTTTTCGCAACAACGGGGAATTAAAGTGGAATTCACGCAAAAAGGCTCCATGGGCCCACTCCCCGAGCCAGTCCCGCTAGTCATGTTCCGTGTGTTGCAGGAGGCGCTTCACAACGTGGCCCGGCACAGCGGGGCGGCTCAGGTTGAGGTGTCTTTGCTTACGGAGGGAGATGAAATCAGACTGCGAATTAAAGACCGCGGAAAGGGCTTCGATCCGGTGCAAGTCTCCGATGGTCTTGGTCTCGTTAGCATGCGCGAGCGTCTCCGACTTGTGGGTGGAAAGATCAAGGTCTCCTCGGCCCCGGGGCTGGGCACCGAAATCGAAGCGGCGGTGCCAGTTAGGCTTCCTCATTCGAGCGCACAGATACCCGCTAAGAAAAAGATCCTTGTGCGTCGGACAACTGCGGCGTGTTGGCTTGCCGATAGGTTTAAGAACCCGACTAGCAGTTGAACCGATCGCTGTACTCCCAAATGATAGGCAAGCCTAAAGTGATAACTGACGAAACCAGGTCAGCATGACCGGGCTCCGGTCACAACGAAGCATGAAAAGAGGTCGATCCAGGGTACTACAAGCTGCTACTGAGAAACTGCCTGCCCTCGATAACCGCTTCCACGGCAGCTATCAGGTCGATTCCGGCTCTTGCTTTCAAAACGTAGCCCTGCGCCCCTGTGCTGAGAGCCTCTTGCAGCACATCAGCAAAAGATTCCTGGGTCACGAAGATTATTTTGGATTCCGGGGCTAGCTTGCGAATTTTTCGAGCGGCCTCGATTCCATTCAGCGTTGGGAGCCCGATGTCGAGGAGAATCAAATCTGGTTTCAGTTCTTGCGCTTGCTGAACCGCTTCTAACCCGTCTGAGACCTCGGCGATGATCTGCAAGGATGGTCTTTTTCGGAGAGTCGACCGTACAAATCGGCGGAACGGTTCGTAATCATCGACCACGAGAATCCGGACTATTGAACTTTCCAAAGGCAACCCCAGTCACACGTGTAGGTAATTATGTTAACGCTGTAAACGTAATATACATCATTACGTTCACGCCGTAAACATATTCCGGAGGGGCCTGATTGCGATTCGGCGAACAGGAGGCTTGCAGTAAAGACTCCTAGTGCTTTCCGTTCTCAGATCGGCGGGTTTGCAAGTATCACCGCTCCGTATCCGAGCTGCTCGGCGAGATACACTATCAACAACGTTCGAGGGCTGTCCGAAAGAGGAGGACATGGCACGGCACAGCGATCCTAATCTTGAGAACCGCATTCTGAAAACAGCACGCAAGCTCTGGAAGAAAGGAGCCGGGGAGGCGCTTACCATGCGAGCGGTGGCCAGGGCAGCGCACACGACTGCCCCGGCGGTCTACCGTCGGTTCCGCACCCGGGACGACATCCTGCGCGCGCTCTTGCAACAAACAAGGCAAGAGATTTTTCGACAACTGGCGGGTGCGGCATCGGTGGAAGAAGCCTGCGAGCGTTACCTGGACTTCGCCTTGAGCCATGCGCACGAATACGAACTCTATTATCTCCACGAATACGAACTGCTGTTTGCGGCCAAGCCGCAACGAGGCGTAACGACGAGCCAGAGGTTTAACCCGAAGAGGCCTGCGGTGGAACTCATGAAAGGCAAGCTGGCTGCAGAGTTAGGCGGCGCTCCGGAGGACCACGTGCACCTTGTACTGGCGCTGTGGGCTCTGCTCCACGGCACTGCAATGCTGCTGATCGCAAAGACGATCCAGCCGCAACAGGCAGCGGAAATGCGGTCAGCTTGCCGCGGGACTTTAGAAACGTTGCTGCGCGCGGCGCGGCGCTTGCCGGTTAAGAAGTAGGGGACAATCCCAGCGCTGGTTGGGTATGTCACTGGGGCAACGAATTTCCCCACCTAACTGGCATTATTGCCAGTATGCGCTCAACTGCCCGCATCTTATCGTCGAGTATGCCTCAAGCTCATTCCGCCACCGGGCAAACCATCTCGCGTTATCACATCCTTGAGGAACTGGGCAGCGGTGGCATGGGTGTAGTCTACAAAGCCCAGGACAATGAGCTCGGACGCTTTGTCGCTTTGAAGTTTCTGCCTGAGAATGCAGCCCGGGACCCCATTGCCCTGGAACGTTTTCGCCGTGAAGCGCGCGGAGCTTCTGCGCTCAATCATCCAAACATCTGCACGATCTACGAAATTGGCAAACACGAAGGTCAGGCATTCATCGCCATGGAGTACCTGGATGGAGTAACTCTGAAATACCTGATCGCCGCAGGCACGTTGGATACGGAGCGCGTGGTCGCCATTGCCATCGAGGTTGCCGATGCGCTCGATGCTGCTCATAGCGAAGGCATCCTTCATCGTGATATCAAACCCGCCAACATTTTCATCACGAAGCGTGGGCACACCAAGATTCTCGACTTTGGCCTGGCGAAAACCATCCTGCCGGAGGATCGTGCAAGCGAGATTGCGGCGCAAGCGACGCAATCTCTCTCTTACGTCCCCGAAGAACATCTCACCAGTCCGGGGATTGCGTTGGGAACGGTAGCCTACATGTCTCCCGAGCAAGTACGGGCCAGACCACTGGACGGTCGTACCGATTTATTCTCTTTCGGTATCGTTCTCTACGAAATGGCGACGGGGAGACTGCCTTTTCAAGGAGCCAGTTCGGGCCTTATCACGGAAGCCATTCTCCACCGCGATCCGGTGGCTCCCATCCACGTAAATCCCGACATCCCGGTCGCGCTCCAAGAGGTGATTCACAGAGCCTTAGAGAAGGACAGAGACCTGCGTTATCAGCACGCGTCTGATCTACGTGCCGAGCTGCAACGGCTAAAGCGAGATACAGAGTCGGGCAGGAGAGTTGCGTTAGAAGACACAGAATCGGCCCTGACACCGAGCACACGTCGCTTGTCCTCGGACACCAAGCACAGGGCACGGGTTTCCTCTGCCCTCCGGCCACAACGAGTCTCCAAGATCATTGAGTCGCTCGCAGTTTTGCCCTTCGAAAATGTCAGCACCGAACCGGACAACGAATACCTCAGCGATGGGATCACGGCGAGTCTGATCAATATCCTGGCGACGATACCGAAACTGCGAGTGATAGCGCAGAGCACCGTATTTCGTTATAAGGGCAGGGAAATTGATCCGCAAGCCATCGGTCGTGAGCTCAATGTGCGCGCCGTGCTCACCGGAAGAATGATGCAAAGCGGATGCTCTTTGCGCATTGGGACTGAATTAGTCGATGTGGCCACGGGCTCTTTGCTGTGGGGTGCACAATATGATCGTAAGCCCGGTGACATCTTTGTGGTGCAAGACGAAATTTCCAACGAAATATCGGAAAAATTACGATTGCAGTTGACCCAGGCAGAGAAGAAGCGATTAAGAAAACGTCACACCGAGAATGACGAAGCGTACCGGCTTTACCTGAAGGGTCGGCACTACTGGAACAAGTGGACTGAAGATGGGTTCTACAAGGCGATCGAGCAGTTTCAGCAGGCAATCGCAATAGACCCCGGCTACGCGCTAGCCTACGCTGGTTTGGCCGATTCTTATGTACTCCTGGGATGGAACAGCTATCTGCCGCCAAAGGCTGCGTTTCCTAAAGGTAAAGCGGGGGCAAAGATCGCCCTGCAGCTCGACCCAGATCTCGCACAAGCCCACACCCCCATGGCGGCCCTGCTGTGGCTTTACGATTGGCAATGGGAAGAGGCTCAAACAGAATTCAAGCGCAGCCTGGAACGGGATCCCACCTACGCAACTGCAAACCATTGGTATGCGGAATATGTAATGACCATGGGACGGCACACTGAAGTTATGGCCAGAATGAAGAAAAGCCAGGAACTCGATCCGTTGTCGCTCATTATTAACGTCGCAGTCGGCTGGGCCTTGTACTTTGCCCGCCAATACGACGAAGCCGTAGAACAACTCCGCCAGACCGTTGAATTAGATCCAAACTATCCGGTCACGTATTGGATTCTCGGCTTGTTGTTCAGGAAGACGGGCCGCTACGAACTAGCCATTGCCGAGGGCGAGAAGGGGGTGAAGCTGTCAGGCGGAAGCCCTCTAATGCGCGCTGCACTGGCGCACACCTTTGGCACGGCCGGTAGGAACAAGGAAGCGCTTCAAATCCTCGATGAACTGACCGAACTAGGAAAGCAAAAATATGTCGCGCCGTACTTCTTCGCCGGAATCTACGTCGGTTTAGGGGAAAACGATCGCGCAATCGAATACTTGGAGCGATCCTACGAAGAGCACTCCCACTGGCTTATCTATCTTCATATAGATCCAGGCATGGACGCCTTGCGGGACAACCCGCGTTTCCAGGACCTATTGCGGCGCGTCGGTCTTCCTGTACTGAAGTCCGCGATCTGCGCTTAAAGTACCCACGCGGCTCGCACCTGCCTGCCCCTGTAACTTTTGACAGTTTCACTTGCGCCCAGCCCTCTTTACCGTGACAGCTTGTTAGCATCTTGAGGGAACCCGAATGTCGAAAGATAAAGCTAGACCCACTCTTGGAATCGATGGACTTGCACTCCCAATTCTTCCGCCGGAACGCGACGAGCGGGTTTGGGCAAAACTCGTGCGCGTGATGTTCTATACCCCCGGTTTCCTGGCCATGCTCCTGCTCAAGGCAGGCGAACCGGAGGCGTTTGGCATCACGGTGGAGCTGCTAATGCTGTCCAGTACGGCGGCCATTGTCGGTGGACTATACATCGGCGCGCAATCATCGGGTGGAAGTTCCGACCATTCCTCGCAGATCGGCGCCTGGAGCGGGTCACTGGTGCTCGAGTTGCTCGCGGTGGTTCCTTTATTGTGTGCGATTCCGTCGCTGTTCCATCAACTGGCGCACAGCCGGCTGCTGCACGCTGTGGCCCCCGGCTCTGTTGACCTCTCACTGGGTGCCTCCGAGTTGCTACCGATGGTTGCGATCTTGCCGTTCATGCTCTACCAGCTCGCCGGCTTTGGCACCCTACACTACGTCGTGTCGAGGCCGGTGAACTGGGCTATCAACATCGGCATTTTCGGCTTGATCGTTGCCAGCTATGTCGCCAACCGCGAGGGTGCGTACGGCATGGAGAAGAGGTTCGGCGCGATTCTGGTTGTTGCCATGGCGGTTACCGTGTTCTACGGCGTGCTCAAACTTCGGCAGATGCAGATGACCTACGACGCGAACTGCCCGTCGAAGGAGTATCAGAAAGCAGCGAAAGCTGCCTGAGATGTCGTCCCTGATCCGATTAATCGACGCGATGTCGAACCGGCGCCAGCGGCAGCGACCGAGGAGAACAGAGATGATGAATCGAAAACTAACTCCTTGGCTGGTGGTATTGACGCTCCTTCTGATTGTTTGCGCGATCACTGCGATTGATTCTGGCGCGAGCTCTCGCAAACAGCCACCGCCGTCATTGACCGGCAGGTTTGTAGCCCAAGTGGACGGCCCTCCGGTGACTGGTTTTGGTTTAAATCAGCAGACCTATATCTTCCAGCAGTTCTCACCTTTCGGGACGCAATTTGTGACCGTGTCAAACACATTTCTCATCTATCAGCCCCACTTGCCGAACGTGGGCCTCGATTATTCGAAGTTCTACAACCTTACAGCGGTAAGGGACGAGAAATGCGACGACACGCTGGAAAACATTTCACGGCGATTCATATTCGATTCGCACGGTCGCTTCGTGGATATGAAGTACGCATTAACTTACGCCAAGAACTTTCCTTCTCTCACGTTGCCTTGGCAGAACGCGTTGCCTTGCTATGTCGTGTCCCCGGTGCGACCCGGCGCAGCGGTCATTATTGAAGCAACCCCAGAAGCCGCAGCACCATGATCAGTTCAGATTCCACAAGCGTTTTCGCGACGCTGTCACAATTGACAGTTGTGCAAGCCATGACTGTCGGTGATGCTGCCGGAGTAGAGATCGCCAATCAGGACGCCGAGAAGAACACAGCGTGTGCAATCGCGGCATCCCTCGAAATAACCATACCGCAGTAAGGCAGCTCAAATTCATCGGACCGGAGGAGCTTATGCACGGACAAGTAAAGATCGCAAAGGCAGTGAGCCACACTGCACTTCTGTTGGGATTGCTCGTGGTGGTAAGCACTCTCGGTATCGCGAGAGAAAAGAATGAAACGATCGACGCCACGGCTTTCGGCACGGGCACGCAATTGGGGGCAAATATTGGAGTGACATTGAACATCTACCAATTTTCGACTCCAGCAGACAGACAGATACTGATCCAGGCGTACCAGAAGGGCCAGAACCAGGGGTTGGTAAACGCCCTGCAGAGAATGAAGGCAGTGGGCCACGTCGAAATCACTGGCACGCTCGGGAATGACTGCTCGTTTATCAGGATGATGCCGACGCCGACGGGACGAAAGATTATCTTTGTGACCAATCGCCAGATCAGATTCGGCGAAGCGTTCTTCGACACTCAGTCTCAATCCTTCAACCTCACCGCGGGCGTGCTCGAATTAAACGATCAGGATAAGAGTAAGAGCACTGGCGTCCTGTATCCGGCAGCTCAGCTTGTCATCGACAGCCAAGGGGAATTGCAGTGGGACTTGCGAGAGAACCCATGGAAACTGGTTGACGTTCTCGATTGGCAGGGAACGCCCGGCGTCAATTAGCGGGTCAGTCCGAGCCGCGACGCTATTCGTAAGCCATTCCGGGTCGACGTAATTCGGATCTCCTCCGTGCGCTGAACGGAGAATCTTGAGGCGGAATATGAAAGCTTATCAGTATTTCAAAATCAGTTGTAGCTGGCCATGTCTGGCGCTTCTGCTGTTGCTGAGCAACGCAACTGCTCAGTCGAAGAGCAACAAGTACGCCTGCGCGGAGGTAAATCCGGCGCAATTGTGTACGAGCGCCAACACATGCGGATCGGCTACTAACCCTTGCAGCGTAGATGTGAAAAAGACTGCGAATTCCGCGTCCGCCACTCCCAGCATTCCGAACCCAAAAGGTAATTCGCTTTTCTGCGTAAAGGTCGGAACGACCGTTACCTGGAACAGCACGGGGAAGGATAACGGCTTTGTTGTCGATGTCGGGCCAGCGTCTCCGTTTGAGCCGCCGGGCGCCATCATCGGCGGCTCCGATCGCTCCGTTTCTGTTGTAGCGAAGCGGCCGGGATGCTTTAAGTACTCCGCGGGAGCTTGCCAATCAGGTGCGACTTACGGGATGTGCGGAACAGCGAATGCTGAGTTCATCGTCACAAATGGCAACTGAACGTCGTAACCGCGCAGGTTTCAGGGAAACGCCCCGGACGGAACGACATCCATTGGCGAAAGACCTCAACTTGGAGCAGTTATATGAACGCGAAACAAACCGAGAAAATCCTTTCGGCGGCGCTTAGCTTCATTTTGGCCACCGTTTCACCACAGATCTTGTACGGATTCCAAACTTCGGGCCCACCGCCCGCGAATGACTCCCGGAGTCCTACGGAACCTGCCCCGTTGAGCACGAGCGACCTGCAAGCGTTGGTCGCGCCCATCGCACTGTATCCCGATGCGTTGGTGGCCCAGATTCTTGCGGGTGCGACCTTCCCGGATCAGGTCGCCGTTGCCGACTACTGGCTGCAGCAAAACAAGAACCTAACGGGAAATGCTCTGATGCAAGCGGTTGACCAGCAATCGTGGGATCCGAGTGTGAAAGCGCTCACACAATTTCCTTCAGTGCTCGACAATCTAGCGAAGAATCTTACCTGGACGTCCTCCCTGGGAGAGGCATATCACAATCAGTCGGCGGATGTGATGGCAGCCATCCAGACTCTGCGCGCGCAGGCCAAAGCAAAAGGCAATCTCCAGTCCAGTCCGCAGATCACGGTTGTGCAACAGACGCCGCAGACGATCGTTATTCAATCGGCAAATCCTCAGGTCGTCTATGTCCCGCAATATAACCCGGCTGTGATTTACGGCTATCCCTATGTGGTGCCCAGCTATGTTGCGCCGGCTTACTCCACTGGTGACATGGTAGCGGCCAGCTTGCTTTCGTTCGGAGCCGGGATCGCGGTTGGGGCGATGATGAGCGGCGGGTGCTGTGGCTGGGGGTATAGCAGCTGGAACTGTGGCTGGCACGGAACGGCCGTGGTGTATCACGGCGGGAGCTACTACGGCAATTCAGCATGGCACGGCGGTTACTACAACGGCGGCTACCACAGCGGCTATGGCTACAACAATGCCTACAACCATAGCGGGAACAACTACAACAGCTACAGAGGCGGTGGTAACTCTTATAACAAAAACGTCAGCGGAAACACGGTTAACGTGAACCGGCAGAGCGCTCAGAACTTCAGCGCCAATCATCCCTCGGGATCCAGTTCGTGGGCACAACACGACAATTGGGGCGGCGGAAAATCAACGGCCTTCAGTGGCATGGAAGGACACTCCGGCGGGCTTGGGGGCTCCGGCGGCTGGTCGTCGAGAGCAGACAGTAGTCGCGGCTGGGGGAGCATGGCTTCGAGCGGGTTCGGTGGTGGCCGATTCAGCGGTGGGGATCGCGGCGGGGGCGGTTTTCGTCGCTGACGTTCCGCGAAATCTGCAGCGAACAAAGAGGACGGAACCAGGAGTTTGGAGGAGTGCGTATGTCACGCTTCACTTGGCACCATAAGATCCAGGCTACAGGGCTGGCGCTGTTCGTGCTGACCCTCTCGCTGGCCTCGTGTAACAAGTCGGAGACGCCGAAACCGACTCAAGAAACATTCGCGTCGCCGGCAGCCGCAGGGGCAGCGTTCCTCGAAGCGGCGAAGTCAGGCAATCAGGATGCTTTGCTTGCAATCTTCGGCCCCGATGCCAAGGAGGTTCTGTTCTCCGGAGATGCGGTAAAGGACAAGACTGCGTTGGAGAACTTCGTCGCTGCATATAACCAGATGAATCGCTGGCGCGAGATCAAAGCTGGCGGCGAGATGCTGTACGTTGGCGCGGACAATTATCCATTTCCAGTTCCCTTAGGGCGAAATCAATCGGGCCAGTGGTATTTTGACACTGCGGCAGGTAAGGATGAGATCCTTGCGCGCCGTATTGGCAGGGACGAGTTGACTGCAATCGCAGCGTGCGGTGCTATTGCCGATGCGCAACGGGAATACTTCAGCACGACTCACGATGGAGACAACACTAAGCAATACGCCCAAAAGTTCGTCAGCGACGAAGGCAAGCAAGACGGATTGTACTGGCAGGCTTCGCAAGGTCAGACTCCCAGTCCGCTGGGCGAGCTTGGCGACTTCGCCAAGGCGGTGGGTTACACCAATGCGGGCAACAAGCCACAACCGTTCAACGGCTACTACTTCCAGATACTGACGAAACAGGGCGATAAGGCGCAAGGCGGCGTCAAAGATTACATCGCGAACGGAAAGATGACAGGCGGATTCGCAGTTATCGCGTACCCCGCGGAATACAGGAACTCGGGAATTATGACCTTCATTGTCGGCACTGATGGCGTCGTCTACCAGAAGGATTTGGGCGAAAAGACGGAAAGCGTCGCCGTAGCCATGGCGGAGTACAACCCTGGTGACGGCTGGAACAGCGTAGGCGGGCAGGAACTGACCAAATTCTAAGGATCTCTCGATCTGCTCCAGATCAGGACGAAGGTCGGAATATTCGCGCCCGATTTTTTCTCACCAGTTGGCAACAATGTTTCGCGGCCTCGTCTTCACAAAACTCTTGCGGGTTAGTCTCGGCTGTTAGTTTTGCCAGTATCTACGCATCAAGAATTTGCTTAACATCCCCTTCGTCACGACTTGTGCTTCGCCGGTATGAATCGGATCGCGGGAAGTCAAGAAGGACAGCCACCGAAAGGACAATTACTATGAAGCAAAACAGCAGATGGATCGTAGCCCGCACCGCATTGCTGTGGATCCTGTGCGCCGGATTGGCGTATGGCGCATCGGACGGCAAGAAAGTCAAATTCAGTGGACTGATCACCGGGAGAGACGGAGAAAATCTGACGGTGAAGAATCTCAAGACGTCAACCAGCGTGATCGTCGCATTGACGGACGATACGAAGGTTCAGATGCCGAAGGGCTTGGGCCTGCGTCATTCGGAGCAATCAGTCACCGCTTTGATTCCGGGCCTGAAGATTGAAGTCGAAGGCACCGGCACTGACGCCCGGGTAGTTGCCAAGACCATCAACCTCAACAAGGACGCCTTGCTCCTGGCCGAAACGATTCAGGCTGGATTGGATCCGACGAAGCAGCAGCAAGGGACCAACATGGCCAACATCGCAGCCAACCAACAGGGCGTAGCCGCTAACGCACAGGGGGTAGCCGCCAACCAGCAACAGGGCGCGGCCAATCAAGCAGCCAGCGATGCGAACGCGGGGGACATCGCGGTCAATCAAGTGGAAATTCAGGCGACGACACAGCGCTTCAACGACCTTTCGGAGTATGACACCAAAGCGAAAGCAACCGTTTACTTCGCCAGCGGAAAAGACACAATCTCCGATAGCGATAAAGCCGCTTTGTCGCTTCTGGCGCAGGCCGCGATTGGTTTGACGGGCTACATCATCCAGGTAAAAGGGTATGCCGACTCGTCGGGCAATGCCGCCATGAACCAGCAATTGAGCATGGATCGAGCCCAAGCGGTGGTCGCGTACCTGCTGCAGAACTGCAGTGTTCCTCTAAGGCACATCGTAGCCCCGGGTGCGATGGGCATTGCTGATCCTGCAGCCCCCAACGAGACAGCCGACGGACGCGCGGACAATCGGCGAGTGGACGTCAAGGTAGTGGTGAATCGCGGCGTGGCGGGAGCCATGTAAGTAGCTCGTTTTGTAGTGCGCCAAACTGCAAGCCGATAGCGATTGGGCCGGCGGGGGTTCTCATCCCTCGCCGGCCTGACGCAACACAGAAATCCCCAAAGCTCGCCACGCGGTAGTTGAGAAATCGTTACGACTATCAGAGCGGCAGAAAAACGGCATGCGCGGGATGAATTCGATAGGGAGGATGTATGTCACGTTCCTTAATTGTGCTACCCGATGATTCCGCCAAGCCGATTCTTGCTGCTATCGACGGCGCGAAAAACTCACTGCGCGTCAAGATGTTCATTTTCTCGGATCCGTCCCTCTTGAAGGCCGTGATTGCCGCGAGGCAGCGCGGCGTAAAGGTGCGGATCATGCTGAATCCCGCCCGCCGCGACGGCGAATCGGAAAATGCGGAGTCGCGCAAGAAGCTTGAGGCGGGCGGAGTCGAGGTCATCGACAGCAATCCCAAGTATGACGTGACCCACGAGAAGTCAATGGTCGTGGATGACACGGCGGCGTTCGTGAAGTCCTTGAACTGGGAAACAAAAAACCTGACCGAAACCCGCGACTATGCCATCGTTACTTCGAATGCTCACGAAGTGGCCGAAATCATCGAATGCTTTGAAGCCGACTGGAATCGCAAGAACTTCTCGGGGGACGAACACTCTCATCTGATCTGGTGCTGCGGTAACGGTCGGGAGCGCATCGCCCAATTTATTGACGAGGCGAAGGATTCCATTTTTCTTCAGAATGAGCGCTACCAGGATGCAGTTATCATCGAGCGGCTGGTCCGGGCTGCGCGCCGCGGAGTGAAGATTCACGTGATGGCGCGCCCACCTCACAAGCTCAAGAAGGAAAAGCTCGTTGAGGCCGTGGGAGGGATGCGCATGATGGAAGATGTCGGCGTCAAGATTCACAAGTTGAAACACCTCAAACTTCATGCCAAGATGCTGCTCAGTGACAATGTCCGCGCGATCGTTGGATCTATCAACCTGGCGCCGGGCAGCTTTGATACCCGCAGAGAGTTGGCCATCGAGGTGCGAGATGATGATGTGATCGAGCGCCTGACAAAAATTGCTCACCACGACTGGGAGCATTCGCACCCTCTCGATCTGACGGACGAAGGTCTGCTCGCTGAGTTCGAGAAGCACAAGACCGGGGGAGCTGAAGAATTGGCTCTACACGGAGATCCCGAAAAGCGTTGAGGAAAATTATTGGCTTCGGGGCTTGGTGAAGTTTTTGGTAGAGTCGTGACTCTGGAGGCAAAGTCTCCGGTTGGTTGTGTCGTCACAGCCTTGTCAGTGGGATCTCAATCAGAATGCCTGGAAGTTAGTTGACATTTTCGATTAGAAGGAAACGCCCGGCGTCGACTCATGTGCGCGTCGCTAGAGAATGAGCATCTGGAAACATTGTAGGGGCGCATTCGCTTTTATTAGCGCTGTCCTGTTTCTGGGGTCCCATTTGCATGCGGAAAAGAAGTGTTCGGCTGAAGTCAAGCTTTTGCTTTCCCCGCCGACCATCCAAAAAGTGATCGCATCTCTCATTTTTGCAAAAGAGACGGCAGGCCAAGTATATTTCTTCGACACCGACACACGTGATCTCCAAAGACAGGGCGTGATCGTGCGAGTCAGGCAGGGCGTGGATAACGATCTCACGGTGAAAGTACGCGTGCCGGAGGGCGGCAAGCAGATTGACGTCTCAAGTTTGCGCGCTCACTTTCCGTGTGAAGTAAATCGGACTGGAGCCGGAGAAGACAGCGATTACTCAGTAAAGCGCAAGTACAAGACACGGCGGGTGCCGGAAATGGGCGTCGACATTTTCAGTCTGCTTAACCCATCGCAGAAAAAACTGCTACGGGACGCCAGGGTCTCGATTGATTGGGAACGTACGACGAGAATTGTCAACATCAAGTCCAGGAACTGGGAAACGACAACTCAGCCCCCGTTCCGCAATCTTGCGCTGGAGCTGTGGGAATGGCCAGCCGGTAGCATTCTCGAGGTCTCCGCTAAGGTCAGACCTGATGAGCGGCAGTCGAAATATGCCGAGTTGCAACGGCTATTGAATAGGAAAAGTATGTCCTTGAGCCCCGACCAAGGCAGTAAGACAAGCGCGGTTCTGGAGACAATTACATACCCTCCATCTCCGCCTCGATAATCGCAGCGGAGATTTCTGCCCAACAGCCTTTTCTTAGATCCCTGCATTCGATGCTACGAGGGGCGGAAGTCGTTTTTAACGGATGGCAATCCTTCCTGCTGCCACTGGCAAAACTGACAGACGACAAAGCGAGGTCTGTGCTCTGCGAGTCGTTCGATTTAAATAATTGGGCGGATTCGAATCCCTCCGCCATATTCAGCCCTCGACAACGCCCTCCAAAGCCAACGGCCCGAACAAACCATCGTCAGAGAAAAGCTACGCAAGAAATGTTTAAAACCTTTGTCGATCTTGTCCCCATTCATTCGACGTGAGAGTAGAAGCTCAGAAAACTGAGCCACAAAGGAGGCTTCAAGTGCGAGTCATGGTAATCGGCAAGGCCACGAAAGAATCTGAAGCCGGCATCCTGCCGAAACAAAAGAGGCTGGAGGATATGGGCAAGTTCAACCAGGAACTGGTGAAGGCGGGGGTGCTGCTGGCCTTCGGCGGTCTGCAGGCGAGTTCGAAGGGCAAGCGGGTTCGATTTTCCGGGGATAAGCGCACCGTGATCGACGGCCCGTTCACCGAGAGCAAAGAGCTCATCGCCGGCTTCATGATATGGCAGGTTCGATCAATGGAAGAGGCGGTTGAGTGGGTGAAGCGCTGCCCGAATCCGCATGAGGGCGAGTCGGAAGTCGAGATCCGGCAGGTATTCGAGGGGGAGGATTTCGGCGCCGAACTGACTCCTGAGACAGGATGACAATCAAACTGCACCACTACGGCACGCGCTTCCGCTTGCGCATCGGATGCAAAGGTGATGTGATCGGTAGGAGTGACGACTACCGATCTCCATCGAACGATCGACGCAGTCTGGAGAATGGAATCTCCCAGGCTGATCGCCAGCCTGACTAGAATCGTCCGCGACATCGACTTCGCCGAAGACTTGGCGCAGGACGCTCTGGTGGCGGCGCTGGAGCAGTGGCCGGCATCGGGCATCCCACAAAACCCCGGCGCGTGGCTCATGGCTGCGGCGAAAAATCGCGCCATCGACCACTTCCGCCGAAACGCCCGCCTAAAGCAGAAACACGAAGAACTCGGCCGCGAGTTCGAAGAGAGAGAGATGGCTGTGCCGGATTTCGATTCCGTTCTCGACGACAACATTGGAGACGATCTTTTGCGCCTGGTGTTCACGGCATGCCATCCGGTGCTCCCCGCGGAAGGCCGCATGGCTCTTACCCTTCGATTGCTCGGCGGCCTGACCACCGCGGAAATCGCAAGAGCGTTTCTCGCTCCCGAGGCGACGATCGCGCAACGCATCGTGCGATCAAAACGCACGCTAGTGGAAAAGCAGGTTCCGTACGAAGTTCCGTGCCGCGCCGAGTTGGCCAAGAGATTGTCGTCCGTGTTGGAAGTAATCTACCTCATATTTAACGAAGGTTACTCCGCCACTGCAGGAGACGACTGGATCCGACCCGCTCTCTGCGAAGAAGCACTTCGGCTGGGCCGAATTGTGGCTGAGTTGGCTCTCGGTGAGGCGGAAGTTCATGGCCTCGTCGCGCTGATGGAGATTCAGGCGTCGCGTTCGAAAGCCCGAGTGGGGCCGGCAGGCGAACCGATTTTACTGCTCGATCAGAATCGCGCACAGTGGGATCAGCTTCTGATCCATCGCGGCCTAGCCGCTTTGCAACGCGCGCAGGAAATTCGCACAGCCCCCGGACCGTATGTGTTGCAGGCAGAAATCGCCGCTTGCCACGCGCGCGCCGGCACGCCAGAAGAAACCGATTGGCGGCGGATTGTCGAGCTCTATGGCACTCTGGCGAAGATTGCACCGTCCCCGGTTGTGGAGTTGAATCGCGCCGTGGCGGTCGCCATGGCTTTTGGGCCTGCGGCCGGCCTGGAACTTGTCGACGCTCTAGTGACGGAGCGCTCGCTCCAGCACTATCATCTTTTGCCAAGCGTGCGCGGAGATCTTCTGCAGAAACTCAACCGCAATACGGAGGCTCAGGCTGAGTTCGAACGCGCTGCGTCCATGACGCGCAATTCACGCGAGGTGGAGCTATTGCTGGCGCGTGCTCGAGCTTGCGCCGCTAAAGCTCTCGCGTCAAATTGAGGCGTTCGAGGGTCTCTCGCTGGCAGCATAGGTCTGAACGCAGATGAGACACTCTCGATGCGCTCGAACACTTTGACTCCTGAAACCGCCTGCGCAAACTGGCGACACGAGGTCATTCAAAACGTTTGACGGCTGGTCAATGAGCGATTCTGTCGATGGATTGAGAAGCACGATCCTCGTGCTCCAGAGGTTGTCCTTGGCATCGACGGCTAGGCCGCGAGGGTTGACCAGAGGATTGGCGGCGAAGCTGGACGATGCGAAAGCGGCAAGGCACAGCAGGATAGAGGCGATGAGAGCGAAGCTTTTCGTGCGTTTCATGGTAGGTCTCCTTTTAAGTTGGTTTGAATTTGGTGTTTCTACTGCTCACTTTAAAGCTCGATTTCGGGGGAGATTCCCTCACGAAACGGAGGAGATAAGAATTTTTCGGCGAAGGAAAACTGGCGGACAGGAGTTTCGCGGGGTTTTGAGTGCTATGGCGTGCTACATCAACAATCGATCTCTTCGTCGGGCAAACCCACTTTAAAACAAGGACATAACTTCTAGTTTGCCCCGTAACCTGTGAAGAGGAGATCTCGGTTATTGCAGAGGGTTCGCGGTCTTCGGTGCTTGTGCGGAGCGATTGAACTCCGAAAGTGTTTCTGCGATTATTTCCGTCCGGCCGCCTTCGCCTGGCTGTTCGATGATGCTGATTACGTTCTGATTGTCCATCCACACGGCGCGGTGCGCGTCGTACTTTACGCCATAAATGTTTACCACCGGTTCGCTGTAGCTTTTCGACGGTGCTCCGTAGGCTTCCCGCAATCCGGCGAAGAGCTCGCCAAAGGTCTTCGGACGATATCCTTGAATGTTTGCGCTCGGGGCAACGTAGACCATGTGTATCTTAACCAAATGGCCGCCGTCGAAAGTGAACGTATCTGCTCTCATGGTCTCCTCGTCACCGCGGCCATCGTATTCCAGACGCGTTCCGCTCGTTGCTTGTTCCTTGGCGAGCATCTCTTTCGCACAATAATCCTTTGCGTTGGTTTTAGACGCACTGCTCGCATTCTTTGACAGCCGGTTCACACTTTTCCAGTCTTTTCCCTGGCACGCTCGTAGCAGATCCACAACAATTCCTTCGGAGAAGAACTGCCCGGCGGTCTCGCCGAGCAAGTGGCCGCCACCCCTCAATTCCCGCGGCTGCTCCTGGGGAACTACCGAGGCGCATAACATCAAGCACCCGATCACAGACAGGATTTTCCGTTCCATTTGCTCTCCATCACTGCTTGCGAACACGGGCGCCGCCAATCTCAGAGGAGCCTGCAAACTACTGCCTACGTCACTTAAGAACCGCGGCGCTGACTTTTTAATTCTTAGGGAGGACAACGAGCCACTTTTCAGGGAGGCGCTTAACGCCGAATCGGATGCACCGGCAAACCCTCCAGCAATTCGGCAATCTGCGCTCCCAAGCTCTCCGCCAGCCCACTCGATCGGTTCACTAGCACCACGCTGGCAACGTCGTCCTTCGTATTGAAGAAAGCATAGGAGGTGAATCCTCCTGTCCCTCCGGCGTGGTCGTAATTGGCGTCGCGCGGATCGAACATCCAATTGATGGCGATTTTCGCGCCGTCCATGTCCGCACGTACCTCATGCTGCAACTCAACTGCCTGTGCCACGGTTCCTGCCGGTGGATGCAACTGCGCCGCCATATACTTGAGCATATCGCGCACATCCGACCGGATCCCGCCCGCCGGAGCCATCGCATCCAAATCCCACGCATGAACCGGCTTGTCCATGCCATTGTGTCCCTCAAGAAAGTTACTTCGCTCCGCAGGCGGCAGCACGATGAAAGTATGCCCCATGTGCAGCGGACCTAAGACATCCTGTTTCAGCAGGTCACTATAGGTTTCGGCCGCCTTGTGTGCTAGTGCGTCTCCCAGCAGCCCCATGCCCACATTACTGTATTCGAACTTGGCATCCGGCTTAAGTGCCAGCCCGGTCTTGGCAATGAACTCGTAAAGATCTTTCTCTGTGTAGTCCGCATATGGATTTGCCGGATCCGCCGGATGAAAATTGTCCGGCATGCGTGCCATTCCTGAGTGGTGCGTCGCCAGGCTCAGCAACGTGATCTCCGGTCCCGTCGGCTTAGCCACGGTTCCTGGAGGCAGCAACTCCCGGACCGGAGTATCTAAAGAAACTTTCTTGTCCACCACCATTTCCGACAAGATCAGGCCGGTAAATGTCTTGGTTATCGATCCAATCTCGAATAGCGAGTCCTCTTTCGCCACGCCGTAGGTCAGCACCCGCTGCTCTCCCCGTTCAAATACGCCGATCGCCACCCCGATCCCGCTTGCGCCCGCAAGCGCCGGATTTCCCACCAGCGGCTTCAACTCAGCGTCCAGCTTTGCCTTTAGTTCAGGCAGCGTCAGTGGCGCAGATTGCACGGCAGTCGGGGCAGTTGGGGCAGTCGGCGCAGAAGCATCGCTCAAGGCCTTATCGAAGCGCAAAGGCATCGAACTGGCTTGTTGCGTCCAACTGCCTTCGATGGCTTTGCCATCCTCGGTCATCGTACCTGCATACGAGCCGCGTACCTGTGGCACCTTGAATGAAAACCTTCGACCGCTGAGCACGGCGTCCGTGCCTTCGAGATTCTTAGCGTCTTGATCTGGACTGTCCAGGCTCACGTATTCCTTGCGACTCTTGTCACTCTTCACATGGATGGCCACACGAAGCGCACCATCTTTGGTCTGAAGCACTCCTGTCCAGTCGTCGTCGGCCAGTGACGGTTTCTCCGCCGCGATAAAGGGCTCAGTACGCGTAAAGTTCAAGGGCAAGGGCGCGCCCTGATTCCATGTCCCCGTGATGGTTTTTCCATCCGCGCTCAACTTGCCTTCGTAGTGCCCGTGCACAATGGGTAGGTCGAAAGAGAATTGATCGCCCTTCAGCGTTGCGTTGTCGCCTGCCAGGCCAAACGCATGCTGAGATGGGCTATCGAACGCAACGTACTCCTTCCCGGACCGATCGCTTTTCACATGAATTACCGTAGGCAGTTGGCCACCGGGCGTGTCGAGGGCACCTTTCCAGTCACCATCAACCGGTGACGGCTTCTCCGCCGCAACAAAGGCAGGTTCAGTTGTGGTTTGAGTCGTGGTTCGAGTCAGCACTAGAGGCATGGGCCTTCCCTGGTCCCAGGTTCCCGTAATCGTCTTGCCATCCGCGCTCACCGTTCCGCTGTAAGCGCCATGCACAGCAGGGACATTAAAACTGAACTGCGCTCCTGACAGAACGAAATCACTGCATGGAATCCCGCGCGCTCCTTGATCAAGGCTATCTAAGGAACCGCTCAATTTGCCCGCTGTGTCCCGTTGCAGGTGGAGCACGAGATGCAGCGGTCCAAGCACTCCCGCGTAATCGCCCCTTACGGTGGGCGAGGCCGTCTGTCCGCTCACATTGGCGACGAGCAGAGTGCAAACCAACACAGCACATCCCGCAAAAGCAAAGGTCAAGCGCTGGTGCGCAAGCTCGAACATGCTGACCGCCTCCCCGAGAGAATCAATGCCGACAATCCTAACATCGCCTCGCCGACTGACACTTCGGCGATTTGTACTCATTGACTGGGTTCTGAGCGCAATGGCCTGATCTATAAAAGGGGATGTACTCGCGACAAATCGTTGACGATGGTCAGATAACTCCGCGATAGTTCGTGCAACATCCAACAACATTTCGTGTGGCTACTGAGCAGGTACCCTGACTAGGCAGCCTGATGCGCGATGACTTCGCAGGGCAACGTGAACTGAAAGATTGAACCCCGACCGGAGTTGGGCGCGACCCACATTCGGCCGCCATGCGATTCGATAATGGAACGGCTGATCGGCAATCCCATGCCGGTGCCTTGATCCTTGGTGGTGTAGAAGGCATTAAAGACTTTCTCGCCCTCGTCTGGCTGCATCCCCACGCCTGTATCGCCGACCGAAACCAGCAGTTGAGAAGCCTCGGCTTGCTGGGAGCTGATTGTAAGTTCACCTATGGCGCCCATATTCTCCATGGCTTCGATGCCATTAAGCATCAGGTTCATGAATACCTGTTGCAACTGGATACGGTCTGCCAAGACTTTGGGCAGGCCCTCGGCGAGGTTGGCGCGGATCGAAATTGAGTATCGGGCGGCCTCGTTACGCAGCAGGACAACCATTTCTCCAATGAGCTCATTTATATCCACTAACTCCCGCTGCAGGCCGCCCTTCTTGAACAGCAGGCTGATTCTGCTAATGATTTCGGCCGCGCGGGTTACATCTGTTACCACTCTCGAGACGGCTTCGCGCGCTTCTGACACGTCGGGGTTGTCCCTCCCGAGCCAGCGCAAGCAGGTCCTGGCGTCGGTGACTGCTGCGGTGATCGGCTGCTTGATCTCGTGCGCCAGGGAAGCGGTTAGCTCGCCCATCGTCGTCACCCTATTCATGTGTGCGAGCTCCGTCTGGACCTGACGCAGTCGTTCGCGCTCTTCACCCGCCAGCTTGCGTTCAATGGCGATGCCCGCGAGGTGAGTGGCCATTTGTAGAGCGTGAGTCTCAGCGGACCTCGGACTGCACGGTTCGCGGTAATACATAGCAAATGAGCCCAGTGCTTTGCCCGAATGCGCAAGGATGGGAGTAGACCAGCAGGCGCGAAACCCATAGGGCTCGGCCACTTGTCGGTACTCCTCCCAGAGCGGATCTTGAAGAATGTCAGTGACGACGATCGGTTCTCTGCGGTACATGGCGGTGCCGCATGAGCCCGCCTTGGGTCCGATCACAAGGCCATTAATGGCCTCGGTGTAGGTCCGAGGAAGGCTCGGGGCGGCGCCGTGCCGCAAGTGCTGCCCGTCCTCATCAAGGAGCAGGATTGAGCAAAGCAACCCGGCAAATTGCGCTTCCACCACCAGCACCAACTTCGTGAGTGTTTCCTCCAGCGGAGCATCGCGGGCTATCATTTCCAGAATGCGGCTCTCTCCGTCGCGCAGCGCCTCTGCCCGCTTGCGCTCGGTGACGTCCATCACTGCTCCTACGAATTCAAAGTTTCCCGACTCATCATTGGTTGAAGGATGACCCAGAACTCGAACGTATTTCACTGAGCCGTCCGGCAACAGCAGCCGATGTTCCACATCAAAACCCTTCCGATCCCGCGCTGCTTGATCAATTGTTTTCTGGACAAACGCTCTGTCTTCGGGATGGGTTCGTTGCATTACGAGTTCCAAGGAAGGCTTGCAGGCCAGGTCGTATTCAAAAATTCGAAACGCTTCGTCTGACCAAACGATATCCCCACTGGAAACGCTCCAGCCGAAACTGCCGGTGTGGCTCACTCTCTGTGCTTCCGCTAAATAGGCCTCACTACGCAGCAGCGCCTCCTCGGCGCGCTTTCGTTGGAGTACTTCCTTTGTCAGTTCGCTATTGAGGGCGGTCAGTTGGATGGTCCGCATCGTGACCCGTTGCTCGAGTTCCTGGTTCAGGCGTTTAATTTCAGCCTTCGCTTGTTTGTGTCCCGCGGTTTCGATTACATCCCAACCGCCGCGCCGCTTGGTTACTGCAAACTGGTGGGTTCGCACCACATCCAGGATTTCACCAGCTCCGCATGCGGCGAGTGGGTAGGTGCATAGCACCGCCAGACGCTGATCGGCGACCGCTTGGTTGAGTGACTCTTCGTATTCGCAGAAGTCCTTCCAGTCTTTCTTTTCGAGCCATGCGGTGTCTCCCGTGACCCTTACGCCGGCGTAACCTCTGGCCGATGCAAGCGCGAGTTTCTCATTCCAACCGCCAATGACCCGGTTCAGATCGAACGTGCCATCCTGCAGATACCAGTCGCGAGCGGCGACAATCTCTATGCTGCGGTCCGCCAAGTAGCGGTCGAAGTCAGATACGGCTCGTTGCAAAGCACGCTTTGCGTCTTCCACGGCAAGTGGCTCGGCAACCACCCACAGGCAAAACTCCCGGCTCTCCAATCCAGCCTTGCAGTAGGCCACGGTTGTTTCGAGGAGATCCGCTTGGGTTTCGTAGAAAAGACAAAAGTGCGTACCCCAAGGCATGTCGCCGACGACATCGACTCCGGTCTTACGCATCTCAATGGTCATGGCCGCTTACTCCTTGACTGCGCGCTTGGGACCTCTGCATAAAGCGGCTGCAATTGCGCCAACCAGAACTGCAAAGCCGCAGTGGAGAATCAGTAGCAATTACATCGGGTGTTGACGGGTCCACCAGTGGCTTGGCGTCGCCTGACCGGCGTCGCAGATACGGTAGTCTCAGATGATAGCGCGGCGACGTTAGCTTGACAATTGTTCTGTCCGTGAGATTTGATCGGTGACGACCGTGATTTCCGGGTGAAAAGAACGCGAAATTGTTTGAGACCGGTTGTGAGTCAAGCTGCAGTTGTGTTTTCATGGATAGCACTCGATAGAGGACAACCTCCATACCGATCCAATGAACGCGCCCGAAACAACAAGTAGATTGCCCGCCGCCCTCGCGCAGCCGGTAGACGCGCCGCTCACCCGCGCCGCCATCTTCCTGGCCGCGACGATCAACCCTGGCTCTGAGAATCGCGACACCTTGCGCTCGTTCTGCGGAGACCTGGCCGCACTGCTGCGCGCGGTGGAATTTCGTGACCTGGAAGGAGGACTTTCCTGCGTCATGGGATTTGGATCCGACGCGTGGGATCGCCTCTTCGGCGGGCCGCGGCCAGCAGAGCTGCATCCGTTCCGGGAGATTCGCTCTGGAGCGCGGCACGCTGTTGCCACGCCGGGCGACGTCTTGTTCCACATCCGCGCCAAGCGCATGGATTTATGCTTTGAATTGGCCACGCAGATTATGGCGCGCATCGGGAGCGCTGTTACCGCGGTGGATGAAGTGCAGGGTTTCCGTTACTTCGACGACCGCGATCTCCTGGGTTTCGTCGACGGGACGGAGAATCCGAGGGGCACGGCAGTGGTCGAGGCCGTCCTCATCGGCGACGAAGATGCCAACTTTGCCGGCGGCAGCTACGTGATTGTGCAGAAATATCTCCACGATCTGGGGGCTTGGAATGCACTCTCCACTGAAGCACAGGAACGCATCATCGGACGGACCAAGCTTTCCGACATCGAATTGGATGATTCCGTGAAACCAACTTCAGCCCACAACGCGCTCACGACGATCGTTGAGGACGGGAAAGAGGTCAAGATCCTGCGCGACAACATGCCTTTCGGCCGGCCCTCGGATGGTGAATTTGGTACCTATTTCATCGGCTACAGCCGTTCGCCCCGCACGATCGAGTTAATGATCGAGAACATGTTCGTCGGCCGTCCACCCGGCAACTACGACCGGATACTTGATTTCAGCCGCGCTGTAACTGGAAATTTGTTCTTCGTGCCGTCGGCCACGTTTCTGGAGAACGTGACCGAAGACCAAACGAACACAGATCAGCCGGTAAATGCGGAGCCCTCAACGTCGCCCGCATCCTCTCCATCCATTCCATCGGTGCGCGACGGTTCGCTCGGCATCGGTTCTCTCAAAGGAGACCTACAACATGAATAATCTGCATCGCGAGCTGGCCCCTATTTCCGATTCCGCATGGGCTCAGATCGAAGAGGAAACTTCGCGCACGCTTAAGCGCTACCTTGCCGGACGGCGCGTCGTTGACGTGCACGGTCCAAGTGGCTCCAGTCTCTCCGCAGTTGGCACCGGGCACCTGCAGACGATCACCGCCCCGGGGAAAGGCATCGTCGCGAGGCAGCGCGAGGTGAAGGCTCTGGTCGAACTGCGCGTTCCGTTCGAACTGGATCGCCAGTCGATCGACGACGTCGATCGTGGCGCGAACGATTCGGACTGGCAGCCGGCGAAGGACGCCGCGCGACAGATCGCCTTTGCCGAAGACGCCGCCATATTCGAAGGCTACGCCGCCGCCGGCATCGGGGGTATCCGTGAAGGAACCAGTAATCCGATCATGACGCTCCCTGCCGACGTGCGCCAGTATCCCGAAGCTATCGCCCAAGGCTTGAGCCGGTTGCGTCTGGTCGGCGTCAACGGCCCCTACTCCGTGCTGCTCGGGGCCGATGCCTACACCGCACTCGCCGAGACCAGCGACCATGGATACCCAGTGTTGGAACACGTTAAGCGACTGGTCAACGATCAAATCATCTGGGCACCCGCTATTGCCGGCGCTTTCGTGCTGACCACGCGTGGTGGCGATTTTGATCTGCACATCGGCCAGGACGTCTCCATCGGTTATCTCAGCCATACTGATGCCGCCGTCCGCTTGTATCTGCAGGAGACGTTCACTTTCCTCCTGCTGACCGGCGAGGCTGCCGTAGCGCTGGTTCCTCCCGCGAAGGCGAAGAAGGCTTGACGCAAGGGTCAGATCTCTACTAACGCTGAAGTGGACGAGGATTTCTTAGAAGTAGCCCGTGTTGTCTCCGTGTGCATAGCGCAATAATCGCGCCGAAGCTGCTTTCCTGCGTATCCTAACCTGCATCCGCCGCGGTAGGAGGAGCCATAAATGTTGAAGCAGATCCTAGTCCTGCTGTTGTGCATCCTGATATCTTCGTGTTCTTTTGCTCAGGACAGTCCTTCCGCTAAACCAAAAACTGTTCGCTGAGAGGCTTGGGTATCCCGCGAATTCGCGGCTGCTGATCATCCATGCGGACGATTTCGGGATGATGCATACGGTCGATCGGGCCATCATGGAGGCGTTAGAGCAACACTGGGTTACGTCTGCTAGCATTCTCGTGCCGTGCCCGTGGTTTCCCGAGGTAGTTCACTGGGCGAAGGAACATCCCGATGCTGATCTCGGAGTGCACCTGGCTCTGAATTCCGAGTGGGCCACTTATCGCTGGGGTTCAGTGTCGCCGCAAGCAAGAGGATCCAGTCTTCTGGATGAAGACGGTTACTTGCCTTCGACCACTGAGTTCGTTGACGCACATGCCAAGATGGAGGACGTTAAAGTCGAGACCCGCGCCCAGATCGATAAGGCGCAAGCGGCTGGCATTCATATAAGCCATCTGGATGCGCACATGGAAACGCTCTTTAGTACGGCAGACCTGCTCAACGTGTATTTGAACCTGGGACGGGATTACAAATTGCCGGTGCTTTTGGAACGTGATCAAAACCTCCATGGTTTACAGGTCGCGTCAGCCGTAGCCCTCTTAGATCGCCACCTTCAGATTAGTCCAGGGGTGCCGAAGTCCCAATGGATGGACACGTACAAGGAGATGCTCGCTCCGCTGCCCGCAGGCACATATGAACTCATAGTTCATCTGGCATACGACAATGATGAGATACGCGGAGCAACGTCAGATATTCCTGACTGGGGTGCAGAGTGGCGGCAAAACGACTTGGACATGGTGCGGAGCCAGGACTTTCGGCAGTTTCTCCGGGATCAAGGGTTCATCTTGATCTCCTGGAAAGATCTAGCGAAAGTGAGCCTTGCTGGAAGGTAAGGGTCCGGAGACCGCATCAAGCCAGTGCAGGTGTGTTTGTTTGGACCCCGGCGAAATAACTGACGAGTCTAGCTACGGCGATGAGGGAGTTGGTTCTATTACCTTCAGGATGCGGTTGGCAGCCACGTCGTGCAGTTGCTGGACGATCCCTGATGGCCATCGGATCTCGATCAAATCGGCGGAAGCATTCGGTCCAAGTCCAAAATGCACGGGGCCGGCGCTGGACGACGCATAACCGGCCGCTGTGGACATGTGTTCGTATTGGGTGCCACTCTTGGTGATGAGTTTAATGCGTGCTCCGATTCCGTCACGATTGCTTTTCGTTCCTTCGAGTTTTAGTTCCAGCCAGTGGTTGTTGCCTGGACTTTCGTTCAACCAGATTTCGGCTGGAGCTTTTAGCGCCGTGACCACTACATCGATTCGCCCATCTCCGTTAAGATCACCGATGGCCGACCCTCTGTGCCGTGCCGGCGGGACGGCCGTCAACCCGGCCTCAGAGGTCAAAGCTGCAAACTTCATGCCACTCAGGTTGCGAAAGACGGTGTTCGGCTGTTCGATGGCAATTCGGTTTGCGGATAGAAGAGACTGAACGTGTCCGCGCGAAACGAAAATGTCTTTCCATCCATCGTTGTCAAAATCGGCGATCGTCGGAGAATATCCGGCCATCTTCAGGCTCTGCAAAGCCATGCCGCTTTTCTCCGTCACTTCAACAAAGCTTCCTTTGCCAGTATTGCGGTAGATGGGGAATGTCTCGTTGTCTAAGGCGACGAGCACAAGGTCGGGATAGCCATCGTTATCGAGATCGCGAAAATCGGCGCCCATGCCCGAAATGAACACGCCGTCTTCGCGTAGCGCGACGTCAACGTCGAACCCAATTTCGTCAAAAGCATTGCCCTTATTTCGAAAGAACCAATTAAACGATTTGTCGTTGGCAATAAAAACGTCCATCTTGCCGTCGAGATCGAAATCCGCAGTCACGCCCGCCATGCCTTTCCCCGAGTGTGCGCGCAGACCCCATTCCGTGGAGGCGTCCCGGAATGTGCCGTCTCCGTTGTTCAGAAACAACTGGTTCGGAGTTGGCTTGTACATCTTGGGATGGCAATAGTCGGCGTGGCCATCGATCGGACAGGAAGGCTCGTGCTCGATATCCCACTTCATGTAATTGATGACGAGTAGATCGAGCAGGCCGTCGTTATTCACATCCACCCAGACCGCCCCGACGGACCAGAGCGGGCCATACTCGGGATCGGGCTTATTGAGTCCGGCTTTGGCCGTGACATCTGTGAACGTGCCGTTGCCATTGTTGTGGTAAAGCGTGTTTTTGTAAACCCCGGCGACAAAGATGTCTTCATACCCGTCGTTGTCATAATCGGCGACGGCGACACCGATATCGTAGCCACTGCCGGCAAGGCCCGCCTTCTCGGTAACATCCGAGAAATGTCCTTTGCCGTCATTCTCGAAAAGACGGTTGGAGTATTTTGGAGACGACTTCCGGAGCGTCCTGATGTCGGCGCCGTTAGTGAAAAAAATGTCCAGCTTGCCATCGTTGTTGTAGTCGGAAAACGGCTACACCTCCAGCCATGGTTTCGGGCGCATGGCGCTCGGGCGTTTCGCAACTGTCCAGTTCAAAGGGGATCGGCTGGTACTCGAATCGAATAGCACTGTCGGGGGACGGACCAGGGCTCTGGGCGTACAAAGGCACTCTGCATTCCAATGACAAGAGCAGCATGGCAATTGCGAACGCCGGCTCCCAGGCTCTCACGTGAACGTTACGTTTTGAATTCGACGGTCGCAAGTGTTGCGGAACGATCATCGGCGTTAACAAAATTAACCCTCGCACGTCACTCCGGCAGTTTTTGCTCGCCTCGGACGGAAATCTGCGTGCTCACGCTGGGCGCAGGCGTCCCCGGTTGTCCCCCGCCCACGTTGACACGATACGCGCCTGCGACCACTAGCCGATCTCCCGCTGCATTTACCAGGCTCAAGTCGCGCGGGCTCAGCGCTAAATTCACGTGCTGCGTTTCGCCGGGCCCAAGATGGATGCGAGTAAATCCGCGGAGGGCGCGAAGCGGAGCACCCTCCACTTGCGGGAAACTCAGGTAAAGCTGCACCACTTCGTCGCCTTCCTTGAGGCTTGTATTCTTCACGTCCACTCCCACATTCAGTGAATCCCCAGCGTTCAGTTCTGTGGCTGAGAGTCGCAAATTGCTGTATTCAAATTTTGAGTAACTGAGACCGTAACCGAAAGGGTAAAGAGGCTGGCCGTTGAAGTATCGGTAGGTTCGGTTCTTCATGGCGTAGTCTTCAAATGCGGGCAACTGGTCGACGCCCGTGTAAAACGTTACCGGCAGCCGGCCCGCCGGATTGTTCACGCCTGCGAGTGTCTGCGCGATGGCGGTTCCGCCTTCTTCTCCCGAGTACCAAGCGTCGAGAATAGCGTCGGAGTGTTCGTTTGCCCAATTCACCGAGAGTGCGCTGCCATTCATGAGGACCACAACGAGCGGCTTGCCAGTGCGCTTCATCGCCTCCAGGAGATCCTCTTCCTCCTTGGGAAGATCGAGGCTGGTGCGGTCTCCTCCTTTGAAGCCGGGCACATCCACTTGCATCTCCTCGCCTTCAAGTTGGGAAGTGATGCCAACGACTGCAACGATCACGTCCGCCTGATTTGCCGCAGCCACAGCTTCTGCAATCGGATCGGCGATAAGTTTCAGCCAGACCAGCTTGGTGCCAAAACCTCCGAGAGAATACTCCAGCTTCACTGCATACCGGTGCTTCTTTTTTAGTCGGAGTGTCTTGCTCATCGGGTTGGGATCGTGCAGTTTCAGGTCATCCACAACAAGTTGTTCATCGATCCAAAGTCGGTTCATGGAGCCCACGAGACCGATTTGGTAAGTGCCTGACTCGCTGGGCGTCAGAAAGCCGGTCCATCGCACCGAAAAGTCCTTCATGCCGGTGGGCGGCGTCAGCGCAGTAGGATCCGGATGGAAGAGTTGGAGATCGATCATCTTGTCCACGCGGACCACTGCGGGCACGCCTTCAAATTGTTTACCTGAGAAGTATTCTCCCTTTAGACCCGGTTGTCCGTCGGCGGTCATAAGTACTGGCGTCGGAATCAAGCTCTGCTGCCTCAGAAAATTCATTCCCGGCGAGTATGTGACCTGCGCGATGGAAAACTGATTGCGAATCCCCTCCAACGCCGTGGTTGCACGCGAGGCCGTGCCGCTGTAGTTGCCATGCAGGACGCTGACAGATTCCGCTAGCGGCCCAACCACTGCAATCTTTTGGACATTGGCATTCAGCGGAAGAACGCCGTCATTTTTCAGCAACACGATCGACTCCCGTGCTGTCTTCAGTGCAAGCGCCCGGTGCGCGTCGCTATCGATCTCCGATTCCGGCGTCTGCGCATAGGGAACCATCGCGGGAGGATCGAACAATCCCAGCCGGAAGCGCGCTGTAAACAAGCGTTTCAGCGCAACATCGATATCCGTTTCTCTAAGAAGACCCTGCTTTACGGTGTCGAGATATTTCACAAAATCCGAGTTGTCGGTGGCCACGGTGAAGAAGTCCGCGCATTCATTGTCCATGCCTGTATTCATCGAAACTGCGGCGGCTTCAGCCAGGCTTTTAGTGAAGTGATGTCCGCTGAAGATGTCAACAATCGCGTCGCAGTCGGAAACGACATATCCTTTGAACATCCATGCTCGTCGCAACTGATCCGCGAGCAGAAACTTGTTTGCGCAAGCCGGTTCGCCATTGACCCGGTTGTAGGCGCACATCACCGACCCTGCCTGGCCCTCGATTACGGCGGCGCGGAAGGCGGGCAAATACGTGTCCTCCATATCGTGCTTCGAGACCTCGACGTTAATCGAATGCCGAGACGGTTCGGGGCCACTGTGCACCGCGAAATGTTTCGGAGTCGAAATCACGCGGAAATATTTCGGATCGTCGCCCTGAAGTCCGGTGACAAAAGCCACGCCCATGCGTCCAGTGAGGAAGGGATCCTCGCCGTAAGTTTCCTGGCCACGTCCCCAGCGCGGATCGCGAAAGATGTTGATGTTCGGCGACCAGAAGTCCAAGCCCTCCATGATGTCTCGCCGTCCGGCGCGGACCGCCTGGTTATGTTTGGCGCGGGCTTCGGTGCCAATGGCCACCGCCATCTCGTGGATCAAGCGAGGATCAAAGGTTGCCGCCAGTCCAATGGGCTCGGGGAAAACGGTCGCGGTCCCGGCCCTCGCGACACCGTGCAAGGCCTCGCTCCACCAGTCGTATTGGGGGACCTGCAATCTTGGAATTGCGCGCGCCTGGTTCACCAGTTGGGACGCTTTCTCCTCCAGAGTCATTCGCGAGATCAGGTCGTCAACTCGCGCAGCGATCGGTTGGGCTGGATCCAAATAGAGTGGAACTGCGGGAGGTTCCCCATTCTGCGCCACTGAAACGCAAGCGAGGACAAACGGAACAAGGACAGCGCGAACGAAAAATACTCGCAGAGTATCGACCATGGAATGTTGGCTCCGAGTCACCGAATTCGCGCGCAATTTAAAAGCGCCTGAGTATAACACCGTCAACGTACACGGAAAAACGACTTAACAGGCGTGCTGATGCTCAGCAGCGCGCCAGGGCGTAAGATGTATTCGGGTAATTGTGGCGTCGCCAGGGCAGGAGGGCGCGGGGGATGAAAAAAGAGAGAGGCGGAATTCACCGGATCGCGGAACTGGCGAATGTCTCGATTGGAACCGTTGACCGCGCGCTGCACGGACGCAACGGGATCAATGAATCCACCCGCCATCGAATTCTGCAAATCGCACGGCAAATCGGTTATACGCCGAACCTGGCGGCACGCGCCTTGTCCGCTTCCAAGGCCGGTGCCCGGATTGGTGTGTGCCTACCCCGCGAAATCCATTTTTTCTATGATCAGATGTGGAGCGGCGTTCTCGAGGAAGGCCGACGTCTAGCGCAACTTGGTGTCCAGTTCGAGTATCGTCCGGTCCGCGCTTTGGGTGAAGATGACACCAAAGCGTTGAAGGAACTCCTCAAAACAGGCGTCAACGGAATCGTTGTGGCCGCCGGAAATCCCAAGGGCTTGTCGCCGCTGATCGACGAGGCGGAGGACAAGGGGGTTCGCGTCGTTTGCGTTTCCACCGACGCGCCTCAGAGTCGCCGATCCAGCATCGTCTGTGTAGAGCCGTGGCTGAATGGTCATCTTGCCGGGGAGTTGATGGGCAAGTTTGTCGCGCCCAATTCCAAGGTTGCGGTCGTAGCGGGTATGTTGACAGCCTTGGATCATCGCAAGAAAACCGATGGTTTCTCAGATGCGTTTCCGCGGCACTGTCCGGGCGGGGAGATTGTCAGCATCATCGAGGGGCACGAGGACGAGGACGAGAGTTTCCAGAAAACCTTCGACCTGCTGGGTCGCGAGCCTTCGCTTGCGGGGCTATACGTGAACACGGTCAACTGTCTCCCGGTCTGTCGTGCCTTGGGCGCACGGCAGCTTGCAGGGAAGGTGAAGCTGATTACCACAGATCTCTTCGCGGAAATGGCTCCTTACTTCAAGAAAGGAACGATCTCTGCCTCGATTTACCAGCAGCCTTATCGGCAGGGGCAAATTGCGGTGCGCCTCATGGCCGACCACTTGACCAGCGGAGTCAATTTCCCACCGACCATTCACCTCAGTCCTGGGGTCGTGATGTCGTCGAACTTGCAACTGTTCCGGGAGATTCGAATCTCACCCGTGACGCTGAACGATTCGGTTTTCCACGGTCAAGTCCTGTCGCACGAGTAACCATAGAAAACGAGCGAAAATCGCCTCTGCCTTCGTCGTCCAATCGGTGAGAGAAAGGCGATTTTGGTTTTGTCCAGGGCCCCGCTCCGGGAACTATGGTTTTCTGGAACCCTTGTTCGAATCGTCCCATTTGTCAAATCGCTACGTCGCATTCAAATTTTCCTTGACAACGGAGGACAGCAGGGCTAAATTCCATTTCCGATCAACGTTAACGTTAACGGCAGCGGTTTAAGTCCAAATCAACCCTGTCGAAGGAGCGACCAACATGATGTCCTCGAAGATTTTGGGGATTGCAACCCGGGCCCAGGTGCAACGTCGAACACGTGACTGCGCGGCTCTTTTTGCGTTTCTCATGATGGCCGTTCTCTGCGGCTTCGGGCAAGAAGCGACCATCGTGGGGACGATCACCGACTCATCGGGAGCCGCCGTTCCCAAAGTGACGATCACTGCCACGAGAGTTGAAACCGGCGAGAGCCGTAGCGGAACAACGAATGATAGCGGGCAATATGTCATGCCCGGTCTGCCCATCGGCCACTACAACCTTAACGCCAAAGCTGCGGGATTCGGTCAGTCCGAGAGGAACGGACTCGTCCTGAACCTGGACGATCGCACCCGCGTGGATTTTGTAATGAAGGTGGGCACGGTGCGGGAGCAAGTCACCGTCGAAGCCAACGCAGTTACGGTGCAAGCCGATACCGGCGAAGTCAGCACCGTGATTACCAGCAAGCAATTGTCCGAGTTGGGCGTTAACGGGCGCAGCGTCTATTCGCTTTACGCATTGACCCCAGGGGCGTCCAGCATTCAGGCGGACTTCATTATCCCCACTCCGGTGAGTGGCGATAACAACGTCAGCATCAACGGACAGCGGGCGGGGCACAATCTGCAACTTCTCGACGGCTCGGAAAACCTTGATCGTGGCGGCACGGGCGCCAGTGTCATGCCCTCGATTGACGCCATTGAGGAGTTCCGTACGCTGAATTCGAACTACAGCGCGGAGTACGGCCTAACTTCGGCGGCTACCATCACGAACGTCATCAAGTCGGGTGGCAAACAATTCCATGCATCCGCCTGGGAATTTGTGCGCAATGACGCGCTCGATGCCCGGAATTATTTCAATCCCGCGCCCAACAAGGTTGCTGAACTACGCTTCAACGTATACGGCTTCAATGCGGGCGGACAGGTTCCCCTATGGAAGGAGCATCCGACTTTCTTCTTTTACAACATGGAATGGCGCAGTTTTGTGCAGGGCGGCTTGTTTAACCAAACGGTTCCACTGCCCAGCACCTATGGCGGAGATTTCGGCACCACTACCATCAACGTTCCCACCGCGGCGCAACTATCCCCCGCCCAGCAACAGATACTTATCGGCGATGGGCTCAAGCTGGGAGCGCCGTTCCCGAATAACACGATTCCCGCGAATTTGCTCGATCCCAATGCGCAGGCGCTGCTGAAAACGGGTATTTTCCCCGCTCCCACGAGCGGAGCTCAATTCATCGGAGGTGGTAATCAGCCTACTAATGTACGGGAGGAAATTGCCCGCATCGACCACCAGTTCACTGATAAGTTCTCCGTATTCGGGCACTGGGTTTCGGAGCAGGTTTCGCAGACTTATGGGGAAACGCAGTGGAGCAACGACAACGTGCCCACGGTCGGCAACGTCTTTAACAATCCCTCCTATAGCGCCGTGGTTCATACCACGTATGCCATCAGCCCGACGCTGCTCAACGAAGTTGCCTTTAACTACAACGGCAACCGCATCAATATCACCCCCCAAGGCGTACTTACAGCTCCGTCGGACTTCACTTTTAACCGTTTGTTTACTGGTCCGAACGCCCTTGACCGTATTCCCTCGATCCATCTGGCGGGCAGCACCGGAACCTGGTACACATCGAACTGGACGCCTTGGACGAACTCCGCGAACGACTACCAGATTCGCGACGATCTATCCTGGACGAAGGGTGCGCACCAACTCAAGTTTGGATTTAGTTGGGCACTTTACAAGAAGGTGCAAACCTACTTCGCCAGCACCCAAGGGCTCTTTACGTTCAACGGCAATTACACCGGGAATGACTTTGCGGATTTTCTGCTCGGCTATGCACAACAATACGAAGAAGACGCGGTGCAGTCCTCGGGTCACTGGAACAACGTTTCGTGGGCGAGCTACGTTCAGGATAATTGGCGCGTAAACCGTCGTCTCACCCTGAATCTAGGGCTGCGGTGGGATGGAGCTCCGCATACCTATGAAGCGAACCAGCAATCGTCAAACTTCTATCCCAACCTGTATAACCGGGCCAACGTGGCTACCTTTGACACCAACGGCAACATTTGCAGCGGGGCGGCAGATCCCGGTTGCACTGCGCCGAGTCCGGGATTAGGCACGAGTCCGAACCCGATTTTGGCGGGGTTGCAGTTCTATGAAAATGGCATCGGCATCGGCGGAAAGAACGGAATTCCGAAAGGTTTGGTGAACAACTACTGGCCCGCGTTTGGACCACGCATCGGTTTTGCCTACGACCTCACGGGACGCGGTAAGACCGTGGTCCGCGGCGGCTTCGGCATGATGTACGACCGCATTCAAGGAAACGACATGTATAACGGAGCGACCAATACTCCGTTCGATGCCAGCCCGACACTCAACGGGGTCTTGCTCTCGAATCCTGGGACCAACATTCTCACCGGGAATACGATCAGCTCGGCGAACCTGCCGGTTCTCCCGGTCGGCATCACCGGCATTAACACTTATTACAAACCTCCGACAACCTATCAGTACAGCGCAGGCGTTCAGCAGGCTTTGGGAGCCAGAACCGTGCTGGCTGTGTCTTATGTCGGAAACCAGGGCCGTTACATGAACGACTACAGAGTGGTTAATCTACCGCCGGCCGCCGACTTGCCTGCGTTGGTTGCCAGCAACGGGGCTGGCATGAATCAATTGGTCACCTATCCGGGATTCGGCAACATCCGGCTGTCCGAGGATGAGGCAAACTCGCATTACAATTCGCTGCAGGTTGACGTTCACGGGAACGTCCGGCGCGATCTGCAATTGCAATTCGGTTACACCCTTTCCCGCGCCATTGACGCGACCACGAGCAATGGCAGTGGCGGCGATCTTAACAACGTCAGCAACCCATACGCGGGGTGGCGATACGATGTAGGGCCCTCCCCTTACGATCGCACGAACGTCGTGTTCGCTAACTTTGTCTACGATATTCCGTTGTTCAAGGGAAGCGACAGCCGCCTGCTGAAGACGACTCTGGGCGGATGGCAGCTGTCGGGAATCGTCAGTGTGGTATCGGGAGCACCATTAAACATTGGGTTGAATGGGGACAACGTTACCAGCATCATTCCCAATACTTTGAATCGGCCAGATGTGACCGGGCCGATCCGATATCCAAAGACGGCCACGGAGTGGTTTGACCCATCGTCTTTCTCTGATCCGGCGCCGGGAGCCTGGGGCGACCTGGGACATGACGTGATCCGCGGACCGGGCCGCGACAACTGGAACCTGGCGCTGGATAAGAACTTCATACTTAGCGAAGCGCGCGGCAGCCGATTGGAATTCCGGGCAGAAAGCTTTAACACCTGGAACCACACCCAGTTCAAAGGTGATTACAACAATGGAGGCATCAGCACCAATTTTGGAGCCAGCAACTTCGGCGCGGTCACTTCAGCATACGACCCGAGGGAGTTCCAGCTCGGAATGAAATTGATTTTCTAGTTGCTTGGGAGAAGATTTCGGTATGCCCCGTTTGCGGTGCGCACGCCGTGAGCGGGGCGTCTCCTGGAGCCCTGCTATACGCTTAGAACAGTTGGTGCCTTTGCGCGTGGCCCGATTCGCGGGGCGCTGGTCCTCTGGGCAGAGTGCGATCATGAAAAACGAAACCAGCTTAGAGCGGTGTTCGGCTGTGGCGGTTGCGGGAAAGATCCGAGATCGGCGACCGAGGTTTGAAGGGGCGCGGCTTCCAGCCGCGTCATCCCCTGGTTTTAAAGATTTGCGGCACGGCTGGGAAGCCGTTCCCCTTCAAAGCTCCAACGCCCGAGAGTCTTCCGCAATCTGTATGCTCGCCACCGCCAAAGAATCGGGGAGCCCGGTCGGCCTGACAGACCCCCACACGTTCTCTCAATCCACCGGAGGCTGGAGACGGCCTTCTCGCTCCCCGAGAGAATTACGATGAGAGGCCCCGAATGATTCGGCAGCAGTGCTGATACGGTGTTGTGGTCTATGAGGAGATCAAAGGCGGAATGGACCGCAGTGGCGCTTTTGCTGATGAGCTGTTTGCTGCCGAGCCGCGCCAAGGCGCAAGGTCCTGATCCCGATTCCGCCATCACTCTTGAGCGACAGGGAAAGCTCTCCGAGGCCGACAAGGTTTGGCGAGCCATCGTTCAGCAGAATCCGAGCGACGCTGCGGCGTTCGCGAGCCTCGGAGTGGTTCTGTCGAAAGAACGAAAATATGACGAAGCGGCAGCGGCCTACGAAAAGGCGATCGCCCTGAATCCAGCATTACCGGGAGTGCAACTTAATCTGGGTCTCGCAGAGTTCAAGCAGGGGCACTTTCAAGAAGCCGCAGCTCCGTTCCGCGCTGTTTTAGCGGTTGATCCTAACAATCTTCAGGCTGCAACTCTGTTGGGTCTGAGTTACTACGGGGCAAAGCACTTCGCGGAGGCAGTCCAGTATCTGGAGCCCGCGGCGAAGTCCGATCCCGATAACGCTGAGCTCCATCAGGTATTGGCGCAGAGCTGTCTTTGGGAAAAGAACTACTCGTGTGCATTGGATGAGTTCCGGCTGATTTTGCTAAAGAATCCGGATTCTGCCGCAACCCACATGCTGAGCGGGGAAGCGCTCGACGGCCTGCAAAGAACGCCGGAAGCCATCGAGGAATTCCAGGCCGCAGCCAAAGTTTCACCGCGCGAACCGAATGTGCATTTCGGAATCGGCTATCTTTACTGGAAGTCCCACCGATTCGACGAAGCCAAGCGCGAGTTCGAGAACGAACTCACGGTCGATCCCAAGCAAGCTCTCGCGCTCGCCTATTTGGGCGACATCGCGATGAAGGAAAATAAACCCGATGAGGCTCTCTCGTTGCTTAGGAAGGCGATCGGAATGAAGAATGACATTCAGCTTGCCGACATCGACTTGGGCGCTGTGCTTACCGAGAAGAACCAGTATGAGGATGCCGTAGCCGCGCTGCAACGCGCCGTCGAGTTGGATCCCAGCCAGCCCGACGCGCACTATCGCTTAGCCCGCGTCTACAAAGCAATGGGAAGGATTCCCGAATCACAGAAGGAGTATGCCAAAGTTCAAGAACTGCACCAGGAGTCCGACGATTCGCTGGCCTCAAAGATTGCTGCGCCGCCTCCGCTGCCTCAATAAACTGCCACGTTCAATGTCGGCGCCTCGGAGCGAACCGGATGCAATAGACGAGGCCGAACACCAGCAACAGCGCGCCCCACCACACGTTCGCATGCAAATTGAAGAGCACGACTCCTGGATTCGCAGGGGGGCGGATCAGCTGATAAATTCCCTCGCCGAGGATCAGGGCGCCATTCACCGCTAGCGAGATGCCAATAAAAAACCAGATCGAAATCATCCTGCTCTCCGCTTACCAGAAAATAATGTTCAATGCGATAAAAACAACTGTCACCACTCCAGCCCAGAAAAGGGGCTTCTGATAGAAGAGGCACGTCACCTACGGAGGGAACCTCCGTCAACCCATACACCAGGCCCTTCAGTTGGCTGTCAGGAATCGGTTTGGTCGCCAGGCTCACCACCACGGTCACGGATACGCACACTAGAAAAGACCAGAGGGCCTGATACATATCCTGGGCAAGCGCTTTCGCGTGCTGTGACAGCGCCACATAGCGCAGCGCCGAAGGATCGACCTTGACCCACGTCCACATGCTGATCGAGGACAACGTCCCGCAGAGCAATCCCCAGAATCCAGCGGGGCCGGTCGCCCGCTTCCACAGCATCCCCAGCACAACCGTGCCAAACAGCGGAGCAATGAAGAAGCTGAACAGCGCCTGCACGTAATCCATGATGCTGGCAAACTGCATCACCAGGTATGCCGTGCCCACGCTGATCAACACGCCGACTACCGTGGTCCAACGGCCCATGTTCACGTAATGATGGTCGCTGCCTTTGCTATTGATCAGTGGGCGGTAGATGTCGTATGTCCATACCGTCGTGAACGCGCTGACGTTTCCCGCCATGCCAGACATGAAGCCCGCAATCAGAGCTGTTACACCGAGGCCGAGCAACCCTGGACCGCAATAACGCGCCAGCATCAGCGGAAGAACATCGTTGTAGCTGTGCCCGCCGGTGATCGCAGCCACCGACTCCGGAACCAGTTTCTCGGGCAACACGGCCAAGCCCAGCAGTCCAGGCAGAATCACGATGATCGGCACAAACATCTTGAACCCGGCGCCGATGATCGGAGCCATTTCCGCGCTGCGAATGTCCTTCGCGGCCAGGATGCGCTGGACGACCAGAAAGTCGGTCGTCCAATACCCCATCGAAATAATCGCCGCGAGACCGAAGACAATACCGACCCAGTTGATGCCCATGGGATTGTTGCTGAACGAGCCCAATCCAGCCCACAGATGGACGTACTGTACTGAGGCCCTCTGTGCGATCTGCAACTTGAGGTTGGTCCAGCCGCCGGTTTCGTACAATCCCAGGATCGGAATGAGCAGGGCGCCTGCCCAGATGAGAAAAAATTGCAGCACCTCATTAAAGATCGCGGAACGCAGGCCGCCCAGGGTCACATAAATAGCGACGGTCAGGGATGAAACCCAGATGCTGAAATTAATGTCCCATCCCAGCACGATCTGCATCACCTTGGCCATAGCGAACATATTCACGCCGCTCATGAGCACGGTCATAAATGCAAAAGAAATCGCAGATAGGGCGCGGGCGGGTTCGCCGAAACGCAGTTTCAAGTATCCCGGCACAGAATGAGTTTTGGAAATGTAGTAGAACGGCATCATGACCAGCGCCAGGAACAACATGGCCGGAATAGCGCCGATCCAATACCAGTGGGTTGCCAGAATGCCGTATTGGTAAGCAGAACCGGCCCAGCCCATCAATTCGAGAGCGCCGAGATTGGCCGACAAAAAACTGAGACCGGCAACCCATGCCGTCATCTCCCGTCCGGCCATGAAGAAATCTTCGCCAGTGTTCGCCCTGCCCTTTAAGTACCAACCGATGGAGAGAACCAGAGCAAAATAAAAAACTACGATGACCACATCGACGGGAGCAAGACGCACCAGGTGAGTCGGCACAGTGGTCGCTAGCAGTGTCATTCGTTTGTCAGGTCCCATTCGAAATGCGCTGCTTCGAGGGACGATCCTCTTTCACACGCTTGAATCAGTAAGATGAAATCGCCGCCAGAGGCGGGCTGACAGCTTCTATCTAACACCCAGTAGCAGGTCAACGGTCAGCTGATCGAGACGCTCGTATGGCAAACGCCTTTTGAGAATTTCCTCTTTGTTAAAGGTGTGGGCCAGCAATTGTGCTGCGTTCGCTTTTGAGTAGAGGCCGATCTTGCCCGTGCCGTTTCCATTGCCCGAGAGTTCGGCAAGGATCCCCTGGATTTCCGCATCTCTGCTCCAGAGGCACGCCTTCTCTTTCAGGATCAGATAAGTCCGCATGCAGCCGCGGGCGAAATCTCTTACTCCTTCGTAGTCCTCAGTGCGGTAAGCGTGCGCGTCGAAATGACGTGGGCCTTCGTAGCTGACTTCTTCGAGAAACTGCACCAGCCAGAACGCCGACTTGAGATTAGCGGACCCGAAGCGAAGATCCTGGTCAAATCGTCCGGGCATTTGATCATTCAGATCGATGTGAAAAAGTTTTCCCGCTTCCCACGCCTGCGCCACCGCGTGCATGAAGTTCAGCCCTGACATTTGTTCGTGCGCGACTTCGGGATTGACGCCGACCATTTCAGGATGATCAAGCGTCGGAATGAAGCCCAGATACTGGCCCGTGGTCGCCATATAGATATCGGCCCGCGGCTCGTTGGGCTTGGCCTCCAACGCGAACTTGAACCCGTATCCGCGATCGATGTTGTATTCGCAAAGATAGTTCACCGCTTCCCGCAATCGCTTGATCGCCTCATCGGCGCGACGACAAGCATCGGTTTCGACGCCCTCACGGCCACCCCAAAGGACAAATATCTTCGCGCCCAGTTCTGCACCGATATCCATGGCTCGCATGGTTTTCTGAAGCGCATAAGCGCGTACTTCAGGATCGTTGGCCGTGAAAGCTCCATCGCGAAATACCGGATGGAAAAAGAGCGAGACCGTTGCCATGGGAACCACAATGCCATTGGCGTCGCAGGCTTTCTTGAATGCGCGAACGATGGCGTCTCGCTCGGCCGGTGTGGCGTCGATGGGCACCAGATCATTGTCGTGGAGGTTGACGCCCCAGGCTCCCACTTCTGCCAACAACGAAACGATGTCAAGCGGCGAAATCATCGGTCGCACAGCATCGCCGAACGCGTCTCGTCCCCGGTTGCCGACCGTCCACAGCCCAAACGAGAACTTGTGCTCTGCGCGGGGCTGGTAGTCTTTTGCACTCGTCATAGCGTGTTCTCCATGCCGCGACTGCCATCAACTTTGGATAGACTTCATCGCGGGATACATGCGGCGATAGGCCGCGTACGACTTTTGCATCACAGCGGAATCTGCGAGGTTCGGGCCCAAGGTTCCGGCGACGCGCACTGCGCTTTCGCAGGCAGCATCCACCGACGGCCACACTTTTGCGCCTACGCCGGCCAGAATCGCCGCGCCGTAGGCAGCGCCTTCTTCTGCCCTGACCGTCTCCACGCGTTGTCCGTAGACGTCGGCTTGAATTTGCCGCCAAAGCGCAGACTTGGCGCCGCCACCACCCAGACGAATCGTATTCACCGGAACTTTGATCTCCTGAAATATCGTGAACGTGTCGCGCAAACTGAAAGCGACTCCCTCCAGGATTGCCCGGATGACATGAGCTCGCGTATGAGAAGCGGTCAAGCCTGCGAGAATCCCTCGCGCCTCCGGATCGAGATAAGGAGTGCGTTCGCCCATCAGATAAGGGGCCCAGAGCAGACCCTCGCATCCGGGAGGAGCGTTAGCCGCTTCACCAATGAGTCCTTCATAGGACTCGCCGTGACCGTTGGTACCGCATCCGAACTGATCCCGGAACCAGCGAAGAGAGAGTCCTGCGGCTTGCGTGACACCCATGGCCATCCAGCGATCAGGTACGGCATGGCAAAATGTGTGCAGCCGTCCTTTCGGGTCAAGCGCCGGAGCATCGGTCGCCGCAAAAACTACGCCTGACGTTCCGATGGTTGCGCTGACTGTCCCTGGCGAAACCACTCCCATCCCAATTGCGCCAGCGGCCTGATCTCCGGCACCAGCCACAACTGGTGTTCCGGCCCGCAAGCCAGTCGCAGCAGCGCCCGATGGCGAGATTTCCCCACAGATTTCAGGCGACTCATACAACGTGGGCAAAAGCGCCTCTTCCATCTGAACCAATCCTAAAAGTTCTTTCGACCACCGTCGATGAGCCACGTCGAGCAGCAGCGTGCCCGAAGCGTCTGCCATGTCGGTGGCTCGTTCACCAGTCAGTTGGAACCGGACGTAGTCCTTGGGCAGCATCAAGGAGCGGCTCTTCCTCCAATTCTCCGGTTCGTTTTCCCGGACCCAAAGACATTTGGTGAGCGTGAAGTTGGGGAGCGCTGGATTGCAGGTCAGTTGGATTAAATGTTCAACCCCGATCAGGGCAGTCAGGTCGCGGCTCTGTTTCTCGCTTCTGACATCGCACCAGATAAGGGCGGGTCGTATGACGCGCGCTTGCTGGTCCAGCAGGACTGCACCGTGCATTTGTCCGGACAGACCAACGCAAGCGATCTGATCGCCGCGCAATCGGGCGCCCGCTAGCGCTTTAGGCACGGCCACGCCGCACGCGCGCCACCAGTCGCAAGGATCCTGCTCGGCCCACCCAATTTGCGGCGATGCAAAAGCTCTGTGGTCTTCGGTGGCGGAGGCAAGCAAGCGTCCCTCGGGATCCATAACGAGGGCGCGCGTACCTCCAGTGCCGATATCGATTCCCAGAAGATACACTCGGTTGCCTTGCTTGCCGGCACGGGGCCGGCAGAATCATGGTTTTCTTGGATCCGTTAATAGCGTGTACGTTAACGATCCAGTATATTACCACGTGTGCGTGGGATTACAAGTGTACTCGCACGCCCTGGTTCAAAAGAATCGCCGGTGCCGCAGTTGTCCGCTTTCGACCCATAACAAAACATTCGCCAGTCAATTCAGCGACACAAGATCGCTTGTTGCAAGCACATAAGTGGTGAGCTTATCGAGCTTGATATTTGAACGCTTGGAAGTAAGGGCAACGGCTCCATCGCTGTCGCGCGTAGACTCGACATTTTTCATCAACACTCGATGTTTGGAAATGCTCGACGCCGGCGACAGTGGCGCAGTGGACGTGTCACGGCCGATGTCACGGCCCGGAAATGGCTGCGAAGCCGGATTGTTGGAGTCAGGATAGGTTCCCGCACCGTTCCAGTTTTTCGGACTGTTTGCAGCGTCCGGTGGCTCATAGGAAAGATTCTGAGGAGCCATTTCCGACACCGGGTAAAACCAGGGCGTCAAGTAAAGCTTGATCGTCGCTGAGCCGTTCTTCCATTGCACCGAGTCCATCCGGAGGGCAAGACGTGAAGGCTGGGCCCCGGATTTCGCCACGGACTGGATCACTTCTCCTGACAGAACGGCGTCCCTCGGAACTACTACCCCGTTTACCAGCGTCGCAACTACCAGACTCGCCCGAACCTTTGCTCCAACCGGCGTTTTGCCGGCAGTTACGTTTTGCCGCATGATCACTGGGAATTCGGTTCCTGCCGAGGAACTGGGCGGCGGGGGCGTCTGTTGACCGAGCAGCGTGGTTGAGGAGAAAACGACAGTTAACGCCACGTTTCTGAAATTGATCCCTTTGCTAAACATCCGCATAACCTTTCTGCTCGACCGGCCGGGCAGCGTTTCGAGGAAATGAACTGCACGTAAGGAACTCGCCTCCATTTTACCTGCCGACTCAATAAGTGGACTGGCATCTTTGCGATTGATCAGCGATCCGCCGGCCGTCGTCTTTCGGTGAGCGCCGCGTCTAATCGAGCCGCGAGCGCGTCGAAGGCGGCTGTTGGGCCGTTCCAACGCAACTGGTCAACGTCTTCGAAGAGTGCGATGTCGGTTCGCAGGGTTGCGAGCGTGCGAAAGAGCAGGGCGCGATTCAGTTCGCGATGGAGAGTTTCCGCGAGCGCGCTCGCGTTGGAAGCGTTCACCCGCCACTCGCGAGGGTCCGAAGGGATGGATTCGAGATGGACAAATTTGGCCAGCACGGCGGCCGACGACTTTGCGCCCCAGCCGGGCAGTCCCGGATAACCGTCCGCCGCATCGCCCACCAGGGCCAGATAGTCAGGGATCGATACCGGCGAAACGCCGAACTTCTTGATCACACCAGCCTCGTCCAAGGTGACACGCGTCCGGCGATTCAGTTGGACAATCCGCGTGCCGCTCACACATTGGGCGAGGTCCTTGTCCGGCGTACAGATGATCACCCTTTCGACGCGCGCATCTCCAGCCGCGGCGAGCGCTGCCGCAGCAAGCGCATCGTCCGCTTCAAACTCAACCATAGGCCAGACGACAACGCCAGCCGCGGAGAGAACGTCTTCAAGCAATGGGAATTGTGCCCATAACTCCGGTTCGATGCCTTCCCCCGTTTTGTAACCTGGCCACAGTTCGTTACGAAACGATTCGATAACGTGATCGGTCGCAACCGCGATGTGCGTGGCGCCGCCTTTAATCATGCCCAGAACCGAAGCGAGGACACCTCGGACCGCAGCGACCTCCCGCCCGTCCGAATCCTTCGCGGATGGTAGAGCGTAGTAGTGCCGGAACAACTCGTAAGTACCGTCGACTAGATAGATTTCCAGGCAGCAGCTCCAACACAAAACTATAGGACGGCTGCCATCTCAATCAACTGAGATCAGAATATGACTAACGAGTCAGTCCCGTTGAGCCATTGACTTGGTTTCTGATCTGGTCATCGAGGCTCTGCGCTGTTCCCGCGCGCTGTGGATTAAGCTGTGGAGAAGTGTGCATAATTTGCCCGTCTATCCACTAACCGCCAACAATTCAACAGGATTGCATCCTTCCCGCGAGGGCTTGTGAATTTCAGACTTTGCACTGAAAACGGGCGTTGACAACCTTCAGACAAATCTCTAAGGTGGCCTTCGTCGACGGCTGAAAGGGTTGGCTTAATTAAACTTTTGCCAGTCCGAAGTAGGCTGAGTGATCAGCTCAGAAGGGCAACCGGATGAGCAGCCGGACCTGAAAAAACCGACGGCTCTGCGAGGAGTAGTTGGGGTTTGGGACCGCGAAAGCGGTGATCGCATCGAAGGCTGTGACGGTGCATGCCTCCACGCTGTTGGCTCCCTCGCAGGAGTGGACGGCTAGAGCATAACCAATGTCACAGCCTTTTACTTTTCGCCAGCGCTTCCTCGTCACTGATTTTCGCAGCGGTTCCGCACGGCAAAAGGAACTCCGAATTCGTTGCTCTACCTGGGCGGCGATTTCGAATTGATGACGGCTCGTAGTGGAAGCAGCGAGATAAAATAATCGAACAAAATCTGCGCGCATTCCCGCTTACTCCCATAGGCGAAACCGGCTGCAGACAAAAGATTCGAACTCAGCAAGCATCAAGTTACCGTTAATGCGAGTGGCGGCAGCGCCAACCCTTCGACCTCGACCGTCCACCGATCACCCCGTTCGGTAAGATGGCCTGCGGTAAGTGTTCCTGAACTGATGATTTCCCCACTACGCAATGGCTCGTCTGGGGAACGTCGCACGACGGCTGCCCCGAGTTCTGCGAGGCACGAGGCTGGATTCTTCAGGCTGTTCTTGCCGGATCCTTCTTCCACAAACTCCCCGTTCTTGGACACTCGGACTTTCAATCCCCCGAGATCATCCACAATCGTGTCGATAGAGTCAGGCCGGACTGACAAACGCTCTCCGATTACGAGCGCCGCGTGCAGCCCGAAGGATGCAACGAAATCACTTGGCTGAAACCTCCATTCTGCAAAGGGGCAATCGATGATTTCGAATCCAAGCGCTAACCATTCTGTGGCCCTAAGCGCAGCGATGGCATCGAGACCTTCGGTGATGATCGGTTGTTTCAGACCGAAAACAATCTCGGGTTCGATCTTCAGCGAGCGGCGATGGGGAAGCGTCAGCGTTGCAGAGTTGTTGACGCTGTAGTGCACGGTATCGTCGTACATGTGGCCCCAAACCAGGGTTTCCAGTTTGAGCACACGCCACATAGCCTTGTTGGCGTAACCAACCTTGCGGCCGACAGCTCTGTGTCCCGCTACTTCGCGAAACCGCTTGAGGGTTGCTTCCACGGCATACGCGGTGTCGAGATCGAAGCCAGGGCGCGCAGAGGGAGGAATCGGGACCATCTGGTCCGTCTCTTGCGCTGCGAGCAGTTCCCGTGCCAAGCTTTCGACGTCGATGTCTGCCATATGTGGTTAGTCCTGCAAAGTTTTTCGTGAATCAGGTATCCATGCCGCGATTCGCTGCAAGAGCGATCCAGACGCTCTGCATCTTAACACCAGCCGGTTGTGAAGAACCCAATGCTGCTCCGACCAGTCGGAAGCCGATGTTGGGCGAGAGTCTCTCGGGTTTCTTCTGGGTCATCGGAAGGTCGTTCTGCTGTCGGGAGCGAGTCACAATGACGGCCGTGCCTAATCTGATAACAGGTCCCCGTCATGCGATGGTCGGGTTCACTGTAAAACAATGGTAACTTTATGATCGTCATTTAAGCGGCAGTTACTGTGGTCAACAAGACGCCCACGATTGCCACGCAGCACAGCTGGAAACAAGGTGGACCGCATGAAGTTATGGGCAAGGCTCTCAACGCAAAACGCTCCGGCTCGTGCTGCTCGCTACCGTTTGCTTGCGCATGTCGAGCTGTTGTTGATGCTTGCTCTTGGACTGCACAGTGCTTCCGCTGTTGCCCAAAACGAGGTTGTTCTGGTTGGATCCGGGTCGAGTGTCCCGGCGCCTCTTTACGGCCGGTGGACACAGGAGTACGGCAAGCATAACGCCCACATTCAGATGCGATACCTTCCTGCGGGCACGAGCGAAGGAATCAAGCAAATCTCACATGGGGTAAGCGATTTTGGCGCTGGAGAGTATCAGCTTACGGATATGGAGCGTAAGCAAGATGGTTTGCTGGAGTTGCCGGTCGTGCTGATCGGGATCGTTCCGATCTACAACCTTCCCGGTGTCCACCGGGAGCTTCGGCTTTCGGGGGAGGTGCTAGCTGAGATTTTCCTTGGAGATATCAGGAACTGGAATGCAGCGCAGATCGCCAAACTCAACCCGGATGTTGCTTTGCCCACGCTTGCGATCCAGGTGATCAACCGTCCTGCGGGCAAGGGGTCCAATTTCGTTTTCACGGACTTTCTCGCCAAGGTGAGTTCCAAGTTTCGAACTGAGGTGGGAACCAGCGCTTCCCCTAAGTGGCCGGTTGGCGTGTCCGCAGAACGCAGTGCGGATATGGCAGACAAAGTGAAAGCCAGCGCCGGGTCCATCGGCTACGTCGAGTATCAATATGCAGTAAAGGGTAATCTTTCCCAAGCGGCGGTATTGAATCCCGCGGGTAAGTTTATTAGAGCTTCCGCTGAGAGTATTGCCGCGTCGTGCCTGGCGGTTGAGGAGCCGCGGTGGAATAGCTTCTCCGCCTCGCTAACCAATGCAGGCGGCGCTGACTCTTTCCCTATTTCCAGTTTTACCTGGATTTATCTGCGGACGAAGTCCACCGATTCCGCGCGGGCAGCCGCGTTAGGCGATCTCTTGGATTGGATATACTCGGACGGCCAGCAATTTGCAGCCCAGGAAGGCTATTCCGAACTGCCCCCGCAGTTGCTCGCGGCCGTGAGAAAAAAAGTCAAAGAATTGCAATAACACTCAGCTACCCGAAACGCAACGAGAAACCTGATTGGACTTGCGGCGTTTCGCTTTGGAGGAACTGTGCGAAATTTCCTAGTCTTCGCTTGTGTTGTGGGAGTGACGGCCCTGGCTGTGGCGCAGCAACCCGCCCCACAGTCCAATTCTGGCGAGGGCCGTCAATCCGGCAGCGTCTCCGCCGACTCGGCCCTCAAGGACATGTTTGAAGCAAAAATCAAGGCCGAGTGGGAGGCGATAAAGAATAAGGACAAGAAAGCCTACGGCGAATTGTTAGCGGACGATTACCAGGGCGTCGAAGTCGACACTCAGGGTGAGCGTACCAAAATCCAAGCCCTCAGTGAACTGCAAAATGGCAACGTTTTCAACTACACAATGTGGGGCTTCAAATTCATTCCGCTGTGTTCTGATGCAGCCTTCGTCATCTATGAAGTCACTCTGCAGTTTCCACCCAGATCGGTCGTGCATTTTTCCAGAGTCTATATCACGGAACTCTGGGTGAAACGCGACGGGCAATGGAAGGAGCTTCACTATCAGGAAACTCACGTCAAGTAGCTTGCTACAGAATTTAATGCAACCGTTGCACCCGCGTTGCCATCCGACTCTTGTGAAAGGAGAAATTTCAATGAAAAAGGGATGGTTCGTTCTGCTGCTGTTTTCGGGCAGCTTTCTCGTGGCACAAGACAGCAACTCCAGCGCCATGGGTCAGGGCAACTCGAAAGCTTCCAAAGGCCGAGTGACCGTACAGGGTTGCGTCAGCAGATCCAGCGGTGATTTCGTTTTGATCAAGCAGGATCCCGGTATGACTTATGAACTTCAGGCGACGGGCAAAATAAAACTAAGCCGCTATCTGGGGCAACGAGTGGAAGTGAACGGGACGCAGTCACCTTCGATGAGCACGAGTTCCGACGCTGCGAGGGCACAAGCCCCGGTGACGTTAACCGTCGCCTCGATCAAGACCATAGATAAGGAGTGTCCGGCGCACCAGGTCTCGGCTCAGTAAGCGAGGGTCAGTCGCAGTCCGGCGGCATGGCCTGAATGTCGGCTTCCGAGGTACACGGTTTCTTGTGCTTGGCTGGCTCCAGCAGGGCGGGACGAATATAACGGAGAACCCACAGGCCTTCGTTATTGGTAAGGAAGATCAAGCCGCGGTGACTATCCGGAAGGAGGCTGGTGACATTGTTGAAGGTCTCCAGTGTCTTTGGGTTGCGCGAGTCACTCATGTCCAGCACGCGAACAGTTTCGGTAGGATGGTTGTTACTGGTCACTGTTGACGACGTTTTTTCTGGTGCTACCGCGATGGCGACATCGGGGCTGACGATCTGCAGGTTTCCCTGCGTCGCCTGATTCGATTCCGCCGTTCGTTTCAAAAGAGAGGGCTTCTCTGGCTTAGATACATCCACAATCATGAAGCCCTGCTTCCCGGCCTGTTGAACGTACAGATACTGTTTGGAGTTTTCCTTCTGCAGCAACATTTGGTTCCCAGTTGCCAGTGGTAACGGCAGGTGGGCGATCACGGTTGCGGGAACGTCCGTGGGCTTTTGCCCTGGATTTTCGCTGGCCCGCGCCGGCAGCCCTGACAGGAGCAAAAGCGGAAGCACAGGTGCGAGAACCCGCAGTCTGCTAAAACAAGTCTTCATAAATCACTCCAACATTCCCGACGGAGAGAAGCAACTCCTCGCGCCTGATCAAACTATATCACTGACGCGAGAGCGCTTTTCCTCACTGTTGCGCGATCACGTCGACGCAGCCGGCCCCTGCTTGTGTCCCGCAGATGGCACCAGATTGCTGGGGCATAAAAGCATGGTTGTTGCTGGGATCGACCGCGATGCTATGCGCATTCGTATTCACCGGAAGGTTGGCCAGCCAAAGATTTGTTCCGGCGTCGACGACGCCCATCACTGGACCAGGGAGCATGTCACGCGCTGCCAGGTAATATCTGTTGTCGCCAGGGTTGTACCAAACTTCGTCTACGCCGCCAACGTTAGTAATCTCGCTGATGATGGCGCCCGTAGTTCCATTGATGACATATTCATTGGCCGGGAAGGCTTCGCCATCATGATCCCCGCAACCTACCAAGAAATTGTCTCCAGGACCCTGAGCGATACTGGTCGGCATGCAGTTCTGCACTGGGAAGCTGTTGATGACTACCGGCCCGTTCGGATTGCCTGGCCTGGGATCAATCTCATCCACCGAGCCTATGTTGAGGACGCCCGTGGAATTCGTGTTGGTGAGCAAGAAATGGCCAGTGTTGGGGTTCCATGCATGCGCGCCTAACCCAGCCGGGCCAATCGCGCCGACGCAAGGCGCACCCGTAGCCAACGGGTTGCAAGTCGGATCATAAATGCCAGTGAGGTTATCGATGATCGGGCCGTGATGGCAAGGGATGGACTTGGTGCCAGCGATGTATGGCGGCGCTCCGGAAACCCCAGAATTTACCTGAGGATTAGAAGGATCGGGGCAGACGAAGCCGTTGGCTCCGTTTAGACCCACGTCATCAACCGCGACGTTGGTATTGTTCTGGGGGGCTCCATCATAGTAGATCTGGCCCATAATGCACGAAGGAGCATTGATCGGGCCAAGAGGAACGCCCAGGGGAGGGCCGTATGGGGCTCCGGGAACAACGGGCTGACAATTTGAAGTGCGAGCGATGATCCCGGAGACATCTATAAATGTGATGAACGGCAGTCCTGGATCGCCGTCGATCACAGCCAGAATCTGGTCCTTGGAATCATACGAGATTTCGTCCCCACGGAGATCTCCGCAGCTCGGATCAGAAAAAGCGCGTCCGTTCGCCGACTGTACGCAACCGGCGATGCCGGTCGTGTTGCCAATTGTGCCAGCCGGAGCTCCGGGAAAGGGTCCGCTGTTGCCAATCTGTCCATCATAATCGGGAGACAACCCGGTCGGAATTACAGCGAGGACGTTGGGTGGAGTGGGCGGGGTGGTTGAAAGGTTCTGTGTTGTGAGGTCGAAGACTACGACCGAACTGCTGCCGTTGCCAACGAAAAGGGTCTTACCGTCGGGAGTTACAACGACCCCGTCCGGGCCAGACAAGGGGTTTACTCCGTTGGCGCGAGCCGCGCAACACTGCGCTCCGGTAAATCCACCAAACTTACCGTTGGCGCCGAAGCCTGGAATATGGAAGTTTCCAGTTCTGCAACCAAACCTTGTCCAGTTGCCCAGTACGGAAACGATGGGAGGACTAACCAAGCCAGTGCCCGCAGGGGCAAGAGGGGGAGCCACGCACGGGCTGGCGTTGTTTCCAGCCCCGGAGATGCCGTTCATGCCAGCGATAGAATTCACGGCGAGGTTGTTGGTCGTATTGATAACCTGCACGGCAATGCCGATGCGGTCCGAGACGTAGTCCAAATGGTTGACCGGATCCACCCAGCTGATGTCGAAGGAATTGAATGGACCGCCGGGCTCACCGGTATTGTTATGCTCGGGCACGGCTATGACGTTAATCACGGCATAACTGCCGTTGAGCGTCGTGCCGCAAGTAGGACAATTGGGCGTACTGCCGCAGCTGCTCGCCAGCACAACCAACGCGGTGAGAAGAATAGTCAGTAGAATTCTCGGTCTCATCGAATCTCCTCCTGCAATTTTCCCTTCAGAGCAGGTTGCAGCCCACCCTGGCGTACAACCAAAACCTTTACGAACCACTCAGGATCCCTGTCGCCACGGGATCTTCAGAAGCGGAACTGCAACTCCTGCGTCAATGCGTAGAAGTTCTGCGGCACCTGCCCAATAACGCTGGGCTGGTGCAATTGGTCGATGTTGACGTTGAACTGGTATTTCACCCAATAATTCAGGTACCAGTTGATCCCGAACGTGATCTGGTCGGTGTGAAAGTTGTATTGGGGAACGAAGCCCGGGGTGTAGTAAGTCAAGAAGTTTGCTGCGGGCGCATTCGCCTGAATGCCGGAATACCGCACAGTTGCTTCCCAAGCTCCCCAACCACGTCCGGTCCCGCCGGGAGTATCCGGACCAAACAGCGGGTGCTTGACGCGGGGCGTGCCATTCTCTGGCCGTTTTTCACCAGTCAGCAAATACGTGGTCCCAATGTTCCATGCCTTGGCTCCGATCCCAGGAAGGGTCTGGGAACCAACCCCGCCGGCCTGCAAAGCGCCCACACTGTCGCGTTGATACTGCGCCTGCACATACTCGCCGCGCAGCGCGAACCCTGATTTGATATAGGTGAACTCACCCTCGTAGCGCTCGATCGGGCCGTTGATGGGTAACTGGGGGAAAAACGTATAGGTGCCATCCGGGAGTGCGCCGCTGAAGCTGACGTCGTTGGAAAGTCCTCGAGAGCGGGCGTGGGTGATCGAGCCGCCAACAGCAAACTGTCGGAACCATTCATTTTTCGTCTTTCGCCAAGGATACAAGCGGAGCCGTCCTACAAACTCGGGCTCATTCACGACGTTAGCTGTAACGCCGCCTCTGCCGTTGAAAGCTCCCGCCCAATACTGCAAGACGCCGCCGTCAATGTCTCCGTGGAACGTGATGCCGGGGCAACGGAATGCGGTTACCGCGCATGGGTAGAGCATCGATTGCAACCCGCGCTCAACGAAGTCGAGGTTCGTCGCGCCGATTCCGGTTTCCTGAGCGAACGGCTCCTTGAATTGGCCAGCCTGGAATTGGAACTCGGGTTTGATGCGTACGTTGAGATAAACATCACGAACGATTGCACCCGTAGTGGAGTTAGCATCGGTCAACAGGGCAAAGTCAAAGTGCGATCCGTAGTTGCCCTGGAATCCGAAGCGAGCGCGTCGAACCAGGAACGTGTCAGCGGGAGCGCCATCGCCCTTATAGGCGCGATAGTCGGTGTCTACGTAGCCGTACGGGCTGATGCTGAACTGTCCGTCGGGGCTCCTGATGAAGAAGTGTTCTCCATTCCATCCTGCCGTGAGGGGCGCGTCTTTCTTGGGTGCTGGCGCTGGTTGGGCCTGGTCGATACCGCCAGATTCGATGGCAGGGTCGGGCTGAACCATAACGGTGTTTACCAAATGGACGCCATCGGCGGTGTCGCTGCTGACGGGTTGCGGAGTGGTCACTGCGACGGGGATGGCGCCGGTCGAATCGGTCGCGGCCGCAGGCTTCACGCTGGCTGATGTGCCGGCGGCGGGTGCGGTCTTACCATCAACCAATTGCTGGACCATCGCTTTTAATTCCTCGATGGTCTTGCGTTGCGCCTCGACCTCGCTGCGCAACTGGTTGACCTCTTCCTTGCTGGCGCTCCCGGAGGTCGGTGCGGTGGTCTTGCTCGCGGGTTCTGTGGCTTGAGCGTTGGCGAGCGAACCCGGTGCCATGAAAACAACCAGAAGCACGAAAAGCGTTGTTAGCGAGCGCATGTTTTCCTCTCCGACCATGATTTGGCGACCAACCGGCCTAGGCGCAGAGCAAACGTGCACGTGCAGACCCTCACACGTGGGCTGCCTCAAGGCCGCAAATCACTACACCGCCTATTCGAAAAATCGATAACTTGTATGAAAAGCGGACCAATCCGCTGGCGCGTTTATCTAACACACATCTTTGCAGAGAGTCAAGTAAAGTTTTATTTCCAAGAACGAGACAAGCAGCAACTAGAACCTTGGCATGGAAAAGAGCAGGCGTGACGGTAAATATAATCGGTTCGAGCCTCACCGGTTGACACTCCGCAATGGCTGTATGCACTTCACTTGATGCGGCAAGAGACGGCACATGTTAGGCGGAAGGCAAACCGCTTTGCGATGACCGCCATCACACTCACAGTTCTCCCCTTCTCCAAACGCTAAAAGCATTTGACTCCGTATTCATGCCCTGCAATGATGTGTTGTTGCTGCGAGAATCTTAGAATAGAGATTCGTCACGAGCCATCGAACGCTGCCTTTCCATGTTGGCGAGTTAGGTTCCGAACGCGGCGGGGGACATTTGCAACTCCACGCCGACAAAACAGCAACTTCAATCTGATTTCGACATGCATGAGCGCAGCCCTGATGGGCGTCGTCAATGGCCCGCGAATGATCTCAAGCAAGCAGCGCAAGACTCCCCGTTTTCAACCGCTCTTTGATAAAGCTGAATCCCGAAAAGTGGATTTCGAGATTTATCGGATAGGATTAAGAAGCCCGCGCGGAACGCCGACGGCTTCGCCGCTTGGTTGCCGGCGCGAGCACGCTGAAGGATCTCATCCCATGGCATCTCATACCAAAAACTCCGTCTCGCAACAGATGAATTACGCCCCTGCGGATTTGAATCCACAAAAAGATCTTCCCAAGGGATTTCTCGATTTCCTCTTGCCTCTGCACAAACGATTCACTCCGTGGCAACAGAAGTTGGTGGCAAAACGCGCGGAAGGGTTGCGCTTGTCGCATGGCGGACAGCCGCCAAGCTATTTGCCGACCTCCGAAGCGACCCGGTCCGACTGGAGGATCGAGATCCCCGAATGGTGCGCGGATCAGCGGAACCAGATGACCGGGCCCGCTGACGACGGTGAACTGACCGTAAAGCTACTCAACTCTGGATCACCAGCCGTCATGATTGACCTTGAAGATTCCACGGCAAACGTCTGGGAGCACATCATGCTGGCGGTGGAGAATACGATTGCCGCATACAAATACAAACTGAGTTACGACGACAAGAAACGGGGTAAGAAAGTCACGGTTCAACGCTCGAAGACTGTGACCTGGGTACGGCCCCGTGGGCTGCACATCAGTCAGGGTGGGGTCATCAAGAATGAGATTATCTCGGCTTCTTTGTTCGATCTGGCACTTATCTGGTACCAGATCGACCCCGCATGGTTGCCGCACAATTTCTGCGTTTATATCCCCAAGAGCGAGTCTGCTGAAGAGGCTTTCTGGTGGCGCGATCTTTTCCAGGCTTTTGCCAAACACAAGGGATTATCTACGAACTACATAAAATGCATGGCGCTGGTAGAGGCACACCCGCTGGCTTACCAGATGGAAGAATTTCTTTTCAATCTGCGCGAGCACTGCCTGGGGTTGAATCTGGGGCGATGGGATTACATGGCCTCGCTGATCGATTTCATGTCCGAGGATCCCAACTGGATTTTGCCCGACAGGAACACGATCCCGCACGATGTGGCATTCTTCCAGAATTTTCGAATGCTTATGCCGGAGATCTGCCACAAGCATGGCGCTCATGCAATTGGCGGAATGACTGCGCTCTATCCCAGCCGCTCCGATGCTGAATTGAACGGGCGAGCCCTAAAGGCCTTGGAGGAAGATAAGAAGAATGAGGCCAAATGCCTGATGGATGGAGCGTGGACCGGTCATCCTGATCAGAACGAAATTGCCGTGGCACAATTTCCGTACCCCAATCAGATTTCGAGGCTGCCCAAGCAGGCGAACCCGCATCCCGACCTGCGTCCCGTCCCGAAGGGTGTTGGCAAGACAACGCTCGCCGGAACGCGAGCCGCCGCACGTACCGTGATTCGTTATCGCAACGGGGTGCTCAATGGAAGGGGCGCCAGCTTGCTCGACGGCTACATGGAGGATTTGGCGACCGATCGCATCTACCGGCTGATGATTGCGCAGCGCGTTCGGCACAAAGTCAAAGTTCCTGGCGACGACGGCAAGCCAGTAGAGCACAGCCCCGAATTGGTAACCCGCATTTTTGACGAGGAGTTGGCGAAACTTCAACGTGACTTGCCGGCGGAGATTGATTCCAGGGCGGCAAGGACACTCCCGGATGCGCGACGCATCGCAGAAGCGATGGTTGTGCAGAGCCACCATTCGCCGATTTAGTCCGACTGGAGGAGAAATGTGCTGATAAAAAACTCTGATCGAATAGATCAAGAGAATCAGCTTGACGAAGTTTACCTTATCAGTGCCCACTATCAGATTACGTCGTGTCTCGAACGTCAGAGTTCGGGATGAGATTCTGGAGATTGCTTCCCCCACGTAATATCTAAACTATTTCCGCATAGAAATGAGGGCTATGAGCGCTATCGAAGAGCAGGCTCCCACACTGAATTTGCTTCCTCCCTTGCAACCGCCACGCCGGTACTTGTTTGGACCGGGGCCAAGTATGGTTCATCCCCGTGTTTATGAGGCGCTGGCGAAACCGATCGTTGGCCACCTGGATCCCTACTTCATCCAGGTGATGGGAGAGGTTCAGCAGTTGTTGAAACTGGCTTACGGAACCATTGACGGCGCTACCCTGGTCATTTCTGGCACTGGCAGCGCTGGCATGGAAGCTTCAGTTGCCAACTTCGTTGCTCCCAACGCCAAGTTGGCAATTTTTGCCAATGGGTATTTTTCCGATCGCCTCACGGAGATGGCGAAGCGCCAGGGCGCGAACGTCGAGCGGTTTGAGAAGCCATGGGGAGCGACTTTCACAGACGATGAGGCAACCGAATTCATTCGTCGCGAGAAGCCGAAGGTTGTGGCTTATGTTCACGCCGAAACATCGACCGGAGCGTTGCAATCAGGAAAGGCGATCTGCGCCGCCGCTCACGATGTCGGCGCGCTGGTAATCGCGGACTGTGTGACCTCACTCGGTGGCCTGCAAATAGATTTCGACCGGACGGGTATCGACGTCGCTTACAGCTGCACGCAAAAAGGGTTGAGCTGCCCGCCGGGGATGTCTCCCATGGCCATGTCGCCGAGGGCGATGGAATTCTTGAACCGCCGCACTACGCCGGTGCGCAGTTGGTATCTCGACCTCAAACTGATTCACGACTACTCGACTGTGTCGCACCGCTACCATCACACCGCGCCGATTTCGATGTTTTACGCCTTGCGCGAGGCGCTGCTGGTCATCGCACAAGAGGGAATTGAGAACCGATGGGAACGGCACCGCCGGTGCCATCAGTCTTTTGTTAAGGGCATCGAGGCGATGGGTTTGCGCATGCACGTTCCCGAGGGGTACCGCATTCCGACATTGAACACGGTGCGGGTTCCAGAAGGCATCGACGAAGCAAAAATTCGGAAGCGCCTGATCGACGATGCCGGCATTGAGATCGCCGGCGGTTTCGGTCCGCTGGCGGGGAAGGTCTTCCGCATCGGCGTAATGGGGCCGTTGGCGACAGAGGAGAATGTCCAGTTCTTCCTGAAGGAATTTAATAAGGCTCTGCAGGCGGAGGGCTACTCGATTTGAACATTAGATTCTGCGCTGGGGCAGAGGACGGGCACGCTTGAATTGTATCGCCGCGTTCCTCTGGTTGTGCGAACAATGGACTAAATCGGCGCGTCATCCAAGGACTCGCGCCAAAGGCAACAACGAATGACCCTGAAGTCAGTTCAGACACTGCTCGACGTTTTACATTTTGCAGACAGTCACACGGCAGTTATCGTCCCAGAGCTTGGAATCCGTGTCACCTACGATTCGCTCCGGCAGCAAGTCTGGGCAATGGCAAACGCTTTGGCGTCTGTCGGCATCCGTCGCGGTGATACTGTGGCCATCGCGTTGCCGAACGGATTGCCTGCGCTTGTGAGTTTTCTAGCCGCGTCCATCGCTGGGACAGCAGCTCCTTTGAATCCGGCGTACCCCTATGAGGAGTTTCATTTTTTTCTCGGTGATACCGGCGCTCGCATTTTGCTTTGCCCGCCTGTAGGCGCGGAATTCGTGCGCACCGCAGCGGCCGACCGCAAGATCCCAGTGTTTTCGGTCGAAATGAACGAGCAGGGGAACGTTCACATCGCGAATGCGCCCACGGGAGCGTCGGCAACCGAGCCCACGGCCGACGACATTGCCTTGATCCTGCATACCAGCGGAAGCACAGGACGGCCCAAGCGCGTGCCCTTGCGGCATTTCAACCTCGCAGTCTCATCCGCGAATATCGCGAACACCTACACTCTTTCGGAAGAAGATGTTTCGCTCTGCATCATGCCGCTTTTCCACATTCACGGGTTGATCGGATCGACTATGGCGACTCTGCTCTCTGGAGGAACTGTGGTGATTCCCACCAAGTTCAACGCGCTTTCTTTTTGGCGCACGGTTCGCGAACATCGTGTGACGTGGTATTCGGGAGTACCCACGATGCATCAAATCTTGCTGACGCGTACCCACGACAAGCCGGTGGAAGCTCAATCCTTACGCTTCATCCGCTCTTGCAGCGCGCCCCTCTCGCCGCAACTCATCGGCAGGATCGAAAACCTTTTTGGTGTACCCTTCGTCGAGGCCTACGGGATGACCGAAGCTGCTCATCAGATGACCTCGAACCCTCTGCCTCCGCGGCACCGGAAGGCCGGTTCTGTGGGCGTAGGCACCGGGCTGCGCATCAGCATCATGGACAAGGAAAGCAATCACCTCGGCACCAACCAGCGGGGAGAAGTTGCCATTCAGGGAGCCAATGTATTTCGTGGTTACGAAAATAATCCCGAAGCCAACGCTCGTGCTTTCGTGAATGGATGGTTTCGAACCGGTGATGAAGGATTCCTCGACACCGACTGCTACCTGCACTTAACCGGACGTATTAAGGACATCATCATCCGTGGAGGCGAGAACATTGCTCCCCACGAGGTTGACGAGATATTGCTAAGGCATCCCGCTGTAGCCGCTGCAGTGACATTTGGTTGTATGCATCCGACGCTGGGCGAGGAAGTGGCCGCCGCAGTAGTCCTGCACGAACCCAACGCAGCGACCGAATCGGCATTGATCAAGCATTGCCGCGAGTCGTTGGCGGAATATAAATGTCCGACCAAGATTTATCTGGTGGAAAGCATTCCCACGACCGCGACCGGAAAGATTCGCCGTCGCGCCGTCGCCTCCGCGCTCGCGGAAGATCGCTCATGAAAGACCACGCATGAAATTCCTGATCGCGGGAGCCGGGGCAATCGGAGCCTATATCGGCGCCCGCATGGCCTGCGCCGGATTCGATGTCACTCTCTTCGCCCGCGGCCCACACCTTCGCGCCATGCAGAAACACGGTGTGCAGGTAAAGAGTGTCGATGGAGATTTCGTGGCGCGGCCCGCAATCGCGGGTTCGCTCGCAGATGTGGGACCTGTGGACGTTGTTTTTCTCGGGGTAAAAGCGCACGGACTGCCGCAGCTTGCGCCACAGTTAAAGCCAGTGCTAGGGCCGGACACCACAGTCGTCAGTACACAGAATGGAATTCCGTGGTGGTACTTCCAGGGCTTCGGCGGCGCGTGGGAAGGAATGCGCCTTGAGCGTGTCGACCCCCATGGCGTCATTTCCGCGGCCATCGAAGCGCGCCGCGTAGTTGGATCGATCGTTTACTTTGCGACCGAGATTACCGCGCCAGGGGTTATTCAGCACATTGAGGGCAATCGCATTACTCTCGGCGAGCCGGACGGCACGCGCTCCGAACGCTCCCGCCAAATTGCCGAAGCTCTTATCGCCTCCGGCTTGCGTTGCCCAGTCACGGCTCGCATTCGGCACGAAATCTGGGTGAAGGTCCTGGGCAACGCTTCTTTGAATCCAGTCAGTGCGCTGACGCGCGCTACCGTAGCTCAGATGCTCCGCGATCCCGGCATTTGCATTGTGATCCGAAGCATCATGCAGGAAGTGGAAGCAGTCTCACGCAAGTTAGGCATGGAGTTGCCTGTTTCTATCGACCAACGAATTGCGGGCGCGGAAAAAGTTGGAGAGCACAAAACCTCCATGCTGCAAGATCTCGAAGCCGGGCGGTCGATGGAACTGGAAGCGCTGGTCGGCGCGGTTGTGGAACTCGGGGAACGCATGGACGTCCCAATGCCCGTCACGCGCACCGTCTATAGTTGCACGAAGCTACGGGCCGAGAGTGCGGCTACACAGCAATCGAAATGAAACGGTTGCTGACCTTCTGCCAGCCACACAGGGCTATCATCGACTTTCTGAATCCCCTCAATAAAAATATTTGTATGGGGTTGACAACAGACCGGAGAACGGGCGTATACTCCGTTCGGTGGCTGGTCCACTTATCGGACCACTTTAAAATATGGCGCTTGCCAAGACCAACCCGGGCTTTGAGGTAATCCGACGAAACAAGGTCTACGAGGAAGTCGCTCAGCAGATCGAACGTCTGATTCTAAGGAAACTGCGTCCCGGTGACAAACTGCCCTCCGAAAGGGAACTGGCGGAAATGTTAAAGGTAAGCCGCAGCTCCATTCGGGATGCGATTCGCGGTTTGGAATTGAGGGGATTGGTTGAGCCGCGGCAAGGGGCTGGGACGATCGTTCGCGAACCCTCGGCCGAGCAGCCGGCAAATCCATTTGCCAACGCACTGAAGCGCCGGCAGGAAATGGTCAGCGAGCTTCTGGATTTTCGCAAGATGCTCGAGCCGCCGTTGGCCGCGCGTGCTGCCACGCACGCTTCCCCCGACGAAATTTCCGAAATGGAAGAAATTCTGCAACGCCAGGAAGAAAAACAAGCTCAAGGGGAAGGCTCTGTCGCTGAAGACGCGGAATTCCATTACAGCGTTGCCTTGGCTTCCGGCAACGGTGTGGTGTTGAAAGTTCTCGACATCATCATGGACCTGCTGCGCGACACGCGGGAACGCTCGCTGCAGGTGGAAGGTCGGCCGCAAAAATCGCTCGCTGGACATCGGCGGATTCTGGCCGCGATCAAACGCCACGATGGGGAAGCCGCGAAAGCGGCCATGCGGCGGCACATTGAGGACGTAGAAGAGATCGTACTTGACAAGTTCTGACCCACTGCGGGATCTCGTCGTGGGTCGGCCATTCGCGATTCGCAACAGGGTGGGGAAGCGAATCGCGTCGCGTTGAACCTGGCGGTTACTTGTGCTAAGGGCTAAGGGTGGACCACTACGCTCACCAATCTGGGGACGATCAGTTTGACTGACCTGGCAAATGACAAGACCCGTGCAACCGTCGCGCCTCGCGAGCCGGATCGCATGGACCAGCCGAAGGTAAAGCTTTTCGACGGATTTCCCCGCGAGGAGCAGGTTGCGAATCGCGCTGTGCCGGAAAACTCTTCATCTCCACTCGCGGCAACTCTCGCGCTTCGCGTCACTGAGGCGCGCGTTGACGACGTCGGACACGCGGTCGCGCGACTGGCGCCGGCTGACTTGCACCGCCTGGGTGTACGCGTTGGGGATGTGCTCAAGATCACGGGTGGAGCTGTCGCGGTTGCACGCGCTGAACTTTCGGACGACGGATACGAAGGCATGATCCAGATCGATGGGACGTGCCGCAGCAATTGCAGTGCGGGCTTGCAGGAGCAGGTGACGGTAACACGAATTGAAAGCGAGCAGGCGGTTGCGGTTCGCCTCTCGCCGCTGTGGGTGGGGGCTGCGCCAGCGACCATTGCGCCGGATCGAATGCTGGAAGATCTGATCGGCGTGCCTGTAATCGCGGGTTGCGCAGTGCGTGTGCCGACGTTTGCCAAGGCGGTGAACTTCCAGGTTGTGCGGACGATTCCCTCGGGCCCGGTCGTGATCGGGAAACGTACCGACATCCGGGTGGTTGAAGGCGAGCAGACGGCAGCCCGCGCTCCGGCGGTTTCCTATGAAGATATCGGCGGGCTGGAGCGTGAAGTGGCGCGCGTGCGCGAAATGGTTGAGCTGCCGCTGAAGTACTCGCGCATCTTCGAGCGGCTGGGAATTCTCGCGCCCAAGGGCGTGCTCTTGTACGGTCCGCCAGGAACGGGCAAGACCCTCCTTGCCCGCGCCGTGGCCGCCGAAAGTCGCGTGCATTTCATTCATCTTAACGGCCCTGAGATCATGCGGAAGTTCTACGGTGAGAGCGAGGCCAAGCTTCGTGAAGTTTTCGAAGAGGCAGCGCGCCACGCCCCGGCGATCCTCTTCATCGACGAGATCGATGCCGTCGCTCCCAAACGCACCGAGGTGGTCGGCGAGGTCGAAAAGCGCGTGGTGGCACAGCTTCTCAGTTTGATGGATGGTTTCGTGGCTCGGGGCCAGGTCATTGTCATCGGTGCGACCAACATCCCTGAAGTTTTGGATCCCGCTCTGCGGCGTCCCGGACGCTTCGATCGCGAAATCGAAATCGGTGTTCCCAACACGCAGGCGCGGCTGCAAATTTTGAGAATCCATACGCGTGCCATGCCGCTCGCGTCCGACGTTGACCTTACCGAGATCGCAGAACATTCACACGGCTTCGTTGGCGCCGATCTCGAAGCTCTGGGACAGGAAGTCGGAATGATCGCGCTTCGCCGCTTCCTCTCGTCAGTCCCGCTCGACGCGGATGGCGCTACTTCGCCTGACGTGGGATCCCTTCAAGTTACGCGTGATGACTTTCTCGCTGGGTTGAAGGAAGTCGAACCCAGCGCGACTCGCGAGTTCTTCATTGAAAAGAGCTCGTCGACGTTTGCATCCCTCGGAGGTCTCAATGAGGTGAAGCGGTTGCTGCACGCTGTCATTGAGCATTCGCACATGCGCGACGAGATCTACGAGCAGGTTGGACTCGCGCCTCCGCGAGGCATTTTGCTGACTGGACCTTCGGGTACGGGGAAGACCGCAATGGCGCGAGCGCTCTCAGGCGAAATGCAGCTTCCGCTGATCGCCATTGAAGGCCCACAACTGTATTCGAAGTGGTTGGGCGAATCCGAGCGCGCGCTGCGCGAGGTTTTCAAGAAGGCGCGACGGGCGGCGCCCTGCATTCTGTTCTTCGATACGATTGACGCAATCGCGCCAAAATTCGGCGCCGATCAATTCGGCAGCGATGTTTATCAGAGAATTCTTAGCCAACTCCTGCGTGAAATCGATAATTTGCGTGATGTGAAGGGAGTGATTCTGCTCGCAGCCACCAATCGTCCCGAGCGCATCGAGCCAGCACTCTTGCGAAGCGGGCGCTTCGACTATATACTCCCGTTCGCCAAGCCAGACATGGCCGAGCGTGCGGTCATCATGCGCCTCTGTTGCCGGCGCGTACCGGTGGCGCCCGATGTTGACTTCCATGATTTCGCCGGTCGAACTGAAGGATTGACCGGCGCCGATATCGAGAGCCTGTGCAAGAAGGCCACACTTTCAGCAATTGCGAAATTTCAGGATGGCACTCGCGGTGCGCCTTTCGTTGTTTTGGCAAACGATTTTCTGGCAGTTCTTCAGTCGGATCGTGGGAGTCCCGAGCAACTTAAAACAGCAAACCCATTAAACAGCGGCGCCGGGGACTTGTGCCCTGACGCATCGACTAAGTGATGAACGAGGTTGGATCATGAGTTATACCGAACTTACGGTTTGGACGCGCGGCATCATCATGGACAAAGAGGGCCGCGACATTGTCAATTCTATCTCCAATTCCGCCCGCATCGAGGGCAAGTACGCGCAGGCGATGGAGAACTACGTCGACAATCCCGATCGCACCAACGCCCCTACGCGCAAGTATTGCCGCGTGAGCGACAGCATTCTCGAGAACGAACTCACCTACGAAAATGAGCACCCGAACATCGTCGTGCTGGTTGAGGGAACGATGGTCAAGGGCTGGGATTACATGCGCGGAATGCCTCCAGGCGGCACGCTTGTGATCAACACGCACTACACTCCGGATTACATGATTCGTTTCGTACCGGGAGTCGAGCGACTGGCTCAACTTGTCTGTGTCGATGCCGCTCATCTTGCCGACCACAAGTGGCTCTATTACCGGCTGGGCGAGCTTGGCCTTGACCGGCTTTCGACCGAAGGCGCCGCCGAGAGAAATAAATCGGTTGCCCCCGACATCGCTGCTCCGCTGATTGCAGCGGTAGTCAAGGCCACTGGCATCGTCAAAATGTCGACGATTGAGCCAATGATTTCGAACAAACACGCGTTCAATGCAGCACTCGAAGCGTTGCACATCATGCCACTGAATCCAGTGGCGGTTTAGGGAAGGATTTACATGTCGACCAAAGGCACACGCATCCCCGATTGGCTTACCGTCCCGTTTGCCGGCATCACGCCGGCGCCATCGCAGGAAAAGGGGCAGGACTTGTTTCCCACTGGCAACTGGCGTTCGATCAGGCCGGTGTATCGGGACAAATTGCCACCCTGCAACAACGCTTGCGGGACCAACGAAAAGATCCAAGGTTACCTCGACCTGGTGAAGCGCGGCAAGTATCTGGATGCTTACGCGCTCATCAAGGAAGACATGCCGTTCCCGTCGGTCACCGGTCGGGTGTGCTATCACCCGTGCGAAGCGGCCTGCAACCGCGGAAAGTACGATGAAGCCATCTCCATTCGCGCGGTCGAACGTTTTCTCGGCGATCTCGGGCAGGCGCTCGCCCATGACGTAGTGAAGGCCGGCAAGCCTAACGGCAAGAAAGTCGCGGTCGTCGGCTCGGGTCCTGCCGGACACAGCGCGGCTTACCAGCTTGCGCGCCTCGGCTACAAAGTCACCATCCTTGAGAAATCACCAAAGGCCGGTGGGTTGAATCGCGGTGGTATCCCGGACTGGGTTCTTCCTGCCGATATACTTGATCGCGAAATCGAGCGACTGGTCGAGCTTGGCATCACGATCAAGACCAGCGTCGAAGTTGGCAAGGACGTCAGCTGGGACGACTTGAAAAAGAACTATGACGCCTGCGTGCTGGCCGTGGGACTGACCGAACCGAACAGCGTACGAGCAGAAGGCGAGAACAAAGAAGGTGTGCTTTACGGACTTCCTTTCCTTCGCGACATCGGCATGGGCACATCGAAGGTGAAGCTGGGCGCTCGTGTGGTTGTCATCGGTGGCGGAAATACTGCGATCGACTGCGCCCGCGAAGCCCTGCGCCAAGGCGCAGCAGAAGTGTCCATGATCACCGTAGAGGGCAACCCTCAGGAGATGCCCGCCGTGCCGGAAGACCTGCACGACATGCTCGAAGAAGGGGTCGAGCTGTTTCACGGGCGCGCTGTAACCGCAGTGCTCGGCAACGGTAAGGTGGAGGCTTTGCAGTTGTATCCGGCACGTTTCTCCGGTGCCATCAATGCTTCTCCGATCACGGTAGATCGAGAAGCCGCTCCCGAACGCTTCGCCTGTGACAACGTAATTATCGCAGTGGGACAGCACTCATCGCTCGCCTGGTTGCCGCAGGAGTTCAAGAATGAACGCGGCACCATCAAGATCGACCGCTTTGGACGCCTCGGCGATACGAACTTCTTCGCCGCCGGCGACATCGTGCAGTTGGGTTCAGGTCAGCCGCTGATGGTGGTCAACGCCGTTGGCGACGGCAAGCGCGTCGCCTTCAACCTCGACAAAGTGTTGCGGGGCGAGCCATTGCAGCCGCGAACCATTCCTATCGATGTCATCGTCGATTTGAATCGCATGAACATGACGTACTTCCCACACTTCCCGCGTGTGCAGCAGACATTGCTGCCGCCGACGAGCCGGCGCAGAACGCAGGACGAAGTCATTCAATCGCTGTCGGAAGAGCAGGCGGTCGAAGAGGCCAGCCGCTGTTTCAGTTGTGGCACCTGCAACGCCTGCGACAATTGTTATCTGGTTTGTCCGGAGCCGTGTATCGCGCGTCCAGAGCGCTCAAACGGTCTTTACAAGATTCTCGTCGACTATTGCAAAGGTTGCCGAGTGTGTATCGAAGAATGTCCGACCGGCTGCCTCGAGGGCGTGCCCGAACTCGACTTTGACACTGGCGTAGTGCGAATGGACACTGCGTTCGCGATCTCGCCCGGACTTCACGGACGGCAGGCAGTCGAGTTGAAGAATCTCGCGGATCGGCCAGCGAAGAACATTTAAAATCGGAGTAAGACATGGCAACGAGCTACTGCAAAGAAAAAAGAAAACGGTTCAGGATCAACGGCTGCGTCGCCTCGGCGCAGGCCGCCAAGTACGCCGATGTCGATGTAATTGCGGCCTATCCGATTCGTCCTTACACAGCGACGATGATGGCGCTCGCACAAATGGTGGCCAACGGAGAACTCGACGCGGAGTATATTGTGGCCGACAGCGAGCACTCACAGTTGAGTATCGCGCACGGCGCGGCATCGAGCGGCGCGCGTGTTTTTACCGGTAGCTCAGGCGTCGGCGTCCAGTTCGCATACGAGTTATATTCGCCGATCTCTGGCAGTCGTATGCCGGTACAAATGATGATTGCCGATCGCACGCTCGATCCTCCCGGTGATTTCGGTTCTGAACATACCGACGCACTGTCCACGCGAGACATGGGTTGGCTCATGGGCTGGTCGTGCGATGCTCAGGAAGCATTCGACAATCACTTGATCGCCTATCGCATCGGCGAGGACCCGCGCGTTCTCCTGCCCCAGATGGTCTGCCAGGATGGTTTCTTCGTCTCTCATATCACTGGTGATGTCGATTTGCCCGATCCAAGCCAGGTAAAGGAATTCCTGCCGCCCTACAAGCATCCATATCCCCTCGATCCGCGGCATCCGGTGTCGCATGGCCCGCAGATCATGCCAGAGCAAGGTCCGCCGCTTCAGTTGGAGCGGGCTCGCGCCATGGAAGACTCGATGGCAGTAATCGAGCAGGCACATGATGAGTTCGCGAAAATCTTCGGCCGACGATACGATCCCTGGGTCGAAGAGTTCATGACTGACGACGCCGAGGTGGTCTTTTTTATGCAGGGCGCCCACGCGGTCACGGCGCGCTTCGCGATTCAGCACATGCGCGAGAAAGGCCTGAAGGTCGGTCTGGTGCGGTTGCGAACCATCCGGCCCTACCCAACCGATCGTGTAAACGAGGTCCTGAGCAAATTCAAGGTGGTAGGCGTGATCGAAACCAACATGGCTCTTGGCAGCGTGAGCAGCGGCGGCGTTCTCTATGGCGAAGCGGCCGCGGCTCTGTACGAGAGCGCAAAACGCCCGCTGGTGCTTTCGTTTATGGCTGGCATGGGTGGCGAGGCGATCGTGCTGAAAGAATTTTACTGGATGACCGAGAAAATGACGCAGGCGCAGAAACGCGGGAAGATCGAAAAGCGCACGCACTGGGTTGGATTCGAAGAGTAGAAGAGTTTCTTGCGGCGACCTTAAAAGCGTCCGCTCTACATCAAGTTTTCACGCAGAGTTTGAACTCTGCCATTGGAGAAGCAATATGGCAACAATTGAAGTTGAACGCCAGATACTGCCAATTCTCGGCAGTCCAAATCAGGGAGCGCGTTTTTATAATCCTGAGCTGCCATCGAGTGAGCCCTTCGTCCCCGGCCATCGCACTTGTGCCGGCTGCGGGCCTTCCATCCAGTACCGGATGACGAGCAAGGCTTCGGGCGACAATACCATCCTGGTCGGACCGACGGGCTGCATGTATGTCGCGAACAGCTCGTATTTGTGCACGCCATACAACGTGCCGTGGGCGCACACTCAGATTGGCAGCGCGGGCAGTTTCACCGCCGGAGTCGCTGCCGCCTATGAAGCCATGATTCGCAAGGGCAAGTGGAAGGGCCAGTTTCCAAATATTATCTGCGAAGCGGGCGACGGCAGCGCGTCCGACATCGGTCTTGCTTCGATTTCAGGCGCGCTCTACCGCAATCACGATTGCCTCATTATCTGCTACGACAACGAGCAGTACGCGAACACCGGCATCCAGGCATCCTCGCGCACGCCCTACGGCGGCATGACGACTTTTTCGCCGCCCGGTCCGCTGGTTCCCGAGGGCAAGAAACTGTTTCCCAAGGACCTTGCCCGGATGATGGCAGCCGGTCATCCTCACTGTTACGTGGCAACCGCAACCGTGGGCTACCCTATCGACTTGATGAACAAAGTGCGCAAGGGACTCAACCACAAAGGCGCTGCTTATCTCATGGTCTACACCCCTTGCCAAAAGGGTTTTGTCTACGAGACCCCGCGTTCGATCGATCTGGGCCGGCTGGTTGTCGAATGCGGCCTCTATCCGATCTGGGAGTGGAATCCTGAGAAGCGGGCATTCGATTACAGCTTCCGCCCTGCGAGTATGCGGCCGGTATCCGAGTATTTGAAACTGCAGGGACGCTTCGGCCATCTGCACGCCGAGCACATCGCAACGTTGCAGAAGTTTGCCAACGAGCAATGGCGAATGATGGGTGTCCAGCTGCCTGAGGCACTGATTCATGCGGCAGACGCGAAAAACCTGACCAATATGGCGGCAGCAGCTGAAGCCGAGGCGGTGGCGCAAACTTTATGAACACGAAAACGAGTGCTCCTTTTCATCCTGTCGAGTCCGCACCGGAAGCCGAGCCAGAGGGACAGGAAAGTTACATCGTCACCGAAGGCAAGAAGCGCGGGTCGACCCGCGACGTGCGGCCGGAAGCGGCGTTCAATCGCTTTTTCACGGTTCTGCGCGTGCACCCGGGCGACGCGATTCTCACCGACAACTGGCACACCAATGAAGTCTTAAGCCACGCGCGCAACAATTTCGAGGGACGCACCTTCGCGATGCGCACGCTCGAGGCATGGGGCGCGATGATCGAAAACGACCGCCGTGCCTACTACACCGCTGGCGGGCGAGTGTGGGTCATGGATCTCGAGCCTGCGGAAGGCAAGAAGCCGCGGCAGCCGGTTGCCGGCAAGAATTAGGGTACGGTTGCACCGCATCCTGCTCATTGACGACACGCCGGAGATTGCCGAGCTTCTGACGTTCTCACTGCGGGATCATGGCTATGAGGTCTTCGCCTCGGGATTTACCGAGAGCGTCAACGAATTGCTGCTCGAGCAACACTCGGACGCGGTAGTGCTCGACTGCTCGGTCTTCGAGATGAGCGCGGCACTCTTTGACAGCGTGCGCCACCACCCGGAGCACGCTGAATTCCCCGTTGTCATCATCAGTGACACGCCGGAAGAAGCCGACGCGGGTTTGCGCTCGCGGAAAGCGCGGAGAGTCCTGCTGGTCCCAAAACCATTCACCGGATCTCAGGTCGCAAACGCACTGGACCGGTTGCTCAAATAAATATGCCTTTGTGGAACATGGACGACTGGCAATACGTCGAGCGTGAGGTCGTCACTGACCCCAAGGGCAGGCAGTGGACCGTGGCGCTGATGGATGTGTTGGGACAGGAAGGCGATCCCGAGATGCCGAACAAGTTGCTCGAACTTCAATATTCGTCGGGGCGCTATTTCACGCTTGTCTACGCGGATGGCGGAGCGCTCCAACGAGAGCGAGGCTACGCCACCCTGGACGAGGCCGTGACCGCCTACGGAAGTCTGGTCGTGGGCGTAGTGGACGGGAGCCTCGATCCATCGCAACCGGTATTTCGGCAGGACCTGGAAGATTGACTCATGATAGGAGCGCACGGAGGACTCGCATGTCTACCGGCCGGGATCCAGATCTCTCATGATCACGTGAAGCACTTGCCCTGTCCTTCGAGCATCACGCTCGGATACCATAGCCTTCACGCCATCGTCATGGCTCGAATCCCGATAGGTCCACGCGACCGCTGGCAGCCGTGCGCAGCCGCTGCGAATGAGTCCAGATCGCTCAGCGACCGCGATCCGCGTTTCAAACGGCCAATCCGCAATCTTTCCTGCGGGCGCTCCCGCGGCAACCAGCGCGGCCAGACCCTTGTTTTCCAGTGCATCAGTCACGATAGCTTCCAGGATTCCGCAGGAAGTTTGCAGAGCCGAGTCGTAGTCCCCGTCCCCGAGAGCCCGCCGACTATCAAGGTAAGCCTGCTCGACGACGGGCCGGAGTTCAGGGTTGTGAACGAAGTCGAAGCGGTGAGGAGGCGGCGCCGCCGATGAGGCAGAAATGACCGCGCCATCGTCCGTCCCGGAAAGCGAAGCGACCGCTTGCTCGAGCACATCGAGCAGTCGTTTCACAATCTCGGCTGGCGCTGCGCCTTCGACCGCACGACCGTCCGCTGAGCGCATCAGGAAGGCGTTACTAAACGATCGGGCGAGCCAATGAGCTTTGCTTCCTCCAGACAATTGATTGATGGTGACACCGCAATCCTCCTGCCAGGCGCGGGCGCTTGCGATATTCGATTGATTGGAGGCATCAGTCGCCAACCCGTCGCGGAGCTGAAGCCCTCGGCGCATCAGGCCATCGAGGTGGCCAAGGTAGGTCTCGATCTGGGCTTGCAGGGTCTCGTCCATCGGTCGCGTCTCAGAATTATTTGCCCGGCAGAGACTGGCTCTTGGGGAACCTGCCGAATCCTTGACATTCGCGTACGAGAGTGATAAATTCGCTGCCGCAAAGTGGTTCGATCACTGGACCAGTTTAGCACAGTTCGTCGCATCATCGATTTCTTAGCGGTTAAGGCCTATGTTTGCGAGGAGTACCAGTCCCTCGTGCAATTGCGTTCCGGAGAAGTGGATCCCGACGAAGTGCCATCGAGTTCGACCCTGCTGGCACCGAAGTCGAGACCCACGAATCTATCGAATCGAATTGCAGCCAGAATCGGGGGCCGGCGGTTGTGTATGGGTATTGTTAAAGTCTAGTGCGCTGTCAGGAGGTATACCTAAATGGCTGCATCCCCAGCCTCGCTGATTCATCCCTCTCGTATTCCCAACCGTTGGGTCCAGTTAATGGCAGGCATCGTCGCGATGATGGCCATCGCGAACCTGCAGTATGCTTGGACTCTTTTCACCAAGCCGATACAGGCGCATCTGCACGTCTCGCTGGTTGCGGTGCAGTGGACCTTTACTTTATTTGTGGCTCTTGAAACTTGGCTGGTGCCTTTTGAAGGATACCTGGTCGATAAAATTGGACCGCGGTTCATGCTCGGAATGGGCTCAATCATGGTCGGACTGGGCTGGATCGGATCTGGGTATGCCGAGACCATCAACGGCCTGTATTTTTGGTACGGCGTAGGCGGGATTGGCGCCGGTGTCGTCTACGGGGGCGCCATTGGGAACGCGCTGAAATGGTTTCCGGACCATCGCGGTCTGTGCGTCGGCCTGACGGCCGGAGCTTTTGGCATAGGCACTGCGACGACGATTGCTCCGATTGCCGACATGCTGAAAGTTTCCGGCTACCAGCACACGTTCATCGTCTGGGGAATTATCCAGGGAGTAGTTGTGCTGGCATCGTCGCTTTTCCTGGCCAGACCTCCGGTTGGATGGACGCCGCCCAACTGGAAAGAAAAAGAAGCGAAGATCAAAGCCAAGGTGAACACATCGTCGGTCGACATGACGCCGATGGAGATGCTGCGCCAGCCATCCTTCTATGTCATTTATGCGATGATGACCATGCTAGCCTTCGGTGGTTTGGTTGTCACCGCGCAGCTTAATCCCATGGCTTCCTCTTACCATGTAGATAAAGTCATTGTAGTTTTCGGAATGACGGCCTTGGTCCTCGCTATTACCGTTGACCGGATCCTGAACGGGTTGACGCGTCCATTCTGGGGATGGGTATCGGACAATATCGGCCGTGAGAACGCCATCTTCATAGCCTTCGTCCTGGAGGCAATCGCGGTGTTTGCCTTGCTCCAACTGATTAGCCATCCGGTCTGGTTCGTGGCACTTTCTGGCCTGTGTTTCTTCGCCTGGGGAAATATTTTCTCGTTGTTTCCATCGATCACGGGCGACCTGTACGGAAACAAATGGGCGACGACCAACTATGGAATCGTGTACACGGCTAAGGGTGTGGCTGCTGGTTTTGCCGGCCCCGGCGCCGCGTGGTTGTTTGCCAAGACCGGCTCCTGGACCAAGGTCTTCTGGGCGATGATCGTGTGCGATCTCATTGCTGCGTTCATGGCTTTGCTCTGGCTGAAGCCTTTGGCGGCCCGCGTGGTCAGAGACTCGGAGCGTTCGGCTGCGGGAACCGGGGTGACCGGTTCGCCGACGATCAAAGCACGAGTAGTGGCCTAGCGCCAATCGAACCGCAGCAAACGCTGGAGGCTTTTGTCAAAGAGGGTCTCCAGCGCCAGTTATCCGGCCGCGTGAGCTGCCACACTTTTCGTGGCCAAGTTCGTGGTCCGCGTGGTTACACCGTCAGTTTCGGTATTGTTGATTTTGAACTGGCCAACTAGTTTGCGCAATCGGGTAGACGTCTCTACCAGTTGCTGCGCCGCCTTCTGAGTATCGGCGGCTCCGCGCGTCGTACCCCGCGCCGCCTCTGCTACTCCCGCAATGTTGCTGGTGATTTCCCCGCTGCCCTGCGCGGCTTCATTCACGTTGCGCGACATCTCGTTGGTGGTCGCGTTCTGCTCCTCGACCGCTGTGGCAATCGTGCCTGAGATGTCGTTTACCTGGTTGATCACCACGCTAATGGATGCAATCGCATCCACTGCTGCCTTGGTGTCAGCTTGAATGGCTTCGATCTTGTGGCTTATATCTTCGGTGGCCCTGGCGGTCTCTTTCGCCAATTCCTTGACCTCATTAGCGACTACGGCAAATCCTTTGCCGGCCTCACCTGCGCGGGCGGCTTCAATGGTTGCGTTCAAGGCCAACAGGTTGGTCTGCTGGGCAATTGAGGTGATGACTTTAATGACCTGCCCAATCTCACTCGAGGACTCCCCCAGCTTGAATACGGTGGCAGTCGTGCTTTCAGCCACCTTAACCGCCGAGGTTGCCGCCCTCGCAGCTTCAGTGGCGTTCTTGGCGATTTCTTTAATGCTGCCCTCCATCTCTTCGGCTCCAGTTGCGACGGTCTGAAGGTTCTGGCTGACTGCTTGCGCTGCTTTGGAAACCACGTCGGCTTGGGCCGAGGTCTCCTCGGAGTTAGCAGTGATCTGCTGACTGGTTGTATTCAATGCTTCGCTTGCGATGGCAACCTGTTCGGCATGTTCCTTGATGTCCAGAATCATGCGCTTCAAGCTGCCACTCATCTCGTTGATCGCCTTGGTCAGGTCGCCCAGTTCGTCCTGGCTGCGAATTCTTAGATCGTCGCGGGTTAAGTCCCCTACAGCGATGGCCTCCGCTTGGAGCAGAACACATTGGGTTGCCCTGGCAATGCCGTGGCTCAAGAAAATAGCCACACAGATTCCGATACTTAGTGCCGCGAAAGTGCTCGCAGCCATGGTCAGGTTGAGCGAGCGGTTATCGGCACGCAGTTCTCCTTTGTTCTGGTCCACCAGCTTGTCAAACGAATCTGCCATGCTGCCCAGCGACTGTTTCATCGCGATATTGATCGGTGTCGCGTGGTCGGCGGATTCGTTCCCTGCGCTAATGACAGCGTCTGGCCCGCCCTCCACCGCATGCTTTATCGCGGCCTCCTGAACCGCGCGGAGCAGGGGCAGTTGTTTCTTAATCTCGTTCAGTTCGTCACGGCTCGCCTGGAGGTTCCATTTGGGAGCCAACTCATCCATGACGACGATGTCCTTTTCAACATCGATCCAGGTTCCGTCAAACAGCTTCTTGGTTGCCTCCAGTCGAGCCGGTTCCGTCCCCGCCAGAATAGCCTGGCGACCCTTGACCTGGGTTTGATTCAAATCCCGCTGTAACGTTATTGCGGCCTTGAGTGAGGGGATACGCACTTCGAAGGCGACATCCTGGCTTCGCCTGATATCGTCCGACTTGAGGTAGCCCGCGGTAGCGACGAAGACCATCAAGGCCAAGATTATGCCAAAGCCCGCTCCCAGTTTTTTCCCAAGTGTTAACTTCAATTCTTTCTCCTGGATCGTGACTTCAGTTGACGAGGCACGAGACCGCGCACCGTGCCAGCTCTCGGGCCGTTTGCGCCCGTTGCATGATGGTTGCGCTTGACGGGATGTTTATCGGCAAAATTGTAGGCGAGCTTTAGAACGATGGCTTGAATGCAGGCTGGAGGCACGAGCGAAATATCTGAGGCCAGCGCGTGACTGCGAGATGCTGTTGCCACCAGCTATTCCTACGCTGGCAAGTGCTTGCCGCGGGTCTCAGCGGCGAATGGAATCAGTAGCAGTCCAAGCGCGAAAGCAACCGAAGTCATGGCAACAGGAGTTCCGAGTGATCCGAAATGCCGGACGCCCGCTCCAACCAGGAAGGTAATTCCCGCCCCGCCAAATCGTGCAAACGAAGTCGAAAAGGCGAAGGCGCTGGCCCGGCACTCCGTAGGATATTGCTCGGGCAGCCAAAGCGTGTATACGGCGAAGTTGGCCCCGCCCAATCCCAGAAAAAAGAGACAAACGAAAAACCACGGTAGTGCAACGGCTCCCAGATAGAAAACTTTGCCGAACGTGAGCGCAATGAACACCATCATGAGAGTGAAGAAAACCGCCAGCGCCCCGCGTCGCCCGACGCGCTCTGCCAGCCACGGCATGGCCAGGCAGCCGAGAATCGTGGCAAACGAGACCAGCATTATGCCCCAGGAGGCGAGCTGCGCCGCCCGAGAACCCGCGCGACCACCCGCTTCCGCGATCGATGTGATGGCAGCCGGGACATACACAGTTCCAGCCCATAGACCACAGATGGAAACCAGCATGAGACAAGAATTGATTATGGTGCGGCGGCGCCACAGGGGTGAAAAGAGCGTCGCCAGAGGACGCCAAACTGCCCAGGCGCGGACAACGTTTTCTTTCTTCGTCCACGCGGCAGGCTCGCTAACCCCGTGTCGCACCCAGGCCAACAGCAGCGCCGGCAGCCCGCCGACAATAAACATGGGGCGCCAGCCAAAACGGCTGCCAATGGCATAGTTTGCCAGCGCGGCGAGAAATATACCGACGTAATATCCCGTGTGCATCAGCCCCGCGCCTAGACGCCGCCGACTCTCCGGCCACTCCTCGGCCACGAACGTCCCGCCCATCGCCCATTCTCCGCCAATGCCCACACCGGCGAGCAGGCGAAGAATCGCCAGTTGCCACACCCCGGTAACGAACGCGCTTAAGAAAGTGAATGCCGAATACCACAGGATGGTCAGCATGAGCGTGCGCACGCGGCCAAACTTGTCTCCAATCGGACCCCAAAGGAACGCAAGTCCCCAACCAATCAGGAACAGCGCGAACAGCAAGCCTCCGTAAAGTCCAACGTTGCCTTTGGTGGCCGGAATGCCGGTGCGTGGGAGCAATTCGCGCAGTGAAGGTACCAACACAAGCGCATAAACAAAGGAGTCCATGCCGTCCAGCGTCCACCCTCCCCACGATGCCCAGAAGCCGCGAATCTGATTCCGAGTGAGAGCTGGGGATGGAGATAGGGCGGAGACAGAATGGTTCGCCTGGTTCGTGGCGGGGAGGGGCATGACAGTGGGGAACTATACCAAAACGTGCTTGGCTGTCGTGAAATATATTCGGGAAATATATTGAACACACGGACTCAATCTCTGATTCGCAGGCAGAGCAGGCTTTCTAACTGAAAGTCGCGGAGGGGAGATTCGCGTCAGTCAGATTTTCTAACTGTTGATCTGAAGCGAGATCACGATCAGCATGCCCTCAAAGAACAGCCTGACCTCAATGGTAGGGGAGTCAGACGAAGAGTGAAGTGTATAGTCACTGCCGGTGACCACCGTGGGTGGGGAGAGCATGCAACCCTCTGCCAGACCGGCAATCTTGTTTTTGAAGTTGCCCGCCGCCATGTTGCAAACTTCGCCGAGCGCGTCCGACACTTCGGGGCCTACCTTGTCCAGGTCCACGCCGAGCATCTTGGAGGCCATCAGCGCGGCCGCTTTCCCATGGCAGCGGATGCTGAGCAGGCCGCACAGTTGGCCCGCTAGACCTACCATGCCGGTGTAGTCCGGTGTTGCTTCTTCGCCCTCTGTCGGTACGGTCAATTGGCAGCCCAGCATGAGTTCGAAGACTTCCCGCACCGCCATTTCGAGCAGGGGAGTCCAATTTTCGTGGTTGCGGTTGGCGGCCTGCACTGGACTGTGCGAGCTCATGATTTACCTGCCAGAACCGGCACCACATGTTCCCGAACCTGCTCCGGCGTGAATGGCTTGCGAATATAGCCGCGGGCGCCCGAGGACAAGGCTTGGACGACGTGCGACTCACTGCCTTCAGTGGTAATCATGACCACGGGAACGTCTTTCGCGTTGGGCACGCCCGGAAGCTGCTTGATGAATTCCAGTCCGTCCATGACCGGCATGTTGACATCACAAAGGATCAGATCGACCTGATTTTCCTGGAGGACAACCAGTGCCTCCGCTCCGTTTCCGGCTTCCAATACTGGAGCTAGATCGATGCCCGCCTGGCGTAGTGAACGCTCCACGATCTTTCGCATGACAGAGGAGTCGTCGATGATAAGAGCACGTATCGGCATAAGGCTGTACCTGACGCAACGCCCTAAAGCGTCCGCTTTTGGATACATCGGCAGAGGGTGGCAGGACTTTAGGAAGGCGGGGCTGGCGGCGGAGTTGTCAGTCGCGCCGAGTGCTAGCGGATCGCGCAGGAACCCTAAAGGTGTCTAAAAGGACTCGGGTTGGATCGCATTGCGTGAAAAGTTTGGAGGCGCGGGTCGGAATCGAACGCATAGCCGTATTGCAAACACGCAAGTTACAGATTCTACGAAGGCAGAAAAACGCCAAAAGGTAATAAAGGCAGTTATCACTAGTGCGACTAGGACAAAACTAGGACAAGTTTGTTCGAAGGATCAAACGGTTTGAAAACTGGATGACCAACAATTATGCTTTCTTGCGGCGAGCGTTGCGGCCCGATGATGTCAGCAATGCTTTAGTGCAAGAATAAGCGAACGGCGTCTGCGTCATGTTTGAGAAACTTAGACATTGGCTGCATGGTTTTGCTTTATATATTGGTGGAGTATTTCAAGCTCTAAAGAAGACAGAAGTGGCTGCCCTTGCAGCTCCTTTCTTAGTGGTCGCTATCCTTGCTTTTGGATCGTCGATCCTCCAACTACCCGAGGAGCTGAGAAAATCAAACTTGTTCAACGACTTGATACGGTTGATAAGGAAAATACCAAACGCTGGGCCGAATATAATTGCACCGCCTCCTCCTCCGCCTCCACCTGCGCAAACCCCAGTCGAGATTGCTCCTTGTCAACTGGCACCCGGACACAATTGCCTAGTAAAAGTTTTTTTCGGTACCGATCGAAAGCCAAATAGCTCACCCGTCATTGCAAACTACTTTGGGGGTGAGCGCAACGACACAGATGATCCGTTGACGTTTGGAACTTTGCTAGTCAGCATCCCGGCGGAACACAAGGTCGGACATCTAGAAGAACCGCTCCCATTTTTCTCGGCAGACCCCCGGCATGATTTGGTGGTTTTTGACCTCAAAGTGAGTTCTGAAGCAGGCTTCATTTCGTCATTATCTGACGCCGTCAGAGAGTCTCGGAACAAAGAAGCCCTTATCTTCATTCACGGATACTTCACAAAATTCGACGAGGCCGCAAGAAGGACGGCCCAGCTTGCATGGGACCTCCAATTTCAGGGCGTACCAATCCTCTATAGCTGGCCGTCAAGAGGAGACCCACTCTACACCGCGGACGAAGCCTCAGCCTTGTGGGCGGTTCCACATTTAAAAAGATTTCTACAATTTGTCGTACAAAGATCGGGTGCGAAAACGATCCACGTCGTAGCTCATAGTCTTGGGAACAGATCATTGATGTATGCTCTCCAACAAATTTCACAGGATCATTCATCAATAGTAAAGTTCAAACAAATTGTTCTTGCCGCCCCAGATATCGACGCGGGAATCTTCCGCCAACTAGCGTCAGCATTTCCTTCAACTGCGGAGCGTGTCACGATCTATGCTTCGTCTCACGATAGGGCTCTCGCACTATCCAAGCTTCTTCACCAATCACCGTCAATGGGCAGGCAGCCTCAGTCCACTCGCGCTCTCGGGACAGGCGTTGATCTTATCGACGCATCAGTCATGAGCGATGACCTTTTCTCTCTTGACCATAGCTACTATGCGGGCAACGTAGAGGTGTTAGAGGACATGTCGTACGTAATACGGGCCGGGCTTCCCCCGGAAAAACGCCTCCTGCTCGACCCTCATCCTTCGTCTGGTATGCCTCTGTACTGGACATTCCGCCCGTAGAAGCACGTTTTCAGTCGTACAGGTTCGCTCAAGAGGTTTCGCAATGAAATTAACTGTGATTTTTTCGAGGTTTTCCTACAGTTACCTCTTGACTGGGGGTGAAAACGATGTAGGCTTGTTGTCGGTGTCGCTTTGATTTAAGCAAAGGTGGCACCGATGACCCTGCGTAACCGTCTCCGAGAGTTTAGACTGCTGCTCCACGAACTCCCGCCAATCCTTAAAGAACTCGAAGATGTGCTGTTCCGAGTGTTAGGAGTGCTCGGTTGCGGCGATCTATTCTGGAGGCTATGGCATCGTTGACATCGGCTAGAATAGCGCCAGGAAGGTTGACTGTGGCATTAGAGAAGTTCGAAAACCCGACTGCTCTTGCGAAGCGGCTAGAAGATATTTTGGTCAGGGGCTCGCTTTATCGCGTCTTCGCCTATATCGGCTCTGACTGCCATCTGACGAACACCGGTGCAATGGGAACCCACGTTATGGCGTCCTGCCGGAGCGACTGACGATGTATTGCAGCAACTCAAAATGCGAGCAGGACACGCAGTGGGAAACCCGGAAAACGGAAGTGTATTTCAGTTCACCGGGGCTAGTCCGTTTCGCTATGTACACTTGCCGAAACTGCGGCGAGAGTGAAGCACATTACTTTTTCATTTGGCAGGAGGAAAAAAGGGGCACTATTCTCTTGAAGGTTGGTCAGTATCCCCCACTTGCAATCGAGCCCTCCCCGAAACTTGCAAAGGCACTGGGAAACGAAGACACAGACCTTTATAAGAAAGCCCTGATTGATGCGAACTACAATCACGGGCTTGGTGCAGTGGCCTATTTCCGCCGCGTGCTCGAAAACAAGGTGAACTTGATTCTCGACCTGATTGCCGAATCTCTCAGGAATGAACAGACAGAAACGGAAAACCTCAAGCATCTGGAGGAAGTCAAGAACAGCCGTTCCGTTGATAAGAAGATTCAGTTCGCATCTAAAATCCTTCCCGCTCATCTGAAGCCCGGAGGCCACAACCCTCTCGACAAGTTATACGCTTTCGCAAGCGCAGGGCTGCATGGTGAGTCTGACGACGAATGCGTAACAATCTTCAATGACGCTCGATTCGTATTTGAATATCTGTTTACGAACCTGTCCGTGAGCAACGAAGAGGCACGGGAGTACGTCAAGCGATTGAGTACGCCCGTATAGCGAAAACTGAATCCAAAACAGCCTCAGTGCCAGTTCCCAAGCCGATGTAGGCCGAAAACCGGGGCGGAACCATGAACGGTCTAGATTTTCATTGTGTCGAAAAGCAGGGAATGATGAAGGTGTGCTCGATTCTTAGCGTTGTATTCGCGTCGCTTGCCGCTCTCCTGTGGGGTTGCTCGGCGTTCGTCAATGTTCCATTGCTTAAATCGGGCTGGGGAACACTCGTAAGCGTCATGAAAGACGGTTCTACCGTGGTAGGTGAAGCACCTTTTTATGCGGCGTTAGCAAAGATTTCACGGCTAAATGCTGGGGCGGCATTGTGCGCGCCTTTCTTTCGGCCTTAACTCAAGCCATTGCATTATTTCGACGTCCCTGAAGGACTCTGTGTAAATAGTTCTCCGCAAGCCGGACACTTCATCCGCTCAAAATCAAGCTGCATCACCTCGGTGGGCGTAATGACCTTCCCGCATTTCGGGCAGGTCGTATTGAGGGACGCCCGCACTTTTTCGATATTGACCTTCCGAGACTTCACGTCGTTGGCTCCCCTCGCACCAACGTTTCTGTGTGCAGACGGGATGGAACCAGCCAACCGACGTGTTCCGTATCGCCGGATCGGCAGGTTACATCGTTTCGAGCGGGCGCAGCAGTTTTGACTTGCCGTACTAATCTGGTGCGAGGTAACGTATTGTGCCCGAGAATCACTCCACAGGAGCATACGTCAATGTCAGTCGAAGATAACATTTCCATCATGAGGCGTTGGTATAGAGAAGTCTGGCGCGAACGCAAGAACGAAACAATTCACGAACTGCTGGCTTCCGATGCTCAGTTGCGCGGACAGAACGGGCCAGAGCAGGAAATCAAAGGGCCGGAAGGATTCCTTGAATTCGCCGAACGCATTCGTAATGCGTTTCCCGACACCGAAGTTGTCGTAGAGGACATCTTCGCCGCAGATGACAAGGTGGCAGTCCGCTGGGTTGCCACGGGTACGCATACGGGCCACGGGCTAGGCGTTCCGCCATCAGGAAGACGTTTGCGCGTCTGCGGTATCACCATTGCGAGGATTGCAAATGGCAAGATCGTCGAAGGTTGGGATAACTGGGATCGACTCGGGATGCTGCAGCAAATCGGCTTGTACAAGCAACCCGAGACGGCAAATCTGGCAAAGAGTGCCTGAAGGTTGTCCGGGCACCCACGGCACGGAGCCATGGGAGTAGTGTGAAAAGTTTCATGTTGTGGCCGACCTAAAAACTGGGAGAGGGCTGGGTTTCCTACTTGGCTTTCTTCGCCGTCTTCTGCTTTCGTAGCTTCGGTGGATACAGACGATAGGCTTCAGCGACACTGATGACGCTGACAGACATGTTGTTCTCCCGTGTTTGGATTTTGCGACCGTAGTCGCCGCATCCGCCCTAGTGGGCAACCAATGTGGAACGGTGAACTGTCCTCATCTGGTGGGCACCGCAGCATGTGCGGGCCGCTCTTGATGCATGGTCAGAATCTCAGATTATTCAGAACCTGTCCATGGCCCTTCCGTAACGGTTACCCTTGTTTCGAGAACTTCGTGTGGCGGACCTACCTCCTTGTTTCTTTATGAAATACGAACAGGATGCGTAGCCCGTTCCAAAATAGCTTGACAGCGCTGACACCCGAGAGCAATCTTGGCGGAGTGTTTTGAGGAGTGGAGTTATGGATCGCAGACAACTCCTGTTCGGAGCCAGCGCGCTGGGACTGGTCACAAACCTCAATCTCAACCATCCACTCCTTGCTCAAGTCGGCAACGTAGTCATGGGCACCCGCCGTCTCTCCGACCGCGAACGGGCTGGCTTGCGCGGCCCGGTCAGGACATGTGGCGATCTAGACGGGAGAGGGATTGAGTCGATCAGAACGGACTACAGCTCAGATGGGAGGCTGCTGGGTCACCGACTCCGGCTTGAAAACGCTTCAGGTTCACTGCCCGATAACGAGCCGTATCTTTGCGAGCGATAACCGGCAGGTTCTCCAAATGGCGGCGAATGTCACTGGCAAATTGTTCGACCGAAGCATAGCGGCGCTGCGGCTCCTTACGCAGCGCCATGAGAACGATGTTGTCTAGATCGCCTCGTAAGCGCCGGCCGAGTTTTTGGGGCGCGCCGGAGTGCGAAGCACGATTCTCGGAATCGGCGTTTGCCTCGCGTCGCTCCGCTGGCCTCTTTAGGACCGCCGTACTCGGCTTTTCAGGTTCGAATTCACAAACCGCTTGAGCCAGTTCCCGAGGCGAGCGGCTCGTCACGCGATACAGGCTGCGTCCGGTCAGCAATTCGTATAAAGCCACACCCAGGGAGTAAACGTCGCTCGCGGTCGTGATGGTCTCGCCCTTAATTTGCTCCGGACTTGCATAGCCTGGAGTCAACATACGAAACACGGTCAACGTGGGCTGAATCTCGTCGATCGCATCTGCCTCTAAAATCTTGGCGATACCGAAATCCAGCAATTTGGGTGTGCCCTCCGCTGTTACCAGGATGTTGCTGGGCTTGATATCGCGATGAACGATCAGCCGCTGATGGGCAAACTGCACCGCCGAGCAGACCTGCAGAAATAGCTTCAGGCGATCGTTTGTCCCCAGTTTGTGATGGTCGCAATAACGGTCAATGGATTCGCCCTCGATCAGCTCGATCACAAAATACGGTGCCCCGTCGTCTGTGGTCCCGCCGTCGAGGAGACGAGCAATGTTAGGATGATCGAGGCTGGCCAGAATCTGGCGCTCGTTTTTGAAGCGGCTGATGACGAAGCCGGAACCCTCTCCCGCACGCACCACTTTTAGCGCAACTTGCTTACGGTACTCATCGTCGGCGCGGAAAGCGCGATACACTTCTCCCATTCCTCCCGTGCCGATCAACTCCACGATCTGATACGAACCAATACGCCGGTTAAGCATGGTGGCGGAAGGCCGAGATGACTCAGGATCAGAGAAGCTCACAGCTATAGGGGATTTCAAAAACTCGGCGGTAGCCTTTTGATGGGAGGCGAGCAAAGATTCCACTTCGCGGTGCAGCTCCGGGTCAACCACGGCCAGCCGTGCGAGATATGGAGCTCGCTCACTCGACTGCATGCGCAGCGCTTTGTCTAATTCGTCTGAGACCGACCGCCAACGCTCCGGAGTCACGCGTGAGTACTCCCGCGGATCTCGCGATGCGACCAGGCACGGGCGACCGTCCAGTCCCGCTCCGCCGTCGCCGATGAAATGTTCAATACTTCCGCTGTCTCCGCAATCGACAGCCCGCCAAAAAAGCGCAATTCCACGATCCGGCTCTGCCGGTCGCTCAATTGCGAAAGCCGGCGAAGTGCGTCGTCAAGCAAGACCACATCCACATCCTCGACTGCGGCAGTGCAACCGCCTCATCCAAATGCAGCGTGTATCCGTAATTGCGTTTCGCGGCAGCCCGGCTACGGGCGAAGTCCACCAGGATTTGCCGCATCAACCCCGAAGCCACGGCCATGAAATGGGCGTGATTCTGCAAATCAGTGGGCTCCTGGTTCATAAGCCGGAGGTAGGCTTCATGAACCAGAGCCGTGCTCTGGAGAGTGTGGTCCGCACGTTCCGACCGCAGATAGTGATGAGCCAGCCGGCGAAGCTCCCCGTAAACCAGCGGCACAAGATCATTCAATGCGCTCTGGTCGCCGTCTCTCCACTTCTTCAGAAGCTGGGTAACCTGGTTGGACATTAATCTGGTTGGACATTAATACGGATAAGTCCCTCTCCGTGCTGGGTGCACGCCATTGGACGGGAACGATATCTCCACCCGTTCAGTAAGTCAATAGGATTACGCGAGTTGGGCGGAACAAGCGCGATACCGCGAGCTCTTGTTCGGTCCGGCATAGGCGGGAACACACACCTAGAAACTTCACGCAAGAGAACCGGGGGACCGCGCAGACGCCTACGGCAAAGTCAGGCGCAGGACGGCGGGAGAAGGCTTAGGCCATACGGCTCGCGCGTACGTCTGCGAGGAGTCGGCAGACGCATAGTTCTGAGGAATCATTCGAATAAAAGAGGGAAAGCACGTCCGCGGAGAGTCAGGGGGGAAGGCTGCCGATAGCAATTCTCGGCAGTTTTCTAAAATCGCTGCCGCAGATTGGCTATGAAGTTCTCGGCCCCATCGGAGCGGCATGGGCGAGGTGTGTCGCGCCCGATGGCTCCCCGATTTTTGCCCGCGACATCGGCACCCACTGGATCTACCCGCTCAATGTCCGCTGGCTATGATCGATTTCCGTACCGAACAAGCGAAAGCCGGAGCGCTCGGCTCCGGCTTCGTGGCTTGAGTCGGATCGCTTTCACTTAAGAGCGACGGCGACTTTGTCGTAGTTGCTCGAGGCGTCCCTGGCGAGTTGCAGTTCCTTCTTAAGTTCCTGTTCGTGCTTGGAGGTCGGGACGATTATGCCTGCGCCCGAGTCCTTCCAGACCTCGCTCAGAAAATACTGGTTACCGATGCGGTCGAAGACCAGCTTGCTCTCCGTATTACGCGAACCGTCGCGCCGAGCGATCGAAACCGCTGATGCGTTGGTCTTGCTGTTTTGGATCATGATCTGGTTTCCACCTTGGCTTAGGGCCTTGATTTCGTAGGTTCCGGCTGGCAGTTGCGCCGCGCCTACGTTGAAGGCGAATGGCACATCGGCCTTCGCGTAAGACTGAGCGTAAGCACCGGTGGCGTTGAGCATCAGGGACATGACCACCAGCGACAGGATCGTGATAAGGTTGCGTTTCATGACATCCTCCTTGGGGTTCCTTGCAGTGGAACCTAAACTGAATTTGTCTCTCGAAGTCTTCAACGCCTCCGCTGAATACTTGGTGTGACGCATTGTGTTAAGGCAAGCGTGATGCCAAGATGAGCGGGGATTCCTTCTTGGACCATTCTGCTGTGTTTGCAACAACATGA